>NZ_CP114287.1 GCF_027111295.1 Flavobacterium gelatinilyticum | reverse complement strand
AACAATTTTATTTTCACCTGAAATAAATATCTCACAAAAAAACCAATACCCCATGAAAATCCTTACCCTCAGAATTGCAATCATTGCATTTTTAATTTCACTGTTGAGTTACAGTTGTGCCGAGCATTGTGACGACGAAGATTATAGACGAGAAGAACGAGAAGCATCACTTTATCATGCAGATTCGCTCAGGGTTTCAAAAGATCTGGATTAAAACAATAATCAGATGTTATCCCTGCACAATTTCAAATCCCATGTATTGGGATTTTTTTTTGACCGCCAGTTTTTAAAATTCTTCCGTAATCCTATCGAATTTTGTACAAAAATTCGAGACTATTTTTTTTCATTACAAATTTTTTCTAGGTTATTACAAAATTAAACAGCTGCTGTTTGGCGTCCAGCTATTTTGTTATAAAATTGCTCAGATTTTATAAACTTATCTCTTTAAAATGCCCATTTTTTATTCTTTAAAATAAAAAAATCAAGGCATGAAGAGAGAAAAAATTAGCAAAATGAAAAAATTTAGAAACAGTATTTTTTACGTCGGTATTATTGGAGGATTCTCTATCCTGATGTATTGGATTATTTTAATGGGAGTAAAACTTGAAACCGGACGAAATCTTAAAATCCCAACTTCAGATAAAAGCCAGTGGGCTGAATTTCTTGACTCTTTAATCAAAAACCTACACCACCCTTTAGCACTTTTATTAGCACAAATCGTAACAATTATTTTTGTTGCCAGAATCTTTGGATGGATTTGTATCAAAATAAAACAACCCGCCGTGATTGGTGAAATGATTGCCGGAATCGTAATGGGACCTTCTCTTGTTGGAATGTACCTTCCGGAATTTTCAGCAGTTTTATTTCCAACCGAATCACTTGGAAACCTTCAGTTCTTAAGCCAGATTGGTCTGATTCTCTTTATGTACATTGTAGGTATGGAGATCGATATGAAAATTTTAAGAAACAAAGCCCATGACGCCGTTGTAATCAGCCACGCCAGCATCATCATTCCATTTGTTTTAGGGATGGGGCTTGCCTACTTCATATACGATGAATTTGCCCCAGCCGATGTGCAGTTTACATCTTTTGGTCTATTTGCCGGAATTGCCATGAGTATTACTGCTTTTCCTGTATTAGCCAGAATTGTACAGGAACGCGGTATTCATAAAACAAGACTGGGAACTATTGTAATTACTTGTGCTGCAGCAGATGATATTACAGCCTGGTGTATTCTTGCCGTTGTAATTGCAATTGTAAAGGCAGGTTCTTTTGGAAGCGCAATTTACACCGTTCTTCTGGCATTAGGATATGTATTCCTGATGATAAAAGTGGTTCGCCCGTTCCTTAAAAGAATCGGGGATTTATACGCCACAAGCGAAAAATTAAGCAAACCTATCGTAGCCATCTTTTTCTTAACTCTTGTCGTTTCATCTTACCTGACAGAAATTATCGGAATCCATGCCTTATTCGGAGCGTTTATTGCCGGTGCGATTATGCCTGAAAATATCCGATTCAGAAACCTGTTTATCGAAAAAGTAGAAGACGTTGCTTTGGTGCTTTTATTACCGCTGTTCTTCGTATTTACGGGATTAAGAACACAAATTGGTTTACTCAACGAACCTTATTTATGGAAAATTGCAGGAGTTATCTTTTTGGTAGCCGTTGCAGGTAAATTTTTGAGCAGTACACTGGCCGCTAAATTTGTGGGTCAGAGCTGGAAAGACAGTTTGTCTATTGGTGCCTTAATGAACACCAGAGGTTTAACCGAATTAGTTGCCCTGAATATTGGATACGACTTAGGTGTTTTAAGCCCTGAATTGTTCTCTATGATGGTAATTATGGCACTTGCCACCACTTTTATGACAGGGCCTACGCTGGATTTAATTAACTGGATTTTCAGATCCAGTAAAGAAGAATCTGAAGAAGATATTATTCTGAAAAACAAATACAGAATTCTGTTATCATTCGACAGACCGGAATCCGGAAGAGCCTTATTAAAAGTAGCAGACGGACTTACCAATAAAAGAGCTGAAAGCTCTGAAATAACAGCGATGCACTTTCTGCCTACAGAAGAATTGCATCATTACAATACAGACACCTATGAAACGGAAAGATTCAAAGATGTCATTGAAGAATCTGTTGCTTTAAACAGAAATATTACCACTATGTTTAAGGCTTCTGCCGATATTGACAACGAAATTGTAAATGTTGCCAACAAAAGCAAACATGATTTATTATTGATTGGTCTTGGACAATCTATTTATCAGGGAAGTTTACTGGGAAGAGTATTAGGTTTTACAACCCGTATCATCAATCCTGAAACCATCATTAATACCGTTACAGGAAAAGAAAATATATTAGAATCAGCACCCTTTGATGATGGTACAAGACAGATTATCGCTAAATCGCAGATTCCGGTTGGTATTTTAATTGATAAAGATTTAACCGATATTTCGACTATTTTTATTCCACTTTTTGGAGCCAGAGACTGGGATATGATTCAGAATTATGTTCAAAAATTTATCCAGAACCTTGATGCCCGAATCGTAATTCTTGACGTTGAAGGAAAAATCATGACCGATTTGGATACCAAAGAAAAAATCAGGCTTATGGAACAGGCGGCGCCAAATCAGCTTACATTAAAGAAAGAATGCGCTGTCGAAAAAGAGTTTTTGGATCAGCAGAATCTAATGCTTATCACGATCGACGGATGGAAACATCTTATGGATACCAAAAGTACCTGGTTAACCAATATTCCTTCTACATTGATACTTTCTGATGATTAATTGAAAACAATTTTCAGATTATTGAAACGCCTTCCTTCGGGGAGGCGTTTTTTCTTTTAACAAACAAAGATTTAGATAAATTTCACATTTATAAAATGATTTATCATCTCAAAGTATTATTCATTTCCCAACTGACAATTATCATGAATTTTGTGTTAAAATTTTCTTAATAAATATTAACATACAGAAAAACAAAATAACCTTAAATATTTGAAAATAAACAATTAAAATACCAATACTTCAAATAGTACATTAAGTTTTTATTTTCTTCAAAAGATGTTTTTTTAACAATTCTGTAAAAAAAATACTATTAGTAAGTATTAAATTATTATTTTTACCGAGTCTAAATAAGAATTGGAATTAAGTAATTCTTAACAATCAGACAACTGGATAAAAAACAAATGAAAAATACAAGCCCACAAGGTCAATTAAAGAGAATATTTATTACAAGTTTCGTGCTCTTAAGCAGTTTTATAAAAGCACAAAACAGCAATACTATAAGCGGTGAAATTTATCATTCAGGAAAACCTCTGCCTCATGCTGCAATTGTGCTGGAACCTGCTGGTAAATCGGCTGTGACCTCCGGCAGCGGCTATTTTTCATTTTCAGGATTATCTAATGGAACTTATACGATTCGAGTGAGTACAATGGGAT
Organism: Flavobacterium gelatinilyticum; assembly: GCF_027111295.1. Classification (NCBI taxonomy): domain Bacteria; kingdom Pseudomonadati; phylum Bacteroidota; class Flavobacteriia; order Flavobacteriales; family Flavobacteriaceae; genus Flavobacterium; species Flavobacterium gelatinilyticum. Next base: position 5,829,402 of record NZ_CP114287.1, on the reverse strand, counting down.
TTAAAGATTACATACAACAGATTACTTTAAACGGAGAAACTCTGAAACCAATTCGTATAGAAATGGAAGCCGGAATTGACCTTAACGAAGTAAGTGTAATGGGTAATAAAACAAAAAGCAATCCCGAAAACCTCGTAAATGCACAATACAGCGCCATGCCGGTAACGGTTATTGACCGCAAAACGATTGAACTTATGGGAAGCCGCAGACTGGATGAAGTTTTAAAGGAACAAACCGGAATCGCTATTGTAAACAATATTGGCGGCGGGGCCAGATCAGTTGGTGTTCAGATGCAGGGTTTTGGCAGTGAATATATTATGGTGCTCATAGACGGTCAGCCTATGGTGGGAAGAAACAACGGTAACTTCGACCTTTCCCGAATCAGTGTCTCAAATATAGAACGCATTGAAATTATTAAAGGGGCATCTTCCAGCCTTTACGGAAGCGAAGCTCTTGGCGGAACTATCAATATTATTACCAGACACGGCGTCATTGATCCGCAGATGCAGGCTTCTTTAAATTACGGTTCATTACATATTATCGATGCTACTTTAGAAGGTGAAACACCTTATCTTCAAAACAAAGGAACAGCAAATCTTGCAGCTAATTACTACAGAACAGATGGTTTTAATACCAACTCAAAATACATTAAAGGCACCACTTCTCCACCCTACGACAATTACAGCTTACAGGGACGAACGCGTTATCAGGTGGCAGATAACAGTTTTCTTGCCTTCAGCGGGCGTTATGGTCTTCGCCGTTCGTTTATGCAGAAGGATTTTGGTCTGGGACATATTTCCGGTGATAATCAGGACGAGCAGGATATTAATCTTTCGGTTTCTTTTGATCATCGTTTCAGCAGCAAATTAAGAAGTATTACAAGATATTACCTCACGAATTACAATGCCGATATGAATGTGGCGTGGCAGCAAAGCAGCAGTTCGGTGAGTCAGGATGTTTTTAAACAAACACTGCATCGGGTTGAACAGCAGTTTTCTTTCAGCAGCAACAATTCGTATCAGCTTGTGGGAGGCATCGGCGGAAGTCTGGAAAATATGAACGATGATGCTCTGACTGGAGTAAATTCATTAAAAACATTCTTCTCGTATGTTCAGGGCGAATGGACGCCTTTTGAGAAATTAAAAGCTGTCGGCGGTCTGCGATATGATTACACGAATAACTTTGGCGGCAGAATAAATCCGAGTCTTGGGCTTCAGTATTTTATAACTCCCAAATTCACTTTAAAAGCAGGATTAGGAAGCGGTTTTAAAGCGCCTGATTTCAAAACAAACTATCTTGTTTTCTACAATGCCAGCAGCAATTATATGGTGGTGGGTAATGCTGTTCTGGCTTCGACTTTACAGCAATTACAGAACGACGGACAAATCAGCGAAATCAGACAATATGTTCTGAATCAGACTGCCGGAAAACTGGAAGCCGAAAAAAGTACTTCGTATAACGCCGGAGTTGTTTTTGAACCTTCAAAGAAAATCAAAACAGAAATAAACGGTTTTTACCATAAAATTTCGAACCAAATCAACAGTATACAGGTTGCAACAGGAACCAATAACCAGATTATTTATACGTATCAGAATCTACCGGAAGCGGTAAACAAAGGATTTGAACTGGCTTTAAAACTAAGTCCGCTTAAAAATCTTGAAATCAGTGCCGGTTATCAGTACTTGATTGCCAAAGATTTAAGCATAAAAGACAGTATTCAGTCGGGTAAATGGCCTTACAGCCAAAATATTCACGATCCAAAAACCGGAAATTCATACAAACCGCGTCCGTCTGATTACTGGGGAATTGAAAACCGTTCCCGCCATATGGCAAATGCTTCCATTTTTTACAAATACGAGCCCTGGAACCTAAGTGCAAATTTGAGGGTTAATTTTAGAGGAAAATATCCTTTTGGCGACCGAAACGGAAATCAGTTCATCGATAAATACGACATTTTTGTTCAGGATTACTGGCTTACGAATGCAAGTATCGAAAAACGTCTTTTTAAGGATCATCTGAGCATTAGAATTACAGCAGACAATATTTTTAATTATACAGATCCTCTCATGCCCGGACAACCCGGAAGAATCATTCTGGGAGGCATCAGCTATCGCTTTTTCAAAAATCAATAACTAAATAACAAACATTAAACATTCCTTAAATGATAACAACACTTAAAAAATGGCACAAGCTGCTGTTCGTAATCGCTTCTATAAGCTTTACGGCCTGCAGCAGTAATGAAGAGGATAACAATACATCGCTTGTAGACGGAAAAAGTACGGTAATATCAGATCTTGCCGGAGATACAGGAGCGTCTATGGGTGACGGCACTAACGGAAAAGAACAAAGAGGTTTTCATACGTTTCTTTTTCGTTTCAGCGATCAAAAACAAATATGGCTGCATACCAAAGCAGATTCATTGCAGTATATGAAAACAAAAGACTGGGATATTGCTTTTACAGGACCGTACAACAGCGAGGTTTTTGTAAACAATGCCAAATATCAGTACAATCCGGGTTATGAAGGACCTGCCGAAAATACGTCTGTAGTTTTAATCAGCGAAGCGTACAGAAATGTAGATCAGGCTCCTTCTGATGAAACTTTTAATAACAGCGATGTTACTAAAATTGGATGGGCATCTTCTGCCAGTTCTGCCGGATGGTTCTATTACAGCCTTAACACGCATATTATGCAGGCCATTCCGGATCGCACGTATGCCATTAGGCTTCCAAACGGGAAATACGCTAAACTGGAACTTTTAAACGCTTACAAAGGGAATCCGCCTGCTGTAACCGATTTGAACTGGCCTGCGCCGTACTTTACCTTTAGGTATTATGTACAACAAGACGGAAGTAAAAATCTAAGCACAAAATAATTAGTATAATCATGAAAAAATTTAAAGCCCTTGCAGTCAATCTGTCAAAAAGCATTTTAACTGTATTTTTATTTACCACGTTACTTACAGCCTGTTCATCTGATGACAGTAAAGCTGATGATAACCAGGACCCCGGCGATCCGGATATTGAGATTCCTGCCAATCCTTTATTTTATAAACTTACAAGTGTAAAAAACTATCAGGGAAGTACTTCTGATGATAACCCGACAGCACCTTCTGCTACTTTGTATTACAGCCTTGAAGAAAATAAAGCGATGGACGGATCGTACAAAAAGACCCGTAAATGGGATTTGGCTTTTGGCGGGCTTTACGCGAGTTTCTTATCCGGAAATAACGGAAGCAACAGTCAGAACAACGGGTATCAGGCAAGCGGTGTGGGTGGTATTACCATTGTGGCAAAACCTTTTGAAGAAGTAATTGATATTCCAGCCGACAGCCAATTCAAAACTGGCATCGATGTAGTGGGTACAGACGATGCGGGTTCTTTTGGAAGCGGCACCGGCTGGTACTTATACGATTTTGGCGGTGATGTCGTAGGCGACGGAAGTCCTGAAAAAGCACACGTGGCGTATGCTCTTGGTGCTTCTCTTACCACTAAAAATGGTACTGTAATTCCGGCAAGAACCGTTATCGTTAAAACAGCAAATGGTAATTATGCCAAAATTAAAATGAGATCTGTTTACAAAGATGTTTACGATCCTGCCCAATGGTTTAAAGATACACCGCATATGTATTACAGTTTTGATTACGTTCTGGTACCAGCCGGAAGCACAAAATTTGAAATTAAATAACCAATCCAAATACTAATGAATACTAAAATCAATATTTTAAAAGCACCTTTGTTTTTTACCGCTTTTATACTGTCCGGTTTCTTAACTTCTTGCAGCAGTGAAGAAGACAGATGGACAGATGTAAAAGGAGATCCAACTACAGAAGTTATAACTGAGCTGGATGCCAGACGAATTATTTCTTTCCGCGTAATGAATCCGGGAGAAAGTCAGGCGATTTACAGCGCGGTTAATAACCTCGAAAAAAAGATTACGGTTTATCTGCCTGCTTATTACGAATATCAGCATCTTGAAGTAGCGATAGCACTTCCTGAAAAAACGACTATTACTCCTGCTGCAACTGAATTGATTCCTGTTTTCTCAGAAACTCCTATTACGTATACCACAAAAGCGGCAGACGGGACTACGGCAGTTTATACCGTTAATGTAGTGATTCAGCAGGCAGCATTAACTTTAAAAGAAATATCAGACGGAACCCCTGAATTTGCTGTCAGTGCAAGCAGTCCTGTTACCATTGAAGGAGAAAATATTATGCCTTCTTATGAGATAACAAAACTTTTCGTGGTAGATGCTCAGGGAAATAAAAAATGGCAGCTAAAACAATATAACGACGGATTAAATATTGCGAGTTATTATGCGATGTATGTGTTTGGAAATTCAGCCGAAAACCCGCTGACTTTACAACCGGATACTGATTACTGGTTCATGATCGAAAGCTACAATATGTCCAAAAAAATGGAACATCCTTTCAGGATAACCGACTAATTTTTAAATAAAAAATGCCTGTCTTTGACTCAGGCGGTAATGTGAAAAAGCCAATTAACCCAAATAAATCATATATTATGAAAAAAATAATCTTTTCAATTATTACATTGGCTGCTCTTTCACTTACTTCTTGCAGCAACGACGATCAATCTTCTGATGTACAAGGAACAGCGGCAGCTAAAGAAGAAACAGTTAATGCAAGCACTAAAAAAGCGGCTGCTTTATGTACAGTTACTACAACAAGCGTAACAGTTACAAAAACAGCTGAACCATCATCAACGTACACAAACTGGACACCAGCTGCAGCAACAATTGGTGGTGTAAACGTACAATGGGAAGGTATCTACGGAGGTTCTATCCGTCCTGTTAACAATACTGACAGATGGTATGTGGGTACAATTGCTTTAACGCAGGTTTGTGCCGGATGGGATGACTGGAATGCAAACATTTTGGTTAAAAATGCATCAGCTGCAAACATTGGTACTGCTCCAACTGATCCTTATAATGTATTAGGATATAACGGAACTATCTCTGGTTCAAACTACGGACTTGGATATTACGCTTATAACATCACTACTCACGTTATGACTCCATCAAGAGCGATCGTAATCTGGAAAACAACACAAGGTACAAACTCACAATCAAATACAAGCCCTTCTACAGCTACAGAAGCGTATTTGGTTAAAGTTACAGGAATTACTCCTGGTACTTCAAACAGTGTGATCAACTATAACTGGACGCAGGTAAAATAATTATTAACTAATAAAAAAAGAACATGGGATTAAGAAATGAATAAAAAGAAGCTGCAGCAAAAGCTGGCCGGCGATCGGCTGCAAAATTCTATATTCAGATCATTACCCCATGAATAAGAAAACGGCTTTATAAATTACCGTTTGTGTTAATAAGACAGGCATTTTAAAAAATACATTGCGCTTACTAAGCGACAAAACTAATAAATAAAATCAATTAAAAATTAAATAACCATAGAATCATGAATAAAACAACCAATTTTTATACGGTTGCAGTACTTTTCTTATCGGTACTGTTTTTTTCTTGTGATACCGAATATGTCGATAAAGTGAATGAGATTCCGGGCGATGTAATAAAAGTTCCGGGATACACGCAGATTGAATCTTTTATTGTTAAAGACAAAGAAAATAATCCGATTAGCGCCGCCATTACAGAAAACAATCTGGTTATTACATGGAGTAATTATATGGAACTGCCTGAAACTGTAAAACCTGAGATTATTCTGGGTCAGGAAGCCGCAATTAGTCCGGCATCCGGTGCAGAAGTTCCTTTTAAAGACGGTACCGAATTTATTGTGACTTCTAAAGCAGGTACAACAAAAAAATACACCCTTAAAATCGATTTCAGACAAAGAGAACCAAAAGCATGGTCGTATGCCGGCAGTGACTTTTTATACAAAGGACAATTGCAAAAAGTGGTAAACAGCGGGCTTGATGGCGAAATAGACAATTTATGGCTGAGCCTGAAAGATACTCAGGTAATTCTGGTTGCTGCATCAGATCAAAAAGAATACGCAGCAGAAACGGTTTATGTGGGTACCGGAATTGGCGCTGCTCCTTACCTTAACTATGGTGTATACTATTTTCTTCCTGAAAATTTACCGGTAGGTCTGTACGATCTTCGTATTAAAAACGGAGCTTATACCCTGCAGAATGCAAATGTTGAAGAAAGATTTAAAATTGAAGCTGCTGAGCCTGATTTCTATAAAACAGAAAAATACGGTTTCCCAGCCACTAAAAAAGCAGGAGAAACGATTGAAGTAAGAGGTTCTTTACTGGATTTATTACAATCGGTATCTATTTACAGCAACAATGACCCTTCTGTGGTTTATCCGTTAGAAATCGTAAGCCTTACCAAATACAGAGCCGTATTAAGAATTCCGGCAGGAACTCCGGCAGGAACCTACGAAAGAATGCGTTTCACAAGAGAAGACGCAACCTCTAACCTTACGTATCCTGTAACAGTAGAGTAAAATTATTCAGCACATATTATGTTATTCTATTTTCCAATAATAACACCAGAAATATAAAACCAAAGAGCCGTCAAAAAACGGCTCTTTTTTTATAATAATCGGTTACCATAACTTTGCAGCTATATCTCTGCACTTCGAAGGAAAACCTTAGAAGCTTAGTAGCTTTACTGCTCTGCACCTTAATTAACTCTAAGCACCGAAAGCTTATCTAAACAAAAATAAGCAGCGGTATTCATTCCGTAAGTCAGATCAGAATCTGTAGAAGCCATTTGAAAAATCAAATACTTCACATTTCCTAAACTTGCCAGACTGCCGGTATTGACATTTATCCAGCCTGTTGGCATAACCAAAGAAGATCCTGTATAATTAGCCAGAGAATGTGTAATTGGTGCTGTAACAACTCCGCTTGAAGTCACTCCGTAAATTAATAATTCGAAATGATCACCGGAAACAAAAGCCCTTGCAAATCCATCTCCGTATAAACAACCATAATACGGCCACGGGTGAATGTTGATTTTTAAACCTTTAACCTGATAAAGTCCCGTATTTCCAATTTTAATCCAGTTCGAAAAACCAGCCTCAGTAAAAGTGCTTCCCTCTGGCGCTGCCGGATCTAAATAACTAGACCAGTACGCTACGATGTAAGGATCTCCCGTTGTGCCAGGTTTGCCCGGAGTTATGGTTGTAGAAGTTCCAAAACCGCTTCCTGCCATAGCACCCCACTGATGTGCCACCCAGTTGTTTGATCCGCCTGAACCCGCAGAGCCGTAATTGGTAATATCATTTACATTTGAAACAATAAACCCATCCCAGTAATTATATCCTGCAGAGGTTGCCGAATGCGAAAAAGTAAAGATATCTACCGAAAGATTCGTGTTCGATACATACGTATTCTCCCAGTACTTTCCTCCTGTTGTTGAAATACCGCTGGCCAATAAAGCATTTGTCAGATTCAGAGTGGTTGTGGTTCCAACAGCCGGATCTGTAACGGCAATTTTAGCGGTTTTAGAAGAACCCGATACTACCGAATTTGAACTCTCATTTGTTAAAACATCATCATCGTTATTACACGACGAAAAGCCTAACATTAAACCTAATGTCAAAAAATAAACTGCTTTTTTCATAATTTATAAAGTTTTGGGATTAATATTCTTGGTTAAACCGTTGGGCATAATTTTTAATATAGAAACATAGCTCACTAAACGTAAAAGGCGCTTCACTAATTTAAATGCACATAGCTTAACTATGTGTAAAACTTGTTTTTTTACTCCCTTTTTTCGACACAATCCCGATAGTTATCGGGAATGTTTCTATGTGTTAAAATGTATTTTTTCTAATTTCGCTCCACGGGATTTTAGTTAACAATTCTCGAAATGCACGGGCATAAAAAACGTATTTTATTCTGCAAAATTTAAGTCCGATACTTCCTCAAAAATACTTGTCAGCAAATCTCTGGCACCCAAGGCAGCAAAAGTCGGTACATACACTTTTACAAAATCAATTCCCGGCAGATGCACTTTTTTGCCGTCTTTGTCTACAGCCCAGCTAATATCAATCGAAGGATCTTTGATACCGCCGTAACCCCATTCAAAAGTGCCAACATTAAAAGCAGTACCCGCGCCATCACTTACATCTTTTACCTGTATTGCTATTTTTGTTCCTTTCAGCGTATAAGTATCCGTTATCCATTCCGGATAATAAGTATTCCATCTTCCGTTATTTGTTCTTGTAATACTGCCAGATCCGTTTTTATTATCCGTCCACGGAAGATAAGCCGTATCATACTGCCACGCTGCTTCTCCTGCTGTCGGACTTGCATCAGGATTTGGCCTGCGATACGTAATTTCATAATTTTTAACCGTTGTTGATTTATGGTATTCGCTTCCTGCTATTTCGTACCATTCATCCGCATCGGCTTTTCCGTTTTTATTTGCATCATACGCTGCCATAATACTTACAGGAGAATACTTTACAGTAGAATTTCCGGTAGACATCTGAACGGTAAAGTCACGTTTACCGTAAACATTCAGAACCGTATGGTCAAAAGCCATTACGATATAGCCTCCAAATGTTCCTAAAGAAGCAGAACCTCCATATTTAAAATTTTCCTGAAGCATTTCTAAAGCTTCTTGTTTTGAAGTAAAACTCTCTAAATTATGCCCCGGAGCCGGCATATAATCCACAATCGTTAATGCTTTTCGCTCGTAGGTTTTACCTGTTGAACCTACTGCCACTTTAGTCGAAGCCTGTTTTACCACTTTATCAACCGTAACCGTAAAATCTAAAGTATATTCTGCCGCTTTAGACGCAATAAATAATAAGTTCTGGCTTTCGCCGATAATCGAATCCTTAACAGCTCCATCAGTTCCCGAAACTTTAACTGACCATTTATAAGTTGTCTTTTTTTCTTTACCGTTTTCGATCGCAACTTCAGGTGCTATTTCTATTACATTATATTGTTCTGTTTCAAAACCCGAAGCTAATTTTATCTCAATTGCCGGATCTTTTACTTCTTCTGTAACTTCTTCCGGCTTAGAATCGTCATTGCTGCAGGCATTAAAACAAACCAAAGCCATTAGAAACAAACTATATTTTAAATACTTTTTCATGATTGTTTAATTTGCTCTTTTTAAATTATATTTTTTCAATAAATGTAAATCTCCCGCCCCTGCAAATACAGCTGCCATTGAAGATTGCTGCTGGCAGAGTCCCATTGGCTCGCTTACACAGTTGACTACTTTTATAAAATCGATTCCCGGAAGATTCGCTTTATTTCCGTTCTTATCCATTGCCCAGTCAATATCAATATCCGGATTTATGGCATTGGCATAACCCCATTCCGGCGGTGTCGAATACCACAAAGTAGTCTGGTTGGCGCGTGCTGTTTTAAAATCTACATCCAGTTTAGTGCCTTCGTAACTAACTGTTGTTTGAGCGGCCCATAAAGGATAAAATTCTTTTCTGCCTTTTGGTCTTGCCAGATAATACTTTTCGTCCTGATTGTTCTCGCAGTACACATGCTCAAAATCCAGAAAAAGAGCACTTGAAGTTACCAAAGGTTCATCTGCTCCTTTTTTATAATAAGTAACCTTAAAGTTTTTAATTGTAGTTTCTTTCGTGTGCTGGCTTCCTATAATTTCATACCATTCGTCATCATCCGGTTTTCCGTTTTTATTTTTGTCGTAAGCCACGTAAATTAATCCCGGCGCAGGCGGATTTCCTTTTGCTCCGGTCGGATTCGATACATCTCCTCCATAAATCCTGAAATCTTCGGTTCCCGGAACGTTCACCACCGTATGATCAAAACCAACAACTATTGAACCTCCAAATCCTCCCAGATCCAGCGGATATCCCACACTTGTTTTATCGATTCGGCCCAGAGCAAGCTGCATCACATCCTCTTTCGAAAATCCGTCTTTGTACAAATCGTTGGCAAACATTCCCGGAGCCGGATCAAAATCAAAAATGCTGGTGATGTAAGGGTTATAATTTGAAGTTTCATTGGTAACCGTTACAGTAGTTTTTTTACTGCCTGTTTTATCGCCCGCCGCAACATTCAGTACAAATTCATACGATCCGGCGTAAATAGCAGTAAAACGCAAATCTTTGGTACTGCCAACAATAGAATCTGTAGTCTGGTTAATGGGATTTTTGGTCATCTTCCACTCGTATTTGGCATTTGCACCGGCATCAGACGGGGTAATATCCAAAACCGTAAATGTGGCGGTTTCATATTTTTCCTGAAGCGTAATGGCAATTCCATTTGCATTTTCATCAGATTTGTCATTATCATTGCTGCATCCGGCTGCTATAACCGCCAATGCCAGCAATAAAAAATGGGTAACACTTTTTTTCATAATTTGTATGTAATAATTGGATTTGATACTTTGTTTGTAAACCATATAAGTGATATGAAATTTAAGTCTTGCGTTAACTGAAAACTGTGACTGTGACTATAAACTAATTTTCTCTAAACCATATAAGTCATATAAGTAAATTTTAAGTCTTGGTTAACCGAAACTTGTCAGGTCATATAAGCGGTATCTACTGAAAACCGCGACTGCGACTGAAAACCTAGCGAGTCGGGATATTTTCTCCCAGCAGATGCAAATCAACAGCACCCATAATTTCGGTAGAGGTTTCGCCCAGCCAGCCCGCCTGCTGATTCAGACCATTGTAGACTTTTACAAAATCAACAGCCGGAAGCTTTACTTTATTCCCGTCTTTGTCAATTGCCCAGTCAATATCGATCGCCGAATCGTCATCGCTGTTTGGTGCATTATCGGCATAACCGTATAAAAAAGCGTACTGCACAAAATAACTTCCGTTACCGCTTTCGTCTACTGCATTATCCGGTAATCGTGTGCCTTTAAAGGTGATTGATTCCTGATCTTTCAGCCATTTTGGCCAATACTCCAGTGAATGATTATAGGCATTGTTTTGTACCAGATAGCCGTCTTTTCCCTGATTGTCTTTCCAGTAGATATATTCCAGATCCGTAAAAATAACTGTTCCTGTCCCGCCTCCCGGAACCGGAACTTTATTAGGATCAGGTCGGAAATAGGTTATTTCGTAATTGCGGATCGTTTTTTCCATATTGTGTCCTGCACCTTCAATTTCATACCATTCATCATCCGGAAGTCCGTTTTTGTTTTTATCGTATGAAACCATAATCACGCCGGCTTCACTGCTTCCGCCGCGCATTTCGGCATCTGGATTCGGGTTCGCTTCTGCCCAAAAAGCATTACCCAAAACCCTGAAATCTCTTTTTCCTTTGATATTGACAATACTGTGGTCAAAACCAAAAACCACATAACCGCCAAATGCACCAAGCGAAATCATATCGGCATTTTTCTTAGCCAGATACATATTCGTTCTCGACAAAACCCTGTCGGCACTATCACCGTCATTTGCCACCGGAAGATCATTTACAAATTGTCCCGGAGCAGGTTTAAATTCAATAACCTTCGAGATATAACTTTTTAGTTCTTTGGCTTCCGCCGAAACAGAAACCGTAATTTCTTCTGTCTCCGAAGTTCCTTTATCTGTAATAACCACTTTGAATTTGTACGTTCCTTCGGTTGCAGCCACAAACAAAGCTTCTTTTGAAGACAGATTGGTCAAAGCATAATTTTCAGATGAAACACTTTCAACCGACCAGCTGTAAACCGCATCTGCACCGGCCGAAATTTTCGGGCTCAGGGTCAGAATCACAAATCGCTGTGTTTTATATACATTATCTTCTGTTTCGCCGCCACCCGTTTCCGGACTATCATCGCCGCCTGAACAATTGACCAGTGCAATCGCCAAAAAAGCGAACAAGACCAATTGGGAATATTTTAAAAATCGTTTCTTCATATATTTAGTTTTTAGTTATAAAAGCAATGTGCGCAGGAATGTTACCGGCAGTTGTTCGCCATTTCAGTTTTCCTTCGGGTGTAAAACAATAGATATAACCCGTTACGACATAATTCTGCGCATCGGTTATATAGATTTCTTTGGTTTCGGGATTGACCTGAAGGCCGTACGGAATCATGATTTTTTTATCGGTGCCGTCTGTAATGATTTTATCGCTGATTATTTTCTTCGTTCGTGTATCCAGAATTCCGTAAGTAATTTCATTTTTGTTGGTTATGTAACTCCATGAAACACTGTAATAATAGAGCAGATCATCAACCAGACACATTCCCAGAACCGGAAGATCGAGCTGCATTTTTTTCTCGTCGGTTTTCGTGTCAATTACAAACAGGTTCGAAGGTGTATTGTAATAATCACCTCTGGAACTCACATAAATATCACCGCGGCTGTCAATCTCCATGCTGTACAGATTGATGCCCACGTCTATCTTTTTAATTTCTGTAAACGTTTCCAAATCAATAACCGAAATTGTCCTGTCGTAATTTGGAACGCGATAACCTCCGGAATTTGCAACGTAGAGCTTTCCGTTATGCACAACCATTTGTTCCGGCTGATACCCAACGGTTACTTTTCTTTTTATTTCTAATGAAGTCGTATCAATTTCGGCAACAAAACCAATTTCAGCATTCGGATCAATCGCTACCGGTCCGGCATACGAACTCACATAAGCTTTGTCTTTATAAAAAGCTACGTAGCGGCAGTTTGGAATATCAATTTTTTTAATGCGCTTTGCCGTCCATTTTTCGAGCACTTCTACTTTATTCGAAACATTAATTACTGCGTAGACTTTGTTTCCGTAAATCTGAATGTCATTGCCCACATCGCCCAGTTCTTTTACCACATTCGGGTTACGTTCTGAGTACACATCGGAGGTGTAATTTCCTGTCCGATAACTAAAAACGTCTATACTGGCGCGGTTCATGCCCATATTGCCTTCGTTCAAAAGGTAAAAACCTTCAATATTTCCGTCACTTCTCGGCGCGGCCACATTTACATCCGAAGAAAGAAAAACCATCTCGTCTTCCCGGCATGAAACGAAAGAAACTGCAACAGCAAAACCAAAAACTATTTTTATAATATTCCTTTTCATAACTCGATACTGATTATAAATTTGAAAGTTCTGCCTGGCATTGGATAATTGTAAATAACCTCGTAGTTCTGATTAAAAGCGTTGTTTACTTCGATCGTTCCGTTGAGTTTGAATTTGCTGAAGGCAAACGATTTCTGCACCGCCAGATCATGCGTATACCACGGCTGTACTTCGTTTACCTTGATATTGTTAACGTTTCCGTTATAGCGTTTCCCCACATAGATAAAACTGTAATTGAAATTCCACGATTCGTAACCGGCATTTAAAATTCCCGAACCGCTGTGCCAGGGTGTATACGGAATCTGATCACCGTATGAAGACAATTCTAAACCAACAAATTTTGTAAAATCACGGCTTTCAGAATAAGTATACGTCAGGTTAGCAGAAAGATTTACTTTGTCGATATGCGTTCCCATATTCACAACTGTTTCGATTCCTTTTCCTTTTACCTGTCCCATATTGGTCATCATCCAGCGGAATAAATTCCCCGTTGGCGCCGCGACAATTTTGTCTTTGGTGTTGGTATAATAGGCATCAGCCTGAATAGAAAATTTGTCCAGAAAATATTTCCCTGTTGGAATATTATAAGTAAAACCTACATCGTACTGGTTCATATATTCGGGTCTCAAAGTGCTTGAACCAACCATTGTATAATACAAATCGTTGAAAGTGGGCATTCTGAAAATACGTTTGGCAAAAGCCCTTAAGTTGAAATCGTATTTTTTAAAGGGCGTATAGCCAAGGAATAAAGCAGGAGTAAATTCGGTTTTATTGGGTGCTTTGGCATTGTATTTTACCTCTTCGATTACGCGGGTTGCGAGAAGGTTTCCGAGAACTTTAAAACCTTCATACCGGTACGAACTTGCCAGAGAAACCAAAGCCGTATAACGCTGCGGAAAAGAAAACTGCGTCTGAATTCCTCTTCTTGAGGCATTTAGTTTATTGTATTGAAAATCGGTTGACAACGAGACATCCCAGGCTGGTAAAATGCTGTACATATTTACGGCAGAAAAATAGACTTCCTGCTGGTAATAACTGTCATCAGACTGTGCTCCTTCGGTTACTGTTTCGCCTAAAATACTGGTCGTATCTCTGGCGATATAATGCGTGTAATCGTAGGCGAATTTTCCTTTTACCTGAAATTTATATTTGTCTGAAACATCTTTTGTCAAATAGGCCTGACCAAAGAAATTCTTATCAAACTGTCGAAACCCGTCACGGAATTTATTCTCAACAATAGCTCCCGGCGCTCCTCTTTCGGAATCATAATAATACACTTTGGCGTCCCAGGTTCCTTTGTTTATTTTTCCGTATACGCCGGACTCAAAGCGAAGGGCTTCAATATCGCTGTTCCATCTGGTTGCCGTGGTATCATAAGCAGTGGTACCGTCCTGATTTTTTCGCTTGTACCTAAATTTATATTCTCCGTTTGATTTTATGTATTCTGAGCTGACACTCATACTGACTTTGTCGCTCAGTTTTTGTTCCCATCTAAAAGAAGGATCATGATAATCAATCGACATGGTTTTGTAACGAACCCGTAAGTTTGATTTTTTTGTTCCGATGAAAACCGGACGTTTGGTTCTCATATAAATAGCCGAAGCGGAAGCAAAATCCTTAGCAGATTGAAAAATTTCGCTCTTTTGACCGTTGTACATCGTAAGCGCTTCCATATCGTCAAGAGAATATTTTCCTAAATCGGTTACTCCGTTCTGGGCGTTTCCCAATTGGATTCCATCGTAAAAAACACCCACATGATGCGTTCCCATATTCCGAACGTCCACCGTTTTGAGTCCGCCCAAGCCACCGTAATCTTTGATTTGAGTTCCGGCAAAATAACGCAGCGCATCGGCCACATTATGACTTGCCAGATTTTCGAGCAGAACGCCCGAAAGGCTTTGCACCGGAATTACTTCCTGATACGGTTTCCCTTTTAGAATAACTTCTTTTAAAACACGCGAACTATCTGTTACTGCCTGCGAATGAAGTAAAAAAGGAATAAATACGATACAAACAGCTAAAAGGGTTTTCTTCAAAACTTTACATCACTAATTATTAAATAACTTTCAGTGAATGCAGTTTTTACAAAAACATAGAAGTAAGCCCGCCAGAATCCGGCAGGTTATAATCTTGTCATCAACTTCATACCACGAAAGTTTTAAACTATGTGATCGTGGCAAGTCTCCTGACTTGTTCCATCTTTAAACGGCCTTCTCATGCGCCACGGCGCACAATGGCATTAGTACTGTTTAAAGACTTTGGATAGAACTTACAGTAGCGGGTCTGTTCAGGATTTACACCTGATTCCCTTTTAACTATTTTTTCTGAAGAAAAAACAGACCAAAATCAAGGGTAAAGATATAACGCATATATCTCGTCTGCAAGATAAAACTTGTTTTTTTGGAAATTTAATAATGAGGCTAAAGCAGCTTGTACGGGTTTACAAGGCTTTACAAAAGAAGAAAACAAAAAATTACATTTCAATAAAACAAATCTCAAAAACCGTTTTTCCGCTTTCATTTTTATGCGAAATATAACCGCCGTGCGCTTCGATAATGTTTTTAGACAAAGTGAGTCCTATCCCCGCGCCTTCGTTTCTTGTTGTGAAAAAAGGAAGGAAAATCTTGTCTTCGATTTCTTTTTCGATACCTTTTCCGTTATCTTTTATTTTAATGAAAGTACGGTTTTCTCTGGCTTCCGCCGAAATTATAATTTGTTTTTCGTTTGTGTTTTCAAGCGCATTAATCGAGTTTGTGAGTAGATTTATTAAAACCTGCTCAGCCTGCTGTGAATCTGCCTGAATCCAGAGTTTATTTGATATGGCATTTACAACTTCAATATTTGCTTTTCGCAGGAGCGGATTCATGACTTGAAGGCAGTTTGAAACCAAATCCTGTAATTCTGTTTTTTCTTTTTTAGGCGAAGGCAGCATAGCCAGTTTGCGATAACCTTCAACAAATTTTTGCAGATGGTCGCTTCGTCTCAGCATGGTTCCAACGCTGTTTTTAATATCTTCCAGATCTTCCGCCGAAAGTGAATCCTGTTCTACCAAATCCTGCAGATTCTGGCAGATGGAACGAATGGGTGTAATCGAATTGAGTAGTTCATGCGAAATGACTTTCATCAGATTAATCCAGGCATCTTTTTCTTTTTTCTCTACCACATTTTGAATCGAATCCAATAAAATAATGAAATATTCTTTCCCGAAAATTTCGGTTCTTGAAGCCTGCAGAACAAAAGTCTGCCTGTTTTGTTCGTTGATACTGATTTCAATTGCTGTTTTGATTTCATTAAAATTATCTTTTTCGATAATCTCACACAAAGACGGCAGCTGGTTTTTAAGATATTTCCATTTTGAAACCTTCGGAACATTAAAATGATCCGAAAAATATTCATTCATTAAAAAGATATTCCAGTCGGTTTCCTGTTTTTGCAGAATAACAACGCCTGTTTCGATATTGTTTAAAATTGAGCGGTAAATAATGTCTTTAGAAACCTGTTCGTTATCCTTGTTTTTGAGCGTTTCATACAGTACAAACAAATCATTGCAGTCTTTATTGAATTTGTGTTTTGAAAAATCGGAACTAAAATCATTCTGTAATATCGAAGCAATCGTTTTATCGTAAATGAGCACAAAATTGCGGACATAAAAATACATTTCGCGAATGAGCAGAAAAACCATGCAGCAGCCAAATATTCCTGTAAATAACAAATTGATTTTAAAGAAATAAATCGAAAGTTCAATAGCGCCCACGATGAATAACAATCGCAGAAACAACAGTTTGTAGGTTTGTAACGTTTTAAACATCTTAATTTACATTGATATTATATTTCTCAAGGCGTCTATACAAAGAACCTCTTGAAAGCCCAAGATCTTCGGCTGTTTTACTGATATTGTTGTTGTTTTTTAGAAGTGCTTTTTCAACCGCCGCTTTTTCGACAGATGAAAGCTGGATGTCATCTTGATTTTCTTCATAAGGTGTTATAATGTCCAGATCTAAATCAGAAACTGTAATGGTATTGTTTTCACAAAGAATAACGGCCCGTTCGATCTTATTTTCCATTTCGCGGATGTTTCCGTTCCAGGCATGTTTCTCGATTTGTTCGGGTACTTTTTTATCAAATTTGATTTCGTCCCTGCCGTACTTTTCGATCATTTTATCCAGCAAATATTCAGCTAACGGCATTTTATCTTCCATTCGTTCCCTTAATGGCGGCAGTACGATTTCCATGGTATTGATTCGGTAATACAAATCTTCCCTGAAATTTTTATCGGCTGCTTCGAGTTTAAGGTTCAGGTTGGTTGCCGTAATAATTCGTACGTTCAATGGTCTGGCTTTGGTTTCGCCCAAACGGGTTACGGTTTTGGTCTGGATAACCTGCAGCAATTTAGACTGAAGGTGAAGCGGTACGTTGCCAATTTCGTCCAGAAAAATAGTCCCGTTCTGCGCCATTTCAAAACGTCCGGGTGTATCGTTTTTCGCATCGGTAAAAGCGCCTTTTGCATAACCAAACAATTCACTTTCGAAAATATTCGAATTTAGAGAACCTAAATCGACCGCAACAAAAGGCTGGTTTTTTCTTTCGGATTGTGCGTAAATATGATGTGCCAGAACAAATTTCCCGGTTCCGTTTTCGCCCAAAATCAGCACATTGGCATCGGTTTTGGCTACTTTATCGGCCAGCGAATACGCTTTTTTTATGATTTCGGAACTGCCAATAAAAAACTCGTCTTTAATCACTGTTTCCGTATTCTTTTTTTGTTCCTTACGGCTTTTATCTACTGCCTGCTTTACAGATTCGAGAAGTTTTGTGTTTTCCCAGGGTTTCAAAATATAATCAAAAGCGCCTGATTTTAAACCTTCAACCGCTGTTTCTACTTTTCCAAAAGCCGTCATTAAAATCACAACCGTTTTAGGCGAAAGTGTTTTGATTTCCTTCAGCAGATACAAACCTTCCCTGCCGTCTTCAAAACCTATACGGTAATTCATGTCCAGCAAAACAACATCAATTGTATTTTTGGCTAATAATTCGACAATATTTTTCGGATTATTGAGCGTATAAATGGTTTCAAAATACTTTTTCAGGTACACTTTTGATGCAAAAAGGATGTCTTCCTGATCGTCGATGATTAATATCGATGCGTTTGTCTTTTTCATTTTTGTTCGGTTTTGGACGAAAGGTGTCCGAATATGGACAGTTTGTATTTTCTCCTGAAAATAAAATTTTAAAAATAAGGCAGTTACGAGGTTTAAATCTTTGGCACAAAAATCACATTAGTCCCCGTAAATCATTAATTATAAACACCTTTCGAAAGTAAAAATAACAAAAAATCGCATTGTTAATTATCTTAATTTTCAGGCAGGTTTCTTTTACTTCAGAAGGAATAAAAATTTTTAAAAGAAAATCAATCAAAAATCAAAACAGTCAATTATGATTACAATCAGCAAACTTTCAAAAGTATTCAGAACTGAAGAATTAGAAACCAGAGCCTTAAGCGAAATCTCGTTAACCATTAATCAGGGTGACTTTATTTCGATCATGGGTCCATCCGGAAGCGGAAAATCTACTTTATTAAATATCATAGGACTTCTGGACAGCGCCTCCGAAGGCAGCTACCTTTTACTCGATCAGGAAATGGCGGGGTTAAAAGAGAAAGCAAAATCAAAAGCCAGAAAGGAAAACATTGGATTTATTTTCCAGAATTTTAATCTTATCGACGAGTTATCAGTTTTTGATAATATCGAACTGCCGTTGATTTACAATAATATACCGGCTTCTGAAAGAAAAGCAAAAGTAAATGAAATAGCTTCGATCCTGAATATTTCGCATCGTTTGAAACATTATCCGCAGCAGCTTTCGGGCGGTCAGCAGCAACGTGCTGCCGTAGCGCGTGCGTTAATCAATAACCCCAAAATTATTCTGGCTGATGAGCCAACGGGAAATCTGGACAGTAAAAACGGAAATGAAGTTATGGAATTACTAACGGATCTTCATGCCGGCGGGGCGACTATTTTAATGGTAACGCACTCTGATTATGATGCTTCTTTTTCGCAGAAAACCATACTGATGAAAGACGGCGTGATTCTTTCTGAAAAAGTAAACCATAGAAATGTGGATGTTTTGGTAAATTCTAAAAACTAGTGTTATGCTGAAAAACTGGATCAACATTTTTATTTTTCAAATAAAAAACAGCAAGCTTTTTACAGCTTTAAATGTTCTGGGACTGAGCATTGGAATTGCGGGTCTGATTTTCGCAATTTTATACTGGAACGACGAACAGAGTTATGACAAATGGAACCCAAATAAGGAGAATGTGTTTCTGGTTGCCAACCAAATGGACCCGACTACGTATTGGTCATCCAGTTCCTCCCCGATTGGATCTGCCATAAAAGAAATTTCTCCGGAGGTAGAATCATTTTCTTACGTAAATGGCAATTATGAAAATGAAATCATTCGTTTTAACGGTAAAAAAATACAGTCGGACAAAGTACTTTCGGCACAGGCAAATTTCTTTGAATATTTTCCGTATGATTTTATCGAAGGCAGTGCAAAGTCAGGTTTACCGGATGGAAACAGCATTTGTTTGTCTCAGGATCTGGCAGAGCAGATTTTTGGAACTGAAAGCGCTTTTGGCAAAAAAATCGTAATGCAAAATAAGGTGCTGGTGGTTCGAGGAGTTTATAAACTGGACAAAAAATCGATTTTTAATCCTTCGTGTGTGGTGAATTTTATGGACCAGCGCGTCAAAAATACGATTCAGCAATGGGGAAATTTTCAGTTTGTCCTTTTATTGAAACTCAAAAATCCTTCTGATGCTGACCGGGTTGCTAAAACACTCAAAAAGATATATTATACCAATATGACTTTGCCGAGAGCTAAATTTCAGGGCATGAGTCCGGAGGAGTTTATTTTGAAATTCGGCGAGGTAAAACCGCATTTAGAGCCTTTATCAGTCATTCGTCTGCATACCAAAACAGGCGGTTTAATTGAAACCAACGGAAATTATCAGCTTTTATTGATTATGGTTGGTTTATCGGTTTTAATCCTTATCCTTTCTATTGTCAATTATGTAAATTCGGCTACGGCAAATGCGGTAAAAAGAGCTAAGGAAATCGGGGTTCGCAAAGTAATTGGCGCTTCCAGAACCAATATTCTGCAGCAGTTTATTTTTGAAACCGCTATTATATCCCTTATCGCCATTTTAATATCGCTGGTTATTGTCGAACTTTCGCTGCCGTATTACAATGTTTTCTTAGAAAAAAATCTTGTATTGCAAAGCAGTCAGTTTTATGTGCAGCTGGTGGTTATATTTATTGTAACGGTTATTGCAGCGGGAATATTTCCGGCCGTTTATGTGTCGAATTTTGAAGTGCTTAAAGTACTACGAGGCAATTTTGCACGCAGTAAAAGCGGTGTCTGGCTTCGCAACGGAATGCTGATTTTTCAGTTCATGGTGGCTTCTTTCTTTATTATCGGGTCGTATATTGTTTATCAGCAGATTGACTATATGAATTCGAAAAAATTGGGTTTCAACGGAACCCAGATTATGAATATTTCTTATCGAAATGTGTATGGTGAAAAAGTTTCGGATCAGGACCGAATGAAAAAATACGAAAGTATCAAAAACGAATTACTGCGTGTTAAAGGTGTAAAAGAAGTGGCTGCAGGCGGTTTTGTTATGGGAATCGGTGCAAAATCGGTTATTTCCTATCATTATAAAGATATAAACGTAGACGGAAACAATGTTCCGGTTGATTTTGGTGTGCTGGAAATGATGCAGATCAAACTGGCAAAGGGACGTTTTTTTAGTCCTGAATATTCTCAGGATACGATCAGCTCGATGATTATTAACGAAACAGCTGCAAAATTAATGAAGGAAAAAGATCCGATAGGAAAAAAAATATTCTGGGACGGAAAAGAAGCGGTTATTGTAGGCGTTGTAAAAGATTTTAATATTGGAAATCCCGGCGAAGCCATCCCTCCTATTACGATATTTCATTTTAAAAGCGTAAAGTGGTTCAGTAATCTGCTGAACAATATTTACGTAAAAGCAGATCCTGCAGCGATGAGGGAGACTATTGCTGCGATAGAAAATGTGTGGTCTAAAAAAGTAGACGCTGATTATCCTTTTCAATATGATTTTGTAGATAAGGAATACAAGAAATCGTATCATAATTATGTGAAACAGAAGAATTTGTTTTCGTTATTAAATGTTATTGTGATCGTAATTGCCCTTATCGGATTATTTGCTCTGGCTTCGTATTCTATCGAAAGACGTATGAAAGAAATCGCAATTCGTAAAACACTGGGTGCCGAAACCAATGTTTTATTGAAGGAGCTTTGTAAACAATATGTGCTTTTCAGCCTGATCGGATTTGTAATGGCTTTATTTCCTGCTTATTATTTACTTAACAAATGGTTAGAGAATTTCTCGTACCGGGTTGGAATTTCGGTTTATCCGTTTTTAACGGGGTTTGCCGTATTACTATTCTTAACACTTGCTGTTGTGCTTTCGAGAGCGTATCAGGCAACACGAGTTGATGTTTTACAATACTTAAAATACGAATAAGATGCTGCAGAACTGGATTACTATTTTTATATATCAGATAAAGAACAACAAGCTTTTTACGGCTCTGAATGTTCTGGGACTAAGCATTGGAATTGCAGGATTGATTTTTGCGATTCTGTATTGGAACGATGAACATTCGTATGATAAATGGAATCCTGAAAAGGATAAAATTTACATCGTCATGAACGACCTTGGAGGCGGCAGTGTATGGACAACCAACTCGGCTGTAACGGGACATAACCTGAAAGCAGAAACTTCGTATTTAGATAACTACTGTTACTTTTTGTGCAATTATTCTAAAGAAACGGTACAGTATAATGGCAAAACAGAATTGCTGGACAAGATCTTTACAGCGCAGAGTGATTTCTTTTCTTTTTTTCCGTTTGAGTTTGTGCAGGGAAATCCCAAAACAGCTTTAAAAGACCGCAACAGCATGGTTGTTTCTGAAGAAACGGCTTCGCGCTTGTTTAAGAATGAAAACCCAATGGGAAAACAGGTTAAATATGCTGACAGAATTTTTGTTATTCGCGGTATTTACAAATTAAACCAAAAGTCATCAGTAATGCCATCGGTTATTACACCCATTATTCAGGAATCTGTGGAGGAGGATGAAAATAATGAAAACTGGGGTTACAGATACGGTTTAATACTGAAACTAAAAAGACACAGTGATACTACTGCCATAATCAATAAACTGGATGAAATTTTTATCGAAAAAAATTATAAAAAACAGGCAAAAAACGAAGGTCTATCGCTGGAGGCTTTTATAAAACAGTACGGCGACCCGGTAAAAGCAAAATTGCGTCCGTTTACAGGATCGCGCCTGTATATGGGAAATTATACTTTTCCTGAAAAAAACGGGAATATCCAGTTTCTGCGAATCGTAATGGGATTGTCAATTCTTATTTTGATCTTATCGATTGTAAACTATATTAATATGGCTGCGGCAAATGCGGTAAAACGGGCAAAAGAAGTGGGAGTTAGAAAGATTATCGGTGCCTCAAAATTGCAGATTATTGCACAGTTTGTTTTTGAAACCACTTTAATAACACTGTTTTCGATTCTGCTGGCGCTCGTAATTGTCGAAATTTCACTGCCTTATTACAACGCTTTTCTGGATAAAAAGCTGGTTTTAATCGGGTTTCAGTTTTACCTGCAGCTTATTTTGATTTTTTTTATTGTAGTTCTTGTTTCGGGAATTTTTCCTGCGGTGTACATTTCTAATTTCGAGGTTTTAAAGGTTTTAAAAGGGAATTTCTCGAGAAGTAAAAGCGGTGTCTGGCTGCGAAACGGAATGCTGGTTCTGCAGTTTTCTATCGCCACGCTTTTTATCATAGGATCGTTTATTGTGTATGAGCAGGTAAACTTTATGGCTTCTAAAGATTTAGGTTTCAACGGATCACAGATTATGGATATTTCGTTCAGGCCGAAAAGTGGTTCAAATCAGTATAAAAGATATCAGCTTATCAAACAGGAAATTTCCAAAATAAAAGGCGTTCAGGAGGTTTCTGCGGGAGTATTTTCTATTGGAAGTAATGATAATACATGGGCTGGACTTCATTATAAATCGAATAAAGAAGTGATTACCCAACAATTGGGTGTCGATTTTGGGATTCTGGATATGCTTAGAATCAAAATTGCCAAAGGAAGAAACCTGAGCGAAAAGTTTGCCTCAGATACGATTTCGAATGTACTGCTTAACGAAACCGCTGCCAAGACATTGCAGGAAAAAGAGCCGGTGGGCAAAGAAATTGGCTTTGGTGATAAAAACTTTAAAGTTGTCGGGATTGTAAAGGATTTTCATTACATCGGACTGGAATATAAAGTGGCACCAATGATTTTTATGCATATAAAGACAAACGACTGGATGCAGAACAGACTTCAAAATATCTCGGTTAAAATTTCGCCTGATGATATGTCCGAAACGATAGCTGCAATCGAAAAATTCTGGACTATGAAAGTAGATCAGGAATATCCTTTTGAATTTGATTTTGTAGATAAAAACTTTGCCAGAACGTATAAAAAATACGAAGATCAGCGTAATTTATTTGCTTTGTTGAATGTTGTAGTAATCGTAATTGCTGTTTTTGGTTTGTTTGCCCTCGCCTCTTTTTCGATGGAAAGAAAATTAAGAGAAATCGCAATCCGCAAAACGCTTGGCGCCGAAACGAATATTCTGCTCAAAGAATTATCGAAACAATACATTATTTTTTGTACAATAGGTTTTTTTATCGGTATTGTTCCGGCTTATCTGCTATTGCAAAAATGGCTTGAGAATTTTGCCTTTAGGATCGATATTCCGGTTCTGCCGTTTATTATTGCTTTTGTGTCGCTGTTGCTGCTCACACTTGTTATTGTTTTGGCAAAAGCGTATCAGGTTACCAAAGTGGATGTTTTACATTATTTAAAATATGAATGATTTATAACCGCTGTTTATTTTGTCGTCTAGTCTGTCATTTCTGTAAAGGTAGAAATCTCAGACTAGACGACAAATATTGGCGGTATTGTCTGCAGATTCCTGCAGTCGAAATAAACAGTACTTTGCGGTTACAATATTCAAATGCCCGTGCCTGCAGCTGCGGAACATAATATTTTTAAGCTTTCTGCAAGATACTATCTAAATTAAGAAATAACCTAAAACACAATCCTCAATCAAAAACCCCGTCTTTAACTTTAAACGCCCAGGCAGCCATGGCCTCGATAACCGGAAGAAGACCTTTTCCTGCATTGCTTAGTCTGTAAGTTACAAAGGGCGGCACTACGGGTTTTGCTTCTCTTATGACCAAACCGTCGGCTTCCAGTTGTTTTAAGTGCTGGATAAGCATTTTTTCGGTAATTGTTGGGATTGCTCTCTTTAATTCGCTGTAACGTTTATCTCCATCGGCTAAATGATAAAGCATAATAGGTTTCCAGTAGCCTCCTATTTTTTCCATAACAAAAGTTACAGGGCATTTTTCTAAAGCGTACTGCTTATTTTCCTGAATTGTGGATGTTTCTTTAATTGCGGTCATGATACATACTTTAGGGTAAGTACTTGTATAAAAGTAAGTGCAAATATACCTTTGTCTCAACAAATAAAAAAATATATTATGAAAATTATAATTTCAGGTTCGTTAGGAAATATCGGAAAACCATTAACTGCAAAACTGGTTCAGGCCGGACATGATGTAACTGTCATTACAAGCAGTACTGCAAAAAAAGAGGCAATCGAAACTCTGGGCGCAAAGGCAGCAATTGGATCCGTGAGCGATTCAGCATTTTTAACTGAAGCATTAAAAAGTGCTGATGCTCTTTTTGCTATGACACCGCCAAATTTAGGAGGACAAAATGTAATTGCGAATACAGCCGAAGCCGGTCGTGCTTTTGCAAAAGCAATATCTGAAACCAACATTAAACGTGTTGTAATGTTAAGCAGTATTGGAGCTGATTTACCAACCGGAAACGGTCCAATTGCAGGACTTTATCAAATCGAAAAAATATATAATGAGTTACCTGTATCTATCACTTTTTTAAGAGCCGGTTATTTTTATACGAACTTTTACAATGATGTTCCGATGATTCAGGGAGCAGGAATTATGGGTGGTAATTTTCCTTTAGATGTAAAAATACCATTAGTTCATCCGGAAGATATCGCTCAGGCTGTGTCTGAAGAATTAATAAAAACTCCTTCAGAAAAAAATATCCGTTACATTATAAGTGATGTGCGTACTCCCGGAGACATTGCCGCTGTTTTGGGAACTGCAATTGCTAAACCTAATTTACCCTGGGTAGAATTTACAGATGAACAGTCACTTGAGGGAATGAAACAAGCCGGAATCCCGGAAGAAATTGCGGCATTGTATACCGAAATGGGAACTGGTTTAAGAAACGGAAAAATTGCCGAAGATTTTCTTAAAAGCAATTTATCTGTTGATGGAAAAACAAAACTGGAAGACTTTGCTAAAGAATTTGCGGGGAAATTCTAAAAATTTAAAGCAAAATATAAAAAAAACCACTCTGATAAAGAGTGGTTTTCATTTGATATGAAGTTCTACAAATTAATTTACAAAAAATAGCCGACTGTTATTTGAAAAACCCTATTCTTCATATCATTATTTATTACATAAGTTTTATTGGCATTCTTAAAAACATCCGTATAAGAGATGTTGTATCGTACATCTGCATAAAATTTGTTTTTAAACTGATATCCTAATCCAAAGTTTACAGAAGCGTCTACTCCGTTTGAATACTCTGATAAATTATATTTTTCGTTATTCTCATAACCCAAAAAGTTGTCATAAGATTTATTCTCTGCCTTTAAGAGAATTCCTAACTGTGGTCCTGCCTGCAGGCTGAATCCCTGCAAAATGTAATATTTGAGCATAACCGGAATATTCAGGTAATTTAAACTAATTGTGCTTTTGTACTTTGAATTGGTAACTTCTTCATCAGAATACGTAATTTTAACTCCCTGCCGGCTGTACATTATTTCGGGCTGAACTGATAATTTTTTAATCAACGGAATTTCTGCCATAAGTCCGGCTGTAAAGCCTGTTTTTGATAATGAGTTTAATTCAATTTCATCGAGCGTTAAAGTCGAAATGTTTAAACCTGCTTTTAAACCCAGCAGTATTTTATCTGACTGAGCAAAGACCGAAGCACAAAAAAATAGTGCTCCTAAAATTAATATGGATTTTTTCATTTGTGTTTGTTTTAAAAACGGATAACCCTGAATAACAGAGTTACCCATTTTGCATGTAATCTGTTACTTTTTGATAATCTTTGCTGTATATTTTTTGTTTTGCACAGTACATTCTAAAATATAGACTCCTGCAATCAATCCGTTTACATTTATGTTTGATGGAAAAGAGGCATAAGTCTTTTTCCAGACTTCTTTACCATCTATTGCATAAATTCTGATTTGTGTTTCGCCCTCTGCTCTATCGGTCAGGAAAATATTCACATTATCAACTATCGGATTCGGGAAAACTCTAAATGCATTGGTTATTTTTCCGATCAGCATTCCTTTGGAATCAAACAACTCTGACATACTATTACATCCTGCGGCATTTGTGGTCTGCAGGCTGTAATTTCCTTCCCAGATTGTTATAATTGATTTTTCGGTGGCATTCGGGATAGGTCTTTCGTCTAAAAACCACTGGTACGAAGCCGCATCTATTGAAGCTGTCAGTTTTTCATTGCCGGTAACTTTGATTTCAGGCACCTTGTTTTCTAATATAGAGATAGTGGTACTATATGTTTTACCAATACCATTTTCATTGTAAACCGTTACATAATAGCTGCCATCTTCTTTTGCAATAAATTCCGGATTAGTCGAACCGTCAAACCATTCATAAGAAGCATAATTTCCCGGAGCTAAAACAACCTCCGGTCCACATACTTTCCCGCTTGGCAATTTAGAATTAAAAACATCAAATTTTGCCGTTATCGTTTCAGTAAGTATACAGCCATTTTTTAAGACCGCAGTAACTGTATAGTCTCCCTCTTTGTTTATTTCGATACTGTTAGAAGCTTCACCTGTATTCCATTTATATGAAACAACATCTAATTTTTTGAAGTCAAAATTAGTTCCAGCATCAATGTATAAAGCTTTGCCTTCATATCCATAAATTGCAGTGTTGTCAAATATTTTAAAATCGGCTCCAACATTTTGATATGTATACCCTTTTATTTCATTATTAGACGGAACTATATCATTTTCTAATTTTGCTATAAGGTTATAAACATGAGAATCTCCCGAGAAGTCATGTTGAGGCTGTTTCTTGAAAGTATATTCAATACTTTCTCCAACAGGTATTTGATTTTCAACAATTTCTGATATATTTTCCTTTGTATTTACGTATTCTAAATTTACCTGAATAGTATTTGCTTCAATTGCAACTTGTCCTTCATTGGTTAATTTGACTTTTACCTGATCTCCGCCGCATACATCTTTTGGTGATAAAAGCTGCAACGAAACATCTAAAACAGGTGTATTTATTACTTTTAAATCATCAAAAGTCATATAAGAAAAACCGCCGGCCTTAGCATGTCTTAATCGCAGCATTACAGATTTGCCGGCATATGCTTTTATATTTGCTGTTGCTTTCTGCCATTCTGTATCTGCATAATTTCCCTCTTTAGAATCTCTCCACAATTCAGTCCACTCTCCTCCCAAAATTTTGATATCGATAATAAAAGCATTCAAATAATTACTTTGAAGCGCATAAAAAAATTCTAAAGCAGCTGCTTTGTCTGATAACGTATATACAGGAGAAACCAGTTCTCCATATCGAGCAGCTCCTTCTAACTGATTGTAAAGCATTTTTCCGGCTGCATCTCCAGTATGGTCTTTTTTAGGGATGGATAAATAGACATTATCCGGTGCAACAACATTTCGCCATGGATAATTTTCATCACTTTGATTTGAGGTAAATCCATTTGATCCAAAAAGTGAGCCTTGTGTTACATTCGAAAAACTTTCAATGTTTAAGGCTGGTGCATTAGCTATAACCTCAAAAGATCCTTTAATATTTTGCGCTTCGGCTTTTGCCTGTCCTTCTGAAGTTACTTTTACATTAATTTCATATTTCCCTGCAGGAAGATGCGGCATACCATTTATCTTATAAACCAATGTCTGATATACTAGTAATTCTCCCGCTCTTTCTAAAAAAACCGGTTCTCCAACAGGACTTCCATTTTTTGTAATTTGATATTCTATGTTGATTTTATTGACAGTATTGTAATAAATATTTTTTACGCCAATAAAAAATTCATGTGAAGCTGCGTCTTCATAAACTTTTTCGGCAATGCTTAAATTAGATAATTCTAAACGCTCTTTAACCTCTTTGATTTTAATATTATCAACTGCAAAACCGTTAGCAAAAAGTCCGTTGTCATTATGATGAAAAGCAATCTGAACACAAGATTTTCCGGCATAGGCACTCAGATCAACATAGTATTCAAACCATCTGCTTAAATAAGGCATTTTAAATTTCGTTTCCCATGTAACGCCGCCATCAGTGCTTACTTTAACAAAACCATCCGAAAGCCCCTGACTGTCTCCAAAACCATCAAATGTTAAATGTGCTTCTTTATAATTACTTAAATCAAAAACTGGTGAAATCAGCATATCATTAGATGCATCACAATTGCACTTGTCATCATTACTGGCCATAAAATGTGTATGTTCTCCTACCTGCCATCCTAGCGAACGCAGTTCATCACTTGTTCCGTGCTGCCAGCCTGCGCTGTTTTTATTCTCAGATGTTCTCCATGCTTTGTATTTAGTATCATCTTCAAAATCCATTACATAAGGAAGAACAGATACTTTCATATCTTCATTTTTCCAATTATCATAGCCAAATGTAAAACTGTTATTCTTTGGCTTGGCTTCTTTAGTAATGTCTTCCGGAAATACAGAAAGTATTATAGTGTTTGCACCAATACTCTTTAAATCAATATTAGAAATGGAATAACTTATCGTGTCCTTAAACTTAGCAAATGCTAAAGTTGTTTTTTCGCTTTTAGAAAAAACTTCCTTCTTCATACTGTCTAGAATTTTTAATTCAACTACAACCTTTTCATTTTGAGTAATAAAATTATTAGTGATTTTGGCAGTTATAGTAACTTTAGTATTGTCAATTGTACATTTTCCTGAATCTAATGAGGCAGTTAAAACTTCTATATCAAATGGCGTATCACTTACTTTAATATTATCTATTACTGCCCCGATATAACCATATTCAACTTTATCGGTCAATACACGAAAACGAATAGCTGCTTTTTTTCCCTTTAATTCATTCAGGCGTATCTGATAAGGATCTTTACTATAAAGAGTATTAATTCCAGTGAACCAGGGTCCTTGTGTCAAATTATTAACATGCACAGTTTCTGAATAATTAACATTTGTTGCTTTTTTCCAATTTTGCCCATTCTCATCAGAATATTCTATAATTAGTCCCTCCAAGCCTTTTGCAAATAGATGAATCATATCAAACTCAATATATGGAGAGTCAATATTCGTGAAATCAAATATTGGAGATTCTAATGTAAAATCTGAATTTGCCGGAAGCTTTTGTGAGATGCTTAAATCAACGTCTATCCATGCGTATTTAGATTTTATATCTCTAAATGCAGTAGAAAACGGCTGCCATTTAAATTTTTGATTTCCTTGTAATGAATTAGAATACCAGCCTCCGGGGGTTTGGTCAAAATTCTCATTGTATGGAAATTGATTTACTACGCCGCTGTAAACTGCACTAACGGCATTGTTGTTTGTTAGTATTGGGTCTTGACTGTACGTAACAAAACATTCATAAGAATATAATCCCTGCACAGATAAATCTATATTAACATTAAACGGAATTGTAATTTCTGAATTCTTTTTAAATGCCGTTTCTAAAATAATGTCTTTCCAAACTATTTGGTTTTCCGATTTTTTGTTTAAATACCCTATTTTTAACTGAGACCCTGCCGGAATATCAGCACAGCCTAAATTGTAAAGTTTTATTGCTAACGGATGGTTAGCCGTTAAAATTTGTCCAGTGTAAGCTGGAAAATTTAATCCAACAACTTGTATGTCATAATCTTTTTGAGAAGGTTTAACCAAAAGATTTGTGACAAAGGAAGTACCATCTTTTGTACCGAAGGCCTCAACAGGCTTAAAATCAAGTTTAACTTCTACATAAGTAGGAACAGTCAAACTTTCATAATAAACTAATTTATCCTGAAGCTTTACAATGGATTCTTCTCCAACAGCGAGGTCTTTTGCGAATTTAATTGTTCCGTCGTGAATATAAAGCACATTATATCTGCCTCCGAATCCTTCAGCCATTGATCTCAATTTATAATTCAAAGTTTCATCAGCCTTAATAACAGCACTTCCTGTATTTCTTATTTTAACATAAAATGGCTCATCTCCTTTTAAAGAACCGCATTCTGCTGTTGGTTTTTCAATAGAAACAATTGAGATTTGTTTTTCTGAAAAAGAGGCTCCCAAGCCAATTGCATACCAGGCATTTGTTACCTGCTTATATTCTTCAGAGCTTAATCCATACAAATCTTCTACAGCCATCAGACTCGCCTGGCGCATATCATTGAAATTAGAAGAAGGTGACAGATATTCTGTAAGTGTTAAATAGGCGATTTTTTCTGCTTTAGCCAGACCAATTGCTTTAACTTCGTAATCATTTTTATTGTCATTTGTACCTTTTCCGCCTTCGCATAAAAGATAAAACCAGTAATTGGTTATGCCGCTGTTAATGTGCACACCGCCATTATCAAAGTTAAGAGCTGCTGGATTTACCCAATTTTTTCCTCCATAGGTATCCGGCTGGTTTTGTGCTTTAGGATTGGCCATATTACGCATACTTCCATGCTTGTATAATTCATCTCCCAAAAGCCAAATCTTTTCTTTAGGATCTTTCCCAACATAAAATTCAGCAGCAATACCAAATATATCACTAAAGGACTCATTCATGGCACCGGATTCTCCGCGATAAATTAATCCGGCAGAAAATTGCGTTACAGCATGCGTAAGTTCATGTGCTGTAATTCCTAATCCAACATACGGTGCATTATTCACCCCATCTCCAAATTGTGCCCAGGCTCCGGTCCATGATGCATTATCAACATTTTTACCCAAATGCGCCAAACCAAAAACAGTCATTCCTTCATTATCAATACTGTTTCTATTGAATTTTTCTGCATAATAATCAATGGTTTTCTGCATTCCCCAATGAATATCTAATGCCACTTCATCATGATCTTTATTATGAAGTTCGTTCCAGATATTATCTTCGTCTATAAATTCTGTAATAATCTCATCAGATGGATAATCATAATGGTTCATGTTTAAGGTAAAAATTGGCACTCCAAATTTTCCCTGATCAGCTTCAAGCCTGAAACCATCTGAATACTGTTTGGTATTAAAAGTAACTTCTCCGGAATATCTTGATTTACCCCGACCTAATCTTTGTGTGTTATCTTCAACTTTATCTGCCTTTATATGCACATCCCGGCTCAAATCGATCGTTAATAGTATTTTTCCTGTATTAGCATCAACATAAATCGTCTGACTTGATTGTGGATTTATTGCAAAAACATCAAATTTCCAAGTCAGAAAATAGTCTTTTAATTCTGAAGAAAAATTTGGACCTGCATAAACCAGTTCCCCTTTTGGTTTTTGGCTTATCTTTTTGTTCACCAAGGCACTCAATTTCTTGCTTTCCCAGATATATTCTTTTGCATTCACAGTTTTAAGTGCATTTTCAAGAGCCGTTTTTTCATCAATTTTATAAGTACTAACAGCAGGCAGTTTTTTACTTGTCTGACCAAAAGCATCAATTTTTGTTTTATTTTCCCGAACCTTATAAATTGCTCCTTCAACTGGAATCGAATTGTGCAACTGCTGATAAGTCGCTAAAGTTCTCCCGTGATTTTGAGATATGGATTTCAATTGCATTTGATCTGATTTAGGCAGATCAAAATCAGCTTTTTTAACTTCAAAAATGTTTCGTGCTGTTAAATCTGCCGATTTTGCAAAAGATTTCACTTTTGTTGAATCTTGTACTTTTTTTTCCAGATTTAAATTTTGTGTTGCTATTTTTTGATTTTCAGCTATCTGCCTGTTAATCGATTCGCTCTCTTCCTGAGAAAGTTCTATCCCTTTTGGTTCTTCTTTTTTACCCAAAAAAGCATTTGCAGTATCCTCTTGTTTTGGGTCTTTGCTTCTTTTAAAATTTTGATCCTCCGTCTGATTTTTAGCGGGATTCCCTGCAGCTGTCGGCACATTTGTATTTTTTATTTTCTGAAAAGGTGACTGTGCTTTTCCTGCGAAACAAACAAAGAAACCCAGCAGAAAATATAAATACCTCGCTTTGAAGTAAATTTGGTTCATTTTTCTGAATTTAAAAGTTAATATTAAAGTTTGCTTACTAACAAAGAGTCTGAGCCTTTAATAGCAAAAGCAGCTGCTAAAAATCAATTTGGTTTCTGATTTTTTACAGCTGCTTTACTTAATTTCCGGACAATTTTTAAGAGTGCACTCTTTTTGGTTTCAGCTTCTTCTAAAAGCTGTTCCAAAGTTTTAAGAGGTATATTTTTTTTCTTTGCATTCATCCAGACTCATTTTTGTAATAGCCTCGTAAATGTAGAAGGGACATTTAAAAAGCTGAAAAAAAGGACTGCTGCAAAAACACTCACAACAGAAAATGTCTTTCACAAAAAACACTCAAAACGAATTAAAACAAAGATTATCAATAAATTAACTCAGAACAAAAAAGGAATTTAATTAGGTTTAAAAGAGTTTAAATAGGTTGAAAGATTTACTTTTTCGTTGGTTAAATCAAACTTTTTTCGGAGTCTTGTTCGGGCATTTTCGATAGATTTGAAAGACTGCCCCGTAATTTGAGAAATTTCTTTTGTAGTTAAATCAAGATACAAAAGTGCGCATAATCTGCGGTCTTTAGGCGAAAGTGAAGGGTAATCGAATGTTAGTTTATCGAAGAAAGATTTATGAACCTGTTCAAAGCTGATTTCAAATTCTTTCCAAATATCCGTATTCAGGTTTTTTTCCAATCGTTTTAAAACAATATCAATTGCCTGCTGCAATTCTTTTCCAGCTGTTTTTAGTTTAATCTTTTTAAGGTCAGTTAAAATTTCATTGATATTATCAGTTCGGTGTATTTCTGACATTGCTTTGCCAATAAGAACCATATTCTTTGCTTCCAGACTTTGTTTCAGCTCATGTTCTTTTCTTTTTAAAATCTCTCTTTCGAGTTGATTGCTGATGTTTCTGTTTCGGTATTTTATTAAAAGTATAATCAAAATTAAAATTCCAACAACTAATATCAGACCTATTAGATATAGTTCAGACCTTTTTTGTTCTTCGATAAGTTCTCTTATTTGTGTACGGGCTTTATAATCTTGTTCAAGCCTTATTCTTTCCAGATTTACTGCTTTTTGTTCGACATCAATGCTGTCATTTATAATATTGTGCTGCTGAAAATAATAAACCGCAGTTTTGAAATCTTGCTTTTTGATATAGGCCTGAGACAAGATTTTGTTGAGATTTAAACCTGAAAAACTAAATGCTTTACCTTTATTTAGTTCTAATGCTTTTTGAGCATTTTCGATTACTATGTCATAATTTTTCTCTTTCAGATTGTATTCTGCAAAAGATTCGTATGCAAAAGCTTTTACGACATCAGCTGATGGTTTATTCATAAAAGAAAATGCCTCGTTATAGTATAACGCAGCTTTGTTTTTATCTTTTTTTAGTCCATAAGTCTGCGCCAAATTAGTACAGACATAAATTTTTAAGTTATTATCTTTTAGATATTTATTTAGCACATAAGCTTTCTTATAATAATATAAAGACGAATCCGGATTTCTTTTTTGATAAATGGTTCCTATATTATTTAAAACTTTAACCAGCTTAACAGAATCTTTTTTGGCACTTTGATAGCGATAAACGTTATAAAAATACTGCAGTGCTTTTTCCTTATTATTACCCTGCGAATAAATGATAGCCAGGTTATTCTCTAATTTTGAAATTTCATCAGGGTTGTTCCTGTCCTTGTATATCTCATGAGCTTTAAGATAATACTGTAAGGCAATATCCAAAACATCTTTTGAGGCATACATTTTTCCGGCAGTTACATAAAGATGAGCCAGCAGAAAATCCGGTTCGCCTGTCTTTTTGGCTTCGATTTCTGCAAGTTCAATATATTTTATGGCGCGGTTCCAATCTAAATCTTTCAGCTGCAAGGCTCTTTTACGATACTGCTCAGCTTTTTTCTCAGGCTCAGTCAGAGTTTTCAAATGATCAATCTGTTTTTTTTCTGAAGTCTGAGGATAAATTTTTAGTATGAAGAAAAAAAACAAAATGGAAGAGAATCTCGTATTCATTAATAAAAATATAATATTAATAGTTCAAATTTAAAAATAAATTAAAGTTTAATATTACAAATATTTTTAATTTCAAAAAGATTTTATCTTAACTTTTAACAATTCAAACACCATATAATCAAAAAAGCAGCAAATATGTATTTGCTGCTTTTTAAAACAATAACTAAGTTTAAAAACAAAATTAATCCGGGTTTGCGAGTATTTTGTACAACTCTGCATTTGAAATGTAAAACTGATTCTCAATACTGATTTGAGAAAGCTTTGCACTCACCAGATTATTTTCTCTTGAATTGATTAAGAAGATTGAACTTTCGCCGAATGAAAACAATTTTTCTTCTGAATTCAGCATCGTCGTATAATCCTTAACCAGATTATCAATTACATTTCTTTGTCTTTTTAAAGATGCTATTTCAGTCTGCTGTGCTTTTATTTTGTTTTTAAGCTCCAGTCGCTGCTGTTCGATATCAAATTTTAAATCCTGAATTTTCAGTTTGGCAATTTTCAGGCTTCCGCGCTCTTTTCTAAGGAAGATTGGAATACTGAAATCGACATTAAATTTATAATCATCGGCATTAAATGAATCAAAATAAGCAGGTTCCGAAATATAATTATAACCAACATTCAATTTTGGAAGCAGTGAATTTGCTTTTAATTTTCGGGCAATTTCAAGCATGTCCATTTTTGTTTCCAAAGCCTGAATTTTTGGATGTGATTCCAGACTTTCAACTTCTACCATCATGGCATCTGTACGCAGAGTTCCTTCAACCGTTAAGGCTAAATTTTCTTCAGGTTTTACCATTTCACCCAATTCTACCGGAACATTTTCAATCCATAAATAATTAGACAGATACAATTTGGCTTTGGCCAGTTTCAGGTTTCCGTTTTCTACATTTAACTCTCTGTTTCTTACGGTAATTCCCGCTTCTACACTGTCTATTGACGGCGCATCGCCCAGTTCAATCAGTTTTTTAACTCCCTGAAAACGTGTGCTTGCAAAACCTAAATATCTTTTGTACAATTCGGCTTCGTTATAGCTTTTCCTCCATTCAAAATACGCTTCACTGGCTTTGTACAAAACCTCAATTGCTTTCAGTTTTCGTTGTGCGTCACTTAATTTAAGCTGCAGTTTTCCCTCTCTTACATCCGCCATACGCTGATTTATAAACATTCCCTGTCCTAATGCCACACTCACGCCAAGTGAGGTTAGTCCCGCTTCGGGAGTACGGTTTTGCGGATTATAATATTGCCCTTCCGTATCATCAAAACCGGCTTTTATTTCAACCCCGTACCAGGTTGGAATTTTAAAACTGCTGTTTAAAAGCGAATAATATTCGGTTCCTTTAAATTCTTTTTTACTATAATCTACTTCGATTTTAGGATCAAATCCGCCTCGTGCCATCATAAGCGCCGCCTGTGCATTGCTTATTTCCAGATTGGCCTGTTTTACGAGCGGATGATACTTTTTTACATATCCTAAAAATTCGCTGTAACTTAGTTCCTCTTTATTAAAATCCTGACTGTACGAAACAGAAAAACAGAATAAAAATAAAATAGAAAACAGTCGTACAACGTATTTCAATTTATTTTTTGTCTTTACCATTTTTTGCTTCTTTTTCATCTGACATATAATAATTTGGCGGGAAACCATTTAGGTTACGCCATATTTCATACCATACAGAAACTGTTTCTAATAAAGCGATACTCTGTGCTCCGGCTCCAATACTTAGTTCTTTCGGCCATTTATTATCCGGACCGTCAGGTGAAATAAGAACTCTGTATTTTCCGTTTGCACTAATAAAGTTTTCGATCGCCACTACTTTTCCGCCATACGTTCCGTATGATAAGCCAGGCCATCCCGAAAATACAATTCTCGGCCATCCGTCGAACCATACACGGACTTTTGCTCCGCGATGCACCAATGGCAGATCAATAGGATCTACATACGTTTCTACGGCAATATCATAACTTGCCGGCATGATACTTACAATTGGCGTTCCTTCTTTAATTGTTTCTCCCAAACCAGCCAGCAGAGCACGGTTTACATAACCGCTTTGAGGTGCTGTAATGTAATACAATCCGTTTCTAAGACTGTAATTTACATATTGATTTTCAAGCTTATTTACTTGTGCTTCAGTATCGTATTGCGTGCTTAAAGCCGTAAATTTATCGCTTCTTGATTTCGAAATTTTCTCTGCATACTCAGCCGTAATACGATTGATTTCGACTCTTGCATTGATCAGTTCGTTTTTACTGCTTAACAATTTGTTCTGCTGTGTGATGATATAAGCTTCAGATTCCTGAAGTTTTAATCGTTTCTGCTCTACATCGGTAAGTGGTTTTAAGCCTTCTTTGTTTAATGCGGTCGAACGTTCAAATTGTGTTGTAGCGATTCTTAACTGCGTTTTTACCGCTTCAAGATCCATACTGTCGCTTTTGATTTTCAGCTGTGCCTGTCTGATTTTGTTTTGGGCCTGCTGCAGTTTTAATTCTCTTTCTGTGTTAAGCGATTTTGCCTGAACTTCCAGAGAATTTACTTTATCTCCGTAGGATTCTACCGCCATCTTTTTGGCATCGACCTGTTGTTTGGTGTTTCCTACAAGATTCGGGTCAAGGTAATCTTCTTTTACCTCAGAAATAAAAACAATTGTATCACCTTTCTTTACATAATCACCTTCCTGCACGTACCATTTTTCGATTCTTCCGGCAATGGCATTATGAACAGTCTGAGGTCTTTGATCCGGTTTTAAGGTGGTAACAGAACCATTTCCTGAAATATTCTGAGTCCACGGAAGGAAAAGACATCCTACCGCAAAAATCAAAAATCCAATTATAACCCTGTTTAAAATTTTATAATGAGGTCTTCGGGCAACACTCGTAATCGATTTGTATTTGCCCGGAGTGATAATTACATTATTTTCTTTAGATATATTGAGCATGATGATTAAAGCTTTATGTCGTTACTAATTTTTCCGTCGGCAATAGTTATCATACGATCGCATTTATTCTTCCAAAGATCATTTTTAGAAGTTACGATTACCGTCCAGTCATTTTCCGGGGAAAGTAAAAAATCAACAATTTTTGCTGATGTCAGTTCGTCCATTTTATCAACAGGATCTTCAAGGAACAATATATTGGGTTTGTGAACAATACTTCTGGCCAAAAGTATTTTTTGTATATCTGAAGCCGAAAGCTCATGACCTCCCGGATGAACCTGATGTTCAAGTCCGTTCGGGAAAGTTTTAATATCCTGTGTCAGGCATACATTATCTAAAGCCCATTTTAAATCGTCATTATTTAAAGCTTCATTCCCAAAAAGAATATTTTCTCTAATCGTTCCTGCAAAAAGGGTATCGCCCTGCAAATACGTACCGGCTTGTGCTCTGTAACTGTCTTCGTTCAGGCGGTTCATAAAATTATCGGTTACATACATGGCGCCGCTTTCCGGTTCAAGCAATCCGGCCAGAAGTCGCAATAAGGTGCTTTTTCCGGCTCCGTTTGTTCCTCTTAAAATAATCTTCTCGCCCTGAGATATTTTCAGGTTGATGTTTTTAAGGGCTTTTTTATTGTGTTCCGGATAGTTATAAGCAATACTTTCGGTTTCGATTGTAATTCCTGTTTCGCTTACAGCAGAAGTCTGCGGAATACAGGCAATTTCAAGATCTGTAACCTGTCCTATTTTTTCAACAGAAGTCAGAACATCATAAAAAGATTCCAAACCAAATATAATTTTTTCTACCGAGTTGATAAGTAGTACAATTACAATTTCAGCTGCCACAAACTGCCCTATGTTCATTTGGTGGTGAATTACCAGAAAACCACCTATAGACAATAAGGCAGCTGTAACAATAACTTTAAAAATAGTCAGCTGAATATATTGTTTTTTCATTACCTGAAAGTGTTTTTCACGGTAATTGACATATTGAGAAACGTAGCCGTCATTTCGTTCAAGAGCGTAGTCAAAACCTCCTTTTTTACGAAAGCTTTCACGATTACGCGCGATTTCCTGAATCCAGGCCGCTACTTTATATTTGAATTTTGATTCGTTTAAACTGGTTTCAAGACCATCTTTGTACGAAAATTTAAAAATCACATACAAAATGGCAATAAACAAAAGTCCGATCACCATAAAAAATGAATGATACAAAACCAATAATATAATTCCCAGACCTACCTGCAAAAATGCAGTACAAAAATCAAGAAGTAATTTTGCAGTTCCTTTTTGAACCATTAAGGTATCAAAAAAGCGGTTGGCTTTTTCGGGAGCATATTCAGAGTACATTTCCTTAAATTTAATCAAGGGCATTCGGTATGCAAATTCAAAAGAAGAACGCACAAAAATTCGCTGCTGCAGGTTTTCTACAATTCGCAGCTGTAAAATGGTAAGGATTCCGCCAAAACCAACCCCGATTGTTACCAGAATTACCAGCACAATCCAGGAAACACTCACCTGTCCGCTTTGAATAAAATTAATAATGGCCTGAATTCCCAAAGGCAGGGAAAGATTGACTAAACCTGCGAAAGCAGCATAAAATATAATTTGGTATACATCGCGCTTATCCAGCGTAAGTAAATTATAAAAACGTTTAAATGGTGTCATGAATTTATATATAAATACAACATTAATAGATAGATGTTAATATACGGTAAAAACCATATTAAGGATGCTAGAATTTCTTCTAGTCCAAACAAAATTAAGTATTTATACGATAAGTCGCGGAGGTGGCAAATGGATTTTACCATGAAACCCGAAAGAAAATCCCGGATTCTCGATGTAATTTTTTCCCTTGGTTCCGGTTTTAAAATAAAGTCCCTGCAATGAAGCATCGTGCGGAATCAGGTAATCCAGCAAAGGAATTCCTTTTGCAAGTTTTGTAGTCTTGGTTTCTTTTGTTTCGTAATCGTCCAGTTCTTCCGGGATTCCGTCACATTTGAAGATTTTTTTTAAGAAATTGCAGGTAATTCCCTTTACCGAATGTGTCTCAGTATTATTGCTGATGATTCGTCCAAAAGTACCCGACATATTAATGCTGCTCATTAAAAAGTACCCGATCAGTAATGCATGAACGCATTTACAAAAGATACTATTTTTAATTCTTCTCAACATTTTTTCCCTATTCTTAATGGGGCGCAAGTTAGAACGAAAACTTCGGTGCTACATTAAAATAACATTAGAATTTTGGTATTTGGGTTGCGGTTTCTGTTATTTTTTTCTTAAAACAGAATATAAAAAAGAGGCCCTGAAGCCTCTGAATTATTTACGTTGAAATTTATTACAAATTATTGATTGACTGTACTATAATTATCTTACTTCAATAAAAAATTTAATCCCATTTGTGATTTTTAGATGCAGCAAATCTGCCTCCGCCAGTAAAAAACAAAGCCAGAGCACCCAAAAAGAACAATCCAAGCAGTTCTAATGCCCAGCCTCCGGTTTCACCCAGTTTAAAAGTGTCGGCAGTATGTACCAAAAAGTATGCAGCTACACAATTTAAAGCTAAAAGTAAAGCACCAATTCTGGTTCTAAAACCAATTAGTATTAAAACAGGAGCCAAAACTTCACCTACTAAAACTCCATAAGCAATGAAACCCGGAAGTCCTTTATTGACCAGCATACCGCTTATGAAATCTAAGCCGCCGCTTAATTTTGCAATACCATGCAAAAGCATTAAAAACCCAATTGTAATACGAAGTATTAACAAACCAAAATCGTTGTTTTTTCTCATCTTTCAATTAATTAAATTTAACAAAATCAGTACTTCAGGCAAAATCATGTGGTTGACCTGACAGCTGTAACATAGTAAAAATAGTAAAAAAATACATACGTATTAGCAATCCTTTCTTTCAAATGAAGTTATCTGAGCCGTTCCTCCGAAACTCGTGTATACTGTCAATTTTTGGTTAACGGGAGTTATTACAATATACATGCATTTCCAGCAGATTTTTTTGCAGCAGTGAAATCTAATTAATAAATAAGCAAACATTCATTTATTATTGTATATTTGCCAAAACAAAATCCTTTTTACATTGAGAACAAGAGACGTTAATAAAGAAGAGTTAGTTAAACAGAAAACCATTGAAATGATTGTAAAGCACGGCATCGAGGGCTTTGCAATGAACCGATTAGCAAAAGAATGTGGTATATCTGTCGCGACGCTTTATATTTATTACGCCGACAAAGAAGATTTAATCAAGAAGATTGGAACTGAAATGGGCACTTACTTTTTTAAAAGCTCCTTAAAAGATTTTTCACCCAGCATGCCTTTTGCAGAAGGAATTGCAAAGCAGTGGGAAAACAGGGCTAATTTTATGATGCAGAATACGGATAAAATTGCCTGCTGGGAAATTCTTCAGAACTCTAATTATGGCGAAGCTATTGTTCAGGAGAGTTTATCTGAATTTAAGGAAATCATGATGCAGTTTCTGCATGGGGCTATTGAACGCAAGGAAATTGTTCCGGTTTCTAAAGAAGTTTTCTGGAGCATTGCATACGGACCTTTGTACAATCTGCTTCGTTTTCATGAAAAAGGAAAAGGACTTGGCGGTAATAGTCCGTTTCAATTAACCAACGAGGTCCAAAAAGAAGCATTGAACTTAGTAATTAAAGCATTAACACCTTAATTTTTTATGTTATGAATGTATTGATATTCGCAACTAATATAAAAACAGAATCAAGTAAAAACAAAATCGCAACGTTTTTAAACGCTAATAAATCGATCCTGCAATGGACAATTGATCAGGAGGATATCGACTGCGTACTGAGAATTATAAGTGAAAAACTAAATGCAGCGCAAATAATTGATTTATTGAATTTTCACAATTTTGACTGCAAAGAACTCTAATACTATATGAACGAAAAACAAACTCAATTACCAGGTTTCAACGGGTACCAGAAACTCGTTATATTTCTTTTAGCCATAACCCAGTTTACCGTTGTACTGGATTTTATGGTTATGTCACCGCTGGGTGATATTATGATGAAAACCTTAAAAATTACGGCTTCGCAATTTGGTATTGCGGTATCTGCTTATGCATTCAGCGCCGGAATTTCGGGGCTGCTTACAGCGGGTTTTGCCGATAAATTCGACCGAAAAAAACTGCTGCTTTTCTTTTATATCGGTTTCACCATCGGGACTTTGTTTTGTGCATTGGCACCTAACTTTTATTTACTGGTTGCAGCCCGTATTTTCACAGGATTATTTGGTGGTGTAATTGGTTCGATCTCAATGGCGATTGTGGCTGATTTGTTCAGTTTACAGCAGAGAGGAAAAGTAATGGGATTTATTCAGATGGGATTTGGTGTAAGCCAGGTTCTCGGAATCCCTATTGGTTTGTACATTGCCAATGCATGGGGCTGGCACGTGCCTTTTTTATGGATTGCGGCTATGGCAGCGATTATTACTGCAGTTTTATATTTAAAACTGAATCCTATTGCCGAGCATTTACATCTAAAACAGGAAAAATCGCCTTTGCAGCATTTACTGCATACTATTTCTAAAAAGAATTATCAGGTAGGTTTTGTCTCTACTGCCCTGCTTTCTATAGGTGGCTTTATGATGATGCCTTTTGGAAGTGCTTTTGCCATCAACAATCTTAAAGTAACAAATGAAGAACTGCCTTTGATGTTTATGATAACAGGAATTGCTACTTTGATTTCGATGCCGTTCATTGGAAAACTGAGCGATAAGGTAAATAAGTTTAAAATCTTTGCGGCTGCTACTATTATGGCTGTGATTATTATTAATGTATATTCTCATTTTGGCGTAACGGCATTTTGGATTGTTGTACTTACGAATGTATTTATGATGGTTACAATCATGAGCCGAATGGTTCCTTCGACAACGCTGACTTCTGCCATTCCTGATCCTCAGGACCGAGGCGCTTTTATGAGTATCAACTCTTCATTACAACAAATGGCCGGCGGTTTTGGAGCTGTAATTGCGGGAATGATCATTGTGCAAAAAGACAGTTACGCACCGCTTGAACATTATGATACGCTTGCCATGGCGGCTTCGGTGATTATGCTTCTTACTATCTTTTTAGTATTCCGCGTAAGCAAAATTGTCGAAAACCGATCAAGAATTTTATAGTCTAAAAGACTTTCGTATTATAAAAATTATATCATAAAACCCGCAGCCAAAACTGCGGGTTTTGTATTTTCTGAACTCTTTAACTAAAGGTCAAAACCTAACATTTATCATATTTTTTTCAGGTCTGAATACCTTTCTTTGCTCTTATAAAAAACAAATTTTCAATAGTAATTGCAGTAAGACAAACAGTTACGTATTGAATCTAAAAACATTAATTGTCTGATTCATTTTAGGAATGTAGTAATTTCTGCCAAGATGCATATTGATACTGACTTACTATATACGTGGGGTGCTGTTGCCAAAAAGGTGCCTAAAAACACGATTATTTTCTACGAAAATGATCCGCCTTTATCATTCTATCAAATTCTTGAGGGAACGGTAAAAATGAGTTATACCAATGAAGATGGAAAGGATTTGACGATTGGGGTTTTTAATGAAGGAAACAGTTTTGGCGAACCTCCTTTGTTTATCAATCAGCCATATCCGGCATCGGCAGTGGCGCAGACCGATTGTGTTTTATTAAAGTTGTCCAAAACCAATTTCTTTTCTTTTTTAGATGAGAATCCGGATATACAAATAAAAGTATTGAAACTGTTTGCCTGGAAGATTTACAACAAAATAGTG
The DNA here is from genome assembly GCF_027111295.1 of Flavobacterium gelatinilyticum. Lineage (NCBI taxonomy): Bacteria > Pseudomonadati > Bacteroidota > Flavobacteriia > Flavobacteriales > Flavobacteriaceae > Flavobacterium > Flavobacterium gelatinilyticum. Next base: position 5,786,269 of record NZ_CP114287.1, on the reverse strand, counting down.
TTTTCAAAAAATATCATCAATCATAAGCCGGAATACAGAATTCAGTATTTCCTGGATAATTTAAAGAGACAGCATAGCGGCAAAGCATCACAGAAAATGAAAGTTCCCTATACACGCCAGGAAATTGCCGATTTTACCGGACTGCGTGTAGAAACCGTAATTCGTACGCTGTCTCTTATGAATAAAAATAAAAAGATAGAAATTATAGACCATAAACTATTTTACTAAACAACAACTACTAACCGATCACCTTTAGAAAAGAGTCAGTTTTTTACTGGTGGAAAAAAAAAGAGATGTCAATTGACATCTCTTTTTACTTTTTATTTCACTAAGAATTTAGATTTATAAACCTTACCCGGTTTTTGCAGTACTAAGAAGTACATACCGGATGACTGAATTCCGGTTTGGATTTCTTTTGCTAAACCGTCTGTTATGTCCAGTTTGTTTTCTCTGTACACTTGTTTTCCGTTTACATCGTAAATACTGAGTTCAAAAATTCCGTCATCTCCTGATAAAAGAACTGTAAACGTTCCGTTGTTTGGAACCGGAGCCAGTACTAAACCTTTCGGTCCTATTTCCGGATTTTCGCCTACAGATAAACTGGCATCTACTTTTACTTCCAGATAGGCATCTTTGCTGCATAAAGCCGGAGTGGTATAGAAAAGCGATATGGTCTGCGTTCCTTTTTCGGTCCATTTAATCGTAACAGTATTGCTGATCTGTTCTACAATTTCACCTCCGGTAACATTCCAGATGTATTTGCTCATAAATTCATCAGCGGTATAGGTAACAGTCGCATTAGAATCGGTAATAAGAATATCTCCTGTTATTTGGGCCGTATTGTTTTCAAAAGCCTCAAAAACTGTTGATACTATTCCTTTACCTTGTAATCCGCTTGATTTTTTGTTTAGTTTCGATAAATCAATTCCAATTGAATGACTTCCAGTAAACTTATCAAGACCTTTGATTTCAAATTCTTTATCCGAAATCTTAGTCAGCGTCAGGTTTTCATTTGAAACTGCAATACCTCCCGATTTGATAATCAAATTCTCTTTTGTAAATGCCAAAGCCAGAATTTCATCGGCAAACTGCACTTTTAAAGCATCGGTTTCAGAACAATCGTTGTTAAGGCTTAATGGTACAATGGTACAATTAAGATCAACCGCATCAATATAGGTTTCAACATTTACAGCATCGCCTGCATTACCAAATTCGTCATACACTACCGCTTCAAAAATAATCTTACCGCTGTAGCCGCTTATTGGAAATACGATTTCTTTTGCCACAGCAACATTTTGTGTGCTTACCAATGTTCTTCCGGCCGGAGTTACAGCATACAATTCAACAGTTTGTTTGTCTGCCGATGTTTTAAGTGCAATTGATAAATCGGTTCCGGATGTGATATTATCCGTCTGCGAGGCTCCTCTGTCAGGTGTAATACGCATATTAACTGGTGATGCAGGTTTTCCTAACTTCACTTCCCACATTGTGCTTGACGTTCCGGTTCCTAAGTTTCCTGCCAAATCTTTAAAGCTGGTCTGGTCTACTACTATTTTGTAACCTCCTTCTTCCTGTGTATACCCGCCTAAACCAGTTACTAAATAATGTAAATCGTCTTGTTTTACGACATTCAGATCCGCATTAAGGTTCACACTTCCTTTGTAAAGTGTAATCCAGTTTTTATCAAAAGTATCAATTGGTTTGTTCAGCGTAATGCGAACATCGGTTACATTCTGACTGTGAAGGGCTCCCTGATACTGAGGCGTAAAGACATCAACTTCGGGAATTATAATATCTACTTTCCATTTAATTTCCTGTACAATAAGTCCCGTTGTATTGTCTTCTGCTTTTATGGACGGAAGATCAACTGCAAGTTCGTATTCGCCGCTTTCTTTGTTGTATTCGCTTAATCCTACAATGGTATATTTCAGATTATCTTCGGTTACAATAGAAACATTATCAATCGGCTGTCCGTTTAAGGTCAGTTTTTCTTTGGTAAACTGAACCGGTTTTACAAATTTGTTGAAGGTAATTTCAACGCTGTTTACCGGTTGTGCTTCTACCTGATCTTTCTTAAACTGAACAATTCCCAGTTCGTTTATAATCTGAATCCACGAAATGCTTTTTCCTTCAACACCTTCATTGTCTTCAAGATCTTTTATTCCGGCACACTGCACCGTTAATTCATAATAACCAGAAGCGATTGACAGCGTTTTTATATTCAGTACATAAGTCGAATCGTTTACTTTACCAATTAAACTGTCGTCAAACGGAATGTTTTTCCCCTGATGAATCAGTGTAACGTTTTGTGCTGTAAAAGTGTTCGGGTTGATGGCTTTGTTAAAGTTTACCTGAACCGATTCTACCGCTTTGGTGGTTTTGGCAGGAACTTCTCCAAACGATTCCACTTTTGGCACATTTGTATTAATTGGCGTGTAATACAAAGTATACTTTTCTAATCCTGAAATTTTATCAAGGAAATGAAGTTTGTTTTCGTATTTCGGCTCAAGACCATCTTTTAAGGTCACAAACGTCTGCCAGAAGTTTTCGATTGGAAGTTCGAGATTATCACTGATTCTTACTACCCTTTCCAGCTTGTATTTATCTGATCCCGGATCGGCCATATTTCCGTAATTCCAGCCTGTTTTCGACGAATCCATCGTTAACGTTGTGGTTAACTGAGATGGAGAGATTACATTCGAAACTGTTCCTGTATTTACTTTATACACTTCTTCGTTTTCGCCATTAGATAAATAAATCGCATCCGGCGTATCATTGGCATCTGCAATATCATTTACAAGGAAATCATTAATATTATCCTGACCCTCTCCGTACACTTTTACGCTTTTAATTAATTCGTGAACGTATGAAGCTTTAATCAGGCTCAGGTTTTTGTTTCCGTAACTGCTTAAATGTTTAATTTTAAGATCGTATTCTACAAAGTGACCTAACAAGGTACTGGTAAACCACCATTGCCCTAAAGCCGATTTCTGCGGTTCAATACTTCCGAAATCAACGTTTAGCAATCCCAATTGTTTTGGTTCGTTGTTGAAATTGCTTCCTACGATTTCAAAATCGATTAAAAGTCCTTTTTTGTTTTCGATAATTTCAGGCTGTACTGATTCTACCTGAACATTTTTGGCAATTCCGTATCCTTCATTTTTAATTAACAATGCCATTTCTGCCGGAACCATTGGCTCTACTTTATCCGTCAGCGGATCATCTCCTAAAATATCACGCTGCATGAAATAATGCATTACTAAATCCGGACTTGGATTTACTTCTAAGGTTACCGGAAACAATTGTACCGTAACTCTTTCGCCTGTATTTGGATCCAGATACGATAACGTTCCTCCAAAAGCGTATGATTTAGGCACAGTTGGTGCTGCATCTTTTGTCGGGATAAAAATTACAGTTCCTGACTCACTGCTGTTTGGACCTACAATTCCTGTTCCGCTAAGGAAAGCATCTTTGTTGATCTGGAACAAATGCGTCATATCGTTTCCTGCTTCATCTTTAATCAGTAAATCTAAATTTAAATCTTTGATTGAATTAGCATCACTTCCGTTGTTTAGTGTTAAAGTTCCTTCGAAAGCTTCTCTGGTCATGGTTACTTTTTGAGAGAACTTAACCGTAACACTGGCACAAACAGATGATCGAGAGGCCAGTTCTTTACCGTATTCCTCCATTTCCTTTAGATCATTCTCGTACAATTCTGCTGCAGAGATAAAACCTCTTTTTGAAGTCAGTTCAACTAATGATTTTCTTATTCTGTCATATTCCTCAATATCATTTTTATTAATGATATTTGGATATTCACTATTAGGCGCTTTTATGTTTTTATTCCACGCTTCTAAAGTAGTATTCCATCTGCTGCAGAAATTATCAATTTCCTGACTGGTAATATCTGTACCGGAAAGCGCGGCTTTAATTCGTGCAATGTCTGCCGCAGAAAATGGTTTTTCAGTATCCAGACTCGAAGCAGCCTCTTTCATGAAATTTTGAAAATTAGGACTTGCTAATAACTTGTCATTGCCTAAATATGCTTTTATTCTATTAGTTAGAGCCGTTTCAGCATCTGCCATTGCCTGAAAATCTTCATATTTAGATTGCAAGAAACTGTTTTTAGTACTTTTTCCATTAATCAATTGTTCCGCACAGGTTTTCACCATCGATGCAAGTCCAAAATAACAACCTGCATCACCAAAAGGAATACAACCGCCAAGTGCCAGAGTTATATTTATTATGTCATTATCCACAGTAGCAAGTGAAAGAAGACAAGAAGCAAGAGTCAAAGGAACAATTTTTGAACAGCCCATTGCTGCACTAATAGTAGAAGTTATACAAGGATTAGTGCAAATCGTAGGCAGCTCAGTAACAATATTTCCAATAGCAAGACCTATAGGAATTAATGGTCCAAAACCGCCTCCATTAAAATTAGGCGCACCTCCAACAACAGGTGCAGTTGGAGTTGAACAAGTCAGTACAAAATAAGGCTGGAATGCGGCCATATTTTGTTCTGTTTCGCACACATAAGTTCCTTGTGTAATTAAATTATAGCTGCAGTTTTGACCTGCTGCCGTACTTTTTTCAGTCGAAGCCGTTCTGGTAATCAGAATTGGAACAATTATCGTCGATTTTGCATTTAATACATCCATCTTTTCAATCATAAGTTTGAACTTATAATCTCCCTGGCTGTCAACATTAAATGACACGTTAGATAACGCAATTAAACCATGATTGGTAACGGTTGCATAACTCATTCTGCTTTCTCCCGCATTTAAATCTAAGACAGGATTATCAATGTCAATAACAATTACCGGTTTTGGTACGTTGGTTTCAAACTTAACCACTAAATCCGACTGGTACTGGTCTTCAATTTCAGTTGGTTTTACTACCCATTCGTAACTTACAGCCTGATAGGAAATAAATACTTTCTGCGTTGTTACTTTGCCCGGATCAACTAAAATATTATTCTGGTAATTTGCGTGTTTGTCTGCTGAAACTGTTAAGGTGTAATATCCTTCCGGAATCTGAGCGGTGTTGAATAATCCGTTTTCATCGGTAACACCTTCTGCCACCACAGCTCCAGAGAACGGGTGACGCACGGTAACTTTGGCACCTTTTACGTGCGGTGCACTTTGTGTATTATAGGTATATTCGTCGACAACGTCTACTAATAAAGAACCTGTTGACTCTGAAACGGTTTCGATTTTAAAAGGTACGCTTACCCCGCCTCCGTTAGCCGGATTTAAAGCTAAGTTTCCTGTCAGCGGTGCATGAAGCTGCTGTTTATCTGTCGGTATTAACTCTAAGATGATTTTTACCGTTTCGTTCGCAGCAATTTTATCGATTACGGCGGCACTTTTCAGTTTCATCCATTCCAGATTTGGAACATCTACTTTTACTTTTTCTGCTTCTACAGCTCCTGTGTTGGTAATAGCCAATTCGTAGAAACGAGAAGTTCCTTTGATCATTGTGGTATTAATGCTTACTGGATTGGCCTGTAATTTAGGCGTCTGTGCTTTGGCATGGTAATACGCTAAAATTGGCAGTTTTGCTCCTTCATTTGAAACCACATTAAAATTGATTTCATAGTATTTCTGTTCTGCCGATGGCGTATCTGCCAGAATTGTATAGCTTAAAACCGCTTCCTGCCCTGCTGCTAATGTTAACGCATCGTTCTGAATTGTAAATCCGGCATTGGCTGGCAATTCAATTTTTACGTTTGTTAAAGGCGTTTTGCTGTTGTTTTTTAATTTGAATTCACCTTTGTACGGCACTTTGGTTACAACTTCCCATTTTAGGTAATCGGATGGTTTGTTGGTCCATTCAAAACCAACAATATCAAATTCAGCCTGTACGGCGTTTTTAGTTCCCGGATAACCTGCACTTACGGTATAATGACCGCTTTCTGCCTGCAGAGGTTCGAAATCATACGCGAAGTTTCCGGCAGCGTTTGTTTTTACTTTGTACGAACGAACAAACCCTTCATTGGCAATCGTAATTTCTACTTCTTTATTTGCTGCAGGAGAATTGTTTGTCAGCTTAGCCGATCCTGTAATCGCAACTAATTCACCTGATTTGTAAACCGATTTTGATACCGAAGCTGTCGCTGAATAGCCTGAAAACAGCTTAATTGCTGTATAACCTTCGTTATTGGTATACGACAATTCGTTTACTTTCTGGTCTGAATTTACTGAAACAGCTAAGAAATAATCACCAGCCTGTTGTGGTAATTTGATTGTTTTGATGAAATCCAATTTCTTTCCTGATTCAATGTCTTTATCGATTTGCAGAGACGTAATCAGAACCGCATTTTTAGTCGATTTATCTTTTGATAAAAAATATTCGATTTTAGCGCCTTTTGGTAAAACAGCAAATCCCTGGTTGGTGATCGAAGTAGTTATTTCTACCGAAGCTTCACCATCAGCCTCTGCCACTGTTTTTACAGCTTCAACCAAAGCGTCCGGTTTGTTTTGATCGGTTACTAAAATCCACGCAAAACCAGAGCTGAAACCGCTGGCTTCTGCCTGAATACGAACGGTTTGATCACCTGTTTTATTGACATCGATAATCGTATTAATTTCTACATCAACGCTTTCTTTTCCAGCCGGAATGGTTACCGAAGCCGGAATCGAAACAATAGTTGGTGAATCTGATGATAATTTTACTGCAATTTCGGCACTGGTATCGACCGTATTTCTGGCGATAGTGATTTTAGCCGCTTTTTCTACACCTGCTTTTACCGTCGAAGGATTCGATTTTACCGTTAAAGCGGGACCGTTGCTGTCTAATATCGTAATGCTTTTGCTTACAACAGCTCCGGCAGTTCCGGCAGGAACCGTACAATTGCAGGACGAAATATACACTTCGGCTGCTACGTTTACGGTTTTGGTTCCGTCAACGATTCCGTTGTTTACGGCTCCAATGTTGAATTTCTTCTGATTTACATTGGCAGGAAAATCAATCGTTTCCGGCAGAATCAACGCATTGGCAATACTTGGTTTTAAACGAATGCTGGTGCTTATATCCGACTTATCCAGTCTTTTAATCGTAGCATACGTGGCATAACCCCCGTCTCCTTTGGAAATAGTTTCGGGGCTTATTTCTAATTCAAAAGCCGGGATGTTCGAACTTTTTAAAGTTACTTCGGTATTGCCGGCCACAAAACCTTCTGCTCTTGCGGTAATTTTTCCAAATACCGCAGGTTCAGGAACTTTATTGTTTTTCACGGTAACGGTAAACGAAGCGGTTTTGCTTCCTGCCGGAAGCGTAATTTCTGCAGGTACTGTCCATCGTGAACTTTGGTCTGCTGTAATCGCAAATTTTGTTTCTTTGGTTTTCGCGAGATCAACTGTTAGCGTAACCGTAACAGTCTCTCCGTCGGTCGCACTGTTTTTTGAAGGCGTTAAAGTGATCACCGAAAATTCGTTGTCGATAATTTCGATATCTTCTCCAACTGCCGGATAATCGTTTCCTGAAACCGAAACTTTTACAGTTCTGTTTCCATCTGTAACGGTATTATCGATTGGTTTGATGTAAAAAACAACTGCCGACTGATCTTTCAAAATTTTTACACTCGCATCAAACTGTAATTGTCCTGTTTGAGATGCTGTAAGGGCAAATGTTTTATCGGCACTTCTGTCTCCGCTTTGTGTTAATGCTGCTCGGATTACTTCTGTAGAATTTTCATCGATTATTTTTTTATCAAAAACCAGATACAAGCGTTTTTCTAATACAACTGTACTTACAGCCGTTACCTTATTATTCGCTTTTAACTCTTCCGGTTCTTTTACAGCGGTGTTAGCGACAACATTTATTTTGATTTTCACATTGCCTTCAATTCCTAAAACCTTTGGAAGTGTAAAGGCTGCACTCCTGCTGACTGACTGTTTTTTTTCTAAATCCTGATCGTACGAAACGGTTCCCAGATTGTATTCGATTCCGGTTTGTTCAGATACAATACTAATTTGTTCTATCCAGCCTCCTGAAGCAATTCGCTCACCAATGTTATCAATTTTCCATGATACATTTATTTTTCCTTCCGGAGAAATTTTGGTTTCTGCCGAAGTAATGCCCGAAACGGTTAAATCCGGAAATTGTGCCGCTGCAATGGTCAGTTTTCCGTTTACGTGATTCGAACCAATGTCAGTTGCATTTTTAGAACTCAGTACTACGCCAGACAAATCTAAATTGTGTGTTTGTCCTGAAGCATAATTTAGAGGAATTTCAATCGGGATTTCTAATAAAGTCCCGCTTTTTGCTTTAAAAGGCGTGCTGGAAAGCGAAAGAATAATAAAGTGATAATTTCTCGGATTATTCTTTTCGATGTTTACATACACTGCATGATCACCTTTTCGGCTTTCTATGATTTTGCTTTCTTTTTCACTTACCAGCAATCCCTGCGGTACGGTAAGTGTAAACTCGGCACCTACTACCTCATCGGTATTAGTCAGGTCAATCTGCAAAACCGATTTCTCGCCCGGTCCGGCTGATGCGTCTAATACTTTTAAACTATTCTGTGCGTATATACATGTTCCTAAAAACAGGAATATAAAGACCAGAAAAGACTGTATTTTGGTTGTTTTAAATTTGTTGGGTCTCATATAATCAGTTTATTGTATTAACATTTTTCCTTTAAAAATCACCGGATTTCCCGAAGTCTGCACTTCGATTGTGTAGAAATATACGCCCGATGAAAGTCCGCCGCGATGGAACGAAAGTTCATGACTTCCTGCAGCTGCTTCAAGGTTAGACTGCACTTTTACAGTTCTTCCCTGCATATCGATTACTTTCAACACTGCTTTTTCGGCATTTTCCGGTATTTGATATTTAATTACAGTAGTATCTGTAAACGGATTCGGGAAATTGAAAAGCGCTTTGACTTTGGCTTCAGCCTCAATGTCATCCATTCCTAAAGATTTTTGTGTAATTCTGAAACTCATTTCCTGCGCATTCGGGTCTGAAATTAAAGCCGAAATAATAGTAGTTGCAGCAGGCAATTTTGCAATAGCTTGTTTTCCGCTTAATGTCTTATCCATTGAAAATCCTGCGATACTGATCTCGCCTTCATGTTCTCCAACTGAAACACTGAATCGTTTGTCGGATAACATTTCCCTGATTTCATTTTTGTTTCCGTCTTTTAAACGAATATCAAATGCCGCTGTTTCTTCTGACTGATTGTCGATGTACAAAATACCATCTTCAATACTTAAAACCACATCTTCGTTTCCTGCTGCCTGACGTTTTGTACTTGCCGGTCTTTCGATGTTTCCAGCCTGAATTTTATTAATTAAAGCAATAATATCCAGTACATTCAGGTTTTGGTCTTGGTTGATATTTGCCGCACCAAAGTTGAAAAAGTTCGGTTTTTGTCCTAACATATAATTCAGTGAAGACTGAATATCCAGAATGTTTACAATTCCATCCAGGTTAGAATCGCCTTCTCTGTACGTAACCGTGTAGGTTAAAATACTGTTTCGGGCTGCACCGGCAATTTGTCTTAATTCTAAAGTCTGATTATTCGGTACATTCCATTCGCGTAAAATACTCGTTAGTTTAATTCCGTCATTTGGAACCGTAACCACCTGAAAATTATCTTTCAGCGTCATGTTGTACGACTGCGAAGTGCTGAACAATGAATTGGTGTGATCGTAACGGTTTAGTTTCTGGTCTTTCAATACAGCATCCAGCGTAAGCGGCAGTTCGCCTAAATTGATTTTCTGACGGTCGATTTTGAAATTTACCGTTACAGCAAAGACCGCATCGATTCCGGTTAATTCATTTTCTGAAAGATCAACCGTTTTTAGTTTCGTAATTTTTGAAACACTTTCCGGAATTGTTCCTGATAATTTGTTGCGGGTTAAATTCAGGTTTTGTAATTCGGTAAACTTTCCTAATTCTGCACTGATGTTTCCTGTCAGGTTATTATCGGGAAGATTGATCGATACTACGTGACCGTCATTTGTGGTAACTCCTTTCCATTTTTTTTCATGCAGATTATTAGCCGAAACATCCCAAGGTTCTTTCCATCCTGTTCCGCCTGTACTTTGGAAAAAGGCAACTAACGCATCGTATTCGGCTGCGATCAACGGAGTCTCAGAACCATCGGCAATTCCTTTAAATTGTAAATACGTTCCCTGCGATGTTCCGTTTTTCTGCCAGATTGTAATTTTGGCTCCCGCCGGAATATTCGCAATGGCAATATTTGGGAAAGTCAGTGCATTATCTACCGCCGCCGCTTCTGATATTTTGAAATTGTTGGCTTGTAATTCAAACTGATATTTTCCACTGTAATCCTGCGCTGCATCGTTGTATGAAGCAATAGCCGGAATGTCAACATTGATTTCGTCACCTTTTAAATAAATGTACTCGTCTTTTACGATAACCTGCCCTCTTACGTTTACATATACTTTGTTTAAGTCGTAAGTGAACGGTTTTTCTAAAGCATCAAAACTGTTGTTCGAAAGATCAATCTGCTCGACAGCATCAAAATCGTTTAAATGTCCAGGAATCGTTCCTTTGAACAAGTTGCCTGCAAGCGACAGTTTCTTTAAACCTGAAATTGCGTATAAAGCCGGAATTGTTCCTGTGAATTTATTCGATTGTAAATTCAGCGTTTTCAGATTCGTTAATTTTGAAAGATCAGCCGGAATTGTTCCTTCAACCGCATTCGACTGAAGATTTAAAGTTTCCAGATAAGTCAGCCCTGCAATTTCGGCAGGAAGTGTTCCTGACAAATTATTTCCTGCTAAGCTTAACGAAACTACATGTCCTTCTTTGGTTCCAACGCCATACCAGCTTACTTCGTGAAGTTTGTTCTCTGTAATATCCCATTTCTGAGTCCATTGCGCACCGTTTGTACTGGCGTAGATTTTCTTCAGGATTTCGAATTCTTCATCCGTCAATGGTTTTCCAAAAACAACCTGAGTATAATTAATTGTTGTTCCCTGCGCCGCTCCGTCATTCTGAACAATTCTGATCTGATCGCTCAGTTTGATTCCGTACAACGCAATGTCCTTGAAGATTAATTTTCCTTCGCTGTTTGAGTAGTTAGACGCTTTGTTAACGCCATTGATGAATAAAGTAAAATGATTTTTGTTGTTGATGACACCTCCGTTTGCATTAAACAGGAAAGTCGATAAAACCGGAAGATCAATTACCAGTTCATTTGCTCCTACCTCAATAGTTGGAATTGTAATGGTCTGGCTTGCAAAATCAACCGTTTTTAAAAGAGGTAGTTTTGCCAGTGCTTCATCTGCATCTTCGATTGTATTATTGCCTAAATACACTGTTTTTAAAGACTGCAATTTGCTCCATGACGAACTTATTTTTCCTTTTAATCTGGTATATCGCAAGTCAAGGGTTTCTAAAGATTCCAGTCCTGCAATTACATTTATATCGGTTGTGCTTAAATCTTTAGAATAACTTCCTCCGTAAAGGGAAAGATTTTTTAAAAATTTCAAATTACCAAAAGAAGCCGGAATTGCTCCCGAAACATACGAGTTATTATTAAGGTTAAGTCCTGTAATATGCCCGTTCTGGATACTTACACCGTACCATGCGCCCTCGTGCAGGTTATTTTCGCCTGTATTCCATTTGTTATTCCAGTTTGCACCGCCCATTGCGTTGTAAAAATCAACCAGTGCCTGATATTCCTCGGTCGGGATTTTTGGCTGGTCTACTTTTACATTGGTAAAATACACTCGGGAATAATACGATTCACCTGAAAAACCATCGTATTCCTGATACAAATACAATTCATCTCCGGTTTTTAAAGTTGACAAATAATCCGCCGGAATGGTCAAAGTTCCATCGCCGGAAACACGTACACTGCTTCCAATCTGACTGCCCTGTATGTAAAGTCTAAAAGGTCTTTGAGCTGAGAAATCATTAGCAGATCTGTTGTATAAAACCGTATTTGGAAGTCCGCTTAATTTTACATCGGTTCCTTCGTAAAGAAAGTTTTCGACATTGATTTTCTGATACGTCAGATTTATACTTACCTGACTAGGCAGTAAGGCCTGAATATTTGAAATTTTGTTTTCTGTAACGTTTAAAGTTCGTAAAGCGGTAAGGTTTTCAAGTTCTTTTACAAGGACTTCAACCTGATTATTGGACAGATTTAAAGTTACCAAAGCTGTCAGGTTTCCAACAGAAACCGGAATGCTTTTAATTTGGTTATACGACAAATCCAGACTTTCTAAACTTACCATACCGCCAAGATCTTCCGGCAGTGCAGTCAGTGCATTATAATATAAAGAAACCGTTTTCAGCTTTTTCAGTCTGCCCCATGATTCCGGAATATCTCCTTTTACTTTAGAATAACCAAGATCTAAATATTCAAGAGATTCAAGTTCAGAAAGTACATTCAAATCGGTTGTGCTAAGGTCTTTACTGTAGCTTCCTCCATAAAGTGAAAGCGTTTTCAGGTATTTTAAATCGCCTATAGAAGCCGGAATTGCTCCTGCAACCGAGCTGTTGTTATTTAGGTTTAGTCCAGTAATATGCCCGTTTTCAATACTTACGCCGTACCATGCTCCTTCATGTAGATTATTAACCGAAACATCCCATTTATTATTCCATTTTGTTCCGTTCATTACCGTGTAAAAATCGACTAAAGCCTGATATTCTTCATCTGGAATTTTGGGCTGGTCAATTTTGATATTGGTAAAATAAACTCTTGAATAATATGAATTACCTGAATATCCATCGTACTGCTGGTACAAATACAATTCGTCGCCTGTTTTTAAAGAAGAAAGATTCTTTGCCGGAATTGTGATGCTTCCGTCTTCTGCCATCTGCAGATTCGAAACTACTTCACTTCCTCTTAAATACAAATTGAATTTTCTTCGTGCCGAAAAATCATTCAAATGCCTTGTATACGTAAGAACATTTGGCAGGTTTTCTACTTTTACATCGGTACCCTGATATAAGAAGTTATCGATTGTAATATTCTGATACGTCAGGTTAATACTTACCTGCGCAGGCAGCATTGCTTCGACAGTGCCAATATTGTTACTGGAAACCTGCAGTGTTTTTAAAGCCGTACAGTTTTCAAGTTCTTTAACCAGAACGCCAATTTGATTGTCGCTTAACTGCAGCGTTACCAGATTGGTAAGATTTCCTATTGAAACCGGAATAGATTTGATCTGGTTATTATTGGCTTCAACCGTTACCAGGCTTTCCATCGCTCCTATATCTGCAGGTAAAGCCGTAAGCGCATTACTGCTTAAGTACAGGCTTTTAAGTTTTTTTAGTTTATTCCACGAAGCCGGAAGATCGCCTTTGATTTTGCTGTAGCCTAAATCCAGAGATTCAAGAGATTCCAGTTCAGATAAAACCGCCAGATCAGTCGTACTTAGATCTTTAGAATAATTTCCTCCGTAAATCGAAAGCGTTTTAAGAAATTTTAAGTCCGAAATCGAAGCCGGAATTGCTCCCGAAACATTATAATTATTGCTTACGTTAAGCCCGGTAATATGTCCGTTTTCGATACTCACTCCGTACCACGCACCTTCGTGAAGATTATTTGCTGCAATATCCCATTGGTTATTCCATTTTGTACCGTTCATCGCATTATAAAAATCTACCAAGGCCTGATATTCCGCTTCCGGAATCTGAGGCTGGTCTACTTTTATGTTTACAAAATACACTTTTGAGTAATACGAATTACTTCCGGTTGATGAGTCGTACTGCTGATACAGATAAAACTGATCTCCGGTTTTTAACGATGATAAATACGCTGCCGGAATCGTAACGCTCCCGTCTGCCGCTGCCGTAATATCGGTTCCTGTCTGGCTGCCCTTTACATAAACCGCATATTGTCTTCTGGCCGAGAAATCATTTTTAGTTCTGTTGTAATAAAACAAATTAGGCAGTGTCTGCACCACCACATCAGAGCCTGTATAAATTAAACCTTCTACGTTTACATCCTGATAATGCAGCTGCATATTAACCTGGCTGCTTAGTAATCCGGCTACATTTCCAATTCGGTTATATTGTAAATTCAAACTTTTTAAAGTCGTGGCATTTTCCAGTTCTTTTATCAAAACTTCAATCTGATTTTCGCTTAAATTTAAAGTAACCAGATTCGCCAGATTTCCTATTGAAACCGGAATAGTTTTAATTTGGTTCGATCTCGCTTCTATAGTAACCAGACTTTCCATTTCGCCCAGTTCATCCGGCAAAGCTGTAAGGGTGTTGTTGCTTAAATTAAGCGTTTTCAGTTTTTTCAGTTTGCTCCATGACGCCGGAACTGCACCGGTAACACGGCTGTAACTTAAATCTAAAGTTTCAAGCGATTGTAATTCTGACAAAACATTTAAATCTGTTGTGCTTAGATTTTTCGAATAATTGCCGCCATATAACGACAATGTTTTCAGGTATTTCAAATTCCCGAAAGACGCCGGAATCGATCCTGCAACATTTGTTGTATTGTTTAGATTTAAACCCGTAATATGTCCGTTTTCGATGCTTAAACCCGTCCAAGCACCTTCATGAAGGTTGTTTTCGTTGATGTCCCATTTGTTATTCCAGTTACTGCCTCCCATTGCATTGTAAAAATCAACAAGCGCCTGATATTCTACATTTGAAACAACTGCCTGATTTACTTTTACATTCGTAAAATAAATACGGCTGTAATACATTATGTTTCCCGATTGTGAATCGTACTGCTGGTACAAATACAATTCGTCTCCGTTTTTTAAAGAAGCCAGAGTCGATGAAGGAATGGTTACGCTTCCATCTTCGGCCATCGTAATATCGCCTCCAATCTGGCTCCCGCGCAGGTATACTACAAAATTTCTCTTAGCCGAAAAATCATTTTTATCGCGGTTGTAGGTTACGATGTTCGGCAGGTTTTCGATTTTTAAATCGGTTCCCTTGTAGATCAGATTTTCAATATTAAGTGCCTGATAATGTAAACTAAGCGAAACCTGACTGTTCAGCAGTCCCACGATAGTTCCTACTTTGTTGTATTGCAAATTTAAAGAGCGTAAAGCCGTTAAATTCTCCAGTTCTTTTATTAAAACCGGAATTTGATTTTCGGATAAATTAACAGTAACCAGACTTTCCATCTGACCAAATTCTGCCGGAAGTCCAGTTATCCCGTTGTTGCTTAAGTTAAGCGTTTTCAGCTTTTTAAGCTTACCCCAGGATGCCGGAATTGCGCCTTTTAATTTGGTATCGCGCAAATCCAGAGATTCTAAAGCTTCCAGTTCTGAAAACACACCCAGATCTGTTGTGCTGAAATCTTTTGTATAACTGTAACCCGACATAGAAAGGGTTTTCAGGTATTTCAAATTCCCGAAAGAAGCCGGAATCGCACCCACAATATTGCTCGTGCTGTTAAGGTCAATCGCTGTTACGTGTCCATCTGTAACCGTAACACCATGCCATGCCACTTCATGAAGGTTGTTCTCCTTCGTATTCCATTTGTTCGTCCAGCTGGATTCACCCGTAGCTTTATAAAAATCTACCAGCGCCTGATATTCAGAATCCGGAACGGGAATATTCAAATTGTTTGTTGCGGCAAAAAGAGAAAGACTGCTAAAGAAATACAACAGTCCCCAAAGTAGTTTTTTATCCATACACAATTGTTTTAGTAACTAATAATTTTGGAAAATAACGCCTTTAAAAAAGCAGCGTAAAAGTAAGAAAAACACACCATCATTTGCTGTTAATTTATTTACACAAAAACATAATTAATTAAATATCAATTATTTACATTAAAAAATTACCTGTATACAGGTACGTTTATTCATTATAAATAAACAGGAAAAAACCGATATTTCAGCTTGATTCTAATTTCAAAAAAACTGCATTTGGATCTTCATTTTAATTTAAACGCTCCAAGGCTGTTACTTTGTTTCTAAAATGAATTCTCATGCCTATTTAGTAAACCAATACTTACATGCGAATTATGCAGCAAATAGAAAAAATTATGTAAATGATTTTTGAGTCATAGTTATACTTTTCAGGATTAAAAATTTCACCCAGAAAAAACATAAATCACATGAAAATCCATTACTTACTAACCTTTATAACCATCATTCTCATATCGCTTCTGAGTGAGAATTATGTTCCGAAAATCGGAAAAGAAGCCCATGCAAATGACGGCAGAGATACTTCTCTTTATGCAGTAAACACGTCATTCAGATCTTAATTTTTGACAAATCACTGCCTCAAGAGGCATTACATTATCAGCCATTCTAAATCGAATTCTTACGCATAAAAAAACTTTTTTTAAAACGTAAGCAAACCAACTTTTACCTAATTTGAAAATAAATGACTTATAAAAACATATTGCAGATTGACGATGACATTGACGATTGCGAGTTTTTTATGGAAGCCCTTCAGGCCATTTCCAAAGCCGATTACACGGCCATGCAGAATCCGGTTGAAGCGCTCAATAAACTGATTCAGAAAGAACTTAATCCGGATGTAATATTCCTGGACCTGAACATGCCTATCATGTCAGGTTTTGAATTTTTAATTGAAATTAAAAAACAGGAAATAATCAAAAATATCCCTATTATCATTTTTTCTACTTCACAATTTGAAGAAATAAAAATGAAAGCCCGAAATTATGGTGCCAATGAGTATATCTCAAAACCAAGTGATTTCAACGAATTGAAAAAGATTCTAACCCATTATATTGTATAATGAAACAACGTTTTTTTTTCATAAACACAAAACACTTAAAATCAAAACATTTGGTAATTTTTGCTGTTTTTATTGTTAAATCCAAATGCCTTTTTTGGTGTTCTTAACAAAAAGAAAATGAAATTATCAACTCAAATAGTACTGGCATTTTCGCTAATCATTATGCTTTCTGTTGCAGACTCGTATACCAATTACAGACTGTCGCTTAAAGTGCACCTTAACTCTCAGTTTCTTTCAAATTCAGAAGCCGTAATTCGAAATTCAAATAAAACCCACAGAGCCATTCTTGAAATGCAGAGTGCAGTGCGCGGCTATCTCCTTACCAACGACACTACTTTTCTGGAAGCGTATTACAGCGGACTCGAAAAGGTTCCCGTATTTTTAAAAGAACAGCATCTGCTTACTGATAATAACGAACGCCAGGGTGCTATTCTGGATTCGGTTAGTACTTTACACAATGAATGGCTGGCATATACATCAGAACTTATTACAGCAAGAAAAGAGAATCCGCAGGCTTATCAAAACCTGCTGGATAATAAGCTCAAAAAACATGTGGGTAAAAACATCAACGATTCGATTACCGAAAAATTCAAACGCTTTGACCGCATTGAATATAAAACCCGAAAACATCACAGCCAGATGCTGATGCATTCGTTAACCAAAACCAGAACCTATTCGCTGATCTTTCTTTCGCTGACTTTTTTTGTCGGAATCTGCAGTACGGCTTATATCGTCATCATGATTACCAACCGAATTAATTCGATGGTTCGCGTGGCCGATACAATTTCTAAAGGTCGTTTTACTATTGTAGAGGATTATAAAAATGACGAACTGAGCGCTTTGGCATCTTCATTGAATATCATGTCACGCCGTCTTGAAAAAAACATTCAGGAACTCGAAAAGAAAAACGAGGAACTCAACAAGTTTGCCTATGTGGTTTCGCACGATTTAAAAGCACCTTTACGGGGTATTTACAATGTTATTACCTGGATTGAGGAAGATTTATCAGGCGAGCTCTCTCCTGCTTTAAAAAATTATCTCAATATTATTCCGCAGCGCACACAGCGTATGGAAGCGCTCATTAACGGGCTTCTGGATTATGCAAGAATCAATCGCAAAACGCCGCCGGAACTGGTAGATACAAACCTGCTTGTTCAGGAAATTACGCAGTCTATTGTACCTCGAAATTTTAAACTGGAAATCAATGACCTGCCCGAAATTTTTACAGAACGCCTAAAACTTGAACAGGTTTTCTCGAACCTCATCAGTAATGCAGTGAAATATTCGAATCCGCAAAACGGACATATCGAAATAAAATGCGAAAAATTCATGAGCATTTATGAGTTCTCTATAAAAGATCACGGAATTGGAATTGCAAAGGAATACCACCAGAAAATATTTGAAATTTTCCAGACGCTGCGCGAAAAAAATGAGATGGAAAGCACAGGAATCGGACTGGCCATTGTTAAAAAAATCATAGACGAACAAGGAGAAGATATTCATGTACAATCAAAACTGGGTGAAGGAACTGAATTTATTTTTACCTGGAGAAACACAAAATCTGTATGAGAAAACCTAATATATTATTAATAGAAGATGATGAACTGGACACGATTTCGGTAGAACGTTCACTTAAAAAACTGGAAATCAAATACGTTCTTCACACAGCTTACAACGGACTCGAAGCGCTGCAAATGCTTCGTGATACCGAAAATCCGCTTGTTCCGGATGTAATTCTCCTGGACATTAATATGCCGAGAATGAACGGAATTGAGTTCCTGAAAATTATTAGAACAGATGATGCGCTGAAGGATTTAAAAGTTTTCATCATGACAACTTCGTCTGAAAGCAACGACCGAGTAACTGCCGAAGCACTCGGAATTTCAGGATACATCATAAAACCTTTAAATTATACAGATAATACCAAAAGACCCGATTCGATGGATGCCTTTGTACAGTTTCATCTTAGAAAAATATTGATAAACGAAAATGGGTAGACGACAATATCAATATAAATTTCAATATCAATATCAATATGAATGACAATGGCAATATCAAAAAATCCAAAATCTGAAATCTAAAGTCTGAAATCTAAAATCTAAAATCTAAAATCCAAAATCTAAAATCCAAAATCTAAAATCCAAAATCCAAAATCTAATATTCCTCACCCCATGATATTATGAAAAAACCAAAACACATCGATAAGACATCTAAAGACGAGGTGATGATCGCCCTGCCTATAATAACAGATGAACCATCATCTGGACGCAAAAATAAAAAAAGTGAGGTTGAGGAATCTATTCTTACCGATGCTGAGTTTTTGAAAATTTTGATGAAAGTTAAAAATGGTAATTTTTCCCAACGTTTTCCTACCGACCAAAACGGAGTAAAAAGATCAATTTGCGATACTTTAAACGAAATAATTGACCTAAACGAAAGAATGGTTTTTGAATTTCAAAAAGTTGGAAAAAGCATTGGTAAACAAGGAAAACTAAACAATCGTGTGGTTCTTGATGGTGCACGCGGTTCGTGGAGTTCCTGTGTTGATTCTGTAAACACCTTGATTTCGGATCTGGTTCACCCAACGATTGAAATTGCTCACGTAATTACTTCTGTTGCAAAAGGGAATTTATCTCAGGAAATGCCTTTATCTATCGAAGGAAACCCACTTCAGGGAGAATTCCTCAGAATTGCAAAAGAGGTAAATGGAATGGTAAAACAGCTGAACCTTTTTTCTATGGAGGTTACTCGTGTGGCGCGTGAGGTGGGTACCGAAGGAAAACTGGGAGGTCAGGCAAAAGTTCGTGGTGTGGGCGGTGTTTGGAAAGATTTGACCGATTCTGTAAATAAAATGGCATCCAACTTAACAGGTCAGGTACGTAATATTGCCGATGTAACAACGGCTGTGGCAAAAGGAGATCTTTCGAAAAAAATTACCGTAGACGTAAAAGGAGAAATTCAGGAATTAAAAAATACCATCAATACCATGGTAGATCAGCTGAATTCCTTTTCTTCTGAGGTAACCCGTGTGGCGCGTGAGGTAGGTACCGAAGGAAAACTAGGCGGACAAGCTCAGGTAAAAGGTGTTGGCGGAACTTGGAAAGATTTAACCGATTCGGTAAACCAAATGGCATCCAACCTAACCGGACAAGTACGTAACATTGCCGATGTAACAACGGCCGTGGCAAAAGGAGATCTTTCGAAAAAAATTACCGTAGACGTGAAAGGAGAAATCTTAGAGTTGAAAAATACCATTAATACGATGGTGGATCAGTTGAATTCCTTCTCTTCTGAGGTTACGCGTGTGGCTCGAGAAGTAGGTTCTGAAGGAAAACTGGGGGGTCAGGCTCGTGTACGTGGTGTCGGCGGGGTTTGGAAAGATTTGACCGATTCGGTAAACCAAATGGCATCAAACCTAACAGGTCAGGTTCGTAACATTGCCGAAGTAACAACTGCCGTAGCAAAAGGAGATTTATCTAAAAAAATTACCGTAAACGTAGAGGGCGAAATCCTCGAATTAAAAAATACCATCAATACAATGGTGGACCAGTTGAACTCTTTTGGTGCCGAGGTAACCCGTGTGGCACGTGAAGTAGGTTCAGAAGGAAAACTCGGAGGTCAGGCAAAAGTAAAAGGTGTTGGCGGAACATGGAAAGATTTAACGGACTCTGTGAATCAAATGGCATCCAACTTAACCGGACAAGTACGTAATATTGCCGAGGTAACAACTGCCGTGGCAAACGGCGACCTTTCGAAAAAAATTACGGCTGTGGCCGAAGGTGAAATTCTGGAATTGAAGAAAACCATTAACACGATGGTGGATCAGCTTAACTCCTTCTCTTCTGAGGTAACGCGTGTGGCACTTGAGGTGGGTACCGAAGGAAAATTGGGAGGTCAGGCAAAAGTAAAAGGTGTCGGCGGAACATGGAAAGATTTAACAGATTCTGTAAACCAAATGGCATCTAACTTAACCGGACAAGTACGTAATATTGCCGAGGTAACCACAGCCGTGGCAAAAGGAGATTTATCCCGCCAGATTACCGTTGATACCAAAGGGGAAATCTTAGAGCTAAAAAATACCATTAATACAATGGTGGGACAGCTGAATTCCTTTGCTTCTGAGGTAACCCGTGTAGCCCGTGAGGTTGGTACCGAAGGAAAACTGGGAGGACAAGCGCAGGTTGAAGGTGTAGGCGGAACCTGGAAAGATTTAACAGATTCTGTAAATCAAATGGCATCCAACTTAACCGGACAGGTACGTAATATTGCCGAAGTAACAACAGCCGTAGCAAAAGGAGATTTATCGCTCCAAATTACGGTTGATGTAAAAGGAGAAATCTTAGAATTAAAAAATACCATCAATACTATGGTGGATCAGCTTCGAGGCTTTGCTTCGGAGGTTACTAGGGTATCTCGTGAGGTTGGTACAGAAGGAAAATTGGGAGGACAAGCCAACGTTCCTGGAGTTGCCGGAACATGGAAAGATTTGACCGACTCGGTTAACCAAATGGCCGGAAACCTTACCGCTCAGGTACGTAATATTGCCGATGTGGCGATTGCCGTTGCCAACGGAGATATGTCCCGAAAAATTACCGTTGACGTGCGCGGAGAAATTCTGCAATTAAAAGAAACCCTGAATACCATGGTGGATCAGCTTCGTGAATTTGCCTCTGAGGTAACTCGTGTGGCGCGTGAAGTTGGTACCGAAGGTAAATTGGGAGGACAAGCCAACGTTCCTGGTGTTGCCGGAACATGGAAAGATTTGACCGATTCTGTGAACCAAATGGCGGGTAACTTAACGACTCAGGTTCGTAATATTGCCGAAGTTACCATTGCCGTTGCCAACGGAGATATGTCGAAAAAAATTACGGCAGACGTTCGTGGAGAAATTCTGCAATTAAAAGAAACCGTAAATACAATGGTAGATCAGCTTCGTGCCTTTGCCTCTGAGGTTACCCGTGTGGCTCGAGAAGTAGGAACAGACGGAAAACTGGGCGGACAAGCTTTCGTACCCGGAGTTGCTGGAACTTGGAAAGATTTAACAGATTCGGTTAACCAAATGGCATCCAACCTAACCGGTCAGGTGCGTAATATTGCCGATGTAACGAAAGCCGTTGCCAATGGCGATCTTTCGAAACAAATTACGGTTGACGTAAAAGGAGAAATTCTCGATCTAAAAAACACCTTCAATACGATGGTGGAACAATTAAATTCATTTGCTTCTGAGGTTACGCGTGTGGCACGTGAAGTGGGTACCGAAGGAAAATTGGGAGGGCAATCTGAAGTAAAAGGTGTTGCCGGAACCTGGAAAGATTTAACCGATTCAGTTAACGTAATGGCATCCAACTTAACAGGTCAGGTTCGTGGAATCGCTAAAGTTGTAACATCGGTAGCAAAAGGAAATCTAAAACAAAAATTATCTATTGATGCAAAAGGTGAAGTAGCACAGCTTACAGATACTATTAATGAGATGATTGATACGTTGGCCACTTTCTCAGATCAGGTAACAACTGTGGCCCGAGAAGTAGGTGCCGAAGGAAAACTGGGCGGTCAGGCAAACGTTCCGGGAGCATCGGGAACTTGGAAAAACTTAACAGAAAATGTTAATCAGCTGGCTGCAAATCTTACGACTCAGGTTCGTGCCATTTCTGAGGTTGCTTCGGCGGTAACACAAGGAGATTTAACCCGAACAATTGGTGTTGAAGCAAAAGGTGAAGTTGAGGCTCTTAAAGATACTATCAACCAAATGATTTCAAACCTAAAAGCAACTACTTTACGTAATCAGGAACAGGACTGGCTGAAATCGAATTTGGCAAAATTTACGCAGATGCTTCAGGGACAAAAAGAACTGAATGCGGTGACCAAAAAAATCCTTTCAGAACTCGCAGCGGTGGTTACAGCACAGCACGGACTTTTCTATATTCTCGAAGAAGGAGAAGATTTTATGGATTCTAAACTGAATTTAATTGCTTCTTACGCCTACATCAAACGAAAAGATTCTATTACACAATATGCAATGGGTGAAGGACTTATTGGTCAGGTTGCGATTGAAAAAGAAAGAATTATTTTGAGTAATGTTCCAAAAGATTACATCAGAATCAATTCCGGACTTGGTGATGCGAAGCCTAAAGACGTTATTATTCTTCCAGTTTTGTTTGAAGGAAGACTTAAAGCTGTTATTGAATTAGCGTCATTGGATACCTTTAGTCAGACGCACTTAGATTTCTTAGAAGGTTTGACAGAAAGTATCGGAATTGTATTAAATACAATCGAATCGAATTCCAGAACAGAAGAGTTATTGGTTCAGTCTCAATCGCTGGCAAGCGAGCTGAAAAGTCAGCAGGAAGTATTAAAAAACACCAACGAAGAGCTCGAAGAAAAAGCTATTTTATTGGCGAACCAAAAAGAAGAAGTGGAACTCAAAAATCAGGAAGTCGAGGTTGCCCGTAAAGCTTTGGAGGAAAAGGCAGATCAGCTTACTTTGACATCCAAATATAAATCGGAATTCCTTGCGAATATGTCCCACGAGTTAAGAACTCCGTTGAACAGTTTACAAATTTTGGCCAACGAATTAATCGCCAACCGCGACGGAAATTTATCCGAAAAACAAATTCAGTTTGCCAAAACGATCAATTCTTGTGGAGATGACTTAATTCAGTTGATTAATGATATTCTGGATCTTTCTAAAATTGAATCCGGTTATATTTCTGTAGATTATAATCCGATTAGTTTTGCAGAAATCAGCCGATTTGTGGAGTCTACATTCAACCCTATTTCTCAGGCAAAACATCTTCGCTTTGAAATCAATATGGATGAAAATTTACCGGAAGTAATGGAAACAGATTCACAAAGATTAAATCAAATCCTTAAAAATCTTTTGTCGAATTCATTCAAATTTACTGAAAAAGGGGAAGTAAAATTAAATATATACAAAGCAGATAATAATTGGAAAACAAAAAATAACAGTTTAGAAAATGCCGAAGCTGTTGTGGCTTTCGAAATTTCGGATACCGGAATCGGAATTTCAAAAGAAAAACAAAATATCATTTTCGAAGCTTTCCAACAGGCAGAAGGATCTACAAGTCGTAAATATGGAGGAACTGGTTTAGGATTATCCATTAGCCGTGGACTTTCTGACTTATTAGGCGGAAGCATTGAACTTGAAAGTGATACCAATATTGGAAGTAAATTTACTTTGTTTCTTCCATTAAAATTCGTTCATATTCCTGAAATTGAAGATATGAATGTAAACGAAGAAACCAATGTAATCCATGCCGGAAAAAGTCGTTTAAAATCGCTTCCATCGGCTAGTTTCAACAAATCAGATATGGATTTGTACTTTATTGATGAAGTTGGTGACGATCGTGCTGATATTAAAACAGATGACAAAGTTTTATTGATAGCAGAAGACAATGTCACTTTTGCAAAAATCCTGCTCGAAAGAGCGCATCAGCATGATATTAAAGCCGTTGTAACCACAAGAGGAAACGATGTTGTAGATTATATCAATCAATTTCAGCCTCATGCCATTTCAATGGATTTGAATATGCCTGATACAAGCGGGTGGAAAATTCTGGATCGTTTAAAAACTGATTTTACATTACGTCATATCCCGGTTTATATTATTTCTGGCGAAGATGAAAGAAATAAAGGTTTAAAACGAGGCGCCCGAAACTTTTTGGTGAAACCGGTAAAAAACGATGTTTTGACTTCTTTATTCAATGATATTCAGGATTTCAAAAATAAAAAAGAAAAAAATCTGCTTGTTGTAGATGATAATAATGAAGAATTAAAAAGAATTGTAGACGCAGTAAAAGGCGATGATATTGTAATATCTACTGCTTTAACGGCAAAAGAAGCCGTGGAGCTCATTAAACAAAAATCATTCGATTGTATTATTTTAGATTTATATCTTCCAGATGCAGACGGATTGGATTTAATAAGTGATCTTGAAAATAATATCAGCGGTCAGGAAACAGCAATTATTATATATTCAGCCGGAGATGTCAACAAAAAACAACGCAGTAAACTAGGTCGATTTGCGCATAGTATTATCACCAAAAGTGCTGTTTCAATTGATGAATTAGTCGATCAGACTGCTCTCTTTATGCACCGTATTCACAAAGATCTGCCTGATAGTATGAGAGATAGAATCGAAACTTTTTATTTAAAAGAAGATGTTCTTATCAATAAAAAAGTACTTTTGGTAGATGACGATGTTCGAAATCTATTTGCATTAACCACTGCGCTGGAACGTTTTGGACTAGAAGTTATTAGTGCTGAAAGTGGTCACGAAGCAATTCAAATCTTGAGTGATAACAACAGTATCGATATTGTTTTAATGGATATCATGATGCCGGAACTGGACGGTTACGAAACCATGAAAATCATTCGACAAAATAGCAAACATAAAGATTTGACCATTATTGCAGTAACAGCAAAAGCAATGAAAGGTGACCGACAAAAATGCATCGAATCCGGAGCCTCAGATTATATTACTAAACCGGTAAATGTTGAACAATTATCCTCTTTAATGAGAGTTTGGTTGAAATAAAAACCTAAATGAAAGCCCCCATGCAAAAACATTCGGTAAAAATATTAATCGTCGATGACAAGAAGGAAAACCTACTTTCGCTTCAGGTCATACTCGCAGATCAGGGATATGAGTTTGTAGAAGCTACATCTGGTAAAGATGCACTTCGGATTCTTCTTAAGAATCAGGATTTTGCCATCATTTTAATGGATGTGCAAATGCCTCTTATGGATGGATTTGAAACTGCAGAACTAATCCGACAGAGCGATAAACTCAAACATGTTCCTATTATTTTTCTAACCGCCAACATGAATACTTCCGATTATATTTTTAAAGGATATCAATCTGGCGCGGTTGATTATATGATTAAACCTTTGTCTGCTGAAATTTTGCAGGCCAAAGTTTTGGTTTTTACAGAATTATACAAGAAAAACAAAGAATTACAGATCAAAGAAGAAGAAACAACTGCACTGAATGCAAAAATTACAAAAGCTAATGAAGAGCTGGAAAAACAATATGAAGCAATAGAAAAATACGCCGCCGAATTAAAAAAGAAGAATCAGGAACTGGATGCTTTTACGCATATTTCCAGTCATGATTTACAGGAACCCCTCCGGAAAATACAAACTTTTACCAATATCATTCTGGCAAGGGAATACGACAACCTGAGTCCGGACGGCCGAATCAAGTTTGACCGGATTTTGTATGCCACAAACCGAATGCGCGAGCTTATAAACGATCTTTTGTCTTTTTCCCGAACCAATATCACAGACCGCGTTTACGAGAACACAGATCTCAATACTATGGTTGAAAACATCAAAGAAGCGTTGCGTGAAAATATTAAAGAAAAAAATGCCGTAATCGTAACCGATCTGCATGGAAAAATTAATATTATTCCGTTTTTGTTCATTCAGCTTCTCGAAAATTTAGTTAACAATGCGCTGAAATTTTCCAAAAAGGATATACCGCTTCAAATTGAAATTAAAAGCAGGATTGCAAGCGGAAAAGACCTGAAAAACGATAAGCTGCTGCCCCTTGAAACGTACTGCCACATTAGTTTTAAAGACAACGGAATAGGTTTTGATCCTGAATACAGCGAAAAAATATTTGGCGTTTTCCAAAGACTGCACAGCCGTGATGTATACGAAGGAACCGGCATGGGACTTGCTATTGTAAAAAAAATTGTCGAGAACCATAACGGTATAATCCTCGCTGCGGCACAGCCTATGCAGGGTGCGACATTTCATATTTACATACCGCAGTAATTAGAAAATATAGATCGGAAATTTTTTAAAGTAATATGATTTAAATCATACTTTATCGCTTAAAAAAGTAAGTTCTTTGACCTCGGTTAAAAGAAAATTATTAATTCAGTTTTAATATCTTTCGCAAAAATAGAAACGGGAACCTCGCAGCTCCCGTTTTTTTTATGCAATTACTTTATTCATCATTGCTTTCGATATATTCTCGGCCCTTACTTTTACTTCATCAGCCTTTTCGCCTTCAAATAAATCATCGACTGTTTTTTTCCAGAGCTTTGTCCAGTGCTTAAAATGGGCCTCGGTCAAAGTGCTTTTCTTGTCCAGCATCCGGTGTTTCATCATAGGATTCCCGTCAAAATTTCCGGTATGAAAAAGAATGTTATCCCAAAAATCATACATGATCGGGAGGTGTTTCTGCCAGTTAACCATTGCTACTTCTGTAAATAAATAGCCAATCGTGGCATCTGCCTTTATTTTATTATAAAAGGCGTCGACGAGTATTTCTATATCATCTTTATTTCTAATATCTGTTTTCATTTTCTCTTTATAATTCTAATATCATAAAAAACATTAAAGATCTTTTTTATCAAATTTTCTAACCGAAACGGCAAACGGAACAACAATCCATAAAACAAGAAGCAGAAAAGAAATCAATAATCCTGCCGCAGTCCCGAAAAAGTCCTTGAAAATAGCGCCTGTGTAGCCCATCATCGCCGACTGGTCCAAATGTAGTAAAATTTGTATTCTTGCAAGGTCTATCGGGCTTAAAGCTGTTACGGCAACCATGGCTTCTTCGATTGGATATTCGGCAAACTGAAACAACAGAAACAGCACCAAAGCATCAAAAAGAATGGCAAAATAAAGCCAGAACATAATCGCCATACCAATTCCTTTGGCTTTGTCGCGTGTTAAAATACAGCTTAAAAAAGCCAGCGAAACAAATACGACCGTGATTAAACATCCCGACAAAAGCATCATGAAACCTGCTGTATCCGGCGCATTAATCAAGAGCGGAATTCCGGCGCCGGCAAAAAAAGCGAGAACCAGTGCAATAGAAAGTCCCGCAAATAAACTGATCCAGATTTTTTTTCGTTTTAAAGGCTGGCTCAGCAAAAGTTCAATAAACTCGGAACTGTTGTAAATATAAATCGTAGAAAAAAGGATCGAAACCAGTGGAACAGTAAATAAAATTACATTCAGAATAGTCAAAAGCCCTTTTGCCGAATTATTCTCGAGCATAAAAGATCCCCAGGAAAGAAGGCCCAAAACTAAAGCATAACTTACTACAATTTTGTTTTTAAGGATGTCGAGTAAGACAATTTTAATTATTCTGTTCATGCTGTTTTTCTTTTAATATTGCGGCAATAGATTTCGAAATTTTAGTCTCGCCTGTAGATTCCAGAAGATCATGGATCGTTTTATGAAAATGTACTTTTCCGTCTTGCATAAAAATGATCTGGGTAATCATATCGTCAAGTTCACTCAGTAAATGCGAAGTAATCAGGATTAGTTTTCCTTTGTTCTTCTCTTTGATGATTTTTTCTTTCAGAATTTCGGCCGCCAGCGGATCAAGTCCGGCAGTAGGCTCATCGAGAATTAAAACATCGGGATTAAACAGAAAAGCCAGTGTGGCACTCACCTTTTGTGTCGTGCCTCCGGAAAGCGTTCTCATCTGCTTATCGCTCATTTTATCAAGTTTAAAAGCCTGTATCAAATCCTCGTCCAGTTCTGCTTTAGAATTTCGGATTTCCTTGATCATCGATATAATCTGAGAGATGGTCATGTTATCCGGATAACGCCCAATTTGAGGCATGTAGCCAATGTTGCTTCGGTACTCAAACTTTTTTAAGATCGATTCGTTATTCAGTAAAATATCACCGCTGTCGGGAACAACCATTCCCAGAACCGATTTAATCAAAGTCGTTTTGCCGCAGCCGTTCGGGCCGATAAGAGCAATGCATTCTCCTGCTTTAAATTCAAGGCTGACATTTTGTAAAACCTGAAGTCTGCCAAATTTTTTATTTATATTTTTTAAAGTAATCATAATACAAGAGATTTCATTTCGGGGGTTTCGTCAACAAAATTATCAGGGGTAATACTCGGAAGAATTTTTTCGGATTTATCCAAAAGCGTAATCATAAAACTTCGGAACAAAAGCATTGCCGACGGATTGCTTTCGGTAATAACCGCAAAGAGACTCAGCGGATGAAAAGGCACATCGCCTATGCCGTCCTTATTGAGATCGTAACCTTCGTATTTGTCCCAATAATTATTATTGAAGTGATTGAGCACCAAACTTCCGTTGGTACTGATATCAAAAGTATTAGAAAGAAAATTATTGAACGAAATGACATTGTCCATACAGCTCGCCTGAACTTTCATTCCCCAGCCGTTATCTTTAAAAATATTCCGTTCGAGCTGTACACGGCTGGTTCCTTCCATATAAATTCCTGAAGTATTTCGAATGAATTTATTTCCCGTGATATAACTGTCGGATATTTCTTTGAGAAGTAAACCGTAGGCCGCATCGCCCCAGTTTTCTTCAAAATAATTATTGAACATTTTTACGTTTTTGGTAAACATAACCGCCACTCCTGCCCCATTGTTTTTGAAAACATTTGAGATATAAGCATCATCATTTGAGAACATAAAATGAAGTCCGTAACGAATATTGGCTTTTGAAACATTCCGCCAGATGACCGAATTGGAAACAAATTCAAAATAAATTCCGTCACGATGACCCGAAATTTTATTGCCGATGATCTGCATATTGTCGCTTTTCCAGCAGTGAATGCCGTTGCCAATACGCTGTTCTTCTTTCTGAAACGCCTTTATTGTATTGTTTTTGATGATGCAGTTTGTGCCTTTCTGAACATAAATTCCAAAGAAATTATTCTCCAGAAGATTGTCTTTTACCACAACACCCGTTTTGTTATATATTTTAATTCCACAGGGATCATTCAGGGATGCGTAACCTGAATTAATAACCTTAAATCCGGAAAAAATTACGCTGTCGGCTTTTATAGATATGATTTCATGCTTTCTCTCACCATCAAGGACAGGCAGGTTTTTTCCCTGCAGAATTATTTTTTTATCTACAATAATATTGCCTTCACGATACACACCTTTATTTACGATAATAGTGTCACCGGATTTTGCCAGTTCGATCGCTTTTTTAATTGTTTTTACCGCTTTGCCGGGCCCTACTTCTATCGTTTGTGACCAAAGACAATTGAAAAACAACAAGAATGAAAGACAAAAATGCAGCTTCATAGTTTTTTGTTTTAATTAGAATTAGAGTTTGTATTTACTCCTTTAGAATTTCAGACCATTCGGTTTCAAGCCCTTTCGACTGTGCTTCGAATGCTTTTGCTTCACTTTTATTAGTAAATGCCGCAATGTTGCCGTTCATAGGACTTTTTATTTTTCCTCCGGATACAAAAAAGGCCTTGTCTGCCGGAATCAATTCGTTGTTTTTGGTATAATCATGCACATAATACGCCTTGATTTTCATCGATGCATTATCTTTGCAGTAATGCGCCATGCAGGCAACATCATCAAATTTGTAGGCACGCCCTTTTTCTGTAATAATTTCAGCACCATGTCTGCCATCGCTGATTCCCATCATGCAGAAATCGCAATTATCGACATTTAACTTAATTGGAACCGCCTTATCGCCTGAACAGGAAAAAAGAAAAGCAGCAACAAAAAGCAGACTGAAAAAACGACTTGGCAGTGCTCTCGATTTTCTTTCTTTAAAAATAGCTGCAACAAGTAAAATACCAACCGTAATAAGCATCCAGCCGCCAATATCCGGAATAGAATAAGCACCAAAGTTTAGTAATTGTTTGTAACCCAGAACCGGAGGCTGATACGCCATGCCCGGAACCCGTATTGCCGCGTTGGGATCTAAATTGTGTCCGTAATTGTAATTCCATCGGTAAAAATCAAGACCCGACAAGATTCCGAAAACTATAAAAGAAAAAAAGAGTATAAAAAGCCCTCTTCTGCTGGAAATCGCCATAATAGTCAATGCTGCAATGCCGAAACCTATAACAATAATAGGCAGTATTTTAAATTCGATAAAATCTTCGGTATGAAGTGTTTTCATCCCGATGTAGTGATTGAGTCCGTTGATAATATCGACATCTCCCGCAATCTTGGCAGCATGAAGTTTTAATACTAAACCTTCGGGGTATTGAGGTGCTGTAAGTTCAATTTTCCAAATGGGAAAAAATATAGATCCTATCAATAAAAGTCCTGATAAGAAAAGTACCGCTTTGGAAAAAGTGGATAGTTTTTTATTTCTCATAATGATTCAAAATAAAAGGGAACAAAGAATACTTTGTTCCCTTAATGGTTACTGGCTATTCTTTTGGCAGGTTGGTACCTACACTGTAACTAATCGGAACATTGCTTTCGGCAGGCGATACTCGCACATATCCCTGCATTTCCTGGTGCAGTGCGCTGCAGAAATCGGTACAATAGAATGGGAAGATTCCTTTTTTCAGAGGCACCCATTTTAAAGTAAGCGTTTCTCCCGGCATGATTAAAATTTCAGCTGTATTGGCACCTTTTATGGCAAATCCGTGAGGAACATCCCAATCCTGTTCAAGATTCGTAACATGAAAGTATACTTCGTCGCCCACGCGGATTCCTTCGATATTATCCGGTGCAAAGTGAGAACGTATACAGGTCATATAAATGTGGACTTTATTTCCTTCTCTAACTACTTTGGTTTCTTTTTCTCCTTTGGTAGCAAAAGGGTGGCTGTTCTTAGCAATATCATAGAATTTCAACTGTCCGTTGTTTCTAATTTTTTCAGCCGGAATACCTTGTGCATAGTGCGGTTCTCCAATAGTAGGGTAATCTAAAAGCAGTTTCATTTTATCGCCGCTAATGTCAAATAACTGAGCACTTTGAGCCAATTCAGGACCTGTTGGCAGGAAACGGTCTTTGGTAATTTTGTTGTAAACCACCATGTATTTTCCAAATGGTTTTTCGGTGTTTCCGCCCGGAATCATTAAGTGTCCAGGAGAATAATAAGTCGCTTTTCTGTCTAAAACTTTAAGATCTTTAATGTTCCATTTTACAACTTCAGACGAAACGAACATGGTTGTATAGGCATTTCCTTTTCCGTCAAACTCTGTGTGAAGAGGTCCTAACCCTGGTTTTTGAACTTCTCCGTAAAGAGCTGCTTCGTATTTAATAACAGGAATTCCTGCATAAGCTCCGTCAAATTGTTTGCTGGCAATAGCTTCTTTTAATTTTGTAAAACTGAATACCGGAATTAATGCTGCCAGTTTTCCGCTTCCGATAATAAATTCACCAGAAGGATCGATGTCGCAGCCATGAGGCGATTTTGGACAAGGAATCATGTAACAAATATCTTTAAGCTCAGAAGCATCCAGAATCAGCACTTCTTTTTTAATCTCAGATTTTGCTGTCTGTGTTTTTTCATCCCAGGTATTGTGGGCATAATTTGCAGGCACTTTTTTTCCTTTTCCTGCTTTGATGTATTCCTCAGCTTTTTTCCAGTTTACCGCCATGATAAAATCTTTATCATTTTTAGAAGCGTTCACTTCCAGTAAAGTATTGGCTTGCTCTGTGTTGTAGCAGGAGAAGAAGAACCATCCATGAGATTCTTTTTTACCCGGATGGCTGAGGTCAAAATTAACACCCGGCGTTACGATTTGAAACGCAAGGTCCAATTCGCCTTCCTGCCCCACTTTTACAAAACTAAGATGTCCTTTAAAATTTTGCTTGTAGGTATTAATAGGCACATCGCCATTATCATTATCTGCAGGAACACTAAAACGGCTTGCTCCTACCACATACTCCGTATTTTGCGTAATAAATGGCGATGAGTGATTACCGCCGCAGTTAGGAAGCTCGATAATCTCTGCTGTTTTAAACGTTTTCAGGTCGATACGTGCAATACGAGGCGTATTATTGGCATTAGCAAAAAGCCAGCGTCCGTCAACTTCACCATTTGTCTGCGATAAATCCATGTGATGCTGATCATCCCAAGGCACATAACCGTGAGAAGTATTCAGCATAGGTTTTGTTTCTTCGCTATATCCGTAACCACTCTGCGGATCTTCAGAAAACACCGGCATCACGCGTAAAAGTCGGCCGCTTGGAAGTCCGTAAACACTTACCTGACCGCTGAAACCGCCCGATACAAAGTTGTAATACTCGTCGTATTTACCCGGTGCCACGTATACTTTTGAGGCGGCATCGCCTTCAACAGCATCTGTAGAGTCTTTTGGTTTACAAGAAACAAAAAAAGCACAGCCTAACGTAACAACGAAAATCGATTTTAAAAATTTGTTTTTCATAAGGTTATTATTTTAGATTTTGATTTTCAAAAATTATTTCACCCCATCATTCTGGCGCATATATTCCAGAATAGATCTTGCTTCGTCATCGCTGAGGCCCTGATTTGGCATACGAATTAAACAAAGTTCCAACTGTGCCTGCAACTCTGGATCTTTGTCGATCATAGGGTCCGGATTGGTAATAAAGTTCATGATCCATTCTGGAGTTCTTCTCTCGGTTACCCCTTTCCATCCCGGGCCAACCAGTTTTTCATCTGTTGGTTTGTGGCAGGATGTACATTTAACTTCGGCTGCTTTAAGTCCTTTCTCAGCCATTGCTTTATCTAAAGATGCACCTAATTCTACCGTTGTAAATTTTCCAATTCCTCTTTTAGGATCGTATGATTCTGCTTCGGCTGTTTTTTCCTCTGCTGCCGGAGTTGAAAAATCCTGATCGGTGTTTGATTTTTCTTTACCGCACGACGTCAGCATCAGAAAACCAAACATGGTTAATAAGAATAGTTTGTTCATTACTTTGTTTTTTATTTGTTAAACTTTTGATCAAAAGTCCAAAACTTGTTTTTCACAGAGTATGATTACAATCATATCCTTAAAAAAAAGTTCATAATACCTTCGTATTCTCAAAACAAAGGTTTAATGAAATTTTGCGTTTACATATTTCTGTTTGCAGTGGTGTTCCGGCCGGCTTTTCCATTTTTGGATTATGTGGTCAACTACCATTACATTACAACCGAGTTATGCGAAAACAAAAATGCTCCCGAACTTC
The DNA here is from genome assembly GCF_027111295.1 of Flavobacterium gelatinilyticum. Classification (NCBI taxonomy): domain Bacteria; kingdom Pseudomonadati; phylum Bacteroidota; class Flavobacteriia; order Flavobacteriales; family Flavobacteriaceae; genus Flavobacterium; species Flavobacterium gelatinilyticum. The sequence continues at coordinate 5,752,699 of NZ_CP114287.1, read as the reverse complement.
ATTGTAATGGTAAATGCCATTTAAAGAAAGAGTTAGCAAAAGCCTATAAAAATGATGTACCCGCCTCTAATGAGAAAAAAAGCGAAACGGTAGAAATTGTTGTTCTTTTTATTGTAAAAATTCCTGTTTTCAGTTTCAGGAAAAATGCGCTGTCAGCCTCACAAATAAACTCTGTTTATATGGATCTGTATTCTCACTTAGAGGCTTTTTTTATTTTCCGTCCTCCTAGGGTTACAATCCTGTTTCACTTCGTATAAAAGACAACAAAACCAAAACATACAGCACTGATGCGCAGGTCGAATGGACACCGCTTATGCACATGACCATGATGAAGCATTCCTGCCCAAAAACAGCTGTAACAAAAGCAGCCGGTAAAAAAACGGTGTATGAAGGCGGCATCATTTTTCAGATGGCCCAAAATGAAACCGAATACTGGGAACTTGGTCTTACCTATACTATTAATACCGTTTCGTATACGGCATCGGCAAAAATCTCGGTTCCGGCATCGGCAAAACGAACTGTAAGTTCTTTTAAAGGAACAGACGGAAACAACTATGTAATTGCTTATATCGCACCATCGTCTCCTAAAGTAGCTGCAAACGATATAACAGTTGGTTTATACAAAATGGAGGATATGATGACGTTTTCTGTCCCAACTGATTATACCATAAAAATGGATCCAAGAATGCCGGGCATGGGCAATCACGGTTCTCCTAATAATACAGATTTGCTGCAGACTAATGGTTTGTACAACGGAAAACTTTCTTTAACCATGACCGGCTATTGGAAAATTAACCTGCAGGTTTTAAATGCGCAAAACGAAGTACTCAAAGGCGAAGCGGTAACAACAGAAAATACAGCGAGCAGTCTTTATTTTGAAATTGAGTTCTAGCACAAAAAATAACAGGAAAGAGACATTTTTTGTCTCTTTCTTTAATCTGCCACACAATGAAAAATCTAACAGCAGTCTTTCTGACTGTATTTTCAACTATATGCTGGGCGCAGGAAAAAGTAACCGACAGTCTCGAAACCGTAAAACTCGATGAAATAATCGTAATTGGAAAGAAAACTTCACTTCACCTGAAACAGCCCAAATCCCTGACTTCTGTAGAGGAATATTTGTCACAGTCTTCAAAAGTAAACATGATTAAAAGAGGTGCTTATGCCTGGGAACCTGTCCTTAATAATATGACTACAGAACGCACGGTGATTACGATTGACGGAATGCGGATTTTTGGTGCCTGTACCGATAAAATGGACCCGATAACGTCGTATGTAGAGGTTTCGAATTTATCCGAAGCCACAGTCGCATCCGGTCAGCAGGCAAGCTGTCACGGCGCCGGAATTGGCGGTTCTGTCGATTTAAAACGCAATCACTTCAGTCAGAAAAACAAAGGCTGGAACGGGAGTTTTAATTCGGGTTTTGAAAGCAATAATCTGCAAAAAATTATTGGTGCTTCTTTGGGTTACAATGATTCGCGTTTTTACACGCATATTGATTTTATGCACCGCAATGCCGATAATTACAAAGCAGGAGGCAATAAAGAAGTTGCTTTTTCGCAGTTCACCAAATACAATATTTCGGCCAATGCAGGATTCAGCCTTAATAAGAAAAACATTCTGGAAGCTTCTGCAATTTATGATAAAGCGACAGATATAGGCTATCCGGCACTGCCAATGGATGTTTCTCTGGCAGAAGCTAAAATTATATCACTAAGCCATAAATACATGCCGGATTCGGGATGGATGACTTATTGGGAAACCAAGGGCTATTTTAACAGCATTACCCACAAAATGGACGATACCAAACGACCAAGTGTTCCTATACATATGGATATGCCGGGCTGGTCTGATACCTACGGCTATTATTCTAAAGTGAAAGGAAAACTGAACAAACATACTTTTCTGGCTGACCTGAATGGTTTCTACAACAAATCGGTTGCCGAAATGACCATGTACCCAACCGATCCAGCTGAAAATCTAATGTTTATGTATACCTGGCCGGATGTGAGAACACTCTACAACGGATTGTCTCTTGAGGATATTATTAAAATTTCAGGTTCAGACCAAATCAGGATTGGGGCTGCTGTTGGCTATCAGCAGAATAAAGTCGCAGATGATTTAGAATTGCAGAGTCTGCGCATTTTTTATCCGCAAATGGAAGCTTCAAAAAATCGTTTCCTGAAAAGTTTTTCAGGAAATTATACCAAAAGTCTGACTCAGTTTGAGTTTGGTTTTGGTATGGCTTACGCCGAAAGAGCGCCGTCGGTTTCGGAAGGTTACGGGTTTTATTTGTATAACAGCAGCGATTTTTATGATTATATCGGAAATCCGAATTTAAAGAATGAAAAAGCTATTGAAGGGAATTTTTCTCTGGGTTTCAAAACAAACCGTCTGACTTCTAAAATCACTGGTTCTTATTTTTATTTCTCCGATTATATCATCGGAAAAATAGATCCAAACACGCTTCCTATGACCATTGGAGCGTCTGGAACCAAGCGTTACGAAGCCTTAGAAAACGCGGGCATTTTCAATACTGATTTCAATCTAAACTACCAATTTCTGGACAACTGGATGCTCAAAACCCAGCTGACTTACAGCCTCGGAAAAGACGATAAAGGAAATAATCTTCCTTTTATTAGTCCGATAAAATATACGGCTGGCATTGAATACAGCAATCAGAAATTTAATGCCGGAATTACGGCTTTGGGCAATCTGACACAGGACAAATTTGCCGTAACCTACGGGCAATCAAAAACTTCGGATTATTTTATTATGGGGATCAACGCCGGATATACATTTATTTGGAATCAAAATAACGTGAAGTTACAAAGCGGTATCGAGAATATTTTCGACAAATATTACACGACTTATGCTGACTGGAATAAGATTCCGCGCATGGGACGAAATGTTTTTGTAAATCTGGTTTTCAGTTTCCGCTAAGGGTCAGGCACATAAGGTTAACATATAAAAATAAATATAATACAGTATGATTGGAATCATATTTTGAAAAATTTGTTGATGATACATTTACCCTATTAAAATTATATGCTTAACCGCGCATTTTTTAACACAATTTAAATCAAACCCACACACTTTTTCTGTTACATCAGGAGATAAAAATTTAGAATTAAAAATGAATAAAGACTTTTTAGTACAGGAAATACTCCGATTAAAACAAGAAAAGAATGCCGTTATCCTCGCTCATTATTATCAAAATGAAGACATTCAGGAAATAGCAGATTTTATTGGAGACAGCCTTGAATTATCTAAAAAGGCTCAGAATACAGATGCCGATATTATTGTTTTTGCCGGTGTGCATTTTATGGCAGAAACTGCAAAAATTTTAAATCCGGACAAAAAAGTAGTCTTACCGGACTGGGAAGCGGGATGCTCTCTTGCTGACGGCTGCAATCCTACAGATTTTAAAATCTTTAAGGAACAGCATCCGGATCATGTGGTGGTAACCTACATTAATTGTTCTGCCGAAATAAAAGCTATGAGCGATCTGGTTTGCACTTCGGCGAATGCCAAAAAAATAATCGGGTCAATTCCTGCCGACAAGAAAATCATTTTCGCACCGGATCAGAATTTAGGGAATTACCTTCAAAAAGAAACCAAACGTGACCTCGTCTTATGGAAAGGCTCTTGTGTCGTGCATGAAGCCTTTTCATTGGACAAACTGATCGAAATTTATACTAAAAACCCAACGGCAAAAATTGCCGCGCACCCAGAATCTGAAAGCCACATTTTAAAAGTGGCCCATTATATTGGCTCGACATCGGGCATTATAAATTTTATTAAAACGGAACCTGCTGCCGTTTTCATTGTGGCTACAGAAGCCGGAATCTTACATGAGCTCACAAAAGCTGTACCCGAAAAGACGCTGATTCCGGCTCCTTCCACAGAGGACAATACCTGTGCCTGCAGTGAATGTGCTTTTATGAAAATGAATACACTCGAAAAATTGTATTTGTGCCTGAAAAATGAAAGCCCTGAAATGCTGATTACAGAAGAGTTACGAGCCGAAGCGCTGAAGCCAATTGAAAGAATGCTGGAATTATCTTAAAAAAGAATTGCAATACATCTAAATCAAAATAACATGCTTAAAACAGATATACTTATCATAGGTTCTGGTATTTCAGGATTATTTTTTGCTATGAAAACGGCAAAAAAACGCCCGGATTTATCTATTGTTATAATGACGAAAGAAACTGCCAAAAACACCAATACACAACTTGCACAAGGTGGTATTGCAGTGGTAACCAACCATATACAAGACAGTTTTAATCAGCATATAAAAGATACGCTTCGAGCAGGAGACGGCCACTGCGATGAAGAAATTGTCAATATGGTTATAAAACAGGCTCCTGACAGACTTAAGGAACTAATTGAAATTGGCACTTCGTTCGATAAAGATCAGGAAGGTCATTGGGAATTAGGGCTTGAAGGCGGACACTCACAACACAGAATTTTACATCATAAAGACAGCTCCGGTCTCGAAATTGAGAACAAACTTCTCAAAATCATTAAGAAAATGCCAAACATTGAAATGCTTGAAAATCATTTTGTCATTGACTTGAATACAGAAACAAAAAAAAATAAAACTACCTGCACCGGGGCTTTCTTCTATGATAAAAAACACAATCGCATAAAATACATCAGAACCAGAACAACTGTGCTAAGTACAGGAGGATGCGGACAGCTGTTTGAAAACACCACCAACCCGCTGATCGCTACCGGAGACGGAATTGCAATGGCGGCACGTGCCGGAGCCGAAATTGAAGATATGCAGTATATTCAGTTTCATCCAACGGCTTTGTATACGGGAAAAGAAAATCAATTGTTCCTTATTTCCGAAGCTGTAAGGGGTTACGGTGCGCATATCGTAAACGAAGATCAGAAGAGATTTCTTTTTAAGTACGATACACGCGGCGAACTGGCTACACGCGATATTATTTCGCAGGCTATAAGCAAAGAACTTCAGTACAGTTCAAAAAATCATGTGTATCTGGACTGCCGTCATTTAGACCGCGATGCGTTTTACAATCAATTCCCGGCTATTACGGCACATTGCAACGAATTGGGCATTAAACCCGAAACCGATTTAATTCCCATAGTACCTGCGGCACATTATCAATGCGGTGGTATAAAAGTGGACCGAAACGGGGCGACGAATATCCGTAATCTGTATGCTATTGGCGAATGCGCCAGAACGGGACTTCACGGCAAAAATCGTCTGGCATCTAACTCGCTTCTTGAAGCTTTGGTATTTGCACATCAGGCGTCTGAAAATATCGACAGAACGATTGCAGAGTTTACGTATTCGTCTAAAATATTAATTCCGAAGTTTCCAAAAGCACAACAGTCAAATGATTATTACGCTTTTGATATTCTGAAAAAAGAGCTGAAAGGTCTTGTAACGGCTTTTTATACGAGTGACGACCGCAATGCCGATGTGGCTCATGAAAAGATAAAAATGCTTAACAATGCCGCTATAGCCCTTATTGAAGCACACGAAATAACGATTCCGTTTATAGAATTTTCAAATATGCTAGCTACAGCATTAATTATAATAAAACAATGCAAAACCGAAAAAAAAGAAATGTGCTGAAATAACTAAAAAACAATTGATATACCCCCTAACCATTATGAAACTCACAAGTAAAACTACCATTGGTGAAATCGTAGCAGATGATTTCAGAACTGCAGCTATTTTTACAAAATATCATATCGATTTTTGCTGCAAAGGTCATAGAACTATCGAAGAGGTCTGCAAAAAACGTGACATCGAGCAAACTCTTCTAATCGAACATATTGAAGCGGCAAAAAAAAGTTCTGCCAACCAGTCTTTTGATTACAAAACATGGTCAGTAGACATGATTACAGATTATATCACCAAAACGCATCACAGATACATTGAGGAAAAATCCCCTATTATTCTTCAGTATCTAAATAAATTATGCGGTGTACACGGTGCTATACATCCGGAACTGCATGAAATACATACGATTTTTTCTAAGGCTGCACTGGATTTGGCAGCCCATATGAAAAAAGAAGAATTGGTAGTTTTTCCTTATATACAAAAAATGAAAAGGGCACAAAGCAAAGGGCTTTATATTGAAACACCTCAGTTTGGCTCTATTAAAAACCCAATAGCTTCCTTAAAACAGGATCACGAAACAGAGGGAGAACGTTTTAGGCGAATTGCGGCATTAACTAATAATTACACACCTCCAGCTGAATCATGCAATACTTATAAAGCCGCTTTTGTATTGCTTGGAGAATTTGAAAAAGATTTACGAAAACACATTCATATGGAAAACAATATTTTGTTTCCAAAGGCAATTGAACTGGAAAAATCTTTTGAACAAGTGACTTACAACTAAAAAAATATCATGGAGAAATATGTGATCAAACGCAATGGCGATTACAAACCTTTTGAAGCTTACAAAATTGAGGATGCTATACAAAAAGCTTTTCAGAGTGTAAATCAAACGGTAGATAAAAAAATTTTTAAAATTGTACTTTCCGGGCTGGAAGGCAAATACTCATGGCCTGTAGAAGAGATTCAGGATACTATTGAAAGAGTACTTTTTGAAAATGGCTACTTCAAAACCATGCGGTCTTTTATCATTTACCGTCATACAAGAAAATTGCAGCGTGAACATATTAATGGTTTAAACGATGACACAACTTATATCGACAGTACACAGACTGTCGAAGAATACATTCATCAATCGGACTGGCGTATTAATGCCAATGCCAATATTTCGTATTCAAACGCCGGACTGGTAAGCAATACTGCCGGAAAAATTATTGCCAATTACTGGCTTGATAAAATTTATAATAAAGAAGAAGGTTCTGCACACAGGAATGGCGACATACACATTCATGATCTTGACTGCCTCACAGGATACTGCGCCGGGTGGAGCCTGCGTGTACTATTAAACGAAGGATTCAATGGTGTACGCGGAAGGGTTGAGAGCAGACCTCCTTCTCATTTTAGGGAAGCTTTGGGACAAATGGCGAATTTCCTGGGAATCCTGCAAAGCGAATGGGCAGGTGCTCAGGCTTTCAGTTCTTTTGATACTTATCTGGCTCCTTATGTTTTTAAAGATCAGCTTTCGTACGATCAGATTCTAAAAGCCATCAGAGGTTTTGTTTATAACTTAAATGTACCGGCGCGCTGGGGACAGTCGCCATTTACCAATATAACACTCGACTGGAATGTTCCGGAAGATTTAAGAGAACAGATTCCAACCAGAAAAGATCTGCATTTGTTTTTGGATATAGAAGATGAAGTACTGACAGCCGAAGCAAAAAAACGCGGCGTTGACAAATTAGTCAACCTGAAGTATGCCGATTTTCAGCATGAAATGAACCTGATCAACAAGGCATATTACACTATTATGACAGAAGGTGATGCCAACGGACAGCCTTTTACATTCCCAATCCCGACTGTAAACATTACGGAAGATTTTGACTGGGAAGGAGAAAATGTTGATTTATTATTTGAAAATACAGCCAAAATTGGTTCCTCTTATTTCCAGAACTTCATAGGAAGCCAGTATATTCTTGATGAAAAAGGAAACCGAATCGAAAATCCGGATGCCTACAAACCAAACGCCGTACGAAGTATGTGCTGCCGTTTACAGCTGGATTTAAGAGAATTATTAAAACGAGGCAACGGTCTGTTTGGAAGTGCCGAAATGACCGGAAGTATTGGGGTTGTGACCATCAATATGGCCCGTTTGGGATATTTATATAAAGGCAACATCATCAGTTTATTTGAACATCTGGATGAGTTGCTGCAGATTGCAAAATCGACTTTAGAGAAAAAAAGAATTTTTATTCAGAAAATGTATGACCAGGGACTTTATCCTTACACTAAACGCTATTTAGATCATTTCAGAAACCACTTTTCAACAATTGGTGTAAACGGGATGAATGAAATGGTCATTAATTTTTCTGATGGAAAACAAAATATAACATCCAATTCAGGAATTCATTTTGCAACCGAAATTCTGGATCATATCCGTCTGCGAATGAAAGAGTTTCAGGAAGAAACCGGAAACCTGTACAATCTCGAAGCTACTCCGGCAGAAGGAACAACGTATCGTTTTGCCAAAGAAGATAAAAAACGTTTTCCGCAGATTTTACAGGCCGGACAAAACGAAAACATCTATTATACAAACAGTTCACAGATTCCGGTAGACCATACCGAAGATCCTTTTGAAGCCTTACTGCTTCAGGATGAACTGCAGTGCAAATATACCGGCGGTACGGTGCTGCATTTGTATATGCGAGAAAAAATAAGCAGTCCCGAAGCTTGTAAAAACTTTGTAAAAAAGGTTTTAACCAACTTTAAACTGCCATATATAACCGTAACACCAATTTTCAGCATCTGCCCTATTCATGGCTACCTTAACGGCGAACATGAATACTGCCCAAAATGCGACGAAATTTTACTCAATAAAAACAATCAAAAACACTTAGCTTATGAAAACAAAAACGCATAAAATTCTGGAACAGAATCAAACCAAAAGAAGCAAATGTTTGGTTTATACACGAGTAATGGGTTATCACAGACCTGTAGAAAGTTTTAACATAGGAAAAAAAGGTGAACACCAGCAGCGTACACATTTCGAAGAAGCTATTATCTACTAAGGCAATTTACAGTCTTACCCCCTTTACCTTATTAGATTATCCGGATAGAACAGCCTGCATAGTGTGGTTTGCGGGCTGTAATATGCGGTGTTTATACTGCTACAATCCGGATATCGTTTTAGGTAAAGGTCAAATAGATTTTGATTCGATCCTGTTTTTTCTCCAGTCCCGAAAAGGACTTCTGGACGGTGTTGTGTTAAGTGGCGGCGAATGCACGATGCACAAAAACATTGTTTCTTTTATAAAAAAAATCAAAGAAATGGGGTTTGTAGTAAAAATCGACACCAACGGTTCCAACCCGAAAGTACTGCAAAAACTAATTCAGGACCAATTAATCGATTATGTGGCACTGGATTTTAAAAGTCTTCCCGGTACGTTTAAGCATATTACAAAATCCAAATTATTTCCGGAATTTGAGCAGAGTCTTTCTCTTCTGCTTCAATCTGAAATTCCATTTGAAATCCGAACCACTTTTCATTCTTCCCTTATCAGTGAACCTGAATTTGTAAAAATGATCGAATATCTGGAAGAACAGCATTTTGAAGGAAATTATTATGTACAGCATTTTGTAAACAACGTGCCAACACTTTCAGAATTAGACGATTCACATAAAGAAATACGATTAAAAAACTTTTCGTCTTCAAAAATAAAAGTTATTTTTAGGGACTAATTTTTTAGTATTTTTCTCTCATCAGCAAAACAAAACTCAAAATTAAGATCTTATGACACTTCACCATTTTGTATTAATTCTTCATCTTTTAGCAGCCACAATCTGGGTGGGCGGTCATTTATTTCTAGCGGTATGTTTTCTGCCGGCGGCTTTAAAAAAGAAAGACCCGCATATTATTTTAAATTTTGAAAAAAAATTCGAAACCCTGGGTATGTCATCCCTCGTGGTTTTAATCGTAACCGGAATCTGGATGGCGTATGATTTTGGCGTTACTTACGAAACCTGGTTCAGCTTTTCGGGCGGATTCGAAAAAGTAGTTTCCATAAAACTTATTCTGCTTTTCTGCACTTTCTTTTGTGCCGTCTGCGCCCAGTTTTATGTCATTCCTAATCTTACACCAAACAATATTAAACGAATGGCGGTTATTATTTTATCGGTAACCTCGATTGGAGTTACTATGCTTGTTTTGGGATCTACGTTAAGGTATGGGGGGATTTGAAAGAATGATCTATTATTCAGAAACATTTCTGCTAAGTTCCCTGTAATCTAATACAATAGAAAACAGCACAATTATTATATGAAAAGGCAGCATTACAGCTAAAAAAGCAATTCGAAGAAAGAAAGTAAAACTACCTGAAAAATAATAACTTATTAATATTGAAACACACAACAATACTATCGAAAAGATAGAGACTAACCCAATTGCATATGTACCATTCTTATCTATTATAGCAAGTAATTTTGAACTAGCTAAAAAAGCATACAGAAACCAACAAACACTTAATGCAAATATTAAAGCAAATTGCACATAAAAAGGGTATTCAAATACTTCAGGCTTAAATAAACAAAATGCAACAGTCCAAAATGATCCTATAATTATAAAAAAAACTATTAACTGTTTTGAGGTGTTATTAAAATTATTAAAAGCATTAAGAATCTCTCCCATATTAAAACTTATAGTTATTTAACCTTTATTTTATTAAGCTGTTCGTTGGTGCGTAAATATCTCTGACTTTGCACTTTCTTAAACAAATATATTTAAAAAAACGAACACGTATAAAGTCTCTGATAAAATAAAAATTAAAATATCTATTGGTCATAAAACCAAAAAAACAGTCTCAATAGACTGCCTTTTATAAATTCTCTTATTTCTTAGGAAGATAAATCCAGAACGTAGTTCCTTCTCCGGGTTTGCTGCTGAAGTTAATCATACCATTATGGTTTTCTATAATTCGGCGGCAGAGTGCGAGACCTATTCCGTTTCCGCCGTACTGGTCGCGTTCGTGGAGTCGTTGGAACATATCGAAAATACGATCAGAATATTGGTTGTCCATTCCAATTCCGTTGTCGGCGATTGAGATTACGTGGTAGTTTTCTGCCGAAGTGACCAGATTAGGATCTTTTGGGACATCTTCGTATGAAATCGTTACGGTTGGCTGTGCTGCATTGAATTATTTCCGTTGGATTGAAATCCATTTTTTATGCATTTACTATTGCAAAAATTACATTTTATTTTCATAACCTAATTTGAAACACTAAGGTAAAATAAATGCATTTTAAGGCTTATTAAAAGACAAAAAACGAAAGAGACGACCTGCCAGCCGTCTCTTTTTCTATTCAATAATTAAAGTTTAACCTTATTTTTCAGTGAGTTAAGTGGTTAAATTATAAAAACACCTAATCTGTAACACTACCGAATATATCACAAGAAGAACTGGCTTATCGTTCCGAAATAACCTTATCACAAAATTGCCAGAATTGAGACGGTAAGAATAAATCCGACTGTCAGCACAATATTCAAAATAGCCAGGGCCTTAGAAGTTAGACCTAGCGAATTATTTAATTTCGAATTACCACCTTTTTCAAACCAGTAATTCATTCAAAATGTAAAATAAAAAACCACTCCGTTATAGAATGGTTTTTTAAAAATTGAGAGATTTAAAAGATAATATTACTCTTCCTTTTATCTCTTTATCTCTTAAACTCCAATAGTAATGATTCACCTTTATCATTTGTAGAGATTGCTTTTAAAATATTATTACTAATATCATTAACTTGGTAAATTGCTTTAAGATTAAAACGTTCCGAATATAGCTCTAGCAAGACCATACCATCGTAGGAATCTAAGAGCCAAGCACCTTTATACTCTTTCTTGGATTTTTCATCTTTTTCAATAAAAACTTTAAAATTAGTTTCAATTTGATTTAAAACTTTATATGGTTCATTTGTGAATTGAATACTATTTGAATCTTTTTCCCATTTATCTTTTTGAAGTAATTTAATAATCTCATTAATGGGTAATTTCGAACTCTTATCGTCAATTGTAACAAAATTTACAGTAGTTGTGCTTCTTTCTCCCATTTTGAGAGATAACTTAGTATTATCGATTTTTAGGACACTATATAGTAATTCACCGCTATCTTCATAAACATTTCCATTCGCATTATTAAATGAATAAGGAATCGTAGTTAACTCTGATTCTCCAAGTGTCTTAATTTTTAAATTCTTAAAGTCTGTAAAATCTAAGATATAGTTGTCCATAAACGAATGCCAACCTGTTAAGGCATTATCTTGTGTATTATACACAATCCATTTTCTATTCAAAACATTTTTATTTGTTTGACCCATAATATTAAAAGTTGAGAATATACAAAATATACCCGAAATTAATAGTTTTCTATTCATTTTAGAAAAATCCTTTAAATATTAATTTTACTTGTTCTAAAGCCGAAACCTTCGTCCAAACTGCTTCTTTGGTTTTGATATTGCTTTGAATAGTTGAATTTACTCTTGAACCAATTTTTGTATTGTTAGGCAACTCTTAACATGTTTTTAAGTGATTGATTAAGATTTCTTTGCATTAAGAGTGCAAATGTAAGCTTTACAAGCGCTGGTTTTTCCACATAGTCTGCAAATATATCTTTGATTGCCAGACTTTGTTTTTCCATATTTTATCATCTTTCGAATGTCACCAACACATCTGTAACACTTAGTTTACTTTGACTCCATTTTTTTCGATTTAAGGCATTATAAAATAAAAAAACAGCCCGAAGACTGTTTGATTTTTTATGCGATATTAATATAAATCACTGATAATCCGTAAATACTCTATGCAATAATTGACTACCAACACATCTGATACATTACCAAGAAGATTTTATAAAGGGATTTAAAATAGTTAAGGGTGCAATTTTGCACCCTTAACTATGCCTCCAATTTTTGTTTGCACATCTAGAACAGTTATGCTCGTCTTTAATTAGTTAATTATAATTTTAAAATCTTAAATCACTAAATTTTAAATACTAACATTTATTATTTCCCATGTGTAATGCTTAGAATTTTACAATTTTTCGCATTAATTTCTGCATATGGTACACCTCCGTCGTAATCTTCAGGTAAACTACCTGTGATTACCCAAATACTATCATTTTTTATTTCTGCTTTAAATGGTTTTTTATTATAAATATTTTCTCCATATCGTTTAAACCATTCTTTTTCCGCGACTTTAATCGCATCTTGAGAATTATTTAGACAAAAAGAATTATCTAGGTTAATTGTTTTTTCTCTATTTATACAACCAATAAATAGAAAAAATAGTATAAATATTTTATTTCTCATACTTAAATTACATTATACGTCCGTGATGGTATTGCGGATCAGGTTTTACTTCAACCTTTTTTGGTACAATTGGCGTAGTTTTTACGGGAGCCGGATTTTCGTTTGGTGCAACATTATTTTTTCTTTCAGGATCTTTAGGGTCACTAGGCATTTTTTGATCAATTACAATTACCTTATTTGTCTCTACATCATATTTTTTTAAAGAACCATCTGGCGTAACTACATTGTTATCAACTCCTCTTTTCTCAGCATTCTCTTTATCTCTTGGAGAGAAATTATTATTATCGAACTCCTTTAAATATTCGCCGTGCGCATGTACAGTTGACACTCTTTCTCCTTCATTAAATAATGTCGAAGGTAATTTTACACTTGCCTTATTCCCTACATTGGGTTCCTCATAATAGTAATAAGTTCCTCCATCAGCTGCAGTTGTTTTATATACGTTTGTTCCATATTCAACTCCTTGCTTAATTGATTTACCATTGTATTGCTGACCAAAGTTTTTTAAAGCATCATTCTCTGAACCAAACAAAATATCTGGTTCTAAACCTTCAATTTCACGTGCATCAATAACTCTATTTCCACTAAATACATATGGCCCCCAATCACGATATTTTTCGGTTAAAGGATCAATACTCATAAATCTACCAATAGTATAATCATAATTTCTGTACTTGAAACTATCCCATCCCAGTCCCAGCTCGTCTTGACGCTCCTGACCTTGGAACTTATACTTATTCTCTACACCAGTTTTCACAGTATTATACCCTTCCTGTTTTAACCCAAAAGGATAATAATTACTTTCTTCTTTAATAGCAAGAGTTTTATCATAACTGATTCTAATGTTGCCCAGATGATCTTTGTACTGGTAAATATATCTAAAAGAACTTCCAGAAGGTTCAATATATCCTTCTGTCATTGGAAAAAATTTCAATGCACTGTTGTCATACTGATAACCTCCAAGATAATCGGTAGTTACTGCTGTTTTTCCTGTTTCGCTTACAATCTTCTGCACCTTCTGTCCCGCTGTATTGTAAAGATACACAATATTCCCAGCGGCGCCAAAGGTGATTTTTAACGGCAGGTTTAAATGGTTGTAAGTTATTGCTGTTATGTTTTTGTTATTGTCTTTTGTCATGTTGCCGTCTGCATCATAGCTGTAATCATCAACCGTATTAGCAGCACTGTCTGTAAAACCTTTTGCTTTATAAGCTGCAGGAGCATTATCGACTACCTTTGCCAGCTGGTTGCTTTTATTACTGTTTTGGTAACTGTAGACTAAATTATCAATCTGCTGCAGGGCATTGTTTCCGTTACGAGCAATCGACATGATATTTCCGTTTTTATCGTACGTCAGGGTCTCATCAAAAAAGTTGTTTACAGTGCCGTTTTGTTTAGAGATCCCGGTCTTTAAACGGTTAAGATTATCGTATCTATACCCGTAGCCTCGTATGATGCCGTTGTCTGAGTTGGTTGCCCAATAAGTCTCTGCTATGTTCCCGTTGTATAAAGGATTCACACCAGCTGTTGTACTTGTATTGTAATTAATTTTAAAAGCAAAGAGATCTTTAGGATCTCCTGCTTTTGTAAGTGAAGTCACATCATTAATCCCCGTAAGCCATCCTCGGATGTTATAGGTGTAATTGATGTTCTGCACGGCACCGCCTGTTTTTTTAGAAATAAGCTGTCCTAATTCGTCATAGGTATTGGTAAATAAAACTTCCGGTGCAGCCACATCGTTTATCTGGTGTGTCTGGCTTATTAAACGATCCTGAGGCGAGTAGGTAAAAGTATCTTTTGTTTTCAGCTCGGTATCTCCTGCCAGTCTTTTATGTCTGGTTATCGTATATTCTGTTTTACCCGGAAAATCAAGTTTGGTGTCGGTATAGGTATAGCCTCCCAGATGGTTTATGGTATAAATACGAATCGGTCTGGCTTTATCATCATAAAATGTAGCAGTGGTTTCTCCCATAACAGCCGTGCTGGCTGAAGGCACTCTTGTCCATGAAGCCGTCTGAAGTCCTTTTACCTCACTGGCAGAGAGAACTTTTTGTGTTTCGATAATTGCAGGCACTGCAATTGCAGGAGTGCTCGGGAAGGTATAATTGTCATAATAATTCACCGACAGAAGTTTAAAACTAGTCGGCGAAACTGTATTGGAGTAATAAGCCGGGATGCCGTCAAGAGTTCCGCTGGTTAGTTTTGTTTCGTTCAGTACAGTCAGCGACGGACTGTTCTGCGCTGTCTGCAGGGTGATCCTTCCTGATGCCGTGGCCGGGGAAGCTGTCGACCAGCCGGTATAAACCGGACGGCTGAAGGCATCGTATTTGGTAATAATCCACCCAGCAGTATTTAAATCAGAAAACGGGGAATTGGCAGGTCCTGCGGCCACGACTCTGTCGAGTTTGTCATATACGATAAATTCCCATTGTTTTCCAGGGAGTTTCTTTTCAGCTAATCTGTTTCTGTGATCGTATTTATACTGGTAGCACAAATCGTCAAGGATAGCTTTATTGGCATCAATAACGGCACTGAAGGTGCTTCCTGCCTTGGCATGAAAACCGTCAAGGAGCCTGATGGAATTTGATGCTGTTAAATGCAGGGTGCCTGCCGGTTCTACTTTGGCTGTAGAGGTTACATCTGACTGTGTGCTTGAAGAACCTCCAATTAAATCCACCGCTTTTGGAGGGATTACATAGGTAAGGTTTCCATAAATATCATAAACATAATAGGTGTCGTGTTCTATACCCGCATCAAAGGTTCTTTTAAGCACGATTTGTCCTTCTTTGTTTTTAAACTCCTGTGTTCCGGCTTTTACGGCCGGAGCGGTATTTTCATCATAAGTAACGGTTTTATAAAGCTGGTTTGCTTCATAAAAGCCGTTATTGTTAAAAGAAATAGTATACAAGCCGGATGCAGCATCCCAGGATGTACTGGCAGTAAACAGCCTGACTTCATCTTTGGCGTTGCTCTGGTAGCTCATTTTGATCTCATGTCCTGATCCTGATCTCCAGTCGCTGCCCGGAGCGGCCTGCATAAGCACACGGTTAAGAGGCGATGCTTCGAGTTCTTTTCGGCTGAAAGGGAAATCGGTAATATCCATGGCTGGGTTTCCCGTAACGGCTTCTGCGGTCGTTTTGTAATAGTTCAGTACTTTGGCTTTTCCCGAAGGTTCAAAAGTCATATTGGTGGTTTCTGCCTTAAAAGGAAGATAATCTTCGATCTGTCTTCCAAAACCGTCGTATTCGATATGCGTTACAATATCTTTTCCTGATTTGGACTGCTGGCCGTCTATTTTCTGGATGGGTCTCCCCAGTCCGTCAAAATAAGTGGTGCTTTGTGATGCCTGCGAGATTGAAGGCGACACTATCTTCTGTGTAACCGGCACTTTGTAGGTAACGGTTTTAACATAGTTTTCAGTCTGGGTCTGGCTCATTACCATAACAGGGAACAAAACCAAAAGGAATTTGATTAGATTTTTCATGGTGCTTTTGGTTTTTTTTATTGTTTGTAACGGTACTGGTTTTCTGAAAGGATATTGCCTTTGGCATCTTTTACAACATCAAGACGGCCAAAATCATCATAGGTATAGGTTGTAGTCTGGCCTTTAGGATCTGTAACGGTGCTTACCCCGACAAGCGGTTTATAAGTATAGGTTGTAATCATGGCATTGGGCAGTGCTGTTCTAAACAGACCGAGGGCTTCTTTTAGTTCGGTTTCTGTTTTTGTATCTGATTTATCCTGTAAATTAGCTGCGTAAGAAGCAGCCTGGCTGTAAAGCGCATTTTCTATCTTGGCAATAGGCTGGGTTTTATTATAGCCCCAGATTATCGATACAGGCGTGCCGTTCTCCGGAGTATATTCAAGGATATTGCCTTTTTCATCATATTTGCCAAAGGTGATTTTTTTCTCTAATGCCGCTGCAGCTTTGGCTGTATAAATAAATTTTGGCAGTAACAAATCTGCTGTTGAGGCATCTTTGCCAAAAACTGTTTTTTGTTCAGACTGTTTTACAGTTCCTCTGTAGGTTTCTGTTTTCAGCGGGGTATCGATTCGGTTCCCTGCAATCATTTCTGATACAAAAGGTTCCGAAAGAAGATCATGAGGATAATAATATCGGGTTTCCAGATTCTCTTTTAAAGATGATTTGGTGCTCTGCGAAGTAAGCTGGATATGGCTTGGATTACCGTATTTATAAACCGTTTGGGTTTCAACAGGGTTTAATCCGTCAAGATCGTATTTTTTTGAGATTGAGTATTCTAAATAATGCCAGTACAGTTTTGTTTTATATTCTACTATACTCAAATTTTCTGCATACTGAGCAACACCGCAGGGATCATTAAAATTTTTACGTACTGAAAAAGACCTAACTTCTCCTCCATACGAAGGATCAAGTTTATACGTATTTTCGCTCTCTGCTATAGTGATAAAGCCATCTCCGGATGCTTTTTTCTTAAATATTTGTGACTTTAATTCAAGACCGTTATCCCAGCCAAGATTGGTTAGTGGCGCACTTTTAATATCTACATTACCTACAATCAAAGCACCGTCGACATCTCTGTGAATTTTAAATTCTTTCATTTCTCCTCCATTTTCGAAGTTGTCTCCTCCTTCGCTTACGGTCACATATTTATAAAAACAATTGCTGCTTCCGGTATCAAACAAAGAAATTATACTACTGGAACTTACCACAAGATCCTCGTAATCTGCAAACCAGCAAGCTGTCCCCATCTGTCCGTCTCCGGGCGGACAATTAACTCTTCTCACAGATTTATCCATGTACAAAGGCATTTTCCCTTTATTGCCGGATGAGTGATTCAGATCATCCTTAGGTCCGTAATAGTATCTTTTGTATCCTGCTGCTATTCCTGTACCCGAAAAATCTTTGGTTGTTTTAATACGTACACCTCCTGTTGGAATATTAGTATCCGTTTTAACAGGAGCTGTTGCGTAATACGTCGCCTTTAAGCTTGCTTTAGTATTGATCCCTCCTTTGAAAAAATGAAATTCATATGTTTTTCCTGCTTTCGCATTAAAATAAAAAATATTACTTTCTCTTCTTATAAAATTATATGGCGAATGACTAACCTGAGTTCCAAACTGGCTGTAAGTAAAAAATGAACCGCCGGAAGAAGTACAATCTCTACACTTAAGCAGTACGGAAGCAATATCATGTCCAGTATCTAAAGGATCAGGGATTATATTTCCGTCCTTATCATATTTTGGAGGTCCGTTGGGACTTACATAAGTGACAAGACCGTACATTTCTACTCTTTGGTCTATTGGAGAGGTCATGGTATAAACTACCGGAGTATCATCATTATCATCAGTTCCTCTAACATAATTATCACTTTTTCGGGCAGGATAAGTGGTTTGTTCTCCCCAATACGTATTGCCTTCATAATCAAATTCAGTATATCCCTTGGCAGGATAGATAACTTTACTTAACATTCCTGTTTTTGCAAAATCTGCATACGGTTCTTTATCAGCTCCACTGTACTGTGTTTCATCAATGGTTACTCCGTAACCACTAATATTTTTAGGTATCAAATTGCTATTACTTTTACCATTGTAATACCCCCAGTGATCCTGACTGGCAGAAAGTCTTTTTGGGAAATTCGATTGGTTTATATATTCAAAACTATATTTTTTTGAAGGGTCCAAGAAGGTAAAGTTTTGAAGAAAAACACGGCCATTTGCAGTTTTTAGATAATTGAAACTTACTTTTTCAATTACCTGATTACTCTCATTATAGTGAGTAAGGGTTTCTATTTTACAGTCTCCTTCTACTTCTGCATTAATACCTCCGGTAAAATAGGTAAAAGTGATATAACCTTCTTTACTGTTATTACTGTATATCTTTTTTATTCTTTTTCCTACAACTGACATTTCGTGAGCCACAATACCGCTGAGAGTAGGGGCTTTAACATAAAAATCCCTGCCGCAACCGGTCTGCCCCGGTGTAAAAGCCATTGTAAGGGTCTGCGAATTAGATGCTGTATAATCCATAAAGGTATTCTCATACACCAGACTAATTACTGAACCATTAGGATGGACCAGCTGGGTTAAATACCAAGCTGTTACACTTGCACTAATAATTGAATGTCCCGCTCCCTGACTTCTAAAAGCAGTAGTTTCTTTTTCTGTAAAATAATACCTGATTCCATTAGCAGTTGTTAATAAAAAATCAGCATTATTTGTTCCGGTTCTTTCGATCTTAATTTTTTGATTGTTAACCAATACCGGAACATTATTTTTATCATAGATAAATTTCCCGGAATTGCCATTAAAATTAAAAGAGTAGATATCTTTTTCAGTATCAGCAAATTCCTGTCCGGCAGCCCTGTAAAACTGTAATCTATCGTCAGGCGATGGATTGGGCATGTCATCCGGCGGATAAACCATTCGCTGGTTATCATCATTCTGATCTCTTACTGTACGGGTAATAACACCTCCAAAAATCAAATTCCATCCCAAACCTACGTTTGAAGCTACTTCGTCAACTTTGATCCCGTTTGAGCCATAAGAAAGCGAAATGGGAGACTCTAAATTTTTTGTTTTAAAATTAAGCAGCGGGATTGAGAGATTGGGTGCTCCCGTAAATAACCCCACGGGAACATTCCCGTATTTACCTAATTCGCCCGCAACAGGAGACGGGGGTGTAATATTGGGTAGAAAACCTTCGGTATTCTGCGCATTAGAGGAAGATACTATACATAGAAAGAACACAGAGAACAAAAACCTAAATGAACTCTTTACAATTAAATTAAACATGGCAACTAACATTTTTTATAATAGATTTTATAAGGTATTTTAATGAGGCGTATATATCTGGAATTTTGCTGCAAACATACTCAATATGCTTTTAATTTTTTTACGGAATCCCACATTCAACAAAGTATTATTTCATAAAAAACAGTGTTTAAAAAAGAGTTGAATTTTTAAAAACTACATTCAAACCAGTATCTAATAATCTTCATCAAATATATACATAAAAACAAATAAAAAACTTACAAAGAAACAAATGCGAAATATTTTCCATTTTAAGATATTTTCTAAAAATAAAAAATCACTAATTACGAAAACAATGATAATTTCTTCGAAAATAGGTATTAAAATGCGCATTCATCATAAAAGAATGGCTAATATCTAAATAAGAAAATAAGTACAAAGATGATTGTTAAATAAAAGGTGTGTTCTCCAATCAATTTGTAAGAGAGTCTGCCAACGGAAACTATACTTTTTATTATTAAGAGACAATTATATAAAAAAGACAGTCAATAGACTGCCTTTTATAAAATCTCTTATTTCTTAGGAAGATAAATCCAGAACATAGTTCCTTCTCCGGGTTTGCTGCTGAAGTTAATCATACCGTTGTGGTTTTCTATAATTCGGCGGCAGAGTGCGAGACCTATACCGTTTCCGCCGTACTGGTCGCGTTCGTGGAGTCGTTGGAACATATCGAAAATACGATCAGAATACTGGTTGTCCATTCCAATTCCGTTGTCGGCGATTGAGATTACGTGGTAGTTTTCTGCCGAAGTGACCAGATTAGGATCTTTTGGGACATCTTCGTATGAAATCGTTACAGTTGGCTGCGCTGTATTAAATTTCAACGCATTATTAATCAGATTGTAAAATAACTGACGAAGCTGTGTATCGAGTCCTGAAACTTCCGGAAGCGGATTTACATTAATTACGGCATTTTTTTCTTCTATAACCAGACTTAAATCGCCCAGAACCTCAGGGATAACCTTGTTAAGATCAACTTTTTCAAAGTATTGCTCTTGGTTATCAATTCGGGAATAATTAAGCACATCGGTGATTAAGTTTGATAATCGTCCGGCGGCTAAGGTGATTCGGTCAAAATAATATTCTTTTTTCTGGTCTTCGCTGAGATGCTGTCCGGCACGCGAAAGCATAATCATGATTTTTCGCAGCGGTTCCTGAAGGTCATGACTGGCAATGTAGGCAAACTGCTCTAATTCTTTGTTTTTGAAACGAAGTTTTGAGTTCGCACTTTCCAGTTCACGCTGAATCGCTTTAAGTTCTGTATTGTCTTTCAGCGTTTCAACCATCATTTTTTGTGCATTGATATCTACAAAGTACACCAGCCAGCTGGTAAAACTTCCGTCTTCGGCTTTATTGGGAATAATGGTGACTAAATGCCAGATATAACTCGAGCCTATTTTAATTCGGGTTTCGCCTATATAATCAGATTTGTTTTGTTTGGCTTTGTTCCAGCCATCCAAAATTCCGTCAACATCATCAGAATGAACAAAATTACTTATTGTCCTGCGGTCAAAAATAAGTAACGGCAGCTCAAGATATTTCTCTAAGGATTCGTTGACAAGCAGTACATTATTGCGCTCATTAACCACGCAAATCAAAATAGGGATTGTATTGGCTAACTGTTTGTATTTGTTTTCGCTTTCGGCCAGTTTTTCAGAAAGGGCGATCAATTCGATATTTTTCTTTCTGATTTCATCATAGGGCGATAAAGGCGGTTCGAATTTAAAATAATCAATAAGTCCTTTTATTTTTGCTTCTGAAAGCAGTCCCGGCGATGAAACTGCCTGACTTATTTTGGTAGTCGATAAGTTATCAAAATAACTATATTCTATATTACCGGAAATTTTTGCGGCATAATTAAAAGCTTCGGGGCTGCAGTTTTTTAAATCTACCTTATCAGTAATTACGGCTGTAATTTCTTTTTTCGTGGCTTTTATAATATTGATACCCAGCACAAGAAGGGAATCTTTGCCTTTTGCAATAGAACATCTGGCTACTTCGGATACGGCGGTTGAAAATCTGGTCTGGAAAGAAGATGGCATACCACACATCTCGGCAATTTTCATACAACGTTTATGGGCTAATATTAAGTCCATTTCGTTGTCAAGATTAATTTGTATGATCTCTTTCATTATTCTAAAATATTTTACCTGCCAAAATTGTTGCGTCGTCTGTACCTCTTATATTTTCTTTAAATAAAGAAGCGGCAATTATACCCGGGCTCTGCTTAAAAATAGAAGTTAAGTCGTTTAAACTCCATCGTGTACGTAATCCATCACTATGCATAATAATAATCTGATGTTTTTTATAAGGTACAATCGTACTGTTTAAAGTCCGTGGTATATTATGCCCGATAATACCGTTATACGGTGTATAGGTTTTATTTTCTAAACCATTATAAATACGCGTATTTATATTACCTATACCGCAAATATTCCAAACTTCTGATTTATAATCAACCGATGCTATCGTAGCAACAAGCCCTCTGGTTTTCTTTACTTTGGTGTGAATCTCTCTCAAAATACTGGCAGGTTCCCACTCTATTGTCTGTCTGAAAACTTTAATTGCTGCTTCTACTGCTTCATTGGCACTTTCACCATGTCCCAGTCCATCTCCTACAAATATCTGAAAACCTTTGTTAGAATGTTTTACATAATACCCATCTCCGCATAATTTTTCTCCTGGGTAATTTACAGCAATTGTAGTGTAATTTAGGCCGCTTTTTAATTGAGGCAGTGTAATGTCTAATCTTTCGCAGATTTTAACATATTGTACACAACCCCAATTACGGATAGAATAAATCTGAAAATCGTTGCTGAGTCTTTTAATAGAGCCCAGTCCGTGGCCCAGCGTGTTGGAAGATGAATAACCGTCGTTCATAATTTTGGCGACATTTTCAAATCCAACGCCTTTATCCAGACAGTAAATTTCTATCTGGTTCTGGTCGTTTTCTAAATGAGCTCTGTACAAAAGCTCACCTCCGTTTGCGTATTTTATTAAGTTTGAAGTTAATTCTGCAACAATAATATCTGTTTCTGCTGCTCTGTGAGGTGTAAACCCTATTTGAAGGGCAAGATTATGTATTTCTCTTTTTATAAAAGCAATTAGACTTCGATCGTCTATTTTATAAGTGGAAAACGTATTATCCATTTTTCCATTTTGTTATAGTAACGGTAGTTCCGTTTCCCAGTTCTGATTTAATGTCAAATTCGTTGACAAGTCTTTTTGTTCCCGGCAGGCCTAATCCAAGGCTTTTGCCTGTGCTGTAACCGTCTTTCATTGCCAGATCAATATCGGCAATGCCTGGTCCGTTATCTATGAAAGTAACGCGTACACCATTTTCGCGCCCATTGCTGACCGACTCGATGATGACTCTGCCTCCTCCTCCGTATTTCAAAAGATTACGCACAAGTTCGCTCGTGGCTGTAATAAGTTTGGTCTGATTTAAAATACTCATGCCAATCTTTACGCCATACTCTTTTACACGATTACGGAGCGGTACAACATCCTGTTCTTTTACGATCAGGGCTTCTTCTTTACTATTCGTTATCGTCGTCATACTCCTGCTCTTCGTTATCGCTTATATGCATTTTTGAGCGAAGTAAATCCATGCCTTTTTCTACGTTTAAGGCACTTATGACACCATTTAAGGATAATCCAAGTTCTACCAGTGTTATAGCAACTGCGGGCTGCATTCCTACAACAACTGTTTGTGCGTCCATTATTTTTGACATTACGGCAATATTTCCTAAAATTCGTCCCATGAATGAATCGATTATCGAAACTGCCGAGATATCAATTAATACACCTTTTGAACTATGTTTACTAATGGTATTTATTAAATCTGATTCAAGATTTTCTGCCAGCTGATCATACAAATCTACTTGTATGGTAACAAGCAGAAAATCCCCCATTTTTAGTATAGGAATTCTTTCCATATAAAATCTTAAATCTTTATTCTACAATTTTTCTTTTTTTAACCACACTTAATTGCAGCATTTCAAAAGCTGTTTGTAAAGCACTTGCAAGCGATGCTTTGGTAGTAATACCGCTTAAATCGATTCCTAAATGCACGACAGTTTGTGCAATTTCCGGACGGATACCGCTTATGATACATTCTGCTCCCATTAAACGGGTTGCACTGACTGTTTTTATAAGGTGCTGTGCCACTAGTGAGTCTACGGCCGGAACACCTGAAATATCCAAAATTGCAATCGAACTTCCGGTATCGACAATCTGCTGTAAAAGACTTTCCATTACAGTCTGAGTTCTTGAGCTGTCTAAAGTACCAATAATTGGCAATGCAACAATTCCTTCCCAAACGGTAATAACAGGAGTCGAAATTTCACTAATTTCATCTATCTGTCTTGAGATTACATCCTCTCTTCCTTTCATAAAGGCTTCAAAAGTCATAATCATCATATTGTCTAAAATGGCATTGAGTTTTGAGTTAGCTTCGTACAACTGAGCAGGATCATGAATTAATTCTGAAAGAATCTGCGAAGAAGCTTCTTTAAATGATATCAAGTATTGTGCATTTTCTCTGGGTGAAAAACCACGTTTTCCTCTTGAAGATGAGATACCTACAATAAGATCCTGAATTTTTTCAAATTCCGTTGAATCTTTGTACTTCTCGTCAGATTTAGCCAATGCAGTTAAAAAGAGCGAAGCAAATTCTTTTGACTCTTCTTCTTCCATCGCTCCATCACCAGATCCGCTGTCCAGAAGAATTTGAGACCATATTGTTAATAATTTGTTTTCGTGCTCTTTCAGGACACCTAGTAAGTTGTTTTGCATTTGGATTAAATTTGGATTTTCTTTAACAAATATACTGTTTTAAATCTAAAGTTGAGAAAAGAATTGTTAAATCCAAAAAAAAGAAAAAATTTAACTTTTTAATATAAAAAACCAAATATTTTCAAGTTTTCCGTTTTTAAATGTTAAAAAAAAATCGTAATGATCAAAAAATCAGGAACAAAAAAAAGAGACAATGGCCATTGTCTCTTTCAAAAAACGAATTAAATTCAAAATCATTTTCAGCAGAATCTGCTTAATTAAAAAACACATTTTCAGAAGTTTTACTACACTACAAGTTAAAACGAAACGGAAACTGAAAATGGCTTTTTAATGTATTATTCTCAACCTGCAAATACAGGAAAATGCATTGAAAACAACAATCTATTCAAAAAAAATTAAAAACTCTAAATAAAGTAAATTTGAAGCTTAGTTTATAAAATCGAATTTATCTTCAAACATTTTTCCAATTACTGGAATAGGCCTTTTTTGTTCATTCGCGGCATTGATGATTCCGAAAATCCACAGAATTAAAAAAGCATACCCCACAAAGCTTAAAAAGTAAAGTGAAGGCACTACTGCCAATACGATAGAAAGTGCGATATTGACTGCAAAGGTTAGCAGAAAAATTCCAAATCCCTGTTTAAGGTGGTACACAACAAGGTCGCTTTTTGGAGTTGTGTCTTTGCTTTTTACAAAAGCTATAATCCAGCCAATGATTGTTACATAGCTTAAGATTGATAAGGTTTTATTATTCATGGTTGTATATATTTATTGAGACAAAAATAGACACAACGCTACTAGAACGAAACCTTTACTTTGTCATTGGCTGTTTTGGGTTGGCATTGGTAGAGATTGAATTTATAAACGGTCAACGACTATCATAAAATCAGGCTTCGTCTTTCATTAATTTAAAAAATTGTTCCTTTTTTCCTCTCGAAACAGGCACCGAAGATTTATCAGTCATCTGTATCATTCCTTCACGCGAATAACTCAGAATAAAATTAACATTGATTAAATGTGACTGATGGACGCGGAAAAACATTGGTGGCAGCAAAATATCTTCATAGTTTTTTAATGGTTTTGAAACCATTATTTTTCGTCCGTCGGTCAGGAAAAAAGTAGTGTATGAACCTGACGTTTCGCATCGCAGAATCTGTTCTAATTTTACCACATACATTGCTTCCTGAGTCGGCAGAACCAGTCTGTCGGGAGTTTTGGTGAGACTGGTCTGCAATTCTGTAATCTGTTGTTTTTCCAGAACCCTTTCCTGCAGGATTTCTATTCGGTCAATTGCATCTTTTAATTCCTGAGGATCAATTGGTTTTAAGAGATAATCTACTGCGCTGTATTTAAAGGCATTTACGGCATGCTGTTCGTAAGCAGTTGTAAATATAAGATGGAACGAATTAAACGTAATTTGCTGCAGGACATCAAACCCGGTTCCGTCCTTGAGCATAATATCCATAAAAACCAAATCCGGTTTTAACCTGTCAATCAGTTTCCTGGCTTCCTCAACACTTTCGGCATATCCGATAATCTGAATGCTGTCCCCTGAAACCATTTCGAGCATAATCGATAAAGCTTCTCTTAATCTGTGTTCGTCTTCAATAATTATTGTTTTGTATATCATCGCAGTATCGGAATATTTATAATTACTATACAGCCCTGTCTGTCTGTATTAAGATCTCTTTCGCTGACAGTAAATCCGGCATTTGGATTTTCTTTTTTCATTTTAGCCAGCCTTTCATCGGTTATAATGGTCGAAAGGGATTGATGTGTGTCGTTAATTTTCAGTTTTCTCGAAGCGGCCAATCCAATTCCGTTGTCTTTTATAGTACAAATTAAACTTTGACTTGTTTCATCTTCTTCAAAATAAATCTCGATTAAACCTCTAACATTGTTTTCCTGCGGTTTTAAACCATGTTCGACGGCATTTTCTATAAAAGGCTGAATCAATAAAGGCGGAATTAAAGCATCAGTTTCTACATTTTCATCGCATTCAATTACATAATCAAAACCATTATTTAAACGAAGCTGTTGCAATTCGATATAGTTTTTTAAAGTGCTGATTTCTTCATCCAGAGAGATTGTTTCTTTTCTTGATTGTTCCAAAACTTGCCGGGTAAGCTTGGCGAATTTATTCAGATAGGAAACTGCCGGAATGGTATCTTTCTGCAAGATCATGCTTTGGATATTTCCTAATGCATTAAAAATAAAATGCGGGTCCATCTGCGAGCGTAGTAATCTTCTTTCTAATGACAATCTCGCTGCCAGATTTTCGATGGTTTCTTTCTCCATCAGCTGGATTTTAAGCTCGTTATGTTCCTGTTTTTGCTGCAAAAGGTCTTCTCTGTTTTGGTAATATCGCTGACGGTAATGGTACGATCTGAACATAAAAACAAGGCCGATAAGTAAAACACCGGCAATTCCGTAACCCAGCAATTTGTTCTTTTGTTCGAGTTCGTTTTCCAGTTCGAGCTGTTTGATTCGTTCTGCTTTTTTAGACGACTCATATCTCGCATCGGCATTCTGAAGCATCGACTGTGCAGATTCTTTGTATTTTAACTGATTGTATTTAGTAAAAAGCGTATCATAACCATAATACGCCTGAAAATCTTTTCTCTTAACCGAAACATCTTTTAAAGAGTTGTAAAAGGCCGCAAACAAATAGTTATCGGTATACGGAAGGCTTTTTTGATATTTAATTCCTTCAACAAATAATAGTTCTGCCTTTGCATAATCGCCTTTTTGTGTATAATAAAATCCTTTAAGTCCAATGGCGCTTCGCAGAATAATTTTGATGTTGTATTTTTTGGCAATGGTTTCTGCTTTTTGCAGATTTAGCAAAAATGCTTCTTCATCAATTGGTCTTGGGCCTTTGGTATAAAGATCCGCCAGATTTACATACGCGATCCCGATATTGCTTTTGCTTACAATTTTATCTGCATTTTTTTCAGCCAAAGACACCGTTTCTTCAAAGAATTTAAGTGCTGCAGCCCATTCTAAAATACCGCCTGTTTCTAAATTATCGGCCATAAAACCTCCAAAAGCAAGTCTGGCATATAACTGACTTTCCGGATCGCCTGATTTTGCTGCGTGCGTCATAGCTTCTCTGGCATATTTTTCGACTTTTACAGGCGAGGCAGGAGAAAAAAGATACGATATATCTGAGGCAATTTTAGCGCATTGGTCGTGGGCTTTTACTTTAGAAAATAACTTATACCCTTCGAGCAGATAATTCAATGCCTGAGGTTTGTCTTCGATATACGATTTTAAAGCGCCCATTGCCGTGGCAGCGTGTGCTTTTGCTCTCAGGGCATTTGTATTTTGCGACAAATAATAGGCTGTATCTGCATAATGCATAAATTCTTTTAAATGAAGCTGTTTTCGCTTTGTAAGAGCCAGATAAGCATAACAGATTATTTCATCGTCTTTGCTATTATTTTTTTTTGCCAGATTAAGTGCCTGATTTTGTATTTTGATGCTGGCTGTGGTATCAGCAAAACGTTTTGCATAGCCATTGGCCGCCATTTGTTCAACAGGAGAAACCTGAGCCTGAATTAGGGCAGAAAACAAAAAGCAGAACAAGAGACTAATTTTCTTCTTTTTAAGGAAATAAATTGCAGGTTTTTGGAACATAAATAGTAGTTATTGACGGCAAAGTACAAATTGTCTTCAGACTGACCAAACATTTCAAAGTGCTTTTTTTGAGATAAAACTCTTCATTACAAGGCGTTAAACAAAATCGAAAACCCGCGTATTTCCTGATATATTTCAGAATTAACCAAATAAAAATCTAAAAGCTCCATTTACCAATTGGCAATTGTCATTGGTTTGGTTATGAAGTAATCTTGTTCTGTAAAATTATTTTAAAATCACTATTATTATGAACAAGAAAATTCTTTCATTCTTTTTAATTGCTTTCTGTTTTTTAACTCAAATCTCATATGGGCAGCTTGAAGAAAAACGCACTAAAGTAGAAATTACAGTAAAGGACGGCAATAAAACAATCACGGTTCCGGTTCGTACTGCTACAGTATCGTTTACAAGATCAAGTGCTCCAAAAGATGCTGCAGATCAATCAGAAACGCGAAATTATTATCTGACAGTCGATTTCGAAAAACAGGACACCAATCTTCTTCGTGCTTTTGCAACAAGCAAAAAGGGACTCGACGGACAAATTACGATGGTGGATACTTATGGAAAACTGCCTTCGCGAAAATTTGAGTTTAAAGGAGGAAAATTAGACAGTTTAAGCGATCAGCTTGCGTCAGAATATACGAGTTCGTATTTCTCAATTTACTGTAATCTTTTGATTATTGACGGCATAACTATTGAATAATGAGAACGAAGCTGCAATATTTCACAAAAAATGAAAATCAATATATCATGAAACGTGAATATGGTTTTGCTTTAATAATCAGTCTGGCGCTTGCTGCATTTGCAGGTGCCGGAATCTGGATTAAGGAAATGGCTATGTTCTGGATTTTTGGGATTTTGTCTGTTCTCTCTCTGATTTCGGTTTGGTCAAAACAGGTAATTATTGATCTGGACAGAAAAGAAATTATTGTAAAAATGGGGCTGATTGGCAAACCTTTTCCAATTCCGTTTCAGGATTTTCAAAATTTCGAACTGGTACGTCTAAAGCAATATTTATTGACAACCAATACTTCTTTAAACATTTATTATTTAAAAGACGGAAAAGAAAAATGTGCCATGATTGCCCAGGGGTTTACGAGTAAAGCCATGCAAAATCTAGCCAACGAAATTGATGAAATTATACATGGAGATGAACATTCGGGAGAAATACAATCTGGAAAAAACTGCTGACTATTTACTATTTCAGCCATTAAAACCACTACAGCTGCTTTCGCAGTGGTTTTTGGCAGGAATTTTTGTCTGCGGGATACTATTGCCTTTTTTTCGAGTTTATCTAAACGATGTTTGGTTCTATTCGCTTTATGTTTTGTGCGGTTATGGTATCGTACATTCATTATATGATATTTTTATACGGGCGAAAATCAAGTATACATTTGATCTCAGGGAAAATTCAGTTTACAGGGAAAGTCCGTTATCTGCAAAGAAAAAAATCCTGAAACTCGATGAGGCTGTTATCTTTGTAAGTTCTGAGATGGGAAGCTGGCATTACAGCATCGGTGCACGAAAAAGCCAGTTTATAAAAAGCTATATCTTAAGCGAAAATTTTAGTTCGGGCAAAAAAAGCGATCGAAACCAAGCGGCATATGAAAATCATATTTTAGCTGAAATCAAGAAAATGACTGACTCTGTTCAAACTGTTTAACATTAAATTATTTATATATGAAAATCCACAAAATCATCGCCTTAGTATTTGTATCAACCTTTTTATTTTCATGTAATTTTTTTACAGACAGTTCTCCAAACAGAGTTTTTGAACTTATAGGTTTAAACGCCAACAAAATTCCGTCAAGCTACGAACGTGTTTTTAAAGAGTATTATCAGCAAAAACAAAACGGAACTCTGCAAGCCCTTGCTGATGACCAGAAATCAATGCGTTCGTCAACTTGTGTTGAAGCTGTTAATTTTTTCTATGGAAATACTTTTAAAGAAGACATCAAAAAGATACACAACCTGAGTAAAACCGATGAAACCAAACCTATTATCGAGGCTGCAATTGACATGTTTGAATATGCTCAGGAAATACAAACCAACGATTTTCCTAAAATTGCCAAAATGATCGATGATGGAAAAACTCAGGAAGAAGTCAATCAGGCCGCACAGCAGCTCGACAACAC
Organism: Flavobacterium gelatinilyticum; assembly: GCF_027111295.1. Taxonomy (NCBI): domain Bacteria; kingdom Pseudomonadati; phylum Bacteroidota; class Flavobacteriia; order Flavobacteriales; family Flavobacteriaceae; genus Flavobacterium; species Flavobacterium gelatinilyticum. The sequence continues at coordinate 5,722,378 of NZ_CP114287.1, read as the reverse complement.
TAAAGGTGCAGAAGTAGATAAAAAATACAAAAAGGTAATGGAACTTTTACTGCCGTACGCCGATAAACATGGCGTTGAGTATAAAAAATTCTAGAGAAAAGTTAGAAGTTAAGGGTTAAAAGTTATGAGCTTAAACTTGTGCAATTGAGGTCTTGCAAAAAAAGATCTGGGGGCATAAGCTTAGGGCTTACATAAAAGATTTAGGACTTGGAATTTGAGATTGGAATTTCAAATTAGATCCAGAGCTTGACATTTGGAATTTCAAAAAAGATTTGGGGCTAAACTCATAACTTTTAACACTTAACTCATACCTTTTTAATAGTAGATGTTTAAAATTATCTTTGATTTGGAGCCGTCAATAATCTTTTCTAATTTTTTAAAGAAAGCCTCGCTGACCATCGGACAGCCCTGACTGTTGTATATATAATAATCCTGCTCTTCGTTTGGCACAGCTGAGTAAGGATGTAAAACGATTGCTCTTTTTTCGGCATTGCTGTTGGTTTCATTTAAACCTGAAAGTCTGTATGATTTTCCAAACATACCTCTGTATGCTTTTCCTATGGCATAACTTCCCAGCGAAGTACATTTAGAATTCGGTTCGTTACTAAATTTCAATTCACCTCTCAAATTAGTTTCGGATCCTGAACCATTTGCGACAAGACCTTGCTCTATAATCTTTTCATTCTCCAGATCATAAACAAAAAATCTGTTTTTTCCGGATTTAATCTTCATATCTATAAAAAAAGCAATTTTAGAACTATAGGCATTACTTTTTGCTATTGCAGCTTTTACTTCTGCAAGCTGAACATTAAATCGTTCCATTTCTGGACTAAGCGGTGGTATTTCTTTTTTAACTTCATTAGGAGTACCTAAAAAACCCATAAATAAAAATAAAGTGAGACTAAAGATTTTCATAATAATTGTTCTTAGAAATTAACAGGACAAAGTTATCCCGCCGCTAAAACAAAAAATACCCATAGAAGACTGAAGAACAAAACAATAGGACTTTTATTTAAAACAATAAAGCTTTAATTTTGAGATCATTAAACAAAAAAAGAGGTTGTTTCACTTTGTAAAACAACCTCTTTAAAGACTATATTTTATACTTCTTACCAGCCTTTTACAGCACCGCCTTTGAATTCCTTATCTGCTGCTTTTTCAACTTCAGGAGACTGGAAAGCCTGTAAAAACTGTTTTATTTTTTCTTCATTTTTATTGTCTTCACGGCTTACAACCAGATTTACATAAGGTGAATCTTTATCTTCTACAAATAAAGCATCACGAGACGGAACCAATCCTGCCTGAGAAGCAAACGTATTGTTGATAATCGCTATAGAAACATTTTCATCATCAAGAGCACGAGGCAATTGAGGTGCTTCTAATTCTAAAATTTTTAAGTTTTTAGGATTGCTTACAATGTCAGTAACTTTTGGTAATAAACCAACACCTTCTTTTAGTTTTAATAAACCGTTTTTCTGTAAAAGCAATAACGAGCGTCCGCCGTTTGTAGGATCATTTGGAATGATGATCGTACTTTCATTTTTTAATTCTCCAAGCGATTTAATCTTTTTAGAATATCCGGCAATCGGGTAAACAAATGTATTTCCTATAATGGCTAATTTATACCCTCTCTGTTTTGACTGCTCATCTAAATACGGTTTATGCTGAAAAGCATTGGCATCAATATCACCCTGGCTTAAAGCTTCGTTAGGAATCACATAATCGTTGAAGGAAACCAATTCAACTTCCAGTCCGTATTTTTCTTTGGCAACTTTTTTAGCCGCTTCAGCTACTTTTAATTCAGGTCCGGACGCCACTCCTACTTTTATAAAGTGAGGATCATTCTTTTTTTCATTTCCACAGTTTGATAAAACAAGTGCCAAAGCCAAAATTCCTGCCGTTTTTAAAATATTCAATTTCGTATTCATTTTTATATTTTTAATTCTAAATTTTTAATTAATAATTATCTATGATCAAATCGTTTTGATAAAGCATCACCTGCAAACTGAATCAGGAATACCAGAATAACCAAAAGAACCAGTACCGAATTCATCGTTACGGCATCATAACCAATATAACCATACTGATACCCAACCTGACCTAATCCGCCGGCACCAACAGCACCTCCCATTGCAGAATATCCTACCAAAGTAATTAAGGTAATCGATGCTGCGTTGATCAACGATGGCAGAGCTTCCGGCAGTAATACTTTATATACGATTTGAAACGGAGTTGCTCCCAAAGCTCTTGCCGCTTCGATTAAACCTGACGGAAGACTTAACAAACTATTTTCGACTAAACGGGCAATAAACGGCGCCGCACCAATACTTAAAGGCACTAATGCCGCACTAACACCTATCGAAGTTCCCACTATAGCACGTGTAAACGGAATCATCCAAACAATCAAAATAATAAACGGAATAGAACGAAAAACATTCACGATAACAGATAAAGTTCTGTTTAAAACCGGCTGTTCCAGAATTTGATTTTTACGGGTGAGGAAAAGCAAAATTCCCGTTGGAAGTCCCAGCAAGAAGCCAAAAAATCCCGATACAAAAGTCATTACAATGGTTTCCCATGTTCCTTTTAACAATAAATCTATAAGAGAATCAGACATAACCTATAATTTCTGTTTTAATATGTTTTGAATTAAAATACTGAATCGCCGCGGCGTAATTTTCGCGCTTACCGGATAATTCAATCAGCATAACGCCAAAATTTACATCGCCCGCCTGATCCATCTGAGCGCTTACGATTTTAAAATCGGTATCGAAGAGTCTTGAAACTTCGGAGATAACAGGTTCGTTAACTGATTTTCCGGTCATTTCCAGTTTCAATAACGGATTCAAAGTTCCGTCGTCTTCCTTCTGCAATTTTTCTTCGTAAACCGCTGGAACATCAATATGCAGCGAAGAAGAAATAAACTCTCTTGTCAGTTCGTGTTTTGGATCGGCGAAAATTTCACCTACACTTCCCTGCTCTATTAATTTTCCGTGGCTGATAACGGCAACCTCATCACAAATCGATTTTACTACTTCCATTTGGTGTGTAATCAGCAAAACGGTAATATTCAATCGTTTGTTAATGTCTTTCAATAAGTTCAAAATAGAACGTGTAGTAGCAGGATCCAGCGCACTTGTCGCTTCATCGCACAAAAGCACTTTTGGATTATTAGCCAGAGTTCTTGCAATTGCAACTCTTTGTTTCTGTCCGCCGGAAAGGCTTGCCGGATAATCGTTTGCTTTTTCAGCCAGCCCCACCAATTGCAGCAATTCTAAAACACGATTTTTAATTTCGCTTTTTGGAGTTCCGGTTAATTCTAACGGAAAAGCCACATTTTCGAAAACGGTTCTTGACGAAAGTAAATTGAAGTGCTGAAAAATCATTCCAATTTGTCTTCTTTCAATTGCTAACTGTGCATTTGACAATTGCATCAAAGCTTTGCCGTCTACAATAATTTCTCCTGATGTAGGCCTTTCCAGTAAATTGACACAGCGTATTAAAGTACTTTTTCCTGCACCCGAAGTCCCTATAACACCAAAAATTTTCCCGGGCGGCACCGTGAGCGAAACATCAGACAACGCAGTCACAATTCTGTCTTTCTGATGAAACGTTTTGGTTACATTTTTTAATTCAATCATTCTTATTCAGATTTACAAAACAAAAAAGCCTTTCAGATATTCATGAAAGGCTTTTTGAAAAATATAAGGTTGTTTATATATAAGCCAGATCATTAAATCGCATAACAGCAGTACAGCACATCATGCTGCTGCTATAATAATTCTTCATATTCTGGTTACTATTTGTCATTGCCGCTGCAAATTTAAACAGTTATTTTCAATTTTAAAGCATAAATTTTCAAAACTTTTAATACCCTATCAACATAATAGACTACTATAACGTTTGATGTAGATTTCTACACTTTAGTACTTCATTTACAATGATTTTGCATCCAGTAAAATGGCTAATTGGATACAAGACGTATCAGACCGATTGCTCCAAGCGTGATTTGTTCCTCGCTGTATGACGATATCTCCGGCTTTCAGGAGGGTTTCTTCTTCATCTGTAATGAGGTAAATTTCGCCTGAAATAATGATGATATAATCCAAAGTATCGGTTTGATGCATTAACGGATGAGGCTGGCCTTCCGGTGCTTCTATTCCTAAATCTTTGTCGGGCGGAATCTGAACGTACCGAAAATAACTGCCGTTTTTTGGTGTATTGGGAAAAGCGGTATTTTCGATTACTTTTTCTTCGAATTTCGCCGGAGTACTGTCAGTTGACCAGATATCAGAAATAATAAGTCCCGGAAAATGTTCTGATACATTCGTTACAATTGCATCCTGCTCAATAATCGATTTTCCGTTTTTTACTCCTGTAACTACTCTTCTTGGTATTGTTTTCATTTGGTTTGTAGTATCAATTTATTAATGTGTGAAAGCTAGTTTTTTCCTGCTCCTCATTTAAGGCAGAAAATCTATGTTTAACAATAAGATTAATTATAAATGTAAACACATAGGAATATAGACTTTACTTTGTCTATAAAAAGGCATTTCATTTCTTTAAACAAACATAGCTGTGTGTGAAAACTAGTTTTTTCCCGCTCCTCATTTAAGGCAGAAAATCTATGTTTCTATGTGTTTAAATTAGCGACTGGTTTTAAAAATCTGTCGGGTTTAACACTTAATATAAATCCATATTTATCAATAAGACTAATTATAAATGTAAACACATAGGAATATAGGCTTTACTTTGTCTTTAAAAAGGCATTTCATTTCTTTAAACAAACATAGCTGTGTGTGAAAACTAGTTTTTTCCTGCTCCTCATTTAAGGCAGAAAATCTATGTTTCTATGTGTTTACATAATTATTTATCTGGAAATAATTCTCGAAATACCTAACAGGTTTTAGAAACCTGTTAGAATGTGATAAGAAAAATGTGTTAGTCCAGTTGAAACCAATCCTGAACATCTTCTTTGATTGTTTCGTTTACATGAATACTTTCAAACTCATTTGCAGCTGCATTATACCTGTAATCTTTTCTCCATTTTTTATAGTTTAAAGACACTTGCTGAATCGCATCGCAAATAAATTCGAGTTCTTCGTTTGTGGTTATCGGATGAAGCGACAAACGAACCCAGCCCGGTTTGTTAGTCTGGTTTTTCTGCAGTAATTCATTTGTAATCGCTTTAGAACGTTTTTCGTCAATATTAAACAAATAATGTGCATACGTACTGGCACACGACCAGCCGCCTCGAACCTGAATTCCAAAACGGTCATTTAAAAGCCTTACAATCAAATTGTAATGAATATCTTCGATAACAAAAGATACACAGCCTATTCTATGACTTTTAAGATCGCCCAGAATAGACAAGCCCTGTATTTTTTGAAGCCTCGAAAAACACAGATCCAAAAGTTCTTTCTCTCTTTTGGCAATGTTTCCTAATCCCATTTTTTCTTTTAATTCTAAAGCCAAAGCTGCTCTCATTACCTGCAGAAAACCAGGAGTACCTCCGTCTTCCCTAACTTCTATTACATCGCTGTAACAATAATTTCCAAGCGGATTTGTCCATTTTACATTGCCTCCGCCCGGATTATCCGGAAAGTCAGCCTGGTACAAATTCTCATTAAAAACCAAAATACCACAGGTTCCCGGTCCGCCCAGAAATTTATGCGGCGAAAAGAAAATAGCATCCAGCTGTTGTTCAGAGTCTTCCGGATGCATGTCGATTTTTACATACGGTGCCGAAGCAGCAAAATCGACAAAGCAATAACCGCCGTTCCGGTGCATGATTTTTGCCAGATCGTGATAAGGCGTAATAATTCCGGTAACGTTTGAACAAGCCGTAAACGAACCAATTTTCAGACTTCTGCCGGCATATTTTTTTATTTCTTCAGAAAGGATTTTCGGATCGACTAAATTGTTTTCATCAGCAGGCAGAATCACCACATCGGCATTGGTTTCGTACCACGGAACCTGATTGGAATGATGTTCCATATGAGTGATAAAAACCACCGGTCTGTCGTTTTCATTTTCATAGGTTTTTCTTAACCCCATGATACGCTGTAATTTCGATAAAGCGGCCGTCATTCCTGTTCCGGTCGTAACCAAAACATCCGATTCATCTGCATTAACCGCTTTTTTGATAATCTCTCTTGCATACTGGTAAGCGTAAGTCGAAGCCTTTCCTGTCTGACTGGAAAATGAATGGGTATTGGCAATCATCGGACCTATTTTATTGAGCATAATATCTTCAATCGGAGCGTATAATCTTCCGCTGGCAACCCAGTCTGCATATAACAGATTTTGTTGTCCGTAAACCGATTCGAAAGTATGGTCTGTTCCTACTGTATTTTCCCTGAATTTAGAAAAGTAACATTCAGACTCTGTTGGTTTTGTTGTTGGTTCAATGGCATTCATTTCCTTTATCATTTTAAATTAACTAAATTGTATTTTCTATCTTAGATTTTATTTTCTAAAAGCGTTTTTAATGTCGCTTGCAATTCTTCTCCCTGCAGGTTTTTCGCAACGATTATTCCTTTTGAATCAACTAAATAATTCCCCGGAATAGCTCTTACACCATATAATCTGGCAACGGCACTGTTCCAGAACAATAAATCAGAAACATGTGTCCATGTTAAGTTATCATCCTTAATTCCCTTTACCCAGTTTTCTTTCTTTTTATCCAGTGAAACTGCTACAATATTGAATCCTTTATCATGAAATTCCTTGTAAGCCGCTACAATGTTTGGATTTTCTCTTCGGCAGGGTCCGCACCACGAAGCCCAAAAATCAACCAGAGTATAGCCTTTTAAATTTTCATAAAAACGAACTGGTTTTCCATCAGGATCGCTGGCTGTAAAATCAGGGGCTTTTTTACCTACCGCCAATCCGTCTAATACGGTAACCAGTTCTTTTAATTCTTTCACGTAAGTAACATTTTGAAGACTTTTATCCAGCAAAGCAATATTCTGTGTAATCTGTTCCGGAGACAGCCTGTACGACCAGTTTCTGTACAATACATAAGCCGAAACAATAGATTTTGGATGTTCTGTAATGAATTTGCTGATTTCTGCATCTTTTGTTTTCTTATAGGTTTCAAACAAATCCTGCGAAGCTGAACCTTCTACAACCGAAGTGCTGTAATATTTCTTTGGACTCAGCTTAACCGTAATTGGGTCTTTTTCGAGGAAAATATACAATGGCGAACTTTCTTTATTTACGCTTAATCCGTATAATTCCGGCGTTTTTACTTTTGTTTTAAAAGCAAAGTTTCCGTCTTTTACTTTTACCGAATCAATAGTCGTAAACATTTTATTATGAAACTTTTGCAGATAAACGTACTGTACAATTGTATCGACAACAGTTCCTTTTAATTGTAAATTATTTTCCTGCGCCTGAGTTTGAAAAGCTCCAACAAATAAGGCAAAACCCAATAGTATTTTTTTCATTGTATTTTATTTTAAGATTAGACAAAAGAATTTCAGGCCAATGTTATAAAGCCACCAGCAGCTGATATTTAAAAGAAATTTAAAAGGTATTACGAACTTCACATTCGGAAAACGGCAAGACTGTTTTCTTCGAAAATTGAATTTAAGAGTTCATAGCCGGCATACAAAATTGATTCTGCTTTCATTGTAATACATTAAGAATTTAACGTTGATGACCTAATCCAGATTCGAGCAATCTTTTTTCTTATCTGTCCGCATACAACGGAAGGATTTAGCACCTTATTCGGCAACAGGTTGCTAAGACTTCACCGGGCCCATTCCCTCAGTCTTTCTGGATAAGTATCATTACAGAATTTTTCTGCAATGCAAATATACATTAATTCTATAAAATTAGTCAAGTTTAAATATATTTTTTTGATTTTTATTTACAACAAAGCACGCAAATACAACGCAAAGTATTTATTTAAAAGCAATTATGTTTTGGAAATATTTTTAAAACCCCTTCCTTTTACAACAGAAATTCATACGTTTTGCTGCAGAAAGAAGTTTTTACATCTCTGCCAAAAGCTTCAGAGAATCGGCATACAAGTAATATGTCCTGCTTCATGATTTGAATCGAAGAAAAGCATATCGTTTGAAAAAGCTGACCATCTTTTAAAACTTAAAATATCCAAAAGCGTGAATTTGTTTATTTCTTTGATCAGCTCCTCTTTTGTCAATTGCTTTTTTAATTCGGCAATCATTAAAAATTGAAACAATCCGAATAATGAACTAAGAATTGATTCGTTTTCCTGAAAGTTCTTCTTATCCATAACAATAAAATATTCCGGATACGCGGCATTTTTGTTTTTGATAAAAGTATGATTTTGTAATACTTCAAAAAGAAGTTCATATTCTGATTTACTTAACTGCCCTTTAAAATGATTATTTTCAGAGGAAAGAATCAATAAAATATAGTCTGAACTGATGCTTTTCTTTTTCAAAAAATACAGTTTCTTCCTGAGATATTTTTCTAAATCTACACTGAACCTGTTTTTTAAAACAGAATGTTTTTCTGATTCTATTCTGACGCTTTTTTTTAATTTCATATTATTTATTTCAATCCGTCAAAATAATTCGTCGTTTCTTCTATCAGCGCATTCATTAAAACCGAAGCTTTGGTATGTTTTAAAATGGGTGAAATCTGTCCTGCCCAAAATAAAATCATGTCCCATTTTTGCTGTTCGATCGCTGCTTTTCTCAGCGGGGCTATAAATGTCGTTTGCAGCGGAAAAGGCAAAATTCCGGATTCTTTTCCTGTAATATCCTGAGCAACACGGCTAGTTAATCCGCGGCCGAGTCTTCCTGTAAAAGCGCGTGATAAAGTGGTGTATTTTGAAGCATCAGAAAATAGCATTTCCTTGTGAACCGGCAAAGCACCAGATTCATCGCAGGCTAAAAAAGCGGTTCCTACTTGTGCGGCGCTTGCGCCTAATGTCAGCGCAGCGGCAATTCCCCTTCCGTCGGCTATGCCTCCTGCTGCGATAATTGGGGTTTTAATTTTTTCACGCATTAACTGCACTAATACGAAAGTTCCGGTTAGAGACGATTCCGATTTATCGAGAAAAGAAGGCCGGTGTCCGCCCGCTTCAAAACCCGATGCGATAATCATATCGACACCTTTGCTGTCCAGAAACAGGGCTTCGTCTAAAGTCGTCGCGGCTCCTACTGTTACAATTCCCTTTTGTCTGCATTGCTCCAGAACAGTATTTGGAGGCACACCAAACATAAAACTGAAAACCTTTGGGCGAATGTCTAAAATAACGTCTAACTGGTTCTCAAATCTGGACTGAAAAGGTGCCGGTTTTTCGGGTAACGGAATTCCCACCTCATCATAATACGGTTTAAACAAAGCGGCGGTTTTATCGAATTGCGCATCGCTTAAACCCGACTCCGGAATATCATGATCTGAAACCCAAAGGTTAATATTGTACGGTTTATTGGTTGCCGCTTTTATTTGCTTATCAATCTCGTAAATCTCCTGCGGACTGTTGGTATAGGCTCCGTATCCGCCCAATCCGCCGGCATTCGAAACCGCTGCGGTTAGTTCAACCGTCGATAAGTTACCGCCAAATGGTCCTTGCAGGATTGGATATTCGATTCCTAATATTTCCGTCGCTTTTGTATTGTACCACATTATAAAATTGTTTGAAGAGAGTTTTGTAAAGTTATAAATTTTTAAGCGTTCATGTTTATTTAACCGCAAGGCTTATGTCTATTTTACCGAAAAGATCACGTTTATTTTACTTTATTTTACCGCAAAGAGCGCAAAGGAATTTATAATAGGGCTATTAAAAACTCTAACGAAACCCTGAGTAAATTCTTTTTGCTTTAAAATTTAAAAAAAACTCTTAGGTCTTGGAAAAGATTTAAGGGGTTTTGTTTTTTTATTGGGGTTTGAGAAAATACCGTAGAAATACTCTTTTTCTGGTTTCGAATTATTATTAAAATTGTTAGGATTTTTTTAGTTAATTACGGTTTCCCATAATGTAGTTGCATTTTAAATAATAACATTTGCTCTTTAAATAAAAACGTAAGCAATTATGAATTGAAATTAAAGATTAATTTAACTGAACATCACAATAATGGTTTTTATATTTGTGATACTCAATTTAATCAAAAAAATATGAACCAGAGTACAATATATTCTATTGGACATGGAAACAAGACTTTAGAAAAATTCATTGAAGAATTACACGCCTATAAAATAGAGTTTTTATTTGACGTCAGATCGAAGCCATATTCTAAGTTTAATCCCCATTTTAACAAAGAGGTATTAGAAGCGGAACTTATGCAAAATGGTGTAACATATATATATGCAGGCGATTTTCTAGGGGGACTTCCTAATGATATTAGTTGCTATGTAAAAGGAAAAGTAGATTACGAAAAAGTAAAAGAAAAAGATTTTTTCAAAACAGGAATAAATACAATTGTAGAAGCAAATCATGAAAAAATGATAATAGCATTAATGTGTAGTGAAGCTAAACCTGAAACTTGTCACAGAAGTAAATTGATAGGTCAAGAATTACTAAAATACAATATTTCTGTTAATCATATTATTGATTCGAATGTAATGAAAGATCAGGCAAAAGTAATGAACGAATTCTTACAGGGTAAAAATTTAACTAATTTATTTGGGGATGAAAATTTAACATCAAGAAAAAAATATTAAACATTATGAAAGTTTATACTATTGGCGTTTACAATTCAACTGAAGATGATTTCTTTAAAAAACTTATTAATAATAAAATTGATACTTTTATTGATGTAAGACAGAGAAGAGGTGTTAGAGGTTCAAAATATTCATTCGTTAATAGTAAAAAATTACAACAAAAATTATCCTTATTAAATATAAAATATATTCATCAATTAGATTTAGCCCCATCGAATGAAGTACGAGAATTACAGAAAAAAGCTGATCTAAAAAAAAATGAGCTAAAACAAAGTCGTGAGGAACTTGATAATTCTTTCAAAAATTCATACCGAAATCTAATACTAGATAAGTTTGACTTTCAATATTTCATAGATAATCTTCAAAAACACAATTCTTCAAAAATAGTTTTTTTCTGTGTAGAAGAAAACTCAAAGGCATGTCATAGATCTTTAATTACCGAAAAAATAAAGAACGTATTTAATTTAATTATTAATCATTTATAATTTATGAATGTACTGATAGTGGCAAAAACAAAATGGGGAGAATATTTTTGTATTGGAGGAATTGAAATTGATACAAATAAGTATTTGCGTTTAATGGATTTAAATGGAGGATATCAACCATCTAATACTCCTTTCAAAGTTGGTCAAATTTGGGATATTGAATATAAATCAACTCCAGGAACACCTCCACATATAGAAGATGTTAAAGTCATTTTAAAAAATCACATTGACACAGTAAACCCTAATCAATACATTATAGATAATTGCAGAATCTGGAAAGGCGATCTAAATGATGTTTATGATTCAAAATTAAAATGGAATAACGGGAGTGGTTTCTTAAATGATCCAAATGATCTCCCAATTAATAGTGTTGGTTTTTGGCAAACCGACAAAGATCTAATCTTAAGTGAAAATTTTGGAAAACCTTGTTATACTTACAATTATAATAATATTCTAAAAAGAAATAAAAAAATGCCCTACAAAGGAGAAGTACCCGCGATTCATACTATTCCTGCTGGCACATTAATAAGATTATCTTTGGCAAAATGGTGGAGCAAAGATCAAAATACAGAGCCTCGATGTTATTTACAACTTTCCGGATGGTATTAATGAGTAGTTCTCTCACTCCTCAAATTTTAAGTAAGTTTATTTTATTACACTAAACAAAAGTAAATTCAATTTTCTTTTGATAAAGTTCATATGATTTAGGTGGATTGGAGAAATTTATAGTCAGAAAAACAAATTAACAATTTGCAATAATATAGAAAATATGGGGGATTGGTTCGAGAATAATCAAACAAAATCTGTACTTCTTTATACATTTCTAGTTGCTGGAGCAACGTGGGCATTTTATAAATTCACTTTTGAAGAACAAAAAATCGACTTTTACAAAGCTCAAGTTGAATCTTCCAGAACAGAAAGTGAACAGCATAAAGCAAGAATTGAATTCTTAGAAAAAGAAAACGACAAACTCGAAATAATATTAAAGGAATTTGAAGAATGGAACTTTACTACAAAAGATCCTGCACTTTTTTATAAGACTAGATATGAAGAAATTGCAAATCAAAAGAATAAATTAGATAGTCTTTCTTTAAAGCAAAAAGGACCAATTAATCAGCCAAAAGTTATAATTTCGAAAAAAGCTCTTTCTTTTATAGATGCAGAAATATACAAAGGAAAAACATATATTAATGATGCTGAGAATTTAATGATTGGTGTGAATGAAATTTCTGTAGAAGGCTTATGCAACTTTACATTAAATGCCGGCGAAAAGGTCAATCAAATTTTTAAAGATGTAAATGTTGGAACATCATACAAATTCGGTAAATTGAAAATTACATTAAGTGAAACGAACTACGTTTCTTCTAGAGCCACATTTCATATCACCAAAGAGTAATAATAACTGTATACCCCCAGAAGATTTTCTAAAGCGACACTATGCAAACGTCTCTGACTTTGCGTATTTTAAATTCTTATAAATACAAAATCTCTCGAAAGTCTCCGACTTTCTCACATTATTTCTTTTTAATATTTATGTTAAAAGCTCAAAGTCACAGACATTTACGTAGCGTGGCAAAGCTTTTTTTTCAAACTTTACGCCATCAAAAATAATTTTCAGCAGTTTTTTTTAAGATCGGGGTTTAGGCAGGTTTCTGTCGTACATTACAATTGTTCCTGCTACAGCGACATTTAAGCTTTTTTCAGATTTGAATTTAACTAAATGATGGCATTTTTCCATTGCTCTTTTAGGTAGACCGTGGTCTTCTGCCCCTAATAAATAAACGCAGCGTCGCGGGTGTTCGAAGGTTTCTAAGTCTAAAGCCTTATCATGTAATTCAACACCAACTAATCGCGCTCCTTTAGGCAGATTTTCGAAAAAAGCTTCGAAAGTATCATAGTGAAAATACGGAATTGCTTTAACGGCATTATGGGTGTCACAGGCTTGTTTAGCATATCTATTGCCTATCGTAAATATATAGGTTGCGCCTAAATTTTGAGCTGATCGCCACAAAACGCCTAAATTTTCAGGTGTTTTACCATTGTAGATCCCTATGCCAAAGTATTCATTTATAAAGTTGTCATTCATAAAGGCAAAAATACAACAGACAGACAGATAAATCAATTTTTTGTTTAAATGATAGTGCCAGGGAAGTTTTCAAATTGAGAATCAGAACTTAATCAGCAAAAAAAATCAGGTCCGGCCCCTTACTGCCATCCCCGATTTTTCAATTATAACTAACCTTGTAATTTTATTTATCTTCTGCCTCTAAATCCGCCGCCGCCTCTAAAACTGCCGCCGCCTAAACGGCTGCCGTCTCTTTGGAAGTTTTGAAAATTTCGGGTTTGTGTTTCGCCGCGGTCTCTTGAAAAAGCGGAGCGGTTGAGATCGTTTGTAATATCTGTACGACCGGCTTCTCCAAGAGGTTTATTTGGCTGGCCGAGGGTTTGTTCCGGTCTGTTTAAATTATTTCCCTGAGTTCTGTCGCCTAATCGGGTTTCGCCTCCCAGGTTTTGATTGTTTTTTGGCAGATTATCACGCTGAACCCTCTCTCCTGCTCCATTTGCACCAAGTCCCTGATTGGCTCTGTTCTGAATGCCGTCTCCGGATTTTTTAGCAGAACCTAAAGTTCCTGCCTGCGTCCAGCCTCCGTTTCCGTTGTTGTAATGACTCCAGTTTCCGTTAGCATCTCTTTTATAGACATGTCCGTCATGACCTGCGTATACGTTGTTGTTGGTATGAATTGTCGTTCCGCCGCCACGATGATGTGTAATTACACCTTCTTTTCCGCCCGAGGTTTCATAACCAATTGCTGTACCGCGTCGGGTTGTGATGTGTCCGGTTTCTGCCCATTGATGCCCATTTGTAGCAGCAGAATGTCCCCATTGTGCATACGCATTATGTCCCTGATTGGTTCTCGCATAATTTCCTGTCCACGGATTATAAGTACTCGCTGCGGTACGCCCGCCGTACCATCCCTGTACACTTGCAGAACGCCCGTATCTTCCTATTGCCGGATTGTACCAGGCCGAAGTTCCTGCTGCGCCGTAAGGTCCGTAAACGCGTCTTCCGGCTGCATAACCGCCTGTCCACGGATTGTAAACTGCTCCACCTCCATACGCATACGGCCACGGACGGTAGATTGGATACATTCCGCCATAATACACATAAGGCGGATAATACCATCCTGTACCGTAAGTCAGGATAGCACCTACTGTAGCGCCAATAATAAAAGCACCCAAATAACCGGCAGTAGAACTGCTTTCTACAGTAGTATCGGTTGTGGTTTGTGTTACATACGTCACATTGTATACGGGAGAACTTGGCGGAATGGTATAAATTTCTTTCGGAACAGAATCGGCTGTTTTCCAGGGTCCGTTAGGGCTTGTCGACATAAACCAAACGGCCTGAAAACATAAATAATACAAATCGCCTACTTTAATGATCTTTTCCTGAGTGTTGCTTGCATATTGCATTTTTGTGCCTTCGATTGGTTTAAACTGAGGTGTTCCGCCATCATAAGCCACTTTTACTTTTGCTTCGGCATCGGATTTCTTTAAAATAGCCGTTGTAGGAACCTGCGACAGCATTACGGCATCATTAGCCTCTTGTGTTCCGGGTACAGATGCTAATACATTTCCGCGCGGGGAATCTTTAGGAATTTTAGCAAAATCAGCAGGAAGGCTATTTCCGGCATACGACCACGGTCCGGTTAATTCTTTCGATTTAAACCATCTTCCGGATAATAGTACATAATACTGACCATCGGCTTCATTGGCAAAAACATCATTTTCGGTATTGTCAATGTACATCAGTTTGGTGCCGTCTATTTTAATGAATTTCGGACTTCCGTTTACTGCGATTAATTCGGCTGGTTTATTGCTGTAGAAAACTTCTGGAGCATTTCCTGTTGAAGGAGGCGGAATCATTTTTTTGACTTCATCAAAATTCTCACCTGCAGGAAGGTTAATTATTCCCGAAGGAAGTTTGGCGGTTTTGATCCATTTTCCGTTTACTTGTTTTGAAGTCAGCCAGACATTCTCTGCCAGCAGGTAATAATCGTTTGTTGTTTTATCAAAAAACAAATCCCAGTTTGTATTTACGACATATTGTATATCTGTTTTTTCTACAGGTACCAAAACAGGTTCTCCCTGAACGATAAGCAAAATTGCCGGATTGGTGCTGTAAAAAATGGCTGGAGGATCATTTTTGGCTGTAATTCCTTTTGGCGGGCTTTTGGTCTGGCTTAAATCGGCAAGAATACGATCTACCGAAATTGGATCACCGCTTTGAGGCAGTGTTTCCTTAAAAAGCTTTTCCATTTCAGGCACTTTCTTTTCGTCCAGAGCAGGAAATCGCACATCGGTTACCTCAATCTTTTTAATAAAAGCGCTTCGGTTGTCTTTATCTACCAAAGTTTCTGCTTTTAAAGACGCCACGCCCAAAACCTGTTTTCCGTCTTTTGGTGTCAGCGAAAAAGCCAATCGGCCTGTCAGTTCTTTATAATCTTTCCAGTCATCTATCTGAGGCTGATAATAAACGAGTTTTGCACCATTATGTTCTGCTTCACGAGGCCAGCCGTTATCGGCAATTAATTTAGAATTTACGGTATCCGTCTTTTCGGTTTCTGTAATTAAGTCCGCTGTATTTTTATCTTTTTTGCACGAGAACAAAACTGTACTCAAACAAACTGAAACTATTAGAAAAGTATTTTTCATAAATAAAAATGTTTAGGTTATGCATTGAAAATTTATTCTCTCTGTCTTTTATAAAATTGTTTCAGATAAAATTAAACTTCATATAACATATTCACCCCATAATCAATATCTTACTTTGTTTCAAATTCTAACTTGAAACCAAATAATCTGGAAATACTCTTCTTTCTTCTTTCTATTATAAAGTATCTGAACAAAAAATACCAATTCAAGAAAGTTTGATCAGGCTTTTATAAATCAGAGATTATAAATATTTTTAATAACTACTAAAAATTATTAATTTGA
Organism: Flavobacterium gelatinilyticum; assembly: GCF_027111295.1. Classification (NCBI taxonomy): domain Bacteria; kingdom Pseudomonadati; phylum Bacteroidota; class Flavobacteriia; order Flavobacteriales; family Flavobacteriaceae; genus Flavobacterium; species Flavobacterium gelatinilyticum. Next base: position 5,706,233 of record NZ_CP114287.1, on the reverse strand, counting down.
TTAATAAACACCTTCACCATAACTTTGTCTCATCAAAATCAAAGAAATGATTTGATCATCTAAAAATTAATCTTAAAAAATAGAAATCATGAAATTTACAAGAAGAGCAAACGCAAACTGGAAAGGTACAGGAATGGAAGGAAAAGGAACCATCAGTACACAAAGCACAACTTTAGATAACGCTCAATTATCTTTTAAAACGCGTTTTGAACAAGGCGTTGGGACTAATCCTGAAGAATTAATTGCCGCGGCACATTCTGGTTGTTTTACAATGCAGTTAAGCTTTTTATTGTCTGAAGCGGGTTTCGTTCCCGAAGATTTAGATACAACAGCTAAAGTAACTTTTGAAGACGGAACCATCACTTTAATTCAGTTAGAACTTACCGGAAAAGTACCTGGAATCTCAGAAGAAGATTTTCAGAAAGCAGCTCAAAAAGCAAAAGAAATTTGTCCTATTTCGAAGCTGTTGAATACCGAGATTACATTATCTGTAACGCTTAATTAAATTACAATTTTTCGCAGACTTGAAATTTAAAAAATTGAATTTTAAGAATACTTGCTGACCTTCTCAATAAAATACGGTGAATCATTCCATCGTATTTTTTTATATGTGAAATCTTTTTTGAGGGATTCGGGAAGGCAGTTCCAGATGGCTTCGTTCATTTTTTCGAGAAGTAATTTCTTCGAAAATGAATCTGAAACTACGAGGCTGATTTCTCTTACCGGAATTGGTTCTTTGAAGGGTTTAAAAAGTCCCGATGGAGCTTCGTTTAAAATAGAAAGCTGCGGTATAATTGCAAATCCTAAATGGGCGCGAACGAGATTTTTCAAGGTTTCTATAGAACTGATATCGTAGGTAAATTGTTCTTTTATTTTGTCGGATGTTTTTAGTCCGCAGATGTCGAGCAGCTGTGCATTGTAACAGAATTCGTTATGAAGCAGCAATAATTCGGTTTTATCACCGGGCTGCATTTCGTAAAATTCGTCATCAGCCATAGGATGCGTCTGATTTAAATAAGCTACAAAAGGTTCCTTAAAAATAGGATGTTCGATTAAATTGGAGTTTCCGGTGGGTGTTGCCATAATGGCAGCGTCAATTGCTCCGGTTTCGAGATCCTTCATCAATTGTCCGGTATTGGATTCTTTGATAATGAAATGTACTTTTGGAGCGGCTTCTTTCATAGCCTGAATAAAAAGCGGAATGAGATAGGGCGATAAAGTCGAGATAATTCCAAGTTTCAGCTCTCCTTCCAGCAGATTTTTCTGGTTCACTACAAAGTCACGGATTTCATCTGCTTCGCGAAGAATCTTTCTGGCTTTAGCAATAATTTCTATTCCTAAAACTGTAGGCGTAAGCGGTACTTTGTTTCGGTCAAAAATCTTGATTCCAATTTCTTCTTCAAGATTTTTTAACTGTATCGTAAGTCCGGGCTGTGTTACCATACAAACTTCGGCTGCTCTTGCAAAATGACGTTCTTCGTCGAGAGCGACAATGTATTTTAACTGCTGGATGGTCATTTTTTTTTCAAGTTACTGAGTTGCTAAGGTACTAAGATACTGCGTTTTTTTATTCTTGTTTTTTCTTAAACTTTTTTCGGAGTTAATTTCATGAATGACTTGACTGCGGTTTCGTTTGCGCTGCACTTTGTCAGGTTCGTTTTGAAGTCAGTTTTGTAAAATAAAAATATTTTGATTTTTTTTTCCATTTTTCAAAACTATAAAGTAAAGTTTATCGTACATATATAAAATGAAGTTTAGGAATGGGGTAAATTCAAATGGAGTAGTTTTTGGAGCATGTTGGGTTTATCATTCCTGAATATCATTTACAAATTAAACAGTTGTAATAAAAAAAAGCGATCTTAATCAGATCGCTTTTTGTTTTTCCTTTTTTAAGATAAAAGAATTTATCTTAGTTAGAATAACATTCAATTCTTTCTATGATTTTTCTTGAATTTTTATACTATCTATTTTTTATTTTTCCGCTTCACTCTTCAATTGCAAAACTCTCTGTAAAAAACTTTGATGCAGGATTTTACTTTCGGCTTCTTCAATAGCTTTAAGTAAATTGTTTTGATTGTCTGTGATTTCTGTTAAGGCACTTTTCATGATTTCCCAAACGGGTTTCATTTCCAAAATTAATTCCTGTCCTTTTGGCGTGAGCTGAAGCAGTCTTTTACGCTCGTCTATTTTGTCTTTTTTTGAGCGAATGAGTTTTTGCTTTTCGAGTTCTTTAAGCAGACTTATTGTCGACGGATGTGTATAACCTATTTCATTGGCGATTTCGACTACGCTTAAAGTTTCTTTATGATGAAGCGTGTAAATTACCGGAAACCATTTGGGTTCAAAATCGATTCCAAATGATTTATAAACCAATGTTCCGTCTTTTCGTAATTGCTCGCTTAATCGCTGCAATCGCGTAGAAACTGCCAATATTCCTGACTCATCGATTATATTCATCTTTATTTCTTTAAGTTCAAATGACAAAAAACATGATCAGGTGCCATTAACGGGAAGTCTTTTGGCAGTGCTTCTTTCTCAACTCTCACAAAATTGTTTTTCTCATAAAAACGCAATGCTGCTTCTAATATTAAAACGGTTCCTAAATAGATATCGTCAATTTGGTTTTTACGGCTGTATTCGATTAAAGTCTCCAGTAATTTTTGTGCGATTGAAAGTTCTTTTCCTCTAAATTCTTTCTTTACAAACATTTTGCGAATGGCGGCTTTATGGTCTTCAAATTTTACCAAAGCAATGGTTCCAACTAGTTCATCATTTATAAAAGCGCCCCAGAAACCGCCTCCTCCGGCATAATAAAAGTTTTGAATATCGAATAAATCCGGCTGGTCTTTCAGGGTTATCGGCACGTTGAATTCGTTCTGCTGGATGTTGATTATCAAATTAGCCGCTTCGTTTTCGTATTCGTTTGCTATAGGTTTTATTACAGGTTTCATATTTTGTTTTTTTTGTTTCACAAAACTACGTAGTTAAATACATAAATGCAAGTTTTTTTGACCGCACAAATTTCTTTTCACGCAGATTTTACAGATTTGAGCAGATCATGCAGATTAATTTTAACACATAGGAACATAGACTTTGCTAACTAAAAAAGAGTAAAGAAAAAACTAGTTTTCAAACATAGCTATGTTTGTTCACACTAATGAAATGCCTTTTACGTAAAGTAAACCTATGTTTCTATGCGTTAAAGCTTTGCGCTTTCGCTTCTTTGCGAGATTATTTTTTGTCCTGTTACTTAGATCCGCATGATCTGCCCAAATCCTTGTAATCTGCGTGAAACCTTTTAAGACAAAAAAAAGAATCTTTGTGCTTTAGCTGCAAAAACAAAAAACCCTGCCGAACCTAACCTTTCGACAGGGCAAAAAAAATGAACTAAAAACTATTATTGTTTAATAAACGACTTGTTGGTTACTGTGTTTCCTGACTGAATGCGGACTAAATACACACCCGGAATCAGTTTACTGCAGTTGTACGGAATATCGATTCGGCCGGTTTCGTAGGTTTGATTTGTAATAACATCAAGTGTACGTCCGTTGGTGTCGAATACCGTAATGGTTACTTTTTCCGGCTGATTCTGCACGAACGAAATCGTTAAGTTTCCGGCAGCCGGATTCGGGAAAATACTTAAACTGTAATCTTCTGAATCCAGAATCGATTTGCTTGTACCCAGCGTAGCATTTGTACAGCTTGGCGTAACGCTAAATGCCATTTGTGCTGCTGAGAAGTTCGTAAATGTGGTATTGATATCAATGTTTGAAGCATCGCCTGCTCCTTTTCCGTCACATTCGGTTCTGCCGTTTCTCCAGTATGGGAATTGCAGGTAAACTCCGTTTGTTGAGCAGCTTCCAATTTCGGCATCTCCTCCTACTACAACGCTGTTTCCAAAATTCCCTGCAAACAGCATTGCATTTCCTTTAATATTAGCCGAGCTGGTTACAGAACCGCCTTCCATCCAGCCGTTGCCTTCTACAATTGCACTTCCTGATAAAGTCGCATTGTACACGCAGGCATTGTCTCTTACTATGGCATTCCCGCTAATGTTTCCTCCTTCTACTAAAGCCGTTCCGTCGATACGGGCGTTACCGGAAATTGTACCGCTTCTTACAATAGCATACGGTCCTACATACACAGATGATGCCACGTTTGCACTGTTTGAAACCCATCCGCCTCCGTTTGCATGAATACGACCGTTGGTTTTAAGGAATTTTCTAAAATCTGCTGCAGGCTGAAAACCTTCAGGATTAGCGTTCGCAATTTTTAATTCATACGGATATCTTCTTTGTTTTGGATATCCTTCATCCATATTGTAATTTACATGCGCTTTTGGGGCTGCAAAAACTACCAGATAAATGCTGGCTTCTGTTGAAGAATCTAAAGTAAACGAAGCTTCGCCATCTGTTTTGTACATTGGGCTGTAACGCGAAATTGTTCCGTCGCTTTTAGTGGTTACAAAACCATATCGCCATCCGGCCTGATTTGGATTTACTTCGGTATGACCTTTAAATTTAATGGTTACTTTTTTCTGAGTTCCGGAACAAGTTGGATATAACGGAATTATATTCATTCCGTAATCCTGCGGTGCCCAGTCATTGTTGGTATAATATTGGTCTGTTGTACCGGTTACTTTCGTTAAAAGAGTGTATTGTCTGCTGGTATAACGAGGCATTCTGGTTTCGATTTGTTTGTGTACTTCTCTGATTTTTTTACCAAAATTGCTCGTATTGTTAATCTGAGATGTCCACTGAATCGGGTAATCAAAAGCAGGCTGTCTTTGTGCATAACCCCACAAATAATCGTTGAGCTGGTCTTGTGTAAAACCTTTCAGTCTTTTAATCGTTTCCAGCGGGTGTTCCTGATTTTTAGATTCCGCCCACATTCTGCGTGTAAAATCGAATCCGTCTTTTTCCTGTACATAATACATCAAATGGAAGTTGGTATAATGATGACGGTTGGATGACCACATAAAATGTCGGGTCTGAATCCATCTCGTTAAAGTTCCGTCGATATCGGCCCATTTTGCGTAGGCTTGTGCGCGCATAAAATTGGCGTGGCCTTCAAAAAACGGTCCTGCCCAGTCGTATCCTGCAAATGCGGTTCCGTTACCCGGATTTTCCTGAATACGCATCATCATTTGCAATGTATGGGCAAATTCATGCGATAAAGCACCTCCGTCGCGTGTAGCTTCGGGATGAACAAACATCGCACCGATTGTATTACTAAAGGAACTTGCGTGCGCAAAAGCCTGCAATCTGGTATCGGTTGAAGTCCAGGTATTCATGACCATGATGATGATTTTGTACTTTCCAACGTTTGTTGTCGGCGCATTGCTTACGAATTTTAAGTCGGTTACAAAACGTTTAAAACTGTGTTCTAAAGTATCTGCAACAGATCTAGGGGTAAAACGCAGCGCGGCATCTGAGTACGCCGCCGGATTGGTTCCTACTTTATCGCCCCAGTAGAGTACAAAGTTGGTCGATTCGTATCTTCTGGAATCGGAGATTTTGCCGTAGAATTCGTTGTTGGGGTTGCTCCATTCTGTAGGTATAAAGAGCGTTTTTTGTCCTATTGCAAAACAACTGCAAAGTAAAAGGACGGTTTGTAGTAAAAGTGTTTTCATATATTAAATGATTTGGGGGATTAATCGTATCTATAATTATAAAACCTGATTCTAACTTTATTTTAAAATATCCGACTTCATTCAAGGATTTTTAATTTTTCTGAATCCTTTCCCCTGCACTTTATTCTTACAACAATGAACTTAATTTTTAGCGAATATATGTATTAATTTTTAATTACAATCATTAAAACATCGATAAAATACAAAAATAATCGACGAAATGCGTTTTTAGCATTTTATAAACGTTTAAAACACACTTGTAAGGATACATGAATCTGTTCTTTGCCATTTTTTTGATGCGAATTCATGAATTAATTTTTAAAGTTTGATTTTCGGGATGATGAACAGCCGCGAATTCACGATTTTTTTTTAAATTATAATAATTCGTGAATTCATGACTGTATGTACGCAGCAGAACATTGAAAACCTTGTCAGAAAAGTATAGAGTTCTCTCTTATTTCAGTGTAAAAAGTGCAAAAACGCCTTAGAAACTTTGTGAGTTTAATTCGTTTTAAATATTTTTGAGCAAATCGAAAAAAACATGAGCCTAAAAGGTTGTCTTCCTCCTCCTTGATTTTTAATTACTAATTAAACTTTAAGTTTCTGCCGAAATGTTTCGGCTTATTTTTCTGTGGCTTAAAGTCAATCCTTCTTATTAATTAAAAATCGTGCCGAAAGGCATTGGATAATCTTATGAAAAAATCATATATCTTACTGCATATTGCCGTAATACTGGCAGGTTTTACGGGTGTTTTTGGGAAACTTATTTCTTTAAATGAAGGGCTTTTGGTCTGGTACCGCGTATTTTTTTCTGCCCTGGTATTATTTCTTATTTTAAAATTATTTAAAGTCCCGACGCTTACAAATCTCAAAGAAAAATTCACTATTTCTAATGTTGGTTTGTTAATCACCATTCACTGGATCTTTTTTTATGCGAGTATTAAATATTCGAATATTTCGGTTGGTGTAGTGTGCTACTGCCTTACGAGTTTGTTTACGGCGCTGTTCTCTCCTATCATTAACGGACAAAGGTTCAATGTAACCGAATTAGTTCTCAGTATGTTTACTCTGGCGGGAATTGCCCTTATTTTTCATTTTGATTCTTCTTATCAGCTGGGGATTATTCTGGGGGTTATTTCTTCGGCTTTTGCTGCGCTTTATACTATTTACAACGAAAAACTGGTTGTGGTTTACGACAGCAGGGTTATCAATTATTATCAAATGATTGGCGGTACGATTGGTTTAGGACTTTTAATGCCGTTTTATCTTTTTATTTTTCCGGCTGAAAGTATTATTCCCGGCGGGAGAGATATTTTCTATCTTATTCTTCTGGCTTCGTTTTGTACAGTGGGACTGTATGTTATTTTTGCCGAAGTTTTAAAGAAGATTCCGGCGTTTACAGTAAACCTGACTTTTAATCTTGAACCGGTTTATGCCATCATTATGGCCTTTTTGTTTTTTAACGAAAGTAAAGAAGTAAACTTGTCATTTTACATCGGATTGATGTTTGTAATTGCTTCTGTCATATCACAGACCATAATTTCGATTAGAAAATAGAAATTCTCTAAAGCCTCTTATGTTTTTATAAGAGGCTTTTATCTTACTTTTTCAAAATACACCTAAAAAAACACTTACTTTGAGGTAAGTGATTAGTACTTTTCAGGATCAGTTTTCGGCTTCATTTTTTTATTGGTTCTGATTCCGTTTTTCTTCTTTTAAAAAATTGAAACCAGAATTTATTCTCCTTCAAAACAAATCATAAATCACTATAAAACAGATAATTAAATTTAACGGAAAGATATTTTCTAAAAATTCTCTTTTCTTCTAAATCAATATTTCACTAAAATTTTACTGCTCATAATTTTCTTACTATTTGAAAATAATTTGAGTGTTTCAGGAGCAATTGCAGGTTTTTAAATTATTTGTATTTAATCTAAATAACTTTAGATTTGCACACCTAAAATTTAAATAACCACCATGAAGTTCACTTATTTATTTTTGCTGCTGGCTTTTTTTAACTTCAGCCAGGCGCAAAATGCAAAAATTACCGGAAAGTTAGTTTCCGAAACAAACGAAGCTGTTTCTTATGCTTCTATATCCATTAAAAGTCCTAAAAAAAGCACGATTTCTGATGATAAAGGAAATTTTGAAATTACGGGTCTTACAGCAGGAAATTATACGGTTTATTTTTCGGCAATGGGATTTACTGTTCAGGAAAAAAACGTTTATCTGCAAGAGGATCAAAATCTTGAGTTAACGATTGTTTTACAGGAAAACATGAATACTTTACAGACTGTAGAGATTACAGGAAGAAAAGAAAAATCATACCGAAATACGAAATCTTTTATTGGAGCAAAAACAGAAATTGCTTTAAAAGATCTTCCGCAAGCGGTTTCATATGCTACAAAAGAGCTTATTGCAGATCAGGGTTCCATTCGCGTAGGCGAAGTGGTAAAAAACTTCAGCGGGGTGAGCCAGTTTAGTTTTTATGATGATATTACGATTAGAGGGTTTAGAATTAACGGAGGAAGCAATACGCAGTTACTTAACGGTATGCGAACTTCTACCGGATTCTGGAAACAACCTCTTGCGAATTATTTAGAGCGTGTAGAGGTTTTAAAAGGACCTTCTTCGGCTTTATTCGGGAATGCTTCTCCTGGAGGGGTTTTAAACCGTGTTACCAAAAAACCATTGGATCAGGCCGCAAACAGTGTAAGTTTTTCTACCGGAAGTTTTAATACTTTACGTGCTTTAGCCGATTTTACCGGACCTCTGACAGAGGATAAATCACTTTTGTATCGTTTGAATCTGGGTTACGAAAATGCGAATTCTTTCAGGGATCTGCAGTTTGATAAAAATATCGTGATTGCGCCTTCGCTTTCGTTTCTTCCAAGTGATAAAACAAGCGTAAACTTTGATTTGATTTACAGCGGTTCTAAAAGTATCCTGGACCGCGGACAATCGACTTATGAGGATAATTTATACTCAACTAAAACATCGAATTCATTAAACTCTACAAATGATTATCTAAATGAGGAAACGTATATCGTAACCACTTCATTAAACCATAAATTTACAGATCGTTTGTCTTTTTCTGCTTCTTATATTCGTACGGGGTACAACGAGGATCTTGTAGAGCACCGCGGTGCTAACAAATACGCATCGGCAGGAGACGGAAGTCTGATCCCGACAGCAATTGAAATGCAGGTTTTTATGCGTAAACGCAAACGCTACATCGACAATCTTTCTACTTTCTTTAAGTATGAAGCCAAAACAGGTGCTTTAAAACATAATTTAATTGCCGGTTTTGATTATGCTCAGGAACAGGTTCCTGTGGGTGGTTCGCAATTAACGGCAAGTGGTTACAGAAATGCAGCCAATACAGGTTTTATTGCTTCTTACAATCCTGCCAATAAAGCCAATTATTTACTGGATGCCAAAGGAAATCCGGTTCCAAACGTAGCGCATTTTGATTTGAGCAATCCGTCTTCATCACAGCAGTTAAAGGATATGAGCAAGTATTTCTATGTGGCGCGTCCGGTTGACCCAACTTATTATTCGTTATACGGCGTTTACGTTCAGGATCATATTACTTTTGGACGTTTACAGGCTTTAATTGGTGTTCGTTACGATGAATATACCGATAAAGCAAACTATAAAAAAGCGACTGAAGAGAAAGTAAAACAGCATTCGTTTTTACCTCGAGTGGGTTTAACCTATACGGTTAATCCAAATATCAATGTGTACGGAACGTATGTTCAGGGATACAATCCACAGACGGCTTCGACTCTGGCAAATCCAAATGCGGGAGGACCATTTGATCCGTTAGAAAGCAATATGGTCGAATTTGGAGGAAAATCGTCATGGTTTAAGGACAAACTTTTCGTAACGGTTGCTTTGTTTAAAATTGAGCAGAAAAACACCTTATACAATGCAAATGATACAGCCAATCCGGATTTGATGCGCCCTATTGGAAAAGAGGAATCTAAAGGTATCGAGATTGACTTAAACGGAAATATTACGCGTAACTGGAGTATTTCGGCAGCGTATACTTATAACGACGTGCATATTACAGAAAGTTCTATTCCGGAGGAAATTGGAAGACAAAAACCAAATACACCGAAACAATCCGGTAATATCTGGACGCGCTATAACTTTCTGGACGGTGCTTTAAAAGATTTCGGAATTGCTGCGGGTTCAAACTTTGCCACAACACGTACCATGAGCCAGACAAACGAACAGACACTTCCGGGTTATACGTTGTTTAATGCGGCTTTGTATTACAACATTAATAAGTTTAAAATTCAGCTGAATGCCAACAATATCCTGAACAAAACCTACTGGGTGGGCGGATACGATTATATTCGTTTATTCCCTGGTGCGCCTTCAAACTGGCTGTTAACTTTAGGATATTCATTTTAAGAAGCTTTGTTTATATTTGAAAAATATTTTGGGGAAAAACAGAAAAATGAACAAAACACTTAAGAAAAATATTGGCTTTCTTCACCTTTGGCTCGGACTTATCTCCGGGCTGATTGTGTTTATAGTCGCACTTACGGGAAGCATTCTCGTTTTTGAAGATGAACTGGATCAGTTCTTTAATCCTGAGTTTTACAAAGTAGCAGCTGTTGGCAAAGAAAAACTGCCGGTTGATGTTATAATTGCTGATATTGAAAAACAATATCATATTACGGAGATTGATCGTATTCATACTTTTTATGATCCGGAAAGAAGTTTGATTGTTACCGGACCGGATGATAATAAAAAGGACCAGATTTTTTCTGTTGATCCGTATACTGGAAAAGTTTTAGCATCGATCCCTCAAAAAGGACGTTTTTTCTCGGTTGTTCTCGATTTACACCGTCATTTGATTTTAGGTAAATTTGGGAAAGCAGTTACGGGAATCAGTTGTCTTATTTTTGTTTTTATGCTCTTATCGGGAATTGTTTTATGGTGGCCTAAGAAAATGAAAAACTTAAAACAAAGGTTAACGGTAAAATGGGATGCTTCGTTTAAAAGGGTTAACTGGGACTTTCACTCTACTTTTGGTTTTTATACATTTCTGGTTCTGCTGGTTATTTCGCTTACGGGTTTAACCTGGTCGTACAAATGGTTTGAAAGCGGAATTTATTTACTGGCCGACGGAACTGCCAAAAAGCCATCTGCTAAAGTTGAAAATCCAACAAAAACAGATCCAAAGGGAGACAAGACTTTTTTTTATCAAAAGATATTTTCTAAAACCGACAGCATTTACAAATTCAAAGGCGATACGCAGATCCGAATGCCGTCTGACACTATTAACAGTGTCATGGTGATTAAACTAAATATCGAAAAATCGATCCCGAATATTTCGAGCATGGCGTATTTTGATAAATATACAGGCGAAATTGTAAAAACTAAACCTTATGAATCTTTTAGTAACGGCGACAAAATAAGGCGTTTGATTTACCCAATTCATACCGGAAGTATTTACGGATATCCCACAAAAATACTGGCATTTTTGGTTTGTCTTTTTGCCGTTACACTGCCGGTTACCGGATTAATAATCTGGCTGGGAAGAAAAAAAACGAAAAAAAAGTAATATTTTTTCCGGTTATTAAATACAAGATTTTCAGATCATTAAAAAACACAAAACTATAATAACAAAACATTTTTGATATTCTAAATTAAATTTTCAAAACTGAATTATCAATTTAATCGTATGTGTGGAGAGCAATACGTCTAAAAATGGATTGATTTTGTCCTGTGAACGTATTCCATTATTAATTTAAAAAATTCAATCGTGGATAAAATTAACATTCAAAGATTAAGAAAAACTTTAGCCTATCTGGAGAGCAAACAGCGCGAATTAAAAAGACAGCATGAAAAAAATGATACGCGCAGTCTGGAATCTATGATTAAATACCTAAAGAAAGACATGCTTGAACAATTTAAATTAACAGATTACGATATTTATATTACACAAGAACTTAAAGACACAGAAACTTTTATTCGCAGTGTTCAGAATATTATAGACGATCATTCTTCTAAATAAAAAAAGTCTAAAAAGATAAGACAAAAGGTCAGTTTCTGCAGAAACTGACCTTTTGATTTTAATTGAAATACATTGCTTTAATGCACTGATCTTATGAACTTAATAAAAGATTCGTTTAGTACAACTGTATTATTTTGCTAAAGGAAAAACATACGTGACTTTTACTTTGTCGGCAATTTTCTTTCTGACCAAAGACGGAATCTCAATATCAAAATCTTCCGGTTTCACTTCAAACGAACCATTCAAATTAATTCCGTTTGAGGTCTTAGAAATTTTCACAATAGTCGAAACCGGTTTTGTTATTCCGTGAATGGTCAGGTCTCCTTTTATTGTGAAGTTTTTAACCGAAGCGGTTATTTTAGATTCATCAAAATCTGTTATTTTTCCTTTAAAAACCGCTTTCGAAAACTTTTCAGATTCCATATAATTTTCATTAAAATGTTCTTCCATTAAAGCTGTTTTAAAACGAAAGCCTTTTATAAGGATCAAAGCTGCGAGATCTCCGGTTGAAGATTCCAAAACAGCCGATGCGGTTTTGTTTTCTGCTGCCACTTCTTCATAAGTGGGCATTGAAGCCTGAAATTTTACATTTCCTGTTTTAGTTATTAATCTTTGCGAAAACACATTCGCACTACTCATAAAAATGAGTATAATCAAAGTTGTTACAAGCGATTTTTTCATAATTAATTTTCTTTAAGTCCGTCTGCGTTCCATTTTACAATTACGTCAATATTGGTCTGCGCCATTCTTCCGGCCTGAGGCATAATTCCCTGCTGTCCGGTTTGTAACTGAATACGTGCCAGCAATGCGCCGCTTTCAACTGATGCTTTTACCTGAGCGTAAGTGGTTAAAGCTCTTGAAGAACCCGCACGGTGGCAGCCTATACAATTGGCATCGATAATAGGTTTTACATTTTTTGTATACGTCATCGCAACAGGATCTGTTCCAGGGTCCGGTACTTCAGATTTGTTTTCGATATCTTCATAAGTATCTGCATCGCCGCAACTTGCAAAAACGGCTAATAATATGCTAAGTGCCAGTAATTTTTTCATAATAATATATTTTTGGTGTGGTGCTTTTTGTAACACATAAAGAGATACCTTAGAATCTAATCTCTGTTTTATGTATTAAATTATCTTGTTCAATTACATCAAACGGGTTCTAGAATACTCTGTATAAGTTAAATCCGAAGAAGAAATCGCCTTTGCCCCAATCTCCGGAAGCATTGGTGAGATACCCGCTCTCGCTCATAGACTGCGAATTGGTAAATAAAAGCTGGAATACGTGTCCGCCTGTTTCGACATCCAAACCAACAGATAACGGATTTTTGTAAAAATCCGGTTTATCAAAATTGTGCATGTATTCTAAGTTTACAGAAAGTCTTTTGGTGAGTTTAAAACGACCGCCTCCGCCAAAAGAAAACTGGTTGTCGTTTTCAATATCAGGATTATACAGGTTCTTGTGTACAAATGACGGAACAAGTTCTAATGATAATCTTTCGTTTATTTTTCTGGAAATCAGGATTTGCTGTACGTAGGTTAAACGGTGTTTAAATTCAAGACCCGGATATTGATCTTTTTCTAAAAAAGTATTGATATCGGCAACGCTGTATCCTGCAATGTCAACCGGAAAATTATTGCTTTGTCTGGCCACACGGTATTTTAATCCGGTTTCGTACATTTTATTCAGTGTATGTCTGGACAAGCTTACAGCAAGCCAGTCGGTCACACCGTAAATACCGCCCAGTTTGGTTGTGGCATTATCGAGCCCGAAGAAGCTGTCAAGACCATCTTTAACGGTTCCAAAACGGTGCGAAACTACAAAATAGAACTCTTTTTTTGCGGGCATTTTGGTTGTCTGCAGCGTTACCAGCTGTAAAGCTTTAAAAGTGGCAGTGCTGTAGTTTTCTTCAGTCTGGACAGAATCGAGACTGTTTAGCAGGTCGTCCTGAGCGTAGGTCATTGCAGTCAGGAAAAGGAAAATTGGGACTAGGATTTTCTTCATAAAATCATTCTTTATTTGGTTTATTAATTGTACACTGATCTAGTTTCACTTCCTCAAAAAGTTCGTCATACCCAATACATTTGCCTTTTACCACGACTTTGCCGGCTTCAGGGTTTACTTTTTCTTTTTTGTTTAAGAGACAAAACACCGCATTTTCGAGCACCAGAACCGAGTCGGTTTCTTTGGTTATCAGTCCGGTTATTTCGATGGTTTTATTCAGGTATAAGGAATCTGCTTTCTGAGGATTTGAAGCATATTCTGAAGCTAGTTTTTTGGCTTCGATTGTAACAGAGGCTTCTTCGGATTGTATATCCCGTGCCGATTTAAACAGAACACCGTTGTACAAATAGATACCGGCAGAAATCAGCACTAAAGTAACTGCTGATGCAATTTTGATTTTCTTCATATAATAGTAGTTTGGGGTTGTGGGAAATTTTCATCTTCCTGATAATAAAATATGATTATTTAAGTTTTCTAATAACTAACTGTTTAAGAGTCAAAACAAAACCTTAAACAAAACTGTTGTTTATTATCTTTAATTATTATCAAATAAATTTTTATAATAAAAAATTATGAAGGTGTCAAAACAAAAATATATACTTTTATCCTTGCAAATTGAATACTTACCTGAAAGTAACTACTTACTTTTAGGTAACTAACCCCCAAATTTTAACCCAATGACAACAACAAACAACGAGATTGTGCAAGGCACAGAAACCAGAATCGAGAGGATTTTACGATGTAAAACAGAGGTGGTTCCTATCATGGATGCCATTTATGTAATCAACGGAAAATGGCGCGTACCCATTACGATTGCTTTAATGGAAGGCAACAGAAGATTTGGCGAGATCATGAAGGAAATCCCAAAAATTACTTCTAAAGTTCTGGCGCATCAGCTTAAAGAAATGGAACTGAACGGTTTTGTTGAAAAGAAGATTTACAATGAAGCCACCGTCAGAATTGAATATGAACTAACGGAGTACAGCTGGTCTGTAAAACCGATTATTCTGGCTTTGCGCGATTTTGGAATTCAGCATCGTAATAAGCTTCGAAATGAGTAGGTTCCTAAAAAAGTAACAGAGGTACAGAGGAACAAAGTTTCAAAGTTTTTTTAAGTCTTCGAAACTTCGTTTCTCTGCAACTTCGCCCCTTTGTCCCTTCAAAAAAAACTTTCCCACTCCTTTTTTTATTTCTATCTTAGGGATACGAAATTAAAATACCACATTTTAAAGCGTTTACGGCTTTAGAATAAAATTAAAACAGCATGAAAGAAGAGATAAAAAACTCGGTGTATTGTTATGGAGAAGTTTTATGGGATATTTTTCCCGAAGGAGCCCGTGCCGGGGGAGCGCCTTTTAATGTAGCCTACAATTTAATGAGAATGGGAATTGATTCGCACATGATAAGCCGTGTTGGTAATGACAAACTGGGCGATGACCTCATGGCGCAGTTAAAAAACTGGAACATTCCTATTGATGACAGTCAGATTGATCTGGAATATTCTACCGGAACGGTAATCGCTCATATCGACGAACATAACGAGGCACATTATGATATTCTAAAACCTGTTGCGTGGGATTATATCCACCCTCGCGAAGATTATCCTAAAAAAGTCAGCGAGGCATCGGCTTTTGTTTTTGGAAGCCTTATTACCCGAAACGAAACTTCCAGAAATACATTGTTTCAGCTTTTGGAAAGTGCCCAATTGAAAGTATTCGATGTTAACCTTCGTCCGCCTCACTACTCTATTCCTATTATAAACGATCTTTTGAAAAAAGCCGACATTGTAAAAATGAATAAAGCTGAATTAAAGCTTATTCTTGAATTTTTAGGCAAAAGTTATATTGACGAAGATGATGCGGTGCATTATGTACAGGATCAGTTTGATGTGAAAGAAGTTTTAATCAGTAAAGGAAGCAAAGGTGCTTTGTATTATAACGGAAATGCTAAATTTGAAGCTCCGGCTGTATCTATTACCGTAGAGGATACTGTAGGAAGCGGTGATTCGTTTCTGGCGGGTTTTTTATCCAAACGAATTATTGGTGCTGCTGATGTCGAAATTTTAAATCAGGCGGTTGCCCTTGGTGCTTTTATTACTTCTAAAAAAGGGGCCTGTCCTGATTATACTCTTTCTGAGTTTGAGCTTTTCAGAAAAGAGAATCAAAAATAATATACCTTTCTGGACGTGTTTTCTTTTTGAAACATTTCTGTAGGTACTGCCTAATTTGAAAGCCGGATATTTCTATAATTTAGAAAATGTCCGGCTTTTCTATTTAGAACATTTTCTAAACATTACTTTGTTGTTTCTCTTCAAAAATAATACGCTTCTTATTTTCTGTCAAAAAAATTATCTGATATATCTTAAATGAGAAGTTTCTAAAAATTACATGTTCTGCAAAAGGGATTTCATGACAATAAAAATCCGTTTCGTAACATATTTTTCTCCGTAAACCCAGCAGATATCTACTTTTAAAACTGAAAAAAAGGCTTTTAACACTGTTTTTCAAAATGTAGGTAATAGCATCACAAACCTGTTAAAAAACGTGATTACATCCTACTTTTCATAAAAACACGTAAAAACACCTGTTTTTAAAACATTTATATACAGTACTTTAGTAAATACTTACAAATGCCGGATTAATTTTTTAATTGTAACCAGATCTGGCAAAACAGCAATAAAACCTATAACTAACATTAACTATTAATTAGAAAACTATGGATGGATACATTGGAGAAATTCGTCATTTTGCTGCAGGTTTCGCTCCCAGAAACTGGACTTATTGCAACGGACAGATAATCGCAGTTCAATCTAACACTCCTCTTTTTGCTCTTATCGGCACTACGTATGGAGGCAACGGATCGACTACATTTCAACTTCCTAACTTTGCCGGACGTGCAGCGATAGGAGCCGGTACCGCTCCCGGATTATCTTCCTACGCTATAGGACAGCAGGGAGGCAATAATAATCATCAATTAACAGTTGCCGAGCTGGCAGCTCATAATCATCCTGTTACTTCGGTTTTTTCAATTCCTGCTTATTCAGACACGGGAAATCTTAATACTCCTGACGGTAATATCCTTGCTTCGAAAAATAAGATGTACACCAGTACTGAAGGAGATGACATAATGAAACCTGTTACTTATAACATAGCTCTGGCAAGTGCCGGTACAGGACAGAATCCTATTTCGTTAATGCAGCCTACAATTGGTATGAACTACATTATCTGTTTATATGGTTTATTTCCACCGCGTTCTTAAAAACGCATTTGTTATTCAAATTTTATAAGTAAAGTCAAATCTAAAAAATTAAAACATGGAAGGATATATAAGCGAAATCCGCCTATTTGCAGGAAATTTTCCACCTCTTGGCTGGGCAATTTGCAATGGAGCACAACTTAGCATTGCCAGTTATCAGGCTTTGTACGTATTAATTGGCACAACATACGGAGGTGACGGGATAACTACATTTAATATTCCTAACCTGCAGGGTCGTGTTCCGGTAGGTACAGGAACCGGTCCGGGACTGCCGCTAATACTACTAGGACAGGTTGGAGGAACAGAAACGGTTGTAATGAGTAGTGCTCAAATGCCTATTCACACGCACATTTCTGCAGGCAGTACAGTTTCTGTACCTGTTTACAATGACACTGGTAATACTGGAGCACCGGCAAATGCCGTACTGGCAGGTAATGCCTTAGCGTATACATCTGAAACAGCAGACAGTAAATTGAAATCCGGAACTTCAACAGTAGCGGTTTCTATTGCCGGAAGCAGTACCCCTATCGATATCATCCAGCCTTATCTAGTAACGAATTATATTATTTGCCTAGAAGGCATTTTCCCAAGTAGAAACTAACAAAAACCACAATTATGGAAGGAACAATGTCAGAAATCAGACTATTTGCCGCAAATTTTGCTCCAAGAACATGGGCTTATTGTTACGGACAGCAATTAGCTATTAATTCAAATCAGGCTTTATTCAGCCTTTTAGGCACCACATACGGAGGAAATGGTGTAAGTACTTTTGCTTTACCGGATTTTAGAGGCCGAATTCCTGCAGGAACCGGTGTAACAGCAGGTATTCAGTCCCTGCAAATGGGAACCCTTCTTGGAACTCCTACTTATACTGTACTTATCTCCAATATGCCGCCTCATACCCATTCAGCACAGGGAACTTATACCTTAAAAGGATTGTCAGACCAGGGAAGTACTGGAGCAGCCGAAAACGCATATCTTGCTTCGCTGAATAATCTGTATTCTACGAAGCCTGCGAACGGTTCTTTGAAAACAATTACACCTGTGGTAACAGTAGGAAATGCGGGAGGAAGCCAGCCATTGTCTATTCAACAGCCGTATTTAGGCATGAATTATATTATCTGTATCCAGGGGATTTTTCCTTCCAGGAACTAATATTACCAGCCCATTGACTTTTTTGTTGATGGGCATTTTTTTAAAACAGCATTTAAACTTTATGAAAATAGCTTTACTCTTACCAAGATCTGTCATTTATCCATCGCTGTCCTTTGATATAATGGACGGATTTAAATCTGCACTTAAAAAATTAGGAACCAGCGAAAATCATGAAATCGTAACGGCCGGCATTGGTGTTGGCGGGAACGATAAAGAAATTCACGACTGCTGTGAACAGCTTTTACTAAATGGTACAGATATTATAATTGCCTATGTAAATCCTCTAACAGCCGAATTTATACAGCCTATTTTTGAAAGTGCGGGCAAATTACTGCTTGTTTTAGACAGCGGTTATCATTTTCAGACTTTTGATAAAATATTATCTAACGTGTATTTTATTTCTTTGGAAGGTGCTCTCTGCTCCCGCGCCATTGTACGTAAAGCTTTTGATGAAGGTCAAAATAATTTTGCTTTTACCTGTTCTTTTTATGATGCCGGCTACCGAGCTCCTTATACATTTTCGACTGCTGTTGAGGATAAAGGAGGAACTGTTAATTATACTCATGTAACGCCTTTACAGCGTGCCGATATTAATTTACAGCCTTTGGAACAGTTTCTTGAAGAAAATCAGGATGCATCGTTATTTACCTCATTCTGCGGCGATATGGCCGAAGATTTCTTTAGAGAATCGGCAAAACTAAAAAATGTGGCTTCCCGCAAAACATACGGAAGCGGTTTTACTGCCGAAGAACTCTGGATAAGTAAAATACCATATCCGGGATATAACTGGAGTTGTGCCGTGCCATGGTCTGCAAGTACTTCGAATAAAGAAAATGAAGATTTTGTTGCGGTAATGACCAATATTAAAGAGCAAAAAGCAAATGTTTTTTCGCTGCTTGGATGGGAAGCTGCTTTGTTTATTGATGCCCTGAATGGTTCATCATTAGACGGTGCCGTGATTGATTCTCCAAGAGGAAAAGTATACATGAATCCAAATACCCGATCTTCTGAGGCACCGGTGTACTATGCAACGGTAACAAAAAATGAAGAAACCGGAAATTGCCGCTTAGAAAATATAACTGAAGCGCATGATCTAGCCGAAGAACGTGAACGTCTGCATCATCATATTCTTGCTATTAAAGAAACTACTTCTGCATCCTGGTTTAATTCTTATGCCTGTTTAGAGTCATGAATCCAACACGCGACATAGTAGTTTTATGTAATAACCGTCTGGCTTTTCCGGCTATACAAACATTACACAGCATGGGAAGACTTCATACAATAGGAGTTCCTGTGAATAATGAAGATGTAAAAGCTTTCTGTTCGCTTTTTGCCGCTAAAACCGGCATTGGCTTAATATGGTTTGAAAATGCTAAGCTCAAAATTCAACTGGAAGAAATTATAAAAATCCCGAATCTGAAAAATATCTTCACGATGACTTTTCCATGGAAAATCCCCGAAGATATTCTGGAGAAAAGGCCCAATGTTTTTTATAATTTTCATTATGGATTATTACCTGAAATGCGCGGTTCTGATCCTGTTTTTGAATCTATCAGAAAACAAAAACAAGAAACCGGAATTTCTGTTCACGCGGTTGAAAAAGAAATCGATAAAGGAAAAATAATCCTGAAAAAGACACTGCCTCTTCATACAGATCTGACTCACGGAATGCTTTGCACTAATTTGTCTTATCTGGCTTCTTATATTTTACCTGAACTCTTTACATTATTGCACAATAACGATAAAGGCACAATTCAGGATGAATCTCTGGCAAGTTATTACAAGAAACCCACCATTACCGATGTTACGATTCAGTGGGAAAATCAGGATTCAAAATCGATTCAGGCTTTGGTAAATGCCTGTAATCCGTGGAACAAAGGAGCTTATACACAATGGAATGGTTTAAATATACGAATTCTGGAAGTTTCCTTAACCAATACCTTAACAGATCGTCCAAGAGCCCCGGGCACGATTCTCGAGATAAATGAAAACAACGGACTGATTATTCAGTGTTACAACAATACACAGCTCCGTATTAATACAGTTTATACTGACGAAGGATTTATGAGTGGGCACAAACTGCTCGCTTTTGGCATTAAAAACGGCGAACAATTTGCCACTCTATAATTTAACTAATCTTAATTATGAAACATTTTTACTCACAAATCAAAAAGTTCTTAAATATCGCCTTGTTTTTAGGGATATTTTTGCAGAGTTACTTAGGTAACTCCCAAGCGACCAATCTTACGGTCGGACAGCTTATATTCACCGGATTCGATTCCAATTATCCTGCGGCTGACGGTGATGAATTTTCATTTGTCTGCCTTGTAGCTCTTAATGGAGGCACCACGATCAACTTTACAGACAGAGGATATTCTGACTTAGGTGCCTGGTCAACAACAAATCCATCTGAAGGTACTGTTAAATGGGTTACCGGAGCTAGTATAATTCCGGCCGGAACAGAGATTATTGTGAAGGGCTTACAAGCTTTTACTTATGATATTGGTACCAGCAGCAGAACTCCGAATGGTACTGTAACCCGTACTGACGGTACTATGCCCAATGGATTGAACTTATCCGCTTTTGGAGATCAGATCATTGCTTTTCAGGGTGGGGGCGATATTGTTACCGGACCTGGCGCTCTTTTAATCGGCGGTCTGCACTATTACATATGTCCAGAAGGAACAACACAATCAGGATGGGATGATGCTGCATGTGCTGACGGGACCAATGGTTCAACTATGCCTCCGGGTCTTGTAGGAGGAACGAGTGCTTTTTATCCGGGAGGAACTGATCAGCCAAGTGCAGGTAAATTTAATATTGGCAGCGGTGCTCCAGTAAACAATGCTGCAAATCTTAGAACTTCTCTAATGACTCAGGGTAACTGGACTTTGTCACAGACAACTATTTCGATGCCTTCGGGAGCACCATTCTTAGCCGCACCAACCACAATTACTACACAGCCATTAAGCAAAACTGTGTGTTCCGGCAGCAATACATCATTTTCTGTAGTTGCAGGCGGTACTGTATCTTCTTATCAATGGCAGGTTGATACACATGATGGGTCTGGTTTTGTTAACCTCACAAACACAGCGCCTTATTCAGGTGCATTTACTGCAACATTAAACATTACCGGTATTACTTCGAGTATGTCGGGAAATTCATATCGCGTTATAGTAACAGGTTCAGGATCTGTAACTTCAAATGCAGCTATAGCAAGTGTTCCGGCTCCTTTAACCTCTTTAATACAGTCTCAAAGTAATGTAAGTATTTATGGAGGAAACAACGGTGCAGCAACGCTAACAGTTTCAGGGGGTACAACACCGTATTTTTATTCGTGGTCACCATCTGGAGGAACGGGTTCCGGTGCAAGTAACCTTAGCGCAGGAACTTATACTGTTACTATTACAGACAGCACTCCTAATGGTCTTGGCGGCTGTAGTACCACACAAACGGTAACCATTACGCAGCCAGCAGGAATTATTGTATCTACTACTTCTCTAAACCCTTTTACATCTTGTACCGGGGGAGTATCAACAACACAGAACTTTACTGTTTCGGGAGGCAATTTAACAGCTAACGTTTTTGCAGATGCTCCTACCGGGTTTGAAATTTCTACAGATGCAGTTAATTATTCAGATAATATTACGTTGACTCCACAAAACGGTAATTTATCTGCTACCACTATATATGTAAGACTTGCAAATACAGCAACTGGTACTCCGGCAGGAAATATTACATTTTCATCACCAACTGCGGTAACTCAAAATGTAGCCGTTACAGGAACTGTTACTCCAGCTCCGGCTATTGTAACACAGCCATCCAGTTCTACAATTTGTTCAGGAGGAAATACAACCTTTGCAGCCACAGCATCGAATGCTACAGGAGGTTATAGATGGGAAGTTAATCAGGGATTAGGTTTTATTCCTATTACTGATAATGCAATTTATTCAGGTGCAACAACAGCAACACTTAGTATTACCGGAGCAACTGCCGGTATGAATGGATTTCTTTATCACTTAGTTGCGACAGGATCTTGTACTCCTGATGCAATATCGAACAATGTTGCACTTACTGTGAATTCGGCTCCGGCTATTACAGCGCAACCATCCAGTTCTACAATTTGTTCAGGAGAAAATACTACATTTGCTGCCACTGCTGCAAATACAACAACATATCAGTGGGAAGTAAATAATGGCACCGGTTCAGGTTTTACTCCGATTACAGATAATTCTATTTATTCCGGAGCAGCAACAGCAACTCTTGCTATCACTAATGCAACTGCTGCAATGAATGGATTTTTATACAGATTAGCAGCTTCAGGAACATGTTCGCCCGCTGCAACATCAAACAATGCAGCGCTTACTGTAAACTCTGCTCCGGCTATTACATCACAGCCATCTAACAGTTCAATCTGTAATGGAGCTAATACTGCATTTTCTGCTGTAGCTTCTAACGCTTCAGGATATCAATGGTATGTTAACGAAGGATTAGGCTTCGCCAGCGTCTCTGACGGAGGTGTTTACAGCGGCGCAACTACAGGAACTCTTACTATAACAGGAGCACCTGTTGCTATGAACGGATTTACCTACAGAGTTGTAGCAAGCGGATCATGTACTCCTGCTGCTACATCAAATGATGTTACACTTACTGTAAACCCGTCTCCGGCTATTACGTCACAGCCAACTGCGGGTACTACCTGTGCAGGAGGAAATGCGACTTTTACTGTTGCCGCAAGCAGTGCAACCGGATATCAGTGGTATGTTAATGATGGTGCCGGCTTTAACCCTATCACTAACGGTGGTGTATATAGCGGTGCAACCGGCTCAACACTTACCATTACAGGAGCTACTGCATCTATGAACGGTTTCTTATATCATGTAGCAGCTAATGGAACATGTACACCTAGTGCAACATCAAACAACGCAGTACTTACTGTTAACTCGGCTCCTGCAATTACGGCACAGCCGGCAAGCAGTACAATCTGTGAAGGTGAAAATACAATATTTGCTGTTACAGCAGACAATGCTGCGAGCTACCGATGGCAGGTAAACCAAGGATTTGGTTACGCTGATGTTCCTCCAGGAGCGCCTTACTCAGGAGAAACTACAGCAACACTTACTATTACTAATGCTGCAGCAAGTCTGAATGGATTTAAATACCAACTTATCGTAAACGGAGTATGTCTTCCGGCAGCTACATCAAATGAAGCTACACTTACAATAAACTCTGCTCCTCAAATTATCACAAATCCTGCTTCGGTTACGGCTTGTATCGGCTCAAATGTAACGTTGTCTGCAGCTGCTGTAAATCAAGGAGGATATCAATGGCAAGTAAATGAGGGTGCCGGTTTTGGCAATATTACAAACGGTGGTGTTTATTCCGGAGCAACAACAGCTTCATTGACTATCACCGGAGCAACTGCTGGAATGAATAATTATTCTTACCGAGTTGTAGCGGCCGGAATTTGTTCACCGCCGGCTACTTCTTCAGCGGCTGTTTTAACTGTACCAACTATCAATTATGCGTCTACACAAGTTAACATAGCTTGTAACGGTGCCGCAAACGGTTCACTAAGTGTAACACCGTCAGGAGGATCAACACCTTATACTTATTTGTGGTCAAATTCTGCCACAACATCTTCTATCTCTAATCTTGCACCAGGTAATTACGATGTAACAATTACAGATGCAAATTCATGTCAGACAACAGCTAGTTTTACTATTTCAGAACCTTCTGCATTAGCATTATCTCAAGCTAGTTTAACTAATGTAAGCTGTAACAATGGTGCAAACGGAACTGCAACAGTATCTGTCTCAGGCGGAACTCCGGGTTATACCTATTCCTGGGCTCCTTACGGAGGAACAAATGCAACTGCAACAGGTCTTTCAGCAGGAACCTTTACGGTTACCGTAACAGATGCTTACAACTGCAGCAGTACTCTTGATTTTGAAATTACACAACCTGATGCTCTTTCAGTAACACCATCACAAACTAATATTCTTTGTAATGGCACTCCAACTGGTTCTGCTTCTGTAACGGTTACAGGAGGAACAGGAACTTATACTTATGCATGGGCTCCATCTGGAGGAACAGCGTCTACTGCAACAGGATTAACGGCAGGAACGTATACTGTAACTATTACAGATGCAAACAACTGCCAGGCTACTGAATCATTCACTATTACAGAACCTGCGGTATTAACTGCAATTCCTGTGGCCCAGACAAATATAGCTTGTTATGGAGATGCTACCGGATCTGCTTCTGTAACTGCATCAGGAGGAACAGGTACTTATACCTATTCATGGGCTCCATCTGGAGGAACAGCATCTACTGCAATAGGATTATCGGCAGGAACATATGTTGTAACAATAACAGATGTAAATTCTTGTACAGCAACACAAGCTTTCACTATTACTGAACCTTCTGCTCCACTTAGTGTAACTTCTTCATCTACACCTGTTAGCTGTTTTGGAGGTGCTAACGGAACTGCAACAGTATCTGTTTCAGGAGGAACATTAGGATATACCTATTCATGGGCTCCTTACGGAGGAACTGCTTCTACTGCAATAGGTCTTGAGGCAGGTCCTTATACCGTAACTATTACAGATGCTAACGGATGTACACTTACTGAAAATGTAACTGTTGGCTCTCCTGCTCAATTTGCAGCGACTTTCACAAAAACAGATGTTTCTTGTAATGGAGGAGTAAATGGTACTGCCACTATTACAGCAACAGGAGCAACTTTCCCTTATACTTATTCATGGGCTCCATACGGAGGAACTGCTGCTACTGCAACAGGCTTAGCTGCAGGAACTTTTACAGTAACTATCGAGGACGCAAATGGATGTGTTTATCAGGAATCTGTAACAATTAATGAAAATGCACCAGTAGGTTATACTCAATCACAAACAAATGTTCTTTGTAACGGTACTTCTACAGGAAGTGCTACAGTGACTGCAAGCGGAGGAACGGGAACATATACTTATGTATGGTCTCCATCTGGAGGAACAGCTGCAACTGCAACTGGTCTTTCAGTAGGCAACTATTCTGTTCTTATTACAGACGGTAACGGATGTGTAGCTACAGCAAACTTCATGCTTACTGAACCTGCAGTATTAGATGCTGTTACATCTCAAACAGATGCTACTTGCTCTACAGGAGGAGAAGCAGAAGTTACACCAAACGGCGGCACAACTCCTTATTCTTACTTATGGTCTGACGGACAAACGACAGCTGCTGCAACCGGATTAACTGCCGGAAACTATTCTGTAGTCATTACAGATGCTAACGGATGTACAATAACTAAAAACTTCACAATAGGCACTACTAATACATTAGTTGCCACAACATCTCAAACTGATGTTTTATGTAATGGAGGAAACACCGGATCTGCCTCTGTGGTGCCATCAGGTGCTGTTGGTCCATTCACTTATGTTTGGTCACCATCTGGAGGAACTGCAGATACTGCAACCGGATTAACTGCTGGTAATTACTCTGTAACAATTACAGCCGGAAACGGATGTTCAATTGTGAAAAACTTTACTATATCAGAACCAAGCGCTATCGCAATTTCGCCATCACAAACTAATGTAACTTGTAATCAGGGATCAAACGGATCTGCAACAGTGAGTGTTACAGGCGGAACAGGTTCTTATACATACTCATGGGCTCCAGCAGGAGGAACTTCTGCTACTGCAACTGGATTAACTGCAGGAATTTATACTGTAACCGTAACCGATGCTAACTTATGTACAGCAACAGAAACTATTACAATAACAGAACCGGATGCAATCATTGCTACACCTTCTAAAACAGATATTTCTTGTAACGGAGGGGTTAACGGAACTGCAACAGTAACCGTTACCGGGGGAACAGGTGCTTATACGTACTCATGGGCTCCTTATGGAGGAACTGCTGCTACTGCAACTGGATTAGCTGCAGGAACTTTTACAGTAACTATTACAGATGCTAACGGATGTACCGGTACACAGGATATTATTATTATCGAGCCGGCTGCTATCACGGCATCAATTGTTCAGACAGATGTTACTTGTAACGGATTAGCTGACGGATCTGCAACAGTTACTGCTGCAGGAGGTACAGGAGCATATACCTATTCATGGGCTCCATCTGGAGGAACTGCTGAAACTGCAAGCGGATTAGCTGCAGGAATTTATACGGTAACTATTACAGATGCTAATGGATGTACAGGAACACAAAGCGTAACAATCGCAGAACCAACTGCTTTAACTGCAGCCATTTCTCATACTGATGTTACTTGTAATTTAGGATCAGACGGAAGTGCTACAGTAAGCGTTTCAGGAGGAACTGCAGGATATACATATTCTTGGGCTCCATCTGGAGGAACTGCTGCAACTGCAACAGGATTAACTGCGGGAATTTATACAGTTACTGTAACAGATGCAAACGGATGTACTGCAACTGAAAACGTTACTATTGCTCAGCCAACTGCTATAGATGTAACTGCTGTAACAACAAATGTTACTTGTAACGGAGATTCTAACGGATCTATTGCTTTAACTGTAACAGGAGGTACCGGAGCTTATACTTACTCATGGTTACACTCTGGTGAAACAACTTCTGCGGTTTCAGGATTAGCTGCGGGTGATTATATTGCAACCGTTACAGATGCTAACGGATGTTTTTCTTCATTAACCATCACTATTAATGAGCCTGCTGTTCTTGCTGCAACTGTTTCTAAAACAGATGTTTCTTGTAACGGAGGTGTTAACGGAACTGCAACTGCAACCGTTACAGGAGGAACAGGTGCTTATACGTACTCATGGGCTCCTTATGGAGGAACAGCTGCAACTGCAGCCGGATTAGCTGCAGGAACTTTTACAGTAACTATTACAGATGCTAACGGATGTACTGCAACTCAAACTATTGCAATCGCACAACCTGCACTACTTATAGGAACAATAACAGGAACTGATGTTTCTTGTCCTGGTTCTAATGACGGAACTGCTGCTGTAGTTGTTACAGGAGGAATGGCTCCATACACTTACTCATGGTCTCCATCTGGAGGAACTGCCGATACAGCAACAGGATTAACTGCAGGAATTTATACGGTAACTATTACAGATGCTAACGGATGTACTGCAACTCAAACTATTACTATAGGAGTAGCTGATGATACAACTGCACCAGTACCAACTGTTGCCAATTTACCTCAAATTACAGGATTTTGTTCTGTTTTAGCTGCCGAAATTGCGATTCCAACCGCAACAGATACCTGCGCAGGAACTATTAACGGAACTACCACAGATCCGCTAAACTATACTGCTGCAGGAACGTATACAATTACATGGACTTATGATGACGGAAACGGAAATACTTCTAGTCAAAATCAGACAGTAGTAGTATCAGAATCACCTCTTGAAGCTGTAACGTTCAATAATGCAGTCTTTACTTATGACGGAACTGCACATTCAGCTGAGGTTGAGAATCTTCCTGCCGGAGCTACTGTAGCGTATTCAGCAAATAACGGAGCTGTAAATGCAGGAACTTATCAAATCACTGCAACTATTACACCTGCTGCAACATCACCAAATTGTTCAGTACTAGTTCTTACTGCAGATTTGATTATAAATAAAGCACCACAGCAGATTACATTTGATGCTATTCCAGTAAAAACTCTTGGAGTAAACAATACATTTGATCTGGATGCAACATCAAGTTCAGGATTAGCGGTAACGTATACCTCTACTTTTGATTCACCTCAGGCACCAGCTACTGTTTCTGCTGATGGTGAAGTAACGATGCTTACTTCTGGTGAAATACTAATTACAGCACACCAGGAAGGAGATAACAACTATCTTCCTGCCGATGAGGTTTCCAGATTATTAGTAATCCTAAACAACAACATCGACGTTGCCAGAATTACTATCGGAAACAAAATTTTCGAAAACCCTGCTAAAGTGATTTATCATTTATTAGCTTGCGGCGAAACAAATCCAAATGTTTCTGTTGTAAATGAATCAAATGCGATTATTACACCAGCTCCTAATTTTACAATTCAGACTCCTAAACCGGGAATCTATACTCAGGATGTAAACATTACATCTCAGGATGGAAGCGCATCTGCAACGTATACTCTTACAGTTGAAAAACCGTTTGGATTCTTTGATATTGTTCAGGTTAAATTCAACAATGTGCTTATAGTAAATAATAACCCTAATACAAACGGAGGTTATCAGTTTACAGCATACCAATGGTTTAAAAACGGGCAATTGATTGGAACTGGTCAGTACTATTCTGCCGGAGAAACTCAAGGAAACGTACTGGATCCAACTGCTGATTACATGGTGAAAATGACCACTGCAGACGGAAAAGTTCTTCAAACATGTACTGCAAAAGTTTTACCAACCAACACACTTCAGGCAAGAATTTATCCTAACCCTGTTGCTGTAGGTAAAGTAGTTACTATCGATGCTGATTTCCCTCAGGAAGAATTAGACAACATGGAGATCAGTCTTTACAATGTTGCAGGACAATTGGTAAAAACTGTGAAGTCTTCTACAGCACAAACTGAAATTCAATTGCCTCAAACAGCTGATGGTAATATGTTTTTGGTTGTTCTTCAAACTCCAAACGTTACAAAATCTTTCAAAGTGATTGTAAAATAAATAAATCTGCCAGTACTATTTTTTAGTACTGGCATAATATAAAATAAGATGAAAAAATATATAAACAACTGTAAAACATCACTTATCATGATCACAGTGCTTTTAGCATCCTGCTATACATATGGTCAGGATAAAAAGCAAGAGTTTTCGATTTCGATTGGAGGTCCTTTTTCGTTTGTAAACTCTACGTCGGCTGGAAAAACTGTTCCTGGAAATGGTGTTAGCGCGGGACTTCGTTATATGTATTACCTTAACGAAGGGCTAAGTGTTGGTGTTGGTGTAGAGTACCAGACATACAGCACCGATACTAAATTCGGCTTTACTTCAGGTCAGTATGGCGCTGTCGATGCCGAAAATGAATCATTTCAGTTTAGATACAAAGCCACTAATTTAAGAGAAGAACAAAAACTGAGCTATATCAATATCCCAATCGGAATTCAGTTTGAAACTCCGGGTACTTCTCAATTCTTTATTGGCGGTGGTGCCAAAATTGGTATTGCGGCAAGTGGCAGTTATCAGACTAAAATAGGAAATCTGACTACAAGCGGGTATTATCCGCAGTATAATGTAGAATTGTTCAATCCTGCTTTTGCCGGTTTTGCCAGCACAAACAATATCGAAACCCGTAAAGAAGATCTTGATACAAAAGTTTCTTATTCTGCTTTTATCGAAACAGGTTTAAAACAAGCTATCGGAAAAACAAACTCCATTTATTTTGGTGTTTATTTTGAGTACGGTTTGAACAATATCTACGACAAAAGCGATAACAAACAACTTGTTCAGTACAATCCGGAACTTCCTGTAGTATTGTCTTATAACAGCATTTATGATTCTGGTGTGGCAAGAAATATGAGACTGGTTTCGTATGGTCTGAAACTTAGGTTTGCTATGAATTAAGTATAACGTACTATTTTTATACGAAAAAGAGCTGTTCTAATCAAACAGCTCTTTTTTTGTTTTTAAAGAAGGGAAATTCTCATTTAGTATCATAAAAATCAAGGCCTTTTGGATGTTTTTATCAAGTAGTATTCAAAATAGTGTTATTTTTACACTTATATCAACAGTTTTACCGCGAAGGCACTAAATTAAATATTCCGAAGGAATTCTTCTCACCACCACCACGCAGGACCAAAACATTACGATCTTAAAATTTCAAATTGATTCTTGACATTGATATTGATATTGACATTGATTTTTGAATACTTTACTAATAACCAAAAAACCACAAACATGAGAAAATTGCTTATCAGCCTTTTTGTCTCCGCCCTCACCTATTCTACGCAGGCGCAGACCGTATCAGCCTTTAGTCCTGATAAAAATATCAAACTTGAAATTTCCGTCACTAACGGAAGCCCTTATTATTCCCTGTTTTATCAAAAAGATGAATTTCTCAATCAATCGCCGTTAGGACTTTTGAGTACAGCAGGAGACTTTACAAAAGACCTAAAACTCATTGGCTCTAAAACCACTAAAATTCAGGAATCCTATACCCTTAACCGTTCCAAAGTCAGTCAGGTTAATTATAAAGCCAACGAACTTACATGCCATTTTACAAATGCATCAAACGATACTTTACAGGTCATTTTCAGGATTTCCAATACCGATGCGACATTTAGTTACCTACTTCCCAAAACAAAAAAACACAACGGTGCAGGCACTATCGAAAAAGAAATAACAGGATTTAAACTTCCCGCAGGTACAACAACTTTTATCACCCCGCAGGCTCCCCCTTTAAGCGGCTGGGAGAAAACCAAACCTTCTTATGAAGAAGAATATACAAGAGAAGAACCCATAGGAACTAAATCGCAATACGGACTGGGGTATACTTTTCCGGCTCTTTTTCATTTAGGCGATAAAGGCTGGCTGTTACTATCTGAAACCGGCGTTGGCGGCAATTATGTGGGAACCCGATTAAGCGATGCCGAAGCTGACGGAACTTACAGGGTTGCTTTTCCACAGGAAGGAGAAAACAACAGCATAGGTGCTGCAACTGCTTCTGCCCCGTTTCCTATGCAGACTTCATGGAAAACCATTACATTAGGCCGGACTTTAAAACCAATTGTAGAATCAACCGCTTCAACAGATGTGGTCAAACCAATTGTAAAATCTGCTAAAGTATTTGAAACCGGTCGTGCCAGCTGGAGCTGGATTGTATGGCAGGACGAAAGCTGTAATTACAACGACCAGAAAACTTTTATTGATCTTGCAGCCGATTTAAAATGTGAATTCATTCTAATTGATGCGCTTTGGGATGTTCAGATTGGAAAAGAAAAATTAGCCGAACTGGTTCAGTACGCCAAATCAAAAAATGTGGGCGTTTTATTATGGTATAACTCTAACGGAAACTGGAACAATGCGCCCCAAGGTCCAAAAAACCGAATGAACACACCTGAAGCCCGACGTGAAGAAATGAAATGGCTGCAGCAAATTGGAGTAAAAGGTTTAAAAATAGATTTCTTTGGCGGTGACAAACAGGTAACCATGCAATTGTACCACGATATATTAACCGATGCTGCCGAATTTGGTCTGAACATCAATTTTCACGGCACTACCCTGCCGCGCGGATGGGAAAGAATGTATCCTAATTTCATGACCAGCGAAGCCGTTCTTGCTTCAGAAAATCTGGTTTTCCAGCAGGGATTCAGCGACCGCTATCCTTCAACAGCAACGGTTTACCCTTTTACCCGAAATACGGTTTCTGCAATGGATTTTGGCCCGGTTTTCCTGAACAAACGCTTACACCGTGATCCTAATAAAGGTACAATCCGAAGAACTACAGACGCTTTTGAAATGGCAACCGCAGTAGTTTTCTTTTCTCCCGTTCAGCATTGGGGATTAGTACCGGAAAACCTAAAAGAAAAACCAGCGTATTTATTTGATTATCTTAAAAATGTGCCGACCGTTTGGGATGAAACCCGTTTTATCGACGGCTATCCGGGGAAATACAGTGTCATTGCACGCCGAAAAAATACAAAATGGTACATCGCCGCAATAAACGGTGAGAATAAAGCAAAAAGCATTACGATTGATCTGCCTATGCTTAAAAACAAAGAAGTGTCTATTATATCAGATGGTGAAGGTGCAGATTCTAAATTCAGTACCAAAAAATTTGATAAAAATACGAGTTTCACCCTGGAGCTTTCGCCAAATGGAGGTACAGTGATTTTTATGCCGTAGATATTCATTTAACATTCGGATTCATTTTATACAATCCATATGAGACAAATGCAGACGGCATAAAACATTTCACATTAAATTCGGATAAATTATAAACAAAAAAAGAGGCTGTCTAAGACAGCCTCTTTAGGTTTTTCAAGTTAGTTGTATAAGCTTACTAATTCAAAATACTTCTAAAAATGAATGAAAAACCAAGGTTTTTAATATTGTGGCGCAACGCCTTCCGGTTTTGATTTCATAATAACTTCAACCGTACTTGGTTTGGTAAAAAACTGTTTCGCAAAAGCTTTTAAATCTGCTGCAGTGATTTCATTTAAGGTTTTCTTATAAATCGCATCATCTTTAAACGTTTCGTTATTCAGCATCATATTATTAAGACTTCCCAGCCAGAATCCGTTAGTCATAACTTTTTCTGCTCTTGATTTCAAAACTGTATTTTTAATCGACTGAATATCTTCTTCTTTTGCACCGTTTTTCTGTATTAAAGCAATCTGCTCGTATACAATTTTGGTTAGTTTTTCTTCTTTTTCAGGATCACTGTCAAAGTTAATCGTCATCGAATATTCGTCAGACGGCAGTTTGCTTACGCCCGATCCTACATGAACACCGTAGCTTCCGCCCTCTTCTTCACGAATTAAATCCAGATATTTCTTCGATAATAATTCAGATAAAATATGAAGCGTGAAAACATTTTTGTAGGTGTATGGGAACTGATTTACAAATCGGATATAAACACTCGCTTTTGGTACATTCATCTCACGAACTAATAATTGTTTCGAAGTCCCTTTTGCAGGTTCAAGATGATTGTCTGTAAAATTTTCTTTTTTATTGATATCTGATGAAATGCTTCCAATATATTTTTCAATTAAAGAAAGCGCATTCTCCGGAAGATTTCCGGTGAAAACAAAAGTAAAATCGGCAGCATTTTGAATTCTCTGTTTGTACAATTCAGATGCTTTTTCGAAACTCAGTTGTTTAATAAAATCTTCATTAATCAAAGGCACTCTTTTGTTGCGATTGTAATTCAGCTGCGAAATCGTGTCCTGAAATACCTTCGGATTTGTATTCATTGCATTTTCTAATGAATTGCTGAAATTCGTTACCATTCTCGAATACGAATCTTTATCAAACCTTGGTTCTTCAAAATACAGGTATGTAAGCTGTAACAAGGTTTCGAAATCTTTTTGGTTGCTTGAACCTTTAAAACCTTCTGTCAGTTCTGTAATATACGGTTTAACATTTGCAATTTTTCCGTTTAATTTATCACTTAAATCAGTGCTTTTAAAAGCGCCTAAACCAGAACTTTCTACCAGACTTACCGCAATTTGTGCCGAAGGAATATCTTCGGTTTTAATTAACGAACTTCCTCCAAAACTAAACGCAGAAAACAATACTTCATCTTTTGCCAGTGTTGTCGGGTACAATACGATTTTGGCACCATTGCTCAAAACATAACTTTTAGCTCCTGCAATTCCTTCAACAGCCGTTTCCTTTTCGGCTTTAGAACCTTTTAATTCTTCTTTAATCAAAGGCTGATCCGTATCTGACTCTTTGTATTTTTCAAGAGGCATTTTTTTAACAGCTGCAATAATCGCCTCATAATCTGCTTTTGATGGATAAACCACATCGCTTTTATCCGGTCCCGTAACCGTCATAACAACATTATCAACTGTCTGTATTTTTTTTACCGCCTGGTTTACATCAGCAAGAGTAATGGATGACAGTCTCGTTTTAATGTTCTCGTATTGTGTTTCAATACTTTCAAAAGGAGCTGCTTTTAGGAAATGATTAACCAGTTCTTCTGAAAATTCATCATTATCAATTTTATCTTTATTCTGAAGCACATTTTCATAAAAACTCAAAACACCTTCTTTGTTTCGGTCCAGTTCTTTTTGAGTAAATCCGTAACGAACTGCTCTTTCGGTTTCAATCATCATTTCCCTGAAACCTTCTTTAGTCTTATTATTTTTTGGCGTTACGTACAAATAATGCGAATCTGTCAGTCTTGAAACTTCAGACGATCCCGTTCCCATTTTTAAAACAGAAGTTTCGTTGTTCTGGATAAATTCCTGATAACGTCTGTTGATCATATCGGTACACAGATTAGTAACCAAATCTCTTCTGATTGTTTCATTGTTTTTTACCTTATCAAAATCTTTTTTGTAATACAATACAACATTGGTTTCCTGAGCTTCTTTATCTTTTGCCAGCACATATTCCATTCCTTTGTTTTTTGGAACCGAAACGTAATAACGCTGTGCAGGTTTTTTAGGCATTTCGATAGAAGAAAAAGTTTCGATAATCTTCTTTTCGATTTCTTTCGGGTCAATATCTCCCACTACAATCACGGCTTGCAAATCCGGACGGTACCATTTTTTATAATAATCCCTTAAAACCTGATAATCAAAAGTATTAATGATGTTTAAATCACCAATTACATCACGTTTTGCATATTTGGAACCTTTGTACAATACTTTATCCGTTTCAAGACGTAATCTAAAATCTGAATTTCTTCTGGTACGCCATTCTTCTCTGATTACACCGCGCTCTGCATCGATTTCTGCATCTTTCAGTAACAGAAAACCAGACCAGTCATGCAATGCCAAAAGGCAGGAATCTATCAGTTTAGCATCTGTCGACGGCACGTTGCTTAAATTGTAAACCGTTTGGTCCTGCGCTGTATAAGCATTAATATCGGCACCAAAACGTACTCCTTTTTTCTCCAGCATATCGATAATGCCTTTTCCTTCAAAATTTTGTGTACCGTTAAAAGCCATGTGTTCCAGGAAATGCGCCAGTCCGTTCTGGTCGTCATTTTCTAAAATCGCCCCAACGTTTTGGGCAAAATAAAAGCAGACACGGTCTTTTGGCCATTCATTATGAAGGACATAGTATTTCATTCCGTTTTTTAATTTTCCGGAAACGACATCTTTGCTCAGCGGAATCGTGGTCGAAAACTGGGCAGTGCTTTTGAATCCTATAAAAAGGACTAAAAGCCAGTATTTTGATTGGAATATTTTCATTTTTGTTGGTTATATTTTTTTATAGTTGAGTAAAACTAGATGCGGATTTTACTGATTTGCTTTCGCGAAAACATAGATTTTTATCTCACGCAGATCCCGCAGATTTTAACGGATTTTAGCTGATTTAATTTACTCTTTTTTGATTTAGACAGATCAAAAAAATCTGCTTAATCTGCTTCAATCATTTTAAATCTGCGTGAAATTTTTCAAACTTTTATCTTTTGCTACACGCAGATCCCGCTGAATTTAGCTGATTTCATTTACTCTTTTTCGATTTAGACTGATCAAAAAAATCTGTTTAATCTGCTTCAATCAGAAATTAATTATTTTTTAAAATTCCCGATTCCTTCCTGAAGCCAGTTATAATAAGCGTTAATATCCGGATTGTAAGCCGATGGTTTGTTTAAATCTTTTTCGTTATGATCCATTAAAACGTAATACGGCTGTGCATTGGTTTTGTATTTTAAAATTTGAAGTTCGCTCCATTTTTGTCCAGTATATTTTAAAACCTTACCTGTTATTTTAGAAACAACCTGTTCTTCTTTTGGCAAAGGTCTTTTGTCATCTACATACAACGAAATAAGTACGACATCATTATTTAAAACAGCCAGAACTTTTGGATCAGGCCATACGCGTTCTTCCATTTTACGGCAGTTTACACAGGCATAACCTGTAAAATCGATCATAATGGGTTTGTTTACTTTTTTGGCGTAAGCCAGGCCTTCATCGTAATTATGAAAAGTCGGAATTCCGTTTGGACCGCTTTCCGCGCCTTCTGGTAATGCTGTTTTATCTGTATTCTGGATTATTGCATTTCCAAATCCGTTTGGTGATTCACTATATTGTTTTGCAGGCGGAAAACCGCTGATATATTGCAGCGGAGCACCCCAAAGTCCCGGAATCATATATACTACAAATGCCAGTACTACTATTCCTAAACTAAGTCTTCCAACAGAAATATGAGTAGACGGCGTGTCGTGCGACAATTGGATTTTTCCAAATAAATAAAAGGCTAATACGGTAAATATCGCAATCCAAATGGCCAGAAATACTTCTCTTTCTAATAAATGCAATTGCAAAACTAAATCGGCATTGCTTAAGAATTTAAAAGCCAAAGCCAATTCTAAAAATCCTAAAACTACTTTAACCGAATTTAACCAGCCTCCTGATTTTGGAAGTGAATTCATCCATCCCGGGAACGCAGCAAATAAAGTAAATGGTAATGCAATGGCCAATGAAAAACCAAGCATTCCTACAATTGGCGCAATTCCGGCCTGACTTGCCGCCTGAACTAATAAAGTCCCAACGATTGGTCCTGTACATGAAAATGAAACAACGGCCAATGCTAATGCCATGAAGAAGATTCCAAAAGCACCTCCAATTTCTGATTTCTGGTCAATTTTGGTCAGCCATGAACTTGGCAGTACAATTTCGAAAGCACCTAAAAATGACAGGGCAAAAACCAGTAAAAGCAGGAAGAAAACAATATTAAATACCACGTTTGTTGCCAGGGCGTTTAAGGCATCGGCACCAAAAATGGCCGTTACCATACTTCCTAAAATCACATAGATTACGATGATGAAAATTCCGTACATCATAGCATTTCGTATTCCGGCTGCTTTATTTTTACTTTGTTTGGTAAAAAAGCTCACCGTCATAGGAATCATCGGGAAAACACAAGGGGTAAACAAAGCGGCAAGACCTCCTAAAAAGCTGAAGAAAAATAAAGTCCAAAGACTTTCATCTGCTGCTGAAGGCGTTTTCTCTGTGTTGTCTGAAACTTTAGGAGCATCTGTACCGGCTGTACTAACAGAATTTGTTGTGTTGTTTGTTGTATCCTGTTTAGTAATAGATTCGGTATTTTGAATCGAATCAGTATCTTTTGTATCTGTTACAGCTTTTGCAGTTTCCTCGGTTTTAACCGGAATGTCAGATTTTTTAAAAGTAAACTTTACCTCTTTTTCAGATGGCGGCAAACAGCTGTTATCATTGCAGACCATAAAAAATACAGTAGCATCAATGGTAAAAGCATCTGCTGATTTTCGTTCTATGTTTTGGGTAAAAACGGCTTTGTCCTCAAAGTATTTAATACGCATTTGAAAAACCGGATCATCAACTTCATGTCCTTTTGGTTCTACTACAGAGCCTGTTTTTTTATAGTTTTTTGACGGCTGAAATGTAAAGCTCGTTGGCGCCGGTCCTCCATCAGGAACGTTCTGAGAATACACATGCCAGCCTTTGTCTATTTTGGCTGTAATAACCAGTGTATACTTGTTCTCGCCTATTTCTTTTACCGAAGTGGTAAACGAAACGGGATCGTAAATTTGGGCAGTAAGGTTACTTATCGCAAATAAAACTGCGATAAAAAGAAATAGTTTTTTCATAGTAAAATTTTAGGTTTTTATCCTGACGAAGTATACGGTTCGTTAGAAATCTTTGTCAAAGTTTTGAGCTTTGACAAAGATGACTGCCCATATTATTTTTTATAGCGCTGTAAAATCCATTTTGAAATATCATCGAGAACTTCAGGGGCTAACACCTCATCGATTTCTTTGGCTTCATTTTGCGTGCAGGTTTTACAATGCTGATACATATGATTGAGATCCGGATATATTTTAGTGGTAAGATCTTTTGTTTTAAGATATTTCTTAAAAGAATTAATATTCTCTACAGCCGGAACCTGAATGTCCTTATCACCGTTTGCTATAAATACCGGAATGGTAATTTTTGGCAGGTAATCTTCGGGTTTGTAGTGAATCGTGTAACGGTACCACTTTCTGTCCGCATCTTTTCCGTAACGGTATAAGAAGGTTTGGTCACGCCCGTCCAGTAACTGTACTTCTTTTAAAGTTACAGAATCCTGTTTCTGCATCCATTCCTTCAATGCGATTTCCATTGCCGGCTGTGCCGATTCGCCTTCTTTGGTATCGTAGACAATTTTAAACATGATGTTGTACATTTCCATCTGTTTGTCGACTACCTTATCGGCAAATTTATAGCTCTTAAGAATCGCTGTATTTTGAAGATTCAGCATTTCAAGTCCGCTTACTCCTACTCCGGATAAGCTGATCATGAATTTCACATCTTTGTTTCTGGCGCTTACGATAGAAGCGACCATCCCGCCCTCGCTGTGTCCAATTACACCAATGTGCGAACCATCAATATTTTTATCACTTTTCAGGTATGCTATTTCTTCATCAATATCATCGGCGAAATCTCCGGTTGTAGCATTCTGGAAATCTCCGGTTGTCTGTCCATATCCGCGATCGTCTACACGAAGCGAAGCAATTCCGTTACGTGCCAGATAATCAGCCAAAACAGTAAAAAACTGTCTGCCCATATAAGTATAATTACGATCGTGCTGTCCGGTTCCCGAAATTAAAACTGCTATTGGATATTTCTTTTTGTTCTTCGGAATGGTCAATGTTGCACCGTACCTAAGTTTGGTGTTTTTTCCTGTAAAGGTGAAATCTTTCACTTCATAAGGATATGGCTGTTTTGGATGCTGCGAAAAAAATAAAGGTTCAACAGCAGTCTGTTTCTTTAAAACAATAGCGGCTTTTGGAATAGAATAATTATCAAAAATTCCGTTAATCGCCGTTTTATCAGCATTGTATTTTCCTTTAAAAGTAAAATTGTAAACTGCATTTTTAAAGTGAATACTATCCTTGTCTTTTCTTATTCCTACTTTAATCGAATCATATGACATTTCCGGAATGCTCAGCAAAAGTGAATCTTTTTTGCTTTCTAAATCACCGGTGAGTATGATTCGTGTAGAATGGTATTGCCCCTGCCAGATGGTTTGCGAAAAACCAGTCTGACAGTACAATACTAAAATGCTGAGATATAAAAAATTAACGATTTTCATTATTCTAACCTTTTTTTCTAACTAAATTATTTTTTCTCAGCTTTTAAATGTTCAACGATAATCGAAATTTCGTCAGCCAATTCGCTTGGACTTCCAAAATACCCATTTGATAACCATCTAAGGTTTCCGTTTTGGTCGATGATCATTTTTTCCGGAATTCCAGAGAAATGAAATGCTTTTGAATACTGGTCATAAACAGCATCAAGTTTTCCTGTTTTTGGATTTTTACTATCATACAAAATTGTAAAATCAAATCCTTTTTCTTTAATAAAAGCCTGAGTCTGCGCTTTAAAATCTTTGATGTATTCCATTGTATCAACAAAATAGAATTTCACATTCTGATCTTCTTTGTATTTATTTACTGCCATATTCATTCCCGGCATTGCATTTTTACAAGGTCCGCACCACATTGCCCAGAAATCAAGAACCACAATTTTACCTTTTTGGTCAGCTAATTTTACTTTGCCGCCTCGACTGCTTTCCATTTCAAATCCGGCGATTGGAAGATTGATCAATTCTGCGATCAGTTTCTTTTTGTGTACTTCGTTTGTATCTGATTTTAATGCATGTAAATACTCCTCAAACTCGGTTTCTTTTTTACCGTTTTTTACAAACAATTCTTTTAATGTTGTAATCGAGGCAGGTGTAATTTTGTTGGCTCTTGCTGCACTTTCCAAATATGCTTTTCCTTCGGCAGAACTTCCTTCTCTTAAAAGCATTCTTGAATATACTTCGTTGAAAGAAGCATCTTCGTACTTCATAACAGGTCTGATTTTTTCAAGATATTTTTTAGATGCTTCGTAATTTTTGAAAATTTCCAAAAGTTTAGCATAAGTAAAGAATTCTCTTTTACCGTAGTTTAAACATTGCGCCTGCCATTCTTTTAAAGATAATTTCTGAACGTAATCTTTTGGTACAAATGATTCTCTATATTCCAATTCAGGAACAATAGCATCTGCATATTTTTTAAGCGTTTCAAGGTTTGTTTTTTCGATTCCGTCCTGATCTCTGTCAAACGGAATTGAAACTAAATGCCAGGCATAATCTAACAATATACCGTAAGAAACTTTTTTAACGCTGTTGATTGAATAGCTGTAATCTTTGTTTTTTACGATATAGTTGTAAGCGATTCCTTTGAACATTTTATCGTAGTAAAGTGCTTCAATATCTGTATAAACATCCTGATATTTTTCTTGTGGAAAGTTTTTCTCGAATGCTGCATAAGCTTTTACTTTTTTGTCAAAATCAGCTTCTCTAAACAGATCCTGAATTTGTTTGTCGCGTGCCAGAACACCAAACGGATATTTGGTAACTAAAACTGTCTGTACTGAATCTACAAAGGCTTTGTGAGCCGGCTGAGCCAGTAAGTTTAAGGTTTTCTGGATGTTATATTGTGTTGTATTGTCTAAGTTTTTTTCTCCTAAAACATTACGAATTTCTCTCTTTGCTAATTTTGCCTGATCTTCTCCCGTTTCAAGCTGTTTTAACTTTACTCCTTCGTAAAAAACATGCGTACGGCTTTCCGGATGGTATTTTAACTCATTGTTAATCCAGAATAATGATACTTCTTTTTTGATATAAGCACTGTCATGTACTTTATATGGCACCTGATCCTGAAGATCCGGAGATCTTAAAAATCCCCAGCCTATATAAGCGCCAAGGCTTTTTTCTAATATCCATGAATAGGTCATTTTTCCTCCGTTGTCTACAATCGTATCCGATTTAAAAACACAGTTTATAAAGGCCGCTTTACTTGAAAGCTTCATTTTGGCTTCCCACTTTTTATTACCTGCCGATTTTAAGGTAATATCGTCTGCATGCCATTTAAAATTATCATAAGTATACATTACACCATCTACATACTTAGCATTTGCCAGTGGTGTATCTGCAGCATTGTATGTAATTGTTATTTCCTCACCTGCGTTTGGGTGCTCAGGAGTAAGCAGAAATTTTTGTTCTGCGGTCTGTGCCAGTAAAGCAGTGGTAATACTAAAAAAGAATAATACCAATTTTATTTTTTTCATGTGTGTTTTATTGAGTTTTAGTGCACTCAGAATAGCTGAGTGCACTTTGTGGTTAACTTAATTATGGATTTTGTCCTAAATTAGGCGCATATTCAAAGTAAACTGATGCAAATGGAAACTGATAACGGTTTCCGTTTGGTTCAATCGTGTGAGTTTCTGTTAAATATTTGTGCGTAATTGTTTTAGCAAATCTTGGATCTTTGTTCAGACGTTTTAAATCTGCCCATCTAAAGCCTGCTGTTCCCATTAATTCTTTTCGGCGTTCAGCCAAAACTTTCACTAAAGCATCATTAGCATCTACAGCTGTAAGATCTGTATAATCTGCTGCTCTGAAACGTTTTTTTCTTAAAGTATTAATTGCTGCCATTGCTGCTCCTGCGTTTCCTGCTCTTGCTTCGCATTCTGCCTTAATTACATACATTTCCGGTACAGAAGGTCCGGCGTTGCGTCCGTCTCCAGATAAAAGTTCTTTACTATAAGCTCTTCCCTCTGTAATGCTTCCAAAAGTCATATCTGTAACTGGTCTTGTATACAATTGGTATCTAAGATCTTTAGTATCAAATGAGTTTAACAATTCATCGCTTAATGATAAAATCGTTGGCGAATACATATAACTGTTTGACCCCTTTGCTAGTATTATTTCAGGATCCTGATACGTTCTCGGCCAGCCGTAATCTCCTAAATTTATGTTATCTTCTAAATTCAGCAGACTGTTTTGTAATGCAAGTGCTGCTTCGGCATTACGCTTTGCCTCTGCATAATTTCCCATGTACAAATACGTTCTTGCCAAAAGAGCGTGTGCAGAAGCTTTAGAAGGAAACCAAACGCTTCTTCCTGTATTTACCGGTTTTAATCCTGATGTTGTCGCTTCTGTCAAATCTTTTACAATTTGATCGTAAACGTCTTTTACAGGTGCTCTTTTAATGTCATCAGTAACTGTTGGAGTTGTTAAAAGCGGAATTCCCGGATCTCCCGTGCTTGATGCAGGGTCATACGCTTTTCCGAATACATTGATTAAAGACAAAAAGATATAAGCTCTGTGAACCTGTGCTTCTCCTTTAATCGCCAGACGCTCTGCATCGGTTCCGTTTTTACTGTTCATTACCTCGTTAATAATAACATTACAGGTATATAATGATGAGTACATTCCATTTAGCTGACTGTCCGGTTCTCCAACAGGAATAATTTCATCTGCCCATTTATACGTTAATAAAAAAGGCTGGTAAAACGCTGAACCCGAATAATTCTGATCGAAAAAAGCCGCATGGTCATCTCGCATTACAATATCATCTGAAGCCACGTCTACCAAACTATAAGTCTGGTTAAAGGTCGAAGCGCCCTGCAAAAGATACCTGTAGTTCACCGTTTCTTCCGGAATAAGTTTTCCTTCTGTCTGTATGTCTACATAATTATCACAGCTTGTTAAAAGCGCTGATAAAACTCCTATATAAATTAAATATTTTTTCATCGTTACAGCTTTTAAAAATTAAAATTGAATCCTACTGAATACATTGCCGATGGCGGTAATTTCATATATGTACCTGTGTATGGTAAAAAGTCAGGATCTATATTTTCTTTGTTTTTTCTCCAGATAATACCAATATTTCTTGCTGAACAAGTCAATGAAGCACCATCTATAAAAGTATTGGCGAAAAGTTCAGACAAATCATATTTTAATGAAATTTCTTTGAAACGGATATGATCTCCATCAATTACCTGGTTGTCACTAAATCTGTAACGACCATAACTGTAACCTGAAAGTCCTCTTACACCCGGAACTGTTGT
This sequence comes from Flavobacterium gelatinilyticum, assembly GCF_027111295.1. NCBI lineage: Bacteria > Pseudomonadati > Bacteroidota > Flavobacteriia > Flavobacteriales > Flavobacteriaceae > Flavobacterium > Flavobacterium gelatinilyticum. Next base: position 5,663,624 of record NZ_CP114287.1, on the reverse strand, counting down.
AGTTGCTTCATCACCCGGATTTCTCCATCTGTTGTCGATATCTGAATTTAAATCATACTTTCCAAAAGTATTGTAACGTGTTACGTAGCTGTCGAATGTAGGTTTAAACAATACATAATCTAATTTGTAAGTTGCCAATAGATACAAGGAAAGCTTTTTGTAAGTGATGTTGGCACTTAAACTTCCGTAATATTGAGGAGTAGAACTTCCCATGAATTTCATATCTTCTATATTGGTCAGCATTGTATTTGATTGTACAATGTTTCCGTTTCTGTCGTAAACCTGAGTAGATCCTGCTGCATTTAATCCTGCATTTCTAAAAGCAAAAATGCTGTTTGTAGGATACCCTACAATTGGTGCGGTACTTCCTGAACCATTTAAAATATTCGCATAATTTGAAAATCTTGAATCTGTAACTTCGTTTTTGTTATAAGAAGTCACTAAGTTTAAATCAACACCAAAATCTTTGGTTTTTAGAATTGTACTGCTTAAACTCAAATCAATTCCGTGGCTTTCTAAAGTAGATGCATTTCTGACTAACATACTATTTGGAATACCATAAAACGGTGTAACAGGAAATTCCTGAATTAAATCTTTACTGTTCTTTTTGTAATATTCTATAGTTCCGTTTAAACGATAGTTAAATAAACTGAAATCAAGACCAAAGTTCATAATTCCGGTTTTCTCCCAGCGCAATGCCGGATTTGCCGCTGCAGAAACAAATGCGTAAGGCTGCTGCGAATACATGTCAACATCTGCAAGTGATATATTGGTAAAAGGAAATGTTTCTAAACTAATATTTCCGTTATAACCGTAACTGGCTCTGAAACTTAAGTTATCAAACAAGGTTACATTTCTCATAAAACCTTCTTTAATAATGTTCCATTTTAAACCTGTAGACCATAATGGTGTTCTTCTGTAACTTTTATCAACTCCAAAGTTGTTATAATCGTCTAAACGTGCGCTACCTGAAACTGTATATTTGCTGTCGTATGTATACGATGCATTACCATAGTAAGATAAAAATCGTCTTGTCTGGAATTTATCTGTATTACCATAACTTAATCCCTGCGCATATCCATAAACCGTATTTGGCATATTCGAAGGCAGATCTATAGAAGTCTGCGCTGTTTCATTGTAACCGTATAAGGTTCCTGCTCTATTTGCATCTTTAGTTTCTCTAAATTCGATACCTCCCAATACATCAATGGCGTGTTTATCTGCCAGTGTTGTATTGTAAACCAATTGTCCTCTGGCAGTATAACTATCTTTGCCGAATGATGAACTCTGCAGAATTCCGCCCAGCGGCACTCCATGAACCAGCTCGTTTGTAGACGGATTAATAGATGTGTACTGGTTCATTATATCTCTGGCAAAATAGGTATTAGGATTGTGATAATATCTGTTATTCATAGTAGAAGTTTCGATATAATACGTTCCTACAGCATCTAATCCTTTTAATAAAGGTGCTGTAACCGAAATATTAGCAGAATAATTTTGTTCTTTTAAAGCTTTATCCTGATTATTTAATTCATCCATGTAGTTATAGGTCCATGGTAAATATCCCTGACTTTGAAGCCTGTCTGTATCCGCACTGTAAAAACGTCTTTGGTAGGATACTGAGTTTCCATTAGCATCTACAATCTGATCGTATGGCAGATAGGTTGTTAGAGAAGCATTAAGAGGAGTCAGTCCTAAACCATTTTGCTCAAAACGGAAAATAGATCCTTTTAAACTCGTACTTACTTTTAAGTAGTTTAATAATTTAAAATCCTGATTTACTGTAAAAGTCATACGTTTACCACCTGTGCCAACGGCTTGTGTTTTTTCGTTAGAAAAAGAAGCCGATGTAAAATAGCTGTAATCATTTTCTCCTCCGCTGAAAGAAAAGTCAAAAGTATTTGACTCAGAAGGACGCATTAAATATTTTGTAATCTGGTCGTAATTATTTCTTCCTCGTAAAATATCCAGCTGTGCATTTTTCTGTGCTGTTGTAATTGTTCCTCTTCTTTCCTGAAACATATATTCAACTCCCTGACTAATTGGGCTTGAACTAAATAAACCTGATGCTGCTGCCGGATCTGAAATAAGACCTTTGTCTACTAATTCCTGTTCTAAGTTTAAGACCTGAGAAGAATTCATTAAAGGCAGGCTTGATAAAGATCTTTTATTAGCAATAGAAAAAGTTTGAGAAGCATTAAATCTTGTTTTCCCCTTTTTACCTTTTTTGGTTTCGATTACCATAACGCCGTTTGCTGATCTTGCTCCGTAAATAGAAGCCGCCGCAGCATCTTTAAGAAACGTTATTTTTTCGATATCTTTTGGATTAATAGTTCTGATATCCAGTTCTGTAGGAGTACCATCTAATATAACCAACGGCATATCGTTGGCATTATAAGTAGACTGCCCTCTGATCCTGAAGTTGTAACTTCCTGCTCCCTGATTAGATCCAAATAAATTTCCATAAACAAACGTATTGTCAGAATCCTGAACGTCAATTGCCAAACCGGCAACCTGACCTTCAAGCTGATGCATTACGTTTCCAACAGGAATTTTATCTAACTCCTTGGCTGTAATAGTAGAAACAGATCCTGTAGAACGAACTTTAGAAATTTTCTGGTAACCGTTGTTTACCACAATTTCGTTCATTAACGAAACTTTTTCTTTTGCGATAATCGTTACACTGGACCGACCGTCAAGAACAAGTCTTGTGGTTTCAACGGTTAATCCTGAACATTCGATTATAGCATTTGACGGTACATCATGTAAAGTAAAACTTCCGTCAAAATCGGTTACGGCACCAATTCTCGTACCTGTAACCCAAACGTTTATGCCCGGATAGGGTTCGCTTTGCGAATTCAATACTTTTCCTTTAACTTGTATAGAACCCGTACCTTTGTTATCAGGAGTGTTTGTGTTTACCACAATGGTTTTATCCTGAATGGTGTACGAAAAAGGCTGTCCTTCAAAAACAATATTTAAAGCATCCTGAATGCTTTTTTTCTGGATATTTAAATTTACCGGTTTTGCATTTTCTAAAATCTTTACGTTATAAAAGAAAACATATCCTGTCTGCTTGGTTATCGAAGCAAACACTTTTTGAAACGTAAGATTGTTACCTTCTATAGTAACAGTTTTATTGCCCTGCGCAAAAGTGGTTAAGGCAAAAAGCATAAAAACTATAAGGGATAATTTTTTCAAATTATCTGTTTTAATCGATTTGAATCTGGCTTTTAGAGCTTTATTCTGGCGATGACTTAATTTTTGATTGGTTAAAAATTTCATTACTTTTGAATCGGTGTGGTTAATAATAGGATCGGTTAATATTTTATGAAGAACTCACTTTCTATGCCCAAAGCGCGGGAACGCTTTGGGTATTTTTTTGTGGTTCTTGTTTCACGTGGCTACTGTGTCACAATCACCTCCTTCCCTGAAATTTTAAAGTGAATATCTTTGCTTTCAAGCATTTTTAATACCTGATTTAATTTTAGGTCTTTTTGGATTGCGCCTTCAAAACGCTCATCCGGAATTTTTCCTTTGTAGATTACCTCAACATCATACCATCTTTCGATTTCACGCATGATTTCGTCGTATCTCGCATTTTCAAAATAAAACAATCTGTTTTTCCATGCTACGGCCAGTTCTGTATTAACTTCCTTGGTGCGCATAGAATGTTTGTCAACAGAAACAACAATCTGCTGGCCCGGTTTTACTAAAGCCGAATTGCTTCCTTCGGTAATTTTTATTTTTCCTTCTAACAAAGTAGTTTTCAATACCGGTTCGTTTTCATACGCTCTAATATTAAAGTGCGTTCCTAAAACCTCTACTTCCTGACCATTTGATAAAACTTTAAAAGGCATTTTTTCATTACGCGTTACTTCAAAATAAGCTTCTCCGGTTAAAACAACCGATCTTTCGTTTCCTTCAAAATAAGTTGGGTATTTTAAAGACGATCCCGCATTCATCCAGACCACTGTTCCGTCCGGAAGTGCAATTTGAAATGTTTTTCCGTTTGGTGTAACCAAAGTATTAAAGCTTACTTTTCCTTTGTGCGCCGCGTTATTATCCTCGTAACGAATCTGTCCGTCTTTGTCTTTTGTAATTACGATATCTTCCTGACTCGCTACAACACCGTTTTTCTGATTATTCAAAACTACTTTTGAACCATCCGAAAGCGTCAGGATAATTTCATCGCTGTTTTTTTCTTTTTGTTTTTCCTTTTCAACAACAGCGTTTTCAGTTTTGGTATTTACATTTTTAACCGAAGTGTTCGTTTGTGTCGTATAATATCCAATTCCGATAAGAAGAGCCACAGAAGCCGCAATCGCATATTTATAATACGATCTTCTGTTTGTTTCCGGACTGATAATTTTATCAATCGTATTCCAGGCCGAGTTCAGATTAATATCTTCCGGCTCAAGATCGCTTTGATAATTACTTTGTACTCTTTCAAAATATTCCCTGTTTGCGTCTGACTCATTGTACCATGCAGTAAAAATTGATTCTTCTTCGGGGCTGAGAGTATCGTTTATTTTCTTTATGATCAGTTTAAAATCCATTTTGAGAATTCTTTTAAATTAACAATTACTTGATGGTAATTTATAACTAAGACAACCGAATTCTATAAATGGGTGACAAAAGTTTAAGAAAAAACGAAGAAAAAATTAAATTTTCTATAAAGCAGAATAAATTTCTTACGGGCGGATCGAAAATAACGCCAGAATAACAACCAATGACTGGCTGATCTTTGTTTTGGCTCTCTGAAGCTGGGTTTTTACTGTATTTACAGAGATATTCAACTCGTCTGCAATTTCATTATAACTGAAGTTTTCTATAAACTTAAGTTTAAAAACTTCCTGCATGCTTACGGGAAAAGTATCAATCACTTTTAAGATATGATTGTAGACAATGCTTTTTTCTTCTTCAGAAATTAAATCCAGATCTTCATCTAAAATAATCATGGAATTTAGATCAATCAGGTTTAAGTCGTCGGTAATTTTTATAGATTTAAGATAGTTGAGACATCTGTTGCGGACCATCGCAAACAAATAGGCTTTTAATGATGTTTTAATATCGATAGTCTGTGCGTTTTCCCAAAGTGAGATAAAAACGTCCTGTACTACATCTTCACTGGCCTGCTGATCAAACAAAAAATTATTGGCATAGATAACCAGCTCTTTATAAAAACGATCAAAGACATTTTTATAAACAGTTTTATTTTGTTTTTGGAGTTCTTCTAAAACAATATTTATTTCCAAAATAAAAAAACTAAAAGCGGATTAATTGTGAAAAAACAAAGCTATGTAAATTTAAGTTATCGGCAAATATCATTAAGATTTCTCTTAATATTTCTTAAAAAGGCATTTATAGAAGAGGTTTATTCAGAAAACAACAAAAAAACATCATTTAATTTTAATTAAAAAAACTATATTAGTACTAATCTTACGCGCTTAAAATCAATTTTAATATAGCTTTAATACTATTAATCTTAACGATGTTAAGCGTTCTTATTTACATATACGCAATTTTGGGGTTTTGCGGTTTAAAAAATTTGCTGTTTTAAAGTTACAATAAAAAATTGGCAGTTTATTTATAACCGTAGTTTTTATGTCATTCTGCTTTTCAAAGAAATAAAAAAAACCTGCATAGAATTTCATCCATACAGGTCTTTAAAAATATTTAAAACTATTCTCTTCTTTATTTTGTAATAGTATCTACTGATCTCACAGGACCGCCAACAGTATCTATTGTAGTAGTATCTACTTCTGGTCCTATTGTATCTACAGTATTCTGAATACTGTCATTTTCGTAAGAATCTGTTGTTGTGGTTTCATTTTTCTTACACGAAAATGCCAGTCCTGCCAATAGAATCAACAGTGCAATTTTGGTTTTTAAAAGCGTTTTCATAATATTATTTTTTTAATTTATAATTCATAATCTGATTATTATAAAATTAAAATACTGACTGACAATATAGTTACATAATTTTCAGTATCTGTTATATGAATCAAATAAATCTGCATCATTTTTCTAAAAAACTGTAAATCAATGCAAAAAGTGTAAATCCTCGGCTTAATCTTATAAGATTTTTCGTTGTGATTTTTTGAACTTTGAGTAAAAGGAAACCAAAATGAAAACATTCCTCCGAAATAACAGTTTAGGCATCTGCTTTTAAGTTTTATTTTTCGGCTGTCTGGCAGGACAAATATTTCTGGGTTTTGAAGAACATAATAAAGAAATATGAATACAACAACCCCATGGGCTTCAACTGCTCAAACCGACATTGATACCAGTAATGCAATAGTTACAATTACCAAAGCAGGTTATACATTTGAACTTTATAATTGCAGGGATTCGTTATGGATTGTGGCCAATGGTACAAAAAAAGAGCGAATGGCTTTTCGGGCCGCATATGCCTTAAACAGTTTTTTTGAAATATATGCCATAAACCAGTCAGAAAACGAAATCAACATCAAGCTTACAACTGAATTAGGTGAATACGAAATTCTAGTAGATTTTCCGGAACCCAATTCGCATTTGTTTCACTATAAAACATTATTTACAGCCCGATTACCCCTTATGATTCCGTTTTGGCCCCGTGATATACTGCCTTTAACACAAAACGGGAAAATTGAAAATACAGCCGGAAAAATTCATGTCAGTCAGGTCGGCACGCGATCAGGAATTTTATACGCAAGTGTTACAAAACCTAAAAAATCAACCTTATTTTATTTTCAAAACCTCAGCTCTGTTTCAGCTTACTGCGAAGCGACCCATACCACGCTGGGCGATACGGTAAACGGAACCTGGCCTGAGATTGGTTTTCAGCTTCCGGTAACAATTGAAGATGCGCTTCCGGCTGGCAGAAAATTTATTATTTCCGATGCTTACGTTTTACCGGGAGACGAAACAAATGATGATCCTTCGAAACTCTGTAAAGATTATCTCGAAAGTCTCGCCCTGATATATAAACTCATACAGAAACCGGAAACAGAGTATCACGACTGGACAGAAATTGCCGAAAAAACGATAACCGATTTAGAAAACAATAAAGGCTGCTGGACACAGACAAACGGCATTCCTTACCTCAATGCCTATTTGTGCGATTACGAAACACCTGCCGAAAGTATGGTGCAGCTTGCTGTTCTGGCTCCTTTAAAAGAATATGAAAGATGGAAATCTGAAACGTATACAGTTTCTGAAGATTTAAATAAAGGATTAGCCAGTTTTTACGATTCAAAAATAAATAGTATTACCCGCTGGCTTCCGGCACTTCATGATAAATTAGACGAATCCGAAGAACAGAAAAAAGAAACCACAATGGATTCCTGGTATCTTCATCATCCGCTTATTAATCTTGCAAGGCTGGCCGTTTGGGGCAATAAAAATGCCGAAAAACTGGTTTTGGATTCAGTTGATTTTGTAATTAAAGCTGCGCATCATTTTAAGTATGAATGGCCTGTATTTTATAACGTAGAAACTTTTGAAATTATAAAAGAAGAAACCATGCCCGGAATGGGAGGCGAAAAAGATGTTCCTGGTGCTTATGCCCTTTTGATGCTTTTGGTTTATCATATTACTAAAGAGAAAAAATATTTAAATGAAGCCGAAAAAGCCGCCAGTCATTTAACCCAATGTGGTTTTGATAGTTTTTATCAGGCTAATAATACTGCTTTTTCTGCTAATGCCCTTCTGGAATTGTATAAAATAACAAACAAAAAGATTTATCTGGAAACAAGTTATATGTGTCTTTCTGGCTTGTTCAAAAATATACAGCTTTGGGATTGTCAATATGGTTTTGGAAAAAACTACAAAAACTTCTTTTCTATTTTTCCATTAAATGATGCTCCTTATACAGCGGCATATGAAGAAATGGAAGTCTATACTGCGCTTAACGAATATATTATTCAGGCAAAAGATATAGATATACTTCCCGGACTCCGAATTCTGATTCCTGAATTTATAAAGTATGCAGTAAACCGAATACCCTATTATTTTCCCGAACTGCTGCCAAAACAAATGCTTTCTGAATATGTTAAAACGGGAGAAATCCAAACTGACCTCTGGGTGCCTCTTGAAGATTTATATACCGGTTACGACAAAAGCGGACAAGTTGGACAGGAGGTGTACGGAGCCGGCGCAGCGTTTGCCATTGTATCAAGACAATACATTAAAATAAATGACGATTTTATGATATTTACTGACTATCCAACGGCCAGTTTTACAAGAAGAGAAAAAAACGCATATCTTACATTTGACGGACATGAAGACCTGTCCTGCAGCCTGAATATTATATGGCAGAAGAATACTAAAACTTCATTACAGATCGAACAAAACAAAGAAATTTTGAAACCCTATAGTGCAAATGCAAAAATGGATCAGTATAAACCTAAAGGGCACGGAAAAATTAAAATAAGCTGGTAAAAAACGTTAAAAAAAAATATAAAAAGGTGTCAGTCATATCAATTGTAAAATGACTGACATCTTTTATTTGTCTTAATCAACTTATTGCTTTTTCTTTTTTGAAGCCTTTACTTCAGGTTTAATACTGTCTTTCTGCATGCCCGAAGAACCCGTATAAGTAGAAGCATCTTCCGGACTCTCTCCGGGACCTATTCCCGTACCCTGACTGCTTTCTGATGCATCATTACCAGATGTTCCCGTCTCTTGCGAACTCGGAGCGGTTGTACTGTTTGCATCTGTGGGTTTTGTACTTGCGGTTGTATCTTGTACCGCTTCGGTGCTGTCAACAGGTTCAATATTGGTTTCTATTTGATCGCTGTAACCATCTGCTTTTTTACAGGAGAACAATCCCATTGCAGCAACTAAAAGAATTATAATTTTAAATCTGAATACTCTTTTCATAATACATATTTTTTGGTTTGTACAAGAACTGCTAAGTAACTATTAATAAATGAGTTCTGTTTATAGCATTCGTTTTAATTCTTACATAAAACCTGACTGGCAATCCTGTAAGATCCTTAAAATAAATTGTAAGGCATTTCTATTGAGTTGCTGCTAGCTTTGAGATAAGCTCTTTTAAAAAAGAAAGTCATGGAAAATTCAAATCACAATTTAAACGAAGGAAGCATAACATCCGGAGATAATGTTTCTTTTTGGATTGATTCGACTGATATTATTTCGTTCGATCAGCCCTCTCAGGATGTCAGTACCGATGTGCTTATCATAGGCGGCGGTATTGCAGGTCTTACAACAGCTTATAAACTTTTAAGAGCCGGAAGAAAAGTTGTTCTTGTTGAAGACGGTTTTATAGGAAGCGGTGAAACAGGAAGAACAACAGCGCATTTAACCTGTGCACTGGATGACAGATATTATTACCTTGAAAATATATTTGGAAAAGAAAAAGCCAAACTTGCAGCCGACAGCCACACCGCGGCAATTAATGAAATCGAAAGCATTGTAAACGAATTAGAGATTAACTGCGATTTTAAAAGAGTAAACGGGTATTTATTCCTGCACCCATCTGATAAAGAAAAAAATCTGGATAAAGAATACGAAGCCACGCAAAATGCCGGACTGGATACTTTACTGCTAAATCATATTCCGTCTCTTGCCGGAACCGAAAACCAGCGCTGTATTGTGTTTAAAAATCAGGCGCAGTTTCATATTCTTCATTACTTAAAAGGACTAGCCGAAGCCGTTACCGCTCTCGGCGGAACCATATATACTGAAGCACATGCCGAAAACATAACGAAAGAAGGAGCTTCGGTTAATGGTTTCAATTTTAAAGCCCGTCATATTGTCGCTGCAACTAATACACCTATTAATGACGTGGTAACCATGCACACCAAACAACACGCATACAGAACGTATGTTATTGCAGGGAAAATTCCGAAAGGAAGCCTGCCTCACGCCCTATGGTGGGACACAGGTGATATGGAATCGAAATGGGTTTCGCAGCCGTATCATTATGTTCGTCTTGAAAGTTTTGATGATGAATACGATCTCCTGATTTCGGGCGGAGAAGATCATAAAACCGGTCAGGCCGATGAAGAGGGGATTTCGGAAACAGAACGTTATGAAAGACTCGAAATCTGGACCCGAAGACATTTTCCGCTGCTGGATGAAATCAGCTATAGATGGTCCGGTCAGGTAATGGAACCCGTAGATTCACTAGGATTTATGGGAAAAAACCCGGGCGATGACAATATATACATTATTACGGGAGATTCCGGAAACGGAATGACACACGCCACAATTGGCGCTATGATCATAAGTGATATCATTCAGGGAAATAAAAATAAATGGGAAGACTTATATGATCCGTCCCGAATTACTTTTAAAGCCCTTGGCGATTTTATGAAAGAAGCCGGAAACATGGCTTCGCAATATCTGGACTGGATTACTGCAGCTGACTTAAATAATACTGCCGATTTAGAACCGGGAAACGGGGGAATTCTCTCTTCGGGATTACGAAAAATTGCTGTTTACAGGGATTATGACAACACTTTAAAGGCATTTTCGGCCGTATGCCCGCATTTAGGCTGTATTGTACAATGGAATCCAGATGAAAAGTCCTTTGACTGTCCCTGCCACGGATCACGATTTGCTTCGGACGGCACCATACTTAACGGACCTGCAAAATCAGATCTCAGCAAATTAGATATTAAATAATCAGGTCGTTTTTTGAGAAAAATTGAACACTTAAAAAAGTAAAACGTCCTTTTGATTTTTACAACTCGTATAGCTGTTTGGAGATATTTCTATGAATTGTAACAATTAAACCCAACAAATCAAATAATCATTATTAAAGACAGAAATATGGAAAATTTAGCAAATTACTTTAATCAATATATCAATCAAAAACGCATTGTAGTAACCGGCGGTACTACCGGAATCGGGAAAGCTATTGCAGAATTACTGGTTTCGCTTGGCGGCCGTGTAATTATCTTTGGAAGAGATGAAAATGATTTTAACCATGCTATGGAAGATATCAAAACCAAATCATCATCCGGAGAAATTTACGGTGTTACAGCCGATATTACCAGCAAAAAAGATATTGACCTCGTTTGGGATAAAGTCGACAGTCTGCTGGGCGGTATTGATATAGTAATCAATAATGCCGCACTGCCTGCCCGAGGTATTATCGAAGGCGATTATGACGACTGGAAATACATTCTCGAAACCAACATTCTGGGATATATTGCTTTTGCAAAAGAAGCCGTTAACCGAATGAAAGAACAAAAATCCGGACATATTGTAAACATTGGTTCGATGAGTGCCGAAGTGAAGGAAAAAACCGGTGTTATTTATGTAGCCACCAAAACAGCCATTCGCGGTTTCAGCACGGCGCTTCGTAAAGAAATTAATCCGCTGGGCATTAAAGTCTCTCATGTTGAACCCGGTGCCGTAACCAGCGACATGCAGCCGGATCCAAAAGAAGTTCAGGAAGAAAAAATCGAAAAAATGGAAATGCTCGAAGCAGAAGATATTGCCATGAGCGTATTATTCTGTCTCTCACAGCCTAAACGCTGTGATATTGTAAGCATGCAGGTCAGACCGCACTTACAAATTATTTAAACGTTATTCTTCATACATTTCCATCCAAAGTCGGGTTTCTTCAAGGTCGAGTTCTTTTTCTATTTTGCGAAAGATTTCCTCATTGACAGAACCCGATTTATGCATTACTTCCAGTTTGTTTCTTTCAATATTCAAAAGATCAATCTGCAGTTTGGTAAATTCATTAAAAACCTCGCCTCCCAGAACTTTTCCGTTTCCGAAAAAATTAGCCGGAAGTTCCGTTTTCTGCAAACGGTTAAATTTGACTTCATATTTACTTTTTATGTTGTGCAGCAAATCATCATCAAGTAAAGAAAAATTATCCTCGATATGCGCAATGGTTTCAGAAACAATCATATTTCGCACGCTGTATTCTTCGGCAATAATCGAATAACGCTCTATTTTTAGTTTTTTAATCAGCCACGGAAGCGAAAGCCCCTGAATAACCAAAGTCGAGAGAATCACGCAGAAAACCAGATAAATAATTAAATTACGAAGTGGAAATTCTTCTTTTTCATTAAGCATTAACGGAAGTGCCAGGGCTGCAGCCATAGAAACCACGCCACGCATTCCCGACCATCCGAAAATAATCATATTACGAATATCAAATTCTTCTTTATTGCGGATTCTTTTACTGATCATTCTTGGAATCAAAGCTGCCGGAATTACCCATAAAAAACGAACCACAATTACCACAATACTAATTACTGCACCCCAGATAAATAAAGAAGTTCCGGAGTAATTGCTGATTCCGTTAATAATCTGCCTAAGCTGTAATCCTATTAAAATAAAAATCAAACCGTTTAAGATATTACTTAAAACATCCCAAATGGTATTGGTCATAATTCGGCTTTCATGAGAAAAAATCGTTCCTGATCTTGCCGCCAGGAAAAGTCCGGTAGCGACAACAGCCAAAACTCCAGAACCTTCAAAGTGCTCCGCTATCAGGTAAGACGCAAAAGGAGTCAATAACGTAAGGGTTACTTCGATAATATCATCGCAGACAAATCTTCTATGAATAAAGTTCATTATAAAACCAACTGCAAGACCAATTGCAATACCCAAAACCGACATTAGAACAAAGTTGAGTCCCGCCTGCCATAAAACAAAATTTCCGGCAGTAATTGCTGTAAGCGCATATTTGTAGGCAACAAGACCGCTCGCATCGTTTACCAGACTCTCCCCTTCCAGAATAGCAATTAATCTTGGGTGAAGACCTAAACCTTTTGTAATCGCCGTAGCAGAAACGGCATCAGGAGGCGAAACAATAGCCCCCAGTAAAAAAGCCAAAGGCCAGGAAATATCATCAATAAGCCAGTGCGCTGCTACAGCAACAAGTCCGGTTGTAAAAAAAACCAAACCAACTGCCGCTAAAGTAATCGGACGGATTGTCTGCTTAAAATCAGACCAGCTGGTATGCCACGCGGCATGATATAAAAGCGGCGGCAGAAATATAATAAATACAATCTCCGGACTAAGGGCAATAACCGGAAGCCCCGGAATAACACTAATAATAACCCCGCACATTACGAGTACAATAGGTATTGGAAAATTATATCTTTTGCTGATTAAACTTAAAAAAGCAACGCCAAAAAGTAACATAATAATTACTGTGATATTTTCCATTTAAAGAGTGGTATTTATTGATTTTGGATTAAAATTTCTGAATGCTAAATTAGTATTTTATGATAATTAAATTAAAATATCATTAAAAAAGTTAATACGAATTCCAAACCGAAAAACCCGAAATCTCAGTAAATATTAAGTCTCTTCAGCATTATATTATCATCTAAAAAAAAAGAAAAAAACGGTATAACATATTCACCTTTAATTGATAAATAAAAAACTTAAAAGCCAAAAATAAATTTTTACATTTGCGTTGTTTTTATTTATTCTAAATAATAACAACAAATAACCATTAAAAAATACCAATGAAAATTATCAATCAAATCCTTCTAAAATATACACTTTTACTAGGTGTATTTTTTTTCGCCTTAACCACGCAGGCACAGCAAAATTCAGGAAAAATAAAAGGTACCGTAACAACATCCGACAGTGATCCGGCATCTTTTGTAAATATCGTTTTAAAAGGCACTAAACTGGCTGCCGTAACTAACGAAGACGGACTTTTCGAATTCAACAAAGTAAAACCGGGAAACTATACCTTACAGCTTTCCCTGTCAGGATATGAAACAGTCGTAGAAGAAGTAAGCGTAAACGAAAACACCACGACTCCCCTTTCTTTACAATTAAAAGTCTCGAATAAAGAATTACAGGAAGTAATTGTAACGAGCGACCGAAAAAAAATGTCATCTAAAGAAAGTGTCTATGTGGCCAGAATGCCGCTTAAAAACTTAGAAAATCCACAAGTTTATTCGGTTATCAATTCAAAAATTATCGAACAGCAGGTTCTTACGAATTTTGACGATGCCCTAAAAAGTGCGGCGGGAGTAGTTTCGGGCAATTCGGAACCCGGTGTAAGATCAGGTTCTTATTTAAGAGGCTTTGATGAGCAGGCTTTTTTCAGAGATGGAAAAATGCTGGGAAACTGGACCGAAAACGACATGGCTAATATTGAAAACATTGAAGTTATTAAAGGCCCGTCGGGAACTTTATTCGGCGGTCACGGACGTGCGAATTACGGGGGTGTTATCAATCGTATTACAAAAAAACCATATGAAACTTTTGGCGGGAGCATTAATTACATTACCGGAAGCTACGGCTACAATCGTTTAACTGCCGATGTAAATACGCCATTGAGTGCTGACGGGGCTTTTCTTGGACGTGTTAATGCCGCCTACAGAAAAGAAAAAAGTTTTCAGGATTATGGCTGGGCCGAAAGTTATTTCGCAGCTCCTGCCTTTACCTACAATGCCAGTGAGAAACTTAAAATTGTGGTTGAAGCAGATATCTTTAAAATTCAGGGGACACAGCGTCCTTATTTAAGCGGAAGCGGGATCAGCAATGTTGATGAATTAAATCCTATTCATGATTTGTCTTTTACTACAAATGAAATTTTATATGAAAAGGCTTCTTCTATATTTTCTGTTGATGCCATTTATAAATTAAGCGATCAATGGACTTCGACTACTTCATTTGGACATTCTTACAGCTTGTATAATCCAAATTATGTTATGGCGAGCGTAACAGGACAAACGGTAGAACGTGCAATAGGAACCGCCCGATATGATATCGATTTTACCACTATTCAGCAATATGTAAATGGTGATTTTAAAATCGGAAAAATGCGCAACCGGTTATTGGTTGGAATTGACTATTTACGAGATGATGAAATTTATGTTGGAAGTTCTGCCGCTTACGATACTTTTCAGTACACATCGATTGCACCGTATCTTTCTAAACAATCTTTTGATCAGGCCATCGCCGCAACTACTTTCTGGACCGGGGGTAATGTAAATGACCGTTACAGCGCCTATTTCTCGAATGTTTTAGACATCCTGCCGCAACTTCATTTAATGACAAGTCTTCGTTACGAATATTCTAAAGATGTAACACCGAGCGCCACAGTTCCAAATGCAAAAAATCCTGATCTGTCTTTCAATCAGGGAGCTTGGACACCAAAATTTGGTTTAGTATATGAAATTCTTTCTGAGCAACTGTCTTTATTTGGAAATTATCTTGGAGGTAACAAAAACATAAATAGTTTCCTAAGAAACGACGGAACGGGAAATGGCGTGATGCAAAAAGCCGATCCCGAGAAAGCAACACAATGGGAAGTAGGTTTTAAATCGAGTTTGTTTCAAAACCGTCTGACTTTAATGGCAAGCTATTTTGATATTAAAGTCGATAATAAACTGCGTATGGATCCGGCAAATCAATTGTTCAGCCTTCAGGACGGGACACAGAAAAATAAAGGTTTTGAACTGGAATTATTTGCCAGCCCAATTAACGGATTGGATATTATGCTGGGATATGCAAACCTTGACGCTACATTCTTAAACGGATCTGATGCCGGAAAACACGTGGCTTATACACCAAAAAACACGGTTAATTACTGGATAAGTTATACAGCAAAACAAGGAACCGTAAAAGGTCTTGGAATTGGTTTTGGCGGCAATTACAGAGATAGCAGCTTCTTAAGTTCATCAAATGATGTAACGATTTCAGGCGTGCATCTTTTAAACGCCTCTGTATTCTACGAACAGGCAAGATATAGATTTGCCATTAAAGCAGATAACATGACCAACGAAATCTATTGGGGAGACTTCTTTAACCCGCAGTCACCAAGAACATTTAAAGCTTCTTTGACTATAAAATTTTAGAATTAGTTTGTTAGTTGTTGAAACCTCCGAAATCACTTTTGATTTTGGAGGTTTTTATTTTAAAACAGCCCGATTTATTGACTTATATCAAACTTTTACATCGCACACAACTGTACTTTTGAAACACAATTATTTTTAAAGTTTCAAAACAGAATATCATGATAAGTACCAAATTAAGTCCGTTAGTGCAGTTTGGATTAACCTCTAAAGAACGTGTTGAAAATGCCCTGGAACAACTCAGAAACGGAAAAGGAATTATTGTAACCGATGACGAAAACCGCGAAAACGAAGGCGACCTGATCTTTTCTGCCCATCATATGAATGTTCCGGATATGGCTTTGATGATCCGTGAATGCAGTGGTATTGTTTGTTTGTGTTTAACCAATGAAAAAGCCGATGAACTGGAACTTCCTTACATGGTAAAAGAAAACACCAGTAGTTTTCAAACACCCTTTACCATTACTATTGAAGCCAGAAAAGGGGTTACGACAGGCGTATCGGCAAAAGATCGCATCACTACTATTAAAACGGCAATTGCTGCAAACGCAATACCGGAAGATCTCGCAAGACCCGGACATATTTTTCCGTTACGCGCCAAAAACAACGGCGTTCTCGAAAGAAATGGCCATACAGAAGGCAGTGTCGATTTAATGAAACTGGCAGGTTTACAGCCGGAAGCCGTTCTCTGCGAGTTAATGAACGAAGATGGCAGTATGGCGAAACAGGACAAAATCATTAGCTTTGCACAACAACACGATTTAGCGGTTCTTACTATCGAAGATATTATCTATTACCGCAAATTCGTTAGAGATTACAAGTAAATGATATACAAACAGCTTGGCACTTATATCCGAAAAAGCATTGACGTTTCTGATGAAGATCTGGAAACCATCCTTTCCTGTTTCAAACACATAAAAAAGCCTAAAAACGAAATTTTACTGGCGCAGGGACAAATCAGTCATGAAACATTTTTTGTGGCAAAAGGCTGTCTGCGTATCTTTTTTATCAATGAAGAAGGAAAAGACGTAACCCGATACATTGCTTTCGAAAACCAAATGGCCACAGCTTTAGTCAGCTTTATTACCAAAATGCCTGCCGCAGAAAACGTTCAGGTTATCGAAAAATCAGAACTCCTGACCATCTCACACGAAGACTTTAAGCATCTCATGACAATTATCCCGCAATGGCGTGAGTTTTACAGCAATTATCTCGAAAAAGCCTACGTAAACAATGCCAATCGCCTGATGTCGTTTACTACTATGGATGCTTTGGAACGCTATAACCAGCTTTTAAAAATAAATCCAGCGATTGTAAAACGCCTGCCAAACAAGATTGTAGCTTCTTATATTAATATCTCTCAGGAGACTTTGAGCCGATTGAAGTCTAAAGTTTGATTTTATTTTGATTGTGGAGTACTTGCGGAGATGTTTCCTTCGTTGACATGACAAACTGTATGGAAATACTTTTGCTAAAAAATCTGTTTAAATCTGCATGAAACCTCTTGAACACATTTTAAATAAAAAAGCCGAATCTTAAAAATAGATTCGGCTTATGGTATTTATGATTCGCAGCTGCTGCAGGTAACCAGACTTGTAACCAATTCTTTCGAAACACTTTGGCTTCTTTGGTAATACAAACTCTTAACTCCTTGCTGCCAGGCTTCAATCATTAAACGGTTTACCTCTTTAATAGCCAGCTCTGCCGGAATATTAAGATTCAAACTCTGTCCCTGATCTACGAATTTCTGACGAATTCCTGCTTGCTGTACAATTTCTAACTGACTGATTTCTTTAAAAGTTTTAAAAACATCTTTCTCAGCCTGAGTCAATTGTTCCATATGCTGTACACTTCCTCCGTTTAGCATAATGCCTCTCCACACTTCTTCGTTATCTAAACCTTTTTCTTCAAGCAGTTTTTTAAGGTATTTGTTTTTACGCATGAAATTTCCTTTGCTTAAACCAGCTTTGTAATAATTACTGCTGAAAGGTTCAATTCCTGGTGAAGTCTGTCCTAAAATAGCCGAAGACGAAGTCGTAGGTGCAATTGCCATTGTTGTAGTATTACGTCTTCCGTATCCTTTCAACAATTCCGGTTCACCGTAAATTCTCGCTAATTCCTGACTTGCCTTATCGGCTTTATCGCTGATGTGTTTGAATATTTCAGTCGTTTTCATTTTAGCCTCTAATCCTTCAAATGGAATCATGTTTTTCTGTAAATACGAATGCCATCCTAAAACGCCCAAACCTAAAGCACGGTGTCTTTTAGCAAACTTATTCGCTGCCGCAAGATAATAGTTGCCTTCTGTTTTTTCGATGAATTCCTGTAAAACAGCATCTAAGAAAAAGATCGCCAGTTTTACCGCTTCTGTGTCTTTCCATTCTTCATAAAGCTCAAGGTTCATTGAAGAAAGACAGCATATAAACGATTCATCGTGGCTTGATGGCAGCATGATTTCGCTGCAAAGGTTACTGGCATTGATTCTCAGGTTTTGGTCTTTGTAAACCTGAGGTTTATTTTTGTTTACATTATCACTGAAGAAAATGTATGGAAGTCCTTTTTGCTGACGGCTTTCTAGTACTTTCGCCCAAACCTGTCTTTTATCTGTATCGCCGTCAATCATTTCCTGCATCCAGTAATCCGGCACACAGATTCCGGTAAATAAATTTTGAATTGGGTTTCCGATACTTTTAATTTTCAAAAATTCTTCGATATCCGGATGGTCAATATCTAAATACGCAGCAAATGCACCACGACGCACACCGCCCTGCGAAATCGTATCCATAGCCGTATCAAAAAGTTTCATGAAACTAACAGCCCCGCTGCTTTTTCCATTATCGGTTACGGCACTTCCGCGTTCACGAAGTTCTCCAAAATAACCGGAAGTTCCCCCTCCAATTTTGGTCTGCATGATTACTTCGCCCAATTTATGTGTAATTCCTTCAATTTTATCCGGAACGTGTACGTTAAAGCAAGAAATAGGAAGTCCTCTTTCGGTTCCCATATTGGCCCAAACCGGAGAACTGATACTCATCCATCCGCGTTCGATCATTTCTACAAAAGATTCTTTTAATTCCGGTTTGTATAATCTTCTGGCAGCTGCTGTACATATTCTGTCAATTGCACCTTCAACAGTTTCGCCTTTTAAAAGATAACCGCGATTTAAAATCTGCTCACTTTCTGAGTTTTTCCACCACATTTTGTTTCCGCTTTCATTTTGCGAAATACTATTTACTTCATTTGTATCTATTGTATTCATAATAATTGTCTGCTTGTTAGAAAAGATCGTTTGCCGTTATACTTTTATCGTGTTTGGTATATTCTACTGGTCGTTTTGCAAAGAAATCATCCAGACTGTTGGCAAAAACTTCTTCTTCAAACCAGGCAAGCGCTTTGTAATCTTCTGCAGGCACATCAAAAATGGTTGGGATATTGATTTGTTTTAAACTCTCATCAATTCTAAATTTCATAAAATTAACAAGGTCACCTTTTTTAATACTTTCAATTTCACCTTCTTCAAATATCCAGTCTAATATGTCAGATTCGACTGCGATAGAATCTTTAACCGTTTCTCTGATCAGGTTTAATGTAGCATCATCAAAATAATCCGGAAATTCTTCTCTGATTTTATTGATGATATAAATACCGCCGTTTGCGTGAATCTGCTCATCGATAGAAGTCCAGGCAATAATGTTGCTTACATTTTTCATGTAACCTTTAAATCTTGTAAAAGACAACAAAATGGCAAACTGGCTGAATAGAGAAACATTTTCGATCAGGATGCTGAATAAAATCAGCGAAACCATATATTTACGATTATCCTGAGAACGGGTATCTTTTAAAACATTTGAAAGATAATCGACACGTCTGCGGATTACCGGAACTTCAAGAAGTTTTTCAAATTCGTCATTATAACCCAAAACTTCCAAAAGACGCGAATAAGCCTCAGAATGTCTGAACTCACATTCAGCGAAAGTGCTTCCCAAACCATTGAATTCCGGTTTTGGAAAATGCTCGTAGATGTTTCCCCAAAAACTCTTTACGGCAACTTCTATTTGTGCAATAGCAAGCAGACTGTTTTTTACTGCAGTTTTTTCAGCTAAAGACAAGTGAGCATGAAAATCCTGAGTATCAGCAGTAAAATCAACTTCGGTGTGAACCCAATACGCTTTATTTATCGCTTCTGTAAATTGTAAAACCTCCGGGTATTCAAAAGGTTTATAATTGACTCTTTTATCAAATATAGACATATTATATAGTATTTAACGGTGACTAAAAAAGGAATAAAAAACACAGCAATTGGGGACGTATTTCTGTGCTTTCGATCATTACAAAATTAATCCGCTTATCCGCTTTTGACTAGGTTTTCATGTTAAAAATCAAATCAATTATCAACAAGAAAAAATGCTGCAAAACCATTAAGAAAACAATTTCTTAACGACGAGATAATTTGACGTAGTTGTCGAATTATCAGTTATTTAAATTAAATCTAAATAGAATTCGCAACACTAAAAAAGCCGATATTGTCCAAATTGAAAAAACAGTTATCAACAGACATTGCGGAAATTTGACCCTTTTTTGCAAAAAAACGACCTTGTAAAAACGTCAATTTTGGTATTGGAATCAGTTTGAAAAAACAAAAGTGGAAAAATAAAGCCGGAACTCTAAAACAGCATTTAAAAGTCTAATTTATAATTATTTATAACAAATAAAAACAATTTTAATTGTGTATAAAATACATTTTTTTTATTTAAAAACCTGGATTTTTTTTACTTTTTTCTGTTCGTTTTCAAAAATTTATAACCTGATAAATTCTTCAATAAAAAATCTTCACGCGAGATTAAAATAAGATTAAAATCTCATTAGATTTCTACTTTTAAAGACAATAAAACTTGCGGGCAAAATATTAATCTTTACATTTGTCTTTATTTTGATTTATTCTAAATAGATATTATTCTCAAATTCTAATTTTGGAAATCAAATTCCAAATAAACAACATACCAAAAACATGAAAAAAAGTCTTTTTATTTCTTTGGCATTTGCAGCGACTTTGTTTGTAAATGCTCAGCAAAAAAATACGCTTTTAGAACAATCTTTCTGGAAAACCGCTCCGGATATCGAAAAAGTGAAAGCCGAAATAGCAAAAGGAAACAACCCTGCAGAATCTAATGTTAATGCTTTTGATGCTGCTACTCTGGCAATTAATAATGACGCACCCCTTGCGACTATCAAATTCTTAATCGATCAGCCGGGAAATAGTATTACCAAACTTACACATGACAATCGTATCTATCTGCACTGGGCGGCTTACAGAGGCAATACTGAATTGGTTGAATATCTTATTGGTAAAGGTTCTGATGTGCATTTTGAAGACAGCCACGGTACAGCTCCGGCAGATTTCGCTGCCTCAAACGGACAATCAAATCCGGCAATGTATGATGCGTTCTTTAAAGCTGGTGTAGATCCTAAGAAAAAATATGCAAATGGGGCAAATCTGCTTCTTTTAGCTATTGCTTCTGATAAAGATTTAAAAGCAGCCGATTATTTTACAACAAAAGGGATGTCTCTTAAAGATGTAGATAATAACGGAAACACCGCTTTTACTTATGCCGCAAGATCAGGAAATATCCCGCTTTTAAAAAAATTACTTGAAAAAGGCATCAAACCAACCGAAACGGCACTTTTAATTGCCGCACAGGGAAGCCGAAGAGAAACTAATACTATTGAAACCTATAAATATCTGGTTGAAGAGGTAAAAATCAAAGCCGCAGCTCAAAACAAAGCAGGACAAAATGTACTGCATATTTTAGCAGGAAAACCAAATCAGACCGAGATTATTCAGTACTTTTTAAACAAAGGTGTCGATGTTAACAAAGCAGATAAAGAAGGAAATACACCTGTAATGTCGGCCGCATCTGCAAGAGAAACAGCAGCTTTGGCACTTTTTCTTCCAAAAGCAAAAAACATTAATCTTCAAAATACAAAAGGAGAATCGGCTTTGACTTATGCTGTTCGATACGGAACCCCTGAAGCCGTAAATTTACTTTTGTCTACAGGTGCCGATGTGAATGTAAAAGACAAAGACGGAAACAATTTAGGCGTGTATTTAGTTCAGTCGTATCGTCCGGCAGGAAGAGACAAAGAAGCTGCTGATCCGTTTGATGCAAAAGCAAAACTGCTTCAGGATAAAGGTTTAAATCTTGCTGCAGCACAAAAAGACGGCAATACGTTATATCATATCGCGATTACAAAAAATGATGTGGCGCTTCTTAAAAAAATCACAGATCTTAAAGTAGATATAAATGCCAAAAACAAAGACAGTTTAACAGCATTACACAGAGCCGCGATGATTGCCAAAGATGATTCGGTTTTAAAATATCTTGTTTCTGCTGGTGCCAAAAAAGAAGTAACAACCGAGTTTGACGAAAGTGCTTATGCGCTGGCCAAAGAAAATGACCTTCTTACCAAAAATAATGTTTCGGTTGAGTTTTTAAAATAAAACAAATAATTAATACATCAATATTTGAAATTCCAAATTCCAAACTTACTTTTGAAATTTCAAGTTAATTAAGTTATGAGTTATAAGTCAAAAGTTCATTCTACAATAAACTTAAACCTATAACTCATAACTTTTAATCTTTAACTTATAACTTATATTAAATGAAATCTATATTAAAAATTGCTCTTACAAGTGCTTTTATCTTTTTATTTTCTTTTCAGTCCAACGCTCAGTCAGCCAAATACAAATGCATGCTGCAAATGAACAATTATATGGGAGAAGGTGCTTATATCGTGGTTTCACTTATAAATGCCAATAACGAATACGAAAAAACGCTTTATGTAATGGGTGATGACAAAAAATGGTACAAATCGCTAAAAGAATGGAATAAATTTCACACACAGAAATCTGAAGATATCAGCGCTAAAACCGGAGCTTCTGTTACCGGCGGAGACCGCAGTGTGACTACTATTGAAATCGAAAATTCTAAAATTAACAAAGGATATAAATTACGTTTCGAATCGGCTGTTGAAGATCAGAAATATTATGTAAGCGACCTTGAAATTCCGCTTACAACTGAAGGTCTTGCAGAAAAAACAGATGGCAAAGGTTACATCAAATACGTAAGACTTAACAAATTATAATACGATTACATTTCTAGAATACATTCAATGACTCTTTCTTTCTGGCGTTACGCACACCTGGCTCTGGCCTTGTTTTCTTCTGTTTTTTTGATTTTGGCTTCGGTTACCGGGATTATTCTGGCAGTCGATGCGGTGCAGGAAAAAACACTTCCGTACAAAGCTGCAGATTTTGATAAAATAACCCTGGGAGAAACCCTGCCGATCCTAAAAAAAGCGTATCCGGAAATTACAGAAGTAAGCGTAGATTACAACCAGTTTGTAACGCTTCAGGCTATTGATGCAGACGGAAATGACGTAAATGCCTATATCAATCCTAAAACAGGAAAAGTACTGGGAAAACCTGAAAAAAAAAGGGAATTCATTAAATGGATTACCGGATTCCACCGTTCGTTATTTCTTCATGAAACCGGACGTTTTTTTGTGGGTGCCATTTCTTTCTGTTTGTTACTAATATCTATTTCGGGTTTCGTGCTGGTTTTAAAAAGACAGCGTGGCATCCGAAATTTCTTTTCTAAAGTCATCAAAGAATATTTTGCACAATATTATCATGTTGTTTTAGGAAGGCTGGCTTTGATCCCTATTTTAATTATTGCCTTAACCGGAACGTATTTATCACTCGAAAGGTTTAATTTTTTTATGGGTGATGAAAAACCGAAACCGGTTAAAACGGAAATTTCGGCAAAAGCTAAAACGGTTTCTGTTTTTGAAACAACTTTATTATCTGAGGTTAAGAAAATTGAATTTCCATTTACAGATGATCCCGAAGAATATTATATTATTGAACTGAAAGACCGCGAAATCGAAGTGAATCAGGTTACCGGTGCTGTAACTTCTGAAAAAAAATCACCAATGACAGTTCAGTTTGCAGCTTTGAGTCTTGACCTTCATACAGGAAGGATTAACGGAATCTGGGCTGTAATTCTGGCTATTGCGTGTATCAATATTCTTTTCTTTATTTATTCGGGTTTTGCGATTACTTTAAAAAGAAAATCAAGCCGCATTAAAAATAAATTTAAAGCAGAGGAAAGTACTATTATTCTTTTGGCAGGTTCAGAAAACGGAAGCACTTTCCGCTTTGCTAATGCTATTCAGAAACAATTAATCAGCCACGGACATAAAGCTTTTATAACTGAACTGAATCGTTTTTCGGTTTACCCGAAAGCAGAACATATTATCGTTTTTTCTTCGACACACGGTTTAGGTGATGCACCTTCAAACGGAAATAAGTTCAAAACTTTGCTAGAAAAACAAAATCAGGACCAGAAAATCAATTTTTCTGTTGTTGGTTTTGGTTCGAAAGCTTATCCTGATTTCTGCGGATTTGCTATTGAAATCGACCAGCTTCTCGAAAAGCAAAACTGGGCAGAACGTTACTTGGATTTACAGACGGTAAACGATAAATCGGCTGTAGAGTTTGTAGACTGGGTAAAATTATGGAGCACCAAAACGGGAATTGTCTTATCGACAACGCCTTCTTTGTATAATCATGTGCCAAAAGGACTTCAAAAATTAATGGTTTTAGATAAAACTCCTATTTCTGAAACCGAACATACTTTTATCCTGACGCTTAGAGCCAGTTCACGAACCAAATTTATCTCAGGTGATTTACTGGCTGTTTATCCGGCAAACGATTCAAGAGAACGCCTCTACTCTATCGGGAATCATTCAGGCAATGTACAATTGGTTGTAAAACTGCACCCAAACGGATTGGGTTCAGGATATTTGAATACTTTAGAACCGGGTGATGTTATTAAAGCCAGAATCCTGAAAAATCCTGCTTTTTATCTGCCAAAGAAAGCGCCAAAAGCAGCTTTTATATCCAACGGAACCGGAATTGCGCCTTTCCTCGGAATGATCGAACAAAATAAAGCGATGCAGGAAATCCATCTTTACAGCGGATTCAGAATGGAAACGCCTACTCTACTGGCTTATAAAAAGTTCGCTATGGTAATGAAACAAAAGGAACATCTTGTTGATTTTCACGTAGCTTTATCTCGCGAAGCAAAGCAAATTTATGTAATGGATCTGATTAGAAGGGATACGGTCTTTTTTATGGATTTACTAAAACAAGGCGGTGTAATTATGATCTGCGGTTCTCTTGCTATGCAGCAGGATGTTGAAGCGATCCTTAATGATTTATGTATGTCAAACGGAATTAAAACTCTGGCTGAATACAAAGAAAACGGTCAGTTATTAACGGATTGTTATTAGAATTTAGATTGCAGATTTTAGATTTTAGATTTTAGATTGTAGATTTTAGATTGCAGATTATAATTTCTGAGTTTTAGAATATGTATTTTTAATTTTTAATTTTTAATTTTTAATTTTTAATTCATACAAAAAATCCCATCGGGGCGACCGGCTTTTCTTAAAAAATAGTATGCTTAAATTATTGTCTCATAAAATCCTTTTGCTGTTTTTCGTAACGATCTGTTTTTCGGCAAATTCGCAGATCTTACGAAAAAGAACCACACTGCTTATGGGCGGACGTTTCGACATAAGCATTGTAGATAAAGATTCGCTTTCTGCAGAGCAAAATATCGACATTGTAATTGCCGAAATCACCAGAATTGAAAACCTTATTTCGGATTGGAAACCGGATTCGCAGGTTTCTCAAGTCAATCAAAATGCCGGAATACAACCCATAAAAGTAGACAGAGAAGTTTTTGAACTGGCACAAAGAGCCCTTAAACTTTCGGAAATCACGAATGGTGGTTTTGACGTAAGTTTTGCTGCAATGGACAGAATCTGGAAATTTGACGGTTCAATGACCGAAATGCCTTCGGCAGAAGCCATAAAAAAATCAGTGGAAAAAGTCGGTTATAAAAACATTATTCTGGACAGCGTTCAATCGACCATTTTTCTAAAATTAAAAGGAATGAAAATTGGTTTTGGTGCTTTGGGCGAAGGATATGCGACCGATAAATGCCGTTCCATGATGATTGAAAAAGGCGTACCAGCCGGAATTATTAACGGTTCGGGCGATATGAGCACCTGGGGAAAACAACCTAATGGAAAAGACTGGAAAATCGGTATCACGAATCCGTTTCATCCTGAAAAAATCCTGACTGCCATTCCTTTAAAAGAAGGTGCTGTAACAACTTCCGGCAGTTATGAAAAGTTTGTGGTTTTTAACGGCAAACGCTATTCGCATATTATAAATCCTGCAACCGGATATCCTGCAGCCGGTTTATGCAGTATAACAGTCTTTGGTCCCAATGCCGAAACCGCTAACGGACTCAGTACTTCTATGATGGTTCTGGGTCAGAAAGAAGGCCTGCTTTTACTCCAAAAATTCCCCGAATACAGCTGTGTTATGATTACAGATAAAGGGAAAACGATTCAATCTAAAAATTTTACTTATAAATTATAGGTTAGAAGTTATGAGTTAAGATCTAAAAATTAAACCCTAAAAACCTCATTACCAATAATATATTCCGAATCCTAACAGGTTTTTAAAACCTGTTAGGTATTACACTTAAGAGCTCTGCAGATCAAAATTCCTGTCTAAACAATTTAAACCTGACATATTTAAATTCGTCAAAATTTGTTATATCTAATTTTATTTAGATAACGTAAAAACATACCTAACAGGTTTTGAAAACCTGTTAGGATTTCCCTCCTAACTTCTATTTTTTACACTCATATCTAACATTAAAACCTCTAATGTAAATCTAATAATCTTCTAACGCGTTTATTTAGATTAAATTTAAATTATCATATAAGTTTGCTGCTCTATCTAAATCAGTATACTTCAATATGAGAATTCTTTACTTTCTCCTTTTCATGATAAGCATTTCCAGTTGGTCTCAAACCGGAAAAATTACAGGAAAAGTAACCTTTACCAATAACGAAACAGCTCTTGGAGCTTCTATACAAGTTTCAGGAACACAAAAATTTGCCGTTGTAGACAACGATGGACAATTTGAAATAAAAGGTCTGGCTTACGGAAATTACACGTTGGAAATTTCTTCTATGGAGGCCAAAGCCAAATCTGTCAAAGTAGTACTGAATAATCCTACGCAGCAGATTAGCATTTCTTTGGAAAAAATTACAGATCCAAAAATTTTAAAAGAAGTATTAATCCAGAAAAAGTCAGTTAAAAAAGAAATCGTAGAAAAAGGTTTCTCTGTAAATGTGATCGAAACTCAGGAAGCTGCCAAACGAAATATACAAACCAACGATTTATTAGGACAATCAATGGGTGTTCGTATCAGGCAGAACGGTGGTTTGGGCTCAAATGTCACCTATAACCTAAACGGAATGACGGGCAACGCTATTCGTATTTTTATTGACGGAATCCCTATTTCTACTTATGGTTCATCTTTTAATTTAAACAGTATTCCTCCGGCTTTAATTGATCGAATTGAAGTTTACAAAGGCGTTATTCCGGCTCATTTGGCCGATGATGCTTTGGGCGGTGCAATTAATGTTATTCTGAAAAAAGGAGCCAGAAATTCTTTAAATGCATCTATTTCTTACGGATCGTTTAATACTACACAATCTAATTTTAATACCACTTTTAGGAACAAATCAGGGTTTACCGTAAAAGGTTCAGGTTTTTACAATTACTCTGATAACGATTATGAAATCTGGGGAAAATTTGCTTTTAACATTCTGCCTAACGGTCAAAAGGAATTTATAAAAGTAAAACGTTTTGAAGATGCTTACCGTTCTTACGGAGGACGTGTTGAAGTTGGTTTTACAGATGTAAACTGGGCAGATACTTTCTTAGTAGGCTTTAATGCTTCTGATGATTATAATGAAATCCAGAACGGACAAGCCATGTCAAGACCTTATAAAGGCAGGTTTACCGAATCTGATGCACAGGTAATAAGTCTTAATTATGCTAAAAAAGATTTTATTGTAAAAGGATTGGAATTTACTGTTAATTCCGTTTTTAGCCAAAGAGGACAAGTTTTAAGCGATACAGTCAAATATAACTACAACTGGTTTAATGAGAAAGTTCGCGGACTTAAGGGTGAATATCTTATGACACCACAGGGCGCACAACAGGGACCAGCTACAATTTTACATTTTAATGATAAAATTTTCAGTACCAGAGCCAACCTTAATTATAACATAACCGAAAATCACAGAATCGTATTGGGTACGATGCTTTACTCTTTTGACAGAAATGAGTTTGACGAAATGAAATCGCAGCTGGAAAGGGATTTTCAGCAAAAACGAGACCTTCAGAAAAACATTTTATCAATGGCTTACGAATTGGAAGCTTTTAACTCTCGTTTAAGAACCAATTTATTTGGAAAACGTTACAATCAAAGAACAGAACAGAGAACTCCGATTATTACATCTGTAAATGGACAAAACGCTATCGAGGAAAAAATAGAAAACAACAGCACAAC
Source organism: Flavobacterium gelatinilyticum (assembly GCF_027111295.1). Lineage (NCBI taxonomy): Bacteria > Pseudomonadati > Bacteroidota > Flavobacteriia > Flavobacteriales > Flavobacteriaceae > Flavobacterium > Flavobacterium gelatinilyticum. The sequence goes on along the minus strand of NZ_CP114287.1, from coordinate 5,635,315 downwards.
TTTTTACGGATACGGATTAGCCAGTTCTTATTTTATTGTTCCAAAAGTAATGCTGATGTTATCTGCTGAAAAAGCAATACGACTTCCGTCTGAAAATGAAATTTTTGGTAATCCCGGCGAAAACCAAAGTGCCAGCAGTTCTTTAAAACCTGAACAAAGTAACAATCTCAATGCCGGTTTGCGATTTGGTCCCTATACCATCAACGATCATAAATTTAGTTTTAACGGATCTGGTTTCTGGAGAAATACGAGAGATAAAATTGTCCGCGATTTCAGCAACCGTGTAAATGAAGCTTTAGAGGTTGCCCCGTCTGTCAATTTAGGAAAAGCCCAGTCTCTTGGATATGAAGCAGCAGTAGAATATTCAAACAACAACAGATTGTTCATTAGTATGAATATGTCAAAATTCAATTCGTTATTTAAAGACCAGTACGATGCAAACGGAAAACAATTGGATCATTATAATAAACAATATCCTAATGAGCCGTTTTTCAATATTAACGCAAATGCACAGTACAATTTTAAAAATGTACTGCAGAAAAATTCACAGCTGAATCTTTATTACAACTTTGGTTTTGTGGGAGAATTTTATACAAACTGGCTGAGTATGGAAAGCAGCAAAGTACCTGACCAGTTCCCGCATGATTTAGGACTGAGCTATGTTTTTCCAAACAAAAACTTCATCGCCAGTTTTGATGCCAAAAACATAACAAACCAGCAGGTCTACGATAACTTTGCGGTTCAAAAACCGGGAAGAGCATTCTATTTAAAGATAAACTATACAATCAATAAATTTTAGTAACTAATTAATTTTTTTAAAGCAATAAATATGAAAAAAAGTACATTCAAATTACTTGCATGCGGATTGGTCTTTACCACATTCGCACTTACGACAAGCTGCAGCAGTGACGATAATAAAAATGAAGAAACTCCGGTAGATCCAATTCCCGAAGAAAGCAGATGGATTACGGTTGCGGGAGCTATCATGCAGGAAGCTCCTGGAGACGGAAACGGAGGAACCAAAATTTACGCTGTCAGCAAAGAAGATGCTAAAAATCCAAACGTTTCTATTAACGTTTATGATAATGGCGAGTCTGTTCAATCAAACAGAACAGCGCGTTTACAATCATCTGTAGATGGTAATACTTTATTCAACATTACGTATACAGGTGCTAACGGCGGTGAATTCATGACTTACAGTGTAAACGGAGCTAAAAATTTCGTACAGTCAGGGGCTACAGTAAATATTTCTCAATATGCAGGAACTTCGCCAAGATGGGTAAAACTTTTTGATGGTGACAAAACCGGAATTGCGGTAAATGTTACGGCTCCTGTGGTAGTTACAGAAGATGACGGAAAAACATACAAGCATACCAGAGGTTCGGCTACTGTTTTAAGCTTAGATCTTCAAAAGTTTTTAATTTCTGATTACGGACAGTATCAGATTCCTTTAACTCCGGAAGAAGAAATTAAAGGACACCATATTTTCCGTTTAGATGCTCCAACCTTAAATAAGGCCGGAGATAAATTAATCATTGGAACGTGGATGCGTAAAACAAATCCATCTACAGGAACAAATGAAAGCGCATTTGAGCGTTTAGGTTCTAAGTCTGTAGTGGTTGATTATCCTTCATTGTTAAATCCAAAAGTTATTACTTCTACAGTAGGTTTTGGTGATACCAGCGGTTACAGAAGTTTCAACAGCTTTGTGGCAAACGACGGAAACATCTATCAGGCAACGCAGAGAGATACAGAAAAAGGGTCTTACATCTTAAAAATCAACCAAAACAACGAATATGACAATTCATATGTTTTAAGTTTAGATGCACAGCTTGGTGTTAAAGGTTCTTATATCGATGCATGGAGATATGTTGCAAACGGAATTGCTTACGCAGTTTACCACCACGAAGGCAGCGATCAGGGTTATGTAGCAAGACTTGATTTAAATGCTAAAACAGCTAAACTAGTTGAAGGCATCGCTTACGATACTGCCTTAGATTTTGGTCAGTACCAAGGTTTCGTAGTTGACGGAAACGAATTATACATTGCCGTAACTCCGGTTGGAAAAGATGGAAACATCTACATCATTGACTCTGTAACAGGAGCCGTAACAAAAGGAGCTACATTAGTAAACAAAGCAGGAAACCACTACATAGGTGTTTTCTAAAACGATAACTCGAGTTATTGCTATAGTAATTCTTGAATTTTTTTTTAATGGTGACATTCCGCTTCTCAATGGAGCGGAATGTTTTTTTTTAACTGAAATGCAAAAAATAAACCATATAAGTCATGTAAGCAAATTGAAGATTGATCTTAACCGGACTTACATGAGTATATAGTTTATACTGATAACTTAAAACTTATTAAGTATCGCAGGTAACATTATCCCAATCCTGATCCATGTAATGTATAAGCCAGTTTAAGGCATATTGTCTTTCGTAAACAATTCCGGGATTGATGCCTTCAATCTGTCTTCCGTTGATTCTTTCATCTACACAAGCCCAATTAAATCTGTAATACAAATCGGCAGCATCTAAAATTTCCTTTTTAGATCGCACCTCGCTTACAGCATTTATAAATTCATATGGGTCTTTGTCTTTTCCTACTGGATAATTCTCTGCGCTGATATTTTCAAGGCTGCAGAATTCATTTGGAAAATCAAGCGCATCCACTTTCTTCAAAGCCCAGGTCAAGGTCCAGATTCCTTCACATTTCCAGGTTTCATACATTTTTTTGTCCTCTGTCGGGTCAGCCAGAAACTCTTTTTCTCCCTCTGTTACCTTTTCCCAAAGATGGTATTCCTGCAGATAATCAACTGCTTCCTCAGCCGATATACTATTAAAAGCAACTAAATTGGTTACGGCCAAAACACTGAGTCTTTCTGCAATTTCCTTTGCTGATCGAATCGTCGTTTCGTTTTCAGATTCAATACAAGGCAGATGTTTGTTAATTTTTATGTTTTCTCTTTCGAGAATTTTTTCGCTGTCTGCTTTTCTCTGAATTTGATCTTCGGTTAATTGGGTCTGATCACCATCAAAATATTCAGAATTGATATTAACAGGAAGTTCATCTATTTCGCAGTTTCCGTTTACATCAATTATTAAGTTTAAATCCTGATCCAGAAAATGCTGCGTATCTGCTTTGCTGATAATCGTTTTGGGCTGCACAAATAGAACCGCTTCAAACTCTATCGCAAGATCCTTTATAATGGCATTCAGTTGTTTTATTTCTCCTTTATCCTGACGAATTGAAAACTCAGAATTAAGGGTTTGTATTTTATGAAGAAAAAGACCTTTTATCTTTTCATTTTGGGCTGGCAGAGAATTTACATAACCATACAATCCTTTTAAATTGGCAGTTAACTCAGAATCATCTGTGTGCGGAATCTGATAAGAGGGCACTGCCCTTTCTCTATAAAAAACAGTTACTTTTTTTGACGGACTCAGAATACCGCCTTTTACTTCAAATTCGAGGTTTTCACCATTATTGGAAAAAATTCCGTCAGGAACATGAGAAAGAAAGATTTCTTTGATTTTCTCCAGTCCTAAATGATGCGAATAAATAGTACAGATCATTTTTCGGCTTTTAAATATTATTTAGGCTAATATACAAAAGTCACAAAAAATACTTTTAAAGCATCTTATAAAAAATCTCCCTAAGACGCAAAGATTTTATTAAAATTAGTCATATAAGTTCACTTAAGAAAAATACTTAAATTACTTATATGACTTATATGGTTTAAAAAAACTTTGCGAGATTAATTCACTTTAACTTCAATTGTTGATGTCTGTAAACCAGAAACCGTTGCTTTCAACTGAATCTTTTCTTTCTTTCCATTTGATTGAATAATTGCAATACACTTTCCGTTGAAAAGCTTGCAGGAATTCGCTTTAAACGACTCCAGATTGGCTTGATAACCATTATCAACCCCAACTAATTTTCCTCCACCAGTAACTTCAAAATTGATTAAATCCATTGCATCGGGAACTAAATTTCCGTCTTTATCTGTCATCGAAATGGTTACGTAAACCAAATCATAAGTATCATTTTTAATGGCTTTTTTATCAGCTTTTAAGTCCAATTTTGAAGCTTGTCCAGCAGTGTGGATTTCTTTTTCTAAAACTACCCTTCCGCCTCTTTTTGAAACCGCTTTTAACGTTCCCGGTTCAAACTTCACTTTCCAGGAAACGTGCAGGTCATCATTTTGTTTTGATTTTTTGCCAAGCGATTTTCCGTTTAAAAATAATTCTACTTCATCTGCATTACTGTAATAGGCCCAAACGTTTATTTCCTGATCTTTTTTCCAGTTCCAGTGCGGTAAAATATGCAGAACCGTTTTATTCGACCATTCGCTTTGGTACATATAATATACATCTTTTGGAAGTCCGGCTAAATCGACGATTCCGAAATAAGAACTTCTTGCCGGAAACGGATACGGATCTGGTTCTCCGATATAATCAAATCCTGTCCAGATAAAAGTTCCCGCCATGAAATCCTGACTTTTTATTGTTTTCCAGTTTTCTTCGTGCGTCGCGCCCCAATACGACTTTACCTGATCGTAAGCCGAAACCGTCCAGTCTGCATTTCCATCAAACGGAGCTCCGTGTTTTACAGGCCAGGCTTGAATAATATCCGATTGATCGTAATGTCCTCGCGTTTCTAAAGCCGAAACACTCTCTGAAGCTAATATTTTTTGTCCCTTAAATTTAGCTGGAAAATCTTTGTAATCTTCATGTTTGTAATTGAATCCTAAAAGATCTAAAGCTCCTGATTGATAAATAAAATTTTTCTCGATTACATTTTCTGTCAAAGCAGATGTAACAGGACGAGTTGTATCTAACGATTTTACAATTTTAGCCAATTCTCTAGTAATCGCAATTCCAGTGCTGTCAAACTGCTCTCTGATTTCGTTACCAATACTCCACATCATCACCGATGGATGATTGCGGTCTCTTTTGATAAAATCCTCTAAATCCTGTTTGTGCCACGCATCCCAATCTTTGTGGTAATCGTTCGTTACTTTTTTCTTCTTCCAAACGTCAAAAGCTTCGTCCTGAACGATGAATCCCATTTCGTCGCACAATTGCATCATTTCCAAAGAATGGGGATTGTGAGACATTCTAATAGCATTTGCTCCCATTTCTTTCATCAAAGTCAGTTTTCTTCTAACCGCGTGAATGTTTTCTACAGCTCCCAAAGCGCCATTATCGTGATGTAAACAAACTCCGTAAATTTTAGTTGGGACGCCATTCAAAGAAAATCCTTTTTCTGAATCGAAATTGAAAAATCTAAACCCAAGCGGCGTCTCGTAATTGTCAACCAATTTCGATTTCTCATACACTTTTGTAATGACTTTATACAAATACGGATTTTCTGTATTCCATAATTTTGGCTGTTTTACTTCCAGATTATGAATCTTTTTTTCAGAGGTTTTAGCTCCGATTCTTTCTATAGAAGTCATATTCACCACTTCATCATTATCTGCATTTACAATCGAAGTAACCAGATTAAACTCTCTCACATTGTCATTATCATTATCAATTGTAACTTCAAAACGTACGGTTGATTTCTCTTTTGAAACTTCAGGCGTGGTTACAAAAGTCCCCCACTTCCCTACATGAAGTTTTTCACTTGTCACCAATCTCACATTTCTGTAAATCCCGGACCCCGTATACCATCTTGAATTGGGCTGTGAATCATTATCAACTTTTACAGCAATAACATTCGACTGTCCGTAATTTAAATACGGAGATAAATCGTATCCAAAAGAGATATACCCATTCGCACGCATTCCTAATGATTTTCCATTTATGAATACTTCGCTGTTTTTAAAAACACCGTCAAATTCCACCGAAACCTTTTTGCTTTTTGAACTCGCAGGAATCGTAAAAACTTTACGATACCAGCCTTTTCCGGCAGGTAAGAATCCTTGTGCCTGCTTTGTTTTAGCATCTTTATCAAAAGCGCCTTCAATACTCCAGTCATGCGGTAATTGAAGTGTTCTCCAATCTGATGCATTGAAATTCGCATTTATTGCTTCTGGATGATCTCCTAATTTGAAGTTCCAGTTTTTGTTGAAGTCTTCAACAATTCTGGCTTGTTTTTGTGCAAAAATTGATACTGAAAACAATAATGCAAGTGTAATTTTTTTAAACATATTTTTATTTTTTCTCTCGTAAAAACGTTTTTTTTAAACCATATAAGTTATATAAGAAAATTTAAGTTTTGCCTTGATTGAACTTATATAACTTATATGGTTTAATTTCCTTCGCGTCTCTGCGTCTTTGCGAGATTATTTTTTTATTTTATTTCTTTAAAACATCCAGTATGTTAGACGCATTGCGGTGCGTCTCTACAGTAAAAACCTTTGCTGCTTTGTCCCTTTGTTCCTCTCAAAAATCTACTGAAATTCAAAATTATCAATCATCAACCCTTTCAAATCATCTCCTTCCAAGGTAATTTTATACGTTCCTGCGTTGATATAACCTCCTGATGTTGTGTTTAAAATTTTCCATTTTTCCGGTGAAGGAAAAAATTCAATCGTGTCATTTCGCATTAAAATTCCGTATGCATCTTCCATTTTAAATTTCACTTTCAGCGGAGTTTCATTTCGATTCATAAAACGGAAGCGCATTAAATAAATCCCTGCAACACCAGGTTTTACTTCGAATTCGATACTATTATTGGTCTTTTTAGTGAACTCAATATAATCGGCTTTTTTGAAATTTCCTTTTTCAATTCCTGTTCCCGTTGTTTTTGTTTTTTCGGCTTCAATAATTACTACAGGTCTTGAATCGTCTTTTTCGCCCATATCGTAAGTAGGAACAACGACAATTGTCGAAATTACCTCAGCATTATCAAAAAGAACTTTCTCACCTTTCTTTACTTTTTTAGTAAAAACATCAAAAGAAACTCCGCTGTTGTTTTTCGCTTTTTCTTCTATTTTTTTATAATCTGAAAGTCCTTTTAATGACTTTATTTTATCATCAACCAAAACAAAAATTGTAGATTCTTCTTTTGCTGTAAACGAACCAGAAGCTTTTGAGTAATCAGCAAATTGTAAATAATCTCCACCAAAAACTTCTGAAGGTAATTCTGTAAAAATAACTTCTGAGTTTAAATATTGTTTTGAGTTGATATCTAACCAAGAACCCATTTTAAATTCTTTAGCATCTAAACTTACATTCTGAATATTTCTTGGCGATTGATCTGCTGGTTTTACATTTTTATCTTTTGCTGCAATCGTAATTGCAGAAATAATCGCTTGTCCCGATTTTACATTTGGAAACGAAATCATGATTTTTCCATTTACGCTTTTTACAGTAAAAGTTTTCTTTAACGCTTTATCATGACCTGCTTCTGCCCAAATATCGAAATCTTTTAAAACAACATTATTGTTGATTGCAACATCAAACAAACGCCAGCCTTTACAATCTAATCCGCCGCCTGTTCCGTACCACGGTTCTGTGAAATACAATTCGACAAGATATTCTCCGTCTGGGGCAGGAAATTCGTAACGCAATTTATCAACTCCGTATCTGAAATTCTGAAATAACTCTGGATCTTTTGTTCCGTTTACAAGATCAAAACTGCTTCTCTGGCTTGCAAAAAAGTCAGGCAGTTTTTCAAAATTATCTGTCCAGGATAAAGAACCCCAAGTATTTTGTCCGCTTTTGTGCGTGTCTGTTAACCAAACATTTCCTGAACTATCTGTATATTCAGAACCGCCACAATTTACTCTGTAGATATAATTATAGTTTTTATTGGCTTTTAAAATATCTGTTTTATCAGCAACTAAAGTTTCTAAATTTGGTGCTTTCGGAAGAGTATTCAAAACAATATAATCTTTGGCAACCGCTTTTCCGTTTACATATCCAACGGCATATAAAACATTGTACTGAATATTGACATTGTTAAACTGAAAATGTTTTCCAATTCCCGGATTTTTTAATTTTCCAAGTGAAAGTTTATTTACATCATTAAACAATTCTACTTCGTCACAATTCGAATAAATATCGATTCCGTTTTTGATTCCGGATTTTCCCCAACGGCTTGGCCACGTGTGCGAAACAATATAAACCATCGGATTGGTTTTGTTTGAGGCGTAATTGGCGCGGTACATATAAAACGCATCCAAAGGTTCTCCCCAAATCGTGAAAAGTCCTTTGTAATTTACGGGTCCTACTTTGTCTATATCTCTAAATCCTTCTCCGTTTTGAACTCGTCCCGGATTTTCGTGTGAAGCAAAAAGCCAGTTGAATTGTCCTGCGATTTTATCTCTTACCGATTCAGCTTCTCTCACTTTAATTTCCATTAACTGAGAAAAACGATTTTCACTTAAAGTTCCTTTCTGGTCGAATTCGCCTTCTGTATGCAAATCGGCAGAACGCCATGCGCCGTATTCACCATTTAATAACTGAGTCGTCATTTCTAAATGGTATTTTAACGGATCTCCGCCGTAGGTTCCTGACCAGTTTTGAACCACATTCCAATCTGTTCCTTCACCTCCGTTACAAGTCGTTACGATTCTTTGTGAAGCCGATAACGGATCCATTTCGCGGATAATCTGTGTGCATTCTTCGGCAAATTCTTTTGGAATTGTACTTTCGTTCTGCAAGCCCCACATAACAACCGACGGACTGTTTCTGCGTTCTTTAACCCATTCGCGTAAAAGAGTTTTGAAATTTTCTTTGAATTCTGGCGTATCGTACCAAATATGTGCCGAAAACTGACTCCAAAATAAGATTCCGTTTTCGTCTAATTCTTTTTGGTACAACAAATTATGAGGTTGATGTGCTTCTCTAAAAGCATTAAATCCGCCTGCTTTAATCTGCTCGATTCTGGCATGAATCTGTTCGTCAGAAAATGCATGACTGTTTCCAATTTGATGTTCGTATTCGCAGACACCATTTATAAAAACAGGTTCGTCATTAATGAAGAAACGATTGTCTTTTCCGTCACGACTCACAGGCCAGCTAACCCAACGAATTCCGTACGGTGTTGTTAACTGATCGATTATTTTTCCATTCTCAAAAACTGAAGTAACTAATTTATACAAATACGGATTTGACGGCGACCACAATTTCGGATTTTGAATTTCCGGTAAGGTCTGCAAAACCGATCTTAATTCGCCTGAAGTATTTATAACTGTACTTTTTGAGCTTACCACTTTCTTTCCTGAAGCATCAAAAAGAACATTTTCAATAGTTAAATTTCGATCTGAAGTTCCGTAGTTTTTAATTTCTGTAGTCGTAAGCAAAATTGCTTTTTGTTTTGAAACCGATTTGTCATTCCAGATATGAACGCCAAAAGGTTCAATTCTAACATCGTTTGTAATGACTAACGAAACAGGTCTGAAAATCCCCATTGGCTGAGAACCTTCTGAGAAGCCCCATTCGCCGGAACAACCTCCGCAAACCCAAGGAAGATCGGCAATAAAAGAAGGATGCGAAGCTTTTACCAAAATTTGGTTTTCTTTTTCTAAAGAAACGGCTTTGGTAATATCAAGCGTAAAAGTGGTTCGCCCACCTTTGTGTTCGCCCACTTTTTTACCATTTACCCAAACTGCTGCGTAAGAACTCACGCCTTCAAAAAACAAAAAGAGTCTTTTTCCGGATACGGTTTTATCCAGTTTTAAAGTCTTTTTGTACCAGGCTGTTCCGTGTAAATTTCCGTGTTTTGTTCTTCTGAAACCATAATACTGATCCCAATTGTGAGGCACATTCACTTTTTCCCAATTGGAATCAGTTTTTGGATTCTCTGCAAAAGTTTTTTCATTCTGCGGATTATCCAAAATTATGGTTTCCCAAGCTGAATTCAGCGAAACTTCCTTTCGGACTTTCACTGAATTCTTAGTGCTTTGACTCCAAACAAAGCATGTACTTGAAAAAAAACAAAAAATAAAAAAAACTATTCTGTTCATATTTTTAAAAACCATATAAGTTATATAAGGTAATTTAAGTTTCGTTGTCCATCCTGCAAGGTTTTCAAAACCTTGTAGGTTTAATTTTCGGCATCTAATAAACTTTACAATACCTACAAGGTTTTGAAAACCTTGCAGGAAACTAAACGCTCTTTTGTAGAGCTTCTTTTTGAAATCCCTCGTTCTTCGGGATGACAAGATTGTGTTTATACCTTTATTCGCGTGAGGGATGGCAGTGGAGCTCTCCCGATTTTTCATCGGGAAGCGGGAACGTACAGCCCGACCCGGAGGGACACGCCCAAATTATTCTATTTTACAATACCCACAAGGTTTTGAAAACCTTGCAGGAACGTGGATTAATAAAACAGCCAATCTACCGCTGCTTTCTCTCCTGCATCAATGTATCCAACATCACGAGGTGTAATGTTTTGGTCTGCGTCGATGAAACCTAAAATCAATACTTTTCCTTTTCCTAAATCTAATTTATTTTCGCCAGGCTGGAAGGTGTAGGTATGAATGTTTACACGAGGTAAATCTTTCAAATTCATGGCACTTGCCAGAATTACTTCGGCTTGACCGTGCGCATTTCCTGCTGCATCAGTTTCTAAACTTGGCGGCAATAAAAATCTCTTTTGATCTGAGTTGAAATAGCCAACCACTAATTTAACGGCTTTTGTATTTCTAAACTTCAAATGTGTTCCTTTTTCGTTTTGATCGTTTTCTACAAACGAATATCCTCTTAGGTTTTGAAGTTCAGGAGCTATTTTTGTCAATTCAGAAATATCTGTTCCGTACACTTTTGTTCCGGTTTTCACTAAATACGTTCCCGGTTTTTCATCGATGAAAGTTACATCAGCCGTTTTCCAAGGCTTCCCTTCTTTGCTTTCTACTTTTCCGTCTTTTGAAGATTTTAGTTTATCCAAATTTCTTTTAAAATTAGCCAATTCACGCTCGTAATGCGGTAATAATTCAGCCCATGTTTTGTTGTTTCCGTCGTCTCCTCCAATCGGAATTCTGCGTTGTGCTGTCTGCATACTGTTGGCATAGTAATACGTATCTTTCGTTAGCTTCACCAATAATTCGTAGTACTCTAAACTTTTTTCCAAATGAGGCATCGCTTTATCTAAATCGGCAATATCATTTGAATAACTGTATCTTAAAACCAACAACGCTGCTTTTACTTTTTCTGAGAAGAAGTCCGCGAAAGCTTTGTACGCATGCATATCATTTTTAAGACGTGCAAATTCTTCTTTATCTTTCGTTACGCTTGCTTCGGCTTTGTCAATGGCTTCAACAGCCAACCTTCCGTGTTCTACTATTTCAGCAATAATCTGCGTTGGAAGTTCACCGGAATGCGGTTCTTTGTTCCATTCTTTTTTAGCATACTCTAAAAGCAATTCTCCCGGAGGCCCGCAAGATTCGTGGAATCCTGGATACACTCTCCATTTTGACGGATTCACCAATTGGCTTTCGAACATTCCTAACAATAAAGTTTGTCTGTTTCCTTCTGTAATTCCGAAACGTCTTAACGTTTTTGGAGCAATTTCTCCTGTTTCTTCGTATGCTTTTAAAATGTTATTTGCCGCTTCCTGAGTGGTTCCGAATTTCGCTGCTAAATCTTTATCCCAGTATTTAACTTCTTCGTTTCGGTCTCTTTTGCTGTCCCAGGCATATCTTGCCCAGGCTTTGTACCAAATCCAGTCGCGATCCATTTCTAATAAACGCTCGCCCGATTTTGTTTTATCAGCAGAATATGGCCAATCCCAATACGAAGCTTGCGGATATAAGTGTAATGCATTGGCTCCGTGTACGCTGTGCATTGCTTTTACCGTTTTTTGGATAAAATCCGGAGAACCGTATCTAAAAGGTTCTAAGTTTGCCAAAATGTGAACGTTCTCGATATGAATGGATTTAAGAGCGCTCAACTGTTTGTGCGTTTCTCCCCAAGGTCCACCCGGCGTATAAGTCGTTAAAGACTCTCCTGTATATTTACTTTCTGTATAAAGGTTTTTGTATAACGGAAGTGATTTTTCCATCACCAAAGGCCCGTCTGTATCATGAGAACGTAAAATAATCGGTGGTTCTTCTGTTTTTCCTAATGCCTGTAAACCATCGCGAACACCCGGAATAATTGTTTTGGTAAACCATTCCACGTCATCATCAACCGTATTGATTGCTTCTCCCAAACAAACCATCAAACCAACGTTTGGGTATTTTTCGATGAAAGCAGCAATAGATTTTCTAGTGTAATCAGACAACAAAGGCGTGATTGGTCTTGAACGATCTTGTGTTTTAATATTATAATGCTCAGCAAAAGGCTTAGAAACAATAATGTTGTAAAACATCTGAATAACCCAGATTCCTCTTTTGTTGGCTTCAACTGTTAGGAATTTATAGATTTCTTCGTTCTTTTTGAAATCTTCGTCGCTTACTTCAACTGCAAACGGATATTCTTTCAATTTTACTAAAGAAGCAAATGGGTGTCCGTTCCATAAATACAAAGAGTTCATGCGGTTATCAACCAGCATATCTAAGTATTTAATCCAAAGTGCTTTATCATAAAACCAAGGAAAAGTTTCCGGTGTATACGGATATTCGTAAACATCGCGTCCCGGAAGATAAACCGGTTTCTGCATTCCGATACAAGCGCCGCGCAACACCATTTCCGGACTATCGTCTATATTGATTTCTGAAGGAAGCTGACCTGAACTTTTAATTTTGTCAACCAATTCCATTGCGCCATACAAAGTACCGCTTGCATCTGATCCTTCAATATAAATTATATTTTTTTGAGTGCGAATTAAGAAACCTTCTTTCTTCGTTAATTTGCTGTCGTCGATTTTGGCGCTTTTCGCATTCTTTTTCCAAAAGTCAGTTCCTTTTTCTCCAATAACAATTACTTTGTCTTTTGAACTTTTTAATTTATCTGCTGAAGCAACAGTGAATCCTTTTGCCGAAAGGGTTTCTGATAATTTCTCCGCGCCAAATTTTGCTCTGGGCGAATTGGCATCACTAACAATAGTAATGTTTTGCGCGGCAGCGAAAGAGACGCAAAAAAATAAAAAAAGTAATTGTAAATATTTCATGGTATGCTATTTTTTTTATTCATTAGGAATTCTCGTTGAGTTTGTCATTTCGACGAAGGAGGCTCAAGTGATAACGACTGGCGAAGCAAATATTCGCAGGCAGCTCTGCACAAAAATCTCCAATCTTAGAGTTACTTGTGGAGATCCCTCGTTCCTCGGGATAACAAAATGAGAGAAGAATCTATTATTTAATTCTGAAAGATTTTCTTCAAGTAAGCTGCGTTTGCTCCGTAATTGGCTTTTACGTTATGTACCTGATTAACGTCTCTGGAACGTTCTACAATCAGCCAGCCGCTCCATTTCATCTCGTCCAGAGTTTGTTTGATTTTTGGCATATCGATCGCAGGATCGTTTTCTAACCAAAATTGATCGGTGTTTGAAGCGTGAATCTGCGCTACATATTTCTTTCCTAAAATCTTCAATTCTGACGAAATATCTCTTTTATTGTCTAAAGCATTCGCAAAGTTGAAAGAGCTTTTTATGTATTTTGAACCTACTTCGTCTAAAAGTTTTTTCTCTTCTGCTGCATCCAAAGAAGTTTCAATTGCAATAACGCCGCCTATTTTCCCCACTTCTTTTCCTGCCCACTGCAATCTTTTAATCACTTCTGGACGCAGTTCCGGATTTTTAACCAAATCCGTTTGCGTTCCTAATGGCAGATAGGCCACTTTCACTTTCATGTTTTTCATTGCCTGAATACAATCGGTAATCATGGGTGCGATTTCTCTTGTGGCAAATGATTGTGCGTAAAATCCAGACATGGCAATTGAACTGATCCCAACTCCTGTTTCTTTCGATTTATCTAAGAATTTTTTTCTTTCTACCGGATCGCCTAGTTTACTGTCAAAAGTTGGTCGGTTTCCTAAACCGCCCATATCTAGTTCTATTCCGTCTGCTTTTATCTCGGCTGCTAAAGCAAAAGAACCCAGTTTTTGTCTTTTTAAAATCATCCAGTCGCAAACTGCCACTTTATAATTCTGCTTTTTGTTTGAAGACTGAGCCGTTGCACAGCTGTTGAATGTTGTTGACATCGCAACAAATAATACAACAATTAAGTTTTTATTTAGCTTCATGTTATTTGAATTTACCATTAAGATAGTAAGGAAATTAAGCTTCATATTATTGGTTTTACCATTAAGACATTAAGAAAATTAAGCCTTAATACTCTTATTTTTAAGAATAATTTATTAAGCACAGCAACTTAATTTCCTTAATCTCTTAATGGTTTATTTTTATTAAGCACAACAACTTAACTTTCTTAATCTCTTAATGGTTCAATTAATTTTATTCTTCTTCCGCTTTTACAGCTGTTACCACTTTTCCTTCTTCACCCGGCCAAACACCATTTTTAATAGGCAGCGCCACCAGTTTACTCGGATCGACTTTGACATATTTCAGCTTTAATCGTCTCCATGTGTACACAATATGCACCATCCCATCGGAACTTTGAATCATTGAAGGATAAGAATACTGGCTGATTTTTGAATCTTCTAAAACCAAAGCCGCATCCCAGTGAATTCCATCTTTAGAAACCGAAACGTTCAAAGGCGTTCTTGGTCCTTTTGCTTCTTTTCCCGGAGGAAGGACGTGATTGTAAACCAATAAATGTCTTCCGTCTTTTAGTGTTACAGCGTCAGTTCCTGAATTGTTATTTGGAAGTCCGATTAATTCAATATCAGACCACATTTTTCCGTTGTCTTTTGAGAAAGTGCTGAAAATCGCTCTGTTTCTGGTTCTTCCAATTGCTTGAATGCTTCCGTCTTTGTGGAATAAAATACTTGGCTGAATCGCATTGATTTTTTGTTTTCCTCTTGGAAGCGTGTCACCCATTACCCAGGTTTTTCCGAAATCCGGGGTAGATTCCATACGAAGTCTCCAGCCGTCGCCTTCAATGCTTGACGGACATAATAAAGTTCCGTTGCTTAATAAAACCGGTTTATTTTTGATTGGACCTAAGAAACCATCTGGCATTTTTTGAGCCTCAGACCACGTTTTTCCGCCATCAGATGAAGTTCTGATTACGCCCCACCATTCTGATGGTTTTGGTCCTATTTTGTAGAAAAGCATTAAATCGCCGCCCGGAATTTGATATAAAACAGGATTCCAGGTTGGTAATCTTGGACCTTCTTTCATAACCCCATCGGCCACTTTTACACCTTCTGTCCATTTATCACTTCCTTTAGGCTTGATTGCTACATAAATGCAGACATCAGGGTTTCTCTCATGAGTTCCTCCAAACCATGAAGCAACAAGATCACCATTGGTCGCTTCGACAATTGTAATGGCGTGACAGGATGGATAAGGTGCTTCATCGTAAACAAATTCGTCTACTAAAATTCCTTCTTTCCAGGTCTTTTTTTCCAATGCCGATTTACAACTTCCTAAAAGAAGTAAACTAAACAATACAGCAGCTATTTTTACACTCTTCATTCTTAAGTTTTAATTTGAATTAAAATTTAGATATTTTATGCATACCTAATAATTTTTTCCGCAAAAATATTTATTAAGTGTAAAAATGACACTAAAATTTTAAAGATGTATCCTGTACTGTCCCGAATTATTGCAAATCTGCACTATTTAACATTTAAAGTATAAAAACCTGACTGAAGCGTAAGAACAATACTATTTTTTTCAACAGAATAAGTGTATGAAGCCTTATTCAGCTTGAGTTTATTGATTGAAACAGCCGAAATATCGCCCGCTGGAAGATGTACAATTGCAGATGTATTTGCCGGAATGGTAATATTCCAGACTAAAGCCTTTTTATCTTTTTTCCAGTCGCTTTTGATTGTCCCGTAAACGGATTCGTAAGAAGCATTTACATAAGTTAATCCAGCATTGAAATCTGGTTTCATAATGATTTGTTTGAATCCCGGAGTTTCAGGATTGCTTTTGATTCCGGCCATGTTTTCGTAATACCAAATCAATAAATCACCTAAAAGCATCACATGATTTTGCGAATTCATCGCCGGATCTGCCGTGTTTCCGTTCCAAAGTTCCCAGATTGTTGTTGCACCGTTTTCAACCATATAACCCCAGCTTGGATACGTTTTGTTGGATGCTAATTTGAAAGCCAAATCGCCCCGACCGTAATTGGTCAACGTTCGCATTAAAAACTGTGTTCCAATAACACCTGTGCTTACGTGACCGTTTTTAGTTACTTCTACTTCATGAACCAAATTTTCAAATATTTTGGTTTGAAGTCCATCTGGAACCATTCCGAAAGTTAAAGGTAATAAGTTGGCTGTTACTGTATTATTGGCGTAATTGTTTTTATCTGTATTTAAATATTTGGCATTGAACGCTTTTTTGATTCTTAAAGCCAATTCGTCATAGTGCTGAATGTCATTCTCTTTTTTAGAAATCACAGCAAATTTCTTCATGATATTCAAAAGCTGATAATAAAACGCGCTTGAAATCAATTCTCCGTCTGTTAAACGAGCCGGATCTTTTGAACGAATTAATTCTAGAGATTCTGGCGGAACACACCAATCTCCGTATTTATCTTTGGTCATTAAATCGTTAACCAAATAATTTTCTTCCATATAATCCATCCATTTTTTCATGTACGGATATTGTTTCTCAACCACTTTTTCATCACCAAACTGCTGATACAACATATCTGCAACCGTGATATAGGTTCCCGGCCATGTTACATTATCTCCATAATAACGCCAAAAAGCGGGTGCTACATCTGGAAGTCCCCCATCTATAGTTTGCGAATTTTTAATATCGTCCAGCCACTTTGCGTACAAAGCCTGATTATCGAACAAGAAACTTTCGCCGTAAGCGCCCGTTGTCCTGTCTCCCAGCCAAGGCTGACGCTCATTTCTCTGCGGACAATCGATTGGCATTCCTTTGTAATTCCCGCTGATTCCCCACCAGGCATTTTTGAAAATCTGATTCATAATTGGATTTGATGAATCAAAAGTTCCTGTGGTTTGAATATCATCATAAACGACTTTTCCAACAAAATTTTCTAATGTTGGTTTTGCGGTAAATCCTGAAATTTCAACAAATCTGAATCCGTGGAAAACAAAACGAGGTTCCCAAACTTCTTCGCCTTCACCTTTTAAAGTATAAATATCAGTGGTTTTTGCATCACGTAAATTCGCAATGTACAACGAACCGTCTGGCTGAAGTGACTCCGCAAATTTCATCGTGATTTTATCGCCTTTATTTCCTTTGACTTTCAATTGCAGCCAGCCCACCATATTTTGTCCCATATCTAAGATATAAGTTCCTTTTGGCGTTTGTTTTATCGAAATCGGTTTTACTTCACGCTTTACTTTCATATTAGCCGACATCTGTCCTTCATAGAATCCGCCCGGTTCCTGAACATATTCTGCAGAAAGCCATTTTTTATCATCAAAATTAACGGTGTTCCAGCCTTTCATTTCTTTACGGGCGTCGTATTCTTCTCCGTCGTATTCATTGTTGGCTAAAATTGGTCCGTCAGTTGTAATTTTCCAAGTATCATCGGTTCTGATTACGTCTTTGCTTCCATCGGTATATTCCACAAATAACTGCAAAGCCATTTTAGGATAACCAAACGTTTTGATTTTATACGGTTTGTAATCCTGACGCATGGTGAAAAAACGTCCGTTTCCTAAAATCGTTCCCAACATGTTTTTGCCTTCCTGCAATTGCGAAGTCACATCAAAAACATTGTATTTTACATTCTTCGTATAATCTGTCGGAACAGGAGCTAAAACCTGATCGCCAATTTTATTTCCGTTAATGTAAAGTTCATATAATCCCATTCCCATGATATACACCTTGGCATTTTTAACTTTCTTTTTCAGGTTGATTTCTTTTCGAAGATAACGCGCAGATAATCTGGAATACTGCGAAATACTATCTCCGGGAGACGTTTTTTCATAACCAATCCATCGAGTTGATTTCCAATCGGCATAAGTCAAAATCCCGATGCTGAAATGTGCATTTTCTTTTGATTGAATTTCTCCTTTATTGGTAAAAACAGTTACTTTCCAGAAAACATCCTGACGGTCTTTCAGCTTTTTTCCGTTATAAATTACATTTACAGAAGCATCGCTTTGCACTTTTCCGCTATCCCATAAATCGCCGTTTCCTGCGTTTAATTTGTCTAAACTTGAAGACGCAGTAATTTGATATGCCGTTTGTTTTACATCGTTTACAGCTGCTTTTATTTTCCAGCTCAATCTGGGCTGTAAAACGTCAATTCCTTCGGGATTGGTCAGCATTTCGCATTTTAAATCACTCACACTGATTTTGTTTTGGGCTTTCGCCGAAATTGTGAAAAGTGAAATGATTAAGGTAAGATGTAAAAAAAACTTTTTCATGGTATTGTTTTTTATCCTAACAGGTTTTTAAAAACCTGTTAGGTATATTTTTTTTCTTTTTTAAGCCAAAGTATTGTCATTTCGACGAAGGAGAAATCACACGCGGGATTCTACAAAGATTGGCTTTACTTTATGGAGTTACTAGTGTAATTTCTCCTTACGTCGAAATGACAAGCTAATCCTAAAAATTAAGGATTAATAAACCTTTTCAATTTATCAAGCGTACTTAAACTCTCAAAGGCGATTTTATTTCGTTCTAAAAATTTACTTGTTTTCCAGCGCATTTTCCATTCAGGGTCCTTCAGCTTTTGTCTCAATTTAGAAACTACAATCGGATTACTTTTCAAAACCGCTTCATCAGTCCAATCTTCAAGGAACGTCAAAGCGTTTAAACGAGTTTCTACGTCCTTATGATTCCAAACCTTTTAATAATGCTTCTCTAACTCTATCAGCACTATATAAAGTTATATTTTCGACCAAAATCTCATACAAAACGGGAGTTAATTCTTTAACTTTATTTTGGTTTAATGCTATTTGATACACTCTGCAAAACTCCTCTGAAAGAAAGTCTGCCCATTTATCAATCTCTTCATCTTCACTCAGCGAATAATAAACGAAACTAACTTTATCAGGCTGTACAAAAAGCTGATTTTCACAAAAGCGTCTTACTGCACCAAGATCTTTTACGGCTAACTTCTGGACATCTTTTATAGCTTCTTCTGAGTCTTCATGTTCAAGATCATAATATTGATCTAAAGTTATGATTTGGTTAAAATCATGTATAGGTTCGTAAACTGCTTTTTCTTCATTCATAGGACTTGGAGTGTATTTTGGAGTATATTTTTTCAGAAGTTCTTTTATTTCATTTTCAGATACATCATAATCATCAATTTTTATTTCGATCGTTTCCTGTTTGTAAACAAAAGTCAAGTAAAACGCTTTATAGGACATATTGAACTTGGCCGTATGTTCAGTCTTGAAAAAAACTCTTGGAAATACAATATCTTTCCATTCAAAAAATGTCTCATTGAGTTCTATTCCTTCTTGTGAAAATATTATTTTTTTATGAAAATTGGAAAGTGTCATTACCGCCTTTATACCATAAACAATAACAAATAAAACTGCAGCGACAGGTAACGCCAGATGAGAAAACGTAAATGTAATTCTTTCAAAGTTTGTTTGAGAAAAAAGATAAACACCTAGTACCACAAAAACCAGATTCCATAGAATCTGAAATACACCTCCTTTGATTGAATAATTTAGTACTGTTTTCTCCAAATTTTATTCTTCATTTAAATCAGCTTATCTGCGGATAAATTAATCTGCAATCACTCGTTCCAATTTCTCAGAAAACGCAATTTCTTTTCCGTTTTTGAAAACTCTAAAACCTTTTCCTTTTTTATATTTTTCCCCCGTTTTATCCCAAAGAATGGTAATAATATTGCCGTGATATAGAACATTATCCAGACAAAACCAATCCCATTTTTCCTGCGGAATCAACGGATTTACTTCAATCTTTTCATCAACTCTCGGGCGCAAACCAACCAAACCAGTAATCATTAAATCGTTGAAAGTTGAATGATTGTAATAACGGCTTCTTTCTCTATCGCCCATTAACCAATAACCTGTTGTTTCATCCAAATATTCTCCAATATAAGGTTTTCCTCTGTAATACTGCGATTGCACGTACAATTCCATTTGTTTGAAATAATCTGGTTTTGCAACAAAATCCTGATTGTAATCGTTTAAAACATTTGCCATTGCTGTCAAAGTCTGCGAACTTGCAAAAGGCCAGATTGCCCCATCCCATTCGCAGGTTCCAGTTCCGTGCGTTCTAAAACGCGGACTTCTTCTTTCAGCCGTTGTTAAACCAAACGGAGCCGAAAATCCTTTTTCATCTTTCAATTGTTCCCAGGCTATTTCAAATCCTTTTCCTTTTTCTGGAAGATTAAAATACCACGGAATAAATCCGATGGCTTCGCGAACCTGCGCCAGTGTATCTTTTTCAGTCAAAGTTTCAAAAAACTCACTTTTCTGATTCCACAATTTCGTTTCTACTAATTGCTTCAAATCATCAGCTTTCGCTTTGAATTTTGCTTCAGCATCTTTATCACCTTTCATTTCAGCCATTTTAGAAATCGCTATAGCATTCCCAAACATATAACTGTTAATCGTCGGTCTTGCATTTTGTACTTTTCGTCCGCCGCTTAAAGATTCTTCCATTCCGTCTTTTACATCATGCTGCCAAAACAAACCATCTTTGCGCTGACGGTCTTTTTCCCAAACGGCATAATCAGTAACCATGTCCGGGTACAAATCCAATAAGAATTTTTCGTCTTTATTCACCAAATAACGATTGTATAAAGCATCGGCTGTCCAACTGCTGAATTTATACAGTTTGTTCATTGGTTTTCCGTCATTGCCTCGGTACCAAAGTTTCACATCCTGCTCAATGTATTTTGGATCATGAACCCATCTGAATTCGTTGATATGATGCCCCAAAGCACAACTGATCATATTGTATTTATCGGCATACGAACGGTCTACTAAAAACTCCGTAATAGCAAATCCTTGCGGCGTGTTTTTAATGTGTTTGCGAGCGCTCCACCATCTGAAATAATAGATTTCCTCAAAGTTTTGCTGCGGACATTCAAACAACGGAATATTCTTTTCCATCCAAGCCCAGGCACTGTCATTTGGGATGGCAAATTTTAAATTTTCATCTTCCATTGTGTTGAAATAATCAACATAATGTTTGAAGTTTTTTTCTTTTAAAATAGCCGATTTTCCTAATTGCGAAGATCCCGAGCCAGATTTACAACTTGCATTTAAACAAGTAATTACGATGGAAAGGGCTATTATTTTGTATTTAAAATCTCGTAACATTTTAATTCTATTAATTTAATATTTTGGGCGTGTCCCTCCGGGTCGTGCTGTCCGTTCCCGCTTTTTTTGTTCGGCTGACCCGAGCGGTAGCGAATTGGCGAAGCAAAACGCCTCACAAAAAAGAGCTCCACTTCCATCACTCACGCAAAAGAAATTCTCGTTTTTTCAACACTTCTATTTCTCCTGCAAGGTTTTTAAAACCTTGTAGGTATCTTTTTGAACCCTTTTGGCTAAAGCCTTTTACCGCATAATTCCTAAACCTCCAGCTAAAGCTGGAGGCAATTCATTTTTTTTAACAATCCTCTCATTATAAAACTAGAATTGTGATTTCATACCTACAAGGTTTTGGAAACCTTGCAGGAACGACCTAACTTTTATATTTTCTTATATTACTTATATGGTTCAAAAAATTAATTCCCCATAAAAGTATACGTCTGCCCTGCTTTCATATTCACATCGTAAATATTGTAATTAGGCAGTTTTTCTTTTTCCAGTTTTGCTTCATTTGAAATAATTGGCTTCTTTACTTCAACATCATAAAACAACGGATTTGTGTTTTTACCTTTTGCTTTTTTGATTGAAGAACCACTTAATGTATTTTCTACTTTCAAACGACAGTTTCCTCCAATTTTCGAATAGATTTTTAAAGTCGAAACTTTGTTATTTTTCCAAGTCATATCGATTACGAAACCGCCTCTTGCTACTAAACCTTTTATACTTCCGTCTTTCCAAACTGTTGGTAAAGCAGGTAGTAACTGAATCGCTCCTTCCTGACTCTGCATCAGCATTTCGGCAAAACCAGCTGTACATCCAAAATTCCCATCAATTTGAAAAGGCTGATGCGCATCTAACATATTCGGATATGTTCCTCCTCCTTTTCTTTGATCAGCCGTTACTAAATGCAATTGATCCTGAATCAGTTTATAAGCGTGATTTCCGTCTAATAATCTTGCCCATAAATTCACTTTCCATCCCATTGACCAGCCTGTAGATTCGTCTGTTCTGTAAATCAACGATTGTTTAGCTGCTTGAAATAATTCTGGTGTTTTGATTGGTGAAATCTGATTGCTCGGATACAATCCGTACAAATGCGAAACGTGTCTGTGATTGTCTTTTGGATCATCCCAATCGTCCTGCCATTCTTGCAACTGATTGTGTTTTCCAATTTTCATTGGAGGCATTTTTGCCAAAGCATCGCTTACTTTTTTCACATAAGCAGCATCTGGTAAAACCAATGCAGAAGCTTCGATAACATGCGTAAACAAATCAAAAATCAACTGATTGTCCATTGTTGTACCTGATGCAATTGTCGATTTTCCGGTTCCGCCAGCATGTGTGTTTTCTGGAGAACTTGAAGGTACCACAACCAAATATCCTGTGTTTGGGTCTACAATCATGAAATCCAAAAAGAAATCGGCAGCACCTTTCATAATCGGATAAATTTCTGCTAAATACTTTTTATCTCCTGTGTATAAATATCTTTCCCATAAATCCTGACAAACCCAAGCGCCACCCGTTGGCCACATTCCCGAAGCTGCTGAATCAACCGGAGCGGTAACTCGCCAAATATCAGTATTGTGATGCAAAACCCATCCGCTGGCATTGTACATCATTCTTGCCGTTTCTGCACCTGTAACACTTAATTCTTTTGCCATTTGAACAAACGGTTCGTGCATCTCCTGAAGATTCGTTACCTGCGCTGGCCAGTAATTCATTTCGGCATTGATGTTTGTCGTGTATTTGCTGTCCCAAGGCGGTGTAACCATATCGTTCCAAATTCCTTGTAAATTCGCTGGCTGTCCGCCTGGCTGCGAACTTGAAATTAAAAGATAACGTCCAAACTGGAAGTATAAAGCAGCCAATTGTGGATCGAATTGTTTAGAGAAATCTCTAATTCTTTCGTTTGTCGGTTTCTTAACTAAATCATTCGAACCTAAATCTAAAGAAACTCTGTTGAAGAATTTTTGGTAAAAATCAACATGCGCTTTCTTAATCGTCTCAAAATCTTTCACTTCAGCTTTCGCTAAATAATCTTTACTTTTTACAATTTCATCTCCAGAAATATCCTGGTAGTTTTTAAAATTAGTTGCAATCGAAATATATAAAACAACTTCATCAGCTTTGTTGATGCTTAAAACACCATTGCTCGAATCAATTTCTCCTCCTTTGTTTTTAGCCGTAAGTCTTCCTTGAAATTTTACTTTTCCTTTTACGCCTTCAAAATTAGTTCCAACTCCCGAAAGAATAATTTGATTTCCTTCTGTCGAAACGACTGTTTTATCAATCGGACTGTTCATGAAAACATTACACGTAATTTGTCCCGGTTTACTTGCAGAAAGTTTCACCGCAATTACCTGATCTGAAAATGCAGTTAGAATTTCTCTTGTAAATTCAACTCCATTTACTTTGTATTTTACTTTCGCCGTAGCGTTGCTGATATCTAAATCTCTGTAATAATCAGTATATTTTTGATGTCCATTGAATGAAATATAAACGCTTCCGAATGTTTGATACGGCATTCCGTCATTGGTTTGCGACATAATATCTCTCGTAGCCAAATCTTGCGCTTCATCAAATTTTCCGTCAAAAATAAGCTTTCTTACTTTCGGCAAAGCTTCGATTGATTTTGTATGCGCATTGCTGTTTGGAGAACCAGCCCAAATAGTTTCTTCGTTCAATTGCAAACGCTCAACTGCCGGATCACCAAAAACCATTGCCCCCAAACGTCCGTTGCCTAATGGCAAAGCTTCGTTCCAGATTGCAGCTGGTTTATCATACCATAATTTTAAGTCATTTTGTGCTGTTGCAGCAAATGAAAAAATTCCAAAACAGATTGCTGTGATTTTAATTTTTAACTTCATAGTATATTTTTTTTGGCCATGAATTGCTTCGCCTGTTCGCTATCGCTCGGGTCGTGGCTATCTCAACTTATTTCTTAACCTCGTAAACTTTCAGATTTTTTTCTCCGAACATTTCATATAATTTGTTGATGTCTTTTAGAGCGTTCTTCGGCAGTTTTTCTCCTTTATCTCCAAAAACAAAAAGCTTTTCTTTTGGTTCAATTACACAAGTCGATTCGTCGATTTCGCCTTTGTCATTTTTCACTTTATTCAAATCTAAATCTAAATATTTCGCCATAAACGGATACAGAGCCATACGTTTTGAGATTCCGAAATCATGTCCTTCTTTTGCAAAATGAGCATTTTCAACTAAATCTTTTTTACCGTATAATTCATAAGTTCTTTGAATGAACGGAAATTCCAATTCAGGAACTGCCAAAGTCCAATCTTTTCCGTCTGAAACAATTAATTGCGGTTTTGGAGCCATCATGGCTGAGATTTCGGCATTGTTTGTTCCGTTTCCACATAAGTGGAGACCTCGGCCGCTTTCGCATGGACATCCGCCTGAAAAGTGAGACGAAACCATCACAACCGGAGCCGAAACTTTTACACGGTCATCAATCGCTGCTAAAAACATCGTGTGCGATCCTCCGCCAGAACCTCCTGTAACGCCGACTCTTGTCATATCAGCATTTTTTACGGTTGCTAAATAATCTAAGAAACGAATTCCTGTCAATACCTGAACTGTCGATGCAATACTGTTTCTGTGCGTTTCTTCAGGAAATTGCAATAGCGATTCTCCCCAAGCAAATAAGTCATAACCCACAACAATTGCTCCCATTTTGGCCATCATGGCACATCTGTACTGCTCGTCTTTTCTATATCTTCCGTCGCCAAAATGTCCGTCGGGAGTCAGAATAACAGCTGCTTTTTTATTTAACGGATACGGTTTATAAATCGAACCGGTCGCGTAGACCCCTGGTAAAATTTCCAAAGCTATATTTTCAACACTATAATCTTTGTAAATTCTCTTAGGAGTTAAAAGTGGTTTAGACTTAGGTGTAGGGGGCGCCTTATCCAAACCAAATGATGTAATCATACAAGCTTTTAACTCCGTTTTGCGTTTTTCCCATTCTTCTTTTGTCGAATAAAGGCTTTCTAAGTAAAATAAACGTTCTTTTCCTTTATCGACAGAAACTTTATGGTTTTCATATTTACGAATAATGTACGTTCCATCCGGTTGTTTGAAATACATCAATTCGAATGGAGCCAAAATATTGGTCAACGAAAGCGGCAGATTTCCTGGTTCAATTCTCCAATCGGCATAATCCAGTTCTTTTCCTTTTAATAAACCTCTGTCATCGTTGATCGTTACTTTAAAAAGCGTTTCAATTTTCTTTAAAGTTTCTGATACCGGTTTTCTAAAATTGGTATCAGAAGTGCTTTGCGCATTGGCAAATGTCAAAGCCAAAATGGAAACTAAGATGATGTATTTTAAATTTTTCATTATTAAATGTTTTTTGAATTGCCTCCAGTTTTAACTGGAGAAAAACAAATTGATTTTCAAAAATTGGCTTTAACCAAACTTATTCATTTGGCTAAAGCCTTCTGACTTGCTTTATTTTGTATCCTCCAGTTAAAACTGGAGGCAATTGATTTTTATCTTTTTACTGTAGAATAGCGATTTTACATTTTCACAAATCACATTTCACATTTTACAACTTACATTCTATCGTATAAATTCCTGAACCAAGTTCCAGCGTTGGTTTTTTATCTTTTTCGCTATAACCTACTCCAGCCTTTTTACCATCAATTTTTATTTCTGAATCTTTAGAAACAGGTAATTTTATAGTCGCTTTTGTATTCACAGGAATTTGAACTTTCAAAATAAACTTGCCGTCTTTTTTCTCCCAAGAAGAAGCAATTTTTCCATAAACCGATTCATAATCCGCTTTCGCGAAAGTCATATCGCCAACTACTTCCGGCTGAATGAAGAAATGTTTGAAACCCGGTTTTTCTGGATCAGACATAATTCCGGCTAAACTTTGGAAAAACCATTCCTCAATTTGACCTAACATGAAGTGATTCCAAGAATTTCCTTTTCTCGGATCCCATTGTTCCGTTAAAGTGGTCAAGCCAAATTTAATCTGAAAACCATAACCCGGCGCATCGTAATGATTGTGCATTCTGTACATCGTTTCGTTTTCGCCGTTTCTTGCCAGAGTTTGGAATAAATAGCGATTTCCAACATCTCCCGTTGTTAAACGATCTCCTTTTTCTTTGATGTCAGCTAATAAATTCTGCATAACCGCTTCTTTGTACTGAGGCTCTACAATATTCATAAAAACCGGAACAGAGTTACTAAACTGACTATTCGTTCCGTATTGTTTGGTTTCCGGATTGAAAAATTCCCTGTTGAAAGCTGTTTTTATTTCAGAAGCCAATGTTTCGTATTTCTCATAATCTTCGGTCTTCCCTAATAATTTAGCTGCTTTGGCTGTCAAATATGCTCCGTAATAATAATGCGAAGTCGCCGAAAGCGCAATCGGGCTGTTTTTTGAATATCCCGCAGCATGCGTTCCGTAATCGTACCAATCGCCTAAACCGTGAGAAACGATGTGATTGGTAGATTTCGTTTCTAGATAATCAACATACTTTTTCATTATAGGGAAATATTTCTCTAATAATGAAGCGTCTCCGTAATATTCATAATACATCCAAGGCAGAATAACACCAGTAACGCCCCATTCTGGCGAATCGGT
The DNA here is from genome assembly GCF_027111295.1 of Flavobacterium gelatinilyticum. NCBI lineage: Bacteria > Pseudomonadati > Bacteroidota > Flavobacteriia > Flavobacteriales > Flavobacteriaceae > Flavobacterium > Flavobacterium gelatinilyticum. The sequence goes on along the minus strand of NZ_CP114287.1, from coordinate 5,608,495 downwards.
AAAATCACCGCCAAAAATTATGTATTCTGGCACAATACTCGGAATCAAACCGTTCTCTCTTTGTGAATCAGAAATGTTCTGCATTGTTGCTGGAAGGAAATTCTGCAAGTTGTAATTGAACATTAAACCCGGACCATTCAGCTGAATTTCTTCTAACCAGCCTAATTTTTCACGTTGTGGACAATCAGTGAAAACGCTTTGGAAATTACTTTTTATTGAGTTGTTAATCAGCTCGTGTGTTTTATTGAAAATCTCGTTTGAACATGCAAAACTTCCTGCTTCTCCTGCCGAATTGTAAATGAAATTCGATTTTAAATCTACTAAAGTTAGAAGATCTTTGTTCTTAGCGTCTTTATAATTAATGTTTTCAATTTGAACATATTGATAACCGTAGAAACTGAATTTTGGTGTCCATTCTTCTACTCCATCGCCTTTTAAAGTATAATCGTAGTAATATGGTTTTCCAGATCTTCCCTGCGCAATTGTGCCTTCTTCATTTAATCCTTCCGCAACCCAAACACGAATCGATTGCCCTCTTTCTCCTTTTACTTTGATAGTTGGAAATCCTGAAAGATTCTGCCCCATATCAAAAACATAGAAATTCGGTTTCAGTTCTTTTACCGTTTTAACTTCATATTGTTTTTGAATTGTAACCGGCGGTGCAGTCTGTGGTCTTAAAACACCTTTTGGTGCTTCCTGAATCACTACTTTTTTCCAGTCTCTATCTTTGAATCCTTTACTTCCCCAGCCTTTTTGCTCAAAGTTGGCATTATAATCTTCTCCTCCAAAAATACTGTTATACGTAATCGGACTTTTGCTGTATTTCCAAGTTCCGTCTGATTTTACAATTTCTTCTGAACCATCATTGTATTTGATTTTCATTTTGAAGAACAATGTCGGCGGACCAAAACTTACAAAGAATTTGGTATATCTTTCAGCCAGTGTGTTGTACATTCCGTTTCCTAACAGAACGCCAATCACGTTATCGCCTTTTTGAAAATCTCTTGCGCTTAATTCGTACACATTGTAATTAACCGTTTTATCGTAATCTGTCCAAAGTGGTGCAAATTGGCTGTTACCCACTTTTTTCCCGTTGATTGTCAGTTCATAATGTCCTAAACCAGAAATGTAAACAACGGCTTCTTTGACTGCTTTTTCTACTTCAAAAGGTTTACGAAGCATGATACTTCTTCTTGACAAAGAATCGGAAGCATTGATAAACGAATTCTTTTTTTCTCTGTTGAAAGTCGCTGTATGATACGTTCTTCCTTCTGGCAAATGACTGTCTGCCTTTGTTATAGCACCAATCCAAGTTGGATTCAAATCTGATTCTAACGGCGCGATTCTAAAAGAAGCATTTCTACTCCATTTTGAAACTTTTCCAGCTTGATTCCAAACTTTCACTTTCCAGAAATATTTGGTTTCGTTTTTTAATGGTTTTCCGCTATAAACAATATGCAGGTTTTTATCGGTATTAACTCTTCCGCTGTTCCAGATATCGCCGTCGTCCATTTTTAGTTTTTCTTCCGAAGAAGCTACTAAAATCAAATAAGCGACTTGCGATGCATTGGATTCTTTTGAAACCAATTGCCAGCTTAATTTTGGCTTATTCTCTACAACTGCTAATGGATTTTCAGCCATTTCTGTTGTTAAGCGTACAGGCAGAATTTGTCCTTTAGAGACTACGGTTACTAAAAGAGAAAATGCTAATACAATATTTTTGAAATTCTTCATTTCTTACTTTTAAATTGAACGCTGATGACACGGATTTACTTCGTAAAGACGCGGATAAAAACGGATTTTTTTGTTATTTGAAAAAGAAAAAATCCGCGTAAATCTGCGTCTTCGCAAAAGCGAATCCGTTTCATCCGCGTTATATAATTTACAACTTTTTCGTTACTAACGATTCGATATTGAATACTGCTTCAGGGATTTGTTTTCCGGTTTGAGGCAGGTCGTCATAATCGTCTGTGTCTGGCGCTGTGTCAGGATTTGGATTATGTCTTTGCTCTCCTGTGCGGAACATAATTCGTTCAAAACCATCTGTTGGCGCATAAAATATCTTTGTTGATTCTTTCTCGTCGTTTACTTTTACAGTGTACTGACGGTTTTTAGCGTCTAACTTTACAGTAACTTTATATGTTTTGTTTGCTTCGTATTTTGCAATTGTGTTGAAACGAGCTCCGGTTTTCACTTTCAATTGTCCGTCGCTGTCGAAAGTCAATCTTACGGATGGCAAACCTTGTTTATTTTGAAATTCAATCTGCAATAAACCATGATTATTCTGTTCTGGCATTACCGTGAAAACAGCTTCTAATTTTGATGTGAAAGGAATAACTCTTTCGGCACGAGAATAATCAAAATAATCCTGATCTCTTAAAGTCAGCCATTTTTTACCATCGGCTTTCTTTTCGATTTTTGTCGAAGCCCAAGAAAGATCGTAGGTATTCCACATTTTTAATTCTTCTCCGTTTGGAAGATTATTGAAGACATCATTAGCGTGTTCTGTCACCACCGAAGTTACTGGAACTGGAATCGACGCTACCCAAATATCTTCTTTATTCACGCTGTAACCCACCCAGATTTTTCCGTCTGGCGGAGTTCCGTCTCCTTCTGTGATTCCACGTACGTATTGAGGTCCTGCCGATTTGTAGTTTCCGCCATAACGCATCGGACTCACTTCTCCGTGAACCAACAATAAATCTTTATAATTTAATCCGTCATCACTTGTAGAAATTGCCAAAGGCCAACGGTATTCTGACGGATTGTAAAGAGTCGCATAACGATTATCTGACGTTTTTTGTCCCCAGATTTTAGCATTGCTGTTTACAAAACCTGGCGCACGCAACGGCATATAATCCCAAGATTTTCCTCCGTCTCTACTGATAGACGTTAAAGCGTGTTTCCATAAACCAACCACATTTCCGTTTGCTAAATGATAATAACTAAACGCTTTGTATGGTTTCTGTAACGGAATCAATTCGTCATCGCGATCGGCTTCTTCAACCCATTGCTGTAACATCAACGGATTAGATAAAATTTCTTCGCAGGCTTTTTTGAATCCTTTGTCTTTTGAAGCGGTATAAAATGGGAATTTTGATTTCGATTTGTCCCAAGTTTTATTGTATCTGATGAAATAGATTTCGCCAAAACTTCCATCTTTTTTGATTTCACGAATCACACGTCCAATTCCTTTTCCGTCGTTTGGATCGTCTTTTTCATCCATTGCTATTCCGTAATATGCCAAAGCAAAAAGTCGTTTGTCTTTTGAAGTATAAAAACCCATTCTTTGGTGCATAATCGCATCCAGATTTTTGGCAACGCCTTCTACACCTTCTTTTTTCCATCCGTCAGGAATTCTGTAAATTGGGAAAATAACTTCTGGTTTTGTCCACGTTACGCCATCTTTAGAACTCATAATTAAAGTCTGACTTGGCGGAATATGTTCTCCTGAAGGATCGCTTAAATAATGAAGATAAAAGGTATTATTCCAATACGCCATCATCGGCTGGTGATTGTACGTCCATCCAAAACCATCTGCTTTTTCTGGATGTTCACGGCTTGCACGCATAATTTGTGTGGCGTGAACTCCAACTGCCGGACTTAACATTCCGTGATGGTAATCGATGTTTGAAAGTGTTTTACCAACATAACGAACGGTGTCGTTTTGAGCATTTACAGCCGTTCCAACCAAAAGAATTGTGGCTGTGGTGATGATGTTGGCTTTTATGTTTTGGAAAGTAATCATTCTTTTTGGTATTTTTTAAACTTCTAAGAGACCTAACAGGTTTTGAAAACCTGTTAGGTCTGCATTTGAAATTCTATTTCTTGTCAATTAATCCTTTTAAAACTTCGCTTGAAATTGTTGTAATCGTTCCGTGTTTGTGTCCTTCCGGAAGACTTATTTTGGATGAAACATCTTCAAAATGAACAAAATCTGTAGTGCTTAAAGCTTTATAATTTTTTGAACCGTAATTGTCATAATACAACAACCAGTTTTTCCCAACTTTGACAACTGTCGGACCTTCTGATAAATACTCGGTTAAAGGTTCAGAGCTTTTTTCAAACGGACCTAAAGGCGATTTTCCGAAAGCTACTTTTATGTTTCGCATTGGTCTTGTGTTGTCTTTTAAAACCAAAACAAAATCTTTCTTCCCTTTTTTGACAATTACACAGTCAATTACACTGAAACCTGGGTCGTAATATAATTTTGTATCCGAAAAAGTTTTGAAATCTTTAGTCGTTACATAATACATTCTGTGGTTGTTTTTCTCTTCTTCCACACCTTTTGGATATCTAAACGGAATTGTCGATGCCCAAATAATAATGTATTCCTTTTTCACATCGTCATAAAAAATTTCCGGTGCCCAAACGTTTATTACTTCAGGCTCGTTTTTCATAACTGGAATATATTGTTGTTCTGACCAATGAATCAAATCTTTAGAACTTGCATATCCAAAACCATTTCCGCCTTTCCAATCCGTTGTCCAAACCATATGATACGTCCCGTCAGCTCCTTTGGTAATAGAAGGGTCACGCATGATTTTACTCGCTCCGATTTCTGGTTTTAAGAATGATCCTTCTAAACCTTTCCAGTTGTAACCGTCTTCACTGTATGCCAAATATAAGCCTTCTGTTGCGGGTTCTCTAAACGATGTAAAAAGATAGATTTCCTTCTTTTTCTGCGCGTAAGATATCGCAAAAAATGAAAAGGTTAATAGGATGAATATTTTTTTCATGTCTTTTTCTGTTCTCCTGCAAGGTTTTCAAAACCTTGTAGGTATATATTTTACGTTTAATCCTGAAACCTACAAGGTTTTGGAAACCTTGCAGGATTAGACCTTTCTTATTGATAGCAAAAAAGCCAAATCTTTCTCTTTAGCCCCGATCGCAGTGGAAATCCTTTTGTGTCTCGTTTATTTAACGAGATACAAAAGATTGTAACGAAGAGCGGGACGATGTTTCCAAAAATGTCTTTTGTTTCTGCTTCTAAATATAATTATTAAAATACCTACAAGGTTTTGAAAACCTTGCAGGAACGTGAAATTATTCTGTAATCGCTTTTTTATCTAAAGAAGCGCCTTTTTTAATTTTCGTTGTTACGTTGTTTAAAACATTGTTTTTCAAGAAAATATTCTTCGTTTCTTTTCCATCTGCTTCGATAAAAATATCGGTTGCATTAAATGGAAAATTATTGTTGATTAAAGCATTAGAAACATTATTTAATTTGATAACCGGAACATTTTTTATTGGTGTTGAAGATCCAACGTTGTCTAAAATTACATTTTTTGAGTCTGAAATTTTGAAAGAAGAACCTATAGTTGCGTTTACTTTTACATCATGAAATTCAACATCTGTCGCTGTATTTACAGTAAAACCTTCTTTTCCGTCGATGTTGATGTTTGAAAAAGTGATGTTTTGAATTGGCATTTCTGTGATTCCTAAAATCTGTCCTGCTTTGTTCACGTTTGAAGCTGTAATGTTGCTCATGTGAATGTTTCTGAAAATCGGCGTTTTCTCTGTTACAGGCTCGACTTTAGTGCCTTTATCGTAAAAAAGGCTTAATACAAAAGCTTCTTCTTTGATGTTTTTCATGACGATATTATCAACGCGAATGTCTTCTACCACTCCGCCTCTTCCGCGAGCAGACTTGATACGGATTCCTCTATCAGTTCCGTCAAAAACACAGTTTGAAATTGTGATTTTTTTGATTCCACCCGACATTTCACTTCCGATAACCACGCCGCCGTGTCCGCTTAACATCGTACAGTTTGTGATGGTTACATTTTCTGTTGCTTTTCCGTATTTACGACCGTCGCCGTCTCTTCCGGATTTGATGGTAATACAGTCATCTCCTACGCTGATATGGCAGTTTGAAATGCGAACATTGGTACAAGAAGATGGATTAATACCGTCTGTATTTGGCGAATGCGGATTGAAAATCGAAATTCCTGTAACCGTTACATTATCACAAAATTCTGGGTTAATGGTCCAAAATGGTGAATTTTGAAAGGTTACGCCTTCGATCAAAATATTTTTACAGTTGTAAGCCTGAAAGAAAGATGGTCTGAAGAATTTCTTGTCAACCGTTCTTTTGTAATATGGTTCTGTGTAAAGACCTTTGTTTTGCTCTTCCCACATGGTTTGGTATTTTGTTGGCGGAAGCGGTTCTTTGGCTGTTTCAATTCTGTAAACTTCATTCCACCATGCTTTTCCTTGTCCGTCGATTACTCCTCTTCCTTTGATGGTGATGTTTTCTACATCTTTGGCGTAAAATAATGGTTGGAAACTTTTCATTACGATTCCTTCGTAACGCATTTCTACATACGGCAAGAAATCATCGAAGTTTTCTGAGAACTTTAAAAGCGCTCCAGAATCTAAATGAATGGTGATGTTGCTTCTTAATGTTAAAGCGCCTGTTAAGTATTCTCCAGCTGGGAAAAAGATGGTTCCTCCGCCATTTTTAGATGCTTTTTCGATTGTTTTCTGAATGGCATCGGTGCATTTTAAGCCTTTGTTGTTTCCGCCTTCGTTTAGGATGTTGTACCAGCCGTCGTGTGCGAATGTTGTTAAGCTGGTGATGAAACAGAGTATGAATAGTATATTTTTGATTTTCATGGTTGTGTTGTTTTTTGGTTTCACGCTCCCGATAGTTATCGGGATTGCTGATTTTAGCTGATCTGCGCAAATCAAATATTAAAAATCTGTTTAATCTGCTTTGATTTTTTTTAAATCTGCGTGAAAAAATTTTACTCTCGCAGATTTGGCAGATTGTTCAGATTTATTTTTTTCCACTCCCGATAGCTATCGGGATTCACAGATTAAAAGGATTTTTTATCTGCTTGATCTGCAAAATCTGCGAGAGTATTATACTCTAAAAGTCTTTTGACTAATTACTTTTTACTTTTCACTAATTACTACTTAGATTTCAAAATCAAAACCCAGTCATTGCCATCTTCTTTTTTGCCTTCTGGCTGGAAGTTTTGAGTTCCTTTATTGTCAAATGTTCCGATTTTGGTTTTCTTGCCGTTTCTTGGATTGTACCAAGTCGCTTCGAATTTATCGCCGGCGATTTTTCCTAGTTTTACTTCGATTATTCTTCCATTGTACGTGTAAAGCAAAGCATATTTTTCTCCTTTTATTGCCGGAATATAATCGTATTTTTCTCCTTGGTTAACGACTAATGAAACATCCGGAGTTCCTTCTAAAAACGGAAATTCTTCCATTAATTTCTTGATATACACCATTTGTTTTGCTCCAGGCGCATTGATTGCTGATGTCCATAATTCTTTATTTCCATAAGCTGGTTTATCGCCTTTTCTGAACATTTGCATTACGGCGTTGTGCCCGTATGTGTAACCTGCTCCACCTGATAAAACCGACCAATATCCGTAACGACGTACATCGCTTGCTGTCCATTTTGGCTGTAATGTGTCGTGCAAGCCGTGTGGAATTGCTTCGTAAGAAGGTTCTCCGTCAAGTGTAGGTTTTGTTGGTTTTAATTCGAAATCTCTTAAAACAAATTTGTAATTGTCTTCTTTGAAATTTGTTTTCACTGAATCCTGATCGTATCTTCTGTGTCCTGATTGAAACATGTTGAAATCCAGCCATTTTTCGTTGTGGAAGTTCTCTGAAGAATCGGTTCTTCCAAACGGGTGAAAAGTCACTAACTGATTTGGATTACTGGTTTTTAAAGTATTTCCGATAGCATTCCAGATATCTTGAAATTCGTTTCCGTGCGTGTCTCCACCGTTTAACCAAATTACGTTGGTTCTGTTTTTATATCGATTGGCCAAAAACTGAGCATATTCTGTTGCTTGTTCTTTGCTTACTTTATTTCCTTTTGAAACGTTTGTTCCCCAAACCGGCACCATTGCAAGGTAAATTCCGTTTTTCTGAGCCACATCCAGCGTATAATCTACGTGATCCCAATAATCGTATTGTTTTGGATCTTTGAAATCATTTCCAGCTGTAATCAGCGGTTTCGAAACGTCTTCGTTGATTAAAGCCGAAGAACCATAAACGTTAACGGCATTGATGTTGTGCAAAACCATTACCTGAACAACATTGAATCCTTTGTCTTTTCTGTCTTTAAAATATTTCTCAATTCCCGGTCTGTCCAGTTTTCCGAATGTGAGCCAGCCTGTGTCGCCAAGCCAGAAAAATGGTTTTTCGTTTTCGGTAACAAAATAATGCTGATTTTTAGATACTTTGATTTCAGGCAGTGATGCTTTTGTTTTAGCAGATTGCGAAAATCCGCTTTGTGCTGTAAACATAAAGCTTATACTAAGAGCGTATAAAGATTTTATTTTCAGATTCATTTTGGTTGTTTTTGAATTGTGTTTTTATTTTTTAGCCACAGATTTAACTGATTTAATGGATTTTCCCAAGCTTTGTCTTAATTTTTATTTCACGCAGATTTTGCTGATTTAAGCTGATTTGCGCAGATTATTTTTTTTAAAATCTGTTTGATCTGCTTTGATCTTTTTTAAATCTGCGTGAAATTTTTTTACTCTCGCAGATTTTGCAGATTCGGCAGAATTTTTAATCCTTCTAATCTGTGAATCCCGATAACTATCGGGAGTGGCAAATTATTTCTTCATTACAAAAAGCACTTTTTCTTTTATTTCGGCTTGTGGAATCGTTACTTGTTTTCCTCCGCTGATGTTGGCTTTTTTGGTTATATTTCCTTTTGAAGCATTGATTGCAAATACTTCAAATGTTCCTTTTTCGTTTGATAAATCAATTGTAATATCTTGATCGTTTTTCAGATAGAAAAGATAGCTTTTGCCTTTGTTTTCTAATTTCCAAAGATTATCTGAGAACGTATTTCCGTCAACTAATTTCATTTCGCTTAAAGCGGCATAAAACTGAGGCAATTCGATTTTTGGAATATTTGGCATTGAAGCTCCTCCCATCAAAGCGGGCCATCCGAAACGAGAAGAACCGTCTGTTGAATATAAAATCACTTTTTCAGGATATTTTTCTCTGTATTCTCTCACGGCGCGATAGACTTGATTATCCGTTTCTTTTCCTGTTTTTAATTTTCTGGCGTGCTGTCTTGGTGCTAAATTAACACCTCCTTGTGGAGCATAAGCCGAACCGTCTTCTTTGTAATACCAATAACGAATGTCGATTACATCAACTGTTTTAAATCTTTTGGCATCATTTAAAATCGCGTCCTGAACGTCTTTTGTTGCACTTAAACCGATTAAGCCTTTTTTACCCGTTTCGTCTTTCCATTTTTGCGCTTCGTCTAACCAGAATTCCATAAAATGAAGCGGACCTGTATATTCGGCACTTGTTAGCTGAATTACGTTGCTGTTTTCCTGAAAGTTCTCGAACGATTTTCTGATGAAACCTTGGTGTAATTTTCTTCTATCAGCATTTGTAACATCGTAAAACTGTTCTGCCATAAAAATACGTTTGTCTCCTGCGTAAGGTGGCGGCTCAGGAAATCCTGAGTTGTTGATGTTATTAGCCGAACGCCAAGGTGAACTTGCCCAGTGCGCTCCCGCTTCTAAAATATTGTGCTGAAAATATTGCTGATTGATTAACATTTGTCCGTTTGGTTCCGCCAATGTTGCAAATTGTGCTAGACGGCTCCAATACCAATCATTGAATTTTGTTAAATCATATTTGCTTAAATGATCCCAAGCAAAGTCTTTTCCGCTTCTTGCAAAAGGCTGTTCGTAAAACGGAGGCCAAGTATCGTCATCAATTCTTCTAACACGTTCGTGATCGTCCATTCTGCGGTCGTACCACAAACCGTAATTGTGTTCTAAAGCGATAATATTATTTGAAGTTAAATAATCAACTGTTTCCTGAACTCTGTCTGTTAATCCGTTTCCTGTTCTTCCTGGTACAAAACGAGTTACATGCGGTAAAGATTTGTTTACGAAATCATCTGTAAGATCACCTCTCCACCACGCTACATTCATTTGTTTTCCAGCGATAACTTTTCCGTTAAAAGTTAACCAGCCATTTTCTGTGATAACTTTTGATTTATTCTGTGCTTTAATTGAAGAAGAAATTTTTAAATCATTTGCATTTTTTAAACCTGAATTATTGATGTTAATCGGGTTTTGTTTTGAAACTTCTGCAATCCATTCTGGCAGGCTTTGTTTGGTTGTAACTGAAGCTTTAGTCAATTCTTGCGCCACTTCGATTGTTGGACTTGAAGATGGTTCTGAACCTAAATCGTAAATAAAAGCAGGTGAAGGAAGTTTTCCTAATCTGCTTTCTAATTGCGTGTAGAATAAACTTCTTGGGCTGATATGTCCGTTTACATCTTTCCAATGTCCGTTTCCTCCAAATTGTCCCCAAACTCCAAAAGCCCAGTTTTGAGCTGTTGGCGGACTGTAACATTCTACTTTTGAAGCTGAAGATTCCCAGATTACAGAATTTGCTGCTGTCCATCCTGCTCCTCTTCCACCTTGTTCTCTATTGTTATAACTCAATGCTTGTCCGTCGATATTAGCAATATCAAATAAAACGCCGGTTGCCCAGCTTCCGATTGCGCCACTGTTGTTGAATGGAAGATGTGATTCGCACTGAACAAAAGCATTTGGACCTGTTGTTCCAAATCCTCCCACAGCGAAATCATGATATCCAAATTCTGAATAACATCGTTGGAAAAGCGTCTGCTGACCTTCTGTATAAAATGTATGTCTTCTGAATGACGCAATTTCTGAAATAGGTTCAGTCGCGATACAATCTTCAACTGTAATCTGCTGACTTGTTTTTAAAATCGTAACAGCGCCGCCTGCAAAATGTTTGAAATTAACTTGTTTTACCCAAGTATTTCTAGTGTTTTCAATACTAATTGCCTGCCATCTGTGTTCTTCGTCTTTTGCGTTTGAAGCATTAAAAGTTGATTTAATCAAGATGTTTTCAACTCCAGCATTTTCAACTCTTCCCGGCCATGAATAAACCGTAACTTTTGAAACTCCGAAAACATCATCTAATGACATTGTTATTGGAGCATTCAATGTAACTTCATTTCCGTTGATTTTGGTTACAACTCTATTCCAAGTCATATCCCAAGCGCCTTTTTTCCATCCAATCCAAGAAGTTTCTCCGCCAAAATCCTGCATGTTTACTTCTTTAATGAAATTATCTGTCAAAGGTTTGCTGATTTCAATTTCATCAGAAACTTTTAATTTCGAAGCGTTTTTTAATTGGATTTTCTGAGTTCCAAGTGGTGTGTAAGCGTTATTAAATTCGAAAGTATCTTTATACACTTTATCGTTTACACCTAAAATTCGAATCAAAGCTTCTCTTTCTAAACCTGTTCCTAAAAGGACAGTTCCGTTTTCAGCATTTCCACTTCCTCGTAAAACAACACCCGATTTTCTGATGTATAATGTTCCGCTTACTTTGAAAATTCCTTTATCTAAAAGAACTGCTCCACGAAAACCTGATTTGTCTGGTTTTAATGCGCTTACATAATCGATTGCATTTTGGATCTTCTGCGTGGCATCTTCTTCTTGTTTGGAAACAAAAATCTTATTTTCCAGATTCGGAATTGCAACTTCAGAATTTCTATATCCTGCAAAAGAAAAATCAGGAATCTGGTTTCCTTGATTGTCTGTCGTAAAAGAAAGTTTTCCTTCTTTTGTTTTTACAATGTCAGGGAAAGTGTTTTGGGCAGTGATGCTTGTACTAAACGACAAAGCAAAGCACATTAAGAACAATGTGTTTTTGAAAGAAGCAATATTTTTTAGTTTCTTGGAGTTCACTTTAAAATATTTTGTGATTTATCCTAACAGGTTTCCAAACCTGTTAGGCATTATTATTTTTCGAAATTATATAATCGAAATTAATTCTAACCTTATAATTATAGATACCTAACAGGTTTTGAAAACCTGTTAGGATATGTAAAAAAAATTATTGTACTAATGACTTTAATTTAGCCAACGTATCGTTGTTATTATCGATTTTCGTCCAATCAACTTTACTTGTTGGATCGATTCCGTTAAAATACTTTTCGATGTTTGTATAACCGTCTCCGTTTAAATCTTTATTGGCATCTGAAGCGTCATTTGGATTTAAACCGTATTTTTTCTCCCAAGCATCTGGAATTCCATCATTATCAGAATCTTTATAAGCTTTTCCTTTGTAAGTTGGATAGCCGCCAACTTGATCCGGATGCGTGATGATTCCTTTTTTGTAAGAATCTGCAGGTAATCTTCTTTTAACGAATTCTTTTCCGATTGAGTTTTCTAAACCATCTTTCACTTCAATTTTTCCTGTGCGAACCTGTTTCAAAATTCTTTCATCAACAGCATCTCTTTTTGGTATTGTCGCTCCAACATTCGCTAAAACAAAATCATACGCTTCTTCTGCTTTCATAATTTTGAATTCAGGCATTGAGAATGGTTTTGGCTGTTTGATTGCTGCTAAAAACTCTTTTGTTTCTGCTTCTGGAAGATTTTCCAATTGTACGCCGCCATTCCAGTTATCTGCTGTAACTTCAGGAGAACCTACAATGAAATTTCCTGAAACATACGCTCTTCCATATTGTTTTGGCTCAATATATCCAGACTCAGGCTTTACAATTCTGTGTGCAATAGGCTGATCTGCCGGCGTTATTGGACCTGGTTTAAAATAATTATTGATGATGTTTAACATCGAACGGTAATCTCCGCCATCTAAGGTACGATTCCACCAATTAAATACTACGTTATTGACAAAATTAAAGTCGCCATACATTCCGATAGAAGCATTTCTAGAAATGTTGTCGGCCCATAAATTACGCATAAAAGTACTATTTAATCCGCCAATTGTACTTCCAAATGCATGATTATAAGTATCTAAACCTTCTGATGAAATCGTGTTCTGAATTGTGATGTTGCAAGCCGGCAATTTCTCCAATTTCGATTTTGCATTCGCTGCAAATTGATGTCTGTATAAAGAAATATTTTCGTCTAATCCCCAGCTGATTGAGCAATGGTCTACAATAATATTTCCCATTGGATTTCCTCCAAGAGCGTCATCTCTTCTGGTTACTTCCGTCGCACCACGCCTAAAACGCATGTGTCTGATAATAACGTCGTGTGTGTCAATTTCTAAAGTTTCTCCTGCGATACAAATTCCGTCTCCAGGAGCAGTTTGCCCAGCAATGGTTACGTAAGGCGCACGCATGCTGATTCTCTTTTTTAAGTGAATAATTCCCGAAACATTAAAAACGATTGTTCTCGCTCCAACTGCTTCGCAAGCTTCACGGAAAGTTCCTTTACCGCTGTCTTCTAAACTAGTAACTACGAATATTTTTCCGCCACGTCCGCCTTGTGTGTACGCTCCTCCTCCTTCGGCACCTGGAAAAGCAGGAATATCAGCAAAAACAAAATCTTTTGGGTAAGAAGCCCAAGGTAAATAAGGTTTTCCTTGTTTTGCTTCTTCTTTGATTATATGAAGATTAGCATTCCATATTTCGCTCAATCTTGTTTCTTCATCCGCTAGAATAGCATCTGCTTTTGCCTGAACATCTTTTGGAATTACCGGATATTGGGCATATGCTGACGATACAAGTGAACAGAATGAAAATGCCAGTAATGTTTTCTTTAAAGTACGGTTGGGAAAAATATTTTGCATTTGTTGGGTTCTTGGTAGTTAGTAGTTAGTGATTAGTAAAGAGTAATTAGTGAATAGTGCTAATCACTCTTCACTAATTACTGAGAACTGTTTATTGGCCTGATTTGGCTTTTTCTCTTTGTTCAACACGTTCGTGCCAGTCTTTACTTTCTTTGTTTAGATCGTAACCTTGTTTTGATAAATAGTTGTTGATTCTTCCTTTGTATTTACCAAACCAGCCGTGTTTTTCTTTAGATGAACCAGCGTCCATTGCGTGTTCTCTCGCTTCAACTAAAGCTTTGTAGATATACTCTTTTTGTTCTGTAGTTAAATTTGGAAGCATGTCATTATAAGCAACAACTGTAATTGGCAATACGCCATACGTCATTCCGTCTTTAACTTCAGTAATTTTTTCTTCTGGTAATTCTTTACCTAATTTTTTAAGATAAGATTTATGTAATTTTGCAATTGACTTGTCCGCATTTGCTTTCAGTTTGTCAATTTTTTCGTTTTGTTTTTCTTTGGCTAACGAAGTATCTTCTTTTACTTTTTTGATTTCAGCATCTCTTCCGTCCTGGATTTCCGTTAAATCTCTGAATTGCTGCGCTATTATATTTGAAACTGCTTTTTCTTTTGCATCATTTTTCAAATCTAATTTTACAACGATTTTAGCAGCTCTTTCGTTTGTAACTTTGATATATTCAGGATCTAAATGTTGCTGCGCATTTAAAGTTGAAAATGCGAAAACGATTGATAATAAGCCTGCGTTTATTTTATTTAGTCTCATGATTTTACTTTTTTAAAATTTAAAGGTGCTTTCTTTTTAATCTCGCAAAGTCGCTAAGACGCAAAGTTTTTTGCATTCACTTTTTTAAACAAGCCTTGCGTCTTTGCGTCTTTGCGAGCAATTTTTCAGCTTTCGCGAAAAAAATAATTCGCAGCTCTTTCTATCTTTTCAAAAATTGTTCCTATTTTAAATCTAACAGCGGTCTAACTAATGTTTCTTTGTTATTAGCTAAATCTTTCCAGTTAACTTTTATTGCAGGATTTACACCGTTGATGTAATCTTCAATATTTGAGTAACCGTCTCCGTTTAAGTCTCCTTGAGCATCTGATGGGTCATTCGGGTTTAAACCGTATTTTTTCTCCCAAGCATCCGGCATACCGTCTTTGTCTGTGTCTACATAAGGTTTTCCTTTGTATTCCGGATATCCTCCAACTTGAGAAATATCTGTAATGATTCCTTTTTTATACGAATCCATCGGTAAACGTCTGTGTTCGAATTGGTAGAAAGTCTTTTTCTCTAATCCTTTTGCATATTCCGGAACTCCGGTTTTTACTGTTCTTACGATTCTTTCGTCAACTTTATCTCTAATTGGCAAAGTTGCTCCAACATTTTTAAGTACGAATTCATAAGATTCTTCAGCTGTCATGAATTTATTGAACCAAGGCATTGGGAAAGGTTTGTCTGATTTCATTTTAGCGAAGTAATCTTTTGCTTCTTCGTAAGACATTAATTCGCCTTTTTTGTTTTCGATTTGAATACCTCCGTCCCAGTTGTCTTTAGTTACTTTTTCGTTTCCATTAACTACGTTTCCGTTTACGTAAGCTCTACCAAAAACCATGTAAGGCAGTTTGCTTCTTCCTGATTCCGGTTTTAAGATTCTATAGCTGATTGGCTGTGTTAAATCGGTTACTGGACCTGGTTTGTAAAAGTTGTTGATGATGTTATAATTAGCCGTGTAATCGCCGCCATCTGTAGATCTGTTGTACCAGTTGAAAACTACATTGTTTACAAAGTTGAAGATTCCGTTCCAGCCAATAGAAGGATTTCTTCCTGCATTGTTAGCCCACATATTTCTCATAAAAGAACAATTTTCACCACCTAAAGTACTTCCGAAAGCGTGATTGTAAGTATCTAAAGCTTCTCCGAATAAACTGTTTTGGATTGTAATATTAACCGTTCCAACTTTAATATCCGGATATCCTGGTCCTGGGTTGTACATGTGTCTGTAGATTGACATATTTTCGTCTAATCCCCAAGTTGCAGAAACGTGGTCGATCATAATATTTCCAACAGGATTTCCTCCAATTGCGTCATCACGACGCCCAACGAAAGTTTCTCCACGACGGAAACGTACATGTCTGATAATTACATCATGCGTATCAATCCAAGTTGATTCTCCGGCGATACAAATACCATCTCCGGGAGCAGTCTGTCCTGCAATTGTGATGTAAGGTGCACGAATAATTAACGGACTTTTTAATCTGATAATTCCGGCAACATTAAATACCACTATTCTCGCTCCTCCTTGTTCGCAGGCTTCGCGTAAAGTTCCAGGTCCGCGGTCTTCTAAACTTGTTACCGTATACACTTTTCCGCCACGGCCTCCAAAGGTGTACATGCCTCCTCCTTCAGCTCCCGGGAAAGCCGGAATTTCAGCCTGAGGTAAGTCGGTTGGTCTTGCAGCCCAAGGAATATATGGTTTTCCATGTCTTGCTTCTTCTTCAATAACCACTAAAGCTTTTTCCCAAGCTTCATCAGAAAGTCTTTGAGCTTCTTCTTTAATCTTTTTTTCCTGCGCCTGAACCTCAGGACTTATCTTAGGATATTGGGCAAAACACTTTGCGCTTCCTAAAAAAAGCAGAGATGCGATAAATAATGCGGAATTTTTCATGTTAATTTTGACTTTTGGTAATTCTTTTTAAACAAATCACCTGTATCTTTTGAAGAATACAGGTGATATTGTCGTTAATTCTATTTGTTTTTAATAAAGATTGAGGCCTTTATTAGGATTATTCTTGGTAGTTATAAGTTCCAGCAGCCCCGTTTCCATCTTTCCAGCCTATAGTTTGTGTTAACCAAGGATTACCAACCAAAGCGCTTTGATTAAGTCCCATGATATAGTAATTTGATCTCCATAAAATTGGAGTCGCTACACTACTAACATTATCCATAGGTGTTGGAGGAGAACGCAATTCAAAATTATTAGTATAAAAAGCTGCTAAAGCATTGATTTGAGTTTGAAAGTCTGCTGCATCAGGATTAACAGAAATAGAAGCACGAGCGGCTGCTAAAGGATCCGTACCTGAAGGACTAGTTCCATTTTTATAGTGTAAATAATTCCCTATACGCTGAGTCCCATTTATTACCGGAATACCCAGTTTAGTATTTGTTGCATCGTTTATTGAAGCATCATCACTATAAAGCATCCATCTTTGCACGTCCCAAAAACGTTTTCCTTCATAAGCTAACTCAACTCTACGCTCATATAGACAAGCTTCAAGAGCTGCATATTTATCTGCCAATGTACCTATTCCATAATTATCAGTCGCAGCAATTCCAACTCGCTTACGAATTTTCGCTAAATAAGCTATAGTATTCCCAATTTCGCCTTTGGCAGCATAACATTCTGCAATGTTCAATACTAACTCTGCAAAACGATATTCCATAATATCCGTTCCTGAAACCTGAAAGTTAGCAGAATTACTTACTA
Organism: Flavobacterium gelatinilyticum; assembly: GCF_027111295.1. Taxonomy (NCBI): domain Bacteria; kingdom Pseudomonadati; phylum Bacteroidota; class Flavobacteriia; order Flavobacteriales; family Flavobacteriaceae; genus Flavobacterium; species Flavobacterium gelatinilyticum. The sequence continues at coordinate 5,591,423 of NZ_CP114287.1, read as the reverse complement.
GAGGACTTGACATTTTACGGATAAATGCCGGGCTAGATACATCATTACCCATACTAAAAGCTACACCATTGCCAGCATTTGTTGACCAGCGATATGCCCAAACGGTAGTTGCTGCAGCTGTAGGCAAGCTGTTATTATAAGACCAGTAGCTTCCTGAAAATCCGAACGTTCTATAAAAACGCGGGTCACGATCTTTAAAAAACAAGAATGGATCATAATTATTAGCAGTAGTAGGTCTTTTTCCGTTACTCATAGGAAATAAATCTATCATACCTTTTGGAGCTTTAACTCCACCACTTCCTTGTCCACCCTGGCTTGCTAATCGAATTGATCTCTCCCATGAGTTATTGGACTGTAAAGAAGGTGCAACTGTACTGCTGCTTGCCAAAAGCTTAACTGTTATTGCTTCTGGATGAAATGCATTATCATTTACGTAAAACATTTTTTCCCAATCTGATGCTGAGTTTCCATATAAACCATGTCCTGCAGCAGTTAATTCTGTTTCTGCAGCTAATCCCGCCGCTAGAGCAGCATCCCAACGTTCTGTTGATGAATCCCAGCTTTTATTAAATAACGGACTGGCATAAGTTAGTAAAACACGTGCTTTTTGAGCTAGTGCTGCACCTTTGGTAAAACGACCATAATCAGTCGCTGACCATTTTCTTGGTAACAAACTCGCAGCTAAATCAAGATCATCAGTGATTTGTTTTACTAATTCAGTTACTGTAGCTCTTGGTATTTTTATTGAAGGATCATCTTTAGAAGGAGTTTGAACAGCTGTTATAATTGGAACACCTCCAAATGTACGCATTAAATCAAAATATTGTATAGCACGTAAATAATACATTTGCCCTTTAATCTGATCACGAAACGTTTGATCTAAATTAGCTCCATCAACATCAATTCTTTCCAACATAACATTACAATCTCTAATTCTGTTATATGGGTCATTAGCAGGATTTTCAACTAAAGTTTTTCCATAATAACCCGATCCGTCCTGTGCATTTTCTAAAGTTATATTTGGATTAATCATTGCGGAAATTCCACCTATTTCTTCCGTATAGGAAGTTTGAGTTGTTGTAAAAGAACCAACAACTACTGCAGTTGGTGTTTTATAACCATCAAAAAAATCGAAATATAAATTATTAACGTACCAATTAACGCGTTCTTCACTTTTAAAGAATTCCGCATCATAATATTTATATTGCTTTTTATCTTCTAAAAAGTCATCACTACACGAAACTCCTAATACCATTAAAAGAATCATTGCTATGTATGTACAAAATTTTGCTTTCATAATTGTTTTTACTTAAAATTAGAATGATACATTCAAATTAATTGACCAGGTTCTAAGAGTTGGATATCTAGAAACTGAATCATCATACATATTTCTATAATGATTTGGATAAGGATTATACAAATCCCAAAGGTTGTTCCCTGTAATACCTAAAGTAGCTTTTTGAATATTTAACTGTTTCATTGCCTCTTTTGGAAGTTCAAATCCAACCGTCATATTTCTAATTACACATCTAAAAGTATCCAATTGCCAAAAATCAGATGGATAAAAAATAGATTCCTGTTGTCCCATGTTAGGATACTTACCGTTAGGATTATCGTTAGCATCATACATATCTGTCCAAAAAGATTCATGAGCCCAATCATTATGAGCAGATCCAGTTCCTTGTTTTACTAAATCCATAGATCTGTAACCTCCCCAAGAAGTTTGAATCTGTGTTTTAAAATAAAACGTTTTATATTTGAAACCTAGATTACTTGTAAAGCCATAAGTTCTACTGCTATTTGCAAGTTTCACATAATCTTCATTTGCCTGAATTCTACCATCAGCCCCAGCTTGAGTTCTTGTTGACGCATTGTAAACCCCTCCAGTATCTTCATAAGCCAGCATCCCTTTGCGCATTGAACCTACATTATTAATAGTCAAATAATTTGGTACTCCGCCTACAGCTGTAGCTCGTTCCGTTAAATAATTCCAATAATTTACAATATCCTCGTCTGTTCTTAAGATACCATCACCTGTTGAAGTACCTTTCCATGTCTTGAATCCATATGTTGGAAAAAAGGTTGAAGAACCAACCTCTGTTACATTCATATTTGCATTTGGTCTTGCCAGTGTAGGGTATTGTTTAACTTCATTATCTGAGAATCCAAAGTTTATACCAACATTATAACTAAAGTTTTCTTTGATTTTATCATTCCAGTTTAAACTAAATTCAGATCCCCATGCATCAATCGCAGCATAATTAACCTCTGCAAAACCACCTCCCACTGAAATTGGAGTACCAGCTTCAGCAGCCAATCCAATCAAGGCATTTGTCGTTCTATCATAATAGTAATCTGCCGAGATTTGTAGTCTGTTTTTAAGGAATGCAAGGTCTATACCAATATTGTTTTTGATTGTAGTATCCCAATGTACATCTTCATTTGGATTTGGACGCGGCGTAATTCCACCTCCTAAAAGACCTCCATTTCCACCAAATTGAACTCCTTTGTCTGGCAATGGTTCATAAAACTGCAGCCATCTCCAATAATCAATATTATCCTTACCTGTTTTTCCAATTGAATAACGTAATTTCAAGTTATTGACCCATGAAACATTTTCGCTAAACCAATCTTCTTTCGATACTACCCATCCCAATTGTGCACCAGGAAAAAAGCCCCAGTAATTTTGCGGAGCAAATTTAGTAGAAGCGTCACTTCTAAATAAAAATTCAACAAGATATTTGTCTTTAAAACCATAGTTGACGCGTCCTATGTAAGATTGTGTACCAGATTCTACCTTCACAGCTTCCGAGTTTGTGCTAATTGGTCCAGCAGTAGTACTATTTCCTAAAAAGTCTTTTGAAGTTCCTTCATAAGCTAAACGAACTCGTTTGTTCCAAGCTTCCGATTGTTCATAACCAAACATTGCAGATACATTATGATTACCAAAAGTTCTGGCGTATGTTGCAAAAAAGTTGGCTTGCACAAGTTTATCTAAATCTGTAGTGTAATAAACTCTTGAACCACGGTTATTGGTTTCTGGATTGCCATTATTTGCAAATTCTGAATTTGGATTTAAGAGATGATTATCCTGTGTATGATGATTAGAAATTCTAAGCAAATCATAAGGCAATTGATACTGTTCTGTATAACTACTAGATTGGCTTCTGGCAAAACTTCCTTTTACACTTAACCCCTTTAAAAAAGGCAGTTTGTATTCTAAAGATAAATTAACATTATATGAAAATTGCTCTTCTGTTTGTTTTCCCGCATCTAAACCTGCAAAATAGTTCCATCCCGCAATGGTAGTATTTGAATTTGCACTCCCTAAGTTACGATCTGTACGTGGAAAAGGGGACATCCAATATGTTTTACCATTTAAAGTAGTTTCCCAAGGAATGTACTTAGGCATATGCAATAAATATGCATAATCTGCCTGCTCACCTCCAGCCGCTGAACCAAAACTACTATCATTTAAGTTAGCTGAAGCTTTAGAAAATGATTTAGTCACATCAGTCGTAATAGCCGAAACAGAAGCAGAAAATTCTAAATCCTTAGAAACTTTAATATTAGTTCCTGTTCTGAAATTCCATTTTTTATAATCCTGTTCTCCTAAGTTAGCTCCCTGATCAAAGTATGTGATACCTGCAAAATAAGTTGCTTTTTCTGTTCCTCCACTTGCAGAAAGTGATTGTCTTTGCTGCATAGCAGGTTTCCATGCTTTTTTAAGCCAATCGTAATCTAAATTTTTCATTTCTTCAAGTTCAGCCGGAGAAAAATATTTCGCTCTATCAGCTTCTAAATTTGAATTTAAAAATCTATTCTTCCAAATTCCGTGTTCATAGGCACTCATTGTTTTACCATGACTTACCGCATCATTAATTGCGTATTGACTATAATAAGTAAACTTAGGTTTTCCGGATTTTCCTCTTTTAGTCTTTACTATAATAGCTCCTTGCGAAGCTCTCGATCCATAAATCGCTGCGGAACCATCTTTCAAAATTGTCATGCTTTCAATTTCTGAAGGATCTAATTGATTAAATGTTTCCATAGTCGGTTTTCCATTTTGAGGATCAATCTGCACCATATCATCAATAACTACTAATGGAATCGACGAATTACCATCTTTTGAAAATCCAAAAGTTTGACGTATTTGAATATTTGCTGACTCTCCTGGACGAGTAGAACCGCCCGAAACTGTTACGCCTGGAGTCAAACCTCTCAATGCTTCAGATAAATTTGAAACAGGCAGATCTTGAAAATCATCTGGTTTTAATGAGATAACAGCCCCTGTAACTTTATTCTTTTTCTGCGTACCATATGCAACAACTACAATATCATCTAATACATTAGAATCTTCCTGCATTTTAGCATTAACAGTCGTACGTCCATCTATTGCTATTTCTTGTTTTTTCATTCCTATAAAGGAAAAAACTAAAGTTGCATTTGGTTTAACTTTAATTTGGTATTGTCCATTAAAATCTGTTGAAACAGAATTTTTGGTAGATTTCTCTGTTACGTTTACTCCCGGAAGCAGACCTGATATATTATCCGTTACCGTTCCTGTAACAGTTACTGTTCCCTGACTGTTTGTAGTTTGAGCGTAACTCATCACAGTCATAAGTGTAAACAAAAGAAAACTACATCTCTTAATAAGTGCTTGTTTCATAAATGTTTTTTTTGGTTAGGTTATTTATTTTGTTAGTTAGTCATGTTAAATGTGCTTTTCCTTTAAATGAACTAAAGATTAAATAAATCTTAAAAATCCTCTTTAAATGTTTAAATCACATTTATTTTTTGTATTCCAAAAATAGGATGATGATATAATAGAACCGTCCTGCTCTATCCTGTTTTAATCATAGTATTTTAAAAAAAAACACATAAAAAAAACCATATTGATAAAAAATACACCGAAAAAGTATTTGGAATAAAAAAACAGCAGCACTTGTTTGCATAAACCAAAATATACAAACCGCTTTTTAGGCAAAAGAAGTAAAAAATTCACTAAAATCAGTAAAACTCTGATTTTAATTCAAAAACTATTTTATTGCGTTCTGAGTAATAAGACTTTACATTTATGAAATCGAATTCGTAATTTTTAATTTTTCAAGGGTAAAAAACAATAATTTCATATTAAAAAACCTACACATGAAGAAACCGGACAGTACAGTTTAATTGAAAATATTTTAGAAAAAAATCAATTTTTTAAACGTAAATTCTGACCAAGATTTTTTTATAAATTCTTAATTTTTTCTAAAAAAAAGTTTCGCCAGAAAAATATTCTTACGAAACAGTACTTTATAATTTTTTCATTTCTTCAAAAACGAGCTTAGCTACAGCAATTCCGCCTTCTGTCTGGAAATGTGTATTGTCTTTTTGCCCTTCCGGAAAGGCGGGATACTTACCTGCTTCGAAATTCATGAAGTAATTTACAGTAACATATTCTTGTCCTTTTGATGAAAAAAAGCTCATAGAAAGTTCATTCAAATCAATATATTTTACATTTAATTCCCTGGCAACATCAATCGATGCCTGCGGATATTCGCCGTGAACATTATTTAATTTTCCATCTTTCCATGGATAATTTCGGGCAACCGGAGTCAGAACAATTGGTGTCGCTCCTTTTTCTTTGGTTTGGTTAATGAAAAGTCGTAGAAACTCTTTGTAACCTTCAATATTGACATAACGTTCCGTTTTTTCAACAGAAGCATCATTATGACCAAACTGCATCATGACAACATCTCCTTTTTGAAGTGATTTGTAAACCGAAGCCCAACGTCCTTCCTGAAAAAAAGTTCTGGTACTTCTTCCTCCTTTTGCACGATCATCAACTTTAACTTCTTTGGCAGAACCTAAAATATTCTTGATCAATTTTAAGCTGTCTTTTTGAAAGAAAGGCTGAAAAACCTGTCCCCAGCCTACTTGCGGAAACTTTTTGGTTTGATAATTTTCTTCTAACGAATAGTCAGCAACGGTTGAATCTCCAATTAAATAAATAGTCGTTACTTTTGATTTGAAACTAAAGGCGCCCAATACTAAAATTAAGCACAATCCAACTGGAAAAATTACAAGGTTTTTCATGATTCTATTTATTTGGATTCCATCCGTTTAAAACTAAATCTCTATCGTATTTTTTAATATTTTCTTTCTTTAACTGATGCGACCATGCAACGCGTTGAGATACATCTTTTGCACTTGAACCTTTACTGCCAAATTCTGCATAATAAGCTGTTTTGTCTTTATCAGGAAATCGGGTATCAATCCATGCATTCCAACCTTCGGGAATAATATGCGAACCTATATCGGTATTGATAAAAACAGTTTGAGCATAAGGTCTCCAAGGTCTTCCCAGAAACACTTTGTCTACCGATTTATCTTTTGCAGTAAGCTTACAATCTGTAAAAACAAAACCATAACCTTGTCCTTGCGGCGTCGAAGCGGCAGTAATATAAGAGTTTACTAAACTTTCGATTGTGCATTTATAAAAATAAGCCGTTGCCGCTCCGAAAATAAAATCGGTTGTTCCGTTGATGAAGCAGTTTTCGAAATAGATCCTAGTATTTCCTTCTGATAAATAAAGCGTATCCTGATTTGCTAAAAGATTGCAATTCTTTACAATAACTCTATCTCCTTTAATGTGAAGTGCAACCGCCTGCCCTACTCGTCCTGCTGTGTTTTCGACGGTTAGACTTTCGAGTGTAGTATCATTTCCTAAAATCAAAAAAGAATACGAAGTTCCTGTTCCAAACTCCTTTTTCCCTGACGGATCTGGTTCACGAAGCGGTTTCCCAGAATAATCATCAAATGAAATAATCGTTTTATTTCTCTCCGTTCCTTTTAAAGTAATGAATGGTTTAGAAACCGGAATTTCTAACTTCTCTATATATTTCCCTGGCTTTATGGTTATGACAACACGTTTTTCTGAATTGTCTTTTACATTATTTACCGCTTCCTGAATAGTTTTAAAATCTCCAGAACCATCCTGAGCAACGGTTAATGCTAATTTGTTATCGAGCGTTTGGGCTGATACAGAAAATGTTATTAAAAATAAAGCCAGAATATATTTCATAGTTTTTAATTTATTGATTTTGTTTTGTCATTTCGACCGTAGGGAGAAATCACACTAGAAATTCCGCAATCTGAATCGTCTATCTTTGTAGAGTTACGTGTGTGATTTCTCCCTTCGGTCGAAATGACAAACTATACATACTATCTTTGTCAAAGTTCAAGAAATTTTATAAAAAATCCGTTTTTAATCAGCGTCTTTACGGAGTAAATCCGCCAAATCCGCGTCCCAAAAAAATTAATGCGACATCCAAACCGTCATTTCTCCCTGCCCTTTATTTCCCCATGCAAAATACGGAACCAATTTTACAGTTAAAGATTTTCCGTCTTTTGTTGAAATTGGTTTGTAAAGTGTTTTATTCCAAGAATTATCAGCAGCAATTTTTGAAGTCGCTTCAATCGTAACTAATTTTCTGTTTTTCAATTCTGTAAAATCAGTTTTAAAATCAGAATTCAGGTTTAAAATCACATCATTCACACTTGTTTTAGCAGGAAGCTGATCTGATTCTAAACAATAAACCAAAGGTCCTCTTTTTACTGCAACCTGATTTTTTACTTCTTCCACTAACGGATTGGCCTCCATAAGCTCAACTGGCATCGGAATATTCAGTTCAATAACATCGCCTTTTTTCCATTTTTGGTTTAATTTCAAATAAGTTCCTGAAACGATTTTATCTGAAACTTTCGAATTGTTTACCGAAACTTCCGCATTCTGACTCCAACCCGGAATTCTTAAAAAGAAAGCCTGCAAATCCTTTGGCGCTTTCACGATTTTCAAAGTTACTTTTCCGTCCCAAGGATAATTGGTCTGCTGTTCAATTTCTAATGCTTCTCCGCTTAAGGTTTTTGTATTCAAATTGTTACTTCCATACAAATTCACATACAAACCTTCTTTTGAAAGATTGTAAGCGTAATTTCCAACTTCGGCAACTGTTCTCGTTACGTTTGGCGCGCAACAGTTTGATAAAGCAATATAACCTTCACGCACATTTCCCCATCTTTGATGAAACGGCAAATCGTTTGAAACATTCAAAGGATTGTTGTACAAAAACTTATCTCCTTCTAAATTCATTCCCGAAAGTACGCTGTTATAAAGCGCTAATTCGACAATATCAGCATATTTGGCATCTCCCGTAATTTGAAGCATTCTCCAGTTCCACAACACATTTCCAATATTCGCACAAGTTTCGGTATGAGCCGTAGCGTTTGGCAATTGGAAAGGTCTTCCGTACGCCTGATGAATCTTCTGAACTACAGTTGGATCGTAAGAAGTTCCGTCTGGCGAAACTCCGTCATATAACGAACCACAACCACCTGTAATGTACATTTTGCGGTACGTAACATCATCCCAAATCGATTCCAGATTGTCTAATAATTTCTTTTCTCCCGTTTCTGCATATAAATCGGCAACTCCTGCATATAGATAATTGGCTCTTACAGCGTGACCCATTGCAGTAGTTTGTTGTCTGAACGGAACTCTGTCCTGATTGTCATCGGTTCCATCATTTGTAGTTCCGCGAATGTCAATCAGATTATTAGCCAATTCCAAATATTTCGGGTCTTTTACTGTTCTGTACATTTCAACAATTCCCATATAATGAGACGGACAAATCGCATTTCTTGCCAATTCTGGCGAAGCTTTTTTGTAGAAATCGTATAAGAAATCGGCCACTCCTTTTGCAATATTCAGGAAATTCGTTTTTCCTGTCGCACGATAATGAATGCAAGCCGCAGTCATTAAATGTCCCATATTGTATTTCTCGAAACCCAATTGTTTTTTAACTTCTTCCGGGCCTAAAGTTCCCCAGCGTTCGTCAATTAAAACCGGTGTATGGATGTAACCGTCCTTACGCTGTACTTTCGCAAAAAGCGCAATGGCTTTATCCATTTCGGCATCAAGCTTTTTGTCTTTTGTAATGGCATAAGTTGCTGCCATTCCTTCAAAAATCTTGTAGAAATCACCATCATGAAAAGAAGGTCCTTTGAAAGTTCCTTTATCTAATCCTGCTGCAATTTCGAAGTTTTTGTATGCATGAGAAGTTTCGCTATGATACAAATCCCACATGTATGGCAGCGTATTTTTGGTTTCTACATCAAATTGTTCTTTCCAGAATCCGTTGGTCCATTTTACGTCTTGCAAACCTACGCTCTGCAATTTAGAATATGGACTTTGTGAATTCGCAACTAAACCTTTGTTTTGAGCCACTACTCCAACACCAACAAAAAATAAGCTAAGAGAAACATTTAATACTTTTTTCATTTTATTTTGATTTTGAACCATATAAGTAATATAAGTTCATTTAAATTAAGTTCTGATTTTAAACACATTAAGTCAATCTTATAATTTCTTATATGACTTATATGGTTCAAACATTTTACTCTACAAAGAAATTGATTGTTCTGCTCATTGAATCTCCATCTACATCTTTTACTGTTAGTACAAATGATGCAAAACCTTTATTTTCGGCTGTAAACTGAATTTCCTTTCCTTTTAAACTCGCTTTTCCGTTTTTAACATCAGAGAAAGTATAAGTTGGTTTGTTTTCATATCCTTTGAAAAAATCAGCAACAGCTAAAGATTTTTTATCTTTTAAATTAATAAAATAATGAGGCTGAGCCAGCCAGTCTAAATAATTATCCAATTGCGTAAAACCGTCTTTATCAACATCTGAATTTGCATCTGAGAAATCTCCTGCTGGCGAATTTTCGTTTAAACCAAAAGCCTTTTCCCACCAGTTTGGTAATCCGTCATGATCGGTATCCCAATCTGCAGCACGTGTTTCTGATGGAAAATTTGGCCAACCTCCCGCATCTTCTTCATTATCAATCATACCGCCCTGACCGCTTTTACTTCCTTTGTATGTGAATGTTCCTTTTAAAGTTTCATCAATAATTCTCTTATCATGTTTATCAAAATGCGACTGATTCGCACCAACATCTGAAAGTACATTTTTATATGCTCCTTTAGCCGATTGCGTATTTACATAAGATTCAAAAAAAGGCTTGTTTACGAAAGTTTCATAGTTAACCATCTCTTTATTTGTAATGGTCATTTTTCGTCCTTTATCCTGCGTTTTTTCATCAAAATAACCAGGCATCACATTTCCATCAAAATAATAACGCTGCATTCCTTTTCCAACGCCTTCGTGTTGTGCATTCAAAGCCACAAAAATCTTAGTCGAAGCGCCCGGTTTGTAATAATTGTTTACAAAGTTTACTTCGTTTGCACCACCATCAGTGGCTCTTTTTCCCCAGTTGTAAACTACGTTATTACGAATATCCAATCTTCCTGTGTAAAATCCGTCACCGCTTAAACCGCCGCCAATACTCCAGTTACGGCCTTCGTTGTGCGCCAATAAATTATGGTGAAAACTTCCTATATCGCCGCCAATTGTAGCCGCATATCCGTGCATTTTTCCTTCTCCATATTTACTATGTCCGGCAACATTTAAAGCCTCAGAAATTAAAGTTCGCTGCAATGTGATATGATGCGCACCACGTGAACTAAACGATTCATCAATAGTCCAGCTGATTGAACAGTGATCAATAATACTAAAATTAGCGCCCGTTAATCCCATTCCGTCATACGTTCTTCCGCCTCCAATTCTCACTTTCAAAAAGCGGATAACCCCTTCATTTCCTGTCAATCCTATTGGTGCTCTGCTAATTGTAATTCCCTCACCCGGAGCTGTTTGTCCAGCAATCGTAATATAAGGCTGATTTACAACTAATCTTGATTCTAACTTTATATTCCCGGAAACATTAAAAACAATCGTTCTTGGTCCAATTTCCTGATTAATGGCATCACGTAAACTTCCCGGTCCGTCATCGTTTAAATTGGTAACTTCGATTACTTTTCCGCCACGACCACCAACAGCATAACGTCCGTAACCTTCAGCGCCTGGAAAAGCCAATTGAGCTGGTTTAAACGACCAAACATTTCCTAAAGTTTCTTGTCCGTTAGTATCAACTTCGTCGACTCTCCAATAATACGTTGAACCGCTGTATAAATCCGAAACTGAGAAACTTTTATCTATCAATTTCCCTTTGAATTCTTTTGAAGATTCTGTTGCATTTGCTACCGTATTTTGATCTAAACCAAAATACAATTTATGAGCTGCAACACTTTTTGGAGCATCCCATTTTAAAATCACATTTTTGGTTACTTCAACATGTTCATCTCTGTTTGCAGGTTCCGGAGTACGTGCCTGATTCATCAAATTTGGTGTATCCAATTCAAAACCATTCACAACAATTTGTTTTACGATGTCTGGATTTGTTGTTGGATCGATTTCAAAACGAACCACTACATCTTTTCCTTTTTCTGCATTGAATGAAACATAAGCCATTGCAGCATCAACTTTTGCGTTTGCTCTCTGACTAGGATTTACGGTTTCCTGAAGTTTTCCGTTTACGAAGATTTTAATCGGGGAAAAGGTTTTTCCCGTAATAACATCAAAGGCATTGTGAAACGTCAAAAGTGTATGTTTTCCTTCTTTTAAACCGTTAATTTTCAATTCTAAATTTTCAGCTGTAACCAGTCCGTCAGAACCTAATTTATTGTAAAACGGAGCGCTCATTCCGACCTTGTACCATTTTGAAGTAAAGTTCCCTTTTAATTTAAAAGTCACTCCGTTAAAAGTTTTCTGGTCTTCTTTGTTTTCATTAATAACCCACGAATCATAACTTGGATCGTGAACTTCTTCCAATCTTCTTTGGAAAAAGTCAAAATCGACTTTTACAATTTGTTTATCAGTATTTTGCGCCTGCCCATTTGCTGCCAAAATCATTGCCAAAGCAAAAGATCTCACTAGTTTTTTAATCATTTTATGGCAATTTTTTCAGTTTCCGATTTTCCAATCAGGTTTATAATGTCTTTTTTTCTTTCTTCTGGAACTACTTTTAAAACCTTTACTTCTCCATTAATCAGTTCGGCTTCAATAGTAGTATTTTGTTTCGCATGCAATTTAAAATGTACATTCCATTCTTTTGGCCACGCTGGAAAAAGGTAGATTTTTCCATCTGCTTCCTGCAAAAGCATTTCCTGCATGCCAATCATTCCCGAGCCACCCCAATTATGATCTGGAACCCAGTCAAAACCTGGTCCCCAGAATGCTGGAAAACGTCTTTCTGAATTGGCCATTTTCAACGTATTGTATTTTGCTGCTTCATTGGTCAAACCTAAACGAGCAGCGAAAATATTGTCTTGTTTCCAACCAATGTGACTTCTGAATTTTAAAGCATCCGGATCGTATTTCCATGTATTTAAAGCTGTTTCTAAATCTGGTTTCCCAACGCCATAAATTCCCCACGGATAAACAGGATACAATTGCGGCACTTCTGAATTATTAACTCGTTCCCAAGTTTTTGCAGGAAGCAGCACTTTATGATTTTCAATCTGCCCAAAATTTAAAGGCGGAATTCTCGTTTGAAATGCTTTTAAATATTCAACGTCTTCTTTTGACAATTCATTCGCCGAAAGGTTTAAAAGACTTTCTGTAATAACTTGTAAAGCCGAAATCGTGCTATTGGAGTTATTCGTCATTTTGTAAGTTTCAGCCGCTGAACCCGGAAAAAGAATTAATTTTCCGTTTCCGTCCAAAGCTTTTCGACCTCTTTGTTTGGCTAAATATTGATAATGTTCATCGAAAAATCGCAAACAACTTATAATAAATGAATTGTATTTCTGAATATCTTCTTTAGCATACTCTTTCTGTTGCAACATCATTTGGCAGAATTCTAAAACGGTATCCCATTCGTATTCCAGCCAAGCATTATATTCCATTCCCGGATCATAATCTGCGGGACGTTTCCATTCGTATTCAGCAGGATTAGGAAGTCCGAAATTTTCTAATTGTTCTGTAAAAGATGCTCCGTTGTGTTTCCAATAAACTTTACTTCGCAATTCGGCATTTTTTTGCAAATCCAAATAAAAACTTAACTGCGATTTCATCATATCAAAATCACCGCTTTTTACCATCGGAAAATAAACCAAACGCTGGTTCTGAGCTGTCATCGTTCCTCCGCCCCAATTTCTGAAATCAGGTGTGAAATTTAAGTCTTTATTCGTGTAAACGGGATCCACGGTAAACAATCCGCCATTGAATTTGGTTGGATATTTTCCGTAAGCGTTACATCCTAACATGTATCTGAACAACTGATAATTCTGTCCAATTTGATAAACCGAATCTTTTGCAATCGATTGATTTTTTTGTGTAAAAATAAAACTGCGGTTCCAGAAATTATTCCACCATTTTATAGTGTTTTTCTCGGCTTGTTTTGCTGTATTTTTATTTAAAGAAATTAAATTTTGCAATCCGTTATTCCAAGTTAGAAAATCACATTGACTGGTATTTAAATAAATTTCTAGCGAATGTTTTTTTGAAGGTTTTACACTTGTCAAATTAAAACCTTTAAAGTCAGTATCCTGATATTTTCCTAAATAAGTTCCATCTGGTTTTAGGTTATCGCCTTTCATGAATCCGCCGAAAGTTAAATTGGCAATCGGATTCATCATCTGATCTTTAACCGATTCCATTTTTTGTTGTTTTACAGCAACATCAAAAACGGTTTGTTCGCGATTTCTGTGATAGAATTTAAGTCCGTTATTTTCAAAAGCGATCGAATCTTTAAAATTGACAAGATCTCCCTGAGGCGCCCATTTATAAGAATTGGCATTATTTTCTTTTCCTTTTGAAATACGATTCTGATAACGCCAACTTTCATAAGAAGCCGTCATTTTCAACGGATTTTTACTTTCTAAATCAACATGAATAATCGGTTTAAAAACATCCACCCAAAGTTTGATTTTAGTATCATTTTGTCCAACTAAAACATAACCATCTTTCAACTTTAATTCCTGACGAAAACCATCTGTCCCTTCAAACGGATTAGGCGTTAAATTAATTTTTACACGACCTAATTTCAATAACGTATTATGTTCATCGAAAGTGCCGCTTCGAGAAAAATAGAAATATAAATCTCCTTTTTCTACCCAAACATTCATACCAATATCACCGCCACCCAAAGGCATAGATTCTGATGAATTTGCGCTTTGCGTTGTCCAGACTTGATTGTAAGCATCGAGTACAGGAATCTGCGCTTTGATGCAAAGCGTGGTGAAGAGAAGTATGTATTTTATGTATTTCATTTTTTTCGTTTCCTGCAAGGTTTTCAAAACCTTGTAGGTATATTTTTTAAGTTCTAAATTAACAAGACACCTACAAGGTTTTGAAAACCTTGCAGGAGTTCGTTAGGTATTACCATTCGTCTGTTCTAAACGAAGAAACCGGCAAACCTCCCGCGCTAAACAATTCCGCTTTGGCGAAATCTTTCCATAAATACCGTATTGCAACGGGCTTCTTTACTTTATCAGAAGTTAAAACCACTGATTTTCTTCTTACAACCGTTTTTGCAGGATAAAAAACTTTGTCTTCGCCTGCTATTTCAAAACCTGTAACTTCTTTATCATAAGATGTAATTCCGTTTGCCACATCATCAAAAGAAACGGTTACAGCACCGTCTTTTATCTCCATCGATTTATATTTCGGACTTTCAAATTCGAAACCTTCCATTCCGTACGTTCTTGCCAAAGCCTGAAAAGCCAGTCGATTTCCTCCTTTTTCCTTGTCCATTGGGTGAATATTATTTTCTTCTCCAACGTCCATTAAAACTGCCATTGCCGAATTCGGAATTTCCTTTGAAGCCTTAAACTGTGCCTCTCTCAAATAAGCCGAATTGTATTTTTCTACATAATCTTTTGGATGAAATGAAGCATAATTAAACGGTGCAATTTGGACGAAATAAAAAGGAAAATCCCCCTGATTCCACATTGCTCTCCAACTGCTTACCATTTTTTTCATTAAAGCGGTGTATTCACTTGCTCTTTCATAATTCGATTCTCCCTGATACCAAATACAACCTTTTATTCCGTAACCAATTACAGGAGAAAGCATTCCGTTAAACAAAGTCGTTGGAACACGATTTGGATCTTTTGATAATTCTTCTTTTGTAGTCGGAATTTTAGCGCTTGCGAAATCTTTCAGCATTTCTTTGTTCATCCAAGCTTCCATGCTTGAACCTCCGTACGAAACATGAATCAATCCAACCGGAACATTTAAAACTTCTTGTAAAAGCGATCCAAAATACCAAGCCGTTGCGCTAAAATTGGATGTTGATTTTGGAGAAGCTTCTTCCCATTTTCCTTCAAAATCGTCTTTTGGTTCTAAAACCGTTGCGCGCGGAATCGTAATCAAACGAATGTTTTTATTGGTTGATCTTACAATGATCTCGTTTCCGTTTCTAACAGGCTGTCCTTGAAATCCTTTTAAAGGCATTTCCATATTTGATTGCCCAGAACAAAGCCAAACTTCACCAATTAAAATATTTTTAATCGTTACTTTTTCAGTTCCTTCTGTTACTTCAATTGAAAAAGGTCCGCCAGCTGTTGGCGTTTGTAATTCGTTTTTCCATTTACCAGAAGCATCGGCTTTTGTTTTGTAAATTTTAGAATTCCACGATGTTTTGATCGTGACATTTGCATTCTTTTCTGCCCAGCCCCAAATTGGTGCGTTGGATTGCTGTTGCAACATCATATTGTCTGTAAACAATGCTGGCATTTTGATTTTTGCATTGATTTGAAAGCTTGATAAAAATGCAATTACAATAACAAAAATGTGTTTAAAATTTTTCATTTTATTTATCCTTAGATTTTCAAAAGATGTGTCGCTCCTCTGGAGCTTAACTACTCTTCTTTTATTATTTTCTATAAATATTTCGCTCTTCCAGAGCTTTTCTATCTGTATTATTATTCTTAAAAAAAATGTCTTTATTTTCTATAGATATTCAATCCTAAACAAGTCCCAGAGGGACGAAATATTTATAGAATAAACAACATCATCATACAAAAGCTCCAGCGGAGCGAAATTTATTATTTCTCTTTTAAAATTACAATCGGTCCGAATAATCCAGCTTTTAATAACGGATTTCCTTCCAACCTAAATGGCGCAGTTGTCCACGTTAACATTTCTTCTTTTGGCAATTTTTGGTCACCAATTAAACGGTTTGCCCACGTGTTGGTCACTTTTATTACGATCGTATTTTTTCCTTTTTGTAATGCTTGCGAAATAGCTGTTTTGAAAGGGAAAGTCCAAAGTGTTCCGCAATCTTTTCCGTTGATTGAAACTTCAGCAATATTGGCGATTTCACCCAAATCAAGCCAGATTCTGCTGGTGTCTTTTTCTTTCCAAACAAACTCTTTTTTATAAATAACAGTTCCAGCATAATACTTAATTTGGTCATTTTCAGAAGTGCTCCAATCAAACAGTTTATTCGTTTTTACGACTTCTTTCGGACCTTTGAATTCTGGATCAAACTTAAGTTCCCAGTTTTCATCTAAAACCTGAACTTTTTCAAATTCAGATACTTTTCCTTGAGCTAAAACTTCTTTCGTTTCTTCTTTAAAAATCACAAAACCAGATTCATTAGCTTCTAAAGTTAAGGAAACAATTGTTCTTCCGTTTTCTGTTTTCCAATTGGCTAAAGCCGAAGTTTTGTCCGAAACTGGATTGTACCATTGCGGAACTTTTCCAGCTATTCTGAAAGAAGCATCAAATGTTCTTTTTTGTTCTTTTTGATTCGAAAGAAAATATACTTCTTCATTATCTGCTTTTCGGTGCGCCCAAGCAATCGTTTCTGAATCCGTTCTGTTTAAATTTGGGAAATAAACATCTTGCGTAATTCCAATTGAAGCAAAATCATTTCCTAAATAAGGTAATTTTACAACCGTTCCTTTTCCGATTTTCCATGAAGAAGAATTCACATTACTCCAAATTTCATCAACAACATTCTGCCATTTCTTTTGATCTGATTCTGATTGAATTCCCGGTTGAATAGTTGGTTTTTCATCTACAAAAATCGTTGCTCCATCTTTTAGCAATTGCAGGATTTTTTCGGCGGAAGCCAATGACAAAATTTTATTTGGCGCCATTTTATGACTTCCCGGAAACAGTAAAGCTCCGTATTCGATTCCGCCTTCAAAAGTTACTTTTCCGTTTACCACTTTCGCTCTGTTGATTAAAACATCACCATTGAAAGAATCATATTGATAACCATTTAAAGCATTAATCCATTGTGATAAATCGGTAATATTTTTAGAATACGTGACTTCTTTTGGCATTTTTGCAGTCGGCTGACCCTCATTTTCTAAACGGATTTTCTCGCTTTCTAATCTTTCTTTTCCAAAAACATTCGGAATAAACGGTACCAAACGATCTGGAACAAAAGAACGTGAAGGAAAATCTTCTCCAATAAAAACCGCCAAATCGATTACAGGTTTTCCTTTTTGCAATTGAAACTGCACTCTTTGGCAATAATCAAACCAAGCTTTTCCGGGTTTCCACCACGTTTGGTCTCTTTGAAAAAAAGTTCCGATATCGTCTAAAGTCATTCCCGGTTTTCTATCCGTCCACGGATTATGCACAAAAACGTGGTAGAATAAACGGTTGATTCCCAAAGCATAATTACGGTCTGCCGTTGTTTTTAGGTTTCCAGGATGTTCGTCCCAATCCATTCGCAAAGCCGTGAAAGATTCTGCCTGAATAATATCTTTTCCATAAATATGTCCGCCCGAAATAGCATCGACCATATCGAAAGGTTTGTCATGCGTTGGGCTTTTCAGCCAAAATTCACCACCTGGATAATCAACATATTTATAATGCAATAAAGCATCACTCATCATGGTTGGCGCAACATTTTCAGAACTTAATTTAACCTTATATTCTTTAGCAATTTGAGCGACCGTTCCGTAGAAATTATCTGCTACTAAATCCCCAATTGTTTTTCTAACATCGTATAAAACTTTCTCTGAAAAATCGGCACTTTCAACTGGAATTCCGGCCATTACAGGCAAATATTCTACAATATCGTAACCGCGTCTCTTTTTAAATTCAGCCTGAAAAACCGAAGACCAGTTTTGGCTTCCACATTCCCAACTATCAAAATGTAGTATTTCCAGAACTCTTGAAGCAACTTCTGGACCAACAGAACGAACCGCTTCTCCAAACCAATGATCCAATTGAAAACGAATTAATTCTGGATTAAATTTATCTACTTCTAATCCTTTTCCTGCTCCACCGGTTGCGTTTTCGTGTCCTGTAGAAGTATGTCCCATTCGGATAATTTTCCATTTCCCTTTTGGTGCTTTCCAATTTAAATTTCCATCAGCGTCAACAAAACCCGAAATATTAATGATTTCTGATTTCTTGAACGCATCTGTATTAGGAATTTGTTTTTCTGTAGTTTCTGGAGTTAAACGCCAAATTGCTCCTGATTTTCCTTCGTAATTATTAATTAGTGACTGATTTGAAAGCGTAATTTTACTCACTTTCAAGTTTTGTTTCCATTTGGCAAAATCCAAATCTTCTGCTCCTGGTTCTGTTCCTACTGGATCATACACAAATCTGAAATATTTTGCTGTAACAGGCGAGATTGTATGTGTGTTTGGAAAGTCCATATCCTGCCAGCCGTGACGCGGTGCAATGAGTCTTTCGTGGAATTTAAAATGAACTCCATCATCGCTCACTTCCACAATTAAACGCTGTGCCTGGTAATCTCTTCCTTTGGTTTCAATTACAATTGATTTACAAGTAAAAGGCTGTGCAAATTCGTATTGAATCCAACCTGCATCGGCAAATTTAAAGTTTTCATCTTTTTTAGGATCAGCTAAAAATGAAGCATCTGTGTTATTTGATGTTGTAACTTTTGACAATTGAATCTGAGAAGTCGTTTGATATTCTTTTATCGGAATTGCAAAAACTGCAATATCTTTATAATACTCTTTGTAATGTTCTGGAACAGGAAGTTTTGAAGTCACTTTTTTTCCTCCTAAAATTTCTGTCGTCGACCAAACTACTCTTTGCATCGACATTTCAGGTTTTATCCACGGACCACCTGCAACGGCAAATCCGTCTGCTCCGTGAAAAGCCAATTTCAAACCTAAACGATCTGCTTCTTTAAAAGCCCAATGAATCATATCCCAAAATTCAGGAGTCAGCTGTAAAACCGGCGGATCGATCAATGGCGGATTTGCTGGACCTTTGATTGTCATTAGATATGCACCTGCAATTCCGTTTTGTTTCATAGCTTCTAGATCGGCTGTGATTCCTGCTTTAGAATACGCCGATTTCATCCAATACCAGTACACCCAAGTTTTGGAGGATTCTAATGTTGGCTGAAAAGATTCTTTTTTATGGATTTCCTGAGCAGAGACGAAGCTTGCGAGAAGCAAAAACATTGCAGTCCAAAGTTGGAAAGCCCACCCGAGCTTGAAAAGCGAACTGGCGAAGCAAAGTCGAAAGTCCTTTGCAAAAAGAAAAAGTGGTTTACGGTTAGACATTTTTATATTTTAATTCAATTTGATCTTCTTTAAATTTTTAAAATCTGCTTGATCTGCAAAATCTAAGGGAAAATTCTACTCACGCAGATTTTGCAGATTTAAGGGATTTTTTTTCTCCTTTGATATCGATGCAAGCATTTTTGTCATTTCGACGTAAGGAGAAATCACAAACTATATCTTTAATTTTTAATTCTTAATTTTTAATTGTCAATTATCAATTTACTAATATTTAAACTTCTTCAAACTACTTTCCAACTGATTCTTTGAACCACTGAAAGGCGTAAAATAAAAACTATATTGATAATTTCCAGACTTAATCTGATATTGTTCAATTGGCTGAGCCACAATTGTCCAGCTGTCATTCCCTCCCACTCCCATTTGGATCAAATCGATGTTTAGTGTCAAAAATCCTGGGTCTTTTAAATCATACGTATGACCTGCTGAACTTAGGTTTTCTTGTGTGTAAGGCCAAGCGCTCATGCTTAAAACTTTGTTGTCATTTACAACAACAAAACCTTGATTTTTCTGAGGCGTTGTTAATGCCATCCATCTTACATCACATCTGTTTCCGTTTTCTTGCGGTTTTGGATAATGTTCGATAAAATCATTAACTGGAAGCGAATATTTCCCAACAAACGAACCGAAACTTCTGTCGCTGTAGTTTTCCAATTCTCCTTTTCCGTACCAAGAAATCTGATCAAATTTTCTTTGAACTCCCATTTGCATTCCGATTTTTGGAATATTTGGCAGTTTGTCTGAAGCTTTCAAACTGTAATCTACTTTTATCACTCCGTCTGGACTGATATTGTATACTACGTTTACGCTCGCACTGTCTTGTATAATTTCGTAATCGCTTATCACTTTAATTTCAGAAGCCGATTTGTCGATTTTTACATTTACCAATTTTGGCTTTGCTTTATACCATTGTTTCAACAGCTTTTGCGATTTCCATCCGCGTTTGTCGTTGTCTGTAAGCGGTCTTACGAAGTTAGGTAACAATGGTGCAAAAACCTGTTCTTCTCCGTTGAAAACATACGAACTCAAAGCTCCGTTTGTTTTTCCAATTGTAATATCAAACGTTTTTCCTTTGATTTTAAATTCCGAATCAGATTCTGAAACATTTAAAGCTTCTTTTTTAGCATTTAAAACCAAAGCGTCTTTCTTTTTCAACTGAAATTGATCTTCGGCAACAACATATCCTTTTGAAGCCCAAAGCTCATCTGCTGAAAGCTGGAATTCAATATTTAAAAGATATTCAGCATCGTTTTTCATTTTTGGAAGATATGAACTTACGTCTAAAGTTGTCGATTGTCCTGCTTCTACTTTTAATGGTTTTAAAATCTGAGTTTTGATTACATTTCCGTTTTCTAACACTTTCAAAACTGGAATATAGCCTTCTAAAGATTTAACCGCCTGACGATTTTTAATTTCTAATTGATTTCCATTTAAAGTCGAAATCGCTGGCTGATACACCCATTTATTTTCAAAAAGAGAACCTTTTGGTTTTCCATTAGAATCTACAATTCCTTTTGTATTGAAGTTTCCATCATGGTATTTTTCGCCAAAATCTCCACCGTGCGCAAAATAGTTCTGACCTGATCTTGAATCATATTTTACCAATCCCTGATCTTTGAATTCCCAAATACAACCTCCAATAACTCTTGGAAGCGAACGGAATTCATCCCACAATTCTTTTAAATTTCCAACTGAATTCCCCATTGCATGAGAATATTCAACGAAAATAATTGGACGCGTATCTTTCTTTTGATCTACTAAAAATTTCGGTGTAAAAACGCCTGGATAAAAACGACTCACCATATCGACATACGAATCATCTTGCGGATTTTCGAATCGATAAGCGTGATCGATTGTTTTTGGATATCTTGGATCAAGCGGATCGATATAACCGTCTAATTTTGCATTTCCTTGTGCTGGTTCATAATGCACTGGGCGGGTAATGTCGAAATCGTGAACCCAACCCGACATTGCAGCGTGATTTGGTCCTTTTCCACCTTCATTACCTAAACTCCACATTACAACAGACGGATGGTTTTTATCGCGTTCCACCATTCTGATCATGCGCTCCATATAAGCGTTTGTCCATTGTGGATCGTTGCTTAATTTACCGCCAATTCCGTGAGTTTCTTGATTGGCTTCGTCCATTACCATAATTCCGTATTGATCGCATAATTGGTAGAAATAAGGATCGTTTGGATAATGACTTGTACGTATAAAATTGAAATTGAATTTCTTAATCGTCGTTATATCTTGTTTGATGTCTTCTCTTGTAACGGCTTTTCCTCTTGTTGGATGATGATCGTGACGGTTAACACCATAGACATAAGTTTCTTTTCCGTTGATTAGCATTTTTCCGTTTTCTTTCGAGAATTCAATCGAACGGAAACCAACTTTACAGCTTTTGGCTTCTGTAACATTTCCGTTTTTGTCTTTTATCGAAATGACCATCGTGTATAAATTCGGTTCTTCTGAACTCCATTTTTTTGGATTTTTGATATTTTCTTGGAAGAATCCGAAGCGAACATTATCCAAACGAGGATAACTTTCGTTGATCAAATCAATCACAGGTCTTTGAAGCGGTTCTTTGAACATTGCCGTATTATTGGCATCGTACAACTGAACATTCATCGTATAATCTTTGATTTTTTCTCCTGTAAGGTTTTCTACTTTTGGTCTCAGTTTGAAAATCGCGTCTTTGTATTCCTTGTCTAATTTGGTTTGAACAAAGAAATCCTGAATACGCAATTTTGGCTCCGCCATAATGAAAACTTCACGCTGGATACCGCTCATACGCCAATGATCCTGATCTTCTAAATAAGAACCGTCTGTCCAACGGATTACGCGAACTGAAACTACATTTTCTCCAGCTTTTAAATAAGGCGTAACATCAAATTCTGATGGTAAAAAACTATCTTCTCCATAACCTAAAAATTCTCCGTTTAACCAAACTTCAAAACCTGAACTTACGGCTCCGAAATGTAACGTAACCGTCATATCTTTCCAGTTTTCAGGAACGGTAAAAGTTCTTTGGTAAGAGCCAACTCCGTTATAATCTTTAGGAATATAAGGCGGATTTATTGGTCTAAATGGATAAACGGCACTTTTGTAAATTGGGTTATCATAGCCTTTCATTTCCCAGTTGGATGGCACTTCGATTTTATCCCAGCCTGAAACGGTATTTTTATAGAAATCTTTATTTGCTTCTTTTAAGTTTACTGCATATTTAAAGTTCCAATCGCCGTTTAGCATTTGGATTCTGCTTTTGGTTCTGTCGCCTTTTAATGCGTCTTCA
This sequence comes from Flavobacterium gelatinilyticum, assembly GCF_027111295.1. Lineage (NCBI taxonomy): Bacteria > Pseudomonadati > Bacteroidota > Flavobacteriia > Flavobacteriales > Flavobacteriaceae > Flavobacterium > Flavobacterium gelatinilyticum. Next base: position 5,568,654 of record NZ_CP114287.1, on the reverse strand, counting down.
ACGCTTTTGTACGAATACGCTGTTGCTCTTGAAGGCTGTCTATTAATGCTTGTAATCGTTGGATCTTCCCACGGCGCAAATTCGTATTTTTTATGAAGTTCTGGAACTCCTGCAGGTTCTCCTGTTACGGATTGAGCTTGGGTTGTGAAGATTGTGAGAAGTAAAATGTGAAATGTGAATACTGATTTTGGTATCGAAAATCGAAACCTTGAAAAGTGATTGTTTTGAATTGGTTGAAACATTATTTTATTTTTAGTTTTTTTGTCATTTCGACTGAAAGGAGACTCGAGCGATAGCGAATAGGCGAAGCAAATCGCACTAGAAATTCCGCAACTATAATCGACAATCTTTGTGGAGCTACTCGTGGAGATTTCTCCTTCGTCGAAATGACAAAACTGTGTCTTTATTTATTTTCTCTGTAATTAAACCTAACAGGTTTTAAAAACCTGTTAGGTTTGAAACGTATTGTATCTTAATTCTTCTTTTTCTTCTCCGGCGGAGCCACAAAATTCAATTTGCTTTTTCCTAAATCTTTCGAAGTGGCGATTGCGATTCCTCTTTGTTCTGCTTTGTTAACGGCACAGTAGAAATGATACACAACACCATCATGTTTTACGACAAATGATTTATGAGCAAACATATCATCGTAAGGTTCAGTTGATTTAACTAAATCTTCACCTTTCCAGTCGGTCCAGTTTATTAAATCATTAGAAACTGCAAAACGGTTAAATGCACCTTGATCCCAACCTGTCCAGAAAGCTCCGAAATAAAACATCACCCAAGTATCATTAATACGCTGAATATAAGCATCTCCAGAAATTCCTTTGTGATGATTGATTAAAGGTTTATTGCCATAACGCTCCCAATGTTTCATATCGTCAGATACTGCCATCGCGATACGTTCTGCACCTTTCGCAGGATTGATACTATCGCCACGGGCATTGTAATACATGATAAAATTGTGTCCGGTTACTTTATCTTTATCACGAATTACACTGTTTTTGTACATCGTACTATTATCCCACCATTTAGCATCTTTGTCTTTTGGTGTCAAAACCGGATTTTCTAATCTCTGAAATTCGTGCGGTTTTGTCGGCACTTCTTTTGTATAAGCCATTCCGATTGATAAAACTCCTGCTTCATAACCTTTACTGTCTCCACCAAAATAACTCATCCAGTATTTGTCCTCATATTTTTCCCATTCGTAGCTTCCGCCCCAAGTCATGTCTTGCAACGAAATATATCCTGCTTTTTGGTTAACATCCCAGTGTTTTTCATTTTCTGAGAACGACATTACTTTTCCTAGATGTTTCCAATCAAGTAAATTATCACTTTCTGCTAACCAAGTTTCGTAACCTCTTCCATCATAAATTAAATACGTCATATACCATTTACCATCTTTTCTAAAAACGCTCGGGCAATCCATTTTATAAGAGTTGTCCGTTGGCACCATCACCAAACCGTATTTGTAAGGCGTTTTTACTTCTTCGTAAATTTCCTGCATTACGCTGTCGGTAATTTCTCTTTTCTTGTATTTGGTTGCACAGCTTGTTAGGACAAGTGCTGAAATGGCTAGGATTAGATACTTAATTTTCATTTTGCTTTGTGTATATTTTTGGACGCGGATGACCCCGATTTACTTCGTAAAGACACGGATTGTCACGGATTTTTTGTTTTATTCTCTCGCAGATTTTGCAGATTTAGCTGATTCTTTTATCTTCTAAATCAAAAAAATCTTGCCTCTTGCTTCTTTCTTCTCCCTTGTCTTACTTCTTCAATTCTTTTAACTTCGACTCCATCACATCTTTGTTCAATTTTACTTTTACCATTCCTGTTGGATGAAATCTTCTTTTTAAATCGATTGCATTATAAACTATCGTGTAAACGTCATTTCCTTCTGGTATTAGGCATAGCGGCGTTCTCATAATATCCCACCATTTGTCTACTTTGGTTTCGATTGGCAAATAATGTGCTTCTGCCCAATTAATTCCATCTGCCGATAATGAATACGCAATCATATTTGGTAAATGATGTCCCCAACCGTCTGGACCTCCGTCGAAAATCGCGATGTATAGACCATTTGGTAACTGGCTTACAATTGGATTTTCAACAAAAAGCGGATGCATGGTTTTGATTGGTTCCAAACCTTTGTTCATTCTCAACCAAGGCCCTTCTAAACTTTTTGATTCGGCTAAAGCCACAAACCAGCCTTTCCCTGATTTCTTTGGATAATCTGCCCAAGAATTAAATGGATAAGCGCCACTGTAAAATCCGAAATATTTGTCGCCTACTTGATAAGGGAAAAATGAAGCTACTCCTTGACGCCCTTCCCAAGGTTGAGAATCCAATCCGGGTTCCATAATGATTCCCATATCTTTATAAGGACCTCCGATGCCGTTGATTCCGTCTACAGTCGATTCACAACGCCAAATTCTTCCAAATGAATGATTTGGTTCTATTTCTTTACTAACTGTATATGCCAAATAATAGCCGTACCATTTGTTTGCTTTTTCATTAAAAACGGGCATATACGACCAAATTGCAGCACGGCGATCGTTCATTGGATTATCATCTTCGGTTACAGCATACGTTCCGCTTGCTTGATAAATTGTTGATTCTCTTTTCCAGTGAATGGCATCTTTACTTGTCCAATGTCCTATTTTAGTTTTTACACGATCATAGTAATAATCAACTCCTTTTTCTCCAGCTCTTTCAGTTGGAAACATATGATACGTATCGCCAACTTTTACTACACGTCCGCCTTCAAAACCTCCTTGGATTCCATCAGTTCCCGACATTCCTTCATCAATAACGGGTTTATTTTCTCCGCCGATAACTTCAAAAAGCGGTTTTTCATCTGAAAATCCTTCTACTATAAATGTTGGATTCCAAAGTTTTCCATCTGGTAATTCTGCATTTCGAAAACCTAAATTTTGATTACTTTTTATTACTCCTAAAATGGCGAATGATCGGTTTACTGGATTGATTCTGTGCGTTCCTTTTGTATAAGAAACAGCATATACATTTACAGGAGATAAACCAGTTATTGTTACTCCATTTTGAAGTATCTTTTTTACGGGATTTAATGGAGAAAATGCAGCTGTATCTATCTCTTCAAAAACACCAATCAAAACCTGAACAGATTCCTTGAATTTTAATTGCAATGAAGAATTGATTCCAGTTTTATCTAAAGGAAGTTCAATTCCTGTCAAACCTTGCAATTCTGGAGCTAAACGGACGATATTGTGTTTGCTTCCAGAAAAAACGTGAGCGTATTGAGTGGTTTTGAACGTTTTGTAATTTGATTTTACGATTTCAAATGAGGCTGGTTTCCATGCGTTTTGTGCTGTTACTGAAAGTTGTAAACAGATTGAAAACAATGCTAAGAAAGCAGTTTTTAATTTGAAATTGGATTTGGTACTTTTTGAAAACATTGGTTTTTATTTTTTTGATTTTTTTGTCATTCCGACGAAGGAGGAATCACACTAGGAATTCCGCAACAATCGTCGACAATCTTTGTGGTTACGCGTGTGATTTCTCGTTCCTCGAAATGACAAACTGAACGTTATAAACTATGCGCTAATCACTAATTACTAAGAGCTAATCACTAAGAACTTAAATCGCTTTATAACTCACAATATACTCCACATTCGGTTTTACGATCAACTGATATTTATTTTTTGCTAATTCTGTAATTGTTCCAGAGTTTGTTTTTGGTTTACCTGCACTTTTGAAAATTAATTTTCCTTCTCCTTCGCCTGCTTTTACTTTAATTTCTTTGGTACTGCAATACACAGAAACTTCTCCGTTTGGTGTTGGGACTTTTCCTTCCATCCATTTTAACCCACCTAAGTTTGGCTTGATTTCATATTCTGAATAACCTGGAGCGGTTGGTTTTACACCTAAATAATATTTTCCTAATAAATAAATCGGACTTGCTCCCCAAGCGTGGCAAAGGCTTTTCCCGTAAGGACGACCGTACATTTCTAAATGATCTTTTCCGCTTTGTTTTGGATCGTATTTTTCCCAAAATGATGTTGCGCCAAGATTTAGCATTCCGCCCCAATAATCGCGAATTTCATTTAAAACGAATTTCTGTTCGTCCATTGCACATAATGCTTCTAATTCGTAAAAACGCATGTATGGCGTTGTGATTTGAAGAACATCTTTATTCAGTAACACTTTATTTTTTACACTTTGTTTTTGTTCTTCCGTAAAATAATTGAAGAAAATACCGAACATATTAGCATATCTGGTTACAATATTCTGCATTTTACCATCGATACGCTGGTGCTTCATTACGTTTTCTTTCTTATCCCAAAAGACATCAAATAAGTTGTTTTTTAAATCGGCTGCTAATTTTTGATATTGTTTTTGATCTTCGTTTTTACCCGCGATTTCAGCACTAACCGCCATAGCTTCTAAACTTCTTGCTAAAAGCATTTGCTCAAAACTAACTTCTCCCGTTTTTGGTAATCCGTCAGCCCAATCAATGAAAACCCAGTCACCTTCTAATGGTTCTAAGAATCCGTTTTTGTTTCTTCTTTCCAAACAAAAATCCATCAATGATTTCATTCTTGGATAATAGGTTTTGATGAATTTCGTATCGCCTGTGTGTAAGTAATAATCGTAAACACCAACAAACCAGTACAGCGAATAATCCATAATGATATTTACGTGAGCCGTTACGGGATCTTTTCCGCGAAGAGCAGACATTGTACGTTCTACCGAAGGCGAATCAAAGAATAAATAATAATTCATTAAATAACTTTGATACGCATCGCCAGACCAAACCCAACGGTCGCGTTTGATTCCGTCTATAAAAAATTCACGAGAAGTTAAATGCATCGTGTAAGCCGACACATCCCAAATTTTATTCAATAATTGATCTGATGATTTGAATGCACCACGATAATCTAATGGCAGATATTCATAAAGCATTGAAATCGAATCGTATTTTACTCCTGCATCTGCTTGTACCTGAACATATCGAAATGCTTTTGATCCGTCGTGCGTGTAAATTTCAGATTGTTTTCCATCAAAAGATAAATGATCTAAAGTTTCACATTTCGCAGAATCCAAAGCTTCTTCGCGAGATTCGCCATAATAAAGTGCTACTTTGCCTTTTCCTTTTAAACCGTGAATTTTGATGTAACCGAAAGTCTCTTTTCCGAAATCTACCAATTCACCACCAGCTATTTTTTCTGTCTTCTTTGCACTTAAAGGTTTAGTCGTTAATTTAAATTCTGAAGGTTTACTTTCTGGTGAATCAAAATTCCAAGAACCAACAGGAACCCAAGGCGTACCAGATTGCTGTGCTTTTCCGGCTTCGTCAATCCAAAGTTTGTCTTCGTTGGTTACTTTCCAAGATGCATCGGATTTTACATATTGCCCTGAAATATAAATTGCCGGCAATACTTCCTGATTGTAAACTTTAAAGGAGATTTTATGTTTTCCGGCAGGAATGGTTATTGATTTTGGCTGTCCGTAAATTTGAACGCCATCTAAAAGTAATTGAAAAGGTCCTTCGGAGAAAATTTTTACTTCGTCTGGTTTTGGAATATCTACTTCGGTTTGAAAAGTTACCAAAGCATACGGACTGTAATATTGCCAAAGTGGCGGAAAAACTGCTTCGCGTTCTGTACGTCTTACCTGCATTTTATTGCTTAACCAAACTTCGAAATCGCCTGGATACCAAATCCATGTCGCTTCTTTTGATTTTTCCTGTGCTGCTAGCAGCGAACAAGAAAAAAGAGCACCAAAAAGTAGTAAAATCTTAAAAATTGAAAAGCGGTTTTGCATAGTTAGTTTGTTTTGGGACTAAAGATAAGTGTTATCTTTACGTTTGACAACCTGTACTATCCTGCTATTTCATAAAAAATAAGACTATTTCATAATTTTTTAAGGGAAAAATTACGGGGTATCACTTTTTTAGTATTAAAAAAAATGATGTTACAATTTTTATGGACGTGGATGAAACGGATTCACTTTCGCGAAAACGCGGATAAAAACGGATTTTTTTATTCTAACACATAGAAACATAGATTTTTATCTACTTAAAGAAATAGAGCCGATTAAAAATGACTAGTCATTAACACATAATCCCGAAGCTTCCGGATTTATTTAGACAAGTGAAACGCCTTTTTCACACACAAGGAAGACTATGTTTTTATGTGTTTAAAAAAAATAAAAATCCGTGCAAAACCGCGTCTTTACGAAGTAAATCCGCGTTATCAGCGTACTATTACGCATTTAAAATTTATGCAATCAGCTTCTCAGACTCGTTTTCATCTTCTAAAATATAGTTAGAAGGTGTTGTTCCTAAATGCTTCTTGAACATAAAAATGAAAGCACTGGCTGTTTCGTAACCCAAATCGAGAGCGATTTCTTTTATAGATTGTTTTTCGCCTAATCTTTTTATGGCTTCGAGTAATTTTAAACGCGTACGCCAATCGCTGAAATTCATTCCTAATTCTTTTATAAACAAACGTGATAAAGTTCGACTGCTCATAAACGAAAGTTCAGCATAATAATCAATCGTGTTTTTGCTGGCAATATCATTCATTAAAAGTTCAACCACTTTTTGCAGTCTTTCATCATTTGTGGTTGGCAAAAAAGTGGCACTTGGTATAATCAACGCCAGTTCATCCAAAAAAACATATATGATTCGTCGCTGCGAATCTGTTAAATTGCCGCTCGTTCCAAAGGAAATGATTTTGAAAACCAATTGCTTTAAAAACATCGGAATATCAAATGAAAAACTGTTCTTCGGCAAGCCTTCCATAACCGACGGATCAATAAAAACACTGTAGTAATTTACGTCTTTCTGAAAAGTAACCTGATGCTCTACTCCACCCGGAAGCCACAAGCCCTGAAGAGGATTCACCACCCAGATATTGTTGCCTACCACAACATTCATTACACCGCGCGTTGCATAGATTAACTGGCCTCTTGGATGCGAATGAGAAATACACTCTTCGTTGGTTACCATTTCGGTATAACCAATAACCGGGATTGAGGAATCAACTTGATATCCAAAATCCGTCGCCATTCTATATGTCCGATATTGACTATTCATTGTCCAAATATAGCAATTTTGACATTCTTATTTATTTCAATTTTGTAAAAAATTAGTACCGCTATAATTTCTAAAATTAAAATTAATCCAAAAACAACTCATGGAAACCGTTAAAGTACAACCAGATGTAATAAAAAAAACAACGTATTCGATACTTTTTATAATCAGCTTTTCGCATTTAATTAATGATCTTTTACAAGCTGTCGTTCCGTCAATATATCCGCTTATTAAAGACAATTTCGGACTGACTTTTACTCAGATCGGGATTATCACTTTTACTTATCAAATCGTAGCTTCGATCTTGCAGCCGTTTGTGGGAATGTATACCGACAAGAATTCTAAACCCTATTCTTTAATTATTGGAATGTGTTTTACCATGACCGGATTATTTCTGGTTTCTATCGCCACTAGTTTTGGATTTTTACTACTGTCTGTAAGTATGATTGGAATTGGGTCTTCTATTTTTCATCCTGAATCGTCTCGTGTAGCGCATTTGGCTTCGGGCGGTAAAAGAGGTCTTGCTCAGTCGATCTTTCAATTGGGCGGAAATGCCGGAAGTGCCATCGGACCTTTGTTGGCTGCTTTTATCATTATTCCGCACGGACAAAGTTATGTGGCCTGGTTTTGTATTATTGCTTTGGTTGGAATTTTTGCTTTGTACAAAATTGCTCTTTGGTATACAGCACATTTATCTGAAAGAATGGCTAATAAGTCAGCTCATAAAATCGAAACACACCATTTATCTAAAAACCGTGTAATTGCTTCGTTAATTATTTTATTGGTTTTGATTTTCTCTAAATACTTCTACATGAGCAGTATTACGAGTTATTATACTTTCTTTTTAATCGATAAATTCCATATTACAATTCAGCAGTCGCAAGTGTATTTATTCTTGTTCTCCGGAGCTGTTGCCGCCGGAACTTTAATTGGAGGACCAATTGGTGACCGTTTTGGAAGAAAATATGTAATCTGGGTTTCTATCTTAGGCGTTGCTCCGTTTACTTTGATGCTGCCTTACGTTTCATTATTCTGGGTTGGAACTTTATCTGTAATCATTGGGTTGATTCTTTCTTCTGCGTTTTCTGCAATTTTAGTTTACGCAACCGAATTAATGCCCGGAAAAGTTGGTCTGGTAGCGGGTCTTTTCTTCGGATTTGCTTTTGGAATGGGCGGATTAGGTTCTGCTGTTTTAGGAAAAATTGCCGATGCAACGAGTATAGAATATGTATTTAAAATTTGTGCTTTTCTGCCGTTGATTGGTATTATCACAGGATTTTTACCGAATATTGAAGGGAGAAAAAAGGCTTAATTTTTAAGTTTTGCCACGAAGTCACTAAGACGCAAAGTTTCTTTTTGAAATATTCAATTGCGTCCAGCTTTAGCTGGATCAAGATTAATAAAAGCTCAAAAGGCTTTAGCCAAAAAAACGTGTAGTTTGGCTAAAGCCTTTTTCTATTCTTGTTTTATACATCCAGTTAAAACTAGAGGCAATTGATCAAAAAGCAGATAGTCTTCAATTTAGAAAACTATCTGCTTTTTATTTACAATCCTTTTCAGAATTTAGCCCAAGGTTTCAACCTTGGGTTATGTTTAAAATTCTTTGCTTCAAAAAAAGTTTCCTATCAACAATATGTCCCTTCATAACACAAAATCGAGCTCTTGTAACTATTTAAAATTTTTGAATTGTTTTCTAAAATACCTTAGTTATTAATTTAACCTAAAAAACTATGGAAACAACTACATTTATCAAAGCGAAACAATTATTGGGAAGCTGGTTACCTCAGGACCCGCAAATTATTGAAAACTGGATATCAAAAATAAAAGAGTTTACCAAAAAAAATCCAACACCGTTCATTCCTGAAATTGTTGAATTTCAAAACCTTGTGTATTCAGACTCTGTTTTATATGCAAATGTGCAGGGAATGTTTGCCGAAGCTCATTTCTTAAAAAAAAGAACGCCCTTACTTTGGGAACCGGAACCTATGACTTTTGAAGATTTCCTTGTTTTACTCAACGGAATCATGCAAACTGCTCCAGAAGCTTATCAAACGGGTGCTCCCGGAAATCAAACACCTGCAGGCATGATTGGTTTTCCTATTAATGCTCTTTTAGCCTGGCCAATGGCAACCAATTTTGGATATGATGTTTTTTCAAACGCATTGGTTAATCAGCAGTTGAAGAAGATATTAAACTACTGGTCTAAATTTTTGGTTTCTGAGGATTCCAGATATGTTTTGATAGAAAATGATCCTTCAGAAAACGTAATTGCATGGTTGAGCGAATTAGCACAATCTGAAATGATGCAGGTTGCTCAAGGAGCTTTAGGTTTAGAACCAAATCCTATTCCTGCTGATGCTACATTCTCTGATGTTTTTCAGTCTGATCCTTCAGATCCCTATTATGGATTTAAAAGCTGGGATGATTTTTTTACCAGATTGTTTTGCCCAGGTGTGCGTCCTGTAACTGCACCTAATGACGATTCGATTATTACAAACGCTTGTGAGTCGGCACCATTGCAAGTGGCTAAAAATGTGGCTTTGTCAGATCAATTTTGGTTGAAAGGACAGCCGTATTCATTAGAAAACATGATGAATTTTGATGAATTAGCGCCTCAGTTTGCTGGAGGAACAGTTTATCAGGCCTTTTTGAGTGCTTTGAGCTATCATCGCTGGCATAGTCCTGTAAACGGCAGAATCGTAAAAACGGAAATTGTAAACGGTACTTATTATTTAGAAAATCTATATCAGGGTTTCTACAATCCAGATGGACCCGATTCGAGTGCGCCTAACAATTCTCAGCCTTTTTTAACAGCTGTTGCCACCAGAGCGCTTATATTTATTGAGGCAGATAATCCTGCAATTGGACTGATGTGTGTAATTCCTGTGGGTATGGCAGAGGTTTCAAGCTGTCAAATAACTGTAAAAGCCGGCGACATTGTAAAAAAAGGCGACGAACTGGGAATGTTCCATTTTGGAGGTTCAACACACTGCCTTCTTTTTAGGCCGGGTGTTAATTTAGATTTCACCTATTATGAAAACCTAGGTTTGGATGCTCCTAATAATATTCGTGTAAACACACAAATAGCAAGAGTGGTTTAGAAAGAGTCTAAGACAATAAAAATAGTTTCATTTTAAAGAGTTAAGACACAAAGTGCATTTTAAACTATTATAATTCAATTGCGTCCAGCATTAGCTGAATGACAGATTGATACAAAGCTTAAAAGGCTTTAGCCAAACTACACGTTTTTTGGCTAAAGCCTTTTTCTATTCTTGTTTTATACCTCCAGTTAAAACTGGAGGCAATTCATAAAACCTGATATTTTTATTTTAAAAATTACTTTATATCAATTTCATTATTTACTGTGATCACGATCTTATTCTGCTGATGCTGAACCGTTACAAATTTATCGCAAGTAAAACCAATTTCCTGAAGCCATTTTCCGCAAAGACGAATTTCAGGAAATATAACATAACGACTATACGATCTTGAAATGTATTTTCTATGAATTTTTAATTGTCTTTTTGCTGATTGTTTCATTTTATTATTTATTTCAAAAAGCAAATATAGTAGGAATTTTAATATAAATAATATTTTTAAGACTATAAATTATTGTTTTAAGGCAATTTTTAGTACTTAAAATATTATTTTTTATTATATTTAAATTATAAGATATTTGCATGAAATAGCAATAAATTAACATTGTGTCGAAACCCAAGTTAAATAGAATAAAGATTGTTTTAATTGAAAACAATAGAAAAAGTAAAGATTTAGCCAATCATTTAGGTAAAACGGTAGCAACTGTTTCGCGTTGGTGTACCAATGAAGCTCAACCTTCTATTGAAACGCTTTATGAGATTTCTAAATATTTAAAGGTTGATATTCGGGAATTGTTGGTTTCTACTTCAAATAAATAAAAGATTTCTCCATAATAAAATTTTAAAAGAAGACATTTGCTGTCTTAAGAAGACACTTTTATCATAAATAAGAAAAATGATGTTAATTTAATTATTTTGTATTATTGTAATTCAAAATAAAAAAGATGTCTGAACCAATAAAAAGAAAATTCAAAATTAACTGGTCAATAGTAATTGCTATTATTTCAATAGCCTTAACAGCATTATGGAAATTTTATCCAGTTGAAGCAACTTTAAAATATAATATTCTATTAAATACAAGTGTATTAGACATAAAAGCAGATGTAGCTAAATTAAAAGTATCTTATGATTCTATCGATTTAATCAAAGGCAAACAAAATGTCTCCATTGTTATAATGCAAGTACGTAACGATGGAAATAAAGACATCAAATTAGAAGATTACGATCGAAATAATGAATTTGGGTTTAGAATTGAAAATGGGAAAATTCTAAATAAACCTGAGATTGTGAGATCATCAGACTTGGGATATTTTTCTGATGTTGTATCTGACTTTACTGAAAATAAAGTAAAATTTAAATATAAATTAATTGATGAAGACCAATTCTGGACTATCAAATTTTTAGTAATACATTCAAAAAAAGAACAAATAAACATTATTCCAATTGGTAAGATTTCTGGAATGAAAAAAATTGATATACCAACAAACGCTGATACCAATGCTGAATTGCTTTTGTTGCGAAGTCAATATAAAAGATCATTGATTCTTTTAGTATCAAGTTTAATGCTTTTAGTTTTATTGATTGCTTTTGTAATTTTAAATTTAAAAAGTAGGCGCTTATTGAGAGAATACTATAAGTCTTTACAAATAGACTCTTTTTCTGAAAAAATTTCCGAAAGTGCTTCCAATGAAGAAATTGGAGATCTTTTACCTTTAGATGAATTAGTAAAATTACAGAAAGGACAACTAATATATCATGAGAAATTTGGTGAAGGAGAGGTTATAGAAATTGAGAAATTTAAAGACATAGGTGATGCAAGAGGCACCTTCAAGTTTGAAAAGAAAACAGTAAAATTGCTTTTAAGATTTGCTCCTCTATACAAATTGAATAAATAAAAACAATTTAAAAAGCGCTTTTCAATTAAACGAAAGCGCTTTTTTAATTATATAATCAATAAATTATTTCTCATAAATTTTAGAAATTTGATTTTGATATTTCAACAAAGAAATTTAATTGATATTATTCTTCTGTAATTAATACCATATAACTACCTAATTTTCCAGAGTTTCCAGTTATCTCTATCGTGCCATTATTATAAGTATAAGTTTGAAAATTTGGATTGAGTTCCATGTGTACTAAATCTGCATACAAAAAATCCCCATCTGAAATAGATATTTGTCCATATTCCATTGTTGTTAAACGTAACTTGACATTCAGTCTTTCACTTATTACTTTTCTTTTAAATTTATATTCTATAAATCCATTGAATATTTCATCTCCGTTTCCTTGTTGTTGTTTTTCTTTTAATTGACTTCTAAATTCTCCAAACGCTGATAAATTTTCGTTCATAATTTTTATATAATTAACAATTTTATTCTTTATAAAATTACAGTTTTTTTAAACATAATTTAATTCCCATTAAAAACCAAATACAAAGCCAAAATCACCAATCCTAGCAATCCAAACAACAACTTCACTTGCTTACTAGTTTTAGGAATATCAGTTTCATCTGAAACATTAACCTCTGGATTTTTATCCACTAAAGAAATAATCACTGCAGCAATTAAAAGCACAGCAAAAATGTAAAACGAAATCAATAAAAAGTGAGGCCAAACCGGGTATTTGTCGGCTGGGAAAATCCATAAATATAAAACTCCAACAAATAAGCTAAAAGCAGAACCCCAAGAAAGCGTTGCATTTACGGCTTTTTTAGTGGTACGTTTCCAGAAAACACTCAAAAGGAAAACAACAGATAACGAAGGCGCCAAGAAACCTAAAACCGCCTGAAAAATGTTGAATAAATTCTGTCCTTTGATATTGTCAATCGCAACGGCAATCAAGATCGCAAATACACATCCTGCTGCAATCGTTAAACGACCAATTTTTATTTGATCTTTAATAGTCGCTGTCGGATTGATTTTCTTTACATAAATATCATTTGTAAAAACGGTACTCAAAGCATTCAGCGAAGAACCAATTGTTCCTACCAAAACGGCAATCATTACACAAATTACCAATCCGTTCATTCCGCTTGGGAAAAGGTTTGTAACCATTGTCATATAAGCCAAATCGGAGTTGCTTCCTAATTCCGGATATAAAGCGTAACATAAAATTCCAGGTAAAATAAATAACGGAAGCGCCATTACTTTCAACCATCCAATAAAGTTAACCCCAAGTTGTCCTTGTTCTAAGTTTTTCGCTCCCAGAACGCTCTGCACCATCGATTGATCGGTACAGAAAAAAGCAACTGCAGCAACTGGATATCCTAATAAAATAGCTGGCCACGGATAACTTGCATCATCAGAAGGACGAACTAAATTCCAAAAATTAGATGGTGTTTTTGCTGCTAAAGCTTCGATTCCGCCTACTTTTTGCAATCCTAAATATGAAAGCGTTAATGAAACTACAATCAGCAGAATCATCTGAAAAACATTAACTTTGGCAATCGCTTTTAATCCTCCTGCAAAAGTGAAAATTCCAGAGAAAATCACTAAAACAGTAACACTCTGCCACATTGGAATTCCCAGAATCTGACGCACTAAAACGCCTCCGCTGAATAGTCCTAAAGAAAGCCAGCTAACCAAGATTTTTACCAAAGCGTACCAAGCTAAAATGTTTTGGGTACTGTCGCCGTAGCGTTTTCCCATATATTCGGGCATTGTACTTACTTTACTCGCAATATAACGCGGTGCAAAAACCATCGCCAAAAGCAGTAAAAAAACAAAGGCGTACCATTCGAAATTTCCTGCTACGATTCCCGTTGCGTAACCAATACTGGCAAAGGCTAATAAAGACGACGGACCAACATTGGTTCCCCACATATTAAACCCGATGCTGTACCAGTTTAATGAATTTCCAGCCAGGAAAAGCGTTTCGTCTTTCTTTCTCTGCTTGACACTTACCACATAACCAATGATTAATAATGCGACCAAATAACCAGCCACAATTACAAAATCAAGTGTCGTTAATTTATCGTAGATACTGTTCATAGTCCGTATTCGTTAAGAATATCGGCAATTTTAACCGGCATTCCAGTTTGCAGCGATTTGTCCATTGCTTTTAATAAAGCTACGGTTCCAATTCCTTCTTCCATGTTTGGATACGCTTCGAAACCTTGTTCGATACTATCTACAAAGTATTCTAAATAGTTCTGATATTCGCCGCCATGATGACTTTGTCCTTCAAAACGAAAATAATATTTTAAAGTGCTATCACCCCAAGTAATTACTTTTTCTTCGCCAGTTTTATCGGTAACCGCATAACGCAATTCGTGATAATCTGCCTGGCTTGCTCCTTCTGTTGCTCTTAAAATGGTACTCATGCCACTGTCGCGCTGCGCTGGCTGAGTCGGTGACGTATACACACCGCTTACACGTGCAATTCTTCCGTCAGTTGCTTTGAAGATAAAGTGCATTGTATCTTCATTTTTCAATCCAGCTGATTGTCCATTTGCACTGATCATTCCGTAACCCATTACTTCCTGAATGTTTGGCAAATACCATCTGATGAAATCTACAGGATGGCTCAAACCTCCGTACAACCATTTAAAGGATTGCAATAAAGACCATTCTTTCTTTAAAAACCATCTATGATCAGCATGATATTGTGCTTCAATGGTAATTAAATCTCCAATTAATCCTGCTTCATAATCGGCTCTTTGTCTTTTTGCTGGTTCGAAAAAACGTGAACTCTGCCCAATAAAAACCTTTTTTCCTGTTGATTTACTTAAATCTAAAAGCTCTTTCGCATCCGAAAGATCATCTATAAAAGGTTTTGTACAAACCACATGTTTTCCATGCAATAAAGCTTGTTTTACGTGTTGTGCATGCAAATGATCTGGCGTATAAATCGCGATAATATCAATTGATGCATCGTTTAGTAAATCATCGTAATTGGTTGTGTACGAATGAAAATCGAATTCTTTTGCTCGCTGCTTGCAGATTTCTTCATTTCTGTCGCACACTTTTACAAGTTCTAATTTTGAACTTTCTAAAGCCGCCGACATTGTGCTTCGTCCTTCTCCAAGTCCCAGAATGGCTATTTTTAACATGAGGTGTGGTTATTTAGATTGTTGATTTTAGGTTTTAGATTGTTTTCGAAATCTTCTTTGAGGTTAGTTTTATTTTTCACGCAGATTAAGCAGATCAAACAGATTTGTTTCTTCTTGCTTCTTTCCTCTTTTATTTCTTCTTGCTTCTTTCCTCTTTTATTTCTTCTCTTCTACATTCACTTTATTCAAGAAAATCCA
The DNA here is from genome assembly GCF_027111295.1 of Flavobacterium gelatinilyticum. Taxonomy (NCBI): domain Bacteria; kingdom Pseudomonadati; phylum Bacteroidota; class Flavobacteriia; order Flavobacteriales; family Flavobacteriaceae; genus Flavobacterium; species Flavobacterium gelatinilyticum. The sequence continues at coordinate 5,553,233 of NZ_CP114287.1, read as the reverse complement.
CGTTTCATCAGGTTTTGTACCATCGATGCCGCTTTGGTATTTTTTCATTAAAGCATTCCAATCGTCTACACGCGGATTGTTTTGTGTTGTTTTAGGGTTTAGCTTATCCAGATTTTCCCCTTTCGGAATACTGATTACCAAGATCAATTGGCGGTCTTTTTTAAAGACTTGCAATTGTTGGAAATCGGCATTACAGAAACCTTTTGCTACTTCCGGCCATTTCTCGAATTGCGTTTTGTGATACTCTACATATTCTTTTTGCAGTTTTTCATCAGCAGGAAGATTCGCAGTTAAAACCACATTTTCCCAATCTGATGCCGGTTTTGAATCTTTACATCTTTCGAAGTTTTGGAAATCGTAAACCAGATCTTCATAAATTTTAATTTCTAAAGAAGGAAAAGCACCCGCCAGTTTTCGCTTAGTTCTTTCCGGCTGATTCATTTTTCCGTAAATCACCAAATGATTTTTCCATTGGTACAATTCCTGACCCACGATTCTAAATCCAACTAAAGTCGATTTGATTTTTTCGATGTCAAAATCAGAACCTATCAATTCGATTGCGTATGGTTTTGGCATTTCCTGCAATCCCCATTTTTCATCGATTACAACTTCTTTTTCCAAATCTTTGTACGGCGCTCTAATTCCGGCAGCATCTTTGATTTTTGTGCTTACGTAAGGATCGTTGTGTTCCCAGATATTTCCTTTTGGACCGTTATGGTTTTTCAGGATTTTCTTTTCGGCAATCCAGTTGTTTTTAATTGTAAAACCTTCAGAACCTTCATCGGTATACAAATACAACCATAAAAACGGATCGTGCGCATACGGACTGTTGTAAACTTTATCAATATAGTTTTCTTCAATTCGGCTTCCAGGCTGTGCAGAAAGCGTATAGATTCCCGCTACATCATGTAAATGTTTGGCGTAATGGTGAATTTTATTTTTCAGGATTTTGTTGTTCTGCATCACGTTTGGCGTGTGCGTCCAACCCCATCCCATTGCCATTCCGGAGTACGATACATCTGAAATTTCGTTGTGCTCGATTGTAATATTTCTAACAAAACCTGCGCTGATTCCCAGAGTTCCCCAATCTTCATTGGTAACGTTTGTAATTAAATTATCGGCAATTACTTCATCAGAGCACATTTCTCTTTCATCTTTTATGATTAAAGGCAAATGTGCTTCAAAAGCTTCTTCAGAAAAAATACCAACATTGATGGCACTTCCACCAATATCTTTAAATAAATTTCCTTTTACGGTATTGTGATTTGTTCCTTTATTTAAATCTAAACCAGTCGAAGCCAAATGCTCAAAACGGCAGGATTCAAACTGAATATTATTCGAATAATTTACTTCAACCGCGGCGCGAGGTCTTCCTACCCAAGCCTGATTTTCTAAATTTGCCTGATTTGGAGTTCCCGGCTGTTTCAATTTGTAAGCGTCTAATAAATACAAACCGGATTGCAGCGGCACGTGACCTTGCTGCGAAGGACGAAGCCAGTTGCTGTATTGAAACGAAATTCCTTTAAATCTAAAATGATGCACAGGAGAATCTATTGTTCCTTTTACTTCAACTAAATTTTCTAAAACCGGAGCGGTAACGGTAACCGAATTAATTTCTTCACCAGCTCTTGGAATGTAATAGATTTTAGCATTTTTCTTGTCTAAATACCATTCTCCGGGCTCGTTTAAAAGTGAAAATGCATTGTTTAAAAAATAAGCCGAATTTCCGTTGTTTTTAGAAATCCACGGTGCCGGCCACGGATGCTCGCTTTGAATACGGCTTTCCGGTTCTTCAAAAGAAAGCTTTGCACTGTCTTTTTTTACTTCAATATTTTTGATACGCAGGTTGGCATTTGACCACCATTGTACAATAAACATTTCCATTCCCGGTTCGAACTTAACGGATTTATCCTTAAACGGAATCCAGCAGGTTTGTTCTTCGTGATTCCAAGACAGAATGCGTTCCATTGTGGTTCCAGCAGTATTTTTGGCTCTTACGGCTTTTTTACCATTTACCCATAATTGTCTGTAATCGATAATGCTTCCGGCTTTTTTTGGAGCATCGGCCACCCAGACCGTGCCTTTTTTAAGTCCGTTGATAACAGTTGTCGATTTTGTCCAGTTTTTAATTTCAACACCGCCGCTGATAATAGGTTTAGCATTCACATCGGCTTCAATTGTAGTAGGACTTTCTGCTGTTCCGGAATCTTCAGGTCTTACGAATAAAGGTTCGTTTAAATAATACGTTCCGTTCATGACAATGATACGAATACCGTCTTTTACAGAAGGGTCTTTTAAACGACGAAGTTCTCGGGCTTTTCTCATCGCCATATGAACCGTTGCCAGCGGATTCTCTTTTGTTCCTGTGTTTTTGTCGTTCCCTTTTGGAGAAACCCAGATTTCTGCTGCATTTGCCGAAATTGCAAACAGCATTAAAAAGACGATCAGTAATTTGTTGAAAGGAATTAATCGCATTATTCTTGTTTTTTACTTTTTCTTTGTTAAAAATTATCAGCTTAAAAATTTAAAGTACTAAAAAATTTACTTCTGAAGTTATTTTAACAATTAAATTAAATATTCGGCACAATTTAAAAGAACATAAAATTATTAGTATCCTGTACCCTCCTGTTTCGGGCGTAAACAATTGGTTTTTCAGGCTGTTTCTTCGATTTTTCGATCAAAACCAAATTCAGTTTTTACTTCAATTTGGAGCATAAAAAAATCAAATTCATAAAAAATATGTGATAATTGGACCGAAAATGTCGTTTCGTAATATTTTTTTAATAGATTTGTGTAATCGATTACATTATTAAATTATTATTTAAAAAGAGTATTTTTATTTATCAGTTAAAATAACAAGAAATAAAAAACCGACTCAGCAATCGAAAAAATAAATTTTAACCAAAATACAAGCAGAATGAAAACTAACCCAATCCACCTTTTATGTATTGCCGTGACCATGCTTACGACCGGTTTATGCAGTACAGCTTTTGCACAGAAGTCTTCTTATGACACGTATAAAAACATTGAGTTTAAAATGGCAAAAGTAAAAGAACCTGTAATTCCTAAAAACAGCGTTAATATAAAAGATTTTGGTGCCGTAAATGGCGGTTATGTTTTAAATACTAAGGCTTTCGCCGATGCTATAGAAGCGGTTTCAAAAAAAGGAGGCGGAAAAGTGATCATTCCGCCGGGAATCTGGCTTACAGGTCCAATCATCTTAAAAAGTAATCTTGAACTTCATGCCGAAACCGGGGCTTTGATTAAATTTTCGACAGATAAATCCCTTTACCCAATTATTGAGACCAGTTTTGAAGGTTTAAACACCTGGCGATGCATCTCTCCTATTTACGGCAAAAACCTAGAAAACATTGCTTTTACAGGAAATGGTGTCTGGGATGGTTCCGGTGAAGCCTGGAGACAGGTTAAGAAAAGTAAACTAACTGATGATCAATGGAAAAAACTGGTGGCTTCGGGCGGTGTTTTAAATGAAAAGAAAGACAGCTGGTATCCATCTGAACAATATTTAAAAGGCGCAAAAGGGGCAGACCAAAATGTGCGTCATGATTTAAAAACAAAAGAAGATTTTGAAGCGGTTCATGATTTCCTTCGTCCGGTTTTGGTTAGCATTCAGAATAGTAAAAAGGTGATGTTTGACGGTCCTGTTTTTCAAAATTCGCCTGCATGGAATCTTCATCCTTTATTAATTGAAGATTTAATTGTGCGAAATGTAACGGTTAGAAATCCGTGGTTTTCTCAAAACGGTGACGGACTTGATGTTGAATCCTGCAAAAATGTTATCATTGAAAATTCCAGTTTTGATGTGGGTGACGACGCAATCTGCATTAAATCAGGTAAAGATAAGGATGGACGTGACAGAGGTGTGGCCTGCGAAAATATCATTGTAAAAAATAATATTGTATATCATGGCCATGGCGGTGTAACAGTTGGAAGCGAAATGTCAGGCGGTGTAAAAAACCTGCATGTTTCAAATTGTACTTTTATGGGAACTGATGTTGGACTTCGTTTTAAAAGTACACGAGGACGCGGCGGTGTTGTGGAAAACGTATATATTTCGGATGTTTTTATGACAGATATTCCCTCTCAGGCAATTTCTTTTGATTTGTATTACGGCGGGAAATCGATTGCTGAAACTCTGGCAGAAGGCGGAAATACAGTAAGCACAAAAGCAGTTCCGGTAAACGAAGAAACACCTCAGTTTAAAAATATTTTAATTAAAAATGTTACAATTAAAGGTGCACAGCAGGCTGTATTTTTACAAGGCCTTCCTGAAATGAATCTGGAAAACATTGAAATCTCGAACTTAACTGCAGCGGCAGAAAAAGGTTTTTCGATTATTGATGCAAACGGAATTAAAATCAGTAATGCGAGTCTTGACATTAAAAACACAAATGTTTTCGAAATTTACAATGTAAAAAACATGTCTCTGAATAATGTAGATTTTAATTCGGTTTCTCCTAAAGCGGTTAATATCAACGGTGACGGCAACGCGAATATCGAATTGGTATCTTCTAAAAAAACTGATTTTTCTAAAACAACGACGCTTGGCAGCAATGTTCCAAAGGGCGCTGTAAAATTCTAAAAACAAAGTAGTTTTATGTTCAACAAAAAGTCTAAAAACGCTCTATTATTTGTTTTCTATGTTTCTTCATTTTCTTTTTTTCAGGTAAATGCACAAACCAAAGATGAAAAAACGGCTATCACTACAAAAGTATTTTCAGACGCTACGAATCATTGGTACCATATTAAAGACAAAACGAATATTGTAAACCCAGTCGAAAATCAGCCTCAGTATGCTGAAACTGATTACGCAAAAATTGCTGATAATATTTTGCTTTTTCAGCGCAGCAATGGCGGATGGCCAAAGAATTATGACATGAAAGCAATTCTGACGCCAAAACAGATTGATACAGTTATAAAAACAAAACCAATTCTGCATACGACTTTTGATAATGAAACAACGTATACACATATCGATTATCTGGCAAAGGTGTATGCTTTAACAAAAGAACCAAAATATAAAGAAGGAGCGCTAAAAGGAATTGATTTTGTTATGGAAGCACAATATAAAAACGGCGGATGGCCTCAGTATTATCCGCTTGAAAAAGGATACAGCCGGCATATCACCTTCAACGATGGGGCTTATATGGGTATTATGAATTTGTTGAAGAAAATCGTAACTAATGATCCGGATTACGATTTTATAGACCAAAAAACAAGAGATAAAGTAATCTCTGCATACCAAAAAGGGTTAGACTGTATTTTAAAAATGCAGATTGTCGATAACGGAAAACTGACTGCATGGTGCCAGCAGCATGATGAAATTACGTTATTACCGGCCTGGGCGCGTAAATTTGAACCGCCAAGCATCTGTAATGCTGAAAGTGTAGACATTGTTTTGTTTTTAATGGCAGTTGATAAACCAGATCAAAAGATTATTAATTCGGTTCAGAGCGCTGTAAAATGGTTTCAGGATTCTAAAATTTACAACACTAGGGTTGAAAGTTTCAAAGCCCCTGAAATGGATTCGAAATATAAAAAGATCACAAACGATGTACGTGTAGTAACAGATACGACAGCACCGCCAATCTGGACGCGTTATTATGAATTAAAAACACACAGACCTTTATTTTCTGACCGTAACAGCGAAATATTATATTCACTCGCAGAAGTAAGCCGTGAAAGACGAAGTGGTTATGCCTGGTATACGGACAGACCGGAAAAGGCTTTGAAAAAATATCCGGCATGGCAGAAAAAATGGGCGCCTGATGTGAATGTTTTGAAGGAGTAAAAAATATTTTAGCCACAGATTAAAGGATTAACATGATTAAAAAATCATTGTAAATCTTATAATCTGCGGCTATTTTTTTTTTCAGTTTTGTCATTTTAACTGAAAGGAGAAATCACACTAGAAACTCGACAAAGATTGGCGATTTACATTACGGAATCCCGCGTGTGATTTCTCCTTTCAGTCGAAATGACATACTTTTAGTTAACTATGAATCATTCATAATTTATAACTTATAAAAAGAATTCGCATTTTCAAACCAAATTTTATTTTGGTCTTCTGTCGAAAATTTCGAAATATAGTCTTCTAAAGTTTTAACCACTTCTTTATAATCTGAAGCGACATTAAGAACCGGCCAGTCAGATCCATACATTAGTTTGTCTGGAGAAAAGTTTTCAAAAATAACATCTAAGTACGGTTTTAAATCTTCTGGTTTCCAGTTTTTCCAGTCGGCTTCTGTGACCATTCCGGAGATTTTACACCATACATTATCGTATTTTGCGATTTCTTCGATACCTTTTTTCCATGAATCAATACTTCCTGATTTTATATCCGGTTTGGCAATATGATCTATTACAAAATTCTGCTCCGGAAAATCCTTTACCAGACTTATCGCAGCCGGTAATTGACGGTGGAAAATCAGAATATCGTAAGTGTAATTAAAGTCTTTTAAAGCAGTAATTCCTCTTCTAAACTCTGAACCATACATAAAATCATCGGCTTCACCCTGAACTACATGACGAAATCCTTTTACTTTTTTATAAGAAGAAAAATGACGTAAACGCTCTACAATAGCTGCATCACGAAGATCAACCCAGCCAACAATTCCTTTTATAAAATCATTTTTAGAAGCTAAATCAATAAGAAAATGCGTTTCTTCTTCAGACTGGCTTGCTTGTACAGCAACACAGCCTTCAAAATGATTTTCTTTTAATAACGGCTGTAAATCTTCTGGCAGAAAATCCCTTTGAATTACCGCCATAGTCTCATCGATCCAGCTGTCTCTAACAGGATCAAATTTCCAAAAATGCTGATGCGAATCAATTCGGTTCCCCATGCTTTTTAGTTTACATCACTAATTAAAGCACGGTCTAAATGCACATAACCGCCATCTACAAAAACGAATTGTCCTGTAGTATGCGAAGAACGATCAGAAATAATGAAAAGTGCCGTATCTGCAATTTCTTCTGTTTTCGTCATTCTGCTTTCAAACGGAATACTTTTGTTGATTTTCTTTAAAACGTTCTCACCGTCTTCAAGTGTTTTAATCCAGTCTTCGTATGCCGGAGTATAACTCTCAGCAATAATAATAGCATTTGAACGGATTCCAAACTGAATCAAATCTACCGCCCATTCTCTTGTAAGTCCTAAAACGCCTCCTTTTGCAGCAGCGTAACCGGAAGTTCCTCCCTGTCCTGTTAAAGCTACTTTTGAACCAATATTTAAGATATTTCCTTTTGATTCTTTTAAGAACGGAAGTGCATGTTTTACCAGCAAAAAGTAACTCACTACATTCAGTTTCAAAGAATCCATAAATTCTTCGTAAGTAGCATCCAGACCTGCACCGTCATTAACACCAACGTTGTTAATTACGGCATCGATTCTTCCGTATTTTGCAGCGATTGTTTTTACCGCATTTTCCATTTCAACAGGATCGGTAACATTGGTCTGAACAAAGATAGAATCAATTCCTCTTTTTTGAAGTTTTTCAGCGTAGCCAAAACCTCTTGCGTTTCTGTCTACCAAAACCGGAATTGCACCTTCATCTGCCAGTCTGTTGATCATTGTTTCGCCAATACTGCCTTCTTTACCAGCCGAACCGGAAACAACGACAATTTTATTTTTTAAATTTAAATCCATTTCTTTTATGTTAGATGTGATTTGTAAAATGTGAAATGCTTTTTCTTGTAAAACGTAAATTGTGAGATGTGAAATGTTAATTGTGAAATGTGAGATGTGAATTGTAAAATGTAAGAAGCAGGTCTTACTCTTGAAGATTTTAGATAAATCCGGTTTCCTTTTTCAGCTTACATCTTACAATTCACATTTCGCTAATTACTTTTCACCAATTACTAATTACTCAATTTCAATCAACGCTTTGATTACATTATTTTTAGGATCAACCAGATTTTCAAAATCCGTAATCATTTCAGAAAATGTTGTTCTGTGCGTGATGTACTTCTTAGGATCGATTTTTCCTTCTTTCAGGCATTTCATTACATATTCAAAATCTTCGATTGTTGCATTTCTGCTGCTCATCAAAGTCGATTCTCTTTTGTGGAAATCCGGATGACTGAAACTCAGTTCTCCTTTTTGAAGCCCGACCAAAACGAATCTTCCGCCATGCGAAATATAATTGAAAGCCCCGTTCATTACTTTCTGATTTCCGGTAGCATCAATCACCACATTCGCCATGTCGCCGTTTGTCAACTCAGCCAGCTTAGCCGCTACATCGTCGTTTAACGGATTAATAGTTTCATCTGCATTCAATTCTGTTTTGCAGAAATTCAATCGGTAATCGTTGATGTCCATTACGATAACTCTCGCTCCGGCAATTTTAGCAAACTGAATCAGTCCAATACCAATTGGCCCTGCTCCCATTACTAAAACTGTATCTGTAGACTTCACTGCTGCTCTTCTAACGCCGTGTGCAGCAATAGCAAGCGGCTCAATCAAAGCCAGTTCATCATAATCTAATCCCTGACCATGCAATAAATACTGCTCCGGAATCGCAACATATTCGGCCATTCCGCCATCAATATGCACTCCAAAAACTTTAATATTTACACAGCAGTTTGTCAATCCATTTCGACAAGCCACACATTTTCCGCAGTTGAAATACGGAATAAAAGTTACTTTATCGCCCGGTTTAAAACCTGCCGCATTTCCTTTTACATATTCTGCCGCCAGTTCGTGTCCTAAAATCCTTGGATATTCAAAATACGGCTGTGTTCCTCCAAAAGCATGAATATCAGTTCCGCAGATTCCGATTCTTTTTATCTTCAAAAGAACTTCACCTTCTTTTGGTTCCGGAATACTTGTTTCTTTTAATTTAAATTCTTTCGGTTTTTCGCATACAATAAATTTCATCTTCAAATATTTTTAGATTACTTTTTATAGGCAACAGCAGTTTGTTTGCTCGTTCCCAAACCTTCGATTCCAAGTTCGATAACGTCACCTGCTTTAATGTAAACCGGTTCCGGCTTAATTCCTAAACCAACTCCCGGAGGCGTTCCTGTACTGATAATATCACCAGGAAGCAAAGTCATGAACTGGCTTAAATAGTGTACTAAATAAGGAATTTTGAAAACTAAATTTAAGGTGTTGCTGTCCTGGTATTTTTTACCGTTTACAGTCAGCCACATTTTTAAATTATCTACGTCAGCTACTTCGTCTTTTGTAGCAAGAAATGGCCCAAGAGGCGCAAAAGTATCGCTTCCTTTGCCTTTTGCCCATTGTCCGCCGCGCTCTAACTGAAACGCTCTTTCGCTGTAATCATTCAATAAAGCATATCCGGCAACATAATCCAAAGCTTCAGCTTCTTCAACGTAACTTGCTTTTTTACCCACTACAAATGCTAATTCTACTTCCCAGTCCGTTTTTTCACTGTTTTTAGGAATGATCAAATCATCGTCTGGTCCGCATAAAGAAGTAGTCGATTTAAAGAAAATAATTGGTTCTGTTGGAATTGGTGCATTGGTTTCTTTACAGTGGTCTACATAATTCAATCCAATACAGATTATTTTTGAAGGTCTTGCAACCGGAGAACCTAAACGTACGCTGGCATCCACTTCAGGTAAAGATGGATTGCTCTCTAATGCTTTTTGTAATTTTTCTAAGCCGTTTTCTTCAAAAAAGCTTTCGTTAAAGTCTGAAACTATAGAAGAAACATCATATCTTTTTTCACCAATTATAACTCCTGGTTTTTCTTTTCCGATTTCTCCAAAACGTATTAATTTCATTTTTTTATGTTTTTTGATTATTATTTTTTTAGGTGCTAAGGTTCTGAGATACTAAGGTTCTAAGTTTTTTTCTTCGAAAACTCAGCTTCAGACTTTAGCTGGATATTTTTTAGATTTTAAGACGCAGGATCTAAGCGTTAGAGAAAACCTCAGAACCTTAGTATCTCAGCGGCTTAGAACCTTCTCTAGTTATTCAACTTGATAAACCCTCCGTCGATTGGGTAATCGCATCCGGTAATGAAACCAGCTTCTTCGCTGCATAAGTACAAAGCAAGAGCGGCAACTTCATCTGGTTTTCCCATACGGCCTATTGGCTGTGATTTAGAAAGTTTATCGAATATTTCTTCTTCTTTTCCTGCGTAGTTTTTAGAAATAAAACCATCTACAAAAGGCGTATGAACCCTTGCAGGCGAAATAGAATTACATCTGATGTTTTCGCTTAAATAATCCCTCGCTACAGATAAAGTCATTGCCATTACGGCTCCTTTAGCTGTTGAATAGGCAAAACGATCAGAGATTCCAACCCATGCTGCGATCGAAGCCATATTTAAGATAACACCTCCGTTTGAAAGTCTGAATTGTGGAATAGCAGCGTACAAACAGTTGTAAACTCCTTTCACATTTACCTCCATTACACGGTCAAAATCAGCTTCTGAAGTTGTATCAACTTTACCAACATTAGCGATTCCGGCATTATTAACAAGAATATTAATGTTTCCAATTTTTTCAAAAGCGGCTTGTACTTCCGATTGTTTAGCCACATTGCACGCATAAGAGAAAACTTTTCCTCCTGCTTGTTTTATCTCATCGACTGCATCCTGAGCACTTTCTATAGTTAAATCAATAATGTGAACTTCTGCTCCCTGTTTAGCAAACAAGGCTGCGATTGCACGTCCAATCCCGCTTCCGCCTCCGGTGATGACCGCTTTTTTATTCTGTAATGAAAACATCTTAATTAGGTATTAAATTTTAAAATTTGGTATTTGCGTAAGTTAAACATTTTTTCCGAAAATCATAAATGTAAAAACTACAATTACAAATGTAATCGATTAAATCTAAAATAGCATTTTTATTTATTATTTATATAGCAAAATGATCATTCTTTAATAAATTATAACATTTTTTACACGCTTTGTAAAAAAATTACCGCCAAACATTACATTTTTCAAAAAAATCAATGTAAAAAGTTACATTTTCTTGGTCATTTCAATCTTATTTCTAATTTTGTAATTGTATTTTTTACATTTATTACTGCGAACAAATTTTACGACTAAATATTCCTGCAAAATGATAAAATTAAAAGGCATAACCTGGAACCATACGCGAGGGCTGCTCCCAATGGTTGCCACTTCACAGCGTTTTACCGAATTGAATCCGGAAATTGAAATTACCTGGGAAAAAAGAAGTTTACAAGAATTCGCCGATGCTTCAATCGAAGACCTGGCAAAAAGATTCGATTTATTGGTAATCGATCATCCATGGACGGGCTTTGGAGCGCATACAAAAGCGATTCTTCCTTTATCTGATTATCTTCCTGCTGCTTATATTAAAGATCAGGAAATTAATACCGTTGGAAAATCATACGGAAGTTATGTCTTCAGCAATAAATTATGGGCGCTGCCAATTGATGCCGCGACACCCATTGCAGCGGCACGTTTGGATATTTTAGAGAAAAAAGGGCTGGAAGTTCCTCAGACATATGATGATTTATTGGCTTTAGCCAAAAAAGGATTAGTTGCTTTTGCCGGAATTCCGGTAGATGTTTTAATGAGCTTTTATATGTTTTGCTGCAGTTTAAGCGAAGCCCCTTTTCAAAATGAAGAAAGAGTAATTTCTCCGGAAACCGGAAAAAAAGCGTTACAAATGTTCCGTGAACTGGCACAATTAATTGATCCGGCGAACTTTAACCGAAATCCAATTCAGGTTTATGAGGCAATGGTAAATTCTGATGAAATTGCCTACTGCCCTTTTGCTTACGGATATTCTAATTATTCAAGAGCAGGTTACAGCAAAAACCTTCTTCATTTTTATGACTTGGTAAAATTAAATAATGCGTCAATGATTTCTTCTCTTGGAGGAACCGGTTTAGCTGTCTCATCTTTCAGCCAGCACATTCCGGAAGCAATTCGTTATGCTGAATTTACAGGTTCGTCACATACGCAGCAGAATATTTTTGCTGATAACGGAGGCCAGCCGGGACATTTACAGGCATGGAAAAACGACAGAATCAATTCTATTACAAATAATTATTTCAAAAATACACTTCCGGCTTTAGAAAGAGCTTTTTTAAGACCAAGATATTCAGGACATATGCATTTTCAGGATCATGCGGGCGATGTTGTTCGTAATTATCTGATGAACGGCGGCAATGAAGAACAGGTTTTAGAAGAAATGAACGCGCTTTATGCCGAATCTTTAAAATTACAGCATTCATGAAACCATTAGAAGGATTAATTGTATTAGAATTCTGCCAGTTTCTGGCGGGTCCGTCTGCGGGTTTAAAACTGGCTGATTTGGGCGCACGCGTTATTAAAATCGAGCGTCCGGTAAAAGGCGAAGCCTGCCGTCAGTTAAGCATTAAAGATCTTTTTGTAGACGACAGCAGTCTTTTGTTTCATACCATCAACAGAAATAAAGAATCTTTTGCGGCCGATTTAAAAAATCCCGACGATCTGGTTTTAATCAAAAAACTGATCGAAAAGGCCGATATTATGACCCATAATTTCAGACCTGGGGTGATGGAAAAAATCGGATTGGATTTTGAAACCACGCTGACAATTAATCCTAAAATAATATACGGAACCATAACAGGCTACGGTGATAAAGGTCCGTGGGCCAAAAAACCGGGACAGGATTTATTATTACAATCACTTTCGGGTTTAAGCTGGTTAAGCGGACGCAAAAGTCAGGGACCAGTTCCGTTTGGTCTCGCGGTTGCCGATTTAATGTGCGGCAATCATTTTGTTCAGGGAATTTTAGCGGCACTGCTTAAAAGAGCCAAAACCGGAAAAGGTGTTTTGGTCGAAGTAAGTCTGCTGGAATCTATTTTAGATGTTCAGTTTGAAGCCCTTACTTCATTTTTAAACGATGGCGGACAACAGCCTGAACGCGGTGACGTAAAAGGAAGTGCACATGCTTTTCTAAGCGCTCCGTACGGTGTTTACAAAACACAAGACGATTATATTTCGCTTGCCATGGGTGATTTGCTTTTTATAGGAAATACACTTGGCGTCGATCTTTCTCAATATGCTGATAAACATCTTTGGTTTGAAAAAAGAGATGAAATCAGAGAAATTTTAGCAGAAAAATTATTGACACAAAAAGCAGATTACTGGCTTGAATTATTACAAAAACAAGGTATTTGGTGCGGTAAAGTTTTTGATTACGAAACTTTAGACCAACAGGCTTTTGTAAACGATTTACAGCTCAAACAAACTGTAAAAAATGAAGAAGGCGAAACTTTGGTTACAACCAGAAGCCCTATTCAATTGGATGGTAAAATTTTGCTAAGCGAAAAAGCGGCACCAAAAGTAGGTCAGAATAATGCAGCAATACATAAGGGGTTAATTGGTTAATCGGTTAAACAAACAAAAAATGAAACCATTAGAAGATTATTTGATAGTAGATTTCAGCCAGTTTCTTTCGGGTCCTTCAGCCAGCCTTAGATTAGCTGATCTGGGCGCGCGCGTTATAAAAATTGAAAAACCGGGAACAGGAGATATCTGCCGTACTTTATATACTTCGGATTTGATTATGAATGGCGAATCATCTGTTTTTCATACCATCAACAGAAATAAAGAATCATTTGCCATTGATTTTAAACAGCCGGAGGAGCTTCAAAAATTAAAAAAATTACTGGCCAAAGCCGATGTCGTAATGCATAATTTCAGACCCGGAGTTATGGAACGAATTGGTTTAAGTTATGAGAATGTAAAAACTATAAATCCCAATGTGGTTTATGCTTCTATTTCTGGATTTGGAAATCATCCGGAACTTAAAGATCTGCCGGGACAGGATTTATTGTTACAGTCCCTTACAGCTTTAACCTGGCTGAGCGGAAATCAGGAAGATGGTCCGGTGCCAATGGGTTTATCGATTGTTGATATGCTTGCCGGAGCGCATTTAGCACAAGGAATTTTAGCGGCTTTATATCGTAAAGCAACTCATAATATTGGAGCTTTGGTTCAGGTAAGCATGCTTGAGTCGGCGTTTGACTTTCAGTTCGAAACCATTACCACGTTTTTTAATGACGGAGGTCAATTGCCTGTTCGAACCAAAACCAACAATGCACACGCATATTTAGGCGCGCCATACGGAATTTACCAAACTCAAAACGGCTATTTAGCTTTGGCAATGGGTTCTATTCCGGTTTTGGCTTCACTCCTGAAATGCGATGAATTATTACAGTTTCCTGAAAATAAATTCACGCTTAGAGATGAGATCAAAAATATTCTGGCTTCTCACCTGCTGACTCAGGAAACGCAGTTTTGGCTGGATATTTTAGAACCCGCAGATATTTGGTGTGCCGGAGTTTTAAACTACGAACAGCTTTTTAAGGAAGATGGTTTCAAGGTTTTAGAATTTACTCAGCAGGTTGAAATGCTGGACGGATACTCTTATAAAACTACAAGATGCCCTATAAAAATTGACGGCGAATACTTTACATCCGGCAAAGGTTCTCCTAAATTAGGACAGGATAACGAACGAATTATAAAAGAATTTATAGCGTAAATCATGGAAAAATTCAGAATCGCCGTTAGAAAATTTTCTCCTTTCGAAAGCACGCTGCAAAAGCTGTGGGATGCATTTTGTCTGAAAAACAATATTCAGATCAAAGTCGAAATGATTCCATTAGAACTGCACGATCTTTATGAAGAAACCATTTCGAAAGAAGGTTTAAAAAACGGAAACTGGGACATTGCGCATCTTAATACCGACTGGATTTTTGATGCTGCAAATGAAAAAGCGGTTTTGGATTTAACCTCATTTATCAATCAAAATACACCTCAGGATTATCCTCAGGGCTGGCATAAGTCATTACTGCATTTACAGCAGATTAACGGCGGTACGTACGGACTTCCTTTTCACGACGGACCGGAATGTCTGATTTACAGAAAAGATTTATTTGAAAATCAGACCGAAAAAGAAAATTTCAGGAAACAATTTGGTTACGAATTGTTCCCTCCAAAAAACTGGGAGCAATTCACCCAAATTGCGACATATTTTAACCGTCCGGCCAATAACTTATACGGATGTGTTTTTGCCAATTATCCTGACGGACATAATATGGTTTTTGATTTCTGCCTGCAGTTATGGACACGGGGCGGGTCGCTTTTAGATTCTCAAAATCAAATTAATATCAATCATACAGCTGCTGAAAAAGCTTTAGATTATTACCGAACGATTGTAAACACTGCAATTGCGGTTCATCCGGGTTGTAAGAATTTTGGTTCTGTAGAGGCTGGTATGGCTTTCGCCGAAGGACAGGCTGCAATGGCAATTAACTGGTTTGGATTTGCTTCGATGTGTGAGGTAATCGACGAATCGAAAGTGAAAGGAAAAGTAGATATTACAGAACTTCCTCACGATCCTGACCATAAAACGGCTTCGTTGAATGTGTACTGGCTTTACACCATCGGGACTGGAAGTAAAAATCAGCAGTTAGCCTACGATTTCCTTCGATTTGCGACAACCGCCGAAAGCGATAAATTATTGACAACAGAGGGCGGCATTGGGTGCCGAAAATCAACCTGGAAAGATGCTGAAATCAACGCTGTGATTCCATATTATCATAAACTGGAAATGCTGCACGAAAATGCGCTGACATTACCGCAAACCCCAATCTGGCCAAAAGTTACAGAACTTATCGATCAGATGGTTTTAAAAGCTATTGAAACGGATATTCCGTCGAAAACGCTTTTAGAAGAAACACAAAATGCTATTCAAAAAATTATTTAGATATGAATATTCCATATAAACCTTTACTACCTCAAACAGATCAGCCGATTGTGATTATCGGCGCCAGCGGTATTGTAAAAGATGCACATCTTCCGGCTTATAAAATGGCTGGATTTACGGTTTTTGGCATTACCAACAGAACGATTTCAAAAGCACATGATTTAGCCAAAGAATTTGACATTAAACATGTTTTTGAAAATGTTGCCGAAGCTGTTAAAAACGCACCGTCAAATACTGTTTATGATATTACGGTTCTTCCTGATCAATATATCGAGATTTTAGAACAGCTTCCTGATGGCGCTGCCGTTCTGATTCAGAAACCAATGGGAAATGATCTGGCACAGGCGAAAGAAATTGTGGCGGTATGTGAAAGGAAAAATCTCGTAGCGGCAATCAATTTTCAGCTTCGTTTTTCACCATTTGTAAGCGCAGCGCGATATCTTATCAATGAGGGTTTAATTGGCGATTTATACGATTTAGAATTTAAAGTAACTGTAAATACGCCTTGGGAATTGTTCCCGTTGATTAAGGAACATCCAAGATTGGAAATTCTTTTTCATAGTGTTCACTATATCGATTGCATCAGATCGTTTTTAGGAAATCCAAAAGGGGTAATGGCAAAAACGGCTAAACATCCGCTTAAAAAATTATCATCAAGCCGATCTACAATCATCTTGGATTATGGTGAAGACAAACATGTTGTAATCAACACCAATCACGATCACCACTTTGGTCCGAACCACGAAGAAAGTTACATTAAATGGGAAGGAACAAAAGGTGCCATAAAAGCTAAAATGGGATTGTTAATGAATTATCCTGACGGTCTGCCTGACATTTTTGAATATGCCGTAGAAAACGAAGCCGGACAATACGAATGGAAAAAAGTTCAGTTAGAAGGTTCCTGGTTCCCGGAAGCTTTCATTGGAACAATGTCAAATTTAATGCGCTTTAAAGAAGGTTCTGATTCTAAATTATTAGCAAGTGTTCAGGACGTTTTAGACACCATGAAAGTAGTTGAAGCCTGCTACATCAGCAGTAACGGCGGCGGAATATCACTGGAAAAATTATAATTTTTTATTGCGAGATGTGAAATGTAAAAAGTGAAATAAGAAAGTTTTTAAGCACTCTTATTCAACATCAAATCTTTTACATTTTACATCTCACATAAACCATAACATCAAAACATTATGTATTTTAAATCAACCTTTTTTGAAGATTATCAGCTTGATGATAAAAGAGTTACCTTAGGCAGAACTATAACCGAAACGGATTTTGTAGTTCATGCCGGACATACGGGAGATTTTTTCCCGCATCATATGGACGAAGAATGGTGTAAAACACAGCCATTTGGACAACGTATTGCGCACGGAACTATGGTTTTTGCCATCGGAATCGGCTTAACAGCATCTGAAATCAATCCGGAAGCTTTTTCAAGAGGATACGACAAAATGCGATTTGTAAAACCGGTTCATATTGGCGATACCATTCATTCTGAAATCACAATTTCTGAAAAAGGTGAAGCAAAAAATCCGGAAATGGGAACCGTAACAGAACATGTAGAAATCATTAACCAAAGAGGTGAAGTGGTTTTGGTATGTGATCATCTTCTTCTGGTCAAAAAGAAATAATTCTTTTTTTGAGTGACAAAGGTTCAAAGGGGCAAAGGTTCAGAGGTTTTTCTTCTAAACCAAGAAAGACGCACTTCGGTGCGCCCTCTACAATACCTCTGAACCTTTGTAACTCTGAATCTTTGAACCTAATAAAAAACTATCTAACGAATGCAAGTAACAAACCAAACCGGCGATCAGCACGAAGTGCCAACAGAAGGAGGAAAAACCAACTACCTTCTTCCATTTATTTTAATTACCAGCTTATTTTTCTTTTGGGGAATGGCGCATGGTTTAGACGGTATTTTAATACCTCATTTAAAAAAGGCGTGTCAGCTTAACAACAGACAATCAACGTTAATCGACACTGCTATCTTTTTTGCTTATTTTATAATGGCAATTCCTGCAGGAATGATTATAAAAAAGATAGGATATAAAAACAGCATTATTACAGGCTTATTAGTATTTGCTGTAGGAGCTTTTTTATTCGTTCCGGCAGCAAATAGTCGAACTTATGAACTTTTTTTACTTGCTTTATTTATTATTGGCTGCGGATTAACAATTCTTGAAACAAGTGCCAATCCTTATGCCGCTATACTTGGTCCTCAGGAATCTTCTTCTACCAGATTGAATCTTGCAGCTTCTTTTAATGGCTTAGCGGTAACTTTAGCTCCATTATTGGGTGGACTTTTTATACTATCGGGAGTTAACCATACTCCTGAACAAATGAACGCAATGTCTGATACAGTAAAAGCTGCTTACTTATTAGAGGAAGCATCAGCTGTAAAACTTCCATATATAATTCTGGGATGTGTATTGGTTCTTTTAGCTGTTGTGTTTTATTTTATGCACTTGCCATCTATGAAATCTCACTCAACAGAAACCGAAATTAAACCTGGATTTTTTTCTGTTTTAAAATTTTCACACTTAAGCTGGGCAGTTATAGCACAATTCTTTTATGTGGGAGCACAAGTCTGTATAACTAGTTTTTTTGTACGAATAGCACAAAAAGAAGCTGGATTGGATGAAAGAACAGCAGCATATTACCTTAGTGTTTATGGCTTCTTATTTATGATGGGTCGTTTTAGCGGAACATTTCTTCTAAAATTCGTTAAAGATTATATTTTACTTTCTATCTATTGCATAATTAGTATTTTTCTTTGTTTGGTTGCAATTTATGGAACCGGAATCTATATTATTTATGCTTTAGGAGGAATTGGTTTCTTTATGTCAATTATGTTCCCAACTATCTTCTCTTTAGGTATTGTAGGTTTAAAATCGAATACTGAAACGGGCTCTTCCTGGCTGGTTATGTCAATTGTGGGAGGTGCCATTCTTCCTTACGCTATGGGAACTTTAATTGATATGAAACACGATGATATTCAGGCCGGATATATTATTCCGCTTGCCTGTTTTGTGATTGTCTTATCGTTTGGTTTATACGGACATAAGGTGAAAAATTTAAAGTGAGAAGTAAATAGTGAGAAGTGAATAGTGAATAGTGAAAAACTATACTGATTTTAAAGTTAATCATTTGATATTTTCATAAAAAAACGCCTCTGAAATGAGGCGTTTTTCTTTGGTTGTTTAATCTAGTTAGTGACGATTCCCTTGCGAACTGCCATTCTTTTTATCGGAATGCTGGTTATTGTTTTTTCCGTTTCCTTTTCCGTTGTTATTTCCTTTTCCTTTATTATCAGATTTTTGTCCGTTTTGAGATTTCGTATTTTTTACCGGTTTTTCTCCTCTGTTTTTCTGAGGCTGCCCTTTATATCCTTTTGGATAATTTGTTCTGTGTTTTGTGTGATACGTATAAGGAGCATCTCCTTTATAATCATTTAAAACTACTTTATAACCATCGTACAAATCATACTTTCTGTATTTTGACGGAAGTCTTTTTTCACGAATCCATTTTCCGCTATTGTCATAAATAAATACGCTTTGGTTTACATCATAATAGACATCGATATCAGGTAAATAATAATATCTACTGTCGTCGTGTCCTTCTGGTCCCCAGCTTGGCGGCGTTCCGATATTTACATTTATAGAAACTTGTGCCTGAGCGAAAAATACACTCATAAATAACATTGCGGCGAATAGTAACTTTTTCATTTTTTCAGTTTTTAATATTAATTCTAATAGATAATAATCGAAAGTAATGCCAATAATTAAGTTTAGGATATTCATTATACCGAAGCCATAAAGTAATCGACGAGAAGTGCTTTTTTGGCGATGTAGATTGTTTTAGTATTATAGTGTTTTTTTGTGCTTATCACTTCAATTATGTTTTTTAACCGATAGGAGAAATCACACGCACAAATCGATAAAAATTGTCTTTATATTTTGTAGAATAGCCGCGCGATTTCTTCTTTAGCCGGAATGACAAGATTGTGCAGAAGTCTTTATCAAAGTTTAAAACTATGACAACGATCTTGTTTCGTATGTATTTAGAAAATAAAACAAAAACGCCCCGTTTCCGGAGCGTTTTTTAGTCATGTTTTATTTAATTCAAGGCGATCATCGAAATACTATGATCATTTGGAAGTTTTATTGCTTGTCTTTAGATTTCCTTTCATCTAAACAGGTCAAAAGTAATTCAATATTGTGGTATTGTACTATTATTTAGACAAAGAGCTCAATTTTAACGACAAACGTACACTTTTAAGAGTCCGTTATGAAATTATTTCCAGCCGCCTCCCAGAGCTCTGTACAGATTAACTACTGCTTGTAATTTTTGCAGATTATCATTAATACCGCTTAACTGGGCTGCCAAAAGGTTTTGTTCTGATGTTAATACATCTGTATAATTAGTAGCCGAACTGTATTCTAATAATTGTTGTGTAAAATCAACTGCTTTTTCCAGAGCTTCGATTTGTTTTGCTCGCGAATCTTCTTTTTCAACTGCCATTTGGTACGCATACAAAGCATTCGAAACTTCAGTTCCGGCCGTTAACAAACTTTGCTGAAAGTTGTTATATGCTTGTACTTGTTGAGACTGAGCTGTTGTCAATCGCATTTTATTTTGTCCCTGGTTGAAAAGAGGCTGCGTTAAACCGCCAATAATCGAATAAAAAATAGAATTTGTAAAGAAATCTTTTATTTCTAAATTCGAAAATCCGCCGCTTGCCGTAAGCGTCAAACTTGGATAGAAATAACTTTTTGCCAGATTTGTTGATTCAAAAGCAACTCTGAAATTAAACTCTGCCTGACGAACATCAGGACGGTTCTGCAATAACTGAGAAGGCATTCCGATCGCTATATTTTCAGGGATAATCTGATTTCCAAGCTCACCTCTGTCAATTGGCCCGGGTCCTTGTCCAAGCAAAATGTTAAGCGTGTTTTCAGTTTCGCGGATACTTTGTTTCAAATCCGGAATCAAAACTTCTGCAGCATGTTGATTCGCTTCACTCTGAACCACAGCCGCTCCGGTTACAATTGCACCTTCTTTTAAATCTTTAATTGTTTCAACGTTTTTAATACGGCTTTCTAAAGTTTCCTGTGTAATTTTCAATTGTTTGTCGTACGCCAGCAACAGGAAATAATTATTGGCAATATCCGAAATCAATTGAGTCTGAACGGCTTGTTTAGCAGCATCGGTCGCTAAATATGAAGCTAAAGCGGCTCTTTTTGAACTGCTTAATTTTCCCCAGATATCCAGTTCCCAGGATGTACTTAAACCTAATTTATAGGTAGTCGTAAGGGTATTGATATTAATCCCGGGAGGAAAGTTAAGTCCTGCCTGTGATTGTTTATTACGCGTTACACTTGCATCCAGATTTAAAGTTGGGTAATAAGCCAATTTACTCTGACGCAAAGAAGCTCTTGCCTGTACGATATTTTCTATTGCATTCTTCAAATTAAGATTTTGGTCTAAACCTTTCTGAATTAATGCATTTAGTTTTTCATCTTTAAAAACACTCTGCCACGGCATATCGGCAATTGTAGTAGAATCGGCAGAAGCCTCATCACGATACAGCTTGTCGGTCGAGAGTGCAGCTGGGCGTTCGTATTTTTTGGTAACGGAGCACGCGCTTAAAAGTGCGGCTGTCATTATCAGAAGAATATATTTATTTGAACTATTCGTCATCTCTGTTTTAATTAAATTTTACTCTTTGTGAGCTTCTAGTAACTGTATTTCCTCTTCATCATCGTCGTCATCGTAGCCGTCTTTTGCAGGACCGCTTATTTTTTCCTGTAAACTCTGGAAAATGATAAACAGAACCGGAATAACAAATACCCCTAAAATAGTTCCAATCAACATTCCTCCTACGGCTCCTGTACCAATCGATTTATTACCAACCGCTCCGGCTCCTGTCGCAAACATTAATGGAACCAATCCTAAAATAAAAGCGAACGAAGTCATCAAAATAGGACGCAAACGTGCTACAGCTCCTTCAATTGCAGCCTGAACAATAGGCAGACCTTTCTTTCTTCTGTCAAGGGCAAATTCGACAATCAAAATACCATTCTTCGCCAGAAGTCCGATAAGCATGATTAAGGAAATCTGCAGGTAAATATTACTGTTCAATTTGAATATAATCGAGAACAAATACGCTCCCGCTAATCCAAACGGAATCGAGAATAATACTGCAAATGGTAAAATATAACTTTCGTACTGCGCACTTAATAAGAAATAAACGAATACGAGACACAGGATAAAAATGAATATCGTTTCACTTCCTGATGCCAATTCCTCACGCGTTAAACCCGAAAACTCATAACCATAACCCGCAGGAAGATTTTCTGCCGCTACTTCCTGAATAGCTTTAATAGCATCTCCTGAACTAAATCCCGGTTTTGGTGCTCCGGTAATTGCAATAGAAGTAAACAAGTTAAATCTTGAAATTGATTCCGGTCCAAATACTCTGGTCATTTTTACAAACTCCGTAATTGGTGCCATAGTTCCTGCACTGTTACGAACAAAGATTTTATTTAATCCCTGTGTATTGGTTCTAAATTCCGGTGAAGCCTGAATCATAACACGGTATTGCTTACCGAATTTATTGAAGTTCGAAGCGTACAATCCGCCATAATACCCCTGCATAGTCGATAAAATCGTGTTTACCGAAACTCCTGCATCTTTGGCTTTTGCCAAATTAATATCCATCATATACTGCGGGAAACCAGGGTTAAATGGTGTTGTTGCATATTGAATTTCAGGACGTTCAGATAATTTAGCCAGAAATTCGTTATTTACTTTAAAGAACTCAGCTGTTGTATGTCCTCCTTTATCCTGTAACTGGAATTCAAACCCCCCGCTTTGTCCAAAACCTTGGATAGTTGGAGGCGAAATAAAGAAAATATTGGCTTCGCGAATACCGCTGGTTTTAGCAAAAAGCTGTCCAATTACATCATCAACACTTAAATCACGTTGATCCCAAGGTTTTAATTTTACGATAACCATACTATAAGCACTACCCGCTCCGGCTGTAAAGTTTTGTCCTACAATACGAAGGGTATTTTTAACTCCCGGAATGGTTTTGGCAATACTGTCTACTCTTTTGGCAATAATATCAGAACGTTCCATCGAAGCAGATGGCGGTAAACTGATGTTTGCGAAAACGGTTCCCTGATCCTCAGATGGTACGAAGGCAGACGGCGTAGTTTTCATCATATAAAATAAAGCCAGACCTGCAATAACAATTGAGGCAATTGGAATCCATTTTTTAACCGAAAGGAAACTAACCGAACGTTTGTATTTTTGGGTTACTCTGTCAAAAGCAACGTTAAACGCGGTATAAAAACGCTGCAAATAACTTTTATGTTTATGATCGTCTGCGTGTGGTTTCAGTAAAAGCGCACACAAAGCAGGACTCAAAGTCAAAGCGTTAACTGCCGAAAGAATAATCGCAACAGCCAGTGTAATACCAAACTGTTTGTAGAAAACCCCTGTTGATCCTGTGATAAAGGTTACCGGAATAAATACCGCCGCCATTACCAGTGTAATCGAAATAATCGCTCCGGAAATTTCGTCCATCGCATCGATTGTTGCTTTTTTAGCCGATTTATAGCCGTGGTCTAATTTGGCGTGAACGGCCTCCACGACCACAATCGCATCATCGACCACAATACCAATTGCCAGTACCATCGCAAACAGCGTAAGTAAGTTAATCGTAAATCCGAATAAATTCAGGAAAAAGAAAGTACCCACAATCGCCACCGGAACTGCAATAGCCGGAATTAAAGTCGATCTGAAATCCTGAAGGAAAATAAATACTACGATAAAAACCAGAATAAAAGCTTCGATCAAAGTATGGATTACCTTTTCAATTGAGGCATCAAGGTTGTCGTTAACGTCTACCATTGTGGTATACTTAACCCCTTTCGGGAAATTCTTTGCTGCTTCTTCAATCAGTTTTTTAGAGTTGTTGATTACGTCACGTGCATTCGATCCCGGAGTCTGGCTGATGGCCATCGCTGCCGATTCTACACCGTTTGTTTTAATCGTTGAAGCATAGCTTAAAGATCCTAACTCAACTTTAGCAACATCTTTAAGACGAAGCATCTGCCCGTTTCCAACAGATTTGATAACGATATTTTCAAATTCCTGAGCGCTTGTTAAACGCCCTTTATATTTAATTACATATTGAAAAGCCTGATTTCCGTTTTCACCAAATTTACCCGGTGCCGCCTCAATATTCTGCTCTGCAAGGGCAGCCGAAATATCACTCGGAATCAGTTTGTATTGCTGCATTACATCCGGTTTCAGCCAGATTCTCATCGAGTAATCTTTGGCACCAAAAACGGTTACATCTCCTACCCCAACAACACGCTGGATTTGTGGTACAAGGTTAATTTTTGCATAATTCTGTAAAAACGTCTGATCGTACGCTTTATCATCACTGTATAAAGAGAAAATCAATAAGTTACTACTCTGGCTTTTGGTTACCGTAACCCCCGCCTGAGTTACCTCTACAGGTAATAAACTTGTTGCTCTAGAAACCCTGTTCTGAACGTTTACCGCTGCTAAGTCAGGATTGGTTCCTACTTTAAAGAAAATTTTGATCGATGCATTTCCGTCATTGGTTGCTGTAGAAGTCATGTAGGTCATATTCTCTACACCATTGATCTGCTCTTCCAGCGGAATTACAATACTTTTTAATACCACATCGGCATTGGCTCCTGTATAACTTGCTGCCACGTTTACGGTTGGCGGTGCAATATCCGGATATTGAGAAATCGGTAACTCAATTAGGCCTAAAACACCTAATATGACTATAATAACAGATATTACAGTCGAGAGTACTGGTCGTTGTATAAATTTTTTAAACATTTTTTTTATTTTAAGTCAGCATAAACCGTCTCCGGTTTTTGATTTTGAGCTTTAATTTCAGTTCCTTCTTTTAAAGAGGCCACCCCTTCTAATACAATTTCATCTCCAGCCTGTAAACCGCTTGTTACTACATAATAATTTCCTGCTGAATTGTCTAGTACTTTAATACTGGCATTTTTGGTTTTTCCGTCTTTGCCTAAAACTACTGCGAAAATCTTATCCTGAAGTTCAAATGTGGCACTTTGAGGCACGATAATGGCATCTTTCACTTCATTAGGAATACGAACTGTTGTGCTGCTGCCGCTTCTGATGATTCCTTTTGGGTTTGGGAAACGTGCTCTCACATTTACAGAACCGGTTTCTGTATTAATTAATCCATTTACAGTTTCGATGTGTCCTTTTTCATCATAAGCAGAACCATCTGAAAGCAATAAAGAAACTGCCGGTAAACTTTTGATTTTCTGAGTTAAAGAAGCACCTGTGTTGTTGTTTTGAGTGAAGTTTAAAAGCATTTTTTCGTTCATCGCGAAGTATGCATATACGTTTCCAATACTAGAAACAGTCGTTAAGGCATCTGCTGTATTTGAACTTACAAGACTTCCTAAACGAAAAGGAATCGACCCCACAACGCCATTTACAGGACTTGTAACGGTTGTATATCCTAAATTGGTTTTCGCATTTACCAAAGCTGCATTTGCCTGAGCTAAAGATGCCACAGCTGACTCATAAGTATATTGTGCCGATTCTAAATCATACTTACTAATGATTCCTTTCTCGACCAATGGTTTTACTTTATTAACAGCCAGTTTTGCCGCGCTTAAATCAGCCTGAGCACTTTTAATGCTTGCCGTGGCGGTACGAACCTGCTGCTCATATTCAGGAGCACTAATTTTAAATAAAGGCTGTCCGGCTTTTACAACCGCACCTTCATCTACAAAAATTTTTTCGATGTAACCCTCAACCCTTGGGCGGATATCTATATTTTGCTGTCCCTGGATACTAGCCGGAAAATCGCTGTTTAAAGTAGCCGATTTTGTCTGTAAAGTTACAGTCTTGTATTCTTTAATCTGCGGTGCACCTCCGGCCTGAGCCGATTTATCATTTTTACCGCACGAAGCGATAATAAGTGATGCTGCAAGGATGCTTAAAAATGATTGCTTATTCATTTGAAATAATATGTAATTATCGATTATATGACAACAAAAGAAATAAAATATAATACACAAAAATTTTCAAATAGACGAAGAGTAAAAGATAATCGATAAAGATAAGCTGACAGCCGATGGACTTTTTTAAAAATTAAACAAGCGTTTAATTCATAAACTCATCGGCTGTAATCTAGTTTTTAGAGACTGTAATTCTATGTTGAGCGATTGGTTTTTAATCGAATGTAAATAAACTGTAATATTGCCAATAAAAACATAATTTGCAATGGCATCTTACCTTCACAGACCTTATTTATTTACCGGACTGCACATTCTCAGCTGGGCATTATTAGGCTTTATTATGTTGTTCTACATGCCAATTACGTGGAATGTGGTACTGCCTGCTGTTTTCTGGCTCTGGCAGATGATTATCTTGTTTTTACTCATTATTCTTTTTTATTCGAATGCCAAAATTATAGTTCCAAAAACTATTATTAAAGACAATACTTCTCCTTATCTGCTTTGGGCTTTTCTTGCTATTTTCGCCATGCAGTTTATTGCCTACATTTATACATCACAAACAGATCTTCATAATAAAATAAGTCTGATTTTAGGTTTTAAAAAATACCGAAACCCATATTTCGATAATTACGTTTTTATGCTTACGTTATTGGTTCTCGGTATCAGTACCAGCTGGTCGATGCTCCAATACTGGCAGAAAGCGGCACAGCACAAACAAAAACTGGAACAGGACAAAACAATGGCCGAACTGGCAATGCTGAAAGCACAAATTAATCCGCATTTCTTTTTTAATTCGCTCAACAGTATTTATTCGCTTACGTATTCTAATATTGAAGATTCCAGAAATGCACTTCATACCCTGAGCCGAATGATGCGCTACCTTCTTTATAGTACAGAAGAACGCACTACACTGCATAAAGAAGCTGAATTTATGAAGGATTTCATTGCTTTGATGAAACTTCGCGCCAACAGCAAATTAACCATTACGACTGATATTCCTGAAAAACTGCAGGATTATCCAATTGTTCCGATGTTATTACTACCTTTAGTAGAAAATGCCTTCAAACACGGAATCCATGCCACAGATAAAAGCGAAATCCATATTAAACTGAAACAAAATGGAAGTAATCTGGAATTTGAGGTAGAAAACACCTATTTCGAAAAATCGTCTGTAACAGATGAAGGCGGAATTGGTTTAACAAATACAAAACGCAGACTGCATTTGATATATCCGCATAAACATACATTGATTGCCGGACTGGCCAAAAACGGAATGTACAATGTAAAACTGCAAATAATTTTAGACTAATGATAACATTAAAATGTATAGCAGTCGATGACGAACCCCTCGCCTTAAAACTGGTGCAGACTTTTATTGAGCAGACACCTTTTTTAGAATTAAGTGCGAGCTGCGACAATGCGGTTGAAGCCATGTCTTTAATCAAAGAAAAACAACCAGACCTTGTCTTTCTCGACATCAATATGCCCAATTTAACAGGGATGGAACTGGCAAGACTTTTACAGGAACAACCTGGATTAACGCCAAAAATCGTTTTTACTACCGCATACAATCATTACGCAATTGAAGGTTACAGGGTAAATGCGGTCGATTATCTTTTAAAACCCTTCAGCTACGAAGAATTTTTACGTGCTGCCAACAAAGTGCTTCAGATAACCGAAGAAGCTTCCAATAATTTCCAGACTATTTCTGCCGACGATGAATTTATCTTTTTAAAAGTCGAATACCAATGGGTCCGCATTTCGCTAAAGGATATTTTATACATCGAAAGTTTAAAAGATTACGTAAAAGTGCATCTTGATGATAATCAAAAAGCGGTGATGTCACTTATTTCCTTAAAAGCTTTAGAAGAAAAACTTCCTTCTGCCAAATTCATGAGAGTACACCGATCCTTTATTGTGGCTCTTGACAAAATCAATGCGATTACCAAAAATTCAATTATAATTGGAAAAACCGAAATTACAGTTGGTGAACAATATAAAGAAACATTTAAAACCATTGTAGACAAATGGTTAAAATAAAACAGATTCAATATCATGGAAAAAAGATCAAATAAATATTACCTTACTCTAAGCCTGAAAGAATACGCAAACGGCGAAACTGAACCTGCAA
Organism: Flavobacterium gelatinilyticum; assembly: GCF_027111295.1. NCBI lineage: Bacteria > Pseudomonadati > Bacteroidota > Flavobacteriia > Flavobacteriales > Flavobacteriaceae > Flavobacterium > Flavobacterium gelatinilyticum. The sequence continues at coordinate 5,525,327 of NZ_CP114287.1, read as the reverse complement.
AAGAACTTGGAATTGAGTTTGACAATCACGACGAAATATTCGGAATTATAGAAAGAATCAAAGACAAAAATATATTCGAAAATCCGCATGAGGCCACACAGTTTGCCATTGGACTGAAATTATTCAGCGAAATCAAATTAAAGCACCGTAAAAATCCTTTATTTAATGAATTAAACGATGTTTTTCCGGTATTTATGAAAAAACTAAAAAGCTTGTAGACAGATAACTGCAAGCTTTTTTCATTAAAAAAAAAGTATATTTTTTTCTACATTTAGTTATCTAAAATAAAACAACGGGCTTGAAGAAAAACTCAGGTAAAACTTCATATTCAAAAAGCCTTTTGTAAATTTGGTCTGTTTATTTAGCACAATTTAAACACTAAAAGACAGACCAGATGTTACGACCTTGGCAATTCGAAATTCATTTAGATAAAAAATCAGACAAAGCATTGTATTTGCAAATTGCAGATGCGATCATCAATGCCGTTAAATCAGGCAAACTAACAAGCGGTAATGCATTGCCAGGAAGCCGGCAATTAGCGGGATTATTAAACGTAAACCGAAATACGGTTATAGAAGCACTAGATGTTTTGATTGCCGAAGGCTGGCTGGTTACAATGGATCGTAAAGGAACTTTTATTGCCGATATTCTTCCGGAAGTAAATTCTAATAAAAATTCAGAAACCAAACCGAATATTTCTATTGAAGAATCAAAACCGTATCTTGTTTTTGATGATGGCTTTCCAGACAGCCGACTTGCACCAATGAACGATCTTGCCCGTGCTTACCGAGAAATATTCAACCGAAAATCGCGCTGGCAGATTATGGGTTACAGTAATGAATTTGGGAATCTGGAATTCCGAAAAGCGATCGTACAAATGCTGAATTTTAAAAGAGGGATGAATGTTTCTCTGGAACAAATCTGCATTACACGAGGCAGTCAGATGGCGATGTATCTGGCTTCGCATTGTTTATTGTCTAAAGGTGATTTTGTAATGATAGAAAATCCGGGATATAAACCGGCATGGCAGGCTTTTGAAAACGCAGGTGCTTCATTAATCCCGATAAGCGTCGATAAAGATGGTTTGGATTTAAATGAAGTCGAAAAACATCTGAAGAAAAATCCCACTATAAAAGCCATTTATTTAACACCGCATCATCAATATCCAACTTCGGTTACAATGAGTTTAAAAAAACGTTTAAAGCTCATTGAACTTTCTAATCAATACGGATTTACGATTATAGAAGATGATTATGATAATGAATTTCATTTTGGACAACGCCCAATTCTGCCTATTTCAAGTTACAGCAATGCGAAGAACTTTATTTACATTGGCACATTAAGTAAGATTGTAGCTCCGGCACTTCGAATTGGTTATTTGGTAAGTTCTGCTGAAAATGTTCAGAAAGCTGCGAATCATCGAAAAATTATTGATGTGCAAGGTGATAATATTATGGAAGAAGCGGTTTTGAATCTTATTAACGAAGGAAAAATCAAAAGGCATCTAAAAAAAACAAACCTGATTTACAAGGCAAAAAGAGATTATTTCGAAAGTTTGTGCAATCAACACCTTAAAGATAAAGCCGTTTTTACCAAACCCGAAGGCGGTCTGGCGTTTTGGATTGTTCCTAATAAAATAGTCGATACAGAGAAAATCTGCACCGAATTACTTTCTAAAGGAATCAAAATTATAAATCCTGATAAGTTCAGTTTTGACAGTCCAATAAATGGTTTTAGACTGGGTTACGCCTCTTTAACCGAAGAACAATTGCAGGAAGGAATTACAGCGCTTGCAAAATATTTATAAACGAACCGCTTTATGATCTGGACAATCGAGTCTGATATCGTTTGTTTTTAAAGGAATATCCATCAATTGGCAATGTTTTTTTCCGTCTCGCTGTACAAAATAACCACAGTTATAACAAGTGCTTTGTACGTTTATGACTTGTAAATTATGTAATTGCTCAATAATAGAAGTCATATTTTTCCAGAGAATCGTTTTATCATTTTCTGATCTTTGAGCAACCAAATCAAATAACGGATCTGTAAAATCTTCGGTTAAAAGAACTATTTCTAAACCTTTTGCGGTCAGTTCCATGCTGTAACTTCTGGAATCTTTCTCATTTTCAATTTTAGAAATGTATTCTTTTCTCTCCAAAATTTTAATCGTATCACTTACAGTCGCTTTGGTCAAATTGAATTCTTTAGACAGATAACTAACCGTTGTTTTCGCTGCGGAATGGTGTTTTATAAAAATCAAAATCTGAATCTGTATCGGACTCAAATCGTGTTTTTTGGCTTTTTCCCATAACAAAACTTTAAAAACCTGAGACAAACGTTCTAATCCGGCTACAATTTTTCCGTCTACACTATTGTTTTGTATTTCTAAGTCGAAGATATTTTTCATACTACAAGATTAAAAAAATAGACTGAAAGTCCCCACACTTTCAGTCTATAGAATTAATAATCGGAACACGTTAGGTACAATCGCTTTAACACATAGAGACATAGATTTTTGTGTCAAAAAAAGAAAGTAGAAGAAACTAGTTTCCACACATAGCTAAACTATTTGCATTTAAACTAGTGAAACGCCTTTTTTAAGTTTATATGTCTATGTTTCTATGTGTTAAAAAAATTTCACCCAAAGGATCAATCAGATTGAAAATTAATTACAGTTTTCCATTTCAATAATCGAAAATCCGTTCTCGCGAATTTGATTTTCAATTTCTGCCGGCGCTTTATCAATGTGGCAAAATCGACATTCATTTGAAGTCAATGGCTGACCTTCCTGAGAAACTGTTTTAAGATATTCTTTTCCATATTCGAAAATCTGATTGGTATCAACTGTATTCTCATCAACCAGAATATCAAAATGCATAATTTTTCCGTCTTTTCGGGTTACATAAGTATCCCATACTGCTACTTTCATATTTTTATTGTTTATTGTTTGTTGTTGTATTTAAATTTATTTAAACACATAGGAACATAGGTTTGCAATCTCTAAAAAAAGTATTTCAAAAAACTAGTTTTGACACATAGCTATGTTTGTTTCAATGAGTGAAACGTCTACTACCACGTTCGTAAAAACTATGTTCCTATGTGTTAAAAAAATTAAATTCTTTGTTTAATAAAAACCTCTTCGGGATCTACCCCAAAGAGGTCTTTATATTTACCCAATCACATCCTCCATAGAGGCTCCAAAATTAATGTGCAGTACATTTCCGTTTGGTGTAACCAAAGCCGGAACCGATTGTACTCCCGCTTTTTGAGCTTCGCCAATACGAGATCTGTCTTCTCCAATATTTACTACTTCAACATCCTGAACTAAATTTAAAATGTCGTGTTCTGCGCTTACGCAAACCGGACAGCCTGCGTGATAAAAAATTGATTTGCTCATTTTGATTTGATTTAATTTTGACTTCATTGTCAGGACAAAATTAGTTAGGTATCCTAACTACTAAATCATCCAGTTTTGTCAATTTTGGACATTTTCTGGTCTATACTCTGGACTACTTCAGATAGAAAAAACTGGATCTTTTTTACAATCCAACACCTTGATAACTTTGCACTTATGAAAGAGGATATTATTTTGAATTTAAAACAGGTGCATGAGCGAATAGAAAACGCCTGTAAAACCGCAGGCAGAGATTCGGCTGATGTTCAGTTATTGCTTGCAACGAAAACGGTACCTGCCGAAAAAATCCGTATTGCCATTGAAGCCGGAGAAACTTTAATGGGCGAAAATAAGATGCAGGAACTCCGTGATAAAGATTCGGAACTACGAAATCTTAATATTGAACGTCATTTTATTGGTCATCTTCAGACGAACAAAATCAAAGATGTTTTAAAATATGCAACTTGTATTCAATCTCTTGACCGATTAAGTCTTGCGCAGGAATTAGACAAACAATTGCAGAAAGAAGGCAGAAAACTTGATGTTTTCGTTCAGGTCAATACTTCTTTTGAGGAAAGCAAATTTGGTCTGGCTCCAGATGCAGTTATTTCATTTATAAGAGAAATAAAGCAATATGAAACTCTTACAATCAAAGGGTTAATGACGATTGGTTTATTAGATGTCGAAAAGGAAAAAATGAGACCTTCTCTCCGATTGCTTCGGGAAATACGAGATGAAATCTACAATGCCAAAATTGACGGTATAACTGATTTAAAACTTTCGATGGGAATGTCGCAGGATTTGGAACTCGCCATTGCCGAAGGTTCAAACATGGTGCGGGTGGGAACTTCTATTTTTGGAAACCGATTTTTGGGAAAAGAAATCTGGAATGAGAATATTGCAGAATAAAGCCTAATTTTGCACCAAATACAATCTAAAATGAATCTGTACGAACTTGTTGTAACTGATACTGAAAAAATTGCGCTCGATGATCTTCTTTTCAGCGAAGAGAATAAATTGGCTTTGACTCAAATTATTAAGGAGCATAAATATATCGACGAATTAAAAAAGTACAATCTTAAGGTTGATAATAAAATACTGCTTCACGGACATTCTGGCTGTGGCAAAACCACAACAGCAAAAGCAATTGCGACAGCTTTAAACAAAAGCATCGTGATTATAAACCTCAGCACTTTAATTAATGCTAAAATTGGCGAGACTTCTAAAAATGTAAAAGCCATTTTTGATAAAGCGATCCGCGAAAAAGCGGTTCTATTTCTGGATGAATTTGACCAGATTGGGAAAAGCCGTGATAACGATGATAAGGATGTAGCCGAATTGAAACGTTTGGTAAACACGATAATCCAGTTAATTGATTATTTCCCAACCGACAGTTTGTTAATCTGTGCTACCAATTATTACAACAGCATCGATACGGCTTTATTGAGAAGATTTCAGGTAAAATTACAATTTGAAATGCCGGATCAGGAACAATTGAATGTTTACTACGAAAAGTTATTAGCTGATTTCCCGGTTCATTTTCAGGATATTCCAAGAAAATATAGTATTTCTTATGCTGAAGCAAAAGATTACATCCACACTACAATGAAAAGACAGATTATTGCTGAGCTGGAGTTAAAAGAACAGCAGAAGCTTAACGAAGTTATTCAATAAAAAAATGCCTCATATTCTGAGGCATTTTTTAACAAATTAAATTTCTGGTAATTAAGCTTTCGCTTTTCTTTTTACTGTACAGCCAATTTCTTTGGTTTGCGTTACAGCTGGTTTTTGACCGCTTTTTAAAGATGCAATAACATCTTCGGCATATTTTATTTTTTGAGGATTCTTCCCTTCCGGATCGTTGTCGATTGCGCCTACATATTCTACCACATTTCCTTTTGAAGTTTTAGAAACGATAAAAATGTGAGGTGTGCGTTTTGCTCCGTATTCGTCTGTAATTTTTTGTCCCGCATCAAATAAATATGGGAAAGGATATTTTTTCTCTTTTGCCAAATCCTGCATCTTAGCAAATGTATCTGCTGTTGAAGCTTCCGGATCGTTTGGATTAATAGCAATAACCGGATATCCCTGCGGTTTGAATTTTTTATCCAAATCGATAATTCTCTGCTCGTAACCTACAGCGTAAGGACATGTATTACAAGTAAAAACTACGATATATCCTTTTGCATCTTTAAAAGCTCCAAAAGAGACTTCTTTATTATCTACATTTTTCAGTTTAAAATCTGGTGCAGCGTCTCCTGCTTTAAGAGTTGTGCCCGTTTGTGCCTGAGCCAGAAAAGCAGAAAATGCTAATGTCAGTAATAAGATTATTTTTTTCATGGTTTACAGTTTTTTATATTCAGTTAATAATTGTTCGTAGGTAAATTCGCTTTCAACAAATTTTCGTTTATCGCCTTTAATAAAAAGTGTTGCGGGAATACTGCCTGACCAGCTTGGGTCAATACGGTCAATGAATTCCTGCGGACTGCTTTCGTTAAGCAGAAAAACTTCATTCTTCAGGTTTTTTCTTTTTACAAACGGAACTACGTTTGAAGCCAGTTTTGATTTAAAATCCAGACTTACCAATAAAACGGCCAGTTTTTCTGATTTATGGTCGGCTCCCAGTTTTTCAAAATGCGGTAATTCTTTAATGCACGGTGCACACCAGGTTGCCCAAAAATTCACTACATACGTACTGTCCTGCCCTTTTTTGATTCTCTCGTTTAACTGATCGATCTTTAAAAGCTTTACGTTCTGGTTATATCCTTTTACTGAAAATAAGAGAAAAAGAAAAAAGGAAATTTTTAAAAGTTTATTTCTCATAGATTTTAATACTCTCAAAATTAATTTGTTTCCTACAAATATAAACCAATGACAAATTACATTTTGTTAATAAAACTTTAATGCAGTCTAAATTAGCATTGAAGACTTCAAAATTTTCTTAAACATCTAACTGGTTTCTAATCCGCAGTACACATTTGAAAAATCTCTTTTTCCAAGATCGCTCTTGTGAATAACGAAATATATTTCGCCTGCATCCCAAAAACTAAAGCCCGGATTATTATCACTGTTTACACGTAAAAGTACCATCCATTCTTCGGGTTTTCCTTTAAACGTATTTACAGCTTCAATTTCAGGGGAATCATGCTGTTTAAAAACATAACTGTTAATTCCGTGAGAAGAGTTTGCATCAAAAGGCAAAAGTGCTTCGTGGAGCGCCTCAGCTTCTTCGTATTTCTCTTCTAATTCCTTTAATTCGGGCGCAATATTTTCATAGTGCTGTTCATCATTATAAAACGACGGAAGACTTACACATTTTGCCGAATCAGCCTTAAATGGATGGAAAATACCAGCTTCATCATAGATAAACTCTTCATCAAAATTTAATTCTCGTGCCGATTTTAATTTGTCCATTTCTCCATCATAATAAAGAACTTTTGGAGCAAAATCCTGCTGATCTTCAATAAAGAAATAAAGTATTCCTGTTCGTGGCAGATAATCCTGTAAGCTGGCTATTGAAGCACAATTGACCTGAGCAATAAACTGATATCCTTTTTCTTCATCATCTATTTTTACTGTTGGATAATCTAGATTTAAAGGTAAATCTGGAATACCTCCAAATCGGGTATTCCCCAATTCATCATAAGAATCTGGAGTTGTAGTAACAAAATTTACTGCATGACGCGCAATTTTAAAAAGTCCATTTTCATATTCTTGAAAATCTGTTTTTTTAATAGCTTTTTGAAGATTTGAATTTAAATCTGAATTGTTTCGTGCATAAAATAATTCGTCGTCATAAGGAATTACGCCACTATTATTTGCACCTTTATAAGTGTAATCCAGTAAAATCATTTTCTTTTCCAGTTCCAAATCGAGTTCCGGAATATTTTCTAGTCCCGAAGGAAGCGATTCAAGAGGATTATTTCTAATGTGAAGTTTTCTAAGATTCTTTAATCGTATATATGAACTCGGAATATCCGTGATCTGATTCCCCTCTAAATGTAAAACCTCTAAATTATCAGGTATTGATTGAGGAGCAGATCCCAAATTGTTATTTTCAAGATAACAATATTTAAGCTTTGAAAGATACTGCAAAGTATACGGATGAATGCCTTTGACTTTACTTCCCGCTAGCAATAGATGTTCCAATTCACGAAGATCTCCAATCCATTCCGGGAACTTCGTAACTGCTGAAATTCCCCAAAGATGCAGACTTTTTAAATCCTTAAAATGTTTAATTGATGAAGGAATTTCGGTAAATGCTTCGGCTTCTTTGCTATCATTTGAAAACTGAATAGAAAGTGATTCTAAATGAACTAGTGAATGAAGTTCTTCTCTTAATTCAACTGGATCCGGATCTTTTAATTTTAATTGGCGTACGATTTTAGGTGGTGCCTTTTCTAATTCTTTAAGCAACGTAAAATCATACTTTTCCCATTCTAACTCTTCTACATTTATTTTTTTAGCTAAACTTATCTTATATCTTTTAGGATCCCATTTATCTTCAAGATAACCAGTTAATCCTACCCATCCTTCTTTTAAAGTAACATGACCCGTAAAAGCAACCGAATAATTAAATCCTCTATCCCATAAATAATGGTTGTAAGTTTCGTCTCTGCCTTTTTCAAACGGAATTATACCTGTAGGCATTCCTTGGTTATAGATCTGAGCAAGAGAAAAATTTAATCCTACAGCTCCATTATAGGAATCAACTATATAACCGTGTTTTTTCTCTTTAAATTTTGGAATAATCCCTTCTAAATTAACATACAAAGTTCCATTTACAGAAGCACTGCATTCTGGCAAAAACTGCAATTCGATATCATCTATTTTCCAATATTCTTTGCCGTCTGCTGGAATAGAAAATTCTTCTATAACTAGAGGAATGTCGTTTTCTTCATCATCAAAATCTAAATTTTTATCTGATTCTTTATGATAATAAAGATCAAGTAAAAACTGAGGAAGTTTATTTATTGCTTCTTTAGGGTTTCCAAAATATTCAAGACTTTTCCATATTTCTTCAAAAAGAGGTTCATAAAAACTTCTGTTTTTTATTTTACAATCGCCTTTAAAAATATAACAAAATTCATCGCTTATTTGGACAATTGCCAAATAATAGAAGAGACCATCGTTTGATTTCAACAACCTAATATTTGATGTATGACCTGCTAATTGAATTTCCTTTTCCTCTATCAGCTTCGTTTCCTGGTCTTCGTGTTTACAAGATTCCCAATAGCGTAAAACAAGAGTCTCTCCAGTAAATTCATTAAAAAATGCTACAGGAATAAGAGTTGTCGTTGCATACGACAAATAATCACTCTTGGGCAGTTCGTGCGCTGCTCGAATGCTTTCCCAAACCACCTGCATATTGGTGTAAACAGAAGGGATTAGAAGGGAAAATGTTTCGGTTTCAAATTTTTGATTGTTCATAAAAGACTATTTTGGCTTACATAATAATTTTTGAATGAGCTATTTCTGAGTCATCAGAATTTTATTTAGTTCTGTTACCTCTTCTTTATAACGCGGATAATCAGTTATATTACGTACGCTGTGGTTTTGATTATTGGTTAAACCTATTCCTGCAGTTTCCTGAAATGGTGATTCCATGATTAAACCATTTAAAATACAATCTGCCAGATATTCAGAATGGGGTTCAAATTTCGGAATGGTTTCCAGATGTTTGACTATAAAAGGCTTTAGAATATCTCTTTGATCTTCTGTTATTCCTGTCATTGGTAAAAAAAGAAGAAACAGGTTTGGATGTTTTTCAAAAGCCAGTAATTCTTCTAATGTAAAAAACCAGGCTTCAAAATGACCGCCTAGATTTCCGATATAAATATCATTCAGAAAAAAGTTGATTTCGTATTCTGCAAATTCAACTGCAAAATTTAAATTATCGTTTATTTTTCCCGTAACGTATCTTGGATTTTCTTCGATATCTTCCTCATTAAAAAATGTTCTTTCCCAAGCGTAAGCTTCTTCTTCATTAGTGTCTACAACCTCCAAGACCTCATCAATATTTATTTCTTCTTTTTCATCGTAACCACGCGACCAGCAGAAATAATATTTCCAGAAAAAAGTATTGTTGCTGAGTTCTTCTATTTGTATTTGTTTGTTCATTTTATTTTATTTCAAATAGTTGAAGGTTTAAAATTCTACATTAAACGGATATGTAAAATCTGCTGTGAAATCTGGTTTTTGCGGCGAAGGTTTTATCAGGAATTCAAAAGTTGGTTCCATGTCTTCTATCTGTTCTGTTTCTCCAGATTCTGTTTTTATTTCTAAAATCTGTTTTGTTAAACCTGCTAAGATCGAAACACTGTAAAAACCATTTGGAAGTTCTATTGTTGCATGTTTGTACTTTTTTAGCAAATCGACTTTCTCTTTTGTGAAATTTCTTAAATACGGGATTGTATATAAATAAATCCTGCCGTTTACAACCGTAAGACAATATCCATCACGTTTATGCTGGAGTTCATTTCCGGGTTTTAATAATTCAGGAACATCGTCTGAAAGATTGAAATAAACAGTATACGGATAATTTACTATTCCAATCATGGGTACAATTACGCCTTGTTCTACGACCTGATCTCCGGTTTCTTCTGTTGTAAATTCCGTTAGAAGATCATCCGGTAAATCATTCTCGATTTTATACTGCATTAAACAATCTACATCGCCCAGAATGAAATAATCCATTAGATCGTTTAGTACTTCGTTAAACTTGTGTATTGCCATGATGTTTCTTTATAATTTAGTTCGTTTTCCCATATAATAACTGTATTCTTTATCAAAAGCGTATCCTCTTTCGTCGATTACTTTAAAATGAAAATCATTGAGACTTTTGGTTTTGATAATTTTTACTTCGTTACTAATAGTTCGTATGAAATAAGCCTGTTTATCATCTTTGGCATAAAAAGCATTATCGCATTCGAGATAATAGGTTCCGTCCAGACAGGTTTCGAGTATTTTAAAAGTCTTTGGATTAGCATCCGGGATTATTTTTCCTTTAAAAAACACATGGTTTTTATCCATTCCGAGATTCCCTATTAGTTCCGGATGCGGTATCGTGAAAGATGCTATATCAACATTTTCAACCAGAACCGTGTCTCCAAAATACAGTTTATCATCTGCGAGAGCATAATACTCATTTAGATATTTTGCTTTACTGTAATCAAAAGGCATTTTATCGCTGTGACGGTAATAATTGCCGTTTGAAAAAGCATATCCTTTCTGAACGTCGATTACTTTAAAATCCTGCGGAACGGCATCTTCTATAATACAAAAACTACAGAATGCGCTTTGTAGATAAATGTGTTTTTTGTCTGAAAAATAAATCGTTGAAGCATAATCATCTTCTGTTTCTGCGTTTACTGCTGTAATTTGAAAGGTTTCAAAATCGATTGTTTTATAAAATTTCTTAAAGACTTCGCTTTCATAAAAAAGAATAAATTCGTTGTCGATGATTTTGTATCCTTGTCCTAATTCCTTAACCATATTTTATTTTTAAGATTGTCCCCAATGAAATTCGCAATTACTAAAATTTAATGCTTTTAAATCGTCTTTATCGATTAAAACGCTAAATACTCCTTCGTCATTAAATCCGTTTTCACCTATTTGCAGTAAAACCACTTTATTTGAATTTACTACTTCTAATATTTGTTCTTCCTGCATTTGGCAGTGGGTAAAAATTCCAAAGATTTTAGAGGTTTCGCTTCCTTCGAAAAAATCCCATAGAATGCCTTCTTCATTCGCGTCTTCTTCCTCGTATTCATCTTCCGGCTCGCGGTAACGGCTGGAAAGTTTTTCTGTTGAGGCGAAAGCTTCTTTTATCAAAACTCCTTCAAAAAAATTATCATCGTGGTCCTTTACAACCCGTACTAACTCATTGTTGTCGATATTCGCGTAAACAACCAGTCCTTTATCTTCTATAATATCAGCAAAAAAGAACAAATGTCCTGTTTTAGGTAAAAGTCCTGATACATCTTGCGGTGCAATTTGTTTGAGATCCAGCTGTGCAGCAAAACGCAGATCTTTTGGGTACTCGAAATCTTTTGGAAGATCCGCAATTGGTCCTCCGTAACGGGAATGTCCAAGCGGAATATCTAATGTTCCTGCTTTTACCAACAGTCCATCTTCTAACAGTATTTCGGGCATTTTTAGGCTGTCTCCATAATAATGTTTAGTAGCAGGACGTAATTCAATAATATCAAAAATTTCTTTTTTCATTTGGTTCTTATTTTATAACAAACTGAGGTTTTAATTAATAGTAAACATATTATAAAAAAAATTCACAAAAGTTAGATGAATATTAAAATTAGATCGTCAAATATACCCGTGAAACGTTTTCCATATATCTAGAAAATGTACCGGAGGAACATCTTATCGGTAGAAAAACGTTTGATTTGCATTCTATTAGATCATCAAATACACCGTGAAACGTTTTCCATATATCTAGAAAATGTTCCGGAGGAACATCTTATCGGTAGAATATATTATTTCCACAGAAAAATCGTTCCGGAGGAACGTTTGATTCGCATTTTATTAAATTGTCAAATATGTCAGCAAACATTCGTTGGTATTCAGCGTTTCGCGACATTACAAAATTGGTTCTGTAAAAACATATTTTGGGTCATATTCAATTTCGAATGCCTGAAGCATATTATGATATTCTTCTAAAAATGTTTTCTTTTTATGATGTTGTTCCTGATTTTCTATGTAACGAATCACATCTGGAACGTGGCTTCTTGAATATGAAAAGGCTCCATATCCTTCCTGCCATGCAAAATTCGAACACAGCTTTTGCTCTTTAATCCATTTGCTGGTTTCTGTTTTTACATTTTGAATCAATGAGGAAATAGATTGATTCGGACGCATTCCGATAAATATGTGAATATGATCCGGCATACTATTTATACATAACATCTTGTGATGATTTGCCTGTATGATTCCCGTTATGTATTTATGTAATCTGTATTTCCATTCTTGTGCAATTAATGCTTTTCTGTATTTTACTGCGAAAACAAATTGCACATGCAATTGTGTATATGTATCTGCCATAATGATATTATATGTTTATCAATCGTACGTTCTGCCAAAACGTATATTTTCTACCGATGAAACGTTCCGCTGGAACGTCTGTTGACCGCATATTTTCTTTTTTCTACCGATGAATCGTTCCGCTGGAACGGCTGCTCACCGAATATTTTTTTTCTTCCAATGAAACGTTCTTCTGGAATGTCTATTGCAATGGAAGCAATTTTTTAAAAATCGTTCCTTCTACATCGTTAAGCTGTCTGCTTATTTTAGGAAAATCTTTGCTTTGTCCAAAAGTGGTGTACATTACACTTTCCCAGCAATAATCTGCCATTTCCTGAACTTCTGTTCCTGAATTTGAAAACTCTTTTATATCTTCTTTACTGAAATAATATTTCGCAAAATTTTCCTTACTGTCCAATAGCAGGTTCAGGCTTTTTTCAGTTGTAAAATAGGGAATAAATGCTTTGCTGTGCGGATGTTCCTGCATCGATAAAATAGCAGTGATATACACTTTAACCGATTTCTCATTTACACCAAATTTCTCCAGAAATACCGGTGTAAACTTTTGCTGAACCGACTGATGTTCTTCATCAACCGTTTTGTAATAATCGATCAGAGTATCAAAATACTTTTCGTCCTGCAATCCTAAAGCAAAAACGGCAAAAGTTGAAGGCATCGTACAATTTTCATCTTCCAGATTGTTATACCATTCGTATTTTTTCTTCGCAAGATTAATATATTCTAAAATGCTTTTATGAAGGTTTGGATATTTTACAGCTCCGGCGAAAAGATAATTCTGTCCGCATTTTGGAAGTCCTTTTACAGCAAGAAGTTCTTTTTCTTTAGATGAAAAACTAATTTCGAAGCTTTTAGGAAAATCGGTCTGCAATAATTTGTTTATGAAATTCAAGGCCTTACTGTAACTTTCTTCATTATCGCCTGCCAGTTTTATACTGATTTTAGCAAAAACATCATTGGCTTTGGCTGTTAAATCACTGTCTTTATATTCTATCAGCTCTTTTGGGAGTTTTCCTGTTCCATTTTTCTTTAACCGCTGTACTTCATCTGAACCTAATTGGGTTACTATATCAAAATACTCATTGGCAGTAACTGCGGCATAACTTGGGCCGTATTTTATATGACATACCGCGACATAACATAAGAAGGATAAAATTCCCTTTTCTTCTTCGGATATTGAAATTTCCGGATTAGTTTTTTTAGTTCTGACTTCAGTCCAATATTCTTTTTTTACGTCAAAAAACTTTTTTGTAATGCGCTCTTTAATCCATTCTCCTATACTGTAGCTAATTTCATTAAAGCTGTTTAGTTTTCTTAGTTTTTCAAAAAAATCAATATAGAGTTCTTTCGAAAATGGTCTTGTTTGAAAAAAGTATGCTATTACAGAACTATTCAGAAATTTTTCGCCGGAATTCAGCATATATGGATTTGGATAATCTTTATCCAGTTTTACAGTACCGTTATTTACAGCTTCTATAAATCGTTCTAAAAGTGCTTCGTTTCCTTCTATTTTTACTAAATAATTTAATTCTCTCATTTCTATTTTTTTATCTGGCTGGATTATTTAATCCTGCTCATCTTCAATATTGTTTGTATTACTTAAAACGTTTTCCATTGTATAGCCTAAAAATCCCCAGCAGTCATCATCGTAACCAATATTTCCTGATGAAACAGCAATTATGGGAAACTCGTTTTCCTTTCTGAAATCGTAGGCGTAGAATTTTCCTCCGCCATTAAATGCTACCGGAAGAAATGACGGTGCCCAAAACGGAAAACCATAAGAAATGTACATTTCTCTAATATCTTCAAGCGAAAAATACCCAAATTCACGATCGCCGTTTAAAATACCGCCACCGTTTGAATAATTCAAAAGTTCAATATATTCTTTTGGAAGTTTTATTTGTTTTGGAATTGGGAAAATCTCAGGTGCAGTTCCCTCCGGATATAACTGTCGTATATTATCTAATAACTCTAATTCGTTTACTGAGTAAGGTTTTGTAAAAAAATCGTCTGGAATTGGTTCTGTTAGTCCCGGATGCAGGTCGAAAAAATTAAATTTATTAAACCACATAAATACTTGTTTTTAGTTTAGTTAATTTTATTCGTCATCTTCATCATCATAAGAAAGATACGACCAGTCAATATCCAGACAATCCAGGATTTCATCAAAACGATTCTGATTGCTTGAACCAATAAATGCCGCTAAACATTTGTTATTTTGATCAAAAGAAAGGCTGATGACATCATGAAACTGATCGCTGTACACTTTTTGATTTTCTCTGCTAATTTCCAGAACCAGTTTCCAGTTGTCTTCAACAAATTTCACTATTTCAGGTTCAATTTCGCCCATGAAATTCCCGTTATACTTTAGTCCGCCCAAGGTACCGTTGAAAACCGCCATCAGCAGGAAAAAGTTTTCTGTTGTCTGGCTTTCAACTTCCCACTCAGATCTTTCGATTGTATCGTAATTGCCGTAAACCGGCGGGTTATCTTCTATTAAATCTTCTTTCTTAATTCCCCAGATGGCCACATTTTGATTTTCTTCATAAAAAATCAAATAGTTATCCTCTGAAAATTCTATTTCGTCATCCGGTTTTAAAAGTCGGTTAAAGCTAAAATTTAGATTTTCTTCTTTTCCTAATTCCAAATAGTATTCTCTGAATTTTTCCGGAAGCTTTACATTCAGTCTTTTCTCAAGATCGAGCATTTCATTTTCTGAAAAACCATAGTTTTCGTCTTCAGAAAGATTGTAAAGACGTTTAATTTTTTTGATATAATTCATTTTGGGCTTTTAAATAATTTCTTTGAGATTTAGTATCTCCATTTTTTTACAGTTTTCTCTCCAAGAAGCTGTATAACAATTTCTTCTGTCCAATTCTCCGCTTCATTGTTTTCTGCCAAGTCTGCTTGTGCAAAAATCAAACAGCCTTTGAAGTAATCATCGACAGTATCAAACATTTTGGTTAAATAAGGCTGGTCGTCGTGATCATAATAGTAAATTTCTTTGGTTTCGCTGTGAAAACAAAACATATTTCCGTTGCCTAAATAGTCGCTGAAAGAAATTAAATACGGTAAAACTTTGTTATCATCACCTGTAAAATCGGGGCCATATTGAGGTTCACCTGCCCAGATATCTTTTATCCAGCCTACTTCGTTAAAGTCCTGAAGCTGTTCGCCAATAGCAGCGATTCCAAATGTTTCGTAAAATAGTTTTAAACCTTTCGGTAAAGTAGTTCCAAGTTTTGTTTCCAGCGCCAGAATTTCTTCTTTGGGAACAGGATTTTTTAAATCGTCTCCAAAATTATCTGTAATCGCTTCAATAATTTTCTGAGTATTCATTTTCCAGTCCGCATCGCCAATTTGGTTAAACGGAATCAGGATATCTTCTTTTTTGTGTATCTCAATCATAGTAACGGCATATAAATTTTTGGAATTGTGAAAATACACAAATTCTTGTAAGATTGCAATTACTTTATGATTGATACTACAATCTTACTTACTTTTCAGCAAAAAATTCTAGCTGTTTAAATACCGGAATTAGTGATTTTCCTTTTTCTGATAGATTGTATTCGATATGAAGAGGTTTCAATTTAATGACTGTTTTATCTAAAAGTCCAAACTCTTCGAGTTCGCGCAATGCGGTCGAAATAGATTGCTTATTTGCGCCTTTAATATCTCTTAAAAGTCCGTTAAAACGTA
This sequence comes from Flavobacterium gelatinilyticum, assembly GCF_027111295.1. NCBI lineage: Bacteria > Pseudomonadati > Bacteroidota > Flavobacteriia > Flavobacteriales > Flavobacteriaceae > Flavobacterium > Flavobacterium gelatinilyticum. The sequence continues at coordinate 5,509,180 of NZ_CP114287.1, read as the reverse complement.
TTGGACCATCAACTGCTAATAAAAAAATCTGCGGTTTCCATTTTCCTGATAATAATTTTAGAAGTCCTTCTGCCGGACATCCTTTTTCTTTTGGGGAGCTATTTTCTGTAGTCATGTTTTTTTGACTAATTGACATGTGAGTAAATACAAACGAACTTTGCCATAAAATTATAAAAATAAGTAAGCCGAACGTACATTTTAAAAGACTTTTATGAAAATACTGACGCTGTTATTAATCCTGATTTGCAGTACGAGCTGCCAATCGCAAACTAATTCAAAAATGAACGAGAATCCAACAAATCCGCTATTATGCGATCCTGAAACCGGAATGTGTGAAATGCCTGTTTCCGGAAAAGCAAGTGAAACTGTTTCTATAAAAGCAGAAAACAAACCTGTTAAAATAATTTACTACACAGATCCTATTTGTTCTTCGTGCTGGGGAATCGAACCGCAGCTTCGAAAATTAAAACTGGAATACGGTGATTATTTTGAAATTGATTACCGCATGGGCGGATTACTGCCGGATTGGAGTTACAACAGCGGTGGTATCAGCAAACCGTCAGATGTGGCGCATCATTGGGATGAAGCGAGTTTGTATTACGAAATGCCAATTGATGGAGATGTGTGGTTAGAAGATCCGCTTGATTCTTCGTATCCGTCTTGTATTGCCATGAAAGCGGCACAGATTCAGAGTAAAGAAAAGGCCGTTTATTTTATGCGAATCCTTCGTGAAAAACTGTATCTGGACAAAAAGAATATCGCGAAATGGGAAAACATAGCCGAAGCTGCCAAAACAGCCGGCCTGGATGTTGAGAAACTAAAAACAGATTATGAAATCGACGGAGTAAAGCTTTTTCGCAATGATTTAAATATGGCGAAAAACCTTGGCGTAAGAGGTTTTCCTACTTTGTTTTTCTCTGACGGAAACAGTAATCAATTAACGGTTTACGGTTCTAAGTCTTATGTTAATTATGAAAATGCCCTTCTGGCATTGTATCCGGACGCTAAAAAGAAAAACATTGCAAAGGAGAATCCATTGTCGCTTTTTGAAATTTTTCCAACTCTGGCACCAAAAGAATATGCTGTGATTTTAGATAAATCTGTTTCTGATGCCAAAATAATTTTAGAAAAATTGTACCAAATGGGAGAATTGGATAAAAAGACAATTAAAAATGGTTCGCTTTACAGTAAGAAGTAAATTTATTGATTCGCGATTTTAAATCTTTCTCTGTATTTGGCAAGAGCTATTTTATCAATTGGAAGAACAAACGGGTTTTCGTTACTATCGATCCATTCAAATTTGCTAATATCAGGAGTATTGATTTTTATATCTTCAAGATTAGTGATCTTTACGATGTAATAAATCAGGAGAATTTGTCTTCCGTCATCTATTATAGATTCAACAAAATGTTCCTGCGTATACAAATGTTCTAGGATTTCGATTTTGACATTGAGTTCTTCTAAAAATTCTCTGTGAAGACAGTCTAGTATACCCTCTCCAAATTCTACGCCTCCGCCCGGAAGTTTACAATAGATTTTTCCTTTGTGATATTCGTAAAGTGCTAAAATTTTATTGTTGTTTTCGCAAATGGCATAAGTTCTTACGTTAAAGCTAGTGAGAGGTTTCATAAAAAAGGGAATCAGAATTCTTTAGATGCAAATTTACTGAATTCCTATTTAAGGTGTAATGAAATAAAAAGCCGTAAAGTTTAAACTCTTTACGGCTTTTTGTTTTTATATTTTAAAGAATGCTTACAATAATGTGATGCTCTGTCTGTAATGCCTGCTTGTAGAAACTCAAAATTTCGTCCAGGGCTGTTCTAAATTCTTTAAGCAACACTTCTTTATCTTCCTGCCAGATACCGTTTGGATATACTTTGTTCTTTTTTAAAATTAAAGGATCAAAATTGGCAGAAAGATTTTCAAAATCAATGTTTTCCAAAGCTTTGATAATTTCTTCCAGCTCTTCATTTTCTGTACAGGTAACAAAATCAGCATCTTCGTCTTCGATATTAAAATTATGAACACCAACAATGGCTTCGCTTAATTTATCATCTTCAATAGGATTTGCAGCCGAAACTCCGGTCAGAAAGCAATGTAAAGCATCCCATATTTTATCAATATCTATGCAGGGAAACTTCTCACTATCTTCAATTTCAAATATTTCATTTGTGAGTTCTTCGTTGTCAAGCTCCATCAATTTATTTAAAGTTTCTTCGTCTACCATGAGGTATTCTGCGATCATTCCCATACTTTGTATTTATATAATTTTGTTTTCAAAGCGTAAATTTTTAATAATTTTCTTAGAAACGCAAATTAAAAATAGAACTTTAAAGAAAAATGATATTTATACTATTCCGAAACTTCTTTTAAAATCAAATCGGCAGCGGTATCAATTGCCTGATTTATTATTTCTTCGGCATTTCCTTGAAATTCATATCGTTTGGCTATTTCTTTATCTTCAAAAATAATATGTATGAAAATTGTTCCTACGGGTTTTGATTCGCTTTCGCTTCCGCCCGGAGTGGTCAGCCCTGTTAAAGCAACGCAGATATCAGAATTTATGTAACGGGAAAAGTTCTGTGCCATTAATTTGGTTACTTCTGCAGATTCTGCGGTGTATTGTTCAATAGTTCCCCACGGAATGAGTAATAAATCCTCTTTCATAGAAGAATGGTAGCAGATCATCCCTCCTATTAAAATTCGGCCGGAATTAAAAACGGTCGAAAATTCGTAGCACATTTTTCCGGCAGATGCACTTTCTGCAAAAGCTATGGTCAGATTTTTTTCGATTAGAGCCTCACAACAGGCAGTTACTTTTTCAGATGCCATATTAATTTCTAATTTATGTACTCAAATTTAAAGTTACTCAAATTTAAAGTGATTTTTGCCGCAAGCGCTTATACAATTTCTTACAACTCTTACATTTTTAAATAACTGTTAATTATGCAGCTATATGAAATATTCGTGTAAGGCAATGCTCCTATACCCTTGCTAAATTTGTAAAAACAGAATTTAAAAAAAGTGAGTTTCTGTAGAAGACATAAAGAATTCAATTTTCTTAGAATTAATTATAAATCTAAAAACAAAACGTTATGGAAAAGCAGCACAACCATGAATATGGTCAGTTTGACCCTGATTATATCGATCAAAATACTCTTGTTGATGGTACTTATTCTAATGAAGATCAATACAAACAAGAATTACACAGAGGTGATGAAAGAGAATTTGGCGAAAGCAATCCTGATTATATAGATCAAAATACGCTTATTGATAATGACAATTATGCAAGAGATGAAGATCCGTACCAATATCAGGAAGAATTTATCGAAGATCCGGAGCATCCTGAAGGAGATTATGAAAATGGAACCAATATCAGATCTGAAAACATACCAAATCAGGAACGAATTGTAAATGAAGACGATGCCATTACAAACGATGATACTGAGAATGATCTTAACGATGATTATGATCCGGATCTGGATTATGAAGATGATCCGGAAAAAGACCGTGATCTGGATGACGACGAAGAACTTGACGACTTTGATGCCGAACATTATCCTGAAAATCATCCCAGAGAATAACCCGTTTAAAAAGTAATTTATGGCTTTAACAGATCAAATTATCTGGCTTTTTATCATGGCTGTTCCAATAGCCTGCATCAGCTGGACCGTAACGCATGAGGAAATTTTCAGAGAACCGCATGAATGGTGCGTAAAACGTTCTAAATACGACAAATATATATTGTCCAGAAAATTCTTTTACCTGCTTACCTGCGAGTATTGTTTCAGCCACTACGTTACGATTGCGTTTTTGATTCTCTGCGATTATAAACTTTTGTTAAATGACTGGCGCGGGTATATTTTGGCCGGATTTTCGCTGGTTTTTACAGCAAATGTCTACATGAGCCTCTTTGCCCTTCTTCGACAAGCCATCAAAAAGGAAAAAGTGGAAATCGAGAAAATTGAGACCGAAACAGACAACGAAAAAAATGCAGTGAACACAAAATAAGAATACGTTTAACTAAATAAATACAACTCATGGAAAATTTAAATTTCATAGATCCTCTACTACACGGAATCAAACCAATTGAAAAAAACACAGCCAATCTTACTGTAAAACAATTAACATGTGCCGGATTAGGCTCACTTGTAATTGGAGCCGTTTTAAAGAAAGCCGGACATGCTAAAACCGGAGCTATTGTTGGAAGTCTTGCTTTGCCATTGCTTTCTGCTGCGGTGTACAAAAAAGTAGCAAAGTGATAAAAGGGAAACTATTGCTGATTACGAAAATGCCCGTTAAGGTAACCTTAACGGGCATTTTTATTTTAATACTCCTGCGTGTAAAAGTAGATATCTAATTATTTTTTTAAGATTTAAAAAATTAAACAATGTATTTTTCCCAAAGCAAAAAAGATCTCAGGTCTAAATTTCTTCTGGCCAGGTTTTCAAGCTTTCTTATTCATGCCAGATTGATGTTTCCTTCAACCCAGTTTAATGCTTTATTAAATGCCTCTTTTTTAAATCCGTGAAATTCTCCCGGAACGATATAACTAAATCCATTTGTGAAAGAGATTATATCATCTGAATCTGAAACGATGGCCGCTCTGTTCCATTTTCCTAAATTCTTCAATCCTAAAAGGGCATCCTGAAGCCAGGCTCCGGCAGTAAAATTTTTAATATCGGTATCTAATACCAGTAAAAAATTAATTTCGTTGGTTTGTTTTACCAGATGTTCTACAGCGGGAACTACAACAGCCAGAAAATCATCTTTTGTTACTTCTGCCAGTGCTCTAAAAGCTACAATATTGTCGGTAGTGTCAATTTGATGTATCATGATTTTATTTCTTTGAGTTAATTATGTGTATTTTTTACTCGTACACATAAAAAATGTGTACCAGCAACTCAAATGTAATGAAAAACAAGGCGATATATCTTACATTTTTATTAGTTGGTTGTTATATCTTTTTAAGATAATAAGTTCTTAGGTACTAAGCTGCCAAGTTTTATTTTTGGTATTTTTGATTGCAGAAATGCAGTGTATATCAGACTGAAAACTAAAACTGAACACTGTTTACTTAACCTCCTTAACCTCACCATTCTTTAAATCAACCGTAAAATGATCGGCTGGGACTTCGTGCATGAATTTATTGAAGATAATCAGAAATAATTTCATCTGTTTTTGTAAAGCGGTATCTTTTGATAAATCCGACTTAGAACCTCCTAAAAATAAATCCGATACTACTTTATATTCCTTTGCTCTTTGAGTACCAACATCTGTAAGAGCGAGTTCATCGGCACTTCTGAAACGGTAGAAATCGATTAAAAGATCATTTCCTGTCCAATTGAAATCTTCTTTTTTAAGATTGTTCTGCGTTAAAATTTGTTCCGATTTTGCTTCGGCTTCGTTCCATTGATTTTGAAACTGTGATTTATTTTTCAGAATAAAATCAAAATCCTGATCTGATTTTATATTAGCCAATACCAATAAATCTCGGGCAGAAACAGTCAGAATAAAATCTTTAAAAGCCGATGGCCAGTCGTCTTTAAGAAAACGCAGACGAACTAATTCTTTCAAATGAAAATCAGTAAAATCATGGTAACTTTTGGTTTTCAGGATATCGATATTCCAAATGTCTTTGCTATTCTGGCTTTCTAAAAATTTATACTCCATTTTATACAAATCAAAAAGCTCATCAAATCCCCGAACGTTATCGATTGTTATGGTTTGAATATCAATACGATCATTTTTCAGGATTGTCAATAATTTATAAGCCGGAATATATGCCGCAAGCGAAGGTGTCTGGATATTTACCAATGTATTGCCTTTTTCGGTTGTTCGGACTCCTGTATCGTTGATGTGCATGTGACCACCAAAGTGAATCTTCAATCCCGCATCGGCAAAAACCTGCGCTACTTCTTCAACCGGTACACGGTTTAACTGCCATTTATTTGGCCCCAGAAGCTGCTTTATTTCAGCAGAAGCATCATCATTAAAATCAATCATAGGAAAATGACTGAAAGCGACAAGCGTTTTACCGCGAAGTCTGGCTTGGGCCGAAATATCCCTGACCCATTTTATAAGGTGTTTTTTGTTTGAAAGCACGTTGTTATACCCCGTACTGGCTTCAGAATAACTTTTAGAATCTTTGGGATCGCCGGCATTTTTCTTCGGAATATAAACGTTTCCGTCAATTGCCATTAACCAAAGTCCGTCGACAGGTTCTACAACATAACTTACATCCGGGACTTCGTAGCCCGGAGCAACTTCATATACCCTGTTTTTCAGGTCTGAAGCCTCAAGAGCTTTTTTGTAATTGTAGTTTTGGCTGGTGTAAGTTGTAAAAGGAGTTGCCCAAAATTTATTTTTTTTACCCGGATAAAAACCAAAATTTTTAAGGTCATCGGTAATACCAAAATAACCCATTTTAGCAATATCGGCTGTTATGACAACTGGCTGTTCGATATTCATGTTAGGCTTATACATGCCGTCTTTGCTGAAAATGGGTTGGCTCTTTCCTTCTGTACCTAAAAAATCTTCTTTACCCGATTCCTGAGCAAATGGTCCAACCGGATCATGATTTCCGGTTGTTATAAAAAACTCAATACCGTATTTTTTCTGGTACTGATCTAGTATTTTCTTTAATCCGCGCACGTGTATCGGCTGTCCGTCATCTGTATAATCCCCCGGAAGTGCAACGTACTTTATCTTTCTTTTTGCAATATCTTCCAAGGCTGCAATGAAGGCAAAATAATTTTCATTGAAAATTCTCGTCGAGTGTAACTGCGAGGCCATCGTTCTTATTAACGTATATTTTCCGGTTTTGGTATTCAAAACACCCTTAAATTCATTATCAGAAAACGTACCAAACAGGTCCTGAAGGTGCACATCTGATAAAAAAGCAACCTGAAGACCGTCTAAATCCTTAGTTTTTTGTGCCGAAATACTATAATTGAAGAATATAAAAAATGAGAGTATGTATAACGAAGTAAATTTTGAATTCATAGGTACAATCTTTAACAAAATGGGGCTGATCAAAAGTACGGAAGCTTTTAATACGCAGCAATTTTATCGATTTAAACCTAAAAGTAGTTTATCGTATTGTTATGGAATATTAATATTTGTATTTTTTTCAATGAATTTATTTGATTTGTAGGATTTTAAATAAAATCGATGAAGAGTAATCGGCTTGACCGCTATCATTCTGATCAAATCAAATGAACCTAATTCAATATATAAATAGTACCCTATCATTAAAAAAGGCTGTCATTTCTGACAGCCTTCATTACATTAAAACCAAAAAATTAATGTATTAAACCATTATGGCGAATGGGTTATTTTTTTATAAATCGTTTTATAGTTTGTTTACCGTCTTTTTCTAAAACAATGAAATAAATGCCCTGCCTTAAACCGGATACGTTCAAACTGTTTTCATTTACCTTCTGCGATCCTATAACAGCGCCCTGAGAATCGATTATATTAATTTTTCCTCCTGTAATATCAGTTGTGAAAGATAAAATCTCCGAAACCGGATTTGGATAAACATGTAATGCAATGCTTTCTGTTTCTTCTGCAATTACTGCCGATGGTGATGCATTACCCACTTTCGTGATTCGGATCCAGTTGATATTCATTCCAGTATTCTGAATATAAATCCCGAAATTGTACGTGCCCGCATTTACGTTTACTGTTTGTGTAACCGTCTGCCAGTTCTGCCATCCTCCTGTATTTGGAATATCCACGTTTCCTAACACTATAGCCCCGGCATTTAAATCAGATGACAATCTGCCGCCTGTTACGCCGCTTGCAACACGATATTCTATTAAATATGAACCCGTTGCTGGGAAATTAATATTGTTATACGCCAGCCAGTCGCCGGTTTCTGTGTATCCCACATTAGAACCTCCACCTGTGTCAGTTGTAGGTTCAACCTGAATGCCGCTCATGGCTGAATAATCTTCTGCCTGAATTAAAGTGGATGTCTGCGATGTTGTTGTCGCAACCAATTTCCATTGTCCGCAGGTTTGATTATTATTATCCCACTGCTGCACAATAGCTCCCGAAGCTGTACTTGCGCCGGCAACCTCAACAATTCTGCCGCTGTGACGGGCTACAATTTTATAAAATCCGTCTCCTGCAGCAACCAGAATAAACTGCTGATTCGTTGTTCCGTTATACGGATATTGCTCAACACGGGCACCATTGGCTTTATTGAAATTATTCACATCCATGGATTGTCCGCTGTGGTTGGCGATGATTTTATACATTCCGTCTCCTAAATGGGTGAAAGTAAATTTTTGATTGTTTCCGGAATTTAAACCACCCTGATTTATCCCTGAACCATTTGACATACTTGAATTCCAAACGTCCATATACAAACCACTGTTTCTGTTTTGAAGAAAGAAAGTCTGATTTCCTAAAGTCGTAACACCGTTTGCAATAACTCTGATAGAACTTACTTTGTCATTCCAGGTCGTATTTAAACAGGTATTATCAGAATTAATTACAGTTGAAGCACCGCCAAAATTATCATCCTGGTACAAAATCGCCTGATATCCCTGCGTAACTCTAAGTGACGAAATATCATCATTTAAAACACCCAAAGAATTTAATCGCGCCAGATTGTAATCGCCAATCGTTAATCCGCCGGAGAAACCTGTATAGTTACAGTCTTTATAAACGGTAATAACATCTGTGGACGCACTGATACTGCCTCCCGGCGGAATCGTTCCGGTAATCGAATAACTTCCGATAGATCCATAAGCGGAATAACCGCCGCTTCCGGCATTTCCTGCTCCTGTTCCATCAACTCCAATGTAGTATTTACCAGCCGGAAGATTAACATTCATTGAAGCATTTAAAGCAAACGGATCTGAATTCCAATACGTTCCCATTTCTGTTCCTGCCGAATTAAATAATCGCATTACTAAATGCAGGTTTCCGTCGCGGCTTACTGTATTGGCGTTTATAGAAACATTACCGCCACCTGTTGTAAAAGAAAAGAAATCGTAATCGGCCTCACTTGAAATAATTCCATTTTTCTGATTGATCTGTCCGCTTGCATTGTAATCTAAAGTGGCTGCAGAAGCGATATTGTTTCCATAATCATCTCCGCGATATCCTACTCCAAATTTGGCACTGGCAATAATCGCCACATCATCCTGTTTGTTATTGGCATTATTGTATTCGCCTTTACTCCATTGTACAACCGGTCTGTAGTAACCGGCGCCCATAATGGGTGCCCACGAAGTTCCGTCCAGACCCAGAAAATAATCTTCGGCCGGGCTTGTACGTCCGTCATGTCCAAGATCAAAAGTATGTCCTACTTCGTGTGAAGAAGCATCGCCGCCTGATTTTCCTGACGTAATAAATACCCAGCAAGGCACGTCATTATCCCAGTTAAATGATCCAATATACGCCACACCTCCGGCACCTGGGGCAGCTGTATTAGTTGGCGTAACGACAACACGCATTCTTCTGTTTTTTGGATACGAATTAAAAACGGCTTCGCTTGTGGTTATGTTTACGTTAAAAGGTCTGTAATCTTCTGAAACTACTTCCCAGTGCTGCTGAACCGCTGCATCGCTCATTCCTGAAGCTGCCGCATTAATCGCATTTCCGTTGTTCCAAAGATTTCCTGCCGGCATGTAATAGCCGTCAAAATCCAGCAAAACACAGCCTGCAGCACCTGGTAAACTCTGCAGGTTTAATAATGCAGGGGCAATCGCAGCCGCAGCTTCTGTTTTAGCCGTCGTCCTGTTGTTTGAAGGCTGATTATGATAATCGATACAAACAAGAGTATTGATATCTACTTTTTCTACAAAAGCATTTCCTTTTTCATCAGAAAAATATTTATAAGCTTCTTTTGTTTTTTTCAGAAGAATATGACCTTCCAGCGATTTGTCTTTTACTTTGATATAAAAAGAAGACTGAGCAATGTTTTTAATTTCTCCAATCAAAAATTCGCCGGATTCGCTGGATTCTTTATAGTTTATTTTTCCGTTGAATTTTGTTTTTTCGGCCTGAAGCAGAATGGTTTTATCAACACTTTTTGAAGTTGCTGAGCTGGTCAGTTCTTTCTTTAATGTATTCATAAAAGACCTGCTCGAGCCTAAAGAAGTCTGCGCAAAGGCAAAACTTCCAAAAACAAGAAACACGAGCAGACTTAAACTTAATCTGTAATTGTTCTTCATATAATTTGGGGTAAAAAGGGTTAACGATGTAATTGTTGGATGATTAACCGCAAGGCACGCAAAGTCTTAAATAAGCTTTGCGAGCCTTGCAGAATCCCGATAGCTATCGGGATAGCATCTTTGGGGTTAAACAACTATTTTTTAATAAAACGTCTTACCGTTTTGATTCCGTTCTTTTCAACAGAAATCAAATAAATACCTGTTTTTAAAGTCGAGACATCAATTTTATTATCATTTACAGTCTGTGAAGAAACCACAGCTCCGCCTGCAGTATCAATAATATTTACATTTCCTCCTGAAACTTCGGCTGTAAAGAAAAGCTCGCTTTCACTTGGGTTTGGATAAATGGTCAAACTTTCAATTTTATCTGTCGCTGCTGATTTTGCAGTTAAAGCCGAACCGGATTTAGTGATTCTGAACCAGTTTAAATTAAACCCTGTATTTTGAACATATATCCCAAAATTATACGTTCCTGCGGTTACATTAACCGTTTGGGTAATCGTCTGCCAGTTCTGCCATCCTCCTGTATTTGGTACATTTAAATTTCCAAGCGGAATCGTTCCGGCATTTAAATCAGATGATAATCTGCCTCCTGTAACGGCACTTGCCACCCTGTATTCAATTACATAAGCTCCCGAAGTTGGAAAATTAATATTGTTGTAGGCCATCCAGTCTCCTGTATCGCAATACCCAACATTTAACCCGCCGCCGGTATCAGTTGTAGGTTCTGTCTGTACACCGCTCATATTAGAGTAATTTTCGGCCTGAATTAAAGTTCCCGTTCCTGTTGGCGGATTATTTCCTGTAATTACCTGATTAATGGCTGTAAGTAATGATTTTGAACCTGTGGCATCCTGAGATAATTCCCAGATCATAACCCCTCCTGCGTTTTGAACAGCAAAAGTTGTTTTTTGTTTGATTGTTGGGATTCCGTTATAATAAATCGTATTTCCAACCTGATCCTGATTTTCTGCTCCCGGATATTGGGCTACAATATTTGCAAACGAAATTCCCTGATTAGCCGAAGCGCCAAAACCATAACCGTAAAACGGAACGCCAATAATGGCTTTACTTGCCGGTAATCCTCTTCCTGTCCAGTAATTAAACTGATTTACAGCCATGCTGTACGGAGAGTGCTGTCCCGGATTTCCCGGTGCCCAGGGTCCTGTTGCATCATACGCCATAATATTGATCCAGTCGTAGGCTGAGAAAACAGATGAAGGCACATTGGCACCGCCATATCCTTCTGAAAGTGCGGCCGTAATCAGCTTTCCGTTGGCGTGCAGTTTATTGGCCAAAGCGGTAACGAAACCGCCGTAATCGCCATTAATTGCAGGTCCTTCTAAATCAACATCTACACCGTCAAAATTATGAGCCACTACGTAGTCATAGATTTTTTGAACAAAAGCAGTTCGGTTAGCCGGAGTAATGAGATTGAAGTAATTGTCGCGAATGGCACCTCCTTCGGAAATGGCGCCTCCTCCAAGCGAAACAAATACTTTGACATTATTGGCATGGGCTGTATTGATTATCGCATTATTTCCTGAATTAAAGCTCAGGTAACCGCTGGCATCCGGATTTTCAAATGCGATATTGATGTGCGTTAATTTGCTGTACTGAATTGTACCTGCAAAAGAATTCAGATCGATCCAGTTGGGGACATAAGCGATTACTTTTTTCTGGGCCACCGAATAATTAAAAATACCCAACATTAAAATGAGAATCCATTTTGCCGACATTCTTTTGTAATTGTCTTTCATAATGATTTGTTTTAATAGATTAATAAATTCGCAAATAAGGGGGACGGTTTTTTTATTTTAGATTTTAGATTTTAGATTTTAGATTTTAGATTTTAGATTTTAGATTTTAGATTTTAGATTTTAGATTTTAGATTTTAGATTTTAGATTTTAGATTTTAGATTTTAGATTTTAGATTTTAGATTTTAGATTTTAGATTTTAGATTTTAGATTTTAGATTTTAGATTTTAGATTTTAGATTTTAGATTTTAGATTTTAGATTTTAGATTTTAGATTTTAATTTGGCTGCGCCAAATTAAAATTAGAGCAATGATTTATAATCCATTACAACTAATCTAAAATCTAAAATCTGCAATCATAAATAGTATTCACAAGTCATCGCAAATCAATCTAAAATCTAAAATCTGCATTCTTAAATAGTATTCACAAGTCATGCAAATCAATCTAAAATCTAAAATCTGCAATCTTAAATTATAGTAATCTAAATTTATTTCTTGATGAAACGCTTAATCGTCTGCTTGCCGTCTTTTTCGAAAACAATCAGGTAAACTCCTTGTCTCAAATGCGAAACGTCGATGCTGCTGCCATTGATTTTTTTCGATAAAACTGCGTTTCCTGATTGTGCGTCTACGATTTGTACATTTCCTCCTGAAAGGTCGGTGCTGGTGAATAAAGTACTTTCAACCGGACTAGGATAAATGTTTAAAACTGTTTCTTCAGGTTTTTCCTCTACCGTTTGAACCAATGCCGTTTTTGCTGCCGCGTTGCCCACTTTTGTAATTTTAATCCAGTTGATGTTCATTCCGGTATTTTGAATGTAGATTCCAAAATTGTACGTTCCGGCATTTACGTTTACAGTCTGCGAAACCGTCTGCCAGTTTTGCCATCCGCCTGTGTTTGGAATATCAACATTTCCTAAAACAATTGCTCCGGCATTTAAATCGGCTGATAATCTGCCTCCTGTAACAGCACTTGCAACTCGGTATTCAATTAAATAAGAACCTGTTGTTGGAAAATTGATGTTATTGTAAGCCAGCCAGTCGCCTGTTTCTGTGTATCCTACATTAGAACCTCCGCCGGTATCTGTTGTTGCTTCTACCTGAATACCGCTCATTGCTGAGTAATCTTCGGCCTGAATTAAAACTGAAGTCTGAGAAGATGCTGCCGGAACTAATTTCCATTGTCCGCAAGTCTGGTTGTTATTATCCCATTGCTGTACAATAGCTCCCGAAGCTGTACTGGCTCCTGCTACCTCAACGATTCTGCCGCTGTGACGGGCTACAATTTTATAGAATCCGTCTCCTGTTGCAACTAAAACAAACTGCTGATTTGTAGTAGCATTATACGGATATTGCTCTACTCTTGCACCATTTGCTTTATTGAAATTATTTACATCCATGGACATACCGCTGTGGTTCGCAATGATTTTGTACATACCGTCTCCTAAATGAGTAAAAGTGAATTTCTGGTTGTTTCCTGAAGTAAGCGCACCCTGATTGATTCCTGCGCCGTTTGACATACTTGCATTCCAGACGTCCATATACAAACCGCTGTTTCTGTTTTGTAAAAAGAAAGTCTGGTTTCCTAAAGTGGTGGTTCCGTTTGCAATAATTCTAATTGAACTTACCTTATCATTCCATGTTGTATTTAAACAGGAATTACTGGAATTAATTACAGTTGAAGTTCCTGTAAAATTATCATCCATGTATAAAATTGCCTGATACCCCTGAGTGATTTTTAATGACGAAATATCATCATTTAAAACACCTAAAGAATTTAAACGCGCCAGATTGTAATCTCCAATGGTTAATCCGCCTGAGAATCCTGTATAATTACAATCTTTGTAAACCGTTACAACATCTGTAGAAGCCGGAACCGAAGGAACTGTTCCTGCATATCCTCCAAAAACTGCAATCACTTTTGTAGGCTGAGGCGAATGAAGCGATGGCGACTGATCGGCAACATCATCGTAGGCAAATCCGTACGCCAGATTATCGATATTGATTCCCGGTAAATGCCAGAATTTAGAATAATGATTCGTTGGGTTTACCTGATAGTATTTAGATGCATCGTACCAGTTTTGCTGTCCCGGATTTGCTGTTGTTGTGTTTACAACATGACGGTTAATTGCAGCTGTTAATTGCGCCTGAATTACAAGATCTAAATCTCCGTCAACCAGCCTTCTGTCCAGAACACCTTTTCCTTCAAGTGCTTCCTGAGTTGTCGGGCGGTTTTGTACACGTCCGGTTCTTCCAACAAAAGCTCCGGATTGTCCAACCATTTCAAGCTGTTCTCCAATAACTCTTCCTTTAAAAACTCCGGCATCTCCGGCATAAAAGATCAAATCTTCATTTTTGTATTTATTCCAGATCGCATCGATATACGATTTTAGGTAGTTTGCATATTGTCCTGATCCTTCTGCATAAGCCGCTGTTTTTGACGGTGCCGTAATTTCTCCTGTTACATCATTTACACAACCCTGGAATTCTGCCGGTACATTCGCCTTAAAAGCGGCTACGATATCAGCATGTTTTTTTAAATCTCCTACTTTCTTCTGGTAACCGTTGGCTCCAAATAATTCAAGTCCCATTGGGTATTTATAAGAATCTACTCTTGTTGGATTTCCAAAGAAACCATGCTGATTGTTTGTCAGCTCGATCATTTCATATAAAATGCCCTGATTTGGATCTGTCGGATTCTGAGGATTTGGCGATGCATATCCAGACGGTGCTCCACTCGCTCCAAAAAAGTAGAAATACAACTGCGAACCTTTTGAAATAAAAACACGACATCCTGCAATTAAGGGCAAAGTGAAGGTTTTATTTGGAATTTCACTCAGTTTGGTAAAACAAGCTGCGTATTTTGAGTTTTGCCCGGGTCCGGTATTGCCGCCATAAGTTGGTCCTGTAACGGTATTATAAGAAGCATTCATTGGGAAAACCTGACTGGTTTTGGCATTGACCCAAACGTGGTTTCCGGTTGTATAATCGATTCCAACAATGGCGACATACAATTCGTTGTCATTAAACGGCGATGTATTATTAATGGTAAAGGGTACTGGGCCCTGTGCGTACATCAAACTTGAAAACACCAGAAAAAGTGCTGTCAAAATAGAAAATCTTTGAAGTCTAATTTGTTTCATATGTAGATAATTTTGGGGTTACATAAATAGATTTTAAACCAAAGTCATTTTCAAACGAATGACCAAAATATCCGTCAGGTGCAATTGTATGGTGCTATCCTTAAATTCAAATTTTTCGATCAGTAAACCGCTGCATTTTATTTAATTTAACTGCACCCAAACGGATTTTAATTTATTTTTTAATCAGCTTTTTTGTCCAGCTTTTTTGATCTGATTTGAAATTCAGGATATAAACTCCTTTTGTCAGTCTGCTGATATCAATCACGCTTTGATCTGTCTCAGGATTATTCTGAAGAATCAGCATTCCTGAATTGTCATAAATCGTAATGATTTTATTATCTAAATTCTCAGGAACTGCAACCTGAATATAACTTCCTGCCGGATTAGGATAAACTGCAAAAGCCGTTTCTTCTGACTGAGGTTCTTCAACAATTGTCAACGCTTTTTTAGCAGACGAAGCAGATCCGTAGGCTTCAATTTCATACAATGAATATCCGTAAGGGGCTAAAGCTTTTGCTGTACATAAAATACGCAGGTATCTTCCTGTTCCGCTTACTGTTAAATCATCTGTACCGCCATCACTTGCTGTCTGCGTGCTAATGGTTTCATTTTCGGTGAAAACATTATCAGTCGAAAGTTGTACTTTATACTGCGCTGCATAAGCGGCTTCCCATTTTAAAACCACACGATTAAGGTTGTAATTGCTTCCCAGATCCACATAAATCCATTCAGTTGTATTTGCAAATGAACTTGCCCATCTGCTTACTGTTCCGTCTCCGTCTGTTGCTTTATTGGCAGATAATGTTGCATTTTCTTCTGTCGAAGCCGCTGCAGTCTTAGAAAGCGCCAGATTTACATTTGGATTTGCTGTGATATTTCTAACAATCACATCGCTGAAAACACCTGTTGTTAAAGTTCCGTTGGCATGAGAGGTAACCGCCATTCCGGCATAAATAGTACTGCTCATTACAATCGTCTTTGGCGTACCGATTTGTGTCCATGTAGTTCCGTTATCCGAAGAATACGACGTAAATACATTTCCTGATCGTACTAAACGAACCCATTTTGGAGCCGCTCCCGCCGTAACCTCAGCAGTTGTGATTCCCGAAGTAGTATCACGGGATAAAAACTCAATTCCAGCTGCAGCACTTGCATCAGTCATGGCATGTTTAGATGTCGGTGTAAGCGTTTCACGGAACATTACGCCCGCTTTTGCATACGTATTAGTATTGGTCAGCGAATTTACTCTGGCGATAATTTCAGCATCTCCGGTAATTGGCTGATTTACAAATTGAAACTGATCGCTTGTTTCCCAAATATCAGTTCCTGAACCTTTAATTGTAAATGTTCCGCTAGAATGCGATGCTTCGCCAGCAGGCGTTACTGCACCCAAATCTGTACTTGTCCACGGAGCCGGCAAAGTGTTTACTGGATTTTCTGTCGAAACTAAATTTAAGGCTCTCAGATTATCAAAATAATATGTATTTCCAGAATTGGTTCCCGGTTCAAACAGTAAAACAAAGCGGTTTACTTCGCTGTCTAAAGTAGAAGCATCGGGCGCGCTTACGTACGTAAAAGTTACCGTATGCCAGGTATTAGTCTGCTTTACAACGCCCTGATAAATACTGTGTCTTCCTGCCGGATAGTTTGACGGAATAGAAGCACTGCTTTCGGCCTGCCATGAAATTACAGATCCAACCGGAGCCGATGTATAAACATCCATAGCAAATTTTTTAACACCTCCTTTGAAATCGCCGATATTCGTTAAAGTGGTATTGAATGAAAAATTATCATACAATTCAGTCGATTTACGAACGTATCTTCCAACGTTTGAAGAAGTATTAATTCCTGATGCATTTGGATTTGGTGTATTTGCCGTATAGGTTCCAATAGCATCTCTAAAGGTAATATTATGTGTATTTTGATAATCTTCATAAATTACTCCGGGTGTAAAGGTATCCGGAAGTTTGGTAGAACCAATTCTGATATTGTCAAAATAATAAGTATCGTTTGTATAGGATCCTGAATTAAACAATAAAACCATTTGGTTTACTGCCAGGTTCGAAGTTCCGGCATCCGGACTTGAATTGTAATAGAATGTCAGCGTTTCCCACTGATTCTGCTTGGTAGTAATGGCGACATAATTACTGTTTCTTCCGGTTGGGTAATTGGCAGGAAGTGATGTTGCACTGTTTTCTAAATTCAGACTTACCACGGTTCCTATTGGTGCCGAAGTATAGACATCGATCATGATTTTATTGGTCTGATTTTTCAATAAACCGGCATCTTCAATCGTACTTTGTGTATTGAAGAAAAGTACATCATACTGCTCGGTTACATTACGAACGTATCTAGCCACATTTGCAGATGAGTTAACCGAATTGGCTCCCGGATTCGCTGCAACAGAATACGTTCCGGTTGTAGTTCCTTTTATAATTTTATTGATTCCGTCATAATTTTGAAGTATATCTGTCGCAATAATAGGTTTTTCAGGAGCCGCTTTTGTCAGCAGATTATCAAAATAATAGGTCGCTCCGGAATTCGAACTGGATTCAAAAAGCACTACCACATTATTGATTGTCAAAGCACTGGTATTCGGGTCAATTATTTTTTCGAATTCAAATTCTATGGTTTCCCATTTGTTCTGAACCGTTGTTGTGGCTTTAAAACCGCTGTGCCTTCCTAACGGATAATTGGTCGCAGTAGTTACATTGCTGTTCTCTAGCTGCATCGAAATTTTTGTTCCAACCGGAGCCGATGTATAAATATCAAACGAAAGTCTTTTTCTTCCATAAACGTAATCATTGGCATTTGTGATGGTTACATTTCTAATATTTAAAACATCGTACAATTCGCTTGAATTACGAACATATCTTCCAACCAAAGCAGATGTATTGATGCCTGTGGCTGAAGGATTAGCGACCGCTTCTGTGAGAACACCTGTTTTTACCGGATACAATACATTTCTGTTTGTTTGAAAATCTTCATGTACTTTTTCTACAGGTAATGCAGGTTCTGTAGTAACAGCCAGTTTATAGGTATTGGCTGTACAGCCCGAAACCGATGCTGTAACCGAAACATCTCCTCCAGATGTTCCCCAGTTTACTGTAATCGCATTTGTTCCCTGTCCGGATGTAATACTTGCGCCTGCAGGAACTGTCCAGTTGTATGATGCGCCCGCAATTGCATTTACAGAGTAGGTTTTGCTGGTTTCGTTTTGATATACTTTGTTATCTCCCGTTACAGCATATTTAAAACTTCCGTCGTAAACACGCACATAATCTACCTGCAATTTAGCCGGAAAATCAGCTGGAATTGGCTCTACTCCTACACCGTTTACTCTTGTATAAGGTGTTCCGTAACTTCCTACTGCGAGATTTAAAATGATATAAAAGTTATTATCGTTAAAAGGCCATCCGCCGTTTACAGTCGTGTTAGGAGTCGCGGTATGAAATAAATTACCGTCAATAAACCATTTTATGATATTAGGTCCCCATTCTACGGCATAAACATGAAAATCTGCCGACAAATCTACCGAAGAACTGTAGCTTCTTCCGGTAAACTGATAACCGCCGCCATCATAATGAATCGTCCCGTCTACAGATTTTGGATTTCTGTGCTTGGCCTCCATAATGTCAATTTCTCCCGTATACGGCCAGTTTCCTCCAACCGGAAGCATCCAAAATGCCGGCCAGGCACCTTGTGCATTAGAAAGTTTCATACGAGCTTCTACCCTTCCGTATTTTAAAGAATATTTCCCTTCTGTAGTCAGCTTTGACGAAGCATACGGCTGATCCGGAAATTGTGAACTGGGCTGATATTTGGCTTCAATATTCAGATAACTGTTTGTTCCCTCTTTAACAATTGTAGCCTGATTAGGATCGTAGCGCTGTGCCTCAGCATTCCCGAATCCGCAGAGCGACGGACAACCGTTTCCGGAGATACTCTGCCATTTGGTTAAATCAACCGTAGTTCCGTTAAATTCGTCTGCCCAGATCAAAGTATTACACTGTGCCTGAACTTTTAGAAATGGCAGAAACAGGAATAAAATCGCTGCACAAAAGTTCTTAAATAAATAGAAATTGTCTTTCGGTGGTCGGCCGAAAAAAGAGTCATTTTGCATCATTTTTTTTAGTTTTTTGTTAGTAAAGTGCCTTGGCAGAATTTAAAGCTATTTGTAAATAATAGCTTATGATTCAATCCAAACCAGGCACAATATTAACAAATAAATCAGGCTAGACTTACATTTTTGAGTACGGTTTGACTACGGGAATTATAAAAAAATGAGAAAATAAACCTGTAAAACCGCGTAAAACCACTTAAGATTTTACTTCACAATAAAAAACTAAAAATTAAGAATGAACTCGGTTATGTTTGCATCTGACGGAAGCTGGAGTTTTTTACGAATTCTATATCGGGTATCTTCGACACCTCTAACCGAAATTCCTAAAAGCGGTGCAATTTCTTTTGTATTAAAGTTCATTCGCAGATACGCACACAATCGCATATCGCGCGGCGTTAGCTCCGGATAACTTGTTTTAAGCCTCTGCATGAAATTATCGTGCAGCTGATTAAAAATTTCTTCAAATTCATTCCACTGCTTATCTCCCTGCAGTTCATGATCGATTAATTTGTTGATTTTGGACAATAAACTAAAATTCACATTCGGGTCGTTTTTCTTGTCAATCTGAGAAATAAGTTCTTTTATCGAAAGCAGGATTTCATTTAAATGAATGAGATTCACGGTACTCGATGCTACTTTTGCATTTTTAAGATTAATAGTTGCTTCGAGATTTTCGCGCATAATCTCCATATTTTCCTGTTCGAGCGTAACTCTCTGTTCATTAAGTTCGGCACGGCTTCTCAAAAGCTCTTTTTCCTGATTGAGAATCAATTGCTGACGCTGGCGTTCGGCAAGTGATTTCTGGTATTTTATAATCGTATAAATTACCACGCCATACAAGATCAAATACAAAATATACGCCCAGATTGTGCGGTACCAGGGCGGTAAAACTTCAAAACGAAAAACGGCTTCTTCGCTTACCACATCATAGATGTTTTTTGCCCTTACATGAAAAACATATTCATTTTCAGGCAGGTTAGTATATTCTTTCTCAGTCTGAAGACTGTAATCTGACCATTTGGGTTCAAAACCTTCAAGCCAGTATTCGTATTTGGTTGATTCGGCATCATCAAAAAACAATGACGAAAAAGAAAAATGAAGCGCATTATTTGAATACGGCAGCACAGCCGAAAAAGCATCTTTTAGTGAATCTGTTTTATTTGGCAGCACATCATAACGGCTGGAAAACAACAAGCTGTCTTTTGGAAAAATACATTTAACTTCTGAAATAACAGCTTTATATTTCGTCTGATATTTCTTGTCTTTAACCGCACTGTAATGAATTAATCCGTCTTGTGTTCCAAAAAACACGTCGCCGCCCGAAGTAGTCTGTATGTTCTCAAATCCGGGAACATATAAATAGCGGAGTTTTCTAAACGGAAGTTCATCAATTTGAAAACTGTCATTTGTTTTCCGAATCATTTTTCCGGTATTCTCTCCCGAAATGTACCAGATGGTATTTTGATTATCGGTTTTCAGAAGCCGGATATGATTATCAAGTCCGAGATATTTAACAAAAAACGGATCAGGAATCATCTTTTCTGAACCTGTTTTTTGTTTGTAAACGCCTCTGGTAGTTCCAAAAAGAATCTGATCGCCAATTTTAAAAGTATTCAGAAATAAGCTCGAAGGGAATCCGTTTTTCTGATCGTAAAACTGAACGTCCTGCACGCTGTTAAAGGTTTCGTTGAGTTTTAATTTGAAAATTCCTTTGTAACCGTGCGCGATCCAGATATTGCCGTCTTTATCAAATTCAATAACGCGGCTGCTTTCATCAAAACCTTTTATTTTATGCTTATATTCCCATGAACCGTTTTTGTTTTTCAGAAGATACAGTCCGGTATATCCCCCCGCAAGCAGTAAATCAGGATGATTTGGAACCAGAATGCCTTTCCATACTCCGTCAATTTTGGCAGTTGCTTTCGCAGAAGTGCCGCTGACTTCAAATACGCCGTTTTTCTCAAAAGCCAATAACGAATTACCGAAAACACCAATATTCCAGACATTTTCAGACATTCCCGAAACATGCTGAAAGTGTACGTTTTCTCTTTTTCCGTTTTTGTAATCTTCCCAATTCAGCCAAAACAAACCGTTATCTGTCCCGATATACAATTTATTCTGGTAAATCTGGCTGCAGTATATTTTGGTTTCAGAATTTGAACTGTCCAGAATTCGCGACAAAGGCGACGAAATCTGAATCAGCGAAATGCCTTCTTTAAGCGTTACCCACAAATTGCCTTCTCTATCGGTCTTTAAATTGGTCACGTAATCATTCTGCAACCCCATCTGTTTGTTGATATGCTGAATCAAATGCCCTTCACTGTCTATAACTATCAACCCGGATTGCCGGGTGCCGATTCCGAAATAGCCGTCAGAAAATTCAATTCCGGTAGAAATCTGATTTTGTTTCAGCAGATGATCTGCCTCTGTCACAAATGGCTGTATTTCATTGTTTAAATAAGTAAATAAACCATTTTTCTGTGTAAGCAGCAACACTCCTTTTTTAGTTCCAAAAATTTTTCGGATTTTCATTCCAATGAATTTTTTTCCATTTGGAATTGGAACCAATTCCTCTCCTCTGAGTCTTAAAAGACCTTTTTCGTTGTCCAAAACGTAGATATTTTTATTTACTTCAAGGAAATCATCAAAAACAGCTTTTGACTGCAGTACTTTGATTTTATTGTCTTTATAAATAAACATTGCTTCAGGAGAGAAAAAAACTACGTCTTTACTTCGGATCACGGTATGAAGTACATCATTAAAATTCCGGGCGGCAGCAGGAAGCAGTTTTACAAGAGAGGTATATTGATATTGTCCGTTTGAAAGCTGTTTGACATATCCAAAATCGCCCTGAGCGCCTACGTACATTTTATCGGTTTTATCAATTGCGAGGGAACGCACCATACTTCGGTTTTCCGGTTGTGTGATGATATTCCATCGTACGCCGTCGAACTGAAGAATTCCAAAATGATTGGCAAAAAACATCATGCCTTTGGAATCCTGAATTACATCCCAGTTTTCTGATGCGGCTTTGTATATTTTTGGACTGTAACTGGTTATAAAAGGAACACCTATCTTTTTAATCTGAGCATCGAGCGTTGGATAAACAAGAAATAGGAATGCAGCTAAAATTTTAATTTTAAATTTCGTCATTTTGTTTCTGTCTGTAGGTTACTTTTGCGATTTTGAGCATCGCAGACAAAAAATGATTCCGGGCAAAATCATTTTTCGCAGGCAAAATCATTCGGTTTCTCTGGTCGCCGCTTACCAATTCAATAATAATAACCGACTAAAAAAACGAATGTCGAAATTCAAATATATAAAAATTTATTTTAATGCAACAAATTACATTTTTAAGTGAAGAAATTCAAAAATTTAAAATCCCAGAATCTCACTTAGCTCCTTATAGCTGTTAAACAAAATGGCTCCTTCTTCTTTTAAATCTTCATTATTGAAACCGTTGGCGAAACCGTAGACTTTAAAACCGCCGCTGATTCCGGCTTTTACTCCCGCTTTGCTGTCTTCGAGAACGATGCAGTCTTTTACTTCGAAGCCCATTTCTTTTGCTGCATGCAGAAAAATTCCCGGTTCCGGTTTCCAGCTGCCTATTTGGTACGAACTGAATATTTTATTTTCGAATTTATCCAGCAGTCCGGCTACTTCAAGATTGAGGCGGATTTTTTCGACAGGACCGCTTGATGCCACGCAATACGGAATTTGTAATTTTTCGATAAAATCCACTACGCCTTCCATTGGTTTTACTTGTGTTTTAAATGCTTCAAAACTTTTTTCCCGATATTGGGTTTCGAAATTTTCAGGGAGTTTCTGGTCGATCGCTTCTTCGATATGACGAAAGCAGTCTTTTAAATTTCGGCCGTTAAAATGTCGGTATGCATCCTCCAGTTCCATTTCGAATCCGTGTTCCTGAGCCATTGCAAGTAATATTCCGTTTCCTATTTTTTCTGTATCGACTAAAACGCCGTCACAATCGAAAATAATACATTTAACCATTTCTGTTGATTTTCATTTAATTATAAAAAAATCTTGTGTAAAAGACAAGAAATGAAATTTACGGAAAAATAAGTAATTCGTCATTGTGTTAACAATAGAATAACAATGTTTCTGTACAGAAATACGCATATTTAGTGCGGTTCTTTAAGTTTTGATTCGTATTTTTACGAATATTAGTTAAACCGAATTTTTATACCTTAAAAACTATCTATTTTGAAAAAGAATCTTTTACTCTTAACACTCCTCGCAGGCAGTTTCGCTGCATTTTCTCAAAATAAAACCATAACCGTTACAAATTCTCTTGCAGTTGACAGGGAATTTGAAACTATTGAACTTACTAAAAAATCTCTTGGATTGGCAGCCAATGCGAAACTTGAAGATTATGTTATAAAAGATGCCGCTTCAAATGCATTTCTGGAAACGCAGACTGTAGATAATGACGGCGACGGAACGGCAGATGTATTGTTGTTTCAGCCTAAAATAAAAGCTTCGTCCAAACAGGATTTTACAGTTGCTCCGGGAACTAATCCATCGGCTTCGAAAACAGAAAACTGCTATTCCCGTTTTGTTCCTGAACGTACAGATGATTACGCATGGGAAAACAACAAAGTGGCCTTTAGAACGTACGGACCTGTTGCTCAAAAAATGGTAGAAGACCATATTGAGGGCGGTACTTTAACTAGCGGTATTGATGCGTGGCTGAAAAGAGTTGAGTATCCTATTATCAATAAATGGTACGAAAAAATGACTTCGGGAGCGGGAACGTATCATAAAGATACGGGCGAAGGTCTTGATAATTTTCACGTGGGCGACAGCCGCGGTGTGGGTGGAATTGCTGTAAAAGCAGACGGAAAGTATTATTTCTCTAAGAATTTCATCAGCTGGAAAACCATTACGACGGGTCCAATCCGAACAAGCTTTATTTTAACTTACGCCGACTGGGATGCGAAAGGAAACAAAATAACAGAATCAAAGTTAATCAGTCTGGATTACGGAAGCCAGCTTTCGCGTTTTGAAATCAATATTACAGGAGCAAAAGAAATTGCTGCCGGACTGACGCTTCATGATAAAAAAGGAACAACCGGAACAAATCTTAAAGAAGGCTGGTTAAGTTATTGGGAACCAATAGATGATTCTGAAATTGGATTAGGTTTGGTGGCTCCAAAAAATACCATGACGAGTTTTGACAATCATGTTACAGATGAAAAAGATTTAAGCAACCTGTACGGAAATATTGCGGTCAAAAACAACAAAGCAATTTACTATGTTGGTTTTGGATGGAAAAAAGGAAGTCCGTATCAGACCAAACAGGAATGGGAAAAATACTTAAGTTCTTTTGCCCAAAAAATTAATAATCCTTTGACGGTAAAGGTTAAGAAATAGTTTTAACTGCAAAGCACTAAGGCGTTCATTATATTAAGCGTCTTAGTGCTTTTGCAGTTAAATTTTAAACAGATCTTTTAATTCCTAATTCAAGTCCGCGTAATTCGGCCAAACCTCTTAAACGGCCTATTGCAGAATATCCCGGATTGGTCTTTTTCTTTAAATCGTCCAGCATTTGATGTCCGTGATCCGGACGCATCGGCAGTTTGCTGTTGTTTCTTTTTTCAACTTCAAGGATTGCCTTTACGACTTCGTACATATCAACGTCGCCTTCTAAATGGTTGGCTTCGTAAAAACTACCTTCTTCATCGCGCTGCGTGCTTCTTAAATGAATAAAATTCATTTTATCTCCGTGACGTCTTACCATTCCAGGCAGATCATTATCGGCACGAACACCGTATGAACCGGTACACATTGTAAATCCGTTTGATTTAGAAGGTGCCGCATTCATTAATTCGATCAAATCTTCTTCGGTGCTCACTACTCTTGGCAGTCCTAAAATTGGGTAAGGCGGATCGTCAGGATGAATTGCCATAAGCACGCCTTTACTTTCGGCAACCGGAATAATTTCTTTTAAAAAGAAGAAAAGATTATCCTTTAAAGCCTGTCTGTCAATATGGTTGTAAGCGCTTAATGTTTTTAAGAAATCTTCAACCGTATAGGCTTCTTCGGCACCCGGAAGTCCGGCCAGAATGTTTTGCTGCAGTTTAACTTTATCATCGGCAGTCATGGCTTCAAAATAGCTTTTTGCTTTTTCAATCTGTGTTTCTGAATATTCTTTTTCTGCTCCCGGTCTTTTTAAAATGTACAATTCAAATGCGGCAAAAGCATTAATATCAAAACGTAAGGCTTTCGAACCGTCTTCGACTGTATAAGACAAATCTGTTCTTGACCAGTCTAAAACCGGCATAAAGTTGTAGCAGACGCATTTGATACCGCATAAGGCTAAATTGCGAATGCTTTCTTTATAGTTCTCAATGTATTGAAGATAATTTCCTGTTTGCTTTTTAATGTCTTCGTGAACAGGAATACTTTCTACAACGGACCAGGTCAAACCGGAAGCTCCTTTTTTAGGATCGCCGTTTTCGTGTTCAATTTCGACTTTTCGTTTAATGATTTCATCGATACTCCATACTTCTCCGTTTGGAATATGGTGCAAAGCAGTTACAATTCCGGTTGCTCCGGTTTGTGCAATATCTTGCAAAGAAACAGGATCATTTGGTCCGAACCATCTTAATGTTTGTTCCATTTTTTTATGTTTTTTAATCCTGCAAGGTTTTAAAAACTTTGCAGGTATATTTGATTAATAATAGTCTAAAGTTGAATGAAACCTACAAGGTTTTGGAAACCTTGCAGGAGTTAAATACTGGTTGCTGCGAAACCTCCATCTACTTTTAATATAGTTCCGGTTACGAATTTCGACATATCGCTGCATAAAAATAAAAGAGCTCCGTCTATATCTTCCGGGGTTCCAAATCTTCCCATTGGGGTATGATCGATAATTTTCTCGCCTCTTGGCGTTAATTTTCCTTCCGGAGTCAACAGTAAAGCACGGTTTTGTTCTCCTATAAAGAATCCAGGTGAAATAGCGTTTACACGAATTCCTTCTCCATATTTCGAAGCCAGTTCAACCGCCATCCATTGCGTGAAGTTATCGATTGCCGCTTTTGAAGCTGAATATCCTACCACTCTCGTTAAAGGTCTTTGTGCTGACGCCGACGAAATGTTGATGATATTTCCTGATTTCTGTTTTGCAAAAAGTTCGGCAAAAACCTGAGTTGGAAGCATTGTTCCGATGATATTTAAATCGATAACTTTTTGCAGATCATCGCTTTTCATGTCATAAACAGCCTGATCCGGCTGAATGGTTGCTCCGGGCATATTTCCTCCTGCCGCATTGATTAAAATGTCAAGACGTCCGTATTTTTCAGCAATAAAATCTCTTACTTTTTCTACTTCTTCTTTATTTAAAACATTCGCCTGAACAGCAAAACCCTGCCCGCCGTTTGCTTCAATATCTTTTACAGTGCTTTCTGCTTTTTCAAGCGACTGCGAAACAATCCCTACAATAACGCCTTGTTTTGCTAATACATTTGCAAATCTGCTTCCTAATACTCCGGCACCTCCCGTAATCAGGGCGATTTTTCCTTTTAGATTGAATATTGAATTCATTTTTTAATTTTAATTTTCAATACTTTAAATTCCAATTTAGAAAATAAAATAATGGTTATGGTTTAGTTAATAATTTAAGTTTTAATTGAATTTTTGAATTTCAAATATTGATTTTCTTTAGATTCTGACTTTAAAAACAAGCTTTTTCAAAAAACCTTCGCCAATCATTGCTGCGTGAACATCTTCGGGAAATAAAATGGCAAATTGTTTTTCCTGAAGTTCAAAAAACATATCCGGTTTATCGTGGAAGAAACGAACGTCTTTTTCGCCGCTGTACTCACCGTTTGGACTAACACATTTTTCTCTTGGTTTCCATGCAAAGGTTTCAGGTCCCTGTATCGAAATCTGAATGTCTATATTTTTATCATGGCACTCAAATCCTTTTATGCTTTCTTCTCTTGAACTTCCGTCACCGTGAATGACAATCAGTTTTAAACCTTCGCTGATTTCTATAACACCCGCTTCAAGGCTTGCAATATCAGTTTGGCTTACGTATTCAAAAGCTTTTTTAAAGTTAGGATGAAGGCCGTAATATTTAGCCGCGTTATGTAATGAATCTATAATCATATTATATAGTATTATTTTGATTTTGAAATAAATAAATTAAAAAGATGCTGTTCTCTTTTATAATTTGTGTATTTTTACGTGTACGCACACGGTACTTTACAAATGTATGTAAAATGTCATGTAAAACAACTTATTTTTGCTAAAAAAATATAATTTTACAAAACAGCTTTTATTATTTTAACTTAAAAGAAATCAATATCATAACAATTAAAAAAATAGCCGAACTGGCGAATGTCTCAACCGGAACCGTCGACAGGATTATTCACAAACGCGGACAAGTCGCTCAGGAAACTGTAGATAAGGTTAATGCGATTATTGAGGAATTTGGCTATAAACGAAATATCCTGGCGAGTAATCTGGCCTTGAATAAAAAGTTTCATTTTGCAGTTTTCCTGCCCAAATCTGAAGAGCTTGAATATTGGCAGAGTCAGACAGAAGGTATTGAAAAAGCGGCTTTGGAGTTTGGCAAATTCGGCATTGTGCTGAACTATTTTTTTTATGATTATAATCTGGCTTCGTTTAAGGATTCTGTTAAAAAGGTAATGGAATTTGATTGTGACGGTTTATTGTTTGCTCCTGTTTTTTATGAAGATTCAGTTCAGTTTTTAAAAGAGTATGAAAAGAAGAATATTCCGGTTGTCATGATCGATTCGAATATTTCCGAAGAAAATGAACATGCTTACGTGGGACAGAATGCTTTTCAGAGTGGTTATCTGGCAGGAAGACTTATTAGTTTTGCGGTTAAAAATGAAAGACATGTTTTGATTTTTAAAATTACCGGCGAAATTGAAAGTACTTCGGTATACCTGCAGCGAATTAAAGGTTTTTATTCGTATTTTAAAGATAATGAAGAACTTACTCATTTTAAATTTTCAGAAGTTACTTTAAAAGATTCCGGAATTGAAAAACTGAATCTGGAAATGTTCACTGGTGTAAACAGTATTTTTGTTCCAAATTCGCGTGCGTATATTGTTGCCGGATTTTTAGAAAGAAACAATATAAAAGGTGTTCGTATCATTGGTTTTGATTTATTAAAAGAAAATATTGAATACTTAAATAAAGGACTTATTGATTTCTTAATCAACCAAAGACCCGAGGATCAGGGATATATGGGAATTAATTATTTGTATAAAAAACTGGTTCTTCAGGAAGAAACAGAGCGCACGCATTATATTCCGCTGGAGATTATTTTAAAGGAGAATTATTTTCCTGCAGGCAAATAAGTTTTTGTTTCGGCGGTAAATGTTCTCCAAAAGATCTCTTTGAAATAAATGTAAGAACTGTTACCAATTCATTAACAAAAAACAAACTGGAATTATATGATTTTTCTTCATTATTAACTTACTTTGTAGTTATTCTAAAAATTGTAATCCCATGAAAAAAATGTATTTACTGGCAGTTGTTTTATTTACTGCTATTTCAGTTCAGGCTCAGGATGTAGTTAAATTTGCTCCTTTGGATGCGAGTCCTGTTGATATTTCTTATTTTCCAAATAAAGCGGTTAAATTCAAAAAAACGGATACTCCAAATCCGGTTATTAAAGTTACTTACGCAAGACCTTCTGCCAAAGGAAGAACTATTTTTGGCGATGTAGTAAAGTTTGGAGAAATCTGGAGAATTGGTGCTAACGAAAATACCGAAATCAAATTCTACAAAGCGGTAACTATTAACGGTACTAAGGTTCCTGCAGGATATTACAGTTTATTTGCTATTCCTGAAAAAGACAAATGGACAATCATCATTAATAAAGAACTGGATTTATGGGGTGGTTATGCTTACGACCAAAGTAAAGATGTAGTGAGAGTTTCTGTTCCGGTTAAACCTGTAAATGAAGTAATCGAGGCTTTGTCTATTGCTTTTACTACTCAGGGTAATATCGCTAATCTGGTTATTGGATGGGATAAAACAACAGCTGAACTGCCTATTACGGTTAAATAATCTGATACGATTTAATATGCAAGAGACATCATAATGATGTCTCTTTTTTTATGAATTATTGCCAATTATTTTAATCTTTAAGACGCAATCAAACCTGGCTCTCATTGTCTCTCTGATATATCCATAAAAAATAAATACCCAAAATTATTCATTTAATTCTAAAAAGTAATTAAGTTTCGATTTGATCACCTTTCTATCTTTATCCAGCAGAAAAAGTTTCTCCGGATTATTACTGTAATAACCATAATATACTTGTTCTGTCTCAGGTTTATTCCAATTTAAAACGTAAATAGTACCATCCTGATCTTTCTCAAGACCTCTCTCTGTATTCACATTTCCTTTTTGTACCAAGTTTTTTTCTGGTGATTTTCCTTTATAGACACTTGATAATTCAAATTTATTATCGACGATATCAATTTTTAGAACCGTTTCAATTCCTTCACAATCTGCACATGGCAGTGTTCCTTCATAGACCAGGATAGTTTCAGGTGCTTCGCTGTTTTCATGAGCCGCGATGGAGTCCGTCGAGACTGCTGTGTTTTCATCTTTATTATTTTTAGAATTACAAGATGCCGAGAGAATTACAATACAAGCAAGAATAAATACTTTTTTCATGATATTTTTTCTTCAAATATAAAGAATAATCTTACTTATAAATAAAGTTTAACTTTTATACTTAGAGAGATAAAACTCCCATAACTATTGCGGTCTGCACAGCCTCGGCAGTATTGGTAACTTTGAGTTTATCTATAATATTCTGCCTGTGCCGCCTTACGGTGTAGACCGAAATATTCATTTCTCCGGCAATGTACTCACTTTTATTTCCTTTTGCTACACTGGTCAGCACTTCGATTTCTCTTTTTGAGAGTATCGCTTTGGCATTATTTTTATACTTTTCGTCTTCAATTATTTCTCCCGTCTGAATATTAAAAATCCTCGCATCGATGCCGGGCCTTGGCTGTACATCTCTTGAAGGCGCATATAAACAAAGGGAGAGCGAAATGCTTCCGTTGCTGAATGTTTTTAGATAAATGGTGCGGTGATTAATATAGCCGTTTTTTTCGGCTGAATCTTTCATTTTTATTCGGCTGGAGGTACTGTAATTGCTGTATTCTTCCTGCGGGATTCCTTTTAAAAACTGATAAAAATTAAGTTCCAGAATATGGCGTTCCACCAGATCTTCGGGATGGATTTTTGTAAAAATACATTCTTCAAAAGCTGAATCGATAACCGAGTTTTCAACTGGAAGCCCAAAAACAGCACCAAAACTTCCGGCATAAATATAACTGCAGTCCGATTGATAATCTGATAAAACGGCCACACATTGCTCTATTTTTACATAATTGGCCGCAAACTGTTTGTACATTTCAATATCATTGGATTCATCTGCTGCAAACTTTTGTTCCAGAAAGGTGGTCATTAATTGGTCTTCTATTGAGGGATTCTGCGGCATTTAAAGTTAAAATTGGTTAATTTTACGTATTGTGCTTTTTTTGAAGCTGCTTTATTTTTGGAAAATTAAAAATATTACTTTCTATCCCAAAAAAAACAATTTATGAAAACAATTTTTTACAATGCTGTTATTATCCTGAGTCTTTCTGTATTATCCAGCTGTAATAACAAAAGTGAAACTGAAAAAACAACTATGAAAGAAGAAGTAAAATTAGATTCTGTCGTAAAAGGTTCTACTATTGATATTAAGCTGTCTAATATACATTTTACAAAAGGCCTGAACAATGCCGAAAACCTTATTACACAAGAAGCAGGCGAAAAAATTGTTTTTAAAGCAGGTGAAAAAACAGATTATTTCTCTGATCCAAACGAAAAATTATCCAATACTACTGCTCCAATTTTACTGTCTAAAGCAGACAACACCAAACCTTTTACAATTGTGGCTAAAGTTACTCCTGAATTTACGGAGAAAGGTTTATACAACGCCGGTGTATTGTACATTTTTGTGCATGATACTTTTTACCAAAAGTTTTGTTTTGAACAGGATGAGCGCGGGAATCACCGTATTGTAACGGTTCGTACAACGGGAACTTCAGACGATAACAATCACGATATAGTAAAAGAGCCTTCTGTTTACATGAAAATTTCTTCGGATACTAAAACGGTAGCAAGTTATTATTCATTAGATAAGAAAAACTGGCAGATGGTGCGTTTGTACAAAAACAATTATCCTAAAGATATCTGGTTAGGAATCAGTACACAATGTCCTGTTGAAAAAGGAACTACCAGTATTTTTGAAGAAATAAGCTTCGAACAGAAAAGTGTAAGCGATTTTCGTTTAGGAATATAACATAAAAGAAGGTTAATTCTTTTTATAAAAGCTGTTTTTTTCTCCAATACAACTGATTTTTTATTGTTTAGGTAATCATTTTTTCAAACTGGCGTATGATTTATATTACTAAGTTTTGTATTTTTATCGATATCAAAAATATTAATATAACTTAAATTTTAAACTGTATGGGAAAATTTGTAATCACTAAAAGAACCAACGGAGAGTTTCAATTCAATTTAAAAGCCGGAAACGGACAGACTATTTTAGCCAGTGAAGGTTATACTACGAAAGCGGCCTGCACAAACGGAATTGAATCTGTAAAAACAAATTCGCAGGATGATAACCGTTTCGACAGGAAAGAATCCAGCAACGGAAAACCTTATTTTAACCTGAAAGCCAGCAACGGGCAGATAATTGGTTCAAGTGAAATGTATGAAAGCGTTTCAGCGAGAGAGAATGGCATTGAATCTGTTAAGAAAAATGCTCCTGATGCAGCAGTTGACGATCAGACAGTTTAATTTTAGATATAAATAGTAAACGAGGCCCTTAAAAGCCTCGTTTTTTTGTTTTATAAGTTCCCGAATCTCTTTTTGTAAAGACTTAACTCCTCTTCTGTCTTGTCCAGAAGTTTTTCGAGAAGCTTAATTTTATCTTCGTAAAGCTCTTTCAGGGCTTCGCTGTTATCTGAGTTAATTAATATACTGCCGTTGTTGTGATTTCCTTTTACAGTATTGAAACTCTTGAAATATCGCTGACTGTCAAAGCTGATGATGTCCTCGACACTTACTTCTAAAATGCGGGCAATTTCGACCAGTTTAACATAGGATAAAAGTGTCTTTCCTTTTTCTATTTTACTGTATCCTGCCTGTGTGACACCTAATTGATCTGCCATATATTCCTGAGTGTAGTTTTTTAACTCTCTAATGCTTTTTATTTTGTTTTTTATTGAAGTTGCCATAAGTTTGATTTGGGATGGGCATGTATAGCTGAAACAGCCACTACAAAACTTAGGGGTCAGTTTGCAGCTATGTTATTTTATGAATAATCGAATTGTTCAGTTATAGTTAAAGAGAACCATTTGTTAATCTTTTTTAATTATAATTATAAAACCGTAGACCAGAGCGACAGCAATAAAGATGACATCATTGCCGGAAATTTGATAGATAACCTGCTCCATTTATGCTGTTTTTTTTGCGCTGTTTACTGCACGCTCAAATTCAAAATTTAAATATTCATCAATCTGTCTGCCTATAGCCGGACGATCTAAGTTATTGATTTTAACCACAGTTGCTTTCTTATATACATCTCTTACAATAACATAATAATTGAATTTTTTATTGTTGTGAAACCTGAGTATTATCAAAAAAGTATAACACAATAAGGCTGGAATTACATAAAAAAGTTCCATTAAATTAGTAAATAACATGCAGTAATAAGTCAAAGCGGTAACGGAAATGAAAGCAGTGTTTTCAAAAAGATAGGATTTCTTTTTTTTGAGCAGACCAAGTTCTACAATTTCATTAAAATTGTACTGCCATCGTTTTGACCCGTAGTTGAATTCCACCTGGTCATTAGTAAGGGAAATGAACATAATAATAAAAAAATTAAAAAATAAATCTATTTTCAAGAAAACCAAAGAAGAAATGGTTTGTCTCAAAAATCTGTTTTCGGCTTAAATAAACATCTGAAAATACTGTAATATGCCACAATACATCATATCGCAATATTACGTATAAAACCTTTTTTTTTCTTACAAATCAGCTTATAGAATATAACTATGAGTTGTAATTAAATCTTTTCATCAACTTTTACTTATACTTGATTTTAATGATTTATAACTTTTCTTATAGATTTTGTTAGCAAAATCTGTTTTGTAAAGCAAAAAAAACCGTTTCGTAAGGAAACGGTTTTTAGACATTTATTTGGTAAAAATCGTGTGCTGATTGTATAAAATCAAGAGACGCCTACTGCTGATTATTTTAAATAACGGATAATTTCAGGATGCATAATATGCTGATCATACCACAAAGAATCCTTACTCTTAATTTGAATATTATATAAGTAATTCATATCTGAAAAGTATTTTTCCGGGATAAAAATACTATCATCGCTTACTTTTAAATTTACTCCGTAATACAATAAGACAGAAATTATTTTTATAACTTCTTCTTTAGTAAAAGGTTGATTTTTTTCGATATAGCTGCTTTCATCGACATAAATTGGCTTTAATAAAACATAATCGTCTGTTTTTGTTTTACAGCAAAACAGCATAAAAGCCGTAATTAATCCACAACTGAATAATTTCATGTTTTTTGGAGTATTTGTTTTAAGATAGTACTTATCAGAATATTATAACTCTCATTTAATTTATGAATCGTCATTATCTTTTGGTTACAAGTTCTTTTCCGCCGCAATTGAAAACATAAATATCAAAGATTTTCCTTTTCTCGAGAAGCTGAACAATTCTGCGCTTTTGATCTTCAAATACACAGGAGTTCACAAGAATCAGCAGCATTTGTTTCTTCTCGTTATTAAAAGCTATAATCTTACCCGTAAAGTTATAAATATGATACTCTTTATACTCCAGCTTTTCAGAGAAATTATTGTAATTCCTAACTTTAAAATCCTGAATTCTTTTCTTAGCTTTCAAATAACTTTCCTCATCCGCAGATTCGTATTCTATAACACTTCCTGTTTTTCTTTTAATTACATGAATTTCAGATTGATCTAAAGTGTTATATGAAGCACATTTTTTAAAATCATTATGATCAAACAGCAGTTTATGAATATTGGATTTAGTTTCGTATTCTGATACAATTGGAAGTGTTTTGACATCAATAGCTTTATCGAACAAAAGTTTCTTGTAAAATGATTCCTGAGCGATTCCGATATTCCAGAGCAAAAATGACAGCGACAAAAAACCGTTCTTTAGTTTATACTTCATTATAAAGAGCTTTTTTCCAGGATTTAATCAAGTCGACTTCAAACATTAATTTTCGGCCTTCTTTTGTTTTAATGACAAATTCTCCTCCTTTATTAAAGAATGCCGGATAAAAATTAAATGAATCAAAATAACTCAGATTCCATCTGTACTCTTCTTGTTTATGGCTTCTGAATATTAATTCATTTTCTGTCAGACACAGTTTTCCCGAAACCAGATCATCATCTATTAAATGATTTGCTATTGCTTCAAGTTTAGTGTTAGCTGTATCTTCGGTATCAAAATTAATTTGTTCCAAAATTTTGTTTCTTTTTGTAAATCTGCTGTACATTAAACCATTAGCAATCATTCCAAATAAAGAGATAGGAACTGAAACTTTAAGCACACTTTTGGCTTCCATGCCTCCCGCAAAACCTATTAAATGACAAATCAGAAAATAGTAAATTCCATAGGCTATTCCGTTTCTGCCAATTTTTTTAAGCATATCAATCATGTATACAGGGCTTTTTAAAAGAAGTTAATTTGAAACGAATATCTCAAAAAATATCTTAAGAAAACATGACTGTTCTGAAAAATATTAACATAAGTCTTAATTAAATTATTCAAAACAAAAGACCGCTCTCAAAAAAGAAAAGCGGTCTTTTACTAGTGAACAAATTAAACTACTTAAGCGGTTGTATACCCTCATGTGTCGGGATTACTTGTTTTATGGTTCCGTCCGGATTGAATTCTAATTTATCGATGCAGACTTCGCGGTGAAATCCTCCGGCATCGCCCATTTTGATTCCGGTTGGATAAGAGAATCTATGATACGTAATATACCATTCGTCTTTGTTTGGAATTTGTAAAACCGAGTTGTGTCCGGTTGCATAGATACCCTGATCCGGTTTACCCTGAATCACGACATTATTTTCCGGAATTTCAAGCGGTCCCGTTGGTGAGTTTGAAATTCCGTATCGAACTTTATAATTTGGACTTCTGGTGTCGTCTTCGCTCCAGAAGAAATAATATTTTCCGTTTCTGTAAATTACATACGTTCCTTCTCGGAATGTATTATTTACGGCAATCACTTTTGTTGTTCCCGGTTTTAAGGAAACCATATCCGGATTTAATTCCGCGACACCCATGTACATATTTCCCCAGTACAAATAACTTTTACCTGTTTTTGGATCCGTAAACACGTCGGGGTCAATTTCCTGTCCGTCGTGTATGCCTTCCGGTCTTGTGGCTACGATTGCTTTGCCGCTGTCTTTAAAAGGTCCGGTTGGGTTGTCTGAAACAGCCACTCCTACTTTTTGCGCTGCAGTAAAATAATAAAAATATTTGTATTTCCCTTTTATCTTTTTCTCCACAATACAAGGTGCCCAGGCATTTCTGTTTCCCCAAGGCACATCTTTTTTAAGATCGATGATAATGCCTTCGTCTTTCCAGTCTGTAAGATTATCAGAAGAAAATGTCTTGAAATAATATCCTGACCAGCTGTCAAATCCGTCGCTTGTTGGGTAGATATAATATTTTTTGGTTTTGTTTGAATACAGAATTTCAGGATCGGCATAATACCCCTCTAAAACCGGATTATGGTTTACCTTTGGATATTTTGCAGGTGTGCCCCATTTGTCTGTAATTCTTTTAAGTTCAGATCGCGTTATAGGCAGAATGGTTCCATGACGCGGATTAAAATCCATTGAAATATCATTGTCTATCACGGTAAAATTCTCTAAATCTTTTGTTTTGGTAAATTGATATCTTCCTTTTGTATACACATCATACATGAGGATATATTCATCTGAATTATTTAGTTTAAAAACACTTGATCCTTCTACTCCGTCTTTTGTCTGCTGGAGGTAATTGTCGTTTTCTGTCCATTTCCCCGAAGTTAAATCGGTTGTAGTGGCTACTTTTATGCCTGCTTTTTCGGTTTCTGTTTTATAGAAAAGATGGTATACACCGTCTTTTTCGATAATATCACCGTCAATACAAGCCCGCTCTGATTTTGGAACAAACAATAATTTTGGAGCGCTTTCCAGAGCTGTAAAGTCTTTATTTGCGTAAGCGTAATAAATTTTATCCGGTCCTCCGGCGTACTGCAGACTAAAATATACTAAATATTTTCCTGCTTTGGCATCGTAGATTGTCTGAGGTGCCCAGACTCTTTTCAGGTTTTCATTTCCGGGAAATGTAGTCTGGATATTAACAATACTGCTTTTCCAGTTTACTAAATCGGTGCTTTTTAAGAGAATCATAGCGCGGTTGCTGTCCCAGCCTTTTGAAGAAGTCATATCTGTCAGAACCATGTAAAAGGTTTTGCCATCTTCTCCTCGTAAAATATGCGGGTCACGAACGCCTCCTGTAGAACTGATTGCTTTACTGTCCAGAACAGGTTTGTTTCCGTTAAGGCTGTAATAATGATACCCATCTGCACTAACGGCGTAATTTACGGCTTCTTCTTCGACTTTATTTCCTATAAAATAAACGAATAAATAAGCAGTGAGGTCTTTATCTGCAATAACAGGCGGCACTCCGCTGGTTTTCTGGGCTTGTACGGGATTAAAAAGCGTCAGCATTGCTGCCAGACAAAAAATTATTCTTTTCATTATTTTTTACTTTTTAATTGATACAAAACAGAACTGTGAGGTTTTAATTCTAATCCTATTTCTTTTGAAGTTACTTTTGATTTTTCGCCTGTCCACATATTTAAAACTTCTGCTGAACCTGAAATTCCAAGGTCTGAAAGATTTACAGATACGTTTTGCGAAGCATTATCTGAAATATTAAATAAAGCCAGATATGTACTGCCGTCTTTGGTATTTTTTGATGTTACGGCAATTTTTCCGTCTTTCTGGAAAAGCTGTTTTACATTTGTACTTTGGTTATGCATTTTTACAACTTCTTTGTTTGTCAGTAATGACAAAGTGAAGGCATCGTTGCTTGGTAAATCGCCGCCAAAAAATAATGGTGATTTGAAGATATTGAAAAAGGTAATCAGTGTGTATTGTTCGTCTTTTGTTAAACGTGTCATACGGTCTTCGCCTCTTTCTCCTCTAATCGAAATACGTCCCAGCGGAATCATATCACAATCCGGCCATGTTCCCGGTGCAATATGCGGATACCATTTTTGTGCTACATCCATTAAATGGGTAATATGAGGCCAGGTGTCCCAAACATCGTCTACCATACGCCACATATTGGCATGTGTGGTTACGTGAGGTGCAGCCGAAATTGGTGTTTCTCCAGGTGATGTGCTTAAAACGATTTTACGTCCGGATTTGTCAATCGCATTTCTGATCAGGTTGATTTCGCCTTCGTGATAGGGTCTTGATAAATCATCAATTTTAATAAAATCTACTCCCCATTGTGCGTATAATTCGAAGATTGAGTCATAATATTCCTGCGCTCCCGGTTTATCAGCCATAACGGTGTAGTTGTCTCTTAGCCACTCACATTGCAAAGCGGTTGAATAAATCTGGTCGGCTGTGATTCCGTTTGTACCTTTTATCGGCAGTTTATCTTCTACTGCTTTTTTAGGAATTCCACGCATGATGTGGATTCCAAATTTTAATCCTTTTTTATGAATGTAATCGGCTAAGGGTTTAAAACCTTGTCCGTCTTTTGCAGAAGGGAATCGATTAAGTGCCGGTAAATATCTTCCGTACTGATCGATCACGTAACGCGGATCTGTTTGGTTGTAACCGCCTGCTTTGTCGTTTTCAACAAACCATCGAATGTCGACTACGACATATTCCCAGCCAAATTTCTTCAGCTCTTTTGCCATATAATCGGCGTTGGCTTTTACCTCATGTTCTTCAACTGTTGGTCCGTAACAATCCCAGCTGTTCCAGCCCATTGGTGGTGTCTGAGCCCATTGTTTGAATTCTTCCTTTTGGAATGTCTTGGTCTGCGCGTTAGATGCGGCCGATAGAAAAAAGGCTCCTATCGCCATAGTAAGTAAGTTTGTAATTTTCATTGTCGTGGTTATGTGTAAGTTATACACTTTAAATATAATGAAAAAATTTAATCACATCGGTTTTTCATAAGCCGTTACCAATGGGATATTTTTTTATTCGTTTACAATTCCGCTCCTGCAGAGTGGCATGTATAGATATTAATGGCAATCAACAAAAAAATTCCAGCGGAGTGAAATATCATCAAAGCGTAATAATCAGATGTTCCGCCGGAACATTCTAACGATCGTCATTTTACCGATGAGATGTTCCGCTGGAACATTCTGCCGATTGTCAATTCTTTTTTTTCTACCGATAAGATGTTCCGCTGGAACATTTATTAATAAGATACCTATTTCGGGGTATTTTTTATTTCACATTAATGGTTACCTCAACCGGTTTTAACCATTGGCTTGTAAATTTAACTTTTATTGGTGCTGTTGAATCTCCATTTGCCTGGATGTACGCAGCAATATGTCCGTGGAATACTCTCTGTACATTGTCTGTATAATCAGTCATGTCGCTGTTGTTTCCGGCTTCAAGTCCTAATAGAGTCCCTGCTCCGGTAATCGTACATGTTACTTCGTTGTCTGAAAGCATTACCGGAAGTCCGTTCTGGTCTTTTACCTGAACCATGATTTTTGCTACTCCTTTGTCTTTGCTAATAGTGATATCTTTATCTGCAATGGTTAATTCAACTGGCTGCTGTGATGAAGTAATCGCGTAACGGCTCACTTCTTTATCGTTTTTATCTAAACCAACTGCTTCTAATTTTCCTGAAGCAAACGGAATATCCCAATACATAATTCCGGTTTTCTCATCGTATAATTTGGTTTCTCCAACTACTTTTCCGTTTAATTCCAAACGTGCTTTTGCAGCATTGGTATAACAAACCACACGGATTTTTTGTCCTGTTTCGTAATTCCAGACTGCCCATGCATCTTTTGAAACATCTTTGTCGTTTGTTAACGGATAGGTTCCTAAATACGCCATTGGCTTATCTGACCATAATGACTGACGGAAATATCCTCTTGGCTTGATAACACCTGCAAAATCAACTAATCCTGAATAGAATCCTCTTGAAGGCCATCTTCCTGATTCTCCTAAATAATCGATCCCTGTCCAAAGGAATTGTCCAAAAATATGTTTGTTGTTTTTAACCGCTAACCAAGGTTCCATATCATGTACATTTTCACTTCCGTAAATAACTCTTTTAGGATATTTTTCGTGGTCTGACTGGTATTTGCTTTCTGTATAATTGTATCCTGTAATATCTAATGCTCCCGGATATTCGGTTTCGTTAGACATGGCTACTCCTGCCAAACCTGCTGTAGTTGGGCGTGATTTGTCATATTTTTTAACGGCTGCTACCAGACGTTTGGCAATTGCTCCAAGACGCATAGCATCAGGCGCATCTTTTTTGTAACCTCCGTAAGCAGCTTGTCCGAATCCATTTTTTCCCTGGTCTAAAACCGGATGCGAATACGGATCGTTTGGATAATCTACTTCGTTACCAATACTCCATCCAAATACTGAAAGGTGGTTTCTGTCACGACGCACAAAATCTTCTAAATCTTTTTCTGCCCAGTCGGCAAAAATATCAAATGAACCTTCGAATCCCGGTGTTCCGTAATTCCATCCTTCTAACCATTTACGTTTTGGAAATTCCCATTCGTCATAGGCTTCGTTTAGAACCAATAATCCCAATTCGTCGCAAAGTTCGTAAAACTCCGGTGCCTGCGGGTTATGACTCGTACGGATGGCATTTACGCCGATTTCTTTCAGGGTTTTAAGTCTTGTTTTCCACACTTCTTTTGGAACTGCAGATCCTAAAACGCCGGCATCGTGGTGTAAGCAGACGCCTTTCATTTTCATCCATTTTCCGTTAAGGGCAAAACCGTTGTTCGGGTCGAATGTAAACGTTCTGAAACCGGTTTGAGTTACCGTTTTATCAATTTCTTTTCCGTCTTGTAAAACAGTGGTTTTAAGTTCGTATAAATTCGGGTTGTTCAAATCCCATAGTTGTGGATTTTTAACATTCATTTTTGTCGAAATTTTCCCGTTTTGACTCGCTGCAACATCTACTTTTGAAGTAGCTTTTGCTACTGATTTCCCGTCTTTTGAGAAAAGTTCATTTACAATTGTAAGGCTTGCTTTTGCTTTTGAACCGTTTTCAACTGCAACCTCAACATTTAAAGTTCCGTTTCCTTTGTTTACTTCCGGATAAGCATA
Organism: Flavobacterium gelatinilyticum; assembly: GCF_027111295.1. Classification (NCBI taxonomy): domain Bacteria; kingdom Pseudomonadati; phylum Bacteroidota; class Flavobacteriia; order Flavobacteriales; family Flavobacteriaceae; genus Flavobacterium; species Flavobacterium gelatinilyticum. The sequence goes on along the minus strand of NZ_CP114287.1, from coordinate 5,468,495 downwards.
CACGCCCCATTGTCCAATATGAACCGGATTTGCGTATACCAACCACACATTTCTGTAAATTCCTGATCCGGTGTACCATCTTGAATCAGCACTTTGGCTGTGATCTACACGAACAGAGATGGTGTTTTCTCCGCCAAATTTTATAAAAGGTGTTGCATCATAAGCAAATGAAATATATCCGTTTGGACGTTTTCCTAATGACTGCCCGTTGATGAAAACTTCGCTTCTGTTGTAAACGCCTTCAAAATACAAATACACTTTTTCTCCGGATTTGTTCTGCGGAATAGTAATTGATTTTCTGTACCAGCCAATACCGCCGGGAAGAAATCCTGTACAGCTTGCCAGCGTTGGACTCAATTGTCCTTTTACGCTCCAGTCATGAGGTACATTTACCTGCTGCCATTTACTGTCGTCAAAGACATTGTTTTTGGCTTCGGGAGTTTCCTGAAGATTGAATTTCCAGTTGTCGTTTATTTTTTTTGAATCTCCAAACGATATCTGACTGAACGCCGATACACACGAGAAGAGTAATACGGGAATTAAAGTTTTCTTAGTTAGCATTTTTTAAGTTTATTTTTGTTTCAGGTTTCAAGTTTCAAGTTCGTTCAAACATGGAACCTGAAACTAATTAATTTTTATTGCAATTCTCCCACAAACGTTACTACCGACCTTGCAGGGATTTCCAGATTTCCATTTTTTTGAACTTCGGCTCTTTTTAGGTTTGATATATCAGAAGTTACGTAAGGTGTGAACTCGTTGTTTTTTAAAGTTCCCTTTGATAGATCAAATTTATATTTCTGAGCTGATTTTCCGCAGTTTACGGCTACAATAATCAGTTTTTTGTTTTGAACGTCTTTGTATGCAGTCAGCATAACATCGTTTGCTTTGTCAAGTTCGTTTTGGTCCGGAACCTCTACGCGCAGCATTCCCGGACGTACAAAAAGAGAATAATTACCAAAAGCCCAAAGCAGTTTTGAATCATGAAACTGTCCGTCGTTTTTTACGTAATCCGGTTCTGTACCGCCATTGCTTTTTCCGTCGTCCAGATATATTAAACCATCCTTGTAATCGACTCTTGTGATTGATGTCCACCACTGCCATGATGCGGCATTGGCAACTGCAATATCATTATGAATTAATCGGGCTACAAAAAGTGCCGTCTGCATTCCTAAATCCCTTCCTCCGCCGGAACCTCCCGGAATTTCAGCTTCTCCCGGATTTTCTAAAATGCAGTATTCCGACTGCCAGTATTTTAATCCCGGTTTTTGTTTTACTTCTGCCGCAATTAATTTTCGGCTTAAAACCTGTCTTTCAATAGGCCATGTTGTAAAATAACTGTGTCCGAGGATTACATTCTTTACATTCGAAAATTTAGTGACGTTGGTTTTATTTTTTCCAAAGAAATAATCAATTTGATTGTCACGGTTTTCGGCATTTACATTATCGTATAAATAATCGATTTGTGCGGCTTCTGCAATCACAATTTCGGTATTCATTTTTTTAGCTTTCAGTTGTTCCGAAAGTGCTTTAGTTACCTCGTATATTTCCTGATTGGTTGCCGGTGTTCCTTCCTGACTGTTGGTGTCGCCGTGTTTAGGCATCCATTCCCATTGTGGTTCATTAAGCGGACTTACGTAATCGAATTTTATTCCTTCTTTTTTCTCCAGTCCCTGAATACTTTGAACTAAGAAATCAGCAAATTTTGGAATTGCACCATCTTTTAGATTCAGTTTATTCTTTTGAGAGGCAAAAGACAATCCGTTGTTAGTCATGTGAACCGGAGGGCTGTTGGTGAAAATAAGGAATTTTTCGACACCGCGTTTTTTCGCAGCCTGTAAAAACCATCTTTGTCCTTCCTGTTTTGAAAAATCGTACGTTCCGTCAGCGTTTAAGAAACATTCGCTTCTTCTCCATTCGTCCGAAACTTTACTGTTTTCGCCTTGTTCTGTACTTCCTGCGCCAAGGTTAAATCTCCAGATCGAAAGTCCTATTCCTTTTGGATTTCCCTGTGCATCAATTTCTTTACTAAATAATAAATCGGCAATGGCATTTTTTTTCTGCTCAGGCCAATTTTTTCCCACAAACTGCGCTCTCCAGGCATCCGAGCCTCCAAAACCGTCCATGGTTTGTACAACATTATCTGTGCTGATAGTAACCGTTCGCTGTGCAAATGACAGCGAACTGATTACTAATAAAAGCGAGAGATATATTTTTCTCATTTATATTTTTGTTTTCTTATTATCACATTTCTTTATCGCTGAGTTTGTCATTCCGAGGAACGAGAAATCACATGCTTAACCACACAGTGACAGCAAATCATTGTAGATTCTATAGTGCGATTTCTCCTTACGTCGAAATGACAAAAAACTGCGAATAACATGCGTAAATATCTTATTTATAATTCCCTACATACGTCACAACTGACCTTGCCGGAATTTCGAAATTCGAAGCATCTACTGCTGTTCCTTTTTTCAGGCTTAACTTATCAGAAGTAATGTACGGCGTCAGTTTGTTATCTGCTACTGCACCTCCCGAAAGGTTTAATTTGTATTTTTTAGCTGATTTACTGATGTTTACCGCCACAATTACCAGTTTTTTACTGGCTGTATCTTTGTAAGCTGTCAGCATAACATCGGTTGCTGCTGCTGCATTATCCAACTCTGGAATCATTACTCTTACCATTCCCGGTTTTACGAAGAATGAAAAGTTTCCTAAAGCCCAAAGTGTTTTAGAATCTCTAATGTATCCGTCGTTTTTGCAATAATCTGCATTTCCTGCTCCGTTGCTTGCACCGTCGTCTACGTGAATTAAACCGTCTTTGTAATCACCACGGCTGATGGCTGTCCACCACTGCCATGAGGTAACGCCTCCAATAGAAATATCAGTACTAATAATACGGGCTGTCCAAAGGGCAAGTGACATTCCTAAATCCCTGCCTGCTCCTGCACCGCCAGGAAGTTCTGCTGTTCCCGGACTTTCAAGCACACAGTATTCAGATGACCAAAGGCTTACTCCACCTGTTGACTGAATTCTTGCTGCGGCGGCTTGTCTTGATGAAATCAGTTCGGTCAACGGCCATGCCTGCCAGTAGCTGTGTCCTGAAATGGTCTTTTTTACATTGCTTAAACCTGCAATATTTTTAGTTGAATTGCTTCCGAAGAAATAATCAATCTGGTTTGATCTGCTTTCTTTTCCTGAAACGGTTTTGTACAATGATTCGTAAGAACCTGCTTCTCCTACTACAATTTTTGCTTCCAGACCTTTTGCCTGTAATTTTGGCGAAAGAATATTTACAAAATTGTAAATATTAGCATTGGTTGCCGGAGAACCTTCCTGTCCTGAACCGTCCCATTCGTACTGCGGTTCGTTGAACGGACTTACATAATCGATTGTTAATCCGTGTTCTGTTTTTAATTTATCTAAAGATGTTGTCCAGAAATCAGCAAGATCCGGCATTTTTCCATCTTTTAAATTGTAAAATTCTTTGATCGAGGCATGTGCTTTTCCGTTTTGTGTTAAATAAACCGGAGCACTGTTTGCAAAAGCCAATAGTTTATCAACACCGCGTTCTTTTGCTGCTTTCATAAACCAAACCTGTCCGGCTTGTTTGCTCATATCGTACGAAACGCCATCAGTTGTAAAACATTCTGATCTTCTCCATTCGTCTGTAATATCACTTGCCTCACCTTGTTCTGCACTTCCGGCTCCAATGTTAAAACGCCATAATGATAATCCGATTCCTTTTGGGTTTCCATCCGCATCAAGTCCCTGACTGAACAATAAATCGGCTATTTTGTTTCTTTTATCCGATGGCCAGTTTTTACCAATAAAATTACACTGCCACGCATCCGAAGCTCCAAAGCTTTCCATAGTCTGAAGATTTGCGTCCAGATTTACATTCAGACTTGCCACTCCCGAAGCATCTGAATTTGAGTCTGAATTATCAGATTCACAGCTTACGAATAAAGTGTTTGCGAAAAGTAAGCCTGCACACAGCAGACTTACTTTAGTTGTATTTGCGAACTTCATCTTAGTAGTTCGGGTTTTGTTTGATTAAACCGCCGCTTAAGTCAATTTCTAACTGAGGAATCGGCCATAATAAGTGTTTAGTTGGATCAAAGTTGATTCCTTTATCCTGCGGTTCTCTCAAATTGGCTGTTTCATACGGATCTGAAGAATTCAGGTTGTACTGAACAAAAGTTCCGTTTGGTCCCATGATCGATTCGATTACCGGTCTTCCTGTTGACGGGTCTTTTTCGCGGCGGATATCGAATAAACGAAGTCCTTCAAAAGCCAGCTCCAAACGACGCTCTTTGTAGATTTGTCTTAACAGCGTTGGTCCTGATAATCCTGTTTTTGGATCTAGTTTTACACGTGCTCTGATGATGTTAATATCGGCTAAAGCATCTCCTCCTAAATGATAATTGGCTTCTGCTCTTGTTAAATACATTTCAGCCAGACGAATCAACGGAATGTTTAATGGCAGGCGGCCGTCTCTTTTTTCTAAAGAACGACGAGTTGCAATCGGGATGTAATATTTACGACAGATACGTCCTGATTTATTGTCGTTTAAACTGAATTTGTGAGTTGGGTTTAAGGTTTCGTCTCCGTACGCTGCTTCTCCCCATTTTGTAATGGTGCTTCTGCGGCGGATTTCGTCATTTTCAGAAAGGTAAGCGTTTTCTAAATCACTTGTCGGCATACACCATCCCCATCCGTCAAGAACATCCAGTGCATCGTTGCTTGGGAAATTCTTTTTGTCTTCTCCTCTTGCTCCTGCTAAAGTTGGCAGTGCCGATCCTAAATCTCTATCCTGAACAGATGAAGACTGTGCTTCTAAAATAGATTCAACTCCGTTATGGTTGTTTACGTTCCAGATATTTAAAAAATCAGATTCTAATGCGTAGGGTCCTTCTGTAATCACTTTATTAGAATATGTTTTTGCCTCAGCCCATTTTTCCTGAAACAGCGATACGCGAGCCAGTAAAGCATAGGCTGCCCATTTGTTAATTCTTCCGTCTCTTGCTGCCGGAATATTTTCCAGTTTTGCTGCTGCATCTTTAAGGTCGGCTTCAATTTGAGCATATACTGCTGCAGCCGGGCTTCTTTCTAATTTTAAATCAGATGTTCCTAATGAATTGGTATATAAAGGCACACCTCCGTAAAGGTTTACCAATTCATAATAACAGTAAGCACGAACAAAGAGAGATTCTCCCATGTACTGGTTTTTCTGTGTTTCAGATATTGGAGAAAGTGCCATTTTTTCTAAACCAATATTGGCTGACTGAATGGTATAATAATGTGCTGTGTACACGTTATTCATATCTCCCATATTATCCGGCGTTGCCAGATATTGCGAACAAGGTCTGTGCGCACCGCTGTCCTGACCTGTATTTCCCATCCAGGCATCGTCTGTAGACATTTCGTTGGTTACTCTTGGTGCTACCAAAGTCCACCAGTCGCTTGGAATTAACAATCTGCGTGTCAGCTCGTTTGCATAATTTTCACATTCCTGCGCAGTTTGAAAGTAGTTCTCTAATGTTTGAGTTCCTCTTTCGTCTTTTTCAATAAAATCACTACAAGAAACTGATACTATCGAAAAAAGTATTATTGATGCTATTATTTTTTTCATGTCGTTTTTTATTAAAATGCTACATTAAGACCCATCAGGATTGTTGGCTGTACCGGATAGTTCCATCCTCCAAAACCTGAACCTTTTACTCTGTCTCCTTTATCAGGATCTCCTCCGGCTACTTCAGGATCAACTCCGTCATAATTTGTCCATGTCCATAAATTCTGTCCTGACAATGAAATTCTAAGTTTATCTAACCCAAATTTGTTAATGAAGGAATATCCAATTTGTAAATTTTTCAAACGTACAAACGATCCGTCTTCAACATAAAGAGAAGAGAATTTTGTAAAGTTCTCGTTGTTATCATCTTTAGACAGACGCGGAATTCGGTTTGATGTTCCTTCACCGTGCCATGCCATTTGGTCTAATCCGCTTACTTTATTCGTCAAACTTGCACCATTGTATAAATCTGAAATATTTTGGTTTACAATCTCGTTTCCAATACTTGAATAGAAATTCGCTACTAAATCAAAGTTTTTGTAACCAAAGTTCAGGTTTAAACCAATGTTGTAATCTGCCCACGGAGAACCAATTTTTGTTCTGTCTTTCTCATCAATTTTTCCATCTCCGTTCAAATCTTTAAAACGAACGTCTCCTACCTGCGCATACGGCTGTAATTTAGTTCCATGCTGATCTGTGTGAGAGTTTAATTCAGTCTGGTTTTGGAATAATCCGTCAGCAACATATCCGTAGAAATATCCAGGCTCATCTCCTTTTACAGTAAGCGTTCTGTTTCCTGATCCGTATAGTTTTTCTCCATCTGCAGAAAGTGAAAGCATTTCAACATTCACAGTTGTAAAAGTTACATCGACACCATACGTAAAATCTCCTTTTTTATCTTTATACGAAACTAACAAATCGATACCGCTTGACTGCATTGATCCAACGTTTGTCCAGATTGTTGCGTAATTAGGAAATCCGCTGTAAGTTGGAAACTGTTTAACGAATAACATGTCGTTTGTTTTCTTTTGATAGTATTCTAAAGATCCGGAAAGTTTGTTTTTCCATAATCCGAAATCCAAACCGAAAGAAACGTCTTCTACAGTTTCCCATTTAATGTCTTTATTAGCCATAGATGACGGGAAAGAAGTATCTACCACTTCACCACCAATTGGATAAACTCCCTGTCCGATATTTGACTGGTAAACTGATGCAGGAAGTCCCTGATTACCTACTTTACCCCATCCTGCTCTAAATCTAAGATCGCTTAAAACATCTTTTGTTGACTCCATAAATCCTTCGTTTAAGATTCTCCATGAAACCGATGCTGAAGGGAAATTAGCCCATTTGTTATTGGTCATGAATTTAGAAGATCCGTCACGTCTGAATGTTCCTGTGAAATAGTATTTTCCGTCGTAGTTATAAGAAAAACGGGAAATATAAGACATCAATGAACTTGACCAGCTGTTACCATCACTCCTCTTGTTTTTGGTAGCTGCTTTTAATTCTCTCATTACATCGGTGTTGTTAGGAACACCTTCTCCGTAACCCCAAACGTCATTTCCGTTGTATTCTTCCATCGTATTACCTACCATTAAAGACAAATTGTGTTTATCTGCAAGAGTTCTTGAATAGGTAATGGTATTTTGCCATGTCCAGTCAACATTGGTTGTATTTTTTCTTTCTACACTGTTGATTTCTGCTTTTTCGTGTGCGGCATCAATAATAAAATCAGGTTTAAAGATGCTTTGCGTTTTGTCTCCCACTTCGATAGAAGCCTGCGAACGAATTACCAAACCTTTGATTGGCGTGTATTGTAAATATCCGTTTGTATTTAAATTGTACTGATCTGTATAATCGTCATATCGTTTTACAGCCGCAACCGGATTCCATACATACGAAGGAGACCTTGCAAAAATGCTGTACTCGTTTTCTAAACCTGTTAACTGATCTGCTGTTTTGTAAATTGGTGTAATTGGATCAATTTTTACAAAATCGGCCCAGTTGTTTGGTGATCCCCAGGTTTCGTAACGCGGGTTTAAAGTGATTCCTGCCGAGAATTTATCCGAGAATTTAAAATCGTTGGCAATTCTCATCGTGATTCTTTTCCATCCGCCAATTTCATACATCGATTCGTTGTTGTAATAGTTTAAGCTTACAGCAAAAGTATGTTTGTCTGATCCTCCTGTTACTCCCAAAGAAGCATTGGTTACAGGCGCACCGCCTCTTATTCCGGCTCTCCACCAGTCTGTTGTTTTTCCTTTGTACTGAGAAGGATTTGGCAGATAATCTGAATAACCTGAATTGTTGTAGGCCTTGTTCATAATGGTTGCATATCCTTCGGCATCAGCCATATTGTAAGGATTCTTCATTAATTGCATACCTGAACTTGTGTCAAATGTGAATCTGGTTTTACCTGCTTTTCCTTTTTTGGTGGTAATTAAAATTACCCCGTTTGACGCACGTGAACCATAGATAGCACTTGCAGAAGCATCTTTTAAAACCTCCATAGATTCGATCTCATTATTGCTTAAGAAGTTGATGCTGGTTCCCATTGGGATTCCGTCAACTACATAAAGCGGATCTGTTCCTAAGTTTACAGTCGAAATACCACGAATTAAAACCCTTGGCTGTGCTCCCGGACCTCCAACTCCCGTTACCTGAACCCCTGCTACTTTTCCCTGCAGCGATTCGGTTACGTTACCTACGGTCATGGTTTGTAATTCTTTTCCTTTTATAGAAGAAATCGAACTCGTTACATCGCTCTTTTTAACAGCTGCATATCCTACTACAACTATCTCGTCTAATGTCTGGCTTGATTCTTCAAGAATTACATTAATCTCGGTTCTGTCTCCGGGTGTTTCTAATTTGGTTGTAAAACCCACGAAAGAAAACTCTATCTGGGCATTTTTATTGGGAACATTAATTACATAGTTTCCGTCAAAATCTGTTGCTCCGGATGATGCTGATCCTTTTACAATTACGTTCACTCCCGGAATGGGCACATTGCCTTTATCCTTTACAGTTCCTTTTATTTTTATTTGTCCAAAAGATACGGAAGTACACAAAAGGGCAATAAAAAACCATATATATTTGAATTTCATATTAAGATGTTTTATTAGTTATATGTTACAAACAAGGCTGTAACACATTATTTTTTTGTTATAAATACTCTTTCCAGTTCAGTATCCAGAACTACTTTGTAAACACCCGGTGCTGCAGGGTATTTGGCATTTCCGTTTTCTCCCGGAGACATGGTTGCAATACCATTTTTAATTAATCTCCATGATGGGCTCCACCATTGTCCTGTAAAAGTAGCTTCCATAGTTCCTGTAAGTGTATATTCGCCTACTAACTGATACGGATTCGCCGGGTTGTTGGCTAAGTGTAATCCTTTTTGCACCCATGCATCCCATGTATCCCATGTTGCGCCCTGAATACCGCCTCCGCACACACTTACGAATGGTTTTCTTGAAGCAGCGTCGTCATGCCATAAACCATTGGCAACATCTGCCCATACTTTGCTTGATGGTGTATATGGTGTTGCGGTGTATTTTAAAGTGTTTGGATTTACTTTTATAACATAGTATCCTTTTGTTGGTAAAATGATTGCTGTTGAAGTAACATCGTCTACTAATTCGCCTGCTGCATTTAAACCGAAACAGTGCGGTGCAAAATCAGATTCCTGACCTAAGAAGAAAATTTCTTTATTGTCTTTGTCTGCATAATATTTGAATTCGAAATCCTGTCCGTTTTTGTCGTGGAAATACATCGGAACTCCAACTGCATCTGTTGTAAGGTTGGTGCCTTTTGGCTGATCGCATAAATAAATAGCCGGATACTCGTTTGTAGCTACTACATTTATATTTAAAGATCCGGTGTTTGGAATCGCAAATTTATCTTTTGCTGTAATGGTTAAAACGTAATTGGCAGCAGTTACCGGTAATGTGTACGTTTTATTGAATGTATATGACTGAGGTGCTCCTGTTAATTGAATCGTTTCATCGATATCAAGAGCCTCACATTTTATCTGAATATAATCGATTCCTGAATCGTCGTTTACCACAAAGTTTACCGGCATTTCGTTGCTTGTAGATAACAAAATTACAGCGCCTTCTTTTGGCGTAATCATACTTATTGCTGGCGCAGCAAATTCTCCGTCAAGACGTAAATTAATCTCTTCGTTAACCACGTTTCCTGAAACGTCTGTAATGATAAGTTTTATTTTGAAAGCTTCTGATGTTCCTCTTCCTGACGGAACTTCGAAGAAATAACTTAGATCGTATGATGTAAGAAGCGGATCTGTTGCAAATGCGATTACTTTGTCCAGAGATAATTCCGGAATTTGGATCTGTACGCTTTTTAGTCCTAAATCATCGGCCAGAGCGGCTTTGATTTCAAATTTTCGGCTGGGTGCTCCATAAATCTCTTTTGTTGCCACCACCACCGTTGGGTTATCAGAACTAGGGAATCCTGATTCATTATTCTGGCATCCGGTTACCAGGATGGCAAAAAGGGCAAGAAAAAATAAAAATACATTTTTTTTCATTTCTTTAATTTTAAGGTTAGGTTAGTTTGGTCTTTTTTCTAAGTGAAAGTTTGTTTAAATCTCGTAGGTTATTCGAGGGGACTGCTGTATTATTGAGGGGGCTGATACAGCGAAAAAGTGGTTATGTGGTTATTTTCATATAGTATTGAGTTTGGTTAATTGTTAGATATCTCTTTTTTCTTTTATTCTTTATTTAAGATGTCAATCGTGTTTTAATTTAACCCGCAGTTTAAAAATAAACTGCGGGTTTGAGAAGTAACGTAACCAACCATTACTCATCAGAATTTAAAGAGTGCTCAGCTCTTTAAACAGATAAAAAACTTATCTTGAAATTAACACTTATGACTAACAGCAGCAGACTCAAATTCTGTTACTATTATTGCAAAGAAATGTTTATTTCACACTTCTAAGGAGGGGTAAATTGGAAAAAAAAGGAGGTCAAATTTGCAATTAACTAGTATTTCGAAATAAATTTTAACAAGTCTTAAAAAATATCAGCATATTTTTAAATTATCCATAAATATTGAAAAAACACCAGTTTTTCAGCTAAAACGTTTGAGTTCCGTAAAAGATTTATGATGTTTTTTCAAAAAAGAAGCAGAATGTTTAACAGTCCTATAGTATTTATTTAACTATTTGATGATATTTAAGTCAGAATTGAAGGAGCTTTTATATTTTTTGATGTATTCTGACGGCGTCATCCCAAAAAGTTTTACGAACTGCTGTCTGAAATATTTCTGGTCTTCAAATCCAACTTCGGTACTTGCCTGGGTAATGTTCATGTCTTCGGTAAGCATCAACATTGCAGCTCTCCTGATACGGACAGAACGAATAAAAGCGTTCAGGGTTTGTCCGGAAATAATTTTGATCTTCGTATAAAGTGTTCTATGACTCATTCCCATTTCGAGCGCAAAGTTTTTTATCGTAAAATCTCTTTTGTGAATGTTGGCTTCGACAATTTCGATACATTTTTTCAGCATTTCCTGATATTCTACAGGAACCTTCTGTGTGTTTTCTTTTAAAGTAATGCTGTCTAAGAAATACGTTCGCAGATTGTGTCTGTTGCGCAATAACGATTCAACACGTGCAGTAAGGATATCATCATCAAAAGGTTTGGTGATATAATCGTCTGCTCCCTCATTGATTCCCTGTAAATGTGTCTCCGGATTTTTTGATGCCGTTAATAAAATCACCGGAATATGCGATAAAGCATTGTCTTCTTTAATTTTTCGGCATAATTCCAGACCATCCATTTCTTCCATAGTAATATCACTTATTACCAGATCCGGCATGTGTTTTTTAGTCATTTTCAGACCTTCTTCTCCATTTTCGGCACTGTAAACCACATAGTTTTCCGAAAAAAGTCTGATCAAATAAGCTCTTATTTCGGCATTATCATCGATAATTAAAACAGTTCTTTTATCTGTTAACATAGTCTGCTGAAAATCGCTTTCAGAAATTAATGGAACTGTTGTTACAGGTTCATCAATTTCTTCAGGGACCAATTCGTCGAACAACTGGCTTCTCTGCGGTTTCTCGTTTGTAATTTCGATATCTTCAAAATGGCTGTTTCCTTTTAAGAAAGCCAGCTTAAAACGACTTCCTTTTCCTGTTTCACTGCTGCAGGTTACAGATCCTTTGTGCTTATCGACAAAATATTTTACAATATAAAGTCCTATGCCAAAACCGGTCCCTACAGAGACTTTCGAATTTATCTGCTTGAATTTTTCAAAAATAACCTCAATATCTTTTTTGTCAATTCCGTCGCCGCTGTCTGTAATTTCAAGAAAAACTTCATTTTCATTTTCGGTTACAGTAAGATTGATTTCGCCTCCTATTGGTGTATATTTAAAGGCATTGGACATTAAATTGAATAATGAAATTTCAACTTTTTCATAATCTCCTATAATGGTAATTTCATGATCCGGAACTGTAAAATTATAACTGATGCTTTTATCTTTGGCCTGATTTACAAAACATTGGTATACTTCATTACTGAGATTATTTACATTTATGGGTGATAAACGAAGCGAATCGGCATCGTTTTCTGCTTTTCTTAATAAAAGCAGCTGATCTACCAGACTCAAAAGCCTTCTGGCATTACGATGTGCAATAGCCAGATCACTGCCCGATGAGCCGTTTTCGGTATTTTCTTTTTGCACGGCTTTTTTTAACGGATTAATAATCAGCGAAAGCGGTGTTCTAAATTCATGTGAGATATAAGTAAACATAGACGATTGTTTTTCGGCTATCTCTTTTTCTTTTTTACTTTCCAGTTCGGCTATTTTTACCTTGTATTTTAGTTTTTCTTTATTTTTCTGATAATCCAGATACACAAACAAAAGTCCCGCAACGGCCAGTATATAAAGAGAATAAGCCCACCATGTTCTGTACCAAGGCGGTAAAACTTCTATAGAAACCAAACTGACTTCTTTATTCCACCCGCCTTTAAAATTGGTTGTTTTAACCTTAAAGGTATATTTTCCTTCCGGAAGTCTTGAATAATTTGCTTTTCGGGCCTGACCCACATAATTCCATTGTTCGTCCCAGCCGTCCAGAAAATAAGCATAATTGATTTTATCGGCATTATTGTAATCCAAAGCAACAAATTCTAATGATAATGTGGTTTGGTCGTATTCGAGACTAACGTCTTTTATTTTATCAGAATCGGTATCAATCTCGGCTTTACTTTCTTCAATAAGCTGATTGTTTACATAAAAATCTGTCAGCAATACATTATTTTTCTGATTGAAACCTTTTATAGCTTCTGGAAAAAAGATATTGAAACCGTTTATACCGCCAAAAAGAAATTCTCCGGATGAGAGTTTAATTCCGGCATTGAAACTGAACTGGTTGCTCTGAAGTCCGTCGTTTACAGAAAAATTCCTAAAAGTTTTGCTTTTTTTATCGTAACGGCAGATTCCGTTGTAAGTGCTCATCCATAGATTACCTTCGTTGTCTTCAAGCAGTCTTAAAATAGTATTCGACGGAAGCCCTTCATCTATGGTAAGTCTTTTAAAGGTTTTATTATTTCGGTTAAACAAAAGCAGTCCTCCTTCCTGAGTTCCTACCCAGAGGTTTTTGTCTTTATCTTCATAAATACATCTAACCGGATTTCCTATAACCGTTTTAGTGATTTTTTTGGTTTCTCTTTCTATGGATAAAAGCGTTGTGTAATTTCCTGCCCACAACTTTCCGTCTGAAGTTTCAGTCATACACTGCAGATTATCAATGCTCTTATCAAAAAGGTCAAAATGGTCTTTGTTTCTGTCAAAAAGATAAAGTGTCCCCTCATTGGTTGCACTTGCCCAGATATTTGATTTAGAGTCTTTAAAAACAAACCAGATGTTTTTTTCGGTTTGTTTTGTATTGGTATTGTAACACAAATATCGGGTTATACTATTGTTTTTTTTGTTGATTCGGTTTATGCCTCCTGCCCAGGTAGAAATCCAGATATCGTTATTGTCATCTCGGGTTATTCCGGTTATAAAATTACTAGAAAGGGAATTGGAATAATTGATATAGGTATTGTTTTTTCTGTCCCAATATTTCAGTCCTGCACCGTCTGTACCTACCCAGAGGTTCTTTTTTTCGTCTTCGCAGAACGATAAAATAAAGTTATCTGCCGGGTCTTTGGCATTGTATTTTACACTTTTAAAATACTTGGGCGTATCGCTGAGCATACTGATACCGCCTCGTAGTGAACCAAACCATTTGTTTCCTGATTTGTCTTCGTACAAGCTCCAGACTGAATTACTTTTTGCCAGCTGTTCGCCATAGGAAAGTACTTTTTTTGTGTCTTTGTTAATATAAAAAATACCGCATCCATCTGTTCCAAGCCAGGTTTTTCCTTTTTTATCTACCAGAATATCCGTTACACTGCATTTGTTTAAAAAGTAGTTTTCCGACAATGATCCGGTTTTGGTATTCAGCTGGAAAAGACCTTCGTCTGTTCCTAATAAAAGGTTTCCATCTAGCGCAAGTTTCATGGCTTTTACCCCAATTGTAAGCGGAAATACGACTTCTAAATCTTTGTTTTTATAGTTGTAACTGCATACGCCAACGTTTCTGACATACACCCAGCAGGCTGATTTTTCTTTGTTTTCCTGAATGGCTATGGCATCATAATTGGTCACTCTGATTCGGTTTCCTAATGCTTTTAACGGAATATGTTTTCCTGTAAAAGAACCGTTTTCGAAAGCCAGCAGTCCCAATTTTTGAGAGGCAACCAATACCAGATTGTCTGATACCGAACGCATCTGATGAATTATATCTTTCAGTAATTGAGGCTTTTGTTCCAGAATCGTATACTCTACCGTGTGAAATGAGGCTTTTGATTTGCTGTAAATGCAGATTCCGTTAGTTCCTCCTACCCAGATATTATTTCTGGAGTCCCCTTCTATATTGTAAACCGTATTAAATAGCAGTGATTTTTTATCGTTGATCCTGTTTCTGAATACTTTAAAGTTGTAGCCATCGTATCGGTTTAAGCCATCGTAGGTTCCAAACCACATATACCCTTCGTTATCCTGATAGATGGTGATGATGGAATTATTAGACAAGCCGTCTGATATATCAAGAAATTTAACGGGATAATCCTGTGAATATCCTAACGAGGAAAAACCTAACAGCAGCAGCAGTTTTAGAACAAAATGCTTCAAAATAATACTTTTTATATTCTGGTAAAAAGTACAATTATAAGGTAATTTTAGAAAATTTTAGAAAAATGTATGCAGAAATGATAATTTTCGAGGGTTCTTAACAGGATTTTGTCTGTGATGATTTTTTTTAACAAACAATTGCCTACCGATATTTTGTTTTTACTGGAAGGTTTTTTCCTGAATTTGATATTATTGAAGAGGTAGTTTCTGATGCAAATACACTTGGAATTAATTGGTTTTCTACCCATATATTTAATCTCTATGAATATTTAGCCTAAATTACTATTCCGTTAGGAATACAAATGGGTAGAAAAATTGCGGACCACGAAAAAAATCCCGACAGGACATTAAGGCAATAAAAACACAATCAATCCTCTGGCTCCATGTGCTCCTAATACCAGTGACTGCTCAATGTCTGCAGTTTTTGACGGTCCGGCAATAAATGTCCCAAAACCATATTCCTGATTTCCGATTCTGTTATAGGCTTGCTGCATGGTGGCAACAAGGTCTTTTTTATGAACAATAATGGCCAAATATTGTGCAATAAACGGGGCAACACGTTGTCCTAAAATAGCATCGGTTACCCAGAGTGCGCTGTTTTCTGCTACTCCAAAATGAGCTTTTACAACCGTTAGTTCCACATCCTGCAGCGAATGCGGATCTGTGTTTTTCCAATCTAAAGAAGCGATTTCAGAAAGTTCCGGAAGTGTCGTGATAAGTCTTTTTTCCAGATTATAATTGGCCTTGATATACTCTTTTATTTCGTTATAATCAGAAACCTCCACAGGATCTCCTCCAATACCTTTTAAAACCGTTTTGTAGGTTTCCAGAATATCAAATTGTTCTGAGCCTAAAACGTTTAAATCAGGCAGGTTTGAAATTATTTCCGGCTGGTTTTGTTTTATTTTTCTTAAAATTTCTGCTTTACTGCTCATTCCTTTTTTCTTTAGATTCTCTCGAATTTTTCTTGTACCATTCTCTAAAAGATTGCTCCGGAACGTCCGGCATTTCACGCTGGTCGTACCATTTGTTCATTTTATTGTTTACCATTCCGGGAATATTTTTCATTACAAATCTTCCTGATTTTCCGGCAATGTTAAACATAGTTGGGTTGGCCAATACGGCTGACATGGTTTTCATGGCAATGGTTTTAGCCGATGGTGTGTGTCCTTCTTTTACCAAAACCTGACGCCATTTGTACAGCTGATCGTGAATATCAATTTTTACGGGGCAAACATTGGTACAGGAACCACATAGTGTACTGGCAAAAGGCAGATCGGCGTTTTTGCTCATATCTAAATTTGGTGCTAAAATAGAACCAATAGGTCCGGCAACGGCATTGTGATAACTGTGTCCGCCGCTTCGTCTGTAAACCGGACAGGTATTCATACAGGCACCGCAGCGAATACATTTAAGGGAATTTCTAAAATCTTCTCTTCCTAATTGTGTGCTTCTTCCGTTGTCTACAATTACGATATGCATTTCTTTTCCATCTCTTGGTTTTTTAAAATGGCTCGAAAAAGTCGTAATTGGCTGTCCTGTAGCACTTCTTGCTAATAATCTAAGAAAAACACCTAAATGTTCTCTTTTTGGAATCAATTTCTCAAATCCCATACAGGCAATATGAACATCAGCTAAGTGCGCGCCCATATCGGCATTTCCTTCGTTGGTGCAAACTACAAATTCTCCGGTTTCTGCCACAGCAAAATTAACTCCTGTTAAAGCTGCTTTTCTGGTCAGAAAGGTATTTCGTAAACTATGACGTGCTGATTCTGTTAAATACTGCGGATTAAAATTGCCTTTTTCAGTTCCTAAATGTTCGTGAAAAGTTTCACTTACGTCTTCTTTTTTAAGGTGAATCGCCGGAAGTACAATATGGCTTGGCGGTTCTTTACGAAGTTGTACAATGTATTCTCCTAAATCCGAATCGATTACTTCAATGCCTTTATCTGCTAAATAATCGTTTAAATGGCATTCTTCTGTAAGCATCGATTTTGATTTCACCATTTGCTTTACATCGTGTTTTGCCAGAATTGAATGTACTATTTCGTTGTGTTCTTTTGCATCTGCAGCCCAGTGTACAATGATGCCGTTTTTCTGGGCGTTGGCCTCAAATTCAACTAAATAATCGTGAATATTAGAGAGCACATTCATTTTTATTTTGGAAGCAGTCTCGCGAAGCAGTTCCCAATCGTCGATCTGATGCGCCGATTTGTCTCTTTTGGCACGAACAAACCAAAGTGTTTCATCATGCCAATTTACTCGTTCCACGTCTTTGTTAAAACGTGCCGCGGCTTCGCTGTGCTGTATTATTTTTTCTGATGACATTTTCTATAATTTAAAAGTCAATTTTGAAATCTTTATCATGATACTTACTTAACCACAACGATCTCAAGTTTTTTGCGCAAGGTTCGCAAAGCTAATTTTTAACTAGCGTACTTTGCGGTTTTTCTTTGCGTGCTTTGTGGTTAAAAAGCACACTCAGCTTTATTTCTAATTTTCGAGTGAATTTAGTATTTCAGCTATGTGAATGGTTTTAATTCTGCTTTTTTCTCTTTTCAAAATGCCGTCTAAATGCATTAAACAAGACATATCCCCGCCGGTAATATAATCTACATCATGGCTTTGATGGTCTTTAATTCTGTCTTTTCCCATTTTGACCGAAATGGCTTCTTCGGTTACACAAAATGTTCCTCCAAAACCACAGCATTCGTCTTTTCTTGTTAACTCTACCAAATCCAAACCTTTGATACTGTGCAGTAATTGTTCAGGTTTGGAGAAAAAAGGTGCATTTAATTCCGACATCTGCGAAAGCTTTAATCCTCTTTGTCCGTGGCAGCTTACGTGCATTCCCACTCTAAAAGGGAAAGTTCCGTTAATGTGGTCGATTTTTAAAACATCAGTAATGAACTCGGTAAGTTCGTAAACTGTGTTTCGGATTTTTTCTGCTTTTTCTTCCTGATTTTCGTCGTGTAAGTGGTCTTTTACATGCAAAACACAACTTCCCGAAGGACAGACAATATAATCGAATCCTGTAAAATTGGCTATGAAATTTTTGTCACAGCCTTTTGTTAAATGTGCGTAACCGCTGTTTGCCATTGGCTGGCCGCAGCAGGTCTGCCCCATCGGAAACTCAACTTCGCAGCCTAACTTCTGCAAAAGTTCGTATGTCGCAATACCCACTTTAGGGTAAAACTGATCGACATAACACGGTATAAAAAGTCCGATTTTCATTCTTATTTATTTTAGTTTTAACACATAGAAATATAGATTTCACAGCTTAAAAAATACGTTTCGCTTGTTTAAACAAACATAGCTATGTGTAAATAATGTGTTATTTATTTTTAAGCCCAATCTATGCAATAAAAATCTATATTTCGATGTGTTTAGTATTTTTTTAATGCTTGTAAAATTTCAAATCAATTAAGTCATTCTGGATTGGTTTAGGATTCCAGTTTTGATGGATTGCCAGTGCAGCACCTAATGCACTCGCCTGCGCCATCGAAGCGGCATAAACCTCAACATCCGGAAAGGCCTCGGCTAATAAATTCATATAAATTGAATTCTTGCTGAAACCTCCGTCAACAAAAATTTTCTTAACGGGACTGTTATGAATGACTAAATTAGTTGAAAAAACTTGTTGTTCGACCAAATCCAGCATTAATTGATGATAGGCCGTTTCGTAATCCTTAAAACTTTCCAGATCTCTTTTTTGAAAAGGACATTCTTTCAGAATATCATAATTATACCTTTTAGGATATATTATCTGAAAATTTAAAGCTCTTAAATTTGAAACAACGATTTTATCAAAATAAACTTCTTTGTAAGTATCTACCGGGACATTAAAATGTTCTGCCAGTCGTTTGGTCTGAACCTCGTGTTCGTTTCCTGCAAAAAGCCTTGCTGCTTTTACCGGTTTTTCGGTGTACTGCATATAACACAAACAATCGTTTTCCAGTTCTTCAAAAGTCAATGGTTTATTATTGAATGGATTCAGAGAAATACTCCAGGTTCCGGTTGACAATAAAACAAAAGGTTCGGTAAAGTTTATCGTATACGGAATAATAGCCGATGAACTATCGTGAAGTCCTGCCCCGACAGAAAGTCCGTCTGCGTTTTTGATCACATCTTTTCCGAAGTGAAATGGCGGAATTTTTGCTGAAATACCTTCGTTCTTAAGCCATTTATGGTATTTCATTTTTTTGAAATTCCACAAATTGGTATGACAGCCCACGCTTGTAATATCTGTATAAGCCTCATTTGTTAATAGATAACTCAAAAACTGAGGCAGATGTAAACAGTATTTTACCTTTTCGAACAGATCCGGTTTTTCTTCTTTTAAACGGTAAATCTGCATTCCGGAATTTAAGCTTCCTAAAACAGGAGAGGCCGTTTTTACGGCAAAAGATTCTTCACCTTTGTATTTTTTATAGAAGTCAGTTTTTAGATCTTCGGGATAACTTTTTAAATAATTATACAGAGGAGTCAGTACTTTTCCTTCTTTATCAATGTAGACAAAACTCGCACCGTAAGTACTGAAATTGATAGCTTTTAAAACATAATCGGTTTGGTTTTTAATTTCATCCAGCCTCTCAAAAATCCAGTTTTTAAGCAGGTTTATATCTTCGCAGGGAAAACCGTCTTCATCAGTTGTTTCCTGAAAATTTACTGATTTCTCCCAAACGATTTTATAATTTTCATTGAATAAAAAAACCTTTTTGTTTGTTTTTCCAATATCAAAAATTGCAACTACATTCATTTTTTTAATTATGAGTTATGAGTTATATGTTATGAGTTCCTGAATTATGACTTTTTGTTTAAGTGAAGTCTTTTTATGTTTTTAGTACAAAACACAAAAAGACTCAGCTTATAATTCATAATTCATAACTTATAACTACAACCCGGTGGCCATCGTTTTTAATCCTCTTTCGCCAATTAGATTTTTTCTGACAGAAAGAGTTCGGTACAATTCAACCGGATTTAAAGCGGCTCCTGAACGTAAACGGGCTTCGGCTACTAAAGCACGTACGTCTGTACGGAAAGCGTTTTGAAGGATTTCCTGTGCTTTAACCACGTCATTTTCTTCCTGTGCCTGTTCTAGTGCTTTACGGTCAACAGAAAGTGCCTGAGCGTAGGCAATCATAATCGCTTCAACTGATTGTAATAAATCTTCCAAAGGATCTTTGATGTTGTGTGATGCATCGATCATCCAGCCTAAATCTTTGGCGTGGTTCATTCCTCTTGCATCCATTCCTTCAACTAATTCATTGAAGATTAAGAACAATTGGTATGGTTTTAAAGCTCCAGCAGTTAAATCATCATCTCCGTATTTTGAATCATTGAAGTGGAATCCGCCCAGTTTGTTTTCCATCAACAATAAAGAAACAATCTGTTCGATATTTGCATTTGGCAGATGGTGTCCTAAGTCAACCAGCGTTTGCGCTTTGTCTCCTAATTTTTTTACATACGAATAAGACTGTCCCCAATCTGCCACGGTTGTAGAATAAAAATTAGGCTCAGCACATTTGTATTCTAAAAATAATTTCCAGTTTGAAGGCAGTGCATCATAGATTTCTTCTAAACTTTCTAATGTATTTTGGTATGCTTTTCTGAAGTTTAATTGTCCCGGAAAGTTAGAACCATCAGCTAACCAAATCGTTAATGACTCAGATCCTAATTCGATTCCGTGTTTGATTACTTCTATATTGTGAGCAATCGCCTGTTTGCGGACTGCTTTGTTTACGTTTTGTAATGAGCCGTATCTGTACGTCTGCTCTGCATTTGCCTGATCCTGAAACGTATTGGAATTCATGGCATCAAACTTTAATCCGTGCTGTCCTGCAAGTGTTTTGATTGCATTGTAATCTGTTGGGATATCCCACGGAATATGAAGCGAAATAGCTCCTGAAGCGTTGTTTAATTTATGAAGCAGACCAACATCTTCGATTTTTTCTTCTAAAGAACGCGGTTCTCCACCTCCTGCAAAACGTCCAAATCTTGTTCCTCCTGTCCCTAAAGCCCATGATGGAATGGCAATTTGAAAATCGATTAACTTTTGAATAATTGCCTCAGCATTATTAATTTCTGATGCTGTAAAGGCAAACTTATTCTGGTGTTTTTTTAATAATTCTTCGTTGTGAGATTCAATGTTGTTTGATCCGATTAACATAGTTATGATATTTTAATAGAGTTACAATATATAAATTTATATCCTTGCATATATTTTTAACACATAGTTTCGAAGTTGTAATGCCGAAATTTTAGAAGCTGATCAGACGGATTCGCTCTCGCGAAAACGCGGAAAAAAACGGGTTTTTAATATCCTAATTATAAAATCAGTGTTAATCAGTTTCTTCGCAATAGCGAATCCGTTTCATCTGCGTTCTATACTTCTACGTGTTTTAATATTTTTTTCAATATATTAAATTTTATGCTGTACTCCGGTTTTACTTCACTTTTTTGTTATGTTCTTTTGTTTGAAGCGGACTGTAGTATTTCTATAAAAAAATCTAACGCTCGATAAATCGAACGTTAGACCACAAAAAACCACTTTTGCTTAAACAAACTTATAAAAAAACTTAATTATCTATAGAAGCCCATGGCGACACCACCATCGACATTTAGGGCATTTCCTGTAGATTTATTTAGGAAACCGCCAACAAATGCAAAACATGCGTTTGCGATATCGTCCGGCAGTATTATTTCGTTTAGTAATGTACGTTTTGCGTAATACGCAGGTAATTCTTCAACTGTTATTCCGTATGCTTTTGCACGGCCTTCTGCCCATCCTCCAGACCAAATATTTGAATCTGAGATTACAGCATCAGGGTTTACCGTATTTACACGAATTTTATCTGCTCCTAACTCTGCCGCCATTAAACGGGTTAAATGAGCCTGAGCTGCTTTTGCAGAACCGTACCCAGGGTTGTTTGGTCCGGCTACAACAGCATTTTTAGAAACGATGTTTACGATATCTCCGCCAAATCCCTGCTTGCGCATTACTTCGATTCCGGCTTTAGAAACAATAAATTGTCCTTTTACCAAGATGTCATATAATCTGTCCCACTCTTCAAGAGTATGCTCTGCAATAGATTTAGAAATACTGATTCCGGCATTATTTACCACGATATCAACACCTCCAAAAGCAAGAGAAGCTTCATCTAATGCTTTTTCTGCACTTACTTCATCAGTAACATTCAATAAAGTGCTTGAAACTGCATCTTTACCAAATGCTTTAACAAATTCAGCAGATGCACCTTGTAAACGCTCTTCGTTTATATCGTTGATTACTACGCAGGCACCTTCCTGAGCGAATTTTTTAGCGATAGCTTTACCAATTCCTCCCGCAGAACCTGTAATCAGCGCTACTCTTCCTGATAACGCTTTTGGTTTTGGCATACGCTGTAATTTTGCTTCTTCTAATAACCAGTATTCGATATCAAAAGCTTCCTGATGCGGTAATGAAGTGTACTCAGAAACTGCTTCTGCACCTTTCATTACGTTTACAGCATTGATATAGTATTCTGATGCCAGACGAGCCATTGTTTTATCTTTTGCAAAAGTAAACATACCTACTCCCGGATATAAAATAACAACCGGATTTGGGTCACGCATTGCTGGTGAGTTAGACTTTTTACATGCATTGTAATAATCTTTATACATAGCACGATACGCTTCAAAGGCAGGAGTTAATTTTGCTTTTACAGCGTTTACATCTGATAAATCTTCGTTTGGATCTAATTCTAAAACCAACGGACTGATTTTAGTCCTTAAAAAGTGATCCGGACAAGAAGTTCCTAACGGAGCCAGTTTTGAAAGGTCGTTTGAATTGATGAATTCCAAAACTCTTGCATCATCTGTATAATGTCCAATCATTTGACGTTCTGAAGAACAGAAACCTCTTAAGATCGGCGCCACTTTTGCCGCTTTCAATTTTCGGTCTGCTTCTGGAAGGCTGTCAATTTTTTTACCTCCAAAAACAGGACGTTTTTTTCCGTAGTTATTTTCTAAATATTCAGCACATTTCTCGATTACTTCAAGTGTGTTAATGTAACTTTCGTATGCTGTGTCTCCCCATGTAAATAAACCATGAGAACCTAACATGATACCACGTAATTTTTTTCCTTTTTTTGCCGCTTCTTCTAAACAGCTTCTTAACTGAAGCCCCAGGTCAAAGCCAGGACGCTGCCAGCCTACCCAGCCAATTTCTCCGTCAAATAAATCTTCTGTAATTTTAGCGCCGTCTTTTGCAGCAGCGATTGCAATTGCCGCATCAGGATGTAAGTGATCGATATGTTTGAATGGCAGAAAACCATGTAAAGGCGTATCAATAGAAGGTGCTTTTGAAGCAAGGTCAAAAATACAGTGATTGAATAATTCAACCATTTCGTCTTCAAATTCAATTCCTCTGTATACATTTTCCAGATTGCGTAATCTGTCTAAATATAGTGCAGCGCATCCTGATTTTGTTAAAGTTCCAATATCTCCTCCAGAACCTTTGATCCACATTACTTCTGAGCTTTCACCTGTTAACGGATCTTTATCAGTAATTTTTACAGAAGTATTTCCTCCACCATAATTAGTAAGCCTTAAATCTGCTCCTAAAAGGTTTGATCGATAAATGAAAAGCGCTACTTCATCTCCGGCTAATGCTTCGGCTTTAGCTTCATCCCAAAGGTAGCTTACGTGCTTAAAATTCATAATTTTTTTATTTATATTCGACGTTGTTGTCATATTGTTGGTTATTATTTACAGAGAATTTCCAATTCCCACTAAAACAATAGAGAGCATAATTAATCCGATTCCTAACAGGAAAGTGTTGAATGTTTTTTTCGAAACACCTTTCCATTCTTTAAGATAGAAGCCCCAGAAATTAGCGGTTAAAATAATGGTTGCCATGTGCAGAATCCATGAGCTGGCACCATTTCCCAGTTTGCTTTCGCCCATTCCGTAGAAGAAAAACTGCAAAAACCACATGGTTCCGGCAAGGGCAGAAAAAAGGACATTTTTTGTAATTGGCGTAGATTTATTGGTATAATCACCAATCGTTTTATTTTTAAAATTAAGGTAGATACACCAGATAAAATTGGTTGTTAATCCGCCCCATAGCAATACTATATAGGTTACATTATTCTGAAACAACGGATTACAGCCAAACTCAACAGCTTGTTCTGCCATTGGCTTTCCGGCTTCGATTCCGTAATTGAAGAACGAACTCAAAATACCCGAAACTATGGCAATGATTAATCCTTTTACAAGGCTGAAATCTTTGTCTTTATCCTCGTGTCCTTCGGCAAAATCTTTTTCTTTCAGGATTCCCGCTTTTCCGGAAATGGCAATTCCAAGCAAACAAACAGCCACACCCAGTAAAACCAATTGTCCTCCAGAATTTCCAAGCATATCCGTAAATGAAATTTTACCCTCGGTTGGGTTTATATCATAGTAAATTGAAGGAACCAATGCTCCAAAAGCAGAACAAAATCCTAAAATGATTGAATTTCCTAATGACATTCCTAAGAAGCGAACGCCTAGACCATATGTTAATCCTCCGATTCCCCATATTAAACCCATCGAAAAAGTAAAGGCTTTAATAGATGGCGAAGCTGCCACGATGATATCCGTAAAATGCGGAATAGTTAAATAAGCTGCAATGGGCGGCACAATCAACCAGGAGAAAAAACCACCTACCAGCCAATAGCTTTCCCAGGCCCAGTCTTTTACTTTCTTAAAAGGCATATAAAAACTACCTGAAGAGAATCCTCCGATAGAATGAAAAATGATTCCTAATAATGACTCCATCTATTATTTTGGTTTTGGTTAATTTGTGATAGTTAGTTTGGTTTTGTAAAATAATGTAATGTTAAAAACAAAACTGTCCTGTACTATCCTTTATCATTTGGATAATTTATGTTAAATCTGCTTATTAATTATAAAGAACACCCGAAATATATTGGAAAAATCAATTTAAAAACGCTATTTTAGCAATCGATTTCGTAATTATTATATCCGCAAACAGGTTCAAATTAGTTCATCTGCTTAAAAATAAAATAAAGTCTGATTTTAATTTAATGTTTTTGTAAGGAAAGTAGTAAAATCAATGCGCAGCGTAGATTTTAAGCCTGCTCATCGCTAAATTATAATTAAAAAAAATTAACTTTCAGGAATTTACTACCTGAAAACCAATTTGCAAAGTTACCGGCATGATTAAGTTAATTAAAATAGATGAAGATTCAAGGGTTCCAAAGTACAAACAAATAGTGGACTCTATTTTACAGAATATTGCTAACGGAAATTTAAAAATAAATCAAAAAATTCCCTCGATAAACAGTTTTAGTGAAGAATTTTATATGTCCCGCGATACTGTTGAAAAAGCTTATAATATTTTAAAAGAACGAAAAATCATTTCTTCCATCAGAGGAAAAGGCTATTATATTACGAGGACTAAACTTGAATCGAAAGTAAATGTCCTGTTTCTTTTTAATAAGCTGAGTGCTTATAAAATGAAAACATACAACTCTTTTATTAATACACTTGGAGCCAACGCTCATACTGACCTGCAGATCTATCATTGCGACGAAACGCTGTTTTTAAACCTTCTGGATAAATTTGAAGGTGCTTACGATTATTACGTTGTAACAACCCATTTTAAAACCGATGAATTAAAACACTTAAGTTTTACCGATGAAGTAGCCAAAGCAATCCAGAAAATCCCTGAGGACAAACTGGTTCTTATGGATAATATAAAACTGGCCCACAGCGGTGAAATCATTAAAATTTATCAGGATTTTGAAAATGACATTTATAATGCCTTAAAAGAAGGTCTGGCTAAAATAGCCAAATATAAAAAACTGATTTTGGTTTATCCGGATAAAGCAGTTTACCCGTATCCAAGAAGAATTCTGCACGGATTCAGAAAATTTTGTGTAGAGCACGAAATCAATTTTGAAATTCTGAGTGAAGTCTATGACGACATGATCCTTAAAAAAGGGGATTTATTTATTACCATAGAAGAATCTGATCTTGTAAACTTAATGAAACAAATTCGCGATGAAGGCTTTGTTTTAGGAAAAGATATAGGCGTTATATCTTACAATGATACGCCTCTAAAAGAATTGCTTGGCATCACCGTAATGTCAACGGATTTTAATGTAATGGGCGAAACGGCCGCCAGAATGATCTTAAACAAAGAAAAAGGCCACGTTAAAGTACCTTTTAACTTTATTGACCGTAACTCGATTTAAATTTTTCAGGAATTGTTTTTAGTGTAATAAAATGGAACTAAAATTTAGTCATATAGACATTTTGGTAAATGATCTGCATGAGGCTTGTACCTATTATGCCGAAATTCTGGGAGCCGAAATTTCTAAGAAGTTTACCTGGCAAAGAGACGATCTTCATGTAATATACGCTGTTGCGCGAATTGGTCAGGAACGATTTATGCTTGTTCAGCCTTTTTCCGGAAACCTGAAAAGCCTTCTGGACAGTAAAGGCGAAGGCACTATTTATCGCCATTGCTATTCGACTCCAAACATAGAAACCGCATTTGACGAACTGCTGGCCAGAGGTGTGCAGCCCGAAAATGAAAACGGAAATCCTGTTTCACGAGAAAATCTTAACTCGCCAAGCGGCGTAAGGATCATCTGGCTTCCAAAGCGTTTTGGGGAATTTTCGATTGAAATTCTGGAAGAAAAAGGTCTTGTGCAATTTATGAACGAAGCATTTTCCGGTTCTAAAGATTAATTTTGGCTAATATGTTTCTTTTAAATCTAGTTAAAGAAAACTATACAATGTAACTGCCGGCAGCATGAATTAGTACTTTCTCGCTAGCAAATTAATCTTTTCAAAATAAGAAATTTTCACAAATACTGACTGTTTATTTACCTCGTTTGAATTAAATATAAGATTGTATAATTAAAAAGAAAAAAAAAACTCCCAAGCCAAATGAAATTTCGCTTAAAATTAAGGAGTTTCTTGACAATCTCAGCATTCTGTGAAAACCGGATTTTTCCTGTGCAATTTTAGATACATCACCGCTTTTCTTAGCTCTCAGTAAACAAATATACCAGCTCATTGCGTCTGTTGCATAATATCTGTGAAATAAACACGCAGCTGAACAAAACACAAAACATCCTAGCGCAAGAATAAAAAGCATTGGGCATGGAAATAAATCTTTTGAATAAGACTTTTCTTTTATCATGGTAAGAATGAGCGTTCCAAAACCTCCAATTGCTAATAGTGAAAGACGAAGCAGTTCACCCGAAAACTTAATATAGTTTTCAGAGATCATAAAATCTGCTTTGTACTGCGATTCATCAATTTCATTTGATACTTGCATACTATCTGATTTTTTTACCTTTTGACATCAATTCATTTTATCTCGTTTTAACATCAATCCCCCATTCCAGTAATAAATATCGTATATAACTTCCTGCTTTTTTTGTGAGTCTTTTATCCAGTATCGATTTAGAAACAAATAAGCAGAACATTGTGATAAGAACAAAACCTAAAACTATTTGAAAAATCAATAGATAAAAAGCGCTGAACAATACAAACCATTCGTCAAATCGTACTTTACACCACTTAATACATTCGGCTATTATAATGGTTAGTAACAATATAAACATGGTAATCTTAACCCACGTTTTACCAAATACACCAATTACGGGAATCCGAATTGTGAGTTTGCTTATTCTTTCCCTCATCTGATCTTTTAAAACACTTAACTGTGCTTCGCTGTAAGAAGGCCACGGAACTTTTACTTCTGGCGGGGCATTTTTAAGTATTGGAATTATTGGGGAATATAATTTTTCAATATTTTTTTCAATATTCTCTTCAGTAACCTTACCTAACTTCTTTATTATCACGTCTGGGTTATGAACAAAATATTCCTTTGGCAGTGCAAAATATTCTTCCAGAAAACGCTGTGCATTACGTCTTCCTAAATGATAATCATGTTCTCGAAATTCTTTGGAAAGAAAACCTCCAAAACCTCCAAAAAAGCCACAGGCAAGCGCGTTTTCAGCAATCGCCCCCCGGTCATTTCGTCTTACAGGCGCAATTAAATAACGGGTATAATTACATTCATCTGCCGCCATAACCAATTCTTCGGGTTTAAACAAATTCTGAGAACGCATTGCAGAAATCAACGGCAGTATAACATTAGCCAGATCAGTGTCATGTATTGTTGCAGCTTCATTATTTGAGGCAAAATTCGGAAACGGATCTATAATAATCAGCGCATTTTTACCGGGCTTAAGATTGTCTTTATTTTGAATTCTAATTCCTTTTATATTATTTACACAATCAACAATTGTAGCTTGAGGTTCGTCTTTTGAAGCCCATACTGATGTAGCTAATTCTATAGGTTCATTGTTAAGCACGCCGCCGTCAACTGCCACAAACGGATAGGCAATACCTGTTTTTGTATCCAGTTTTAACTTACCGGAAATATCACGACCATTCTTTTCAATACGCTCTTTATATTCCGTAGTATCCCGTTCAATTAATCTTGCCTTAAGCCCCACCGGAAATGCACCTGTCGCCACAGCAGCAACGCGCAGCTTTCTCCAATCCTCAACTCTAGTTGCTTTGCAAAGCTCAAAATATTGATAATCCGCGTGATCATCCATTCCGTAAGGTAATCCGCTTTCTCCCGTAACTTTAAATTCATAGGGCAAACCTCGTAAGTTAGTCAGGGTTAAGTACATTTTTAACTCAGGAGCAATATAATGAGGCAGATCTATAAACTCAATACCTTCGGGATTTATAATTGTATCTGCGATAGTATCGAGTACATCAGAATTTAACATCGATTTTATGGCTTTTTCTCCATCAAGATCAGAAGTAGTCAACAAAGGTTTTATATCTATTTCTTCTACCCAGGCCTTGTATAAAAGAGATTCTTTATAATCAAGTGCTTTTTCTTTTTCCCTTCTGATGAGTTCTGCAGCTGTTATGGCACAGACCATTCCTCCTGCCGAAGCTCCGGTCATTACTTTAATCCTGACTTTATGATGCGAAACTTCAGTAGAATTTTCTGCTTTGGCCTTCTCCCATTCGTCCAAAGCCTGCAATAAATAATCGATCACACCTGCGGTATAAGCACCTGCAGAAACGGCACCTGCCATTACCAATCCTATTTCAAAATAATCCGAATCTGCCGAAAGCGGAATTATCGCTTGTTCTTTTTCTTCCACAATAGTATGTTTTAAAGTATTAAACTGATGTTAACTTTTCTGTTTTACTTATTATGGCAGGTAATTCTTTAACGGCGGTTAATGAACGGATCAAATTTATTTATTTCAAAACAATAACAATCAAGTAGTTATACCTGATTTATTCAAATCATTATTCTTTTTAATTTTACAACAAAAGAGGAGTTTTTAATAAATTCTAAAAGCATTTAAAAGTATATATTGTATGAAAAAATGCACTTTTGATTCAAGCGTTACATACTATAATTATCTGTTCTGAATCATTTTAAATGTGTAGTACAGTTTTAGATTTTTTATGGAAAGACATAAAAAACAAGTCAAAAAAAAACCTCGTTTATTAGACGAGGTTTTAATTGTATTATTTTTTTGATTCTTCGATAGAAACTTTTCTGAACTCTTTTAAAAGTTTTTCGATTTCTAAAGTAGCTTTACGTGCTCTTGGTCCTGCAGCTTTGATACCTTTTTCAGTTAAAGATTCTGCTTCTGCTTTGAATGTTTCAATTTCGGCGTTGATTTTTACTAATAGATCTTTCATGCTTATAATTATTAAATTAAGGCGCAAAAATAGAAGTTTGATTGGGACTTGCAACAAATTTGTTGTTAAAATTATGATTGTTTTTCAGGCTCTAAATTAACTATAAGTTTACTTTTAAATTTTCAAAAAAAGGAACCAAAACAACAAACTAAAAATCAACCACTTACTAAAACCAACTCTGCATAGACTCAAATTAAAGCTGCTGGGAGAAGTGTTTTTAAATAATCTGAATTTTTAAAATATCAGATTAAAAGTATCAGATTTTAGCTAGAAAAAATATTTTTGCCATTGAGAATATGAGTAAAAATTCCCCACTAAACTATTAAATTCAAAATTGAATCTTAAAATTTAACGCTTTTAACACTTCTTTTTCAATAAACAATAAATCATATTAATGTGTTAAAAAATGAAAAGCCGGACTTACATCCGGCTTCTCTCCCCAATTTATGATACAACAACAACTACATCATAAAAAACAAAGCTTTCTGAAAATCGGCAGACTGTGCCAGCGTACTAAAAGTACTGCCCAATTTTCCTTTATTTATAGTATTTTCAGACTTATCCGTAAAATACATTTTTAAATCTAATACAATTTCTCTTCTTGTTTTTGAGGCATCAATTATAAAAAAGTTCTTAAGTCCTTCTATAAAAACAAGACTGTTGTAAAGCTGTTTATCAAAAAAACACAACATTACGTTCGATCCATTTTTTCCAAGCTTTAAAAACTCGATCAATTCTTCCTTTTCATAGACAACAAATATGGAACGATCGAAATCTGCTGACTTACTATTATTTTTCAGTAAAAAGGAATCTTCTGAAAATTCAACTTCATCTTTAAATTTTCTTCTAAACATTTTCAGAAAAACACCTCTATTATCGCGAACTAAAACCTTTTCTTTTTCCTCTTTCATAGCTCAATCATTATATCTTATTAATATGCGTAACATTATTTTCTACAAACGTTATTAACTCTTGTATGTTTCTGTTACCATTATTCTTGTTCGAGATTGAAATAATATATCTGTTTTTTTCTCTTACATATAAAAAAAGAAAATCCTTTGTTAAGAAAGCCTTATCAATTTTGCTCCAGTTATGTTTAAAATTCCCAAAAGGAGAATGAATATATATAACTGAAGGAGTAAAATCGAATCGGTATTTTTTTCTGATTCTCTTAGATTTTACTAAATATTCCGTCAGCTTAAAAATAATTCTGCTGATAGAATTAACAAATGAATACTGGACAATCAAAAAAAAGAGAATTACGATTACACTTCGTATTATCCATTCTATAAAGTCATCATTATTATTCCAATCAAAAAAAATCAGAATAAGAATAGCAATACAGGAAATAATCAAAATTCTTTTCTTGTAAATATGTTCGAAATACATTTTGTTTAATTCTTGTATTTCGCAAATATTTAAATCAAACTGTAATGAAAAATAAGATACATTCATTTCTAATTTAGGATTGTGGTGAATTTGTTTCCGGACAAAATTACTTTAAACGCATTTCCTCAATACTACCGTTAAAGTCAAAATATTATCAGAATACGACACTTATTTTTTTTCTGCCAAGCAACTAAAATCTAATTTTAAAAAATCACCTTATACAACTAATACAAAGTAAAAATTGCCTTTATAAGTTATAAAAACAATAAAATAAGACAGATAAAAAAACTGCTATTTAATTTGTTTTCAAATAGTTAAATTAAATATTATTTAAGATTTTATCCTCAATTATTTATGTACTTTTGCGAAAAAATCAAATAAAAACAAAGTATTTCTTACAAATGAAATTTGAATCCACCGAAGAAAAGCTAAAAGAAAAAATTAAAGAACTAACGTGTATTTTTGAAATTTCAAAAATAATATCACAATCCATTTCTATAGAAAAAAAAGTACTGAAAAAAATTATTTCCAATATCAAAAAAGCATGGAAGTATGCTGATGATGCCGTTGTCGAAATTCAGATTTCAGATTACAATTTATCCACTTCTGAAATTCCGGAAAAAAGTATTTTTCAAATAAGTACTATAAAAATTCCGGAATCCAATTCCGGCTTTATAAAAGTACATTACCCGCAAAGCAAGTATGCTCATAACCCATTTCTTCCCGATGAGCAAAAACTACTTGATACTATGGCTTCAGAAATTGAGAACTATTTAGAAAAGTTTGATATTTTAAAAAAGAAGGCTGCTTTGAAAAAAACAATCGAACATATCGATCGTTTATCTATTCTGGGCAAGGTGACTGCCTCAATCGCCCATGAAGTCAATAATCCGCTGGCAAACATTTTAGGATATGCCGAATTAATAAAAGACCGCAATACAGATCCTGAAATAGATTCTGATATTACCGCAATTATAGATTCGGTATTATTTACAAGGGAAATTTTAAAAAAAATATTGTTTTTTTCCAGAGAAAGCCCAAGCAGTATACAGCTTCAGGAAGTAAAGCCTATTGTATCTTTTGCTTTTTCATTTTTAAAACAAAATTTTCAGAAAGCAGAAATTAAAAACGAACTGATTTTTAAAAGTGATACTATTAAAGCCAGGGTTGACTCTGTTCAGATTATACAGTTGTTTTGCAATTTAATTATAAACGCCCTGCATGCTTCTTCTAAAAAAAGCATCATAAAAACCATTATCGATCAGGATTCCGAAAACCTTTTAATAACAATTGAAGATCATGGACACGGAATTCCAGCCCAAATTAAACAAAAAATATTTGAGCCGTTTTTTACAACAAAAGAAATCAATACAGGAAACGGCCTGGGCTTAAGCACAGTGCAGGAGATTATTAAAAACCATCATGGTCAAATAGACATTACAGATAATTTTCCTTCCGGAACTATTTTTTCAATAAAACTGCCCTTAAACTAATACGATATGAGTTCAGTAAAAGAAAAGCTTCTAATTGTCGATGATAATTATGAAATGCTCGATTTGGTTCATCGCAGTGTAAAAAATCTACAATACCATACTTATAAAGCATCTTCGGCTGCGGAAGCGATTGAATTTTTAAAAACGAATACAATTGATTTGCTGATTACAGATTTAAGCATGCCTGAAATAGATGGTATAGAGCTTCTTAGATACACCGAAGAGCATTTTCCGTCGATATCTAAATTAGTTATGACCGGTCTTCCTTCTATCGAAAATGCGGTAAATTCTCTAAAATCAGGTGCCTTGGATTATATAACCAAACCTTTTACAACAGAGGAACTTCATAAAAAAATTAAAGAGTCATTATTAAAGTCCAAAAACAAACTTCAGTTATCAGATTCTATTTTCACGTCAGAACGAAATCGTTTTGGTGAAATAAACGGCAAATCGCAGCATTTTAAAGATTTAATCAATATAATAAAGCGCGTAAAAGACAACAATGTCAATGTTTTAATCGAAGGCGAAAGCGGTACAGGAAAAGAGCTTATCGCCCGTGCCATTCATTACGAAGGTGCACTGGCCAAAATGCCGTTTATTGCTGTAAACTGCGGCGGAATACCCGAAAACTTAATCGAATCTGAATTATTTGGTTATGTAAAAGGAGCTTTTACAGGTGCTAATGAAAATAGAACCGGACTGTTTCAAAAAGCGGCCGGAGGTACTATTTTTCTGGATGAAATCGGCAATGCTCCACAGGCAGTTCAATCCAAACTTTTACGTGTATTACAAGAAAAAGAAATTACTCCCCTTGGCTCAGCAGTCCCGCAGAAAATAAAAGTACGTATAATCTCAGCAACTAATAATGACTTACAGCAAATGGTAGAAAAGGGCGATTTTAGAGAAGATCTTTATTATCGTATAAATGTAATAAATATAAAAACCAGTCCGCTTCGCGAGCGAAAAGAAGATATTCTGCCACTTGTTGATCATTTTATAAAAAAGTATGCATCAGAATTTGACAAACCCAATATTACAGTCGACCCAAAAGTACTCGAACTGTTGTATCGTTATTCATGGCCGGGAAATATCAGGGAACTCGAAAATGTAATACAGCATTTAATTATTATGAGTGACGGCATAATCCATTTACAAAATGTACCTCATAAATTAAAATATCAAATTCAGGCAAAAGCAAAAGAATTAAAATCTTTAAAAGAATATGAAAAGGATTTAATTATAAAGGTGCTTTCATCTGTTGGAAACAACAAAACAAAAGCCGCACAAATTTTAAAAATCGACCGAAAAACTTTAAATCAAAAAATTTCAGAAAAAAATCCGGAATAATACTTTTTTCTCAAATCAAAAAATCCTGCTCACAAAGCAGGATTTAAAACTTAATCTATCTGGTATGTCAGGATGCTGATTATTTTATTGATTTTTTGATTTTTTGCAGCAAAGGGTCATTACTCTTTTTAAGTTCTTTTATTACAATCTCTGCAATTTCCTGTGCCCCTTTAAGCGATAAATGAGTGTCATCTGCTTTGTCTTTATCGTAATAGGGGTTTTCGCCTGCTTTAAAATGAAGGTGCAGCTGTTTTGAATTTTCGGGTCCGTAGGATTGTTCTAATAATTCAGTATAATATTCTAAGTCTATAAAAGGCACTTTATATTCCTGGGCGGTTAAACGGGTTTCGAGTGTATAATCTCCGTGTGTTGAAACCAAAACTCCTTTTTCGTTAAAATTGCGTCTGGCAATAGAAGTCAGTAAAACAGGCACTGCTCCTTTTTCTCTGCTTTCGTTTACAAATTTAATTAAGTTGTATCTGTAAGCAGTATGCGGATTTGTATAACGTGCTGAATCTTCTATTTTTTGATCGTTATGCCCAAATTCTATAAATACATAATCTCCTTTTTTCAGCTTATTATAAATTGAATCCCAGCGTTTTTCATTGATGAAGCTTTTTGTACTCCTGCCGTTCACCGCCTTGTTTACAACTATAATATCATCTTTAAAAAAGGGCTGCAATACCTGTGCCCAGCCATGCTCGGGATTTTTGTCGGGATCTTTTTTATTCGCCATTGTCGAATCGCCTATACAATACAGTGTCGTTTTCTGGGCGAAACAGTTTAATGTTATCAGGGTGAAGAGTAAAATGTATTTTTTCATTTTTGGTTATGTTTTTTATAGCAAAGAGCGCTAAGGTTTCGCAATCCCAACAGCTATCGGGATGCAAAGATTTTTTTAATGTGATTTTTATACCTTAATAGTTATAATTTCTTTTTACGTCTTTAAGAAGACGCACTGCGGTACATCTCTACTGGGAACCTTTGTCACTTTGTATCTCAGAAAATCATTTTGCTGCTGATGGAACTGTGGCTTTCTTTCCTATAAAAACATCTGTCATGAGTACATTTTCGGCATTTTCGTTAGAGAGAGCGTTTTTTGCTTCTTTTATTTCGATGTTATTCAGGGTAATGTTTTTGATTTTTTTATCTGCAAATCCCTGAATTACGATTCCGGATTCTGATGCTTTATTGCAGCTGATATTCGAAAAATGTATATTATGTATATCAGACTGATATCCTTTTCCTTCTCCGTGGTAATTGGCTGTTATATACAAACAGTCTTCTACCTGATCTAATTGTATATTTCGAACGTAAACGTTTTTAATAAAGCCGCCTCGGTCTGCGTTAGTCTTTAAATAAATTCCTCTTTTTAAATATCCGTTTGTTTTGCAGTTTTCTACAAAAATATTCTGAACTCCTGCAGACATTTCACTGCCAATTACGACACCGTGCAGTCCTCTGAAATTACAATTTCGGATTACAATATTTTCGCTTGGCGAAGCAGTATTTGCTCTTCCTTCGTGATCTCTTCCTGCTTTTATCGCTACATTATCGTCTCCGTTATCGAAGTTTACGTTTTCGATTAAAACATCTTTTGCATATTCCGGATCGATTCCGTCGTTGTTGTGATTTAATGATTTGTAGCTGATCCCGCGTATGGTAATACTTTCTGATTTAAGAAGGTGGAGACACCAGAACGGTGAATTTTCGATGCGGATATTTTCTACTAAAATATTCCTGCAGTTAAAAAACTGAATCATCTGCGGACGCAGAAAATGGCCTTCTCCAAATTTTCGGTCTTGTAAAGGTGCACTGTTATGATTCATATCACGGCTCAGGTTTTTGCCGGGACCTTCTTTTGCTTTGAAGCTTTTCCATATTTTTCCTCCTTCTCCATCGATCGTGCCTTCGCCTGTAATGGCAATATTTTTACATTCATAGGCGTAAATCAACGGACTGTAGTTGTACAGCATGGTTCCTTCCCAGCTTGTCAAAACCATTGGAAGATAGTCTTTTGGATTATCGCTGAATTTGATTTTGGCGCCTTTTTCAATTTTAAGGTTTACATTGCTTACAAAATGAATGGGTCCGTTTATTTTATACGTTCCTTTTGGAACTATAATAGTACCGCCATTGTTTTTTTTGCACAATGCCATTGCTTTGTCAAATGCTGCTTTGTTGTTGGTTAGGGAATCTCCTTTTGCTCCTAATTTCAGTACATTGATCTGAAAGGACGGAAATACCGGAAGCTGGATTCTCTTTACAATAGAATCTACTTTAGTATCTGGAAATCCAGGATTCTGAGCAAAAGCT
Source organism: Flavobacterium gelatinilyticum (assembly GCF_027111295.1). Taxonomy (NCBI): domain Bacteria; kingdom Pseudomonadati; phylum Bacteroidota; class Flavobacteriia; order Flavobacteriales; family Flavobacteriaceae; genus Flavobacterium; species Flavobacterium gelatinilyticum. The sequence continues at coordinate 5,432,420 of NZ_CP114287.1, read as the reverse complement.
GTAAAGGATAATAGAAAGATAAGATATTTTAGGTTCATAGTTTACGGCATTTGAGATCTGATTTTATTTTGAGTACCAATTGAGAACCGTATCTTTTAGAATATTTTCTATAGAATATTTATCAGCTTCAGATTTTGTAAGCTGATGTGACCACGATACTCTTTTTGAAGGATTAAATCCCTCTCCTTTATTATTGAATTCTGCATAAAGGGCTTTTTTTTCGGCTTCGGGTTTTGACCAGTTTTCCCAGCCTTCGGGTTTGATTTGTTTTCCCATTTCGCAGTTAATAAATGCTGTTTTAGCATAAATACGCCACGGTCTGCCCAGATAAACTGCGCTGGCTTCCGGTTCTGCTGTCAGCCTGCAGTTTTTAAAAACGAAACCAAATGCAGTTCCTTCAGGCGTTGAAGCGGCAGTTATATAGGAGCTTTTTATACTGTGAATTTCACAATTTTCGAATAAGGCGGTTGCACCTCCAAAAATAAAATCGGTTGTGCCTTCGATGTAACAGTCTTTGAAATATTGTCTGGTATTTGTTCCTGATAAATATAAAGTATCCTGATGTCCTGAAAGTATGCAGTTTGTTATTTTGGCGCGATTTGAAACTACAGATAGCGCAATGCCTTGTCCGCGATCGCCGGATGCATTTTTTATGGTTAAATTAGACGCTGTAAAATCATCTCCTTCTACCAAAACGGTATAGGTATAAAAGGTACTGTTTCGGCCTAAACTTATTTTAGAAAAATTATCATCATAGGTTATGATGGTGTTTTCTTTGTTTTCTCCCAATAAAATGATATTGGTGTTCCATTCAGGGATTCGGACTTTTTCATTGTATGTTCCTTTTTTTACAAAAATGGTTACTTTTTCATAAGGGAAGGCAGGAGATGCGTAAACAGCGTCCTGAATTTTTGTAAAATCTCCGGAACCGTCTTGTGCTACGGTTATATAAGTGATATTTTTTTTGTCTTTTTCTGAAACTCTTGTACCGTTTTTGACTGCCCATGCCGAATATTTTTTCAATACTTCTGCGGGATCATTGGTGTACCAGGCGTAACCGTTTCTGCGTTCGGGGCCAATATCGTTTAGTGATTTCTTTTTGATTCCGTCACGGTCTGAGAAAAAAGGTTCGTTCGTATCCAGTTCCATAAACCTTGCCCAAACGGGATCTGTATTTTGTCCTGCAACTATTTTCTTGTCAATTTTTTCTCCTTTACTATTTAAAACCGGTTCTTCTTTGATATTGGTAATCTTTGTTTTTTCGAACCACGCGTGTGCTGCTTTCACTGCTGTAACAATTTCCGGCGAAGGTTTATCTATAGACATCAAAAGGAGTACAATTCCTGCTGATTCTTTTCCGCTGAGTGACGGAAGTTCGTAAGCACGTGCTTTTGCCGGCTGCAGGGTTACTTCGTCATGCTGGGCACACCAAACCGTTAAAACTCCGTTTTGCTTGTATTGTGTTTTTAAGATACAGTCGATTCCTTTATCAAAAGCTGTTTTTGATTTTAATGTAATTTCTTTTGATGGTTTGATGCTGTAATAATTGGTTTCTTCACTAATTTCTTTCAGTACTTCTAAGATTCTTGCCATCGAATCATCATTATAAGTAATATGGCTGTAATAGCCTTTTTTTAAGGGGTAAAACTGAGGCCATCCTCCGTTAGCATATTGTGCTTTAAGCAGGTAATCTAATCCTTTTAAAAACGATTCTTTGTAACGTTCATCTTTTACCTGCGCATACATTCTGGACATAAAAAGCATTTCCTGAGTAGTTGCTCCATTGTCTGTAGTAGTTTCTACCGCATTTTTTTTCAGTTTTAAAAGACTTTTTTTCTCCGAAGCTGTCAATTCGTTCTGCATCTGAATATTTTTGGGCCAGCCGCCAATATCTCTTTGATACAATAAAACATTTTCGGCTATTTTTTTGGCCTGATCTGAGCCAAACCAGGATGCATCGTTTTTACGAATAATGTCAGACCATCTTTTATAGGTGTTTTGCGCCTGAAGTCCGGCGTTAAACAACATTACAAAAAGTAAAACTGTATATTTTAATCGAATCATATTATTTTTTTTTGAAAGTTATGTGTTATGCGCTGCGCAATCATAACTGTAATCTACTTAATGCAAAAAATCTTTGCATTTAGCTTAACTTCTAACCTACTTCGTTACTCTAAACCAGTCAACTGCAGCGTTTCCTGAATCGTTTGTGATTTTTTGACTTAAAGCAAAAAGTCCCACTTTGGCACCAATCCATTTTCCTTCTACGGCTGTGAAATCATTCCCTACAGGCTGATAATTTTTGTCGTCCAGACTATAAAAGAAACTACATATACCGCCTTTTTTCACTTTCACTTTTAGATAAATGGTATTGTTTGAAATCAGAATTGGTTTTGTTTCTGTTTCTGAAACTGTTTTATTAAAAGTTCCGGTTTTCTGGTTTAAATACAGCTTTCCGTTTTCATTTTTAAAGCACAAATAGCTGTAATCTAATCCCATAATAATTAGTCCGGTGCTTTCTCCGTTTAATCTGGTGTTGAAAGTCATTTTTGTTGTTACGGTAAACTCTTCTGCCGGGAATTTCTGTAAAAGTAAATTCGGGGCTTCAAAAATCTTTTTACTGTCAGAAATAGTCGGCAGACAGAATAAATTCAGATATCCAAGACTTGTTGGAAATCCCCAATTTACCTGCGAATTGGCCTGCCACTGCCATTGCAGTCCTAATTTTGGTTCGTTAAATTCATCTGTAGCGGCAGGGTTTTCTATTGGATATTTTTTACCAACATTTGGTTTTTTGAATGTCGTTACAGGCTCTCCTATTCCGTTTTTATCAAAATCCTGTCCCATAACCGGCCAGTCTTTTTCCCATTTCATAGGCTGTAAATGCACGATTCGTCCGTAAGCTCCTTTATCCTGAAAATGAATAAACCAGTCTTCTCCGGTCTGAGTCTGCACCCATGCGCCCTGATGCGGACCGTTTATTTTGGTTGATCCCTGTTCTAACACTTTTTTCTTTTCATAAGGTCCCCAAACGTTTTTAGATCTTAAAATGGTCTGCCAGCCTGTAGGAACTCCTCCTGCAGGAGCAAAAATGTAATAGTAATTGTTTCTTTTGTAGAATTTTGGACCTTCGATTGTGCCTTCGCTTTCATGCCCGTCGATAACCATTACCTCATCATTATTAGCAATTGTTCCTTCAGGATTCATACTGCAGACTACCAGTAAGCTTTTAATTTGTGCCCTGCTTCCTGCAAATGCGTGTGTCAGATAGGCTTTTCCGTCGTCATCCCAAAGCGGACTCGGATCTATTAATCCTTTTCCTGCTTTAACCAAAACAGGTTCTGACCACGGACCTTCGGCCTTTTTAGATTTTATCATATAAATTCCAAAATCAGGATCAGGATAGTAAATATAAAATTCGTTATTATGAAAAGTAATACAAGGCGCCCAGACACCGTTTCCGTGCTGTACTTTATCGTAAGTTTCAAATGGAGGCTGTTTAATTAAAGCATAGCTTATAATTTTCCAGTTTACGAGATCTTTAGAATGCAAAACAGGAAGTCCCGGACTGCAGTTAAAAGAAGATGCCGTCATATAAAAATCGTCTCCAACCCTTACCACATCAGGATCTGAGTAATCGGCATGAATAATAGGATTTGTATAGGTTCCGTCGCCATTGTCCGGTGTCCAGGCTTGTGCAGCAGTTTTCTGAATTGAAAAAACAGAAAGTATAAAGAGAATGATTTTTATATTTTTCATTTTGGCACTTATTTTTTTGATGAAAACCCGGCCGGGTTTCAAAACCTGCCGGGTTTCTTATAACTATCGGTTCAATTCTAAAGCGGCTAAAATAAAAGGTCCAGTCGCTTTTGGATCGTTGTCTTTTTTTCTTTCGTTTACATAATACTCATATGAGCCGTCACGATAAGGATTTCCTCCTAAACCGGCAACCTGGCAGCAGTTTGTTAAGGTAATTCCGCCATCTTCGTCCACTTTTTTAATTAAGACTTTAGTCAGTCCGTCAAAAGCTTTGTTGGCTGCTTTTTTATATTTTGCAGGCAGATATCCTTTGTTTGCTCCTTTTGCAAAAGCATACGAGAACATCGCAGAACCTGACGCTTCTAAGTAATTTCCTTTCTCGCCGCCTTTATCTGTAACCTGATACCACAATCCTGATTTATCCTGATATTTTACCAAGGCTTCAGAAACATTGTTCAGGTACTTTACTAGTTCTTTTTGTTTTGGATGGTCTTTTGGGAAATAATCCAAAACATCAACCAATGCCATTGCATACCAGCCTAAAGCTCTTGACCAGAAGTTTGGTGAGTTTCCTGTTTCTTTATTAGCCCATGGCATTTGTTTACTTTCATCCCATCCATGATACAATAATCCTGTTTTTGGATCTGTTGCATGAAGCTGAATCAATTCGAATTGTTTCGCGATATCATCGAAACTTTTTCCGTTTTCATATCTAAGAGTATATTCTGCATAGAAAGGCTCTCCCATGTACAAACCATCCAGCCACATCTGGTTTGGATAAATTTGTTTGTGCCAGAATCCGCCGCTTGGTGTACGAGGCTGTTCGGTTAATTGTTTACGAATTAACTGAAGTGCTTTTAAGTACTTGTCCTGTTTTGTTTCGTCGTAAATTGCAAATAAAAGACGTCCGGGAACTACAAGATCAATATTGTATTTGTCTATTTCGTATGTTTTTATCGAACCGTCTTCCTGTACCAGCTCATCTACATAACCTCTTATATAAGCTTTGTATCTGGGATCAGGATTTTTTTTGTTCAATTCTTCTATCGAATGCAGAACCAGGGCGTGAACATAATCCCATTTTGGTTTTTTAGCATCATCAAGCATATACGATTCTGTATGACGTTTCATTAATGTTAAGGCCATTTTATCTGACCATTTCATGTTTTTAGAAATCACGATTTCTTTTTTTGCCGATTCCTGTGCCACAGCTTTACCTCCTGATAAAGCCAGTACACAAACTAATAAGACCGACATAAAACTTTGTTTCCTTCTACTTTTCATTTTTTGATTATATTAAATTCTACTATTTTTTTAATTCGATTGCGGCCAAAATAAACGGCCCTAATCCATGTGAGTTGTCTGTTTTTATTTTTTCTCTGATGTAATATTCATACGAACCATCGCGATACGGATTACCGCCTAATCCTGCACTGGCACAGACTTGTGTAATGTGAATTTCACCATCTGCATCAACTGTAATGAGTTTTTTCGTGATGGCATCAAATCCTTTTTCTGCGAGTTTTTTATAACCGGATGGCAGATATCCTTTGTTTACGCCTTTCGCATAAGCGTATACAAACATTTCAGAACCGGAAGCTTCGAGATAATTTCCTTCTTTATTTCCGGCATTGGTTACCTGATACCATAATCCTGATGGATCCTGATATTTTGCAGCGGCTTTTGAAATATCGTTTAAAAACCTAATTAATTCTTTTCTCTTTGGATGATTTTTCGGCATATAATCCAGTACATCTACCAGCGCCATCATGTACCAGCCTATAGAGCGTGACCAAAAATTAGGTGAGGTTCCGGTCTCTTTATTCGCCCAGGGCATCAGTTTACTTTCATCCCATGCATGAAAAAGCAGTCCTGTTTTTTTGTCAAGTGTGTGCAGATGAATCTGTTCAAATTGTCTGGCAATATCATCAAAATCTTTTCCGCTATCAAATTCTGCTGTGTAACGCGCATAAAAGGGTGTTCCCATATACAAGCCGTCCAGCCACATTTGATACGGATAAATTTTCTTGTGCCAAAAACCGCCGGATTTTGTACGTGGATGCGTTTCTAACTGTTTTCTCAGGGTTTGTATTGCTGTTAAATACCTTTGGTCATTTGTTCTTTTATACAAATCAAAAAGAAATTTTCCGGGATTTATATAATCGATATTGTAATCTTCGAGCTTGTAATTCATGATTTGTCCCGAAGGATCGATCACTGTTTCGCCATAGGCTTTGATATAATAGCCATAAACAGGATTGTTTGTTTCGTGATAGAGCTTTTCAAAAGAAGTCATCAAAAGACCTAGTTTGTAATCCCATTTTGGTTTTTCATTATTGTCTGCCTGCCAGGCCTGCGGTGCGCGTTTTATGATGGAAAGTGCCATTCGTTCTGACCATTTCAGATTATCGGAAATAGTATGGGACGACTGCGATTGTGCTTTCATTTCATTACATGAAAAAACAATCGTAATCAACCATACAATTGCGATAAAACTAAAATAGAAGCTCTTTCTCATACTTTAACCGTTTTTATTTATTCAGTTCTGCTGCACTTAGTAAAAATGCTGCTAATGCAGGCGAACTATTGTCCTTTGTTTTGCTTTTTGCATAATAGGCATTGGTTCCGTCACGAAATGGAGTACCGCCTAAACCTACATTTGATGAAACATTTGTTATTAGTATTTCATTCTTATCATTTGTTTTTACAAATTCTTTTATATATGCATCAAAAGATTCCTGAGCTGTTTTCTTGTATGATGAAGCCAGATATCCTTTGTCTGCTCCTTTTGCCAAAGCATAAATAATCATTGCCGAACCAGACGCCTCTAAATAATTCCCCTCCAGTTCCGGTTTATCAGCCACCTGATACCATAATCCTGAAGAGCTTTGTGCTTTAATGAGATTTTTTGAAATTTCATTCAAAAATGCCGCCAGTTCTTTTTGTTTTGGATGATTTTTAGGAAAATAATCCAAGGTTTCAACTAATGCCATCATATACCAGCCAATTCCTCTGCTCCAGATTGTGGGTGATGTTCCCGTTTCTGGATTGGCCCAGCCTATTTTTTTACTCTCGTCCCAGGCATGATACGGCAGCCCGGTTTTCTTATCCATTATATGATCATGAACCAATTCAAACTGTCTGGCAATATCATCAAGATTTTTTCCCTTTTCATATTTTACCGTGTATTGTGCATAGAATGGTTCTGCCATATATAAGCCGTCAATCCACATTTGGTCCGGATAAATCTGTTTGTGCCAAAAACCGCCGCTTGCTGTTCTGGGCTGTGTTTCAATTTGTTTTCTTAATTGTTCAATTACATTTTTATAGCGGTTGTCTTTTGTTATCTCATATAAATTAAACAGCAGTTTCCCCGGATTTACATAGTCGATATTGTATTCCTTGATGTCGTATTTTAGAATATTTCCATTACTGTCTATCAGTTCGTCTGCATATTCTTTTATGTAATTCAGGTACTTTTTATCTTTTGTTTTTTGATATAATTTTTCAAATGCAAACAAGACCAGACTCATTTTATAATCCCATTTTGGTTTCTCTGTTCCATCGATCTGCCAGGCTTTGGGATATTTATTTAAAATCGTTGATGCCGCTTTCTCTGACCACTTTGCATTAACCGGAATTACGATTTTTTCAGTGTTTTGTGCCGAAGCCAAACTACTTAAAAACAGAAAAAACAGGATAGCTTTTTTTGCGTAATTCATAGTATGGGAAACAGATCTCAACATTACTTTTATTTTTTTCACTGCAAACGTTTTTTGATTTGCTGCATATTTTAAACACATAGAAACATAGTTTCAAACTAATCCAAGAGGCGTTTCACTTACATTAACAAACATAGATACGCTGTGTAGAAAGCCGGCTTTGTTTGTAATACTGAGGGCGAAACTAAATCTATGTTTCTATGTGTTTAGAATACATTACATTTTTCCTTTTTTGTTCAGAATTTCCAATTGTGCGTCTAAATATTTCACAAATTCTTCCTGCGATTTAATTCCGTTTTTCTCTTGTTCCCAAGCTCCTAAAAGATAAAATGAAACCGCTTTTGTTGTAGGTTTAAATACTAATAAATAATCTAAATTAGTATCGGCAATGTTTTCGATTGAGTTTACTTCATAAAAAATAGCCATTCCTAATTTATCCGGTACCAGCGATTGTACTCCGTAAGTAGCCAGATATGCCCATTTTTTGTTTTTGCTTTCTTTTTTAAGCAGTTCGGTATTTTTTTGTTTTACGATTCCGGTACAAATTCCTTTTATTTCTTTTGAAGCCTGAATGGTGTGTTTTGTATAAAGCTGATCCGGCTTAATGGTTAAAGTCGATGTGAAATCAATTTTATCCGAAGCCGTTTTCCATCCGTAATAATTTACTTTTACGCCTGATTTGTTTGTTTTATTTACAACCGCCGCAATAGTTGAATCTACTTCGCGAAAATGCAGTTTTTCGTTGTTTAAATAACGGTCAATAGAACCAATTCCGATTCCTTTTCCGGCTTTCAGAATATCTGCTCCCCAGTCACTCATTTCGTGGTAAGAATCAAAACCGTCCTGTCCTACAATTGGCAGAATATTTTCTGAGGTTTTTTTACCAAAAATATCGATGGCATTTCTCCAGTCCAGATACAAACGATAGCCTATCCTGTTGTTTTCCCAGCCCGGTCCTTCGTAACGAATATCAAAAGAATGGTCTGTGTGCTCCGGAGCCAGTTTTAAACGGTCTACGTTCTTAAAAACGGTTCCGCCTTTGTATTTTCTTCCTTCCCAGTGTCCGTCTGTTTTTGCTGAAATCTCAGCGTACGTTTTAGCCGTTTTGATATCGTATTTTTGAGCATTTACTGCTGTAACACCAATTAAAAATAAGGCTGCGATTTTGATTTTTGTTTTCATTGTATTGTATTATTTGAATGTCTTGTCTAAAAAATGGGTTGTAAAAGCAACGGTTTGACCAAACCACGGCTCAAAGAACCAAAAAGAATGAGGCGAGTTTTCTAAGGTATGAACTTCATTGTAAATATTGTACTGATTTAAAATTTTTATCATATCGTCTCTTCCGGCATGAAACCGGTCTATACTACTGTTTATAAACAGTATCGGAGGTGTATTTTTACCGGTATTGTGCAAAGCCGAAGCATTCTTCCAGTTCTCTGTTTTTTCTTCGTAAGAACCTCCCAGCCAAAACGATGCCATTTCTCCTTCTGAAGATTCCGGATGTCTGAAAGCCAAAACGCCGTCGACATTGATAATGGCGTGTACTTTTGAAGATGATTTACTTTTATAAGAAGGATCCTCAAAAGCAGGATTTTCATTTGTTGTACCAATCAAAGCTGCCATCTGCCCGCCCGAAGAACAGCCTAAAACCGCAATTTTGTCCGGATCTACTTTGAATTTTCCCGCATTATCTTTTATGTACTTAATGGCATTTTTAACATCAATAACTCCGTAAGGATATTTTGCTTCCAGCGATAATCTGTACTCAATTGTAAAACAGGAATAGCCGCTTGCCACTATCGCTTCTGCCATAGCATTCATCTGGTTTTTATTTCCAGAACGCCATCCGCCGCCGTGAATCATTACTACAGCCGGATTTTTCTTTTGCTTATTATTTACAAATGCATCCAAATGCAGTGTTCTTTCTTTTTCTGAGAAATAAGGAACGTCTTGCACCGCAGTAACATTCTTGTTTTTGTCTAAAACCGGAATGGTTATAAACGGGTATTTTTTAATCAGTTTAGTATAGGTGCTTTTTACAGTGTATGAAGTATCTACACGGAATTGCTGTGCACGTAAAGCACAGGAAACCAACACTAAAATGAATACAATTTTACGCATTACAATCAATTTATTTTTTAGTTAAGAAAGGAGTCCGGCGTTTTGCCAAACTCCTCCTCAACTACTTCAAAAAAACAATAGTCTCAAAACTTAATCAAATTACTAATAACCGGGATTTTGAGGAAAATCTTTATTTTGGTTTAAATCCAATACTGTCTGAGGGATAGGTCTTAAAATTTTAAGTTTACCATCTACACCAACAAAATTTGATTCTTTAATTCTATAATTATGTGCCGAAGCTCTTTCAACTAATGTTCCGGTACGTTTTAGGTCAAACCATCTTTTATATTCACCTAATAATTCTCGTCCTCTTTCGTCCAGAATATAATCGATGTTGAACTCTCCGGCTGTTGCATTTGCCACTCCGGCTCTTCTTCTTACTTCATTTAAACGAGTTAAACCTGTAGATGCCTGTCCTGCTTTTAAATATGCTTCGGCAGCAATTAAATAGGTTTCTCCTAATCGCGCCACAATAATATCTCTTGTACTTACAGGTCCTGTACTTGATGGCGTTGTTGGGTCCGGATCGTCAAACTTCTTAACCGGAATGGTATAACAATCTAAGTTTTTGATCAAAGTATGCGCAGCAGAATATTCGCCCCAAGGGTGGTAAACAAATGTTGCCGCTTTTCTCGAAGCATTCGTCGTTTCCCACGCAATTCTGTCTGCCGGCGTAAACCATTTTGGTTCATAAAAATGTCTCACTTTTAAAGAAGCCGGATTTGTACTTCTGTAATACGGATAATACAAAATTGTTTTTGTAACTCCATTTGTCGTTTCCGGTCCTTCCAGAATTTCGGTCATAAAAGTAGCGTCCCATCTTTTATCTCCCTGCTCATATAAACCTAAAGCGTAATCTGTCGGGCATAAATTGTAGCTTCTTAATGGTGCTCCCGTTTCGGCTCCTCCTAAATACGAACTGAAATAGTAAAACTGATTATTCCCCAATTTTGTCGGGTCAGTACTGGTTGAATTTTTATCGTATTGCACAGAAAATATAGTTTCGGCATTTAGATCATTTCCTGGTTTAAACAACTGATCGAAAGCTATATTTAATCCCTGACCTGCAATTGCGGCATCTGCGTAAGCGGCTGCTTTTGCAAAATCATCGGCTTTGCCAAAAGTTTCATATCCTCTTGTCAGATATACTTTTGCCAGTAAATCATTTACGGCTCTTTTGTTTACCTTTCCGGTTGTGCTGTAAGTCGAAGTTCCAACATTTGCTAAAGCAAAATCCAAATCTCCTATGATCTGCGTGTACACTTCCTCAGCAGTATTTCTTGTAAAAAATAAAACCGGAGTGGTTACATGTTCATTTACAACCGGAACGCCTCCATACGTCTGCACCAGTAAAAAGTAAGCCTGAGCTCTTAAAAATCTGGCTTCGCCTACAAGAGTATTTAAATTAGCCGTCTGTTCTGTTACTGTTGCATAATATACGGCTTTGTTTACCGACTGAATTAACTGATAACATGGCGTATACAAATCAGCAACGTTGTCTGATGACGGAATTAAAAGCGTGTACTGGCTTAAACCTGCCGGTTCCGGAGATCTTCCTTCTGCGTACATATCTGTTCCGGCTTCAAACAACCACGGATTGCCACCGTAAATGCTTTTAAGCCATGCGTAATTAGAATTTATAAGCAGCTGATACCCGCTTGCGGTTTTATAAGTCGCATCTGCGGGTACATAAGAACGGCTGTCTTCTTCGATAAAATCACTGCATGAAGTTGCAGAGACAGCCAGTATTCCTAACATTATAATGAATTTTTTCATTTGATATCTTTATTAAAATTTAACACTTAATCCTAATTGTGTAGTTACAGATGCCGGACGGTTTACTCCAAAAGGAGAAGCAGCCCATTCCGGATCATATCCGTCAAAATCTGTAAATACAAATGGATCCAATACATTTACATACAGCCTTAAATTATTGATTTTTAATCTTTTCAATAATTCAGAATCAAATGTGTAACCTAAAGATATATTTTTAATTTTTACGTACGAAACGTCTCTGTAATAGCCAAATAAAGAAGTCCAGTATGCTCCTGCACCTGTTGCTACAGGTCCCGGTCTTGGGTTTGTGTAATTTGCATTAGCATCGATTCCGGCTCCGTTTGTCGGGATAAAATAATCCATTGCTAATTTCTGGCGCCCTCTGTCGCTTACATCGGCAAAGTTTTGGTGAAAAGTACTCAATACGGTTTGTCCCTGACTTGTAATTACAGAGAAATTAAAATCAAACTGGCCTACAGTTAGTTTTGAATAGAAACTTCCCTGCCATTCCGGATTTGGATTTCCTATTACGGTTCTGTCATCCTGATTAAAAACACCATCACCATTTAAGTCTTTTGGCTTAGCCTGACCCGGTTTCATATTGTATGTTGCTGCTTCGGCCGCCTGACTTTCCTGCCATACGCCGTCATACACATAGTTGTAATTTGGGTTTAATGGTGCACCAAGAATTAGTTTGTTTCCAATATCACTTACTTTATCCTGATTGTAAATTGACTCTAATTTGTTTACGTTTTTCGTAAAAGTAAAGGTGGTTTCCCAATTTACTTTTTCGCTTTTAATATTTTTGGTAGTTAATAAAACCTCTACCCCTTTATTACTAACAGATCCTACGTTTGCAAATGTATTTTTCCATCCGGATTCGGCAGGCAGTTGCTGTTTGTAAATTAAGTCGTCTGATAATCTGTCGTAAACATCTACAGTTCCTGTAATTCTGTTTCGTAAAAATCCAAAATCAACACCTAAATTATATTCTCTGGTTTTTTCCCAAGTTAAATATGGATTAGCCAGATTCTCAGTCTGCCATCCTATCACCGGAATCGATCCGTTTGCGTAAAATGTCTGCTGATTTAAGAGTGCCTGAGAATTATAAGGCGCGACGTTGTTGTTTCCTGTATACCCAATACTGGCACGTAGTTTTAAATCTGATACAACAGAACTGTTTGCAAGAAAAGATTCCTTACTCAGTTTCCATCCTAAAGCTAAGGAAGGGAAACTCTGCCATTGATCTCCTTCTGCTAGTACAGAAGAACCGTCCCATCTTGAAGAAGCTGTAACAAGGTATTTATCTTTAAATGCATAATTCAAACGAACGGCATAAGAGCTTAAAGTGTATTTTGAAAAGAAGGAACGAATTACATAACTCGACTGTGCTCCTGATCCCATATTATCTGTTCCAACATCAAAAGGCTGATTATTAGAATACATATAGGAAGTTTCATCTGTATTGGAATACAAACTCTGCAATAACAACAAACTAAAATCATGTCCTCCCTCCAAACTGTGTTTCAAATCAGCCTGGTTATCCCATGTGTAATTGAAATTGTTGTTACTTTTAAGAGTTGCCGAATTTTTTCCGTTTAATGTTACACCTGCATTTGTCTGTGCTGTATAAGATGCCGAATCGGTGCCGTTTGTAATTCCGGTAGAGAACGTTGTCTTTAACGAAAGCCATTTTAAAGGCTGATACTGTAAATAGGCGTTACCAACGGTCTGCCATGTTTTTTGAATTTGTGATGAATTAGCAATTTCCATTAAAGGATTGACCGTACTGGTTTTATTGATTGCCCATGAACCATCAGGATATGTTAGTTTTCCCGGAAGGAAAAATAAATTTCCAACCTGCTCATTTCCCTCTGCATCTACAGCATACGGAGACATAAGAGGGCTTAACCTGAAGGCATCCTGCATGGCTAAATCACTTCCCAACTGGTTGACTAATCTGGCAATGGTAATATTTACTCCGGTAGAAAATTTATCATTGATTTTATGATTCAATCCCAGTTTAAATGAATATTTATCTGTCGAATCATTGTCAATAAGACCTTTATCGCCCTGAATACCAAAAGCCAAGTTATAGCTTAAGCCTGACTCTGCACGACCGGAAATATTCAGATAATTATTTTCAGTCATTCCTGTTTTAAGTACCGCATCATACCAGTCGAAGTTATAGCCGTTATTGGCACGCTCCACTAATAATGGGCTTTGATTTCCTGCCAGAGCCGCTAACTGAGCCGGAGTCTGAGTTTGAGGAGTCGCACTCATATACGCTACCTGATGGAACTTCCACCATTCTGCTCCTGACATCATTTTTGGTAATCTCGCTGCTGTCTTGGTTCCGTACGAAGTATCGAAACTTACATTAATTCCGGGTTTTACACTTGTACCGCTTTTAGTGGTAACAATTACAACCCCGTTTGATCCTCTCGAACCATAAATCGCTGCAGACGAAGCATCTTTTAAAACATCCATTCTCGCAATATCCTGCGGATTCAGGAAATCTATTCCGTCCATAGGCACACCGTCTACAATATACAATGGTGTAGACCCCACTGCACTTGGATTGCTCGAATCGGCTATTAAGGAATTATTCCCTCTGATCACTACTTTAAATCCGTCTCCGGCACGACCTGTGGCTGATGAAATCTGAACCCCCGGTGTGCTTCCCTGAATGGCTTCAAGCGGACTTATTGTATTTCTTTCTGTAATGGTAGCCGCGCTTATCGTACTTACAGAACCTGTTAAATCTGTTTTTTTAACAGACCCGTATCCTACAACTACAACTTCATTTAATGAGTTTGATTGTTCGGCAAGGCTTACGTTGATTTTAGATTTTCCTTCAATGCTGACTTCTTGAGTCTGAAATCCTAAATAGCTGATTATTAAAACTGCTTTGCTATTGGTTACATTCATTTTAAAACTTCCTTCAAAATCTGTCGAAGTTCCGTTTTTAGTTCCTTTTTCCTGGACATTAACACCTGGCAGTGATAATCCCGACGCGTCTGTAATTTTTCCTTCTACCATAGTCGACTGAGCTTTTATGGTGTGGCTGAGAAGGAAATTGAGAAACAGGAAAAATACAAGACTGTATTTTTTGTTTCCTTTTAATGGTTGTTTAATTCTCATGTGGCTTTGTGTGGTTTGTTAAATTGATAGTTACTGTTTTTAATTATTCTACTTTTTTTCCATTTACATAGGTGTTTATAAAATTGATATTCTTTACGTTTTTCAATAAGTAAACCGAGTCTACTTTTGTGATTTTTACATTTTTAAGCGTTATATTTTCTACAGGAGATTCTTTATAGCCTTCTGCCCAAACACTGTATTTTCCGCCGTTTTTGACGTTAATATTTTCGAGATTGATGTTTCGAATTGTGGGAATGAAGTTTCCGGTCTGCGAACCATATACATTGTAAAACATATTTAATTTCAGCACACATTCTTTTACCGTTCCCACTTCAAGATTTCGTACATAGACATTTTCAATCACACCGCCTCTTTTTGAATTGGTTTTGATTCTGATGGCGCGATCCAGATTTGGACTGTCCATGACACAATTTTCAACAAAAACATTGTTTACTCCGGCCGATATTTCGCTCCCAATAACAACACCGCCGTGACCGTCGATCATTTTACAGTTCTGAACAATAATGTTTTTACTCGGAATTGCTACTCGTCTTCCGTCTCCGTCACGTCCGGATTTAATAGCAATACAATCATCACCAGTATTGAAGGTGCAGTTTTTAATGATAATGTTTTGAGAATATTCTGGATCACAGCCATCATTATTAGGTCCGTGGCTGTTTACTGTAACTCCGTCAATAATCATATTATTGGTTTTGATGGGATGCAGAATCCAAAACGGAGCATTTATCACCGTAATATCTTTTACCAAAACAGTATTGCATTCAAAAAACTCAATAAAATTGGGACGTAAATATCTTCCGTCTCCAAAAATTCTTTCGCTCACCGGAACACCTTTTTCGGCCATATCAACTAAAACTTCACGATTCTGCGGATCATTCTGAGAAGGAGTTCCTTTTGTCCAGCCGTACATTTTAGCACCACACCAAATCCACCAGTTAGTACTGTCGGCCTGACCGTTTAAAGTACCTTTTCCGGTTATGGCAACATTTTTTTTGTTTTTGGCGTAAATAAGTGGTGAATAATTCATCAGTTCTGTTCCTTCCCATGAAGTATGAACAATTGGATAATCTTTTGGATTTAAACTGAAAAGAATTTCGGCATTATCTTCTAAATGAAGATTCACATTGTTTTCTAAATGAATAGCTCCTGTCAGGTATTTTCCATTTGGAACAACAACTTTCCCGCCACCGTTTTCAGAACAGGTTTTTATTGCTTTTTCAAAAGCTGCAGTGTTTAAAGTTTTGGCATCTGCAACCGCTCCAAAATCATTTATATTATAAGTATTATCCTTGAAATTAGTCTGTGGAAGTGTTTTTATGATCATTTCCATATTTTTCCAGGGATCTGATTGAGCATCAGCCTTAATTTTCTTTGAGCATGATATAGTCAAAATAACTAATACACTTAAGAAAACAACTAATCTGAACCTTATAACCTTACCTGGAATCATTTGAATGGAATTTCTAGTTTGACAAGGCGAAAACACAGCAATTATGTAATCGATTACACGAAAATAGAAAATATGTTGTAATGCACCAAATTTATTTAGAAAAAAATTGTATTTTTAATTTTTATTAAGAAATATAATTACATTTAATGCAAAAAATATTATAATTTATTATCATTGTAAAATAGAAAACGTTATAGTTTTTAATAATGGTAATCGATAACATTAAATATTAGATTATATAAAAAAAATGTATTTTTGTCAAAGAATTTAACTTGTAAAACCGTTTTTAATGAGCGAAAAAGTAACCATTTATGATATTGCCGAAAAACTAAATATCACTGCAGCTACTGTTTCCAGAGCGTTGAATAACAATCCGAAGATTAAAGAAAGTACTCGCGAATTGGTTATTAAAACCGCAGCCTCAATGAACTACAAGCAAAACAAACTTGCTTTAGCATTAAAAAGCGGCCGAAGTAATAATATTGGAGTAATTGTACCTCGTATTGACAGCAATTTTTTTGCTTCTGTAATCAGAGGAATTGAAGAAGAGCTTCACCCGCACGGTTTTCAAGTAATTATCTGTCAGACTCACGAAAGTAAAAAAAGAGAAAACGAAAATCTATACACTTTAATTGATGCCCAGGTCGATGGAATTATCATGTCTGTAACCGATGTAACTGACGAAAACAACGAAGCTTTTCAGAATGTTTTAAGAAAGAATGTACCACTGATCTTTTTTGACCGAAGTAAACATATTGACGGCGTAAGTTCTGTAACTATCAATGACTTTAGAGGAGGATATTTAACCACCAAGCATTTGATTAATGAAGGCTGCCGCCATATTGCACATTTCTCCGGAGATTTATCTTTTGAAATCTTTAAAAACAGGTTTCTGGGCTATAAACAGGCTCTTTTAGACCACGGAATTGAATTTAAAGAAGAATATGTAATTCACACAAAAAGTAGTGTAGAAGCCGGAAAAGAAGCTGTTGATAAATTACTACAGCTTGAAACACCGCCAGACGCGATATTTTCATCCAGTGATTTTGCTGCATTGGGAGCCATTCAGCAGTTAAAAGAAAGAAACATCAGTATCCCGGAAGAGTTTTGCGTGGCGGGATTTAGTAACGAACCTTTTACGAAGTTCATGGAATTATCCATTACTTCTGTAGATCAGTCACCGCTAGAAATGGGAAAAATGTCGGCACGCGTTTTTCTTGAACAGGTAGATAAAACCGATACGATTAAAATCGAAAAAAAGGTCGTTCTCGCACCGGAATTACACATTCGTAAATCATCGTCGAGAAACACTTTTTAACGTAAAGATTTAAACCATATAAGCAATATAAGATAATTTAAGTTTTTCTTTACTAATCCTCATAATAATTCATTATGAGGATTTTTTTATCCCTAAAAACAAAACATTAGATGAATCATATTTCGTTCTATTGTTAAAAAAAGACGCACTGCAGTACGTCTCTACTCATATCACTTTTCATAACTTATGATTTTTATTACACAAAATCAAACTCTTTAATAAACTTATATCACTTATACGGTTACATAAAAAAAAGACGCATCGTTGTGCGTCTCTAATCATATCTCTTTTCACCATTCATGATTTTTATTACACAAAATCAAACTCTTTAATAAACTTATATCACTTATATGGTTTAAAAAAAGACGCACTGCGGTGCGTCTCTACTCACATCTCTTTTCACCACTTATGATTTTTATTACACGAAATCAAACTCTTTAATGAACTTATATCACTTATATGGTTAAAAAAAGACGCACTGCGGTGCGTCTCTACTCATATCTCTTTTCACCAATTATGATTTTTATTACACAAAATCAAACTCTTTAATAAACTTATATCACTTATACGGTTAAAAAAAAAGACGCACCGTTGTGCGTCTTTCATATATGTGTTTTTTCAACTTATTAAAGAGAAACTCCTCTTTTCCAAGGAATAAAGTCATTTTGATTTAAAAGTGCCGCTTTGGTTTTAATAGTACCGCTTGCTACATCAATAATGAATTCTAACATTTCATCTGCCATTTCATCGATAGATTTTTCTCCGGTAATAATTCCTCCCGTGTCAATATCGATAATATCAGACATTTTGTTTGCTAACTGCGTGTTTGATGAAATTTTTACAACCGGTGCAATCGGGTTACCTGTTGGTGTTCCTAAACCTGTTGTAAATAATACCATATTTGCTCCTGAACCTACCATTGCTGTTGTACATTCTACGTCGTTTCCTGGCGTACAAAGTAAAGTTAATCCCGGTTTGCTGATATATTCTCCGTAATCAAAAACTCCTGTAATTGGCGAAGTTCCACCTTTTTTAGCTGCTCCCGCAGATTTCATAGCATCTGTAATCAATCCGTCTTTGATGTTACCCGGAGACGGATTCATATCGAATCCTGAACCTGCATCAACAACTGTTTTCTCATACCATTGCATTAAATCCAAGAAACGTTTTCCGCTTTCGTCTTCAACGCAGCGGTTTACTAATTCCTGCTCAACACCGCATAATTCAGGGAACTCAGAAAGGATTGTAGTACCGCCTAAAGCAGCTAATAAATCTGAAGTAACACCTAAAGTAGGGTTTGCAGAAATACCAGAGAATCCGTCAGATCCTCCGCACTCTAAACCAATTCTTAACTTAGATAACGGAGCCGGCTCTCTCTTGATTTCGTTTGCTTTTTTAATCGCCTCAAAAGTGTCTTTTACAACACTATTCAACATCGTTTCAATAGTTCCGATAGACTGCTGATCGTAAATCAAAACAGGCTTTTTGCTGTTTGGATTAATAGCATCTAAAGCATCTTTAAAAATTGAAATTTGAAGATTCTGACATCCTAAACTCAAAACAGTCGCTCCGGCAACGTTTGGATTGTTAACATAACCAGCCAGTAATTTAGCCAGACTATGAGAATCCTGACGAATACCACCGCAGCCACCCTGGTGTGTGATGAATTTTACCTGAATATTATTGAATAAATTCGCATCATTTGAAGCCGCTTCATTTCCTGCTCCACCTGTTTCTGATTTAACCAAAGAACGAAGCAATAACTGGTAATCGTTTTCTTTAGGTTTCATCAATTCTTTCTCAAAAATATCTTTTAAGATTTCGATGTTTCTGTTTTCACAAAATACAAGCGGGAAGAAAAGCCATACGTTTTCGGTACCAACCTGTCCGTCTTCTCTGTGATAGCCCTGCCAGGTTCTGTCTTTCCATTTGTCAATGTTCGGAGCATTCCAGCCAATTGATTCAGTTTTACCTGTAACTTTATCACTTTCGTGTTTTACATTTGTTGTAGAAAGCAGCCCTCCTCTTTCGATTCTGGCACTTGCTTTTCCAACTAAAACACCGTACATAATGATTCTGTCTCCTACATTAAAAGGAACCATTGCAATCTTATGTTTCATATTTACATCAGACTCAACTGTAACCGATTCTCCCTCAAAATCAATTACCTCGCCTGCTGTAAGGTTTACCAAAGCCACCGCTACGTTATCTGTTGGGTGTACTTTTATTAATTTTTTCTGCGTTGCCATAACTAACCCTTGTCCTTTTGTTTTTTTTATTTTTTTTCTATTTTATTCTCTCCTGAAACTTAGCAAAACCAGCTTCGATTCCATTTGAGTCAATTTCTTCCAAAGCAATTGTAATTGCTTTTGTTAAAGAAGGAATTTCACTTAAATCTTCATCCCAGAAACTTTTATTCTGCAAAGTAAGTCTTGCGATTTTTTCATAGTCATCTGATTTCCAAAGACCATCAAAAAACGTTACAATATCTTCACTGTCATTTACCGGTAAAGCTTGTCCGTTCCATGTTCCTTTATAAAAACGTATTAAAGCTGCAAAAGCAAACGTTAAATGAACCGGAAGTTTTTTATGAATATCTACATATCCTGTTAAACTTGGCAGTACACGAACTTTAAATT
Organism: Flavobacterium gelatinilyticum; assembly: GCF_027111295.1. Taxonomy (NCBI): domain Bacteria; kingdom Pseudomonadati; phylum Bacteroidota; class Flavobacteriia; order Flavobacteriales; family Flavobacteriaceae; genus Flavobacterium; species Flavobacterium gelatinilyticum. The sequence continues at coordinate 5,412,467 of NZ_CP114287.1, read as the reverse complement.
TAGAAATCGAATTTAAAGCAATTGATGATAATAAATGCTTAATAAACGGATTTCTAAAACGGTCCAGAATTTCTTCAGAGAAACTTGCCAGTTCCTCTTTATCCATGTTTAATGTTTCATTAATCTCTTCAAAAACAGCTTTATTAATAAATTCTCCCGTAAAAGGATTATCAACTGTTTCTTTTACTGTTTCATTTCCGTAAAGTAATGAAAAAGGAACCATTGCTGTATGCGCTCCGTTCAAAATTCTAACTTTACGAGTACGATATGGCTGCATATCTTCAACAATTTTCACGTCCAAATCTGTTTTATCAAACGGAAGTTTTGCTTTCAATTCATTATCACCTTCAATTACCCATAAAAAGAAAGTTTCGGCACTTACAATCAAATCGTCTTTGTATGACAACTGGCTGTTGTATTCTTCAATCTGATCTTTTGGATAACCCGGAACGATTCTGTCAACCAATGTATTATGAAAAGAACAGCTGTTTAATACCCATGAAACGAATTCCTGCTCTAATTTCCAGTCTACACAATATTTCAAAATAACTTCTTTTAAAGTATCTGAATTATAATTGATTAATTCGCAAGGAATAATAGTCAATGCTTTGTCTTCAGCACCTTTAAAATGCTTAAATCTTTCATGCAAAAGTACAGTTAATTTTGCAGGAAATGAAACCGGAGGCTGCATTGTTGGAAGATCTGATGCAATGTATTCTATACCTGCTTCAGTTGTATTTGAAATAATAAAAGCCAATTCTTCCTCTTTAGCCAAAGCTAAATATTCCTGGAAAGAAGCGTAAGGATCAACTGCTTTTACAATATTGGTAATCAATTCTTTTTCCTGAATTTCTTCTCCTTTTTTTACCCCTTTCATAAATAAGGTATACAATCCGTCCTGTGCATTGATCATGTTAACCAAACCTTTGTCGATAGGCTGAACAACGGCAATTCCGGCGTTAAAATCTGCTTTTTGATTTAATTTCTGAATAGCATATTCAACAAAAGCCCTTAAGAAGTTACCTTCTCCAAATTGTACAATCTTGATAGGAAGTTTATTTGAAAACTCTGAATTTGATCTGTTTATTTTTTCCATTATTTCTTCTTTAAAAGTGTTATTAATAACCACTTCTTTCCTTATTATCTTTTATTAATCCGGATAAATTGTAAATGAAACATTACACCTGTATTAGAACAAATCCTGCTGTGAGGAGTGACAAAATCTGCTCCGCAGGCGTAATGCTCAATTACAATCTCTAAAATCTAAAAAAAACGCATCTAAATAAGGATTGGCATGATTACTCCTTATTTATTTTCTAATATTTTTTATAATGTCAAGTACTTTGCTGACTTTAGCAGTAAGTCCGTCGAAATCTTTATTATCTAAAATGTCTTTTGAAATTAGCTGCGACCCTAAACCTACACAGGTTGCTCCGGCATTCAGCCATGAACTTAAACTTTCCTCTGTTGGGTAAACACCGCCTGTAGGCATAATATTTGTCCACGGGCAAGGTCCTTTTATGGCTTTTATAAATTCCGGACCGTACGTATCTGCAGGGAATAATTTTACAATTTCACAGCCTAATTCTTCTGCTCTTGCGATTTCTGATAAAGTACCGCAGCCAGGAGACCACAATACTTTTCTGCGGTTACAGGCAATTGCAATATCTTCTCTAAAAACAGGCGTTACAATAAAATTTGCGCCTAAACTCATATACAATGAAGCCGATGCCACATCTGTAACAGAACCAACACCTAAAATCATTCCCGGCAGTTCTGCCAGAGCATATTTGTTTAAAGCTCCAAAAACTTCGTGAGCAAAATCACCACGGCTTGTAAACTCCATTAATCTGGAACCTCCGTCGTAACATGCCTTTAAAACTTTTTTACTTAATTCAATATCAGAGTGAAAAAACAACGGAACCATCCCGTTATCCTTCATTGTCTGTGCTACTTCTATTCTTGAATATTTTGCCATATTTTTAATTAATTATCTTGACACCAATGCAGAACCATCACCATCAATCATATTTTCAACTTCTTTTAAAGTAACCAGATTGTAATCGCCCGCAATGGTATGTTTTAAACAACAGGCTGCTACAGCAAAATCCAAGGCTCTCTGGTTATTATTTTGATATTCTAACAATCCGTAAATTAAGCCGCCCATAAAGGCATCACCGCTTCCTACTCTGTCTACAACCGGAGTAACCTCTTTTACAGCTGCCTGATACAGTGCTTTTCCGTCAAATAATACACCGCCAATTCTTTGGTGCGAGGCGCTGACAGAATAACGAAGTGTTGTAGCTGCAATTTTTAAATTCGGAATCAGCTCGTATAGTTTTTCATATAAAGCCGGAAGCGTTTTTTCGTCCTGATAATTCGGATTTACTTTCGGGATTCCCAGCATGAAATAAGCTGTATCAATATCTCCTAAAATTACATTGCTGTATTGCAGCATTTCCGGCATTACTTCGCTTGGCGTTTTGCCATACTGCCAAAGTTTCGATCTGTAGTTTAAGTCGCATGAGATTTTTATTCCCAGTTTATGAGCTGTTTTAATGGCTTCTAAACAAGCTTCTGCTGCACTTTGAGAAATTGCCGGTGTAATCCCGCTCCAGTGAAACCATTCGGCTCCTTCCAGAACTTTTTCCCAATCGATTAATCCTTTTTCGATAGTTGCCATAGCACTATGTGCACGATCATACACCACATTACTGCCGCGTGTTCCGGCTCCGGTTTCCAGAAAGTAAATCCCTAAACGTTCTCCTCCGTAAACAATGTTTTTAGATTCGACATTCATTTTTCGCATTTCTTTCAAAGCCGATAAACCAATCTCGTTTTGAGGTAATCTTGTAACAAACTCAGCATTTACACCATAATTCGCAAGAGAAACACAAACATTGAATTCTCCGCCGCCGTAAGTGGCACCAAATGCTGTCGATTGCGAAAAACGCAGGTGTCTCTCTGTCGAAAGACGAAGCATGATTTCTCCAAATGCAACTACTCTACTCATACTATCTTTTTATATTTTACCATTAAGGTATTTTTATTTTTACCATTAAGAGCTTAAGATAATTAAGCTTAACTGTATGTTTTCCTTACTTTTAAAAATTAAGCTTATTACGCCTAATCACTTAATTATCTTTTAGTTTCTAACTTAAACACAAAGACAAAAAAACTTAACAATCTTAATCTCTTAATGGTTCAAAAAATTAAAATTTGAAATATTCTTTAGCGTTGTTGTATGAAATATCAGAAACTAATTTTCCAATCCACTCCATATCATTAGGAAGCTCTCCTCTTTTGATTTCGTCTCCAAGCAGATTACATAAAATACGTCTGAAATATTCGTGTCTTGGGAAAGATAAGAAACTTCTTGAATCTGTTAACATTCCAACAAAACAGCTGATTAAGCCCATGTTAGACAAGGCGTTTAATTGTTTTGTCATTCCGTCTTTCTGATCTAAGAACCACCATCCTGAACCGAATTGTACTTTTCCGCGAACACTTCCATCGTTGAAGTTTCCAATCATTGTTGCCATAACTTCGTTATCAGCAGGATTTAAGTTGTAAATGATTGTTTTAGTCAATTTATCTTTACTGTCTAAAGCATTTAAGAAAGCAGACAATTTTTGAGCCTGAGGATAATCTCCAATAGAATCCCATCCTGTATCCGGACCTAAAATTCTGTGCATACGAGCATTATTATTACGCAGTGCACCTAAGTGAAATTGCTGCACCCATCCAAACTCATGGTATGTTTCTGATAAGAAAACCAAAATAGCGCTGTGGAATTTTAAAACTTCTTCCGGAGATAATTCGCCGTTTTCTCTTTTCTTTTTGAAAATAGCATTGATTTCGCTTTCTGTAAAGTTTTCAAAATCAATTTGATTTAATCCGTGATCACTTAATTTACATCCGTTTGCATTAAAGAATTCGATTCTTTTTCTTAAAGCAGACTGTAAATCAGCATACGTATTAATTGCAACTCCGGACACATCCCCTAATGTGTCCAGATATGCATTATAACCATCGTTAGCAATTAAGATGGCTTTATCAGGTCTGAATGCTGTACTCATTTTGATTCCAACCGAGTTATTGGCGAATTTTTGATGAAATTCCAACGAATCAATTGGATCTTCTGTAGTACAAACCAATTCAGCGTTTACTTTTTTAAGAAGATTTTGCGTGCTGTACGCCTGAGAATTGATTTTCTCCGATGTTTCTAAATAAATTTTCTCAGCCGACTTTTCATTCAGTAAATCATAAATATCAAAATAACGGGCTAATTCTAAGTGTGTCCAGTGATACAAAGGATTACGCATTGTGTACGGAACTGTTTTTCCCCAGCTTAAGAATTTATCTTTATCTGAGCCATTTCCGGTTATAAACTGCTCGTTGATTCCCAAAGTACGCATTGCACGCCATTTGTAGTGATCACCGTTAATCCAAACCTGAGTAATGTTGTCAAAGATTTTATCTTCGGCGATAAACTGCGGATTTAAGTGATTATGGTAATCAATGATAGGCTGGTTTTTAGAGTAATTGTGATATAACTCCTCAGCATATTTATTTTCTAATAAAAAATTATCGTGTATAAAAGTTGTGCTCATGTCTTTAAAATTTGAAAATTATTCTTCGTTTGAAGGTTTTCCAATAGTAGCAAGGATACCGCCGTCAACATATAAAATATGTCCGTTAACAAAATCACTGGCTTTTGAAGATAAGAATATAGCAGCTCCGGCTAAATCTTCCGGATCACCCCATCTTGCGGCAGGTGTTCTGCTGATAATAAATTCATTAAAAGGATGTCCGTCTACACGAATTGGAGCAGTCTGGCTGGTTGCAAAATACCCCGGACCAATTCCGTTAGTCTGAACATTGTATTTTGCCCATTCTGTTGCCATATTTTTAGTCAGCATTTTCAAACCTCCTTTTGCAGCAGCATAAGCACTTACAGAGTCTCTTCCCAATTCACTCATCATTGAGCAGATATTGATAATTTTACCTTGTCTTCTTTTAATCATTCCTTTGGCAACCGCTTTTGAAACAATAAAAGGACTTATTAAGTCGACTTTTATAACTGCCTCAAAATCTTCTACCTCCATATCAATCATCGGAATACGTTTTATAATTCCGGCATTGTTTACTAAAATATCAATTGGACCAACTTCGGCTTCTATTTTATTTATATTTTCAATTACAGCTGCTTCATCAGTAACATCAAAGATGTATCCGTAGGCATCAATCCCAACCGATTTATATTCTGCAACTGCGTTATCAACAGTTTCTTTAGATGAGCGGTCGTTTATTACAATTTTTGCTCCTGCATGTCCAAGTCCTTTTGCCATCGCCATTCCAAGACCATGAACTCCTCCAGTAACAAGCGCAATTTTTCCAGTTAAATCAAAAAGGTTAATTGACATATTTTTTTTATTTAATTGTTATTAATTATCTTAAATCAGTGATTTTACAAACATCCATATCTCCATAATCTAAGTTTTCACCTGCCATTCCCCAGATAAAAGTATAATTACTGGTTCCTGAACCTGAGTGAATAGACCAAGGCGGCGAAATAACAGCCTGATGATTGTTCATCCAGATATGTCTTGTTTCCTGCGGCTGTCCCATAAAGTGGCACACTGCCTGATCTTGTGGAATATCCAAATAGAAATACACTTCCATTCTACGATCGTGAACGTGAGCCGGCATTGTATTCCAGACACTTCCCGGTTTTAATTCTGTCATTCCCATTTGTAACTGACAGGTTGTAACAACACTTCCAATAATCATTTGGTTAACTGTACGGTGGTTTGCCGTTTCCATTGTTCCCAACTGTAATTTATTAGCTTCAGCCAGACTTACTTTCTTAGTTGGATAATTTGTATGTGCCGGAGCCGAATTCAGATAAAATTTAGCCGGATTATTGCTGTCATCGCTTTTGAAGATCACTTCTTTATTACCGCTTCCTATGTACAAAGCATCTTTAAAACCTAACTCATACGTTGTTCCTTCCACGACAACAGAACCGCTTCCTCCAACATTGATAATTCCTAACTCTCTTCGTTCTAAGAAATAAGGAGCCTTAAGCGGATCGATAGTTTCCAATGCTAAATCTGCTTTTACCGGAACTGCAGAACCTGCAATATATCGATCGTAATGCGAGTAAACCAGCACTACTTCATCTTGCTGCATAAGGTCATCAATTAGAAATTCTTCTCTTAGCTGCTGTGTATCGTATTTTTTAACTGCTTCGGGGCTTGACGCGTATCTTGAACTATATTTTGTCATAATTTTATATTTAATGTAATCGATTGCACAAAATTAGATTTTTATATTTAAAAAGCATAATTCAAATTAAAAAAAATCTTCTAATTAGAACAAATCTACAAATTAGTAATCGGTCTGTATTTTGGAACCAATGTTTTCATTACGATCCATCCTGTAAGGTAACAAACGGCACAAATCGAGAAAATAATAAAATATCCGGCCTCTATACCTTTGAATCCCATAAAAGCCATTTCTGTTTCTTTGGCGTAATCAAACAAAACCCCTGATCCTTTGTTGATTAAAGTCGACCCGATTCCGCCTGCTAAACCTCCAATTCCGGTAATCGTTGCAATTGCTTTTTTCGGGAACATATCGCCTACTGTAGTAAAAATATTAGCCGACCATGACTGATGCGCTGCTCCTGCAATACCGATAATAATAACCGGAACCCAGTAACTAATATATCCTAAAGGCTGTGCTATTAAAGCTAATAACGGGAAGAATGCAAAAATAAGCATGGCTCTCATTCTTCCTTCGTATGGGTTCATTCCTTTCTTTTCTACAAAATAAGTTGGAAGCCAGCCGCCAATAATGGACAATAAAGTAATCATATACAAAACAAACAATGGTAAAGCTGCTTCTGTAGAATCCATTCCGTACACAGAACTTAAATAAGCCGGAGTCCAGAACAAGAAGAACCACCAAACGCCGTCTGTCATAAATTTACCAAATGCAAATGCCCAGGTTTGTTTGTATTTAAAGCACTCCATTAAAGATACTTTTGAAGTTGTTTCAGGCACATAACCTGTTATTTTACTGTCGGCAATATCATCCTGCTGAATATAAGCCAGTTCTTCCGGAGATACACGTGAATGTTTTTCAGGTTTGTCATACATAAAAACCCAGAATCCCATCCAGACAAATCCTAATGCTCCAATGATAATAAAGGCCATTTCCCAGCCAAATGATTTGGCAATAAACGGAATTGTAATTGGTGCTGCTAAAGCGCCCACTGTTGCACCTGCATTAAAAATACTGGTTGCAAAAGCACGGTCTTTTTTAGGAAAATATTCGGCTGTAGTTTTAATAGCTGCCGGAAAGTTTCCTGCTTCTCCTACTGCCAGAACAAAACGTGCGAAGATGAAAAGTGCCACACTCACATTGATTACAAGTGCAGTATCGTTTATTGTTGCAATTATTTCTTTTGAACCATGAAATCCTACAAACCATTCGCCTGTAATAATTCCTGAAGTTGCAATACCGCAAAATGCGTGTAAACAAGCTCCTAGAGACCAGATTCCGATTGCCCAAAGAAAGCCTTTTTTAGTATCTAACCAGTCTACAAATCGTCCTGCAAATAATAAGGAAACGGCGTAAAAAATTGAAAATAAAGCTGTAATATTACCGTAATCATTATTGGTCCAGTGAAACTCAGGTGCTATGAAATCACTCCATGTTAACGAAAGAACCTGTCGGTCTAAATAATTAATTGTGGTTGCAAAAAAAAGCAGTGCACATATACTCCAACGATATTTTCCTGCGGCTTTGACGGTTTGATTAGCTGTAACAGCATCTGGTTGATTCATGGTAACGGTTATTAGATAGTTATATTTTTAATTACATCATCTTAAATATTTAAAAAGATTAAAATCAATAAATTATAATCCTAAAAGCGTAATAATGTAATCGATTGCACAAATATAGTTTTTAATCCTTATATTCCAAATAAATTATATAAAAAATTATTTTAACCATTTAAATAAATATATTGCACAAAAAAACAATATCAAAATTACACATTAGACAATATATATGTTAAATACTATATTACAGATTTTATCCTATTTTAGAGATAAAATCACGTAAGAAATAACAGAATTTATAGTACATTTCTGTTGTTTTTAAAACATGAAGAATATCAGTTACATTTTTTGTAATAATTCTAAATAAACAATTGTAAAACAACTAATTATCACAACAAATTGAAAAAAGCCAAAACACAGTATTTAAGAAGATTTGCCATGAGCTTTCTTCTAATTTCAGGTTCTTTTTATGCTCAGGCACAAAATCAGGTAATACCGCTTTGGAATAAAATTCCGGACGAAATAAAAGCGCCTGATTATAAAGAAAAAGAAGATATAAAAAACGGAAAACTACAAAGCACCTCTCAGGTATCGGTTCCAACTCTGAGTATCTTTATCCCGAAAGAAACAAAACCAAATCAGAGCGCAGTAATTATCTGTCCGGGTGGCGGTTATACGCATCTCGCATTTGATAAAGAAGGAACAAAAGCTGCCGAATGGTTTAATTCATTGGGAATTCCGGCTTTTGTATTGAAATACCGTCTTCCTAACGATTTAATCATGAAGAATAAAAATGTTGGTCCGCTGCAGGATGCACAGGAAGCTATTCGCTACGTAAGGCAAAATGCTGCAAAATGGAACATTGATCCGAAGAAAATTGGTATTATGGGTTTTTCTGCCGGCGGACATTTGGCCTCGACAGCATCAACTCATTATGATGATAAAGTCTATGAATCAGCGTATAAAGTAAGTGCGCGTCCTGATTTTTCGCTGCTTATATATCCTGTAATTTCAATGGAAGAACAGACTACACACAAAGGTTCGCAGGTTAATTTATTAGGAAATAATCCGTCTCAGGATTTAATTAATTCGTATTCAAACGAAAAGAAAGTTACAGCGCAGACACCTCCCGCATTTTTAATACATGCCACAGATGATAGAGCCGTTATACCCGAAAACAGCATTAATTATTATCTGGCACTAAAGAAAAACGGAGTTCCTGCTGAATTACATTTATATGAAAAAGGCGGTCACGGCTTTGGACTGGGAACAATAGATACCAGCAAATTCTGGACAAAACAACTGGAAGACTGGCTGAAAGCGAACCAGCTTAATTAAATATAAAAAGGCAGAACTTATGCGAGTTCTGCCTTTGATCAAAAAAAAACAAAAAAAGGAATTAAAACCAACTTTTAATCTTTCTTTTAAGCAGTCAATTCTGTTACTGCTGTATTTTTTTTAGGAAGCGGCACCGCTTTTCCTGTAGTTTTAGGTTTTGCTGCAGGTGATTTTTTACCAAACTTTTGTTTTCCCCACCAGATTATAAAACCGGTAATAGGTAAACTCGCAGAAATTAAACTGGCAAGAAAGGCCAGAATTTTTCCCGGAAGCCCTAATACGCTTCCTACATGAATATCATAATTCATTCTTCGGATTTTGTCCGGTATATTGGCTTCGATATATTTTCCTGAAAAAGGAGTTTTGATTGAAATTTCTTTTAAAGTCTGCTGATCAAAACTGTAGCGGTCCATATTATAAAAAGTACGTCTCTTTTTATAAACAAAAGCCCCAATTGGATCTTCGGGTTTTCCCGGAATACTAATCATGATTCCGGCTGCCTGAGGATTTTCTTTATTCATATTCAGTAATACTTTGTCGACAGTGGTAATATTAAACTCCTTAATATTCGTTGTATCTGATTTTGGAGATTCACGATTTTCTGTCAAAGGTTTTCCTCCCGAAGTTACCCAGTACAAAGATTTACTCCACCAGCCAAAACTCCATACCAAACCGGTTACGGCAATAAAAAACAGAAAAATACAGCTATAAAACCCCAGTACATTGTGCAAATCATAATTGACACGTTTAAAACTGGCATCCCATTTAATTTTAAAGCTTTTATCTATAATTGACTTGATCCATTTTGTAGGCCACCAAAGCACAATTCCGGAAATTAAAAGCACAACAAAAATTAAAACTGCAACCCCAACAATCGGGCGTCCTATATCATAAGGAAGCCATAAAGCACGATGTCCGTTTAAAATCCATCTGAAAAAATCCGGTGACTCTCCTCTTGAAAAAGTTTTTACATTTAATATTTCTCCCGTATACGGATTCATATAAACGCTGATAAAAGTTCCTCCTCTTCTGCCTTTCGGTTTTTCTCCTTTGCCTTTACCTTTTTCTTTCCCTTTTACCTGAAGCCCAGCTCCTGATTTTTCTTTTTTACTGTCAATTTTTACAGCATCTTTTCTTTCTCCTTTTTTATTTTCTCCTTTTTCTTCTCTTTCTTTTTTCTCTACAAAATACCCCACAATCGCTGCTTCGTCTTTGGCACCAAAAGTCACACTGGTTGCTTTTTTGTCTTTCATTTGCTTATCGGCAATTGCAACCAGCTGCGAAGGCAGTAAAAATGCCTGTTCTTGTGGTTTTACGAAACGCCAGTCTTCGATAAAATCTTTTATCTCAGTCTCAAAAACATAAATACAGCCCGTAAGGCTGACAATAACGACAATAATTCCGGATGCTAAACCAAGCCATAAATGCAGCCAGGCCATGATGCGCTTAAAAAGCGATTTTTTACTTTTTTTCTTGTTAGCGGGTTTCGGTTTTGAAGAAGAAAACATATTTTGACAGATAATAGGGTAAATAAAAAGACCGTAAGTCCTCCATAAAAAAGAACTTACGGCTTAAAAAATATTAGTATTTTAATTTTTGGATGGCAGTGATCTGACCACCTTCAACTTTCATTCCTTTTGTAGCTGCGGCAGAGGTACTATTGATAGCGTAGATCCAGTTTCCATCAGGAGTATTTACACCAAGAACAGCTGAATTTCCATCTTCTGTTGTAATATTATAACGAGTAGTAGCACTTGTTAACACAGCCGGCATTCCGGTAACCCATTTAAAGGTTTGGTTGTACACATCAGCGACAGCTAACTTAACTGCTCCTGCATTAGTTCCAGGGTTTCCGTACATTAATAATAAGAACTTACCATTTGAGATATAACTTGTTGAAGAAATCTTATATCCGCCTGATTTTTCTTCAACATTAAAGAAATAAGACTGATCAAATTCTGTAGTTCCTTTATTAATTTTTACAACTGCCGAAGGTTTTTTAGAAGTTACAACACCATTACTTGTCGCAATTGCTCCGGAAAATCCATAAGCATCTCCTTTTTCATCCTGAAACAATCCATTAGTAAAATAAGCTCCTAAGTAACTTGTACGGTCATCTTTAATTATTTTTTCTAATTTTAGATCCGGATAACTATATACTGCTACCCAAGTACTATCAGCATGTCTTGATCCAAAAGTATCCGGAGCAATACCATTAATTTTCATATAAGGCATAAATACTTTATCTCCCACCTGAGTTGCCCAGGTAAAATGAGCTCTTTCTGCTAAATCCGGATTTTTATTTCCAACTAAAAGTCTTGTATCTTGTTGTTCTGTTCCTGTAAGTATTGATTTTTCTGCATCAACTTTATACATATACGAAATAGAAGCGCCGCTTCTAGGTACTTTTACCATTAAAATATCTTTGTTAACCGGTGCAAAAACCTGAACTGTCTCAGCCTGGAAATTAGAAGTTTTGGTTAAATCTCCATTAGCAGTTAAGCCGTAAGTAGTAACAGCTCCCGGATTTCCCTGACCGTAAAGGAAACTGAAAAATTTGTTTTGCGTTGCTAAATAATAACGATAAGTACCGTCTTGTTCTAATCCGTTTCCTTGTGTTGTTATTGATCCTGTTGAAATATCACTAGTTGTTAATAGATAATCAGCTACACCTTGCGCACCTGTAGTAACTGTAACTATATATTTTGTTTTTGATGTACCTCCACTAACTTCTTCATTTTGCTCGTCGTTACTCTCACATGAAGTAAAAGTGAAAGCAAACGCAGCTAATAGTAAAGGTAATTTGCTAATTGTTTTCATAAGTATTAAAGTTTATATTAAAATTATTTATTCGATTTGTTAAAGAAATATCTAAATTTTAGATAAAAAGCACGACTAGGTTTTTGAAGTGAAAAATTATCCACAAGTTCGTTATCCAATAAATTTTGACACTCTAAGGCGATATTGTATTTTCCGTTTGCCATCGTGTAAACCAAGTTTAAATCATGCTTAAACTGTACAGGGATATCATGTTTCCCATTCGATGTTCCGCTGCTTGGCCAATACAAATAATAAGAATGCACATAAAGAAGATTATAGCCTGCAGATAAATTATTTCCTTTTTTAAATACATCGTTAAAAAAAACTGTTCCATCAAGATTACCAAACAAATAAGGAATATTGGGCATTCTGTCCTTATAGTAATAGGAAACAAAATTTTGTGCCAGCTCATATTTGGTCATATTACGTATATCCTGATACGTCATATTAATACCGGAAGTAAATCTTTTTTTGTAAGAGTATCGAATCTCTCCATCAATACCTTTTGTCCTTACACCTCCCTGGTTAACGGTTACAGTTTTGTTCTGATTATTATTAAATTCAGTACGAATAAAATCAGTACTATTACGGTAGATACCATTTACATCAAGTGTTAAAGCATTAACGTTATTAAAACTAGTCTGCCAGCTAAAACCTAAATTAATATTATTACTCGATTCTGGTTTTAAATCATTATTACCCTGTAAATTAACATTGGGATCACCAAAAATTTCATCCGATGTAGGTAATCTATACGTTTTTTCATAAGAAGCTTTTAGCTGTAAATTTTGCTTTAAATAAAAGCTGCTTGCTCCTCCATAGCCTAAATGAGATGATTTATCATTTAGCTCCACATAGGCAACATCTCCCCAGTTTCCAGAAGGATTATAACTTCTGGTGAGAGTTGTACTTAAATCATAATTCTTTAAAAATAATGAGGTGCTCCATTTTTGATTGTAGTCAAATTTATAGGCAGCCGCCAAAATATTTTTTTGCAGCTTTTGAGGCTGCTGATACGTTATGGATTCAGGATAAAGTTCATCACTTCCTTTACGGTCAAATGTGCTAAATGTATTGTTTACTAACAAAGAATGACGTTCTCCTATAGCATAAGTCGCATTGAAAGTAGCTATTCCATTGTTGTTTTTAAATTTATACAGGGATCTCTCAGCTTCTGCACCCAGACCTGGTCTTTGTGTATATTGTCCAAACCAATTGTATCGTCTATTTACAGTATCTACAGTTTGTTCATAACCAAAATTAAAATTTCCCGTTACATCTACATTCAGCCCTTTTGTAAACAAATCTTTTACCTGGTATTTTAAAGCAGGCATCAAAGTATTCCCGCGTCTATACCTATCGCCAAATACTGCAACCATTCTGGCTCCGGTTTGAATATCAGCTTTATTTTGTCCGGCTGTAAAACCAACCATTAATTTATCGGCATATTTTTTACCCGTAATTCCAATATTAAAGATTACAGTTTCATTATGGTAATTATCATGAAATCTTCTTACTCGTGTTTTTTTATAATATTGATTATTTTCTAAATTTTGAGCTTCAACATTTACCCAGTAATTATTATCCGAATAATTTTGAAATGCATTAATCTCTGCGGTAAAACCACTTTTTGCCGTATAGCCTGCGTTTACAGCAGTCTTGAACGTGTTGAATGATCCAAATGAATACGAAGCATCCACATATGTACGAGGTTTGTTGTTTGTTACAATATTGACAGCCCCTCCTAAAGCATCTCCACCGAGCCAAATGGGCACAACACCTTTATAAACCTCTACACGCTCAGCCAGGTTAATTGGAATATTGTTGATTTGAAAAGACGAGCCAAAATTATCCATCGGCACACCGTCAATAAAAATTTTAATTTGATTTCCGGAAAAACCGTTAATCGATAATTCTGATCGGGATCCTACTCCTCCTGCTTCACGAAAACGTACGCCAGATACTCTATCTAAGGCATGTGCCAGATCCAAAGTGGAGTTATGCAGTTTTTTTGCATCGACAGCTGTTACGTTATAAGCTTGCTTATTGACCTTATCAACTGCCGAACGCCCTATTACGGATACGTTCTCTAATTCGTTTAACTCACTCTCTAATTTTATAGAAAGGTTAACACTGCTGTTATTAGGCGAAAGTTCTATGTGCTTTTTCACGGCAGCAAATCCAATAGCCGAAATTTTCAAAGTATATTTTCCGGGTTTTACATTTTTAAAAGTAAAGTTTCCGTTTTCATCGGAAATCATGCTTAGATCTGTTTTTTCGATAATCACAGTTGCGTACGGAACCGTTTGACCGGATTTCTCAATTACGCGACCACTTACGGTAAAACCTTGATTTTGCTGGGCAAATGACAAGAACGAAAAGAAGAAAAATAAAATAAAAAATAAAAATTTATGAGTTGACATATCTTTAATTAGACTAATTATAAATAACTTTGGCGCAAAAGTACTCTCAACTGCATTAAAAAAGTTAGGGAAAAACGGATTATTATTTTGTAAAAACGGATTAAATTTTGAAAATCAAATCGAAAATTCTAACGCACGAAAAGCCTATTATCAACATCGAAATCTGTGACCAATATGATCCGAAAAGTATCCTGACTGAGAAAAATATCGACATAAAAAACAAAGAATTCGAAGAAATAAAAAGTCATATTCTATCGACTGACGGAATGGTGTTAATTGATACTCAGATGTGTTTTTCGGAACCGCAGACCGAAATATTCGAAATTAACGAAGAATGCGTCGTAATGGATTTTATAAGCTGCAGCAATATCGAAACCAAAATTGATCAGCTGGAAGCCGAGAAATATCTGCGCGAAAACACGCATAATATTTTCTATACAACCAATTTTAAAGCAGCGTACAAAATTCCGGCATTTGAACAGGTAAACTATCTGGCAATCATATTCTCAAAAGCGTTTTATCATAATCTTATTAATGAAAACTGGAAACTTCATGAGAAATTCTCTAAAAACATTTTATTTAAAAAATCCGGTTATCTAACTTCAAAATACATACCGTTTACACCATCTATTCAATGGGTTATCTCAGAAATTAAAAACTGCGGACGCAAAGGTGCATTGAAGAAAATGTTTATAGAAACCAAAGTAAAAGAACTTTTAATTCATCAGCTTGAAGCCAGTACAATTCAGGAACAACAAAAAGATCACATCGACGAAGAAGAATACATCAAACTAAACGAAGCCAAATTAATCCTGGAAAAAGATTATGTACACGCTCCCACTCTGCCTGAACTTTCCAGAATGATTTCGCTAAATGAGTTTAAGCTCAAAAAGGGCTTTAAAATCTGTTTTGGAACAACGGTTAAAAGCTATATCATTAAACTAAGAATGGAACGTGCTAAATATTTATTTCAGAACAAAACCATAACCGTAAGCGAAGTGGCATATAAATGCGGTTACAAAGATGTCTCGCATTTCTCTGCTGCATTTAAGAACTTCTACGGTTTTACACCACAAAAATTCAAAATCAATCTGGATGCAATAAGAATCTGAGGCTTTTTATTTCTCCATCAATCACTTCTTGTCCTACATTAAGTTAGCCGGAAAGTTTTAGTCTATACATTTGCAGAGTAAATTATAAGTTCTGTCAAAAACTGAAATAAAATAGAAGAGAAAAACTTAATAACTAACAAAGTTAGAACATCAAAAACCTTTCTTATTCTAGATTAAGCTGCAACTAAAACGAAACTAATAAATTTGCAGAGTAGATTACAAGTTCTGTCAAAAACTGAAATTAAAATAGAAGAGAAAAACTTAAAAACTAACAAGGTTAGAACATCAAAAACCTTTCTTATTCTAGATTAAGTTAAAGCTAAAACGAAACTAATAAATTTGCAGAGTAGATTACAAGTTCTGTCAAAAACTGAAATAAAATGGAAGAGAAACCTTAAAATCTTTTCTTATTCTAGATTAAGTTGAAACAAAAATGAAAAAAATAAATTTGTAAAGTAAATTAGAAGTTCTGTCAAAACTAATTTTCAAAGTAAAAAACTTAGAAACTCAGTTACCCAGAACCTCAGAAACTAAAAAAAATGAAAACTCTTGAATTCTTATTACTTGGAAAAAACGAAGCGATACTGGCTATTTTACTTCGCCTTGTAAATGCTTACGAAGATTGGAACGCAGTTGCTTTCAATAACGAGCAGGAAGCTCAGGAATACTTTCAGAATCACAAAATCGACATTGTACTTTTGAGTTCCGGAATCGAAGATCATGTCGAAAAACAGTTTACTTCATTTTGTTTAAAACAACAGCCAGACACAGAAGTAATCGAACATTTTGGCGGCGGAAGCGGTTTATTAAAATCAGAAATTCTCCATCGCTTACACCTGAAAGGAAAAATATAGGTACCAGCATTTTTCTCTTTTAAATTTTCATTAAAAGCATAACGTAATTCTTTTTAACGAATATCCAATTTTTAATAACGATATATCGCAAGGATCACTATGACCTTTTCTGAACAACCTTTTAAAAATCAATACATTACAAACAAGGCATTTAATTTGAATGCAAAACACTGAAAATCAAACATTAAAAATATTTTAAACCCATTTAATTAACAACAAAATCAAATTATCATGAAAAAATTAATCCTTACAGCAGTTTTAGTATTAGTAACATTTATCGGATTCGCTCAAAAACCAAGTCCGGCACAATTAGATCCAACAAACCATACTTTAGTATTGATCGATTATGAAAGCCAGATGGCCTTTGCAGTAAGCAACATTCCAATTGATCAGCTTAGAAACAACACAGCATTAGTAGCAGGAGCCTCAAAAATCTTTAAAGTGCCGACTATTGTAACAACAGTAGCAGAAAAATCATTCAGCGGACCTGTTTTTAAAGAAATCGAAGAATTTTATCCTCAGGCAACTTCAAACTATATCGATCGTACATCAATGAACACTTGGGAAGATATTCCTGCTCATAAAGCAATTGTAGCAAAAGGTAAAAAGAAATTAGTTTTTGGAGGCTTATGGACAAGTGTTTGTATCGTTGGACCAGCATTATCAGCAATCAACGAAGGTTATGATGTATATGTAATTACAGATGCAAGCGGTGACATTTCTAAAGAAGCTCACGAAATGGCCGTAACCCGTATGGTTCAGGCTGGTGCTCATCCAATAACTTCATTACAATATTTATTAGAATTACAACGTGACTGGGCTCGTCAGGAAACTTACAAACCAGTAACCGATTTAGTTAAAAAATACGGTGGTGCTTACGGTGTAGGTGTTCAATACGCTCACGAAATGTTGAAACACTAAATACAAACTGTGATAGAACGCGGATAAAACGGATCTGAACTTAAAATAAAATCAGCGTCTAATTCAGGACGCATATTTAAAACTTCTAGAAAAAGGCTGTGTTAAGTCACAGTCTTTTTTTTACCCAAACCCAACCTAAAATACCACCATTATGAAACTGAATTTCAAAATTTTAGCTTTTATTCTTCTTATATCTCTTCCTATATTTTCACAAAATAAAAAAGCCACACTTATTGTTCATCACGCAGTAATTCACACTTTAGATAATAAAAACACAATTGTTGAGGCTATGGCTGTAGCCGATGGAAAAATCCTTAAAACTGGAAAAAACATCGAAATCTTAAAATTAAAAGATAAAAAAACAACGGTAATCGATGCAAAGGGAAAAACAATTATTCCCGGAATATTCGACTCTCACATGCATATTATCCGCGGTGGAAGATTCTTTAATACGGAATTACGCTGGGACGGTGTTCGTTCTTTAAAAAGAGCTTTAGCTATGCTGAAAGAACAAGCACAAAGAACTCCAAAAGGACAATGGGTTCGTGTTGTGGGCGGATGGAATGCCTATCAGTTTGAAGAAAAAAGACTGCCGACTTTAGCAGAAATTAATGAAGCAACCGGCGATGTTCCTGCTTTTATTCTTCACTTATACGGTCACGCCTATTTAAACAAAGCAGGTTTAGCCGTTTTAAAAATTGATGCCAATACGCCAAATCCAAATGCAGGATTAATTGAAAAAGATGTTAACGGAAATCCAACAGGATTATTAGTGGCAGAACCAAATGCTTTTATCTTATACTCTACCCTTGCAAAACTTCCTGAATTGACTGAAGAGGAAAAATTCAACTCAACAAAACAATTTATGACCGAAATGAATCGTCTGGGCGTAACAGCCATTATGGATGCAGGAGGCGGATTTCAAAACTTTCCGGATGATTACGGCGTAACAAATGGTTTATGCAAAGACAGTGATTTAACGATTAGAATGCCTTATTATTTGTTTGCACAAAAAGCAGGAAGCGAATTAAACGATTACACCAATTGGATGAAAACAGTTGAAATTGGCGAAGGCTGTGACGACGATCATCATTCTGATAAAGTAGAATATCATGTACAAGGTGCTGGAGAAAATTTGGTAATGAGCGCTGGAGATTTTGAAAACTTCGACAAACCAAGACCAGAATTAAGCCCGGCAATGGAAGGGCAATTAAAAGAAGTTTTATCCTTATTGGTAAAAAACAGATGGCCGTTTAGAATTCATGCTACTTATAATGAAAGCATTACAAGATTCTTAAACGTAATTGAAGACATCAACAAAGAAACACCTTTAAACGGACTTTTATGGTTCTTTGATCACGGAGAAACGGTTTCTGTAGAAAACCTAAAACGCATTAAAGCTTTAAACGGCGGATTGGCAATTCAGCATAGAATGGCGTATCAGGGCGAAAGTTTTATTAAAAGATATGGAAAAACGGCTGCAGCGAATACAGTTC
Organism: Flavobacterium gelatinilyticum; assembly: GCF_027111295.1. Lineage (NCBI taxonomy): Bacteria > Pseudomonadati > Bacteroidota > Flavobacteriia > Flavobacteriales > Flavobacteriaceae > Flavobacterium > Flavobacterium gelatinilyticum. The sequence goes on along the minus strand of NZ_CP114287.1, from coordinate 5,393,650 downwards.
CGTTAAAGAAAATCTTAGAATTAGGAATTAAAGTGGGAATGGGAACAGACGGAACCCGTGTGGCAAGTTACAATCCGTGGGTTGGTTTGTACTGGCTGACAACCGGAAAAACTTTAGGCGGATTAAAATATATGAATGACGAAAATATTGTAGACAGAACTACAGCCTTAAAATTATTCACTTACGGAAGCGCAGAACTCATCAATATCGAAAAAGACAGAGGAATGCTTACAGCCGACAAACTAGCCGATTTCGCGATTCTTTCTGACGATTATTTTACAACTTCTGAAGAAAAAATCTTAAACATCGAATCTAAACTGACAGTCGTAAACGGAAAAGTAATTTACGCTGACAATGACTTTAGAACTTTTGCAAACGAAAAACCAAAAGCAATTCCAGACTGGAGTCCGGTAAATTACTTTGGAGGATATCAAAAAAAATAAATAAAATGAAAAACACATTCTTACTATTGTTGCTTTTGGGAATCTTATTTTCTGCAAATGCACAACAAAAACCAGTTTTCCAAAAGCTGCGATATGAGGATGATTTCTCATATCTAAAAACCGATTCGACGAAAAACTTATACGAGAAAATCAAATACATTCCGTTAGGGAAAAACGATAAATTCTACGCTTCAATAGGCGGTGAAATCAGAGAACAATATTTTTATACCGTAAATGACAAATGGGGAGACGAAACATCCGGCGGAGACGGCTATTTACTTTCGAGATATTTATTGAATGCTAATGTTCGTTTAGGAAGATTCAGAACTTTTATTGAATTCCAAAGCAGTCTTGCCAACAGTAAAATCGATCCAAGTCCGGTAGACGAAAACGAATTGGATTTTCATCAGGCTTTTTTAGATATTGATTTAATTCAAAACAAAGAGCAGCTTTTAACTTTTAGAGCCGGGAGACAAGAAATCGCATACGGTTCACAACGTTTGGTTAGTGTGCGCGAACGTCCAAATAACAGAATTGCTTTCGACGGACTGAAACTTTTCTTTAAAAACAAAAACTGGCAGACAGATGCTTTTTATTCTCATCCCGCTGCCAATAAACCAGGTGTTTTTAATGATGTTTTTAATGAAAAAGCCAAACTTTGGGGAAGTTATACCGTAATTCACAAGGTGCCTTTTGTTCAGAATATCGATTTGTATTATTTAGGTTTATGGAAAGACCGCGCTGTTTTTGCTAATGCAGTTGGTGAAGAAACCAGACATTCTGTTGGAACCAGAATCTGGAAAACAAAAGGAAACTGGAAATATGATTTTGAAGGATTATACCAATTCGGAACAATTAATTCGCAGAACATTTCTGCCTGGACACTTTCATCAAATACCTCTTATACATTTGATTCCGTTAAATTCAAACCTGAAATTGGTTTAAAAACCGAATTCATTTCAGGAGATAGAAATAGTAATGATAACCAATTGCAGACCTTTAATCCGTTGTATCCAAAAGGTGCTTATTTTGGTTTGGTTGGTTTAATTGGTCCTGCAAACTTAATCGACATCCACCCTTCTGCTGCATTTGATTTAACTGAAAAATTAGGTTTCGGAATCGATTACGATGTTTTCTGGAGAAGTTCCATCCAAGATGGATTATACGCACCAAACATGCAGTTATTATATTCCGGAAAAAACACAACAGAACGTTTTATTGGTACGCAGTTAATAGCCAATTTTGATTATAACGTGAATTCATTTTTAACTGTTTCAATTGAAGGAGCCTGGTTTAACGCAGGGCCATTTTTAAAAGAAGCCGGATCAGGAAAAGATTATTTTTATTCTGCTTTGACTGCACAATTTAAATTCTAAATTTGTGTAAGTCAAAGCCCTAATAATGGAGAAAAAGTATTCAGTTGCCATTTATCCTTCACAAGAAGTTATTGATGCCGTCAAAACAATGAAGGATTATTTAAAAAGTAAAATCGATTGGTACAACAGCTGTAATTCTACAGCACATATAACAATCTGTGAATTCACAATCGATGATTCTCAAATCGCTGCAATCAAACAAAAGCTTTTTAAAATCAGTGATACTATTACTCCATCTCAGGTATATTTAGATCATTTTGGTTCCTATGATAATGCCGGAGCGTTTTTTATAGCTCCAAACAAAGAATCCAAAAACAATCTAAAACCCATCGTGAAAAAGATTCAGGAAACCCTTAAATCTTTAAAACTCAAAAAAAGTGACGATCCGCATATGAGTATCGGCAGAAAGCTGACTTCTGAAAATCTTAAAATTGCATCACAGTTATTTACTACAATACACATTAATTTTCTCTGCAAAGAAATTGTTTTAAGAGAATTAGACCCTGTAAAAAAGCAGTTTTTTGTAATTGATACTTTTTCATTTAACGGAAATTCACAACCTGAATTTGTACAGGGAAGTTTGTTTTAAATTTTTCTTAACCGCAAGACACAAGGGTTTCGCAAAGTTCGCAAAGGTTATACAGCAACGCATGTAAAAAAACTTCGTGCCTTCGCTTCATAGCGAACCAATTCACCTTACCAAAAACCTTTTGCGTGCTTTGTGTAATTCTTAGCGTCCCGATGGCTATCGGGATTGCGGTTAAACCCAACTTGAAACTTTAAACCTGAAACACCTAAAAACCAATCCTATTTTTTTTCGTATATTTGAATTTTACAATTCACTACTATATGAAATCTCTGGATTCCTTTTACAAAGACATAACCGAAGGTTCTACTGTTGAACCCAATTCTCTTCTTCCAAATGATATTCAGAAAGAAATTGGACATTTCAATGTTTTTGATATAAAAGAACTTCTGGAGCGTATGCAGGGAAAACCCGGGATGCCTTATGACCGAAGAGCCTACTATAAAATCAGTTTGATTCGAGGTCATAACAAAGCAGAATATGCCGATAAAGTAATCGAAATCGAAAAACAGGGATTGTTATTTGCAACACCCAAAATTCCGTACAATTATTTACCTCAGGACACCAATCAAGGCGGGCAGTTTTGTGTTTTTACCAGCGAATTTTTATCAAAAAACAAAAGCGGAATCGATTTGGATGAACTTCCTATTTTTGCTTCAGACGGATATCCTATTTTTCAATTATCTGATGAAGAAGTCGAAGAAGCTGCTTTGATTTTCAATAAAATACAAAAAGAAATCAACTCCGATTATATTTACAAATACGATTTAATCCGAAATTATGTTGCGGAGCTAATCCACTTCGGGCAGAAATTACAGCCTATAACTGCTTTATATTCAAAGCATAATTCTGCAGCGCGAGTTTCTTCTTTATTTGCTGAATTACTGGAAAGACAATTTCCAATTGAATCACCGCGCCAGCGTTTGGAATTAAGAACCGCAAAAGATTTCGCTGCACGATTATCTGTACATGTCAATCATTTAAATAAGGTTTTAAAGGAAAGCACCGGAAAAACCACTACCGAATTAATTAGTTCGCGTTTAACAAACGAAGCCAAAATATTATTGAAGCAGACAGACTGGAATATTTCTGAAATTGCCTATTCCCTTGGTTTTGAAGAACTGGCACATTTCTCTAATTTTTTTAAAAAACAAACATCCTTTACGCCTCTTGCTTTTAGGAGTTAATTTTTTGTTTCAAGTTTAAGATTTCAGGGTTCAGGTTTCAGGTTTCAAGTTTCAAGTTTTTGGAATTTGGAATTTAAATTGATGTGATTTGAATTTCGCAAACATCGGTTTGATATTTACAATTCTCCGGCACTGCTTCGTTTCTAACTTTGTCTCACCAAATTAAAAGATCGAAAAAGATGAATTTATCAAACAACAAAATTTTAATTACCGGCGGTGCGAGCGGTATCGGACTTGGACTTGCCGAACGATTTATTCAGGAAAACAATACGGTAATTATCTGCGGAAGAAGAGCTGCTCTTTTAGACGAAGTAAAAGCAAAATTTCCCTCAATTATCGCAAAAGTATGCGATTTGTCTCTCGAAGCAGAACGTGTTTCTCTTTACGAATGGATCAAAGAAAATCATCCAGATTTAAATGTTCTGGTAAACAACGCCGGAATTCAAAACTGGATGACGATAACAGATGCTGATTTTTATGAAAACATGAAAAATGAGCTTACTACAAATATTGAAGCTCCTTTGCATTTAACTTCATTATTTATTCAGTTACCAACGCTTAAAACGGTAATGAATACCACTTCCGGACTGGCATTTTCACCATTTGCAAAAGTTCCGGTTTATTCGGCTACAAAAGCCTTTTTCCGTTCGTTTACACTTTCACTTCGTCATTTATTAAAAGAAAAAAATATTGAAGTAGTCGAAATTATTCCGCCGGCACTAAACACTGATTTAGGCGGTATTGGACTTCACGACGCACATCCAAGCGTAAGCAGTTTTATCGAATCTATTTTCGAACAACTGAAAGAAGGAAAACAAGAACTTACCTTCGGAACAAGCGAAACAAGATTAAACGCAAGCGCAGAAGATTTAAGAAATCATTTTAATGCAATGCATTCCTGATTGTAAAATGTGAGAGGTAAATTGTTAAATGATAAATATCCAATATTACAATTTACATCTTAAAATTTACATCTCACATTTCACATTTTCACATATTACATTTTCACATATTACATTTCACAAATTAACAATTAAAAAAATGGCAGTAAATACAAAAATAGCTCTGGTAACGGGAGGAAGCAGAGGATTAGGAAAAAACATGGCAATAGCAATTGCAAAAAAAGGACTTGATGTAATCATAACTTACAACAGTAAAAAAGAAGAAGCTGATACTGTGGTTAAAGAAATTGAAAGTTTAGGTCAAAAAGCTGCTTCGTTACAATTAAATGTTGCCGATTCAGGAACTTTTGATACCTTTTATGAAGAAGTTAAAACAACTTTAAAAAATACATTCAACACAGATAAATTTGATTTTCTGGTAAACAACGCCGGAATTGGCATTCATAATTCTTTCATTGGAACAACAGAAGCTGAGTTTGATCAATTATCCAATATTCAGTTTAAAGGGCCTTTTTTCTTAACTCAAAAAGGGCTTAATGTAATGCACGACGGCGGCGGTATTGTAAATATTTCTACCGGTTTAGCCAGATTCTCTTTTCCTGGTTACGCCGCTTATGCTTCTATGAAAGGTGCAATAGAGACTTTAACAAAATATCAGGCAAAAGAGTTAGGTACCAGAAAAATAAGGGTAAACGTAGTTGCTCCCGGTGCTATTGAAACTGATTTTGGAGGCGGAGTTGTTCGCGACAATGAACAAATGAACCAGCAGATTGCTTCTGTAACCGCTTTAGGAAGAGTTGGACTTCCAGACGATATTGGCGGTGTAGTTGCTTTTTTATGTACAGAAGATGCCCGCTGGATAAATGCACAAAGAATCGAAGCCTCTGGAGGTATGATGCTTTAATAAACTTTTAATTTAAAAAACAAAACCCGATAAGTATTAAAAACTCATCGGGTTTGTCATTTAGATATAATTGAATTAGTAAGTATACATTATTGAATTTCAATCAGTTTTAAAAATTTCCCATCTTGGTCAAACATAGCATTATAGTTTTTCTTGTCTTTTTTTATTGCAACCGCATATTTAGTTATATTTTGTGCGTTAACAATAGAATAAACAATTCTTGCCGGAGATGCTGGTTTGGCTTTAGACTTTGATTTTTTTGATTTTGGCCCTGATTTCCCAGCTGCTTTAATCGGGTAATTTGCATCTAAATATACCTGCGCCTCTTTAGTCAGTTTCGCGTATGGAATTAGTTCTCTATACGATTTAAATGTTCCATTTTGATCATACAGCGCATATCCAATTGCTTTTCCTGTGGTCTTAAATTGCGCTTCAAATCTGGTATCCATATCACTATTCCCATACTCAATCGACCAGACAGGATTTTTTTTAGGATATTGTTTTTCAAAAGCAGCTTTAACGCCGTCAGGAGGAACCAATATACCTTTTTGGCTCATAATTAAACTACTGTATAAAAGAGCAAAAAATAGAAAAAGATTTTTCATGCTAATATTTTTAATTTTAAAAGCGCAAAAGTATGTGATAAAAACATTACTTTTTATTAAAAGTAAGAAAATTTTTAACTTTATTTAAAAAATATTCAAATCACTAATAATCAGAACTTATAACACTAATCTTTTTCAATACTAACCTCAAATCCTCCATTTTTATCAAATACAACATCGTAAAATTTTGAGTTTTTTTCAACTCCCGCTTCATACGTTGTTTTATTCTTATCATCAACTACAACAACAATTTCTTTAATGGCTGCCGGAGAATAATTTTTTTTTAAATAATTCTGAGCTTTTAAAGGCAGCTGACTCATAGAAATCTGCAGCTCATAAGCTTTTAAAACTCCCAGATTGTCATAAACCGCAAGAGCTTTAGTGTTCTTTTCTGTATTGAATTTTGCTTCATATCGAATTTCATCATCGTCATCGCCCACATATTTCATCGACCAGACCGGAACTTTGCCGGGGTATTCTTTTTCAAACGTCATCTTTACCTTTTCAGGAGGAGTAACGATGTTATTTTGTGCAGTTAAAAAATTACTGCAAAACAAAACTATTGCTAAAACCAGGCTTTTCATGATCGGAATGTTAGAATTAAACAACCTAAAAAGAACGTACTAAAAGTATTACTTTTAAAATAAATAACAAATAAAATTTTATAAAAAAAGCGTTACTTTTTTAATCTGTCGGTTAATTCCCTTTTGTAGGTAATTCCAATGGGCAGTTTTTCATTTTTAATCACAACATAATCTTTTTCAGTTGCTTCAATTTTGTCCAAAGCGACAATATATGATTTATGAATGCGAATAAAATTCTTTTCAGGAAGGCATTTTTCAAACTCAGTGGTAGTGATCGAAGCCAGATATGTTTTTTTTGCAGTATGCAGTTTCACATAATTGCCAAAACTTTGTGCAAACAAAAGCTGATCGAGTTCTATTTCGATAAAATAGCCGTCGACTTTTACACTTACAGTATTTACAACTATTTCTTCTTCTTTGGCTTTTCCGTTTTCTGTTGAAAAAAATCGGTCTATTGCTTTTAAGAATCTCGGAAAATAAATAGGTTTCAGTAAATAATCAATCACACCGTAATCGTAACTTTCGAGAGCAAATTCGGAGTAAGCCGTTGTTAAAATAGTTTTAGGATGATTGGGAATAATTTTTAGCAGTTCCATCCCCGAAATCTCCGGCATATTGATATCCAGAAACATTAAATCGACTGTATTTTCACGCAGGTAATTCATTGCTTCAATACCATTATATCCCTGAAAAACCAATTCAAGCTGCGGATTCTGTTTGATATAATTCGCCAGAACATAATGCGCCGCCGGTTCATCATCTATAATGATACATTTTTTGATTTCTTTCATCCTGCAAACTTTTTAAGCTGTATTTCCAAATCAACCACATAGCTTAATTTATCGTCATGCATCTCTAATTTATAATCTTTTCCATAAATTAAATTCAGACGTTCGATTGTGTTTTTCACGCCTATTTTGGTAGAAATCACATCTGTTTTCTTCGGAATTGAATTGGCAACATGAAGATGAAGCAGACCGTTTTCAACCGAAATTGTAATTTTTACAAAACACTTTTCGATAGCACAGGTTCCGTGTTTAAAGGCATTTTCGATAAATGCAATTAAAAGCATCGGAGAAATTTTATACGTGTAATCCTTATCGACATTTGTATCCAGCGAAATATCGCAGCGATACCCTACTCTTTCTTTTTCGAGCTGTACATAACTGTTTATAAATTCCAGTTCGTCTTCTAAAGAAACACATTGTTTGCTGTTACTTTCTAATTGATAACGCATTAACTGCGAAACCTTCATAATCAAATCAGGCGTTCTGTCCGGAAATTCCAGACTGATCCCGTATAGTGTATTAAAAGTATTGAACAAAAAATGCGGATTTAATTGTCCTTTCAACGAATTCAACTGCATTTGATTGAACAGTAAAGCTGCATCGGTTTGTTTTCTGTGAATACGATAAAACTTAAAAACAATAATCGGGCTCAGAATACAGACCAAAGTTCCTAAAACACTTGCCAACTGGTACGCATAACTTCTTTGATGCGAGTTTTGGTACAAATGGCATTTATTAAACATATCCATCATTGTAATTTCGTAGAGAACTACCGAAAAGACAAAAACTCCAAAAAGCGTTAAAATGATGTATGTAAAAGGTTTATTGGCATTAAATAATATCGGAAGAAGAAAAAAGCGGTTAAACTGCGCATGCATGTATAAAATGCAGTAGAAAAATATACCCATTAAAATTGAAGTAAAGGAACTAATGAGCATCCAGTCATTCTTTAAGGTATAAATGGTAAAGGAGAAAAGGATAACGGCAACTTCCTGCCACCATTTGTTATCCAGTATGTTATCAATCTTTTTATTCATTATTAATTCTGAAATAGTTTACAAAGTACGAACAATTATTTAATTATCTTTTTTAATAAATGACCAATTCAATTCGTCATTTACTACTGCAGCACATCACTTAACATGACTTTTATCAGCACAAGAGAAATAAATTTGTTTCATCAAAAACATCTTTATATCACCTTGAGTTTATGTATTTCAAAAAAATTACCATTTTATTTTTGATTTTTGCCTCAGCTGGTTATACTCAAACCCTGTCTTTAAAAGAAGCCGTAAAAACAGGTCTTGAAAACTACGGTTCTATCCGGGCAAAAAGCAATTACACCAATGCCTCAAAAGAGACTCTTAAACAATCACGCCGTGATTATCTGCCAAATTTAAATTTATCGGCACAACAGGATTACGGAACTGTAAACGGACAAAACGGACCGCTTTACGGTTTTGGAGGTTTAGGAGTTGCTTCATCAGGTTTACCTCTTCCTGAACAAAACTGGAATTCGGCGTTTGGAGCGCTTTATTTAGTCAACATGAACTGGGATTTTTTCACTTTTGGAAAAGCAAAAGAAAAAATCAATCTATCTAAAATTGATCTGCAGACTAAAGAAAAAGATTTACAGCAGGAAAAATTCCAGCAGGAAATCAAAATTTCGGCTGCTTATTTAAATCTGTTGGCAAGCCAGAGATTACTGATTTCACAGCAAAAAAATCTTGCCCGTGCAGAAGTTTTCAAAAAGACCGCTGCGGCGAGAGTTAAAAACGGATTATTAGCAGGAGTCGACTCTACATTGGCTACAGCCGAAGTTTCTAAAGCTAAAATTGCTTTAAACCTGGCTAAAAACTTCGTTAAAGAACAAAACAACAAATTAGTCGATTTAATGGGTGTTGCGCCTCAGGATTTCGTTACAGATACTTTGTTTGTAACGCAGATTCCGAAAGAGTTAATAACGAAAGAAACTGCTGCAGACAGTCTTCACCCTTTATTACAATTCTATAAAACGAAAATCGATTACAGCAACCAGCAGGTTAAATTGTATAAAAGATTTTATTATCCCACCATGAGTGCTTTTGGTGTTTTGCAAACCAGAGCTTCAGGATTTGATTCTTCGTATGCAACCAATCAAAATGCCTATACGAGAAATTATTGGGATGGCGTAAATCCGGATCGTACCAATTATTTAATTGGAGTTGGAATTACGTGGAATTTAACCACACCATTCCGTTCAAGTAAACAAGTAAGCGCTCAGAAATTTGTTTCTCAGGCCATGCAGGAAGAATACAATCAGGCTGACAGAGAACTAAAATCGCAGCTGAATTTTGCCGAAGATAAAATCAGAATTACGCTTGAAAACTATGCCGAAGCGCCAATTCAGGTTGATGCAGCAAAAAGAGCTTACATTCAAAAATCGACTTTATACAAAAACGGTTTAACTGATTTGACTGATTTAACACAAACGATGTATGTTTTAAATCGTGCTGAAATCGATCGAGATATTGTCAATAACAATGTGTGGCAGTCGTACTTACTGAAAGTCGCTGCAACAGGAAATTTTGACTTATTTATAAATGAATTTTAATTATAAATCCTAATGAATTTAATACGTTTTGCACTCCGCAAACCCATTTCCATATTAGTATTGGTTGCGGGTCTATTTTTCTTCGGAATTGGTGCCATCAAAGACATTAAGGTAGATATTTTACCAAAAATGAATTTGCCGGTTATCTATATCGCGCATCCGTTTGGAGGTTACACACCAGACCAGATGGAAGCTTATTTTGCCAAAAACTACGTAAACGTTTTACCTTTCTCGAACGGTATCAAATCGGTAGAAACTAAAAATATTCAGGGGTTAATGATTATGAAATTAACCTATTACGAAGGAACGAACATGGCTCAGGCGGCTGCCGAGTTAAGTGCGCTTTCGAACAGAATCCAGGCGGCCTTTCCTCCGGGAACACAGCCACCGTTTATCATTCGTTTTGATGCTTCTTCTCTTCCAATCGGACAATTGGTTTTGAGTTCTAAAATTAGATCAAACAACGAATTACAGGATTTAGCCAACGTTTATGTTCGTGCTTCATTTACTGCAATTCCCGGTTTATTATCTCCGGCACCTTTTGGAGGAAGTCCAAGAACAATTGAGATTAACGTTGATCCGGATTTATTGCGTTCGCATAATATGACGCCAGACCAAATCGTAGAGGCGATTCGTTTGAACAACCAAACGGCGCCATCTGGAAACGTGCGTATGGGCGACAAAAACTATATTACACCAACGAATAATACCATTAAAGAAGTTAAAGATTTTGAGCAGATTCCGTTATTCAAAGGCGGCGTTCAAAACTTAAAATTAGGCGATGTTGCCTCTGTAAAAGATGGTGCCGATATTACAGCAGGTTACGCTTTAGTAAACGGAAAACGTTCGGTTTACATCAGTATCGCAAAAGCGGGAGATGCTTCGACTTGGGATGTGGTTCAAAAATTGAAAAAAGAATTGCCTAAAATTCAAAGTACACTTCCTGAAGATGTAAATATTACCTACGAATTTGACCAATCGGTTTATGTAATCAACTCGGTAAAAAGTTTGATTACGGAAGGAATTATTGGTGCGGTTTTAACGGGATTAATGGTATTGTTATTCTTGGGTGACCGTCGTGCGGCGTTAATTGTAATTATGACGATTCCAATTTCGATTATTTCCGGGGTTTTATTCCTAAAATTATTTGGACAAACGATCAACTTGATGTCATTATCAGGATTAGCACTTGCAATTGGTATTTTGGTGGACGAAAGTACCGTAACCATCGAAAATATTCACCAGCATCTCGACATGGGAAAACCAAAAGCACTCGCCATTTGGGATGCCTGTCAGGAAATTGCTTTGCCTAAATTATTGATCTTACTTTGTATTCTAGCCGTATTTGCGCCAGCATTTACAATGGTTGGTATTCCGGGAGCGTTGTTCCTGCCTTTGGCTTTAGCAATTGGTTTCTCTATGGTTATTTCGTTCTTATTGTCTCAGACTTTTGTACCTGTAATGGCCAACTGGATGATGAAAGCACATACAAAACATGCACACGAACCCAACATCACAGACGACGAAGCAGAATTTAATGCCTGCGGATTAACACCGGAATCTGAGCAAAATTTAATTGGTCAGAAAAAGGATATGGTCGAAAGAGAAGATTTCAACAATGATGGAAAAGTATCTGGTTTCGAAAAATTCAGAAATCGTTTCATGCGGCTTTTAGATCGTTTGTTTGTTCATAAAAAAGCAACAACAATTATCTATTTAACGGGATCTATTCTTGTGGCTGTTTTGTTTATTAATTTCATCGGAAAAGATGTTTTTCCAAGAACCAATTCAAGTCAGTTTCAGTTGAGAATGCGTGCGGTTGACGGAACGCGTTTGGAAAGAACAGAAGAACAAGCCAGAGTTGTTTTGAAAGAATTGGAAAAAATGGTTGGAAAAGAGCATATCGGAATTACATCTGTATATGTGGGACAGCACCCTTCCCTTTTCTCGATCAACCCGATTTATTTATTCATGGCAGGTTCTCACGAAGCGGTTTTCCAAGTGAGTTTAAAAGACTACGAGGCAGACATGGACGACTTTAAAGATGAATTTAGAGCAAGATTGAAAAAAGTACTTCCTGATACGAAACTTTCTTTTGAGCCAATCGAATTGACCGATAAAGTTTTAAGCCAGGGGTCTCCTACTCCAATCGAGATTCGAGTTGCCGGAAAAGATAAAAAGAAAAACGAATTGTACGCGACTCAAATCGTAGACAAATTAAAAGCAATTTCGTATTTCAGAGACGTACAAATTGGTCAGCCAATTCATTATCCGGCAATGAATATTGATATTGACAGAACTCGTGCTGCCGAATTAGGAGTGGATATGAATGATATTTCTCGTTCGCTTGTTGCTTCGACCTCATCTTCTCGTTATACAGAAAAAAATAACTGGGTTGATGAAAAAGCAGGATTATCGTATTCTGTTCAGGTTCAAGTACCTTTAAACAAAATGAAAAGCAAAACCGATATTGGAGAAATTCCTGTATTAAAGAATTCGCTTCGTCCTGTTTTAAGTGACGTTGCCAAAATTACACCGGGCTTTGTAAGTGGTGAAAATGACAATTTAGGGGCCATGCCATACATTACCGTTACGGCAAACATCTACCAAACCGATTTAGGTACGGCATCAAAAGATGTGAGCAAAACAATTAGTTCTCTTGGCGATTTGCCACGTGGTTTGTTTATAACGCCAATTGGACTAAGTACTGTATTGACAGAAACATTAAGCAGTTTACAAACGGGGTTATTGGTTGCCGTATTCGTAATCTTCTTAATGTTGGCCGCTAATTTCCAATCGTTCAAAGTTTCGCTGGTAATCTTAACAACAGTTCCTGCCGTAGTTTTAGGATCATTATTAATGCTGACTTTAACTGGTTCTACATTGAACTTACAATCGTATATGGGAATTATCATGTCGGTTGGGGTTTCTATTGCCAACGCCGTACTTTTGGTGACCAATGCCGAGCAATTGCGTAAAATAAATGGAAATGCCTTAGAATCGGCTCGTGAAGCAGCTGCGTTGCGTCTTCGTCCAATTATCATGACTTCTGTTGCGATGATTATGGGTATGCTGCCAATGGCAATCGGACACGGAGAAGGTGGCGATCAAGTTTCTCCGTTAGGAAGAGCGGTTATCGGTGGACTATTATTTTCTACTTTTGCCGTATTATTGATCTTGCCGCAAATATTTGCATGGGCACAAGAAAAAACATCGACACAATCTGTTTCTTTAGATCCTGAAGACGAAGAAAGCATCCATTATATCTCATCGATTAGTAAGTCTAAAGTTGGAAAGTCGTAAAGTCATTAAAGTCGTAAAGTTGGAAAGTTGGAAAGTCATAAAGTCGAAAGCACAATCGTCACGAAAATACTTCGATAACTTTTATACTTTCCATATACTTATAAAACATATATAAAACCAAAAAATGAAAAATAATATAAAATCAATCGCAATATTATTCACCGCTTTAATGGCACTAAGCAGCTGTGAAAAGAAAAAAGAAGAAACTGCGAAACCAGAAATCGAACCTAAAGTTGAAACTTTCCTTTTATCGAAAGAAAAACTAACAACTGAATTGCGTTTACCAGCTGAATTAACAGGCTTTCAACAAGTTGATTTGTATGCAAAAGTGAGCAGTTTCGTAAAAACTTTAAAAGTTGATATTGGAACTAAAGTAAAAAAAGGACAGCTTTTAATTGTTTTAGAAGCGCCTGAGATCAGTTCACAATTAGCTGCTGCCGAATCTAGATTGAAATCTATGGAAGCGATTTATGCAACCAGCAAAAGCACCTACAACCGTTTGTACGAAACAAGCAAAGTAGAAGGAACTATTTCTAAAAATGATTTAGAAATGGCGAACGGAAAGAAAAATTCTGATTACGCACAATACCAGGCTGCAATTGCTGCGCACAAAGAAATCTCGATTATGAGAGGTTATTTAGAAATCCGTGCTCCTTTTGATGGCGTTGTAGCAGCAAGAAATGTCAATTTAGGAACATTTGTTGGCCCGGCAGGAAAAGGTTCAGATTTGCCTTTATTAACGATTCAAGAGCAGTCTAAATTACGTTTGGCGGTTTCTGTTCCGGAATTGTACACAGGATATTTGCATACAGGAGACGAAATGAGTTTTAATGTAAAATCATTGCCAGAAACTTTCTCAGCTAAAATTACCAGAATGTCTGGCGCTTTAGATTTAAAACTTCGTTCTGAAAGAGTTGAAATGGATGTTCACAACACCAAAGGAAATTTATTGCCTGGAATGGTTGCCGAAGTTCTTTTACCGCTTAACGCGAAAGACAGCACGTATGTAGTTCCAAAATCGGCAGTAGTAAGTTCTGCAGAAGGAATTTATGTGGTAAAAGTAGTAAACAAAAAAGCAACAAGAGTTGACATTAAAAAAGGAAGAGAAATCGAAGATAAAATCGAAATTTTCGGTGACTTAAACCCACAAGATAAACTGGTAAAAATCGCCAGCGAAGAAACTAAAGAAGGCGATGTCATAAACGAATAACCTGCGTTTAGTCTTCTTTTTAGTAGATTACCAATTACTGTACGCATTCTTCGGAGTGCAAATCTAAAATTTGCCTTAACAGCTCTCATTAATTTGGGGGCTGTTTTTTTTAAAAGTAGAAAATAAAAGGTTCAACCACAATTTTATATCTAAATTCCCTCATTTTTTTTAACTTATATAGCTTTTCTTATTGTTAATAAAAAAATCCTTTAGTTTTAAATTCAAAATCCTCTTACAATTGTAGAAAAAAATAAATATATTTGAAAACTACACATAATACAAAATGTAACTATGAATTTATCTTTTTTATTTTGGAACACAAATGGCAAAAAATGTGTTGAAGAAATAAATAATATTGTAAAAAATCATGATATAGATATATTAATACTTGCTGAAAATCCTGCTAGTCCAAGTGAAATACTTTTAAAATTAAATGAAAGCTCAAGTGATTATTATCCTAATCATCCTAGCTCATTTTGTGCTAAAATCAAAATTTACACTAAATTTCATTACAATTTTATTAGCCCCATTGAAGAATCCCATCGCTTAACTGCTAGAAAATTATCACTGCCAACAATATCTGATATAAATTTAGTAGGTTTACATCTCGGTGACAAAGGTAATTTTAGTAGCGAAAGTCAGTCTGAAATGGCAACACAACTTAGAGAACAAATCATCCTTTTAGAAAAGAATTCGGGTCATAGTAAGACAATCATTATTGGTGACTTTAATATGAATCCTTTTGAATTAGGAATGATAAAAGCAAATGGATTTCACGGCACAATGTCACAAAAAATTGCCAAGCAAAAGAAAAGAAAAGTTCAATATATTGATTATGATTATTTTTATAATCCTATGTGGGGGCTATTTGGCGATTTATCCCGTAAAACGAATGGAACTTATTTTTATCGTCGAGCTGAATTAGTTAATTTAGAATGGAATATTTTTGATCAAGTTTTGATTAGACCATCATTAATTGATAATTTTGAAAAAAAATCATTAGAAATAATTACCAATGATGGGACAAAAGATTTAATTACAAGAAATGGAATTCCAAATAAAAATCTTTATTCAGATCATTTGCCTATTAAATTTAAATTAATATTAAAATAAAATCTCATGAGTGATTCAAATAATTTATGGCCAGATTTCGAAGATGTTCCTAAAATAGTTAGTCCAAGAGCAATACTAACTGAGCAAGCAAATTTTTTATCAGAGAAAACAAACAATCTACTAAATGGATCAATAAGCGCAAGTGCATCTTCTACAAATGAAATTATAACCAGATTTAAAATTGTAGCCCCCTTACTAAATAATTATTCTTATCAACTTTTTGCAATAATACATAGTGCTTTATACTATCCTTGCGATTTACGATACAATGCTATTTCTTACAAGATTAATAATGAAGAAGATTTAAGAGAAAAAATAAGAGAAATCTTTAACAATGAAGAAACAAAAAATATTATATTTTCATTACTTGGACAAAGTAAGGAAATAAATGAACAATAATTCTCCTACAATAACCACTACTGATTCCCCGATAGCGCGGATTTGCAATCCTTGCCTGCAAAGATTTGATATAATAAGAGCAAAAAAAATACACTTTGTGTACACGGATTACAAATCTCCGCTATCAATAGAAAATGAATAAAAAAACCTCGATTTTAATCGAGGTTTTTCCATTTCTATAAACTTCTACTCCTCACTCAAATAAGGATTCAAAATCTCCGCCAATTCATTGACCCAATAATAATTGTCTTCAAAATTTGTTAGTCCAATTTGGAGAGTTTCGTTTTGTCGCTTAGTAAATTACATTTTACTAAGAACATCAAAAAATAAAATTTTGAGTAATTTTTAATATATCAATATCGGATAGAAATTTTATATATTTTTGAAAGACACAACCACTCTACTAATAAAAGGCAAAAATGAGACTATTAGCATTTTTTCTACTGATTTCTTATCTTTCAAATGCACAAGAACTTGGATATGAATCAAGAAAGAGAGAAATTCTAAGTGATATTATAAGAAAAGAAGCATTTAATAAGGGAGAAACTTTTATTACAGCAAAAATTGATTCGGCAAATGTTGAACATTTATTAAAATCAATTCTTGAAAAACCTTATATCTTCAATTTTAATAATCAGAATGAAAATTTAATAATCACAGCAGAAGAATTAGAATATTTTGCAAAGAATCTTCGAAAACAATATCAGGACGAATGGAAAGAAAGTGATTTTAATAATCGTAAAGTAATTAAGCAATCTGATATTCAAAAATGTCTTGATCAGGATATAAATCGTCAGGTTGTTATGGTTTCCGATCCAATATATAAAAGTGATCAGACTATATTTGTATACCTTGCCAATTTATGCTGTTGTGGAGCATATGGAAGTTCTGGTTTCTTTCTCTACACAAAAAAAGATGGAGTGTGGAAAAAATCTTTTAAAATTATAGAAGAAGATTATTAAATACTATTTCAAAAAACTAAAAACCTCGATTCATTTAAAAATCGAGGTTTTTCCATTTTATAAATCTTACTCCTCACTCAAATAAGGATTCAAAATCTCCGCCAATTCATTGACCCAATAATAATTGTCTTCAAAATTTGTTAGTCCAATTTGGAGGGTTTCGGGTTGTCGCATTACGGAGAGCGCTAAAATGCAGTTTACTTGTCTTAATACTTTTGCCATATCTTCGGGATCGATAATATGGTTAAAAAAATCAATCAGCCTTGTTTCGGCTTCTTTGGAAAGGGTGTTTGTACTCATAATGTCGTAATATTAGGAATATAAAAAACCCTTGTATCTAAGTGTTCCTAACGCTTACGACAGCGTTTACGGTCGTTTCCGATACCGTACACATCATACAAGGGCAAATTTCTTTAGCCGTAAAGTCGTAATTATAGGAACGACAAATATAGGAAAAATCTTTATTTTATATTCTTTTTCTTACAACTACTTTATATTCTTTAACAAATATACTAAATCTATATTTTGGTAAGTATTTATCGCATTTTTGTCATTTCGACGGAGGAGACCCGAGCGATAGCGAATAGACGAAGCAAATCACACTAGAAACTCCACACAGAATGTCGCCAATCTTTGTCTATTAACGCGTGTGATTTCTCCCTTCGGTCGAAATGACAAGATTGCGGGAATAGTCGAATCCGACGTTACAAACAAAAAAAGCAAGACCAAAATTGATCTTGCATTTTTTATAATTTATAAATCTAAAAAATTAGACTCTCTGGCGCTCATGTATTCCTTCTTTAATTTCTTCTACCATTTTTTTATTAAAAGCGGGCAAATCATTCGGGTTTCGGCTGGTTACCAATCCTTGGTCTACGACAACTTCTGAGTCTTCCCATTGTGCTCCCGCGTTTATCAAATCGTTTTTTACAGAGAAAAACGAAGTTACTTTTCGACCGTCTAAAACATCAGCATCTACCAGAATTTGAGGTCCGTGACAAATAGCGGCAACTGGTTTTTTACTTTCAAAAAACGAACGTACAAAATCTACTGCAGCTTCTTCTCTTCTTAATAAATCAGGATTTATAACTCCTCCTGGCAGAACCAAACCATCATAATCGGCTTCATTTGCCTGATCTAATACAACATCAACATTATATTCGTTGCTCCAATTTCCGTCTTTCCAGGATTTGATCGTTCCAGATTTCAAACTAACGATATCTGCATTCCAACCTTGCTCTTCCAGATAGGCTTTTGGAGATGCTAATTCTGATTCTTCAAAACCGTTTGTGGCTAATATGGCGATATTCTTTTTCATAATTTCTAATATTTAAAATGTGATTAATTTTGATTTACCTAAAATTAGTTATTTCAAACAGCCAAGGAAAACAGACGATGTTAAAGCTTTCTTTAACAAAAGTTAATTAACTGAAGTACAGATTTTTATTAAAAATTAAACGGGAATTATGTAAGATTGGGCTTAATTGGGATTATTATTTTATAGCAACAAAATCTAAAATTTTGCTTTATTACTTTGCGAGATTAACAACAACATATTTGGCTAAAGCCTTTTTCTTATATCATCTCAAAATCCCCCTAGTTAAAACTAGGGGCAACTGAAAAAAATCAATTGCCTCCATCTTTAGATGGAGGTTAAAAAATTAAGAATAAGAATGGCTTTAGCCTAAATTGCGCATTTAGCCAAAGCCATCTTATTATATGTCCTTTAAAATTCCTCCATCCAAAGCAGAAACCAATTCATAAAAAACTTCAATAACTTAAATGAACTTATATGGTTCATAAAAACATTCAACCTTAATATATGACCTTTTATTTCCCTACAGCTAAAGCAGAAACCAATTCATAAAAAACTTCAATAACTTAAATGAACTTATATGGTTCATAAAAACATTCAACAATTTACCAGTTCTTATATCGTTCAAAAAATAAACCGTATTTTTGAAAATCTTTTTAAAAGCGTCTTATGATTAAAAACACCCCTATTTTAATCAAAAATCAAAATTAATATACCATTTATGAATGTTTTACTCATTGAAGATGATAAACGCATCAGCGAATTTATTATAAAAGGTTTAGAAGAAAATAACTTTACCGTGCATCTTGCCGAAACGGGCGAAATGGCGCGCGACCTTGTTCAGGAAAACACTTGGGATATTATCCTGATGGATATTATGCTTCCGGGAATTGATGGTATTCAGCTGACGAAATTAATGCGTTTTAAAAAGATTTATACTCCAATTTTAATGCTCAGCGCTTTGAGTAATACCGATGATAAAGTTACCGCATTAGATTCTGGTGCCGATGATTATCTCGTAAAACCTTTTCATTTTAAAGAACTGATTTCGAGAGTGAATGCGCTTACGCGAAGAACGAAATTCAATTACAACGAACCCGAAACTTTATACACTTGCGGGACTTTAACCATCAATCCGGACGAACATAAAGTCACAGAAAATAACGAATTGATTGATCTTTCGCCAAGAGAATACAAACTGCTTTTATACTTATTAGAAAACCGAAATAAAGTGATGTCGCGAACGCAGATTTTAACTGCCGTTTGGGGAATTAATTACGACAATAACACCAATGTTGTCGATGTGTATATTTCGTATTTAAGAAACAAAATCGAACACAATCATAAGTTCATTCACACCATAAAAGGAATCGGTTACATGCTAAAAGAAGACTTATGAAAATCCGTAATCGCTTTACTTTAATTTCTTCCTTGACATTCAGTGTTGTGTTTGTCATTGCTTCGCTGATCACGTATTTTTCTTTCTACAGTTATTCTGAAAAAATCGTGTATAACGAATTGCAGAAAACCTGTTTATTGACGGGAATTTTCTATTTGGAAAAAGACGAACTTCCAGAAAATCAGCATTTAATTATTGGACAGCAATTCCGCGAAAATTCACTTGAAATTGCGACGCGTGTTTATAACGAGAAAAACCAAATTGTGTATGGAGATAAAACTTCAGATCATAATATAAATGCATCAAAACTAGATTACATTAGAAAAAACAGAAAACTAAGTTTCAAGTCCAAACATCATTTTTATTTTGGGAGTTATTACCATGACAATCAGGGAGATTTTGTGGTTTTCGTAAAAAAAAATGACACCGATTTCAAAACCATGACCGATCGACTTTTGATTATTATGATTTTGGTTTTAATTTCAGGATTGGTCAGTATTTATTTGGTCAGCCGGGTGCTTTCTAATCTGGCTTATAGTCCGATCAAAAATATTATCAATCAGGTAAATGAAATTCAGGCTTCGTCGTTAGACAAACAAATTGTTTCTCCGAATACCAAAGACGATATTCAGGAATTGATCGAAACTTATAATAATCTGCTGAAACGTCTTTCGGATACTTTTATCATTCAGAAAAACTTCATCAATTATGTTTCGCATGAGTTTAAAACGCCTTTAACCGCCATTTCCGGAAATCTTGAAGTCTTTGCCCAAAAAGACAGAACCAGCGCCGAATACAAAGAAATGTCTCAGAAAGTATTAGAAAACGTCTATCAAATCGAAGACACGATGAATACTTTAATGATGCTTTCGGGACTTCGCGAGAATATGGAACTCAACGAAA
The DNA here is from genome assembly GCF_027111295.1 of Flavobacterium gelatinilyticum. Taxonomy (NCBI): domain Bacteria; kingdom Pseudomonadati; phylum Bacteroidota; class Flavobacteriia; order Flavobacteriales; family Flavobacteriaceae; genus Flavobacterium; species Flavobacterium gelatinilyticum. Next base: position 5,373,078 of record NZ_CP114287.1, on the reverse strand, counting down.
TTTTCAGGGTCGACGAGTTGGTTTGGGACATCAACGACCAATTGTCTGCGAGTTATCATTTAAAAGGACAAATACAAATTGCCTTAGAAGTTGGCAATGATAAACTGCTTTCGATACAAGGAAATTCAAACGAAATCAAAATCGCTTTATTTAATATTATCGAAAATGCCGTTAAATATTCAGATGGAAATCCGATAAAAATCAGTTTATTAGAACAAAATCAGCAATTAAAAATTGTCATTGAAGATCAGGGAAAAGGCATCAGCGAAGACGATCTTCAATTTATCAAACAAACCTTTTACAGAGGCAAAAATGTAAACGATATAAAAGGAAGCGGAATCGGTCTCACTTTGGCCAATGTGATCTTCAAACAAAATAATATTGAGTTTACCATAACTTCAAAAAAAGGCGTTGGAACCACGGTAACACTGGTTTTCCCGAAACTCTAATCGTTTTCTAATCCAACTCTTACTGGTTTCTAACAGACATCAAATTAGGGCTTAATATGCAGCAAATAGCTTTGCAACTTATTAAATCTACTCAATTTGAAACGTATATTTTTAACCTTGTTTTTAATTGTATCGCTCAAAAGTATGGCACAAATTGGCGTCATCAGCGATACGATTGTTCTTTCTAGAAATCAGGCCGAAGCTATATTTCTGGAAAAGAACATTTCTCTTATTTCCGAAAAACTGAATATCGACATTGCTGATGCACAGGTTATTCAGGCAAAATTATGGCCAAATCCCACTTTAACCATTGGCGAAATCAATCTTTGGAGCAATGCTACGGCTCAACAATTACCCGTATTATGGGGAAATTACGGAAAAACGCAGCAAGTCAATGCCGAATTAGAGCAACTGATTCAGACTGCGGGAAAGCGTAAAAAACTGATTGCAATGGAAAAAGTAAGTGCCGAAATCGCAAAAGAATATTTCAAGACTTTTTTACGCAATTTAAAAATCGAATTCAGAGAAAACCTAACCGAAATGCAATACAATCAGGCACAGGAAGAAGTGTATCAAAAACAACTTTCTTCTATGCAGACTTTACTGAAAGCGTATAAAAATCAGGTTGCGCAAGGAAATGTCGGCAAAGGCGAATATGTTCGTTTAAAAGCTACGGAACTTCAGTTTTTAAAAGAAATCAACGATCTGCAAAAAGAGAACAATTCGTTACAAAAAGAACTGAAAGTTTTAATGAATCTTCCTGCAGCGAGTTTTATCAAATTGACAGATGAAGGTTTTGTTCCTGTGAATAAAAATATCGAAGATATCAATCTGGCCAATCTTATGGAATCGGCAATTGAGAATCGTCCTGACATGAAAGTCCTAAAACTTGGAAACGAATACAACGACAACAAATACAAATACGAAAGAGCCATGCGTACGCCAGACGTGACACTTGGTGTAAGTTACGACCGCGGGGCGAGTTTAATGAATGATTTTGTTGGTGTTGGATTCTCACTTGATCTTCCGTTTTTTAATCGAAATCAGGGAAATATTAAAGCGGCTAAAATCGCCATCGATCAGGGAAAACTGCTTACGGAAGAAAAAACTTTAAGCGTACAATCTGAGGTTTTAAATGCGTATCAGGATTTCATCACCACCAAAAAATTATATGAAAGTGCCGATACCAGTTTTGAAGGCGATCTGGATAAACTTTTAGAAAGCTATCGTAAAAATTTCATGCAAAGAAATACCAGCATGTTAGAATATCTGGATTTTGTTGATGCGTATTTAGACAACAAATCGATACTGCTGAATTCTAAAAAAGACCTGAATAAAAATCTGGAAGAACTGCGCTACATCACTGGGCAGGAAATCAATTAACACATCACCTACTCAAAATATAAAAAGATAATGAAGAAACTTATTGTAATCCCAATGCTTGGGTTAATGCTCGTTTACGGATGTGGCAAGAAAGAAGAAGTTAAAAAAGTACAGGATGAAAAATTTTGTATTGATAAAGATCTAAAAGAAAAAATCACAATTGAACCTGCACAAAAACGTGCCGTAAGTGAATCGATTAATCTTACGGGAAATATTACTTATAACGGAGATCACGTGGTTCAGTTTAACAGCCTTGTTGAAGGAATTATTACGAAAACATCTTTCTCTTTGGGCGATTATGTAAAAAAAGGACAGGTTCTGGCAGAAATTAAAAGTACAGAACTAAACAGCATGCAGTCTGAAAGCAGATCGTTGCAGTCGCAGATTACGGTGGCGCAGCGTCAATTACAAGCCACAAAATCAATGTTTGAAGACGGAATTTCTTCTCAAAAAGATTTGCTTCAAGCGCAAAGCGAATTGGACGTTTTAAAATCTTCTTTAGAAAATGTGAGAGCTAATCTTGCGATGTTCAGTGCGAGTAATGACCGATCTGTTTTTCTAATCAAAGCACCAACTGAAGGTTATATTGTAGACAAAAACATCAGTACAGGAACTCAGATTACCAGCGAAAGCAATGCTTTATTTACGATTTCTGATTTAAAAGAAATCTGGGTTTTGGTTAATGTTTATACCAGTAACCTAAAAAACATCAGCGAAAATATGGCTGTAGATGTTACAACACCAGCTTATCCGGGAGAAATCTTTAAAGGGAAAATCAATATGATGTCGAAAATTTTTGATGCCGAAGAACACGTTTTAAAGGCGCGAATTGTAATGGACAACCGAAACCTGAAATTAAAACCAGGAATGACAGCCGATATTACAATTGATAAAAGCATTGGCGGCGAAGAATTGGTTTCTGTTCCTGCAAAAGCAGCCATTTTTGACAACAATCGTGATTATATCTTAATCTACAAAGACGATTGTACAATTGAAACCAGAGAAATAAATCCGAAACTGAAAAACAACAGCTGGCTTTATTTTGACAAAGGCGTTAACGAAGGCGAAAAGGTGATTACCAAAAACCAATTGTTGATTCACGAAAGATTAAAAAACTAAGATCCTTAAAAACGGATAAAAAATACAAGACATGAAAAAATTTGTACAAGGTCTGGTGGCTTTCTCCTTGAAAAACTCACTCATTGTGTTTTTCCTGACTGCCGTTTTATTGGTGGCGGGAATCGTGAGTTACATTCATACCCCCATAGAAGCATTTCCCGACGTAACCAATACAAGAGCCAGAATTATTACACAATGGCCTGGACGAAGTGCCGAAGAAGTAGAGAAGTTCATCACACTTCCTATTTCGAAACAAATGAATACGATCCCGAAAAAGGCAGAAGTTCGTTCTATTTCCCTTTTCGGATTATCGGTTGTAACAGTTTTATTTGATGATGGAGTCGAAGATTTTTACGCACAGCAATACGCCTCAAACCGATTAAATGGATTGGATCTTCCAGAAGGTGCCGATGTTGAAATCGATCCGCCGTCTGGGGCAACGGGCGAAATCTTTAGATATGTTATTAAAAGTGACTTGCCTATTAAAGAAGTTCAGGCTATTCAGGATTGGGTTATCGAAAGAGAATTGGTTGCCGTTCCCGGAGTTGCCGATGTGGTAAGTTTTGGTGGAGAAGAAAAAATGTTCGAAATCAAAATTAATCCGACTGAACTTGAAAATTACAATTTATCTGCATTGGATGTTTACGAAGCCGTTTCAAAAAGTAATATCAATGTGGGTGGAGACGTTATTCAGCGCGGCGATCAGGCTTATGTGGTACGTGGGGTTGGATTAGTAAATAAAGTCGAAGATATTGGTAATATTTTAATTGAAACCAAAGGCGGAGCTCCTGTTTTAGTAAAACACGTTGCAGAGGTTACGATTTCGGCCAAACCGCGTCTGGGGCAGGTTGGTTTAGATGATGATGATGATGTCGTAGAAGGAATCGTAATTATGCTTCGTGGTGAAAATCCGGGCGAAGTAATTGGCAGATTGAAAGAACGTTTAACCGAATTAAACGAAAGAGTTTTGCCGGATAATGTCAAAATTGTTCCGTTTATTGACCGTACCGAATTGGTTAATACAACTGTAAAAACGGTTACTAAAAACTTAATTGAAGGCGTTTTACTGGTTTCATTGATCGTGTTCATTTTCCTTTACAATTGGCGTACTTCGTTGATTGTGGCGACTGTAATTCCCCTTTCATTTTTGTTTGCAATTGTAATGTTACGAATTCAGGGACTTCCTGCCAACTTGATTTCTATGGGAGCGCTCGATTTCGGATTACTGCTCGAAGGAACACTGGTTATCGTAGAAAATGTGTTCGTTTCTCTCGAAAAGAAAGCCCATAAAGTGGGAATGGAACGTTTTAACAGCATGAGTAAAATGGGATTAATCAAGAAAAGCGTAGGAAGCGTGGCAACCTATATTTTCTTTGCCCTGATTATTTTGATTGTCGCTTTAATGCCAATTTTCTCATTCACGAAAGTAGAAGGAAAAATGTTCTCTCCCCTAGCCTTTACTCTCGGGTACGCTTTATTAGGTTCGCTGATTTTATCGCTTACTTACGTGCCTGCCATGTGTAAAGTGATGCTGACGAAAAACATTGTAGAGAAAGAAAACATGATTTCGCGTTTCTTTAGAGAGAATCTTTTTAAGCTTTTTCAATGGAGTACAAAACATAGAAAAACTACAATTTATGCTTTCTTAGCTTTATTGGCCGTTTGTTGTGTACGATTTGCTTTTTACGGATCAGAATTTATTCCGAAGTTGAATGAAGGTGCGATTTATGTGAGAGCAACGCTTCCGAATAGTATCAATTTGGACGAATCGGTTCGATTGACTAAAGAAATGAAAGCCAAAATCAGGAAGTTTGAAGAAGTAAAATTTGTCCTTTCGCAAACAGGAAGACCAAATGACGGAACCGACCCGACTGGATTTTTTAATATTGAATTTCATATCGAACTACTGCATCAAGACGAATGGAAACGAAAAATAAGTAAAGAAGAACTGATTGCCGAGATCAAAAAAGAACTTGATGTATATCCGGGAATCGGATTTGGTTTTAGTCAGCCAATTCAGGATAATGTCGAGGAATATGTGGCGGGTGTAAAAAGTCCGCTTGTAATTAAGATTTTCGGAAGCGATCTTTTCCAGATGGAAGAAATGGCAGCAAAAGTCGCAAATTCGATTAAAGATGTAAAAGGAATTGAAGATATCAACGTTTATAAAAACATTGGACTGCCAGAATTGAGAATTCAGCTAGAAGATGAAAAAATGGCTCGTTATGCCGTAACCACTGCCGATGCACAGGCGGTTATTAGAATGACGATTGGAGGACAAGCTGCAACAAAATTCTATGATGACGAAAAGATATTTGACATTACCCTGCGTTTTGAAAAAGAATATCGTGATTCTAAAGAAAAAATCGAAGGTATTTTGATTCCGACTATGAATGGTAAAAAAGTGCCTTTAAAAGAAATTGCAACCGTAGAATACAAAACAGGTCCAACATTTATTTACCGTGAAGGAAACAGCCGTTACATTGCCGTTGGATTTAGTATTGAAGGACGAGATTTGGGAAGCACAATTGCAGAAGCACAGAAAAAAGTAGCTGCCGAAGTTAAACTTCCAAAAGAAAACGTAATGAAATGGGCAGGAGAATTTGAAAGTAAAGAAAGAGCTTCGAAACAATTAGCGATGATTGTTCCTGTTGTTTTGATCTTGATTTTATGTCTGCTGTATTTCAACTTTGGTAACTTCAAAGATACTTTGGTAGCCATAAGTGCCATGCCGTATGCTTTTATTGGAGGATTCTTATCGCTTTGGATAACAGGAACCGTTTTCGGAATCTCGGCAGGAATTGGATTTATCATTCTCTTTGGAGTCAGCGCGATTGATAGTATTGTCCTCATCGGAATGATTCGCGAAAACATGCGCGCCGGAATGCATTTAAAAGATGCCATTTCATACGGAATTCACAGTCGTATTCGTCCAATTGTTATGATTGCCTTAATGGGATCTTTAGGATTATTACCGGCTGCTTTATCAACCGGAATGGGTTCTGAAGTTCAAAAACCCCTAGCCATTATGATCGTAGGCGGATTAATAACCTGTATGATTCTTTCCTTAACGGTTTTACCACAGGTTTTCTATTTGGTTTACCGTAAAAAAGATACAAATAACGATTTGTAGTTTTAATTGTAGTTATTTATTCTGAAAGCACCTTTGAACTGTTATGGTTTGGAGGTGTTTTTTTTGATTTTAAACAGACAATCAACTTGAAACAAAAAAGGTTATTTTTGGATTATAAAACAGTAAAAAGTTAGTATTGTATTTAAGAAAAACATCTTTCTATAGTAATCATAAATATTTAAAATGAAATTATTGGTAATTCTATTTTTATACACTTCTCTTATGTTTGCACAAATACGAGATTATGAAATGATAAAAAGAGATCAATTAAATGATGTCATCAGGCAAGAAGCATTTAATAAAGGTGAAACTTTCATTGTTACAAAAATTGATTCTGTAAACGTAGAGCATTTATTAAAATTGATGCTTGAAAAACCGTATATAACGAATCCAAACATGCAGGGTGAAAACCTTATACTCACGTGTGAAGAATTAGAATATCTTGCTGCAGCTATTCGAAGACAATACAAAAAGGAATGGAAAGAAGGAGATTTTAGTAATCGTAAATTAATTCAGAAATCGGATATTGTAGAATGTCTTGACAAAGATATAAGCAATCAAGCCATTATGATTTCAGACCCTATATACTTTAAAAGTGATAATACCTCATTTATATATCTTGCAAATTTATGTTGTTGTACAGGTTACGGAAATTCAAGTCTAGCGCTCTATACAAAGAAGGAAGGGTTATGGAAAAAATCTTTTCAAATTGTCCAAGATGATTATTAATAACCTAAATATTAAGTTGCAATCAAAAATCGATACATTTGAAGAAAGACTCTTGAAGTAAAAATTTTGATGATTAAACTATATACTATCTTATTTCTAATCTCAGTTAAACTGATTGGACAAACTTCTTCTGAAAAAGAATTGGTTTTAAAATATTCTATTGGGAAACATAACTTTGGAGAAATAGGACAATATGAAACAAAGGAAATTTTAAAATTTCAAGAAAATGATTCTTTTTTTATTTTAACAGAATTTCAAACCATAACAAATTCCTATGTGTACAATTCTGAAACAGAGAAAAACGACCTCAAGATTTCGGATACAATTATTAAATCAGTAAACAAAAGAATAGAAAAAAAGGAAATTGAAAACCTAGTTAAGCAATTAAATCAAAATGAAAACAATTTCAATAGTGATTTCATTGATGCAAAACTTTCAAAAAAAATTACAAAAAAAGATATTCTAAAAACTGCAAAAAAGCGCGGACAGATTTTTTTGTTTGTTGATGATGAAACTGGAAAACTGGACAATTTTGGAAAAGAAAAAATAAAAGAAATTCAGAATTACAAAAATTTCGAAGAGTACCTCAAAGAGATTAATCCTTCAATTAATAACCTTGTAGTCTATTTCGACATATGGAATTTTGTTGAAATAACATATTTATCTTCAAATTATAAAATGGATTTTCATTCCGTTTTAGGCCAACCTATTCGAATTAATAATTCCAATCAAATAGTAAATCTAAAAGTCAACTTAATTTTATCTAAAATACTGCCAAAGAAGTCACTTTTAACAAAAGAAACAGCATTAGAAAATATAAAAACAAGTTATATTCATTGGTTCATTAAAAATATGGAATTATAACCTACCTCAAATCCTTCTTAATAACCAAATATTTCAAATTGGTATTTCCGGCGTTGCTTATTCCGTGTTCTGCATTTGGCGGACAGTACAAACTCGTATTTGGTCCAACTACAACCGTTTTTCCATCCAAGAAAAAAGAAGCTGAGCCTTCTAAAATATAAAAGAATTCTTCTTCGGGATGATGGTGCGGTGCATGTGTCGATTTTCCTGGTTCGACTATACTCATTTTTAAAGTGTTTTCATGAGTGAAGTTTTTATCCGCAAACCAATATTGATAACCTACTTTGGTTTTCGTGGCTTTGTCTAATTCAAAATGATTGACACAGTTTTCGATTGTGTATTGTGGTGCTGTTTCTTTTTTGGATTCCTGCGCAAAGATTATTTGTTGGAAAAATAAAACTGCAAATGTGGTTTTTATGGTAGTTAGTGGGTTCATTTTTTTATTGTAATGTTACGAAAAAAATAAATACAGGTGGGTGTGCCGGTGTTTTTTGTCAATCCTGACGAAGATAACTGGACTAAAGTCCAGTCCTACAATATGAGGCATTCCTACGGAATTTTTCTTATTCATCCCGTAAAAAAGAGCCAGAGGCTCTATGCATATTGTAGAGCTAGACTTCAGTCCAGTTGAACATCGATTTTTTTATTCGTCTTTCTACAGAAAAATTATGAAAATGATACATTCTCGCCTAGCCCCGATCGAAATGATATCCTTTTATGGCGGGGTTCGCCATAAAAGATATAATGTGGAGCGGGACAAAAGGTCTTAAAAAGGAAAAAATGCGCTGCTCCAAAATTTATTTTAAAAATAAAAACCTCAATTAAATCAATACTTTTCAAGTGCTTTTGAAATTATTTATTGTACGATAAGAAAATATTATGATAAAAATATTTTGTAATTCGAAAAACCGCCATACATTTGCCTAACAGTGTTAAACGATTTAATACTTGAATACAATGGCTAGCAAAGATCGAATTTTAAGACAAAAAGAAGAGACAAGAAGTAATATTCTTGGCGCTGCTTATGATATCGTAAAAGAAGAAGGCTGGAATGGTTTGAGTATGCGTAAAATTGCCGACAAAATCGAATATACTGCTCCTATTATTTATGAATATTTCTCAAATAAAGAAGCAATTTTAGAAGAACTGACTGGCAAAGGTTTTATGAAACTGGCTAAGGAACTGCAAACTGCAAGAGACAAGTTTGAGAAACCAGAAGATCAGTTAGAAGCCATGTGGATGACCTATTGGGATTTCGCTTTTACTAATACTGAAATGTATCAACTTATGTTTGGTGTTCAAATGACGTGCTGCGCGCAGCGATGTTCGGCTCAGGAAGCACCTTACAAATTATTCACTGGTGTGATTGCTGAAATCATGAAAGACAGCAACCCTACTGAAGATATTATAAAGCAAAAGTACTTCACTTTCTTTTCTGTTATTCATGGTTTAATCGCCATCAATATTATTAACAAAAGTGATATTTTAGAAACAATTAATGCTCAAATTTTGAAGGATGCCATTACTGGCATCATCAAATCAATACAATAAAAAAATTTTCAATTTTACTTAACAGTGTAAAATGATTTAAACGGGATAATGTAAAAGTCCTTTTTTTTTATAACTTTCGCTTAACACTGTTAGAAAATTTAATAAAGGTAATAAAGAGTTTTTTTACTTATTTACTTAACAACGTTAGATAATTTAATACTGATTTTAAATAAAATCGGAAAGGCTTGCTGTATGGGAATTTGTGCACTTTTACTTAACAACGTTAGATAATTTAATTCAATTAAATATGAATCCCGAGAATTCTAGAATTCCAACAATTTTTACCCGAGAAAATGTTCAACCAATTAAAACCAAAATGAAAATGAAAAATGTAATTATAACCAGTTTTATTCTGGCATTAGTTTTAAGCAGCTGTGGAGACAAAAATCAGGCTCCTACTGCTCCACCTCCACCGGTTTTACCAGTGTTGGCAATCACAAGTGCAAACACCATCACTGACTCAGAATATCCTGCTTCTATCCAAGGAACTGTAGACGTTGAAATTCGTCCGCAGGTAAGCGGAAACCTAGACAGAATTTTTGTTGACGAAGGTGCTTACGTAAACAAAGGACAGACGTTATTCAAAATCAATGAGCGTCCGTTCCGTGAGCAGTTAAACAATGCCTTGGCAAGTCTTCATGCGGCTGAAGCGGCTTTAATCAACGCTAACTTAGAAGTTGATAAACTGACTCCGCTTGTTCAAAATAAAGTAGTTTCTGATTATCAATTAAAAACGGCTAAAGCAACTCAAAAAATCGCTGCTGCCAATATCGAGCAGGCAAAAGCAATGGTGGGTTCTGCTAAAATTAATTTAGGATATACAAATGTAACAGCTCCGGTCAGTGGTTACATTGGAAGATTACCTAAAAAACAAGGAAGTTTAGTTTCTGCTTCTGATGTAGAGGCTCTTACTACGCTGTCTGATGTTCACGAAGTGTTTGCTTATTTCTCTTTGGGTGAAACTGATTTCATCAACTTTAAAGAGCAATATGCCGGAAGTTCATTAGGTGATAAAATCAAAAAATTACCTCCTGTAACTTTGATTTTGGCGGATAACAGCGCTTATCCTAAAACAGGAAAAATCGATATGGTTGACGGTCAGTTTGATAAAACAACCGGAGCGATCACAATTAGAGCGACTTTCCCAAATGCGAATGGAATTTTACGTTCTGGAAACACAGGAAGAATTCGTTTAGGATTAAACCACGATGATGCTATTTTGGTTCCGCAGGCTGCAACTGTTGAAATGCAGGACAAAGTATTTGTTTTCACTGTTGGAAAAGACAACAAAGTAACTAAAATGCCAATTACCGTTGTAGGGAAAAGCGGTACGAATTATTTAATTAAAGACGGCGTAAAATCTGGTGATCAAATCGTGTTAAGCGGTATTGACAAACTTCAGGACGGACAAGCGATTCAGCCTGAAAAATCAACTAAAGTTGCCGAAGTAACTAACAAAAAATAATCAAAAGAAATAATGTTCAAAATATTTATACAAAGACCAGTACTGGCAACTGTAATTTCCATTTTATTGGTGATTCTGGGTGTGCTTGGTTTAACTAAACTGCCTTTACAACAGTTTCCTGATATTGCGCCACCATCGGTTTTGGTAACGGCGGTATATCCTGGAGCGAATGCAGAAACGGTTTTACGTTCTGTGGCACCTTCTCTGGAAGAGTCAATAAATGGTGTAGAAAACATGACTTACATGAGTTCTACTGCAAGTAATGATGGTAGTTTGGCGATTACTGTTTTCTTCAAGCTAGGAACAGATGCCGATCAGGCTGCGGTAAACGTACAAAACAGAGTGGCTCAGGCAACAAGTCAATTGCCTGCCGAGGTTGTACAGCAAGGTATCATCACGGCGAAACAACAAAACAGTTTCATCATGGCGATTGGTATGTACACCGAAGATGAGTCAAAATACGATCAGACTTTTGTGGCCAACTACGCGCAGATTAATATTATTCCGGAATTAAAACGTATTCCCGGAGTTGGTTCCGCCAGTATTTTTGGTGGTGTAAAAGATTACTCGATGCGTGTTTGGTTAAACCCGACACAAATGTCAACTTACAAAGTAACGCCAAATGAAGTAATGGCAGCCATTCAGGACAAAAGTTTGGAAGCTGCGCCAGGTAAATTTGGTGAAAGAAGTACTGAAGTTTTTGAATACGTAATTAAATACAAAGGAAAACTTACTAAACCTGAAGATTATCAAAACATTGCGATTCGTTCTAATCCTGACGGTTCTGTTCTTCGCTTAAAAGATGTCGCGAGAGTTGAATTGGGTGCTTACTCTTACAACAGTTTAACGCGATTAAATGGCAAAAAAGGAATTGTAATTGGGGTTATTCAGTTAGCTGGATCAAACTCAAACGATATTCAGATTGCGATCAATAAAATGATGGAAAAAGCTTCTAAAGATTTTCCAACAGGCATTAAACACAATATATTCTATAGTACAAAAGTATCTTTAGACCAATCAATCGAACAGGTAGAACATACCTTACTGGAAGCTTTTATTTTGGTTTTCGTTGTGGTATTTATCTTCCTGCAAGATTTTAGATCAACATTAATTCCGGCTATTGCTGTACCTGTAGCAATTTTAGGAACGTTCTTCTTCATGCAGCTATTCGGATTCTCGATCAACCTTCTAACGCTTTTCGCATTAATTCTGGCGATTGGTATTGTGGTAGATGACGCGATTGTGGTCGTCGAAGCCGTGCATGCGAAAATGGAGCACAAACGTTTGTCTCCAAAAATCGCCACGCATGAAGCAATGCACGAAATAACGGGTGCTATTATCTCGATTACGCTGGTAATGGCTGCTGTTTTCCTGCCGGTTGGTTTTATGGAAGGTTCTACGGGAGTTTTCTATCGTCAGTTTGCCTTTACGATGGCGATTGCAATTGTAATTTCGGCTGTTAATGCCTTGACTTTGAGTCCTGCGCTTGCTGCATTATTTTTGAAAGACAATCATGGAGCACACGATCACGATGCGCCTTATGAGAAAAAAGGATTTAAAGAAAAATTCTTTACCGCTTTTAACAGCAGTTTTGAATCGCTTACAAACCGTTATGTTGGCGGATTGAAATTCTTAATCAGAAAAAAATGGTTGAGTTTAGGCGGATTAGCTGCTATTACTGCTGCAACTATTTTATTAGTAAAAACGACTCCAGCAGGATTTATTCCAACAGAAGATCAAGGATTTATTGCGATTGCAGTAAATACACCTTCTGGAACATCTCTTGACGGAACTCAAAAAGTAATGACTGAGGCTGAAAATACATTAAGAGGTTTAGATGCTTCACGATTTGTAACAGCGATTTCAGGATTCAACTTATTGACGAATTCTACGAGTCCATCTTCTGCGGTTGTTTTCGTATTGCTGAAACCAAACGAAGAACGTGGAGAAGTTAAAAACATCGACGAAATCATGAATCAGGTTCGTGGAAAATTAGGCGCTATTTCTGGTGGAAGTTTCTTCGTATTCAGTTTCCCAACTGTTCCCGGATTTAGTAACGTTGAGGCTTTAGATTTGGTTCTTCAGGACAAAACTGGAGGAAAACTGGATAAATTCAGTGGAATCTCTCAAAATTTCATTGGCGAATTAATGAAACGTCCGGAAATTGCGGTTGCCTTTACCTCTTTCAAAGCTGATTATCCTCAATTACAATTGGATATCAATGACGAAAAAGCGAATCAGTTAGGTGTTAATGTAAAAGACATTTTACAAACGATGCAGGCTTATTTTGGTAGTGCACAAGCATCAGATTTCAATCGATTTGGTAAATATTACCGTGTGGTTGTTCAGGCTGATATTGCCGACAGAGCTGATCCAACAGCAATTGACCGTGTATTCGTTAAAAATAAAACAGGCGAAATGGTGCCGATAAATACCTTAGTAAAACTAACTCGTATTTATGGTTCTGAAACCGCTTCTCGATATAATTTGTTTAACTCAATTTCTATTAATGCGATTCCGAAACCTGGATTTAGTTCTGGAGATGCCATTAAAGCAATTGAAGAAGTTGCCAAACAACAATTGCCTGCAGGTTACGGGTTTGAATTCTCGGGCCAAACGCGTGAAGAGATTTCTTCTGGAGGGCAGTCGGCTACAATTTTCTTACTGTGTTTGATATTCATTTATTTCCTACTTGCTGCACAGTATGAGAGTTATATCCTTCCTCTAGCGGTTATTCTATCAATCCCTGCAGGTATTTTTGGAGTATTTGTGGCAATTGGTTTAACAGGAATCGAAAACAATATTTATGTACAAGTTGCCCTTGTCATGCTGATTGGACTGCTCGCTAAAAATGCCATTTTGATTGTGGAATTTGCGGTACAAAAACGAAAATCTGGTATGGCATTAGTAAAAGCTTCTATAGATGCTGCGAAACTTCGTCTAAGACCAATTATCATGACGTCTCTAGCCTTTATTGTTGGTTTAGTACCAATGATGAGCGCCAAAGGACCATCGGCTCAAGGAAATCACTCCATCAGTATTGGAGCTGCGGGAGGAATGATCTCAGGAGTAATTTTAGGATTATTTATTATTCCTGTATTGTTCATCGTATTCCAATATTTACAAGAAAAATTCAGCGGCAAACCAATCGCTGTCATTCACAACGAAGAAAAATAAAATATGGAAAACTATATAACCACAATTCTTGTTGCCATCCTATTTGGCATCGGATATATATCATACAGAATCTCGAAAGATCTTGAAACCAAAAAAGATGCTTGTACAGAGATATAATCTGTTGATGAGATTAAAAAAATATTTAAACACATAGAAACATAGATTTTTAGTTTAAAAAAAAGAGAATAAAAGAAACTAGTTTCAACACACAGCTATGTTTGTTGATGCAAGTGAAACACCTTCTTTAGGTTAAAAAAAACTATGTTCCTATGTGTTAAAAAAATCACATACAACGGATAAAGAAATCTAATAAAAAGACAATGAAAAATTATATAACCAAAATCGTGACCTTCGCCATTCTGATCACGACAATAATATCCTGTAAAGTCTCTAAGGATATTGAAACTCCAAAAGATGCATTTCCTGAGAACTTCAGGAATGCATCGATTTCGAGTGATACAACCAGTATTGCCGATATTGAGTGGAAAAATTTCTTTACAGAAAAAGATATTGTTCAGTTAATTGACAGCGCGGTTGCCAGAAATAACGATCTGCTTATTGCACAAAAAAACATCGAAATTGCGCAATACAGATTTACAAAATCAAAATGGGGAAATGTTCCTCAGGTTAATTTATTTGTAAATGCCAGTACAAGCAATCCTTCTGACAATAGTTTTACAGGAATGAACTTGAATCAGGCTTTAGGCGCTAAACATATTGATGATTATTCTGCCGGAGCTTCACTTTCTTGGGAGGCTGATATTTGGGGAAAGATCAGAAACCAAAAGAAAGGAGCTTACGCAGGATATCTTCAATCTGCAGAAGTTAAAAAAGCATTGCAGACCAATATCGTGGCCAATGTTTCAAGAGGTTATTACAATCTTTTAATGCTGGACGCTCAGTTGAAAATCGCACAGCAAAACCTAAAACTAAACGACAGCACAACGAATATTATTAAGTTAAAATACGATGCAGGTCAGGTAACTACTTTAGCGATTCAGCAGTCTGAAGCACAAAAATTAAACTCAGAGCAATTGATTCCGTTATTGGAACAAAACATTGCTATTCAGGAAAATGCTTTAAGTGTTTTGACAGGTTCTTTCCCGAATTCAAAACAAAGAACCATTGTTTTAAATTCAATTGAAATTAAAAGCAATCCAGCCATTGGAATTCCGTCTTCATTAGTAAGCAGAAGACCAGACGTAAAAAGCGCTGAATTGGCACTTAAAGCAGCAAACGCCAATGTCGGTATCACAAAAGCGGATTTATACCCAGCTCTTAGAATTACGGCTCAAGGCGGTTTAAACTCTTTCGAAACGAGCAGCTGGTTCAACATTCCGGCTTCTCTTTTCGGAACCGTGGCAGGCGGTTTAACACAACCAATCCTGAACAACAAAAGAGTGAGAACACAATATAATATCGCTGTAGCGGAAAGAGAAAAAGCGGTTTTAGCTTTTAGACAACAGGTTTTAGTTGCCGTTAGTGAAGTTTCTGATGCTTTGGTGAAAGTGGAGAAATTACAGCAACAAGAAACTTTCTTAAAAGAAAAAGTAAAAACATTACAACTGGCGATTAAAAATTCAAACTTGTTATTCAAAAACGGATTAGCAGAATATCTTGAAGTTTTAACTGCGCAGGCAAATCTTTTACAAAGCGAATTAGAATTAGCAGATCTTAAAAGACAACAACTTACAGCCAATACAGATTTGTACCGCGCTCTGGGCGGAGGCTGGAAATAATACCCGTACCCGTTAATTATTTATTTTTTGAGATGAAAACGCTGTGAAACTTAGGTTTCATGGCGTTTTTCTATTTTTTGTTTTTGTTTAACCGCAAAGGGTGCAAGGGTTTACGCAAAGGACGCTGTTCTTTTTTCTCGCTGATTGAGCAGATTTATACTCCTTTTTGTCATCCCGAGGAACGAGGGATCTTCGCAAGCAGCTCCTCAACAATAATTTCTCAGCAAATCATCTTTATAATTTCATATATTTACTTCTAGATTATTAATCATTCTATGAAAAAATACTACTTTTTTCTTTCTATATTTTTCGTTTTAGTAGTTAGCTGTGAGAAAACTAAAACAATAACTAATACATCGGAATTAGATACAACCAAAATTGTTAAACCTCTCCAACCGTTAGATTATGAAAAGTATATAAAGAATGTTCCAAAAACTGATACTTTATGCAATGGTGAAATTGAAAGAGCAAAAAATGATCTTTCAAAATACGATGGAGTTTATGTTCAGACAATATGTTTTGGATGCGATTTTAAACCTTATGAAGAGGAAATCAAAGAAGTTCTAAAAAAGAGAAAGTTCAAGCTAGGAATTCAGGATTTAGGATGCGTTATTTATGAAGGGCAAACAAGAGGCTGTTATAGTGCTTACGTAGATTTAAGAATGAAAGTGAAATATGGAGAAAATTATAAAACTGAAATAGAAAATGATGCAATTAAGATTCTGATAAAAAATATTAATGTCAATGATAAAGTTATTAGTATCTATGACTTAGAAAAAGATGAAAAACCACAACTATTAAATTATTATGTTCCAATCGAAAATGATTACTATACAACTATAAAGACAGATTTACCTATAAATAAAAGAAGCACTCATAATCTTTTTGTTGATGTAGATTTCATCATAGAAAAGAATGGAACAATAAGTAATTTAAAAGAAAGTAATTGGGTGAATGAGAATGGTATTAATGAAAAATACAAACAAGATTTAATTAATTTAGCCTTAAAGACCCTTATAAAAGATTACAACAATTGGAAACCTGGAACCTATAAGGGAAATAAAGCCAGAGTAGAAAATACTTTAAGAATTAGCTTCGAATAAAATTAAAAATGACTTTCAATAAAGAAACATATCTCAACAACTTAAAACAAACCATTGAAAGTTATTATCCACTTTCTGAGCAATCATGGAGACAGATTGAAAGCACCACACATTTCCAAACACTTAAAAAAGGAGAAACACTATTACGAAACGGAGAAATTGCTAAAAACCTTCATTTTATTGCAAAAGGAGCTTTGAGAGCTTTTATAACAGACGAACAAGGAAATTTCTACAATAAAAATCTCTTTCTTGAAAATTACTTTGCAGGCTCTAAAGTTTCATTGATGCTGCAAACCCCTTCTAATTTTACGATCGAAGCTCTTGAGGATTCCATTGTCATCAACATTAATTACAAAAATTATATGGAGTTGATTTACCAAAATGACGACCTCAAAAACTTCTACATCGCTCATTTAGAAAAAAACTGGATTGTAGAAAAAGAACAAAGAGAAGTCGCTCTTGTAATGCAGAATGCTACTGAACGTTATGTTAAACTTCTTGAAAAACATCCGGATATTGCAGAACGTATTCCTTTACTGCACATTGCATCGCATTTGGGAATTACGCCAACACAGTTAAGCCGAATCCGAAAAAGTCTGGAAAAAGATTTGTAAATCAACATATGTAAAGGTTTTTCTGGAAAGTCCGGTTTATCTTTGCCGAGTATTAAATCAGATATTCTAAATGAAAAATATAAACCTCATCAAAGACAATATTGACAATCTTACTTCACTTTGGCGAACTGTTGCGACTCCTCTCCTTTCCTATCATAAAAACGATCCATTTCAATTCAGTCAAATAAAAAATTCAGGCTGGCCAAATAGATTATGGTTCAGAGAGGATATTACAGAAAAAGACCTGCCACACATTCTTGACATTATAAACCAAAATCCAGGTTTGATCATTCCGTATTGGGATATTTTTGGAAGTGATTCAAATGAAATCTTTGAGAAAAACGAATTCAAAATACGAATTCAACTCATGGCAATGGCTTTAAAACTGGGAGAAAAATTTCCACTTGAAAAGAATCTTACTTTCAAAAGAGTTTTAAATGAGGAAGATGCCCAAACCTGGTCCGATATTTATCCGTTATCTTTCAGCTATGTAATCAGTAAAGAAACAGTAGTTCATAATTATGAAAATGTCATGTTTTATCTGGTTCATTTAGAGGATAAACCAATAGGAACGCTTACTCTTTTTCAAACCGGAAATGTTATGGGAATTCATGGTGTAGGCGTAATTCCGGAAATGCGTAAAAAAGGTTTCGCCGAAGAAGTCATGAAATTTGCCATCAACGAAGCAATTGATGCCGGTGCCGAATATGCTCATTTACAAGCTTCTCCTTTAGGAAAAGGCATTTATACAAGATTGGGTTTTGAAGATTTGTTTTTGATTACGAATTATTTTTTGTGATAATTTTCAATTTTTAGGTTCCAAATTTTCAGTAAACTGTTTTGTCTACTTCTATGACCAATCTTTGTGGAGATTGCTTCGCTATCGCTCGTGCCCTCATTCTTCGGGATGACAACAAAAGGTAAATCAATCACAACTAAAAACTCACATTTCACAATTAACATTTCACATTTCACAATTAACATCTCACAATTAACAATGTCCCAAATGCCCCTAAAATAGTCGGAAATGTGTATTTCATGAAAAAGATAAGAATAGTACATTTGTAACACATTAACTTATAACTATTTAAAAACAAACTACATGAAAAAAGCAAAGATCATTTTTTGGATTACTACAATTATCATTTTTCTATTTGAAGGCGTGATGCCGGCATTAACTTCACAAACTGAACTGGCTAAAGAAGGAATCAGGCATTTGGGTTATCCGGAATATTTTGGGAATGCTTTGGTTGTATTTAAAATCCTTGGTGTTCTGGCATTGATTATTCCGCAGGTACCCGCCAGAATTAAAGAATGGGCTTATGCAGGATTTGGATTTGATTTTATCTTTGCTTCCATCAGTCATTTTGCAGTTGACGGTGTAACTTTTGACGGCTTCTTTCCTATAATTATTTTAGGGATCCTGGCACTTTCTTATATCTATTACCACAAAATTGAGCGATACAAAAATATCGCCCTCTAAACTTTATACAATGGTAGAAGTTTTCAAAACCAATGTTCAGGAAGCAGAACAATCGCAAATGCTGGTTGGGAAACTTCTTGAACGTTTTCCTGACAGTGCTGTAAACTTCGATCTTGAAGACTGCGATAAAATTCTGCGTGTTCATGCTACATCCATATGCAATACAACTATAATTGAACTTCTCAATTCGTACGGTTATCATTGCGAAGTGCTTTTATAAAACCATAATTTATTGATTTACAAATTTTTAAAAAATAAAATTGTAATTTTAGAATACTAATTATTTAAATCTGTAAAATATGAACATACCTGCGGAACATCAGACTATAATGCCTTATTTGATTTTGCAAGGCGCATCGAAATTCATCGACTTTACCAAAAAAGTCTTTGGAGCATCAGAAACCAATACCAAAGCCATGCGTGATGACGGAAGCATTATGCATGCCGAAATTACCCTGAACGGCAGCACAATAATGGTAACAGATGAAATAACCGACTGGGCAAAACAAACCGCAAACCTATTTGTGTATGTTCCCAATGCCGATGAAACCTACAAAAAAGCAATAGAAAACGGAGCAAGTTCGCTTATGGGATTGAGTGATCAGGATTACGGCAGAACCTGCGGTGTTACCGATCCTTTTGGAAATGTCTGGTGGATTACTTCGGTAAGATAAATAAACTATTAAAATCAATAATATGAAAACTGAAATTCAAAAAGATATTGTTGAAACATTTCAAAAATTAAATAAAGGCATTTCACAATTTTCAGAAAGCGAGTTTAATATGATTCCGTATCAAGGCAGCTGGACTGCCGGACAAGTTGTACAGCATATTATTCTGGCTGCTTCGGGTTATCCGGAAGTGTTCTCGGGTGAAACCCAAAAATCTACCCGAAAATATGATGAAAAGATAAAAGAAATTGAAAAATTATTTTTGAATTTCAGCATCAAAATGGACTCACCAGCATCTATTTTTCCCGAGAAAAAAGAATACAGCAAGAATGATCTAAGCATCAAACTGCTTCAAATTGAATCTGAATTACTAAATGCGGCAGAACAATTTGATTTGACTTTGATTCCAGTAAAGTTTCAAATACCCGGATTTGGAGAATTTACTATTTATGAGTGTATCCGTTTTGCCCTAATTCACACGCAGAGGCATACACATCAATTAAATACTATTTTTCAATACATTACAAAACTCTAACTGCAGACTATGAAATCTAAGTTTGAAACGGTTTTATTATCCGGTTTAACAGCTGGAACTCTGGATATTGCAGCGGCAATTTTAGTGTACTCGGTTATACTCGAGCAAACTCCGGCAGTCAAAATCCTTCAGTCTGTTGCGAGTGGTGTGTTCAAAGAAAAAGCATATACAGGAGGTCCTAAAATGGCTTTTTACGGATTATTATTTCATTATATAATAGCTTTTATTTTTGCTTTCATTTATATAAAAGTTTATCCGTATATCTTATTTCTGAAAAAACATGTCCTGCTTTCGGGGATTTTGTATGGTATTTTTGTCTGGATGATCATGAATTTGATTGTTCTTCCAGTCGTTTTCCCAAAACTGCCGCTCAAACAATTTGATTTCAATTTATTACTGTCGGTTTTTATTTTAATTGTCTGCGTAGGTTTTCCAATAGCATTTATTACCAATAAATTTTACATCAGACAAAACAACATAAAGTAATTTAGTTTCAAAAACCTGAAACAAAAAAAGCGAAATCAATTTTAAGGTTGATTTCGCTTTTTGTTTAAATAACTAATTATAAATCTAAACTCTCGATCTTCCGCTTATTAATGAAATAACAAACAAAACTAAAAATATAAAGAATAAGATTTTTGCGATACTAGCGGCTCCGGCGGCAATTCCTCCAAAACCAAATATTCCGGCTACTATAGCCAGAATAATGAATGTGACTGTCCAGCGTAACATAATAATAAAATTTAAGTTATATAATATGACTTTTGTTGTAAGTCTGATTTGTATGTTATTCAAAGTTCCAAATTAACTGCAGCTCTTTTTAACTCAAAAGATTCGTTTTTTATCGCAATCAACTACAAATCATATTTTTAGTTAAGGTTTTTAGAATTCCAATTTTAACGTTATACAATTCCCATTCAAATGCTTTAGAGTTAATTTTTTGATCGATTGGATTAATCACCGCTTTGTTATGAAAGTAATTTTAGACAAAATTTAATCAGCGATTCATGGAATTAGCAACTACTCAAACCCTTTTAGCGATTAAACATGGCGTAATTTTAGAAAAATCAGATAGAAATTTCGAAGAATTAGGTGTGCTGAATCCTGCGGTTTATCAAGATGGAAATAGTGTACATATGTTCTATCGGGCTGCTAAGAAAGGAAATTTTTCAACAATTGGATATTGCCGCTTCGAAGGACCGCTGACTTTAGCAGAACGCCATACAGAACCTATTTTTGTACCGGAATATATTTATGAAATACACGGTGTCGAAGATCCCAGAATTACCAAAATCGACGATCTGTATTATATGACCTATGTTACATACGACGGTATAAACGCATGTGGTGCTCTGGCAGTCTCTAAAGACCTGATTAAATTTAAAAAGAAAGGAATTATTACGCCAAAATTTATACTGCACGATTTTACAAATTTGATTCGCAATCATTTACAAAATCCTCGCATTGCCAGAATATTGGCTTTTAATACTGCCAGAAATTATCCTTTAACAGAAACAATGAAAGAACATTTGTTTGTATGGGATAAAAATGTAGTTCTTTTTCCTAAAAAAATCAACGGAAAATTTATGGCTTTACACCGTTTGTTTCCGTCCATCCAGATTTATTCGTTTGAAAAAAAACGAGATCTGACTGCTGATTTCTGGAAAGACTATTTAAAAAATCTGCCTGATCATATTGTTATGGAGCCCAAATATGATCATGAAACCAGCCATATCGGCCCCGGCGCTCCGCCAATAGAAACCCCGGATGGATGGCTGTTAATTTATCATGCGGCAGAACGGCGTGAAAAAGGTTTAGTCTATCATGCCTGCGCTGCCTTACTGGATCTTAATGATCCGTCGAAAGTAATAGCAAGGTTAAAAAAACCGCTTATAACACCATCCGAACATTATGAAAGACACGGGTATGTAAATTATGTTGTGTTTCCTACCGGAACAGCCATTTTTGACGACCAATTATATATTTATTACGGTGCAGCCGATGACAAGATTGCGGCGGCTTCTTTGAACCTTAACGACTTATTAACCGAACTTAAACAGAATCCCCATGAAGACGATATCAAATAAATCTAAAATAGTTTTTCTTTCTACTTTTCCTCCAACACAATGCGGCATTGCAACTTATACGCAGGATACCATTAAAGGTATTACAGATGTATTTGGTAAATCGATTACCTGCGAGATCTGCGAATTGGTAGATAAACCAAAAGCAGAAAAAACACAGGCGTATACACTAAACACAAAAAACAGAGAAGAATACGCAAAAGTGGCAGAGGAAATCAATGAAGACAAAAACGTAAAATTAGTACATATACAGCACGAGTTCGGTTTATTCAGCGGTAATTACGGAGATCATTTACTTGACTTTTTAAATACAATCAAAAAACCGGTAACTTTTACTTTTCACAGCGTTATTCCAAATCCGAACGACGAACTGAGAACATTTGTAAAATTACTTTTAAGCTACAGCAACTCGGTATTTGTGATGACCAATCAGTCAAAAGAAATTTTGATGAAAGATTATGCCATGGAGGACGAAATAATAACAACCGTGCCGCACGGAACACATATTGTTATTTATGAAACACCGGAAATCGCAAAAGCCAGATACGATATTCAGGACCGAATCGTATTATCGACTTTTGGACTTTTGGGCGAAGGAAAAAATATCGAAACGGGACTTCAGGCAATGTCCAAAATTGTCGAAAAAGAACCCAAGGTACTTTATTTGATTATTGGCAGAACACATCCAAATTTAATTATTGACGGTGTTGATGCTTACAGAGATAAATTAGAAGCCATGGTTGAAGAATTAAATCTTCAGAATAATGTTCGCTTCATCAATGAATATTTAGAAACCGAAGAGCTTTTAAACTATCTAAAAGCCACTGATATTTATTTATTTACATCCAAAGATCCAAATCAGGCTGTCAGCGGCACTTTTGCCTACGCTATGAGCTCAGCCTGTCCAATGGTAGCCTCAAAAATTCCGCATACACTGGAAGTTTTAACAGAAGACTGCGGTATCCTGGTTGATATTGGAGATTCAGATCAATTTGCAGCATCTGCTTTAAAATTAATTTCTGATGAAAATTTAAGAAACGAAATGGCCATAAATGCTTTATCCAAAATGAGAGCTTCATCTTGGGAAAATGCAGGTCTTACACATATGGAAACCTATAAAAAGCTTATGGAAAATTCTTCAGACATCAAATACAGCTATCCTGACATTCAGTTACGTCATATCAAAAAATTAACTACTGATTTGGGAATCATCCAGTTTAGTAAAATTTCGGTTCCGGATCTGGATTCGGGTTATACCTTAGATGATAATGCGCGTGCGCTTATTGCATTTTGTATGCATTATCGTTTAACAAAAGACAAAGACGATCTTCCGTACATTTTAATCTATCTGGATTTTATCGAAAGATGCCAGAGACCAAAAGGCGATTTTATCAATTATGTCGATCAGGAAAACCGCGAACATGTTGAGCAGAATGCCGAAGTTAATCTCGAAGATTCAAACGCAAGAGCCATCTGGGCTTTAGGAACCGTAGTTTCAAACTCAGACATTCTTCCTGAAAATATTTCAAAAAAAGCGAATAAAATATTATTGAACTCGCTTAAATGGGCAGAAAATATTCAGTCGCCGCGTTCAATTGGTTTTGCAACAAAAGGTTTGTATTTGTACCACACGGCAACGCCAAATTTATACGTAGCCGCTATTATTAACAAACTGAATGCTAAATTACTGGCAAATTACGAAGATACAGCAACCGAAGACTGGCAGTGGTTCGAAAATTATTTAACATACGGAAACGGAATCCTTCCGGAATCTATGCTGTATGCGTATTTAATTACCAATAAACCGGTTTACAAAAAAGTGGCTCTGGACTCGTTAGATTTCTTAATTTCCAAAACATTTGTCGACGGAAATTTCAAAGCAATTTCAAACCAAAGCTGGTACCATAAAGATTCTCAACCGGCAGAATACGGCGAACAGCCAATTGATGTTACGTACACAATTCAGACTTTATATGCATTTTACAAAGCATTTGAAACACCGCAGTATAAAAAGAAAATGAAATCGGCATTCAACTGGTTTTTAGGAAAAAATCATTTAAACCAAATCATGTACAATCCGGTAAGCGGCGGTGGTTATGACGGACTTGAAAAAGACAACGTAAACTTAAATCAGGGTGCCGAGTCGACAGTATGTTATTTAACTGCAAGATTATTAATGGAAAACTTTTCTCAGTCTGAGTCTAAAGTTATTCCCATAAGAAAATCACGAAGCGGTATCGCTATTAACTCATAGAATCAAGGCAAAACTGACCAAAATTCTTTTAACCCGGAAAATCCCTTTCTCAATGAAAGGGATTTTTTGTTGGCAGAAACGCAACGATATTTAAGGATTATTATTGTTTTAAATGAAAATTATATAAGCCTCCTAAAAAGTTTTGTAAAATATTTTAACAAGTATCAACGTAACTTTCATCTATAATTTAAAAAGCATTGAAAAATGTTAAATTATTGATTACCAAAACACACCTAACTTAAAACTAAAACATTTTGATACTTGGATTAAAAAATACATTCTCACAAATTGGAGATGCAGCCTTGTTTGCAAAGCGGTTTTTTAAGGAGGTTTTTATCCCTCCTTATGAGGCAAAAGAGTTTTTGAAACAATGTTACATCATCGGTTATAAATCACTTCCTTTAGTTGCCATTACCGGTTTTATTATGGGATTGGTGCTTACACTGCAGTCACGCCCTACTCTGGTAAAATTTGGAGCCGAAAGCTGGCTTCCGGGCATGGTCGCACTTTCTTTAATACGAGAGATCGCTCCGGTTATTACGGCCTTGATATGCGCCGGAAAAATTTCATCAGGAATTGGTGCCGAATTAGGTTCTATGAAGGTAACCGAACAGATTGACGCTATGGAAGTTTCGGCTATTAATCCTTATAATTATCTGGTTGTTACCCGAATTCTGGCCTGTACCTTAATGGTCCCTATTCTGGTTTTCTTTGCAGATGCCATAGGAATTGTGGGCGGTTACGTAGGAATCAATATTCACGGCGATGTAAATTTCTACAGATACTTAACGCAGATTGTTCAGTCACTAGAATTTCTGGATGTAATTCCCGCCACAATCAAAACTTTCTTTTTTGGCTATTTTATCGGAATGATTGGCTGTTACAAAGGTTTTACAGCTTCTAACGGAACCGAAAGTGTAGGACGCGCTGCCAACTCTGCCGTAGTTACAGCCTCTTTAAGCATATTTATTATTGATATGGTCGCAGTACAAATAACCGATTTATTTTTTTAAAGATGATTAAAGAAGAAAAAAATACCAAACCAAAATCTAAAGATAAGGACTCAAAACCTATCATCGAGATTAAAGACCTGCACAAAACATTTGGCAAAGACAATGCTGTTTTAAAAGGTGTAACCCTGACGGTGAACAAAGGCGAAGATCTGGTCATTTTGGGGCGTTCGGGTTCAGGAAAATCGGTTACGATTAAATGTATTGTGGGTTTAATTGAACCAGACAAAGGCGAAATAAAAGTTTTTGACGAAAATGTGCTCAACCTTGATAAAAGTGAACTGAATAAAATAAGAGTCAAAATTGGGTTCTTATTCCAGAGCGCTGCTTTGTACGACTCGATGTCGGTTAGAGAAAATCTGGCTTTTACATTACGCGCCCATAAAAGAGATTTAAGTGCCGATGAAATTGAACACGAAGTGATGGAAGCGCTTGAAAATGTAGGTTTAGCTGATGCGATCGATAAAATGCCGTCTGAACTTTCGGGCGGGATGCGAAAAAGGATCGGTTTGGCGAGAACGCTCATTTTAAAACCCGAAATCATCTTGTACGATGAGCCTACAACAGGACTGGACACCATTACATCAAGAGAAATCAGCGAATTGATACTTGATATTAAACATAAACAAAAAACATCATCTATAATCATTACGCACGATATGGCCTGCGCCAAAATGACTGCCGACAGAATAATGGTTCTCAAAGACGGCGTTATCCATGCCGAAGGAACCTATGAAGAACTTGAAAAAGATGAAGACGAATGGGTACGCTCATTCTTTGAATAAAGCAAAATAAAATAGTAGAAATCATGGAAAAGGAATCAGGATATACTTGGAAATTAGGAATGTTTGTAACAGTGGGGCTGTTACTTTTTATAATGGCCATTTATTTTATTGGCAAACAAAAAAATCTGTTTGGCTCGACTTTCCACATCACCTCAAAATTTAAAACCGTAAGCGGTCTGGAAGTTGGAAACAACGTTCGTTTTTCGGGGATTAACATTGGTACAGTCGAAGCAATCCGGTTAATCAACGATTCATCTGTTGTGGTTTCGATGGTTATAAAAGACGAAGTGCGTGAATTTATTAAAACAGATGCACATGCCAGTATTGGATCTGACGGATTAATGGGAGACAAAGTACTGACCATTACACCGGGAGTAAAATCGACAAAAATTGTAGAGGACAACGGCGCCATTGCTTCAATCGACGGTATCGAGATGACCGATATTATGAAAAGTGTTAAAAAAAGCGTAGACAATATTGGGGTCATTTCTGATGAGATTGCCATTTTCAGCCACAGTATGAACAACGGAAACGGCGCGCTGGCAAGATTAGTACGTGATGATAAAATGGCTAACAGCGTTTCGAATACGCTGTCTAATTTAGAAAGCGGTACAAAAGGTTTCAGCGACAATATGGAAGCCGCAAAAAGCAACTTCCTGTTTAGAGGGTACTTCAAGAAAAAAGAGAAGGAAAAAGAAAAGAAACAGGAAGAACTGAAAGAGAAAAAAGAAGAGCAGCAGGAAAAAGCAGCTAAAGAAAAAGAGCAGAAAGCCAAAGAAGAAAAAGAAAAACAGGAAAAAGCTGCTAAAGAGAAAGAAGAAAAAGCTAAAGAAGAAAAAGCTAAAGAAGAAAAAGCTAAAGAAGAAAAAGCGAAGGAAGATGCTAAGAAGGAATCGGAAAAAAAATAATTAAAAATCTACGCCATGAATACTTCATTTAAAAATATAAGCCTAAAGATTCTTAAATGGACAGGAATAGTAACAGCAGGAATTCTGCTGTTACTATTTTTGCTTCCGTTACTATTCCCCGGAAAAATTGCTTCTGAAGTAAAAAAAATAGCCAACGAGCGCCTGGATACCAAAATGGAATTTTCGAAATCAAAACTTTCGTTTTTTACCCATTTTCCATCGCTTACTGTTTCACTCGATGATCTTTCGCTTACAGGATCGGCCCCTTTTGGAAATGATACTTTATTAAAAGCAGATCAGGTTGCTTTTGGAATAAATTTAAAAAGACTGATTTTTGACAATGAAGTAAAAATCAACAAATTATATATTTCTGATGCTTTAATTAATGTAATGGTCAACCAAAAAGGACAGGCCAATTACAATATTTATGTGGCACCGGAAGACCGAAAAAATGAAAAGGAAGATCCAAATGCTCCTGAAGAAGGAACTGCCATTCGTTTGGAACGAATCGATCTCAAAAACTGCCATGTAAAATACAACGACCGTTCGGCTAAGATTCTGGTAGATGCCAAAGGCTTCAATTATATTGGAAAAGGAAATTTAAGCGAAGATATTTTTGACCTCAACACCGATGCTAAAATTGATACGCTTGATTTCTACTACGGCAAAACGGCTTATCTGAGAAAAAAAGAAGTCCACGCCGATTTAATTACCCGCATTAATACGCACGCGCTTTCGTTTATTCTGCAAAAAAATGAATTACAAATCAACAAACTGCCGCTTACATTTACAGGATTGTTTACCATTTTACGAGATGGTTACAAAATAAATATCAAAGCTGCCTCTGAAAATACTACTGTCAAAGATTTACTGTCGGTTATGCCGCCGGAATATTTAACCTGGCTGGAAGAAACCGAAGTTTCAGGAAAAAGCAATCTGGTACTTTCGTTTAGAGGAGATTACAATGTTTCTCAAAACAAGAAACCCAATCTGGCTTTCAATCTAAAAATAAAAGACGGTGCTGTAAATTATCAAAATGCGCCCGTTCCCTTAACCGATTTTCAAATGGATCTCAACGCCCTGCTTCCGTCACTTGATACAGAACAGCTGGCGGTTAACCTGAGAAACTTACGATTTAAAGTCGGCGAAAAAGATTATTTTAATGCCTATCTGCGCAGCAGGGGTTTGAGCGAAATGAATATAGATGCAAGTGTAAAAGGCGCTCTTGATCTTGCTGTTGTAGATGCGGCGTTAGGTTTGGATAAAATCAATATTAAAGGAATTTTAAAAACTGATATTAAGGCAAAAGGACTTTTCAGCACATCCAAAAAACTGTTTCCTAAAACTATAGGCGGTATTTCGCTTCGAAACGGCTGGCTGAAAACCGATTATTATCCTAACCCGATTACCAATATTACTTTCGTGGCAAACGCCTTAAATAAAGCCGGAACCTACGAAGATTTGATTGTAGCCATTGCGCCTGCTTCTTTTACTTTTGAAGGAAATCCGGTGTATATAAACGCAGCTTTATCGGATTTTAGTGATCTGGCGTATAATGCCAAAATAAAAGGTGAACTGAATGTGGGCCGAATCTATCAGGTATTTTCTCAAAAAGGACTCGATGTAAGCGGTTATGCAAAAGCAGATCTTTCGCTTAAAGGTAAACAAAGCTACGCCACAACGGGACAATACAGCAAACTTGATAATCGCGGTACAATTCTGTTGAAAAATATAAAAGCAACATCTGAATTGTTTCCGAAATCATTCTTTATCAAACAGGGAAATTTCCGTTTTCAGAACGAGAAAATGTGGTTTGAAAAATTTAATGCTTCTTATGGAAAATCGGATTTTGATATTAACGGATATCTTTTAAATACTATTAATTATTTTCTGGAATCAAAAGGAACTCTGAGCGGTAATTTTAACCTAAAATCGAAACTGATTAATGTAGATGAATTTATGGCTTTGGAAAAGGGAGAAAACACAGACCGAAAACTTGAGGTTGAATACGCCAAAGAAGATCACCCCAAAATGAGCGGTGTGGTTATGATTCCGAAAAACTTAAATGTTTCACTTTCTGCCAATGCCGATAAAGTTGAATATAACGGACTGGTATTAAACAAACTTACAGGAAAACTAGGTGTCTCAAAGGAGGGATTTCAATTAGAAAATACCACTTTCAACATCATCGATTGTATCATGGGAGTTGATGCCTCGTATAAAGATGAATCGCCTGTAGCAGCTCATTTTGATGCGCATTTAACAGCCAAAGATTTCAGCGTACAGCGTGCCTATAAAGAAATACCGATGTTTCATGATATGGTAACAGCTGCCGAAAAAGCACAGGGAATTATTTCTGTCGATTATAAAATAAAAGGCGATTTAAACGGAAATATGGGACCTATTTACGAATCACTTGAAGGTGGCGGCACCATCAATCTACGTGATGTAAAAATTAAAGGTTTAAAATTATTTGAAGGATTAAGTTCAAAAACCGGTCAAAAAGGTCTTGACAATCCCAATATGAAAGGAATCGAGATTAAATCCAGCATAGATGACAATCTTATTCATGTTGAACCTTTCACATTTGGTGTTGCCGGTTTCAGACCAACCATTAAAGGAACAACCAGTTTTGATGGTCTTTTGGATATTCGCGTTCGTCTGGGACTTCCGCCGTTCGGTATTGTTGGTTTTCCAATTGTAGTTACCGGAACGCATGAAGATCCAAAAATTAAAATATTCAGTAAAACAGGGCAGAAAATAATAGGTTCTGTCTACGACGAAAAAAACAATAAAGTCGTTAAAAAAGAAAAAGTCAGCAAAAGCAGACCAAAATAAAATATCACACTTTCATTAATAAGTGAGTATTAGATAACAACCGAACCAAACATCGTACCGTACGAAATACAGATAAAAAATGAAACTACGATCTACAGAAACTTTCTGGCCTTTAATAAGCGCCATGAACATCAGCTACCCCTCTATTGATTCTGATATCACGACCGAAATTTTAATAATTGGAGGCGGGATAACAGGAGCTCTAACCGCCTATAAATTAATTAACGAAGGAAAAAAAGTGGCCCTGGTCGACCGCCGGGACGTGTGCAACGGCAGCACCGCCG
This sequence comes from Flavobacterium gelatinilyticum, assembly GCF_027111295.1. Classification (NCBI taxonomy): domain Bacteria; kingdom Pseudomonadati; phylum Bacteroidota; class Flavobacteriia; order Flavobacteriales; family Flavobacteriaceae; genus Flavobacterium; species Flavobacterium gelatinilyticum. The sequence goes on along the minus strand of NZ_CP114287.1, from coordinate 5,342,900 downwards.
CCAGTACCGCCCTGCTTCAGTACGAAGTCGATATTCCGCTTCATGAATTGATTAAAATAAGAGGGGAAAAATGTGCTGTAGACAGTTTTAAAAATGGAAAAAAAGCCATATTCGACATTCGTCAGATTATTGATGATATCAAAAGCGACTGCGGATTCGAATTCAAGAAAAGTATTTATTTTACTTCATACAAAAAAGACATTCCGCTTTTAAAAAATGAATTTAAAACCAGAAAACAACACCTTTTTGATGTAAGCTGGCTGAATAAATATGAGCTTGAAAAGCTGGGATTAAAAGCTATAGCAGCCATAGAATCGAAAACCGCCGCGGTAATGGACCCTTACAGGCTCGCAAACGATCTGCTGAAATATTGTCAGGATAAAGGCATGCAGATTTATGACCGAACCAATGTAACTTCGATACAAACTCAAAAAGGAAAATGTATTGCACACACCGAAAATAAATTTACCATAACTGCAGAACACGTTATACACTGTACCGGCTATGAGAGTACTGAAACGCTCGAAGAAAAAGTGGTCGATTTAAAAAGCACCTACGCGATTGCCTCTGAATCGCTGACGGAAATTCCGGATATTTTAAAAAATGCCGTAATCTGGGACACATCGTCTCCTTATTTTTATTACAGGGCAACACCGGATAACCGAATCATTATGGGTGGCGGCGATGAAGATTTTGTCGATGCTAAAAAAAGGGACAAACTAATCCCGAAAAAAGAAGTTTTTTTAATGCGTCAGTTTAAAAGACGATTCCCTGATTTTGCCTTTAAACTCGATTATTCCTGGGCGGGAACTTTTGGTGAAACCAAAGACGGTCTCCCGTATTTCGGAAAACCAAATCCGAAGAAAAATGAGCATTATCTGCTGGGCTTTGGAGGAAACGGGATCACTTTCAGCGTAATGGGAATCAATTCAATTATGGATTCTATTAATAACAAAAGAGATCTGGATCTGGAATATTATCGTTTTGATCGTTGAGAAAGGTGCTAAGCTGCTAAGTTTTCTTTTACTTTGTTTACTTTGTTCACTTTGCTTCTTTCTTACTTAGTTACTTTCTACCTCTATCACTTTATTACTCTGTCACTACTCACATAAAAGAAAAACCTGTAAATCGAGTTGATTTACAGGTTTTTCTAATTTATTTTATAGCTGAAATTATTTTACATCAAACCATAGTTTGGTTGTAAGTACATCTCTTCCTTGTTCTTTTATCGCAGCCTGATAGCTGTTCCCGTTCAAAGACTGTTCTGTTCCCGGATAGAAGAAACGAGAAGGAATTTGCCCGTCAAGAACTGTATTAGGGCCGGCTGTTAAAACCGGATAGTCAAGTCTTCTCCACTCTGTAAAAGCATCAAGACCTTGTCCGAAGAATGCGATCCATTTTTGTGTCCCAATCGATTTGGCATAATTTGACGGATCATATTGCACACTTGGCTGATTTAGGTAAGTCGTAATTGCTGCGGCATCTGTAATACCAAACTGAACTAATGAAGCTCTGATCGCATCTCTGTAATACTGTGCTGCATCGCCAGAAATATACCCTCTTGCTGCAGCTTCGGATAAATTAAATAACGTTTCGGCATGAGAAGCAATTACCGCAGGAGATGATGAAGTCAGGAAGTATGTTCCCGGTTTTGATGTTTTAGCAAACCCCTGATTATTTGCATCACTGTTTGATAATCCGTTTGCTCCTCCAACATATTTCCCAACGCTGGCATCTGACGGCAATTGTGCAAATACCGGTAAACGAGGATCTGCTAATTCGTATAATTTATCTACCATCGTTTTTGAAATACGGAAATCATCTCGGGTTTCAAACCATAAAGAAGCCGGGTTTTGCTGCGGCGAACTAATATAGGTAAATTTAAAAGTATCGGCATTACTGTTTATTACCCCTCCTGCATCACTCGTTGCTTCGATCGCTGCCTGTTTTGCCAAAGCCGGTTCTCTGTCTGAAATTCGTAAAGCGATACGCAGACGAAGCGAGTTTACGAATTTTTTCCATTTTGCAATATCTCCCTTGTAAACCAAATCTCCCGTTACCGCACCATTTGAAGCTCCTAATAAAGACTGAGCAAATTTTAAATCTTCGAGTAAACCGGTGTAAACTTCTTTTTGTGTATTATAAGCCGGCGTTACTTTCTGACCTGCTTCTTTGTACGGAATACTTCCGTAAGCATCTGTCAGCAGTAAAAATGTCCATGAACGAAGTGCAAGTGCAATTCCTTTGTAATTTGGATTTGCTTGTGCCTCAGGGAAATTTATAATCGTATTTAAATCTGTAATAAGAGTTGCATATCCCGTATTCCACAATGAAGTGAAAGACGTATTCGAAACATCGTATCTGTCCGGTTCTGTATACTGTATTTTTGCCCAGTGCTGTACGAATAGTAAAGAGGAATTAAAGCTGTTGGCATCTCCCCAATATAAATCAGCTCCCTGTTTTAATGTTCCTGTGAGCAGATAAGGTGCCAATGGCGTTTCGGTTGCATTTGGATTTTTATTAATTTCATCCAGCGCATCACTGCAAGAGCCAAATGCCAATGCAAACAATGTTATATATGTTAGTTTTTTCAACATGATTCCGAGTTTTTAAAATTTAAGATTAACATTCAGACTGAAATTTCTTGTCGTTGGCAGCGATAAGCTCTCCAAACCTTGTGCATTTCCGGTATTAAAAGCTGTTTCAGGATCGATATTTGGCGCATCTTTATAAATAAAGAATAAGTTACGTCCCGCAGCTGTTACGCTTGCCCCCTGAAATCCAAGTTTCTTCACAAATTGTTTATTGAAATTGTACGTTAGTTTTATCTCTCTGAATTTCACAAAAGTAGAACTGTAAATATAAGCCTCGCTGATGTTGTATGATGATTTATAATATTCCTGAGCGCTTAATACTTTGTCGTTAGGCGTTCCGTCTGCAAATACTCCGTTAAAGATTACCCCGTCATCATAAACCGTTACACCGCCCGGAGCTGTTCCAGTTACCAATGTTTTAGGATTTGCTGTATTATTTCCCGGATAGTAATAGCTTAAACCTCCGTTTTCTGCATCACGACCCGGCATTGTCTGAGCCAATACCCCTGTGTAAGTACCTGTTCTGTTTGTTCCTGAGAAAAGTTCCCCTCCTACACTTGCATCAATAAGGAAAGACAATTCAAGGTTTTTGTACGTCAATGTATTCGAAATACCACCAATCCAGTCCGGAGTAAAGTGCCCTAATACCTTTTTCTGCGGATCTGCTTTTGGTAATCCGTTTGCGCCTACTACGATATTTCCGTTTGCATCACGCTCGTAAGCTGTTCCATAAAGCGCTCCGTAAGGCTGTCCAACTGATGCCAGTACTTCAACCCCTCCCGAAGAACCAATTGTATAGTTTTGAATTTGTTTCTCGTAATCCAGAATCTTCACTTCACTTCTGTTTCTTGAATAATTTAAACCAACATTCCATCTGAATTTTTCCGTCTGAACAGGACTTCCATCCAATTGAATTTCAAGACCGCGGTTGTTGATTTTTCCTGCGTTGATTAACTGTGTATCGTAACCGCTTGACGAAGTTGTTTTAATTTCCAGAACCTGGTCAAAACTGTTTGTATTGTAATATGCGAAATCAAAATGCAGTCTGTTTTTCCAGAAAGAAGATTCGATCCCCAGCTCAGTAGAACGTGTGGTCTCCGGTTTCAGGTTTTCGTTCAGCTTTCTTTTTGAAGAAGTCTGAATTGGATTTCCGTCAAATGCAGTCTGGAAATTGTAAACGGTTGCCAACTGATACGGATCGGCATCATTACCTACTTCAGACCATCCTGCACGAAGTTTTAAGAAATCAAGTGTATTGCTTTTCAAATTTAAAGCCTCAGATAAAATTAAACTACCATTAACAGACGGATAAAAATAAGAACGGTTGTTGCTTGGCAGTGTAGACGACCAGTCGTTACGCGCTGTAACGTTTAAATACGCATAATTTCTGAATCCTAATTGTGCCGAAGCGTATAAACTGTATACTCGTAATCTGGAATATAAATTTGACGAAGTTAACGGATCTCTTGAATTGGTTAAAGTATACAGATCCGGCACTGCTAAACGCGGTGCTTTTTGGTAATTATTGGCATCACTGTGGTTACGAATGTTAAAACCTCCAAGTGCATCCAGTGAAAAATCGTCATTCAGTTTTTTATCATAATGAAGAATCCCCTCTGTGTTTTGTTCATTTACAGTGTAAGCATCCTCTGCGTATGATCCGAAAGGTGTTCCGTTTGTACCATATTTAATCGTGTATTTTCTGCGATCAGTATAGTAATCCACTCCTGTACGGAATTTAAAATCAAGTCCTTCAGCCAGTTTTGCTTCTAAATGAATATCTCCGATGATACGGTTACGCTGCTGGCTTGTTGTATTGTAATAAGCATTCCAGTATGGGTTGCTGTAGTAACTGTTATTCCAGTTTGTAGTCCAGTCTTTATAAAGCTGATCCGTATCCACCTGACGTCCGAACCAAAGAAACTGAAGCATTACCCCCGCAGCACGGTTACCTGATGGTCCTCCGGGTAAAGCCGGCGCATTGGTTACAATATAATTCGCATTTACCCCTACTTTAATTCTTTCAGATATTTGATAATTTCCGCTAAAAGTAAAGTTCGATTTGTTTATTTCACTATTAGGCACTGTACCAATTTGTTTTTGGTTGTTTACTCCTAAACGAAAATCTGATTTATCATTTGATTTTGCTACAGAAATACCATTATCAAAAGTAAGACCTGTATTAAAGAAGTTTTTCACGTTATCAGGATGCGATACAAAAGGTACTGCTTCGCCTTTAGAATAAAACTGCGGAATAAGACGCCCGTCCATTTTAGGCCCCCAGCTTTCATCCACACCATCATTAATTCCGCCTCCTTTACCATCTACGAAGCTGAATCTTCCGTTTGAACCCTGTCCGAAAGTATTCTGAAAACGAGGAAGAGTCGCCACCTGAGAAACCGTAATACCAGTATTGAAACTTATACCGAGACCCTGCTGTCCTTTACCTGATTTTGTTGTAATAAGCACCACACCATGTGCCGCACGGGAACCGTAAAGAGCCGCTGCGTTTGGTCCTTTTAGTACGTTGATAGATTCAATATCCTGCGGGCTGATATCTGCAATGGCATTTCTAAAATCACGGGTAGCACCTCCAACACTTCCTAACTGCGAGTTATCTACCGGAACACCATCTACCACAAATAATGGCTGGTTATTTCCTGCAATAGAAGTTTCTCCGCGGATTACGATACGGGAAGATCCCATATCGCCCTGAGAATTCGTAATACGAACCCCTGCCAGTTTACCTGTAAGGTTGTTTAAAAGGTTGGTTTCTTTTGTATTTTCGAGATCTTTGCTTTTAAGCGTCTGTGTAGTATATCCTAGTGATTTCTTTTCTTTTGAAATACCCAATGCTGTTACTACAACTTCGGACAACTGGTTTTGTTCCTGAGTCAGGTTTATAGTAAACGGACTCACATTTGCTGTAACTTCTTCTTTTTTATAGCCCAGATAACTTACAATAAGTGTATAAGGAAGTTTTTGTCCTGTCTGGAAAAAAAACTTTCCGTCGAAATCTGTCAGAACGCCATGCGTTGTGCCTTTTATATTAACCGAAGCACCTATAATAGGCTCTTTTGTAACAGCATCAACTACGATACCTTCAAGTTTGGATTGAATTAATGGTTTGGTTTCCTGAGCATTAACACCAATGGAAATTAACAAAACAAATATCCATGTATATCTATTTAATTTTTTTTTCATTACTTTGTTTTAGTTTAATAAATAAGGCGAGCCAAAAACGGATGTCAGTCCACTTTTGCTTTCCTTTTTAGAGATGTACAATTTCTTTAAGCTTCGCCATTTCTGCTGCAACAGAAATGGTGTTTTTTTTATCTGCGGCACATTCGTTTTTTCATTATCTATTATTTTGGATTACTACTTTTTTAACTGGTCATTATAAGTTTCAGCCTTATATTAAGGATCCGTCTTATCTTATTACTAAAAATGGTATGGATTTGAGATGGAAGAATTAACAGCACCAGCGCATGACCCGAATTACAGCTGGTTTCTCTTTGCTTAAAAATGAAATATTTATAGAAGTCATTATTCGTTGTATTTTTAAATTCTACTAATTCGGTAGAACAAAAGTAGTTTAAAAATATTGTTCCCAAAATTTTAAGAGCATTTTTTGCAAAAAAAATGTTAACTATTATTTTACTAAACAATTAAATCACTATAAACAAGACGATTAACTGTTTTTATATTTTTTAGCGAGGTGTAAGATTTTTTTTAAGCCGACTATAAAAAATTTGAATTTGAATCCCTTTTAAAGAAACAAACTGAAAAAATAAGGCATAAAAAAAAGTACCATTTCGGATAAAAATGGTACTTTTTTTTAAGTTGCAAAATGACAAAAATTCCAAGTAAAATAGGTTTTAAAATCTTTCCCTCTTTTGACCTTTTTGTCTTCTTTTATATGTTGGTGCTTACAAGCTAACGTTTTTCTTTGTTTAGTGACAAAAGTATCAAAGAGGCAAAGTTTCTTTCTTTCAAATAAAAAACTTTATCACTTTGCATCTTTGAATCTTTGTCTCTTTATATAAGGTGCTTAACAGCTAACGTCTTTCTTTTTTTTGTGAAAAGATATCAAAGAAGCAAAGTCTCTTTCTTTCAAGTAAAAAACTTCATCACTTTGCTTCTTTGAATCTTTGTCTCTTTTATATAAGGTGCTTAACAGCTAACGTCTTTCTTTTTTACAGCATTTAATTTTAAAACTAAAATCAAAACTCAGAACGTCGATCAGGCCGTAATTGCCATCGGATTCAGGTTGAATTTATATTCCTTTGGGCTGCAGTTGAATTTTTGCTTAAAGATTTTAGAAAAATAACTTCTGCTTGTAAAACCAATGCAGTAAACAATTTCGGAAATATTCAAGTCTGAAGTTCTAATCAGGATTTCGGCTTTAAGAACACGCATGTGTGTAATATAATCATTTACCGTTCTGTCGTGAATCATTTTAAAACCTTCCTGAAGTTTGTTTGGAGACAGACCTGATTTTTTACTTAGAGATTTAATAGTAAAAGGCTCTTCAGGATTTGCTTTAATAGATTCTGAAAGTTCTTTTATTTCTTCCATTTCTTTTAAAGTCAGGCAGTTTGTTTCTTTTGAGAATGTTTTCAGATCATCAGAATGCTGCTGGATTTCCATTGCCAGGATTATTCTCAAAATTCCTTCTTTTAAAAGATTTCTAACAATTCCGCTTTGCGTAACAGCATTCAGCTGTTCAATTTTTTCACCAATTTTTAAATTGTATGAACCGGCGTAAAAGAATTCTTCTTCAATATTTTCCTGTAAAAAGGTTTCACGAACCATCTGGCTTAAAGAATTGGTTTGTCCCTGAGTAATCTGATTGCCAACTATAATTAAAGTAAATCTTGTTTTTTTATCTTTTTCAAAAAACAAAACATTATTCTCATTTGCTTTTGAAGTTAAAATCGCGGTCTGAAATGTTTTAAGCTTTCTGGCTTCTCCATCAGAACCAAAACTATGCGATAAATTTCCTTTTGAACAATAAGCAAAATAAATTGGAGATGAAGATGATTTTCCGTTTATAACATCCAGTCTTACATCTGCCGAAAATGTCATATCAAATTGTACATACGAAATATCATCGCTAAAAGAAGATCCAATGATAGAACCTTTTGCAAAATTATTATTTACTTCAAGTGTATATTCGTCTGTATCGCAGGTTACATTTCCTCCAAAATTGCTGTTTAATTCGTTAAATAGATTTTGAATTTTCTCTGTATGTATAGTAAGTATTTTCATTTTCGTCGTCATTTAAATTGGTAATTCTAAATAGCCTTTAAATGTGGTTTAATAGCAAAATCAAAGTTCGCTCAAAGACCCGCCAAAAATGTTATATAATTTTCGTCAATTGTTTTATAATTACTAATTAATAATTAATTTAACTCAAACAAATTATTTCTTAATTCAATTAAATGAAAAGCTTCTCCTTTCCTCCTATCAGTTCAAACGACTCCAAGTTGTTGATTTTAGGTACAATGCCCGGAACTAAATCTTTAGAATTAAATCAGTATTACGGACACAGTCAGAACAACTTCTGGAAATTTATGTTTCATATCTTCAACGAAGATTTCTCTGCTGATTATGAAACGAGAAAAAATCTTCTGCTAAAAAACAATATCTCTTTGTGGGATGTTCTGCAATACTGTGACCGGGTAGGAAGTCTGGACAGTAATATAAAAAATGAAATGGCAAATGATTTTGAAACCTTTCTTAAAAACCATCCAAATATAAAGACCATATTGTTTAACGGACAAAAAGCAGCAGCTTTCTTCAAAAAGTATGTGCATCTTCAAAAATCCTATACCTTAATAACCCTGCCGTCTACCAGTCCGGCGAATGCTTCTAAAACGTATCAGTCTAAATTAGACGAGTGGAAAATCATTAATTCCTTATAATATATAAGTAAAAATATTTTAGCGTTATTGATAAAAAAATAACAAACATTGAAATAATATAACAAATCACGATTAAAATATAACACGAAATTTCTCAGACTGCAATAATTTTACAATCAAGAAATCAAAGCCATGTTTTGATGATGCTGGTGAGGCTTTTTTTAAATTATTGATATTACTAAGACAAACCGCAAGGTTTAGATTATAAAGAGAACATTGGTTATGTTAGTTTATTTTTGAGAAAAAAGCTATTCTAAATTTTTAGGGTAGCTTTCTTTTTTTACCCTTATTAAATTGTAATCATGAAAATTCAAACCTACTACAATCATATCAGGTTTTATACCGCACATCACTTTGTGTTTTATCCCATCGCAGTACTTTTTTTAGGAGCTTCTCTTTATTTTAGCTGTAAAACAAACGAGCCTCTTATCTGGTCTTTTATAAGCGGGGCATTCTTTCTTATACTTTTTCTGGCTTATATGCTCCGGCAGCACTACGCTTTAATACTGCAAAACCGCATTGTACGACTGGAACTCCGTTACCGTTATTTTACCCTGACAGGAAAAAGACTCGAAGAATTTGAATACAAACTTACAGATGATCAGATTTTTGCACTGCGTTTTGCACCGGACGACGAATTACTCCCTCTTCTGGACGATGCTTTAAAAAACAATTTAACCGGCGATGCCATCAAAAAAGCAATCGTACACTGGAGAGCAGACTATAATAGGGTTTAGTTTTAAATATTCAAATTTCAACTTAAAGATCTCAATACAAAAATTCCAAATTCCAATGCGATATGTTCACATTGAAATTTGGAATTTATTTTTTTGATTTTTACTTTCTGTTATTGAATAGAAAATATAGTAAAAACAAAATCAGCCAAACTGAAAAAACAACTGCAAAAAATATCGGCATAATCGACGGATGCAGATAATTGGGTTCATAGAAATAACGTTCCAGAGTCTGGAATTTTTCATTCAGCGCCTTTCTGTCAAAACTATTGGGGATTGAATTTAAATATTCGTTTCGGTGTTCCTTAAAATAAAAAGCCGATGCGGTTAATTGTTTAGGCACAATCTGGGTTTCAATATGGTACTTTTTAAATAAAGTATCCAGCTTTTTAAACTGATATTCAAGCGAATCTTTTTTGTACTTATAAAGCAGTTTATAGCGTTTTACCGCCGCATTGTATTGCTGTGTTTTAACCGAATCACCGTGAACTGGCTTATACAACGATTTATTCATTAAAAAAATACAAATATCATCATCGTATTCAGGATTTATCTCAGCACCTTTAAAAATAATCTGCGTACTGTCTTTAATAACTGTTTTTTTGATGATTCGGTCTTTCAGAATATTCTCGTCAAGTCCCGCAATATCAAGAATTGAATCTGTTTTTCCGGAAACCTTATTGTACGTTTCTGTCAAAATCTTTAAAGTATCAATACTAAAATAAACCGTCTCGGTATTAAACTGATCATGATAAAGCTGCACCTGTATTTCCTCCTTAATTACCGGATAAGGTTTTGGATATAATATATTCTCGTAATTAAAAAGCTTTTCAGAGCTATAAGAAGTATATAAAAACGGATTTAAAACATTCAGCAGTTCTTTATCTGCATTGTATTTTTTCTCCGGTAATTCACTTTTCAGCTTTGCATTCTGTCCAAAACTGAAACTGATGAAAAACGTAAACGTGAAAAAAGAAACCAAAAGAAGTAAACCGCCAGCCTGAACAATTTTTCCAAATGAATATTGCTGCTTCGAATGGTTCTTCAGCAGAAAAAGTAAAAAGAAAAGTAAAAACAAACCGCTTACAAAAAAGTGCGAAATCGACACATCATCATAAAACTTGAACCTGTAAAACTCTGAGTAAATGTCTATTTTTCCGATTCCTTCAAAAGTAAAATAGCCGTATAAAAAATAAGCCAAATGTATAAGTGCAAGAACGATAAAAGATTTAACGAAGTATTGTTTTAAAGTTTTAGTCATATTTTTCAGTGTTTATTTTCAAATATAATCAATTTCAAAAAAACAACGGCTATGACAAAAGTCAATTACAATTAAAGAAGTAAATGACATATTGTACTTCTAATCAGGGCGTGCCACCATCGCAATAAGAGGGCAAACGTACTTTGCGCGTATACGCCCTCTTATCGTGATGCTGTCGGGCTATCTGCACTGCTTCGGCAGTCAGCGCCTATCCCTCACGCAGTCAGGTTTCACAAGAAATAATTCATATACTACTAAAATCAAATCAATAAAACTTACAAAAACAAATTTGAATGATTTTTTTTGTTAACTTTATATGCCTATTTAACATAACCTAAAACTCAATCTCATGAAAAAATTAGTTTTTTATTTGATAGTTCTTCACTTTTTCGTTTCGGTTAAAGCGCAAACAACAGCCGAAATAACACCTGAAACTTCCCTGACCTCAATACAAAATGATGATCGAAAAATTCAGGATAACAGCTCCGATGATCTTCCATGGCACGCCAGACGCTTTAAAGTAACAGCAGGAGCCTTTTTTCCGGTAAACAATACCCAGATTCAGGTTGGAAGAAACAACGGACAGAACGGAACAAAAATTGACCTTGAAGATGATTTAGGTTTCTCAAAATCAAGCGCTTCTTTTTTAGCCGCTTTCGACTGGCGCATTTCCAGAAGATCCAGATTGGGTGTCGAATACTTTAGTCTCAACCGAACTTCTTCTAAAACCCTGGAACGTGAAATAGATTTTGGAGACGAAACTTATGAAGTAAACACACGCATTTCTGCTTTTTTTGATGTGCAGATTGCCAGAGTCGCCTATGGATATGCCATTTTATCAAAACCAAAATATGAAGCAGGATTGCTAGTCGGAGCCCATGTATTATTTGCTGATTTAGGACTGCGCGCGCAGTTTAATACCGCACAAGTTGAAAGAAATGAGAATTTTGCTTTCACCGCTCCTTTACCGGATATTGGTATTTGGGGCGAATTTGTTTTGGGCAAACGATTCGGGCTTTACGTAAATGCCAACTATCTGGCGCTTCAAATAGACAATATCGACGGCCGAATTGTAAGCTATAATTTATCGCTTTTATACAACGTTCATAAAAATTTCAGTTTAACTGCAGGTTATACCGGTTTAAACTTTAAAGTAGATGCAATTGAAGACCGCTTAAACGGATATCTGAAATGGGGATATAATGGCCCAACAATTAGTGCGTCGTATACGTTTGGGAATCATGTAAAGTTGTATAGACATTAGTTTTTTGAAATCCCAATTTTTCAAATTCCGAATTCCAAAATGAGCGTTGAATATATTTGCCGTTCCTACGAAGCTTTGCATCAGGTATTTTTTCTATAGATATTACGCACAACATATTGTAATGTTTCGTAAAACCAAGCCCGGAAAGGGCGAGATATTTACAGAAACAATGCCCCGAAAAAAAATAAGCTCCAGCGGAGCGAAATAAAATAAATCTCAAAATTTGTATAACGTAAAACCCGACAGATTTTAAATACCTGTCGGGTTTCTGCACTTAACTCAACTCAACTACTTATTTTCTATTGGGGTGAATTTTATAGCCGTTCCTCCTCCGGCTGCTAATTTGATATTTAATACTGTTTTGTTGTTTACTTTTTGTTTTGAAATCGTAACCGGATATGGGTTTGTTTTGTAATTCGCCCCTGTTCCATCTGCGTAAATTTCGGCTTCATATTCTTTGTTTTTATCTAAGAATGACAATTCTACTTTTAAATCTCTTGCATCCTTGTTGGTAATAGAACCCAGATACCAGTTTTTCTCATCCCAGTCTTTACGGACAATTGTGGTGTATTCTCCAATTTTAGAATCTAAAACTTTTGTATCTGACCAAGTGCAAGGCACATCTTTTATGAACTGAAACTCTGGTTTACCAACATAATTCTCAGGCAAATCTGAAGCCATTTGCAGCGGACTGAAAATAATTACGTATAATGCTAATTGATTCGCAAGTGTAGTTTGTACTCTTGCTCCTGATATTGTTTTGTAATCAAAATTGAAATTCCCTGGTGTGTAGTCAAAAGGTCCCGAAAGCATTCTGGTAAACGGTAAAGTAGTTAAATGCTGCGGTGTGTTTCCTCCGTCTGCAGACCATGCGTTGTATTCCTGTCCGCGTCCGCCTTCCTGCGTCATCAGGTTCGGATAGGTGCGCTGTAAACCCGTTCCTTTCATTGGCTCATGGTTGTCAATCATAATATGGTATTTAGCTGCAGTTTCGATTACTTTTCGGTAATGACGTGCTCCGTACTGGCTATCGTGCCATTCTTTTTTATCCAGATATTTGTTTACATAGCCTGTTTTAACCGAATTAACGCCCATCTTCTGGTACAGTTTGAAAGCCTCTTCTAACTGGCTTTCATAATGTTTTGAAGCTCCCGCGGTTTCATGATGTCCAATTAGGCGGACATTTTTCATCGCGGCATATTTGGTGATTTCTTCTAAATTAAAATCAGGATACGCTTTTACGAAGCTGAATGAAGAACCATCGGCTGTCCAGTCGCCGTCCCAGCCTTCGTTCCAGCCTTCCACCAGAACGCCGTCGAAATTGTTTTTTGCAGCAAAATCAATGTATTCTTTTGTGTTTTTGGTTGTTGCGCCGTGTTTTGGTCCTTGCCCCCATGTGAATTTATCCAAATGCATTCCCCACCAGATTCCAATGTATTTTGAAGGTGTAATCCAGGAAAGATCTTCAATTTTTGAAGGTTCGTTTAAATTGAGCATGATCGTGGAAGTGGCAACCTCTCCCGGATTCTTACCTACTACAACCGTTCTCCATGGCGTTTTAAACGGCGTTTCTGCATATACTTTTACACCATCGGCCCAAGGTACCAGATCGCTTTTGTATTGTTTACTGCTTGTTTTTAAAAGTGTCATCGAAGCAAAATCGGTTAAATTGGCTTCGTGAATGGCAACAAATAATTTTTCTTTTGTTTCAAAAGTTGCCGGTGTATTAATTGTATCTGTTTTACTGATTGGCGTTTTACGGTATTCACTTTCGTAATAACTATTTTCACGGTGCACTGGAATCCACCATACATCATTATTTGATTTGAAAGTAAATTGTGTAATTTCATTCGAAATTTTTACTTTGCCTAAATTAGGCTGTTTTGGAAATTCATATCGAAATCCTACTCCATCGTCAAAAACCCTGAAAATAATATCTACCAGACGCTCTTGTCCTTTTGATTCTTTTAAATGAACAATCAATTCGTTGTGATGATCACGAACTTTTTTAAATTCTCCCCAAGGCTGTTCCCAGGTTTCATCGGCTTCTTTTTCTTGGGTAGAAACCACTTCAAAACCTTCAGTCATTTTTTGAATTTCCTGAAACTCAAATCCCATTAAAGAAGGTTCTATAACCGATTTTCCGTTTGTAAAAAAGCTGTACTGAGGCTGGCCTGAGGGCGTTAATTCAAAAATTAATTCGGTTACTTTTCCAGGCGAACTGATCTTGTATGTTTTTTTAGTACCGCAGGCAAAAAGCAGGATCGAAGCCAAAGCCAGTAAACAGTATCTATATCCTATGTTTCTCATTATTTAAATTGTATTAATTACAGCTCTTATTTAATTTCGTTTATTAACTGTTTTGCTTTTGCGGGCTGCATTGAAACAAAATAATTAAAGGCCTGATCCAGTTTTCTCTGAATATCGTTATTTCCTCTTTTTTCGACACGCAGATTGTACATTTTACTGATTTCAGGAAAAACAGTTTCGGTATTTTTTACTCCTGCAAATGTTTTTATTTTTTCGATGAACGAGTAGCCAAATTCTACCGTTGGTTCAATCATAGTTCCTTCTCCAAAGTCATTCCAGGTAATTAACTGCAGATAATCAACATTGGCATTTTTAGCCATCAAAAGGGTTTCATCGAGCGTTGCGCCGTTGTTATGGTCAATTGTCCATCCTATTGCCGCACCGCCTCCGCCTTCGGCATAAAAATCTTTAAACCCCGGATAGGCACTTCCCATGGCAACAGAAAGTTTTGGTTTTGTATTGGTATAAAAATTAGTCAGGAAACTATTGTCTTTATACACCCACGCATATTCTCCGGATGCATTGGCACCGGCTTCTATAGACTGATCCCAAAGTGTCAGGAAAGCAGGTTTAGCAGTCAGGGTATTAAAAACATTTGTCCATTCGGCAGGTGTCTGCAATACAATTGGTCCAAAATTCAGCAATAGTGGTTTTCCGTTTATTTTAATGTAATTGGCATCGCCGAAACAATTTTTCTCTAAATAAGCTAAATCTGTTTTGGCGGCGCTGGTTACAGAAATTGCTTTTCCGGCATTTACCACATTGGTCGTTACGCGGTCTTCGTACACAATCGCATATTCTAAGCCCACTTTGTCGAGCATAGCAATAAGCTGTTCTGTATTTTCTTTTACCATTCGGTAATCGTTGACATCGTAGGTTCCGTACCAGTCTATTAACACACCGTCGATTCCGGAATATTTCATCAATAATAAATGATTTTCAATCACATTTTTATCTCCTGAATGATACGGTCCGATGAGCGGATAGTAATAGGCCGCAATTTCTCTTCGGTTATTTGCGCCTATAGTATTTGGATTTTTGTTTGCCATTGTCCAGTGGTATCCCCATTTTTTATCGGCCGAACTTTCATTGGTTTCAAACCATGGCATATAATGAACGTAAATTTTGGTGCTGTTTGTTTTTTCAACCGCGGCAGGCTGCACCGCTTCGGGTTTTACAGGCTCGTCAGAACCTTTGTCGTCACTGCTGCATCCGGTAACGGCTAAAATGTTCAGTATCCCAAAAAACAATAATGTGATGTATCTTTTCATATTGATGTACTTTATGTTTTATTTTTTTGCCACTGATTAAAAGGATTATTAAAAACTAATTTGTAATCTGTGAAAATCTTTTAATCTGCGGCAAAAATATTTTTACAGAATGTAGATTCGTAAAAAGATGCCAGCCTTCCACGACTAACCAACATGGAAGACCGGCATTTTAATAACCTAGTTTACAGGATAACCAGGATTCTGTTTTAAGTTTTTATTTGTTGTAAGAACGGTACTCGGAATAGGGAAAATCGCTCTGTAGGCTTCTGTTTCTCCTTTTTCCCACCAAGGGTCGAAGAAGGTTCCAAAACGGATGTTGTCTGTTCTTCTTCTTCCTTCAAAAGTAAATTCCCGAAGCAGTTCCTGATCGATAAAATGAAGATCGATTACTGCCGGCATTTCTGCTCCTGCACGTGCTGTTACCTGCTGTACAAAAGGTTTTGCTAAATCCGGTGCTCCTAAACGAACGTAACATTCGGCCTGCATCATTAAAATTTCGGCATAACGAATTACTACTAAATCGTGGTCGCGCTCCCAGGTTTCTCCGGCTTTCATTTCGTATTTTCCTAAACGAACACCTTGGTTGTCTTTGGCATTGGCAACACTTGTTACTTCTTCTGTATAGGTAAGCGGTTCTCCGTTATCCATCATGATTACGTTTCCTGTTGCCATGTTGATCTGATCTCCGGCTACCATACATTTTTTTCTTTTATCTGTATCAGCAAAAGCAGAATATACGCCCGGCTGCGCGCACATTCCGTTTGCGCTCCACGGATAATCGTTTCCTGAAACCGACATAGTTAAACGGTGCAGGTAATGACAAGACATTGAACTCATGTAGTTACCCACTGTTCCTGCTTTTGAATCGTAAGGAATCGCGAAAATAATCTCAGGAGATTTCTCGTTTTCTGTTGAGAAATTTGTAAAGAAATCAGGCGTTAAAGTATATCCTGAAATTTTCTGGCACATATCGATACAATCCTGCCAGCGCGGTGTTCCAATAAAAGCTTGTGAGTTAAGATACAATCTTGCCAAAAGCGAGTAGGCCACATTTTTTGTCATTTTAGAATACACCACATTTGAGGTTAAATACGGAATAGCATCCTGTAATTCTTTTTCGACAAAATCATACACTTGTTTTCTGGTAGAATTTGACGGTAACGAAGTATCTTCAAAGTTTACCACAATAGGCACGTTCCCAAAAGCATCCAGAAGATTGTAATAGTAATAAGCCCTTAACGCTTTTAATTCGGCATAAATTGGTGCTTTTGCAGCATCTGTCAACGACGATTTATCGATTTGATAAATGATAGAGTTGATTTTTGCAATTCCGGTGTAGTTGTAACGCCAAACCGAAAGAATCAAACGGTTGTCTGCTTTCCAGGTATGTTTTTGTGCATCCTGATATTGTCCGCCATCGTACCAGTTGGTTCCTCTTGTTGGAATCGTAGCTTCATCTGAAACTGTTTCGTTCAAAAAGAACACAAACTCACAGGTTGGATAATTATTGGAAATTCCGTCAGCGAATCCTCTTAAAGATGAATATGCGCCTCCCACTAATGCATCAACTTCTTTTGGAGTATTTCCAAAATTTCCGTCTTCTACTCTATCATATAAGTCTTCACTTAAATCAGTACATGATATCGTAAAAAGCATACTTACTACTAATGCTCCTATTATTTTGATTTTCATTTTTTATATTTTTGAGTTAATCGCTTAGTTGTTCAAAGTGAAATTTAATCCAACAGAAATCGTAGTTGGTCTTGGATAATTGTTGTACTTATCGATACCAGGCGCTGCTAATCCTGTCTGGTCAGCACCATCCTGAGCATTTAAACCAATCTCCGGATCTACTCCTTTGTACTTTGTAAATACTGCCAGATTTTCTCCCATGATGTACATTCGCAGTTTTGATTTTTTGAAGTTCAGCGGTAATGTGTATCCTATAGAAACCGTTTGTAATCTAAAGAAAGACGCATCTTCGATCCAGTAATCTGAATATTTTGGTGCTGATGTAATCCCGCTGTTCAGGAAATCATCCGGAACATTATACGTTGGTAAACGGTTTGGATCGTTCAGCATCATGTTTGTAGCATTTAAGGCTTTTTGACCAAACATTCCGTAACCTGAAATTCCAAGATCAAAGTTTTTATATGTAAAGTTCATTCCGATACCCAGAGTCAGATCCGGCTGAATATTTCCTAAATCGGTTTTATCGCCGTCAACCAAAGCACTTTCACCCACAATTTCTCCGGCAGCATTGTAATATTGTATTTTGCCGTTTTCATCAAGTCCGGCATTTCTGAATCCCCAGAAAGTTCCAACCGGATATCCTTCGGCAATAATTTGAGAATATTGCCCTGACATACCCGATAATCCGTGCAATGAACCGCTGTAAATTACATCTGTTTTATACGTTGGATTTGAGAGTTTTTCGATTTTCTGAACGTTATGACCAAGCGTTAAGTTAGCATTCCATGTAAATTTATCTCCTCTTACAATATCGGCATTCAAAGTAAGTTCAACTCCTTTGTTTGACATTTCACCCACGTTAGCCAGCATAGTTCCTACTAAATACGGAGGCTGAGGCACTTCGTAAGTGTACAATAAATCGTGGGTGTTTTTTTGATACCATTCGAACGAACCGTTGATTCTGTCGAATAAAGTAAAATCTACCCCAATGTTTAATTGTCTGGTTGATTCCCATTTTAAATCAGGATTTGGGTTTTGTTTAGGTGAATAGGCCAAACTCCATGTTCCGGTAACCGGATCGTAGTAACTGTCGTTTCCAACTCCTAAAATCGAAAGTGATTTGTATTCGCCAATTCCATCCTGATTACCTGTAACTCCGTAACCTGCTCTTAATTTTAAAGATCCCAGCCAGTTTTTTGTAGAACTCATAAACTCTTCGTTAGAAATTCTCCACGCCACAGAAGCCGAAGGGAAAGTTCCCCATTTATTATTTTCTCCAAAACGGCTTGAACCGTCTCGTCTAACCGTTGCAGTCAGCAGATATTTTCCGTCGTAATTGTAATTGGCACGAGCATAAAAAGAAACCAGATTTGATTTTCCTTTATATGAATACACATCGCCCAAACGATAGTTATAACCTGCCCCTAAATTGTTGTACCCAAAAGCATCTGTTACAAAACCTGAACGCTGTGCGCCAAAACCTTCATAAATATTTTCAAGGTAAGAATACCCCGCAAGAGCGCTGATGTTGTGTCTGTCGATTACTTTGTTATAATTTACATAAAGTTCGCCCTGCGCATTTGTATATTCTGCGTATGTTCTTTGTGCATACCCGGACTCAGAACGACCTTCCATAATGGCATAAGTCGGTTTGTACGTACCGCCTTTTACCGCATTATGTTCTAAGGAAATATTGGCAACTGCCTGAAAATCGTTTAAGAATTTAACCTCAGTTTTAAAATAACCCAAAAGTCTGTGTCTTTCATTATCAACGGTTCTGTTGGTTAAAATTTCAACCGGATTTTCGTAAAGCGTAAAGTTTACATTAGTGAAATTTCCGTTGGCATCATAAACCGGAATTGTTGGGTTTAAGTTGTAAGCACGTTCAAAAATTCTGTAATCAATCGGGTTCCATTTGTCTATGTTGGCAAATAATCCCATATCAAATTTTACAGCTTTGTTATCACCAAGGAACTGATAGGCATTGATATTTCCGCTCACTCTTTCTAAACCTGATTTTTTAATAACACCTTCGTTGTTCAGGTATGAAATAGAAGTTCTGAAACCGCTGTCGGCTTTTCCGGAATTAATACTTAAAGTATGCGACTGCGAAATGGCTGTTTGTTCAATAGCTTTCTGCCAGTTTGTATTTCCTCCAAAATCAATAGCATCCATATTTCCGGTCTGACGAACATAACCTCTCCATTGGTTTGCCGATAATAAATCCAGATTATCAGCAACATATCCTACACTTGACTGACCGTTGTATACTACAGAAACGCCTTTTGTTCCTGATTTTGTCGTAATGATAATTACCCCGTTTGCTCCTCTTGAACCGTAAATAGCCGTTGCCGAAGCATCTTTAAGAACGTCAACCGATTTAATATCCGAAGGCTGTACCACATTGATATCAACACCGGCAATTCCGTCAACTACAATAAGCGGACTGTTGCTTGCTGTTAATGAAGTTCCCCCGCGCAGACGAATCGTAGCACCTGCAGCAGGATCTCCAGAAGGGCGAATGATATTTAATCCGGCTACTTTTCCCTGCAAAACCTGTTCTGTAGACGAAATCGTTCCTTTTACTAAATTATCTGCTGTAACGGTTGAAATCGAACCTGTTAAATCTGATTTTTTCTGTGTTCCGTATCCAACAGAAACGACCTGAACTTCGGCTAATTGATACCCGTCATTTTTGAGGCTGACATCAATTTTTGAAGTCGAAGCTGTAATTTGTACTTTTTGAGTAGATGATCCAATGAAAGAAACTTCTATTGTTCCTCCTATTGTTACCTCCAGAGTAAATTTCCCGTCAAAATCAGTTGTAGTTGCGTTTCGGGTTCCGGTTTCAAGTACCGATGCTCCCGGCAAAACAGTTCCTGTATTGTCGTAAACAGTTCCCGTAACAAGCTTTTTTCCCTGTGCAAACATTCCTGCCGAAATAAAAAGCATGAAAATCATGAATACGAGCGATTTAGCAGCCCACATTTGATGCAGGGCTGTTCTTTTATTTTTACTATTCATTAGAATGATGTTTAAATTTGATAGTGAATTATTTGTCTAAAGTTTTAAGCGGAATTGTAGTTTCTGAAATCGTTTTGTCTTTATTGTCTTTCACCAAAACATGAATTTCGCTTAAAGCCGGAGAATCTTTCAGTTCCGAAACTAAATTGACAAATCCTTTTATCTCTGCAGTTCCTCCGGTAAACTCACCTGAAATTGTTTTTGAACCTGCTGTAATCGTATAGATTAATTTGTTTACACCCGGTTCGTTGTTTTTTCTGTACATTCCAAGAAAATCTTTCTGACTGATCTGCAGTGGAAAAAACCCGAAAATTGGTGCCGGAGGCGGTTCGTAAGCACCTGCATATAAAACCTGATCCGGAGTAGTTCCTGCCCAGTCGTCTTTTACAAAAAGGAAAACCAGATTTTCCATTACATAACCGTCCGGAGCATTATAGTAGTCTTTTGGAACTAAGTCCATTTTATAAAAGCCATTTCCTAAATCTTTCAATTTTGTTTTGGCTGCGATTTCCGGTAACCACGATTGATATTCTTGTTTGACATCCCAGTCGTTTAATCCGCTGTGCATATGAACGCTTGCCGCACCCGCAAATCCCGGAGCCAAGTTGGCATTAAACAAAATGCTTACTCCTTTGTCTAATGTTGGTTTTGTTGGATATGCTCTGATTAATTCATTTGCAGTATAAAAAGTCGAAAAATCAGTGTACGGCATATTGGCTACATCACTTTGTTTTGATCCGTTTTTGTTTTTTAAACGAAACCAAAATCCTGCACTTGCTGCAATTTCGGCCGGAGTTTTAGAAAAATACTGCGTTGGAGTAAGCGTAAAACTCCACACTTTGTTACCCACATAACTTAATTTGGCAAAATCAGAAGAGTTCTCCCAGTTTCCCGCATCCGGTTCAGACGGCGACCAGATCCAGATGTACAGATCTTCATTTTCTAAAAAGGTAGTTCCCGAAAGATCAAAATACCACGTCACTTTTTCATCATAATTGTAAACAACCGGAAATGAAGACATTGGTCCTACAGCTCCTGCATTTTCCTGTGCCTTAGTAAAAGCCGGAACCATCAAAAGAGCAAATAAAATTGTATATAGAAATTTTTTCATGTTACTTTCTTAATTAATAGCATTTAATTTGAACACATACGTCACAAACGTAACTCCTCCCGAAGCGTGAGCCAGCTGAAATTCCATTTCGCCATTTTTCCCCGGAACCGAAGTCAATTTAAGTTCGTCTGTTTTTTGAGTTTTTTGTGCATCGCTGTACAAGTAGATTTTTACAGGATTGGCGTTCGTCTGCTGAAAATCTGAGCTTAATTCCCAGTAACCTTTTGGAGCAAATAAGGGCGGTACATTTCCAGTCACTTCATAACTTGCAGGCTGGTTCTTTTCGTCTACATTAAATTTAATTTTAAAATCTTCGTAGTTAAAAAAAGTACTCAGGTTTTCTTCGTTTGGTTCGATCTTATTTGCCTTTGCAAACTCATCTACCATTTTCAAATTTGTCAGTCCCCAGTTACCATTTACTTTCTCATAAATTGTAATAGGATCAACGTAGCTTCCGTCTTCTGTATTATCGCAGCTTATCACGAAAAAACACATTAAAAGAGCTAACCAGTAATAACTTTTACTTCTCATAAATTTTTGGTTTTGTTAGTTTTTCAATCCTTAAAAAGGACACTACGAAACTAGATCTTAAATAAATCTTAAAAAAAATGTCTGTAAAAAATCAAGATATAATTAAAACCTTTTTAACAACAAATACCTAATTATCAATATTTTACAATATTTTTATATTTCAAAAAATCAAGGTCCTGTTTAGATAAAAATGCGTAAATAAATAATGGTAAATATGACAATATGGTAGTTTTAGACTAATATTTTTTCACTATACATATTTATAATTACTTTTTATTGTATAATTGCAAGATATTTAACCGCTTTTAACATTTACAGAGCTTTTGAAGCCAAAAAAGCGTCTCTATCGGAAAATCCGAAAGGAAATATTCCTGATCCAAAAACTACTGACCAATAGTTTTTTATTAATTTTTAATCCAGACGAATTAACCCAAAACCATAACTATCTTACCTTAAAAACCAAATCAACATGCAAAAAATATTTATTCTGTATTTTTTCATTGCGGGTTTTTCTCTAGCTGCGAAAGAGACCAATCCGATCCTTGAAGAATTAGATAATGTACTGCTGAAAAAAGAAGTTTACTTAAAACAGAAATATCGCAAAATTGAAGCTTTAAAGAAAAATGTTTCAAAATTTACCGTAAGTCAGAACAATGAAAAATTGTATGACACTTATATGTCTTTGTTTGATGAATACAAATCATTTAAATACGACTCGGCTTACTATTATTTAGAACAGTCAAAAATTAAGGCTAAAATTCTGAAAGACCCAAAATATCTGGCTAAAAGCCGAATTAAGGAAGGTTTTGTACTGCTTTCATCCGGTCTTTTTAAAGAAGCCATTGATACGCTGAATGTTATCGATGATAAAAAACTGGATCAGAAGAATAAGTTCGAATTTTATAATATAAAAGCCCGGGCATATTATGACCTTGCCGATTATAACCGTGATCAGCGGTTTAATATCCATTATGTACAGCAGGGAAATCATTTCCTTAAAAAAGCCCTGGAACTAATTGGAACTAATACTAATGAGTACTGGGCTGCCGAAAGTTTGAAACGCCTGAAACAGCAGGATTGGCGCGGTGCCGAATTTGCCTTCAGTTACTGGATTAACAACTATAACCTTCCTTCTGAATATTACGGAATCGCAACTTCTAGTCTGGGTTATATTTATTCTGAAAGAGGTTACACAAAAAAAGCAATCGAATATCTGGCATTAGCCGCAATTGCCGATGTTAAAAATGCCACAAAAGAAACCGTAGCGCTAAGAAATCTCGCCAATGAACTCTTTAAAATGGGGTATCTGGACAAAGCCAATGAGTATATCAATATCGCAATGGACGATGCCACATTTTACAACGCCCGACACCGTAAAATCGAAATTTCGTCGATACTGCCCATTATCGAAAAAGCACAGTTAAATAATGTAAAAGATAAAAATGATAAACTGGAGAAGATCATTGTTTTATTAACGATCCTTACCCTGATTATCATTTTGTTCTCGGTTATTATTTTCAAGCAGTTAAAAGAGAAAAACAAAGCCAGAAAAATCATGGCTTCGTCGTATGCGCAATTGCAGGAAATGAATGTGAGTCTTAGCGAAGCCAATGCAATTAAAGAAGAATATATTACGTATTTTATTAAAGCAACATCGGCGTTTATCAATAAGATAGATCATATTCAGAAAAGTACGCTTCACAAAATCATAACCAAGAAAACAGATGAAGTGATTGCGAGTTTAAAGCGTTATAATGTAAAGGAAGAAAGGGAAAACCTGTTCCATCAGTTTGATGAAATCTTCCTGAAATTATTCCCAACTTTTGTAACAGATTTCAATAATTTATTCCCGAATGACCATAAATGTGTTGTCAAAAAAGGAGAGCTTTTAAACACTGAACTCCGCATTTTTGCCCTCTACAGGTTAGGGATTCAGGACAGCAGTCAAATGGCTGAATTCCTCGAACTTTCTGTAGCTACCATTTACACATACAAAACCAGAATCAAAAGCAAATCAGATTACAAAGATACTTTTGAAGAGAAGATTATGGCGATTAAGACTATTTAAGCTGCTGAGTTTTTATTCACAATCTTTTCATTTCGACGAAGGAGAAATGAAAAACTATACTTAATTTTAAATAAAAACCGCCACGAATTCACGAATTTGTATTTAAATAATTCATGAATTCGTGGTGGTTATTCTTTTTATTTATTCCGCAGTTTCCAATTGCAGAATCATATTTTGATAATATTTGCTAAGCGAGAATAACTGTTCGGCAAAAATCATGACAGCCAGCGGAATAAAGAAAAACATAATCAGGTTTTCTTCGTATAAAAAATAAACCGCAATCATATACAAACGGGCATATTCCAGGTAATAAATCCATTTTCGCTGTTCTAAAATAGCACCGCAGTTAATCAGTGTTATAATAACAAGAGACAAAACAACAACTTTATCAAACGCATTTAATAAATCAAAATAATACGTAAAAGCAGTAAGCAGCAACGTACAGATTCCTAATTGAATATAAAGGTAATTTCGAAAACGAAGCCTTTGATGCGGATTGCTTTTATCCTGCAGGAAACGCTTTTCCAGAATTGGGCGAATGTCCTGATCCATGTGCGCGGGGCTTCCAAAAACGGCTTTCCATCTCGCTTTAAAACCTTTGGAACGCCTCCATAATTCGTAAATTTCGAAGTAATAATGAAAATGCTGCCAAAGGAAACTATAACTTTTTAACGGATGTGTTAATCCGTACTTTGGTTTTTCTTCCTCTTCCTGGAAAGTCCTAAAGAGGCGATCCCAAAAAGTGAACATATCCCCGTAGTTTTTGTCAAGGTATTTTTCGTCAGAAGCATGATGAACCCCATGAACCGAAGGCGTTACAAAAACATATTCCAGCCATTTGATTCTGCCGATAACCTGCGTATGTGTAAAAAACGAATACGCACCGTGAACAATCAGCATGGTTATAACCATCGAAGGATGGAACCCGATGAGAGGAAGAATACACCAAAATCCCGTTCGGATGATGGCCTGAAAAGTCGTAATTCTGGCTGCTGCCGTAAAATTAAACTCTTCACTGTGATGATGTACAATATGCGCTGCCCAGAAAAAATTGACCTCGTGTCCGAGCCGGTGATACCAATACCAGACAAAATCTGTGGCGAGAATCAGGGCAATCCACACCAGAACACCACTCGGAATATCGAAAATCCGATAATCGTCATAAATCAAATAATACAACTGATAAAAACTTGCAGCAATAAACAAATTGATCAATCGCTCTGCAATTCCAATACTGATATTAGAAACAGAACTTTCATAATTAAAAATTTCAGGTCTTTTTTTTCGTTGTGCCAGCTTGTATTCCAGAAATAAGAATAGAAAAAAAGCGGGCATTGCAAATGCCAGAAAATTAATATTTTTCATTTTTAAATTACTTTATATTGATAAGTATGAACTAAAAAAGACATTTTCATCAACCATCAAAAATGCGCGCACATCTTTTATGATTGATGAAAATAATCTTAGTTGGGATTTATAATTATTAATTCTGTTTAAATTTTTCGGCTTCCAGAGCGACTTCTTTTACAG
Source organism: Flavobacterium gelatinilyticum (assembly GCF_027111295.1). NCBI lineage: Bacteria > Pseudomonadati > Bacteroidota > Flavobacteriia > Flavobacteriales > Flavobacteriaceae > Flavobacterium > Flavobacterium gelatinilyticum. The sequence continues at coordinate 5,317,583 of NZ_CP114287.1, read as the reverse complement.
ATTGTGTTTCGGCTACTTTCTTCAAAGCAATAATGTAAGCGGCAATTCTTGGCGTTACATCGTGTTTAGCAGCTATTCTGAAAACCGTTTGAAAACCTTTTTCCAAAATGTCTTCTAAACGTTTGTTTATCTGATGTATTCGCCAGGATTCCAATAACGAATTCTGAAGCCATTCGAAATACGAAACCGTTACACCGCCGGCATTGGCCAGAATATCCGGAACCACCAGAATATTCTTTTCATGAAGGATTTTATCGGCGTCAGAAGAAACCGGTCCGTTTGCCGCTTCGATGATAATTCGGGCCTGAATATCTTTGGCATTTTTCTGAGTAATGACATCTTCTTTTGCAGCCGGAATCAAAACATCTACTTCTAAAAGAAGCAAATCTTCATGTTTAATCGCAACCGAATTTGGATATCCCTTAATGGTTTTGTTATTCAGATTGTAATACAAAATCAATTCAGGTATGTTAATCCCTTCAGGGTTATAGAAAGCTTCAGAAACATCACTCACCGCCACAATCTTCACCCCTTTTTCGTATAAAAACAAAGCCGAGTGCAGTCCCACATTCCCAAATCCCTGAATTGCAGCAGTAGCTCGTGCCGGTCTGATTCTTAGTTTTTCAAGAGCCAGTAAACTAATAATGCTTACGCCCCTTCCGGTTGCTTCTACTCTTCCTAAAGAACCTCCTGAATGCAGGTGTTTTCCGGTAACAACGGCGTGGATGGTTTTTCCGTGAACCAATGAAAATTCATCCATCAGCCAGCCCATTTCATCAGGGCCTGTCCCCATATCCGGAGCAGGAACGTCTTTTTCGGGACCAAAAATATCAGCTAAAGCTTTTGTGTAGGCTCTTGTAATTCTTTCCAGTTCGGTTTTAGAAAGCGTTCTCGGGTCGCAGATTATACCGCCTTTTGCTCCTCCAAACGGAATTCCGGTTACGGCAGATTTCCAGGTCATCCAGGCTGCCAGGGCTTTTACTTCATCCAGATTTACAGAAGTATCGTAACGAATGCCTCCTTTTGACGGTCCTAAAGCTGTGTTGTGAATAACGCGATAACCTTCAAAATTTTGTTCAGTTCCGTTGTCTAAGGTGATAGAAAAATTAACGACAATCTGCTTTTCAGGTCTTTGCAGCTTTTGTCTGATTGAATTATCAAGATTCAAGATATCGGCTGCTATATTAAAACGATCAATCATAGATTGAAACGGGTTCTGTTTTATAATTTCTGTACTCATAGTTTTTTATTCTTTAAAATTTGGGTTCTAAAAATGTTTATCAAAATAAAATCGGCAATAACTGCACATACAACACGGAATTTTCGTGGGACAACACTGCATCTTGCTGTTTAAATTTCTATTTGATCTCATTTTTATATCTGTTTTTAATTGGTTCTAAAAAAAAGCCTTTCATTGGTGCATGAAAGGCTAAAAAAAAATAACTAACAAATACTTTCTCTATTAACGCCATTTCATCGCATGGTTTGACATACAGCACATCGTCAAGCTGTACATAAACGGGATGATATTTAGACTATAGTTTTTCATTGTTATTGCAAATCTATAAAAATAAATTTATAAATTCTATAGAATTAGTCGAGTTTATTCTAAAAAGATTGAAATTATTTACAAAACCACTGTAAATAAACGCTTTATAAATAAGCAAAAAACATTAAAATTGCGATCTAACGATAAAAATGATGGAAATTAAGGCCAAAACAAGTCCAATAAAATTGTACCTGGACAGTTTTTCTTTGAAAAAAAGAAGACCAACAAGGCTTCCTAAAATGATAACCCCCATGTTCATTCCGGCAAAAACCGTTGATGGGTTTTCAGAAAATGCTTTATGCGCCTTTAGATAAAATAGAATGTTTCCGAAGTTAAAAATCCCAACCAGACTTCCGAACAGAATGTTTTGATAATTCAATCTCACCTTTTTTACAGCAACATCATAAACGACAATAAAAAGAGAAACGGCCAGTGCAATATCAAAAACTACAAACAGAGAGGTTGTATAAGGTAAAGAGGTATAAAGTGCTATCTGTTTAAAAAGAATATCAATGATTCCGAAACCGAACAAAACTGCTGCAGGATAAATCCATTTGTTTTCTTCATTGCCGGTTTGTTTTCTTAAAATGAACAAAAGTGCCGTAAACCCAATAATTAATCCAATTACTTTATAGGTATTGAATTCTTCTTTAAAAACCAGCCAGGCAGCCAATATCGGAATAAATAACGATAATCGCTGTGCTGCATCGGTTTTAACTATTCCCATGTGTTTGATAGAAGCAGCTAATATTAAAAATAAAACAGGAAGCAAAACCCCAATTGCAGCATAAATATTCCAAGGTGCATCGGCATGAATTTCATTTAAATCCGGACTGAACGTAAAGTAACAAAGCAGTATTGCAGCAATATAATTAAAAGCAATAATCTGAATAGGATTGGAATTGTACTTACGGGTTATCTTAAAAATTACACCAACAGTTACACTGCACAATACGCTTAAAATAAGAAACAACATAGAATTAAATTTTGAAATGTAAAAGTAAACTATTCTAAACTGAAAAGGCCCAGCCGGTTTTAAAAAACCGGCTAGACCAGATTAAAAATCCTAAAAAGAAAGACCTTTAAAGTTTACTGATATAACTTCCGTACATATCTTTAAACTGATGTCCGGCAGCAAATCGGTCTTTGCTTAATTTCTTATATTCGACCAAAGCCCATAAAATGAATTCTTTTACAAAGTATTGGTCTCTTTTATCTAATTCCGGCTGGTATTTTTTAATCAGAAGATCCAAAGGTGTTACTTCATCTAAAATCTTTTGATATTCTGCATCAGATGCATCGTCTAATAATTCAAAACCGCTTTCGGCAAAGAACCATTCAACCAAATCCGAATAAGGTGTTTTTTCTCCCGGTTTTTCTAATTTTTCAATTTTCGGGAAAAATGCCGGGAATAAAGTCCTGATTGCAGAACCTATTAAATGCTGCGCCACGACAGCTGCTCCCTCCTGCTCTCCTTCGTAAACCAATTCTACTTTTCCTGTAATGGCCGGAATTATTCCCATAAAATCAGACAAACGAAGATTAGTCTTTTCCGCCCCCGATTTTAAGGCACGACGTTCTGCGGTGCTGATCAGGTTTTCAAAAGCTGTAATGCTCATTCTGGCACTTACACCGCTTTTGTTATCTATGTATTCGCTGTCACGCGCTTCAAAACTAATTTGTTCTAAAATATCTCTCGCCAAAGTTGGAACGTACACAATATCACTTTGATTTTGATCCAGTTTTGCTTCCTGTTCTGTAATTGTTCTGGCAATTTGTACGGTTTCAGGATAATGGGTCAGGATTTGAGAACCAATTCTGTCCTTTAAAGGTGTTACGATGCTTCCTCTGTTTGTATAATCTTCCGGATTTGCCGTAAAAATAAACTGCATATCAAGCGGCATCCTCAATTTGAAACCACGAATCTGAATATCGCCCTCCTGTAAAATATTAAATAATGCTACCTGAATTCTGGCCTGTAAATCCGGTAATTCATTGATTACAAAAATACAGCGGTTGGCTCTTGGAATCATTCCAAAGTGAATTACACGGTCATCTGCATACGATAATTTTAAATTTGCTGCTTTTATAGGGTCAACATCACCTATTAAATCCGCAACTGTAACGTCTGGAGTTGCCAGTTTTTCGAAGAAACGTTCGCTTCTGTGCAACCATGAAATTGGTGTTTCATCGCCTTTTTCTTCTATTAAATCTTTAGCAAAACGCGAAATTGGATGCAGCGGATCATCATTAATTTCTGAACCTGCCACAAACGGAATATATTCATCTAATAATTCTACCATTTTGCGGGCAAGACGTGTTTTTGCCTGTCCGCGAAGTCCCAGTAAATTAATGTTGTGACGGGAAAGAATGGCACGTTCCAGTTCGGGAATTACAGTGTTTTCAAATCCGTGAACGCCTTCAAAAACCGGTTTTCCAGTTTTAATTTTTTCACGAAGGTTATTTCGTAATTCATCCTTAATACTAGTGCTTTTATATCCTGCAGCTTTTAACTGTCCTAATGTTTTTATATTGTTTATTTCCATTTTTATTGAAATATCGATTTTGTTATTGTTTATTTTTTAACGACAGAACATTCCTTTATTACTTGTGTTAGACGCACTTCAGTACGTCTCTACGATATGCTTTGTATGTATATTTTTTCAAAAAGACAGCTTTGAACCTTTGCCTCTCAGAACCTCAGAACCTTACCTAACCCTCTTCTTCCTGTTCGTCTCGTAATCTTCAAAAATCATTTCACCAAGACCTTTTAATCCGGTGTAAAAAGCTTTTCCCTGATTGGCTTCTGTAAAATGATTTACAAATCGCTGTAAATAAGGATCCCTGGCAATCATAAAGGTGGTAATCGGGATATGGAGTTTTCTTGCCTGTTGTGCTTGTGTATAACATTTGTCAACAATATATTCGTCGAGTCCGTTACTGTTCATGTAGTACGAACCGTCGCGCTCACGCACACAGCTGGGTTTACCATCTGTAATCATGAAAATTTGTTTGTTGGTATTTCGTTTTCTTCGTAAAATATCCATTGCAAGCTGTAATCCGGCAACTGTATTGGTATGATACGGACCAACTTGCAGATAAGGCAGCTCTTTGATAGGTATTGTCCAGGCGTCGTTTCCAAAAACCAAAATATCCAGTGTATCTTTTGGATAGCGAGTTGTGATAAGTTCTGCCAGAGCCATTGCTACTTTTTTGGCTGGGGTAATTCGGTCTTCGCCGTATAAAATCATACTGTGGCTGATGTCGATCATCAAAACTGTACTCATTTGGGCTTTATGCTGCGTTTCCTCGACAACCAGATCATTTTCGGTCAGCATGAAACTTTCAACACCATTATTAATTTGGGCATTTCGAAGGCTTTCTGTCAACGAAATTCGTTCTAAACCATCACCAAAATTAAATTCGCGGAATTCTCCCGTATGTTCATCTCCGTTTCCGGCATGTTTTGTTTTGTGATTTCCGTTTCCGGAACGTTTTAAGTTCCCGAAAATCTGATCTAAAGCCTGCTGGCGAATCGCTCGTTCTGTTTTTGCTGTGATTCCTAAACCATTTGATCCATCTGGTTTAACTTCGTCTTTTATATAACCTTTCTTTTTTAAATCTTCGATAAAATCATCGATTGTGTAGTTCTCGTCAGTTAGTTTATATTCTATATCTAACTCACGAAGCCAGCTGATTGCTTCATCAAAATCTCCCGAAGTATGGGTGATAAGCTCTTTGAAAATACCAAATAGTTTTTCAAAAGGAGACTGAAACGGGGCTTCGTACGACTTAAAATAAAACCCTTTTTTAAATTCGTTTTTCATAATTTTAAAATTACATTTTTTTAGAATTATGAAAAACGAATCGTTTATTAATTTTTAGTTAAAATATCTAACCAAAATTAAGAACTAACAGTGTTAGGTCTACTAATTATTCAAATTTTCCGTCAACATAGTACCAGGCATTATTTTCGAATTTAAAAGTCGAGAATTCGTAATGTACTTGTGGTTTTTGAGCAGAATCTAAAAAATAAGCTTTGAATTCTACCGTGTTTTCTGTAAAACTTAAAATTTCGAGTTTCTGCCATTTGTTGGCCGTAGCCCATTTTAAAATTTCAGCTTTTGAATAATATTTTCTTTCAGAAATATGTGTTGTTTCCAAAAGATACTCTGCATTATGAGCTGCATAGGCCGAATATCTAGAGCGCATCAGAGCAAGAGCCGTGGGGGCTTTTTGATTTTTTTGAAGATACAATCCGCAGCAATCATCAAAAAACAGTCCTGTATCACAGAAACATTTTTTACTCTCCATCGACCGGTTCTTCTCCGTTAATTTTAACATGAAGCTGGTTTAACAAAACCTGATAACGGCTGATTTCTCTCACTTCTTCATCTTCCTCGGCAAAATCAATCATTTCGTCTAATGTTTCGCTTACTTCAAGCAGTTTATTATTTGCTTCTCTATCGTTTTTTGCAGCAATCAAATCAATGATTTCCTGTACTCTTGGTTTTAATTCTTCGAATTTACTATTCATTTGTTTTTATTTTTTTGCTTGTTTTTTTGTTTCAGGTTTCAGGTTTCACGTTCGCTTGCGTTAACCTGAAACTTGAAACTTGAAACCTGAAACTTTAATTATTCCTCTTCGTTTTTACCTTCATTAAACTTTTTTACGATTTCTTTCAGTTTTTCTTTGCGTGAAGCTTCTGCCTGTTTTTTCTTCGCCTGGGCTTTGTGCAATTTATCATTATGAATTTTGATGTTTCGTTCGTTATTGCGTCCCATAAATTTCTCTTTTAATTTCTTCTAAACTTTTATCTGTAAAAATGAGTTCGTTGATAATCTGTTTTCTTAAATCATCAATATCGTCGTAATCGAAATGTTTTGCCCAGGATGTTAATTGCTGGAGGTTCCGGACTTGTTTTAATCTTTTTGTCGTTTCAAAACTGGTTCTTAAAATTGCTTTTCCATCATAATAGGGATTTTTTTTATGCTGATAATTGGCAAGGTTTTTTCCAAAATCGGCTTCAATGTAATAGAGTTTCTCCTCGGCATTATCGGGGTAAAACTCTTCCCATTTAGCAAAACCAATCTTTGTTTTCGATTCAGTTTCCGGTTCACGGGCAATCAATCTCCATTTGCTGTTTGCCAGTCTGCCCCAATGGTTTGAAACGCGGTACATTCCTTCTTCTGTATAATAATAGGCGCTTCCTGCTTTACTTTCGAATTGCTTTTTTAAACCTTCTATCTTATCCGGAAGCACTTCACGAAAAGCACAAAATGTATTTTTAAAAGAATTGGGGTGCGGTTTAAAATTTTTCTGCATGTGCAAATATACTCAGATTGACGGGAACACGCTAATCAATCCGAAATTGATTAACTTTGCCTTTTAATTTAAAACAAAAAAAAGATGCCTAAAGATACACAAGAAAAAATGCCGCAAAAGGGAGTTTACACCGGCATTATCGAAAAAGATGAAAACAATAATTATTTCTGCGGGGAATATCTTTTAGATTATAAAATGGTTCAGACTAATTTTAAAGTCGGAGACTGGGTTACCATTAAATCCGTTATCGAAAACCCAAGCGATATCAGCTACAAACAATATCCAAAAAAATCAAGAAATTTCGATAAGGCAAATCATAAACCTGAATAAGTTTTTTTGTTTCAGGGTTTCAGGTTTCAGGTTGAAATTTGTTTTTTTTAACGCAAAGAGTGCTGAGATTTTTTAATTAGGAGTCTAAACGCAATCTAAATATTAAGTTCGCAAAGCTTTGTGTTGATAAAGCTTTGCGAACTTTTCATTTTAGTAATTTTCAAATAAAAGAATCTTAGCGCTCTTTGCGTAACCCCCTGCTCCCGATAGCTATCGGGATTGCAGTTAAAAATTATACTTAACGTTTTAACAAAACAACTTTCCTGAATATTTTTTCTATCAAAAGTGAAAAGTTAAAAAAAAGTGTACCTTTGCAAAAAATTTGTCGATTTGAACTAATTAATTATCAATTTCAAACTAATAGACAAGTAGTTACCTTTTATTTATGAAAAAAATAGTTGAATACCGCAAGTTACTAAACGTAGAGAAAACTGCTGAGCTTAAAGATTTAAAAACAATTTATCGTAATGCGATGAAAGAATCTCATCCTGATAAATTTGTGGGAGATGACGCCGGATTAAAAGCTGCAGAAGAAAAAAGTAAAACCATCATTGAAGCTTACCACTTTTTAGTAAGCATTCACCCTGATACAATTAAACTTAATTTACCTGAATATACTGAAACAATCACAACTTGTACTATTACAGATTACAAATTTGTAGAAGGTCGTTTGATTATTGATTTTTCTAACGGAAGTGTTTACGAATACATCAGTGTTCCTAAAGCAACTTACGTAAAAATGGTAAATGCTGATTCTCCTGGAAGATTTGCAAAAAGACATATTTTAAATTCTTTCACCTGGAGAAAGAAAACAAATCAGGAATAATTTAGTACAGAATATTTTAAAAGCACCCTTCTTACAGGGTGCTTTTTTTATAGCCTATTATTAGAAAAACCTTATATTAGTGTTATGAACAAAATAGAAATAAGAGTTTTTGATCAAATAAAAACATCAAACCCATTGATTTTAGGAGGTTTAACCTCAAAAAAACTATAACAAAATTTTAGGTTACAAAATTGTTTATGTTTTATTATTTTAGATACTTTTGTTGCACAAATCAATTAACTAATTAATTTTTTATAATGAAAAAAATACTTTTTTTACTTACAGCTTCTGCGGCTATCATTTCATGCAGTAAAGTTAAAGACGGAGAATATCTTATTACAGGTACTGCAACAGGAATTGCGAACGGAAAAACTATCATTCTTCAGGGATTAGATCCTGCTACAAGAATGCCGCTTGCTCTAGATACAGTAAAAGTTGAAAATGGAAAATTTGAAATAACAGGAAAAGTTACTGAACCGGCTTTCCACACTTTAATTCTTCAGGATGCAAACGCACCAATCCCTTTTATCTTAGAAACAGGAGAAATTAAAATCGATATTGACAAAGATAGTATTCACAAATCTAAAATTGCAGGTACTTACAACAATGACGAGTATGTAAAATTTAACGAGGATATGACAAAAACTCAAAAAAGTTTAGTTGATTTCCAGAAAAAGAATACTAATAAAATGCAGGAAGCTCAAAAAGCTCAGGATACAGCAACTATCAACGGCTTGATGAAACAATACATGGAAATCCAGACAGAAGTACAAGCTAACAGCAAAAAGAAATATTTAACTTATGTTGAAGGACATCCAAAATCATATATCTCTGTATTAATTATCCAAAGTATGATGGGAGATCCAAGTGCTGATATTAAAAAAACAGAGGCTTTATACAATGCATTGGATGAGTCTGTAAAAAACACTACTCCTGGTAAAGAAATCAAAACAAGATTAGGCCAAGCGAAAATGCCTGCAGTTGGTGCAACAGCTCCTCCTGTTGGTGACGCAAAATGAAGAGCAGATTTTTCGGCTCCTAATCCGGAAGGAAAAGTAGTTTCGCTTAAAGAAAGTTTAGGTAAAGTTACTATCGTAGATTTCTGGGCTTCATGGTGCGGACCATGCAGACAGGAAAATCCAAATGTTGTAGCTATTTACAAAGAACTTCATTCAAAAGGATTAAACATTATTGGGGTATCTTTAGATAAAGATGCTGCAAAATGGAAAGAAGCAATTGCAAAAGACGGTTTAACATGGACGCACGTTTCTAATTTAAAATTCTGGGACGAGCCTATCGCTAAACAATATAATGTTGAATCTATTCCGGCAACTTTTATTCTTGATGCATCAGGAAAAGTAGTGGCACAGGATTTAAGAGGCGCAGAATTGAAAGCAAAAATCGTTGAATTACTGGCTAAGTAATTCTTCTTCTAAAAATAAGTCAAAAAAAATCTCCCAATGGGAGATTTTTTTTTTGCGGTTTCAGAAATAAAAACCTAACCTAAAAATAGCATTATCATAATGACTTAGATATTCCTGATGTCTTGCCTTTACATAACTCAATTGTAAAACAGTAATCAATTTGTTTCTAAAAAAGCTTAATCAGGCTTCCCGGTTTGTTTAAACAACAATACTTCTCTAAAGATTTATCGTTATAGGAAACGAGGGAAAACCATCTAAAAAATGCAATTATAAAATTTGAACACACATAAGATATACTAACTTTTAAAAAACCTAATATTAACCAATGCAGACAGTTTTACAAAGTTAAAAATGGTGCAAATAAAAAAACCTGCAAATCTATTGACTTGCAGGTTTTACCTTGTGGGGAGAGCAGGATTCGAACCTGCGAAGTTTTCACAGCAGATTTACAGTCTGCCCTCGTTGGCCGCTTGAGTATCTCCCCGACTCTCTAGCGTTGTTGCTTGTTGTTCTAAGCGGTGGCAAAGATAGCAACGTTTTCTAGATTTACAAACAAAAAAAGCACTTAATTTTAAGTTATTTTAAAGTTATTTTTTAATTGACTGGAATTGAATAAAATAAAAACACACTAAAATCTATTTTTTTTAAACTTATTTCAAAAAGTAAGATTATTTTCATATTAAATCTATTGCTTTTTACTTTTCAGTTTAGCTTTCTTCCATATATTATTGCTTTTATCAATGTATTTTAAACAAAATATTCCCAAGCATATCTTCTATTTTACTAAAAAGCTGCTCCCAGCCCCTGGATCAAAATTAAAATTGGGTAAAACAAGAAAATTAAAGATACTGTCATATAAAAAAACCGTGCTTTTGATCCGGCGAATTGCAAATCTAATAGTCTAAAATTAAAAAACAGGTAGAATTACGCTTAAAAATTCGGATTTTACTTACTTTATTTGTTTTAGTGAATTTCATCCAAAAAAAGTAAACGAATAACTAAACCTGCCTGATTATGGAAAACTACTTACACGGCTTACTAGACGAAGATAATGATGCTATTATTCAACAATATCTAAAATACATTGATGAGGGAATCCCTCGTACTGAGAAACCAAAAAATGTATTAATCATTGGTGCCGGAATGGCCGGAATGGTTGCCGCCGCTCTGTTAAAAGAGGCTGGACATAAGGTTACAATAGTCGAATCAAACACCCGTGTTGGCGGCAGGATCAAGACTTTCAGAAACTCTAAAGACAAAAAACATTTTGAAGATGACAGCGTTTACGGTGAAGCCGGTGCAATGCGTATCCCGACCATACACCTGATGGTTCGTAAATACATTGATAAACTCGGACTCAAAACCGAACCTTTTTATTATGTGTCTGTCGATAAGGAACAAGCAATCGCATATCAGTCAGATCCGAGTAAACCGAAACCGGAGTTTACCAGAAATTCCCTTATATACGTAAACCGCAAACGTGTTGTCCAGAATAAATATATTCCAAAAGATAAAAATACAGCTGTTGATGTAAACGAATTACTGGACTTTCATCTGGGCAGCAGCGAAAATATGCGTGCCGACCAGTTAATGGCGAATCTTATTAATCCGCTTAAGGCTTTTATTGCAGAAGATCCTAAGAAAAACTGGCCTTTACTGATCGAACGTTACGGAGAATATTCAATGCGTCGTTTTTTAAAGGAAAATTCGATGTATTCAGAAAATGCTATTGAAATGATTGGCGTTATGCAAAATCTGGAGTCCAGAATGGCCTATGATTTTATTCAGAGTTTTATTGAGCAGAATATCATTAAGGATTCTACTGATTTTTTGGAAATCGTGGGAGGCAGCGACTTACTGCCAAATGCATTCTTTAAAGCTTATAAGCTCGAAGAAAACACCTATTTTGACTGCAGGATGACTAAAATGATGCTTGTTGACGACAAGGTAAAAATAGAAGTAGATATTGAGGTAGAACGCGACTTTCAGTTTTATGAAGATGCGGGATTTAAAGCATTAAAAACGCCGGTGAATGAATTGGAATTTGATGAAATTATTGTCACTATACCCTTTTCGGCATTACGACATGTGTATGTTACACCCCAATTCAAACAGCTTAAACGAAAAGCAATCCGTGAACTGCACTATGACTCTGCTACTAAAATATTGCTGGAATTTCGTGAGAAATGGTGGCAGGAAGCACCTTATAATATTGTTGGCGGCGGTACGATTACTGATTTTTCGAACCGTTTTACCTATTACCCAAGCAATGATTTAGGAAGTAAAGGACATGGTGTTGTACTGGCCTCATACTGCTGGTCTGATGAAGCAAGCCGCTGGGATTCTATGGACGACGACGACAGGTATTTTTATGCACTTAAAAACCTCGCTATTATGCACTCTGATGACGAGAAAGAACAGCAGCGTATTATTGACCTTGCCGTGATCAGTTCGAGTATCAAGGATCGTAAAGGCAAAGCCGGAAAATTAATTGGCGGGGCAACACAAAGCTGGATGCGCGACCCTTATGCATATGGTGAAGCTGCTATATTTAATCCTGGACAGTTACACTTACTGCAGCGTCATATTATCTCAACCGAATGGAATGGAAAAGCCCATTTTGCAGGAGAGCATACTTCTTTAAAACATGCCTGGATTGAAGGCGCCATCGAGTCCGGAATCCGTACTGCACTCGAAGTAAACGAAACTACCGGTAACCTTAACAATCCTATTTAAAATGTCACAGAAAAAAATCTCCGTAGCAAAATACCTTCAGATACGTCTGGAACAATTAGGACTCACGCATTTATTTGGAATTGCAGGCAATTATACCGCGCCGTTTTTAAATACGATTCACGAAGACAAAAATTCAAAAATTAAAATCATAAACGACACGAATGAAATAAATGCCGGACACTGCACTGATGCCTACGCACGTCAAAACGGTTTTGCTGCAGTAGCGGTAACGTATGGAGTGGGAGCATTTACGCTGCTCAATTCGGTTGCAGGTTCTTATGTAGAACATTGTCCTGTACTGGTCATTAATGGCGCTCCAACCAACAAAGACCAGCAGCGAAGCCTCGTTCAGGGTATGCTGGCCTCTCATATGACAGGCGATATGTATAGTAACATCAATGTGTTCCGAAATGTTACTGTTGCGGCAGAACAAATCACAGGCTCATCTGATGCTCCTTATAAAATTGATGCAGTATTGAATGCCTGTATTTTGTACGGCAGACCGGTTTATCTTGAGGTTTTTGAAGATGCCTGGCGAATGGAATGCAATCCGCCGGACGCACCATTGGCAGAAAGAGAGGTATCTAAATGTCAAAACAGTGCACGTAAGGCCGCTAAAAAAGTAGCTGAAATGGCAGACAAAAAAGAAATTATTTTCTGGGGCGGCATCGAAATCCAGCGCTACGGTATTCAAAAGGAATTTCTGGATCTGATTGAAACTACCGATACAGAATTTGTGACCTCAATACTGGGAAAATCGATCGTATCCGAAAATCATCCTAAGTTTAAAGGAGTTTTCAACGGTAATGCATCCCCAAAAGATGTTAAGGAGCAATTTGAAAAAGCCGGACTGAAAATTGGTCTCGGCGTATGGACTACAGGCAAAAACCTTGGTGGTTTTGATGTCTGGACAGAAAATACTGTATTGGCCAATCACAGTGGTGTAAGGATTGGTGCTTCGTATATCGCCAATGTATCACTGAGAGATTTTATTGTGTTTTTGAAAGAAGAACTTATCAAAGTTAAATTTAGAGCTTACGAAATGTATGGTGCAGAGATGCTTCCTGAATCCTTTTTTTTAGCAGATAACAGCTTAACTAAAAAAGGCAGACCGGCACTTACTTATGATACATTCTTTAAACGTATCAATACTTTTATAGATGAAAGACATATCGTAGTTGCTGACGCGGGTTTTCCTTTATTAGGTGCTCAGGGTATACGCATTGCAGAACCTGACGGATTCATAGCGCAGGCATCATGGCTTTCGATAGGTTATTCTGTTCCTGCGGCAACCGGAATAAAATGTGCCAGACCTGACAAAAGACCTGTGGTATTTGTTGGTGACGGTGCTTTTCAGGAAACCTGCCAGGCTATTTCTACACAGAATAAACTGAAACATGACACCATTATTTTTGTTTTAGATAATGGAATTTACGGCATTGAACAAATGCTTGTAAATCCAAATCCGTTTCGTGGTTCAGACAAAGTTGAATACAAAGTTCCCGATTTAAACAGCGTTTATAATTATAACGAGATGCATCGTTGGAAATATGCAAAACTTGTTGATGTATTTGGAGGAAAAGGTTTTGAAGTCAGTACTCTCGACGAACTCGAAGAGGTTCTGAAACAGCTTGACGGCATTACAGAAAATACTATTATACATGTAAACCTGCCTAAAACATCGATTCCGGAAGCCATTGCTTATAAAACCGAGGAAGCTGGAGAGGATGAATTTTTGAATGACAAATGGAGTTTATGTTAGGTTTAAAATCATAAACAAAAGTCCTAATCAAGATTAGGACTTTTGTTATTTAGAACATCTTTTCCATTAGAATTTGAAAAGAAACCATAATGCTCAAAACCAAATAAGCCCTCAATTAAATTGAAGGCCTATTCGAAAAAAACAATTAAACACATTTTTATCTCTTACCCAGAACTCTTTCCGGGTAATCAGTAATAATTCCGTCTACCTGAAGCTGTATCATATTGTCGATCGCTGTATCGTCATTAACAGTCCAGGGTATAATTTTCATTTTTAAAAGTCGTAAAGAATCAACTGCTTCTTTATTTAGCAATTTATAATGCGGACTATAAATTTCAGGCTTAAAATCAAGTTTTGAGAGATTTTTAGATAATGCACCTTCTCCAACCAGATAGGCTAATTTTATTTGGGGATATTTTTTATGCATTACATTTAATACTGCAGGATCAAAAGACTGAATGTTTATTTTTTTTTCAACTTTTTTTTCCTGAATGATTTTCATCACCATTTGAACAAAAACTTCCGGCTCCGGCTGTCTTTTGCCGTAATCTGATTTTTCTGATTTGATTTCGATATTGTATCGAACTGGTTTCAGATTGTTTTTTGCAATATATTTCTCAATACTATCAAAAACCTCAGACAACAGCGGTTTGCATGTTTTTTGTTTTTGCTGCATTGGAAAATTAGAATTTCCTCCCGAACCGCCGTCAAATTTTCTGATACTGTCGTACGTCATTTCATAGAGGTTAAAGCTTTTCTCTTTATCTTTTGAAATGGCTTTTCCTTCACTATCCCTCATATAGTTCGAAGACATAAATGGTTCATGAGAAACTACTACTTTCCGGTCTTTAGAAATCACAACGTCGAGTTCTAAAACATCAACGCCTTTTTTTACAGCGCTTAAAAATGCAGGAATCGAATTCTCCGGAAAATTGCCTCGATCGCCTCGATGTCCTTGCACTTCAATCACATTTTTTGAAAAGGCCGATTTTTGACTTCCGCAGGAATGTATTGCTGCAACCGTTATAAAAACGAAGATTATCTTTTTGATTTTTAACATCTTTTCTTAATCCGTTATTTTACTTTGTCGATTCTGTAACTGGCAGCAGCCGTATGCGTTTTACCAAACATATCGGTTGCTTTGATCTCTATGGCATGTTCGCCAATGGCCAGATCCGATGGAATATTTCCTCTCCACACATGCGTGCTTTTTTCAGGATCTGATGAACGTTTGCCCGGCATAAGCACTTCTGACAATTCCCACTCGTAAACCAATTCTACATAAGACGGGTCCTGAATTTCTACATATTCCATTTCTTTCCAGTCTCCCTGATCTACACGATATAAAACTTTGTCTTTTTTGCTTCCCATAAAGAAATTGGTAAATACGCCCGACTTCGTACGTTTTCCTTTTGCTACTACTTTTGGGGCAAAAACCTTCATTTGGTAATTCTCCGGTTTTCCGGCTGCTTTATAGTCTATAGTATATTTATTTCCGTTAAAATGAATAAAAGCATATCCTTTTGGTGTTCCGTCTCTCATAACCGAAATCGGGATTCCTTTTTCATCTAACTTTCCTGAATACCAGTCTCCGGATGTTGTCCCGATGTTATAATGATGATGCGGCGTTTCCTGTAACCATCCGTCTTTCTTTTCGAAAAAATCCTGTCGCTGCAAATGTGTATGTGCCGAAAGCGAAAGTGTATTTGGGAAATCTTTCAACAATTCAAATAATTTCTGGCGGTCTGCATCCCTAAAGGAATCATCTTTGCTGTCCGGTTCACTTATCGGAATATGAAAAGCCATTACAATTAAGTTATCTTTTGGAACTGTTTTCAGGTCATTTTCTATAAACTGCATTTGTTCCTCGGTAAAACCTCCCCAATAGCCTTCATGATCTCTTGGATCCGGATATAAAACATCATCGAGAACAATAAAATGTACTTTTCCGTAATTAAAAGCGTAATTGGCTGGACCAAAATGGGCTTCATAAGTTTCATCGGCTAAATGATCTTCTTTGGCATCAAAATTAAGATCGTGATTTCCGAGAAGGTTGTACCACGGAATTCCGATTTTTTTAACTGCCTGAATGTACGGATTGAATAAACTCAAGTCATTTCCAACCAAATCGCCCATGCTTAATCCAAACGGAATATTTTTGATTCCTTCGACTTCGGAAACAATTCCTCTTGCGAAAAAATCAACTTCTTCAAGTGTATACGGCTGCGGGTCTCCAAAAACAAGGGCTGTAAAATCGCCTGTTTCTTTTTGAGGGATTAATCCAAAATCTACTGATTCCGGAAGTTTTCCTGTTGGGGCAACGCCTTCAAATTTACCATTTGGAGAACCCGCCGGTTTATGATTATAGAAAAACTGAGGCAGATTGTCCTTATTCACCTGAATTTTATAACCAGAAGGCTTGATTACCGCAATAATAGCGTCGTCTTTTAAAGGAAGTTCGTAGTTTCCTTTTTTATCGGTTAAAACTACTTCACGACCATTTGTGACTGCGGCATTGGCTATTCCTTTTTCTTTTTTTTCTCTTTTACCGTTTTGGTTTGCATCTTCAAAAACGACTCCTTTTACGGTTGTCTGAGCTGTTAAAACACTGCAAAACAGCACTGCACTAAATATAAATGTTGCTTTCATTTTCAAATTTTATTTATCCCACCAAACTTTAGTATTGATATTATCACCGCCAACCATTTCAACGGCTTCCAGATAGTTTTCGTTATTTTTAATCTGCTGATTATCCGGATAAGTGAATCTTGACGGCATAATTCCGTCGTTTAACATTGCGGTTGTTTTTGGCAGTACCGGAAATCCTGTTCTGCGGTATTCAAACCACTGCTGGTAATCTGTAAAATACAAAGCGTAGTATTTTTGCAGCATGATTCTTTCTAATGTTCCGTTGTACTGCGCTTCTGCTTTATCAAAATAATTAGCAGGAAATACGGCTTTTACATGTTCTATCGCAGATCGCACTCCTTTTTCGTAATGTCCTGCGGCATCTGCAATAAGACCTCTCTGCGCTAATTCTGCCTTGATAAATTCAACCTCAGCATAGGTCATAATATAGATCTGCATTGGGTTTTGCGCCTGTACATTTAAAAGCGTTGAGGCATTGTATTTAAACTGGGAATCTGAACCTGCGTAACCACTGTCAATTCCTTTAAAACCAATTGGCGCATTGGTTACCAAAGCTGTTGCTCCAGTTGCAATTATGGTTCTTCTTGGATCTTCAAGCGTATTTAAATTATCAATAAAAAACGAAGCCATTTTTATATTCAGGTTAAAATCCTGAGGTCTTCCCCACGGCGAAACATTTGGGGCAACACCTGTAACTTTTAGAATAGCGCCTTCGGCAGTATTGGTAAAAACCGGATAAATTTCCGGATGTTCTGCCATATAAGCGAGTTTTTGAAATGCTCCGGTTTCTGTTCTGTTTGAAACTCTTAGGAGCAATCTCATTTTTAATGAATTGGTAAATTTCTTCCATTTCATAACATTGTTCTGAAACAGAATATCTTCGGTATAAATCATTGCCCTGCTTGTATCATAAAGCGTATTGGCTCTTTCCAGATCCGCCAGAAGTGTTTCATAAATAAACTCTTGTTTGTCGTATTTCGGGTATAAAATACCATCTTCGCCGCGTACCGCTTCTGTCATGGGGATTGGACCAAAAAGATCCGTTAAGTTGGCGTAAACCAAAGCGTTAAGAGTTAAAGCAACTGCTTCGTAATTTCCGTCTCCGGCTTTTACAGATGCCATACGCATTTCTCTAATGTTCGAAAGCCATTTGTAATAATTATTCCAGGCCGAGTTTCCAATATTATTGCTTACATCATAGCGATGCAGTCCACCGGTGATACTCGGGAAAGGAAGTGAAACCTGCATTAAGTTGAAGGTAACATCTACGCTTTGTGAGGCATTCTGCGAAGCAATTCCGTAAATAATCGGGTTTAGTAATGTTCCCGGACTTATTTCGGTTATAAGATTAGGGTTCTCATTTAGTTCTTCAAAACCTCCTGAACAGGAAACGCTGATTCCTGAAAGTAAAAGGATTATTGCTGTAATTTTTATCTTTTTCATTGTCTTATTATAAAGTCAAACTTAAATTGAAACCATAGGTTGCCGGCGATGGCATCTGCCCCATTTCGATACCCGGTAAAATGGTATCTCCGTTTAATGCCGCCGTTTCAGGATCATAAATTGGAAAATCAGATACGGTTGCTAAGTCTCTTCCGAATACGGATATTTGAAGGGACT
Source organism: Flavobacterium gelatinilyticum (assembly GCF_027111295.1). Taxonomy (NCBI): domain Bacteria; kingdom Pseudomonadati; phylum Bacteroidota; class Flavobacteriia; order Flavobacteriales; family Flavobacteriaceae; genus Flavobacterium; species Flavobacterium gelatinilyticum. Next base: position 5,299,361 of record NZ_CP114287.1, on the reverse strand, counting down.
GTAATCCGGTATTTTTAAGCCATTTTTTTGGCATATTGTACTGAAGGCTTATTTCGCGAAGTTTTGCATAAGAAGCATCAAAAGAGTTTGACTCTATGTTTGCTCTTCGGTAATAACGTCCGTACCAATCTGCAGTTTTCACTTGTTTGGTATTTGGAGAATACGATCCGTCAGCATTTTGAACTACACCCTCACCAATGATGAAGCCGTCTGTCCTTCCCTTATTATTTGAATTTAATTTACCCTGTTCAGAAAGTTTATGGTGTGTCTGCGAATAAATAATCCCGCCGTACTGACCGTCGATAGTTACATTCATAGTGAAATTTCCAATAGAAAAACTATTCGTTAAACCTGCTTTCCAATCCGGGCTTGCATCGCCAATATGCTGTATTTCGTCAGGATAAGCCGGAAGCCCTGCATTATCATACACAATCTGTCCATCCGGAGACCTCACAAATCCAAAACCATAAATGGCGCTTGTAGTACCGCCTACTTTTGCAATAATCGAAGCCGTTCCTCCGGTTCCAATTATCTGCTGTCCGTCGATTCCTTCCGGTAATTCCATTACCCGGTTCCAGTTTCGTGACCAGTTTATAGTTGAATTCCATTTGAAATTTTGACCATCTATAATTTTTCCGCCAAGAGTAAGCTCTATACCGCGGTTTCTAACTTTCCCTCCGTTTAAAACGGCACCACTGTAACCTGTTGAGAAATCCATCGGAATATCGATAATCTGGTTTTTGGTCACACTTTCGTAAACTGTTGCATCCGCTGTAAGTCGGTTTTTAAGCATTCTGATTTCAAAACCTGTTTCAAAACTGGTTGTAATTTCAGGTTTAAAATGGTTGTTATATAAAACCGTTAAAGTCTGGGCAGAACTTGGAAAAGCACTTTGTCCGTAATATTTCTGTGTTTTATACGGTTCTGTGTCATTTCCAACCTGAGCAAAAGAAAGTCTGTATTTTAAGAAATCTATTGATTGCGGCAGTGTAAACATTTCTGAAACTACAGCACTTGTATTAATTGACGGATAAAAGAATGAATTGTTTTCTACCGGAAGTGTACTGGTCCAGTCATTTCTTCCTGTAACATCAACAAAAAGCATATCCTTATACGACATCGATACTAAACCATACAAACTGTTCATTTTTTTGTAAGCATCACCCAAAGTTAAAATTGGTGCGCTTGAACCGTTTGACAGTTTGTAAACTCCCGGAACAACCAAACCGGTTACTTCGGCTTCTGTTCTTCTGTATTTATAGCTCATTGCATTTCCTCCGGCAGATGCCGCAAGAGAGAACTTACCGCCAAAGTCTTTTTTATAAGAAAGTAAAAAGTCTGAATTGATTTCCTGTTTAAAAACATCCTGTCTTTCATAAAACCCTTTTGCATATCTGTTGATGCTGTACGGTCTTTTTTGTTCTCTTGTTTGGTTGTAGGTATTCATAGAAGAACGCAGCATCAAATCCAGGTTTGAACCCAAATTAATATTGGCAAAAATATTCCCAACAATCTGATCACTGTCTAATGTATTTGTGGCTTCATAAGCAATTAAATACGGATTGTCGATGAAAGAGCTGAAAGGATGTAACTGCTGAATCTGTTCTTTTCCTTTCTCCCAAATTGGGCGGTACCAGTTCAAATCGATATTAGGCTGCTGAAAAATCATGAAATAAGCAATCGAACCGTTGTTGTATCCTGTAGAAGGGAGATTTTCGCTGTTTCTGGTATTGTAATTTACTGTTGTTCCCAGTTTAATTTTATCCGAAACCTGATAATTTGCATTAACTGCCGCCGTAACTCTGTCAAATCCGGTATTAGGCATAATCCATTCGTTCTTTTGATTTCCTAACGAAAGTCTCATTGAACCTTTACTGTCACCACCCTGAATGGAAACGTTATTATTTAAAGTAACACCTGTTCTCCAGAAATCTTTACGATTGTCTCTATACGACTGCCACGGAAGTCTTTCTGCCGATTGTCCTTGTACAGCAGGATCATATTGGTAAAAGTTTTGTCCTGTAAAAGCGGGTCCCCAGGCACTGCTGGTTCCGCTTGTTGAAGTTCCGTCGGCAGAATTTCCATACGAATAATACTGGTTCCCGAAAGCATCCGGTGAATTTCCTGTTCCCTGACCGTACGTGTATTGATAATCCGGCCATCTCTGGATTACATCAAATGTAGCTCCTGTGTTGAATGAAATTCCTAAACCTTTATTTTTCTTTCCTGATTTTGTGGTAATAATCAACGCTCCGTTTGCAGCACGGCTTCCGTAAAGCGCAGTTGCACCTGCTCCTTTAAGAACCGTTACGGCATCAATATCATCCAGGTTAAGATCAGAAATCCCGTTTCCGTAATCAATTGGAGAATCTTCTCCCATATACGCACTTGTTGAACCTGATGTTGTCATTTCGGCATTTACCGGAACTCCGTCTACTACAATTAGTGCGTAATTGCCTTTTGGGCTTAAGGATCTGTTTCCTCTAAGGGTAATTTGTTGTGAATTTAAAGGTCCTGAACCTGTAGAAGTTATACTTAATCCTGCTACTTTCCCTTTCAGTCCTGATGACCAGTTGTTTGGTCTTCCCTGCGATAAGTTTTCAGATTTGATGGTTTGCTGCGAGAATCCTAATTTTTTTTCTTCTCTTTTAATTCCTAATGCCGTAACTACAACTTCATTTAGTTCACTGGTACTGGGTTTCATTGTTATCGTAAGCGGGCTTGTACTGGCCGAAACTTCCTGAGAAACATATCCCATATACGAAATAACCAATACAGCCGAAGAGTTTACGGCAAAACTGAAATTCCCTTCCATGTCGGTCATGGTAGAAGTTTTTGTTCCTTTTTCAAGAATCGTAACTCCGGGTATCGGCATTCCGGTTTCGTCAAGCACTTTTCCGCGGACATTTAACTGTGCACGAAGATTGTTTGTAACGGTAATGGTGTTATTGAGTTTTCTAAAGGACAATCCTGTTTTTGCCGCGATCTTTGTCAGCACTCCGTCAAGGCTTTCCTTTTCTGCGTAGATTGAAATGCGTTGTGAAGTTCCTGATATTTTTTCATCAAAAACAAAAGTAAAAGTTGTTCTCTGTTCTACTGCTCTAAAAAACTCTGTAATTGTTGCGTCTTTTAAATTCAGGCTTATTTGTACGTCTTTACCAGATTGTCCCAAGGCAAATCCGCTAAAGGAAAAAATTAATAAAATCATTAAGTAAAGATTTTTCATCTTTATATACTTATTGAAAAAAAATTGTAGTTTCGTGTCCATTATTACTATTAGGCTATAAATTTTATTTTTAGTCTTTTTTAATGCCCGTTTCCGTTGCACCGGAAGCGGGTTTTGTTTTTTTCTGTTTTTTTATTTTGTCTGTTTTCTTATAATGATTTGGTTTTTAGTTTTATAGTTTATTTTTAGTTCTTTCAGATAGGCAATACTTTCCAGTACATTCTCCAGTTTTTCATCTTTAAATTTTCCTGAAATAGTAAGATCATTAAGTTCCTGATCTTCAATCGTAATGTCGACATTATACCAGTTTTCGATGATTTTTACGGTTTCAGAAAGTTTGGTATTTTTAAGGATAATGGTGTTGCTTATCCACGCGATTTTATCATCGCTGTTTTCTGTAGAAATCTGTAAATCAGAATTCTTTAACAAATCGGCCTGCTGGTTTTTAGTAATCTGAACTTTTTTTCCGGTTGGCGATGTTACTTCGACCTTTCCGGTAATAACACTCACTTTGGTATCATGATGATTATAAGAATTGATGTCGAATGAAGTTCCCAAAACCCTTACTTTTACATCGTGGGTTTGTACAATAAAAGGTCTTTTAACGTCTCTGAAAACTTTAAAATACGCCTGTCCCGTAAGCTGAATATTTCTAGTAGATTCAAATTCTTCAGGATACGTAACACTGCTGTTGGAGTTTAGAACAATGACACTGCCGTCTTCAAGAAAAATTTCTTTCTTTTCGCCTTTTGCAGTAACCTGTGTAATTGCTGCAGGTTTGAAAACAAATTGCGCTGCCGAGAATGCAATCGTAAGTCCGATAACCAAAACCGCGGCGATTTTAAGCGCTTTTCTAATTGAGTATTTTTTTGGTTTAACCTGCAATTCTAAAAGAATCTTATTTAGAATGGCTGCTCCTTTTTCATCTGATATTTCATTTTCTATATCTGATGGCTGTTCCTGCATTTTATCAAAAAACGCTTCAACAGTCATTTTTTCTTCGGGTGTGCAGTTCCCTTCTTCGTATTTTTTTGCCAGAAGCAAAAAGTTTTCTTTTTTCAAAATATGTGCTTTTATAGACAAGTCACATTTTTTGAATCGAACAAGTAGTCAAAAATACAGGCTTAACGTTTTCTTAAAACGGGTGCTTTTTAGTTAACATAAAGAAACGCCGCCCAGTAAAAAAGAAGATAATTATACGATGCCGAATTTAAACGAAGCTGCTTTAGCGCATTGCTGATGTGTTTTTCTACAGTATGAACAGACAGATTTAATTTTGCTGCAATTTCAGCATTTGTAAAATGTTCAATCCGGCTTAATAAAAAGACCTCACGGCATTTCGGGGTTAATTTATTGATCTGATCGTTGATGTTTTTTTCAAAATCAACATATTCGAGATCATTTACAGTAAAACCCGGATCCGGAATAGTATCCAGTACTTCGATATGCTGCTGGTCAAATTTGAGGTTTCTAAGCTGATTGGCAATTTTATATTTTACAGCTCTAAAAAGATACGCTTCAAGGTTGAGGATTACTGTATTTGACGCGTTTTTCCAAAGACTTATAAAGATTTCCTGAACCATGTCCTCACAGACGGCTTCATCTTTATAAATTTTGAAAGCGTAGGTGTAAAGTTTTTTCCAGTAGCGGTTAAAAACAATTGAGAACGCAGCATCGTTTCCCTCAAAAATTAATTTTTGAAGTTCATCATCTGTCATTTTCAAAAGATTTCTTTCCATGGAGATTAAAAAAGCAAATGAAAAACAACCGGCAAAAAATACCTAAAAACTTAATTTATCTTTATGTTAAATAATTAAAGTACTTCTAACTCTTCCCGGTACTTATCTGTTGGACGCATTATACTTTTTAAAACAAGATCTGGTTTTACAATTTCATAATAAAACGTAAAGACTGCAGAAATAAAGCGATGACCAATTCAATTCGTCACTGACGAATTCAATGAAACATTGAAATTACTTCTTTTCAGCCAAGGTGCTTTATTTTTGGCCAAGCCCCTATTATCATAACTTTTCTTCAAAAATGATTAAAATAAAAACGAAATATATTGCTCTTTATGTGCTGGGAATTTTGCTGCTGATTTTCGGGCAGCGCAGTTTTTGGGAAAGCCTGCTTAAGGAAGCAGAAGACAAAAAAGAAGCTTTGAAACTACGAAAAGAAGCAGAGGATGCTTCATCAAAGAAATTCGAGGTTCAGAAACTGGAATATGATTCTGTTAAAAGCAAATGGAAAAACAATACGCTTTATTTTCAGACCATCCATACGGGAAGTATCAATTTTAAAGCCCTGAAAAATAAAACCAAAACAGTGGTGGAAACAAACGATGACGAAAATGCTTCAGAAAGTTCCTAAACAGTATCTGGCCCAGACCCGAAGAATTTTTCACTGCAATTGCAAAATCAAGATTCCAATTGAATTTGGCGAACAGCTTTTGGAGAAATCCTTTGAAGTGCTCGAAGAAATAGACAGAAAGTATAACTCATATGTATCCGGTTCCTTTTTCAACCGCATTAATGAGATGAGAGGAAGCTGGGTTACTGTAGACAAAGATTGTATTGAGATGATCAACACAATTCAAAAGGTTTCGGTTATTACCAAAGGCCATTATGATATTACCTGTATGCCGCTGCTGCGACTCTGGGGATTTTACAAAGAAGATAATCATAAACTGCCAAAAAGTGATGAATTAGCCTATGCACTTGAAAAAGTTAATTTTAGATCGATCCTTACAGACGGCCTGAACATTAAAATAAATACTGAACAGGAAATCATTACCGGTTCATTTATAAAGGCTTTTGCAGTTGATAAAACTATTGCGTTTCTTAAAAGCCAAGGCGTTACAGATGCTGTGATAAATGCGGGAGGCAGTACCATTTCATCATTAAACGATGCTTCTCATCCGGCCTGGAAAATCAATATTCCGGACCCATTTAATAAAGAGGCTTTTAAAACCGGCTTAGAAATCAGTTCACAAACTTTCAGCCTTTCGGGCAGTGTGGATAATCATTTGGTAATTGACGGGAAAAAATATGGTCATATCCTGAATTGTATAACCGGATATCCTGCTGAAACTTTACAGACTGGGGTTCTGACAAAAAGTGCTTTTTTGGGCGATGTGCTTTCTACTGCGCTTTTTACGGTTCCGGCTGTAATGCGTAATGAAGTGACAGCCGAATTGAAAAAACATTTCGATTTTGATTATTTTATAATAGACAACGATAATAAAAAAATACTTGCAGAATGCTTTCAATACCTTCGTTAAAGAAAGAAACTAAGAAGAAACAAATCGCATCTGTAACAGATCCGGTCGATTTTTATATCCCCCTGTCCGGTTACAGAAACTTGATGGAACCCGTTGTAAAAATTGGAGAAACTGTAAAGAAGTATCAAATAATTGCAGCAGGATCTGATATTGCTGCCGAAAAAATACACGCCCCGGCTTCAGGAATCATTAATGCTTTTACTACCATCGGAAATAAAGCAGTCATACATTTAATAAATGATTTTAAAGAAACGAAATCGCCTGCTCCTTATTTTGATCCTTCAGAAATAAATCTTGAAGTATTGCAGGAAATACTGCTTAACTGCGGTGTTAAGGGAGCCGGAGGATCGCAATTTCCTACGCATTTAAAATACAATGTAACAAAAGAAAAAATTAACACCCTGATTTTTAATGGTGCCGAATGTGAGCCTTATTTAATCAGCGATACCGCGCTGATGAAATATGAAATCTACGAGCTTTTGCAGGCAGCTAAAGTTTTGCAGAAAGTCCTGGGTGCACCTGAAATAGTTTTTGGTATCGAAAAACACAATAAATCCCTTAAGGCACATCTTTTAGAAAATGCCAAAAAAATACAGTTAGCCGTAAAAGTTAAGATTCTTCCTGATACTTATCCGCAGGGAGGCGAATTACAGCTTATCAAATCTGTCACAAAACTGGAACTCAGGAAAGGCACTATTCCTTCGCAGCATGGAATTTTGGTTAATAATATCGGGACGCTTCGAGCGGTTTACAATGCCGTTTTTAAATCGCGTCCTATGATAGACCGTATCGTTACCGTTTCCGGAAATAATACCTCTCAAAGTGGAATTTTCAGGGTAAAAATAGGCACCCCAATTGGTCATATTTTAAATCTGACGGATAACCACTGGAATCCCGAAAAACAGACCGTTGTTATGGGAGGCGCTATGATGGGAAAAAGCGTCGATTCGCCTTTGCAGCCGATCGAAAAAGGTTCCGGTGGTCTGCTGGTTCTGAAAAAACTAAAATCAACCGAAAATAATTGCATTAAATGCGGATTCTGTATTGATGTTTGTCCGCAGAAACTGATGCCTCTGGAATTTGTACGACATAATATTGACAACGATCTTGAAGCTCTCCGCACTTTTAACCTTCAGGACTGTATTGAATGTGGTGCCTGTGCCTACATCTGTCCGAGCAATGTGGCCCTTATGGAGAATATTTTTGAAGGCAAAATCAAATTATCAGCATCAGCAGAAAAAATACTACAATGAAAACAGCCCCTTTTATAAAACCTAAATTCAATAGTACCCAAATGGTAATGCTTGACGTTGTATTGGCATTACTGCCACTGGTTATTATTGCCTGTCTTGCATACGGCAGTCTGGTCATGATGCAGTTCATCACTGCCATAACAGCAGCGTTTATTGCAGAGTTTCTGTTTTCTGCTTTTCTCCTAAAAAAATACAATACCATATTCGATGGTTCAGCTTTGGTAACGGCATTACTGCTGGTTCTCACGCTTTCTCCTTTGGTTCCGCTTTACATAGTCGCTTTCGGTGCTGCTGCTGCTATTTTGTTTGGAAAAATATTGTGGGGAGGTTTAGGCAAAAACACCTTCAATCCCGCATTGGCCGGAAGAGAATTTATGAGTGTCTTTTTTTCTTCAGTTATGACATCTTCTGATATATGGAAAACCAAAGGGTTTGTAAAAATAGCACCTGATCAGTTTTTTCCGGCTGCAGATCATTCGGTTCTGAGCGAATATCTTAGTGCAATAGTATACAAAACTTCTGGTGCTGTAGGCGAATATTCCATTCTCTTCATAGTTCTGGGCGGATTTTATCTGTTAATGCGAAATAGAATCAGCTGGCATATTCCATTGGCACTGCTGGGCGTTTTTACACTTCTGCTTTGGTTACCGGGAGGAGCACAACTGCGCTATTCTGCCGCAGGTATTCTGCTTGGTACTCTGTTTATGGCAACCGATATGCCTTCGAGCCCTGCAACTCCAAACGGAAAATTGTATTATGGTATGATGACAGGTCTGGTTATTTTTATATTGATCAAAGGCGGTGTGCAGTTTGAATACATGTCTTATTCTATCCTGCTGCTTAATGCTTTCTCACATCAAATCAGTATACTGTTCCGTCCTGTCGCATGGGGAGATCCAACCGACTGGAAACAAAAAATCGAACCGGTTTTTAATCTCACCATCAAAATTTTAGGTGCCGCCTTTGCGGTTCTGAGCCTCTATTATTATGGACTTATTCAGTATGTTGTTTTCCTATACATATTATACCTCATCACTAAATTCAACTTTTCCTTTTCAAAAAAAATTAACAATGCAATTTAAGAGTAAAAACATGAAAAATTTATTTGTGTCCGCAGTGGCGGCTATTCTGCTTTACGGATGCAGCGAACCTAAGATCGAACGTACTGTTTTTGAAGGCAGTTCCAGAGAAGCCATTATCAGCAATATATTAAAACGAAGATCTATTCGAAAATACACAGACCAGCAGGTTACACAGCAGCAGCTTGATACAATAATGAAATGTGCAATCTACGCACCGAGCGCTCTTAATAAACAGACATGGGAGATTCGTGTGGTTCAGAATCAAAAAATCCTTGAAGAAATGAACAAAAGGTTTCTGGCCTTTGCTCAGGGTAAAGAACTTCAGGGAAGTGCATCCCGTTACAGAGAAGAAGGTTTCAGTATTTTCCATCATGCCCCAACCTTAATTGTAATGGCCGGGGAAAAAGGAAGCAACTACACCAAACTTGACGCAGGTCTTGCACTGCAGAATATACTACTCAGTGCCAATGCTCTTGATCTGGGCACCTGTCCTATTGGTTCTCTTGTGCCTGTACTGAATCTTCCTGAAAATGAAGATATTCTTAAACTATTAAACATTCCCGAAGGATATGAAGTTACTATCAATGTAGCCCTTGGTCATCCGGCTGAAAATCCTGAAGCGCCAATTCGATACAGTGATAAGGTAAAAATTATAAAGTAGATCCATTTTTCGTACATAATAGAATAATTCAGATAAAGTCTAAGGATTTACTTTATGTTAAATACTATTTTTAATCGCATTGCGTTTGTTCAATAAATCAATCTCAGCCATGAAAATTAGACTATTTCTATTATTAGTATCGATGTTAACATTATCCTGCTCAAAAGATAACGATGATCAAAATTCAAATCAGGATCAGGATAATGAAACAGAATACAAAGAGAGAATGCGGGAATTTGTTATTGGAATAAGTAAGTTTGCAAAATCTCAAAATGCTCAGTTTATTGTTATTCCTCAAAATGGTATCGAGATTGTTTCTGCGAATGGCGATGCATCAGGAGAAAATCACAGTGCTTACCTAAATGCCATTGATGGGAATGGTCAGGAAGATTTATTCTTTGGTTACAACGACGATGATCAGGCCACCCCTGCAGCCGATAATCAATATCTGAGAGAACTTCTTGATAAATCAAAAAATACAGGAAAAACAATTCTCGTTACTGATTATTGCTCAACGCCTTCAAAAGTAACTTCATCTTATACTCAAAATAAAAATGCAGGATACATTTCTTTTGCAGCAGATAAAAGAGATTTAACTTCGATTCCGGGTTTTCCCTCTACTATTCCTGATGAAAATGCAACCGTTGTCAAAAAGCTGTCGGAGATAAAGAATTTCCTTTATCTTATTAATCCATCGGGTTTTAGTACTAAAACTGCCTTTATTAATGCGGTTACGGCAACTAACTACGATCTTATAATCATGGATTTGTATTTTTCCGATGGAAGCAGCTTTACAGCAGATGAAATAAACCAGCTTAGAAATAAGGTCAATGGCGGAAAAAGATTAGTTATTTCGTATATGTCGATTGGTGAAGCTGAGGATTATCGTTATTACTGGCAGACCGGCTGGGCTTCAAACAAACCGGCATGGCTTGACGCAGAAAACCCAGCATGGAAAGGAAATTACAAAGTAAAATACTGGAACAAAGACTGGCAGAATATTATTTTTGGTAACAGTGGTTCGTATACACAAAAAGTTATTAATGCCGGTTTTGACGGTGTTTATCTTGATATTATTGATGCTTTTGAGTTTTATGAGTGATATATTACTCATCAGTGAAGCAACCATGTTATTGAATTGAGAGGCATATTGACTGCTGCGGAAATTCTCGCGTGAATATTTATTTGCTGCTTAGATTCGTCTCAGAACACGTTTCCTAAAGACACTATGTGTACAAAATAAAAGACAAAAAACTGTATCGCATACAAAATGGAAAACTTAATAAAGATTTTCACTTAAAAAAGAGGACTAAAATAAGATAAGAAACAGAAACCCTGCAAGTTGTTAGACTTACAGGGTTTCTGTTTTAAATCAATCTTGATACTAAAAAAAGATCAAACATTCTAAAAATGTTTGATCTTTCTAAATCCTTTTATTACTCTCAAAATTACTCTTGCCCCTTCAATATTGTTTCTAAAATGCATAATAGTATAAAATGTAATAATATATAACCATAGTTTATATTTCTTACAAAGTGTAAGTTTTTTACCTACGTTTACATATAAATATTTACTAATCTTTAAATTTCATTTTATGAAAAAATTACTTTTCATTGGCGCTTTAGCGCTAAATCTTGCTGCATGTTCTAATGACAGCAATGAAAACATTAATCCTTCAGCCTCAGTTGTAGATGTGCAGGAAAGTACATTTAACCCTAATCCAAATCCTGAGGATTATCGTGCAGCAAAGCATGAAAAATTTCTTGAAATTGAAAAGTCTATACTGGAAAAAGATTTAACTAAAAAAACTGCTGCCGTATGGGTAAGAACGTATGTCCCTGATTCTAAATTTCGCGCGGCTTTAATGGATAATGGCGCGGCAGAAGAAGATGCGGTATCAGGAGACAACTACATTTTAATAGATCAGTCACGTGGCGGTTTACAGATTGCTGGAAAAGACATTTCGGATCTTACCGGAATCAAAGCTTTTACTAATTTAGTACAATTACTTTGCTCAGATAATAAATTAGCATCAATAGATGTTTCTGGTATGGTAAATCTTAGATGGATTGAATGTCACAGAAATCAGCTGACTAATTTAAATTTAAGCACTAACATAAATTTAGAGCAGGTTTGGTGTCATACTAATAGAATAGAGACCTTATCATTGCCTGCTTCAAATGGTAAACTATTTGGATTATGGGCATATAGCAACAAACTTCAAACATTAAATTTAAATGGTAATATTACTTTAAGTGAACTTTTTATCCAGACAAATGACTTGACAAGTTTAAATTTTGTTCCATTTACTGCTTTACAACAAACAAACTTGTCATCTAATCAATGGGAAACTTTAAATTTTACACAAAATAAAAATTTAAGAATGCTATATATCGAAAGCTGCTCTAAATTAATAGATATTGACCTTAGAAACCAAAATAATAGAAAGATAACAAATCAAAGTTTCTATAATAATAAGTTCGGAACAATAATTCACGTTGATACTGATTTCTTTGAAATTGCAAGAGAGTATTGGAAAAACCACGGTACGTCTACATATGCACTGTAATTTAATTTTATAAATAGTTAGAAAGTCTCCAGTTAATCCTGGAGACTTTTTTATTGCCTCTTATATCTTTTACGACGAAAAGCTAAGTCTATTTTTAAATATTCCTTCACGATTAGACAAGAACATTAGCGGTTATCAAATTCTCTTCGGTTGTAAAAAGTGTCATCGTCACTGTTAAACCCCGCGTCATATTCATCTGCAGGATAATACGATTTTAGTACTCGTCTTTCATAATTTCTGTCAAAATTATGCAGCTGGTCATATCTGCTCGTGTTTCTAAAGGTATTATACCCTATATTGTGAGCCATGACAATTTTTGTGTCTTTATTAATGCTCACAGAACCAATTGGCACAATAATATGGCTCTCTCCCTCTTTATAGATAAATTCTCTTCCGTTGTCATTTGCTATAACATCATGAAGTTCCTTACGGCTGTCTTCTATTAGTGATTTATCTACACTTACATCCAAATACACAACACGCTGCATATCTTTGTTAACCCAGAGATTGTCGATTTTACCTATCGTTCGGTTATCGGCATCTACTATTTTCCATCCTCTTACATCAGAATAATCTGAGGCAATTTTATAATCAGAAAGTTCGTCCAGTCTGTATAAGTTTCTATCTTTCTTTTCCATACGTTCTTTTTTTATTATTTTTTTTCCAAATCCTATTTACGGGAAACTGCAATAGTTTCCTTTTTAGTTTATCGTATCGGTACTTGTCGCGTTTTCGATTTGTACTCCGTTATCAGGCTGCACTTCATCATCTTTCAAAAAAACATAATAAACAAGTGCTCCTATTAAAAGTACTGCTACAATCCATGGCCATATCGGCTTCTTTTTTTCAATTTTTATTTCTGCCATAACTATTTATTTTTAAATATTTTAACTTCATATTAAAAGTACAAATGAAGATGGCTTGGGGAAGTATTTAATTTCAGGCAGAAGTTATACAATTCCCAGTCGGTTAAAATGCCAGTCGAATCTTCAGCAATAATCGTCTGATAATTATATAATCAGTTATCACTTAAAATATAAACAACTGTAAAACAGATTTTTGTAACTTCATAATAAATTTTTGGTTATGGAATCTGTTGATATACCTCTTCCTCAAAATGAATCCGGACGTCTTGAAGCTTTAAGACGTTATAATATATTGGATACACTTCCTGATAACGCTTTTGATGATGCTACAGCGCTTGTATCGTATATCTGCGGTGTTCCTATCGCCTATATTTCGTTTATCGATGAAAGCAGGCAGTGGTTTAAGTCAGAAATTGGTTTGGGCGTTTCAGAAGTGCCTCGTGAAATCACCTTCTGCCGTTACACGATCATGGATTCTAAACTGGTAGAAATTCCAGATACACTGCTCAGCGAACGGTTTAAAGACGATGCCAATGTAACAGGAGGTTTTAAAATTAGATTTTACGCCGGTGTGCCTCTTACCACTCCAGACGGACACCATATAGGGGTTTTGTGTGCCGCAGATCATGTACCAAGAACACTTAACGACAGCCAGCGTACGGCACTTTTGATCGTCGCCCGGCATGTTATCAATACCTTAGAACTAGGAACTAAAAACAACGAACTTGCCCGCCAGAAAAAAATAGCAGAACGCGCCGTGGCGGCCAAAGACAGTTTTCTGGCCAATATGAGCCACGAAATAAGAACACCTCTTAATGCCGTGATAGGTTTTACAGAACTGCTGGCAGATACTAAATTAGATGCACAGCAGCGTGGTTTTGTAAAAGATATTCAAACAGCCGGAGATAATCTGCTGTTGATTGTAAATGATATACTGGATCTCTCTAAAATTGAATCCGGCGGTCTTTCGCTAGAACTGAAACCTTTTCATTTAAAAAAAGCACTCAGACATGTTTATGATCTTCTTAAAGTAAAAGTTGCCGAAGGTGTAGAATTCAATCTGTATCTAGATGCTGAACTTCCGGAAATGATATCCGGCGATCAGGTAAGGCTTAATCAGATCGTAATGAATCTGGCCGGAAATGCTCTTAAATTTACGAATGAAGGCGAAGTAACGATATCTGTAAAAAAAACGGGAGAAACAGATGAGGATTACCTTATTCGATTCTCTGTAAAAGACACCGGAATAGGTATTCCTCAGGAGCATCTCAATATTGTTTTCGAACGTTTTACTCAGGCCGAAGAAAGCACAACCCGAAAATTTGGCGGTACAGGACTCGGGCTCAGCATTGTAAAACAGCTTGTCGAACTCCACGGTTCAACTATAGAGGTTAAAAGCCGTGAAGGTATGGGTTCCGAATTTTTCTTCACCATAGCTTATAAGAAAACATTCGAAGAAACAAATAAGCCTGAAGCGCTTCCGGTTAACGATTTAGGGCGGCTTAAAATTCTTCTTTGCGAAGACAACCGTTTAAATCAGAAACTGGCGCAAAACGTAATCGAAGGTTTTGGTTTTGAAATTGATACTGCCGAAAATGGCGATCAGGGCATCGAATTATTATCTAAAAATCAATACGATCTGGTTTTGATGGATTTGCAAATGCCAGTACGTGACGGCTATCAGACTACCAATTATATTCGTGGTGAATTAAAAAGTGCCATTCCGATAATAGCCATGACCGCACATTCTCTTGCCGGAGAACAGGACCGCTGTTATGATGCGGGAATGGATGGTTATGTTCCAAAACCCTTTAAGCAATACGAACTTCTGGAAGCTATTAAAACGGCTTTAAAAAAAGAACCAAGAACAAACAAACGCCTTAAAGCTGATTTATCACGTATTGAAGAAACTGACCGAAAAAAACCGGGCTGGAAAAAAGAAGTTACCTCGCAGTTTATAGAAAAAGCACCTTTGGAACTTAAAGAACTGGAAAATGCTTTAAAAAAGTCGGATTTTCAAACTGTGCTTCATACCGCAGAACAGCTTCAAATCTGGCTTCATCTTTTTGTTCTTGAAAGTCTCAGTAAACATTTATCGAATATAGAGCACGAAGCTCACAAGAAAAAATTCACAGCCGAAGCTGCAGACAGTATGGAAATACTATACTGCAGTATTCAGGAAGTATTAAAAGATCTTCAGAAACAAGAAGATAAAAACTAAAAATAAATACATTATGGAAGATATAAAATCAAATAAAAACAGCCTTAAAGGAAAAATAGTCGTCATTACAGGAGCAAGTAGCGGTGTGGGACGTGCTGCGGCGGAAGCTTTTGCACGTGAAGGATGCAATTTAGTTATTGCGGCAAGAGGGCGAAAAGGCGTTAATGAAACCGTACAATACTGCCGCGGTTTAAATGTTCTGGCTGTTGGAATTTCCGCAGACATGTCGGTGCCTGAAGATGTCGAGAAAATAACAGCTGCTGCCATGGCTATAGGAGGCAAAATTGACATCTGGGTCAATAATGCCGGTGTTATGGCAAGCGGAAAATTTGAAGAAATTCCGTTAGAAGTTCATCATCAAGTCATTAAAACCAATTTATTTGGCTACATGCACGGTGCTTACAACGCCATTAAAGTTTTTAAAGAACAAAATGAGGGTATTCTAATCAATAATGTATCTATTGGAGGTTTTATGCCTGCTCCGTACAGTGCCGTGTACTCAGCTACCAAATACGGAATAAGGGGTATGATGGAATGTCTTCAAGGCGAAATATCCAACCGAAAACATATTCATATCTGCAACATATATCCGCAGCTGCAAAATTCTACCGGAAATCTTCATTCGGCTAAATATTCCGGTTTCGATATGACGATTCCCTTTATAGCATCTGATCCTCGTGATACTGCAGCAGAAATGGTTGAGCTGGCAAAACATCCTAAAAAAGATTCATTTCCTGATTTAAGGGCTGCCGCTATAACAAGAACTTATAAATTATTTCCAAAAATGGTAATCAATACGGCATCTGCCGCACTTCGGACAAAAATGAAATTCAATAAAGATAAAAGCGGCGATTCCGGAAATGTTCTGACAAATTCTAAAGAACCTTTGCGTGTTTACGGAAAGGTGCCTTCAAAATCGGCAGGCAGTTATAATCTGGCTTTATTTGCCGGACTTGGACTTGGTATAAGTGCGGCTTTGTTTCTGCTTAATAAAAAATAGGAACTTATAAAAAATCAAAAAGCCGGAACATTAAATTTTTCCGGCTTTTTCATTCCAGATTTTAAGATGAAAATCTAAATCAGTGAGACTGAACCTCTATTCTGCATATTTTACAAAATTGATAATGTGTTTTGAAGTCAGTTCCGGATATTGATGCTGTGGTGCGTGGCCCGTTCCTGCATAAACCACCATTTGGGCATTTGTCATCTGATTAAAAAATGAATACCAGTTTTCGACAGCAAAACTAATATCATGATCTCCTGAAATGATTAAAATAGGTATTTTTGTTTTTTTTATCTGCTCCCTAAAATTCAAAACATCTTCTCTAAAACCATCTCCTCCGCCAAAATACAGCTGAAAAACATCCATTGTTGAAGGGATTTTTTCTATCTCAATTTTTTTATAAATCCGGTCATGAGACGCTTTTGCCGTCAATCTGCTCGATTCTGATTTTGGTTCGAAAAACAATACAATTTCGTCATCAAAATCATATAAGGGTTTTAGCGCTGCATCAATAAAAGCCTGTTCAATTGGAATTTCATTTTTACCGGGCGGATTTGTTCCAATCAAAACCGCATGCGTTACAAGGTTAGGATACAACAATGTTGCAGCCTGCGCTACTAATCCGCCGTAAGACCATCCTAAAACCACAATCGAATCTATTTTTAGAATATCGGCAAGGTCTTTAATGTCCTTTGCTACAATTGTAATATCAGGCGCTAAACTCCCTGTAGAAGAACCAATTCCCGAATAATCAAATACGATAACATTGAACTTTTTAGCCATCAATGCAACAAATAACGGATCCCAGGTATCGATAGTTCCTCTAAAACGGTTCACAAAAAATACTGCTTTTCCTTTCCCGTACGAACGATAAGCAATTTTACGATCGCCGGCATCGGCAAAACGTGTCTCTGCATCATAAATTTTTTTCATAATTATAATTTAAAGATTGGTAGTATAATAACTCATTCGGTTTGAGGCAGTCAAAGATTAAACCAAAACACAAAACACTGAAAAACAGGACCTTTATTAAATATAAGTTCCTTTGCAGTTATGATATTTCAATAATCAAAACTTCTTTTTAACGATATTTAATAATTACAAAATCATCATTTCTATAAATGCTTTTATAATCAACACTTTACAAAAAAGGCATTCCTTTTGTTTTCACCAGTCAAACCACTTCCGCTTTTCTGAAAAAGAATCTTAATGATGTAATAGTATGTATGCAGCTAATAGAAAAACGATTATGTTTATTACAGGAGCTTTTATAAACCATTCCTGCTGGGAAGAATGGAGTGCTTTTTTTGAAAGTAAAGGATACAAAACCGTTGCCCCGCCCTGGCCTTACAAAAACGAAACATCGCAGACTTTACGGCAGCAGCCACATCCTAAAATTGCCGCTATCCGGCTAGCCGTTTTGCTGGAATATTACACTGAAATTATCGCAAAACTTCCCGCGAAACCTATTTTAATCGGGCATTCTTATGGAGGTCTTTTAACGCAGTTACTGATTCAAAAAGAGCTGGGTTACGCCGGAATCTGCATACATTCTATACCTCCGGGTAATTTGATTTATTTTAATATGGGCTTTTATAAAAAAATCGGGAGTATTCTTAATTTCTCTTGTTTTGGAAGAAAAAGTTATTTGATGCCTTTTAAAAAATGGCAGCAGTATTTTACCGGCCAAATGTCTTTTGTAGAACAAAAAGAAACCTATGAGCAGTTACTAATTCCGGAATCGCAAATACTCTTTCGGGATATTTTTTCTAAAACCGCCAAAGTCGATTTTAAGAAAAAACACGCACCGTTATTGTTTGTTTCAGGTTCAGAAGATTTTTTTATTCCGGCATCAATTCAATATTCCAATTTCAAAAAATATAAAAATATTCATTCTATTACTTGTTACAAGGAATTTCAAAATAGTAACCATTTGGTTTTAAAACAGCAAAATTGGGAATACATCGCGGCATTTATCACAGACTGTCTGGAAAAAATAGGTTAACCTATTTCTTTTTTGATTTCCAGTTTCTTTATTTTAGAATTTAAAGTCGACGGATGAATATCTAAAATCTCGGCCGCACCGCCTGCTCCGGATATTTTTCCGTTGCATTTTTTCAGAATATATAAAATATAATCTCTTTCGTTTTCTAAAATCGTTTTTATCGAAAATGATTCAGCAGTCTGCTCCGGATGCAGTTTTGAAGACATCGAAAGTTCAATTTCTTTAATCGTATTTCCATCAGTCAGCAAAATCGCACGCTGCATTACATGTTCCAGTTCCCTGATGTTTCCGGGCCAATTGTAATTCATGATCTGCTGCAAAGCAAAATCAGAAAGAACAGGTATTTTACGTCCCATTTTTTCAGAATAAGTTTGTATAAAATGATTTGCCAGATCCGGTATATCTTCTTTTCGTTTTTTTAATGACGGCACTATAATAGGGAAAACATGCAGACGATAATACAAATCCATCCTAAAACGTCCTGCAGCTACTTCTTCTTCGAGATTTTTGTTGGTGGCCGCTATAATCCTCACATCAATTTTTAAAGAAGTCATCCCGCCAACACGTTCAATTTCTCTTTCCTGTAAAACGCGAAGTAATTTTACCTGAAGCTCGAGCGACATCTCTCCTATTTCATCCAGAAAAACAGTACCTCCGTCTGCCAGTTCAAATTTGCCGATTCTCCTGTCCATTGCACCTGTAAAAGCACCTTTTTCGTGACCAAAAAGCAGCGATTCGGCTAGATTTTCCGGAATGGCGCCGCAATTAATTATAATCAAAGGTTTATCTTTTCTTGGAGACAAAGCATGAATACTTTGTGCAATTTTCTCCTTTCCGGTACCGCTTTCGCCTAAAACCAGAACCGAAGTATCTGAAGGCGCCACTTTTCGTATATAATTAAAAACAGAAATCATCTGCGAGCTATTGCCTATAATTCCTTCAAAACCTTCGACTGTACCAGCAGGTTTTGGCTTTTTAATTTCTTCTATTGGAACCGGCATACTGAAATCCTGTTTCGAATAAATTTTATTGATAAACTGAGAAAAAGTAAGTTCCAGCGAATTAAGAAGCTTTAAATTTTCCGGCAAATAAATATTCAGATTCCGACTGTAAAAAGTAAAGTGATAGCTCTGGATCGATGCTATCGAAACGGGAAAAACCAAGTACGATTTTATCCCGAAATTATGGGCAATCAAAGCTTTTATAGGTGCTTCCTGAAAATTATTAATTAAAGATTCTTCGCTGTAAATAACAGGTTCTTTATCGATTTTAGACTTTTTATATGTTTCATTTATTTCTTTTTCAGACAGAACCGCTATTTGAGAAAGCTTTTTAGAATCTATGATTTGATAAAGGTCGATGTTTTTACGTATAATTCCCAGATTGTCGTAATGTGTTGTTGTAACAAAACCTGTTTCCAAATAATCAAAAGGAATATAAGTCTGGATTATTTTACCAAAAGCCAGCAGCGCATCTTCTCTTTTAAGATTTGAATCTATAATTTCTTTAATCTCTTTCTGGAGTTGAAATTGCTGTATTAACTGCGATTCGAGGCTGTACTGCTGTCTATAAAATGCGATTTCAAGTGTCGTTAAAACATCCTGATCCCGAAATGGTTTTACAATAAATCCATACGGCTGCGTGGTTTTTGCCTGATCTAAAATACTCTTACTGGAATTGGCCGAAATAAATATAAACCCGATAAAGTTTTCTTTAAGACAATGTGCCAGTTCGATTCCGTTTCGGTTTCCTTTCAGCATAATATCCAGAAAAACCAGATCCGGTTTCTCAAGTTCTATTTGTTCTAAAGCCTGTTCTACAGAACGTGCAATTCCTGTTACTTCGTAATTTGCTTTTTCGAGAATTAACTGCAAATCGTGAGCTTCGATAAACTGATCTTCTACAATTAAAATTCGTTTTTTAGAAAGCGTCGGTACAGCTTCATATCCGTTATCGGCAGGCTTTTTCATAAGTGAAGTAATTTTCGTCTAATTGTACACTTAATTTATTGATACAAAAATAGTTAATTATCATGTTTAAAATTAACCATTTTCAAAAATAGGCAAATAAAAATCACATTTAATATTAAATTTCATATTAATTTAGCAGCTACACAGAATTGTTTTCGTTTATATTTGTTAATCAAAAACTTACTAAAATTTAATTCTAATAAAGTATGAAACTACTATACTCCTTTGGTCTTTTATTTTTTATTATAATTAATTCCAAGGCACAAAATCATCCAGCATCAGCAGGTTACGACTTAAAAAAGAAACGCTTATTGATACAAACCTGTTCGACGTATTTGTATAATTCGAATCAGGGACAAATTGATGCCGACAGTTCTGTGGTATTAACGTGCAGAGCCTATAAACTTCCTGTCTCCTTAGCTTATGATGAAGGTTATAATGACGGTTCATATTTAATTGGAAGCGACTTAATAAACAAAGGAAACATTGATGCTGCGAAAAAACTTTTTGCCAAATCAAAAGATCTGAACAAATTAAAACTGGCTCTTCAGTTAGGAAACTTTTACTTATTTAAATCTTTTGCCAAACCTGATGATTTAAAAAATGCGAGCCTGTATATCACAGAAGCAGCGGCAATTAGTAATCAGCTCAAAATTAAAAAGTGGCAGCAGGAAAGTGAAATGCTTTTAGGTAAATTTTACTTCCAGATTAACAAATATCCTGAAAGTAAAAAATGCTTTTCGCAGGTAGTTGAAGAATGCAGAAAACAGGGAGACAAAGCAACACTTGCCTATGCTTTACTGAATCAGGCCAGCTATCAATATGATTTAGATCCTGAAAAAGAGAAAATCCTCAAAGAAGCAGAATCTCTGTATGCCGCTCTGGGTATGGAGGAAAAAAGGATCGAAACAAAAATGAAAATAGGTACGATTTATTTCTGGCATGGAAAAATTAATGACGCCAAGAAAATACTGTATCAGAATATTGCTGCCATGCGAAAAATTGGTTTTAGACAGCAGCAATTTGGAGAAACCACTATTTCATATGTAGAAGGTGTTCAGTTCAATATGAAAAGTGCATTTTATTATGCTTTAAAAAGTGTCGAAACCATGGAGAATACAAAAGACTACACCTTTGCTGATATTTTTTATATGAGGCTGGGATTAGTGTATTTACAAATGGGACATTATGACGAAGCCACAAAAATGGCCGAAAAAAGTATTAAACACGGGCAGAATATTTACAACAGCGGAAACTGGTACAAAAGTTTTATAACTGCCGCGGCGGCATTATCCATGAAAGGAAAAAATAAAGAAGCCATAGCCTATATGAATACGGTTACGGGTAAATATGCTCCTTCAAATCAATTTGATGCCATGCTGGTTAATTTTGCCTACGCAAATTGTTACTGGAGATTAAAAAATTACGGAACCGCCGAAAAGTATTTTGTAAAAGCAGGTATTGCAGCAGATGCTGTAGACTCGCCCCAAACCTATCGAGACGTTTGCAATACCTACTCCTCTATTGCATTATTTTATGGCAATCGAAAAAATCTTCAAAAAACAAAACTGTATGTAGATAAAATTGAGGCGCTTTCTAAAAAATACAATAAAACATACAACTCAGAAGCGCTTCAGGTATCGTTATATAAAATGGATTCTCTAAAAGGTGATTTTAAATCGGCTCTGGCGCATCATAAATTGTATAAGAAACTGAATGATTCTCTTATGGATTATGCTAAAAACAAACAAATAGAAGAGCTTAAAATTCAATATGAAACGGTTAATAAAGAGCAAAAAATCAAGCTTTTAAGTCAGGAATCTGATTTAAAGGAAACCGCTTTAAAAAAATCAAAATTATTAAATACACTTTCTGTCTGGAGTGTTGTTTTATTGGTTCTTATCATAGGATTATTGTATAACCGATACCGACTGAAACAAAAAAACAATGCCGAATTAGAACTGAAAGAAAAAGAAATCAATCAAAAAAATATTAATCTCAGACATTTACTCGATGAAAAGGAATGGCTTTTAAAAGAAATTCATCATCGTGTAAAAAACAACCTTCAAACCGTAATAAGTCTGCTCAACTCACAATCTGCTTATCTGGAAAATGATATGGCGTTATCTGCCATTAAAAACAGTCAGCACCGGATACATTCTATGTCTTTAATTCATCAGAAATTGTACAATTCAGAGAATATTTCGACAATTAATATGCCCAATTACATTAAAGAACTTGTCGAATATTTAAGAGAATCTTTTTCGCTTGGACAGCGCATTCGCTTTGAACTAAAAATTGATCCGCTGGAACTGGATGTTGCTCAAGCTGTGCCGTTGGGACTTATTTTAAACGAATCTATTACAAACTCCATCAAGTATGCCTTTCCGGAAGACAGGACAGGAATGATTTATGTTACTCTCGAATCTACTTCTGAAAACAAATATCTGCTGACCATTGCCGATAACGGAATTGGTTTTGATACCACTATCAGCGATAAGAAAATCAATTCGTTTGGTTTAAGTCTCATAAAAGGTTTAAGCGATGATTTGGAAGCTTCTTTTTCTATGGAAAATAAAGACGGAACTATTCTTAAAATTGAATTTTTAAAAGAGTTTCCCATAAATGAAAAAAGAAGGTAAACTGAAAAACAGACTCTGATTTCTTTTATAGCGAAATCTCACTAATCTAAAATTGTTTAGCGAAATATAGTGCTTTTAATTCGACATAAAAGCGCTAAATCCCAGTATGCAGGCATTTTATTGACATGGCATATAAATTGGTTTTTCCGGGAGAGTTAACCCATAAAAACCATTTATTATGAAAAAATCAATATTACTGGCAATCATTCTGTTTCTGAACTACAACGCTGCAAAAGCCTGTGACAAATGTGGTACTTACAACAACAGCGATTTTAAAATAAAATCGGCGACGATAACTCATAAAGCTGATTTAGGTCTTACCGTCTGGGATATTAAAGTCGAAGGAACAGCAGGAAAAACAATGCCTAAACCGGTCGGACAATTAAATGGTGCTCCGGTATTGGCTTATGTTTTTCCTACCACTTTAAAATCTGCTGATATTGGTTTCGGTCAGGCCGAAGGCATTGTGGCACTTGCCCTGACCTCTCATCCTGATTTTGAAGACACACCGCTTTGGGATGAAAATCTTGACGGGAATTATCTGAATGACGGCTTAATCTGGCATGCTCACTGGGTTTTACTCGTAGAAGACAAACGTGTTGGAGGCGGACTTTCGGTTAAAGAATTTACAAAAGGAGATCCTAAAGTTGTGCTCCCGCCAACTAATCCCGGAATGGCAATGTATATGGACAGCCCGGGTTTTAATATCGTGACAAAAGGAAACTCTATAAAAGTCATCGTACCTGATTTTAGAATCAACAACAAAACCAATTTCAAGTTTGATGCCGTAAGCTGTTATATGGAAGTCAGTACAGGTGCCGGAGGTTCTCATGACTCCGAAGGTTCTAAACCAATGCTTGGGGTTTATAAAGTGTATACCGTTGCAAGCGGGAACCTGTCTTTACCATATTCTGTTAAATCAAATTAACCTTAAGTTTTCAATAGTATGAAAAAAGCAAACCTCTTAAAAATGATATTAATTCCGTATATAATTCTATCCAATATGACAACCAGAAGCTATGCCCAGACAGATTACGCCTCAGATCCTCATTTAACTCCGGCAGTTAAAGTCTTTTTAAAACCCTTAAATTCCGGCGGAGCGCCATTAGAATCGCTTCCTGCCGGAGATGCCAGAAATGTACTCGTTAGTGCGCAAAATGCCTTCAAGGTTGATTTGTCTGGAATTGAAGAATCTGAAAAAGAAATCACGGCAGACGGTTACAAAATCAAACTGAATATTGTTCGTCCGGCAGGTGCAAAAGGAAAACTGCCTGTGTTTATGTTTATTCACGGCGGCGGATGGGTCTTAGGTGATTATCCCACTCATAAAAGAATGGTTCGTGACCTCACAGTCCTAACGGGGTATGCAGGTATTTTTGTCAATTACTCCCTTTCTCCTGAACATAAATATCCACAGCCGGTTAACGAAGTGTATGCTGCCGCTAAATGGATTGCCGCTCACGGAAATGAAATTAATGTTGACGGGACCAAACTGGGAATAGTAGGAAACAGTGCAGGCGGTAACTTGGCGACTGCCAGCGCATTGATGGCAAAAGAAAAAGGAACGTCTTTGTATAAAGTGCAAATTTTGTTCTGGCCGGTAACCGATGCCAATTTTGAAACAGAGTCTTATAAGAAATACGGTAAGCAACGTTTTCTAACAGATACTTTAATGCAATGGATGTGGGATCAGTATGTTGATATTTCTAAAAGAAAGGAAATTTATGCTTCGCCGTTGCAGGCAGATTTAGACCAGCTGAAAGGTCTCCCTCCGACTTTAATTCAAGTGGCTGAAAATGATATTTTACGAGATGAAGGAGAAGCTTACGGACGTAAATTAAGTGATGCAGGAGTTGTGGTTACAACGGTTCGTTACAATGATGTTATTCATGATTTTGGTTTATTAAACGGTCTGGCCGAAATTCCGCAGACCAAGGCATTGTTTCTTCAGGCTGCTGCAGAACTTAAAAAATATTTGAAGTAAAAAACGTAACTCTACAGAACCTCAGCGTCTTATACACATGAATTTTGTAAATTTAACTCCTAAATAATCAAAGAGTTATGCTTATACAGGAAAATACAGGACTGCTGGTAATTGATGTTCAGGGAAAGCTCGCCCAAATTGTACACAACAGCGAAAAGCTGGCTGTTAATCTGGAAAAACTGATTATGGGGTGTCAGATACTTTCAATTCCGATAATTTGGGCAGAGCAAAACCCAAAAGGGCTTGGCGGTACAATACCTCAAATAGAAAAGTTACTGCGGGAGCAGCAGCCCGTTGAAAAATATTCTTTCAATGCTTTTGATGATGAAATTTTTAAACAAGCTGTTATAGATTCGGGCAGAAAACAATGGCTTATCTGTGGTATAGAAGCTCATATCTGCGTGTATCAAACTGCAATGGGATTATTATCGAATAATTTCGAGGTAGAAATTGTAACGGATTGTGTTTCTTCCCGATCAAAAGAAAATATGGATACCGCTTTGCAAAAACTGCAGAACAAAGGGGCATCATTAACCACTATTGAAATGTGTCTTTATGAGCTTGTTAAAGACTCCAGAAGAGAAATCTTCAAAGAAATTCTAACATTAATCAAATAAAAGAATCATGTCAAAATCTAAAACAATTGTACTTATACACGGGAATTTTGTAAACAACAAAAGCTGGACTGAATGGAAAAAGTACTATGAAGAAAAAGGATATACGGTTTTAACTCCGGCAAATCCGGGACACGAAGGAGATCCCGCCGAGTTGAGAGCAAAAGTTCATCCTGACCTGACTAAAACCGGATTTATCGATATTGTAAACAACATCAGCAGACTAATAGATTCCTTACCCGAAAAACCTTTGATAATAGGACATTCTATGGCAGGTATGGCTGTTTTGAAGTTAATGGAACTGGGAAAAGTTGCCGCTGGTGTAAGTATAGACGGAGCACCGCCTAAAAATGTGTTTCCGCCGTTTCAGACCTTAAAAACAGCATTGCCGGCTTTTGGCTTTTTTTCTTCCAAAAAATATTTTATGGGAGACCGCAAATGGTACGATTATGCCTTTTTTAATACCATAACAGAACCGGAAAAAAAGAACGCTTTTGAAAAATTTGCAGTGCCTGAAAGTTACAAAGTCAGCCGGGAATTGGTTTTAAACTCGTTCTCGAATATCAATTTTAAAAAACCCCATGAACCTATTTTGTTTATTGGCGGCGGCAGTGATCATATATTTCCTCCTTCTCTTACCGAAACAATAGCCCGAAAGTACCGCGATACTGCCGGGCGTACAGATCTTAAAATATTCCCCGGTAAAAGCCATTTTATCTGCGGAGAACCCGGCTGGGAAACTATTGCCGATTATATTCTGGATTGGTACGAAAAACTATAGATTTAATGATGCAAAAAATACTAAAACCGTATCGAGTACTGTTTCAAAACAAAGGAGTTTTTCTGCGAGAAACTCCTTTGTTTTTCTTCTCAAGATTATAAATATCTTCTAATCCTCTATAATTTTCTTTCGGTGTTCAATGCCCCACTCCGTCAGATTTTGAATTATCGTCTGAAGCGTTTTTCCGTGTGCTGTAAGTTCATACTGAATGGTAACAGGATGTGTATCGAGTACAGTTCTTTTAACCAGTTTATTTACCTCAAGCTCTTTCAGCTCCTTACTCAGCATTTTATTGGAAATTCCGGCTACATCATTTAAAATATCTGAAAACCTTCTTTTATTATAAAAACAGATTGACGATATCACGGCAATTTTCCATTTTCCGTTTAATACATCCATAGAATCCTGAACAGCCATCATTTCTTTCTTGTGCTGTTCTCTTTCAAGCATATTACATTCCATAAACTTAGTTACTTAAAGGTTACTTTGTTAATTCAAAGATACAGTTACTTTTAGTTACAAAGTTACTTAAATTAATCAATCTGATATACATTTGCCGGATTAACATTATAAATAAAATCATGGATAAATTGAAAAACAAAGTGGCAGTAATTACAGGAGCTTCTAAAGGAATTGGTGCTTCTATTGCACAATATTTTGCAGCAGAAGGCGCCAAAGTTGTTGTGAATTATGCATCAGATAAAACCGGTGCAGAAAGAATTGTTACCGCTATAACAAATAATGGCGGAACGGCTGTCTTGGTGCAGGCAGATGTATCAAAAGCATCAGATGTGAATCGATTATTTGAAGAAACAAAAAATGCTTTTGGCACTTTGGACATTTTAGTAAACAATGCCGGCATCTATCAATATGCCCCAATCGAAGAGTTATCAGAAGAATCCTTTCATCAACAGTTTAATATTAATGTACTGGGCTCTCTGCTTACTATTCAGGCAGCTTTAAAATTATTTGGAAACAAAAGCGGTACTATCATAAACATAAGTTCTGAAGTATCAAAAACACCGCTTCCTGCAGGATCTGTTTATTCGGCTACCAAAGCGGCATTGGATGCCATAACTATTTCTTTATCAAAAGAATTCAGCGGCAGAAATATTCGCATTAATTCTATTTTACCGGGAGTGGTTGAAACAGAAGGTTCACGCAGTGCCGGTTTTATAGGCAGCGATGCCGAAACAAAATTAGTTGCCAATACACCGCTTGGACGCACAGGACAACCTGAAGATATAGCAAAAACAGCTGTTTTTCTGGCATCTGAAGATGGTGCCTGGATTAACGGCGAGAAAATTTCGGTTTCGGGAGGAATTTACGGTTTATGATTTTTACGACATTTTAAAATCAAAGATGCCTAAATCAGGTTGATGAAATAAAACATTTCTTATTCTGTGTAAATTTGCATTTTACCAACAAAACAATGCTAAACAAATTCGTTTAGCATTGTTTCTGTTTAATTAAGATAACCCGTTGGGTGTAATTCAAAAATTATATATTTTGACGCGGATTTTCACGGATTTTTTTAATGTACTATATAATCAGTTATATCTGCGTTTTTGCGAAACAAATCTGTTTTATCCGTGTTATAATTTTTAAATGTTACATAGAAAATACAATTGCATCCAACGGATTAAGATAGTATCTTATCAGCTGTAAATCTGTTTTAAAAAATCGTTAACCTGAGCCGGCTTTCTTCCCAGAAGTTTTTCCATCTGCGAACTTCGGCTGTCCAGTTCTCCTTTTTGAGCTGCCTGTGCAAAACCAGCCAGCATTTTTATTACCATTTTTGGCATGCCTTTTCTTATGGCTGCATTTATAAATACTTTTGAATCCGGACTCAGATAGGTAATATTTTTCCCTT
This sequence comes from Flavobacterium gelatinilyticum, assembly GCF_027111295.1. Classification (NCBI taxonomy): domain Bacteria; kingdom Pseudomonadati; phylum Bacteroidota; class Flavobacteriia; order Flavobacteriales; family Flavobacteriaceae; genus Flavobacterium; species Flavobacterium gelatinilyticum. Next base: position 5,271,331 of record NZ_CP114287.1, on the reverse strand, counting down.
TTATATCACTGATTTTTTCTGCAATTTCTGTAAACGAAATACTGCTGCCGGATATTTCGTAAATTTTGTTTTTATGTCCTTGTGAGGTTAAAATAATCGCAGCCGTTTCTGCCATTTCACTTCGGAGGGTAAAAGCAATCTTTCCCTGTCCTGCCGGCAGAAAGATACCTTCTTCCAGTACTTTTTTTCCTAAAAACTCCGGAAGCATATCCATATACAACGCATTTCTTAAAATGGTATACTGCATACCGCTGTTCATAATAGCCGTTTCTGTAGCCAGATGTGATTTTATAATAAAATAAATAGGAGAATCTCTGTCGTCACTTTTATGCTGCTGGCTGGTATAAAGAATATGTCTTACTCCGGCATTTTTAGCGGCTTTAACCACTTGTTTATGCTGCGTAATACGGTTCTTTACTTCATTTCCCGAAACAAAAAGTAATTTGTCGGCACCGGAAAATGCTTTTATCAAAGATTCATAATCGCCATAATCGCCAAAAACAATATTTACCCCTAAGGATTCTAATTCTCCCGCCTTAGTCTCATCTCTTACCATTGCATAAATAGTTTTTTTATCTATTTTGCTATTCAATAAGCCTTTGAGAACCGCTCTTCCATAATGTCCGGTTGCTCCTGTTACTAGTATTTTATCCATTAAAAAAACAGTTACTTAATTGTATAGTTCTTAACATCCAGTTCTGCCAGTCTGAAATATCCAAAAGCAAAATTTTTACTGTCAGTCTGGTTCACAATATTACCGCGTACAGCGCTGGGTGTTGTAGGGAAAGGATTGCCCCCGTTACCCGATGCCAATATTAATTTGTACATATAATTATAATAGCTTTTTGAAATTCCGTACAGTTTAATTTCTACGGCATCTCCTTGTTTAAAATCTTCATGCGAATAGGATTCCTGCATCAAATTGCCCTGACTGTGTTCATCGTCTTCAACTTCAAGTTCAGGAAATGCCGTATGGGGCTGCGTAATCCTGTTTAGATAATAATTTACCTCACTCCCGTTATCCTGATAATAATACGTTATTTCTATTTCGTCACCTGTCATGCCTCCTTCGTTATTCTGTTCAATATTATCTTCAATTTTTGGAACAGCAGTTAAGGTTTCAGATGCGGTGTAAGTTTCTCCGTTTAAAACAATTTTCAGGTTGTAAGTCTCACCAATAACCGGAGCAAAATTGGTACAGATATATTCTCCTGTTCCCGGTGTTTCTACAAATTCAAAAACTGTATTTGATGTGTTTGTTATCGTTATTACAGCCCCTGAAACGGTTGGAAATGCAGCATCGTAATACCCTGTTGTTGTCGATAATACAATTTTCTGTTCATTGCCTGTTGTGTTTTTTACCCAGTCTATAGAGGCATCTATAACCAATCGAGGCGGTGCAGTATCAAGATCTACGGTAATAACATCTTCACATGCCGTTAAGAGCATTAAAAGAAACAGTATAAGTGTTTTTTGTAATAGTTTCATTTTATATCTTTTTATAGGTGTTGCTGTTTATTTTTTAAAATTTGAAGTTGTAGCTTACACTTGGAACAATACCAAAAATGGATATCCTTCTGGTTTCGCTTGCTCCGGTATCTGTATTCTGACCAAAATTGTATGATGCTGCATTACTTCTGCTGTAGACATTGTAAATACTAAAATTCCATTCGCTCTGCCATCCTTTTTTCTTGTCCGGTTTAGGAGTGTAAGTTGCTGATATATCCAAATGATGATATGGTGATAAGGAGTCTTCGTTTCTTGCGCCGTAACTGGCAACAGTAATGCCCTGATATTGGTATTTACCATTAGGAAATGTAGCTGCTTTACCGCTTTGAAAAGTAAAAATACTGCCAAATGACCATTTTGGACTGAAAGCATACGAGCCTGTAACGGATAAATTATGAAGTTTGTCATAATTTGCCCTATACCATTCTCCATTGTTTATTCCGGGTTCATCTGCATTTCTGCCAGGTGTTTTTTGTTCCGCCTTAGAAATGGTGTACGAAACCCATCCGGTGAGCTTTCCGGTATTTTTTTTAAGCATCAATTCTAATCCATAGGCACGTCCTTCTCCGTTTAAAAGCACTCTTTCTACGGCATCAATACCAATTAAGTCCGCACCGTCAATATAATCTGCTTTGTTTTTTATCTTTTTATAGAACGTTTCGGCTTCAAGTGTGTATTTGTCATCTTTAAAATTGTGAAAATACCCCAAGGCAGCCTGATCTAAAATTTCGGGTTTAAGATATTGGTCTGTAGGTGCCCAGATATCTAGGGGCGTTGCAGAAGCTGTATTGGAAATTAAATGAATGTACTGACTCATTCTGTTATAACTGGCCTTGATTGACTGGTCTTTGTTGAGTGCGTAAGCAACCGCAAGTCTTGGCTCAAGATTATCGAAACCGGCTATTTTTTCATTTTTCTTATAGTTTATTGTCCCTGTTGGATCAGCTTCTTCGTAAATCTGAAATTCTTTATTAAAAACGACCGGCTGATTATTGGCATACGTATAGACTTCCTGCTGGCCCAATCGCTGAAAATTACTGTAACGAAGTCCGTATGTAACCGATAATTTTTCAGACAGGTTTTGTTCTGCACTAATATACAGGGCATTTTCAAAAGCATATTTTCTCGCGAGCTGATCCGGATTTATACTTGATTTTTCTCCAAACGGTCTGATTGTACCGGGATTAAAACTGTAGTAAATTGAATTTAAGCCGTAATTTAATGTGAGGTTATTCGACAAATAATGTTTAAAATCATATTTCAAATTATAATTTTTAACCTCAGCTTTCCAGTTAATACCTACCGTTTTTATCTTAATTTGATAATCATAGTCGCTGTAAATGGCAGATGCATTAGAAAATATCTTATCCGAAAATATATGATTCCATCTTACATTAAAAAGTGTATTACCATATATATTGATAAAACTGTTGTTAAAATCCATGTTGTCATTACCAAAATATCCCGAAACAAAAACATTGTTTTTATCATTAAATTTGTAATTAAACTTGGCATTCAAATCGTAGAAATAGGCTGAATTGGGTTCGTCTGCCAGCTTTAGAAAAAGATGCGCATAAGATCCTCTTCCTGCCACGACAAAAGAACTTTTTTCTTTTACAATAGGACCTTCAATAAGCAGACGGCTTGATACTAAACCGATACCGCCATTTACATGGTATTCTTTGTTGTTTCCTTCTTTTTGATAAATATCAAGAACAGACGATATACGTCCTCCAAAATTAGAAGGAATTCCGCCTTTGTATAATTTCAAATCTTTAATTACATCAGAATTAAAAACAGAGAAGAATCCGAACAGATGTGATGTATTGTAAACAATTGCTTCATCAAGCAGTACCAGATTCCCGTCGACTGAGCCTCCTCTAACATTAAAACCTGATGCACCCTCCTGAGCATTTGTAACGCCGGGAAGCTGCAAAATTGATTTCAGAACATCAACTTCACCCATAACGGCCGGCATTTTTTTTATGGTCGAAATAGACAGTTTGTTGGTGCTCATTTCCGGTTTACGAATGTTTGCCTTTGTTGTATTACTTTTAATTACTACTTCATCCAGAGCATTGCTGTTTTCTGTCATCCCAAAATTCTTTTTTGTGTTTTGAGTTAACGAGATCGTTTCTTCAATCGTATCAAAACCCATATAGCTTATAATAATGGTGTAATTTCCCTTTGGCAGTGTTGTGGTATAAAATCCGTATGAATTGGTGGTAATCCCTACTTTAGCTTCGGGAATATAAATGTTTACACCAATTAGAGTTTCGGTATTTGACTTATTGGAAATCGTACCGTTCAGGGTAACTTTTTCCTGCGAATGTGAGTGAAAGACAAACGCGAAAAAGAATAATAAGAAAGATTGGATTCTGCTTTTCATTTAGTAAAAGATTTGATTAAATGTTACAATTTTCGGCTAAAGTATCTCTTTGCAGAACGCCCATTTTTTATATATACCAAACGTCTTACTTTATATAGTAAAACAACTTTTACATCTAGAAAAATAAATTGCAGATCTCAGTTTTAGTGCATAACCTTCTTTTTCCCATCAAAAAAAACAGCCCTAAAATTGTAATTTACCTCACGGTCGGTTTCAGTCAGAGTCATCCCAAAAAGGTTTACTATCTTTAAACTCTATTTTGGTATATAATTCATGTGGTTTTGTATAGTATAAAATCTATATTTTGTACGTATTACTACATTTGTTTTGAATCTAAAAACAGGCTTATGAGTAAAACTTTACACAGAGAAATTATGGATGCCAACTGGATGCTGCAGCTCATTATTTCAAAAAAATACCGGTTGTGCCGGCATTTGATATTAATTGTATTCAGCATAATTGTTTTGTATTACAGCCCGCCGGAGTATACAGAACCTTATGAAAGCTACAGCCGGATGGTTACTTTTTTTCAGATACTTTTACTGGCTTACAGCAACATGTATTTTTTTGTTCCGATGTTTTTGTTCCGAAAAAAATATCTGAGTTATGGCTTGTTTGTACTGACAGGCATGATTATTTCGTTTTTCATTCATGAGACGGCCTGTCATTATTTTAGACCTAATTTACTGCCGCATGAAGATGACAGCATAAACTTTTTTACCTTTTCGTTTATGATCATGGTGCTGATCATCGCATCTGCCGCAGTTAAATTATTTCAGCGCTGGATATATGATGCACAGTTAATTTATGATCTGGAACTGGCAAAAACCAATGCCGAACTGGAGCAGTTAAAGAATCAAATCAATCCGCATTTTTTGTTTAATATGCTCAATAATGCCAATGTTCTTATCGAAGATGATCCTAAAAAAGCCTCACAGGTTTTAATGAAACTCAGTGATCTGCTTCGTTATCAGCTTTATGACAGCTCAAGAGACAAAGTTTTATTAACTTCTGAAATTCATTTTTTAGAAGATTTTTTAAATTTGGAAAAAGTAAGACGGGATAATTTTAATGTTCTGATTTCGAAAGAAGGCGAATTAAGCGGTGTGCAGGTGCCTCCTTTATTGTTTATCTCATTTGTAGAAAATGCTGTAAAACACAATAACGATTCGGCAAAATCATCCTATGTAAATTTGTTTTTTGATGTGAGGCATGATGAACTTTTCTTTAAATGCATCAATTCAAAACCTGTTGCAAAGGCGGTCAGCAGATCCGGAGGGTTAGGTTTGGCCAATATTAAAAGAAGACTGGAACTTTTGTTTCCTTCTTCACATGTTTTAAAAATAGACGATAATCTGGAAACATACTCTGTTACCTTAACCTTAAAATTTTAAAAGTGAACTGCATTATAGTAGATGATGAACCACTGGCAAGAAAAGCAATTCAAAAACTGGTTGATCAGACTGAGAATTTAGAATCGATAGGCTCGTTTAACGGAGCAGAATCTACAGCTTTATTTCTGGCAGAGAATACAGTAGATGTAATATTTCTTGATATACAGATGCCCGGTGTAAACGGACTGGAATTTGCCAGAACGATTCCGAAAGAAACTTTAGTGATTTTTACTACTGCTTTTCATGAATTTGCTGCTGACAGTTATGAGGTTGATGCTATTGATTACCTTATTAAACCTGTAAAAGAAGAGCGCTTTAAAAAAGCTGTTGAAAAAGCCTCTACTTACTGCCGATTGCTTAAAACGGAACACGCCGGCACCAGCATTGAAAATATTCAGGATGATTACATTTTTGTCCGTGCCGACCGCAGAATGTTTAAAGTATACTTTAATGATATTCTTTATATTGAAGGTTTAAAAGACTACGTGGTAATGTATGTAGAAAATCAAAAGGTAATTACCTTAATGAATATAAAAACGATCCATGATTTACTTCCAAAAAGTAGTTTTGTCAGAGTCAGCAAATCCTATATTATTAACGTTGGCAGGATTGATTCTGTAGATAATAACACTGTATATATTGGGAAAAACGAAATTCCAATTGGAAATGTATACAGGGATTTCTTCTTTAATGAATTTGTAACCAAAAAACTCCTAAATAAGTAATCACAATATAAATTGGTTTATTTCAAAACAATCCATTTATTATTAGATGTAAATTCAGCAAGGATTGACTGAAATTATGTAAGATAATCTCGTATTCAAAAATTTAAATTTAGTCTTATAAAACTCTTAGAATATATATGAGAGTAATTTGTAAAACAGTTATTTAAATCAAAAAAATATATGAGAAGCGAAAATTACACCAACCATTATTATAATAGAAACGAATCTCTGAATATTCAAAGTTATACAGATCAGTATGAAGAAACCGGAGGCGATATCACTTCTTTTGAAGAACAGCTTTTATTGAACTACAGTGATTATCTTGATGATCAGTATGATCTTAGTGATGAATATCTGGAAGATGATTTTGATGCCGAATATGACGAAAATGACTGGGAAGAAGAAGACTAATACTCATTTTTAAATACCGGATTTAAAATTTGATCCCGATAAAATTTATAAGAGTAAGATTTAATCTTACTCTTATAAATCATAAACTTAACTAACATCTGTTACTTATTGTTTCAGATTTAAAGGATTCAAAAAATGAATACGCTCTTTTCTCAGCATATGAATATGTTGAATTACGCAGCGGAAAAGCGCAGTGTCCGCCATATTTTGGCATTTCCAGATATACATAAGCGCTGTCTTTGGCAATCGCTCTTGGGTAACATCTTTCGCCTAAAAAAGGATCATCCAGCGAATTAATTATTAAAACCGGAGTAGTAATATTTTGCAGCGAAAATTCGGGAGAAACGCGCTCATAATAATCATCACGGCTTGCAAAACCATGCAACGGGGCAGTAAAATACTGATCGACCTCATCAAAAGACGTAATTTTATCAATTTGATCTCGGTTTATAAAATCAGGAAATTGTGCTGCTTTGTATTTTAACTTTCTTTTTATATCTATTGTAAAATTCTTCAGATACACCCGGTTAAACCCTTGCTTGAGCACTTCTGCACTTGTGGCAATATGTGTGGGAACCGAAATCGAAACTCCTGCTTTTATTCGGTCATCAATTTTTGTCCAGCCCAAATAATTCAGGAGCTGCACACCTCCCATTGAATACCCGATCATATACACCTCTTCAAATCCTTTTTGCAGCACAAAACGCACTACCTCGTCAAGATCGTCAACAGCTCCGTGATGGTACAGCCTTGGCAGACGGTTCATTTCGCCGCCGCAGGTTCTGTTATTCCATGCAAAAACCGAGAAATCTTTCTGCTGAAAATAAGCCGCACAGCTGTTATTGTACGTTCTGCGTGAATCTCCTTCGAGACCATGACATAAAATAACAGCCTTTTTAGTATCATTTATAACATAATCGACATTGATAAAATCTCCGTCGTTTAATTCAAGTTTTTCCCTTGTATATTCCGGAACTTCAAACCGTTTAATCAAAGCAGCATAAATAGTAGAAACGTGCCTGTTGCGATGAATAATAGAAGGAAAATCGTACTCTGATTGTTCAATTATGGGCATAATAAAGTTTTTATGGTGCTCTACAAAGCTAAGAAATCAATTAATATGTAACTAAATACTGTCTTTATTTTCACTGTTAAAATTACAGCTTAAGAAGATTTTCTGCAGCAAAACCGTAAGACTTGCCTTAAAAAACTTCATAATATTCAAAAATAAGTATTTATCTTTACTTACTGTTTTATACAAACTAAGCTCATTTTATAACCAAAAAACAAGAAATGAAAAAGTTTAAAAACCTGATACTGCTGGTATCTGTTATGTTATTTTCGGCAAAAGCCTCAGCCTGTTCTATTGTGTATTACATAGACAGCAAAACGGGCAAAATATACTTTGTAAACAATGAAGATTACTGGTATGATGTAAAACCTTATATACAAATTACACCAGGTTCAAAAGGCGAACTTGGCAGAATCTGGTACGGATGGGAAAATTTTGGGCAGGGCGGTGTTAATGAAAAAGGGCTGGTTATAGACGGAGCTGTAACCCCGGAACAAAAAATTCCTGCGGGCTATTCCTCTATGAAAGGGAATGTTACAGATGACATACTCGCAAAATGCCATACGGTAGATGAAGCCGTTCAGTATCTGGAAGACAAAAAGATTGCACTAAAAAATGCGCATATTTTATTGGGTGACAAAAACGGAAAGGCAGTGCTTATTGAATGGGTAAATGGAGTGAAACAAATTGTACCGATGCAAAACAATCGTCTTACGGCAACTAATTTTAATGTTTCAGATACGAATGAGACCGAAGCGACCTGCTGGAGATACTCGCTGATTCAGAAAGGTCTGGACGAACTGGATGCCCGCGATGCAAAAGATACGATTGAACTTAAAGATGTAGGCAATGTAATTGGAAAAGCCGTTCAGCTGCCACAAAAAGATGCTTCAGGAAAAGTGGGCGGCACGCTCTATTCGACTTTTATTGATTTAACTGATATGAAATTCGTCTTAGTTTACAAACTTGACAATTCGAAAATTCAGAAATTTGATATACTAACCGAATTACAATCCGGTAAAAGCCGAAAAATAAAACTGGAATAGCAGGATTACGAATCTGTTCTAATTTCTGATTCTTTTTCTAAAACTTTTTGTTTTTATTAAGGTGCTTCAATGCTGTTAAAACGACAGGATCTTCCATTGTTTTAATATCCTGTCTGGTATTTCTGACCGTAATGTTTACGGGAGTTCCTTCTCCTTCATAACAAACCATTTTAGAAGAAAAATATTTTTGATTGGACAAAGATACCAGCCATTTATTTGGAAGTTCAAAACCATACATATCCGAATAAATACCTAATGTATTTTCGCCCGCAAGAACTGTATTAGGCAGAACTGTCATAATCATGGCCAGAACATCTCCGGCACTTGCTGTCTGGTCGTTTGTTAAGATTACAAGAGGTTTCGTGTAAGGTGTCTGAGACAACGGAGTTATATACCACTTTTCTAACGGCGTAAATTTTCTGGTGCCTGTAATTCTTGTTTGTTTGTAATGCCCTACTATTTTACTTGCTGCAAAGCGTCCTGCAACAGCGTAGGCAAATTCATCATTGCCGCCAATATTCGAACGAAGATCTAATACTAAAGCTTTGGTTTTGCTCATTTGCTGTAATACAGAATCAAGTACTATGCCCGCAAGAACAGCATCTTTTTCAGGCTCATCTTCTGTTTCTGAAGAAGCAAAACACCTTTCGATACGAATATATCCACAAGTATCTGAACAGGCGTACGAAAATAGCTTTTTGCCTTTATACTCAGGTCCGGCACATTTCAATTCTGCAAATCCGTTTTTATAAAGTGTCTCATTTACCGCTGTCCACAAAGAATCCCTTGAAGCTTTAGTTGGAAATTCTTTTAAAAACGGAGAAGGTTTTTCTGCTGTAAACTGCCGTATATTGGGAATAATAATATTTACATGATCATCATATAAAGGCGCTGTCATTTGCGACAAAACAGAAAAAAGACTGTCATTTAACGTTTCTGAATTAACCTTGGGACGATACTTTTTGTATACTGCTTTCCAGTCTATTTTTTTTAAATCAAAAAATGCGTAATTATCATCAAATGTCTTCCAGAATACTTCGAATGTTTTTTCCGGCATAGACAGCGAATTGTCTTTTATTTCAGAAGCAGGATTCTGAGAAAAAGCATAAAAACAAAACAGAAACAAACAGAGAGCCGCTTTTTTATTCATTCTTTACAGTTTTTTAATGACACTAAAATTATTCATAAAACCCACTCAAAAATTGTAAAAAAACGAAATCTTAAAAAAACAGAAAAAACGGCTGATATGAAGATTTCATGTTAATTATGCAGCAGTTTTTCGAGTACCTTTTTTGCGTTTTCATTATCAGGATTGAGTGTAACTGATTTTTGGTACATCAATACTGCCTGTTTAGTATCTCCTGTTTTAGCCAAAATTTCGCCGTAAGAATCATACACATTCCAGCTTTCGGGAAACAAATACACATTGAGTTTAAAAATTTCCAGAGCCTCCTTATTCTGTCCTTTTGCCATCATTCTGTAAGCCCATTCATTAAGTTCAAATTCATTAGGAACAAAAAGAGGATTTCTCTTCATTTCTTTTTTTGAAAAAGGAATGGCATTTTCAAAACCTGTTTTTCTAAGTGAAATTCGTAAGTTAGTAACCGGGTCTGCTTTTACAATATCCGGATTGTATATTCCTGCCAGTTCTTCCAAAAAATCTTCGGGGTAACTTCCGCCTAAATTGGTTAAAACGATAACCGCAAGATTATCATCAGGATATAATAGAAAAGCAGACCTTCCGCCGCCTGACATTCCCACTGCACGGTGTTCTTTTCTAAATTTATTCATTCCCCAGCCAAGGCTCCAGGGTGTTTTTTTTCCGTTATTAAATACAAATGGCGACCACATTTTTTCAAGTGACGATCTGGTAAGCAGTTTTTCATTCTGCAATGCTATTATCCATCCTGCCATATCTTCTGCAGTACTGTTTAAGCCTGCGGCAGTTCTTCTGAAATAAGGAAATTCATAGTAATTGTGAATTAAAACGGGATTTTCAAGCATTCTTCCATCTATATTTTTTCTCCAAAAATAAGTTGGGGCAAAGTTCTGAATCACATCGCGGGAATCTCCAAAAACTGTATTACGCATTCCTGCGGGTTTAAACTGATGTTCTTCAAAATATACTGCAAAAGGTTTACCTGAAAATTTATCAATCAGTTTTCCCAGCAAATAAGCATTGGTCTGATTATAACTAAATGCATCTCCGGGTTTAAAATCCATAGGCTGACTTATAAGTTTCTGCCAGATTCCTTCTTCATTTTTTAAACTGCCTACGCTTCCTGTATTCTGGTCCAGAAGTTTTAGCATATCCGGAAGGCCGGACGTATGAGTTAATAAATGATTTATAGTAACGGAAGAATCCCAGTTTGAAGGAAAAAAATCTAAATATTTTGAAACCGGATCTGAGAGAATCAGTTTTCCTTCTTCTGCCAGTTTCATAATTCCTGTGGCGGTAAAAACTTTTGTTATCGAGTTAATGGCAAAAACAGAATGTGCTGTTACAGGAATACTATCCTGAATATTGGCAGTACCATAACTTTTACTTAAAACCATTTTACCATTCCTGACAACCGAAATCCCTAATCCGGGAATCTTACGTTCCTTCATTTCTCTTTTTATAATGGCATCGATTTCCTGATCCTGGGCAAAAACTAATAAAGAAAACAAAGAAAGAATGATAAGTAATGTATTTTTCATTTCGCAAGTGGTTTAAGTTAGTTACATAGGTTTAAGTCTGTTATTCAGTAAAAAATCCAAATCTTCAATCTTTATAATTCAATGAATTTAAGCCGATTAACTATTATTAGAATTTAAAAATAACTGAAGGTTTAATTAAAAATAAAAAAAATCTTATGATTAAATCTTCAATGTTCTTATTCTGAATTCTCAGATTAGTTTATGTTTGATTTCCTTGTATCTTGAACGTCCTACCGGAAGCAATTCTCCGTTTTTTAAAAGAATACTGTACTTCCCTCCTGTTTCCACAACAAATTTATCGGCCTGATCCCAGCAGAGAATAAACGATTTATGGATTCTTTCAAAAGTTTCCGGAAGCAGTTTTTCTAATGATTCCAGTGATTTATCATGAAGTTCCATCCGGTTGTTTTCCAGATGAAGTTCTGTGTAAATTCCGGCACCTTTGATATACAGAATTTCATGAACTGGAATCAGGCTGATTGTTTTTGCTTTTTTTACGGCCAAAAAACGCGTTCCGGTTCCTGACTGTTTTCCGGGTGTGGTGTAACGCATAAAAGCCTGTGCCAGCCGGCTTTGGTCGAAAGGTTTGGGCACAAAATCGAGGACTCCGTAATTAAATGCCGTAATGGCTTTATCTGTATAGGCCGAAATAATAATCGTCTGAAATGATCCTGCAGCAAAAGTCTGCAGTATTTCAAAGCCGTCTTCTCCATTCAGATTCAGGTCCAGCAGCAGCAAATCAATTGAGTGCTGTTCAATTAGCAGCAGTCCGTTGTCAAGCGAATCCGAAAGGAGAATCTGGATTTCCTTATTAAAGAAATCGCGGGTCATTCTTTCGATTCGCCTGGCAATGCGGGCTTCGTCTTCAATAATCAGAATCTTCATCTTTTACCAAAAATTTTAATCGTGGTTTCCCAGCCATTTTCGACAGCATACGAATCAAAAGACCAGTTTGTGCCGTAACTTTCGGTCAACCTTGCTTTGATATATTTAAAACCTGTTCCGGTTCGTTTGTCTTTTTTAAACTGTCGGTTTTGGGCCAGAGTCCGGAGTGTATACTGCTTAAATTCGTCGTTTTTCTTAAAGTTTAGAAAGAAAATAATACTGCCTTGTTTTGGAGGCAGACTATGTGTAATTCCGTTTTCTATAATAGTATGAAAAACAGCGGGCGGAATGGTTTCATTTTCATCAATTCCTTCTTCCTGCCATTCATAACCAATTTCTTTCCGAAAAGACATTACTTCTAAATGCCTTTTGCACAATGCAATTTCCTGCCGGATCGGGATAAGTGTATCTTCGGCAATATCGTTCATTATATCAAATTCTTCTGCCAGCGCCCTAATAAATACAACGCCTTCTTTTGGCGATTCTTCAATCCAGTCAATTAATGAAGTCAGCGTATTTCGAAGAAAATGCGGCTGAATATTTTTCTTAACCAATTGCAATTGCAGTCTTGAAGAAAGCAGCAATGAGGCTTCGTGAGCTTCTTCTATGGCTTTTGCCCGAATGGTATGCAGATAAAGCATACAAAGCACCAAAATCGTAAAAGAAATAAACAACCCGAAATCATAAAACATAAGGTAATTCACGACCACTCCGGCAAGCAGAGCTGCAGCTACAATTAATCCGCCTTTAATTTTTCTGAATGCTGCATGGGCCGCTATAAAAATAGAAACCAGACGCGTTGCGTAACTAAAATAGGCTGCTGAAGTATCATAATGACCGTAATACACTATATAGATCGCAATGAGAATGCATAGCAAAAGAAGCAAAAGGATGTTTTTTCTTTTAAACTCAAATTGCAGCATAAAATACCACGGAATCAGCATCGAAATGGCAAAGGTCAGCCAGCCGATAATTTGCAGACGGGTATAAAAATGGGTATACGGAATGGTGATATAATATTTTACATATTCTAAAATCAGTAAAAAGAAGAATAGCAGACAGATTATTCCAAAAATCAAAACGGTTGATTCTTTTCGTTTACTGTTTATATACACAAAAAAATAGTAGATCGCCGCAATTAGAAAAGCGCCTGCCATGATATTCATAAACGATATTACAACAAGAGGCGAACGCTGAAGCAGCAAATAGCTTTTTAGTTTTACATGAATTTCACGTTTGGCATCTCTCAGTTGAGTCTGCGTGCCTGTTATGGTAACAACATGTTTTCCTAAATGAGATAATTTTTCCGGAATTTGATAATAACTCATTTCTGTTCCAGGAATTTCGGGATGTCCGGGTTTTGCCATTCTCCCGTTTCTTCCCACCAAAATACCATCCCAATAGACATCAAAAGCACCAAAGGCATTAATCTGTAATCCCAGCGGTTCCCATTTGTTTTTACGTTTTTGGATTTCTATTTCTCTTTCAACTTTAAAAACAGATTCGGTGCCGGTGTTTAAATAATCATACGGATCGTCACCAGCCGCAGTATAAGTCACATCAGTTGTAACATACTCTTCGTAATGCTTACACGAGGTAAACATTAGCAATACTAAAACTGTGAAAAAGGTAAATCGGTGCATAGGATAAAGATAAAACAAATATCGAATAGCGAAATGCATTTTAAAAGTCCATAGAGCCGTTTGCATGTTTTTAAAAACAGTCCTTTATTTTATGGACTAATCTTGCAGTGTAAAAACCAATCAAGATGAAAAACCTAATAATCAACACTTTATTTTTCTTTATTTCTTTTTTTGCAACTGCACAGCAAACCGTGATTTCGGGGAAAGTTCAGGATAATGTAACCAAAGAAGCACTGCCTTATGTAACCGTATCAGTACTGGATAATACTTCAAAAATGATCACAGCGGGAGTAACGGATAATCATGGTGCATTTACTCTTGAAGGTGATTTTATGGGTAAAATGACGCTTTCTTTCAGTTATGTGGGATATCAGAAATACACTCAGATATTGGAAATCACAGCCCGAAAACCCAAAATAGAATTAGGGACTATTCATTTAATTACAGATGCCGTACAATTAAACACAGTAGAAGTTAACGGACAAAAATCGAATGTAAGCTTAAAACTGGACAAAAAGATATTTGAAGTCGGTAAAGATGTCTTATCGCAAAACGGTTCGGCTCATGATGTTTTAAACGGCGTACCTTCTGTTGCTGTCAGTCCTGCCGGAGCTGTAAGCCTGAGGGGCAACAACAGTGTCTTGGTTTTGATTAACGGAAGACAATCGGGACTTACGCAGAACAATGCCCTCGATCAAATTGCAGCCGACCAGATCGATCGTATAGAAGTCATTACCAATCCGTCGTCGAGATATGATGCTGCGGGTTCTGCAGGTATCATTAACATTATTCTCAAAAAAAATAAAAAAAGCGGTTTCAGCGGTCAGGTTCGGCTGGTTGCCGGTTCTCCTAATGACAGCCGTCTCAATCCTAGTCTGAACTACAAATCGGATAAAATCAATATTTTTTCTAATTTCAGCATCCGGTCTTCAGATTATGCGGGGTTGTATACCACAAATCAGTCAACAGGTACAAATGATACTCCTTCATTTATGAATCGTGTTCAGAACGAAGACCGTCATGACGATGGTAAACTGCTGTATTTGGGTGCCGATTACTTTATTAATGAACATCAAACCATAACGGCGGCGTTTTTAAAAAATGCCACGCACGATAACGATAAAACGGATTTGCATTACGATTACAAAAGCAATTCGAACAGCAATTCGCTGGATAGTCTTTTAACGAGAAATGGAAAATCACTCGAAAAGCGCGATTACAGCCAATTAGAATTTAACTATACCCGAACCTTTAAAAACCCGGCAAAAAAATGGACTATTGACGTTCAGTACGATTGGTGGAACAGCGATAAAAACTGGAATCTTTCAACACAGCGTTTATTTCCGGATGCATTGGTTTATCCCGGAATCCGAACCAGATCAACCGGAAACAGTAAAGATTTCCTTGCCAAGACCGATTTTATTCAGCCTCTTGACAGTGTTTCGGTACTGGAATTTGGAGTTAAAACCGAAATTAGAAAAGTCTCCAGTGATTATTTAGCCGAGGAACAGCAGGGTAACGACTGGACGATTTATCAGAATATTGATAATGATCTGAATTACAGCGAAACTATAACAGGTGCTTATGCCCAGTTTAGTGATAAAATGAAAAGTTTTAGTTATATATTCGGACTCCGCACCGAGTTTACCGATGTATCGATTACCGATATGAAAAACACTTACAATGACGAAAAAAAGTACAACAAACTTTTTCCTTCCGTCAATTTGAGTTATAAGTTCAGCAGTTCGACTTTGCAGCTCAATTACAGCAAAAGAATCAGACGCCCGTCATTATATGCTCTATATCCTTTTAATGAAGTTACAGACCTGAATGCTCAGTATATAGGAAATACGGATCTGAATCCGTCTTATACGAATGTATTTGAAATGGCGTTTCTGAAAACCTGGAAAACATTCACTTTAAACCCTTCGCTTTATTACCAGAATGAGAAAGGATATATACAGGATTTTACCTATCGGAAAAATGATATTTTCTATACGATGCCTGTTAATATTGATTATCAGATACGCAGCGGGATTGAAATATCCGCATTATATAATCCGTCGAAATGGCTTCAGATCAATGCAGAAACAAACTTTTTTCATTTTAAACAAAAAGGAAATTACAATGAAGAGAATCTGGATTACAGCGGACAAAATTTCACGGCACGTTTAAGCACACAGATTAAACTTCCGGCTAAATTTAGTTTTCAGGAACGCTATAATTTTCGCGGTGCCATTCAAAATGCACAAACCAAAAACGAAGCCCTGCAATCTGTTGATTTTGGACTGAGTAAAATTCTTCTGAAAGACAAAGCAACTATCGTTTTTGATGTAACAAATGCTTTTAACCTGCGCCAGAATAAAAGCATTACAACCGGAACCAATTATGTTATTAAAGAAAATAGTATTCCAAACGCGGCAAGATACCGGCTTAGTTTTGTGTACCGTTTTAATCTAACGGATCCTAAAGCAATCAGACAGGCAAACAGTGCCAATCGAAATTAATATTGAATAAAAATCAGCTGGAATTTTAATTTTCAGCTGCATTTTTACTTTCTTCCAAATTAAAATCGACTGTAAATAGTTTCAACGGCTGTGCTTTTCCTCTTAAAAGTATTTCGCCTTTCAGATTATAAGTAATATCGGGATCATCATGCAGATTTTGTTTTATGGCTTCGGAAATAACGAAATCATGTTCCAGTTCGTTGCATGTACTCTGAATCCTGGCTGTGGTATTAAGAAGATCGCCGTGATACACAATTTCTTTTTTTATTTTTCCAACCCAGGCTGTTACAGCAGTTCCCATGTGCATTCCGGCTTTGAATTTTGGAACTAAATTATAGGTTTGCAGGTAATACTCTTTTTTAGCGTGGATGATTTCCTTCAACAGATAAAAACAATACAAACAGCGCCGTGCTTTAAGTCCCTGAGCAGTTTTCCAGGTCAGGATGATTTCGTCTCCGGCGTACTGATAAATTTCGGCGTGAGAAGCAAGGATTCCATCTGTAAAATCATTAAAAAGATCCTGCAGTAATTGGCTGTATTGTATATCGCCTAATTCTTCTGCTATTGTGGTCGAAGACTTTACATCAACAAACATAAAAATCCGCTCTTCCTGCACAGGTCTGTGGTAGCGTCCGGTAAAATAATTATAAAAAAAACGCGAACTTAATAAACTGCTGACTTCCAAAAACAGAATCAAAAATACAGAGGCGCCGAGTGAGAAAAAGAAATCGCCCGCAAGCCGGTTGTGCGCATACATAATAAGCCCTTCCTTGTAGATATGCTTTCCGGATAATTCTGTAAAACCTGTCATAAAAAGAATCAGCAGGATAAATATACTAATCCCGTACACAACTGCTTTTAGCAGCATAACCAATAAAAACGGATACTGGTTTAATTTGATACCATTTTCAAAAACAATCACAATAAAACCAATCGCAATACCAATTACAATGGCAGGCAGAAAACCCAAATGGTCGTAAATCGAACTCGTATCTGTTACAATTCCGTAGAGCAATCCTAAAATACCGCCAACAATTACGGCTTTAAAAAATATGCTGTACTTTCTGAAAAATGGGATTTTGGGTAAAGCCATGTTTATCAATTACTTTTTTATAAATTTATTGAATAAAACAAATCAAAACCCCAAAGAACAACGGTAATTTTATTATGGACGAACTGCGAAAACATATTGAAGAAATTACGCCCGTAACGACTGAAGAATTTGATTATATCAAAACCTTTTTTACAGAAAAAAAAGTAAAGAAACACCAGTATTTACTTCAGGACGGAGATAAAGTTACCTCTGAATACTGGATAATTAAAGGTATTTTCAGGGCTTTTTATATTGATAAAGAAGGAAAAGAACATATTGTGCAGTTTGCACTCGAAAACTGGTGGCTGTCTGATTACAATGCTTTTTTCAATCAGAAAGAATCCGGAATCAATATTGTCTGTATGGAAGATGCATTGGTTTTATGCCTCACACTTTCGGCACGGGAACAGCTGGCATCCGAAATGCACAAAATGGAGCATTTTTTCAGAATGAAACTCACCAAAGGATATTCGGCACAACAGCGCAGGATTATTTCACTCCTTTCAAACAATCCTAAAAAACGATATGAAGAATTTGCAAACCTTTATCCGGAAATTATGCAGAAAATTCCAAAAAAATACATTGCCGAATACCTTGGCGTAAGCCGGGAAACCCTCAGCAGATTGTATTCGGCTGCTCAGCGATAAATTGTAAAAAATTTAAAAGCGTGATTCTGATCACGCTTTTTTTTGTGCCTGTCTGGATCACTAAAAAAATTCATTCTTAACCAAAGTCAATGATTTACAAAGAATTACAGGCTTACTTTTGCTTCGTAATACAATGTAATTCAATCCATTAGACATAACAAACGATTCCAAAATCTTAAAACGAAAACAAAAAGTGTGATCCGCATCACACTTTTAAAGTGAGCCTGCTCAACCTCCAGATTTTTGACTTGACGGAAATTTGTCTTAGATGCAAAGCTAATTATTGATTACAAAATTTTGTTTAACAAATTCAACAATTAAAGAATGAAAATTATGAAAACAACAGCTTACAAATCAATTTCTAAAAATGCCATGAGCCTCGCCGCGTTTGTGTTTACACTTATAACAGGCAGTGCAGACGCCCAAAACTCTTATAAAATAAAAACAAGAGTTTTAACCGAAACGGTTTCAAAAATGACGCGTTTTGAGGTAAAAGAAGAGCAACTGTCTGAATTTAAAAAAACACTTTCAGGTTATGTTTCTTCTGCCCTTGCTTCTAAAAGTAACATTATGGCCGAAGCTTTTTATGATCAGAACCAATCCAATGTTTTATGGCTGATTGAAAGATGGAACGATAAGAATCAGCTGAAAAATTTCAGCAAAGGAAAACAGGCAGAATCGTTACAGTCTTTAAATGAAAAATTGCTTAAAAATGTACCCAAAACGTATTATTTAAAAGATCTTGAACCACTTACAAAAGAGCAATGGCGCACAACAGCAAAAAAAGAAGACAAACAGCTGGTTATTATGCTTTTTGTTGATGCCAAAAATGGAACGCAGCAAAATTTTAAAGACACGTATCATACGGCAATGCCTCAATTTCGAAGTGAACCGGGAGTTGTAACCTATCAGTTATCAGAAATTGAAGGAGATGATACACAATTTGTGACCTACGAAAAATTCAGAAGCCAGGATGCTTTTCAATATCACCTCAGCTTCCCTCCTATTAAACCGGTTATCGAATTTTTGGAAACCAGCATTAAAAATCCGCCTTTTCAGAACGGACTTCATAATCTGATCGAATTTGCTCCATTAACAAGAGAATAATCAAAGAATAAAATTATTAAAAACAATTATAAACACTATTAAAATTAAAAATCATGAAAAATTTAAAACAAATTATCGCTGCAGGAGTACTTGGAACTTCATTTCTTAATGCACAAGCTCAGGGCAAAGACCATCAGCTGGATGTAATGAATCAATTATCGACTCCATCCCATGTATCGGTTATGCCGGTTTCACAGCTATTAAATGCACCCGGAAACGAAGCTTTACGAGACTTCTTTTTTACTCCTGTAAAAGACAAGACGGTATTAAAAGGCAAAAAAATTGCGGTTCTTGCCGCTGATGGTTTTGAAGAAATCGAATTAACCGGACCGGTATGGTATTTTAGAGAACTTGGCGCTCAGGTTGATATTGTTGCCCCAAAATACAATCCTGCTCCCGCCAGATACGGATTAAGCAGTCCTGAAATGGCAAAAACCCATATTATGGCGATTCAGTATTTACAGCCTACAGGCTGGATTAAGTTTGACCGAACTGCAGACCAGATCAAAGTAAGTGATTATGATGCCGTGTTTATTCCGGGCGGTGCATGGAATCCGGATAACCTTCGTTATGACAAAGATGTTATTAAATTTATTCAGGATTTTAATAAATCAGGCAAACTGATCGCAGCTATCTGTCATGCGCCTGTAGTATTAGCATCTGCCGATATTTTGAAAGGAAGAAAACTTACCGGATACTGGAATATTCAGGTCGATCTTAAAAACGCAGGCGGCACCGTAACCGATGAACCTGTTGTAGTAGATGCCAATATTATTACCAGCCGACACCCTATTGATGTAGCCGATTTTTCTAAAGCTACAGCAAGCTGGCTGGCTAAAAAATAATGCATCAGACTATTGGAATAACGGGAGATTTTATCGTCTTCCGTTATTTTAATTAAGATTACAAACTGAATCTTTAATTATCTGCCTGTCATTCTTTTTCTAAGTCTGCTTAAAGATTCGGGTTTAATGCCAATGTAAGATGAAAGCTGATTCTGAGACACGAGTTGAAAAAGATACGGCTCTTTTTTTAAGATGGTTTTGTATCGTTCTTCGGGAGTTTGAAAATGGAGCATTTCTTCTCTTTCGATGATGGTCAGATAAGCAGACTCTGCTATTAATCTTCCAAATTTTGACCAGTTGGGAGAACTGTGATATAAATTCTCGACTTTACTGTATTCTAACGCAATAACTTTTGAATCTTCCATAGCCCGACAATGGTAGTGCGCTGTTTTCTGGGTAATAAAACTGGCGAAATCTACCAGAAAATCATTGGGTTTTGCAAACCTGCAGTTAATCTCGTTACCCTTATAATCGACATAAAACATCCTGAAAAAACCGCTTTCTATAAAGTAAATGTGGCGGCATATATCGCCTTGCTGCAAAAGATCTGAATCCTTCTTTACATTCATTCTGTTGATGACAGGAAGCATCAGACTGTACTCGTCATCCGACATAGGTACAATCGAGGTTATAACGGTTTTAATTGCATCCATAACAACAAGTTAAGAGAAATAATAACATTTAAAATTAGATTTTATTCTGCTAAGTACAAAATTCTTTGTTTTAAAAAATCAAGCAGTCGTTCTTAACCAAAGTCAATGGCGCTGCCAGAATATCCGTTCTACCTTTGTCATGTAAACAAATTGAAAATCAAACTATTAATTCATTTCTATTTAAAAAACCTAATAACAATAAAACAACGAAATCATGAAAACACAATTTAACTTCGAGGCAAAAACAAACAAAAATCCAAAACTGGGATTCAGAATTCACTTTCTTGTTTTTGTATTAACAGCACCCTTAATTTTTATTATCTGGTATTTAACTGATACTACTTATCCGTGGCCGCTTTGGTCTACTCCAGCCTGGGCGACAGGAGTACTTTTTCACTACTTAGGAGTTTATGTATTCAAAAAAAACAGAATCTAAATACTAGAAATCATGGAAACAACATTCAGACGTATTGTAACGGGACATAATTCAGAAGGTAAAGCCATAATTGTGTCAGATGAAGTTCCGGCAAGAACCTATATGGTGGGCGGACCAAACGGAGCAAAATTTCATGAAATATGGAACACCAAACAAACTCCGGCTTTGCTGGATGCTCTGTCTCAGGAACCTGAAGAAAACACACTTGTTTTAGGACCTCCCAAGCAGGGAACAAGAATCCGGGTTATTGATTTTCCTCCAGAAGGTGATGAAATACGAAATCTGACTCAGGAACAAGCTCTGGAACATTTTAAAACCATGAGCGGTGAACAGGCCTCTAAAGCCGGAGGAAATGCACCTCATCCGTTAATGCACAAAACAGAAACCATTGATTACGGAATTGTTCTGGAAGGCGAACTAACGTTAATTCTGGACGAAGACGAAACGACTGCAAAAGCAGGTGACATTATCGTACAGCGGGGAACCAATCATGCCTGGAGTAATAGATCCGGCAAAACCTGTCGGGTTGTTTTTATCCTGATCGACGGACAATTTGAAGAAAGTCTTAAGTAATTTAACAAAAAAGAATATGCGAGTAAATCCTGTAAATCCCGAAACAATGAACCCGGAGGTTCGTTATGTACACGACGAAGTGGTGAAACTCATCACTCACAGTCAGGGTCCTGTTACTATGCTGAATAGCGAAGGCGCTTTAACGGGTCCTTTTCCTCCTATGCTCAATTTTCCGCAATTCGGAATTCCTGCTTTAAGCTTTGTACGTTCACTGGATAATCATGCTGCGCTTCCTAAAAAAGTCAGAGAAACAGCCATATTGACTATTGGTGCAGCATTTGGAGCCCGTTTTGAATTGTATGCCCACGAAATCATGGCAAAACATCTGGGATTTTCACCCGAAGCTGTGGCATCGCTGGCATCTGGTTTTCGTCCTGTCGAATTAAATCCGCAAGAAGCCATAGCGTATGAAATCGCATCTGTATTGGCAAAAGGACGGATTGTCCCTAATTCTTCTTATCAGCTTGCATCTGAATTATTAGGAAAAGAAGGTACTGCCGAACTTATCTTTTTAATTGAAGCATACAGCCTTTTGGCAATGGTTTTAAATGGTTTTGATGTTGTATCTTAATTTCCGAAATTACTTTTATTAAAAATTTAAAAGTCCCGAAAATTTGAAACTTTCAGGACTTTTTTATTTGATTTAATCTTCTTTTAATTTAAAACTGCCGTCATCCGGATATTTGATACTGTCTTTTAGTTCTTCGATTCGTTTCGGGTCAAATTTAGGAATCTGCAATTCGTTATTTTCTTTCCATTTTTTAACCGTTTCAGATACCTCAGCTGATTTTTCGGCTGACGGAGGAGTATCACGTGTCATGTACAGTGTTTGAGACGGATATGCCAGCGAGGTGCCGCTTTTTTCGATAATATCCATCATCCGTAATAACAGATCTTCTTGTATTTCCTGCGAAGTATCAAAATTGATTGCTCCAATATACGATGTAATTTCAATTTTAAATGCATCTGCGGTAATGCCTGTAAAACGAACTATAGGCGGTGAATTGATTATTCCGGGATGAGAAAACAATAAAGTTCGTAATTCGACCAGCAGATAACGCATTTGATCCGGAGTGGTTTCCATCCTGAAATTTAAAACCGGATTAAAAAGAAAACGGTCACGATGTGCAAAATTTTCTATTTTACTGGCAGATAATTGTCCGTTAGGAATCGTTACAATTGTACGTCCGGCGGTTCGAAGCATCGTAGAGCGCATTCCTATAGATTCTACCGTTCCTTTTATATCATCAACCCGGCAGTAATCGCCTACACGCAGGGGCTGATCGGCAATAAGGCTCACGCTTCCCACAAAATTTTCGATTGTTTTTTGTGCTCCCAATGCCAGTGCGATACCTCCAATACCCAAAGCGGCAAGTCCGGCAGTAACATCGACGCCAATAATTCCCAGTATGGCAATTATCCCAATAAAAACAATAGCAACTTTAGTGGTACGGCTTAAAAATAATATAGCCGAAACAGCCGAAATACGCCCGCGCCTGTTCATTCTGCTTCGCGTAAACATACTCACAAAATCGGTCATTCTCCATAACAAAATCAGAAAAGCCAGAATACTTATGGTAATGATAATGATGCTGAAACGCTGGCGGACTACAATAGAAATTCCCATTCGCTGGGTAGATGCCACAAATAAAAGCACCGTAAGATACATTTGCACCGGTAAGGTAAAAGCTTCTATAATTGCGGTGCCTTTTTCACTGGCTGCTTTTCTCCATATTTTCTGCAGAAGAAAAACAATCCCAAAAATCAGCATTCTGGACAATAAATACGACACAATTGTCATGACCACAACTACTGCCCAGTGTCCGATAGGAACATTTCCTAATTTTTTTTCGATTAAAACAGGAGGCAGCAAGCGGTCGAGAAACGTTTTCTCCTCTTTAATATCTGCAGACATAATTGATTCTATGGTCTCCGCAGAAAAAAGCCATAAAGGAGGCTGGCTGTCATCGGACTGGTTTTCAACATAAAGCTGTATTGTTGTTTTATTATTTGATATATTTCCAACAAGATCAACCCCCGTTGCAAGATCATCATCCAGACGTCCGAGTTCTTTGTTGCTTATAATGGTAGACGGAGACAAATTACCGCCCTGATCCAGCAGCTGCTGAAACGTTTTGGCTATTCGGATTCTTTCAGATGCTTTGCGGTACGAGCGTTTACTTAAAACAAAATACTGGCTGGCACGAATATAATTCTGATCGCCTATAGCTTTGATAAATCCGTTTACGGTTCCCTGAGGCGTTCTTCTTCCCAATGAATCTTCGGGAGTTTTTTCAACTTCTTCCGCTGTGGTTTTTGCCGGCCCCAGTAATTGGGCTGCTGCTGTATCCGGTTTCATTACTAATGCCGTCAGGAACAGCATATAAAACAGTAAACGTTTGACACCTGAAATCATATTTCTTATTTTTTGCAATTACTATCCTAAAAATAAGAAATATAGCAGAGAAATAAAACCTTTAAAATAAGAAAAAATCAGAATGCTCTTAGTTTTTCTTCGTCAGGAAGAATGCTGCAATTTTTAAATCTTTTGAAAAAGACTTAAAAAAAAAGTACACACATGCCTGTTGATCCGTGTCTGTTTTGCTTTTAGGTCAAATATGATAAAAATCATAAGCCGTAAAAAAACATCTCAGTAATATTGCTTCAATACAGACCATGAACGCCACATTCCTGTATGCAATAATCTTTTAAAATATCCTAAAAACCTATGCGGTCCTATACTTATAAAGTTTTACTTTTTTCTGCCCTGTGCATTTCTTATTTTGTCTATTCCGGATGTATTTACAGAGATATGCCTCATACGGCAGGAATAAATAATAATCTTGCCGATCAGGGAAAAAAAATATGGCAGGAAAACAACTGCATTGCCTGCCACCAAATTTATCAGCTGGGCGGTTATCTTGGTCCGGACCTTACCAATACGTATTCTTTAAAAGGTCCCGAATATATAAAAGCATTTCTTAAAAGCGGTACGCAGGTCATGCCTGATTTTCATTTATCACAATACGAAATGGACGCACTTACCGCCTATCTAAAAGAGATAGACAAAAGCGGCTCTGCTGATCCCAGAACTTTTACAATTTTAAACGACGGTACTACACACCAAAAATAATTTATGGAAACAAGCAAAAAATTTATACTACTGGCACTTACCGTGCTTGGATTGGGTTTATTATTTGGAATATTGGGAACACTTCAATATGTTTTTCCCGGATTTCTTAAAGCTGCTGTTTCTTTCGAAAAAACCCGCCCACTGCATGTATCATCTGTTGTATTCTGGATTATTCTTGCGGCTGTGGGTGTTGTACAGCATTATCTAAACGAGCATTTTAAAAATAATGCCAAATATCCAGTTTTAGTAAAAATACAATTCTGGATGTTTCTGAGTGCCATCCCGATTATTATGGTTTCGTATCTTATGGGAGTTTTTGGCGGACGTGAATATTGGGAATTCCCTCCTGTATTGGCACTGCCTATTGTAATTGGATGGATTGCATTCCTGATTCATTTTTTCACTTCGGTACGACAGCTTACCAAACAGCCTGTTTATGTCTGGATGTGGCTTACAGGAATTGTTTTTTTTCTTATTACTTTTTTAGAGTCGTATTTATGGCTTATTCCTTATTTCAGACAAAATATTATAGGTGATATGACCGTGCAGTGGAAATCGTACGGTTCGATGGTTGGATCCTGGAACATGCTTATTTACGGATCCGGAATTTATCTAATGGATAAAATAAGCGAAGACAACAAAAGCAGTTCTTCTGTTACGGCTTTCCTTATTTATTCTTTAGGATTATTTAATCTTCTGTTCAATTGGGGACATCATATTTATTCGCTTCCAACAGCTCCATATATTCGTTATGTAAGTTACGCGGTAAGTATGACGGAACTGCTTCTTTTTGGAAAAATAATCTATCAATGGAAATCTTCGCTTTCTGCGGCGAAAAAATACCGTCATGAAGTCCCGTATAAATTTCTGCTCGCTGCTGATATCTGGGTTTTTATTATGCTGGGCCAGGCCATTGTTATGTCTATTCCCGCTTTTAACCTTTATACACACGGTACGCATGTTACGGTAGCGCATTCCATGGGAACCACAATTGGTATAAACAGCATGCTGTTAATGGCTTTTGTTTATGATATTTTTGGAAATACAAAACAACAGTTTATAAAACCAAAACTTTTCAAAAAAGGTTATTTTCTTATTAATGCTTCTTTACTGGTATTCTGGCTGTCGCTGATGACGGCCGGTATTTTAAGAGCAGCATGGCAGATGAACGAAAAACAAAATGCCTTCAGCCAGATGATGAGTTCGCTTACGCCTTTCTTTATTTCTTTCAGCGTAAGCGGCTTCACACTGGCGATAGGGTTTTATATATTATTCAGGCATTTATATGTAACGAATCGCAGTAAATGGATTCATAATGAAGCTTAATATCGTGATTTTTTAAACAGATTGATGCCGTTGGACTGCTGCAGAATAACTTAATGTCTTTTTGACTATATGTTGTCTGAAAAATTCTTATATTACGTCCGTTTTGTACGTTTATGAAGACTTTTCTATACTAATACCATTAAAACCAAAAGCATGCATCCAAACCATCTCTTAAAAAAAATCTTTTTACAAACCTTTTTTCTTTTACTATGCAGTACTATATCGGCACAAACTGATAAACCGGAACAGGTTCGTAAAATAATTGATAAAGTAAATACCTTCTGGCAGTCTAAAAATCCGGCACAAACCAGTTCTTTCTGGGATAACGCTGCATATCATACCGGAAATATAGAAGCTTATATGCTTACCGGAAACGAAAAGTACCGCACCTATTCCGAAACCTGGGCTGCTCATAACCAATGGATGGGAGCTAAAAGTAAAGATAAAAACCAATGGAAATATTCGTATGGCGAAACTGATGAATTTGTTCTTTTTGGGGATTATCAGATTTGCTTTCAGGTCTATGCCGATTTATACAATCTGCTGCCGGAACCTCATAAAATTGCAAGAGCAAAAGAGGTAATGGAATATGAAATGTCTACTGCCAAAAACGATTACTGGTGGTGGAGCGACGGACTTTATATGGTGATGCCTGTTATGACCAAAATGTACAAAATAACCAACAACAGGCAGTATCTTGATAAATTGTATGAGTATCTTTTGTATTCTGACAGTATCATGTTTGATGCCGAGGAAAATTTATATTATCGAGATGCAAAATATGTTTTTCCAAAGCATAAGAGTTTAAATAACAAAAAAGATTTCTGGGCACGAGGCGACGGCTGGGTTCTTGCAGGACTTGCCAAAGTACTAAAAGATCTTCCTGCTGATTATAAACACCGCGATTTTTTTGTTCAGAAGTTTAAAAAAATGGCTTCTGCTCTAGCCAAAATACAACAACCTGAAGGATATTGGACCAGAAGTATGATGGATCCAGAACATGCTCCAGGGCCAGAAACCAGCGGAACTGCTTTTTTTACGTATGCGATTCTTTGGGGAATCAATAATAATTACCTGAACAGAACAGAATTTGTTCCTGTAATTAATAAATCATGGAATTATCTTAAAAACACTGCTTTACAAAAGGATGGAAAAATTGGATATGTTCAGCCAATTGGCGAAAAAGCAATTCCCGGACAGATAGTAGACGCAAATTCAACTTCAAATTTTGGTGTAGGTGCTTTTCTTTTGGCTTCCTGCGAATATGTACGCTATTTAGAAGCAAATCAGGAAACAAATAAAGACCGCGCTTACTGGACAGAATTGGCTTATAAAATTGCTGCTCCGGTTTTGAGCAATATGGCCGAAGGGAAACTACGCGATAATATGCTGGTTGAGGTCAGCACTTCGTATGACGGCAGAGACAACAGTGTCGTTTACATGGAAACTTTTGGAAGATTAATGGCCGGAATTTCACCCTGGCTTACACTTCCGGACGATGCTACTAAAGAGGGGGCAAAACGTAAACAACTACGCGATTGGGCATTAAAAAGTTATGCAAATGCCGTAAATCCAGAAAACAAGGATTATCTTTTATGGCGAGGCCACGGACAGGCGCTTGTTGATGCCACTTATATTGCCGAGAGTTTTCTCCGCGCGTATGAAACACTCTGGGTACCGCTGAGTGACGAAACCAAAAAACGCTATATTACCGAATTTCAGCAGTTAAGACGCATTGATCCTCCATATACCAACTGGGTTCTTTTTTCTTCTACAATAGAAGCTTTTCTAGCTAAAACCGGTTCTGATTATGATCAATATCGTATTAATTCGGCTATTCGCAAAGTGGAAGAATGGTACGCAGGCGACGGATGGTATGCTGACGGCCCTTCATTTTCTTTTGATTACTACAGCAGTTATGTTTTTCATCCCATGTATCTTGAAACCTGCCAGGCCATGAAAGATGCAGGAGCGGGTACACGTATTGATTATGAAAAATATTATGACCGTGAATTAAAACGTGCTCAAAAATATGCACTTGTTCTGGAACGTTTTATTTCTCCCGAAGGCACTTTTCCGGTTTTCGGCAGATCAATTCCGTACCGTATGGCTGCTATGCAACCTCTTGCTTTAATGGCGCAATACAACACACTTCCTGAAGGTGTATCTAACGGTCAGGTACGTACTGCATTAACTGCCGTAATGAAGCGTATGTTTGACGGTGCCAATAATTTTAATGCCAAAGGATACCTGACTATTGGTTTCGCAGGAAGTCAGCCTAATATTGCCGATTGGTATACCAATAACGGAAGTTTATACATGACTTCGCTTTCTTTTATGCCTTTGGGGCTTCCTGCTTCACATCCTTTCTGGACAGATGCAGGTATGGCCTGGACAAGTAAAAAAGCATGGAGCGGTCAGCCTTTTCCAAAAGATCACCACTGGAAGGATGAGATACAGACAAAAGACAAATATTAAAGAATAAATTCCAAATATTTAAATTCCAAATTCCAACGATAAATTGGAATTTGGATTTTTTTTTAGCATTTAAAATCTAACGACAGTAGCTTCTAGTTCAACTTTTAAAGTTTCAAAAAGGCTTTTTACTTCCAGAACTGTGCTTGATTGTTTGATTTCATTTTTTTGAATCCAATTTTGCAGAAGATCAAAATTTTGAAATAATGTCTCTGAATCGGTAGTGTAGATATTAAGTCTAACGATATTTTTTAATTCATAATTAGCCGTAAGAATTACTTTTTCCAGATTTTCGATCGTTTGTTGCAACTGGCTTCTCATATCAGCATCACTCGATATGCCATTCTCATCTATAGCAGTTTGTCCTGAAACATATAGTGTGCCCTGAACATTGGAAACTTCTACAGCCTGAACATAATTTCTGGCATCCTGCCATTTCCACGGATTGATTATTTTCTTTTCCATCTTTTATTTTATAAAAATTAATAGATGCAAAAATCGGAGTGGCTGTAATTTTTATTGCGTGACAAATATCACAACTTTTATTTCTTACGAAAAAAGACGACTTAGTGTTTCTCTCGAAACTCCCAAATAAGATGCTAAAACAGATTTTGGAACCCGTTGCAATAAAGATGGATTTCGGCCTAATAACTGCTCATATCTTTCGCGGGCGCTGGAGGTTATAAATGACAAAATTCGGCGTTGCGAACCAATGTGTCCTGCAATCGATTTTCGGAGAAAAAAACGTTCCATTTTTTGCAAGCCAGAACACAATTTCTCAAAATTTTCAAGAGACAAACTATACACTAGAGTATCTTCTATACATTCTAATGACAAAGTAGATTTACTCTTTGTGTAATAGGCTTCAAAATCTGTTTCCCACCAATCTTCCATGGCAAACGAAACGGTATTTTGTTTAGCATTTCCATCGGTATAAATCAATTTTACGAGTCCGGATAAAACAAAATATACATTATCGACAAAACTTCCCTCCTCAATCATTACTTCATTTTTATTATACTTTTCCAGTTTAAAATGAGAAAGTATAAAACGGAACTCTTCGTCATTTAGAGGGACAATTTGTTCGATATGATTTCGTAATGCTTTTTCAAAATTATTCATGCAGGGAGATTTTTCACAGACAAAGTTAAACTAATAAAAACTGAAGCTAAATCATTTATTGCAGAACAAAATATAAATTCATGATCACGTTATTTAAAAATTCAAAATTCATTCAAAATTGTATTAAAATTTCGTTGCGTTATTTAACGCAAAATGGTATTGCATAAAACTACGCTTACTCTAAAAATTCCTCAAAATGAACAAAAGCATTGTTTTATTATCATGCTTAATTCTTGGTTTTAACATATCAGCACAAGAAAACATTCAAAACGATAGTATTAAGAAAGATACTATTAAACCTTTAAAATTCCGTTATAAACAGCTTATTCTTCCTTCAGTACTTATTGGGTATGGGATTATTGGTAAAATTCTACATAATAAAATTAAAAAAGGCAGTACTACAAAAATATAGACTGCCTTTATCTTTAATCAAATTGTATTTAACTCCTAATAAATATTAGAATTTAAATTACTCACTCTCATTCATAGTTTTCATCAAAAGGGTATATGCATTTTTAATTACCAGTTTCGATGAAGAAGTAACTGCTTCTGAAGAAAACTGCTTAAAACCATTTTGAGCAATTCCGGCTTTTACCTCTACTATTTTATAGCTGTTGTTTCCGTTATCTTCAAAAACATAACTCTTGCCTTTCCAGTCTACAATGGCGTTTTCGGGAAGTGTTAATTGACTTTTGCTGGTTACATGAATAGCGGCATTTACGAAAAGTCCCGGTAAGAATAAAGGATCATAACGGTCTAAACGCGCGATAACAGCTGCTGCACGATCCTGATTTAAGCTGTGGTTGATAAACTGAATTCTCGCGTCGTATTTCTTTTCAGGATTAGAATTACTGTACACTTCAAGTTTCTGACCTTCTTTAAGCGACTGAACATCTTTCTCAAAAACATTAAAAGTCAGCATGACATCCTGAATATTCGTTAATTCAAAAAGCATTTCGGTAGGAGCCACATATTTTCCGTTGTTGATGTTTACTTTCGAAACCAGACCATTTACAGGCGAAACTACGCTTATCGATTTTGTAATATTCGAAGCCGTAAGATTATTTACATTAAGCCCTAACAATTCCAGTTTCTGCGCCAGCGATGCCATGGCAATCCGCTGTGTTTCACGTTCGGCAGTAACCTGCTCAAAAACCTTATCGCTGCTTGCCTTTTTTGCATTCAGTTCTTTCTGTCGGCTGAACTCTAAATTCGCTGCTTTAAACTGCTCCTTCGCCGTGAGGTAATCCTGCTGCAATTGTATGTACTGCATATCTTCGATTACAGCCAGAACCTGCCCTTTTCTAACGTTCATTCCTGTTACAATATTCGTCTTTTTAATATAACCACCAAGCGGAAACGTTACATTTACCAGACTGTTTGGCGGTACTGTAACTTCTCCCTGCAGCTGTACAATGGCGCTGAGTTCTTTTTCTTCGGCATTTCCGGTTACAATTCCGGCATTCTTTGCCTGTTCCGGCGATAAAGTTATAATATTAGAATCTTTACTTCCGTTGGCTTCTGTTTGTTTTGTTTCTTCTTTTTTACCGCAGGATGCCAGCATCAGTACGGCAGTGGTAAATGCAAAAATGATTTTCTTTTTCATTGCATTATAAGTTTGTTATCGTTTGCAAGGTTATCAAAGCCTTGTTGTAATTATTTACCGTGTCCAAATATTCATTTTTAATCGTAATCGCCTGATTCACGACCAAAACCCATTGCAGGTAATCAATATCTCCGTTTCGCAGCTGGCTATTGGCTGCTTCAATAATTGTTTGTGCATTGGCCAGTCCTTCACTTTCATAATACTGAAGACTCTGCCTGAATTTCTGAACTTCTTTGTAAGCATTTTTAACCTGTGTCGAAACTTCAATTTTTACGGCTTCAGATTGTGCCTCTAAATTTTGGTATTCCGCTTTTGCCGCTTTACTTTTTGCCGACTGGCTTCCAAAGAATAACGGCACGCTTATTCCGGCTGTAATATAACTGAATCGGTTTCCGGAATCATAATAGATTTCCTGTCCCGCAGCATTGGTCTGAAAACCGGTAATGCTCAAATTATTATATCCCAGATTTAAATCCGGCATCAAACGGGCTCTTTCGGTTTTCCATCGCCATTTCGCAGCTTCGGTTTCCTGTTTCCAGACTTTTGTCATAGGCAGTTCGTCTGTATTTTTAACTTCCGAAAGGGGTTCAAAATCCATTTTGATGTTTGTTTTTTGCGGCGCATAGATTTTATCATCCTGCAATAAAGCGTTAAACGAACGAAGCGCAATATCTACATCGAGTTCGATCATATTCAGCTGATTGGTATAGAATTGTCTTGCTGACTGCGATGCACTTTTTTCTAAAACATTCGTTTCCCCGGCTTTAAATCGCAAATGCGATTTCTCTTCCATTAAACGATAAATACTGTCGGCATAATGCAAAAGATCGCGTTTGGTGTTCAGCCATACCAATTCATAATACAATTTTCGGACTGATGATTTTACTTCCTGCTGTGTAAGCTGGTTTTGTGCTTTTGCGGCTTCGGCTCCTGCCGTAAACGCTTTTTTCTGACGTGCATATACCGTTGGGAAATTAATCGTTTGACTGATTCCAAAACGCGTATCATTCAGTCGGCTATTGAATTGTCCGTAATCCGCATCGATTTGTGTTTTAGGAAGATCATACGCAGATTTATTCAAAAACGTTTTCGATTCTTCGTTGAACTTAGCAGCTTTAATTCTGCTGTTATTTTTAAGCGCAATTTCAATAGACTGCTGCAACGAAATCTTTTCAGCCTGTTGCGCATATATTCCATTAAAACCGTTTAACAGAAATAAAGCAGCGATAATTACAGTGATGTTTTTCATTTTCTTTTTCTTTCTAAAAGGTTTAATACTATATGTCATCAGGTAAATGGCAGGAAGTACAAAAAGAGTCAGAAGGGTTGCCGTAACGAGTCCGCCAATTACTACAGTCGCTAACGGACGCTGTACTTCTGCACCTGCACCATTGCTGAGAGCCATTGGTAAAAATCCTAAAGAAGCAACTGCTGCGGTCATTAATACCGGACGAAGTCGATTTTTGGTTCCTGTAATAATAATATCGAAAGGGTCTGTAATCTCACCATGTTTCTGGATTCGGTTAAACTCAGATATTAATACAATTCCATTTAATACCGCAACTCCAAAAAGAGCAATAAAACCAACTCCTGCTGAAATACTAAACGGCATATTACGAGCCCATAGGGCAAAAACACCACCTATAGCTGATAACGGAATGGCTGTAAAAATGATAATCCCTTCTTTAAACGATCTAAAAGCAAAATATAAAAGACCGAAAATCATTAAAAGTGCGGCAGGAACCGCAACTCCAAGCCGGCTTTTTGCCTGCTGCAGGTTTTCAAAAGAACCTCCGTAGGTAATATAATAACCCGGATCCATTTTTATCTGGGCAGTTACTTTTTGCTGTAATTCGTTTACAATGCTTTGTACGTCGCGTCCGCGGACATTAAACCCAACGATGATTCTTCGTTTGGCATCTTCACGCTGAATCTGGTTTGGTCCTTCAATTTCCTGAACCGAAGCCACCTGATATAGCGGAATCTGCGCTCCCGATGGTGTGGCCACCAAAAGGTTTCTAACATTTTCGATTCCCTGCCGGCCGCTGTTTTCAACGCGAACAACCAGATCAAAACGTTTTTCACCTTCGTATATATTTCCGGCGGCGGCCCCGGCAAAAGCGGCATTTACAGTTCGGTTAATATCCTGAACATACAAACCGTATTTTGCCATTTCGGCCCAATTATAATCAATTACGATTTGAGGCATTCCGGTCACTTTTTCAACATATAAATCGGCTGTACCCTTTACGGTTTTACTTATGGCTCCCAGTTTTTCCGAGTATTCATCTAGTTTGTCCAGATCTTCCCCAAAAATTTTACAAACGACGTCTTGTTTGGCACCCGTCATTAATTCGTTGAAACGCATCTGAACCGGAAACTGAAATCCGGTTGTGACACCCGGCGCGGTTTCCTGAACCGTTTTTGCCATTTTTTCGGCCAGCTCCGAGAAAGAAGAAGCACTTGTCCATTCTGATTTATCTTTTAGAACAATAATCATATCCCCGCCTTCAATAGGCATTGGATCGGTCGGAATTTCAGCACTTCCTATTCGGGAGACTACTTTTTTAACCTCCGGATATTGTTTTTTTAATGCAGCCGAAATTTTAACAATCGTCTCGGTTGTAGTTGAAAGGTTGGTTCCTAAAAGCAGACGGGTTTCGACAGCAAAATCACCTTCTTCTAACTGCGGAATAAATTCTCCTCCCATCAATCCAAATAAAAATACAGCAAAGCCAAAAAGTACAACGGCTGCTGTCACAATACTCTTTTTAAGAGCCAAAGCTCGCTTAAGAGCTTTCTCATACCAGTTTTCCAGTTTCAGCATTACGCGGTCTGAAATAGTAAGTTTATGGCTTATTTTTTTGCTGATGAAAAGCGAACTTACCATTGGCACATAGGTCAGTGATAAAATAAAAGCTCCTAAAATAGCAAAGGCAACCGTCTGAGCCATTGGCTTAAACATTTTTCCTTCGATTCCCTGAAGCGATAAAATAGGCAGATAGACAATCAGAATGATAATCTGGCCAAAAACAGCTGCGTTCATCATTCGCGAAGCAGAACCAGATACCTCTTTGTCCATTTCTTCCTGAGAAATATTGTTTGCTGTTTTGTATTTTTTGGATGAATGAATATGATGCAGGATTGCCTCGACAATAATCACGGCACCATCGACAATAAGCCCGAAATCAAGTGCTCCTAAACTCATCAGGTTACCGCTTACGCCAAAAGTATTCATCATAATAATAGCAAAAAGCATTGCTAACGGAATTACCGAAGCCACAATAAGCCCGGCGCGTAAATTCCCCAAAAATAAAACCAGAACCAAAACAACGATCAGTGCCCCTTCCATGAGGTTATGTTCAACAGTACCAATGGCATTGTCTACCATTTTGGTACGATCCAGAAAAGGTTCTATTTTAAGTCCTTCGGGAAGGATTTTTTCGATTTCAGCAACTTTTGTTTTGACATTTTCGATCACGTTGCTGGCGTTTTCGCCTTTTAGCATCATTACAATTCCCCCTACTGATTCGCCTATATCGTCTGTAGTTAAAGCACCGTAGCGTATGGCCGAAGATAATTTTACTTCTGCCACGTTTTTTACCAAAACAGGTGTTCCGGCCTGAGTGGTTTTAATCACGATTTTTTCAATGTCTTCGATTTTTTTGGCCAGTCCCACACTTCGGATATACGACACTGTAGGCCCCTTTTCGATATAAGCTCCTCCTGTATTCTGATTACTTCGACTAAGCGCAGTAAACACATCACTGATCGTTAAATTCTGTGCTTTTAATCTCGCTGGATTTACGGCAACTTCGTATTGTTTAAGTTTTCCGCCAAAGGTCGAGACATCGGCAATTCCCTGCGTTCCTAACAATTGTCTTCTTACTGTCCAGTCCTGAATGGTTCTTAAATCAGATAGTGAGTATTTGCTTTCATAACCGGGCTGCGGTTTTAAAACATATTGGTAGATTTCGCCCAGTCCTGTGGTTACGGGAGCCATTTCCGGCATGTTGGCATTCTCGTCTATTTCGACTTTTTGCAGGCGTTCGGTTACCTGCTGGCGGGCCCAGTACACATCGGTATCGTCATCAAAAACAATCGAAACGACTGATAATCCGAATCTTGAAATACTGCGGCTTTCTTTTAACTGCGGGATATTACTTACTGCCTGCTCAATCGGGAAAGTAATCAGACGTTCGACGTCTTCTGCTCCCAATGATGGAGCGGTGGTTATAATTTGTACCTGATTATTGGTGATGTCCGGTACGGCATCAATTGGCAGACGGGTAACTTCAAACACACCGTAGATAATCCACAGCAGCGTGAAAATCCCAATTGCCAGTTTATTTTTAACTGAAAACTGAATGATTTTATTAAGCATATTTTCTTTTTTGGGAATACTAAAATGCAATACTCACACCGTTTAAAACAGCATGGCATTGTTAATTTCCTGTAAAAAAGAATTAGGCAATAGGCGGTCTGAACAGAGTTCCTATATAAGGGTTGTTATGAAAATCGTGTTTGTAATTATTTACAAACTCAGAGTCTAACGGAATGAAAGATAATGTTGAAGTATAAATGCGGCCCGGAATAAAAACAAGGTGCTGCGAATGCGGGTCTACTTTTTTGAATGGAAGCTGCATATCACGGTCATCGTCGTTGTCGTCGATATCCTGTCCTAAATAATGCATGGCGATAAAATCAGTAAAAGCAAGTCCTTGTGCATTTGATCGCTCCTGGTGTTCCATAAAATGCTGTACAAGCACCGGAATTTTTGATAACTGCCCAAAAAAGCAATTATTAAAGTTGATCAAAAGGATTAGTATATACAGGGAAATTTTTCGCACAGCACAAAAATATTAAGTTTATACTGTTACAGCAAGTGTTATGTGTTAAATGTCTGTAAAGCGTTTTCTGGGTTTTCCCCGAAAGTAATTATAAGACACAAAGTTTATCCGCAATGGTATCATCTCAACGAAGTAACAGAAAACCTTTTGCACTTATTTGCGGTAAAAAACACCAAAAAAAAATCCAAATCCCAATTGAATTGGAATTTGGATTTGTAAATATTGTAATTTCTAAACCGTTTAGTCTAAAACGAAACTTACACTTACGTTTGATGTGATTTCAATTTCTCCAATAGCAAGTGTCTGGTTTGAAGCTCCGGATGCGTCCATCATTTCTGTTTTCATAGCTGCATACATTGGTCTAGGGTTGTAAACCTGAGAGTTATCAGAGATTGTAAACGCTTTACCTACTTTTTGTCCTAAAACAGATACATATTCTTCTGCTTTTGTTTTAGCATCTTTCATAGCTAATTTTCTCGCTTCAGACTGGTGCTGTGCTAATTTAGAAGATTCAAAAGAAACGTTATCAATACGGTTGATTCCCTGCTGTACCAAACCTTCCATCAGTTCATCGTACTTGTTTAAATCTCTTAATACGATTTCAACAGTCTGCGTGGCATTGTAGCTTGTTTTCTTTTTCTCATAATCGTACTGCGGATTAAGAGCTACTTGTTTTGTTTTAAAATCAGCTGTTGGTACATTCATTTTTTTGATGAATTTTAAAACAGCGTCCATTTTTTCGTCATTTTGTTTTTTGACGTCTTTAGCATTATTCCCTTTTGTTTCAACCGTAGCTGAAATACAAACCTGATCAGGTGCTACTTTTACTTTTCCTTCCCCGTTAACATTGATAAGAGGTATTTGTTTGATTTCCTGGCCGTAAGACATAGTCATAAACATGATTGTTAAAAATAATACTAGTTTTTTCATTTTTGTTAGATTTTAAATTGTTAAAAAGAGCATTTCAAAAGTTATGCCAGCATTATAATTTTCCTGCTTTTGCCATCCCAAAAAGTATCAAAATCGGGATTGCCAATAGAATCGTCATCAAACTGTGGTCAACCATTAATGACGGATCTTTTATTAAAGTAATCACATACCCGCCTACAGCACCTCCAAAGTGCGCCGTGTGCCCAATGTTATCATTTTTGGCTTTCATTCCGTAAATTGAATACAATAAATATAAAATTCCAAAAAGATATGCCGGTATATCGATAACAAAGTATAAACCTATGGTTGAATTGGGCTCAAGTAAAATTGCAGAATACAAAACTCCTGTAACAGCACCTGAAGCACCAACAGCACGATAACTGTAATCGTTTTTATGAAACAACATGGTTAAAAGACTTCCAAAAATCAAGCTCCCAATATAAACCAGTAAAAATGAAAGCCCTCCAAGGTAAGCTATAACTGTGGGAGCAAAAAAGAAAAGTGTAAGCATGTTAAATGCCAAATGCATAATATCGGCATGAAGAAAGCCTGATGACAGCATTCTGATTTGTTCCCCTGCACGAATACTGCCTACATGAAACTCATATTTTCTAAAAAAAGCGTAATCATTAAAGCCTTTGTAACTAAAAAGAACATTAGCAACTATAATCCCAATTAAAATGGTGTTCATAAAATA
Source organism: Flavobacterium gelatinilyticum (assembly GCF_027111295.1). Taxonomy (NCBI): domain Bacteria; kingdom Pseudomonadati; phylum Bacteroidota; class Flavobacteriia; order Flavobacteriales; family Flavobacteriaceae; genus Flavobacterium; species Flavobacterium gelatinilyticum. The sequence goes on along the minus strand of NZ_CP114287.1, from coordinate 5,233,557 downwards.
AGTTTAATTTGAAATGTAAATATAATCATTCTAAAATAGAAGCGGTGCCAGAATTGAGAATATCGATCATTTGTCATTTTTGCCGTATATTTGCAAAAAAAACATTCATGCAGTTTCTTGTTTATATACTGGCCTATCCTTTATTATGGCTGATCTCTATACTTCCATTCCGCTTATTTTATTTATTCTCTGACTTTGTTTATATATTGGTATATCGAGTTATTGGATATCGCAAAAAAGTAGTGCGTGAAAATCTGGCTCTAACCTTACCTCATTTAAGTGATGCTGAAAGGAAAGTCATCGAAAAAAAATTCTATCACCACATGTGCGATATGTTTTTGGAGATGATTAAAACAATGAGTATTTCTCCGAAAGAAATGGAAAAAAGATTCCATGTAACGAATATTGAATTAGTTCAGGATTATGCAAAAAAAGGAAAAAGCGTAATTCTGGTAGCATCGCATTATGCCAGTTATGAGTGGCTTTTAACTATAAATCCAAAATTAGGATTTCAGGGAGTTGCTGTTTATAAAAGATTAGCCAATCGTTATTTTGATAAACTAATTAGAAAAATACGTTCAAAGTATAATACTGAAATGGTCGAAACCAGAAAAGCAATTCCAACAATGGCACAAAACCAAAGAGATGGAAAACTAAGCTTGTATGGTTTAGCAAGTGATCAGTCTCCAAAACTGGACAGAATTTTTCATTCGATGAAATTTATGGGGATCGAAGTTCCTGTACATACAGGTGCCGAAATGCTGGCCAAAAAATACGATTTGAGTGTTATTATGGTAAAAGTAAAAAAAACAGCCAGAGGTTATTACGAAGCTACGTTTTTATCAATTGCAGATGATCCAAAAGAATTTCCAAACTTTGATATTACCGAGAAGTATTTAAAGGAAGTTGAAAAACAAATTCATGAAGCTCCTGAATTTTATTTATGGACACACAAACGATGGAAACATAAGGTGGAGTAATACATACTACTAAATTAAAAAAGTCTGAAAAGCAAAATGTTTTTCAGACTTTTCTTTTTTATCCAAACCCTAAAAATAAGGAAATTGCTTTATCAAAACGCAGCTAACTTTCCTGATGTGTTTTTGTAATGATTTTTTTATGCGAATAAACAAAGAAACACTATACATTTGGAGTACCAAATTACCCCAAACCTACAAAAACATTATCTATGACAAAAAAACTGTTTTTTACAGTATCAGCCGTTTTCTTATCGCTGATCACAAATGCCCAAAGTCTAAAAAGAGGAATTGCTTATGGCGAAAACACAACCGCAGATTTACTGGCCTTAAAACCCGGAATTTCATGGTGGTACAACTGGGCATCATTACCGGAAAATGATACCGATGCCAATTACCAGTCACTTGGTGTTGAATTTGTCCCTATGGCCTGGGGCAGGGTAAACGATAATGCAGTACAGGCATTTATAGACAAAATAAAACCGGGAGCAAAATATCTGCTCGCTTTTAACGAACCTAATTTTAACGATGGCGCACGCTTAACCCCACAGGAAGCGGTAAACGCCTGGGGCAATATTGAAAAGATTGCCGCTGCCAAAAATTTAGAGATAGTGAGCGCCTCTCCGGCTTATAACGGGCCTGATAATTACGGTGGTTTCAGCGATCCTGTTTTATGGCATAAGCAGTTTTTTCAGCTCTGTCCTAACTGCAAAGTCGATTATATTGCATTTCACACTTACGACAGTAATGCACCTTCGGTAATAGGTGTTACAGGACTACTGAAACAATTCAATCGTCCGGTATGGGTTACTGAATTTGCTAACAGGGTAATCCAGAGTGAAGCAGATAAAATCGCATTTATGCAGGCTATTCTTCAAAGTTTTGAGAACGATCCTGATATTTACCGCTATTCGTGGTTTACTGGTCGTGTTCCTGCTAACTGGACGGATATGCTCGAAGGTCAGTTATTAAGTCCTGCAAGAGGTGTTTTAAAACCAATAGGAACAGCATACATAAACGAAAGTTACACCGCAAAAAAAATGAATGTTCCGGGCCGGGTTCTTGCAAACAAACATTACCGCCGAAAAGGAACCGGACTTCAAAATACTACAGATTCCGGAACTGGTCAGAATGTTTCACTTATTGATGCAGGCGACTGGAACGAATTTATTCTGAATGTAGAAAATGAAGGAACTTATAATTTAACCTTTAGAATTTCTTCTTTGAACACAGAAGGAAAATTTGATATTATGATTAATAACACTGTTGTAAAAACAGATGAAAGCTTTCCTGCAACGGGAGGTCTTCAGTCGTTTACAAATAAAATCGTATCCGGAATTTCAATGCCAAAAGGCGAAGTGTATTTGAAAATCAGGTTTAAAACCAGCAATATGAATTTCAATTATATTGACATTTCTGCATCTAACTTAGGTATTAATGATCCAGAAACTGAAGATGATTCTTTTACGATTTATCCTAATCCGGTTCAGGCGCAATCAACTCTTCACATAAAATCGTCCATTACAGAACCGCTCAATTTAAAAATAGTAGATATGAACGGAAAAGTATGTTTTTCTTCCAATCGTTATTTTACAAATGAAGATATCAAAATTGGAGACAAACTGGCTTCAGGTGTTTATATTGTAAATGCCGTTTACGGAAACATAAAAAAATCAGTCAAAATAATTAAGAACTAGTTTTAATGTGCATAGCACCAGGTGCTAAAAACAATTTTTACAAATTAACTTCAAACAAAAAGCCTCTTTTGAAAATTTCAAAAGAGGCTTTTACTTTATATTTCAGAAAATTAAATTCCGGCAATTACTTTTATTTCATCAATAATTCGAAGTGCCAATTTATCTGCCGCTTCCTGAGAAGGTGCTTCAGTATAAATTCTGATAATTGGTTCTGTATTCGATTTTCTTAAATGAACCCATTCTGAAGCAAAATCAATTTTTACACCATCAATTGTCGAAATATCTTCGTTTTTGTATTTATCTGTCATGGCAGTTAAAATTGCATCAACATCAATCTGCGGCGTCAATTCAATTTTATTTTTGCTCATATAATATTCAGGATAAGAAGCTCTTAAAGCAGAAACTGACATTTTTTTGTTTGCCAAATGCGTTAAAAACAAAGCCACTCCTACCAAACTGTCTCTTCCGTAATGCAGTTCAGGATAAATAATTCCACCGTTACCTTCTCCACCAATAACAGCATTATTTTTTTTCATTAATTCTACTACATTCACTTCTCCTACTGCACTGGCTTCGTAATTTCCGTTGTGTCCGACTGTTACGTCGCGAAGAGCGCGGGATGATGACATATTTGAAACGGTGTTCCCCGGAGTTTTACTTAAAACATAATCGGCACAGGCAACCAAAGTATATTCTTCACCAAACATTTCACCATCATCGCTGATAAAAGCCAAACGATCAACATCAGGATCTACCACGATTCCTAAATGTGCTTTTTCTTTTACTACTAGTTCAGAAATATCAGTTAAATGCTCTTTTAAAGGTTCCGGATTATGAGGGAAATGTCCGTTTGGTTCACAGTACAATTCAACCACTTCTACGCCCATTTGTTTTAATAATTTAGGAATAATAATTCCTCCCGAAGAGTTTACTCCATCTACTACTACTTTTAACTTAGCGTCTTTTACAGCCTGAACATCTACTAATGGAAGATTTAGAACTTCATCAATATGAATATCCATGTAAGCATCATTAAGCGTGATTTCTCCTAAATTGTCAACATCAGAAAAATCAAAAGCTTCTGCCTCGGCAATTTCAAGAATCTTAGCTCCATCTGCACCGCTTAAAAATTCGCCTTTTTCATTTAATAATTTTAAAGCATTCCATTGTTTTGGATTGTGAGATGCCGTAAGGATAATTCCCCCGTCAGCTTTTTCAAGCGGAACAGCAACTTCTACTGTTGGAGTAGTCGAAAGCCCAAGATCAATTACATTAATTCCTAAACCAATTAAAGTATTTACAACCAGATTGTGAATCATTGGTCCCGAAATTCTCGCATCACGGCCAATTACAACGGTTAATTTTTCTTTTGAAGTATTATTTTTCAGGAAGGTTCCATACGCCGATGCAAATTTTACCGCATCAACCGGAGTCAGGTTATCTCCTACTTTACCGCCTATTGTTCCTCGAATACCTGAGATAGATTTTATTAAAGTCATCTTCGTGAGTTATGGTTATTTTATTACAAATATAGAAAAGTTCCTAAGCTTCCAAGTTTCTCTGGTACTAAGTTTTTTTAAAATATTCTATTTAGCGCATCTTAAGAAGCTAAGGTTCTTGAGTTCCTGCTCTTTTTTTATTTTGTTTAAAAAAACTGCCAGCATGCTTAAACACTAAGATTGTAAAATAATCGTTACTATTAAAATTAAAAGCTGTTTGGTATAACAAAACGATGTAAAAAAGTTTTCATACTTTTACTAAAATAACGTAAAACTTAGTCACTCAAAACCCTAGAATCTCAGCATCTTAAAAAATGAATTTCCTTGCACACATCTATCTTTCAGGCGATAATGATTTAATCAAAATTGGCAATTTTATGGCCGATGGCATTCGCGGAAAACAGTTTGAACATTTTCCTGAAGATGTTCAGAAGGGAATTCTGTTACATCGTTTTATAGACACTTACACAGATTCTCATGATATTTTCAGGCAGAGCACAAAACGTCTTCATGAAAAATACCATCATTATTCCGGGGTTATTGTAGATATTGTTTACGATCATTTTCTGGCTAAGAACTGGACAAAATATTCAGATGAAAAACTGGAAAATTTTATCAGCCGTTTTTATAATTCGCTGCATGAAAATTATGCTATTTTAACCGAAAAAACGCAAGGTTTAATGCCGTATATGATCGAAAGAAACTGGCTGTTAAGTTATCAGACCGTCGAAGGAATCCATCAGATCCTGACGCAGATGGACAGAAGATCAAGAAATATTTCGAAAATGCAGTTTGCCAGTGAAGAACTCAAAGAATTCTACACCGAATTTGAAGATGAATTCACTATTTTTTTTGAAGATTTACAGCAGCAATCCAGACAAAAATTACTCTCATTATAAATCGAACCAATACTATCCTGTTATGAAAAAAATTACCCTCTTATTTTATTTTGTATCTATCTACGGTTTTGGACAGCAGAATGCACAGCCAACCGGTTTAACAGCTTCTAAAGCAATGGTGGTTTCTGCCCGTGAAGAAGCATCTAAAATTGGTGTCGAAATAATGAAAAAGGGCGGTAATGCTTTCGACGCCATGGCGGCAACAGAGCTGGCACTCGCAGTTGCGTATCCGTATGCAGGAAATCTGGGCGGAGGCGGTTTTATGGTCTACCGAAAAGCCAATGGCGAAGTTGGAAGTTTAGATTATCGTGAAAAAGCACCAATGGCAGCTACAAAAAATATGTTTCTGGACAAAGATGGAAATGTGATTAAAGGAAAAAGCACCGACAGCCCTCTGGCAATTGGAGTTCCGGGAACTATAGCCGGCGTTTTTGCTGCTCATAAAAAATTCGGCTCCCTTCCAATGTCGGAAATTTTAAAACCTGTAATTGCCCTTGCAGAAAAAGGTGTTGTTGTAACCCAGAAACAGCAGAAACAATTCGAAAATTATTCGGAAGCAATTATAAAAGCAAATGGTCCCAATGCGTTTATTTCGAAGAAATTTAAAGAGAATGACACTATTAAATATCCAGCCCTTGCCAATACTTTAAAACGAATTTTAAAGAATGGAAAAGATGAATTCTATAAAGGCAAAACAGCACAGGTTCTGGTTGAATATTTAAAGAAAAAAGGCGCTATTATTACGTTGAAAGATTTAGCCGCTTATGAAGCAAAATGGAGAACGCCATTGCAGTTTACTTATAAGGAATTAAAAATTACCTCAATGCCGCCACCAAGCAGCGGAGGAATTTGTTTAGCCCAGATCATGAAAATGATCGATCCTTTTTATCTTTCAAAAATGGGGCACAATTCAGAGCAGTCCATTCAGGTTATTGTTGAAGCTGAAAGAAGAGCTTATGCAGACAGAAGCCAGTTTCTGGGTGATCCTGATTTTGTGAAAATCCCGATTAACGGACTTTTATCTGATTCGTATTTAAAAGAAAGAATGTCATCCTTCGATCCTGAAAAAGCCTCTTTATCATCCGAAATAAAAGAAGGCAAAATTACTTATAACGAAAGTACCGAAACCACTCATTATTCTATTGTAGACCCGTTTGGAAACGCTGTTGCAGCAACTACAACCTTAAATGATGGTTTTGGGTCTAAATATTATGTTGATGAACTGGGCTTTTTCTTAAATAATGAAATGGACGATTTCAGTGCCAAACCGGGTTCTCCTAATATGTTTGGTTTAGTTGGAAACGAAGCCAACAGCATTGCACCACAAAAAAGAATGCTGAGTTCAATGACTCCTACAATTGTAGAGAAAAACGGAAAATTGTTTATGGTAGTGGGTTCTCCGGGAGGATCAACCATTATTACCTCTGTTCTTCAGACGATTTTAAACGTTTATGAATACAATTTAAGTATGCAGGATGCTGTAAACGCACCTCGTTTTCATCATCAGTGGCTTCCGGATCTTATTACTTTTGAACCGAGTACGTTTAGTAACAGAACACTCGAAGGCCTAAAATCCAAAGGTTATATCATTAACGAAAAAACAACTCCGGTAATTGGAAAAGTAGATGCTATTTTGGTCCTTCCTGATAATACTCTCGAAGGAGGTGCCGATTTTAGAGGTGATGATAAAGCAGCAGGTTTTTAAAGAAAGCAGATTTTTAGCAGAAAAAGTACGTGAATTTAAATGTTTACAACTAAATTTGCGTTTCAGCTAACTTTGTGAAAAAATTATGATAAAAAAGCTTTTTCGAAAATTGGAAAGTATTATTGCTTTTTCGCAATCTATACTAACTCCTAAGCAGTTTATATTTTTATCAAGTGTGCTGGTGGGAATTTCGTGTGCGATTGCAGTAATTGTCTTAAAAACTTTTGCCCATAGTGTTTTTTCTTTTGCTACATACATCAACGGAATTTTAAAACTGAGTTTCATTAACAGTATCCTTCCTATTATAGGAATTGTACTGACTGTTTTTGTGGTTAAAAGGGTTTTAAACGGAAGCATTGAAAAAGGAACTTCGCAGATTTTGTATGCGGTTGCCAAAAAAGCCAGCATCATCCCGAAAAAACAAATGTATGCCCAGATTGTAACAAGTTCCCTTACGGTTGGTTTGGGAGGTTCTGCCGGACTAGAAAGTCCTATTGTAATTACCGGAGCTGCATTTGGTTCTAATTATGCCCAAAATTATAAATTAGCCTATAAAGACCGTACTTTACTTATTGGATGCGGGGTTGCTGCCGGAATTGCCGCTGCTTTTAACGCTCCTATTGCCGGTGTTCTTTTTGCTATCGAAGTTTTATTGGTAGATGTGAGCATTTCTGCCTTTACCCCTATAATGATTTCGGCCGCCACAGGCGCTTTGGTTTCGGCAATTCTTCTGGATGAAACGATACTTTTATCCTTTAAAAAAATGGAAGCTTTTGATTATCATAACATTCCGTTTTATGTAATTTTAGGAGTATTAACAGGCCTTACAGCTATATATTATTCTCGTAATTTCCAAAAAGTAGAGCATTATTTCGCTAAACAGCAGATTGGTCCGTATAAAAAAGCTTTAATAGGTTCTTCCCTTCTGGCTTTACTGATTTTTGTATTCCCAACTTTATTTGGTGAGGGATACGAAAGTATTAAAACCTTATCTGAAAATGATCCGGGACAGTTATTAGATAATACTTTATTTGCCGATTTTAGAAACAGTCAATGGGTGCTTCTTTTATTTGTTGGCGCTACGATGATGGTAAAAGTATTTGCTTCGGGACTTACACTTGGAAGCGGCGGAAACGGAGGAAACTTCGCCCCTTCTCTGTTTTTAGGCTCGTATTTAGGTTATTTTTTCTCAAAATTAATCAGCTTAACGGGTTTATCCCATCTTCCTATAACGAACTTTACGATGGTAGGAATGGCAGGAATTCTAAGCGGTTTATTTCATGCACCGCTCACCGCGATATTCCTTATTGCAGAAATTACCGGAGGGTATGGTTTGATGATTCCGCTTATGATTGTTTCTTCTATCAGCTTTGCGATTTCAAAACGATATGAAAAATATTCGCTTGATGTAAAAAATCTGGCCAAAAAAGGTCATGCTTTTACCAGCAATAAAGATTCAAATATTTTATCAACTTTAGACATTGACACAATTATTCAGTGTGATTATCTAACAGTAAATCCCGAAGAAAATTTAAGCAAACTCGTAGATCTTATCTCACATTCTAATCAGGTGGTATTTGCGGTTGTAAATGAAGAAAAAGAGTTACTGGGTGTAGTTCATTTTAATGATATTCGCGAAATTATTTTCAATGCCTACCGCGTAAAATATACACTGATAAAAGATGTCATGAAAACTCCTGCTGCTACAATTTCATCTTTTGACAGCATGGAAATCGTAATGAGCAAATTCGAAAAATCAAAATCGGCCTTTCTCCCTGTACTGCGTAATGAAAAATACTTTGGCTTTATTTCAAAATCAATTGCACTCGAAGCTTATCGAATGAAACTGCGATCCATGACAATTGAGTAATTAATATCGGATGTGTTAAAAATTTTATTTATCCGATATTAAGAAATACCTTTGCTGGATGTGGAATATAGACCTGACATACAGAACAGAATTTCAATCAACCTTTGAACGATTGTACCAAAAAAGACAGGAACTGCAAAACAGCAGACCTCTGCCCAATATCGCATTGAATAAAATACGAGAAAGCCTTTCTCTCGAATGGACCTATAATTCTAACAGTATTGAAGGAAATACACTAAGTCTTAGAGAGACACAAATGGTTATTCAGGAAGGTATTACCATAAAAGGCAAATCACTTCGTGAACATTTTGAAACACATAATCATGATAAAGCCATCGATTATTTATATTCGATCGTAGACGACAATTACAAACTGCGAAGTATCGATATACTTTCTATTCATGGTTTAGTGATGCGTTCTATAGAAGAAGATTTTGCAGGAAGAATACGAAATGGAGGAGTTCGAATTTCGGGGGCTAATTTTATGCCGCCAAATGCCAATAAAGTTTCAGACTTCCTTGATGAACTGATTGATTTTATAAATACAAATCCGTTAGATTTAAATGATATAGAATTAGCCACAATTTATCACCATAAACTAGTCTGGATTCATCCATTTTTTGACGGAAACGGGCGCACAGTTCGGTTAAGCATGAATTTATTATTAATGAGATGCGGGTTTCCACCAGCAATCATTCTTAAAAATGACAGAAAAAAATATTACGAAGCCCTCAATCAGGCCAATAATGGCAATTATCAAAAACTCACGTTACTGATGTGCCAGGCCTTAGAACGAACGCTTAATATTTATTTGGGTGCAATGCCCGGAAGCGATTATGAATATCAAAAAATATCAGATATTGTAAGCGAGCCTGACACGCCTTATGGTCAGGAATATGTGAGCCTGCTGGCCAGAACAGGCAAAATCGATGCTTATAAAGAAGGCCGTAACTGGTTTACAACCAAAGAAGCCATTGAGGAATATATCGCAACCCGAAAAAGAAAACGCTGATTTTACATCAGCGTTTTTGTTACTATTTGTAACATAAACTTTTGCAATCGAGCACTAAAAGAACAAATCAAAGTGGTAACTTTGCATTTTTGCTGAAATTTATGCTAGATAAAGACAACACTATTGAAGTTCTTGGCGCAAGAGTTCATAATCTAAAAAATATTGATATTTCAATTCCGCGTGAAAAACTGGTTGTAATTACCGGATTATCAGGCTCAGGAAAATCATCTTTGGCATTTGATACGATTTATGCCGAGGGGCAACGCCGTTATGTTGAAACTTTTTCGGCCTATGCCAGACAATTTCTTGGAGGTTTAGAACGTCCGGACGTTGATAAAATTGACGGACTCTCGCCGGTAATCGCAATTGAACAAAAAACAACCAGTAAAAGCCCGCGTTCGACCGTTGGGACTATTACTGAAATATATGACTTCCTGAGACTTTTATACGCTCGTGGTGCTGATGCCTACAGTTATAATACAGGGGAAAAAATGGTTTCGTATTCTGACGAGCAGATTAAAAACCTGATTATAGAAGATTACAAAGGAAAACGCATTAATATCCTGGCTCCTGTTATTAAAGCCAGAAAAGGACATTATGCCGAATTGTTCCAGCAGATTACCAAGCAAGGTTTCCTGAAAGTCCGCGTAAACGGAGAGATTCAGGATTTAACTGCCGGAATGAAACTGGATCGTTATAAAACACACGATATCGAAATTGTGGTAGACAGAATGCAGATCGAAGATACACCTGACAACCAGAAAAGACTGGCTGAGAGCATCAATACAGCGATGCATCATGGTGAAGATGTTTTAATGATTCTGGATCAGGATTCTAATGAAGTACGTTATTTCAGCCGAAATTTAATGTGTCCTACAACTGGAATTTCCTATCAAAATCCGGAACCGAATTTGTTTTCATTTAACTCTCCAAAAGGAGCTTGTCCGCATTGCAACGGACTTGGAACTGTACACGAGATTAATGTAAAAAAGATCATTCCGAATCCAAAATTATCCATAAAAGCAGGAGGTTTTGCACCACTGGGAGAATATAAATCTTCTTGGATTTTCAAACAGCTGGAAACAATTGGAGAAAAATTTGGTTTTAAACTTACTGATTCGATTGAAAAGATTCCGAATGAAGCCATGCAGATGATTCTTTATGGAGGAAAAGACAAATTCAGTATCAACTCTAAAGATCTTGGTGTAACAAGAGAATATAAAATTGATTTTGAAGGAATTTCCAATTTCATCAAAAATCAATATGATGAAAGCGCCACAACCAGTATTAAACGCTGGGCAAAAGATTTCATGGACGAAATCGACTGTCCGGTCTGCGAAGGTTCGCGCCTAAAAAAAGAAGCTTTGTTTTTTAGGGTAAATGAAAAAAATATCACCGAACTGTGTGATATGGATATTTCAGATTTAACAGCCTGGTTTCTGGATCTGGAAAACCATTTAACAGATAAACAGCTTTTAATTGCTTCTGAAGTGGTTAAAGAAATTAAAGACCGTTTGAATTTCCTTATGAATGTTGGTTTAAATTATCTGGCTTTAAGCCGAAGTTCAAAATCACTTTCAGGAGGCGAAGCACAGCGTATCCGACTGGCAACACAAATTGGTTCGCAATTGGTTGGTGTTTTATATATTCTGGATGAACCAAGTATTGGTTTACATCAAAGAGACAATGAAAAGCTAATTCAATCGCTAGAACAATTGCGCGATATTGGAAACTCGGTTATTGTTGTAGAACATGACAAAGACATGATCGAAACAGCCGATTATGTAATAGATATTGGTCCGAAAGCCGGAAAATACGGCGGGCAGATTATCAGTACAGGGACTCCAAAAGAAACATTAGCCTCAGACACTATTACCGCTCAATATTTGAATGGAAAAATGAAACTGGAGATTCCGAAAGAACGCCGTAAAGGAAACGGAAAGTTCCTTAAACTAACCGGAGCAACAGGAAATAACCTGAAAAACGTTTCAATAGAAATCCCTTTGGGACAATTAATCTGCGTAACGGGAGTTTCGGGAAGCGGGAAATCAACTTTGATTAACGAAACGCTATATCCTATTCTGAACGCCTATTATTTTAATGGCGTAAAAAAACCACAGCCTTATAAAAAGATTGAAGGTTTAGAACATATTGACAAAGTTATTGATATCGATCAAAGTCCGATTGGAAGAACACCGCGTTCTAATCCGGCTACATATACAGAAGTTTTTACTGAAATCAGAAACCTCTTTACTATGACTTCTGAAAGTATGATTCGCGGATATAAAGCCGGACGTTTTAGTTTTAACGTAAAAGGCGGACGTTGCGAAACCTGCGAAGGTTCAGGTGTAAGAACTATCGAAATGAACTTTTTGCCGGATGTATACGTTGAATGCGAAACATGCCAGGGAAAACGTTTCAATAGAGAAACATTAGAAATCAGATACAAAGGAAAATCAATTTCAGATGTTTTGGATATGACAGTTGATGAAGCGGTTCCGTTTTTTGAAAATATACCGAAGATTTACAGAAAAGTAAAAACAATTCAGGATGTTGGTCTGGGTTATATCACTCTTGGACAGCAAAGTACTACTCTTTCCGGAGGTGAGGCACAACGTATTAAATTAGCTGGTGAATTATCGAAAAAAGATACAGGAAATACTTTCTATATTCTGGACGAACCTACAACGGGGCTTCATTTTGAAGATATCCGAGTTTTAATGGATGTTATTAATAAACTGGTCGATAAAGGAAACACCATTTTGGTTATTGAGCACAATATGGACGTTATCAAACTAGCCGATTATATTATCGATATTGGCCCGGAAGGCGGAAAAGGCGGCGGTCAGTTAGTTGCCAAAGGAACACCAGAAGAAGTAGCAAAAAACAAAAAAAGTTATACGGCTAAGTTTTTGAAAAAAGAGCTGGAATAAACCACTCTGCACTTAAAGTGCAGAAGTTTGTTTGACGAGAGACTGAAAGGTCCTCAATTTTAAAAACTTTTTATCAATATTAAAAAGTCAGATTCTATTTTTCGCATTACTGAAAGTACTGCAATAAATTACAGGGTTTTAAACCCGAATTTGAGACCTCTAAAATTTAATAATATGGGATGGATTAAAATCCATCCCATATTATTTTACCAAACCCAGCGCATTAAATGAGACTGATACTACGGATCTCTTTTACGAGGCTACAGCTTCCAACGAATTAAATTCTCCGCTGCAATATAAATCAAACTTTTTTTGTGTTTTTTTTCAGACAAATTATACATCTTAAACAATTGATTCTGAATTAAAAACCTAAAAAAGAATATTACTTTTAGATTTTAATAACTTTATTACTGTAACAATTGTCGAAAAAAGCGTTAATTTAGTGTCCCTTTTTTGTCAAAATTTTAATTTTCGAGAAGGTCGTTTCGGTTGATTCAAGTGTTCAATTGAAACCGAATGTCCCAGCCCTGATGGGAGCGACATCCTTTTGTGTCTCGTTTTGAAACGAGACACAAAAGATACAGCGGACAGCAGGATCAGCTCCTGAAAAAATTATACTTAAAATAAAAATATAAATTTATAAAATACCAAAAATGAGATTAGAAGATTTTGATAATGACGAAGATAAAGTAATCCAGGACAGCTTAAAACAAAAAACCTGGAACGAAATAAGAACCAATGACAGCTGGGCGATTTTTAAAATTATGTCTGAGTTTGTAAATGGTTATGAAAGCATGGGACGTATTGGTCCTTGTGTTTCTATATTTGGATCGGCTAGAACAAAACCGGACGATAAATACTATTTACTGGCCGAAAAAATTGCTTTTAAAATCAGTAAAGCCGGTTACGGTGTTATTACAGGCGGTGGTCCCGGAATTATGGAAGCAGGAAATAAAGGCGCGCATTTAGGAGGCGGAACTTCGGTTGGTTTGAATATCGAACTGCCTTTTGAACAGCACTTTAATCCGTATATCGATCACGATAAAAACCTGAATTTTGATTACTTTTTTGTTAGAAAAGTAATGTTTGTAAAATATTCTCAGGGATTTGTGGTTATGCCGGGTGGTTTTGGAACTCTGGACGAAATGTTTGAAGCGATTACTTTAATTCAGACCAAAAAAATTGGAAAATTCCCGATTATTTTAGTTGGAGTAGAATTCTGGTCCGGTTTGATCGAATGGGTAAAAACCGTTTTGGTTGAAAAAATGCATACAGTAAGCCCGGAAGATTTAAACCTGTTTAAAATCGTTGACACTGAGGATGAAGTAGTTGATGTTTTAGATAAATTCTACAAGAAATACGACTTAAGTCCAAACTTTTAATATTTTATTCAACCATTTAAATCACTTTATTCCTTCAGTATAAAGCATATTTACATGAAGTTATAATATTTTTATGGTTAAATCTTACACTTTATTGTAAAAAAATTAAGCTGTTTTATAAAACAGCTTTTTTTTTTATGCTATTTTTACATAAAACCAAAAACATCATACGCACGTAACTAAAAGAAAGATAGATATTCATAATTTTTACGCCAATACTTGAAATCATTTTATAAAATTACAATCCTCATTCTGGTTTTATTCAGCTCAATAAAACAGTACGCACAACATCAATCTAAGATGGAAGTGGCGGTAAATCTTGAATTAAAAACATTGAATGTAAAACAGGACCTTACGTATTTGAACACATCAAATGATACTTTGGTATCGATTGTATTAAATGACTGGAATAGTGCGTTTGCTGATAAAAATACACCGCTGGCAAGACGTTTTTCGGATGAATTTTATCGAGGTTTTCATTTGGCAAAAGCGGCAGAAAGAGGAAATACAACCATTCTTAATCTGACAGACTCTGATTTTACAGCCCTTGAATGGGAAAGAGGTGATAAAAATCCGGATATAATTGTTATCAAATTAAACCAGAAATTATATCCGGGCGAACAGATTAATCTTCACATAACTTATATTTCTAAAATTCCAAGCGATAAATTTACCCGTTACGGTTTTGACCAAAACGGAGGCATGAATTTGAAAAACTGGTTTTTAAGCCCTGCCCGTTTCGAAAATCATCGTTTTATTAAAAACAGTAATTATAATCTGGATGATATTGCAAATGATGCAGCAGATTATGAGCTGGAAATAAAAGTCCCTAACAACTACTCTATTACAACTGATTTAAACTCTGTTTCAAAAGATATCTCGAATCCTGCTTTTAGTACTCACAAATTCTTCGGAAAAAACAGGAATGATTTTAGTTTAATTATCCAAAAAGAAAACACTTACAGGAGTTTTGACAATGGAACCATTGAGGTTTTATCTGATTTGAAAAACAAAAAAATCAGCGAGGTAGAAAAAGCAATTATCATTAACAGAGTTGCTTCGTTTACTAACCGTTTTATAGGGAAATATCCGTACGAAAAAATAACAGTATCGCAGGAGGATTATGAGCGTAATCCGTTTTATGGACTAAATCAGCTGCCGTCGTTTATTAGTCCGTTTACGGATGATTTTATGTTTGAAATTACATTTTTCAAAACCTATCTGAACAATTATCTTAAGAACAGTCTCCGCCTGGATCCGCGAAAAGACAATTGGGTGTATGACGGAATTCAGATTTATGCCATGATGAAGTACATGGAAGAAAATCATCTGGACCAAAAAATGCTGGGAAGACTTTCGAAAATGAAACTTTTTAAGAGTTACAATATTACGAATCTGACTTTTAACGAGCAGTACAGCTATTATTATATGCTGATGGCAAGAAAAAATCTGGATCAGCCATTGGGAGATCCTAAAAACACTTTAATAAAGTTCAATGAACAAATTGCAAGTAAGTATCGTGCAGGTTTAAGTTTCAGTTATTTAGATGATTATTTAAACCATGATATTGTACCGGAAAGTGTTCAGGAATTTTACGCTTTGAATCAGACGCAGCAGACAAATCGCTATGATTTTGAAGAAATACTGATTAGAAAAAGTCCTAAAAATATCGACTGGTTTTTTAAAACCATTATCGATTCCAGGGATATTATTGATTACCGATTTGGCCATGTTACCAAAACGGCAGACAGTGTACAGGTTCAGGTAAAAAACAGAACGGGTATTTATGCCCCTATTCCTATTTATGGCGTTAAAAAAAATGAAGTAGTTTTTAAAGAATGGATCGAGCCTTTAAAAACGGATTCCGTTTATCATTTTGCACGTAAAAATGCTGATAAACTGGTTATCAATTATGATAATGAAGTTCCGGAATTTAATCAGAGAAACAACTGGAAATCACTAAAAAATCTGGTGATTACCAACCGCCCTATTAAATTTAATTTTGCAAAAGATCTCGAAGATCCATATTACAATCAGATATTGTATATCCCGACTTTAACTTATAATTATTATGACGGATTTACACCGGGAATTCGTTTTCATAATAAAACGATACTCGATAAACCGTTTAATTTTGATGTAAATCCTGCTTATTCTCTCAAAGCCGGAACATTATCAGGATCTTCGGCATTTTCATGGAGTCAGTATTACCGAAACAGTACGTTGTACAATGTTCGTTATTCACTTAGCCAGAATTATTATCATTATGCACCGGACGCGACTTATCTGCGTCTGAACCCAATGATACAGTTTCGCATTCGTGAAGAAAATTTCAGGGACAACCGCAAACAGCTTATCCTGCTTCGACAGGTTATTGTAAACAGGGAGGAAAGTAAATATATCACGGATAATTCAAGTCCAAATTATTCTATTTTTAATGCTCGGTACTCGAATACCAAAACAGAATTGGTAGATCATTTTAATTTTATGACTGATCTGCAGTTTGCCGGCAGATTTGGAAAAGTTTCGGCAGAAATTGAATACAGAAGATTGTTTGAAAACAACCGAAAATTAAACTTAAGACTGTTTGTCGGAAGTTTTATTTACAACAGAACTAATTCAGATTATTTTAGTTTTGGTTTAGACCGCCCAACTGATTATTTATTTGATTATAATTTGTTAGGAAGATCTGAAAGCAGCGGTATTTTCAGCCAGCAGTATGTAATTGCCGAAGGAGGTTTTAAATCGCAGCTTGAACCAGCTTACGCCAATCAGTGGATGACAACTTTAAACGCCAGTTATGCCGTATGGAACTGGATTGAAGTCTATGGAGATCTTGGTTTTTTGCGTAATAAGCATCAAAATGAGTACTTTGCATACGACAGCGGTATACGCTTAAACCTGGTTCCGGACTACTTCGAACTGTATCTTCCGGTATACTCAAATAACGGCTGGGAGATTTCACAGAACAAATACAGCGAAAAAATTCGTTTTGTTGTTACTTTCTCTCCAAAAACATTACTTAACCTTTTTACCCGAAAATGGTTTTAATTGAAGAAATTTTAAAGAAAAACTTGAAATATTTTCATTAAAAAAAGAAAAAACATAAAAATAACACAAATAAATACGTAGTTTTTTTCATTTTAAATACAAATAATTAAATTATATTTACTTTAAAGAATTATGATTATTGATTGTTTTTAAGTAATTTTGCGGTCTAAACATGACCCTCAAGATTATGATTATAGAAAAAAGCAACTCTACACTAACTTTTGAAGATTTCAAAACTGAAGTATTAACCGACTACAGAATTGCAGTTATCAGCCGTGAATGTAGTTTATTAGGCCGCAAAGAAGTATTAACAGGAAAAGCAAAATTCGGAATATTTGGCGACGGAAAAGAGGTACCGCAGCTTGCCATGGCAAAAGCCTTTAAAGATGGTGATTTCCGTTCCGGTTACTATCGCGATCAGACTTTCATGATGGCTATCGGCGAATTAAATGCTAAACAATTCTTTGCAGGTCTGTACGGTCATACAGATTTAGATTTTGATCCAATGTCTGCCGGAAGACAAATGGGCGGACACTTTGTAACGCACAGTTTAAACGAAGATGGATCATGGAAAGATCTTACCAAACAAAAAAATTCAAGTTCAGATATATCTCCTACTGCCGGGCAAATGCCCCGATTATTAGGATTAGCCCAGGCTTCTAAAATTTACAGAAACGTTGACGGAATTACCATCAAAGACAAGTTTTCGGTAAAAGGAAATGAAGTAGCATGGGGAACTATCGGGAACGCCAGTACTTCTGAAGGTTTATTTTTTGAAACCATAAATGCCGCAGGAGTTTTACAGGTTCCGATGGTAATGAGCGTGTGGGATGATGAATACGGAATTTCGGTTCACGCCAAACATCAGACTACAAAAGAAAACATCTCTGAAATCTTAAAAGGATATCAGCGTGATGAAGATTCTAAAGGATATGATATTTTCAGGGTAAAAGGCTGGGATTATGCAGAACTCGTTTCTACATACGAAAGAGCCGGTGCAATTGCCCGCGAAGAGCATGTTCCGGTTTTAATTCACGTAAACGAATTAACACAGCCTCAGGGACACTCTACTTCTGGTTCTCACGAACGATACAAAAGTGCCGAAAGACTGGCATGGGAAAGAGATTACGACTGTATACGCCAGATGCGTTTATGGATGATCGCTATCAATATCGCTTCTCCTGAAGAATTGGCAGAATTAGATCTTGAACTTAAAAAAGAAGTTCTCGAAGCTAAAAAAGAGGCCTGGAATGATTTTATCAATCCAATAATCGAAGAACAACAAAATCTTCTGGCTTTACTGGAGCAAATCGCAGAAGCGAGTATTAACCATAAAGAAAGAATCAGAAAATATATTACAGAATTAAGTGCGATTAAAGCACCTTTAAAGAAAGAATTACTGGTTTTTGCCAGAAAGATTCTTCGTTTTATTGAAGTTCCAAACAGTAAAGTTCTTTTATCAAACTGGATTACTAATTTCTTATCTGAAACTCAGGAAAAATTCAGCAGCAACCTGCATTCTGATTCAGCGCAAAATGTATTCTCTGTACAAAAAGTGCTTCCTGAATATGCAGAAAATGCCAAACCGGATTTAGACGGACGTATGGTTATCCGCGATAATTTTGATGCTTTATTCAGCAAATATCCTGAATTATTGATTTTTGGAGAAGATGTTGGAAACATTGGCGACGTTAACCAAGGTTTGGAAGGCATGCAGGAAAAATACGGAGAACTTCGTGTTGCCGATGTTGGAATTCGTGAAGCGACTATTATTGGCCAGGGAATTGGGATGGCTTTAAGAGGTTTACGCCCTATTGCCGAAATTCAATATTTAGATTATTTACTGTATGCTATCCAGATCATGAGTGATGATTTGGCTACATTGCAATACAGAACAGTTGGAAAACAAAAAGCCCCATTGATCATCAGAACACGCGGACACCGTTTAGAAGGTATCTGGCATTCCGGTTCTCCAATGGGAATGATTATCAATGCCATTCGCGGTATTCATGTTTTGGTTCCAAGAGATATGACTCAGGCTGCAGGATTCTACAACACGCTTTTAGAATGCGATGAACCGGCTTTAGTAATCGAATGTTTAAATGGTTACCGTTTAAAAGAAAAAACACCTTTGAATTTTGGTGAATTTAAAACACCAATTGGGGTTGTTGAAACTTTAAAAGAAGGTGCAGATATTACTTTGGTTTCTTACGGATCTACTTTAAGACTGGTGCAGCAGGCTGCAAACGAGCTTTTGGATTTAGGAATTGACTGCGAAGTTATCGATATTCAGTCGCTTCTTCCGTTTGATATTAATAAAGATATTGTAAAAAGTATAGCCAAAACAAATCGTCTTTTAGTAATCGACGAGGATGTTCCGGGCGGCGCTTCGGCATACATTTTACAACAGATTCTTGAAGAGCAGGATGCTTATAAATATCTTGACAGCAAACCGCAGACTCTTGCTGCAAAAGCACACAGACCTGCTTATGGTACTGACGGCGATTATTTCTCTAAACCTTCTGCCGAAGATATTTTTGAGAAAGTTTACAGCATGATGCACGAAACTAATCCTTCTAAATTTCCGGCTTTGTACTAGAAATTAGAAAATTTCAGATATTAAAAACGCTCCATTTGGAGCGTTTTTTAGTTATTTTATTTCTGATGTAAATAGAATTTATACCCCGGAATTACTCATAGAAATTATCAATCTTTCTAATTTTTTAAAACTGGTAAAAACGAAATATCCATATAATATTTCTTTGGATTTTTTGGATCAATCACGACCTTAATTTCATCTGTTTTTACAAACTCAGTTGGATCAAACCAAATATTTTCGCTTTCAAAAACATATAATTTATTTGTTTGTGTATCGAGCCATTGACTCACTATCTGATAAGGATGTCTTCCATTTACTACTAAGCTGTAATTTAACCGTACTTCATTAAATGTTGTTGAAATACGTTTTCCATTGTCAAGAAGATATCGTTTTTTCTTTTGTTTAGTAATTCCATACAAAATAATAATAAAACCAATCAGAAAGAATATCACACCTAAAATACCCAAAATTAACGGACCAATCCATAAAGAACTAAATCCATTAATATTTGCTTTATTTGGGGCTTTAGGATCATATAAAACCTCAACAGATTCTCCTACATTGTAACTTGACGGATTACTGCTCACAGATGAAGTAAATTCAATTTTATTTCCCTCTTTAGTAGTAAAAGAAATAACAGGTGCATAGGTTATTGAATTATCGGATCTTTTGCTTATTAATTCAACAACAGTTCCCTGTACAGTTTCTGCATTTTTCAAAAAATCCTTTTTATCCAGATAAAGATAAAGAGCACCGGCTAATAAAGCCAAACCGATAGCAGTAAACACATATTTAATAATTGATACAACTTTCATTTCTTATACATTTTTAAAATTTACGCTAAAATACCCCACTACATATTACAATCAATCCCTAAAAGATTCTTTTTCTATTAGAAAAAGTCATTTTTTAATTCAACCCTGAATGGAATATTGCACAGTAAAGAATTGAGGTAAAAAACAACCAACATTTTAATTTTCAATATTTTGACACAAATTTGTGTCCTATTAAAAATAATTATTCTTTAGATTTACAAAAAAATGAGATTATGATTACAGAAAACCTTTCAACTAAAGTAGAAACCAGATTAAATGATTTTTTTTCGAATAGTATCGAGCGTAAAGAAATGGCAAAAATGATACGCGAAGTAAATAATGCACTTTCATTAGGCGCCATGAGAAGATGCGAAACCATCGAATCTGAAATAAAGAATATTGATGATAATTTTTACTGGCTTAATAAACTTGCAGAAGTTTAGATCCTTATCTGGATGCTTAATTGATTGAAAATTAAAAAATACTTTAACCCGTTGGGTGTAATTCAAAAATTATATATTTTGACGCGGATTAGACGGATTCGTTATCACGAAGACACGGATTTTGACGGATTATTTTAATTTAATATATAAATCAGTTATATCCGCGTTTTTGCGAAGCAAATCTGTTTTATCCGTGTTATAATTTTTAAATCTTACATAGAAAATACAATTGCATCCAATGGGTTACTTTAACAAATAGAAATATAAATTCTTTTCAATTGCCTCCAGCTTTAGCTGGAGGTTAATGATTTCAAATTTGCAAGGCTTTAGCCAAAAGCGATAATTAGGCTAAAGCATTTTTAGAATACAATTTATAACCTCCGGCTAAAGCCGGAGGCAATTGATTTCTTTTTAATCTATTGTGTATTTAAATTACTAAAACGCCTTTTTGACGACTGCGCAAACTAGGTTTCTATGTGTTGAAAATAATCTCACTCTGCGGGTTAATGAAATTCTTTAAACATAAAAAAACCTGGCAGTAAAAACTACCAGGTTCATAATGCGCTTCTTTAGGTAAAAACCAAATAACAAATTACCTAAAGCCGCATTTGTAAGAAATAAAAATTAGTTAAAAAATAAATAACCAAACTCAATTTTAACCGTCCCGTCTTTTTATTTCTAGATTTTTAATCATTCTTTTAGTTTAAAAAGTTCATTACTTTGAATGATTTTTTGTTTCCTGCTTTATCTGTTACTACAACTAAGAATAATTGCTTAGTTGAGAAATTATGATTCTGAAGCAGTACTTCTTTATTGTTCTGAACATTTCTCTGGCTCATCAAAATCTGTCCCACAACGTTGAAAACATCAACCTGAGCGATCTCTTCGTTTTCGTTTGTAACCGATAATGCATTGCCTTTAAAATATGCTAACGTTGTATTATTCGTTGCAGAAATATCATCCAAAGCCAGTTTTTTTGCTGCCGATTGTGATGCGAAATATGCTGCATAGGCTTTGGATAACTCAGATGAATTACCACAAGAAGAGGCATCCCAGTTTACAGACCAGGTCATTAAACCTCTTAAAGAAGGATATGGACCGCCTGGCTGCATAGTGTATGTTCTTCCTGAAAAAGTAGTTCCGGTTCTTAAATAATGCATAGCGTTAATTCCCTCTGCCGGAGTTATATAACCGCTTCCTGCCGCACTTGGACAAGCTGGCAATGCGATAAGAACTTTTGAGGCCGGCAGCCCGTCAAAACGCATTCCTGTTGAAGCAATGTTGTACCCCTTTATCACCATATCGGTAAGAGCTGTTACCATGTTTGCTCTTTTGGCTGTTCCGTAGTATTGACCGTCTAATCCATTTTCTCCTCCTGTATTATACAATTGTACTGCTAATAAGTCTAATTCGTTACGCAAGTTTTGAATAATTGGAAGGAAGGAACCAAAAGTATCCGTATAGGTGGTATAACCTCCTTGTACGTATTGTGTTTCCGGAGCTGCAGTTAATAAGAATCCTGGGCCATAATACGCTTTTAATTCTTTGAAAGCATCTACTACGTTTTTTAATCTTGGATAAGCAGAAATACCCGCATACGAAATATCTCTTAAGCCTCCTGCACTAAAATTCATCGATCCGCCTTCAAAATCAATATCAACTCCATCAAATTGATACTCATCAATAATTGCTTTCAGGCCGTTAACAAAAATATTTTTTTGAGTTACATTGTCTAAAGCAACATGACCATTTTGACCTCCAATAGAAACAATAACAGGAACACCGCTGTCTCTTAATGCTTTTATATCATTTTTCAACAATTGTTTATTGAAAACACCATTGGTCAAATATCTGGTGTCATTTGTAGTTAATATTGGTGTGTAACCATCACGATTAACTGTTTCTACGAAAGAATAATCAACTACGTTAAATTTGCTTCCTACCATTTGAGAAAAATATAAAAATGGAGCCGAAGCGTTTTCCCATGAATGTGCATATCCCAAAATTACTTTAGATGGAAGCGGAATAAATCTATTCGTGCTTACCGGAGCAATTTTAATGGTATTGTTTAATGTAGTTACAGCCGATTTATTATCAGTTGCTTTAATCACAACCGGATAATCCTGATAAGCCGTTGGTGTAAAATTATATGTGTAGGTATTATTTGCACCTGCTGCCATATTAAATGTACCGCCATTTATTGTAATTGTAACCCCAGAAACTGATCCGTCACTATCAACAGCTGTAACCAAAATTGGCACAACCTGAAAAGAACTTTGTGTTACAGTAGTATTTGATGGTGAATTCCAAGTAATTACAGGTAATGTATTTGGACAGTTTGCACCTGAACAATTTAATACAAAACTATATGTTTTTGAATCTGTTGTTCCGTTTGAAGCAGTTGCCGTAACGGTTAATGTATGACTAAGCGAAAACTGATTGGCTGCTGGTGTCCAACTCGCTGTATAAGTTCCTGAAGAATTTGCTGCGCTAAGATTTTGCCCGTCTAAACTAAATACAACAGATGAGATTGTAGTGGCATCAGCAGCACTTAATCCAACACTTGCAACAAAATTAACTGCTGATCCTAAATTTATGGCAACCGTCGAAGCTGTTGGTGCTGTAATAGCAACCACCGGCTTAGTTGTAATCGTCGCTTCTCTGTTAAAATTATAAACCGTTGGTGTTGTTGGAACTGCAAAATTGGTTAAGTTATTTGGGTAATAAGTCACTTCGCCATTTTCCCATGAATTTAATTTCAAACTTAAAATTTGCGTATAACCCGCTACAACTGAATTGTCAAAAGTATAATTTCCTGATGCATCTGTTGTTGCCAAAACACTTTTCCAGTTGTGCGTATTATCTGTCCAAGGTAAAACGATTTCAACTTTGGCACCTGCAACCGGTACTGTACCATTTTTAACTGTTCCGCTGATTAAGTTTGCTAAAACCTTTGCAGATTTTGCTGTTGAACTTGTATTAAAGTTGTAAACCGTTGGGTTTGCAGGAATAGCAAAGTTTGCCAGATTATTTGGGTAATAGGCTGTTTCTCCATTTTCCCATGAATTTAATTTAAGGCTTAAAACATGCGTATAACCGTCTGTAACCGAATTATCGAAACTATATTTCCCTTGCGCATCTGTAGTTGCTAAAACACTTTTCCAGTTATGTGTATTGTCTGTCCAAGGTAAAACTAGTTCTACTTTAGCACCCGCAACCGGATTAGTTCCGTTTTTAACTGTTCCGCTTATTTTAGCTGAACTTACTACAACGTTCTGAGTAAAATTCAACGTTTTATTGGCATTCAAATTAGAATATACTGTAGAAGCCGGAGTAAAAGTCTGCCCTGTTAAAGCAGCAGTTACTGTATAATTTCCTCCTGAAGGCAGGTTAAGCGAATACGTTCCTGCTGTACTCGTAACGGCTGTAAAATTTCCTCCTGTTGAAGATGCCGTAACTGTTACACCCGAAATCGGAGTTGAATTATTTAAAACCGTACCGCTTACTGTGTAATTAACCACGGCAGTTCCCTGAGTAAAGTTCAACGTTTTGTTTGCATCGATTGCATTGTAAACTGTTGAAGCCGGAGTATATGAGAATCCTGTTTTTGCAGCTGTAACCGTAAAGTTAAGTCCGGCTGTTAAACCTGTAATACTGTAAACACCGCTCGCATTTGAAACTGCTGTTAAAGTTGTACTGCCGGAAACTGCCGACACGGTCACGCCGGAAACTGGTGTTGATCCGTTAAGAACCGTACCGCTTACCGTGTAAGTTGGCTGCGTTCCGTTAATTACAACTGCTGTTTGGTTTGTCGTAACATTGCTTAAACTTACTGGAGTAAACGTATAAGTAGCTTTTAAAGCAGTAAGTGTATAGTTTTGTCCCGAAGTTAAATTATTGAATGTAAAGTTTCCTGTTGCAGAAACTACTGTTTGAAGAACCGCATTGGATGCATTACGCAATTCAACCGTAACATCTGTCACTAAAGCCGATCCGTTTTTAACAGAACCTGCAATACTTACTGTTCCCGGAACTACTCCTCCAAAAGAAGTATCAACCTGATTTAATAATGAATTAGGAATTGAGCCTCTGGTATCCTGAGATAATTCCCAGATCATACCTCCTGCAAGGTTTCTTGATTTAATGTATTGTACTTTTAAATCCATTGACTGTTTATCTTCATAAGAAATAAACTGTTTTAAAGTCGAATTGTACAAATATGGGACTTTAGTGGTATTATCAAAATAACGAACCCATCCTGCAGAAGCTGCAGACGGCGTTACCATCATAGTATTTGGATCAAGATAAGCATGTGAATTAGTTACCGGATTTCCGACTAAATCGCAGATTTCGATACTTCCTGATTTTTCGCAAGCTCCGGAACCATCCCAAGTTCCTGTTGGGTTTTGTGGATTTGTACATCCCGGAACTATATATCTTGGTGCCGAAACAAATAATCCGTTTGTTGAATTTGCAGCAACGTTATCGAATTTTTTTCCGTAGAAAGGCAATCCCATGATTAACTTATTGGCAGGAAAACCAATAACGTTTAAATATTGATTTGTTAATTCGTCTAATGATTCTGATTGTGCTGCCCCATAAAGCGGATCGTTTGTATTACCGCTTGCATATAAAGGAGCATTGTAACAGGTTTTATCATACCAGTTTCCTCCAAAATCATATCCAAAATAGGTAATATAATCGCAATACGTCGAAATATCTTCTGTCATGCCGTACTGCGCTCTGTTGTTTGGTCCTAAATACTGTTTAGAGACATTTCTAACATTGTTTCCTGCAGCAATAGTAACTAGTTTGTTTGGCATTGCCTGACGCATGGCTTTCAATAAAAGTACTAAATTCTTATTATCGTCAGGACTGTATTTTTGCGGAGGAACCGGCATTCCATTTACGATTTCTGTACCGTCAGTTCCGCCCGAAAGAGGATATTCCCAATCGATATCGAAACCATCAATAAACGGATAAGTCGTAATGAAGTTTACCATATCTGCAGCCAGAGCAGCTCTTGCAACCGGACTGGCAGCAATTGGAGAAAGATCCTGGCCTTTTGTCCAGCCTCCAACAGAGATTAAAATTTTTAAATGAGGATACTTTTCTTTCAGTTTCATTAAATCATAAAAATTTCCTTTAACCGGAGCATCCCAGGGAATCCCGCCTTCCATATGCTCAAAATCGGCATAAGTGTCAAGGCATTTTAACTTTGTATTCTCGGGATGAGCGGGATCATAAGTAGTCCCGTAAAAAGAATAATTTAAATGCGTCAATTTACTTCCGTCAATCTTCGGGACATTAAAATCCCTGGCATAGATAGACCATTGCGCATAATACCCTACTACCTTTTTTCCGTGAGCCGGCTGGGCTGACGCGAATAAAGGAAACAATAACAACAAAAAGAGTAATCTGTAATAATGTTTCATAGTTAATAAATATTGGTTAATAGAAAATAAATAATTGGGCCTTAACTGTTTATTCAACAGTCAGGTTTCACTCGTCTACAGGTTGGAAGGCTGCTGACGATTGGAAATAAACTCAAATTACATTCTATAGATAAATATTACTATTTCTGATTCATACATAATCATTAGTAAATAGCAGTGATTGATATTTATTTATAATTTTAAAAATTAATCGTAAATACAAATGATAGATTTGGGACTAATCATCGATCTATACTCTCGTTTTGTCATGTTTTATTGTATTCTCTTATTTGGTTTTTAAGGTTAATAATTCATCTCGTACTCATTTTTTACATTTGGATTTTATCAGGACTTAGTATTTTTTCTTGAATTTTGACTATAATTATCTCTACCAGAAAATCTGGCAGAGATAATTAATTACTAAATAATCAATGGGTAACTACTAAACAACTAACTCAACCAAATTTTTAAATTAGCTTTTTTAAACTTTCATAAACTGACAACTCTACGTCAGCGTGATCTTTTGTATTACATTGTTCTATAAGATTTTTTAAATCGGCTGCTTTTAATGTTGGCTTATTATCCAGAACCAGTAACAATTCCTGAGATACATCGCTTAATTTTTTTGATAATGGAAGAATTGACTGTACCAAAGGTGCATTTGTGCTTAATTCTGTCAACCCTTTATTTACCGCAATCCATTTATTAAAAAAGGCTGCCACTTTTGCTTTATTATCTGCTGATTTATTAGCCAGGTATTGAGACACTGCTTCATCAAAAGCCAGTGAATCCTTTGCATCTGGCGTGCAGGCGTCAGCAAAAAGTGTTAACGGAGAATACATTTGATATTCTGTACCGCCAATATTTCTTGTATATCCTTTTAGTGGTTCACATACATTCGAAAACTCATTCAGCGATTTTATATTCTGATTGTTGGCTATGTTTCTAAGAATAGCTGCTTTGTTTCTAATATGTGTTAAACCCAGTTCTTCTAATCTGAAAGAAACACTTTCAAGACGTTTGCGCATATTGGCAACATCTGTAACATCTTCTGCAGACCAAAGTCTTTCTGCAATCGCTGCTGTTCTTGGCCAAATTCTTGAATCTATGGTTGCCGGCGAAGCAAGTTCTGTCCACATTGTGGCTTCACCTCCTAATATCCTTGCTTTTTCTTCTGCAGTTAAATTGGCTCCTTTGGGCATTGGATCATTTAAATAATGACTGGCCACCGGATACATCAAATCGATATAATAACCATTTGATAGTACGGTTTTGTATCCTTTTTTTACAGCTTCAACCAATGATTGTCCTGCCGGCATTCCTTCATTTGGACCTCTCCACGAATGCACGATGGCATCTTTTGAAAGATCTTTAGTCATAATTTCCTCCCATCCCATCAATTGTTTTCCGTGTTTTTTAAGCATTGGAGCCAATTGCATCGTAAAATAAGTCTGTAGTTCGTGATTGGTTTTTAAATTGTGTTTCTTTTTAAATTCCTGAATTTTTGGATTGGCATCCCAGTCTTTCCCTTCATTTTCATCTCCCCCGATATGAAAATAAGATCCGGGAAATAATGGGCATACCTCATCAAATAATTCACTTAAAATTTTATAGGTTTTAGGATTTGAAGGATCTAATGTAGGAGAAAAAATCCCGGCATTTCTTTCAATTCCATAGGTCGCAATTGCGGTACCTTCAATATTTTTTTCGGCTGTTCCTCCGGTCAGTGTAATCACTTTGCTTCCTATTTCGGGGTAAGCAGTAAGTATGGCTGATCCATGACCCGGAACATCTATTTCGGGAACTATTAAAATACCACGCTCATCGGCGTACTTTACGATATTTCTAATTTCCTCTTGTGTGTAATACAATCCATCCGAAGCCAGTTCAATTAACTTTGGGTGTTTTTTGGTTTCTATCCTCCATCCCTGATCGTCAACTAAATGCCAGTGAAAAACATTCATTTTCATAGCAGCCAGTCCGTCAAGATTTCTTTTGATAACATCAACAGGCTGAAAATGTCTTGATGCATCGATCATTAAACCTCTCCATGTAAATCTTGGGAAATCGGAAATTTTTGAAATCGGAAAGTAAAATGATTTACTGTCGTTTTGCATTAACTGCAATAAAGTCTCCAATCCGTGCAGAGCTCCTAAATCGCTCGTGGCATTGATTGTAATTTTATTTTTTTGAATATCTAAATGGTAACTTTCGTCTTCATACAAACCAATTTTACCGCTTTTGGTACAATTTATCTGCAGTTCGGCATTTGGAAATTCGTTTAGTTTTGTAATAAATCCTTGTTCGAAAAATATACCTGTTCTACCATCTAACCGGCGCAGAAAGCGGGTTACTCCTCCAAAAATCCTTGTATTTGGATTTCCTGAGATATTTACTTTGAAGTTTTTAGTCAAAGTAAAATTACCTTCGTTAACAACAACGCTTTGAGGCCATGGCATTAAATTTAGCTGCTCTTTTTTAATCTGAGCACTGGCTGTTACACCTGCTAATAGTAGTACAAATAAATATTTCATTTTCTTTTTTTTTGGTTAGGAAACTTCAAAAAGCATCCTGTAAATTAGATAAAAACAATATTCAGAAAGACCTCAGTTTTACCTCACTACTTGTTCTGAGGCCAATCTGAATTTTGAAAAATTTGATTCGCTCTCACCCGAATCGGTTTTAAAACAACTTTAATAATCAAAACGTTTAAAAGCTTCAATAGCTTCGTATTCTGCCAGTCCTAATTCATCGTATAGAACTGCTGTATTTTTATTTCGGTCTTCTGCCCTAACCCAGAATTCACGGGAATCATTACCCTGAAACATAACTCTGTCTTTTTGAGACTGATGGTATAAAATCGCATGGCGTTTCAGCAATACTTCTGATGGAGAAAGCGGTACTGCCATATCGATTTCATGAATATCCCACTCGTGCCACGCACCTCTGTACAGCCACAGCCAGCAGTCGTCCATGTATTTTTCAGGTTTTAATTCTTTCATGGCGGCAAAAATAGCGTTTAAGCAGACTTCGTGCGTTCCATGAGGATCTGCTAAATCTCCGGCGGCAAATACCTGATGTGGCTTTATTTTGGCAATAATATCTTTTACAATTGCAATATCTTCAGGTCCAAGCGGATTCTTTTTTACCTGTCCGGTTTCATAAAACGGAAGGTCCAAAAAGTGTGTGTTTTCATCTTTTAAACCGATGTATCTTGTTGCCGCGTATGATTCTCTTCTTCTGATTAATCCTTTTAGTTTTCGAACTTCAAGTGAATCAATCTGATTTTCTGATTTATTATTCAAAAACTCAATTACCGATTTGAAATTGATGTCTTTAGGAAGATCAGCGCCTGCAAAATCATTACATACTTCGGCAAACTTCAACGCCTCATCGTCTGTAACGGCTATATTTCCGGAGGTTTGATATACAACATGTACATCATGACCTTGTTTTATCAGTTTCGAAAAAGTTCCCCCCATCGAAATCACGTCATCATCCGGATGCGGACTAAACAGAATCACACGTTTTTTGGCGGGATTGGCTCTTTCAGGACGATGCGAATCATCAGTATTTGGTTTTCCGCCCGGCCATCCTGTAATAGTGTGCTGTAAGATATTAAACATATTGATATTCATATCGTAAGCAGAACCTTCCTGTGCCAGTAAATCAGACATTCCGTTGTTGTTGTAATCACGGTCTGTCAGCTTTAAAATAGATTGTTTTGTTTTCTGGCAAAGCCACACAATTGCTTTACTTTTTAGTTCTTGCGTCCAGATGCATTCTCCAACAAGCCAGGGTGTTTTAAAACGGGTTAATTCTGATGCGGCAGACTGGTCCAAAACGAAAGTCGCATTGGGATGGTTTTGTAAAAAGGTTGCCGGAACTTCAGAACTGATATCACCCTGAATAGTTCTCTTGATGATATCTGCTTTGTTTTGTCCCCATGCCATTAATACAATCCTCTTTGATCTCATGATCGTAGAAACCCCCATTGTAATAGCTCTTTTTGGCACATTATCTATCCCGTTAAAATCTGACGAAGCATCTACTCTTGTAATATGATCCAGAGTAATAATTCGCGTGCCCGAGTTGATGTGTGATCCCGGTTCGTTGAAACCTACGTGACCTGTACGCCCAATTCCCAACAGCTGGAAATCAAGCCCTCCCGCTTGTTTAATATTCATTTCATAGTCGATGCAGTACTGATTCAATTCTTCAATTGAAACTGTACCATCAGGAATATTAACATTTTCAGATTTAATATCGATATGATTAAAAAGATGCTGATGCATGAAATAATGATAGCTCTGATTGTTCTCTCTATTCATTGGATAATATTCATCCAGATTAAAAGTGATAACATTGCTAAAACTCAGTCCTTCTTCTCTGTGCATTCTAACTAACTCCTCATATACTTTGATAGGAGAAGATCCTGTTGCCAAACCGAGCACACAAGATTTGTTTTTTTCCTGCTTAGATCTAATTAACTGAGCGATTTCCTGCGCTACAATCACCGAAGCTTCAGCAGAACTTTTGAAGATTTCGTTGTGAATTTTCTCAAATCTTGTTTCTTCAAATTTACCGGCGCTCTTATAGCTGATATCAGGTTTTATTTCTAAGGCACTTTTCATTTTTTTTGGTTTTTGGTATATACAATTTTGGTTTTTGAAATGGCGTAAGCAATTCGCATTGCTTACACCATTTGCTAACCAAACTTAAAATCTGTAATCTATTTATTTTTGTTTTTTTTTAGAAGTTAGGAGCGTTTACGTCCCACCATGTTCTGGTTCCTCCGTTATCAGGACCTCCAAGTTTTGCAATACCTGTTTTAACACCTTCAGGGTTACCATCTTTTTCAGTAGAAACAAAGTTGATTCTTCTTACACCAAATTCAGTAGTAATCGCACCAGCACTTTGGTTGTTAAGAATTGGTAATAATTTAGGATAACCTGTTCTACGGTGCTCAGCCCAAGCTTCCATGCCGTCAGGGAAGTTTGCAATCCATTTTTGAGTAATAATTTTTTGCAATTTCACTTCGTTACTTGCAGCTTCATCCCAAGCAACAGTTACTTTATTCACAGCTAAACCGCTATTGAACGGAGCAACTGGATCTACATAATCCTTAGCTGTTTTTACATTATTTACAATATAGTCAGCAGCACCACCTACAGAAAGCTGTTCAAAAGAAGCCGTAATACCTGCTTTGTAGAATGTTGCAGCATCACCGCCCATGTTCCAGCCTCTTAAAGCTCCTTCTGCTCTTAAGAAGTAAATCTCAGCTGCATTTAACCAAACAACTTGTTTATCTTCATCTATTATCTTACCAAAGTTTGAAAACTTAATGTGTTTTGACTTATCACCAAGATTACCACCTGTACGGATTCCTTTATATTCTCCAGGAAATTCTTCTGATGTTTTAAAATAAACACTTATTCTAGGATCATTGTAACCTCCCATGATAGACTCCATATCTGCAGACATACGGCTGTCATTATATTCGTAAGCAGCAACTCTAAGTGGGTGTTGTGAAACATCTTTATTCACAATAAAGCTGTCTGCATTTACTGTCATTACACCAAATTTTTGGCTAATTGCTTTTTCAGCCTCTGCTTTAGCTAATGTTGGATTTGCTTTTACAATACGCATTGCTAATCTTAAACGTAAAGAGTTTGCATATCTAACCCATTTTGTATAGTCTCCTTTGTAAGTCGAACGGTCAATTTTGGTAAAAGAACTTGCTTCTCCTGCATCAATTCTTTTTGTTAATTCCGCAACAGCAAAATCTAAATCTTTAAACATCAAGCCATAAGCTTCTTCTTGAGAATCATAACCAATTGCTGCATCTGTAGTACCTAATTTAGAATAAACTATTGGTCCCCATGAATCTGCTGCCTTATGCAAAGTCTGTACTTTTACTATTGTTGCCAAAGCATAAAACTCATCATATTTTCCTTTAGATGCAGCTTCAACTTTTAAGTAATTTGCCATTACTTGAGTGTAAATAGCTTCCCAGCCCCAAAGGTTCCAGTTATCAGAAAGCGCATAAGAAAGGTTATTATTACCGTCAAAACCTGGTGCTGTAGTATATCCACCCCAAGTATTACCAGATAAATCAATAGCCACCTGATATTTCCACCCTGGCACATTTACCATAACGTTATCAAACATCGTAGTAAAAGGTCCTTTAATATGGTTAAAATCTTGTGTTAGTTCCTCTTGCGTAAAACCATCAGGATTACTATTAATCTCGTCAAAATTATCTGTACAACCAACTAAGGTCAAAAGACCAAGACAAATTAGTGATTTTTTTATATTATTTGTTTTCATGATGTTTTAATTAGAAAGTTACATTTAAATTAAGACCAATACTTCTTGTTGATGGTAAACCATAAATATCAACTCCTTGTAAGCCCTGACCTGTACTTAAAGCAATGTTTGGATCGAATGGTGCATCTTTATAAAAGAAGAATAAGTTTCTTGCGATTAATGATAAAGTTGCTGTATTAACAAATGGTAATGTTTTTTTATTAAAAGTATATCCAAGCGAAACCTCTCTTAAACTTACGTTTGTTGCATCATATACATACTCAGCAGTAGCACCGTTAAGACCACCTACAGCTTCATAGTATTTTTGAGCATCTATTCTATTCACTTTTGTACCATCAGGCATAACTGCATTTACAGCAACACCGCCAGCATTTCTAGCATCTGCAGATCTTTTTGATACCCCATAAAAATCATTCATACCTTCAGTAATACTCATTACATCTCCTCCAAAACGACCATCGATTAAGATGTTAGCTGTAAAAGAACCAAATTTGAATGTGTTTGACCATCCTAACATAAAATCAGGGTTTGCATTACCTACTTCATGGAAATCAGCTTCAACTGCTAAGTTTCCTTTATCATCTAAAACAATTTCCCCTTTATCATTTCTCACGATACCTTTTCCTTCAATAACACCAAATGGTCTTCCTTCAGTTAAAGAGTATCTGTAATTAATATTATTTACAGGAGTTAATGGAATTTGCCCTCCTAATTCTTCTGGAATTTCTTTTACTTTATTTTTATTGTGAGAATAATTTACCATAGTTTCCCATGAGAATTTTTGTCCCTCAATAATTTTTCCACTAACAACAAGCTCTATACCTTGGTTTGCAATACTACCTGCATTTATTCCGTAGAAAGTATAACCGTAAGGATTTGTTGCCGGAGCAGGAACTTGAATATATTGATTTTTAGTTTCTGAGTTGTAGTACGAAATTTCGAAACCTAATCTATTGTTAAACATTCTCCATTCGGTACCAAATTCAAATTCAGATTTCAATTCAGGTTTTAATCCTTCACCTGCTCTTGGTCCTACTACAGGAGGGATAATATTACCACCTTGAATAGTCGATTTTGGAGAAGTTACAAAAGCAGAAACGTCATTACCCACTTGGGCATAAGTTCCTCTCACTTTTCCAAAGTTAATCCATTCTGGCATTGTTGCCATTTCACTAATAAGAGCAGTAACCCCTACAGATGGATAAAAATAAGATTGAGTATTAGTATTTACTAAAGTAGAAGACCAATCATTACGTCCTGTAACATCTAAATATAACATGTTTTTATAACCAAAAGTTGCAGAAGCAAAAATTGATTGAACCTCTCTTGATGAGCCTGTAGCCTGAAGGCTTAAGTTATCTAAACCACTTGCGCTGGCAAAATTCCCTAAAGTAAACAAGTTAGCATTTACAAGTCCTCCAACAATACCAGAATCTAAAGTAGTCGATTGATTTGCTAATGTGTTATTGATACTTGCTCCTACAATAGCATTAAAGCTAAAATCTTCGTTGAAATTAGTATTAATTTTAGCAATCAAATCTCCGTAACGCTGTGTGCTTAAATTAGCAACGTTTATATATCTACCGTTTATATTAGATAAAGAAGTATTGGTTGTAGCATAAATCTTTTTATCATACTCATTTTCAACTCTATTGTAGCTATATCTTGCAGCAATACTTAACCAATTGTTTGCTTTGTATTCTACAGCTAAATTTCCGTTGAAGAAATTGTCTTTGTCAATAGATTTATTTCTGTTGATTAACCAATAAGGATTCTGAACATAAATATCAGCATTTGGCGCGCTGTAAAAGTTTTGACCATATAGGTTTCTAGAAGGAATAAATGTTTCGAAATTATCTTTATAATAATTAAAGTCATTTCCTCTTTGGAACAAATAAACTCCCGTTAATGGGTTTGAGTAAAGTCCGTTTACAGGTCTGTTGTTAATTGTTTGCGATGTATATTTTGCATCAGCAGAAACAGTTAATTTATTATTGAAAAACTTACCTGTCTGGCGAATTCCAAAGTTGTTTTTCTTTAACCCATTACCTTCAATAACTCCTGAAGCTGTAGTATTAGAGTAAGATATACTTGTTGAAGAAACATCAGATCCAGTTGTAAAAGCAGCAGAAGTAATTTGTGTTACACCTGTATTAAAAAAATCTTTTACAAAATCATTTGATTGTACTTTTCCTCCCCAAGATTTTTGTGCATTTGCCGTTCCATATTCATACTGTAATTTTGGTAATGAATGAACAGATTCAAAAGTAGTAACAGAAGAAACAGCTAAATTTCCTGTGTTTTCTTTAACTTTTTTAGAAGACAATAAAATAACCCCATTTGCTCCTTGTGACCCGTATAATACAGAAGCTGCCGCACCTTTAAGTACAGTCATTCCTTCGTAGTCGTCTGGATTAATCAAAGAAATAACATCTCCTCCGTCACGGTTACCTCCAGCAGTACTACCAAATGAATCATTTGATGCATTTGTATTACCTTGTTGATTTGAAGTACCATTATACATAGGAATACCATCAATAACGTAAAGTGGCTGGCTGTTCATGATCGAAGAGTTACCACGAATTACTACTTTTGTAGAACCTCCTGTACCTCCTGAACTTTTTGTTACGGCAACACCGGCAATTTTACCTGCAATTGTATTGATAACGTTGGCATCTTTTACACGAGTTAATTCCTCACCTTTAAGTTCCTGAGCAGCGTAAGTCAAAGACTTTCTTGTTTTCTTGATACCAAGAGAAGTTACAACAACTTCGCTCAGAGCATTTGAAGCTGCTACCTGCATTTTCACATTAATTGTAGCAGCATCTCCTACAACAATTGACTGTGTTTCAAGGCCTACATAACTAAATACTAATGTTTGCCCTTTTTGTACTTCTATTGAATACAATCCGTCAAAATCGGTTGTAGCACCTTTTTGACCTCCTTGTACAGCAACAGATGCACCAGGAAGCGGCATCCCATCAGCATCTGTAATCACACCTTTGACACTTTTTACCTGTGCAAGCGTTACCTGCGCCGTAAAAGCAATCATAAAGATTAAGAAAAATTTTTTCATGTTTAATTATTTTGTTAGTTATGTCGTAAAATTATTCTTAAGGTATTGTTAAAAAAAATATATTATACAAACAGCCTTTTTTTTTAAACCAACGACATAAATCGTTCAATAATCCGCTTCACGAAAACGTTTTCATTTCTATTAAAAGCACAATATATCCCATTTACAACAAGTTTATTCAAGCTTTACGCGTTTTTTATGATAATTTTTAAAAAACACACAACAATCTATTACTCTGCTATTTAATAACATAAAAGCATTTTACTTCTTTTTAACACGTTAAAATTGTAAGAAATAAAATGCTTTCTAAATTTAAAATCTAAAGATTTTTTAATTACCACATAAACCGGATGTTTTCGTTTTTAGTGAAGTATATTTTTTATGAATAACATTCAGTAAGGAATATTTATCAAACGAATCCTGAGCGAGTTCCCAAATCATTATACCTCCTGCATTTTGTGATGCAAATTCAACTTTTCGCTCAATTGTGGACCTTCCATTATAATACATCATGCCTGCTTCGTCCTGATCTGCAAATTGCGATCCTGCTGCGACAATTTCACTGTATGCAGCACTTGTAACCGTTTCTGATGTAAAATCATAACCATAAAAAGGTACTCCTAATGTCAGTTTATCACTGGGCACATTTTGAAGTTTGTGCCAAAATTCTACGCCTTCTTTTGCAAATTCCAAGGAACTGTGCTGCTCTTTTTTATTTGGACTCCAGGGACCTGTGCTGTCATAGGCCATGATATTGATAAAGTCAAAGGTGTTCAAAGCTGTATTGTTTACAGCCTCGAATCGGGTAGTATTGGGTAATGCCGCTGTTATTAATTTACCAACAGGCAGAGACTTTCTTAAATCAATCACAAAATCGCTGTATCCAGAAGTTACGGCACCCCACTCTAAATCTACATCTACTCCGTCTAAATTATGAGTTTCAACAAATTTTTTAATATTCTGAATTAACACAGAACGATTTTCCGGTTTATCAATACACCATGCCCAATTGAATGCCTGTTCTGACGAAATTACACCTCCCGCAAGTGAAATGCTTATTTTAATATTTGGATTAACCGATTTTGCGTATGTAACCACAGCATCAATATCTCCATTAAAAATTAGATTTCCTTGTTTATCCGGATTGGCAAATGCAATATTAAGATGAGTCAGCCTGCAAAATTCAATAAAAGTGATTCTGCTAAAACTGTCCGAAGACAAATAGCCTACCACTCGTGCTGTTTTTGTTTTTCGGATTTCCGGGGCTGTTTTATTTTCTCCCTGAGAGCCATAGGCTGTAAACAGAGAACTTAGAAAAAAAAGTATGCCTAATAAGGCTTTATTTTTTATCATAATTTTTAAATTTAATTAGATTCAAAAACACCTCATCAGGCATAACTATATATTTTAGGATTTTTTAGTTTACATCCCACCAGACTTTATTCAGCCAGTCATTCTTTCCGCCCATTCGCGATAAAGCTTCCATGTAATTGGCTTCATTCTTCTGCATTTCATCGTTAGGATAGTACAAACGGGTTGGCGTTATACCTCCTGTTTCAGAATCAGGATTGGTAATAGGAACTAACTGCGGTAATCCTGTTCTTCTCCAGTTTGAATACGCTTCTATACTATTAAAGATATAAGTGATCCAAAGCTGTGTGGCAATCTGCACTTTCTCCTGTCCCGCTGTTAACGGCTTGGCATTTAAATAGGCATCTATACTAGCCTGACTGGCTGGTGCGGCACCATAAATTTCCAGTTGTTTAATTCCTGCCTCAACTCCTTTTCTATAATAATCTGCAGCCGAACCGGAAATCCATCCTCTGTAAGCGGCTTCTGCAAGCAATAATTGTGTTTCTGAATAACTTACGTGAAGAAACGGTGTTGTTTTCTGTTTAAAATACCCCTGAATTCCAGAAGTTGAGCTCGCTCCCATTGGAACTTCCCATTGAAAAAGTCCTGGTTTAACGCCTTCATACAATGATTCTCCCGGCTGTATTGGGCCTCCATATGCAAGACCACTGGTAGTTTTTGGTGTAGCGTACATAGTCAATCTTGGATCGTTGTTATTTTTCAGAAAATCTATTACGAGTGTACTAAAGTGATCTCCGTGTTCATTACCAACAAGAGCATAAGCCAATCCGTTTCCTCTAAAATCAATTGAAGCTGGATTATCGTTAAATGTCGCATCCAGATGACGCATAATACAGTTGTCGGCATTGCTTTCGAAAACACCGTTCTGAAGCGCTGCTTTTACCTGTTTTTCTGCTTCTGCAGGTTTTACTTCAGAAATTCTCATACCAAGACGAAGTCGTAGTGTATTAGCCAGTTTTTTCCATTTTGTGATATCACCTTTATAAAAAAGATCTCCTTTTACAGTACCGCCATTCGAATTTAACTGTTTGTAAGCTTCATCTAATTCAGCAAAGAAAGCATTGTAAATATCTTCCTGTTTGTCATACTTAGGCGTTACGATTCCTTTTGAGAATCCTAATCCGGCTTCAGAATACGGAATATCACCATAAAGATCCGTTATGCGCTGAGCTACCATTACTTTCATAATTTTGGCGACTGCATTCATATTAGATGCTGCTGGATCACCGCTTGTTTTCTCCAGAATGTCTACTACATTTTTTAACTCATTTGAATAACCATTACGCCAAAGCGCAGTTGCGTAACCGTCATCTTTTTTAAACTTACTTCCAAATTCGGTTACATTCCAGGCTCCTGCATAATGCTGCACAAAACCTCCGGAATAAATTAAATTTGCTCTCCATTGGTAAAAACCGTCACCTGACATACACAATTGGGTAAAAGTAAGCTGTCCTGCCGGATTTGCAGACAACGCTACAGGATCTTTGCCCAGTTCATCAAAATCTTCTGTACAGCCTGCAATGGTAAACAGAACCGCGATGATTATTACTATTTCTTTAAATTTCATAATTTCTTTTTTTAGAATGCAACTTTAATATTAAATCCATACGATTGTCTAAATGGAAGTGAACCATATTCAAATCCTTGTCCGTTACCAGAAGTATACATAGATTCCGGGTCAACATTTGGAAGATCTTTATTGAAAGTCAGTAAGTTTCTGGCGAATGCCGAAACATAAATAGAACTGATTTTTGCACCGCTGAAAACGCTGGACGGAATGTTATATCCTAAACTTACCTCTCTTAATTTCACATAAGATGCATCATAAATAAATGGTGCCGGTGTATTGCTAAAAACTGTATTCCAATAATTTTGAGGGTTAACCGGAGTGGTATTTTTAACATAAACAGGATTAGCCGCCGTTCCTGTATTTACAACACCTTCGGCTACATAACCTGCTGTAGGAACCCATGTTGAAGGATCGAAAGCAGGATCATTTGCAGCGGCTTCGGCTCTTGCGTGATTATAGGCGTCACGACCTTCTGTGGTAATGTCTAAAAGACCTTTTTGTGCAGCAAGTGAATTTGTCATTGAGTAAACATCCATACCAAACTTCATATCAATCAAAAACTGAAGTGTAACTCCTTTGTATGTAAATCTGTTGGTTAGACCGGCTGACCAGTCCGGAAGTCCTTTCCCTAATACTACTTTTTCATCTGTAAAAAGCGGAAGTCCGTTTGAGGCAACAATTTTTTCTCCTGCTTCATTTCGTAAGAAATCACGCCCTATGATCGTTCCGTACTGACCTCCAACCTGAGCTACAATTGCAGCCCCTGCCCAGCGTGCTTCAGAAATCGCATAACTGTTAATATTAGGATGAAGTGCAATAATAGAGTTTTTGTTTTTTGAGAAGTTTAAATCTATTCCCCATTCAAAATTGTTGGTTTTAATTGGCGTACCGGATAAGAAAATCTCAATACCTTCATTTCGTAATTTTCCGGCATTAACCGAAATAAACTCATATCCTGATGTTGCAGAAGAGGCCAAATCAAGGGTTTGATCTGAAGTATCTTCACGATAAACTGTAATATCAGCTCTTAACCTGTTTTTGAAAAATCCGGTTTCAAAACCAAATTCGATTCCTCTTTTTGACTGGTACGTAAGGTTTGGATTTGGTGCCGATGTATTTTTGATATTCACCACACTTTGTCCGTCGTAAGATGAGAAAGTGGTATAATTTAAAGCATTTTTATAAGCTCCCGGCGCATTTGAAACTTCTGCCCATGAAGCTCTGAATTTTCCGTAATTAAACGTATCTCCTTGTAAATTAAAAGCATCTGAAAATACAAATCCTAATGAAGCTGCCGGATAAAACGCGTCTTTATTAATTACACTGAACCAGTCATTTCTTCCTGTAAATTCAGCATATAAATATCCTTTGTAATCAAACTTTGCAGAACCATACACTGAATTTGTTCTGGTTTTGGTTACTACAGGAGCATTTTCAGTTATATTAACAAAATTACTGATGTATTCTGTTCCTGGTTCGATTAACTTAGTTCCAAATCTTGAGTTCTGATCTCTTCTGAAATCTCTGCGTCCAGCACCTAAAATTCCTGAAAAAGTTAAGTCTTGTGCCAGTTTTATTTCGCTGAAAGTCGCAATGATATCAGTATTCATTTCAGATACATTGATGTTGTCCAGACCTAAATATCCTTCATCTCTTCCCGGCCATGTACTTCCTGCTGCCATGAAATCTTTAGCATTAAAAGTATAAGTATCGAGACCTGTTCTAAAGGTTAAAGCAGCCCATTTTTTAAACTGATAGGTACCGGTAACATTCCCCATGAAACGATTTTTCTTAGAAGAGTTATGATTTTCCTGTGTTGTAAAATAAGGATTCAGCAAGTAGACATTATTATTCCACGGATAAATCTGTCCTGTTTCCTGATTTTTATAATTCTTCAGCCATGCCTGATCGATATTAGGCGCCAGACCGCTTAATGAATACCCAACGTTGTTTGGAGAATCTCCTAAACCAGGTCTGTTTTCTGTATTTTCAATCACATAATTCACATTCGCATCCAAAGTAAATTTATCTGATTTAATAGTACCGTTCAAACTGGCATCATTTCGCTCTAAGCCGGAACCCGGTATAACATCATCGTTATTCAGGTTATTATATCCAAAGCGGATGAAAGCATTGTCACTTCCGGCAGATAATGAAATCCCGTTTGTGGTAGTAAATCCTGTTCTGAAAAAATCCTGAATATTATTCTCTACTCTTTCGTAAGGCCTCATAGAACCATCGAAAATTTTAACCTGCTGTCCCGGAGTTTCAGAAAACTTAGGCCCCCAGGCATTTGTTGTACTCGTATAAATTTCAGTAGGAGCTCTTGTGGGATCCGGCAGAATACCGTTTGATCCCGTTCCGTATTCAGTTTGAAAATCGCTGTATTTCGCATTTACGCGGTCAAAACTAACACCGCTTGTAAGCTCTACTTTTAGTTTTCCTTTACTTCCTTTTTTGGTTGTAATCAAAATTACACCGTTCAAAGCTCGTGATCCGTACAAAGCGGCTGCGGCTGCTCCTTTTAGAACCGATAAACTTTCGATGTTATTGGGGTTAATACTCGAAATACCATCACCATTATCTCTTCCGTCAAACCATTTGCTGGTTGCCGCCGCATCATTTGACAAACCTGAGTTATCAATAGGAACACCGTCTACTATATAAAGAGGCTGATTACTTTCGCCAATACTCGAAATACCTCTAATAATAACACGTGTGGAGCCTGCAACTCCTGTAGCCGGAATCGAAACATCGACACCAGCAACTTTACCAGAAAGAGCTGTCGTTACATTTGTTGTAATAACTTTGTTCAGCTGGTCTCCTTTGACATCCTGAACAGCATAACCCAGTTCTTTCTTTTGTCTCTTAATCCCTAACGCAGTAACTACTACTTCATTTAAATTTTGTGTATCCTGACTTAACACAACATCTAAAACAGGTGAAGAGCCAACTGTTACTGATTTAGTCTTAATTCCAATATACGAAAAAATCAAAACATCTCCTGCAGATGCCTGAATCGCATACTTACCATCAAAATCGGTCTGACTTGCCGTTTTAGTACCCTGGATAATAATACTTACTCCCGGCAGAGGCAATCCGTTTTGATCACTTACCAAACCTTTGATTGTTTTTACCTGTGCAAGCGAAACCTGCGAAATAAAAGCAATCATAAGGATTAACATACTTTGTTTCATTTTTATCATGGTTTTGATTAGTTACGGGTAAATTTATCGTTAAGGTATTGTTAAAAAAAATAATTTATACAAACAACTCTAAAGCTTAAACGAACGACATAAATCATTCAATAATACGCTGTACGAAAACGATATACTATTTAAATAAAATATTAATAAGCTTTAAACATAAAAATTTATTCAAAAGAATTGTGTTTTAGCAACTAATTATGTAAAGTTGCACAATAATTACAATCGCGATTTTTAGTAATAATAAAACGTTAAAATAAAAATTGAAAGAAATTCAAAAATTAAAATTTAATATAAAACTTCAGAACCATATTTGGTTTTGGGGTGCATATTTCACTCTCAATTTTTTACGCTGGGGGGCGTATTTTAATGACTATCCGTATTCATTCAAATCGAATTTAATTGAGTTTTCACTGCATATTCCGTTAGTATATTTTAACCTTTTTGTCCTGGTTCCAAAATATGTTCTTAAACAAAAATATATCACCTACACACTGTCATTAATTGTAAGTCTGTTTGGAATTTATTTACTAAAAACTGCCCTAACCTATTACATTGTATCCGAAAATATATGGCCTGAAGCAAACCGCGAATATCATCCGTTTGAAATAAATCATATTGTAGCAGTTTGTATTGGTGAATTGTATGTCCTGGCAATGGCATCTTCTGTTTACCTCACTTTGACCTGGCTTCGGGAAAGAGAAAGAAACCGTTCGCTGAGAGAAAATCAGTTTAAAATCAAACTGAAATATCTGGAAAACCAGATTCAGCCGCATTTTTTCTTTAATACTTTAAACAATTTATATGCATTATCTCTTGAATCCTCTGATAAAGTTCCGGATGTAATAATCAAACTTTCAAATTTAATGGAATATGTTCTTTATGATGTGAAAGGAACCAAATTTGTCCCGCTGATTAAAGAAATTGATTATATTCAGAATTATATCGAGATAGAAAAACTTCGTTTTGAGAATGTAGAAGTAACCATTAATCTGGAATCAAATATTGAAGATGTCGTTGTACCGCCTCTTATTTTTATTTCTCTCGTCGAAAATGCCTTTAAACACGGCGGTGTCAACAACAATAATTTTAAAATTAAGATAAACTGTAAAGTTATCGACAACAAAATGTTATACTTTGAAATCCTAAATAATTTTGTAATTTCACAAAATCGTAAATCAAAAGGCGGCATTGGTTTAGTTAATACAAAGAAGCGACTAAAATTAATTTACAAAAATCATTTCAGTTTAACAGACACAACAAAATTAAATTACTACATAATCCGTTTGCAAATACCAATTCATAATGAAAATTAAATGTGTATTGATTGATGATGAACCTTTAGCGATTAAAGTCCTGCAGAATTATTTTACCAATTTTACAGATTTTGAGGTTACAGGCACATTCAATAATTCTCTGGAAGCGCTTGATTTTATAAACAGCACTCCTGTTGATGCCGTTTTTCTGGATATTAATATGCCTATGATGACTGGTTTTGAGCTGATCAGTTTAATCGAAAATAAAACTAAAGTAATTATTACAACCGCTTTTAGGGAATTTGCTGCAGAAAGTTACGATCTTGATGTTCTGGATTATTTAGTAAAACCCATTCCGCTTCCGCGATTTATTAAGTGCATCAATAAGATTACAACCGAATATAATTTAAAAAACAACATTAAAATTGATACCTCAAAAGGTGATTCACATATTTTTATTAAAGTAGATAAAAAGATGATGAAAATTAATATTGAGGAAATTCTTTTTGTTGAAGGAATGAAAGAATATATAAAAGTCGTAACAGCTGACAAAACCTACATTACGCACAAATCTTTAACCTCATTATCTGAAGAATTGCCGGCTGACCGCTTTCTCCGCATTCATAAATCATATGTAATCGCGCTTAATAAAGTCAAATCTATCGAAGGAAACCGCATTCAAATCCAGTCTTACACCATTCCGATAGGCCGAAATTACAGTAAAGACGTAAAAAACAGGATTCTCGAATAAACTTTTTACTTTTCTAACTCTGTATAAATTAACACATTGTTGATTAAATGATGTTGTTGGTTTAAATTTAACATTATTTTCAATCAATAATTTTTTTTTGACTTCTGTAACAAATATATTTACGGTCTTCAAAAAACAATTTTTATTAAAAATTAACCTTATTACAATTATGAGTTCAGAAAATGTGCAAACCAAATGGGGGCAGTTTATCTCATTGATAATCGTCTTCTTCTTTTGGGGGTTTGTTGGGTCTGCCAATGATATCCTGATACCGGTATTCAAAAAAGTTTTTACCCTGTCGCAGGTACAGTCGCAGTTAGTTGCGTGGGCATTTTATGCTGCGTATTTCGTGGGATCTATTATCTTCTTTTTAGTTTCTTTAAAATTAGATGTACTTCAAAAATTTGGATACAAAAAAACACTTTCAGCTGGTTTAGTTCTTTCGGCAGTTGGATCCTTTTTATTTATTCCTGCTGCTACAATGGAGAGCTTTCCATTCTTCCTGACTGCTTTGTTTACCGTAGGTTTAGGTTTCTCAATTCAACAGATTGTAGCAAATCCTTTGGCCATTAAAATGGGAAGTCCAAACACAGGGGCACACCGCTTAACACTAGCCGGAGGTATCAACTCATTCGGAACCACAATTGGAGCTATTTTATTAGGGATCGCTTTATTCGGAATGGGAGATAATAAAAAAACAGCTCTTTCTCTAGAAGATATTAAATTACCTTTTATCATTCTTGGTCTTGCATTTATTGCAGTAGCGGTTTTCATGAATTTTTCTAAAATCGAAGATCCTGAAAAACAAGAAGAGGCTGTCATAAAAGACAAACACAGTAAATTCAACATCCTGGATTATCCACAACTATATCTTGGAATGCTTGGAATTTTCATTTACGTAGGAACAGAAGTAACGATCATCAGTAATTTACCTGCTTTATTACATACAAACGAGTTTGGTAATGTTTTAGAAGATGCCATTGCG
This sequence comes from Flavobacterium gelatinilyticum, assembly GCF_027111295.1. Classification (NCBI taxonomy): domain Bacteria; kingdom Pseudomonadati; phylum Bacteroidota; class Flavobacteriia; order Flavobacteriales; family Flavobacteriaceae; genus Flavobacterium; species Flavobacterium gelatinilyticum. The sequence goes on along the minus strand of NZ_CP114287.1, from coordinate 5,188,692 downwards.
CCGTTTATCGCCTTATATTGGGGAAGTTTAATGATCGGACGCTGGAATGGTGGTGTAAACGTATTTGATACTTCTAAACTGGTAAATACAGCTTTAAAATTCATTGTTCCTGCTATTGCTTTTGGAGTAATCATTGGAGCTAACGTTTTTGCTGCTCACGATGTTTCTTCATTCTTTATTTACCCAATCTGGATTTTATTATTCATTGCGGTAAGTTTTGTAGGAGGTAAAAATGCCGGAAAAACTTTAATGCTTTTTGGAATCTCAGGATTATTAATGATGGTATTAGGCCTTGTATGGCCAAATCCGGAAATCGCTAAATTCTTCTTCATCTCCGGAGGTTTATTCTTATCTATTATGTGGCCTTCAATCTTCGATTTAGCAATTGCAGGTTTAGGAAAAAACACAGGAAAAGCATCTTCTTTCTTAATCATGATGATTTTAGGGGGTGGTGTTGTTCCATTAGTTCAGGGAAGTATTTGTGATTTTGACATTTCACATCCTGGAGGAATCTTTGGAATTACATGGACACATTTCTCTTATATAGTACCGCTTCTTGGTTTTGCTTATTTAGGATTCTACGGTTTCTATTGCCCAAAAATCCTGAAAAAACAAGGTATCAGCCATGTTGAAAGCGAAGGCGGAGGACACTAAAAAAGTTATAAAAAAACAATATAAAAAATCCAAATTACAATTTTACCAATTGTGATTTGGATTTTTTTTATCCAAAAGTAAAGACATTAGCTGCTTTAGTAACTCAAAACCTTAGCACCTACTTCGCATTGATAATATTACTCAGATTCTTTTTAAAAACAGCCTGATTCTTCGCCGATATTGTATAAACTACATCTTTATCAGCATGCACAATAACTTTTTCGATGTGAGCATTTAAAAGCGCTTGCGGGTCTTTAATTTTCAAAGTGCAGGCTCCATCAAAAAAACCGTCATCTTCGATGATCTTTTTTGCCTGTAAAACGGTGCCGTCAGTTAAAACTGCCGAGATCGTCATCTCCTTATTGAGCGTTTTCGAGTAAAAGCCGTCCATAACCAAAAGCAGTCTGTAGCTGTTTTTCATTTCAGGGCCTTTAAATTCGTGTCGGGTAATATTGTACCGAAGACCTTTTGCCAGAGTTTGGAATTTTACCGAACAATCCAATTCATACGTTGCAACATCACCCGCATCATTTATACTAGTCAAAACTTCAGCTGTTTGCGCCTGTATTGGCAAGTACATTACAAAACAAAAAACAAACAATACTACTACTTTCATAATCAATGTTTTAAGATTAATATAAAAGTAAAAAAAATCGTCTTTTTCTAATAGAAAAAGACGATTTAAATTTTATAACTATTTAAGGATTACTTGTTTCCTTTTTCGAAGTCAGCAACAAACTGAGCTAAACCAATATCTGTTAAAGGGTGTTTCAACAATCCGTAAATTGCAGAAAGAGGTCCTGTCATAACATCAGCACCAATTTTAGCACAGTTTACAATGTGCATAGTGTGACGTACAGAAGCTGCTAAAATTTGAGTTTCGTAACCGTAGTTATCGTAAACTTCTCTAATTTCCTGAATTAAGTTTAATCCGTCTGTAGAAATATCATCTAAACGCCCTACGAACGGAGAAACATAAGTAGCACCTGCTTTTGCCGCTAAAATAGCCTGTCCAACAGAGAACACAAGTGTTACGTTTGTTTTGATTCCTTTATCTGAAAAATATTTTGCTGCCATAACACCTTCCTTAGTCATAGGAAGTTTTACAACGATTTGTTCATGTAATTCAGCCAGCTCCTCGCCTTCTTTAACCATGCCTTCGTAGTCAAGAGCATTTACTTCGGCACTTACGTCACCTTCAACAAGGTTGCAGATATCTACGTAATGCTTTAAAATGTTGTTTTTTCCGGTAATTCCTTCTTTTGCCATCAATGACGGATTAGTTGTTACACCATCCAAAACACCTAAAGCCTGTGCTTCTTTAATTTGAGCTAAATTAGCTGTGTCTATAAAAAATTTCATAATTTGTTTAATTAAAAATGGTTTGTTTCGTATTTATTTGTTTAATTTTTCTGAAATAGCATTTCTGGAAAATCTGGTACAAAATTACAAAATCAATATCAATAACGTTTTCAAAATAGAAACCATTTTGAATTTATATGTTATAAATAAGTGTATTTTTTACATTTTTCTATAACTTGTAATGATTCATCAGTATTTTCTCATACACTTTATCCGGAAGTGCACGTTTTAAAACGATCGAAAACTTCTGCATAAATACACCAACTTTGTAATGAACCTTTGGTTTTTCCTTTTGCATAATTTTATAAATCGCTTCTGCCATTTCATTTGGGTTACTTCCTGCATCTACATGTTCGTTCATTGCAGCAAGCGTATCTTCGTAAACTTTTTCATAGGCCGAACCTTTTACAACCGGAGCATGATAACGTCCGGAAGCAATATTGGTAGCAAAATCGCCCGGCGCCACATTGGTAATTTCAATTCCAAACTGCTTTACTTCCATTCTCAACGCTTCGGTAATTAATTCCAAAGCACCTTTTGAAGCCGAATATACACTTCTGTACGGAAGTCCCATATAAGCCGCAATTGACGTGATATTGATAATCAAACCTGATTTTTGACTGCGCATTTGCGGTAAAACCGATTTCATTACTTCAATTGGACCAAAAAAGTTCGTTTCAAAGTTGTTTTTAATCTCTTCCATAGGAATTTCTTCCAACGGTCCTGTGATTCCAACTCCGGCATTATTAATAACAATGTCTAATCGCCCTGAAGTTTCGATAATTTTAAAAACAGCACTATGAATAGATTGCGAATTTCGAACATCTAAAGCAACCAGAGGAAAAACAGAATTAAGTACTTTTTCAGGATTTCGGCTGGTTCCGTATACAACGAAGCCTTTTTTATGCAAAAATTCACCAATAGATTTTCCAATGCCCGAGGATCCTCCGGTAATTAAAACGACTTTACTCATTTTGTATAGTTATAAATTATTTGGGTTATACGTTATGCGTTTAGGCTGGTTTTAAATTGAGACAAACTCAGTTTTTAACTTCTAACCCATAACATTTAATTCAGAAAAGGTCAAAAATAAAAAAATCCTCCCGAAGGAAGACTACTTTTAAATTGATTCTTAAAAAAAATCCTGAAAATTCAGGATAAAATAAAAAAAATGGCAAGCGACCTACATCGCACCGCTCAACCACGTACCCTTGCTATGTTCCCATCCTGGGGGAGTCTGCAGGAGCTGGTCGTGTAGGACTTGCCGGTGCAAATATACAACCTTTTTATATTTTTGCAAGACCTTTGCTGCTATAAAAATAACATCGTATATTGGCTTATTCAAATTTTAAACTATGAAAAAATATAACTTCCTAGCTGTCATTTTATTAGGAACCACATTAATTGGATGTGGAGAAAAAAATAAAGGTGAAAATTCTTTATTTACCATTGACGATTCAGCTTTTCCGGCACATTTTCTTACACAAGAAGCAGTTTCAATCGGAATTTTGAATCCAAATTCGAAAGAAATCGACAGCATTGCCTACTTTGTTAACGACAAAAAAGTGGGAAGCACGAAAGGATCTGAAAAATTTAAGTTTGAATTAAAAGATCAAAAATTAGGATATCAGTACCTAAAAGCGACGGCTTATTTTGGCAGTAATTCATCTGATGCAACAAAAAGAATCGAAGTGGTTTCGAATATAGAACCTAAACTTTTAAAATATAAAATTGTAAATACTTTTGTTCATGACACTACAGCTTTTACCGAAGGTTTAGAATTTCATGACGGAAGACTTTTTGAAAGCACCGGACAAAAAGAAGACTCTTATTTTAGAGAAGTGGATTATAAAACCGGAAAAGTTATTAAACAAGTGGATCTTCCTAAAGAATACTTTGGAGAAGGAATTACTTTTTTCGGCGGTAAAATATACCAATTGTCATGGCAGGAAAAAACAGGATTTATCTATGATGCTAATACCTTTAAGCTGGAAAAAACATTTAAATACGATAAAGATATTGAAGGATGGGGAATGACACATGATGATAAATATATCTACCATTCTGACGGAACAGAGAAAATCTGGAAAATGGACCCGGCAACGCAAAAATTAATTGACTATATTAACGTATATTCCGGAACTTCAAAAATTAAGGCCATTAATGAATTAGAGTTAATCGACGGAAAATTCTATGCAAATGTCTGGCAGAAAGATGCAATTGCTGTAGTAGATCCAAAATCAGGAGCTGTTGAGAAAATACTGAATCTTTCGGATTTACGTAAAACGCTTAAAGCTAAAAATGCTGAAGTTTTAAATGGTATAGCTTACAATCCTGCTACTAAAACTATTTTTGTAACAGGTAAATATTGGGACAAAATGTTTGAAATAACAGTTTCAGAATAATTCATAGATAAAAATTCAAAACACAAATTTCACAGATTACACTACTTATTTAGTGATAATTTGTGAAATTTGTGTTTTATAACAATACGCACTAATGATCACTTTAATTACAAACATACAAGAGTTATTACAGGTTCGGGAAACTTCTATTGCTAAAGTTTCGGGTTCTGAAATGGCTGAACTTCCCACAATTAAAAATGCTTTTTTAGTTATAAAAGACAATTTAATTGAAGATTTTGGTTCTATGGAAAATCTTCCTGAAATCAAAGCTGATACTATTATTGATGCTTCAGGACGTGTTGTTTTACCGGCCTGGTGCGATAGTCATACGCACATCGTATATGCAGGAAACCGCGAACAGGAATTTGTTGACAGAATAAACGGTTTTACATACGAAGAAATTGCCAATCGCGGCGGCGGGATTTTAAATTCGGCTAAAAAACTGAACGAAACATCAGAAGAGGAGATTTACGAACAGTCCCGGCTTCGTCTGGAAGAAGTGATGCATTTAGGAACGGGAGCTGTCGAAATAAAATCGGGTTATGGACTCACTATTGAAGGCGAATTAAAAATGCTTCGTGTAATTAAAAAACTGGCCGAAAATTATCCGGTTTCCATTAAAGCTACTTTTTTGGGTGCACATGCTTTCCCTGCACATTATAAAGAAAACAAACCGGCTTATATCGATGAAATCATCAGCAAAATGATTCCAGAAATTGCCAAGAACAAACTTGCAGATTATATAGATGTCTTCTGCGAAAGCGGTTATTTTTCTGTTGAAGAAACCGAGAAAATTATGCAGACAGGAATTGAATTTGGTTTAAAACCAAAAATCCACGTCAATCAGTTTAATTCTATTGGAGGTATTCAGGCAGGAGTTAAATACAACGCACTTTCTGTAGACCATCTCGAAGTAATGAATCCAGAGGATATTGAAGATTTAAAAGGAACCGAAACAATGCCGGTTGCCCTCCCTTCATGCTCCTATTTCCTAAGTATTCCTTATACACCGGCACGCGATATGATACAAGCAGGATTACCATTAGCATTGGCTACTGATTTTAACCCCGGTTCTACACCATCCGGAAATATGAATTTTGTTGTAGCCACAGCCTGTATCAAAATGAAAATGACTCCCGAAGAAGCCATAAACGCCGCAACAATAAATGGCGCTTACGCGATGGGGCTTTCAGAAACGCATGGCAGTATTACAAAAGGCAAAAAAGCGAATTTAATCCTTACTAAACCTATTTCTTCTTATTATCAAATCCCATATGCTTTTGGCAGTAATTTAATCGAAAAGGTTTTTATTGAAGGCAAAACGATATAAATTTTATAAACGTAAGTTAAAAGAAAAAAGGTCTGTGAATTTCTTTCACAGACCTTTTTTATGTGGTATTTATTTTGCGAGATTCTGTTATTATCTCAAGCTGAAGCTTGTTTTAGAAACTAATTCATCATTATCAAAAACATTGATAAAATAAGTTCCTTTAGCGAAATCTTTTCCAGGTAAATCTTCACTAACCTGTACTGTTTTGTTTTCGTATTTTACAGTAGTTTTAAAACTGTATGTTAAAGAGTTTTCACCGAAGTTCTCTGTTTTTTTCTCTCCTAAAACATTGTTTTTAGCATCGATAACCTGAACATAATACGTTTTATCGCCAGATTTTGCGATTTGATTTTCAGCAATAGTAAAACTTACTTTTAAGATATCAGCACGGCTTGCTTTATCTGTTTCGATTTGTTTTCCAGAGCTTTTTAATTTATAAGCAGAAGTTTTAGTGTTCAAAATTGATAATTTAGAACCTCTTTCAACTGTTTTTGCAAGCTCTTCGTTTTGACCTACAAGTACTTCATTGTATTTTTTAGATTCTCCTAATACTACAATAGTACTGTCTCTTTGTGTAGTTAAAACTCCGTTTTGTTTTTTCAATTCGTCATTTTCAGCAACTAAAGTTTTCATTTTGCCCTGCATTGCCTGAACCTGAGCTTTGTATTTAGAAACGTCTCCTTTTGATTTATTTAAATCCTCCATTAAAGCGACTACTTTATCTCTCTCCTGGATTAATTCATCAGACATTGAAGTGTTTTCAGCAATTGCTGCATCATAAGTAGCTTTTAATTCCTGTAAATCTTTCATAACAGACTCTTTTTCTGTCATTGTAGTGGTAAGTTCTGTCTGAACTACGTCACTATCAGAAGAAAGTTTAAAAATATACACTAAGCTACCAATCAGTAGGACTGCTAAAACTGCGATTACCGCTTTTAGACTAGAATTGTTGTTGTTCTTTGGGTTTTCCATATTTAAATAATTTTCTTTAAAACAAATTTAAGAATTAATATATGTTAATAACGTAAGTTGTAACAATTATATTATTTTTGGAAAATAAATTTTTTTCATGGAGAAATTGATCCCTTTTACTGTCAATGATTTGGCAAAAGTCACAAATCATCGTAGCGGTGAAATAAAATTCGGAGAAAAAATGATCATCATACCTAACGGGGTTGATAAAATCAAATTTTTACAAGAATCGGAGGCTAAGTATGTACTTTTAGGAATTCCGGAAGATATTGGAGTGAGAGCCAATTACGGAAGACCGGGAACAGCTTCGGCCTGGGAAAATGCTATTAAGAGTATTGCCAACATTCAGCACAACCGCTTCGCCAAAGGCAGCCAGATAATTATACTTGGGCAGTTAAATGTTGCTCAGGAAATGCGCGATGTCGAAAACTTAGATTTCAATGACATTGATGACCGTTCAAAACTAAGCCAGCTGGTCGAAAAAATCGACAAGGAAGTTTCACATATCATATTTAACGTTATTAAAGCCGGAAAAACACCAATTATCATTGGAGGCGGCCATAACAATGCTTACGGAAACATCAAAGGTTCGGCTTTAGCCAAAGGAAAACCTATTAATGCCGTCAACTTTGATGCCCATTCTGATTTCAGAATTCTGGAAGGACGCCACAGCGGTAATGGTTTTTCGTACGCATATGAAGAAGGATTTCTAAAAAAATACTTTATTTTCGGACTTCATGAAAACTACACTTCAAAAAGTGTTCTGGATATTATAAAAAAACTCGAAGATCGTGTTCGTTACAATACCTATGACAGTGTAAATATCCGCAAAGAAAAAGAGTTTGGCAGAGAAATGGCTCTTGCTCTCGAATTTATAAAAACAGATCCTTTTGGAATTGAAATCGATCTGGATGCTATTCCAAACATTGCCAGCAGTGCAATGACCATCAGCGGGTTTTCGGTAGAAGAATTAAGGCAGTTTATATCGTTTTTCGGACAGCACAGAAACGCGGCTTATCTTCATATCTGTGAAGGCGCGCCTGATTTAGCCGATTCACCAAATAACAATCTGATTGGAAAATTAATCGGATATCTGATTACTGATTTTATAAAAGCGAATAACGAAAAGGAAAAATTACACTGAAGATCAATTGGCTTAAAACCTCATATTTCCCAAATAATACAAGATTCAAATAAACCATTGACCGAATAAGCCTATCTTTGCACAGATTTTAGTACTTAAAACTAAAAATCTTAATTCGTAAGATATGTTATTCGAAGATTTATCACTTTCAAAAAGTATACAAAAAGCTGTATTTGAGGAGGGTTACACAAACCCTACTCCAATACAGGAAAAATCTATTCCGATTGTTTTGGCCGGAAGGGATTTAGTTGGCTGTGCGCAGACAGGGACAGGAAAAACTGCTGCGTTTGCTATTCCAATCATACATCAGCTGCACCGCATTGTAGGTTCTTCAAAAAAGGCCAAACAAATTCGCGCTCTTATAGTTACGCCTACGCGTGAGTTAGCTGTTCAGATTGGACAAAGTTTTGACACGTATTCTAAATATACCAATTTAACTCAATTGACCATTTTTGGAGGTGTTTCACAAAACCCTCAGGTTGAGTCGCTAAAAAATGGTGTTGATATTTTGGTTGCCACTCCGGGCAGGTTATTAGATTTACACAAACAAGGTTTCCTTGATTTAAATCATCTGCATACTTTGGTTTTGGACGAAGCCGATCAAATGCTCGACATGGGTTTTATTAACGATGTAAAAAAGATCGTAAAGCTTACACCAAAAAACAGACAGACTTTATTATTCTCTGCCACAATGCCTCTTGCTATCCGCGAACTGGCCGAAATGTTTTTACAGGATCCTGAAAAAGTCGAAGTTTCTCCTGTTTCATCAACTGCTGAAAATGTAGAACAGCGCATTTATTTTGTAGATAAAACCGAAAAAAGAAACCTGCTTTATCATTTAATAAAAGAAGAAAATTTATCAAACGTTTTGGTTTTCTCCAGAACCAAACACGGTGCAGATAATGTGGTAAAGGCGCTTCGTAAAAAAGACATTCCTGCAGAAGCTATTCATGGCGATAAGTCTCAAAATGCAAGACAACGTGTTCTGGATGCATTCAAAAATAAAGAAGTTGGTGTTTTGGTGGCAACAGATATTGCGGCAAGAGGAATTGATATTGAACAGCTGCCGTATGTAATCAATTTTGATCTGCCTAACATTCCGGAAACCTATGTTCACCGAATTGGCCGTACAGGGCGTGCAGGAAACGGCGGTATTGCTATTTCTTTCTGCGGAAAAGACGAACATCCTTACTGGAAAGATATTCAGAAACTGATTAAAGTAGATGTAAAAACCATCACAGATCATCCATATCAATGGCATGCAGGAAGTCCTGAACCGGGCGAAAAACCAAAAAATTCAAACAGAAGCGGCGGTGCTCACAAATCACGAAAATCAAGCACTTCTAAGAAAAATAAAAAACGCTGGTATTAACCGGCGTTTTTTGCACTTTTTGATTCTGTAATTAAATAATTCAGTATTTTAAAGAGTTTTACCGGCTCAAAAGGCTTTACGATAATATCGTTCATTCCGGCAGAAACTGCTTCATGTGTTATTTCATCCTTATCAAAAGCAGTGAGAGCCACAACCGGTGTTTTAATTTCAAGAAGCCTAATTCTTTTTGTGGTTTCAAAACCGTTCATTAAAGGCATGTTGATATCCATTAGAATAAGGTCAAATTCTTCTTTTTCTAATATTTTAAGCGCTGCAAAACCATCATCAACCACTTTACATATAAAATTGTTTTTTTCGATGATCTTTTTTGTAACCAGCTGATTGATCAGATTATCTTCTACAATCAAAATTTTATATATGTCATTTGAGGTCAAATCCACTTCAATATTTTCAATAATTTTTCTAGTTTTAAGAGGATCGTGCTCAAAAGGAATAACAAACGAAAAAGACGTTCCGGCTCCCAAATCACTTTCTAAAGTAATAGAGCTGCCAAAAAGCCCTAATAAACGTTTTACAATACTTAATCCTAATCCGGTTCCCTGATAGTCTTCATCTTTTCGTCCAACCTGAACAAATTTTTCGAAAATCTTATTTTGATCAACAGCTGCAATTCCAACACCGTTGTCTTTTATTAAAAAATCGAGATAATGAAAACTCCCTTCTATTTTATTTAATTTAACAATTATTTCTACTTCACCGTCTTTTGTAAACTTTAATGCATTGCTTACCAAATTCATTAAAATCTGCCCCAGACGTAATTTATCACCAATAAGATATTCGGGAATAGCCTCATCGATATCTACATTGATTTTATTATTATTTTTTTGCGCCAGAAACGAAAGTGAATTTCGTATCACCGTAATCTCATCCGAAATGTTGAATGTAAGACTTTCGAGCACAACTTTATTTTCTTCAATTTTATTAATTTGTAAAATATCATTTACCAGCGATAACAAATATCTGGCAGAGAACTTTAAAGCACTCAGATGCTGACTCTGCGAAAGCTCTTTATGTTCTTCCAAAAGCATATTGGTTATCCCCACAACACCATACAAAGGCGTGCGTAATTCATGACTTATAGTCGAAATAAACTGTGTTTTTAACGTAGAAGCTTCCTCCGCTATTTCTTTTGCTTCGAGAAGTTCTAAATTATGTTTCTTTTTAAGTCCGATATTCTTTATTAACGTAACGATAAGGAAAAGCAGTATAAACGAAATCAAAATAAACAAGATTACAATGATTCGTGATTTTTTAAGGCTTTGGGTCTGCGACGTTTTTTCGTTTTCAATTTTCTCAATATGCCTTTTGTATTCAGCCAGTTCTAAGCTTATACCGGCTTTAGATGCTTTTTTTAGCTTACTTTTGTTAAAAAGTTCATCCGTAATTTTGTTATACAAAACCAGATTATCATAAGCCTGCTCATGCTTTCCTATTTTGTCTAAAAACTTTGAATATTCTAAATAGGCATACGACAAATCCTGTTTGTCATCTACAGATTTATTTTGCGAAAGCGCTTTTAAAAAATACTGATCTGCTTTTCTATTCTCATTTTGGTGCGACCAGTACATTCCGTTTAAAAAATTCAGGGCAATATCGTCTGACTTTCCCTTTAAATCGTTTTGATGCTCATTGATGTACTGCAAATAAGGAAGCCCTTCTTTAAAATTCCCAATCTTAAAGTATGACCAGACTAGATTAAGATTTGTTATTGCTATTTCTTTTTGATATTTCTGCTGCTGCCCAAATTTTAATGATTGTTTGTAATAGGTAATTCCTTCGCTGTACATCTTTTTTTCAAAGAAATACAAATTCCCCAGGTTACTGGTAATCATTGTTTTCAGGCTTACAATATTAGATTTTTCAGCATAGAACAATGCTTTTTTATAAAAGAAAACCGCCTTATCGAGTTCGCCAAGATCATGAAAGTTGATCCCGATTATATTGTAGTTTCTGGCAATTAAAGTGTCGTTTTTTAGATCAAATGCATATTTAAGCGCAAGTCCGGATTTCTTTAATGATTTCTCGTAATTAGTTTCGTCTAAATAATCACATGACTGCTGCGTTAAGTTTTTTACTGTTTCAATAGTTACTGCGGAGTTTTGAGCCGATAAATCAGGACAAAATAGATGAAGACAAACAAAAACTAAAAAACAAAATTTATACTGAAGCATAATTTGGGTATATCTTTTTCAAATATACTTATTTATATCAATACAAAATAACAGTATTTTCCCTAATAAGATGAAGATTCTACAGTTCGTTTTAATTTGATTTTTATCCTAAAGTCTTAAACCCGAATAGCCAGCCAGCCAAAACATCACAAACACAATGAGCCAGCAAGAAGCAATACATATTAAATATTTAAAATTTTATGATAATAATTAAAAAATATTACTATTTTTAACATTATTAAAAACACAAGCTTCAAGTGTTTGAGAGATTGGAGCAGCCAAAAAACCAAAACTATGTTAGAAAACTTTTCAAAATTTGCAGAAACAGAAAAATTGACCAAAACACAACAAAAAGCAATCACTGGCGGTGATGCACCAGCTCCGGATGATGACGATTCAAGAAAAGGAAAAGTAGCAGCTAAATAATCAGTCGCTAAAAAATAAAAAACCGTAACAAATATAATCTGTTACGGTTTTTCTTTATCTCATAGAGAGCGATTAAATTTAATCCACACTCTTTACATCCAAAGTATCTTCTGTATTATTCTCCCACTGTCCTACAACCGAAGTTGCCAGAGCATTTCCTAAAACGTTTGTAGCACTTCTAAACATATCGCAGAAATGATCAATTGGCAGAATTAATGCAATACCTTCTACCGGAATATCAAACATACCGCAAGTGGCTGCCACGACAACTAAACTTGCTCTCGGTACACCTGCAATACCTTTACTAGTTAACATTAAAACCAAAAGCATCGCCATTTGCGTCCCTAAATCCAAATGAACATTGTAAAATTGTGCAATAAAAATACTGGCAAAAGTCATGTACATCATACTTCCGTCCAAATTGAATGAATAACCAAGAGGAAGCATAAAAGAAACGATTCTGTCTCTTACACCAAATTTCTCTAATTCTTCTGTTAGTTTAGGAAATACAGCTTCACTGCTCGTTGTTCCAAAAGCAATAGCCAGAGGACCAATAATTCGTTTTAATAAATCAGTCATTCTTCCTTTCAGGAAAATAAAACCAACTGCAATCAAAACCACCCATAAAGTTCCGATTCCTAATAAAAACGAACCAAAAAATTTAAAGTAGGTAATAATCAGATCTTCGGCATCACGAACGGCAAATACCGCTGCTATAGCACCAAAAACCCCAATTGGAGCAAAGTTCATTACATAGTTTACCATTTTTAAAACGATATGCGACATTTTATCCAAAGCTCCGATAACCGGCTTTACAGTTGATCCTAAAGATGCGGCCGCCAATCCGAAAAAGATGGAAAAAATTACAATCTGTAAAATTTCGTTTGTCGCCATTGCCTCTACAATACTTTTTGGCACAATATGTTCTACGAAATTCTCAAATGATAAATTCTGAGTTTTTGCTGTTACTTCTGTAGCAGCACCCATATCAACGTGATTTAATTTCAAACCTACTCCAGGTTCTAAAATGTTTACATAAAACAACCCAATTAATAAGGATATAAAAGAAGCTGTAAAAAACCATCCCAGTGCTTTCCCTCCAATTCTTCCAACCGTTTTTATGTCTCCCAATTTGGCAATCCCAACTACCAGCGTTGTGAAAACTAAAGGAGAAATAATCATCTGCACCAAACGGATAAAAACAGTAGCCAGCATTTTTATTTTGGTACTAAATGACTGCGCTGCTTCCGGAGAAATTGAATTATGCAGAATGATTCCCAAAATGGCTCCAAGAACCATTGCAATAATAATCTGCCCTGTTAATCCCGTAAGAAATGATTTTTTTTTAGTTTCTGTAACTTGCATTAATTTATTTTTTAATTATTAAAACTTAAGACCCTCACTGTCTTAACTTTATTAATATGTTTTGTTGATCAGATAAAAATCGGCCAAAACAATTGCTGCCATTGCTTCTACAATAGGCACAGCACGAGGCACTACACACGGATCATGACGCCCTTTTCCGGTCATAGGTGTAATGTTACCCTGATTATCTAAAGAATCCTGAGTCTGCATAATGGTTGCCACAGGTTTAAAAGCTACGCGAAAATAAATATCCATTCCGTTGCTGATACCGCCCTGAATACCACCCGAAAGATTTGTCTTGGTAGTTCCGTCAGGATTATATAAATCGTTGTGTTCGCTTCCTTTCATTTCAGAACCAGAGAAACCGCTTCCGTATTCAAAACCTTTTACCGCATTAATTGACAGCATTGCTTTTCCTAATTCAGCGTGAAGTTTATCAAATACAGGTTCTCCTAAACCAACAGGTACATTCTGAATAACACAGGTAACTACACCACCCACGGTATCACCCTGTTTGCGAATATCACGGATGTATTCTTCCATAATCGCTGCCGATTTTTCATCTGGACAGCGAACCGGATTGCTTTCAATTTTTGAAAAATCCAATTCCTGATACGGTGTATCTAAATGAATAGGACCAACAGAAGAAACGTAAGCATTAATTTTAATTTCAGGAAGCATCTGTTTTGCAATTGCACCTGCTACTACCCTGCTTGCCGTTTCACGGGCAGAACTTCTTCCGCCGCCGCGGTAATCACGAAAACCATATTTCTGATCGTATACATAATCAGCATGGCTTGGTCTGTAATTATCTTTTATATGAGAGTAATCATCTGATTTTTGATTGGTATTCGGAATAATAAAACCAATTGGGGTTCCTGTGGTCTTTCCTTCAAATATTCCGGATAAAAACTGAACACTGTCCGGTTCTTTTCTTTGGGTAACAATTGCTGACTGGCCTGGCTTTCTTCTAGCCATATCTACTTCAATTGCTTCAAAATCAAGTTGTATTCCTGGAGGGCATCCATCAATAATGCCGCCTAAAGCTTCACCATGGGATTCTCCAAATGTTGTTACTTTATATAGGGTGCCGTAGCTGTTTCCTGCCATTGTATTTTTGTTTTGAGCAAATGTAAGTTTTATGAATTAAATTAAAAAATTTAAAATTGGTATTATTAACGAAACATTAAACAGATTAAAAATCACAATTTGGTAAAATTAAACTGTTTTTAATAACCTTTTGATAAAATAAATTCTTCAAGGATTTCATTCATTTGCTAAACTTCAAAACAAGAAAAATTGAAAAAAAGAAATGTCGAAATGGTCATTATTTCAGATGTCCATTTGGGAACCTACGGAAGTCACGCAAAAGAACTAAACAACTATCTTTCAAGCATTAAGCCAAAAACTTTAATCTTAAATGGTGATATTATTGATGCGTGGCAGTTTAGAAAATCGTATTTTCCGAAATCGCATTTACGAGTTATTCAGCGTATAATCGGCATGGCTTCCAAGGGTACAAAAGTGTACTATATTACTGGAAATCATGATGAGATACTTCGAAAATTCAGCGACATGAGCATGGGAAATTTTTCTTTGGTCGATAAATTAGTTTTAGATTTAGACGATAAAAAAGCCTGGATTTTTCACGGAGATGTTTTTGATGCATCAGTACAGCATTCAAAATGGATTGCCAAACTGGGCGGTTTAGGTTACGATTATCTTATCCTGATGAATCGTTTTGCCAACTGGTGTCTAGCCAAATTGGGACGCGAACCTTATTCGTTTTCTAAAAAAATAAAAGCCAGCGTTAAAAAGGCTGTAAAATTCATCTCTGACTTCGAAACTACTGCAACCGATTTAGCTATCGAAAAAAACTACGATTATGTTATCTGCGGTCATATTCACGAACCAAAAATCGTGACTATGGAAAACAAACACGGATCGACTTTGTATTTAAATTCAGGTGACTGGATAGAAAACCTGACAGCACTGGAATATCACAAAAAACGCTGGAAATTATACTCTTACAAACATACCAACTTTACAGAAGAAGAAAATCTTTTTGAAATGGAAGATATTCTTACCTCTCAGTTACTGACTAATATTGTACTCAAAAAATAACAAATACCTCATAATTAGAGACCTCTGCAAAGTTCTTTTTTTAACACTTTATTCCCGGAAATTCATAAAAATGTGAATTATATAACAATTTCTAAAAATGTTATACGTTCTTAGATCGAGAACGATTATACATTTGAAAAAAATTAATTAACCATTTTTATGAAAAAGATAATATTATCTGCCCTTATGCTCTTAGGATTAGCATTTACGGCTCAATCACAAGAAATTTCAAAACACGCGTTAGGATTACGTTTAGGAGACAATAACGGATTTGGAGGTGAAGTATCCTACCAATTAGGATTAAACCAAAAAAACCGACTAGAATTTGATTTAGGATGGAGAAACAGCCGTGATGTTGACGCCGTAAAAGGTGTGGCTCTTTACCAATGGGTCTGGAACATTGACGGAGGTTTTAACTGGTACGCCGGTGTCGGTGGAGGGGTTGCTGCCTGGGACTACGATTACCGTTATAATAACTTAAGATACAGCGACAGCGGAACTTATGTATTTGCTGCCGGTGATGTTGGTATCGAATACAGATTTAGTGAGGTGCCAATTACATTATCATTAGACGCCAGACCGGAAATTGGTTCAGGTTATTATGATGATGACAACTTTGGATTTGACGTTGGTTTAGGCGTTAAGTTCAGATTCTAAAATAAAGATAAAAAATAATTGTAAGAAGAAACCTGTCGTTTAAAACCGACAGGTTTTTTTTATCTAAAAACTTATTTAATGATAATTTCTTTCTTAGAATGTACTTTGACAACCGTATAAGGATACGAAATCATCTGCATTACCATTGTATCCGGAGACGGGCTGTTTTCTTTTACTGTGATAATAATATTTTTATCCGTTTCCTCTACTTTTTCAACTCCTATAGAATAGCCGCTGGTATTTTTCTCACCCATATTCAATATTACGTAGTTGTAATTGTTTATATCAGCGTCTTTCATTTTATCGGCCAAAAGCGGATCATTCTGAAGCATTTTTATTTCATTTGGCTCGGTCAGTATCTCAAAAAACTTAATATTACCACCGCCGCTTGACTGTTCTGTTAAAACCTCATATAATGCGGCAGAACCTGCTGTTTTCTTTGCACCGCAGGAAATCAAAACAAAAACCACTAAAGCTGAAACTATCTTTTTCATACGTTTAAATTTTAAATTATTGTTTTAATCTTTATAATCGTCAATTGCTTTTTGATACAAAGCTTCATACTTAGGAAGTATGTTTTTAATATCAAATTTTTTCGCTACTTCCAGGGCATTTGCCTTAAACTCGTTAAGCGTTTTATCGTCTTTCAGGATTTTAACAGCATTCTTCGCCATTTCTTCGACGTTTCCAACATTACTTAAATAACCAGAAACACCGTCAAAATTAACCTCAGGAAGACCGCCGGAATTACTTGAAATTACCGGAACGCCGCAAGCCATAGCTTCTAAAGCTGCCAGACCAAAACTTTCTGTTTCAGAAGGAAGCAGGAATAAATCTGTCATACATAAGATCTTATCAATCTCATTACTGTTTCCAAAGAAAATTACTTTCTCCAAAATACCCAGTTCCTGACATAAAATTTCGGCTTTTTCTTTTTCAGGTCCGTCACCTACCATCATCAGTTTAGCCGGCATTTCTTTCTGGATGTTATAAAAAATCTTAATAATATCCGGTATGCGTTTTACTTTTCTAAAATTACTGATATGTGTTATGATCCTTTCATTTTCATTAGCCATTACATATCGATGACAAGGCGCTGCAGGATCTTTTTTAACTCTGTCCAGTTCAATAAAATTTGGAATCACCTTGATTTTATTTTTGATTTTGAACAACTTCAAAGTATCCTCTTTCAAACTCTGCGACACCGATGTCACATAATCAGATTTATTAATACTAAAAGTTACCGCCGGTTTATAAAACGGATGATTTCCAACAAGCGTAATATCTGTACCGTGAAGCGTCGTAATCATCGGCAGATTAATCCCTTCATTTTTCAGCATCTGCTTAGCCATATACCCCGCGTATGCGTGAGGGATAGCATAATGCACATGCAGTAATTCGATTTTGTACAATTTCACCATATCGACCAGTTTGCTTGACAAAGCCAGTTCGTAAGGCTGATAATGAAACAAAGGATATTCAGGGACGTTTACTTCGTGATAATGAACATTAGGATTTAAAAGCGCCAGTCTGACAGGCTGACTGTAAGTTATAAAGTGTATTTCGTGTCCTCTTCTGGCTAATTCGAGACCTAACTCAGTGGCTACAACGCCGCTTCCTCCAAAAGTAGGATAACAAACAATTGCTATTTTCATGTATTAAATTTAATTCTACGAAAATACTCAAAAATAGCGTTGAATCAACGGTTTGAATTGTTAGATTTTTGTAAATCTTAGCTTCATCATGATTATTAAGCAGTTAGATTTTCTCATCAAATAATTGTTTTATTTTAATAAGAAGCAGGCTTTTTGTTTTCAAAATAACCTCTCGTCCCGCTATCCGCTGTATCTTTTATGATCCCGACAGCTGCCGGGATCATAAAAGGATGCCGCTTCTATCGGGGCTAAGATGAGATCTTTTTCTTTTACAAAAACCTTAATTTAAAAACTGAGAAGCAATAAGCAAACCTAACTGAAGAAGAAACAACAGCCAAAAAAACAAAGAAGAAGGTTTCACTGCATCAGAAATAAAATTATTCAGTTTTATAGAAACAATTTCAGACAATTTTAAATCTGGGTTACTAAAATCAATATCATCCAGATTAATCTTTTTAAAGACATATCCAATAATTCTCTTTTTAATTTTTGAATTTTCTTTATCATTTCTGTTGGCTTCCAAAAGCTGCAGTCTAAACATCGCAGCATTAGATGCTTTACCTGCCCAATTATTAGAGCTTGTTAATTTATCAACTAAAAACACCACCTTAGAATCGATATAACTTGAAAACACTTTGTTTTTCCATGTTAAATGCAGCATATACTGAGCCGCAGTTTTATTCGCCAGTACAAAATATAAAGCCCCAAAAACAGGAGCTCCGGCAAATAAAATAAAGCCGCAGATATTACTAAAAAACAAGCCCGTAATAAAAGCATACAGATTTCCGTGTCCGCCGCCTGCAAAATGCACATTCTGAAAAAGAATAACAAAAAAACAAATTAGTGTAAACAAATTTCCGGTCAGCATAACGCTTAACCATTTTAAAGATGATTTTGCCGAAATACCGGCAATTATTTTGATTTCTTCTTTCATAAAATACAGTGCTTTTAGATCACGATTATGGTTTATAATTTGAAAAACAATACTACTGATTTAACATTTAAAAACCTAATAAAAACAAAAAAAGGCATGAAATATAAAACTTCACGCCTTTTAATTTGTATTTAAAAACTCTTAGAAAAATCTGCTGTGCCAGCTGTCTGCGGCAGGAACTTCCCAAGCGTCGTTGAATTCTTCAATATTTGTAACCAGATTATTAAATACAATTGTATTTCCTGTTACAGCTTTGTCTTTTACCATTTTCTTGAAATCAATTAATGGTTTATGGGCGATATGTTCTCCCAGTTTAAAGGTAACATTCATTTTATCAAGCAAATCAACGTTGTACTTTTTCTCCAGTCCCTGAATAAATTCTACAGAACTATCGATCGAACAGCCTGTCGCTGCCTGCACTTCCTGATTTACCGCTAAGATTATAAAACGATTGTATTTTAGTAAAAAAGAGGCTTCAAGACTTGTTCCGTGTGCTGCCCATTCTTCAACAAACGCTTTTAAATCGGTTTCAATTTCAGAAAACTCTTCCTCAGAAAATTTTCTGTTCGATTGGTAAATCCAGACTCTGGATTCACCAGGCAAATTTTCAAAAGGTATATACATTTTTAGTTTAGATTTTAGATTATTTATATGGAAAAAGTTTCAGGTTCTAAGTTTCAGGTTAAAACTTAGTATCTAAGCAATTAAGATAAACTCAGAAACTTTCTTTAAAGATCCTGTGCATTCGCGATTAACTCTGCGATATCAAGCACTTTAACCTGACCTTCTTTTTCTTTATTTTTAATTCCGTCAGTTAACATGGTGTTGCAAAACGGACAGCCTGCTGCAATGATATCCGGCTGTACTTCCAAAGCATCTTCTGTACGCAGTACGTTTACTTCTTTGTTACCCGGTTCTGCATCTTTAAACATCTGCGCTCCTCCGGCTCCACAGCACAAACCGTTTGCTTTAGAACGTTTCATTTCTACTAGTTCAACGTCTAATTTTTCGATTAAATCTCTTGGTGCTTCGTATACTTTGTTGGCTCTTCCTAAGTAACAAGGATCATGAAAAGTGATTTTTTTACCTTTAAACTGCCCGCCTTCTACCATTAATCTTCCGTCATCAATTAATGATTTTAAAAATTCGGTATGGTGGTACACTTCATAAACACCTCCAAGCTGAGGGTATTCATTTTTTAAAGTATTAAAACAATGCGGACAAGCAGTTACGATTTTTTTAGCTTCATAGGCATTTAGAACTTCTATGTTCATCATGGCCTGCATTTGAAACAAAAATTCGTTTCCGGCTCTTTTTGCAGGATCACCTGTACAGCTTTCTTCTGTACCTAATACCGCAAAAGAAACATTGGTACGATTTAAAATACGCACAAATGCCTTTGTAATTTTCTTTGCTCTATCATCAAAACTTCCTGCGCAACCTACCCAAAATAAAACTTCTGGTTGTTTGCCTTCGGCCAGCATTTCTGCCATTGTCGGCACTACTAAACTTTCTGACATCTTCTTATTTTGTTAAATCGGTTATCTATGGATTGTTTTATCGTTAAAACGAATCTGAAGCAATCTATAAAAACCGAAATTATAAAATCGATTAAACGGTTAAACAGCTAACCGATTAAACAATAACTTTTTAATTCTCGTTTTTCCAGTTTAAACGGTCCTGCTGGCTGTACTGCCATGGCGCTCCGTTATTTTCTATATTGGTCATCATGGCATTTAGTGACATTGGTGCAGCGCTCTGCTCCATAACCAAAAAGCGACGCATATCCATGATAATAGAAAGCGGACTAATATTTACCGGACATTCTTCTACACAGGCATTACATGATGTACAAGCCCATAATTCCTCAGGCGTGATATAATCATTGAGTAATGTTTTATTATCCGGAACAAAAGTTCCTTTATTGGCATCAATGTTTTTTCCTACTTCTGTCAAACGGTCTCTTGTGTCCATCATAATTTTACGAGGAGACAATTTTTTTCCGGTCTGATTTGCCGGACATGCAGATGTACAACGACCACATTCCGTACAAGTATATGCATTTAACAGCTGTACCCAGTTTAAATCCTGAACATCACTTGCTCCAAATTTAGCCGGATGTGCATTTTCATCAGCAGGAGCTGCAGCAAAAGGATCCGCATTTGGGTCCATCATTAACTTTACTTCTTTTGTAACCGACTCCAGATTATCAAATTCGCCCTGAGGTTTCAGGTTTGCAAAATAAGTGTTTGGGAAAGCTAAAAGAATATGCAAATGTTTTGAGAAGTACAAATAGTTCATAAAAACCAGAATCCCAACAATATGCAGCCACCAAAATGCTTCAAACAAAATTACAACCAATTCGTTTGACATTCCGTTAAAGATTGGTGCTATAAACTGACTTACCGGAAAACTTCCTGCTTTATGAAAAACGCCTCCAGGAACATTCTGTAAATGAAGATCCGCTGCGTTCATCAGCAAGAACAAAATCATTAAAACAGTTTCGAAATACAAAATGTAATTGGCATCGCTTTTAGGAAATCCGTTCAAATCTGAATTTATAAAACGTTTTAACCGAATTATGTTTCTTCTGATCCAGAAAATAGCAACCGATACGATAACCAAAATTGCCAGTATCTCAAATGATGCAATCAGAATATCGTAAACCACACCTAAATACGGTGCAAATACCCTGTGTGTTCCAAACAACCCGTCAATAATAATTTCGAGTAATTCGATATTAATAATTATAAAGCCTACATATACAAAAATATGCAGAATCCCGGATACCGGACGTTTAACCATCTTCGACTGCCCAAGAGCAATCATCGCCATGTTTTTCCAACGAGCTTTAGGATTATCTTTTCGGTCAATATCAACCCCTAAGTTTATGTTTCGCATGATTTTTTTTACGCTTGCCGCAAAAAAACCGAAACCCACTATAAGAAGTATGGCGAATAAAATATTATCTAAATAGCCCATTTATTATTATTTTTTATCAGTTGAATTTTTGTCTTCTGCTGGTGCTACATAAGGTTTGTTTTTCTTTCCAAAAAGAGAAACGTTTACGTAACGTGTTGGATACAGACGCACGTCCTGTAACAACAATTCCAGTTCTTTTGAGGTTTTCGCCAGATTATTATACAAGGCATCATCATTTAATAATTTACCTGCCGTTCCTTTACCTGAGTTTAAGTTGTTCATCAGGCCATCTACTTTTGCCAAAGCCTGGTTCAGGTTACGAACTGTTTTTCCTAAATCTGCTTTGTTAAGCGAATCCGAGATCCTGTTAAAGTTGCCTGACATTTTGTTTAGGTTTGTCACAACACCATTAATCTGACCTTTATTAGTATCTAAGATATTGTTTAAACTTCCTGAAGCTCTATGAAACTGTGCCATAGTCTGGCTTAGCTCAGCAATTGTTTTCTTTAGGTTTTCCTGAGTTGTTTTATCCAGTGTATTGTTTAATCCTGTAACCAGAACATCAATATTTAAAAGCATTTTGTCAAGCTTTTGCTGAATTGGCTCAATCTTTCCTCCCAATGATTCTGTAAGACCTAATTCTACAACAGGAGTAAGCATCTGGCCGTCCTCTGCAGGATCTTTATCTTCAAGGTTAGGAATAATTTTGATTTGTTTTCCACCAATTAGACTTGGAGAATACAAAGCTGCTTTACTTGTTTTAGATATTGGAAAATCCGTTTTTAACTGAAGTTCTACTAATAATTTTCCTGTGTTTTCGTTGATTGAAATTTTACTTACTTTTCCAATCGCTAGTCCATTTATAGTTACCGGTGCTGATGCTGAAAGTTCTTCAACGTTGTCATATTCAACCAATAAAGTTTTATAATTTGTAAAAAGATCTCTGCCTTTTAAAAAGCTGTATCCCCAAATAAATAATAAAATCGATGCAATGACTAATACAGCCGTTTTAATTTCTCTTGTTAGTTTCAAAATTCTAAGTGTTTGTACAAAATTAATATAAATATTCGAACTTGTGCTTAATTATTTAATCGCGTCCTGAATACTAATTTTTTCTCCATCTTTGGTTGCTACCAAAAAAGCAGCACCATATCCCTTATCCTTAGCTTCTTCCAAATACTTTTTAGCAGTTTCGTAATTCGGAGTTTCCTGATAGAAATATTTATACATATTGTTTTCAAAAACCATTGTTACATTTTTCAGTCCTTTAAAGTTTTTAGGTTCTAATGGTGTATTTTTTATACTGGCAATAAGCTGTACTTTAAAGAAGGTTCCTTTTGGAGTATTTTTTGCCGGAGCTGGTGTAACTTTTTTTGGTGTCGATGTATCTTTTACCGGTTTGGCTTCCATTACTTCCGGAATTCCTGAACCAAAATACTCTCTTTTGTAGCTTAAGATTGCTTCTGCAATGGCTTTTGCAATATCGTCCTGCCCCTCTTCAGAATTAAGAATATTTCCTTCTGTCGGGTTCGAGATAAAACCGGTTTCTACTAAAACCCTAGGCATATAGGCTTTATGCAAAACCATAAAAGGTGCCTGTTTTACACCGCCTTGTCTTAGTTTTTTTCCAAGTCTTTCAAAATTATCTTCGATTTTACTTGCCAGTGAAATACTATTATCCAGATATTCTTCCTGCATCAGGGTCATACCAATCATAGATTCTGGTGAGTTTGGATCAAAACCTTCGTATTTACGTTTATAATCCTTTTCTAATGTAATTACCGAGTTCTCTTTTTTCGCCGCTTCAAGATTTGATGCCACTTTACTCAAACCCATTACGTATGTTTCGGTTCCATCTGCAGCCGTATTTTTATTGGCATTACAGTGTATAGAAACAAAAATATTTGAATTGGCTCTGTTCGCAATATTCGCTCTTTCGACCAAATCAATAAAAACATCCGTTTTTCGGGTATATATTACATTAACATTAGGATTAAGCTCTAAAATTTTCCCAACTTTTAAAACAATAGCTAAAGCAATATTTTTTTCAATCCGTCCGCTGTAAACTGCTCCAAAGTCATGATCTCCGTGTCCGGCATCAAGTGTCACTTTAAAAACATTTGACTGACTGTAAGCAAAAAGAGAGGATATAGTTAGAAAAAAAGTAAAGATTACCTTAATTTTGTTTAATTTATTCATAAATGTAAAAGTTAATTTTAATAAAACGCAGCTGTTATAATTTTTACAATTGATTATTTTTGCCAAAAAATTATATGTAAGTTTGACATGTCAAAAAACAAGCCATAATTTTACAAAAATAGTATTTAAACCTTTGCATACAAACTTATTTAATATCGTTTTAATATCATTTTTCCTAACAATAGGATGTGGTAATTTATATTCGCAAGAGATAAAATCTACAAAAAAACCTTTACCTGCTGGAAAACAAACAGATAAACCTGAGATAATTCCAAACGACACTATCAAGCTTGATACAGTAAGACCAACCAAGACTTTTTTGGACGGAAAGGTAAAGTATAAAGCCAAAGATTATGCAAAAATCGATCAGAAGAAAAAACTAATTACCTTATATAATGAAGGTGAATTATATTATAAAGATGTTGAGCTGAAATCCGGTATCATTGTTTTGGATTACCAAAATGATGAAGTCTATGCCGGAAGGATAAAAGATTCTTCGGGAGTGCTCACACAATATCCAAACTTTAAACAAGGCGCGAGCGAGGTGCAGCCGGATTCGATTCGTTTTAACTTCAAAACTAAAAAAGCCTTAATTTTCAATTCGAGAACAGAACAAGGTGAGTTTAAAATTAAAGCAGCTGTTACCAAAAAAGAGAATGACTCGGTTTATTTCTTAAAAGGTGCCCGTTTTACCACTGCTCAGGATATCGACAATCCCGAATACTATTTTCAGACTAATAAAGTAAAATTTATACCCGGTAAAAAAGTAATTACAGGTTTAACCAATATGGTAATTGCCGATGTGCCAACACCATTAGCACTGCCTTTTGCCTATTTTCCAATGAGTCAGGAAAAAAGTGTATCCGGTATTATTATACCAAGTTACAATGACTCTAACACAAGAGGTTTCTCTTTACAGAATGGAGGGTATTATTTTGCACTCGCTGATAATTATGATTTAACGGTTTTAGGAGATTATTATACAAACGGAAGTTACGCGATGCGTTTTGAATCTTCGTATGCACAGCGGTATAAATACAGAGGTAACGTGAACATTCGTTTTGAAAACCTTATAAGCAGTGAAAGAGGTTATCCGGATTATTCGAAACAAAATATTTATAACATTCAGTGGTCGCACTCAAAAGACACCAAATCAAACCCAAATTCTACTTTTAGTGCTTCTGTAAACATGGGTTCCAGTAAGTATTTTAAGCGTTCGATTAACCAGGCCAATATTGGTTCGAACCTGAACAATACTTTAAGTTCTTCGATTTCTTATAACAGAACCTTTAACACTATTCCGGGATCACGTATTTCGCTATCTGCCACGCATCAGCAAAATACGCAGACAGAAGAAATCAACATGACCTTACCGAACTTTCAGGGTAGTATTGACCGTATTTATCCTTTTGTGGGCAAAAGCGGTGTCAAAAAAGGGTTTATTAAAAACATCAACTTACAATACAACGTAACAGGTAAGAACAGCTTCAAAACTACTGATTCACTGTTCTTTAAACCGCAGATGTTTAGAGATGCCCAGATAGGAATGCAGCACTCTATTCCTATAAGCACCAATTTTAAAATTTTTAAATACTTTAGTGCCGGTGCCTCTACCAACTACCAGGAAACCTGGGTTACCAAGACAATTGACCGTGATTATGATCCTGCACAGGGCAAGGTAGCCGATAAAACAGTAAATGGTTTTGACGCATTTAGAACGTACAATTTCAGCACCAACTTAGGAACTACAATTTATGGTACTTTTAATTTTGGCGATGACAAAAAAATCCAGTCTATCCGTCACGTCATGAGACCAAGTATTACATATTCATACACACCAAGTTTCGAAAGATATTACGATTATTATACTGTAGATGCTGCAGGAAGAATCTCTACAGATCAGTATTCCCGATTCGCAAATGGTATATACGGCGCGCCTGGTAAAGACAATTCAAATATTGTTGGTTTCTCATTAAGCAACACATTTGAAGCCAAAGTAAGAGACAGAGACAGCACAAAAACAGAACCTAAAAAGATCATGCTGTTAAACAACTTAAATTTCAGCACGAGTTATAATTTTAATGCTAACGGAAAAGAAACTTTAGCTTTCCAGCCTATCGTGGTGAGTGGTGGAACACAGCTTTTTGAGAACAAAATGAATGTCAATTTCGGGGCTGTTTTAAACCCTTATGCGATTGATAATGCCGGAAATGTTATGAATATGTATAACATTGAAAACGGAGGAAGTTTATTCAGAATGACGAGTGCGAATATTACAATGAATTATTCCTTTACCAATAAAGGGTCCGGAAAGGAAAAAAACACACAGAGTCAGCGGAATGGTGGTCGAAACGATGATTTGTTTGGTACAAATACAGATTTGAATGACAGCCGTAACAGTCAGTTTGCCAATGACAGAGACGACGAAAAGGATGTCATTACTGAATTCTTCAGTTCAAAATTACCGTGGGATATGACTATGGCCTACTCTCTAACCTATTCAAACGCGGCAAGAGAAAATAAAATATCAGGAAACTCTATCATGATTTCTGCCAATATGGACATTACGCCAAAATGGAAAGGCGGGGTTTCTACAGGATATGATTTTGTTCAAAAAGGGGTTACTTTTACACAATTCCGTTTTGAAAGAGATTTATTAAGCTGGCGAATGGCATTTAACTGGACACCGCTTGGAACAAACTCTAACTGGAACTTTTTCATTGGAATTAAATCCGGAATGCTGAGTGACATCAAATGGAACAAACGAAGCACTTCAAATCGATAATTTATCGACTTAAAACCTTAATAGTATGAAAAAAATAATCTTTACAGAAAAAGCTCCGGCTCCAATCGGGCCGTACAATCAGGCTGTTTTATCAGGAAATACACTTTATGCTTCAGGGCAAATTGCCATTAATCCGGTTTCCGGAGAACTTGTTACAGACACGATCAATAATGAAACTACACAGGTAATGGAAAACATTGCTGCAATTCTGGAAGCTGCCAATATGACTTTTGAAAATGTGGTAAAAGCTACTATCTTTATTATGGACATGAATAATTTTGGCGCTATTAACACGGTTTACGGTTCGTATTTTAACGAAAAAACCGCTCCAGCACGTGAAACGGTTCAGGTGGCATGTCTGCCTAAAAATGTTAATGTTGAGATTTCTATAATTGCTGTGCAATAGCATCTAATAATAATTGTGCCGTTGCTTCATTTGTTGCCAGCGGCACATTATGCACATCGCATACACGAATTAACATATTAATATCTGCTTCATGCGGATGACTTGATAAGGGATCTTTAAAAAAGAAAACCATATTCGTTATTCCCTCAGCAACTCTTCCCGCGATCTGAGCATCACCACCCAGTGGTCCTGAAAGCATTCGCTGTGTTTTAAATCCTGCAGCTTCTGCTTTACCTCCGGTTGTTCCGGTACCGATAAGCCTGATTTTTTCATTATGCAGTACAGCAGCGTTTTTAATCAAAAACTCGATTAAATCTGCTTTTTTACCGTCGTGTGCAATGATCGCAATTTCCATAAATCCAGAACTATTGATTAGCAACATGGTATGCAATTAAACCATCGATAGGTCTTCTTAAAACATTTCCAAGTTTCAATTCGTATTTATCAAAAGTTTCCTGTAATTCGTCTTTTAAGTAAAAAGCAATAGAACCAACAAAATGCACAGGAACTTCTTTACAGTTATCAAATTGTTTGATATAATTTTTAACGAAAGATTTCATTCCTTTAAAAATGATTTTTCTGCAGAAATCCGTGTCTTTATGCTTGATCAAAAACTTAGCGAAAGTAGCTAAATAAGCATTAGGGTTTGGCTCTTTGTATAATTTGTTTTTAATAAAATCAGGATCAACATCATACTCTTTTTCAAGTTCAGAAGCCAATTCTTTAGGCATTTTATTAAAATAATATTTTCTGATTAATTCTTTTCCGAAAACATTTCCGCTGCAGTCATCCATTACGATATATCCTAATGACTGAACTTTTTGATGAAGTACTTTTCCATCAAAATAACTACAGTTAGAACCTGTTCCCAAGATCGATACAATTGCCTCTTCTCCTTTTGGAGTAGTAGCATAAACAGCTGCATAAGTATCTTCCTGAACGTCTACAATAGCGTTAGTAAAATACTCCTGAAAGATCTGTTTTAACCATTTTTTCATTCTGTCTGTACCGCATCCTGCGCCGTAGAAGAATAAGTGAGTGGCATTTTTTTTATTTTGTAAAATATCAAAACGATCGTTTAATCTATCTATAATTTCAGGTCCGTCAAGAATTTCAGGATTTAATCCCAGTGTTTGTGTTGTGAACAATACCTTCCCATTATCATCAATTGCAATCCAATCGGCTTTGGTAGATCCACTGTCAACTATTAATTTCATTTTATTTTTTGTTTTGTGGTTTAGTTTTTCCTCAATAAGTGTATTTTTTACATTAATTAAAGACGTAACAAAATAAGAAAATCCCGTTCGACGCGTCGAACGGGATTTTGCAAAATTATATAATATTATTTCAAACCTGCGATATGCACAGATAAATCGATCAATTTGCTTGAGTATCCGTACTCATTATCGTACCAAGATACTAATTTGAAGAAAGTTGAATTTAATCCAATTCCTGCACCAGCATCGATGATAGAAGTTCTTTTATCTGAGATGAAATCCTGAGAAACTACTGCATCTTCAGTATATCCTAAGATACCTTTCATTTCGTTCTCAGAAGCTTTTTTCAATACAGCTAAGATTTCTTCGTAAGTAGTTTCTTTAGCAACTTTTACAGTTAAATCTACTACAGAAACGTCAGCAGTAGGTACACGGAAAGACATTCCAGTTAATTTTCCGTTCAAAGAAGGGATTACTTTTCCAACCGCTTTAGCAGCTCCTGTTGAAGAAGGAATGATATTGATTGCAGCAGCACGTCCACCTCTCCAGTCTTTTCTAGAAGGTCCGTCAGCTGTCATTTGAGTTGAAGTAGTTGCGTGAACTGTAGTCATTAAACCTTCAACGATTTCGAAATTATCGTGGATAACTTTAGCTAAAGGAGCTAAACAGTTTGTAGTACAAGAAGCATTAGAAACTACTAAATCAGAAGCTTTTGCAGTTTCGTGGTTCACTCCCATTACAAACATTGGAGCATCTGCAGACGGAGCTGAGATGATTACTTTTTTAGCACCACCTTTTAAGTGCTCACTTGCAGTTTCGATAGTTGTGAAGATACCAGTACATTCTGCTACTACATCAACATCAACTTCGTTCCATTTTAAGTCAGCAGGGTTTCTTTCTGCAGTAATACGGATGTTTCTTCCGTTTACGTAAAGTTTACCTTCTTTTACTTCTACAGTTCCGTCAAAACGACCGTGAACTGAATCATATTTTAATAAATAAGCTAAGTGATCTACATCTAGTAAGTCGTTGATTGCTACAACTTCTACATTATCTCTGTTGAATGACTCTCTGAAAACGATTCTTCCGATACGGCCAAATCCGTTTATTCCTAATTTTACTTTTGACATTTTACTAAATTTTTTGCTTTTGTTTTTATTACACTAATTCAAAGTCTAATTTCCTCACAATAAACTTCTTCTCTTTTTAAACTTTTATATTAATATTATGTAGACATAATGTCTGACACTCTCAATAATTCTCTGTCGATTTCAGATTTACCTTTAATAGCCTGCTCTAATGGAGTTAAGATTACTTTATCTTCTTTAACACCTACCATATAGTTTGATTTTCCTTCCAGTAAAGACTCAACAGCCTTAACACCCAGACGGCTCGCTAAAACGCGGTCAAAACATGATGGAGAACCACCTCGCTGCATGTGCCCTAAAACAGAAACTCTTACATCGTACTCAGGCAAATTAGCTTCAACGTAATCTTTTAATTCAAATACGTTTTTACCAATTTTATCTCCTTCGGCAATTACCACTATACTTGATGATTTACCAGAAGCTTTACTTTTTTGAAGAGAATCCAATAATCTGTCTAATCCTAAATCTTCTTCAGGAATAAGGATTTCTTCGGCTCCTGCTCCAATACCGGCATTAAGCGCGATATGTCCAGCATCTCTACCCATAACCTCTACAAAGAACAAACGGTTATGTGAACTTGCCGTATCTCTGATTTTGTCAATACAATCAACAACAGTATTCAAAGCAGTGTCGTAACCTAACGTGAAACTTGTACCGTAAATATCGTTATCAATTGTTCCCGGGATTCCCATTACAGGAAAACCATATTCAGAGTTAAAAACCAGACCTCCGGTAAAACTTCCGTCACCTCCAATTACAACAAGAGCATCTACTCCTGCTTTCAAAAGATTCTCGTGTGCTTTTTTTCTTCCTTCCGGAGTTCTAAAATCAACAGATCGAGCCGATTTTAAGATCGTTCCTCCTTTGTTTACAATGTTGTTAACACTACGAGGTCCCATTTCTTTAAAGTCTCCTTCGATCATTCCCTGATACCCTCTATAAATCCCTATGCATTCTATATTATGATAAGCACATGTTCGAACAACTGATCGTATTGCTGCATTCATTCCAGGTGAGTCTCCTCCTGAGGTTAGAACACCTACTTTTTTTATTGTTTTTGACATTATTTAAGTATTAAAGTGTAAATTTAGCAAACATCCGTCACTTTTCAGGTTGCAATTATCATAAATTAATAAAAAATGTTAAATTCAAACGTTTTCGTTAATAAGTTTTTTTAGTAGCAAAAATTTCATTTAAAATAATAAAAGCCTCTTTTTTTGATTAAATGTTTAAAATTAACAATACCCTGATGAAGTGTTACAAAATTAGTAATTATGATTCTGTGAACCAAAAACTTACCTAATCTCTAAAAGTAATACAAAAAACCCCATTATAAAAATAATGGGGTTAGATATAAGTTTGTTTTAACAGTCGGCTAAAAATCGTTGTCCGGAATTACCCCTTCGTTATTATTTTCCGGCCGGGGTTTCTTTTCTTCTTCTTTTTTATCAGACTTCTTTTTATCCTTTTCTTTGTCTTTATCCTTTTGATCTTCTTTTCTTCTATTGAAATTGATGTAATCCGGATTTAAATTAGAATCCTGAAAATCGTCTGAGTTTTTTATCGCTCTTTCGAGTTTATGGTTTTTAAATAATTTATTTACCAGTTCGCTGAAGGTATCAAAATCGACTTCGTATGAAATACCGACTCCCTGCGTATACCCAATTCCCTGACCTACGTAATTAATATCATTTTCTTTATTAAACAAGCGAAGATTCATTGAGCCGTCTTCGTTTACACGGTACATGATTTCGATATCGCCCACAATTGCCGATTCGTTAACACCTCCTACCGGAACCCCCAGTTTTCCGTTAATCGTAATTCGTTCATTAACCTGCGAAGAAATATTAGCCACAAACTGACCGTCTACTTCCTGCCCCATTCTCCTGTCGGCAGCAATATAATTTAAGTCAATATTTACTTTATCACTGTCAGATTTTATAATACCACCCAATAAACTCGATGCGGTTTCAGAAAGTGTTCCTGAAAAATCACCCTGACTAAATCCGTCGGTACTCATAAACGATCCCGTAGACAATAAATACAGGGCCTGAGTCTGACGAATATCTTTATCATCGAGTTTGTACTGAATCTCAGATTTTAAAACATTACTTACAGATGGAAACTGAATATCAAAATTAGGTTCCGGACTTGCCAAATCTCCTCTTAATCCAATTACCACCTCTACCGGTACTTTTTTATTAAACGAAGACGTATTATCCAATAATACAGCCGGGTTTGCAGTTGTTTTGTATACGGCTTCCAGGTTCAGCTGGGCACGCATCGGGTTTCCTTCCCAGATAATAGATCCTCCTTTTCTAACGGCAAACTTTTTATCGATTAAACCGCCATATTTAAAATTATAAGTTCCTTCGTATGCCTGGAAATCTCCCCACATATTAAATTTACCCAATGTATTAATTTTAAACAATAACGATCCGTATCCTCTTCCTTTCATACCGTGACCGGAATTTCGGTCCAGAATTACTTCTACTTCGGCATCTGGTGTAATATCAAAATCAAATTCCAGCTCCAGTCCGTTATAGTTTCTGTTTCTTTCTACAATACCATTTGCAAGGTTGTATTTTTCTTTTGGTGTTACAAAATGAATCCAGCTGCTTTCTCCAACACTCTGTACATTATTAATAGGTATCTTAACCTCGGTTCCTTTTTCAGATTTTGCGTCTACCTTAATAAATAAACTTTCTGTCGGCCCTTTGATACTTGCCGATCCGTTTATAAATGCCGTACCAAAATAAGCCGCATCTTCGCTGTCTTTTGTATCAAGCGCCACGAGTCGTTTAGAAGTAATATTTAAATCCAATTTCCAATCGCCAAAATTATGATGCTCAATAGTTCCGTTCAGCAGTCCTTTCGTACCGTATTTTGTATCTGTAAGCTGATTATTTCTAAACAGAAACTTTTCATCGGTCAAGTCGATTACTGTTCTGTTGCTTAGTTCGTAATCTGTATTTAGGTACGGAATGGTCATTCCGGCTTTTTCAACATACAATCGGCCATTAATTTCCGGTTTGTTTAAATTTCCTACTACAGCAGCATTTCCGGAAACAGATCCTCGTATGTTCGACAATACATCACCACCAATAGTTCCAAAAGTCGCCAGATTAAAGCCTTCGAGTTTTAAATTGACATCTAAAAACGTTTCTTTATTCTCGACAGCAAAAGTACCGTTTGCCCGGAACGATTCTGCAAAACCATTTACTATAGAAGAGTTTACCGTAAACTTCTTGAAGGTTTCATCTCCCGAAATATCAAAATTCAGAGTTCCCAGTTCAACTTTATTCAGATTGAGATGATCAATCTTAATGGTGGCCGTGGGCTGATAAACATTTTTATTTTGTTTAAAATTAACGTTCCCGTTCAGATTACCATTAAAGACAAACTTGGAATTAAAAGGTGTGATTTTATTAATATCTACATCTTCAAAGTTCAAAACAATATCTTTATAATCCTTTCCTTTAATAGTACCGTTTAAATCGATCTTCTGATTTTCATGAGACAGGACGATATTATCAATATTAAAGTTTTTAAAATACTGATCAATAATAATCTGATTGTCTTTTTCAGAATTTTCGTTTAAATACCATAAGTAGTCCTTAAATTTCATTTCAGACTTCTTAATCCCTACGATATTGTTTTTGTTTTTATCGATGGTATGAAACAAATCCAGATTGAAATAATCCTGACCTTTGTCGCCTCCTTTAAATTCTGAACGAACAAAAAGTGTATCTTTTGAAGTTACATTGATTAAATTGAAATCACGGATTTTATAATACGGTGTTTTTATACTATCCAGTTCTATAAACGCATTATAAAGCGGGTTTTTATTATCAATGCTGATTCGGATATTATCAAAGATATTTTTATCGGCCGTAATCTGTTTTGATCGAAATCCGAATTTAAACTCCTGTAAATCTGAATCTATCTTACCACGAACCACAGTGCTGGAATCAATTTTCATTTCAGGATACAGCATTTCTACTACCTTATTATATACATGAAAATTAAAACGCAGGAATTGTCCTTTTTTAACTTTGTAGGGTTTGTAATTGGTATACAAACTTCCAACGGAATTCATAACCAGTTTATCTAATTGGGCAAACTGGAATTTCCCCACAATTTTTCCCTCAACAATATCTGAGGAATTTACGGTTATGGTTCTCAGTTTATCTTCGTCGAAATTAGAACTTACTGTAACCGAATCAAAAATATAAGTTTCTTTTGGGTTCTGATATTCGACATCGTTTAAATAAATATTTCCCTGAAGATTTTCAATTGAATTTCCGGTAACCTGAACTACAATGTCACCTTTGAAATGTGAAATCGAATCGCTTATAAATTTCAGTTTTCTTAAATCTGAATTCTCTACGTTGATATGAAAATCATATTGATTTTCCCTTCTGCTTAAATCTACCAGACCGTCAAAATTCAAATTTAAATTTGGATCGTTTACAGAAAGTTTACCTTTATAATAAGGCAGTTTAAAATTACCGTTGACTACAATATTACTATAGGTGTATTTATTGTAATCTAATTTACTGATATCTCCTTTTACAATAGTATTCAGATATTTTTTGGTAAAGCCGACTCCGTCAACATCTATATTCAATGTGGTTTTGCCAACATCTTTTCGGTCAAGCACAGCACCAATATTGAAATTTTCGAGCACAATATTCCCGGAATACGAAGCTTTATCGATAAAATCCATATTATTCATATGAAGTTCGACTTTACCGTTCCCCAGATCTGTCGCCATCTTAAAATTGGTTTCGAGATCTGTAGTCGATACTTTCGCTTTTCCGATGATATTAAACTTACCTACTTTTTTAAGTTCTTTTGGCAGTGATTTACCCAATATTCCCGGAAGTAAAACTACCAGATTATCGTAGCTCGAAATCAGTTTATCGAACTTTCCGTCCATTGAGAACTTTTGCTCTTTGGTTCCTAAAAGGTTTCTGAAATTAATTGTTCCAAATATTTTCGATCCGTTGGTATCTGTAAGTCTTAAATGATTTAAGTTCAGATTATTTAAAGGCCCTTTTAACTTGGTTTTTACCTTAAAATGCTGGTTTTTACCCAGTCCGTCATAAAAATAACGAATGTCATTTGACGCAATAGACGAAGAGTCCAAAGCTACGTCAAACTGTACTTTGTCTGTAAAATCCAGAAAATCTTCTACTTTATAATTTAAAATAGCTTTTCCGTAAATCCAGGATCTTTTGGTTTTGATCGCCAGATTTTCAACTTTGATCTGTTTTTTGGTATAACTAAATTTTCCGGCAAAGTTAGAAACATACAAACCTCTGTGATCCAGAAATGAAAACCTGTGGATCATGGTATTTACATCCGGACCGTAAATTTTAAAATCACTGATGTAAGCATTCAGTTTTTTAAAATCTAAAAACTGCGGGGTTCTTTTGTTTTCATCTACAACAGAAAAATTCCCGTTTGATATATAAGCGTTTTTCGCTGTTAGAAGAAACTTTCGTTTGGATTTTGGTGCATTTTTATCTGTTTCAAACAAAGCAATAAACTTATTGATATTGTTTTCGTCTTCGTTTTTATAGGTTTTCAGGTTAAAAATTAAACCCGTCAGACGAATATCTCCAAAAATCAAATCGCCGTCGAGCAGTCTTTTTATACTTAAAATATCTGTATTGATAATTTCAGAATAAATTAAAGTCTTTTTATGATGATCGCGGATAAGGACTTTTTTGAGTTTTACACCGCCAAAAATATTGATCGCTGTTCGTTCTATAGTAATATCCGTTTTAAAATCGGTATTAAGCGTCGTGGTAATATAATTGGCTATTTTGGTTTGTACAACCGGAAGCGACAACGTTATAGCAAGAACCAGCAAAAGTAAAATTAAGCCAATCAGGAATCTGGACACTATTTTTTTTACTTTTTTGATAACTTGTATTGTTGTTGTTTTGAGTTAATTTAATTTGAACAGGCAAAGAGCAGCTGTTTTAATAAAAATTCTTTAATTTTGGCATCTGCTTTACACAAATAAAATTAAGAAATTTATTTGTCAAATATAATCCAAAATCGTGCCTTTATATGCAAAATTCAGAGGTTTTTATTCTTGCCATCGAAAGTTCATGCGATGATACTGCTGCCGCAGTTTTACATAACGATAAAGTTCTCTCAAATGTTGTGGCCAATCAGCTAATTCACAATCAATATGGCGGTGTTGTTCCCGAATTGGCTTCGAGAGCACACCAGCAGAATATTGTTCCAGTTATTGATGCCGCACTTCGCAAAGCAAATGTACAAAAAGAACAGCTAAAAGCTATTGCTTTTACACAAGGTCCGGGCTTAATGGGTTCGCTTTTGGTAGGAACATCTTTTAGTAAATCGTTATCGCTGGCGCTAGGAATTCCGTTAATTGCTGTAAATCACATGCATGCTCATATTCTGGCACATTTTATTGATGAAGAAGGTTATGACAAACCTGAGTTTCCTTTTTTGGCTTTAACCATTAGCGGCGGGCACACCCAGATCGTAAAAGTGAACGGTTTTTTTGACATGGAAATCATTGGCGAAACCACTGATGACGCGGTTGGAGAAGCTTTTGACAAAAGCGCCAAAATCCTTGGACTGCCTTATCCGGGCGGCCCTTTGATTGATAAATATGCAAAAGAAGGAAATCCGAAAGCTTTTACCTTTACGAAACCTAAAGTTCCGGGACTGGATTTTAGTTTCTCCGGACTAAAAACAGCTATTTTATATTTCATTCAGAAAAACAAACAGGAAAATCCAAATTTTATCGAGGAAAACCTGAATGATATCTGTGCTTCGATTCAGCATACGATTATCGAAATTTTAATGGACAAACTAAAACTTGCCGTTAAGGAAACCGGAATTACACAAATCGCAATTGGCGGTGGTGTTTCGGCCAATTCCGGCATTAGAAATACATTAAAAGAAAGCGAAGGCAAATACGGCTGGAAAACTTTTATTCCTAAATTTGAATATACTACCGATAATGCTGCCATGATTGGAATCGTAGGGTATCAAAAATACTTATCTAAACGTTTTGAAACTTCGGCAGTAGTTTCAAAAGCCAGAATTCAATTTTAATTATGCAGTTATTTTATAATCCTGATATAGACGAAACAACCGAAAGTTTTTCTTTTGATAAAGAAGAAAGCCGTCATATAATTAAGGTTTTACGAAAAAAAGATTCTGATATACTTTACGTTACAAACGGTGCCGGCTTTTTGTTTGAAACCGAAATTACCCTGGCTTCTGATACTAAATGTATCGTTGATGTACGCTCTGTTACAAAATCGCCTGAACCAAAATTCAGACTGCATTTGGCCGTTGCGCCGACCAAAATGAACGACCGTTTTGAATGGTTTCTGGAAAAAGCAACCGAAATTGGTATTCAGGAAATTACACCCATTATCTGCGATCGTTCTGAACGAAAAGTGATTAATTTAGAACGTTTTGAAAAAATCATTTTGTCTGCCATGAAACAGTCTAACGAAATGTATCTGCCTAAATTAAATGATGCGATTTCGTTTAAAGAATTCATAAAACAAAAAAATCAGGGACAGCAGTTTATCGCGCACTGCGAAGAAACCGATAAAAAATCGCTGAAAGAAGCTTTGAAACCCAATGAGGATGTAACCTTATTAATTGGTCCTGAAGGAGATTTTTCGGACAAGGAAATAAAATTGGCAGTCGAAAATAATTATCAGCCCGTAACGTTAGGAAATACACGTTTACGCACCGAAACCGCTGCTGTAGTGGCGTGTCACAGCGTTGTATTTTTTAATGAATAAACAAATTAAAAGGGTAAGTTTGTTATTCCCCGGAACGACAAAAAATGCGTTTAAACACGCAGGATCATTTAAATTATTATGAAAAAATTATTTTACTTATTAGTACTGGTTTCCGTTTCTTCCTTCTCTCAGGAAATTGCTTTATTAAAATACAGCGGCGGGGGCGACTGGTATGCCAACCCTACTTCTCTGCCTAATTTAATTCGTTTTTGCAATTCGAATATCAATACGCGCATAAAAGCAAAACCATCGACTGTAGAACCGAGTAATCCGGATTTGCTTTCGTACCCGTTTGTGCACATGACGGGACACGGGAATGTAGTATTCAGCGATTCTGATGTAACTAATTTAAGAAATTATCTAAACGGAGGCGGTTTTCTTCATATTGATGATAACTACGGAATGGATCAGTACATTCGAAAAGAAATTAAGAAGATATTTCCAAATAATAATTTAATGGAGATTCCGGCGAATCATGCTATTTTTCAAAAACCGTTTCCTTTTCCAAACGGACTTCCTAAAATTCACGAACATGACGGAACACGTCCGCAGGCATTTGGTATTTTTGTAGAAAACAAGCTGGTTTTGTTGTACACTTATGAATGCGACCTTGGTGACGGCTGGGAAGATGCCGAAGTACACAACGATCCGGCAGGTGCGCGTGATAAAGCGTTAAAAATGGGCGCCAATATCATCAATTATATCTTTACCAATTAATCTAAAAAACAGTGCAGCTTACTCACGAAGAAAATCAGTTTGAACGAAAAACTTTCCCGATAACGCTGGTTTGCGATCATATTTATTTTCAGCAGAATATTGGCTCACTATTCCGAATTTCTGAGGCTTTCGGGGTCGAAAATATTATCTTTTTAGGAAAAGATATTCCGCTTACGCCCAGAAAAATCAATAAGACTTCAAGAAGCACGCATCTTCATGTCCCGCATCAGGTTATAGAAGAAAACGAAGCTTTAATCGAATATCTGCAAAATAATGATTTCGA
Organism: Flavobacterium gelatinilyticum; assembly: GCF_027111295.1. Taxonomy (NCBI): domain Bacteria; kingdom Pseudomonadati; phylum Bacteroidota; class Flavobacteriia; order Flavobacteriales; family Flavobacteriaceae; genus Flavobacterium; species Flavobacterium gelatinilyticum. Next base: position 5,150,609 of record NZ_CP114287.1, on the reverse strand, counting down.
AATTATTGCTTTAGAAATCACGAGTAACAGCAAACCTCTGAAAGAAGTTGTACTTCCTAAAGACAAAAAAATTGCACTTCTAATTGGCAGCGAAATCAGCGGTATCTCCGAAGATCTTCTAAAAATTTCCCATCAAATTGTCCACATCAATATGTTTGGTAACAACAGCAGTATGAATGTAGTACAGGCGGCCAGTATTGCCTTGTATGAAATCACTTCTTTGTAAACTTTTTGACTTTATTTTTTTTTAAATGTAAATATTTAAGAAACGTGAATTTCATGGTTACTTTAGATCTGAAGAATTCGGCTGTAAATAAATCCAATCTGCAAGAAAATAGGCTTCAATAGGCTATTGAATACTAGATTTTTTGCATCTCATAGGCAGTAAAACCAAAAATTGTAATTCAAAAACACGATTAACGGCAAATAATAACGTTAAACTGCATATAAAAAAGTAATAAGTAAGAAAAAGAATCACAAAAATAATTTTAACATTTTTCTAAGAACCTTACTTTATAAGGGGTCGTAAAAATTCCCACAAATAATTCATTATAAATATTTGGCTACAAAATTATTTTGTTATAAAATTGCGATCTGGTTAACCAAAACTAATATTTTATAACAAAAAACCCCGATTATTATGAAAAAAGTTATCATTACTGCAATTACAGCATTAGTGCTGTTTTCTTGTCAAAGTGACCAAACCGAAGCTGCCAGCACAGACGCATCTGCACTAGCCAGCCGTCGTGCCTGCGCAACTCAGGATGTTCTTGATGCACAATTAAAAGCAAATCCTGCTCTTGCAATCAAAATGAATCAAATTGAGGCATTTACTGCTGCACATTCTGATGGAAAATTCACAGGCCGTTTAGTAAACGGCAAAATCGAAATTCCCGTTGTGGTAAACGTTTTGTACAGAACAGCTGCACAAAACATTTCTGATGCCCAGATTCAGTCTCAGATTGATGTTTTAAACAAAGATTTTAATGCGCTAAATTCTGATTACAACAACGTACCGGCTCTTTTTGCAGGTGTAAAAGCCAATATTGGTATTACGTTTGTACTGGATCAGGTAATTAGAAAATCGACTACAAAAACTTCATGGGGAACTAACGATGCAATGAAAAAAACAGCTCAGGGCGGTATTGCTCCTACTTCACCAACAACTAAACTTAATATGTGGTCCTGCACAATTGGAGGCGGTATTTTGGGTTACGCACAATTTCCAGGCGGATCGTCTGCTACAGATGGTGTTGTAATTGATCCTCGTTATTTTGGATTATCAGGTGCTGCAAATGCTCCTTTCAACTTAGGAAGAACAGCAACTCACGAAGTAGGACACTGGATGAACTTACGCCACATTTGGGGAGATGCAACCTGCGGAAGCGATTTAGTTGCTGACACACCTACTCATAACGAAGAAAATTATGGTGTTCCTGCTTATCCGCACTACAGCACCTGCTCTGGTACTCCGGTAGAAATGACCATGAACTACATGGATTATGTTGACGACGCAGCTATGTACATGTTCTCAACTGGCCAGAAAAACAGAATTGCAGCTATATTTACAACTGGAGGAGCAAGAGCTTCTTTTGCACAATAGTTGATAAAAAACGAACACAAAAGCGGGATGAATCATCCCGCTTTTTTTGTTTGAGCACCTATTTTAAAATGCTTTTTCCTATATTTATCATCTAAATTTTAAATTTAAACATGATAACATCAAAAACTATTTCGAACGGAATTTTAAGAGCTTTAGCAACGATCTTAATAATTGGTATCGTTTTATACTTTTTATATGAAATACAAACTGTAATTGTTTATTTGTGTGTTTCTCTTCTATTATGTCTTATTGCCAACCCGCTTGTGCAGTTTTTAAGACAGAAACTAAAATTTGGTAATTCTCTTGCCGCCACAATGACGATTATTCTTTTTGTTTTACTGCTTACCGGTTTTATCTTTTTATTTGTGCCGCTTATTATTTCGCAGGCCAATAATCTGGCACTTTTAGACACTAACCAGCTGCAGACTCAGTTTATGGAAACAGAGCAGAGCATCGAGGCTTACTTTAATATTCAGCATGTAGATCTGAATAAAGTTTTAAGAGATTCCAAAATAACCTCTATGCTGGATTTTACTTATTTTACGGGTTTTATAAATTCGATCCTAAACTTTTTAGCCGATATGGGAATGGGACTGGTTTCGGTTTTCTTTATTACTTTTTTCTTTATTAAAGATCAGGATGATTTTAAAAACACAGCCCGAAAAATTCTTCCGGACTCAAACGAAGACAAAATCCTTAATTCAATTACCAAAATAAATCATTTCCTGACACGCTATTTTATTGGGCTTTTACTGCAGTTAACCGTTGTTTTTATCTTATATTTAATTGTTCTGCTAATATTTGGAAACAAAAATGCATTTGTAATTGCCTTCCTGTGTGCTATTTTAAATATCATTCCGTATTTAGGACCTATTATTGGGACTGTTCTGGCGGCACTTTTAACTATGATTAGTTTAATTGGACAGGATTTCCAGTCAGAAATTTTACCAACGACTATTTATGTCGTTATCGGCTTTTTATTGGTACAGGTTATCGATAATAATATCAGCCAGCCAATAATTTCTTCAAAAAGCGTAAATTCGCATCCGCTGGAAATATTCCTTATTACTTTAATCAGCGGTATTACTTTTGGAATTGTCGGAATGATTATCGCAATTCCTCTTTTTACGATGATTAAAGTGATTTTAAAAGAATTTTTCCCGGATAATAAAGTCATATCTATTTTAACCGAAAGAATTTAAACTTTGAACACTTCTATTTTAAGCAAAAGCATTCAGGATTTTATAACGCTGAATAGCAGTGAATCAATAACAAAATTAGCGCTTCAAAAAAATCCGTTCCCGGAGGTGGAATGGATTTTAATTTTAAACCAGATTGAAGCCAAAGGAAAAGCAAAAGACAAACTGCCGGCCTGGTTTGCTGCAGAGAATATAATCTATCCTTCTAAAGTTTCGGTTGAGCAGACCTCATCAGAAAAAACGGCGGCATATAAAGCTTCTTTAATCGAAGGAAAATCGCTGATTGACCTTACGGGAGGTTTTGGTGTTGATGATTATTATTTTTCGAAGAAATTCGAAACGGTGTCTCACTGCGAAATAAATGAAGATTTGTCTGCCATTGTAAAACATAATTTTGAACAATTAGGCGTAAAAAACTGCTTTTGCTATGCGGGAGACTCTTTAAATATCCTGAAAGAATCCAAATCAAAATGGGATTGGATTTACATTGATCCATCCCGAAGAAACGATGCAAAAGGCAAAGTTTTTATGCTGAAAGACTGTCTGCCTAATGTGCCGGAATTACTGGATTTTTATTTAGAAAAAGCCGATTCTGTTTTAATTAAAACCGCACCTTTGCTCGATATTACAGCAGGCTTATCTGAACTCAATTTTGTAAAAAACATTCATATTATCGCTTTAGAAAATGAGGTCAAAGAACTTCTTTTCGAAATTCATAAAAATTATTCGGGCGAAATCACCATCAAAACCGCTAATATTTTAAAAGAGAAAACTGAAACTTTTGAATTTGTTTTAGGTTCCGAGACTGAATTTCCGTCTTACAATCTGCCTCAAAAATATTTGTACGAACCCAATTCGGCAATTATGAAATCGGGAGGGTTTGACGAAGTGAGTACTGCCTTCAAAATACACAAACTGCACAAACATTCTCATTTATATACATCTGAAACTCTGATTGATTTTCCGGGAAGGAGCTTTGAGGTCGAAAAAGTAATTTCGTACAACAAGAATGAAATGAAAAACGAACTGCAGAATCAGCAGGCGAATGTTACGACCCGCAATTTTCCTGAGACAGTAGAAAATATTCGAAAAAAGTGGAAAATAAAAAATGGAGGAAATATGTATTGTTTTTTTACAACTGATAAAAATGATAACAAAATAGTTTTAATTTGCAGAAAAATTACTTAAAAATGAAACAACTAATTACACTAACTCTTTTTTTATTAACGATTACCGCATTTGCCCAAAAGCCATGTGAATACAGTGCAAACGTAACGGATTCTATTGGTACTTACAAAATAACAAATGAATACCTGATGAGCGAAAAGTATTTTGGAGGAAACTTTAATTATGTTTTTTTCGCACTGGCTCAAACGGATGGTCTGCCTACTTTAAATTTACAGCTTATTCAAAAGAGTAACGATTTTATAAAGGCGAATTGTTTTGATAAAAATTCGAAGGTGTTTTTACAGTTGGAAAACGGAAAAATCGTAACCCTGATGCACATCAATCAGGAAAACTGCGGTACTTTAATTCGTGATGACAAAGGGTTTGACAATCGTATTACGACCGGGATTTTTATGTTTATGAAAGATAATTACGAAGAGCTTAAAAAATCGCCAATTTCGATTATGCGAATTAAATACCTGACTAATACCGAAGATTATATCGTAAAAAGCGAACTTACTTCTGAACTTACAGGCAAGGTTACCAAACCTAACACGTATTTTATAGAAAATATCAGGTGTGTTGAATAATTATTCGCAATTCCATTTTTGGTTTGAAAGTCCTTCTTTTAAACCGGCTTTTAAGTTGTAATGCCACCATTCTGAATCGAATGAATTGAATCCGTTCTGGATCATTACTTTTTTCAGGAATTTACGGTTTGCAAGTACTTGTTTAGAAAATTTAATATAGTTGTGACCTGCTTCGGGACCAAAAAAATCAAAAGTGGTTCCCATATCCAGTTCTTTACCGTTCAGGTCAACTAACGAAATATCAACGGCTCCTCCTCTATTATGGATGGAGCCTTTTTTTGGATCAGCCACATATTTTGGGTTCGATACAATTTCCCACATCTTCTTCTGGATCGATAAAGGACGGTAACAATCGTACAGCTTTATTTTATATCCTTTTTTAATAAAATCTTTATTGGCTGCAACCAATGCTTTAACGGTTTTTAAGCGCAGTAAACATTCGGCACAATCGTATACTTTGGCTTTCAGAAAATTATCTTCTGTGGCATACTTCATATCGTAGACAAAATCTTTACTGTAGTTTTTTAGGTTTACAAAAGTTGTATCAGGAATCTGCTCATGTGCCGGAACCTCGTAGGCTTCGTGCTGCGCATTTACGGTAAGCATTGAAAATGAAAACACTAAAACAAAAAAGGTTTTTATAAAATGTAACATAAAGTTATAATTTGAGTCTATCTTAAAAAGTAAATATATAAATTATAATTAAATTCGTTCAATTAGAAAACTTACTATTATGCACAGAAGGGTATCATTTTTAATTTTGAGTTTATTTTTGGTTATAAATTCTGTTTCAGCACAACAGACTAAAAAAGCACAGACAGCAGATAAAGAGAATAATTATGATATTCAGGACAGTGTTTCAATCCGCACCCGGGACGGCGCTTTTTTATCGGCCATGATTGCCCGTAAAAAAAATGATACTGAACCAAAACCTGTTATTCTACAATATACCATTTATGTACGTGATAAAGGCAGGGACCTGAAATCGATAAAAGAATCTGTTGATAAAGGCTATATCGGCATGATTGTATATGCAAGAGGAAAGCGTTTCAGCCCCAATGAAATTAACCCATATGAAGATGAAAGCACCGATGTTTATGATGCAATCGACTGGATTAGTAAACAAAAATGGTGTACCGGAAGTGTGGCAATGTTTGGAGGCAGTTATAACGGCTTTACACAATGGGCTGCCTGCAAAAAAATGCATCCGGCGCTTAAAACCATCGTTCCGTATGTCGCTAACCGGCCTGGAATGGGGCATCCAATGGAAAATAATGTTTTTATAAATCCCAATTACGAATGGGCCTTTTACGTTGGTAACAGTAAATATCCTGATACCGTTGCAGGAAATGACAGAAAGCGTTTTAGAACTATGCAGTTTAAGTGGTGGGAATCCGGAACGGCTTATAAAAAACTGGACAGCATAGACGGAGTTCCAAACAGATGGTTTCAAAAATGGATCAGTCATCCTTCATTTGACGTGTATTGGCAGAAAATGGCACCTTATAAAACCGAATTTTCCCAAATTAATATTCCTGTTCTGGCTTTTGACGGTTATTATAATGATTCTCAAAACTCGAGTTTGTATTACCTAAGGGAACTTGAAAAATACAGCCCCAAAACGCCTTTTTATCTTGTTATTGGACCTTACGGACATTTTGGAACACAAATTGGCGGCGAAGCGGTTCTTTATGATTATAAAGTTGATCCCGTTTCTTTGATTGATATTAAAAAAATCACGTATCAATGGTTTGATTATATTTTGAAGAAAGGACCAAAACCTGAAATTTTAAAGGATAAAATCAATTATGAAGTTATGGGGGCAAATGAGTGGAAAAGCGCTTCTTCATTTGAAAAAATGCAAAATGGTTTCCTGACTTTTTATCTCTCAAACAGCAAGGAGAAAGGTTTTTACAAAGCCCTTTCTGCAAAACCCAAAAAACAAGAATACCTAACTCAGGAAGTTGATTTTGCCAACCGTGAAATCAGCAATAACGATTATTATCCGGACCCAATCATCAAAAAAGAAGTGAATTTAAATGATGGCTATTTCTTTATAAGTGAACCTTTAACCGAACCGCTTCTTGTAAATGGTTCTTTTTTAGGCGAAATTAAAGCCGGCATCAACAAAAAAGATCTGGATCTGGGTGTAACACTTTATGAAGTAACTCCCGAAGGAGATTATTTTCATCTCTCTTATTATATTGGCCGGGCGAGTTATGCAAAAGATATTGAAAAAAGACAGCTTCTTAAACCGGATACAATCGAAACGATTCCATTCTCAAACACACATTTGGTAAGCAGAAAGTTAAAAAAAGGAAGCCGTTTATTGATTGCTCTCACAGTAAATAAAAATGCCTTTTCGCAATTAAATTACGGAACCGGAAAAGAGGTAAGCGAGGAAACAATACGCGATGCTAAAGAACCTCTTAGAATTAAATGGTACACGGATAGTTTTGTAAAGATTCCGGTTTTGAGGTAAAAGAGATTCGAAATACGATCGGGAATTATATTTTAGCAAGAATCATACAATCTTTTTTATATAATGCCTACGAGATATTTTGTAAGGAATAAAATATTGGTAGAAAATAATGCGATATACATTTCATTTTTACTTCCAAACATTCTTTTTCTTTTTAAAACTCCGGAAAACAAAATCCTAAATCTCCCCCGTCATTAAAATATTTTCTTTCACACCTTTATTCTTCAGCATTCTGAAATGAGACCGCACGGCATGATAAAACGGATAAGAAGTATACGGAAGATCATATTCTTCGGCATAACGCATAATTATGGGTGTAATATACGGATAATAGGTATGTCCCACTCCTGGAAAAAGATGATGTGCTACGTGATGCGTAAAACCTCCGTATAAGAAATTTGCCAGTTTGCTGTTGGTGCTGAAATCTTTGGTTACAATCATCTGGTGCACTGCCCAGGTAGCCGAAAGATTTCCGTCTTCATCGGTTCCGGGAAAATGAGCATCTTCATCAACATGTGTCGAAACCAAAGCTACTACTCCAAGTACGCTGCCTGATAAATGCATCGCAAACCATCCGCCTAAAACCACATACCACGGCTGATTAAGGACAATCATGGGTAGAAAAAGAATGTAGAAAAGATTAATGATTTTGGCAGCAAATAAAATAAAAATCTGCTTTGCTGGAATTGTATCTACTACTTTCTTGACGTAATTATTTTTTGTTCCGAAGAAATCCTTAAAGTCGCGGATGTAAATCCAGTTCAGACTATACAGCGGATAAATAAACCACATATAAATGTGCTGGAATTTATGATACCCAAAAAGCGGACTATTAGGAAAAATACGGATAATATCGCTTTGTTTTATATCGATATCCCAATCAGGAACGTTGGGATAGGCATGGTGCAGATTTATATGACGGCGCATCCAGAGCCAGTGATTGCTTCCAAAAAGTTCTAAAACGTACAAGAACCATTCGTTGTGTTTTCCTTTTTTAAACAAAGCGCCGTGTGCGGCATCATGAAAAGCATTTATAAAAAGTACAATCATGGTAAAACCGCACAAAATGTAAAAAAGATAGAGTAAGGACGTATTGTTCCCAAAAAATAAAATCCCGCTGTAGAACACAAAAAACACAACAAGAAGACCTAAAGATTTTATGACATTTAAACGGTACAATGATGCGTCCTGCAAAACAGTTTCGTTTACTTCTGTGCGCATCTTCTTAAAAAAATCATCAGTACCGGCTTTCAGATAAACCGGGCGTTTTAATTTTTCCATAATCGTGTTGGCTAGAATTGTTCTATCAAATGTAAGAAAAAAAGTTAAAAATCACTAAAACAATCATTTACAAATCATTCAGTTCTTTCAACCGGAAAAAATCTAAAAAATCCCCATGTTTTCGGGTTTAATGGTAAAACCTATTCGCAGCATACTTCTGTGTTCCTGATAATCGATTAAACTCTCGGTATATCCCACAAACCATTGCAGGGTGAGATAATAATTTTCGTCTTTGTAAGGTCTCCAGTTCAGCTGTGTCTGCAGTGAACCGTATTTCATAACACCGCTTCCTTTTCTAAAAAGCACATCGGCGCTCCATCGTCCGGGTTGTATCTGATACGTTGCGCTGGCTTCCCCATAACCCACATATTGTGTTAATCCCGGATTGTCTTCTTTATCAACAAGCGGAATCCATCCGCGAAGCCCAACAATCCATCTCGGCGAAACCTGCGATTTTAAGGAAAACGCAAGCATATTCCAGGTTCTTGAATAGATAGAATCCCTTCCGTTTGATTCGTGCTCCAGAGAAATGGTTCCGTAGGTTAATCGGTCTCCTTTTAAATAAAACGGACGCACAATCGCCACACCGGGATTAAAATTGATTTCTGAAAAGGGTTTTGAACTGGCATAAATATCCCAGAATGCTTTCTGGGTGTACATTAAGTAGGGGAAAAAACCGCCCCATAATGGTTTTGAATTTAATCGAAGTTTGAAACTTACCTGATATTTTACATCGGCGGTGTTTCTGGTGATATCGGTATTAAGAGGTACACCGGTTAAAAAGTAATTGTCGCGGTGGACAGAAAAACTGGATTCTTTAAGTAATGAATCGGCGGCGCGGAAATTTTTTTTCTCTTCTACAATCTGCGATTTTGATTGTATTGAAAACAAAATGAGAAATATAAACAGGTATTTTGAGTGCATTCTTAGCGTAATTTTTAGGTTATTTTTAAAGCCTTTTACTCTAAGTTACACTATTTTGTCAATGATTAAAAGTTAAAAATGCAGTTTTATTGCCGTAATTATTACTTTCGCTTTTTATAAATAAAAAAAAATGGATGCATTTTTAAACACTATTCATAAAGTTCATACAAATGAATACAAAGACTTGCTTTTAGTTTGGGAATCTGCTGTAAAGGCAACACACGATTTTTTAAAACCTGAAGATTTCATTTTTTACAAAGAACTTATTCCTAACTTTTTTGAGCAGGTAACTTTGCATTGCATAAAAAATGAAAACCTTCAGATAACAGGATTTATAGGAACGCACGAAGAAAATCTGGAAATGTTATTTGTGACTGCAGATGAAATTGGAAAAGGCATTGGGAAAAAACTCTTACTTTATGCCTTAGAAAACCTCAACATTACCAAAGTTGATGTAAATAAAGACAACCTAAAAGCTGCTGCCTTTTATAAACATTTTGGTTTCGAGATCAAATCCGTTTCCGATTTAGACGGATTCGGGAAACCCTATCCTATTTTACATTTGGAAATTAAAAAATAACCTAAATAAAAACACAAAATTACCTCAAAATCTGCGGACGCTCCATTTTATATTGTCTTCCTGATAAAGTTTTTATAAAAGAGACCAATGCCTCGATTTCTTGATCATTGAGATTTAAGCGCTGCATTAAAACATCGGTCTGCGGAAATAAAGGATCGGCAGCCTTTTCATTTTCATCGGGATCGATCATGTGCATACCGCTGTTGTACATATTGATAATTCCGGTCATATTGTCGAACAAACCGTTGTGCATCCACGGGCCTGTGTGCATTACATCTCTGAGCGATGGGGTTCTGAATCGGCCTGCATCTTCGGCTTTTTTGGTAATGTTGTAAAGTCCCAGGTCTTCATATTCCCGTTTGTAATAGGTAAGTCCGATATTATGAAATGATTCATCTGTAAGGTATTTTCCGGAGTGACAGTTCATACAGCGTGCTTTGGTACGGAAAAGATGCATTCCCTGAATTTCCTGATCGGTTAACTGAGTGTAATCGCCATCAATAAAAGCATCAAAACGACTTCTTTTACTGCGGATTGTTTTTTGGAAATCGGCCAGCGAATGCAGGATTTTTTCATAGGTAATCTCAGGAGTTCCATAGGCGTTCTGAAACAAAACCGCATAGCCCTTGACTTTTTTTAGTTTTTTAGCCAGCGTTTTCGACTCCATATTCATTTCATGATGTGCCGTAATTGGTCCTTGTGCCTGTTCTTCAAGAGTCAGGGCACGGCCATCCCAAAAGAAAGTTTTTCTGGCTGCAATATTGTATAATGACGGCGTATTTCTCTGTCCCTGCAAATGATCATTCCCAAGAGATTTTTCTCTCCCATCGCCCCAGGCCAGTTCCGGATCGTGGCAGCTGCTGCAGGAAATCTGATTGGAACCTGAAAGTTTAGGATCAAAGAAAAGCATCTGACCTAAAATAACTTTCGGCTCACTCATGGTATCGTAATAACTGGTATCGATAGTTAAAGATTCAAATTCCTGCCAGGTTACACCTTTATCAATCGTTGGTTTTGGCCATTCTTTGACCGGTTTACTGTATAATTCGCGTAAGTCAGAATGGGTTATCTTCTCGCAAAATGCGGCACTAAAACTCAAAAGTGAATAGATAAACCCGATAAAAAGTGTAAAAAAAAGAGTTTTTAATAATAAAGGTTTCATTAGATAGCAAATAAAGATTTGATAGTCCTGTTAAAATGTCAAACCCACAGACATCTGGAAACAGGTATTGTTTTTAGTATTAGAATATTGGTAATAATCGAGATCTGATTTAATAAAAAAATTAAGATCTGTATCGTATTTATAATCCCATCGCGCTGCAAGACTTGCTTTGGCATAATCAGAAGATAGGTACGAATAATTATAATCGAGCATATCAAAAATGGAATTGTCCTTTCGTTCGCTTAACTTCATTTCTGAATCTAAAGCTACACTGTACTCAAATCCTGCGAATAAGCTGATAAGCGATTTTGACAGAAGTTTTGATGCTGAAAGATCCAGCCGCCCAATTGCCTGTGTAATATCCATTTTCCTAAGCGGATCAATATATTTTTCGACTCTGTTTTTCAAATTAAAACCAGGCGAAACCGACCATGAAAATTCGGGATTGGGAATATAGTACAATCCTGAAATTCCAACAAATGCGATCTGGTTAGTATATCGATCGGCTTCAGAAATTTTGATGTATGAAGTCGTCGATTTATTATCAAATATATTCTCGGTTCCTGTTCTGTCTGTATAATATCCTTGGATTTTTGCACCATAGACCTGGGTTTCTGATTTCTTAAGATACGAAACTTCTCCTTCAAACCGCTTTTCTGAAATAGTCGATGCTACAAGGTTCTGAAATTCGGTCATTATTTTTTCATAATCAAAATGGTTATATCCTACTGATAAAACAAAACCATTTTGATCCTTTGGAAACAACTGCAAATTTGCCCCATAGCCTCTTCCGTCATAAAAAGAACTCAACTTATTCCCCGTCAGCAGATTATTATAAACACCAAGCCCCGTCATGTGATAAACGGCAGGCGCTCCCAATTCGCTAAAGAATTTCAGTGCGTTAGATTGTGTATATTTCTGAAGGTTAACAGAAGTTCCAACAGCATAATGATTTCCAATATTTTGAGAAATCCCAGCCTGAACATTAAGGTCTGAAACCGTATTTTTAGGCCTTGGATCAATATCGCGGTATTCCAGTAAAGCCCTGTACGCCGCAGCGATTCCGATTCTAGTTTTAGAGAATGATTTTGAATAACCGCCTTTAAAAGCGTATTCTTCAAATGAAATATCACCGCCTATAGAATCAGCCGTTACGTAGGGATAAATTACATTATAATCTGAGCTTTCGTTCCAATGCACATTTTTTCGTTTTCCGTTCTTGTAATATGCATTTCCAAAAACCGTATTTCCGGAATCGATCTTGTAATACGATTGTGCATTAATAAGAAACTGATTGATGCCGTTTCCTAACTGCTGTAAATTAGTCTGTTCTGACTTCGTTGTATATCCGGCACTTAATTCAGACAAAGAATAGGTACGTGCAAAAGGAAGATTGGCAGGATTTACAAACAATGTATTTGAAAAATTACTCGCAGGAGAAATATTTTCATGAATACGAACCAATACCGAAGTACTGTCCTGTGCATGCAAAATACCAGAACTGAAAACAAAAAACAGAAATAGGGAACGAAAGCTCATGATTAGAGTATTAATTCATTAAAGATGGTTTAGCCTCAGGGCTGAAATCTACTGTTGAATTATTGGTGTCTTTTAAGATTTTTTTACCGTTTGAAGCTGTTGAAAGCGTTTTACGACGTACACTTTTTCCGTAACGGGTGGCATCAGAATCTACTTTTCCGCAGTAGGTCCATCCCATATCTAATGACGGAGCTGTAACAATCCACTGAAATTCTGATTCAACACTTAAATTTACCGCGTCGATAATCCATGCATTCGGAATAGAATATACACTTTCGCCCATTGGGTACGTTTCGCCTCCAAATACCAGATTATATTCATAATCATACGTATAATCCGTTAAATAAGCTGTTTTGCTTACTGCTGCCGGCATACGGGCGATTACAAAACTTCTGAAACCTCTGTTATGGATTACCATAGATGAAAATAAATTTTCCATGTTTGGAACAGCAGGATTGTCAACATCGTCTGCATCTTCGGTATAAAATTCAAAAGCTGCAGGTCTCATATCCATTGAATTTGGGTTGTATTCTTTATGATTGATGGCATCTTCGGCAATAATAAAATATTCGCCCGGAGCAATTGGATACGTTGTACCATTACCCGGAACAACAGCAATAGCATTTGCAGCAAATGACTGTGCCATAATATTTGGCGTATATTCCTGTTTATCGGTTGTCATAAATTCAGACTGTGCGATCATTAATCCGTCAGCGTACAATGTTTTGTCTGTGTTGTTGTAAATTCTGAAATATTTATCGCCCAAATATTGTTTTCCTTCGGCCGTTCTGGTTCCGGTAAAGAATACTTCTTCAATTAAAAAATCAGATTGTGTTGTTTTTAGAAAAAGATTTAAAGAAACCGATGCTGCAGAACCTGTAATAACAACTGATTCTTTGTAACCGCTTACAGAAGCTTCTGCCGAAGTTCCGTCTGCTTCATATTTAATTTTTCCGTCAATTGAAATTTCATAAGAACCTTCAGCCAGTGAAATCGAAAGATTATTTCCTGTAAAAGAAGTGCTCTGAGTTACTTTACCGGTATTTAATTCTTTAAAAGAAACCGAAAGACCGGAATACGAAACACTGCTCAAATCATCCGGATTTACAACAGTTAAGGTTACAGCGCTTTGTCTGTTTCCTTCATTATCATCGTCTTTTGAACAGGATTGTAATATCGCCATCACGGCTATCGTAAAAAAAATGGGAAGTAATTTAATTTTCATAATTTGGATATTTATTAATATTAAAAGTTAAAAATTCAGGTTGAGTTCCATACCGAAATAAGGTGAATTAAGTCCTCTCCGCTCTATTTTCTGACCGTTTATTTCGTAGTTTTGATAGTAACTGAAAAGTCGGTTAACGAACATGGAGATTCGGAATTTCTTATAGAAATCTTTAGAAACTTTCAGGTTCATATTCATCGACATCGGAATGGTTCTTTTTTGAAATAAAGCGTCATTGTACTTTATGTCCAGCCATTGCAGGATAGGATCTGATTTATCTATTTCGAGGTACGGATGTTCTTCTCCGGAAGGGTTTATATAGGAAACAGGCGTTCCGTTCATTGGCGTTGACTGACTGCTGCTGAACCACAAAAACTGAAACGAACCTGAAAATTCCATTCCCAATGACGGAATATAAGTATCGGCAATTACATTGGTATTGAACTGCTGTCTTTCAGAACCTTCATCCCGTTGATAAAGACCTATATAAGGCATTCTTTTTCCGTCGATAATAATATCTTTTTGTCCGCTTTTATAAACCGGACTGCTATTGGTATAAGTCGTTTTAAACCAGGCACCGTTTAAAGTAAACCTTGTATTGATTTGAGAAAAACGTTTGGATGAAAACTGAAATTCTATCCCGTCTTTCAGCAGGGAACTTCCATTATTGGTAATGCTGTAGGATGTTAATAAAGTTTCCATAACATAAGTCATATCGGCAAGATCAGGCTGTGAGGTTAAAGTTGAAGGATCAATAGAATTGTTATCGTATTTTTTATAAGAAAGTGCCTGATACCTTGAACCGTTTCTAAAACCCGAATGCATACGTTCGTTAAAATAGGTTACCGAAAAACGATTGTTATCATACGAAAAATCAGCTCGGACTTCCCACTTTTTATTAATCGCCGGAGCCAGATTATAATTTACTGGCAGTGTTTTATAGGTCATTAAATTGATTCTCCGGTATGCCGGATTATCATGATAATAATTAAGCTGTACCAAATCATTGTATATAAAATCAGGATATAACTGTGCCAGCGTAGGGAATTTGGTGTACTGCCCTACTCCTGCCGTAAGCTCAGCTTTTAAGGCATGACTGCCTATTCGAAAAGACGGAAGCGCCCATTGTGCATTCACTCTGGGATCAAAATAATATTTGCCGGAAACTGCATAAGCTGACGGAACATTTAGGAGCGACATTGCTCTGATTCCTCCTGCAAGATTCAACTGGTGTTTTCCTAACGGAAATGTAACGGCATCCTCGGCAAAAAAAGAAATATCTGTACTGGCCGGAATGTCTTTGTACGATCTTGGTCGTGTAGACATTTCGGGAGATGGCGGATGTGTGGTATCGTAAACCTGACCTTTTCCGTTGTTTTTAGAATACGTCCACTCAGAACCTGCTTTCAGGGCATGTTTTACTCCAAATAACTGAAGTTCGAAATTCGCCATTGCTTTTAAAAATGCATCAAAAGGTTTTCCGTCGACCGTAAGATTCGAAATATACTGCGGCGTTAAAAAAATCCCATCTGATTCTCCCTGCTCTGTATTATTGGGAATTGCCGTAGCACTGGAAACCTGAACCCATTTGGTCTGTTCAATTTTATCCAATTGTTGGCTTACTGATGTTGAAAGCTGTACTGACTTTAAAAAAGGTGATGTTTTGAAGTTTAAATCGAAAGAATTTACAGCCGAAAATCGGTTATAATCAGAGCTGAAACGGTCAATTTTAGCATAACCCACATCCGGATCTGCCCTTTCGTTGTCGATTGAACCACTGTAATCTAAGCTCGAATCCCATTGCAGCGAATGCGAATTGTTTTCCCATGTTTTCTGTGTACGGATCGATGCGGTAATTCTTTTATAGTTTTCAAAACTATTTCGCGGATCCGGTTTAGCATCCAGATAATCCAGTCCAACATTCAACACAAAACGTTTTGCTTCCGATTCAAATCCTTTTCCAACATAATATAATTTGCTGAATTCATCGGCTTTAAAACGTGATTCCCAGTTTGTGCGGCCTCTTTTTCGTTTTATTTTTATCAATCCGCTGGTTAAATCGCCGTATTCGACAGAAGGAATTCCTCGAACAATTTCTACCCTTTCGATCTGGTCTGTAGAAATAGAGCGCATATCGACTCCTCTTGAAGTCGTATTTCTTCGTGTGTCGGCATAACCGGAACCGGGCGTAACACTCATTCTCGGACCGGTTGTGTATTGCAGATTAGCATCGGTATTAATTGGAATTCCGTCGATTACAAAAGCAGTTCCAAGTGATGAAATATCATAATTAGAATCTGATGTACCGACTTCTCTTAATTTAATGAAATTAGAAGCATTAAAAACCGGATCTTTTGAACGTCCGCCGGGCAGTAATTCCAATAAATCTGTAAAGCTCGAAGGCTGTAAATGCTGCATTGCTTTTTTGTCGATAATCGAAGTACTGGTCATACCGCGTGATTCTGTTGCGGTAATTACGACCTCGTTCAGTTCGATACTCTTCGGGATTAATTCAAAAAAAAGATGCTGTCCGGGAATCAGTTCAATTGTTTTTTCAATTGTTTCGTAGCCTTTATGCGATAATTTTATTTTGTATCTGCCATTTGAAACCGTATTTAAAATCAGGTTACCTAAATCGTCCGACTGTACTTCGTATTTCTGAAAAATGCCATCGGCAGTAAATTGTGCTTCTTTGATGGGAAGTTTAGTCTCAGCATCTTTAATGGTAATCTGAACAGGTTTGCTTGTATTTTGTGAAAAAACAATTTGAATAAAAAAGAGGAATACTAATAAAAATATAGGATTGTTATTTTTTCTAAATTGTATTTTGAGACTATTCTGAAAAGTCATTGTAACGAATTTGGAGCAGTATTCTATTTATAACAGAAAGGCAGTTAATCGTTGCAAATATAACTTAATTTAGACCAGTTAAAAATAATAATCAATAAAATATCTCAATAAATTTAACGGGAAGCCTTGATATTACTGGATTTGTAATATTTTATTGATTTTTCAACATGCATTTTGAGAAAATACGTAAAAACAAGAACCGCTATATGGAGTGGTTTTGAGATTTAAAAATACCACACGGGATATTTTAAACAACGGCAGAAAAAAAACGTCCCATGCAAATATCCCGTAAGAGATTATGCATGAGACGAAAATTCTATTAGATTTCAAATTTTTACATTATTTATCTACAACTTTTACCATTGTAAAATTTATTCCCAACGGATTTCTATTCATTTTGCAGATTAATGGAAATTCTGGATTTTTTACAATCCACATTTCAGTTTGATCAATTTGTGCTTTTACCTGTATCGTTTCAACAGTTTTTCCCTGAATTTGATATTCTTTTTCTGAATCATTTGCAGCTAAAACATAGGTTGTATTATTATAAACGAACGAATTGTTTTTTATCAATTCCTGATATGCCGACCTTGAAATCATAAAGAAAGTTTCATTGGGTTTCAGGTTTAGAACCGGTTCATATTCGCCCTGATTAAAACTTAAGGAATTTCCGTTTTTAACCGCCTCGGGAAGCATTACAATACTGCTTTTTACTCCTCGTGTTTCGAGTTTAAAAGTGAGTCCTTCGTTTTCGGGTTTGGCTGTCAGGGTCAGCGTTCTGGTCTGTCCATGAAGCCTGCATACATAATGAAATTCTGTATCGTTTTTAATTTCCGGGATAAAACTTTGTGATCTTGCATTTTGGAATATCACACATAAAAGAATGGCTAAAATTGTATTTTTCATCTTGATGCTGTTTTTATTTCAATGGAGGAAGCAGTGCTGTTCCCCATTTAGATGGTTTTGAATCCATTTCTAATATCAGTTCTCCTCCGTTGCTAAGATCTTCATGCGAAATCCAGGCTTTGTCGTACGGTTTTCCGTTTAAAAGGGCTGTTTTGATGTATTTGTTTTTATCACTCATTTTCTTTGTGGTGATTTTAAAACTTTTGCCGTTTTCTAATTGTATTGCCGTTTCTTTTATCAGCGGGGTATTGATCAGGTAATACGGCTGTCCGGCATTTGGGTACAGTCCCATCATGTGGAAAGCCAGCCATGAAGACATCGCTCCGGAATCGTCATTGCCGGGAAGTCCTTCTGATGAGCTGTTAAAACTGTTTTTTATGATGGTTCTGATCCTGTCACTGCTCAAATACGGTTTCCCGATCCAGTGGTACAAACAAGGTGTCAGGAAAGAGGGTTCATTGGCCACATTATACAAATCTGAATTAAAAAAGGTATTCAGTCGGTTTTCAAAGGCTTTTTCGCCTCCTGATTTTTTTATCAGTTCCGGCACATCATGCGGAATGCTCAGTGAATATTCCCATGAATTGCCTTCATAGAAAAACACGCACCAGTGGCAGACGTACCAGGGCGATTCGATAATAACGGGTGTATATTTAAAAGTGGGTTTCTGGATTTTTGATTCGCCGAAAACAATATCATCAAGCCAGTTTCCGTCTTTGTCTTTGGGCATAATGAATCCTTTTGAGCCCTGGTTTTCATAATCATCACGCCATAAATTCTGCCAGCTGTCGGCTTGTTTCATGTACTGGCTGTACAGGTCTGTTCTGCCCAGTCCTTTGGCTACTGTGGCGATGTTGTAATCGTTGTATGAATAATCGATGGTTCTGTTTCCTGCGCGGTCTGTGCCGTAAGGAACATAACCTAATCTGAGGTAATCAATGAGTCCGCCTCGTCCTTCTTTTTCTTCGTTTCCGCCGGGAGGGACTGTGGCGTCTTTCAGCATGGCCTGAAGTGCCAGTTCGTAATCGACGCCTTTTAGGTTTTTCACAAAAGCATCGGCCAGAACAACCTCAGCGTTTGAACCTCCCTGGGTTCTTCCGTTGTCGTTGCCGCTTCTGCCTTCGGGTAGGTAGCCTTCGCGTTTGTAGATGTTAATCATGGCGTTTACAATTTCTACCTGGCGTTTGGAATCGATAAGTGTGATTAAAGGGCTTGAGGTTCTGAATGTGTCCCAAATGGCATAAAAGTCATCGTAATAGGGTTCGTTGTCTGTCCATAACGGGTTTTCTCCTGTCCGGTCAACGGGCATAATCATAGTGTGGTACAAACCGGTGTAGAACATTTTTTTATATTCGTCGGAGGTATCTTTTGAAAGCTGGATCCGGCTTAACAGGTTTTCCCATTTATTTTCTAATGACGCTAAAACGGCATTAAAATCCCAATGCGGGATTTCAACCTGAATATTATTTTTGGCTTTAAGTTCGCTTAAAAACGAGATTCCGATTTTAACGTTCAGTTCTTCTTTTCCAGTGTTTCCAAAGGAAAGAAGCGCCGCGGTTTTTTTCCCTGAATCAAACTGTGTTTTTTCATCGGCATACAATTTTCCGTCTTTCCAGGTTACAGATCTTGCAATCGGCTGATCGAATACGGCCCAGAAATAGACGGTGTAGGCTCTTCCGTTGTTCCATCCTCCTCTGATACGGCTGTAGCCTCTTACTTCGGTATTAGAAACAATTTCAATCTGGGAACCTACAAACTGCTGGGCTTCCCTGCCGTCGGGTTCAGGCTGTTCGCCAAGAAAAAATCCGGGATCGATTTTGAGTTCTTTTGAAGTGTTTTTGGGGTAGGTGAACCGGTAAAAAGAGACTTTTTCGCCTGTGGTGATTTCGGTTTTGATTCCGTTTTCTTTAAAAACCGACTGGTAATATCCGAGTTTTACATTTTCTTCGGATCTGTATGCGGTCTGGTCCAGTTTATCCAACGTGCCGGAAAAAGGCATGATCTGGATGTTTCCGTATTTGGGGCCGCCTCCGGTTCCGCTTACATGAACCTGGCTGAATCCTGTTACTTCTTTTGGCATAGGAAGCCACCCGCTGTTGGGGCTCACCGTGCAGTCAGGACTTGGTTTTACCATTCCGTAAGGGCACGAAGGGCCTATAAAAACACGGCCGATGCCTTCTGAGCCGATCATGGGATCTACATAGGTGTGGACTTTCTGCTGGGCGTTAAGTGTAATTTTAAACAGTAATGAAATGCCTAAAAACAGTATGACTTTTATATTTTTTTTCATTTTTCTACTTTTTTATTCTAAGAAAAACAGATAAAAAAACAGGGTTATTAAACCCTGTTCTTCACAACTAAACACAAGAAGACTGCTCCTTATTGCGGCGGAGCAGCCTTCGAAAATTCAAAACAATTAAACTAACTAATTTTTAATATCCTTCATTTTGTATTAGATATCCAGGAACGTTAGAAGCTCCATCTATTGATACTTGAGGGATTGGGAACAATCTCTTATTTACATCTGTATCTGATTTTTCAGTCCATTTGTCTTCAAAGTGTCCAAAACGGATTTGTGTATTTCTTCTTAAACCTTCCCAGTAAAATTCGAAACCATATTCTCTGTACAAAATATCTAAATTAATAGCTGGTAATGCAGCAGGGATTGGTAAACGGGCAGTTCTTGAAGTTCTTACTGTATTCATGTCTTCTAATGCGCCTGCATTATCTCCTTTTCTTAATTTGGCTTCGGCACGCATCATGAAAATTTCAGCGTATCTTAAAAGTACCATATCTACACTGCTGTAATAATTTCCGTCTGGAGAAGTGTGGCTGAATTGATATTTAGAAACTCGGTATCCTGAATAATGCATACTTCCTTCATTAGTAAAATCAACTTTTTCTGTAAGATTTACATAATCAACATTAAGATCCGGTCCATTTCCTTTAATTTGTTTTACAGGGTAAATTCTGTATCCTCCGTCACATTTATAAAATGCACCGTTGCCATCTTTTCTGGCCGCCCACGGTATACCTCTCATAATTCCTCGGTCGATTTCAAATTCTTCTGCCTTTACACAGTAGTAATGATTTATATCTGCATCGTCTTTCGGAGAAAGTCCTGTAAGATCTTTTAAATGAGCCGGTACTTTTGCGTTGTTTTTGTAAAATCTTGAATCGGCATCAGCAGGATCTACAGAACCATAAGCGTCTACCCATGTACGATAGAAATCTGAAGTAATAGCAGGACCATCTGTACCGTCTGCATTGATTGATTCTGGTCTTGGGAACATAGACCCCGGAATTGACCAATAGGCCCAGCGGTTGTGTTCGTCTCTTAAAACACCGCGCTGATCCAATGCAAAAATTATTTCTTTATTTGAGTTATTATCATCGTCAAACAAATCAAAATACTCTGGAGAAAAAGTGAATTTTCCTGAGTTGATAATGTTATCTGTATATTTTATAACCTTATCCATATCTGCAGGTGTAAATACAGGTGTACCATAAGGGTCACGATAAACAGGTGCATTTAGGTTTAATCTTGCAAGAAGCCCCCAAACTGCAGCCTGTGTCATTCTTCCCGGTCCTTTATCTTTATTGATAACATCTGCAACAGACAGTAATTCACTTTCGATATAAGAAACTGCATCCTGTCCTCTAATTATTTCTGAAATACTAGCCGACGATTCTTTTTTGAAAACAAGTCCCCAGCTGTCCAGGGTCATCATATTCAGATAAGCTCTAAGTGCTTTCATTTCATAAAGCGCACCTTGTGCTTCTGTATTACCAGCTTCTGCCAAAGGAGTCAAAACTTCAATAGCAGATAATGTTCTTGAAATATTTATAGTAATGGCATTCCATGTAGATGTAACCAAATCATTGGTAGAAGTTGTAGCGTGTGAATGAACTGCTAAATATTTACCTCCATCATACCAGTCTGTTCCTCCTCTGTATGGCAGGATTCCCTCATCACTGGAAATTAACTGTAAACCAAAATTGTTGGTGTGCATCCAAACTAATTTTAACTGGCCATAAGCCGGGGCAACTGCGCCACTAATTGCTTCTACTTGTCCGGTACCGTTTAAAGATTCATCCAATACCTTCTCTTCTAAGTCTGTACAGCTCCAGGTAAAGAATAAACTGAATGCAAGAGCTGCCGTTGTTATTTTATTTTTCATGTTTTATTTTTTTGATTAAAATGCCACGTTTAAGCCCACTACAATAGTTCTGCTTCTTGGATAACTGAAATAGTCAACCCCAAAAGACTGAATTTCGCCAATTGAAGTACCGGTGTTTAACTCAGGATCATAACCGCTGTATTTAGTGATTACAAATAAGTTTTGTCCCGTTAATGTAAAACGTATGTTGTCCATTACATTATCCAGTCCAATTAATTTTGGACTCAAATTATATCCTAAAGTCGCATTGTTTAATCGCAGGAAGCTTCCGTCTTCTAAATATCTTGTGGAAACTGAATTTGAATTAGTAGCACTTTCATTTGCGAATTCTATAGATCTATTTGTAGAATTATATGAATTTGCTAGTTTTCCTCTTCCAAATGATGTCATGGCAACGTGGTTGAAAATTTTATTACCGCCTGCACCATTAAAATTAAATCCTAAATCAAAATTCTTGTATTTGAAATTCAAGTAAAAAGCATAAATATAGTCTGGTAATGCGCTTCCTGCCACAATACGGTCATCGTCAAGAATTTTACCATCATTATTTAAATCTTCAAACTGATCCTGGCCATCAGGACCAATTCCTATAAATTTATTCATATAAAATGTACCTATAGGCTGTCCGTTAAGTACTCCGTTAATTGTTACTCCGGTCTGTCCTCCTCCTTGTGCCTGCCCGGTTGTCAATATTTTGTAAGGAGAGTTTACTACTTTATTTTTTGTAAAAGATATGTTTCCACCAATGCTGTAAGAGAAATCACGGCTTTTATCACTGCTGTAATCTAAAGCAACTTCAATACCGTTGTTTTTTATCTGCATATCTGGAATATTAGTCCAATATTTTGGTGTAGGCTGAATTGGGTCAACCGGTGCTACTTCTAGTAAAATATTTTCTGAAACTTTATTAAAGTAATCGATAGTTCCTGAAAGCCTGTTATTGAATAAACTAAAATCTAAACCAATATTTGTTTGTGTTGAAAACTCCCATTGAATATCAGGATTTGCCAAACGTGTATATACTGAACCATAAGGATATCCCGCTAAATCTGCAGCAGTTGGATCTAATGGATAAGTATCGTATCCGCCATTACTTTCTTTATAACTTAATTTTGTAATTTTAGAAGGAATTTCCTGAGAACCGGTTTGTCCCCAGCTTGCTCTAAGCTTAAGATTGTTTAAAACTTCAGATTCTTTTAAAAACTCTTCTCTGGTTATGTTCCATCCAAGTGCTACTGATGGGAAATATCCGTATCTATTGTTTTTACCAAATTTTGAAGACCCGTCGGCACGCATTGTAGCGGTAAGCAAATATTTATTATCATATCCATAGTTTAACCTTCCGAAGAAAGACTGAAGTTCATTTTCTACAGCAGATGATGATTGTGTTGTACGTTCACTTGCTGCCCCAATTTGATTTTTTGGTTCAATACCATTATCAGGAAAGCCTTTTAGGTTATATATTTTTTGACTTACTTGTATTTTTTGGTAAGATTGACCCGCTAAAGCAGTAAAACTGTGAACTCCTTTATTAAAATTATACGTCAGTGTGTTTTCGTATAAAGTATTATTATTGGTTGTCATCGTATTATCCAAAGTACTTACAGTTGTATTAGTAGCCGAAGTATAAGGTAAAACTTGTACATCTCTTTGAGACATAGAGTAATCAACCCCAAGATTAAATTTATACGTTAAACCCGGTATAAATTCATATGATGGTGCAATGTTCGCCAAAATACGATTGTTGTTTGTAAAGTCTGAGTAAATCCTTTCGCTAATTAATGGATTCCTAATATTATTACTTAAATTAACATTTGGCTCTCCGTTAACATAAACCGCATCTGTTGGATTCATAGTCAGCATATTCTCTACAACACTTTTGGCATCTGGTCTTAAATTTTCAAGTTTTGTCGCAGTTAAATTAAAAGCAACATTAAACTTGTCATCAAGTGCTTTTTGATTTAAATTTAAACGTCCTGAATAACGTTTTAAATCACTGTTTCTTAAAATACCTTCCTGATTGTCTACACCTACAGATGCCGCATAAGTCGACTTATCTGTTCCACCGCTCATCGATAAATTTAGGTTTTGAGAAACTCCGGTTCTGGTTAATTCATCCTGCCAGTCTGTATTGGCTCCTCCATCTACTAATTTTCCATTTATAGCAGTTACATTTCTTCTGAATTCATCAGCAGTAAAAACATCTACTTTATTAGCCAATGTAGAAAATCCGGTAGTCATCGAAAGGTTTATTTTTGCATTTCCTTTTGCTCCTTTTTTTGTTGTAATTACAATTACCCCATTAGCAGCTCTGGAACCGTAGATCGCAGAAGCAGAAGCATCTTTTAGTACCTCAATACTTTCGATATCCTGTGGATTAATAAAGTTAAGCGGATTTGAAGCAACACCGTTATTACTATTGTCTAAAGCAAAACCGTCAACTACATAAAGCGGTGTAGTTCCTGAACGTAAACTTCCAACCCCTCGAATGATTATATCCTGCGCAGCTCCTGGCTCACCACTTGCAGCAATAACATTTACCCCTGCAACTTTTCCCTGAATCAATTGTCCTGCATTGGCTACAACCCCTTTGTTAAAATTTTCACTTTTTACAGATCCGATTGCTCCGGTTACGTCAGATCTTTTTTGAGAACCGTAACCTACTACTACTACTTCATTTAAAGTACTAACCTCTTCGGCTAATGAAATAGTCAATTTTTGACTTCCTGAATACGAAACTTCTTTAGTTTGAAATCCTACATAAGAAATCACTAAAGTACCATCGTTTTGCGATGCTTTAATTTTAAAGTTTCCATCGAAATCTGTTGTAACAGCACCTTTTGGTTCTCCCTTAATATACACAGAGACTCCTGGTACGGGTACTTTTTCTGCATCAGAAACAACAACTCCTGATACGGATACCTGCGCATGGGAATATGACATACATCCTAAGGCAAGAATTAACAATGCGTAAATTTTTTTCATCTAAAATACTTTTTTATGTTTTCTCAAAAGTATCTTATGGATCTTCCTAACAGGAGGATTTTTGTTTTTCAAAAGAGGACTAATATTTCAATTTAGGATAGAATTAACGGCAAAAAAGGGTGATTTTTGTTCATTAACCTTATGCTAACTTTCTGTAAATACAGCCCTAACAGCAAGTCTACACAGAATATTCTTTGTATTCCTTCGGACTTTTGCCAAAATACTTTTTAAAAGAACGTCCAAAGTATTTCGGATCATTGTAACCGCACTCAAAACTTACCTCGGATATGTTCAGTTTTTTGGTTTTTAGCAAAACTTCTGCCTTTTGAAGACGCAGCGACATCAATATATCCGAAGGTGACTGATTGAGTGTTTCTTTAAACAAACGATAACATTTTACTCTAGAAATTCCTAATTGCTCCACCAGCATTTCTACATTAAACAAAGGATTCTGCAATTCTTCCTTAATGATTTCCAAAGCTCTTTTTAAAAGCTTTTCATTTGGTGTAATATGATCGTTGTCTTCTGTAAGGATTTCAAATATTTTCTGCTGGATCTTATATTCCCTCATCGGCTCTTTATTCTGATTAATCAGGCTGTCGATCTTTTTACGGATAAAAGAAGTACTGGCTGGTAATTTAATATGCGTATCAATGCCTATTTCAAGTAATTGTTCATCCAGTTCGTAATTAATATCTTCCGATATATAAACCATAGGAACTTTGACACTTGAATTCTCTGTATTTGACTGTAAAAAATTAACCAGTTCTTTTGAAAATCCGGCCTGATAAAAAACCAAAGCAGAAACTTCTATTTGTTTCATGACGGCGTTTAAATTAGAAACCGAACTTTCAAAAATCAGGTTATAATTTTCGCTTTCTAAAACCTGACTGGCAGCCGGACTATTGTATGAATCACAAAAAACCAAAAGACATTTTTTATCTGAAGAAAACTGCTCCTGGTAATTAAAATTCTTCCACGAAATGGTTTCTTTAAAATTGAGGTCAGGATCGATAACCTCTATCGGAATTCGCAGCGTTGTTTGAAATTGTTCGCCCAAAAATGGAATAATTTCGCCGTTTATATCCTGCAATAGAACCTGCAATGCCCTAAAGTAAGGACTGTAGTGCGAAATATTATACCAATTATCTTTTAAGATAACACTGTCTGAAGCTGCTTTTATTTCTATTCCGTTATCTGCGTACAGTATCGAAATATTCAAAGTACTGTCCTTATCTGAATATTTACAGATATCATTAAAGAAATACTGCATCGAGAGTTTTAATCGCAAAATATCTATCACTGCAAAACAGTTCGTGCTGTCAATCTCACAATTAAAATTTACCTCATTAAGCTGCAAGTTCTTTTTTAGCTTTTCGACATTATTTTTTAAAACCGGAAATAAATAAGCAGCTGTTTTTTTAATTGGCCCCAGATCTTTTACATGTTCCAGATAATTCCATTCGGAGATCAGGTTTACGAGTTTATCCGATTGTGTAATTAGGGCTTTATGAGTTTCTGTATCTTTTTTAAGCGAACCCGATATTTTAATTATTTTTGATATAGGTTCCTGAAATTCAGACAGCATAAAAGTTTTGAATTTTTCAATTTCAAAATTTTCATTTTTTAAATTGCTGTGAAGTATCAGCAGTTTTTCTTTTTGCTCTTCTATCTTTTTATTCTTCAGATCCAGTTCCTGATTTATTTCTTCCAGATTTTTTTTCTGATTTTCAATAACAGTCGTACGAGCCGTTACCAGTTCTTCGAGATATTTTTGATGTGCAAGTGCGGCTTTATTTTTTACATAAACCACTATCGCACAAAATAAAAGGATAAAACCGGACAACAGAATGTAAAACATTATCGATTCATAAAATGCTTCGGTAATATGCAGCGTAAAGAAGACAGGTTCGGCTATTCCTTTTTTGCCCTGCTTAATTAAAAAGTTATAATCTCCGGATGATAAATGAGTATATTTTATTTTACTGCCGGCAGGTAAAAGTGTCCAATTTTCATCATGTCCTTCCAGCTTATAATATATTTCATTCTTCTTGTTTCTTGGAAACAAAATAGGAATTACCTCAATTTCCAATTCATTCTCTGTAAATCCTTTTTCAATCGCAGCCTGATACTTTTCACTGCCGTCTATTTTCAGTTTAATTTTTGCTTTAGGATTTTCCGAATGAATTGCATTTGGATTAAAATAATTAAGCCCATCTACACCTCCAAAAAACAAATTCCCTTTAGAATCTTGATAATAAGCACCTTCAGAAAACTCAGGCGCCTGCCATCCGTAATCAGGATTGTAAGAAGTTACGCTGTAATTTTTTTTATCTACAGAAGCAATTCCTTTTGTGGTGCTTATCCAGATTTTATTTCCGTTATCAATAAGTCCGTAGACCATGTGACTTGGCAGTCCTTCCAATTCGGTAATATTTTTTATGATGCCTTTCTTTTTATTAAAAACCGTCACACCTCCCAAAGAAGCAATCCAGTAATTATCGGACTCATTGTCTATAAAAACCGAATAAATGCTGTTTCCCAAAATACCATCATTTGTAGTGATTTTTTTTAATGTACCATTCGTTAAATTAAACACAATTACACCATCACTTTCTGTTGCCAGTATCAGATTCTGCTGGTTTTTCTTAACACATCTTATATTGTATTTATTTAATAATTCCTGCCCTTTAAATTTTTCGAATTTTCCTGTGGTCAAATTAAACTTTATCAAACCTCCCCAGCATCCCATCCACAGCTGTTTGTTTTGATCTTCGCAGATTGAGTAACATCTGTTAATGGGCATTCCTTCAATATTACTGTTCTCATAACTGGTACAAGTATTATCTGAGATACGCAGAATTCCTTTGTATGTCCCGGCCCAGATTGATCCGTCACTTGCTGTAAACAGTGTCCTTACTCGCTCCCAGTCTGAATGTGAAGCCGCTTTATCTATTTTAAATTTCTCAAAAAAATGACTTCTGTCATTATAATAATAAAGTCCTCTGGTATAATAACCCAGCCAGATTTTCCCTCTATTATCTTTAGTCACAGCACGTATGGTTTCATCCGGCAGATAAGGTTCTTTTGCAGGATGCGGCATAATCGAGTTAATTTTTTCCGAACCCGTAAATGCCATACTCAATCCGCCGTCCTTCTGCCCCAGCCAGATATTTCCAAAATCATCTTCATGAAGCGTTTCTATCTCATTGTTTTTAAAGGAATAAGGTGAATATAAATCTGAAGTGAAATGTTTTATATCATTTTCATCTGATTCGTTTGTCATAATATATAATCCGTTTTCACGAGTAGCAAACCATATATTTCCTGCCTTATCTTTTAAAACATCATTTACAATAAGTTTAGGATATTTTCTAAGCAGAATATTCTTCAGGTTTTTAAAATCTGCAGTTCTTACATTAT
The DNA here is from genome assembly GCF_027111295.1 of Flavobacterium gelatinilyticum. Taxonomy (NCBI): domain Bacteria; kingdom Pseudomonadati; phylum Bacteroidota; class Flavobacteriia; order Flavobacteriales; family Flavobacteriaceae; genus Flavobacterium; species Flavobacterium gelatinilyticum. The sequence continues at coordinate 5,122,512 of NZ_CP114287.1, read as the reverse complement.
TACGAGCCGTTTCAACAAAAGATTTATTCTTAAACTCATAGTATGCCGTATTGGTCTGTACTACGATATTTCCTTTTTGAGATAAAATAATGTTTTTTGGAATACCCTTGAATTTAAATTCCTTAAACTCATTATTGCCAATATGCTGATTTATATTCCCCTCTTTTGTAATAAGCCAGATATGTCCTGCTGCATCTTTTTTCAGCTTAGTAATATAATTGCTGGAAATGGTTTTAGGATCATTAAAATTGTTTTTGAAAATTTTAAAATTATGGCCGTCAAAATAATTTAGACCATCCCAGGTAGCGATCCAGAGCCCCCCGTCCCTGTCACTTTCTATATCAAGTACTGAATTATTTGATAATCCCTGATTTGTAGTAAAATTTTCAAATTTTATCTGCTGCGCAAAAGAATATACTGAGAAACAGCAGCATAAGAGTAAAGCCCTAATCATTGTTTGTATTTTAACTCACAAGAATACAATCACAAGTTTATTTAATCATAAACTGTGTGTTAAGTTAAAAAATGATGTTTTTTATTGCTGTTTAAATCAGCGCTGAGTTTAACCGTTGGCAATCCAAAGGAAAACTAAAGTTTAATAAGTTTAGAATAAAATTATACAGGAACCATCAAAGTATCATTAACAGGTTTCATATAAAATTGCAATTCTAAAATCAATTATAATAACTTCTTAAAAATCATTACTAAAATCAAGTAGATTGCATAAAACAAAAAAGCCACTCGATTTGAGTGGCTTCTTGTGAACGCAGAAGGATTCGAACCTTCGACCGCCTGCTTAGAAGGCAGGTGCTCTATCCAGCTGAGCTATGCGTCCATTATTTCAGTGTAGTCGGGGTGGCAGGATTCGAACCTGCGGCCTCCTGCTCCCAAAGCAGGCGCGATAACCGGGCTACGCTACACCCCGAGGCAAAATTTAAGCGGAGAGACAGGGACTCGAACCCTGGCGACGGTTACCCGTCGACAGATTAGCAATCTGCTCCATTACCGCTCTGGCACCTCTCCTTGCTTTAAGAAATTCCTTTCTGTTTTGCGGTTGCAAAGGTATAACAACATTACATATCTCACAAGCTTTTTTGCGCTTTTTTTTCGTTTTTTTGAATCTTTTTTTAAAACCACTTCACAATCAAACGAATAGAATTAACAAAAATTTCACCTTAAATTTAAAATCAACCCTTTCAATACAAAATTTGAATTTATTCAAACTAAACAGTAAATTTGCTTTACTAACTATTATTAAACAGAAAATGAACAAAAGAGTTGTTATCGTTTCTGCCGTTAGAACACCTATCGGAAGTTTCATGGGCGGGTTATCTACTGTACCTGCACCAAAATTAGGAGCTGCTGCCATAAAAGGAGCCCTTTCAAAAATTAACCTCGACCCAAAATTAGTCGACGAAGTTTTCATGGGAAATGTAATCCAGGCTGGTGTTGGACAGGCTCCCGCACGTCAGGCTGCATTATTTGCCGGATTATCTGAAGAAGTTGCTGCTACAACAGTAAACAAAGTATGTGCCTCCGGAATGAAAGCTGTAATGTTCGCTGCTCAGGCAATCACATGCGGTGACGCCGAAATTGTAGTGGCGGGCGGAATGGAAAGCATGAGCTTGATTCCTCACTATGTACAAATGCGTGCCGGAAACAAATTTGGTCCTGCCACAATGCTGGACGGAATGCAGAAAGATGGTTTAACGGATGCTTACGACAACAACGCAATGGGAGTTTGCGCTGATGCATGTGCAACTGAATACAAAATCAGCCGTGAAGAACAAGATGCATTCGCAATTCAATCTTATGAAAGAAGTGCAAAAGCTTGGGACGCCGGAAAATTCGACAATGAAGTTGTTCCTGTTGAAGTACCGCAAAGACGTGGCGAACCGGTTATATTTTCTAAAGACGAAGAATATACTAATGTTAAATTAGACAAAATCCCGTCTTTAAGTCCTGTTTTCACAAAGGACGGAACTGTTACCGCTGCAAATGCTTCAACAATTAATGACGGAGCTGCAGCTCTGGTTTTAATGTCAGAAGAAAAAGCAAACGCTTTAGGATTAAAACCTTTAGCATACATAAAAGGCTATGCCGATGCTGCTCAGGAACCAAAATGGTTTACAACGAGTCCGGCAAAAGCATTACCAAAAGCATTGGACAAAGCCGGAATTTCAATCTCAGATGTTGATTTCTTCGAATTTAACGAAGCTTTCTCTGTAGTTGGGCTGGCCAATGCAAAAATATTAAATCTTGATAACGATAAAGTAAACGTAAACGGCGGCGCAGTTTCTTTAGGACATCCTCTTGGAGCTTCGGGAGCACGTATTATTGTGACTTTACTAAATGTTTTAGAACAAAACAATGCAAAAACCGGAGCAGCTGCAATTTGCAACGGCGGCGGCGGCGCATCAGCAATTGTTATCGAAAGAGCTTAAACAATATCTCAAAAAATCAGGAGTTATAAAAGTAACTCCTGATTTCAACTTATAAATTTCCTTAAATGTTCGGAATTTGCAATTTAGCCATAGTACCCGTTCGATCTGAAGCCAGCGACAGAAGTGAAATTGTCACACAGCTTTTATTCGGGGAGCATATCGAAATTTTAGAGCGCCATAATCAATGGGCACGAATCAGAATTCAATTTGATGATTATGAAGGCTGGGTAGATTCTAAACAATTTCAGGAAATTACCAAAGAGCAATTTGATCTATTGAGTAAAGAGGCAATTATTTTGAACTCTGACTTAATCGATTATATTACAGCTCCAAACAATCTCTTGCTTCCTATTCCACTTGGAGCTTCATTATCTTTTTTAAACAATAACGAAATCAATATTTCAAACTTTGATTTCGAAGGAACCAGAACCAGCGGCATAAAACCTAAAAGCGCTTTAATCAAAACCGCTTTTATGTATTTAAACGCACCTTATTTATGGGGCGGAAAAACTCCTTTTGGAATCGATTGTTCTGGTTTTACACAAATGGTTTACAAGTTAAATGGCTACAGAATCCATCGTGATGCTTCGCAACAGGCATTAGAAGGCGACCCATTGAGTTTTATTGAAGAAAGTGAAGCCGGTGATCTGGCCTTTTTTGATAACGAAGAAGGAAACATCATTCATGTTGGAATTATAATGGAAAACAATTACATTATTCACGCAAGTGGAAAAGTACGTATTGACCGTTTAGATCACTTAGGAATTTACAATCCAGAAATTAATAAACACACACATAAACTTCGTGTAATCAAGAAAATTATCTAACTCCTAAAAAAGCAAAAATGACAAAACTTGAATTATCCAAAACAGGCTTTCAGATTAACAATACAAACATCGAATTCCCAATTGATATCTCGGTTTTAAAACAAGCATTAGGAGATTATAGATATATCAAAAAAAAATATAATCATATTTATACCTGGGATAATCTGGGAATTATGGTTTTTTCTAAAGAAGGAAATAAAGCCGAAAGTATTGGACTTGAACTCGAACTTCCTAAATATGATTTTAGTCCAAAAAGCATTTTTAACGGAGAATTTATTCTTGACGGACAAGAATTATTTCATTACTACGAAAGCAATAAAGATAAACTTGTAAAGCTCTTTAAAGGCGACAGAAGCGGTGCTTTTATCCTTAGCAGAACAAGTGTTTGGTTTGATAAAGAAAATGGCAAAATTACAGGCATCAGCATTTCTGCTTACGAAAAAGAAGAAAAACCCAAAAAAGCTTCCGCCCCACTCGACATAGAATTCAAAGCATTCGAACCTTTATGGAGGGAATGGATTTCAGAAATCAATAAAATTGTTTCAACAGATAACGACTATTACAATCTTACTGAAGGTATTTCTATAGAAGATATTCAGCGGCATTCTGCCTTAGAAGACGATATTACGATTCCGCCGGCGTTAATCAATTTTTACAAAGTTCAAAATGTCGATTACGATGCGGTTACTTCGACTTTTCAGTTTGGTGTAAACAATTGGAGTTACGAACTTATTCCTTTTGAAGATATTGCAGAAGAATGGAATTCTATTCAGGATTTACAATTTGACGAAGACGATTTACCTGAACAGGAAATAGATTTCGAAAAAATCAACACAAACAACTACGCCAACCCAAAATGGATTCCGTTTGCTACAGGAAGAAATGGAGATTATTTAGTTTATGATACAGATCCGGCTTCAAAAGGGAAGTTTGGACAAATCATAGAACTTCAAAATGAATCATGGGACAGAAATATAGTCGCAGATTCTTTAGAGGAATTAGTTCAAAATGAAATCAACAATTTAAGAGCTGGTAAAACCGAGCATTTTGATTTTATTGTTGGTAAAGAAAGTTAAAGTACGCGGATGACACAGATTCGCTTTGCGAAAACACGGATTTTTACGGATTTTTTTTGCTCTCGCAGTCCCGATAGTTATCGGGAGCAGATAGAGCTGATTATAAAAAATCCATTTTAAATCTGCTTAAATCATTTAAAATCTGCGTGAAATAAAAAAATCCTTTGTAATCCTATGAATCTGTGGCAAAAAATAAATTCGCGTAAATCCGTTATAATTATTTAATCGTAATCATCTTGTCCTAATATTATTAAATCATTCTTTCTAATAATAAAAAAACATTCAAACCAACCTATAAGATAGCCACTCCACGGTTGTGTTGAAACAACTATTCTGTTGCCAGGAACATTCAGTAACTGATTTACAAAATCTTGTATGATACTTTTAATTTGCTGTTCATCATAATTCATTCTTCCATAACAGGAGCCTACAACTGACAAACAAAACAACCTTTTTATAAATTCTTCAGTATCAATATCATAAAGTCCAATTTTTCTAAAACTTTCTTGTGAATTAAATTCTATAGAAAACTCTGTAAAAAACGCATCATCATTATACCTCCACTTTTTAAATATGTCTTTATGAGTAAGCAGTTCATAAATAAAATCGTGAATTTGAACATTTGCTCTAATTTTTTCAACATTATTTATGTTTTGAATTGTTACTTCATTTATTTCTTTGTTAAGTGAACTGATAACTTCTGAAAAGACAAAATTTGAATACGCCCCTATTCGCTTAAAAATGACACCTTTATTAAAAGGCATAGAAGAGTAAGCTTTATAAAATTCTGTTTTTTCTAACTCTAAATTATCTAATTCCAGTAAATCTAAGTCGCTAATTTTCATCATTCTATTTTATAAAAAATCCTAAGTTAAAAAACTTAAGCACTCAACCGAATCGTCTTTCTAAATTCTGATGGACTGTTTCCCTTCTGTTTCTTGAAGAATTTATTAAAGTGGCTTTCATCCGTAAAACCAAATTCATATGCAATTTCGTTAATACGCTTATCGCTGAATTGCAAACGATGCTCAATCAGTTTCGTTTTATAATTGCTTATATATTGCTGCATCGTTTCGCTGGCATGTTTCTTAAAATAGCGGCCTAAATAGGTATTCGAAATTCCGAAATAATCACTTATTGATTCTGCTTTAATTTTTTCAGGATAATAAATATTGTTCTGAATATATTGCAGAATATCCATCGCTTTAGCTTCTGTACTTATTGAAACTTGTTCAGGAAGATATTTCGCAATATTTCTCGCCACGATAATAATCAGTGTATTGACCAATTGCTGAATCAATTCCTGATTGTAAACATCTTTATCCTGATGTTCACGGCAAATCGCTTCAATCATCACTTTCACCAAACATTTATCAGGATCATTTTTAAGAATACAGCCCGGCTGATGATTGGCATTTTGAAGAATATATTCTAATCGCTGAATATTTTCATTCTGCAGACTCGAATTTTTCAAATAAATATCATTGAATCGTAAAAAGAAGAATTTCGTTTCGGTTTCAATCGTGAAATTATGACAATCCTCAGGCGTTAGCAAAAACAAATGCCCAGGATCGTATTCGAAAATATTCTTATTAATACACTGTCTCCCTGTCCCTCCCAGAATATAAACCAATTCGAAAAAATTATGACGATCTCCCACATCCGGATACTCACTCAACGTTTCAAAAGAAACCGTAAAAGGCTCATATAAATTTTCTTTTTTCATAATTCCATTTATTTGAAGATGCAAATGTACCTAAAAAAGACAAATATATACCAAATAAGAATCATAAAAACAGTATAATTTTGCCTCATAAATTTTAAACGAAAAAAATCACTATCATGGAATATAGAAAGTTAGGCAGCTCAGAATTGGAATTATCAACGATCACTTACGGTGCTTTTGCGATTGGCGGAACCATGTGGGGCGGAACTGAAAAGAAGGATTCAATTGATTCTATTCACGCTTCAATCGATCACGGCGTAACTACAATCGACACTGCTCCTTTTTACGGATTTGGCTTAAGCGAAGAAATGATCGGGGAAGCCATTAAAACTCACGACCGTTCTAAAATTCAATTGCTTACTAAATTTGGAATGGTTTGGGACGGAAGCAACAACGGAAAAGGCGATTTCTTTTTCGACGCAGATGACAATGGTAAAAAAGTTCCGGTTTACAAATATTCATCAAAAGCAAACGTCATTAAAGAAGTTGAAGAAAGTTTAAAACGTCTTCAAACCGATTATATCGATTTACTGCAAATTCACTGGCCAGACTCCACTACTCCAATTTCTGAAACAATGGAAGCAGCAGAAAGCTTAATCCAGCAAGGAAAAATCAGAGCTTTTGGAGTAAGTAATTACAATGTTGCACAAATTCAGGAAGCACAAAAAACAGTCCAAGTTGCTTCAAATCAAGTTGCTTATAGTATGCTGAACCGTAAAATCGAAGACGAACTTATTCCGTTTACAGTCGCGGAAAACATCGGAATCATTGCTTACAGTCCAATGGAAAGAGGTTTATTGACTGGAAAATATTTCACCGACAGCAAACTAAAAGAAAACGACCACAGAAACGGTTATTTCGGTCAATTTGATCTTCAAAAAGTAAAAACTTTAGTCGAAGAATTGACTTTATTAGCACATGCAAAAGAGGCAAGTTTATCACAATTAGTTCTTCGCTGGACTTCTTTACAAAAAGGAATTGCAATAGTTTTAGCGGGAGCAAGAAACGCAGAACAAGCGATTTCAAACGCCAAAACAATGAATTTTGATTTATCAGCTTCAGAATTAGAATTCATCAATCAGGCAATTGCTAAAATAAAATAATTCTCTTTTAAAATATTTAAACACATAGAAACATAGTCTTTCATTGTCGTTAAAGGCGTTTCATTTGCATAATCACACATAGCTATGTGTTAGAAACGAGTTTCTTTCAATTCCCTTTTCACGAAAGAAAAACCTATGTTTCTATGTGTTTAAAAAATCTCAAAATTTAAAACATAAAAATAATTTGGGTGTGTTCGCCGCAGCGAACCGGGCTATCCGTTGCAATCTTTTATGTCTCGTTAAGAAACGAGACACAAAAGGATTTCCACTCCTATCCCTCACACATCCGTTTTCATAAGAACAATTAAAATGAAAAAGATATTTATAATTAACGGCGGACAAAAATTCGCGCATTCAGGAGGACAATTCAACAAAACCGTTCAGGATTGGACAGTAGAATTTCTTTCAAAAAACAACGATTACGAAATCAAAACAACACATGTAGAAGACGAAATCGATCTTCAAAAAGAAGTAGAAAAATTCGTTTGGGCAGATTTAATTATCTATCACACACCAGTTTGGTGGTTTCAGATTCCGAATCTTTTTAAGAAATATATCGATGATGTTTTCACACAAGGACACAACAACGGAATTTACAAAAGCGACGGAAGAAGCCGTGTAAATCCCGACATCAATTACGGAACCGGAGGACTTTTACACGGACGCAAATACATGCTTACCACAAGCTGGAATGCCCCTGCAACGGCTTTTACACTTCCGGGAGAATTCTTTGAAGAAACTTCTGTAGATGACGGCGTAATGTTTGGTTTCCACAAAATGAACAAATTCACAGGAATGGAACGCATAAACGGATTCCATTTCCATGACGTAGAAAAAGGCGCTACACCAGAAAATATCGTTATCTTTAAAGAGAATTACACCAAACACTTAGAAGAAACTTTCAAAAACTTATAATTATGATTTCAATTACCGCAATTTTAAAAAGCAAACCAGAACATTTAATTGAAGTTCAAAATATGCTGACACATCTGGTAACCGAAACTAGAAAAGAAGCAGCTTGTATTCGTTACGATTTACACACTTCAGAAAATGTTTTTATTCTTTGGGAAGAATGGAAAGACCAAGTTGGTTTAGATTTGCACAACAACCAGTCTTATCTTCAGGATTTCATCAAAAAAACCGAAACATTGGTAGCAACGCCAATTCAGGTTTACAAAACAGCTCAGATTTTATGAAACCTTTCCTGCAAGGTTTTCAAAACCTTGTAGGTATATCTTTAAACCATCTTCAAAAGACCTACAAGGTTTTAAAAACCTTGCAGGAGTAAAACTGTTACAGATATAACTAATTTATCTAAAGTAATTATTCAGAAAAAAGCTAAATTGCCTCTTATTCAGAAACATAAAACTATGAGTCATTACCATCTTGCTGAAATTAATATTGCCAAAATGAAAGGCGTCGACATCAACGACCCCATCATGAAAGAGTTTGTAGACAACTTAGATACCGTAAATACTTTAGCCGAAGAAAGCGAAGGTTTTGTCTGGAGATTAAAAGACGATGACAATAATTATAATGCAACAAGTCTAAATCCGTATAACGACGAACAAATTATTATCAATGTATCAGTTTGGGAAAGCATTGAAACTTTGGAACATTATATGTACAAAACGTTTCACAGCGAATTTTTAAGACGTCGAAAAGAATGGTTTCAGAAATTCGGAAAAGCGCATACCGCCATGTGGTGGATTCCAAAAGGAGAAATCCCAACGATGGAAGAAGCCGTAGAAAAACTAGATTACCTGCAGAAAAACGGACCTTCAGAATTAGTTTTTGATCTAAGAAATAAATACCCAATGCCCATTAATGTATAGTTTTTTTTCGCCACGAATTAATTTAATGCTTTGAGCATAGATTTTAAAGAATAAAATTCGTGGCTATAAAACTATTTAATCCCTCCAAAAGCTCCGAAACACATGTTTTTGTGTAAAATTTCGACTTTTGAAAAACCTACTTTTTTCATCAAATCCAATTGATAATTCATAGATCTTGGAGAATCCTCCTTTTCGATATAATCTAAAACTTTCTTGCGATACTCTGCCCCTCCTACTCCTTCCAAATATTCGCCATAACGCTGCCAGGTATAATCATTCAATAAATCAGTGTCTTGAGTGATTAAATCCGAAATCATTAAACACCCACCTGGTTTCAATAATTTGAATAGTTTAGTGAAAGTCGTTTCCCAATCGTTATCGTCACGTAAATGATGCAAAACAGCACCCGCCAAAATAATATCAAAACTGTTTTCTTCTAAAGCAGTTTCTCGAATATCGCCTTGTTTTATTTCGACTTTTCCGTTTGTTTCCTTTGAAACTCTTTCAAAAGCCCGATCCAGCATCGGCAAACTCAAATCGACCAAAGTGCAGTTTAAATTCGGTACTTTAGACAACATCATTAAAGTATAATTTCCTGCACCGCAGCCTACATCTAAAACATTCTTGGCGCTTGGCACAATTCGTTTTGAAGCTTCCGTTATTAATTCTAAAGAAATAACAGCATCAATTGTCGCCACTTGTCCGGTTTCTAAATTTGAAAATCGTTCGACATCATTATCAAATCGTTCTTTGATTTCTTCAATAGTTGATTTTTTCATGGTCTTTGTTTTTTATAATCTCTCGCAGATTTGGCAGATTGAGCGGATCTTTTTGCTATTATATGATCTGGATATTATTATGGTTAGAATGATTTATCTAAACTATAATCTGCTAAATCTCCCAAATCTGCGAGAGCTTTATTTTCATATTTCAAAACTATCTCTTTCATAAATACTTTAAAAATACTATTTTTATCAATCAACAATACTTTAAAAGTATCATGGAATTACGTCACTTAAAATATTTCCTGGCTGTCGCCGAAGAACTGAACTTTACCAAAGCTTCTGAAAAACTCTTTATTTCTCAGCCGCCATTAAGTCGGCAAATTGCTGAATTGGAAGATGAACTTCAGGCAAAACTTTTCATTCGAAACAATAAAAAAGTAGAATTAACCGAAGCAGGAAAATATTTTAAAGAAGAAATTACGATGATTTTTCAGAATCTGGAACGCATTTCTGCAAAAACAAAAAAGATTTCAGAGAATGTTTCGGGCGAATTCAGAATTGCTTATATCAGCTCAATTTATTCATCTGTTATTTCAGATTTAATAAAACATCTTAAAGCGCAGTTTCCCTACGTTAATTTTAAACTTTTCGAAATTTCAACCATTAAACAGATCAACGCTTTAGAACAAGGAAAAATCGAAATGGGAATTATAAGATCGCCCATTCATTCACCAAAAATAAAATCACATTTATGGTTCAAAGACGGATTTTCGTTGGTTTTCAATAAAAAATCCACTCAGATAAAATCAGAAAATGACATTCTAAAACTGAAAGACGAAACATTTGTATTTTTCAACAAAGATTATGCACCGCATTATCATGAAGTTTTGCTGGAACTTTGTGCTTTTTATGGCTTTACGCCGAAGATTATTCACGAAGCGAACAACATTAATTCAATCGTACAATTAGTCAAAAACGGATTGGGAATTTCGATTGTTCCATCCAACATTGCGAAGAATAATCAGGATTCGGAAATTGGTTTTATAGAATTGAAAAAAGTGAATTTATATACAAATGTCTCGTTGATTACTTCAAAAGAAGATCATTCAGAAATCACAAAATCTGCTGTTGCGTTTTTGTTGCCACAAAGGCGCTAAGGCTCGAAGTTTTTATTTAATCTCGCAAAGTCGCTGAGACGCAAAAGATTTTGTTTCACGCAGATTTTATTAGATTTAAGCAGATCAGGCAGATGATTTAAAATAAAAATCTGTAAAATCTGCTCCAATCAGCAAAATCTGCGTGAAACAAAAAATTCGTGAATTCGTGGCCATAACAAAAATTCGTTACAATTTAGTACAGAAATCCACATTAGAAAAAGAGAACTTTTAAATACCTTAGCAAATTATAATTCTACTTATTAAAATAACACAAAATGGCTGAACAATCTTCAATTCAGTGTCCAAACTGCGGAACTCCGATCGACGTAAATGATGTCTTAAAACATCAGTTGGAAGATAGTATCCGTAAAGAATTTCAACAAAAAGCTAATCTTCAAAATAAAGAATTAGAGCTTAAAAACGAGCAATTCGAAAAAGCCAAAGCCGAATTTGAAGCTAAAAAGAAACAGGAAAACGAACTTTTTGCTGAACGTTTGGAACGCGAAAAAAAGACCGCCGAAAAAGAAATTTCAGAGAAACTAAAAGCCAAACTCGAAGAAGAGAACAAAGACCGTTTGCTTTTAATGGAAAAAGAACTCTCGGAAAAATCGGAAAAAATTAGGGAATTGAATAAAATGGAAGGTGAAATCGCAAAATTACAGCGCGAGAAACTGGAAATGAAAGAAGCAATTCAAGCCGAAGCTGAAAAACAATTAAATGCTCAATTGGCTTTGGAACGTGAAAAAATAAGAAAACAGGAAGACGATAAAAACGAGTTAAAATTCAAAGAACTTCAAAAACAGCTGGAAGAACAAAAAAAGCTGACCGAAGAAATGAAACGCAAGCAAGAACAAGGTTCTATGCAATTGCAAGGCGAAGTAATGGAATTAGCGATTGAAGAATGGCTCGCCAATAATTTCCCACTTGACAGTATTGATGAAGTTAAAAAAGGTGCGAATGGCGCCGACTGTCTTCAAGTGGTAAACACAAGAGAACATCAAAATTGCGGTTCTATTTATTACGAAAGTAAAAGAACAAAAGCGTTTCAGCCTTCTTGGATTGAAAAATTTAAAAACGATATTAGAACCAAAAGAGCCAATATTGGAGTTTTGGTTACAGAAGTTATGCCTGCCGGAATGGAAAGAATGGGAATGCGCGACGGAATCTGGATTTGTACCTATGAAGAATTTAAGGGTTTAAGTGCTGTTCTTCGTCAATCTTTAATTCAGGTAAATCAGGCTGTTCAGGCACAGGAAAACAAAGGCGATAAAATGTCGATGTTGTACGATTTCCTGACAAGCAATGAATTCCGTTTGCAGATTGAAGGAATTGTAGAAGGCTTTACTCAAATGCAAAACGATCTGGATGCTGAAAAAAGAGCCATGCAGAGAATATGGAAACAACGCGAAAAACAAATCGAAAAAGTAGTACATAATACCTTAGGAATGTACGGTTCGATTCGTGGTATTGCCGGAAATGCAGTGCAGAGCGTTAGAGCTTTGGAACTTGATTTTATTGAAGAAGAAAATGAAGATCCAAAAGAATTATTTGAATAATAAATTGATATAAAAAAAGGCTTCAACTAAGTTGAAGCCTTTTTTGAATTAACCTTTTTTGAATGACATTGTCAATCCAAACTGATTAGAAAGATAAAGTTTGTTATTTTCAATAGAGTAACCGGAAGTTGTTCTTAATAATTGTAAAAACTCACCTTCCTTTTTAGCATTGCATTTTTTAGTTTCGGCAGTAATACTTTGAAACTGAAGTTTTCCTGCACCTTTTGATGACAAATCTCCTTTAATACCGTTGCATCCTGTTGAACCGGAAAAAGTCGACGCTCCCATTTCAAGCTTTGGAAAACTTGAAAAATCTTTTTCAGTGATCATCTTTCCGTTTAAGTTTTCTAAAATCCAGGTCTGTTTTAATTTCTTTTCAATTGAATTATCACTCACTACAGATCCTGAACCAGCATCTTTACTTGATTTACAACCGCATATAACAAGTACAGCCGCAAACAACATTACAATTTTTTTCATGTAAAATAATATAAGTTTTATTTTACAAAAATATTACAGCCTTATCGTAACGCTATGCAGCAGAAGTTTTTTTTAAAACAGTTTAAGACATATTTTGAATCTAAAAATCTAATCTACTTTTTTAAAAACTAAAAGTTTAGCAGACGGATTTGATAAAGTTAATCGGTTATTTTCTATAGAATATGTTGTACCGCTTTGCAGTGCTTTTAAAAATTCACCCTCTTTATTTCCGGGAGCACAAGCCATTAAAGTCGAAACTACTTTGGTAAAACGCAAAACATCTTTTTCAAAAAAGATTTGTCCTGTTATCGAGTTACAGCCTCCATATCCCATAAACCTATTTTCTGCCGAATTAATCTCAATTCTTGGAAACTCTTTCTGAAAATCAGTTGCAAAGACTTTATAACCGTTTAATTCTTCTAAAACCCAAATATCATGAAGACGATAATCAGTTACATAATTCCCGCAGCCACTTAACTTTTTTACTTCTAATTCTGAATTATCTTTAATTTCAATCTTTACACTGTAAGGCGAAATGGCTCCCGACATCGAATTCTGACAATCCAATTGCTGAATGGTAACCGTCGCCGTTGTCTTTTCGTTACTTAGTTTGTACATTTTAACGTTAGCATCCATCGCCTTAACAGCTTCAGCCGAATTGAAAGTAATATTTTCTTTTCCAACAATCTGCGAAGTAAAAACAATATGCTCATTTCCTATTTTAAGTCCCCAAAACGGTTCGTTTCCTGTCGCTTTAAAATAATATTTCAAATCTTCTTCGGTCGAAATTCCCGAAGAAGATGTACTTGTTTCCTTGTCTGCTGTAGATTTACAGCCCGTTATCCCAATTAATAACAACAATACTAAAAGTATTTTTTTCATAAAATTTTATTTAAAAATGTTCTTTTCCACTTAAACACCTGTAAAATTCTTATGAATTTACGACATTTTTTTTAAAACCTTATTTAGAATCTTTTCAAATTTAGAAAATTTCTACTTCTTAAAATACAGTCTAAAACCACAGTACGTATACGATTACGACGAAATACTTAGATACTGACATTCGGTTTTTCACAAAAAAATAAATTTAATACGTATAAAAATAAGTATAAATACTTATATTTGCGTAGTAATACTTAAACAAAGAAATCATGATTAGAGTAATAGTAGTTGGAAACGGCATGGTTGGTTATAAATTTTGCGAAAAATTCATTGCAAAATCAGGACAGGAAAAGTATCAGATCACGGTATTTGGTGAAGAACCGCGAAGAGCTTACGATCGCGTTCACTTAAGCGAATACTTTGGAGGAAAGACGGCAGATGATTTATCTTTATCAACAACCGAATGGTACGCAGAAAACAATATTATTCTAAACACATCTGAGTTAATTACAGATATAAATCGTGATGTAAAAACAATACATACACACTTAGGCAAAACACATACGTACGATTACTTAGTTTTAGCAACCGGTTCTTCGGCTTTTGTTCCTCCAATTGAAGGGGTCGAAAAAGAAGGCGTTTTTGTATACAGAACCATCGAAGATCTGGACGCGATTATGACTTACGCCAAAAAAATAAAACAAAAAGGCGCTACTGAAGCGGCAGTTTTAGGCGGAGGCTTATTAGGATTAGAAGCTGCAAAAGCAGTTCGGGATTTAGGATTGAATCCGCATGTGGTAGAATTTGCGCCACGTTTGATGCCGAGACAATTGGATCAGGGTGCAAGCGATATGCTTCAATCAAAAATAGAAGAATTAAATATCGGAATTCATCTAAACAAAGCAACGCAATATATTGACGGAAAGGAAAGTATAACAGGAATGATGTTTGCAAACGACGAATTGTTAAAAGTAGACATGCTGGTTATATCTGCCGGAATAAAACCTCGCGACGAACTGGCCAGAGTTTCAGGGCTTGAAGTTGGCGTAAGAGGCGGAATTGTGGTAAACAATCAAATGCGAACATCAGATCCTTCTATTTTTGCGATTGGCGAAGCGGCTCTTTACAACCAAAACATTTACGGACTTGTTGCTCCAGGTTACGAAATGGCCGATGTAGCCGCTGAGCAAATCCTCAATGGTGATAAAACCATGAGAGAAACCATCGATATGTCGACACAATTGAAATTGATTGGTGTTGAAGTGGCAAGTTTTGGTGATCCTTTTATTGAAAATGAACATGTTACTGCCATTGTTTACGAAAACAAATTAAGCGGAATTTATAAAAGAATAAATGTTACCAAAGATTCTAAAACTTTATTGGGCGGGATTTTAGTCGGAGATTCCAGCGATTACGGTTCCCTTTTTCAGATTTATATTAACGAAATGGCATTACCTAAAAATCCGGAAGATTTGATTTTAGGTTCACGCGACGGTTCTGAAGGCTCATCTTTAGGAAGCGTAATGGATTTGCCAGACACAGCCGTAATCTGTTCTTGCGAAAATGTGACGAAAGGTGCTATCTGCTGTAAAATTTTAGACGAATCTTGTGCTACTTTTTCAGATGTTGTAAAAGCTACAAAGGCAACTTCTGGTTGTGGAGGCTGTAAACCAATGGTTTCTGATTTGGTAAAAGCAACTCAAAAATCTTTAGGAAAAGAAGTAAAAGAAGTAATCTGCGAGCACTTCAGCTATACACGTCAGGAATTATTCGATTTAGTAAAAATCAATAAATACGAGAATTTCTACGACGTTCTGGATCATCACGGAAAAGGCGACGGATGCGAAGTCTGCAAACCAGTTGTTGCTTCTATTTTCTCCAGTATTTACAATGATACAGCGAATAAACACGTAACGACTCAAGATACAAACGATAGATTTTTGGCTAATATTCAACGAAACGGAACGTATTCTGTTGTTCCAAGAGTGGCTGGAGGTGAAATTACTGCAGAGAAATTAATCGTAATTGGCGAAGTAGCCAAACAATTCGATTTATACACAAAAATCACCGGAGCACAAAGAGTTGATTTATTTGGAGCACATTTAAGTGATTTGCCAAAAATCTGGAAAATCTTAATCGATAATGGTTTTGAAAGCGGTCACGCTTACGGAAAATCGCTTCGTGCCGTAAAAAGTTGTGTTGGAAATGCCTGGTGCCGTTACGGAATGGACGACAGCGCCGGATTTGCCATCGAACTAGAAAACAGATACAAAGGAATTCGTTCTCCGCATAAATTAAAAGGCGGAGTCTCGGCCTGTATTCGCGAATGCGCCGAAGCACGCGGAAAAGATTTCGGATTAATCGCTGTTGAAGGCGGATGGAATTTATACATCGCCGGAAATGGCGGGGCAAATCCAAAACACGCGGTTCTTTTGGCCGAGAAAATCGACAAAGAAACCGTAATTAAATACATGGATCGTTTTTTAATGTATTACATCCGCACTGCTGGTCCACTGATTAGAACTTCAACTTGGCTAGAAAAACTAGATGGAGGTTTAGAATATTTAAAACAAGTAATCATCGAAGACAGTTTAGGAATCTGCGAAACCCTTGAAGCTGAAATGCAGACTATGGTTAACACTTTCGAATGCGAATGGAAACAAGTTCTGGAAAAACCAAGATTAATGAAACGTTTCAACCATTTCGTAAACTCTGACGAAAAAGACGACAATATCGCTTTTGTTCCGTTAAGAGATCAAAAGATGCCAAAAGCTTGGTCTTAGACAAAAAATTTAAAAGAAATAAAACAAAAAACTGTTTTTAATCTCGCAAAGACGCCAAGTCGCAAAATTAAATTATTAAAAACTTAAGAAAAAAACTTCGCGACTTTGCGACTTTGCGAGCAATTTCATCAACAAAGCTCCAAAAAAAGAAAAAAACAATTAAACGTTTGC
Organism: Flavobacterium gelatinilyticum; assembly: GCF_027111295.1. Lineage (NCBI taxonomy): Bacteria > Pseudomonadati > Bacteroidota > Flavobacteriia > Flavobacteriales > Flavobacteriaceae > Flavobacterium > Flavobacterium gelatinilyticum. The sequence continues at coordinate 5,105,747 of NZ_CP114287.1, read as the reverse complement.
TGTCCTTCTTACCCTCTTTTTACTGCGCCATCATAACTCTCATGATTGTAAAAGAGGGCTAAGAAACAGAAACCCAAAACTCAATCAAAATGGAAGAAATCTTAAATCAATACGAAACAGTTCACGCAAGCGACGCAACAATTTGGTTCAAAGCTGGTAAAGTAGAAGATTTTCCAACCAACCGAGGCGGATGCATCAAATACAAAAACAAGCAAATTGCAATTTTCAATTTTGCCCGTCGTAATGCATGGTACGCTTGCCAAAATGCATGTCCGCACAAAATGGAAATGGTGCTTTCAAGAGGAATGACAGGTTCTGCTGATGATATTCCGAAAATCGCCTGCCCGATGCATAAAAAAACATTTTCATTGGTTGATGGTTCAAACTTAAACGGTGAAGATTACAGTATTGCAACGTACCCTGTTAAGATTGTAGAAAACGAAGTTTTTGTGGGGTTCGTAGATTAGACTTTTTTATAGATGTGAAGAAGAAAGAAGAAAGAAGAAAGAAGAAAGAAGAAAGATTGCTCAAAGTTTTTCAAATCTTTCTTCTTGCTTCTTTCATCTCCCTATCTACTTTCTCACTTAATTCCGTATCTTTGAAAATCTATTACCCAACCAAAAAATGACTACACCTTTTCAAAAAGCAAGTGAATGGATTGATGCTGAAAATGCTCAAGATCCGAATATCGAATTAGACCAAAACACAGAATATCCAAAAGAATTACTGTATTCAAACAGGATGTATGAAAAACTGATGCAGTTTGAACCAAACGCTTCAGAAGAAGTTCAGATTGCCTCAAAAGCACAGCACATCTGTCGTTGGAAAGTGGCACGCGAATCCTATCCGATGGATCGTATTGGTTACTTAAAATGGAGAGAAGAACTAAAAAAATTCCACGCCAAAACTACTGCCGGAATATTAGAAAAAGCCGGATATAATCAAACTTTTATCGATCGTGTTTCTTTCTTAATTGAAAAAAAATTACTTAAAAAAGACGCCGAGACCCAATTATTAGAGGATGTAATTTGTTTGGTATTTTTAGAATACTACTTAGAACCTTTTGTAGAAAAACATGATGATGAAAAACTGAAAAACATCATCAAGAAAACTTGGGATAAAATGTCGGACAAAGGACATCAGGAAGCTCTAAAAATCAACTATTCTGAAGAAAACTTAAACCTAATAAAAGCTTCTTTAGGATTGTAAAAAATATGAAAAAGGACAATCAAGAAGCAGAAAAAATTACTTTCAAAAATTTACGCCGACTGTATTTTTTTGCGCTTCTTACTATTGCCTTAACCATAATTATTAGTCAGTTTTTGGTACAATACAATCTGAATCAGCAATTAAGCGATTCTAAGATTATCAATTTTTCTGGAAAACAGAGAATGCTGAGCCAGAAAATTGTCAAAGAAGTACTGATTTTACATTACGTTTCAGATTCGGCTACAGCCAAAAAAACTTCGCACTTAAAAGAGGTTTTAAAACTTTGGAAAGACAATCATGATGCACTTGAAAACGGAAGTGACAGTTTGGGTTTTCCACATCAAAAAAGTGAAATCTTAAATCGATTATATCTTGAAATAGAACCAAATTTTAATAGAATTTTCAATGCTTCTCATATATTAATTTCAAACTTAAAAGATAAAAACAAGAAAATTGAAAACCAAAAACTGGTTCAGATCATATTGAAAAACGAAGGGGTTTTCCTTTCAAAAATGAATCAGATTGTAACGCAATACGATCTTGAAGCACACGAAAAAGTAACCGAACAACGCCGAATCGAATATTGGATTTTCGGTTTTACCCTTTTGGTTCTGCTTTTAGAATTCTTCTTCATTTTCAAACCAACCAACAAGAAAATCGAAAGATTAATTGCCAAACTTCTGTCTTCAGAAAAGAAAGCTTTAAAACTCGCATACGACACCGAAATATTAAGCGAAATCAAGGAAAACTCGGTAAAAGAGTTAAAATCGCTCAATTATGCAATGGAAAATACGCTTCTCTATTGCCGAATTACGCCAGACGGTTCGATCATTCATATCGGAGAAAAATTCGCCAAACTTTTAAATTACACCAAGTTTTCATCCAACAAAAAATTCTCTGAAGTACTAACAGAAGATGAAAAAGAACAGCTTAATTTTGACCGTTTAATCTTCGAAAAACAAAGAAGTGGCTGGCAGGGCGAAATGAAAATCATCAATAAAGACGAAAAAGAAATCTGGCTCGATTTGTCGATGGTTCCCGTAATGATCAAAAAAGACGAATTGGAGCTTTTAATCGTTTGTTTCAACATCACCGAACGCAAAAAAGCACAACGTGAAGTGGAACGTTTGAACCTTGAAAACACAACCGAAAAAATCAATCAGCAGAAGATTATTTCGAGCAAAATCGTTGAAAATCAAGAAAACGAACAAAACCGAATCGCCAAAGAAATTCACGACGGAATCGGCCAAATGCTGACGGGATTAAAATTCAGTTTAGAAAGCATCAATCTGGATGACAGAGAAAAATCGGAGCAAAAAATTGAGTATTTAAAGAAGCTTTCTTTGGATATTATAAAAGGTGTCCGCACGGCAACTTTCAACCTGATGCCTCCGGAATTGAGCGATCACGGAATCGTTTCGTCGCTTTCAAAATTGACACAGGAACTTTCTAAACTAACCGGAAAAGAAATCCTTTTTTACAATAAAACCGATTTTGACCAGCGTTTAGATTCCTTAATCGAAATCAATATTTACCGTCTTACGCAAGAAGCAATTAACAACGCCATAAAATACGCCGAATCGTCACATATTATTGTACAACTTTCGCATAGCGAAACACTTCTAAGTATCATAGTAGACGACAACGGAAAAGGCTTCGACGTTAATTCAGTCGACAAAAAACGCAACAGCGAATCCGGAATGGGACTTTTATTCATGAAAGAAAGAATCCAATACATTAATGGTCGTGTGTTTATGAATTCGATTCCTGGAGAAGGAACTAGGATTACGTTCAACATCCCAATTCTAAAATAATGTGGCAATGTGCCAATTTGATAATTAGATAATTACTCAGAGCAGTAAAGAACAATTATCTAATTTTCTAATTGACACATTAACTAATTAACTAATTATCTCATTAATCAGGGCGAGCCACCATCCCGATAAAAAGGGTACTTCTCTTTGCGCTTATACCCCTTTTTATCGGGATGCTGTCGGGCTATCCGCTCCGCCGCGGCGGATTGCTCCTATCCCTCTCGCGGGCAAACGTTTTCAAAAGAGGCCTAGAATTTCAGCAGTTTGTCATTTCGACTGAAAGGAGAAATCGCACTAGAAATTCCACAATCTAAATCACCAATCTTTGTAGAATCCCGCGTGAGATTCCTCGTTCCTCGGAATGACAAACTGGAGTGTAAAAACTTTGTCTAAGTTTAAAACTTTTACAAAATTAAACGCAACAATATTTGGAATTTCGAATTTCGTCATTGAAACTTGCCCGTAGATTTCTAATGATTTTTTAATCTTGGAGTTTGGAATTTCGTAAATTAGAATTTAAAATAAAAAAAAGTACGTATATTAGCATCTTCTTTATAGATGAATATACGTAAAAATCCAGAATCAAAATTAAGTAAACTATGAGTAATATCATTCGTGTAGTATTAGCAGATGACCATGTTTTTGTTCGAGACGGAATCAAATCTTTACTGGAAAACGAAGCAAACATCGAGGTTGTAGGCGAAGCTATTGATGGTGCAGATGCACTTGAAGTGGTTGGCGAAACAAAACCGGATTTACTTATAGCTGATATTAGAATGCCAAATCTTACTGGTATCGAACTAGTAGAAAAACTTAGAAGCGAAAATAATAGTGTAAAAATCATTATGCTTTCGATGCACGAATCGGAAGAATATGTATTGAAATCTATAAAAGCCGGAGCCGATGGTTATTTACTAAAAGGTTCTTCAAAAGAAGAATTTCTAAAAGCACTTCACAGTGTTTCTGCTGGAGGAAAATATTTTAGCGGCGACATTTCTTCAATCTTAATTGGTCAATTGACAAACTCGTCTGCATCATTAGAACCTAAACAAACTTTGGGTGAAGAAATGATGATTACAAAAAGAGAAAAAGAAATCCTTACACTTTTATTATCAGGAAAGGGAAATAAAGAAATTGCAGAAGCTTTAGACATCAGTAAGAGAACAGCCGAAGTACACCGTTTTAACTTGATGAAAAAACTGAAAGTAAAAAACTTAATGGAACTTTCTAATAAGGCGGCTGAGTATTCGTTAATTTAAGAATAATTACGTATTAATACGTAATTATTTTCTAAAAACTGCGTTTTAGCAGGTTTTAACTAAGTCATAGTACTTATTTTTACATAAAAATATAAGTGCTATGAAAAATACAAACTCACTATCGCAATCCCATAAAATTTTATTTTTGAACACATTGGCATTTACAGTGTGTTTTGCCTGCTGGACACTAAACGGAGTTTTAGTAACCTTTTTAGTCGATAACGGAATTTTCCATTGGAACGTGATTCAGGTTGGATGGCTTTTGGGTATTCCAATTTTAACGGGATCCGTAATGCGTCTCCCAATCGGAATCCTGACGGATAAGTTTGGCGGAAAATATGTGTTTTCCCTTTTATTATTACTCAGTGCAATTCCGCTATTTCTCCTTCCCTACGCTGATAGTTTCTTGATGTTTGCTATACTTAGTTTCTTCTTCGGAATGGTCGGAACCAGTTTCGCTGTCGGAATTGGCTACACCTCTATTTGGTATCCAAAAGAATGGCAAGGCCGCGCGCTGGGAATCTTCGGAATGGGAAATGCCGGTGCTGCAATTACAACTTTTTTAGCCCCTTCTTTATTAAATCATTTTTCAATTAATGATCCGCAAAACGGATGGAAAGTTCTGCCTGTTATTTATGCTATTTCATTAGTTATAATAGGTGTTGCGTTTTTAATTTTCGCTCAAAACAAAAAAATAGAAAATAATACAAAAAGTGTCTCGCAAATGCTTACGCCTTTAAAATCACAAAGAGTCTGGCGTTTTGGAGCGTATTACTTTTTAGTTTTTGGCTGCTTTGTAGCATATTCTCAATGGCTTTTACCCAACTTTATGAATGTTTATCAAACGAGCTTAGTTATGGGTGGTTTATTTGCAACCATGTTCAGCTTACCTTCCGGAGTAATTAGGGCTTTTGGAGGATATTTATCTGATAAATTCGGGGCCAGAAAAGTAATGTATTGGGTTTTAGGTTCATCTGTAATTTTAAGCGCTTTATTAATGGTTCCGAAAATGGAAATTACAACTGCCGGTCCCGGAATACTGGCTGCTAAAAAAGGAATGGTCAATGAGGTCAACTCCAAAACCGTAAAAGTGGGAGATAAAGAATATCCTATTATGCAGAAAGCGGCAATCGTAGATGAGAATACCATTTTTCCAACCTCATCAAGCTGGCAGGATGTTGTAGTAACTCAAAATCAAAACATTGCAAAAAAAGAATTAATTGCAAAAGGCATTACCGTTATTAAGTTTGATGCCAATATGTGGATTTTTCTTATATTAGTAATCTTAATTGGAATTTCCTGGGGAATTGGAAAAGCGGCGGTTTACAAACATATTCCGGAATATTTCCCGACAGAAGTAGGTGTTGTAGGCGGTATGGTGGGTATGATTGGAGGTTTGGGAGGTTTTTTTGGTCCTATAATTTTCGGATATTTACTAACAGCAACAGGCATTTGGTCAAGTTCCTGGATTTTTATCCTGTTGTTTTCAATCTTCTGCCTGATCTGGATGCACTACACAATTACTAAAAAAATAAACAATAAAAGACTTGTATTAAATATTGATAACTGAAAAACAACAGGTTAAGCCAAGATTAAAAAAAAATTAGAAATATGATTAAAATCATACTAAAAGAACTATTTTTCTTATAAATTCACCATCTATTAAAACATGACAATTTATGAAAAAACTTAAACTAATTTTAGTACTTATCTTAGGATTAAGTTTCGAAATTCAGGCACAGGAACTAGATGTGAACTTGCAGTTAAGGCCGCGCTTTGAATATCGAAACGGTTTTAAATCACTTCTCGATGAAGGTCAGAAAGGGACTTCGCAGATTTCACAAAGATCCCGTCTAAACTTCAATTTTAACCAGGAAAATTTAATTGTAAAATTAACGCTCCAAAACACCAGAACCTGGGGAGATGTTCCAACAACAACCCAGTCTGATAAAAATGGTGTAGCAGTTTTCGAAGCCTGGGCACAATACAATTTTAACGAAAAATGGAGTGCCAGAATGGGACGTCAGGTTCTTTCGTATGACAACCAGCGTATCCTTGGAGAACTGGACTGGGCGCAGCAAGGTCAAAGCCATGACGCCTTAATATTTTCGTACCATACTGAAAAGCAGAAACTGGATTTTGGAGGTGCTTACAATTCAACTTCTGAAAATTTAGTGCAGACACCTTACACTGTTCCAAACAATTACAAAACTATGCAGTATGCCTGGTACCACAATCAGTTTACAGGCGATTTAGGAGCAAGTTTATTATTCCTTAATACAGGTTACGAATATCCTGCTGTTCCGGCTAACCCAACACAGGATTTAAAGGTAGATTACAAACAGACTTTTGGTACGTATGTAACCTATAAAAAGAATAAATTAGACACTAACTTCTGGCTGTATGGTCAAACCGGAAAGAGTACAGACTTAAAGGTAAGTGCATGGAATGCTGCGGCTAATGTTAACTACTCTGTAACAGATTCATTTAAAGCCGGATTGGGTTACGAATTTTTATCAGGAAAAGACACCAATGACGGCAGTACAGTAATCAAATCTTTCAATCCGCTTTTTGGAACTAACCACGGATTTAATGGTTATATGGATTATTTTTATGTTGGAAACTACACAAACAGCGTGGGGTTACAGGATGTTTTTATCAAATTAAATTACAATGTAAACAAATGGCAGTTTGCTTTGATTCCGCATGTATTTTTAACTGCTGCAGATGTCGTTACACCTCTTGAAAAAATGGATTCATATCTGGGAACTGAGATTGATGCCACTTTTGGTTATAATTTCAAAAAAGATATTACTATAACTGGAGGATATTCTCAAATGTTTGGCTCAAAAACTATGGAATACGTTAAAGGAGGATATGCAGGGCATACTAACAACTGGGCATGGTTAATGATTTCTGTAAACCCAAGAATTTTTACTTATAAAAAATAAAGATTTACAAAGTCTGTTATAAAAAAAACACCCTTTTTCAAATTTTGAGAAAGGGTATTTTTTTGATTTTAAGTATATTTGATGATATAAAAAAGCCCCTAAAACCTACAAATGAACAAACCAGTTGAAATTATACATATACAATCTACAGAGCAGATTCCCTCTTTGGAACACATTTGTCAGATTCCAAGAAACCAGATTTTAAAAATTGTTTTCGATGGCAGTATTGAGAATCAACGTCAGCATGTTGCAGCAGATTTGAAACAGAAATTAGAGGCTTTTCTTGTTGCTGCGCCATTAACAGAACCGGAAATTAACATCTCAAAATTAATAACCGACAAAGAAATTGAAGATAATCAGGTTTTCTTTGAAGACTGCGCAAAAGATTATCGTCAATTAGGAGAAACTTTAATATTCAGTCTTGCAAAAAAACTTAAAACGACTATTAATCCGGATTTTCCGCTATTAACTTTTGGCAGATTTAAAACAGGATGGAGAAAAATGGATGAATGGAAATATTTTGTTCATGGCTATCATTGCTTATTTGAAAACACAATAACGCAGCAAAGAATTGAAGTCCCATTGGTTTTTGGTCTTGAATTTGGTGATCTCGATCCCTACTTTTTTACCATTTATATCAAATCAACTCCTCATTATAAACCATTACCTGTTGAAATTTACCACGACTATCATGACGGATGCAGAATAAATGAAAAAATGCTGGCTTTAGGAAAATTTGAGAGAATAAATTCTAATATAGAAAATCACTTTGGAATTGCAGTAACCGACAGAGAAAAAATAGAAATTAAAAAGTACAATCCGGAACAATATGACAACAGGAAATTTAACCTCTGGCGATTTATTGGCTTTAAAAAATAAAATAGAAAATTAATAATTATCGTAATTCATGAACAACTGGACTAAAAGATGGGACGACCGTTACAAAAGTGAAGAATTTGCATACGGCGAAGAACCCAACAATTACCTCAAAGAACAAATAAAAAAATTTGAAACTGGATCTATTCTTTTTCCTGCCGAGGGAGAAGGACGAAATGCTGTTTTTGCTGCAAAACTGGGCTGGAAAGTTTCGGCATTTGATATTAGTGAAGAAGGCAGAAACAAAGCCCTTATTTTGGCAAAAAACAATAATGTTTTAATCGATTATCAGGTTGGCGAGCTCGAAACTTTAAATTTTCAGGAAGACCAATTTGATGCGATTGCTTTAATTTATGCACATTTTCCGGCAGAAATTAAATCTAAAATTCATAAACAGCTTGATGCACTTTTGTGTAAAAACGGGGTTATAATTTTTGAAGCTTTCAGTAAAAAACATTTAGAGTATGTAACTAAAAACGAAAAAGTCGGCGGTCCAAAAGATATCGAATCCTTATTTTCAATAGAAGAAATCAAAGCTGATTTTCCAGATTACGAAATCATTGAATTGGAAGAAAAAGAAATTGAACTCAGCGAAGGCTTATTTCATAACGGAACTGGTTCTGTAATTCGATTTGTTGGAAGGAAAAAATAAAACACACTCGACGTGGAGACGCACTGCGGTGCGTCTCTACAATAAATACATTATAAATATGTACATGGCAAAACCTTTGCAACTCTGTCGCTTTGTAACTTTGTCTCTCAACAAAAATATTTATGCTCCATAATTTCAGATCTTAATTCTGAAATTTCTAAAATCCCGACACGTTTTCCTTCGGTTTTAATCAATGCTTCTCTTTTTAAACCGGATATAATTCGAATTGCCTGTTCCTCAGTAGTTCCTGCAAAATCTGCAATTTCTTTCCGCGAAAGTTCAATATCAATTAAACCATTCACCTGTCCGAATTTACGATGAATATAAAGCAGCAAATCAATTACACGTTCGCGGACATTCATGTGTGCTATTTTGCGAATATTGTTTTCACTTTTATTTAATTCATCTGCATAAAACAACATCAAGGCATAGGTAAATTCGGGAATCTGCTGTAAAATTTCGAGCATGGTCTCATTACTAAAATTACACAAAACGGTATCTTCGAGTGCATAAGCACCAATTAAGTAACGTTTACTAGTTCCGAATCCGCGAAAACCAATAATATCGCCGTTTCTGGTCAGGCGAACAATCTGCTCACGGCCGTTGATTCCTGTTTTTACCGTTTTGACTTTGCCTTTACAAATAAAATAGAGACCATGCAAAGGCGCGCCTTCAGTGATAAACCGATTTGACTTTCTACAACTTATATTTTGTTTTTTTAAAACATAGGCACGCATCTGTTCCAAATGCAGATGCTTCTTAATTAAACAATTTTCATTGGTGCAGGAATAACAAGTCATTTGCTCTTCTTTCATGAGTTCTAATTTTTATCCGTTTAAAACTAATTTCTTGTTCCTCATTTACTTTCATCAAAAGTAAAAAATAAATTCAAAAAATACGTATAAATACGTAAAAATACGTATTTTTGTATACGTAAAATATTTAGAACACGATTTTTATTCAATACGTTTTATCCAAAAAAAAACTGTAAATGCAAAATAAAAAGATAAAAACTACCTGTTCCTATTGCGGTGTTGGCTGTGGAATTATCGTGACAAACGATTCTAAAAACGGTGTAATGGTTGAAGGCGACAAAGACCATCCTGTAAACAAAGGAATGTTGTGTTCTAAAGGAATGAATCTGCATTACGTTGTAAATGACACTTCAGACCGAATTTTATATCCCGAAATGCGGGGCAGTAAATCCTATCCGCTGGAACGTGTAAGCTGGGACACTGCACTTGACCGAGCCGCTGCTGTTTTTTCTTCAATAATAAAAAAGCATGGACCAGACAGTGTTGGATTTTATATTTCCGGACAATGTTTAACCGAGGAATATTACTTAGTCAACAAACTCGTAAAAGGTTTTTTGAAAACCAATAATATCGACACCAATTCCAGACTTTGCATGAGTTCTGCAGTTGTGGGATATAAAAAAACTTTTGGCGAAGATTCTGTTCCAATTGCTTACGATGATATCGAATTGGCAGACACATTTTTAATAACGGGTGCAAATCCTGCCTGGTGCCACCCTATTCTTTTTAGAAGATTAGAAAAACACAAAGAGAAAAATCCGAAAGTCAAAATAATCTGCATTGATCCAAGACGAACAGATACCGCTGTTTTCTCTGATCTGCATTTACAGATCATTCCGGGGTCTGATGTGATATTGTATCATGCCATTGCAAAACGCATTATCGAAAAAGGGTACGTAGATCATGATTTTGTAAAAAACAACGCCGAAAATTTTAAGCAATACAAGGATTTAGTTTTGGGCACTTCTTTAGAAAAAGCTTCCAAACTCTGCGGTATTCCCGTAAACGATATTAAACTCGCAGCTGACATCATCGGAAAAGCCAAAGGATTTATTTCTCTTTGGGCAATGGGATTAAACCAAAGTGCGGTTGGTGTTGATAAAAATACAGCATTACTGAATTTGTCTTTATTAACCGGACAAATTGGAAAACCGGGTTCCGGACCGTTCTCATTAACGGGCCAGCCCAACGCAATGGGCGGACGTGAAGTTGGCGGCATGGCCACACTTTTGGCCGCACATAAAGACATTGCAAATCCAGCACATCGCAAAGAAGTAGCTGATTTTTGGGGTGTTGGCGAAATTTCAGATAAACCGGGTTTAACAGCAACAGAAATGTTTGAAGCTTTAGAATCGGGAAAAATGAAAGCGGTCTGGATTATCTGCACCAATCCTTTAGTAAGTTTACCGGATTCGAGAAGAGCAGAAAAAGCGCTTCAAAATGCCAAATTCGTCGTTGTTCAGGATATTTCGCATAATGCTGATACGGCCAAATTTGCCGATCTATTACTGCCCGCCGCCGGATGGCTGGAAAAAGACGGAACAATGACCAATTCGGAACGTCGTATTTCGTATCTGCCAAAAGGAATTAATCCGCCCGGAGAAGCACTTCCTGATATTGAAATTTTAATTCGTTTTGCTAAAAAAATGAATTTCAACGGGTTCAATTTCAACAGTGCCGAAGAAGTTTATAAAGAGCATTGTGCACTTACTAAAAATACCAATATTGATATTTCATTCCTGAATTACAACCGATTAAAAAACGAAGGAACTTTTCAATGGCCTGTTCCCGATTATAATCATCCCGGAACACCAAGGTTATTTACAGATAAAAAATTCTATACCCCATCCGGAAAAGCTATTTTTAATCTTCCGGTTTCAATCGAAAATACATCCGTACAGCCCAATGAAGAATTTCCTTTTATTTTAACAACGGGAAGAGTTCGTGATCAATGGCATACAATGACAAAGACTGGAAAAGTATCGAGATTATTGACGCATATCCCGAGTCCTGTTTTAGAAATAAATCCGATTGATGCTTTTAAAAACGATATTAAAAATGGAGATATTGTAGTGGTTTCAAGCCAAAATGGTGAAGTACGCGTAAAAGCAAAAGTAACTGATTCGATTAAAGAAAAAGTACTGTTCCTGCCGATGCATTGGGGGAAACAGCTTGAAAATGATTTAAACAGAACCAACAATTTAACGAATATCGTTGTCGATCCGGTTTCAAAAGAACCCGATTTTAAATTCACAACCGTATCGATTAAAAAATATGTAAAACCATTTCAAAAAATTGCCATTGTTGGTGCAGGTGCTGCTTCATTCCGATTCATACAGAATTACCGCGAATTCAATTCGAATGATGAAATTATTGTTTTTTCTAATGAAGTAAATCCGTTTTACAATCGTGTTCTGCTTCCGGAATATATGACAGGAGAATTCACTTGGGAACAGCTTTTAAAAGTCAAAGACGGAGAAACTTTCAATAAATTAAAAATTACCATGAAAGCCGGAACTGCAATTGATAAAATAGACACTAGCAAAAAAACAATCACAGACATCGAAGGCGAAATCCATACTTACGATTCTTTGATTTTAGCAACCGGAAGCCGTCCGTTTGTTCCTGAAAACGCTCAGCTCCATCTTCCGGGTCGATTCACCGTTAGACGAAAAGAAGATGCCGATCGCTTGAAAAAACATTTAGACAGCACCAATCTTCCGCCGGAAGAACAGCATGTTGTTATTATTGGCGGCGGTTTATTAGGATTAGAATTAGCGGCGGCTTTAAAACATAAAAAAGTAAAAACTACGATTATTCAGCGCGCTTCACGTTTAATGGAACGCCAGTTAGACCGAATTTCAAGTAAATTACTAGCCGAAGAAGTACAGCTTCGTGATATTCAGATTTATTTTGATAATGAAGTCAGCACTGTTTTCGAAACCGATAATCCGAATGAAATTGAAATTGCTCTAAAAAGCGGTAAAATCATCACAGCAAATGCAATTGTGTATACCATTGGAACAATTCCAAATATCGAAATTGCACGTGAAAGCGGCTTAGCCTGCGGACGTGGTGTGAAAGTAAATCAGTACCTGCAAACTTCAAATCCGGATATTTTTGCGATTGGGGAAATTGCCGAATTCAATAATAAGTTATTCGGAATCACTTCTGCTGCCGAAGAACAGGCCAATATTCTGGCGAATTTCCTTGCCGGTGATATCAGCAGTTATTATAAAGGTTCGATTTTAATGAATATTCTAAAATTAGAAGATATTAATCTTTGCAGTATTGGCGATCTCACAATTCCGGAAAATGACGATTCGTACGAAGAAATTGTTTTTACTGATTTGAAAAAACGCTATTACAAAAAATGTATTGTAAAAGATGACCTTCTGGTTGGTGCAATTTTAATGGGAGATAAAAATGAGTTTGCCGAATTTAAAACCATGATCGAAAGCAAAATCGAATTATCAGACAAACGAAATACGCTTTTAAGAGGAAGTTCAAACACAAAACCGGTTTTAGGGAAATTGGTTTGTTCCTGCAGTCAGGTTGGCGCCGGAAACATCGAAGAAAGCATCAAAAGCGGTATCAATGATTTCACGGAATTATGCAAAAACACAGGCGCAGGTTTAGGATGCGGCAGCTGCAAGACAGAAGTAAAAGAGATATTAGCGAAGTGTAAATAGTTTTTTTTCAGTTTTTTCGTTTCAGGTTTCAAGTTTCAAGTTCGCTTCGTTTGTCATTTCGAGGAACGAGAAATCACAATAGAAATTCTACAAAGTGAATTTTCCAATCTCTGTCGCATCCCGCGTGTGATTTCTCCTCCGTCGAAATTGTAAAAGTTAGATAATTCGGTAACAAAATTTAACTTTAATAAATTTTGTTGGGATGAGAAACAATAGTCAGGATTCAACATTGGAAAGAAACTATTTAGAGAAGTACCGTTTTCTAATTAAAGAATATGAACAAGTTAAAAACAAGACCCATCCCTTGTACAAGAAGGCAATGGATTTTTATACGGCCAATGATACTTGCAGAAAGAGTTTTTTAAAGTATTATAATCGATATAAACAAAGTGGAAAGTCAGTAGATTTACTGCCTCAAAAACGTGGCCCAAAATATAAAACCAGACGCCCTTTGCCGTTCATAGAACAAAAAGTGGTTGAATTACGGGAAAAGGGAAACAATAAATATGAAATTGTTAGTATCTTAAATCCCAAATTGGGAAAATACACACCCTCATATTCTGGAGTTTACAATATTTTAAAGCGGCATAAAATAAACAGATTAACTCCGAAGATCAAAAAGAATCATCAGAAAATAATCAAAGAAAGAATGGGACAGCTGGGTCATATTGATTGTCATTATTTAAGCAAAAGCGTAATTCGCGGAGAAAACAAAAAACTCTATTTAGTCTGTGTAATTGATGATTACAGCCGTATTGCCTGGGCAGAATTAGTTCCGGACATCACGAGTTTAACAGTAATGTTTGCCTCATTAAAGTGCTTGAATATCTTAAGCAGTCATTATGAAATAAAATTTGAAGAGATATTGTCTGATAATGGGGCTGAATTTGGAATCAAAACAAGCAAGGTAAAAAATCAGCATCCATTTGAAAGAATGCTCATGGAATTAGGAATAGTTCACAGGTACACAAGACCTTACCGTCCGCAGACAAATGGCAAGGTTGAACGTTTTTGGAGAACTCTCGAAGAGGATTTATTACGGGATACTGATTTTGATTCGCAAGAAGAACTGAAAGAGGAATTATTACAATATTTGTATTATTACAATCATGAAAGACCACATCAGGGAATTGATGGAAAAAAACCAATTGAAATGATAAATCCGTTACCGAAATAAGTAACCTTTACAGAAATGACAAGATTGTGGTAAAACCTGAAACAAAGAAAACCTGAAACCTGAAACAAAGAAAACCTGAAACAAAGAAAACCTGAAACCTGAAACAAAATAAAAACTATGGAACTAACAAGATTAATAGTAAAAGGAGGAGTTATTTCGCCAGGAGAATTAAAAGAAGTTGTAAATATAGCAATAGACGAAGGTTTAGATTCTATTTCCTTTGGTTCCAGACAGGATATTATTTTTCCTCAGGGATTTAAATCTTTAGATAAAACTACTTTAGGAAAATATCATTTTGTTTATCCCGATCAGAAAAGCGGTAATAATATCGTTTCTTCTTATGTTTCGACAGATATTTTCAGAAATACAAACTGGCTTACCGGAAACCGTTTTTTATATGTTCTGGAAGAATTTAAAGAACAGCCAAAACTTAAAGTCAACATAACCGATCCGAAACAACAGCTGGTGCCGTTATTTACAGGTCATTTAAATTTCATTGCTTCAGATCATGAAGATTATTGGTATTTATACATTCGTCTCCCAAAATGGGAAAAGATGGAAGTGTATCCGGTTTTGCTTTACAGCTGGGATCTGGCGAAAATTTATTATGAAATCGAAAAAATATCCGAAGAAGATTCTGTAGATATCGAATTACTTTTTACGCTGGTCAGCGAGGCTTTGGATACAAATAGCCGAACAATAGACAAACCGCTGCATATTTCGTTTTATCCATTTCCATATTATGAAGGAATGAATAGAATGGGGATTGATCAATACTGGCTGGGATTATATTGGCGAAATAATTTATACAATTTAGATTTCCTAAAAGAAATGTGCGATTTGTGTTTTGAATGCAAAATTGGAAAAATTTGTATCACACCCTGGAAATCATTCATTATAAAAGGAATTCCAAAAGACCGAAAACTGGAATGGGAAAAATTCCTGGGCAAAAGAGGAATCAACGTTCGCCATTCCTTATTAGAATTAAACTGGCATTTACCCGTTGCGATGGAATGGGCTTTGAATCTTAAAACGTTTTTAGTTCGTACACTAGATCAATTCGATATCAGCACCTACGGGCTCAATTTCGGAATTTCAGAATACAACCGCGACGGACATTATTTCACTTCGATTGTTATCGAAAAAAATGAACTTCCTGCAGCTTTGGAATCTATTAAAATCAGGGATACTTATAATGTATTGTTTGCGAAGAATTTTGACCCAAATACACGCGAATATATTGTACACTCGCAGGATATTGACAAACTGGAACTTCCAACAATTTTAATTGAATTAAGCCGAAAATATTTTGAAGAACTCGGAAATTCTACTGCAGAAAGCAATGAAAAGCAGCAGAAGAAAGAAAAGCCCAAATTAGATATTTATCAATGTCAGGAATGTCTAACGCTTTATAATTCTGAATACGGAGACAAAACTCAGGGAATTCCAAAAGGTATTTTATTTAGTGATTTAGGCGAGGATTATTGCTGTTCATTATGCGAAGCTCCAAAAAGTAATTTCAAAATTCTGGAAGCCATTACCAATTAAATCTTTCTATAAAGTATATTGAGCTGTTTCCCATCTGTACACTTCTTTTTTACGGCTCACAAAAGGATCGTCATAAAAAGATGCTGTCCGCATCTGGACTGGATTAAATGCGTTTCAAAAGAACGAATTTGAGTACATATTTCGTTAATTATACAGCAATTTCTTCTATTTTTTCATGTAGAATTGTTAAGAGATTTTGGTTTTTAATTTTACCCAAAAAATTAATCCTTTAACTTTCAATGTGTTAAATGTAAATTTTCCTAAAAAACTTAACATTGAAAAACTTGTTTTATAATTATCTTTACTTAACTAAAACTTAACAATTTAGTCACATTGTTAATTACATCCTCATCTAAAAGCACAATAATATGGAAAACAAAACTGAAGAAAGTACTCCTGAGAAGATCGACGCCGCAACTCCTGAAACTCCTCAGCCAGCTGCAGAAGATATAAAAACAGAAAACGCAGTGCCGGCTAAAACGCCAGTTCGTAAAGCTCCGGCAAGAACTACAACTGCAAAACCGGCCGCAACAGCTGCAAAAACGACAACAGCAAAAACGACAACTACAAAAGCTCCTGCTTCTGCAACTGTAAAACCGGCAGCACGCAGAACTCCTGCTAAAAAAGTAACGGTTCCAACCATTAAACCGGCAGTCGTAGAAACACCAATTGTAGAAGAAAACACTATTACTACTAATGAAGTAGTTTCTAATAAAGAAACTGCTGCTAAAAAAGAAAAGAAAGTGAAAGACAAAGAAAAGGACAAAGAAAAAAAGAAGTTAGCCAAGAAAAAAGATAAAGCTAAAAAAGACAAGAAGAAAGAAAAAGCCAAAAAAGCAAAACTAAAAGCTGCTGCTAAGAAAAAAGAAAAAGCGAAAAAAGCGAAAGACAAAGCTAAGGCTAAAAAAATTGCTAAAAAGAAAGCCAAATCTAAAAAGAAGGCAAAAGCGAAAAAGAAAAAATAATATCCAAAAAAAGCTCAACTTAAAGTTGAGCTTTTTTGATTTAAAGAAAATCCGTTTTTAAATCCGCGCTTTCGCAAAAGCAAATCGGTTATAACGGCGTTTAATCGTAAAGTTTATTTAGAAGCCAGAACAGCCCTCGCCTTTTCTAGATCTTCAGCCGTATCAATTCCGATTCCTACGTGGTTTGTCTCAACCATTTTAATACGTTTTCCGAATTCTAAATATCGCAACTGTTCCAGTTTTTCAGAAGCTTCTAAAGATTTCATAGGAAGACTGTAGAAATCTAATAATGCCTGTTTTCTGAAAGCGTAAATCCCAATATGCTGAAAATATCGTACTCCGGCGTCTTTATCTCTCGGATACGGAATTACTGATCTTGAAAAGTATAAGGCAAATTGTGACTGGTCAACCACTACTTTTACATTATTAGGATTGTTAATTTCGTCTTCGCTGGTTATTTCTCGCATTAAGGAAGCCAGATCAATCTTTTTGTCTTCATCATTTTTAAAAACAGATAAAACCTGTTCTAAAGGTCCGGCTTCTGTAAAAGGTTCATCGCCCTGAACGTTTACCACGATATCAACATCCAGACCGGCAACGGCTTCGGCAATTCGGTCACTGCCAGATTCGTGTTCTTTGATGCTCATAATGGCTTTTCCTCCATTGGAAACAATTTCATCAAAAATTAAATCAGAATCAGTTACTACAAAAACGTCATCAAATAAGTTTGTTGAAACCGCAGCTTCATATGTTCTAAGAATTACTGTTTTGCCTCCTAAATCCTGCATCAGCTTTGCAGGAAAACGTGTCGAAGCATATCGCGCCGGAATTACCGCTATTATTTTCATTTTTATATTTTGTTACGAGGAAAAATCCTTCTGGTTATTATCTTTTCTGCAATTTTTTTCCGCCTGCGCTTCACGATTTTTTTTCTATAATTCGCTATCGCTCGGGTCGGCTGAAAACTCTAGTTACTCTTCAAAACTTTCGTCTTTAAAACCTATCAAATATAATTTATTTTTAGCTCTGGTCATGGCAGTGTAAAGCCATCTTATATAATCACGGTCAATTCCGTCAGGCAGGTACGGCTGTTCAATAAAAACCGTATTCCACTGTCCTCCCTGCGATTTGTGGCAGGTTATGGCGTAAGAGAATTTTACCTGAAGTCCGTTGAAATATTCGTTCTCTTTTACTTTTTGGAATCTTTTGTATTTCGTTGGCTCATCTTCATAATCTTTCATTACTTCTTCGTACAAGCGATTGCTTTCTTCGTAAGTTAAAGAAGGTGATTCGCTTTTTAAAGTATCCAAAATCAAGACCGTTTCAAAAGGCTTTTGGTTTGGATAATCGACCATCCTTATTTTTACTTTTGCAAAAGTAAATCCGTATAACTCCCTGATCCCAAAAAGTTCCAGAACTTCGATAATATCACCGTTGGCAATAAATCCGGCTTCATCGGTTTCTTTCAGCCAGTAATAATTGTTCTTTACCACCATTAAAAAATCCCCAACAGAAAGTTCACTTTCTTTAAATAAAATCCTGCTTCTGATTTGTTCATTATATTGATTTGCCCTTTTGTTAGAACGCACAATAAATGCTGTGTCTTCAATACTATAATTACTGTACGCCGTGTTTATGGCATCCTGAATATCATAACCATCGGTTAGACGAACAATGTCTTTAAACTTTTTTACATTAAACCTGAATTCGGTTATAAAGGATTCTTTCAGCAGTTCACGTAATTCGGTTGCGTTGTACAGAATACCTGAATTTTCTTCCTGACGCATTACTTCATCAAGTTCGATATGTTCGATTTCTTTGTCGTAATGAACACCCAGAGTCTGAATATCTAATGCCGGGCTTATATCCAGATTTACCGGTGGTAACTGAGCCGTATCTCCTAAAAGAATCATTTTACAGTTCGTTCCTGAATACACGTAGTAAATCAAATCGTCGAGAAGCGATCCGCTGTCCAGCGTGCTGTCTGAAATCATAGAGGCCTCATCGACTATAAAAATGGTGTTTTTATGTTTATTGACCTGTTTGGTAAAAGCTACTCCTCCACCCGATGATTTTTTTGGGAAATATATTTTCTTATGAATCGTAAAAGCCTGCGTATTAGAATAATTCGAAATTACCTTCGCTGCGCGTCCGGTTGGGGCCAGCAGTACAAATTTTTTATTGATGTCGCCAAGATTGTTTACGATTGTCGAAATCACGGTTGTTTTTCCGGTTCCGGCATATCCTTTCAGCACAAAAATCGTATCGTTTTTGGGTTCAGTTAAAAAAATAGCAATTTTCTGAAAAAAGATATCCTGCTTATATGTTGGTGCAAAAGGAAATCTTTTCTGTAAAAGGCTGTAAAATAATGGTGAATTCATGAGATCAAATTGGCCTGCAAAGTTCGGTTTTTTTAATGGCACTGGCAATAACAATATCAATTACCAAAAAAGTCAAATGGCAATATCAATGGCAATGGCAATAATTAATGTCAATAACAATGGCAATTAAAAAAATTAAGGTGCTATCTTAAGGGTTTAAATTATGTAAGTGATAAAAGTTCATATTATTTTAGAGCGTAAATTTGTATCACTGATGCAGAATCTTTTCATATCTGTTTTTAAAACTTAAACAGCTTATCTTACTTAAATGGTTCAAAAAAGCAAAAAATAGGTTAAATAATACAAAAATAATACTGTGCTAACGTTCTTGTAATATTGATTTTTAAAATTGCAATTATATTTGTTCCTTTTTAATTTGTAAGTTTGTGGTCGCCTAAAATTCTTTCTATTCAGCGCCGGTAACGAATTGTAAATCAAATATGTCATTACACAATACAAATATCACATCAAAAAAATATAAAAAACTTTCGATTCAGGTTTCGCTGAACGGATTCTCATTTGCTTGTTTTGATACTTTAAACAATACCATCACTTCTTTTAATGAAGTGGTAT
Source organism: Flavobacterium gelatinilyticum (assembly GCF_027111295.1). Classification (NCBI taxonomy): domain Bacteria; kingdom Pseudomonadati; phylum Bacteroidota; class Flavobacteriia; order Flavobacteriales; family Flavobacteriaceae; genus Flavobacterium; species Flavobacterium gelatinilyticum. The sequence goes on along the minus strand of NZ_CP114287.1, from coordinate 5,085,835 downwards.
TTGATAATGTGCAAAAACAAAACAAAATAGAGGATTTGTACGCTGAGGCATTTAAAAAACATCCTGAATTAAAGGAAACGTATGATGATATTTTAGTAATACACAGTAATAATCTTTCGACTTTTGTTCCTACTGCACTGTTTGATGAGAATTATTTAGGAAGTTATCTGCAATATACCACCAAAGTTTTTGAAACGGACTTTTTTACTTACGACCACATTCTGAATTACGAAATGCACTCTGTTTATATTCCGTATATCAACATCAACAATTTTTTGATTGACAATGTGGGTTCATTTGATTATAAACACGTAAACAGTATTCTGGCAGAAAAAATTCTGGAAGCTTCCAAAAATAATGACGAGAAAAAAATGATCGTGAATTTTAATCCGGATCATTTTGAGATTCTTGTGGTTCAAAACCAAAAACTTCTGTTATTCAATTCATTTGAATATGAAAAACCGGAAGATTTTATTTATTACATTCTTTTTACAGCCGAGCAGCTGAATTTAAATCCTGAGATTTTTCAGCTTGAACTGCTGGGTACGATTACAGAAAATGACACTTTTTATGCCATGGCTTACAAATACATACGCAATGTTTCCTTTTTGGATGTTACCACGGCAAAAGAAAGAAACAATTATACAACTGCTCAAAATCAAAAACATTATATCTTATTTCAATCATGAGAATTATTTCAGGAAAATACAAAGGGCGTCGGATTTTTCCACCAAAAAACCTTCCTGTAAGACCTACGACTGACATGAGTAAAGAAGCATTATTTAATGTTTTGAATAATCATTTTAGTTTTGACGGCTTAAAGGTTTTGGATTTATTTTCGGGAACCGGCAATATAAGTTACGAGTTCGCTTCGCGCGGCAGTGCGCCTATTACCTCAATCGACGGTGATTTTGGGTGTGTGAAATTTATTAAACAGGTTTCATCAGAATTCGATTTTGATATTGCTGCTACAAAAAGCGATGTTTATAAATTTCTTGATAATTGTAAAACATCATACGATATCATTTTTGCAGATCCTCCTTACGGTTTCGATCAGGCGGCTTTTGAAAAAATTGCGCTTACGGTTTTTGAAAGAGAACTGCTTTCTGAAGACGGTATGATGATTATCGAACATTCAAAATATACCAAATTGGATCATTTAAGTAATTTTTCGTTTCAGAAAAGTTACGGCGGTTCGTATTTTAGTTTCTTCGAACTGCATTCTACAGACGATGAAGAAGAACTTCCGGACGACATGGCCGCTGTAAAAATACGCGAAGAAGATGAAGGTTAATTCTTCAAATTTTTAAATCTCAATCTTAAAATAAATTACATAATTTAAATTCCAAATTCCAATTTGACATTTCGAATTGGAATTTGGAATTTTTGATATTAGCCTTTTATCGAATACGATTTTCATTCTCATTGACGCTCTTTTCTTTATATTCTGAATCTTTTATCTTTCCGAAAGAATAACGAAGTGTAATCGAAAATTCATTAGCATCGACTAAATATCTTGCTCTGGAGCCGATGTTGTTTATGGTGAATCTTTCTGTGTAAATGGTATTTTTAAAAATATCATTATAATTCAGTGTACAATTCCAGTTTTTACCAAAAGATCTGGCAAGCGACATATCAAAAATTAGTTTGGCATTTCGTTCAAAAACACCTTCTTTCTGTTTGGTTGATCCCCAAAACGACAAAACGAATGTAAAATCCTTTGGCAGTTTAAAAGTATTATTGGAGTAATAATACAAATAGGTCTTTGAAGAATTAAACAATGCCAAATCGTCTTCGATTTTATTTGTGGCAAAAACCAATGAATTGGTATTCGTCCAGATTTTATAAGTAAACGGAAGCGTGAACTCTATGTTGTAACCGGATTCTTTTTGGAAATTTTTCTCGCTAAATGTCAATACATTGCTTGCATCATCAAATACAAAATCCTGATAAACGGGATTTTTATTTTGATACAAAGTCAGTTTTACCGATTTATCGTGATATTGAAAAGCAACTGAAATCACATCCATAAAAGTGGGGACTAAATTAATATTACTTCCGTAAATAAAATACGGATTTATATACACGCCAATCATACTTAGTGACGAATAATTGGGTCTGGAAATACTTTTAGAATAATCTATACTTACACTCTTTGAACTGTCTATTGAAAACGAAAACTGGGTTTTCGGGAAGAGATTCGTATAATTTTTATCAATCTGCGATGAGCTTTCTGTGCTGTACTTTCCGTTAACATTTGTATTTTCGACCCGTAATCCAACTGAGAAATTTACTTTTTTAATTTTTCCGGACAGCTGTGAATAGACGGCTGCGTTTTCTTCTTTAAAATTATAATCAAAATTGGTATTTTCATTTTTTTCAAAATCAAAAACATCATAATCTGATTTGGATTTTGCAGCCGAATACAAGCCTCCGTATTCCCAGTTCATATCATTTTTAAACTTTTTTTCCAGATCAATTCTTCCGGAAAAAACATCGACATTAAATTTCTGATCACGGTTTTGTGATAATTCCGGCCGTGTATTATTGAAATTATTCTCAACTAAAGTCCATAAATGCTGATTGAAATTAGAACCTTGCAGACCAATAAAAAGCTTTGTATCAATTGTTTTTAATTTCTTTGAATAATTTAAAAATGAATTAATAAAATTCTTGTCACTGGTATTATCACTAAAAGTATAAACATGATTTTCCTGATCCTGATTTTTATTAAATGTAAATGCATTGATATCAAAAGTATCGTTCTGCCATCTGCCGTTTACATTGACGGAGAAATAATCCTCGTCGTTAATTTTATAAAACAAACCGCCTCCAAAAATATATTTATTCCTTTTTGTAACTGCTGACACATCGTAACTGGATATAATTTGAGCCTGCGGAATCTGATATGCAATACTGTGACTTTCCCACGGTTCTAATTTGTTGTAATTAAAACTGGCTTTCCATTCGAGTTTATTCTTTTTAAAACTGGAATTAAATCCAAGATAATTATTGCAATATTTTTTGAATGAAGCTGTTTCAAAAATATCCATTTTAAAACTGTCTTTTTTACTTAGTTTTCTGGTTATCAAAATCACGGCACGTCCTTCGGCTTCGTATTTAGATGACGGGTTCTGAATAATTTCGATCGTTTTAATATCAGAGACAGCCAGGGCATTCAAATCGTTCATTCCGGCTTTCTGATTATCAATATAAATCAACGGATTTCCTTTTCCAACAATTGAAATACTTTCACGATCTGAACTAATCTGAACCAAAGGCAGTTTTGAAAGCAGTTCAACCGGATCCAGGATCGAATTGTAAACAGAATTAGCAACGTCTACTTTTATATTTCCGTTTGAATTGGTAAAAGTCTTTTTATTCTGACTGATTACAACTTCGTTCAATTCATTTGAAACAGAATCTTTTGGTGTTTCATTTTGAGCATTTGCAATAAAAGACAAACTGAAAAGCAATAGTGCCAAAAGCAGTTTTACGGGCAGATAAATAGTCATTTTTTAAATAAAGAAATTTGGTTAGTGATGATGCAAAAATGCTTTGAAAAACGAGTTGCGAAAGTTAATCGGAGGTTAATGCAGGGTTAATCTGCTATTTGATTGGTAAAAGCAGTATTTTTGAAACAGAATTTCAAATAAACATGAAACGAAGAATCAATTTATTAATCGCATTTTCTGTGCTTGCCCTTGTGGTTTTAACAACGGTGCAATGTTATTTGGTAAAAACGGCTTATGATTATAAAGTTGCGCAGTTTCATACGCAGATTAAAAACGAAATTGGTCAGATTACCAATAATTACAGTGATATCGATTCGGCATTAACCGCTAAAAAAGAAACGCTTTACAAGAAACTTTCAGAAAATTATATTCAGGGAAAAAATACCAGACTTGACATTAAAAAAGGTGTTCTGGAAACCGAATTTCAAAGTGCGATAACACAACAGCTTCAAAGAAAATTTGAAAGGGATCTTCCTAATTTTAAAATTGATTTTGCGATTGTCCTCAATAAATTTATCCTTTATAAAAACACACAAAAAGCTGATACTATTTTCTCAGAAAAACCTTTTATTCAAAACAAACTTTACGGAAACCTGACTTCATTAAACCACGCTTTTTTGGTTAGAAGTTATGTAGGAACAACAAACGGAATTTTTGAAAATCAAGATTATAAATTATTGACAGAAGATTCAATGTACGTTTCGGTTATCGACTGGGAAATGATTATTCTGCGAAGAATGGCTTTTATACTGGTTTTGTCCTTATTGTCGATTTTAACACTGATAAGTCTGTTTGTAATTGCCATAAAAGCTTTGATTAAACAAAAGAAAGTCAGCGATGTAAAAACTGATTTTATCAATAATATTACCCACGAACTCAAAACGCCGCTGGCAACCCTTGGAATCTCGACAAAGATTCTGGAGCAGAAAAATATTCGTGATAACGATGAAAATTTTAATTCGATTGTAAATACAATTTCTCGTCAGAACAACAGGCTTCAGAGTTTGATTGACCAGGTTATGGCAAATTCACTCGCTGAAAATGAAATCGAACTGCAGAAAGAAAAAATTGATACCGAGGATTTCCTGCTTTCCATCGTAAATGATTTTAAACTTACTTTTCCAAAAATTGATATTAAAACTGATTTCGGGACTTCAAAAACCGTTTTAATTCTGGATAAATTTCATCTGACAACCGCGTTTTTAAATGTTCTGGAAAACGCCGTAAAATACGGTTCGAATTCCATTACAGTAAAGACAAAAATTGTCGATAAGCAATTCTCTATAAGTTTTGAAGATGACGGAATTGGCATTGCCAAAAATAAACAGGCGCTCCTTTTCGAGAAGTTTTATCGTGTTGAACAAGGAAACCTGCACAATACAAAGGGTTTAGGTTTAGGTTTGTACTATGTAAATCAAATCGTAAAAGCGCATCAGGGATCTGTAAGCGTGATCAGCGATTTAGGAAAAGGAACTCAGTTTACTATTTTATTAAAAGTTTAATTACCTTATTTTGAAAAGATTACTTTTAGCCGAAGACGATTTTGATTTTGCAGCAATTTTAAAACAATATTTAGAACTGCATCAATTTGAAGTAATCTGGGCAGAAAATGGCGAAACGGCTTTAGATTATTTTAAAAACCAGACTTTTGATATTTGTGTTTTTGATGTAATGATGCCTAAACTGGACGGTTTTTCTCTAGCGGAAAAAATCATTACAATTAATCCTGAAACTCCTTTTATTTTCCTGACTGCAAGAAAGCTGAAAGAAGACAAGATTATTGGACTGAAACTGGGTGCAGACGATTATATTGTAAAACCTTTTGAAGTCGACGAACTGGTGCTGCGTTTACAGAATATCCTAAAAAGAATTGAACAAAAGAGAAGTCTGGACGGAAACAATACAATCGAAATTGGTTCGTATATTTTTGATAATGAGCGTTTGACTCTTGTTACCCAAAACCACGTACAGCAGCTTACGGAGAAAGAAGCAGCTCTTATTGAATATTTATATCTTAATCATAATCAGTTATTAAAGAGAGATCAGATTTTAATGTCGGTCTGGAAAAAAGACGATTATTTTTCAGGCCGAAGCATGGATGTTTTTATCAGCAGACTCAGGAAATATTTTAGCTCAGATCCTAATATCAAAATTGAAAGTGTCCGAAATATTGGTTTAGAATTTAAGATTCAAAAGTAGGCTTCTGCGAATCATATAATTTTCGTAAACAATTGTATAACAACAATTCATGATTATAAAAATAAATTTATTAGAGAACTTTTAAATCTAATAATCATGAACCTAAAAAGATTTTTCGGCGGGTTGCTTACAATCCTCGGAATTATAGGACTTATTTATACAGCCGTGATTTTTGCCGGCACTTCCGGTGAAACCCGGGATATTAAATCGCTTATCATTTACGGAATATTAGGAATCGTCTTTTTCATGTCGGGAATCAGCCTGATACGAACTACTAAGGACGAATCATAGTTTTTTACCGCAAAGGCAGTAAAGTTTTTTCTCGCAGATTTCGCAGATTCGGCTGATTTATATTTTAAATATCTCTTTGATCTTCTAAATCTGCTGGAAAAATTCTACTCAATATCACTATTCAAATTTAACTCTGTAAAATCTCTTTCTGATTTTGAGATGATAATCGTGGCAGCTGTGTTTCCTATTAAATTGGTAATGGCTCTGGCTTCGCTCATAAATTTATCAACGCCAAGTAAAAACGCCAGTCCCTCTACCGGAATTTTATGAAGGGCTGTTAAGGTTGACGCTAAAACTATAAAACCGCTTCCGGTAACACCCGCCGCGCCTTTTGAAGTAATCATTAAAATTCCTATAACGGTCAGGATTTCCAGGAAACTCAAATGCACGTCATACAGCTGCGCCAAAAAGATTACTGACATTGAAAGGTAAATCGAAGTTCCGTCCAGATTAAACGAATAACCTGTCGGGATTACCAATCCAACAACTGATTTGCTGCATCCCATTTTTTCGAGTTTTATCATAATACTTGGCAGTGCCGCTTCTGAAGATGAAGTTCCAAGAACCAGTAAAAGTTCTTCTTTAATATATTTTAAAATCGAAAAAATACTTATTTTATAATATTTGAGGATACTTCCTAAAATTAAAAACACAAATAACGCCATTGTGAGATAAACACAAAGCATGAGTTTGCCAAGCGGAATCAAAGTTTTAAGACCAAATTTACCTATGGTAAAGGCCATTCCGCCAAAAGCTCCAATTGGTGCCAGGTACATAACATATTTTAAACCTGTAAAAACTACTTTAGAAAATCGTTCCAGAACTAAAATGGTCTGTTCTCTTTTTTGATAAAAGTTTAAAGCTATACCGCAGATTATTGCAGCCAATAAAACCTGAAGGGTAAAATTAGATAAGAAAAATTCTAACCATGAAAAATTTTCGGCAGCACCGCTTGTATATTTACTCGCATCACCAATTTCTAAGCTGGATTTATCGATTTTTCCGGGCTGAAACAAATAAGCCACTGCTACACCAATTGCCAAAGCAATTGTTGAAACGACTTCAAAATATCCTAAAGCTTTTACACCAATCCGGCCTACTTTCTTTAAATTTCCCATTCCGGAAATTCCCAAAACAATCGTCAGGAAAATAATTGGTCCTATAAAAAGTTTAATCAGATCGATGAACTTTTTTCCTAATACTTCCATTTTTACACCATTTTGAGGCGAATAATGTCCGAGTAAAATCCCGGCAATTATGGCAATTAAAACCCAAAAAGTAAGGTTTGTAACTACAATAAACAAAAGGCTTTTCTTGGTTTTTAATGAAGGATCAGGAGTGTTTATATTCATGAAAATAAGTTAGATAGTTCACAAATATATAAAAAATGCAGACCTGTAAGCCGGATTCTGTTCTTGTCTTGTTTTTTAGAAACGAAGACAATACCTTATCATTTATCTAGATCCTGCATTACTGCAGGACTCAATCTACCTACCCTTCGGCAACGAACGAGAAGCCCTTAAATGCCGATATACTTGGTATTTCACCGCATAGAGTTTACCTGGTTTCACTACAGCATTACCTGTACATACTTTCTGCTGCACTTGTCCTAACTCTGATAAAATCGGAGCCGACGGGCGTTACCCGCTATGCTTCTCTATGGTGTCCGGACTTTCCTCCCTCCGCCGAGGCGGACGACGATAAGGCGGTCTGCGCTGCAAAAGTAGCGATTTCTTAAGGAACAATAATAATTTTAAATTTCCGATTTTATGAGAATTGTCATAACTTTTTAATTTTAAAATGGTTATCTTTAAAATTATAATTATTAAACTGATTTTGTTATGAAAAGAATGTATCATTACGCAACTGTTTCAAAGGCTTTAGATCAATTGAATGAAAAGGGATTTACCTGCGACTTTAACCGCAATGCTGACATGATCAGAAAAAATCCTGAGAAATTTGAAATTGTTCATGTGTATCGATACGAAGGGGAATCTGACCCTGGCGATGAGGCAGTTGTATACGGAATTAAATCGACTTCGGGCAAAAAAGGCGTTTATGTAGCCGGCTTTTCTGCAGATTCAGATTTAGAAACAGCACAAGTTCTGTTTGATTTAAGTATCAGAGGAAGATAATTAATGCTTGTTTATTATTGCCAATGGGCTTATCGCGAAGACACAAAGGTGCAAAGTAAATTCAGCACAGGTTTTACCGCATAGTCAGCAAATATTTTCACAGAGAAAAACAAATTTGCTGACTATGCGGTAAAAAAATGCCCGTCGCAGGACGGACATTTAAATTAATTAAAACTAGGCTGTCGGGATTTTTAGTTTCCAGCCCGGCTGGATTAAATCGGGATTTTTTATGATATCTTTATTAGCCTCAAAAATAGCCTGCCATGAAACCCCGTGCGCTTTTCCAATTTTAGAAAGCGAATCTCCATTTACCACAGTGTATTCGGTTGAAGAACCTTGTGTTACCTCAATATTCATAACAACATCTGCCGATCTGAATTCCGGATCTATTTTTTCATAAGTCTTCCAGAGTTTATCCTTATCTGCAGCCGATTTTGCTGTACCGTCAATATACAATACATTATCCTGCTCGCGTACCTGCAAATTTGTAATTCCTAATTCATAGGCCAAATTTGTTACCTCTTTATATTTATCCTGCAAACTCATAACTTCTTATTTAATAGTTAATTTGTTGTCAACTTTTTTAGGTTTCAGTTCCTGTATGCTTTGCATTAAAGGTTGTAATTGATCTTTTTTTATTTCTCCCGAAAGCGTTACAATACCTCCAACAACAGTAACACTTACACCATCGTAAGAATCTACAACTTTGTGTACTGATTTATCTAAATCAGCATCCGAATTAATTATAACAGCTGCTGCAGCAGGTTCTTTATTGGGTTCCGGAAACTGGCAGTTGTTTACTACGGTTTTTACACCTTTAACTGTTTTAACTGTTCGCTCGATATTCTTTTTAAATGCCTCATCGTCGCAGGTCCCAACAATTGTAGCAACTCCTTCGTGCACAGTAACCTGAATTTCTGGCGTGTTGCTTAATTTTTCAGCGATTGCTTTTTCAATATCGGCATCTTTAGGGTTACAGGCCGTTAATGAAATGACAAGACTCATGCCTAATAAAATTGATCTGATTTTCATAATACTATCTTTTAATAATTAACTATTTAAAATTAAACAGATTAAAAACTAAAAATTTATAGATAGTCTTATAGGGATTACATTTTTTCCAGTAAAAATGAAGGAATTTCCAAGTTACAAATCGCTGTATCGAAATTCAAAATGAAATATCAATACATAAAAACAGATTAGAAACAAATGTTTTTTTTCAAAAGCTATTCTTTGGCAATTCATAACTTGCTGAATACAAAAACTCTTTATCAGACTCTTTAAATTCTAAAAAAGCGTTCTTATACCATCGAGAGTCAAATGAAGTTACGTTATAATCGTCTGGAGTCCGCACATCATAAAATTCGCCATTCAGCCAAGATTCAATACCAAGAATTCCTATTCCAAGTTTTTCAATCCTGCTTAAAACAATCTCAAAATCTGAAGTGGAAAAATATTTAATTAATTTGGAATCAAAGCCATTATTTTGATTTTCTAAATTACAGAAAACATGTTCATCTAAAAATTGTGTTTTTTCCTGATCCATCTTACAATAAAACAGTTAGAAAATTATTCAGAAACCAAATTCGTATTTTCAACAATAAAATCTATTGCGATTTTTACCTTATCCGGTTTAGTAAGTCTAATAATTCTTTTCTTTAAATTTAAGCTTTCATTAGTCATAACAATCAAAAAGCTTTTTACCGAAACATTTAAATCCGGTTCCCAATTATGAAGTTCTTGTGTTTTTTTTGAATCGTTATAATTCGTCGAAAGTATGCCGGCTAATAATAAGACCTTTTCGTAGTTTTCGACTGGAATTCTGTTTTTTATTAAAACAAATCCATACAAAAAAACTGTTTTATAAAGAATCCCATTCTTTAAATACAAACCTTTTTTAGTCAATAAAATGGTAAAGAAAAAAATAATGAAAACAAATAAGACTAACTCTATAATAATGCTCTGAAACTCTAACGAATTATGCAGTCCCAGCAATATAGCTGTACAGCAGAAAATCAAAATAATTAAATTTTGAAATTGTCTAAAATCTAAATTTCTTTCCAAAATCACTTTCATCAGATACTAATTATTATTGCAATTATTCTGAATTTAGAAAATATTACATCTTTTACTGCGGTTTATAAACCAAATCAAAAATGGTCTTTTGTTTTAATAATTGCGCCTGCAAAAAAGGAATCCCTATTGGAAAGCACCACACTGCAGCAAAAAAGAAAAATTCGGGTGTAGAATTTCCTTCCAGAATTATCATGATTCGTTTTGCAACAAAATAACTTACGTAAATATAGCAGCCTAAAACAATTAGCATATAAATACTTACTACAAAACCAATAAGGGCCCAGATTGAGTTGTCCAGCAAAATTTGTTTGTAAAAAATATCCAATTCCAGATTTTTGATAAATAACAAGACAAACCAGGAAACAATGATCCAATATGAAATTTTAAAATATCGAATATCAGGATATTGCGGATGTTGTATTTGTCCGGTATAATACACGATTCCCCAAATCCAGATTAAATAAATTGAAGCCGCAATTGTACACGTTATCAAAATTAAAGGAAAAACAAATTCAAAATCGGCAAAAATTCCGATGAGACTCATTATTCCCGTAATAATTAATGAAATAAGAGGTAATATAATAAAGAATAACACGAAGGTTATGGGTTGAAATTTTAGGATTTTTGCAGTTAGGTTTTTCATTTTTGGGGTTTGTTTTTTTAAGCGTAAAATGTATTTATGAACAAAACGTTCACATTGCTAAGATTTGTATTTGTTTAAAATTCTACATTTGGAGGTTTCGAGTCAGAGCTGATTTCATAAATCAACTCTTTTTTATTTAAGCTCTTACAGATTTCATTGTACTTTTTTATTCTGCTGAAAATGTTATTTTCAGCTACATATAATTCGTCCAGCATAAATAACACCTCTTCATTACTTATTAATTCAGGATCATGCTGAAGGTTAACCAATGTTCTAGTCAAATAAGTAGTAAGATTATCATTTTTTAATTTTAGATTTCTAACAGCCGCCGCATTAAAAGCTGCTTTTTCGCATTCTGTTTTTAAATTTTTAGCATTAGCTGTTGTTTTAGCTAATTCGGATTTATTCATTTTTTTTGATTTCTGAAATCTGGCAGTCAGCTTTAAAACTATTTCACTTTTAAATAAAAGATTCTGCCTGACCTCTTTCCAGCTTTCATTAATCCTTGAATTGCCCTGAGCAAAACAATTAAAACTAAAAATAAAAACTAATATAATTAGAACCGTATTTTTCATTGGCATAAACGTATTATTGAAATTACTGATTACTTCTAATTCATCTGTAATTTTGTGCTAAATGTACTTGTTTTTTAATTACAAATAACCTGCTTGAAAATTATGTTTTGATGATGCAAAAAAAGACTATTATTGTATAAAAAAATCAATCAATGAAATTAAAATACAGTTTAGTTTTTATATTATTTTTTATTCTTAATTTCTCTTTTGCATGCGATTGTAAACAGCCTGAAAAGAAAACATTAGTCGAAGACGGAATAAGAAAAGCCGAAATCATTTTTTACGGAGATGTCATTGAAATTGATAGTACAGCAGGAACTTATACTTTTAAAATTATTGAATTATTTAAAGGAAAACCCCATTCGCAATTTATTAAAGGAAAATACAAGGGCAGCTGTTCTGTAATCCCTCAAATCAAACAACTCTGGATTGTATATGCCAATTTCAAGGATGACAAAACGATTGATATAAGTATTTGTTCACCAAGCAGAGGATTTATTCCGCGCGATAGCTTCTACCCTCCTCCTCCGCCAAAAACAACACATAATACAACTAACAAACAACTGCAGACTTTGTTTGAACAGGTATTTGAACTGCAAATTGAGAAAAATAATTTAAGCGACTGGATTTATCAGTTAGAAAAACTGAGAATATACAAAGCATCCCAAAATAAAATTTCTGAGGAAAAAACAGAAACAAAACTGGAAACCTACAGCAGATATATTATCATATCTTTGATAGTCAACATCGTATTATTTTCAATTTTAATCTTTGTAATTTTTAACAAAAAGATTTCGCCAAATAAGCAAAATCAGCTTTAAACAACGGAACAAAAATCATATCTTTGCTACCGAATAAAAAAGAGTATGGAACAATTTGTAGTATCGGCACGTAAATACCGCCCGCAGACCTTTAAGGATGTTGTGGGGCAGAAAGCCATTACAAATACGCTGCTGAATGCTATTGAAACCAATCATTTGGCTTCGGCTCTTTTATTCACCGGACCTCGTGGAGTGGGTAAAACAACCTGCGCCCGTATTCTGGCCCGAAAAATTAATCAACCCGGATATGATGATCCAACTGAAGATTTTGCTTTTAACGTTTTTGAGTTAGATGCTGCTTCAAACAACTCGGTTGATGATATTCGTAACCTTATTGATCAGGTTCGAATCCCGCCTCAAACCGGACAATATAAAGTATATATTATTGACGAGGTTCATATGTTGTCTTCGGCTGCTTTTAATGCTTTCCTTAAAACATTAGAAGAACCGCCAAAACATGCTATTTTTATTTTAGCGACAACAGAAAAACACAAAATCCTTCCTACGATTTTATCTCGTTGTCAGATATTTGATTTCAAAAGAATTACGGTAAAAGATGCTAAAGAACATTTGGCAGATGTTGCTGAAAGTCAGGGAATCAATTTCGAAGACGATGCACTGCACATCATTGCTCAAAAGGCAGATGGTGCCATGCGTGATGCTTTGTCTATTTTTGACCGTGTGGTTTCATACTGCGGTACAAACCTTACACGTCAGGCTGTAACCGAAAACCTAAACGTTTTAGATTACGAAACCTACATCTCTGTTACCGATTTAATTCTGGAAAATAAAATCCCGGATCTTTTACTTGCATACAACGATATTCTTGCTAAAGGTTTCGACGGACATCATTTTATTGCCGGACTGGCTTCTCATTTTAGAGATTTATTAGTCAGCAAAACACCTTCGACTATTGCTTTGCTTGAAGTTGGAGAGCAGGCACAGCAAATGTACGGCGTACAATCGCAAAAATGTTCGCAGGAATTTTTATTAAAAGGAATTGACATAGCCAACGACTGTGATTTAAAATACAAACTAAGTCAGAACCAGCGTCTTTTAGCTGAGTTATGTTTGATGCAGCTGGCCTCTATCAACTTTGATGGAGAAAAAAAAAAGCTGAGCAATTCATAATTCCACCCGTTTATTTTAAAAACGGAGGATATTCTATTGTCGAAGTTCAAAATTCCAAAGCTCAAATTCCAGCCACAGGAAACGAGAATTCAGATTCAAAACCACAGATTTCAGGAGAAGAAAAAAGCAGTGACCAAGTCAATCAAAATGCCAATACTGACGTAAACCCTAAAAACGAAAACAGTACTGCTCCGGAAACTCCAAAAACAGTAACACCGGAATCACCAAAAACGGAGACAGATAACACACCTAAGGTTTCTGCTTTTTCTCTTGCCAGTATCCGCAAGAAAAAAGAAATGGAACAAAGCAGTAAATCATATGTAAAACCTTCTTCTGTTTTACCAACTGAAGATTTTAACGAAACAGATATGCTGCTTCATTGGAATAAATATGCTGAACGTTTAGGGCAGAAAGGTTTTAAGATCATGGAATCTATCTTGTTGATTAATGATCCAGTTCTTAACGGAACCACCATCACGTATGAACTGCCAAACGAAGGCTCTAAACTTGAATTTGAAAGTCAGATGAACGGTTTATTAGGTCATTTAAAAGGCCATTTGCATAATCACGACATTACAATCGAAGTAATTGTAAACGAACAGGCCGAAACCAAACGAACTTATAACAATCAGGATCGCTACAACCGTTTCTTAGAAATCAATCCAAATATTGAACTTCTGCGGACCACATTTGGACTGGATTTAAAAGACTAAACTTATTTTAAAATCTTCTTACTTAAAACAATTCCAAACATATTTAATGAGTTTCGTCATGTTTTAGTAGTATTTTCTGCAATATTTTTGGCAGATTACTAACTAATTAAATATCAAAAAATTGGAAAAACAACTGGCAAATTCTGCTCCATTAGGTCTTTTAGGTTTTGGAATGACCACTATTTTATTAAACATTCACAACATGGGATTTTTTCCTGTCAGTGCCATTATTGTGTCAATGGGAATCTTTTACGGAGGTATTGCTCAGGTAATTGCCGGTATTATTGCTTTTAAAAGAGGAAGTGTTTTTGCTGCAACCGCATTTACTTCGTATGGCTTTTTCTGGATTACTTTGGTTGGAATATGGATGCTTCCGGGCACTGGTATTGTTATAGCAGGCAGTTCTCCTAACTCATTTTTGGGCTTTTATCTGGCTATTTGGGGATTATTTACTGCTTTTATGTGGTACGGAACATGGGGAGGAAGCAAAGTACAGCAATTTGTTTTTCTTTCTTTAACCGTTTTATTCTTTCTGCTGGCTGTAGAAAAATGGACCGGAATCGAAGTAATAGCAGTTTTTGCAGGAGCAATTGGAATAATCTGCGGAAGCAGTGCTTTCTATCTGGCAATGGCTGAATTACTTGAAGAGGTAAAAGGAAAAAAAGTTTTACCTTATTAATATTTTCTTGCCGCGAATTTCATTAATTAACGTTAATTTTTTATTTCTGTTAATCATCAAATTCGCGGCATTTATTTACTTGTTTCTGAATCCAAAATCATAGACTTTTTCAAGCCACTTTTTTCTTTGCGCTTCATGAGCTGTTTTGATAATTCCGATATAACTTACTTTTACCGGTTTTACACCGCAGAATTCCAAAGTTGATTTCTTTAACTGGTTTACACTTGGTCTTCCAAAAAACAATCTGTAGTACCAGCCGGGCTGATCCAAGGTTGTAATGATATGTGCCGTTTTACCTTTTAGAAGTTTATCCCACCATACTGAATTTTCTTTGTACTGAAACGCCATTCCCGGAAGAAACAACCGGTCAATAAAACCTTTTGTAATTGCAGGAAGCCCGCCCCACCAAACAGGATGAATCCAAACCAAATGATCGGCTCTTTTAATTTTCTCCCATGATTCCAGTAGATCCGGTTCTAATTCTGTTCTTTTTTGATAGCCGAATTTAAGATTGGAATTAAAATTTAAATTGGCGATGGTAATGGTTTCTACTTGTACTCCCGAAGCAATGGCGCCATTTTTATACGATTCGGCAAGTCCGAAATTGAAACTTTCCGGATTCGGGTGTCCATTTATAATTAGTATTTTTTTCATATCAATGTTTTTTCAAAAATACTGAGTACGGATTTTCTTTTATCGGACAAATGTCTAAAAAGCTTTTTTACTCCGATAATTTTTTCTCTCGCAGATTTTGCAGATTGAGCGGATAGTCGAGAGCGTGAAACAAACTTAAATAACCGCTTTTCTAATCCGGCTTAAATGTCTTGGTGTGACTCCTAAGTAAGATGCTAAATATTGCAGCGGAATCAGCTGGAGGTATTTTTGGTGGTTTTTATAGAGTTCTTCGTAACGTTCAGCACCTGATAATTTCTGAAAAGAAACCATCCTTTTATGCAGATTGACAAATTCTATTTCAGTTAATTTTCGCCCTGTTTCCTGCCAGTTAAAACCGGACTGATAGAGTTTTTCCAATGCTTTTCTGTTCAGGATCTCTAATTCGGTATCGGCTAAAGCCTGAATATTTTCTTCGGCTTTTTCTTCTGTTATAAAACTGGCAAAGGACGCCATAAACTCATTTTCAAAAGCAAAACAATTGGTGATTTCGTCGCCTTTATGATTCACAAAATAGGAACGGAGAATTCCTTTTTTTATAAAAAAAATTTCATTGCAAACCTGGTTTTCAGTTAACAGCAATTCTCCTTTTTTCAAAGTTCGAAATGTAATTAAATCATCTAAAAGATTTAATTCTTCTTTCGAAAAATCCTGAATGCTTTGAAAAACTGATTTCATTTGTATAGTTTTTGCCCCGAATTACACTAATTGAAATTAATATAATTCGGGACAGCAAAAAATTAAATTTTACCGTAGTACATTGCTTTTACGATACCATCTGAAAGTCCAATTTTTGGAACAAAAATCTGGCGTGCGCCACTCCATTTCATTGCATTTAAATAAATACGTGTCGCATGAATGATAACGTCGGCACGGTCAGAGTTCAAACCTAATTCAGAGATTCTTTGTTCGTATGTCAGTGAATTTAAAAATGCGTACTGCGAATTAATATAAATATACGAAAGCGGTTTTTCCTGCTGTTTTCCGGACATTTTAAACAATTTATTGATGTTTCCTCCAGACCCAATCAGGGTTACCTCGTCGTACTCAGCTGTATTGGTTTTAATCCATTTTTCGATTTCGTCCCATACTACATCATGAACCATATTGTTCAGCAGACGAACTGTTCCGGCTTTGAATGATCTGGAATTTACTAATTTCCCGTTAGAGAATAAAGTAAATTCGGTGCTGCCGCCTCCAACGTCTACAAATAAATAAGTTTCATCAGATTTAATTAAATGATGTAAATCTGTAGAGGCGATAATGGCTGCTTCTTTTTTACCATCAATAATTTCGATTTTAATGTCGGCTTTTTTCTTAATCAAAGCCACCACTTCTTTGGCATTATAGGCTTCACGCATTGCAGAAGTTGCAAATGCCATATAGCGTTCTACTTTATGCACTTTCATTAAAAGGTTAAATGCTTTCATTGCATCAACCATTCGGTCTATATTTTCAGGTGAAATTTCCCCTACAGTAAAGGCGTCCTGCCCTAAACGAATTGGTACACGAACAAGGGAACTTTTATTAAACTGCGGTTCTTTACCTTCTTGCTCTACAACGTTTGCTATAAGAAGCCTCATGGCATTTGAACCTATATCTATTGCTGCAAACTTCCTAATATTAATCATGCTCACTTTATGATTTTTCAAAATTGGTATATACTATTAATTTATTTTTTGAGGGACCTCTTCTAATATCGCGACTTTATTCTGATAATATTTATAGGTTTCAAATTGGGCTCTAAACGGGGCATGATGGTTTTTCGGCTTGTATTTATTATCTAATTTATAAGAGTGGTATCGCACTTTTACGTTTCCTTTCCAGGCAATATTAAAGTTATCGATTAATTCTTTTTTAATTTCGAGATCATAAATCGGACAGGTTACTTCTACCCTTCCGTCAAGATTACGCGTCATAAAATCGGCAGATGAAATATATACTTCGGTCAATCCGGCATTTCCAAAAATATAAACTCTTGAATGTTCTAAATAATTATCAACGATACTGATGGCTTCAATGTTTTCGCTCATTCCCGGAATTCCCGGAATCAAAGAGCAGATTCCTCTAACCTGCAGCTGAATTTTTACTCCGGCATTGCTTGCTTCGTATAATTTGTCTATCATTTTAAAATCAGACAAACTATTCATTTTCAACTTTATGTGTGTTTTCCTGCCTGCTAATGCATGAAGAATTTCACGGTCGATTAATTTTATAAACTTGGTTCTTGTATAATGCGGCGATACTATTAAATGTTTGTATCTGTGAACACGGTAATTGATATCAAAGAATTCAAATATTTTCGATGTGTCTTTTAAAATTCCCTGATGACAGGTTAAAAGAGTAACATCTGTATAAATTTTAGCAGTTGACTCGTTGAAATTTCCGGTAGAAATAAATCCGTAACGACGGTTTTTACCATCTTCGATTCTTTCGATAACACAAATTTTACTGTGCACTTTAAGACCTTTTATTCCAAAAATAAGTTCGATTCCTTCGGTCTGCATCTGTTCCGCATACGAAATATTCGAAGCTTCATCAAAACGCGCCTGAAGTTCGATTTGTACGACTACTTTTTTACCATTTTTTGCAGCATTGATCAGCGAGCTGATAATTTGTGAATTTTTCGCCAGACGGTATAATGTTATTTTGATGCTGATTACTTTTGGGTCTAAAGCGGCTTCACGCAAAAATTTAGTCAGATACGAGAAAGACTGATATGGTGCATGAACCAGATAATCTTTTTTAGAGATTTTCTCTAAAAGACTTCCTTCCAGGCTTAAACCCGGAACCGGCAGCGGTTCATTTGGCTTATATAATAAATCATAACGTCCTAAATTAGGAAATCCCATATAATCGCGGCGGTTGTGGTATCTTCCGCCCGGAATTATACTATCAGTTTCTACGATTTTCATTTTTTCCAGAAAGAAATGCAGTGTATCATCTTCTATCTGACTATCGTAAATAAAACGAACCGGCTCTCCAATTCGGCGGTCTTTTACAGATGACGCAATTTTTTCGAGCATGCTTTTACTCAAATCGCTGTCGATATCCAGCTGGGCATCTCTCGTAATTTTGATCATATGTGCCGAAACACTTTTAAAGTCAAAGATATTAAAGATGTTTTTCAGTTTATAACGGATAACATCATCAATTAAAATTACGTATTGTTTATCATCTTCAGAAGGAAGAACAACAAATCTGTTGATGTTTTTAGGGATTTCTATTAAAGCGTAACGAACTTCATCATTGGCTAATTCCAGACGAACGGCCAGATATCCTAATGTATCTTTTAAAATTGGAAAAACAGCAAGATCATTCAAAATGATAGTTACCAGTTCAGGACTCAGCTTCTGCATATAGAAATCCTTAAGGAAACATTCCTGTTTTGGCGTAATTTGATCTTCGGTAATAATAAAGATATTTTCGGCTTCCAGTTCAGATTCTATATTACCAAGAATACGTAAACTTTCAGATTGCTGCTGAATTACGATTTCGGTAATATCTTTAATTAATTGATGGGCAGAGATACCTCCTAAATATTTTTCTCCGGAAATACCAGAAAGGCTCAGTCTTCGAATGGCTGCATACCGAACTCTAAAAAACTCATCCATATTGTTTGAAAAAATTCCAACAAAACGCAGTCTGTCTAAAAGAGGAACCGTGTTATCTGCCGCTTCCTGAAGAACCCTTGCGTTAAACGCTAACCAGCTTTTTTCTCTATCGATATATTTCTGTTCGTACACTTTATTTATTTTAAGTCTTTGGGGAATATTGTTTTATGTGTTTTACCGTTATGAATTGAGTCCCAGCTGTCTGACTCAAATTGCAGTGAAACAAAGCCTGAGGTTGGGACATTATCGATAAAAACATCTCCAAATTTATTAACAAAATTTGTAATAGCCTCGTTATGTCCAAAAAGAATAACGCTTTCTAAACTATTATCACATGATTTAATAACCTTTTCAAGTTGTCTGTCATCAAAAGTATACAGCTCATCTTTAAAAATAATACTCTCTAAAGGATATGAAATATTCTGGGCAAAGATTAAAGCCGTTTCTGCAGCCCTTGCCGCAGTACTGCTCCAAATGATATATGTTTTAGGAAGGTATTTTGAAATAACAGCAGAAACTGAATGTGCATCCAAAATCCCTCTTTTCATTAATGGCCTGTCGAAATCTTTTAGAGGCGCTTCCCAACTTGATTTTGCATGACGTATCAATATTAAATTTTTCATAAGCAGAAAGTTTGACACCTCACAATTGAGGCTGCGAATTTTATTAAGTTTCTAATTTACAAAAGTTATTTTAATCCCTATCTATTTTTTACTTCTCTTAACAATTAATCGGAATTTTGACTAATAAAAAACACAGCTTTACATCAGCGCTGTTTCTGCTTTTTTGCGGTTGTATTTACCTCTGCAACGGGTTTTACATAATTTGATGTACAATACAGCACCTGTACAAAGACATGATTACAAACCTGGTATATTTTGTATTTTGATGCTGATAAACCGGATAAATTCGTAATGGGAGTCTCATACAGACGGAGCGCTTCAGGATGTATAATGACAGGAATTTAAACCCGAAAGGGATCCTACAGGTTAAGAATAACCTCAAAAAAACAGCAATAAAAAAAGCTGTCTCGTTAAAGACAGCTTTTTTCAAAAAGCCACTGCAATTCAGGAAGATGCAGCGACAAAACTAACCAACCAGTTCAAATGTACTATCTTTAAATTTTCGCAAATATATTTGTGTAATATTTATTTCCGGCCGCATCAGTAGTAACTGCTAAGCCAAAGTGAGTATAATCGCCCTCAATATTTTCTCTATGCCCTTCACTTTCCAGCCATCCTTTTACAACGGCCTGAGGGGTTTTGTAATTATAAGCTACATTCTCGCCTACTTTTTGAGCGCCAAGAAGCGTCATGATATTTTTTGAACGTGCATCAAAATTATCATGATTAATCCCTTTATTATTGGCAATCAAGTATTTGTTATGTTCTTCGCTTTTATAAGAGAGATGATTAACGGTTTGTAATCCTTTTAAACCAATACTAACGCGGTATTCGTTTATTAACTTCATGGTTTCCAACTCAGAAGTGTTGTAGGTATATGTTGTAACAACGCCATCAGCAGGCGGATTGTTATTTACAATTGTTTCTTTTTCCTCCGCGTTATCGGAAGAGCAGGAGTTCATTGCGACAAGCATCGCAATGAACACCACAGCGCACATAATCTTTTTCATAATCATTTTTGTAAAAGTCTAAAGTAGATGTTGGGGCAAATTCTTTAAATTATATGTGACACTTGCTCTTTATTTCTTATGTCAAACATATTTATTTTACCGGTAAACTACAAAAATAATCGATGAAATGCACTTTTTAATTGTTAACAAATATAAAAATCTTACAATTAAGAAGAAAGTCGTTCTATCTTCCATGAAAAATCAGATTCGCCTGTGTAGCGAATTCTGTCATGAAGCCTGTTAGGTCTTCCCTGCCAGAATTCAACCTGCAGAGGCGTTACAATATAACCGCCCCAATTTTCCGGACGCGGAATATCTTTTCCCTGATATTCTGATTCTGCCTTTTTTAATTTTTCTTCAAGAAATTCTCTCGACGGAATCACTTCGCTTTGGTTTGATGCGATTGCTCCTAATTTGCTTCCATCCGGGCGGGTGTCAAAATAACCATCAGAAATATTTTCGGATGTTTTTTGAGCAATTCCTTTTATGATTACCTGACGTTCCATTTCCTGCCAGAAGAATGACAAACAGACGTTTGGATTGGCTTCTATCGCTTTTCCTTTTTCAGAATCGTAATTGGTATAAAATATAAAGCCTTCCTCATAAAATTTCTTAAGCAGTACCACTCGGGATTTTGGGAAACCATCCAGACCAATTGTCGAAATTGTCATGGCATTTACTTCGCCGCTTCCGCCAAAATCTTCTGCTTCATGAAACCATCTTTTAAAAAGGTTAATTGGATCTTCGGGAAGATTGGTTTCTAATAACTCACTTTTTTCGTAAGATTTTCTATAATTACTTAAATCGTTCATCTTTTTTTATTTTAGATTTTAGAATTCAGATTTTAGATTATCCTGCGATCGTGAACTCATAATTTATAACTACTGCCATTCAAAAGAAACTCCGTCATCTGCTAAAAGCACTTTTGGAAAAATTTCCTCTGCTTCTTCTTTAAAGCGTTCCAAACCATCATATCTTGTCGAATAATGCCCTAAAATTAATTCTTTTACATTGGCTTTTAAGGCAATCCTTGCAGCTTCTTTTGCTGTAGAATGCAGTGTTTTTTCAGCCAGTTTTGCTTCTGATTCCAAAAAGGTAGATTCATGATACAAAACATCTGTATTCTCAATAACAGGGATTATTTCTTCGTTGTAAACCGTGTCTGAGCAAAAGGCATAACTTTTTGGCGGTATGGGGTCGAAAGTAAGCTTTTTATTTTCGACAACAGTGCCGTCGTCCAGTTTGATATCGCTTCCGTTTTTTATTTTTTGATAATAGGCTACGTGAACACCATATTGCTGAACGGCCTCGATATTTAATTTTCGAGTATCCGGTTTTTCCTGAAAATGATACCCGTTTGTATACACACGATGTTTTAGCGGAATCGTCTTTACAATAACTTTTTTATCTTCAAAAATTACTTCACTTTCTTTCGATTCCAATTCATGAAAAAACAAATCGTAAGTCGTCCACGATTCTGTAAGTTTTAATTGAAGCAGAATCAATTCTTTGATTCCTTTTGGTCCGTAGATATGCAGATCGGTGGTTCTTCCTAAAAGAGAAAAAGTCGAAATAGTTCCTATCAATCCATACAAATGATCTCCATGAAGATGGGATATAAAAATGTGATTGATTTTTGAGAATTTAATCTTATTTTTTCGAAGCTGCACCTGCGTTCCTTCGCCGCAGTCAATCAAAAATAACTGGTTTTTAATCTCTAAAACCTGTGCAGTCGGGTTGGTAAGTGTTCTGGGAGTTGCGGCGTAACAGCCGAGTATTGTTAATTTCATTTACTAATTTTAGATTTTAGAATTCAGATTTTAGATCAACACGCATTTTAGATTTAGTATTAAAAATCTAAAATCTAAAATCCAGAAATCTAAAATTAGAATCCGAGGTCTCTTTCAATCTCTTCCATTTCGATAATATCGTGGGCTTCTAAAAGAGAAGGCACAACAACTAATTTATCAGAAACAGCGTTAAAATCAAGATCTGAAGCTGCAATTACAAACGATTTTTTTGCTTTTTTCTGAAGCTTAACAAGCGGTAAAAAAATTTTCAAATCATTTTCCGATACTTCAGAGTTTGACAACAAATCGATTATAACATTATGTTTTTCAAAGGTTTTAAATTGCTGTGTTACTTTTTCTGCAAAGTCATTTAAATTACCCTGTGTGTCTTTTATTGTAACGGTATGTCCTTTTTGATCTACTTTCATTTTTAAATTTGTGGGGCTGTATAAAAATTGATTTTCTCAAAGCTAAGGTACGAAGTTTTTTTTCTTTTTGTTTCAGGTTTGAAGTTTCAAGTTTCAGGTTTTTACTTTGCCTTCAATATTTGTTTGAAGCTATTTGGTCATTTCGACTGAAAGGAGAAACTCAGCAAAGTAAGAATCAATCTTTGTCGATTTACGAGTGTGATTTCTCCCTTCGGTCGAAATGACAAACGTAAAGCAACTTGAAACATTAAACTTGAAACAAAATAAAACCTACTGTATTTTCGAAGCCAAAAGGTAAATAACCGCCATCCTGATCGCTACACCATTCTCCACCTGGTTTAAAATCACAGAATGATCAGAATCAGCCACTTCAGAAGTAATTTCTACTCCTCTGTTGATTGGTCCCGGGTGCATGATTACGATTTCTTTTCCTAAAGAATCCAAAAGTGGTTTATCAACTCCGTATTGCTGTGCATACTCACGGGTAGATGGGAAGAAATTCACATCCATACGTTCGTTTTGTACACGAAGCATATTGGCAACATCACACCATTCTAAAGCTTTACGAAGATTTGGTTCAACCGTAACTCCCAAAGATTCGATATATCTTGGAATCAGTGTTTTTGGCCCGCAGACTTTTACCTCAGCGCCCTGCATCTGTAAAGCATATATGTTTGATAAAGCTACTCTCGAATGCAGAATATCACCTACAATCACCACTTTTTTTCCGGCTACATCGCCTAGTTTTTCTCTGATGGAATAACTGTCTAATAAAGCCTGAGTTGGATGTTCGTGTGCTCCGTCACCCGCATTTACGATACTCGCTTTGACATTTTTGGATAAAAAATAAGCCGCTCCGGGATTGGAGTGGCGCATTACAACCATATCAACTTTCATCGAAAGGATATTATTTACAGTATCAATAAGAGTCTCTCCTTTTTTAACCGATGACTGAGCTGCAGAAAAACTGATAACATCAGCAGATAAACGTTTCTGCGCTAATTCGAAAGAGAGTTTGGTTCTGGTACTGTTTTCGAAGAAAATATTGGCAATGGTTATATCTCGTAATGAAGGAACTTTTTTAATCGGCCTGTTAATGACTTCTTTAAAATGATCTGCCGTTTCAAAAATCAGGTTAATATCATTTTCATTGATATATTTTATTCCTAATAAATGATTTACGCTTAATTCTTTCATTTTTGTTTCTTTAATATTATTGGTCAAATTCTGAATGACGAAATAGTCGGCATTCAATGCTTCTTTAAAGAGCAGCGGCTCTATTGGATCATTCTGTCTATCACTTGGCCGTAATCCTGCAGATCTCTTCCGTTCTCATCATAAATCTGCTGCCATCTGAAACCCGGAATTTCGATTTTCCTTCTTGCAGATCCGTCCCAGTTTAATTCAAATCCGTTATTTTTAAGAACTTCTGCTACTTTGTTTCCTATGCTTATTGTAGTTTCTTCATCTGAATTATCTACTTTTTGAAAAGCGATATACAAACTCGGATCATCCTTAAGTACAGCTCTAGCCAAATCTTGTTCGTGATAAAAGCAGTAACCATCAGATTCAACTCCGTTATCCCGAAGTTCTCTTTCAACCTCAACGACTTCGTATTCGCCATCACTTGTAGTATATCCTGCATTATGAAGCGCAATGATGTTCTGATCGCATAATTCATTAAACGCTTTTATAAGCTTTTCAGTATCTGTCGGGTTTTCCCAATTTTTACTTTCTTCAAGTAACTTTTGGTATTCTTCATCGATTTTTTCAAAAGCCCAGGCTTCAGAAATTTCATCTTCAAATTCGTTGTCTTCGATCTCTTCCATGATGTTATCCTTGATATCATCAATAGAAAGAAACCCCATTCTTACCTGATTAAAAATTGACTCGTAAATAAACTCTTCGTTCTCTGTCATTCTTTATTGTTTAATCATTATTTTGTTTAATTGTTTAATTGTCGTTTTCCCGATTAAACAATTAACCGGTTAACCGATTAAACTAATTTGTCACCAAGTGAACAACATCTTCACCATCATTTTCTTTCCAGCTTACAATTACTTTTTCGCCATTAATAGCATCTACCTGACGACCACGATAATCGGGCTGAATTGGTAAATGACGGCTGAAACGTCTGTCGATTAAAACTAACAATTCGATTTCTGAAGGTCTTCCGAAAGATTGAATGGCAGTTAAGGCAGAACGAATGCTTCGGCCGGTAAACAAAACATCATCGATAAAAATGACTTTTTTGTCTTCGACTATAAAATTGATTTGAGTTTTATTGGCTTCAAGAGGTTTTTCGGTTCGACGAAAATCATCTCTAAAAAAAGTGATATCCAAATATCCCAAAGAAATTTCAGGAACCTGGTATTCGTTTTCTAATATTTGTTTTAAACGTTCAGCTAAAAAAACGCCTCTTGGCTGAATTCCCACTAAAATAGTATTTGAAAAATCAAGATGTTTTTCGATTAACTGACAAGCCAAACGGTGAAGTATGATAGTAACTTCTTTTGAATTAAGTAATACTTTCTGGCTCATAATTAATTGTAATGATTGATCGGGCAAATATACGGAATCTGATTTTATTTGTTGGGGTGTTGAGAAAGGAAATATTTTTTGTCTTTTATATTTTACTTGTCCTTTTATAATATATTTTCGTATTTTAAATATTTTTATTTCATAAGTTTCAATACAAAATAATAGATGAATCAAACTTTAATTGAAAATGTAAAACTTGCTATTAATCCAAAATTTCAGGATTGGGTTTTATTTCAAAATGGCAGTTACATCGTTTTTAACAATACTGATAAGATTGAAGATCTAAGAAAAGAAGCTATTGAAATTATGTCTGAATATGGCCCTGTCTATATAGGATCTCCTGCTGGTGATTTCGGAGTTACAACACTTAAAAAAGCCGAAGGATGGTCGATATCAGGACATTATTACGGAATGTATACCTATGTTCACCCGTCAGAAACAAATGCTGCAACTTTAAATGAAAGTGAAATTGGCATATTTGGTCGTTCAAAAAGAGACTTAGATGGCCGAAATCCTATTATTATACATATCAATAGAAAAGATATTGATGTAAAATTAATCGCTGGCTTCGTAGGTTTAAAAAATATGAAACTCCCATTCGTTTGGGCAACCAACAATTTCAATCCGAAATTAATTTTAAAAGAAGAATCTTTTGAACATAGAGGCAGTTTTTTAAGCAAAACTGATTACTATGAGAATATTGAAAAAATAGACATCTATTTGGCGCACAAGACCACTAACATTGAAATTACAAAAATAGATTCTAAATATACTTTTGTTGGAAATACAAACAATAATTTCGAACTAAAAAAATGTTTAGCATTCTTTCAGGAAAAAAAATGCAACTTGACAAAAGAGGCTTTAGATTTTTTAAATCAGTGATACTTTAACAATATCTAATTCCGTAGGAATGAAACATTTTGTAGCAACGGATTTTAATCCGTTGTAGAATCGTACGATTAGATATAAAGTTCCATCGGAACGATTCCATGTTATAAACGCATAATATGTATCGAACCTACGGTTCTTTTTATCTTGTGATTCCATCTAAACCGGATTAAAATCCGGCTCTACAATATTAGCCGAGCCGAAGGCTCTTTTCAATCCTTTTCTTCTAAAAACCAACTCCAAATCCTAAAACATTTCCAAAAAATTCTATAACATGTTTTCTTGATTCTTGAAGTAATTTTAATAATGAAATTTTAAACATCAGAATCATGCAAAATAAAATACTAAGATTGTTAATGGTATTTGTAATACTGTTTTCATTTACAAGCTGTGAAGTTATAGGAGACATTTTTAAAGCCGGAATGGGATTCGGGATATTTATTGTAATCTTTATCATTGCGATTATTATCTGGATTTTTGCCAGAGTTTTCAAAAAGTAAAACATAAAAAAATCCCAAATTCTACTAATCTGAATTTGGGATTTTTAATATTGGTGTTTTATAGATTAAAGATTGTACATCTTTTTTCTTTGCTCCTGAATCTTTTCATCATCAAGATATTCGTCAAATGTCATGTAACGGTCGATCACTCCGTTTGGTGTTAATTCTACAATTCGGTTACCAACTGTTTGTGCAAACTCGTGGTCATGTGTTGTAAAAATTACAGAACCTTTAAAGTTTTTCAATGAGTTATTGAAAGCCGTAATAGACTCCAAATCTAAGTGGTTTGTTGGCTCATCAAGCATTAAAACGTTAGCGCGCTCCATCATCATTCTAGACAACATACAACGTACTTTTTCTCCTCCAGATAAAACTCTAGATGTTTTTAAAGCTTCTTCTCCAGAGAAAATCATTTTTCCTAAGAAACCTCTAATGAAAACCTCATCACGCTCTTCTTCTGTTTTTGCGTACTGACGTAACCAGTCTACTAAAGTTAAATCATTTTCGAAGTATTTGTGGTTTTCAGCCGGTAAATACGCCTGATTTGTTGTAATACCCCAGTCAAAAGTTCCAGAATCAGCTTTTTGTTCGTTGTTTAAGATTTCGTAGAAAGCGGTTGTAGCACGAGAATCTTTAGAGAAAAGAACGATTTTATCGCCTTTTGCCATATTCAGGTTAATATCTTTAAATAAAACTTCACCATCTACAGAAGCTGATAAGTTTTCTACGTTTAAGATTTGATCTCCAGCTTCACGATCCTGATCGAAAATAATCGCAGGATAACGACGGCTTGAAGGTTTGATTTCTGAAATATTCAATTTCGAAATCATTTTTTTACGAGAAGTAGCCTGTTTCGATTTCGCTACGTTTGCACTAAAACGACGAATAAATTCTTCAAGCTCTTGTTTCTTCTCTTCTGCTTTTTTGTTTTGCTGCGCACGCTGCTTAGCTGCTAATTGGCTGGATTCGTACCAGAACGTATAGTTTCCTGAGTAGTGATTGATTTTTCCGAAATCAATATCAGAAATATGCGTACAAACCGCATCTAAAAAGTGACGGTCGTGAGATACAACGATTACAGTGTTTTCGTAGTTTGCCAGGAAGTTTTCTAACCAGGCAATTGTCTCGAAATCCAAATCGTTGGTAGGCTCATCCATAATCAGCAAGTCAGGATTTCCAAAAAGTGCCTGCGCCAAAAGCACACGTACTTTCATTTTCCCTTCCATATCGCTCATTAAAGTATAATGATCTGCTTCTGTGATTCCTAAGTTAGATAACATTGCTGCAGCATCAGAATCGGCGTTCCATCCGTTCATTTCTTCAAACTGAACCTGAAGCTCCCCTATTCGGTCTGCATTGGCATCATTATAATCTAAATAAAGCTCATCCATTTCTTTTTTAACAGCATACAAAACTTTATTTCCCATTAAAACGGTTTCCAAAACGGTATGTTCATCGAACATGTTGTGGTTCTGGTTTAAAACCGACATACGTTTGCCCGGCTCCAGATGGATGTGGCCGGAAGTTGGGTCGATATCGCCCGAAATAACTTTTAAGAAAGTAGATTTTCCAGCACCATTGGCTCCAATAACTCCGTAAATGTTTCCATGAGTGAAAGTTGTATTTACTTCATCAAATAAAACTCTTTTACCAAATTGAACTGATAAATTATTGACTGTTAACATGAATGTCTTTTTAATTAATTTGGTGCAAAAGTACGGAAAAAGGTTCAGAGTTGCAAAGATGCTAAAGTGCTAAGTTTTTTATTTTAACCATATAAGTAATATAAGTTCATTTAAAACTAAACTTACATTTTAAATGAACTAAAAAAATACTCAAAATTGCAATTTAGAGTTTCAAAGACTAAACTTATAATCTCTAATATGAACTTATATGGTTTAAAAAAATTACAATTTACTTTCTTTCGCTAAAGCGACTTCTAAACTTTCAAAATTAGGAAGCACTTTTGAAATTATTCCTTCTTTGTTGATGATAAAATGTGTTGGAAAAGAATTCAGCTGTAACGCATTATTCATATACTCTTTCATATCCGGAATTACAGAATACGACAAAGATTTTCTTGCCAGAAACGTTTTTAATTGTTCCGGAGAATCTTCGGCTAAACTCATGAAAACAATGTCTTTTCTGTCTTTGTAATCTTCAACTAATTTATTGACTTGGGGAAATTCTCTAATACAAGGCGTGCAGTGAATATACCAGCATTTTATAACGATGATTTTTCCTTTCATGGATTCATTCGTAACTAAATTTCCGTTTAAATCTTTAAATGAAAACTGTGGAAAAGCAGTTCCTTCCATCTTAAAGTTTTTGTAAGCATCAAAACCAATTTGGTTGATTGTGGCTTTTATGCTTGAATCAGTTTTTGGCTGGATTTTAAAAAGTTTATAAACGTAAACATCTGCTTCTGATTTTAATCGAACCGGAATGAAGTTTCCGTTTGCCAGTTGATCTAAAAAAACTTCTTTTGAAATTTCTTTTGAAGCAGTATCTAAAGCCGTAAAATCTCTCGAAAGCATTATATTTTTACTTTGATACGCTGACCATTGTTCGTACGTTTTTTGAACTTGAAGAGGATCGGCTTCCGGATTTCCGAATTTATTTTGGGCTGTACTTAAGTTAAAAATGAAAAGAAGTGCAATTAAGCCAATAAATTTCTGCATGAGTTCTGAAACAATTGTATTTGATTTCAAAAGTAATTAAAATTAATTGAATCGCTTAGACAAGGTTTCATGATTGAGCCGAAGTTTATCCTCCAATCGTAATCATACTGCGATTATCAAAATGCAAGGCGGGATTATCCATTTCAGAAACACTGACCATTCCAGCTCTCACTTTCTTCTTACTCTGAATAGAATTTGAGATTAAATTTGTAATGGATTCTCCATTTCTAAAAGCCGTTAATAAATCTGTTTCAGAATTTGAAAAAAGACAGTTTTTTATTTTACCGTCGGCTGTGAGGCGGATTCGGTTGCAGCTGTCGCAAAACGGATTGGTAATAGAACTTATAATCCCGAAATTTCCCTGAAAACCATTTATTCTATACGTTCTTGCCGTGAAGTTTTTCTCGTCTTCCAGCTTCTGAATTTCTCCAGAAGAAAAATTCTTTTCGACCAAAGATAAAATCTCTTTTTGAGAAACCATTTTGGTTCTGTCCCACTCGTTTCCGGCAAAAGGCATAAATTCTATAAAACGAACCGAAATAGGCAGAAACTGCGTGAGTTTTACAAAATCAACAATTTCATTATCATTAAAACCTTTTATCAAAACCACATTTACCTTTACCTCAAAATCATTATTCAAAAGTAAATGCAGATTATCAATTACTTTTTCAAACTGATTTCTGAGTGTCACAGAATGGAATTTAGAAGAAACTAAAGTATCTAAACTCAAATTGATTTTTTTGACTTTAAACCGCTTTAATACTTCAATATGACGGTCAATTAAAATTCCGTTTGTCGTCATGGAAAGTGAAATATCTAAATGAGATAATTTAGAAACTATTTCAGGAAAATCTTTTCTTAATAAAGGCTCTCCTCCTGTCAGCCTGATTTTATCAACACCATTTTTCACGAAAGTTTGGGCAATTGCAAAAATCTCTTCGGCCGTCATTAAACTGGCTTTTGGAGAAAGTGCGATTCCGTCAGCCGGCATGCAGTACGTGCACCGCAGGTTACATTTTTCCAGCAGCGAAATGCGCAGATAATTGTGTTTGCGCCCAAAACCATCTGTCAAAATAGTATTAGAGGCTGTCATGATTTTTCCCTTTTAAAATATGAAAAACGTGCAGCAAATGCGGAAAAACGGCATCCATAGATTCTCTTGCTCCGTTTGTTGATCCCGGCAGAGCCAAAACAAGCGTTTTTCCTAAAGTTCCTGCAACAGTTCTGGACAACATTGCATATGGCATTCTCTGCTGTCCGTAATTGCGGATAGCTTCTTCGATTCCCGGAATTCTGCTCTCTAACAACGGTGTTAAAGCTTCAGGCGTTACATCTCGTGGAGACAGACCCGTTCCTCCTGTAAAAATTATCAGCTGATTTTCTTTTGCAAAAGCTTTTGTTTTTTCCTGAATTATATCCAGTTCATCCGGAATAATTTCATAATGCGAAGTTTCAACGCCGTATGAATCTAATTTCTCTACAATCACTTTTCCGGATCTGTCTTCTTTATCTCCGGCAAAAATCGAATCAGAACAAACAAAAACTGCCGATTTAATTACATTCGGGAACTTATTTTTAAAAGACGATTTTCCGCCTTCTTTGTTGATTAATCTGATAGTCGAGATTTCGATTTCTTTATCAATTGGTTTCAGCATATCATACATCGTCAATGCAACAATCGAGGCGCCGTGCATGGCCTCAACCTCAACTCCGGTTTTATACACGGTTTTTACTTTGAAAATAATATGAATATCTAAACCTTCTATATTGTATTCTACTGATGTAAATTCGATGGGAAGCGGATGGCAGTCCGGAATAGACAAATGCGTATTTTTTACCGCAAATAGTCCTGCCGTTTTGGCCATTTCGAATACGTTTCCTTTGGGCACTAAATTATTTACAACGGCATCAATTGTTTCCTGTCTGCTGACTTTGACAATTGCGGTTGCAGTTGCAGCTCTTAAAGTGTTTATTTTATGCGTAATATCTACCATTTTATTTTTTTAGGTATTTTGTTTCCAGGTGAATGTGTCGTTTTCAAACATTTCTTTGCCAAAAATCGGCACATCGGTTTTAATCCAGTTAACGATTGCTTCTGTCGCTTCATAAACCTGTTTGCGACGTGTTGCCGAAACAAAAACGAATAAACAGATTTCGCCTGCTTTTACAACGCCCAAACTGTGGTAAATGTGCATGCAAGTCAAATCGAATTTGGCAAAAGCTTTTTCTCGAATCGCATACAACGCCTCATTCGCCATGTCTTTATATGCCGAATAATCGATTGCTACCACTGTATTGTCGTGAATAACATCGGCACGAACCTGACCCAGAAAAATATTATGCGCCCCAATTGTATGTTTGGATTGGTGTTTGGCGATTGATTCTGCAATAAATTCAGGAGAAATCGGTCCTTCTACAAATACATTTTTACTCATTTCTTTTATATTTTTTCGAAGTTTGTTACTCTATTTTATGTTCAATAACTTCAACTTTTTCAGTAAAACCAATATCGAATTTGTTAGACAATAAAATGGTGAAACCCACTATCCAAATTACTATTACAACTAAAAAATACTTTTTTATATTAAATTTCGAATTCTTTTTCATCAACAATGGAAGCAAGAAAAAAGAAATCAGCGAATTCCATATTATCGAAAAAACTAGAAGAAAAACAATTGAGCTGTTCATTCCTCTAATTATGACAGCTTCAGAATAATCATCTGGATTTACAAAAACTGCAATTTTCTTTGCTTTCTCTAATTTATAAAATAATTGTGAATGTTCTTCAACGTTGCTATTTCCATATCCGTAAGCAATCTTAGTTCCTGTATAATTAACGTTGTGAATTGCATATTTATATTGAATTATGACTTCAGAAGTTTCGCCTCCATCACTGTCAGAATGATATTCTATATCTATTTTATCAACTAGAGCCGTAACTTTTTTCCAATCGTCTGTTTTTTGTGAATTGTAAACATTACAGACACTTTTATACAAGGTCCAGATCCCAACTGCTACAAAAGGCAGAAAAAACAAACCAAGACAGCCGTAAGCCTTCAGTTTATCTTTGTCAATATTGTTTGTTACCATCCAAAGCTAATCTTACAGATGTTTCCAAATTCTTTTCTCATTTTTCGATATTATATATTTATTTTATTTTGAAAAACTCAACTCAATTAAAAACCTGACAATAAACTTTTTAATTCTTTAGTTCTTGCCAAAGTTATCTGCGTTCTACAATCTGCAAACATTTTATCAGCGATTACGCCTCCATAACCTTCAGGATAACTTTTAAAGTTACAATTTGAATCTCTAAACTTTATCCAGTCTTTTTGAGAAGTTATTAATGCTGCCTGATTTTTAGTTCCCAGTTTTTTCTTTAACTGATTATAAACTTTATTCAGTTCTTTATCAGCTTTTTCGTAAATATCAAAAATTTCTGTAGCAACTGCATGTTCTTGAGAAAAAGAAAATTGTGTAAAACATAAAAAGAGAAACAAACCAAACATTATTTTTCTCATAATTTAAATTATTAAAAAATCAGATCGTTATTTTTTCTTTTAATACATTTTTCATTGCTAAAGCGCCGCCGGCAATACTTTTGATGTTTTTGAATTGATGTTTTTGAAGTAATTCTGCTGCGATTTTACTTCTTATTCCGGATTGGCAGAAAATATAAATCGATTGGTTTTTATCCATCCCTGCAATCTCTTTCTCTAAATCCATTAACGGAATCTGGATTTGATTTTTGAGATTAATTCTCGGCGATTCATCATTATTTCTTACATCCAAAAACAAAACCGCATCATTTTCTATTTCATTCAAAAGAAATTCAAATTTGATTTCTTCAATTTCATTTTGATCTGAATTGTATTTCTTTTCAAAATCTTCATTTGTAATGACTACATCTGAATTCTTTTCGAAATCATATTTCTGCTGTTCGTTGTTTAAAACATTATAAACCAATATTTTTCCGCTGAGAACTTCTCCCGTTTCCAAAATCATTTTGATTACTTCATTAGCCTGAAGCATTCCGATAATTCCAACCGTGATTCCAATTACACCGGCATCTTCACAATTTAAAGCATCAAAGTTTTCATCCGGATATAAACATCTGTATGTTGGACCGTTTTGATAATTAAAAACCGAAACTTGTCCCTGGAATCTAAAAATTGATCCGTAAATCATTGGTTTATTTGCAACCAGACAAGCATCATTAATTAAATATTTAATCGCAATATTATCTGTTGCATCAACGATAAAATCATATTTACTGAATAACGAAACCGCATTTTTACCGGATAATTTCTCAGAAAAAGCATTGACTTTAATTTCCGGATTCAGGTTCAAAATCATCAATTTTGCTTCTTCTGCCTTGGATTTACCAACAGCCGAAGATTTAAAAATAACCTGACGATGCAGATTTGAAATTTCGATAGTATCATCATCCACAATTCCAATTTCTCCAATTCCTGCTCCCGCTAAATAAGGCAGAATTGAAGCACCTAAACCTCCGGCACCAATAACCAAAACTTTCGATTTTGATAACTTTCGCTGCCCTTCCTCTCCTATTTCAGGAAGTATGATTTGACGGTTGTATCTTGTTGATTCTTTCATAATCTTGAATTAACCTCCGGCAAAAGGAGGCAGTAAAGCCACAATATCACTTGTCTGTAAAGTGAATTCTGAAGTTTTTGAAACTATTTTTTGATTTACTGCAACACGAAAAGTCAGTGATTCAAATTCATATTTTTCGTTTAAATCCTGCAATAATTTTTGCAGTGACAACTCTTCTGAAAAAGATAACTTTTCGAATTCACATTTTGTTTTTTCAGCTACAGCTCCAAAATATTTAACCTCGATCATTCTTATAAATTTAAATTCTGAAAAATAAATTCGTCATCAAAATGTTCCTGAAAATACTCGGTTAATTTTGATGTATTTTTCACTACTTCGCCAATCACAATAATAGCCGGCGATGAAATATTATTTTCGGATACCAATTTAGTAATTGTACTGATGGTCCCTATTACTTTTTGTTCTGATTTTTTTGTTCCGTTCTGAATAATGGCAATTGGAAGATCGTCATTTCTGTTTTCCTTATAAATCGAAATGATTTCGTCTAACTTGTGCATTCCCATCAAAATAACCACGGTTGCAGCCGATTTTGAAGCCAGATGCACATCTTTTGACAATTCGTGATTGGAAGTTGTGCCTGTAATAACCCAGAAACTTTCGGCAGTTTTGCGTTGGGTTAAACTGATTCCCGCAGAAGCCGGAACACCCAAAGCCGATGAAATTCCGGGAACAACAGCTGTTTCCAATCCAAATTTTATTGCATAATCGATTTCTTCACTTCCTCTTCCAAATATAAAAGAATCGCCGCCTTTTAAACGCACAACATGCCCGTAGTTATTGGCCATCGAAACAATCAGTTCGTTAATCTGATCCTGCGTGTAAGCATGACAGCCCAAACGTTTTCCAACAAAAACAATTTCTGCTTTTGATGCATATTCAAGTAATTGTTCGTTTACAAGAGCATCATACAAAACCACATCGGCACTTTCTAAAGCTTTAACTGCTTTAATTGTTATCAATTCAACATCGCCCGGACCTGCACCTACAATCGTCAATTTTGGTGTTTTAAAATTTCGCATAGTCTTTAAGTTAAATTGATATTCAGATCGTTTAATTCGTCAGCCGAATTAATATTCGTTAAATGAAAGTTTTCACTTTCGTCTATATTTATAATCTGATGAGGCAATTTAGCCAGCAGATCCATCATTTTTAATTCGTTGGAATCGATTGCTTCTTTTATAACCGATACTATGTTTTTTGAATAAATCCCAATTAAAGGATGTGTTTTACTTTCGGAAGCAAATACTGTTATTTTGGCTTCTTTTGTATGTTTTGAAATTAATTCCTGCAGCAGTTCAGTTGAAATTAACGGAATATCACAGCTCAATATTAGATTAAATTCGGTTTCAGAATGTGATAATGCCGTGTAAATTCCTCCTAGCGGACCTTTGTCTACAATTAAATCCGGTATTTTTTCATACGGCAGATAATCGTATTCTTTTGATGCCGTAATTAATTTTATCTGGTCGGTAATAGGCAGTATTGCCTTAATGATATGCTCAATAAATGGTTTCTCCTGAAACAAAACCAGCCCTTTTTCTGACTGCATTCTGGAGCTTTTTCCACCGCAAAGAATAAATACTGTTGTTTTCATTTGCTATTTTATTTATTGTTTGAGGTTATCTTTGTTTCAGGTTTCAGGTTTTCTTACTCTGCATCCAGCGGCTGAAAAACACTTACTATGTTAGCACAAAATTTATCCTATATGTTTTTAAACACATAGTGCTTTTTAACATCAGCTCCAAAATCTATTTTCTTTCCTCTTTATTCTATCTTCCTAAAAAGAAATCTAATCAATCGGCAGTAAGGTTACTAACTGATCCTTTTGATAACTTTCTACATTTTCTGGAACAATTAATAAACTGTTGGCAACAGCAAAAGTGTTAAGCATGGCAGAGCTTTGTCCTTCTAAAACTGTTACGCTCGTTTCATCATATTTTGCTTTTAAAAAAAGCGTTTTTCCACTATTATTTTTAATATCTGAGTTTAACTTTCGGACTACTTTTGGTCTGTAAATTTCAGAAAACCCCATTCTTTTCTTTACAGCCGGCGCAGCATAAACATAAAAATTTGTCAGCGATGAAGCCGGATTTCCGGGAAGGGCAAAAACTAAAGTTTCATTCTTAGACCCAAAGAACATTGGTTTTCCAGGTTTCTGATTGATTTTATAGAAAAGTTCCGTCACATCATTCTGCAATAATGCTTCTTTTACAAAATCATAATCACCAACCGAAATACCTCCTGAAATAAGAATGATATCATATTTACTTAAAAGACTTTTTAATGCTTTTTTTGTTGCTTTAAGATTGTCTTTGACCCTGTAAATTTTAGTTTTTTGAATTCCGATAGTTTGAAGCGCGGCTTCAAGCATAACAGAATTACTTTCGAATATTTTTCCCTTTTTCAGTTTTTCACCTGGCTGTACTAATTCATTACCTGTCACCAAAATTGCTGCTTTGGGCTTTTTATAAACCTCAACTTCTGTAATTCCTAAACATGCTAAAAACCCAATCGCTGCCGGAGTTAGTAAAGTATTAGCTTCAAAAACTACATCATCTTTACCAATTTGTTCTCCTTTTAGACGAACATTTGCATTTTTTTCGGGCATTGTAGCAATAAGAATCGAATTTTTATTTGCCATTACATGCTCCTGCATTACGACTGTATCAGCATTATCAGGAACGAAAGCTCCTGTAAATATTCTGATTGCTTCAGTTGATTTTAGTTTTATATTCGAATGATCTCCAGCCTGAGAAATCCCTACAATATCATATTGATGACGAATGCTGTGCGTAAAAGCATATCCATCCATAGCCGACTGTCGAAACGGAGGCATATGAATGGGTGAAATCACTTTTTCTGCCAGAACATATCCCAAAGCTTTATTGACTGAAATACGTTTGGATGGCATCTTTACACTGTTTGCTTCAATAATTGCAATGGCTTCTTCAACTTTAATCATTATGCTGTTTCTTTATAAAGCAAAAAATACTTATTGCAAATATAAGTATTTTTACTTAGTTAGAATTCCTGGTACCTATTTTTTTTCAAAATATAAATTTAGCGCAATTACTTCAAATACTTTCAGAAAAAATAAGAAAGCTTCCAGGAATTAAAAGAATCTTTATTTTCTTCTGAAATTTCCCTTTGGAAGATAGTACAGCCATGAAAAACCAATAAGAAACAGAATTACCGAAGCAATAAATGCGGGAATTAAAATCTCTTTATTATTATCCAGTGCATTATTCAAAGAGGCATATAAAAGCCAAATCTGAATGCTGACATTTAATATCAAAATAAATATCAGTGTCGAAAGTATGTTGTTCAGTTTATTAGGATTCGAACGGTTCTGGCTTCTTCTAAACGTACTCATAATTCAAAAATTTAAATTAACTGTCTTTCTTTTCAATTAATGCTTTTACAAAAACAGCATTATCTTTAAAAACTACTTCTAACTGCGGTAAAGCTCTTGGCGGAGGTCCTGCAATTACATCGCCTGTCGCAGCATCAAAAGAGCCTTCGTGGCAAGGGCAATGTATAATTCCGGTTCCGGGTTTGTAAAAAACTGAACAGGAAAGATGAGTACATTTTTGTTCATAAGCCTTGAATTCACCGCTTTCGAGATGTATCAAGATATACGGAATGGTGCTTCCTTCTAAAACAAAACCTCTGGTTCCTCCAACAGGAACATCTTCTTTATTGCAGATAAAGTGTTCGCCCTGAACATCTTCTTTTGGTAATAAAAATGCTTTTGCAGTTACAAAACCGCTTCCAACCATTAAACCGCCGGAAACAAACGTTAGGAATTTAGCAAAATCGCGTCGGCTGACCTGAGTTGATTCTTGTTTTTTTATCGGAAAATCTTTTTTCCAGTTTTCATTTAAATTATCTTCTTTAGACATGACTCGTCATTTAATAAATTCGTAATTCTGTACTGCCTTTTGGCATCATGATGTTGACCTTGGTTTTTACTTTCTCTTTACCAAAAATGAAATTATTAATTGGTGTACTGTTAGGTCTCATTTCTTCGATTTGTGCTCTTGTACCGTAAAATAAAGCACCGCTTGGACATACTGTTGCACACATTGGTTTTTTACCTACACTTGTTCTGTCGTAGCACATGGTACATTTCATCATTAAATCGTATTCTTCTACTTTTTTCGGCACTCCAAAAGGACAGGCCATTACACAGTTTGAGCAGCCAATGCATCTTTCTGTATTAGCAGTATGCACCACACCAAATTCATCCTGAGAGATTGCGTCTGCCGGACAGACATTGGCACAAACCGGATCTTCACAATGCATACAAACCTGTACGGTTGTCTGAATGGTAGAGGCACGATCAACATAATTCACGCTGATTAATGTCTGCTGGCCGTTTGTTTCACATTCCGCGCAGGCCATTTCGCAGGCTTTACAGCCTATACAGCGCTGCATATCTACAAAAAACTCCTCGCTTGTATTAAAATTCGTCAAATTCATAAGTTCTTTTTTTATAGATTAAACACTTGCATAAGCTCCTGATTCTTTTGCCGGCGGGGCAATTGTTCCCTGCGGCTCTAACAAACAGGCACATACTTTAAATTCCGGAATTTTAGAAATTGGATCCAAAGTTCCCGGTGTTAACTGATTGGCCGATTTTGTTCCCGGCCAGTGATAGGGAATAAAAACAGTATCTTTTCTAATAGTTTCTACAATATTGGCAGGGAAAGTTCCTTCACCTCTTCTGGTTACTACTCTCACTAATTCACGTTGTTTAATTCCGTATTTAGCGGCCATTTCAGGGTGAATTTCTACCATTGGTTCCGGAAACTGATCTACCAGTTTTCCAATTCTTCGGGTTTGTGTACCACTTAAATACTGCGAAACAACACGTCCGGTTGTTAAAGTTATCGGGTATTCTTCATCTGTAACCTCGCCCGGCAGTTTATAAGGAGCGGGATTAAAATGTGCTTTTCCGTCAGGTGTTTTAAATTTCCTGTCTTCCCATAATCTTGGTGTTCCCGGATGATCCTCGGTTGGACAAGGCCAGAAAACGCCCATATTATCTTCTACTTTTTTATACGTAATTCCAAAGTAATCTGCTGTTCCTCCTTTTGAAGCTACACGCAGTTCGTTAAAAATCGCTTCGCTGCTGTCGTACGTGAATTTATCTTCTTCGCCCAGTCTTTTCGCAATTTCCAGTAATATTGAAGTATCGGTTCTGGCTTCTCCCGGAGGCGTTACTGCCTGCCTGATTCGGATAACGCGACCTTCTGCAGAGGTTGTCGTGCCTTCTTCTTCTTCCTGTAAAGATCCTGCCAGAACAATATCGGCATGTCTGGCTGTTTCATTTAAAAAGAAATCGATACACACATAAAACTCTAATTTTTCAAGGGCAGATCGTACGTAATTATTATTTGGAAGTGAAACCAGCGGATTAAAACAAATCGAAATTAATCCTTTGATTTCATCTCTATGGATCGCTTCGATTATCTCATAAGCGGTGAGTCCTTTTCCAGGCATATCTTTCTCATCGATTCCCCAAACTTCAGAAATATATTTACGGTGCTCCGGATTTTCAATATCTCTGTTTCCGGGAAGCTGATCACATTTATGTCCGTGCTCTCTTCCTCCCTGACCATTTCCCTGCCCCGTAATGGTTCCGTAACCACAATAGGGTTTTCCTATTCTTCCTGTGGCCAGTACAAGATTAATACAGCCTACAACATTATCAACTCCTTTTGAGTGGTGTTCGATACCGCGGGCATGCAGTAAAAAGCTTGTTTTGGCTTTTCCCCATAACTCAGCGGCAGCTCTTATTTTTTCTTTATCAATTCCGGTTACTTCTTCTGCCCATTCTAAAGTATAATCTTTTACGGCATCGATTGTTTCCTGAAAACCGGATGTATGATTATCGATAAAATCGTGATCCAGCATATCGTGATCTACCAGATATTTCAGCATAGCACCGTACAAAGCAGAATCTGTTCCGGGTCTTACATCAAGATGAATATCTGCAGTTCTGGCAAGCGGAATCATTCTTGGATCAATCACAATTAATTTTGCGCCACGATCCCTTGCTTTCCATACCCAGTGCGTTAAGGTTGGAAAAGTTTCGCTGATGTTTGCTCCTGTAACGATGATTACTTCGGCATATTCTAAATCTGAATAATTGTTTGATGCACGGTCTAAACCAAATGCTTTTTTATTCCCTGCACCGGCACTCACCATACAAAGTCTTCCATTGTAATCCAGGTTTCTTGTTTTTAATGCAACGCGGGCAAATTTTCCAACTAAATAACTTTTTTCGTTGGTAAGAGAAACACCTGATAACATTGAAAAAGCATGTTTTCCGTATTTTTCCTGAATTCGTTTTATTTCGGAAACCGTTTTATCCATGGCATCATCCCATGACACTTTTTCAAAACCTTTTCCTTCTACTCTTTGTATTGGGTGTAAAAGACGGTCCGGGTGGTTGTTTTGCAAATAACGCTGAACCCCTTTTGGACATAAACGCCCTTCATTAAAAGGAAATTCCATCCAGGGCTCAAAACCTACCACTTTATTTTCTTTTACCATTAACTGGATACCACACTGCATACCGCAAAAACAACAGTGTGTTTTTACAACATCATCCGGTTCATCTCTTCCCTCATAACCATCAAGGGGAGAGTAATTCAAATGCGGTCCAAAGTCTTCTATTATTTTTTCTATTGATACTGGTAGTTTTGCCATTTTTTTGTTTTTTTTTGTTTGCTTCACCAATTCGGCTAAAGCCTCGTGTCAGGTTCCAAGTTTCAAGTTTCAAGTTTCAAGTTGTCATGTGAACCTGAGACGTGAAACATATTAAACCTGAAACTTTTTAATATTATCCAAATAAATTACCGCCTTCTAGTCGGGCTTTTAAATGTGCTTGTGCTAAACGTGATCTTTTTCCTTCGGGACTTAGATCAAGGTGGGAAGTTCCGTCTTCGTGGCTAAAATCAAAACCTAACTGGTTTGTTACAATTTTTAGATCATCTATATGAAGTTTTGTTGCGAATTCTTCTCCTGTATGAGGACAAACCGCCATTCCTTTCTTAATTCCTTCCTGTTTATATATATGTGCTCCAATTTGTGCCGGACGCTGGATGATGTGGAAGAATTTTCCAAATGGAATCCAGATCAAAAACATAATTACAGTTACAGCGTGAATTACGGCAAGGAAATCATAGGCAAAACCTTTCATAAACTGATATGAATAGGTCAAACACAAACCGGTTACAGAAATAGCAATAAGTA
Organism: Flavobacterium gelatinilyticum; assembly: GCF_027111295.1. Classification (NCBI taxonomy): domain Bacteria; kingdom Pseudomonadati; phylum Bacteroidota; class Flavobacteriia; order Flavobacteriales; family Flavobacteriaceae; genus Flavobacterium; species Flavobacterium gelatinilyticum. The sequence goes on along the minus strand of NZ_CP114287.1, from coordinate 5,044,409 downwards.
AAATCAGAGGCAGTAAATCACCTTCAAAAGTCTGTGTTGCAATTAATCCGGGATTGGTTAATCTTCTTCTTAAATAATAAGCAGAACCAATAATTACAAGCCATGAAGACCAGTTTAGAGCATGAAAAATAAGAAATGCCATAAATGATCCTATTTCAAAATCCATCATTTTAAATCCGAAGAAATGTGCTTCATAAATCGAAATGGAATTAGGCGCTAGTGTAAAATGAATCCATCCAAATGTAAGCGGAATTGTAATGGCAAAAGCCGATAAACAGCCTAACGCAATACAAAAATGCGCGAACCAGCGGTATTTACTTCTGGGATAAATGAATTTCTGCAGCACAATATTCTGCACAGATTCTTTTCCTAAAAACCATAAATGAGCAAATATTTTTCCGGTAAAAAGAAATTTGATACTTCTTTTAAAATACATCCATGTAGGCGGACGCTGTAACCAGACTGTATATCGATAAACAATTCCGAAGAAAGCAAATACGGTTCCGAATAAATAAGTAATTAATGCTGCATCAAAATTTTGCAGTTCTCTTGAGCCGTAAAATACAAATACGATCGTAAGTATTGAGACCAGCGAAGCAACAAGTAAAGCTTTGGTATTAAATGTTCTGTTTTTCATCCTTAATTTTTTAGTTTAATGATTACTTATTTAACTTGGTTTTTCACAATTCTTACGATTATAGAACCACCAATTGATACCTGTAGCTAATATAGCAAAAAAAGCGACACCAAGAAAGAATTGATTTACGGTTCCGTTGGCAGAAATGTTATTTCCTATCAATTTAGAAAAGATAAAAGGTCCGAAAGCAGCTATTGCAGCTGTCCATCCAATAACCCCTGCTGCCTGACGCGGATTTTCTTTAAAGATGACCGGATATTGTCTAAAAGTACCTGCATTACCAATTCCGGTAAAAAAGAACATTGCCAGAATTACTGTTACAAAAAGCGGGAACTGATCCATACTTGTTGGTGCAACCAGATCTTCTGTTATTAAAAGTACTGATCCTGCTAAAATTCCTAATCCTGTTATCGTAGTTAAGATAGCACCTCCTACTTTATCGGCCACAAATCCAAAAGCAATTCGGCTTGCAGAACCAATCAGCGGGCCATAAAATGCATATACCAGCGGGTCAGGTGCATTTGGAAAATCTCCGTATAAAAATTTAATCATAAGCGGGAATGCGGCAGAAAGGCCTGCAAAAGTTCCAAAAGTCATCACGTAGGTTATGGTACAATACCAAGTATGTTTGTTTGAAAAGATGTCCAGCTGTTCTTTCACAGAAGCTTTCATTGGTATACTTTTTAAATAAAACCAGCTTACAAGTGCCATAATGATTAAAAATGGTGCAAACCAAAATGCAGCAGACTGCAGGTAGATTGGTTTATTTTTAACAGCCGTATTTTCTGCACTAATATTGTTTAGTATTTTTTCGGCTAATTTTGGATTCGCGTTTGCAATTGCTTTTGCTTTTGCCTTCACAGGAAGTGACGAAAATATAATCGTATTATCCTGAGAGTTTACTGCTGTGCTTACAGAATCGACTACATTTTTCTTTACATTAGATAATATTCTTACCTGTACTTCAGTATCAAGAGCTGAAAAAACTTCTTTTTGTCTCTCTATCGGTGAATTTTGAAATACGGCAAGGGTTTCTTTCGGATCAATACTGGTAAATACAGTTGATGCACCAAAAATTCCAATACTAATCACCATAGGTGTTACGAATTGTGCCAGCGAAACACCAAAATTTCCAATTCCCGCCTGTATCCCAAGCGCTGTTCCTTTTAAACGCTGCGGGAAAAACAAACTTGTACTTGGCATGTAAGAAGAAAAATCTCCACCGCCAAAACCTGTTGTAAATGCTAAGACCGCAAAAACCCAGAATGGTGTATTTACATCCATAATAGCAAAGCCAATCCCAATTACCGGAATCAATTTAATGGCCGTTGCAAAAGATACAATATGTCTTGTCCCAAATATTGGCAGCAGGAAAGTATGAATAATTCGCAGAAATCCTGCTGCTAATCCCGGTATAGCAGTTAACCAGAAAAGCTGGTCTTTTGAAAAATTAAATCCTAATCCGGGTAACTTAACTGCAATAACACTCATCATAAACCATGAGGCAAATGACAGCGTTAATGTAATTGTTGTTATAATTAAAGTTCTCCATGCAATCTTACTGCCTCCAGAATTCCAGTATGCCTCATCTTCAGGGTTCCACTTGTCTAACCAGGTTTTCATCTCTATTTAATTTAATTTTTATTATTATCTTCTATTTCTCTTGTAAAATCAGGTGATTTGCTTCGCATTGCATTTATAATTGTTCTGTGCATCCAAAGCATACAGAGTACTGAAACTATAAATATAAATATCCACGAACTTGTCCATAGTCCGGTGTAATTGAGGAGGTAACCAAAAATTATCGGACCTAAAAAACCTCCCAGACCGCCTATTAAACCTACCATTCCGCCTACAACTCCTACTTCATTTGGAAAATATTCCGGAATGTGTTTGTATACAGCTGCTTTTCCTATTCCCCATGAAATCCCTATCAGTATTACCAAAACCAGATAGACCCATAGATTAGCGCTAAAGCTGATTTGCGTAATTCCTTTTGCTAATAATTCTTTCTTTTTAACTTCCTGATTTTGTTCAACCACTATTTCCTGCCATGATTTTTTAACGGGGAAAACTGCGGTTTCATTATCAGCTTCAGCTTTTTTTTTTAGGATTTATCTCATGTATTTTTCCATTCACTACTATTTTATCTGCTGTGATTTCCGTTACAGTTCCGTTACTTAAAGACATAACGCCCGGACCTGCCGTAAAGATTTCCATTTTTGGGAACATCAATAAAAAACTGATTACTATAGAAGAACCCAAAACCCAGTACATCACTTTTCTGGCTCCGAACTTATCTGAAAGATATCCTCCAAAAGCCCTGATTACTCCAGACGGAAGGCTGAACATTGTAGCAAACATACCTCCCATTACTAAAGTAGTACCGTAAACATTCATAAAGTTTGGAAGAAGCCACTGGGAATACGCTACAAAAAAACCAAATACTAAGAAATAATAAGTTCCAAAACGCCAGACCCTTGTCTTTTTAAGCGGTGATAATAATTCGCCCATTGATTTTGAAACACCCTGATTGGTTTTATTTTTAGTAAAAACCAGAAAAAGAATTCCAATAATTACAAGCGTTGCAGCATAAATTACAGGAAGCATTTTCCATCCGTTAACAGGATCTTCCTTTGATAAACTATTTAATAAAGTTGGCGCTATAAAAGTGGTAATTGCGGCACCGGCATTCCCCATTCCAAAGATTCCCAAAGCCCTTCCCTGCCATTCTTTTGGATACCAGACTGATGTATATCCTATTCCGACAGCAAAGCTGGTTCCTACCAATCCGAAGAAAAAACTTAAAATGGCAAAACTCCAGAAAGAGCCTGCAAAAGGCAGTAAAAAAAGCGGTATTGAACAAAGTAACAGCAGCGTCGAAAAAACAACTTTTCCGCCGTATTTATCCGTTAAGATTCCTACCGGAAGCCTGAAAACAGAGCCTGACAGGATAGGAATACCCAGAAGCCAGCCTGTTTCTATTACCGTAAAATTAAATATTCCTTTATCTGCCAAAAAAGTAACCAGAACACCATTTAATGTCCAGCAGGCAAAACACACTGTAAAAGCAAGTGTGTTAAGAAATAAAATTCTGTGAGATTGGGATAAATTACTCATAAACTATCTGGATTATTTGAACATACCGAGTGATTATTCTCAATTATACTGGCAAAATTAGAGCCTAAAATTCTTACCAAACATGACATATATCATAATATATCATACAAAAAGATATTTTTGTCTTATTTAAAAACATCCTAAATAACTAGAAATAAAGCACTAATTTTCTGTATTTAAGTGCTGAAAATTCATTTTTGTGAGATAAAAAGTCAAGAGCACAACACACCCGCAATTCGGGGCTGAAAGCAGCGTAGTAGTCCTCTAGGACAGATAATTGATTTTTTCTTGTCAGCTGTTTGTACTTTATGGACATTTTCTTCCATCTCAGATTTAAGAAAGAAAACACTTTGTGTTTTAAATCCTTCGTAACCTTAACCATTAAGCCACTTTTGTCTCCCTTCATAGTTTCATATTCTAAGAATGCAGCAACTGCTTTTTTAGCATAAAATTCCTGATTAGAGAAAAATAAAACACACAAATTGATCAAAACCAGACAGATCAAGCCAATTGTAGAGAATAGTGCTGTGGGAGAAAAAATATAATGAGATCGAGAAAGTTTTGCCATAAAAAATAGTATTACTAATTAGTAGTCCAGCATTTATTTGAAAAATCAATATCGAGCCAAATAATTTAAATTATTTGAGTAAAAAAGAATACTCTAAAATTATAAAAAAATATTTAACAGACTAAATATTAATCAATTAACATACAAAATGAATGTTATTTAAATTTGATCTAAAAACATATACAAATTACAAAAAAATACAAATATGTTAAAATACAAACACTCAACACTCTTTATACATATAATGTCGCAAAAATTTAACATTAAAATAAGAATCTGATAATTATCATGAAAAAGTAAGATTTTACCACATACATTTGAAATTGACAATCTAATACTATTTCATATATGAAGAAGATTTTAAATTATGTGATGCCCCCGCGTAAATGGGTTCCCTTTGTGATAGTAGCTGTAGGCGTAGGAACAGGGTTATTCGCTTATCTCTTATATGTATCAAATGCGGTCTCATATCTTTCAGATGAACCCAAAACATGTGTAAACTGCCATGTTATGACGCCTTTTTATGCAACCTGGCAGCATAGCTCTCATGCTCGTGTTACAACCTGCAACGATTGTCATGTGCCGCACAATAATGCATTAAATAAATATTTCTTTAAAGCAAAAGACGGCCTTTATCACGCAACAGTATTTACATGGCGGGCTGAACCGCAGGTTATTCAGATAAAAGAAGCCGGAACAGATGTGGTACAGAAAAACTGCCAGCGCTGTCATTCTGATCTTAATGCGAATGTAAGTACAACAGGTGTAACCCTTGCCGACAAAAAACACGGGGAAGGAAAATTGTGCTGGGATTGCCATCGTGAAGTGCCTCACGGAAAAATAAACAGTCTGTCATCTGCACCAAATGCAAGGGTTCCAATGCTGGAATCGCCTGTTCCGGAATGGCTTCACAAACAAACTGACAGCATCGAAATTGCAAAAAAGAAAAAAGCAGAACAAACTAAATAAAAAATCAAAATCAAAAAAAAAATTAAACACTAAACTATTATGGCTCCTCTTAAAGAAATTATAAGGCAGAAACCCTGGTTAGGATGGGTAATGTTTGGCATTACAATGCTGGTCGTTTTTATACTCGGCTTATTGGTTAACAGCGTAATGGAACGCAGAACAGAAGCATTATTTGTTAACAAAGTTATGGCTCCGGTAGGAGAATTTGAATCTAAAAATGAGGTTTGGGGTGCCAATTATCCAAGAGAATTCCAGACTTATTATGAAACCGCAGATACTACTTTTACCAGTATGTACGGAGGCGGAAAGATGAGAGATATGCTCCACGAAGATCCTCGTATGGTTGTACTTTGGGCGGGTTATGCATTCTCTAAAGATTACAATCAGGGAAGAGGGCATTTTTATGCCTTAGAAGATATTTACAATACATTAAGAACCGGAGCTCCAAAAGGACCGCAGGACGGACCTCAGCCTTCGAGCTGCTGGGTTTGTAAATCTCCGGATGTGCCAAGGATGATGGATAAACTGGGGATTGATGAATTTTACAAGCAAACCTGGGCCGCATTAGGAACCGAAATTGTAAACCCAATCGGGTGTGCTGATTGTCATGATTCTAAAACAATGAACCTTAAAATCACACGTCCAGGTTTGATTGAAGCATTTAAGGAACAAGGAAAAGATATTACAAAAGCTACTCATAATGAAATGCGCTCTTTAGTCTGCGCGCAATGTCACGTTGAATACTATTTTGATAAGAAATCTGTTGAAGGCGCTGCAAAAGTAAAATTCCCATGGAAAAATGGTATGACTGTAGAAGATATGGAGAAATATTATGATGATATTGAATTCAGTGATTTTACACATGCTCTCAGTAAAGCTCCAATCTTAAAAGCGCAGCATCCTGATTACGAAATTCATCAAATGGGGATTCACGGACAAAGAGGTGTTTCGTGTGCAGACTGCCATATGCCTTATAAGAGCGAAGGCGGACAAAAATTTACAGATCACAAAATTCAGTCACCGCTTAATAACGTAGCCAACTCTTGTCAGGTATGTCACAGAGAAGAAGAAAAAACCCTTGTTGCCAATGTAAACGAACGTCAGAAAAAAATTCATGATATCCGTATTGAACTGGAAGATCAGTTGGTAAAAGCGCATCTAGAAGCAAAATTAGCCTGGGATAAAGGGGCAACTGAAGCTCAGATGAAAGATATTTTAAAACTGATTCGTCAGTCGCAATGGCGCTGGGATTTTGCAGCTGCATCGCACGGAGGATCTTTCCATGCTCCTTTAGAAACAGCCAGAGTGATCACAAACGGCCTCAATAAAGCTGCCGAAGCCAGAATTGCGCTTAGTAAAGTACTGGCATCATTAGGACAGACAGCTCCAATTCAGTATCCTGATCTTTCTACCAAAGAAAAAGCTCAAAAATACATTGGACTTGATATGAGTAAGGAAAAAGCAAATAAAGCCGAATTTAAAAAGAACCTGCTTCCAAAATGGCTTGAAGAAGCAAAGAAAAAATAAAAACAAATTTTATAAAAAATACAGGGAGTTTACCGGTTTTCATCAAACTAAATACTCCCTGCTTCAAATTAAAAGCTAAAAACCAAGAATCAAATAATGAAATTTGTTGAAAATCATCAATCAACTAAGAAAGCATTGTGGCAATATCCGTGGGATTATAAAGAGTCTTTTATAATTGCTTTGGGATTACTGCTGGTCGGCTACTTTTTGCAGATAACTACCAGAAGCAGTATTAAGGCTGTTGGTGCACCCGTAAATTATATTATGGGCGGTGTATTTGTTGCAATGCTTCTTTTATTACATTTTTCAAGCCGGAATCATCCGTGGGTAAAATGGCTCAGATCAGTACCTGCATCTGTGAGCGCTATTGTTTTGGTTCTAATTCAGGCTGTTATAATGGGAACACTTCCACAGCAGAATTTTGTTGAAGGTGTAAAACCGGACATCTTTGGTTTTTCATTTGTTTTAAACAGCTGGCCATTCATCATTGCTCAATTGTATTTCTTAATTACACTGGGACTTGCAACCCTTAACAGAATGACTCCCTGGCAATGGAAAAACTGGGGATTTGTCCTTAACCATCTTGGACTTTTTATTGCCATGACTGCCGGAATTCTCGGAAGTGGGAATTTACAACGCTATACTATGGATTTGTACAAAGATCAATTGGTGTGGGGCGCTAAAACAGAGAAAGGAAATACGATCCCAATGCCCATTGCTTTTGAGCTTAAAAGTTTTGATATGGAAACTTTTGCTCCAAAACTTGCCTTGGCCGATATTACTAATAACAGCATTGAAACCAAAGGAGTAAATGCTCTCAGAATGATTGAAAAAGGCGATCAGTATGAGTACAAAAATTATAAAATTAAAATTCTGGATTATACCGAAAACAGCAAATTTACCGGTAATGGTTATTTTCCTGTAAATGAAGAAGGTGCTGCACCATCGGCTTTAATCGAGGTAAAATCGGCAGCGATTGATACAACTGCCTGGATTAGCTGCGGCAGTTTTGCAACGGCCTATTCTTATTTGCAGCTAAATGACAAACAGGCCATAATCATGTTACAGCCCGAAGCTAAAAAATACAGTTCGCATGTAAATGTATTTGTTAAAGACGGCAAGAATGAAAAAGCCGTAATTGAAGTCAATAAACCTTTTAAAACAAACGGCTGGAAAATTTATCAATTAAGTTATGATGAAAAATTTGGGAAATGGTCTAAGCTTAGTGTGATTGAATTAGTTCGCGATCCGTGGCTTCCAGTGGTTTATTCCGGAATATTCATGATGATTATTGGAGCCGTTTATTTAATATTCAAAGGAAGAGGAACTGTTGTTTAACTAAACCTTAAAACCTGTTCCAATTTGTACACATAAAAGTTTTTTTAATGAATTACTGGATATATTTTTCTAATTACGCTGTTACCGCTATCCTTTTCTGGCTGCTCTGTATGCTCTTTCAAATATTAAAAAGTACACAGAACAAAGCATTTTGGATACTCCTTTCTGCATCATTTGGTGCCTTTACCATGATGATGTTTACGTATCATTTATGGCAGCATCTGGGACGCCCGCCTATGCGTACATTGGGTGAAACAAGGCTTTGGTATGCCGTATTTCTTCCGGTTATCGGCATTATAACCTATGCAAGATGGAAATACAAATGGCTGCTGAATTACAGTCTGGTAATGGCATGTGTATTTTTATGTATCAACTATTTTAATCCTGATACTTACAACAAGGCACTTATGCCCGCCTTACAAAGCATTTGGTTTATACCGCATGTACTGGTTTACATTTTTTCATACGCATTACTTGCTGTTTCATCAATTGTCGCATGTTTTGGATTGTACAAATACTACAAAGGCAGTTATAAAGATGAAATATTACAGCTGGCCAATAACCTCGTTTATGTTGGATTTGGTTTTCTTTCCCTTGGGCTATTATTTGGAGCCTTATGGGCAAAAGAAGCCTGGGGACATTACTGGACCTGGGATCCAAAAGAAACCTGGGCTATGCTTACCTGGCTGGCCTATTTAATTTACATACACTTACGTTACCGTTATCCTAATAAAGTAAAACCGGTTTTAATTACACTGGCGTTGTCGTTTATTGTATTGCTTCTCTGCTGGTTTGGTGTCAATTACATGCCATCTGCCGCACAAAGTGTACACACGTATACCAATACATAAAAATTATTCAATCTTAGTTACAAATGAGTGCTTACTTAAAAGAGCTGTGTCCTAAAAGATACAGCTCTTTTTATTTTAAAAATCTAATTTAAAATAAAACCAATCTTATTTCTCAATTGAAAATAAAACGGTAAACAAAAACTAAAAATGATGTTTTAAAGACGTTTTTCTACCTCAATTCGAGTAAGTTAAGAAATTAAAAAAGAAAAAAACCAGGTATAAATACTACATTTTTTAGTTTTTATAAAAATTATTTTAAGTATTTTAAAAGAATTAAAAAAACAAACAAGTTATTAATAATCAGATATTTATATTTAAAAAAACTTATTTGTTTCCTCTTTTTCAATCTCCTTTCAAAAAAAAATTTAATAAGTTTTTGGTTTTTATTATATAAAAATTAACTTTGTCTATAGAGTTAGTAGAGTTTAGTATACTATTTGAAACCATAAAAAACTATATTTTGAAAACAACCGAAAGCATATCGTATTACATTCTTCCGAAAAAATACACTTATAACACTTTTTGTTATATGTGCTTCTGTTGTTAATTCCTAACATCTCTGTTCGTTATAAGATTACAATCTGAATCTGAAAACGAAATTCCAATTTCACCACCAATTTATTATTCAATACAAAATATCATTTTGATGCATACTTTATGCACTAAATGGATTATTGAATTGTACCCGTATTTTAAAAAAGAAAATAATTAACAACTAAAAAACAACCAAAATGAAAACAATGCAAAACTGCTGCTGTAAATAAAAAAAGCCATTTCTGCGGCAACAGAAATGGCAAGGCTTAAAGAATATTCATAACTAAATCAAGGAAACCATATCGAGGGTGCTGAAAAATCAGCTTCCAGGGCGCCTTGTTAATTACTTAAAACCGTTACAAAGAAATGAAAAAAAATATAAAACTCATTTTATGGGTTACAATTTTGTTGGCATCCCTGCAATTTCAGGCACAAAATACCATACCTCTTATCCAGTCTAAACTCGACGGAACTGTAGTCGATGACATTACAAATCAGCCTATTATAGGCGCATCCGTTAATATTAAAGGCACAACGCACGGTGTAGTGACAGATGTTGAAGGAAAATTTTATTTTCAGACCGGTCAGAAATTTCCTTATACCTTAATCGTAAGTTACATAGGATATAAAAAACTGGAGATTATTGTAGAGAAAAATCCGGTAATTATTCACTTAAAAGAAGAAAGACAAGAACTGGATGAATTAGTAGTTGTAGGTTACGGAACTCAAAAACGAAAAGACATTACAGGTTCTGTTGCATCGGTGCCAAAAGCTAATTTATCTCAGGTAACCTCATCGGCAGATAACTTACTGCGAGGCGCTGTTGCCGGGGTGGTAGTTACACAAAGTTCGGGACGTCCGGGTGCTTCTTCAAGCGTTCGTATTCGCGGGGGAAATTCAATTACAGCTGGAAATGAACCTTTGTATGTAGTAGATGGAATCCTGATTTACAACGACAACGGAAACAGTTCTGCCGGAGTAGCCAATGCCGGAGCGAGCCTTAACGTTTTATCAACCATAAATCCGGCCGATATTGAGTCTATGGAAGTTCTAAAAGATGCTTCTGCAACAGCGATTTATGGTTCCAGAGGTGCCAACGGTGTTGTCATTATTACCACTAAAAAGGGAACAAAGGGTCAGGACAATATTTCATACCAGGGATATTTTGGATTTCAAAACATATCCAAAAAGCTGGATTTAATGAATGCCAGCCAATGGGCCAGTTTACGAAATGATGTTCAGGCAAGTATTGGTCAGGCGCCTTCTTTTACTCCTGCCCAGATCGAAGCTTTTAAAACTTCCGGAAATTACGACTGGCAGTCGGCGGCTTTTGTAAAAGCGGCACCACTTCAAAATCATCAGCTGTCATTTTCAGGCGGAGATGAAAGATCCCGTTATGCCATTTCAGCTGGCTATTTCGATCAGGAAGGAATTGTACTGGGATCTGATTTTAAACGTATTTCATTGCGCGCAAACTATGAAAGAAACTATTCTCAGAATTTTAAATTTGGTGTCAATGCCAATTACAGTAATTCCGTTTCTAACGGAGTTGGAACTAACGGAAACAGTGGCAGAACGCCAAATCCTTTAGTAAGTGTTGTACTCACTGCGCCAGTAGTTCCTATTAAAAATGACGATGGAACTTACAATGTAACTAATAATCCGTATGCAACTTCTGTAAACGGTTATGTCCCAAATCCAATTAACGATTTGGAAAATACAATCAATGAAACTAAAATCAACCGAATCTTAACCAGTTTGTTTGGTGAATACAAAATCACTAAAAAGCTGACTGCCAAAGTTGCCGTAAGCGGTGACGTTTTAAATACAAAGCAAAACTATTACGCACCATCGCACACTACAACCGGAGCAGGAACAAAGGGTCTGGCTTCTGTAGGCGACCGATTGGTTAGCTCTGTATTAAATGAAAACACACTTAATTACAATACCAGCTTTGGTGAAAACCATAAATTTTCAGCTTTAGCAGGATACACCCTTCAATACACGCAGGGAGAAGTGGTGACAGCAGGAGCTAATACTTTCATCAATGACAATACGACTTACAATTCTATTCAGGATGGTGTACCTACAAAACCATACAGTGATGCTTTTGAAAGTGTCTTAAAATCATGGCTGGCAAGGGTCAACTATTCGTATAAAGGCAAATACAACTTTACTCTTTCCGGACGTGCCGATGGTTCTTCAAGATTTGGTGCCGAGTCGCTTTGGGGATATTTCCCATCTGCCGGATTTTCTTGGAACATTACCGATGAAGAATTTGCCAACAACATCAAAGGCGTAACCGAAGCTAAACTTAGACTTACAGCCGGAACAACAGGAAATCAGGAAATTGGAAATTATCTTTCGCTGGCTTCAATGGGTTCTGTAAATTATTCTTTTGGAGGAACACTTTACACAGGTCTCGCTCCTACCCGACTGGCAAATCCAGATTTGAAATGGGAAAAAACAAATCAGTATAATGTTGGACTGGACTTATCATTATTAGACCGAAAAATCAATTTTGTTTTTGATGTGTATTACAAACAAACCAAAGATCTATTGATTAATGTTCCTGTACCTTTAACTTCCGGTTACGCAACGGTTCTTCAAAATATTGGAGGAGTTGAAAACAAAGGTATCGAGATTGGTCTGACAACCGAAAACCTCAAAACAGAAAACTTTTCATGGAATTCTAATTTCGTATTTGCTGCCAACCGAAACAAAGTTACTGCAATAGGAAACGGCGTTAATCAATTTTTTCCTGTTGTGCCAAACGGTTCGTTATTACAGCAGCAGCCGGTTATTGTAAAAGTAGGTCTGCCTTTGGGAACTTTCTGGGGGTATAGAACAAACGGAATTTTCCAGACTCAGGAAGAAGTTAATACACAGCCCAAAATCAACAGTTTAGCCAATACAAAAGTAGGCGACAGAAGATATGTCGATACGAACGGTGACGGTGTAATTACAGCACTTGACAAAGGTGATCTGGGTTCATCACAGCCAAAATTCACAGGAAGTTTCAGCAACACGGTTTCGTATAAAGATTTTGATCTGAACTTCTCTTTTCAGGGATCATACGGCGGAAAAATCTTCAATGCTTTAAACCAGCAGTTAGAAATTTCTACTCTTGGAACCAATGCCGCCGCTGCTCTCGAAGACCGCTGGACGCCTGCAAATCCTAGTAACGAAATTCCGAGAGCTACAAGTTCTCCGCTTGGAATTGTTTCTGAAAGATATGTAGAAGATGCTTCTTTCTTACGATTAAAATTAATCACTCTTGGTTATACGCTGCCAAAAAGCGTTTCGAAAAAACTGGGAACCAAAAGCGTAAAATTTTATGTTTCTGCCGAAAACTTAATTACATGGACAAAATACACCGGATATGATCCGGAAGTAAGTTCATACGAACAAAACAACTTATATCCGGGAATTGACTTTGGTTCTTATCCAAACTCCAAAACTTTCATTTCAGGTCTGAACGTAACTTTCTAAGTAAAAAAAATATAAAATGAAAAAGATTATCGTAATATTCCTTTTAAGTGCCGGTTTATTCGTATCGTGCACCGACCTTGAGGTAACACCAACCTCATTTACCACCGAAGATAACTATTTTGTAACTCAGGATGATGCCGTGGCCAGCGTCACTGCCGTGTATGCTTCACTGAGCCTTGATCCAGGAGAGCAGAGTTTATTTGGAAGAAACTTGTATTTCCTTACAGATATGGCCTCAGATTATGCTGCAGCAGGAGTTTCTGCTACAAATCCGCAGGTTAGAGCTTTAAGCAGTTTAACACACGATGCTACTTCAGACCGTGTTCAGGTAGCGTGGAGACAAATTTATGCAGGCATCAACAGAGCTAATGTTTCTATTGACAATATCCCAAAAGTGTCGGGTTCTGAAGTTGTTAAAACAAGGCTGATCAACGAAGCAAAATTCATTAGAGGATTACTTTATTTTCAGGCAGTTCGCCTTTGGGGCGGTGTGCCGATTGTTTTACACGAACCTACAACAATCGAACTGGAAAAACTAAAAACACAAAGAAAAACAGTTGACGAAGTATATACGCAGATCATAAAAGATCTGACAGATGCTGAAGCTTTACCGGCTGCGTATACTGCTGCCGACGCAGGTCGTGCCACATCCGGAGCGGCAAAAGCAATTCTGACAAAAGTATACCTGACCAGAAAAGACTGGCCTAATGCTGTTTTAAAAGCAAGAGAAGTAATAAACGGAGGTTACGGATATGCTTTGTTCGAAAACTTTCAGGATATCTTTACCAAATCGAAAAAGAACGGAAAAGAACATATTTTCTCTGTCCAGTTTGAGCCGAATCAGGCAGGAAACGGTTCAAGCGGAAGTACCTTTCAGGCAACATCATTTACCGGATTTACAGCAACAGAGCCTGCTGATATTATCTCAGATGTTGCTTTGTTTTATGATATTTACGAAGACGGAGATACAAGAAGAGATGTCAGCTATGCCAAGCAGCTTCTTAATCCGGCGACCGGAACACTTTATACATTCCCAAAACCAATTTTTAAAAAATATCTGGATTTAACCAATCTGGCAACTCCCGGGAACGTGGCGATCAACTTTCCGCTTATTCGTTATGCCGACATTTTATTGTCTTTGGCAGAAGCCATTAACGAACAGGGAACGCCAACACCGGAAGCTTTTGAACTGCTTAATCAGGTACGAAGAAGAGCGTACGGAAAACCCATCGCAACACCCGATGCAGGGATAGATCTAACCGCTCTTGATCAGGCAGGCTTTAGAGCAGCGATTCAGGAAGAACGCAAAAAAGAGTTTGTTCAGGAAGGACAACGCTGGTTCGATCTGGTACGCTGGGGAACATTGGTTACCGAAGTAAAAAAAGTTACCGCTAAAAACTCGGTTTCAGAAAAAAATAATCTTTATCCGATTCCACAAAGCGAAAGAAATATTGACCCTGTCGGGTTACCGCAAAACCCAGGCTATTAATTAAAAACCAAAAAACGAGTACACATGAAAAATTTAAAAATCAATACTGCATTCAAAGGTCCTAAAAAAGGGCTTTTGATTACAGTTGTCCTAATAGCTCAATTAGGACTTGCACAGGAAAAACAAGAATTTAAAGGAACTATTGGAAAAACTCTCGCCGATTCAAAAGAATACTGGCCGGATCCTGTAACAGCACCAAAAGGCGCTCCAAACATTGTCTGGATTTTATTAGATGATGTTGGTTTTGGAGCTTCAAGTACTTTTGGAGGTTTAATCAACACACCTACATTCGACAATCTGGCAGACAATGGCTTACGCTATACCAACTTTCATACAACAGCAATCTGTGCCCCTACACGTGCAGCTTTATTAACTGGAAGAAATTCGGGAAGGGTTCATGTTAGCGGTTTCTCTCACACGATTTTGTCAGCAGGCTTTCCAGGCTGGGATGGGCGAATCCCATCTGACAAAGGAACTATTGCAGAAATCCTTCGTGACAATGGTTATAACACCTTTGCCGTTGGAAAATATGGCGTAACTCCGGATGAAGAAGCCTCAGATGCGGGTCCGTTTGACAGATGGCCTACCGGAAAAGGTTTCGATCATTTCTACGGATTCTTAGGTTCGCAAACTGATCAGTACAATCCTGATTTAGTAGAAGATCAGACTCATATTAAACCGGACGGACGCCATTTAAATGAATTAATTACAGATAAAGCCATCAGCTATATCCAAAAACAACAAAAAGCAGCACCGGGAAAACCATTCTTTTTGTACTATGCACCGGGAGCCGTTCATGCACCTCATCAGGTTGCCGAAAAATGGGTTGAACCGTACAAAGGAAAATTTGACGAAGGCTGGGATGTATATCGAGAAAAAGTATTGGCTAACCAAAAGAAATTAGGTACTGTTCCTGCCAATGCCGTTTTACCAGAACGCAATGCTTTAATTACCGAATGGAAAAAACTAACTCCGGACCAAAAGAAAGTATACGCCAGATTCATGGAAGTTTACGCCGGATTCCTTACGTATACCGATTATGAAATTGGACGAGTGGTAAATTATTTAAAAGAAAGCGGACAACTTGATAATACGCTGATTTTTGTTGCCATTGGTGATAACGGAGCAAGTAAAGAAGGAACTTTACAGGGAACCATCAGCCAGAGTTTGTTTTCTCAGGGAAAAACAGATGAAGAAAACTTCCAAAGCAATTTAAATAATATTGGAGAAATTGGAACTGCAAAAGGTTTAAATACTAATTATCCTTTAGGATGGGCTCAGGCAACAAACGTTCCTTTCAAAAACTGGAAACAAGACGCACATTCTGAAGGCGGAACGCGTAATCCGCTGATTGTTTTTTATCCAAACGGAATTAAAGACAAAGGCGGTATCAGAAACCAATACAGCCACGTTACCGATCTTTTGCCTACAACTCTGGATATCGCCGGAATCAAAGCACCGGAATATATCAAAAACATTAAACAGGACATTATTCAGGGCTCGACATTCAAAGCTTCTTTAGACAATCCAAAAGCGCCATCCCTGCATACGGTTCAGTATTACTATATTTTTGGAAACCGAGCCATTTATAAAGACGGATGGAAAGCTTCGGCTGCACATTTACCGGATTCATTTGCCGTGAAAAAATCGTTGGGAAATAATGAAAAACCAGCTCCAAGTAATTTTGATACAGATGTTTGGGAGTTATACAACTTAAACGAAGACTTTAACGAACGTAATAATCTGGCAAAAAAATATCCGGAAAAACTGGCCGAACTTAAAAAATTATTTGACGAACAGGCCAAAGAAAACAATGTATATCCGTTGATTGACTGGCAGGATGTTTACAACAGAAGAATCCACAACACAGGAGCCGACAAAGGAAAAACAGTTTCTGAATTAATCAAACAGGTTACAAAATCTGGAGAAAGTTCTAATTAACTTTTACACAACCTGCAAGGTTTTGAAAACCTTGCAGGTAATAAAACGAACAATATGAAACGAGTAGATTATGAAATTATAGGAAAAAAGATTGTCGTTGGGGTAATCTTGTTTTTAGTACCGCTGGCCATTTTAGCCGGAGGATTAACCATTATTAATCAATTTTTAAAATAAGAAATCATGGCAGCAGTTCAAAATTCAAAATTGACAAGAGACTTGACCATAAGTCTTTTTATCTATTCATTGCCAGTCGCGGCAATCTATCTTTATTTTAAACTGGGCGGTGCCGCAGTGAGCGAATCTCACATTACACTGCCTTCCTTTTTAGAATTCGTACAGCCCGTTTTTGCAAACATCAGAACATGGGGATTAACCGTATTTATGATTGTACTGGGACTTATAGAATTTGGAGCAGGTTTATACGACGATCAATGGACAGGTGAAGAACGCAAAATTGATATTGTGTCTTTTCTTGCTCCAAAATTAATTTTACCTCCGGTTATTGCTTTTTTCAGTTTAACAGCTTTACCGTATTTATTCCCAAATTTGGCCGGCTCCTTATCGTGGGTTCCGTTTTGGGGAGGTTTTTTCCTAATTGCCATTGCCGATGATTTAACGCAATACTGGTATCATAGATTACACCATCAGGTTCCGTTTTTATGGCGTTTTCACAGAACACATCACTCAGCTCCGTATATGGGGATGGCAATGGCTTCCAGACAAAATTTTATCTATACGATTTTCTTTTCTCAGATTTATTTAACGGCTGCTTTAACATATTTAGGATTAGGATTACCCGCCTTGTTTGTTCTTGTAATTAAAAGTTTTATCACTCTTGGAGCACATTCAAGCATTGCCTGGGATAAACCATTTTACAAATACAGAATTTTACATCCAATTGCATGGGTTTTAGAAAGATTAATTTCTACCCCGGCAACACATCATGCGCACCACGCAGATACAAGCGGAGACGGTGTAGGTCATTTCAAAGGAAATTTCGGAAACATGTTTTTTATCTGGGATGTCATCTTCGGGACAGGATTAATTACTCGTAAATTCCCTGAATCATATGGAATGAAATCATATAAACAGGAAGAATGGTATGCTCAATTTTTATGGCCGATATTTAAATCTAAAAAAGAAGGAAGTGCTTTGGCAGAAGGTGTTTTATCTGTACCATTGAAACCAAAAGAAGCTTTAGTTGAAACAGCTCCGGCTCCGGTATTAGAACAAGCTCATTAGCAGTCAATTGCATTAAGAGATAATTACTTTTTTTGATATTTTAGTAATTATGAACAAAAAGCGATAGTTTTACGACTATCGCTTTTTTATTTTAAGTTAGGATTGAAATTAATATATCGAAGATTATGCCTGAAGGACAACCTCTTTTGATGCATTAGCAATTGATAAAGTAGCAGGATCTAAATGTCCTGAAAAGAAGGTGTCGAGCATTTCCTGAAATATAGGATTCGCATTTTCGACCTGAGAAAAAAGACTCATGGAAGAACGTAATTTTCTCGCCCCTAAATCACCCAAAATAGCTTCGGCAGATTTTTTTCTAAAGTTTAAAAGAAGTTCACAAACCTCAATTAAATGTTTAGCCAGTATAGGATGATTTAAAAATTCCGCGGCTTCTTCAAGGTTTTCAATGGCATAATATCTTGCAAGGTCACTTTTCCCTAATCCTTTTATCTGCGGGAAAATAAACCACATCCAGTGGGTTTCTTTTTTTCCTCTTTTAATTTCTGAAACAGCAGTAAGATAAAGTTTATTCTGCGCATCTAAAAAACGAGTTAAATCAGTAGTTCCGTAGGCCATTTGTAATTATTTTAAATTATACAGCATTGATTTGTTTTGGGTTAAAAATCTCTAAAAAGCCCCCCAAAGCTTTTTATGAGATTTTAAATTCCATCCTTAAAATGGATATCCAAAACTAGTTCTGATCCCGTTTTAAAAATTATATAATTTACATCAGTTGTTATACAATTCTTATCTCACAAAAAAAACGCTGCCAAAAATTCCGGCAGCGTTTTCATAACTTTATGCTAAGATCGATTATCTAAAATCGTTCAGTGATTTCTCGATGATTTCAAGACATTCATGTATTTGTCCTTCAGTCATTACCAAAGGCGGTGCCAGTCTGATTTTATTACCGTGAGTTGGTTTCGCCAATAATCCGTTGTCCCTGAATTTCAGGCAGATTTCCCAGGCCAGATCCGAATCTTCATCACTGTTAATTACAATCGCATTCAAAAGTCCTTTTCCGCGAACCAGTGTAATTAGATTGTTTCGTTCTGCAATTTCGTTAAGTCCTTTTCTTAAAATAATTCCAAGGCGCTCAGCATTTTCAGCCAGTTTTTCTTCTTTAATTACCTCAAGCGCTGCAACTGCAACAGCTGCCGCAACAGGGTTTCCTCCAAAAGTAGATCCGTGCTGTCCCGGTTTTATGACATTCATAATTTCATCATTTGCCAAAACCGCCGAAACAGGATAAACACCTCCTGAAATAGCTTTACCCAGAATCAAAATATCCGGCTGTACATTTTCATGATGAACAGCTAATAATTTTCCGGTACGTGCAATTCCTGTCTGAACTTCATCGGCAATAAATAAAACATTATGTTTTTCGCAAAGTGCTTTTGCTTTCGCCAGATATCCTTCTGACGGAACATAAACACCTGCTTCACCCTGAATAGGTTCTACTAAAAATCCGGCAATCGTTCTGGATGATTCCAAAGCTTTTTCAAGAGCTTCAAGATTATCGTATTCAATTTTTATAAATCCGTCAGTAAACGGTCCGAAGTTTTTACGCGCCGTTTCATCATTAGAAAAAGAAATAATAGTAGTCGTTCTTCCGTGAAAATTGTTTTCACACACAATAATCTGCGCCTGATTTTCAGGAATTCCTTTTACTTCATACGCCCATTTTCTGCATACTTTAAGCGCTGTTTCAACCGCTTCTGCTCCGGTATTCATTGGCAGTACTTTATCAAAACCAAAATACTTTGTGATGTATTCTTCGTAATTTCCTAATTTATCATTGTAAAAAGCACGCGAAGTAAGCGTAAGTTTTTGCGCCTGATCGATCATTGCCTGAACAATTTTTGGGTGGCAGTGTCCTTGATTTACTGCCGAATAAGCAGATAAAAAATCAAAATACTTTTTACCGTCAACATCCCATACATAAACACCTTCTCCTTTTTCTAAAACCACAGGAAGCGGATGATAATTGTGAGCTCCGTATTTATTCTCTTTTTCAATCAAAACCTCTGATTTTGACGAAAGTATCTCTTGTGTATTTGCCATGATAATTTCTTTTTATAAAAACAAAAATATAAAAATTATTTATTTATCAACTAAATAAAGATATATTTAACTCAAAAAAACCAAAATTAAAATCAAATTAACTTATTTTCACCAATATAAAAGTCATTTTTAAAATTGATTTCCAACATTCAATCCAGACTTTTTTTATCTTTACAGAAATTAAAAAATATAGTATGGATATTTTAGATGAATTTGATATTAAGATCATCAAAGAATTAGAAAAAGATGGCCGCATTGCCTATTCGACAATTGCATCTAATCTTAAAATTTCAAATACTATGGTTCACCAGCGCATTAACCGCATGTTTGAACAAGGTGTGATTACAGGTATAAAACCCATTTTGAACGAAAAACAAATTGGCTACGACTGGGCTTCTTTTACCGGAATCACACTCAATAAAGATTCAGATTCAGAACGCATTATCGAAGCTTTAAAAGAAATTCCTGAAATCACCGAATGTTATTTTGTAACGGGTTCTTTTACTTTGTATCTAAAAATTACTGCCAGAAATCACGAGCACATGCGTAAAATTTTATATGAAAAAATCGATAATATTCCCGGCATTGCCAAGACCGATTCGATGGTCGAATTGGGCTGCGCCTTTAAACGCAATGTGTCTTTATAATCTGATTATTTTTTTATTCAATTTTAACAATATCAACCTCATAAGAATTACTTACTGAGGTTTTTTTGTAACATTTTATTTCTGATATTTGTTAAAAATTGTAAAAAATGAAAAATTCAGCTACACTAATCTTCGCAACTATATTGTTTTCTACTACAATTAATGCGCAGCTAAAATCTGTAAAATATTCTGAGGGAAACCAGACTTTAAATGGTTTGTTTGCAAAATCGGCTAAGAAAAGCAGTCAGAATCCCGGAATTTTAATGCTTCCTGCCTGGCTTGGAATCGACAACGCTTCTAAAGGAATTGCAGAAGATTTATCAAAATTGGGCTATCATGTCTTTATCGCTGATATTTATGGTGAGGGGAATTATCCGAAAAACACTTCTGAAGCAGGAAAACAAGCCGGTTTTTACAAAACCAATTATCAGGCCTATCAAAAACGCATTGAAGCCGCTTTGCAGGAACTAATTAAATCCGGAGCAAATGCCGATAATATCGTAATTATTGGATATTGTTTTGGAGGAACCGGAGTTCTGGAAGCAGCACGCGGTCATTTGAATGTAAAAGGTGTGGCTTCGTTTCATGGCGGCTTGGGTAAAGAGGCTTCGAGACCTGCAGAACCAATTACCACCAAAGTTTTAATCTGTCATGGTGCTGACGATCCATTTGTTTCAAAAGAAGAAATTGCTTCATTCCAACAGGAAATGCGTGATACAAAAGCAGACTGGCAGATGATCTACTATGCCAATTCAGTACATTCATTTACAAATCCGGAAGCAGGAAATGACAACTCAAAAGGCGCCGCTTATAATGCCGTGGCTGCCAAAAGATCTTTTGAACATTTACAAGTTTTCCTGAACGAAGTGCTTAAGAAATAACCTAAAAACTGACCAAAACTAAACCAACCAAATAAACCAATGTCACATAACAAAATCAGAGAAGACAAAACCTGTCTGAACTGCCGCCATGTCGTAGAACAAAAGTTTTGTCCTAACTGCGGACAGGAAAACAGCGATAGCCGAAAGACTTTTCATCATTTATTTGTTCACTTTTTTGAAGATTTAACGCATTATGAAAATGCTTTCTGGAAAACGATTAAAAACCTTCTTTTTAAACCTTCAACGCTGACGAAAGAATATCTTTCAGGAAAACGTCTCTCGTATTTAGCTCCGGTGCGATTGTATATTTTTATCAGTTTCATTACTTTTTTACTGATTGCAATGTTTCCGGGAAAAGTCAACGAAAACAGCAATAAAAGCGAAAAGGACTTAGATGAAGCAATTGCTAAAACCACTAAAGAACTGAATATCAAAAAGGAAGACAAGAAGTACTTTACTTTTTTAAATATGAAGAAATTTGATTCTATCCAGAAATATGGAAAAGAAGAAGAAAAGCTTAATGCCAGCAGTTATTGGTTTATTGAAAAAGCAAGTCACGTTACTGAGAAATACACAAAAAAAGAAATTTATACAAAGTTTGCAGAAGCTTTCTTTCACAATCTCCCTAAAATTCTATTTATCATTATGCCTTTTTTTGCGTTTTTCTTGTGGCTGTTTCACAACAAAAAGAAATGGTATTATTTTGACCACGGGATTTTCACCCTGCATTATTTCTCTTTTTTACTCCTGATCTTCCTGATTATGTTTATTATAAACAAAATAGCCGGGCTTTTCGGCGAGGATAATCCCCTCACCTATGTGTCGTCGCTTATCAGTATTGCAGGAACAATCTGGATGTGTTATTATTTCTACCCCGCCCATCATCGATTTTACGGCGAGTCCCGAATAGTATCTTTTCTAAAAAGTGTTTTATTATTCATTATCAATGCACTTTTTATCCTATTTTTACTGATCTTATACGTTTTATACACCTTTATCAATTTACACTAATACAAAAAATGAAAAAAATTGTAATTCTTTTATTAATTGCCTCGGCCTTTTCGTGCAAAAATACACAGTCGACGGTATCAAAAGATAACTCAGATCCAACTAAATATCTGAAACAGATTTCAGAAAAAGATCTTAAAGAAATGCTTTATGTAATTGCTTCTGATGAAATGGAGGGTCGTGAAACAGGTTCTGCCGGACAAAAAAAAGCAGGTCTTTATATGATCGAGCAATACAAAAAAAGCGGTATTTCTTTTCCAAAAGGTGCAAAAGATTTCTATCAGCCTGTTCCTGCTGCGTTTTTGAACGCAAGACGCAACGAAAATTTACCGGATTCAGAA
Source organism: Flavobacterium gelatinilyticum (assembly GCF_027111295.1). Lineage (NCBI taxonomy): Bacteria > Pseudomonadati > Bacteroidota > Flavobacteriia > Flavobacteriales > Flavobacteriaceae > Flavobacterium > Flavobacterium gelatinilyticum. The sequence continues at coordinate 5,021,760 of NZ_CP114287.1, read as the reverse complement.
AATATCTGGGCTTATATTGAAGGTACCGAAAAACCGGATGAAGTACTGGTAATTTCAGCTCATTATGACCACGTTGGAGTTAAAGGCGGTGAAGTGTACAACGGAGCTGACGATGACGGTTCAGGAACTGTAGCGGTTATCGAAATGGCAAAAGCTTTTGCAAAAGCTAAAAAACAAGGTTACGGTCCAAAACGTTCTATTTTATTCCTGCACGTAACAGGCGAAGAGCATGGTTTACATGGTTCACGCTACTATTCTGAAAACCCTCTGTTTCCAATTGCCAATACAATTGCTGACATCAATATTGACATGATCGGACGCCGTGATGCTGAACATGCTAATACAAACAATTATGTTTATGTAATTGGTGCCGACAGGTTATCATCTGACCTTCATAACGCTGTGGTTGCTCAAAATGAAAAATACATCAAAATGGACTTAGATTTTAAATTTAATGACCCAAAAGATCCAAATCATTTTTATGAGCGTTCTGACCACTATAACTTTGCAAAACACGGTATTCCGTCAATTTTCTTCTTCAATGGAGTTCACGAAGATTACCACGGAAAAGATGATACTGCAGAAAAAATTGAATATGATGCTTTAACTCAAAGAACAAAACTGGCTTTTGTACTTGCCTGGGATTTAGCAAACAGAGAAAACAGACCTGTAGTTGATAAGAAATAGGTTCTAAGGTTCTGAGAGGCAAAGGCGCAAAGGTTTTTCCTCTGCAAACAATAAAAAAGGGATGAGTTTTACTCATCCCTTTTTTATTTATATATTAATTAAAGAAAGCCTTTGAACCTTAGTTCCTCAGAACCTCCCTTTTAGTCATTCATAGAAATCAAAAACTCTTCGTTGTTTTTGGTTTTCTTGAAACGATCGTTTACAAAATCCATAGATTCTACCGGATTCATATCTGAAAGATATTTACGCATGATCCACATTCTTTGCAGTGTTTTTTCGTCTAATAATAAATCGTCGCGGCGTGTACTTGACGATGTAAGATCGATAGCAGGGAAAATACGTTTATTGGCAATTTTACGGTCTAACTGAAGTTCCATGTTACCGGTTCCTTTAAATTCTTCAAAGATCACCTCATCCATTTTAGAACCTGTTTCTGTCAATGCCGTTGCAATGATACTTAATGATCCTCCGTTTTCAACATTTCTTGCCGCTCCAAAGAAACGTTTTGGTTTTTGTAACGCATTGGCATCTACACCACCGCTTAATACTTTACCAGATGCCGGCTGAACGGTGTTGTAAGCTCTTGCCAAACGTGTAATAGAATCTAAAAGAATGACTACATCGTGTCCGCACTCTACTAAACGTTTTGATTTTTCAAGAACGATATTGGCAATTTTAACGTGTTCCTGCGGTTCTCTGTCAAAAGTTGACGCGATAACTTCGCCTCTTACACTTCGCTGCATATCGGTAACCTCTTCAGGACGCTCATCGATCAAAAGAACGATCAAATAAACTTCTGGGTGATTTGCCGCAATTGCATTTGCAATATCTTTTAAAAGCATGGTTTTACCCGTTTTTGGCTGAGCAACGATCATACCTCTCTGTCCTTTTCCTATAGGAGAAAACAAATCGATAATACGGGTTGATATAGAACTGCCTTTTTCGGCTAATTTAAATTTTTCTGAAGGGAAAACCGGTGTTAAGTGTTCAAACGAAACTCTGTCGCGAACTACCTGAGGATCATGTCCGTTGATTTTTAATACGCGAACAAGAGGAAAAAACTTCTCACCTTCTTTTGGCGGACGAACCACTCCTTTTACGGTGTCTCCGGTTTTTAAACCAAATAACCTGATTTGAGAAGTCGATAAATAAATATCGTCAGGAGAAGCTAAATAATTATAATCTGAAGAACGTAAAAATCCGTAACCATCCGGCATCATTTCAAGAACACCCTCACTTTCGATAATTCCGTCAAACTCAAAGTCTGAATCCCTGAAATTATTGTTGTTTTTCTTGTTTTTGTGATTTTGGTTCGGGTTTTGATTTCCGTTATTTCCATTACCATTTTGATTCTGGTTCTGATTTGGATTTTGATTCTGGTTTTGGCTGGAATTTTGGTTTTTATTCTGATTAGGATTAATCTTTTTAACCGGAGCAGGATTTTCAGTCTTTTCAGCGACTGGTTCTGTAGTGGTATTCTCTGTTGTAACTTCTTCTTTAGAAACTACGTCTTTTACAGCTTCTTTTTCCTTTTGCTGCGCCACCTTTTTCTCGTAAGCTGACTTATTAAATTTTACTGCTTTAGCTCCTTTTTTCTCTGCTGCAGGCTTATTTTCGGCAGTTTCCAGGGGCTGTTCGGTTTGTTTATCTTCTGCTGCCACAGGAGTTTCGGTTTCCTTTGGCGTTTCTTCTACAGTATCAAATTCAAGAACAGGTGCATTTTTGCTGACTGCTTTTTTAGCCGGAGCAATTCGGGCTCTTTTTGGCTTTTCATTGTTTGTTTCCTTTTCTGCAATAGTTTCTGCCGGGGGTGCCGAAGCCGCCTCCTGATGGGCTAATATCTGAGTAATCAGAGTATCTTTTTTAACGCCGTTGATCTTTATAGTTTTAGCTAACTTAGCTATTTCTTGAAGCTCAGCAAGCTTCATTTCTTTTAATGCAGAAATATCAAACATGAATGTTCTATGAGTTTAATTATTTTTAAAAGGAAATACTGTAAAAAGAATAGGTAGATATTTTTTTTCAATTGACCGCAGTATGAAGTGCTTACGGTATTTTGATGCAATAATACGAATAAAATTTAATCATACAATAGTATTTTAAAAAAAGAAAATATATTTTTGTAAAACAATTTCAAGTTATGTTACAACGAATTCAAACCGTATATTTAATTCTTACCTTCATTGTAAGCGGGGTTATACTATTTTTTGTACCGCTTTGGACATTAAATACAGGCAAGCCGTTCTACTTTATGCAGAGCCAGCTTTACACGGTATTACTAGGATTAAGCACTATGCTGACTATAATCAGTATCATATCATTCAAAAAAAGACAAAATCAGTTTGTAATGGGCAGACTGAACATAATATTAAACTTAATTTTGTTAGGATTATTTGTATATCGCTCTCTAAATTTATCTGGAGAAACGGCAGATGCTGTTTCTGAGAAAGGTATTGGGATGTTCATGCCGATTGTTTCTATCGTGTTATTAGTTTTAGCTAATAAGGCCATCAAAAAGGATGAAGATCTTGTAAAATCTGTAGACCGTTTGAGATAAACCTATAAACTTAATTTTTTGTGCGAAGAAAACCCGAATTTTTATTCGGGTTTTTTTGTGGCCATAAATCTGCCAGACCGGTTAAAACTGACATAATCAGCTTAAATTTCATTTGTAAGATAATTTTTTCATAAATTTGCATTTTTTGCTTCTAAAATAGTTATGACAGATAAAATCAAAATACATCTTGCTGATGATCATCAGGTTCTTATTGATGGATTGAGCAATTTACTGCAGACTGTTCCTGAATTTGAAGTGGCAGGCAGTTCATTGAACGGCATCTCTATATACGATGATGTGATCGAAGATAAAGCTGATGTTTTGGTTTTAGATATCAGTATGCCGGAGAAAGACGGCATTGAAGTTTTAAAAGAATTCAGTCAGAAACAATTTCCCTGCAAAGTTATTATCCTGTCCAGTTATGATGATCTCAAAATCATTAAAGAAGTCATGAAACTGGGTGCCAAAGGCTATTTAACCAAAAAATGTGCAGGCGAAAATATTATCGAAGCCATAAAAGCGGTATATCAGGGACAGGAATATTTTTCTGATGCTGTAAGGGAAAAAATTTTCAATATATTTTCTCAAAACAATCCCAAACTAAACAAAAATGTTTTAATCGAAAATCCGATTTTGAGTCCGCGGGAAATCGAAATCATCACTTTAATCTCCCTGGAATACAGCGGAAAAGAGATAAGCGAACAATTATTCATTAGTCCGAATACGGTTGAAACACACCGCAAAAACATCTTAAAAAAACTCAATATCAAAAACACAATCGGGCTTGTAAAATATGCTTTAAAAAACAATTTGATTAATCCGTAAAAACAAATCAAAATTCAGTTATGGCTTTTATCCGATTTTTTATTTCTTTTCTATTTATCGTTTTAAGCAGCACTTCAGTCTTTGCTGCACAGAACACAGCTTCTGCAAGCAATGCCGTACAGCAAAATGCAGGAAAAGAAACAGATTTAAGGCAATCTAATAATGTACAATTAGAAAATAAAAAAATAGTCAGTTTATCTGTCATACTGGTTATCATGCTGTTTTTTCTCTTTTACTATGTCTATCAGAACAGTATGTTAAAGCAAAAAATAAAGCGAAAAGATACCAAGCAAAAAATACTCCTCAATGCTATTGATGCCGGAATTGACACTCAGGAAATTGAACAGAAAAAAATTGCTTCGTTTTTACACGACAATGTAAATTCCCTTTTATCCTCGGCAGGACTTCATTTAAATGTATTTACAGCCAAACATGATATTCAGTCAGAAGAAATTAAAAAAGCAAAAGCAATTCTTCAGGAAGCACACGATCTTTTACGTGATATATCTCACGAACTCGTTCCTACTCTTCTGGTTCGTTTTGGGCTAATTTATGCGCTCGAAGATTTATGCGAAAGAAATTCTAATTCAGATATTTATTTTAAGTTTTCCAGTTCTGTTTCTACAGAAACAAGGTATTCTGAAAAATTCGAAATGAAACTTTATTTTATAGTTTCAGAATTATTCAACAATATCATTAAACACAGCAGAGCTCATAAGGCGCAAATTTCGATACACGAACATCATAACAGACTTATTATCATTATTCATGACAATGGAAAAGGTTTTAATGCTGAAAAAATAGATGAAATCGAAGGTTTCGGACTTAACAGGATCAGGGTTAGAATAAAAAAACTCAAAGGTACTTTTTCGATCATTTCAAGGCCTGATGAAAACACCGGAACTTCGGTAAAAATTAAAGTCCCAATTGCTTAGAAGTTACTTCTTGCCTATTTCTATAATTTCAAGGTCTTTTATTTTATCCCCATCAATTACAAAACGCAGCATTGTACGCATTTGATGAAAACCGCTTTTTCCTGCCGCACCGGGATTCATATGAAGCAGATTGTTTTTCTTATCAAACATCACCTTCAAAATATGTGAATGTCCGCAGATAAATAATTTGGGCGGATTTAAAGTCATTTCATCCCTTAGAGCCGGATTGTATTTTCCGGGATAACCTCCAATGTGCGTAATCCAAACTGAGACATCTTCGCACATAAAGCGATTGTGAAGCGGAAATTCTAATCTGGCTTTTGCATCGTCTATATTCCCGTAAACACAACGCAGCGGTTTGAGTTTTTTAATCGTATCAGTGACGTGTAAATCGCCAATATCACCGGCATGCCACACTTCATCTGCCTGATTAACGTATTTTAAAATAGTATCATCAATATGACTATGGGTATCGGAAAGAAGAAGGATTTTGAGCATTTTTTCTTTAAAGGTCTAAGGTTAAGGCGCTAAGGTTTTCTTTGTAGAAACACCCTGCCGCGCATCTTTGTCCGTGATTGGCAAAATTAAGTATTTTGTTTTACAATCTAGCTTTAGATTTACAGCTGTTAGTTTTGTAATACACATTATTAAACAATCTAATGTTAGACGCACTGCAGCGCCTCCCTACGAATATCAGAACAAAAAGAAAACCTTAGCTCCTCAGAACCTTAGCTTCTTAAAAAAAACCTTAGAAACTTTTTTCATACCTTTGCACTCAAGAACCTCTATCCTTAAAATGAGATATTTTATTCAATTTGCTTACAACGGAACCCATTATCACGGATGGCAGTTTCAGCCCAATGCACCTTCAGTCCAGGAAACTTTAAATAAAGCACTTTCTGTTTTACTGAATTCAACAATAAGTGTAATGGGCGCAGGAAGAACTGACACCGGAGTTCATGCTTCTGAAATGTACGGTCATTTTGATTTTGAAAACCCTATTAATGTTCCGGTTTTGGTACACAAACTCAATTCGTATTTACCTAAAGACATTGCCATTTTTGACATTATCCCGCTGCATGATGACGCTCATTGCCGTTTTGATGCTGTGAAAAGAACTTACGAATATCATATCAATACTGTAAAAAATCCGTTTTTGGAAGGATTAAGCTGGTATGTAAATCAAAAACTGGATGTAGATTTAATGAATGAAGCTGCTCAGGTTTTATTGAAACATACCGATTTTCAGTGTTTTTCTAAAGTTAATACAGATGTAAATACTTTTGACTGCACGATTTTTGAGGCCTATTGGAAAAAAGAAAACAACAAACTGGTTTTTACAATTTCGGCAAATCGTTTTTTACGAAATATGGTTCGCGCGATTGTGGGGACTTTAATTAATATTGGTTTACACAAAATTACACTGGCAGACCTGGAAAATATTATTGCCAGTAAAAGCAGAGAGAAAGCGGGATTTTCGGTTCCGGCACATGGATTATATTTAACCGATATTTATTACGATTACATTACAAAACAGCCCTGATTAAAGTGAAAAGCTTTTTTGAAAAAAATATAGTTTTTGTGTTTTGTATAAAGCGACCGGAGGAAGCTCTTATACAAAACAGTACAAAAACATATTTTTGAGAAAAACTTGAAACGGAAAGCAGGAAACAGCTCCTAAATAAATGAAAGCAAAAGCATTTGATACTGGATTATTTAAACGAATTTTAAAATACACAAGACCTTATAAATGGCGTTATTACGGCGTAATTATTTTTGCGGTTTCGCTGTCTGTTTTTGCGGCGCTTAGACCTTATTTATTAAAGCAAACGGTCGACGGCTATATCAAGACCCACGACAAGATGGGATTACTTTTATACATTGTTTTGATGGGCGCCGTACTTTTGATGGAGGTTTTTTCGCAGTTTTACTTTGTATACTGGGCCAACTGGCTCGGACAGGATATTGTAAAAGATATTCGAAACAAACTCTTTAAGCATATTCTTAGTTTCAGGATGAAGTATTTTGATCTGGTTCCGGTTGGGCAGTTGGTAACCAGAGCGGTTTCGGATATTGAATCGATTGCCCGTATTTTTAGCCAGGGACTGTTTATGATTATAAGCGATTTGATGAAAATGCTTGTAATTTTGATTTTTATGTTTTACATGAACTGGAAACTTACCTGGATCGTCGTGGTTGCAATGCCGATTCTGGTATACATTACCAGAATTTTTCAACGCAAAATGCAGATCGCTTTTGAAGAAGTAAGAACACAGATTGCTAATATGAATTCTTTTGTTCAGGAACGTGTTACGGGAATGAAAATCGTACAGCTTTTTAATCGTGAAAAAATCGAAGCCGAAAATTTCAGGGTTATAAATGATAAACACAGAGTGGCATGGATCAAAACCATTTTGTACAACTCGATCTTCTTTCCTATTGCGGATATTATTTCGTCAATCACTTTAGGATTGGTAGTTGTTTTTGGCGGATTCAAGATTTTAGGCGGAGACAACTTTACTACTTTCGGAGATTTATTTTCATATACGATGTTTATCGGGATGCTTTTTAATCCGCTGAGACAAATCGCAGATAAATTCAACGAGATGCAATTAGGGATGATCGCTGCCAATCGTGTTTTTGACATCATCGATACCCAGGATCATATTCAGGATACGGGAACTCTGGAAGCTCCGGTTTTTGACGGAAGCATTCAGTTTGAACAAGTCCGTTTTAGTTATATTCCGGAAGAAGAAGTAATAAAAGGAATCGATTTATCTGTAAAGGCCGGACAAACCGTCGCGATTGTAGGTTCGACCGGAGCAGGAAAGTCAACCATTATCAATCTGCTGAATCGTTTCTACGAAATCAACAGCGGCACTATTTGTATTGACGGACAAAATATCGAAAATTATACGCTGGCTTCGCTTCGAAAACAAATTGCGGTGGTTTTACAGGATGTATTTTTGTTTGCCGATACTATATACAACAACATTACGCTTCATAATCCTGAAATTACACGTGACAAGGTTGTTGACGCAGCCAAAAAAATAGGTGTTCATGACTTTATCATGAACCTTCCGGATAATTATGATTTTGATGTTAAGGAACGCGGTGTCATGCTTTCTTCCGGACAAAGACAGCTTATTGCATTTTTACGTTCGTATGTAAGCAATCCGAGTATTTTAATTTTGGACGAAGCAACATCATCTATCGATACGTATTCTGAAGAATTGATTCAGCGTGCAACTGAAACGATTACAAAAGGCAGGACTTCGATTATTATTGCACATCGTCTGGCAACTATTGTAAATGCAGACAAGATTGTCGTAATGGACAAAGGGTTAATTGTGGAACAAGGAACTCATCAGGAATTACTAACTAAGACTGATGGTTATTATAAAAACTTATATGATTCGCAGTTTGCCGCGGCAAATTAAATCATAAGCAGATAAAGACTTCTTTGAAATTCAAGTTTAGACTAAAAAAAATTACATCAAGACGTGCGTTTTTAATTTACGTAGCGTTTACTATTTTCCTTACTGTATCTTCGGTTTACATTCTTAGTAATTTAATTACAGATCTTACCGAAAAAGGGAACAAAGAAGCGTCGCAGCGTAACTTTATTAAGAAACACGAATTTATGTCGCAGGAATTCTCAAAACTGCTGGAACATGAAAACAGGATTAAGCACGCTTTAAAAATAAGCACTAAGGAAAATTTAGCCTCGAATATCAAAATCTTGTCTTCCGTTCAATCTATCAATCAGCTGGTGACAAACAATTGGTTTCAGATTAATAACGAACCTGTTCAGTTTGGAAATGACTCAACATCTGAAGCTGTAAAAAAAGATGTCCAAAATTTTCTACTTCATAACAAAACTTCGAATCATATAAATATTCTTGTACCTAAGGGCAAAGAATCTGTGTGGAGGATTTATTTTAAACTGGTTTCTAAAAACTACACAACTGTACGTTACGGTTACGACATCAATTTAAAAAAACTTCATGACTATTTTTCGACTGCTCAGAAAACAGCTTCGGATTCCAATTATGCTTTTGTATTTGATGATACCGGAAAATGCATTTATCATCCTGAATCTGATTTTATAGGACAAAATATTTATGCCATTTCGTCGATTCAGCCATCGGATACAGTTTTCAGCAAAACACAAAAATACACCCAGACTGTTACCATGTCTGAATTCCTGCAGCTCGATGTAATTCGTTTTACAAAAAAGCTCGATGTAAAAGGAACCAAATGGTATATATGCGTTAATTTTCCAAAAAATGTAACTGATGAAAATGTTGCGTTGATTAAAAAATATTCAACATGGATTTATTCAATTACAACCGTAATGCTTCTTCTTATATTTTATTTGTTCTCGTATGCTAATAGAAGAGCTTATAAAGAAAAAGGAATTGCAATTAAGGAAAAAAACAGGCTTCTTGTTGAGAATGAAAAAATCATCAAACAGAAAGCCCTTATTCAGCTTCAGCAATTAAAAGAACAGATCAATCCGCATTTTCTTTTTAATTCGCTTAATTCGCTTTATATGTTAATTGACAGCGATATGAAGACTGCGCAGAAATTCACTCTGAATTTATCGCGCATCTATCGCTATTTAATTGATCCGCCCGAAAAAAATATTGTTCCATTAAAACATGAATTGCTTTTTATAGAAAAATACATCTTTCTGCAGCAAACCCGTTTTAAAGATGAATTGTTCTTTTCTATAAAAATTGAAAGCGAAGAAGCTTTTGATAAATTTATTCCGTATCTGGCTTTTCAGATTGCTGTCGAAAATGTAATCAAACATAATAAGGCAACTTACGAAACGCCGCTAACAACACAAATAGTAATCGAGAAAGACCGGGTGATTATCAGTAATAATTTACAAAAGAAATTACGCATTGAACCCAGCACAAAATTTGGATTAAACTACCTAAACGGAATCTATAATTTCTATTCAAAAACCACTTTTGAGACCTCAGAAAAAGACGGCAAATTCGTATGTATTCTGCCATTAATATCCATTCACTCCTAAAAAAAAGCCATTCACTCCATTTTGTTTTTTTTCTGCGGTTTTATAGAATAGTTTCGGCCGAAAATTAACTTAAACTTAACACCAAAATGAAGGAAAAGGCATTCCTGCATAATGTAAAATTATTCTGCTTACTAATTTTATTATTATTCATTCCTGTTACAGTCGTTTCGCAAAAGAAAAAGAAAAAAGACACGGAGAGTGAATTAGTAAAAAAAGATTCTACTGACGCCAAAAAAGGTAAAAAATATAGTGACCTGATAAAAAAGGGAACAATTAAAAAAGGACTATTCAACATTATTCAGGTTAAAACCGATGTGTATTTTGAAATTCAGGATAGTTTGTTTAAAAGAGATTTCCTGGTTGTAAATAAAATATCTCAGGTTCCTTTTGAAATCAATGAAAATGGATTAAACAAAGGAATGAATTACGAAAACAAAGTCATTTCCTTTTATAAAGATACTATTGCAAAGAAAGTTTGGGTTAAGTCGTATGTTCCTAAAGTTTCTTCTCCTAAAGAAGATGCCATTACAGCATCTGTTATTGATAATTTTGCACAATCTATTATTGAAGTTTTTGACATTGAAACCAAAAACAACGATTCGAGTGCTGTAGTAATTAAAGTAAACAAGATTTTTGACGGAAAACAAAAAAGTTTCAATGATGTTTTTGGCAGCGTTGGCGTTAGAGGTTCTGCAAAATCTGAGTTATCTTATATCGAAGGATTAAAATCTTTCCCTAAAAACATTGTTGTAAAATCACAGATTACAACTTCATTAAGCGACGGCGGACCATCAGTACCGATTACGCTTGGCGTTACAAGTAATATTATTTTATTGGACAAAACTCCAATGAAACCACGTTTTTCTGACAACAGAATAGGTTATTTTACTGAAAAGCATTGGTATTTCGCCGATGCACAGCAGGCAATGCTTGAAAAAGAATTGATTACCCGCTGGCGTTTAGAACCTAAAAAAGAAGATGAAGAACGTTATTTAAAAGGTGAATTAGTAGAGCCGAAAAAACCAATCGTTTATTACATCGACCCGTCTACTCCAAAACAGTGGAGACAATACATTATTGATGGAGTACACGATTGGCAGGCAGCTTTTGAAAGAGCTGGTTTTAAAAATGCTATTATAGCAAAAGAACCTACTGAGCAAGATTTAGATTTTGATATTGATGATGTACGTTATTCTGTTATTACGTATGCAGCATCTCCACAATCAAATGCAATGGGGCCATCTGTGGTTGACCCAAGAAGCGGTGAAATTATCGAGGCCGATATTATCTGGTGGCACAATGTTATGACTTCGCTTCACAGCTGGATGCGTATCCAGACAGGACCAATCGACCCGAAAGCAAGAGGAAACAAATTTAGTGATGAACACATGGGAGAAGCGATTCGTTTTGTATCGTCTCACGAAGTTGGACACACATTTGGTTTAAAACACAATATGGGTGCTTCTTTCGCTTATGATGTTGAGTCTTTACGTTCTAAAGAATTTACGGCAAAAATGGGCGGTACTGCTCCTTCTATCATGGATTATGCCCGATACAATTATGTTGCACAGCCTGAAGATAATGTTACAGCTATCACTCCAAAAATTGGAGAATATGATAAATACGCTATCGAATGGGGTTACAGATGGTACGGACCAAATGATAACGAAACAGCAAAACTGAATGAAGCCATTACAAAACATCAAAATGATCCGATTTACTTTTACGGTGAACAGCAATCTGGAGCAATTGATCCTCGTTCACAATCTGAAGATTTAGGAAATGATGCTGTAAAAGCAAGCGAGTACGGTTTGAAAAACTTAAAACGTGTTGTAGACAATATCTTAAGCTGGTCGTACGACAAAGATCAGTCTTATTACGAAACCGGAAAACTGTATATTGGAACTATCGGACAATGGTTTATGTACAATCGTCATGTATTAACCAATATTGGCGGTATTTACTTAAATCAAACAGTTCACGGCGACAACCAGCAAAGCTATGTTCCGGTTCCTGCAGCAATGCAGAAAAGAGCTGCAGATTATTTAGTTAAAAATGTAATTACAATTCCGAAGTGGCTGTTTTTCAACGACATTATAGACAAAACAAATCCGCTGAAAGATTCTCCTCTTGGACCTTTTGAATATACACCTTACACACTATCAAGAGAATTACAATATGAAATCATTTATAGTCTATTCAGCGATGAGCGTTTGCTTCGAATGACAGAAAATGAATTATATCAGCAAAACAAAACCAATGAGAAGGTTTTTACCGTAAATGAGTTGTTTAAAAAAATGCATCAGAGTGTATTTGCAGGGACTATCCAAAACAAATCACTTACTATTCTGGAGCGTATGACTCAAAAGAATTATGTTGATGTTTTAATTGTTTCGACAAATAAATTATTTGAAAAAACGGATCCTAAAAAAGTAATCGAAATAAAAGAAACATTACAAATGCCTCATTTATGTTCTTTAGACGATACGCATACAGCGAGAAACATTAATAATTATTTCTTAAAAAGAGTTACAGAAGTAACTTCAGATAAAAAAGGCGAATTAACAAAAGTGCTTCAGTTAGTAAAACTAAAAAAGAGCACAGGAGATTTGTCTACCCAAAACCATTACCGCGATTTGATACAACGAATCGAAAAAGCTTTGAATAATACAACCTTTTAATAATTACACAACCCAAAACATGAAAAAAATTCTACATGCCTTACTGCTGTTCCTGGCCATCGCAGGTTACTCGCAGGAAACCCGAACTATTACGGGGATCATTCTGGACGAAGCAGATCAGTCGCCAATACCTGGTGCCTCAATCTTCGTTGAGAACAATTCGATCTCAAACAAAACTGCCATGGCAGGTATTATCCAGAGTGAATCTATCGGAACAACTACAGATTTCGATGGTAAATTCAGCTTGAAAATAGGAAAAAAAGTTACTTCTTTACGTGTTACTTTCATGGGATACAAATCGTACACTCTTGAACTTGATGCACAAAAAAACTATACAATTAACTTAAAGTCTGAAACAGCAAAACTTCAGGAGGTTGTTGTAACTGGTTACCAAAAAATTGAGAAAAGAAAACTTACTGCTGCGGTTACAAAAATTGACATGGCTGCAATCCAGCAAACAGGGGTTTCTAGTATTGACCAGTTATTAGTAGGACAAATTGCGGGGGTTGCTGTAAGTACGCCTTCTGGAGCACCTGGAGCACCTGCAAAAATTAGAATCAGGGGTACTGCCTCTCTTAATGGTACACAAGATCCGTTATGGGTACTTGACGGATTACCATTAGAAAGTAATGATGTTCCTAAAAACTTCGATAAAGATAATATCGATGTATTAAACAACTACTCTATCGCTGGTTTAAACCCTGACGATATTAAAGATATTACAATCTTAAAAGATGCTGCTGCAACGGCTATTTACGGTGCTCGTGCTGCAAATGGTGTAATCGTTGTAACAACTAAAAAAGGTAAAGCTGGTAAAATGGTTGTAAGCTTTAACACAAATACCTTTATTACACAAAGACCTGAGTTTTCTAAATTAAACTTAATGAATTCAAGTGAAAAAGTTGATTTTGAACTTGGTCTTGCAGGACGTGAAGAGTTAACATACAGAGCTGATGGTGGTGATGTTATGCGAATCTTAAACGCGTCAAATGAATTAACTGCTTACAGAGCAGGCGGATTCTCTAATTTGAGCCCTGAAACACAACAATCAATCAATACTTTAAGAAACAACAATACAAACTGGGGTAACTTATTATACCAAACTGCCATCAACACGCAGCACGGTTTAAGTTTATCTGGTGGTGGTGAAAAATCAGATTACTATTTCTCTTTAGGATACTATGATGAAAGAGGAACTACTGTAGGAACTGGTTTCAAACGTTACAACTTAACATTAAAAAACAACTACGAAATTACAGATAAATTCAAAGTTGGTATTGGTATTTTTGGTTCTGAAAACACAAGTACATCATATGTAACTGATATTAATGCGTTTACAAGTCCTTCTAATTATTCAAGAAACGTAAACCCTTACTTCACTGCATATAACGAAGACGGAAGTTACAAATATGATCCGGATATCGTTGGATACTCAGATCGTAAGGTACCTTTCAACTTCTTAGAAGAAAGAGCTAATACTTCTTACGATTTAAAAACCAGAGCTGTAAAAGCTTTATTTGATGCTGAATATAAAGTTACTAAAGACTTAAAAGTAACTTCTCAATTAGGTTTACAATTAGATAATTCATCTAGTGAAAAATTCGCTGGTAAAGACACCTATTACACAAGAAACGTAAGAGAGAAATCAAGCTACTTTAGCGGTGGAGTACAAAACTACTTCCTTCCTGTTGGTGGTGTTATTCAAAACGGAAACACAGATTTCTTCCAGTACAACTTAAAAACAATGGTGAACTATTCTAAATCTTTAGGAGAGAAACACGAAATTGAAGCAATGGTTGGTAACGAATTAAGAAGAAACTACGTAACAACAATTTCTACTAAAGGATTTGGTTTTGATGATAAAAACTTAACTACACAGCAGATTATTTTCCCAAATTCATCTTTTGCAAGAGAAAAAGACTGGATACAATACACGAAAGCTCAAAAAGAAAATGCATTTGCATCTTTCTTTGCAACAGCTTCTTATACTTACGACAGAAAGTACAGTGTTTTTGGAAGTGTTAGATACGATGGTTCAGATTTATTTGGTGTAGATCCAAAATACAAGTACTTACCACTTTGGTCAACATCTGCTTCATGGGCAGTTTCAGAAGAAAACTTCTTAAAAGATAACTTAACATTATCTAACTTAAGACTTCGTGCTTCTTACGGTTTACAAGGTAATATTGATAAAGGTACATCTCCTTATGTTATTGGTCAGTACAATTCATCTGTTATTCTTCCTGGACAAGCAGAGCAAAATATTGTAATTGACAGCCCGCCAAACGATAAATTACGTTGGGAAAAAACTACAAACACGAACGTTGGAGCAGACATCGGTTTATTCAACAACCGTATCAGCATTATAACAGATCTTTACGGAAGAAAAAGTAGTGACTTAATTGGTATGAGAGCACTTCCATTCGAAAATGGTTTTGAGTTTACAAATATGAACTGGGCGCAGGTAACTAACAAAGGTTACGAGATTACTTTATCTACTAAAAACTTTGACCGTCCAAATTTCAAATGGAATACAAGTATTAACTTCTCTCACAACAAAAGTAACATAGACCGTTTACAAGTAAGAGATAACAGTTATTTACCAAATCAGGAAGGTTATGCAGTAAACGCTGTATTTGGATTTAAAACAAATGGTATCGACGAAAATGGTTACCCATTATTTGTAAACAAAAAAGGAGAAACTGTAAACTCTCAAACATTCTTTGGTTTATATGATCCTTATGCTGACTTCTTCCCTGGAGAAATTACACAGTCAAAATTAACTGCAGCTGAATTTAGAGATTTATTCGTTTATTTAGGAGACAGAGATCCTAAGTTTACCGGAGGTATCACAAATACATTTAAAGTACAAAACTTTGATCTTGCAATTGCTGCTTCTTTCAACATTAAGCAGACTGTAACAAGAACTCCTCCATACAACGGAACAACTGTAGACAGAGGACAAAACTACAGCAGAGACATTTTAAATGCATGGTCACCAACTAATACAGGTTCTAACTTACCTGGTATTAACGGTAAAGATTTAGCAGCTGGAGATTCTTACATGGCGTACTTATGGTACTCTGGTGGAAATCAAATTAATACTTTGAGTTATTTAGATACATGGACTAGTGAGATGAGCTACATGAGATTAAGCAGTGTACGTTTAGGATATACATTCCCTAAATCATTTACAGATCAAATCAACATTGCAAGTATCAGACTTAATGTTGAAGCTAGAAACTTATTCGTAATCAGTTCAGACTACAAAGGTTACTTTGACCCTGAAACTTTTGGAAATATCTATGCTCAACCAGTTCCTAAATCATTCACTTTAGGATGTAATGTAACTTTCTAATAAAATTAAAGATGAAAAAAATCTCAAAATATATATTACTTTTTGTCGCTGCTATTGCAGTAACAAGCTGCGATGACTATCTGGATGTTCAGCCTGTTGGTCGAGTTATTCCGGAAACATTAGAGCAATACCGTGCTGTTATAACAAAGGCATACCATGCTTATCCTGAACACAAATCGATGACAGCGGTTCGTACTGATGAATTAGTAATTGACGAATTCGGTGATGAAATTAACCTTTACAAAGATATTTTTATCTGGAAAGACACTAACCCGGATGCTAACACATTACCATTTCAATATGGAGCTTTATACAATGTGATTTTTTACACTAATGTAATTATCAATGATGCTCCTGGTAAACTAAACAATTCTCCAGAAAGAAACCAATTACTTGGTGAAGCTTATGCTTTAAGAGCTTTAGCTTATTTTGACTTGGTTAATCTTTTCGGAAAACCTTATAACCCTTCAACTTCTGGTTCAGACAAAGGAGTACCATTGGCTTTGGAAATTGATTTAGAGCAAGTTTTTGTTCCGCAGCCTGTTGAAGTAGTTTACAATCAAGTTCTTTCTGATCTTAATAAAGCAGGAGAATTTATAAATGTTGAATCTCAGGTAAAAGGTATCAACTACCGTTTCTCTAAAGTAGCATTATATAGTTTAGAAAGCCGTGTTTATCTGTATTTACAACAATGGCAAAAATCATTAGATGCAGCAAACAAGGCATTAACAATTAAAAGCGAACTTGTTGACTTAAAAGCAACTCCTGTTCTTACTACTAAATATGATTCAAAAGAATCAATTTTAGCTTTGGAAGATGGATACACTGTAGGTCTTAAACGTCTTTTTTATGCTTCACCAGATTTAATTGGAGCTTATACAAGAACTACTGACTTACGTTTCCCTCTTTACTTTTCTGCAAACGGAAGCCGTTTCAGAATCCAAAAAGGTGGTAACGATGACCAAAGATGTTCTTTCAGAACTTCTGAGTTATATTTAACAAAAGCAGAAACTTCATTAAAACTGAACAACATTGCTGACGCTAAATCTACAATCTTAAAATTCATCGAAAACAGATACACTACAGCTGGATACACACAGCTTGAATCTGATGTTACTGCGATGAATGCTGCAGATTTAACAACCTTCATCTTAGCAGAAAGACAACGTGAATTTGCCGCAGAAGGGCAGCGTTGGTTTGATTTGAGAAGAACATCTCAAAAACAAATCGTTCACTCTTTCAATGGTGAAGACTTTACATTACAACAAAACGATCCGCGCTATACTATCATTTACCCGGCAGAAGCGAGATTAAACAATCCCAATCTATAATACCTATTAGTCCTGAAAAGGGTCCAGTTGCAAAACTGGACCTTTTTCTTTTTTTAGCCGTTTTATAACAAAAATAGTACAATAACAAAAGCCCAAAATTACCCTGGTAACTATAGTAATAATTCAAAAATACAGCTTATAAAAAGGGGTGTTTTGAATAATTAACAAAAATAGACTCACAACAAGATAAAATATTTTTATTTTCTTCGACTTGTTAATTTTTTTTAAGATATAACTTAAAGATAAGAGTTTACGAACTCTATATTAAAATTATTACTTACAAGATTAAAATAATATTAGAACGATTTAAATAATCATTTAAAAGCTTAAAAAGTTAAAATCACTTTTTTTTCTACTTTTGCGGAAAATTAGAAAAAAATGAAAATTGCCATTGTTGAAGACGAACACCTTGCTTCTAATTACCTAAAATCTATTTTAGAACAACAAGATGTTATCTCTATCGCTTCAATAACAGTTTTAAGATCTATAAAAGAAGCCGTCGAATTTTTCAGCAAAAATAATGTCGATCTTGCTTTTATGGACATTCATCTGGGTGACGGAAAAAGTCTCGAAATTTTTGAACAAACCCCAATCTCCTGCCCCGTAATTTTTATCACGGCTTATGACAAATATGCCATTTCGGTTTTTAAACACTTCACAATAGATTATCTTTTAAAACCTTTTGAAGAAGAAGAACTCTTTGAAGCACTTAATAAATTCAAAAAAATAAGAAAAACCTTTACTCCGGATGCTACTCTGGAATCGCTGGTTACAATCGAAAATCCGGAAACAAACAAGATTCAGCGTCACTTTTTGGTCAATCACGGGTATAAAATGATCTCTGTAAATGAGTCCGAAATTACCTATTTTGCCGCCTCAGGAAAACATCTATTCATTTATGTAAAATCCGGAAACAGCTACTTATATAATAATACACTTACAGATATTATCAACAGTCTTGACCCATTTACGTTTTTTAAGGTCAACAGAAAGTACATTGTGAACCGTGAAATTATCAAAGAAGTCGTTAAACATTCTAACCAAAAAATTGAATTAATACTCAATGTACCTCCTGTAGAAAGTGACCCTATTATGATAAGCAAAAAGGAAATAAACAATTTTAAAAATTGGCTTGACCAGTAGTCAAAACTTAATTTTGTCTTAATTTTTTCATTTTTGCCCAAAATCAAAAAACTGAATTATTCCTAATTTAAGACATAAAACCTGTCTAAAAACTATTAAAATCATTTTAAAACGTTAAAATAGCGTTATAAGAATCATAAAATTGGGGGTTCATAACCAGTTAGATAACAATATTGATTTTTCATTTCTTTATCTTTGAGAGACAACTTCAAATGAAAAAGAATATGCCACACACACGATTTTATCCTAATGAACAATTCAAAGAAATAGAAATAAATGCCTCATTGCAGCTTAAATATGCCATTTCAAACAGAGGCCGATTAATAAGTTTTACAGACGATATTCAAAACGGACGCATCCTTAAAGGCGGCCTGAGCGACGGATATCCAACCTTTCGCTTCAAAGTCAAAAAAGACGACAAAATCATCAACAAATATTTATTTCTCTACAAATTAGTTGCTCATTATTTCATTCCAAAAGATTCTGAAGATCAGACTTATGTACTGCATTTAGATTATAACAGAAGTAACGACGACGTAAGCAATTTACGCTGGGCAACCAAACAGGAAATGATGGCCCACAGTCGAAAAAGTCCGCGCGTGATTCAGGCCAAAAAAAACCTGATCGAACACAATCTTAAAGCCGACGGAAGAAAATTAACGACCACAAAAGTGATGTTAATTAAAAAAATCCTTGCCAGACCGGAACAAAAAACCCGTCTAAAAATGATTGCCAAACAATTCGGCGTAAGCGAAATGCAGATCAGGAGAATCGCCAGCGGTGAAAACTGGGGACACGTTAAGGTATAGTTTTGAATGGTTAATTATCAATTCAGAACCTCAAATTATTAAAAGAAATCAAAGCCACAGATTACAAAGATTATCACAGATTTTTTTAAATCATTTTAATCCTGTAATCTATGGCTTATTTTTTTGATTTAATATTGAAATTGATTTTTGAAATTGAAATTTGATAACTTTTTCAGATTTCGTTTCAAAAACTCCGTTTACAATTCATAATTCACAATTTACAATTAACAATTCCGGCTTTCTATGTGAAAAGACCAAAATCTCTGCTTGTAAATACAAATTTAAGGGCGTTCATTTAAAATAAATCCTTAAATTCGCAATCACAAATAACAAAAGAAAGAAAATCGAAAAATGAGTTTCTGAATTGTAAAATTCATTTTTCGGTAGTTAATACTAAAACCCAAAAAAATGAAATACGACGTTATTGTTTTAGGAAGTGGTCCTGGAGGATATGTAACAGCGATTAGAGCATCTCAATTAGGCTTTAAAGTAGCTGTAGTAGAAAAAGAAAATCTTGGTGGAGTTTGCCTTAACTGGGGATGTATCCCAACAAAAGCATTATTAAAATCTGCTCAGGTTTTTGATTATTTAAAACACGCTTCTGATTACGGATTAAAAGTTTCTGAATTCGATAAAGATTTTCCAGCAGTTATTCAACGCAGCCGTGGTGTAGCAGAAGGAATGAGCAAAGGAGTTCAGTTCTTAATGAAAAAAAACAAAATTGACGTTATCGAAGGTTTTGGAAAACTAAAACCAGGAAAAAAACTTGACGTTACTGATAAAGACAATAAAGTTACAGAATACAGCGCTGATCACATCATCATCGCAACCGGAGCACGTTCCCGCGAACTTCCAAACTTACCTCAGGATGGTAAAAAAGTAATTGGATACCGTCAGGCAATGACTTTGCCGGAGCAGCCAAAATCTATGATTATTGTAGGTTCTGGAGCAATTGGAGTTGAGTTCGCTCACTTCTACAACTCAATGGGAACAGAAGTTACTATTGTAGAATTTATGCCAAACATCGTTCCTGTTGAAGACGAAGATATCTCTAAACAAATGGAACGTTCTATGAAGAAAGCTGGTGTAAAAATCATGACAAACTCTTCTGTAGAAAAAATTGATACTACTGGAAACGGAGTAAAAGCAACTGTAAAAACAGCAAAAGGAGAAGAAATTCTTGAAGCTGATATCGTACTTTCGGCAGTTGGAATCAAAACAAACATCGAAAATATTGGTTTAGAAGAAGTTGGAATTGCTGTTGACAGAGATAAAATCTTAGTAAACGCTTACAACCAAACTAATATTCCTGGATACTACGCAATTGGAGACGTAACTCCTGGTCAGGCTTTGGCTCACGTTGCCTCTGCTGAAGGAATCAACTGCGTTGAAAAAATCAAAGGTTTACACGTAGACCCAATCGATTACGGAAACATTCCGGGTTGTACTTACGCAACTCCAGAAATCGCTTCTGTAGGTTTAACAGAAAAACAAGCTAAAGAAAAAGGTTACGAATTAAAAATTGGTAAATTCCCATTCTCAGCATCTGGAAAAGCAAAAGCTGCCGGAGCTGCTGACGGATTCGTAAAAGTAATCTTCGATGCTAAATACGGAGAATGGTTAGGATGCCACATGATTGGTGCTGGTGTTACAGATATGATTGCTGAAGCAGTTGTAGCCCGTAAACTAGAAACTACTGGTCACGAAATCTTAAAAGCAGTTCACCCTCACCCAACAATGAGCGAGGCTGTTATGGAAGCTGTTGCTGATGCTTACGGCGAAGTAATTCACTTGTAAAAATATACAATGTAGAGACCTCAAATGTCTTTACGGAGTTATATATAATTTTCAATTTATAAAAATCCGATTTGTGAAAACAGATCGGATTTTTTTGTTCTTTTAAATTTCAGTTAAAACTTAAATTGTAAAGTAATAAAAATACTACTTTTTCGTTATTTATCTAATTAACTTCAAATAATTTAATTTAGAAAAAAATGAAAACAAAAATTTTATCATTAGCCTTTTTTGTCCTTATTCTGGCAAGCTGCGAGAATAAAAAAACTCAAAAAGAAGAAACAATCACACAGGAAACACAAATAATAAGCGAAGATAATTCTGAAAACTCGCTAGATTGGCCAGGAACCTATAAAGGAACAATTCCGTGTGCAGATTGTGAAGGAATTGAACAAGAAATCATCTTAAATGAAGATAAAACTTTCTCAGTAAAATCTACTTACTTAGGAAAAGGAAAAGACAATAAATTTACCGAAACCGGAACTTTTAGCTGGGATAAAACCGGAAGTATAATTACTACAGTCACAAAAGATAAAAGTTCTACAATTTCGTATAAGGTTGGACAAAATATTTTGATACAATTAGACAATGAAAATAAAGAAATAACCGGGCCGCTTGCCGAAAATTACATTCTAAAACAAGTAGAAGTAAAACATGCAGAATAACTTAAAATCCGATTTGCGAAAGCAGGTCGGATTTTTTTATGGCGTGTCCCTCCGGGTCAGGCTGTCCGCTATATCTTTTATGGCGAACCCCGCCATAAAAGGATGCCGCTCCCATCCTTCACGCAAAAACTATTTTCAGATTACGAAATCAGTATCATATTCTAATAATTATTTCGCTACTATCAACTTACCAATCACATTTTACACTTTACCCAAAAGAAATAACCAAATAAAAATTTGTTCAAAATTTGACATAAAAATATATTTTCTTCGTCTTAGAATTCTTATTTTTATTCTTTATAAATAAGAAAATGCCATGAAATTACCTTTTATAGAAATAATCGAAGCCACGACAAGCAATCCTAATTTATTGATGTGGAAGTTTCCTGATGAAGACAAAGAAATAAAAAATGGAGCAAAATTAACCGTTCGCGAAAGTCAACAGGTTATGCTTTTGAATGAAGGTCAACTAGCCGATGTATTTTCTGCCGGACTTCATACTTTATCTACAGAAAACATTCCCATTCTAAGCAGGCTAAAAGGCTGGAAATACGGATTCGAAAGTCCGTTTAAAGTCGATGTTTACTTTTTCAATACGCATCAGTTTATTAATAATAAATGGGGAACTCCGGCTCCAATTTTAATGAATGATACACAATTTGGACAAATCAGAATTCGTGCATTTGGAAGTTTTGATATTAAAATCGTTGATGTTGCCAAATTCTTCCGTCAATATGCAGGAACCTATGAACAACTTACAATCTTTGAACTACAAAACCAATTAAGAGATTTTGTAGCTCCAAAATTTGGAGAAGTTTTAGCAAACGAAAATATCACGATTACAGATGTTGCCGGAAACATTTCGCAATTAGGTCAAAAAATTGAACCTTATTTAAAGCCTTATTTTCTTCAATTCGGAATTGAATTAACGCAATTTGTAATTACAAGCGTTACTCTTCCTGAAGAAGTTACAGCGCATTACGACAAAATCACCAATATGAATATGGTAACCGATATGGATAAATTTACCAAATTCAATACTGCAACAGCAATTGGCGATAAAGGAACGGCACTTCATGATGCTACTCAAAATGCATTGAGCATGGGGATTCTTCTAAATCAATTGCAACAAAACAAAGAAACTCCAAAACAGGAAAGCGCTGACGATCTGACCTCCAAGCTTCAAAAACTAAAATCATTGTTCGATGCCGGTTTAATTGATGAAGATGAATATAAATCAAAGAAAAGTGAATTATTAAGTCAGTTATAATGGAAGAGAAAAAAGTCAATTCGTTTTTAAACCGATTAAAGGAAAACGCAAAAAAACAATCTAATTATGGCGGAGAAACCGAAATCAATGACGCACAAATGAAACTAAAAGACTGCCCAAATTGTGGCGCCGGAAGGGCAAAACAAGATGGCGTAACTCATTGTGCATATTGTGGTTTTAAGTTTTTAAACGTAAAACTTACAGACGGAATTTACATTAAAAAAGAAGACAATTCACTTTAAAATTATAAAACGTGTTCGGATTATTTAATAAAAAACAAAAAGAAAGCCAAGAAACTTTTCCGGAATGGCATGCAGAACTTCAGGAATCGCAACAAAGATGGTTTACATTTTTAGAAAAACTAGAAGCCAAAATGGAAGAATTGGCAACTGCTTCAATTCCGGAATTAAAACAGATTTTACAGGAAGATGAAGATCTTTATAAAAGAACTTTTCATAAAGTATATTCGGGCGTAAATGGTCAATTAAATCATATTCGGGAAAAGGCCAGAGAAACTTACGAAGAAAAAATTATTGATGTTTATTATCATTACGATTCTAAGATTTCTGTTTTAAGCAAACATCATAATTTGATTTCCGATTTTAGAAATGTCTGCTCAGAACGCCATAACCAATTTGACGAGCGATATGATTATTGGAGAAAACAAATTGAAAAAACACAAGAACGTGATCTTGAAGTTGAATATCAAAAGATTTTAAATGAATTTGAAAACATTAAAGACAAATTTGGATGTAAACAATGCGGTGGAAATATTACAATCCAGAAAATATTTTTGATCGAAACTTATATTTCATGTCCATACTGCCAAACCCAAAATACATTTGAACCCAGTACACAGGCCAGAAATCTTCAAAATATTTCACGCGGTCTTGCCGAACAAAGAACAGCGCATTTGTATGAAGAATTTGAAACTGAAAATAACAAGGAACGAGAATTATATCATCAGCGCCATGAATTGAGTTTGAGTAAAATTCACGAATCAAATAAAAATGTATTGAATGAAATTCAGGCAAAAATGGACTATCTGGAAGAACAAAGACAATTTGCTATTAAAAATGCACCAAAACTACATCAGATTTATTTAAGAGCGATGTACGATGAATGGAATAAAATTACTCCGGATTTGAAGGAACATAACGAAAAAATGTATCAAAATCAGTTGCAATATATATAATTTATTAACCCTAAAAACCGACAAATGTTTAAAAAACTTTTTGGATCTCTATCTGGAGACAACAAACAGGAAAATCAGAATTATGAACAAACTCAATCTTCTAATAATAATTATGAAGAGGATTATGATAATGAATATCAGGAAGTCGAATATGATCCTGAAACTTTGCACGGAACACATTATTCTGTTGAAGATTTTGATGCAGAAGTTGCACGAAGAGCCGAGGCATGGATTCAGGACGAGCGCGAAAGCGGTGAGAATCCTGACGAAAAAGACATTCAAAATATTTATTTCAATTACAGAAGAGCTGTTTACACAGAATGGAACAACTGCGATTCTGATCAAATGATTCGTTTTGAACATGCAAATTCATTAAAATACACCGGAATTCAAACTTCGGGTTTTGTAAAAGTTGACGACAATAATCCATTCCTGGAACCGGTTCATGGTGTAGATTTAAGAACTTATACCGCAATGTGTCTTAAAATTAGTGCCGGAATCGATTATCTTGAAGTTTGTAAAGCAATGGGATTTGAACCTATTATCTGGGAAGAATTAAATACGATTTGGCCGCAGCGTATGGGCGAAGATACTTCGTTTACGGTTACCACTTTATTCGGGCAGTATTATGCAGAAAACGTTACGGTTCCGCAATTAGAAAATCTAAAAGCCGAAGTTTCTGCCGAGGGTGCTGCCAATCTGGAAAGAATGAAAACGGACCGTTATTTTTACGAAGAACTTGCCGGAGCCAGACAGGCAGCTTACGAATACGGAATCGATGGCGCGCAATGGATTTTGGAAAACTTTGGAATCAATTTGGCAGATTTTCAATCTGTTGCAATGCAATGGATGACAGAGCAAAATCAAAACTGGAACTCACAGGATATTATGGAATTTTCTAACTACCAGCAGGAAAAACAAAAAGAATATGCAGCAAAATTTGCTGCAGAACAAGGAGGAAATATTGCAGATGATGTAAATTTCTAACATCAGTTTCTTTTTAGAATAACATTTTAAAAATCCGATTTGTAAAACTAAATCGGATTTTTCATCTCAAAAAGAAGATAATAAATACGATTACACTATTAAATTACTAAACATGGCAGACACACCAATATTTTTCGCCGACGGAGAAAGTCCAAAAATGATCGAAGCTTATCAAAAAGCACAAGAAACCTTTAAATATTTCTGGAGAGAACTTTCGTGGGAATTCCGCCGTATTATTCCTGGTCTGGATGTTGCCTGCGTAAAACTGGCTTTTACTCAGGAAATCGACAACGAAACCATAGTCGAACATATGTGGATAAATGATATTGATTTTGACGGAGAGACCATTTACGGCATTCTGGTAAACGATCCTAACGAACTGACAAATGTAAATAACGGAGACGAAGTGGCGATTCCGATCAACCAAATCAGTGACTGGTTATTTGCAAGTCAGGGCAAAACGTACGGAGGTTTTACAATTCATGCGATGCGTTCTGAAATGAGTGATGAAGAAAGAGAAGGACACGACAACGCCTGGGGACTTGATTTTGGTGATTTTAACGATATACATGTAGTTTCGGACCAAAATGAAAAACCCGAAAACCTGATCGAACACCCTATGAGCAAAAACATGAAAGAAAGCCTCGTTGAATTTATTAAAAATAATCCAAACGAAGTTCACGCTCAGGATGAAGCCGGTTATACTTTTCTGCATCGCGAAACTATTGCCGGAAACAGTACTTCGGTAGAAGTACTGCTGAAAAATGGAGCCGATAAAAATGCTAAAACCGCCAGCGGAAAAACAGCATCAGATTTTGCAAAAGAACTTAAATGGGAACATTTAATTCCTTTATTCTAAAAAACGAAGAATCCGGTTTGTAAATAACCGGATTTTTTTATTTCATAAAAACATATCAAAAAAGAAAGCATTCTCTTTTACATAGCAATCTGTAAATACCAAAACAAGTGAAACATCTTATTAGTTTACAAACTATAGTACCAGAGCTGAAAAATTATACGCAGGCAGTTTAATTTTAATAACTTTATATCTCAAAAAAACAATTTTATGAAAGAAGTAACCATAGTAGAATTCCCTTCAAATTTGGGGCTCAAAGAACCAGAGACTGGAAAAGAACCGGGTGTAAAACATTTACCGGACTGGTTATGGAAACACAATTTTCATAAACTGATTAATACTAAAAACAGCATTCGGCTTGATCCTCCAAAATATTCAAATATCAAAGATCCGGAAACACATATCTTAAACGCAGATTCATTGGTTACTTACGCCAGAGAACAAGCCTATTTAATAAACAATCTGCTCAGTCAAAACAAATTGCCTTAAAACAAAAAGGAAACTATGCATTATTCTATCTCGACGGTCATACTGATTTTATGGATATTTCATTATCCCAAACCGGCGGTGCCGGCGGCATGATTGCTTCAATAGTAACCGGAAACGGACATACCAAACTAACCAATATTCTTCATTTATCCCCTTACATTAAAGAAGAAAATCTTTGGTGCACAGGAAACCGCGAATATGATGATGAATACGAAAATCAAATCAAAAAATCGGCCGCAACTTATATAAGTCTTGCCGAACTTCGAAAACAAGGCATTAAGAATTGCGCCGAGTCATTTCTTCTTGAAGTTAAAAAGAAAAAACTGGACGGTTTCTGGCTTCATATTGATGTTGATGTTTTAAATGATGACATAATGCCCTGCGTAGACAGCAGAACGCCGGATGGACTTTCGTATGAAGAATTCAATGAATTACTGTCTTATTTATTTAAAAGCGAAAAACTGGCAGGACTCGAAATAACCATTCTTGATCCTGATCTTGATCCCTCGGGAACCTATACAAAAGACTTTATAACAAACCTCACAACAACATTTAACTCATTTAAATAATGATTTATTTTAACACAAAAAAGACTTATTATCATCCATTTGGAATTTAATGCAAAATAATTTTGTAGCGTTTTAAATATTAAAAAGTTTACAAAATGAAAAACAAAATTACCATAGTCGTTTTACTAGCAATTCTCACAGCATGCATTGTACTGGGCTGTCAGAACTCAAAAGAACAAAACAAAACTACTGCTCAAAACACGAACGACGTAGAACAGTTAAAGATTGGAAATCAGCGTTTTCTCGAAGGCAAATCCATTCATCCGCATCAGGATAAAAAAACAGTACTCGCTAATCAGAACGGGCAGAAACCTTTTGCCATTATTATAACCTGTTCAGACAGCCGCGTTTCTCCGGAAATTATATTCGATCAGGGACTTGGCGATCTATTTGTAATACGAAATGCCGGAAACTTAATTTCAGATATCGACATGGGAAGTATTGAATACGCCATAGAACATCTGGATGCTAAACTGGTTGTAGTTTTAGGCCACACAGAATGCGGTGCCGTAAAAGCCTACATTAACGACAAAAACGCGGCGTATAAAAAACATTTAAATCATATTGATGATATTATTGAAACCATATCAAATGAAGATGAGGAAATCGAAGCCGATAAAATTTCGCCAAAAGAACTTAATTATTTAGGTGCAATCGATGCAAATATTAAACATTCGGTCAAACTAATTCAGGATAATCCAATTGCAAAAGAACACAAAGCAAAAGTGGTATCAATGCGCTACGATGTACATACAGGAAAAATAGATAAGATATAACGCATAAAAATGCATTAGTAAAAAAAATCCGATTGACCAATTCTGCCAAACGGATTTTTTTTTCAATTAAATGATATAATCTTCACTTTCATAGCATATTTAAAGTCAATAAAGTTCTATTTTTGCGACACCAAATTTAACCTGTTTTTACAATGAAAAAATTATTCTTCATTATTTCGATTAACCTGCTGTCATTAACTATTTTATCAGCCCAAAACAAGAATGATTCAGATTTAAATACAGCTTTAAAAACAATATTTTCAAGTTCTTCAAATTGTGTCAATGATTTCGAAAAAGTCCTGACTCCGGAACAGACACAAACACTAAACAATACTTTAAACGCATTCGAAAAAAAGTATTTATATAAAATTGTTATCGTAACAACTCCAACCGTAAAACCTTTTGCCAGTTTTGAAGAATTTGCACAGGATCTGGACAAGTTTTTAGCCAAAGATCCGCGGTTAGATCCTACCATACTAATTGTAGTAAGTAAAACCCTGAGACAAATTCAGGTTTTAAGTGTCGATTTTATCCGTTACAAACTTAATAACGAAGACACTCAAAGTATTGTAAGCACGTATGCCGTTCCCGAATTTAAAAAAGGAGACTATTTTAAAGGCTTAGAACAGGCATCAGAATACTTTATGAAAAAACTGCAGCCTTCTAACTAATCTGTAAAAAGCCAAAATAAAATTCGATCTTTAAACTAAAAATCATATCTTGTATTGCCTATTTTAAAAGCCTTGCAAGATGACATTAGAAGAATACAAAAAAGAATTTACAGAGGATGATGCCGTAGGATGGCTGGAAATTGATAAGGAATTTGATCGTCTTTATCCGGATCAGGAACCTAAACATTATGCACCGCCTATTAGTTATATGCTTGGAGGCGAATATCCTCTTGACGGCGTAAGCATCTATGAAAGCAAAAAACAAACCGATCATTTTCATTTTGTAACCTACGGGTTTTCAGAATTATATTATAACGAAGAAAAAGTAAACGGCGAATTCAGTAAATGGGGTTTTGAACTTACTTTCAGGTTAAAACCTTTTGAAGGAGATAACGGAAATCCTCCTTCATGGGCAGTTGCTTTACTGCAGAATATTGCCAAATATGTTTTTAGCAGCGGAAACTGGTTTGAAGAATTTCATTTTATGCCGGCAAACGGACCTATCAGGCTCGAAACTGACACTGATATTACGGCGCTGGTTTTTGTAAACGATCCCGAAATCCCGAAAAAGCAGACTCCTCATGGCGAAGTTACATTTTTACAAATCACAGGTATCACTTCTGCCGAATACGAATCTATTAAAGATAACCCCGGAACTGCCGAAGAACTTGTAAACAAACTAAGAGAAAACAATCCGCTCCTTATTACAGATTTAAACCGAAAATAATCCAGAAGATTACTCAATATGATCAATTACAATAATAAAACCTTCTCCCCTGTCAGTAATACAGAAAACGGAGAAACATCAAGCGAAACCTTTTTTCATTACAAACAAAACGGTAACATTTTAACTTCTGAATATTCCGGCGGCCAGATCGTAAGCGGTCATTTAATTGGTTTGGTTGATAACGAAGGTAATATCGAAATGCGCTATCATCAGGTGAATAAAAAAGGCGAACTTATGACAGGAATATGCACCTCTAAACCGGAAATTCTTGAAAACGGAAAAATACGACTTCACGAAACCTGGCAATGGACATCAGGAGATCTCTCAAAAGGGAATTCTGTTATAGAAGAGCAATAACTTTTTACTATTCAATATTTTAAATTATTTTTACTTCAGATTAAATGTTTATTCTGCGTTAAACAAAATCAGTCTCTTGTAAATGAAAATAACCGAAGTCATACAAACTGATTTTGAAGCTTTAAGAACATTATTTCTCGAAGAAAGACAACGCACGTTTTCGTGGCTTGACACATCTGAATTCCACCTTGAAGATTTTGATAAACAAACACAGGGCGAAGTAATTTTAATTGCAAAAATAAACGATACGATAGTTGGATTTATTTCGGTCTGGATGCCGAATAATTTTATTCATCATTTATACATTGACAATCAGTATCAGGGACAAAACATTGGAACTGAATTGTTAAAAGCAGTTATTCAAATAACCCAATTTCCAATTACTTTAAAATGTTTGCAAAATAACAAAAAGGCTGTCGCTTTTTACCGAAGAAAAGGTTTTATTGAAAAAAGCAAAGGTGAATCTCCAAACGGTACCTATATTTTGTTTGAACTGTCGAAAGAAATTACATAAATCTAAATCCTGCAAAAATGAATATTCTAATCGTATACAGTCATCCCGGTAAAAAATCCTACACATTTCAGGTTTTAGAAAAATTGAAATCTGTAATACAAAAACAAAACTGGAATCTGGAGATCTCAGATTTATATGCTTCAAACTTTCAAAGCGATATGTCTGAACAAGAATACGAAAGAGAAGGTTTTGCTAAACTGGAACTGCCAATCTCCCATGATGTTTTAGAAGAACATAAAAAAATTGAAAAAGCCGATTGTATTATTTTCCTCTATCCGGTTTGGTGGAGTGACTGCCCCGCAAAGTTAAAAGGCTGGTTTGACCGCGTGTATTCGGTTGGATATGCATACGGACAAACAGAAAATTTTCCTAAAATGAAAACAATTCCGTTTGGACTTGTAATTTGTACGGCCGGACATCCTAATGCTTTTTTAAATGAAATCGGCATTGCTCAAAGTATGGAAAAAATAATGATCGAAGACCGGCTTGGCAAGCGTTTTGAAAACAAAGAAATGCTGGTTCTGGGCGGTACTCTTGAACTAGAAAACGTGATGGAAGATCATTTTTTACAGCTTGAAAACAGCATAGAAAAAATTAAAAAACATTTTGCCTGATTACTTCTCACATTAAATGATGTTTATCTTTAATGCCAATCCGGAATCTATACTATAAAATCCTTAATAATTTATGTATATTGCAGAGAACAAAATTACAAATCATGGTACAAAATATTGAAAGTCTTATTCCGCACAGAGCTCCGTTTTTATTTGTTGATGAAATAACCTCTTATACTAAGGAATCTATTGTTGGCTATAAAACTTTCGACGATAAAGACAATTGGCTTAAAGGCAGTTTTCCTGATCTTGATTTTATCCCCGGAACCATTTTAATAGAATCCATGGCACAATGCGGCGGTGCCGGAGTTAAACTTTTGGGTATTACAGACGGAATATTTGGTTTGGTAAGCATTGAAAGTGCCGAATTTTTTGGAGGTGCCAGATTTGGCGATCATGTAAAATTTGTAGTAGAAAATGTCCGCTTAAGCGAAAAAATCATCAAACAGCAGGGAACTGCATTTATTGATGAAAAAACTATTCTGAAAGCAAGCTGGATGTGCGTCAAAATTTCGTAGAAAAATCATCTAAAAAAGACTTTTAAAGTCTAATAAATCCAGACTAATATAGTATTTTCGTTATTCTCACATTATAAAAAGTACAATGGAAAATACAACAGCCGAACAATCTAATTTTAAAGAAATTCCACAGCAAAAAATTTATTCAGAAAAAGCAATCCGTGTAAGTGCCTTTTTAGGCGGTCCGCTTGCAGCAGGTTATTTCATAGCCGAAAATTTTAAAGTTTTTGATGATTACGAAAAAGTAAAACAAACATGGATTATTTGTGTTTCCTCCCTTATTCTTGTTTTAGCTTTAATTCTGTTACTTCCTGAAAATATAGATATTCCAAGCATTGTATTTTCTTTACTATACATGGGAATTGCTTCTTATTTTGTAAAAAAACATCAGGAAATTAAAATAAACGAACATATTGCCAATGGAGGCGAAGAATTTGGCTGGTGGAGAATAATTGGAATCTCTATCGGTGCTTCCTTAATAACCGCTGCCGTTTTGGTTACCCTTCTTTTTGCATCAGAAGCTATAAATTAAAAAGTCCAAAATCTAAATTTCCTTCATGAAGTATTTATATTTTTTTGCTGTTATATGTTGTATTTCATGCCAGAATAAAACGCAGACCGAAAAACCGCAGCATAATGAAAATTTGATCTATTTTAACTCTTATGCTGTGGCAGAACCAGGGGATGAAAAATCGTTAAAATTGCAATCGGGAACAGAATATAAAATGAAAACCGAATATTTAGATGATATTATTTATGTATCGCAATTGATTAATGTAAACGCATGCGGGAATTATAAAGGAGATATAGAAATTAAAAAAGACTCTCTTTATTTAATTCACAAGTCAATTTCGGATGTAGTTTGTACTTCTAAAGCTATTGATAAAGTTACTTATATTATTAAAAATCCTGAAATGAAAAAATATAAGATAGCTTTTAAATATCAATAGATAAATTAAAAAAAGCAATCCGATCTAAAATCTAAAATAATCTCGAATCTAAAATAATCTACAATCTAAATAATTTCATAGATTTGTAAGACTAAACCCTGTATTTATGAATCCTGTTTTAAGAAATACTCTGGCAGTCATTGTTGGAATTATTATTGGAAGTATTGTCAATATGAGTATCATTTTAATCAGCGGTTCTATAATTCCTCCACCTGACGGCTGTAACAATACCACAATGAAAGGACTGCAGGAAAGCATGCATTTATTTGAAGCAAAGCATTTTCTTCTGCCATTTTTAGCGCACGCCATCGGAACATTTACAGGAGCTGTTACAACTGCTTTACTCGCTGTTAACCACAAAAAGAAACTTGCATTGCTTATTGGCGCTTTCTTTTTATTGTGCGGTATTGTAAGCGTCAGCTCAATGCCTTCTCCCACCTGGTTTACACTCATCGATTTAATTTTTGCCTATATCCCAACGGCCTACCTTGCCTTACGCCTCACGTGCAGGAAATTCTAGTGTTCAGTTTTTAGTGATCGGTTTCTGTAACAGTTTACAGTTGCTGCTAACAAGCAAACAAAAACTTAGAATATAAACTAATACGAAATACGAAAATCAGAATACTAACCACTGAGAATAAATACTAAAAAAACTGAACACTAAAAAAAATGGCCTTCAAAATTACCTTTTTACTTACATTCTGTTTTATCCTGACAAGCTGCGGCACTTCTGCTCAAAAACAAGATAAATATGCTTTGCAGATAGACAGTTTACTTCAAAACACCCAGCCGGTTTTTAATGGCGTTGTGTTGATTTCCCAAAACGGAAAAACATTGTACACAAAAACAAAAGGATTTGCCAATTTTGAAACAAAAAAGCCTATAAAACCAGATACGCAGTTCGAAATTATGTCCAACAGCAAACTAATCGCGGCCATTTTACTTTTGCTGGAAGTCGAAAAAGGAAAAGTAAATCTAAATGCCCCGATTAAAAAATATTTACCAGAATTAACCCAAACCTGGGCAGACTCGGTTACGGTTCATAATCTCTTAAATCATACTCACGGAATTGTCGATCTGCAAAAACCGTTGGTATTTAAACCCGGATCAGATTATAAATACGGAAATTTAAGTTTTAATCTTGTTGGTAAAATTGTAGAATTCAGCACCAAAAAAAGTTACGCTGAAGTTTCAGGAGCACTTTTTAAAAAATTAAAAATGAATCACACTTATTGTTATTCAAAGAACAAAGCACAAAATCTGGCAACAGGTTATTTCGTAAATAAAAACGAAATGCAGCCTAAAAACGAAAGTCAGATTAATCCGGAAAGTTTCGGTGCTGACGGAATCATTTCTACAGCTTCCGATTTAGCAATCTGGAATAATAATCTGCACAAAGGAAAAATCCTGAAACCGGAAACCTATCAATTAATGATTCAATATTCGATTTTATCGCAGCATAACTTTTTTGGAAAAGAAAAAGAAGGTTATGGTTACGGAATCAGAATAATCGAAAAAGAACCCGTTAAATATCTTGGCCATACCGGTTTAGGAGACGGATTTTCTTCTGTAAATTTGTATTTTCCGGAAAGCGATATTAGTTTAATTGTTTTGGAAAACCAGATGAATGACGATTCTGATTTATTTTATATCTCCGAATTCAAAATCAAGAATATCCTGATGCAAAGTGATCTGTTACATAAAAAATAATCAAGATGGCAAAAAATAAAACAACCGAAACAGAAAGCAGTGTAACTGATTTTATAAATGCTATTAAAGATGAAACAAAAAGAAATGATGCATTTGAGCTTTTAAAAATCATACAGGAAACCACTCATTTTGAACCCAAAATGTGGGGGCCGAGTATTATTGGTTTTGGAAGTTATCATTACCAATACGAGAGCGGACACAAAGGCGATGCGCCGCTCGCTGCTTTTTCGCCCAGAAAAGATGCTACTTCTCTTTATCTTAATTCTGATTTTGAAAATAAAGACGAATTACTTTCAAAATTTGGAAAGTATAAAGCGGGGAAAAGCTGTATTTACATTAAAAAATTAGCAGATATCGATATTGAAATCTTAAAGCAGATGATTTTGCTTTCGACTGCCAGCTTACAAAAATTATATCCCTCAAAATAAAATGGTTACATTCTTAATTCTGTTATTTTTAATAGCACTTATTGTTTACAATTTCCTGCAGCATCCAAAATTTGGAAAAGCGCCTTCCGGAGAAAGACTAAATTCTATTCAGAAATCACCTCAATACAAGAACGGAAAATTCGAAAACCAGTCCTTTACCCCGGATTTGGCCGAAGGAGCCAGCTATTCAAAAGTTTTTTATGAATTTTTCTTCAAAAAAGTAGATCGGAAAATCCCAACAGATTTAATTCCATCTATCAAAACCAATTTACATGAACTCGCACCGGATCAGGATGTTCTAGTCTGGTTTGGACATTCTTCTTATTTTATCCAGCTCGAAGGAAAACGCTTTTTAATTGATCCCGTTTTCAGCGGCAACGCATCGCCTGTTCCCGGCACTACAAAATCATTTAAAGGTTCAGATATTTATACGGTTGATGATCTTCCGGAAATTGATTATCTGCTGATTACACATGATCATTATGATCATTTAGATTATGATACTATTCTGAAGTTAAAGCCAAAAACCAAAAAAGTAATCACAGCCCTTGGCGTAGGATCTCATTTGGAGTTTTGGGGCTTTCCATCAGAAAACATTATCGAAAAAGACTGGTACAGCAAAATAGAACTCGATGATAAACTGACACTTTACACAGCACCGTCGAGACATTTTTCAGGCAGAAGTTTTAAACGCTGCAACACGCTGTGGACATCCTTTATTCTTAAAACAAAAGATTTTAAAATGTATCTGGGCGGAGACAGCGGTTACGATACTCATTTTGCAGAAATTGGCGAGAAATACGGTCCGTTTGATGTTGTTTTACTTGATAACGGTCAATACAACCAGAGTTGGAAATACATTCACAACATGCCCGAAGATGTTATAAAAGCCATGAAAGACTTAAAAGCAAAACGAGCATTTCCGGTTCATTCTTCAAAATTTGCTCTCTCACTTCATTCCTGGGATCAGCCTTTAATTCAGGTAACCGAATTAAACAGTTTATCTGAAACGCCAATTCCGCTAATCACACCCATGATAGGAGAAGCAGTAGAACTCAAAAACGAAAATCAGGAATTCAAACAATGGTGGAAAGGGGTGAATTAATTGTGAATGGTGAATTGTAAAATGTAAAATGTTTATTGTAAAATGTTTATTGTGAATTCATTTTAGATTGACTGGACACTGACACTGAAACCGAGACTGAACACTAAAAACCTGAACATCGAACACTAAAAACCTGAACATCGAACACTAAAAACAACTCATGAATAGAATAACAGTTTTCTGCGGGTCCAGCTTTGGAACCGATGAAATTTATCAAGAACAAGCCGTATTACTTGGCAAAACATTAGCAAAACAAAATATTGGTTTAGTATACGGCGGCGCCAACGTTGGTCTAATGGGCGCGGTTGCAGATGGCGCTTTAAGCGAAAACGGAACCGTAATTGGTGTGCTTCCTAATTTTTTAAGATCTAAAGAAATTGCTCATCTGGGGTTAACTGAATTAATTCTGGTGGAAAGCATGCACGAAAGAAAAACCAAAATGAACGATTTATGCGACGGAGTAATCGCGCTTCCGGGTGGTTTTGGAACTCTCGAAGAGCTATTCGAAATGCTGACATGGGCACAGCTGGGTTTACATAAAAAACCAATCGCAATTTTAAACATCAATAGCTTTTACGATTCTTTAATCGAACTTACAAAAGTGATGGTCGAAAAAGGTTTATTGAAAGACGTGAATCAGGAAATGCTTTTGGTAAGCGATAACATTGATGATCTATTAGAAAAAATGAAAAACTACACACCGCCGGCTGTTGGAAAATGGATTGATAAAAAACAGCTTTAAGCCATTAAAAAATATAACATACAGTAACAAAAACATGAAAAAAATTGCCTTTTTATTTTTTACGCTTACCCTAATTACGTTCAAAACTACCGCACAGGATTCTAAAATTAAATTTGGATTACAGACCGGTTTAACTTACACCGGTTTTAGAGGTTATGATTCTTCTGGCAGCAGAGAGGGCTTCTCTTATTTATTTGGCGCTTCGTTTCAATTTCCACTAAAAGAAAAACTGTCTATAAAAGCAGATCTTAATTACGAAAGAAAAACACAAATTTCAGAAGGAAGAATGGGATCATGGGAAAATGGCGGCATGACCTATCGTACTATTAAAGCAACTGCCTATTATAATTACATCACACTTCCGGTATTATTAAAATACACTTTCTCCAGTAAAAACTTCTACGTAAACGGCGGACCTTATGTTGGTTATCTACTTAAATCCGGAATGAAATCAAAATCATGGGATGGCGATATGGAAAACACAAAATACAGAAAAAGATTTGATTTTGGAATTGCTGCAGGATTTGGAAAAGAGTTTAAATTAACTCAAAAACACCTGCTTTACCTTGAACTAAGAGATAATCTGGGATTAACCGATGTTGCCAAACCTGCAATGCCTACTGATGCTTATTTAAAATTTAATACGGTCAGCTTAATTGCCGGAATTACACTTTAAATCGAATGATCTAGAGTAACATTATTAATTAATAACAGCTTAAAAATAAATTTAAATAAAAAAAATAGTTACAAACAAAAACCCTCTATATTTACCCAAAAATAAATTAATTACCCAATCAAAAATGTACAATAAATTATTTGCGTGCTTCTTCGTTCTTTTAAGTTTTGCCGCACAATCTCAAATTAGATTTGAAAAAGGATATTACATCGATAATAACGATAACAAAATCAATTGTTTAATCAGGAATATGGATTGGCGCAGCAATCCGTCTGAGATTCAGTACAAGTTGGATGAAAAAGACCAGCCTATTACAGTTTCGATGCAGCAGTTAAAGATGTTTGAAATCGAAAACGAATCAAAATATGAAAAATTCACTATTGATGTGGATCAGTCTACAGACAACATCAACGATTTAGATTACGACAGAAATCCTCAATTTAAAAAACAAACTATTCTTCTACGAATTTTATTAGAAGGAAAAGCAACATTATTTCAATATACAGACGGAAATACAAACCGTTTCTTTTTCAAAACCGATACTACAGCGGTTAATCAGCTGGTTTTTAAAACTTATAAAATAGAAGAAAACCAACTTGGTGAGAATAACTATTACAAACAGCAGCTGGCAACTACTTTAAAATCTGATAACATTTCGACAGATGATTTTAAAAGACTTTCATACAAAAAGAATGACCTTGTAAAAATCTTTACAAAATACAACAGCTTCTACAATTCAGAAATCAAAAGTTTTAAAAATCAGGAAAAAAGAGATGTATTTAATTTAACCGTGAGACCAGGTATAACGAGTACTAAATTAAATGTTACAAATAATGTAGCCAATATTTACGACGCAGAATTCAGCAACGAAATAGGTTTTAGACTTGGTCTTGAAGCCGAATTCGTCTTACCATTCAATAAAAACAAATGGGCTATTATTATCGAACCTACGTATCAGAATTATAGTTCTGAAATAAAAAATGCAAGAGGATATACCGCAAAAATCGATTACAATACAATCGAATTTCCTATAGGGGTTAGATACAATATGTTCCTGAACAATGATTCGAAGATATTCACAAATGCACAATATGTAATGGAAAAAGCTCTTAACGCTAAAGGTGTTTTTGGAACTAACGAGATTGAAATTGAACCAAAAGCCAGTTTTGTGGTTGGTCTTGGTTACAATTACAAAAAGAAATACAGCGCAGAGGTGAGAGCCAATTTCGGAAAAGAACTTTTTGGTTCTTATGTTTACTGGATATCTGATTATAAAGCATTTTCTTTTGTATTAGGATACACGATATTCTAAACTTAATAAAAACAATTTAATAAGAGTCTTACATTTTGTAAGGCTCTTTTTTTATTCCGTCACTTTTTTCGTAAATTACAGCTCAAAATTTTGAGATTTCGCAATTTCAAAACCTTACTTGTTAAACATCTAATCCTGCAAAAAGATGAAAACAGAGAATAATAAATTCGCAAAAGCCGAAATGCTGATCAGGAAACACGTTTCTGAAGTATTCCAGGCTTTTATAAATCCCGAAATCACGAGTAAATTCTGGTTTACAAAAGGTTCCGGAAAATTAGAAGAAAACCAAAAAACCGAGTGGACATGGGAAATGTATGGCTTCTCTCTTTCGGTTACGACATTGGTTTTACAGGAAAATAAAAAGATTGTAATTGAGTGGGGAAATCCCGATGAAGTAACTTTAGTCGAATGGGTTTTTCATGCGCTCGACGAAAATGAAACGTTTGTAAGCATTACCAATTCCGGTTTTCAAGGCGATTCAGATAAAATAATCGATCAGGTTCGGAATTCTACCGAAGGTTTTACGCTTGTTCTCGCCGGCGCAAAAGCTTATCTCGAACATAAATTACAACTCAATTTGGTTTTAGACCGCTTTCCGAAAGGATTAGCTTAAAAAAAATTTGTTTCAGGTTTCAGATTCCAAGCTCTCAGCGTTAACCTGAAACCTGAAACTTGAAACCTGAAACCTGAAACAATAAAAAAACAAAACTCCATGGAAGTTAAGAAACCCGAAAATATCGACGAATACATTGGCGGATTCCCAAATGAGATTCAGGAAATTTTGGAAAAAATACGTGAAACAATTCAGAAAGCGGCTCCCGAGGCCAAGGAAAAAATCAGTTATTCAATGCCGGCTTTTGACCAAAACGGAATCGTAGTGTATTTTGCCGGTTATAAAAATCATATCGGGCTGTATGCACTGCCAAGCGGTCATGATGAATTTAAAGAAGAACTTTCGAAGTACAAATCCGGAAAAGGCTCTGTACAATTTCCGCTAAAAGATCCGATACCATATGATTTAATTACTAAAATTGTTAAATTTAGGGTCAAAGAAAATCTCAAAGCCAAAAAGAAATAATTTCCATGCACTTATCCCAACATTACAATCAACTTTACAAAACCTCTTCAGAAGCTATCATAAAAGGAAAATATGAAACAGATGCTGCGATCAAAAACGAATCTGATTCCCGATTTGGCGTAACGCTCCTTATTCGCCCCAATAGTGAAATAAAAACGAAGATTCAGCTTTTTATCGACGAATTAAAAAAAACAGAACCGGACCAGTACTTTTATCCTGATTCTGATATTCACGTTACTGTTTTGTCCATTATCTCCTGTTCGGAAAATTTTCACGTAAACCAAATTTCTCCAAACGATTATATCCAGGTTATCTGCAAAAGTCTTGTTGATGTAGATAAAATCACCATTCAGTTTAAAGGAATAACCGCTTCTCCTTCAGCGCTGATGATTCAGGGTTTTCCAACAGATGAAACTTTAAATAATTTACGCGATAAACTTCGCGAAAATTTCAAAAATTCGGGATTACAGCAAAGTATTGACAGCCGTTACACCATTTCGACAGCACATTCAACCGTAATGCGTTTTCAGGAACAATTAGCTGATCCAAAAAAATTAATACATATTACAGATCAGTTTCGTGATTATGATTTTGGAGAATTCAATGTTACAAGTCTCGAACTCGTTTACAACGACTGGTATCAGCGTAAAAAGAACACCAAAGTTCTGGGTGAATTTTGTTTAAGATAGCCTGCCCAAAACTACAAACTGTGTTGGAGCTTTTTATATCGGGACTGATTCAGTAATTTTCTGTCATGCCCCAGAACATTTACCGTTGTAGAATCTTTATCGGTTAACGATTCAAAAAACAGCT
Source organism: Flavobacterium gelatinilyticum (assembly GCF_027111295.1). Taxonomy (NCBI): domain Bacteria; kingdom Pseudomonadati; phylum Bacteroidota; class Flavobacteriia; order Flavobacteriales; family Flavobacteriaceae; genus Flavobacterium; species Flavobacterium gelatinilyticum. The sequence continues at coordinate 4,981,571 of NZ_CP114287.1, read as the reverse complement.
GTCTTTTATGGATAAGTTCAGAACTTAATAAAGAGACAACTATAGAACTTTCTTTTACATTTATTTGAAACTTGATTGGGAACGAAAAATTGTTCCTCACCCTCAAATCCTTGTAGCCGTATACAATGGTTGCATCAGTTCCTAATGGGGCAAATCTGGTTTCGTCTGTATAAATGTCGATAGAATGATTATGCCTTTCTAAAATTTCCAGTCCGGCCATGAGGCTTATGTGATAAATAATTCCCGAAACCTGACAGATACCGCCTCCCTTTTCTTCCACCAGTGTATTATTTACCAGCGTCCTGCTTTTTCTGAAACCTGAATTGGGATTTCCTATAATTTTAAAAAACGAGAAAATCTGCCCGGGTTCCAGAACATATTGGTTAATCCTTTCCGAAGCCAGCTGCAGATTATAAACTTTATTCTCAAAACCGTTATTTTTTCTAATTTCCTGAGATAAAGAAATCGAATAATCAAAAACTGGATTACTGCTGTTTTTAGCAGGAAATTTAAACAAGGCATTACTTAACAGATCGGTTTTAAACCTGATCAGTAATTTTAAACTAACTTTAAACTGTTTCCATCTCCGTATCATTTCTTCTCTAATTCAATAATTAAATAAGAACTGTATTCTTTTAGGAATGAATTGGCCAGAACCGAATCCAGTTTTACCAAAAACTTTCGCCATGACTTTGGAAACCTGTGAATTGGAAAAAACAAGATTCCAAATGTTCTTTTGATTTTAAAATTCGGATTTGATTTAAAATCAGAAATATCAAGGCTGTTTGCACCGTGCCAGTTTTTCTTTTTGTAACCCAGCAGATTTCGCCTTTTTTTGGATGGAATATCGAATATAATACGGCCTTTCTTCCTTAAAATCCTGTCGGCCTCAAGCAGTATCCGGTTTATTTTGTTTTCGTTTAAATGCATAAAAAAATGAAAACTGATAATAGTATCAACAGATTCATCATCCAGAATAATAGTATCGGCCTCATTGCGCAGAAATGTTTTTTGAGGAAATTTTTTTTTGGCTATTTCGATCATTTCAGAACTGCCGTCTACACCAATCGTGGCATAATTAGAAAGTCTGCCTGTTCCGCAGGCCAGATCCAGAACTTCTTCATTTTTATTAAGCAGGATTCTGTCTAAAATTTTTCGTTCCTGATTATCTAGAAATTTTCCGTAAGTATTATCAAACCGATCCTCATCGTAAGAACTCGCAAGAGCATCGTAATAACGTATAATTTCATCCATATTTCTGCTTTTAAAGAATTAAACAAAAATAAAAATTATCTTACGCGAAACAAATTTAGTTTTATGTTTTTGGAGATTTTTTTGATGCTAATTACACCTTTATCGTTAATTTATATTCGTTGAAAATAACCCACAGGATGCGTGTAATTATATCGTCTGTGAATTTGGTTAAATCGTATTGAATAACCCCTATCGATTCTTAAATTATCCGCTTTTAAACAAACTTCCCAAAATGCCATAAAACCCCGGACGGATCATGCAGGAAACATTCACTTCCCCATTCTAAATGGCGGATTGGTGTTAATTTTACTCCCTCGTATTTTTCGGGAAGATTTAAAGCTTTAAGCTCATTGTAATAGCGTTCTACATTATCAACTTCAAGAAAAATCATGGTATTTTCGATCCATTCTTTCGCATAATAATCCTGAAGATAAAAAGCAGTTTCTCCACTTTTAAAAACAGAAAAATTAGATTCCAGAACGGTTTCTTCAAATCCTAAATCGCGATAAAAACTTCTCGATAATTCAAAATTTCTGGCACCTATAAAAGGTCTGATCGATTTTATTTTGTGGTTCATTTTAAAAGAATTTAATTTTACAAAAACCATTCAACTTCATTGTCAAGCCGTACAAGAAAATCAGTAAATGACTTACCAATTTCAATATGATATTCCGCATCTAAATCAATAAAAGGAGAAAGAACAATTCTTAGAGCATTTTCTGAATTAAATTCAATTCCTATATATTCGCCGCTGCCATTTGATCCAATTCCAATTGTTCCGGATAATTCAGAAACAATATTATAATCTTTATTAGCTTCAATGATTTCTTCTAAACTCCAAAGCTTTATAAATTCAACTCCAATAAATTTCGAGATAAAAAATATAATCTTTTGGAAGTTTTAAATTCGAATATTTTTCAACATCTTCAACTAAAATTAAAGGTACTGAATCTCTCAAAGGAAAATCATATTTCTTAAAAATCTCTTTTAAAAGTTCCATATTAAGATTTACTTCTGAAAACCTAACTGTTTTCTCAAATCTAAATTCAAACCGTATTGCTCCTGAACAGGAATGATTTTTCTGGAACTTTTATTTACATCACCTTCCGCTGTCCAAAGGAAAGGATAGAAATTAAAAACTTCATCGCCTTTTAGTTTTGAAACCTCTGCTCTCCAGCTGCTCCATCTGTTTCCTTCGTAAAACTTATCAAGATCATTATTAAAACAGAATCCTAAAAATTCCGAATACGTAACATCAAGCGGTTCATACTCGAGATTATCCGGAGAAAAATAATAAATCTTTCCTACATCAGTTCCTAATCCGCCTCCGTTTAAAAGATAAAACCCGCCAATAGCATCATCTGCGATCAGTAAAAAAGGCGCTGCTTCACCAAACTCGGTAAACGATTTTCCTTTGTTCCAATCCGGAAGCGTACGGTTAAATTTTGCATTTCCAGAACCCAGAATTCGGATCCATCCGTCATCAATCAAGAGTCCGCCGGTCATATACACAATCGCCCCCATTGGTGAACGGGTCGTAACCTGTGTTTTATACAAAGCGTCTTTTGCTTTTCCAGCATCGACAGGCAGTACTTCTACTTTGTTTTTTGCCGTTTTAATCCAGTCTTCAACAACGGTCCATCCCGGATCGTTTTTATCTATAAGTTCTTCCGCTTTTTTCATTTTATTTTGTGCTGTGGCAGCAAAAGTTATAAATAGCAATGCGATTAGGGGAAACTTTCGTGTCATTTATTGAGAATGTAGATAGTGATTTTTAACCTTTTTTCAAAATATTTCCTAAACCACGGCCAATTTGTTCAATCGCTTCAAGACTTTTCGTTAAAGGCGTTGCCGTAAAATCTTCGTAGGCATCCATAGCACTTTCGTGACGATCATCTTGTGGATAAACCAAAAGAATGTTATTTCCGTCAAAGAATTTATCGAATTTCTGAGGCAGTCGGTCAAAAATTGAATGGTAGGAAACAGAACCTTTTCTGGACAGATTGAAAACAATTAAATCAGTTTGTTTTATTTCTTCTGAAATAGAATCGAAATTATCCCAGTCCAATACGTTTTTAAAGCCCAATTTTGCATTCAGTCTAAGGCTGCTTCCAATCTGCTGAATGGCCTGGTGCGTTCTTTCATCAGAATAAATTACGATTGGAATGCTTAATTCCTGAGATAATCTGGAAATCTTCTGTAGTAAAAGCTGAAATCCAATTCCTCTTTCAGAAAAAGGCGGACAAATAAAAACCAGTCTTTTTTCTTCTATAAAATTCTTCGAAAATCTGCAGATGAATAAATTTTTATCGACATTGTTGATAATAGAATCGACATTTTCTCCAAAAATTTTATCCAGGAAACCTGTCTTTTTCGGCCATCCCACAATCACAATATCAGACATGATTTCTTTTGACGTTCTGGCAATACCACTCGCCGGATTGTGATCGATTCTGGCAATGGTATTAATTTTTACTTCTGAAGCTGAACCCTGAATTACAAATTTGTCAGCTGCTTTCCTGTACTTCAAAATATTTTTTTCGGCCTGATCATTATTCGGAACAATCGTTAATAAAGTAACCGGATTTGATGATTTTTTATCTTTAATTAAAAGGGCAAAATCAAGTAAACTGGCCGCTGCCGATGTTTTTGCCAGCGGAATTAGAATATGTTCGTCCAGAATCTGATCTTTTCCGGCATCTTCATGTGAAAATTCTTCTTCACAGATGGCTATTTTTTTCGCGGCTTTTTCAGTTGCAAACGAAGCTACGATACAAGTAATCAGAATTAAAATAATGGTTCCGTTTAAGATATTTTCATCAAGGATTTTTGCTTTAAATCCTACCAAAATTACCGCCAGAGTCGCTGCAGCGTGTGCACTGCTCAACCCAAAAATAAGCTGTCTTTCGGTTTTGGTATATCTAAAAGCGATTTGTGCAAAAAATGCAGCAATCCATTTTCCAAAAATAGCCACAACACTCAAAGTTCCGGCTACAATCAATGCTGTCGGACCGCTTAAAATTACACTTACATCAACCAGCATTCCAACAGAAATAAGGAAAAACGGAATAAACAATGAATTACCTATAAATTCAATTCGGTTCATTAAAGCTGATGAATGCGGAATTAACGGATTCAGCGCCAATCCGGCAACGAATGCCCCAATAATAGGCTCTACTCCTGCTACTTCGGCCAAAAAGGCAGCAAAGAAAACCACCGAAAGCACAAATATATAGTGAGCATGTTTTTCGCTTTCAAGTTTCTTAAAAAACCATTTGGCAATACGAGGAATCAAAAGAAACATAATGGCAGAGAAAATCGCCAGCGAAATTCCTAATTTGATCCAGAAAGCCTGATTCAAATTTCCCTGACTGCTTCCCATAATGACGGCCAGAATAATCAAAACAGCCGTATCTGTCAAAATAGTTCCTCCAACGGTAATGGCAACCGCCTGATTTTTTGCGATTCCAAGTTTGCTTACAATAGGGTAGGCAACCAAAGTATGTGTAGCAAACATACTTGCCGTTAAAAAACTGGCGTTAAAATCGTATTGCAATAAATAAAAACAAACTGGAAAACCTATCGAAAGCGGCAGGATAAACGTAAAAAAACCAAATAACAAACTCTTGTTTCTGTTGGCTTTAAACTCATTCATATCCAGTTCGAGCCCGGCAATAAACATGATATACAAAAGCCCAATGGTCGAAAATAAATCAACTGCTGAGTTTTTTGCCAGAATATTTAATCCGTGCGGCCCAATAACAACCCCTGAAATAATTAACCCGATGATGCCCGGAATATTTATCTTTTTTAATAAAATAGGACAAAGCAGTATTATAAAAAGTATTAAAGAAAAAATCAATACTGGGTTGCTGAGCGGTAATTCGAATTCGTGTAATAGATGTCTGAAAAATTCTATCATAAAGTAATTTATCTTCTTGTGGCATTAATAATCGTAAAAAGACATTTTTCAGAATTTAAAACGAAAATTGAAGCAGTAAAAACAACTTATTTTTACTTCCTGTTTCACTACAAAAATACCTAAAAAACGTGAACTTTTTACTTAATCCGCATATTAAGGAATTAAATTTATTTCGTTGTCAAATTATTATTTTTTAATATCTTTTTTAACAAAAATGCAACATTAACAATCAAAAGAGAATCTTCGTTGCATTATTCAATTATCTTTGTAATAACAAAATTGTAACAATGGAAGAATGTATCTCTGTTTTTGATATGCTTAAAATTGGTGTTGGACCTTCATCCTCACACACTTTGGGTCCGTGGAGAGCCGCAGAACGTTTTTTGGGAGAGCTGAAAGACGAAGCGATTTTAGAGCAGATTACAAGAGTAAAAGTCGATTTGTACGGCTCGCTTTCTTTAACCGGAAAAGGCCACGCGACTGATTTATCTGTTATGCTGGGGCTCAGCGGTCAGGACCCCGAATATATTCCGGTAGAAAATATCGCCGGAATCATTAAAACTATTGAAGATACAAACGAAATCAATCTTGCCAATGAGCATAAAATTCCGTTTTATTTTCTGCAGGACATTGTTTTCAATAAAGATTTTCTTCCCTTCCATGCCAACGGCCTAAAATTTACGGCTTATAAAAAGGATGATTCTGAATACGAATCTACTTTTTATTCTATTGGAGGCGGTTTTGTCGTAAAAGAAGAACGTACAAATGCCAAAATAAAAGAAGAAATAAAATGCGCTTTTCCGTTTCCAATTCAAAACGCGGTTGAGCTTTTGAATTATACGGTTTCTGAAAACAAATCGATTTCTGAAATTGTTTATGAAAACGAAAAATCAATGCGTCCGGAAGAAGAAATTCACTCCGAATTAATGCGCATCTGGAATACCATGCTTGAGTGTATGTACATTGGCTGTCATTCCGAAGGGATTCTTCCGGGCGGTCTTCACGTTCGAAGAAGAGCTTTTGATATGCACCAAAACCTGATTGGTTTATCAAACTATACCGATCCGCAGTCATGGCTGGAAGAAATTAGAAAAACCGAAGTTAAATTTCGTCAGATATTAAAATGGGTAAGCTGTTTTGCATTGGCCGTAAATGAAGTAAATGCTTCACTGGGGCGTGTTGTAACAGCTCCTACAAACGGAAGTGCAGGTGTAATTCCGGCTGTTTTAATGTATTATATGGTAATTGAAAACCATAATGCAGGCGAAAAAGAAATCAAACAATTTTTAATGGTAGCCGGAGAAATTGGAAGTATCTTTAAGAAAGGTTCTACAATTTCGGCTGCAATGGGAGGCTGTCAGGCAGAGATTGGCGTTTCGTCGTCGATGGCAGCGGCGGCTTTGTGCGAATTAATGGGAGGTACTCCTGCTCAGGTTTTAATGGCAGCTGAAATTGCAATGGAACATCATTTAGGCTTAACCTGCGATCCTATTGGCGGTCTGGTTCAGATTCCGTGTATCGAAAGAAATACGATGGGCGCTATAAAAGCCATAAATGCAGCAGAACTTGCTCTTGAAACCGACTCAAAAAATGCAAAAGTACCGTTGGACAAAGTTATCAATACAATGTGGCAGACGGCAAAAGATATGAACTCAAAATACAAAGAAACCTCAGAAGGCGGACTTGCAGTAGCTGTAAACATGGCCGATTGTTAATTTAAAATATGCCGCAGATTAAAGGATATGCACTGATTAAAAGTTCTTTAAAATCTTTCAATCTGCGGCAAAAACTTCAAAATTATTCATGAAAAAACTTTACTTTCTAATTGCATTATTTCTTTCTCTTGTATTGCATTCGCAGGAACGTTATTTTCTAAATTCAGATACCAGACTTTATACTTCACCAAAAACAGGTTCTTTTCTGGGTTATTTTAAATACGGTGCCGAGGTTCGTTTATTATCCGAAAGTCAAAACGGCTGGTACAAAGTTCAGGCAGACAATTTTAATGAAGGCTATATTCAGGAAAAGTACGTTGCCACAAGATTAAATGCCAAAGATGTTAAAGTAAAAGATCCCGAAAACCCAATTCTGGAAGGCGGTGATGTGTATTATGGAGGCAATCATTTTTTTGTTCTCGCAGCCGGTTTAAAAGCCAGAGCACTTCCAGATAAAAATTCAAAAATTAAAGAAATCCTTTTTACAGGCGATCCCGTTCCGGTAAATTATGTTCCGGTAAATCCCGATGAATGGGTAAACATCAACGGTAATTTTAACGAAGAATATTCTCGATATACACTGCGTAAATTCCTTGGACTTCGTCCGGATTTTGACACCTTAATCAAGGATTTTGATAAACTCGATGCTACTGCCGCAGCAGAACGAAAAACACTAAGTGAAAGAATCGTTGAACTGGCATGGAACAGCGATTACTCTAAATTAGCTCCCGCTTATCAAAGATATTACGAAGTTGTAAAACAGATAAACGACCCTAAATTAATTGCCGATACTGAATTGAATATGGCTTTGGTAAAAGGATTATCAAAACATAAACTTCCGGAACAAATTGTTTCGTTTGCCCAAAAAGCCGAATACTCACTAAAAGGCACCAAAACAAAATCACTTTATCTTACCCAGAAAGATCTCGTAAAAGTATTTGGACAACCCGTTAAAAAAGAAAGTGTAGGAGATGAATGCGGTATATATTTAAGCGATCTTTTTTATTATTATCCGGATTTACAGGCATCTGTAGACGAAAAGAAAAATCAGGCAGAAATCGTTAAAGTTTTTATTAACGAAAATAACAAACTTATATTCAGTCAAAACGCTGTTTTAGACCACACTGTATCGGAAAAAGCGTTCATTGAAAAATACGGAACCTATATCGAAGCTTCGATAAAGTCGCCGCATAATTACACTATCATTTTGGAAGACAGTCAATTCAGAATCGAATTTAAAGACGGAAAGCTATTTTCTGTCGAAATATTCTTTTATTGCTGATTCCCAATTTGCAATTATTCAATACTTTTACATTATCAAAAAAAATTAAAATGTCAGTAGCAAAAAAAGATTATAAAAGAATCACAACAAAGTCATTAATTGAAATGAAAAGCAACGGAGAAAAAATCTCTATGCTTACGGCGTATGATTATACAATGGCTAAAATTGTTGATACCGCGGGAGTCGATGTACTTTTAGTGGGAGATTCGGCTTCAAATGTTATGGCGGGTCACGAAACGACTTTACCAATTACTTTAGATCAGATGATTTACCACGCTTCATCTGTTGTACGTGCTGTAGAAAGAGGTTTGGTTGTAGTTGATTTACCTTTTGGAAGTTACCAGTCAGACTCAAAAGAAGCACTTCGTTCTTCTATCAGAATCATGAAAGAAAGCGGTGCTCATGCCGTGAAACTTGAGGGCGGAAAAGAAATCAGAGAATCTATCAAAAAAATATTAAACGCAGGAATCCCGGTTATGGGACATTTGGGTTTAACTCCTCAGTCAATCTATAAATTTGGAACTTACAGCGTTCGTGCCAAAGAAGATGAAGAAGCTGAAAAACTAATGGAAGACGCTAAAATGCTTGAAAAAATTGGGTGTTTTGCGGTTGTTCTTGAAAAAATTCCGGCTGCATTAGCAGAAAAAGTGGCTAAAAGCATTTCGATTCCGGTTATCGGGATTGGTGCAGGAGGTGGTGTAGACGGACAGGTTTTGGTTATTCACGATATGCTGGGAATGAACAATGAGTTTAGTCCTCGTTTCCTTCGTCGTTACTTAAACCTTTACGAAGAAATGACAAAAGCAATCGGGCAATATGCGGCCGATGTTAAGTCGAGTGATTTCCCTAATGAGAAAGAGCAATATTAGGTCTGAGGTACTAAACAGCTAAGGTTCTAAGTTTTTTTTTTAGATACAAAGTAACAAAGACTTCAAAAAAATCAATTTTTAAAATTCAACTGCCTCCAGCTTTTGCTGGAGGTATTTTTTAAGACAATATCAAGGCTTTTGCCAAACTTCCTATCCAATAATCTAAAGATCTAACAAATCTAAGCCCGTCTAATATGAAAATTCTTTCCGATAAAAATAACCTCCAGATATTACATGAAGACAATCACATTATTGTGGTTAACAAACGTGTTGGCGATATTGTGCAGGGAGATAAAACGGGAGACAAACCTTTGTCTGATATTGTAAAGGAATATATTAAAGTGAAATACAATAAACCGGGAGATGTTTTTTTGGGCGTAATCCATCGTCTGGACAGACCTACAACCGGAATTGTTGTTTTTGCCAGAACCAGCAAAGCATTATCACGAATGAATGAACTGTTCAGCAATCGGGAAACTAAAAAAACCTATTGGGCAGTGGTAAAAAACAAACCAAAAGATGCTGCCGCCAAACTGGTTCATTATTTAAAAAGAAACGAAAAAAACAATACCTCAAAAGCACATTTAAAAGAAGTGCCGGACAGTAAACCGGCAAGTCTGGATTATAAAATAATCAAAGAACTTCAAAACTATACTGCTTTAGAAATCAACCTTCATACAGGGCGCCATCATCAGATTCGTGCTCAGTTGTCGGCTATTGGATCTCCCATAAAAGGGGATTTAAAATACGGCGCCGACAGAAGCAATCCCGACGGCGGTATCCATCTTCACGCCAGAAAATTAGTATTTGTACACCCCGTTTCGAAAGAAAACATCACGATAATCGCTCCGGTTCCGGATGAAACGATTTGGAATGCTGTATGATTTTATGGATAATTTGTAACGTTTTTTCCTTTTTATCGATTAACTTGCATATCCTAAAACAAGCTGATTCTAAAAATGGACTATAGAAACGACATTGGGTACAGAAAAGAAACGCTGAAAAAGTTATTGCATAACATTCAGAAAAGCGAAGATTTAATTGCCAAAGCTTTGTACGATGACTTTAAAAAACCGGAATTTGAAGCTGTTTTAACTGAAACCAATTATGTTATTTCAGATCTAAAAGATACTATTAAAAACATTCATAAATGGGCAAAACCAAAACGAGTTCTGCCTTCCCTGCTTAACTTTCCTTCTACAGATTATATTTATAAAGAACCTTACGGAGATGTTCTCGTGATTGCTCCCTGGAATTATCCGTTTCAACTGGCTTTATGTCCGCTTATTGCTGCCGTTGCTGCCGGAAACCGCGTGGTTGTAAAACCATCAGAACTTACTCCCAATACATCTTCTGTAATTGCTAAAATCATCGAAAAAACATTTCATGTAAAGCATGTTGAAGTGTGTGAAGGAGGCGTAGAAGTTTCGAACAAACTGCTGGCACAGCGCTGGGATTATATTTTCTTTACCGGAAGTGTTTCTGTTGGAAAAATTGTAGCAAAAGCAGCTGCCGAAAACCTGACTCCCGTTACTTTGGAATTAGGCGGAAAAAATCCGTGTGTGATTGACGAAACTGCTAATTTAAAACTGGCTGCCAAACGAATCGTCTGGGGAAAATTCATCAATGCAGGACAAACCTGTATTGCTCCTGATTATATTCTGATTCAGAAAAACATGAAAATCAATTTTATTTCTTTTCTAATTGAAGAAATCATAAAAGCATACGGCAAAAAAATAGACAAATCACCTGATTTCGCCCGGATAATCAATACCAAAAACTGGGTAAGACTCGATCAGATGATAGAAAAGCAGAAGGTGATTTTTGGCGGTGAAACCAATCATGACAAACTTTATATTTCGCCTACTTTAATCGAAGAACCAAGTCTGGACAGTGCTGTAATGAAAGAGGAAATCTTTGGTCCTGTTCTTCCCATACTGACTTATGAAACCGAAGCCGAAATTCATAACGTAATCAGTAAGTACGAAAAACCTCTCGCCTTTTACATCTTCAGCGAAAATAATTCATTTGCTCAAAAATTAATTGGAAAATACTCTTTTGGAGGCGGTGTTATAAACGATACAGTAGTCCATTTTTCCAACAAAAGACTGCCTTTTGGAGGGGTTGGACACAGCGGTATTGGTGCTTATCACGGTCAGATGAGTTTCGATACTTTCTCGCATCACAAAGCCATTGTAAAAAAAGCAAACTGGCTCGATTTACCCATGCGATATGCACCTTACAAAGATAAACTGGCATCAATTAAACGCATTTTGGACTGGATTTAAAATTGAGAAACAATTTCTTAATGTTTTAGAGATTTTTATTCGGAATTGATTAAAAACAGTATATTTACGTCCAACAACAGCAATACAGTAGTCTATAAAACAACTTTACATTCAAAATGAAATCTACACCTGACCAGATTGAAGACATCAAAAGAGATGGCTATTCGATAGACTTTTCGAATGTTTTTAATTTTGCTTTTGAAAATTACAAAAAAATTGCGCTTTACTCTGCGCTTATATTTGTCGTGTTTTCGTTTCTGGCTTTCATCGTCGTAATGGGATTAGCCACTGCATTTTTTGGTATAAAAAGTATTACTCAGGATTTATTTAATGTTTTAAACAATGAAAACCTGTCCTATCTCGACCAATTGATTACTACAGCAGCAATAGCATCGATATCAGCCCTGTTTTCACCACTTGGAGCCGGTTTTCTAAAAATGGCCGAATGTGCAGACCATAACAAAGAATTCAACTTTTCAACCATATTTTTCTATTACAAAGCCCCCTATTTTCTGCAGTTATTCCTGGTTACCTTTGTTTTAGCCGTAGCAAGCACCGGGATTTCTTATGTAATAGACAGCCTTGGAGTTCTGTACCTGGGCGGTGCTGTATCTTTAATGATTTCTTATTTTACATTTTTTACAATTCCCCTGATCATTTTCGGAAATTTAAACGCCATAGACGCCATTAAATCGAGTGTTGTACTTGTCAGTAAAAATCCATTAACCTTATTCGCATTATTTATAATTGGACTTATAGGCTCATTTTCAGGTTTATTTGTTTGTATTGTAGGTGTTCTTTTTACAGCCATCTTTAATACATCTGTAACGTATGCTGCTTATTTTTCAATTTTTAATGCAGAGGAAGATCAGGATTCAATTGATAAAATTGGGAACTCGGATTTTAAATAAATCTGAAAAATTCTGGTACAAAAAGAAATAATGAAATCTTTCCGGGATTTAAAAACCATTTACTAAACCGAAAACACAGGGATCTATGGTAGAAAACTATCGTTTTTTCATCTTTGAAGGTTCAGGAATTGCCAGTTTTGGCAATACCCTGAAATCAATCATGACAAACTGGTACGTTTTTAATCAGGATATTATTTTTTACAACAATCCCAAATTTATACTTCTCGGCATTTCGCTTCTTGCTCTTCTGGGACTGCTTGTTTATCAGTTTTTCAGAATTAAAGCCAGAATTGGAAACTTTATCGAAAAAAAGAAAGAAGCCGAAACAGTCAGCAAAGAATACCAGCTTTATATTTTATTCTTTGGTATTGCGGTTATTATCATCGAAATTATAAATGAAATTTTCAGGATAAGGCCAAAAAGTTTACTGGTTGTTAATGTTTCAATAGGCATTACTGTTTTAATATGCTATCTGATAACCGATAAGGTAAAATGGCTGAAAGATAAAATTCAGCCGATCTTTATTTTCTGTTTCTTTATTTATATCAGTTATGTGGGATACAACATTCTTCATCTTCCTAATGATGTCGTACCCATTATTGTTTTTTTAATTTCATTTTTCTTTTCATACAACATTTTAAAACCCATTAAAATTTACTGGTCTTTCGTAGGACTTGTATTTGTATTTCTGTTTTTAACAATCACACTTCATCTCATTCCTATAAAATCATCTATTTTATTAATGAACTTCTGCATATTGATTTTCATTATCAATCAGGTAAAATATGCTGTCTTATTAAACAACAGAGATAATTTTAGATTTGCCAGCGAAATAGTTCATAAAGGAAATTCACTTACCATTGCCACAGACAAAAAAGGCGAAATTTTGTTCTGCAGTGAAACCATTACCTCTATTTTAGGATATCAGCCCGAAGAAGTAATGGGACTACAATTTTGGAAACTAACAAAAGGAGACGAATTCAGTGAAAAAATATATCCGGTAAATCATGAAGAAAATAAAATTTATACCCGAAAATTAAAAAGCAAAAACGGTGAATACAAATACATTCAGTGGAAAGACAAAAAATTCTCTGATGATCTGATTATCAGCATCGGACAAGATGTAACGGAGCAGATTAACGTACAGGACCAGTACAAAAACTTAATTCAGACTGCGACCGATATTATTTTTGAAGTGGATGCCGAAGGACATTTTACCTTTATAAACGAATTTGCTTATTCCCTTTTGGGTTATGCCGAAGATGAAATCATCAACAAGCACTATTCGAATTTTATTCATGAAAAGTATTCTTTAAGCGCTGTTGATTTCTATGAAAACTTTGAAAACAACGGCAACAAGTTCCCAATTATCGAACTGCCGATTTTGAAGAAAAACGGACATGAATTATGGATTTCCCAAAAAATCATTATCCGCAAAAACGATTTGGGACAAACCATTGGATTTGCCGGTATTGCCAGGGACATAACCGAAACCAAAAACGCTGAGAATGAAAAGAAAAGACGTCTTGAAAAAATCGAAGCCTATAATAATTCGACTAAAAAATTATCGACTACAGATTTCAGCACCTATGCCGATTTAAATACTGTTATCGATTTTATCATCAAAGAAGCCTCAGGAGTAAGCAAAGCAAATCGTGTGAGCTTTTGGAAATATTACGATGATTTAATCAAATGCAAAAACCTTTACAGCATTGATAGTCAAAACCTGACCGATAAAAACATTTTAAACAAAGAAGCCTATCCAATTTATTTCGAAACATTAAAGAACAAAGCCATTATCAATGCTCCGGACGTTTTTAATAAATTAGAAACATCGGAGTTTGAAACCGTTTATTTTACAAAAAACCGCATAAAATCGATGCTGGATGTGCCAATATTTTTAAGCGGACAACTGGCCGGAGTGGTTTGTTTTGAAAGTACAGAAGAACAAAGGGAGTGGGATAATGAGGATATAAATTACGCCCGAACCATATCAGATGTGATTTCGCTAGCTACATCTTCGCAAATGCGTCTTGAGGCCGAAAAAAGACTCGAATTTAAAAGCCAGCTGCTTTCGGCACTTTCTCTTTGTACCGAAAAATTTCTTTTGAGCAAATCGACTCAGCAAATGTTTCAGGAAACTTACGATCTTATTGGAAAAGCTTCAAAGGCTGACCATATGTATTATTACGAAAAAGATTTTTCGACCAATACAGTCAGCCAGAAATACAAATGGTCCAGAAAAGGTGTAACGCATCAAATTACCCCGCTTCGTCATATGACAGAAGAGAATCTCAAGGAAATATTTAATGCTGCAAAAAACCGAAAAATCCTCAGCTCCTTCACCCGAAAACTAAAAGACACATATTTCAAACAATTATTAACTGCCAATGAAATAAAATCAATTCTGATTCTGCCATTGTATATCAACGATGTTTTTACCGGATTTATTGGTTTTGACGATTGCACGAGAGAACGAAAATGGTCTGAAGAAGAAATATATATATTTCAGATTTTGGCCAACAACATTTCATCTGCTCTGGAAAGAAACCGAAATGAAAATAAGATTATCGAAAGTGAGGAAAAATTCAAACTAATAGCCAACAACATTCCGGGAACAGTTTATTTATCAAAATTTGACGCTTTTTCGACCAAGATCTTTTTAAATGATGAAATCCAGAACCTTACAGGATATTCGAAGGCAGAATTTATAGAAAATAACTTATCGTTTCTGTCACTTATTCATCCTGATGACCGCGATGAAGTAATTAACAACCAAATCGACAATCTGCAAAACGGAATGCCGCTGCATAATATTTACCGCATCAAACGCAAAACAGGTGAATATATCTGGATAGAAGAATTTGGGGACGTAATTAAAAAAGGAGACGAAATCGAATTTGTCGGTGGTATTTATTTTGATATTACCAACAAAAAAGAAACCGAAGACGCAATAAAAGCCAAGCAATTAGCAGAAGCCGCCAATAAATCAAAATCAGATTTCCTGGCCAATATGTCACATGAAATCCGGACTCCCCTAAACGGTATTATTGGTTTCACGCATTTATTAATGAAAACTGAACTGGAGGAAATTCAGGAAAAATACATGACGACTATTAATCAGTCGGCACATTCCCTTCTGGAAATTATAAACGATATTCTGGATTTCTCTAAAATCGAAGCCGGAAAACTGGAGCTTTTCATTGATTTATATGATATTAAAAAAGTACTCGGACAAGTTTTCGATTTAATCATTTACGAATCCAACCAAAAAAACCTGCAGCTGGAATTAAATGTTGATCCAAATGTTCCAAAATATATCTGGACAGATATTGTACGAATCAAACAAATTTTGATTAACCTGCTTTCAAATGCAGTAAAATTTACCAGCGAAGGTTCTATAAAATTAAACGTTTCTGTCCTGTCCAAAAATAAAAACAACAATTGCACCATTCGGTTCTCTGTGATTGATACCGGAATTGGAATTCTGGAAAAAAATCAGCAGAAAATCTTTAAAGCATTTTCTCAGGCCGACAGTTCTACTACAAGAAAATTTGGCGGCACCGGTTTAGGATTAACCATCTCCAATCAGCTTCTCGCCTTAATGGAAAGCCGCTTACAGCTCGAAAGTAATATTGGCGAAGGAAGTAACTTTTTCTTTGATTTAAATCTAAAAACCAGCAATCAGAGTATCAATGAAAGATACAATACCGAATTCAATATTAACAATCTGGAATTTGATGACGATAGTGATAAAAACACAAATAAAAGTATTCGTTTTTTAATTGTAGAAGACAATAAAGTCAATATGCTTCTTTTAAAAACAATCGTTAAAAACCTGTATCACAATGCTTTTATTTACGAATGCGAAAACGGCTATGAAGCTGTCCAGCAATTTGAAGCCATAAATCCAACCTTGGTTTTTATGGATATCCAAATGCCTATTATGAACGGTTACGAAACTACAAAAGCCATTAGAAACACTATTTTAGGTAAAGACATCCCGATTATTGCCGTAACTGCCGGAGCCGAAAAAGAAGAAAGAAACAAATGCATATCTGCCGGAATGAACGACTATATTTCAAAACCTATCATGAAAGGTACTGTAGAGGAGACTCTGGTAAAATGGTTAAAATAAAATCAAATTATTGCTAAAAAATATATAAATTCGTACAAGAAAAACTTAACAAGCTTTAATACAAGTATTATGAAATGGCAAGGAAGAAGACAAAGTGATAATGTAGAAGACCGAAGAGGAGTTTCTGGCGGCAAAATAGCTGTAGGAGGCGGTATTATTGGTATCATTATTTTATTGCTCAATGTTTTTGGAGGAGAAAATGCACAGCTTATTACGCCTATTTTAGAACAAATGCAGGGCTCACAGCCTCAGACTGAAACAGCTGCACCTTTAAGCAAAGAAGACGAAGAAATGGGGAATTTTGTCAGAGTAGTTTTAGCTGATAACGAAGACATTTGGGGAAAAATATTTGCCGAACATGGAATGACATATAAACAGCCAAAATTGGTTCTTTTTAGAGGTTCTGTACAAACTGCCTGTGGCGGCGCATCGTCGGCATCGGGACCATTTTATTGTCCGGGAGATCAAAAGGTATATATGGATTTAGGTTTCTTTGAAGAGCTTAAAACTAAATTTGGTGCAAAAGGCGGCGACTTTGCCATTGCGTATGTTATAGCACACGAAATAGGACATCATGTTCAGACCTTATTAGGCACATCAGAAAAAATGCGTCGCGATCAGCAGGGAAAAAGTAAAGCAGCGGCAAACAAACTTTCTGTAGCCCTAGAGCTTCAGGCGGATTTTTACGCAGGAGTCTGGGCTCATTACAATCAGGAAAATTTAGATGCTGACGATATTGACGAAGCTCTTAGTGCAGCCAATGCTGTAGGAGATGACGCGATTCAAAGCAAAATGCAGGGACAGGTCGTTCCCGATTCTTTCACACACGGATCATCAGAACAAAGAATGTACTGGTTTAAAAAAGGATACAAAACCGGCGACATCAAAGAAGGAACTACATTTGAAGAAATCAGATAATACATTAAACCAAATATAATAACCACCAAAAAGCATGACGATTTAAGTCATGCTTTTTTTTATGCAATTTATTCAGAGGTTGTAAAAACAAATCCTTCGTAATTTAAACTTCCGGATTTAAGCTCATCTGAAAAAAATCAGATTCTGCGCCACATTAAAAGTATCTTATTTTTAAATTTAAACAAATTGTAAGAATAAAACCTAATTAAAACAATTTAAAAAGATTAAAATATAAGATTATTCTTTATTTTTTGAATTATTATTTCTAATTTTGCGTCCGAAATTTTAAAATCATTTAGGGGTTACTGATAAGTTGAAAGGTTCATTTATGTTAATTCTTTTTACCAAAAGATACTTCATAAGCCTGAAACTGTACAGTAAGATGAATTAGGAGATATGTTAGAAAAAAAACAAGATAATTTTAATAGAAATTATTCAATAGAATCAAACATCATTACTGCAAATACAAAACAAATTTCTGTTATTTCTGTAATGAAAGAAAGCTGGCTGCAGGCTTCTGCTTCGTTTGCAGAAGAAAGAAAAAGCTATCGGTTAAAACAACAATTAAAGAGTCTTTTTGGAGCTCTTACCAATCCGTACTTTACTTGTAAGTGGTATCAAATTTTAAAATCTCCTGACTTTTTATTTATAACAGCGTATCGCAGGAGAATTTATTTAAAACCCTACAGAGTCTATATGTCCATTAAATGGACAAAAAAGCAAAAAACAAAAGTTATTTGTGATACTTATAAATTTATTATGAGTAAAAACGAAACATTCAAAAAGGTAATCAGCAGCAATAAGGCAGCAACAATAGCTAATTTCAGGCTTAATGACGAAATACAAGCCTCTATTACTTTGGGCTATGACGAAAGATTCCGTAAAGAAGGTGAACTGGTTTTTTCTTTTTCAAGCGATCAGCTGGGAGGCAGGATTGTATCTGCCGCTTTCTCATTTGAAGAAATCTCCCCAAAACAATGGATTTGCAGAATTGGCTGTGTTCAGGGAAATAAAAACACCGAAAACGAATCCAAAACAGCACAAAAACTATTAAATGGGCTTCGTCCAAAATCACTCATCATTTTCGCTGTTCAGGAATTTTCCAGACAACTTGGATGTGTGAATATTTATGGCGCAGGAGATTCTATTCATGCCTATCGTCAAAAACATGCCATTCATCTTCCGTGGCGTCATACCATAAATTTCGATTATGATATTATTTGGAATGAATCAGGCGGACATCCAAATGATGACGGCTGGTTTGAACTTCCACTTAGTCCGGTGCGAAAATCAATGGAAGATCTCAAATCTCACAAACGGGCATTATATCGAAGAAGATATGTTCAAATGGATGAAATAGCTGCGCAAATCGAAGCTTCTGCAAAAAAATTATTGTAAAAAACAGTTCCAATAAAAAAATCCAAATCTCAAGTCAGTATACTTTGAGATTTGGATTTTTTTTTATTGGAATTTATCTAAAAACAAAAAAAGCCCTGAATTACTTCAGGGCTTTAAATCTGGGTGGCTGACCGGGTTCGAACCGGCGACCCGCGGCACCACAAACCGCTACTCTAACCAGCTGAGCTACAACCACCATTTTTTTGCTTAGCGAGTGCAAATATATAACAAAGGTTGAGTTCTACAAAGAAAAAAATGAAAAATTTTCATAAAAATTAAATCAAATTTCCTAAGCTATTGACTGCCAAACATCTTTCTACTGTAAAACCTTCGGCAAAATCTTTACCAACAAGTCTTCCTAAGTCCTGCGCACGATAATTTAAGCTTTCTAAAAAGTTTTTACTCGTAATTGGCGTTGCAGGTTCATCTGAATTTGGATCATAAAACTGAGTTTTATAAGCCAGGATCGCTTCTATTTTCTTTTCTTCAAATCCTGTAATATCTACTACAAAGTCAGGTTCTATATTTTTCCACTGAATATAATGATACACCACCTTTGGTCTCCACGCTTCCTGTTGTTCTCCATCTATAGAAGTTTCAATTTTCATCAACCCAGATAAAAAGCAGGCATCCGAAACCAGCTTACTTCCTTTCCCGTGATCAATATGACGATCATCTATCGCATTACACAATACAATCTCAGGCTTATATTTTCGAATCATCTTTATAACTTCCAGCTGATGTTTTTCATCATTTACAAAAAATCCGTCACGCATACGCAAGTTTTCACGTACTACAACCCCTAAAATGTCTGCTGCAGCTTTTGCCTCCTCATCACGAATTTCAGCCGAACCACGCGTTCCTAACTCGCCACGTGTCAAATCTACAATGCCTACTTTTTTTCCAAGGGAAACTTCTTTTAAAATTGTTCCGGCACAACCTAATTCTACATCGTCCGGATGCGCCCCAAAGGCTAATATATCTAATTTCATTGCTTTTTGTTTGTTTTGTTTTTTTGTTTCAGGTTTCAGGTTGTCCACAGAACGTGTAACTTGAAACTTGAAACTATTTTTTTAAAACTCTTTTCATCGTCATTGATTTATTGACGCTTTCCTCCCATTCTTTTTCCGGAATACTTTCTCTGGTAATTCCGCAGCCCATGTACAAAATCGCTTTTTCATCCTGAATCTGCATGCAGCGTAAATTTACAAATAAATCAGAACTGGCATGATCTCCGGCAAAAGTGCTGTTGAGCTCTCCAAGAAACCCAGTGTAGAAAGTCCTGTTGTAATTTTCGTTTTCTATAATAAAAACTTTTGCTTTTTTCTTTGGCAGACCGCACACTGCAGGCGTTGGATGCAAAGTATCTACTACTTCTTCTAAAGTTGAATTTTCGTTTAAAACTCCCGAAATATCCGTTTTGATATGCCAGATCGATCCAGCTTTTAAACTATAAGGTTCAGAAACCACAACCGAAGCCGCAAATTCCTTTAATCGTTTTACAATAAAATCGGTTACGTATTGCTGTTCGTCTTTTTCTTTTTGCTCCCAGACGATTTCTTTTTCCGGATTATCTTTTTGCGTTCCTGCCAAAGCCATGGTTTCAAAAACATTTCCGTTTGCTTTCAGCAGTTTTTCTGGTGTTGCTCCCATCCACAATCCAATTTTTGGGTGAAAGAAACAATAGCAGAAAGTCGCAGGATATAGCTGTACCAGGTGACGGAACGTTTCAATATAATCAAACGCAGCCAAAGGCACTTCTTCGCTTCTTGATAAAACTACTTTTTTGAATTCTTCATTTTTGATTGCCTGCACGCCTTGTGCTACCAGATATTCATATTGAAATTTAGCTTCCGGATCAAAACCAGAATCATCAATTTCAATTGGTTCAAATAAAGTACTTTCGTTTTGAGCAATCAGTATATCCGATTCGTTTTCGGGAATTAAAACAAGCTGTTTTCCATCAAAAGAAGCAAAAACAAATCCTTTTTCGCTGTAATCAGAAACGGTATGTAAAGTATTATTTTTTTGTAAAATCCCAACAAGTTCAGAAGTATTGGGTTTTGAATAAAGCACAAAAGGTAAATTTTGTTCTTTATGATTTTTAATTTTAGAGAAAAATGCATTCATAATTTACTCACTTTTCTTTCTCTCCAAAACCATATTCGTCAGTTTACAAAGCGAAACAAGATTACCTTCTTCATCGGTAATTTTGATCTCCCAAAGATGTAGACTTCTGCCTTTGTGAATAATTCTGGCTGTGCCAAAAACATAACCTTCACGAATACTTCTTAAGTGATTTGCCGAAATTTCAATACCACGTACCTCCTGCTCTTTCGGATTGATAAAAAAGAAAGAAGCGGCACTGCCCACACTCTCGGCCAAAGCAACCGAAGCTCCGCCGTGGAGTAATCCCATAGGCTGATGAACACTTGGATTTACGGGCATTTTTGCAGTTAAAAAATCTTCTCCGGCGTCGATATATTCTATTTTGAGCGTTTCCATTAATGTGTTTTTAGAAAACTCATTACAGCGCGCCAAAATCTGCTCTTTTGTATAATTCATTAAAATGGTCTTTAAAATCGTAAAATTAAAGAAAGATAATGAGACAAATTGAAAAATACTGTTCGAAAATTAAAATGCCGCTTCGAACATGTAAGTTTTTTGTTATTTTTACAAAAACTATCAAAATCAATCTTCGTCAAAAGTTTTTTTGACACAGATTACACAGATTAATTTTTTAGAATTAAAAAACATTTTAATCCTTTACTCTGCGGTAAAAAACTATTCAGATGCGTCAATATTTTACTTTATTTATTCTTGCAATAATTTTAATTTTCAGCTCCTGCCGAACTGATTTTGATACCGTTGCCAGTAACGGAAATTTAAAGTTTTCAAAAGACACTGTTTATCTGGATACTGTTTTTAAAAATATTGGTTCAAGTACATATCAGTTAAAAGTATACAACCGAAGCAAAGACGATATTTCGATTCCGGTTGTACAGCTTAAAAAAGGTTTAAACTCCAAATACCGCATGACGGTTGACGGAATGAACGGCAACAATGGGAAGATTTTTAATAATGTAACGCTTCTCGCAAAAGATAGTTTGTACATTTTTATAGAAACCACTGCCGATATTACCGACGCTGATCCAACTGATTTTTTATATACAGATGAAATCGAATTTGACAGCGGCGCGAATCTTCAAAAAGTGGCATTGGTAACGCTGATTCAGGATGCGGTTTTCTTATATCCAAAACAAAACCCTGATGGAACGAAAGAAAAAATCCAAATCGATGGTAAAGCCGTAGACGGATTTTATCTGGACGAAAATGACGCTGCAAACGGAAACGAACTTCTTTTTACAAACACCAAACCTTACGTAATTTATGGTTACGCAGGAGTTCCCGAAAACAAAACGGTAACTTTTGAAGCCGGTTCAAGAGTTCATTTTCACGCCAATTCAGGACTGTTTGTTGGTGATAAAGCGTCTCTTCAGATTAACGGCGCCGTTTCAACAACTGCTAAACTAGAAAACGAAGTTATTTTTGAAGGTGATCGTTTAGAATCGCTTTATTCGAATATTCCGGGACAATGGAAATCGGTTATTTTTGAAAAAGGAAGCACCGGTCATTCCATCAATCATCTGACTTTAAAAAATGCGGTTACAGGTTTAGAATTCAGAAGTCCGCTGAATACAATAGAAATTAAAAACACGCAGATTTACAATTGTGTCGAATACGGAATTTTGGCTCAAAACGCGCAGATTAATGGCGAAAACATTGCGATTAATTCTGCCGGAATTGCCAGTTTATCTTGTGTTTACGGCGGTAATTACACTTTTACACATTGTACTTTTAATAACAACTGGTCCAACAGTTCGCATTTTGCGGTTAATTTAAGCAATACTTTAGCCGGAGCATCTCCTGAAACCAATCCGTTGACAAATGCAGCATTCAACAACTGTATCATTTACGGCTCGAGTACAAACGAATTCAATTTGAGTAAGAATACAAATACAGCCTTTGTTTATCAGCTGAATAATTGTCTGTTAAAATTCGGTAACACAACAAATCCTGATTATCAGTTTAAAACCGATACGGAACATTACAATACTATCATATTAAATGAAAACCCGAAGTTTTACAATGTTTCCAAAAACCAGCTGAATATCGACAATACTTCTGCCGCTTTCGCGAAAGGAAATCAGGCATATATTATTCCAACAGATATTTTAGGAATTAACAGAACTTCTCCTCCGGATTTGGGCGCTTATCAGAGTAAAACCTTTCCTAAACCTTAGTTTTGCCGCGAAGGAACAAAGATTTCTTTTTGCACAAAGTAGAGACGCACTGCAGTGCGTCTCTACAGAATATTGGAACGGAAATCTAATCTTTTTTGCCTAGTTTCTAAGTCTCAAGTAAGAAAATACATTTAAAATTAAACATCACTTAACGCACCGCATTCATAAAAGTAATAGATTTGCTACAATACATTTTTTAACTTTATAAAATTCAATGATTTAAAAAAGTTAAAAAATCAATTTCGAACCAAATCTTAAAACTATTAATTTATGAAAAAAAATTACTTTTTATTTTTATTGATATTTGTTACAATTGGTTTCGCTCAGATACCATCTGGTTATTACAGCACAGCAACGGGAACCGGTTATACTTTAAAAACTCAATTGTATAATATTATTAAAGGTCATACCAATAACGGTTACGCCGGACTATACACTACCTACTTAACTTCTGACGTTGACAGTTTTTATGAAAACGACGGAACCATTTTGGATATGTATTCTGAAAATCCATCAGGAACAGATCCTTATAATTATACAACCGGAACTACTCAAAGATGCGGTAATTATTCTGCTGAAGGAGATTGTTATAACAGAGAACATATCATTCCACAGTCGGTTTTTAACGAGCAGTCGCCAATGGTTGCCGATGCTCATTTTATAACTCCAACCGATGGAAAAGTAAACGGTATGCGTTCGAACTATCCGCACGGAAATGTAAGTTCAGCTACTTATACTTCTCAAAACGGGAGCAGATTAGGGTCAAGTGCTGTCTCCGGATATTCAGGAACGGTTTTCGAACCCATAAATGCTTTTAAAGGCGATATTGCCCGCATGTATTTTTACTTTGCTACAAGATACGAAAACACAGTTTCCGGCTATTCGTTTCCTATGTTTGACGGATCAAGCAGCAAAGTTTTTACAACTGCTTTCTTAAATATGCTGCTGGCGTGGCATGCGCAAGATCCTGTAAGCCCGAGGGAAATTGTCAGAAACAATGCTATTTATGCCCGCCAGAACAACCGAAACCCGTTTATTGATCATCCGGAATATGTAAATCAAATCTGGGGCGGTACTTCTTCCGGAGATTCTCAGGCACCAACTGCACCAGCTAATTTGACTTTAACAGCCAAAACTTCAAATTCTGTCAGCATTTCATGGAACGCTTCAACAGATAACACAGCTGTTACAGGTTATGATATTTATGCAAATGGTGTTTTTAAAACAACCGTTTCGGGATTAGCGGCAACTATTACAGGCTTAACAGCTTCTACAACTTACAATATAAATGTGTATGCAAAAGATGCCGCTGGAAATACTTCTGCATCGAGCAATACCTTAAATGTTATCACAAACAGCGGCGGCACCGGAGGCACTGCAACCGACTTACTTTTCTCTGAGTATATCGAAGGCTCAGGAAACAATAAAGCGCTCGAAATTGCAAACAACACCGGAAGTTCTGTTAACTTATCGATTTACAGCATCAAAAAACAAACCAACGGAGCAGGCTCCTGGAGCACTGGTCTGGCACTAAGCGGCATACTGGCGGCAGGAAGTAAATTTGTAATTGTAAACAATTCTATTGCATCAGCTTGTTTTGCAAAAAGCAGCGCCAATATTTCAACTACTGCAACCGAATTAACTTTTAACGGAAATGACGCTGTAGGTTTATTTAAAAACGGTGTTTTAATTGACATCATTGGAACTTTCAATGGCGGAACGGCCAATTTTGCAGTAGATGTTACTTTAAGAAGAAAATCAACCGTGACTTCTCCAAGCACTACTTTTAATTTAAGCGCACAATGGGATTCATTTTCACAAGATACCTGCAATAATCTGGGAAGCAAAAAAGTACAGACTGCGGTAATCGAGGAAGAAGAGGTTATATCAGAATCAAATGAAATCGTAATTTACCCAAATCCTTCTGATGGAAACTTCAAAGTTGAATTTGGACATTCTGATATTCCATATTCAATTGAAATTTTCTCATTCTCGGGACAGAAAGTTTTTGAAAAACAAAATAATACTTCTTCAGAAGTTTCGATAGAAAATATTTTATCCGGAATCTACTTTATTAAAGTTACCAAAGAAGAAAAAACAACGTTTAAAAGGATAATTATTAATTAAAATCAGGTTTTCATCGACCAGAAAAGCGGCAATTTGCCGCTTTTTTTATTGTACGGAAAGAATTTTCTGCAGAAATTATTTTCTGCAGCTTTGCAGTTTTCGTAAATTTTGCAAATCTGTTATTGTGAAGTTCTTAAAAAATGCGCCGTTTTAATTTTGATATTTTTTCCTCTAAAAGTTTAATATAGCAGCACATATCACCTCTCATATTTTTAAGAAATCTTTGAAATGCTGAAAACCAAAACCTCCTGATTTTGCGTCTTTTTGGTAGAAAAAATGCAAGAAAAAAGCAATTTCATTTTTTTTGAAAAGAGATGGTTTTCAAATTTGCGCTTACTATTTATTTACATTAAATTTGCAGCTCAATACAACAAACTACACAAATGATCCATTTCTTTGAAAACCAAAGCAAAACTGTTTTTGCCGTACAAACGCAAAACGAAATTTCAGCTCAAGACATTTCAAAATTAAACTGGCTTTTTGCCGACGCAAATAAGATCGAAAAATCTGCATTGACAGGTTTTTTTGTTGGTCCACGTGCCACTATGATTACCCCTTGGAGTACAAATGCTGTAGAAATTACTCAGAACATGGGTATTTCAGGTATTATCAGAATTGAAGAATTTCATCCTGCAACGGAAGATTTCAATGATTTTGATCCCATGCTTTCTCAAAAATTCAACGAATTAGATCAGGAAATCTTCACTATCAACATTCAGCCGGAACCAATTTTGGAGATTGACGATATTGCCGCTTACAACAAAGTCGAAGGTTTAGCTTTAAGCGAAGAAGAAGTTGAGTACTTAAACAATCTTTCGACTAAACTAGGAAGAAAATTAACTGACTCTGAGATTTTTGCTTTCTCTCAGGCGAATTCAGAGCACTGCCGTCACAAAATTTTCAACGGAACTTTTGTAATCGATGGCGAAGAAAAAGAAACTTCTCTTTTCAAATTAATCAAAAAAACATCTCAGGAAAACCCTAACGATATTGTTTCTGCTTACAAAGACAACGTTGCTTTTGTAAAAGGACCAAAAGTGCAGCAATTTGCACCAAAATCTGCTGATAAACCTGATTTTTACGAAATAAAAGAATTTGATTCGGTTATCTCTTTAAAAGCCGAAACACACAACTTCCCAACAACTGTTGAACCTTTCAACGGTGCAGCAACAGGATCCGGAGGAGAAATCCGTGACCGTTTAGCCGGAGGGCAAGGTTCGCTTCCTTTAGCCGGAACTGCTGTTTACATGACTTCTTACTCTCGCTTAAAAGAAGATCGTAAATGGGAAAATGCAGTCGAAGAAAGAAAATGGTTGTACCAGACTCCAATGGACATTTTGATCAAAGCTTCAAACGGAGCTTCTGATTTTGGAAACAAATTTGGTCAGCCGCTTATTACTGGTTCTGTTTTAACTTTTGAACACGAAGAAGAAAACAGAAAAATTGGTTACGATAAAGTAATCATGCAAGCGGGTGGAATTGGTTACGGAAAAGTAGATCAGTCTATTAAAAACAAACCAAAAGAAGGCGACAAAATCGTTATTCTTGGTGGAGAAAATTATAGAATCGGAATGGGTGGTGCTGCGGTTTCTTCTGCAGATACTGGAGCTTTCGGTTCAGGAATTGAGTTGAATGCCATTCAGCGTTCAAACCCGGAAATGCAAAAACGTGCTGCAAACGCAATTCGTGGTTTAGTAGAAAGCGACAATAACCCTATTGTTTCGATTCACGATCACGGTGCGGGCGGACACTTAAACTGTCTTTCTGAATTAGTAGAAGAAACGGGAGGTTTGATCGATTTAGACAAATTACCTGTTGGAGACCCTACTCTTTCTGCAAAAGAAATTATTGGTAACGAATCTCAGGAAAGAATGGGATTGGTTATTGGTCAAAAAGATATCGATACATTGCAAAGAATCGCTGACAGAGAGCGTTCTCCAATGTACGAGGTTGGAGATGTAACTGGAGATCACCGTTTTACTTTCGAATCAAAATCTAATGGTTCTAAACCAATGGATTATGCTTTGGAAGATTTCTTTGGAAGTTCTCCAAAAACCATCATGACAGACAAAAAAGTAGACCGTAAATATGCTGATGTTGGGTACAACTCAGGAGATTTTGAAAGCTACTTAAAAGATGTTTTACGTTTAGAGGCTGTTGCTTCGAAAGACTGGTTGACAAACAAAGTTGACCGTTGCGTTGGAGGAAGAGTTGCGAAACAGCAAAATGCAGGTCCGTTACAATTGCCATTGAACAACGTTGGTGTAATGGCTTTAGATTATTTAGGAAAAGAAGGAATCGCAACTTCTATCGGGCACGCTCCTATTGCCGCTTTGATTGATCCTGTTGCAGGTTCTAGAAATGCTATTGCAGAATCGTTATCTAACATAATCTGGGCTCCAATTAAAGATCAGTTAAAAGGAGTTTCATTATCTGCAAACTGGATGTGGGCTTGTAAAAACGAAGGTGAAGACGCTCGTTTGTACGCTGCTGTTGAAGGATGTTCTGAATTTGCAATCGAATTGGGAATCAATATTCCAACAGGAAAAGATTCACTTTCAATGAAACAAAAATATCCAAATGACGAAGTAATTGCACCGGGAACGGTTATTATTTCTGCTGCTGGAAACTGTACCGATATTAGAAAGGTTGTTGAACCTGTTTTACAGAAAAACGGAGAATCAATCTATTATATCAATTTGTCTCAAGATGATTTCAAATTAGGAGGTTCGTCTTTTGCACAAATCAGAAATACAATCGGAAACGAAACTTCTACCATTAAAGATTCGGCTTTCTTCAAAAATGCATTTAACACAGTTCAGGAATTAATCGGCGAAAGCCAGATCTTAGCCGGACACGATATTGGAAGCGGTGGTTTGATCACTACTTTACTAGAAATGTGTTTTGCTGATGTAAACCTTGGAGCTAAAATTGATTTCAGTGCTTTCGCAGAAAAAGACTTGTTGAAAATCCTTTTCGCAGAAAACATCGGAATCGTATTCCAGGCAAAATCAGATGCAGCTGTTGAAGCTAAATTAAAATCAAACAATATTGAGTTTTTCAAATTAGGAAAAGCGACAACTACTGAGACTTTAGACCTTGGACTTTGGACTTTAGACATAAAAGCTTACCGTGATGTTTGGTTTGAAACTTCGTATTTATTAGATCAAAAACAATCTAAAAACGGAAGAGCTCAGGCACGTTTCGAAAACTATAAAAATCAGGTTTTAAATTATACTTTCCCTGCACATTTTACAGGAAAGAAACCAGAAATTGATAACTCAAAACCAAGACCAAAAGCAGCAATTATCCGCGAAAAAGGAAGTAATTCTGAGCGTGAAATGGCAAACGCGATGTACTTGGCAGGTTTTGACGTAAAAGACGTTCACATGACCGATTTGATTTCCGGTCGTGAAACGCTTGAAGATATTCAGTTCATTGGAGCTGTTGGTGGATTCTCTAATTCTGACGTTTTAGGTTCTGCTAAAGGCTGGGCCGGAGCTTTCTTATACAACGAAAAAGCAAAAACGGCTTTAGACAATTTCTTCAAAAGAGAAGATACTTTATCTGTTGGAATTTGTAACGGATGCCAGTTGTTTATGGAATTAGAAGTAATTAATCCGGAACATGAAGTTCACGGAAAAATGCTTCATAACGAAAGCCAGAAACACGAAAGTATCTTTACATCTGTAAAAGTTCAGGAAAACAATTCGGTTATGTTATCTACTTTGGCAGGAAGCACTTTAGGAGTTTGGGTTTCTCACGGAGAAGGTAAATTCAAATTACCATATGCAGAAGACCAATACAACATTGTTTCTAAATATGCTTACGAAGGATATCCGGCAAACCCTAATGGTTCTGATTACAACACGGCAATGATGTGTGACAAAACCGGAAGACATTTGGTTATGATGCCTCATATTGAGCGTTCGACTTTTCAATGGAACTGGGCGCATTATCCAAAAGACAGAAACGACGAAGTTTCTCCTTGGCATGAAGCGTTTGTGAATGCAAGAAAATGGATTGAGAAAAACTAGATTTTAGTTTTCATAAAAATAAAAATGCCTCGATGCTATCCTTAGCCGAGGCATTTTTCATTACTCAAAAAAAGAAATAACACCTGTTATAATACTGGCGGAAGCAAAAGCAACCAGTCCTGATACGACTGCTGCTTCACCAGCGAAAAGCTCGTGTTCAGCAAATCGTCCATACAACAAAGTTCCTCCTGCTAACCCTGCAATTGCCCCCATACCAATCGCGCCAATATGCCGTCCTGATTCCGGTTTGGACTGTTGTGATGCTACTTCAAAGAAACGTCTCCAGCCATTCGGATATAATGTGCCGCAAATTCCCATTACGGTATAAAATAGTATTCCCATACAGTTAAGCTTTTCTATTTGCTTAGGTTTTTAACTGATTCCAAAACTAAAATAGATTACGTTGCCGCGGGTTATGAAATTTCCTGTTTTTTAAAGGGGAAAAACACCCTTTTTTTATCATGAAAATGTTTTTATATTTTACGTAAAAGTTAAATATCAGAGAAAAATAACGTGATTTAAACAACAGCGAATGATTTTTTTTACAAAAAAATAAAAATCAGGAAAGAATTCATTTCTGTTAATTTCAGATTCCGTTTTCTATTAAAATTTAACCTATATTAGCGAAAAAATCAGCCGCTGATTTTTTGCTGAACGCCCAAAAACACTTAAACCTACATTGAAATGAAATCGGTACAATTACTATTTATTGCCTTATTTTTTATTGCTTCAAAATCACATTCTCAGGTTCATGTTGATCAAATCAAACACAATTCAAAAGACCGTTATATTACTACTACTATAGGATATCCTGTTCAGGGAACTTATGCTCCAACGGGCATGAAACAGCCTCTTACGGTTTTAAATCCGGATGGTACTGGTTATATTCAGGCAGAGGATTTAAGCAAACAAAAGATTAACTGGGGAATTGAATGCAGTGAAGAAGGTGTTCCTGTTTTTAAAGAAGGTTTCAACAGTGCTTCGTATACTTTTTGGTACAGACCTACTGATGGCAATGAATGGTACTACTCACAATTCTCTATACATTTTACAAAGAAAAAAATGTTTTTAATGGGCGAAAGAGTAAAAGAATACGTCGATTTTAACGTACAATAGTCCTTACAATCCTGTTTCAAATTAAATATTTCTTGATTTTTTAAAAGAATCCCTATAAAAAAGAAAACGTTTTCGTTGATTTTTAATAGTACCTGTAATTTTTCCCATAAAATCTCACAAAAATAAAAATGGTACTTAATTTTTATTTAATTTGCAGTAAAATTCAATATATTAAACATGGTTTCAATCACACGACTTTTTGATTTTCCCTATTATCAACAAGAAACTTATGACCTTCCGGTTGCCCTTGCAACCAAAAAAAATGGGGTTTGGGAAAAAACATCCAGCCGGGAATATATTGCAAAAGCTAATGCCGTTTCGAGAGCATTATTGCGCATGGGGGTTCAAAAAGATGATAAAATTGCCGTAATAACTTCAAACAATCGCACCGAGTGGAATATCATGGATATTGGTATTCAGCAGACTGGTGCACAAAATGTTCCTATTTATCCAACTATTTCAGAGGAGGATTATGAATATATATTAAATCATAGTGAAAGTATTTACTGTTTTGTTTCTGATGTAGAAGTACTTGAAAAAGTAAATCTTATTAAGGCTAACGTGCCATCGTTGAAAGAGGTTTATTCTTTTAATGAAATTGAAGGCTGTAAGCACTGGTCAGAACTTTTAACTTTAGGAGAAGATACAAGTAATCAGAACGAAGTTGAAGCTCGAAAAAACAGCATAAAAACGGAGGATTTAGCCACTATTATTTATACATCCGGAACTACGGGAAAACCAAAAGGTGTTATGCTTTCGCATAAAAATATTGTTTCGAATGTTTTAGACAGTGCTCCCAGAATTCCGTTTGCCCCGGGTAATAGTACAGCTTTGAGCTTTTTGCCTATCTGTCATATTTTTGAAAGACTAATACTTTACATTTACCAATATTATGGCGTTTCAGTTTATTTTGGAGAATCTATTGATAAAATCAGTGATAATTTAAAAGAGGTACGCCCAACAGTAATTACAGCTGTACCAAGACTTTTAGAAAAAGTTTACGATAAAATTTATGCAAAAGGAGCCGAACTTACCGGTATCAAGAAAAAACTGTTTTTCTGGGCTATCGATTTAGGTCTTCGTTATGAACCTTACGGAGCAAATGGCTTCTGGTATGAATTTCAGTTAAAAATTGCCCGCAAACTTATTTTCAGTAAATGGAAAGAAGGTTTGGGAGGACGTTTGGATTTAATGGTTTCAGGAAGCGCCGCTTTACAGCCTCGTTTAACGAGAGTTTTTGCTGCTGCCGAAATTCCGGTTATGGAAGGTTACGGTTTATCTGAAACTTCTCCGGTAATTGCCGTTAACGACCAAAGAAACAGAGGTTTTAAAATTGGAACCGTTGGAAAACCACTTCGTAATCTTGAAGTTAAAATTGCCGAAGACGGTGAAATTTTACTTAAAGGTCCAAATGTAATGTTAGGATATTATAAAGATCCTGAAAAAACAGCCGAAGCTTTACAGGGCGGTTATTTCCACACCGGAGATATTGGAGAAATTGACAGCGAAGGTTTCTTAAAAATCACTGACCGTAAAAAAGAAATGTTCAAAACTTCGGGCGGTAAATATGTGGCACCTCAGCTTATTGAAAATGCCATGAAACAATCCCGTTTTATAGAACAGGTTATGGTTATTGGCGAAGGCGAAAAAATGCCGGCTGCTTTTATTCAGCCTAATTTTGAATTTGTAAAAGAATGGGCTAAAATCCATAAAATTACTTTAGGAGATTCTAATGCAGATATCGCTTCAAATCCGGATGTAATAAAACGTATTGACGAAGAGGTGGAAAAAGTAAACGAAAAATTTGGTAACTGGGAAAAGGTAAAACGTTTTGAACTTACTCCTGATGTCTGGTCTATCGACGGAGGACAGCTAACTCCTACCCTGAAATTAAAACGAAAAGTCATCAGAGAAATCTACAAAGATCTTTACGCAAAAATTTACGATCATAATTAAAAATCAAAATAATTAACCAAAGAAAATGCTGTCTTTTTAGACAGCATTTTTTATTATAATCGTAAGCCGGATTATTTATTCACCAAAGAAATATGTAAATGAAAGACTGAAATAATCCTGTTTTGCTTTTGTTTCGTAAACTGAATTATGGAAAGGCGCGTTTCTAAAAGGATCAGATAAACCTTTGTTATATCGTAAATTACAGACTACACTGGCATATTCTGCACTTATACCAAAAGGAATATAAGTATTGATGGATATCGATTCATTTTCCTGATCAAATTTCAGGTATTTAACCGGCATGTAAAGAGGATCAAGAATATAGTCTTCCTTACTGCTGTCTGATGGAACGTACTGCTGGAAAAAACTAATTGTAATACCTGCGTTTACACCAAATTTGAGGGTTTCATTCTTAAGATTCAGAAAATTATAATTAAAAATGATCGGCAGATCTAAATTTTCGAGTTTAAATTTTAATTCTTCCGGTTCTGCATCCATGTCGGCTTTTCCTATAAAAACCATTCTGTGGTGCACATAATTTAAACCCATCGATAACTCCAGATTATCTGTAATTTCAGCAGTACTTACTATTCCAACCATATAACCCGGCTGCGATTTTGTAAAAAGCACATTCGAATCTAAAACGTAATTAGTATATCCGGCTGTTAAACCAAACCTTCCTTCGAACAGCTGGCTGTAAATATTGGAATGCACAAGAAGAAAAAACAAGAGCAGGAAACTAATTTTTGATGATCTCATAAAGGGGAAAAACTCGGGGATTATTATTAAAAATTATAGGACAAATATATTGTTAAATTATATACATTTGGCAAAAAATATTTTAGATGAAAAAAGTTTTTCTGTTGTTTTTACTGGTCGTTTTAAACGGATGCGAAATTGAAAATATAAACTATTCAGTACCAATTATTTTCAGTTATGAACCTGAAAATGTACAAACCACATCAGCAAGTCTGGGAGGCGAAATTGCCAGCGAAGGCGGTAAAAAAATCAGCGAATTTGGTATTGTCTGGTCTAAATCTGCAAATCCTACGGTAAACGACAATAAAATTGCAGAAGGAACAGGAAGAGGTGAAACTTTTAAGACCTATAACATATTCGAACCTGCTACAACGTACTATTATAGATTTTATGCTGTCAACGAAATCGGTGCGGGATATGGCAAAGAATATTCGTTTACAACAGGCGAAAAAGCGCCTTGCAATCCAACGACTGATAATCAGATAAGTTTAAGCCGATCGTTACCAACAATAAGCATTAACGATGTTGAAATAAGCAATCCGGGCTGGGGATTTAATGAGGGAAATATCGAGTTTAAAACATCGGCATCTTACTCGACTGTCCGAATAATAGTTCAGTTTAACGAGTACAATCAGAATCCGCCGTTAACGGGCACGTATACCGTAGTTTCGGGAGATTTCGGAAACAATAAAAATTTATCGACCGGTGAAGCAAAACTTTCTATAGAAAATTACGGAGGTTATCCGGGAGGAGCTGTAGCCGCGACAGGAACTAAATTTTATGTAAAAAATGAAAACAATGTGGTCTCTATCATTTTCTGCGATACTCCGGTTGGAGAAAATTATATGCTGAATGGTAAATTTTCACATTCATTCAAATAAGCATTTCTATTCAAATATAAAAGGCTGTCTCGTAAAAGACAGCCTTTGTTAATTTTGGTATTTATTTTTTGCTTTGAGTTTATACCTCATCACATCTTTAACCATCGATTTATTCTTTTGGTTAAAATGAATCAGCTCTGAAGCAATTTCGGGTTTCTTGTCAATTTTATCAGCCACGATTTCGTAAGCGATATTTTTGGTAACTTCTTCTAACTGTTCATGTCGGTTAAACTCGTGTTTTATAACCTGCAAAAACAACTCCGAATTGATTTCTGCTACTGTATCATTGTAAACAGCAGTAATAGCCTCTGATGCTTTTTCGACAGATTTGATATTTGCAAAATAATTATTGAGACAATTTGCCCCATCTCTGTTTTCCTTCCATCCTTTTAAAAGTAAATCCTGAGCTTGCTTACCATCCTGAATTTTGTTTCTGTAAACCAAAGAGGCTTTTACATATTGAAAATGGTTTGTATAGCTTTCAATAACCTTGTAAAAATAGGTATCGGCTTCTTTTTTATTATTCAATATCAAATATAAATCACCCACTTTCTCATAGTTGTTAAACTCTTTATACAGTTCTATCGCCTGATTGTAAGCACGGCCTTTTTCGTAACATTCGGCCGCTTTGTTTTTGTTTTTCAGATATTTCAGATGCACCGCAGCCGCTTCATTATACAATTCGCCTTTTTCAAGTACTTCGGCTGCTTTGTAATAGTTTTTAAGAAGCTTCATGTAAATATGAGCTGCTCTGGCATATTCTTTCTTTTCGATAAAACTTTCGGCCAGTTTTTCATAACGATTTTGTAAACTGGCAAATCGTTCTGAATCTACTAAAAATGAATTCCCTGAGCCCGAAGATCCTTTAGACCCTAAACTTCCTGAGCCTGAAGTGGCTCCTCCGGAACTTCCGGAAGAACTGCTGCTGACCGCCAATGCAACGAGTAAAGCCACTATGGCTATAACAACAATTACTACAAAAACAGAATCTATACCCAGATTGGTGCTTCGTAAATCGCAGCTGCGTACACTGGCCAAAACAAAAAGTACAAAAACTATTTTTAGGAATATGCTGCCCGATCCACTGTCAAATGAATCCGAACCCATTGTATTTCCTCCTCCCCGAAAAGAGCCTCCGCCGTAAGTAATTCCATCAAAAGAAAATTTTCCGTCATTTCCTCCTCTGGATGTTCCTAATGTATCGAGCGGAATTGCCATTTTCAAAGCCAGTTCCGGATTTTTGTCAAAAAACGCCAGGAATTTATCCATTTCCGCCTGATTTCCATTCATTATTTTTTGAAGATCAAAAGGCAGATCATCTGTTTTTTCTTCTTCTGAAAAGGGTTCTTCGATATTTTCCAGAATCTTTTCGGGATTGATATCATAGCGAATAGAAGAAATAAACTGAGGTATCGAAATTGTTTTTGACGGTTCGAGTATTTCTGTATCTTTTTCAACCGGAGCCTGAAGCAGATCCTGCCACAGTACTTCATCTTTCAATTCTACAAAACCAATTTCAGGATGCAGTAAATGATAATGTTCTGAAAACAAAGTATGCCATTCTTCTTTTGTCAGCCGGGGTTCGATGATAGTATTTTCAGGAATAAACAATTTGTTTTCTGCCAGCTGACAGAAGTTATTTTTCCCAATATCGGTTACGTTGACTTTACCTGGATTAAAAACTACAAGACAGCCAAATACTTCGTTGGCTTTGACTCCCGGAACCGGAAAAACTTTTACAGCATCAAGTGACAGCCCGATAGTCTGGATTTCATGAAGCCAGACCCCGGGAGAAGTACTTGTTATAAGAATTCCTTCTTTTGGGAAAGAATTTTTAGCTGTTATGCTTAATTTTAGTTTCATACTGTCTTATATTGTTTAGAAACGGCTCGATATATTTTGCCGTAAAATCTCTTTCCTTGATACTTGTCATAGCAGGATCAGAAATGAAGTATTCATTCCCTGAATATTCGTTTTCTGACACCATAACGGTTCTGCCGTTAATTATGAAAGGAATATAAAATTTAGATATTTCCTTTTTACTGCTTTCAAAGACAAGAATACCATCTGTATTGGTTATTTTACTGCCATCTTCGAACTCGAAAAACAAACTTTCAATATAGCAGATTGTTCCTTCCGCTTCTATCAGTTTCTTAAGTTTTTCGGCATTCTCTCTCGGTACATTATTTAAAATCACGCCTAAATCTACATCCACGATTCTTTGGCATTCCTCCAAAGGTTTGTTTGTATAATCTTTGATTAATTTTATAACTTTTGTTAAAGGTGTTCCTTTTGTTTTTAAAATCAGATTTACTTTTTCGGTAAATCGTACATCTTCACTTCCTGTCAGGTCGCTTCTATAGTAGGTTTTCTTTTTAAATTCTAAATGAGCGAATACAAAACCATTAATTTCGATTTGGCCATTGACAATTGATGCTCCCAATACTCTTTTTATGGTACTATACTTAAATTTGCTGTTTTTAAAACTATTCACAAATGAATTTCGTGTTCTGGAATAAATACTGAAAGCTTCTCTTATCGCATTACCGTTTTTCCAGTGTAGCTTTAAATCATCGCTAAGATGCCAGTACATCTGCCCGTTGGTGAAGTAAAATTCATCATCAAATACATATACACTAATATTCCCTCCCTTTAATGCACTTATATCAAGTGTTTCACTTTTTAACTCACGAGTTTGGAGATTTAATATGCTGATATTATGTACCAGCAAATCGCAGTAATAATACAATAAAATTTCCTGCCCCAGGTGATTTCTTTTTATAGCAAACTCTCCGTTTCCAAAAGGAATACCAGATGCTTTTTTTTCAAAACCTTTGTCAAAAGCATTATCTACGAACGCAAATAAATTTCCCTTTATATAGTTGTAGAAATTCTTTCCATCATGAAATATTGTATCGTAGTTTCTTTCAACAGGATACAAAAGCGGCATTACTTCAAAATCTGTTTTCTGTGATTGTTTTGGCTTACTTTTTTTCTCTCTCTGCCACAACTCATCCAGCGGCATTA
Organism: Flavobacterium gelatinilyticum; assembly: GCF_027111295.1. Lineage (NCBI taxonomy): Bacteria > Pseudomonadati > Bacteroidota > Flavobacteriia > Flavobacteriales > Flavobacteriaceae > Flavobacterium > Flavobacterium gelatinilyticum. The sequence goes on along the minus strand of NZ_CP114287.1, from coordinate 4,944,669 downwards.
TAATATGCTGCAACAGTTTTCTGCCTTTGTTCTGGTTTTTATGAACTTTAATGCCTTCCAGCTGCATTTCGAAAACATATCTGATCTCGTTAAAATAATCGTTCAGTACTTTTTGCATAGGAGTCAGTTTTAAACTGTCTTCTGACGAAAAAAGAAATACTTCCTGTTTACTGCTGTCGATTTTATTAACTCTAAAAAAGGCTTCAATTCCTGCAGCACTATCTAGTTTTCCGCTGAGCTTACCTAAAGCAGCAATTACTTCACTTACATTATCTAAAGCTATTTCATCAAAATGCTCTCCCAGTACAAAAAACCTGCATTTAATATCGGTTTTAGGATGTGCTGCAATAGCAATCGCCGAAGCGTAAGACAAAATCTTTGGATTTCCCCAGTTTTTCAGCGAACTGTCGATTAACAGTATACGTTCAAATTTATCTGCCTGAGGCGGTACTTCTCTTTGAATGTAAAGTGCTTCATTGTTGGCAATTCTGGACATGAAGACATCATCATCATAAGCGAATTCCGAGATCACCAGTTTATCAAAATCACCTTTATTAGTTAAATCCGAAATTCCTCCCAAAGGCTGTTCGCTTGGGTGATTATGATGAAGCGGAATATTCAATCCGGACCATAGGCGTTTTATGAGACTCCCAACCTGAAATGTTCTGTCGTCTTCTATAAGCTGCTGCACAAAATCAGGTGGATTTTCAGTGAGTTTTTCTTCTTCTAAAACTTCTTCTCCCAGTTTTTCTTCTACTTCTTTCTGCGGTGTATTTTCCATCTCATCCAGAATAGACTTAACTGTAGGGAATTTTGCTTTTAACAGCGCCAGCGTTCTAAAATCCTTTATAAAATTCGATTCGTTAAACTCATCCTTGACCGCTGCACGCGACAAATGATGCCTGTAGTCTCTATATTCATCCAGAAATAATTTTGCTTTTTCTGTCGAAATTCGGTTATGGCACTTGTGAAAGATGGTCTGAAACAACTGCAGTCTTTTTTCGCCGGTTTTGTATTCATCCGGTAAGCTGGCAAGCAGTTTTAAAAAATCGATACTGGCCCCCACCCTAAAAAAGTTCTGATGCTGAAAAGTCTTTTTCAGTTCTTTGCTTTTTGCCAGGTTTTCGATCATGGCAACAGCTTCGGCATTTCCCGGATTTGTTGCGATTATGGCCAGCAGTAAAGTTCCGAAAGGCGGTAAACTGTCATCTGAAAGAAATTCTAAAATCTCAAAAACAAATTTCTCGTACCCAATAGTCTGTCCGTTCGGAATGGTAAGGGTTTCGAATACACTGTCTTCGGAAAAAATTTGATTTTCCCATTCCCAGAAATAGTCTTTATACGATTGAAAATATCTTTGAAATTCCATTTTATTTATGAAAAAGTTAATCGAAATGAGCTTATTGAAAGCGGTTTTATATTTTTAATTGGGATTTTTGAATACGTATTGTCCCTATTCCAAAGTACAATACTTTCTGCTGAAGGGTTTATTTTTTCCTGCAGCGTTTTTGTTAAAGCATGCCATTCGAAATTATATCCCGAAGGCATTAAAAAATTATTGTCAAACCAATACGTATCACCTTTTAAGGGCAGTAAAGGTGTTCCTAAAATCAGAGCTTTTTTGTCTACAATAACCCATTGCAAAGGGGCAAGCCTGTATTTTGGCGCAGATTCTATAAACGTCTTCAGTTCGTCATATTCTACCAGTAAAGCGTAAGCTTCTTTGAAATCCTCAGAAGGTTTTAAAGTCGTTTTTAGTTCCTTTTCGATCCCGAAAAAGTTATGGTTAAACTTAGGCAGTGAAACCGGAAGTGCTCGTAAAACCGGTGTCCATAACAAGCCCGAAGGAAGTTTTTTTACCGGAAGCAGTTTTCCTTTTTCAAACAATAAATTATCCTTTAACTCATAAAGTTTTGTGTAGGGAATCTGAAGAACCTCGGCCGAATTTATCTGTTCAGCCGAGAAATCTTTTATCCAGATTGTATGGGTTTCAAAAGCGGCTTTGAGGTTTTCCCAGTGCCTGATGGCGCCGAGAAAATTTTTGTGCTCTTTATTTATTTCTAAAAAATACATATTAAATAGTCTGCAGGATTTTCTGCCACAGCGATTCTATATGATCCTGAATGTATTTTTTCTTTTCAGCATCTTTAATCCAGTCGCAGCGGGTCTGAATATATCTCAGTTTATCCTTGATTACATTTTGTTCTTCAAAAGAAAGGTTTTCATCCTGCCATTTTTCGGTTAGATAATTGACTTCTTTCATCACACTTTCGGCGTCAGGCGTTTTGTTGTACAAAGCCTGAGGGTGCGAATCTGCCGAATTATCTTTTTCGATAATTTTATTGATGATTCCTTCCAGTATTTCAATTTGTTCTTCGTTGTCCCAGATGTATTTCAAAACCCAGAAATCGGATACAATCGATTCTTTTCGGCCGCACATTAAGGCACTGGCAGCAATTAGGTTCTGCAGTTTTACGGCACGACGGTCAGATACTTTAATTCCGGTATTTCGAAGGCTGTGAATAATATCTACGTATTCGTTTCGTGTTGCGGTTAAATCTACCTCACGGCAGAGTTTCTGCAATTCGCGGATTTCATCTGCTGAAATTGTGGGTGTTTCTTTGGCACCGGCACTTTCCAGTTTCCATCCGGCTGCTAAAACCTGATGCAATAAATCCGGTTCTACATAATCGCATTTTATACGAATCAGGAAACGGTCAAGCAGAGCATTCAGCGATTCATCTTCGGGCATCACGTTACTGGCGCCTACAAACATCAATGCGGGCAGCTTTTTGGTTTCTTTACCTCTTCGGAAAATTTTCTCGTTAAGCGCCATCAGCAAACTATTCAGAATTGCCGAGTTTGCGTTGAAAATCTCATCGAGGAAAACCATCGAAGCTTCGGGCATCATTCCTTCTGTATTCGTGATCAGTTCGCCTTCTTTCAGTTTACGAATATCGAATGGTCCGAAAATCTCATTGGGTTCTGTAAAACGGGTCAAAAGATATTCGAAGTTTTTATCGCCTTCAATTCCCTTAGACAATGATCTAACGATGGCACTTTTTGCAGTTCCCGGAGGTCCTAACAAAAAGGCGTTTTCCCTTGCCAGTAATCCAAGTCCCAGCAGGTCGATAATCTCATTTTTACCAACAAAAATTTCCTTGATATGTTTTAAAACTTCGTTTAATTTATCTATTGTATTCATTATTTTGGTTAGTTTTTTTTTGTTTTGTTCGAGTATTTTAAAGCTGCGCCCAGAAAATTTTTTTATAATCTCCAAATCCGGCTTCGAGCTGTTTTTTTATAAAATCTGACTGGGCATATTTGATTGCTTTCCGATGTACGATGCGATCAATATAAAGCTGCAGCAGACATTCATTTGATGCAATAGTTTCATAATTTAGTTCTTCAAAATCCAAATCAGATCCTACAGCAGAATAATGAAACTGAATTAAGATTTTTTCTAAAATGGGAATTACCAAATCTTCGGGATCAATTCTTTTCATTTCTGCCATAATTTGAGGCAGGAAACGCAGGCAGATATCTGCCGAAATAATGGCCGATGCATCCTGAATTCCTTTATAATTGGGTAACAGTACATCCAGTTCGCTTACTTTATGTTCTCTGTTTAACAATAGCTGTACCGAGAGGTAAACGGTTTTGGCAGCCCATAAAGCCGCATCGGGATTAAATTGCGGTGCTGTGCCCGGATATTCTAAAATTTCTTTTTCGTATTCGGTTTCCAGGAACAATTCAATTTCTGATTCCTCTGCTTTTGTAATGGTCATTATTTTATCGTACAAAATAACCTGTTCGATTGTTCTGAGATGATAAATGGTATCCAAAAAGGGTGTTTTCATTTTATCTGATTGTTTTTTTGAATCGAATTATTTTTACGGCTCTAAAAGCACACTTTTTTGAAATTGTATCTTAACAAATATATCATTAAACAAGGACAAAAAATCGTTTTTTTTCGCGGCGAAAAAAGAGAAACCGCAGTTCTAAACTGCAGTTCCTTTTTACAGCTGTCAACTATCCTTTTAACAGCTGTGATCAACAAATTAAATTCTAATTTTTAAGACACCAGTTCAAGATCTTGGCGATATTTTTGGCATCGTCTATACCTCTGTGATGCGTTCCTTCAAGCGGGATATTCAGCATATGCAAAGCGCCGTTCATTCCGGTTGCTTTTACCAAACCGTATTTTTCCGCAAAGTATTCTTTTACATTGATATGTTCGTCGCCCATTGGGTACGGAACACCAAACGATTTGCATTGTTTTTTAAGCATATTCAAATCGTACTGACCGTAACTTGCCCAGGTATACAAATCTGGATTGTACTCGTCGATAAGCTGGTTAACAGCATCTTCAAAACTAACTCCGTTTTTGTCCAGCAATTCCTGCGTGATTGTTGTTAATTCGGTACAAAACAAACTTACCGTAGAGCGCTGCGGTTTAATCAGGATTCCTTTGTTCTTAGAAATTTCTCCCGTATTGGTGTCCAAAACCGCCAGTCCGATTTCGATAATTTCGTTTTGCTGTCCCTGCGGGACGGTGCTCTGCCAGCATGTGGCTTCTAAATCGATGATAATAACTTTATCTGTAGTTGTCATTTTTTCTAATTTTTAAAATTTACAATTCTCTGTCTCCAAAAGGAGCTGTCCAGGCTTTCGACAAAATGCGGGTTTTAACCTCGTCATACGAAAGCGGTTCATAATTGTGGCAGTCTACACCTACGTCAAAAGAACGTGAGGTTTCATCGTCGAACAATTGTCCGTGTGAGTGGCCGTATAAATGCCATGTTCCTCTAAAAGAACTTCTCCAGACTTTCATAGCGTAATGAAACAGGATGATCTTTTGTCTTCCGTTTGGTGCGTCTTCATCGGCAACACTCAATTCGTAGTAATCTTTGATCCATTCAAATCGTTTTGCACAGCTCAGTGCCGATTTGTCGTGATTGCCTTTTACCAGAAAAATAGAACCGTTTAACTGGTCTAAAATTTCTTTTGTTCGTTCCGGTCTTGCGAGCGAAATATCGCCTAAATGATAGACAATATCGCGCGGACTTACCTTTTCGTTCCAGCGTTTAATGAGCTCTGCATCCATCTCTTCGACCGAAGCAAACGGGCGCTCGCTAAACCTGATTATATTCGTATGACCAAAGTGATGATCAGACGTGAAAAATATTTTTTGATTCATTGTGTTTTTAATTTTTTAATTTGAAACCAGCTGCTTAAATACTGCCGGTTTCTTTTTACTTAACGAAGATTTCCTTCAGCTGGCCAATAACGTTTCCGCTTCCTGAAATGGTAATTTCACCAATTTTATCCGCGATTTTTTCAACGTATTCCATCTCTTTTAGTTTCCACAGCATTTCGTTTTCTTCCATCAGCTTTGCTGTGTTTAATAAACTTCTTGTTGCTGCAGTTTCTTCTCTTCTCATAATACTGTTTGCCTGAGCTTTTTTCTCGGCAACCAAAACCTGGTTCATGATTTCCTTCATATCTCCCGGCAGAATTACATCTCTAATTCCGGCATCAGAAATTTCCAGTCCTAAGTCTTTGATTTTAGCTTTGGCTTCTTCTAAAACGGCATCGGCAACAGTGTCTTTTCTGCTTAATAATTCGTCCAGAGTCAAACTGCCTATAAAAGCTCTTAAAGCCAATTGCATCGTAACATACAATTGTTTTTCAAAGTCTTTGTTTTCGACCAAAGCTTTTAGAATATCCACAACCTGATATCTCACAAAAAAGTTGATTCTTAATCCTGCTTTATCTTTAGTCAGCAATTCCTGTCCTGAAATTTCTACTTGCTGCTGTCTTGTATCGGCTGTTTTAACCTCGATTGTAATCGCGTTATTCCAGAAATAATACGTTCCTGATTGTAATTCTTTTATGAAAGTTCCGTTTACAAACAACAAAGCTTTATCGTGGCTTGCTACTGTAAACTTTCTGACAAAATATCTCAGTTTAGCATTTTCGAGTAAGTTTACAGGAATGTTTTCTGTGATTTCGATTTTAGACAAATCGGCTTTGATGAATTCATTTTTTACAATTCCTTTCCAGAAAGCATATTTTCCAGGCACTAAAATTTCTTTGAAGTTTCCTTTCACAAATTGTAGTACAATTTCGTTATCGGCAACCTCGACTACTTCTAAAAGTGAAGCCAAAACTTCATTCTGCAATAGTATATCGAGTTCAAAAGGAGGCTGAAAAGATCCGTTTAAATCATACACCATTATGTTTTTGTTTCCAAAAATCCAGTGTTGTCCTTCTTCTATTACTTTTAATAATTTTCTGTTTTCGAACACCAAACCTATCTGGTACGTTTCGATTTTAATTTTCTTTATCATGGTTTGTGTTGTTTTTTTGGTTTTTGGTTTTTTGGTTTTGTTTGTTTCAGGTTTCAAGTTTCAAGTTTCAGGTTTCAGGTTTCAGGTTTCAGGTTTCAGGTTTCTGAATATCTATATCCTATTTTTCAAATCTATTCTCTTGCATCTTGCTTCTATTCTCTTGCTTCTTGCTTCTATTCTCTTGCTTCTATTCTCTTGCTTCTTGCCTCTATTCTCTTGCCTCTATTCTCTCTTTCTAAATAAAAAAACTCTTTGTCTTTCTCCTCTAACAAAAACGGACGAATAGTTTGTTTTTTGTCTGCCTGAATTGTTTACGATTCTGTTTTATTAAGCGAATCCCCGAATTCTCTTAACAATCAAACCGAAAAGAAAAACACGCTTTTCAAAATACGCTGCTGTTCGCACTGGCTTTATCAGAGTGTGAAACTTAGGGTTTTAAAACCCGGGTTTCACTGACAAAGACAAATTAGTTTTTTTCCTAATCATCTTTTTAAGAGTGATGTTCTCTGCTGTTTGCAGGTTTTTGAGACCCGTTGACTAGCCACTTGTCTAACCGAAGCATATTCGGTGCAGGATTCGAACCTGCGTAAACATTCTAATGCTCTATCCAGATTGAGCTACCGCACGAATGCGAATGGGACTCGAACCCACAACCCTTAGAGATTACCATTTTTATGGAAAAATGATTAAAACCTCCAAACCTGCTGTACAGAAAAACATGATACGCTTTCGCGAAAAGTTCGCTGCAATGGTGCTGTACAGAAACACACAACAAGGCTTGTTTGATATTGTAATGCAAAGTTTCCTTTGCTGTATTTTCATTTTGTTAAAGAACTTTTTATTTCCTGAACAAAGATTCAAATGATCCTGCGCAATTATTCTGCGCAGGATATTTTTTTTAATTAATCCATTCTATTACAGTCGATAAATAAGCTTGTCTTACTTCTTCAAACCTTGTAATATTGGGGATATGGTTTACTTCCAGTAAATATTTCGAACCATCCTCTGCCACGATATAATCGTTTCCAATCATGTCCATATTTAAAGCTTGTTTAATATGAAGCGTATCGGCAAGCAGCTCATCATCTACAGGCATAAAACCCGCGCTATCCGGATGAATCGATTTCAGCCAGTCATTTCCTTCCAGTTTAATCTGCCAATAGGTATCGCCTATCATCATAATCCTGACGGCTTCTCCTTCGTAATACGGTTCAATGGTGGCGGTAAACTCACTTTCCCACTCTCCGGTAAAACGATGTTTGTTTTCACCACAATGCCAGTTTCCCCATTTTGCAACGGTATCGTTTGCTGTATTTACAGAAGCTCCTGCGCTTACAAAGCCGCGTGGTGCACTAAATCTTGAAAGCGATAATGCTTTTACGAGACACGGAATCTTAAATCTGCAGTCGAGCATAGCTGCTGCATTTGGATAACAAGCTCCTTTCCAGATGGCTAAACCTGCAATAAAATCGAAATCATTATCATAAATTCCGTAGTACACTACTTTATCAACAGGAAGCATTCCAATTCCGTTTGCTTTTTCCATGTAAAGCACCTCGTCTTTTACAACGATTTTTGGTATCGCCTGATGCCAGATAATATGTCCTGAATAACTGGCTTTTATGACATCATATTCCTCTTGTTCAATTCCTACTAAGGCAATTCTGTTGTATACTGTTTTCATTTTTTTGCATTTTTAGCGTTACTTGTTTTCTATACAGATTCTAATTTCATTCGTTTAATTCCAAAATCTGATTTTCTTAATTTGCACATTCTTCCGTCTGAAATATGGTGAAAGACGATTCCTTCGATATCATTTTCTGATAAGAAATTTTCTAAGTCATCGAAATTAAGACTTACAAAATCCAATATTTCTTCACCGTGTTTTACCAAAGTGTGTCTTTCAAACTTTTCAGGGTTTCCTTGTACTTTTGGACCGCATAATTCGTACGTTCCGTCGATTTTATTTTCTAACTGATCAAAAGCTTCGAAAAAATGTTTGTCCTCAGATTTTGATCTCTCGCATTTTAACCAGTGCGGGTGATGTCCTGAAATGGGATCTGCTTCCTGGCATGGAATTGCTCCTGCCGGGATTGTTCGTCCTTTTTTGGCATCGAATCGCTTGAATATTTCCCCGCCGATAATAGCAGCCGATGTACCGTCAAATTTTCGGGTTGCAATGGCTTTTCCTTCCATTACCCATTTATTTTCGATGTTAATTTTATCTATTACTCTTGCTAAATCGTTAGGGTTTTTAGCAAATAATGTGCTTATCTTTTTCATTTTTCATTTTTTAATTGTTATCTCCGTAAAACTTTATACAGTAATTTGGCTGCATTGTAAGCATCATCGGCTCCATTATGATTTTTCCCTTCAAAAGATTCTCCTACCAGCTCCAGCTCTTTTAATAATCCTTGAGGTTTCTCCTGAAGGTAAACTAAATTAAAAAGTGTCTTTATATTCAAATAGTCATTTCTAAATGGGTTTTCAATTGCTTTTGCTTTACACTCTTGTTCTAATATTTCTTGATCAAAATCGCCATAACCTGCAAATGTTCTATACTTTGCCGAATACTTTGAATTAATTTTCTTTAATGCTTTCTCAAGAGAAGTTCCTTCTATCTGTAGTTTTTCATTTGTAATTCCAGTTAATTGGCTGCAAAAAGAAGAAACTCGTGAAACCTCCGGTTTGATATAAAAACTCTGTTTATTTTCAATTTTTCCCGACGATAAGATTAACTTACATACTCCTATTTCGATAATTTCTCTCTGATTTAAGAGTGTTTCCTCCTTAGTTTCCCAACAAGTTGCTTCAATATCAATCACTATAATTTTATCATATAACACCATGATTTCTAAATTTTTATTTTTTTATTCAACTTCTTTTGAAGCGGCTACTATTTTAAGTCACTAAGTTTTTTTTAAACTTTGAAGCTTTGCGCCTTTGCGACAAAAAAAATGAAAAACAGGACTCGAACCTGCAGCCTCCCGCATATAAGGCGGACGAACGACCTTCGTTCTCTTCTCATTTTATGTTTTTGTTTTTTGCCGCAAAGACAGAAAGAAGCTGAGTTTTTTATTTTGTAACTCAGAACCTCAGCATCTTCAAAAAAAGCGGCTCATACGGGAGTCGAACCCGTTTCTCCCGAGAGACAGTCGGGAAGGTTAGCCAGTAACCCCAATGAGCCAGTTCCTTCTAGAGAACAAGTGATTTTGGAAGGATTCGAACCTTCGACCATCTGCTTAGAAGGCAGACGCTCTATCCAACTGAGCTACAAAATCATTTATTATTGGGCATAAAAAAAGCACCCGATTAAAGGTGCTTGCAGAATTTATAAGATATACGTATCCTATTGTCCATATTCATGCACCTGTATTGTTAGACATCCAAGATCTAGGATCGGACGTTGCGATTTCATTCTATATGCGAAATTGAATTTCATTTTATATGTTGTTTTTAATTTAAAATCGTTTTTATTTTGAAAATCTATGTTCTGATTTTCTTCGGCAAAGATAAAGTCGAAAAAATCAATTATCCAAATTATTTTTTGAATTATTTTAGTGATTATCAATTACTTAAACCTAATGTTATTAGATAGAAAATCCTGTCCGCAAACTGGTGCAGATCCTTAATTGTATCAAATGACTGTCTCTCATTAGATTACTTCTCAAGATTATATTTCGCTATTTTGATCAATCATTAAACATTTTTTGTACAATTTTTTTAAATTATTTTTCATTAAAGTGTTTTTACTCATCTTTTTGCTTTGCTTTTCAGTGATAACCAAAAAAAAGCGCCCTGAAATCAAGACGCTTTTTATATTTTTTATTGAGTTTGTAACTACAAATTACAATTCTATTCTATAAAATACATATCGCATCCTGCATTATTCGATGGAAATCCTCCCATTAAATAGCTGCATTTTTGTCCTGCTGACAGGTCGATATGTTGATTTCTTATTTTCATTCGGGTGCAAATGTAGCTTTTTCTATCTTAAATTAACAAATTTTTATGAAAATTTGATAAATATAACAATTTGATGATTTAAGAAACCGTCATTTTAACAGCCAGAATATGTTTGCAGATACCACGTTTTCCCTGATAAGCGGTAAACCAGTCGCAGGTACATTTTTGCGAATTGCTGTCGATTATCACTTTATGCACTACGCCGGAACCTTTTACTTTGGCTTCTATATAATTGGCTCTGCGTTCTGTGATTTCTATTTCTTCATTGTCGATCAGCTTTTTAGCATTTTTAAGTCTTGGATTCAGCGAAAGAATTCTTTCTGTTTTAAACGGAAGACGTCTGTAAAAATGGGCCTTTTCGCTTAAATCATACCCCAATAATCCCATTGAAGACAAATTAGAAGTCAGGTTGTCCATCGTTCCAAAATCAATATCATTTTCTATAGAAAGCATGGTTGGATCAAACATTTCATTCGATTTTAATAAACTGTTTAAACCATACACCCATTCCATCGGCAGGTTTTCGGTCATGGTTTCCAGTACGTTTCCTTCTCCCGAAAAACCGCGGTAGGAATCCGGAGAAAACGCCATAAGCAATTGCATTTTTCCAAATTCGCAGACAATCGAGCAGGTTTGTTTGTCTGATGATTCGTAAACGAATATTTTATCGACTATCGAAAGAATCCCTTCCAGCAGTCTCAATCTCTGCACGCCTCCTATTCTTACGCTGTCGGCTGTGGCTAAAGTCGAAAACATAAATTTTCCGGCTCTTTTGGTAATAAAGAAATCACCTTTTACGCTTCCTTTTGGCAGACTTTGAAATAACTGAATGGTCTGGATTTTATTGAGTTCAAATTTCAAATCCATATCCGCTAAATACAGCTGAACACTTGTTAAGCCTTTTATCCAGCGCATAGGCAGCGTTACTTTTTTCTCTGTTACTTTTGCTTTGCTGGTAATCACCTGAACGTCCTGCTGTCCAACTGCAAGGGTTACTTTTTCATTTTTTTGAATGGCGTTTAAGGCATTCAGCATTGGATCATTAAAATCGACATTGGTTGTTCCGTTTGCAATAAATTCGCCGTCGACTGCTTCCGGTTTCATATCTAATCGTACGTAAACGCCATTGCAGGACGAAAATCCTTCAAAGCGTAATCTTTCTGATCCGGCAGAAACAATAGGATCGCGAAGACTTGGCGGAATAGGACCAAAACTCGAACGAACGACTTTGGCAATCGTACTCCAGCATTTTGCCGTAACATACGGATCTGTCAAACTTCCCCAGAAAAAACACGGAATATTGTTTACTTCTTCAATTTCGGTTTGATGTGCCAAAACGAGATTGTTGATTCCTTTGGTTTTACTGTATGTCGAAATTCCTTTGTAATTATATTCTAAATCTGTCATTTTCTTTATTTTAAAATTTGCTTAATCAACGATTTAAGCGAAGCATTATCTTTCCATTGCTCAAAAAACACAATTGCTTTTTCTGATGGTTTCTGATTGGTTTTGATTAAAACATCGACATAATTTTCGACCATTTTCTTGAAATTCGTCGGCAGTTTTTCCTTTACATCAAGATTGGCAAAAAAAGTATTAAAAAACTGAAGCAGTGCACTGTTATGCAAAGGCGAAATATCTTTTAAAGCAATTATGCCATCGGTTAATCTTGAAAAAGCACCGTATTTTTCAGAAGCCAGAAACGACGCTTTCTGAGCCAGTTTTTCGACATCCAGAATTTGTTTTTCTATCAGGTTAATCAGCGTTTCAGAAGCTATTAATCGTAAATCTTTTTTCTCCTGAAAGAAACATGCAGCAAACAACATTAGTGTATTTTCAGAAAATCGAAACTCCGGCCTGTTCATGACATCCAGAAAACCTTTTAATTCCGGTTTAGAACCATCGGCAATTCGGCAGTTGTTCAGTAATGTCAAGGCCAATGCATCCGGATTCTGCGGTGTTAAACTGTGCCAGTAACAGGTATTTCCGGCATAATTTAAATTATAATCCCAGCTGTTTGATCTGGTATAAATATCCTGACTGTAAAGTAAATAATCCGGAATTTTGGTATAGTTGGGCATATCAAAACGAAGTTCGTACCAGGATGGTGATCTTTCTTTTTCTTTGGTTTGATAATTTCTCCATTCATTCCATTTTTCTTTAAAAGTAATTTCGGGTGTATAGGGTGAAACCACAAACGGAACTTCTTTTAAATACGTACTTTCAAATTCTGCAAAAGTATTGTCCGGATAGAATGTTCTTGCTGCAACGGCCCATAACGATAATTTCCCGCTTTCTTTGGTCGTTTTGCCCATTGTTGCCAAAAGTTTTGAAACTAACGAAGTCGAATCGATTGTCAATTTGTCTTCGGCTCCTACGGCAAATGACAATAATGGTTTCAATTCGCCTTCGATCTGATTTAGTAACGGAATCGCTTCTTCGGTATTTTCTCTCGGCATTCTGGCAATCGCTACTGCTAAATCCAGGTAATCAATTTCTTCCTCTGCTTTTTGATAGGCGATAACTCTTTCCAGCAAAACTTTTGGCGCTACCCAATACGGTTTATGACTTGGGAAAGAAAGCATTGGTAATTTTGAATCAGAATCCATTTTTTGCTGTACTTTTTCCAGTAAAGGTTTTATTAAAAAATTGGTTCTTATATTGGAGTAATGTTTGAAACGTCCATCGAATTTGGTGTTGATATTTTTTATTTTTTCGGATAAAAACACCTTCATTACATTTTTATGAGAGGCTTCAAAATAATGCTTTTGCAGCTGTTTTTCATACGGCTGTAATTGTGCGGTGTAATCATCCGGGAATAAATCGCGCTGCTGAATGTAGGTATTCATCAGAATTTCGGTATCGAGAACTTCTTCGGAACCAATAAAGTTTCCAAACTGAAACAAAATCTCATTCCAATCCTTTGGTAATTGCACTTCTTCTGTCAATAACAATTCTTTTTTAGTTTCGAACTGGTATTCTTCAAAACCGGAATCAAAATCAGCTAAGGCATCTTGATCCATAAACTGACTCAAACCGGATTTTATATTCCCCTGCATCAATGAGGCGTACGAAGTCAGTTTTTCTTTCAGCGCTTTGTCTTTCACAGAACCTAATTTTACCAGAAGTTTACTCGCGCGTTCCTGCAAAGTCAAATCAGCGATTACAAAAATATCGGCTAAAATCGAAGCTATTGAGTTGTTTAATTTCGGATTGGCTTTGCTCATTTTTTCTAAAACCGGCAAGGCGCTTTTTATTCCGGCTTTGCAGTCGCTTCGCATCATCATCGGCTCCAGCCATTCTAAAAATGATTTGGTTTTAAATTTAGGATGCGTGTATATTTTTTTAACCAGTTCGATTCCGTAACTCGTAACAGGCGGATAAGCGTTGTGTAAAAGCGAAAATATATTTTCCTGATATACAATCAGTTCGTCTTCGGATGCGTTAAATTCTTCAATTCTTTTTCTAAAAAACGATTTGATATTGTTGTTCCATTCTTTGGTCTGAATCTGAATCGCATTTTCAAAAAAGAAAGCGCGGTCCATTTTTTTCTGGTCCAATAATTCTTTGTACACAATAGCCCACGTGCTAAACTCGTCGTGGCTTTGCTTATCATTATCTCTAAAAAAAATATTATGAAGAGTGGTTTCGTAATTAAACATCTCCGGAATATCTCTTTGGTACGTTGTTTTATCTTCCAGAGCTTTGGCAATAAAAACCCTTGCTTTCATTTTGGCGCGCCATTCGTTGGTATTGGCCAGACATAAGGCATACAATTCAGGATTGAACTGCATTAAACCCTGGTCTTCAAACAAACGCAGAATATAATAGTTGAAGCTTCGCCAGTCGTCTCTTCGAACTTTTTCGAGTATAAACGTTTCGAGCCAGTTTGGTTTTGCCCATAACAAGGTTTCTAAAACATACGATTTATGATCGGCTTCGTCCAGTAATTGAAGTGCTTCATCCCAGGTTGTAATATCGGTTTTATCAAACAAAGCAACCGCGCTGAGCGTGATAATTTCTTTTTGCTGAAAATCACCGCGCGTGCCCCAGCCATAATCGTGTTTGTCTTTTTTTACATAACCGGGATCTTTTGACAAATCTGTATACGTCATCCAGTAACGTTTACTTTTTTTAATGTGTTTTTTTAACGCTTCGATATTTCCTTTGGATTTTTCTTTTAGAAAAGGAAGCATCAAATCGATTTTTTTTGCTTTTATAATCGAATCGTATTCTTCAAGAATTTCGTCTGATATTTTACTTTTAGCCGATTTTGGTTTTGAAGTAGCATCGACTTCACCGGTTTCTGAATATCCTTTTTTTACTTTTTCTGCCAGTATTTTTTCTGCCATTTTGAGGCATTCTTCGTCTGAACCGAAGCTTTTGGTCTGGGTTGTGCCAGATGTTCCGTTTTTTCCGTACGTTACGGTATAACTGGTTCCTGTTACTTCAATTTCCCAGAATTTATCTGAATTTCCGTCGATGTATTTTAAAGTTTTTTTCATTACTGTTTTTTTTCAGGTTTGAAATGCGCATAATTTAGACACGGATTAAAACGGATTTCTCTTTGCTCTTTTTTCCTGCCTTACTTTGTCCTCTAAATGTTGGTCGCTTTTTCTGAATTAATTGGTTGTATGCTTTTAATTAGACGCGGATTAAAACGGATTTCTCTTTGCTCTTTTCTCTTTGCTCTTTTCTCTTTACTCTTTGCTCTTTGCTCTTTACTCTTTCTCCCTGTCTATTAAATTCCCCGGATACTTTTTACTGCGCTATTCTGTATATGTTTTATCAATCTGGCTTAAAATAGTAGGATCCTGGATTTCATCGTCTTTGGCGAACAATAAAACTTTGGACATTACTTCGGCCGATTTTGGATCGTCATCTGCAAACGGAAGGAACAAACGTCCTCTGTGCTGCGAATGAATTGGCAGAACCGACAGATATTTGCCCGGAAGCTGGTGTACAACGGCGCTTCCTAAATGCACGCTGTATTCTGCCATTTTTCCTTTAATGATCGCATGGTTTTCTTTGATTTCGACGTTTTTGACTTTGAATAATCGAAGTGTTTCTCTCAATAAAACAGCTCTCATTTCGATAGAAGAATGACTTGCTTCAGGATCAACACCGCCAACGTGGGCAACGCTTACCACTAAATCAATATCGCGCATTACTTCTGAAAAAATCCTCGGATTAATAGCTTCAAAAGCAATGTTTTTATAATCTTTTAAAGAATGGAATTCTATCGTTTCCAGAGTCGGGCTTTCGATGTCGGCTGGCGAAAACCAGTCGGCCATGGCGTACATTTTTACCTGATAGCCTTCTTTATGGAAAACTTTCTGCAATCCTTCTTCATAATCTACTTTCCATCCTCTTGTTTTCAGTAAGGCCAAAGTCTGTGTTGGCTGTACCTGATGTCCGGCATAACGTCTTGAAACTGATTTTTCTTTTAATTCATCCGGTGTCGGCACATACAATTCCCTGAAAACCTGTTTAAACGGCTGTTGTAATTTGTTATCAAAGCAATATTTCTGGAAATCTGTCCAGACATTATTTTTATGTAAATCGAAACAATGCGCAATTCTAAAAGTATGGTTTTCGTTTACTTCGATCATTTCTCCTAAACCGCTCACGAGATTTCCGTCTACATAAAAACCAATTTTATCATCGTTTGAAATGAAAACTAATTTTTCAAGATGTTTCGAAATAATCGGGTGTTCGAAAAGATTCTGCATTTCTGCGAATAAAAACTCGTCACCGCGAATCATACTTTCTTCAAGACCTTTTCGCGAACGTGTCCATTGCTCGCGCATGGTTTTTCGGTAATTGGTTAGTTCCAGAATACCTTTGTCTTTTTTGTATTTTGGCGGAATCGATTTTAGTTCCTTACCTGCTTTATAGGTTACGAGATCTGCTTTTCCTTCTTTATTAATAACAAGGCTCACGGTTATATCATCCAGAACAACCTCTGTTTCTTTAGATAGAATATTCTGAACTTGTTTGGTTTCCATTGCCCAGGTTAGACGAACCGGATCCGGATATCCGGCATTTCTTGCCAGATTTTCCAATGCCACGCGAATTGCTAAAGCCTCACTGGCCTGTTTCATCGAACCAAATTCTTTGCTTTCTTTTTTAAACTGCTGCAAATATTCGTAGCGTGCCAGAATGTCTTTTTCGGGACTGGTTTTGCTTAAAGGCACCAAGCCGTACACGCGTAAATAATCCTGATCGCGTTTGTCTTTTACTTTTGCGGTAACTTCTCTTATTTTTAAATCTCCGGTAATCGTATCAGCATATAATCTGGCACGTCTGTGACCATTACCATCTGTTACATATTTAGCAGATTCGTACAGAAGTTCCCATTTTGCTTTTCCTAATTTTTTGTATGCCGATATAAACCAGTCTTTGTCGACACCGCCGTCTTTGAAATCCTGTAAATCCAAAGATGAAAATCGTGCGGCTTCACTTTCCAGTTCCGAATTTGCGGCGCTGTATGCTGCCGTTTTTGTATGCGCATGAAACCACCAGATTCCTTCATCGAGACCTTTCCAGTCCAGATAATTGCTGATAAACTTCTGCCATTGAGGTGCATAAATGGCGGTTTGAATTAATCTTTCTTCGGATATTTTAGCTTTTTTTACCAGATCATTAAAAGTTTCCTGCGTGTCTGTGGCAAGCGGATAACATCTTTTTAATAAATAACTGAACAATTTTTGTTTCGTCAATTCAGTATAACTCCACGAATAAATATAACCTTTGTACAAACTTGCTTTTCCGAGTGCCGAAATAATTTCAACCAGGCGATTAATGCCAAAAATCTTCTGGAAACTCTGAACCAAATGTGTAACCGCTGTATTCGAATCCCCTCTTTTGATTTCAACATCCAAAAAGGTTTCTCTTATTTTATCGATCATAGGAACCAAAAACGGAAATCTCGTTGTTAAACCTTCGCTTCCGTAATGTCTGTAATGTTTGGTATCGCTTGTTAAAACCGAGATTCTTTCGCTTTCTAAAATTCCTTCGTACAACTCGCCTTCAGTAATCGCATTTTGTTCAAAAGCAATGCAGTACAAATGAATTGGCGGTTTTGTATACGAAATATTTCTTGGTAATCCGTTGAGCTGTCTCCATCGGTACAAATTCCAGACTTTTATATTTTGTTCTTCGGTTAAATCTGCAAAACCAATTTTGTTTAAATACACATCAAAAAAGCCCTGATTCTGCCAGCCGTTTCCACTATTAGCATCATAATAATACTGGTCTTTTGATGGCTTAAATTCAAATTCTATTACCGATTCCGGAAGATCGGCATATAAAATACTGCAGGCATCAATTAAAAAGTCGGTTTTGTCTTTAAAGATGTATTTAACCTGCAAAGCATTCAGAATATTCAAAATTGGGTTGTCCCAGTCGTAGCCTCTTTTGTTGGGGTGTGGCAGCAATTCTTTATAATAAAAAACATGTTTTTCCAGAAAATCGCGCCATATTTTTCGGTCGCAATTGCTTACAAGCGTCATCAGGAATAAATCTCTTTCGTCTAAACCCGAATTTTTAAACCAGTCTTCCCAAACAGTATGCAGCGGATAATTGGCAAACAAAATCTCCGGATCTTTTTCGTCTTTAAGACTTCGTAATTGTCTGAAACCATTGCCCAGCAGCACCGACATTTTACTGTTGTCGTAATTCTCGACTTCGTATTCGTAGTTTCTATTTTCTTCGAATAACGTGTACAGTTTCGAAATTTCGGTTTTGATGTGCGATAACGGTTTTGAAAATCCAAATTCCTGCTCCTTAACCGATTTTGTGTACAAAGAATCTGCCTTTGGTTTTGGAAGTTCGTAAGCCGAAACCGTATTTGGGGTATAAAAACCATATCCGTTTTCTTCGCTCAAAACGTTTTTCTTTTGCGACGGTTCTAACTGCTCAATAAATTTAGATTCCTTTTCGGTAATTTTTGGTCTTTCCAGATAGTCTTTTACCCAGTCATTTACCTTGTCTGTCAGTTTGTTATTTTTCTGAAGCTGCAGCATTAAATCCAGAGCCGACATACGTTGTTCCAGATCGCCTTTTTCTAATGTCTGATTAACGAACGAAACAATTTTCTGGTCTTCCTGTTTGATCAGGATCGCCGTTAGGTTTTTCTTTAAATTGGAATTTTTACGTTTAAACAATTCCTGAAATATCGCCAGTTCATCCTCTGTCAGGCTCAGTTTATTCAACGTACGGATTGCCGATGCTACCAGCGATTCTCCCCTGTCTTTTAAGATACGAAGGGCAAAACTGCGCTGAAAATCGGTTGGAATCTTATCTTCTTTTTGTGTATTGTTGTTGTAACTGTAGAAAGAATACGAGTAGAAATCGCCCAGAATTTGTCGGGTTAATTTTTCTCTTAAGTTGATAGAAAAGCCTTCAAAATGCGTTAAAACCGCTTCTAATCTTTCGGTATTATCACCAACGAGATTTATAGCGGCGGCGTAAAGCGTGTCTCTTTCAAATTTAATATTTAACCAAGAAAATACTTTTCCTTCAAACGTTTTTTCTTTTTCGGTTACCGTCTGTGCCAGATTGTAGACTTTATCGAAAAAGTTCGGGTAATCCGGATTTTCTACATAAAATTTCGATTTTACATTGGCTTCAAGCAAGGTATTCATTCTTGGCACGGCAAAAGCCAGAACCTGTAGGTTTTCGTTGTCGATTGCTTTAAAATAAAGCGGCATTTCGATGTACGGATCGTTGGTTTCTCCGGCAAATTTTAAGGCAAGGGATTTCTTTTCGACCGAACCGTTTTCTAATAATTCACGCAGATACGGAACGGTTTTTTGTACGTCCAGAACGCCCTGAACCCAAAGCGCCATATAGACTTCGTTATTGTTTTTGCTCTGAATTCCCGCCGGAATCGTCTCCGGATTATCAAAATACCCCGAAGCCAGACCAATGATATTGCGAACCGTAGTTTCTTTTTCAGATTCCCAGCCCAATCCTGTCCAGGTATCAATGGCTCTGATAACCGATGAAAAACGGGTTAATTTATTGTCGATTATCACCTTAATCATATAAGGCAGCGCGTTGATGCTCGTTTCATCTAAAGCTTCTAATACGGTCTGGCGCAGACCTTCCTGACGCTGTGCAGCCAAAAGTAATTTTTCGACCAGTTCCCAGCTTTCCTGTTTTTCGCTGTTTAAAAGCGCTTTGATGATATTGCGGGATACTTTTCCGTGGGTGTCTTTATTGAAAATAATGTCTTCGAAAAGCTGAAACAGATTTTCTTTATTCAAATCTATTGCTGCCGACCAAACCATAAACTGATTGCTGGCGTTTGAAATTTCGGTATCAAAACGAATTTGTTCTTCGAGGTTTAAATCGTAATAATTCGCACGGCTGTCCTGATAACTGTACAAATTGGGTCCGTTTAGGAGCGAACGCAGAAAGTTAACCTGATTAACAACTAGATATTTTTTATGGTTTGGCGCTCTAAACGAACGTCGGTTATAACCATTCTGATACATTTTTAGAGGCAGACGGTTCCAGGCTTCTTTTACAAAAACGGCATTTTGTTCGCCAAAAAAGAAAACCAAAAGATCGTAGTAATTTTTGTCTTCCCAAATATCTTCTTTAATCAGGGTTTCGAATTTTTCGGCTTCGTTTGAACCCAGCCCAATAAAATTGCCATAATAACTATCCGGCAGTTTTACTAATTCCAGACCAAGCTCTGCCGCTTCTTTTTTTAGTTTTTTTCCAGAAAATAATTTCGTAACCAGATTGCTGTTTACAATTTCTTCCAGTTCTTTTTTAAATCTCTTAATTGGATTTTCGATTACTTTACTTTTTAAAAGATCTTCTATCGTCATGATTTTGATATTTTAGATTTTAGATTATTTTGAATTGCAGATGCTTCAAATTTTAGATTGCAGATTTTAGATTTTAGATTGATTTTGATTCCTAAACCTGCAAGATTTAAAATTGATATTGCAATTGATTTTTGCCATTTCAATTTTTAATTTTTAATTCTCAATTTTTAATTGATTTACCAGTAACTTCCCGCCAAGAAAGTCAGTCTGATAAAAGTGAGGTTTTTATTTTGAGATAAATCGATTTGTTCGGTTAGTGTTTCCAGCTGATCGTCTCCATAGAAAATGGCATACAAGCCGTCTTCAAAAGCCTGAATGGCATTTTCCTGCGCTTTGGCCAAATCTACTTGGTTGTGATTGTACAGCGCGCCGAAACCTACTTTTCCGGTGTCGGTTAAAATGGGAAGATAATTTTCTTTTGGAAGGTGGATTTTGTCTTCGTCTTCGAACTCAAATGAAGCAGAACGGAACAATTGCACCTGATGATCGACAATCGATTCTATGAGTTTTTGTGTAGTAATGACAGGATTTTCTATCGCAAGAGCGATATTCTTCTCCTGAAGCAACGGATGTTTTTTTCCTAATTGTTTAACTGAGATGCTTATATTCATTTTTTGCGGCATTTATTTAGAAGCTGTAAAATAAGAATTTTACAATGATTTTTTCTTAAAAGAACATCTTTTAACTGTTAAAAAATATCATGAATTAAAAGTACAATTTGTAGGCAAAAAAATACCCCGCCAATTGGTATTGGCAGGGTTTGGGTTTTTATTTAGATTTATTGGAATTTTTCTAAAAATACAGTTTTTCGCGAATCTTAATCAAAGTCCTGACTGCCTTTTCTTCATCTGGTTTTTCAGGAAGGTTCGACGATTGATAATGCGTTTCGATTGAAGCGATTAAATTATCTGCCATTTCCAGTAAATCATCATACTCTTTATTTCCGGCTTTTATGTCCAGAAGTTCCTCGCGGTTTGAAACCCTGATGTTTAATTTTCCCGCCGCAAGAATCTGTTCTGCTGTTTGCAAAAGCCTGATGGTGTGCATCATATTTTTGCTGTCGTAATTTTTTCCGTGCTTTTGGTTGGTGTTGTAACGCTCTTCGTTGCGTTTTTCTATCCAGTTCCAGTATTCTGTGTATTCTTTGCAGTATTTTGAGTAACCGTCCTGATTGCAGGATAAATACCCAATTGGTTTTTCGTTTTTTCTAATAGACGACAACGAAACTTCGTTTGAGGTTTCTTTTTGGATAATTCCTTTGTAGCCCAGCGTTTTTTCGTGATCGTAAAACATGGCAAATGTTCCTTTAGAATTAGGAAGATCTACAAGACCAATCTGTTCCTGCTTTAAATTGTGCTGCTGCAAAAATGCCGAAACCGTAATGGTTTTATAGCCTTCTAAAACATAACAGAAATCCAAGAGGCTTTTCTTTTCTTTTGGCAGCGGATTTACAATTTTCTTGTTCAAACCCCTCGCCTTTTTAATCTGCGTTACGGCATAACCGGCAAACGAATCTTTGCAGAGTTTCGACAAAAAATCGTCTAACTGCAAATGTTCCATCAGCGGATGTTTGTACAAAATACAATCCTCCGGCGAAGCCAGAATTTCGAGTATATTGGGATTATTTTTAAGCAGAAGTTCTACAAAACGCCCAATTTCGTAATACACCTCATCGTTGGTTTCGTTACTTATCTGCGGAATATACTCTAAACCAAAGAATTTTTCTTTTGGCAGATAATAAACGCCTTTTAAATCAGTATCGGATGTTGGGGTATTTAAGCCAAATGACCTGCTTCCTGAAATTACTTCGAACAGGATTAGGTTTTGGGATTTTAAGTCTTGAATGGTCATTTTAAATTATTACGTATTCTTTAAACAATGTAAATATAGAAGATAAAAGTTTTGATAAACCGAAGTTCTTTCCAAAAATAACGCTTTTATTAAAGTAAGAAAAAGAATATATTTACGGTTTACGAAAAACAGCAAAAACTGTATTCTACCAAATTATCTTGTATTTTACGAATTGCTGTTTTTATTAAAATTTTTAAATACCTTTGAAATATGAGTACAGCAACTAAACCTAAACATATCGGCAGAAATATCAGCCGAATAAGAGAGCTTCGCGGCATGAAACAAGGAGCGCTCGCTGATGCCATTGGCACAAGCCAGCAAACTATTTCCGGCATTGAAACCAGTGAAACCGTTGATTTCGAAAAATTGGTACTAATTGCAAAAGCACTTGGCGTGACGGTAGAAGCAATTGAAAATTTTACTGAAGAATCTGTTTTTAATTTCTTCAATAACTTTTACGATAATAGTGCTAATAATGGTCCACAGGGAAATGGAGATAGCAATACTAATTTCAATTGTACTTTCAATCCTCTTGATAAAGTGGTCGAGCTTTACGAACGTTTGGTTCAGGCTGAAAAAGATAAGGTTGAGTATTTAGAAAAGTTGATGAAAGGGAAATAGGGATTTTTCTTTTTAGGTAAGAATTGAAAAAGCGCAAACTTTTAAAAGAGTTTTCCCCCTGCTGACGAGAACCTCCCACTCGTGAGTACATTGCACGTATGAACCTTGCATATCTAGCTGCAAACTTTGAAAGGATAAAAATACAATTCAGTATATTTAAGAAACGCATTCATTAATTTGGATGCGTTTTTTGTTTTCCTTAAAAATAGTATTTACAATAAATTAAATATATTTCTTACATTTAAATAAAGTTTGTATATTGAGACACAATAATTCGTAGTAATTTATTTACTTTTAAAAATCATTGTTTTTAAAATAATAAATAAAATATTTATAAAAAGACTATTAAATCTCAATTATGGCTTTACAAACTGCAACCACGATTAAGATTGGCGAAACCCTTATTGGCAATTTCATCAATTTAGAAATTATTCAAAAAATCCATGACCATCACACCTTTTCGTTTGAAGTAAGACAAGACCTGCTGGTAGATGAATTTAAAAGCATAATGCCCGCTTCGCAGAAGTTCTACGGCGAAAAAGTAAGCATAGAAATAAAACCCATAGAAGGGCTTGACGAGCTTATAGGCACAGACCCCCGCGATTATATCATGCAGTTTTACGGAGTAGTAACCAGCGTAAAAATGCAGAAATCCCAAATTAAAGATATCGAAGAAACCTTTTTAATTCAGGGGCATAGTCTGTCAATACTGTTAGAAGACGGACCGCAGTTTAACTCTTTTACCTCCTTACCATTGCAGGATATTGTAAACAAGGTAAAATCCGGCTATGATATCGATATGGAAGTAAAACCCTATTATAAAGATACGCTGTCGTATACGGTGCAGTATAACGAAAGCAGTTTTGAATTCCTAAACCGTCTGGCAAAAAGACACGGACAGTGGTTTTACTACAACGGCCGGACCCTGATTTTTGGCAGTCCCGGAGGTATCGGCGGACAGCCAAAATTATACAGCGGTGTCAATATGCAGGATTTTCGGTACGACATACAGCTGGCGCCATCCAACTTTAAAATAATCGAAAATGACAACCGCAAGGGGGAATACGCATCAGACGAAACTTTAAAATACAGAAAAGAAGCTGATGGATTCCATCAAAACTTTATAAACAAATCCAACAAAATTTTTAATAAACAAACCCTTATCCAGCGCAATCAAAATGCCGTTGGGAGTAATGGCAGCACTACTGTCGAAGAATACGCCAAAAACAAAATGCGCTCTATCTTGGGCACCATGATGCAGGTTGAAGCCATTAGCGACCTGCCGGGAATCACCGTTGGAAATACAGTAAGAATATACGGAATCGACATACAGCTGGAGAGTTCTTATCGTGTTACCCAAATTAGGCATACCTGCGATGACGGCGGGGATTACCAAAACCATTTCACGGCTATTAATTTCAACGGTTCCCCGTTCTCTCCCCAAACCGATCCTGATCTGGTGCCAAACTGCAAAAGCCAGACAGCCGTTGTAACGGCCAATGCAGACCCGGACGGACTTAGCGGTGTCAGGGTACAAATGCCGTGGCAGCAGGCCAAAGGCGAAACCACACCCTATATACCGCTTGTTCAAAACTATGGAGGCAATGTCAGAGGTTCTCACATTATACCTGAAATAGGCGACACCGTTTTTGTAGACTTTCAGGGAGGCAATGCCGAACTGCCTATCGTGGTAGGAACCATGACGAGCAATAAAGAAAAATCAGGTTTTTCTACAAAAGACAACAGTATAAAAGCCTGGAAATTTAAACACGGACAATTATTTAAGTTTATAGAAAAAGTAGGTATCTGGCTTTCAGACCCGAGTGGGAATGAGATTCAACTGGATGAAGAAGGCAAAAATATTAATGTGACAACTCCTGAAACAATAACGATTCGTGCTAAAAATATTGTTTTTGAGGCTGGCGAAAGTATTACGGTAAAAGCAGGGATTGATATAACAACAAATGCAAAAAATGATATAACTCAGGCTGCAGGAGGCAATATAACAATAACTGCAAGTGAAAATATCTTTGAAAAATCAGATAACAGAACTGAGATTACTGATAAAAATTATATTAAATCTGTAGGTGGAACTTCTGGAGAAATTGCTGGCAAAATGAATTTAAGCACAACAGATGATGATATAGAAATGCACAGTGCAAAAAACATAAAGGGACATTCAGCAGAAAATTCAAATTTCAATTAAAATCATGGCAATATTAAAACAAGCAAAAAATATTTTTATAGAAACTGCTTCAAACAGTACAATAATAGTCAAAAATAAAATAACTAAAACTGCCAACAAGATTGTACTAAGAACTACAGAAAATGATATAGTTATAGTTTCTTCAAAACAAATAAAAACAAAAAGCAATGGGGATTAATTTTTATGATTACGTAAGCAAATATGACTTTGTACCTTTTGCAGAGTTACTCAATAGTGACGACTTTAAAATTCTTTCTGTTTCAAAAACAAATCTTATTTCTACAGCAGTAAAAGATATTTACAAAGCAAAATCCGATCATAAAATTGAATTTAAACCTGAAACTCTCAATAAAGAAAAAACGATATTAAAGTTTAAACTTCAAAAAGCTCATCAAACTGCAAGTGATCCTGATGGATTTATAAAGTATAAATTAACCGCTGCAAATGGGAATGTATTTGTTTCAAACCACAATAAAAAAGATGTTGAACATGATTTAGGAATAAAAAACTATAATGATATTGTGGAGATTACGTTTAGTAAAAACTTAATGAAAACTGTACAATATATAGATTTTTATTTTAAGGATAATTCTAATGACTGGTTTGACATGAAAGGTGATATGCCTGATAAATGGGAACATTGTGGGAGAGTGACAATTGGTGCAGGTTTAAATTCTTCTTCTCCTTGTTATTGCAATCGAGATTTTACGGTAGAAGAAATCATTGAAATAATTTACAATTTACGTGATAAACAACATTATATCGCAGAAAGAGAGGCTTTCTTTAATATGGGAAATGAATATATTTCCTGCATAAGAGTAGAGAAAGGAAAATTAACTGACAATAAAGATAAGATAAAACTATTTGTCGATGAAATGAATTCTATGTTTGAAAAATTTAAAATTAACACTTGCAAGAGAAAAATTCATTTTATAGGACAAATGTATCTAGAAACAATAAGTTTTAGATATACATATGAAAGCAGATCTGTTGTACCAAGCAATTATAAAGGTGGTGTAGATTTTCAAGGAAGGGGTATGAAGCAAATTACACATGATTACAATTATCTTGCATATTATGACTATATAAATGATACAAATTTTAAATCCATTTATAACAAGTTTTCTGCAAAAGACTCAAAGGGAAATATAATTGAAAGTGTCGGAGAATGCATTAAAAATAGTTTAAAAGCAAACGAGCAAGGTCTTAACGATAATTTCTATGAAAATTTAAAAATATTTGCAAAGAAAATTTCTGGAAATTTATTTCATTCTTTTAATTCTGCTGGGTGGTATTCCACGATTTACAGAAAAAAAGTAATTGAAGCTATGGATAAAGGTATATTGAATGACAATATAAAAGAAGTAACAATAGAAATTAACGGTGGAGATAACGGATTAACAGAAAGAATAAATTTTACAATATGGACAAAAGATTTTTTAAAGTACGATACGAAGTGTATAAACAAATAATATGTATTTTTTTATTATTTTTTGGCATTAAAGCTATTTCACAAAACAAAAATAAAATTATTGTTTATGAAAAAAAGAAAAAAATAGGTTATCTAAATCATCAAACAACTGAAAGTTGTAATACTTGCTATTATTTTATTACAAAAAAGATTTTCAACAAATCAATTGTTATCAAATTACCTGCCACCATAAATGGATTAAAAAATGAACTATTTTTCAATCCATTATATGAATTAAAAATTTCATCAGTTAATAAAGATATTAAAATAATAGAATTTAATAGTACTCTTACTGGGAGTGCGTTCTTGATTTATATTTTTAAAAATCATAATAATCTGTATTTGTTAAAAAAACTTTCTTATTCAAATTCATCATATCAAAAGAGCGATAATCAAGGAGGTGTATATAATATTCCATCATCTTATATATGTATTCAAAATAGTAATCAAAAAATAGCTATCAAAGATTATCTTGATTTTGAAAATTTATTTGATTTCAATAAAATCAAGGAATGTTTTCACTGTCCAACCAATTATACGATAGATGAATGTATAGTTATTAGAAACAAAAAAAAGAAATTTAATTGGAAATAGAAATTAAATTATGAATATCTGTTTTTCCTAAAGTAGATTTAAAATTTTGTATTAAATGTTTAAACTTTTTGCAATAAGTGAAAATATAATCTTAAAAAAATAATGCTCTTCCAATGGGTATCAAGAACGAATAAACAATACAAATGAATTAAGAAAAATATTTAATTATGGAAAATGCGTTAATAAGAAATAAGTTGTTTTCAATCAGTTTTTTATTTCTTGTAATTAGATGCAAAAAAGATTAAATATTGATTTAAAAAAAACAGTCAGTAAAAATCATACTATAGGAAACGTAAGAAATAGTATTCCATTTGATGCTGACTTCTCAACATTAGGGTATGGTAAAATTATAAAAACATTAACAATAAAGATATTAATGATGAAAAATCACTGATAATCATTAATTTGAGTTTTCCTTCGGAATTGAGACAAAATTATATTATAACAAAAAGAAAGAGGGGCGTGATATGCCTTTAGACTTTATACTTCAAGAAGAAGACAATGGTAATATTACTTTTTTAATTAGACAAATATACCATCCTTTTGATTCACTTATTTTCATTAAAAAGAAAAATCATTTTTTTTAAAATGCAGTATATAATAACGCTTACTCATCAACTTATTGTAAGAATTATATTCAAAAAGGAAAATTTATTGAATTGACTCCTAATATTAATTACCCATAATGATAAGAAAATTCGAAAATAGATGTAATTGAAATTCCTAGCAAAATTTCTACTTCCTTAGAAGTATCAGGTGATTCAGCAGGATGGTTTTGGGAAAGAGGAGTTAGAAAAATTGATGGAACGTTAATTAATTTAAATACTAAATGTGGAGAAACAGAAAATGATTTTAAAGAATTAACACGTTTAATTAAAGGAGCTACAACTGAATTTGGAGAAAGAAAGGAAGCTTTTGTTGCGTTATTAAAAATTCTAAATTATGAAAAGTGTATTAATAAAATATAATATTTTTTTGTTCATTTTAATTTTTCTGGTGTCTGGTTGCAAAGATACAACACAACAAAAAATAACTGTGAATCAAAAAACAAATGAATTAAACCTACAAGTTGATGCTATTGATTCATTAATTATTTCAACTGTTGATAAAGATATTGCCATATTCTTAAATAAGGTTTACATTAAAGATAAACTCAATTACGAAGTCAAAATTATTAATTCACAAAATAAAATTCATAGATTCAATATACCTTATAATTTTATTTCGAAGAAAGATACTTTACAACCTAATGATTTGGAATTAAGTAAAATTACATATGATGATTCACAAAAAAAAGTGCTTCTTAAAAATGGTTTTTGCATTAATTTTTGGCAATCAAAAACACTTTTTCAATATGTAATTAATTATGAAGGAGAAGATTTTTATCTAAAATCAATAAAAAGAATTGTTGACGATGAAGATTTGAAGCAAAAATTTAAGATTCGAAAAGTAAATTTAAATGATAACCTAAAAAATCTTGAATTTAAAAAAATAGATTCGATTATTAACAATTTTGATGATTAAATTAATTGATTTAAAAGCCAATTTTTACATTAAAACGACAAACCCGATAGCGCGGATTTGCAACTCGAAATCTAAATGAAGAGAATAGAGATATTTTAAAAGAATTAGAAAATTATGGAATAAAAGTAACAAAAAAGTGAGAAAAATAACAGCCCTAACATTAATAATAGTATTATTTATTTCTTGTAATAAGAAAGATGAAATTAATCATTATCTAAATAAAGTTGTAACACAAAAGGAACTCTTAGATAATGGTTTTTATAAATACTCATCTGTCTATATTCCTAATGAAAAAGATAAAATTGATGGCTATTTCAAATCAGCCACTAAGTTTGATATGTATTCAAATGTAAAACCTGAAAAAAATGAAGGAGGTCAATTATGTCCAACTCAATTATGGCACTTTTATAGAGAAGATTCAATTAAAGAGAAAAAAAACAGAGATTATCTGAAAAACAAATTATATAATAGGATTATAACTTATTTTTTTAGAAATGACACCCTATTATATAAAGATATAATTGTAGATCCTATTGATAAATCACAAAAAGATATCGCAGATTTTACAAGTAAAGATAAAATCATTAAATACTATAAAAGGTTTAAAACTTCAATTAAATCTCAAGTCAAAAATAAGGAAACTGGAGAAACATATTCTAATCGATTTCTAATAGACAATTATAACACTCGATTTTATATGGATAATAATTCTTATGAAATGTTTGTTGATTACAAAGAAGATAATTTTCATGATGTTTTAGATCATTTATATAACGGTACAAATTGCTGGTAAAAACCCGATAGCGCGGATTTGTAATCCGTGCCCATCCCAATTGTAATAAGTCTAACAGTTGTAGTTTACATTCTTTGTGGGCACGGATTGCAAATCCGAGCGATCGTTGTCGATATATCTGCGCGATCGGGAATTTGATCTACTTGGGCTTCTATGGTTTTCCAAGATAAAAATTAATTAATGATGAAGCATTTATTTAAAATTTTAATTATAATTCTTTTATTAGTTGGATGTTCATTAAAAAATGATAGGCCTGAAGTTCACGGATATGTTTATGATCGTGATACGAAAAAAACAATATCAGAAGTTACCATTATTACTGAAAAAGGTAACGAAACGACTACTAATAAACTAGGTTATTTTGTTTTAAAGAAAGAACCAAGTACAAAAATATTTGATTTTGAAAGTGGACATGATCCTAAACAATTTTTTATCATTTTAAATCATCCTAATTTTTTGTCTGATACAATTAAAGAAGAGACAAGAGGTAGTTTTGAAAACGTGAAGATTTATTATTCTATCTATCTCCAGAGAAAATAAGAATTCCCGATAGCGCGGATTTGCAATCCGTGCCCATCCCAATTGTAATAAGTCTAACGGTTGTAGTTTATATTCTTTGTGGGCAAGGATTGCAAATCCGCGCGATCGGGCTTTTTACTATGTAAATATCAAAAAGTATTTTAATTTAAATATCTTATAACTGATTGCTTCAATTCTAAAGGAACCTCATTAATTGAATTCTTAAATACAATTTCTTCCGAGTCTATACTTTCAACATGTGGGTTTAAAATTTCTATATCTTCAAACGTTAGGCCATATCTTAACATCCAAATTTCCTTTTTATTATCAGTTCCAAATTTTACATAATTGGCAAGTTTTTTTGCTCTTAAATCCTTTTCACTTTCAAAATACTTTATAAAAGACGCATAGAATTTATCTTGTAATTTAAATCCTATTAGCTTATCTATGTAATCATATGTATCATAAACAATTCGATCATAGTCAACATCTTTAATCAAATCTGATGCACCATATAAGGGATATCTAGATAATTTTTTATTTGGTAACTCATGAAATCCAGTTATATAATTTGCTCTACCACTTTTAATAATAGAATGAGAATTTATGGCATGAGAGTATCTAAACCAACAAATTTGTTTAAATGTTTTTCCATATATTCTCCACAACATTATTTTTATGGCAGTACTTAAAACGTCACCTTCCGCATCATTCAAATCTCTATTCAGAAATGTTTCATACAATTTTCTAAAGGATGAATACAAGTTAAGTTTAAACTCGAAATCTTTGTTAATTTGATCCAATGAAATCAATTTATCATTTGAAAAAACTGAATTTAAAATATCTAGAATTATTTTCTTAGTATTTGGTTTTTCAATATTTTCTATCTCTTTTGGCGTTAAATTAAATTCATCGTTAAAAGTCCCATTAACAATCGATATTTTAAAATCATTATAATCATCATCCTTATCTTCTATTTTATCTAAACTTGAGACTGTATCCAATCTATTTGGAGTTAACATAACCTTTCTAAAACCGCTCATATTTGATCTAATAACAACAGTTCCATAATCAAAATTATTTAAGAGAGTTGACCTACCTGCCCTACCGATTAAATTTTTCAGAGCTAATGAATCTTTTATTTCCAATCTATCAACAAACACAATATCAAAAGGCATATTAATTCCTTGTTCAAGAGTTGAAGTTGCAAAACATATTCTACAAAGTCCTTCTTTAGTAAACTCTTCAATTAATATTCTTGTCTGCAAAGGCATTGAACCATGATGAATTACAATGCCTTTCTTCAACAAGGATATCATCTGTGAATAATAGTTTTCACCTTCTTTTATATTCCCTCCTGTAATCTTTATTAATTCATTAACATAATAATCAATCCGATCACTATCTATATCTTTACAATGTGACACATATTCTTTGAAATCAAGAAGTATCCTTTTGTCATAAATTTTACTTTTAGGAACATAAAATAATACACTTCCTCCATTATTTAAAACTTTTAAGATTGGATTAAACTTACATTTAACCCTTGTATTTCCCATTATTGTTTTATCAATTCCAAAGTGATAATATTCTTTATCTACTTTGATGATAAAAATTTGTCCAACATTTTTCTGATTATACGGTTTATTATCAGATTTATTTTGATCTAGTTTGTTTTTTATTATTTGGGACTCTGGATTCTCAACAAAAGGATGTGCAAAAACAAATTTAGCATCTGGATATTTTTTATAAGCTCGTCGCACAATACTATCATAATAGAGACCTCTTTTATCTTCTTCATTGCTTAATTGCGCTTCATCAAAAAGAAACAAATCAACAATAAATTCTTCTTTACCAACATACTTAAACAAATCTCGACATCGTTCAGGAGTCACGACAAAAACATTTTTTTTAGATCTCTTTGTATTTATCTTGTCTATAAAGGTTAAAATGTTGATAGTTTTATCCTCAATACTCGCACATAATTTTAAATAATATTCATTAATCAAAGCTCGAGATGGAACAACTACAACAACATCATTTTTACATTCGATAATTTTTTTCATGAACACGAATGATTTCCCAGTACTAGTTGGTGCTGAAAAACTAAAACAGTTATTATTATCTATTCCTTTTAATATATCTGCTTGAACTGGAGTAAAATATTCATCCTCTTTAAGATATTTTGCATGTTTTTCATGCAAATATTTTTTATACTGTCCAAAAACAACATCCCTTAAAGTTTCTCTTGGTACATTTTTATAAAAAACACTCATAAAATTCAAAACTGAATTTTTATGTAACTCAAATTTTTCTGTTTGATAAATGGACATATAAGATAATATCTCCATATCAGTTATATGAATAGGACCTTCTTTAAAAAGTCTATCTAATACGTAACAAAAAATCTGATCTATATTTTTACTTTCAATAATATTTTTAATTACATTATTCATATATCTACAGCTACACAGATTACTTCATTAAATCTTTTTATTTGAATAAAATCAGCATTTTTACAAATATTCTTTATTAGTCTATCTGTCGAAATTGTTTTTGAAGAGAAAGCAGCAATAAATCCTTTTTCGCTTTTTTGAAATTTTTTTAATGAATCCATGCTACAAAATCGGTCAAAATCAATCAAATCTTCTACGTCGTTTTTATTATTTTCAAATTTTACTATTTGCTCGAAAGCTTTTCCATACGCATTTTTGTCTGTTAAATATTTTGCCTCTCCAAATAAAATAATGTTTGTTGTATTTTCAGAATAAAAATCAAATCCTGGATTACCAATTTTTTGTTTTTTTATTAATTCAGCTAAAGGAATATCAAGATATTTAAGTTCACTCACAATAGATTTTCTAGCTAATTCAGAGACAATGTATTCTCCAGAACTACTTGTAACACTATCATCTTCTGCTTTTATTATATTATCTGCTATAAATTGGATCGTATTTTTTGCTCTTTCATTAAAACTTTCAACAATATAAGAACCATCAAATTGACTTAGCCAGCTTAAATCCGATAAAGACTGAAAAACCTCTTTCAAAGTCAGTTTAATATCAGTTGGATTTATCCTAATAAAAGTAATATGTGTATCAATTTTTTCGATATGAGTAACTGTATAACCTTTCATAATTATCTATTGCATGAATTCTCCCCTAAAAAACAAATCCAACTCCTCATTCATCTTCTTTCCGCTTGCCAGTTTACTTGCATTTTCCTGATTAAATTTTACGGTTTCGAGTAAAAAATGAGTTATCAGGGTTTCTTTTGGGTGCAGGTATTTTTCTTTTTGAGCGGCTTTTATTTGTTGTAATTCCAGTATTTTTTCTTGTATGTTTTTCGGTGCAATAGGCAATAGATCTGCAAAAGCTACGGGCGGAAATGTATTGTTTTCGATAATCCATTTTCCTGCTAAAACGGTGCGTAAGGCGTAGAAATAACTTTTTAGTTTTACTTCGTCCATCTCGCAGACTTCCATAAAGTTTTTTGTCGTTCCTAAATAATGGTGTAAAACCGCTATTGGCGAAAAACATTCTGTGGCTATCTCACGCATTTGTTTTGCAAATTCTTCATTCTCATAATACACAACAGGCGAAAACAACCATTCCATCAAAGATGCACTGGATTTTGCTAACAACCTTACGGTTTTCCGTAAATCCCAGCCGGAACCGTCAAGATCGTCTTCGGTCATGAATTCTATTACGTCGGGTTTCTCCCAAAGTGAGAGGTAATATTCAGGTTTGTGTTTATATATAAACCGGATATCGTAGTCGCTGTCCGGAGAGGCAAATCCCCAGGCACGGCTTCCGGATTCGACAGCGTAGAGTATTTCGACGTTTTTTTCGAGTTCTATTTGTTTTAATTTTTCAAGTATTTTTTCTTTCATGATTCTTTCAAATTCAATTCCTTTAAACTATGCGATTGTTCCCGCTGCATACGACAGAAAATCAATAATCTTCATTCTCTTGCGGAGCGGTTTTATTACGGGTTGCGATTTCCCAATTTTCTTTTTGATACGGATTATCAATTTTTTCAAGCTGCACTAAAAAACGAAGTTCGTTTTTCTTTGGGTCATTCTGCTGAATTAACACTCTAAAGCTATATCCTTCAACCGTTTCTATAGATTTATCGGTTACTGGATTTTGTTCGTAATATTCTATCATCACATCGATCTCTTCCGAAAACTGAGTATTAGCTGATAAAAAATTTAAAAGTTCTAAAGTAGTATTCTTTCTAAACGCAGCATTTTTCAGCTTACTTTTTTCGACATCATAATAGGTAGAAAAAGTCAGTGATAGATTGTCACAACCTCCTAAATCAGCCCGAATAAATACATCGTCTTTTTCATACACTTCACCAATAGTTTCGCAGTAATTATGCATTTCAATACTTCGAATGCGTTTGGTTATTTCGGGTATATCATTAAAAATAGTTTTAGAATCTAACTGTGCGAGCTTACAATCAGACAAATACGATTCTTCGTAAAGATTTCCGTTTGTATAAACAAAAGATAAAGAAGCAGATTTTAAATCCTCCATGTATGTTCTAAAATTTTGAGTGATTTTGACTTTTAATGTATCTCCCTCAAATTTTGCTTCGTCAATTATATTATAAGAAAATGGCGCATAACCTAAAATACTATGCGCTTCTTTATAATAAATTTCGTCTTTCATGATGTAATAGATGTAATCTTGGTTTGTATTTGCATTTCCTCCCAGCATGCCGCTTGAATCCCTAAGCACTACATAATCTATAATTCCGTCGTCATTAAAATCTTGTTCTTTTATAATATCAAACCTAACAGAATACGGATCGCCATCATTAGTAAAATGAACACTATACGGCGCTTTTTCTGTTTGCAGATTGTCATATTTTTGTTGGCCGATTTCTTCTATTACCAATTGTTTTAGAAAATCGCTTTGAATTTCAGATAAAATTCGGCCTTCAATTTCCTTCTTAGGTTCCACTGTTGTAACTTCATTTTTAGGGCTTTTTTTTACCTTTTTAATTTTCTTTTCTTCTTTACAAGAAAACACCAACAGTAGTACTGCCAAAAATAGAATTAAGCTACTCTTTTGAATATTCATTTTTTATACAATTATTTGAAGTTATTCCAAATGTAATTAAACAGAGAATTTTTGAAGTAAGTAATTACACGTGATTTTTATTTTGCTATGATGGCGATAATTATTTGTACTAATGCGTTTGAATTTTTTATTTCGCGTAGACTCAAGTTTATTGAAAAAGTAAAATAAAAATAGGATTCGCTATTAATAAAACAAACCTTTAAAATAGAAAAAAAAGTACGGTGTACGGGACTCGAACCCGCAGCCTCCTGCGTGACAGGCAGGTGTTCTTCCAGTTGAACTAACACCGCATATTTTTTTGTCGTAAAGGACAAGAAGTTTCATAAAGCATATCTACAATCTGTGTCGAATCCCGAGTGTGATTTCTCCCTAACGGTCGAAATGACAAACTGTACGCGCTATTCTTTGCGAAACCTTTGCGAACTTTGCGGTTAAATTACTTTGCCGAATTATCTAACTTTTACAGAAATGATAAAAAATGAGGTATAATCTTCGAACCTCAAAAAAACAAAGGTGTGCAGGGACTCGAACCCGCATCCTCCAGTTTAGCAAACCGACGCTCTTCCAATTGAGCTAACACCTTTTTAAGAGCAGTTGGGATTTGAACCCAAAACTTTTCCAGTGGCGGGAAGATTTTTCCAGTTAAACTACTGCTCTATTTTTTTTACCAGGCCGAAACCTTGTAGTTTTTTAGTAAGACTCCAAATATAGTTTTTCCTTTTATTCCCTGCACTATCGGATCGAAAATTCTGCTTGCGCCGTCTACCGAATCCAAAGGCGGAATGTACCCTTCTTCGAACTGCTTTTTCCGAAGACTTTCTTTTGCTCCGGTCGAAATCCAGCCCACATCGACGCTGGTCATATAAATCGAATCTTCGGCAAATTCCCTGCCCGATGTAAGCGTCATCATATTCAGCGCCGCTTTGGTCATATTGGTATGCGGATGAAAAATCGTTTTGTTTGTGTAACTAAAAATCCCTTCGGATGATGTAACATTGACAATAAATCGTTCCTTAAATTCTGAGTTTAAAAACAACGGTTTTAGTTCTTTTATCAAAAAGTAAGGTGCAATTTGATTGATCAGGTTTACCTCAACGAGTTCGTACATGCTGATTTCTTCGAGAGTGGAATTCCAACTCGTTTTATCGCGGTTATCCACAGGCTGTCCGAAACGTGAAAGCGCGATTTCGGTCTTTTCTTCATATCCGTATTCAAGTGCTTTTACTTCGGCTGCGACCGGGGTTGTATTGGCAATGAGTTTGGTTTCGGCTGCAAATTCGCCCAGCAGGCTTTCTTCTTTCCTGATTAACGGTCTGTAATAATCATCGGGATATTTTATGGTTTGTGCCGCATTGTTTATCAAAATATCCAAAGTGTCGAATTTGGATTTGTAAAACGTTACAAACTCATTTATGGCATTCAAATTTCGTAAATCGAGTCCGTAAATTATCAGGTTGTTTTGCCATTGTTCAAAATCTGTTTCCTGTTTGAACTGCTCCAGAGCCAATGCCGGAAAACGGGTTGTAAGGACCACGTTGGCATTATTTCTGAGTAATTTTAAAGCGGTGGCAAAACCCACTTTTACGCGTCCGCCGGTCAGGATTACGTTTCGTCCTTTGAGGTCGATATTCTGAAAACGCTTTTCGTAATTTTCTTCGGCACAAACCGGGCAGAGTCTGGTGTAAAAACTATGCGCGAGTTTATACGAATTATTGCAGGCGTAACAGTTTTTTGGCAGCTTCAATTCGGTAAACTGCTGTTCATCGGGATTTTCTTTTTCAGCAAATAAGGTTTCTCCGTTTAAAGCTTTTGAAACCAAAGCCGCACTTAGACTTACCTGAAGATCTTCTTGTTTTTTTGAAGAATAACTTGCGCTGCGCAGGTCCTTTTTGGCATTTTTATGAATCTTGGTAATCAGTCCCGCAAACAAATCATTGTCCGGATTTTCAAACGGTTCGTCTTTTAAAGCCTGCAAAACCTTTATACAGGTTTCCCATTCCTGAGTGCTGAAAATATATTTGTTTTCTGTTTCCATTTTATTCTTCTAAAAAATCTTCTAAAAATCCGATGAACTTTTTTCCATCTCCAGACCATCGTAACCCTTGTCCATTTTGCACTCTTATTTCGTATACCAAACCATGTTTATAATGATAGAAAATATTCCACCATGTTTTGTGCATTATAATGTAATGAAGCAGTTTCTCTACTTTTTCTTTTTTCTGGATGGTGTTTCCTTTTATTTCTCCAAAAATACTGTCTTTTTTTCTGCCAACATGTTTTTCCCAGGCTCTTGCTGCAATTGAAATCTCTTTATTGAAAGGTTCAAAACAGCTTTCTAAAAGGATTTCTTTTGTTGGCGGAATCCCGTTTTCATCGCGCTGGCTTGCCGAAGTTAAACGCTGCCCTAAAATAAGCAGTATGTTTTCAAATGGTGTTTTTTCAAATGTCTGAATCAAACTTTCGCGCAAATGGCTGGAGCCATTTTCAAAATTTTCTAAAACAGCTTTAAAATAAAAAACAGCATCCTGCAGCGAAACTACAATTTCATCTTTAAAATAAGGCAGTCTCGATATTTCTGATTTCTGATTGTGAAATGAAATCAGGTTTTCTGAAAAAAGCTCTAGATTTTCATCTGTCAAAAACAAAGCATACTTTTCTTTCCATTCTTTATCAAGATCTGGAATTACCGATTTAATTTCCTGAAAGAGATTGTGTTTCATTTTTATTCAAGGCAAATTACAGTTCCTTTTACACTCATTTGCGACAATACATATTTCATTAAATTGAAATTAGCAGAAGCGTTATCTAAAATCCAGGCATCTGAAGTTACTGCTATGTAATTACTTTCGGCTATTACTTTATCGGGGTTGTTTACTAATTGCACTTCCCAATTGAAATTATGGTTTGAAGCAATTTCTTCTATCATTTGCTTTAATTTTCCGCTGTTTGAAACAGGTTTATCAAATAACCAAAGTGCCTTTTTAATTTTTTCATTTCTAAAAAAATCTCCTATCAATTCAATGGCCTCAGAAGTCTGTTTTACTTTTTTATAAGTTCCATACACGCTTGACAGATCTCGGATAAAACCGTCTTGTCCTTTAAAAACATAAGCGTTTGATAAAATACTTTCAAGTAAAATCAGAACATTAAATCCGTCAAAACAAATCTCTTTTCCTTCCAGATTCTGACTTTGAATTTCTTTTGCTTTTCGGTCATCAATCTGTTTTTGAGAAGCACTCATTCCGCGAACAGCCTGCTGCTGACGTGCATTTAAGCGATAACGGTTTCCAACTAAAGCCAATGTCGATTTTTCGCCATAATCCCGGCTTAAAAAATAATGCATATCGGTTACGGCTTCTTTTAGTTTGAACTGCATTTTCTCAGTTCTAAACAAAGCGTCGTCGCTGGCTTCTTTTCCTCGGTTTTTGAGATCTGTCATGGTTATGTTTTTTTCTGTGCTAACAGGTTTTGAAAACCTATTAGGTCTTTTCCCAAATTAAAAGCTCCTAATATAATACCTAAGATGTTTTTGAAACCTGTTAGGATACAAATCTAAATATTAAAAAAACTTTTCGAATTTTTAGTCGTTTCCTCCGCAACTTTATCCAAAGCAATTCCTTTAAACTGTGCGATTGTTCCCGCTACATAAGGCAGAAAAGACGGTTCGCATCTTCGTTCGTGGTATTTCTTCAAAAGGCTGTTCGGGACGTTTTTAGGAAGCATAAACGGCGCATCGGTTTCAATCATCATTCGGTCGAGCGGTACGTACTGAATGACTTCTTTTAAATGGCTGAAACGTTTGGCATCTGAAATCGCTCCCGTAAAACCCAGATAAAATCCGTTATCGAGATACGTTTTGGCTTCTTGCAGCGTTCCTGTAAAACAATGCACAACGGCTTTTGGCAACTTCGGCAGATAGTCTTTTGTGATGTTCATAAAAGCACTAAAAGCGGCTCTTTCGTGCAAAAACAAAGGTTTCTGAACTTCAATCGCCAATTCTAATTGCGATCTATAACATTCTTCTTGTTTGTTTCGGGGCGAAAAATCACGATCAAAATCGAGTCCACATTCGCCAACAGAAACGACATGTTTCTGATGTAATAAATTCTTTAGTTTCGAAATGCTCTGCGCATCAAAACTCTTCGCATCATGCGGGTGAATTCCTGCCGTTGCATACAACACGCCTGGGTATTGTCGCACAATTTTAGCAGATTCTTCGCTATTTCGTACGCTTGTACCTGTGAGTATCATTTGCGATACGTCGGCATCGATGGCGTCTTGTACGACATCGTCTATGTCGTTTTGGAATTGTTTGTTGGTCAAATTAATTCCGATATCTATGTATGTCATTTTTTCTTAAAGTTACAAAGACTCAAAGGGCCAAAGGGACAAAGGTTTCTTCTCTTTAGTCTTTTTCGTTATTTTATTTTTTTGCCACTAAGGCGTTATTTAAATCTCGTAATCCCGATGACTATCGGGAACTGAGTCGCGTCTCTACAATCTGTGCGTTCAGAAAGCCTTAGTTCCTTTGCCCCTTGAAAATCAAAAATCCCCGTAATACACTTGGAAACACGGTAGCTTCAGATCGTTTCTCCAGGTATCTACCACTTGGTTTCTATCGTCTAATACAAATTCTACGAAGTATTTATCTTTTATAAATTCGTTATAGATTTCGGTTTTAATGATAGAATCTTTTCGGCTGTCTTTTGTTTTTCGCATGATCAGATCGTCGTACTCAATTTCATGTTTTTGAAGAAAACGCAATGTTGGCTCTTTGTATCGGTCTTCTCTTCCGGAAACCAGCAAAATTTCATATCCTAGTTTCTTATAATTTCTCAACACATTTGCCACTGGATTATTAATTTCGTCTTCGTCACATTTGCTTGCATCAAAGGGATTTCTTCCGTTCATTAAGGCCAATGTTCCGTCAAGATCGCAGATAATTGCTTTTGGCAAATCTGGATTTTGATCGCAGTATTCCAGATTTTTTTCGATCTTTTTTATAGGTTTGAAATCAAATTTTTCTTTGGTTTTCTTCAATTCGTAATACATTTTTTCGATTACCTTTCTTGGTACTTTTCGATCTCTTTTATCATTTCTAGTAAAAAGTTCTTCTAATGGCAGATCAAACATCTTGAATTCAATATTTGCCATTTCAGAAAATTCCATTACTGGTTGTTTCAGATATTCTACTTTAGCATTACAAGTATCCAAAATTACATTCCATCCGTTTGAAAGCAGGGTTTTAATCTGCACGTTGATGATTTTAGAAATCATACTTTCAACAGATGAATCCATTACTTCCTGAAATTGAGAAAACCTGATTTCATCACGACTAATTCGCATGGTTTTGGCTTCAGTTCTCACTTTCCATTCGGCAAAGGTGCTTTTTCCTGATGCTGGGCATCCGACTAATATCGTTAATGTTGGTGTCTTTTTCATTTTATAATTTATTATAATCTTGGATCTAATGTTTTTTCTATTTCTTCATTATTGATTCTTTTCAAAAGGAGCAGACGCATTAAATAATTCTCGTCTCCTAAATCTTTATAAGGAATCTGAAGCATCTTCTGATTGATTTCCCAGCCATTTATTGATTGTTCTAGTTTTCTTTTTACGTTTCTTTTATCTAAATAATAATCAAAATCCTGATGGAAATTCACGCCGTAAATCATTGTCAGGTAATTGTTGTTTCTGATTTTAAAACAGGGCGGAAGACCTTTTATGTAATTTTGAACTGGTTTTATCATGATTCCTTCTTCATTTGCTTCTGTCAGTTTTTCGAAAAAAGCATAGATTTCTTTTAGCTTTTCTTCTCTATTTGAAGCTGTAATTTCCAAATGCAAAAATGGATCATCGTTTATCAATTCGTAAGTCAAATTGCTATTTGGCACTATTTCTTCACCGGAAATTTTTACTTCTTTTAAAATAGTAAAAGGCTTAAAATAAATTTCGCCTTCTGTTCCAAAAGTATCAATCTGATTTTTGAATACATTTAGTGATTCTTGTTGTTTATCCAGATCTGGAATTTTTACTGCTGCCAAAGCATCATACTGACGGATAATATGCATTTTGTGCTTGCTGGCAAATTCCTTTTTCGAAAGCTCTTTTTTATCTGAAACATAAGTTGTAAAAGCTTCATCATTTTTGACAGCGATTAATTTTTCAATTAATCCAGAATCTTGCAAATAGTCTTTATGCGTCTGCAAGGCATCGTAATATCCTGTAAATTCTTTTTCAATCAATCCTCCTCCCAGAACTTTCCACGGCAACAATTCTGACGCAATCAAAAGGGTTTCAAATTCCGGAAAATCTAAAAGCATTTTTGTATGCAAATCTCTCAAACTTTCAATAGCTTGTTCTGTATCGATATGATCCATTTTATAGCCGTTTCGGGAAACAAAGTACGTTTCTTCGATATTCCTTTTTAGATAAATCGTACAGTACGAACCCATGTATTTTTTTTGAACTACAAATTGTGTTACGCCATAATGCATATAATAGTGAATCGCGGTTTCGATACTTTCGATTTCGTTTCTTTCTTTGTTTTTTGGCGCAGGCGAAATGGTTGGCGAAAAATCATTGATTTGATTTTTGCAGAACCAATCTATTCTGTTTCTTACTTTA
Organism: Flavobacterium gelatinilyticum; assembly: GCF_027111295.1. Classification (NCBI taxonomy): domain Bacteria; kingdom Pseudomonadati; phylum Bacteroidota; class Flavobacteriia; order Flavobacteriales; family Flavobacteriaceae; genus Flavobacterium; species Flavobacterium gelatinilyticum. Next base: position 4,903,206 of record NZ_CP114287.1, on the reverse strand, counting down.
TAATCTAACATTTTCTACTTTTTTTGAATGATTACAGCACTTGTTGGGTAAACTCCTTTTACACAATCTCCTACTCCATGAAAGGTTTTAGGATTTGGAAAAATTTCATTTATAAATGTTACAAACTCTGCATTTGATAATTCGAAATCATGATCGTCATGACGAAATTCTTCTGTTAATTCATAATTTACATTAAATTCTTTGTCGGGCGTTGTGACAAATAATTGAGTAAACTTCGTATTGTCTCTAATCCAGATTAGGATCTCTTTTGCATCTTCAACCGAATTATGTTCAATCACTTCACTTAAAATAATCTGTCCTTCAAAATCTTTAAGTTCTTCCAGGTTTTCTGTCCAAATCAGATTATCTGTTCTGTCTGATTCCTGAATTTTATCAGCAATATGCTTAAAATCAACTTCGTCATATGCATAATAATTTTCTGTAAATCCTTTTTTGTTAAGTAATTTGTAATACTGCAATTCGCCACAGCCAAAATCCAAAATTGATTCTTCGAAGTTAATTCTGCTGCAGATAAATTCTTTTCTTGACTGATGTGTATCTGTAAACCCAAACTGAACTTCGTCATTAAAATAGGCTTCCAATTGCGGTTTAAATTTCTCAAACTGCGATGGAGAACGCATAATTCTTTTTATAAAAAGATAAAACACAAAATATGGAACGCCAGTAAGATTCGTAAACATCGTGATATGCTTCTGGATAAAATAATCATCAATGAAAGTATAGACCGCATATTTGTTGGTAAAATGGGTAAATAATGCTACCAGCGAGAATTTTTGCATGGCCTCTCTTGTCGTCGCTCCTTCGATTTTTAATTCGAAATTGTTACCTATTTTATTGACCAATGTAATTCCGTCTATATATTTTGACAAAAGATATTTTTCGTTTTTGTACCAGTTGGAATCAATAAAAAATGTTGGAACTTCTATCGTGCATTTCTCTGTATCAACTTCATCATAGTTTTTTTCTAACCACGGAATCAGCGTTTCGTCTAAAACTTTATTCTCTTTATACATATGATTAAAGAATTCCGTCGCCATATTTAATGCCAACAACGGACTGCAGTAACTTTGAAAATCTATTTGATTCCCTTCTTCTGGCAGATAACTGTGTTTTCCGTCTAAAAAGATACAGTGGTATTCGTTTTGGGTGATGACATTTCCTATTACAATTCCGTTTTTTAATTCCTTTAAATAAAGTCCCTGGTCTGTATTTGGATTTTTATATAGGATGTCCAAAAAGTATTTGTTCTCTGATTTTATTTTGATAATCATGGCTTTTATTTTTGTCTTGACAAATATAGCTTTGTTACTACGCAGTAATTCTGCGCAGTTTAAATTAATTTTTTACTCTTCTTCTGTATTAAATGGTTTTTCAAATTTTGGGCGGATCAGTTTCCAGATTATTTCTGAATATTCCCGTTCGTCCAACATCGAAAACAAAACCTTTGGATATGGGCAGGTTTGAAAATAAAAAGCGGTTTCTTTTCTTGTTTCCAGTATTTTAAAATCGGTTCTGCATTTATCTTCTATTATTTTATAATCCCTTTCCAGATCGGCCTTTGTTTGTTTTACCCAATTGAAAAATTCGTCAGGAACTTGTTCTAAAATTTCATCGAATGGTTTGTTATCTTTTAAAAACTCCCATATATTCAAATTGGAAATCTGAGTGATGATTCGGTGTAAACGAATATATTCTTCAAATTTAATTTTTACCCGAAAGTTATTAGCATATTTAATTACAAATCCTTCTTTATTATTCTGATTTAATGCCGATAGCGTTTTAATATCTTTTACTCCGTCAAATTTCTGAACTGTTGGAAATCCAATATCTTCAAGAGGGAATTCTTCTCCCGATTGTGTATCGATAATAGCCAGTAAAACCAATTCTTCTGATTTCCCGTAATCTAAAACAATTCTGTTTTCAGGATAAATAATTTCAAATAAATAAGTTTTCGATTTGTCCAGCAATGGCCAAGAATCTTTATACTTTCCGTGAAGCATTTCATTTCCTTTATCAGATTGATCGCTTGAAAATGAACCACGGCTTGCAATAAAAGGAGCGTCATTCATCCAATACAAAATCCCTAACGAACCGTCCATTTTATCAAAAACTTCGAAAGTAGTATCTGGAAGAATTTGATTTTCCATTTCACCCAAATTAAAAAATTTAGGAAAAGGTCTAGCGATAATATTATTATTCGCATCTAAGATAATTCCTCTGCAGTTAATTGTAATTTCGTTCCAAACTCTCTCAAATTGTGCATTTTGAGTATAGTTGTAAATATACAAATCGTGTTCAGGGTGTTTGTTTACCTTAACATAATCCTGCAAAATCATTTCTTTTAATAAGATTGTATTCATTAGTTCTTTTCTTTGAACAAATATTCAAAAACTACTGCGCAATCATTCTGCGCAGCATATTTTATTTTCATCTTCATATTTATACTCTGACTTATTTTTCATTCTGGAGTTTCTGTCTTTGAGAATGATTATAAAACTAAAAAGCCGCTTTTGCAAGTTTTCAAAATCGGTATTTTCTTTTCTAGAAAGATATTTTATCAAATCTGGAAACGCATTCGCAATTTCATTTTTGGTGTACAATTCTTTTCCCTCATGAAGCGAAATCGCTTGTCCTAGCTGAAATGCAATTGATTTTATACTGTTTAAATCGTTTTTATCTTTTCCGAAAGAATCGATCTGTTTTAAGTCAATTCTTTCTAATGCCTTAATCTTTTCGTCTAAATCGCCTTTTAACGCCCATTTTATTATTGAACGATATTCTGTCTTGCTCAAAAAAGATAAAATCATTCGAGCACTTCTCAAAAATTTCAAATCAACGTCCCTAACCAAAAGTTTCGTTATCTGATTGTCGAATTTCTGATGATGATTTTGATACGTATAAAACAATGCATTATTCAATTCGTCTGTTGTTCCTTTGTAAACCTCAACTAAATGACCATTTCGCTGCACTGCAAGGTTGGCATTGATTTCTTTTTCAGGAAAAAACGAAATTATGGATTGACTAAGTTCTTTGGATAATGCCAATTTTTCTGCTATTGTTTCGGGCATTTCTTCAATAAAGAAAACCAAATCAAGATCAAGCGAATTTTCAGAACCGAATATTTGATAAATTGGTAATTTCATTTCTTAGAACTTTTCATTCAACATATCTATGCAATCATTTTTACAAGTCAAAAAACCATTTTCTGATCGAAACGGTCCAAAATTGTGAACCAGCGACAACCAATGGTTGATATAATTCTGCAATACTTTTTTATCCTCCTCTAGAATTGCTTTTCTATAAATAAAAGGTTCCAAATCCTTAAAATGATGTACTAATTTTTTCTTGGTATATATTTCAACATCATTTTCAATTAAAGCGATATTTTGTCCGACATAAAAAGCAATGATTTTCCAAATATCAATATCATCAGTATTCTTCTGATTAAACTGGGAAATCGAAACAAAATCTATATTCTTAAACGCTTCTAGTTTTAAATTAAAATCATGAATTCCTTTTAAAATTGGACGAATCTGAGTTCTATATTCCGTTCTGGTTAACATTGTCAACACAGTACGAACTGCTTTATAAATTGCTAAAGTCTTATTTCTGATATGTTTTTCTGTTATTAATAATTCATGCTTTTGTTGATGTAATGAATACGTTTCAAGCAACGCATTGTTAAGCGAATCAATCCATGATTTAGTAAAAATCGTATCTGAAATTTTTCCGTTTTCAATTACCACAAAAGTTGCATTCCAATTCAAATCATATTCTTTCAAAAGTGCCAGTACTTTATTTTTTCTGTCTTCCTGCTTCTCAGGCATTTCTTCTTTTGAAATAACAATGATTACGTCTTTGTCTGTAGAATCATCAGAACCATAGAGGTAATATGGATATGGAAAATTTGTTTTCATTTTAGTAATTATTTAAAACCTCTAAAACCTTAAAAGTTCATTTTTTAAATATTCTCTCAAATTGTTTCCAAACATAATAATATCAGCGCCCCAAGCAGAAATAACGGGTGAAAGATGCTTATCTTCAAAAACCACCAGAACACGATGATTATGCATTGGAATATATCCTACTATTTTTGAAATATCAAAACCCGCTTCTGTAAGAACCAATTCTGCTATCGATTTATTTTCATTAATCTCATCTATAATCCATCGTGATTTTTCGTAATCCTCTGGATACTCATAAAAAAGGTTTTCCCTGCCATATTCAATATCTGTTTCGTCTTCAGGATTAATTGAAATCAGATGTGTGTCTATATTAGAAAAAATCAATAGCATTTCTTTGTATTCCCAAGGAAAATCAAATCCAAACAATGTTTGCAATTCATCAATTTTCTTTCTACTTATACCTTTTAAAAATTTAGCATTTGATTGTACTTGGAATCCCCAAACATCATCTCTGATTTTTATTCTTTTAAACTTTTTTTCAGCTTTGTATTTGATATCTTTAATTGTCATTATTTTTTCGCTCTTTTAAGGATTTTTTTAAACAAATACATACCATCAGAATCTTCCCATTTGGTATTAAGATTTTCATAAAAACCGATATGTTTTGCTATTTGATCTAAATACTCAAATGATAAATTAGGAATTTTTTCAAAAAACCAAATATTATCCCATAGCATTATAGAGGAGTAAATTTCTTTTTTCTTAAGTAAAAAATCTGCTCTTTTCATTAATGTATATTCTCTTTGAATATTTCTAACTTTTTCGTCTTCATCAATTCCGTTACCTGAAGTACCTGATAGAATACTTAAAATAAATAATTCAATCTGATCTTCTGTCCAGTTTTCAATATCCTCTTCAAATAAATTCCATTCTTCATCATTAAAAGTTCTTTCTAAAATTGATACAACATCATTACATCCATGATCTTCTCTCCACCAATCACTATCTACTCTTTCATATTTTAAAATATAAGAGTATAAAAGCAATATCGTTTGACTATCACTTTTAGTTTGGCAATTTGAATATTTTGATTTTAAATCGTTTATATCTATAAATTCCATAATCATTTTATTTTAGAACAAATATTCTATTGTAATACGCAATGATTCTGCGTAAATGAAAAAAAACCACGAATCTAAAAAATCCGTGGTTTTAATTTAATCTATTAAAAGCTGGGTAACAACTGCTGGGTTCATCGCCCATTGTGCTGTATACACCTCATCAGCGATTTCATTTTCGGTAATCGTTAAACCTTGAGCTTCCGCTTTTAGTTGTAATAAATTACCAATATTCAATTTGCTGTTCAATTTTGCCAATAGCGCCTGAACTCCTTTGAAATCCAAAACTCCCACAACCTGACCTCCGAAAGTCATCTCTAACCAAACGATTTCTCTTTTGGCTACATCCAACACTCCAAAAACCAAACCTTTGGCAACATTTTGCGTCACACGAACCTGATGATCTACACACGACGGATCGTATGCAACACCTGTTCGTTCCGAAATTTTCATCGGATATTTACTGTTCATCCAACCTACAACCAAATTTGGCGTAATACTTCCGTTGCTGTACGCATTGCAAGTAAAAGTTACAAATTTTGCTTTGGCTTTTGCCAATTCGTCGATGTTGATATTGATGTATTCAGCCGTTCCAATTTTATTCGGAATACTTCTGATATCACCGCTATGCTGACAACCCGTAGTTGTTAATCGGCTGAAAGAACAAATATCTGAACGGTCTTCGTAAGCGATATGACAGCTTAAATCCATATCTAAATGTTGCGCTGGAAGATCTTTACCCCATTGCATAAACAATCGCACTTCATTTCCTTCAACTGCAAAACGTGTTCCCATTAAAGCAACTGGCAAATCCTGAACGGTATCGCTTCGATCTCCAATAGAAACCGGCATATTAAACAATTGTGGATCGATATACATTGTTTTATTTGGGTTTGAAACCGACGCAAATCGTTTTTTCATCGCCAAAATAGTCAAGTCTTCGATTTGATTTTTCATATCGGTCAACATAAAATCTTCGTACAACTTCAACAATGGGTTTGATCCCACACGTTTGTTTGTTCCACCCAAAGGTTTCACACTTCTCTGCATGTTTACATCAAAATAATTTTGTGCATACATGTTTAAGGTAAACACCAATCTCGCTGGAACTTTATCAATAACTTCTTCGAAATGAGCAATAGTTTCCTTCGCTCCAAACCAAAGCATATTCGAAAACAATGAACGAGCAAACAAACCTGGACGTTGTTTCAACAATCCGAATGTTTTATCGGCATCAAATTTCAATCTTGACGAATTCACTTTGCTTTGCCAAACATCGTACACTTGGTTGTAGAATACATCTAGTAAAAAATTCAATTTCTCGAATCCTTTTCTTTTGCTGTATTCTGCCAAACGCAGCGCTCGGATAAAACGAACCCACATTCCTCTTTTTGGATGCATGATTTCGCACATGGCTCCGACATCCAAATTCATATTGTTCAACCAATTTGCCACCATTAAACATTCTTTTCGGGAATATTTTAATTTCAAATCTTTTTTAGATGTAATTCTTGCCAGCACACTTGTATCTAACGAATTATGAAAATGCTGACCGTTTTTAGCCGCTCTTTTGATAATCGTTTTTGGCTCGATAATCTGTAGCATTCCAGTATTTTTATACCATAAATAACGTAAAATATCGGTTGGCGTTTTCAAAAACTGAGAAGCCAAATCTTCATTAGCGTTTTCAATCAAAAGATCAATCACCAGCATTAAAGTTTCCTTCATTGCGATTTCAGTTTTAGGCAATGCCAAATGTTTCATCGCCATTTTTAAACTATCTACCTGAGTAGCGTCTAAAGCGGTTTTTGACTGTAATAACGAAATATAAAAGTTCTCTAAATCTTTCTCATTCCATAATTCAAGGACTTTTAATTTACTTCCTTGACCCATATTTTCCAGTTTACCAAATTCAAACGGAGTTCCGCAAAACGGGCAACCGTTGTATCTTTCTAATGGAAAAGTGTTATCTGGAATTGTATGTCCGCATTGCAAAACTGTTCCGTTTTTAGTTTGAAAAACATTTCCGAAAAATGTGATGATATGATCGATAACAGATTCATTTGTTGGCACATTCCATTCTTTTACCAATGGTGTCCAGTTTTTATCTGTTCCTAATACTTCTCTCAGCACTTCTAAAACCTCGATTTTATAATTTGGGCTGACATTATTTAAAGCATGCAGTAACGTTTCAGAAAATGTATATCCAAGTTTTGAAACATTGGCTGCAAAAACCGATGTTATTCCTGATAAATTCTTATTGTCATTCGCAATCATTTCTGATGGAATGAAAATAGCATTTTGACTTAAACTGATTTTTAATAATTCTTTTGTTTTCATTTTTTTTAATTTTTAAAATTTAGATAATTGTGCTTCTGAGTTCTACCTAAAAGAGTGTTTGAAGTAAGAAGCGCTTGACCTTAAATTGGAGTGTAATGAATCAGCTGTTTTCAAATTAACAGTTTGGCGGGTTATCCCCAAGAAGTAAGCTGATTTTGACCCTCGTTTTTTTTATTAATGATAATTTTAAAACTTATAACCGGGAACCCCCGCTGAGGGAGTTAGGAATCGAACCTAAGAAGTAAGTTTTAATTGACCATTAATAGTGAAGCAGATGGGATTCGAACCCACGACCTCTGGATCCCTAATTGAAGTAAGTTTTAATTGACCTTTGATGATAATTTCAAAACTAATATTCCAATGCTCTATCCAACTGAGCTACTGCTTCATGAAAATTGAAATTAAGCGGTAATGGTATAAGTATAAATCGTGGAAAGGTTTCTAGAAGTAACTTAAACTTGACCTGCTTTTTTCAATTTTTTATTTCTATGAACGTTTGTTTTTTATTTCTTGAACAAAGATTTTAAAACTAGTACGCAATTATTTTGCGTATTAAGAATTAAATACTTTCTAATTCTAAATTTCTAAAATTATAATCATCGATTTTTTCTTTAATAATTACTTTATCAATATCAAATTTAATATAGTGACTTGTCCAACAATCAGAAATCTCAGTTGCAACATCATGTCCATTTAAACATAACTTGTTTAAACCATTACATCCAGCGCTTCCGCAACATCCTTGAAATTTTCTTGTATCAGAATGGTCTTTTAAATTATGACCATCAATTGAAGCTAATAAAAGTCTTATTTTTGTTTCCTTTTCAAAAATTATTGAAAAGTTATTCTCAGGCATAATATCTTCTCGATCTTCCCAACATAAATTTTCTTCAGGAATCTCTATTAATTGATTAGTTAACTCTATTTCACATTCTCTACAATAAATTTTTATAGTTTTCATAATTGTTTCATTTTGACAGAACAAAGATTTCAAAACCACTACGCAATTATTTTGCGTAGTAAAAAAAGAATTTTAAATTTGAGTAAAAAATAAAATGAATCTGAATAAAATCTATACCGATTTACTTCTAAATATTGGTTTTGAAGATAACGAAATTCAGCAAAACTGGACTGATCTAGAAAAGGCCTATTCCAATAAGTCAAGACATTATCATAATCTGACGCATTTAAAAGAAATGATTGCCAGTTTTGAAATCTATCGCGATCAACTTCAAAATCCGAATGAAATATTATTTTCAATTTTTTATCATGATTTTGTGTATTCAGCTTCAAAAAAAGATAACGAATTAAAAAGTGCCGAGTTTGCTTTGGCGATTTTGCCTGAAAATATCAGTTTGAATAAACAATTGGTTTTTGATGCCATCTGCGCTACACAGCAACATCAACATAACTCAATCGAAGATATTAACTGGTTAATTGATTTTGATTTGAAAATCCTTGCGAAAGACTGGGAAGATTATAAAATCTATTTTGAGCAAATTAGAAAAGAATACCGCATTTATCCTGATTTTCTCTACAAACCTGGAAGAGCAAAAGCTTTGAAGCATTTTCTGGAATATGAATTTATTTTTCAAACCAACGAATTCCGAGGTTTATACGAAGAGAAAGCGAGACGAAATATTGAAAAAGAGATTTCATTATTACTATAAACTTTAAACCCGACAGATTTTAGAAATTTGTCGGGTTTAAAGTTTATAAGAATTACAATTAATTTCCGGAGTAATTTGGGCAGCCGAAACATTTTCTTCTCAGGTCAAACTGATAAGTTAATGAAAGTTCATAAATACCTCCGGTTTTGCCCATTTTAGTGGTATTAAAATCATACGAAAATCCCAATCGCATATGTTCGTACTGCAAGCCTGTAAAAAGATTTACAGAAGTCAGCAAATCATTGTTTATTCCGTTTTTGGCGGGATTGGTTACTGCGGTTGCACCAAAGAATATCTTCTCAAAAAGAATTGAGGCTCCTAAATCCAATCGGTTATAACGTCCTTGCTGCATGTAATTTGAGGTCAGGAAAAATTTGGTTTCATACGGAAGCAGCAATACATCTATATAATCGATTACCAAAAATTCGTAACCGGCACTCACAGAAAAGAATGTATTCAGCGGTACGTTTCCTTCTGAACTAAATGCAATATTGGGTTTATTAAGATGTTTCATGGCTAAGCCAATCCAAGCTTTGTCTGTATTAAAAACCATTCCTGCCGATACATCAAAAAATGTGGCTCTGCGGTTTAGTAACATCGGATCCATAGAACTGGTATTTACTACTCCGGTTCTAATATTAATCTGGTCTTCCAGAAGCAGGTTTTGAAACGCAAATGATTTCAGTCCGAAACCTACTTCAATTCCGGGTCTGAATTCCCAGTCGTCATTTAATCGTACTTTATAAGCATAATTGGCATTAACCTGAGAAAAATTATAATTGGTTGCATTTTCACGCTGGTTTAGGATACTAACTCCAAAACCGCTGTTTATTTTGTCGCTCCATGTATTTACAAAAGCATAATCGGTATTTATTCTTAAAGCTAAATCCGGCCATTGTTCTCTGTGGATGATTCCTGCATAAGTCGTTTCCATAAATCCTGTAAATCCCGGATTTAATGTTTCTGGAATTAAAAAGTACTGGGTAAAAACCGGATCTTGCGCTCTTGCCTGAGTAAAAAAGCAACTTGTGAGTAATATTATAAAAAGTTTTAATTTCATTTGGAATTCTGGGTTGCTTATTTAATTAGTGTTACTGCGCCTTTTTCTACAATGGTATGATTGTAGAAGGTTTTCAGGGTGATTTTATAAAAGTAATTTCCGTTTTCGGCTTCTGCATCTTTTATTCTTCCGTTCCATCCTCTGATGTTGATACCGCTTTCAGAATAGACAATAGCACCCCAGGTATCATAAATATCCAGTGTGATATATGACAAACCTAAAAACACAGGAGCAAAGGTGTCATTGTACCCGTCATTATTTGGCGTAAAAGCATTTGGCATAATGAGGCTGTACCCTTTTTCGACTTTTATAGTCATAGAAAAAGAATACTGGCATCCAAAAGGATATGTAACCGTTTGTTTAACCGTATACGTTCCTACACGTGTATAAATATGTTTTGGGTTTTCTTCATCCGAAAAATTTCCGTCTCCAAAATCCCATGATATTAAAGTATAATTACCTGTAGCGGCATTTGTAAACGTTATTGGATCATAAATCGAATACAAATCGTACATATCTTTTCCGTAAGAACCTATTGAGAAATCGGCACTGCCTAAAACAGGTGTATTCACATTGTAAGGTACTTCGGCAGAACAGCCAAAACTATCGGTTACTTTAAATATCACAAGGCCGTTATTTTCAGTATTCATAATTTCGCCGTTGGTACCGCTTACCACTCCGTCAGACCAATGCAGGGTATAAGGCGGTATTCCTCCTTTTACATGTCCTACAAAGGTTTGTTTTACGTATTTGGTATCACAGTCAAAATCGGTTAAGACTTCAATTGTCGGTGTAAGCTGTTCGAATCGGGTTACGGTCCACGAAGCGGCTTTGTTACAGCCATTGGCATCGGTTACTTTTACGGTATAATTGCCCGGAATCAGATTCTGTAAATCTTCTGTTGATGCACCATTAGACCACGAATACGTAAATGGCGGCGTTCCTCCCGTTACAACCAGATTTATAGATCCGGTATTGGCTTCGTTACAACTCAACGGATTCACAACATCTGCGTTTAATTCCAATAACGGCGGTTCTACAATCAGGAATTCTTCTTTAATTACACATCCTTTTGCATCTGTAATGGTTACTGCGTATTTTCCTTCGGCTAAATTATTTCGTTCAATTCCGGCTGTTGCATCATCGGCCCAGACCAAAGTTACAGGTGCCAGACCTCCAACAAGATTAAGTCGGATATGCGCATCTTTTTCGCCAAAACAGGAAATTTGTTTTACATTGGGATTTATAGTAAAAACCGGAGCGTTGTCAATAACGATTGGAAATTCCTTCGGACAGTCCAATGCATCGGTAATGGTGATGATATAAGTTCCGGCCGATAAATTATTCTGAACATGTCCGCTTCCTAAATTGCTCCATTTTATGATATAAGGTTCTCCCGTTGGGAACGGAACTCCTCCTGTAATAGAATTTATGGTAATAGAGGCATCAGCATAATTGTAGCAGGCAATTTCTGTTTTTGTATAGTCTAATTTTATTTCATCATTTTGAAGGAGGGTAACATCTAAATCGTCTGTACAACCTGAATTGTCTGTTACAACCAAATGATACTTTCCTGCCGGTACATTTCTAAGATTTTGAGAATAGCTGGTAAAACCATTTGGTCCTGTCCAATAGTATTGATAATTGAAAATACCCGGTGCTATTTCGACTGCTCTTCCTCCGGTTGTACTCACATAAATTTCTCCGGTTGAATATCCGTAACATAAAATATCTACCTGACTTTCATATTTTAGTTCCAGTAAAGGCGGTTCAATGATCTTAAAACTTCTGGTTAGTACATCACAGTTATTTAACTCGGTTACTGTTACGTGATAATCACCCGGCGCTAAATTGCTCAGATAACCTGTATTTCCCGGATATGGATTCCCATCCTTCAGCCATACAAAATTATAAGGTTGTGTACCGCCGGATATTGACAAGTTAATTACACCATTATTTAATCCGAAACAGCTTATATCGTTTTTATATTCTCCCAAAACCTGAAATTTATCCGGTCCGCTGACATAATAACTTTGAGAAAATGGACATTGACCGTTATCAATAACCCGTAAATTATAATATCCCTGTTTTAGATTCGAAATATTCTGATCTGAACTGGTAAACCCGTCAGGCCCTGCCCATGAAAAAGTATACGGTTTTCCGGTTGTAAAAGGAATACCGCCTGAAACCGAAATATTTATACTTCCGTCTTCTGAACCAAAACAGGTATTATTTTTAACCGTTTGAACAACTCTGATTAATGGATCAACTGTAACAGTAATAGTAAAATCAGGTCCGGGACAGACTTTAGAAATTGGAGATATTGTATAGGTTACCGTTGCCTGTTTATCTGTATTGTTGGTTAAAGTCTGGTAAATAGAAGTCACTGGGGTACTTTGTGCATAAGCCCCGCTTACAGCTCCCGCAGGCGAAATCACAGGATTTGACCATACATAAGTCGTACCCGCCGGAACATTATCGACACCATTTGTAACCGGTGTAACCTGAAAACTGCCGCCACTGCAAATTTTTATAGTTTTGGGAGTTATAACAGGAGAAAGTACTAAATCGACAGAGAAATTTCGTGTGACACTAGTAGTACCACAGCTATTGCTTACGCTGAAAGTCGCCTGATAATTACCGCTTTTGGTATAATTAATTGAACCCGGATTAAGCGATGTTGATGTTGAAGGCGAGCCTCCGGGAAAGCTCCATAAATATGTAATTTCAGAACTTGGTGAACAAGTTTCAACCACTTTACCAACCGGTTTTATAGTAGCCGAATTACAAAAATCTGAAATAGGATCCAGTGTAATTACGGGTTTCTTTTTAACTTCGATATATTGCGATGTATAATTATAAACACCGCATGAATTTAAGGTTCTTAGCTGCAGCTGATACGTTCCGGGATTCGAAAAATTAATAACCGGATCTTTTGAATAAGCACCGGTTCCGTTTGCAAAATTCCACTGTCCTCTGCCCTTTCCGCAATAACCTTCATAATAATTCAGTACTTCCCAAAAATAACTTTCGGTACCGCAGCCTAAATTGGTATTGGTCGTATTGGTTATCTGAACATTTTCTGAAGCACAGGCTTTTGAATAGGTAAAACTTGGCTGTAATACAGGCTCAACGCAAATAGTTCGGGTTGTACTGTTTCCTATACCGCAAGGGGTTTGTGCCGATAATTTAATCGTATACGTTCCGGGAGCGGTGTATATATGATACGGATTAACTTCTCTGGAAACAGGTGTTCCATCACCAAAATCCCAGGTATATACATTATAGGTACTGCAATCATTGGTATAGCCGGCAAAGGTTGTATTATTAAAAAGAACTCCTGTATTTACGCAGGCAATCTGATTGACGTTAAAGCTGACTACAGGCACATCCAGAATAATTATAGGACCCGCCGTTAAATAAGTACTCCCGCAAGATGTCGAAATAGTCAAAGTAACCGTACTTCCGGATGGGCAGTTCGCGCGTGTAAAAGTATGCGGAATAGGAAAATTTCGTGATGCCTGAGGATTCAGACTATTATAATAAGGGGAACTTTCTAATTGTGCCTGAGTATAATTTTGATAAGTTCCGTCACCATAATTAACCTGATAATTGGTATCAGAAGGATTGAGTCCCCAGGAGCCAATTGCAAAATCCATTGGGCGGACCGGTACACATAAATTCGTTGTATTTCCAGGTGCTATAAGCGCGCCAAGAGGATTGTTCGAATTTTTAACAACATACGTTACGGAGTTACTGCAATTATTGGTTCCGTAACCTGTAATAACCATATTGTATGTACCCAATCGCTGGTATTCATGGTTTTTAGGAAATGTAACATTCGATTCTGTACTTCCGTCACCCCAGTCTATAGTATAAGACGAGACACAAGAAGCAGAAACCGAGCTGTTGCCAACATTGATTCTGTACTTAGGATTCGAATTGTTATCACCGCATCTTTCAAAAGGTTTTGCAGATCCGGGAGTTAAGTCGGTAAATTTCAGGTCCGGTTTCTGTTTTACATTGACTGTTTTTGTAATTGAATTTACTTCTCCGTTAGCATCCGTAACGGTCAGTTTTACAGTAAAATTCTGAGTCCCGCAGCCTAGTGCCGTAAAGCTGTGGTTTGGGGTAGTATCAGACGATGAAGATCCATCGCCAAAATCCCATTTATATGTAAAAGGTCCTGCTCCGTTTACTGTTGGATTAAACGTAACCGGAGTTCCGGAACACGTGCCGTTGCTGCTAAAAGTAAAATCGACCACAGGAGGTGCGGTCCAATCGAGAGCATCTTCATGCAGAAGATTTATCTTACTACTTTCATTGAAAGAATAAACTGAGGAAGTAATTAATAAAATAAGTTGTAGATGCAGAAAGTAAAGTTTCCCCATATAATTAAATTGATTTTGGAGCGGTAAATGTATACGTTTTTTTAACACAAAAAAATAGTACAAATACGGATTTCAGACCTGCAAAAAATTTCTAACTGCGCAGCTGACTGCGCACTAAATAAAAAGTGTATTTTTAGCAATAAAATTTAAAATCAAAGCAATCTTCTCTTTTTCAATTAAAGACGAAAACGAGATAATAGAGATTAAAAAAACTTCAATATGTCACAAAACAAAAACGCCTTAATCCGATACAAAACCATCGACAAATGTCTGCAAAATAAGTACAGGCAATGGACACTTGAAGATTTAATCGAATGCTGTTCTCAGGCTTTGGAAGAATATGAGGGACGCAAGATTCCGATCAGTAAACGAACCATTCAAATGGATATCCAGATGATGCGTAGTGAAAAATTGGGTTATAATGCGCCAATCGTGGTTTACGATAAAAAATATTATAAATATGAAGACGAAGATTTTTCGATAACCGATATTCCGCTGACGGAAACCGATATGAATGTTTTGACCGAAACTGTTTCAATGTT
This sequence comes from Flavobacterium gelatinilyticum, assembly GCF_027111295.1. Taxonomy (NCBI): domain Bacteria; kingdom Pseudomonadati; phylum Bacteroidota; class Flavobacteriia; order Flavobacteriales; family Flavobacteriaceae; genus Flavobacterium; species Flavobacterium gelatinilyticum. The sequence goes on along the minus strand of NZ_CP114287.1, from coordinate 4,888,159 downwards.
AAAGCAATTCAAAGATTTCTCCTTATTTAATGATGTATCAGATATTCTACAACGATTGGAAGATAAAATCTATTCTGAAAAATCACATACTAAGCCGGTAATTTATCTGGATAAAAATGAAAAACTAAAAGGACTTCATTATTTGGATGAAATTTATCAGGCCATTATCAAAAAGATGGTTTTGATTATTACTTATAAATCTTTTAAATCTCGAGAAGAAACTGTATTCCACTTTCATCCTTTTATATTAAAAGAATTCAATAATCGCTGGTTTTTAATTGGAAAGAAAAAAGCAACGCAGCCCATTACCAATTTAGCTTTAGACAGAATCGTTTCTATAGATTACGATTTTAACCTTTCTTATATAGAAGAAGATTTTGATGCCGAATCTTATTATAAGGATATTATTGGCGTTACGGTAAATTCAGGTTTACAGCCCAGACGAGTTGAACTTTGGATTGATGCTTCGAACGCGCCTTATGTACTCACCAAGCCTCTTCATCCATCTCAAAGAGTAATTAAGGAAAATGAAGATAGAAGTGTTATAGTTCATTTGTTTATTTCTCCCAATTATGAGATGGAAAGACTGCTTTTGGGCTTTGGTGATTCCATCGAAGTACTGCGTCCGGAGAACTTACGAAATCGTATGAAAAAGATCTTAGAACGTGCTATTTCAAGATATAATTCGAATGAATCTACAGAAGAAAATGCATGATTTTTTAAATAATACCAAATTAAAACCAAAATAAATACAATAAAAATATTTTTCCTTTACCTAAATTGTTAAAATATAAAAAAAGGATAGTATATTTCAAAATAAAATCACTTCAAATCCCTCGAAATCAGAGGGATTTTTTAAATAACCAAAAATTTATGAAAAAATAATATGCATGCATAGTATTTTTTCTTTATATTTGAAATCGATATAGTTACCTATGAAAGACAAAACGATAGATTATATTTTGAGAGCTACATGGCAGGCTGTTTCAAGAATGTATAATGAAGAGGCTGCAAAATACGATGCTACAATGGCAACGGGATTTGCTCTGTTAAGTATTGATAAGGAAGAAGGAACTCCATCGACCGCCCTGGGCCCAAGAATGGGAATGGAAGCTACCAGCTTAACCAGAACCTTAAAATCAATGGAAGATAAAGGTTTAATTGTTCGCAAGAAAAACCCAAGTGACGGAAGAGGCGTTTTGATCTACCTGACTGATTTTGGAAAAGAAAAAAGAGAATTATCTAAAAATACAGTCTTGAAATTCAATGAATCAGTAAGAAAACATGTTTCAGACGAAAAACTGCAGCATTTTATTGAAGTTTCGGAAATCATTAATGAATTAATTCAGGACAAAAAAATATTTAATCACACGAACGTCAGCGAACTGGCGAAACAAACAGAAAACACAGCAAATGAATAATCTATAATTCATCTGCTCCTACAAACAAATAAGAAAGTATGAAACGCACAATTAAAAAAGTTGCTGTAATTGGATCCGGAATTATGGGTTCAGGTATAGCTTGTCATTTTGCCAACATTGGTGTTGAAGTTTTACTGCTTGACATCGTGCCTCGCGAGTTGACAGAAGCTGAAGCTAAAAAAGGATTAACGCTTGAAAGTAAAGCCGTTCGCAACCGTGTGGTAAATGACCATTTGGCGAACTCATTAAAATCGAAACCCTCTCCTATTTACAGTCAGAAATTCGCAAACCGAATCACAACTGGAAATACAACAGACGATATGGCAAAAATTGCTAATGTTGACTGGATTATCGAGGTTGTTGTAGAGCGTTTGGATGTTAAGAAATTAGTATTCGAACAAATCGACAAATTCCGCAAACCGGGAACTTTGGTTACTTCTAATACTTCTGGTATTCCAATTCACTTTATGAGCGAAGGAAGAAGCGAAGATTTCCAACAGCACTTCTGCGGAACGCACTTTTTTAACCCTGCTCGTTACTTAAAATTATTTGAAATTATTCCAGGTCCAAAAACTTCAAACGAAGTATTGGATTTCTTAAATGAATACGGTTCTAAATTTTTAGGAAAAACTTCGGTTGTTGCTAAAGATACTCCGGCATTTATTGGAAACAGAATTGGTATTTATGGAATCCAGAGTTTATTCCATTTAGTGAAAGAAATGGGATTAACAATTGAAGAAGTTGATAAATTGACCGGACCAGTAATTGGTCGTCCAAAATCGGCTACTTTCCGTACCGTTGACGTGGTTGGTTTAGATACTTTGGTACATGTTGCCAATGGTATTTACGAAAACTGCCCAACTGACGAACAACATGAATTATTTAAACTTCCTGATTTCATCAATAAAATGATGGAAAATAATTGGTTAGGAAGCAAAACCGGACAAGGTTTCTACAAAAAAGTAGATAAAGATATTCTTTCTCTTGACTTAGACACATTAGAATACCGCGCTGCAAAAAAAGCAAATTTTGCGACTTTAGAATTGACTAAAACTATCGATAAACCAATCAACCGTTTTAAAGTTTTAGTAAAAGGTACAGACAAAGCGGGAGAATTCTACCGTAAGAGTTTCGCTGGAATGTTTGCTTATGTTTCAAACAGAATTCCTGAAATCTCAGACGAATTATACAAAATTGACGACGCTATGAAAGCTGGTTTTGGATGGGAAAATGGACCATTCGAAATCTGGGATGCTATTGGCGTTGCAAAAGGAATCGAAATCATGAAAGCAGAAGGTTTAGAACCTGCTGCATGGGTAAACGAAATGCTCGCTTCTGGAAGCGACAGTTTCTATACTGTAAAAGAAGGTGCTACGTATTTCTACAACCTTCCAACAAAATCTCAGGTAAAAGTTCCTGGACAAGATTCATTCATTATTCTAAACAACATCCGCGAAAGCAAAAAAGTTTGGAGCAACAGTGGAGCGATTATCCAAGATTTAGGAGATGGAATCTTAAACTTAGAATTCCAATCTAAAATGAATACTATTGGTGGTGATGTTCTTTCTGCAATCAATAAAGCAATTGAATTAGCCGAAAAAGAACACCAAGGTTTAGTTATTGGAAACCAGGCAGCGAATTTCTCTGTTGGAGCTAATATCGGAATGATTTTCATGATGGCGGTTGAGCAGGAATACGACGAATTGAACATGGCAATTAAATTGTTCCAAGATACAATGATGCGTGTTCGTTATTCTTCAATTCCGGTAATTGTTGCACCTCACGGAATGACTTTTGGAGGAGGATGCGAAATGAGCTTACATGCTGATAAAGTGGTTGCTGCAGCAGAAACATATATGGGATTAGTTGAGTTTGGTGTTGGAGTTATCCCTGGTGGTGGTGGTTCTAAAGAGATGACTTTAAGAGCTTCAGATTTATTCCGCAAAAATGATGTGGAATTGAATGTTCTTCAAGAGTATTTCTTAACGATCGCTATGGCAAAAGTATCAACTTCTGGTTACGAGGCTTTTGACACTGGACTTCTTCAACATGGCAAAGATATTATTGTAGTAAACAAAGATCGCCAGATTGCAGAAGCTAAAAAACATGCGTTGTTAATGGCTGAAGCAGGTTACACACAGCCAATCAGAAGAAACGATATTAAAGTTTTAGGAAAACAAGCTTTAGGGATGTTCTTAGTTGGAACGGATCAAATGGAAGCTGGAAAATACATTTCTGAACACGATAAGAAAATCGCCAACAAACTAGCTTACGTAATGGCTGGTGGTGATTTATCTGAAGCAACTTTAGTATCTGAACAATACTTATTAGATATCGAACGTGAAGCTTTCTTGAGTTTATGTACAGAGAGAAAAACTCTTGAGCGCATTCAGTATATGTTAACTAAAGGAAAACCACTTCGTAACTAGAGAATAGAAGAAAGATGTAAGAAACAAGACTTCAAAACTGTGTTTTGTCTTTCCTCTTGCTTCTTGCCTCTTTCCCTTCTAAAAAATCTTAAAAAAACAAAAACAAATGAAAACAGCATATATAGTAAAAGCATACAGAACAGCAGTTGGAAAAGCTCCAAAAGGTGTTTTTAGATTTAAAAGACCTGATGAATTAGCTGCTGAAACCATTCAGTTTATGATGAATGAACTGCCTGATTTTGACAAAAAACGTATTGACGACGTTATGGTTGGAAATGCAATGCCGGAAGCAGAACAAGGACTTAATGTTGGTCGTTTGATATCTTTAATGGGATTAAAAGTAGAAGACGTTCCAGGAGTTACGGTAAACCGTTACTGCGCTTCTGGGTTAGAAACGATCGGAATGGCGACGGCTAAAATCCAGTCTGGAATGGCAGATTGCATCATTGCTGGTGGTGCAGAAAGTATGAGTTATATTCCGATGGGAGGTTACAAACCAACTCCGGATTATAAAGTTGCCGCTGCAGGTCACGAAGATTACTACTGGGGAATGGGTTTAACTGCCGAAGCGGTTGCTAAACAATACAATGTTTCTAGAGAAGATCAGGATGAGTTTGCTTACAATTCTCATATGAAAGCTTTAAAAGCTCAGGCAGAAGGAAAATTCGATAAACAAATCGTTCCAATTACTGTTGAGCAGACTTTCATTAACGAAAACGGTAAAAAAGAAACCAAATCATACGTAGTAAGTAAAGACGAAGGTCCAAGAGCTGGAACTTCAAAAGAAGCTTTAGCAGGCTTAAGACCCGTTTTTGCTGCTGACGGAAGTGTAACGGCTGGTAACTCCTCTCAAATGAGCGACGGTGCTGCTTTCGTTTTAATCATGAGCGAAGACATGGTAAAAGAATTAAACCTTGAACCAATTGCACGTTTGGTAAACTTTGCTTCTTCTGGTGTTGAGCCAAGAATTATGGGTATCGGACCTGTAAAAGCAATTCCGAAAGCCTTGAAACAAGCTGGTTTAACATTAAACGATATTGAATTAATCGAATTAAACGAAGCTTTTGCTTCTCAAGCTTTAGCAGTAACTCGCGAATTAGGTTTAAATCCGGATATCGTAAACGTAAACGGCGGCGCAATTTCTTTAGGACACCCTCTGGGTTGTACTGGTGCTAAACTTTCTGTTCAGCTATTTGACGAGATGAAACGTCGTGGCAACAAATACGGAATTGTTTCTATGTGTGTAGGTACTGGGCAAGGTTCTGCTGGGATTTACGAAGTGCTTTAAGACTTTTTAGAGGAAAGAAGCAAGAGGAAAGACTTTCTATTTGGGATGAAAAGTTAGTCTGAAATGGGTTTTTAAAAAGTAGTAAAAAACTTACTTTTAATTTTTCTTCTTATCTTGCCTTAAAAAACATGAAACACAATTTTAAGAATTTGAAGATTTGGATTATAGCTATGGAGATTACAAATGATATCTATAAACTAACTTCCACTTTTCCAAAATCTGAAACTTATAGTTTGGTAAGTCAGATGAATCGATGTTCTGTATCAATGCCTTCTAATATTGCCGAAGGTTCGAACAGAGGAAATAAACATTTTCAACATTATCTGAATATCAGTTTAGGATCGTCATTTGAATTGCAGACACAATTGTTAATAGCTTGTCAAAACGACTATATAACAAAAGAAAAAACAGAAAAATTAGAAAACAAAATAATTGAATTTCAAAGGATGACATCAGGTTTCATAAGCAAGTTAGATTAATCTTTCCTCTTGCTTCTTGCTTCTTTCATCTATAAAATCTAAAAAACAAAAAAGTCATGAGCGACAAAACAAGAGGAGGTCAATTCCTAGTTAAAGAAACAAAATGTGAAGATATCTTTACTCCAGAAGATTTCTCAGAAGAGCAGTTAATGATGCGTGACTCTGTAAAAGAGTTCGTAGACAAAGAATTATGGGCGCATAAAGATCGTTTTGAAAAGAAAGATTACGCTTATACAGAATCTTCAATGCGTAAAGCAGGTGAACTAGGACTTTTAGGAGTTGCGGTTCCAGAAGAATACGGCGGATTAGGAATGGGATTCGTTTCTACAATGTTGGTTTGTGACTACATTTCTGGAGCTACTGGATCTTTCTCTACAGCTTTTGGTGCTCATACCGGAATTGGAACTATGCCAATTACACTTTACGGAACTGAGGAACAAAAGAAAAAATACGTTCCAAAATTAGCTTCTGGAGAATGGTTTGGTGCTTATTGTTTAACTGAGCCAGGTGCAGGATCTGATGCTAACTCAGGAAAAACAAAAGCAGTTTTATCTGATGACGGAAAATACTATTCAATCACAGGACAAAAAATGTGGATTTCAAATGCAGGTTTCTGCAGCGTTTTCATTGTTTTTGCCCGTATTGGAGATGACAAAAATATTACAGGTTTCATCGTAGAAAACGATCCTTCAAACGGAATTTCTATGAATGAAGAAGAGCATAAATTAGGAATCCGTGCTTCTTCTACTCGTCAGGTTTTCTTCAACGAAACAAAAGTTCCGGTTGAAAACATGTTATCTGAAAGAGGAAACGGTTTCAAAATAGCTATGAATGCTCTTAACGTTGGACGTATTAAATTGGCTGCGGCTTGTTTAGATGCACAAAGAAGAGTTACTTCTGGAGCTGTAAAATATGCTAACGAAAGAATTCAGTTCAATACTTCTATTTCATCATTTGGAGCAATCCGTTCTAAATTGGCTGAAATGGCAACTAGCGCTTACGCAGGAGAAAGTGCTTCTTATCGTGCTGCAAAAGACATCGAAGACAGAATCGCTGCTCGTGAAGCGGAAGGAACTTCTCATCAAGAAGCAGAATTAAAAGGTGTTGAAGAATATGCTATCGAGTGTTCTATCTTGAAAGTTGCAGTTTCTGAAGACGTACAAAACTGTTCTGACGAAGGAATTCAAGTTTTTGGCGGAATGGGATTCTCTGAAGATACTCCAATGGAAAGTGCCTGGAGAGATGCTCGTATCGCTCGTATTTACGAAGGCACAAATGAAATCAACAGAATGCTTTCTGTAGGTATGCTGATCAAAAAAGCAATGAAAGGACATGTTGATTTACTTGGACCAGCAATGAAAGTTCAGGAAGAATTAATGGGAATTCCATCTTTTGATACTCCGGATTTCTCTGAATTATTCTCAGAAGAAAAAGTAATCGTGGCAAACCTGAAAAAAGTTTTCTTAATGGTTGCCGGAAGCGCTGTTCAAAAATACGGCCCAGATTTAGATTCTCACCAACAGTTATTAATGGCTGCTGCTGATATCTTGATCGAGATCTATATGGCTGAAAGTACCATCTTAAGAACTGAAAAATTAGCAAAATCTCAAGGTGAAGATAAAGTACAAGAGCAGATTGCAATGGCAAAATTATACTTGTACAAAGCCGTAGATATCGTAAACTTAAGAGGAAAAGAAGGAATCGCTTCATTCTCTGAAGGCGACGAGCAACGCATGATGTTAATGGGACTTAAACGTTTCACTAAATATACGAACCTGCCAAACGTAGTAGCGTTGAGAGAAAAAATCGCAGAAAAATTAGTTGCAGAAAACACTTACTGTTTCTAATACAAAATAGTTTTTAGCTTTTAATTTGTTTAAACCCGCACTTGTCCGAAACTGTGCGGGTTTATTTTTTCTGAAACGAAAGATATCGGCTGCAAAACGCAATTTTTTTGCAGGTTCTTGCGAAATATTCGTTAAAATTAGCTTTTAAAGTGGTGCAGGGCTGCTAAAATTCAAATCTATTGCAGTACATTTAGCATTCAAAAAACCTAAAAAACCAGAAAAAATGAAACAAACAACCCTAATTGCATTGTTTTTAGCGTGCTTTGGTCTAAGTAATACTTTCGCACAAAAAAATAAAAAAATGGATATCATCGCCTATTACACGGGCGATTCTAAACTTATTGACGAATACGAAATCAATAAATTAAATCAGATTATCTTTAGTTTCTGTCATTTAAAAGATGGCAAATTAAGTGTTGATTCTGCTAAAGACTCGGTTACTATTAAACATTTGGTTTCTTTAAAATCTAAAAATCCGCAATTAAAGATCGTTCTTTCTCTTGGCGGATGGGGAGGCTGCGAACCGTGTTCAGAAGCATTTTCTACAGCCGAAGGCAGATTAAAATTTGCAAAATCGGTAAAAGAAGTCAGCGATTATTTTAAAGTAGACGGGTTAGATTTAGATTGGGAATATCCTGCAATCGAAGGTCTTCCGGGACATTTATATCAGACAGTTGACAAACCTAACTTTACAGAACTTATCAAGATTTTACGTTCAACTTTAGGTAAAAAATACGAATTGAGTTTTGCTGCCGGAGGTTTTCAAAAATATCTGGATGAATCTATAGACTGGCAGGCTGTGACGCCATTGGTAAACCGCATTAATATTATGAGTTACGATTTAGTAAACGGATATTCTCAGGTTACAGGGCATCATACACCCTTATACAGTACAAGTCCAAACGAAGAATCTACAGACAGAGCGGTTACTTTTTTACTAAAACAAGGTGTTCCTGCTGAAAAACTGGTAATTGGTGCTGCATTCTATACCAGAACCTGGATTAATGTTGAAGATATTAACAACGGATTATATCAGGCCGGAAAACATGTAGAGGGTGTAAATTATAAAGATTATGCTAAAACGTACACAGAAGCAAACGGCTGGAAATATTTTTGGGATGACAAAGCCAAAGCACCATATTGGTACAATGCCAAAAACAAAACATTTGCAACATCTGATGATATTAAATCTGTAAAAGCAAAAACAGAATATGTAAAAGCTAAGAAATTAGGCGGAATTATGTTCTGGGAACTGACATTAGACAGTCCGAAAAACGGAATGGTAAATGCGATTTACGAAGTAAAATCAGCTAAATAAATCTATAAAAACAAAAACGGCAGTTATTTAGTAACTGCCGTTTTTTATTCGATAATGCTATCATTACTGAATTTTACTCTTATCCAGTTCTCCAATAAACGGAATCGACTCTAAAATTTCAGATCTGATAATTGTCTGCAGATACACTTCTAATTGAATAAATTTAGCAGCATTAATCGCTCCGATCGCTTTTTTTGCCTGATTATATGTTTTAGAATAGAGTTTTTCGTAATCAATATGATTTTTTAAAGTTCCTTTGGCCAGTTCGTCTGCCTTAGCATCTGTAAGGGTTTCATAATTGGCCGCGTAATCATTTATCAGTTTAAATTTGGTTTGTCCGAGTGCTTTTCGTTCGGTTTCGTAATTATCGAAAACTTTGGTAAAAGCGGCAGATTGCGAATCAGAAAGATTCATGTACTGTTTTACCAAATCACTTTTAGTTTTTCCGTAAACACTTTGTAAAACATCCACATCTTCTTTAAATGTAGATTGTGCATAAGATGAAAACGAGGCAAGAGCCATAATAAAAATAAGACATACTTTCTTCATAGTTTTGATTTTTAAATGTGTTTCTAAATAATTATGCATTCTGATTGTTAACTTGCTAAACTATTCCGGACAGATTTCATCAAACTTAAATCAATCTCTACTTTTTATCTGTCTTGTTATCTGTTTTTGGCGCACTTATTTCTCCGTCATAAAAAATCGCAGCCCTGTTATTACTATTTACCGAAAGAGAAGCACCTCCGTCAAAAAAGATGGTAAACATCAAATCATAAACATCATCTTTCCCTTTTACGGTAGTTCTGAGAGTGTATTTTCTTTTTTCCTTTTCTATTTTTATATTTTCGGGTTTTCCTTCAAATTTAATACCCCCGTCACTTCCATATCCAATATTATAGCCGCGTCCAAAAAAAGGAAGATCACAGGTTGTATTTTCGGTATTAAACTTCAGGAAATAAGTTCTATAATCTAGATTTATGAGCCTTCCTCCCTGCGGTGTCACTTTCTGAGCTTCAAAAACAAAATTTTTACCATCGATCAACGCTTCGATTTCTTTTTGCTTTTTCAGTTCTCTTTCAGCTTTCAGCTCTTTTTTTGTCTTTTCCTGTCCATAAACAGAAAAATTTAAAAAGCTCAGAAGCATAAAAATATATAACCCGGTTTTCATTTTCGTTTTATTTTTTGGTAAATTTCATCGTAGTAATGCCATCCGAAATAAAATTCAGAGTTTTGCCTCCATCTGTTATTTCGTATGAAGTTACTTTTTGAAGCGTACCCATATAAACAGACTCACCTTGCCCGTCCATACACATCATTTTGGTAGAAATCATGGGCGCTGTCAAATCAATTTTATTTCCGTCTAAAACCATTTTTCCACTGTAAGAATTACAACTGTTATTTCCGGAAACCCCGTTCTCTTTTAAGTCAAAATGTATGCTTGGTTTTTTATTTGGATAAAGACCATCAAAAGTAATTCGTGGTTCTGTTATATAGGTAAGAATCCAGCTGCCTTCAAGATTCGAAACGGCATCTCCTTTTTTATTTTTAGCACAATTGCATGAAACCAGTACCGAAGTAAAAATAACGAACATTAAAATCTTTTTCATCATAACGTTTAGAATTAAATGTGAGTGATTTAAAAAGTGGTATTTTAAGAAATTACTCACTAAAGTTACACGAATTTAAGCAATATTTTTCGGTTTTGAGCTCAATCGATATTAAATTACGAAGTATAGTTTGACTTTTTTTTAACTTTTAGAGTTAATCAATTCCGTTATTTTATGTTAAATTTACTTAATCTTAAATCTAAATGCCCATATAAAATGAAAAAACTGATCGTATCTTTCGCTATAATTACAGCATTAATAGTTGGCTGTAAGACAAATACAAAGTCAAATGATGCTAAAACTTTAACGGTAGCTTTAGAACCAAAAAGCAGCAGTAATGTTGCCGGAACTGCCACTTTTACCGAAAAAAACGGTAAAGTTACGTTTACTGCAAAAATAAGCGGTTTAGAACCGGGAGTTCACGCTATCCACATTCACGAAAAAGCAGATTGTACGTCGGCAGACGGAAGTTCAGCTGGCGGACACTGGAACCCTACTTTCAAAAAACATGGAAAATGGGGAGTTGGAGAATATCACAAAGGCGATATTGGAAACTTTACAGCTGATGCAAGCGGTAACGGAACAATTACTTTTACAACAGATGAATGGTGTGTAGGATGTGAGGATGAAACCAAAAACGTAATTGGGAAAGGTTTAATCGTACATAAAGGAAAAGATGATTTTACAACCCAGCCAACCGGAGATGCCGGCGGAAGAGTTGCATGTGCCGGAATCATTAAATAAGTAAAAAATTACGATAACCACTATTTTTCACAAAATCTAGTGGTTATTTTATTTTAATACCTCCTGAAACAAGAAAAAAATATAGCTTTGCAGTTATAAATATAATGCAATGATTAACCCATCAGCACCAGGCTGGATCGATAAATTTTTTAGTGAACAGAAGTTTTCAGAAGCAATTCCTTTTGAAACTACCGATTCGTTTTACTATAAAGTGAGAGAAACGGGGTTCATTTATGGACATATTATTGCAATCGATTCTCAAATTCCAATTGAAATTAAAGGATGGTTTAAAACCGAAATCTCAAAAACAGCTTTATTAAATACACTTTATAATGTTTTTTGTTTAGAGAAAAGAAGTTCTGAACCCAATAATTTTATAACCGAAGTTTTAAAATTCTACAAGCAGATGAATCCGGAAGGTTTCAATTTGTTTAAGATGCTTCTTCCAAAAGACAGTCCTTCACTTTCATTAGAAACTATAATAGATCAAAGGGTACAGACAAACGACAGTATCATCAGCAAAAACTTTTCGCATTTGGTAACCAATGCTCTTCTGTTTATTGATGTTCTGGCTTTTAGGCAATACCTCGAACATGGTGAAATTCCCGAAAAATATTTAAAACGTATTGAAGAAACTGTTTTAGGAATTGTTGGTCTGGCTTTAAAAACCAAAACCTCTAAATCACAGCACGATGATTTACTGATTAAACTTTTTGAAGCTTCAATCCGCTATTCAAAATTCTCGAAAGTTACGGTTGAAACTCTGGAAACCTTAAATCTTGATTATTTCAAAAACAAACTGGAGCAGTATTATTTGATTGATATGGCCGGAATGGCACTGTGGAGTGACGGTGTGGTTGAAAACGAAGAATCGTATTTTTTATATTCTTTAGGCTCTACAATGGGGGTTTCTGATGATTTTGTTGCCAAAAGTATCGATACAACACATACTTTTATCACAACTCATAAAAAGAAAATTCCGTACTTTAATTACTCAAATCCTGTTAAACATTTTTACGATCAGATGACACACAGTGTGGTAAAACTGATCATCAGAAACAAAAACAGGTTAATTAAGGAAATCGTTCAGAGTAAGGAATTGATGGTTTTACTGGCCTACTCCACTACAAGGGATCTCGATGCAAAAGAAAAGAAAAAAGTAAAAAAACAGCTTTTGGACATTTGTAAAACAATTCCGTCGCTGACTATTTTTTTACTTCCGGGCGGTAGTTTATTACTTCCAATCCTGATAAAATTTATCCCAACAATGTTACCGTCAGCATTTAATGAAAATCTTGACGAAAACGAATAAAATTACGTCTTATTTTAATACTTTTTCACCTTTAATTTCCCCTTAATTTCATTCATATGAAATATTTTTACTTAAACTGTAAAAATATAAAAATGGGAGTATCAATTAGTTTTGGTGATTATGAACCAGATATTGTACCTGAACCTTGGGAAGAATATCAGTATAGAGATTTGTACAGATCATATTACACACAAAGTATATCAATGAAAATAAATGGATTATTTCATTGCATAACTGCATTAACATCTTTAGAATTAAATAAATGTTATACTGATCCTGTTGAAAAAGGAGAATATCAGTCAAAAACTCCTAGAAATTGTTATTTGAGTGCCTTGACTATTTATATGGATAATAAAGGACGAATAATAAAAGGAGAAAAAATAAATACTGAATTTAAATTAATTTACAGTAATGGAAAACACATTTTAGATTCAAAATCCAAAATAAGTAAGGAAATAGAAAGATGTGTCGATAAGAAAGAACTTCATAATCTGATAATAAAAAACAAGCAGATTACTTTTAGAAATGGAAAAATATATTTATTAAAAAAGTTTCATGAATATATTATACAAGCTTCTATCTGCAATCGCAGAACTTATGTCAACTATACATATTTAAAAGTTTCTGAGAACCGTGATGAGTTAAATAACAAATTAAGTCTTTTGGGAATTACAACAGCTACAGTAGGTTTTGTACCTGGAAAAGCCCCAGTAATTGCTGATACTGCAATAAAAATTTTAGGATTTGCCCTAAGCGCAGAGCCTCGTTTTAGTCTTGCAGAATATACATACCCTGTAAATGGACCTGTTTATCTTGACGAGCAAACAATGTATCAAAAATATGAAAGAGATAATTCAAATGGCTATGTATCTCCTCAGAGATTAAAAGATAAAAAAACTTTAAAAAGAGATACTTTAAATGAATTAAAAGAATGGGGAATAAATACAAATTAATAAATAAAAGTATAATTGTCAGTTTGATATTATTAATATTAGCTCCTTCTTGCAAAAAACAAGAAAGGATTAATCATTATTTGATTAATCCTATTACAAAAGAAGCATTAGAAGAAAACGGCTTCTATAAATATTCATATACAGATACCATTGATGATGAAGACAAAATCAATGACACTATTAAATATATCGTTAGATACGACATGTTTACAAACGTAAAACCCGAAAAAAACGATCAAGGAGAAATATACCCTACCCAATTAGGACATTTTTATCGAGAAGATTCTATTAAGAAGAGAAAAAATATTAATTATCTTCAAAACGATTTAAACAACAGAATAATAACATATTTATTTCGAGACGGCAAATTGTTTTATAAATTTATAAAAGTTTATAACCAAAATCATTTCCAAAAAGAAATACCAGATTTAACAAGTGAGAAAAAAATAATAAAATACTATGATAGTCTAAAAATCAAGATACTACCTTTAAAAAATTCAATTAAGAATAATTATGTTACTAGATTTAAAATTGACAACAACAATGTCCGTATTTACTATTCAGATACTGATAAATCGTATGAAATAAATATTAATTATCTAAGTAATTATTATCACGATATTCTGGATGACTGGTATTCTGGATGCATAAATAATTCACGTTATTATTTGTAAACGAAAAACGAATAAAAAAAATCGCCCTTTTTGAGGGCGATTTTTTTCTATTATAAATCTAACTGATAAACACTATCAAGTTCCGCGTTTGAACTGATGGTAACATTTAAATCGGTTACAAAACCAGAATTTAATCCGTAAACCCAGCCGTGAAGCATAAGGTCCTGACCGTTTTTCCAAGCTCCTTGAACAATTGATGTTTTAGCTAAATTGTAAACTTGTTCTTTCGCATTGATTTCAACAAAGGTATTAAAACGCTCTGTTTCATCTTTAATTGAATTTAAATATTTATCGTGTAAACGGTATTCATCTTTAATATGACGGATCCAGTTGTCGATAATCCCTACAGACTGATTTCCCATTGCTGCTTTTACACCACCACATCCGTAATGGCCGCATACGATTATATGCTTTATTTTTAAAACATTTACCGCGTAATCCAAAACGCTTAACATGTTCATATCAGAGTGAACAACCATATTAGCAATGTTTCTGTGTACAAAAACTTCACCCGGTTTTGCACCAACGATTTCGTTTGCAGGAACACGGCTGTCAGAACATCCAATCCACAATAATGGCGGCTGTTGTCCTTTTGCCAGATCAGCAAAATAATTAGGATCTTTTGCTAATGAAGTTTCAACCCACTTTTTATTATTTTCTAATAACTGCTCATAAAATTTTCTCATTTTTTTATTTTTTGTGTGGTAATTTCTAATTCTAAAAATGTCTCAAAAAGAACTTGAATGTAAAGTTACCTAAATTTTGAGACTTCTTTTATCTAAAAAATGTCTTATTTTAATTATTCTTCTCTAATAACTTCTTTTCGAACCACTTCCCTTTTCGCCACATCATAATAATGTTCGATAGTAACATGATTGGCATTATCCGGAGTATTTTCCAGTTCATAAGCCTCTTTAAAACCCGTGAGTTTTACTTTTATGTTTTCATCTACAGCGCGGGTTTCTTTAAACTCCCGAATTAAATCCAGAACATCATGAGCAATATATTCCGTGTCATGAGCATTAATAATTACTTTTGAATTTTCAGGAATATCGCTTAAAGTCTGCTTTATTGCCGCTTTATTAAGGAACGAAACTTCCTGAGCTAAATCGATATGAATGATATCACCATCTTCGTATTCTTCTTTTTTGAAATTGTAGGCTCTTTTAAGATTTCCTCTTAAAACAAAAATGATACTAATAATGATACCCAACGCAACACCTTTTAGCAAATCTGTCGCAACAACAAAGACCAAAGTTGCAATGAAAGGGATAAACTGGTATTTTCCCTTTTCCCAGAAATGCATAAAAGTTGCTGGTTTTGCTAATTTATATCCAACCAAAATCAAAACCGTAGCCAATGTGGCCAGTGGAATTTTATTTAAAATAGTCGGAATAGATAATACACTAATTAATAAAAGCACACCGTGAATAATAGCAGACATTTTCGATTTTGCCCCTGCATTATTATTGGCAGATGATCGCACCACGACAGAAGTCATTGGCAGACCGCCTAAAAGTGAGCTTACAATATTCCCAACCCCCTGAGCTCTAAGCTCGACATTGGTGTTTGTATATCGTTTTTGAACATCCATTCTGTCTGATGCTTCGATACATAAAAGCGTTTCGATAGAAGCTACAATGGCAATTGTAACAGCCACAACCCAAACCTGCGGATTTGAAACGGCAGTAAAGTCCGGTGCAACCAGAATTGATTTAAATTCATCAAAAGATTTTGGAACAGGCAAAGAAACCAAATGTTCTTTTGCAATTGCCAGTGAGCTTCCGGTAGAAATAAAAAATTCATTTAGCACAACGCCAAGGATAACAGCCACAAGAGCTCCAGGCACCAATTTTAATCGTTTTAAAAAAGGTACTTTATCCCACGCAATCAATACTACAAGTGAAATTAACGAAACTACAACGGCACCTAAATGAATATGATTTAAAACATCGAACAGAAATGAAAATGAGTTACTTCCGTCATTTTGAATAAAAGCCTGATCGCCTTCAAAATCAGCATCGTAACCAAATGCATGCGGAATTTGTTTTAGAATAATAATAATCCCGATACCCGCCAGCATTCCTTCGATTACGTTTGTAGGGAAATAATTTGAAATACTTCCGGCTTTTAGAAATCCTAATACTAACTGAATAATACCTGCAATGAAAACTGACAATAAAAAGACATCAAAAGCGCCAAAATCAGTAATAGCAGTCAAAACAATAGCAGTTAAACCAGCTGCAGGTCCGGAAACACTAATATGCGACTGGCTTAAATATCCAATAACGATACCACCCACAACACCCGCAATAATTCCGGAAAATAACGGCGCTCCAGAAGCCATTGCAATACCTAAACACAATGGAAGAGCAACCAGAAAAACCACTAAACCTGAAGCAAAGTCAGACTTAAGGTTGGCAAAAAGATTGATTTTTTTTGTCATAATACAATACTAAAAAATTGATATATAAAGAACTGACTGCATTTAGATAAATACAGTTACTTTCAAAACAATCGGAAGTATTATATTAAATTGGGCGGCGGAGCAAATATGCTCGGAGAGATATTATCTAATTTTACAATGTTTTCAGAGATAATGGTTTTCTTTTCTACACAAACAGGCAGTAAAACCTCATGCTCTAAAACAACGGGATGAACAACATTTTTAAGTTCCTTGTGAACTTCTTCTTCCGCAATACTAAAAGACATTACCGTATTATTCCCTTTCTTAATCGCCTGAACAATGGTTGGGGTCGATAAGAAGGCAATAAATATGAATAATAATATGCGGGCTACAAATTTCATTGAAACAAAAATAACGTTAAACAAATAAAATCAAAGCAATGAGCGAAAAATTTTATACAATTTTAACAAAAAAAGTAAAGCAGAATGATCAAATCAGACCATTCTGCTTTTTAAACTATTATCAAACAACAAATTACAAAGTTTCATCAAGCCATGCATTCATCATCCAGATCGTTTTTTCCTGCTCTGCAATAAAGTCACTCATCATAGAATTTGTTCCTTCATCGTTAATTTCTCCTGATTTGTTTAAGATTTCCCTCTCTATCTTTAAAAGATCCGAAAGCGAATTTACGATCAGCTGAACCGCTTTTTCATCGTTTGAAATGTTCTTTCCAACCGCTAATTTATTGTTTGCGATATAATCTTCAAAAGTATGCAGAGGCGTTCCTCCAATTGTCAAAACTCTCTCGGCAATCATATCTATCTTTAATTGTGAATCTGTATATAGTTCTTCAAATTTTACGTGTAAATCAAAAAAACGTTTTCCACGGATATTCCAGTGAATCCCGCGAAGGTTTTGATAGTATACCTGAAAATTGGATAATAACACATTCAATTCTTTTACTAATAATTCTGATTCTTTTACAGGCAGTCCTAAAATATTTGTTTTCATAATCTGTATTTTTTTTCACTAATTTACTACAAATTTAAAGTAACTTTCAAAAAAATTAAATAATTAAAAATTATATTTTCTTATTTTTGCATCAAAATTTATTATCAAAATGACGATAACCCAATTACAATATGTGTTAGCTGTTGCCGAACACAAAAACTTTACTCTTGCTGCCGAAAAATGTTTTGTTACGCAACCAACATTAAGTATGCAGATTCAGAAAATTGAGGAAGAACTTAATATTTTAATCTTCGACAGAAGCAAAAAACCAATTCAGCTTACTGATATTGGTCAAAAGATAGTAAACCAGGCTAAAAATATTGTAAACGAAGCGGATCGTATTAAGGATATCGTGGAGCAGCAAAAAGGTTTTATTGGCGGCGAATTCCGTTTAGGGATTATTCCAACCATTATGCCGACACTTCTGCCAATGTTTCTAAATAATTTCATTAAAAAATACCCAAAGGTTAAACTTTTAATTGAAGAGCTTAATACCGAAGAAATTATTGTGAAGTTAAAAAACGGTCATCTGGATGCTGCAATCGCCGCAACACCGCTTGAAGACGAAAAAATCAAAGAAATAGTATTGTATTTTGAGCCTTTCGTAGCCTATATACCCGAGCATCATGCCAGTTTTGAGAAACAGGAAATCGAAGTTACGGATTTGAACTTAAACGAAATTCTGTTATTACAGGACGGACATTGTTTTAGAGACGGAATTTTAAATCTGTGCAAAAACGGATCAGATGTAGAACAAAACAACTTCCAGATCGAAAGCGGTAGTTTTGAAACCCTTATTAAATTAGCCGACGAAGGTTTGGGCACGACATTATTACCATATCTGCACACTTTAGACTTAAAAGAATCAGATAAACTGAAACTTCGCAATTTTAAGGAACCAAAACCTGCCCGTGAGGTAAGTTTAATTTACCCGAAGAGCGAATTAAAAATGCATATCATTGACGCATTGCGATCTACAATAGCCGGAGTTATAAAAGGAGCCATTGTTTTTCAGAATGTGCAGATTATAAGTCCGCTGCAAAAAAAACAGCAATAAAAAAGGAGCCGGTTCGGCTCCTTTTTTTATACTTTAATTAGTAGTAGACTTTCTTGTAGTTCTGGTTTTTCGATTACAAAACTTAGTAACCATTCTTGTAACTGCTCCATTTCATATGGTAACAGGGTTTTGATAGCTTTTTCTAACTCTTTGCAGAAAAGTACCGGATCGAAACTAACTCTCTCAAGTATTGATTTCGTGTAATCAAACATCATTTTTGACATAATAAAATAAGATTTTTTGGGGGTTATCTATATTTTTAAACTCGCAACAAATTTAATCAAATAACAATCACTGAGATTCATTTTAACTTATTTTTTTAAAAAATTTAGCAGCGAATACGTTTTCTTAATACGCATAAATCAATATAGAACCATTCTAAACAATTCATTTAAACCTTTTTAAAGGCTCTAAACATTTCTCGTTTTCCAGGAGGTCCTGCCAACTTTTCTACAGTAAATCCTACAGAAATCATGCTTCTTTTAACAACACCTCGTGCAGCGTAAGTAACAAGGACTCCGTTTGGCTTTAAACTATTGTACATTTTCTGAAAAATCTCAGTACTCCAAAGCTCCGGCTGGACCCTGTATCCGAAGGCGTCAAAGTAAATCAAATCGAAAATTTCAAAATCGTTTATTTCGTCAAAAAATTGTTTCCTTTTGGTTAACGAGAACTGGCTGCTAATTTCGTTTTTCTTGTCCCATTCCGTTTTATGCATTTTTTCAAAAATGTTATCAAATTCCAATGCGTTAAGTTCGGCCACATAATTCATCGCCAGAACTTCTTCTGCTTTTACCGGATATGCTTCTACCCCAACATAATCTATTTTTTGCTGCTTTTGTTCTGATTCTAAAAACGTAATAAAAGCATTTAAACCCGTTCCAAAACCAATCTCCAGAATACTCACCGGATTATTCTCAAATAATGACAAACCATTCTTTATAAATACATGTTTTGCTTCCTGAATAGCACCATGTTTTGAATGATAACTTTCATTCCATTCTTCTAAATGAATTGTCATTGAGCCATCTAACGTTTTAATTATTTCCCTTTTCACGATTTCGAATTTTTCAATAGAGTTTAACTGATTTTGAATCTGTTTTAATCGTCAAAAATACTCAAAACAAATGCGTAAAGCCTTAAAAATCGATAGTTTTTTCATAAATTCTTTATAAATCTCTGCTAAATTTTTAGGTTTATTATAAGATAAATAAATCTCAGTCAAAAGCCGGAATTAATGCTTTTTTACCAAGGAAATTATATATTTTTCCGTAATTTTGCATTCAATAGAACCTATTCTTCATCAGATCATTACATTAGATTTTCATCTGTTAAGAATTCAAATTTAGATAAAAACTTTACATAATTATGAGTACAACTCAAACTAGCAAAATTGAGATCAGAAAAGCTGATTCGTCTAAGATAAGCTCTGTAGACTTTGAAAACTTAAGTTTTGGTGCTGTATTTACAGACCATTTATTAGAATGTGATTACAAAAACGGGCAATGGCAGGCTCCGGTCATTAAGCCTTATGCTCCTATTTTAATGGATCCTTCTTCAAAAGTCTTTCATTACGGGCAGGCTATTTTTGAAGGAATGAAAGCTTACAAAGATGAGAACAATGATGTTTGGTTGTTCAGACCTGATGAAAACTACGAGCGTTTCAACAAATCTGCGGTTCGTATGGCTATGCCGGAAGTTCCGGAACATGTTTTTATGGAAGGTTTAAATGAGTTATTAAAAATCGACAAAGACTGGATCCAGAGAGGAAACGGAGCAAGTATGTACATCCGTCCTTTTATGATTGCTACAGGACCCGGAGTTATCGCAAATCCATCTGACGAATATAAATTTATGAT
This sequence comes from Flavobacterium gelatinilyticum, assembly GCF_027111295.1. Classification (NCBI taxonomy): domain Bacteria; kingdom Pseudomonadati; phylum Bacteroidota; class Flavobacteriia; order Flavobacteriales; family Flavobacteriaceae; genus Flavobacterium; species Flavobacterium gelatinilyticum. The sequence continues at coordinate 4,867,747 of NZ_CP114287.1, read as the reverse complement.
CTTGCTTTCTCCTGCAAAATCATATTACGGAGGCGAAGTAAAAGTAATTATTGCAGAACATTTCAGCCGTGCTGCAAATGGAGGAATCGGTGCTGCAAAAGCGGCAGGAAACTACGCTGCTCAGTTCTACCCTACTAATCTGGCTAATAAGGACGGTTTCCAACAGGTTATCTGGACAGATGACGCAACGCATACAAAATTAGAAGAAGCGGGAACTATGAACGTTTTCTTCAGAATCAACGATACTTTATTAACTGCTCCGACAAGTGAAAGAATTTTAGATGGTATTACCAGAAAAAGCTTGATCGCAATGGCAGAAAAAGAAGGATTAAACGTTGAAGTACGTCCGGTAATTGTTTCTGAATTAGTTGAAGCTGCTAAAAACGGGTCTCTAAAAGAAATTTTTGGCGCAGGAACTGCTGCCGTAATCAGTGTTATAAAAGGATTCTCTTATAAAGATGAGTATTTTGAAATGGCCCCAATCGAGAATTCTTACGCTTCTTTCTTAAAAGAAAAATTAACAAATCTTCAAAATAAACTTTCTGAAGATACTTACGGATGGACAGTTAAAGTACAATAATCCAAAACCACAATAAAAACAAAAACCCGATAGATTTTCATTTATCGGGTTTTTAATTTTATAGAAGTTTAGAAAAATCTGGTTTAAAGTAATTTGGACCTTTCATTACTTTTCCGTCTTCGCGATAAATTGGCTGGCCATCTTCACCTAATTTACTCATATTACTGCGTTGGATTTCATCAAAAACGGCTTCAATTTTATCCTGTAAACCGTGTTCGATAATTGTTCCACACAAAATATACATCATATCACCAAGAGCATCAGCGATTTCGACAAGATCATTATTTTGCACCGCTTCAAGATATTCTTCATTTTCTTCTTTCATTAAATTATAACGAAGCAGTTTTTTAGTTTCTCCCAAATCAGCTATTGGAGACTGGCTGTGGCCTATTTTGAATGCCGTATGAAATTCAGTAACCGCGTCAAGTTGTTTTTTCATGTTTTTATTCTATTAAATGAACCGCCAAATTAGCAGCAAATCGTATACAATTCTCTAAATTTGCCAAAAATAATTTTATCTATGTTTAGTCAAGGACAATTAATATTCGGACTCTGTTTTTTTATCGCATTTGTTATCATTATGATTTTTGCTTATCGTAAAGATCTTAAACTTCACAAGATTTTTTATAAAGGAAATTACAAAGTATTACTTGTTTTTTTTCTTTTTATCGCCATTCTGTTTGTAATCAAAATCTTTTTAAAGAGATAACACAATCTATTTTTTTATTTCCAGTTATTTACCCTGACTCGCAATAAAATTTTATAACTTTACGCAAAACCTGCACCCAATGAAGATTCTAAAATACTTATTTCTATTACTATTATTAAGTCTAGTTGCTCTGACTGTTTTTGTTGCTACTCAAAAAGGGATTTTTTCTGTAGAAAGAAGCAAAGTAATAAATTCGCCAAAAGCAGCAGTTTACAATTACATTAATGATTTTAGAAACTACGAAGATTTTGAATCATGGGCGGTTGAAGATTCAACCCTTCATTTTACTTTCCCAAACAAAACAGCAGGTCCGGGAGGTTCTTTTTCATGGACAGGCAGCGAAGGTTCAGGAAACGCCATTACCCTAAAAACTAAAGAAGGGGAAAGCATTGAGCAGAAAATGAAATACGACGGTACTGAAGGCGATGTAATCTGGACGTTTAAAGACACGCTGGCAGGAAAAACAAAAGTAACCTGGAAAGCCAAAGGAACTATGAGTTTCTTATTCAAAATTTATGCTGCCCTTAATGGAGGTTCTGATAAGGTTATTGGAACTATCTCTGAAAAAAGCCTTGTAAATATTGATAAAAATCTGGATTACGAAACCAAAACCTATACTATAAAAGTAAACGGGCTGATTAAGAAAACGGAAACTCCGTATATCAAACAGACTTTTACAAGCGAAATACCGAAAATCAACAAAAACGCCCGAATCGTTATTCCGAAACTTATTCATTTTAGCGAAACTAACGGATTAAGCGCAAGCGGAAAACCTTTCATTATTTATCATACCTACGATACTGCAAGGGGTCTGGCAAAAATTTCGATTTGTTTACCAATTAACAAAGAAATCTCAATTAGCTCCGGAAGTGATATTTTAGCCGGAAAACTAAATGAGTTTGATGCTGTAAAGACAACTCTGAACGGAGATTACTCGCATACTACTGAAGCAATCGCAAAAACAACTGCTTACATAAACAACGAAAAGATTACTCCGGAACTGGCATGGTCGCATCTGGAAATTTTAGCAGTGAGCAAATTAGACGTTAAAAGCCCGTCTAAGTTAGTGACCGAAATTTATTTCCCAATTAAACCAAAAGTTGTTCCTGCAGCACCTGCCCCAGTATCAGCCGCAGGACAGGTATATAATTCCGGAACAGAAACTGGCGAACCAAAACCTGCAGCACCAAAGCCTGCCGTACAAAAACCTGCTGCACCAAAACCTGCCGCTACAACACCACCGGCAGAGAAACAAGAAGAGGAACAGTCAGAATTTTAATTTTTTTTTTCGAGGTTGATTAAACCTTTTGTATAAATTTTATTCTAACTGATTATAAAGTTTGATAAATCGACGAAGTTTGACCGACGAAAAGGAGTTTATACAAAAATTACTAGATCCTAAAACGCAAAATACAGCGTTTCAAAAACTTATATCCGATTATCAAAAACCTTTGTATTCTCATATTCGAAACATTGTTTTGAATCATGATGACACAGATGATGTTCTGCAGAATACTTTCGTAAAAGTATTTCAGTACTTAAAAAACTTTAAAGGAGAGAGTAAGCTTTTTTCCTGGATGTATCGAATTGCAACTAACGAAGCGCTGACTTTTCTAAACCAGAAAGCAAAATTAAAAGGCATCACTTCTGAAGAATTACAAAATAAAACCATCGAAAATTTAAAATCAGATGTTTATTTTGACGGCGATGAAATCCAGCTTAAACTTCAAAAAGCAATTGTAACCCTGCCCGAAAAACAGCAGCTGGTTTTTAAGATGAAATATTTTGAAGAATTAAAATACGAAGAAATTGCCGAAATTTTAGGAACATCAGTTGGTGCATTAAAAGCATCTTATCATCATGCCGTAAAAAAAATTGAATTATATGTTACATCAAATTAAACCTTTTATAACTAATCTTATCTTATAGACATTATGAAAGAATTTAAATTAGAAAACGAACCGAAAACAGCATCGGGTTTTAAAGTACCCGATCATTATTTTGATGCTTTTTCGGCAAAAGTTTTAGAACAGATACAGGAAAAAGAAGTAAAAGTAATTCCGATTTACAAACGTAAAAAAGTAATCTCAATAGCTGCAGCGGCTGCCATTATAATTGCTTTTTTAATCCCAACGGCAAATCATTACTACAAAGCTTCAAAAGAACTTGACGAGTCAACTCTGGAAACCTATTTAGCGTATCAGTCTACTTTAAATCAATATGACATAATTAGGGAACTGGACGAAAATGATATTGATAAATTAAATAAAAATGTTGCCCTTGAAAACGAAACCCTGGAAGACATTTTAGCTTCTAATCCGAATATTGAAAATTTAATTTCCGAATAAAAACAAAAATAGTACGATATGAGAATCAAAAATATAGCAGCATTACTTCTGTTTTTAGTCACTTTTTCATTTTATGCCCAAAACGATAAAGATGATGAAAAACGTGAAAAAATTAAGGCTTTTAAAGTTTCTTTTTTAACTACAGAACTGGAACTTACACCAGCAGAAGCAGAGAAATTCTGGCCTATTTATAATGCATACGATGACAAACAGTTTGAACTCCGTCATGAAAAAATGAAAACGTATCTGCGTAAACTTACTGATGAAACCGTAAACTCTATATCAGAAAAAGAAGCAGCTGCACTTTTATCTCAAATAGAAAGCACAGACAAAGAATTATATGTTTTACGAGAAAAATATATGACAAACCTGAAAAAGGTGCTTTCGGCAAAAAAAATACTAAAGCTTAAAAAATCCGAGGACGATTTTAATCGAAAATTACTAAAGCAATATAAAGCAGGGAAAAATTAACTGCTTTCAACATACAACAGCGATAGGAACCCTATATAATAATACTTACTTTATTATTTAGGGTTCTTATTATTTATTTAAAGTTTAGTCGGACCACTTTATTATATCCTGCAGCAATTGCTGTATTTCTGTTTACAAAACGAATAGTAAAAAGTTTTGAATCTGTAGAAAGCTGCATCCAGTTTTCGCCGCCATTCTGAGAATACTGAATTCCTTCTGAACCTACACAGATAATCTCTCTTCCGTTTCCTCCCGGAACATACTGTACACAAGACGCATACCCAAAACCCATTCCCTGGCCAATTAGTTCCCAGGTTTTTCCGCCATCTTTAGTAAAAGCTTTATTATCTGTTTTATTGCCCAGCTGATCATAATCTCCGCCAGCAATAAATCCTTGTTTCGAATCGTAAAAATCGGCTGTAAAAATACCTGTCATTTGTTTTCCCTGAACAATAGGCGTTTCTACAACTTTCCATGTTTTAGCTTTATCAGGAGAATAAAAAACACGTGCTTTTTTCCCGCCCGAAACCAGCCAGGTATCATTTCCTTTTATAACAATATTGGTATTGCTGGCAGAAAAAGCAGCTTCGCCAACAGAATTTGTTGGTAATTTATCCGAAAGTAATTTAGTCCAGGTTTCACCACCGTCGCGGGTTACAATAATCGAAAAAGTATCTTCGGTAGGATCTCCAATCGCAATACCTTCTTTATCATTCCAAAACTGCATACTGTCGTAAAACACTTTTGGATGAATTTCTTTGTAAACTAATTTAAACTTGTTGTCTTTTTTTGAAACCGAATACAGCATTGCCGGATTTCCAACACTCAGAAGAAATATATCTTTAGAAGTCTGAGCAATGCTTCTAAATTCTAAATTAAGTGTATCACGATAAATACGCTCTTCGAATTTCTCTTTTTTATCTAAATCAAAATAACCAAAACGGGAATTATCTGCACCATACCAAATTCTGTTTTTATCAACAGCAATGGCCCTTATACTAATATTATCCTGAAAAAGAGTATCTATTTTTATAGAGGTAAAACCACTATTAATTTCTTTTTTACTTTCATTAAGCGTTTTAAAAGATACAAACAAAACGAAAGCACCACAAAATAGTATAATTTTTTTCATATAATTAGATTTTGGTTAACGCTAAAATACAATTATTTATAACATCTCAAATATCTTTTCCTTTTTTTAAGAAATAATAATTTTTGTATCCCTTCTTTACAATAATAAAACAGAGCCTTAACAAACAAAAGCTAAAACACTAAATACAAACAACTTATACAGAAGCAAACCCCTAATAAAATTTGTGGCACAGTAATTGGATATCTCGTAGTATTAATATTTAATATGATTTCATCATGAAAACGAAACTACTTTTTATAGCGCTTTCAGCATTAGTTTTTGGTTCTTGTTCAGCACAAAATCAAGCTACTGTTTATGCAAAAAACTCAGACATAAGCGATAATTTAGATCTTAGAGCTGTTGCTTCTATGTTTGGTGAATCAGCCAATCTTCAGGATTTCGAAAGAAGATTAAACGATCCAAAATATCAAATATCTAACCTTGACTTAAACGGCGATAATGAAGTAGATTATTTACGTGTAATCGAATCTGTAGAAGACAGAACCCACGTGGTAATTATTCAGGCGGTTTTAGATCGTGACGTTTATCAGGACGTAGCTACGATTGACGTAGAAAGAGACAATTACAACAAAGTAAGTGTTCAGATTGTAGGTAACTCTTATTTATATGGTACAAACTACATATATGAGCCTGTTTATAATGTAGTTCCTGTAATATACAGCTCTTTCTGGGTAACCAACTACAGACCTTACTATTCAACATGGTATTGGGGATATTACCCAACTTATTATACAGCATGGACGCCTTATCCGGTTTACAGATACAGAAATAATGTAAACGTGTGCATCAATGTTCACAACACATATACTTATGTAAACACCAGAAGAAGCTATAGAGCGCCTGTAATCTACGAAACAAGACGTACTTATGGTTATGAAAGAATGAGACCTAATTATAGTTTTGCAGAAAGACATTCTAATGTAAGCAACAGATATGATCTGGATCAAAGAAGAACAGCAAACAGATCGTATAGTTCAAACCGTTCTAATACGAACAGAGTTTCTTCTTCAGAAAATAGAAATTACACTACTAACAGAACGTCTTCTGACAGAACCTACAACAATACAAATTCTAACAGAAGCTATACTAACACAAATTCCGGCAGAACGTATAACAATACAAATCGTTCAGCAAACACAAGTAGAGAAAACTCTGCATCTGTAAGTACACCTGCAAGAAATGAAAACACACAGAGAACAGATTACAGCAGAAACAACTCGACTGTAACTGCTCCACAGACACGTTCAGAAAACAGAAGCTACAGCAACAGATCTTCTGCTCAGTCTGGTGAAGCATCAAGAGGTTACTCTGAAAACAGGGCAGCTTCAAGACCGGCACCAGCACAAAGAACTGAAGCCCCAAGAAGCTATTCTGAAAGCAGATCTAATACCAATACTTCAAGAGTTCAAAGTACACAGCGTACAGAATCTCCAAGAGTAAATCAGGAATCAAGAGGCGGCCAGCCTCAAAGAGAAAGTGGTTCGGGTTCAAGAGGAGGCGGAAGAAGAGGATAATGATAATTGAATTTTCACTTTAAACTAAAAGCACAATTTGGGGATTGTGCTTTTTTTTATCTTTTTAATTATTAATGCAGCTAATTTGTTTTAAAACAGTAAATTTGCATCCGTCTTTTATTAAAAATATACATGAGCGCATCGCAAAAAAACTTACATAGTAAGTTGTCTATTGGGGGTTTATTGATAACATTAGGGATAATTTACGGAGACATCGGTACTTCTCCGTTATATGTAATGAAAGCCATTCTTGGCGGCCATACTATAAATGCCGATATTGTATTAGGGGGTATTTCATGTGTTTTTTGGACACTGACTTTACAAACTACAATTAAATATGTACTTATTACCTTAAGTGCAGATAATCATGGCGAAGGTGGTATTTTTGCACTTTATGCCTTAGTCAAGAAAACTAAAATTCAGTGGCTTATTGTTCCCGCCATTATTGGAGGAAGCGCACTTCTTGCCGACGGAATTATTACACCGCCTATCTCGATTTCATCTGCAGTTGAAGGAATCAGGGCCTTTTATCCAACAATGAAAACAAAAACTATTGTTTACATTGTAATTACCATTTTATTCATCTTATTTACCATACAACAATTCGGAACCAAACTGGTTGGGAAATTTTTCGCTCCTATGATGCTGATATGGTTTGCGATGCTGGGAACTTTAGGAGCAATACAAATTGCACAATTCCCTGAGGTTATTAAAGCCATAAATCCGTATTACGCGTATCATTTACTATCAATACATCCGGATGGTTTTTTTGTTTTGGGCTTTGTATTCTTATGTACAACCGGAGCCGAAGCTTTATATTCAGACATGGGGCATTGCGGCCGAAAAAATATACGAATAAGCTGGATTTTTGTTAAAGCCACTTTAGTCTTAAATTATTTTGGGCAGGCTGCTTATCTTATACATCATGAAGGAAGTACTTTACAGCAATTAGGAGGCGAAAACGGAAATCCTTTCTATTTAATTATGCCGCATTGGTTTTTACCATTCGGAATTGTGGTAGCAACTTTAGCTGCTGTTATAGCTTCTCAGGCACTTATCAGCGGTTCGTTTACCTTGATTAACGAAGCTATGCGTCTAAATTTCTGGCCAAAAGTAAAAATCAAATATCCTACGGAGGTTAAAGGTCAATTATACATTCCTTCTATCAACTGGTTATTATTCTTTGGCTGTGTGGGTATTGTACTCCACTTCGAAAAATCAGGAAATATGGAACATGCATATGGTCTTGCTATCATTTTGTGTATGATTATGACAACTATTCTGCTTAATTACTACTTAATCATGAAGCGTGTAAAATTGTATTTCATGGTACCGCTTATCACAGTTTATCTTTTAATTGAGTTTAGTTACCTGATTGCCAATATTACTAAGTTTGCAGAAGGCGGTTATGTAACACTGATTATTGCCATTTTACTGATTTCGATAATGACTATTTGGTATCTGGCGAAGAAAATCAACAAGAACTACACAAAAGTGGTCAAAATTGAAGATTACAAAAAGGTTTTAATGGAATTGAGCGAAGACCTTTCGATTCCGAAATACGCCACGCATTTAGTGTACATGACCAATGCTAATCGTGTTGACGAACTTGAGGAAAAAGTAATCTATTCGATTTTACAAAAACGTCCAAAAAGAGCTGACATATACTGGTTTGTTCACGTAAATATCCTTACCGAACCTTACAAAACACAATATAAGGTTACCGAAATCGCTAAAGACGATATTTACAGAATCGATTTTAATTTAGGATTTAGAGAACCTACCAAAATCAACTTAATGTTTAGAGAAGTAATTCGTGATATGGTAAAACGCGGTGAAGTGGACATTACAAGCCGTTACGAATCTTTGAACAAAAACAATATTATCGGAGACTTTAAATTTGTTTTGTCTGAGAAATTCTTATCAAACGACAACGATTTAAGATGGCATGAAAACATCATCATGAACTCGTATTTCTTTATTAAAAAGCTGAGTTTATCCGAAGAAAGAGCTTTTGGTTTAGACAGCAGTTCTGTAAAAATAGAAAAATTCCCAATGGTGCTTCATGCTCCGGAGAATATCGGTTTAACGAGAATTACAAAGTAAAATCGTTAACAGAAATAAATTTCAGAAAACACTCTTTTAAAACTTTATAAGAGTGTTTTTCTTTTAAAACGAAAGTTGAATCAAGAATCAGAATTAAAAATTTAACTTTCAATCAATTAATAGTACCTTTGCAACTCAAATATTAGAAATGAGATTACACAGAAATTTAGTTTATACTACCATCGATTCTTTGAATGCAATTTTCAATGAAGGTGAATATGCAGATAAAGTGGTAGCCAGAGCATTAAAAAAAGACAAACGCTGGGGGAGTTCAGACAGGAAGTTTGTTGCTGAAACGATATACGAAATTGTCCGCTGGAAACGTCTTTATGCAGAAATTGCAGAAGTAAAAGAACCATACGACAGGGATAATTTATGGAGAATGTTTGCCGTTTGGGCAGTATTGAGAGGATATCCTATCCCGGACTGGAGACAGCTGGAAGGAACTCCCGAAAGAAAAATAAAAGGCCGTTTTGATGAATTATCTAAAAACAGAGCCTTAAAAGAATCTATTCCGGACTGGATGGATGAACTCGGTGTAAAAGAACTTGGCGAAAAAGTTTGGGCCAAAGAAATTGCAGCTCAAAACCAGCCTGCTAAAGTTATTTTAAGAACCAATACACTTAAAGGAACTAAGGAAAGCCTGAGAAACACCTTAATGGATTTAAATATCGAAACTGAATATTTAAAAGATCAGCCGGAAGCTTTGGTTTTAAAAGAAAGAGCAAACGTATTTTTAACCGACGCTTTTAAACAAGGTCTTTTTGAAGTTCAGGATGCCAACTCTCAATTAGTTGCCGGTTTTTTAGACGTACAACCAGGAATGCGCGTCGTAGATACCTGCGCAGGAGCGGGAGGTAAAACACTCCACATGGCTTCCTTAATGAACAATAAAGGTCAGTTAATTGCTATGGATTTGTATGAAAGCAAATTAAAGCAGTTAAAATTAAGAGCTAAAAGAAACGGTGCTTTCAATATCGAATACCGCATTATTGACAGCACAAAGGTGATTAAAAAATTACACGAAAAAGCAGATCGTGTTTTAATTGATGCACCCTGCAGCGGATTGGGGGTTTTAAAAAGGAACCCTGATTCGAAATGGAAATTACAGCCTGAATTTATCGACAATATCCGTAAAGTTCAGAGCGAGGTTTTAGAAAGTTATTCTAAAATTGTAAAACCAGGTGGAAAATTAGTGTACGCTACCTGTTCTGTTTTACCTTCAGAAAATCAGGAACAAGTTGAAAAATTCCTAAAAACCGAAATCGGACAGCAGTTTACTTTTGTAGAAGACCGCAAAATGCTGGCTTCGGAATCTGGTTTTGACGGATTCTATATGGCTTTATTGGAACGCAAAAAGTAAAGTATCTAAAATTCCAATTTTGGTACTTAAATATTTAAAAACCCAAATTTCAATACTTGAAATTTGGGTTTTTATTTTACTATTGAAATTTACAACAAACTAGGTTTTCTAAGCAGTTTTCCGTTTTCGTTTTCTTTGAATTTCGGAACAAAAACAATTTCTTTTGGTTTTTCAAATTTTCCCAGATTATCAAAGAAATCAGGAGAAAAATCATATTTCTCCCCTTCTATTACCAAGATTAATTTCTCACCCAAAGTTGTATCCGGAACACCGGTTACAAAAAATCGGTTCGGAATTTTATCAATCAATTTTGCTTCAATCTGCTCCGGAATCAGCTTCACTCCGCCACTATTGATTACATTATCAATTCTGCCCAGAAAAACAAACTCTGTATTACTTACTAAATCGACTAAATCATTGGTAACAATTGGATTCTCTGAAATAGATGAAACGTAAATAACCAGACAGCCTCGATAGTCTTTTTCAATTTTCACATTTGGCAGAATCGAAAAAGCTTTCTCCCCTATTCTTTTGGCAGCAATATGAGTTATGGTTTCGGTCATTCCGTACGTCTCGTAGATTTCCGTTTTCAGCGGCAAAAGTTTCTCTTCTAGAGCGCTGTCCAGTTTTGCACCGCCAATAATCAGTTTCTTTATATTGCTCAGTTTCTCAATTGAATTTTGAACCTGCAGCGGTACCATTGCTGCAAAATCATATTGCTTGTTACTGTAAGCCAAAGGCTCTGTTCCTGGCGTTACTATATCTAATTCCAAACCTAAAATCAAACTTCGAACCAGCATCATTCTTCCGGCAATAAACTGGGTTGGCAGGCAAAGCAATGCCTTATTTCCCGGTTCTAAACCAAAGAAATCGCCCGTTGCCAATGCCGACTGAATCATGGCCTGTTTTTCAAGCCGTACTACTTTGGGAAGTCCGGTTGTGCCGGAAGTTGTCATTTCGATATAATCCTTCTTATCGAACCAATCGAGAAAAAATTCTCCAATAGCTCTTTCATAAATATCTCCTTCTTTGATATAACCGTAACCAATCTGGCACAAATCGGCAGCATTTAGGTGATATCCGTTCAGTTTAAAATAATTATGTACTTTTTTATGTGTTAAGTTCAGCATGATAGAATTAATTTAAGGATTCAGCGGCGGTAATCTCACCGGTTAATTTTTCTTTCCAATTGGTCCATTTGTATTTTTTACTAAAAATAAAAAGCAAAATAGGATATACGACTACGACTGGTAAAATAACATCTGCACCGGCCGACGGTTCTGATAAATCTTTAAATATAGAATGCGTTTGAAAAACAGACCAGTCTGATGTTACAAGTAAAGCACCTACCAAATTATTAGCGGCATGAAAACCCAATGCCAGTTCCATTCCTTCATCCATTAATGTTATAACACCAAGAAACAATCCTGTTCCTATATAATAAATCATGATAACATATCCCATCTTAGTTACTTCGGGATTCAGGATGTGCATCGAACCAAATATTACCGAGGTCATAAGTAACGGAAACCATTTATTTCTGGCCAGATTAGCAAAACCCTGCATAAGATATCCTCTAAAAACGTATTCTTCAGTACTGGTTTGTATCGGAATAAAAATACTGCCCACCACTACTAAAATTAGAAAAGGAACTAAATTAAAATTCCATTCAAACTCTTCCGGTTTCTGAAAATAAATAATAAAGAAACTGATTATCGAAAAAACCGCCCAAAGAAAAAACGAGAAGAATATCCGGTTCCAATCGACCTTCTGCCTTGAGGTGGTTACAGATAAAATCGTCTGATGATGCATATATTTTACAACAAAATAAATCCCTGCAAAGGCAAACAGAAAAGAAAGCATAACCAGAAACAAAGTCAGATTGGGCTCAAAAATCCGCATGGCTTCTTCATTATTTGTGGGAAACGGCTGTTTGTCTTTAAAGCTTTTAAGAAGAACAGCAGCTGAATAAGGAATCTGACCAATGAATGAGGCGGTTATTATAAAAACGGATCCAATTAGATATTTCCAAAATTTATTTTCGGGGTTAACTCCTTGTTCTAAAAACATATTTTTATTTATTTTTTTGAAATGAGAATTCAATTTAATGCAGTAAGTCCTATTTTTGTTATTACTAAAACACCATGTAAGCAAACAAACCTTGTTTTAGGACACCTTAAATATAATAAAAATGATACAAATCTACCATAATCCACGCTGCGGAAAATCAAGAAATTGTCTGGCTTTTATTGAAGACACTAAAGAAGAATACGAAATAATCCCGTATTTAACTGAAACACCATCATTTGAAGAATTAAAAGAGCTTCTTAAAAAACTGGATTTAAAACCTATCGAACTTGTAAGAACCAAGGAAAAAGTCTGGACTGAAAATTTTAAAGACAAAAATCTTGCAGATGATGCAATCATTAAAGCAATGGCTGACAATCCTATTTTAATCGAAAGACCCATTGTTGTAAAAGACGGAAAAGCAATCATTGGCAGGGATTTAGACAAAGTCGCTTCTTTTTTAGACTGATTCTAAAATAAGCTCTTAACATTTTTTTGTGATCTTTCTCTTTAAACCAAAAGTTATTTTTGCCGTCTAAGAAGAAAAAGAAACCAGAAAAAAAAGATGAAGAAAATCAATTTCGCTGTATTGCTTGTGCTTATTTTGACGAGTTTTTACACTTACGCACAGCAGGGACCACCAGCAAAAAACAAAGTTAAAGTTACCGGAAAAGTTTACGAAAAAGTAACTAAACAGCCTCTCGAATATGCTACCATTTCGATCATGGCACCCAACGATACCAAAGTTATTGCAGGAGGAATTACAAATCCAAAAGGCGAATTTGAAGTTGCCGTAGCACCGGGAACTTACGATATAAAAGTTGAATTCATTTCGTTTAAAGCAACCGAATTCAAACAAAGAAACATTCAGGGAGATACGAATTTAGGAGCCGTAAACTTATCCGAAGATGCGGCGCAGTTAAATGAAGTAGTTGTTCGCGCCGAGAAATCTACCGTAGAAATAAAACTGGATAAAAAGGTTTACAATGTAGGTCAGGACATGCTTGTAAAAGGCGGAACTGTAAGTGATGTATTAGACAACGTACCTTCGGTTACGGTTGATACTGAAGGAAATGTTAGCTTAAGAGGAAGCGATAATATCCGAATTTTAATTGACGGAAGACCTTCAAACGCAATAAACATGGCCGAAGCTTTACGTCAGCTTCCAGCAGATGCCATTGACAAAGTAGAAGTTATTACCAATCCATCTGCCCGTTATGATGCCGAAGGAGGATCAGGAATTATCAACATTATCCTTAAAAAAGGTAAAAATCAAGGTTTCAACGGAACTTTAATCGCTTCAACAGGTTTACCGGAAACATATGGCATAAGTGGTAATTTAAACTATAAAACAGAGAAATTAAATTACTTTACTACGGCAGGCTACAACTACAGAACTACCGAAGGTGCCGGAAAAACGAACTCAGAATATTTTAATACAGATGGTTCTACTTCTAAATTCATAGATGAAGATCGTGATACCAAACGAATCCGAAATGGTTTCAACGGAAGAGCCGGACTTGAATGGTCTATTACACCAACAACATTTTGGACAAATGCCATTAATTATCAAAAAAATAACGGAGAAGAACGCGATCTGATTACTTACAATAATTTTGATGCTGACCGCATTTATACCGGTACAACCTATCGTTTAAACAATGGGGATACGAAAAGTGAAAACGTAGAGTTTACATCGAATCTGATCAAAAATTTCAATAACGACGGGCATAAATTAACCGCCGATCTTTCTATTTCTAGAAATACAGATGACAACAACAGTATCATTACCGATTCGCCAAGATTTGATACAACCTTAAACGATCAGGTACAAAAACAGGTTCTTTTACAGGCAGATTATGTACTTCCGCTTGGAAAAGGAGGCCAGTTCGAAGCCGGTTATAAAGGAAGTTTTGGTGACCTCAATAATAAATACAATGTTACCGATGCAGCGGGTAATATAAACACCAATCTTTCTAATACGCTCGAATACAAAGAAAATATTAACGCGCTTTATACCCAATATGGTTTCAAAGTAAATAAATTCTCTTATTTATTCGGTCTAAGATGGGAAGACACCAATATTGAAGTTAACTTATTAGACAACAGCAACTTTAATACTAAAAAATACAATAATTTATTCCCAAGTGCTTTTGTCAGCTACGAAATTTCAGATCAAAGCAATGTTTCTGCAAGCTACAGCAAACGTTTATCCAGACCAAGAGGACGTTTCATGAATCCGGCTGTAAACTACGCCAGCAACATCAATATTTTTCAGGGAAACCCCGATTTAGATCCTTCTTTAACAGACAAATATGACCTTGGCTACATCAAAAGATGGGACAAACTGACTTTTACAACTTCTGCTTATTTTGAAGATACAAAAGACGTTTTCAGCTTTGTAAGATCTCCTACCGGTGACGTTCTAACTCCTGAGGGCCAAGTAGTCACTCCTCCGCCAGGCGTGATAATTCCGGGTACTCCAATAATCAAAAGTTCACCTATTAACTTAGGTAAAGAGCAAAAATTTGGTTTCGAATTTACTTTCAATTACACACCCTATAAATGGTGGAAACTGAACAGTAACTTTAACTTCTTTAATTTAAAAACAACCGGCGAAAACAGCTACACAGATACACAAGGTAATTTTGTTGTTCAAAACTTAGACAATCAGGCAACTTCATGGTTCGCCAGAATTAACTCAAAAGTGACTCTTCCGTACAAAATTGACTGGCAGTTAACCGCAATGTACAACGGGGAACAGAAAACAGCACAGGGAAAAAACCTAGGTCAGTTCGGAATGAATACAGCTTTTAGTAAAGATGTCTTAAAAGACAAAGGTACTATCGCATTTAATATCAGTGATATTTTCAATTCCAGAAAAATGAGATCATACACCTATTTAGATGATGTAACCTCATACAGCGAATTCCAGTTCCGTAAACGTCAGTTCAACTTATCATTCACCTACCGTTTCAACAAACCAAAAGGTGAAAGAGATAAAAACGCTCCGAAAAATAATGACGGCGGCGGTGAAGGCGGCGAATTTCCCGGATAAGATCTTTTAAATCCCAATATAAAAATTCCAAATTCCAATTGATTGAATTTATTAACAGTTCAAAATTGGAATTTGGAATTTATTTTTTGGAACAAAAAAAAGGACTCGTAAAACGGGTCCTTTTTTTATGACATCAATCTATTATAATTTAAAAGATTGTTCTTCTTGTCTTTTTTTAGCTCTTTTCTCTTTGATCATTTCCCAGCTAGCTCCCGTAACCCAATAAGATACGAAACCAACCAAGAAAAACATTAACCAAAACCCTATAGTTAGAATGGTTAAGAAAAGTAAAAAGCCTAAGTACTGTGAAAATTCAAACATGTTTTCCGGAATTTTTGAATGTTACCACAAATGTAGGGTATATATTTTTTCTCACCAATAAAATCTAAATCAATTTTCGGGAAATAACATTTATATGTATATTTATACTCATTTTAAATAAGGGTTTTTTCTGAATACGGAACCTTATTATTTAAGGAATCTGAAACAACTATTTATAAGGAGCAGAAACCTGCTGTTCGCTGTATCTTTTTGTTTTTAAAGAAAAAACAAAAAGGATGCCGCTTCCATCAGGGCTAAGACTATCGTTTTCAAAAGAAATTCAATTTACAATTAGACATTTTTACATTTTCCGAATAACATTTTACAAACATCATAATGAAATACAGAATAGAAAAAGACACCATGGGCGAAGTTCAGGTCCCAGCCGATAAATATTGGGGTGCGCAGACAGAACGTTCAAGAAACAATTTCAAAATTGGAAACTCAGGATCAATGCCTCAGGAAATTATTGAAGGTTTTGCTTATCTAAAAAAAGCAGCAGCTTACGCCAATTATGATTTAGGAGTTCTGCCAATCGAAAAAAGAGATGCTATTGCAGCGGTCTGCGATGAAATCCTGGAAGGAAAACTAGACGATCAGTTTCCGCTGGTAATCTGGCAGACAGGTTCAGGAACTCAGAGCAACATGAATGTAAACGAGGTAATCGCAAACCGCGCACAAGTTCTGAAAGGTTTTGAAATTGGCGAAGGCGAACAATTCATCAAAGCAAACGATGATGTAAATAAATCGCAGTCTTCAAACGATACTTTCCCAACCGGAATGCACATCGCAGCTTATAAAATGGTAGTCGAAACCACAATTCCCGGAGTTGAAAAACTTCACGCCACTTTAGTAAAAAAAGCAGCCGAATATAAAGATGTAGTAAAAATTGGCCGTACACATTTAATGGATGCAACTCCATTAACTCTAGGTCAGGAAATTTCAGGTTACGCAGCACAGCTCGCATTCGGATTAAAAGCTCTCAAAAATACTCTGGCACATTTGTCTGAAATCGCTTTGGGCGGAACCGCAGTAGGAACAGGTTTAAATACCCCAAAGGGATATGATGTAAAAGTAGCCGAATATATCGCACAATTCACCAATCATCCTTTTATTACTGCCGAGAATAAATTTGAAGCACTTGCCGCTCATGACGCCATAGTAGAAACACACGGAGCGTTAAAGCAGCTGGCTGTTTCTTTAAATAAAATTGCAAACGATGTCAGAATGCTGGCTTCTGGACCTCGTTCCGGAATTGGTGAAATTCATATTCCTGAAAATGAACCAGGATCATCTATTATGCCCGGAAAAGTAAATCCAACGCAATGCGAAGCTTTAACAATGGTTTGTGCTCAGGTTATCGGAAACGATATGGCCATTGCTGTTGGCGGTATGCAGGGACATTACGAACTGAATGTTTTCAAACCGGTCATGGCAGCTAACTTTTTACAATCGGCTCGTTTACTTGGAGATGCCTGCGTGTCATTTGATGAACACTGCGCTCAGGGAATCGAACCCAATCATAAACGCATTAAAGAATTAGTAGACAATTCGCTTATGCTTGTAACGGCTTTAAACACTAAAATTGGCTATTACAAAGCAGCCGAAATCGCTCAGACAGCTCACAAAAACGGAACAACTTTAAAAGAGGAAGCCGTTCGTTTAGGTTACGTAACACCCGAAGATTTTGATGCATGGGTGAAGCCGGAAGATATGGTTTAGTTTTTTTGTTTCAGGTTTCAGGTTTCAGGTTTCAGGTTTCAGGTTTCAGGTTTCAGGTTTCAGGTTTCAGGTTTCAGGTTTCAGGTTTCAGGTTGAAAACACTGAACTATCCATAAAAAAAGGAGAAAATTAAAATTTTCTCCTTTTTTTAACTTGAAACTTGAAACCTGAAACAAAAAAAACTACTTCCCATCAACATAGTCCTGCAGATAGGCAAATCGTTCAGTTAACTTTCCTTTTTCTGTTATCTTGGCTCTTTTTAGGATTCCGTCTTTATCACCGTTGAAGAATGCCGGAATTACGTGTTCCATAAATTGTTCGCCGAAACCTTCGCTGGCATCTTTTGGAATTTCGCATGGCAGATTATCAACCGCCATCACAGCAACCGCTGCCGGATGGAAAAAATCTACTTCTCTGTCTTCTAAAGGAAAATAACCATATAAAGGATCTTCAATTGTAGAAGATCTAACGGTACATGCTATAGGACCATTTACATCACAAGAAATATCGGCTACTACTTTTAACTTGCAGTCACTGGCATTCAGCATTTCTTTTGTTAGGATCATCGGAGCGTTATTGGCGTGGAAATGTCCGGCAAAATAAATATCCGAAACTTTCGTAAACCTTTCAAAATCCGATTCGTATTCTTCGGGATGATTTACAAAATCTGTAAAATCCAAAACCTGACCGTCTTTTCTTTTATTGTATTCCAAAACATCAAGCTGTACATACACCGCCTGTGCATATTTTTTGGTTAGATAATTATCTACTGTAATTTCTTTCACTTTAATGGCATCCAGAATTTCTTTTGCCCCGCTCCCTACCTTTCCGGTTCCCGTAACCACAAATTTTAAAGCCGGCATTGTAATGCGTTTTAAATGCATAATCAAGGCTTCTTTTCCCGAAAGTGTTTCGGCTTTTGGCAGTTTAAACAATTCAAATTTAATCCCAAAAGCGCGGATTCCGTTGTAAACTCCCACCATTCCGGCGTATTTTCCAAAACCAATTAAGCGTCGGTTATGTTCGTCTACAATCGTTTCATGATCGTATAAATCAATATTCTTTTCTAAAATGGCCTGCAGTAATTTTCGGTTATGCGGCTGTTTTTTGATCGTGTGCGAAAAAAAGAAATATGATTTATTTGGAATTAAGCTTTCAACCGGAACTTCTTTTACACCAAATAACACATCACAATCAGAGACATCATCGGTAACTGTAATTCCCATGTTTTTATACTCATCATCCGAAAAGATCCTAATATCAGAGCTTTCCACTTTTACAGAAGCATCATGGTACAATTGTTTCAGCCTTGTGAGCTCATTTGGAGAAAAAACAACTCTCCTGTCCGGCGGATTTTTTCTTTCTTTTATAATTCCAAACTTCATTTAATTAGGTTTTTGACAGTTTAATAATATAACTTTTTAAGTGTTATTTGTTTCAAATATAACAAATATAGTTAAAATTTTGTTTTCAAAATGTTATTTAGAATGTTTCGAAACCGTGACAGGCTGAAAAACAAAGAACTAAAAACACTACTCGTTAAAAGTATGTTAAAAAACCTCATTACAGAGCTTAAAATTGAGAAAACGACAAAATTGAAATCGATATATTTGTTTTTAAAGAACGATGCAAATGATTTTCCTTAAAAAAACAAAGATAACACAAATACTTTTCTCACTACTAATTTTGAGCTCTTGCGGCCAGGACAAAAAAACACAGCAGACGGCAGTACCCACAGTCGAAGATACTTTACCCAGAATGAAACCATTAGGTCCTGAGAAAAAGATTTCTCAGGCTTATAAAAACTCAGTTACCGGCAGAATTAATCACTTTTACAATAAAAACTGGCCAAATAACACTATGAACGGAAGTTTTTTAGTGGCCCGAAACGGACAGATTTTGTTTGAACGTTACAATGGTTTTGCGAACAAAAATGAAGGTACAAAAATAACCCCCGAAACACCTGTACAAATTGCTTCTGTAAGTAAAGTAATTACCGCTACAGCTATTTTAAAACTGGCAAATGCAGGTAAAATAGATCTTGATCAAAAAGTAAATACGATTTTAAAAACATTCCCTTACGAGGACTGTACGATCAGAATGCTGCTGAATCACCGTACCGGAATGCGTAACTATGCTTATTTTACAGACAGGGATAAATCGGTTTGGGACCGACATAATCAGCTTACTAATAAAGATATTTTAAATATTCTGGCAACTAAAAATATTGGTTTGGAAGCTAAAACAGGAACTCGTTTCAGTTATTGCAATACCAATTATGCCATGCTGGCACTTATTATTGAAAAAATTACCGGCTTAAGTTATAAAGAAGCGATGTATGAAATGATTTTTAAACCTTTGGGAATGGATAATACATATGTTTTTGATGATGATAAAGACCGTAAAAAAATTGTTCCGTCGTACAAAGGCAATGGTGTCGAAATTGGTTTTGATTATCTGGATAATGTTTATGGAGACAAAAATATATTTTCGACTGCAAGAGATCTTTTAAAATTTGACCGTGCCAGACAATCTCCTGATTTTTTAAAACCTGAATTATTAAAACAGGTTTATCAGGGTTACAGCAATGAGCGCAAAGGAACCAAAAATTATGGTTTGGGTATTAGAATGATCAATTGGGAAACGGGACAAAACTATTATTTTCATAACGGCTGGTGGCACGGAAATACCTCATCGTACATCACTTTAATGAATGAAGGTGTTACGATTATTGCGCTTTCGAATAAAATGACCCGAAACACGTATGCGGTTCGTAAACTGGCTCCAATTTTTGGGGATTATCCTTTTAATTTTAAAGACGAAGAGTAACATAATAGTCGAAAGTCTTAAAGTCGAAAGTCATAAAGTCTTAAAGCTTTTGCCAATATTTACTTTGCTGTTTAGGTTTATACCAAAATGGTATAAACACAAAAGTATTGGACTTTAAGACTTTTGACTTGCGACTTTAAGACTTTCGACTAACAAGAATTTTTTCTGAAAATTTTAATAAAAAGTAATTTCAAATAGTCTACATTTGCAGACTTATTTCTGGGGTCGACTGGTTTTGACAGCGAGTCGAATTGAACAGTAAGCACGCCGAGCATTGAGACCTTGCTCGTAAATATAAGATCTCACACTTTTAAACGGCGAAAATAATTACGCTTTAGCTGCATAATCTGAATCATAGTACGATTAGCCACGTCCCTACAAGGTAGGGAAGCTGGATTCTCCTGGAAAGCCTTGGTTTGTGGCGTTCCGTCAAGGGGAACCGTAAAAATAAACCTAGATCTCCATGAGCTTCGGGTGGATTTCGAAAATTAAGAAGATAAGTGTTGAGTGGCTGTTTCTGGCCTTGCTTAACATCGAAAATTCAATCAGGAAATAAGCGTGTAGAAAGCTCTTTAGTTGCTTGTTTGGACCCGGGTTCGATTCCCGGCGACTCCACAAAAAAGCCTGTAAACTTCTTGTTTACAGGCTTTTTTCATTTCAGCTATTAAATTCAAAACACCAAGATTTAATCCTCGGGGAGATGAGCGATGATTTAGATTGTGTCCAAATGGTTAAAACCAATGATTATTAAATTAGATTTTTTTACAGCTTCCTAAATTCAAAAGATGCAATAATTTCAAAACCCGACATCGCAGCCATTTTCCTGAGGTTTGACATTTTAGGACAAACCACCAGTTATAAGTGTAAAGCCCAAATTACTTTAAACGACAAATACGGCTCCTTATTCAGAATACCGTACTTATACAAACTAATTCAATCTTTAGCTTATAGACTTGCTTTTACTTCGCCGCAAGTCAGCATATTTTTTGGATAATAAGGATTTTTGATTTCCTTGCTGTCGCTTAACCAGGTTGCGCTGGTCATAGGACAAATCTGAAGATGCAAAGCCGTATCGGCTGGTTTGAATCTTGGTGCCACATCCCAAAATTTAGCAGACAGTGTTATGAAAATTTTTCTCTGTTTATTGATGTTTTTTGTAGCGGCAACTTCGGCAGCCAATTCAATAATCTCTCTTCTTGTTTTCGTTGCTTCGTTCATTTGATCAAGAGTCAGTTTTTTGAACTTGAAATTTTTCAAAGCTTTCTGCAGCGCAGCAGCATCTTTTACTACTGCAAGACTATCCGAAATCAATAAATTGTTTTTTAAGGCCAGATAACTGTTCGTGATTTCTTTTTTTTCTGTTTCACGTTTTGCAGCCAGTTCCGGAGCTACTTCTTCTTTTGATGTTAATTGTGCATTTACCAAAGTGCTTAAACAGATAAATGCCGTCACTAATAATTTTTTCATGGAGTAGTTGTTGTATTTAATTTTGTTATGATTTTATCTACGTCGATCAAAACGGCTTCGAAATGATCTTTGTTTATACCTGTTGAAACATTCATCAGTTTCACGATATCGGCTCTTAATTTTACCAGATGCTGTTTTCCGTATAATCGAATGTCACTGCGCTGCGCTGCATTTAAAGCTTTTCCCGGCTCTACTTCTTTTGGTAATAAAAGCATTCCCATTTTCTCAACATAACTGCGCTGCAGGCTTCGTCTGTAAAAATCTAATTTTTCGTTCCCGGTAAATTTTACCCAAACCGTCTGCTGTAAATCATTTAAGAATTCAGGAACGGTATAAGCTCCTTCGAACTGCATGGTTTTTAGGCTGATGTTGTACAGCATACCGGAACTCAAAAGCATATTCAGAACCTGATTTTGCTGATCTGATATTTGGTCTGCTGTTTTCAACGGGATTAATTGATCTATTTCCTGCGGATACATCCATAACGGCGGATTAAACAATTGTCGGCCTATATAATCAATCGCGGCTTTAACTTTTGCTTTGGGAACTGGTTTGTACACAACGTCTTTTTCATCAACAGTTCTTTTAGTGATGTAGTTGTTTCCAACATATTTCAATACATGGTACAAGTACAAACTATATTGTTTTACAACAGCTTTATGCATATCTGATAAATTATCATAGGCATCATCCGGCTGATATGTCCATTGAATCAAGTTTGGCACAACACGCTTCAGGTTTTTAATTCCGTAATCGCTGGCTAGTACCGCATCATCTCCCAAATCTTCTTTCTGGCTGCGCGGATCTTCGTCTTTTCCTTCTCCTCCAAACCATAATCTTGGGTTACTAGTCAAACTATCTGTTGTCATTTTACTCAACAGTTTTTCTTCTTCAAACTCATCTTTTGTGTTTGGAAAATAGCCGTAACCCCATTTAACTGCCCATTTGTCGTAGATCCCAATTCGGGGATAAATTCCCTGCGGACTGATATTGTCTTCTGGCTGCGCAACGTAGTTAAAACGGGCATAATCCATGATAGAAACGGTATGTCCGTTTGCTTCAACCCATTTTTTGTCTCTTAATTTTTCTACCGGAGTTGCACTGCTGGCTCCCATATTATGACGAAGACCAATAGTATGTCCTATTTCGTGAGAAGAAACAAAACGAATTAATTGTCCCATCAGTTCATCATCAAGATGCATTTTTCTGGCTTTTGGGTCCAGTGGACCTGCCTGGATCATGTACCATCTTTGTACCAGTTTCATTACGTTATGATACCAGCCTACATGGCTTTCGATGATTTCACCGCTTCTTGGATCGCTCACTCTTGGTCCGTAAGCATTTGGCGTTTCAGATGCATAATAACGTACTACCGAATACCTTGCATCTTCAAGGCTCATCGTTTTATCATTTTCCGGCCATTCTTTACCTACAATTGCATTTTTAAATCCTGCCGCTTCAAATGCTTTCTGCCAGTCGTTGATTCCGGCAATTAAGTACGGTCTCCATTTTTTTGGCGTAGCAGGATCGATATAATACACGATTTGCTTTTTTGGTTCTACCAATTCACCTTTAAGATATTTCTTAACATCTTTATCTCTTGGTTCCAAACGGTAACGCTGTACGATATATTTAGTCTGAGCACGCTGTTCGTCATCATCAAACAAAACATATTTATTAGCAAAATACCCTACTCTTTCATCAAAGAATCGTTTACGCATTGGGTCTTTTGGTAAAAGTACAATTGACGTATTTAAACGTAATGTATTTCCTCCGCTGCTTGACGTAGTACTTGTATAGGTTTTGGTCGTTTTAACTTCAATATTAATTGGATAGGTATCCATACTTTCAATAAACGATTTATCGTCTGAAAGAGAAGTCAGTTTATATTCTGTTTTTTCCTTACTTCCAATAGAAAACATTGCATTTTCTTTTTTGAAAGCATCCGTTACATCAATCACCACATTTTGATTATCCGGATTGGTTGTTTTTATCGGGAAAGCTGCCACAATTGGATTTTCGCTGCTGCCTGCCAATGCTTTTGCCAGCATCGAATCGGCAGAGCGAACGTCCTGCCTGTATTGCAGGGATCTTAAATAAACTGTATTATTAATACCTTTTTCAAAATAAATAGTCTGCTCGTTTGCTTTTTCGCCGCCAAAAACACCAATGCCTTCCGGAGTCGAAAGAAAACGGGTTACTACAAGCATATAGCGGTTAAACAAGCTATCAGGAATTTGAAAATAGTATTTAGCATCAACCTGACTGATCGTAAAAAGACCTGATTTGTTTTTGGCTTTGTCTGTAATTACCTTATTGTAAGGCTGCATGCCTTTTGGCTGTGTACTGGTGCTGTCGGCTTTTTTTTCGGGGGTCTGTGCAAAACCATGCTGACCGGCGGCGAGCATGATGAGCAGAATAAATAATTTTTTCATCGGAATTAAAATGGAACTTTTTCGTCAGTGTTTAAAGTAAGTTTTGGATTTTTTGTCAAGGCAGTCAACGGAAACGGCACAATGTATAATCTTGAGTTTGGCTGCAAAGTATAGGTTTGCTGCGGTACTGTTTTATTGACTATAGGGAATACTCTTGTAATTGTTTTTGCATATTCGGTCTCAGTGTTTAATCTCTTTAAATCAAAAAAACGGTTAAAGCCCAAAAGCAGCTCTCTTCTTCTTTCATTTACAACCAGCTCCATTGTTTCTTTTCGGGTTGCCGGAACGGTTAACTCAACTGTACCGCCTGCCAAAATACGTTTTGCACGTAAGGTATTCAGAATATCAATCGCTTCTTTCAGTTTATTGTCTCTCGCATAACATTCGGCCAGCATTAAATACACTTCGGTTGTTTTCATACCTACTGTCGGGTAAAAAAATCGGGTGTACTGGGTTGCCCAGTAGGCTGTGTTTGCGCCAATATCAAGATTATTGGTATTGGTTGTGTTAAAAAACAAATTAAAACGAGCATCGTTTGCACCAAATAAATTTCGAAGCTCGGGACTGATAACATAGTTGCTTACAAAATTCATTTCGTTATACCCAATCATATACATATAGCTTAACACCTCAACATTGTTTGCTGCAGGAACGGCAACCACAGATGGTCCGCCTTGTGCGCTGTAGGCTACCAAATCGAAAATTTGATTGTTGTAACTTAATGATTTTTCGGCAGCAGCTTTGGCGCTTGCAATTTCACGTTTAAACAAATGTACTTTTGCCTTAAAAGCATACGCAAATGCCAGTGAAGGATGATAAACATCCAGGGGTTTTTCCTGAAGATACGGCAACGCTTCCTCAATATCTTTCTGAATAAAATCGTACACCTGCGCTACAGTAGATTTTGATGGCTGCGATTCTAAATCAAATTTATTCATAATGCAGATTCCTCCGTCTGAAGCTGCAGTCTGCGGATCATATCCTTTTGCATACGTATTTACTAATAAAAAGTGGTCGTAAGCTCTGTAAATTTTTGCTTCGGCCTTTGCCAGTCTTTTTGTATCTGCATCTCCTTTGCTGTCATCTACAAGTGAGATAATTGTATTCCATCTGTTGATGTAAGTATAAGACTGATTATAGAAACTGGAACCTGTCATCAAGGAAACACGGTCTACGTTTTCATTAAAAGTAAAATTGATAATATCTATATTGGGTGTTTTTCCTATCACATTCGATTCTTTCATCCATTGATCGTCTGATAAATATTGAAAGTTATTGATAGGATAACCTCTTCCCGGCAATGATACCATTTCATGAAATTGTGAAGCCTGGTCGATTACTAAAGCTCCTTTTGGCGTAATATCTGTGTATTCTTCACAAGATGATACTGTAAGCAGGAACAATGGCAGTAGTATGGTGAATATATTTTTCATTTTTTTAAAGGGTAAGATTAAAACCAAATAAATACGTTTTAGGCGATGGTAAATTTCGTGTTGCTGAATTAGCCGAATATACTTCGGGATCAATACGATTTCCTGCCGCACTCCAGTACCAGATGTTGTTTACCTGAAAAGTAAATTTAGCCGAAGCCACTTTCATTTTATTGGCAATGTTTTTTGGAAGATTATATGCCAAGGAGATATTTCTCAATTTAATATAATCGCCGTCTACAACATTTATATCTGAATTTCTCCACTGGCTGCTCATCGTTACAGCATAGTTTCTAACGTTTTCATCATAATCAACAAACAAACGGGTGTTTCCATTTCGGTTGGTATCTGTATAACGATCTGCAATACCAGAAAGGGTAACAGCATCAGATCCTGTATCCAGAACCTCTTTACGCATTTTGTTCCCTCCTGAGAAAACAAACAGAAAATTCAGATCGAATTGTTTGTATGAAAAACGCTGTGACAACGAACCCGTATAAGTAGGCGTTAAACTTCCCATGTTTACTAATGCATCCGGATTTGTAATGCTTTTAATACTTGAGGAAATTGGATTTCCGCTATCATCAAAAGTTACTGACGGATTTCCGTTTTCGTCTAAAACAAACGGATAACCATTTACCGTTCCGCCATATTTGTAGGCATATAAACTATTGAATGTTTCGTCTTCAAAGAAATAACTTGTAGGCGAGCTCACATATACCGAAGCGGTTGACTGGGCTCTAGTTACTTTTTTAACGGTAGTTCTGTTAAAGGCTAAAATAACATTTGAACCAATTCTGAAATCTCCTCGGTTGTACCATTCAGAACCAATGCTAAATTCTACTCCTTTATTCAGCAAAGCTCCTGCATTGATTGTTCTGCTTGTTGCACCAACAGTTGGGTCAAGATCCGTCGTTGCCAATAAATCAGTGCTGTATTTTCTATAAATATCGATCGTTCCGTTGATCTTCGTTCTAAACAAACTATAATCGATACCAAAGTTGGTACTTTGTGTTTTTTCCCATCGAAGCATAGGATTTGGCTGTCCGCTTATATTTACATATTGTAAAGACTGATAAAGAAAGTCATTTTTTCTGGTCGCCGTGATGTACGGAGATGTACTCTGGTCAACGTTTCCGTTTACACCATACGTGGCACGCAGTTTCAGCATGCTTACCCATTTTATTGGTTTCATGAATTCTTCGCTGCTGATGTTCCATCCTAAACCTGCAGACCACAACGGACGGTTTTTATATTTTGGATCTACTCCAAACAAATCGGCTCTGTCGACTCTGTAACTTCCTGTTAAGTTGTATTTAGACAAAAAGGTGTACCCTCCGCTGGCGAAAACTGAAAAATAACGATGCAAAACTTCTCCCTGCGTTCTTGAAAGAGCGGCCAGTGTACGGTTGCTGCCATATATATAACTCGGAACTCCTGTCTGACTTAACGAAAGGCTGTTTAATGTAGCCGATGTAAGGGTAACACGATCGTATCCGTAGCGGATTTGTTCAATACCTCTTGGAGCGTAGGTTTCGCGCATTTCAAAACCGGCTAAACCGGTAACCGAATGTTTACCATCGGCAAAATCCTCTGCAAAATCAAGCTGATTTCTAAATGAGTAATTGCTTACACGACCGCTCATCTGTTTGTATCGGCCTCCTGCAGAAAAACCGTCCACATAGGTATAGGCGTTTGTCGTTGGATTGTACCCCGTTAAGGCATTAATCGCATAACGCATTTTGTACGAGTCAACACTGTTATATTCCTCACTGTCGTTTCGTCTTACTTCGTACTGAAATTGTGTACTAACACTTAAACCTCTCCAGATCTTTGCGCGTAAATTGGCAAAAGACCGAAGGCTCAATGAATTTTGATATTTAATACCTTCCTGAAGCTCATTTAAAACATTAAAACTAGTCGATTTAAAACCGCTTAAACCTGCAATTTTTCTCGCCATAGCTGGATTTAATGCACTTCCGGATGTAAAACCGTCATCAATATTTACAAAAGGCGAATATACCAAAGCTCCGTTATCATCTGTAATACGCTCGTATCTTTTCTGAATATCGTAATTATTGTAATCTCCATCTGTACTGTCATCATTACTATACGTTCCGTTTAATCCAAAAGTGGCGTTTAACCAGTTTGAAATCTGGAAACTGCTTTTGGCATACAAATTAAACGAACGGCTTTCGTTGTATTTGACACGGTTTTTTGCTTCGTCATAATTAAGAGACACATACGTATTTTGTTTGCTTGTACTTCCGGAAAATGCTACGTTGTAACGCTGCCTGAATTCTTTCTGCCAAACATTATCACGATAATCTTTCGCGTAATCGTTCTTTCTCCATTGTGCCATAGTGCTGTTGTAATCGGCATTGCTGATTACGCCTTCTTCTAAATCGCGGTTCAGCTGATAAAGCGGACTGTAATATTTTGGGTTACTGCTTCCAATATCTCCATAGCTGTTAAACATAGTGGCTGTATCGGCATATCTTGCTCTTTCTCTATTGTAAACCGCCTGTTCAAAATCGATTAATTCGCTTGTCGAAGCCAAATTCATATCTCTTAAATTAGGCTTATCTGAAATAAAGAAATCTGAATTGATAGTCACTTTTAGTTTTCCCGTTCCTTTTTTGGTCGTTAAAACAATAATCCCGTTTGCGGCGCGTGAACCGTAAATAGAAGCTGCGGCGGCATCTTTAAGCACGTTTACACTTTCGATATCATACGGATTAATTTCATCCAGAGTCAATTCAGTCGGCAGACCGTCGATTACAATAAGCGGACTGTAGCCTACATTGCTGGAAAAAGTTCCCATTCCTCGTAAAATAGGCGTATCTGCAGAAGCTCCGGTTGGATTTTTCTGAAGCATTAAACCCGCCACACGACCTTCGAGTGCGCTTGATAAATTGCCATTAATATTTTCGTTTAAAACTTTTTCGTCTACTTTGGCAATCGCTCCTGTAAAATGACTTCTCGTAACAGTCTGGTAACCTGTCACCACCACTTCTTTCATGGCAGATACTTTGTCTTCTACAACAAGCGAAACAATATTTCGTCCGCCAACGCCAAAAGATTTTTTCTCGATCGTTAGTCCCGAACATTCCAAAACAGCGTCTGAGGGTACGTTATCTAAAGAAAATCCTCCGTCAAAATCTGTAATGCTCATTTTGTTAGTGCCGGCAACCGTTACCGTAACTCCCGGAAAAGGTTCGTTTTTATTGTTTAGAACTTTCCCGCGGATATCCACTAACCCGTTTCCGTTTCCCTTTGGCTTTTCCTCTGCTTTTGTTCCGGCAGTTACTACAATGGTCTGGTTGGTAAGCGAGTATTTTAAATTCTGACTTTTGAAAATTTGATTTAAAGTTTCTTTTAAAGAAGTATTCTTAACATTAATCGTTACAGGACTTGCATCCTTAAGTAATTTCTGAGTATAGAAAATTTCGTAATTACTTTGTCTTCCCACTTCTTTTAGAACCGTTTCCAGAGAAGCATCTTTAAAATTAACACTGATGCTCTGTGCACTAGCTGTAAAACTGCTCAGCAGCATTAGCATAAAACTTACCCCCCATAAAGAGACAGAAAAGTTAAGCCTGGGAATCTTTTTTGTTAGTTTTTTGTAAGGTTTTTTTGGTTGTAAATTTAATTTCATACATTTACATTGGTTATAGTTAAACAATAGTGGACAACTTATACTGGCTATAAACATTAAAAACAAACCGGAAGCATCGCAACTGCTTCTGGTTTTTTAGTTTATAGACTCAGCATAAACGGGCAGATCTAAAATCAGGGATATACAATAATTGTTTTTCCTTCGACTTTAAATTTTATATTACTAAGCTCAAGTACTTTTAATACTTCAGACAAATTTTTATTTCTAAACGTACCGCCGTTGAATCTCACATCCGACACATCGCCGCGGTATTCTACTTTGATTCCGTACCAGCGTTCCAGCTGTTTCATAACCGATTTCAAGTCGGCATTATCAAATTTAAAACGGCCGTTTTTCCAGGCAATTGCAGCTTCGGTATCCACTTCACGAACAGATATTTTATTCGAATTATCAGACACATTTGACTGCTGTCCCGGTTTTAAAATCGTTTTCTGGTTTTTATAACTTACTGCTACGCTTCCTTCCAGTAAAGTGGTTTTAATAGCCGGTTCGTTATCATAAGCATGTACATTAAAATGCGTTCCCAAAACTTTTATATCCTGACTTCCTGATTTTACAATAAAGGGCTGGTTTTTATTTTTTGCCACTTCAAAATACGCTTCTCCTTCTAACTCAACCACTCTTTGATCTCCGTTAAACTGGGTTGGATATTTAATAGACGAAACCGCATTTAGGAAAACTTTTGTTCCGTCTGCCAATACAATATTATACTGACCTCCGGTTGGGGTCGAAAGTGTATTATAAGCATCGGCATCATTTTTTGAAGTATCGGCATCAGGATTTATTATATAGGTAATAACGCCGTCAGCACTCATTTTGATCGTTACTTCTTTATCTTCGCCTTCTCTGGCAATAGTATCTTTTTCAGAAATAGCCGAAAGCACAATCTGTTTTCCGTTTGAAAGCGTTAAAATTCCTCTTGTACCTCCGGGCGCAATTTCCTTTGGCTTTGCCGCAACCTGAATAACCTGCTCCTTTGTTTTTGTAAAGTAAAAAATTCCGGTACCCAGCATTACAACTATAGAGGCTGCAACGGTAATACGCGGCCAGATACTGATTACTTTGGTTTCCTGCTGTAACGGAAGTTTCGATTTTAGATACTCGTAACTTTCTTCGAGTTCGTACTCGTTAAGATGTACATTACTTTTAGAAGCACGGTTCAGATACCAGGCGTCGAGTTTGTCCTTATCTTCATTCGATAAAGTACCGTTTTGGTATTTTTGAAGCAGTTCTAAGATTTCAGTTTCTTTCATAAATTACAACACAGAATTTTGTCCCGTTTTTAAGTAAGACAGTTATATACAGCTTTTGTCATAGACGAAAAGCAAAAAAAATTAAAAAAAATATTATTATATCATTAATAAATCCTGAATAACGTTATTTTCTATTTACTAATGAGACGATTATGAGTAGATTCTATCATAAAAATTAACAAAAACCTTTACAATACTTCACCAAATAAAAACACCCATCATAGTTTTGAGTTTTTCGCGCAGTATTTTAAGCGAATTATAGACTTGCTGTTTCGCGGTTTTGTCGGTAATATTTAACTGAAGTGCAATTTCGTCATACGAGAGTTCTTCTACTTTTCTAAGCAGGAAAACTTCGCGCATTTTTTCCGGGAGAGAAGCAATTTCTTTGGCAATAATCGCTTCAAGTTCTTTTTCCCTGAGTCTGGAATCAGCGAAAACATAGTCTTCTTCGATGAAGTTTGAAATGGAATCGGCATAACTCGAAACCACTTTTTCGTGAGCGATATGATTTAGTATTCTGTTTTTTACCGCTTTGTATAAGTAAGCCGAAAAAGATCCGGTAACGGTTATTTCATGACGTTTGTTCCAGATGGATAAAAATACTTCCTGAACCACATCGTTTGCCTCATCACGGCTGCCGAGCATTTTGCAAGCATGGTTCACAAGAAGTCTGGCATACCTTTCAAAAATTTCTGTATAGGCCAGCTGATCATCTTCTTTAAGAAGATTTAATAAGATGGGATCAGCATATTTGCTATAAACAGACATTAATTTAAAGAGGTGAAAATCAAAAAAGCAATATTACGCATTTTCACGTCAAAAACTAAAAGACAATTAGTTAAAATAATGAAGATTATTTCATGAAATTTGATTTTAACAGGAATAAATTTAAAATCAAACGTTTTATTTATAATGAGCCTGAAAAATGTTTAAAAAGTTTCAAGTTTCAGGTTTTACCACAAAGGTTCGCAGAGTTCTATTGAATCTTTGCGAACCTCTTATTTTTTTCATTTCAAAAATTACTCTTCAATCCTAATCATTTGAAGGGTGGCTTTATAATCAGGAGCATTTTGCGGTACAACCTCAACCTGCATATAGTCTTCAATCGTGTACTCACGTTTAACAGCCTTTGGATCTAAAGTCTTTACAGGTTTCTTTTTAGAAATAGGTTCTGAAGCCAGATATTTAGAATCTTCAGGTTTTTTATCCAAATGTGCTACAATTTTTCTTATTTCATCATGAGTTAAAGTGTTTTTATCAGGTGTCTTCATAAGTCTGATAATTTCTGCATCTGCAGAGGCCTGCGGAACTTCGGTTTCACTTGCACAGGAAAACAATATTCCCAGCACGAACAAACAAGTAATTTTTTTCATAATGTAAGGGTTAAAGGGTTATTTAATAAATTACACAATGTAATCTCTAAATAAGAGTATTAAACATCCTAAATGGGTGACAGTTTGTTTGTTAAAAAAATACCAAAATTTGTAAGTTTTATTTTCGGATTAAAGTCGTGATTTTTGGTATCTGTCAAATTTACCGAAGAAGCACACAAAGATTCGCAGAGTTTTATTTTTGTTGCCTTAGCATCTTTTTCTCGGATTTTCTCTGTTATAAATCTCTAATCTGACAGCACGAAGCAGTAAAATATATCCCTAATATGATCACTAACAACTAATCACTAATCACTTTTTTAAATACTAACCATCAACCCTAAAGAAATATTAATCCCCGGCAGCGGTGCTAAATACTTTAGAAAAGAATTCTGCGGTCTGGCTTCAACATTAAGCAGATTAGTACCTGCAGCAAAATATTCTATTTTGTAGTCTTTAAAAATCATGTTATAGCTCAGTCGTGCAGAAAGCAGTGAATAGGCCGGCATTGGCGGTTCGGGATTAATGTTCTTTCCAAGGTAACGCTGTTCCAGGTAACGGTCGAATGCTGCGCTGAATTCAAATTTCCTAAAGCCGATTCCTCCTGAAAACCCAAATCGGCTGGTAGGCATATTGGGCATATAATCACCTTCTGCCCAGTCTCTCATACGATCTTCGGCAGTATTTACATTTTTAACCAAGTCAAAATAAGATCCCAGCTGGATATTAAAATTTTCGGTAATTTTTTTATTGTATGCCATTTCAACTTCCCATCCGTTCAATTCAGTATTTGATTGCCGCCATTCTTTCACCAAAAAACCGCCTGAACGCGAAATTCCTGTATGAGCCAGATATAAATAATTATCTAACAAGGTTTTGTATCGCGTAACAGAAAGTTTTAATCCAGCGTAATTAAATCCTGCTCCAAACTCTGTTGTCTTTGCCGTCTCTTTGTTTAACCTGTCATCTCCATTTTCTTCTAAAATAATAGCAAAGTGATTATTACCCGCATACAATTCGTTAACATCAGGAGCACGTTCTGAATGCGAATACGAACCTCGTAAATAGGCATATTTTGTTACATCTATTTGTAAGCCGGAAGTAAACTGGCTGAGATGAAAATCACGATCTGAGAGTTTCCCGCCGCCAAGTCCCCTGCTTGGTTTGTAGCCTTCTGTGAGCATGGCGCGTCTTTGAACAAGATCGTGACGATACCCGGCATTTAGTTTTAAAAACTTAATTGCAAATTGCTGCAATGTAAATATTCCGTATTCACGGCTTTTATTATCGGGAAGATAGCGCTGCTCACCGCTTCCGTCTATATTAACAACAGAAACATCTGCACCGGAGAGTCCTTTTAAAAACTTAAGACGCTGCTGATCCACCTCTAGCCTAACAATGTGGCGCGATGCCGAAAATTTATTGGCAAGGTAATCGTCAATAAGTTCGCTGTCTTGAGAATACTGCAGCATATAATTTAATCTTACAGCAGCAATTCCTGCACTTTGGGGTCTGTACTCCGATTCCATCATCAAACTATTGCTTTCAGATCGTGTGTTTATAGGCAGGTAAATACTTTCTCCTTCTATTTCATGTGTATACCCATCGTCGTGTGTGTGCGTATGCCCCGGCAGTTTGCGCAGTGCAAAACCGGGAATTCCATAATATCCGTACGTTCTTCGAAATCCGGCTCCAATATTGAATTTTTCGCCCACATAACCCGTTCCAAAATTTAGGGCATAACTGTTGGCATGACTGTTAGGCATTGTTCCTTTTTTTACAGGAGCATAATCAGTAATACCTTTTACTACGGTTGTCGAAAATGGCGTTCCGGCAGGCTGTCCCGCTATGTACAAGTTATTTTTGGGATTTGACACATAAGCGCCGTCAATAAATGATTTTTCTTCAAAAGTGTATAAATCAGCATCTGTAAGCGCCCATTTCGGATCATTCATTTTATCCAAAACAAACTGGCTTATGTAGGGATACAAAGTCAAGTTTCTTGTGGTCTGTTTTTCGACATGAACCTGCGCCATCGAGGCGGTCAGATCATCAATTTTTGGATCGTAAGCAATGGGAGCTTTTGTGTTTCCGGGTATTTTAATGTCTCCATTCCATCTGTTCATACCTCCCGCATGCCAGACCCATTTTTTTCCTATATTTCCGTTAAAGTCAAAAGATTGTTTATATCCGAGATTCGTATTTCCTTCTGCCCGTACAAAACCGGAAAGGAATTTGGGCGCTTTTTCTTTCGGGATCGTGTTGTCTTTCAGGTTAACTGCACCGCCAATAGCTCTTCCGCCAAAAAGAACATTTCCGTCGTTTATATGAACATCAATGCCTAAAAGATTATCTGTATCGGTAATCAGGTTAAGGTTTGGACTGATTCCGGAAAGGTCATTCATTGCCATTCCGTTACTTAAAACTTTTACGCGGTTACCGCTGAGGCTTCTGATTACCACAGCTCCCGAATTTGGTCCGAAATACGAATTCTGAATTCCGGGAACATGACTGAGCGTTTCTCCCAGCGTTGCCGACTGATTTTTTAAAAGTTCTTTTCGTGAAATTTTTCTTGAATTCGATAATTCTGATTTACTGTTGTTGCTGATTATAACTTCATTCAGAACATTGGTTTTAATACTATCGGAAGGTTTATGCTGCGAATATGCATATAGATTAAAGGCAAGGAAAAATAGACATAAGGATCGGGGATTAATTTGCATGATCGCACTGAATTTGGGTAAATAATGGGCGCAAATATACTGCTTAAAAACACTATCGCAACAAAATTGCAATAAAATATCGCAACTTTGTTGCGATAAATATTTTTAAAATATACTTTTGGCAAAAATTTTAAACTATGAGAAAAGAAAAAAACTACGCGAGATCACTATTTATGGGACTTTTGGCTTTGTCACTGACAGCCTGCAGCAGTGACAATGAGGAGACGCCTCAAAAACAAATTGATATTGAACTTACCCCTACAGCTTCTATGGTCTACGGCGAACAGCAGAGCATTACTTTACCTTCGAGTGTTTTAGATGCATCTGATGTTCAGATAAGTTTAGATTTCAGCCTGAATGAAAATGTAAAAGTCAATGCTTCTGAATTTCTAAATGATAAACTTTCGAAAGCAGTAACGGTAAACAAGGAATCGGGAAAAATCAATGTAAACAGCGGTCTGCTTTATCCAAATAGCGCTGTTTCGGGCAATGGAACGAAATTACCTGACAGCTACAAAATTACCGTAAACGTAAGCTCGGTAAGTCAGAACTTTCAGGGTAAGCAGACTATTGACTTTAAAATCACGCCTGCAAAACTGTCAATTAAAGATATCGAAAGCAAAGCAGTAATTCCGGTGGCTTATGTGATTTACGGTGATGCTGCCAATTTTGAGCTTGAAGCTCCTCAAACAGTTTCGGCTGATATGAGCTGGGCAATTGAGAATCCTTCAGCTATAGGAACAGAAGTTACATTGAATTCGAATGTTTTGAAATTTGCTGCTAATGCCGGAGATCCGGATAAAAAGGCAGAAAAAGCGTATGACGTAACTCCGGTTCTTCTTAAAGATAATTTCCGCGTAGCATCAACAACATTCCGCGTAATATTCATTCCAAAAATCAAATTCTTTTTTGGTACATATTATCCTGAATATGATCTGACTATCGTATTGAATAATCTTCATATTGCTTTATCAAACGGATACGTATCGGCCGCACCGGCATTTTCTCCTGAAGCTTACAAATCGTCATTTGCTATAAATGGTATTAAGAAAGACGGACAGCCTTTTAGTGATACTGAAAGTATATTTTCAATAAACGAAAAAACAGGTTCTGTTTCTGTAAAGAAAAGTACTTCGCTGACTGCAGGTGCATACGAAATCACCGTTAAGGCAATCACAACAACGGGACTTGAATTCCTGACAACTTTGACATTAAATATGGCAAATGCCGAATAATTAATTCTGATTATAACGAAAAAAGGACTTGTTTGTAAAAAGCAAGTCCTTTTTTATTATTTCCAAATTGTGTTTTTTACGACAGAGAATGCTAACGTTTCGCAAAATTTAGAGTTTAAACATTGTCCAATTTAAGTTCGCAAAGTTTGAAATTTGATATTGTCATTGATATTTAAACCTTGGATTTTAAACAATTAATGCCCCGAAACATTCTTAACATGCTCTACATTCTTCAGTTTCTTAGTGCAGTACAAACCAAAACAAAGAATATAAGCGTAGCAGAATACGGGAACGATAAATGATTTTTGTACGCCAAAATCAGAATCAGCAAGGACACCCTGAATTATCGGAACCAAAGCTCCTCCCAAAATTGCCATTACCAAAAGAGATGAACCCTGACTGGTATATTTACCCAATCCGGCAATACTTAAAGTATAAATGTTAGAAAACATAATTGAGTTAAAAATCCCAATTCCTAATATGCTGTACATAGCCATTTTTCCTGTGCTTAAAATACATACCAGCAGTAATACAATATTAATAGACGCAAATATTGCCAGTGTTCTTGCCGGTGCCGATTTTCCAATCATAAAAGCAAAGAAATTCAGAACTAAGAATACAAGGAAAAAACTCATTTGACTAAAGGTCAGGTTTACAATAGAATAAATCAATAAAAAGACAGCTGCTGCAGTCAGAATCATATACAATGCTTTTTTTGAAGCACTGATACCCTGACTCAGCGAAATGGCTCCAAGAAAACGTCCGATCATAGCGCCTCCCCAATACATGGCAAGGTAGTTTTTACTAACTGCTTCGGTTAAACCGCCAACGCTGTCCAGTTCCAGAAAACTGATAATAAAACTTCCTACCGCTACTTCTCCTCCAACATAACAGAAGATTCCTAAAATCCCCAAACGCAATTGAAGGAATTTTAAAGCTCCAAGACCTCCCTGTTCTGTTTCTTCTGTCTGAAAAGAAGGCAGTTTTACATTGTAAATCAAAACGGCAACTAAAACTAAAATTCCCGCAAATACAAGATACGGAATACGGGTTGCTTCGGCTGTAATATTATGATCGCCTCCCGGACCAAATACTAAATAACCGCCCAGTATTGGTGCAATTGTAGTCCCGAAAGCGTTAAATGCCTGAGTCATATTCAATCGGCCCGAAGCACTTTCTTCTGTTCCTAAAAGAGAGACATAGGCGTTTGCCGTAATCTGCAAAATGGTAAATCCAAGTCCGAGAACGAACAAAGCGCCAAGGAATAAACCATATACTGAAAAAGTTGCTGCAGGATAAAATAAAACACAGCCTATTGCCGAAAGAAGAATTCCGGAAAGTATTCCTTTTTTGTAACCCACTTTATTGATTGGATCTCCTTTGTAATATGAAAATACAAAATAAGTAAGCGACCCCAGAAAATAAGCTCCAAAAAAACAGAACTGAACCAGCATCGATTCAACAAAAGTAAGGGCAAATAATTTCTTTAAATAGGGAATCAAAATATCGTTCATACAGGTAATAAATCCCCACATAAAAAATAATATCGTAATGGTAATCAGCGGAACGGTGTAGTTTGGAACCGCTTGACTGGTGGTGTTTTTGGTATTCATAAGTAATCAATAATTTAAAGCATAAAGATAGCTAAATTCAAAAGTTTAAATTCCAATATCAATATCAATATCAAATTCTAAAAAATCTAAAATCTGAAATCTGAAATTCAAAAAAACCGCCTCAAAAAAATCGAGACGGTTTTTCAACAATAAACTAACTAAATCAAGGTTTAAGTTCTGTAAACTTTGAATCTAATTCAAAAGCTTTCTTCACTTTTTCAACTGTAATTTCTTTTGGTACTGAGAAGGATGCAGTTTGTTTGATATTTAATGACGATGCTCCTATAAGTACTTTGTACTCTCCGGCTTCGGCAATCCATGCACTTTTATTTTCTAAGAAAGAAGCCAGGTCTTTTGGAGATAACGTTAATGTTAACGTCTGGCTCTCGCCCGGTTTTAGTTCTTTTGTTTTTGCAAAAGCTTTTAATTCTTCTTTCGGTTTGTCGATTGATTTTGAAGGAGCAGCAAGGTATAATTGTACCACTTCTTTTCCGGCCACTTTTCCGGTATTTTTAACCGTTACCGAAACGGTCAGTTTATCTTTGAAAGCTGGAGAACTCAATTTAATACCTGAATAATCAAAAGTGGTATATGAAGTTCCAAAACCAAATTCGTAAGATGGTTTGATGTTGAAGGTATTGAAATAACGGTATCCTACATAAACACCTTCTTCGTATGTTACCTCTGTTGGATTGTTAACCGGGAATCCAGGGAAGTTTTTAGCCGAAGGAGTATCAGAATATTTCGCAGGGAAAGTCATTGTAAGTTTTCCGGATGGATTAATTTTTCCAGAAACTACATCGGCAACAGAATGTCCGCCTTCCTGACCCGGCTGCCATGCTAATAAAATAGCATCTGCTTTGTCTTTCCATGAAGCGGTTTCGATTACACCGCCAATGTTTAAAATCACAACTACTTTCTTGCCTTTTGCATGGAATGCTTTTGAGATTTTATCCAGCATTTCGATTTCCTCGTTTGCCATATTGAAGTCGTTGTCTACTACTCTATCTCCGCCTTCTCCAGAATTTCTTCCTAAAGTCACAAATGCGATTTCAGAACTTGCTGCTTTTTTAGCAATAAAAGCATCGTCCATTTTAATCTCCGGCAGTCTTTCAGGCAATGCTAAAACGCCCCTTGCTTTTCTTCTTTCTTTTTCGGCAACTACTTCTTTTTCAGCATGAGGCGTGTATAAATCAACCAATTCTTTGTCTAATTTATAACCTGCTGCATTTAATCCTTCTAAAAGAGAAACAGTATGTTTGTTGTTTACACTTCCGCTTCCTGTTCCGCCTGTAATCCATGCGTACGATGTAACTCCAAATAATGAAACCTCTTTTTGTTTGTCAGCAAAAGGCAGGGCATTTTTTTCGTTTTTAAGTAAAACCATACCTTCAGCAGCTGCTTTTCTGGTTACCTCAGCATTTTTCGTAAGATTTGGTTTATCGCTGTATTTGTACTTAGCAAAAGTAGGCGTACGGAAAACGTACTCTAAAATTCTTCTCACATTGGTATTAGCTGCTTCCTGAGATAATTTTCCTGAATTTAAAGCTTCTAATAATGCTTTTTTCTGAACCGGAATTCCCGGCATCAAAAGGTCGTTTCCGGCAATCATCTGCTGTACAACATCAGAATTTGATCCTTTTTGTATCGATTCAAAGCCCGGGAAACCGCCAAACCAGTCGGTCATTACGATTCCTTTGTAGCCCCATTCGTTTCTTAAAACTTCTGTCAATAAATCTTTATTAGCAGAAGTATAGATACCGTTTAATTTGTTGTATGAAGACATAATCGTCCACGGATCAGATTCTTTTACCGTGATTTCAAAACCTTTCAGATACAATTCTCTAATGGCTCTTTCAGAAACATGTGCGTTGATTGTTAAACGATTGGTTTCTTCATTATTTACCGCAAAGTGTTTAATCGAAGTTCCAACGCCCTGAGACTGGATTCCGTTTACAATTGCTGCAGCGGTTTTTCCTGAAATAAGCGGATCTTCAGAATAGTATTCGAAGTTTCTTCCGTTCAGCGGGTTTCTGTGAATGTTTAAAGCCGGAGCCAGTAAAACATCAACTCCATATTCTTTTACTTCGTTACCCATTGCTTTTCCAACTTCTTCTAAAAGCGCCTTGTTCCAGGTTGAAGCCAAAGCCGTTCCAACAGGGAATGCTGTTGCATAATAGGTTTTTGAATCGTTTTCTCTGGTTGGTGCAATACGTAATCCCGCAGGACCATCGGCTACAACCGTAGCAGGAATTCCGAATCTTTCAAAAGCAGCCGTTCCTCCTGCTGCTCCGGGAACCAGACCTTGTTTAGAATCTCCAACAGGACCTGTCAAGACTTCAATTCCAGGCATTCCCGTTCCTATTAATAAATCTACTTTTTCAGCGTTCGTCATTTCTTTGATGATGGCCTCAATTCTTTGATTTACAGAAAGACGGGTATCTTCCCACGGGTCTAATTTTCCGTTTTTATTCGAATCAACAAAAGAGAAACCGTTGATTGTGATCACCGGATCTTTTTCGTTTACTGTTAACTTGTTAAATGACAAGTTTGAAAGAACAAGCGCTGTTAAAAGCGTTACTCTTACTGTTTTTGTTATTGTGTGTTTCATAATATAGATAGTTTTAAAGTTCTACTTTAAGCTAATAATGTTGTTGTTTGGGGTTTTCAGCCAGATGCCAAAACTTAATTTAAGAATCCTTGTAAGGTCAGCCATTCTTCAAAGCGTATTTCCCATGAATCGACTGGTAAATTTTGTTTTCCGGTTCCAAAGCCGTGTCCGCCTTTTGAGTACATGTGTAATTCTACTGATTGTCCGGCTTCGAGCCATTTGTTGTACATCTGAATACTTCTTGGAGCAAGTTTCAGCTGATCGTCGCTTGCCGCGCAGACAAACATTGGGATGTTTTTTTGTGGTACCGGAACGCTTAGAAGTTCAGGTCGAGGTCCGCCGTAAATATTTGCAACAAAATCAGGAAGCTGTTCTGTTTTGTTGTCCAGAACGGTTTCCATAGCCACGGTACTACCCGCAGAAAAACCAATAATACCTACTTTCTTCAAATTCACACCGTATTTTGATGCGTTGTTACGAACATAGTTCAAAGCGTTTTTTCCGTCCTGAGCTGCTAATTGTATTGTCGCGATAGAGTTTTTTTCGAATGCTGCTCTGTCTTTTAACTTCTCCATCATTTCTCTTGCCGGATCATTGGTTTCGGTTTTGTTCAAACGGTATTTTAATACAAAAGCGGTGATTCCTTTTTTGCTTAAAATTTCTGCCAGTTCTTTTCCTTCTCTGTTGATGGAAAGACTCTGAAATCCGCCTCCCGGTGCAATTACGATCGCTGTTCCTGTATTTTTAACTCCTTTTGGAACCTGATATACCAGTAAAGCCGGATCGGTTACATTGTAGACCACTTCTGTTTTAAAAAGATCCGAATACATTTGGGCTTCTTGCTGTGTCCAGTCTTCAGATCCTGGTGCTTTTCCCTGATATAATTTTACGATTTCCTGTGCTTTTACAGTGCCTATAAATAGAAAACAGGCAAAAAACAGGCTGATTTTATTTTTCATTTTAACTAGTTTTAAAAGTTAGTTTTTAAATAATTGAAGTTTTGCAAAGAAATCTTCAAACATCAATCGGGTGTCCAATTGATTGTAAACTCGGATATTTCTTCCGTTATGATTGGTTTCATAAAGTCCCTGCGCGTTAATCAAAGGCGATGGTTTCAGGACATAGGAACTAGAACTCGGATCGGCTTCAAAAGATGACTGCAGCGCGGTAAGCAATACCAGCGGACTATCGCCCATAATGTACGTTTCACCAATATGCAGATCAAACTGCTGTACTCTTTTCATGAGGCTTTCTATTTTTTCAGAAAGGTATTCTCCGGTTTTTCCGGCTGGTTTTACTTTCAAAAGCAGCTCCGAATAGGATAAAAGAGTTTGTCTGTACGCGTTTCTCGGCACCTGCCAGATCGGAATTTTCGAATCATTAAAAATGACCTGTCCGGCCGTAATATCGATTCCAAGATTGTATTCAAGCGGTGTATATCCCGGAGGCGGTGAAGCAAGATCTGTATATTCCGGACCTCCAATCCAGACCAAAGTAAGACGGTCTGCAATTTTCGGTTCCATTAAATAGGCGCTTGCAATTTCTGTTAGTCCGGCACCGCATACTACATAAAGCGGTGTTTTAACATCGGTACGCATGGCTTCTTTTACGATTGCTTTTGCACCTTCGGAAATATTGGGTGTTTTGGTATCTTTCAACTGTAAATTTGAGCCTTCATAAACCGAAAAAGAATTCTGAAGTTTCATTACTTCTAAAAGTTCTTTTGCTTTTTTTGCGGCGTTTACAGCTGTTTCCGAAGAAGGATCAAAAGGATCTCCAGGCTTTAAATGAGAACCAATAATACCCCGAATTTCTGCAGAAGGCGACAAAATTTGATGCACTAACTGAAACAATCCGTCCGGATCGCCTCCAAAATCATTGTCGACTATAACACGCATTCTGGGCATAACCAAATCTTTTGACTTCGCTGATTTGGTTTGTGCCTGCAAAACTGTGCCTAAAAGCAGGCAGAACGCTAGTGTCATTTTGATTTTATTTTTCATATTGTTGTTGTTTTGGGTTTTAAGCAGGTTTAGTGTTTCACGCAGATTTGTTAAGATTTAAGCTGATTTTATAGATCTCAATTAAGGTACAGTTTGTCATTTCGAGGTACGAGAAATCACACTAGAAGCTCCAAAAAGCATGTCTACAATCTGTGTCGAATTCCTGGTGTGATTTCTCCCTCCGGTCGAAATGACAACTCTGCGAACCTTTGCGTAAAATCTTTACTGACTTTGCGGTTAAATTACTGCATAAAAAAAACTTACTTTTTATAAACCTCAGTACGTGAGTCTTTTATAACACCTTTCCAGTTTAGCCCAAAAGCGAAATCGTATACATTTCCTTCGCTGTCTTTATGCGGTTCCATGTCAAACGGAACGTCTTCGAATTGTTTTTCAACTGCTGCCATATTTGCCGGCATTTGTACCGGAAGCAATCCTGATGGTTCTGTTTTTCCTGAAATAATATCCAAAACGGCTTGAGAAGAAACCCCGAAATTCAATACAATTCCGTTTACTTCTTTTTCAAATTCATTAAAAATCATTGGTTTATTAGCCGTCACTGAAACAATTACCGGTTTACCGTTCATCATGTCTTTGGTATCAAGAATAGTTCTCAAATCCATAGTATTAGCTGCGGTAACGGTTTTGTTTTTATAGGTTCTGTCTTTAATACTTGGGTCAATAACCTGATCTCCTGCTGCAATGCTTTTTGTTCTGGCTTCGACCGCCGTGTAAGTTCCATACTGAAGTGAAATCGGCACATAACCGTTGCTTCCGTTTTTTCGGTCTTTTAAATCGTAACCGCCTTCCAGACTCTGCGGACTTGTTACAAATACAATCGCAAAATCGGCTTTTGAAGGCTCATCGGTCACATTGTAATATTTTTTGACCAAATCTAAATTTACCGGATATTCTAATTTTGGCTGACTTGCCACACCCCACCAGTCTTTGGTCGAAGCGGTATAAATTTTCGGAATAAAAACGGTTTTCTTTTCTTTTACAGGAAGAACAGCTGCTTTGTTTTTCAACAATACAACCGATTTTAACTGTGCTTCGTATCCTGCTTTCATAAATTCAGGATTCCCTACAATTGCTTTTGTTTCGGCTGCATCCAGATACGGATTTTCAAAAAGTCCAACTCTGAAACTATTTTTCAGTAACCGCACTGCCGATCTTTCAAATCTGGCTCTCATAAACGATTCTCCAAATTCTTTAACGCCCATTTCGTAAGCTGCCAGAACCGGTTTTTTATCGTTATTTCCGCCAAACTGGTCTACTCCGGCAATAATCGCTTTGTAATGTCTTTCATCTATAGAAAGATTTTCTACTCCCCACGGTTTTCCAGCAAAAATGTCCGGTGTTTTACCTTCATCTCCGGTTACAAGCCAATCCGTGCAGACCACTCCGTCGTAACCGTATTTGTCTCGTAATAAATCAGTAATAATGTATTTGCTGAAACCGTTGGCTACGTTTTCGCTGTATTTTTTATCCTGATCGAAAGTAATGGTGTAATAAGGCATTACAGCCGATGCTTTACCGGTTTTTCCTTTTAATTTGAAAGCACCGTTGATAAAGGGATCAATATGCTGCTCGAGGTTATTTCCAGGATATACTGCAAATTTTCCGTACGCCCAGTGACCGTCGCGTCCGCCTTCTTCGGCACCGCCGCTTGGCCAGTGTTTTACCATTGCATTGACACTTTTGTACCCCCAGCCGTCTTTGATTTCGTCTTTTCCGTATGAAGTCTGAAAACCGTCAATGTACGCTCTTCCCATATCTCGGGTTAAGGCAGGGCTTTCGCCGAAGGTCATAGAAATTCTGTACCATCTTGGTTCTGAACCCAAATCGATCTGCGGAGACAACGCCGTTGCAATTCCTAAAGCACGGTATTCTTTGGCCGCAATCTGACCAAACTGCTCTACAATTTTTGGGTCAAAAGTCGAAGCCATTCCTAAACCATCAGGCCACATTGAGATTGTTCCTCCTGCTCCTGCGTTAAACTCAGATGTTACATTTGCCGTATGGCGCGGATCTGTACTCGTGTTGCTTGGAATTCCTAAACCAATTCCCTCTACAAAAGCCTGCATCTGGTTGTTCCATAAAGCCGCAACTTCGGGCGTTTCGACACTGGTAATTAGAACGTGACGCAGATTATCTTCTTTCAAAAAGGCTTTCTGCTCGTCTGTTAACTGCCATGGTTTTGCACCGCTTTCGGCATATAATTTTCCGTTGTAATGTCCTGCACGGTATCCGTCAGCCGGAGCCGGAAGCGCCTGATGACGACTGTAGAGCATTAATCCTGCGATTTGTTCTACAGACATTTTTGAAGCCAGGTCTTTCGCACGCTCATCTGCCGAAAGGCGCCAGTCTTCATATTTATCCAGTTTTCCGTTCTTATTTAAATCTTTGAATTTCTTACCATTTACAGTCAGAATTTTGATGCCGGATTCAGGAGAATATCCCAAATCCGCACCTTTATTATTTTTAACTATGGTAAAATTTCCGCCTTGTGCCTGCATAGCTGTGCTTATAAAAAAAGCAAGCCCGGCAGTTATAATAATTTTTTTCATGTGAAATACATTTAGAATCTGAAATTAAGAGAAGCTTCCAGTGTAAATGGTCGGATATAAGATCCTACCAAAAGCTGGTTGTAGTAAGCTGAAGCATCTGTAATTAATTCAGCCCCGTTGAT
This sequence comes from Flavobacterium gelatinilyticum, assembly GCF_027111295.1. NCBI lineage: Bacteria > Pseudomonadati > Bacteroidota > Flavobacteriia > Flavobacteriales > Flavobacteriaceae > Flavobacterium > Flavobacterium gelatinilyticum. The sequence goes on along the minus strand of NZ_CP114287.1, from coordinate 4,822,995 downwards.
CGTTCCTTTTGCTCCTGTCTGGTTTAAGAAGTTTACAGCCGTGATGCCAATATCAAAATGGTTGTTGATTTTGTAATTTACTCCTCCAAATGTTTCCCATCTTGGTGCAAAATACAAGGCATTCGTTAAGTTCGCATATTGCTTGCTGAAGTAACGGAAACTTGCCCAGAATTTGAAATCTTTGTAGGTATAGCTCGGGTCGATTTCCATTAATACTTTAGAAATTTCCAACACGTTTTTATCGTTATAAGAATAGTTATTTCCAAAAGCAGAGAAATCGTAATTTTTATAAACCGGATCCTGGAATGTAATCAAATAGTGAAGATTAAATCCTTTGAATGGCGAAGCAACAATATCTGTAGTCCAGCCCAAAGTCTGAATATCGTAGAAAATGGTTGCTACTTCCGACTGGGTTGCATCTGACGGATTAACTAAGTTTAATCTTGCCAGATAATTATTTCTGGTTAAGTATGTTGCCTGAGAAACAATACTGAAATTTTTCTGATTGAAGTACAATCCAAATGCTGCCAATGGGCTTTTTGATTTTGCATTATTTGGTGCTACAGCTCCTGAATAGCTTTCTAACTGGCCATTTTTTTCTGTATATGTAAAGTCAGCAAGGATTCCGGCACTTTTTGTTACCTTATAAACAGCATTGATAGAACCGCCTAAATGAAACCAGTTGTTATCAAAATAGGTTTTCTGGCTTGGATCAAATACTAAATCCGGTGTTCTTGATGTCAGGAAATAATCTCCTTTTAATTTGTGGTATCTTAAATTAACTCCGTATGTCAGACTGAAACGGTCGCTTACTGTCCAGTTATCAGAGAAATAGCCGGATAATTTGTTTTCGAAACCGTTGTGGTATTCACCCCCAACATTGTAGTTGTAAAATCCGTCAGCATCTGTATTTGATGTACCGCCCGGAGTATTACGAACCAGTTTATCCGGATTTGCACTTACGGTTTGGTTAAAGAATGATCTGCTTGACGTAAAATCATCAACCTGATAGTAATATTCTGTTACACCAAATCTCCATTTGTGTTTTTCTTCATTTTTTGTAACCTCAAATCTCGACATAGCCGTTTTTGTCGGCGTCCCGTCTGTGTACAATCCCAACATTGAGTTTACATTTCCAACATACGCATTACCATTTGATTTGTATGTGAAGTTATCTGAAGCTGATGCCTGGAAAATTCCAAGCGGGATAGCGATCAGCTGCGAAGCTTCGGCATAACGAAAACGGGTTGAGAATGTAAATTTCCAGTCGTTTGCCAAATCATAATTTCCTAAAATATCAAATGTATGAGAGGTTGATGCTGCATCGCTTCCGCCCATATCCGCAAATTTGGTCTGGCCGGTCATGATGTCTTTGAATTTTAACGTTCCGTCATTGACGATATACGAATCGCGTCCGATTTTAAAGTCATTGTATTCTTCTACTTTTCCGCCTTCTTTGTATCTAAAAACGGCATAATTGGTCAAAGAAGCCGAGTTGGCATATTTATACAAAAAGCTGATTTGTCCTTTTCCGTTATTGAACTTTTTAGTCAAACCTGCTCTGTAAATTTGAGTTCGGTCTGAGTATTTGGCGAATTTCAAATCAAAAGAGTTTGGGTCAAAATTGGCGTAAGCGCCCATTGTGTACGACCATCCTTTTGCTAAAGGTCCAGAAACGTTTAAGTCGCCTTTCATCCAACCAAAACTAGAACCTGAAAAATTACCAACGACTTCTAATTTGTCCGTTCCCAGTTTTGTATACGAGTTTACTGCAAACCCTAAATCTCCGGTGGTTATAGCAGCTTCTCCAATTTTTAATAAACCGGTACGCCCCAGACTTGTACTTTGTCTCCAGGTACGGTTTGGCAGTTCAGGCCAGAAATAATATACTACCGGCAGGTCATTTTCCTGAATGGTAATTCCTCCTACGGTCGAGGGCAGACCAATATTTACATCACGCGGTCCGGTATTATTGGCGGCGTTAAGCATTACGTTTCTGTTTTTTTCTTCTTTGGTGTCAGTTTCAACAATTTTGGTTAGGCTTTTAATTGAATCTGTGGCTTTCTGCTGTTTTTTATCGTCTTGTGAAAAAGCTTCGTAAGTCGAAAAAAACATTGTGCAGATCGATGCAAAAATTAATTTTTTCATGAGTAGTTTAAGTTAGAGTTTTCATTATGAATTTTCATTGCTTCATAATGAAGCAATATTAATTACAATTTCTGATTTCAACAAATAATTGATGTTATAATTTTCAATTTCGCATTAAAAGGGAGTGATAAATTCCATAAAAACAACAAAGCCGTTAATGACTGTGAATTGTTAAATTGACACTTAAATTTTACTACCTCGTTTGCGTAAAGTGCTGTAATTAGTGGCAAAAAGAATTTTGACTGTAAACAATCTGATAATTTTGACTACATTGAAAAAATCAAAAAAGTGAGGTGAAAATTTTTTTTGGAAAGATTTTAAGATTGTCAGAAAAAATTTAAACAATTTGACTCATACCAATTAAAAAGTTTAAATTTGGAGCTAATTGTACCCCCATGGAATTTAAAAAACTACTCGAAATACGTTCCGCAGAGTCTTGGGAAAAGTTTATTCCAACACTTTCTATCGACTGTGTTGTCTTCAGTTTTCACGAAAATACCCTTCAGGTTTTAATCTTAAAAATGAAAGATCGTGAGGAATGGGGACTTCCCGGAGGCTATGTAGAAAAGGCTGAAAATGTTGATGATGCAGCTGTCCGTATCTTAAAAGACAGAACCGGAACCGAGAATATTTACCTGCAGCAATTTTATACTTTTGGAAATCTAAACCGTTCTGAATTTGCTTTTCAGGATTATGATGACAGCATGTGGCACAAACAGCGTTTTGTGTCGATTGGCTATTATGCCCTGGCAGAGCATTCGCAGGTAAAACTAAATATTGATGAATTTTCGAGTATTGTTAAATGGCATTCTATCGAAAATCTACCTGAATTTATGATGGATCACCGCACTATTTTTGACAAGGCTTTGATGACGCTTCGTGAGCAATTAAATAATCATCCTATTGGTTATAATCTTCTTCCTGAGAAATTTACGATGCCGGAGCTTCAAAAGTTATATGAAGGTATTTTAGGAAAAAAACTAAATCGCGGGAATTTTTACAGAAAGATTCTTCGTTATGATATTCTGACCAAACTGGATGAATCCCGAAAAGGAGGCGCACATAAAGCTCCAGATTTGTATAGTTTTGATTTAGAGAAATACAACAGCGCCCTAAAAGAAGGTTTAAAGGGAAGCTGGTAAGTTTAGTGATCTGTTTTTAGCAATGAATGCTGCTGCAATAAAGATACATTCCTTACAGATTTTATAAATAAAATATTCAAATTCATACGAAAGAGCCAAAGGCCCGAATACTATTGTAATACCGGATTTCAATCCGGGACATAAAACTACCTTGCTAAAAAAAAACTTCAGAACGACTGCATATTTTAAACTTAATATGTTCCGTTTCTGCAAAACTTCTTTTCCTGTTCTTTATTACAAAGAATGAAATTCTTTACTGCAATGGGTAAACATTTCAGCTGAAATTTTATAAATAATATATTTCAATCCATAAGAGATCCAAAGGCTCATAAAAGATTGCATCACCGAATTTCAATGTGGGGTATTAAATACCATTTTTCTTAAAATACTATAAGAAAAGTATCTCAAATTATTAAAAAGCTAAAAAAAATAGAAATAATTTAAAAAAAAGACCGCTCAAGGTACGCAAAGCGGATAACTATATAATAATGTATAGCTACTTTTGCAAAAAAATCTCAACGAATACACACCAATAAGCAATTTTAATATCAAAACTATGTCTGATTTTTTAAAACAATTTGGAGAAGATCTAAAAACAAACGTACCGGGATTTATCGCTGTTTCGGTAGCCGAAATTAGAAGCGGTATTTCTTATCATTCACAATCTGCTGTTGCTGATTTTGATCCTGAACTGGCTTCTGCATTTAACCTTGAAGTAGTTAAGGCAAAAATGAATGCCATTAAAGCTTTAAGTTTAAATCAGGAGATCGATAATATCATGATCACGCTGACATCTCAGATTCATATTATTGACATTTCTGATAACGGGGAATATTTTATTTACCTGGCTGTTGATTCTACAAAAGCGAATTTAGGAATGACGAAGTCGATTTTAAATAAATACAAAAAAGAAATCGCGCACAAACTGTAATTTCAACCTTACGCATAATGGTGAGAGGGAGTATTCTATTTTGAATATTCCCTTTTATTTTTTAACAAAAATTTCATGCTTGCGCAGATTGGTTTATATTTAAAATCTAATTTTTAAATTGTAAGAATGGAGTTACGAGCGTTTTTCGAGAAGTATCCTGATGAATCTTCCTGTATTGAGGAGTTCAAAAACAAACGTCTTGAAAATGGTCTGATCTGTAAAAAATGTTCTCACAATCTTCACTCCTTTCGAAAAGCAGATCTTAAATTTCAATGCAGAAAATGCGGTAACCGAATCGGCCTGCGCTCGGGCACAGTCATGGAAAACTCAAATCTCCCAATCCGCCACTGGATGATCTGCATCGAGCTTCTTACTTTATCTCAAAGAAAACTTTCTATCCTGAAAATTCAGTATTTATTAGGCCATAAACGCTATGAACCGATCTGGCTCATGGTACAGAAAATTCGTCTGGTAATGAAAAGACGCGATGAAAAGTACCGTCTTAAAGCGTATTCTGAATTTGATAAGGAGTTTTTGGAGGAGATTGACAGACTGGCTGTACAGAAAAGGGAAAGAGTTTGATACTAGAAAATTCCAGTACTAAACTCTTTTTATTGATGATTCTATTTTAACAAAAGCTGCTTAATTATTTTGCTGCTTTTTCCAAAACTTCTAATCTTTTATTTTGCTCTTGAATAATTTTCATTAATTGATCTGAGTTTTTCTGCTGCTCAATTGCGTACAATGTTAACTCTTCGATCTTCTTCAATAAAGCCATATTCATCTCAGCTAAATGGATTCCGTTTTTCTCTATTTCCTTTGCTGAAGGAATTTCAGGCAAATGGTTATTTTCTTTAATGTATTTTTCAACTTCAGGAAGACTTCTTAAATTATAGTCATTTGCAAAAACATAATCCGGAGCAGGAAAATCTATATCGACTTTTACTTCTTTGGAGTGAATTGTTCCGTTAACATCTAATTTATTCTTTGGATTTTGTGTTCCAATTCCAACATTTCCATCCAAATCAATTCTCATACGTTCTAAACCAAAAGTACCAAACACTATGTTTCTATTCATATCTGGAACTGTTGAATATCCAGATAAATCAATATAAGATTTAGTAATCGCATTTGTTCCTCCACCTGCTGACAGCCTTAAAAATCCATCATCATAAGCATTTCCAGTACTGCTGTAAGCTCTTATTTCTCCATTAGTTAAAGTACCTCTCGCTATTGCCGGTCTCTCTTTAGTATTTGTAAGACCTCCATTCAGAGTTAAGGATCCGTTAATGGACAATTTACTAAAAGGAATATTTGTTCCGATACCAACATTTCCGGTATCCATAATGGTGAACTGATTACTGCATAACCCTCCGCTCACACAACCTAAATTGTCATAAGCCCAAAACTGCAGACTGTTTCCATAAGTACCTGTCATATTATATATCATCCAGCCGCTGGCAGCTCCGTTCGCTGTTTTGGAAGGATTAGCCAGTCTTATACTTCCGCCAATATCACCCGGCATAGTAGAAACCAGACGTCCTCTTATAATTGTATTTCCATTTACATCCAGAGCCTCTGAAGGTGTCAAAGTTCCAATTCCAACATTTCCAGTTGCTTCCAATTTATTCTGTGCAAAGCTTATTTGCGTGGCAAATAAAATAAATAATATACCTGTCTTTTTCATACAACTATTTTTTCTCTATCTGTTCTATTCTTTTTTTCATTTCGGAATTTTCCTTTTTCATTTCAATCATGTATAAAGTCAATTCTTCAATTTTCTGTAAAAGCTTGGCATTCATATCTCCTAAATTGATTCCGTTTTTCAAAACTTCTTCTTCACTTGGAATATTTTCTAAATGCCCTTTTTCGGTAATATGCTTTTCGACCTGCTCAAGAGTTGGTAAATTGTATTCTTTTTTAAATACAAAGTCTGACCAGTTTAGCATATCTACTTTTACTTCCTGAGAATGTATTGTTCCTTTTACATCAAGTTTGTTTTTAGGGTTTGAGATGCCAATACCAACATTTCCATCCAGATCAATTCTCATGCGTTCTAAACCATAAGTTCCAAACACAATGTTTCTATTCATGTCCGGTACTGTCGAATAACCAGACAGATCTATATAGGATTTAATATTAGCATATGTTCCACCGCCCGCTGAAAGCCTTAAAAATCCATCATCATAACCATTTCCAGAACTGCTGTAAGCTCTTATTTCTCCATTAGTTAAAGTACCTCCCGCTATTGCCGGTCTTTGTTTGGTATTTGTCAGACCTCCATTCAGAGTTAAAGATCCGTTAACAGACAATTTACTAAAAGGGACATTAGTTCCAATACCAACATTTCCGGTATCCATAATAGTGAACTGATTACTGCATAGCCCTCCACTTACACAACCTAAATTGTCATAAGCCCAAAACTGCAGACTGTTTCCATAAGTACCTGTCATATTAAATATTGTCCAGTCTTTCGCTGTTCCATTTGCAGTTTTAGAAGAATTCATAATCTTCAAATTCCCTCCAATTGTACCCGAAACATCAGAAATAACACCACCTTGAAAAATCCCATTCCCTCTTACATCAAGAGCCTGCGAAGGTGTTAAAGTCCCAATTCCAACATTTCCTGTTGCTTCTAATTTATTCTGGGCAAAAGTTATCTGTGCAGCAAATGCCGCAAATAGTAAAAAAATCTTTTTCATAATTTAATTTTTTATGTTTGGTTTCGTTAGTGAAGTTTTTATTAAACTCCTTTATTTTTTTGCATTATAACCTCTACAAACAATTGATCTGCATTGGTTTTATAATTTCTTTTTTTTATGAAATTTAAATGTTTGATGTTTCCCAGCATAGGATTATTTTCTACTTTATTAAGCAGCGCCAGGCAGCCATTAAAAGAACCTTCTAATGAAAATGTGTAGCTTGTTGTGGTAAATCCTTTTTGAGAAATGATATGGGGTTCTTTAAAATCTACAATTTTTAAATGATAACTCTCGCTGTAAGAAGTAAGCTGTTTTAATAAATCATTCTGAAAAGATTCGGATATATTAACATCGTAATTAGATAATATCTGATCCAGTTGCTTTTCTTTTTGTGATAACTGAGCCATCATTCTGGGCATATCACTGTCAGCAGCTATCTCTTCCTGTTTCTTTTTATATTCGCGATAATAGTGTATCGTATTTGAAATGGCAAACGAATAACAAATATAAAGCACTATGCAAAATCCAACTATTAACAGTTTATTTCGTTTATTCAGTTTCATTTTATCTCAATGTTACATTAACAGAAAAGGTGGTTTCGTTTTCTTCATTTTTACCAAAATGGGTAATTAAAACCTTATCGACCCATTTTAATTTTTCAATCTCTTCTACCCACTTTGTAAAATCATTATTTGCTATTGTAGTTCCCGAAATTGTAATGATTTTGTCTTTGGTTAAGACCGGTTCCTCTGCCTTTATTTTCTTCTCTAACGGATTAAAAACTAATTCATTTAACAATATAGAAGACGGTACTTTTCCCGCTATTTCATTTATAATCAGAGAACTTTTTGAAGTCATTTTTCCATCAATATCCTTAACTTTTTCTTCTTTTACTATTATTCTCTGTTTTATTTTCGAAACGTCTTCTATTGATGATTTATTTACTAAAAGAGTTTCCGACGATTCCTGGGCCAGCTTGTAATAGTGAGAAAAAAACAGAAAATTGAGAACCAAAATTCCCAGCAGAACTCCAACCATTATTTTGATACTTTTGTTAAAAAAAGTTTTCTGATTAAAGTTATCATATAACTCATCGCTGTAAGCGATTATTGAGCCGGTATTTGAAGTATTGTTTACAATCAGCCTCAAAATACCAGAAAATGCCAACAGCTGGCGGTTTTCAATCTCAAGATCATTTATATTATAACTTACTGCAGTTTCTAAAGAGTTCAAACTAAGTATTTGATCTTCTTCTTTCGATATAAGCTGATGATTCGTGTAAAGTTTATTCTGATTCGTATATTCAACAATATCAGCAATAGAACAAACACCAAGACTTATTCCCGCTGCAGTTATTTTTTGATTTGTATAATTTTCTATTATTGTATTAACATATGATTTTCTCGCTATTGCGATTATCGATTTTGTTTTTAATCTCCAGATTTCATAATAAAAATCATCCCAGTTTGTATTGGGAAAAGATTTATGCAATAATTTTTCGTCAGACGCTTCAATACCTGAAACTTCTTTTTGAATAACCTGACTGGAATTAATAATTAGAAAAAAAGGCAGTTTTGAATCCCATTTTTCTGCTATTTTCCCATTATAACCAACGCGGTCTTTTTTACTGATGATAAGTCCTTCTTTTTTCTTTTCAACTAATAATAAGGCAGTTTTATCTTCATTATTTAAAGTAAAGTGTTCAACACCAATATACTGTTTTCCAAGTAAAAAATTATGTAAGGATAATACAGCCATTAGTAAATAACAGTAGGTTTAATTAATACACTTAATTTTTTCTTTGAATCTTCTCGTTTACGGGAGCTAAAAAACCATTTAATAATTGGAATTCTGGAAAGTAAAGGTACTCCGGTTCCTGAATCGTTTTTGATAGATTCTTCTAACCCGCCCAAAACAATTAAATCCTGGTCTTTTACCCTGATAATAGATGTAAATTCTCTTGAATTTATTCCCGGAGGAGCATCTTTATCTACTTTTTGCCCGTTAAAACTTGACTGGATTACTTTTATATCCATAGTAATTTGTCCGTTACCTGAAACCAATGGCATAATCGTTACAGATAATTCAGCGTCGATAGGCTGATAATTTTTCACTTCTGAAGCCTGTGGAATCTGCGAACCGTAATAATTTTGGTTCGTAACGACATAATAAGTTGTTTCACCAATAGAAAGATATGCTTTATGACCGTTTAAGGTAGATAATCTAGGGGAAGAACGAACTTTTACATTCCCATTTGTTTCCATTGCTTTTAGACTTAAATAGAAGTTAGGTACAACTTGTCCTATGTTCAAAGAACCAAATCCGCTGAAACCATCGATGATTTTATTGATTGTTGAGGCGCCTAAATTAATATCAGCAGTAGGAAAAACGGTTCCTGTTGTTGTTACTGGTTTATCTCCTATTCCTGCTTTTATTCCAGTTTCAACAGTGGCGCTTCTATTTACTTCCAGAAGCATAACTTCAATTAAAATTACAGGAACAGCTTTATCAATGTAACTAATGAAAGATTCGAATCGTTCAATATTTGCTGCAGGACCATTTACTAAAAAGCTGTTTAACTCCTTGTCTATTTTTATATCGAGATCTTTTTTAATCTCATCCGGAATAATGGTCAAAATAGATTCTGACGGATTACTTCTGCTAGTACCAGATGATGATGAATAGTTATTGCTGCTGTTTGTATTAAAATTACTGTTCTGGTTTGAATAATTAGAATTAGAGTTTGAATTGTATCGGTTACTGTTATCGTAAGAACTGTAATTGGAATAACTGTTTACATTGTTTAATCTTCCTGCACTTCTTCCTTCTTTTGAAGGATCGCTTAAAATTTCGATCGAACGATGCATCAACGGAATTGATTTTATGTTTCTAACCACTAACTGATCCTTCGTACCAAAATAGTACAATGCCCCGCTCTTTTTAAAAGTATATCCTCCGCCGGAAGACTGGGAAGGAACAGAAGAATTATTTGTATTGTACTGCTGCGAATTGTTTCCCTGAGAAGTATTATCCGGTTTTATCTCAAACAGTTTGACCAAAAGCTCATCAAAAGTGATGTTTTTTGCCTTAACAGTTCCGTTTCCTGCATTTTCTAACGGACTGGATATAAACATATCAATATCCAGTTCATGCCCAATATCATACACGATACTCGAAATTGGAGTATTTTCAAAATCAACATTCAGCAGTTTTTTATCCGCATCAACAACAGTAAAGAAAAAATTTGATTTACGAGGCCGCTGTGGTCTGTTTTGTCTGATACCACCATTTGGATCAGTGCCTCCTTCTGCAATAAAATTACCTTCTAACTTATCAAAAATATAGAAGTTATCTCTTGATTTATTCACACTTAAATTATTTGCAAAAGCCAGTTTATTTAAGGCTGCATCAAAGGGCATATTTTTAATGTAAACAGTCAATAACTGATTTTCTAAACCTGGAGCAAAAACAAGATTTCTACCGCTTTCATCCATTATTTTTCTAAAAACATCATATAATTTGTCGTCTTTCAGATTCAATGAAAGTAAATTATTTGCCAAATCATAAGAAACGTCGATAAATTTTTCTTTCTGAACTTCAGCTGGTTTTTCATAGGATTTAATTGCTAAAATGTTTCCTGTAAAATCGATTGTAAGATTGTATTCTTTACATAAAAATATAAGAAGATCACCTACTGTTACATCAGAAAAATTATTCACAATATTAATCTGATTCAGATTTGACGCTACACTAAAATTCAGTTTATGGATTTGAGAAACTGCCAATAAAAAACTGGATAACGAGGCTTCTTTTATATTAACGTTTACTTTTTCATTTAAACCGGGCGCATCAGCAGAAATGGATTCAATACTATTTTTAAGCTGTATTATCCGATTGTCCTGCGAAAAGGAAATCTGAAAAATTAGTATAAAAAACAGCGTAATTATCTTTTTCATGAAACTATATTGTATTGTAAGATTTTTAGTGTGTTTATTTACAAGAGTAGTGAAAAAACTTCATCTACAGAAGTAATTCCTTCTTTTATTAATAACAATGCATTACGTTTTAAGGTAAAAACATTTTTTTCTTCAAGGTACTCATTGATATCCAGCTGATTATTCTTTATCAGATTAGACAATTCTGATCCAATAGGTAAAATTTCATAAATAGCCTTTCGTCCTGAATATCCGGTATGATAACAATGCTCGCAGCCTGATGCTGTATAATGCGAAGTTAAATTTTTTGGAACTTCAAACCCTGTTGGAAAAATATCCGGAGATACAGGCTCTTCTGTTTTACAAGAATTACATAATTTTCGCACCAAACGCTGTGCAACACTCATATTAAGTGTACTGGCAATTAAAAAAGACGGAACTCCCATGTCTATTAATCGCGAAACAGTAGCCCAGGCTGAATTAGTATGTATCGTAGATAAAACCAAATGTCCTGTTAATGCCGCACGAATTGCCATATTGGCGGTATTTACATCACGTATCTCACCCACCATAATAATGTCCGGATCCTGACGTAAAAAGGTTCTTAAAGTTGCTGCGAAATCCAGTCCTATGTTTTCTTTTAACTGTACCTGATTTATTCCTTCCAGCGTATATTCGATAGGATCTTCGACAGTCAGGATATTTGTATTAGGAACATTTAACCCTTTTAAGGTGGCATACAAAGTGGTGGTTTTTCCAGATCCTGTTGGTCCTGAAATAAGAACAATGCCGTTTGGTCTTTTTATATTTTCAAGATATACAGCTAATTCTTTATCTGTAAATCCGAGTGAATTAATATTGATATGGCTGGTATCTTTACTCAAAATACGCAAAACGACTTTTTCGCCATGGAGTGTAGGCAGAACAGAAACACGGACATCAAAGTCCTCATAATCCGTAACCATCGTTATACGGCCGTCTTGTGGTAATCTCTTTTCAGAAATGTCAAGCTGTGCCCTAATCTTAATTTTATTTACGATAACCGGATATTCTTCTACCGAAATATGAAATTGTTCTTTTAATTTTCCATCTAAACGAAAACGCACCCTTGCATTTTTTTCATAAGGTTCAAAATGAATATCACTGCTTCCTATTTCTTTGGCATTCAGGACAATTTTCTCCAAAAAATCAGAGGTGTAATGAATCTCGGAAACATTATTGGAAGTCTTTCGATAGTTGGTACTTAAATATCGATTTATATTTTCTGTTGAATCGGTTTCTAACTGAACCTGAAAGCTGAGCAGAATACTTAATTCGTTCTGCAGACCTGCAATGTCTGGTGCATCTGTTTTAAGTACAACAACCTGTTGATTTTTTCCTATTGGAATTATTCGGTAGTAATAAGCCTGTTCTGATTTTACAAGCTGCTGAAATTCTATTGGAATGTCAAAATTTTCCATTTAGTATGCGTATAAAAAAGTATCATTATAACAAAGCGAAGCTGTATAAACGACACCAAAAAAAAGAGACATATATCCGGCAAGCGGAACAGATGACTGCTCTTTTTTATTACTTAAAATCAAATGCAAAATCAATGAAAAGAGCAGCGAAAATACAAATAAAACCAGGAAAGAAACAATTGAAAATGATGCTGCTATAAAAACAAAAAACAACACATCTCCTATCCCTATTGTATTGCTGAATTGTAGTTTTCTTAATTTTATATATATAAAACTGATCCCTAAGATCAATGTTACAAACAAGAGATTAAAACCTATATTAGTCAATGCGATTGAAAACGGAACCATTTTAAGCTGAATCCAAAAAGCCAGTATTCCGATTATTGGATATAAAAACCAATAAACCAGCCGGCTTTTAAAATCCTGATAAAGAACTATAGCAAAAACTATAACTAATATTAGTTTTAAATACCACATTAATCGTTTACGATTTGTTTTGGAACGCCATTCTGGTCAATTTCCCAAACATTAAAAACTCCGTTTCCGTTAAAATCTGTAATTGCGGTGGCTTTTACTTTAAACTCATTATTACTCGAATGCACAATTTCGTAAACGTAATTGGCACTTCCGTTTTCTTTTGTTGTTTTTGGTGCTTCAAAATCTATTTCGCTAAAATTAGGGCTGTATTTCGAATACATAAAATAATACTGTTTTTCGGCATTGTAAATAGCTTTTAACTGTACCTGTGCCTCTACACTTTTGGCCTTTGTAATTAAAGGCATCAGGTTTGGCAAAGCAATTAAAAGCAAAATTCCTATGATGGCAAGAACAATCAGCATTTCCTGAAGATTGAAAGAGGAGAGTCTCTTAAATAGATTTTTTTTCAAAACAAAAAAGATAAATTAATTTTTACAAATATATCTTTTTTATTGAGAAACAAGGAAGCGGGTATTGAGAAATAATTTGTTAATAATTTTACAGAAAAATAAGAAAAATTTTACTATAATTGTAAGTGTCATTTAAACACAAACATTTTCAAAACAACAACTTCACTGTCAGCAAATTACACACAAAAAAACTCTCAAAGCCAGTAATACTAATACATCACCAAAATGAAAATTAAATTTCTTATCACGATTTTACTTCTAAATCTGACACTCTACAGCCAAAAAACTACTGAATACGATTATGGAATTCCTTTACCTATGAAATACTCTGAATTTAAAAAACACAGACTAGTCTTCTATTGATATTCCTATACAATCAATCTTGATGACGTAAAAATACCAATTTAGCGAACAAATAACACGCACGTAATTATGGAGCGACAGATGAACGTTATTTGTATGAATCAGGGTTTCATAAAAAAATCGAAATCATATTGAGCGCGTGTAATAAAATTCCAGATATGCCTCATTAAAATACCTTATAAAATCTATTATAAAAAATGTTAGTTCCTATGTTTAATTTAATTGTAAAGAGTTCATTTAGATTTTTGTTCTCTCTGTTCTTTCTCTGTATAGTATCTTCCTCTAATGCCCAGAATACCGAAGGTTTTCTACCCAATATTACTCCCCCGTCTCCTGTTGCGGGCGAATTAGGTAAATACGGGAATGTTCCCGTAGGGCTATTTACGGGAGCACCCAATCTCTCAATCCCGCTGCTTAATTTTAAAACAAAAAATTTAGAGTCTCCCATTTCGCTTTCTTATGGCTCAAACGGGATCAAAGTTGACGAAGTAGCTTCAAACGTAGGTTTGGGATGGAATTTGATTTTTGGAGGTGTTATTACCCGTACAGTAAGAGATCAGAATGATGATAACCAGCGAATGGTTTATCCGCCGGATGACATACCCAATGCATCGTCTGACGATAGATTACAGTTTTACAGGGCTGCCGGACAGGAATTTGCTGATACTGAAAAAGATATCTACTCTTTTAATTTTAATGGCAATTCCGGAAAATTTATCTATGATAAAAATAATGTTCCGGTATTGGTTAACAATCAAAAAATTAAGATCGAAAGAACCGGAACAAATAATGCTGATTTTTTATTAACAACTGCTAATGGAATCAGGTATTATTTTACAGAAAAAGAAACTACTGCTTTTAGAAGTCAGGGAGCGGGACATTCAATTATTAGTGCAAGTGTAACAGCTTGGTATTTAACCCAGATGGTCCATCCTAACGGGTCAGTAGTTAATCTGGTGTATGAGGATAATTTTATGGATTATACAGCATCTAATTCGCAGACCCTTACAATGGCTTTTACACCGGGGCAGACCGGTTGCGGCAGGGATTTTTATATTAAAGCCCCTACTCTCAGCGGTATTGTGGCTCACGAAATGTCAGTTATAGGAAAAAGAATAAAAAAGATATACAGTAATAACAGTAAAGAAGGTTATATCACTTTTACCTATTTTACCGGAGGTATTAATGCAGAAGTAGAAGGAGACAGTAAAATAGAAACCCTTACTCACTATAATGAGAGTAATCAGGTAATTGAAAAAGTAAGTTTCAATTATCTAAAAACTGCAAATGGCCGTGTTTTTCTTCAAAACTTTACCTTCTTGGACCCTTCAAAAAAATATAGTTTTGAATATATAAACCAGTCGAATTTCCCAAAAAGACTTTCTGCCAGTCAGGATCACTGGGGGTATTACAATGGTAAAAGCAATGGCAATTTGATACCTAAAAATATTAGTGGTTACGGAGTAACCATTGATGAAACACAGTACAGTGGAGCAGATAAAGAACCGTATGCAGATTTTGCAAAAACAGGAATGTTAAGTAAAGTTATCTATCCTGCCAAGGGATATACTGAATTTGATTATGAAGGCAATACGTATTGGGGAGAACAAACCACTTATCCTGCCCGAAAAACGGATACCTATGTTAGAGGAGTTAATGATCGAGTTGATAGTAGAGTATATACCATGACCTCTCCAATAGCCCAAAGAGTTGAAATGTCCGGTCATGTCAATTATGTAAGTCCTAATGGACCTCCTAAAGTAGATGCAGAGGGGAAGCCTATATTTGATGATCCTTACGATACTGGACATGATATTGCTTCCGTACTGCTTAAATGTATAGACTGTACTTTACCCGACATTTCATTTTACACTTACAGCCAGTTTGGAACTCAGGTTAGTCATTCGCCATATAATTTTATAAGAAGAGAAAGTAATATTTTTTATTTTAATGCGGAAGCAGGAAAAACATATGAATTTCATTTTTTTAAAGGAGGGCCTTACACAAGTGCAACATTAAAAGCGACGTATTACGCAACAGCTCCTGTTAAAACGGATACTAATATTCCAACAGGAGGTGTACGTATTAAAACAACCAAAGATTTTTCGGGTACAGGAATAGCAGCAGGATACAAAAGATACTATTACGGACCTAAGGATGATCTGAATCACTCATCCGGCAATAAAGGGAAAATGCCTTTGTACATGGATAAATCTGTGAGAAGAGTTAGTTGTCCGCCCGGAGACGGACAGTTGGGGACAGCTTGCTGGTTTGCAGATTACGAGGATCTTGTGGTAAGTTCCAGTAGTATAATTTCTTTGTTTGATACCGGAAGCAGCAATTGTTTTTATAAATATGTGACCGTAAGCGAAGGAGGAGACAACTTCGAAAATGGAGGAGAAATGAAAGAATTTAAAATTCACAGAGATGTAACAGGTGCTTTGATTATAGGCGATTTAGATATTAAAAGTGCACCATTAACCAATCTTGGCTGGGATAACGGTCTTGAATTAAAGTCAGAAATATTTAAGAAAAAAGCATCCGGAGATGGCTTTATCACTATAGCAGAAAGCGAAAATACGTACAAACTTGATCCTTCGTATGGAGGAGAAGTTAGGTCTTTTTCTGTACGTAAAAATTTTAATGATCCCTGCGGTGTTGCTCAGTATGCAGAGAATTTAAGTATAGTAGAATATAAAACAAAACTGTACTGGCATTATTTAGAATCCTCAATCTCAAAAAAATACGATCTTGACGGATTAAACCCTGTTGAAACCCAAACGGTTTATAAATACGGTAATCCAAGCCATATCCAGCTTACTTCGCAGAGCACCAAATCATCGTTAAAAGAGAATCTGGAAACCCGATATTATTATCCTCATGATCTTCTTTCGGAGCCTTTTGTATCAGAAATGATTGCAGGGAACCGAATCGATACCCCGCTGAAAACAGAAACCTACAGAGGAACTGTAAAACAGTCTGAGCAAAAAACAGTTTTTGGCAAAGATGCCTCAACAGCAGATTTGTTACTGCCAAAATTTATTTATACAGCCAAAGTCACGAAGATCATTAGAGAAAAAAATCACCTTTGGCAAATATGATGAAAAAGGCAATATCCTTGAATATACTCCGGAGAACGGCACGCCTGTATCGATAATCTGGGGCTATAATAAAACCCAGCCTATTGCCAAGATAGAAAATGCGCTTTACAGCCAGGCTGCTTCTTACGCAGCTAATTTACAGGATAAATCAGATACAAAAACAGAAACCGAACTAAAAGAAGCCCTCGGTCTGTTTAGAACAGCACTGCCAAATGCCATGATTACAACCTATACTTATAAACCGCTTGTCGGGGTAAGCACCGTTACAGATCCTAAAGGCCAGACTACAACCTATACCTATGATGATTTTGGCCGTCTTGATGTTGTAAAAGATGCCAAAGGCAATATCCTTTCAGAAAACCAGTACCGTTACAAACAATAGAAAAAAACCAAAAGCACCATGAAAAATCTAATCAAATTCCTTTTGGTTTTGTTCCCTGTTATGGTAATGAGCCAGACCCAGAGTGAAAACTATGTTAAAACCGTTACCTACAAAGTGCCGGTTACACAGAAGATAGTGTCGCCTTCAATTTCGCAGGCATCACAGAGCACCACCTATTTTGACGGACTCGGGAGACCCATACAGAAAATAGACGGCCAGCAGTCCAAATCCGGAAAAGATATCGTAACGCATATCGAATACGACAGCTTAGGAAGACAGGTTGAAGACTATCTTCCTTTTAAGGCAGAAACCACCAATATGGCTTTTGAACCTTCGGGAAAAGCTAAAGTAATGAATTATTACAAAACCGCATCCGAAGCCGTTACCGGAAACTCCGCCATGGATATTACCGATTTCCCTTTCAGCCGAAAAGAACTTGAAGCATCACCTCTTAACCGTGTGCTTATGCAGGCCGCTCCGGGTAATGACTGGAGATCAGGATCAGGACATGAGATCAAAATCAGCTACCAGAGTAATGCCAAAGATGAAGTCAGGCTGTTTACTGCCAGTACATCCTGGGATGCTGCATCCGGCTTGTATACTATTTCTTTTAACAATAACGGCTTTTATGAAGCAAACCAGCTTTATAAAACCGTTACTTATGATGAAAACACCGCCCCGGCCGTAAAAGCCGGAATACAGGAGTTTAAAAACAAAGAAGGACAAATCGTGCTTAAAAGAACCTTTGATGCGGGTATAGAACACGATACCTACTATGTTTATGATATTTATGGAAACCTTACCTATGTAATCCCTCCAAAAGCGGTGGATTTAATTGGAGGTTCTTCAAGCACGCAGTCAGATGTAACCTCTACAGCCAAAGTAGAACCGGCAGGCACCCTGCATTTAACAGCATCAAACTCCATCAGGCTTCTTGACGGTTTTCATGCCAAGGCAGGAAGCACCTTCAGCGCGGTTATCGATGCCAATAAAGCTATCCTTGACGATTTGTGCTACCAATATAAATACGACCACAGAAACAGATTAGCAGAGAAAAAACTCCCGGGAAAACAATGGGAATTTATCGTATATGACAAACTCGACAGAGTCGTGGCCGCAGGACCTGCTAATTCCCCGTTTTCTGATTTAAATACTGCTGGGTGGATTATTACCAAATACGATGCCTTCAGCCGTCCGGTTTATACCGGCTGGTCGACAGCTTCCCCTGCCACGGCATCAGGAAGGATCACCCTGCAGACAGCGCAGAACAGTCCGTCGCTGACTGTACTGAACGAAACAAAACTAACCAGCGGAACAATAGACGGCATCCCGGCTTATTACTCCAATACAGTTTCGCCGACTAGTTTTAAACTTTTATCGGTTAATTATTATGACAATTATACCTTCCCTAGCACTCCTGCAATTGCAGTACCTGCAATTATCGAAACACAAAAAGTTCTCTCTGCCAGTGAGGTAAAAGGACTTCAGACGGCTTCATGGACAAGAGTGCCTTCGGCCAGCACGGCTGTTATGGGAGAAACCACTGCTACATTTTATGATGATAAAGCCAGACCGGTTCGTATTTATGCCATAAACCATCTGGGAGGCTATACCTATACCGACACCAAATTTGATTTTTCGGGTAAAACAGAATATACGATAACCAGACATAAAAGACTGGCAGGAGATACCGAGCTGAAAACAAAAGATACTTTTACCTATTCGCCCCAGGATCGTTTAATAAGCCAGACACACCAGATAAACGATGTGGCTGCAGAAGTTTTATTTACCAATACCTATGACGAATTAGGACAGCTTATTTCTAAAAAAACAGGCGGCGCTGTGCAGAACATCAATTATACCTATAACATCCGAGGATGGCTTACGGGGATTAATGATGTGACCTCACTTACAAAAGCAGGCGACCCTAAAGATCTCTTTGCTTTTAAGATTAATTACAATACACCTTCAACAGGCATTGCCAATGTAAAACCTCTATACAACGGAAATATTTCTGAAACCCATTGGGCAACCAATTCAGACAATGGTGTTATAAGAGCCTACGGCTATAAATACGATGATTTGAACCGATTAAAAGAAGGTTTATATAAAAAAGGAACAACATTAAATGCTTACAATGAAACTGTAGGCTACGACAAAAACGGAAACATAACCGGTCTTACTCGTAACGGAAACAGCGAAACGGTAACTCCAATTGATAATTTAGTTTATACCTATTCCAATACCAATAAAAGCAACCAGCTGGTAAAAGTTGCCGACAGCAGCAATAAAACAATAGGATTTATAGACGGCACCAACACAGGAGATGATTATACTTATGACCTAAACGGAAATATGATCTCTGATGCCAATAAAAACATAACGGCAATAACCTATAACCATTTAAATCTGCCGTTAAAAATTACCTTTGGCACCGCCGGGAATATTGTGTACCTTTACAATGCAGCGGGACAAAAGGTGCAGAAGACTGTAAGCGAAACAGGGAAAACTGCAGTAACTACAGATTATCTGGGAGGTTATCAGTATGAAAATGGCGTATTAAAATTTTTCCCAACTGCAGAAGGTTATGCTGAACCATCTGGAAGTTCTTATAAATATATTTATCAGTATAAAGATCATTTGGGTAACGTGCGTATCAGTTATGATAAAACTCTTGCCATTCAGGAAGAAAACAATTACTATGCTTTTGGTTTAAAACATTTTGGCTATAATGGAGGAATTATTTCCACAAATAATGCTTTAAAATACAAATACAACGGCAAAGAATTACAGGACGATAATATTGGAGGCTTTAAATTGAACATGTACGATTACGGTGCACGTAATTATGATCCTGCAATTGGACGATGGATGAATATTGATCCGTTGGCGGAAAAATCACGCAGATTTAATCCTTACACTTATGCTCTTGATAATCCCGTTTATTTTATTGATCCAGACGGAATGATTGCCGAACCTCCCGTTGGATTTGAAGCCGAAGATGCAACAATTCATGAAGATGAAGATGGAACTTGGGTTTATTCAAAATCTGATGCTATGTGGTATGGTATGTTGGGCTCAAAGAATATTGGAAATACTATTGAATTAGATGAAGTAGTTGTTGGTGATACTAAAAGTTCCTATGTGCCGTCGGGAGAGTATGGCCCCGCAATGCAACCATGGGATAGTGACAACAAATTTATGAATGGTTTGAGCAACACTGCGTTTGGAGTTGTTGCCACTGTAGGGGCTGTAGCTGCTATTCCGGAAACAGGAGGAGCATCGGGACTAGCCTTATCATTAACAATAGGACAAGTTTCTATAGGTCTTTCTCAAATGGCTGATTCCTTTAATGACAAACCCAACTCTGTTCTTCATAACTTTTCTTCTGTACCAGGTCTTATAGCTGGCCAAAATGGCAGTGAATATGCTCCATTGATCGACGTAGCTTCAGTGTGGGCAACAGGCAGTATTAACTCTCCAAATCTATTGGGAAATTATAATGGTTTAATAAGTTCTGCTAAAAATTTATCTCAAGGTCAAAACATGTTATACAATGGAATATCAATTTACAGTACTTATGGCACTGTAAATAGCGGAATATCTAGTTATCAAAATCTAAAAAAGTAAAGAAACATGATAATCGAAAGAAATAAAAAATATTTGTTATATAGAATTTTGATGTCTCATATTTTAATTCTTTTTATATATATCGGGGGAAATTTAACTCTTAGCAATATTCTACCTATATGGATAGTATCAGTTGTTTTGCCAAATTTCATTCTTTCCTTTCTTAAAAACTTAAAGGCAGTAGAAATTCATGATGATTATATCATATTAATCTTTAGCAAATATTTCAAGAAACACAAAGAGTCTTACAGATATACAGATTTAAGATTTACGTATAAAAATGAGTTTGAAGGAGCAAATTCAAGAGGTCTAAAATTTAGAATTTATAAGAAAGATATCGATAAAAGTATTGTTAACATAGGAGGTCTTATTGATGGCTGGTATGAGAACCAAATAATTGAAATAATAACTGAATTAGAGAAGAATAAGATTGAAGTATTATGAGATAAATACAAAGTAAGGTTGTGTTTATGTTTAGGTGTTTTTGCAAAATAGCAATGTAATTAACTAAAAAAGAATATAATTTTTTAATTATTAAGTAGTAAAAGAGACGACCTGTTGGCCGTCTCTAATTTTTCAATTTTTGACAAGCTTAAAATACAGTTATTATATCTCATTGAATATTCTATTCATATAATGACATTGAAATTGTCTTTTAAAAACACACAAAACTAACAATTGATAATCGAAAGATTAACAAACACAATTTTACAAAAAAATCAATGGTAAGACTATTCTATTACGCATCATTTTTATTATTGTTCATTTCCTGCCACGGACAGGAAAATACACAAGTAGAAAAAATAGATGTTTCAAAAATTAAAAAAATTACTATAACTAACAAAATAGATTGTAGTATACATAAATTAAAATCTGGTAAGATAATCATCGAAGATATACATCAAATAGAACAGATTATTAATTCTTTTACTTACTCTACTGTTATTAAAACGGGAGTAAATACTGGAGCTGGTTATGGTTTTTTTGAGATAGATTTTGATGAAGAGAAAAAAAATCATTATTACACTATAAATTATACAATTTATGATGGTGTTATATTAAGGAACGATAATAATGGAGATTTATTTAAAAATGATAAACTGGAAGGAATAGTTTATTCACTTTTTGTATCAAAGTAAAATTTCCCTAAGTTCTCAAAAAAAATCTAATTAAAAGTTGGCAAATGTCTCTTTGACTGCACCCAAAAGTTTTAGAAAAATTATAATTAATTATGATAATAATGAGCTCGATATTGTATCGGGCTCATTTCGTTATTGCAATATATTATTAGCAACTAATTTCTTCTTTTAATTGTATTTCATCAAGGATTTTATAGTTGTCGGCTTTGACAAAATTGCTGATATCAGTAATAATCTTATCTGCTTCTGAGCCTGCCTGTTTAAGAAGCTTGTCTGACATGAGAGATTTTACATCAGTAATATTATTACTCTGTACAGCCTTAAATAACTTATCATTTAAATGACTGATTTCTTCTCTTTTCTCCTTTTCAATATTTTCATTTTTCCAACTGCCGGTTGTTCCGACATTACAGCTTTGCAAAATCAAGATAATAAGAACCAGTACTACTTTTTTATATTTCATATTTAGATTGTTAACTAAATTTTCCTCTGACTGGCAGCTTTCTCAAGTAAAAGCTTATTTTCCTGAAGTATTTTATTATTATTCATTTTTAAATCATTTACTTTTTTATTCAGATCAATAACATACAAAGTCAGCTCTTCTATTTTTTGCAATAATTTTGAATTCATTTCACCAAGATTAATACCGTTTTTCAGGACCTCATCTTCATTAGGAATATTTTGCAGATACCCGTTTTCGGTAATATGTTTTTCAACTTCTTCGAGAGTTGGCAGGTTGTACTCTTTTTTAAACACAAAGTCCGGCCATTTTTCCATATCTACTTTTACTTCTTTAGAATGAATCGTACCATTCACTGCAAGTGCTGTATCAGGAGTATTTGTTCCAATACCTACCCTATCCTGCATAATACTCATGTATTGACGGGTTCCGGGAAAAACAACAGTTTCTAAAGGACTAATTGTGGTTTCGCTTTTTATTAAATTAAGATTTGCAGTACTGATAACCATTGTACCTTCAATTTTTATTATCAAAGTATTACCGGTACTTACCAAATGATAAATAGGAATACTGTTAGTATCATGATTAAAATCGCCAATATGCCATTGAGTTGCAACGGCTCCAAATGCGTCTGGAATTTCGGATGCCTGATGAAAGTATCCCCCGACATTATGACCTATCTGATATCTTTTTGTTAGTTTTCCCGTTGATATCTGATTATTATAAGCTGAAGTTATTGTAACTTCAAACCACCCCCATAACGGCGCACTTGGAAACTGAATATTTACTGCCTGATTTGACACTCCATTTGGAAAAGCCGGCGAACTTAACGTTATCTCAAAATGATTGCTGGTCTGTGAATAAACAGAAAAATGAGAACATAGTACAATAAAAATTGAAATCAGGAATTTATTCATTTTCGTTTGGAACATTTTATCTGTTTTTAAATTTATTAATTTCATTTTGAAGCTCAAGAATTTGATTGGAAATAATATCGTTAGATTCACCTTTCTTTTTCAATATTTCAATTTCTTTATTTTGTTTGATAATATACAAAGTAAGTTCTTCAATTTTCTGAAGCAGCTTTGCGTTCATTTCTCCCAGATTAATTCCGTTTTTTAAAACTTCTTCTTCATTTGGAATATCAGCTAAATGACCTTTTTCAGTTATATATCTTTCAACTTCTTCAAGTGTTGGCAGATGATATTCTTTTTTAAAAACAAAATCAGACCAGTTTTCCATATCAACTTTTACTTCCTGAGCATGCATCGTTCCTTTTACATCAAGCAGATTTTTAGGTGCTGCCGTTCCTATACCAACATTTCCGGAAGTAAACACCACATTTGTACCGGCAGTTTTCCAGTTATTAAGTGCTGGCGATAATAAGCCGGCATAAGGCGTAGTAGCTTCCGGATGAACAAAAAATAATTCAGAAATTCCAACATTTCCTCCCTGACCATTATAAAAAGTAAACTTAAGTTTAGTATAAGCCCCTCCCACCGGAATTGCTGAGACAAAATCACCTTTATTATAATCTACGGTAGAATAGTCAGCTATAACCCGCCAGACATTTACTCCGTTGTAAGCATCATATCCTTCTATTTTAAATCGGTTTGCCGGAAGATATCTTGTTGTCCAACCAACCCAGGCTCCCTTTTGTGTATGATAATTGGGTAAATCTTCGACAAGAACAACTATTGGATTATCAGGAGTAACACCCGAAGCATAATACGGGTTCATGCTTCCGTCAAATAACATTGGAAGGCTGACCACTGGTCCCTGCGTCGAGACTTTATAACGGGTTGCCGCGTTAAACAAAACGTTATGCTCCCATCCTACCGGAGCTGCATTTGTTGTAATAGTTTGTGCGTTTCCAGTATGGCATAAAACCAATCCAAGGAAAAATAAAATTCTTTTCATTAGTATATTTTTAGGAAAACAAATATAAGATATTACTCCATAAATAATCAGTTTGTTAAAATTAACTTCCTAAAAAAATAAAGATTTGATTTTAACACTATATTACATCAATTTCATTAGATTTGTTAAAAAATAATTAATATTAAAGTCAGCAATAATGCGTATTCACAATGACTTTATCTTTATCAAAATCATATAAAAAAACGAATATATTATGTTAAAAAAAACTGTTGTCCTGATAGTGCTTATTTGTTGTGCATGCCAGACAACTAAAATTAAAAATGACGACTACAAATTTTCATCTTCGGTTGTAGAATTAGGAAGCATAGGAACATCCAAATTATCATATCATCTGAATGTATTTGAACCTAAAGCACTGCCTAAATTAGAAAACAATATAAGGGTCGAAATTGGAGTGGTTCCTTATAACAAAAAATTAAATAAAATATACGTATCGAAAGCAAAATACAACCAAAACCAGACAAAAGTTGCTTTTATTGACAGCTTGCCTGTTAAGCCTGAACTGGTAACCATTAAGATTTTAGATATTGCAGGTCTGGTGCAGGAAATTAACGCTGATTATAATGCAAATATTCTGAAATTATTGACGGATACTCAAAAATTAAAAATCATTTCAAGTCTTGCCGTAAGTTTACCTGTTGACGAAATTGCAAAAATCAGACAGTCAGATGCATTTTATTTAACTAACAATCAATACAAAAAATATACAATATCGTTATACAAATCAGGTAAGAAAATAGATAGTATCGACATAAATCCCGAAACTATCGTAGCTTATCAGGTTAGTTCATTCTGCTGGGTTAAATCAAGTAAAGGCAGCTGGAATGTTGCCGATATTGTAAACGAAAACAATAAATGCTCTGGAATAACTACACAAAAAATAAATGAAAAGAAAAACACTAAGGATTTATTTGATATGTAAATCTGTTTCTTTTTAAATAAAGTCTCTAAATATTATGAATAAATTTTCCTTTACCTATTTTTCGTTCCTTATCTTTTTTAGTTTTATTTCCTGCGAAGAAATATTAATTGTTGAAGATATTTCAAAAAGAGAAGTTGTTTTAACAGCTCCTGCAAACAATGCCGCTTTATCATCTTCCGGGGTAACATTCTCATGGGAAGCCGTAGATGATGCAACTAAATATCAGCTGCAAATCGCAACTCCCAATTTTGATGCTCCATTACAGATAGTTACAGATACAACAGTTACAAAAAACTCGTATACGCAGCAGTTAAATATTGGAAAATATGAATGGAGAGTAAGGGCTCTTAACAGCAGTTATGAAACAGCCTATTTCAGAAAAAGCTTTGAAATTTTGAACAATGATGACTTTCAAAATAATACGGTTGTTTTATTAACTCCCAGCAATAATTTAACTACTAAAACTGCTTTACAAAAGCTGTCATGGGATGCTATTATTGGCGCAGTCAATTATCAGCTTCAAATTTTAGACGAAAGCAATACTTTGGTAAAAGAACAAAGTACAGAGGCGACTTTTATCAATTTTACTTTTGATGAAGGGAAATATACATGGAAAATTAGAGCCAGCAATGGAACAGAACAGACATTATATACTTCAAGATCTATTACTGTTGACACCAAAGCGCCCAACACTCCTACTCTTTCCAGTCCTGCAAATGCAAGCACTACTACAAATACCAGCATTAATTTTCAGTGGAGCAGAACGCCAATAGCCGGTACTGCCGAAAGAGACAGTATTTATGTTTATACCGGAAGCACTTTAACAAATTTAAATTTTAAAGACAGAGGTACGAGTCCATACAATAAAACATTAACTACGGGCACGTACTACTGGTTTGTAAAATCATTTGATGATGCCGGAAATGAAAGCGCCAGAAGTACTGTTTTCAATTTTACGATCAACTAAAACAAACCTTCTTTATACCGTTAAATTACTCATTATTATGAAAAAAATACTTTTTTTAACAATCATTCTTTTCATCATCAATATTTCAACTAATGCTCAAGTTACCACATATAACAATGTCTCAATAGGTACTGATTCGCCTAATTTGGGAATAAAAATAAAGCCTAACTTTCCGGGTGTTACTGGCGGCTGGGCAAGAGGTTATCATGTAACTAATGAAACCGGAGATCAAAATTATATTTCTCTTGGTACTCTTGGTACAGTTACTAATGGGGTTACTTCTGTCACTAATAGTTATATTGGAGTTGGTCATAATAATCAATTTATGACTTTTCTGCCAAATGGAAACATTGGAATCAAAACTTCCAATCCTCAAAGTATTTTACAAATTGGCGATTTTGCAAAAAACTCAGCCAACAAAATTAGTATTCCAGGTACTTATAACTTCGAAGAAATAAAATTAGGACAATACGGAAACGGACAAAGCGGTCTGGAAATTATTACTCATACCAATGCCAACAGTTCCTTTGGTGTGCGATTGTATGCAGGAACCGATACTGGTATGAATGGTTTATTATTTCAAACTGCTGATCCGGCTGCCTCTGCTCAAAACCTGACATATTCAACTAAAATGGCAATCGCTCTAAATGGCAATATTGGTATTGGAATTATAAATCCCGCAAACAAACTAGATGTAAACGGAACTATTCATTCCAAAGAAGTAAAAGTGGATATGAATGGATGGTCTGATTTTGTCTTCAAAAAAGAATACAATCTTCCAACACTTGAAGAGGTAGAAAAACATATTAATGAAAAAGGACATTTAAAAGACATTCCAAGTGAAGAAGAGGTTCTCAAAAATGGAATTAGTTTGGGAGAAATGAATACAAAATTACTTCAAAAAATAGAAGAAATGACGCTTTATATCATTGAGATGAAGAAAGAAAATGAAAAACAAAATAAAAAAATACTATCACTTGAAAAAATAATGAAGCAAAATGAATAAAATAATAAAACTATTGTCATTAATATTATGGTTATCTGTACCTGTATCTATAAATGCACAAACAATAACACCTTTAGCAGGAGATTATAAAATAATTGATATTGGAGGAAATGGCGGGGGAAATTACACTAAAAATTTAATTCTACTGCATCAAATGTATGATGAAACAGGCATAAACATGAATAATGCAGTGGGTACAATAACAGCGTTTAGGGGTGCTGCTGGAGCTAGTAATAGAATAAATATTGTAGAAATAAATTCTTCGTCTGCCTATTTGACTACATCTGCTCTTATTAAATCCAGAGATAATAACAGCAGCTGGGTATTAAAAACCTGCATTTATAACGGAAAAAAATATCTGGCACTAGATGTTCCCTATTCTGCTGCCTATCACAATTGGGGGTTCAAATTTTCGGGATGGACAACTTCTACCGGAGAAAATATGAAATCTGTAGCTTACCAAAAAGACGGAGTTGCTATTAACACAGATGTTCTTTCTGATATTCAGGATTATAGTCCAAACATGAATGAAACTCTTCATGTTAATAAACTTCTTATAATGGGAAATAATGTTGGAATAGGAATAGCAAATCCAACAAATAAATTAGATGTAAACGGAATCATTCATTCCAAAGAAGTAAAAGTGGATATGAATGGATGGTCTGATTTTGTCTTCAAAAAAGAATACAATCTTCCAACACTTGAAGAGGTAGAAAAACATATTAACGAAAAAGGACATTTAAAAGACATTCCAAGTGAAGAAGAGGTTCTCAAAAATGGAATTAGTTTGGGAGAAATGAATACAAAACTGCTTCAAAAAATAGAAGAAATGACGCTTTATATGATTGAGATGAAGAAAGAAAATGAGCTCCTGAAAACCAATCAAAAAGTATTAGAAAAAAAAATACAACAAATCGAAAACAAATAAATAATGAAAAAATTAGTAATTCTTGCTGCCTTCATTTTCCTTGCACAATATAGTTTTGGACAAATTACAGGCAGCTTTAACGTTGGGGGTGATATTGACAAATTTTATCCTGTGACTTTTAACGATGGTGGATGGATTAATAATTCACCTACAAACTTAAAATTAGGCCGCAGTAATGTTCACTTTAATTCTGATTGGAGAGGTTCGCTTATGGCTAATATTAATTATCATGTAACAAATTATGGTCACGGATCTAACTTTATAGATGCAGAAATAAAACCTTCGATCGGTCTAAATACCAGTTTCATAGCCGGCTGGCGAGATGCCACACCAAACGGCACTTGTATTTGTATCATTATATGGTTAAGAGGTGGAGGAACTACTTATTACTACCAGTCCAATTATGCTGTAAATCCAACAATTTATGATGGTGTTCAAAATGTGCTTCCATATAAAGAAGTCAATGGACCTTCTCACAGCTTTAAAACAGCCATCGATGAAAACGCAATAACCACTGGAATTTATCAAGGTAGAAACGCCTATTTTATGTCAAATGTTGGTATTGGCACAACGATTCCAGATGAAAAACTAACTGTAAAAGGCAAAATTCATACACAAGAGGTAAAAGTTGATATGACTGGACCGTTAGTCCCTGATTATGTATTTGCTGATGACTATAGATTAAGATCATTACAGGATGTTGAAAACTATATCAACGAAAATAAACATTTACCAGAAATTCCATCTGCACAGGAAATAGAAAAAAATGGTTTAATGCTGGCTGAAATGAATATGGCTTTACTTAAAAAAATTGAGGAATTAACACTTTATATGATCGAACAGAATAAGCAGATTAAAAACCTTGAAAAGAAAATCGAAACAATTTCAAAAAAATAAATTAACATGAAAAAAATAATATTCCTTTCTATACTAATTATTTCTGCTACTATAAAGCTTTCTGCTAAAATCAATAATAAAACTTCATTGATTTACGCAGCTGAATATGAAAGCAGCGTTACTTTTCCGGCAGGTTATGCAATCGGCGATTATATCGAATTTTTAAGAGTAAATCCAACATCTGCTGGTGCAAGCGGTTATTATCAAATTTCAATAAGTTATACAAGAGGAAATGTAGCATCTGCGGCAACGCACATTGCATCTATTAGTCACTTTAATCCAGCCTTATGGAGAGAAACAGGACGAATCAATAATAATCCCTATACGGGCACTGGTACAAATTTTACTGTTGACTGCAATACCGAATCTGCAAATCCAAGATTTAGAATAAGAGCGGTTAATACTTTAGGAATAAACACTGCTATTACTGTATACATAAAAGTTACTTCCATAAATGTAAATGGAAATTTCAATCCTTTAAATATTACTGGAAATGACGTGAGCGTTTCCAAGTTCCTCCCAATGACATCAGACTGGGATTTATATGTGGGAAACGTTTTTACTGCAAACACTGCAACCTTAGCAATTAAAGCAATTCAAAACGGAAATGTAGGTATCGGAACGGCAAATCCAACTTCTAAATTGACTGTCGCAGGCAATATAGCTTCACGCGAAGTAAAAGTATCAGTCGATGCAGGAGCAGATTTTGTTTTTGAAAATGATTATAAACTCCCATCTCTGAATTCTGTAGAAAAATTTATAGCCGAAAACAAACATCTTCCGGAAATAGCTTCGGCAAAAGAAATGCAAAAAGAAGGAATTAATTTATCTGAAATGAATATCAAACTTCTTCAGAAAATTGAAGAATTGACTTTGTATATGATTGAGCAGGAAAAGAAAACTGAAAAACTGCATCAATATATTCTGGAACAAAATAAAACTATTTCAGAGCAAAGTAAACGTTTAGAAAAACTTGAAAAATAAAACTATCATGAGTCCTCAAGTTTAATCATAATCTTAACTCATTATTCAAGCAATAAATGCAGCTTCAAATTTTACACAACAGTTATATCGATTTACAATATATTTTTTACCAGTTTATAAATTAAACAAAAAAACATCCTTAATTAAACTTTATATATATGAAATTTAAAAATCTGGCATTTTCGGTCTTATTCTTATTCATAAATCTATTGGTATACTCACAAAATGATATAAACCAAAATGGATTAAAAACTACAGTAATCACAAACCTATACACCACAGATACTCAAGCCAAAAGATATCAGATTGCTTCAATTGGATACAATTCTTTTCATTGGCAAAGCGGAGGTCTTGTAATTATTGAGTTATTTCAGACATCTTATGGAACAGGATATGAAAAATATATCATTGAAAATGGATATTCACAGGGAGCAAATTCAGGATCTCCCGCTCTAAAACTTGTTGAATCACAGGGTGTATACCATTCCGGAAAAATAGCTGTAGGTGTGCCTACGGATCTAACTACAAGTATGGGAGATAAAATAAATAGAGCATTACCAATATATTTTGATGTTAGATATTATGCTACTTATAGAATTAGGCTTACTTATCTGCAAGAGAAAGTCGATGTTGTAACTAACATTAATCAAATTTCTATTAATCAAAATCCCGTTGCAGTAAATATTCAGGATTTTTCAGTATCAGATGGTTTAACAGCAAATTTACGATTAACCGGAGCAGGAAACCATTACATCCAAAATGGAAGTTTAGGAATTGGCACAACAACAATGGGATCTCACAAGCTGGCTGTAGAAGGTTCAATTGGTGCCAGAGAAGTTAAAGTAACCGCAACAGGCTGGTCTGATTTTGTTTTCAAAAAAGAATACGATCTGCCAACCCTTGAAGAGGTAGAAAAACACATTGCTGAAAAAGGACATTTAAAAGATATTCCTAGTGAGGAAGAAGTTCTTAAAAACGGAATTAACCTGGGAGAAATGAATTCTAAACTTTTACAAAAAATCGAGGAATTGACGCTTTATATGATCGAAATGAAAAAGGAGAATGAAAAACAAAATGAAGAAATAAAAGATCTTAAAGATCAATTATCTTCTAAAAAACAAAAATTATGAAACTCAAAAATATCACATTAATAGCAATATTCTTTACCGGAATATTTTCATATGCACAACAAATTGGAGATGGATATGCTCCTGTAGTTATTCCTGATTTTTCAGCTCCTCTAAAGTCAGGAATTTACAATGGTCTTAATACTTCTACAACTGGTATGACTCCCGATGATAGTCAGATATGGCATCACTTATTTACAATGAGACATATTAATACCACAAATAATTATCAACTTCAAATAGCTTCCTCTTTTACCGTAAATGAGCGCTTGTTTTTTAGAAAAATTGCTGCTGGTTTAGTTTCATCAAACACAGCATGGATTGAATTAGCTACTCGCAGCACGAATACCTTTACAGGAAATCAAATTGTGAATGGAAATTTTGCTATTGGATCAACTTCAGCTAACGCCCCATTAGATGTCACAAGTAATTCATTAGCACAAGGTATAATAGTAAGAGCCAGATCTCTAAATGATTATAGTAATCTATTATTTTATAATACTTCAGGTTCAACTGGATTAGGGGGAATTGGAATGGCATCGAGCAGAATTAGAATAATGAGTGGCGGCGTTGGAGATTCTTACGAAAGAGTTTCAATAACAGCAAATGGTTTAATTGGCATTAACTCATTAAGTCCTTTAAATACGTTTGAGGTTAAAGTTCCAACAAGTACCGGTTCATCCAGTTCAGATGGCATTTCAATACACGATGGAGCAACTAATAGATTAGGCATTAACATTGGTGTAAATTCTCAGAATGAAAATTCATACTTACAGGCTGTCAAAGGCGGCGTTGGACCTAAAAATATAATAATCAACCCTGTTGGTGGAAACGTTGGCATTGGCACAACAACAACTGGAACTCACAAGCTGGCTGTAGAAGGCTCAATTGGTGCTAGAGAAGTTAAAGTAACCGCAACAGGCTGGTCTGATTTTGTTTTCAAAAAGGAATACGAACTGCCAACACTTACAGAAGTAGAAAAACACATTGCTGAAAAAGGACATTTAAAAGATATTCCTAGTGAGGAAGAAGTTCTTAAAAACGGAATTAACCTGGGAGAAATGAATTCTAAACTTCTTCAGAAAATCGAGGAATTAACCCTCTATTCTATTCAGCAGAACAAAAAAATTGAAGAACAGGCTAAAGAGATTGAATCTTTGAAAAGTCTGGCCTTGAGAATCGCAAAAATTGAAAATGAATTAAATCAGAAATAATTCATTAAATGAAAAATAAAAAAAACATATACATTCTGCTCCCGGTCGTTTTATTCGTCTGGGGAGCAGTTTTGTTTCAGGTATTTTCTTTTACTAATTCAGCTGAAGCAGTACCTGTCAATGATCCTGAATTCCATTTAAAACCTTTAAAAGTTAATAAAAGAGAAACTTTTGCTATTAATGTAAATTACAGAGATCCTTTTCTAGGAAAAATGTATGCTCCCGAAACAGAAGTAAAATCCAAATCCACACATTCTAAAACGCCAAAAGTCATTAAACAGCCAGAACCTTTAGTTTGGCCTGCTATTATTTATAAAGGATTAATTACAGATTCGAAAGGAGGAAACAAAATTTATATGCTCATTATAGATAACAAAAATTATTATATGAAGATAGGAGATACTGAAAATGAAGTTTTCCTAAAATCTGGTGATAAGGAATCGATTTATGTAAGGTACAAGGGTAACCTGAATATTATAATGCTTCACGATTGAAACTAAAATTAAAACTTAGATCCGGTGCTTTACAATTTACGGTATTTATTGCTGTACTTATTGCTTTGCTTTTAGCAGGTCTTGTTTTATATGCGTACACTTTTATTTATATGAAAGAGCAGTCAAAAGGAGCTATTGAGAATATTCAAATTGCCGATATTGGAATTCAGTCACTTTTAGAACAAAAAGAATTAAGTACAGATACTTCTCAAATTGATTTTATAAAAAAAGAAAATCAAATAATAAAAACACATTTATCGCAATGGGGAGTTTTTCAAAAGGGAATCACAACAACCTTGTTCCGAAAAAAGAAATTTACTAAAACAGCCATAATTGGATCTGTAATTCTAGCAGATAAATCCCCTACTCTTTATTTACAGGAAACCCACAATGCTTTGACTGTTGTAGGAAGTACTAAAATTCAGGGAATTGCATACTTGCCAACTCAGGGAGTTAATTCAGGATATATAGCCGGAAATAGTTATTACGGTTCTCAATTAATCTATGGCCGAATAGAAAAAAGTACAGCAGAACTTCCTAAACCTGAAAAAATGTTTATAGATGCTATCAATTTTTATTTAAAAGAATATAAAATAGATCGTCAGGAAGATTACATAAATTTAAATTCAGGAATTAAAATTACCAATTCTTTCAAAGAAAAAACTAAAGGGTTTTACTCCCAAAATCCTATTGTAATAGAGAATAAAATACTATCAGGAAATATCATAATTAAATCCGAAACTTCAATTAAAATCAAAAAAACGGCTTTACTGAAAGATATAATACTAATCGCCCCAATTATCGAAATCGATGACGAAGTTACCGGCTGCTTTCAGGCTATTGCTTCCCGAAAAATTATAATGGGCAAGAAATGTAATTTATCATATCCTTCGGCTTTGTTATTGTATCAGGATAATAAAGATATTATTTTAGACAATTCTAATTACAGCACCGTGCCCGACAATCAAGTTTTTATAGACATTGGAAGCATCATAAAAGGAAGTGTCGTATATATCCAGACAAAAGAAATACCGGATTTTTTAACTCAGATTGTATTAGAAAAAGACTCAAAAATAAAGGGTCAGGTGTACTGTAACGGTAACTTTGAAATTAGAGGAACCGTTTCGGGATGTGTTTTTACCAGACAATTTACGGCTAATCAGGCAGGTTCTATTTTTGTGAACCATGTGTATAATGCCACGATCGAAAATGAGAATGTTCCTCAACTCTATGGCGGTATCATTTTAGAACAAGAACCCAAAACTGTTTTGAAATGGTTATACTAAAAAAAATAAAATCGGCAACATTAATCGAAGCAGTTGTAGCAACTGTTTTAGTAGTCATCATATTTATTATTTCAAGTTTAATATTAAACAATCTGGTTTTTAATACTTTTTCAAAAAATACACACAGCATCGAAACCCGAATAAGCGAATTAGAATACGAAGTACAAAACAAAGTTATAAAATTGCCTTATCAGGAAAATTATAAAGACTGGAATATCAATATTGAACCAGAAACAATTTCGGCGAAAAAAATGTTTTCAATTTCAGCAGTAAACAATACATCACGAAAAGAAATTACAAAACAACAAATACTATGGCAGCCGGAAAATTAAAATCATTCACACTATCCGAATTAATAGTAGTTATGATTATAACGGCTATTGTCGTAGGCATGGCATTTAGTGTTTTAAGAATTGTACAAAAACAAATTCACACTATCCAGACCAATTTTGAAAAAACAACCACATTAGCCCTTTTTGAGCAGCAGTTGTGGCAGGATTTCAATACACAGCATACAGTTATTTATGATAATAACAAGCAAGCGTTATTTATGACATCAGAAATTGATACCATAACTTATTCTTTTCAGGATAAATATAGTTTAAGAAATCTTGACACCATTAAATTAAAAATTAATCCTGGTAAAGCCTTCTTTAGAGGAAAGGAAATAAATTCCGGTCACGTTGATGCTTTATCCATATATGCCGAAACAGAATTACCCGGTTACCAGATTTTTGTTTCGAAAAAAAATGATTTAACCTTTCTTATGAATCAGGAAGATGGCTTTTAAAATCGAAAATACCCCAAATAAAAAAACAGTTCAGTCTAAGGACTCAAACAGTATCGAAAATTTATTAAAAAAAGAAATCACACTTTTTGGTGACAGCTTTAATAATAAAAAAAAGCAGGCGTTTTATCTTGAACTGGCTGTACTCTTAAAAGCCGGTGTGAGCTTTAAGGAAGGATTATCGCTGATTATAGAATCCTTAAAGAAAAATGCCGACAAAGATCTAATCCAGACAATCCTGAATGATGTGGTTAACGGGAAACCTTTCTCTGATGCCATGCGTGTCTCCAAATCGTTTACAGAATACGAATATTATTCTATCCAGATAGGTGAAGAAACCGGAACAACCGCACAAGTATGTGAAGAATTGGGTCATTTTTTCGAACGTAAAAACGAGCAGAAACGAATCATAGTTGCTGCCCTTACCTACCCTTCTATCGTATTAAGCACAGCTGTTTTGGTTGTTATTTTTATGTTGAGTTATGTGGTGCCTATGTTTCAGGATATCTTCAAACAAAATAATATGGAACTGCCTATACTGACCCAATTTATTGTAAAATTATCAGTCTGGACAAAAACCTATGGGTTGTATTTTTTATTGGCAGTTATAGTTTTTATTTCCTCAACCCAATTTTTCAAAAACAATCATAAATATAAAAGGACGCTGCATTACTTTCTGGTAAAAATTCCAGTTCTGGGTGCTTTTATGACCAAAGTTTATCTGGCACAATTTACACAAGCCGTAACCTTACTAACGACAGCCAAAGTCCCGCTTTTGAACAGCATCCAAATGGTAAAAAAAATGATTCAGTTTGTCCCTTTACAGGATGCTTTAGAGCAGGTTGAAAACAGCATTTTAAAAGGAAACAGCCTGAGTTCAAGCTTAAAAAACACTCCCCTTTTCGATAACCGAATCATATCACTCGTAAAAGTAGCCGAAGAAACCAATCAAACCGAATATGTCTTCAAACAGTTAAGCGAGCAGTACAATCAGGAAGTGGTACAGCAGTCTAAAGTCATGACTACTGTTTTAGAGCCTTTTATTATTCTTTTTGTTGGAGTATTGGTAGCGGTTTTATTAGTGGCTATGTATCTGCCAATGTTTCAGTTGAGCAGTGCGATTGGGTAGAGCAGTGAAATAGTAAATATTTTTTTATTAATATATTTTATTTAAAAATGCTTTTTTTAACAAAACTTAATCTTAAAATTGTATTTTCTTACAAAATAAGACTATCATTTAACATTTTATAATATTAACATCTAATTATGTTTAAAATTTCATTTTTCTAAACTAATATTATTATCATTAGTTTTATGCAACTCAATTTATTCTCAGTAACAAAAGATATACCCAATTACTTTCCTGTAAGTCCCAATGCCACCTCATGGGTAGGTTTAGGCTGGAATCTAAACGCCGGAGGAGCAGTAATTAGAAACGTAAAAGGCATCCCGGATAACGGGAGACCGGTTCCTAATTTAGCAAATTTAACTTTCACATCTGAGAATTATCAAACTTTATATAGTCAATTTAAAACTCATCCTCACGAGAATGCTAGCAACGATACAGCATATGATGAATTTATAGTAAATGCTCCAGGTCTTTCCGGAACATTTTATTTTGTTGATAATAAAGCTGTCTTTAAAGATTTACAAAACACAAACGTCAAATTCACTGACCTATTAAAAACATTAGAGATTACAAAAGATGATGGAACTATTTATCGTTTTGGATTAGGATTCGATTCACAAGATGCTACTGAAGTTGTTAGACAAAATAATAGTACATCAAATCTACCTAATTATGTTACATCTTGGTATTTAAAAGAGATAATTCCGCCAAATTGCTTACACCTACGATGCCGGTAATAAACTTATCAAAGTCGAAGATACTTCAGGAAGTACCGAAGGATTTAACAACGGCAGCAACACAGCCATAGAATATACCTATGACAATAACGGCAACATGAAAACCGATGCCAATAAAGGGATAACAGCCATAAGTTACAACCATTTAAACCTGCCAGTATCTGTAACGATAAATGGCGGGATTATAAATTATTTTTACGATGCTACAGGGGTAAAACAGCGTAAAACCGTTAGTACAGGCGGCAGTACAGATTATGCCGGCAGTTTTGTATATGAGAACAATGCCTTAAAACAATTCTCACAACCAGAAGGTTATATCATTAAAACTTCAGGAATTTATAATTATATTTATCAGTACAAAGATCATTTAGGCAATATACGTTTAAGTTATCAGGATAAAGATAATAACGGTTCTGTAAACAGCAGCGAAATTGTACAGGAAAACAATTACTACGCTTTTGGATTATCACACAAAGGCTATAACACTGCCGTAAATGGCATTGACAACAAATATAAATATAACGGGAAAGAGCTTCAGGATGACAATGTAAATGGTAAACGTTTAGATCTTTACGATTATGGTGCTAGAAACTATGATCCTGCATTGGGACGTTGGATGAACATTGATCCTTTGGCGGAGAAATATCGAAGATGGTCATCCTATAACTATTGTATTGATAATCCAATGAGGTTTATTGACCCTGATGGAATGAGAATTAGATATGCAAGAGAGGAAGGGCAAACAAGGGCAGAATTTAGAGAAGCCAGAAGAGCAGTAAGACAAGAATTAAGGAAAATCAGTAAAGAATCCCCTACTTTTAAACAATACTTAAAGGAATTACAAGGAAATGTCAAGAATGTAGTCGAAGTATCTATGAGTAAAACTAGACAAAATTCTTTTGCAGCAAATAATCAAGGTGATGGAGCGACACAAGGAAAGGGAACAGGAGGAAAACTAACTGTAAATTTATCAAAAGAGCCAAAATTAAAAAATGATACAATGCTTGATGGAACAAAAGAGACATTCCAGGGAAGAAGTCTTATCGAAGAAGTCATTCATGCCTCTAGAGCTGTTATGGGAGAGGGTGCTTTGGGAGATTCTAAAACCAATGCTGGGGAAGGATTTAAAAGTGGAGCAGGAACTCATGGCATTGGAAATGAAGAAATTGAAACTAATACGGTTGTTAATCAAATTACTGTAGAATTAGGTAAAGATAGTAAACAAAGAACTACTTATACATTAGGGTTTAAAAAAGAAGATGAAGAAGGAGCATTAATAAGTAAAACAATCGCACTTCCTATACCAATAATTAAAGAAGAATAATTATGAAAAATACTTATTATTTACTATCTATATTTTGTTTGCTTGCTGTAGGATGTAAAGCACAGCTAGGGACAAATGCCGTAACTCAAATTCAAGTTTCACCATGTTATTTAGAAGAAGAAACATTTGAAAACACTGCTCTCAGAAAATTTTTAAAAACTTCCACATTACGAAGAGATATAATAGAAAATTTTTAAAACAGTAATTTTGAGTTTTGTATTTTATCCATAATTGATAATAATATTATGATTGCAACCTATGATGGCACAAATTGGAAAGTTGAAAATAATGAAAAAAAATATACTGTTACAAATAATAAAATATTAAAATTAGTTGAAGATTATTCCAGCATGAATAAAGTTCTAAAAATGTCATGTCCTGAAAATTATGTAATTTATGATGTCAATGAATTTCAAGCCTTTTGGGTTAAAAAGAAAAGCGATCTAAAGTTTTTATATTACTCAACTACTTATGAAATGTCAGAATTAAAAAATTTTGAAAGACAAAAAGTTGATGGAATAAATGAAATAATGAATATGTTGAAGATGTAACCCGATGGAATGGCTCAGCTCCAGGTAGAGAAATTCAGGGCGTTAGCGGTTACTTTGGAATAAAGGAATGGACTCCTGCGGGAAGAAATTTACTTTTAAAAGCTCTGCTTTTCAAGATCACAAAGGTTCGATGTTAAGCAATAGCCCTTTTCATGCAACAAGTGATGCAAGTATGACTATGTCCTTAACAACATATTCAAAACTAACAAATACAAATCCTCCTTCTTCAGGATTAAATTTGAGTTTTGATACTGGTGTTGATACTTCTGACAGATCTAGTATAGGTCCAAATGAAATGTTTGATACATCTAAATAAAAAGTATAATTACATGAAATTTCTTTATTTATTAGCGATTATAATAAGTGCCGCAGGATGTCGCAACAAGTCAGACAGTCCTAAATTAATCCAACAAAAGGATTGTATCATGTTTTACGACGAATTTAAGAACGCTATAACTAAAAAACAGAAAGACACTGCGTTGAATGCTATCAATGAAGCCATTAGATGTGATCCTAACAATAAAGGTTTTACATCTGCCAAATTACGACTTCTAATAGAATTAAATGAATATAAAAGTGCTATCGATTTAATTGAAAACTATAAATCAGATGATACATCGATTAACATGCTTCACGCTGTCATAAAATTAAAAATTAATGCACCGGAATCCATTGATTTATTACAAAAATGTTATAATCAATACAATAACGAAAAAGAAATCACAAAAAACAATATCATGTATAAAATTGCACTAACTAATTTTTTTGATGGCAAAGAAAAAGCACTAAAAGAAATACAGATTTCAAAAAAGACTTTTATTACAACAGATATGAAATTTAATTTGGAGTCAATCGAAGAATTAATTAATAAATACGACAAAGAAAAACGTTTTGTTTAAATTATTTAACATCAATTAAATTATTTAAAAATTTCCAAATATATAAGAAAAAACCAGTTCCAAGCTCTTCCAAAGTGTTCCCCAGCTGGCGTGAGCACCCGATAGCGCAGATTTGCAATCTTGCCCATAAAGAGAATTCTGAAAATTTATATATAAGAAAACAATTTTAATAGTATGAAAATCTCAAAATATTTTTATTTATATATAGGTTTGGCAATATTATTTGTGACATTTCTTTTTTTTAATGAAGGAATAACTAAATTATTTTTCATGATAATTACGATATTATTTATTTTAGTTTTGTCATATGATTTTTTTAATAGAAATCTGATTTACAAGACCCCCGCTTTTTTAAATCTAACTATAGATATTTTAGTTTTAGTTGGACAGATTTTTTGTCTATCAAATTATTTTAATTTGATGAATATTTTTGTGATTTTATTTGTAATATCATATATTTTTAAAATGTTCCATATAGAGAAATCCGGTAGTGTTTCAGATTAGGTGTTTTTACATCTTAACAATTTAACTACCTGAAAGAGAATATAAATTTGTAATTTTTGAATAGTAAAAGAGACGATCAACAGGTCGTCTCTTCTGTTTTTAATATTTTAAAAAAGCTTTTGTTGTACCTAAGTGTATCAAATTAGGTCATGAAATAAAATGTAGTTTTAGCAATAGTAAATGCATAAAAAATGGATTTCAATCTAACAGAAATCAAAGATATAATGCTGTGTCTGTCAAAAGCGACAACAGTTTGACTATTGTTATAATGCATACAAAAGTAATATCAATCAAAATATAATTTTGTTTACCTAAGAAGGTTTAGGGATACGAAGTACTGCAAGATTATTAAAAATTTCAACGACAACATTGTTGAAAAGAATTGTGTCAATTGCCAGAAAATTTAATCAGTCAATTATATGCGAAGGAAAAACTTATGAAGTTGATAATACATACTTACATAGGAAATAAGCGAAGTTTTATCTGGCTGGTATATGCATTGGACAAGAATTCTAAAAATGTAGTGGGTTTTAACTTTGGAAAACGAACCAATAAAAAGCTGAATCGTGTTCTGGATACTTTAAAATTATCCGAAGCTAAAAAGATATATACGTACAGATTAAAAAACTACAGATATTTGATTAATGAGGAATTACATTCTGTAAAAAGATTTGGCACAAATCATATTGAACAGAAAAATTGACGCTCAGAACCCTGATGGCAGATGCCCAGCTTGTTGTTTTTTTTGTAATAGGTGCTGGTGTTGATTATGGTCTTCAAGTTGCTGGCTCAAGGTAAAGATTTGGGAGATGCATTGACGAGGTTGATAAAACTTCTATTTTTGTTTCAGCTGTTGCCGGCGGTATAAGTGGAGATACCTCATCTTTAAATCAATATAAAAATGCATCTAGAGCAGCAAAATTAGCTTTTGATGTTACTACTAATACAGGAGTTAGCGTCGCAAGTCTAAGCGATTAAAGAAGGTAAAGTTTTAGTAGGAAGTACACTTATTGACGTTGGTTCTGGAAGAATAGCATCTGGTATTGCAAGTA
Organism: Flavobacterium gelatinilyticum; assembly: GCF_027111295.1. Classification (NCBI taxonomy): domain Bacteria; kingdom Pseudomonadati; phylum Bacteroidota; class Flavobacteriia; order Flavobacteriales; family Flavobacteriaceae; genus Flavobacterium; species Flavobacterium gelatinilyticum. The sequence goes on along the minus strand of NZ_CP114287.1, from coordinate 4,781,966 downwards.
AAGTAGAAAAAAGAGCGCTAAACTCTCCAACAGGTAAAAAAAATAACAACTGCAGTTAACACTGAAAAGAATATAGCTCGAGGAAAATCTAATGTGGCTTCTAAAGCGAAAGCAAATGTTAGCGCAGCAATTAAAGAAATTGGAAAGTTATGTTAGAAAAAGAGCTGCCGTTTCATCTGGCACTGCATCGACAGTTGCAAATAAAAGAAAAAGTAGAGGAGAAATGATGAAAAAAAATAAAAAAATATATTAATAATAACCCTGACGCAATAAATACATTTTTTGGAGTAATATTTTTTATAATTGCAGGTTTTGTTTATTTTGATTTCGAAATTATGTTTAAAGTATTTTTAGGAGTGGTTATATTTGGTATAGCTATAGGACTAATCTCTTTTTTAATACGGATGTTTTCAAAATAGAGGTAGTGTTTCAAAGTTAGTGACATGAGATTTTGAAATCCCTATATGCTGTGGTCTTGATAACGTGCTCATAATTCAAAGGTAATAATTAGCATTAAAAAAATAACACAATCCGTAAAAAACATCTTCATTACTGTATTATACAGTTTCAGTACATTTTTTAGAAATAGATTTGTGATATTGACAAAAACACAACTTTTCCGACAGTTGCAAATTTAAAAAACTAATTTTTCCTGAGCCCAGACCAAAACAGTAATTATACCTTTTACATATTATTTTTTCGCACAAACTGCACTAAAGAAAAGACAAAAATTAATTCCTGCACAGCTTATTAATAACACTTTCGTCTGTAACTTGATCCAAAGTGATGAGATTAATATCCGAAAGAAAAATCAATATATCCATTACGCGGGTCTTATAGCTTTTTTCAGCAGAAAAAACTTCAAAAGAAAAAGCGTCTTCGCTTCCTAAAGTGTACAGAAAGAGGCACAGTTCCTCAAAAGGTACGGAACGGTCGTCGTTGATGGAAAGATATTTATATATCGCAGATGGCAGAAGGTAGGAATTTGCAGTCATGATTCGTATTTTATATTATATACGGAATCTATCCAAAATTAGTTTTAATCTGGGATTGTGAGAGCCATTTTTAACTGCAAACTATTCTCTATTAGATGATTTATTTAGTGTAAAACAAAAAACACAATTCTTCTAACAAGTTTAAATTAAAAAATAAACCTTAACTTTTCAGGCATTTTATTCAAACCTCAACCAACCCCATGACAACCGATATCATTGAACTTAACGACTTTATAGTTTTAATCGAACAGTCGAATACCAATAAAACGATTGTGCAGAAATGCGAAATCGACGGCGATGCAGTGGGTTTTGCTTTTTATGGTTCGGGAAATGTTGAGCTGGAAATCAAACACAATCAGCAGACTAAATATCTGGTGAATACAACCGGACTGGCGATTTGTTTTTTCGGAAATCAAAAAGTGGAGTTCTCGCATAAGATCGAACCCGATAAACCTTTACAGTCCATCAGTATTTTTACAAAACTGAAAAACCTCAACACACTTTCGCAGGCCGAAAGGGAAATTTTCGAAAATTATCTGCCTCAATTATTAAATCCCGAGGAGCATTTTGTAAAAGGCCCTTCCTTTTATATGACACTCGAAATGCAATTGGCGGTTCAAAAGATCTTTTCGACTCCGTATACCGGAAACACCAGACTGTTGTTTTTAAAAAGTCAGGTTAATGAGCTCCTCGCCCATTTCTTTGCGCTTTTAACTTCAGACAAAAAAACAGATTTATCCGAAATCGATAAAAACAAACTCTTTCAGGCCAAAGAAATCGTAACGACCAATTATTGCACACCGCCGTCGATCAGTCAATTATCGCAGATGGTGGGGCTCAACAGCAATAAGCTGAAAAGGAATTTCAAGGAATTATTCGGAATTCCGGTTTTCAAATACATTCAGGAAGAACGGCTCAATAAAGCGTATGAACTCCTCCGCGAAAGCGAAAAAACAGTTCAGGAATCGGCTTGGGAAGTAGGGTACGAAAGTTTAAGCTCTTTTTCGAATGCCTTTCATAAAAAATTCGGCATGCGCCCGAATGATGTCAAACAACAATTCTTTTCAAACAAATCATAATTCTTTTGCGACAAATGATTGTGCCTTAATCACAGCAGCTTTGTATCAGTAATCAATCAAAAAAAAGAAACTGATATGAAAAAGAAAATTTTAGTTCTGGGTTCCACCGGAAAAACAGGACGCAGAGTGGCTGAAAGATTAAAAAACAATCCTGATGTAGAACTTCGTCTGGGTTCAAGATCTGAAGAAATCCCGTTTGACTGGGAAAATCCGCAAACATGGTCCAAAATTCTAAACGGAATCGACAGCGTTTACATTACTTTTCAGCCTGATCTGGCTGTGCCTTTTGCTGCTGATGCCATAGAAAATTTCAGTCGTCTTGCCACAGAATCGGGAGTTGAAAAAATGGTATTACTTTCCGGAAGAGGCGAAAAAGAAGCGCAGGTCTGCGAAGAAATCGTAAAGAAAAATGCCAAAAACTGGACTATCGTTCGTGCCAGCTGGTTCAATCAGAATTTTAGCGAAAGCTTTTTCCTGGATCCTATTCTTCACGGAATTGTCGCACTTCCAAGAGCCGAAGCGCTTGAACCTTTTACAGATGCCGATGATATTGCCGATGTTGTAACTAAAGTACTTTTAGACGATAATCATAACGGCAAAACCTACGAATTAACAGGTCCGAGATTATTGACTTTTAAAGATTGTGTAAACGAAATTGCTCTCGCAAGCGGCAGAAATATCACTTTTCAGCCTTTATCATTAGAAGATTACAAACAGATGTTACGAGATTATCAGGTTCCTGAAGATCATATCTGGCTGGTGAATTATTTGTTTGAAGAAGTTTTGGACGGTAGAAATGCATCTGTTACTCACGATATTGAAAAAGTTTTGGCCCGAAAAGCCAGAGAATTTACCGCTTACGCAGAAGAAACAGCCCAAACCGGAATCTGGAATCCTGAAAACAAAGATCATGAAATATCTTAGCGCCTTATCTTCTGGAATTTTAGTTTGGATTGGCGTGAGTTTATCTTTCTATATATTAGAGAAAGTTCCCGTTGTAAAAGATTCATTTTACGTACAGTCTGCTATTACCGCTTTCCTGATTATCTTTTTTGCCATCGGCTCTGCCAAATTATTTTATCGCAAAAATGAAATGAACGGCTTGAAATTGGGAATTATAATGTCGGTTACGGCTTTGGTTCTGGATGTTATTATCACAGTTCCTTTTGTAGAAATCCCAAACGGAAGAAGTTATGAAAGCTTTTTTACGAGTCCCGTTTTATGGATTCTGGCTTTCGTCAATGCTATTTCGGTTTACCTCTGGAAAAGGAATCAATACCGGACAAAATAAAAAAACAGCTTTAACATATAATAAATAAAAAGCTCCTGTTTTGTGGGACAGGAGCTTTTCGGGGATTAATATAATAGTAGTTGCGGAAATTTCTTAACCTCTGGTCAACCAGCCTCTTTTGTGAGCTGTAAGGATTGAATACGGAGCGATCCAGAATAATGCGAATGTGTAGAAAACACTATACGAATATGCCCAGAATGATTCTCCTAGTGAATATTTTTTAGCATAAAAGAATGCTGAAAAACTAGACACGATCAAAATACCCAGCAGCGCAGAGCTGATAAATAATAATGGGTGTGTTGCAATAAAATAGAACATGAAAATAAAGAATGGCATTGTCATTAAAATTCTCAAAAATTGTTCTGTAAACAATAATCTTGCTCCAAATTTGGATTCTTTTCTAAAGTCTTTCCAAACATATTTTGCCATCATAATGTTTTCACGAACATTACTTCTTCCCCATCTTATAAACATTTTATATAAACCTTTGTAGCTTTCAGGAACGTTTGTTAACACATACGAATTACGCTGAAACAATACGTGATGTCCTTGTTTTAGGATCATGTTGGTCATGGCTCTATCTTCGCCAATATCCGATGGCTGTCCCATAAATGTCTGTTCGATCCATTCCGGAAGGCAGGCAAATACAGCTGTACTTCTGTAAGCGGCCAAAGCTCCCGGTGTACAAAGTACAGATCCCAGCATACTTTCAGCAGAACGCATAAACTCAAAACTCATTACAAAACTTACGTTAAGCATTTTTGGTAAAATTGCTTTTTCGTTGTTCAAAACCTGAACATTTCCGGCAACGGCACCACATTTTTCGTCTACAACAAACGGACTTACCAAGTTTCTCAAAGTATCTTTTTTCACGATAGAATCACTGTCAACCGTTACAAAGATTTCTCCTTTTCCAAGGTTGAATCCACGGTAAAGTGCGTGACGTTTTCCTTTGTTCTTTGGCTGCTGAAAAATCGAAACACGATCTCCTAATTTTACTTTTGCCTGCTGAATCCAGTACCAGGTATCATCTTTACTTCCATCGTCGATAGCCAAAAGCTCTAATTTGTGCTCCGGGAAATCGCTTTCTGCAAGACTCATTAAGGTTTCGTAAACCAGTTTACCTTCATTATAAGCCGGTACGATTACCGTAACAGTCGGCAGTAATTCGTCAGATACTGATTCGATTGGTTTATATCTTAAATAAAGGTACAAGTTGTATAAAAACATACTTCCTTTAAAAACAAATAACGAAATGGTAATGGCTAAAAATATCATACCGCCCGTTGAGTTTAATCTTTCTAAATGCAGCTGGTCAAAATCCGGCTGAAACTGAAAAACCATAAAAACTCCTGCAAAAAGTAAAAGTAATGTTGCTATGATTATAGCAAGACCTCTTTTGCTTGCCGGTCTTTCAACATGTACCTTTTCAGGCTGTGCTTTTTCAGATTTAGTATTGATGTTAAAAATTGGAGTTCGTAATTGGGCATCGCTGCTTATTGTGCCGCTTGAATAAAATTGTTTCGAGATAATTGTTTCGCTTTCCATGTTCCTGTTGTATTAATTCTACTAAAATGGCTTTTAAATAATTGGCTCTTTTTGTTGTTTTCATTTGTTGTTACAAAAAGACATTAACCCAATTTGCAAGCGGTGTGCCATTTCGGTTTCAAACTGAAATTGAAGCAATTACGTTTTATTACACACAATCAATGTGTATAATATTTTCACACTTTGTAGAATGTTTATACAGTCTAAACTGTGTAAAGGGCAGTAAAATAAGGGAGTTTGAGACTATGAAGAAATACAGTCGTAAAATTATAACGCATATTTTTGATTTAAATTGTTCCTGCAGGCATTTTAAATTTGTATTTTGATGCATCATATTTGTGATAAAAAAACGATTCATAAAATTATTAAGACAAATACTTTGGAAATTCTCAATTAAATAAGTTAATTTTATGGATATTTTTTTTAAAATTTTTCCCTCCAAACTTAATCATATACCTGCAGAGAAAAATAAAATAATTGCCTGTAATAAATTTTTAATACCACATGAAGCAACAGATTTACAACATTTTACTTGCTGATGATGACGAAGATGACTGCTCATTTTTTAAAGAAGCTCTTGACGAATTATCACTCAAAACTACTCTTGTAACTGTTAATGACGGAGTTCAATTAATGGAATATCTAACATCAAAACCAGTAGACAATTTACCTGATCTGCTGTTTCTTGACCTCAACATGCCAAAGAAAAACGGTTCTGAATGTCTAACAGAAATAAGACAGATTGAGAAGCTGAAAGATTTTCCTATCATTATTTTTTCTACCTCGCTCGATGGCGAAATTGTCGATGTGATGTTTGAAAAAGGCGCTACATTTTATATTCGCAAACCCGGTGATTTTTCAAAACTGAAATCGGTTATTGAAAACGCCCTCATAGCTGCATCCGAAAATAATTTCAAACAGCCTGCAAGGGGCAGCTTTGTCATTCAACCTTAAACCAGTTTCTAAATGAGCCATGCAAATGAGGAACATTATTTTCTAGCCGACGGCGGAGAAATGGGCGAATTAATCCGATCGAAAGACTGGAGCAAAACCCCTTTAGGCAGTCCTGATATATGGCCTCAAAGTCTGCGTACAATGGTTTCGGTTATGCTTAATAACCCATTTGGCATGTATATCGCCTGGGGACTTGAACTGACTCAGCTATACAACGACGCTTTCTGCAATATTATTGGTTCAGAAAAACATCCGGAAGCTCTTGGCAATAATCCAAAAGAAACTTTTCCGGAAATATGGAATCTTACACATGAAATCTTCAATGATGTAAAACACGGAAAACCTGTAAGTTTTACTGATTTCATGGTGCCTTTAAACAAAAACGGAATCATCGAAACCTGTTATTTTGATTTTTCCTATTCGCCCATAAAAAAAGAAGACGGCGAAGTAGGCGGTGTTCTTGTAACGGTTATCGAAACAACAGCCAAGAAAAAAGCCGCCGATCTTCTGGAAGAAAAAAATACGCGCTTTAAAAACAACATCATGCAGGCGCCGCTTGCCATGTGCGTTTTTAGAGGAAAAGATCATGTGGTAGAAATTGCCAATAAAAAAATGATTGACCTTTGGGAAACCGAATCTGAAAAGGTTATTAATAAATCGATTTTTGATGTACTTCCGGAAATAAAAGATCAGGGATTAGAAGAACTCATTCAGAATGTATATGCAACGGGTAAAAAGTTTGTGGCCAACGAACGGTTCGTGCAGCTTTCTCGAAATGGAAAAACCGAAAATACGTATGTTAATTTTGTATACGAAGCGCTAACAGAAGCAGACGGCAGTATTTCCGGCGTAGTAGCGCTTGCCATAGAAGTTACCGATCAGGTTGTAGCCAGAACAAAGCTTGAAGAAAGCGAACAGAAAATAAGGCAGCTGGTTGAAAATGCTCCTTTCCCTATTGGGGTTTATGTGGGTGAAGAAATGCGGATCGAACTGGCCAATGAATCAATTATAGAAGTCTGGGGAAAAGGTCCTGATGTAATTGGCAAATCATACAAAGAAATTCTGCCGGAATTAGAAAACCAGTCGGTTTTTGAGCAGATTGAAGGTGTTTATAAAACCGGAAAATCCTTCCACAACAAAAATGCTCAAATTAACATCAACATAAATAATAAATTAGAATCCTTTTATTTTCATTACAGTTTTACCCCTTTGTACGATACAAACGGTAATGTATACGGCGTTATGAACACTGCGGCAGATGTTACGGACCTGCACATGGCTTCTAAAAAAATTGAAATTGCCGATAAACGTTTCCGAGATACCGTAAAACAGGCGCCGCTTGGAATTACCATTCTGCGAGGCCCTCAATATATTGTAGAATCTGCAAACGAAGCCTACTTAAAAATCGTAGACCGAGAAGAATCCGGTTTCATCGGACGTCCCTTGTTTGAATCCATACCCGAAGTCGAAGAAACGGTAAACGATCTTTTAGAAAATGTTCTAAATACCGGAATTCCGTATTATGGAAACGAAATGCCTGTTCCTTTAAAAAGACATGGAAAATTTGAAGTTTCGTACTTTGATTTTCTTTATTCGCCTTTGCGTGAAGAAAATGGAGAAATATCCGGCATTATTGTTACCGTAACCGAAGTAAGCGAAAAAGTCGAAGTAAGAAAAAAAATCGAACAAAACGAAGACCGTTTAAAAATAATAGTAGAAGCAAGTGAACTGGGCACCTGGGAACTAAATGCCAAAACCCGTGAACCGTTCTATTCCCAAAGATACCTTGAAATTGTGGGCGGTTACAAAGAAAATGTAAAACTGACGCACGAACAATTACTCCAGCATTTACATCCTGATGATATGTTTATCCGTAATCAGTCGTTTAAAGATGCGCTGACATCCGGAAATCTTCATTACGAAGCCCGAACCATCTGGACAGACAACACGATTCACTGGATGGAAGGAAAAGGAAAAGTTTTTTATGATGAAAACGGCAGTCCTGATAAATTAATTGGTACAGTACGAGATATAACATCCGAAAAAAATCATCAGGAAGAACTTGAACAAAGCGAAAAAAGATTCCGAAACCTCATTATGCAGTCTCCCGTTCCAAAAGCTATTTTAAAAGGCCCCGAAATGGTGGTTGAAATGGCCAATGTAGCTTTATTGCAAAATATCTGGAGAAAAGAAGAAAAAGATGTTGAGGGCAAAAAGCTATTTGAAATTTTTCCTGAGCTGACGGAACAAAAATACAGTGAATTATTAGAAGAAGTGTATAAAACCGGTAAGGTATATTCTGAAATTGAATCGCAGATCATCATCAAAAATGATGAAAGCGAAAGACAATTTTATATTGATTTCGAATACGCACCGCTTTATGATTCAGAAAATAATATTTCAGGAATACGAGCGACCATGATCGATGTGACTGAAAAAGTTGAAGCCCGAAAAAAAATAGAAGAAAGCAGTAAACGTTTCAGATCCTTAACCGAAAGTATTCCGCAGTTAATCTGGGAAACCGATGAAAAAGGAAACGGCCTGTTTGCATCCGGAAAATGGCTGGAATATACCGGAGTAAAACCCGTTGCCGATACCGACTGGAAAGCGATGATTCATCCCGAAGATCTGCAGGAAGGCATGAAAATATGGAAACACAGCCTTGTTACCGGACAGGTTTTTAGATATGATGTACGGGTTCTTAGAAAAGACGGCAGTTATAGATGGCATGTCGTAATTGGTGAACCTGTTCTGGATACCGAGAATAAAATTATCAAATGGGTGGGTGCATTTACCGATGTGCATACCGAAAAAGCTTTTACACACGAATTAGAACAACAGGTAACGGCCAGAACCAGAGAGTTAAGCCAGATGTACGAATCGCTCAAAAAAAGCGAGGAACGGTATCATTTAATGGTCGAAGAAGTTCAGGATTACTCTATTTTATATCTCAACCACGACGGTATTATCGAAAACTGGAATGTAGGTGCCGAAAAAATAAAAGGTTATAAAGCCGAAGAAATAGTAGGGAAATATTTTTCTGTTTTTTACACTCCCGAAGATCAAAAAAACGATCTTCCGAATACGCTGCTCGAAAGGGCCAGACAAACCGGTCGCGCCGTTCAGGAAGGATGGCGTATTCGTAAAAACAAAAGTCTATTCTGGGCAAGTGTTGTTATTACTGCCGTTCATAATAAAAACAACGAAGTCATTGGTTTTTCGAAAGTAACACACGATCTGACCGAAAAGAAAAAAGCCGATGACAAAATAAAACGCAATGCACTCGAACTGGAACAGAAGAATATTGAACTGGAACACATGAATAAAGAGCTTCAGTCTTTTGCTTATATTTCGAGTCACGATTTACAGGAACCTTTACGAAAAATCCAGACTTTTGCCTCGCAGATTATCGACAAGGAATCTCAAAATTTATCCGAATACGGGAAAGATAAATTTCAAAGAATGCAAAATGCCGCGCAGCGCATGCAGACTTTAATCAACGACCTGCTCTCCTATTCGAGAACGAATATTCAGGAAAGAAAATTTGAAAAAACCAAACTTTCCAAAATTATTAATGAAGTAAGAGAAGATTTAAAAGAAGAACTCGAACACAAAAATGCCCATATTGAAAACAACGAAACTCAGGAAATCAATATTATTCCGTTTCAGTTCAGACAGCTGCTTTATAATCTGGTGAGCAATTCACTTAAATTTTCAAAACCGGATGTACCGCCTGTCATAAAAATCAACAGCGAAATTTCAAAAGGCTCTGATTTTAAAAACGAAGGTTTGGCAAAAGAAACCTTATACTGTCATATTACCGTTTCTGACAACGGAATTGGTTTTGAACCGCATTACAGCAAAAAAATATTTGATGTTTTTCAGCGTCTGCACGGAAGGGATCATTATAACGGAACCGGAATTGGCCTGGCAATCGTAAAAAAAATAGTCGAAAACCATAACGGAATCATAACCGCAAAAGGTGAACAAAACAAAGGCGCCGCTTTTGATATTTATATTCCTTTAGATTAATCAAAAAAGAAATATAAAACAGCATAAAAAAACGGAAATAACATTAGAGTTATTTCCGTTTTCCATTTCAGTTCGGATCGAATTGAAATTATCTCAAAAACAATTTTTTCTTATCTCGTATAAACTGTGATAAAACCTGTTGCTTTATCTTTCAGTTTTAACTCTTTGTTCGTAAGATTCATAATATCACTTGTAGTACTGATAGCACCTATAGTAATCGTTAAATCATTGTGAGATCTTACGTAAGTTCCGGTTGTTTCTACTAAGGCACAATTATCGCCGCTGTAATCCCCAATAACGGCCGCATTACTTAATCGAAGTTCTAAGTAGTCTCTGCTGCATCCTTCTTCATTTTGAACTGCATCAATTAATACTTCTTTTCCATCAACAATTGATCCCGTTTGGCTCAAATTGTATTTCCCTTGTAATGGAACGATTGTTTCCCCTTCATTATCATCGCTGCTGCAAGATGTAGCTAAAAATCCGATTGATAACATTCCTAATAATATTGCTTTAATTTTCATGGTGTTTTTCTGTTTAAAAATTATACTGCTAAATTAGATGTATAATCCTATAATAATTTCCATGATTTTTGTTTTGATTTACATAAATTTCATTTTTAGCAGCAAATGACTACTTCCTTACATATTTATTCAAAATATACTGCGTAACAGGCCTCAAAGGCTTATTATTCTCAGGATGCCTTCCGTGCCCATCAAAGAAATCAATGCCGTTTGCCGTCTTTCCGTACCATATTACCGCTTCTCCATTTTTATCGAAACAAGGCGTGGTATCGCAGACTTTTACTTTCTTCAGATTAAAAATAGTTTCATCCAGCGGTTCTATGATATTAGCCAATCCTATCCCCTGCACTTTTAAATCGCAGCTTACTTTTTCGTAATGATCACCGGACCATTGCATGCATTGTTTTTGGAAGAAAGCGAAATACCCCATTGTCCCAACAACAGAGAAAATTAAAAAAGTAATAAAAATTCCTTTGAAATACTTTGTAACTTTTTCTTTAGTATTTTTAATTCTTTCTATTTCTTTTGGATTTTGTATTTGAGGCAAAATCATACTTTGATTATTATCCATAATATTTTCTGATTCCTCAATAAATTCAAAATCAGATTCTTCTCCTTCACTTTTACAAATAAAAGGCAGTGGCTTTTTGGGCTCTTCCTTTTCTATTTTGAAATTTGATTTCTCCTTGTCAATAATAATAAATGGCTGAGGAGGACTTGAGTTCCCTGGATTTGGCTGAGTTTCATAATTGACACCGACTCCTTTCTCTCTAAAATTCCTAAAAGGCCTTGGTTTAAAGTCAACCAATACAGCCGCAAGATTTGCAGCATCTTTATCAGCTAAATCACTTTTACCTTTAAAAAAATTCCCAATAGGTCTAAATCTATCCGTATGTACTTTAAATTGATTTCTTTTTGTTAGATCAAACTCAAATCCAAAAAAAGTTTGAAAAACCATTAAGTCGTCTGAATTCTCATTTTTTTCAAACAGATCCCAGCATACATTTCTAAGATTTGCTTGGGAAGGGTTTGGAAATTTTTCCTCTCTAAGCTCTTTTTCATATTTAGCATGAATAGCTTTTTTATAATCTTCAATAGTAAAGTTAGGCATAGGCTAATCTTTTTTTCAGGAATTCTTAGGAATTCCTAGTAATTATTAAACATCTTAGGAATTCCGGGAATTCCATATTATCATCCTCGAATTAGCACCGTTACTTTGCCTTGTAAATGAATCAGTTACTGTTCTGCATCGCGATCAGAACAAATGTACAAAACTAGTTTATTCAAAAAGTGTGGAAAACCGTAAGACGGATTTTATCCGGGAAGTATAGATGAAAATCTTACTGTTCTACACACTTCACTTCCCAAAAAAAATGTGGTGCTGCACCCTAACCAAAAACCCGGAAAAAGATTCCGGACAGCAGCGCCTTTTGTCAAATTTTTAAAATTAAAAAAAATGAAAACATTATATGTATTGGGAGCGTGCGCGCTTTTGTCAATGAGTTTATTCTCTTGTTCTGCTGATGAATTAGAAACTGCGGAGCAAAAAACCGAAATAAAAAAGGATGAAACACATGCAAATGCGCCACAGGGTCCCGGTGATGATCCAATAACGGTGCAGCCACCAAAAAATTAGTAATAAAATCTTATAATTTTTAATAAATTATTAAATTCGGGGAAAGTAACAGTTATGGTACGATCCCCGTTTTTTATTTTATTAATCTTTCTGTTTTTCCTTTCTTGTGAAGAGAAAGCAACTGTTCAAATCAAACCTGGTCTGAATAAAAAAACAGCTGTAATGCTGCAGAAAAAAGCCATTGATCATTTTAAGAAAAGCAATTATAATAGTGCCTTTTACTATTTTAATAAATCAAAAATAAGATTTGAGAGCATTAAAGACAGCAGCAATGTTGTTTACAATCTAATACAGATGGCTTACATACAGCAAATAAATGGTGATTATTACGGAAGCAAGGAAACCCTTACAGAAGCCTTGCCTTACGGAAAAAATGATAATAATTATAAAGCCGCCATTAATAATTTCTTTGGAATTGCAGACAAAGAACTAGCCGTTTATGATGATGCTATTTTCTATTATAATGAAGCAATTAAGGATTCTAATGACTCCATATCAAAACAATCGCCGTTAAATAATATAGCCGTTGTTTATATCAAACAAAAAAAATATAACGAAGCAATTGAAATTTTAGAAGCTATCTTAAATAAAAAAATATTTGATGACAAGGAACATTGGAAAAGTAAATCTAGAGTAATCGATAATCTTGGATATGCGTATTTTAAAAAAGATTTAAATGAGAAAGGTATACAATTAATGACTGAAAGTCTTGCCTTACGAAAACAAATAAATGATTCATACGGAAGTATCGAAAGTTACCTGCATTTAGCCGAATATTACTCTCACACTAATAGAAAGAAATCAAATGAATCTGCACTCATTGCGTACAGAATAGCAACTGAGACCAACAGCGTAGATGAAAGATTAAAAGCTTTATCTTTTTTAATTTCTAATGATGCCGGAACCAAATACGGACAGCAATACATTACTCTGAACGACAGCATCATTAAAATCAGAAACAACTTTAAAAACAAATTTGCCAAAATAAAATACGATTCAAAAAAAGAAAAAGACGAAAATCAGAAACTTCGACTGGAAAAAATAGAGAATGAATTATCGCTTCAGGAAGCAAAATATCAAAGGATATTTTTAGGAATCGGCATAACTTCTTTAGTAATTTTAATTATAATATTGGTGATTTACTTCAGAAATAAAAATAGAATTACTGAAATCAAAACTTCTTATAAAACTGAAACCCGAATTGCAAAAGACATTCACGACGGATTGGCAAATGATGTTTTTCATGCCATTACCTTTACCCAGACACAACCTTTAGTTACTCAAAAAGATAAAGAAAGCTTATTGAAAAAACTAGATGATATTTATATTCGTGTTAGAGGTATTTCCAGAGAAAACAATGATATTGATACGGGACCAAACTTTCCAAAAATTTTAAAAGATATGCTTTCGACTTATAACAACAATACTACAAATGTTATTATCAATGGTATCGAAAAAGTAAATTGGGAAGTTATGGATGATCTAAAAAAAGTGGCTGTGCAGCGCGTTTTACATGAATTAATGGTAAATATGAAAAAACACAGCGAGGCGTCGGTAGTTGCTTTAAAGTTTGAGAGTAATTCCAATACCTTATTTATAAATTACAGTGATAACGGAAAAGGCTGCGAAAAAGAAAAAATTATTAAAAATGGCATGCAAAATATGGAAAACCGTATTTTGTCTAATAAAGGAACTATTACTTTTGACACTGAACCCAATAATGGTTTCAAAGTAAAAATAACAATGCCTAAATAAAAGCCCATGTTTAAAAAAGTAATAATAGCCGAGGATCTTGACGCAATGAATTTAGGAATTATACAAGTTCTGAAAGATTTGGACATTACTAATTTCCAGCACTCAAAATATTGCGATGAAGCCTTTTTAAAAATACGAAAAGCGATTCAGGACAATGATCCTTATGATTTACTAATCAGTGATCTTTCGTTTAAAACAGACCGCGAAGCAAAAATCGAAAGCGGAGATGAATTGGTAAAAAAGGTTCGCGAATTACAGCCGGATATTAAAATTGCAGCCTATTCTGTCGAAGATAAAAGTTTCCGCATCAAATCACTTTTTGAAAATGCAGACATTGATGCCTTTGTATTAAAAGGTCTTCACAGTATTGAAGAGCTGAAAAAAGCAATTAGACTCATTTCGACTTCTGATCAAAAATTTATTTCACCGGAGGTTGCTTCTGCTTTGCAGGAGAAAAACAATTTCGAAATAGACGATCTGGATATTCGAATTTTAAAATATCTGGCAAACGGAACTTCACAAGATGAAATCATAGAGATTTTTAAAAATTCAGACGTAAAACCCAACAGCAAAAGTGCCATAGAAAAAAGACTTTCGAAGCTCAAAGACTTTTTTAAAGCGAACAATACAGTTCATTTGGTTTCCATCACAAAAGATATGGGAATCATTTAACTTCTATTTTTTTAACTGCGTAAAAGCTCCTTCGGGAGCTTTTTTTATTTCTTCTGCTTAAATCTTACGAATTATGGATTTCCGTAAAATACTGATTTTGATTGGTTTTACTTTTGGATTATCAAAAAAAATAAATACTAATTAAAACTTTAAAACCATGAAAAAATACTATGTAAATGAGAATGCGCAGCTAAATGGCGATCATGAAGTTCATACCGAAGACTGCACATATTTGCCTTCATCACTAAACAGAAAATATCTAGGTCAGTTTTCTGATTGTAAACCAGCTGTTGTTGAAGCTAAAAAAACGTACTCAAAATCTAATGGCTGCAAAACCTGCTGCAATGCATGCCATACAAGCTAATGTGCCATGGGCTTTCGATTTCAAAAAAGAATTAAACTTGGAGGCGGACTTGGACTTAACATTAGTAAATCCGGAATCTCTCCAAGTTTAAGAACCAAAATGGGCACATTTAGCAAAAGAGGCTATTCTACAAAAACAGGCATTCCCGGCGTACGTTACCAAAACAGCGGTTGCCTTGTTTTCTTTGTCTTCACAGGACTTCTTACATTTTTAATCTATACACTTAAATTTTAATATACTAATTATGGGATATCGAAAAGGATATTACAGAAAAAACGGAACGTATGTTCAGGGACACTTTACAAATAACAGATCCAGATCTTTTTCAGGAAAAAATAACGGCTGTGTATTACTAATTCTGGTTTTCATTATGCTTACTTCAATCATTTCCTGCTCAGATTCAGCTGATGATATTTCTAACTCAGGTTCAAATTCAAATTCAAGCTCAGGTTCAAATTCAGATTGTCCAACAAAAACCTGTGCCAGTTTTAAAACACGGGCAGAAGCACAAGCTGTTTACGACAGTAACAGAAAGTGTTACAAAAATCTTGATGCGGACGGCGACGGCAGAGCCTGCGAATCTTTAAAATAAACAATCCTAAAAAACATGATAACACTAGAACTTAAAAGCCATTTTTTACGATTATACCAAATGGCATTGGCAGATGATCATTTTGATGTATTAGAACTTCAAATGCTGTATCATTTTGCAGACGAAAGAGGAATTCCAAGAGAAGAACTCGATAAACTTTTCCTCAACCCGGTTACTACCGAGTTTATAGTTCCGGAAAGTTTAAATACAAAAATTGAATATCTGTATGATCTGACACGGCTTATCTGGGCCGACGGAAAAGTAACCGACGATGAATTAAATATGCTGCGCAAATACTGCCGAAAATTTGATTTCCTTGACGAGAACATCAACGACTTATCTGATTATCTCATTGACTGTGTGCAGAAAAACATTGGTAAAGAAGAAATTATTAGTCAACTAAACGCTTAAATTATGAAACCACTTTCACAATTATTTAGTTTAAAAAAATCCGAAGATTCCTCATTTAAACCTCATGAAGAAAACGAGGAAGAAAGAGAACAAATTAGAATCACCTATTACCAAAGCGGTTTTGCAGCTTCGGTAAAAGCAACCGGAAAACCAATTGTTTTAAAAGCATGTCTGCAAAATTTATATATGAGTTTTGAAGATCAGTGCCGAAAACAAAAAATGGAACAGGACAGGTTGAAACAGCCGTATCGCGAAGAGCAGGAAAAAAACAGAACAGAACTTAAAAAATCTGAAGCTGCAATTGGCATTTTCGAAAAAAAAGAACAGGATGTTAATGATACTATCGACCAGATCAAAAACGAAATTATCGAGGTAAAACGCAATCCGGATAAATACGGAATTGAAGAAGGAAAAGGCTTAAAAGCGCAATTTTATATTGGTCTGATTCTTTTGCTTCCTATAACCTTATATGTTTTGGTTTTCTATATTTCAGCTTCTTACTCGGCTTTTTTCAAAGAATTTTCAAATGACAGTCTAACAGCAGCCATTTTTGATGCAGATGCTTTTACCAATGCTTTTAAAGCAAGCTGGCTGGAAGGAGTTTTGGTTGTCACTATTCCGTTTGTATTTATGGGATTAGGCTATGTAATTCACATGGTTCAAAAAGGAAAAGGCATAAAAAACATTCTCAGACTCGCGGCACTTTTTCTGATTACCTTTTTATTTGATTCGCTTTTAGCTTACATCATCGAAAAAAAGATTTATGAGTTTAATAAAACAACAGAATCTTCTCCTTACAATTTAAATATCGCTCTGGGAGAACCTGAATTCTGGATGATCATTTTTGCCGGATTTGTTGTCTACATAATCTGGGGACTTGTATTTGATTTTGTGATGAAAGAATTTGAAAACATCGATAAAATCAGAGCTTTTATTAGAGGCAAAAAAGAAAACCTGATCAACTTGGAAAAACTAAAAGCAGATTACAACAATAAAATCAATGATTTTAAACAGCAGATTGTTACTATAAACGGTAAAATTTCAGAACTCCAGTCAAAAATTGACGGTTTTGTTTTCCCGGTAAAGGAATATCTGCATTATCATCACCAATACAAAGAAGGATGGTTTCAGGCTATCAATACAGAAATTGCACTGCCTCATAAAGAAAAAGTCGAACTGCTTGAAAACTGCGAAAGTTTGTCTGAAGAACATTTAGGACGATTAAATCTGGTAGATCCCGATTTTCAACATTTGGTCTATTCTAAAAACTAACAATTATGAAAAACACATTACACAAATCTCTTGTAATACTGTGCCTTATTTTGTTTTTTTCATGTAAAGAAGAAAACAAAAACGAAGAAAAAGAAACTGTTGCAAAAAGTAGCGTTTCAGAAAATTACAACATCAGTATTCTTGTTGACTTATCAGACAGAATAAGCACTAAAAAAAATCCAAATCCTACCATGGAATTTTACCAAAGAGATTTAGGATACATAAAATCTGCTGCTGAAGCTTTCAGCCAGCATTTAAAATCAAAAAGGATGAGACAGATTGATGATAAAATGCAGTTATTCTTTAATCCTGAACCCGAAAACCCTGAAATTAATTCTATTTCAAAAGATTTAAGGATTACCGTTGATAAAGATAACGCTTCAAAAGAATTATTAAATTCAATAAGCAATACCTATGCATCAAAAACAACAGCCATTTACGAATCGGCTATTAAAGATGATAAATACATTGGATCTGATATATGGAACTTTTTTGACAATAAAGTAAATGATCAGTGTATTGATGCCGGGTACCGAAACATTTTAATTATTCTCACTGACGGTTATATGTTTTATCAAGGTACGCAGATCAAAGACGGTAATTTATCCAGTTATTTAACTCCTCAGCTAATCAAAAAAAGCGGCTTAAATACAAACGACTGGCAGAAAAAAATGGAAAAAGAAAACTTTGGATTTATAAAAATTGATAAAGACTTATCTAATCTTGAAGTTTTAGTCTTAGGAATTAATCCTTCTAAAAATAATCCGTTTGAAGAAAAGATTATTAAAACGTACTGGACAAAATGGCTTTCCGAAATGAAAATTAAACATTTTGAAATTAAAAATGCCGACCTGCCCTCAAACATGGATAAAATTATTAAAGATTTTATTCTGGATCACGACTAAAAATTACAACTGTAATATTAAAGAGGAATTTTGCATTTCCTCTTTTTTGTTTTTTATAAAATTCTATCAAAAAACCTTTGAGAATACGGATTTCCATAAAATATTGTTTTGGATTGGTTTTACTTTTGGGTCACTAAAAATTCAAATAATAACTAAAAACTAAAAATTATGGAATACAAAGTAGTACCCTTTATCGCTTCGATTGATCCTAAAAAAGGAAATACAAATCATGTTGCGGAACAACTTGAAAGCTTAATTAAAAACTTCACAAATCAAGGATGGGAATATGTTCGTTTAGAAAGCGTTTCAACATTTGTTCATCCCGATACAGGATGTTTTGGATTTGGCGCACGTCCGGGTTATACAACAAATAATCAAATGGTTGTTTTTCAGAAAAAATGAAACATCTAATACTATTTGCTATTCAGATTTATTGGAGATTTATTCCTGCTTCAAACAGAAGAAAATGCATTTTTAAAAATCCTGCTCGAAATACGTTTTTGAAATCACTCAAAAAGAAGGTTTTATGAATGGATTAAAAGCATTTTATTTTCGATACAAAAATTGCAGGGGCGGTTTTCAAATCTTTAAAAATCCAATAACTCATAATATTCAAATGATTCTTCCTTCCCAGATAATAATTGAGAAGGAAGAAATTGCCGAAAGATTAATCCATTAAGAAAATAAAATCCAGTATAACTACTCAGTCAAAACTTCCTTTTTCTGGTTAGATTTATCGCTTCTATCTAATTAAAAATATTAATCTAACGTCTATGCCAAAAAACTACTCCATTCTAGTCTTATTACTATTTATAATTTCCTGCCGAAATATCGAAGCACCGCCTCCGGTTCCGCAGATCAATTCGCTTTATAAACCGGTAATTACGGCAGATGACCGCAAGACGATTACACCCGAAGAAGCCAAGACCTATCATGTAAATACAACCTATAAATACCAATACAGAACCGGAAATCCGGGAAAGTATAAGTACAATTATGATGTAAAAGGAATAAATAGCAGCGGCGATTCGGTTTTTGGAAATATTAATACTGAAGGAAAATACGGCGCCGGAATTTTAATTGGTGACACGGTTGCCGAAATTGAAATCAATACCGAATGGGTTTCGCACGGAAAACTCAAGGCTCTTGATAAAAAAGGAAATCAATACAATCTGGTTGTTAAATAAAAAAATACAGCAATGAAATATACTTTACTCGTACTGATTATGGTTTTTCTAACCTCATTTCGACCGCAGGATACCAAAGTCTATATGTGCGGTTCGACAGGATCAAAAAAATACCATCTTAAAGAAACCTGCCGCGGACTTAGTTCCTGCCGAAGCGAAGTCGTAAAAACATCACTTAAACAAGCCAGAGGCTACGGCCTTACACTTTGCAGATGGGAAGATTAACATCTTCCCATTTTTTACATTTAATCATTTGATAATAATGAGTTTACAATAATTTCACATTAGTTTTCTTAATTTGAATAAAAACTAATCGTTATGAAATTCTTCAATCTAAAATTTTTGGTATCATTCAAAGAATGGCTTTTTTTAAGAGCAATGCAATCTTCTTTCCTACACTAATAAACCGTTTAAAATAAAGGAAAGTACTATTGAATGAATAAAATTGAAAGCTCATTTTTAAACAAAAACCAATTTGGTGACGATTTCTTGTGGGGTGTATCAACCGCCGCTTTCCAAATTGAAGGTGCTCATGATTCTGACGGAAAAGGTTCTTCTATCTGGGATGTTTTTACATCTCAAAAAGGAAAAATAAAAAACGGACATCATGCCCTGACAGCCTGCGATTTCTACAACTGTTATCAGGACGATATTAATCTAATCCGAGAATTAAACATTCCCAATTTCAGATTTTCTATCAGCTGGCCGCGTATTATGCCAACCGGAGTTCATCCTGTAAATCAGACCGGAATCGATTATTACAATAAAATTATAGACGCACTGCTAGCTTCGGGAATCGAACCCTGGATTACTTTGTATCATTGGGATCTGCCGCATGAACTGGAAGTAAAAGGAGGCTGGACAAACCGTGAATCGGTTTCCTGGTTTAAAGAATATGTCGAAGTCTGCGTACAGCATTTTGGCAATCGTGTCAAGAACTGGATGGTAATTAACGAACCTTCGGTATTTACGGGGGCCGGATATTTTTTAGGCATTCACGCACCTGGCAAAAAAGGGATTACCAATTATTTGAAAGCGATGCACCACGTTACGCTTGCAACTGCTGCAGGAGCCAAAATAATTCGTAAACATATTCCGCAGGCTCATATTGGAACTACATTTTCCTGCACTCATATCGAACCCGCAACCGAGAGTACAAAAGATGTTGAAGCTGCAAAACGTGTCGATACTTTACTCAACCGAACGTTTATCGAACCTATTTTAGGATTGGGTTATCCGCAGAAAGATCTTCCGGTTCTTAAAAAACTAAACAACTATATTTTAGAAGATGATTTAAATAATCTCGACTTCGATTTTGACTTTATAGGTCTGCAGTGTTACACACGCGAAGTTGTAAAATATTCTCTTCTGACTCCCTACATTGGCGCCGAATTGGTAAGTGCCGTAAAAAGAAATGTTATTTCTACCGAAATGGGCTGGGAAGTCTACCCGCCTGCCCTGTATCATGTTCTAAAAAAATTCAATGAATATGAGGGAATCAGAAAAATCATTATTACAGAAAACGGAGCCGCTTTTCCAGATACGGTTACAAACGGAAAAGTGTACGATATAAAACGAACACATTACATTCAGGATCATTTAGAACAAATCTTAAAAGCGAAAAAAGACGGTTTAAATGTCGAAGGATATTTCGTCTGGAGCCTTACCGATAACTTCGAATGGGCCGAAGGTTACAACGCCCGATTTGGTCTGATTCATGTTGATTTTGAAACCCAGAAACGAACCATCAAAAATTCCGGGTTGTGGTTTAAGGATTTTTTATCTTAATGATTTAACCGCAAATTTTACAAAGAATTACATAAAGTCCGCAAAGCCTGTTCAACAGACAGCTTTGTGAACTTTGCGTTTATAAAAAGTCCAGCTTAAAAACACTTTGCGAACACAGCGGTTAAAAAAATAAAAAGCCTTTCAGAATTTTACTCCCGAAAGGCTTTCCCTCTACAAATTAATTGGCAAAATTATTTCCATCCGCCGCCCAGGTCTCTGTAAACATGAACAGCAGCATTTAATTGCTCTTTTTTGGTATCGATTAATTCCAGTTTTGCTTCTAATGCATCTCTCTGCGTCATTAAAACTTCGAAATAATCTACTCTTGCCGATTTAAACAAATCATTCGATACATCAATAGATTTATTTAAAGCATCAACCTGCTGTGATTTTAAATCGTAGCCTTTTTGAAGGTTTTCGATTTTAGAAAGCTGTGTTGAAACTTCTAAATAGGCATTAAGAATCGTTTTATCATAATTGTACAAAGCCTGAAGCTGTCTTGCATTGGCACTCGAAAACTCAGCTTTAATAGCGTTTCTGTTAATAAGCGGTGCGGCAATATCTCCGGCTAATGAATACAAAAGCGATTCAGGAAAAGTAAACAAATACGATGGTTTGAAAGCCTGAACTCCTAACGCAGCCGAAATATCCAGTGAAGGATAAAATTCAGCGCGAGCCACTTTTACATCCAGTTTTGCTACAACCAATTCCAGTTCGGCTTGTTTTACATCCGGACGGTTCGTTAACAATTGAGACGGAATTCCTGAGTTTACAGCTGCCGGAAGCAAGTCTGTAAAATTGGTTTTCCCTCTTTTGATTTCCTGCGGATAACGCCCTAACAAAAAGTTGATTTTGTTTTCGTTCTCTTTTATTTTCTGAAGAATATCAAACTCTAAACTTTTTGAAGTTAAAACCTCAGCCTGAAATTTCTGAACTCCTAATTCTGTTGCTCTTGCAGCCTGTTTTTGAACTTTTACAATTTCTAATGCATTACTTTGTAATTCAATAGTCTGCTTTACAATATCAAGCTGACTATCTAGAGCCAATAATTCATAATACGAATCAGCGATTTCGGCAATTAAATTTGTAATTACAAAATTTTTACCTTCAACTGTTGCTAAATAACGGTTTACGGCTGCTTTTTTAGAATTACGCAGTTTTTTCCAAATATCTACTTCCCAGTTTGCATAAGCAGCAATAGTATAATCTGGTAAAGGATCCGGTGTCTTTATTCCCGGTTTAATATCGGTTGTGGCATCACCGGCACCCTGACTTGTATAACGGCCTACTTTCTCTACTCCCGCTCCTGCACGAACGCCTACAGACGGCAGTAAAGCTCCCTTACGAATGCGAATATCATTTTTTGCAATTTCAATTTCCTGCAAAGTCATATTTAGTTCCTGATTGTTTTTCAGGGCAATATCGATCAGTTCAACCAGATTTTGGTCTTTAAAAAAGTCTTTCCATTTTAAAGCCGATATATTTGTCGTATCCTGAGATTTTACATTTCCAAATGCTTCAGGAACCGGAGCGCTTGTGCTTGCTGTCTCGGCCACAGGCGCTTTACATGCGGTCGCGGCAAGACATAACGCTGCTGCAATACTGTATTGATAAGGTTTGAATTTATACATGATTGTTGTCAATTTCTTCTGTTAATGGATTCTCTTCTTCATGTTTTACCAGTTTGTGTTTCTCGGCAATTTTAGCAAATATGAAATACAAGCCCGGAATTACAAATACACCACAAATGGTTCCTATAAGCATACCTCCGGCCGCCGCGGTTCCAATGGTTCTGTTACCAATTTTACCCGGACCAGTTGCAAATACAAGCGGAATTAACCCTGCAATAAAGGCAAATGAAGTCATCAAAATAGGACGAAACCTTGCTTTTGCCCCTTCCATTGCTGCCTGTAAAACAGATAATCCTGCTGCGTGTCTTTGAATAGCAAACTCTACAATCAGCACGGCATTTTTACCCAATAGTCCAATAAGCATTACCATGGCAACCTGAGCATAAATATTGTTTTCTAATCCTGCTATTTTCAATAAAAGGAATGCTCCAAAAATACCTGCCGGCAAAGAGAAAATTACTGACAAAGGCAAAATAAAACTTTCGTATTGTGCTGCTAAAACCAGATAAACAAATCCTAAACAAATCAGGAATACCCAGATTGCCTGATTGCCCTGCGCCACCTCATCGGCAGAAATACCGGCCCAGTCAATATCATAGCCTCTCGGCAGTTTTTTTGCCGCTATTTCCTGAATTACTTTAATCGCTGTACCTGAACTGTAACCCGCTGCAGGAGAACCGCTGATTTGTGTTGAAGTGTACATATTATGACGTGTAATTTCCGAAAGTCCGTACACTTTTTCTAATCGCATAAAAGCAGAATACGGTACCATTTCGTCGCGGTCATTTTTTACATACAATTTTAAAATATCATCCGGCTGGGCACGATATTCGGGAGAAGCCTGAACGATTACTTTATAGTTGATTCCGTATTTAATAAAACTGATTTCGTAGTTACTTCCCACAAGAGTCGAAAGCGTATTCATGGCATTTTCGATAGAAACGCCTTTTTGCTGCGCCAGATCATTATCTACTTTCATCATGTACTGAGGGAAACTGGAACTGTAAAAACTGAATACATTTGATAATTCAGGCTGTTTATTCAGCTCGGCAACAAAATCGTTGTTTACCTGTTCCATTCTCTTATAATCTCCTGAACCTGTTTTATCTAACAATCGAAGCTCAAATCCTCCGGCAGCTCCATATCCCGGTACCGCAGGCGGCTGGAAAAATTCGATATTAGCACCTGCAATATCTTTGGATTTTTCTTCCAGTTCTTTCATAATTTCAAGAACCGAATGTTTTCTGTCGCTCCAGTCTTTAAGGTTAACCAGACAGGTTCCTGAGTTGGCTCCTGTACCTTCAGACAAAATTTCGTAACCCGCCAGTGAAGAAACTGATTTTACGCCGTCGATTTTTTCTGCAATTTTCTGCAGTCTTTCAGCAATATTATTGGTTCTTTCTAATGATGATCCAGGCGGCGTCTGAATAACCGCATAGAACATTCCCTGATCCTCATTCGGGATAAATCCAGATGGTACGTTACTGCTTATCAACCATGTTCCCGCACAAAATACAAGAAGCGCCGCTATGGTTACAACTCTTCTGTTAACAATTTTCCCTAACAGGTTCTGATATTTTCCTTGTGCTAAATTGAACTTATCATTAAAAGCATCAATAAATCGGTTTGCAGGTGTTTTCCTTTTAGGCTGACCGTGATTGTTTTTCAGCATCATGGCACAAAGTGCAGGTGTTAAGGTCAATGCCACAATACCCGAAAGTATAATTGCCGTTGCCATAGTTACAGAGAACTGTCTGTAGAAAACCCCAACAGGACCTGACATAAATGCCACCGGAATAAATACTGCCGCCATAAGGAACGTAATAGCAATAATTGCCCCCGCAATCTCGTGCATTGCTTTTTTAGTTGCTTTAAATGGCGACAGATGTTCCTCTTCCATCTTGGCATGGACGGCTTCGATAACCACAATCGCGTCATCGACCACGACCCCAATAGCCAATACAAGAGCAAATAAGGTGATTAAGTTTAATGAAATATCAAAAAACTGCATAAATACAAAGGTTCCAACTAACGAAACCGGAACTGCAATAGCCGGAATAACCGTAGAACGCCAGTCTCCAAGGAAAAGGAAAACTACCAGACCTACCAGAATAAAGGCTTCAACCAGTGTGTGAATTACTTTTTCGATAGAAGCATCAAGGAATTTAGAAACGTCATACGAAATCTCATAATCCATTCCTTTTGGAAATTTTTGTTTGATTTTTTCCAGTTTCGCTTTTACTTCTTCAATTACCTGATTCGCGTTACTTCCAAAAGATTGTTTCAATACAATTGCAGCTGATGGTCTTCCGTTCAAATTCGAATAGATATCATACATCGAACTTCCAAATTCAACTTTGGCAATATCTTTTAATCGTAAAAGTTCTCCGTTAGAATTTGATTTTACAACGATGTTTTCATATTGTTCTTTTGTTGTAAAACGTCCGGAATATTTCAATACATATTCAAATGCCTGCGAACGTTTACCAGAACTTTCTCCTGTTTTACCGGGAGAAGCTTCTAAACTCTGGCTTGATAATGCTTCCATTACCTCATCGGCAGAAATTTTATATGCCAGCATACGATCTGGTTTCAGCCAGATACGCATAGCATATTCACGTGTTCCCAGAATATCTCCGGAACCAATTCCGTTTACCCTTTTTAATTCAGAAAGTACGTTTATATCGGCATAGTTGTATAAAAACTTCATGTCGGTATTTTTGTCTGTACTGTAAAGGTTTACATACATTAACATACTTGGTACTTCTCGTGTAATTTTAATTCCTTCACGAATTACCAAAGGAGGAAGTTTATTAGTAACCGAAGCCACACGGTTCTGTACGTTAATGGCGGCCTGATTAGGATCTGTCCCCAAATTAAAAACCACTTTTATTGTTGCTTCTCCATCGTTTCCAGCATCAGAAGCCATATATTTCATTCCCGGAACTCCGTTTAAGGCTCTTTCCAAAGGAATTACAACCGCCTTAACCATTAATTCACCGTTAGAACCAGGATAATCTGCTGTTACATTCACCATTGGAGGCGAAATGGTAGGAAATTGTGTAATTGGTAAATTAAGTACCGACAAAACTCCTAAAAAGACAATTATCAGCGATATAACAATCGACAGAACAGGTCTTTGTATAAATTTATTAAACATTTGTATATTTTTTAATGATTAATTGAAGTTAGAAAGTGTTTCAGGTTCAGCTCAACGTGAAACTTGAAACTTGAAACTAAAAAAACTATTCTGCCTTTAAGCGTAAATGATTCATAACTTCTTTAGGAGATTCAAATTCGAATTGAATTTTGTCGTTTTCTTTTACTTTCTGAACTCCTTCAAGTAAAATTCGGTCGTTTTCTGAAACACCGCTTTTAATCACATATAAATCAGGAATTTCACCAGTAATTGTAATTTCTCTTGAACTTACTTTGTTGTCCTTACCAACCACAAAAACATATTTTTTGTCCTGTATTTCGTAAGTCGCTTTCTGCGGAATTACCACTGCATTTTTAAGAGGCACAAGCATTTGAACCTGTCCTGTTTCACCGTTTCTTAATAATTTTCCTGAATTTGGGAATCGGGCTCTGAAGGCGATGTTTCCGGTTTCGTTGTTAAATTCACTTTCGATAACCTCAACATTTCCTTTTTCTTTAAAAGTTTGTCCATCGGCTAAAACCAATGCCACTTTATTATCGGCACGGTCTTTTACATTCGTTTCATACTGAAGATATTCAGGTTCCGAAACGTTGAAGTAAGCAAACATCTGGCTGTTGTCTGAAAGACTGGTCAGTAATTCGCCTTCGTCGATTAAACTTCCCAGTTTTAGTGGAATACGGTCGATAGTTCCGTCAAACGGAGCTCGGATTTCTGTAAATGATAAATGAAGTTTTGCCAGTGATACTTCGGCTTTTGCTGACTGCAGTTTTGCCTGCGCCACGCTTAATTCGTTTTTTGAAACGATATTTTTATCTGCCAGTAATTTGGCATTCTGCAATTCGATTTCTGCTGATTTTTGCTCCGCCTGCGCTTTCAGCAATTCTGCCTGATACATATTCGGCATAATTTTAAACAACAGCTGACCCGCTTTTACAAACTGGCCTTCATCAACATAAATATTCTGCAGGAAACCTTTTTCCTGAGCTCGCAGTTCGATATTTCGAACCGATTTTATTTGTGAAACATATTCTTTTGTGAATGAAG
This sequence comes from Flavobacterium gelatinilyticum, assembly GCF_027111295.1. Classification (NCBI taxonomy): domain Bacteria; kingdom Pseudomonadati; phylum Bacteroidota; class Flavobacteriia; order Flavobacteriales; family Flavobacteriaceae; genus Flavobacterium; species Flavobacterium gelatinilyticum. The sequence continues at coordinate 4,755,126 of NZ_CP114287.1, read as the reverse complement.
TGTCGATTCTAACGGGATTGGTAACCGTAAATTTTTCTACTTCTTCTTTTTCTTCTTTTTTAGATGTACAGCTCGTTAAGCACACCAAGGCAATAAAGCCTGCGAACATGATTTTTTTCATTGATTTAGTTTGGAAATTAAGCGATTGAATGCTTTGGAATAAAAATTCCTTTGGATGTTAAATGCACCGGTAAGCCTTGGTCAGATCTTAATTTTCATATATGCGGAAGCAGTAAGATATACAACAGCAGAATATGCAGAACGCAACTCAGGTAACCGATGTATACTTGTAAATCAAATTCTTAAAACGCGCTGCGTAATATAGATAGGATTTGAATGCCCAAAGAAAGGCGTAGAAATTTTTAGACGAGTGGAATCATTCGCTGCAGACTGATCTGAAAGTGCCAGATACAAAGTGTCTACCAAACTGTACGAAGCTGCAAAAAATTTGTTCGTAAGTGTATCAATATCATCACTGCCCAGAAGATCTTCTTCGATATCAAGATCGGCATCTTCAATAATTGAAGTTCCTTTGTCCTGATTGGTGAATTTTACTCTGTGTTTCTGTGCAAGATTATGATGATGAGAATCTAAAGTATTGGCATTTAAATATTGGCCTCCGCCCAGCAGAAGCAAATTCATGAATACCAGAAATACGATTATTTTTCTCATTTCGGTGCGAAAGTAGTAAAACTATCAAAACAAAAAAAGAATTTTTAACAAGGTTTAACAGTTATATAAAACGAAAACGTTTTCAGGGTTTTATTATATTAAACTCAGTGTTAAAACAATCATTATTTTAATCAAATTAAGAATATAAATACTTATAGAACAAAATATTATATAAAAAATTGAAGTTCTAGAGAATTATTTCCATAATTGTAAACTCCTGATTCTCTTTTACAAAGGTTTTAAAAGTATCTTTCATTCCAAATTTTTCATAGAAAGATTTCTTACTGCTTCTGGCATTGCACCAGACTTTTTCCAGGTTTTTTTCTTTGGCAGAGTGTAAGATATATTCTAAAAGAAAAGAAGCAATTCCTCTGCCCTGATGCGTTTCTAAAGTCGCGAGTTTTCTAAACTGCATTTCTTTGCCTTTGATAAAACAGGAAACAATCGAAACCAGTTTTCCATCTTCAAAAACGCCGTAATGCTGTCCGGAATTATCTTCTGCCAGCTGTACAAATTCAAAAGGCTGATCGGGCCACATTACATCATGTCTGATCTGCCAGGTATCGGATGCCTGAATTTCTTTTATTTCCATTTTATTTATCTTATCTGAAATGCAAAATTATAGGTTTTGAAAAACTTTATCCCAAAACCTTATCCATAAAAAAAGGAACCCAAATCCAGATTCCTTCTTTTTTTAACTTATAATGCTCTTGTGTAAAAAACTTCCTCGTTGCTTTGGCTTATTTTTTCGATTCCGTTTTCGTTTTGTTTAGCAATATTAATGGCTCGGAGTGTTTTGGCGTTTTCATCCAGAGTACAGTTCCAGATCATGCCATTTGATAAAATAATGGCCGAATACAGGGCATCAGATCTGTCGGCATTAAAATACACGATGTCTTCTGTCTTAACGAGTTTTTTCTCTTTGGTTTTACGATTCTGCTCATAAAACAATAGCTGCTTATCTGATACTTCTACAAGTTTATCAACCTGTTTGTTTTTAAATTCGTTATCGGCATTTACGGTCCAGCTTGGTTTGTCTCCAGTAAAGAGCCATGTTCCGTTTACTTTTGACAAAATATCTTTTCTCAATATTTCTTTTAAAGTATCTACTTTCTTTAAAGATTCCTGCCCGATTTCATTTTCGGGTTTAATTTTTGACGCTATCGAAAACTGGTCCAGCGCTTTAACAAAATCAGATTTTTTTAAATAGGAAACCGCCAGATCGTATTTGTTTTTTTGAAACTTGACTTTAGGGTCATCCTGTGCAATATTTCTTACTGATATAAGCAAGAAAATAAGAATTAAACAATTTCTCATTATTTTGGGGCGTTTTTTTGTGTTATATGCAAACTTAACAATTTTATATTATTAACCTTACGGTTTCCCGTAAAATATCAAAAAAACCGCCTATTTTAGACGGTTTATAGATAATTCAATTAAAATAATTTTGTCTTTTTAATGCTGTTTTTTTTAATTCGAAAATGCAATCAGGTTATCTTGGTATTTTAAGGTGCTTTTATTTTAAAAGTTTTTCCAGTTTTCCCTTTGTCTCAGGAAAGTTTTTATCTAATGTTAATGTTTTTTGATAATTGGCAATTGCATTTTTTTTATCACCGCTTGCTTCATAAAAATCGCCCAGGGAATCATACACATTTGGACTCTGCGGATAATTGCTGACATTGATTTTGAACAAATATCCGGCAAAATTCATATCTTTTTTAGACATTGACTGATACGCATAAACATTTACTGTATTTTCCGGCACGTGTACTTTATAGCCTAAATATTTCGAAACGTTGTCAAAATGCTTTTCGATTTTTGCAAAAACGTCTTTATTAAAATTCATCTGCTCTGTTATCGAAAGTTTCAGTTTATTGAATTTGAAGATAAATCGCAATGCATCATACGTGGCAGGAAACGGTACAGAACCGTGATCGTCTTCGTTATAATATTTATATTCGTAATTAAGATTGGTCGTTTTGTTTTGGCTTAAAAAATCATTCAGATTCAAAATTGATCGTATATGTCTGTTAAAAGCAGTCGTATCTTTTCTAACATTCACCAGATCCATATTTGCATCCATGGTATTTGCTGCTGCTAAAAACAAAGAAACATTCTCAAACTTTTTGGCCGCTAATTTTTTAGTTGTTTCTTTCAAAAATCGATCGTGATCCCACCACATACTAGGATCGATTGCCACATAGGAATTAAACAACGAAGTATGATTTGTTAAAATATTCATTACCGTTAACCCTCCAAAAGAATGCCCGATCAGGGTTCTGTAAGGCGCTGCGGGGTATTTACTGTCGATATACGGAATAAGTTCTTTTTCTAAAAATGCTGTAAATTTTTCGCCTCCGCCGGATTGTTCACTGAGATTTTTTGGCACAAACGGAAGATCAACATCAGAAGGTGAAGGCGTTAAATCACGATTGCGATTGGTATTTGGAATTCCTACTACTATCATTTCCGGCACAATCGTATTTCCGTTTACTTCACTAAGTTCTTCAATCATTCCCACAACCGAACTAAAATGACTGTCGCCGTCAAGCAAAAACACTACAGGATATTTTTGTTTGGCAAAACCGCTGTATTGTGCACTTTTAGGAAGATGAATCCATATTTTGCGGTCTTCATGCAGTATTTTTGAAGAAATACTGTCAATCGTTCCAATTTCTATTTTGTTTTTATTCTGGGCAGAGCCAAAGTTGCTCTGCATCATCAAAATAAAAACGAAAAACGTTTTGTTTATAATCTTCTGTAAGCGGATTGCCATAGATGTGTATTTTAGAAATGGATTGATAAAATTTTTCGAAATCGCCTGAAAAAAAAACTTTTATTTGGCTGCCCACGCATTATTTTCCGGTGTGGCATCCATAAATATGCCTCCGTCAAGCGTGACGTTTTTGATTGTTTTTTTAGAAGAAATCGTAACAGTTGTTCTCTTCTGATTTTTTTCCCAAACCGCAGGCGTTTTATGCAGCGTGTCAGTCGAATTATCATCGTAAACCACGATCACATCAAAAGGAATGGCAAAACCTCCTTTATTTTCAATTAAAACCGTGTTTTTTGAAACTTCTTTTACTGCAAGATCAATGTAATTGTTTGTAAAAAACCAGTTATTGAAAAACCAGTTCAGATTTTTCCCCGAACCTGTATTCATCGAATTGAAATAATCCCACGGAATTGGGTGTTTTCCGTTCCAGGTATCCATATAATAATGAAGCGTTTTTTTGAACAAATCATCGCCCAGCATATCTTTTAAAGCCAGATATGAAAGTGATGCTTTCCCGTAGGAGTTATTGCCGTATCCGGGTCCTGAAACCTGTGTTGACATTGAAATAATCGGCTGATCTTCTTCGGTAGATAAATCGTTTATGTAATGTTTAACTCTGAATTCCTTGTAGAAATCATCTGCGGCTTTTTTTCCGTGTTCGGCAATTCCAATTAAATATTCGAATGTTGTTGCCCAGCCTTCATCCATATACGCATAACGGGTTTCGTTTATTCCCATATAAAACGGAAAATAGGTATGTGCTACTTCATGATCCTGAACCAATTGCGCAAATTTTGGATCGCCCATCTGTGAGTCGTTGCACATCATTGGATATTCCATATCGGCAAAACCCTGAAAAGCTGTCATTTTAGAATACGGATACGGAATTCCGGGCCAGTTGTTTGAAAACCAATCCAAAGCAAACTGATTATTTTTAACCGAGTTTACAAAATCGGTTCCTTTAATATCATACGCAGCCTGAACACTTGCACGACGATTTGTTTTTTTATCGACCAAAACACTGCTTGCATCCCATAAATAATGATCGCTTAAACCAAAGCAGACATCCGGAATATTTTTGGCTTCAAATTTCCATGTATTCCATTCGTTTTGTTTGGTTACAACACCGCTTTTCATTTCCTGTTCGTTTGCTATGTGCAGAATTTCATCTGTTACATAAGATCTTTTAAGGCGCGCAGCAAATTCCGGCTGTAATACTTCATCCGGATTCAGGAAATCTCCTGTTGCGTAAACTACATAGTTTTTGGGTGCTTTAACCGAATATACATAATCATTAAAATCGTTGTAAAACTCCTGACGATCTGTGTGCGGTAATCTGTCCCAGCCGTTATAATCATCCAAAACCGAAACACGCGGATAGCTGTAGGCTACAAAAAAAGTAGATTCGTCTATCTGCCCTTCTCTGCCGCTTTCTTTAGACAAAGGATAGTTCCAGTCGATATTGATTGTAGTTTTAGAATGGGGTGCAATGGCCTTGTTTAGCTTTACATTTCCCACCGTTCCCCAGCTTCTGGCATCTTCTTTATAAGTTTCACCATTAATTTTAAGAGACGTAATGGTTAAGCCGCTGCTTAAAAAATCATCACTTACTACCCCGCTTCTTGGCGAAGATGGTTTATGAAGATTGTTTACAAAACGAATTACCAGATTTTCCAGTGTTTTATCGCTGTTGTTTTCGTAAATAATTGTTTCGGTTCCGCTTACTATTTTGGTTTTGGCATCTACCGTGATATCCATTGTATATTTACCATGATTCTGCCAATAGTTTTTGCCCGGTTTTCCGTCTGCCGATCGGGTTCCTTTGGCATAAGCCTCTTTAATATTTCTGGGCATATAAAGTTCCTGCGCAAAGCTTGTTTCGGCCAAAAACAAAAAAGCAGTTAAGGCGAAATGAAGTGAAAGTTTTTTCATAAGATGTTTTTTGGTTCTGGTAATTTTAATTGATAAGTATAAGACTGTCTTTACAAAACAATGTTACAAATCGTTATAAAATTATATTTTTTTAACAGAAAATCAAAAAGAGAAAAGCACCACGCAAAATTAACAACCTTTCAAAGTAAAGAAAAAACCTCAGAACCTCAGTCTCTTAGAGCCTCAGAACCTTTAAAAAAAGAAAAACCGTCTGATTCAGAAGAAAAAGACGGCCTCTACAATTAATATATAACCTTGATGCTACAAAATATAGTCGGTATTGATAAAATTCGACTCTTTGCTATTCAACAATTCCTGCAGTATTTCATTGTTGTAAGCAATATCTTTTGAAGCGACAAACGTACGGATTGAGAATGAACGTAAAGCATCCGGAATACTTAATGTTCCTACAGCAGAATCTTTACGTCCTGTAAAAGGGAACGCATCAGGTCCTCTCTGGCAAGAGCTGTTCAGGTTTACACGACACACAAGATTTACAAGTGCATCGATAAGCGGTGCAAGCGTTTTAATATCTTTGCCAAACAAACTTACCTGTTGTCCATAATTAGATTCTGCCATATCTTCTAGTGGTTCCTGAATATCTTTAAAAGAAATTACCGGAACTACAGGACCAAATTGTTCTTCGTGATACACACGCATTTTGCTGTTTACAGGATATAATACAGCAGGGAAAATATAATTTTCAGAATGTTTGCCTCCTTTTTCGTTCAGGATTTTAGCGCCTTTGCTTGTGGCATCGTCAATTAATCCCTGAATATAATTTGGTTTTTCGGTTTCAGGAAGCGGTGTTAACGCCACGCCTGCTTCCCAAGGGTTTCCAAATTTAAGAGAATCTACTTTTTCAGAGAATCTTTTATTAAACTCTTCGGCAATAGATTCATGAACGTATAATACTTTTAGGGCTGTACAACGCTGTCCGTTAAAAGATAATGTTCCGGTGATGCATTCCTGAATAGCCAAATCCAAATCGGCATCCGGAAGTATTATTGCCGGGTTTTTAGCTTCAAGACCTAAAATTAAACGTAATCTGTTTTTGTTTGGATGCTGATCCTGTAAAGCAATCGCAGATTTACTGTTACCAATTAAAGCCAGAACATCGATTTTTCCTGATTTCATGATTGGAGAAGCCACTTCGCGTCCTCTTCCGTACACGATATTGATAACCCCTTTCGGGAAACTGTTTCTAAATGCTTCCAATAATGGCGAAATGCATAATACACCATGTTTAGCCGGTTTAAAGATTACGGTATTCCCCATAATCAAAGCCGGAATCAACAATGAAAAAGTTTCGTTTAATGGATAGTTGTAAGGTCCAAGACACAATACAACTCCAAGAGGTCCGCGGCGAATCATGGCGTTTACTCCCTGTACTTTTTCAAAATGCGAACTGCGTCCGTTTAATTCTTTATAACTCGCAATTGTATCGTAAATGTATTCAACTGTTCTGTCAAATTCTTTTTGAGAATCGCCTAACGTTTTTCCAATTTCCCACATTAAGTATTTCACTACTTCTTCACGGGTTTCTTTCATTTGCGAAACGAAACTTTCCATGCATTTAATGCGGTCAGCTACTTTCATTGTAGGCCATAGTCCCTGTCCTTTATCATAAGCAGCATTAGCCGCTTCTACCACTTCGGCCGCTTCTTTTTCTCCCATAAAAGGAATTGAACCTAACAATGTCGGCGTATATTTTTCTGTCGAAGAAATAGTCGAAAAAACAGGTGTTGTTTGTCCTGTCCATTCTTTTAATTCTCCATTTACAAGGTAGGTATCTTGATTTATAAGGGTTTTAATTTCAAACTCTTCTGGTATTAAACTCATAATCTGGTAATTTGTTGGTTTATTAATAGCATTTATAATGAAAAAAGAGGCTTTTTTTCGCCTCTTCTTCTATTTTTATGGTTGTACGGTTTCGCCTTCCCAGTCTAGTATACCTCCAAGCAGATTGTAGGCATTATCTATACCTAACTCATTCATAATCTGACATGCTTTGGCACTTCTGGCACCAGAACGGCAATACACGTAATAATTTTTGTTTTTATCTAATTCTTCGATTTCGTAAATAAAAGCCTGACCTTTATTGATATCAATGTTTAAAGCATTTTCAATATAGCCGTCATTAAATTCGTCTTCAGTTCTTACATCAAGTATAACTGCATTTTCGTCAGCCTGTAACTGAGCAACCCAATCTTCTTGTGATAAATTCATAGTTAAATGTGTTTTTGTAAAATTACGACGTTTCTATTTATAAAAAACGTACCAAATGCGATTTCGATTATTATTCTCAGAAAACGTTTTAGAGAAAGGATTATAATCAGTGAAATACAAATTTAGTTACTATTTTTAAAATTATAGTCTGCAAAATCGATAGAAAATAGGATTTTTTCATTTGCATAAAATAATGCTTAAATCCTGTTTTCTGACAATTAATCCCGATTCATTCTAGTATCTTTGCAATCAATTGCGTTTTTTACTTTCTTTTTAATAAAAAAAGAGATCAAAAAAAACATGATTTACCAAATCCGGCCATTTAAGAAAAAGAAGAGGCATTACCACTAATGAAACTTAAAATCTTAATGGTTAAAACTTTAGTATCTTTTTTTAAATATACCCCCATGCAAAATTCATTAAAAGCCATCTTCCCGAGTTTCTCTACAGAACTCATTGCCACGATCGAAGAAAACGGAACGCATCAGGATTTCGAAGCCGGAACCATCTTAATGCGCACCGGACAGTACATTAAAAACACGGTTTTAATTACCAGAGGAAAAATCAAGATTTACCGTGAAGGCGAAGACGGAGGCGAATTTTTAATGTATTACCTGCAGCCGGGACAAGCCTGTGCCATTTCGATGATCTGCACGGCCAAAAGCGAAAAAAGCCAGATAATGGCAAAGGTGGTCGAAGATGTTTCGGTTATGATGATTCCGCTGCATTTAATGGACAAATGGATGATGGAACACAGATCGTGGTACGAATTTGTAATCGAAACCTACCGAAGCCGTTTTGAAGAGGTTCTGGAAGTGGTCGATAATATCGCTTTTCGTTCTATGGACGAACGTTTGGAGTTTTATTTAAAAAGACATTCTGATGCCTGCGGCTGTTCTGAAGTCAAACTTTCGCATCAGGAAATCGCAACAGAATTAAATACTTCGAGAGAAGTTGTTTCGAGATTACTCAAAAAAATGGAGCAGCGCGGTCTGGTAAAACTCAACCGAAACCAGATAGAATTATTAAACAAGAATTTCACTAATTAATACAGATTTTTTACTGCGAGGTTTTTTCGCCGCAAACCAAGCGATAGCAAAAGAGGGGAAGAAATTTACGAATTTTACTTTGCAAATAAATTTAAACACATAGAAACATAGATTTATAATTTTCTCAAAAAGAGGAGAGAATAAATATTTCATTATTTACAATAGCTATGTGCATTTATGTAAGTGAAACGTCTTTTATTCATTTTTCTATATCTATGTTTCTATGTGTTAAAATAATCCACGCATAAAATACTTAATCCTTATTCGCGACTTGCGTCGTCTGTTCGCTGTCACTCGGGTCGCGGCGAAAAAAACAAAAAAACTCCTCTGTGATAAATGTTACTGTGGGATTCTAATTTCTGAAGCACCTTTGCAGCAAAATAAATGCAATGGAATATTTAGGCTATTTTGCTTCAATCATAATTGGGATTTCGCTGGGATTAATTGGCGGAGGCGGCTCTATATTGACCATTCCAATTCTGGTGTATTTATTTAAAGTAAATCCGGATCAGGCAACTTCCTATTCCTTATTTATTGTGGGGCTTACCGCATTATTTGGCAGTTACAGCCATTATAAAATGGGGAATCTAAAATTAAAATCGGCATTGTATTTTGCTGTGCCTTCTGTAGTTTCGATTCTGATAATCCGCGAAGTTATTTTCCCTCAGATTGCTGCAACTCTTTTTTCTGTGGCATCTTACAAAGTTTCAAAAGATTTTTTAATCATGATCGTATTTTCGGTCTTAATGATAACGGCCGCTATATCAATGATCAGAAAAAACCAGCCCGAAGTTACAGGCTTCCAAACCAATTATGTACAACTTGGATTAATAGGTTTTCTGGTTGGAATCGTAACGGGATTTCTGGGCGCGGGAGGCGGATTTTTAATAATCCCTGCACTTTTGTTTTTCGCAAAACTGCCCATGAAACAAGCCGTTGGAACCTCATTATTAATCATTACCATAAATTCCTCTATAGGTTTTGGAGGCGATTTATACATTGGCACACCTATAAATTATACCTTTTTACTGGGCGTTTCCGGAATGGCACTCCTGGGAATGATAATAGGAAGCCGGCTTTCTAAAAAAATTGACGGAACAAAACTAAAACCGCTCTTTGGCTGGTTTGTTCTCGTAATGGGATTTTACATCATTACAAAAGAAGTTTTGTTCTAGCCTGAATAGTTTCACGCAATCTGCGTAGAGTTTTTAATTATTTTGAATTTAGTTTCACTTGTAGAGTAATCTTTGTCAAAGTTTATACTTTGACAAGGATGAAACTAAAAAAATCAGAACTTATTCAAAAACATGAAAAGCATGATTTCGATAAACAAATAATTTATCCGAAATAACAGGCTGCCATGCTTCTTGTTTCACTGTGCGTATATAATCATAAATCCTAAACAAATTAGCCTGATCATTGCTTCCCGTAACATATATCATCTTTGGATTCACGATTGTTACAACAGGATCTCCCATTACTTCTATAAGTTCACTTCCCCACATATCTACTAAAATCAAACTGGTAACATATTTCACATTCGAAGTTATTGAATGAAGGCCTTCGCCCTTAGAGAGACTTACATCCCAATCAGCAGTTAGATTTTGTATGGATATAGTTTTTAATTCCTCTTTTGAATAATTCAAATTAAGCATATCTGCTTCTCTTATAAAATACATTGAGTGATCTCTGTCGACTATATAAAAAACAAATAATTCTTCGTTGCAACTATCAAAAATAATTTTTTCAGATTCTGGCTCAGATTCTGAAAGCTTTTCTCTAAATCCTTTATTTCTGATTATTGGAAATATTTTTGAAGGATCGATAGAAACTCCTGCATGCATATGTGCATCATAAGTCACATTAAAATATGAATTTATAATACTCTCCAGCTTTTCAGGATGTTTTACATAATCATCATAACACTTATAATACTTATAATTAATTTTTTGGCCTCTATACTCCGTGACAATATGCAATCTGTCATGGTAAACAATTTTTACACCCTCAATTTTTTGAATAAGCTTTTTAATAATTATTTCGGCAAATTCATCCTGCGACAGAAATCCATCTGTATTACTGCTGTTTTCATCAAAAACTACAAAATTGTTGTAGTCATTTAATCTAAATAACTTATCTGTAATAAGTACATTACCTTCATTTTTCAAATCTTTTATAATTTCACGAAGTTTTAGTAGATTGCTCAAATCTTCACTTCCTGTAAGAAAAAATGTATTTCGAGTAGGAAGTGCGACAACAATATCTCCTGGAACAGAATAGTACTGTTGTCGAAGCAGTAAATTCAAAATTATTAAACTAGATTCAAATTCTCCACCGGCACTAATTTGAACAAGCCCGTTGGTGTTATGACTTATGATATCAGGTAAATTTGCAAGATTCTCTGATGCTTTGTTAAATAAATCAAGAGGCGTATAACCTAAATTTTTCAAATGACTTTTTTGAATAGGATATTTAGAATCTCCACGTTTTTCGAAAAAAATTACAAACAGTTCTTCATTAAGCTGATGATAAACGACATTCTCAAGTTCTACATCTTCTATAATATTCTCTTTTACAAATTCCTTAGTTTCAATAACTGGATAGATCTTTTCAATATCTACTTTAAGAAATTTTATATGCTCAAAAAAATCAGATTTTATAATTTCAAGTATTTCATCTGTTGAATCAGGGTTATCTAAATACTTTGAATACTCATTAGGATAACTAAATACATAGTTATTATTTTCATAATCTAAAGACAAGCTATATTTAGATGCGTAAGAAACTTTTAGACCTTTCACATGTTTAGGCAATTTTTCCTTAATCATTTCAAGAAACTCTTCTTGTGTCAGCCTTTCGTCTTTATTTTTCTTTTTCTTTTTAAAAAACATACATGAAATTTTAAAAACCGTTTACTCTTTATCAATTGTCTTCTGTTGAAACTGAAGTTAACCAAATATATATAAAAAAAGGTTTTAGCCAAACTTTAAGTTTTGGCTAAAATTCAAACAAAAAACCTCCAGTTAAAACTGGAGGCAATTGATTTATATGTCTTGTCCTAAAAAAAAATTAATTAGAAATATCTGAAATAGTATAAAAATTACTTTTTTCATAGAATTTCAAATTTGCCATTTCTCATTTCAAAAATCTTATCTGAAACAAGATGATCTCCGGTTTCATTCATTTTCTCAATCAAATCATAAAGCTGATGCAGGTTTTTAGAATCCCTGCTTCCTGTAACATACAGTAAATCTCTGGCAGGAATTCCAACAACAAAATCACCGTTTACAGGAAAATTTTCTTCATGCCAAATATTCAACAATATCAAACTTGACTCATAATTCCCTCCGGCGGTTATCATATAAAATCCATTTTCTCCGTGACGCTCTAGTTTTAAATGATTTTGAAGATTTTCAACAGCCTTTTCTCTTAAACTTTCTAAAGGAAAATCTACTGCTGCTAAATCTTCTTTTGAAATATACTGAATTGAATATTCCTTATCTTCTGCGTAAAAAACCACAAGTTCCTCATTATAAAACTCATAAATATGTTTCGTTTCAAATTCTGGTTTTAATTCCTTTAAATTATTAAAGAATCTCATGTCTTTAACAACTGGAAAAACATTTTCAATATTAACGGCCTCTTTGGGTTTAAATGCTTCAGATGCAGACTGTAAATATTTCTCCATTGTTTCTTTAATCAGCTTTGAATCCATCAAATATTCCGAATAAGCATTATTTAAAAAATACTGATGCTCAACACCGTTCAATTGAGTTTTCACATGTAATTCTTCAATTGAAATGATTTTTAGATCGTTTACTTTTTTAATTAATTTCTTGGCAAATTTTACAGCAAATTCTGTTTCTGTCAGCAATCTCTTTTTGAAAAACATAGATAGAAATATTTAAGCAGTTTTATTTTTTTTCAATTGCCTCCGGCTTTAGCTGGAGGTAAACAAATCTATACAAAAAAAGGCTTTAGCCAAAAATTATAAAATTTAGCTAAAGCCCTAATTCATATCTACAAAAAACCTCCAGTTAAAACTGGAGGCAATTGATTTTTATACTTTTGATATTCTAAATTTCAATTATTCTTGTCTTATTATTTTCAAAATATTTTATTATTTCCAAATAATTATCCTCATTCTTTTGATGTACTTCTTCAATTTGTCCGGGGTAAAAATCAATCCATCTGTTTAATTCACTGTAAATTCTTTGCCCTTCTAATAAAGTTAGAATTCTCCTGCTGACTGAAGGAATAAAAACTTTTTCAATTTCAAAACGATTTTCATCAGCCAAACTAATAATCAATTTTAAATCTTCTAAACTATGACAAACATTTCCAATTAGAACGTCTCTATTTAAGACTTTTATTTCTTCAACTAAATATTTGAGTTTAAGTTGATATTCATCCACAAACATATCATAATTATATTTTTCAATTATTTTGTCAATATTAGCTTTGTAAAAACCGGAAAAACCATCAAAAACTTTATCGTTTACATCTAAATTAATCGTCAAAAATACATTCATTGCTATTTATTTAATTTAGAACTTTAGTGTTCCCCATACCCAATATCATCCATTTTTCCGCTAAAAACGCGATACTGAATAATAAAATAAACTATCACAAGAAACAAAGCGATAAAAAACCAGCTCAAGCCGGCATTTAATCCGTATTCGTGAGCGGCGGTATTGTAAATCGTCAACGACGGGTTTACTTTATTGGTTGAAGGCAGCACATTCGGGAAAATAGAAACGGCTGTCGAAGCAAATCCACCCACCAGAAACAAGGTCGAAAACAAAAATCCATGACCGTCTTTTTTGAAAGAACGGACTTTAAATAATCCGGCAATCCCAGCAAAAGTCAACAAAGGAAAAAACCAAAGAATTGGATTTTCTACAAAATTATGAAATGGTTTCGGCTCGATAAAATGCCAAATTCCCAATGAAATAAAGACCAAAATCAGCAAAACAAAATTCAGTTTAAAAACTACATTTTTCAATTTCGGGTTTAAAGCCGAATTGGTTTTATAAATAATCCAGTTCGCTCCGTGAATCGTAAGCGCGACAACACTCACAATACCAAGAAAAAGCGTAAACCAGTCGATAATTCCCAGTTCATCTGCCTGCGGACTAAAAGTGGGATTCCATAAAGGCAGGAAGAAATAATGCGCTTCCTGTGTAGAAACGCCGTTTTGTACCATTCCGAGATTGACACCGCGAACAATATTTCCTAAAGCAATTCCGAAGAAAAGCGCCAAAAGCAGACTCGCAATCCCGAAAGCTTTGTCCCAGATACTTTCCCACATGTGATTGTGAATCTGTCCACGCATTTCGAGTCCGATGGCGCGGAAAATCAAAAGCCACAAAATCATAATCAGAGGCAGATAAAAACCGCTGAAAGAGGAAGCATATAAAGTTGGAAAAGCAAAAAACAAAACTCCTCCTGCCGCAATCAGCCAGACTTCATTGGCATCCCAAAACGGACCAATTGAGTTTGTAATTGCTTTTTTATCTTTTTCTGTATCGGCAAAAAATAAATGAATAATTCCTGCACCAAAATCATAACCGTCTAAAACCAGATAAACAGCCAGGATTCCCATTAAAACTACGTACCAAAAAAATTCCATACTTATATTTTTTCTGTTGAAAGATCCACATTATGCGGTCCTTTATTGATAATTTTTCCAACCAAAAGCAAAAACAGCATTCCCAGTAAAAGGTACAAACCAATAAAACCAAGTAATGTAAACAAGGTATTTCCTGATGAAACCGTTGGCGAAGCACCTGCAGAAGTTCGTAATAAATTATAAACTAACCAGGGCTGTCTTCCTAATTCGGCCGTGTACCAGCCTGTTGTATTGGCAATGTAAGGAAACGGCATCATGAACATCAAAGACCATAAAATCCATTTGGTTTGAAACAATTTTCCTCTGATAAGCTGAAAAAGCGCAATCACCATCAGACCTATAAAAACAGTTCCGAGTCCTACCATAATATGATACGCATAATACAATCCGGAAATATTAGTTGGGTGAAGATCTTCTTCGAACTGGTCTAAACCTTTAATTTCCTGATCCCAGTTTCCGTAAGTAAGAAAACTCAGGATGTTGGGAACGGCAATTTTATTGTCCAGTTTTTTGTCTTTTACATCGGGCTGGCCTATTAAGACAATTTCAGAACCTCTTTTTTCGGTATGAAAAATTCCTTCCATCGCAGCAAAAGTTACGGGCTGGTATTTTACAACATTTTTCGCCAGTAAATCTCCCGTTGGAACAGCTACAATAACGCTCGAAATCAATCCGAAGATAACGCCTGTTTTTAGGAACAATTTCCCAAAACCAACATTTTTATTACTTAAAATATAGAAAGCGCCAATTCCCGCCACAACAAACGAACTGGTTACCAAAGAAGCAGCCTGATTATGAAGATAAGAAGGCCAAAGCCACGGATTAAGGAATAGAGCCTGAAAATTATTCAGTACAAATTTTCCGTTTTCTAAGATTTCGTAACCAACAGGATTCTGCATCCAGGAATGTGTGGCGATAATTAGGTAACCACTTGCCCAGGAACCTATACAGATTAATAATCCGGTTACAAAGTGTAATTTATGTCCAAGAAGTTTTTCTCCAAATAAAAATAAACCAAGAAAAGAAGATTCGAGAAAGAAAGAAAACATTCCTTCCATTGCGAGTGTCTGGCCGATGATTCCTCCGGTTAATTCGGAGAATTTTGCCCAGTTGGTTCCAAACTGAAATTCCATTGGGATTCCCGTAACCACACCCATTGCAAAATTGAGGGCAAAAATCTTCATCCAGAAATGTGTGGCGTGGTTGTATTGTTCGTCTTTGGTTTTGAGATATTTCCACTTGAAGTACACAATGATGAGCGAAAGACCCATTGTAAGCTGTGGAAAAAGATAATGAAAAGTAATGGTGAATGCGAACTGCATTCGGTCATAAAAGAGCATTTCTTCCATAAGTGGTAATTTGTTTATGAAGTTCCACAAATTTAACCATTACAACCCGAATTGCCTCTTAAAACAAAAGTTTCTTTTTAAAATTTTAAACCATATAAGTTATATAAGTTCATTCTTCCTACAAGGTTTCTAAAACCTTGCGGGAGCAAATCTGACAAGATTAAAAAAAACAAAAAATTATATTTACTTATATAACTTATATGGTTTAAAACTATTTCTCTAAAATCCCTTTTTCTACACTTTCATTGATCAAACCTTCAGCGTAATTCCATATCGATTTTGAACCTTCTTTTATGACACTTTTCTTTTCGTAGACTTTATCATATTTCACCCCAAATTCTTTCCAGGTACCGCCGTTGTTCGAAGTATTTTGTAATAAAGGTTCTAATCTGTCCATTGATTTTGCAAATTTGGCTTCGCTGGTTTCTCCGGCTTCAAATTCTTCCCAGATTGAAATCATTTCCTCTGCTTGTTTTTTTGGTAATAAACCGAAGATTCGATTTGCGGCAATTCTTTCTTCATCGGTATTGCAGTGATTTTTTGCTGTATCATAAATAAAAACATCACCTGCATCTATTTCTACAATATCATGAATCAGAACCATTTTTACGACTTTCAAAACATCAATCGGTTCATTCGAATGTTCTGCCAGAACAATGGCCATTAAAGCCAAATGCCAGCTGTGTTCGGCATCATTTTCGCATCTGTCGCTGTTAAAGAGTTTGGTTTTGCGCTGAATGTATTTTACTTTATCAATTTCTTTTATAAAAGCAATCTGATTCAATAAATCTTCTGTATTCATGGTGATGTTTTTTAGGAAAATGCAAAATTACAAAGATTTTTTTCTACCATATAAATGATATAAGTAATTACCAGCAGAAGTTCTTCATATTGTCTAAATTAAAGTAAATATAAGCAGACCCGAATCTAAGTGAACTTATATTACTTATATGGATAAACTACCATTTTTTTTACACAAAAACCTAATTTCTGTAACATTAGTCACCTATTTTTTTAAAAAACAAAGTTACCTTTGTATCCCATTATTTTACAATACCTATCATGAAAATAGAACAAATTTACACCGGATGCCTTGCTCAGGGTGCATATTATATCACTTCAAATGGCGAAGCGGCCATTATTGATCCGCTTAGAGAAATTCAGCCTTATCTGGATCGTTTAGAACGCGATCAGGTAAAACTGAAATATATTTTTGAAACGCATTTCCATGCCGATTTCGTTTCGGGCCATGTTGACTTAAGCAAAGAAACCGGAGCACCAATTATTTATGGTCCCAATGCCTCCTGCGAATTTGACTGCATTTCTGCAAAAGACGGGCAGGAATTCAAAATTGGAAAAGTAACTATTAAAGTACTGCACACTCCGGGACATACTATGGAAAGTGCCACTTTTTTATTAATTGATGAAAACGGAAAAGATCACGCCATTTTCTCCGGAGATACTTTATTTATTGGCGATGTCGGAAGACCGGATCTGGCTCAAAAAGCTTCCGGAATGACTCAGGATCAACTCGCGGGAATTTTATTTCATTCCTTAAGAGATAAGATCATGACACTTGCCGATGACGTAATCGTTTATCCCGCTCACGGGGCAGGAAGTGCCTGCGGAAAAAACATGAGTAAAGAAACCGTTTCGACTATTGGGAATCAAAAAGCTACTAATTATGCTTTGCGTGCCAATATGACCGAAGAAGAATTCATCAAAGAAGTTACTGATGGTTTACTGCCTCCTCCAGCCTATTTCAGCATGAACGTTGCCATGAACAAACAAGGGTACGAAAGTTTTGAAACGGTTTTGCACAACGGCATGAAAGCTATAAAAGCAGAAGAATTTGAAGCGGTAGCCGAAGAAACCGGAGCTTTGATTCTTGACACCAGAAAAAGCGGTGATTTCTATAAAGCTTTTATTCCGCAGTCGATTAATATTGGAATCAACGGCGATTTCGCTCCTTGGGTCGGGACTTTAATCGGGGATGTAAAACAGCCTATCATACTGGTAACTGAAGCTGGTCTTGAAGAAGAAACTGTAACGCGTTTAAGCCGTGTAGGTTTCGACACGATCATCGGACATTTGGAAGGTGGTTTCGAAGCGTGGGAAAAAGCTGGTTTTGAAACAGATTCTGTTAACCGAATTTCGGCTGAACAATTTGCAAATGATGTAAATATTAAAGAGGATAAAATAATCGACATTCGTAAAGAATCAGAATACGAAGCAGAACATATTGAAGATGCTTACAGTAAACCTCTGGCTTACATTAATGACTGGGTAAAAGACATTAACCCAAATGAACATTTTTATTTACATTGCGCAGGAGGTTACAGAAGTATGATTGCCGCTTCTATCCTTCAGGCAAGAGGTTTCAGAAATTTCTCTGAGGTTGAAGGCGGTTTTGGAGCGATTTCAAAAACGAATATTCCAAAATCAGATTTTGTTTGCCAAAGTAAAGTTCTGAAAGCATAAATATAAATTTCACCATTAAGACATTAAGTTAATTAAGTGTTTGTGCTTAATGAAACTTTTCAAAGAAGGTTAAGAAAAATTAAGCTTTCGAACTTAATTAACTTAATGTCTTAATGGTAAAAACCCAAAACACTTAATTTTAATTATGAGTATATTAGAAATCATTAAAGAACCTTGGCCTTGGTACGTTGCAGGTCCGTTAATTGGATTAACTGTTCCTATTTTATTAATTATTGGGAATAAATCTTTCGGGATTAGTTCTTCGTTGCGTCATATTTGTGCGGCTTGTATTCCTGCGAATATTTCGTTTTTTAAATACGACTGGAAAAAAGAAAGCTGGAATTTATTCTTCGTTTTAGGAATATTTCTTGGCGGATTCATAGCTGCATCTTTCTTATCAAATCCAAATCCGGTAGAAATTGCGCCTGAACTCTCAGATAAATTAGCCACTTACGGAATCACAGATCATAGTGGTTTAGTTCCTGCACAATTATTTTCCTGGGAAAGTTTATTAACGCTTCGCGGATTTATTATGATTGTTATAGGCGGCTTTCTGGTTGGTTTTGGAACCCGTTATGCAGGAGGCTGTACGAGCGGGCACGCGATTATGGGATTATCAAATTTACAGTGGCCTTCGTTAGTTGCTACCATCTGTTTTATGATTGGCGGTTTTGTCATGGCACTTTTGATTTTACCTTATATTCTTTCACTTTAAAATTTTAAAAATGAGTTTAGAAAATAAAAATATTGACGGCGAAGGAATCAACGCAAGCGAGAAAAAAGAAACTGCATTTGGAAAACTGAAATATTTAATCGTGGGTATCTTTTTCGGAATTGTATTCGTAAAAGCCGAAATTATCAGCTGGTTCCGTATTCAGGAAATGTTCAACCTTGAATCATTTCACATGTATGGTGTGATTGGATGCGCTGTAGCTGTTGGATTACTATCAGTGCAATTGATAAAAAAATTAAACATTAAAACTCTGGATGGCGAAAAAATCGAAATTCAGCCAAAGACTTTCAACAAAGGACAAATCTATGGCGGGTTATTATTCGGATTCGGATGGGCAATTACCGGAGCATGTCCGGGACCGCTTTTCGCTCAGATTGGTACCGGAGCAACTGTAATTGTTGTGACGTTAGTAAGTGCGATTGCGGGAACCTGGTTTTATGGCTTGATTAAAGATAAACTTCCTCATTAAAAGAATTTGTTTCAAAGTTTTGCTTGTTTCAAGTTTCTGGTTGATTTAACCGCAAAGCACACAAAGACATACGCAAAGTTCGCAAAGTTTTAATTACAAAGCTTTGCGAACTTTGCGTTTTATAAAAGTCTTATTTATAAAAAACCTTGCGTGCTTTGCGGTTAAATATGTTCAATGTCAATCAACCTGAAACTTGAAACTTGAAACAAAATTAAACCACATTTCTTTTCTTCACCAATTTTTAATTTCATTTCATTAAGTTTGCTTTTAACAGCACTTCCGCAAAATAAATACTAAAAGCCAGCATGAATCGCTCTGAACAGTTATCTAAACTACAAAATACCGAAAAATGGGATGTAATAATAATTGGCGGAGGAGCAAGCGGACTCGGAACAGCTGTTGATGCTGCAAGCCGCGGTTATAAAACAGTTTTATTTGAAGCCGTAGATTTTGCCAAAGGAACTTCAAGCAGAAGTACCAAATTAGTTCATGGCGGCGTACGTTATTTAGAGCAGGGAAATGTACACTTGGTAAGAGAAGCCTTAAAAGAAAGAGGATTACTAGCTCAAAATGCCGGGCACTTAGTTAAAAATCAATCTTTTGTTATTCCTAATTATAATTGGTTCAGCAGTTTTATTTATACTATCGGATTAAAAGTTTACGATTTATTATCCGGTTTTCTGAGTTTGGGAAGTTCTAAATATCTTTCAAAAAAGAAAACGATCGAAATGCTTCCAAATGTCGAAGAAAGCGGATTGGTAAATGGTGTTATTTATCATGATGGTCAATTTGACGATTCTCGTTTAGCTATAAATCTGGCTCAGACTGCTGTAGAAAAAGATGCCTGTGTTTTAAATTATGTAAAGGTTGTCAATTTATTAAAAGACGATAGAAATCAAATTATCGGCGTTCATGCCATCGATCAGGAAACTGGGACGATTCACGATATTAAAGGTACTGTTGTAATAAATGCAACAGGAGTTTTTACAAACGCCATTATGAAATTAAACGATAAAGTTTATAAAAAATATATCGTTCCTAGTCAGGGAATACATTTGGTTTTTGATAAATCCTTTCTTCCGGGCGAACATGCTTTAATGATTCCGAAAACAAAAGACGGAAGAGTTTTATTTGCCGTTCCATGGCATAATCGCGTTGTTGTAGGAACTACTGATACTTTAATTAAAAAACAAAGTTTAGAACCTATTGCATTAGAAAGCGAAATTCAATTCGTTTTAGAAACAGCACAGCGATTCCTGGCAAAAAAGCCGACAAGAGCCGATGTCCTATCGGTTTTTGCAGGATTGCGTCCCTTAGCTGCGCCGAAAGAAGAAGGAAAAAGTACCAAAGAAGTTTCAAGAAGTCATAAAATTATTGTTTCAGAAACTGGCTTAATCACAATCACGGGAGGAAAATGGACAACGTACAGAAAAATGGCTGAAGAAATAATTGACAAAGCCATCTCGAAAGGAAAACTTCTTCATAAACCTTGTATTACAGAACATTTAGCTATTCACGGAAATAAACCAACTACTTCTACTGACAGAGAAAATCACCTGTATATATATGGTTCTGATATTCCGAAAATACTCGAATTGCAGGAAAACGAACCTGAATTAAAAGAAAAACTGCACCCTGATCATGAATTTACAATGGCCGAAGTAGTTTGGGCGGTTCGTAATGAAATGGCCAGAACTGTCGATGATATTTTAGCAAGACGCGTCCGATTATTATTTTTGGATGCCAGAGCAGCAGTTGAAGCTTCTGAAAAAACAGCCAGAGTAATTGCAAAAGAATTGGGACACGATGAAAATTGGATTACTAAGGAAATTGCAGATTATAAAGCGATTTCTAAAGGATTTTTTCTTTCAGAATTCAGATAAATTCTCCTAATCAGCTCAAAAACAGCATAAATATCAAGTTCTATCCTATTCGTGCTCAAAAATTTATCTTACAAAAACACAACTTCAAATTAAAAGCGCAAAATAAAAACCTTCCAGATTAACTTTAAGTTAAATATCAAAATATCAGATATTTAAAACCAAAAATACGCTAATTTTAATCTTCGTAAAAGCAATACTTTTATAATGCTATAAATGTCAATTCATGTATTAACAAAAAATTAACAAAACATTTGTATATACAAATATTAAAAGTTATACATTTGTATATACAAATTATACACTTACGACTATGACAATTGAAGAAGTTATTAAGAGTACAGTTAAGATGGATAATGCGAAAAAAGTTATTCTGAATATCATGTACACACAAAATGTGATTCAGGATCATTTCAACGAGTTAATAAAACCGTATGATTTATCCGGAGAGCAATATAATGTGCTGCGTATATTAAGAGGACAAAAAGGAAATCCTGCTAATATGTGTGTCATACAAGAACGTATGCTGGCTAAAACGAGCAATACTACCCGATTAGTAGACAAATTATTATTGAAAGAATTCGTAACGAGAAATGTCTGTCCGGACAACCGTCGAAAAATTGAAGTTTTAATTACACAAAAAGGGCTGGATGTTTTAAAAGAATTAGATCCGAAAATTGATGCGCACGAACGCAGATTTGCCGAGAATATAAGCCCGGAAGAATTAGAATTATTAAATAAATTATTAGAAAAATACCGAACTCAAAAAAATTAAGCTATGAGCACATTTTTAGAAAGTCAGAATTGGAGATATGCAACAAAAAGATTTGATGCAACAAAAAAAATCTCTGATGCAGATTTAAACACTTTAAAAGAAGCAGTTAGATTAAGTGCTTCTTCTTACGGATTACAACCCTACAAAGTAGTTATTGTTGAAAATCCGGAATTAAGAGAGCAATTAAAAGCTGTTGCCTGGGGACAAACTCAAATTACAGATGCTTCTCACCTGTTCATTTTTGCAAATGATGTAAATCTGGACGCTGGTTCTGTAGACAAATATATCGCTAATATCAGTGAAACAAGAGGCGTTCCTGCAGAAGCTCTTGGCGGATTCAGCGACATGATGAAAGGTCAGATTGCAAGTCTTGCGGCTGATGCAAAAAATACATGGACGGCAAAACAAACTTATATTGCTTTAGGAAACTTATTAGGAGCTGCTGCTGAATTAAAAATCGATGCTACACCAATGGAAGGTTTCAATGCAGCAAGTTTCAACGAAATCTTAGGTTTCGATAAATTAGGCTTAAATGCTGCAGTTATTGCAACTGTAGGATACAGACATGATGAGGACGACGCTCAGCATTACAAAAAAGTTAGAAAATCTCAAGAAGAATTATTTATCACTCTATAATTATTATTAATCAAAATTATTTTTTTTACACATGAAAAATTTAAAAACAATTGCAATAGCATTATTCGTAGCAGCGGCTGGTTTAACAGTAAACGCACAAACTAAAAAAATCGACGTAAAAGCATCTACTATTAAATGGGTAGGTAAAAAAGTAACAGGAGAGCACTCAGGAACTGTAAACTTTAAAGAAGGTGCTGTAGTTTTCAAAGGAAAAAAATTAACTGGAGGAAGCTTTACAGTTGATATGACTTCATTAACTGCTACAGATTTAACTGGAGAATACCAAGGTAAATTAAACGGTCACTTAAAAGCTGACGATTTCTTTGGAACTGACAAATACCCAACTTCTAAATTAGTTTTCAAAACAATTGGTGCTAAATCTGCTGATGTTTACACAGTTACTGCTGATTTAACTATCAAAGGAATCACTAAACCGGTAACTTTTGATATCACAGTAAACGGAAACACTGCTACAACTGCATTCAAAGTTGACAGAACTAAATACGATATTAAATACAATTCTGGTAACTTCTTCGAAAACTTAGGAGACAAAACTATCAGCGATGATTTCGAATTAGCTGTAACTCTTAAATTCTAATTTCAGGCTTACTAATTCCTACATCAAAAACAGCCCCGACAGCACTTGCTGCCGGGGCTGTTTTATTTAGAAAATTTTCAAAAAGATAACATTCTTAACTTTAATATAACCCTTTCATAACAAGTACCCTCGTATTGATTAACATTCGCCCTATAATTTTGAAGGAAATATAAATCAAAAACTAGAAATTAAAATTATAGTTATGAAAACAAAATTACAAGTTACAATTATTACACTTTTAAGTACATTTTTTTTACACGCCCAGCAACAGGTAAAAGGAATTATTGGCACCAGTAATTGGATGAACAACTGGACCAATTTTAAACCAGCCGTAAATGAATATAATGAAGCAACCAACATAATTGCCGGAACAATCGATAAAGATACCCGATTAGTAAAACGTAATACTTATCATTTAGTTGGTGTGGTGTATGTTACAAATAATGCCACTTTAACCATAGAACCAGGAACAGTAATTCGAGGTGACGATAAAACCTGCGGAACTCTTGTAATTACAAACGGAGCAAAAATTATGGCTGAAGGTCTTGAAACCGATCCAATTGTTTTTACATCAGAAAATGAAAAAAACAATAGAAAGCCGGGCGACTGGGGAGGCATTATTATTTTAGGTAAAGCGCCTATAAATACTTTAGGAGGCATTCACACTTTACCTTTTGATTTAGACCCAACTTTAAATCATTATGGAGGTCAAGACCCTGAAGACAATTCTGGAATTTTGAAATATGTTAGAATTGAATATGCAGGACGAAAATTAAGTGCTTCTAAGGAGTTAAATGGACTTTCTTTAGCCGGAGTAGGAAGAAAAACAGTTTTAAACAACATACAAATCAGTTTTTCAAATGATGATTCTTTTGAATGTTATGGAGGCGACTTAAATATGAGTAACTTAATATCATACAGAACAACAGATGATGATTTTGATTTTACACAAGGTGCACAAATCAACATTTCTAATAGTATTGCTGTTCGTCATCCATTCTCGTCAGATATCTCAGGATCAAGATGTTTTGAAGTAGATTCGTATGATAAAATTCAAAATACAGATATGACCAAAAAAATGACAAAAATTGATGCTTCAAATATCACTTTAATAAATTTGGAAGAAAACAATCAGGGATTGGTTAGGGAATCTATTTATGTAAGAGAAAATACATTTTTCAACTTAAGCAATAGTATTGTTGCTGGTTTTTCGCCTTTTGTTTTATTAGAAGGAAATATTGGAAGCGGAAATGAAAACTTATCAAAAATGAGTTTTAAAAACACTATAGTTAACAATTGTAACGGAGGAATTACAAGCGAATCATCAAGTTCAGACACAGCTATTCAGAATTTTTACAACCCGAACTCAGGAATTTCATACACAAAAATGAAAAATTCAGAGTTATTTGTAACTCCAAACATTAAAGGAGCTCCAGATTTCAGAGCTAATTCAAACAATACTATAGCTATTGGTAATTAAGCTTTTAAACTAATATTTAAAATTAAAATGTAACAAATTTCAAGTTTTAGAAAAGTTTTTTTTGAAAATTTATGCATTCTAATTCAAATTACATTTATATATTTGTCTCAACAAAAACAGATATGAAAACATTAATGAACAATACTTGGTGGTGGAAGAATTTACGTCAAACGTCGTGAACGAAGCTTCCTATGGTACTGTTAAACTATAAATATAAAGGGCTTGTCATCACGACAAGCCCTTTTTTTTGGCCAAAACTTTAGCAGAGAAATATATTAAAAACTAAAAAACAACACACTTTGAAACCTTTTATACTCAACACACATTACAAGCAGATTCTGGCAGACACCATTACGCCGGTAAGTATTTATTTTAAAATAAGAGATAAATTCCCAAATAGTTTGTTACTTGAAAGTAGTGATTATCACGGAAATGATAACAGTTTTTCTTATATCTGCTGTAATCCTATCGCAACAATTAAAATTGAAAACGAAGTAATCTCAAAAACTTTTCCTGACGGAACTTCGGAACAAACTAAAATTGATGCTTCAACAAACATTCCAGAAGTAATCCAGGATTTTTCAAATCAATTTAAATCGGAAAAAAACGATTTTAAATTTATCAATAACGGCCTATTCGGATACATTTCTTATGATGCTGTACGTTATTTCGAGAAGGTATCTATTGCAAAAAAAGACAATGCCACTTCAATTCCGGATGTGTTTTATGCAGTTTACCAAAACATCATTGCCATTAACCACTTCAAAAACGAAGCCTATATTTTCTGCCACAGTGTTGATGGAAGAAACAATATCTCTGAAATTGAACAATTACTACAGTCAAGAAATATCGCTTTATACAAATTCACCAAAGAAGGCGAAGGTTTCTCTAACCTGACCGATGAGGAATTCAAACACAATGTAGCTTTGGCTAAAAAACATTGTTTTAGAGGAGATGTATTTCAATTAGTATTATCTCGACGTTTTACACAAGGCTTTAAAGGAGATGAATTTAATGTTTACAGAGCTTTAAGAAGCATTAATCCTTCTCCGTATTTGTTCTTTTTTGATTACGGGGATTTCAAAATATTTGGTTCTTCGCCCGAAGCACAAATTATTGTAAAAAACAGAAAAGCCGAAATTCACCCAATTGCCGGAACTTTCAAAAGAACCGGAAATGACGAACGTGATGCACTTTTAGCCAAAGAACTTTCGGAAGATAAAAAAGAAAACAGCGAACACGTCATGCTTGTCGATTTAGCCCGAAATGATTTAAGCCGCAACGGACACGATGTAAATGTAGAAAAATACAGAGAAGTTCAGTTTTTCTCTCACGTAATTCACCTGGTTTCAAAAGTCACAGGACATCTACACGACAAAGCAACTACAATGCAGGTCGTTGCTGATACTTTCCCAGCCGGAACTTTAAGCGGCGCTCCAAAACACAGAGCGATGCAATTGATCGAAGACTATGAAAAAACTAATCGTAATTTCTACGGTGGTGCCATTGGAGTTATGGATTTTGACGGAAACTTTAACCACGCCATTATGATTCGTACTTTCCTTTCTAAAAATCATCAATTACATTGTCAGGCCGGAGCCGGAATCGTAGCAAGTTCTGATGAAGAAAGTGAAATGCAGGAAGTTTATAACAAATTAAGAGCATTAAATACCGCGCTGGAAATGGCAGAACAAATTTAGTTTCAAGTTTGTTTTGTTTCAAGTTTGCTTCGCCAGTTCGCTATCGCTCGGGTCAAGTTGGTTGAAACGTGAAACAACCTGAAACTTGAAACTTGAAACCTAAAACAATTAACAACCAACCTATAAACCCATGAAAAAAGCAGTATCAATTTTAGTTTTAATCATTACGATGACATCTTGCAATTCTGAAAAAAAGCACAACCCGATTGAAGGAACCTGGCGTCTTATATCAGCTGAAACAATAGAAAAAGATTCCACTTTTTCCACTTTCAATTCAAAAACAAAAATGATTAAGATTATTAATGATACACATTTTGCTTTTTTGAATCATGATTTAAAAAACGGAAAAGATTCGACAACAGCGGTGTATTTCGCCGGAGGAGGAAAATATACTTTAAAAGACAGTATTTACACAGAAAACTTAGAATTCTTCAACAACCGTGATTGGGAAAACAACAAATTTGAATTTGTAGTGAAAGTGCAAAACGACACATTAATTCAAAAAGGAGTAGAAAAAATAGAAAAATTAGGCGTAGATCGAGTTATTATCGAGAAATACGTTCGAGAAAAATAAGAAAATTTAGTTTCAGGTTTTCTTCGTTTCAGGTTTGCTTCGCCAGTTCGCTATCGCTCGGGTCAAGTTGTTGGAACGTGAAACCAAAAAAACTTGAAACTTGAAACAAAAATAGAAATGAAAAAGATTTTAGTTATAGACAATTACGATAGTTTCACTTACAATTTAGTGCACTATTTAGAAGATTTAAACTGCGAAGTAACTGTTTACAGAAACGACGAATTTGATATTGATGAAATTGCATCTTTCGAGAAAATATTACTTTCTCCGGGACCTGGAATTCCGGATGAAGCAGGTTTATTAAAAGCTGTAATCGAAAAATACAGTCCAACGAAAAGTATTCTTGGAGTTTGTTTAGGACAGCAAGCCATTGGAGAAGTTTTTGGCGGGACACTTTCAAACCTTGACAAAGTATATCACGGCGTAGCTACAAACGTAAAAACAGTCGTTTCAGACGAAATTTTGTTTGAAGGTCTAGGAAACGAATTCGAAGTTGGAAGATACCATTCCTGGGTTGTCGATGCTAATCTGCCTGACGTTTTAGAAGCTACTTCAATCGACGAAAATGGTCAGATTATGTCCCTAAGACACAAAAATTACGATGTAAGAGGCGTTCAGTTTCACCCGGAAAGCGTTCTGACACCAGAAGGAAAAAGGATTTTAGAGAATTGGATTAAGAGTTAGAAGCTTTTTGTTTCAAGTTTCAGGTTTCAAGTTAATGGAACGTGAAACTTGAAACCTGAAACAAAAAAACTAAAAATAAAAAAATGAAAACTATATTAAACAAATTAATCAACCACGAAGTGCTTACAAAAGAAGAAGCAAAAAACGTATTGATTAATATTTCTAGCGGTCAGTATAATCCAAGTCAGATTTCGGCATTTTTGACTGTTTTTATGATGCGAAGCATTACCATTGATGAACTTTCGGGCTTTCGTGAAGCTTTATTAGAATTGTGTGTTCGGGTTGATTTATCAGCTTACAATACAATCGATTTATGCGGAACGGGCGGTGACGGAAAAGATACTTTCAATATCTCGACTTTAGCCTCTTTTGTATCAGCAGGAGCTGGAATTAAAGTGGCAAAACACGGAAATTACGGTGTTTCATCTATTTCGGGATCAAGTAACGTAATGGAGAAAATGGGAATTAAATTCAGCAATGATCCCGCATTTTTAGAAAAATGTATCGATCAGGCAGGAATTTGTGTGCTGCATGCTCCCCTATTTCATCCAGCGATGAAAAATGTTGGACCAATTAGAAAAGAACTGGCGGTAAAAACCTTCTTTAATATGTTAGGACCAATGGTAAATCCGGCTTTTCCACAAAATCAATTAGTTGGAGTTTTCAACTTAGAATTGGCAAGAATGTACGCGTATTTATATCAAAATACGAATACCAATTTCACAATCCTGCATTCGCTTGACGGCTATGACGAAATTTCCCTTACTGGCCCAACAAAAATTATCACCAGTCACATGGAAGGCATGATAAAACCGGAAGATTTTGGTGTTCGTCTTTTATCACAAACCGAAATAGAAGGAGGAAAAACCATCGAAGAATCGGCAGAAATATTCACCAATATTATTTCAGGAAAAGGAAACGACGCGCAGAATAATGTCGTTTGTGCCAATGCAGCTATGGCAATCGCAACGGTTAACAAATGCACACCGCAAGAAGGTTTTGAACTGGCAAAAGAAAGTTTATTCTCTGGAAAAGGATTAAAAGCTTTACAAAAATTACAAGAATTAAGTAAATAATTTTTTAGTTTCAAGTTTCAGGTTTCAAGTTTCAGGTTGTTGGAACGTGAAACTAAAAAGACTTGAAACTTGAAACAAATAAAGACAATGAACATTTTAGATAAAATAATCGTAGATAAAAAACAAGAAGTGATTTTAAAGAAATCGATAATTCCGGTTTCTCAATTGGAAGCTTCTGTATTTTTTGGAAAACAAACCATTTCCCTTAGTCAGAAATTAAGAGAAAGCAATTCCGGAATTATCGCGGAACACAAACGCCGCTCTCCTTCAAAATCAGTTATCAACAATAATTTTACAGTTGAAGAAGTAGTGAAAGGTTACGAAAATGCCGGTGCATGCGGTATCTCAGTTTTAACAGACGGAAAATACTTCGGCGGATCTTTAGACGATTTACTTTTAGCAAGAGCATCAGTAAATATTCCGCTTTTAAGGAAAGAATTTATTGTAGACGAATACCAGATTTTAGAAGCAAAAGCACACGGAGCCGATTTGATTTTATTAATCGCAGCGGTTTTGACCCGAGAAGAAATCAAATCTTTATCTGAATTTGCAAAAAGTTTAGGTCTGGAAGTGCTTCTAGAAGTCCACAATCAGGAAGAACTAGAAAAATCAATTATGCCGACTTTGGACATGATTGGCGTGAATAACAGAAACCTGAAAACATTCGAAGTAAGCTTAGATTTCAGCAAAGAACTGGCATCAAAGATTCCAAATGAATTTGTAAAAGTATCAGAAAGCGGTATTTCATCCGTAGAAGCAATTCAGGAACTAAAACCTTACGGTTACAAAGGTTTCTTAATTGGAGAAAACTTCATGAAAACCGACAACGCAGGCCAAGCAGCTATTGACTTTATAAGTCAGCTGTAGGCAATAAGCTTTAGGCTGTAAGCTTAAAAAAACAGCGAAAAGACACACAATAAAAAAGCATAAAGCATCAAAAAAAATCAGCACAAAGCAAAGAGCTTAAAGCTTATTGCCTACTGCTTAAAGCATCAAAAAAATGAAACTCAAAATATGCGGCATGAAATATCCTGAAAATATCCTCGAAGTAGGCGCACTCCTACCCGATTATATGGGATTTATTTTCTGGGAAAAATCCGCAAGATACTGTGACGGAAATATTCCGGAACTCATAAAAACAATTAAAAAAGTCGGTATTTTCGTCAAGCAGAGTCAGGAAGAAATTCTGGAAAAAGTCGAAAAACACAATTTACAAGCCGTTCAGTTACATGGAGATGAATCTGTTGAATTTTGTTCAGAATTAAAAAAACAGCTGCCAAAGAAAATCGAAATTATTAAAGTATTTTCGGCCAATGAAAATTTTGATTTTGAAGTTATTAAACCTTTCGAAGATGTCTGCGATTATTTTCTCTTCGACACCAAAGGAAAATTACCCGGCGGAAACGGAACAACTTTCGACTGGACGATATTAAAAAAATACAATTCGAAAAAGCCTTTCTTTTTAAGCGGCGGCATCGGAATGAACGAATTAAAAGCCATCGAAGAAATTTCAAAAAGCAATTTACCTATTTATGCTGTCGATGTAAATAGTAAATTTGAGATCGAACCGGGGCTTAAGAATAAAAATCTATTTAGCAATTTCAAACGAAAATTTGATGTTGCCAACTTTTAAAATTTAAATAAAATGAGTTTTAACGTTAACGAAAAAGGATATTACGGAGAATTTGGAGGAGCTTACATACCTGAAATGTTATATCCAAATGTAGAAGAATTACGTCAGCAATACCTAAGTATAATGGATGAACCTGATTTTAAAGCAGAGTTTAACCAATTGCTGAAAGATTACGTTGGACGCCCAAGTCCGTTGTATTTTGCAAAACGCTTATCTGAGAAATACAATACTAAAGTTTACCTGAAAAGAGAAGACTTAAACCATACAGGTGCACACAAAGTAAACAATACCATTGGTCAGATCCTGCTTGCAAAACGTTTAGGCAAAAAAAGAATCATTGCCGAAACAGGAGCCGGACAACACGGTGTAGCAACTGCTACGGTCTGCGCTTTAATGGGAATTGAGTGTATCGTATATATGGGCGAAATCGACATTGCGCGTCAGGCACCAAACGTAGCTCGTATGAAAATGCTGGGTGCAGAAGTACGTCCGGCACTTTCGGGTTCAAGAACTTTAAAAGATGCTACAAACGAAGCCATTCGCGATTGGATCAACAATCCGGTTGATACACATTATATCATCGGATCGGCAATTGGGCCGCATCCTTATCCGGATATGGTAACACGTTTTCAGAGTATTATTTCCGAAGAAATCAAATGGCAGTTAAAAGAGAAAGAAGGACGTGAAAACCCGGATTATGTAGTTGCTTGTATTGGCGGCGGAAGTAACGCTGCCGGAACCTATTATCACTTTTTACACGAACCAGAAGTAGGAATCATTGCCGTTGAAGCTGCCGGAAAAGGGGTCGACAGCGGACATAGTGCTGCAACAAGTAAATTAGGAAAAGTGGGGGTTATTCATGGTTGTAAAACGCTTTTAATGCAGACTCCTGATGGGCAGATTACAGAACCGTATTCAATTTCTGCAGGTTTGGATTATCCAGGAGTCGGGCCTTTGCATGCGCATTTGGCACAAAGCGGACGCGGGGAATTTTTCTCAGTAACAGATGATGACGCCATGAATGCAGGTTTACAATTAACAAAATTAGAAGGAATTATTCCGGCAATCGAAAGCGCACACGCTTTTGCGGTTTTGGATCAGAAAAAATTCAAACCTTCAGATGTTGTCGTTATCAGTCTTTCCGGCCGCGGTGATAAAGATTTAGATAATTATATTGACTATTTTAAATTGTAATAAAAATCGTAATTTGGGCGTTCCCTATGGTCGGGCTGTCCGCTATATCTTTTTATTTTTAAAGAAAAAATAAAAAGGATGCCGCTCCCATCCCTAACGCAATAAATAACGAGAAAAATAGTAATTATGGAAAAGTTATTCTCTTACGGAACATTACGGTCAAAAGAAATTCAGATGCGCCTTTTTAATAAGGTACTAACCGGTACTCAGGATCAGCTGCTGGGTTACAAACTTAAAAGTCTGCAGATAGAAGAAGAATTTGGAATGGCAGATTATGTTGTGGTGGTAGCAAGCGAAAATCCCGCAGATATTATACACGGCGTAGTTTTTAATGTTACTCCTTCAGATCTAGCCAAAGTAGATTTATTTGAATCAAATGCCTACAGAAGAGTTCAGGTAACACTGAAATCCGGAACAACGGCATGGGTTTATCTGGAGAGTTAGAACAAATAAATTAAGTTAAAAAACAATACCTGAAAGGTTTTAAAAACCTGTTAGGATAAAAAATAAAAAATGAACAGAATAACTCAGAAATTACAGGAAGATAAAAAGATACTTTCTATTTATTTTTCTGCCGGATATCCAAACTTAAACGATACTGTGCAGATTATTCAGGATTTAGAAAAAAACGGAGTCGATTTAATCGAAATCGGACTTCCTTTCAGTGATCCTTTGGCAGACGGACCAACGATTCAGGCAAGTTCTACACAGGCACTTCATAACGGAATGACTACTCAAATTCTTTTCGACCAGCTGCAAAACATCCGCGAAAGCGTAAAAATTCCGTTGATTATTATGGGATATTTTAACCCGATGTTACAGTACGGCGTTGAAGCTTTTTGTCAAAAATGCGCTGAAATTGGAATTGATGGTTTAATTATTCCGGATCTTCCGGTTGACGTTTATGCAGATGAATACAAAGCTATTTTCGAAAAATACGGATTAATTAATGTTTTCCTTATTACACCGCAAACTTCAGATGAAAGAATTCGTTTTATCGACAGCGTTTCAAACGGATTTATTTATATGGTAAGCTCTGCAAGTGTTACAGGATCGCAATCTGGTTTTGGAAACGTTCAGGAAGAATATTTTGAAAGAATTTCAAATCTGAATTTAAAAAATCCTCAGATAGTTGGTTTCGGAATTTCAAATAAAGAAACTTTCAATCAGGCAACTAAATATGCAAAGGGGGCTATTATTGGAAGTGCTTTTATTAAACATTTAAGCGAAAGCGGAAGTGGGAAAATTGCTGAATTTGTTGGAGAGATTCGATAATTTTTTCAATTAAATATATAATATTCATTTAAGCTGAAACATCATGATGTTTCAGCTTTTTTTATTATAAAAAAGACTTTTAAAAGCACAAATCATCGAAAATGTTTTCTGTTAATATTTTGTTAAAACAAAATTAAACAAGCGTTTAAATTAAACAAGTGTTTAATTTTGCATTCGATTAGAAACAATACCATGTCAAACATCGAATTAAACGATAAAAAAATTCAGATTCTTAATGTTGCTGAAAAGCTATTTTCTGAGAAAGGATTTGAAGGGACTTCTATACGAGACATATCCAAAGAGGCAAAAATCAATATCGCCATGGTTTCGTATTATTTTGGTTCAAAAGACAGATTACTTGAATCTTTAATTATTTACAAAACTTCTGATTTAAAATTACAGCTTGAAAATCTGCTTCAGGAAAACCTGGAACCGATTGAAAAAGTCAATAAGTTAATTGAAATCTACATTAACAGAATTAGTTGTAATAAAGGAATTTTCAGGGTTCTTCATTTTGAAATCAACTCCAAAAAAAGAGAAAAAAGTCTGAATGCTTTTACAGAACTAAAAAAAGGAAACTTAAAGTCTGTTGAAAGCATTATTGTTCAGGGACAGTCAAAGGGCGTTTTTAGAAAAGACGTCATCATTCCGCTTATTACACCTACGATAATCGGAACCTTTTTTCATTTTCATATGAACAAATCTTTCTATGTAGAATTACTGAATTTAAATACAGAAGAACTGTATAACAATTACATTAAAACCAATCTCACAAAGCACATTCAACAAACTATAAAAGCGCTACTTGTTTATGAAAATTAGTCAATTAATGCTCTTTGGAGTTTTCTTTATAGGAATATCTTCAATAGAAGCACAAGAAAAAACAAGTTTAACTTTAGATGAAGCCGTTAAACTGGCTTGGGAAAAGAGCAATGAAGTTGCGCTTGCCAACACTAAAGTAAACTCGAAAAAATACGAACTGCAGTCCGTTAAGAACAATCAATATCCTGACTTAAAAATTTCAGGTCAGTACCAGCGATTAACAAAAGCTTCAATCGATATGCACAATGGCGATGAGGCCGCATCAGGATCAATGCCGTCTCCGGATCAGGCAATGCTTGGAATGGCAAATCTAAGTCTGCCAATCTTCTCAGGATTTAAAATCCAAAGCAGCATCAATGCTTACGATAATCTTTACGAAGCAGAAACGGCTAACGCAGCAAAAACGAAAGAAGATGTTGCGCTTCGTGTAATTACCTATTACACTGCTTTATACAAAGCTCAAAAAACGCTTGATCTTTTAAACGAAAACCAGAAACAAGCCAAACAGCGTGTTACTGATTTTACCGAATTAGAAAAAAACGGAATCATTCCAAGAAATGATTTATTGAAGGCGCAATTACTAGTTTCTAAAACACAGTTATCTATCGATGAAGCTAATAATAATATTAATAACATCAACTATTATCTAACAACATTGCTTAAATTAGAGCCATCAGTTAAACTTCAGGTTAATGAAGATGATTTCTTTAATTTAAAAACAAACAATGCCCCAACAACTGATGCTTTGGCACTGGAAAGCAGAAAAGATTTAGAAGCTTTACGTTTTCAGTCAAAAGCCAGCGAAGCCAACATTAGAATAGCCAGAGCAGGATACTATCCTACACTTGCTTTATTAGGAGGTTACACTGCTTTAGATCTTAAAGATTTTATTACAGTAAAATATGCCATGAATTTTGGAGTAGGTTTGACGTATGACTTATCAGGTATTCTAAAAAACAATTCGCACGTTAGAGAAGCTGAAAGCAAAGCTCTTGAAGTAAAAAATTCAGAATTAATTTTGACAGACCGTATTAAAGTTGAAGTTCAGAAATCTATCGAAGATTACGATTTAGCTATCAACCAAAGTGTGGTTTACGACGAAGCATTGCAGCAGGCTGCTGAAAATTACAGATTGGTAAAAGACAAATTTGATAATGGTTTATCAGACACAAACGATTTGGTTGAAGCTGATGTTGAGCATTTAAGTGCCAAAATCAATACAGCTTTATCTAAAGCAACTATTATTCAAAAATATTACGAATTACTTTCAGTATCAGGACAATTATCACAATCATTCAATCTTTCAAAAATATAATCGACAGTTCTCATGGAAAAGAAAAAGACAAATAAAAAATTCATCATCATACTTGCAGTTCTGATCTTAGGAGGCGGAACTTACGGAATATCTAAATATTTACACTCTCAGGCGCACGAAGAAACTGATGATGCTCAGATTGAAAAACGAATGAACCCGATTATTCCGAGAGTTTCCGGATATATCAGCAAAGTTTATGTGAAAGATAATGATTTTGTAAAAAAAGGAGATACTTTATTTACTATTGATAAAAGAGATTACCAGTTGAAAATTGATGAGGCTAATGCTGCTTTATTAGGTGCTGAAGGTCAATATGAAGCAGCAAAAGCCGATATTGGAAGCGCTTATGCAAGTATTTCGGTTTCTGATGCGCAAATGAGATCTGCAGGAGGTTCTATCGAAAGTGCAAAAATCAGATTGAGACAGCTTACAAACGATTTTAACCGTTATAACAATTTATACAAAACGCATACTATTACAAAACAGCAATTTGAGCAGGCTCAGACTGCAAAAGATGAAGCCGAAAATCAGGTAAGAGTTTTAGAGCAGCAACAAAGAGCAAGTTCTTACCAAAAATCAGTTATTCAGTCAAAATCTAAAGTCTCTGATAAACAGACTGAAGTTGCAGCGGCAAACATCAAAAAAGCAAAAACAATGCTGGATGTTGCTCACCTAAATCTTTCTTATACTGTAGTAACAGCTGCTATTGACGGTCAGGTTTCTAAAGTTGATATTCAGCCTGGACAATTGGTTCAGCCGGGACAATCTTTGTTCTACATCATCAATAACAATGAAGCATGGGTTGTAGCAAACTTTAAAGAAACACAATTAAACAAAATGGTTGTAGGACAAAAAGTAAGCTTAAAAGTAGATGCTTATCCAAATTACGAATTCAAAGGAACTGTAACATCATTTTCACCTGCGACAGGTTCTCGTTTTTCATTATTACCTCCTGACAATGCAACAGGAAACTTCGTAAAAACAATTCAGAGATTACCTGTAAAAATTAACTTAGACGAATCAAACGATCCTGAAAAAGTAAAACTTTTAAGACCGGGAATGAATGTTGATGTAGACGTACATTTGAAATAAAATAAATGGCAACAGCAGTACAAGACGACGATTTAGTAGAATACGGTTTTAGACGTGTTGTCATTACGATTACGGCAGTACTTTGTGCGCTGCTGGAAATTGTTGACACTACGATTGTAAACGTAGCACTAACAGACATGCGAGGAAGTCTTGGGGCAACCCTGACTGACGTTGCATGGGTAATTACAGCATACGCGATTGCGAATGTTATTGTAATTCCGATGACGAGCTGGCTGTCACAACAATTTGGACGACGTAATTATTTTGTGGCTTCGATCATCATATTTACCGTTTGTTCCTTTTTGTGTGGGAATGCCTCAAATATATGGGAACTTGTAGCTTTCCGTTTCGTACAAGGTATGGGCGGCGGGGCATTACTTGTAACAGCCCAGACCATTATTACCGAAAGTTATCCGGTTGCAAAACGCGGTATGGCCCAGGCTATTTACGGAATGGGTGTAATTGTAGGTCCAACTTTAGGACCGCCTCTGGGAGGTTATTTAGTAGATAATTATTCATGGCCATATATTTTCTACATCAATATTCCGTTAGGAATTATCGCTACTGTTTTGGCGCTGACTTTTGTCAGAAGTCCAAAATATGGAGAGAAATTAAAAGCCAATCAGGTTGACTGGTGGGGAATTATTTTGTTGAGCACCTTTATTGGTTCTTTACAATTTGTACTGGAGCACGGACAGCAGGATGACTGGTTTAACGATTCTTTAATCGTAACCTTAAGTGTTGTTACTGTTCTTGGATTGGTTTTATTTATTTGGAGAGAGCTTACTTACAAGCATCCAATCGTAAACCTGAGTGTTTTAAAAGACGGAAATTTAAGAATTGGAACTATAATGTGTTTCATTCTTGGTTTTGGTTTGTACGGTTCGACTTTGATTATTCCAATTTATACGCAGTCAATTTTAGGATGGACAGCAACTGATGCCGGTTTATTATTAATTCCGGGATCTATTACAACTGCCCTTATGATGCCGTTTGTTGGAAATATGATCCAGAAAGGTGTACCTCAGGGATATATGGTGGGAGTAGGATTTTTAATTTTCTTCTTCTTTACTTTTATGATGTACAGCCGTATGACACCTGATACCGGTGTTGAACATATGTACTGGCCTTTAATTTTAAGAGGAGTTGGTTTAGGATTACTTTTTGTACCTATTACAACACTTTCTCTTTCAACTTTAAAAGGAAAACAAATTGGTGAAGGAGCTGCGTTTACCGGAATGATGCGCCAGCTAGGAGGATCTTTTGGTATTGCGATTATTACCACTTTTATCACTCGTTTCAGCCAGTCACACCGGGTAGATCTGATTAATAATTTAGATCCTGCAAAATTTGAAGTGCAGCAGCGTATTGCAGGAATGCAGCATGCCTTTATGGCAAAAGGATACAGTGCTGATGTTGCTTTGAAAAAAGCCTATCAGGCTATAGAACATTCTGTTATGAAACAAAGTACTGTTATGGCATACATGGATATTTTTCTTTATCTGGGAATTATGTTTTTATGCTGTATACCAATTATTCTCTTTATTAAAAAAGGGAAGAACAAAATTAATGCAGCCGACGCAATGCATTAATGGTTAATGATTATTTATAATACGAAAAAGCCGAGTTCACTTTCCTGGAACTCGGCTTTTTATTTAATATTCAGTGTTCAGCCGCAGTTTTCAAAACTTTGCGAACCTTGCTTCCCGATAGCTATCGGGATTGCGATATTTGCGGTTAAAATTTCAAAGCAAAAAACTACCTTGTAAAAACCAAATGATTCCCTTTAGACAGATTCGCATCAAACTGGTAGCCTTCGTAATTAAATCCTTTTAGGTCGTCAATAGTTTCGGCATTGGTATCGATAATATAACGCACCATCATACCTCTCGCCTTTTTAGCAAAGAAACTGATCATTTTCAGTTTTCCGTCTTTATAATCTTTAAAATCAGGAGTAATAACAGGAACTTTCAAAGCTTTTACATCTACAGCAGAGAAATATTCGTTACTTGCTAAATTCACAAATAACTCGTCTTTTTTCAATTCCTTATTTAAAGCTTTTGTAACGGTAGGTTTCCAGAACTCATGCAGATTTTTAGATTCGGCAACCGGCATTTTGGTTCCCATTTCCAAACGGTACGCCTGCATTAAATCAAGTGGTTTTAAAAGTCCGTAAAGACCTGATAAGATTCTTAATTTATCCTGCAAAGCATCTAATTTATCTAACGGAATCGTATACGCATCCAATCCTGTATAAACATCGCCATCAAAAGTATAAACGGCCGGACGGGCATTTTCTGGTGTAAAAGGTGTTTTCCAGTCCTGATTACGTTTCCAGTTTAAATCGGCCAGTTTGTCTGAAATTGACATTAATTCTGATAATTCAGACGGCTTTTTCTGTTTAACCACTTTATGAACTATTCGGGCTTCTTTTAAAAAAGAAGGTTCAGTATATTGAGATGTTGGTAATTCTTTTTCGAAATTCAGGGACTTCGCCGGAGATATAACAATTTTCATTTGTACGTTTTTGTATGATTCAAAAATACAAATTGAAATTCTAAAAATTATTATTTGCAATTGATTTGTTCTATGAGCGTATATTTTTTTTTCGCCACGAATTCACGAATTTATCTTTTAAAATCTTTGCGTTTAGTTTCGAATGAATTCGGGTAATTCACTATTACATGTTTTTAAAATTAATTAAAATAATTCGTGAATTCGCGGCAGAAAATTTAGATTAATTCGTATAGTCCCGCCACTGTTTTTTATTTTCATAAAATTCAATTGAAAAATTGTGAATTTATTCAAAAAAGTGAGCAATAGATTATAATAGGCATTTTCTATGTTGTAAATTTGCGTGCATTTTATTTCATCTGAAATTCAAATTGCATTTTTACTCAAAAAATTACTGAATTCGTGGCTATACAAACAAACTATAAAACTGCACTACAGAATAAAATCTTCGGTATCATTTCCAAAGCTTCTCAGGAATTAAATGTTGACTCGTATGTTATAGGAGGTTTTGTTCGTGATTTACTTTTAAAAAGAGGATCAAAAAAAGATATTGATGTTGTAGCAGTTGGAAGCGGTATTGAATTAGCGTTGAAGGTTTCTGAATTACTTCCGAATAAACCAAAAGTACAGGTTTTTAAATCGTACGGAACCGCAATGCTTCGTTTTGAAGACACTGATATTGAGTTCGTAGGTGCACGAAAAGAATCGTATAACCGTGACAGCCGAAATCCAATTGTTGAGAACGGAACTTTACAGGACGATCAAAATCGTCGTGATTTTACGATCAATGCTTTTGCTTTGTCTTTAAACGAGAATAACTTTGGAGATCTTCTGGATCCATTCGACGGTTTAACCGATTTAGAAAATAAAACTATCAAAACGCCTCTTGACCCGGATATTACATATTCTGATGATCCATTGCGTATGCTTCGTGCCATTCGTTTTGCGACTCAGCTGCATTTTGAAATCGAAGAAAATTCACTGAATGCGATAACGAAAAATGCGGAACGTATTACGATCATTTCGGGTGAAAGAATAGTAGATGAATTAAATAAGATTCTTTCGACTCCTAAGCCATCTACAGGATTTTTACTTTTATACAAAACCGGGCTTCTTGATATTATTTTACCTGAATTAACAGCATTGAATCAGGTCGAAGAAATCGAAGGTCATACACATAAAAACAACTTCTATCATACACTTGAAGTCGTAGATAATATCTGCCCGAATACAGATGATGTGTGGTTACGCTGGGCAGCATTATTACATGATATTGGGAAAGCACCAACGAAACGTTTTAATAAAAAACAGGGATGGACTTTTCATGGACATGAATTTTTAGGCGGAAAAATGACTAAGAAAATCTTCGAACGTTTACACATGCCGCTAAATCACAAAATGAAATTTGTGCAAAAAATGGTGATTATGAGTTCACGTCCGATTGTTTTGGCAGAAGATATTGTAACTGACAGTGCCGTTCGTCGTTTGGTTTTTGATGCCGGCGAAGATGTTGAAAGTTTAATGACTTTGTGTGCTGCTGATATTACAACCAAAAATCCGGCAAAATTTAAAAAGTATCACAAAAACTTCGAAGTAGTTCGTCAAAAAATTATAGAAGTCGAAGAACGTGATCATGTACGTAATTTCCAGCCGCCAATTTCTGGGG
This sequence comes from Flavobacterium gelatinilyticum, assembly GCF_027111295.1. Classification (NCBI taxonomy): domain Bacteria; kingdom Pseudomonadati; phylum Bacteroidota; class Flavobacteriia; order Flavobacteriales; family Flavobacteriaceae; genus Flavobacterium; species Flavobacterium gelatinilyticum. The sequence goes on along the minus strand of NZ_CP114287.1, from coordinate 4,714,890 downwards.
AGGAAATTATGGAAATGTTTGATTTGAAGCCTTCTCGCGAAATCGGAATTTTAAAAGAAGCCGTAAAAGAAGCTATTTTAGAAGGAGATATTCCAAATGAATATCAGGCTGCTTACGATTTTGTAATTAAACGAGCTGAAAAATTAGGCTTAAAAAAAGTAGATAAATAAGTTATTTAATAAAATGAAAAAAGAAAATAAATCAGTAATCATTTGGTTACTATCGGGTTGTGTTTTATTATTTTTAATGGTTGTCGTGGGCGGTATCACACGTTTGACCAATTCAGGTTTATCAATGACGGACTGGCATTTAGTAACCGACACTTTCCCTCCTTTAACAGATGCTAAATGGCAGGCTGCTTTTGATGAATACAAGAAATTCCCTGAATACCAAAAAATCAATATTCACAATGATTTTCAGCTATCAGATTATAAATTTATCTATTTCTGGGAATGGTTTCACCGTTTCATCGGGCGCATTATCGGACTTGTGTTTTTTGTGCCTTTTGTTTACTTTTTAGCTAAAAAGAAATTAGATACGGATACCATCAAAAAATGTATCGTTCTTTTTGCAATGGGTGGTTTTCAGGGGTTTTTAGGCTGGTTTATGGTTCGAAGCGGTTTAATTGATAATCCGGACGTGAGCCACTTCAGACTTTCTTTACATCTTACTTTTGCATTTATCACTTTCGCATACACACTTTGGGTTGCATTAGATTTAATTTATCCGGAAAGAAATATCAATAAAATATTACCACTTCGCACTATTGCCCGTTATGCTTTAGCTGCTTTATTAATCCAGATTATTTACGGCGGATTTGTTGCAGGATTAAATGCAGGATTAATTCACAATCACTGGCCTTTAATGAGCGATGGCGAATTTATTCACGAATCGGTTTTTATTGAACAGTCGACTTTGGTAAAAAATTTAATTGAAGGAAAAAGCGGCGTTCAGTTTGTACACAGAACTTTTGCTTATGTTGTAGTGGCCATTATTCTTTTTCTTTTCTTCAAAAGCAAAAAATATACGCTTACGCATACTCAGGCAAACGGAATCAAAACTTTGGTAGTTTTTGTTTTCATTCAGTTTTTACTTGGGGTTTTCACTTTATTGTACAGCGTTCCTTTGGCATTAGGATTAATTCACCAGATTATGGCATTTTTCCTTTTAAGTGCCATGACATATACATTACACAGATTGAGTAAATAATCACAGAAAATATTAGATATTAAAAAGAGCCGAAAATTTCGGCTCTTTTTTTTAGGTACGTTCTATATAATTAAGACCGGATTAAATTCGGTCCTGCAATATTTATCAAGCCGATGGCTCTTTTGCATTTGTAAAAAATTAATTTTCTACACTAAAAGAAATTCCGCAGAAATGAAAAATAATACCGAAAGTAATGACAAGATAAATTCCAAATCTTTCTTCTAACATCTTTCTTCTAACATCTAACATCTAACATCTAACAAAAAAAACTACCCCAGCCAGCTTTTAAAATCCTGAACTTTTTCACGGCTTACAATTACCTCATCGTCTTTATAACTTGGTAAAATAACTTTTAAACGTGAATTGGTGTATACCTGGATTTCTTTGATTGCTTTTAACGGAACAATGAATTTTCTGCTTACGCGAAAGAAATCCTTCTTGTCCAGTTCCTGTTCCAGAATTTCGAGGGTTGAATCGATTAAATAATCCCGATTGTCGAAGGTATGAATGTATGTTCCTTTATTTTCACTAAAAAAACATTCGATTTCTTCTGTAGTAATAACTTTTAAATGCTGCCCGATTTTAACTGTAAACCGCTTTTTATACGATTTCTCAAATGGGTTTGACAACATCTGTCGGATTTGTTCAAAATCCAATTGCAGATTTGAAGTTTCTGCTGCTTTAGGAAGCCGCGATTTAAATTTTGAAACCGCTGTTTCCAGATCATCTTCATCAATTGGTTTTAGAAGATAATCGATACTGTTGAGTTTAAAAGCTTTTAAGGCATACTCATCGTATGCCGTTGTAAATATAATAGCGCTTTTAATATCTATTTTTTCAAAAATTTCAAATGATAGACCATCTGAGAGCTGAATATCCAGAAAAATCAAATCCGGATGCTGGTTTTTCGAAAACCATTCTACCGATTCTTCAACAGAATGAAGCATCGTTTCTACTGTAACATCTAACTTTTCAAGTTTTCTTTGCAGCAATCTTGCAGCTGGTTTCTCGTCTTCTATAATTAATGTGATCATTTACTATATTGTAAAATTTGAAAAATATTAAATCAAAATTACTCCCATTTGTTTGTATTTGCAGCTTCTTTCTGCATATATTTTTTAATTTTTCTTTCTTCCCAGTCAGAGCTGAAAAAAATATCACGGCCAAATACAGATAAGGCATGAGCGACTAAACCAATTCCCCAGAAAAATGCTGTCGAATAGGTATGCCATTCTGTTAATGCACTTGCGTGGATTCCTTCTGTAAAAATATCTTTATTCAGGTTTGCCACAATGATAATGATGTTTACAATGATGTACACTCGTAAATGCGAGTAAAATCCTTTTAATCTTTTTACCTTTCTGTAAGCATTGTTATAGCTTTCATCTGAACTAAATTCTTGTGCATATTCTTCGTACATGCGTCTTCTAAAACGTCCCATCTCTTTATTTTATTAATTATTTCCACTTGTTTTTATTCTCTTTTTCTTTTTCCATGAATTCTTTGATTTTTCTTTCTTCCCATTCTTTTCCAAGAACCGGAAATACTTCAAAGACTTTTAATCCGTGAAAAACAACTCCTGCTCCCCACCACATTAACGGCCAGAAAAACCATAAATATTTTGGTGATGTATACAAATTGATGAAGATCAAAATTGCATTTACTAAAATATAAGCTGCCAGATTTCCGTAAAATCCTTTTATTTTTTCGACTTTTTTTCGAGCCTGAATATATCGGTCTTCTTCGTTAAATTTCATTTCCATAATTACCTCCATTTTTGTCTTTTACTTTTCTTCGGAATCTTTATTAAGATTAGCTTCCATAATCTTCAAGTCTTTGCTTTTCTTCTTTCTCTAAAATTTCCCTGATTTTTCTTTCTTCCCATTTTTTATTGAAGAAAGCAGGAAACCTAAAAACTTTCATTCCGTGTAAGGCAACCGCTGCACCCCATCCCAGCAGACACCACAAACACCATAAATAGCCCGGAGAAGTCATAACATTAACCACAATTACAATTGGATTTGTAAGCACATAAACTGTTAAATGTTCGTAGAATTCCCTGATTTTTTTTACTCTTTTCTGAGCCTCGTAATAACGAGCTGCTTCTATATAATTTTGCTCCATTATTTCCACGTTTTTTGATTGTTTTCTTTTTCCAGAATTTCCCTGATTTTTCGCTCTTCCCAATCAGAACTGTAACCAAAAACCTTAAAAGCATGCATGGCTACTCCAAATCCCCAGCCCAAAGCCGAAAACCAAAACCATTGAAACTCCGGTGAAAATTTTAAATTGATAAACACCAAAAACGGAATTACACAACAGTATGAAATCACGTTTCCGTAGAAACCTTTTAATTCTTCAACTCTTTTTTTAGCTCTGTAATATGCTTTTGCTTCGTCGTTATATTCTGCACCTATATCCATAACAGTTATTTGTTTAGTTAAAATCGGAATCCTGACTGTGAAATTCTTTTCATCCTGTTCGACTTTCACTTTTCTGTCTGTTATGATTCCGTAACGATTTACAATATTCTGAAGTCCAACCCCCTGCCTGTCCTGCAAGACTTCTTTTTTCTGAAGATCATTTTGTATGGCCAGATAATCTTTGTCGATAAAAATTCGGATATGCAATGGTTTTTGTTCGCTGACTACATTGTGTTTCACTGTATTTTCCAGCAGAAGCTGCAAGGACAACGGCACCACTTTAGCATCCGGATTTATATTTTCTGTGGGCAGCTCGTAAAACAAACTGTTCTCGAAACGCATTTTCAGAAGGTTCATATAGGTTTTTGCAAACGATAATTCATCTTCTACAGAAACCAGTTCTTTATCTTTCTGCTCCAGAACGTATCTATAAATTTTAGATAATGAAGTCGTAAACCGCTGTGCATTATCCGGATTTTCCTCGATCAGAGAACTAAGAACATTCAGACTGTTAAAAAGAAAATGCGGATCGATCTGATTTTTTAAACTTTCGAATTTGGCATTTGCCGTTCCCGCAATTATCTTTTGCTGTCTGACTTTATTTTCCTGATACGCTTTGTAAAAATGCAAGGCGTGAAATACAAGCAGTATAATAAAAGCGATAACTGAATTTTCTACATAAGTCGAAGCTTCTTCATTTGCCAGAAAACTTACTATAGGGCGTCTTTCAATTACTACGTTTGTAAAAACCCGAAGCAGGAAAACAACAAAAACCGAAAGAAGAAATGAACTTACAAAACCTATAAAAATCCTTTTGTTCGAAAATCTGTTTTCTTTAAAAACCTTATCTAAAAACACAAACAGAGAGGCATTTGCAATATACAGCACAACACTGTAAAGCATACAGTACAAGAAAAATATGTACAGATTGTTATTGAAAATTGCAATTCCAAATGAAGCAAAACGAATCAGAAAGGAGAATACAAAAACTACTCCGCCAACCATCAGCGCTTTTAATAGATTTGGTTTTAAAGTCATTATTTTTAAATTAAATTATTTACAAGTTTTTTGGATTTCCAAAGCTCTTTCTAATCCCCATTTAGGAGAAAAAGGAGTTTCTGGTTTAAAAGTAGCAAAAAGTTCAATAGATTTATCAACTTGCGCGCACAAAGGTTTTGTATCAACGCCTGTCCATTTTGCGCCTCCTAACTGATAATCAGCCTCTCCAAACACAGCTCTTGGATTATTGGGGTCAATCGCTTTTGCTTTTGCGTACGCTTCCATCACTTTACCGGAATATTTCATTCCGTTTGTCATTGGGTCTGCCACAACATATCCCGTATAAATTAAAGCCTGTAAAACGTACAGCTCAGCATTGTTTTGATCTTTGATAAATTCTGCATCAAGCGCATCCTGAGCTTTCGTTAAAAGGAGATTGATTTTTGTTTTGTCTTTTTCGGTAAAAACAGCTGTCGCATTCATCAATGATACATAATAATTTGGCAGATAACTGTTTTTCTCTGCTGCTGCAATTCTTTCAAATAAAGCCGTAGCTTCGGCATTTTTCCCTTCTTTCCAAAGCCCTAAAGCTTTTGTCATTCCTTGTTCAAATTGTGTTTGTGCAGAACATAATACTACTGCAAATAATGCGGCTATAGTGATGATTTTTTTCATTTTTTAAAGTAATTAAATGGTTGATCTTGATTAGTTAGTTTTATTTATAATGTAAGTTCGATTTTTGAATCTTTATTAACAGTAAACTTAGCATCGTTATAAGAAGGAGGCCCCATAAATCCTTTAGCATTGTTTGATGCTGCAAAAGCCTCAGAAGGAATTCCCATTGCATTTCGATCCAGTTTTCCGTTGTTGTTTTCATCATGATAAGTTGAAATTGCATATTCGCCCGCAGGAATATTATCAAATGTTACAACTGCCTGATTGTTTTTAATTTCAGAAGAAAGACTTTGGTAAGTCGTTTTAAGAAAAGTTCCTTCTGAGTTGTACAATCCTACTTTTACAATTCCTGTATTGTTTTTTAAACCTGAAACAGAAACAGTTAATTTCACATTTTGAGCAGACATTAAACTGCAGATAAATAACATGGTAAGTGTAATAATTTTGGTCATGATTTCTTTTTTTTAAGGTTCTTTGGTTCTAAGTTTTTTATTGATGATTAAAACTCTTTTTTTTAAGGTTCAAAGGGACAGAGGTACAAAGGGGCAAAGTTATTTTGCTAACTATCTATCTATTAAACTTTTGTCTTTGTCACTTTCAATCTACACTTCAAAAGTATGCTGGTTTTTAGTCTTTTAAAATTAAATGCTGCTGAGTTGTTGATTTTTGATGATGAATTGTTTTTTTAAGGTTACTAAGGTTCTGCGTTTTTTCCTGATAAATAAAACCTTAGCGGTTTAGAGGCTCTTTCTACAAATTCTTCAACTGATTCTCATTCTTGTTCTGGCTGATCGTCCAGAAGAAACCTACGAAGAAAAATCGATCTGCTGTTGGCGTTACAGCTTGTCTGTTGTACACTCCGTTTGCGTCCGGTAATTTTGCGTAATCATATCCAAAAACATTCTGTGTTCCTAAAACATTTGAAACTGAGAAATAAAGGATTTTTTGTGTGGTTAATAAATATGCCCAGTTAAAACTCAAACTATTGTATGCTTTTGTTTTTCCGTTCATGAATTGTGTCTGGTTTGGATCGTTGTAAGGGCGTCCTGTGCTGAAACTGTTTGTAAAACCAACCTGGGACTTCCAGTCGGTAATAAAATATTTGGTTACAACTGATAGATTATGATTGGCCACAAAACTTGGAGTTGCCATGTTTGGAAAGTTTTTATACTGTCTTTCTGAATCGATGTATGAATATGAAATCCAGTATTCTAAATTTTTGTACAAATTGCTGTCTCTCCAAAAAATATCCAGTCCTTTTGCATAACCTGAACCGTTGTTATTAAAAACCGAATTGTACTGAATATCTCTTGTATCATACTGAACCAAATTACGGTAATCTTTGTAGTAAGCTTCGGCTCTAAAAGTCTGTCCCGGCTGTGTAAACTGATAATTCAGGATATAATGACTGGCTTTTTCACTTTCAAACTGATGGTATTTAGAATATTTAATATAATCTACAACCGGTGTCTGAGAAAAATCTCCGTAAGCAAATGAAAACTGGCTGCTTTTTGAAACTTTATAAGCAATAGAAGCTCTTGGTGCAAAGTTATTTTCGTTTAATAAACTATTATTAGAATATCTTAAACCTACTTTCATTGCTAATTTTTTAGAGAATAAAATATCCCCTTCGGTATAAGCCGCAAAAATGTTAGAATCGTAACCGTTTGCTACATCAACAGAAATATTATCGTTGAAATTTTCATTGAATTTTGTAATGAAATAATCTGTACCAAAAGAAAGTTTAAAATAATTTGAGATTTTTTTCTGAAGCTTTAATTTTAGCTGCGCCGCATTTTCGTTACTGTCAACATCATTTATATCATATTTGATTTGTTTTTTGCTGTAACCGTAGCTGATTCCCGAAGTTAACTGCCAGCCTGTTCCAAAAGTTCCTTTATAAGAAGAATTCAGATAAAAGTTGTTGTTGTTTAAATCGGTACGGATTGGATTTTCAAAATTTACATTTTTCTGATTCAAATCGAATTTTTCAGAATCGAAAGAAGCATATAGTTTGAAAATTCCGTTTGCAAAATTATATCTGTAAACCGTTTCGCCTCCAAGTGACTGATAAGGACTGTTCCATTTTACATTTTGAGGAACAACAGCCTGATAAGGAGCCAGATTGATATAAGCCATATTTACACTCAAAGAACTTTTATTCCATTTTTGAGTATTTCCTAAACTCAAACCAACCGTCATTAATCCTATATCTGTTTTTTCATGATCTGCCTCGTCCTGCGTATTCAAAAGCAAAACACTTGATAATGCTTCACCGTATTCTGCAGAATATCCTCCGGTAGAAAAGGCAATACCGCTGAACAAGAAAGGAGAAAAACGGCTTCTGGTTGGTAAATTATTGGTTGTAGCTCCGTAAGGCTGCGCAACGCGGATTCCGTCAACAAAAGTCTGTGTTTCGCTGGCTTCACCGCCGCGTACAAACAAACGTCCGTCCTCGCCCACACTTTGTGTTCCCGGCAAAGTCTGTAAAGCAGCCACGATATTTCCGGCAGAACCTGCTGTAGTTACAATATCCAATGGTTTTAAAACCGAAACCCTGGCTTTGTCTCCGGACTCAAATGTTCCGGCTGTAATTACAACGGCATCCAGAGCATTTACGTTTTCTCTTAATTTAACAGTTTGATCTTTGTAATTCGCCACATCAATCTCTTGTTTAAAAGTTTCAAAAAGCAAAAAGCTTACTACTAAAAACTTATTTCCAGTCTCGGCAGTTTCAAAAGAAAAATCTCCAGTTTCAGAACTTGTCGCTCCATCGTAAGTTCCGTCTATATAAATATTTGCCCCCGCAACCGGTTTGCCTTTTTGATCTACTACTTTTCCTGAAATAGTGTTTTGAGCAAAAATTAAAGCTGTAAAAAATAAAAAGCTAATCGTAAAAAATAATTTGGTTTTCATATCATCTCTGGTTTTTGATGAAGCAAATGTATTTTAACAATTAAAGTTAAAAAATATATAATAACCCAATTGTAGAATTTCGAGGATGAGTTGTAAATGACTAATTTGTATCTTAGCTAGGAATTCCAAAACCACCTAACTATGTCAGAAAACAAAAGAATTTCAGCACTTTACCAATCTATTTACAATGGAAACCCGTGGCTGGAGGTTAATTTAGCAGATACTTTAAAGAATGTAAACGCCGAACAGGCTTATAGAAAAATAAACCCTAACCTGAATACAATCTGGGAAATTGTGAACCATTTAATTCAGTGGAGAAGAAACATTTTACAGCGAATGCAGGGCGAAACGATTATAACGCCGGATCATAATTATTTTGTTCCCGTTTTAGATCCGTCAGAAGCTGCCTGGGAGCAATCATTACAGACACTTGCCAAAACACAGGAAGCGTGGAATACTTTTTTTGAAGATTTTGATGATGCCGATCTGACGAAAATCTATGTTAATAATGGTCATACATATTACGAACACATTCACGGAATTATTCAGCATGATGTGTATCATTTAGGTCAAATTGTTATTTTAAAGAAAATGCTTTAATAAACTTATTGATGATTGATGAAACACTAGATTACCAATGGCGAAAGATAAAAAACGGAAAACCCTTTCTGGGTGTTGTAAATCTTGAAATCAGTCCAAATGATAATCAAAATGAAATTATAGAAGAGTATAACGGTGATGGCTGGATTGGAATGGGTTATCTCGCCAGTATTCCTGCTGAAACTGAACCTGGAAAGGCGGGTTTTACAGACTGGAAAAAGGCAGTACAAAAAGGATTAGAATTTGCTTTTTCTAAAACTGAAGCCAAATGGACAGTAAAAATAAAAAAAGCAGCAGGTCTAATTGCAACCGATACAAATCCGACTATTTTGGGATATACTGTAATTTTAGCTTTTTGTAAGCAAGCCAATATTGAATTAGACGTTGCTCTACTTCAAAAAATTGAAGATTTTACCTTTAAAAGCTGGGAAGCTAAAAACTATGAAAAAATTCCGAATTTTATAGATTTAAAATATGAAGACTGTCTTTAATTCAAATTTTCAGCAAGACTTAATTGTAAACTTTAAACTTATTTTGTCATGAAAAAATCGCTGTTTTTATTCTTTCTTTTAATGGTAAGTGCTGTTGGATTTACTCAGGAAGCGGAAGTAAAATATGATGAAGCATTAGCCAAATCACTTCATGCCGATGAATACGGAATGAAAAAATATGTGTTCTGTCTTTTAAAATCAGGAACTAATACAACTGTTTCAAAAGAAGAATCCAAAAAATTATTTGAAGGCCACATGGCAAACATCAATAAATTGGCCAAAGAAGGAAAACTGGCTGTCGCCGGCCCTTTTATGAAAAACGACAAAAATTATCGCGGCATTTATATTTTTAATGTCGAAACTATAGACGAAGCCAAAGCGCTCGTTGCCACAGATCCGGCAATACAAGCCAATTTACTCGAAGCTGAATTAACGCCCTGGTATTCTTCTGCAGCTTTGCAGGAAATCACAAAAATTCACAATAAAATCGCCAGGACGAAAATGTAATACCCAATATGAAAACAGAAAAAGAAAAAATGATCTCCGGCGAATATTACAACGCCTTTGATCCAGAATTATTGAAAGGCCGCCGTGCCGCAAAAAATCTCTTGCACAGCCTTAATGTAAAAGAATACAGAGTTACTAAAAAAGCAAAAGAAATTTTAAAAGAACTAATACCAAATACAGGAGAAGGTTTCTATATCGAACCGCCTTTTCATTGTGATTACGGCTATAATATTTTTTGCGGCGAAAATGTTTATTTTAATGTGAATTGCGTTGTTTTGGACTGCGCGCCTGTAAATATTGGATCGAATGTTTTTATTGCTCCAAATGTTCAAATTTACACAGCTTCGCATCCGCTTGATGCTGAGTTACGAAAATCGCTTGAAAATGCATATCCTGTTACGATTGGCGACGACTGCTGGATTGGCGGTAATTCGGTAATCTGTCCGGGTGTAACTATTGGGAAAGGATGCGTGATTGGCGCAGGATCTGTCGTTACCAAAGATATTCCGGACAATTCGCTGGCAGTTGGAAACCCCGCAAAAGTAATTCGAAAACTAAATCAGGAATCTGAAACCAAAATCTAATGCTTACCCTCAATAAAATCCACCATATTGCCATTTTATGTTCTGATTATGAAAAATCGAAATATTTCTATACACAAATTTTAGGTTTAACGATTATCCGCGAAATCTATCGCGAAGAACGCCGGTCGTATAAATTAGATTTAGCTCTGAATGGTTCTTATGTAGTTGAATTATTCTCATTCCCCGATCCGCCAAAACGTCCTTCGAGACCGGAAGCTGTAGGATTGCGTCATTTAGCATTTGAAGTTATAAACCTAAACGAGACCGTTGCTTTTTTAACTTCAAAAAACATCGAATCTGAACCTATTAGAATCGATGAAACAACTCAAAAGCGTTTTACTTTTATTGCCGATCCGGATTTACTTCCTATCGAGTTTTATGAAAGATAAGTTTATCAATAGCGTCCAGCGTCAGCTGGATGAATAAATATAAAGTCCGTAAAAAAGGCTTTAGCCAAACAAAACGATTTTTTGGCTAAAGCCTTTTTCCATACATACTTTGAACCTCCAGCTAAAGCTGGAGGCAATCCAAATTAAAAATTTAAGATTTTTCTCTTTCAGAAATTCTATACAGATTGAAGATTTTACTTTATGGAATGCTAGTGTGATTACTTCCTGCAATCGAAATGACAAAACTGCCCGTATTTATTGACTTTGCATCAAAAAAACTTTGTGCCTTAGCCCCTTCACGGCTATCTTTTACACTTTTATACTAACGAAAGATTTTTCTTGTTTATTTGAGTTTTAACACATTATATTAAACATTTTCTATAAAAAACCGAATTTGATTCTTAATTTTGTAATCCGCAGAAAAAAACTGCGGATTTTTCAAACTAATAATGATGAACAAAACGGCGCAAATCAAAAAAAATCATCAATTTATCAAATTCCGAAAATTAGTTATTGTTTCTATTTTAATTGGCTTCCTTTCTGCCTTTCTCGGAATTTCATTAAAAAAAATAACCGAATATTACGAAGAAATCTTCTTTCATGAAGTATCGGTTAACCCACTATTTTATATCCTGTTTCCGGTTTTCGGATTATCGGTAATTTATTTCTTAAGACAGTATCTTTTTAAGAAAAAAGAAAACAAGGGAATCAAAGAAGTTTTTGAAAGCACAGGAAAAAATTCAAAAAATCTTCCTTCTTACAAAATTCCGTCTCACTTTATCAACGGATTATTAACTGTAATTTTTGGTGGTTCAACCGGAATCGAAGTTTCTACAGTTGTAGCAACTGCAACAATTGGTTCTGTTGCCCATGAAAAAGAAAATATTTTCCGTCAGTACAAAACAGAATTAATCTGCGCGGGAGTTGCGGCAGGAGTTACGGCACTTTTCAGCAGTCCAATTGCAGGTGTTTTGTTTGCTTTTGAAGTCATTTCCAGAAAAGTAACACGAGCATTTGTTATTTCAAATGTAATTGCGGTTTCGATTGCTTTTGGTTTGCTTACTATTTTAAAAGAAGAACCATTATTTGCGGTTTCAATCGTAAGCTGGCAGTTAAAAGCAATTCCGTATTTTATTTTATTGGGAATTTTAGCCGGAATCAATTCCGTTTACCTAACACGTTGTGTATTATTCTTTAAATCTCAGTTTTCTAAAATAGAAAGACATTATTATAAAATTCTAATTGGTTCTGTTGTTTTAAGTGTTTCGCTGTTCTTTTTCCCGCAATTGTACGGAGAAGGTTATCACGCGATAAAGGGCATCTTTGGAACTTCATCTCAAACCCAGTTAACAGTAACTTTGGCATTAACATTTATTGCTATTTTAATCTTAAAACCAATTGTAACTTCGATTACACTTGCTTCCGGAGGCGATGGCGGTGTGTTTGCTCCGAGTTTATTTATTGGTGCATTCTTAGGTTTATTACTGGCAACAGTTTTAAACAGCTTTTTCCACGTCAATGTAATTCCGGTTAACTTTATGATTATCGGAATGGCTGCAGTTCTAAGCGCGAGCATTCATGCGCCTTTTACAGCCATATTTTTAGTATGCGGATTAACAAACGATTACACATTATTTTTCCCAATTCTTGTGGTTTGTCTAATTTCAAAATACACTGCAAAAACAATTTATCCTTATACTGTATACAGTTATTCACCAAGCTTAATCAAATAAAATGTTTTTTTCTGCCGCAGATTATAAGGTTTAGAGATTATCTGAAATCAATTAATCTGCAGCAAAAAATACCACAATAAATATTTTAAAGACTTATGCCGACTCAAAAAATTCGAAGAAGTTACCGCAAAACACGTTACATTCTTTATAAAGAAACTTTAATCGATTATAAGGAACACTTTTGGTCATTTTTAGGATCATTTGTTGGAATTGGAATTCTGGCTTATGTGCAGTCGATACATTTTTCAGGACCTGATGCTGTTTATTTAATTGGTTCTTTTGGAGCTTCGAGTGTTTTGGTTTACGGAATTATCCAAAGTCCATTCTCTCAGCCCCGAAATTTAGTTGGCGGGCACTTGGTTTCGGCCATTGTTGGCGTAACGGTTCATAAACTGGTTCCGGATATTATGTGGGTTGCCGCACCGCTGGCTGTTTCAATCGCCATTATCTTAATGCAGATTACCAAAACACTTCATCCGCCGGGAGGCGCGACAGCCCTTATTGCTGTTATTGGTACAGAAAAAGTAAAATCATTGGGTTATATGTATGTGATTTCTCCTGTTTTAGTAGGTGTCCTTATTTTACTTTTAACGGCTTTGATTTTTAACAACATGACACCAAGCAGAAGCTATCCAAGTCATAACACTTACCATAAACATTATCATAAACTTAGAAAAAGACTTAGCAGAAGATAAGTTTTTCTCTTCCTGCAAGGTTTTCAAAACCTTGTAGGTATAACTTTAGTAATAATCAAACCTACAAGGTTTTGAAAACCTTGCAGGAACACAAAGTAAGTTAAAACTAATAAAAACAGCATTTTAAAATCTTTTCAACAAATCGCGATTCCTGATTCGGATTTCGTTTTTTATATTTTACCTTTGACCTCTCAATAAAAACAAAGATTATGGTTTATAAATTTAGAGTAATTCTAGACGCCGAAGAAGATATCTTCAGAGACATCGCAATTCTTGAAGACGATACTCTTGAGGATTTACATAATGCAATCTTCAATGCTTTTGGTTTTGACGGGTCAGAAGTGGCTTCATTCTACACTTGTGATGAAACCTGGAATCAGGAAGATGAAATTCCGCTTTTTGATACAGGCGATGTTCCGGGAGAACAAAGAACCATGAACGATTATCCGTTGTCGAGTATTTTAGACAAAGAAAATACAAAGATTATCTATGTTTACGATTTCATCAGTATGTGGACTTTCTTAGTCGAACTGGCCGCCATCGAAGAAGAAGCTGTTGGAGCAACTTATCCAGAAACTTTATTCTCTCACGGTGAAATGCCGGATGAAGCCATCGAAAAAAACTTCGAAGCCGATATGCACGACGATATCTACGGAGAATTTGAAGACGACCTTGACGAAGACGATCTTGACATGTTCGAGGGCGATGACAGCTTCGAAGATTACGGATTTGAGGAGAATTGGAATTAGTTTTTTTGAGGTTCTAAGGTTCTGAGATGCTAAGGTTCTAGGTTTTTATTTTGAAGGTTTTTTCTTATTTTTATATTTAATTTAAAAATAAGAAATGAGTAACTTTAGAAACCTAATTATCTGGCAGAAGTCAATGAACTTGATTACCAAAATTTATTCCTTAACAAACAAATTTCCAAAAGAAGAAATCTTCGGATTGACTTCACAAATCAGACGCAGTTCGATTTCTATTCCCAGTAATATAGCTGAAGGATTTGGAAGAGAAAGTGATAAAGATCTTTTACGTTTTTTAAACATTTCTATAGGCTCACTATTTGAAATGCAAACGCAATTAGAAATCGCAAAAAATATATCTTATTTAAAAGAAGACGATTTTAATAACTTATATGAGGATAGTCGCGAGGTAGAAAGAATGTTAGTTTCTTTTATAAAAAAAATAAAAGATAGAGCTAAACCTTAGTACCTTAGGATCTCAGAACCTCAGCACCTAGAAAAAAAATGATCAATTTATTCAACACCCACATCGACACGCTGGCGATACACCGCGTAGGAAACAAAAGCCGTAATGAGGCTATTTTCTTATCAGAGCAGCCATTTAACTTAAATGATGAAATTGTACCGCTGATAAAAGAATTCTTTTTTAAACCTTTTAGAGAAAAAGAAGAAAACTATTATCAGTTTGCACATGAAGTAGACTTAGACTACAACGACATGTTTAAGTATGCAACTGAAATTTTTGCTAATCCGGCGAATGTTCATGAGGTTTCTAAAAAAATCACAAAACATTTATACGAACAGTCAAATCACCCGCACATTAAAAACGGAGAGGTTTATGTAACCTATTTGACTAATCTTAGTATTGATAACAATGTTGTTGATGCAATTGGTATTTTTAAAAGCGAATTACAGGCTGACTTTTTGCAGTTTGAAGAAAACGGAAGCAACCTTGAAATGATTTTACAACAGGGAATTAACCTGAGTAAATTAGATAAAGGATGTTTGATTTTCAACTACAAAAAAGAAGAAGGATACAAAATCCTGACTGTAGACAGCAACCGTTATGATGCGCGCTACTGGCTAGAGCACTTTTTATCTGTTGATGCTTTTGAGGATGAAAATTTCATCACAAAGAAATATTTAAAATTCTGTCAAAACTTCGCAAAAGACGTTGTTTTGCCGGCAGAAGACAAGAAAGAGGAAGTTATGTTTATGAACCGATCTGTGAATTATTTCGCTAAAAATGATCAGTTTGAAGAACAAAATTTCTTGAATGAAGTACTAGACAATCCTGATTTAATTCCTGAATTTAAAAACTATAAAGTTGATAAAGGAGAAAAATACAGCATCGAAGATGTAACCACATTCCCTATCGCCAACGCAGCAGTTTCTGACGCCAGAAAATCGATTAAAAACGTAATTAATCTGGATACCCACATTCAGATTAAAATGGATTTCATCAATCCGGAAAGCGCAGAGAAATTTGTTGAAAAAGGCTGGGATGAAGAAAAACAAATGTATTACTACTTAGTGTATTTCAATAAAGAAGAAAAAAGCTAAGAAGTTTTCATTTTCTATTACTTACTTACTAAAACAGAAAACGGCAATTACATTTTGTAACTGCCGTTTTTTTATGTCTGAATCTTAAAGCAATTTTAGTCTATATAGCATCGGAAAAAACTTTTTTACTTTTTTAACTCAAAAAAAAACAAAGCCACAATTATTTAAATTATAAGATTTTAGATACTTTAGAAAAATAACTTTCAAATAAAATGTAAGATTTATTTTATAATTAAGTTTTATTTCATTTAATTTGCGACAAATAATATCGTAATTATCTATTAAAAGAAAATGAAAAAGCAGTTATTAATTATTGGAGGTGGATTTGCAGGTTTCTGGAGTGCTTTAAGTGCTGTTAGACAAAGTCGTGAATTAAAAAAAGAAGGCGAACTAGAGGTAACTTTAGTAAATATGGATGAATATATGACGATTCGTCCGAGATTATACGAGGTGTCATTAGAAGGATTAAGAGTTGAGCTTAATAAATATTTTAAGCCGTTAAACATCAAATTAATTATTGGTAAAGCAGAAATCATCAATCCGGAAGAAAAACTGGTTACGGTTGCAACAGACAGTGGATCTAGAATTTTGACTTATGATTTTCTTGTGCTTTCTTCAGGAAGTGTTTTAAAAGCAATTAACATTCCAGGTATTGAAAATACTTTTAATGTAGACACATTCAATGGTGCGCAAAGATTAGAAGATCATGTAACACAATTGGCAGAAAAAGGTTTTAATGCAGAAGGTGCAGCGACTTTTGTAGTTGCCGGAAGTGGATTAACCGGATTAGAAATAGTTACAACAATTAAAGAAAAAGCAGCGAAAATCTGGAATACTTATTCTCAGGATGCAATGGATTTTAAAGTCGTGCTTATAGAAAAAGGGGATAAAGTAGGAAATTATTATTCAGCTGAAGCGCAGGATTATGTTATAAAAACCTTAGAATCTAAAGACGTGAAAATCATGACAGGTGTTTCATTGGCAGGCGTAACTTCAAACGGAGCAACATTAAGCGATGGCACTTTTATACCTTCACAAACGGTTATTTCGACTGTTGGATTGGTGGCAAGTTCACTTTGTAATTTCTTTAAAGGCGAAAAAGATAATTTGGGACGTCTTCATGTAAACAAATATCTTCAATTGGAACAACATGAAAATGTAATTGCAGCCGGAGACGTTGCTAATATTCCGGTTGATGACCAAGGAAATACTTCTCTTATGGCATGTCAGTTTTCTATGTTCTTAGGAAAATGGGCGGGACATAATGCGGTAAACAGTTTGTTTTCTCAACCTTTAAAACCTTACAATTATACAGATTATGTTACTTGTGTCGATTTGGGCCAAGAAGACGGAATGCTGACAACTGGCTGGGAACGCAGTCTGGCGGTAAGCGGAATTGAAGGCAAAAACATCAAAATGGAAGTTACTACAAAACTAATTTATCCTGCTGATGATGTTGAAACTGCTCTGGAAGAATCTTTTCCAGAAGTTCCAAATGTGAGCCAGAACGCTTAATATTTATTAATCAAATTATCTGTTGCGTGTAATTATCTTCAACACATAGAAACATAGTTTTTTAGAGATTTAAAAAAGGCGTTTCACTTACTTAAATGCACATAGCTTCTATGTGTGGAAACTAGTTTCTTCTACTCTCTTTTTTGAAATAAAAATCTATGTTTCTATGTGTTAAATTACATTCAACAAATTAATCAAATTATTTGTATGCCAACTCTTGGAAAAAATGTTGAATATGCGATACACTCTCTGGTTTATTTGATTGATAATCCGAAAAGCGAAACCATAACGGTGCGTGATTTGGCTAATTTTCAAAATATATCCGAAACTTATTTGGCTAAAGCTTTTACCAAATTAAAAAAAGCAGGAATCGTTAAGTCAAATATCGGAGTAAAAGGAGGTTATAAACTAGCCAGATCAGCAGAAGAAATAACATTTTTAGATATTGTTCTTGCCGTAGAAGGAGAAATTTCATTTTTTGAATGCAATCAAATTAGAGATAATTGTATAATGCTGGACAAGGAAAACCTTCCGTGGAAAAAAGACAGCGTTTGTGCGATACATCAGGTAATGATTGAAACAGAAAATAAAATAAAAGATTCGTTACGCGAAAAAAATCTGCAATGGGTTCATAATATGATCCGGAAACAGTACGGACAAGAAATGATTGATAATGCACAAGATTGGTTTCAGTCAAATGTTTTCAACAAATAAGTTTAAGCATTCATTAAACTAAATACAAAAAACGGCAGTTACAAAATGTAATTGCTGTTTTTTATTTAAACAAATATCTATATTGCTATAAATTAAAGAAATAAAAAAATGTCGGGCATTTTTAATTTATCATTAATTTTGTATAAAAAAATACCACGATGGATATTCACTTATTTAAAGAAAGTCCTTTCACTACCATAATTTCATTTCATAAACTAATCGAATCTTTTGAAGCAATCGCTTTATCAAATATCGATTACAGATCTAATTATGCCAAAGCAATTTTAGAGCAAATCGAATTGATTCCGGAATTAAAAACCGGAATTCAGGATTATTCTGTCATTAAAGAAAATGAAGGATTAATTAAAAATATATTAGCCGATTTGTTTCCGACTGCTTTGACGCACAATGAAATAAAAGCCGTCACCATTCCATTTCAAAATATCTCTTTTAATTATACAGAACGTTTTAAAAAAATTCTGAAAAATGCCGGAGACGAATTTTATATGGAAATTCGTGATTTTGATGAGCATCAATTTTATATTAATAATTGTTGTTTAATTTTAAGTGATTATTACAATCAGCATATTGATTTCAATAAACCGTTTTTTTATGACATTCCAAACGAAATTGGTGTAGAGAAACACTATCGCATTTTGTATAATGCTGATTTCATGGAAATTATTCCCACAGAAAATGCTGTTCATTTAACTCAGGAAGATATTGACCAACTGATTGACAATTATCAGGATATCAATTTATGGAAATCTAAATTCCCAAAAGGAAGCTGGATCCTGAGAGGTTTTGGAATCGTATCTTTGTTTGATGCCACTACAGAAAGTGCCATTTCGACGCTAAAAAGCAGTTTACTTAAACCTGAAGTAAAAACTGTTACAACAGATCAGGAAATCTCAAATATTTTTCAATCTATTTTTAATTTGCCAAACTTAAAAGTTGGTTTTATTATTTATAATCCTGAAGAAGAAAAGTTTATAAGACCAACCAAACATGATAACCATCTAAATAGTTTCCTGCTTCATGCCGATCAGGAAGTAGACTGCAAAAATGCTTTTTTTGGTTGTTCTTTCGAAAACTTACTCGACAAAAACGAACCTTTTGTTATTTCGAATGTCAGCAAATTTACAGAAGAATCTACAAACAAGATACTAGGACAGCATTTGTTAAAACAAAATATTCAAAGCTGTATCTTCGCGCCTGTTGTTAAAGACAATCATTTGTTGGGAGTTGTCGAATTGGTTTCTGAAAACCCAAGAGATTTAAATTCCGTTAATGCTACAAAACTAGAATTGGTTCTGCCTTACTTAACCGATACTATTGATCGCTATAATACGGATATGCAGCATCAGATTGAAGCGATTATTCAACGTGAATACACTACAATTCATCCAAGTGTATATTGGAAATTTAAAAAAGAATCTCAAAATTATTTTCAGAATACAAATCCAACAAAGGATTATATTTTTAAGGAAATTGTCTTCAAAAATGTATTTCCGTTGTACGGACAAATCGATATTAAAAGTTCGTCTGAACATAGAAACGAAACAGTAAAAATCGACTTAAAAAATCAGCTTTCTGCGATTTTGGAAATTTTCGATAATCAAAAACCTAATTCTAATTTGGTGCTTTTGGAACAAAGAAAATTCGAATTGGAGTCACTTCGAAGCGAATTGGATTTTCCTTTAAAAGCAGATACTGAACAACATATTCAAAGATATATTGAAGAAGAAATTCATCCGATTTTAAAAAACACCAGAGAAAATTCTAAAAACGAAAAGCTGGAAGAATTGTATTTTGAAAATCTGGACGAAAAAACAGGAATGTTTTATCAGGAAAGAAAAAAGTTTGATAATGCAATGTCGATTATCAATAAACGACTGGCAGCTGTTTTGGATAAAAAACAAATTGAGGCACAGCAAATTTATCCGCATTATTATGAACGTTTTAAAACTGATGGTGTAGAACACAATTTGTATATCGGAGCTTCAATTTCTCCAACTAAACCTTTCGATATTATGTATTTGCATAATCTTCGTTTGTGGCAGTTACAAACTTTATGCGAAATGGAATTAGAACATCATCAGCTTAAAGAATCGCTTCCGTATGAGTTGGATGTTACTTCTTTAATATTAGTATTTAGTCAGCCGCTTTCTATCCGTTTTAGAATGGATGAAAAACGTTTTGATGTTGATGGAACGTATAATGCAAGATATGAAGTAGTTAAAAAACGTATCGATAAATCGAATATTAAAGGCACAAATGAAAGAATTACCGAAAAAGAGAAAATTACAATCGTATATTCTCAAAACAGCGAAGAAGCCGAATATTTAAAATACATTAAATATCTGCAGCACAAAAAAATTCTTGAACCGGCAATAGAACAATTTGAAGTTGAAGACCTTCAGGGAGTTTCTGGTTTGAGAGCAATTCGTGTGAAAGTAATCAATAATGCAGCAAACGCTGCGGTCAAAAAAATAACATATCAAGATTTATTAGATGAGCTCAACTAAAAGTTGGGCTTTTTTTATGCCATTTATTTTTTTAAACACATAGAAACATAGATTTTGAAAACTTACAAGAGGCATTTCATTTTTTTAAACAAACATAGCTTTGGCTAATTTAGTTAGTTAAAAAAAGCTTTGTCAAAGTTTGGAATTTGACAAAGCTTTCTTCATTTTCAGCTATGTGTTAGAAACTAGTTTCTTTCTTCAATCTCTTTTAGAAATAAAATCTATGTTTCTATGTGTTTAAATTTCATCAAACCCAATAATCATATTGATTTAAAAGCAATTACAAACGAAATCACGGTAATAATAATTCCGAACATAAATAAATTGTAGGCAATTCGGAGTAAGTTATATTTTCGTTGCAAAACCAATCCTAAATAATATAAATCTTTGATCATTGTTGAGTACAAATAATCACGGTCCTTCATCATTTCATTCATAGCCCAGTCATAATCTTCAAGAGGCATTTTGTAGAAATTTCCAAAAAACATTAAATTGACCTTTTTGGCTTCAACATCTCCACGCGTAAAAAATCCGGATGTCACTTTGGGCCTTGTAGAAAGAATAGCAAAAATAATGGTAACTACGCTCGACATAAGCATTACAAAGGTTGGAATAACTAAATGTGCATTTTTAGGGCTGTCTAATTTTGGAATAATGGTCGAAAGTGCGATCGAAATAATAATCGCATTTACAGACAATAAAATATTAGCTTTACTATCAGCAATTCCACTCAAACGTGTGTGATTCCCTAGCGTAACACGAAACAAAGTATCAATGCCACGATCTGGTTTTTCTACTTTATCTTTCTTTTTGTTTTCGGTTTCGATGGCCGCCGCCGCTTTCAACTCTTGTTTGTTTATCTTTTTCTGAATAACGAGTAGATTTTTTTCTTTTAGAGGCTGCCACTTTCTTAAGGCATAATCTGTATAAAAACGATGTTTATTTAATAAAAAGTTTAAATTTTCTTTTGTCCATTCGGCATTAGAAAAATTTACAATTCCGGTATTTTTGAGTTCCAAACGAAGTAATTCGCAGGTTGTAGTATATTCAGTTCCCATTAAATGCGCATAATCGGCATCTTTAATGATTTTTTCTAAATGTGTTTTTGGTTCATATTCTTTGGCAGTAGCCAAAATCAAACCCGACACCAGCGCAATAAATTCTTCTGATTTTCCCTTTTGTCTTAAAAAATCAGATGCAATTTTGGTACTGGCTTCCTCATGATTTTCATATCCTTCAATATAACCCGTATCATGAAACCATGCTGCGGCCAGAAGTGCCTCTTTATCATCACCTTCTACATCTTCTTTTTTGCATAGTTCTTTTACCGCTGTTACTACTGTGAAAGTATGGTTAAAATTATGATAAGAATATAGATTAGAAAGTTTATCTTTGAGTAAATTACTGACGAAATCTTCGGATTGTTCTATTAAATTCATAGAGAATATTTTATACCACTAAATTATGAAATTGTTTTTGGATAATCATTTTATTGCCAAAATTAAAAACTTTTCATTGGCAATTATAGTGCTGATCATTTTTTATTCGTGTGCGACGCGTAAGCCTCAGTACGGAAAAAATGTTGGTGCTGTCGAAACAGAAAACGCAACAGATACCATAAAAATTGCACATACATTTTATCTTGCGGGCGATGCCGGAAATGCCGATGAACAACAGGCGCAGCAGACACTTGACCTTTTACATAAAAAGCTTAAAAAAGCCAGCAAAAAATCAACACTTTTGTTTTTAGGAGATAATATTTATCCTAAAGGTTTTCCGGCTGATAAAAAATCTGAGGACAGGGCTTTGGCCGAAACAAAACTGGATAATCAGTTAAAATTAGCGAAAGGTTTTAGAGGAAAAACCATTTTTATTCCCGGAAATCACGACTGGTACAGCGGTATTAAAGGTCTTGAAAAACAGGCAGATTATGTAACAAAAAAATTAGATGATAAAAAAGCCTTCATGCCCAGAAAATCCTGCGCAATTGAGGATGTAAAAATTGATAGTACCGCCACGTTAATAATCGTAGACAGCGAATGGTTTCTTGAAGACTGGGACAATCATCCTACGATTAATGATAACTGCGAAATTAAAACCCGTGAAGACTTTTTTGATGAACTCGAAAGTATCTTAAATAAAAATCAGGAAAAAACAGTTGTTCTCGCAATTCATCATCCTTTATTAAGCAACGGAACACACGGCGGGCAATTTTCGCTGGAGAAACAATTATTTCCGTTGGAGAAAAAAATTCCGCTTCCGGTAATTGGCTCGTTTATTAATTTGTTGAGAAAAACATCCGGAGTGAGTCCGCAGGATATTCAAAATAAACAGTATACCATTTATGCCAAAAGAATTAAAACTCTTTTGCAGAAACAGAAAAACGTAATTGTAGTTTCGGGCCACGATCATAATCTGCAATATATCAGCAAAGAAAACATTCAGCAGATTATCAGCGGTGCCGGATCAAAATCAGAAGCGGCACGAGCAATAAATCCGTTTGATTTTTCATATGGAGGCAATGGTTATGCAACTTTAACTTTATACAAAAGCGGCGATGCGAAGGTTTCTTTCTTTGGAAATGAAAACAACAAAGAAAAACTGCTTTTCGAACGTGAAATCATAAAAGCGAAAGAAATCAACTGGGCTTCGGATATTCCGAATAATTTCCCTTCAAAAATGACGACTTCTATCTATTCAACAAAAATGACAGATAAAAGTATGTTTCATAAATTTTTGTTCGGACAACATTACAGAAAATATTACAGTATGCCAATCGAAGCAGAAACAGCAACGGTAGATACTTTAAAAGGCGGGCTGAAACCTATTCGCGGCGGCGGTGGTCATCAGTCGGTTTCTTTGCGTATGTCAGATCCGCAAGGGCGTGAATATGTAATGCGTGCTATGAAAAAAAGCGCCACAGTCTTTTTACAGTCGGTTGCCTTTAAAGATCAATATGTCGTAAATGATTTTGAAAAAACCTATGCCGAAGATTTCTTATTTGATTTTTATACGACTTCGCATCCGTATTCTTCTTTTGCAATTGGAAGCATGTCGGACAAAATTAATCTAAGGCATACCAACCCTATTTTATATTATATTCCAAAACAAAATGGTTTAGGAGAATTCAATGCGAGTTTTGGAGATCAATTGTATATGGTGGAAGAAAGACCTGCTGACAATCATCTTGACGGCAAAAATTTTGGAAAACCAACAAATATTATTGGAACAGATGATATGATGCTGAATCTGCATAAAGACGAAAAATATGTTGTTGATGAAAAAGAATACATCAAAGCCCGTTTGTTTGATATGCTTTTAGGCGACTGGGACAGGCATAGTGACCAATGGCGCTGGGCAGAGTATAAAGAAGACGGAAAGGTAATCTACAGACCAATTCCGCGTGATCGTGATCAGGCATTTGTAAAATATGACGGAGCCTTGCTTTCTATTTTAATGAACATTCCTGCACTTCGCCACATGCGAACTTTTAAATACAAAATTGATAACGTAAAATGGCTGAGCAGAGAACCTTATCCTATGGATCTGGCTTTCTTAAAAACAGCGACAGAAAAAGACTGGATCGAACAGGCTGAATACATTCAGAACAACTTATCGGACAGCGATATCGATGCTGCTTTTAAAAATCTGCCAAAAGAGGTTCAGGATGAAACGATTGACGAAATAAAAGCAAAGCTGAAAAACAGAAAGAAAGATCTTCAAAAATATGCAGTCCGCTATTCTGATGTTTTAAGCAAAACGATTATGATTGCCGGAACAGACAAAAAAGACAAATTTGTTTTGAATCATAATGTGAGAAAAGGAATTGAAATTCAGGTTTTCAGGGTTAAAAAAGAAGGCGATGAATTATTGTATACCAAAAATGTAACCGATGCCAAAACCAGAAATTTATGGATCTATGGTTTGGATGATAATGACATTTTTGAAGTTAAAGGAAATGAGAAATCAAGAATTAAAATCCGTTTAATTGGAGGTCAGAATAATGATACTTACAATATCGAAAACGGAAGAAGGGTTATTGTATACGATTTCAAATCAAAAGAAAACACGTATAATCTGGATTCTAAAACTCAGACGCAGTTAACAGATGATTATGATGTTAACCAATATAATTATGAAAGACCCAAATACAATGTGATTTCAGGACTTCCAAATGTTGGTTTTAATCCTGATGATGGTGTAAAAGTGGGGGTTAACTTAAATTATACGGTTAATAATTTCAAACAGAATCCGTACACGCAAAGACACGTTGTTAATGCATTTTATTATTTTGCAACGGGCGGTTTGGAGTTTAATTACGCAGCTCATTTCCCAGGATTATTAGGAAAATGGGTTATTGATGTTGAATCATTATACACTACTCCAAATTTTGCCATGAATTATTTTGGATACGGAAATGAAACCAAATACGATAATGATGAAGTTGGAATGGATTACAATCGTGTCCGCATTCGCAAATTTAATGCTTCCGGAGCAATCAGGCATGTTGGAAGATACGGAAGCGAATTCAGCATTCAGCCAATTTTCCAAAGAATGACGGTTGAAGAAACAGAAAACCGATTTATTGATCTTCCGGGAATTGTAAATCCTAATGTTTTTGACAGTCAGAATTTTGGAAGTTTAAAGGTGAAATATCAGTTCAAAAATTCTGATTTTGCAGCGAAACCAACTTTAGGTATTCATTTTATGATTGCCGGAACCTGGACAACTAATCTGAACGAAACGCAAAAGAACTTCCCTACTCTTGAAAGTATTTTAGGGTTTACTCATAAAATCGATCACAACGGAAAACTTATTCTGGCAACATACCTAAAAGGAAAAGCGATTTTAAATAATAATTACGAATTTTATCAGGGAGCTGCTTTGGGCGGTGATACTGATTTGAGAGGTTTTAGAAACGAGCGTTTCTTAGGAAGTTCATATTTCTCTCAAAGTTCTGATTTACGTTTAAGCATCGGAAAAATACAACGCACCATTGCTCCTATGACATACGGAATTTTAGGTGGTTTTGACTACGGAAGAATCTGGCTTGATGGTGAAAATTCAAGAAAATGGCATCATGATTACGGCGGCGGACTCTGGTTGAACGCAATCAATGTAATTACAGCCAGAATATCTTATTTCAAATCTCCTGACGAAGTGGGAAGGGTTATTTTTGGAGCAGCTTATAGTTTTTAATTTAGATACAAAGGCACATAGTGACAAAGGTTCAAAGGTTTTTAGTTGTAATCTTAAAAAAAAAACTTTGAACCTTTGTTCCTTTGCAGCTTTGAACCTTAATTAAAGCTTAAACTCATACACCTTTCCTCCTATTTTGTTTGTCTTTTCATCTGAAATCAGCAAAGTGTTGTTATCTTTAAAAACTATCGCTTCTTTTTGTGAAAAGTGATTTAAGTTTATTTCCGTTTGAGTTCCTTTGTGAAATAAATCCCCTTTGAAATCTTTAAACAAAACAATTTTGTCGTGACTTAGCAAAACCACTTTTTTTCCGTCCGGACTAATTGTTGCAGCAGTTACAACACAGTGATTGTAATTATTGCAGGTTTTAAATTCACCAATTTTTACCGCTTTCTGGGTTCCTGCCGCATTTTTAATTTTATAGATAAAAGCAGTTCCGTCAAAACCTTTGCTTCGGTTTTTAGTAAAAAGATAAAAGAAACCTCCGTGTTCGAAAAAACCTTCAACATCAAAAAACATTTCTTTTTTCTTTGGAGGAAATTCTTTTTGTTCCGGATAAGAAAATGAGATTTTATATTCGGCGGAAGCCTGATCATTATTTAACTGTTTTTTAGCAACTTTATAAATACACAAATCCCTTCGTATATTATCATTGTTTCCAAAATCGCCTATGTAAATATTCCCTGCTTTATCTTTGGTAATATCCTCCCAGTCGACATTTACGGCATTGGTGATTTTTATAGTTTTAGCTAATTTCCCTTTAGAATCAAGAGCATAAATCGCATTTTTATTTCCGCTGTCTTCTAAAGTATAAATCAGATTGTTTTCAGGAAAATACGTTATTCCTGAAACTTCTTTCAATTTCTTCGGGAGCGAATACAATTCTTTTAAATCAGAATCAGATTGCTGCTGGCAGGCTAATAAAACAATTGAAACAGCAATTAAAAAAGACTTTTTCATAAATTTCATTTTATATTTTACTGCATATTAAAGCAGGTTAGTATTTTTAAAATTACGGGTTATGAATTCGAATGCGGCGTGCATGATATGTCCCATCGATATAGCGTTTTTAAACTTCATATCATTGGTATAATGGTACAATTCCATTTTAAGCTGTTTCAGATGTTCCTGAGTCGAAATCGTATCATGGCACATAATGTCCAGTAATTTGGTAATTCTGGCCTGTGCCGAATAAATACGTTTTGCCAAAATTGCTCTTTCTTCATCTTTATACTGAAGAATAGATCGTTCTTCCAGCTTTTCTTTGACCAATAAAATCATCGGATAGTTCTCTTTAAAAAACTGCGGACGGTAAACTTTGAAATTTCCCTCATAACATTGCTGATCAAAATCGATTGGACGGATTTTATACACTACCTGATCAAAATCGTGAATTGGAACAATTACATAATTGTAAGCCCGCATATCGCCTAAAAGCCGGATCATGCATCGTTCGTTGAATTTAACAAACTCTTTAGCAATTTGAGCTTTCTCGGTTTCTGAACAAGTATGAAGAAAAACTTCCATAAAAATATCACCGGGAATCCCAACAATATGTTCTTCTATCAGGGTATCATTGTAAACCAGAAAGTTAATTTTATCCGGAGACAGAATATCTTCGAGTTCTAATCCGTAAATTCTGGAAGCATCGGCTTTTTTAATATAAAAATGAACATAGTTATCATTCAGGATATTTCGGACTTTTACCCTGAAAGGTTTTGAATTCCCGAAAGTACAAAAGTCAATAGCATCCACATTTAAATACTGAATAATCTCATTATTCCCGTCAGAATGCAGAAGCGAATATATTTTCTTAAGATTAAGATCTATTTCAACTCTTTCAAATTCATCATAATACACCCGAATCCATAATGTATCTTCTCCGTTTTTATCGTAAACATTTACTGAACCCGCAAACCGCAGTAAGTCATCGTAAAAAATAGATACTTTTGAAATACGTTCGTACTTGTCCAGATAATTTAGCAGCGGGCGTGTTAAGGGGTAAGACGGTTTTTTAAAAACCATTAATGGTTCGCTCATTTTGAATAACTTTATTACAAATTTAGAGAAAATTAAATTCCGCGTAACAATATCAGGGCTTATTCGTCTTACTAAAAACCTTAAACCGAAATAAATTTGGAAACCATACTTACTATCGAAAATCTCAGCAAAAGATACGGGCGTATTCAGGCTCTAAAAAATGTGTCTTTTTCTATACAAAAAGGACATGTATACGGAATTTTAGGCCCTAACGGAAGCGGAAAATCAACTACTTTAGGGATTGTGTTAAATGTGATTAACAAAACATCAGGCGATTACAAATGGTTTGACGGAAAAGTAAAAACACACGATGCGTTAAAAAAAGTAGGCGCCATAATCGAGCGTCCTAACTTTTATCCGTACATGACAGCCGAAGAAAATCTGAAACTGGTCTGCAAAATTAAAAGCATTAATTATTCTAAAATTGACGAAAAGCTGAGTCTGGTTGGTTTAATTCAAAGAAAACACAGCAAATTCAGCACCTTTTCATTAGGAATGAAACAGCGTCTGGCTATTGCATCGGCACTTTTAAACGATCCTGAGATTTTAATTTTAGACGAACCTACAAATGGTCTTGATCCGCAGGGAATTCACCAGATACGTGATATTATTAAAGAAATTGCTTCGGAGGGAACCACTATTTTACTGGCTTCACATTTATTAGATGAAGTCGAAAAAGTATGTTCGCATGTCGTAGTTTTAAGAAAAGGAGAAATTTTATACTCCGGTTCTGTAGATGCCATGTCTGCCAATGAAAGTTTCTTTGAAGTTTGTTCCAATGACAATGCCGTTCTAAAAACAATTCTGATAAATCATCCGGCAGTAGACCGAATTGGAGAAGAAGACGGAAAGCTTTTAGTATACTTAAAATCAGAATTAACAGCTTCTGAACTCAATCAGTTTTTATTTTCAAAAAACATTGTTTTAAGCCACCTGGTAAAACGTAAAAACAGTTTGGAATCGCAATTTTTAGAATTAACCCAAAATACCAATCCAAAAACGAACTAAGCCATGAAAAGACTTATCTCTATAGAACTGCAAAAAATCTGGAAAAACAAAGCCAGCAGCACTTTAACACTCACCTATTTCATTTTACTTTCTTTTATTGCTCTTATTGCATCAATAAAATTTGACGTTGGTCCTTTTAAATTCCATCTTGCCGAAATGGGAATTTTTAATTTTCCGTTTATCTGGCACTTTAATACCTACGTGGCTGCGTGGCTTAAATTTTTTCTGGCTATTGTCATTGTTTCCATGATGGCCAACGAATACAGCTATGGAACTTTAAAACAAAACTTAATCGATGGTTTAAGCAAAAAAGAATTTATCCTCTCTAAATTTCTTACCGTAGTGGTATTTGCTTTTTGCTCTACTGTTTTTGTTTTCATAATGAGCTTAATTCTGGGACTGTGTTTTTCATCTTACAATGAAATAGGCATCATTTTTAGTGATCTGGATTATCTTTTAGCATTTTTTGTAAAACTTACAGGTTTCTTTTCTTTCTGTTTATTTTTAGGAATATTAGTAAAACGTTCTGCTTTTGCATTGGGTTTTCTTTTACTCTGGAGCATTGTTGAAGCGATAATAAAAGGTTTTTTAGTGTTTCAGGTTTTTCCAAACAGTACTACAGGCGATAAGATTGTTCAGTTTCTTCCTCTTGAAGCAATGTCGAATTTAATTTTAAATCCTGCTCCAAGATTGTCTGTGGTAAAAAATATCGGCTCGCAGATAGGAATAAATTTAACTAATAACTACGCTGTAAGCTATTTTTCAATTTTTATTGTACTGGCCTGGACGTATCTATTTGTACTATTTTCTTACAAACTATTAAAAAGTCGGGATTTATAGTATATTTGTTATACTATGAATCAGACAAAAAGCTTACTTATTATTCTCTTTTTATGTGTTTCATCACTACAGATGAAAGCACAATTTATAACTATAGATGACCAAAGAACACCGCAGCAGCTTATTGAAAATGTTTTAGTTAACAGTTCATGTGCTGCGGCTTCAAACTCAACAGGAAGTGGAGACACCTTTAGACCCGGCCGTCAGAGTTTTGCATATTTTAACAGTAACGGAAGCGGTTTCCCCTTTAGTGAAGGAATTGTTTTGGTAACTTCTACAGCTCAAAGTGCTGTCGGACCATTTGAACAGCAGCTTATAAGCACTGACAATACAAACTGGCTTGGCGACAGCGATCTTGATCAGACATTAGGAATTCGTTCTGTCAATTCAACTGTATTAGAATTTGATTTTGTTGCATCTGCCAGCTTATTAAGTTTTAATTACATTTTTGCTTCAAACGAATATCAATACGACTATCCCTGCCATTATTCAGATGGATTTGCTTTTTTAATTAAAGAAGCCGGAACAACAAATGCATACAAAAATCTGGCTGTTCTTCCTAATACTGCCTTGCCGGTTTCTTCTATAAACATTCATCCAAGAATCGCACCCGGTACAAGACCAGGCGGTATTACCTATACAGGCTGCGAAGCAGATAATGAACATTATTTTAATGGTATAAACGGCAATACAAGCCCGGTAAATTTTGCGGGACAAACTGTGGTTATGAATGCCCAGACAGATGTTATTCCGGGAAAAACATATCATGTTAAGTTGGTTATTGCTGATGATCAGAACAAAAATTTAGAATCGGCTGTGTTTCTTGAAGCCGGAAGTTTTACTTCTAAAGTTACATTAGGAGAAGATCGTACTATAGCCGGAAATAATCCTGCCTGCTTTGGCGAAAAAGTACTTTTAGACACCAAATTAAACAGTACCAATTACACATTTAAATGGTATAAAACAGATAATCCTTCTGTAACCTTAGGAACAAATTCAACTTATGAAGTTACAAATGCAGGAGTCTATAAAGTAGATGCGACTGTAACAGGAACAACTTGTATTACATCCGGCGAAATAAAAATCGATTATGCACCGGAAATTTTTTCTGCTGATACATCTCTTGTACAATGTGATGATGATACTGATGGTATTTCTATTTTCAATTTAGGCAAAGTAAATAATATTGTAAAAAACAATAATACATTTATTTCTAATGAAGGTTTCTATGAAACGGTAACCGATGCAGAAAATAAAACAAATCCAATAGCAGACCCTGAGCATTACAGAAACAAAGCACCGGATCAAATTGTTTATGCACGTCTTGAAAACGAGTTTGATTGTTTTAAAATTGCCGAAGTTACCCTGAAAATTTCAAACACCCCGATAGCTGATCCAAATCCGATCCAGATTTGTGATATGGATGAAAATCAGGATGGTCTGTCTCAATTCGATCTGAACGCCCAAGTTACACCTGTTATTATCACAGGTCTTCCGGCAGGTTTAACTGTAATTTATTATGCCAATTCAACCGATGCCGTAACAGAAACCAATCCTCTGCCAAATATTTACTCTAATACAACGCCTTTTAACCAGACGATTTACGCAAGAGTCATTAACGGACCTAGTTGTTACGATATTGTTCCGGTCAATTTGGTTGTCAATACTTTTAATCCGCCAAATTTTGATGAAGAAGTTTTATATCTGTGCAAAGGCAGCAGCAAAACTCTGTCTGTAGATCCGGGATTCAGCAGTTATTTATGGAATACGGGAGAAACCGCCAATTCAATAATTGTAACAAGTGCAGGCGATTATACTGTAACCGTACAGAATGCGGCGGGATGTGAAAAAACGAAAAAGTTTGTTATCATTCTATCTGAACCTGCCGTTATAACAAATGCTGTAATCAAAGATTTCTCAGGAAACGATAATTCGGTTTTAATAGAATATACAGGTACCGGAAATTACGAATTTTCACTCGACGGAGTAGTTTTTCAGGATGAACCTCTGTTTACAAGAGTACCGGCAGGAGCCTACAATACGGTTGTAAGAAATAAAAACGGCTGCGGATTATCGAATATTTTCACCATCTATGTTTTAGATTATCCTAAATTCTTTACTCCAAACGGTGACGGTTTCAATGATTTATGGACAATAGAAAAAACGAGTACAATGCCAAATTATACCATTCACATTTTTGATCGTTACGGAAAATTATTGAAACAATTAAACCAAAACAGCTCGGGCTGGAACGGAATTTTTAATGGTCAGCCTCTTCCGTCTGATGATTACTGGTTTACGTTATTATTTGCTGATGGTAAAAGTGTGAAGGGACATTTTAGCCTGAAAAGATAAAGAGGGTTTATAATTGTCAAAATCTCAATATATCAAATTCTAAAATTGGGTTAAAGCATTCTAAAACCTGAAACTTGAAACTTGAAACCTGAAACTTGAAAACCCAATCCCGTTCGAGAATCTTTAATTCTAAAAACGAAGACAAAAGTTTACTAATAGTAAAAAAACAAATCCCAAACTCCATATGGAATTTGGGATTTCTTATATTGAAAATTAATCTAATTAGATTTTGAATCTCTTTCTATCTGTTTCGCTCAAGTAGATTTTTCTTAAACGAAGTGATTTTGGAGTAACTTCAACATACTCATCTTTTTGAATGTACTCTAAAGCTTCTTCTAAAGAGAATTTGATAGCGGGAATAATTCTGGCTTTATCATCAGCTCCAGAAGAACGTACGTTAGAAAGTTTTTTCGTTTTAGTAACGTTAACAGTCATATCATCGCTGCGAGTGTTTTCTCCAATTACCTGACCTTCATAGATATCCTCGTTTGGATCAACGAAGAATTTACCACGATCTTGTAATTTATCGATAGAGTAAGGAATTGCTTTTCCGTTTTCCATAGAGATTAATGAACCATTGTTACGTCCAGGAATTTCTCCTTTGTATGGTTCGTATCCAATGAAACGGTGTGCCATAATAGCCTCACCAGCAGTAGCAGTAAGTAATTGATTTCTTAAACCGATAATTCCACGAGACGGAATGTTGAATTTAATAATCATACGCTCACCTTTACCTTCCATAGAAAGCATTTCTCCTTTACGGATCGTTACGAATTCAACCGCTCTACCTGAAAGGTTTTCTGGTAAGTCGATAGTTAATTCCTCAATTGGTTCACATTTAACACCATCCACTTCTTTGATGATAACTTGCGGCTGACCAATTTGAAGCTCGTATCCTTCTCTTCTCATAGTTTCAATAAGAACTGACAAGTGAAGTACCCCACGACCAAAAACCATGAATTTATCAGCAGAATCAGTTTCTCCAACTTTCATCGCTAGATTTTTCTCCAATTCTTTTGTTAACCTTTCACGGATATGTCTGGAAGTAACAAATTTACCTTCTTTACCAAAGAAAGGAGAATCGTTAATTGTAAACAACATACTCATTGTTGGTTCGTCGATTGCAATAGTTTGTAAAGCTTCTGGATTTTCAAAATCAGCGATAGTATCACCAATCTCAAAACCTTCGATACCAACTACAGCACAAATATCACCGGCAACAACTTCTTCTACTTTTCTACGGCCTAAACCTTCGAAAGTATGTAATTCTTTAATTCTTGATTTGATTACTTTACCATCTCTTTTTACCAAAGAAATTGGCATTCCTTCTTTCAAAGTACCTCTTTCAAGACGTCCGATAGCGATACGACCTGTAAAAGAAGAGAAATCTAAAGATGTAATCAACATTTGAGGAGTTCCTTCAGAAACTTTAGGAGCAGGTACGTTAGCAATAACCATATCTAATAATGGCTCAATGTTTTGCGTTTGAACTTTCCAGTCTTCAGACATCCAGTTGTTCTTTGCAGAACCATAAACTGCCGGGAAATCCAATTGTTCTTCCGTAGCACCTAATTCAAACATTAAGTCAAAAACTTTCTCGTGAACTTCTTCAGGAGTACAGTTTTCTTTATCAACTTTGTTGATAACCACACATGGTTTTAAACCTAAGTCGATCGCTTTTTGCAATACAAAACGCGTTTGAGGCATTGGTCCTTCAAAAGCATCTACCAGCAAACAAACACCATCGGCCATGTTCAATACACGTTCTACTTCACCTCCAAAATCCGCGTGGCCTGGAGTATCAATAATATTGATTTTTGTTCCTTTATACTGAACCGAAACGTTTTTTGAAGTAATAGTAATACCTCTCTCACGCTCTAAATCATTATTATCTAAGATTAAATCACCTGTATTTTCGTTCTCACGAAATAATTGACAGTGATACATAATTTTATCAACCAAAGTGGTTTTACCGTGATCGACGTGGGCAATAATTGCAATATTTCTAATAGATTCCATTTGTGATTTTTAATGGGTGCAAAAGTACACTTTATTTTGTAAAAAAAAATGTTTCTATGATAGTTTGCGTATATCCAACTAATTAGTTCATTAAAACAGTGTTAATTTAGTACTTAAAATGAACTTTACTTATTGTTTATTTATAGTTAATTTAACTATATTTGATTGATGAAAAGTAAAACTCTCCAAATTATTCTAGTTTACGTTATCATATCGCTAATTGTGGCAGTTGTCAGCCATAATTTACTAAATGACTACTTATTCAATCCTAAATTCTCTTACTTTTTCTTAACAAAAGATATTTCTTTTATACTCATTACTGGATTCATTTTCAAATACATACTTTCCAAAAACGAACGAAAAAATATTGCTGTCTTTAAAAAATTAAAAGAGACAAACGAAGAAATTAAAGAATCCAACGAAAAATACGATATAGTAGCAAAAGCGACCAGCGACACTATTTGGGACTGGAAAATTCAGGAAGACTGTATCAACTGGAACAAGGGAATTGAGAGCGTATTCGGCTACAAACAGGAAGAAGTCGGCAAAACCTCAAAATGGTGGTTTGACAAAATCCACCCCGAAGACAGTATCAGAATGTCTGTTAAACTATATTCTTTTATTGAACAAAAAACAGAAAAATGGCAGGATCAATACCGTTTTAGATGTGCAGACGGAACTTATAAATATGTTTTAGACCGTGGTTTTCTTCTAAAAGATGAAAATGGAAGAGCCATAAGAATGATTGGAGCTATTCAGGATATTACCAAACAAAAAGAAGAAGAACAGAGGCTAAAACTTTTAGAAACTGTAATTACACAATCTAAAGATTCTATTTTAATTACTGAAGCGAATTCGTTAGACAGAAAAATTCCCCGAATTGTTTATGTAAATCCGGCTTTTTCTCAAATGTCAGGTTACAGTTCGGATGAAATAATAGGAAAATCGACTAATATCTTCAAAGGACCAAACTCAGATTCAGAAGAATTAAAAAAGTTACTGCGTGCCATAAAAAACGAAGAAGAATGTGTAATCGAAACTATTACGTACACCAAAACAAAAGAAGAATACTGGGTGCGTTTTGCCATGATTCCGATTTTCAACAACGAAGGCGTCATTACGCACTGGATTTCCATTCAAAGAGATATTACGGATGAGAAAAAACTTGAAACAGAAAAAGAACATCTTATTCGGGAACTGACACAAAACAACAAAGACTTAAAGCAATTCTCTTATATAACATCCCACAACCTTAGAGCACCTTTATCAAATTTAATTGGACTATTAAATCTTATAGAAGATATTCCGGTAGAAAACGAAGAGTTAGAAGAAATCCTGACAGGATTTACGAAATCTACTCATTTATTAAACGAGACCATAAACGATCTGGTAAAAGTAATTATCATAAAAGATAATCCTTCGATGCAAAAAGAAGAAGTATTTTTACAGGAAATTTTTGAAAATGTTTTTAACCAATTATCTTTTCAAATTGAACTGCACAAACCTATTATAAAATTAAAATTTGAAAAAGTCCCTACCTTAATTATAAATAAAGCTTATCTTGAAAGCATTTTACTGAATCTGCTGACCAATTCGATAAAATACAAATCAGAAAACAGAAAGCTGAAAATATCCATTACCGCAGAACAGATAGATCACAAAGCCATACTAACGTTTAAAGACAACGGAATTGGAATTGATCTTGAAAGAAATCGCGACAAGGTTTTTGGACTTTACCAAAGATTTCATAACTATCCTGACAGCAAGGGACTGGGTTTATATCTGGTAAAATCGCAGGTAGAGACAATGGGAGGCACAATTAGTATTGACAGTGAAGTCAACAAGGGCACAACATTTACCATAACATTTAAAAATTAAAATCATGCTTGAGCAAATTTTATGTATTGACGACGATCCTATTACCTTAATGCTATGCAAAAAAGTAATTTCGAAATCATCATTTGCACATGAAATTATTACGGCTCAAAATGGCGAAGAAGCTTTGCACCACTTCAACAACTTAAAATATACCAATAACAAAAACAGGGTAAACAAAAAACCGGAATTGATTTTTCTGGATCTAAATATGCCGGTTATGGGAGGCTGGGAGTTTCTGGATCATTTTATCTCAGAAGATTATGCTGAATTCAATACTGCAAAAGTCATCGTATTATCTTCTACAATAGACCCTGAAGATCTTGCTAAAGCAAAAAAATACCCTATAATAATCGATTTTCTATCAAAACCAATCACTCAGGCAATGCTTGAATATCTTAAAAAGAAAATTGGACCAACTATGTAAATTCAGTTTTTTCACAAGATTACTTTCAACAGCCAAACTGCTACATCAATTCCTGGCGCTTGGGTACAAATCCTAATCTTGCTTAACCGGCCGGACAGGAATAAACGTTTATAATAATTGAGTTTACCAAAATTCCTTTTCGTCCTAAATATTTGGAATTTTACATATAAAAAAAGCCCTCTTTTTTAAAGAGGGCTTTTGTATATTAAAAAATTGTATTTAATTACAATTTAGCAACGTGCTTAGTTAATTTAGACTTCAAGTTAGAAGCTTTGTTATCATGAATGATGTTCTTTTTAGCTAATTTATCAATCATAGAGATTACAGTTGATAATTTTGCAGCAGCATCAGATTTATCAGTAGCTAATCTTAATGCTTTAATAGCATTACGAGTAGTTTTATGCTGATATCTGTTAAGAACTCTTCTTTTTTCGTTACTTCTGATTCTTTTTAATGCTGACTTATGATTTGCCATTTTCTTTTAATTTTAGATGTAATAATTATTATAGATACTAGTTAAAAAAGAAAAACCTCCCACAATTGTAAAACAATCACTTTGGTTTTAACTAATAAAACAAAAACCGAGACACCAATTTTTGTTTTACAAAACTTATTTACAACTAATTTTTGTAGTCCGTAGGGGAATCGAACCCCTGTTACCAGGATGAAAACCTGGCGTCCTAACCCCTAGACGAACGGACCTCAATTCTCCTAAGTTGGAAACTTTTCAATATGTAATATAACTTGTAGTCCGTGGGGGAATCGAACCCCCCTTACCAGGATGAAAACCTGGCGTCCTAACCGATAGACGAACGGACCGTGCTTCTCTAATGCGGATGCAAAGATACATCTAATTTTTATTTACACAATAGGGCAAGCGATTTTTTTTATTTTTTTTTAATATGCCTTTGCAAAAAGCACTCTCTTAGACGAAGGATTCCCAGTAAACACACAGGTTCCCGCCTCTTCAACAGCGTCCAAAGGGATACAGCGAATTGTCGCTTTTGTCAAATCTTTTATCTTTTCTTCTGTCGCAGCAGTTCCGTCCCAGTGAGCCGAAATAAAACCGCCTTTACCTTCTAAAACTTCCTTAAATTCCTCAAAATTATTTACTTCCGTAATATGAGTATTGCGATAATCTAATGCTTTTGCAAATAAATCAGTTTGAATCTGCTCTAAAAGATCATTTACGTGTTCAACGATTTTTTCGCTCGAAACCACTTCTTTCGTCAAATTATCACGTCTTGCCACCTCAAAAGTTCCATTTTCTAAATCTTTTGGACCAACCGCAATTCTAACAGGAACTCCTTTTAATTCCCATTCAGCAAATTTGAATCCTGGTTTTTGAGTAGTTCTGTCATCGTACTTAACAGATATCTTAAGTTTTCTTAATTTCGCTGTCAATTCGTTTACTGCAGCTGTAATTTCTGCTAATTGCTCATCTGTTTTATGGATAGGCACAATAACAACCTGAACCGGGGCTAAGTTTGGAGGCAGAACCAATCCCTGATCATCAGAGTGCGTCATAATCAACGCTCCCATCAAACGAGTAGAAACTCCCCACGAAGTTCCCCAAACGTGCTCTTGTTTTCCTTCTGCATTCGCAAACTTAACATCAAAAGCTTTGGCAAAGTTCTGACCCAAGAAGTGAGACGTTCCTGCCTGCAGCGCTTTTCCGTCCTGCATTAAAGCTTCAATACAATACGTTTCATCTGCTCCTGCAAAACGTTCTGTTTCTGTCTTAAACCCTTTTACAACCGGAATTGCCATAAAGTTCTCTGCAAAATCCGCATAAACATTCATCATCTTTTCAGATTCTTCAAGCGCTTCTGCTTTCGTCGCGTGAGCCGTATGCCCTTCCTGCCATAAAAACTCGGCAGTTCTTAAAAACAAACGTGTACGCATTTCCCAACGAACCACATTCGCCCATTGGTTTATTAATAAAGGTAAATCTCTGTAAGACTGCACCCATCCCTTATATGTAGACCAAATAATAGCTTCACTGGTAGGACGAACAATAAGTTCTTCTTCCAGTTTAGCATTTGGGTCAACCATAAGTTTTCCCGGCCTTTCCTCGTCATTCTTTAATCTGTAATGCGTTACAACCGCACATTCTTTTGCAAATCCTTCCGCATTTGTTTCTTCAGCTTCAAACATGCTTTTCGGCACGAATAAAGGAAAATAAGCATTTTGATGTCCGGTTTCTTTAAACATCCTGTCTAATTCAGCCTGCATTTTTTCCCAGATAGCATATCCGTATGGCTTAATTACCATACAGCCTCTCACACCTGAATTCTCTGCTAAATCTGCTTTTACAACCAGTTCGTTATACCATTTAGAATAATCTTCTGATCTTGTAGTAAGGTTCTTACTCATATATTTATATAGTTTGGCACAAATTTTGTTTTAATAATTTTAACTAAATAGTTTGACAAAACTAACTATTTTTGTAATGTGCAACAATAAAAAACTCCACAGATATGAAAACTTATACTACTCACCGCCAAAACTCAAGTCATTTTTACTTAATTGGATTACTGAGTTTTCTATTAGCATCATGTGGCTCTTACCAAAACACATCATATCATGATAATGATGGCGTATATGGCAGCTCAACCAACAGATATGCTCAAACGAACAATAATAATGTCAATAATCAATACAAAGATTACTTTAGATCATTACAAGACGACAATCAGCCGACTGAAATTTTTACAGATGTAGACAGTTACGGTAGTTATTCTGCAAATGACAGCACACAGACTGCTTCTGTTGCCTACCCGGCTTGGGGAAGCGCTAATTCAGAAGTATCTATAAATGTATATTCTGATCCAACATGGTCAATGGGATTTGGATGGGGATATCCATATTACGGATGGGGTTATGGAGGCGGTTACTGGGGTAATTACTGGGGCGCAGGTTATTGGGGTGGCGGCTACTGGGGCGGCGGCTGGGGATACCCGGGCTACTACGGACCAGGATGGGGATATCCGGGTTACTGGGGACCTCGTTACTACGCGAACTACTCATATAATTATGGAAGAAGAGGTTCTGCAGCTTATTACGGAGGACGTAATTACGCTTCAAACAGAAGTTACGCCGCAAACAGAAGCTTCACAAACAGAAGTTATTCTTCTGACAGAACTTACTCTACAAATAGAAGCGGTTACACGACAAATAGAAATTACACAACCAACAGATCCAACAGTTATTCTGATTACAGAAGAGGATCTAGTGTAAACGGAAGATCATACAACAATGGCTCAACAAGCAGTCCAACTTTTTCTAACAGAAGAAGCTACACACCAAGCAACAACAGCAGTTATGATTATTCTAACAGAAGATCAAGCAGCAGTGCACCATCAAACAGAAGCTACAATAACAGCAGCAGTGCACCAACGAGATCATACTCTCCTAGCCCTTCACGCTCTTCAAACAGCAGTGGCAGCATGAGATCATCTGGCGGTGGCGGTGGCGGAGGAAGATCTTACGGAGGAGGCGGAGGCGGAAGAAGGTAACATTTTTCACCTTTTACACATCTAATTACACATTTAAAACTCACCTAATGAAAAAAATATTCTTCCTTTTATTAACAGGACTAACTGTCAGCGTCTCACATTCTCAGGATATTTCTGATGCTGTACGTTTTTCGCAGGACAACATAACCGGTACTGCTAGATTTAGAGCGATGAGCGGTGCTTTTGGAGCCGTTGGAGGCGATATGTCTGCTTTATCAGTCAATCCTGCCGGATCTGCTATATTCAATAACAATCAGGCCGGATTAACTTTAAGCAATCAAAGTATTGCTAATAAGTCCAGATATTTTAACGATCCTCAAACACAAGACAAAGACAATTCTTTTCTTTTAAATCAGGCGGGGGCTATATTTGTTTTTAACGATCGTAACCCAAACAACAATTGGAACAAAATTGCAATTGGAGTTGCTTATGAAAACACAAATAACTTTAACAATAATACCTTCTCTGCAGGATGGAATCCAACGAATTCTATTGATAAATATTTTCTAGAATATGCTAATGGAATCCCTCTGGGTAACATTACAAAAATAGACTACAGAGATATGTTCTACGAAGAACAACAAGCATACTTCGGATATTATGGCAAAATAATACTGCCCGTAAACCCATCAGACGCGAACACATCGTACATAACAAATGTACCTAATCAGGGAAATTACTATCAGGAAAACAATGTTTACGAAAGAGGATACAACAGCAAAGTAGGCTTTAACATTGCCACCTCTTACAAAGACCGTCTTTATTTGGGTGCAAATTTAAATGTACACGTAACAGATTACCGAAGAACAAGCCAATTTTACGAATCCAACAGAAACCCTCTTACCGCAACAGAAACAATTTCCAATGCAACATTTAACAATGAATTGTACACATATGGTAATGGTTTTTCTTTCCAATTGGGTGCAATTGCAAAAGTCACTAATTCATTAAGACTTGGTTTAGCATACGAATCAAATACTTGGTACGAATTATATGACGAAGTTACTCAAAGCTTATACAGTACTACAGAAACGAATGCAAATCAAGCATTCGATTATTCAGCAAACCCAAACGTCATAACCGTTTACGAACCTTATACTCTTCAAACTCCCGGAAAATTCACATTCAGCGGAGCTTATGTATTTGGAAAATCCGGTTTAATAAGCATCGATTATTCTATAAAAGATTATAGCAACGCTAAATACAAATCCACAGACAAGTTTGGAGGCATAAACTCAGAAATGAGCCAGCAGCTAACTAATAATGGCGAATTGAGAGTTGGAGCAGAATATAAAATAAAACAATTAAGCTTAAGAGGCGGTTACCGTTTTGAAGGAAGCCCTTATAAAGACGGAAAAACGGTTGGAGATCTAACCAGTTTCTCTGGTGGTTTAGGATATGATTTTGGAGGAACAAAAGTAGATTTGGCTTATTCTTATCTTGAAAGAAAATCAAGTCAGGGATTTTTTCCAGTAGGATTAACAGATCCGGCAAGAATAAACTCAGTATTAAACAATGTTTCTCTAACCTTATTATTTGAATTGTAATTAAGAATAAATAGATGAATGGAAATTTCCGTCA
The DNA here is from genome assembly GCF_027111295.1 of Flavobacterium gelatinilyticum. Lineage (NCBI taxonomy): Bacteria > Pseudomonadati > Bacteroidota > Flavobacteriia > Flavobacteriales > Flavobacteriaceae > Flavobacterium > Flavobacterium gelatinilyticum. The sequence continues at coordinate 4,673,744 of NZ_CP114287.1, read as the reverse complement.
GGTTTTTATCTGGCGGATTTTTTTTAGTCTCACAAAAACAAAACAATCCGGCAGGAGAAGCTTTAAAAATCAGTAGAAAGCCGGATAAAAAACATCTAAATAAAACCTAAAAAAGCGCTGTTTGAATAAAAAAGTGTAATTTTGCACTCCAATTTATAAAAGTATGAGAACCAAGTCTTTAAAAAAGAACAAAATTAACGTAATCACTCTTGGGTGTTCAAAAAATGTATATGACAGTGAAGTGCTTATGGGTCAGCTTCGTGCAAACGGAAAAGAAGTCACTCATGAGGCCGCACCAAAAGAAGAAGGAAACATTATTGTAATAAACACTTGTGGTTTTATTGATAATGCGAAAGCAGAATCGGTAAACATGATTTTGGAATATGCTGATAAAAAAGACAAAGGAATCGTTGACAAGGTTTTTGTAACCGGATGTTTGTCTGAACGTTACAGACCTGATTTAGAAAAAGAAATCCCGAATGTAGATCAATACTTCGGGACAACAGAACTTCCTCAATTATTAAAAGCTCTTGGAGCCGACTATAAGCATGAGTTATTAGGAGAAAGATTAACAACTACTCCTAAAAATTATGCGTATTTAAAAATTGCCGAAGGATGCGACAGACCCTGCAGTTTTTGCGCTATTCCTTTAATGAGAGGATCTCACGTTTCGCAGCCTATTGAAAAACTGGTTAAAGAAGCGCAAGGTCTGGCTAAAAACGGGGTTAAAGAATTGATTTTAATTGCGCAGGATTTAACGTATTATGGTCTTGATCTTTATAAAAAGAGAAATCTTGGCGAACTTTTAGAAGCTTTGGTAAAAGTAGAAGGTATCGAATGGATTCGTCTTCATTATGCTTTCCCAACAGGTTTCCCAATGGATGTTCTGGAAATCATGAAACGTGAGCCAAAAATTTGTAATTATATTGATATTCCATTACAACATATTTCAGATTCTATTTTAAAATCGATGCGCCGTGGTACAACTCAGGCAAAAACAACGCAGTTATTAAAAGATTTCCGTGCAGCTGTTCCTGGAATGGCAATCAGAACTACTTTAATTGTAGGATATCCTGGAGAAACTCAGGAAGATTTTGAAATCCTGAAGGATTTTGTTCAGGAAATGAAATTTGACCGAATGGGTTGTTTCGCTTATTCTCACGAAGAAAACACACATGCATATTTATTAGACGACGATGTTCCGGATGATGTAAAACAAGCTAGAGCAAATGAAATCATGGAATTACAGTCTCAAATTTCGTGGGATTTAAATCAGGAAAAAGTAGGACAAACTTATAAATGCATTATTGACAGAAAAGAAGGCGCTCATTTTGTGGGAAGAACAGAATTTGACAGTCCGGATGTGGATAATGAAGTTTTAATAGATGCGTCTAAACATTATTTAAAAACAGGCGAATTTGTTAACATAAAGATAATTGAAGCAACAGAATTTGATTTATACGGAGAACCTGCTTAATTTTACAGGAAACAATTGTTAACCCAGTCAAAAATACTTTTATGAAACTTACTCAAAACTTCATTATTTTAGTTTTTACTTTATTTTGTTTCAACTCTGTTTCAGCACAATACGGAAATGGTTATGGAAATGGTTACGGTGGTTATGGTAATGGCTACGGAAACGGCTATGGCAGTAACAGAATGGGAATGGACAGAAGTATGATGGCTGGACCACAGGGAAATACAAGCAAGCCTAAAGAGGTGCCGGTGGAAGAAACAGCCGCTAAAGTTGTGGAACAGATGAAACCAGTTGTAAATCTTGATGAACTTCAGGCTATTGCAGTAACAAATGTTCTGGCAGATACCATGAGAGAGCAGGGAATTCTTTTAAAGAACGAAAATGCAACTCAGGATCAAAAAATCGAACAAATCAAAGCTTTAACTGAAAGCATGAACAAAAAAATAAATGCATTTTTAAATCCGGACCAGGTTGAAAAGTACACGAAATTCATGGCAGAGTTTAAAGAGATCAAAAAAACAAAATCTAAAAAGAAAAAAGATAAGGATAAAGACAAAGAGTCTAAAGACTTAAAAGAAGTTAACGAAAATCCAGATACGAAAATCCAGGAATAGGCGTTTAAAATTCTATACTAAATAGTGAATTATGACAAAAAAACATTTTTGTTATTTGATTTTGGCAATTGTACTTACTTCTTGCTCAACGAATCCATATAAGACTACTGAAAAAGCTTATGATCAGCAGTTAAAGACATTAGAAAATCAAATTACCAGTAAAGATTCGCAGGTGATTCCACCGGTAAGTCCTGTTATTATCGACACGACGTATGCATCGCAGCTTGGTATTATTAAAGATACTTTATCAAAAACAGGGTCAACTTCTTTGCAGAACGGCATCAGTACGGAATGGATTGGAACCGTTAATTTCAATTTAAGAAAACCGAGTTTTGTAATAATTCACCATACCGCTCAGGATTCTATACAGCAAACGATTAATACGTTTACAAAAACAAGAACTCAGGTTAGTTCTCACTATATTATTTCTGAAAACGGAAAAGTGGTCCAGATGTTAAATGATTATTTAAGAGCCTGGCATGCCGGAAATTCAACCTGGGGTAAAAACACTGATTTAAATTCCTCTTCTATAGGAATTGAACTTGACAACAACGGTTTTAAACCTTTTACTGAAGCGCAAATAAGCAGTTTAGTAGCTTTGCTAACCAAGCTGAAAAAAGATTACAATATCCCGACACAGAACTTTTTAGGTCATGCTGATATTGCGCCTGGAAGAAAACAAGATCCAAGTGCTTTGTTTCCGTGGAAAACACTGGCAGAAAAAGGTTTCGGAATCTGGCCGGATGCTGTTTTAGAAGAAGCTCCGTTTGACTTTAAAATAGAACCTGCTTTGAGAATCATAGGGTATAACACAAAAAACCTATCCGCAGCAATTCAGGCTTTCAAATTGCATTATATTCAAACTGACACAACCTCAACCTTAGATCGAAAAACAATTGATACAATTTATTCGATTTACAAAAAACAAATTCAATAAGGTTTCCAAAATAAAAAATAAAAGCGCATTTCTTTAAACTGAGAAATGCGCTTTTATTTTTTTACCAATTTTTGTTAAATATCAATTTCAATATAAATGTCAATTTCAATAACAAACCTCAACAGAAACCTGAAACTTGAAACTTGAAACTTCAAACTTGAAACTTCAAACTTCAAACTTGAAACTTCAAACCTCAAACCTGGAAACAAAAAAATAAAAAAGCTGCCAAAACATGAGTATGTTTCGACAGCTCCAAAAAAAAAAAAAAAATATCAATCTTTATCTCTAGAAAGAGTATGTTGTTGCAAGTAAGGCGAAGAACGATCCTCCTGTTGGGGCAGCATCTTTATCTAAAAAGATATCTTCTGAAGCTGCATCGTATCTGATCTCCGGAATAATGGTTAGTTTTCCAACTTTATAATTTAACGAAGCTGTATTTGCAAATACGCTTGATCCTGTCAATGTTCCTAAACTTGGAGCAGCATCTTTTGCGTCAAAATATTCCATTCTGTATGCCAGAAGCAAAGATGGTGAGAAGGAATAGCTTGCATATCCCACTACAGAAAACCATTCACCGTCTAAAGTACCATCGAAATCATGCTTTGTTTTTGCATAAGTTGCATTTAATCCAAGACTAAAACTATCAGTTATCGTTTTTGAGGCTGTTAAGTCAAACTGCGTTTTATTTTCATCTGAAACCGGAATCAGACTTCCCGGAATTGGATTTGTACTTCCGCTTGTAAAATTAAGGTAAGCGCTTCCTGTATCGCCTATGTACCCTACCTGACCAATGTATGTTTTTTGAGTCGATCCGGCATCCATTGCTGATTTAAAATCGGTTGGGTTTGTTATTCCCAGCATAGCTGTAAACTTACCCGAAGTGTACTGTGCTTTTACTCCCGTGTTAAAAAACGGTCCGTAAGAGAACGCATACGACATACTGTAGTTTTTATTATCAACAGCGTCTAAAACTTCGTAGCCAATGTGTGTACCAAAACTACCCGCCACAACTTTGAATTTTTCGGTCATTTGATACGTAAAAAACAATTGTTTAATTAAAAATTTAGCATTAATGTCTTTGTCTGTTGTTTCATTATAAGAAAACTCCCCTGCTCTTTTTCCGAAACCTAAGTCTACGAAAATGGAAGCTTTTCCAAATGAATGTGCTGCTTCTATAGAAGCCATCCCTAGTTCAAACGAATCTTGTGAGTTGGTAAAGCTCGTTAATCCGTTCATTTGTTTAGAAAAGTCATATTTATAATAAGCGTCAGCAGATCCGCCCCAAGTTGTTGCCGGTGAAGTTGGTGAATCTTCATCCTGAGCAAAAGCAACAGAGCTTGTTAACGTCGCAGCTAAAATGTAAAATACTTTTTTCATGTGTTAATTGGTTTTTAGTTACTAATTGATTTTGGTTAGTTAATCCTTTATATATCTATTTAATAGTATAAGCCATTTTTAAAACATTGAATCTGCGCTCTAAAACTTCATCATTTTCATTAGCGAATTTATTAACTTTTGCATGAGTTGAATAATCGAAATCTACTTTTTTAACGATTTCATTGAAGAATTACGGATTACAAAAATTAAAGAACCAATAATCATTATTTGATATTTATAGCGTTTCGTTTTTGAAAAATCAACAACATAATTTTAAACTTTTAATTATAATTTTTAAGGGTAAAAACAAAAACAACAGGTTAATTATTACAAAAATCAATTTTAAAAACAAACAAAACAACAAGTACCCCCTTAAAAAATAGGGGTGCATTCAAATAAATTAAAAAACATGCAAAAATTAATCACTATTTACACAACCATTAAACCTTCTTTTGCCGACATTAAAATTCTTACAAATTAAACATAATCAAATCTATTAGTCTGTATTGATTTTAAGAAGACTATTTAAATCAAAAAACAAAAAAAAGCCCGCTCGGTTTGAGCAGGCTTTTTCAGCTTCTTAAAATATATTTAATTCTGATTATTATATTTTCTTAAAAACTCACGAACTTTAATTCCTGACTCTTTTAAATCTTCTTCTTTCCATTTTCCTTCTGATTTTGCTGATTTCTTCAAAATAGAGCAAGTCTCATCTTTGTCTGAAACCGACCAGGTAATCCAGCTGAGTCTTTTTGATTCCATCCAGTCAATATATTCCTGCCATGCCTGAATATTTAATGGACCGTCTCCGGAAGCTTCCATTCCGGCTGATTCTGATATAAATACAGGAAGACCGCTTTGTATAGCAGCATCAGTTCTGTCTCTTAAATCTTTACCGTGTGTTGCCGCATAAAAATGCATGGTATACATTATATTATTGTATCCCTGAATTGGATCGGCCGCCGGAAGATCGATATCCTGATCCCAGTGCGGACAGCCGACAAGTATTATATTATTGGGATCATTTTCGCGTATCACTTTAATTATTTCTTCAGAATAACTTTTAACCTCAGCCCATGATTCATAATCCGGTTCATTAAATACTTCGTAGATTATATTAGGGTACTTTGCATATTTTTTGGAAATTTCGGCAAAGAACTCTTTTGCTTCTTTTAAATTGATATTGTGGCTGTGCCAGTCAATAATCACATAAATATCTGATTTAATGGCTCCATTTACAACCGCTTCTATTTTTTGTTTTGAAAACTGCGGGTCTTTCAGATAAGCATATTCACCCAGTTCAATTCCCAGTGCTGCCCTCACGACATTGCAGTTAAAATCTTTTTTAAGCCAGTTTACTGCTTTTTCATTATAAAATCTCGGCCACATGCTATGCCAGCCAAAACTCATTCCTCTTAAAACAATGGGTTCGCCATTTTTATCTGTCAACTGTGTTCCCTGAACGCTTAACTGACCATGTTTTTTAACAAACTGCGCTTTAGAGAAACAGCAGATCATCAAAAACAAAACAGTTATTACTTTTTTAAATTTCATATTACCTTATTTTAAAGCGACAATTTCAATGTGATACAGTCGTGAGATGCTAATTCTCCTGTAAAATTCTTTTTGGTCGTTCCGGCTTCTCTGCCCGTCCATAAATTTTTTATCTTATAAGTGTTTTTATTAAAATCTGCTTCATAACCAAAATCAGCGTCTTTAATTGTATTTTTCTTCCAGTCGAAATTAACCTTTTTTACAGCATCACTTCTGTTTAAAAAAGTAACTGCCCAGTTTCCATCAGACAAAGGTTTTACCCAGACTTCTACTCCATCTTCTGCCGAATATTTAAATCCCTGAATTCCCAGTTTATCCTGATTAATCGCAATTAAATCTTTATTGGTAAGGATTGCGAGTGTTTCTTTGGACATTTTTCTATAATCGTTTCCGGTAAATAATGGTGATGACAACATGCACCACATCGCAAAATGAGATTTGTCTTCGGTATCGTTCATTTCGTTTCCTACTTCCATCATATCAAAATCGTTCCAATGATCAGGTCCGGAATATTTACGTATATCTTTTCGCATTTCGGCAATTTTCATAAACCCCCAGGATGACCAATTTTCCGGATGTTTGAATTCGCAGTCAAAACAAGGATAAATATCTCCCGAAATTCTCCAAAGGTTCCCAATTGGTTTTCCCCATTCCCAAGGCTGATTATCACCCCATTCGCAAAGACTGAAAACAATAGGCCTTCCGGCCGTTTTAAGAGCATTGCTCATTGTTGTATAGGCTTCGGGGGCTGTAATGCCTTTAGTATTACACCAGTCGTATTTTAAGAAATCTATTCCGAGTCTGGCATAAAAACGGGCATCCTGATATTCATAGCCTCTTGTTCCCGGATATCCGGCACAAGTCTGCGTTCCGGCGCAATTGTACAATCCAAATTTTAAACCTTTGCTGTGTACATAATCGATAAGCGATTTCATGCCGTTTGGAAATTTAGCAGGATCCGGAACCAAATCTCCGTTTGCATCACGTTCTTTGGTCATCCAGCCGTCATCTAATACAATATAATTATAACCGGCAGCAGCCAGTCCGGATGACACCATAATATCAGCAGTTTCTTTTACCAGTTTTTCATCGATATTAGTTGCAAAGGTATTCCATGAATTCCATCCCATTGGCGGTTTCATGGCAAGACCTTCGAATTTCCCGCCCGTCTGGTTATGGGTATTTCCCTGACCGAGAACCAAAACAGAAAAATTAAGCGCAAACAATAAAGCTATCGTTTTTTTCATTTTTATAAATTTTAATATTTGTTAATCGAAAGATTCAACCTCATCTTTGTATGTATCAAATTTTAAAGGTGAATTGCATAAAAAACTCCATCCCGGCTGACCGGAATGGAGTTCTTATAAATTAAGAACGTTTTTTAAATCACAATAAGGTTTTTAGTCCTTGTAACTCCGTTAGCATAGGTAACATGAACAATATAATTTCCTGATGTCAAAGCGGCTCCTGCCGTCGCTTTTAGCTGATAGGCCGTTGACGAATTTGTTAAAGAAAAACTGCTTACCTGAGTTCCAGAAGAATTAAATATTCTGCATACTCCCGGCGACGAAGCACTTATTGCAGATGCTACTATGGTAATATATCCATTACTATATGGATTTGGAGCCACCGAAAAATCATAATTTACTCCCGGAGAAGTATTGGCACAATTGGTTAAGTTAAGCGAAACCGCATTTCCATAAGAAGTTGATGTGACCGAATTTGACAAACACCCTCCAGAGGATGTTGTACTTTGTATGTTATATAAAAAATAATTCTGGCCGTTTAAAGGCAGTTTTAATTCAAACACATTTTTTGAAGTCTGTGTTACAATAACAGAAGGATCTGCCATTGAAGGTGAAATGTAGAAATTGGTATTTGGACTTGGGTTTGGATTGACCGCAACATTTAAAACTATAATATGATACTGCGGTGTACAATAGTCCTGTGTCTTGGTTACTACATAACCTGGCTGAACCGGAGGCGGTGCTGTAACAAAATTAAACTGAGGTGTTTGATACACCACGGTGCCGTTTAACCTAAACTGCGCGTAGATATAGTGAGGTGCATTAATAATGTTTCCTGACTTTATTACCACTTTTGATAAAGATTTTGGAGAAGGATTACCGCTGAAAGTTATTCCGGAATCATTTGAAGCCACCCATTTAATGGTGTCGTATGCAACACCAAGATCCGGCGTAATAGTATAAGTGGGATTACTTGCTATACAGTAAGGATTAATCCCTGTAATTACCTGTGCTTTTGCACTAAAAATGGTTATTAAAAAAAAGATGTTTAACAAAAAGAATCTATGGTTTGGCGTAACATTTAAAAAGTATTTTTTTTTCATAATTTTTGTTTTTAAGGTTAAATTCAACTTTTATTGACAAAGACTTATTAAATAAGAACTACTACTTTATTTAAACACAATTCTAAATTCTAAACTTCTGTATGAAGCTTTTTTTTGTAAAAGCCCCCATTTTTTTCAAAATGGAGGCTTAAAACTTAATCAACTCTTACTACTTCAATATAAAACCAATATTATCAATATAAAATGTATTTTTTTGTCCATCACCATCAGCATTGGCTGTTAAGTTCTGGAATGAAATATTCTGAACACGATCTGAAGAACTGAATGCCGACCACGGAAGAGTGAACGTCTGCCATTTCGTTGTAACATTCAGGATTGGTGAATTACTCCAATCTCCGTTAAATACCAATCGTACTTTACCATCCACTTTTGCTTTAACCGCTACACGTATTCCCGCGAATGGCTGTAGTTTATCATACCAGCCCCAGTTTCCTTGCAGGTTACCCCAGGCATCCATTTCTTTTTCGAGATGCGTTAATCCTTGTTCAGCAGTTCCATCAGTTACTACTTTATGGTTGTTCCAGTCCGGGAAACCTAAATCATAGTACGCAACATCATCAAAAATAGCTGTTCCAATACCGTAAGCAGAAGTTGCTGTACCGGAAATATTTGAAACTGCAAGATATCTAAGGTCTGCATTTTCAGGAACTTTAATCACAATTTTTTCTAATGTCGAAGAAACAACCGTTACCGGAACTTCTGGCAGATCAGCTGTTTTTGGCAGGGTAACTACCGGATTTAAGAAATATTTCCCTGTAATGGTAATTTCACTTCCTGCTGTCGCATTAACCGGATAAAACTGTGTCAGTGTTGGAACCGGAGGCGCAATTTCAAAATCAAAAAGAGCCGTTCCTTTGTCTGTTACCACTTTTAATTTATTCGATGAATTTGCGTAAGGTGTATCTTCATCAATTAAAATAATAATATCGGTATCAGTTACAAATGTGGGTCTGAAATAGGTATCAAAATCATTAAAATAAACCTTTTTAGTCGTCAGGAAACCTTTACCATGAATCACGTAGTAATTTTTTGGATCACCAATCGTAACCGGAGTAAGCGGTTTTAAACTGCCATCTTCATTATATCCTGAAGGCATTACCGATTCAATTACCGGACCGCCCTTGTATTCCTCGTTACTATCATCACTTGAGCATGAAGTAAAAAACATTAAAGAAAGCATCCATGACATGCAGGCCGCTAACGAAACAATTTTTATATTTTTCATCTTATTATTTTTAAAAATTATTTAAAAGTATACGGTACTACTTCTGTTAATTTTGGATTTTTAATTAAATCATCAGCAGGATAAGGAAGCAAAAGATTCGATGCTGAAATAGTAATGAATTTCGGCGTTTCTTTGTCTCCTCTGTTTTGTGCTTCTAAAATCGCTTTGGCTTTTGCAAACGGCAGACGGCCTAAGTCAAAATAGTAATCTCCTTCGCAAGCTAATTCGGCACGTCTTTCTCTGAAAATATCATCAAAAGAAATAGAGGTTTTAACAGGCACACCCGCTCTTCTTCTCACCGCATTAAACGATCTTAAAGCGGCAGGATCTGAAGTACTTCCTGACTGAGATCCTAAAATAGCTTCGGCATGAATTAAAAGTAATTCGGCATAACGCATCATGTAGCTGTTCATACTGCTTTCTCCGTTAAAAGGTGCATTAAACGGTCCTGTTATAGGCAGGTTTTCTTTTCCGATCACGTATTTTTTCAAACCAGCACCTGAGTTCTGAGCTTCGTTTTCTTCTTCAAAAGTGTACCCTAAAATTTTAGGAGCATCTACTGCAAGTGTCTGTGCATAGGTCAGGTTTGGATAAAAATCTCCCGGAAGCATAAACGTTTCGATTCTTCTTTTATCGCCAGGTTCAAAAACATTGTGAATTAAATCCTGAGATGGTGCGATTTGCCCTGAATAGGAAGTTTCTACCAGTCTGTTTTCCGGAGCAAATAAAGTATTTGAGAAGTTTCCTTCAAAGTACGTTCCTGCACCTGTCCACTGCCATGAAAAGATTGATTCTTCATTGTTATTATTTTTCTGAAGCCATAAATCTGCAAATGATTTCAGCGGCAGTTCTTCTCCTCCTAATAATTTAAATTCCCCGCTGTTAATTACATCCTGAGCCATTGCTCTTGCCAGATCGTATTTCTTTTGATACAAATATACTTTTGCCAAAAGTGCTTTTGCAGAACCTTTAGACACGTGTGCATTGGCTGCATAATCTGACCCTCTGTTTTTAGATCTTAAGTTATCGATAGCAAATTTCAAATCATTTTCGATGAATTTGTACACATCTTCAGAAGGATTACTTGGAATAACAAAATTGGTAGAATAATCAGCATTGTTTTCGATAATCGGCACATTTCCCCATAATCTTACCAGGAAGAAATACGAAAACGCCCTGATAAAATGTATCTCACCCATTGCATTGTTCAAAGCCTCATCTGTAACATTTGGCCCCACACTCTGCGGTAATATATTAATATAGGTATTACAATTGGCGATTGCTCCAAAACAAGATCTCCATGAATCACCAATAAAAGACTGTGAATTGGTAAAGCTCAAATCAGTAAATTTTCCAAACTCATTATACGGTCCGGCGTACATATTCCCCGAAATTACATCGGTAATTCCGTAAAATCCTTCTTTATTCATATTAAACCAAACGATACCGTAAAGTCCGTTACTCGCATTATCGAGTTTAACATCAGAGTCGTAATAATTTCCTATTGTCGGCACTCCTTCTGCAGGTACATCCAAAAAGTCCTGAGAACAAGATGACGAAAGCAGCACAAGTAATGTTAAGGCAAAAGCACCACTTCTTTTTATTATATTTTTCATAGTAATTCGTTATTAAAATTCAACATTAAAACCAAATGACACTTGTCTAGGGACAGGATAACGACCGTTATCTACTCCGGATAACAAAGCGTCCTGGTTGTAAGAACCTACCTCAGGATCGTATCCTTTGTATTTCGTAAATGTGTATAAGTTCTGACCCGAAGCGTAAATTCTCAATCTTGTTAATTTCAATTTTGAAATCACATCAGAAGGAAGTGAATATCCTAAAGTCACGTTTTGAATTCTTAAATACGATCCGTTTTCGATAAATCTTGACGAAACCGCATTATTAATATCATTATAAGCAGATGGTCTTGGAAGAGAGCCATCTAAATTATCCGCAGAATAAAAATCAGCAGCTTCAGTTAAATAATTGGTTCCTAAATTACTGTTTAACGTACCGGACATACGCGTTAAGTTCATCAGTTTATTTCCGGCAGTTCCCTGAAGGAAAATAGACAAATCGACATTTTTGTATTTGAAGTTATTGGTAATACCATAAGTGAATTTTGGGTTTGGATTTCCAATAGTCACTAAATCTTTTGTATCGATAATACCATCATTATTCTGATCTTTATAAATTACATCTCCTTTTTGAAAGTTGGGCTGTAATGAATTGGTTCCATTTTTCAGAACTACACGTGTACCACCTGCAGTTGTATGACCGTAAGTCAGTAAATCTTCATCTGTTCTATAAATACCTGCTGCTTCATACCCTATAAAAGAACCAATTGGCAGTCCTTCCTGAGTTCTGGAAACCGTTACGGTATTATAAGCCAGAGTTCCCATTGTTTTGATGATATTTAACCCCGCCATATCTGTAACCTCGTTTACATATCTTGTAAAGTTGGCGCTGGCATTCCATGAGAAATTTTGAGAAAATTGTTTGTTATACGTCAAGGTAATCTCCAAACCTTTATTTTTCATGCTTCCAAGGTTTTCAGACGGCGGATTCACACCACCCTCATAATCACCACCTCCTGAAAGAAAGTTTGGAAGAGGCACCTGATACAAGAAATCTTTAGAAACTTTTTGGTACAAATCGATGGTAGCAGAAAGCGAAGAATTGAACATTGTAAAATCCAATCCTAAGTTGGTTTGTTCCTGAGTCTCCCATTTCAGTTTTTTATTTGCTGTATTAGACGGCAGATAAGAAGTTCCCATTGTACTATTTACGATATGAAGATTTGAATCGTATAAATTATTACCAATCTGGTTGTTACCTGTTTGTCCCCAGCCGGCTCTTAATTTAATATTGTCAACATATTTTTTTGTTCCTGCCATGAAAGCTTCGTTTGAAATTTTCCAGGAACCACTGGCAGAGCTGAAAACACCCCATTTATTTCCCATAAAGAATTTTGAAGATCCATCGGTTCTTACTGCAGCAGAAACGCCGTATCTATCTGCATAATCATACACAACTCTTCCTAAATAAGAAGCCAAAGTCTGCGTACCTGAATAAACCCCGCTTGTAACCGCTTTTGGCAAATCTGAAGCGGCAAGTGATTTGTCGTTGTTATCTTTATAGCCATAACCTGTAATTGTGTACCCTTCCCAGTGCGCTCTGTTAGATTCCTGCACGGCAAGAACGGTAAAATTGTGTTTACCAATCGTATTTCTGTACGTAAGCATGTTTTTTAAGTTCCATGAATTACCCGTAGATGGATTGTAATACAAGTTCGCAAAGCTTTTTACTGCATTACCCAACGAATACATAGGATCAAATCGTTGTCCTAAATTGTCGTAGATATAACCACCAGCCTCAAAACGATATTCTAAACCTTTGAACAAATCAACCTGAGTATAGAAATTACCAGAATAGTTTTTTCTAACCAATGTATTAGAACCCAATAAAGAAGTCGCAACCGGATTGACAAATGATGTTGCACCACCTGCAGGAGGTCCGGCAAAAGCACCTGATAATTCTCTTACCGCTACATCCGGAGTTGCCAGTAATGAAGTAGCAACCACACCATTAAATTGTCCGTTAAGAGTTAACTTTTCATCAGTAATGGCTCCACTGATGTTTACACCAACTTTGATAAAGCTGTTTACTTTAGCATCGATATTAGCTCTTACATTGTATCTTTTAAACCCGGATTCGATTACGATACCTTCCTGATTTACAACTCCTCCTGATAAGTAGTAATTCACCCCTTCTTTACCGCCTGAAAAAGACAACTGGTTCGAAGTCATAATTCCGGTTTCGTAAATCGCATCCTGCCAGTCAGTACCTTTTCCTAAAAGTTCAGGATGAGCAAATTCAGGTCTGTATGAAGTTGGATCATAAACACCAGACAAAGCATTTTGATGTGTGGCATACTGCTGCAGATTCATAGAATGCAGTTTTTTTGGCAGCGTGCTGATAGTGTATGAATTTTCGAAAGATATTTTTCCTGTTCCTTTTTTACCGGATTTAGTGGTTACGATAACTACCCCGTTTGCACCACGCGAACCGTAAATAGCCGTTGCAGAAGCATCTTTTAAAATATCGATTGACTCAATATCACTTGGATTCAGCAAAGCTAACGGACTCTGCGTAATATTACCATTATTAGAGAAGTTTGAATTTCCTTGTGCATTTCTTCCGGATGTAGAAGAGTTTCTCGCATCTCCCGAAATCGGCACACCATCAATTACATACAAAGGTTCGTTTGTTCCTGTTAAAGACGAAATACCACGAATACGTACCGAAACGTTACTTCCAGGTTCTCCTGAGTTGCTGTTTACCACAACCCCGGCCGCTTTACCCTGCATCATCTGGTCAAATGAAACTACTTTTAAATTCTCGATATCTTTTGAGCTGATGCTCGAAATTGCACTGTTTACATCTTTTCTCTTTTGAGTACCGTAACCAATTACAACTACATCTTTCAAATCCTCTGCACTGGCTTTTAAAATTACATTGATACTTTTTCTTCCGTCGACAGCGATTTTTTGTGTATTAAATCCAATAAATGAATATACAAGCGTTCCGTTTACCGGAACATCGATTGAATATTTCCCGTCAAAATCTGTTGAAGTAGAGACTTTCGAACCGGCAACTGAAATATTGGCGCCCGGGATAGATAATCCTTTTTCATCAGACACCGTTCCCGATACTTTTACCTGAGCTGTAATAAAATTACTTGTCAGCAGCAAAATTAAAATCAAAGGAACTGCTTTGTGGCCAGCATTCCAATGAATAAAATTGGTCATTAGTTTTTTCATAAATAAGTGTTTGGTTAGTTTAAATTGTTATTTTATAATTAAGCAATAAAAGAGTGATGTTTACTTCAAAATTATTTAACAAATCTATAACAGAAGGAAATATCAAATCGATAGTATTCCATCATTTAATGATAATATTTTTACTATATCGCATTAAAAAAACACATATCGAAATTTAAAGCATTAAAAATTGAATTATTCGCAATGCTTTACTCAAAACCGGTACTAATTATAAATAAAAGTTAACAAAAACTTAAAAATCAAACGTTTTCGTTAAAAATAATAGGAATGTGTGAAAAAAAAGTATCACTATAAAATTCGTTTTAATCCTGAGAAATCCTCACGATATTGACTAGGCGTACAATTTTTAATCGCTTTAAAACTGCGGTTGAAGTTCGCTATATTATTAAAACCGGATTTAAAAGCCACCTCAGAAACACTCATATCTTTTTCAACAAGCCATCTGGCCGCATAACCAATTCTAATGTCATTGATATAGTTTACAAAAGTCTTTCCGGTGCGTTTTTTTATAAATCGGTTAAAAGAGATGATCGACATACTTGCCACATTTGCCACATCTTCTAAAGTAATTTTATCTGCAAAATGCTTCTGTACATACTCATACACCAGTTTCATCTTGTCATAGTCATCAAATTTATCATAGTCTACTGTATAAGTAGAAAGCAGACGCTGGTTTCTGGAGTTTGCCAGATCATATAATAAAGATGTAATTTCCAGGAAATAATCCATTCCGTCCAGCTTTGAAAGTCTGACCAGTCTCGGCGTCAGTTCGTCGGCGGTTTTCTTAGAGAATAAAATTCCGTGAATAGAACGATTAAACATATCACGAATAGGATTCATAATCCTTCTGGCCAGCAGTGACTCATGAAAAAGATCATTATGAAACTGTATCGTGATTTCGTGTATTTTTTTATTGGTACACTTATTAAGCTCCCATCCATGATATAAATTCGGACCAATTAAAACCAGTTCGACATTGTCAATTTCTTCAATATTATCACCTACAACACGTCGTACGCCTTTTCCATTCAAAATAAAATTAATCTCAAACTCAGGATGATAGTGAACCGGAAAATCAAAACTATCCTTAACTCTGTCAAAAACTAAAAAACTATCTCCGGCTGAAAGCGGAGCGATTTCTCTGTAAAAATTTTTATCACTGCTCATCGTTCTGAACTATTATTACGGTTACAACTTGGATTTTTTCTGCAATAATATGATATATAATTGATAAAATAATATTAATTCGAGTATAAACATCCTTTTATCTTTGAAAAATAGAATTATCAAGTTTATAAAAAGTCTATTAATAATAATCATTAATCATTTTTAATAGTCAAACTTTTTATAGTTTTAATAATTTTATCAGGAAAACAATATTTAATTACAAACAGGCGGAACAAGCTTTTTACAAGTGAATTGCTTTATTTACAAGCAATGACAAGCAGTGTACTGAAAAACAACAATTTCAAATATGAAAAAATACTTTTACTCTCTTTTAATCACAGCTGTACTTGGGGTTTCATGTTCTGCCCGACATTTAAATACTAATACGAATTTGTCACTTTCAGATAAAAAAGCAACAGCAGAAACAGTTTTATTATACCAAAAACTACATAAACTGGCTGCAAAAGGGTTTCTTTTTGGACACCAGGACGATCTGGCTTACGGGGTAAACTGGAAATATGAAAAAGGGCGCAGCGACATAAAAGATGTTACGGGCGATTATCCCGCTGTTTACGGCTGGGACATTGCCGGCCTGGAAAAAGGGGATGAAAACAATATCGACGGTGTTCCTTTTGCCAAAATGAAACAATATATTATTGAGGCAGATTCCAGAGGCGGTATCTCGACCATAAGCTGGCATTTTGACAATCCGGCAACCGGAAAAAATGCTTGGGACAATACGCCGAATTCTTTAAAAACGATTCTGCCGGAAGGAAAAAACCATCAAAAATATACTGCATGGCTGGACAAAGCAGCTGCTTTCTTTCTTTCCTTAAAAGATAAAAAAGGAAAAAACATTCCGATACTTTTCAGACCATTTCATGAATTAACCGGAGGCTGGTTCTGGTGGGGAAAAGGAAACTGCACACCCGAAGAATTTAAATCGGCATGGAAATTCACCTTTGAATATCTTCAAAAAAAGGGCGTTCACAATCTTATTTATGTGTACAACACCAGCAGTTTCAATTCAAAAGAAGATTTTTTAACGAATTATCCCGGAGATGATTTTGCCGATATGATCAGTTTTGACACCTATCAGAATAATAATGATAAAAGCGGTCAGAAATTTATTGATGAAGTACAAAAACAACTTAAAATCATAGACGAAATTGGTGCCGAAAAACACAAATTAACTGCCATTGCCGAAGCAGGATACGAAGCCGTTCCAGATCCAAAATGGTGGACAGAAACACTTTTAAAAGCCATTGGAGATTATAAAATATCTTACATTTTACTCTGGAGAAATCACGGCTGGCAGGAAAACGAAAAAAAGATGCATTATTATGCGCCGTTTAAAGGCCAGATAAGCGAAAAAGACTTTATTGATTTTTACAATCTCGACAAAACTTTGTTTGAAAAAGACATTAAAAAAGAACTAAAATAAACTCAAAAAACTAAACTAAAACTTAAAAACTAACCAATGCACGACAAAATTAATTTAAAAGAAAAAATCGGTTACGGACTTGGAGATGCCGCTTCTTCCATGTTTTGGAAAATTTTCAGCATGTATCTTCTGTTCTTTTATACTGATGTTTTCGGACTGGCTCCTGCCGTTGTGGGAACCATGTTTTTGATTACCCGGATCTGGGATTCCTGCTTTGACCCGATTGTGGGAATTATTGCAGACCGGACAAAAAGCAAATGGGGAAAATTCAGACCCTACTTATTATGGGTAGCCGTACCTTTTGCCGTGATTGGAGTTTTAACTTTCTACACGCCGGATTTTGATGAAAAAGGAAAAATAATCTACGCCTACGTAACCTATTCGTTAATGATGATGATTTATTCCTTAATTAATGTTCCGTACGCCTCACTTTTAGGCGTAATGTCATCGGACAGAAAAGACAGAAACACCTTGTCATCGTACCGAATGGTTTTTGCTTTTGGAGGCAGTCTTCTGGCTCTTTGGCTTATTGAACCTCTTGTAAATTACTTTGGCGGAAACTTAAATTCTAAAACAGGCTGGCTGGCTACAATAGCCGTATTCGGGCTTATAACCACAATCTTTTTCTGGGCTTGTTTTCTTTTCACAAAAGAAAGGGTAAAACCTATTGAAAACGAACAATCGAACCTGAAAGAAGATTTAAAAGATTTACTTAAAAACAAACCGTGGTGGATTCTTCTGGGAGCCGGAATCGGAACTTTGGTTTTCAATTCTATCAGAGACGGTGCTGCAGTTTATTACTTTAAATATTATGTAAGCAGCAATGTCAATTTTGATTTTTCACTTTTTGGAAGCGATTTTCATATGACCCCAACTTCAATTTATCTGGTTTTAGGCCAGGCCGCTAATATTATCGGGGTAATCCTTGCAACACCGCTGGCAAACAAACTGGGAAAAAAGAACACTTTTTTTGGTGCAATGGCAATCGCTGCAATCTTAAGTTTAATATTCTATTTCTTCGGAAAAGAAGATATTTTCCTAATTATGACTTTTCAGGTTTTAATTAGTATTTGTGCAGGATGCATTTTCCCGTTAATATGGTCCATGTATGCAGACAGCGCCGATTATTCTGAATGGAAACAAGGAAGACGTGCAACCGGACTCGTTTTCTCGGCATCATCTATGTCGCAAAAATTTGGATGGACCATTGGAGGCGCCGGAACTGGATGGCTATTAGCATATTATGGCTTTCAGGCCAATGTCGAGCAAACTGCTGTAACCCAAAACGGCATTCAGCTCATGCTGAGCATACTGCCTGCCATTGCTGCTGCAGTCTCTGTCGCTTTTATTTTATTTTACCCGCTTTCAGAAGAAAAATTACAGATCATAGAACAGGATTTAAACTCGCAGAGAGATCAAAAAATATAAACAGAATACCGAAATCAGAAAAATATATGACAACAATAACCTCTTCAGCCTTATTTCTCGAAAGAAAAACGGCCTTGGAAAACGAACATAAAACACTCATCGAGAAAAAAAATTCTCCTGAGGAAAAGACAGGAAACGGAATTTACGAGCGTTATAAAAATCCTGTCGTTACAGCATCTCACGTACCTTTAAACTGGCGTTTTGATTTAAACGAAAAAACAAATCCGTTTTTACAGGAACGCATCGGGATGAATGCCGCTTTCAACGCAGGAGCCATGAAATGGAACGAAAAATACCTACTTGCCGTACGCGTGGAAGGAATTGACAGAAAATCGTTTTTTGCCATTGCAGAAAGTCCAAACGGAATCGATAATTTTAAATTCTGGGACAAACCCTGTGTAATTCCACAGACCGAAGAACCAGACACAAACGTATACGATATGCGTTTAATTAACCACGAAGACGGCTGGGTTTACGGTATTTTCTGCACCGAAAGAAAAGATCCAAAAGCGCCAAAAGGCGACACAAGTTCGGCTGTAGCCAATGCAGGAATCGTGCGCTCAAAAGATTTAATAAACTGGGAAAGACTTCCTGATTTGATCTCGAACACCGGACAACAGCGAAATGTAGTTTTACATCCGGAATTCGTAAACGGAAAATATGCTTTATATACACGCCCGCAGGACGGATTTATCGATGTAGGTTCTGGCGGCGGAATTGGGTTAGGTTATGTCGATGATATGACCAATCCGGTTGTAAAAGACGAAAGAATCATTTTTGGTAAACACTATCATACAATTTACGAATTGAAAAACGGGCTTGGTCCTGCTCCTATCAAAACATCAAAAGGCTGGCTGCATCTGGCACACGGAGTTCGTAATACCGCCGCAGGATTACGATATACATTGTACGTTTTCATGACGGATTTGCATGATATTTCAAAAGTAATCCATGTTCCGGCCGGACATTTTATGGGTCCCGAAGGCATTGAAAGAGTCGGAGATGTATCAAATGTATTATTTTCAAACGGATGGATTGAAGATGCAGATGGAACTGTTTATGTCTATTATGCTTCATCAGACACCCGCATGCATGTTGCGGTTTCATCTGTAGAAAAACTGGTTGATTATGTAACCAATGCACCTTCAGACACCTTTATTTCTGCAGGGTCTGTAGAAACTATCATCAGCCAAATCGAAAAAAACAACGCAATTTAATACAAGTGTCAGAGAATTTAAAAAAGTTAAAATCAGAATTAGAAACAGAACTCAATTCTATTCTGGAATATTGGACAGCGAATACTGTCGATAACCAAAACGGCGGTTTTATTGGACAGATTGATTTTAACGAACATCTTATAGCAGATTCAGAAAAAGGTTCCGTTTTAAACGCCCGTATTTTATGGACGTTTGCAGCCAGTTATCAGACCACTAAAAACGAAAACCACAAAAAACTGGCTGAGCGAGCCTTTGAATTTCTGTCGGAACATTTTTATGACACACAGTTTGGAGGTCTTTTTTGGAGTATTAATGCCGATAAAACACCAAAAGACACCAAAAATCAGATTTATGCCCTGGCATTTGCGATTTACGGACTATCTGAATATTATGCCATTTCTAATAATGAAAAAGCATTGGAAATCGCCATTAATTTATATTCTAAAATTCAGGATTATAGTTATGATCCTGTAAACAAAGGGTATCTGGAAGCTTTTACAAGAGACTGGAAACCAATTGAAGATTTGCGTTTAAGCGAAAAAGATGCCAACGAAAAGAAAACCATGAATACGCATCTTCACATTATTGAAGCGTATGCGAATTTATATAAAGTATGGAAAGACAAGACGCTGCAAAACATTATGGTTGAGCTTCTTGAAACCATCGAAAAACATTTTATCAATACCGAAACCGGGCATCTTCGTTTGTTTTTTGATGAAAAATGGATCGAAAAACCGGATGTTATTTCATACGGACACGACATCGAAGCAGCCTGGCTTTTACAGCAATGCGCCGAAATTTCAGAGGATAAAACCTTAATTGCCAATTATAAAAAACACGCCATCCAGATTGCCGAAGCCACAAAAAAAGGAATCGATTCTGATGGCGGTTTATGGTACGAATACGATCCTGAAAAAAAAGAATTAATTGCCGAAAAACACTGGTGGCCTCAAGCCGAAGCTTTAATCGGGTTTTATAACGCTTATCAATTAACAAGCAAACAGGAATATCTGGATATTGTTTACAAAAACTGGGAATTCATAAAAAAACACATTCTCGACAAAAAAAACGGCGAATGGGTTTGGGGAGTTTACAGCGACTATGCTGTAATGCAAAAAGACAAAGCAGGTTTCTGGAAATGTCCGTACCACAACGGCAGGGCATGCCTGGAACTTATTAACCGAATTAAAACGTAAAAAATGAAAACATCGTTTCTCAAAATAGCATTTCTCAGCCTCACGGTTTTAACCGTCACAAGCTGTTCGTCTGACAAAGAAGATCCAGCCGAAGTAATCATCGATTATCCTATGCAGGACGATCCTTTAACCACATCGAACGTGACAAATTATATGGTCGATGCCAATGCTTCAAAAGAAACCATCGCTTTATTCTACAATTTAAAAAGACTCGCACAGACCAAAACTGCAATTGGACAGCAAGATGCCTTTAACAGCTTTTATCAGGATGCCGGAACCGAATCTGACATTAAAAAAAATACTGGTTTTGATCCTGCCGTTCTGGGTTCCGACTTTATGTTTATCACCGATAAAAACAACAACGAGCAAGCCAATAACTGGTTCTATCAGCAGGAACTTAAAATTATTGCCGATACAAAAGCCGCTTACGCAAAAGGCATAATCAATACCTTCAGCTGGCATTTGAGAGAACCTTTTAAAGAAGATTCTTTTTATACTGCTGATATGTCTGCCGAAGAAAAAGCTGCAGCTTTTAAAAGCATTTTACCCGGCGGTGCCAACAACGAATGGTACAAGAAAAAACTAGATAAAGTCGCCAGTGTAGTTTCAAACTTAAAAGGCGCAAACGGAGAACTGATTCCCATTATCTTCAGACCTTTTCATGAATTCGACGGAAGCTGGTTTTGGTGGGGCGCTGATTTTTGTACCGCCGACGAATACAAAAAAGCCTATCAATTCACAGTTGATTATTTAAAAAACACAAAAGGTGTTCACAATATTTTATATGCTTTTTCTCCTGACAACTCCTATACAACCGAAGCCAATTATTTAAGCCGATATCCGGGTGACAAATACGTTGACATTATCGGAATGGACAATTACGGAGATTTCAACAATCAGGGTCAAACCGGATCTGATAAAGCAAATGCAAAACTCAAAATCCTTTCTGATTACGCTAAAGCAAAAGTAAAAATCGCCGCTTTAACCGAAACCGGATACCGTGTTACATCCGCATCGCCAGCCATTACAAATTGGTTCTCGAATTTTTTATACAGTGCTTTAACCAAAAATGATATTCAGATTAGTTATGTAATGTTCTGGAATAATAACACAGATGGTTATTATGTTCCAAACGGATCCGTTTCGAATGCATCTGATTTTAAAACATACAGCTTGAAAACGAAATCAGCTTTAGTGAATTCTCTGCCAAAGATGTATGAAATGCCGAAATAAGACTTTAAAAAACCTAACAGTTTTAAAAACCTGTTAGGTTTAATTTCAAAATACAAATTATGAAAAACCGATTTTTTAAAACACTTTCAGCCGCCTTACTCCTTACAAGTATTGCTTGTCAGGCACAGGAAAAAATTACCGTAAAAGGAAACGAATTTTATAAAGGTGATAAACCTTACGCTTATATTGGAACCAATTATTGGTACGGAAGCATGCTGGCATCTAAAAAAATAGGCGATCGCAAAAGACTTTTACGAGAACTGGATTTTATGAAAAAAAACGGAATCGATAATTTACGAATTTTAGTTGGCGCCGATGGCGGAAAATACGATTTCACCGTTCGTCCGGCACTTCAATATGAGCAGGGAAAATACGATGAAGATTTACTGGACGGTTTGGATTTTTTAATAAACGAAATGAGCAAACGCAAAATGTATGCAGTTTTGTACCTGACTAACAACTGGGAATGGTCCGGCGGAATGTCGCAATATTTAGAATGGAATGGCAAAGGCGCAATTCCGGTTCCAAATATCCCCCCCAATACCTGGCCTCAGTTTATGTCGTATACAGAGCAATTTCACAGCTGCGAACCATGTATGGAAGCACTCAACAATCATGTAAAATTTATTATTGGAAGAACAAACCAATATTCTAAAAAGAAATATACCGAAGATAATACCATTATGTCCTGGCAGGTTGGAAACGAACCGCGTCTTTTTACAACAGAAAACGAAGCCAAATTCACAAAATGGCTGAATAATATTGTGGATCTAATTGACAGTTTAGACAAAAATCATTTAGTTTCTACCGGATCTGAAGGAAAAAACAGTTCAAACGACAGCATGGAAATTTTTGAAAGAACACATCAAAACCCAAATATTGATTATCTAACAATGCACATCTGGCCCAAAAACTGGAACTGGTTCAAAGCCGATAATGCCGAAGCGACAATGCCAAAAACGATCGAAAATGCCGGAAAATATATTGACGATCATATTAAAGTTGCTAATAATTTAAAAAGACCCATTATTATCGAAGAATTTGGACTTCCGAGAGAACATGAAAATTTAAATGCGGGTGCGCCATCTGTTTACCGTGACCAATTTTACAGCTTCATTTTTGGAAGAGTCTTAGAAAGCCATAAAAATGGAGGACCTTTACAGGCAGCCAATTTTTGGGGTTACGGCGGTGAAGGAAAAGCAATTCACCCTGACGGAAAATGGAATCCCGGCGAACCTTTAACAACAGACCCGCCGCAGGAACCACAAGGTTTGAATTCTGTTTTTAACGGAGACAAATCTACTCTGGAAATTGTAAAAAAATACAATTTAGAATTGAAGAAAAAATAATTTATCTAGACCATATAAGTCATATAAGTTCATTTAATAAAATATAAAAATCTAATTTAATCTGCTGAAATCTCTTTAAATCTGCGTGAAATGTTTTTACGCATAGATTTTTCACGCAGATTTAAAAAGATCAAAGCAGATGTCCACAGATTAAAACTTATTAAATGAACTTATATCACTTATATGGTTTCAAAAAATACCCGCATGAAAAACACATTTATTCTTTTTTGTCTACTATTTCTAAATCTTTCTTTTTCGCAGAAAAAACAAGAGTTTACAGTAAATTCTCCCGATGGAAAAATTGAAGTTAAAATCACAATTGATGATAAAATTTCATGGTCAATATCGCATGAAAAAGATTTGATTCTGGCATCTTCAGAAATGGCTTTAACTTTAGATGAAAATCAGGTTTTAGGAAAGAAACCTGTTGTTATTAATTCAAAAAAAGAAACTGTAAACAATTCATTTGAAACACCGCTTTACAAAAAGAAATCAGTTCAAAATCATTATAATCAACTGACTTTAAATTTCAAAAATGATTTCAGTATCGAATATCGTGTTTTTGATGATGGAGCAGCGTATCGATTTATAACTAAAAAGAAAAAAGATATTACTATAAAATCTGAAGAAGTAGTTTTAAACTTTGATCAGGATTATAATACTTTCATACCTTATGTGAGAGATTTGAGAAACCCTAAAGATCCTTATATTTCTTCTTTTGAAGCACATTATGAGAACAAAAAAATCAGCGAATTTGCAAAAGATACTTTAGCATTTCTTCCTTTATTAATTGATTTTAAAAATAATAAAAAAGCCGTTTTTCTTGAGGCTGATCTCGAAGATTATCCGGGATTATTTGTAACAAACAAAAAAGACAAAACAGGTTTTGAATCTCGTTTTTCTAAATATCCCTTAAAAGAAACCAACGGCGGATTCAATAATATTAACCGATTAATTACAGAAAGAGCTGATTATTTGGTTAAAACCAAAGGAACAAGATCTTTCCCGTGGCGCGCGATTGTGATTTCTGAAAATGATGCAGCTTTAGCCAATAATGATATGGTTCAAAAATTAGCTGAACCTTCAAAAATAAAAGACATTTCGTGGATAAAACCAGGAAAAGTAGCCTGGGATTGGTGGAACGACTGGAATATTTATAACGTCGATTTTAAGGCCGGAATTAATACTAAAACATACCAATATTACATTGATTTTGCTTCTAAAAACAAAGTTGAATATGTTGTTTTAGATGAAGGCTGGAGTTTGGAAGAAGACATCATGAAACACAACCCGAATGTTGATTTACTAGCTTTAATCGCTTACGGAAAAGAACGAAATGTTGGTATAATTTTATGGAGTTCATGGATGGCGTTGACCAAAAACACAGACGGAATTTTGAAGAATTATGCCAATTTAGGAATAAAAGGTTTTAAAGTTGATTTCTTAGATCGGGACGATGCCAAAATGGTGAATTCCGTTTATGATATTTCGCAGAAAGCTGCGAATTATAAATTGATTTTAGATTTCCACGGAATGTACAAACCAACTGGAATCCAGAGAACTTTTCCAAATATCCTGAATTTTGAAGGTGTAAAAGGTTTAGAAAACAATAAATGGACGCCAAATGATGATGTGCCATTGTACGATACTACAATTCCGTTTATCCGAATGATGGCCGGCCCAATGGATTACACGCCGGGCGCAATGCGAAATGCAACTAAAAGTGAATTCAAACCAAATCATTCAGCTCCAATGAGTCAGGGAACAAGATGTCATCAATTGGCGCTTTATACGATTTTTGAATCTCCTTTGCAAATGATGGCAGATAGTCCGACCGCTTTTATGAAGGAACAAGAAAGCACTGATTTTATCGCTAAAATCCCGACCGTTTTTGATCAAACGGTTGCTCTTGATGGAGAAGTTGGGAAATTCGTTTCCATAGCCCGAAAAAAAGACAATATTTGGTATTTAGGCGCAATCACAAATTGGGATTCAAGAGATATTACAATTGATTTTTCCTTCCTTGAAAAAGGTAAAAAATTCCAAGCAGAAATTTTCTCTGATGGCGTAAATGCCGACAAAGCAGCAGTAGATTATAAAAAAGAAATTGTAACCGTTGATTCTACAACAAAATTGAAATATCGTTTAGCAAACGGTGGAGGTTTGGCAATGATTATTCAATAAAAATGAAATCAATATTCTATATATTTGAAACCCGACAGGTTCTAAAAACCTGTCGGGTTTAATATTTACAAAACGCAGACGCACTGCAGTGTGCCTCTACAATTCACATTTTACATTTTACGTTTCACATTTCACATTTCACATTTCACATTTCACATTTCACAAAAAAACATTACGATAAAATCTTCTCAATCGCGTTCAATTCATCATGCGAAAACTCAGTATTCTGCAAACAATCAATATTATTACACAATTGTTTTACCGAACTTGCACCAATCAAAACAGAAGTAATTCGTTTGTCTTTTTGCAGCCAAGCCAAAGCCATTTGCGCCAAAGATTGATTTCTATTCTGGGCTATTTCATTTAGCTGCATTAATTTCTGAATACGTTCCTGTGTAACCTCATCTTCTCTCAAATGTCCGTTTGGATTATGCGCTCTTGAGTTTTCTGGAATTCCATTTAAATATTTGTCGGTTAAAAGTCCTTGCGCCAAAGGCGAAAATGCAATACATCCCACTCCTTTTTCTTCTAGAACATCTAATAAACCATTTTCAACCCAGCGCTCCAGCATGGAGTATTTCGCCTGATGAATCAAACAAGGCGTTCCTAATTGTTTTAAAACATCAACAGCAACTCTGGTTTGTTCTGCCGAATAATTACTGATTCCAACATACAACGCTTTGCCGCTTCTAACCGCGTGATCCAAAGCCATCATCGTTTCCTCAATTGGAGTTTCAGGGTCCGGACGATGCGAATAAAAAATATCAACATAATCGATATTCATTCGTTTTAAACTTTGATCTAAACTTGACAAGAGATATTTTCTCGAACCCCAGTCTCCATAAGGACCTTTCCACATCGTATAACCAGCTTTCGTAGAAATCACGATTTCATCACGCAGATTTCCCTGAAAATTATGCCATACTATTTTTCCGAAATTCTCCTCAGCAGAACCGGGAACCGGGCCGTAATTATTGGCTAAATCAAAATGAGTAATTCCTTTATCAAAAGCTTCAATGGCAATACTTTCTGCATTTTCAAAATTATCTACTGAACCGAAGTTATGCCACAATCCTAAGGAAATCTCAGGCAGTAATAAACCGCTTCTGCCACATCTGTTATATTTCATGTTTGTAATTTAAAGGTTGGAGTTTTAATAGATTTTAAAGGTAGAAAAATATCGAAAGCTATTAATTTAAAAAGTTGTGTTTTTTTAATCTCGTAGAGTCGCAAAGTTTTTTTCAAATTATTTTGAATTGCGTCCAGCTTTAGCTGGATGTAAAAATAGCAAGCATAAAAAAAGGCTTTAACCAAACTGTCGTTAGTTTGGCTAAAGCCTTTTTCAAATTCAAATTTAATCCCCTAGCTGAAGCTAGGGGCTATTCAAAAATCGTTGTGGATTAGCTCCCTATAACTATCGGGATTGCTAGATTAAAAAACTTTGTCCCTTTGTTACTTTGTCCCTTTGAACCTTAAAAGAAACTATTCTATTATTTCAAAACCACTTTGCAAACCTTTATCAGAACTTCCTCCTGCCATGATTTTAAACGTTCCAGGCTCTACCAAAAAGTTTCCTTCATTATCATAAAAACCAAGCTCTTTATTAGTTAATGTAAAAGAAACTGTTTTGGTTTCACCTTTTTTCAGGTTTACTAATTCAAAACCTTTTAATTCTTTAATCGGGCGGACGATGCTTGCATATTCATCATGAATGTATAACTGAACTACTTCTTTTCCGTCATAATTCCCGGAGTTTGTAACCTCAACACTTACTTCTACTTTTTCACCTTTTGTAAAAGTCGTTTTATTCAATTTCAGGTTTTTATATTCGAAAGTGGTGTAGCTTAATCCAAAACCAAACGGGAATTGAGGCGTTTTTTCGACATCCATATAATGCGACCAGAAAACGTTTTTATCACTGTCCGTTGGTCTTCCTGTGCTGTATTTGTTGTAATAAATCGGAACCTGTCCAACATTCCTTGGGAACGACATTGGCAGTTTTCCACTCGGATTATAATCTCCATATAAAACCTGTGCAATTGCATTTCCAGCCTGAGTTCCTAAATGCCAAGCCTCCACAATTGCAGGAACATTTTCTGCAGCCCACGGAATACTCAACGGACGGCCGTTATTTAAAACTAAAACCACATTTGGGTTTACTTTATAAATTTCCTCTAATAATTCCTGCTGTAAACCAGGCAGGTTTAAATCAGTACGGCTTCTTCCCTCACCGCTTTGAAATCCGTATTCGCCTAAAACCATTACGACAACATCGGCATTTTTCGCTGCTTTTTTTGCTGCTTCAAATCCGCTTTTATCTGTTGTATTAAAAACAGTTTCGGTTAAAAACGTTGCTTTTTGCGTCAATAAATCAACTCCTTTTTCAAAAGTCAGCTGATTGTCTTTGTATTGCTGCATTCCTTCTAAAACCGAAACCGCAGTATCGTCTGAAGCTGCAATTCTCCAGCTTCCCAACGGACTGTTTTTATCATTTGCCAAAGCGCCTATCAAAGCAATTTTTTGTCCAGATTTTTTCAGCGGAAGCAAATTCTCTTTCCTCCCCGGCGGATAAGCGTTCTTTAATAAAACAATAGATTTCTTTGCCATGTCTAAAACGCCTTCGTTATTGGCTTTACTTCCAACAACCGTTTTTTCACGTTTTTCATCACAATATTTGTACGGATCGTCAAATAAACCCAATTCAAATTTTACTCGAAGAATTCTGCGAACGGCATCATCAACCAAAGCTTCTTTTACTTTGCCGGATTTTACCAAATCAACCAATTTTGCCACATACAAATACGATTCCATATCCATGTCAGAACCTGCAATAACCGCTTTTGCCGTTGCATCGGCTTCATCTTTAACATAACCGTGTGCAATCATTTCACGAATTGAAGCATAATCCGAAATTACAAATCCGTCAAACTTCCATTTTCCTTTCAAAATATCTCTTTGCAAAAAGGCATTTCCAGTTGCCGGAACACCATTCAAAGTATTAAACGAATTCATAAACGTACGAACTCCCGCCTCAACCGTCGCTTCAAAAGGAGGTAAAACGGAATTGTACAATTTTGAATTACTGATGTCTACAATATTATATTCCAATCCCGCTTCAACATAACCGTAAGCCGCAAAGTGTTTCGCACAGGCTGCAATCGTATTTACTTTTTGCAAATCAGCAACGGTTTCTCCCTGAAAACCTTTTACTCTGGCATACCCCACTTTACTTCCTAAATACGGATCTTCTCCTGCACCTTCCATCACGCGTCCCCAGCGCGCATCGTTTGCAACATCAACATTTGGCCCAAAAGTCCAGTTTATTCCGGATGCCGAAGCTTCATCAGCCGCAATCGCTGCCGATTTTTTAATGGCTTCTAAATCCCAGCTGGCTGCTTCTGCCAACGGAATCGGGCTTAACGTTTTATAACCATGAATTACATCGAAACCAATAATTAACGGAATCCCTAATCGTGTTTCCTCTACCGCAATTTTCTGCACGGCACGAACTTCCTTTACGCCGCGCACTGTCAGCATCGATCCAACCAATCCTTTTCTTAAATGTTCGTATTTCAATTCGGCTGTTCCGCCTTTTGGAGCCGGTCCTGTAACATCCCAAAAACCGTTGTATTGATTCATCTGCCCTACTTTTTCCTCTAAAGTCATTAAAGGCAAAAGCAAATCTATGCGCTGTTCAATAGTTTTATTTTTATCCAGATACGGCTTTTTTTGTGCATTCATATTTCCAACTGTAAACAGGGACAAGATCCCAATAATTATTATTTTTTTATTTTTCATATGTGGTTTAGTTAGTTCTTTTTTTTTTAGATTCTAAGGTTCTGAGTTGCTAAGATTCTACGTTTTTTTTGACTTGTTTTGTCGGTAAGATGTCTCCAATCTTGTCATTTCGACCGAAGGGAGAAATCACACACGAAACTCGACAAAGATTAGCGATTTACTTTATAGATATCCTAGTGTGATTTCTCCCTTCGGTCGAAATGACAAACAATCCGCAAAATCTAAAATCTACATTCTAATATCTAAAATTTTATTCCTCAGAACTAAAACAAGAAGCAGGCAGATTTGCTTTGTTAAACAAATCTGACTGCGTTGTATTTCCCCATGCAAATCTCACTCTTGCCGGATTTACAACTTTACTTGTCAAAATCACCTGATTACTTTTTATCGAAGCTTCGGCAGGTACGAAAACACCATCGGCTCCGGCTACTTCAAACTGATTCGATTTTTTGTTCTTGAAATACAATCCGTCAGCATGATCAAAAGAAACTATTACCTTGTTTTTCTCAATTTTAAAACCTTTAAAAAGCGGACCATTAACCAAATTAGAATTGGTTTTATACGTTTCAGCCAAAGCCAGATTCGCCAGACGAATTCCGACTGATTTTTTATTCTTAGGATGAATATCAATTGTATCCGAAACATCGCTGATTACGACCATTCCGGTATTTGAAACTTCTTTTAATAATTTTCGCTGTGAATTTCTAACCGTTACATTTGAGAAATTATTCGTTCCCGTTTTATAAGGCGCAATCTGGACATAGTAAAAAGGGAAATTTTCTTTCCATTCTTTTCGCCATGAAGTAATCAAAGCGCCTAAAGTTTTATCATAAACCAATGAACCCACATTCGATTCTCCCTGATACCAAAGCGTTCCTGCAATTTTAAATCCTGTAATTGGGTGAATCATCGCATTGTATGCACGTCCCGGCTGATGCGGACCATATTCTTGTTCGCTGAGTTTTTTAGCATTTTCGAGTAAAACAGGATCGTTTTGAACAACTTCTTCAGGCATCCAGATTTCAGCAGGAGTACCGCCCCAGTTGGACGAAATTAACCCGATGGGAACATTTTTTAAATCTTCTTTTAAACGCTTCGCAAAGAAATAACCAACGGCACTGAAATATTTCATTGTTTCCGGAGTCGATTCTGTCCAGTTTCCTAATACATTATTCTGTGGTGTAACTGCGGTAGATTTTGAAACCGTAAAAAATCGGATATTAAAATCTTTGGCATTTTTAACTTCTTCATCGCCATTATCGATTCCCCAGCTTGCCGACATTTCCATGTTCGACTGACCGGAACAAAGCCAGACTTCGCCAATCAGAATATTTTTAAGCAAAACTTCGTTGTAACCTTTTATAGAAATCGTAAAAGGACCACCGGCTTCGGGAGTTTTAATGGTCAGTTCCCATTTCGCCTGATTATTTGTAACTGTTTTATATTCCTGGTTATTCCAGCCGGAAATCAGTTTGATTTCTTCTTTCGGATTTGCCCAGCCCCAGATTTTCACTTCGGAGTTACGTTGTAAAACCATATTATCCCCAAAAATATTGGGAAGCGTAACATTTGCTTCGGCAAAACCATAAATCATCAAAAAGAAAACGAATAGTATTTTATTTTTCATTCAGTAACTTTTTTAAAAATGGACCGTATTCTGCTGCCAAAACCTGATGATCAGCCACATCCGGATGACCTGTACATCCTTTTGGTGTCATGGGTTTAAATTTGAAAATCAGAATTGTTTTATGGGCTTTATCTCCATCAAAAGCGGCTTTTACTTTCTTTAAACAATCTTCAAAAACAACCGCCCTTTCGCCATTTACCATTGGACTGTTTGTAATAACAATCTGCGCTTTTGGATTGTGTTGGTACAACATCTTTATAAAATTCATGTAATTCGAAACGTATTTTTCAGGATTAAAAGGCAGCCGTTCTTTTTTACCGTCGCCTCCAGAAAAATCATTGGTTCCTAAAGCAATACTGATAATATCCGGCTGAAATGCAAAATCATATTTGGGTTTAGCAGGATCTTTTGTCAGATACAAGTTCCCATAAATATCGGGCATAATAGCTTCCTCTTTATTCTCGTCGTTCCAGTTTCTGTACATTCCAATTCCTGAAACGCAGCTCATCAGATAATCGGCACCAATTTGTCTTGACAATGATGGTCCGTAAGCGTAATAACTGTTATGATGATCCATATATTCGCCTTTATCGCAAGGAATTTCCGAAGGATCACTTGCAGCCCCGCAGGTAATTGAATCGCCGATGAATTCGATTTTCTTTTTCTTTTTTGAAGAAATTGAAGTCAGTTTTGCAGTTGTTCCGGCAAACAAAATGTTACCGCTCTGCGCTTCGGTATTTTTATAGATTTCTAAATGATGTTCTTTTTTATTTGAAGTTATTTTTACGGGAAATGACTGAGCTGCTCCTTTTTCAATTCTGATTTTACCTATATATTTTCCGTCAAGAACTAACGAAACATAGTTATGATGTTCGTAAGAATCAACACTTTGAAGTAAAATTGAACATTCATTTCCGGTAAAATTAAACGAGACAGAGGATGCTGTTCCAATTAAAATTACCTGATCGTTTTGGAGCTTTTCAACTCGTCCGGCGTATAGAAAACGATTCTGATTTTGTGCTGTCGAAAGAATAGAAATCAGCAAAAACAGAAATAAAACCGCATATTTTTTGAGAAACATAATTTATTTGTTAAAATATAAATAAGATTCACAAATATATTTGAAATGGACTACACTAAAAGATACTAAAATGTCAAAAAGTAATAAAAAAATACCAAAATTTATTTCCAGTTTGATATCCCCATTAAAACAAACTATCTTTATAAATTCCATTTTTTAATATTTTAAAATGAAATCTTACATTTCCATAGTTTTACTTTCGCTTTTATTTTCTTCTTTCACAACAAAAGAACAGTTTTCTGTAAAAACAGAACAAAGCACAATCGACAGAGATTTGCTTGTTACGTATGCAAAACAATATTTAGGAGTTCCTTATAAATATGCCAGCAGTAATCCGGATGCAGGGTTTGACTGTTCGGGATTTGTAAGTTATGTGTATGGTAATTTCGGATTGACGTTACCAAGGAGTTCAAGCGGTTATAAGAATTTAGGAAAAACTCTAAAACCGGAAGAATTTAAAGTAGGCGATATTCTGGTTTTCTACGGCTACAAAGACCGAACGGTTGTGGGACACCTTGGAATAATCTGCGAAGCCAACGGAATGAAATCGAAATTTATTCACGCTTCATCCGGAAAAGCCCAGCAGGTAACTATAACCGCACTTGACACAGAACACTATACCAAACGTTTTTATAAATGCATCGACGTTTTATCTGAATAATTTTTTACCGCAGATTAAGGATTAACAGCGATTTTTTAAAATCATATTAATTCTTAATCTGCAACTCCACTTTTTCATTCTGATTAAGCAAATTAAATTTCCAAACCCAGTTTTAGGAATTTAGAATTTAAATCTTTATTCTTCGGTTAAGAGTTTTATCAGACTTTCATCTCTTCCATAAATATCTTTGTAGAAATTTAAATTCCCTTCGCGATCTACCCAGGCAGTAAAATAGCCTATGTAAACCGGAACTTTTTTCTTTAAGGTATACCAGTTTTCTTTTCCGGCATGCATGGCTTTGTCAATTCGGGCAGGAGGCCACTGCTTATCGTCTTTTAGTAATTCTATGGCGAGTTCGCGTGGTTTTGCCACACGCACACATCCATGACTAAAAGCACGGCTTTCTCTTTCAAACAAACTTTTTGAAGGTGTATCATGCAGGTAAATATTACTTGAATTAGGGAATAAAAACTTCACCAGTCCCAGCGAATTGTTTTTGCCGGGAAGCTGTCTCACTGCTCCATTATTCCATTCCAGGTTTTTCTGTTTCAGATAATTTTTGTTTTTTGCCATTCCGGGTTTAATTTCATTGGCAATAATACTTGGCGGTACATTCCAGTACGGACTAAAAACAATATTGTTCATCATACCGCTGAAAATAACCGTTTTTGTCATCGCTTTTCCTACTACAACCGGCGAGGTAAAAGCAATTTTAGCGTCTTCGATTATATAGAGTTTAAATTCCGGAATATTGATTTCAATGTATTTCTGCCCTTTCTCAAGATCAGGATCAATCCATCGGCAGCGTTCCATATTGGCGATAATGGTTTTAATTCGGTCAGAAACCGGAATATTCAGATCGTTAATATGTTCTGACAGTATAACATTTTTAGGTGTATAACCATGATGCTGTTCATAGTTTTTCATGGCACTTATTAAAGTCGAATCGCATACCTGGCTTTTCGTATCTTCTTTAAGATCTCCGGTTATAAAAAGTCTTTCCCTGATTTGAGAAACTACTGTCGAAGAATCACCCAGTTTCAGGCTTTTAAAATCTTCATCCGTTTCAATGTTTTTCCAGCCGCCATTTTTTTCAATGTCTCTGTATTGTTTCAGCGCATCACGAAGTTTATAATACTGGCTGAACATTTTGCTTTTCTTATCATCGTTGATCGTTGATTTCTTAAAAATAGAATCCGTTAAAACCTGATAGTTCAGCTTTTTCCTCGGTAAAAGCCATTCTAACGAAATAGATGTTTTTTCGTCAAAACCTCTGTATACTTTTTCGGCATAATAGAAATAGAGATTCGAAATCATCAAATCGGTATATTCTTTTGATAATTTATTATCGGTATTATTTTCAAAAACAGCGTTGATTTCCTTGTATGGAAAATTGGCTTTCAGACCTTCAGAATCCAGACCTTTATATTTATTAAAAAGTGTGTTGCCAAATTCGACCACGCCTTTATTATCCAGCCACAATTGGGTTGATTTGTTCTTTTTATACAAATTGAAAACATCGCCCTGAAATTTTTCCAGTTTTGGATAGGCTGTAAAAAAAGCAGCAATTTTTGTACTGTCAATAGTAAGTCTCAGTTCCGGAATTTCAACTTTCTTTTTTTGATTTTCCTTCTTTTTTTCTCCTTTCGAATTACATGAAACAACCGTTAGAAGCACTACAAACGCAATAATCGAATACCAGATTTTCATATCAATTTTTGGTTAAAAATAGGAAAGTTTTACTTAATTCAAACTAGTATTAAAAATAAAAACAGACTTCGGCTTTAGACATAAAAAAAGCTCCGGATACATTACATATCCGGAGCTGCCACGTTTATAACCAACCTATTAAAATTATTTTTTAGATAACTGTTCCTTTTAAAGTAAGCACTTTTGGAGTAGTCTCGGCACTTGTTGTTACGGTTACAGTTTTAGTAAAAGCACCCTTTGCTGCTGCGTTGTAAGTTGCGGTAACTTTTGCAGATTTTCCAGGCAAAACAGGTTCTTTTGTATAGTCTGTTGCAGTACAGCCGCAAGACCCCTGAACATTTGTAATTACAACTGCTGTTTTTCCTGTATTTTTAAATTCGTAAACAATTGCTTTTGGAGTTCCCTGCGGAATTTGTCCAACGTCGATTGTTTCAGCTTTCCATACAATTGTAGAAGCTGTTTCGATTACTTCAGTTTCTGAAGATAAAGATTTTACCGGTGCAATTGCTGAAAAAGACATTAAGCCTAAAGCCAGAGCCAGCATTGAGATTTTTACGATTTTCATAGCTAAATATTTTAAAATGGTTTATAGTTCGATTTCTATATTTCAAAAGTACCTGAGTTAAAATCAAATCGCTGTTAACCGGTTTCAAATGTTTGTTAACGACTTGTTAATCGACCTTTTTCACTTTAAAATTGCTTAATATTACATTTTAAAAAAGACTTTTTTCTTGAAAATAAATAAACTCAATAGTATCATTGTTCTGGGATTGGTTGCCATTATGAGCATTCTGGTGGCACAGCTGTTATGGACAAAAGAGGCTTTTACGCTCGAGCAGAAAAAACTAAGCCAGAAAGCCCATATTGCACTTCTTGAAGTGGCCAGAAAATTATATGAAGGCACTAATCATGAACCGGTGCAGAATCCGGTGCAAAAAATAGCCAACGATTATTATATAGTAAATGTCGAAAATGAATTTGAACCGGATATTCTGGAGTTTTACCTGAAAACGGAATTCAAAAAAGTAAACATAGCAACCGACTTTGAATACGCAATGTACAATTGCCAGAGTGACGAAATGGTGTACGGCGATTATATTTCTTTATCTAAAAAAGACAAAGAAAAAAAGACGGTTTATTTCCCCAAACATAAAAATCTGGTTTATTATTTCGTGGTTCGTTTTCCTAATGAAACTACTTATTTATTCAGTTCTATGCGATTTTGGTTTGTGCTTTCGATCGCTTTAATTCTGATTTTACTGATTTACGTGTACTCCATTTTTAAACTTTTACAGCAAAAGAAATATTCTGAATTGCAGCGTGACTTTATCAATAATATGACGCACGAATTTAAAACGCCTTTATCATCTATTTTAATTGCTTCAAAATATTTAAGCGAACAAAATCTTATAAAAGAAAACAAAAAACTCCACACTTATACGGAAATCATCCTGAATCAGGGTAATAAACTGAATCATCATATTGAAAAAATATTAACTGTCGCAAAATCTGACTATACGCCTTTAGAATTAAAAAAAGAAACTACTTTAATCGTTCCGGTTATTGAGGAAACTATCGAAAATATTGTGCTTAAGTATCCCGATGCCGAAATTAAAATTGAAAGCGCTTCGGGAGAATATGTTTTGGAAACCGATGTTTTTCACTTTGCTAATTTAGTTTACAACCTTTTAGACAATGCAGTAAAATACTGTAATACCAAACCGGAAATTACAGTTAAAATTTACGAAGAGAATTCTCTTTTAAAAATTGAATTCACAGATAACGGAATTGGTATCTCTAATAAAAAATTATCGTTTATATTTGATAAATTCTATCGAATACAAAATGAAAAAAGCAATGAAGTAAACGGTTTTGGACTTGGATTATTTTATGTAAAAGAAATCTGCAGCCTTCAAAACTGGAAAATAAAAGCCGAAAATAATTTAACAAACGGAGTTACCATTACTCTCTCAATTCCTTATAAAAGATGAAGCAATTCAAAATACTTTATACCGAAGACGATGAAACATTAGCATTTTTAACCAAAGACAATCTTGAACAGAATAATTATGAGGTTGTGCATTGTACCAATGGAAAATCAGGATTGGAGGCTTTTAAAGAGGAACTTTTTGATATTTGTATTCTGGATATCATGATGCCGAAAATGGACGGCTTTGAACTGGCTTCCGAAATTAGAAAAATTGATATTGATGTACCTATTATTTTTCTTTCGGCTAAGACTTTAAAAGAAGACCGCATAAAAGGACTTCGTCTTGGTGCTGATGATTATCTGGTAAAACCTTTCAGCATTGAAGAACTGATCCTGAAAATCGAAGTGTTCCTAAAACGATCTCAAAAAAACAACAAAGTCGAAAAATCGATCTATGAGATTGGAAAATACCAGTTCGACACCAAAAATTTTATCCTTTATAATGATACTGAAAAAGTAGGCCTTACGCAGCGTGAAGCCGAGTTACTAAAACTTTTTCTTGACAATAAAAACTTGGTTCTTAAAAGAGAACAAATCCTGACTGCCCTTTGGGGAACAGATGATTATTTTATGGGAAGAAGCCTTGATGTGTTTATTTCCCGCCTTCGCAAAATTTTAGCCGGCGAAGAAGGCATTTCGATTGAAAACCTGCACGGAATTGGTTTCCGCTTTTTGATTGCATAGTGCCCTCCAGGAAGCTATACAATTCCTGTCAGAATTATTAACAATTCTGTTAAAAATAAAGAAAAATCTGTAAATAGATTTTCGAAAATCTTTGTATTTTTAAGTTCTAATTTTCCCGGATATGAAAATACATCACTTACGAAATGCCACATTGGTAATTGAAACAGAAGAGCATGTAATTCTGGTTGACCCAATGCTTGGAAAGAGAAAAACAATAGCGCCTTTTACTATTTTTCGTTATAAACCAAAACGAAATCCGCTTGTTGCTCTGCCCAAAAACAGCAGGGAGATCCTGAGCAAAGTGACGCATTGTTTAATTACGCACCTGCATCCGGATCATATCGACAAAGCGGGAGAAGTGTTTTTAAGACGAAACAGCGTTCCGGTTATCTGCAGCGAGAAAGACGAAAAAAAACTGACCCAAAGAGGTTTAAAAGTTATTCAGACTCTGGAGTACTGGACACCGCAGCCTTTTTTGGGCGGAAGAATTATTGGTATTCCGGCACTTCACGGTTATGGTTTTATAGCAAAACTGATGGGAAATGTAATGGGTTTTTATATTGAACTTCCCAACCAAAAAACGGTTTACATAAGCTCTGATACTATTTTTACAGATGATGTGCAAAAGGTATTGACAGAACTAAAACCCGATATTTCGACCGTGGCCTGCGGTACGGCCAGATTAGACATAGGACAGCCGTTACTTATGCGAATGAATGATATTCTGCGATTTGCTGCACTGGCACCCGGAAAAGTTTTTGCCAATCATCTGGAAGCTTTAAACCATTGCCCGACAACAAGGGAAGAATTAAAAAGAGCGCTTTCGCAAAACAATCTTTTATCTAAAACTGCCATTCCTAACGATGGTTATTCGATAGAATATTGATTATAAAACCAAAAGTCCAAATTCCCTCAGCGTATTAATGGGTTTCGAATACCAAAATAATTCGAAATCCTCTAATGCAGTTTCAAAATCATTTTTCACTTCCTGAAAAGTATAATTTTTAGCATTCGAAACCGAGATTTTAGACAGAATCCCGATCAGCCATTCACCTTCTTCTCTGCTGGTCTGAATACTAAAACTTTCTTTTTTGTCGTGAAAAGTCAGCGACATCATTTCCCAGCTTCTGCCTTTCTTTGATTTCGTAAAAATTTCTGCCGAAGGTTTACCGCCAAGCCAGACTACTTTTGCATTGGGCTTGGTATTGAAGTCGTTTTGTTCTTCTAAAGCATTAAAAATAAAATCAGGATGAATTTTGGTTCTCGGGATTTTAAAATCAAACCATTCCTGAAGTTCATAATCAAAACAGATTCCGTGCATGAAATTAAAAAGCGATTTTTTCAATCCAAAGCTGAATTTATCATGATTAATTCCTGTTGAATCACTGTATTCAATATCATTATTGGCAAAAGTTCCAATCGTTTCTGTTTTCTTGGTCACGCCAAATTTTTCAGGATACAATCCAACCGGGCTATGGGCCGTCAAAGCAAACTGATGCCAGAATCCCGATTGTAAAACGCCGGCTTCAAACAACTGACGAACCATTTCGAGACTGTCAACCGTTTCCTGAATTGTTTGTGTTGGATATCCGTACATTAAATACGCATGAACCATAATTCCGGCTTCGGTAAAATTTCGGGTCACTTTAGCAACCTGTTCAACGGTAACACCTTTGTCTATTAATTTCAATAATCGGTCAGATGCTACTTCTAATCCTCCGGAAACTGCGATACAGCCGGAAGCTTTTAGCAATAAACACAAATCTTTTGAAAAACTTTTTTCAAACCGAATATTGGTCCACCATGTTACAGCCAGTTTTCTTTTTAAAATTTCGAGCGCCACAGCACGCATTAAAGCCGGAGGTGCCGCTTCGTCTACAAAATGAAAGCCGTTTTGTCCTGTCTGCTCGATTAATTCTTCCATACGATCACAAAGCAGACTTGCCGCAACAGGTTCGTAAACCTTGATGTAATCTAAAGAAATATCACAAAAAGTACATTTCCCCCAGTAACAGCCATGAGCCATCGTGAGTTTATTCCATCGGCCGTCACTCCACATTCTGTGCATTGGATTTACGATTTCGATAACCGAAATATATTTATCCAAAGGCAGATCTGAATAATCAGGAGTTCCTACGTAAGCTTGTTTGTAATCGTGTTTTAAGGAATTGTTTTTATAGACTACTTCTCCGTTTTCCAAAAGAAAAGTTCTTTTAAACGAGTTTGAACCCGGATTTTCTAAATGAAAAATCAATTCTTCAATCGGCACTTCGCCATCATCTAAAGTGATAAAATCGAAAAACTCAAAAACACGTTTGTCCGAAAGAGAACGTAATTCAGTATTAGGAAAACCTCCTCCCATTGAAATTTTAATTTCGGGATGATTTTGTTTTACCCATTGTGCGCATCGAAACGCGCTGTATAAATTGCCAGGAAAAGGAACAGAAATCAGAAACAAAGTTGGTTTTACGGCTTCAATCTTAGCTTTTAAAAGTGAAATTAAAATCGAATCAATGTAAGTCGGTTTTTGCTGTAAAGCTTCATACAATTCATCAAAAGAATTCGCACTTCGGCCTAAACGTTCGGCATATCGGCTGAATCCAAAATTTTCATCGACACATTCTACAATAAAATCCGAAATATCTTCGAGATATAAAGTCGCTAAGTGCTTGGCTTTATCCTGAGTTCCCATAGAACCAAAAGCCCAGTCAAGTTCTTCAAGCTGTGCAAAACGAGAAGCTTCGGGCAGAAAATCCTCCTGACAAATCTGTAATGCCAAAGTTGGATTTTTACCCTGCAGAAACTGAATTACGGGATCAATCGTTTTGATATATTCATCCTGAAGAGCAAAAATTCTTTTGGAATTATCAGAGATTTCAGAAACTTGAAACTTTGAACTTGAAACCTGAAACAAATCAGAAAGTCCTTTTTTTGAAAACAATTCCAAAATCACATCAATACCCAAATCAGCCTGCACCGATTCGATATTTTTAGTATTTAAAAAACCCTTTATATACGCACTAGCCGGATACGGTGTATTCAGCTGTGTAAAAGGCGGTGTGATTACAAAAAGTTTCGTTTTCAAAAGAATTTATTTTTCTTGCAAAAATACAGGATATTAAGGACATTTTTTGAAAAGATTTTAGAGAAGCCCTCTAGTATTTATTTAAGTAAAAAGTCCGCAAAAAATAAATTATTTCTGCGGACTTTTCTATTTCAATATTTTTAAACTTCTAACACATCATTACATTAATACATAATGTCATTAGAATGGATATTTTTATAAAAGATTTAAAATTTATGTTCATCTTTACTAATTACAAGGAACGAAATTAAAGAAATTAAGGCTGCAGCAACTAAATAAAACCCTACGTAACTGACATCATATTTCTTAGCTAACCAAATAGCGATCATAGGCGCAAAAGCAGCACCCAAAATTCCCGCCATATTAAAAGTTAAAGATGCTCCGGAATAACGAACATTTGTTGGAAACAACTCAGACAGAAAAGTCCCTAAAGGTCCATACGTGAATCCCATTAAAGCCATTCCTATACAAGCAAAAGTGGTTACTAACGCTATATTTCCGGTACTTAAAAAGAATGGAAAGAAAAATCCAAAAACGGCAATAGCAAGAGTTGCTAAAATGAGCATTTTACGACGACCAATTTTATCTGCCACTACAGCCGAAACCGGGATAAAAATGGCAAAAAACAATACCGAAAACAATTGTATCAGCAATCCGTCTCTTTTAACAATTCCAAGATCAGAAGTTGCCCAGCTTAACGTAAATACCGTCATAAGATAAAAAACCAGGAAAGTCGT
Source organism: Flavobacterium gelatinilyticum (assembly GCF_027111295.1). NCBI lineage: Bacteria > Pseudomonadati > Bacteroidota > Flavobacteriia > Flavobacteriales > Flavobacteriaceae > Flavobacterium > Flavobacterium gelatinilyticum. The sequence continues at coordinate 4,632,751 of NZ_CP114287.1, read as the reverse complement.
AATAGCGGCGAAGGTTCCAAAAATAAGCTGATTTTTATATGATTTGACTAATTCTAAAAAAGGAACTTTAACTTCTTCTTGTTCTTTTTTGGAATTTTCAAAAGAAGGTGTTTCTGTAATTTTTGTTCGAATGTAAAAACCGACTATGACCAAAAGTGCACTGGCAATAAATGGAATTCTCCAACCATAATCCATAAAATCTTCATTACTCATAGAATCAGTCAACAAAAGAAAAGTTCCTCCGGAAAGCAGTAATCCAATTGGAGCACCCAATTGCGGAAACATGCCGTACCACGCACGTTTATGCGGCGGTGCATTTTCAATAGCAAGCAAAACAGCTCCTCCCCATTCTCCGCCTAAACCAACACCCTGCCCGAATCGGCAGAGCATTAACAATAATGGCGCAGCAACACCAATACTGGCATAACTTGGCAGAAAACCAATCGTAACCGTCGAGATTCCCATTGTGAGCAAAGCGGCAACAAGGGTAAATTTACGCCCGATCTTATCTCCGTAATGTCCAAAAAAAGCAGAACCCAGCGGGCGCGATAAAAAAGCAATCGAAAAAGTAGCCAAAGATTCCAGAGTCGCCATAGTAGCATCTGAACCCGGAAAAAATAATTGCGGAAAAACCAATACGGCCGCATTGGCATAAATATAAAAATCAAAAAATTCAATTGTGGTGCCTATCAAGCTTCCAAAAAGAACATGCTGCAAAGAGTTCTTCTTATTCGGGTTCGTTTTCATGTAAAATAGATATAACTTTTTTTGCTTACAAAAATATAGTTTCATTATTAATAATTCACATTTACAAGAATTAGTTTTAGAACTACATCTATGATTTAACAAAATTCATAAATTTTATATTACGAAAACCTGATTTTATCGGTAAACTAAAAAACTGATTTTGGGAACTTTAAAAACACTGAACAAAAAACAAATCATAAGCAATCGTTAAAAACATTTTTAACTGCATATTTTCATTAAATTTACAGCTTTCAAAAATAAATCTAAAATTATGCCTACCGACTGTATCAGCTACCAAAATTCAGGATATTTCTCTACCTTGATACAAGATTATTTAGATCAAAAACCAGCCTTACAATCTTTATATAACCATTTTCCAACACTGGAAAATTTCGAAAAACAAATTGAGGAAAAACATGCCAGTTTTGACAATAACAACCGAATCCCGCTGGTTGAAACTCTAAGAAAACAATATCACCACATTGAAATTTCGGAATCTACCAGACAAAATATCGAGCTTTTGGCTCTGGAAAACACCTATACGGTAACAACCGGGCATCAATTAAATTTATTCAGCGGACCGTTGTATTTTTTGTATAAAATCATTTCTACAATCAATTTAACTAAAGAATTAAAAGCTAAATATCCTTCGGATAATTTTATTCCAATTTACTGGATGGCGACTGAAGATCATGATTTTGAAGAGATCAATTACTTTAATTTTAAAGGAAAAAAATTCAGATGGAATAAAGAAAGTAACGGCCCTGTGGGAAGACTTTCAACTGAAGGTTTAGCTGAATTTTTCGAAATTTATTCGCTGGAATTAGGATCAAGCACGAATGCCAATACTTTAAAAAAACTTTTTGAAGATGCTTATTTAAAACACGATAAACTGGCTGATGCAACCCGTTTTTTAGCCAATGCCTTATTTGCAAATCATGGTTTGGTTATTATCGATGCTGACGATTCAAATTTAAAGCAGGCTTTTATTCCGTACATCAAAGAAGAATTAGAAAACCAAACATCATTTCAGGCTGTTCAAAAAACAATTGAAGACCTTAAAGATTATACTATTCAGGTAAATCCGAGGGAAATCAATTTATTTTATATCGAAGACGATATTCGTGAACGAATTATTTATGAAAATGAAAGATATCATGTAAACAATACTAAAATCTCATTTTCTAAAGAAGAAATTCTAAAATTATTAAACAGTAATCCGGAGAAATTCAGTCCAAATGTAATTATGCGTCCTTTATATCAGGAAATAATCCTTCCAAATTTATGTTACATTGGCGGAGGCGGAGAAATTGCATACTGGCTGGAATTGAAATCATTTTTTGATGCCGTAAAAGTTACTTTCCCGATGCTTTTAGTTCGTAATTCGGTTCTTCTGGCAGCCGAAAAACAAGCTAAGAAAGCCGATAATTTAAATTTGAGCTGGAAAGATTTGTTTACCAAACAGGAAAATTTAGTAAACGAGATTACACACAAAATTTCGGCTTTCCCAATTGATTTAACACCGCAAAAAGAAACGCTGAAAACACAATTTGAATATCTTTACAATCTGGCCAATCAAACTGATAAATCATTTTCAGGAGCGGTAAAAGCCCAGGAAGTAAAACAGATTAAAGGTTTAGAAAATTTAGAGAAACGTTTATTAAAAGCGCAGAAAAGAAAACTAAACGATCAGTTACAGCGTGTAATCGATCTGCAGTGTGAATTGTTCCCAAATAACAGTTTACAGGAACGCCAAAACAATTTTTCTGAATTTTATTTAGAAAAAGGCGACCAGTTAATCCCGCTTTTAATGCAGAAACTAAAACCTTTAGAAATGAATTTTAATATTATAACATTTTAAAATAATCAGTCGCGAATTCACAAATTCAGATAAATAAAAATTCGTGAATTCGCGGCTGAAAAAATAAAGCAATACTTAACGAGAAACAAATAACCACCTCTTTTCTCTAAATTATTGCTCACATAAACCAAATAGCGATTATTAAAATTATTAACTAACCTATTTACCCCAAACCAATGGTAAAAGAACGCTTAATTTCGCTAGATGTCTTTCGCGGACTCACAATTTTATTAATGACAATCGTCAACAATCCCGGAGACTGGGGTAATGTATACCCTCCATTACTCCACGCCGACTGGCACGGCTGCACGCCAACCGATTTAGTTTTTCCTTTTTTCGTTTTTATTATGGGAGTGGCAGTTCCGCTGGCAATGCCTGATAAATTTTATGACGATACCACTTTCAGCAAAATCCTGATTCGGTCACTTCGAATGTTCTGCCTGGGTATTTTCTTTAACTTCTTTGGAAAAATCCAGCTGTTTGGACTTGAAGGAATACCGCTTTTAATTGGCCGTATCGCTATAACTATTGCCGTTGGATATGCTCTAATGGGAAGTTTCAGCCCAAAAATCAAAAACATTCTGGCTTTTTCAATTCTGTTTATTTATCTGTTTCTCGCTTACAGCGGAATCGAAGCCTATCATGATGTAAGACTTCCGGGAGTTTTACAGCGAATTGCCATTGTTTATTTTGTAGTTTCTCTTTTGTACTTAAAAACATCACAGAAAACCCAAATTATAACCGGAGCAGTTTTGTTATTGGGTTATTGGGCCATGATGACTTTGATTCCTGTTCCTGGAATTGGAGAGGCTAATCTTGACAAAGGAACCAATCTTGCAGCCTGGGCCGACAGTATTTTACTAAAAGGACATATGTACAGCGGCACCGTAACCTGGGACCCGGAGGGAATTTTAAGTACTATCCCGTCAATCGTAAACGGAATAATAGGTTTATTGATTGGTCAGATTTTACAGCGCGATACAACCAAAATTCTGAAAGCACAAAAAATGGGAATTGCAGGAACGGTACTCATCTTTTTAGGGTTAATGTGGGATTTGGTTTTCCCAATAAACAAATCACTCTGGACAAGCAGTTACGTTTTATACACGACTGGATTAGCGACTGTTTTTTTAACGATATTATATTACATAATCGATATCGCCGATTACAAAAAAGGGTTCAAACCATTTTTAATCTGGGGAGTAAATCCTATGATTGTATTTTTTGCATCGCAGATTATTCCCCAGGCATTGGTAATGATACAATTTCCGAGTCCTAAAAATCCTGAAGAACAGACCAATTTATTAGACTTTTTATACCGCTTCTGGATCGCACCTTTTTTCAGCAGTCCAATGGCAGCATCACTGGCAGGAGCGTTGGTTTATGTAGGCATCTGGACTTTTATTTTATGGATTTTCTACAAAAACAAATTGATTTTTAAGGTGTAGTTTTTATATCATATAAACAGAGAATTGCAAACCTGCTTAAAAAAAGCCTTTTTCTTGTCCAAAACACCATTCTACACTGTTTTAATTATGAATTTATTAAATTCAATTCATAAAAAAAGTCTACTTTTGCGTAAAATTTAATAAAATATAAAATGGCAACAAATAGAACTTTTACAATGATTAAACCAGATGCTGTTGCAAACGGACACATCGGGAATATCTTAGCAATGATTACTAATGGTGGTTTCAAAATCGTTTCATTAAAATTAACTCAATTAACTGTAGCTGATGCTAAAGCATTTTACGCAGTTCACGCAGAAAGACCTTTCTACGGTGAATTAGTTGAATTCATGTCACGCGGACCAATTGTTGCTGCAATTTTAGAAAAAGACAACGCAGTAGAAGATTTCAGAACTTTAATTGGAGCTACAAACCCTGCTGAAGCTGCTGAAGGAACTATTCGTAAAGCGTACGCTACTTCTATTGGAGAAAATGCAGTTCACGGTTCTGACAGCGACGAAAACGCTGCGATCGAAAGTGCATTCCACTTTGCTGGAAGAGAGCAATTCTAATATAGTCATCAGTGTTCAGTATTAAAGCTCACTGATTCAGATAAAAAAAAATATCCCGATTCAAAATTCTGAATCGGGATATTTTTTTTTCCAGCCAAATTATCAACTAATCACTGAAACTGACCACTAAATACTATCGAAGAACAACATCCTTCACTACCTCGCGCCCAAGCTCTTCGTTGATCATTTTTACGATTTTCGATCTTCCGTGACTTAATTCTTCACGCAAAACAGCTGAACCCAGTTCAACATACAGCGTACTTCCTTTTAAAACCACGTTTCTTGTATAAGTGTTTACACCGCTTCCCATTAATTGTTTCCATGCGTCTCGCACGTCAATCTGGTCCATTCCGGGCTGTAATTTATTTACCTGAATAATCTGCTGTAAAACAGCACTTATTGTACTTTCGTTATTTAGTCTCTTCGCCATCTTTCATCAAATTTACCGGTCCTGCTTTTTTATAGTGATATTCTTTATTCTGATCATTCTTCACGACAAATTTACCATCCGAAATCGAAATCAGCTCTTCACTCCATTTGGCATAATCGGTTTTATAATCCAAAAAAGTTCCTTTATCCGAAAACCGAACCGATACATCTTCAAAAGTATCAGTCGTTAAAAAAGTTCCGTTAAGCTGCGCCATCACTTTCGTGCGCGTACCTTTATTTCCTTTAATTTGAAAATAATCAAAGTTTTCATTCATTCCGTACGCCTTCTCTTCCCCCTTATCAAAAACCACTTTTTCAATTTCCCAATAACCGTTTAATTTTGCAATATCTGCAGGTTTTATTTCCTGTTTACAGCTTACAAACAGAATCGATAAAACCAAAACCATAAAAGTGTTTTTCATACTATAATTATTTAATAAGAAGCTCTTTCCTGCTGTCCGACTATATCTTTTATGGCGAACCCCGCCATAAAAGGATGCCGCTCCCATCAGGGCTAAAAACTCCTGCTTTCAAAAGAAATTTACGACGAACTGCAAAGGTAAGCTTATAATTTTCAAAAGAAATACTTTAATGATTATTTATATTTCCCAATTCCAAAAACCTTAATAAATCTTGTCTCATTCTATCAGCTTTAAGACTTCTAAAGGTTTTGTTATATCTAATTTAAGTAGAATTTTGCGCTCGAAAAAAAATAGTTTAAAAACATCATTCTTTACAATGCAAATTCTAAATCCAATGTGCAAAATTCACCTCTTTACATTCATTATAGCATTTTCAATAATGAGTTGTAATAAAAACACAGGATTAAAAAAAACCGAGACACATAACAAGCTGGCTTACAACGAAGTTAAGCCCGTAGAATTAGTAAAAGAAAACAGCCCGCAATCTATAAAGGAAAATTTTTTAAATAACGAAAAAGCAAAAAACTCTCCGATCAAAATCATTTCAAGCCAGCTGTTTAAAAATCCATACTCAAATCACAAAGACATTAAAATAGTCTTTAAAAACGCATCTAAAAAAGACATTCAGGCATTAAAATTAGAATGGTACTGTGAAAACTCTTTTAATGAACCAGCAAACGGAAAATTCTTTTACGAAAAAGGAAAATCAACAGGAAACATAGCTCAAAAAATAAGAGTCGGAAGTACGAAAACTTTTTTCCTGGAAGACTTCTCAACTGATGCCAATGTTATCATTAAAGCACGTGCCTATTACGTCATATTTTCAGACGGATCTAAATGGAATCTCCATTAAGAAAATCAGATCAAACACCAGTCTTTATTTTTTTTAGAAAATCTTTACAGGAGACGCAAAAATCTTTTTCCTCATCGGGCGGGGATTACCGCCTTCTGTATCCCGCATTAAACAGGTTTTGATTTTATACCCTAAAAACTGCATAACAATACCTTCTGAATTTGTTTCGGACTTCTGTACAATCTGTTCTGCGCCCTGTACAGAGAACAAAGCAAAAATAAAAAGAACAAAATGAAATCTTATCAAATAAAGTTTTTCAGCTGAATCATTTATTAGAACGCACGCGTTTAAGTAATCCCATAAAAAAGAAAACCAAACCCAGCACTAATAAAACATAGTAAAAAGAAAGACTATTATCTTTTAGCAAATTTGCCAAAACAAAACATATAACGCTTACAAAATAAAAGGTTACAGGCGTTATGTTTTTTAAAGAAGAAAAACTCATTATATTTTATTTAAAGAAACTATCTACGAATTCGTATTTATTAAAAACCTGTAAATCTTCAATTCCTTCGCCTACACCAATATATTTTACCGGAATCTGAAACTGGTCCGAAATACCAATTACAACGCCTCCTTTTGCGGTTCCGTCCAACTTAGTAACAGCTAACGAAGTTACTTCTGTAGCAGCTGTGAATTGTTTTGCCTGTTCAAAAGCATTCTGCCCTGTTGAACCATCCAAAACCAAAAGCACATCATGAGGAGCATCGGCAACTACCTTCTGCATTACACGTTTTACTTTCGTTAATTCGTTCATCAGATTAATTTTATTATGAAGACGCCCTGCAGTATCGATAATCACAACATCTGCATCCTGAGCAACTGCCGACTGTAATGTATCAAATGCTACAGAAGCTGGATCGCTTCCCATCTGCTGTCTGACAATAGGTACATTTACACGATCTGCCCAAACTTGTAACTGATCGATTGCAGCAGCACGAAAAGTATCTGCAGCTCCTAAAACCACTTTATGCCCGGCTTTTTTAAACTGATAGGCAAGCTTACCAATTGTAGTAGTTTTTCCAACTCCATTAACCCCTACCACCATCAAAACGTATGGTTTTTTATCTTTTGGAATTTCAAATTCGGTTGCTTCACCGGTATTCGTTTCAGATAATAAAGCCCCTATTTCATCACGAAGAATTTGGTTCAGTTCGTCAGTTCCCAGGTATTTATCTTCCGCCACACGTTTTTCAATTCTTTGGATAATTTTCAATGTAGTGTTTACACCCACATCTGATGCCACCAAAACTTCTTCAAGATCATCCAAAACATCGTCATCAACTTTAGATTTTCCTGCAACTGCTTTACCCAATTTAGAGAAAAAGCTTGTTTTTGTTTTTTCAAGACCTTTATCTAAGGTCTCTTTTTTTTCGGTAGAGAATAATTTTTTAAAAAAACTCATTTTTTATTTATTGTTAGTTCTTTGATTATCTTGTAAGTATAGAATAATCCTGCTGTTTATAGAAAGCCTCCTGCTTAACTTTAACCCCGACAGAAACGACATCCTTTATCTGGCTTCTTTAGACAGATAAAGATACAGTGTATGGCGGGAAAAAATGTTTAAAAAAGCACAAATTGTTGTGTTTCTATAAAATTTTAAACAAATATAAAAAATAAAAAAGCTACTTCCGAGTGAAAGTAGCTTTTCTATATATTGTAAATGTAATTATTTCTTTTTCAAGAATTCATCAACTAATTCAGGAGCCATAATAGATTCAACGAATATATACGCACCTGTTTTTGGAGATTTTACCATTTTAATGGCTTTTGATAATCTCTTAGAAGATGTTTGTAACGATGCTACGGTTTTCTTTGCCATGATTCAAATGTTATTTGAAATCCAACAAAATCATCAAATGAAATCATTTGAGATTTTATTAAAATCTCTAATTATTATTTAATTTCTTTATGAACAGTTACACGTTTCAAGATTGGATTAAATTTTTTAATCTCTAATCTATCCGGAGTATTTTTTTTGTTCTTAGTTGTAATATATCTAGAAGTTCCCGGAACACCAGAAGTTTTGTGCTCAGTACATTCTAAAATTACCTGGATTCTATTACCTTTCTTTGCCATCTTGCTATATATTTATTTAGGAAAAGATTATTTGATAAATCCTTCTGACTGTGCTTTTTTCAAAACAGCAGTGATTCCATTTTTATTAATTGTTTTTATCGTAGATGCTGCTACTCTAAGAGTAATCCATCTATCTTCTTCTGGAAGATAAAAACGCTTTTTAACTAAGTTTACAGAAAACTTTCTCTTAGTTTTGTTCATAGCGTGAGAAACGTTATTTCCTACCATCGCTCTTTTACCTGTAAGGTCACAAACTCTTGACATTATACTTATCTTTTATCGTTATTCAAAATCAGGGTGCAAAGAAAAGAAAAATAAACCATTGTACCAAAATTTATCGAACAATTTTTAAAATTTCTTTTTGGAGTATTTCCAAACTCTTAACTGTTGCCCTATCTATCACTTTTTCACGCGGTTGTCCAAAGTTAAATTCTTCTGTAATCACGCCGTCCGGCGTTGCTAAAGCTATAAAAACAGTACCGATTTCTGCATCTGAATCGCCTTTTGAAGGCCCTGCATTGCCCGTCGTTGCCAGTGCATAGTCGGTTTTCAGCAAATCTTTAACATTCAAAGCCATAGCCGATGCAACCTCAGCACTTACCACCGAAAACTGATCTATTAATTCCTGCGAAACACCCAGAACATTTACCTTTACTTCTGTCGCATACGAAACCACACTTCCTTTAAAATAAGCCGATGATCCCGGAATTGAAGACAAAAGAGAAGCTATTTTTCCTCCTGTACAGCTTTCTGCTGTTGCGACAGTTTGGTTTTGTTTTAAAAGCAGTTTACCAACAACAGATTCTATAGTTTCATTTTCTTCATACCCTACTATAATATCATGAATTATCGCATCAAGAGAACGAACATTACTTTCTATCGCTTCTTCAAGTTCTTCTTTATTAATACCTCGAGCCGTTAAACGAAGACGCACTCGCCCAGGATTTGGCAGATAAGCCAGTTTTATAAATTCCGGCAGATTATTTTCCCAATGTTCGATACGTTCTGCAACTAAACTTTCTCCCTGACCGTACGTAAGAATGGTTTTATGAATGATATAAGGGCGCTTGTATTCGCGGACAAGCTTCGGGATAATTTCATTTTCTACCAGATATTTCATTTCGTACGGAACGCCCGGAAGCGAAACAAATACTGTATTTTCCTTTTTCATCCACATACCCGGTGCTGTCCCCATTTTATTTGGAAGCACGGTACAGGTTGACGGGACAAGTGCCTGATCTTTATTTAACTGCGAAATAGGTCTTTTATAAAATCCTTCTATTAACTGTGTGACATGCGCCAAAACTTCGGGATTTACTACTAGTTCATCATTAAAATAGTCACAAAAAGTCTTTTTGGTAACATCATCTTTTGTAGGCCCCAGACCTCCTGTTACAATTACAATATCAACTTTGTTTTGCAATTGCTCAAAAGTATTTAAAATATGCTGTTTGTCATCGCTTATTGAAATCATTTCAAAAACCTCAACTCCGATTCTGTCCAGCTCTTTGGCTATAAAATTAGAATTTGTATCTACAATCTGACCAATTAGAATTTCATCTCCAATAGTAACAATAACTGCTTTCATGTGAATTATTTTTTATACTCATTTAATTTGAGTCATTAATAGAAGTATTTCTTTTGAACCCATTTTGTCTGGGGGAATCTGAACAGCATTCTTTTATAAAAGTACAGAACATCTTGTTCACAAAATAATAAGATTCAAAAGTATTCCTGACAGCCAGGAATTGTTAATCCGGTTCTGTAATTATTAGAACCGGATTATTTTTAAATTTTACAAATCAAAGTCTTTTTTGATTTCTTTTATAGCATCTTTTACCTGAATTTTGATGCTTTTAAAAGTCTCGATAATATCTTTTTTCTTTCCTTCTGCTTTTGTCCATGCCTCAACCTGCAGGATTTCTTCGAAAGCAACATTTAACCCCATTAAGTCTAATGTAGGTTTGATTTTATGCGCATAAGAGTAGGCATATTTATGATCTTTCTTTTTAATTCCTTCTTTGATTTGTTTTAAATCTTCCGGAACTTCGGTAACAAATAATTTTAGAATTTCGTTTACAAATTCAGGGTCATTGTCTGAAAGCGCATATACTTTCGAAAGGTTGTACTTTAAGGCCATTATTTTACTTGTATTCTGAATAATTTTTTATCTTCTAAAAAGCCTTCTAAAACATCATTTGGCTTAACCGGTGCAACACCTGCCGGCGTTCCCGTAAAAATAATATCTCCAATTTTTAACGTAAAAAACTGAGAAACGTACGAAATCAATTCATCGATTTTCCAAAGCATAAAACTGGTATTCCCTATTTGTGCCGTCTCTGAATTTTTCCTGAGTTCAAACGTAAGGTTTTCTAATGAAACAAAATCAGTTTTTGGTAAAAAATCTCCAATTACCGCAGAGCCGTCAAAAGCTTTGGCTTTTTCCCAAGGCAGCCCTTTTGCTTTTAATTTATCCTGTAAATCTCTGGCTGTAAAATCAATACCTACACTAATTTCATCATAATATTTATGCGCAAACTTAGGTTCGATATACTTTCCTACTTTGTTGATTTTTACAATTATTTCTAGTTCGTGATGAACTTCTTCAGAAAATTCCGGAATTACAAACGGATGCTGTTTCAGCAATACCGCCGAATCCGGTTTCATAAAAACCACCGGTTCATCCGGACGCTCGTTTTTTAACTCTTCGATATGATTGGTATAATTTCTACCTATACAGATTATTTTCATTCATTTTAAGGTACTGAGATTCTAAGGTTCCAAGACTCTAAGAATTCATGTTTAAAAAAAACTCAGAACCTTAGAATCTTAGCAGCTTAGAATCTTATTTCGTATTTAACTTTCTCAATTTAATTCCTGTCAAAACTTTTTTGGTATACAAAGGAAAATCGGCGTTTTGAATCCAGCTGAAATACCCCGGTTCTGTTTCAAGGACTTTTTCGACTTTTGCTCCTTTATGTTTTCCGAAAGTAAAGATTTCTTCATCGTCTTTATCAAACGCGATCATTCCGGCAAAATCGGCTATTTTTTTACGGGTTGTAAATTCAGACAAAGATTTCATATCATTTTCCAGTTCAGGATAACGATCCAATTGCGCTTTCAGGATTTCGTATGTTGCCATTGTATCTGCTTCTGCTGAATGGGCATTGTCAAGAGTTTTTCCGCAGTAGAATTTTAAAGCTGCACTAAGTGTACGCTCTTCCATTTTATGAAAAATAGTTTGTACATCTACAGAAACTTTATTTTTCATATCAAAGTCAACTCCGGCACGAAGCAGTTCTTCTGCCAAAAGCGGAATATCAAAACGATCGGAATTAAAGCCTCCCAAATCACTGTCTTTTATCATATTATGAATATGCGGCGCCAGTTCTGCAAAAGTAGGCTCATTAGCCACTTTTTCATCTGTAATACCGTGTACAGCCGTAGTTTGGGGCGGAATTGGAATAGTAGGATTAACAAGCCAGGTCTTGCTTTCTTTATTTCCGTTAGGAAAAACTTTAAATATCGAAATTTCTACGATTCGGTCTTTACCGATATCAATTCCTGTTGTTTCAAGATCAAAAAAGCAGATTGGTTTGTTAAGTTTTAATTCCATTTTTAATTTTTATAAGATTACAAATGTAATTTTTAAAGGCGAGTTTTCCGCCCTTAATTCTATTTTTTTGACCAAAATAAGGCTATTTTTTGGATTTTGACTTTTAAAAACGAATAAAAAAACCCGAAAAAAATATTTCATTTTTTCGGGTTTTAAAATTTATTTTACGAATCTCTTAGAAATCCCTATCTATATCAAAAGCTTCTAAATATTCTGCTACTCTTTTAACAAAACTTCCTCCTAAAGCCCCATCAACTACTCTGTGATCATAAGAGTGAGACAAGAACATTTTCTGACGGATTCCAATAAAATCACCTTCCGGAGTTTCGATAACCGCAGGCACTTTACGAATAGCGCCCAGAGCTAAAATTCCAACCTGAGGCTGATTGATAATAGGCGTTCCGAAAACACTGCCAAAAGTTCCAACATTCGTAACTGTATATGTGCCGCCTTGTGTATCGTCCGGTTTTAGTTTTCCTGCTTTTGCACGGTTTCCTAAATCATTAACCGCTTTTGCCATTCCAACAAGGTTTAACTGATCTGCATTTTTAATTACAGGCACAATTAAATTTCCGTTTGGTAATGCTGCTGCCATTCCTAAATTGATGTTTTTCTTTTTGATGATATAATCACCGTCAACAGAAATATTCATTCCAGGGAAATCTTTTAAAGCTTTTGCAACTGCTTCCATCATAATTGGTGTGAAAGTCAGTTTTTCTCCTTCTCTCTTTTCAAAAGCTGTTTTTACTTTATCTCTCCATTTTACGATGTTGGTTACATCTACTTCAATAAACGACTGTACGTGAGCAGAAGTTTGTACAGAAGCAGTCATGTACCCTGAAATCAGTTTACGCATTCTGTCCATTTCGACAATTTCATCGCCTCCGTTTACAGAAACCGGAACTGCCTGCTGGCTTTTTTGAACCACCGGTTCAGCAGCTTTTGGAGTTTCAGTTGATGCCTTTGGAGTTTCTGCAGCTTTTGGAGCTTCTTCAGCCGCTTTTGGAGTTTCAACAACTGCTTTTGGAGCTTCAACAAGTCCGGCTTTGCGGTCTTCTATATATTTTAAAATATCATCTTTGGTTACGCGGCTGTCTTTTCCTGAACCCTGAATATTTTCAAGTTCAGCAACAGAAACACCTTCTTCTTTTGCAATATTTTTTACTAAAGGAGAAAAGAATTTTTCAGAACCCGAAAAATCCTGCGGTGCCGCAATATCTTCTTTTACTGTTTCGATTGATTTTTCGATTTCTGCAGCTTCGGCAGGAACAGCAGTTGCTGCTGCAGCTGTCCTTACAGGCTCATCACCGCCTTCGGTTTCGATAATTGCAATAGTCTGCCCTACCTGAACTAAATCATCTTTGCCAAATAATTGTTCAACTAAAATTCCTGATACTTCGCTGGGTACTTCACTGTCAACTTTATCAGTTGCAATTTCAAGTACTGCTTCATCAGCTTCAATTTTGTCTCCCACTTCTTTCAACCAGTTGGTAATGGTTGCTTCAGCGACGCTCTCTCCCATTTTAGGAAGCTTTAATTCAAATCTTGCCATATTGTTATTCTAAAGGGTGATTTTGATTTTACGATTGCGAAATTACTGAAATTTTTAAACATAAATTATACTTAATATAATTTTTTAGTCAATTTTCACGATTTGCCCCCTGTCATTTCTTGAATCGCTTCCGATAACAAAACTTGTTCTTTTAGGGAAAATCTTAAAAGTAATGTTCTTATCTTTAAGAGTTTCTATGATATTGATACATTTTTTAAATGAAACATACTGATTATCCAAAATGATCTCTGTCCTTCTGCCCTTTAAAATCGGGAACGAATTTACCAATTTTTCTTTTTTTAAATCTAAAAAGCTGACTTTATTTTTAAAATTGGAAGCCATTTTTTCGACCAAAATTTCATTTTCCGAATAAAAAATAAACGTTTCTGGCACCGGTTTTAGTCTTGGTTTCCCCTGAAACATTTTCACAAAAGAAAAAAACCACGTTCCGAGCCGGATAAAAAGACTAAAAAAGAAGGATTTCTTAAAATGTTTCTGATAGAAAAAATTCATGGCATCCTGAAAACGTTTCATATACAATTCATCTTTAACAGTACTTTCGCCTTTGTAATGCAGCACGGTGGTTTCGTGAAAATAGTAATTGTCTTTTTTCTTCAAAAGTGCCCTGTACGACAAGTCAATATCATCTGCATACATAAAACAATCTTCATCAAAACCATTTAAATCCAAATACAATTCTCTCTCCATGAACATAAAAGCGCCTACCAGAATCTCTACTTTTCCGGTTTGGTTTTCTTTTAAATGCTGTGCATAATACTGGTTGAATAGTTTTGAATCCGGGAAGATTTTATACAACCCAAAAATCTTTGTAAAGGCAACCCAGGGCGTTGGAATGCCGCGTTTGCTTTCGGGCAGAAAACTTCCGGTTCCGTCAATTAATTTACAGCCGATAATTCCTAAGTTTTGTTTTTCTTCGGCGAAACCCAAAATCTTTTTAAAAGTATCTTCGGCGACCACTGTATCCGGATTTAAAATGCAGACATACCTTCCGTGAGCTTGTTCAACTCCTATATTATTCCCTTTTGGGAAACCAAAATTTTCTTTGTTTTCGATGAGTTTTATTTCCGGAAACCGGGTTTTCATCATCAGACAGCTGTCATCAGAGGAATTATTATCAATTACTATTATTTCGGCATCAAGGTCCAAAATGGCTTCCTGAACACTTAAAACGCATTGTTCCAGAAAGTAACGCACATTATAATTTAGGATAATAACCGATAACTGCATGAATTTTTTAGCAAATGGATTTTGGGGAAAGTTAGAAATTTTCGGCCAAACCTAACCGCAAAGACCAGTCGTTTTTACTAATTCCGTAATCGAGAATCAAATTGCTGTTGTTTTTTTTATTCCATTTTATGCGCAAGCCTGTACCCACAGCCGGATTCCATTTTTTAAAATCGTACGTATCAAATTTTGACACCGAAGAAATATTGGTAAAAAACACTGCGCCCCAAAATCCGTTTTTGGAAATATCCGTACGATATTCGCTTTCAAAATAAATTAGGGCATTACTTCGAAATCTGTTTCGGGTAAATCCACGGCCTGTTTTCCCTTCTCGATCCCAGCCAATACTCGGCAGATCTAAATAATGCGGTTTTCCGCCAAAAGTCGACCAATAAAAAGCCCTGTAGGCCAAAACTCTGTGTTTGTATTTATGGAAAGAATGATATCTGCGGGCATCGATGTAAACAGAATTCCATTTTTTCCCTTCAACACCGCTTGTGTTTATTCGGTAATCGGCTTCTATATACATTCCCTGTTCCGGATTTACGTTGTTTTCGCGGGAATCATAAAGTCCCTGAACAGCAACTCCAAAGGAACTTTCGTTAGAAAAATCCCCATTCATATATTTGTAATAATCTGTTGGTTCAGAGATATACGAATCTTCAGAAATATTCTGGTAATTGTCGAACAACAATCCAAGTCCTGCACGGTAATTTCCAACAATTTTTCGGGTTGCAAACTGGTAAAACCGCCATTGCTGATAATCGAGGGTCGACATTTTTTCATCTGTATTATGTCCGCCGAGACCATACGTATCCTGCGGATAAATCATAAACCGATAATCTCCTGTAAAATTCCAGTGATTGTCTTTTGTATAGATGTAGGACTGAACAGGAAAAACATATTGTTTTGTAAAGCTGAAATAAGGCGAAAAAGAAACCTGTGACATTTTGGTGGTGTTGCTGTCTCCAAGATAAAAAGTCGTTAGAAATGAAACCACCAAACCGGCACTTTTATTCGCATCGATAGGAACCGGAAGCAGTGAGAAAACTACTTTTTTATTCTGACTCTGACGGATTGAATCGTTTTTATGAAAGAGTTTCAGCAGTACATCTAAAATATCTTTTTTATTATCTGAAACAGAATCGTTCTGGCAATAGCCGAAATGCATCTGAAAAAAGAAAAACAACCCAAAAATAATTTTCGCATTTCTCATAAGATAAGTTTTTCAAAAACAACATCTTACAAATTTAAAATTTTATTCAGAATAGTTTTGACAGGGGTTTCATTTTGTTTCAGGTTTCATGTTTCAAGTTAAACCGAAACGCAAAAAACTGAAACTTCAAACCTGAAACCTCAAACTTGAAACCTCAAACCTGAAACCTCAAACCTCAAACCTCAAACCTGAAACTAAAAAAACTACAAATGCAGCTGAATTTTAAATCGGTTAAAGATTTTCATTACATACAGCATAATAACTGAAAAAACCAGCGACCAGATGATTCCGGGAATGCCTTCGCGAAAATATTCCGGAATAATTTCGATTTTTAGAGTTTTATTAAAATAATAGATAACGCCGGGCAGGATATAAATCAATAATGGATTTGCAGCGGCAGGCATAAAAAATTCGCTCCATTTTGTTTGTTTTTTGATTTCCATCAGCCAAAACAGAAAATAAAACAGGATAGCGCAAATTCCGGCAGAAAGCATCGTCCATGATGGAGTTCCTTGTATTTTCGAGATTCCGTAAAACGGACGCAGAGCAAAACCTGCAGTGAAAAATAAAATAATAAAAATAATGACAGACCAGTTGATTCGGGTTTCGATTTTTCTGTCAAAAAACAACAACGATATTATTACGCCAGCTGTAACTAATGAGGCATGAGTTAAATGTCCGGCAATAAAAGCAATCCATTCGGGTAATACTATGCCATTGGTTAAGTTAACTGAATTAGCGGCAACACAAACCACCAAGAAGGCAATCATAGCCCATAATCTTCCCGAAACCAGCCAGTAATAAACTACCGAAATAAGATACGCCCATCCTATTAAACCTAGGATTCCCCACCATTTTGACGTAATTCCTGTCTTTCCCGTATCTTCCTGAACATATAAAAAGTAAAGTGCAGTTAAAACCAGCATACCGCCGTATTGCAGTATGTATTTTAGCCAAAGCGGAAAATCTTTTGGATATTTATTCCAGACAGGAATTGGCATTGCGTATGCCAAAAATCCCCAGAAAGCGGGTGCAATAATCATTTTTGAAGCATCGTAACCATATTCGGCATTTACCATATAAACCCCAATAATGATTAAGGCCAATGCACGTTTTAAAGTATGCGTCCAGATTATTTTAGGGCTGTCGCCTTTGATCAGCCGGGCATTAAAAGCAAACGGAACCGACATGCCGACAATAAATAAAAAAGCAGGAAAAACGAGATCAACAAAAGTCATCGCATCGGCATCGGCAGGCATGTGCTTCATCCATTGAGGCACGTTTTGAATACTTGCCAGTTCATTTACAAATATCATTACAAAAATAGTGATGCCGCGCAGCGCATCAATCGAAATAATCCTTTGATTATACAAATTCTCTTTAATTTTCATAAAAACTGCTTTTTATCAAATATAGCACAATTGCAAAACCGTATTACATGGGTTAATTATTATTTTACATTTATCTTTTTAAAGTGCAGACAAAACAAGATCAATTCTTTACTTTTGCGGCCATGTTATCATTTTTTACCTCAAAACCTTTTTTAAAAGATCTTTTAGCAGGAAGCTATATAGATATTCATTCGCATTTACTTCCGGGTATTGACGATGGAGCAAAGACGATAAAAAAAACCATAAAACTGGCCGCAGCGTTTCAGGAACTTGGTATTTCGCAATATATTACCACACCGCATATTAATCATTATGTATGGGATAATTCTGAAACCGATATTCAGGAAAAACAAAAGGAAACAAAACTTTTACTTGAGGAAGAAAATATCAAGCTGCCTTTTAACGCTGCAGCCGAATATTTTATGGATGACTGGTTTGAAAATCATCTGAAAGAGCAAAAACTGCTGACTTTAAAGGACAATTATATATTGGTTGAGATTTCTTATTTAAGCGCACCGCTAAATCTTTATAAAATGATTTTTGATATTCAGCTGGCTGGTTATAAACCGGTTCTGGCGCATCCGGAAAGGTATTTATATTTTCATAAAAACTTCAAGGAATACGAAAATTTAAAAAAAGCAGGCTGTCTTTTTCAGTTAAATTTATTGGCTGTTATGGGTTATTACGGAAGTGAAATCACTAAAACAGCTGCACTTTTACTTAAAAAAGGAATGTACGATTTTACAGGAACTGATGTACATCACAGCAAACATATCGAAGCTTTAAACCAAAGGATTAAAATAAGCGAAACTTCAAATTTAAAAGAAGTCATTGCTAATAATCAGTTTTTTAAATTTTAAAAACTAATAAGCGTTTTCTTCTCCTTTAAGGATATTAATTATGGTTCTTACTATAATTTTTATGTCAAGCAGTAAACTCCAGTTTTCGATATACCAAATATCGTATTCTACCCTGTTTTCCATATCGATAAGTTCTTTGGTTTCGCCGCGATACCCATTTACCTGCGCCCAGCCTGTAATTCCGGGTTTGGCAAACTGACGAACTAAATAATTATTTATCAGCTCACTGTATTCTTTTGCAAGGTTTATCATGTGCGGACGTGGTCCAACAACCGACATATCGCCCCAAAAGACATTAAAAAACTGAGGAAGTTCGTCAATACTCGTTTTACGAATAAAAGCCCCAAATTTCGTTATACGGCTATCTCCCTTTCCGGCCTGTTTGTTATGTGCCAGATCGTTTACGTACATACTTCTAAATTTCAGACATACAAACTCACGGTTATCACGTCCGGAACGTTTCTGCTTAAAAAAAACAGGTCCCGGCGATTCTATTTTAATAATAAGCATTACTATAGGAAACAGCCACGGAAATATCAACAGGATTACGAGTGCTGAAAAACAGACATCAAAAGCTTTTTTAATCAGCCTGTTAGCTGGGGATTCTAAAGGTTCTCTGCGCAGCATTAATACGGGAGTATTTTCGTAGAAAGTAATTTCTACCTTGCTTGATTTTGTATACAGCTGAAAATCCGGAATAAACTTAATACGAACCATATTCTGCTCACAGATTTTTACAAGTCTGTTTATGATTTCGATATTATCAATATGCAGTGCAACATACATTTCGTCAACATTTTCTTCGACGATAAAATCCTGTACAGCATCAAAATTACCTAAAACTTTTTCAGGAAAATCAGCATCCGGTTTTTCATCAAAAAAACCTAAAAATTTATAACCGTAAGTTAAGTCTTTTGCCAGAATCTTACGCATTTTTTCGCCCGTTTCATTAGCGCCAACAATAATAAAATTCCTAAAGTTGTATCCTTTTGCCCGTATTCTTTTTAAAAGCTTCATAGATACGTATCTAGAAATCAATAAAATTCCAAAAAAGAAAACGTAAAACAATAATAACCTAAGTCTCGAAATATCAGAGAATTTTAAGAAAACAACAAAAATGGCTATTAAAGACGCGTGTATAATCAGTTTCTGGATGGTTCGTTTTAAAATAGATTCGATGCGCTCAATACGAATCATCTGATGTGAATCTTTATTAAGAAGCAGTCCAATCCAGATTAAATTAGCAACAAGCGAAACGGTTTTTTCTTCTTTGATGAAAAGTTCGTCTAAGCTTCCAAATCTGGCTAAAGCAGAAAGAATAATGGCAGTATTGAGTAAAATCACGTCCCAGCATACAAACAAAAGTTTGAAATAACGGGACATTCTAAACCTGGATAATTCTTCTAAAATTCTCATATTTCGGGGGCTGAGATTTGGGCTTACACTTATGGCTGCAAAGTAACATTTTAATTATATTAATAATCCTATTTTTTTTACTATTCTTAAAAAATTACTTTTGCCTTAACCTAAACTTAAGGAAAATGTGCAGGATTATTTTATTTCTTTATTTCATCTCTTTATCTGCTTATGCCCAGACTTCCGGCTGTACAGATCCGCTTGCAAAAAATTACAATGACGCTGCTGCAGAAAATAACGGAACTTGTCTCTATAAAACTTTAAAACTAAAACCGGAATATTCTATAAAATTAAGCGACACGATTAAAGAGACTTCGGGCTTAACAGCTTTTGATAATTTACTCTGGACACATAATGATGATCACGACAAAACCATTTACGGACTGGACTCCTTAGGAAAAATAAAAAGAAAAATAGTGCTGGATCAGGTCATCAATCATGACTGGGAAGAAATTTCGCAGGACAGCACACATATTTATATAGGTGACTTTGGAAACAATTACCGAGGAAACCGAACCGATTTGAATATCCTGAAAATCGAAAAACAATCTTTTCTCAATCAGAATCCGGTTATCAGGAAAATTACTTTCAGCTACGAAGACCAAACGGATTTTTCGGCTCAAAAACCCAACTCAACCAATTTTGACTGTGAAGCTTTTATTGTTTCCAAGGACAGTATTTATCTTTTTACCAAACAATGGAAATCTTCTAAAACCGCAGTTTACGTCCTGCCTAATGAAACCGGAAATCATATTGCAAAATTTAAAACTACCATCGACACAAATGGTTTAGTAACCGGAGCCGTTTATCTTGAAGACAAAAAAATCATAGCACTCTGCGGTTATTCTAAAACCGGAAAAACGTTTCTGTATCTTTTATACGATTTTAAAAACTTTGATTTTTCATCAGGAAACAAACGCCGCATAAATCTTAAACTTCCGTTTCATCAAATTGAAGGTATTACCACAAAAGACGGTCTCCATTATTTTATTACGAATGAGTCTCTGGTTCGCAAACCAGTTTTGAATACTCCGCAGCAAATTCATTATTTAGATTTGAGTTCTGTGCTGAAATCGTATGTCCGTAAATAATTTATTCAATAGAAATTGATTATTAATACTTCATTACCAAACACTAACTTTATTTATTACACTAGAATTACTTAACTTCAAATTGTATAAAATATTATGTCAATCTTGGCTAGACAACTACACAACAATCGTTATGTTTTTGGAATTTTATTAAACCTCTATTTCTCATTCAAATTCAAACATAAAACAGGTATATCTACTTGACTAAATTCCACTTTAAACACTTATATTTCAATATTATAAACATCAAAAAAAGAACTATAAAAAAAAATATTTAGATAGGTCAACGAAATCTTAACATGTAGCATAAGATGAAGGAAATTGGACTTATTGAAACCATTATCGTAGATAAAAATAAACTGTATAAAATATTTAAAAAATGGGAGAGTTTTCAGTTAATTCATACAAGGAAATTTTAGAAACTCTTTGTGCGATAGAGTTAGAAGATGGTAAATTTCGAGAAAAACGTTTTTGGATTTGTCTATACTCGATTATTATAGCTGTTGTATTTTTAATAATCTACGCATACATAAAAGAGAATGTTGAAATTCTCTATTCAGGTGATACAGTAAAGGTCTTTTTAATCCCAATTTTTAGCTATCTATTTATGAGCCTACAGGAAGACTCTATTTCAGAACGCAAGGTTAATTTATATGAAGCCTTTAAAAAATTATATCAAAATGAAGAAGGAATTCCTCAACAACTTACACAAGTATCAATAACTAATCAAGAATTGAGCGAAATAATCAGAGAGTTGATAAAACAAAAAATGCTATGAAAAAAGATTTAAAAAATGTAAAGCTTATATTGCTAGGATTAATAACAACTGTTATTCCAATACTTTTTATATTTCAAGCTGAAAATATTGACACCAAAAATTCTAAATTAGTAAATTTAAAAATAACTAACGATAGTCTTGTACTATCTAATAAATATAAAGATTCTCTCATTTCTTTTCTAAAAAGAGATGGTAATGAACAACCTAAAGATACTATTAGAATTAATTTTAATCCTGCAATAAATATTCCTAAAAGTGTGGATTATTCCAAGAGCTTAGATGCCATCAATCAGTCTCTTAAAAATATTATTAATGATGAAATTAAAAAAAGTTCCAGTAGAGAAAGTAATCTTATCTATATAAAGAGAATTGATTCATTAAGAAAAATTATAACAGAACGAAATAGAATTACTCAAGAATCTCTCAAAAAATCAAAAATTATAGAAAATAGAATTTTGCAACTTTGCCAAGATCCTAAAACTACAAGAAAAGAAATAACCAGGCTCCTGAGTCAATTTGAAATACTGTGTTACGATATTGACACCATCAACAGCAACACTAAGTGGAAAAATATTCTTGATTAATGATTTGTATAAAATCATAACTAACCAAATTAGCAAATAAAAATCATAGAAAAATTAAACCTACAAAACAACAACAATCTAAAAAGAAAACCATTTAAAATTTCAAACCAAAAAGATAGCCATTTGCTATCTTTTTTAGTTTAAATTCAAAAGGCTATATTTGCGGTCAATTTAAAGAAAAACAGCACAAAAACGCTGTACAAATAATTCAGAAAACAACATATTTAAAATGCTGTATGATCTGATTTAAAAAATAAAAAAACATGAACTACTTATCTGTAGAAAATATATCGAAGTCATTTGGCGAAAGAGTCCTTTTTGACAACATTTCTTTTGGAATTAACAAAGACCAGAAAATCGCTTTTATTGCTAAAAATGGTTCCGGAAAAACCACCATTATGAGCATTATCAATGGTTTGGAGGAGCCGGATACCGGACAGGTTGTTTTGAGAAAAGGAATCAGAATGGCGTTTCTTTCGCAGGACAATAACCTGCAGGATGAACTTACGATTGAAGAAAGTATTTTCGCTTCAGACAATGAAACGCTTAAGGTAATCGAAGCGTACGAAAAAGCACTGGAAAATCCTGCTGATGAAGAAGCCTATCAAAAAGCTTTCGATGCTATGGATCAGCACAATGCGTGGGATTTTGAAACGCAGTACAAACAGATTTTGTTCAAACTAAAACTGGAAGATTTTAAGCTGAAAGTTAAAAGCCTTTCGGGAGGACAAAAAAAACGTCTTTCACTGGCTATAATCCTAATCAATCGTCCGGATTTATTGATTCTGGATGAGCCAACCAACCATTTGGATCTTGAAATGATCGAATGGCTTGAAAGTTATTTTGCCAAAGAAAATATTACATTGTTTATGGTAACGCACGATCGTTTCTTTCTGGAACGTGTCTGCAATGAAATTATCGAATTAGACAACGGAAAATTATACCAATACAAAGGAAATTACTCGTATTATTTACAGAAAAAAGAAGAAAGAATCACTTCTGAAAATGCCAGTATTGACAAAGCCAAAAACTTATTTGTAAAAGAATTAGAATGGATGCGCCGCCAGCCAAAAGCGAGAACCACCAAATCTAAATCACGTCAGGACGATTTTTACATTATTAAGGAAAAAGCACAAAGCCGACGTAAAGAAAATAAAGTAGAGCTTGAAATTAACATGGAAAGAATGGGAAGCAAAATCATTGAGCTTCACAAACTTTCTAAAAAATTCAAGGACAAAATTATTCTGGATGATTTTAGTTTTGATTTTCAGCGCGGCGAAAGAATCGGGATTATTGGTAAAAACGGAACAGGAAAATCTACTTTCCTGAATCTGTTAACAGGAACAATTCCGCCGGACAGCGGACGCGTTGTAAAAGGCGATACTATAAAAGTGGGTTATTACACACAATCGGGAATTAATCCAAAACCAGGGCAGCGTGTAATTGATGTGATTAAAGAATACGGAGAATATATTCCGCTTACAAAAGGAAAGATTATTTCGGCTTCTCAATTATTGGAGCGTTTTCTTTTTGATGCCAAAAAACAATACGATTATGTTGAAAAATTAAGCGGAGGCGAATTAAAACGTTTGTACTTGTGTACGGTTTTAATCCAAAACCCAAACTTTTTAATTCTCGATGAGCCTACAAACGATTTGGATATTGTAACACTGAACGTTCTGGAAAGTTTCCTTCTGGATTATCCGGGATGTTTATTAGTAGTATCTCACGACCGTTATTTTATGGACAAAATCGTCGATCATTTATTTGTTTTTAGAGGTCAGGGCGAAATCGAAAATTTCCCCGGAAACTATTCTGATTTCCGTGCTTATGAAGACAGTGCCGATGTTACTCAAAAAGAAGAAACAAAAGCCGAAAAGAAAGACTGGAAACAAAACAACACAACCGGAAATCTGACTTTTAACGAGCAAAAAGAATATCAGAAAATCGAAAGAGAAATTAAAGATCTTGAAGCTGAAAAAGCCAAAATCGAACAATTATTCTCTGACGGAAAAGTAGCCGATGCCGATATCGAGAAAAAAGCCGGCGAACTTCAAAATATCATTAATAAAATTGAAGCAAAGGAAGAGAGATGGTTTGAGCTCTCTGCTAAAATTGAAGGATAGTTAGTTTTCAGTCGCAGTTTTTAGTCGCAGTCGTTGTGTGTTAGTAAAAATATATCTATAAAAAAGTAATCTTTTTCCTCTTTTTTATTATTCTTGCAAAAAATAAAAAAATGGATTACAAAGAATTACTGGCTTATAAAAAGTCATTTGAGATTGCTATGGAAATTTTTGAATTATCAAAAATATTTCCAACAGAAGAAAAATATTCGCTGACCGATCAAATAAGAAGATCTTCGCGAAGTGTTACAGCTAATATTGCAGAAGCATATCGAAAAAGGAGATATATGAATCATTTTATAAGCAAACTGACTGATAGTGATGCTGAAAACTCTGAAACGAATACATGGCTGGAATTTTCTCTGGCTTGTAAATACATAAGTAAAGAAGTGTTTGAATCGTTAAACACTAAAAATATAGAAATTGGAAAACTAATAAATTATATGATTAACAATCCAACAAAGTTTGGATGCCAAAATAACAAAACTGAAAAACTAAAAACTCAACCCAGTCTGAAAACTGAGACTGAAAACTGAGACTGAAAACTGAGACTGAAAACGAAATAATTAGTCATAAAAACAATAAAAAAATGAAACACCTTATATTAACCCTGCTATCTGTTGTTCTCCTAAGCTCATGCGCAAGCGATAAGGATGAAACAAAAGATTACACTGCTCAAAACGAACAGGAAATTGTTGATTATTTAGCTGCAAACAACCTTACTGCAGAAAGAAATAATTCTGGTTTATACTTTATTATTGAAGAACAAGGTGAAGGTGAAAAGTTTCCTGAAGCAACTTCAAATGTGACTGTTGTTTACAGAGGATATTACACAAACGGAAATACATTTGACGAAAGTGATCCGGATGCAGAAACAGAGGAAGAGAAAAAAGGTGCGTCGTTTGGTTTAAATCAGGTAATACTGGGATGGAAAGAAGGAATTCCTAAATTTAAACCAGGAGGAAAAGGCAAACTTTTTATTCCTGCACATTTAGGCTACGGCAGCCACAATTACAACGGTATTCCCGGAGGATCTGTACTTATATTTGATATTACATTAAAATCAATCAACTAAGATATTCCTAATTCAGAATGCTGTTTCAAATTAAATCGTATCTAAAATTTCTTTGGGAATCTAAAAACGAACATGGAGTTCATTCTCCGTTTGTTTTTAATTTGCTGACCAAATGTTTTTACGACAAAAAACCAAAACCGGAATATCAAATTCTAAAAAAATACCGAAAATCACTTTTAGAAAACAAAAACTTTATTGACGTAACCGATTTTGGAGCCGGTTCAAAAGTCTTTAAATCAAACCGAAGACAGATTTCTAAAATTGCTTCAACTGCAGGAATTTCGCCAAAACGTGCCGAATTATTGTTTCGGGTAACGCAGTATTTTCAGCCAAAAAACATTCTGGAAATAGGAACTTCTTTGGGTTTGGCAACTTCTGCCCTGGCTTTAGGGAATCCCAAAGCTAAAGTGGTTACAATTGAAGGCTGTCCGAACACAGCAAATGCTGCACAAAATCAGCTGGCTGAATTTGATTGTAATAATGTCGAAAATGTAATTTCTGAATTTGAATCTTTTTTAATTTCCGAGAATATTCAAGCTGTAAATTACAACCTAATATATTTTGACGGAAATCATTCTAAAAAAGCAACTCTAGCATATTTTGATCTTTTATTGCCAACAATAGACAATGATTCTGTTTGGATTTTCGATGACATTCATTGGTCAGAAGATATGGAAGAAGCTTGGGAAATCATTAAAAATCATCCTCAAGTAAAAGTCACGATTGATACTTTTCAATGGGGATTTGTATTTTTTAGAAGAGAACAGCCGAAAGAGCATTTTATAATTCGAGCATAATTTTTTTTAGCTTTTCAAATATTTATAACAGAGTAATTACACGGCTTTTCCCTAGAACAATTAAACAAGTGAAATTAATATTGAGGTAAAATATTCTAAATTCAGGTATAATATCTGACAAAAAGAGTACGTTTAATGAGATGTTTTTTTACCTTTAAAACTTAGTATTTTTAGTACAAATAACTTTATATTTGAACCTTTAGAAAAAACGACATGCATTATGGAACAGAAAATTCATCAGGGAAGAAACGTAAAACGTTTTAGAGAAATGCTTGGCATCAAACAAGAAGCACTTGCTTATGATTTGGGAGAAGACTGGAACCAGAAAAAAATTTCTATGCTGGAACAGAAAGAAGTAATTGAAGACAATCTGCTTAAACAAATCTCTAGTTCTTTGAAAATTCCTATTGAAGCTTTTCAAAATTTTGATGAAGAACGAGCAGTAAATGTTATTGCAAGCACATTCAATGCGCATGATTACGCGACTGGACTTATAATTAATAACTACAATCCAATTGAAAAGATAATTCAATTACATGAAGAGAAAATTGCATTGTATGAGCGTATGCTGAAAGAAAAAGAAGATATGATGACAAAGCTTGAAAAATTAATCAACAAATAAATTTCGCGATCATTCCATTTTATTAAAACATAAAAAAGACAATCATTTCTGATTGTCTTTTTCATTTTTATCTAATTCAAAATATTTTGAAAAATTCTTATTTTTTAGCTTCTTTATTTTCTTCAGACTTAGCTCCCATTCTGTTAACAGTATACATTGGTGCAAATTTCACTTTTAAGCCAGCGATTTTTCTGTTATCTTCAGATGTAAGTCCTTCTTTCTCAACCGTATTTTTACGGCTGTCAAGTGCTTCATACATTAACTTAATTTCATCCCAGTCTTCTCTGGAATATTTGTCTTTATTATCTTCTACAGTGTGAACGAACTGCTGATAAACGCTGTGAATGTTCTGAGCATTTACCCAGCTGAAGTTCATATCATCACCTATTTTTCCAGCACCAAACAAAGCATCTCTTAATTGCTGTTTCGGGCTTGGAGCCGGAGGGGCAAATTGGGCGGATATTTCGTTTTTAAATTCTTCATATTTAATTTTGCTCGTATTTACTTTTTCTGTAGCAGAGGCGTTATCTTTAATATCTGCTAAAGCTGCCTGAGCCTCTTGAGATCTTCTGTCATATTCGGCTTCTACATCTTGCCAGTTTTCTTTTAAATCTGCAGCAGCTACATTTTTAACAGAATCTACGTAGGTTACATAAGAGTCTACAGTTTTTTGCGCTTTTTCTTGTTTCTCATCTTTACATGAAGCAAAACCTAAAGCTATTAATGCAATTCCTAATACTATTTTAATATTTTTCATAATGTTGATTTTTATTAATTGATTAATCAAATTTAGTAAACATCAAATACAGAAAATTACATTATTATCATGTTTTCAAACCTAAAAACATTTAAAAATTATAAAAAACACAAAATACTGATAATTTTATAAGACAAATCAAAAATAATATAACAATTTTCTATTCTTAAAAAATATATTATTACTGCCTTTTCTATGCAGAGGCTTTTGTAACAAAATTCAAATCTTAACTACTTATAATTTTATTGAAAAGTGTTTCGTACTTTTAAATCCAAAATTGTAAAACCAAATGGCAGATCCATTAATTAAAATAACCGACATAAGACGAAATTTTGTTCTGGGAAACGAAATCGTATATGTTTTAAAAGGAATTAATTTAGAAATCAATAAAGGAGAATATGTTGCTTTGATGGGACCTTCGGGATCCGGAAAATCGACTTTAATGAATTTATTAGGCTGTTTGGACACTCCAACTTCCGGGCGTTATGTTTTAAACGGAAAAGATGTCAGCCAGATGAAAGATGATGAACTTGCCGAAATTAGAAATAAAGAAATTGGCTTTGTTTTTCAAACCTTCAATCTTTTACCCAGAACCACAGCTCTGGATAATGTTGCCCTGCCTATGATTTATGCCGGTTACGGTAAATCTGACAGAATTGCACGCGCGACAGAAGTTCTAAAACAGGTAAATTTAGCTGACCGAATGGATCACCAGCCCAATCAGCTTTCAGGAGGACAGCGCCAGCGTGTTGCTGTTGCCCGTGCTTTGGTTAACAAACCTTCGATCATTCTTGCCGATGAACCAACAGGAAACCTAGACAGTAAAACTTCTGTAGAAATTATGAAGCTTTTTGGCGATATTCACGCGCAGGGAAACACAGTAATTCTGGTAACTCACGAAGAAGATATCGCAGCCTACGCACATCGTGTTATCCGTTTAAGGGATGGATTAATAGAAAGCGACACAACAAAATAATTTTAGATTTCTGATTTTAGATTATTTTCTAAATCTAAAATTTTAGACAACAGCATATCAATCTAAAATCAGAAATCTTCAATCTACAATAAAAATGAAAGTATATACCAAAACAGGCGATAAAGGAACAACAGCACTTTTTGGAGGCACACGTGTTCCTAAAGATCATATTCGCATTGACAGTTACGGAACAGTCGACGAATTAAATTCGTATATCGGATTGATTCGCGATCAGGAAATCGATTCACATTATAAAACTATATTAATCGAAATTCAGGACCGTCTTTTTACTGTGGGCGCCATTTTGGCAACGCCGCAGGAAAAAGAAGTTTTAAAAAACGGCGAACTTCGGTTAAAAAACCTTGGAATAATCGAGTCGGATATTGAATTGCTCGAAAACGAAATAGATAAAATGGAAGAAAGTCTTCCGCAAATGACTCATTTTGTTCTTCCGGGTGGTCATCCAACCGTGTCACATTGTCATATTGCACGCTGTATATGCCGTCGTGCGGAACGTTTGGCAGTACATTTAAGTCATAATGAACATGTTCCTGAAATCGCAATCATGTACTTAAACCGACTTTCTGACTACCTTTTTGTCTTGGCACGAAAGTTGTCCTCAGACCTAAAAGCAGAGGAAGTAAAGTGGATTCCCAGAAAGTAAACAGTCACGGTTTTCAGTTTTCAGACTGCTAAATCAACATTCAAAACTGATTACTAAAAAACACAGCAATTCAGCAGCAAATTTAAGTTTTAAAACTGAAAACTGTCACTGAAAACTGGGTACTAACAAAGACGTTCTTAAATTTTATTAAAATAAATCAAATTTTACTTGTCTTTTTCAGTAAAAAATTTATTTTTGCACAAACTAAACAGATAACAGATGTATTGGACATTAGAATTAGCATCTTATTTAAGTGATGCGCCATGGCCTGCTAACAAAGATGAACTTATAGACTACGCTATTAGAGCTGGTGCTCCATTAGAAGTAGTAGAGAACCTTCAGTCTATCGAGGATGAAGGCGAGATATATGAATCAATGGAAGAAATTTGGCCTGATTATCCAACAGACGAAGATTATCTTTGGAATGAGGATGAATATTAGAAAAATAAACCAAATGAAAAAGTCTCATCACCGAGGCTTTTTTTTTGGCTCAAATACAATTATATAAAATAGAAATACGATAAATTATGAGTTTCATAAACAGCATCATCAAGGTCTTTGTTGGGGATAAATCCCAAAAAGACGTCAAAGCTTTACAACCTTATTTAAATAAAATTAAAACATTCGAAACTCCTTTAATGAGTCTTTCAAACGACGAATTAAGAGGAAGAACCGTTTATTTTAAGGATAAAATCAAAGAAGCAAGAGCAGATAAAGACGCTAAAATTGCTTCGCTTAAAGCTGAAGTTGAAAATATTGAGGATATCGACAAAAGAGAAGATATTTATGATGCAATAGATGCTCTTGAAAAAGAAGCTTATGAAATCTCTGAAAAAACTTTATTGGAAATTCTTCCTGAAGCATTCTCAGTTGTAAAAGAAACAGCACGCCGTTTCAAGGAAAACTCTCATATTGAAGTTACTGCAACTCCTAAAGACCGTGAATTCTCTGCTGCAAAATCATACATCACTATTGATGGTGAAAAAGCAATCTGGGCAAACAAATGGAACGCTGCCGGAAAAGACATTACGTGGGACATGATTCACTACGATGTTCAGTTAATTGGAGGTATGGTGCTTCACGAAGGTAAAGTTGCCGAAATGCAGACGGGTGAAGGTAAAACTTTGGTTGCAACACTTCCGCTTTACTTAAACGCTTTAACCGGAAACGGAGTTCACTTAGTAACCGTGAATGACTACTTGGCAAAACGTGACAGCACATGGAAAGCACCTTTATTCGAATTCCACGGTTTATCTGTTGATTGTATCGACAACCACCAGCCAAGTACCGAAGCCAGAAAAAAAGCTTACGATGCTGATATCACATACGGAACCAACAACGAGTTTGGTTTTGACTACCTAAGAGATAACATGGCGCATTCGCCAAACGATTTAGTTCAGAGAAAACACAATTTTGCAATTGTCGACGAGGTCGATTCTGTATTAATTGATGATGCGAGAACACCGCTTATTATTTCAGGACCGGTTCCTCAGGGAGACCGTCATGAATTTAACGAATTGAAACCAAAAATCGAAAACTTAGTTGCACAACAACGTCAGTTAGCGAATGGTTTCTTAGCCGAAGCTAAAAAGTTAATCAAAGAAGGAAACACTAAAGAAGGTGGTTTCTTATTATTAAGAGCTTACAGAAGTTTACCTAAAAACAAAGCCTTAATTAAATTTTTGAGTGAAGAAGGAATTAAACAATTACTTCAAAAAACCGAAAATCAATACATGCAGGATAACAATCGCGAAATGCACAAAGTTGACGAAGCTTTGTATTTTGTGATTGAAGAGAAAAACAATCAGGTAGAATTGACTGACAATGGTATCAAATACCTTTCTGGAGATACTGATTCTGATTTCTTCGTTTTACCGGACATTGGAACTGAGATTGCTGCAATCGAAAAACAAAAATTAGACAAAGACGCTGAAGCTGAAGCCAAAGAAAGATTATTTCAGGATTTTGGCGTAAAAAGCGAGCGTATTCATACTTTAACACAACTTTTAAAAGCATACGCTTTATTCGAAAAAGATGTAGAGTACGTTATCATGGACAACAAAATTATGATTGTCGATGAGCAGACAGGCCGTATCATGGACGGACGTCGTTATTCTGACGGATTACACCAGGCGATTGAAGCAAAAGAAAATGTAAAAATCGAAGCCGCAACGCAGACTTTTGCAACGGTAACTTTACAGAACTACTTTAGAATGTACAGCAAATTAGGCGGTATGACCGGTACTGCTGTTACAGAGGCTGGAGAGTTATGGCAGATTTACAAACTGGATGTGGTTGAAATTCCAACAAACCGTCCAATTGCAAGACAAGACAAAGAAGATTATATCTACAAAACTACACGTGAGAAATTCAATGCTGTAATCGAAGACGTTACTGAATTATCAAACGCCGGAAGACCGGTATTGATTGGAACAACTTCTGTAGAGATTTCAGAATTATTAAGCCGTATGCTTAAAATGAGAGGAATCACACACAACGTATTGAATGCTAAAATGCACAAGCAAGAGGCGCAAATCGTTGAAGAAGCAGGTAAAGCCGGAGTTGTAACTATTGCAACAAACATGGCTGGTCGTGGTACCGATATTAAACTATCTCCGGAGGTAAAAGCTGCAGGAGGTTTAGCAATCGTGGGTACAGAGCGTCATGATTCCCGTCGTGTAGACAGACAGTTACGTGGTCGTTCTGGTCGTCAGGGAGATCCGGGAAGTTCTCAATTCTACGTTTCTCTAGAAGATAACTTAATGCGTTTATTTGGTTCTGAAAGAGTTGCGAAAGTAATGGACAGAATGGGACTTAAAGAAGGTGAAGTTATTCAGCATTCTATGATGACTAAATCTATTGAACGTGCTCAGAAAAAAGTAGAAGAAAACAACTTTGGTGTTCGTAAACGTTTATTAGAATATGATGACGTAATGAACTCGCAGCGTGAGGTAGTTTACAAACGTCGTCGTCACGCATTATTTGGCGAGCGTCTTAAATTAGATATCGCAAACATGCTTTACGATACCTGCGAATTAATCGTAAGCCAAAATAAAGTTGCAAATGATTTCAAAGGATTTGATTTTGATTTAATTCGTTATTTTGGAATTACGGCTCCGGTTTCAGAAGCTGATTTTGTTAAATTATCTGAAATTGAAATTACAGGAAAAGTATACAAAGAAGCTTTGGCTTTCTATACAGAAAAAACCGAAAGAAGCGCAAGAGAAGCTTTCCCAATCATAAAAGGAGTTTTTGAAGAACCAAACAATCAGTTTGAAAGAATCGTAGTGCCATTTACTGACGGAATTAAAACCCTGAATGTAGTAACAGACCTAAAAAGAGCCTACGAAAGCGAAGGTGCTCAGTTAATAGCTGATTTTGAGAAAAACATCACACTTTCGATTGTTGATGAGGCCTGGAAAAAACACTTACGTAAAATGGACGAATTGAAACAATCTGTTCAGTTAGCTGTTCACGAACAAAAAGATCCGTTACTAATTTACAAATTAGAAGCTTTCAACTTGTTTAGAGGAATGCTTGACAACGTTAACAAAGAAGTTATTTCATTCTTGTTCAAAGGTGATTTACCTGCTCAAAATGCTCCGGAAATTCACGAAGCAAGAGAAGTTCGTCAAAAAGAAAACTTACAATTAAGTAAAGACGAAATTCCAAACAGCGAAGAAATGAACCGTGAAGCAGGAGAAACACAACAGCGTCAGGTTACTGAAACAATCGTGAGAGATATGCCAAAAATCAACAGAAACGATACTGTTACAGTTCAGGAAGTTGCTACTGGTAAAACAGAAACAATGAAGTACAAAAAAGCTGAAGCTTTAATTGCTGCAGGAACATGGGTTCTGATTAACTAATAAAGATTCAATCTTAAATATAAAATCCCCGATTATTTATGTAGTCGGGGATTTTTTTTAAGCTTAGTGCCTTAGAATCTTAGCCTCTCAGAACTTTATCTTGGGTTATCCTGATAATAACGCGCTTCAATTCGTTTTATATCTTTTATAGAGTTTTTTGCCCAGTCCAGACGTTTTACCAGAATTTCTTCTTCTGTCAATTTCCAGTTAATATCAGATCTTCTTAATCTGTTGGTTAAGTTTTGAATGATGATTGCGGCAGAAACCGAAATATTCAGACTTTCGGTAAAACCAACCATTGGTATTTTTAAGAAACCATCGGCATTGTCCATGATTTCTTTTGATAAACCTTCTTTTTCTGTTCCAAAAAATAAGGCGCTGGGTTTAGTAATATCAAAATCCTCCAGCATGCAGTCTTTTTCGTGAGGTGTTGTCGCGATAATCTGATAGCCTTTGCTTCTTAAATCCGTAAGGCATCCTGAAACCGAATCAAATCTGTTAATATCTACCCATTTTTGAGCACCTAAAGCAATTTCCTTATCGATTCTTTTACCAAACCGCTGCTCGATAACATTTAGTTCCTGAATCCCGAAAACCTCACAGCTGCGCATTACAGCACTTGTATTATGCATCTGAAAAACATCTTCTACAGCAACTGTAAAATGTTTGGTACGGTTTTCTAATACTTTTAAAAAATTACTTTTTCTGTTCTCTGTTAATATATCTTCTAAAAATGCGAGGTAATCTAAATCAATCATTTTATTTATGTTTGCCGCAAAAATACATAATTAAAAGAGAATGAATAACTCCTGTTTTTTTAACGCACTAAATCTTCGACAAAGCCGGCATTCAGCTTTACGTGCAGGGCATTTACATTGGTAAGGTCAACGGCTAAATCATCATCTTTATAGGAATCTCCGGTAAAAGCCTCATTTTTATTTTTAGAATGCTGTTTTAAACGTTCAATCATTTTTTCAAGTTCTCTATCAGAATACTGTACTTTAATAAAAGAAATAAACCTTTCTATAACATTCTTCATGCCTTTATCATAATCCAGCATGGTTACATTTTTGTCTTCGGCATAAAAATCCAGAAATCCCTGAAAGTACTTTTCCAAAATCAAAGCACCGTACTGACGAAAACTGATTTCCTGAATTTCCTTTGATGTAATCCCAAAAACACTTGGCGGAATTAAATTGGGAACCATGTGCATTCCCATCATTTTCTGGTGTGATTTGAGTACTTCAGATGGTTTTCTGTACAATAAAGCAAAAGGTATATCAGGAAAAACAGATCTGAAAAAAGAGGCATAGAAAATATTCCAGGCATCCAGTTTTAATATGAGATTTTTTTGTTCAGGAAATCTTTTTTGTCCCAGCAAAGCAATTACAGCTTGCAGTAAGATGCTTTTTTTATCCGGACCAAAGGCATCACTTCGTAAAACCTGATCTACAATTGGTGCTTCAGAAATCATTATATTTTCTGGCGAAGTGGCCAGAGACTGACTCAGCATGGTTGAACCGCATCTGGAAACATGAAACACGAGCGATTTCAATTCAACCGAAACCAATTCTTTAGACCACTCAATTACATTCTCGGCGGTACTTATTAATTTAATTGTTTTACTGTTGTATTCATGACTTTTGCACTTTGCAAGCGTTTCATCAAAAAAAGGTTCTGCAAAGGGAACATTAGATAAATAAATCCACTCAAAATAGATCTCGTTATCTATTTCAATTAATTTAATCGGAATCCAGTTAAAAAGCGGGTGTAGAGTTTTTTCCATTTTGATGTTTTATTTTGACTGAAGTTCGGCAATAAGTTTAGCATTAATTTCGGATGGATTTCGGGACAGCTCAGCTATAATCTGCTGTTTCATCTCATCAGAATATTCCATTTCATTTGGAGAATAACTAATATCAAATCCCATTTTAGAAAACAATTCATCCGACCATTCATTTCGTATACAATCGAGCGTAAGGTGTATACGGGGTTCAGAACTTTTGTTTTCTACACTGTGCGGCAACTGGAAATTAGCATACCAGCACTCTCCCATTTTCATAGGAACGAGTTTTTTATCTACATAAAAATAAACCTCAGAATTGGTAATAATCGGTACATGAATCCTGAAAAACCCATCTTCATACGAAGTATCGTTATCAACATGTTCTTTTATTTCGCTGTCAGGTCCTAATCGTAATAATCGTACAGCTTCTTTTTCGCATTGAAACCAGTCCATGATTTCTTTAAAATACGGACAGCTTTCCAGCAGTTCGGTATTTTTATATTCCTTATCCGGAAAAGAAAAAATATCATTTTCCAATCCTGACTGCGACCGCAATGCAACACTCGTCCAATTGCCTTCATACCGTCCGGTATTAAAGTGCGGTGTCCATAATTTTGTTTCACAAATCTCAAGATCTCTTTGTAATTTTTCAACTGAAAAAGAAATCGGGAGGTGGCAGGAAGAAGGATTCATACGCTTAAAAAGATTAAATTAGACAGATATTTTTCACCTTATAAATATATAACTTATAACAACTTAATGATCAAGCAATTAAACTAAAATTTACAAAGCGGGAAATGATTTTTATATTTTAAACCGCATTATTCAGGTTGTCTATTATAAAATTGTACAGTTTGCGGGTTGAAACAGATACCGTTTCGGCATCGGTTTTTAAAATTAAATCGGCTTTTTTCGGTACTTCAAAAACATCGCTGATTCCGGTAAAGTTTTTAATTTTATTCTCGTCATGATCCGGAAGCAGGGCTTTTTTGTACAATCCTTTTGGGTCACGTTCTATTAAGTTCTCAATCGAACAATCTAAAAATACAGTCCGTACAAATTCGAAATTCCGTAATTCGTTTCGAAGATTTTCATACGGATTAATAACAGACATGAGTACGATTTTTTTTTCTTCGATCAAATTACGTCCCACATCAAAAAGCCGTCTCACGTTTTCGCAGCGGTCCTCTTTAGAAAATCCTAAATCTTTACAGATCGTTTTTCGGTACACATCGCCATCGACTATTTCTGCGGCATAATTATTCTGCACTAATAAATGCCGAACCTGCTCTGCCAAAGTCGTTTTACCTGCACCGGATAATCCCGTAAACTGTATTAAAATCATTTAGAATTTCTTTTTGCTTAATTTAGGCTAAAACTAAATAATTTAAAAAACTGACACAATAAGTATAAATACGCTTTATTTTTCGCTCAAAAAAATCTAAATCCACATTGAGTATGTCTTATTTTATCACATAATAAATGCAGAAATTACTATTTTTATCTTTTAATAAAATAAGAATGAAAAAGAAACTTGTTGTTTTAACCGGAGCTGGAATAAGTGCCGAAAGCGGCATTAAAACTTTTCGTGACAGCGATGGTTTATGGGAAGGTCATGATGTAATGGAAGTCGCAACTCCGGAAGGCTGGCAGAAAAATCAGGAACTGGTGCTGGATTTTTATAACAAAAGACGTCAGCAGTTAAAAGAAGTACAGCCTAATTCAGGACATCAGATATTGGCTGAACTCGAAAAAGATTTTGATGTGCATATCATTACTCAAAATGTAGACGATCTGCATGAAAGAGCCGGAAGTTCAAAAGTAGTGCATTTACATGGCGAATTATTAAAAGTAAGAAGTACAAAAAATGTCAATCTGATTCTGGACTGGACAGAAGACTTATTTACCGGCGATCTGGATGAAAACGGGCATCAGCTGCGTCCGCATATTGTTTGGTTTGGCGAGCAGGTTCCGGCACTTGAAGAAGCAATTGATATAACAGAAACTGCCGACTATTTTGCTGTAATTGGCACATCGCTGCAAGTGTATCCGGCTGCGGGATTAATTTCGTACACCCCGGGCAGTACTCCTGTTTTTTATATTGATCCTAAACCTATTTCGATTCCTAATCTTAGAAACAAGGTTGAAGTTATTGCCAAAACCGCAACCGAAGGTGTTGCCGATATGCGCAAAAAATTATTTGAATTAGAAAACCTGTCATGATTTTTGAAAACTGGCTGGAACAATTAGCCCAATTTAACGTGTTTTCGCTCTTTGTTTTCTTTTTAATTGAAAATCTGACTTTGATTGGTTTATCAGTTTTGATTGGAAAAATAATCGAACCAGAAAATACCGTTTTACAGAATAAAGACCAAAAATGGGTTATTTCAACTCTACTATGCAATACGTTTATTACTCTGACGGGTTTTGAATTGTATTGCCACGGAATTTTGAAAATAGATTTTTCCAGTTCGCTCCGGCTTCTATTTTTTGACACATTAGTATTGATTCTGCTGATGGATCTTTTTATGTTCATTTTTCATTTTCTGGTTCATCATTTAAAATGGCTTTATCCGGTTCATAAACTGCATCATACTCATGTAGAAACCAATGTGTACAGCTTGTATGTGCTTCATCCGGTCGAAACGCTGGGCTTTGGCTTTATCTGGCTTTTTCTGATTACTATTTTAGAATTTAATTATCTGAGTATCATTATTTATCTCATTTTAAATTTATCATACGGAATATTCGGTCATTTAAAAACCGATATATTTCCTTCTTTTTGGTACAAAAATTATTTTACCCAATGGATTTCGACTACTAAATTTCATAACGATCATCATAAAAATGAAGCCCGAAATTTTGGTTTTTATTTCACGATTTGGGATAAAATCTTCAAAACCATCATTTAAATTACAAAGTTTACCTATAATAAAGCTTCAGTAATTTTCAGAAGTTTTAACAATCGCTTATATTTGCACCTTTCGAAAAACAACATAACAATGACTACTCTAAACGAATTGAATGCTATATCGCCAATTGACGGAAGATATAGAAATAAAACTCAAAACCTGGCACCTTTCTTTTCTGAAGAAGCTTTAATAAAATACCGCGTATTAGTTGAAGTTGAATACTTTATTGCTTTATGCGAAATTCCATTACCGCAGCTGCAAGGCGTAAATTCAGATTTATTTGAAAGCCTGAGAAACATCTACAAAAACTTTTCGACAGAAGATGCGCTTTGGATTAAAGAAACAGAAAAAGTAACCAACCACGACGTAAAAGCAGTTGAATACTTTATTAAAGATGCTTTTGAAAAACTAGGTTTATCACAGTACAAAGAGTTCATTCACTTCGGATTAACATCTCAGGATATCAACAACACGGCTATTCCGCTTTCGACAAAAGAAGCTTTTGAGCAGGTATATATGCCGTCTTTAATTTCTTTAATTTCTAAATTAAAAGAATTAAGCGTTGAATGGAAAGACATTCCAATGCTGGCACGCACGCACGGACAGCCGGCCTCTCCTAGCCGTTTAGGAAAAGAAATCCTGGTTTTTGTTGAGCGTTTAGAAGAGCAGATGCGTTTATTATTCAATATTCCGTTTGCGGCTAAATTTGGCGGTGCAACCGGAAACTTCAACGCACACCACGTTGCGTATCCGCAGATTGACTGGAAAAAATTCGGGGATAAATTTGTTGAAACTGATTTAGGTTTACACCATTCTTTCCCGACAACTCAAATTGAGCATTACGATCATTTTGCAGCATTTTTTGACGGTTTAAAAAGAATCAACAATATCATTATCGATTTAGACCGCGATATCTGGACGTATGTTTCGATGGATTACTTTAAACAAAAAATCAAAGCAGGAGAAATTGGATCCTCTGCAATGCCTCATAAAGTAAACCCAATTGATTTTGAAAATTCTGAAGGAAACTTAGGAATTGCCAATGCTATTTTCGAACATTTAGCAGCAAAACTGCCAATTTCAAGATTACAGCGCGATTTGACCGACAGTACCGTTTTAAGAAACGTAGGTGTACCAATGGGTCATACTATCATTGCTTTTGAAGCTACTTTAAAAGGCTTAAACAAACTGCTTTTAAACGAAAGCAAATTTGCCGAAGATTTAGAAAGAAACTGGGCAGTTGTAGCCGAGGCTATCCAGACAATTCTTCGTCGTGAAGCCTATCCAAATCCGTATGAAGCCCTAAAAGGTTTAACGAGAACAAACGAAGCAATTGATAAAAATGCGATTCATAATTTCATTGCAACGCTGGAAGTTTCAGAAGCCGTTAAAACAGAATTATTGCAGATAACACCTAGTAATTACACAGGAATTTAAACAAAACATAAAATATTTTATCAAAAAAAGCTATCTTTATCCGGATAGCTTTTTTATTTAACCAGAGGAAGCTTCCCATTAAATTACAATTAAAATTAAAAGCTGGATCAGCTTCGAAAAAACCAAAATACCACTTTATGATTGCCTTAAATGCCGCTGCTGAAAGTACACACCACCTACAACCTTTAATCAGTGATCTGGGATTAATCCTGATGACTGCAGGAATCGCCGTTCTGTTATTTAAAAAAATGAAACAGCCGTTGGTTTTAGGGTATCTTATTGCAGGATTCTTAGCCGGAAACCACTTTGATTTTTTCCCCTCGATAACCGACATGAAAAGTGTGGAAGTCTGGGCCGAAATCGGGGTTATATTTTTACTATTTAGTCTGGGACTCGAATTCAGTTTTAAGAAACTGATGAAAGTAGGCGGCACCTCATCTGTCACTGCCATAACCCAAATTATGTTTATGACACTTATAGGGTATTGTGTAGGCCAGTGGATGGGCTGGGGAAAAATGGACAGTATTTTCCTTGGGGCAACACTTTCGATCTCCTCTACAACTATTATTATCCGGGCGTTTGACGAATTGGGCGTAAAAGGAAAAAAGTTCGTAGGGATCGTATTTGGCGCTCTTATCGTTGAAGATATAGTTGCGATTTTAATGCTTGTACTGCTTTCGACTATTGCCGTAAGCGATCAGGTTTCGGGAGGTGAATTACTGCAGTCTGTTTTAAAACTGATTTTCTTTTTGATCATCTGGTTCCTGGGAGGGATCTTCATAATTCCGACGATTTTGAAAAAAGCCAAACATCTTTTAACAGATGAAATGCTGCTTATCATTTCGCTTGCCTTATGTTTAATGATGGTAATATTTGCCGCCAATGTTGGTTTCTCTCCTGCCCTGGGCGCTTTCATCATGGGATCTATTATTGCTGAAACTACAATGGCAGAAAAAATTGAGCA
Organism: Flavobacterium gelatinilyticum; assembly: GCF_027111295.1. Taxonomy (NCBI): domain Bacteria; kingdom Pseudomonadati; phylum Bacteroidota; class Flavobacteriia; order Flavobacteriales; family Flavobacteriaceae; genus Flavobacterium; species Flavobacterium gelatinilyticum. Next base: position 4,592,609 of record NZ_CP114287.1, on the reverse strand, counting down.
TTTAATTCAGCCTGTAAAAGATTTATTTGGCGCGGTTTTCTTCGTATCAGTAGGAATGTTAATTAATCCTGAAACATTGGTTACATATGCACTTCCGGTTGCTTTGATTACTTTATTGACGATTTTCGGGAAAGCATTCAGCTCTTCCATCGGTGCCTTGATTTCCGGCCAGCCCTTAAAACAATCCGTTCAAACCGGAATGAGTTTAGCTCAGATTGGCGAATTCTCGTTTATTATTGCCACGTTGGGTATGACGCTGAAAGTAACCAGCGATTTTCTTTATCCAATAATTGTGGCTGTCTCTGCCATAACTACTTTTACAACACCATTTTTAATTAAATACTCCGAGACTTTTGCTCAGTTTTTAGAATCTAAAATGCCTAAAAAATGGGTAAAAAACATCAACCGATATAGTGTAAACGCACAGGCAATTAAATCAGTCAGCACCTGGCAGATTGTGCTTCGTTCATCTATTACACAAATTGTACTGCATACCATAATTATTACCGCTATCATTTTATTATCGTCAAAATTTGTAGCGCCATTAGTAGCTGATACCCGTTTTGGAAACACTTTGGCCGCTCTATTAACATTGGTAGTCATTGCCCCTTTTTTATGGGCACTTTCATTACGCAGAGTAAAAGTTGACGAAGTCGAAATATTATGGGAAGAACGTAAATATCGCGGCGCTCTTTTAATGTTGATTTTAATTAGAATGAGCCTTGGTTTGTTCTTTGTCGGCTTTCTGCTGAATATTTTCTTCTCTCCTTTGGTTGCTTTTGTTGCACTGATAATCGCTATTGGAGCCTATCAGATTTTCCCAAAAAAACTGAACGATCAATATCATAAAATTGAAAATCATTTTCTAAAGAATCTTAATGATCGTGAAAATAAAAAAATAGACAGACGATATGCTAATTTAATGCCCTGGGATGGTCACATGTCATTTTTTGACATTGGAAAAGAATCTAATCTTGTTGGTAAAACCCTTCAGGAATTAAAAATCCGTGAACAGCTCGGAATCAATATTGCTTATATAAAACGCGGCGATGTAACAATACCAATCCCAACTAAAAACGAACGTTTGTTTCCCGGAGATGAAATTTGTGTAATTGGCACCGATGCACAAATTGCCGAATTCACCAAATATTTAAATCAAAATGAAACCGAAGCACCGCCAAAAGTTGAAGAAACAGATATAGTGCTGCGTCAGCTTGAGGTATCACAGGAAGAGTTTATTCAAAAAAGCATTGGTGAGTTTAGAGCCAAAACAGACGGAATGGTAGTAGGTATCGAACGAAACGGAAATCGTATCCTAAACCCTGAATCAAATTTAATTCTGGAGAAAAATGACATTCTGTGGGTAGTAGGTGATAAAAAAAGAATGAATACTTTACTGGCGGCGAAATAAGCTGCTAAAGTTTTTATATAGAAAACGCTGAGATTTTTCCTGATTGAAAAAATCTCAGCGTTTTTTTTCTAAAGGAAAAAAGAAAGTAAGAGTTTCACACTCCAACAAAACCTTAAAACCTTAGTATCTCAGAACCTAAAAAATTACTTATTCGGCTGTGGTGTTAAACGTAGATACGGTTTAATCGGCGTATGTCCTTTTGGGAATTTTGCCGGAATATCGCTGTCCGGAATAGCCGGAGCAATTACCACATCTTGTCCGTCCTGCCAGTTTGCCGGAGTTGCTACGCTGTAATTTGCTGTTAATTGTAAACTGTCTATTACACGAAGTAATTCATCAAAATTTCTTCCTGTTGATGCAGGATACGTCAAAGTCAGTTTAATTTTTTTATCAGGACCTATCACAAAAACAGAACGCACCGTAAATTTATCACTTGCATTTGGGTGAAGCATATCATAAAGATTGGCTACTTTTTTGTCTTCATCAGCAATAATTGGAAAATTAACCTCAGTATTTTGAGTTTCGTTGATATCCTTAATCCATTCCTTGTGAGAATCCAAACCGTCTACACTCAAAGCAATAACCTTAGTATTTCTTTTTGTGAATTCCGGTACGTAGTTCGCCACAGTTCCCAATTCAGTTGTACAAACCGGAGTAAAATCAGCCGGATGTGAAAATAAAACACCCCATGAATCTCCTAACCATTCATGAAAATTAATTGGTCCTTGTGTGGTTTCTGCGTGAAAATCCGGAGCTATATCACCTAATCTTAATGTTGACATAATTTAATTTTTTTAGTTTCTCTAAAATTAACTAAAATATTCGTAGAGAAAACATCAAAACTCTTAAAAAAAGTTAAAATTCTACATCCTCTATATAATTACTATTTTAGTCTATATAAACCCAGTTATAAAGTACCAGATCGCGATTGTGAGAAACGAAATTGGGATACCAAAACCAATCATCATACTGCTTAATTTTGGTTTTAATCCATACGTCGAAGCCAGAATCGCACCCGTAATCATAGGCGCCATAGCAACTTCGATAATCGTGATTTTTACAGCCTCCGAACGCTGATCGAAAACAAAAACATATAAAATAAAAATAAACAGCGGTATAAAAATCAGCCGGAAGAAAAGCCCCAGACGCAAAAATTTCCAGTGACGGCTTTTTCGGTCAAAGCTTAACTGAAGTCCAACCGAAAACAAGGCAAGCGGTGTAACCAGGCTTCCTAATTTTAATAAAAGCGACTGAATCGATACTTCCAAATCGTAATTGAAAACATTCAGTAAACAAGCTGCAATAAAAGTAAGAAACGGCGGAAAAAGCAGAATCTTTTTTGCAATACTTTTAAAATCAGGACTTCCATCAGAATAAAAAGCAGCAACAAAAACCCCCAGAGTCGAAACCACAACAAAAGTTCCCGGCTGATCTACGAGAACAGCTGTTTCTAATCCTTTCTTTCCAAACAAAGCTTCTATAATTGGATAGCCAAGAAAAGAGGAATTACTTAAACCGGCCGTAAGAATCAGACAGCCGATAAGTTTATTAGACCAGCCCAGCCTTCTTCCTAAAAAATGAAAAAATAAAAAGGCGAGAAAAAAGCTGATCCATCCTGCTCCTATCGGGAACAATAATTCATTGCTCCATTGTATTTTCGGGATATGATATAAAGTGATGGCAGGAAGGCATATATAAATAACAATTTTATTGATGCTTTTATAAATATGGGTTGGAAACCGCTTTACATTCTTGAGAAGCAGTCCTAAAAACAGAAAAAAGAATATTATAATAAAGTTAGTCATATCAAGGCCTTAAGACAAAAATAGGCATTTAAAAATTGCTAAAAAGAATTAATTTTTGGTTAAAATTAGTTTTTGTGTTATAAAACGCTTTATATTTGTAATATATTTTATTACAGTATGCTTTCAGGTAAATTTGCCATAACGATTCACATTCTTACTTTGCTGACAAAATTCCCAAATGATTATTTATCGTCTGAGTTTATTGCCGGAAGTATCAACCTAAACCCTGTTTTGGTTCGAAAAGAAATCGCAAACCTAAAAGCACACCATATTGTAGAAAGTAAAGAAGGAAAAAATGGCGGCACAAAACTGGCTGTAGATTCGTCAAAACTGACTTTAAAAGAAATTTTTGAAATGACTTTTGAAACAATTGGTTTGGGTTATGCAAAAAATCAGCCGAATCCGGAATGTCCGGTTGGAAAAAAGATAAACGAAAACCTGGACGCCTTGTACATCGAAATGAACAAAAAAGTCAGTGCACAGCTCGAAGGAATTTCTTTAGAAGATTTTTCGAACCAGTTTTAAAACTATTTTTTTAACCAAAACTGTAACTTTTTTTATTACTAAATAAATTTATATATTATGAAAATCGCACTTATTGGAGCTACAGGATTTGTTGGCTCAGCTATTTTAAACGAATTAGCAGACAGAAAACATGAAATCACGGCTATTGCCAGAACTCCAAAAGATACAACAAATGCTGTGTGGGTTTCTGCTGATATTTTTAATGTTGATGCTTTGGCAGAAATTTTAAAAGGTCATGACGCTGTTATCAATGCGTATAATCCGGGATGGACAAACCCAAATATTTACGATGATTTCCTTAATGGTTCAAAAGCAATTCAGGAAGCGGTTAAAAAATCGGGGGTAAAACGTTTTATCACTATTGGAGGCGCCGGAAGTTTATACGTTGCTCCGGATTTACAGGCCGTTGACACGCCGGATTTCCCAAAAGAAATTTTCGCCGGTGCTAATGCCGCAAGAAATTATTTAAATATTATTAAAGAAGAAAAAGATTTAGACTGGGCATTCTTCAGTCCTGCTTTTGAAATGCACGCTGGAACAAAAACCGGAAGAACAGGAAAATATCGTTTAGGATTAGAAAATCCGGTTTTCAATGACGAACAAAGAAGTATTTTATCTGTAGAAGATTTAGCAGTTGTAATTGCTGACGAAACTGAAAATCCAAAACACCACCAGGTACGATTTACTGCAGCATACTAATTTAGACGCTGAGTTTTATTCTCTGTAACTTCTAAATACATATTTAACAAAAAACAGTTTCTTAGGCAGTATTCCGCTTTTGAAACTGTTTTTGTTTTCAGTACATTTACAATTCTAAATAATGCGTTTTGTCTGATTTTAATAAACAAGCCGGCAGTTTAACTGAAAAAGCTGGAATTTCATCTCCCGAAATCACCAACATTTCGGCTATCAATCAAATTAAATTCAAACGCAGACAACAACCCTCCTCTCAGGAATTAATTTCAGGTATTCTTTCAGGAAACCGGACCGCTTTAAGCCGTGCCATTACCTTAGTTGAAAGCACAAATCCGGAACATGCTGAAAAAGCAGATGAAATTATCAATGCTTGTTTACCTTATGCCAATAAATCAATACGAATAGGAATTACGGGTGTTCCCGGTGTTGGAAAAAGTACTTTTATTGAAGCTTTTGGTACTCATCTTACTCAATTAAACAAGAAAGTTGCCGTTCTGGCAGTTGATCCCAGCAGTTCTATCTCACACGGAAGTATTCTGGGTGATAAAACCAGAATGGAGGAATTGGTAAAAGATGAAAATGCTTTTATACGCCCAAGTGCATCTGGCGAAAACTTAGGCGGTGTTGCCCGTAAAACTCGTGAATCGATTATTTTATGCGAAGCAGCAGGTTTTGATACCATTATTATAGAAACCGTTGGCGTTGGACAAAGTGAAACTGCGGTTCACAGTATGGTTGATTTTTTTCTGCTACTAAAAATTTCCGGTGCCGGCGATGAACTTCAGGGAATCAAACGCGGTATTATGGAAATGGCAGATGCCATCGTAATCAACAAAGCAGACGGCGATAATATAAAAAAAGCTCATCAGGCAAAAGTCGATTTTAACAGGGCTTTGCATTTATTCCCTCCAAAAAAATCAAACTGGCAGCCAAAAGTAACAACTTGCAGCGCCGTTACAAGAGAAGGCATTTTGGATATATGGAATACTATTCTGGATTATTTTGAAATGACCAGAGAAACCGGATTCTTTCAGGAAAAGAGAAACGAACAAAATAATTTCTGGATGATGGAAACCATCAACGAGCAGTTGAAGCAAAATTTCTACAACCAGCCGGATATTATTTCGTTATTGGAACAAAGCAAAAAAGCAGTGCAAAATGATGAAATTTCACCTTTTGCAGCTGCTCAGAATTTGTTGGAATTTTATTTTAAAGGTACAAAGTGACAGAGATACAAAGTCGCAAAGTTGTTTGCACCATATAAGTGATGCAAGTTCATTTAATCTTCTTTAATAAGAATTGAGATAGCTTGTGATGCTAATTCATCTGTTAATCCAACTAAGGGACTTGTTAAAACAAGTTTGTCTTTTAAGAAAACCGGAAGACCGTTTAATGATTTATCGTCATCAATTATAACAAAATTCTTGTGGTTTAATTTGGAAAAATCCCATTTTAAAATTTCTTCTTTCCTGCTTAATTCAGGTGAGTTTTCAGAAAGGCGATCAATTGTACTAACTTTGATTCCTCTCAGTTTAAAAATCTCATGCCATTCTGAAATAGAATATTTCGACTTATGTGAGGTAGTCAATATCATAGAAGCGCCAGTTTCTGAGATAATTCTCTCAAGCGCCTTAACAGCAATATTGCTAAAAGCTGGAAATCCATCGTTTAAAAACTCAGGTCTTTTCCATGAACTGGCAGGAACCATCACACCATCTATATCTAATAGTATCGTCATAATACAAAATTACTAAAAGCAGCAGAGGTTCAAAGTAACAAAGTTTTATACTCTGTTTCAATGAACCTCTGTCACTTTTTTACTTTGCAGCTTGAAACCTCAAAAACTACTTTTTACGTAATTTATATTTATTCTCTTTGTATAAATTTCCTGCCGTAATAACATGCGCCAAGGCATCTTTTGCTAAATCTTCGTTTAGTTTTACAGGAATCAGCGTTGTATCATTTTTGATTTCGAATTGCAGCGGTTTCAAATTAGGCTGCATAATTACAACCTGATTTTCTACTCTAAACGCATTGATATCGTTAAACTGCATAATCGATCTTCCTTGTACTTTTGGATCCAGTTTCGTTAAATTTCGTCCTACCATTGGAGTTTCAAACGGAATTCCTAAATAAGCCAGCAATGTTGGCGGAATATCGATCTGACTTGCCAGTCTGTCATATACAGCTCCTTTTGGAACTCCAGGCCCCATAATGAAGGCCGGAATATGGAATTTGTTTATCGGCACCAGATTTTTGCCGTAAGTTCTTGTATTATGATCTGCGATTACAATGAAAATGGTGTTCTTGAAATATTCCTCTTTTTTAGCCAGTTCGAAGAATTTCCCAATTGAGAAATCGGCATATTTCATAGCATTATTCACGGTAGCCGGTTTTTTATCGTAAGGCTGGATTCTTCCCGCAGGATATTCAAAAGGTTCATGATTTGAAGTCGAGAACATCAAAGAGAAAAATGGTTTGTCTCCTTTTGATTTAAAATAAGCATTCGCTTTTGTAACCAAATCTTCATCAGAATAACCCCAGGTTCCTTTAAAAGCGTATTTATTTCCATCTGATTCAAAATCGTTCTGATCTACGATATCTGTGAAACCATTTCCGTTGAAAAAAGAAGCCATATTATCAAAATTCGCCATTCCGCCATAAATAAAACTGGTTTCATACCCTTTTTGTTTTAAAGCATCGGCAAGCGTAAAAAATCCCTGCTGTGAGTTCCCCAGTTTTACAACACTTTCTGACGGTGACGGCAAAAAACCTGTTACAACCGCTTCGATACCGCGGACACTTCGGGTTCCTGTGCAATATAAATTGGTAAACAAAGTTCCTTCTTTCGATAATTTATCAAATTCAGGTGTCAATGGTTTTCCTCCTAAAATTCCAACATATTCTGCTCCCAGACTTTCCTGTAAAAAGATTACAAGATTGTACGGCTTTTTTAAAACAGAATCCGGCTGTTGTACATGCAGAAACGGAATATCGGCATCTGTAAAATCATTCGGGCCAGCGATCATGTATTTTTTTACACGTGCAATCGCTTCGGCTTCATCCATTTTTCCGTACATTTTGGTGTTTCCTTCATTCTTAATTGAATAAGCTGCAAAAGCAACTGTATAGAATGAATTCAGTCCTAATGTATTGGTTAACTGATCTGTAGAAAAAACAGCATTACTCGCATTAATTGGACGTTTTGAAGTAAGACTTGAGCGTGCCCCAAAAAACAACAAAAATGCCGTAAGTGGAAAAAGCATTAATTTCAATTTATACGGAGTGCTTTCTGTCTGAAAATACTTTTTCCCTTTTTTGAATGCAAAATAAATGACAACTCCCAAAATGAGAAATGTGATGATAATAGAAGTCATGTAGCTTTTTAACAGCATCCCAACGACTTCTTTTGGATAAATAAGATAATCAAGAAAAATCTTATTTGGACGCGTATCATATTGTTTTACGAAATCCGGTGATGCCAATTCTACAAAAAGAATCAAAAACAGAAACAGGAAGCTGTAAAATACCAAAAATCGATTGGTAAATTTCAGCCAGTTATTGGGTAGAAAAGTAATTAAAACGGCTGGCAGAAATGATAAATAGCAAAGTAAAATCAAGTCCATTCGCAAACCTATTGGAAAAATAAACCAAAAATCCGGTGTTTGTTCTACTCTCTCTTTAAAAAGAAAAAACAAAAATATCCGGCTTAAAGTAGTAATTAGTAATCCAATTAAAATAAAATTGATTATTGGTTTTAGAAATCGTAATTTTTTCATTTAATGTGGTATTTGTGTGGTGAAAAAATTACAATTTCTATTCTTCGTAACGATTAACTTCCCTGTCGTAAAACTCATTTGCCTTTTCTATAAGGCCTTCCATTTCGGCATTCAATTCAGCTTCGTCAAGATCTTCCGCTTCTTCTAAAAACTCAACCTCATCATCTTTTAAATTAATTATAAATCTAGGATAATCAAGGTGAATGATGAAAATATCATCCGGAAAATCAGTATTATCTCCAAGTAAAAATTTAGGTAATTCCATTTTATTGATTTTTAGTGTTAGTATTATTTTACTGCGATTAAATTTTCTTTAACAGCTGCAGTTTCGTTGTTTGGTTTTGTTTCTGATTTGAGAATTAGTCTTTTCGTTAAATAATGAAAGCGAATATACAGAAAAATCGCCGCTGCTGTTAATCCTGCCAAAAGACCTACCCAGACTCCCTGTGCTTTAAGCTGTGTGTGTTCTCCTAAATAATACGATATTGGAAAACCAATAATCCAGTAGGCAACAAACGTAATATACATAGGAACCTTTACATCCTGAAGTCCGCGTAATGCGCCAAGTACAACCACCTGAATTCCGTCAGAAATCTGAAAAACGGCTGCAATCAATAATAATTTTGAAGCTATGGCTATTACTTCTTCGTTATCCAGAATTTGTCCTGTATTTTCCATGTTTAAGAAAATATGAGGGAGATAGTTGTGAAAAATGATAAAGAAAATTGCAAAAACGGTTTCTAAAATAATCGCCAGTAAAAAGATCGAACGGGCTACAACAATCAGTTTTTTATAATCGGTTAAGCCTCTTTGGTTACTTACCCTTATCATTGAGGTTACACTTAATCCCATTGCAAACATAAACGTCATCGATGCCAGACTCAATGCAATTTGATTGGCCGCCTGACTGGTTTTTCCAATATTACCGCAAAGCCAGATCGATGCCGTAAACAATACAACCTCAAAAAGCATCTGCATGGCAGACGGAAATCCAAGGCTTACAATTTTCTTTATAGTGGCTTTTTTTATTTCGTTAAAACTGAAACCTTTAAAGAAACGTTTTAAATCGTTTCTTCTTGAAAGCATAATATGCATGAACATTACCAAAAATATTCTCGAAATCACGGTTCCTAGTGCGGCTCCTATAATTCCCATTTTAGGAAAAAACCATATTCCGTAAATCAGTACGTAGTTGATGCCTACATGCAGTACATTTGCCATTACCATGGCATACATAGAATATTTCGTAAGCGACATTCCGTCGGCAAACTGTTTATATCCCTGATACATAATTAAAGGAATCAAGGAAAAAGCCACCCATCCTAAATACGGTTTTGCCAGAACAATTACATCTGCGGGCTGCTTTAGTAACTCCATTATAGGTTTTGCAAACATTATAACGGTAAAAAGCACTAAACCTAAAATGGTACATAAAAATAATCCGTGATGAAATGCAGAACGGATTTTAGAATCGTTTTTCTCGGCATCTCCTTCAGCAACAATTGGGGTAATTGCGGTCGAAAAGCCAATTCCAAGCGACATGGCGATGAAAATCATGCTGTTCCCAAGAGAAACCGCTGCCAGTTCAGTACTTCCTATTTTCCCGACCATTATATTGTCGACTATACCGATTAAAGTATGGCCGACCATACCTAAAATTACGGGATAAGCCAGTTTTAAATTATACGAAAACTCTTTGGTGTACTGCTTTAAATTCACTTGTATTCTAATTTAGTCGGCAAAGATAGTCAGAAGCGGTGAATTCTGTCCTATCTATAAAAATATATGCCAATTTTAAGGCAAAATTAAGCAGACATCAATATTATGTAACGATTTTTTAAAATTATATAACAAGCTCCGTGCACCTTGATTATACTTTTACATTATTAATAATTCAAAATTATATGCCATGAAAAAATTACAAATTATATGCCTCGCTGCTTTTGCTTTTTTATACTCCAATTCAACTTTTGCTCAGGATAGCGCAGCAACAAATTACGATCAGGGATTTAGATTAGGTTTTGGATTAAACGGCGGGCTTCCGACCGATGGTGATTACGACTGGGCTCTTGGGGGAGACGTTCGTTTACAATATGATTTATCTAAAAAAACATCATTGACCTTAACAACAGGTTTTACTAACTTATTTGTTGCGGAAGAAGATGGAAAAGATTTAGGTTTTATTCCTGCAAAAGCCGGTTTTAAAGCTTTTATCTGGGAAGACCAATTTTATGTATTGGGTGAAGTAGGTGCCGGTTTTGCCGTAACTAACGGTTATGATGACACTACTTTTTTATGGGCGCCTGGAATTGGGTATGCTAATAAATACATAGACATTAGTGTTCGTTATGAGGACTACAACAAATTCAAAACCAATCAAGTGGCTCTACGTTTAGCCTATGGTTTTGATCTATAAAAAGAAAGGTTTATTTTATTTTTTTGTTTTTGGTAACAGACCCGGAAGTTTTCATAGTCTTCCGGGTTTTGTATTTTTAAACGTTTCCTGGTTATACAGCAAACCTCTAAAGGTTTACTATTCTACAACAAAATCCTAACTCCAAAACGCATAACAAAGAAAAACCCCAACAGGTATTTGAAAACTTGTCGGGGTTATATGTACTGTAAATTATCTAATTAACTCTTCTCCAAAGTTTTTTTGTAAACATCAAAATTGTCCAGGATTTCTTTGTCGAGTGCAGGAACCTGAATGTCTTTGTATTGTTTCATTTCTTCCCAAATAATTTTGGCTACAATATAACGCGCCATATCCTTATCATCTGCCGGAACGATGTACCACGGCGCATGCCCGGTCGAAGTCTCGTTTATTGCTTCTTCATAATACTGCTGATATTCATCCCAGTGCTGGCGTTCTTTAAGGTCACCTGGAGAGAATTTCCAGTTGTGTTTTCCCTCTTCCAGTCGGCGTAATAAACGATCCTTTTGTTCATCCTTGCCTAAATGCAGAAAAAATTTCATGATGATTGTTCCGTTCTGCGCAATATGTTTTTCAAAATTATTAATTTGTTCAATTCTGTCTTTCCAGAACTTTGGCTTAATATCATCAACTGTATTAATTCCCGGTAAATTTTCAGCCAGAATAAATTCAGGATGTACACGTGTTACCAGAACATTTTCATAATGCGTTCTGTTAAAAATCGCAAACTTGCCTTTTTCAGGAAGCGCAATATAATGGCGCCATAAATAATCATGTTCCAATTCGGTTGAATTTGGCGTTTTGAAACTATGGACTACTACCCCGCGCGGATTAAATTCTTTAAACACTTCTCTTACCAGACTATCTTTTCCGGCTGTATCCATTCCCTGAAGACAAATCAAAACCGAGTATTTATTATGCGCATACATAATATCCTGCAGGTCACTTAATTTTGCTTTTACATTCTCAAGTTTTTCCTCTTTTTCATCATCGTCAGCCTCAACATCTAATAAAGTTGGCAGCTTCTTCAGTTTGATTTTTTCTGTCACCTTAAAATCCTTCGGATCTATTGATTTCATATCTTTTTCATTTTATATAATTATAAATATAGTAATTTTACGAAGCATATTCCTGCTATTCATTGCAATACTTTTTAATAAACTGCTTTTTTCCAAAGCCATAACAAGAGCTTTCTCCGGCCGCTTTGTTCTGCCAGGAAAAAATGCATTTTCTTTTCAAAGTATTTTCATTGCTCTCAGGGCTGGGCAGTTATTTTCAAAACAACATTTCATGGAAAAATTTACATTAGAAATATTATTTCAAATCATTGGGATTGGTTCTGCATCAGGATTATTTTTCAATAACGATTCTCTTTACGTAATTGGCGACAACAGCGGATTTTTATACGAATACAATATTCAGAACAAGCAGCTAAACCAGCATGCTTTAATAGACAATGCATCACAAAACATCCCAAAAAACCTAAAACCGGATTTCGAATCCCTGACACATCACAACGACACCCTCTATGTTTTTGGTTCGGGTTCAACCGAAAAACGAAACAAAATGATCGAATTTGATCTTAAGTCAAAAACCGTTTTACAAAAAAATAATTTAACCGATTTATATGCGGTAATGCAGAATTTCAGTTCTATAAAACCGGAAGATTTTAATTTGGAAGGTGCTATTTTCGATGGCGAAAACTGGTATCTGTTTAATCGCGGAAACGGCGTTTCGAACAAAAACACCATTTTTACCCTTCATGCCAAAAGTCTCGGCGATGAATTTGCCCTGATTTCTGTCAATTATAAATTACCCAAAATTAAAGGTGTTCGTTCCAGTTTTACCGATGCCGTTTTGGTAGAAGATAAAATCTATTTTCTTTCAACTGCCGAAGATACCAAATCGACTTACGACGACGGCGAAATATTAGGAAGTTTCATTGGTCGAATCGATTTGAAAACCATGAAAATAGATTTCACTCAAAAAATTACTTCAACCAATAAATTTGAAGGCCTTACTTTCTATAAAAAAGAAAATAACAAAATCGAGTTTTTACTTTGCGAAGATAATGACACTGAAGTTCTGGAAACTAAGATTTATAAATTGACATTGCCTCTTAAGTAATGAATATATGAAAAAATTAATTCTTTCATTAATAATGGTTTCTGTTGTCCTAGCAGGTTCATATTTGTTTTATGATTTTAAAAAGAACAAAGAAGAAAACAAATATTATAAGACCCTTTCTGCAAAAGATATGGATCCAAAGTCATTTATTAAGCTTTTTACTGAAAGTTATAATAGTAAAAACTCTTTAAACACAATTACAATGACAGGAGCGTTTCCAGAAAACTGGGTAAAACATGATGATGTTGAATATTTAATTTCAATTATGGATTCTAAAGAAAAATGCTGTGGATATATGGATTTTTTTTCATCTCATATTTCAAACGAAAGCGGAGAAGTCGGTGGTTTTGCGATAATTTTTCTAAATTCTTATATCTCGAAAACAAAAATCAATTTAGGTTTGAATTCTAATCCAAAAACTGACTTCGAATCAGTTAAGAAAATAGAAAACTGGTATAAAAATTCATTTAAATAAAAATACTGTTTAGAGATTACTTTGAGAATCTCTGTGCTATTCTTTGCAAAAGCAGTTTTACCACAGAGATTCGTAAAGTTAGAGAGACACAAATACTACAATCCATTAAAAAAATATTTTTTTCATCTTCGTCCCAACCTTTTTATCTTTTTAGTACTCTTTATAATTAAAGACCAAAATTGTGATAAACGAAACTCAAATTTCTAACTGCAAAAAAATGAACCGTGATGCCCAGCGTCAGGTTTATGAGCACATGGCTCCGAAATTGTATCGTGTCTGCAAACGATACCTCAAGAAAGAAGAAGAAATTGAAGAAGCTCTTGCCGACGCTTTCTACACTATTTTCACAAAACTTGACCAGTTGAAAGAAGAAAAAGCTTTTGAAGCCTGGGCCAGAAAAATTACCGTTAACCACTGTTTGGCGACCATCAGGAAAAACACCAATTTCAACATGTATCTTGATGATGTAAAAGTTCTTATCCAGCCTTTTACCGAAGAAATAAACACATTAGAAGAGGAAGATTTACTCAATTTATTAAACCATATTCCGGATGGCTGTAAAACCGTTTTCAACCTTTTTGTCATAGAAGGTTTCGGACATAAAGAAATAGCCGCAATGCTGAATATTTCTGAAGGCACATCAAAATCGCAGCTCAACGCTGCCAAAACCAAACTAAAAGAACTGGTTAATAAATTGTATTATCAAAAAGCAAAATAGTCATGGACAATCAAGATAAAATATTTAACAGATTTAAGGAAGCTGCAGATAATGCAGAAACCAAAGATTTTCCGGGAATGGAAAAAGTCTGGTCGCGCCTGGAAGACAAACTCGATAAAAAAGAAGATAAAAAAACGATTGCTTTATGGAAAAAAATTGCTGTAGCAGCTTCTCTTTTATTAGTAATTTCTCTGGGAACTCAGTTTTTAAAATCAGATAAAACTACAAGTATCGAAAACTCAAAAGTTGTAATTAACGAAGACCAAATAGAACCTATTGACAATACGGCTTTAGAAAAAAACAATGCAGTTGTTACATCAGATTCGCCGTTGGTGTCAAAAGAAAAAGCTGCTGCAATCTTAGACAAACAAATTAAACAGCAGGAACAAGTCGCAATTCATGAATCTTCAGAAAATTCCGAAATATTAGAAATGCCTCAAATGCCAAGTCCTGTTACTGCGGATGAACAAGCTGTTTCTGCCCCATCTTTAAAAGATAGTAAAGAAGATGTAAATAGTATTTTCAAAGAAGAATCACCTGTAGCTTCGGACTATATAAAAGGTGCAGAAAGAGAATCTGCCAAAGTAGCCTTTGCAGCAAAACAGACTGCAAGAGCTAAAAAAAGCGCCCCGTTAGTAATTCTTAACGGAACTGCGATGTCGCACAGTGATGATGCCAAAAGAGACAAAATGATGCAGGCAGAACTCCCTAACCTGCAGCCGGAAAATGTTGAATCGCTGGTAATTTTAGATGAACCTCTTTACATTATTGACGGCATTTATTATTCAGAAAATGATTTGTTCGGCACTAATCCAACAAGTCCTTATGCTCCGCTAAACCAGCAGGAAATTAAAACCATTACCATTCTTCAGGATCTGGAAGCCACAGAAAAATATGGCGAAAAAGGCAAAAAAGGAGTCGTAATCATTACAACAAAAACCGGAAGACCAACTCCGAAGAAATAGGCAGAAATGCACATCAAAGCTTTGTCAAAGCTTCAACTTTGACAAAGCTAAACTCAAACATTCATTCTAAAACTCATTATCATGAAAAGTTTAAAACTTATTTCATCAGCCATTGTTATGCTTATATGTTTCGTAAGCATGGCGCAGGAAAAAACCATTACCGGAACCGTTACAGATGAAAATGCAACGGCGATACCCGGAGTAAATGTCTATATTCAAAAAACCAAAAAATCAACTGCCACCGATTTTGACGGAAAATATTCCATTAAGGCACAAACAGGAGACGTGCTTACTTTTAGTTTCGTCGGGATGAATTCTCAGACTGTAACCGTAAACAATTCTAATGTTATAAATGTAGTATTAAAACAAAGCGCTCAGGAACTTCAGGAAGTTGTTTATACAGGTTACGGAATTTCTAAAACAAAAAAGAGAGCTGCAAAACAATCCTTGCAAATATTAGGTGGCACTGTTTCGGGTCTTCAAATTTCATCAAACCATCAAAATGCTCCGGTCCTTACTACAAATAGTGCAGAATCTGTTTCTCCTAAAAAAGAACCCCTGTATATTGTTGACGGGATGCCGATAAAAGCAGATCAGATGGCAAAAATTAATCCGACTGATATTAATGATGTAAAAGTTTTAAAAGAAGAATCGGCAGTGGCTCTTTATGGAAGCAGAGCCCTTAATGGTGCGCTTATTATTACGACGAAAAATGAACTCTTTAAAAATCTTTCTGAAAAAGAAATAGATAAAAAACTAAACATCATCAGAAATCCTTCTGAATCGAATCAGGAAAATTATGACACTTTTACAGAAAACGCATTCGAAAGTCCAAAAACAGCACCGCTTTCTACTTTTTCTATCGATGTTGATAATGCGTCTTATACCAACATCAGACGCTTTTTAAACAGCGGGCAGAAAGTCCCGAAAGATGCTGTTCGTGTTGAAGAAATGGTCAACTTTTTTAAATACAATTATCCGCAGCCAAAAGGGGAACATCCGTTTTCTATCAATACAGAATTGAGTGATTCTCCGTGGAATGACCAAAACAAAATTTTGAAAATTGGTTTACAGGGCAAAGATATTCCAATGAATAATTTACCGGCTTCGAATCTTGTCTTTCTGATTGACGTTTCGGGTTCTATGGAAGCAGCGAATAAATTACCATTATTAAAAAAATCGATGAAAATTTTGGTAAACGAATTACGTCCAATAGACAAAGCGGCGATCGTAGTATACGCCGGAGCAGCAGGAGTAGTTCTGGAACCAACTTCAGGCGCTGACAAAAAAACGATTATCAAAGCGCTGGATAAATTACAAGCCGGAGGAAGCACCGCAGGAGGCGAAGGAATCGAACTGGCTTACAAAATTGCAACAGAAAATTTTATAAAAAACGGAAATAACAGAGTAATCCTGGCAACCGATGGTGATTTTAATGTGGGAAGTTCTTCTAACTCTGACATGGAAAAATTGATTGAAGAAAAAAGAAAAACAGGCGTTTTCTTAACTTGTCTGGGGTACGGAATGGGAAATTACAAAGACAGTAAAATGGAAATTCTCGCCGATAAAGGAAACGGAAATTATGCGTACATCGATAATATTCAGGAAGCAAATCGTTTTCTTGGAAAAGAGTTTAAAGGCTCGATGTTTGCCATTGCCAAAGATGTAAAAATTCAGATAGAATTCAATCCAAACCAGGTTCAGGCCTACCGGTTAATTGGTTATGAAAACAGAAAACTGCGTCCGGAAGATTTTAAAAATGATGCAATTGATGCGGGAGAACTAGGCAGCAATCACACTGTTACGGCTTTATACGAAATAATTCCGACAGGAGTAAAAAGTGATTATTTAAAAATTCTGGCAGATGAGTTAAAATATACCAAAACAGAAACCGGAACAAATCATTACAACAATGAATTGGCAACGATAAAATTCCGCTATAAAAAACCTGATGGTGACAAAAGCATCGAAATGGTTCAGGTTATCAACAACAAAGCGGTTTCGCTAAGCAAAGCCAGCGATGATTTAAAATTCAGCTCTGCTGTGGCCTGGTTTGGATTAAAACTAAGAGATTCTAAATTAATCGCCTACAAATCTTCTGAAGAAATTGCAGATCTGGCTAAACAAGGAATGTCTTTTGACAAAGAAGGATACAAAGCCGAATTTATTCGTCTTATTGAAAGCGCCAATCTCGATTAAATAATCAACCAAAATTATATAGTTATGAAAAAATTAAGCTTCCTGTTAATTATTATTAGTACGCTGCACGCATTTTCTCAGGAGAAAAATCAAACAGAAAAACCATATATTGAAGTATACGGACTATCCGATACTTTAGTCATGCCGAATAAAATCTGGATAAACATTCTTCTTGCTGAAAGAGATTTTAAAGGAAAAAAATCTGTTGAGGAAGCAGAAACCGAGATGATTAAAAAATTAGAAGAAATTGGCATCGACACGCAAAAGAATGTTTCTGTAAAGGACATGGGGAGTAATTTTAAAACCTATCTTTTAAAACAGACTGATATTTTAAAAACCAAATCCTATTCTGTTATCGTTACAGATGCCAAAACTACATCCAAAGTCTTTTTGGCATTAGAAACCATTGGTATTTCAAATGTTCATGTAGTTAAAGCAGAGAATTCAGACGAAAAGAAAATCCAGCTTTTGATAAACGGAAAAGCAGCAGAAAATGCCAGACAAACAGCGGAGAGTTTTATTAAACCACTGCATCAAAAAATTGGAAATGCTGTTCAGATAAATAATATAAACATCCCTAATGCTGCGCCGGTAAGAGTAAGAGGAATATCATCTCTCAGTGAAATTGCAGTTACGGCATACGGAACAAATAAAAACCCTTATTCTGAACCTGATATCGAATTCGAAAAAATAAAAATTTCAAGCACTATCCTTGTTCGTTTTTCACTTGAATGATGGTATAATTTTAAATTTATTTCTACATATATAAAGAGGTAAAACCAGTGTGTTCATAGCGATTTTTATTACATTTGGTCTTTATTCTAAAATAATATTTTATAAACGTATGAACCCAATTTTAAGCCAAAATCTATTTTTAGTAAAAGAACATATCGGAATGTTTAAAGCTGCCAACAACTACGACATTTACAATCCGGAAAACAATCAGATAATTATGAACTGCCGTGAAAATAACCTTGGTTTTTTCACTAAAGTGCTTCGTTTTACAGATTATAAAAGAGCAACTCCTTTTAATGTTGAAATCACTACTGCATCCGGAGAAAAATTAATTACAGTAAGACGCGGTGTTGCCATTTTCAGATCGACTGTTGAAGTTCTGGATGACAAAGATCGTCTGGTTGGTACTTTTAAACAAAAGTTCTTTTCTATAGGCGGAAAGTTTGATATTCTGGACAAAAACGAAAAACCTGTTGCAACCCTTCAGGGAAAATGGACCGGATGGGATTTTAAATTTTCTCACGAAAACAGACAGCTTGCGCAGGTAAGTAAAAAATGGGCCGGCTTAGGAAAAGAGTTTTTTACAAGTGCTGATAATTATGTACTGCAGATTGAAGAAACAGTACCGGCTGACAGTCCGTTGAGACAATTAATTCTGGGAGCTGTAATGTGTATTGACATGGTTCTGAAAGAATAATCAAAAGTTGTTAAACTTAGATTAAGAATATATTTTAAAGCATCATTTTAGTTTTCAAAAGCTTATTTTTGTAAGACTTATAATGATGCTTTCTGCATTTCAAAAAATACAATCATGACCGATTTAAAAAATAAAAACGCCTTAATTACAGGTGCCGGAAAAGGAATAGGAAAAGCCGCAGCAATTGCTTTGGCAAAAGAAGGTGTAAACCTGATATTAGTTTCAAGAACACAAAAAGACATTGAACAGCTGGCAGACGAAGCTTCGAACCTGGGTGTAAAAGCTTTGGCTCTGAGTGCTGATGTTTCGGATATCAATTCAATTAATGCGGCTGTCGAAAAAGCACTGACACAGTTTAAAAGCATTGATATTCTAATTAACAGTGCCGGAATTGCTTCTTTTGGAAAATTCTTAGAATTAGAACCGGATGCCTGGGAAAGAATTATTCAGGTAAATTTAATGGGAACATATTATACTACCCGTGCCGTAATCCCGAATATGATCGAAAGACAATCCGGAGATATTATCAATATTTCGTCTACTGCAGGATTAAACGGAAATGCCTTAACAAGTGCCTACAGCGCCTCTAAATTTGCTGTTTTAGGTTTAACCGATTCTTTGATGCAGGAAATGAGAAAACACAACATTCGTGTTACCGCTTTAACGCCAAGCACCGTTGCAACTGACATGGCTAAAGACTTAAACTTAACCGACGGAAATCCGGAGAAAGTAATGCAGTCTGAAGATATGGCAGATTTAATCATCGCTCAGCTTAAATTAAACCGAAGAGTGTTTATTAAAAACAGCAGTATTTGGTCAACCAACCCTTAAAAAACTTAATTCCAATATTTTAAATTCCAAATTCCAATCTCAAAGTTTTTGGAATTTGGAATTTGATTTTTGGATTTTCACCTCTCAATTATGGAACAATATTTAAGACAATTAATCGAAATAGCGTTTCTGGACAAAAAAGAAATTTTCACCGGTTTTCTTATTGATTATTCAGATGACTGGATTTTACTTCGAAACAATCCTGTAGATTTTGTTTTGGATGGCTTTGTTATTCTCAAAAATAAAAATATCGAAAGTGTAAACCGTGATCCTGATCTGGCTTTTACCGAGAAGGTAATTCGAATGAAAGGTTTAAAAATCAATTCAGATGATATTATTCCGATCAAAGATTTAGCCTCGATTATGAATTTTATCGCACAGAATTATGGTGTTTTTCAGATTGCAAAAAAATCATCAAAATCAGCTTATCTAGGAAAGTTAATAGAACTGAATGATGAAGAACTAACCATTGATTTCTTAGATACCCGCGGGCAGTTTGGAGGAGATTTAGCTTTTAATCCTGAAAAAATCAGAGTTATAGAATTTGATACGGATTATATTAATTCTTTGAAACTGGTAATTCCTGATGATCAGAAATAGTTATAAAAAAAGCCCTTTTGAAATTCAAAAGGGCTTTTTTTGTCATTCAGAGGAATGACAAATACTGTGTATTATTTAAACCTCGGCAAGTTTACTCAAAAACTCTATACGAACACTTCCGTCCTCGTCGATTTTGGTTAAATTGATTTCCTGCAGAGTATTTACTAATTCAGGATTCCACGGTGTTTTTACTTTTACGTAGTTTTCTGTAAAACCATGAATATATCCTTCTTTATTTTCGCCTTCAAACAAAACAGTTCTGTTGGTTCCTAACTGGCTTTCGTAAAAAGCACGGCGTTTTTTAACGGATAAACCACGAAGCATTTTACTTCTTTTTGAACGAACATTTGCCGGAACAACTCCTTCCATATCTACCGCTTCTGTATTATCTCTTTCAGAATAAGTAAATACATGCAGATAGGATATATCCAGTTCGTTAAGGAAGTGATAGGTTTCTAAAAAGTGTTCATCTGTTTCTCCGGGAAAACCAACAATTACATCGACACCAATACACGCATGCGGCATTACTTCTCGAATTTTATTTACGCGGTCAATATAGACTTCACGTAAATAACGGCGTTTCATCAGCTTTAAAATATCATTGCTTCCGGATTGAAGCGGAATATGAAAATGCGGTACAAAAGTGCGGCTTTTAGAAACAAAATCGATTGTTTCGTTTTTCAGCAAATTCGGTTCGATAGATGAAATTCGTAAACGCTCGATTCCTTCTACTTTATCGAGAGCCTGAACTAAATCCAGAAAAGTATGTTCGTGTTTTTTGTTTCCAAACTCCCCTTTACCATAATCCCCGATATTTACACCGGTCAGAACAATTTCACGGATATTTTGAGCCGAGATATCACGAGCATTTTTAAGAACATTTTCCAGAGCATCACTTCTTGAAATACCTCGTGCCAAAGGAATGGTACAGTAAGTACATTTATAATCGCAGCCATCCTGAACTTTTAGGAAAGCGCGCGTGCGGTCTCCTATAGAATAACTTCCTACATAAAAATCAGCTTCGGCAATTTCGCATGAGTGAACCTCACCCATATCGTTTTTGCTTAAATCATGAATATAATCGGTTATTTTAAACTTTTCTGTGGCACCCAAAACCAAATCTACGCCGTCAACAGAGGCTAATTCTTCCGGTTTTAATTGTGCATAACAGCCGACTGCGGCAACAAAAGCTTTTTCATTGAGCTTCATTGCTTTTCTAACAACCTGCTTAAACTGCTTATCAGCATTATCTGTAACAGAACAGGTATTAATTACATAAATATCGGCGACATCTTCAAAATCGACGCGGTCAAAACCTTCGTCGTTGAAATTTCTGGCGATTGTAGAAGTTTCTGAAAAATTCAGCTTACAACCCAGAGTGTAAAAGGCAACTTTTTTTCTATTTTCCATAATTCTCTTAAATTAATGAAATCGTTGTCAAAAAATTTAAGGCTGCAAATTTACAAACAATTTTTGTAAAAGAAAACCAATAAGACACTTCGTTTCAACAAGTTTTGCCATACTAAAACCAGTATTAAAATAAATAAAATAATCTGGCCTCAGTTATTTTGATAAGAGAATATTTTTTCTGAACTTTATCTTTAGCAATTCAATAAGAATAAAATGACAAAAACATCGATTAAATGCAAATTTAATCGATTAAATACATTTTTTTTTAGTTTAAATTCAAAAAATCTTACATTTACCAGTATCTTAATTTACGAAATCTTTTTTTGGATTTCAAAATTCCGGATGCTTTTTATTAATTTAATAATAATTCACGCATAACAATTTTGAATTTTACTCGTTATGTTGTTGTTTTGTGTTACAAAATGAAATGGGAAAGCCGAAAACCAAAGAGAGTAGGCAAAAATTAAATTACAAATACCACGCTTTATGAAAGCATTTTTACCCACAATCTGCTTGATGTTCTTAACCGTTTTTAGTTCGCAAGCGCAAACTACTAATGCCCCTGTTGCAAATCCATTTCCTTCTATTAGTACTTTAACAACCTGGGCAAGTTTAAACTCTCAACAGCAATTTGACGTTGCTATTCGTGCTGTTGGTTTTAAATTTGAGGTTAAAGAACCAGGTGCAGAATCAACTGCTTATACTTATATCCGTAAAGTAACAGTAAACGAAGTAAACTATACTGACAGAATCGTATACAGAATTACAAACAATAATTCTGCTAGTATTATCTCGTTAGTAACTGCTTCTACAGACTTAGTAAGTTTATACACGCCTCAATTGGCAAGTTTCAAAAACAACAACTGTAAAACTGAAATGTCTAAAGATAAAAACACAACTTGCAGCTGTTACGAAAGCGCAAATTTTGCAATCGATCTTTGCGACGAACGTGTTAAATTGACAATGGGTGACGGAAATAAATATTTTGTTTCTGTAGCTAAAAAATAATATTTCCAAAATATTTTCAACTCTGAATTGTTTCCAAATCTTTACTGACTTTTAAGTATGTAAAGATTTGGAATACATTTCTTAGTTTCTGTCTGGATTTTTGAGTTCATACCAAACTTCTAATTCTTCTTCATATTCGAAAGAATTTACAAAACGAAATCCCAGTTTTTCAAGAATCTTTCTTGAATTTTCGTTTCCTGCATCTGCGTAAGCATATAATACCTCTGCTTTTATCTCATTAAAAGCATAATCAACAAAAGCTTTTCCGGCTTCAGATGCATATCCTTTTCCCCAGTGTTTTTCTATAAAACGATACCCTAATTCGTAGAAATCTTTATGGCCGTTAATTTCGTCTGTGATGAATTTAATTCCCGACCAGCCTAAAAATTCATTGCTTTCTTTTAGAATAACAGCCCAGCGTCCTATTCCGTAATCTTTGTATTGTTTCTGCACGAAATGAATGTATTCGATGCTTTCTTCAATATTCTTTACAGGTCTGTTACCCAGAAACAAATGCACATTAGGGTTCGAATCCAATTCAAACATGCCTTCAGCATCTGAAAGCTGTAATTCTCTTAAAAGTAATCGTTCTGTTTCAATTGGTTTCTTCATAAAATTTAATTTAAGATATAGCGCTGCACTACCTCGGCAACACCATCATTATTATTTGATGCCACTATCAAATTGGCTTTATCCCGAAGTTCCGGCGTTACATTGTCTACCCAGACACCTAGACCGGCATATTCAATCATCGTTAAATCATTTCCGGCATTGCCTACAGCGATAATTTCACTTTGGTGAACATCTAACTTTTCAGCCAGAAGTTTTAAACTCGCTGCCTTATCAATTCCATGCTGGGCAACTTCAAGAAAAAAGGGTTTTGACATCGAAACGCTTAAATGCGGCATTCTTTCTTTTAAGTCGTTTTCAAGTGTTTTTAAGTAAACAGGATCTTCTAATAAAATACATTTTACTGCCGCTCTATTTACATAATCTTTAAAAATCTGCACTTTACGATGAGGAAGACCTGTAATATCTTTTTCTATCTCGATATATTCAGAATCAGTTTCACTTATAATTTCGCCGTCCAGATAGGTAATAATATGCGTTTTCTTTTCGACGCTGTAATCGTATAAATCGTGAATTTGTTCAGGAGTTAATTTCTGCTCGAATAAAACCAAATCATCTTTTACCCTGCTGACAACCGCTCCGTTAAACGAAATCATATACGAATCGTTTAAATCCAGCTCCAGTTCTTTTGCATAAGCTGTCATGGCCGAAGTTGGTCTTCCGGAAGCCAAAACAACGTGAACACCTTTTGCCTGTGCTTCTAATAATACTTTTTTGTTTAAATCTGAAATTCTGTGATCGTCTGTCAACAAGGTATCATCCATGTCGAGCACTAACATTTTATATTGCATTTTTTTTGAGTTTTTAGCCGCCGTTTACAGTTCCAGCAACACTGATTACTGACACTGAAAACTGCAGCTAATAAATTATTCTAATAGTATTTTTAATTGTTTTTGAAAATCTTCATTCTCATTTACTCCCACGTGATCCTGATTTTTCAAAGGATAAAAATAGGCATTTGATTTCAATAACTTTTTCAATCGAACCGAATTATCGTAAGGAATTAACTGATCCTCTGTTCCATGAAAAATATAGATGGGACATTTTACTTCCGGCAGATACAGATTAGTCTCTAAACTGAACTTTTTCATGAAATCAGGAAAAAACGGCACTCTTGAACTTGACAATTCCAAGAAATTATAATACGGTGCCTGAAGAATCAATGCTTTAGGTTTATTTTTTAAAGCAAGTTTGGTGGCAAAACCCGAACCTATAGAATAACCGGCAATTATAATTTTATCTTCGGTATATCTTTTAGAGATTGATTTATAGACTATCGAAACATCCTGAGTTAATTGTTCTTCATTCTCTATTTCGCCTTCACTTTTTCCAAAACTTCTGTAGTCCATAATAAAAATATCGTAACCTAACGAAGTGTAAATACTGGCAATTTTCCCCCAGGTTTCCAATGTCCCGGCATTACCGTGAAGATAAAAAACAAGTCCTTTAGAATTTTCTGCCTTAAATAATAACCCATTCAGAAGACTTCCGTCAAACGAACGAATATTGAGTTCCTCAAATTTATGCTGATAATCGAATTTATAATCTTTTGGAAGTCTCGCACTATGAAAAACCAATCCTGCCTGATTAAACTAAACATATGAAATCATGATTAAATAAATAAGCAGAAAAAAGCACAGTAATGCAATTGTCAAAAATTTAAAGGTCTTTATTATTTCCATTTTTTTAGTTTCAGCAGGTCGCAGTTTTCAGTTTCACTCTAACCTGCTTACTGAAACTGCAAACTAAAAATCCCGATCTTCAGCTGAAAACCGGGACTGTATACTTAAATTGCACTTATTCTTCTTCGTTATCGTATTCCTCTTCATCCAGCTCTTCTGTTCCTTCTTCGTCCAACTCCTCTTCATCTTCATCATCTTCTTCTTCATCCATATCGAATAAATAAGGCTCGATCATAATCTTATCTGCCAAAAGTTCGATACGTTCTGTCATTGTTTCAGTAAAAACAATTCGCTGTGTTTTGGCAATACTGTTTGAAATACGGGTAATTTTTGGTTCGTGGCGTAATTTCAGTATTGAATCCGCATCATCAAGAATAAACATTTTCAGACGGTTTACATTGTAGCCTGCCGTACTAAACATATCGTTTAATTTTGTGGGTGTTCCAATTAAAACATCGATTCCGGTCGAAACATAGTTTTTATCATAATCCATATCTCCTTTATCGTGAACTCCGTATACTTCTAGATTAGTGTATTTACCAAATTTCCCGAAAAGTTCTTCCATTTCAAGTACTTTTTCTTTGCTCTCTACAATGATCAAAGCACGAGGTGATTCTTCGGTTTTACCTGTTAATTGCTGAATTACATTCAACACAATTGTGGTGGTTTTTCCAGTTCCTTCCGGAGAAATAATAACACAGTCGGCACCACTTTTTATGGTCGAAAAAGTTTCTGACTGCAATACATTTGCATCTGTTAAACCACTTTCAATTAAGCCTTCCTGTAATTTCTCGTTTATTTTTTTTAGTTTCATTTTTTTATGCTTTAAGCTTTAAGCTATATGCTGTAAGCAAAAATTATTTAATTTTTAAAAAAGAGCTTAAAGCCTAAAGCTTATAGCTAAAGTGCGAAGCAATTATTTGCTTGCGAACAATTTTACATCTGTTTCAGATATTTCGTTTCCTCCCAGAATAATTAATCGCTCTACTACATTTCGAAGTTCACGAATGTTTCCTGTCCAGTCGTATTCCTGCAATAATTTTATGGCTGATGCAGAAAATGATTTTACTGCATTTCCTTGTTCTGAGGCTATTTTTTCTGCAAAATGCGAAATCAAAGCCGGAATATCATCGCGTCTTTCATTTAATGGCGGCACTTTGATTAAAATTACAGCCAGACGGTGGTATAAATCTTCGCGGAAACGGCCTTCGGCAATTTCTGTTTTTAAATCTTTATTGGTTGCCGCAACAACACGAACATCTACTTTTATATCTTTATCTGCACCTACTCTGGTAATCATGTTTTCCTGAAGTGCGCGCAAAACTTTGGCTTGCGCCGAAAGACTCATATCGCCAAT
Organism: Flavobacterium gelatinilyticum; assembly: GCF_027111295.1. NCBI lineage: Bacteria > Pseudomonadati > Bacteroidota > Flavobacteriia > Flavobacteriales > Flavobacteriaceae > Flavobacterium > Flavobacterium gelatinilyticum. The sequence continues at coordinate 4,566,525 of NZ_CP114287.1, read as the reverse complement.
TTCATCCAGGAAAATAGTTCCTTTATCTGCTGCTTCAAACTTTCCGGCACGGTCTTTCACTGCCGATGTAAAAGCGCCTTTTACGTGGCCGAATAATTCACTTTCTATCAATTCGCTCGGAATCGCCGCACAGTTTACTTCAATTAGAGGAAAACCGGCACGTTCGCTTTTTTCGTGAAGCTGATGTGCCACTAATTCTTTTCCTGTCCCGTTTGGCCCTGTAATTAAAACCCTGGCTTCGGTTGGCGCTACTTTGTCAATCATCACCTTTATATGATTAATTGACTCGCTGTCGCCAATCATTTCGTAATTTTTGCTGACTTTTTTCTTCAGTATTTTATTTTCAACAACTAATTGTTTTTTATCCAAAGCATTACGAACTGTATTCAGCAAACGGTTTAAATCCGGCGGTTTCGAGATATAATCAAAAGCTCCCAGACGCATGGTCTGAATGGCGGTTTCCATGTCGCCGTGTCCAGAAATCATCACCATTGGGATTTCAGGTTTTATCTTTTTTACTTCTTCCAAAACCTCAACACCGTCCATTTTTGGCATTTTGATATCGCACAAAACGAGATCATAGTCGTTGTTTTTTATTTTTTCAAGTCCCGCCGCACCATCTTCGGCTTCATCAACCTGATACGAATCATTTTCTTCTGATAATATTTTTACCAAAACTCTCCTGATCGCTGCTTCGTCTTCGACAATTAGTATTTTACTCATTCTTTTTTAAGGTTCAAAGTTGCAAAGAACAGAGGGACAAAGTTTAAAATCTTTGTCGCCTTGTTCTTCAGAACTATTGTTATACGATTTTCTTAAAGGTTTAAAGCGCCAGAGATTCAATAATCACAAACTAAAAAACTTTGTTCCTTTGTCACTCTGAACCTTTGTCCCTTCAAAAATTAATATTTAAGCCATTTATACAATTCCTTCCAGGTTGGTTTTTTACCGTACATTAAAATACCTACACGGTAGATTTTTCCGGCGAACCAGACAACAAGGAAAAATGTTGCAAACAATAATGATACCGAAATTGCGATTTGCCACCACGGCACGCCAAACGGAATACGCATTAACATTACAATTGGCGATGTTAACGGAATCATTGAAAAAACAACTGCAATGGTTCCGTGAGGATCATTTACTACCGTAAAAAACCCTATATAAACACTTAAAATAAGCGGCATGATAATAGGCAGCAAAAACTGCTGTGAATCTGTCTGATTGTCAACCGCGGCACCAATAGCAGCGTAAAATGAGCTGTACAGAAAATATCCTCCAATAAAATAGACTATAAAGCTGATTAAAATACTCGCAATAGGGAGATTCCACGCTTCACTTAATCCAATCTGCATGATTTCTGAAAAGTTATGTCCAACTGACTGTGCCAAAACAGGCGGAATTCTGGAAGCTGATCCCACATTGACTCCAAAAAATACCGATGCGGCAAGCATCAATCCTAAACCAATCACAGCCCAGATTATAAATTGTAAAATTCCGGCCAGTGAAGTCCCAACAATTTTACCAATCATTAACTGAAAGGGTTTTACCGATGAAATAATGATTTCGATAATTCGGTTGGTTTTTTCTTCGATGACGCTTCTCATTACCATATTTCCGTATATGATAATAAACATCATAATCAAATAACCAAAAGCTCCTCCAATCGCAATTTTGACTTCGTTTAAGCCTTTTAGACTTTCTTCTCCAGAAGCTTTTACAAGATGAATATTGACTTTTGATTGTGCTTTTTGAATGGCCAGAGTATCAAGTCTGGCTTTTTCCAGATTTAGTTTTGTAATTTTTTCTCCAATGATGTCCTGAGTATTTTCTATAAAAGAAAGACTTGGGCTGTTATTGGAAATAAATTCAATTTTGCTTTCTAAATTCTTAATATTATTTGTTTTCGGAATAACAATTAAACCACTGAAACTTTCTTTGGTAATACTGTCTTTTAAGGCTCTTACCTCAATTTCAGACAAATCATAATATTTAAACTCTGAGCTGTTTTTATTTACTTTTAAAAAATCGGCTGCAAAAAGTCCCGTTTCGTCATGAATCGCAATTCGTTTTGTTTCTGCTTTCATCGAACTTAAATAGCCAATAAAAACCGCTATAGCCACAAATAAAAGCGGACTAAGAAAAGTCATGACAACAAAAGATTTATTGCGGACTTTGGCTATAAATTCTCTTTTTATAATCAACGAAATGATGCTCATTTTTTTATTTTGGATTTAGAATGTTGATTTTAGATTATAGATTTCAGGTTTTCACTCTAAAATCTGAAATCTGAAATCTAAATTTTATTTTCGGTAACTGTCTGAATAAAAATATCGTTTACACTTGGAATTTTTTCCACGAAATGCGTTACTTGTCCGCGTTGTGTCAGAACGTTTAACAATTCGTTTGGCGCTGCGTTCCCAATCTGGATGTTCAGCTTCAATTCGTTGTTTAGTGATTTAAAACTCGCAGGCGAAACAGTAAATTTTTGTGTAATATCATACATAAGACCTTCGACATTGTTTGTCAAAATACCTACTTCGAAACTATTGCTTTTAAACTGACGTTTTACATCGTTTACTTTTCCTTCGATGAGTTTATTCGATTTGTGGATTAAGGCAATATGATCGCATAATTCCTCAACACTTTCCATCCTGTGTGTCGAAAAAATAATAGTAGAACCCTGCTCTTTTAATGCCAGGATTTCATCTTTGATTACATTGGCATTTACAGGATCAAATCCGGAAAACGGCTCGTCAAAAATCAGCAGTTTTGGTTTGTGCAGCACACAGACTACAAACTGGATTTTCTGCGCCATTCCTTTAGATAGTTCCTGAATTTTTTTATTCCACCAGCCCTGAATACCTAAACGATCAAACCAGAAATAGAGTTGTTTTTTGGCTTCGGCTTTTGAAAGTCCTTTCATTTGGGCAAGATACAAACATTGCTCCCCCACTTTCATCGAACTATACAAACCGCGTTCTTCCGGCAGGTATCCAATTACCTGTACGTGTTTTGGCTGCAGCTCTTCTCCGTCTAAAATTACTTTACCGCTGTCCGGAAGTGTAATTTGGTTGATGATTCTGATTAAAGAAGTTTTTCCGGCTCCGTTTGGACCCAAAAGCCCATAAATACTGCCTTTGGGCACATTTAATGAAACTTCGTTAAGCGCTACATAATCGCCATATTGTTTTACGACTTTGTGTACTTCGAGTAAGTTGCTCATTTTTGTTTTTAGGTTTTCTATATCAGCCAGCTTTTTGGGCCAACGATTTGTAAAAGTAAATAATTCACATCGTATCTTCCTAATAATACGCAAAAAACCCATTCTGGTTTATAGAATGGGTTTTTATTTTATGTAAAAACATCTCTAAAAAAGTGTTTGTTATGAGAACATATCTTTTACTTTTTCAAAGAATGATTTCTCTGATTTTTCAGGGCTTGGAACGAAGTGTTCGTCGTTTAAAGCGTTCTCAAAGAATTGTTTCTGCTCTTTATTAAGCGTTCTTGGAGTCCATACATTTACGTGAACTAATAAATCCCCGTTTCCGTATCCGTTTAAACTTGGGATTCCTTTTCCTTTTAATCGTAAGATTTTTCCGGACTGAATTCCTTCTTCTAATTTAATACGAACTTTTCCGTTTATTGCTTCGATATCTTTTGAAGCTCCCAAAACAGCTTCAGGGAAACTGATGTATAAATCGAAGTGAACGTTTTCTCCTTCACGTTTTAAAAATTCGTGTTCAACTTCTTCAATCGCAACAATTAAATCTCCTGGAATACTATTTCCAGGCGCATCATTTCCTTTGTTAGAAACTTTTAACTGCATTCCGTCAGTAACCCCTGCAGGAATTTTGATTGATACAGTTTCATCTTCCTGAACCATTCCTTGTGCATCTGCCTCAGAAGGTCTTTTATCTAAAATCTGACCAGAACCGCCGCAAGTCGGGCAGGTTGATGCAGACTGCATTCTTCCTAAAATAGTATTAGTTACACGCATTACCTGTCCCTGACCATTACAAGTCGTACAGGTTTTGTAAGTAACTCCTTTTGCCTGAACTTTACGTTTTACTTTTACTTTTTTCTCAACTCCATTTGCAATCTCTTCTAAAGTTAGTTTTACTTTAATTCGAAGATTACTTCCTTTAGCACGACGAGGGCCTCCGCCACCGCCTCCGAAACCGCCAAATCCGCCGCCAAAAATATCACCAAACTGGCTGAAAATATCATCCATGTTCATACCGCCGTGACCACCGCCAAATCCGCCGGAACCATCAAATGCCTGATGACCGTACTGATCGTATTTCGCTTTTTTCTGCGGATCACTTAAAACCTCATAAGCTTCTGCCGCCAATTTGAAGTTTTCTTCTGCCTCTTTGTCGCCCGGGTTTTTATCAGGGTGGTATTTTAAAGCACTTTTTCTGTATGCTTTTTTGATTTCGGCAGCATCAGCATTTTTTGAAATGCCTAGTATTTCGTAAAAATCTTTTTTCATAATCTAGATTAAATTCCAAATCTAAAATTCCAAATTCCAATTTTATAAAACTGAATTCCTGAACCTTACTGTATTTTAGTTTCCAACAACAACTTTAGGGTAACGAATAATTTTGTCACCTAATTTGTATCCTTTTTCAATAACATCAACCACTTTCCCTTTTAATTTATCAGACGGAGCCGGAATTTGGGTAATTGCTTCTGCGATGTCTGCATTAAATGCATCACCAGCTTGTATTTCAACCTGCTCTAAACCTTTAGAAACTAAAGTGCTTTTTAGTTTTTCGTGAATTAACTCCACTCCTTTTTTAAGGTTTTCGTCATCAGATTTGTTGATTTCTACTGCAGCTCTGTCAAAATCATCTAAAACTGGAAGCATAGCCAATAAAACTTCCTGGTTTGCGGTTTTAAATAAATCAAGACGCTCTTTTGAAGTTCTTTTTTTGTAATTTTCAAATTCGGCAAATAATCTCAAAAACTTATCTTTTTCTTTAGCTAAGTCTTGAGCCAATTGCTCTTCAACACTTAATTCCTCAACAATTAATTGCTCTCCATTAGCGTTATTCTCTATCGTTGCATCATCTAATTCCTGATCGAATTCTGTATTTTCCGTAGTCATATTACTTTTATTTTTAAAAATATTTTTAAACTTCATTTTTTTATTCTTTCTGTTGGATTGCAAAAGTACTGCCAAACCTTATAAAATGTCAAATTGTCACTTTATTAATTATGAGACTTTTAAAAAGCGAAAATACACAATAAAATTTTATTATAATTTTAAGACTATTACGTTTTAGTTTGTCTTATCTTTGGGACCAATAAAAACAAAAATCATTACCACCAAAATTGAATTTAAGGGTTGGCCTCGGCCTCAAAATAATTATTAATTCAAATTTACCTTATATTAAAAAAAGCTTCGCCTATAGAGACGAAGCTTTTTTTTATGCTTTTGTTTTTTTGATTCCCCTAAAGCCAATTATTAGCAATTAGCAGTTTCGAGGTATTTGATTTTGCACGGGCGGAGGGATTCGAACCCCCATCAACGGTTTTGGAGACCGCTATTCTACCCTTGAACTACGCCCGTAACTTGAGGTCGCAAATTAAGAGTATTTTTTCTTGTCCCGCAACTATTTCACGCAGATTTTAAAAGGATTTAAGCAGATCCAAACAGATTTTTATTCAATTAAAACCCGATAGAATCTCATAAGCTTCTCATAATCTGACTAAAAGAAAACCATTTTAATTAAAAAATCTAAACAAAAAAATACATTTTTTTTCACCAGATTATTTCACGCAGATTTTTAAAAGATTTAAGCAGATTACACAGATTTTTAAAAATTAAAATCATATATAATCTGCTTAAATTTGCGTGAAATATTTCTTAATCCAATGTCAATTAGATCAATGCGTTTTTCAATCCGTCAAAATCAACAGAAATCTGCTCTCCTGAAACTAAGTTTTTAAGTGCAAAAGTATTCGATGCAATTTCCTGATCTCCTGCAATTACTGCAAATGGAATCAAACGTTTGTCTGCATATTGAAATTGTTTCCCCACTTTTACGTTATCCGGGTACAATTCAACTTTTATATTTTCCTTTCTTAATTTCTGAATTGCTTTTGATGCATACAAAGCTTCTTTGTCGCCATAATTAATAAAAATCGCTTTTGATGTAGCAGAAACCGTTTCTGGAAATAATTGTAATTCTTCTAAAACCAAATAAATCCTATCCAAACCAAATGAAATTCCGACACCGCTCATGTTTTTTAACCCAAAAATCCCAGTTAAATCGTCGTATCTTCCGCCGCCTCCAATAGAACCCATTGATACGGTTTTTGGAGCCGCAACTTCAAAAATAGCTCCTGTGTAATAATTTAATCCGCGTGCCAGTGTTACATCAAGATCTAAAATTGCAGTTGACAAACCTAAATCGGCCACATTGTCGCAAATAAATTTTAATTCTTCAACACCTTTCATACCTTCTTCTGACGAAGACAATAATTCTGAAAGCTGATTGATTTTATCACCAAAAGTTCCTGAGAAACTGAAAAGTGGCTGCACTTTTACTAAAGCTTCTTCAGAAATTCCTTTTTCAATCATTTCTTTTTTAACGCCGTCTTCTCCTATTTTATCCAATTTATCAAGCGCAACGGTAAAATCGATTAATTTATCTGAAGCACCAATTACCTCAGCAATTCCAGATAAAATTTTTCTGTTGTTGATTTTAATGGTTACACCTTCTAGACCTAAAGATGTAAAAACAGTATCGTATAATTGCACCAATTCAACTTCCTGCCAAAGCGATTTTGAACCTACAACATCAGCATCACACTGGAAAAATTCTCTAAAACGTCCTTTTTGCGGATTATCTGCTCTCCAAACCGGCTGAATCTGGTATCTTTTAAAAGGAAATTCAATTTCGCTTTGGTGCTGCACCACGTATCTTGCAAACGGAACAGTTAAGTCGTAACGCAGTGCTTTTTCAGAAATTTTTCCTGTAAATTTATTCAATTCAATTCTTTGCTCTAAGCTTATCTTTTCAGCAGAATTGATTTGTAATTCTTCAATTGATTCCGGCAATTCAATTTTACTTTTATTGTAGAAAAAGTTACCTGAATTCAGAATCTTAAAAATCAGACGATCTCCTTCTTCACCGTATTTTCCCATTAAGGTATCTGAATTTTCAAACGAAGGCGTTTCGATTGGCTGGAAACCAAATTTCTCGAAATTAGCTTTTATTGTCTGAATAATATATTGACGTTTTGACACCTCGGCTGGTGAAAAATCTCTGGTTCCTTTTGGAATACTTGGTTTTGAAGCCATCTCTTTTTTATTTTAGATTTTAGATTTCTGATTTTAGATTATTTTCTAATCCTAGTCTCAAAAACCTTTAAAATTAATTATTTCTGGATTTTTTGTGATTGTTGGTTCTTGCGCTTTCGTCTCTATGACTTTCCAACTTTCTACTTAATTTAAAATCGCCTGCAAATATCTTACTTTTTAAAATAAATAATAACACTTCGAAAACAAACTTGTAACAAAAACCGTATTTTCGTGACAAATTGGTCATGATGCTAAAATTATTTAAAGAAAATATCCGAATTGCTTTTGGTTCGATCAAAACTCAAATTTTGCGCACCACTCTTACTGTATTAATTATTGCAATTGGAATTACGGCACTTGTTGGAATTCTGACTGTTGTAACAGCATTAGAAAATACAGTTTCTACCAATTTTGCATCGATGGGAGCCAATACTTTCAACATTAACCAATATGAAAATACCGTTAAAAATCGCGGCGGAAATGAACGAGAAGTTGTAAACCCAATTATTTCGTATCCTGAAACTGTGGCTTTTAAAAATAAATACAAATATCCTTTTACAGAAACTTCCCTTTCTTTTACCGCAACTTCAAAAGCCGAAGTAAAATATCTGGATACTAAAACCGATCCTGAAATTACGATTGTAGGTGTTGACGAGCATTTTATTTCTAATTCAGGCTTAGAAACTACTTTAGGAAGATCTTTTAACCAATTTGATATTGACAATAATACGTATTCGTGCGTTGTAGGTTCTGATTTTGAAAAAGGTTTATTAAAGGATGTTAACCCAATTGACAAAATCATTTCTATTCGCGGTGCCCGTTTTAAAGTCATTGGGGTTTTAAAAGAGAAAGGTTCTACTTTTGGAAACAGTCAGGATTTACGTGTTTTGATTCCAATTCAGGTAGCAAGATCTTTATTTACAGCTCCAAATATCAATTATACCATAAGTGTTATGGTATCGAAAAAAGAACTTTTGGACGAAGCTGTAGATAATGCAACTAGTACAATGCGAAGAGTTCGGAAACTAAGTCCGGTTCGTGATAATAATTTTGGTATTGGACGAAGCGATGATTTAATCAACAGAATTTTAGGAATTACACAATATTTAGGCTGGGCATCCTGGATTATATCTATCATTACAATTCTGGGTTCTTCTATTGCCTTAATGAATATTATGATTGTTTCCGTTACAGAACGCACACGCGAAATTGGTGTTAGAAAAGCACTTGGCGCAACAAAAGTGACGATTTCTGTTCAGTTTTTTATCGAAACTTTATTAATTGGACAAATTGGCGGTCTGGTTGGAATTGTTTTAGGAATTTTGATTGGTTTTGCCTTTGCCACAGTAATGAACTTTGCTTTTGTAATTCCGTGGATGGCGATTTTTGCCGCTTTTGCAACCAGCTTTATGGTAGCAATAGTTTCCGGTTTATATCCTGCAATAAAAGCTTCAAAACTAGATCCTATTGAGGCTTTGCGTTACGAATAATTTTTTAAGTTTTCAGCCGCAGTCTCCGTTTTGAACTGCAAACTGTGACTACGACAGAAAATTAAAATTAAATATTCACTTTTATCATTCGGTCGTTATCGTAAATATCTTTTCTGAGATCGATATTTATAAAATCCATTTTCCCCAGAAGATCGATCATTTCTTTTCCTAAATACTGGTTGATTTCAAAATACAACTGCCCGTTTGGCAGCAGATTATTTTGAGCCAGAGAAGCAATTTTTCTGTAAAAAACCAGAGCGTCATTATCGTCTACAAAAAGAGCAAGATGCGGTTCGTAATCCAGAACATTCTTTTTTATTTCTTCTTTTTCAAGATTGCGCACATAAGGCGGATTCGAAACAATAACATCGAATTTGCATTTTAGTTCATCGGTAACTAAAATATCCTGGTACATAAACGTTACCTCTACATTATTGTTTACTGCATTTCTTTTGGCTGTTTCTATTGCTTTTTTAGAAACATCAATTGCATATACCTCTGCTTTTGGCAGGTTCTTCGCCAGCGAAACAGCAATACAGCCGCTTCCGGTTCCTATATCGAGAATTTTGATCTTTTTCGATCTGCCGATATTTTCATTAATAATCCATTCAACCAGTTCTTCTGTTTCGGGTCTTGGAATCAGTACATTCTCATTTACTTCAAAATCTAATCCGTAAAAACTGGTTTTACCGAGCAAATACTGAATAGGAACCTCTTTTTTTAACTGTATCAAAAGATTTTCCCAGATATCCAAATCGACATCAGAGAAGAATAATTCATGATTTAAAGCCAGATCAATCTGACGCAGCTTGTGTTTGTCTTCTAAAATTAAATAGAAAAAACTTTCCGCTTCGTACGCATCGTAAAAAGGCGACAACTCTTTAATAAACTGTGTACGATATTGTTTTATCTTCATTTTATTTTATATCTGTTAGATAGTATAGTAGTTTTTTAGCAGTCAAACTGCACGGCTATTTCAGAGACTTTTTTGACAGCTTCTCCGTTAGCTGCAGGTGACGAAAGAAACAAGAGAACACGCTCTTCTTCATAATTACGATTAGAACCAAAAATAAAATCCAGTTTACCATCACCGTCTAAATCTCCGGAAAAAAGAAGTTCTGTAAAAGTATCATTAAAAGAGTGCTCAGTAAGAATTAATTTCTCCGGGGTATTTCCTGCTGTTAAATACAATTTATAATGTTCGACTTCTTTAAAAATCTCTTCTTTATCATCATCTGTATGCACTTTGTACTGTGAATTGACTTTGCCTTCGGCACGCAGAACATAACTGGTATTATCAAATTTCAAAGTCGATTTTTCTCCAGGCCAGATTCTTTTTTTATTAATTTTTAAAGATTGTACTTTTCTGTTTTTCAGTTCCGGATTATTTATAAAAATTAAAGTTTTATTTTCCGGTAAAATTGTTTTTGTAGAGTCTCCGGTACAATCATCAAAACCTTTTTCGATTTTAAATTTTGCTTTTCCTATATAGTACTCGCCGTTTTCTTCATATAATTCTGCCCATTTTTCATTTAATGAAGCCGCATCATTTACATTTTCATAGGTTCGGTAACTTCTTGGCAGAAGGATATCAAAATCTTTTTTGAATTCTTCCTCTTCCGTAACTTCATTTGTACTATCACCATCAACAGCCGGAACAGTTTGTTCTATCTTTTTTTCAGCAGTCTTCACTATTTGTTTCTTATGAGCATCTTTACAAGAAAAGAAAACCAAAACTAAAACAATTCCTAAAATACCTTTTTTCATTGGCTTATAATTTTTTCAACATCCATACAGGGCAAGAACTATGCCCGGTATTCCCCATTGGTCCGTCTAAATATTCAAAACCCGATTTTCTATATAATTTTTGTGCAGCGTGCATAAACGGCATCGTTTCGATATAACAGCTTTCAAAACCAAAACTTTTTGCTTCTTCAAGGCAAGTTTGCATCATCTTTGCGCCAATTCCCAAACCGCGGACATTTGGCAGAAAATACATTTTCTGCAGTTCACAAATTTTGGGATCTCCATTTTTGAGCGGTGCAATTCCGGCACACCCTAAAATTTCATTTTCGCATTCCACTACATAATAAACAGATTTCGGTTTATTATATTCTTCAAACATTAAATCTAAATACGGGTCTTCGTAAGCTGTTCCCACTTTTGGGATTCCCATTTCATCAAAAACGGATCGTATTAATTGCGCTATTGCTCTATTATCTTCTTTTTTAATCTTCCTGATAATCCAGTTTTTCATTCTTTTTCTGACCTATATTAACACAAAAATAAAAATACTTTTTCGATACTTTTACAACTATTTGTATTGTTTCACAACTTAACACATAACATTAGACAAAAAATTGAAAAATAGTTACTTTTGCACCGTGAATAAACATGAAAAATATATTAAACGCTGCATTGAGCTTGCTAAAAACGGCTTTGGAACCACCTATCCAAATCCGATGGTGGGGAGTGTAATTGTTTACGAAGATAAAATTATAGGCGAAGGATGGCATAAAAAATCCGGGGAGCCGCACGCCGAGGTTAATGCCGTGAAATCTGTAAAAGACAAATCGCTTTTAAAAAAAGCAACTATATATGTCAGCCTCGAACCTTGCAGTCATTTTGGAAAAACGCCTCCCTGCTGTGATTTAATTATTGCAAATGAGATCCCGAATGTAGTAGTAGGAACTGTTGATCCTAACGAAAAAGTGGCAGGAAAAGGGATTCTTAAACTAATAGAAGCCGGAGCAAACGTTACTGTAGGCATTTTAGAGGATGAATGTAACGAACTCAACAAACGCTTTTTTACTTTTCATCAAAAAAAGAGACCTTATATTATATTAAAATGGGCCGAAAGTCAGGATGGTTTTCTGGCGCCCGAGAAAACCACAGACCATGAACGCAAACCTGTCTGGATTACCAACCAGTATTCCCGGCAGCTGGTTCATAAATGGCGAAGCGAAGAGCAGGCTGTTTTAGCGGGAACACAAACTGTTATAGATGACAATCCGAAACTAAACACAAGAGATTGGTACGGAAATAATCCGGTAAGAGTGATTTTAGATCAAAATAACCGAATCTCTAAAGACAGCTTTATTTTTGATGAAAGTACAAAAACAATTGTATTTTCTAATTCAGATGAAAATCTTTCGACAGAAAACACTTTTTTTGAAAAGATTGATTTTGATAAAAATACAATTCCGAAGATTTTAGACGTTTTATACAAACATCAAATACAATCTATAATTATTGAAGGAGGCAGAAAAACACTGCAGTCTTTTATAGATCAAGATCTTTGGGATGAGGCGAGGATTTTTACAGGGCAGAATGTTTTTGAAAAAGGCGTAAAAGCACCGGTTATTCAAAAAAGCAGCATTAGCAAAACGTTTATTCAGACAGACGAATTATTATATATACGAAACCATGATTGATACTATAATTTTTGACTTTGGCGATATTTTTATCAATTTAAATAAACAAGGTACAATTTCAGGTCTGAAAAAATTAGGCATGACTGAATGGAATTCTGAAATGGACCGTTTAAATCTGTTGTTTGAAACCGGAGATGTTTCTTATGATGATTTTGTAGGCGGGTTTCAAAAAGAACTTCCAAATGCTTCTTTAGAAGAAATACTGGAGGCCTGGAATGCTGTTTTAGCCGATTTCCCTTCGTATAGACTGGATTTCTTAAAAGAACTTTCAAAAAAATACCGTTTGTTTTTATTAAGCAATACAGATTCTATTCATATCGAAACTTTCCAAAACAGAAATGGCGTTCCATTTTATACTGATTTCTACCAGTGTTTTGAAAAAGTACATTTTTCGTATGAAATTAGAAAGCGCAAACCCAATGCCGAATCTTTTCAGCATTTAATTGACGAACATAATTTAATCCCGTCACAAACGTTATTTGTGGATGATAAAAAGGAAAACACAGATGCGGCCGCTGCTTTAGGATTTCAGGTTTGGAATCTGCAGGTGGGACAGGAAGATGTGATTGATTTATTTGAAAAAAACATACTTTAATCATTATATAGTCATCCACGGATTAAATGATTATCAGTTAATCCGAGGCTAAAAAAACATTTTTAATAAATTGGAATACAACGATACCTACCAAACCATCGCATTTGAATCTGAAGAAGTGCTTTTTAAAGAAAAAGGAAGCAAGTTCTTTGGCTATGCGTATCCTATTGACAGCGATGAAGAGGTAAAACCAATTATTGAAAATTTAAAAAAAATGCATCCGCACGCAGTTCATTACTGCTACGCTTACCAACTGGGCACGGCACCAAAAATTATATATCGCGCCAACGACGACGGCGAACCAAGCAATACAGCGGGGGCGCCAATTTACGGCCAGATACAATCTTTTGGCCTCACTAACGTTCTTGTAGTTGTAGTTCGTATATTTGGAGGCATTAAATTAGGCGTAGGCGGTTTAATAAGTGCATACCGGACAACGGCGCAGATGACACTGGAAGTTTGTGAAATTGTAGAAAAAACGATCGATGTTGAGTTTTTAATTTCTTTTGATTATAAAAACATGAATAAAGTCATGCGGGTGATTAAAGAAAAGAAACTCGAAATTACATCTCAGGAAATGGAAATGGACGAAGTTTCCGGACAGCCGATTGGTAAAATAATGACAAAAACGCGCAAAAAAAATGCCGAATCTATATTCGACATTTTTGATTTAATGTTTGAAATCGATATTAAAATTATCTAAATTAACATTAAAAATGTATTCGTTTTAACAATTATTCTAAGCTTTTAAACAATTCCAAAATATAATTTGGAGGAGCTGTAGGGCGGCCTGATTTTAACGAAATAAATACCAAAATAAACACAGCAGTTGTTAATAACTCATTTGCCTCGTTATAAATTTCGCAGTCAAATTCAATCTTAACAGATGACTGACTTTTGAAGGTGGTATGAATAGTTAAAAGCTCATCATAACGAGCCGATTTTTTATAATTGATCTGCATGGAAACAATTGGAAGTCCAATACCGCTTTCTTCCATGCTTTTATACGAAATCCCTTTATTTCTAAGCCATTCCACGCGTCCAATCTCAAAATAAGGCACATAATTTCCGTGATAAACGACCCCCATTTGATCCGTTTCTGAGTAGCGGACACGCACTTGTGTCTGATGATTTTTCATTCTTAATATATTAAAAAAAATTAAATTATTCAAGTCCTGATACAATATTTTTTTATAAAAATACACATCAAAATATTTTTTTTTACAGAAATTTGTTCACATATTTGTTATCCCGAAATAAGGAATAAAACAGCTCCTTTTTTACAGGAGAATCTTATATAAATAATATAAAAATTTATCTGAATCTATGACTAAAACTGCTCAATCGGTATGGGAAAACTGTTTGTCTTTCATAAAGGACAACATTCAAGATCAAGCCTACAAAACTTGGTTTGAGCCAATCAAATCAGTTGAGCTAACCGATAACGCATTATATATTCAGGTACCAAGTAAATTTTTCTACGAGTGGCTCGAAGAGCATTACGTAAAATTACTAAAAGTTGCGCTTACCAAAGAACTGGGAAAAAACGCAAAGTTACTCTATAAAATTAAAATGGAGAACACTTATGGAAACAAACAGCCTTTTACCGAGCAGCTGCCAAGTTCCAACAGAGTGCCAATGAAACCGCAGGAGGTTGATGCTCCGTTTAAAAACTTAAACCCAGAGCTTAAAAATCCGTTTGTTATTCCGGGAATCCGAAATTTAAAAATTGAATCTCAGTTAAATCCTAATTACAGTTTTGATAATTTCCTTGAAGGAGACTCAAACCGTTTAGCCCGCTCTGCAGGTATGGCTGTTGCCAACAAACCGGGAGGAACTTCTTTTAATCCATTATTGATTTTTGGAGGAGTTGGTTTAGGAAAAACTCACTTAGCACACGCTATAGGAGTTGAAGTAAAAGATAAATATCCTGAAAAAACGGTTTTATATATTTCTGCCGAAATTTTCACACAACAATATATTGACTCTGTAAAAAAGAACAATCGTAACGATTTTATTCACTTTTACCAGTTAATCGATGTTTTAATTATTGACGATGTTCAGTTTTTATCTGGAAAATCAGGAACTCAGGATGTCTTTTTCCACATTTTCAATTACCTGCACCAAAACGGAAAACAGGTAATTTTAACATCAGATAAAGCTCCTGTTGATATGCAGGATATTGAACAGCGTTTGTTGTCCCGTTTTAAATGGGGATTATCTGCAGAACTGCATCAGCCTGATTACGAAACCCGTATTTCAATCTTAAAAAACATTTTATACCGTGACGGTGTTTCTATGCCTGAAGATATTCTGGAATATGTTGCACGTAACATTAAATCGAATGTAAGAGAACTTGAAGGTGCTATTATTTCGTTAATCGCTCAGTCTTCTTTCAATAAAAAAGAAGTTACGATCGAACTGGCAAAAAGTGTAGTTGAGAAATTCGTTAAAAACGTTAAGAGAGAAATCTCTATCGAATATATCCAAAAAATTGTCTCAGATTATTTCCAGTTAGACATTGAAACACTTCAATCTAAAACGAGAAAGAGACATGTTGTTCAGGCCAGACAATTAGCGATGTTCTTTGCCAAGAAATTTACAAAAGCTTCTTTGGCAAATATTGGTTCACAAATTGGAGACCGTGATCACGCTACTGTATTACATGCCTGTAAAACGGTTGACAATTTAGTTTCTACAGACAAACAATTTAAAAAATTTGTCGAAGACATCAATAAAAAACTAACGCTTTAATACGCGCCATGCCTGTAAAAGTCTTAATGGTTTGTCTGGGGAATATCTGCAGGTCTCCTTTAGCAGAAGGAATTTTAGCCTCAAAATTACCTCAGGATAAATTTATTGTAGATTCTGCCGGCACAGGTTCCTGGCATGTTGGGCATTGCCCTGATAAACGTTCTATCGAAGTGGCCCGAAAAAACGGAATCAATATCAGCGAACAAAAAGGCAGACAAATTACCTCTTCTGATTTTGATAAATTTGATTATATCTACGTAATGGATAATTCAAATTTTCGCGATGTAGTTCACTTAGCCAAGACTCCTGAACATAAAAATAAAGTCCGTTTAATTCTAAACGAATTATTTCCAGATGAAAATGTCGACGTTCCTGATCCTTATTACGGTTCTGCAAACGGTTTTGATAATGTTTATCAAATGCTGGACGAAGTAACTGATTTAATCGCAGATCAGCTTCTAAGAAAACACTCCTAATTCAATTCAATTGTTTCTAAAACAGAGATAGTTGAATTTTTTAATTTTAAAGAAAAACACATGAAACTTCTAGGAAAATTATATCTTATTCCAACTACAATGGGCGAAAGCGATCCAATGGATGTTTTACCACAAACAGTTAGAAGAACTATAGAAGTCATTGACCATTATATTGTTGAAAACGATAAAACAGCCCGAAAATCCATAAAAGCAGTTTATCCGGAAAAAAAACAATCAGAATTGGTTCTTTTTACCTTAAACAAAAGAACTGAAACCAGCGAACATTTAGACTTCATCAAACCTTTATTAGAAGGAAAAAATATGGGATTGATGAGTGAAGCCGGATGTCCGGGCGTTGCAGATCCCGGTGCTGCAATTGTAAAACTGGCACACGAAAAAGGAATTCAGGTTGTACCTTTAGTCGGCCCTTCTTCTATCCTATTGGCGATGATGGCTTCAGGAATGAACGGCCAGAGTTTTACTTTCAACGGATATTTGCCAATTGATAAAGATGAAAAAAAATCAGCAATTCGCCATTTTGAAAAATTATCTTACGATAAAAACCAATCTCAGTTATTCATTGAAACTCCATACAGAAACAATAAACTGATTGAAGATCTTTTACAGATTTTAAGTCCTGCAACACATTTATGTATTGCGGCAGATATTACGCTTCCAACAGAATTCATCAAAACGATGAAAGTTTCTGATTGGAAAAAATTAAAAGTTGACCTTGATAAACGTCCTGCGATTTTTATCATTCATAAAATGTAAGCTAACTTTAAAACCATCATAATGAAAAAGTTTTTAATTCTGATTTTGATTTGCTTTGTACAAACTATATTTTCCCAACACAAAGAACCTGCGATCAAATCAGATCCTGATTATGTAGTTAATGGTAACGAAGAAACAACTCGTGTCGATTCCAAACCCGAATTCCGTGGTGGCTCAGAGGCTCTATATAATGACTTTATAAAAAACAATTATAGAATGCCAATTGTAAAAAACTTAAAAGGAAAAGTTTATGTCTCCTTTATAGTTGAAATAGATGGAACTTTAAGTAATATAAAAGTTTTAAGAGACATTGGATATGGAACAGGAGAAGAAGCGATTAGGGTTTTAAAATTATCTCCCAGATGGATTCCTGCAAAAAGAGACAACAAATATGTGAGATGGAATTATTCATTTCCTATAACTGTAAACGGTATCGAACCAGATCAAGCCCGAGAATTTTATGAACGTACTAATAACAATACAGTTTCACTAGTTATTGAAGAAGAAAATCAAGTATATAATACCGCTGGCTTAGAAGTAAAGCCTGAATTTCCAGGTGGCCAACAAGCATTAGAACTCTTTTTAAAAGAAAACTATAAAAATCCACAAAAAGATCTTAAAGGAAGGGTATATGTTACTTTTATTATTGAAAAAGATGGATCTTTAAGTGATATAAAAATTTTAAGAGATTTTGGATATGGGACAGGTGCTGAAGCAATTAGAGTTTTAAAAAAATCTCCAAAATGGATTCCTGGAAAACAAAATGACAAAATAGTTCGAGTTCTTTATTCTATGCCTATAATAGTAAACTAACGATTTCTCACATAAGTTTTCTCCTAATCAAACTTTATCATGAGTAAACTCCCAAACGTAACGACAAGCATTTTTACAGTAATGTCAAAAATGGCAGCCGAATACAATGCGATAAATCTTTCTCAGGGATTTCCAAATTTTCCTGTTGATGAAAGATTGACTGATATTGCAGCGAGATTAGCTAAAGAAAACGTTCATCAATATACACCAATGGCAGGTTATCCGCTGTTGATGAATAAAATTACGAAGTTAACTCAGGATTCTTACAACAGAACGATTAATCCAGACACAGAACTTTTGGTTACAGCCGGAGCAACGCAGGGAATTTTCACTTCTATTTTGGCTTTGGTAAAAGAAAATGACGAAGTAATTATTCTCGATCCGAGTTACGATTCTTACGAATCTCCTGTTTTACTTTGTAAAGCAAAACCGGTTCGTGTGGCATTGAATAACGATTATACGCCAAATTGGGAAAGAATTGAAAAAGCATGTTCTGGTAAAACCAGAATGATGATTATCAATAATCCACATAACCCGACTGGGAAAATTTTAACCGAAAATGATTTTGTTCAGTTAAAAAATCTTCTTGAAAAATATCCTGACATCATTATTTTGTCTGATGAAGTTTACGAATACATCACTTTTGAAGAAAAGCATATTTCGGCACATTCCAAAGATTTTCTTTTGGATCGTTGTGTGATGGTTTCTTCTTTCGGAAAATCATTTCACATAACGGGATGGAAAATTGGATACACAATTGCACCAGAACATTTAATGAAAGAAATCAAAAAAGTACATCAGTTTTTGGTCTTCAGTGTAAACAGTATTTCTCAGTTTGCAATCAACGAATATTTAGATGTTGTTGATGTTAATCAGCTTGGAAAATTCTATCAGGAAAAAAGAGATTATTTTAAAAAACTGCTTAAAAACAGTCAATTCGAATTAAAACCTTGCGAAGGAACCTATTTTCAGGTGGCCTCTTATGCTAATATATCAGATCAGGATGATGTAACTTTCTGCAAAAACCTTATTATCGATCATGGTGTTGCAGCTATCCCTATTTCGACTTTTTACTCTGATCATAAAGATCAAAAATTAATACGCTTTTGTTTTGCCAAAGACAACGTTACATTAGAGTCTGCCGCAAAAAAATTATGTGATATATAAAATTTGTTGAAATTTTATAACAATATTATGCATGCATCCTATTTTATTTAATTAATATTGTAAAAAGAAAAAAAAGTATGAGCTATACAGATAAAATGTTGCGAGACGATGCTTTAAAAGGTAAAGTCATTGTAGTTACCGGAGGCGGAAGTGGTTTAGGAAAAGCAATGACAAAGTATTTTTTAGAATTAGGTGCTCAGGTTGCGATTACTTCCAGAGATTTAGATAAACTGAAAAATACGGCCTCTGAACTTGAAAAAGAAACCGGAGGTAAATGTCTGCCACTTCAATGTGACGTCCGTCATTACGAGGAAGTAGAGAATATGCTTCAGGAAACCTTAAAAGCTTTTGGAAAAGTAGATGTTCTTTTGAACAATGCTGCCGGAAACTTTATCTCGCCAACGGAACGTTTATCTGCAAATGCTTTTGATACTATTATCGACATCGTTCTTAAAGGTACTAAAAACTGTACGCTTGCTTTTGGAAAACACTGGATCGACAGTAAACAAACATCAGCAGCGATTCTAAATATTGTTACGACTTATGCCTGGACAGGTTCTGCGTATGTTGTACCAAGCGCAACAGCCAAAGCGGGAGTTTTAGCCATGACCAGAAGTCTTGCTGTAGAATGGGCCAAATACGGAATCCGTTCTAACGCCATTGCTCCGGGGCCATTCCCAACTAAAGGTGCATGGGACAGATTATTGCCGGGCGATCTTTCGGAAAAATTCGATATGGCAAAAAAAGTGCCGTTGAAACGTGTTGGAGACCATCAGGAATTGGCCAATCTCGCAGCGTATTTAGTTTCTGATTTTTCAGCTTATGTAAACGGCGATGTTATTACAATTGATGGAGGTGAATGGCTGAAAGGTGCCGGACAATTCAATTTATTAGAAGCAATCCCTGAAGAACTGTGGGATCAGCTCGAAATGATGATTAAAGCAAAAAAGAATAAATAATTACAAGTGCTTACTAAATTCAGAATATTTTTTTTAAACTATACTGATTGCACGAAATCCCGACAGCAAGCTGTCGGGATTTTTTTATTATTTTAATCGCATCATAAGGTTTGAAAACAAATAAGATGTTTATAGTTTTTTACCAATATGAATGCTGGAATTTCAATGAAGTAAAAAAATAACTGAGTATATTCTGTTTAAATTAACTTACATTACTTATATGGTTTAAAAGCACATTATATGTTTAGCAATTCACTTTAATTATTATTTTTGCGAAACAAATTATAACAACAAATATATGCTCATTATAGGAATCGCAGGAGGAACAGGAAGTGGAAAAACAACGGTAGTACACCAGATTATGAATGAATTACCAGACACAGAAGTGGGGGTTATTTCTCAGGATTCTTATTATAAAGAAACTACCAATTTGTCTTTTGATGAAAGGGCTTTAATCAACTTTGACCATCCTCGCGCTATTGATTTCGAATTATTAGTAAAACATCTTAAAGCTTTAAAAGAAGGAGAAACCATTGATCAGCCTGTGTATTCTTTTATTCAGCATAACAGAACAGATGATACCGTATCGACGCATCCTAGAAAAGTAATGATTGTTGAGGGAATTTTAATTCTGACCAATCCGGAATTACGTGATATGTTTGATATTAAAATCTTTGTTCACGCTGATTCTGACGAAAGATTAATTCGTCGTTTAAAAAGAGATATTTCAGAAAGAGGTCGTGATATCGATGAAGTTTTAAACCGTTACCAGACAACATTAAAACCTATGCATGAGCAGTTTATAGAACCATCTAAAGCTTTTGCTGACATTATCATTCCAAATGACAAATACAATACAGTAGCAATTGATGTGGTTCGTGCTGTAATTAATCAGAGGATTTCATAATTTTTATCGTAAATTTAAACCATCAAAGCGGTCCAAAAGATCAAATTTATCATTAAAGAAGTAATTGTTTAAAATGAAATTTAAATTTAAAAATCCATATAAAGACAAAAAATGGTTTAAATACCTGGGCAACAAATACGTCTGGGTGCTCCTGTTTTTTGTTGTCTGGATGTTATTTTTAGACAATTACTCCTATTTTGATCATCGTTTTTTAGATGGTCAGATTAACGAGCTCCAGGATAATAAAAAATATTATCAGGACGAAATAAAAAAAGATCAGGAACAGATTAAACAACTTAAAAATCCTGAGCAAATAGAAAAATATGCCCGCGAAAAGTACTTTATGAAAAAAGACAGCGAAGATATTTACATCATTCACTTTGAAGGAGATACTATTCAGGACAAAGAATAATCAAGAAAAAAAAACTAAATGGCTAACCTATTCGACGATTTTAATCCGATTTCATCCAAACAGTGGAAACAAAAAATACAGTTTGAATTGGATGGAGCTGATTACAACGAAACCGTAATCTGGAATTCTCCCGAAGATATTCAGGTTAAACCTTTTTATCACAGAGACGAATTTACCAAATCTGCTTCGGTTACTACAAAAACATCTGATTTTAAAATCTGCCAGAATATTTTTGTTCACGATATCGAAAAATCGGTTAAAAGAGCAATTAACACATTGCAAAGAGGTGCCGAAAGCTTACGTTTTACTATTCAAAACGAAAATATTGATGTTACTTCTCTATTGAAAAATCTTCCTTTAGAGAACAAAATCGTTTACTTCAATTTAAGCTTCCTCTCAATCGATTTCGTTAAAAAATTAGACCAAATCTCGATCGAAAAAAAAGCTGTTTTTTTCTGTTGTTTAGATCCAATTGGTCATTTAGCAAAAGAGGGAAACTGGTTTTTAACTTCGGATAAAAATAATTTTGAAACGATTGAAAAAATCTCAAAAGAGACGACAAACCTTTCATTATTAAGTATCGATTCTGGTTTGTACCAAAATTCCGGTGCCAATATTACACAACAAATTGCCTATAGTTTAGCGCATGCCAACGAATATCTGAATCGTTTTCAGAATTTTACAAAACCAATGGTTTTTCAAATAGCAGTTGGAACAAATTACTTTTTTGAAATTGCTAAACTTCGTGCTTTACGAATGCTTTTTAAACTGATCGCTGCCGAATATAATCCTGATCTGGATTGTCATTTTTTGGTAACGCCAACAAAACGAAACAAGACGATTTATGATTATAATGTAAATATGCTGCGAACTACAACCGAATGTATGTCGGCTATTTTGGGCGGTGCAGATGCCGTAGCTAATTTACCTTATGATTCTTTATATCACAAGGACAATGAATTTGGAGACAGAATTGCCCGAAATCAATTATTAGTTTTAAAACACGAAAGTTATTTTGATAAAGTTGATAATCCGGCAGACGGAAGTTATTATATCGAAAGCCTGACCATGCAATTGGCAGAAAAAAGTCTGACTTTATTTAAGGATATTGAATCTAACGGAGGATTTTTAAAACTTCTGAATGACGGAACTATAAAAAAGAAAATTCAGGAAAGTGCCAATAAAGAGCAGGAATTATTCGATTCAAAAAAAGAGATTTTACTGGGTACAAATAAATATCCTAACAACGAAGACAAAATGAAACATGATTTAGAGCTGTTTCCTTTTGTAAAAATCAAGCCGAGAAAAACATTAATTACACCTATAATCGAAAAAAGATTAGCTGAAAAGCTGGAACAGGAAAGACTGGAGCTGGAATAATGTAATGTAATTAATTCAAAAAAAGAAAAGTGTCTATGATAAGAAAAGACCTTAAACATATAAAGTTAGAAGTTAAAAATGCCACGTTAAGCGATCAAACGCATAATGCTTCGCACTTAACCCAAAACTTCACTACAGCTGAGGGAATCGAAATTAAAAAAAACTATTCTGAAAAAGATATAGAAGATTTAGAATTTCTGGATTTTGGAGCAGGCTTTACGCCAAACCTACGCGGACCATACGCTACTATGTACGTTCGTCGTCCGTGGACGATTCGTCAGTACGCTGGATTTTCTACTGCAGAAGAAAGTAATGCTTTCTACAGAAGAAATCTGGCTGCGGGTCAAAAAGGACTTTCTATAGCTTTTGATTTACCAACACACCGCGGTTACGATTCAGATCATGAACGTGTAGTTGGCGATGTTGGAAAAGCAGGCGTAGCAATCGATTCGGTTGAAGATATGAAAGTATTGTTTGACCAGATTCCGCTGAACGAAATGTCGGTTTCAATGACCATGAATGGTGCAGTCCTGCCTATTATGGCTTTTTATATTGTAGCTGCCGAAGAACAGGGCGTTGAACTTAATAAACTTTCAGGAACCATTCAAAATGACATTTTGAAAGAATTCATGGTTCGAAATACGTATATCTATCCTCCTGCTCCATCGATGAAAATTATTGCGGATATTTTTGAATTTACCAGCAAAAAAATGCCAAAATTCAATTCTATATCCATATCCGGATATCACATGCAGGAAGCCGGAGCAACAGCTGATATTGAATTGGCTTATACTCTTGCAGATGGTTTAGAATATATTCGAACAGGTTTATCAACAGGAATGACGATTGATGAATTTGCTCCCCGCCTTTCTTTCTTTTGGGCTATTGGAATGAACCATTTTATGGAAATTGCAAAAATGCGTGCAGGCCGAATGATCTGGGCAAAACTGATTCAGCAGTTTAATCCGAAAAGCGATAAATCATTAGCATTACGAACACATTGCCAGACAAGCGGGTGGAGTTTAACAGAACAGGATCCGTTTAATAATGTTGCCAGAACCTGTATCGAAGCAGCAGCGGCAGCTTTTGGCGGAACACAATCACTTCATACAAATGCATTAGACGAGGCGATTGCTCTTCCAACAGATTTCTCTGCCAGAATCGCCCGCAATACACAAATTTATCTGCAGGAAGAAACTAAAATTACCAAAACAGTTGATCCCTGGGGAGGCAGTTATTACGTTGAATCTTTGACTAATGAAATTTTAGAAAATACCTGGAAACTTATAAATGAAGTCGAAGAATTAGGCGGTATGACCAAAGCTATTGAAGCAGGAATACCAAAACTTCGAATTGAAGAGGCTGCTGCACGAAAGCAGGCACGCATAGACAGCGGACAGGATATTATTGTTGGAGTAAATAAATTCAGATTAGAAAAAGAAGATCCGCTGCAGATTTTAGATGTTGACAACCAAATGGTCCGTAAACAGCAAATTGAGCGATTGGAAGAAATAAAAGCAAAACGAGATGCTCAAAAAGTAAATGAGTCCCTTGAAAAATTAATTCATTGTGCTAAAACCGGAGAAGGAAACTTGTTAGAAATCGCTGTTGAAGCTGCCCGAAACAGAGCAACGTTAGGCGAAATAAGTTTTGCTCTCGAAAGTATTTTCGGAAGGTTTAAAGCACAGATTAAATCTTTTAGCGGTGTGTACAGTGCAGCAATAAAAAACGACGAGAACTTTGAAAAAGCAAAGCAGTTAGCAGATGTGTTTGCTAAACAGGAAGGAAGACGTCCCAGAATTATGATTGCCAAAATGGGACAGGATGGGCACGATCGAGGTGCAAAAGTAGTAGCTACAGGTTATGCCGATGTTGGATTTGACGTGGATATAGGTCCATTATTTCAAACTCCGGCAGAAGCAGCTAAACAGGCTGTCGAAAATGATGTGCATATTTTAGGTGTTTCCTCTTTGGCCGCAGGACATAAAACACTTGTTCCTCAGGTTATCGAAGAACTAAAAAAACATGATCGTGAAGATATTATGGTAATTGTAGGAGGTGTAATTCCGGCGCAGGACTATCAGTTTTTATTTGATGCCGGCGCTGCAGCCATTTTTGGTCCCGGAACCAAAATCAGCGAAGCTGCAATACAAATCCTTGAAATATTAATAGATTAGTTTATTTCAAAAAAAAGTCCCGAATCGGGACTTTTTTTAGTCGTTAATTGTGGCATTGTTATCTGCCTCAATAAAAGAAAGGTCATAGCCTGAAAAATCTCTTAAATAACTTTTTAATGAAGTTCCAAATGCATCTCTAAAATGCCTGTTGCCACCATGTCTAAAAAAGTTTTTTACTGATCCGGCGCCTCCTAAATGGGCTGCTGCCAAAATTCCCGATTCGGTAATTTTAACCCCATTAATGATTTTCCCTTCATATCTTTCGATTTCTTTGCGTAAAATCCATTTGTTTTTAGATAATAATGCTACGAAAGCTTTTTCCTGGAGTGCAGGATCTTTTAGGAAATCTTTGTCATCGCTGACACCAATAGCGCGTAAGGCTTTTGAACCAAACTGATATTTTCCCATATAGCCCAGTGAATTTACAAGTCTGTATTTTCCCTGAGATTCTTTAAAAGCAACTGCTTCTTTGAAACCGATAAGACGTTTTCCGGTATATGGAACGTTAAGATTTATTTTAGGATAATCATCCTTTTCTTCAGATGGAAATATGTATTCCGATCCATCTGTTTTCTCCGTCAAAAACCAAGGTTTGGTTTCTTTAGTAAAGGGTTTAAAACCCAAACTTAAAAATGTAATAATTACGATCAAACTCGCATAAAAATACCACTTCTTTATCATAAATTGTTTTTCTTCAAATCACTGTCACTTCTTTGAAATTTCTACGCTGCAAAGGTAACTAAAAACAAAAAAATCTAATTATCAACGGTTTAGCGGATTTTCAAAATATACCTAATCTTTACTAATCCCTTTAATGACGGTCATTTCCAGAAGAATCGTACATAATTATTAAGTCCTCAAAAACAGAAAAATTAAATCCAAAAAAATGCAATTTTATATCAATTTTAGCAGAATTCGTTAAAAAAGAAAGAAAAAGATTACAATTTAAAATGTAAATTTTGTAAGATTTTTATTTTTATATAAAAAAATAAGCTTTCAAAGGAAAGCTCATTTTAGAGAAGATTGAAAGCTTTTTTGAATAACTTTTTGAAAAGTAATCTTTATTTTTTTGTTATCGGGTTACTCCTTGTTTAGCAATCCAGTCTGAATATCTTTTTGCATTTTTTTGATGCTCTTCATAACTGGCTGCAAATTCATGATAACCAAAACGGTCAACGCTTGCACAAAAATAAATATAATCGTGTTTTTCCGGATTTAAAACTGCTTCAAGAGCTGTAATATCAGCCATTGCAATTGGTCCCGGAGGAAGTCCGATATTTACATATGTATTGTAAGGAGATTTCATAATCAAATCATTATAAAACACGCGTTTTATAACCTGATCAAAATCGTTATCTCGTAATTTTAAAGCATAAATTACTGTTGGGTCTGCCTGAAGGGGCATTTCGAGACGAAGACGGTTTAAATAAACTCCCGCAATTCGAGGTCTTTCGTCCTTTTTAACTGATTCTTTATGAACAATAGAAGCTAAAATTGAAACCTGAACCGGAGTCAGCCCTTGTTTTTTTGCCTGCTCAATTCTTTCCGGAGTCCAGAATTTATGATATTCCTTGATCATTTTGTCACGGAATTTTTCTGCAGATGTATTCCAGTATACTTCATAAGTATTAGGTATAAACATGGCAAAAACATTTTCTTCATTAAATCCGTTTGTTTTTAAGAAAGTAGAATCTCTAAAAGCTTTCATTAAAG
Source organism: Flavobacterium gelatinilyticum (assembly GCF_027111295.1). NCBI lineage: Bacteria > Pseudomonadati > Bacteroidota > Flavobacteriia > Flavobacteriales > Flavobacteriaceae > Flavobacterium > Flavobacterium gelatinilyticum. The sequence goes on along the minus strand of NZ_CP114287.1, from coordinate 4,540,159 downwards.
ATAAACTGTCGGCTTCAATTTCAGAACCAACTCTTCCTGCAAAATTTTCCAAACGCTCCTGATTATTAAAAGCCAGTTTCACAGGAATATTAGATCTCATAGCACGAACCAAGTCGATATTATTCATATCTTTTTTCAAAAGAAAGCGCCCTGATTTCACATTTTCAGGATAGCTCCTTTTACTCGCAACCAATTCAAAATTGTCAAAATTCTTAATGTAAGGCGCTAATATCTTTTTTACATCACTGTAAGAGGCATCTGTAGGCACGTGAACGTAAACTTCTTTTTCTTCAAATTTAGTATTGGCACTAAATATTTTGCTGATTAAAATAAAACCGTAAATCAGTAAAACAGAAATTACGGCTACAGCGGTTATTGTAATAATTTTTTTCAATTTCAAAGCTTCTAAAGTTTTAAATGTTTTTATTGATTAACTGGTAAATTGCTTCATCATAATAGTGGTTGTCCAGCAAAATCCAGTCTTTCTTAATTCCTATTTTCTCAAAACCAAATTTAGTAAAAAGAGCTATACTTGCTTCATTATTTGTACTAATATTTGCATAAAGCTGATGCAGGTTTAAATTGTGAAAAGAATATTTAATCAAAAGTTCTAATGCCTCTGAACCAATATTCTGCCCTCGATTTTCCTTCTTCTCAATTACGATACCAACCCCAGCTCTGTTATTTTTGGGGTCAAATTCAAATAAATCTATAAGTCCAATCGCCGGAAAATCATCATCCTGACAAATAGCCAGACGCAATTGCCGGGCTTCATAAATATCCTGTCGGGCATTTTCAAGATACTGTCTAATCAAATAACGACTGTAAGGTGTGTTGGTATTGCTGACTTCCCAAATACTCTGATCATTTTCCATAGAATATACAAATTCCAGATCTTCAGGTTCAAGTGCCCTAAGATAAATTGATTCTCCTTTGAGTGTAATCATAATTGCTTTTTGATTTTAGAGTGTCGAGTGTTGGGATTTAAAAATTTGTATTTTATTAAATCTCTATTGTTCCTTTAAAAACAAATTTTGCAGGTCCGGTTAGAAAAACATTGGTAAAATGCTCACCGTTTTTATCAAAAGAAACCACCAGTTTTCCTCCTTCTACATTTAAATTAATTGAGGTTTTATCTGTCTGTCCTGTGGCATTCATGGCAATAGCGACAGCTGTTGCTCCAGTTCCGCAGGCTAAGGTTTCATCTTCAACCCCTCTTTCATAGGTACGAAGAGAAAAAGTACCGTCATCGACTTTTTTTACGAAATTAATATTACTTCCTTTTTCACCGTACAATTCTCCATAGCGAATTGTGGCACCATTTTCTTTTACATTATAATGCTCCAGATCTTCGACAATCTGAACGTGATGCGGCGAACCTGTATTTAAAAAAGTATACGAATCCTTTTTTTGCACTTCGTCAACATCAATCATTTGAAGCGAAACAATAGCATCTTCTCCCACAGTTGCATGATGCAGTCCGTCAGTAGCGATAAATGTCGTTTTGTCATCAATAACACCAAGCTGATTGGCAAAAGCAACCAGGCATCGGCCGCCATTTCCACACATCGAACTTTGGTTGCCGTCAGAGTTATAATATACCATTCTAAAATCGGTTTCAGAATCATTTTCTAATAAAATAAGTCCATCAGCACCAATCCCGAAACGTCTGTCACACAGGCGTTCAATAAGTTTTACATCTTCTTTTGGAAAGAAATCCGAACGATTATCAATCATTACAAAATCGTTCCCGGTTCCTTGATATTTATAAAATTCTATCTGCATTTTTTAGTTGTTAGAAGTACAAAAGTACGAACTATTAATTAATGAAATGTTAATCATTGTTAAAGAGCGTTAAACCATTTTCCGAAATAATTTTTTGGTATAATTTTACGTTGTAAATGTTAAAATACCAATACATAAAATAACTTAAAAACATAAATTGTAATATGAAAAAATTTTCAACCTTATTTTTAGTTTCACTGCTAAGCGGTGCTACTACCCTTGGTGCTTACAAGTTATTATTTGACAATGGTGGTTCTTTTTTTGGAAAAGGAAATTCTGTTGTTACCCTGGCTCCTAATTCATACGGAAAAACAGTTGGATTACCGGGAGAGGCAGTTGATTTTACCGAAGCTGCAGACAAAACAATCCATACCGTTGTTCACGTTAAAAACGTATCGAGAAGAACGGTAAGCAACCCAATGCTGGAATTCTTTTACGGATATGGCGGACAACAACAGCAGGAACAAGTAGGAACGGGTTCCGGTGTAATTATTTCAGAAGACGGGTATATCGTAACGAATAATCACGTTATTAAAGATGCATCTGAAATTGAAATTACTTTAAACAACAAAAAATCTTATAAAGCCAAACTTATAGGAACAGATTCTAAAATGGACATCGCATTATTAAAAATTAATGCCGATGAAAAATTACCTTACACTGCTTTTGCAAATTCAGACAGTGTAAAAATTGGTGAATGGGTTTTAGCAGTTGGTAATCCGTATAACTTAACGTCTACGGTTACTGCCGGAATTGTTTCGGCGAAAGCCAGAAACTTAGACCAAAGCGGTATTCAATCGTTTATTCAGACCGATGCAGCGGTTAATCCGGGTAATAGCGGTGGGGCATTAGTGAATACAAGAGGTGAATTAATTGGAATTAACACCATGATTTCGTCTATGACAGGATCTTATGTTGGATATTCATTCGCAGTTCCGTCTAATATCGCACGAAAAATCATCGAAGATATCATGGAATATGGAAATGTTCAAAGAGGAATTCTGGGTGTTGAAGGAGGCGAACTAAACAGCACAGCATCTAAAGAACTGGGAATTTCTGAAACACAAGGTTTCTATATCAACAAAGTTTCTAAAAACTCGGGTGCAGAAAAAGCAGGTCTTGCTAAAGGTGATATTATCGTTAAACTAGATGAACAAAATATTTCAACTTTTGCTGATCTTTCAGGTTACATCAACACAAAACGCCCTAATGATGTCGTAAAAGTAACGTACATCAAAGAAGGAAAAACGAAAACTGTTCCTGTAACTTTAAGCAAAAATGAATTCTTCAGCACAGAATTTAAAGGAATTGAATTAGAAAATATCGACGCAGCTGATAAAAAGAAATTCAGAATTGATTATGGTGTAAAAATTAAAAATATCACTAACGAGAATTTAATGCAGTATCAAAATGAATTACAAGGAAATATCATCCTTAGTATTGATAATGTAAAAGCAACAAACGTTGAAACTGTTTCGAAACTTTTAAATAAAAAAGACGAAGGTCAAAGTGTAAGAATTGAAATGATCAACAAAAACGGAGAGATATTTAGAGTTATTATATAAGTCGCAATTATCAGTTTACAATTTTTTAGTATACAGTCTCCGTTTGTAGTTTTAAACTGAGACTGAAAACTTAAAAAAAGCCATCTTAAGAAAATTAAGGTGGCTTTTTTGTTTTAAAAATAAATGCTAAAATAGTTTACGAAATCGATTGAAATAGATACTTTTGCCCAAAATTTTAAAATAGTGAGCATTTTATTTTTTCAATTATGAGTAACAAATCATTGTACCAAAAAGAGGTAACATTACAAGTAGACCGACGAAAAGCCGGTGTAGAACTAATCAAAATCATAAGCGATTTATGGTATGATAAATCCATTGAAATGGTTTTATTCAAAAATCAGTTACTGGATAAAAACGTCAGCGATATTATCAACCTTCACCAATATGCAGGTGAATTTGTGGGCAAGCCTATCACGATTTTTGATTCGGTTGAAATTGCAAAAGTGGTTTTATCATTAGATCTTCCACCTGCCAAAATTGACCTTGGAAAACTGACTTACGAATATCGTTTAGAAGATGAAAAGTATCCGGATGCCCGATATTTTGTTATTGAACAGCTAAAAAAAGCAAAATCTTCTAAAGAAATTCAGCCCAAAGATGTTGTATTGTATGGCTTTGGAAGAATTGGACGTTTATTAGCCCGGGAATTAATGTCTAAAACCGGAAAAGGAAATCAATTGCGCCTGAGAGCGATTGTGACCCGTGATAAAAATGATGCATCAAGTTTAGAGAAACGAGCTTCTCTATTGCGATATGATTCTATTCACGGAGATTTTCAGGGATCTGTAACTGCTGATACTAAAAACAATGCTTTAATTATCAATGGAACAACTGTTCATATCATAACCGCAAACTCTCCGGAAGAGATCGATTATACTTTATACGGAATTAATGATGCTTTAGTAATAGATAATACCGGAGCTTTTACAACAGAAGAAGCATTAAAAAGGCATTTAACTTCAAACGGAGTAAGCAAAGTTCTTCTGACCGCCCCCGGAAAAGGAGTTCCTAATATTGTACATGGTGTCAATCATACTGATTTTAATCCTGATGAAACAAATATATTTTCAGCTGCATCTTGTACTACAAATGCCATCACTCCAATATTGAAAGTTGTTGAAGAAACTCTGGGAGTTGTAAAAGGGCATCTTGAAACCATTCATGCCTACACAAATGACCAGAATCTGGTTGATAATATGCATAAAAAATACCGTCGCGGCAGAGCTGCAGCTCTCAATATGGTAATTACAGAAACCGGAGCCGGAAGTGCTGTGGCAAAAGCTTTACCATCATTGGAAGGAAAATTAACTTCAAATGCTATTCGTGTTCCTGTTCCTAACGGATCTCTTGTAATTTTAAATTTAGAAGTTAAAAAAGCAACGTCAATTGCAGGAATCAATAAAATCATGAAGAAATATGCTCTTGAAGGAGAACTGGTAGAGCAGATAAAATATTCTCTAAATAACGAACTTGTTTCATCAGACATTGTTGGAACGTCTGCTCCTTCCATTTATGACAGCAATGCTGTAATTGTTTCAAAAGATGGAAAAAACATAGTTTTATACATCTGGTATGATAACGAATATGGATACAGCCACCAAGTTATTCGCTTAGCAAAATATATTGCCAAAGTAAGACGTTATACTTATTATTAATTCAAACAAAAGCTAACCGACTTAAAGTCATCAGGTTTCCTGATGGCTTTTTGTTTTTTATTAAATAGGCAGAACCGTTGTACTTTTTACTTCTGAAATTACAAACACCGTATTTATAAGAGAGACCTCAGGCAGGACAGATAATTTTTTCTGATGAAAATGATGATAACTTTCCATATCCGGAATGATAATCTTAAGCATATAATCGAAATTTCCAGAAACATAATTGCATTCTACAACTTCAGGCAAATTCAAAATCGACTGATTAAAACCTTCCGAGGTATCATACGTCTGTTTAGTCAGCGTAACCTGGCAGTAAACGGTTAGATTATTTCCTAGTTTTTTCTTATCCAAAAGCGTAACATACTTTTCTATAATTCCATCTTTTTCAAGACGTTTTACCCGATCATGAACAGGTGTCAAAGACAAATTAATTTTGTTTGCGATGTCTTTTAAAGTGTAGTGAGCGTCTTCCTGTAAAAGACGTAAGATTTTTTTGTCAATTTCATCTAAAGCCATTACGAAAACGTTTGATTAAAATTAGTTAGTTTTAGTTATTTTTTCTTTTTGAGGAATAAATTATGGCTCTAAAAAGAATTATTTTCTGTAAAATTAAAAAATAAAATAATATTTTCTTATTTATTCTTACTTAAACCATAATTTATTCTCTCGCTGTAGATTTGTAAAAACAAATTTCAATAACACAAAAAACATATAACAAAATGATTATAGGAGTTCCTAAAGAAATAAAAAATAATGAAAACAGAGTTGCTTTAACTCCTGCCGGTGTTTCTGAAATGAAAAAACACGGACATACAGTTTATGTTCAGGCTGCTGCCGGATTAGGAAGCGGTTTTGCAGATGAAGAATATGCTGAAGCCGGAGCCGTAGTTTTACCAACAATTGAGGACGTTTATGCTATTGCAGAAATGATTATCAAAGTAAAAGAACCAATTGCATCTGAATACCCGTTAATTAAAAAAGATCAATTGTTATTTACTTACTTCCACTTCGCTTCATCTGAAGAATTAACACACGCAATGTTAGAAAAAGGAGCGGTTTGTTTAGCTTACGAAACTGTAGAAAAAACAGACAGAAGTTTACCTTTATTAATTCCAATGTCAGAAGTTGCTGGTCGTATGGCAATTCAACAAGGAGCAAAATACCTTGAAAAACCATTAAAAGGAAGAGGAATTCTTTTAGGAGGTGTTCCGGGGGTGCCACCTGCAAAAGTTTTAGTATTAGGCGGTGGAATTGTAGGAACTCAGGCCGCTAAAATGGCAGCCGGATTAGGGGCTCAGGTAACTATTATGGACTTAAGTTTACCACGCTTACGCCAGTTAGATGATATCATGCCTGCGAATGTAAACACAGAAATGTCTAACCATTATAACATTACAAGAGCAATTAAAGATGCTGACTTAATTGTTGGAGCAGTTTTAATTCCGGGAGCAAAAGCACCTCACTTAATTACTCGTGATATGCTTAAACTAATGCGTCCGGGAACTGTTGTTGTTGACGTAGCTGTAGATCAGGGAGGATGTATCGAAACTTGTACCCCGACAACTCACGAAAACCCAACTTTCATTATTGATGATATCGTTCACTATTGTGTGGCTAATATGCCTGGAGCTGTTCCTTACACTTCTACTTTAGCTTTAACAAATGCAACTTTACCATATGCAGTTCAATTAGCAAACAAAGGATGGGAAAAAGCTTGTGCAGAAAATGAAGAATTGAAAAAAGGATTAAATGTTGCTAACGGAAAAATCCTTTACAAAGGAGTAGCCGAAGCTTGGAATCTTCCTTTTAACGAAGAAATAGTAACTGCAAACGCATAGTGCTGTTACTTAAATAGTACTTACTGTACTTTTATAAACAAAAAGGCTTTTCATTTAGAAAAGCCTTTTTTATTAAAAAAAACTGTCACGAAGACAGTTTTTAAAACAGTAAAATCTTTATTTCTTATTACCCAGAATTTCAGTCATTACTTTAGCTTCAGTTCCATTTGGGAAAGTAACTTTAATCTTTTGAGCAATTGTTGGAGCAATCTCAGTAATTGCTTTCTTATCATACGACTCTCCTTTTTTAATATTCCATCCATAGAAAATAGCCGGAACATGAGTATCATAAGTATAAATAGTGCCGTGTGAAGTTCCTGTTGGTGTATATTCGATATCACCTGGTTTATCAACAATAACTAAATCACCATTTTGAGTAACATCATAACCTTTAGCTACAAAATTTAACGAATAATCATTTCCAGCGTTTGCTAAAATATCTTCTTCTGTATAAACTCTTTTAACTTGAGGCTGCGTGATCAAAAAATCCTTAAAAGCTTGTTTTACTTTTGCAAGTTCCAATCCTTTCTCTTTAATAATTTGTTTATTGAAGAAAACATTAAAGTTCGAATAATTCTGAATTAAATCTACACCAAAAGTCTTAGTCGAAAAATCCTGCAGGCTTTTCTTAACTTCTTTAGAAGGATAATTATCTACATTATATTTACGATCCTTTAAATAAATTACATTTTCAGCTCCTGCGTGATCGGCTGTCAGGAAAAGTAAATAATTACCTTTACCAACCGTTTTGTCAAGATAAGTCAAAAAGTCAGCAATTGTCTGGTCTAATCTCAAATAAGTATCCTGAAGCTCCATAGATCTTGGCCCAAGCAAATGACCTACATAATCTGTAGAAGAAAAACTAACAGTTAAGAAATCTGTAATGTTATCTTTTCCTAATCCTTCTTTCTCAATGGCTCTTTTAGCAAAATCAGCTAACAAATCGTTTCCAAAAGGAGTAGCACGAATAATACCTGCATCATTTTTCTCATACATAGATTTTAAATCGTAGGGAAAAATAGGTGCTGCACTTCCGTGTAATTTTCCTTCATACGGATTATTATCCGGGAGACTTTCATTGTAAACTGAAGAGGGCTTATACAAATCCCAACCTTTATTAATGTATTTTAAGTAGTTTTTTTCATTGTTGAACTCTGCAACCCATTCTGGTAATTTCTCGCCATAAAAAGTACTTGAAATAAAAGATCCCGTCTTACTGTACCAGAATGCCCAGTTGGCAAAATGTCCAGCCGGTAATATAGCACCCCGATCTTTTAAACTCATTCCAATCACTTTTCCGTTAAAATTAGTCGCCATTCTAACTTCATCAGTAATTGTAGTGCTTTGAAGATTTTTAGGAGACATGGCTCCTTCTTCAGCCGTACCGTCACCTACTGTTTTAACTCCGGCATCATCTGTACAGTACATTTCTTTTCCAAGAGTCCTGCTGAACCACTCATTACCAACAATTCCGTGAGTAGCAGGCGTTGTACCCGTATAAATTGAAGCGTGTCCAGGAGCAGTATAAGTTGGCATATAGTTGTAATGCATGTTTTGGAAAGTAAATCCATCATTCATTAATCTTTTAAAACCGTTTGGAGAAAAATCATCTGAAAATCGATATAAATATTCCATTTTCATTTGATCGACAACTATACCCACAACTAATTTTGGACGTTCCTGTGCTCTTAAACTTGTAATAACAAGAAGTGCCAACAGTAAAATATTTTTCCTCATGTTTAAATAAAATAATTGAAACACAAAAATACTCATTCAAATCCAAAAAGTCTAAACTATAAATACGTAACCTTATACAATTGATTATAATTTAACACTTTTAAAACTTAGAGTATTTATCTTTCGGAACGTATATTCGTTATTTGAGGTCAGGTATTTGATAATTTTATAAAACAAAAAACCCTATCCATTATTGGATAGGGTTTTTCAAAAGAAAGGCGACGACATACTCTCCCACAAAACTGCAGTACCATCTGCGCAGGCGGGCTTAACTTCTCTGTTCGGGATGGGAAGAGGTGAGCCCCGCCGCAATAACCACCTTAAGGTTGTTAGTCTAAAGTCAAAGGTCTTAAAGTGGTAAAGTCTTTTGACTTTTAACTTTAATCTTTCGACTTAAAGACTGCTCTGCGTCGAGCAAATATTTTAACATACTGAGATAAAGAAACACAATAAACATACTTTAGAAAGTTTCCTCCTCTCTCGTCTGGGACGAGAGAGGAAAAGGGTGTACATAAGCTTACGGATTATTAGTACTACTCGACTATGACATTACTGCCTTTACATCTATAGCCTATCAACGTGGTCATCTTCCACGATCCTTAAAAGAAATCTCATCTTGTGGTGGGTTTCGCGCTTATATGCTTTCAGCGCTTATCCCTTCCAAACGTAGCTACTCTGCGGTGCCCCTGGCGGGACAACAGATACACTAGAGGTTTGTCCAATTCGGTCCTCTCGTACTAGAATCAGATCCACTCAAATTTCTAACGCCCGCAGTAGATAGAGACCGAACTGTCTCACGACGTTCTGAACCCAGCTCGCGTGCCACTTTAATGGGCGAACAGCCCAACCCTTGGGACCTTCTCCAGCCCCAGGATGTGACGAGCCGACATCGAGGTGCCAAACCCCCCCGTCGATATGAGCTCTTGGGGGAGATCAGCCTGTTATCCCCGGCGTACCTTTTATCCTTTGAGCGATGGCCCTTCCATGCGGAACCACCGGATCACTATGCTCTACTTTCGTACCTGATCGACCTGTATGTCTCTCAGTCAAGCTCCCTTATGCCATTGCACTCTACGCACGGTTACCAAGCGTACTGAGGGAACCTTTAGAAGCCTCCGTTACTCTTTTGGAGGCGACCACCCCAGTCAAACTACCCACCAAGCACTGTCCCCCACATCGCGGGGTTAGGCCTCAGATAAACAAAGGGTTGTATTTCAACAATGACTCCACAACGCCTGGCGACGCCGCTTCACAGTCTCCAACCTATCCTACACATCATTTATCCAAGGTCAATACTAAGCTATAGTAAAGGTGCACAGGGTCTTTTCGTCCCACTGCGGGTAAACGGCATCTTCACCGTTACTACAATTTCACCGAGCTCATGGCTGAGACAGTGTCCAGATCGTTACACCATTCGTGCAGGTCGGAACTTACCCGACAAGGAATTTCGCTACCTTAGGACCGTTATAGTTACGGCCGCCGTTTACTGGGGCTTCAATTCAATACTTCTCCGAAGATAACATCTCCTCTTAACCTTCCAGCACCGGGCAGGTGTCAGGCCCTATACGTCATCTTACGATTTTGCAGAGCCCTGTGTTTTTGATAAACAGTCGCCTGGACCTTTTCACTGCGGCCCCGATTGCTCGGGGCGACCTTTCTCCCGAAGTTACAGGTCTATTTTGCCTAATTCCTTAGCCATGAATCTCTCGAGCACCTTAGGATTCTCTCCTCAACTACCTGTGTCGGTTTACGGTACTGGTACTAACTACCTGAAGTTTAGAGGTTTTTCTTGGAAGCCCTTAGGCGCACTATCTCTTTGTCCGAAGACTCCGAGTACTATCGTATTTCACCAGTTCCTGCGCATTTTACTACAGGACCTATAGCTAGGTACTTCAACGAACTATTCCGTCAGTTCGCGGCGCTTTCATCACTCCGTCACCCCATCACAGTAATTAGTAGTACGGGAATATTAACCCGTTAGCCATCGACTGTCCCTTTCGGGTTCGCCTTAGGACCAGACTAACCCACAGCTGATTAGCATAGCTGTGGAAACCTTAGTTTTTCGGTGTGCGGGTTTCTCGCCCGCATTATCGTTACTTATGCCTACATTTTCTTTTCCAACCAGTCCAGCATACCTTACGATACACCTTCAACCCTGTTGGAATGCTCCCCTACCACTTGACTTACGTCAAATCCATAGCTTCGGTAATATGCTTATGCCCGATTATTATCCATGCTCGTCCGCTCGACTAGTGAGCTGTTACGCACTCTTTAAATGAATGGCTGCTTCCAAGCCAACATCCTAGCTGTCTGGGCAGACAAACCTCGTTCTTTCAACTTAGCATATATTTGGGGACCTTAGCTGATGGTCTGGGTTCTTTCCCTCTCGGACTTGGACCTTAGCACCCAAGCCCTCACTGTTAGTGAACATTATACAGCATTCGGAGTTTGTCAGGAATTGGTAGGCGGTGAAGCCCCCGCATCCAATCAGTAGCTCTACCTCTATATAACTTTATAACTAACGCTGCACCTAAATGCATTTCGGGGAGTACGAGCTATTTCCGAGTTTGATTGGCCTTTCACCCCTACCCACAGGTCATCCGAAGACTTTTCAACGTCAACCGGTTCGGTCCTCCACTGTGTGTTACCACAGCTTCAACCTGCCCATGGGTAGATCACACGGTTTCGCGTCTAACACTACTGACTAAAGCGCCCTATTCAGACTCGCTTTCGCTGCGGATCCATACCTGAAGTACTTATCCTTGCCAGCAGCGTTAACTCGTAGGCTCATTATGCAAAAGGCACGCCGTCACCCCACGAAAGGGCTCCGACCGCTTGTAAGCGTATGGTTTCAGGATCTATTTCACTCCGTTATTCACGGTTCTTTTCACCTTTCCCTCACGGTACTGGTTCACTATCGGTCTCTCAGGAGTATTTAGCCTTAGCGGATGGTCCCGCCAAATTCAGACAGGGTTTCACGTGCCCCGCCCTACTCAGGATACCGCTATCTATTACACTTGTTACCCATACGGGGCTGTCACCCTCTATGGCGTTCCTTTCCAGAAACTTCCGGTTCCTTGTGCATAAAATGTCGCGGTCCTACAACCCCAATGATGCCGTAACAACATTGGTTTGGGCTAATCCGCGTTCGCTCGCCACTACTTACGGAATCACTTTTGTTTTCTTCTCCTCCGCCTACTTAGATGTTTCAGTTCAGCGGGTTTGCCCACCTATCGGTGTGTTATATCTTCAATATAACGGGTTGCCCCATTCGGATATCTGCGGATCAATCTGTGTGTGCCAGTCCCCGCAGCTTTTCGCAGCTTATCACGTCCTTCATCGCCTCTGAGAGCCTAGGCATTCCCCATACGCCCTTATTTTGCTTATTGTACCAATCTTGTTTTAAAAACAAGACCGTTTTTTTTTGTTTTCTGTCTTTGTATCTCTACTATAACAAAAAAACGCTTTCTACTTTCTTATTATTTTCTTATCTCAATATGTCAATGAACTTTTTCCCTATTTATCGGGATAGTGGAGAATAACGGAGTCGAACCGTTGACCTCCTGCGTGCAAGGCAGGCGCTCTAGCCAGCTGAGCTAATCCCCCAATCTAATTATGAATTATGAATTGTGAATTATGAATTATGAATTTATATTCATAAGAACTCAACCCTAGAATTTCCTTTTAAATCAAGTAAACTTAGTAGTCCCGGGCAGACTCGAACTGCCGACCCCTACATTATCAGTGTAGTACTCTAACCAGCTGAGCTACGAGACTCTGTTTTACTTAATTCTTTCATTTTTTTAAATTAACAGCAAGAGTAATACAATCTCAGATTCAGAACCTCAATTTCCTGCATCTTATTTCCTAAGCGTGCTCATTAAAGCTAACACTAAGGCTCTAGAAAGGAGGTGTTCCAGCCGCACCTTCCGGTACGGCTACCTTGTTACGACTTAGCCCTAGTTACCAGTTTTACCCTAGGCAGCTCCTTGCGGTCACCGACTTCAGGCACCCCCAGCTTCCATGGCTTGACGGGCGGTGTGTACAAGGCCCGGGAACGTATTCACCGGATCATGGCTGATATCCGATTACTAGCGATTCCAGCTTCACGGAGTCGAGTTGCAGACTCCGATCCGAACTGTGACCGGCTTTATAGATTCGCTCCCTCTCGCGAGGTGGCTGCTCTCTGTACCGGCCATTGTAGCACGTGTGTAGCCCAAGGCGTAAGGGCCGTGATGATTTGACGTCATCCCCACCTTCCTCACAGTTTGCACTGGCAGTCTTGTTAGAGTTCCCGACACTACTCGCTGGCAACTAACAACAGGGGTTGCGCTCGTTATAGGACTTAACCTGACACCTCACGGCACGAGCTGACGACAACCATGCAGCACCTTGTAAACTGTCTTGCGAAAGATCTGTTTCCAAATCGGTCAGTCTGCATTTAAGCCTTGGTAAGGTTCCTCGCGTATCATCGAATTAAACCACATGCTCCACCGCTTGTGCGGGCCCCCGTCAATTCCTTTGAGTTTCAAACTTGCGTTCGTACTCCCCAGGTGGGATACTTATCACTTTCGCTTAGCCACTGAACTTGCGCCCAACAGCTAGTATCCATCGTTTACAGCGTGGACTACCAGGGTATCTAATCCTGTTCGCTCCCCACGCTTTCGTCCATCAGCGTCAATAAATTAGTAGTAACCTGCCTTCGCAATTGGTATTCCATGTAATATCTAAGCATTTCACCGCTACACTACATATTCTAGTTACTTCCTAATAATTCAAGTCCAGCAGTATCAATGGCCGTTCCACCGTTGAGCGATGGGCTTTCACCACTGACTTACAAGACCGCCTACGGACCCTTTAAACCCAATGATTCCGGATAACGCTTGGATCCTCCGTATTACCGCGGCTGCTGGCACGGAGTTAGCCGATCCTTATTCTTACGATACCGTCAAGCTGATTCACGAATCAGTGTTTCTTCTCGTACAAAAGCAGTTTACAATCCATAGGACCGTCATCCTGCACGCGGCATGGCTGGTTCAGACTTGCGTCCATTGACCAATATTCCTCACTGCTGCCTCCCGTAGGAGTCTGGTCCGTGTCTCAGTACCAGTGTGGGGGATCTCCCTCTCAGGACCCCTACCCATCGTAGCCTTGGTAAGCCGTTACCTTACCAACTAGCTAATGGGACGCATGCTCATCTTTCACCGTTGTGACTTTAATTACATCCCGATGCCGGGTCGTAATACTATGAGGTATTAATCCAAATTTCTCTGGGCTATCCCTCTGTGAAAGGCAGATTGCATACGCGTTACGCACCCGTGCGCCGGTCTCTGCTTCCGAAGAAGCATACCCCTCGACTTGCATGTGTTAAGCCTGCCGCTAGCGTTCATCCTGAGCCAGGATCAAACTCTTCATCGTATATTTTTATATTATTATGCGATGCAGATTCTATCGGTTCTTCTCGAATCTCTCAATTCTATTACTCTTATTTTTTATGTCCCGAGTAATCGGGACAGCTGTCAATTCAATATGTCTACGAACGTATTCTTTTAATCTTTATCGCTTGTTTCTCAAAGCGGGTGCAAAACTAAAAATTCTTTTTGTTTCTGGCAAGAAAAATTTAAAAAATTTTGAAACTTTTTTTTCGTCTCGTTTTCTAATCTCTCTTATCAATCTCTCAAGGAACTTTCCGTGTTTTGCGGGGTGCAAATGTAAAAAGCATTTTCAAATCTCACAAGCTTTTTTGAATCTTTTTTTTCAAGAAATTTTCTTCCTCTCTTAATTCAAATCCTTGTCAGTATTTCGAAGAGCGTTTTTCGCTGTTGCGGGTGCAAAAGTAGAACCTTTTTCCGCTTAAACAAGCTTTTTTCAAGAGTTTTTTTAATCTTTTTTCTCTCTTTTTCTTAACTAACTGATAACAGCATTTTTACATTTTAATTATTTTGCATATTATGCAGGATTTTTCCTCTTTTGTTACCTTTTTTATTATTTTGGAATGGTTTCAGACCCTCGATTTTGAGGAGTTCTTATTCTTTTGATCTCTTTTAAGGTGATTCTTTATCTTTTTAAATCCCGTCTTTTTCAAAATAACTATTATCAAAACTCATTTCACAGATCCGATAGAAGCCAAAATCCTTTTCCAGCCGGCGTTCGGAGCTAAAAGATTGAAGCGTATAGCGCGATAAAGCTCCTAATTAAATCTAAAAAGCTCTGACTCCTATCTGCCGGACAATCTGCACTTATTATATATATGCATAAAAAAACAAAAACCGGCAGGGTTTGAAAACATGTCGGGCTCAGAACTCACAATACCTTTATATATAGTACAGCAAAAACTATACGTATATATTATAAAGTAAACTTGTACATATATATTGTATGTATTTTTGTAATCACTTATATTTGCATTCACAAAATTATAAACAATGATCAAGATTACTTTACCCGATGGGTCAATTAGAGAGTTCGCTCAAGGCGTAACTCCAATGGAGGTCGCTAAAAACATTAGCGAAGGTTTTGCCAGAAACGTGATTTCTGCATCTTTTAATGGTACAACTATTGAAACCGAAACTCCATTGACGACCGACGGTAATCTTATATTATATACATGGAATGATGCCGAAGGAAAAAAAGCTTTCTGGCATTCGACTTCGCACGTAATGGCTCAAGCTCTTGAAGAATTGTATCCTGGAATTAAATTAACTCTTGGACCTGCAATTGCAAATGGCTTTTATTATGATGTTGATTTTGAAGATCAGAAAATTTCTGAAGCTGACTTTAAGAAGATTGAAGATCGTATCCTTGAGATTGCGAGAGGAAAATTCGATTTTAAAATGCGTCCTGTAACTAAAGCTGAAGCTTTAGAGACATACAAAGACAATGTTTACAAGACTGAATTGATTTCTAATCTTGAAGATGGAACAATTACTTTCTGTGATCATGCTACTTTTACTGATTTATGCCGCGGCGGACATATTCCGAATACCGGAATTATCAAAGCTGTAAAAATCATGAGTGTTGCCGGTGCTTACTGGAGAGGTGACGAGAAAAACAAACAGTTGACTCGTGTTTACGGAACTTCTTTCCCTAAACAAAAAGATTTAACTGAATATCTTGAACTCCTTGAAGAAGCAAAACGTCGTGATCACCGTAAATTAGGAAAAGAACTTGAATTGTTTGCTTTCTCTCAAAAAGTGGGACAAGGCTTGCCATTATGGCTGCCTAAAGGCGCTGCTTTAAGAGATCGTTTGGAGCAATTCTTAAAAAGAGCACAAAAGAAAGCAGGTTACGAGCAGGTTGTCAGCCCTCATATTGGTCAAAAAGAACTTTATGTTACTTCTGGCCACTATGCCAAATACGGAGCAGACAGCTTCCAGCCTATTCATACTCCTGCAGAAGGTGAAGAGTTTTTATTGAAACCAATGAACTGTCCTCACCACTGCGAGATTTACAATGTAAGACCTTGGTCATATAAGGATTTACCGAAACGTTATGCCGAATTTGGTACTGTTTACAGATATGAGCAGTCTGGAGAATTACATGGTTTAACTCGTGTTAGAGGGTTTACTCAGGATGATGCTCACATTTTCTGTACTCCAGAACAATTAGACGAAGAGTTTAAAAAGGTAATCGACCTTGTATTATATGTATTTGGTTCTTTAGGTTTTGAAAACTTTACTGCTCAGATTTCATTGAGAGATCAGGAAGACAGAGAAAAATATATTGGAACTGATGAAAACTGGGAAAAAGCCGAAAATGCTATTATCAATGCAGCAAAAGACAAGGGTCTGAATACTGTTGTAGAATATGGTGAAGCAGCATTTTATGGTCCGAAGCTGGATTTCATGGTAAAAGATGCTTTGGGAAGACAATGGCAGTTAGGAACAATTCAGGTGGATTATAACTTACCTGAGCGTTTTGAATTGACTTACAAAGGTGCTGATAATGAATTACATCGTCCTGTTATGATTCACAGAGCTCCTTTTGGATCTATGGAACGTTTTATAGCAATTTTACTAGAGCATACAGCAGGAAATTTCCCACTTTGGCTTATGCCTGAGCAGGCTATTATCTTGTCTTTGAGCGAGAAATACGAAAATTATGCTAAAAAAGTTTTAGATTTGCTAGAAAATCACGAAATTCGCGCCCTAATTGACAACCGAAATGAAACTATCGGTAAGAAAATTAGAGATGCAGAAATGCAGAAAATTCCATTTATGCTTATTGTTGGTGAGGAAGAAGAGAAAAACGGTACGATCTCTATCCGTCGTCATGGACAAGAAGGAAAAGGTAACATTACAGTTTCAATCGAAGAATTTGCTGCGATTGTAGACGAAGAAATAAAAAAGACATTAAAAGTATTTACAGTTTAACTTAAATTAGAAAGTCATAGCAATAAAAAGTAACAGAGGTTTTCAACCTCGAGTAGAGAAAAAAGATGCGCACAGAATAAACAATCTTATTCGTGTTCCTGAAGTACGTCTTGTAGGTGAAAACATTGAACCTGGGGTTTTTAAAATAGCAGATGCGCTGCGTTTAGCTGACCAATTTGAATTGGATTTAGTTGAAATTTCGCCAAATGCTGAGCCGCCGGTTTGTAAAATCATGGATTACAAGAAATTTGTTTACGAACAAAAGAAGCGTGATAAGGCATTAAAAGCTAAATCATCTCAGGTTGTGGTAAAAGAAATTCGTTTTGGTCCTCAGACAGATGAGCATGATTATGAATTTAAAAGAAAAAATGCTGAAAAGTTCCTAAAAGAAGGAGCTAAATTAAAAGCATTCGTTTTCTTTAAAGGGCGTTCAATCATCTATAAAGATCAGGGACAAATTTTATTATTACGTCTTGCTACAGATTTAGAAGAATATGGTAAAGTTGAAGCGATGCCGGTTCTGGAAGGAAAGAGAATGATTATGTTCATTGCTCCTAAGAAAAAGAAATAAGTCTTAAAGCTGAAAGTCTTAAAGTTGAAAGCCATAAACTGACTTTTAACTTTTGACTTTTAAACTTTCAGACCAAAGATATAAGTAAGTAAGAATAAATTAAAAAACTAGGAAAAAATGCCTAAAATGAAAACTAAATCTAGCGCTAAGAAACGTTTTAAAGTTACTGGCTCTGGAAAGATTAAAAGAAAGCATGCTTTTAAAAGTCACATCTTGACTAAAAAATCTAAAAAACGTAAATTAGCTTTGACACACTCAGCGCTAGTTCACAAAACTGATGAGAAAAGCATCAAACAACAATTAAGAATTATCTAATATTAAGTCAAAAGTTAAAAGTCATAAAGTTATAAAGTCAGCAGATGACTTTAAACATTTGACTTTAAAACATTCGACTAAGGATTTTCTTTAGGTTAAAAAATTATTTATATAACCTTGGAGTATGGCCATTAAGTTCCTTTGATTCAATTCAGGACGCCTGCTACAAAAACACATTAAAATTATGCCAAGATCGGTAAATTCAGTTGCTAAAAGAGCAAGAAGAAAAAAAATAATGAAGCAAGCCAAAGGTTTCTTTGGAAGACGTAAAAACGTTTGGACAGTTGCTAAGAACGCGGTAGAGAAAGCGATGAGCTACGCTTACCGTGACAGAAAACAGAACAAAAGAAATTTCCGTTCATTATGGATTCAACGTATCAACGCTGGAGCTAGATTAGAAGGAATGTCTTATTCTCAATTCATGGGGAAAGTTAAAGCTAACGGAATCGAATTGAACCGTAAAGTTCTTGCAGATTTAGCTATGAACCACCCTGAAGCTTTCAAAGCAATTCTTAATAAAGTAAAATAAACGTTTTATAAACTCAATTTAAATTACTTACTTATCATAGAAAAACCATCCGACGCGTCGGATGGTTTTTTGTTTTTATAACAAATCTGATATATCTTTAAACATCTAATTAAGCAATCGTTTATGTTTACAGCGCTTTTAAATCATATTCAGAAATTCACCACTTTAAATCGTGAGGAAATTGATATTTTGGAATCAAGCATTACTTTTTCTAAAGTAAAGAAGAAAGAACATTTATTAAAAGAAGGCCAAATCTGCAATACCTTATACTTTGTAACTAAAGGCTGTGCAAGGCAATATATAATTAATCCGAAAGGAACTGAACAAACTCTCCAGTTTGCGATTGAAAACTGGTGGATAACTGATTATTTAAGCTATCACAATACTACTCCATCCCACTTTTATATTCAGGCTGTGGAAAACTGCGAAATAATTGCGCTTGAAAAAAGTATCTTAGAACCTCTTTTAATTCAGATTCCTAAACTGGAAAGATATTTTAGAATAGTTTCCCAAAAATCATTTGGAGCTGCTCAAATGCGAATAAAGTTTTTGTTTACCATGTCGGCAGAAGAACGATATCATCATTTTTACAATCAAAATCCCGATTTTGTACAGCGTGTGCCTCAATATATGCTTGCCTCCTATTTGGACTTCTCGGCTGAGTTTATGAGCAAAATAAGAGCCGGAAAAGTGTAACCTGAATTTCTTGAAGTAGTTCAAGTTTCTGAAAGTATGCATTATTGATCTTTGTAATGAACTTTTAAAACATATAAAAATGAAATCAAGAATTGTTATTCCACAGGCTGCTCCAGAAGCATATCAGGCTTTAATGAATTTAGAAAAATATATTTCTACAACTTCACTAACATCTACACATAAAGAATTAATTAAAATACGCGCTTCTCAAATAAACGGTTGTGCCTTTTGTATCAATATGCATACTGCTGATGCCAGAAAGCAGGGTGAAACAGAACAGCGTATTTACTTGATCAGTGCATGGCGTGAGGCCGATGTTTTTACTGAGGAAGAAAAAGCTATTTTGGCCTTAACAGAACAGGTAACTTTAATAAGTAATCATGTTTCTGATGAAGTTTATGAAAATGCCGCGCGTTTATTTGATGATAAATATCTCGCCGAAATTATCCTGACTATCATTACAATTAATTCATGGAACAGACTCGCTATTACAACCGGATTGAGAGCTGTCTAATTTTTTATAAAGATAAATTTTACAACAATTAAACTTCATGAAGCCCTCCTGCCAGAGGGCTTCTTTGTATCTGGCTGTAAATGAGAACTACAAAAAAAGAAAAATTTGATTTTTTCTAAAATACCGTATTTCTACGCTATTCCAGGAATTTATAATTTCTACTTTTGGCTCATGATACCAAAATACCAGCTGTTTTTTCTCTATTTATTAATCTCTTTTGTTGCTGTCTGTTCTTGTCAGGAAAACAACTCAGACATAGAAGAAATAAAAAACAGCAAAATTAAAACAGAGAATATCAATACAGATGTAATTTATGACAAAGGTCTTCGAAATAATATTGTCAGAACTGAATCTATTACAAAACAAATTAATTCAATAAAATCACAAATTGACAACAGCACAGAGACTGAACTAAAAAATAACTTTCTCCTTTATATTAAGTTAAGTGACAGCTTGAACAAAATCAATTTAAAGAACCAAAATCAGTTTGCTGCTAAATACAATTCTAAAAATCTAAATTTAAAAATTAAGACCTATAAAACCGAAAATGAACTGCAGCTGGAAAGGCAGAAAAACAGAAATATTGTTTCGTACATTATCATTTTACTGAGTCTAACCCTGATTCTTATTCTTTATTTCTACTTAACATCTAAAGCAAACAAAGAAAAAGTTGATGCCACATACAAAAGCGAAATACGTATTGCTAAAAAACTGCATGATGAATTAGCAAATGATCTCTATCACACGATCGCTTTTACAGAACATAAAAATCTTTCTGTACAGGAAAATAAAGAACAACTGCTAAATAATCTTGATGTAATATATTCCAGAATAAGGGATATCTCCAAAGAAAACAGTTTTATTGTAACAGATGAAAATTATGTTTTTTACCTAAAAGAAATGATTTCCGGCTTCCATACTTCTAATATAAACTTACTTATTAATGGTCTGGATTCCATCTGTTGGAATTGTGTCGAAAGAAATAAAAAAATTACAACCTACAGAATAATACAGGAACTGCTTGTAAACATGAAAAAACATAGTGAAGCAACACTGGTGGGAATCAATTTTAAAGAAGCAGGAAAAAAGATTACTATCAATTATACCGATAATGGAAAAGGGGCAGCTATAAATAATAAAACTTTTAAAAGCGGACTTCACAACATCGAAAATCGAATTCAAAATATAAGAGGAGAAATAAACATTGATACAAATCCTAATAAAGGATTTAAAGTGGTTTTTAAATTCCCCATATAAAAACCACTTAATCAATGTGAAGCATTTGAGCAACAACTGCTTAGCATAAAAAGTAAAAAAAAGATTGTAAAATGAGGAAAACCGTACAGAAACAAAAAAAGGAACAGTTAATTTTGTATAAGAAAAAGATTTCAGAATAAGATTTGATTTTCAATTATAAAACCAATTATATGTTCCAAAAAGTTTTAGTCGCAGAAGATTTAGACAGTATTAGTTTATCCGTCATTAAAGCGCTCGAAGAGTTACAAATTCCGGTAATCGATCACGTAAAATACTGCGATGAAGGCCTGATAAAAATAAAAAAAGCTTTAAATGAAAAAAAGCCGTACGATTTACTGATAAGTGATTTGTCATTTAAAGCAGATCATCGCAAAATAAATATTTCCAGCGGTGAAACCATGATAGAGCAAATTAATGCCGTACAGCCGAAACTAAAAAAAATAGTTTTTTCTATCGAAGACAAATCATATCGAATTAAAGCTCTGTTTAGTGATTTAGGAATTAACGCTTATGTCACTAAAGGGAGAAATAGTATTGAGGAATTAAAAAATGCTGTTGAAAGAACTTTTAACAATGAAGAAAACATACTGTCATCAGATCTGAATTTTAATTTTAATGATAAATCATTGATTGAGATAGAATCTTACGATATATCAATTTTATCACTTTTGGCAAAAGGGTATATTTTAGAAAACATTTCAAACGATTTTAAAGCCAATTCTATCACTCCAAATGGAACGAGCAGTATCGAAAAAAGAATAAATAAACTAAAAATCTATTTTAAGGCAAATAATAATGTACACTTAATTGCTATAGCAAAGGATTTTGGCTTAGTCTGATTTTAGTCTGAATTACGGATTTCCGTAATAAAATGTTCTGATACAGAAATAAGTTTGCACTAACCTACTATTAACTAACCTATGAAACCAAAAAACAAAATTGATTTTTCTAAAATCAATACGACACATAATATAATTATCATGAAAACCATGCTGCTTTGTTTATTCCTTTCTATGAGTTTTGCCTTTATTTCTGAAAAATCAGGATGGCTTGAAGTCGACTGGAAAATAGTTTTTATTCCGGCTCTTCTTGTCTTGCAGATCATAATTATTGTAACAGCTTTAAAAAACAGATATAAAAAGCTCTAATTAAGTATTTTATTAATCCTGCAAACAAAAAGAACTTTTAAGGAGATAAATCCCCATAATTCCTATATTTGATATTTATTAATACATGAAGAATATTACGGGTTACCTTCTTTTTTTGTTCATTACATTCCAATCGTTTTCTCAGGTTAAAATTATTTCCTGGAATATAGAAAACTTTGGAAAATCAAAATCTCAATCCTCTTTAGGTTTTATTGCCAGTACTATCAGCAATTATGATATTGTTGCGATACAGGAAGTTGTTGCCGGCTATGGTGGTGCACAAACTGTAGCAAAACTTGCCGCACTACTAAATGAGAAGGGTTCAAAATGGGATTATACTATTAGTAATCCAACAAGCGGCAGCAGTTACAAAACAGAGCGTTACGCTTTTCTTTGGAAACCGGGTAAAGTAAAATTAAAAGGTGATGCCTGGCTTGAGAAAAAATTTCATCTGGTAATTGACAGAGAACCTTACTTTGCTACTTTTGAAGTAAATAAAAAGACATTTACTGTCGTTAATTTTCATGCGATAACAAAAAGTAAACAGCCAGAAACAGAAATTAAATATTTTAAGTTTCTCCCACAGGAATATCCGGATTTAAATCTAGTTTTTGCAGGAGATTTTAATTGTCCGGAATCCCATACTGTTTTCAATCCATTAAAGAAAATGGGATATGTTTCGGTTTTTCAAAAGCAAAAAACGACATTAAAACAAAAATGTGTTGCGGAAATTTGTTTAGCGTCTGAATTTGATAATATTTTTTATGATACAGCTAAACTCAAAGTATTAAATTTTGGCGTAATTCATTTTTACAAGAAATTTAATTCCTTACAAGAGGCCCGAAAAATATCGGATCATATTCCTGCCTGGACAGAATTTTCCCTGAATTGATTATGTTTTAAGCTTTTTCTTCTTGGCTGCCGGAAATAAAACATTATTCAGGATTAAACGATAACCTGGAGAGTTTGGATGCAGATCTAAAACTGTTGGCGGATCTCCAACCTGATGCTGATAATCTTCGGGATCGTGGCCTCCAAAAAAAGTAAACATTCCTTTTCCTTTTTCACCATGAATGTACCTTGCTTCGCCATTTAACTCGCAGGTTCCCATTACCAGAACATTTGATTTCACCAAAACTTCATTAAAAGAAGTTGTCTGTCCCATAAAACCTTTAACAAGCTGCGTATGATTCTGGCACAACATACTTGGAATTGGATCCCATTTTGCAGAAAATTCCATTAATGTAAAATAATCTTTGTCCATAGGAATTCTGCGTTTTGTGGTCATATCAATATCTGAGAACTCGTAAACTTCCGGTTTTCTTTCTAAAATAAAGTCTTTAAAAGCAAAAGAATTTCCATAGTTTAATTTTGACTGGTAATTGGATTCACTTGGATCACCGTCAAACATAGTTTCACAAATATCTACACCGTCTGCTGCAAGAGCAATATCAAAACTATCTGTAGCAGAACACATAGCAAACATAAAACCGCCTCCAATAACAAAATCCCTTATTTTTTTTGCCACAGCGCCTTTTTCCTGCGATACTTTTGAATATCCCAGTTTAGCTGCCATAGCTTCAGAATCTCTTTTTTGATCAATATACCAAGGTGTATTTTTATATGCAGCATAAAATTTACCATATTGTCCGGTAAAATCTTCATGATGCAGATGCAGCCAATCGTAAAGCAAAAGCTGGTCTGTTAAAACTTCCTCATCGTATATTGGTGTAAACGGAATTTCAGCATAAGTCAAAACCAAGGTCACGGCATCATCCCATGGTTGTTTGCCTTTTGGGGTATAAACTGCTATTTTGGGCGCTTTCTCAAGAATTACAGATTCCATATTTTGAGAAGGACTTGAAATATCATTTAAAATTGAAGCTTCTTCACTGTCTGAAAGCACTTCAAAACTTACACCGCGAATTTTACATTCTTTGCGGATTTCTTCAGCATCCGGAAGTAAAAATGAGCCGCCGCGATAATTAAGAAGCCAGCTCGCTTTGTAGTCGCGGCTCAAACACCAATATGTTATCCCATAAGCTTTTAAGTGATTTTGCTGTGTATTTTCGTCCATTGGAAGTAAAATGAACGCCGCTTTTGCATTCAATGACAGTAATACAACAAAGATGCAGACTAAACTCTTTCTCATTAAAAAATATATTTTAGTAAAGATATAAAGGAAGTTCCTAAAACACCACAATTATGCAGGTTTTATAAATCAATAAAAAGTTAAAATAAAAACGAAATTTAATAATTAATACAAAAATTCTCAAAAAACAGGTATAAACACCTGATTTAAAAATTCAATTTCTAATTATATTTGGAATCTCAAATCTATAAAAAAGTCAACGCCATGAAATTTAGTGATAGTGATAATCAGCCAAATGGATTAAATATTATTCAAAAAATCGGAGTTTGTATACTTGTAATAACAATAGTAGCGTATTATATTTTGTCTATCCAGTTTTTAGCCGGATTAGATTAAAGACTTAGAACTGCAATTTCATTTTGAATTGCATACACTACAAGACCCGCAATATTTCTGGACTCTGTTTTAAGCAGCAAATTGTTGCGGTGTCCCTCTATCGTTCTTGGACTCAAAAAAAGATGTTCCGCGATTTCCGAAGTTGTTTTTTGCTGGCAGATAAGCTGCAGAATTTCAACTTCGCGAGGCGAAAGAAAACTGGTTTCCAGATTACCTTTTGAGTTTTTTGAAGACACAATGGTTTCCTGAATCGTTTTTAAAACATTTTCGTTGTAATAGAAACCTTTTTTGTTAACCTCATTAATTGTGGTAATCAAATCTTTTGGTGTAGTATTTTTGATAAGGTAAGCAACAGCACCTACCTGAATCATATTTGCAATAAAAGATTTTGAATCGTAACTGGTGAGTGCAATAATTTTAATATCGGGAAAAGATTTCCGAATAATTTTGGTTGCTTCAACACCGTTCAGCACAGGCATTTTCAAATCCATAATAATGATATCCGGTTTTTCCTCATTATTATGCAATTTTGAAATAAGCTCTTCGCCATTTGAAGCTTCAAAAATAACATCAATGTTATCTTCTCTTTGCAATAAAAAAGCTATTCCTTTTCGAAATAAAACTTCATCATCGACTAATGCGATTTTAATAACGGCATTCATTCTATTTGTTTTTGGTCGTTTGGTTTATCGAAAGTACGAAATATCAATCAATAATAACTAAATTACCTCATTATATTGATGTTAAAGGACTATTATTTCTTGATTTTATATTAAAAAGTAAAAATAACTGAGATCCCCTTATTTAATTCTGAATGAAATTTGATCGTTCCGTCTAAAAATGAAACACGGCTGTCGATGTTTTTCATACCTAATCCTTTTTGATTCTCAAGGTCATTGCTGTCAAAACCAATACCATTGTCTTTGTAATCGCAGGTATTTATCCCATTTATATTTTTAAAAGCAATCCAAATTTCTCCAGCCTTGCCATGACGGACAGAATTATTCATTAATTCCTGTAAAATTCTAAAAACGTGCAAATGACGATCGATTTCTTTAGCATCAAAATCAATTTCGTTATCATAATGCGTTTTTACCGATTTGGCAGTCTCAAATTCCTGGCATAATTCTTCTACACCAGCGTTTAAACCAAACTTTTCAAATACAGGCGGCAGTAAATTATGCGCAATTTTTCTTGAATTTTCAAGGGCCTTTGCCGTAAGATTAATTATGTTTTCGGTAATTTCATTTGTTTCTTCTACTGTTAAATTGGGTGCCGAAAGTAAATGCGTATTCAAAGAAACTATATTAAGTTTTGAACTAATATCATCGTGCAAATCCTGTGCGATGCGTTTGCGCTCTTCTTCTTGTGTAAAAACAATAGCATGAAGCTGTTCTTTTTGATATTGCAATATCAAATCTTTTTTTTCAAGTTCTTTTTGAATGATCTTTTTTCTTGAAAAATAAAAAAATACGATCAATACAACTGCTACAATTATTAAAAACAGGGAGATGTATAATATTATGGCAACCAGTTCTTTTTCCGGAAGTGGATTTGTGTTAAGAAGAATCATCAAATTAAATTTATTTCAGAAGGTATTTTCAAGGTCAAATATATTCATTTCTATTTATTATAAACAGAACATTACTGGTATTTTAATTTGTAAATAATTAAAAAAATCTCTACTAGTTTTCACTAATAGAGATTTCAAATTAATTATTGCAAAAAAAATATATATTAATATGGCGGGCTAGGACGAACTCCATCGTATACATCATCATCATCCCCTAATTCTTCTTTTGATGTTAATGATGCTTTTTTTACAGCATTGTTTTTATCAAGTCCAACTAATATCGTAGTAACTTTTCCTTTTGGATTAAGTCCTAAAAAAACTCCAATATTGGCACTTGACTTATTTATCATAGCTTGTAAAACTTCAGCTTCAAGAGTAAAATGAACAAAACGATCACCATTGTAAGAGGTAATTTCATTTAAGTCTGAAACCGTATTAAGCTTTTGCTGCCAGGCTTCTATACCTGCAAAAGCAGCCTGAGGAGACAGCAAATGTTCGTTTTGTAAAGCTGTTCTTTTTTTGGTTTTACTCACAGAAAGCTGATTCAGTTTTGCTAATTCAGTTCCATAATCTGCTTCTTTCAATATTTTTGATTTTACAGTTCCTAATTCATTTCCCTCTTTATCAACGCCAACTACATCTATTTGAATGGTGTTATTTTCGTAACCCAAAACAAAACGTACATTTAAAACGTCTGGTGTGTTAATTAACTTTGCCACATCTTCTACAGGCAATAAATAAGCTGTAACTTTTTTTTGTGAATCAGCAAATTCGGAATTCAAATCAGCAGTAAGCCAATCTTGTTTTTGTGCTTTTGAGATTGCACTGTTATCCTCTTGGGAATTATCCTTTTGGCAGGATACTGCAAAAAGCATTGCTGCCATCGCAGCGCATAAAATGGTATTCTTCATAGTAATAGTGATTTTGGTTAATTATAAATAGCAAGATTTTACTCTTCAAAACTTTTAATCCAAAAAGCGATTAAAACAACTTGAATATTTTATGATTGGAATCTCATTAGAAAAAATTCCATGGGTATTTGGTAACTTTTATTTAAAATTAGTTTCAAGGTTCCGGATCACCAAAAGGAGGAACAGGTCGGGTGCCATCATAAACATCTTCAGCTTCTTTAGATGTTAAAGATGTTTTTTTGACTGCATTATTTTTGTCCAGACCTACCAGGATTGTAGTTACTTTGCCTTTTGAATTTAATCCTAAAAACAGTCCAATATTAGCCGGATTCTTTTTTACCATATCTTCTATAATTGAAGATTCTAAACTAAAATAACGAAAACGAGTTCCTTCAAAAGAAGTTACTTCGTCCAGATCTGAAACCGAATTTAATTTCTGCTGCCAGGCTGTTATTCCTGCAAAAGCAACTTGAGGAGACATTATGTGTGCATTTTGCAAAGGAGTTCTTTTTGCAGTTGTGTTTAATGTTGATTCATTTAGATTACTTAATTGAGCACTATAATCTGTTTCTTTTAACACAACAGAGTTTACTTCTCCTAATTTTTTTCCATTCGCATCTACTCCTGCCGTACTAATTTGTATAGTATGGTCTGAATATCCAAGAACAAAATGAACTTCGGTAACATTTGGGGTTTTTACTAATTTTGTCAATTCTTTTGTTGAAAATAAATAGGCTGTCACTTCTTTTTGCGAATTTGCAAATTCAGCGTCAAGATCAACAGTAAGCCAGTTTTGTTTTTGGACTGTTGTCATTGCACTTTTATCCTCCAGGGAGTTGTCTTTTTGACAGGAAACTGCAAAAAGAATTGCTGACATTGCAGCGCATAAAATGGCATTCTTCATAGTAATAGTTAATTTTGGTTAATATAAATGGTAAGATTTTACTCTTCAAACCTTTTAATCCAAAAGCGATTAAAACAACTTGAATATTTTATGATTGGAATCTTTACAAAAAAGATTCCTGAGGTATGTAACTTTAATTATTTGGACAATTAAAGTTTTTAATAAATTTTAGAATGCTTCGGGATCTCCATTCGGAGGACATGGTCTTGTAGCGTCATACACATCATCACCTTCTTTTGAAGTTACAGATGTTTTTTTGATCGCATTGTTTTTATCCAGGCTTATAAGAATCGTAGTGACTTTTTCTTTTGGATTAAGTCCTAAAAACAATCCAACATTAGAAGTATTTCCTTTATCGATCATGGCTTCGATTACTGCTGATTCCAGAGTAAAGTACCTGAAACGGGAACCTTCATGAGAAGTTGCTTCGTCTAGACCAGAAACAGAATTCAGTTTTTTCTGCCACGCTTCTATTCCTTTAAAAGCTTCCTGAGGTAATAGCAAATGTTTATTTAATAAAGGAGTTCTTTTAGCAGTTTTACTAATTGTTAACTCATTTAGTTTAGTAAGCTGCTCATCATAATTTGATTCTTTCAATATGACAGAATTAACTATGCCTAACTTTTGACCGTTCTCATCTATACCTATCATATTAATTTGTATAGTATGATCTAAATACCCTAATACGAATCTAACTTCTTTAATATTAGGTGTTTTTACGAGTTTTGCAGTTTCTTCTGCCGAAAATAAATAAGCTGTAACTTTTTTTTGTGAATTTGCGAATTCGGAATTCAAATCAGCAGTAAGCCAATCTTGTTTTTGTGCTTTTGAGACTGCACTGTTATCCTCTTGGGAATTATCTTTTTGACAGGAAACTGCAAAAAGCATTGCTGCCAAAGCACATAAAATTGTTTTCTTCATAATAATAATTGATTTTGGTAATGTTTGTTAATAATATTTATTGGGTAAAATATATTCTAAAACTTGAAATCAAAAAGTGATAAAAAAAACGGCGGATAAATTATGGTTCAGAACCTTCGTAAAGGAGAACTTGGCGTTGAAGTGTGATTAATACATCTGCAAACTCTATTGAAGATGCAGATGTTTTAATAAAATTGGTTTTAGCTAACCTGATACTAAAATAAAATTGTTTTTTTCATGGTTAGTAATTATTATTCATAGTAATTAATAGGTGTTTAAATTGTTACCTTATTACAATAACTTTGTATCCAGTCATACAAAATAAAAGTTTGATACACTACCAATAAAAAGGCGTTTAATTTCCAGCTTATATATTTTACATCATCACTTAGCCCTAAAGACAGATTTCCTATTAAAAATAATACTGTGCTCGATAATAAATAAAGTACAATAGCTATACTTACATAATAATAGGTTTTAGTTTCTGTAAGCATATTGTAGAAATGCAATAAAGCAAATACTACAATAAGTAATGAAGTTAAAGTGATTGCAAACAAATTAAACTTTAAAAACTGGTCAGGATCTAATACAAATTGTACTGCTAAAACTAATAGAGCAGCTGCCATAGCGATTTTTACAAATAATTTATGGCTTTTTATCTGTAATAATGAATTATAAAACAACCCTAACAATATCATTTGTCCGATAAAAAATATATTCACGACAACTAAATTAGTCATACCTATTTGATACAATAATTCCATCGAAAACTGCATCGTAAATGCAAATACTAAATATAAAACAAAAAAAACATTAGCTTTTTCCTTGCGGAAAAAGCTAAATGAATATAGTATAAGATTTATTAATAAAATCAAATAACCTGAGTATATTAAAAAATCATCCATTTTGAATACTACATTTTATAAAAAAATCAATATGGAGGACTTGGGCGTGCACCATCATATACAACATAATCTGCTGCTTTGGCACTCATACCTTGTGAAGCTTGTCCGTAAACATCAACATATTTACCGGTTTCTTTATCAAGTTCTGCTCCAACAAATATTAAAGTTTTTTCACCCTCATCATTTATACCAAGATAGGCACGAACTGCTTCAGTATCCAGTTTAAGAACACTTTCTAAAGTTTCTCTTGGTATTAAAAATGCTTTTACTTTTTCTGCTCCTCTTGCAGTTTCGATAGTACTGATATCTGTTTCATCGTACTTCTTTTCCCACTCTTTGGCAGTAGACAACGGAATCTGGATAGGTCCTGGGAAGACTTCTTCATTCATAGTTTTTAAGGATTAAAATTAGTTACTTGTTTATGGTCTTGCTAAACTACCGAAATAATTTTTATAGAGGAAATTTTATTGTTAAAATTATAGCAGGGAAATATTAAATAATAAAAACAAAAAAGCCTTTGTAATCTCGTTCTTACAAAGGCTTTCGTGTTTAGGTTTTATTCGATTAAAACGGAACATCACTATCATCATCGTCATCATTAAGGTTACTTCCAAAAGCTTCATTAGCCGAAGGAAGATTTTTAGTGATAAACGGATTATCGTCGTGATTCATTTTTGAAGGTAAATCATCATAACCTCCTGTAAACTCTTCTAAGTTGTCGAACTTTCCTAAGTGTCCTAAGAATTTCAAACGTATATTTTCAAGTCCACCGTTACGGTGTTTGGCTATAATAAATTCTGCCTGACCCGTTGTTGAAGATTGTTCATCATCATCCCACTCTTCAATTTTATAATATTCAGGACGGTAGATAAACGATACGATATCGGCATCCTGCTCGATTGCTCCAGATTCACGAAGATCCGAAAGTAAGGGTCTTTTACTAGATCCACGGGTCTCTACCGCACGTGATAACTGCGAAAGTGCAATTACAGGAACGTTAAGCTCCTTTGCCAGGGCTTTTAAGTTTCGGGAAATGGTCGAGATCTCCTGCTCACGGTTTCCTCCTCCTTTTCCGCTTCCTCCGGCAGTCATTAACTGCAAGTAGTCAATAATAATCAATTTAATTCCGTGCTGCGATGCCAGACGACGGCATTTTGCACGTAAATCGAATATCGACAGTGAAGGAGTATCATCAATAAACAATGGGGCTTTTTCCAAATTTTTTACTTTTGTACTTAATTGTTCCCATTCATGTTTTTCCAGTTTTCCGGTTCTTAATTTTTCTGAAGACAAACCTGTTTCAGAAGAAATAAGCCTGGTAATTAACTGAACCGACGCCATCTCCAGAGAGAAAATCGCTACTGCATGTCCAAACTGGATACTAACGTTTCGCGCCATCGAAAGTACGAAAGCTGTTTTACCCATACCCGGACGTGCCGCGATAATAATCAAATCCGAAGGCTGCCATCCGGAAGTTACTTCATCTAGTTTTTCAAATCCGGTTGCAATACCACTCAAACCTTCTTTACCGGCAATTTCTTCAATACGTTTTTTCGCCTGAAGAACCAAACTCTGTGCAGTTTCAGAACTACGCTTGATATTTCCCTGAGTTACTTCGTATAATTTAGACTCAGCTTTATCCAGCAAATCGAATACGTCTGTTGTTTCATCATATGATTCTTCGATAATTTCAGAAGAAATTCGAATCAAACTTCTTTGAATGAATTTTTGAAGAATGATACGTGAGTGAAACTCGATGTGCGCAGACGAAGCAATTTTCTGCGTAAGCTGAATCAGGTAAAAATCTCCTCCAGCCAAATCCAGCTTTCCGTTTTTCTTTAACTGAGTTGAAACAGTTAAAATATCAATAGGCTGCGTTTCAGTAAAAAGCTGTAGGATCGCTTCAAAAATATGTTTGTGTGCGTCTTTGTAAAAAGCATCAGGCTGTAAAATATCAATTACATCATCAACCCCTTTTTTATCAATCATCATCGCACCAAGCACTGCCTCTTCCAGATCAATTACCTGAGGAGGAAGTTTACCTTTTTCGAGATTGATAATAGTGGTTTTGTCGACCTTTACAGGACTAAAGTTTTTGAAATTTTCCATATAGCGAAAGTAGCAAAAATTAAAAAAAATCTGCTATCGAGTTATAACTAGTTTTATGTTTATAAATAAGTTTTTTTGTTCATAACCAAAAAAAAATCCGAAACCGCGGGGCTTCGGATTTTTAATCATATCATTTGAATTTATTCTTTAAACTCGCCCATATTACTGTATTTGTCCATTCTCTGGGCAATTAAATCGGCTGTTGATAAGTCCTTCAATTCGTTATATCCTTTTGTAATATATTCTGCTACTGTTTTAAAAGTAGTATCTCTGTCGTAATGTGCTCCACCAAGCGGCTCAGGAATTACATCATCAACAAGTTTTTGTTTTTTCATGTCTGATGAAGTCAGTTTCAAAGCTTCGGCAGCACGTTCTTTGTACTCCCAGCTTTTCCATAAAATCGACGAACATGATTCTGGAGAAATTACAGAATACCAAGTATTTTCTAACATATAAACACGGTCTCCAACACCAATCCCTAATGCTCCTCCAGAAGCACCTTCACCTACAATAATGGTAATAATTGGCACTTGCAGACGAACCATTTCGAAGATATTTCTTGCGATAGCTTCTCCTTGTCCTCTTTCTTCGGCTTCTAATCCAGGGTATGCACCCGGAGTATCTACCAAAGTTAAAACTGGAATTCCAAATTTCTCTGCCATTTTCATTAAACGCAAAGCTTTACGGTATCCTTCAGGATTTGCCATACCAAAATTACGGTACTGACGTGTTTTTGTATTATATCCTTTTTGCTGGCCAATGATCATAAACGATTGTCCGTTTACTTTTCCAAGTCCGCCCACCATGGCTTTGTCATCTTTAAATCCTCTGTCTCCATGAAGCTCTAAAAAAGTATCACCGCAGATTGCCTTAACGTAGTCTAAAGTATAAGGTCTGTTTGGATGCCTTGACAATTGTACACGCTGCCAGGCGGTAAGGTTTTTGTATATATCTTTCTTAGTTTGTTCTAATTTCTTGTTGATTTCTTTACAAGTAGGTGTAACATCAACATCAGATTCTTTTCCAATTATAACACACTTTTCTAACTGTTCTTCAAGTTCTTTTATTGGAAGCTCAAAATCTAAATATTCCATGGATTTTTGAATTTTGTTTTTAAATCGAACCGCAAATATAAAAATATTATATCGTTTGACATGCTTATTTAGCATTAAAAAATGGATTTAATATCTAACGAACAAAACAATTACGATTTAAAACAGTCTTCCTCCAATTAAAAAAGTTTCTTTACTTTTTTTCTTTTGCAAGTTCCTTTCTTGATTTATAGGATTTTAAGTACTCCCCTTTGGGTGTTCCGTCATCAAAAGAACCAAATTTTATTATTGCCCTTGTTTTATTTCGGGCTTCCTCATTTGTAAAGCCTTCATATTCAATTCTATATAAAGCAGAATACATTTGCGCTCTTCCTATCCCATGGTAGCAGTGAATTAATACAGGATAATTTGATTTGTCATCCATAATTTTAAAAAAGGCATCCAAATCTTTTTGGGTTGGTATTTGATCTGATCCGTTATTAAAATAATTTACTCCTTTAATTTTAGCCACTGCTTCTTTTTCTGCCATAAGTTCTTCTGGAACTTCCGGGTTATTTACTAAATCCTGAGTACCGGGAAAACGTAGGTCAACAATTGATTTTATATGATACTTTTTAACGTAATCCTCTATTTCATCCGGAGGGATTACTCCTGATTTGTATACTTTACCTTCTGTTATTGTTTCAAAATTATGGTTTATATGCATATCATAGACATACTTTCCAACTCCCGCAAGTACTAGGGCAATAAGCACTAGTCCAATCCTTTTCTTATTCTTTTTCATTATTATCATTTTTTGCAAAACTAAAACAAAAAACAACAATAAAGAATAAAATTCTTACATAATATAAAAAATAAGCATTTAAATTCTCACAAAATAAATTCTATGACAGTAATACTATTGATCTAGAATTAAAAATTCGTAATTTATTCAGTAGAAAGTTTTTTATTTACAATTCTGCTGTAATAATCGAATATAAAAGCTTTGCAATTCAGCTCTATCTCTTCCATTTCAGGGTTCTTTTCTGATATTAGATTATTTTTCAAATCTTTATCTTCCTTATTATAAAAACCAAGTACTTTACTTCCGTCAAATGTGCAAATGTATTTTCCTTTAGAAAACTGATAAATTGTGCCTGTCGAATTTATAACAAATGGCTGCTGACCTTTTTTATCAAACAAACTCCTGCCCCAGCTTCTAAAAGGTTTATCATATCCTATCATATCCATTATAGTAGGATAAATATCTATTTGCTGGGCAAAATCATCATCTACACCTACATATTGACTATTGGGTTTATATATTATAATAGGTATTGCGTAACGATTAACAGCTTTTTGATATTCATCGTAATAAATCTGATTACAATGGTCTGCGGCAAAAACGAAAATTGTATTAGAGAACCAAGGTTTTTTTTGAGCTTGATCAAAAAATCTTTTCAGAGCATAATCAGTATAGGCTACACACTTATGTATGGGTATATTACCTTCAGGAAATTTATTTTTATATTTCTCAGGTATTATGTAAGGTTCGTGAGATGAAACGGTAAATACACTTGCAAAAAAAGGTGTCTTTTTGGTTTCGAGAGTCTTTTCCATGAACTGCAAAAAAGGTTCGTCCCAAATTCCCCAATAACCATCAAATTCAGAATCGTCGTTAAATTCAGTCCTTCCGTAATAATTCTCGATGCCCAAAATATTAGCAAACCCTAAGAATCCCATAGAACCATTTGCTGCATTATGAAAAAATGAAGTATCATATCCTAAACTTTTTAGAACAGAAACCAAAGATTCTATTTTTTGTTTGGGGTAAGGAGATGAAGTAAATGCATCTTTAAAAGAAGGAATTCCGGCTAAAATAGATGACATTCCATGTATAGACTGGCGTCCATTTGCATAAGCATTTGTAAAAATCATGCTTTGTTTGCTTAAAGAATCTAAAAAAGGGGTATAGCTTTTATAATTTGGAATTTTGTTCTTTTGATTAAATGCTCCAACATATTCCCTCCCATAACTTTCCAATATAAAAACAACAACATTTGGTTTTGACGATACATTATTTTTATACTGTTTTATCGGCTGTACTTTTTCCAGTATTATTTTTTCAGTTACTTCTTTATAATCAGGAATTTTAAAGCTATTTGAAAACAATGTTCTAATAACAGCAAACGGTGTATTGAGAACAATATCTGAATGTGGAACATAAGAAACATGACGGCTTGCATCTACAATATTAATTGGTCTTGTTGATTTTTTAAAATCACCGCCTCTTATTCCTCCTACAACCAACAAAATAGTGACGACGAAAATAACCAATGAAAAACCGAAATATTTGATTTTGTCTGAAACTATAAAAACCTGAATCCGGACTTTTTTGTAAAGAAATATCCAAAATGCAGCTGCAACAACAAACAGTGCAAATACATACCAGTAATTAAACAGAAAACTAAAAAATAAAGTCATTTTATTAGTTTCATGCTCCAAAACATTCATTACAGCAGTTGTAGTTCTCGCAAAAGTATATTTGTAATAAATAAAATCTACAAAATTTAACGCATAAGCAATTAAATTCGTCGTAAAGTACAAATAGAAAAGGATTTTTTGATATCCGGCATTTGTATTTCGATATGCGGGAACAACAGATAACACTATAAACAGCAGGTTTACATATAAAATTGCTGTAGTATCAAAGGCCAAACCGTAATAGCAAAGAGAGAAAAAATCAGAAACTGAGGTTACTTTTAATAAATCCTTATTAAAAAGAAAAAAAAGAATTCTGGCGAAAAAATAAAAAAGATAAGCCAAAAACAGCCTGTAAACCAAGACCTTTAACTCGTTTACCCGTAGATATTTATACATTATAAAAAATATTCAAAAACAGCGCGCAATATAAGAAGATTTTACTTACAAATGTGTCGATTTTTGTTTATTTTTTTCTAAGTAATGTTTAATCACTCCGTTTAAGATAACAGTAATTACAATTATAATGGCACCAATATAAAATTCTACGCTCATTTTTTCTTTTCCTCCCAAAATAAAATAAGCCAAAATAATACCGTAAACAGGTTCTAAGTTGGTAGTCAGCATTACAGTATAAGGAGATAATCGCTGCATTACTTTTACAGAAGCTGTAAAGGCATAGGCTGTACAAATTGAGGCCAAAAGAAATAACAGAAGCCAATTTTTTAAAGACATTTCGAAAAAATCTGCTGTAAATTTTCCTTGAAATAAAAAATAAACAGAAATGAAGAAAACGCCGGCACCAAATTCATAAAATGTAATTACTGAAGGTTCATGATCTGAGATTAATTTTCCATTCATTAATGTAAACAAAACCCCCAAAATAATAGCTGCCAGTGCATAATATACCCCCGTAAGATACTTAATCTCGACCTGAAGAATTAATCCCAGACCTGCAATAATTATAAGTCCGAAGAAAACCTCGTACCAAAGCACTTTTCTTCTATAAAATAAAGGTTCCAGTAAGGAGGCAAAAAATGCACCCAAAGAAAATATAGAAAGGGTAATTGAAACGTTGGAAACATGAATCGCCTTAAAAAAGAAAATCCAGTGCAGTGCAATCAATAGTCCAACAAAAATGAGTTTAAAAAATTCTTTGACAGGAACTTTAAAAGACTTTTTTTTAACCGCAATGAATCCGCCCAAAAAAATTAAGGCCAGCAGCATTCTGTACCAGACCAGGTTTTCGGCATCAATTGTAATTAAAGCACCCAGAATGGCTGTAAAACCCCAGATAAAAACAATTAAGTGAAGATTTAAATAACTTTTTAAATTATCGTTTCGCATTGCGTAATAAATAAACTGCCAGAATTCCAAAAGCAATATTTGGAAACCAAACAGCTAAAAATGGTGAAAAAGTAGATTTTTCGGCAAGGGTACCAAAAATTTTGTCAAAAAACACAAATAAAAATGCAATTGCGATACCAATTGCCAGGTTCATTCCCATTCCGCCGCGGCGTTTCATTGAAGAAACCGCTACTGCAATAACAGTAAGAATAAAAGCAGAAACCGGAACACTGTATTTTTTGTACAGTACTACTAAATAAACATTTATATTCCCTGAACCTCTTTTTCTTTCTTTTTCAATAAAATCAATTAATTTACCTAATGTGAGTGTTTCAGCAATATAAACAACCGGAGTTAAATCGGCAAGTTCGAATTTAAACTTTACATTTTTTTCCGGAACTTTTTCGATCACATCGTTTAATTCTCCCAGTGTTCTTTTAGTATAATCGTACAAAACATAGGTCTTCGCTTTCGGGTCCCATTTTATACGGCTTGCCGTGATTTTATATGTCAGTTTTTCTTTTTCGAAATGCTCCAGCGTAAAATTAAAAGCTGTTTTCGATTCTTCGTTAAAACTATTTACAAAAATAAAATCATTATCATTTATCTGCCTGTATACATTGGTACTTTCTCCCCGCATTTCGGCTTTTCCATTTCCTTTCAGATAAGTGTACCTAAAATTATTAAATCCTTCACTTGCGGCAGGAACAATAAAAAAACCCATAATAAGTACAAAAACCGAAACAATACTTGCTCCAATAACATAGGGTCTTAAAAATCTTGTAAATGAAATCCCTGAACTTAAAATTGCAATAATTTCAGTATTATTTGCCAATTTTGAAGTAAACCAGATTACTGACAAAAATAAAAAAATAGGAAACAGTGAGTTTGCAAAATATACTGTAAAATTGTAATAGTAAAGTGCAATTTCTGTAAACGGCACCTTATTTTCCAACATTTTGTTCACCTTTTCCGAAACGTCTATTACAATTCCAATTGGAATAAATAATAAGATCATGACCGAAAAGGTGGCTAAATATCTTTTTAGAATATACTTATCTATTATCGTCAGCATATATATTTTTGTTTGTTTTTGTTTCAGGTTTCACGTTCCATAGAGAACTTGAAACTTGAAACTTCTTAAAGTCTTTGACTCATGTTTTTGACCATCATTTCTTTCCATGGTCTGAAATCTCCGGCCAGGATATGTTTTCTGGCTTCACGAACCAGCCACATATAAAATCCAAGATTATGAATAGTTGCGATTTGTTTTCCTAAATACTCATTGGCAGCAAACAAGTGGCGCAAATACGCTTTCGAATATTCTGTATCAACAAAGGTATGTCCCATTTCATCGATTGGAGAGAAATCGGCTTCCCATTTTTTATTTTTAATATTGATAGTTCCGTTTGCTGTAAACAACATTCCGTTTCTGGCATTACGGGTTGGCATAACGCAGTCGAACATATCAATTCCCAGCGCAATATTTTCTAATATATTTATAGGAGTTCCTACTCCCATTAAATAACGGGGTTTGTCTTCCGGAAGGATCTCACATACGACTTCAGTCATAGCGTACATTTCTTCAGCAGGTTCTCCTACTGACAACCCTCCAATTGCATTTCCCTGCTGTCCGGCATTGGCAATATATTCAGCCGATTGACGACGCAGATCTTTGTAGGTGCTTCCCTGAACGATTGGAAAGAAATTTTGTTCGTAGCCATATTTGTAAGGCACTTTATCTAAATGAGCAATACAACGATCTAACCAGCGGTGTGTCATATGCATAGAACGCTGTGCATAACGATAATCGCAAGGATATGGCGTACACTCATCAAATGCCATAATAATATCAGCACCAATGGTTCGCTGAATTTCCATAACATTTTCTGGTGTAAAAAAGTGGTATGAACCGTCGATATGCGATTTAAACTTCACCCCTTCTTCTTTAATTTTTCTATTTGAAGAAAGAGAATATACCTGATATCCGCCAGAATCTGTTAAAATATTACGATCCCAGTTCATGAATTTGTGCAGTCCTCCTGCTTTTTCAAGAATTTCTGTCTGTGGACGTAAATATAAATGGTAAGTGTTTCCTAAAATAATATCAGGATTAATTTCTTCTTTAAGTTCACGCTGATGAACCCCTTTTACAGATGCAACCGTTCCAACGGGCATAAAAATAGGAGTTTCTATAACCCCGTGATCAGTAGTAATACTTCCCGCTCTTGCTTTCGACTGCGGATCTTTCTGTAGTAAATCAAACTTCATAAATTCGTTTTTCAGTCGGCAAAGATAATTTAATTTCGGGTAAATTTTATTAATTAGATAATTTGTCAATTAGAAAATCTGCTAATGTTTTCTTAATATCTGTTTTTCGATTTCAGATCCCCATCCGTAAAATTCATTTACAAATTAAAATGGAATGTAAAAACTACAATATCAAAGTGATAAAGTATAACATTATGAAATTTGCTATCTGTAATTTTATATTATTCAAAATACCAAATAGAATACACTTAAAATTATAGGAATCATGATAAACTCTGAAGAAAAATTAGATCAGATCAAGGATGATCAAATCGAAAGAAATCTTGAAAACATGGATTATCCGGCAAACGAAGATATTTACAATCAGGACAATAAACTGGAAGACATCAATCCTGAAGAAATTTCGGGAGAGCGAATCATTAATCAGGACAATCACGAATGGAAACAAAATAGTGATAAAATAGGAAATGATTTAGATATTCCCGGTTCTGAACTTGACGACCAGCAGGAAGAAATAGGTTCAGAAGACGAGGAAAACAACTATTACAGCCAAGGTGACAACTGACGCTGTTTTTTACCAATAAAAAAATTGTATTTAAAAGTCCTGCAAAACGCAGGACTTTTTTATTTCCGGCACCCGCCAAAAGGCTGTTTTTCTATGATAAAACAGAATCGTTTCATATTTTTTCAGAATCAATAAAAAAAGCAGTAATATTTAACAATTACAGCAAACTAAAGCAGAAAATCATTTGTCTCCCCGCAAAATAACAATTACATTTGTTACCAGTATTAACTTTTACAAATAAAATGAAGCCTAACACACAACAATTAAGCGATTTAACGATCCAGGTAAGAAGAGATATTCTGAGAATGGTACATGCTGTCAACTCAGGTCACCCAGGTGGATCATTAGGTTGTACTGAATTTTTGGTAACATTGTACCAAAACATTATGGATCGTAAAGAAGGATTTGATATGGACGGAATTGGAGAAGATATTTTCTTCCTTTCAAACGGACATATTTCACCGGTATTTTACAGCGTATTAGCTCGCAGCGGTTACTTTCCAATTTCAGAACTAGCAACTTTCAGATTATTAAACTCTCGCCTGCAGGGACATCCTACCACTCACGAAGGATTACCTGGTGTTCGTATGGCCTCTGGGTCATTAGGACAAGGATTATCAGTTGCCCTTGGTGCTGCACAGGCTAAAAAATTAAACGGCGACAGCCACTTAGTTTTCACATTACACGGAGACGGAGAATTACAGGAAGGTCAAAACTGGGAAGCTATTATGTATGCTTCTGCTAAAAAAGTAGACAACCTGATTGCAACTGTAGACGTTAACGGAAAACAAATTGACGGAACAACAGATGAAGTTTTAGCAATGGGAAGCCTTCGCGCTAAATTTGAAGCTTTTGACTGGGATGTTCTTGAAATTACAGAAGGAAACAACATTGATGCCATCATTGCAGGATTAACAGATGCTAAATCAAGAACAGGTAAAGGAAAACCAGTTTGTGTTTTACTGCATACAGAAATGGGGAACGGAGTTGATTTTATGATGCATACACATGCATGGCATGGTAAAGCGCCAAATAATGACCAATTAGCAAGTGCTTTAGCTCAAAACTATTCTGCAGATCAAGTTGATTACTAAAAAAAGTGTTCAGTGATCGGTTTTAGTGTTAAGTATAATACCCAAACACCATAACTGAAAACGAACCTCAAAAACACAAAAATGAAAAAATATACAAATACAGGAAGTAAAGATACCCGTTCTGGTTTTGGAGCGGGAATGACTGAACTAGGTCAAAAGAACGAAAATGTAGTAGCATTATGTGCTGACTTAATTGGATCATTGAAATTTGATGATTTCAAAAAAAATCACCCGGAACGTTTTTTCCAGATTGGTATTGCAGAAGCTAACATGATTGGTATTGCTGCAGGTTTAACAATTGGAGGGAAAATTCCTTTTACAGGAACTTTTGCCAACTTCTCTACAGGAAGGGTTTACGATCAAATTCGTCAGTCTGTTGCTTATTCAGATAAAAACGTAAAAATCTGTGCTTCTCACGCTGGTTTAACTTTAGGAGAAGACGGAGCAACACACCAAATCTTAGAAGATATCGGATTAATGAAAATGTTACCGGGAATGACTGTAATCAATACTTGCGATTACAATCAGACAAAAGCGGCTACATTAGCTTTAGCAGATCACCACGGTCCTGCTTATTTACGTTTTGGCCGTCCGGTTGTAGCTAACTTTACTCCTGCTGACGAACCTTTCGTAATTGGAAAAGCAATTATGTTAAACGAAGGAACAGATGTTACTATCATTGCAACAGGACACTTAGTTTGGGAAGCGCTTATTGCTGCTGAAGCTCTTGAAGCAAAAGGAATTTCTGCCGAAGTAATCAACATTCACACTATCAAACCTCTTGACGAAGAAGCTATTTTAAAATCTGTTGCTAAAACTAAGTGTGTAGTTACTGCAGAAGAGCACAATTACCTTGGAGGTCTTGGAGAAAGTGTTTCCGGAGTATTAGCTTTAAACAATCCAACGCCGCAGGAATTTGTAGCTGTAAAAGATAGTTTTGGAGAATCTGGAACTCCTGAGCAGTTAATGGAAAAATACAAATTAAACAATCAGGCAATTGTTGAGGCTGTAGAAAGAGTAATTAAAAGAAAATAATTTTCTTCATACTATAAAAAAACCTCGAAATATGAATTTCGAGGTTTTTTTATTTACGACCAAATTGAATTGGTTTTATCTCTTTTGATATGGATATGTGTTATCCAAATGTATTCTTTTTCTTCCTGGAGCTTCAAAATCTTCTTTAACAAATTTTCTTGGATTATCTATTGACTCAGGAAGTTTATCATTCGTTAAATCCCCCGTAGGTCTTCTTGGAATACCATATATTTCAGATTCATCATAATTTGGCGTATCAGGATTATCTGCAATTGGATTATAAGGATAATATTTACTTAATCCGCCTAAAAATAAAAACTCAGGATCATCAGGTTTTGTAATTTCATACAAAGTCGAATAACCGTCATTATCATCATCTGCATCTAAAAAGTCCGGAATTCCGTCTTTATCTGTATCATCAATCAAATCAGCGGGCGGATTTGGATATTTGGTTGTGTTTCTAAAATCGTACACATATCCGTCTCCGTTTAAATCTTCATCTACATCGTAAATTCCGTCAAAATCATGATCCAGTCTTGTTAAATCAAATAATTTAAAAGAAAAAATCATAGGCGAATAAGCCGCATACTTTGTTCCTGCACTAGCATAATAAGCCAATCCCGAAGGCAGAAACATAACCCCGGCACCATAACCTGTATAGGTATAAGCTCCGTCAGCACCTGGCTTATCACTTCTTTTTGCGGTTTTAAACTGCGGGAAGATTTCTTTCCATCCGTCTACAAAAACCCCTCTTGATCCTGAACCGTCCAAATCCCAGATACCCGGAACATTATATGAACTGTCGAACATAACATTTCCTAACGTATACCCCGTGTATGAGGCATAAATTCGATCTGTATTCATAGGATTATCTACCGTTCCTTCATTAAAACTTATATAATATACCGTATACGTAATAGCATCATCATAAACCTCTCTGGTTTTAAGCGGATACTCTTTTTGGTCCCAGATCGACTGCTGTGTTCCTCCCGCCGGAATTTTAGCAAAAGTAACATCCAAATCCGCCGTAACCGTCATATAGTTAGTTTTTAAATACTTAACAATAGAATCATTATCTGCTTTATACTGTTCTGCATAATCTCTCAAAGGTACAGTCACCACATCATCGTCGTCACTTTTATTGCAGGATACTATTGCCGCTCCTGCCAGTAATAAAATAAAATAATATTTAAATTTATTCATTATTGTTAATTTTTTAGGTGCGCAAGATACAATATTGATTTATTTTTGTAAAGAATTTAACTTGGAATTTAGAAAAATTATGCGAGTAGATAAATACTTATGGTGCGTACGTTATTACAAAACCCGAAACATGGTGACTGAAGCCTGTAAAAAGAATCAGATTACTGTAA
Source organism: Flavobacterium gelatinilyticum (assembly GCF_027111295.1). Taxonomy (NCBI): domain Bacteria; kingdom Pseudomonadati; phylum Bacteroidota; class Flavobacteriia; order Flavobacteriales; family Flavobacteriaceae; genus Flavobacterium; species Flavobacterium gelatinilyticum. Next base: position 4,497,166 of record NZ_CP114287.1, on the reverse strand, counting down.
ATGGGCAAGTCGCAAAACCATCAAAAGAGGTTTTTCCTACTGATAGAATTACCTTTAGAAAAGATCAGATTACACAAATTATAACCGTGCTCGATATACCGGAAAACCGTGTGGGCGCCAAACTGGTAGATATTTACAGAAAAAACGAAACACCTCCTGAAGCTTACGCGCATCTGGAAATGCTGAAACTTTCAAAAGAACATTACCGTAAAAGCGGTACCGGAAGACCAACCAAAAAAGACAGAAGAGATATTGACGATTATGGAAACGATTTTATTGATGATGAAGAGGAAGATGAGAATTAAATCCCAATTTTCTAAATTCCAATACCAGCAGTAAACAACAGCAAAATGGCAGAGCCATTTAAAACTTGGAATTTGGAATTTAAATATTGGAATTCCCTTTTAGATATTAGGATTTCATAATTTCGTATCTTAGCACAAAAAACACATCATGAGCAAAAATATCATCCTGACCAATCAGGAAATCGAACATAAAATAAAACGTATTGCCTATCAAATTTACGAGACATTTGTAGACGAAGAAGAAATTGTTATTGCCGGAATTGCATCTAATGGCTGCATTTTTGCTCAAAAAATTGCCTCGGCATTAAGCACAATATCAACACTTAAGGTTTCGCTTTGCGATGTAAAAGTAGACAAGCAGAATCCGCATCTTCCTATACAGACTTCTTTAATTAAAGAGGAATACTCTAATAAAGGATTGGTGTTAGTAGACGATGTACTAAATTCCGGCACTACATTAATATATGCGGTTCGTCATTTTCTAGATGTGCCTCTAAAAAAATTCAAAACCGCAGTCCTTGTTGACCGAAATCATAAAAAATATCCCGTAAAAGCAGATTTTAAAGGAATTTCACTTTCTACTTCATTACTGGAACATGTTCAGGTTGTTTTTGACGAAAACGGCGGCGATTACGCCTTTTTAAGTTAAGATATTCAAAATATCCTGCACCGTTTCATCCGGAGTTCTATCATCAACTACAACCTTGTACTGCGCATGGTTGTAGTAAAAACTTCTGTCGAACAAATGTTTCGCAATAAACTCCTTCATTTCCTCCTCGCCCATATTGGCAATTAAAGGACGTTTACTCTTATTATGTATTAGTCTATTATATAAAGTCTCGATAGAGGCTTTTAAGTAAAACGAAGCGATATCATCTCTTTGAAGCAATAAATGATTATTGGCATAACATGGAGTTCCGCCTCCTAAACCTATTATACTATTTTCTGAAGACTGAAGTAATTCTAGAAACATTTGATGTTCTAATTTTCTAAAATGAATCTCTCCAAACTGCTCAAAAATTTCTTTTATCGATAAATTTGCTCTTTCTTCGATGCATTTATCCAAATCTAAGAACGGAATATTTGTAATTTTTGACAAATTTTGGGCAATTGTTGACTTTCCGCAGCCCATATAACCCAATAGTACAATTTTTTTCATATTAATAAAACCTTATAAACTAAGCAATTGGAATCTTTTCCAAAAAAAAGACAAATTTATAATAAAATTGCTTGGAAACTTCAAAAAAAACTCCTTATATTTGCACCCGCATTCAAGAAATTAATGACTCGATAGCTCAGTCGGTAGAGCACATCACTTTTAATGATGGGGTCCTGGGTTCGAGCCCCAGTCGGGTCACAAATTTTGTGATAAACAAATTAAATTTCCTGAAAGCAATGACTCGATAGCTCAGTCGGTAGAGCACATCACTTTTAATGATGGGGTCCTGGGTTCGAGCCCCAGTCGGGTCACAAAAGGTCGGGTAATTTATTTACTCGACCTTTTTCCTTTTAGGCCATGTGGAGAAACGGTAGACTCGCCATCTTGAGGGGGTGGTGCTCGCAAGGGCGTGAGGGTTCAAATCCCTCCATGGTCACTAAAAAAAATAAAACAGTATTTCACTGCAAAATAGACACTTACAACTATACTTTAAATTTATTGTAAAATTCATTTTAAAAAAGGGTTGTTAAGCTAAAATAAGTCCTTATATTTGCACCCTCATTGAAGAAAACAAATGACTCGATAGCTCAGTCGGTAGAGCACATCACTTTTAATGATGGGGTCCTGGGTTCGAGCCCCAGTCGGGTCACAAAGGTCGGGTATAAATTTACTTGACCTTTTTTCTTTTTAGGTCATGTGGAGAAACGGTAGACTCGCCATCTTGAGGGGGTGGTGCTCGCAAGGGCGTGAGGGTTCAAATCCCTCCATGGTCACTTGACGGGACAAAGATGATTTTTTCGTCTTTGTTTCATAAAATGCTAGAGTAAAAGTCATACTTAAAATTAATCCAATTTTATTTTTTTTTTAAAATCCGAATAAGCAATCAACTTAAAAATTAACATATTTTTTAAAAAAAGCGTGAAATTCGGAAACCCGTAAAAATCAACACTCTTTTTTCTCTAGTTTTGCCACCATCAAAAATATAACAATGAAAAAAAAACTATTATTAATCTTTTTACTTTCTTTCTCTTTTGCAAAAGCGCAAATTTCTTTTGAAAAGGGTTATTTTATTTCCAATGACGGAAAACGAACTGAATGTTTTATCAAAAATCTAGGTTGGAAAAACAATCCTACAGATTTTAAATACAAAACTGATCCAAATGAAAAAGACTTCCAAACTGAAAATATTAAAAACATTCAGGAATTTGGAGTAACAAATGAATCAACTTTTATCAGATTTAAAATAAACATAGATCGATCAAGCAATGATCTCAGAAAAATGCTGACTCATAAAGAGCCTGTGTGGAGTAATGAAACGATATTCCTAAAAGTTCTTGTAAAAGGCGACGCAATTCTATATAGCTACAGCGATGAAAACATTAAAAGATATTTCTACGAAACAAAAACAACACCTATTGAACAGCTTATAAACGTTAAGTATATTACAGCCGATAACAACGAAGGAGCTGAAAAAGTAGTTGAAAGCAATGATTACAAAACACAACTCTTTAAAAATGTAAAATCAGAAAGCATAAGTGAAAAAGATATCGCAAAACTGGCATACAAAAAAACTGACCTTGTAAAATATTTCAATAAATTCAACAATATAGACAATACCAGTCCAGCGCAAGGAATCGAAGAAAAAACCGCAAAAGACGCTTTTCATATAAAAATAACTCCCGGATTTAGTCTTGTCTCCTTATCAGCAAGTGATATTAATAGAAATTTCAATGTTAAATTTGAAAACAAAACAGTATTCAAAATTGGAATTGAAGCTGAATATGTTCTGCCGTATAATAAAAACAAATGGAGTATTTTCATAAATCCAGTTTACCAAAAATACGATAATGAAAAAACATACAGCGTCCCAACTGGATTTGTTTCATTCCCGGATCTAATATATACCGCTGACGTAAAATACAGTGCTGTTCAAATACCTATAGGCCTGAGACACTATATGTTTTTAAATCATAAGTCAAAGCTTTTTATTAATGCAGCCTATATTGTTGACTTAGGTTCAAAATCAACTATTACTTACACAGAAACAGCTAGAAATATTATTACAGAATTCAAAAGCGACACAGGCTCTAATTTAGCCTTTGGATTTGGTTATAGTTTTAAAAACAAATTAAGTGCAGAAATTAGATTAAATACAAAAAAACAACTCATGCGTGATTACACAAGTTATTCCGCAGATTATAACTCAACAGATTTTATTTTAACCTACATTATTTTTTAAAAAGATAATTGTATTATATAAAAAAGGTATCTAAAAATATCGTTTGGGAGGCCTTAATGGCTGAGAATAACCTGATTTTACATAAATCCAAGAATAAAATTCTATACCGCCAAGGCCACTAAACTTCAACAACTAAACTTTGTCAAAGTTTTAAAACTTTGACAAAGTTCTCCAAAAATCAGATTTTCATTCACCAAAGCTTCATTCTTAAAAGAAACAATCAATTTCAAAAACGGATATAATATCTGACAAAAGGATGTTTTACTGGATATTTTTCTATCTTTGAAAACCGGGCTTTTAATCGGAATGTCCTTATCTTTGAGCCTTCGGAAAAATTGATACTCGTTATGGAACAGAAAATACATCAGGGAAGAAATGTAAAACGTTTTAGAGAAATGCTTAACATAAAGCAGGAAGCATTGGCTTATGATTTGGGTGAAGACTGGAACCAAAAGAAAATTTCTATGCTTGAACAGAAAGATGTGATTGAAGAAAACCTGCTTAAACAAATTTCTACTGTTCTAAAAATTCCAGTTGAAGCTTTTCAAAATTTTAATGAAGAGCAGGCAATAAATTTTATATCAAATACCTTTAACGACCAATCCAATGGATATAATTATTATCCAACTTTTAATATAAATCCAGTTGAAAAATGGATAGAAGCCTTAGAAGAAATCAAACGATTAAACTTAGAACTTCTAAAAGCTAAAGATGAACAAATTAAGGTTTTGGAAAAATTACTCAAATAAATAATTCAAAAATATAAGCGACTTGAATTTTCTCCATCAAGATCATTAAATAAAAAAAGCGCAAACTTTCATATTGAAAATTTGCGCTTTTTCGCTTTTTAGATCTCAACACAAGCCGCAAACTTTGTCAAAGTTTTAAACTTTCGCAAAGTTCTCGAACATCTAACATGGATTTTCTTTTTTCACATCTAAAACAATTACAATCAAAATATTAAGATTAAAAAATCGAATCCCCTTCAAAATTATTCAATAAAATTTCACACAAAAATTCATTCAAAAAATAAAACTTTCCTAAATTCGCTGCGCAACAATTAATCACTAATCCCAAATTAGTTCTTATGAAAAACCTACTAGTAATATCATTTATTATGATAAGCTTTTCGTCGTGGTCACAATCCGCGGAAGTTTTTTTTAACAAAGCTTTTAATAAAGCGGCAGCCGGAAATTACAAAGGCGCAATTGCTGATTACACAAAAGCCATCAGCAAAAATTCTAAAATGGTCGAAGCCTATCAAAACAGAGGCGTCGCTAAATACAAACTAAAAGACCTAAAAGGCGCTTTGGCCGATTTTAACAAAACCATCGAACTCGACGACATGAATGCCGATGCCTTTACAGGCCGTGCCAACGCCAATTTTAGTTTATCAAACTTCGTAGAAACCATCGAAGACTGCACATTATGCCTTGGTTTAAACCCGAGAGATTACATCGCTTACAACTTAAGAGGACTGGCTTACAGCAAAATAGGAGACAAAAAAAATGCCTGTCTGGATTTCTCAAAAGCAATCGAACTAGGAAGCAAGAGTGCTGCAGTAAATAAAGCTTCGACTTGTAAATAACAAAACTTCAACTAAACCTTCGACCTGCAATTCTGCAGGTCTTTTTTTCTGATTTTCGCAACTAAACCTCTAATATTCTTTCATTTTAAGGTTGTTTTAAGGTTCTATTTCAGATTTTATTCTATTTTTGTTCACCAAATCGTATAAAATGATAAACAACATTAAGACTGTTTTTAGTATAAAAGATCTCGAGAATTTGTCCGGAATAAAGGCGCACACCATCCGTATTTGGGAAAAAAGATACAACATCCTGGAACCTATGCGTACTGATACCAACATCAGACTTTATAACCTGCAAAACTTACAGAAACTTTTAAACATCACATTATTACACGAATACGGTTATAAAATTTCTAAAATTGCAACTTATCCTGAAGAAAAAATTCCGCAGCTGGTTCGCGAAATTATCTCAAAGAAAAATTCTCAGAACTACGCCATCACCTCTTTCAAAATGGCGATGATGAATTTTGATCAGGAATTGTTTTTTACCACTTTTGACTGGCTGATTTCTGAGAAAACATTCAAAGAAGTTTTCAAAGATCATTTTCTTCCATTATTAAAAGAACTTGGATTGTTATGGCAGTCCGAAACTATTACGCCGGCCAATGAACATTTCATGAGCCATTTAATAAAACAAAAAATCCTGATTTATACCGAAAGTCTTCAGATTCAAAAACCAACCAATACAGACAGAATCTTTGTGCTTTCGCTGCCGCTAAACGAAATTCACCAAATTGGATTGCTGTATCTGCAATACGAAATTTTATCCCGCGGTTACAAGACTATTTATCTTGGCGAAAGCATGCCGATAGAAAACCTGCAGGATTTGACCAAACATTTTGAAAACATCACTTTTGTATCCTTCATGACCATTCAGCCCGACCGAAATGTCATAAACCAGTACGTTCGTTCTATGGGGCAGAAATTACTGCATAAGAACAACGAAATCTGGCTTATGGGTAAAATGGTGGAACATATCGACAAAAAAGTCCTGCCGGAAAGAATCCACATTTTTGATTCGATGGAAGAAACAATGGAAAGAATTTAATCTTTTTGTTTAAAGTTTTTGCTATATTTGTTAAACAAATGACAAAAACTATCGCAATATTAGGATCAGGCTTTTCTTCGTTAGCTGCTTCATGTTACCTTGCTCAGCAGGGAAACAAGGTCACTATTTACGAAAAAAATCCAACCATTGGCGGACGTGCACGACAGTTTAAAAAAGACGGTTTTACTTTTGACATGGGACCAAGCTGGTATTGGATGCCCGATGTTTTTGAACGATTTTTTCAGGACTTCAACAAAAAAACTTCTGATTATTATGAGCTTATCAAACTTAATCCTGCCTATCGGGTTTATTTCGGGATTAATGATTTTATCAGCATTTTCGATAATTTAGAAGATATCAAATCTGCTTTTGAAGCCATTGAAGAAGGAAGCGGCCAGAAACTCGAAAACTTTATAAGTCAGGCAAAAAGCAATTACGATATTGCCATAAAAGATTTGGTTTATCGCCCAGGAGTTTCGCCTCTTGAACTCATTACACCGCAGACTGCTTTAAAACTCAATCAGTTTTTTGGTAATGTGACAGCAGATATTCGTAAAAAATTCAAAAACGAAAGATTAATCCAAATTTTGGAATTTCCTGTTTTGTTTCTTGGAGCAAAACCAAACAAAACACCCTCTTTTTACAATTTTATGAATTACGCCGATTTCGGCCTTGGAACCTGGCACCCAAAAACCGGAATGTACGATGTTGTAAAAGCGCTGGAAAAATTAGCTTTGGAACTGGGCGTGACAATCAAAACCAATTCACCGGCAGAAAAAATCATAGTTGAAAACAAAACCGCAGCAGGAATTGTAATTAACGGCGAAATCATAAAAGCAGACATCGTAGTAAGCGGTGCTGATTACGAGCATACCGAAACACTTCTTGACAAAGAACACCAAATGTATTCTGAAAAATACTGGCAGAGCCGGATTTTCGCGCCTTCCTCTCTCCTCTTTTTTGTGGGTTTTGATAAAAAAATAGAAAATATCTCGCATCACGCTCTATTTTTTGATGTTGATTTCAATCAGCATGCGGCAGATATTTATGATGATCCAAAATGGCCCGAAGCTCCTTTGTTTTACGCCAATTTCCCGTCTAAAACAGATCATACCGCAGCGCCTGACGGAATGGAATCGGGATTTTTCCTTATTCCGCTGGCACCCGGAATTGAAGATACCGAAGCATTACGAGAAACTTATTTCGAAAAAATAATCACTCGTTTTGAACAACTTACACAGCAAAAAATTAAAAATAACATTATATTTAAGGAATCATTCTGCAAAAATGACTTTGTAACAGATTACAACGCTTACAAAGGAAATGCATACGGAATGGCCAATACATTATTGCAAACCGCATTTTTAAGGCCCAAATTAAAAAGCAAAAAAGTCAGGAATTTATACTTCACAGGACAATTAACCGTTCCTGGCCCGGGTGTTCCGCCTGCCTTAATTTCAGGAAAACTAGCAGCTGAATTAATTCAAAAATCTTTAAGATCTTAAAAAATGAAATCACTATTCGACGCCGTTTCTTTCAAATGCAGCAAATTGGTAACTAAAAATTACAGCTCTTCTTTTTCGCTTGCCGTCAAAATGCTGTCTCCAAGCATTCGAGATGCTATTTACAGCATTTACGGATTCGTTCGTTTTGCCGATGAAATTGTAGATTCATTTCACGATTACGAAAAAGAATATCTTATCGAAGATTTCGAGAAAGAATATTACAAAGCTATGGAACTGGGTATTAGCTTAAATCCTATTTTAAATTCGTTCCAGCACACTGTAAAACAATACAATATAACAGACGATATGGTTCAGGCTTTTTTACGAAGCATGAAACTCGACCTTATAAAATCGAATTACCAAACACAAACAGAATACATCGATTACATTTATGGCTCTGCCGATGTTGTGGGTTTAATGTGCCTGAAGGTTTTCGTTGCCGGAAAAGAACATAAATACGAACAGCTTAAAAATGAGGCCATGCGTTTGGGCTCGGCTTTTCAGAAAGTAAATTTTTTAAGGGATTTAAAAGATGATAACCTAATCTTAAACCGAACGTATTTTCCGGGAGTTAATCTCAATAATTTCAACGAAGATTCGAAAACGCAAATCATAAAAGAAATCGAAGAAGATTTTAGAATCGCCTATCAGGGAATCGTAAAACTGCCTATCGAAGCTAAATTTGGCGTTTACACGGCTTATGTTTATTACAAAAAACTTCTTAAAAAACTAAAAAAAACACCGTATTACGAAATTGGCAATTCCAGAATCCGGGTTTCCAATTATACCAAAGCAGGGCTTTTAGCACAATCTTTTGTAACGTATAAATTGAAGTTGGTATAATTTTGATACAAAGTTTTATCATTTCGACGAAAGGAGAAATCGCACGAGAAATTCCCCAACATAATTATGTAGTGAATTTCGAATAAATCAAAACCATTTGAGTCAACATTTTACCATAAAAAGTTATACTCAAAGCCATTAAAATGATACTTTTAATAATTCAACATTTATAAAATGATTTCCTTTTTAATCTTTTTAGGCGTTTTTCTGTTTATGGAATGTGTTACGTGGCTTACACATAAGTACGTTATGCATGGTTTTATGTGGTATTTCCACGCCGACCACCATCAGCCTAAATACGAGAATACTTTTGAGCGCAACGATATCTTCTTTGTTATTTTTGCCATCCCGAGTATTATCTTATTCTATTTTGGCGTTCGGGGCGGCTTTAATTATTTGTTTTTCATAGCCTGCGGTGTTACACTTTATGGTGCCTGCTATTTTTTAATTCACGATGTTTTGATTCATCAGCGTTTTAAATGGTTTAAAAACACTAAAAACAAATACCTCATCGGGCTCAGAAAAGCGCATAAAATACACCATAAACACCTTGGTAAAGAAAAAGGAGAATGTTTCGGGATGTTGTTTGTACCATTTAAATATTATAGAATGTAACATTTATTTGGGCGTTTTCCGCAATGGCGGACCGGGCTTTTCGTTCCCGCTTTTTTTCGTCAGGCAAAAGCCTTCCAAAAAAAGAGCTCCACTGCAATCCCTAACGCTCACGTATTTTAAGAGCCATTTCTGATTATGAAAATATATAAAGTAGCAACCGTACAACTTATAAATGCAAGTATCGAAGACTGCTGGGATTTTTTCTCGAGTCCGAAAAACCTCCAGACGATCACGCTTGACAACATGAATTTCGAAATTAAAGATTACGATGATAAACGCATGTATCAGGGACAGATTATTACGTACACTTTAAAACCACTTTTTGGAATCAAAGTGTCATGGGTTACCGAAATTACGGCTTGTAAAGAAAATGAGTACTTTATCGACATTCAGCGTTTTGGCCCTTACAAGTTGTGGCATCACAAACACTTTTTCGAACCCACACCTGACGGCGGCACCAAAATGACAGACATTGTTCATTATGCTTTGCCATTGGGAATCCTTGGACGTTTCATGAACCGACTAATAATAAAAAACAAACTGAAAAGCATTTTCGATTACCGATATAATAAAATAGAAGAACTATTTAATTCAAAAAAATAAAATTCAAACACACAGGAACATAGAAATTTCAGACCGAAAAAAGGCATTTCATCCGCAATAACAAACATAGCTATGCGCGAGAAACCAATATCTTTTATAATTCCTTAACATATGGCAGAAAACCAACAACAATGACAAAACAAAAAGTTACCCTTTTCTGGTTCAGACGCGATTTGCGCTTAGAAGACAACACCGGATTATTCCACGCTTTACAATCGGATTTTCCTGTTGTGCCTCTTTTTATTTTCGATGATGACATTTTAGAACATCTTCCAAAAAACGATGCCAGAGTAACTTTTATATACGATTCACTTCAAAAAATAAATTCCGAATTAAACAAAATCGGCTCCTCAATCCTCATTAAAAAAGGAAAAACAAAAGACGTCTGGAAATCGCTGATAGAAGAATTTGAAATTCAGAATATTTTCTTCAATAAAGATTACGAACCTTTTTCTATTAAGCGTGATACTGCGATTTCCGCTTTATTAAAAGAAAACGGCATAGAAACTTTTTCATACAAAGACCACGTGATTTTTGAAGAAAAAGAAATCACAAAAGCCGACGGAAGTCCCTATACCGTTTACACACCTTATAAAAACAAATGGCTCGAAAAATATCATTTTTTAGGAGCTGCCCCTGAAAGTGATTTAACTCCTTATCATTACAATTTCGCGAAAAATACATTTGCTTTTCCGGATTTAGAATCCATTGGTTTCGAAAGAAGTTCCATAAAAGTTCTTCCTCACAATTTAACACAGATTGGCAATTATAAAGAAACAAGGGATTTTCCGGCTCTCGACAGCACTTCGTATCTTTCGCCTCATTTGCGATTTGGAACTGTAAGTATTCGAAAATTGGTAAATTGGGCAGACCGAAAAAACCAAACCTTTTTAAGCGAATTAATCTGGAGAGAGTTCTTTATTCAGATTCTGTTTAGTTTTCCCAACTGCGTCAATCATAATTTCAAATCCAATTACGACGGGATTCAATGGCGTAATAACGAAGAAGATTTTAAACGGTGGTGTTCCGGCACAACCGGCTACCCTATGGTCGATGCCGGAATGCGTCAGTTAAACGAAACCGGATATATGCACAATCGAGTTCGTATGGTTGTCGCCAGCTTTTTATGCAAACATTTACTAATTAACTGGCAGTGGGGCGAAGCTTATTTTGCTGAAAAACTATTAGATTTCGAACTGGCTTCAAATGTGGGAAACTGGCAGTGGGCAGCAGGAACCGGCTGCGATGCTGCACCATATTTCAGGGTTTTTAATCCGGAAATCCAACAAAAGAAATTTGACGAAAAAGGCGAATACATCCGCAAATGGATTCCGGAATTTGATTTGCGCTACAACGAACCTATGGTCGATCATGCCTTTGCCAGAGATCGTGCAATTGAAACTTATAAACGAGGAATCGTTAAGTAAAATTCCATTTTTTTAAATCCAAAATTCCAAACTTTGACAAAGTTATACCCACAATGAGGGATTTCCGCAAGAAACTCTACAAAAATTGGCTATTCCCAGTGCAGAATCCCCTGCGTGATTTCTCTTTGCGTAAAAATACAAAAATCCCTTAGCGTTCCTTGCGTAAACCCTTGCGCCTTTGCGGTTAAACCATACATCACAAAAACCAAACAACCTGAAACTTTAAACCTGAAACAAAAGAAACAACAAAAATAATCCTCTAATATTTCAAATAATTATCAACTACAATCTTCGCTTTCAGATCAAACATTAAATTGTACAAACCAAAGAAAGTACGGTTCATGTAGATAAAATGCTTAGAACCTCGGTTTCCGTTCATTTTTTTCAGGTTCGTATCTTCAGAGAAACGTTTTCCTAAATCGGCTATAGCGTTGAAGAATTCTTCATTGGCAAAATCAAAAGCTTCGTTCTGAAACGGCTTGGTGAAAAGCGACAATAAATCATGGAACATTGCGGTGAAATATTCAATTTCTGCCGGTGTATCATCAGCTCGTAAAATCTCTAACTCGAATAATTTCTCGTTAAACAATTTAGAATCTGTAATAACATCTTTATTGATTAATTCAAAATACGGAGTATAGAAATCGTCCGGAATTTGTTTCATACATCCAAAATCCAATGCTATTAACTGATTCTGATCGTCAACCAGAAAATTTCCCGGATGCGGATCTGCATGTACTTTTCTTAAAACATGAATCTGGTACATATAAAAATCCCAAAGCGCCTGCCCTATTTTATCTCCAGCTTCGCGATCTGTGTTTTTCGCTGTAAATTCAGAAAGATGAATTCCCATCATCCAGTCCATTGTAATGATTTTCTCTGATGAAAATTCGGGATAGTAATTTGGGAAAATGATATTTTCGATTTTACTGCAGGCCTCAACTACTTCCTGACTTTGTTTTAATTCCAGCAGATAGTTGGTTTCTTCGATAAGTTTATCTTCGACCTCTTTAAAATATTTATCAGAATCTTTTCCCTGCAGATTAAACATTCGAATTGCGATAGGTTTTACCAAAGCCAGATCCGAAGAAATACTGTTGGCAACACCGGGATACTGAATTTTAACGGCCAGTTTTTTATCGTTCTTCTTCGCCACATGAACCTGCCCAATACTGGCAGCGTTCACCGAATTTGGATTAAATTCATCAAAAATTTCTGTTGGTGTTTTTCCAAAATTATTTTTAAAGGTTTTTAAAACCAGCGGAGCAGAAAGCGGCGGTACAGAAAATTGCGATAATGAAAATTTCTCTACATACGCCTGAGGCAGAAAGTTCTTGTCCATACTCAGCATTTGAGCTACTTTCAGGGCACTTCCTTTTAAGCTTTTTAGTCCGTCGTAAATATCTTCTGCGTTGTTTTCGTTTAGTTTGTCGCGGGTCAAATCCGGATTAACGATTTTTTCCGCGTAATGTTTTACATAGTTAACTCCAATTTTAGCTCCGGTCTGAACCAGTTTTCCGGCTCTTTCTATTTTTGACGTTGGAATATAATCGATTGTTTTCATGATTTGCTGTATATTTTTTCTTTAAAAAGAAACTTTCCTAAATCTATTAGATGATTCACGGGCGCGATATTCATCAGCTCAAATGAGGCATTAACAGATTTTTCGATAAAAATATCGGTTTTTTCAAATGCTGCGGATTCATCTTCCATCCAGAATTTAATTGTAAGCATTAATTGCAGCCAGGCCGATTCCTGAATGGTCTTTTCCTGAAACTTTTGTAATTTTTCTACTTCCAGTCTGTAATCATCTGTCAGGATTTCCGAAACATATTCTTTAAAACTGTTACGAAGTGTGGTTAACTGTACTAAATTTTTAAGCGGATTCCGGTCGATTTTAAGCGACTGCAGCACATAACTTCTGTTGGCTGTAAGGATTTCGAAGAAAGTGAAATAAAAACTCAGCATTTTGTTTTTCATATCATATTCCTGATAATCTTCGTTGGCATGAAGCAGATTAACCGTGTTTTCAAAAAACAATCGGAATATTTCTTTTTCTAAACCTTCAAGTGTTCCAAAAAAAGCATAAAATTCAGCTTCGGTAAAATCATTTTCTTTTGCAAAATGATAAACCGACTTTGGTTTTTGTCCTTTTTCCAAAACCTCATCCATATATTTTGAAACGATATCATCTTTGGTAATTACCTTTTTATTAGCCGTCATTTTATTAAAATTTAGAATTTGCCATAAAGGTAAACATTGTTTAACTACCTTTACTAATAAGGAAACATTCTATACTGTTAAATATATTATAAACTATTATGTCTCAAAATGTTCTATTAACGGGCGGCAGCGGCTTCATTGGAAAACATCTGACTAAGGTCCTGATTGCAGGAGGTTATTCTGTATCTGTTTTGAGTCGTTCGGATAAAGAAAACACAGATAAAATCACTTATTATAAATGGAATCCGGACAAAGATTTTATTGATAAAAATGCTGTTTTAAATGCCGATTTCATCATTCATCTGGCGGGCGAAGGAATTGTTGAAAAAAGATGGACCGAAAAACGTAAAAAAGAAATTCTGGAAAGCCGTGTAAAACCCATTGATCTTATTTTTTCGGTTCTTGAAAAAAACAATAAAAAGCTGAATGCTTTTATTTCGGCATCTGCTGTTGGGATCTACGGTGCTTTTACAAGTGACCGGATTTGCACTGAAACAACACCTCCCGAAAATGACTTTTTAGGAACTACCTGCCAGATCTGGGAAGCGGCTCTTGATAAGTTTGAAAATTTAGGAATCAGAACCGTAAAAATCAGAACGGGAATTGTTTTAGGAAAAGACGAAGGCTTCATGAAAAAAGTCGCACCAAACTTTAAATCGGGATTTGGTGCGGTTTTAGGAGACGGAAAGCAATATATCCCGTGGATTCATGTTGAAGATTTATGCCAGATTTACTGCAAAGCGGTTACAGATGAATTGCATGGTCCTTACAATGCAGCTGTAAGCGACAATACTACAAATAAGAGTCTTTCTAAAACACTGGCATCATTGTACGGCTACACAATCTGGCTGCCCAATATTCCTGCTTTTGTCCTTAAAATGGCTTTGGGCGAAATGAGCGCAGCAGTTTTAACAGGACAGAGGGTTTCATCAGAAAAAATTGAGAATACCGGATTCGAATTTCAATTTACTGATCTCGAAAAAGCGTTAAGCAGCTGTATTCATTAAATTTATTTCATAATTCCGGTCAGGTCAGTCTGCACTGTTTTGGATATTTTATTCGCGACAACATAGGGTATTTCGATATCAAAGTCTGAAACTGATATTGGAAAATTAGACGAAAAATGGATTCCTTCGGGTGTTCTGTTGATTATCGCTTTTACAGTAACCAGTTTTGTTTTTCCGTGAATGTTGAGTTTTCCTTTTACTTCATATTCCTGAGCGGTTTCGTTTATTTGTTTCAGATCGAATTTTTCGATTTTTCCTTTAAAAACGGCTTTCGGATAACGGTGGCTTTCGATGTAATTATCGTTAAAATGTTCCTGCATTAAATCCATTTTAAAACGAAAATCTTTGATAACAACAGTACAGATCAAAGTACTGGATTCTGGTTCGAGAATAATAATTCCGAGTTTATTTACCGCTTTTACTTCTTCAAAAAAAGGTACAGAAGCTTCAAAATTTACAATTGCCGAATTGGTTTTAAATTTATTCTGGGCAAGTAATGAAAACGCGGTAAAAAGTAAAATAAGTAAAGTAGTTCTTTTCATAATCGTCAGCATTTAAACAATTATGTCATTCTGTTTTTTGTAGAAGAGAAATTGATTATAAAACAAAATGGCAGTACTCCGTGAAACCTAAATGGTTATAATTAAAGTTACGAAATTTATACATGCAAAGTTCTTGAAGTTCTGCCAAATATTTGTGAATGTTTTTTATATGGTGAAATGTGAAATGTAAAATGTAAAATGTGAAAATGTGAACTTGAAACTTGAACTTGAAACTTGAAACTTGAAACTTGAAACTTGAAACTTGAAACTTGAAACTTGAAACCTGAAACCTGAAACTTGAAACTTGAAACTTGAAACCTGAAACCTGAAACTTGAAACTTGAAACCTGAAACTTGAAACCTGAAACCTGAAACTTGAAATGTATAGTCCCTGGCGGGACAAATTAAATCATACATATTATTATAAAAATATCACGGATTTCAATTGCTTACAAAAAAATATCCCGTAAAACTGAACAATGTTCGGAATCTTACGGGACATTTTTAAAAATTGCGATTATTATATCAAAATCTTATTGCTCAATCGGTGTGCAAATCTCTAATAAAAAACCTTCGGGATCGCGGACATACGCCACGACTTGTCCCCATGGTTTTTTCTTGGGTTCCGAAACTAAAACTGCTCCAAATGAAGTCGCTTTCTGAACCAAATGTCCAACATCTTCGGTTATAAACCCTAATTCTATTGCAAAGGGTTTGTCTTCTAAACTGCTTTCCAGGAAACCGTCTTCTAAATTTTGCGAAGCCAGTTTTTTAGATGCAAACGAAATAGTGGTTTCCCCGGTATTTAATTCTCCGTAATCATTGTCCGGACTTATAAATTTCCTCTTGAATTCAAATGCATTTTCATAAAACTCTATTGATTTTTCTACGTCTTCTACGTATAAAATCGTATATCCAAACTTTACCATGTTTTCTAAATTTTAATGTATTTAGATTAAAGATAGGAAAATTACCTGATTTCTAAAAGAACATTATATTTATCAAAATTCGCCAAATCTTCAATGAAGTTTACGGTCGTTACCTTTTCATGTTCTTCAATTTCTTTCTTAACTTCAATATGTTTGATTGCTTTTCTAAATCGGCGGACTTCTTCCAGGTTCGATAAAATTAATCCCGGAACCTGAACGCTTTTTCCGTCTTTGTCTTTGGCAACCATTGTAAAATAAGAGGAATTACAATGTTTAATTTCTCCGGTCTGGATATTTTCGGCTTCAACACGAATGCCTACAATCATAGAACTTCTTCCCACATAATTTACAGAGGCTTTCATGGTTACTAATTCACCTACTTCTATTGGTTTAAGAAAATTCACAGTATCTACAGAAGCAGTTACACAATAATTACCGCTGAATTTGGATGCCGAGGCAAAAGCAATCTGGTCTAATAATTGCAAAATGTATCCCCCGTGAATTTTACCACTGAAGTTGGTATGCGACGGAAGCATTAACTCTGAAATGCTAATCTTTGATGATGAAACGGGTTTAAAATCTGCAGCCATGTTTTTGTTTGTTTTTATATTTAGTTTTTGGATTATGTAATATTCTCGTTCAATAAGTCGGTTTCGGTTTCATCAGCATTTAAAGCTCTGGTTATGATGCTTTCCGGAAGTGATTTTTTTGCTTTCGCTCCCATTTTTTTTAATCTTTCTACGCTCGAAATCAGGTTTCCTTTTCCGTCAACGAGTTTGTTCATCGCACTTTCGTACTCAGACTTGGTGTCTTTTATTTTGTTGCCAATTCGTACCAGATCGACCACAAAACCTTCAAATTTATCGTAAAGTGCTCCGGCCTGACGGGCAATTTCAAAAGCATTTTCCTGCTGTTTTTGATTCGTCCACATACTGTCAATCGTACGCAGGGTTGCCAGTAAAGTACTTGGCGTTACGATTACAATATTACGGTCAAAGGCTTTATTGTACAAAGTCGGATCTTCGTTTAAGGCGATGGCAAAAGCCGGCTCTATCGGGATAAAGAGCAATACAAAATCCGGACTTTCTATTTGGTATAAATCGTGGTAATTTTTACTTCCTAATTGCTCAACATGTCTTTTTATGGAAATAATATGTTCTTTTAAAAATTCCGGTTTTAATAAATCCGACTCTTCGTTTACCCATTTTTCATACGCAGCAAGTGAAACTTTAGAATCGACAATCATTTTCTTACCGTCCGGCAGATTAATTACAACATCCGGAAAAACACGATTTCCTTCGGCATTTATAAAACTCTGCTGCACTTCATATTCACGTCCTTTTTCGAGGCCTGATTTTTCGAGCACACGTTCCAGAACAAGTTCGCCCCAATTACCCTGCATTTTGCTGTCGCCTTTTAAGGCTTTGGTCAGATTCAGGGTTTCTTTACTCATTTGAGCGTTCATTTCACTTAAACCAATAATCTGCTGGCGGAGTGCGGCGTGATAATCGATACTTTCTTTGTGAGTCTGCTCGACCTTTTGCTCGAATCCCTGAATTTTATCCTGCAGCGGTAACAGAATACTTTTCATATTCACCGTATTTTGTTCGGTAAATTTTGCCGATTTTTCTTCGAGGATTTTGTTTGCCAGATTCTCAAACTCTTTGGTAAATTTTGCCTGAAGTTCGTTGATTTCGCTTTTCTGTTCTTTATGACGTTCCCAAAGATTTTCAAAATCGACTTCTTTTTTAGACAGCTGAATGGCCAGACTGTCTTTTTCGGTGCGAATCGCTTCTTTTTCGGAATTGGATAACTGAAACTGCTTCTGAAAATTCATCCTTTCTGTTTCGAACTGTTCTTTTTGCTGCTGCAGCTGATTAGTACTGGCGTGAAGCCTTTCCTCCAGCCCCACTTTTTCTGACTGAAATTTAGCCGAAAACAAAAGTTTCCCTAAATATATACCTATTAGTAAAGCGACCACAAAAGCCAGTAAAACCGGAAGAAAATCTGTCATATCTAAGTTTATTTTAAGTAAAAATACGCAATTAATACGTAGATTTTAATTCTAAAACTAAAAATCACGAATTAGTGCGGGTTCTAAATTAAACAAACATTTTAAAAATAAACAGTGGTTTTACGCAACCTTTTTGTAACTGTATCATCTTCATCATATAAACCTATTAAAAAATAATCATGAAAAAATTAATGCTAAGCTTATTTGTAGCTTTCGGAATTGCTGCGTGCTCACTTGGAAATGATGATTTACCGAATGTTGACTGCGGCTCTAATGCAGAATTACCTTTTACGGGAATTCCTCTTTTGTGTAATTACAGTGTTAAAACCCTTCCTAATAATCCTGCTTTTATTTTGATAGATTCAAAGGAAAAACTGGAAAGTAATTTTACAAAGCACGAAAATACCTGTACAGTGGCAAGTGATCCAACTATCGATTTTACGAAATACAATTTGGTTGCGTTGTTTGGAGGAGCTAAACCTACAAACGGTTATGCTATAAAAATGACTACAATTGTACAGAACAACTGCGAAATCATTATCAATTTCTTCGAAAAAGGACCACAGACAGGCGAAACTTTAGTTCAGACTCCTACGTATCCTTCAGATTTTATCCTGATTCCAAAAACTAACAAAACGATTCTTTTTAACAGAACAAATGAAAGTCCGGATAATATTGTAATTGGAAGTTTTGGTGCTCAGAACAATTTCTTCCAGATCAATGATTATAACATTTTGACTTTCCTGAATGTTCAGACTGATAAATATGAATTTGCTCAATATAAAAACACAGTTAAAACTAAAAGAAGTGAATATACTATATTCTTAAAAACGATTCCTGCAGAAATTACAGCATTAAAAGGTAAAACGAAAACATACGGTACTCCGGACAATGAGGATCAGGGAGGTGTTTATTTTGAGTTACGTCAGGGAATCAGTGTTACTAAAATTTACATTGACAATAATGACACTGATGACCAGAGTGCAGAAATAAAAGCATTTAAAAAAGTTATTAAAGATAAAATCGCCACTTTAAAATAATCAACAAAAAACAGTTTTCGGGCTTAGTGACATAAGAAACATTGTTTCTTAAAAACACTGATAACCAGAGCCTAAAACAAATAAAAGCTGTTAAAACAATTTACAAAAGCTAATTTTGTAAGCTTATTAAAACTATTTTTGCAAAACCAAATTAATTGATTTTTTGAAAGACGATTTAGAAAAATATATTAAGCTATGCATTAAAAATGACAGAGAAGGACAACTGAAAATTTATCAGTTGTTCTCCCCTGTTTTATATGGAATATGCCTAAAATATATGAAGAATGAAGACGACGCCAAAGATGTGTTTCAGGAGGCATTCGTGATTGTATTTCAAAAAATAAGCCAGTACAAGTTCGAAGGCAGTTTTGAAGGCTGGATGAAACGAATCTTTATCAATAAGCTTATTGAAACCTTAAACAAGAAGAAAAAAGAAAGTTTCTTTTTGGATGTTTTTGATCCGGATACGGATTTTGTTGAAGAAGAAGAACTGGACATCATACCCATCGAACACGAAAAATTACTCGAATACATACGGGATTTACCAGATCAGTACCGAACGGTTTTTAACCTCTACGTTTTCGAGAAAATGAAACACAAAGAAATTGCCGATTTATTAAAAATCTCTGAAGGAACATCAAAATCAAATTTAAATCGGGCGAAGCATATTTTGCAAAAAAGAATATTGAGCATAAAAAATTTTAAGACAGCATGAAAAGGCAGAAAATAGAAGATATTTTTTCATCAATGGAAAATTACTCCAGCGTTCCCCCTCCGGAATTATGGAGCCAGATTGAAGAAAAATTAGACAAACCTAAAAAGAAAAAGAGAGCTATTCTTTGGTGGTCTGCAGCGGCATGCTTATTATTAGGCTTGACAATTCCTTCTGTTTTACATTTCAGCTCTGATACAAACATTCAAAACTTAAACAAAAACGTTCCTGCCGCTAACTCTGTAGCAGAAGAAAACAATCCGGAAAAAACTGAAAAAACAAGAAGTCTTGTTCCGAAAACTGAAAAAAATCAAAATCAAATTTCATCATCAGAAACAACAATCAATCCATCACATAATACACAATCAAATTCAATTCGGGTAAAAACCGCTGTTGAGCAAAATTCTGAAAACAAAGAAAATAATTCTGTTTACAAATCTAAAACAGATAACGAAAAAGCTCCTGCAAGCCAGTATGCAGTAAGCAATACTAAATTGGTTCCTGCGAGAGAGAATACAGCAAATTCGGCATCAAAAAGTACAATTTTGCATGATAAAAAAGGAATTTCAAATCAATACAATGCTCAAAATTCATTTGCTTCTTTTAATCCGGGTTCTAAAAATATAGTATCAGATAAGGAAAGAAAGAATGCAGATAAAATTCTCGCTGAAAAAACATTTACGTCAAAACAAAATGGTTTTAATACAACCGAAAAAAATCAGGTTTCAAATTCTGTTTTTGAGAATCTTTCGCCTTCAAAGAATAATTCGGTTGCTTTTAATTCTTCAAATTCAGTTTCAAACAAAAATCTGAATTCGGCGGAATTAAACCACACGGCAAAAAAACAAGAAAATCAGTTTCAAAATAAAAATACAGCCGAAAACGCAAAATCAGGCGGGAAAGCCAATTTGGCAGCGACTGAAAATGTTTTAAGCAAAAAAGATTCTTTACAGCTTCTGGAACTTCAAAATCTGGAAAAAGGCATCGCTGGTACTGAAGATAAAAAAGACAAAGAAGAGAAAGCATCGCAAAAAGATAAATGGGCGCTGCAGGTTTTTGCCGGAGTGGCCAATTCTGAAAATTACAAGAATAACAAAACACTTGGAAATGTAAACGATTCCAGACAAAGCAATTCGTACGGAGTAAAAACACAATATAAAATCAACAAAAAATGGGCTGTAGGTTCCGGACTTAAAATTAATGAACTGGGACAGACAGTGGCAAATGTTTCGTATGTAAGCGCACGAAATCAGGTTCTTTTTTCAGCGACGGATCAGTATATGCAAAATCCTGTTACACCTCAGGTTGCCACGAGCAGCAATTTTATGCTTATTTCAGAAAGTACAAAAGAGGCTTTGAAAAGTGAAAATATCCAGACCGGAAGTTTAGATCAGAATTTACGTTATATCGAAATGCCTTTGGAGGTTTCGTACTCTATTTTTAACAGAAATAAAGCCAGTATTAATTTAAATACAGGTGCTTTTGTAGGCAAACTGATTTCGAATAATGCCATAATAGACGGCAATCCGATTGGCGAAAACATGAATGCAAACGAATATGTTTACGGTTCTACACTGAGCAGTACACTGCAATACCGCGTTTACAAAAAAACCAATGTTTTCGTAGAACCTGCCGTTAATTATTATGCTAATCCGTTAACGAACCAGTCTTTCAACCAGTTTCAATGGGGTTTTAATTTTGGGTTAAACGTAAATTTCTAAATTGATGTTTTTTGTATTTTTGAAAAAAAGTACTTTTAAATGTCAATTATAACAAACTGGAAAAATTCTGAGCTTCTTCCTGAAAATTTACGCACTGCCAAAGAATTCGTCTACGATGTCTGTGGTTTTGATTGTTCTGAACCTCAGCCTGAAAAAGAAAGTAAGGAATACGATGCTTATAATTTTCAAATCGGCGAAAGCCGGATTAAATTCAGATCAGCCAAAATTACACCCGCAAAAACCGGTCAGTTTGTAACTTTATGGAAACGAAATCAAACCGGAATTATTGAACCTTTTGATTATTCTGATGCTGTAGATTTTGTTATCGTCAGCGTTAAAAAAGACGATTTATTGGGTCAGTTTATTTTTCCGAAAGCTGTTTTATTACAAAAAGAAATTTTTTCGACTGAAACCAAGGAAGGAATCAGAGCCACGAGAGTTTATCCTCCGTGGGACGAAACAACGAGCAGACAGGCACAGAAAACTCAAAAATGGCAGTCAGCGTATTTCTTAGCTGTTTCTGATAATTTAGATATAAAACGTGCTGCCGAATTATTTGGCAGACCACAATAAAACAAAAAAGCAGTTCAAATTGAACTGCTTTTTTTATGAATTAGATTCTCTCTTTGATTATTTTTTCAGGATTTTATCTTTATAAACTACTTTATTGTTTTCTGATAAAGTATAAATGTAAAGTCCCGGTGCTAAATCACGAACTCCTATTACGGTATTAGAAACTTCCTGACTGCTTGTAATTTCAAGAGGGTTTCCTAATACACGTCCGCTTATGTCGTAAAGTCTTAATTTAAGCTTTTTAGTATCGTTTGTTTTTACATCAAAATTTAAAACATCCAGTGCCGGGTTTGGATAAGCTTTTACAAAGAATCCGTTTTTAGTTCCAAAATCCGGTGTTGACAATACATCTGCTGTTAATTCAAAACGGGCAATTACCGGACCGTGATCTGAAGTCGTGGTTGTATAACTTGCAATATCATTTCTAGGATCGTACACAGCTGTTGAATTTTGAATGTATTCATCTTCTAATTCATTCGAAATCATAATATGATCCAGAAATCCGCCTGAACTTAAAAAGCTGTAAGCTCCCGCCTGGCTGATGCCTAAAGTAAGGGCATTATAATTATCTGTATCGGTTACAAAATTTTCGTATGATGAAGGCTGGCCAGCAATAACAGATGCTTTTACGTCATCATTATAATCTCCTAAAATAATTAAGTTTGCATTAGCATAATGTGCATCTAAACTATCTTTTAAAACCTGTGTATCGTATTTACGCATATTATAACGTCCCATGTCTGAACCGCTGTTCGCACGTGCGTGAATATCGATCAGTTGTATTTCTTTTTTTACACCTGCAATATTAGTTTCAAGGGTTACCAGATACGGAAGACGTCCTGAAGAGAAGAAACTGCTGCCGGTGCCGCCCGGATAATTTTCCAGAGTTTTAGTTCCGTTACGTACTTCATCATAAAATTCTTTAAACATTACTCTGGTCTTTTTTACCGAAGTAGTCTGTGTATTGTAAAGCACAACTAATTTTTGAGGAGGGAAATCTGCCTGAGGAGCATTAAAAGAATACGACCATGAAGTTGAGATTTTCTTGTCGAATGTTTTTCCGTTAATGCTTATTTTCTGGATTAAGATATCGATAGACGGATCGTCTGATACTTCCTGAAGCGCATAAACGTCAGCATCTAATTTGTTCATTACTTTAGCCACGTTTTCGATCTGCAAAGCATCATCAACAGGACCAAATTCTTTTCCGTCACTTCCTATTACATCAGTTCCAAAAAAAGAAAGATTGTATGTTACTACATCAAAAGTATCGGCTTTTGGTAACGAAGAACCTGTAAGTGCCCCTATTTCTTTACTCAAAGAAGTTCCTGTAACATGTATAGATCCCGAAATTGTTAATTGCTTGGTTGTTGGTGCAAAACGTACAAAAACGGTTTTGTTATTTGCCACTTCTGTGGCTTCTACCACTACGCTTGACTGAAATGAGATATTGTCTAATGACAGCTGATAACTTGCCGGAGCTGTAAGGGTGATATCTCCGTAACCTTCTGCTTTCAGAATAAATGACTGACTTTCTGAAAATGCATTTGGACTTACATCACCAAAATTTAAAACCGGATTTGCATCTACGTAACCTGTTTCATTTGTAATCGCAAAATCATCAAAAGACCATTCTGATGCGTTGTTTGTACCGCCTGCTGTTGTTTCGTAAACAAAAGCAACATACGTATGATCTGTTTTAAAACCACTTAAATCAATATATTGAGACTGAACGTACGATCCTGTCAAAGTTGGAAATTTACCGTTTAATTCTACCCAGACTGCTGTTTCAGGATTGCTTTTTCCGTCATAATCTGTTGAAACCACTAATTTTAAAGAAGGTCCGGCATAAAATTTACGGGAGTAAAAAGACAGTAAAGCCAATGCATCAAAATTATTCAATCGTAATTTTGGCGAAATAAGCCAGTCTTTACTAGGTCCGTTATCTGAATAACCGTTCATTAAAACGGCTCCGGTTCCTGAATTTACATTTCTTGCAACGGTAGTCGAAGTCCATTTATTAATAGGTCCCGAAACATTGTATTGTGTCCATCCGCTGTTAGATAATACATTCACATCATTGAACCCCTGCACATACGGATTGATTCCAATACCGCTAAGTTCAACTGTTTTTGCAGCCGCTCCGGTTGATTCGTGAGATATTGCTCCTGAAAAAGATGCAACATTATCCGGTGTAAATTTTACATATACAGTCTGCGATGCATTTGAAGCAAAATCTGCCGCCACAAATACCAAAGAGGAAGCAAATGTGATATTATCTTTTGAAACCGTAAAGTTTGCAGAAGAAGTTACTACTACATCACTGCTAAGATTAGATCCCTGAATTTGATAGCTTAAAATGTCTGAATCGTAATTTGATTCTGAAAAACCTAAATCTAATGAAGCTGCGCTTGTCGATAAAGAAGGAATTGCAACACTTGAGGTTGAAGCATCTACTTTACTTACGGTTGTCTGCACATTTCCATATAAATCTTCCGAAACTGAAAAAACATAATAAGCCGTATTTAGCGTTAATCCGGCAAAAGTTTTCGTAAATTCCTGAGAAGCATTGGCAATATCTAAAACTCCGGATTGTAAAGCTGTAGTTCCGTCTGCAGCCTGACCTGATTTTATTTGCGTAATTGTCGGTTCTGCACTTCCACCTGGTACTAATACAAAATATGTTTTTCCTGCTTCATTTAATTTATTTACAAAATCAAAGCTTTCAGATAAGATATTATCTGCCTTTGGATAACCTGTAACTGTAACCGGAGCAGTAACATCACTGCCCACGATAATATTATCAATTGCAAATGAAGGACGTGATCCCCCTCCTGAAACTTGTCTCGAAATCCATCTAATCTGCACAACCGGCTGGTTATTACATTCTGCCGGTAATGTAATTTTTATGTTTTGTACATTCTGCGGTAGTGTAACCGCTCCTGTCTGCTGTACATTGTTGTTTACGTAAGCTGTTTCCGGCAATGAAGTAAAAGCTGCCGTTGTTCCTATACGATATTGTAAAACCAATTCGTTTACACGTTCTGATGTTGTGCTTCCGGACACTAAACCGTACGGATTACGAATTGTCATGGCATCATACTGAACCTGAATTGCGGTTTGATTAGTGGCATCAAAAGCAAAACCAATAGTTAAGTCTAAAGATCCTGTATTTAAAAAACCTATTTTCCCGTTGTAATTGTGAAAATTACCACTGGTTGTTGCGGCAGTGCTGCCGGCTGTTAAATCTCTATTTGCGACTAAAGTACCGCTTACATTAAAAGAAGAGTTTGGAGAGGTGCTGGCTGTCCATCCCTGAAATCCTAAAGGATATGTTGTAGATGAAGCAGCTAAACCGTCAAAGTTCTGACTGTAAGGCAAGGCCTGAGGTGCCGGCATTGTCTGTGCTGTCAAACTTATAAAAGAGCAATAGAAAAAAACTAAAAAAGTCATTAAATGACGTAAAGAGTACTTGTTTTTCATACGTTTTTAAGAATAAAGTTTTTGAATTCAAATTTACTTTGTTTAAAGTTAAGGGAATATTGCAAAAACTTAAACTTATTGTAAGTTATTTTCTAAAAAATATTTCCAAGAATAAAATAAGAACGATTTTTCACTCGTATCAAACAGTTTTTTCTATAAAAAAACAAAAAGCTGCCTGAAATTATCAGACAGCTTTGCTCTAATTCAATATATATTTAAAAAGTTAAACTGCAGTATAACCTCCATCTGCAATTATATAACTTCCGGTAGTAAATGAAGATTTTTCAGAACTCAGGAATAGTACCAGTTCTGCAATTTCTTCTGCTGTTCCTAAACGGTTCATTGGCGCTTTTGCTGCAACAGCATTCATGGCATCGTTATTCAGATTGTCTTTTAACAAAGCGGTTTCGATATATCCGGGACCAACAGCGTTGCAGCGAATTTTTTTCTGAGCATATTCTGCTGCAATATTTTTAGTCAAACCTACTACTCCATGTTTTGAAGCCGTGTAAGCCGGACTAAGCGGTGCCGCAACCTGACCATGAATCGAGGCAATATTAACAATGCTTCCTCCGCCGTTTTTTTCCATTTGTTCTAACTGATAACGGCAGGCATAAAAAACACCGTTTAAATTAAGTGCAATTACTTTGTCCCATGCTTCCGGTTCATATTCTCCGGTTGGTTTTGCAGGTCCGCCCATACCCGCATTATTGCAGGCAATATCAAGTCGGCCGTATTTAGAAACCGTTACCTCAACCATGTGTTTATTATCACTTGCACTTGATGAATCTCCTTTTACAAAAAAAGCCTCACCTCCATTATCCTTTATAATTTTTACAGTTTCCTCGCCATGTTCAACATTAATATCTGAAAGTACAACTTTTGCTCCTTCTCGGGCGTATGCTTCTGCAACCGCGCGTCCTATACCGGAACCACCGCCAGACACAAAAGCTACTTTGTTTTCTAAAAGTGCCATTTTTTTATGTTTTTAAATTGTTCTTTAAATTTACGAAGATAAAATTCATCGATTTCATTAAAAAACTGAGTTTATCATAACATTAACTCGATATGCTAATCAAATGTTATTTGATTTTAATATTACTTTTATTTCCCAAAAAATTCGTAGTGTTTTACTTTTCTTCATCCAGTTTCATGTTCCCTCTGTCCTTATGATTATCAGGATGGGAGTTTGGATACCGGTTGGCTTCAATATCTGAGTTTCTGTCTTTATTTTCAACCGTTTTACTGGCTTCTTCTTCTGTTGTCACACCCCGATTTGCATTTGGATTATGCGGATCAATTTCGCTTGCTTTCTTTTTGATATCTTCATTTTCGTTACGGGCACGATCAACTGCTGTTTTGTTTCCCTGTTCATCCGTTACGACTTCTTTTTTCAAATTGGCATCATCTGATTTGCCATCGTGTGAAATGTTTTTTCCTTTTGTTTCGTCTATATCTTTCTGGACTCCGTTTATCTTTTTAGAGCCTAAATTATTCGTTTCCATATCCTTATTATTTTGTGTTTCTATTATAATATTACGAATTCTAAATTTTAAAACTAAATGGTTTAACATTGCTTTTAGTTTATAATTTTCGTCCTCTAAACCTTTATTGTCTTTATTACAAACACTTTAAACAATCAATAATGAGATTCTTTAAAATCAAAACCAGCTGGTCGAATGCCTAATTTATCGCTTCTGTTTACATTGTATCAGGAAGTTATTCTCATGATTTTTTGCCGCTTATTATCCGGTTTTAGTAATCATTTTTGCTGTTACTGCCGTCCGGTTTGTTTACCAATGCTTAAAAAGAAGAAATCAGAAAAGAAACTAACTTTTAATTTTAGTAAAGAAGCTATCTTTGCAAAAAATTAAAAATGCACCGACACTTCCTTCTTTTTAAACCTTACGGCTATCTGAGTCAATTTATTTATGAATTAAAAAGAAAGAAAAAGCTCCTGGGTGAATTGCATGATTTTCCCGAAGGAACAATGGCAATTGGAAGACTTGACGAAGATTCTGAAGGTCTGCTTTTACTCACAACCGACGGAAAAGTAAGCGAACAGATAAGAAGCCGAAAAGTAGAAAAAGAATATTATGTTCAGGTTGACGGCCTTATTACTCCCGAAGCTATTGAACAACTGCAAAAAGGTGTCGAAATAGGTTTTGAAGGCGGTAAATACAAAACCAAACCGTGCTCTGCTTTTATAGTAACAGAGATTCCCGACTTTGGTATGCGGGCAAAAAAAATCAGGGACGAGCGCCACGGTCCCACTTCCTGGGCATCTATTACGATTAACGAAGGAAAGTTTCGTCAGGTTCGAAAAATGACTGCTGCAGTTGGTTTTCCCACTTTGCGTTTGGTACGTGTTCGAATTGGAAATGTATATTTGCAAAATCTAAAGGCCGGAGAAGTTCTGGAAGTTGCCAATTTTAATGTAGAGAATTAGAAAATGCGGCAATTTGATAATGTGATAATTAGAAAATTTGCAAACGATAACTTTTAACCGATAACTCATAACTCAACAAAAAAATGCTAAACGTTGTTCTTGTAGAACCGGAAATACCAAATAACACCGGAAATATCGGCAGATTGTGTGTTGGCACAGAAAGCCGTCTCCATTTAATTCATCCTTTTGGATTTGTTATTAATGATAAAAATCTAAAACGCTCCGGACTGGATTACTGGGTTCATCTCGATGTAACCGAATATCAAAATGTTGAAGAATGGATACAGCAGATTCCGGATCATTCGCGTGTGTTTTTAATGAGTTCGCATTCTGATAAATCGTATCTGGAAAATGAATTTCAGGATGGCGACTGGCTGGTTTTCGGAAAGGAAAGCGTGGGTTTAAGCAAAGAATTTATGGCGAGGTTCGAAAATCATTTAACTATTCCGATGTCACCGCTCATTCGCAGTTTTAATATTGCCAATTCGGTTGCCTTTGTAGTTGGAGAAGCGAAAAGACAAATTGGATTGAAAAAATAACTTTCTTAATCCCTGCAAGGTTTTCCAAACCTTGCAGGGATGTTTTTCATTAGCATTCTGTATTTAAACCTACAAGGTTTGAAAAACCTTGCAGGATGCCAATTATTTAACTAATCAAAAACTTTCCTTTTTCAGCATCAAAAACAATATTTTCGTCTTTGAATAAATTGCTGAAACTTCCGTTTGAAATTAAATTGCAAGGTTCATCTTGTGTGATATTTTCCGGCGTCATCATAATCATTTCGTCGCTTAACTGAATCGCCAAATCGATATCGTGAGTTGAAAACAAAATGCATTTCTGCGTTTCCTGAGTTAGTTTCTTTAATAGTTTGAATAAGGAAACTTTATGAAGCAAATCAAGATGAGTTGTGGGTTCGTCCAAAATAATTAATGGTGTGTCCTGAGCCAAAGCTCTTGCAATTAATACTTTCTGCAATTGACCATCACTAATCTGGAAATGTTTTTTTGAAGTTAAATGTTCGATTTGAGTCAGACTCATCGCTTCGTGAACTTTTGCAATATCTTCATCAGACAATTTATCTACCCAATTGGTGTAAGGCTGGCGCCCTAGAGCAACTAATTCAAAAACAGAAAGATTACTGGGCGGCAGTTTTTCGGTTAAAACCAAACTGAGATTCTGCGCCAATTCTAAAGGCCGATACTCTGAAATGTTTTTATCATTTAAATACACATTTCCGGATAATGGCTTTTGTATTCCGGTAAGAGTTCGCAGTAAGGTCGACTTCCCTATTCCGTTTGCTCCTATCAAAGTAATGAGTTTCCCCGAAGCGAGATTCAGGTTTAGATTCTCAGCAATGGTCGTGATTCCTTTCTTGGATTTGTATCCGATATTTAGATCTGAAGTAGAGAGAATAGAGTTCATTTTTGAATTTGTTATTTTAACACATAGAGACATAGGTTTTATTTTTACCGGAGCTTAGAAAAATTTACTTATAAATTACACATAAGCTTTGAGTTTATACTTTGCCGCTATTTCTATTTTGAAAATCGCATGCTTCTAATTATAAAATTGGAAGTAATCTAAAATATTCGTTTACAAATGTTTTTTGTCCTTCTCTAAAAATATTGAAGCAGTTAAAATTAACAATAAGTCCTTTTGGTGCTTTTAATAATTTCATATAGGTCATAAGTTGGGCTTCATGTATTGCAGTTATTTCTGATGTTGCTTTTAATTCAACGACTAAACAATCCTCAATAAATAAATCACATCTCAGATCGGCATTTAATTCTCTATTCTTATACACCAAAGGAACTTTCATTTCTGTTAAAAAATTAATTTTTCGATGTCTGAGTTCTTCTTTTAGACATTCATGATAAACATTTTCAAGTAATCCTTTTCCAATTGCTTTGTGAACTTCAATAGAAGCACCAATTATTTGGTAACTTAAATCATTTAAATATTTCTGTGTGATCATTACAAACTTTTAGAGAAACCTAGTTAATACGCTTAGCTATGATTGTTTAAAAAAGTGAAACGTCTTTTACTTCGCTTTCAAAACTATGTTCCTATGTGTTAAAAAAGCACTAAGTTAAATATTAAAAAGTAAGTTTTTACTTAAAATTACTTTTTCTGATCAATAACCAGATTACAACCGGAGCACCAATTATAGATGTAATTGCATTAATTGGAAGCGTAACATCGAATCCCGGCATTTGTGAAACAATATCACAAAATAACATTATAATCGCGCCAAAAAACAAAGTACTCCAAAACAAAATGGTATGATTACTGGTTTGAAAAGTCAGTTTGGCAATATGAGGCACTGCTAATCCTATAAAAGCAATTGGCCCTGCAAATGCTGTAATTGCCCCCGATAATATACTCGTGGCAAATATGATAATCAATCTTGCTTTATTAAAATTCAATCCCATACTTTTTGCATAGTTTTCTCCTAAGAGCAAAGCATTTAAGGGTTTGATGCTTCCGGCACTTAAAAGCATTCCAATTAAAACACTAAATGTCAAAATTCCTATAGTTGACCAGGAAAGATTTCCCAGACTTCCCATTGACCAGAAAGTAAATTTCTGTAATTGTTCAGCTGTACTAAAATACGTTAATACACTTACAATAGCTGTTGTAAAACTTCCGAACATTAACCCAACAATAAGGATTGCCATTGTATCCCGTAATCTTTGTGAAACTACCAGAACCAAAAGCAAAACCAAAGTACTTCCTAAAGTTGAAGCGATCACGATACCGTAAGGCGATAAAGCAATTACGCTTAAAAAAGAAGGAAGAAATCCTGCTCCTAAAATTACAAAAGCGACCCCCAGACTTGCTCCGGAACTCAGCCCCAAAACATAAGGTCCTGCAAGCGGATTCCTGAATAAAGTCTGCATTAAAAGTCCGCTGATCGAAAGTCCGGTTCCTACCAAAACCGCAGTAATGGCTTTTGGCAGACGATAATTAATAATGATATATTCCCACGTCGATTTTGAGGCATGCCCGCCTGTCAGACTCGTAAAAACTTCTTTCAGCGGAATGGTAACAGATCCTAAACTAATGCTTGCAAAAAACATCAGCAGAAGTCCAATGGCCAAAACGCCAAATAAAATGGTATTTCGCTTTTTACTCGCCAATTTAATTCAGTTTTGAAGCAAAAGTAAATTCGTAACCCGCTAATAAATCCGGGTGAAAAATCTTTATATAATCCTTTAAAACCAAGTCAGGACGGCTTGGCGCCAGTTCATAATAAACGGTTCCTCCCGTTGCTCCTAATTTCCCTTCAAAACTATATACATATTTATTTTTAAAAGCATCAAATTCACCATAATGCGTATTGGCTTTCTGCAATTCGTCCAGAGATTTAAAAGAACCCGAAGCAATCCATACATTTGCTGTTTTGGCTTTATCCAGTACTTTTTCAAAAGAGAGACCTTCGCTTCCTGTTCCTTTTAAATCGGCCCATAAATAATTCGCTTTGGCATCTTTCATAAACTGCGCCACCCAGCTGTTCCCTTTCGCCACATACCAGACATCTTCATACATTGAACCGTACAGTACTTTTGAACTTGCCGGTTTATCGTTTACTAATTTTAAAGCCTGATTGTAACTGTCTACAATTTTATCAAACAATTCTTTTGCTCTCTCTTCTTTTCCAAATAATGCCCCGTACAGTTTGATCCATTCTGCTTTTCCAAGCGGCGATTGTTCCATCCAGTCGCCCTGAATTAAAACCTGTAACCCGCTTTTTTTCAGGTTATCCAGCATCGGATTATTGTTGTCGACTCCAAAAGTTACGATTAGATCCGGCGACAATTCGATTAACTGTTCGATGTTCAGCTTTTCATTTTGTCCCACATTTTTTACTGAACCATTATCAATAAGTGCTCTTGTTTTTTCAGAAGAAATATAATCGGTGTGCGGAAAACCAACTAATTTATTTTCGACTTCGAGCATTTCCAAAAACGGAATATTGGTCGTAGAGGTCACCACTACAGATTCCAGCGGCACCTGAATTAAGGTATAAGCCTGAAGACTGTCCGGAACTACGGCGTCTTTTTCTTTTAATATGTATTTGAAATTTTTATTTGAATTTGGCCACGGATTTGAAACCGTTACCACCGAATAATCGTCATATTTCACTATAGAAAGCCCTGAAGCGTATTCAATGCTGTTTTTTGCATTTTCTGTTTTAACAGCTTCGGTTGTTTCATTCTTCTTGCATCCGGTCAAAATAAAAAAAGAAGCAATAAAAATCAATTTGGGGAATAAATGTTTCATATTTTGCGTTTTCAATAGGAACAAAGGTAAAGCATTTTCTAAATTTTTTATTTACCTTTATTCTTACAAAAACAAAGAAACTGTATCTTTACCTTTATGAATACCACAAAAATAAAAGTCTGCTCCAGCTGTGAATCCAAATTTGGCTGCGGCGATATTTCTGTTGAAAACAAATGCTGGTGCAACGATTACCCACCTATTTTCAATCTTTCTGAAGGAGGCGACTGCCTTTGTCCTGACTGTTTCAAAGAAGCTTGCGGCGATAAAATCGATGCCTATCTAGAAACTATTACTCCTAAAAATGCCCTTAAAAACAAGGCAAGGTTCTTACCCAAAACCGAAAAATTAATTGAAGGAATCGACTATTATATCGAAGACGGCAATTATGTCTTCAAAACCTGGTTTCATCTTAAAAGAGGAACTTGCTGCGATAATAAGTGCAGGCATTGTCCTTATTAATTGTTAGTCGTTAATCTACGAAGAACAACATTGTTAAAAACAAGAGTTTTGATTTTGCAGTGAGAATAACAAAAAAGAATTTATTCTCCTAAATAACTTTTAAAATCCTGAACCGGTATTATTAGAGAAGCTGAACATGCTGAAAGCAAAAGCGATTTTATTCATAAATTTGCCATAGCTCAGAAGGAAGCTAATGAAACTGTTTATTGGTTAGAATTTTTAAAAATTCCAAAAATCTTTCTGATGCAATAAATTAATAGACAACAATTAACCATTATAAATGATTTATCTCATCACCGGAGGCGAACGATCAGGAAAAAGCACCTATGCACAAAATTTAGCTTTACAGCTTTCTGATTCTCCAATATATGTAGCAACGGCCAGAAAATGGGATTCTGATTTTCAAAACCGAATCGACCGCCACCAGCAGGAACGCGACGATCGCTGGACGAATATCGAAAAAGAAAAATATCTAAGCGAAATTGACTTTTCTGGAAAAACCGCTTTAATTGACTGCGTCACACTCTGGTTAACCAATTTTTTTGTCGATCATAAAAATAATGTTTCGCTAAGTCTTGAGGAAGCTAAAAAAGAATTCCTCTCTATCGCCAATCAGGAAAACACTACACTTATTATTGTAACCAACGAAATTGGAATGGGCGTTCATGCCGCAACCGAAATTGGAAGAAAATTTACAGAACTACAAGGCTGGATGAACCAGTTTCTGGCTTCAAACGCCGATGAGGTGGTTTTGATGGTATCAGGGATTCCGGTCAAAATAAAGGGAGAAAATTCTAAGTTTTAAATTCAAAATCCAATAAGGTAAATTATCTTTACGTAAACACCTTAATCAAAAGATCGAATTTGATATTCTAATTATCATTGATATTGAATTTTGTCACTGCTTTGGAATTTTAAAAAATGGAATTTACAACATGAGCAATCTGGACGACATATTAAAATCACGACGCGACACGCGTCATTTTACAACCGATGAGGTTCCTGACGAAGTAATCGAGAAAGCTTTACAGGCCGGACATTGGGCTCCTTCGGTTGGACTGACCGATGCAACGCGATATTATATTATAAAATCAGATGAGGTAAAAAGTGCGATTAAAAACCTGTTTTTAGATTACAATAAAAAAGCCGAAGAACTTACCGATAATCCTGAACAGAAGGAACTTTACAAATCGCTGAAACTAGAAGCTATCGAAGAGGCGCCAATCGGGCTTATTATTGCGTATGATCGTTCGGTTTTGAATCAGTTTACGATTGGTACTATCGGCAGTAATGAGGCGGTTAAATTCAGTTCAGTTTGTGCGGCCCAGAATATCTGGCTTTCGCTTACCGAACAAGGTTATGGAATGGGCTGGGTTTCGATCCTGAATTATCATCAGTTTAAAAAAATCCTCGATTTACCTGAAAATATAGAACCACTGGGTTATTTCTGCATTGGAAAACCGGCTACGAATTATGGCAGTCAGCCCATGTTGCAGCAATTGCGCTGGAAACAGAAATCGGAAGCTCCAGCTTCAACTGAAATCACCGAAATCCATAAAATAAATATTCCTGAAATTGATTTAGAACCAAAATCAAAAATCGAAAATTCCACAAATTTCAGGCAGCTTTTACAGGAAAAAATAGATTCGAAAACAAAACCCGTAGGCTCTTTGGGAACTTTGGAAACACTGGCTTACCAGATGGCAGTTGTTTTTGAAACTTTAAACCCAAAAATCACAAACCCTAATATTGTCGTTTTTGCAGCAGATCACGGAATTGCCAATCATGGTGTAAGCGATTATCCGCAGGATGTTACACGTCAAATGGTGAATAATTTTCTCGAAGGCGGTGCTGCTATAAATGTGTTCTGCAATCAAAACAATATTAATCTGTCAATTGTAGATTCGGGTGTTAATTACGATTTTCCAACGAATGCTAAATTAATTAATGCCAAAATTGCTAAAGGCACACAATCTTTCCTGCACACATCGGCAATGAGCGAAACGGAACTGCAATTTTGTTTTGACAAAGGAAAATCAATCGTCGAAAACATTGCCAAAACTGGTTCTAACTGCATTGGCTTTGGTGAAATGGGAATTGGAAATACCTCAACAGCATCTGTTTTAATGAGCCTTTTAACCAATCTGCCAATCGAAGAATGTGTTGGAAGAGGAACCGGAATCAACGATCAAAAACTTCTCGACAAACAAAATATCCTGAAAAAAGCGCTCGATAATTATTCCGGTCAGGCCGAATTAAAACAGCAGCTTGCCTATTTTGGCGGTTTTGAAATTATACAGATGGCTGGCGGCATACTCGCCGCTTTCGAAAATAAAATGCTCATTTTAATTGATGGTTTTATCTGTACTGCGGCTTTTTTAATTGCTTATAAAATAAATCCGAACATCATGAAAAATGCTGTTTTCTGTCATTGTTCTGCCGAAAAAGCGCATTTAAATTTATTGAATTATCTTGAAGCAAAACCTGTTTTAAATCTTAATCTGCGCCTGGGCGAAGGCACGGGCTGCGCGGTTGCTTTTCCGATTTTAAAATCGGCTGAAGCTTTTTTGAATGAAATGGCCAGTTTTGAAAGCGCAGGAGTTAGTAAGAAATAGCGTTCAGTTCCAGTTTTCAGTGTACAATTTAAAAACCCTTATTTTTTTGATGAAAAAACAACTCCATATATTTTTTACCTGTTTGATGTTCTACACCAGAATTCCATGTCCAAAGAACATTACTCATGATCCTGATTATCTAAACAAAGCAACGAGATATTTTCCTTTTATTGGATGGATTGTCGGGACTATTTCATTTCTTGCTTTTTATCTTTTTTCATTTTTTCTTTCAACAGAAACTGCTGTTATTTTTGCTATTGTGAGTTCTGTTTTAACCACAGGAGCTTTTCATGAAGACGGTTTTGCTGATGTATGCGACGGATTTGGAGGCGGATGGACAAAAGAAAAGATTCTGAAAATCATGAAAGACAGTGCAATTGGCGCTTACGGAGCCATTGGATTGGTCTTGCTTTTTCTTCTTAAATTTAAATTACTTTCAGAAAGTATTGCGCTTTTTGCAAATCACGATTATATACTAATTTACCTTCTATTTGTTTCTGGACATTCTTTAAGCCGTTTGGCAGCAATAAGCATAATTTTTACGCACGAATATTCAAGAGATGATGCTTCGAGTAAAAGCAAACCTATTGCAAAAAAACATACCTGGAAAGAAATTCTCGGGGCATTTCTGTTTGGTTTAATTCCTTTAACCGTTTTCTCTTATTTCGACTTAAAAATCCTTTTAGCTTTAATTCCGGTTTTTATGACACGATACTTTCTGGCAGGGTATTTCCAAAAATGGATTGACGGTTATACCGGAGACTGTCTTGGAGCAACACAACAGGTTTGCGAAGTTATGTATTACCTAAGTATTCTTTTTATATGGAAATTTATCTAGTCCGACACACCGAAACAATCTGCGAACAAGGAATCTGCTACGGACAATCGGATGTAAATATTGCAGAACCATTTGAGGAAATATTTACTAAAATTATTTCCGAACTGCCATCTGAAGCCCATATTTTCACCAGTCCGCTAAAACGTTGTGTCATTCTGGCAAAGCATATCCGGGAAAACATCAGCACTATTTCATATGAAGAAGATGAACGTTTGAAGGAAATGAATTTTGGCGACTGGGAATTGAAAAACTGGAACGAAATTCCGCCTGAAGAACTTAATCCGTGGATGGAAGATTTTGTGAATATTCCCGTTTCAAACGGTGAATCTTTTTTACAGCTGCATGAAAGAACCGGAGACTTTTTAAAAGATAAAATTTTTAAAACAAAATATCCTGTTGTTATTGTTGCACATGCCGGAATTATCAGAAGTATTTTGTGTCATCAGACTTCATTACCGCTAAAAAATGCATTTGAAAATAAAGTAAATTTCGGACAAGTTATTAAAATAAACTTCTAATTTTTTTCGTTGTTTTAAAGATTGTTGCGAAAAGTGAAACAAATTTTGAATATTCAATATTTTTAACTTTATCTTTGCAGCAAATTAAGGTTGTGTTTTTATTAAACACATTAAAAGGGAATCAAGTAAAATCTTGAGCTGTACCCGCAACTGTAAGCTTAGTTCTAAAAGAATGTTTGTTGTAACTGCAACACCACTGCTCGCCCCCAAGCGAATGGGAAGGTCAACAACAAAACGCAAGCCAGGAGACCTGCCTTTGTAACAAAATATCGAGCTCTCGGGAAAAAGAGTGTAGAAATTATGACTTTAAGAATGCGTTTTGTTTTATTGTTTCTATTGTTGTGCCAGGTAATTTGTGCGCAGAACGATTCTATTACCAAACTGAAAGAAGTTTTGGTTTCTGACACTAATCTTAAAAAATATTCTAATTCACAGTCGGTATTGCAATTGAATGATTCAGTTATCAATAAAAATGAACCTTTACTTACTAATTTATTAAATTATAATTCTTCCATTTATTTTAAAGAATATGGCAGAGGAATGCTTTCTAATGTTTCTTTTAGAGGAACAACTTCTTCTCAGACTGCTGTAATCTGGAACGGTATCAATATTAATTCTCAGATGAACGGAAGTACTGACTTTAATACCATTTCAGGTGCTGACTATAATTCTGTAAGTGTAAAAGCCGGAGGAGGAAGTGTAATTTACGGAAGTGGTGCTGTTGGAGGAACTGTACATTTAAATTCTGATTTGGCATTTTTTAATCGTTTTGAGAATAATTTAAAACTAGAATACGGAAGTTTTAACACTATTGGAATAAATTATAAAGCCAATATTGCTAATGAAAAATGGAGTGCCCAAATTGGATTCTCCCGAAACAGTTCTACAAATGATTATAAATATCTAAACCGTTATACGTGGAGAGGCGAACAGCGCTGGAATCAAAATGGCGAATATGAAATTATGACCATGAGCGCCAGTGCAGGCTATAAAATTGATACAAAAAATACGCTTAAACTTTATAGTCAGATTTCAAATACTGACCGTAACACTTCTCTTGTTACTGAAAGTGAAACAAAAAGTAAATATGTAAACGGTTTCAACCGAAATTTACTGGAATATGACGGTGACTTCGGGAAATTCAAAACCAATTTTAAAACGGCTTACATCTTCGAAAACTACCAGTATTTTGCCGATAATACAAAAGATTATTTCAGCTATGGTAAAACCGAAAACTTAATTACAAAATTAGATTTAGGATATACACTATTTAAATCAACACAAATAAACGGTATCGTAGATTACAACAGAACAAAAGGTTACGGAACAAGTTTTGGCGATCACGTCCGCGAAATCACATCTGCTTCTTTACTTGTAAAACAGGACATTGGAAACAACTGGAAAAATGAATTCGGGATCAGAAAAGAGTTTACAGACAATTATGACTCACCGGTTTTATTCTCGCTTGGGTCTGCATATCAGTTTGGCAGATTATACAATTTAAAAGTAAACGTTTCGCGAAATTTCAGAATACCAACTTATAATGATTTATACTGGAATCCGGGAGGCAATCCGGATTTAAAACCTGAAAGTTCATATCAGGCTGAAATAGGAAATGTTTTTACATTCAGAAATATTTCGCTTACACAAACTTTTTACTATATCAAACTCAAAGATATGCTGCAGTGGGTACCTGGAAGAAACGGTATTTGGTCGCCTCAGAATACGGACAGAGTAAACAGTTACGGAGCCGAAACTCTGCTAAACTGGCATACCTCTTTCGGAAAAAATCATTTGGTTTTTAATGGCTCTTATGCTTACACTGTATCTGAAGATTACGAAACTAAAAAGCAGTTGTTTTTTGTTCCGTTTAATAAAGTCACCGCTTCGGCATCGTATTCCAGAAACAAAATCACGGCTTATTATCAGTTCCTGCACAATGGCTTTGTATATACAAGGGCAGACAATAATCCTGATGAAATTATAAATGATTACACGGTTTCGAATGTGGGAATTGATTACGATTTCAAATTTCTGGATTCTTTCAAACTCGGTTTTAAGGTTCTCAATCTTTTTAATAAGGATTATGAAGGTTATGAGGACAGACCTATGCCGGGAAGTAATTTCAATATGTATTTAACTCTAAAATTTTAATAATTATGAAACTTAGTAAATTACTCTTACTAGCACTTTGTATTTCATTATTTGCCTCTTGTTCAAGTGATGATGATACTACAGAAAACAATGATGATGATGTAGTCGTAACGCCTTCAAAAGGAGATTACGAAGAAGGGTTCTTTATTTTAAATGAAGGAAGTACGGGGCAAGGAACTGTTTCATTTTCGAATGATGATTTCAGCTCATTCACAAAAGACGTTTATTCTAAAGTAAACGGAAGTGATGCATTAGGAAAATTTGCTCAAAACATATTCTTTGATGGAGATAAAGCTTATATTATTGCAGGCGGTTCTAATGTTATCAATGTGGTTAACAGATATACTTTTAAACTAATCGCAAAGGTTGACAGCGGACTGGTTAATCCCAGATATGGAGTAGTAAAAGATGGTAAAGCTTATGTAACTAATGCCAATACTTATCCTGTTTATGACGATCCAACAGCAAACCCAAATGCAAATACAGATGATTATGTTGCCATCATCAATCTGGCGACTAATACTGTAGAATCTAAAATTGATTTAAATACGACAGGAAACAGAATCGTATTAAAAGATGATAAATTATACATAACAGAGCCAAACAGCAGTGATAAATTGTCGATAGTAAATATTACGTCTAAAACATTAGAAACTCCTGTAACTGTAGGGTATTCTGCAGATTCTATGGAAGAAGAAAATGGAACTTTGTATATTTTAAGAGCACCTTATACAGGCAGAGGCGAGCTTGTTAAAGTAAAATTATCAGACAAATCTGTTTCTAAAATCACATTCCCTGAAAGTTTAGACGGAGCAGGACTTTTAGATATTTATCAAAGTAAAATTTACTATACCGCAAAAAGTTCAGTTTATGTAATGAACACAACTGCAGATGTGCCTTCAACAGATGCAATTCTAACTTCTCCGGCAGGTTATTTATACGGATTCGCTGTTCACAACGATCGTATTTTTATATCAGATGGCGGTGATTTCAAACAAGACAGTAAAGCCTATATCTACAATTTAGCCGGAGCTATTCAAAAAGAGTTAGCGGTTGGTGTAGGTCCAAACGGTTTTTATTTTAACGATTAATTCCTTTTTAGAATTAAGTTTATTAGTTTTTGGAAAAGAAAACGGCTTTCATCTCTGAAAGCCGTTTTTTTATTACAGTGATTTTAAAAATCCTTCCGGAGCTTCCTCCAGATACATTTGATTTTTAATTCCGAACATCGCTTTAGAATCGGTAAAATTTCCTAAAGCGGCTTTTGGATCTTTCTTTATTTTTTTAGCGGCTTCACCCGTAA
The DNA here is from genome assembly GCF_027111295.1 of Flavobacterium gelatinilyticum. Taxonomy (NCBI): domain Bacteria; kingdom Pseudomonadati; phylum Bacteroidota; class Flavobacteriia; order Flavobacteriales; family Flavobacteriaceae; genus Flavobacterium; species Flavobacterium gelatinilyticum. The sequence continues at coordinate 4,456,971 of NZ_CP114287.1, read as the reverse complement.
TTTTTGAAATAGTCAGATTTAGCAGCGGTTCAGATCTTTCTCCTAAAACGCCTAAATTCGTAATCTGTTCGGCTTGTTCGTAAGTTGGTTTTAATCCGTCTGTATATTCGCCAAAATCTACAGCATTGGCAGTTTTAAAAACTAAAGGCTGCATCGCATATTTATGATTCAGGTTGACCTTTGATTTTTGAAAACTCTGCGAATCATACAAAGTTACCGATCCCACATTTTTACCTATTGTAGTTTCTCCAACCTGTACAACCGAAATATAAGGAGCAAGTCCGTTAATTACCAATTCACTGGCCGAAGCCGTACCGCTTGTGGTAATGATATAGATCTTTGACAGCTTCAGACTGTTAATTGCGCTTCCTTTTACATTGTTTACAAATCTTACATTTAAAAACTCCGGATCTTCATTTTCAAAAGCCTGAGTCATTTTTGGATTCCATTTTTCTTTGGCAAAAATCTTATCATCAAACTGCCCTGTAATCATACTGGCCAAACGCGCTGCAGTATTTACAGATCCTCCCCCGTTATATCTCAAATCGAGAATAAGATCTGTTATCCCCTCTCCTTTTAACGAAGCGAAAACATTATTTAGATGTTCATCATAATTAGAATAAAAACCGTTGTACATTAAATACCCAATTTTATGACTTCCTGAAATAATTACTTTGTTAAGAAATACAGGATTTTCATCTAAATTGGTTTTCTGTAATGAAACTGATGCTCCATTAGCGTTATAATTACTTCCGTCATACGACGCCATGTTTAATGTATAATTGTCAGCATTTAACAGTGACTGATAATTTGAAACCGTAAGCTGCACTCCATCGACTCCGGTAAACAAATCACCTCGTTTGATATTTTTTCCCGATGCATTCGAATTTGGAAGAATATAACGAACAAAACCTACTAACTCCGTTGTGCTTCCCGGCTTATAACTCAGTCTGAAATCTACCCCGTTATTTTTGCTGGTTCCCTGAAGCTGCTGTTCCAGAACGCTGTAATCTTCAACTATCCAGCTAAAACGGTCAACGGCTTGTCCTTTTGGAAATTTGCTGGCTGGTTTGTATAATAAATCCTGAAACAAATCATCAGGATTAGGGTAGTTTTCTAAAAAAGAATAAAGATTTACTTCTCTCTCATCACTCAAATTAGGCACATCTGCCTGCCATAGGTAATATTGATTTAATCCTCTCCAGATAAAATTATTTACCTGCAGATTGGCCGGAGCAGCAACATCGTCCTGATCTTCACATGACTGCAAAGAAAATGACAGCAGAAATAAAAGTAATAAACCCTTTATAATTGTTTTCATATACGCCGATTTTGGTTTTTGGTGGTATAGTATTAACGTAAAAATACTATCTTTAGTTTTAACAATATTATCTTTATTCACTTTTTTTTTATAAATAAACAATATTGTCTGTAACAAATAATATCGTAACTCGTCTTGACTATATAAGCTAACCACTAACCACGCAGTGATGAACCAAAATGTGTTTATAGAATTAGTTAATCCGTTCAAAGACAAAGTTTTTCGTCTGGCCAAACGATTGCTCACCAGTACGGAAGAAGCCGAAGACGCTACTCAGGAAGTAATGGTTAAATTATGGAATAAAAAGGAGAATCTCGATACCTACAATAATGTCGAAGCACTTGCCATGACGATGACAAAAAACTATTGTCTCGATCAGTTAAAATCTAAAAGAGCAGGAAATCTCCAGATCGTGCATACTAATTTTACAGACCGGGAACCGCAGCTGGATAAAAAGCTTGAAGATGCCGACAGCCTTGAATGGGTAGAAAAAATTATAAACGAATTTCCGGAGCAGCTGCAGCTGTTAATTCAGCTTCGGGATGTTGAGCAATATGAATTTGAAGAAATTGCGAAAATTGTAAATATGAATGAGACCGCAATACGGACAGCGCTTTCCAGAGCCAGAAAAAAAATCAGAGAATCAATGGTAAATGCACACAGTTATGGAATTAGATAAAATAGAAAATATATTAGAAAAATACTTTCAGGGAGAAACTACTATTGCCGAAGAAAACCAGTTAAAAGAATACTTTTCTTCATCGGATGTTGCGCAGCATCTGGAGCAGTACAAACCTATGTTTGGTTATTTCTCTCAGGTAAAACAACAAAAATCAACGCATGAGATTCTACTTCGATCTAAAAAACGAAACGCGGCGTGGCTTTCGATTGCAGCATCAGTTGTTGTTTTACTGGGAATTGGGACTTATTTCTTTGTCCGCGAAAAAAATGCAGCTCCGGTTGCAGCGCATTCAGAATTAGGAACCTATGACAATCCCGAAGAAGCTTTAAAAGCGACGCAGAAAGCTTTGGCCCTATTGTCAAACCATGTTAATACAGGCATTGAAAGTGTGCAGTACATTAACGAATATGAAGAATCAAAAAACAAAATTTTTAAACAGTAATTAAATCCAATCAGACATGAAAAATTTCATCATAACTTTAGTATTCGCATTCGTAACACAGGCATTTTATGCACAGGGCGCTTTTGACAAATTTGATGGTCAGGACGACGTAACCTCTGTAATTGTAAACAAAAAAATGTTCGATTTAATGAGCAAGGTAAAAGTTGATGCTTCTGATAAAGAAACACAGCAGTACATTAGTCTCATTAAGAAACTGGATTACTTAAAAGTGTTTACAACCAAAAACCCTAAAATCGAAGCCGACATGAAAGCTTCTGCCGACAAATACATAAAAACAGCCGGTTTAGAGGAATTAATGCGTGTAAATGACAGTGGCAAAAATGTCAAAATAATGGTTAAATCAGGTGCCAGCGACTCACAAATTAAAGAATTACTGATGTTTGTTGACGGTGCAAAAACCGACGAAACGGTTTTATTATCGCTAACCGGTAATTTCGATTTAAACGAAATTTCTCTCCTGACAGATAAAATGCATCTTCCGGGAGGATCAGATTTAAAGAAAGCTTCTAAAAACAAAAAATAATATGAAAGCCGGCGTTTTTACCTCAGTCCTTTTGGCATTAACAGTTTTAATAAGCTGTAATTCTGAGCCTACTCTTCAAAAATATTTTGTAGAAAATACCGAGAAAAAAGATTTTATTGCAGTTGATCTTTCGTCTGATGTTTTGAATTTAGAAAAAACAAAATTATCTGCAGCACAAAATGAAGCATTAAACTCTTTTGACAAAATGAACATTCTGGCTTTTAAGGCAACCGATAAAAATCAGGCTGAATTTGAAGCCGAACGCAAAAAAGTCACTGAAATCCTTAAAAATCCAAAATATCAGGAATTAATGAAAGTGGGGTCCGGAAAAGAAGGCGCTTCAATCAGTTATGTGGGCACAGACGAAAACATTACCGAATTTGTTGTGTTTGCCAATAAAAAAGAAAATGGTTTTGCAGTAGTCCGCGTTTTAGGAAACGACATGAATCCTAATAATATCATGTCATTACTATCGGTTTTAAAAGAATCTAAAATCGATATGGAACAGCTAAAACCTTTACAGCAGTTACTTAACAAATAATACATCTTACTTTTTACAATCAGAAAGCTCCTTTATGGAGCTTTTTTATTTTATACAATCACAAAACATCAAACGATATCAAATTACATAAATGAAAGATTAAACTTACTTTTTGTAATCAGATTAATTATATTTGCAGATCAATAAATTAATTTAACATGATACAAAAAACTTCAATCGCTTTTATAGCGGCATCCTGGGTAGCATTAGCCGCAGGGACAGTGGGATTTATAGTAGGACTGGCAAGAGCAGAAATGCAGCTAAATGAAAAGGGATACTATTTTACTGTACTAATGTTCGGTCTTTTTGGTGTAGTTTCATTGCAGAAAAGTGTTAGAGACAGGCTTGAAAACCTTCCTGTAACCAATATTTATTATGGAATCTGCTGGTTTGGAACACTATTATCTGTTGCTCTATTAGTCATCGGATTAATAAATGCAACTATTTTACCAAGTGAAAAAGGTTTCTATGCCTTTGCCTTTTTACTAGCTTTATTTGGTGCAATTTCTGTCCAAAAAAATACCAGAGACAATATGGCATTTAACAAAACTGAATAATTCAAAATATATAAAAAAGCTCCAGCCAATGCCGGAGCTTTTTTTTGATCTTCATCTTAACAAAGAGAGACTTTTTATTAAGTAAAAAATAAATTAATCACCGCAGTCTTTATTCATTCTTTTTAGATATGCTATAATTTCATCTTTATCCTTAAGTCTTTGACCGTATAAATATTCCATTTTTTCAACCATCTCTTTATATTCAAAATATATTTTTTCAAAAAAAATATTCTCTTCAGTCAAAGCGTTTTTATTTTTGTGATTACTTTTTTTCCCCATTATACCTTTAAAAAACGATTCCGGAGACACTTCAAAAATAATCAGAATATCTTCTAAATATTTCCCCCAGGTAAAAGTATTACCAGACTCTAAGCGTGAATATGCAGAAAGATCTATATTGAGTTTGTCTGCCATCTCTTGTACTGATAATCCTTTTTCTAAGCGTATTTTCTTTATTTTATTTACAATCTCTGTTTGCATAAAATATAAAGTTTTAAGCTAAAATAATAAAAACAAACAGAATTACGCTACAAAATAAGCGACATAAAAAGCGGAAACAACAAATTTTATGCGATTTATATTACGCAATACAATTGTATTATAATCAAATTTGCATTGATTTATAATGATGCTGCATGATAACGAAGTTTATTCATCTCTTTTAAAAAATGAGTTTGAACTGTAAGACATTTAGAACATTTCTTACAGCCAGGTTTACTTTAATTCACACCCATTAAATATTACAAAATGAAAACAACAAAAACCTTATTAATTTTATTATTACTTGTGCTAAACAGTTGTTCAAGCGAGAGTGAAAACAGCATGACAGATACTGCTAAAAATGATATTGAAAAGGAAAATGATACGGCAGAAAAAGATTTTCCTATTTCAAAATTTGCAATGACTGCTAATGTGTATGTTACAATCCCTGACACTCTTATTAAGAAGGATGCTCACAGGGTTTTGTGGGAAGTAAATAATCCATTTGGCACAAATACTGCAACAAAGCCTTCATTACCGGAATATCCGGCCAAAGATTTTATTCAATTAGATGGAAAAAACGGAACATCTCAAATTACACTGTACATTAATCGAAAAAATCTCGCCATTGGCACTTATTCTTTTAAATTAGAAACTTATAATCCATTCGATACTCAAATTGAAGCTAACTTTAAGATCAACAACAGGCCTCAGCATATATTAAAAGGCAGCATATCAATAACTGCACTTAACAAAAAAGTCAAAAGAGCCGCCGGTACATTTTCTTTTTACTGCGTTCAAAAACCTGAGCCGTTAAGCTCTTCTAATCCGTATTCGATTAAAATAACCGATGGTACTTTTAATTATTATTACAATTAAAGGAAAAGCTCAAAGGCTTTAAAGATCGACATTTAACAAAACTGAACAACTCAAAAAGCTCCAGCCAATGCCGGAGCTTTTTATATTATTAATACATCAATATTTCTTTAACCGCAGCAAAATAATAACCCATATTTATTTACATTTACGGCTTAACAAATTTTATCCAAAATGAAAATACCAAAAGCCTTATTACTATTTTTAGTCGTAATTTTAAACAGCTGTTCTAGCGATGACAACAACACTGAAACACCGGACGACAGCACTCCGGTATCAGAATTTGCCATGACTGCAAAAGTCGACGGAACTTTATGGGAAGTGAATAATCCGTTCAATTCAAACTTTGCTACAAAACCGTTGTTCACGTATTATCCTGCAGCGGAATATATCCAGCTTCAGGGAAGAAAAGGGTTCGACGAAATAGTTCTTTTCATCAAAAGAAGCGATCTTAAAGTGGGAACTTATTCTATTTCTCCTGATACTTACGATGCTTCTAAAACAGAAATTAAATCGACAATCAACAGCAAAGCAAACATTCAATATGTAGCAGAAGGGACTTTATCTGTAACAGCAGTTGACTTAACAGCCAAAACAGTTAAGGGAACTTTTTCTTTTAAATGTGTTGAGGATTATTCAAAACCTATCAGTGCTGAAAATCCTGTTACCACAACAGTAACAGAGGGTACTTTTAATTACAAATACGATGTAGCGTATTAATACAAAACATATAAAACCAAAAAAGCTCCAATTTTCATTGGAGCTTTTTTTATAAAAATCTGAGATTATTTACTCAAATACATTTTTCTTCTAGAGTACAATTCGTAGAATTGGTCGTCTTTTAAGTCATCAATAAACAAGATGCTTTCTCCTGTTGATTTCATCTCCGGCCCTAATGCTTTGTTTACATTCGGGAATTTGCTGAAAGAGAAAACCGGCTGTTTGATAGCATATCCGTTTAACTGCGGATTAAAATCAAAGTCAGTTACTTTATTATGACCTAACATTACTTTTGTAGCGTAGTTCACATATGGTTCTCCGTAAGCTTTTGCAATAAACGGAACCGTTCTTGAAGCTCTTGGGTTTGCCTCGATAATGTAAACCGTATCGTCTTTAATCGCGAATTGGATATTGATTAAACCAACTGTTTTTAAAGCTCTGGCGATTTTATGTGTATGATCTTTTATTTGCTGCATTACAAACTCTCCTAAGTTAAAAGGAGGCAGTGTCGCGTTACTATCTCCGGAGTGAACACCGCAAGGTTCGATGTGCTCCATAATCCCGATGATGTAAACATTTCCGTCAGCATCACAAATAGCATCTGCTTCGGCTTCGATTGCTCCGGCCAAATAGTGATCTAAAAGTAATTTGTTTCCAGGAATTGCTTTCAACAAATCGATAACGTGCTCTTCAAGCTCTTTTTTGTTGATTACAATTTTCATTCCCTGACCTCCTAATACATAAGAAGGACGAATTAAAAGAGGGAAATCTAAACTATCTGCTAATTTCGAAGCTTCGTCTGCCGTTTCAGCGATTCCGAATCTTGGGAAAGGAATATTTAACTCCGTCAGCAAGTCAGAGAAACGTCCTCTGTCCTCAGCTAAGTCAAGAGCATCGAAGCTCGTTCCGATGATTTTTACACCGTATTTAGAAAGTTTATCAGCCAATTTAAGAGCCGTTTGCCCGCCTAACTGAACAATTACACCTTCCGGTTTTTCGTGCTGGATAATATCATAAATATGCTCCCAGAAAACCGGTTCAAAGTATAATTTATCAGCCGTATCAAAATCTGTAGAAACTGTTTCAGGATTACAGTTAATCATGATCGTTTCGTAACCGCATTCTTTTGCTGCCAAAACGCCGTGTACACAAGAGTAATCAAACTCGATTCCCTGCCCGATTCTGTTTGGTCCTGAACCTAAAACAATTACTTTCTTTTTATCTGTTACAATACTTTCGTTATCTACAAAACGTTGTCCGTCTGCTTTTTCGATTTCTGCTTCAAAAGTCGAATAATAATATGGAGTCTGTGCTTTAAACTCAGCCGCACAGGTATCAACTAATTTAAACACTCGGTTGATTTTTTGCTCCATACGCAAAGTATGCACTTCACTTTCAAGGCAGTTCATCATGTGAGCAATTTGTCTGTCGGCAAAACCTTTTTGTTTTGCTTCAAGCAGCAATTCTTTAGGAAGATCAGAAATTTTGTAGTTTGAAATTTCTTTTTCTAAAGTATAAAGCTCTTCGTATTGTTTTAAGAACCACATATCGATTCTTGTAATTTCATGAATAGTGCTCAACGGAATTCCCATTGCAATGGCATCATAAATTACAAAAACACGGTCCCAGCTTGCATAAGTCAGTTTATCGATAATCTGCTCGTAGTCTTTATAGCCTTTTCCGTCAGCTCCTAAACCATTTCTCTTAATTTCAAGAGACTGGGTTGCTTTGTGAAGTGCCTCCTGGAAAGAACGTCCAATTCCCATAACCTCACCTACAGATTTCATCTGAAGACCTAAAGTTCTGTCTGAACCTTCAAATTTATCAAAGTTCCAACGTGGTATTTTTACGATTACATAATCTAAAGTTGGTTCAAAAAGAGCCGAAGTAGATTTTGTAATTTGGTTTTGCAATTCATCTAAGTTGTATCCTAAAGCCAGTTTAGAAGCGATTTTCGCAATTGGATATCCGGTTGCTTTTGATGCTAAAGCCGAAGAACGGGATACACGAGGGTTGATCTCGATAGCTACAATGTCTTCTTTTTCGTCCGGCGAAACTGCAAATTGTACGTTACATCCTCCCGCAAAGTTTCCAATGCTTCTCATCATTAAGATCGCATAGTCACGTAATTTCTGGAAAGTGGTATCAGATAATGTCATTGCCGGTGCCACTGTAATCGAATCTCCTGTATGGATTCCCATTGGGTCCATGTTTTCGATAGAACAGATAATGACAACGTTGTCATTTTTATCTCTTAAAAGCTCTAATTCGTACTCTTTCCATCCCATCAAAGCTTTGTCTATTAAAACTTCGTGAATTGGAGAAGCTTCAAGTCCGCGGGTTAAAAGCTCATCAAAATCTTCTTTTTTGTAAACCACAGCCGCTCCGGTTCCTCCAAGTGTAAACGAAGGACGAATTACAAGCGGAAAACCAAATTCCTGAGCAATTTCTTTTCCTTCTAAGTAAGAAGTAGCTGTTTTTGCCGGTGCAGTAGGAACGTTTATTTTTTCTAAAAGCTGTTTAAACTGCTCTCTGTCCTCAGTAATATTAATTGCGTTTACATCAACACCAATCAATCTTACTCCAAAATCCTGCCAGATTCCTTTTTCTTCAGCTTCCAGACACAGGTTCAATGCTGTCTGTCCTCCCATTGTTGGCAAAACAGCATCAATTTGCGGATGTTCCTTCAGAATTTCAATAATCGATTTTGTAGTTAATGGTTTCAAATAAATATGATCGGCCATGGATGGGTCGGTCATAATTGTCGCTGGATTTGAGTTAATCAAGATAACTTCAATTCCTTCTTCACGAATCGAACGTGCAGATTGAGATCCTGCATAATCGAATTCGCAAGCTTGACCAATAACAATAGGTCCCGAACCTATTATTAAAACGGATTTAATTGATGTGTCTTTAGGCATTTTTTATGTATTGTGTAGTTATTTAAGTGCTTTAAAAAACGTTTCTAGTGTGCTATAAACTAGAAAGTTGAGAGTTTTTTTACCGACAAGGTATAAAAAAAGGCGATACTAAAAAAGTAATCGCCTTATGTATGTTTATAAAAACATTATTTTTTGTGTCTAGGCTCGCTAGAAACAGTTAATTTATGTCTTCCTTTTGCTCTTCTACGCGCTAGAACTTTTCTTCCATTCGCAGAAGCCATTCTGTCCATAAATCCGTGCTTATTTCTTCTTTTTCTTTTCGATGGTTGAAATGTTCTTTTGCTCATTGCTTTGTATCTTTAAAAATGGTATCTAATTAACTCTTACTTGGTTTTGGATATCGTTATTCAAAAACCGAGTGCAAATATACAAAGACTTTTTTTTCTGGCAAGCAGTTTTATAAAAATATTTTTAATTCCTTTTACTATCTTTGCAATTACAAATATACATCTATTATGTTTAACAAAATTATCAAACTTATTTTAGCCGGAATTCTAGTAATTGCTGGTGTTTACGAGATTGTCGATGACTATGTTGGAAATGGAATCTTCCTTATATTATTATCTGCTATTCCTATTTTTCTTTATTTTAAAAACGAATTTATCCTTTTAGCCTTCCTTAAATTAAGAAAACAAGACTTTGAAGGCGCAAAAAAATGGCTGGCATACATCAAAAATCCCGAAACGGCTTTAGTAAGAAAACAACAAGGGTATTTTAATTACCTTCACGGAATCATGCTTTCGCAGACTAACTTAATTCAGGCTGAGAAACATTTCAAAAAAGCAATCGAACTTGGACTATCAATGGATATGGATTTGGCTGTAGCCAAACTAAACCTTGCCGGAGTAGCCATGTCCCGCAGAAGAAAACTGGAAGCAACTAATTTATTAAATGAAGCTAAAAAATTAGACAAGCAGGGAATGCTGAAAGACCAGATTTCTATGATGAAAGAACAAATGAAGAAAATCTAAACTTCTTTATATCTTAATATAAAAATCCCAAATTCGATTATGAATTTGGGATTTTTTAATTTTAGATTGCAGATTTTAGATTGTAGATTTTAGATTTTAGATTGTAGATTTTAGATTGTAGATTTTAGATTGCAGATTTTAGATTGTAGATTGTAGATTTTAGATTGCAGATTTTAGATTGTAGATTGTAGATTACAAATTACAAATCACATATCACATATCACAATTCACAACTCACAACTCACAACTCACAACTCACATCTCACATCTCACATCTCACAATTCACAACTCACAACACCAAAACCGCAAAGAAATTAATCTTTACGGCCTTGTTTCTCTTAGAGAGAAAAAGATCATGCAAAAGATGGCTTGCAAAACCTAAAAGTTTATATCTTTTTTTTTAGACTTATAAGCTTTTCTTTCAATTGGCACAAGCAGCGGTACTGCAGCACCAACCAGAAGAAATTTCTATTACATTATTCAAATCTATACACTGCAATTCTAGTGTAATTTGGTCTATATCCTGTGGCAGAACCTTCCATCCTTACAGTTATCTTATCTCCTTCTGAACATTCGCCAATACCAAATGCACACGCCGAAGCCCCTCCATTAACATTAGAAGCATCCATACCTCCAATTTGCACACCATTTTTGTAAATTCTAATAGTCCAGGTTGAGCCGGCGTAAACAGTTAGATTAGCAAAAATCTGATACATACCGTCTTTTGCTACTGTATAAGTCGTACCATTTGTCGCGTCTCCGGATAATGCATTCTCTAAATCAATTTTTTTTGTGTCATAATATACTTTACTATTATTACGCGCTGCTGTTGCTATCGCAAAAGCAACTAATCTTGGAGCTATACTTACTTCAGGATCTTTCCAAACGATATTACCTTCATCATCCATAGAAACTGCTATAGAACCTTCCATGGGTATTGACCCATCGGCACCTAGTGCAATTACCGCTGTACCGGCAGCTGTTTTACCTGTGGCCGTAATGTCTTTTGCAGCATTTATACTGTTTGCATTCATATTCAAATCTTTACCAGCGATATGATTTCCTAAATTATCCCCAATAGAATCTCTTTCAATCGATTTTATCACTCCACCGGCATCCACCACCATAACATTATCTGTAGCCGCACCTGCCTGCAGCCCCTGCAGGGCCAAAGCAGCGGTTGAAGTGGTTTCAAGGGTTGTTTCTTTTATTAAAGAACCTCCCAGCTGCAGCTTGCCGCCTATTGCTGTTAACCCGTTATCAACAGTACCCAGTCCATTTGGAGTTACCCGAATTTTTTTACCGTTAACTGTGGGCACGGTTTCCGTCTGCGCCATCATAATACCGCCCAGAAAAAGCAGTAAAAAACATGCAATTTTTTTCATTTTTAATTTATTTTAATAACCTAAATTTTATTCTAAAGTTTTTTTTTATAAGATTCAAAATAATCTCTACCTGCTTTCTCCATTTTGGAGCAATCCTTCTTAACAGCATCTGTTATAATTCTCTGCACAGATCCGGTAATACACTGCCTGATATAATACTTAGAAACTTTATATTTCAAAAACATCCTTAGAAAAGAAAAAGATAATGCAATGGGTGAATTGCAAATCCGAAAATTTATTTGCTGCTCAAAATTTTGTTACAATTAAAAATTTTCTATTCTTTTAAAACAAATACCGTAAATAAATTACACCTTACAGTCATGTCTTTTCTTAAAGAAGAAAAAAGACAACACAAAGGGCAGATTGTAAAATCTAAAAGTTTATATCCTTATTTTTTAGAGACTTATAAGCTTTTCTTTCAATTGGCCCGGGCAGCGCCGCCGCCTGTACCCATTAAAAGAAATTTCTATTACATTATTCAAATCTAAACACTGTAAGCTGAGTCAACCCCCCTTTATATCCCGAGGCACCACCCCCCATATCTACAGTTATCCTATCTCCCACTACACATTCATCAATACCAAATATAGATGCCGAAGGTCCTGATGAAGAACCTGTAGCATCAACAGCCGCAACTGCTTTATCATTTTTTAGAATTCTAACATACCAAGACCCTGGGGACGTAACACTTATATTAAGAAAAAACTGATACATACCTTTTTTTGGTACTGTATAAACCGAACCAACACCTGTTGGGCCTCCGGAAAATGCATTATCTACATCAATTTCTTTTGTGTCAAAATATATATTAGTACCAGAACGCGATGTACTTGATGTTACAAAACCAACTAATTTTGGGACTACATTTACCTCAGGATCTTTCCAAACAACACTGCCGGTACCATCAAAAGAAGCCAGTACAGAACCCGCTCTTGGAGTTGAACCATTGGTACCTTTTGCAATTGCTGCTGTACCGGCAGACACTTTACCTGTTGCCGTGATATCTTTTGCAGCAGTTATGTTGTATCCATTCATATTCAAATCTTTACCAGCAATATGATTTCCTAAATTATCCCCATAAGAACTTCTTGGAATCGATTTTATCACTCCATTGGCATCCAGCACCAAAACATTATCTGCAGCCGCACCTGCCTGCAGTCCCTTAAGAGCTAAAGTAGCTGATGAACTGGTTACAAGAGTTGTTTTTTGTATCAAAGTCCCCCCCAGCTGTACATTGCCTCCGGCTGCTGTCAGACCGTTATCAGCAGTACCCAGCCCGTTTGGGGTTACCTGAATTTTTTTTCCGTTAATAGTTGGCACGGTTTCCGTCTGCGCCATCATAATACCGCCTTGAAACAGCAGTAATAAACATGCAATCTTTTTCATTTTTCAAAATTTTCGTTAAAATTTAAAATTATCTCTCTAAGTAATTCTATTTTAGTTTATTCCAAAATTTGAAATAATTTCTAAAAACGGGACAAAATTATTCCCAAACAACAAAACAGTTTACCACTACCAGTTTTAATTATTATAGAATAAGACATCTTTTAGCAAACATGAATTGAAGAAATACAAGGCAAAAACCGGATTTTAACTGCGAAAAAACTTCATTTTTTGTACAAAACCCCACAAAACAAACAACTAATATACTAAATATCAACATATTAAAAACTTCCACAAGTATATTATCTAAAAAAATACAGGTTTTGGATATAGAAGAAAAATCATAAGGATTTATTTTATCTTTTTATAGATATCTAAAAAGAACAAGGCCGTAAAGAAATTAATCCTTACGGCCCTGCCTTCCCTTAGAGAGGAAAAAAATTATATAAATGTGAGTTTGTGAGTTGTGAGATGTGAATTGTGAATTGTGAATTGTGAATTGTGAGTTGTGAGATGTGAGATGTGAAATGTGAGATGTGTTATGTCTTATGTGAAATGTGAAATGTGATACGTGAAATGCGTTATGTGTTATGTGATATGTGAAATGTATTATGTATTATGTGTTATGTGTTATGTGTTATGTGATACGTGAAATGTATTATGTGAAATGTATTATGTGAAATGTATTATGTGAAATGTATTATGTGGAATGCAATACGTGAAATATTAGTTGTGAAATGTAAAATATATTATACGAAATTTTAATACTCATAATTCTTAATTCTCAACTCACATTCCTCAACTAACATCTCACATTTCACAACTCACAATTCACAACTCACATTTCACATCTCACATTTCACATCTCACATAATACAACTCACAATATTCCCGTTTCAAGCATACTGCTGTAGCGGCCTGTAATTTTACCTTTGGCATCTATGACAAAAATGGTTGGTGTGCCTAGTATTCCATAATTTACAAAATTAGGTCCGGCAAATCCTTTGAAATCGCAGAGCTGCTCTTTCCATGGAAAAGTGTGATCGTGTCCGTTTGCGGCATCGGGTGTCATATCTGCTGCAACGCTTACAATTTCATAACCTTTATCTTTTACCAATTGATAATTGCCCATTAACTGGTGAATTTCATTTTCGCAATTGTTACATCCGGATTCGTAAAAGAATAATAAGGTATTTTTAAGCCACTTTTTACCTGATTTATCCTGCAGTGCAGGTGCCGATGCTCCAACCGCAGGACCGTTCATTACCACTGCCAGTTTTTTTATCGGTTTTTCTACCCTTCCGGACCTGGAAACAAAATCTTTCAGTTCGCTTACCAGATTATCCTTGCCGTTTTTGGTATACAAAAGCGCCATTTTTTCTGCAAAAGCTGCATATACGGCATTATCCTTAATTCCGGACGCAATTTGTTTGGTATCTGCCAGCAGGACGGCATCGTCTTTTACAACATTCTGCTGCAGCAGCATCCAGCTTTCCAACACTTCATTCCAGTAGCCGCTGGTGTAAAGCACTCCCACATCAAGTTTTTCCTTTACAAACAAATTGGCTTCTTTTACTTTTTCATCTATCGGCTGATTGATACTGCTGCCAATTCCCATTAAAAAATCTGAGATTTCCAAAAATCTCGCTGCATACAATCTGCTTTGTGCCGTACCGGTTCTTTGAACAGCCAGCTGCTTGTTTAAATTTTCTTTTTCCTTATCGAGAGCAGGATAAAATGCATCTTCTTTATTGTAAATGGTAAAGCTGTATTCTATCATTTTTGCTTTTTGATCCAGTTTACTTTGCTCTTTAAACCTGCTGAACAAAAAATCATTTTCTGCCGAACCTGTAAATTTTATGTTGTCCCGAACAAGCTGTTCTTCTGTACTGGAAACGGTTACGTTTTCTTTGTTTACAATAAAATCTACCGAGATGCCCCCTTTGAGCAAAAAATGAGACATGCCTGCATAGCCTTTTTTACTATTAGGCAGGTCAAGTGCTGTTTTACCGTTTGCATCCAGCGTTCCTGTGGCAATAGTATCCTTTCCGGAGCCTTTATCAAACAGGTACATAAATTCTTTCCCTCCATATTTTGCCAAATCTATACGTATGGTCTGCGCTTGTGTAATGGTGAAGGACCCCAAAATACAGATCGCAGTTATTGTTTTTTTCATTGTCAAAATTTTTATATGTTTTTTCTTTTAAAAAATTCTCATTTCTAAAACAAGGATACGCTCTTCATTTCTGCGGTACAGAAAATGAAAAGCGCATTCCTTTATATATGATTACTACAAGCCTGTATTAAAGCCCTGTAGATTTTTATATTAATTCTCTGAAATACAACGAATAGCATATCCATATGACTGATCCGAAATAGATCGATAAACAAGCCTAGGCTCATTAGCACCTATAGAAAAAAAGCAGGACGTTCTTTCACCGTCACAAAATGAGGTCCTATAAGCCATGGTTAACTGAGTTGACCCTACTTCAATCGTTTCACTATCAATTGCCCTCCTTCCATTTACCGGCAGCATTAAATTTGGACCAAAACTCCAGCCTCCTTTTCCGCGTGACGTAATATCCACAACCTCACCAACCGCTTTCATTTGATTATTAGCTCTTACACCATTCCACTCATCTTCACTAGGAACGCGGTAACCTGCAGGACAAGGGTCTTTTGCTGTTTTTCCGTTATTATACCACGCATTAGCTGGAGGCGGAGAAACCATGCCATAGGTATGTGGTTTATTCTCTCCATATTGGTAATAATCACCTATCAATCCCATTGCAGGAGTAAAAGGGTCTAAAGACGTGTCTGCTCCAAGATCATGACACAAGAAAGTTTTCCAAACTCCCGGTGACACATATGCTCCGCAGCAAACACAGTCTTTTATCTGCGCTGTTAATTTTACTTTTACATCTGCAGCACTTCCGTTTGCCGACGGGCTGAATATCGCATAGATATCTACAGTTAATGCCTCAGCAGTTGTTTTTCCGTAAGCCGTTCCTTGTACACCGCCGCTTGTACTTAATGTAGTCTGATACACCACCGTCGCTGTAACTGCTTTAGTTATATTTAATGCCGTTGGGTTTCCATTATTGGTAATACTTTTAACAAGGGCACCGCTTAAAGATTCTACATACACAAAACGGACTTTACTTACTGTACCTGAAGGTGTAAAGGTATAAGTCTGCGTATTGGTAGCTGCTAAATTAAAATCGGCTTTTGTTGCTGTACGTGCAGGCTCAAGTCCGCAGGTTGTATTAAAATTACTTTCTGCAATATCAAAACAGGTTTTACCGCTAAATGTACCGACTCCTGTTGGCATTGAATCAGGGTTTGCTGCAGCCGTAACCTTAAATGAAGGCGATGTCCCCGTTGGTTTCCCGCTGCATGAGTTTGTTGCAATACAATACAAGTAATAAGTTCCTGCAGATAAAGGCTTATACGTGTATGAAGCTGTTGTTGCCCCGCTTACTGCGGTTCCTCCTGTTGTTGCACTTGTTGTATTGGTGTACCATTGGTAACTTGTACCTACTCCTGTACCTGTTGCCAGGGCTACTTTTAATACGGTGCCTGATCCTGCCGTTACATTTACATCTGTTTCTGACTGGGCAGAAACTACCGGCGTAGGACAGTCGCTCTTCATTACAATACTGTGCTCAATTTTTTCTGATTTACCACAGCTGTTCTCTGCAAATACTGTAATTTTTGACACATCACCATCTGTACCGGATGCCGGAAGCTGTATGCTGACAGAAGCCCCTGATCCTGTTACGGTCGCACCGCCGTCAGCGGTCCAGGTATACGAACTTGCCGGACCAAATGTCATCTCGGTCTGTAAGGTTACTTTTGCTCCAAAATTAGCCTCAGCAGGATTAACTGTCCATTTAAGTACCGGAAGACTTGAAACATCTGCCGAGATTGTTTTTTTAGCCAGTGTACTGGTACATCCTGTTGCATTGGTAACCGTTCCGCTGTATACTACACCCGGTGTTGTAACAGTTATCGTTGCTGTGGTTTCGGTCATTTTAACATTGTCTTTATACCACGTATAGGTATAAGTTCCCGCTGCTGCAGGAACCAGTGTTAAATCTGTTGTTCCGTCACAAAGTGTTGCGTTTCCTGTAATATTAGGCTGCCCCGGAGTGCTGCCGCTTGTAATTTCTTTTTCAACTGCGCTTGCCTCAGCAGGACAGCTAGCTCCTGTATTGTCTGTTGCTACCAGACGAAGCGTCATTTTTTCCTGGTTAGCCGGCACCGTAAACGGGTTAGACGTAATTGCCTCATTGCCATTGTACCACGTATATTTCACATTTTCCTTTGGGTTGGCTACACTTAAATCTAAAGTACCGCCCGCACAGAATGCTGTAAAACTGTTCAACGCCACACCGTTTACCAATACATCAGCCGCAGGCAGCGATACACTTCCTGTTCCTGCTTGTTTTGTAATCGTAAGGATGTTTGACTGTTTGCTGTAGCAGCTTCCGTCTTTAACGGCAGCAAACCATTCGCCAACACTGCTGTCTCCGCTTATAGATACCGAAGAACCGGTTTTTTCTTCTTTTCCGTTATGGAACCATACAATAGTACCCGTTGAAGACACTGCTGACAAAGTCACTGAGTTCGTACCGCACATTACCCCGTTGTTTGAGGCAAATGCTGTAATTTTTCCCGGTGCCACTGTACCGGATGCTGTTACCGTACGCTCGTTTGAAGCATTGGTATTACAGCCAATGGCCCCCATAGAAATATTGTATTTTCCCGGTAATGACGCCACATAGTATGAAACCCCGCGTGCTACTTCGATACCGTTGCGCGTCCAGATTAATTTACCAAGGTCTGCCGTATTTGCAGGAACAGATAAATATACCGAACCTCCCGAACATAAGGTCAAAGAAGCTTCTGACGGCAAAATAGCGGGCACTGTGTACGACATCGTACTGCAGTCTATCCCTTCTTGAGAGAATAAAAATTCTTTGTACAAACTCGTACAGGTGCTCGTAACACGAACCAGTACGGTGCGTGCGTTTACAGAGTTGTTTTCAGCAAAAGCTACCTTAAAAGTCCCTGCACTATTGTCCAGGTCATATAAACCGGCATATTCACCGCCTGCCATTATAGCAATGTTAAACGGTCCGTTAGGACAGTCCGGATCTGTAATTGTAAACTCTTCATCACAGCCTGTGCCATCTGCCGCAACATCTATACAAGGCTGCGGGCTTATCGATGCCTGAGAATCACCCTCGCACAAGCTTACCCAGCGTACTTTGTTCCAGTACTCTACACAGTTGGTTGTCTTATTATAAATGGTAAGCCCATCGCCAAGATTATTATTTTTTACCGCATAAGCATTGCGCTCTTCTGTGGTAATCTGCGGCAGTCTGAGTCCGCCTTTATTAAGAAGCTCCAGTACCGAAAATGGTTCGGGGGCCTTTTTCCCGCCAATGGTCATCTGGGCTTCCACAGTAACCGTACATATAATGGCCAGCAATGTGAGCCAAATACAAAATATATTTTTCTTCATTGTTTAATTTTATTAGTATTACTATTGTTATTATTGTTAATTGCTTTCCGTTCCGGATATAAAGAATAAACCGAACCGGTTAAGGCCGGCAAAATGCCATGCTTAAAAAAGTAGTGTTTTTACAGAGACGAAACCACGTTCCAGTTTGTTCCGTCAGACTGCAGTATTACTTTAAGTGTTCCGGATACGGAATTAAATCCTGCTGTTAATTCTTTTGCACTTAATTTATCGGTATACACCACATCGGTATTGAATTTTACTGTTACCTCGGCTCCGGAATCATTTGCAACGTTTAGCTGGTTAATGACCAGCATCCTTCCTTTATTAGTTGATGCGGCAGGCAGAGTAATGGTAATATCACCTGTTAATTGAGAAGCCAGAAGGGTAAAATCAGTATCTGCTACAGTATAGTCTGCAGCAATTTTTTTAATTTCCTTAATGTTAGAAGTATTTGCTACCGATTTTATTACCCCGCCCGCATCTACAACCAATATCTTATCTGCTGCCACACCATCCTGAAGCCCCAGCAGCGAAAGGGTTTCAGTAGATGTTGTGATTAAGGTTGTGGGTTTTACTAAAAGCCCGCCCAGCTGTACGTTATTGTTTGCAGCTGTAATCCCGTTATCAGCAGTTCCTACCCCATTTGGAACTACCTGTATTTTTTTTCCATTTATTGTCGCCACAGTTTCTGTCTGCGCCATCATCATTCCGCCCTGAAACAGCAGTAAAAAACATACAATCTTTTTCATTTTTCTATTTGTTTTTAATAACCTAAAATTTTATTCTAAAGTTTTTTTTATAAGATTTGAAATAGTCTCTTTGTTTGCCTTCTCCATTTTGGAGTAATCCTTCTTAATGGCATCTGCTGTAATTCCCTGAACAGATCCGTTAACACATTGTCTGATATAGTATTTAGAAACTTTATATTTTAAAAACAA
The DNA here is from genome assembly GCF_027111295.1 of Flavobacterium gelatinilyticum. Taxonomy (NCBI): domain Bacteria; kingdom Pseudomonadati; phylum Bacteroidota; class Flavobacteriia; order Flavobacteriales; family Flavobacteriaceae; genus Flavobacterium; species Flavobacterium gelatinilyticum. The sequence goes on along the minus strand of NZ_CP114287.1, from coordinate 4,437,658 downwards.
TGCTTCTAATACCATAGAATCATAGGAGTTATAATTTCTTGTGCTTCCCATTGTCTTGTTGTTTTAAATTTCGCAACAAAGATAGTTGATAATTTTCAACAAAAATATTTTTTGTAAGATAATATCCCCTATATAGAGGTTATTTTTATAATAAAATAAGACAATATATTGATTATCAGTTAATTACAAACTAAATACGAGTCAAAAAGATAAAAAAAGCATTGTGAAACAAATTCTAAAATGCGTATAAAACAGAAAATTAGAAGTAAAAACACAAATTAAAAGAAGATAATTTTCTTCAATAAGAAAGACAAAAATAAACATCAGCTTATGTTTCATTGCGAAAATGTATTTCAGAAAAAAAGAGAAGAAGTTCAAAACACCTTTCAAACCAAGCTGTCTTAAAAAAAAAAGCCATAAAGAAATCACTTCTTTACAGCCTTGTTATTGCCCAGAAAGAAAAAGAGGACACAAATGACACACGCACAATCTTCAACAAACTTAGTTATCTAAAATTATGGATTAAGATTTTTTTCCGGGCTTTATTTTTTTTAACCGGGTTCAACCTAATGCACCCAAATACATCCTTATTTTTTTTATGCGATTTAAAACATCTTTTTTTAATAAAATCTAAAAAAAGTCTCAACCGATTCAGTCAGAAAAACCTTTCCCTACACTATATTAAATAGTTTAAATATTTCCAACAACTTAAAAAGGATTTATTTCTTTTTTGTTTTATTTTTGCACGTTCTTTTGTCTGTTTCAAATATTGCAACAAAGACCGGAGAAAATTTTCAACGAAAAAAATAGACGATAATTTCCGTCGTAAATGAGCGAGATTTTAAAAAATATCAAACAAATAGCCGATAACGAGCTTATTACAATCACAAAATTAGAGAAATTAATTGGTGCAAGTAAAGGCGTTTTATCCAGAGCAATAGCCCAAAATAGTGACATTCAGACCAAATGGATCACAAAAATAGTTGAAGTTTACCCTCATTACAACTGCGAATGGCTGATAAAAAACGAAGGATATATGCTGAAGTCGCAAAACACCGCCACAGACGAAAATAACAGCTATAAAGAATTAGCAGAGGCAAGACTGGAAATTATCAAACTTAAGAACGAAAAAATCGAACATCTTACCCATAAACTTCAAAGAATTAAAGAATCCAATAATCAGGACAAAAAACACGAATAGGTTCGATAGTGTGGATTTTTTTTAATGTGAAATGTAAAATGTTTTATGTGAAATGTGTTATGTGAAATGTGTTATGTGAAATGTGTTATGTGTTATGTGAAACGTGAAACGTAAAATATATTATGCGAAATTTTAATACTCATAATTCTTAATTCTCAGCTAACATTTCACAACTCACAATTCTCAACTAACATCTCCACAACTCACAACTCACAATTCACAACTCACAATTCACAACTCACATCTCACATTTCACAATTCTGGAATTTTCATTAAAGTTTACTCCAGTATAATCGAAGGCAGATTTTCATTCAGCCATTTGTATTTGTTCAGGATCATTATGTGAGTCCCTCCTTTTACTACAATGCATTTATTAATATACTTTATAGGAAAAACATCATCCTGATCGCCGTGTATATGAACCACGTTTTCGTCGATTTGGTTTCTATCCCATAAAATTACCGATTCTACAGCCCATTGCAGGTAATTGATATCTCGTACCGCTAAAAATTTCTCGTATAATTTTATTCGTTTGTTTACTTTTTCTCCAAACGAATATTTAGCCAGATTCTCAATATTAAGGATAAGTTTCATCGGGATAAGTTTATAGGCTTTTGTAGTCTTGCCTATTTTCATTCTTCTTGGAAATTCAACATTACTCCTTACGCTCGAAATAATAATTACTTTTCTGGCTTTGACATGTTTTGAAATTTCCTGAACCAGAATGCCGCCAAAAGAAACCCCGATTAAAACAGGATTTTCATGTTTAATTTTTTTTGAAATCCGGAGTGCATAATCCGATAATGATTCTTTTGGGTTTGGAATTTCCCATTCCAGGAGAAATGTCTCAAAAACAGATTCATCTAATTTGATTCTTTCAAATATAGCCGGACTTGCAGCAAGACCAGGCATAAAGTATACGGGAATTTTACTCATTTGCCAGAAAAAAAGGGATTACGTATTAGTTATTTTTTATGCTAAAGATAATTGTTTAAATAATATGCACAGCAAATCTTACACCACAATTCTATATTAAAACAAATTAAATTACAAAAACGACGTATTACCTTACTTTCGCCTTAAACTTCCCAAAAACATTCGATATTGAAAATCAAATGATTAACTTTGCACTCATAATACACAGTATTTATACGGCATATCAAATCATTTTTTATTTGATACATTTTCCCACGTTCTTTTTCTAATATTTTTTATCCACCCCAAAAACATGACAAATATGGAACCTACTTTAACTATGGAAATCAAAGACAATACTTTTGCAAGACAATTTGAAGCCACAGTCCCTGAAGGATTATTAAGCGTAGAATACTCTTTTCAGGAAAAGAAAATCTTTTTAACTAAAATAAATACGCCTGAAAACTTTGAAAACCAGTCTGTAATCGACATACTGCTTAAAAATATTATGGAATTAAGCACCGAGAAAAATTTCAGAGTAGTTCCTATTCACCCAAAAATTGCGGCATTTTTCAAAAAAAATCCAAAATACAAAGAATTGCTTCCTCCGGGAATCAGAATCTAAACACAAAGTTTATAAACTATATAACAAACAACACAAGTCTGGTTACGAGCTCCCGAAGAATACGGGAGCCGGACATGTGGGTTAAGGTTCCTTAAACCAAATCTAATCCCGGCAGAACTTCCTGCAATTATTCAAAATAGTACCAATCAATGCAATACTAAAAAAAGACACACGAATAACGTATGTCTTTTTTTTTAAATTATTATTTTTTTTTTAAAAGAACCTGCCCTGAAACTGCATAATAAACAGGTTATTATCGTAGGCTGTTGTATTGGCAATATTACGCTTGTAATTGTCGAGCTGCATTCCTATTTCTATACGGCCTGTATAACCTTTCCCGAATTCTAATCCCGTCATTGGCGTAAAAGTCTGCCTTGCATTTGAATCTATTTTAAAACTTTTGTCAAAATATTCATAACGGCACGAAAACTCTATTGCTGTTAATTTTTGATACCGAATTTCATATCTCAGATTAGGCAGAAAATAAATACCTCTCATTTGATATTGGTTCAGGTTTGTGGTTCTCGCATCAGCCGGAAGTGAATAATACAAATAATGATTCGTTCCCTGTTTTGCTTCAATTTGAGTTTGCAGCAGCAGTTTATCAGCCAGTTTAAAATCGGCGGCAAGATCAAGACCTACAGCAAAAACCTTGCTTTTAAAAACTTCTCCAATTCCGCCGTTCAGTCCAAAAACAATATTGTGTTTTTTATTTAACTCAAATCCCAGTCTTGAAGAATATTGTTTGCCATTGTCTTTATCCGAAACCTGATCCCTTCCGTTTCCATTTACTGCAGAAACAGCATACGTTACCGGAACTGCGCCCAGTTTAAAGTCTCCAAACACAGAAGCCCCGATTTGAAAACTGGCCCAGCCGTTATTCCCAAATTCTGTATACTGATTTGAATAATCGAATGATTTAAGAATATCGGCAGGATTTAATTCCTCTATTCCAAATGCAGGTCTGAACTGCCCCACGATAATACCGAAGTTTTTATTAAAAATATATCTCGCAAAAGCATTTTCCAGCACTTTATTTTTTGGATCTGTTTTAAATTCTGCCAGATTCGCCAAAACAAACAAGTCAAATCGTTCACCTAATGCGGCTTCAACCCCTACACGCATTCTTTTAATATCAAATGTACTTTCGACTGCATTGTCATCTACATGATGCTGTCCTGAAACCGCATCAATATCTTTAGTCAATCCGTTTAGGTAACGTGCCTGAAAAAGTCCCTGAAATTTAAACTGCGGGTATTTTATCTGAGAATTGGGCTCTACAGCCTGCCCAATAGAAAGAAAAGGAAACAACAAAACAAAAAGCCAGACTTTAGAGCCTGAAAAAACAGACATTCGATTCATATTTAAGAATTATTTCAATGTAAGAATAAACTTTTATTCCGGCGCCAAAAATAATCCTATAAACTATTCCAAAACCTGATTAAAATCATGGTTTATAGTCTTATAACTTCTAAATTCCGAGACGTGAAGCCATAAAAAAAAGCATAAGACTTAACTTATGCTTTTTGTAATTTATTTGATGGTATTTTCTTATTTTTCGATTTCTCTCATAGAATCCATTTTTTTGTGCGCCAGGAAACCTGCCACATCTTCAAAATGTTCTTTTACCCTTTTGTTTCCAAACTCAAAAACCTTCGTTGCCAGTCCGTCAAGGAAATCACGATCGTGAGAAACCAGGATCAGAGTTCCGTCAAAATCACGTAAGGCATCTTTAATAATGTCTTTGGTTTTCATGTCAAGGTGATTCGAAGGCTCATCCAGAATTAACAAATTCACCGGTTCCAGCAATAATTTAATCATGGCCAGACGAGTTTTTTCTCCTCCTGAAAGTACTTTTACTTTTTTGGTAATATCGTCTCCCTGGAACATAAACGCTCCTAAGATATTTTTAATTTGTGTCCTGATATCCCCAACAGCAATATTATCAATTGTTTCAAAAATAGTAGCGTTTTCATCTAATAAGGAAGCCTGATTTTGGGCAAAATAACCAATTTGGGCATTGTGTCCAATTTCAACGCTTCCGGAATCAACTCCTATTTCTTTCATAATAGCTTTGATCATTGTTGATTTTCCTTCTCCGTTCTTCCCAACAAAAGCCACTTTTTGTCCGCGCTCGATTACGATATTGGCATCTTTAAACACCACATGATCACCGTACGATTTCGACATTTCTTTTACAACAACAGGATATTGTCCTGATCGGGGTGCCGGCGGGAATTTTAAACGTAATGCCGATGTATCTACTTCGTCAACCTGAACGATTTCGAGTTTTTCAAGCATTTTTACACGAGACTGAACAGCATCTGTTTTAGAGAAAGTTCCTTTAAAACGCTCAATAAACGCTCTGTTCTCCGCAATCATTTTCTGCTGTTCGTCGTAGGCTTTCTGCTGATGTATACGACGGTCTTTTCTTAATTCTAAATAATGAGAATATTTTGCTTTATAATCGTAAATTCTTCCCATAGTAACCTCGATAGTACGGTTTGTAATATTATCTACAAACGCCCTGTCGTGCGAGATTACTACCACTGCTTTTGCCTGAGTCAGTAAAAATTCCTCTAACCATTGAATACTTTCGATATCCATGTGGTTGGTAGGCTCATCCAGCAGAATTAAATCAGGTTTTCTCAATAAAATTTTTGCCAGCTCGATACGCATTCTCCATCCTCCCGAAAATTCAGAAGTCTGGCGTGCAAAATCTTCACGTTCGAATCCAAGACCGCTTAGTACTTTTTCAACTTCGGCTTCGTAATTTACTTCTTCTATAGCATAAAATTTCTCGCTTAAGTCAGAAACTCTTTCAATCAGTTTCATGTACTCGTCGCTTTCGTAATCTGTACGAACGGTTAACTGCTCATTGATTTCATCAATTTCAGCTTTCATTTTAAAAACTTCACTAAACGCTTTTGATGCTTCTTCCATAACCGTTGCACCGTCTTCTGCCAGTAAATGCTGAGGCAGATAAGCAATAACGGCTTCTTTTGGAGCCGAAATGTTTCCGGTCGACGGTTTGTTAACGCCTGCAATAATTTTTAAAAGTGTAGATTTTCCTGCACCATTTTTACCCATAAGGGCAATTTTATCATTCTCGTTTATAGCAAAAGAAACATCGCTGAATAACGTTGTACCGCCAAACTGAACTGAAATATCGTTAACTGTAATCATTGAGATTTTTTAGGTTTTTATCTGTTTTGTTTTTTGAATTTCAAAACAAGTATTTTTTTGAAGCTGCAAAGATAGATTAATTAGATAATTAGGCAATTAGAAAATGTGTCAATTTATTATTTAGATACTATTAATAATGTGGCAATTAAGTAATGCGGTAATTAGACAATGCGACAATTAGATAATGTTACTATTAGATAATTCAATAATTTTTAATGCAATTAAATCTGTCAGGTTGTTTTTGAATTTGAGATTTGATTTTTCGACCGCAATGTTAATTTAAAAACCTGTCGGTTTGGTAATTGACAATGATCCAATGACCCAATTATCAAATTATCAAATTACCACATTATCTCATTTGCTAATTGCCGCATTATCTCATTACCTTATTCCCAAATGTTTCCAGAATGCCGGCCTTATTTTGAGATTGTATTCTTACATTTGAAATACACTAAAAACAGGCATAATGAAAATTTTAATCATAGAAGATGAGGCTGGTCTGCGTGAAGTGGTGAAGCAGTCACTTGAAAAAGAAAAATACATTGTCGAAACAGCGCACGATTACATTTCGGGTTTTGACAAACTGGCCGCTTACGATTACGATTGCATCCTAATTGATATAATGCTTCCCGGCGGAAACGGATTACATCTTGTTAAAGAAATAAAAAAGCTGAAAAAGCAGGGCGCCGTTATCATCATTTCGGCTAAAGATGCGGTAGACGATAAGGTCGAAGGACTGAATTTGGGCGCCGATGATTATTTGAGTAAACCTTTCCATTTATCAGAACTTCATGCCCGGATCAAATCGGCGATGAGAAGACACAATCATAATGGTAATAATTTGATTATCTGGAAGAATATTTCACTTTCTCCTGAACAAAGAACGGTTTCAATAAACAATCAGGAGTTGGTTTTGAACCGGAAAGAATTTGATCTGCTATATTATTTTATCATCAACCCTAACCGTTTAATCAACAAAACAGCCATTGCAGAATACGTGTGGGGCGATCATACCGATCAGGCAGATAATCTGGATTTTGTATATTCACAGATTAAAAATTTACGAAAAAAACTCAAAGACAGTCAGGCGGAAATTGATATTCAGGCTGTTTACGGAATTGGATATAAAATGACGTAATGAAATTACAAAACTATACTCTTCAATATTTAGCACTTACTTTATTAATTATAATCCCAATCTGGGCCGGAATTTTTTATGTCCTTATTTTAGACGAAGTATATGACAATATTGATGATGATTTGAGAAATTCAAAAATGATAATTATCCGCCATGCTTTTGCAGATAAAAAATTATTGGACACACCTGAATTCGGCCTAAATAAATTCACCATTAAACCGCTGCCAAAAGGCAGTTATTCTTTTAAAGATGAAATCTTAACTACAAAAGAATTCATGGAATATGATAATGACAATGAGCCTGTACGAATTTTAAAAACAGTTTTTAACGATATCAAAGGAAATCCGTACGAGTTAGTTGTAAAAGCTTCTATTGTAGAAGAAGATGAACTGCTGGAAGATTTATTCCTGGCTTTAATTGGTCTTTACATAATGCTTGTCATTAGCATTTTAGCTGTAAATCATCTGCTTCTAAAAAAAATATGGAAATCATTTCATACCATTCTGGAAAACCTGAAAGGAATTAAACTGGGTGCGGGAAATAAACTGGAACCAATAGATTCGCCTATAAATGAATTTAATGTTTTAGCCCTTGAAGTCGAAAAAATGCTCAGCCGAAACGAAATTATTTTTTCGAGCCAGAAACAATTTATCGAAAATGCTTCTCACGAATTACAGACGCCGCTGGCAATTTGTATAAACAAATTGGAATTGTTTGCAGAAAATATGCTTCTGACCGAAGAACAAATAATCGAAATTGGAAAAATAACGGATACTTTAAATCGATTGACCCGCTTAAACAAATCATTATTAATGTTATCCAAAATAGAAAACCAGCAATTTCCTGAAGAAGAAAACATCAACTTTAATAAGCTGATTAATGAACTTACGGATGAATTTTCGGATTTTGCCGATTTTAAACAAGTAAAGATTACAGTTACTGAAAATGATTCTTTATTTTTCACCATGAACAAAGGCCTTGCCGCTGCCTTAATCAGTAATTTGCTAAAAAATGCCATTATTCATAATCATACAAATGGTTTTGTCAATTTTATCATCGACAAAAACAACCTTGTTATTTCAAACAGCGGTACTGTTATCCCATTAAACTCAGAAGTCGTTTTTGGACGATTTTATCGCAATACAACTACAAATGAATCTACAGGACTTGGATTATCGATTGTAAAATCTATCCTGAACAATTATGCTCTTCCTATTGAATATACTTTCAATACTAGTCATCAATTCAAAATCACATTCTTAAAAAAGTAGTATTTTTCTTTTATTTTTCCTAATTGTTTCCAGATTCAGTTTATATACTTGTATTTAATATAAACAATCAATTTATGAAAGCTAAATTAAACCTCACTGCCTGCCTTCTTTTAGGATTAACCTGCGGATATTGGGCTAATGCGCAAAAAACAGTAATCGCAAAAACGAAACTGCCCGTTGCCGCACAGACTTTTTTAAAGACTCATTTTTCCGGTCAGGAACCTGTTTCGATTATCGAAGACAAAGAAACATTCTCTAAAGATTATAAAGTTCAATTTGCCAATACTACCAAAGTAGAATTTGACGGAAAAGGAAATTGGGAAGAAGTGGACGGCAATCACAATTCGATTCCTTCAAGCATAATTCCAAAAAACATTTTGTCGTATATAAAAACAAATTATCCTAAAATTCCGATTACCAAGATCGACAAAGGAAGATGGGGCTACAAAGTAGATTTAAGCAACGAGCTGGAACTGGAATTTAACTCGAAAGGAAATTTTTTACGAATCGATAATTAATTATCACCCAAAATGAAAAACTATGAAAAAAGTAATCTTATCAAGCCTTATAGCTTTATCGATTCTGCTAACAACCGCTTCATGCAGCAGCAATGATCATGAATCAGGTATAAGAAATACAAATTTACCAAATCCTGCTAATGAGTTTATTAATACTTATTTTCCAAACATTGGATTTAAAAATATATCAAAACTAAAAACACCCGGTTTGAACGGATCGGTTTATGATATTTCATTACTAAATGGATTTGAAATTGATTTTGACATCAATGGAAACTGGATTGAAATAGACGGAGGAAACAAGGCAATACCAACTGCTTTAATTCCTGAAACAATTATGACCTATGTTACAGAAAACTATGCTGATTTTCAAATTGTACAAATTGAAAACGAAAGAACTAAATATGATGTAGGATTATCTAATGGCTTAAAACTTGTATTTACTCCAGAAGGTGATTTTGTGAGAATAGACCATGATGGAGACAATCACAATGAAGTTGTTATAGCTCCGACTGCTCTTCCGGAAAAAGCAAAAACATTAATTAGCACATATTTTCCAACTGCATCAATCAGGCTGGCAGAGAAGAAAAACACTCAGGCTGCAAACGGAACAGCTTATGACGTTACACTTTCAAATCGTTTCGAAATTGATTTCGACAGCAATGGAAACTGGATTAGTATAGATGGAAATAATCAGGAAATCCCAAATGAATTGATCCCGGAAAAAATTGATACCTATACAAAAGCAAACTACCCAGATCAATTTGTTACTTCTATAGACAATGAAAAAGCATACATAAAAGTAGAACTTTATAAAAATATCGATTTAGTATTTGACCTTCAGGGTAATTTTATCAGAGTTGACTAATTTCTAATTAGATAATGAGAAATGCCGCAATTGGATAATTTTCTAAATTAAACACAACAAAACCCGACAGATTTTAAAAACCTGTCGGGTTTGCTTATAATTATCTAATTTTCGAATTGACTAATTATCTAATTAATCCTTTCTCCATTTTTTAGTTTCTTCAAAAATGTGTTCTAAGATTGAAGATTCGACTTCGTCAAAATCAATATTTCTTCGGCTCATAACAAGTCTTGCCGTTTCAAAAGCTTTTTTGGTTACATAAGTCGTAAATCCCGCTGCACCGCCCCAGGAGAAACTCGGAACAAAATTACGCGGAAAACCAGACCCGAAAATATTGGCACTTACCCCAACCACAGTTCCGGTATTAAACATCGTATTAATCCCGCATTTACTGTGATCTCCCATCATTAAGCCGCAAAACTGAAGTCCTGTTTTTGCAAAACCTTCTGTTTCATAACTCCATAATTTTACTTCTTCGTAGTTATTCTTCAGGTTTGAATTATTAGAATCTGCACCAATATTACACCATTCACCTAAAACAGAATCACCCAAAAACCCTTCATGTCCTTTATTTGAATTAGCAAAAAGAACTGAATTTTTAACCTCTCCTCCTATTCTGGATCCAGGCCCAACAGTTGTAGCACCGTAGACTTTAGCCGACATTTTTACCATGGCGTTTTCGCATAATGCAAAAGGACCGCGAATAACAGTTCCTTCCATAATTTCGGTATTCTTACCTATATATATAGGTCCGGTTGACGCATTTAAAGTTACAAATTCCAATTTAGCCCCTTCTTCGATAAATACATTTTCAGGCGCAATAACGTTTACACTTTTCGGGATTGGCTGCGATTTTCTGTCTTCTGTCAAAAAAGCAAAATCAGCACGGATAGCGGCATCATTTTTAGAAAAAATATCCCAGGTATGTTCAACCGTAATGCTCTCCTCGTTATATTGAATGATTTCATACGAATCAAAATCAACTTCTTCCTGATTTTCAGATGAGAAAAAAGCAATTACATCGTCTCCTTTAAAAACAGCCTGATTTGGTTTTAAATCCGAAACCAGTTCTGCAAGCATATCATTTGGTAAATACGCGGCATTTATCATGATATTTTCTTCCATTTCTACCATCGGGAATTTGGCAGAAAGATAATCCTCAGTAATTGTTGTTATTGTCGAACCTAAACGGGCTTCCCATTTTTGACGAATCGTCATAATTCCGATTAAAATATCGGCAACGGGGCGTGTAAAGGTAAAAGGTAATAGCGCATTCCGGACGGGACCGTCAAAAAGAATGTAATTCATAAAATTAATTTAATGTGTTAAAATTTGTTTGGTTACCAAGACCAAAGTTACAAATATTTCTGTTTTACATTAAGCATGATTATGAGGAAATAGCCGCGAATTGACGAATTATTATTTGCGAAAACGTATTTTTAAAGCATTCGTAAAATCAAGTGCCTGCAAACATCTGTACTAATTTGTGAATTCGGGGCCATAAAAAAAAGCCTTCCAGATTGGAAGGCTTTTGTATTAGATAAAAACAGCTATTATTTTTTAGCGTGTTTTGCGTATTTAGTTTTGAATTTATCAATACGTCCTGCAGTATCGATAAGTTTAGATTTACCAGTATAAAATGGGTGAGATGTTCTGGAAATCTCCATTTTTACAACTGGATACTCAACTCCGTCAACTTCAATTGTTTCTTTTGTATCTGCTGTAGATTTAGTGATAAAAACGTCATCATTAGACATGTCTTTAAATGCAACTAATCTGTAATTTTCTGGGTGAATTCCTTTTTTCATCTTTTCTTTTATATTTATTGTTTGGAGTATTTTTATTTTGAAGCTTTCCCTTAATCCGAAAAGGTATAAACAAACAACACTCTTTTTGTTTAAAAATTTAATTATTTTTGAGTGTGCAAATTTACAATTCTTTTTTAATAAACAAATACTTAGCTCACTTTTTTTTAGTTAAATTCAGAAAGCTTTTTTTATCATAGCATAATGGGGAATTACTATATTTGTGGATTAATTTTAAAACATATAGAAATATGATTAATGAAGTTATAAAAAAGAACGGTATTAACTATGGTGTAATGATTGGTGTTGCATCTGCTTTAGTGACTGCAACTATTTATGCTGTTGATTTAAATTTGTTCACCGCATGGTGGATGGGTTTACTGGGAATAGCTATAAGTATTACAATCAGCATTCTTTTACTTTCTAAAACAAAGAGAGAATTAAAAGGTGTTTTTACTTTTAAAGAAGCTTTTACCACTTATTTTATAGCTGCAGTAGTTGGTATTTTAATTTCTACTTTTTTTAATATTCTCTTATTTAACGTTATTGACCCTGCTGCAAAAGACACCTTAAGCGAAATCATGATTAAATATACAGTTGGCATGATGCAGAAATTTGGAACTCCGGCAGCGGCCATCAATGAAACTATCGCAAAAATGAAACTTACAAATCCGTATTCTACTCTGGAATTATTAAAAGGATCAGTTTTTGCTATGGTAATCAGCGCCATTTTGGGATTAATTTTCGCAGCAATTTTTAAAAGCAAAACTATTCAAGAATAAAAAACATAAATGAATCTATCTATACTAATACCGCTTCTAAACGAGGAGGAATCACTAAAAGAACTCTATGCATGGATTATTAAAGTGATGCAGTCTAACAATTATTCTTATGAAATCATTTTTGTAGATGATGGAAGTACAGATGATTCGTGGCAGATTATCGAAGGTTTTTCAAACGAAAACCCAAATGTGAAAGGTATTCGCTTCATGAAAAACTTCGGAAAATCGCAGGCTTTACATGCCGGGTTTGCAAAGGCAAAAGGTGATGTTATTATTACTATGGATGCCGATTTACAGGACAGTCCGGATGAAATTCCTGAATTGTATGAAATGATTATCAATCAGAAATTTGATTTGGTTTCCGGCTGGAAAAAGAAACGTTACGACTCTGTTGTGGCAAAAAACCTGCCTTCAAAATTATTTAACTGGGCGGCCAGAAAAACTTCGGGCGTTGAATTAAACGATTTTAACTGTGGTTTAAAAGCTTACAAAAATGTCGTTGTAAAAAATATCGAAGTTTCGGGCGAGATGCACCGATACATTCCTGTTCTGGCCAAAAATGCAGGATTTGCAAAAATTGGCGAAAAAGTGGTTATTCACCAGGCCAGAAAATACGGAGAAACCAAGTTTGGAATGGAACGTTTTATAAACGGATTCCTTGATTTAATTACAATCTGGTTTTTATCAAGATTCGGAAAAAGACCTATGCACTTATTTGGAGCCATGGGATCTCTTATGTTCATTATCGGATTTTTATCTGCCGGATACATTGGGGTTTCAAAATTATTCCACATGTACAACGGAATGAAATACAGCCTGGTAACCAATAATCCCTGGTTTTATATTGCCTTAACTACCATGATTCTGGGAACGCAGCTGTTTCTGGCAGGTTTCTTAGGTGAAATTATTTTAAGAACCAAAAACAACGAAGAAAGATACAAAGTTTCACGCGAGGTTAACTTTTAACAAAAAAACAACTTCCCTTTCCCCTGAAATCATCAGGAGAAAGGGCTTTTTATGACAAATTATTACAACAAAAAAACCGCTGTAATTTTTTTACACAGCAGGAAATTTCTCCTGAAAAAATTCTACCTTAGATTAAACATTTTAAAAAGACATTTACATGAATATAGCTCCTAATATATTAGATGCAGTCAACGAATGGCTGACACCTACATTTGACCAGGAAACACAAGCCGCAGTTAAAGAATTAATGACTACTTCGCCAAAAGAACTTGAAGAAAGTTTCTATAAAAACCTTGAGTTTGGAACTGGAGGCATGCGTGGTGTTATGGGAATTGGAAATAACAGAATCAACAAATATACGCTTGGAAAAAACACACAGGGATTATCTGATTATCTTCACAAAGTTTTTCCAAACGAGCCTTTAAAAGTAGTCATTGCTTACGACTGCCGTCACAACAGTAATACTCTGGCAAAAGTGGTAGCTGATGTATTTTCGGCAAACGGAATCCAGGTTTATTTATTCTCAGACTTACGACCTACTCCGGAATTATCTTTTGCTCTTAAATATTTAGGCTGCCAGTGCGGTATCGTTCTTACGGCTTCACACAATCCGCCGGAATACAACGGATATAAAGTTTACTGGCAGGATGGCGGACAAATCGTTCCTCCTCAGGACGGCGAAATCATTAAAGTAATCGAAAATCTGGGTTACGATAAAATCAAATTTAATGCAAACGAAAGCCTGATTCAGTATATTGATACCGAAATCGACAAAGCGTTTGTAAAATCATCTATCGAAAACGCAAGTTTTAATACTCCGGCAGAAGCCAAAGACAACCTTCATATTGTTTTTACTTCACTGCACGGAACTTCTATAAAATCTATTCCGGACACTTTATCGCAGGCCGGTTACAAAAACGTTCACATTGTGCCTGAACAGGCTGTTCCGGACGGGAATTTCCCAACTGTAAAATCACCTAACCCTGAAGAACCTGAGGCTTTAACAATGGCTCTGGCTCTGGCTGACAAAACCAATTCAGACATTGTTGTGGGTACAGATCCTGACTGTGACCGCTTAGGTGTTGCTGTTCGTAACAACGACGGTAAAATGATTTTACTGAACGGAAACCAGACAATGGTTCTAATGACTTCTTTCTTATTGAAACAATGGAAAAAAGCAGGTAAACTTAACGGTAAACAATTCGTGGGTTCTACAATCGTTTCAACCCCTATGATGATGGAACTAGCATCAAGCTATGGTGTTGAATGCAAAGTAGGATTAACCGGATTTAAATGGATTGCCAAAATGATCGTAGATTTCCCGGAACTTCAATTTATTGGCGGCGGTGAAGAAAGCTTTGGTTTTATGGTTGGCGATGCAGTAAGAGACAAAGATGCGGTTGCTGCTACTTTATTAATATGCGAGGTGGCTGCACAGGCAAAAGCTGCAGGAAGCTCTGTTTACAAAGAACTTTTACAATTATATGTTGAAAACGGTTTCTACAAAGAATACCTGGTTTCTTTAACTAAAAAAGGAATGGAAGGTTTAGAGGAAATCAACCAGATGATGATAGATTTACGCCAAAATCCCCTAAAAGAAATCAATGGGCAGCGTGTGGTTATGGTCGAGGATTACCAGTCTTCGACTGCATTGAATTTATTGACTAATGAAGAATCTTCTATGGATATTCCAAAATCAAACGTATTGATTTATTATACAGAAGACGGTTCTAAAATCTGTGCAAGACCTAGCGGAACAGAACCTAAGATTAAATTCTACATCAGCGTAAATGCCGAAATCGAATCGGTTTCAGATTTTGATGAAGCTGAAAGTTTCTTAGATCAGAAAATCCAGAATATTATTTCTGACATGAAGTTGAACTAAATAATATAAAAACACAGTTTCACTACACTAAATAGTATTTTTAAGACATTACAGCTTTGAATGCACTGTTCAAAGTTGTAATGTCTTTGTCATTTAAAAGAAAAACAACCAAAAGAAATTGAAAATAGATCAATTGAATTACTTTTGTAGCTTAAAATATCTCAAAAACAAATTAAACTCGTAAGAGTCATTACCATAGCAAAAAAAACAATATTCACAAAAATGAGTAATTTCAAAAAAATAGTTCCTTTTATATATCCATATAAAAAATACGCATTCCTAAACATTTTCTTTAATGTTTTGTACGCTCTTTTCAGTACACTATCCTTTATGGCATTGATCCCGATGATTCAGGTGCTGTTTGACAAAACAAAAAGAAACACCACCATTCCAACTTACGAAGGAATTACGCATATCAAACAATATGGTGAAGATTATTTAAGCTACTACATTACAACTACCACAGACAGCCACAACACAGGATTTACACTTGCGGTTATGGTAAGCGTAATTATTTCTATCTTTTTATTAAAAAACCTGGCCGATTATTTAGCGATGTTTTTTATCACTTTTCTAAGAAACGGTGTTTTAAGAGATATGCGAAATGCGATGTACAAAAAAACACTGGAACTGCCTTTGGCTTTTTATTCTGAAAAAAGAAAAGGAGATGTTATCTCCAGAATTTCTGCCGATGTCAACGAAGTTCAGACTTCTTTTCTTGCCATACTGGAACTCATTGTAAAAGAACCGCTTACAATTGTTTTTACTATTATTGCAATGCTGATTATCAGCGCCAAACTAACATTGTTCGTATTTATTTTTATTCCGGTATCGGGTTATTTAATTTCCATAATTGGAAAACAGCTTAAAAAACAATCTACAAAAGCACAGCAGGAACAAGGGACTTTTTTATCTACTATCGAAGAAACAATAGGCGGATTAAAAGTGGTAAAAGGATACAATGCTGAAAAATATTTCAATGGTATTTTCCAAAATTCTACTGATCGTTTTTTCTCTTTATCAAACAGCATTGGAAACCGTCAGAACCTGGCTTCTCCTGCAAGTGAATTTATGGGAATTACCGTAATTGCAGTATTGCTTTGGTACGGAGGACAAATGGTTTTAATTGACAAAACATTAGACGGCGCAGCCTTTATTGCTTATATGGGACTTGCTTATAACATTCTGACTCCTGCAAAGGCGATTTCTAAAGCTTCTTACGGAGTTAAAAGAGGAAATGCCGCCGCAGAACGTGTTCTTGAAATTTTAGATCAGGAAAATACGATTGTTTCAAAAGAAAAAGCAGTTGAAAAAACTACTTTTGACAACAATATAGCTGTTCAGAATATTAATTTTAAATATGAAGACGAAACGGTTTTAAAAGATTTTTCTCTTCAAATTCAAAAAGGACAGACTGTTGCTCTTGTTGGACAATCAGGAAGCGGTAAAAGTACAATTGCCAACTTACTTACCCGTTTCTACGATGTTAATGACGGCTCGATTTCTATTGACGGCATTAATATTAAAGATATGGATCTTCATTCGCTTCGCAGTTTGATGGGACTGGTAACTCAGGACAGTATTTTATTTAACGACACTATTAAAGCCAATATTTCTTTAGGAAAATTAGACGCAACAGATGACGAGATTATCGAGGCGCTTAAAATTGCCAATGCGTATGAGTTTGTAAAAGAACTGCCTCTTGGAATTTACACTAACATTGGCGACAGTGGAAACAAACTTTCGGGAGGACAGAAACAACGTTTATCAATTGCCCGCGCTGTACTAAAAAATCCGCCGATTATGATTCTGGATGAAGCAACATCTGCATTGGATACCGAAAGCGAAAAATTCGTTCAGGTGGCGCTTGAAAACATGATGCAGAACAGAACTTCGATCGTAATTGCACACCGACTTTCGACTATTCAAAAAGCAGATGTGATTGTTGTAATGCAAAAAGGACGAATCGTTGAGCAGGGAACTCACGAACAGTTAATTGCGCTAAACGGCACTTATAATAAACTGGTAACCATGCAGTCTTTCGAATCGTAAGACACCTATTACCCGATTCATTTACACAGATTAAGGAAATATTAAAACTCCGTTTAATTTCTTTAATCTGTGTTTATTTTTTATAACTTTAGGTTGATTAAAAAGCAAATCCTGTAACGCCTTCTGAAATGTATCTGAACAATCCAAACATAAAATTACCAGACGATCCTGATACCATAGTTTGGAAATACCTTGATTTATCGAAATTTTTGGATTTATTGCTTTCAAAGAAATTATTCATGTCGCGTTCGGACAAGTTTGAAGATCAATACGAAGGAACTTTCAGCGAACCTACTTACGAAGAGATTAAAAAACTCGCCATTGACAATCCTGACTTTTTAAATTACTACAAAACACAACGCGAAAAAACAGCCATTAGCAGCTGGCATATTAACGAATACGAATCGTTTGCCATGTGGCAGATTTTTACAAAAAATAACGAAGGTTTAGCCATACAGTCTACAATTGGAAGACTGCAAAAAGCAGTAAAGCCAGAAAACAACTTTGACCAGTATATTGGCGAAGTAAACTATATAGATTATAAAAAAGAATACATTCCGTTTGATGATTTATTTTTTCCCTTTCTCTTTAAAAGAAAAAGTTTTCAGTACGAGCGCGAAGTCCGCATCCTTACCGACACATCAAAAAGCAATATCAAACTAAACGACGGAATAAAAATTAATGTTGATATCAATCAGTTAATTGAGAAAATCTACATTCATCCAAAATCTGAAAACTGGTATAAAAAACTGGTAATAGAATTAGTGGAACGTCTGGATTTTGGTTTTGAAATCGAAAAATCAGATCTGGAAAGTGATATTTTAATTTAAGGTGCTGAGCTTTTTTCTTACCCATTATTAAAGGTTTTAAATTAATTCACAATCGTAACTAAAAATAAAAGAAAACCGTTTAGAAATTTATTTCCTAAACGGTTTCTTTATTTTATAAAAGAGGAAAATCCTCTCTAATCTTTTTAATCTGTGGCAAAACCTTAGCACCTTAGAATCTCAGCACCTCAAAACCTTTAAATAGGCTTATAAGCCTTAACTTCCCATTTTTTAGAAGCCAGATCTATATAATTATAATGCAACACATCGTTTTTATCAAACTGACCATTTTGGTTGGTATCTTCGATAGTTCTGAAATACAAACGGTTTTTAGATTCGATTAAGTTCCAATCTACTAATTCTTCTAAATCAGCTGAAACTTTAGTAAAATTTTCACCGCTGATATCACTTAAATATAAAGTTTTAATATCGCTGGTATCAATTTTCCCGTCTTTATTAGTGTCTGAATCTGTCAGTGTGTAAACCATAATATTATTATGTGTTCTATCTGCAACAGTTTTCAAATAAGTAGCCGTTAAAATTAAAACCGGTTTATCAGATAAAGGTCGAATCGAATCTGAATCGACTTTTTGGAATTTTAAGTTCTGAAGATAACCCGTAATTTCATATTCACCTAAATTAGAAATGGTAAAACTGACGTCATTTACACTTGAAGTACCAAATCTAGCTTTCGATCCTCTTTCCAAAACTCTTAAATCCCCAACTGGGTGAATTAAATAATTCGTTCCTTCCATCTGAATCGGAAGATCGGCGATCTCAATTTGAGTCGTATCGGTTTTCGCAATACTTACTTTGTTTGAAGCAGCGTAGCTTACTTTCGGTTTTTGAACTTCTTCCCGGCAGCTAATCAACGTTCCGATAATTACTAAGGCTATATATTTAAAGTACTTTCTCATCGATAAATTATATTCAATTATCAAATATACTATTTTTGATTGTAATTTTTGGTTTTATTGAATTTTACTAAGGTAAAGATGTTTAGAAAAACAAGTCCTAAATACCCAAAAATATGATCCATTGCTGTTTCAAAAAATGAATTTGAAAAATTTGAAGTTCCTTTTTTCGGTTTTCCTCCTGAATTCTAAGTGTATTTTCTTTTGAGTATATTCCCGTACCACAAATAAAACCACTTTCTCTTGGTTTTGGTTTTCGGTTTCCCATAACATATAAATTATCTGAAAACAAACCCCAAGTTGGAACTTTTTCTTCATAGAGAATATTAATCACACCAATAAAAGTACCATAATCTGTAGTTGAACCAAAATGAATTTTAGCCCCATTTACACTATCATATCTTTTTACTAAATCTCGAGCAAAAAATTTTAGTTCATTTAGTTTTCGCAGTTCTTTGGATTTCTTTTCATTAAAATCAAAAACTTTATATTTTCTTAAATCTGCTACTTTGTATTTTTCGAAATCTCCTTTATTTGGAACTGAAAAATCTAGAGAACCATAAACCTTAAAAGCATCCACTTTATAAAAATGATAAAAACAAAACAAAGGAATCAAAACCAAAGAAATCATTCCCGGAACGTAAAAAATCTTTCGTTTTTCACGTTTTTCGATCATAACCTCGCATTCAGTTTTACATTAAAAACCCTTGAAGTCATATAATTTGGAATGGCATATTGATTTTTAGAATACACATCGCGAACCCAGGTATTCGTTATCGCATTTTGGTTATTAAAGAGGTTAAAAATTTCCAATCCAAGAGACAATTCCTTGAAGTTTTTCAGCCAGCTTGTTTTAGAACTTTGCGTGCCGGCATCAACAAAAACTTTTGCAAAACCAATATCTGCCCTTCTGTAATCGTTTAATCGGTTTTGATATAAATACGGATCAGAATATGCTGGCGCGCCACCCGGCAATCCTGTATTATAAACCAGATTCAGATATACTTTTACACTCGGAATATTAGGCATATAATCCTGAAACAACATGGCAAATTTCAAACGCTGATCTGTCGGACGTGCTATATATCCTTTATTTTCGTAATTCTCTTCGGTTTTTAAATAGCCAAAACTCACCCAAGATTCAGTTCCCGGCACAAATTCTCCGTTTAACCTAAAATCAAACCCCTGTGCATAGGCTTTTGCATTGTTATTGGCAAGATAACGAATTCGGACATTATCGATCGAATACACATTTACATCCGAAAGTGATTTATAATAAAGTTCCGTTACCCATTTAAAAGGACGGTTCCACATCTTGAAATTGTAATCATTGCTCAAAACTACATGAATCGCTTCCTGCGCTTTTACATTCGGATTCACAACACCGTCCAGATCACGAAGTTCTCTGTAAAACGGCGGCTGATGATACAATCCTCCCGAAATCCTGAAAACCATATCGCGGTCCCAATCCGGTTTGATAGCAAACTGTGCACGCGGACTTACAACAAACTGTGTTTTCCCTTCTTCTAAAGCTCCTGCTACATTCCAACCCTGAAAACGCGCTCCGATATGGTACCAAATCTGGTTTGAGCCCAGTTCTGATTGTTTGTTCCACTGCGCATATCCAGAAAATCGGTTTATGGTATTAAAATTTGTAGCACGAATATTTTGATACGGCAAAAGAGGTCCGGTATAAGGTGTATAAGGCTGATTATTTTCAGGCAGAATTATCAAAGGCGGATTAATCGAAAAACCGGCCGAATCAATTACCTCCCACTCTACTACCCTGTCCCGAATGGATTCTCTGGTGTATTTTAACCCGAATTCGAGCTGGCTTTCTTTCCAGTCTTTCGAACCTTTTAATTCGACATTGGCAATTAAGGCGTCCAAATCATTACGGGCATGATTTAACTGCGAACCTATACCTCGGGTAAAATCTATTCCACCGGCATTTGTTGGATCTTCGGCATCAATATTTCCTAAACGATATTGCGCCAGAATATCAAAATGTTCTTTTTCTGTAGTATGAAATAACGAACCAATTAATTTTAAAGTAAGCGATGGCGAAACTTTATAAGTCGTTTTTAAAGCTCCAAAATAAGTATCGTACTGATCTTTTTCCTGGCCTTCATAATAAACCGCAAGTGCCATTGGCTGGTCGATTGTTCCAAACTTAGTCTCGCGGGTTAAAGGCTGGTATAAGTATTTATTCTGAGAAATATTTCCTAAAAAGCTCATCTGCCATTTTTCAGAAATATCATAATTAATATTGGTCTGAATGTCGGCAAAAGTCGGCGTATAATTCGTCTGCGTGTCCTGACTGTTTACCAGTAAGCTGTTATTCCTGTAACGAACACCTGTAACGGCTGACCATTTTTTATTTTTTGAAACCAAATCTACAGAAGCGCTTCCGCCTAAAAAACTGGCCTCAAGTGATGCGCCGAATTCAGTTGGCTTTCTGTACGTAATATCCAAAACAGAAGATAATTTGTCTCCAAATTTAGCCTGAAATCCTCCTGCCGAAAAATCAACATTCTGAACCAAATCGGTGTTGGTAAAACTTAAACCTTCCTGCTGGCCTGAACGGATTAAGAACGGACGATAGACTTCGACTTCGTTTACATAAACTAAATTTTCGTCGTAATTACCGCCTCGAACTGCGTATTGTGTACTCAGTTCATTATTTGAATTAACCCCCGGAAGCGTTTTTAGAATATTCTCTATCCCTGCATTTGCACCGGGAATCTTTTTGATAGCTGCGGTTTCGATATTGGTAATTCCCTGAACTCTTTTTCGGTTTCGGGACGATACAAAAACTTCTCCCATTTGTTCCTGAGAATTATTCATTACAGGATTAAAAACAAAAACTTCATCCGGCTTTAAGTTTACCGTTAAGCTGATCATTTTTAATGAAATATGGGTAAAAATTATAGAAGATTTTTTATTTGAAACTACATCAATTTCAAAATAACCATTCAAGTCAGACTGAGCATGGCTCTTGCCTGATGTAATGTTTACGTTCGAAACAGGATGATTTTCGTTATCTAAAATAATTCCCTTTACATGTGCATTTTGGGCAAATGAAATACAAGTAAAGCACAAAAAAAGCAAAGCGGATATAAACCTGTTTTTATTCAAGGATTTGGGGTTTTATTTTTGTTGACTTCTATAAAAATGAGTTTCAAAGATAGTAGAATTTCCTACATTATCAATCACTTCCATTTTTAAAAAGTTTTCTCCTTCCACCAAATACTGTTCATCAAATACATGAGTGATTCTTCTGCTCTTATTTTCATATTCAAATAAAACCCAGCTTCCGTTTAAGTAACCGTTGTACGATTTGATTCCGGATGCAGCATCGCCAATTGTAAAATCAATTTTCTTGTCACTGCTGATCCATTTTCCTTCAATTGGTTTTAGAATTTTTATAACAGGCGGAATGGTATCTAAAACCAAACCATACGCTCCCAGTACTTTTGCCTTGGCCGTAAAAGTATCGCCTTTTCGTATTGTTCCGTTATGACTTGTTCCTCTTCCAATATACAATTTATCACGCAGCGATTCCGGGTATGTCGTATCTTTTATTGTAATTGTAAAATTAGAATGTACAGGAACCGTATCATCGTGAATATAAACTTTGTTATTTCGAACATCAAAATTCATATTAAAATCTTCATAGAAAGTTCCTGCCGGAAAGAAAACCGACATATTGTCTTTCTCGAAAATATTGTCTTTGTTGTATCTAACAAAATATTTGGAAGTTACCGGCTCAGACTGCACAAGAGGTATTGCAGTATCGTATTCTATAGGTACATTGATCGAATTTAAATTTCCGAAATAATCCGAAACTTCAATTCGGTATATAGACGCTACATTTGGCTCAGCCGAAACAATCCCTCTAAGCGAATCGGTTTTAATGATGCTTAAAGGATAAAATGTTTTCATAAAAAGTTTCTGGATACGCTGACTGCTTTTTTTGTATCGCGGATAATCGATTAAAGCATTGATATAACGCATTTCATCAAACGAATAGGTATTAAACTGATAGTTATAATTTTGGTTTCCGTTTAAAAAAGTCGAAACATTAAAAACCCCGTTTCTGTTATGCGAAACATCATCAGAATCTACAGCATTGATTCCGAAGCCCATTTTTCCGTTTGATTTGACTTTTCCGGCAAGATACGTTCCGTCTTTTTGCAATGTCATACTTAACAATAAAGGCTGTTTGGACTGATTAACTGTTGCATTATCCAGAGGATAGACATATAAACTGGATAAAACAGGTTTTTTGGTATCTTTTAAATTTTGGTCAAAGCCAAAGAAAATCGGGTTGATTACAAATTCTGTTTTTGAATCGCGGATTTCAAAATGAAGATGCGGTCCTTCTGAAGATCCCGTATTTCCCGAAAGCCCGATTACCTGTCCCTTGGTTACCGGAAGTTCATCCGGTTTTGGAAACATTTCAATTTCATAAGCCTTCTCTGCATAATGCGTTTTTTTTACATAATCCTGAATAGGCCCAAACGCAGTCTGCAAATGCCCATAAACCGATGTATACCCGTTTGGATGCGTTATATAAATACATTTACCGTTTCCAAAAGTCGAAATCTTTATCCTTGACACATAGCCGTCAGCAATGGCATACACATTCAATCCCTCTCTCTGATTCGTCTTTAAATCAAAACCGGCATGAAAATGATTCGGTCTCAACTCTCCGAAATTTCCCGAAAGCTGCATCGGAATATCTAACGGCGGACGAAAATAATCTTTAGGATACTGTGCTTGAGCAAATAAGAAAAAACTGTAAAAAAAGGCAGGTATTATAAATTTCATAAATAACATTTTTGCTAAGATAAAAAATTACCAGTTAAAAAAGTAACAGAATAAGCCAAAAAGACAATTAACTGAATTTCACATATTTGTTTATTTTTAATGTAAAAAAATCGATAAAAAATTGCATTAATAAAAAGGAATACTAACTTTGTAGGATTAAGTAATGAATAGGATTTATAATGAGTGTAATTGCCGAAATAATTGATACTCTTGAATATAAAGTCGAAAAGCTTTTTGAAAAATCAAAAGGCCTGGAACGAAATAATCAGGATTTACGATTAGAATTAGCCAAAGCCGTGCAAATTATCCAGAAACAATCTGAAGAAATTGAAGCTTTGAAAAAGCAGCACGATACACTTAAAATAGCCAATTCGTTGCTCGGCAGCGACAATAACAAGAGAGAGACAAAGCTTAAAATAAATTCATTAATTCGCGAAATTGATTACTGTATAGCACAACTATCAGATTAGAAAACATGGACGGAAAGCTTAGAATTAAAATATCAATTGCTGACCGCGTTTACCCGCTAACGGTTGAACCAGCTCAGGAAGAAGGACTTAGAAGCGCCTCAAAAAAAATTGATGCTATGATCAGGCAATTCGAAGAAAGTTACGCAGTTCGCGACAAACAAGATGTACTGGCTATGTGCGCATTGCAGTTCGCATCGCAGGTGGAACAAAAACAAATTGACAACGCAATCGATGGAGAAGAAACCATCGAAAGAATTAAAAGACTAAATTCGCTTTTAGATCAATATCTCGAAAACTAAACGTTCTTTACAAGAAACTAAGATACTGCCTACATTAGTTCACAATTGGTAAACTCAACACTAACAATTTAGAATGAGCAAATCGTCGCTACTATAGTATGCCCTCCTCTGGCTGGGAAACTTGAACAGTGAGTTAGCTCAAAACTTGTCTTTACGAGTTTATTCAAGCAATTAATGTAGGCTTTTTTTATATATAAACCCTAACAAACATGGACACCATAACGATCATTATTGGTATTGTAGGTATTGCGGCAGGTTTTGCAATAGCTAAAATTATCGAGAAAAGTAATATTTCAAATCTAATCAAAAACGCTAAAAAAGAGGCAGCTTCCATTTTAAAAGATGCTAATTTAGAAGCCGAAAATATTAAAAAAGACAAAATCCTTCAGGCAAAAGAGCGTTTTATTGAACTAAAATCAGAGCACGAACAAGTTATTTTAGCGAGAGACAAAAAAGTTGCCGAAGTAGAAAAACGAGTACGCGATAAAGAATCTCAGGTTTCTAATGAGCTTTCAAAAGCAAAAAAAATAAACGAGGAATTTGAATCTAAAACAGCTGAATACAATAACAAAATCGAGGTTTTAGACAAAAAACAAGCCGAAGTAGACAAATTACACAAAAGCCAGTTACAGCAGCTTGAAGTAATTTCAGGTCTGTCTGCAGAGGAAGCAAAAGAGCAGTTAGTTGAAGGTTTAAAAGCCGAAGCTAAAAGCAAAGCTATGTCTCATATTCAGGAAACTATCGAAGAGGCAAAACTTACTGCACAGCAGGAAGCTAAAAAAATCATTATCAATACTATTCAGAGAGTAGGAACAGAAGAAGCAGTTGAAAATTGTGTTTCTGTTTTCAATATTGAATCTGATGATGTAAAAGGACGAATTATTGGTCGTGAAGGGCGTAACATTAGAGCTTTAGAAGCAGCAACAGGAGTTGAGATCATTGTTGATGACACACCGGAGGCTATTATCCTTTCTTGTTTTGACCCTGTACGAAGAGAAATTGCACGTTTGTCGTTACACAAACTAGTTACTGACGGGCGTATTCACCCGGCCCGTATTGAAGAAGTGGTAGCTAAAACTGCTAAACAAATCGACGACGAAATTATCGAAGTTGGAAAACGTACCGTAATAGACTTAGGAATTCACGGTTTACACCCGGAATTAATTAAAGTTGTAGGTAGAATGAAATACCGTTCTTCTTACGGACAAAACTTATTACAGCACTCAAGAGAAGTTTCTAAACTTTGCGGTATCATGGCTGCAGAATTAGGACTAAACGTAAAACTGGCAAAAAGAGCCGGTTTACTGCACGATATCGGTAAAGTGCCGGATACAGAAAGCGATTTGCCGCACGCCTTATTAGGTATGCAGTGGGCCGAAAAATACGGTGAAAAAGACGAGGTTTGCAACGCTATTGGAGCTCACCACGACGAAATTGAAATGAAATCATTATTATCACCAATTGTTCAGGTTTGTGATGCGATCTCAGGAGCAAGACCGGGAGCAAGACGTCAGGTACTGGATTCATATATTCAGCGTTTAAAAGATCTTGAAGATGTCGCTTACGGATTCAGCGGTGTCAAAAATGCTTATGCAATTCAGGCAGGAAGGGAGCTTCGTGTAATTGTTGAAAGCGAAAAAGTTTCTGATGATAATGCCGCAAACTTATCTTTTGAAATTTCACAAAAAATCCAGACTGAAATGACCTATCCGGGTCAGGTTAAAGTAACGGTAATCAGAGAGACCAGAGCAGTAAACATTGCAAAATAATCTCTTCTATATAAACAATAAAGGCTGTCAAATGACAGCCTTTATTGTTTTATACAATTTCTAAATCTTTTAAACATCATTAAAGACAATTTTAAAGCTCGTTCCTTCTCCAACTATACTTTCTACAGAAACAATCGCTTTCATAGCCTCTATTTGATTCCTGGTGATATATAAACCAATTCCTCTCGCCTCCTGATGCTTATGAAATGTTTTATACATTCCAAACAATAAATCGCCGTACAGTTCCAGATCAATTCCTAAACCATTATCTGTAATTTTTAAAGACTTATGACCATCCGCTTCAATTCCAAAATCGAATACAATAACTGGCTCACGATCCGGATGCGCGTATTTGATTGCATTGGTTGCAAAATTCAGCAGGACACTTTCAAGGTACGCGGGGTTAAAATTAATCGTGACATATTGAGGCACATTATTTACAATCGTAACTTTCTTTTGTTTGTCATGCCCTTTTATAGCCGCAATTGTTTTATCAATATACTCAGACAATCGTAAAGGCACCACTGCAATATTAATATTGCTTTGCGTTTTAACAATCTGTGTTAAATTCGAAATGGTTTCATTTAAATCATTTGATACCGTACGGAGATGTTCCAGCATTTCGGTAACTGTTTCCCTGTCGCCATCGGCATCAATAAAATCAAGGATCGACTTTATATTTCCTGCCTGTGTATTTAAATTATGAGAAACGATATGCGAAAAATTCAGCAGACGACTGTTCTGGTCGCTGTAAAGCTTCATTGTTTTCAGCAATTCCAGTTCCTTTTCTTTTTGCAGTGAAACATCAGTATGAGTACCAATAACACGCAGCGGTTTACCGTTTTCATCGCGTTTGATCACTTTTCCTCTGTCCAAAATCCATTTGTAATTACCGCTTGACGTCATGACGCGATGGTAATTTTCGTAATACGGGATTTTGTTGTCAAAATGTTCCTGAATATCCGAATAATATTTTGGGAGATCATCGGGATGCACGATTTTGTCCCAGCGTTCCGGATCATCAAAAATATCTGCCGATTCTAATTCTAAAATCTTAAGGGAAAGCGAAGAATAAAAAACAGTATTGGTTGTCATATCCCAGTCCCAGATTCCGGCTGTAGAAGCTTCCAGAGCAAACTGAAAGCGCTCTTCTGAAATACGCAGCCGTTCTTCTTTATCTTTTAATTCGGTTATATCCGAAACGTGACCATAAAAACTTACTCTTTTATCAGGCGATAACTCCGTTTTAGCAGAAACTTTAAACCAGCGAAGTCCTTTTTTAGGCAGAACAGCCCTGAATTCAATTTCCCACGGAACTATTTCTTTTTTAGCTTTTACTAAAGACTGAAAAAACAATTCGCGGTCCTGAGGCAGTACTCTTTCGTAAATTACCAACTTAATATCATCTGTAAATTCCTTTTCTGAAAGTTCAAAAATATCATCAACAGATTTACTGACTAAAGGAAAAGTGTATTGATTATTCCTATCAATTATAAACTGAAAAAGAAGATCCGGCATTTCGGCAAACAGTTTTCTGTAGAAATTATTTACCTCCAGGCAATCCTCATTACTATACAAATCAAAAACCATATACCATCGTTTAAGCAAGTAATTATGAAAACGATTCTGATTTAAAAAATCGTTGTTTCCTAGTTCTGTTCCTTTAAATTCTGAATACAAGGTACTGTTTTTTTGATTTAAAAAAGCTTTTTCGTAAGAAAATTATTTCCTTGGATGATACGAATGCATCACTTCTTTTAAGAAACTTCGGTCTAAATGCACATAAATTTCTGTAGTGGTAATCGATTCGTGCCCCAGCATTAACTGAATCGATCTTAAGTCGGCGCCATTTTCGAGCAAATGTGTTGCAAACGAATGGCGCAGTGTATGCGGACTGATGCTTTTCTTTAAACCAATCCTTACTGCAAGATCTTTTATAATCGTAAAAATCATGGCACGGGTAAGCTGATTGCCTCTTCGGTTTAAAAACAGGGTATCTTCGCAGCCTTTTTTAATATTTAAATGCGAACGAATTTCATTCTGATAAATCTCGATATATTTCTGTGTCAGTTTACCAATAGGAACAAATCGTTCTTTATTTCCTTTTCCGGTAATTTTCATAAATCCTTCTTCAAAATACAGATCGGATATTTTAAGCGCCACCAATTCTGAGACACGAAGACCGCAGCCGTACAAAGTCTCCAGCATGGCACGATTTCGTTCGCCTTCATTACTGCTTAAATCAATTGCAGCAATAAGGGCGTCAATATCTTTAACAGATAAGGTATCCGGAAGTTTTCGTCCTGTTTTGGGACTTTCGATTAATTCCAGCGGACTGTCGTTTCTGTAATCTTCGAAAATCAGATAATTAAAAAAACTTTTCAGTCCGGAAATAATCCTGGCCTGAGATCTCGGATTTACTTCTTTCGAAACCGAATAGATGAATTGCTGCACCGTTTCGTCTGTAATTTTTACAGGCGAAACATCAATCTGGCTGGTTTCTAAAAAAAGACACAATCGTTCGATATCAAAGCTGTAATTATCTATTGTATTTTTAGACAAACCCCTTTCTATACGCAGATACGACTGATAATCTTTTATATAATTACTCCATTTCATACGTTGCAAAGTAAATCATTTTTGACATAAAAAAACCTTCCTAAATGAGGAAGGTTTGGAATAGTTTAAAACTTAAAATTAGAATTTATAACCTGCCGATAATGAAAAAACGCCATTGTGAGTTTTTGAATTATCTCCCGGCTCAGTTTTCTCTATTTTAGTTATTCCCAGATTATAGCGGGCATTCACGAAGAAATGCTCTGTAAAATCGTAACCGGCACCTAAATTCAGTCCAAAATCAATTGACTGAAAACTGTCTTTAACATCACCTTCAACAGTCTGGTTATAACCGTCTAATTTGGTTTTTGTTTTTGCTGAAACTAAAAATCCCAGTTGAGGACCTGCTTCTATTGAAAATTTTTCTGCCGCATAATATTTAAACATTACCGGAACATTGATATAATCCAAATTAAAACACACATCTCCTGTATAAAGATCTCCATTTACCACAGCACCAACATTCGTAAATTTCGCACCCTGAGTAGAATATAAGATCTCAGGCTGTAAAGCAAATTTTTCAGAGAACTTAATTTCTACAAAACCTCCCGCATTAAATCCAAAACGCGAATTTAAATCGAGACCGTCTGTGTCTCCGTTAAGACTAGAAACATTTAGTCCTCCTTTAAAACCATATTTAACTTCCTGAGCACCGGCAAAGCCAAATGTCATAACTGCAATTGCAGCTAAAATAATTCTTTTCATTTTTTTGATTTGTTTTTGGTTAAATTACGAATCAAATGTAAATATTTATTTATAAAAACATAATTGTGATATAAACATTTTTAAACAAAATAAAACGCATAAAAAAACCTTCCTGAATGAGGAAGGTTTTAAATATTTTGGTTGTCTCTAAAAATTAGAATTTATATCCTACAGACAATGAAATAACATTATTATTTACTCTGTAACTATCTACAAAATCTTCCCAATCTTCATAATCATCATTAGTATCAACAACATTAGCAAGACCTAAATAGTAACGAAGATTAACTGATAAATTTTCAGTAAAATTGTAACCTGCACCAATATTAAAACCTGCATCAATAGACTTGTAAAGATCTTTCACATCTTCGCCATCCGATTTAGCAGATACTAAAAACCCAATTTGCGGACCAGCTTCAACAGAAAACTCTTTTGTTATATAGTATTTAGCCACTACTGGAATATTCAAATAATTTAAATTCGTATTGTATTTCTCACCGAAAAACTTCTCTTTGGCACCTTGAGTAGAAAACACAAGTTCCGGCTGAATAGCTAATTTCTCAATAATTTTGATTTCAGCAAATCCGCCAACATGAAAACCTACCAATGAAGAAACACCACTAGCATCTCCGCCAAGTGTTGAGATATTCAAACCTCCTTTTACCCCAAATCTAGTTTCTTGTGCATTGGTAAAACCAAATGCCATAACTGCGATAGCAGCGAAAATTATTCTTTTCATTACAATTTGTTTTTAAGTTATAGGCGTCAAATATAAAAATATTCTTCACAATTGGCGTGCATAATTTTAACAATTTAAATCTTAATTTAAGATTTATTGTTAAAATAACTTCTACATCATACTTTTTTAAACTGCTGTCAAATAAAAAACCCTTTCTAAATTTAGAAAGGGTTCTTATAAATCTTATTATGGTAAGATTAGAATTTATATCCAACAGATAAAGAGAATACGTTATTGTTGATTTTGAAGTCTGCTCCATCTTCAGTTTTTGCGATGTTAGACAAACCTAAGTTGTAACGTAAACCAACTGAAAGATTTTCTGTAAAATCATATCCAGCACCAAAGTTTACACCAAAGTTGATTGACTCATAAAAATCTTTAGCATCTTCATCTCCTGACTCAGAAACACCTGGACCTGAAGTTTCCCATTTTTCTTTTGCACTAACTAAAAATCCAATTTGCGGACCTGCTTCAACACTAAATTTCTCTACAATATAATATTTAGCCATCACAGGAACATTGATGTAGCTTAAATGAGTTTTATACTCAGAGCTATATCCAAATTCAGATTCTTCTGATTTAGCTCCTTGAGTAGAGAATAAAAGCTCTGGCTGGATAGCGAATTTATCAGAAAGTTTGAATTCTGCGAAACCACCAACTTGAAATCCAATTAGAGATTTTGCGTCTTCAACATCTCCACTAAAGTTAGATAAGTTAGCACCTGCTTTAACTCCGAATCTAGTTTCTTGCGCATTTGAAAATGCAAAAGCCATTACTGCCACAGCAGTTAACATAATTTTTTTCATTCTTAAATTTGTTTTGGTTAAAATTTATCGGGTCAAATATAAAATTAATACTGTTAAAGAAAAAAGTTGTTTTTTAACAAATAAAGTAGTAATAGATTTCTAAAATGTTAATTAAAAACCAAATAAAAAATTAGACGCTAAAAATAATACAGAATAATCGTGCTAATTGATCGTGTTTTTGCTATAAATTCAGTAAAAATCAATCTTCTTTTTCTTAAGGCAAATCATTATTTTATACCCAATTCGTTTAATTCAAAACAAAAAGCCTTTTCATTTACATGAAAAGGCTTAAAAAATATATCAAAAGTTTGGTGAAACTTTTACTTTTTTTTAGAATTTGTATCCTACTGTTAATGAAATCACACTGTTTTTAGCCTTGGCAAAATAATCAGATTTATAAACATTAGTCAAACCAAGATTGTAACGAGCTCCAACAGAAAGATTCTTAGTAACATCGTATCCTAAGCCAAAATTAAGACCAAAATCAACTGAATTGCATAGTCTTTTTATATCGTCATTAGATGATACAGTTCCATAATCGTCAGTAACTTTATATTTTGATTTTGCTGACAATAAGAAACCTATCTGAGGACCTGCTTCGATGTTTAACCCTTCAATAACATAGTATTTAAACATTAATGGCACATTTAAATATCCAAGGTTTACTTTTTCATCAGATGAAAAATATGCCTTTGAATATTTAACTCTTACACCTTGAGCAGAATACAAGATCTCTGGCTGGAATGCAAAATTCTCAGAAACTTTAAATTCTGCAAAAGCACCAGCTACAAATCCAGTTTTCATAGAAGCAGATTCTAGTTTAGTTAATTTATGAAAATCAACTCCACCTTTAATTCCAAATTTAACATCTTGAGCATTTGCCCATCCAAACGTCATTACTGCAATAACAGCTAAAATAATTTTTTTCATTTTTTTGTTTTTTTTTAAATTACTGCACAAATGTAGGTTTTTTCTTTCAATTAAACAAAATTATTTAAAATTTATATCCGGCAGTTAGAGATAATACCCTGTTTTGTAATTTCGAATCGCCATATTCTCTCTTTGTGATATTGGATAATCCAAATCCATATCGAATACCAAAAAAAACATTTTCAGTAAGATTATAACCCAAGCCCGCATTTAAAGCAAAATCTACAGTCTGAAACATATCTTTGGCGTCTGAAGATCCCAAACTTACTCCTTCCATCTTTATCTTTTCAAATTTTGCAGAGGTCAAAAATCCAATCTGCGGTCCTGCCTCTACATTAAATTTTTCAGAAATATTATATTTAAACATCACCGGAACGACAATGTAAGAAAGCTTCCAATCTGTACTCAGCATATAATAATCTCCATCAAATTCTGCTGGGAGGTTTGTAAATTTTGTACCCAGGGTAGAATACAAAAGTTCCGGCTGTACGTCGAATTTATCTGAAAGCTTAATCTCGGCTATAACACCCGCATTAAAGCCTGTCTTTGATTTTACATTGACTTCGCTTTCTGCCGTCCAGTTTGTGATATTTACTCCTCCTTTAACTCCAAACTTAATTTCCTGGGCGTTTGTTAGACCAAATGTTATTATAGTAATAACAGTCAAAACTTTTTTTTTCATTCCTTAAATCATATCTCTATTAATACTAACAAAAATAAGATTTACACTACAAAATAAATTCCTAATAAGTCTAAAGGATGTCAAAATAAGGCAGAATAACAAACTACTCAAAACACAATTGAAAATCAGTGCTTTAAAACATCTCTTAGTTTCCATTTCTTCAAAAAACACTTGTAAATGGGAATTTTAGTAATTATTTATTCCAAAATATAATGCAATAAAATCCTAAATATGTAGTTTTGAATTTAGACAATATTTTAAAATACCAATTTTTTAAAAAAAACCTTTTTATGAAAAAAATACTTTTGGCAGCTGTATTGTTCTTGGCAACATCAGCGGCAGTACAAGCACAATTACTAAAGATCGGGGTTAAAGCAGGGGTTAACTTTGCAAATCAAACCGGAGATTTTCCGGAGGCAATTAACAAAGATGGAATTACTAGTTATCATGCTGGTTTGGTTGCTGAGGTAAAATTATTAGATAAATTTTCTATTCAGCCAGAGCTTTTATACTCTACTACGGGAGCATCTTATAAATTTAGTGATGTAAGCGAAGACATCAAAAATGAACTTGGATATATCTCTATTCCGGTTATGGCTAAATTTTATTTGAATAACACATTCAGTATTGAAGCAGGGCCTCAAGCTTCTTTCTTAGTAAGTGAAAGAAATGATTTTAATGTTAAAAACGGTGAAACTTTTGAATTTGGGCTTAACGCGGGATTAGGAGTAAAACTTACCGAAAACTTCTTCTTACAAGGTCGTTATGGTATTGGATTAACCGAAGCTTCAAAAAATGCTGACGTTAAGAACTCAGTATTCCAGATTTCTGCCGGATTTATGTTCTAAAAAATATCACATACTTTTATAAAAACCGTTTCAATTATTTGAAGCGGTTTTCTATTTTTACACTAATTTGTGAAATGTAAAATGTCTCACATTAACTTAATTAAAACTAAATTGCCTTTATGAAAATCTGCATTATCAACGGACCCAATTTGAATCTTTTAGGAAAAAGAGAGCCAGAAGTTTACGGAAGCCAGACTTTTGAAGATTATTTCGAAACACTGCAGCAAAAATTCCCAAACATCGAACTATCGTACTATCAGAGTAATATTGAAGGCGAACTGATTGGTAAAATTCAGGAATGCGGCTTTACATTTGACGGTATTATCCTCAATGCGGGCGCTTATACTCATACTTCTATTGGTTTGGGCGATGCCATGAAAGCGGTAACCACTCCGGTTATCGAAGTTCATATTTCGAATACGTATGCCCGCGAAAGTTTCAGGCATCAGTCGTATTTATCAGGAAATGCAAAAGGGGTTATTTTAGGTTTTGGATTAAAAAGTTACGAACTGGCGATTCAGTCTTTTT
This sequence comes from Flavobacterium gelatinilyticum, assembly GCF_027111295.1. Classification (NCBI taxonomy): domain Bacteria; kingdom Pseudomonadati; phylum Bacteroidota; class Flavobacteriia; order Flavobacteriales; family Flavobacteriaceae; genus Flavobacterium; species Flavobacterium gelatinilyticum. The sequence goes on along the minus strand of NZ_CP114287.1, from coordinate 4,403,480 downwards.
TGTAAATCGTTATTTAACAAATTATTAATAAGCTCATTTTCGGGTTGTTTTATTTTTGTTAGAGAAACCAGCTTACATGAAAACCATCATTTTATCTGCCCTTTTATTCTTGTCTTTAATCAGTTCTGCCCAGATTAAAGGCACCATAACCGATGAAAAAGGAAATCCGCTGCCTTTTGTTTCTGTATTTGAAGAAAACACATATAGCGGCACAACCTCTAACGAACAAGGTCAGTATCAGCTGCAGATAAAAGAAATTGGCAAAAACCGAATCGTTTTTCAATATCTTGGATTTAAAACTCAAAAAATAATTATTTCTCCGGATTCTAAAAATCTGACTTTAGATATAAAAATGCAGGAAGAAAGCTTTGCATTAAATGAAGTCGTTATTGATCCTAAAAACAATCCTGCCAATGCCATTATTAAAAGTGCCATTGCAAACAGAAAAGAAAACTCTGAGAAAACAGCACGTTTTACAGCTGATTTCTATTCTAAAGGGATTTTAAAAGTAAAAGATTTACCCAAAAAAATCCTCGGCCAAAAAGTTGATCTCGGACCGGATTTATCATCTAATTTAGATTCTACCGGGACAGGAATTTTATACTTGTCCGAAACTATCTCGAAAGTCTCTTTTCAAAAACCGGATAAATTAAAAGAAACAATCACTGCTTCTAAAATTTCAGGAAACAATAAAGGCTTCAGCTATAATACAGCTGCATTATCGACTTACGATTTTTACGACAATACTTTAGAATTTGATATAAACCTCATCTCTCCTATTGCCGTAAATGCTTTTAGCTACTACAAATACAAACTCGAAGGCAGTTTTTATGATGATAATAAACAACAGATTTATAAAATAAAAGTCATTCCAAAACGAGACAAAGAACCTGTTTTTGAAGGTTACATTTATATAGTCGACGACAGCTTTGCAATTTATGCCCTCGATTTGGACATAAAGGGCTATCGAATGAAAAACGAATTTACTGAAGTAATGAATCTCAAACAAAGCTACAGTTACAATTCGCAAAACAAAATATGGACAAAAAACTCACAGACATTATCTTTTAACGCCGGCGGTCTGGGTATAAAATTTTCAGGTCAGTTCAATTATGTGTATTCAAATTATGAATTTCCGGATTCATTTGCTAAAAAAACATTCGGGAACGAAATTGTTGCTTTTGATTTGAATGCCAATAAAAAAGATGATGCTTTCTGGAATACAATTCGTCCGATTCCGCTAACACTTGAAGAAAGTACCGATTATACAAAAAAAGACAGTCTGCAGACCATTCGGAAATCTAAAAAATATACCGATTCTATTGATGCCAAAAACAATAAGTTCAGGATCTGGGATATTTTAAGGGGTTATGATTTTAAGAACACTTTCAAAAAATATTCTTTTAAATATGATGGCTTACTAAACCTGACTTCGTTGAGTTTCAATTCAGTTCAGGGTCTTAATCTGGATTCTGGTTTTTCTTTTAAAAAATGGAATGAAGAAAATGGAAAAAGCACTTCTGTAAGCACTACTTTTAACTATGGTTTTTCAGATGAACGTCTGCGCGTTATTGGCGAATTCAGCCACCGATTTAATAATATCAATTATGCTTCGCTATACGTTTCGGGAGGAACAAAAACCGCTCAATTTAACAGCGCAGAACCTATTTCTAAATTTGTCAATTCTGTAAGCTCTTTATTTTTTAAGAATAATTACATGAAATTGTACAATCTGGAATTTGCACAAATCAGTTATTCTCAGGATATCGCAAACGGAATAAATTTAAATGCAAAAGCAGCTTACGAGCAGCGAAAACCGCTTTTTAACACAACGGATTATTCTTTTTTTAAAAGAGACGATATTTATTCGTCAAATAACCCTCTGGCTCCAAATGATTTCACTTCATCTGCATTTGATCCTCATCATTTAATAAAAACAGACGTAAATATTCGAATTAATTTTGGCAGCAAATACATTTCAAGACCGGACGGAAGGTTTAATTTTAAAGATGAAAAATACCCTTCGATCTTTTTAGCTTTTGAAAAAGCTTTTGCAGCGAGCGAAAAAAAATATGAATTTGAAAGAATTGGAGCGGCCATTCAATATGATCTAAAACTAAATAATAAAGGAGTTTTAGGAATGAATCTTAAAGCAGGTAAATTTTTTAATGCCGAAAATATCTCTTTTATAGATTACCGGCACTTTAACGGAAACCAAACGCATATTGGAACAACTGACCGTTATTTGAATGTTTTCAATCTGATGCCGTATTACTCCAACAGTACAAATGACCGTTATTTAGAAATGCATCTTGAACACAACGACATGGGATTTGTAACGAATAAAATTCCGCTTCTGAATCTTTTAAAATCAACCATGAATATCGGATTTCATTCTCTTGCAATCCCCGGCCAAAAACCATATTCTGAATTTACAGTTGGTTTAGACAACTTAGGTTTCGGAAAATTTAAACTTTTCAGAGTTGATTATGTACATTCGTATCAAGGTGGTATTCAGCAAAACGGTGTAGTATTTGGGCTGAAGATTTTGAATGTTTTAAATTAGAAGTTCAAAGAAACAAAGCGACAAAGTTATTACTGTCTTATAAAAAAAAGCCGTTTAAATCTTTATGTCTGGTTTCACGCTGATTTTACAGATTTAAACGGATATTTTTTGATTCTCTTTACGCGGGCTTCGACTTCGCTCAGCCCGAAAAAAAAATACTAATCTCTAAAATAAACCTTAGCAACTTAGAACCTTTCAACAATGATAATCATCCGGTTCAATATGGATTAAAACATGTCCGAGTTGTGGAATTTCTTCTTTTAAAGCATCCTGCAATTTATGCGAAAGATCATGTCCTTCTTTAACTGAAATCTTAGCCGAAACAATCGCATGAAGATCTACATGGTAACGCATTCCGGCTTTTCGGATATAACATTTTTCTGTTCCAAGAATTCCCGGTACTTTCAAAGCTGCAACACGAATTTCTTCAACTAAATCATCATTTAGGTTTTCATCCATGATTTCGCCAAGGGCCGGTCTGAAAATTTTATAACTGTTATACAGAATAAAAAAAGCAGCAAATAGTGCAGCCCAGTCATCTGCAGATTCATAGCCTTTGCCCATAACCAATGCGGCCGAAATTCCAACAAAAGCGGCAACAGAAGTTATAGCATCACTTCTATGATGCCATGCGTCAGCCGCCAAAGAGGAACTATTGGTTTGTCGGCTTCTTTTCATTACCAGTCTAAACGAATATTCTTTCCAGATAATAATGGCTCCTAATACATAAAGTGTCCATGATTTTGGCAAATCATGGGACGTCTGGATATTGGCGATACTTTCGTAACCAATAATTGTAGCCGATGTAATTAAAAATCCAACTACCAAAAACGTAATCAATGGTTCTGCACGGCCGTGGCCATAAGGATGATTCTCATCGGCAGGTTTGTTAGAATATTTAATTCCAAACAAAACCAGACAGGACGAAAATATATCTGTTGTTGATTCGATTGCATCTGCAATCAGGGCATACGAATTGCCAAAAAAACCTGCGAGACCTTTTACAAGGGCCAGGCAGGTGTTTCCAACTATACTAAAGACAGTAGCTTTTATAGCTTTTTGTTCGTTTGTCATTTATGACTATTTTTTTTCGCCGCTCCCGATAGCTGTCGGGATCACGAATTTATATCTTCAAAGATTTTCAAAAATAAATCCGTGAATCGCTTCGTTTTTCGCTATCGTTCGGGTTGCGGTAATAACTTTATGCTCTAACGATTTTAGCTCCAATTGCTCTTAAACGCTCGTCGATACGCTCATATCCGCGATCAATCTGCTCGATATTCTGGATTGTGCTTGTTCCTTTTGCAGAAAGCGCCGCAATTAATAATGAAATCCCCGCACGAATATCAGGAGATGACATTGTTGTTGCTTTTAATTGAGATTCGAAATTATGTCCCATAACGACAGCTCTGTGCGGATCACATAACATAATTTTTGCACCCATATCAATTAATTTATCCACGAAAAACAAACGGCTTTCGAACATTTTTTGGTGAATTAAAACATCTCCTTTTGCCTGTGTTGCCACAACCAAAACGATACTTAATAAATCTGGTGTGAATCCCGGCCAAGGTGCATCAGCAATAGTCAGGATCGAACCGTCAATATCTGTTTTTACTTCATATCCATCTTTGTGAGCCGGAATGTAAATATCATCGTTACGCTTTTCAATTGTAATTCCTAACTTTCTAAATGTATTTGGGATCAAACCTAAATTTTCCCAGCTTACATTTTTAATTGTGATTTCACTCTTTGTCATAGCGGCAAGACCAATCCATGATCCAATTTCAATCATATCCGGAAGAATTGTGTGCTCACATCCTCCAAGGCTTTCAACACCTTCGATAGTCAATAAATTAGAACCAACTCCGGTAATTTTAGCTCCCATAGAGTTTAACATTTTACACAACTGCTGTAAGTATGGCTCGCAGGCAGCGTTGTAAACAGTAGTTTTTCCTTTTGCCAAAACAGCAGCCATTACAATATTTGCTGTTCCGGTTACAGATGCTTCGTCTAAAAGCATATCAGTTCCCTGAAGTCCTTCTTCAGGAGTTTCTACTCCGTAAAAGTGATCTTCTCTGTTGTATCTAAACTTTGCTCCAAGGTTAATAAAACCCTCAAAGTGTGTATCTAATCTACGGCGTCCGATTTTATCTCCTCCCGGTTTTGGAATATATCCTTTGCCGAAACGAGCCAAAAGCGGTCCAACAATCATAATAGAACCACGAAGCGCCCCTCCTTCTTTTTTGAAAGCTTCCGTTTCTAAATATCCAACATTTACCTCATCTGACTGAAAAGTAATTGAACCCGGTTCATTGCGTTGGATTTTTACACCTAAATTACCCAGCAAAGTGATTAATTTATTGATGTCAATAATATCAGGAATGTTATTAATTTTCACCTTCTCTCCTGTCAAAAGCACGGCACATAAAATTTGTAACGCCTCATTTTTTGCTCCCTGCGGAGTGATTTCTCCTTTTAGAGGTGTTCCTCCTTCGATTTTAAAAATTCCCATAGATCTTTGTTAAGGTTCTGAGGTTCTGAGATTCTGAGGTTCTAAGCTAAAAAATCTTAGCTTCTTAGTTCCTTAGCATCTTAGCACCTTATTTTATTTCTGATTATTATTTTTTTGAAATGTTTTTTTCTGACCGCCTTTGTTATTATTTTTATTGTTTTGGGGTTTTGCCTGACCGCCCGGAGTGGTTTTGTTTGACACTCTTTTGTTGGTACGCATTAAATCTGTAGTATTTAAAAGCTCTTCTGTACTGTGCAGCAAGTTGATTTTTCCGCCTGACAATTCGTATAAATGCTCAAAAATAACGTCGTCTTTTACAGTGTCTTTGTTCCAGCTCAGGAAAGATTTTTTCATATGATTGGCAATTACCATTACCAATGCATTTTTCATTTCTCCTTCTTCCCACTTATTGGCAACATCAATCATGTATTTAATGTTGTTTCCGTAAAATCTGTATTTTGGAAAGTTCTGCGGATACTGTAAAGTTTCCGGCTTTAACTGCAGAACGTCTCTTGACGGAATAGGATAAGGAGATTCAACATTCAGTTTAAAATCAGACATAATAAAAAGCTGATCCCATAATTTATGCTGAAAATCCGGCACATCACGCAAATGCGGGTTTAAGCTTCCCATAACCTGAATGATGTATTTCGCCGCTTTGTTGCGCTTTTCATCATCTTCGATTGCAGTAGCCTGATCGATCAGTTTTTGCAAATGACGACCATATTCCGGAATTATTAATCGTTGTCTTTCAGAATTGTATTCTAAATTATAAACAACGTCGCTTGCGGCTTCTCTTTTATATTTTTCGATCATAATTTTTATAATGATACTATACCTTCAATAGTCGAAACTTCTTTGTATTTACTAATCACATCATCAGAGCTGTTCATAGTAACATCTATAGAAACACTGGTAAATTTACCGGTTTTAGATTTTGTTGTTTTAATAACTGCGCCCATTCTGTCAAAAGCTTTTTCTACTCTCTCTACATTATCTGCAACAGATGGTACAATGAATTTATACAAGTATTCTGCAGGCCAGGTGTTTGCATTATCAAGCTCCAGTTTTAATCTCTCGTAAAATTCGGCGGTATTTTTTTCTTTATCGTTCTCCATTCGTAATTAAAAATAAACGCAAATATACGTTTTTGATTTCAGAATTTTTAGATTTTTTCTATTGAAAAAAGGTTCAAAATAACAAAGGCGCAAAGGTGCAGAGAAAAAAGCAATAGAAGATTATTTCTTTGTAAAATTTCCTCTTATATTTGAGAAAAAACTTTGCGTTTTAGCGCCTTTACGAGAATAAAACACTTTATAATGAAAAAATTCCTCTTCTTCCTTTTTACATCTTTCACTTTTTACAGCAGCAACGCTCAAGAAGTTAAAACCCTGACATATTTCCAAAACGATACTTTAAAACTAGATTTAGATTTATATCTGCCAAAGAAAAAAACGGACGAAAAAATTCCGTTGATTCTGTTTGCATTTGGCGGCGGATTCTCAGGCGGAGAGCGTACAAGCGAAAAAAACTTTGGTTTATTTATGGCTCAAAATGGTTATGCCGTTGCCAGTATTTCGTACAGTTTGTATATGAAAGGGAAGGATTTTGGCTGTAAAGGAACGTTAACCGAAAAAATAAAAGCAATCCAAATTGGCGTAAGCGATATGTGGCAGGCAACCGGTTATTTAATCGAAAATGCCAGCAAATACAATCTCGATACTTCAAAATTCTTTATTTCAGGAATCAGTGCCGGTGCCGAAATTGGTTTTCATGCTTCTTTCTGGGATTACAAACTGATGAATTTATACAAAAGCAATCTGCCTGAAAGTTTTAAATACAAAGGGTTTATAGGAGGTTCAGGCGCAATTCAGGATATTAATTTGATTACCAAAGAAAAAGCAATTCCGATGTTATTGGCTCACGGAAACAATGACGACACAGTTCCGTACAGCGCAGGTTCGCACCGTTCGTGCCCTACAAATGCTTCGGGCTGGCTGATTCTTTTTGGTTCATACGCAGTTTACAATCAGATGAACGATTTACATAAAGACGTTGAGCTGATTACTTTTTGCGGAGGCGGACATGAATTTTCCGGTTATCTTTTTCACCAGGGACAGCAATATGTTTTGGATTTTGTGAATAATGTATTGAATGATAAAAAATTCCAATCGCATTTGATTATCCCTTCTAATAAAAAAGGGAAAGATTCTGAAAAATATTCTTTTTGTGAGTAACGCTTAAATAAAGATGAAACAAATCGTTTTTACGTCAACCTTAGTACTGCATCTTTTTATTATTTATACTCTTAAACTACTGGACAATTTTTTATTGATAATTTTGATACTAATTGCTTCTGTAACTATTGGGTTTGTAATTAGAAAATTTTCAGAAAATAAAGAATCTGCGCAAAATTTAGGATCAGGTATTTTTTATGGTTCTATAACATCATTAATCATTCTGACAGTATTCAGCTTTTGGCTGAGCAATAATTTCCCGGGATAAAGATAAAATTGACAAAAGATATTTCTTGAAAGTATTATTTGGTCTCCTTCAAGGTTTTTATAACCTTGAAGATATTTATTTTCTGATCTAAACGCGAATTACATAATGTTAGAGAAATATATCTTCCAAATCAGGGTCTCAAAACAAGAACTTTATTTATAAAATATCAAATCTTTCGTTTCTGAGAAATATTCTTTTTAATTATAAATAAGTTTAGGTAAATTTGCGCTTTATTTTTAGAATAGTGCAAAAAGAAATCATAGTCCTGCTTGGCGGTCCTGGTACAGGAAAATCTACACTTATAAACGAATTAGTCGCTCGTGGCTATTGCTGTTATCCCGAAATTTCCAGAGAAGTTACGCTCGAAGCTCAAAAAAGAGGTATCGAACAATTATTCCTTGAACAGCCCTTATTATTTAGCGAAATGCTCCTCGAAGGACGTATTCAGCAATTTAAAAGTGCCGTACAGGAACCCGATAATGTAGTTTTTATCGACCGCGGTATTCCCGATGTTGTCGCTTATATGGATTATATTGGCGATGAATATCCTGAATATTTTATAGATGCCTGCGAGAACTATAAATACTCTAAAACATTTATTCTGCCGCCTTGGGAAGAAATTTATAAAAGTGACACAGAACGTTATGAAAATTTCGAACAGGCATTAGAAATCCAGAAACATCTTATCGAAACTTATAAGAAATACGGTTACGATTTAATTGAGGTTCCGAAAGATACAGTAGAAAACAGAATTCTTTTTATCTTAGACAAAATTTAGCAGCCGGTTTTAAAGTTGCAAAACTAGAAACTGATTTCTACATTTTTAACTTTAAAACACAGGTCATGCAGGAAGCACAAGACATTCTTTTAAAATACTGGAAACACCAAGGTTTCCGACCTTTGCAAAAAGAAATAATTGATTCGGTTTTAGAAGGTCAGGACACTTTTGCTCTGCTGCCCACGGGGGGCGGAAAATCGATTTGCTTTCAGGTTCCGGCCATGATGCAGGAAGGAATATGCCTCGTAATTTCGCCTTTAATCGCTTTGATGAAAGATCAGGTGGCTAATCTGCAAAAGAGAGATATTAAAGCCATTGCCCTTACGGGAGGAATTCACACCGAAGAAATTATTGATCTTCTGGACAACTGCCAATTTGGGAATTACAAATTTCTTTATCTTTCTCCGGAACGTCTTCAGTCAGACTGGATTTTGGAACGAATAAAGAATCTCCCAATTAATTTAATCGCTATTGACGAAGCGCATTGTGTTTCGCAATGGGGCCATGATTTCCGACCTGCTTACTTAAAAATTTCGGAACTAAAAAAATACTTTCCTAAAATTCCGTTTTTGGCCTTAACCGCAACTGCAACTCCAAGAGTCGTTGAAGACATTAAAACCGAATTAGGATTAAAAGACACCAAACTTTTCCAAAAGTCTTTTGAAAGAAAAAATATCGCATACATGGTCTTTGAAGTCGAAGACAAATTATACCGTGTTGAACAGATTTTAAAGAAAAATCCACAGCCTTCTATTATTTACGTACGTAACCGAAAATCTTGCCTGAACATGTCTACACAGCTACAGTCATTAGGATTTAGGGCAACGTATTATCACGGCGGACTTTCGGCTCAGGAAAAAGACAAAAACATGCAATTGTGGATGTCGGAACAGGCACAGGTAATTGTCGCTACAAATGCGTTTGGAATGGGAATCGACAAAGACAATGTAAAAACGGTTATCCATACCCAATTGCCCGAAAATTTAGAAAATTATTATCAGGAATCCGGAAGGGCGGGACGTAACGGCGAAAAATCATTTTCGGTTTTGCTTTTTAATAACTCAGATGCCAATCAGACTGAACAGCAGTTTCTGAATATTCTTCCGGATAAAAAATTCCTGAAAACGATGTACATTAAATTGTGCAATTATTTCCAGATTGCTTACGGCGAAGGAATAGACGAATCCTATTCTTTTAAAATGAATCACTTTTGCAATAAATACGACTTCCCTACTCTTAAAACTTACAATGCACTGCAGTTTTTGAATCAACAGGGCATTATTACGATGTCTCAGGAATTTTCGGAAAAAGTTACGATGCAGTTTTTAATTGAATCTAAAGAAGTGATTCGGTATATGAGTCTGAATCCGAACGAAGAAGAAATTATTCTGGCGATTTTACGAACCTATCCCGGAATTCACGAAATGAAAACAGCATTAAACCTTCCGTTACTGGCAAAAAAATCAAATCACACCGAAGGACAAATTACGGCTGTTTTGGAAAAACTGAAAGAGAAAGAAATCATCGAATACAAATCGAAAAACAACGATGCTACTATATTATTTAATGAAGTCCGTGAAGATGATTTGACGATAAACCGTGTTTCGAAATATCTGGAAAAACAAAACAAACTAAAACGCGACCAGCTTTCATCTGTACTTTATTATATAAAAGAAGACAAAACATGCAAAAACCGTTTGGTTTTGGATTATTTTGGAGAAAAAGCCGATTCAAACTGCGGGGTCTGCTCCTATTGTATTACCCAAAAAGGAAAAATAACCGAAGCTGATTCTATTGCAGATAAAATTCTTCATCTGCTAAAAGCAACTGCTTTAACATCAAGAGAAATTCAGAATCAGATAAAACTCGACACAAAAGATGTTCTGGCAGTGATTCAGGAATTATTAGAAAACAATCATATCGTTATTCAGGCGAACAATAAATACACTTTAAAATCATAATGGAAAAATTACGAATTATATTTATGGGAACTCCGGAGTTTGCGGTTGGAATTCTGGATACCATTCTTAAAAACAATTACGAAGTTGTGGGCGTTATTACGGCTGCTGATAAACCGGCAGGACGCGGACAAAAAATAAAATACTCGGCTGTAAAAGAATATGCACTCGCGCACAACCTGACTTTATTACAGCCCGTAAATTTAAAAGACGAAAGTTTTCTGGCTGAATTAAAAGCTTTAAATGCCAATCTGCAAATTGTGGTTGCGTTTAGAATGCTTCCAAAAGTAGTTTGGGAAATGCCAAGTTTAGGAACATTTAATCTTCACGCTTCTTTACTGCCAAATTATCGCGGCGCAGCGCCAATTAACTGGGCGATTATTAATGGTGAAACCAAAACTGGTGTTACAACATTTTTTATAGATGATAAAATTGATACCGGAGCCATGATTTTAAATTCGGAAATCTCAATTGAACCTACAGAAAATGCAGGACAATTACACGATAGATTAATGAATTTAGGAAGCACAACTGTAATTGATACTTTAAAAGTAATTGAAAACGGAAATGTGACCACAACTATTCAGGAAGATAATGACGAAATCAGGACAGCATACAAGTTAAACAAGGAAAACTGCAAAATTGACTGGACAAAATCAGGAGAGGAAATCAACAATTTAATACGCGGTTTGAGTCCTTATCCTGCTGCATGGTGTTTCCTGAATGATAAAAATGAAAATTTAAATATCAAAATCTACGAGGCTAAACTGATGCCGGACAGCCATTCTTATGAGATTGGAAAGTTAATTAACAGTAAAAAAGAAATTAAAGTTGCAATAAAAGGAGGCTTTATAGAGTTATTAAGCCTACAATTACCGGGAAAGAAGAGAATGCAGGTGTCGGAATTATTAAACGGCATTACTTTTTCTGATGAAGCAAAGATGCATTAAGCTCAGTAAAACAGGGGTTTGTACCTGTTTTTAGTCGATAAACAACGTGCTTTATGAACAAAAAAAGCAAGTTATCAACAATTATTGCTAAAATTAAAGAAAACACTTGCACGCAACGGATTTCCTACTAAATTTGTGTATTAACATTTTTTTTTAACCAACAATTAATAACTAATTATTATGAACAAATCAGAATTAATCGATGCTATCGCTGCTGATGCAGGAATTACAAAAGCTGCGGCAAAATTAGCTTTAGAATCATTTTTAGGAAATGTAGGAACTACTTTGAAAAAAGGCGGAAGAATTTCATTAGTAGGTTTCGGATCTTGGTCAGTGTCTGCGAGAGCTGCTAGAGATGGTAGAAATCCTCAAACAGGAAAAACTATCAAAATTGCTGCAAAAAATGTAGTAAAATTCAAAGCTGGAGCTGAATTAGAAGGTGCAGTGAACTAATTAGTTAAAGTTCGCTAAACTAAGATAATATAATTAAAACCCTCCTTATGGAGGGTTTTTTTATGCGGTTTAACGATTTTTTTTGCGATTTTAAAAATTTTATGATTAAATTTAAAGAAAATTGTAGCCGTATGATTTCAGAAAAATTAAAAAAAGGACACCTGCTTATTGCCGAGCCTTCAATAATTGGAGATTTATCTTTTAACAGATCGGTAATTTTATTAGCAGACCATAACAAAGAAGGATCAATAGGATTTATCATTAATAAACCTCTAAAATATACTATTAATGATTTAATTCCGGAGATTGATGCCAATTTCAAGATATATAACGGAGGCCCGGTTGAACAAGACAATCTGTACTTCATTCATAACATTCCTGAGTTAATCCCAAATAGTGTGGAGATTTCTAACGGAATATATTGGGGAGGCGATTTTGAATCGACCAAAGACCTGATTAACAACGGAGCGATAACCAAGAATAACATTCGTTTTTTCTTAGGCTATACCGGTTGGGATGAAAATCAGCTTGAAAGCGAAATGCAGGGCAACTCCTGGATCATTGCCGATAATAATTACAAGAATAAAATTATCGGAAAATCGACCACCCATTTTTGGAAGGAACAGATCATTGAACTGGGAGGCGATTACGTTATCTGGTCAAACGCACCTGAGAATCCATATCTGAATTAATTTTCAGAAATGGATTCATTTAGCTTTTGCACTAATAAATGAGCCAGATTACTTGTAAACTCCTTTTTTCGGTATTTAGTTATCGGCTGTATTCCCGTGATAACATTTGTAAGGAATAATTCGTCTGCTTTTTGAAGATCAAATGGCGAAATTATTTCCTCTGTTACCTCTATGCCTTCAATTTTCTTAGCCAGAGCTAAAATCTGTTTACGCATAATTCCGTTTAAACAGCCTTCAGATACTGGCGGGGTAATCAGTTTTTTACCCGAAACCATAAACAAATTACCTTGTAAAGCTTCTATAACATTTTTTGCATCATTTACCAGCAGGCAGTTTGCCAAACCGTTTTCATGCGCAAAAATACTTCCGGTAACATTTATCATTTTATTGGTCGTTTTAATAGACGACAGCAATTGTTTTGTTACATAAAAGTCTTTGTATAAATCTACTTCGTATTCTGCTGTATTTAAAACATAAGAAGTGTTTTCAAGAGGGGCCGCATGAATTAAATATGAAATCTCATTTGTTGTTGGGAGATACAAACCGCCGTCATTTCTAAAAACGGTAATTCTTGCTCTTGCCGATGCTGTGATACCTTTTGCCTGAACGAAATTTAAAATCTGTTCTTCAAAATATTCCATAGTGAAGTTCATTGGAATTTCCATTCGCACAACACGCATCGAAGCCATTAACCTGAAATAATGATCTTCGAGGAACAAAATTTTGTTATTGATTATTTTTACGGTTTCAAAAACGCCGTCTCCATAAAGAAAAGCACGATTTTGAGTTAATATATTTTCTTCCTGTACTGTGTTTCCGTTAAAATTGATCATAAAAAAACCCTGAATTTTGTTCAGGGCAAATATAAGGTATAAAATAGACTTTTACTAAACAGAACCAATAAGATGTTTCAGATCTGAGATCTGATTCTCCCACAATTGTTTAGCCTCTCCTATTTCTTCTTTATCAGCAAAATCAACTACCATTAATGATACATCTTTAGTTAATTCATCAACTAAAATATGCAGTTCAAAAAAGTATTCAGTGTCTTTACTGCTTTCGTCAACCCATTTGAACTTCACTTTTTCGCCTGATTTTTTAGAAGCCAGACGTGCTTTTTCCTGTGAATCATTCCAGATAAAGGTAAAAAATTCACCTCTTGAGTTAACGTTGTCAGCAAACCATTCTGATAAACCTGACGGCGTTGATATATATTGATACAATAACTGCGGCGAAGAATTGATCGGAAACTCGATTTCGTAACGTATTTTTGAATCCATGTGCTACTTTTAATTTTTTTGGAAATATAAGAATATATGTCCAAAAACAATGCGTTTTTAAAAATATTTTTTTTTCTTCAAAATATTCTTGTTTGCTTTAATATTATTTCTATCTTTGCACCCGCAATCACGAATTCATGATAGCAGTCCAGGCGAGGTAGCTCAGTTGGTTAGAGCGCAGGATTCATAACCCTGAGGTCACGGGTTCAACTCCCGTCCTCGCTACAAGGTAAAACACCACTTTTTTCAAAGTGGTGTTTTTTTTTTTTGCTTAAAACAATTTGACAAAATGGAAGAGTTTGTAGTGTATATCTTATTCTCAGAAAAATTCAATAAAAACTATACTGGATTTACTTCTAATCTAATTGAACGTTTTAAATCTCATAATTTACTTGCTACAAAGGGCTATACTGCAAAATACAGACCTTGGGAAGTTGTTTATGTAGAATTTTTCAATTCTAAAAATGAAGCCATCAAAAGAGAAAAATATTTCAAAACCGGAACCGGAAGAGAATTCATTAAAAAACTAATCGATTCTCTTTAAAAGCAAGGATTCTTATCCGCCGCGGCGGACACGGGTTCAACTCCCGTCCTCGCTACAAGGTAAAACACCACTTTTTTCAAAGTGGTGTTTTTTTTTTGCTTAAAACAATTTGACAAAATGGAAGAGTTTGTAGTGTATATCTTATTCTCAGAAAAATTCAATAAAAACTATACTGGATTTACTTCTAATCTAATTGAACGTTTTAAATCTCATAATTTACTTGCTACAAAGGGCTATACTGCAAAATACAGACCTTGGGAAGTTGTTTATGTAGAATTTTTCAATTCTAAAAATGAAGCCATCAAAAGAGAAAAATATTTCAAAACCGGAACCGGAAGAGAATTCATTAAAAAACTAATCGATTCTCTTTAAAAGCAAGGATTCTTATCCGCCGCGGCGGACACGGGTTCAACTCCCGTCCTCGCTACAAGGTAAAACACCACTTTTTTCAAAGTGGTGTTTTTTTTTGCTTAAAACAATTTGACAAAATGGAAGAGTTTGTAGTGTATATCTTATTCTCAGAAAAATTCAATAAAAACTATACTGGATTTACTTCTAATCTAATTGAACGATTTAAATCTCATAATTTACTTGTGGCAAAAGGCTATACTGTAAAATACAGACCTTGGGAAGTTGTTTATGTAGAATTTTTCAATTCTAAAAATGAAGCAATTAAAAGAGAAAAATATTTGAAAACCGGAATCGGAAGAGAATTCATTAAAAAACTAATCGATTCTCTTTAAAAGCAAGGATTCTTATCCGCCACGGCGGACATGGGTTCAACTCCCGTCCTCGCTACAAGGTAAAACACCACTTTTTTTAAAGTGGTGTTTTTTTTTTGCTTAAAACAATTTGACAAAATGGAAGAGTTTGTAGTGTATATCTTATTCTCAGAAAAATTCAATAAAAACTATACTGGATTTACTTCTAATCTAATTGAACGTTTTAAATCTCATAATTTACTTGCGGCAAAAGGCTATACTGTAAAATACAGACCTTGGGAAGTTGTTTATGTAGAATTTTTCAATTCTAAAAATGAAGCCATCAAAAGAGAAAAATATTTCAAAACCGGAATCGGAAGAGAATTCATTAAAGAACTAATCGAATCTCTTTAAAAGCAAGGATTCTTATCCGCCGCGGCGGACACGGGTTCAACTCCCGTCCTCTATAAAACACAAAACCCTTAAACATCATTTGTTTAAGGGTTTTGTCTTTTAGTTATCTCTCGTTATAATAACGAGCACTAGGCAGGATTTTTTGTAAATTATGATCTTTGACAATAAAAAAAATATAAAATAAGGGAAATAAGTGCAATTAAAAACATTATTTTGCAGTAGGTAATTTACAAACAATGGATATAGTCAAATTTAAAATCACATCTAAAACAATAAAAGTAGAAGTTCGCAATTCGAATAATTATGTTTTCAATTTTAACTCTGCTTTAGACATTAAGAAAGAAGACAAAGATGTTTTATTAAGACTTTATACGGCATTGGACCTTCTTTTTAAAAAAGAAAATACTCCGGAAGTAAAAAACTACATTTCTCCAAATCAAACCAATATCCTGGATCAGATTTCTGCAGCCGACAATTTGGAGGAAGAAAGCAAATAATTCAGACATTATTCTGTAAACAAAAAACACCACTTAAAAAGTGGTGCTTTGCTTCAATTATCATTCGGTGGTAATGTATACTTTTGTTTTTACAATTTCGCCGTTGACTATTTTTTCATATCGGTTTTTATATTTTTCAACGTTGTCATTTCCTGTAAAATCTGATTTCGTAATCATTTCAGAATATGTTATTTTGCCGTTGCTGTCAAAATAATGTTTCTGTATAATTTCATCATCTATATTAAACGAACTCGTTACAAGCATTCGCTTTTCATTATTTATTTCTTCGATTGTATTATCTGACAAGTTTTCCGAGAACCCGAATGTTTTTGTCTTTGGATTAAAGATATAAATATTGATCAGATCAGTCATAGCCGTACTGCCCTTACTGGTAATTAAAAAATCTTTGAGCCCGTCAAAATTTAAATCTTTAAAGTGCTCGTTAAAATAATCAGCCGCATTAAAATCATTTTCGAATATAGATTCATCTGAATAACTCAGCAGAACACGATTCGTTTTGTATTCCAATAACTCTATTGTTGTTTTTACAGAAGCAGAATCAATTTGCTTCCAATTGCATTTAATACCATTAACATCAAACGGCTTACCTACTTTTACAATAGTATCGACTTTAGCTTCAGTATTTTTCTTTTCTGAAGGCGTCTCTTTACTCACATCATTTTTCGTCTTTTCTGTTGTATTTCTACAACTTACCAAAAACAAAACAACCAACACACAGAATAACTGTTTCATATCAATCTAAGATTATTAATTTTATAATTAGGCATAAAAATACTGCAAAGTAAAGATACATTTCGAAAATAAAAAAACTCTTTTAGTCTGTAACATTTTTTAATAACTGCGTCTAATTATACAATTAAATTACGGTTCTTTGCAGCGTATTACATTCACAACTCGAAATCACTTCGTTTTCTATACAATAATATTGATTTCAGTGAGTTTAGACTAGTTAAAACTAGCTGCGATTTTTTTCGTTATGGATAATAGAAAGTTTATTATAAGTTTAAAAAAAGGTAATGAAGCCGCTTTTAAAGAAGCCTATTTCAATTACTACGATAAACTGATAAATATTGCCAGACGTTTTAATTCTTCTGTACTCACTCCGGAAGACTTTGTTCAGGAAACCTTTATCCGATTGTATAATAAAAGAGAACTGCTTAACGAAGAAGTTTTGTTTGACAAACAGTTATTTACCATCTGCAAAAACATCATTATCAACCACGTTAACAGAGAAAACAAAATAATTCAGCTTGATCCTTCTCAGGTAAGCATTGCACAGGAAGAAACTGATTCAGGAATTTTTGAGGACAGAAAAGAAAAATTACATAATTTTATTAATCAGCTTCCGGAACAGCAGCAAAAAATATTCACTCTACACAAACTGGAAAACCTTAGCTATAAGGAGATTGCAGAAATAACGGATCTTTCTGAAAAGACCATTGCCAATCATATTTATCTCGCCAGTAAATTTATTCGAAAAAAAATCGAAAACCATTAGGAACTTTTGCATTCTCGTTTGTTATACCTAAAAATAACAACACAAAAATGCATATTGAGGCTTATAAAACAAATGTCAGAACAAAGAAAGATGCAAGCTTGCTTGTAGCGCTTCTGCAATTCGTCATTTCTGACTGTATCATAAATTTCGACAAGCAAGGGCGTGAAAACATCCTGCACATCGAAACCAACAGAGATATTAAAGAAATGGTTTATGGTGTTTTTACAAAACAAGGATTTCATTGTCAGCTTATCTAACACCAAAAAAAATGGACAAGGAAAAATTAGACAACGAATTTGAAAAATTATGGAATGAAACTCCGGTTTCAAATCCCGAAGGCATCAAAGAAGCTTCCTGGAAGAAATTTCATTCTGAAACTTTTGCTATCAAAAAGCAAAAGTCTAAACCATGGCGTTATTATGCCGCTGCCACGATTTTACTTTTTGTTCTTATTGGAACAGGAATGTATTTTAACACCGAAAATGAAACGGAAAATGTTGTTCTGGCCGGAAATGTAATCGAAAACAAAACAACAAAAATCAAACAGGTTATTTTACCCGATAGTTCAAGAATCGATTTAAGTCCGGATTCGAAAATTTCGTATGCCGATAATTTTGCTTTGAACAGAAAGATTGAAGTCGTTGGAGAAGCTTATTTTCAGGTAAAAAAAGACAAACAGCATCCTTTTCTGGTTTTTTGTAATGAAACGACAACTACTGTTTTAGGAACCTCTTTTACCGTGAAAGGTTTTAAAGAAAAAGAAGTCACGGTCGAACTTTACGAAGGAAGCGTTCAGATGAATGTAAAAGGCCGGGATCAGAAATGGATTTTAAAACCGGGTGAAAAATTTACTTACGGAAACCATGGTGCTTCAATATCTGAGTTCAGCCGTTTTGTAGATTTCGACAACGAAAAACTAACAGTCGTAAGTACTTACATTGAAGAAAATTACGGCTATAAAGTAATTCTCCCAAAAGAATATCAAAATCAGAAAATCACCATTAGAATCAACAAGAAAGAAGATTTAAAAACGATTGTTCAATTACTATCAGAAATGTATAACCTAAACTTTGAAATAAATGAAGATCTAAAACAGATTGCTTTTCAATAGAAAAGAAAAAGGATGTAAGCCGCGAAACTACACATCCTTCTCATAGTCAGGATAACACGAGGTTATTCCAGTTAATAATATTCAAAAATACAAAATTTCATGAAGCATATAATTTCAGCATGCTTTTTTTTATTCAGTTTATGTATATCCGCTCAGAGCGTTACAGTAACTGTAGATCAAAATGTAACCTTAAAAGAATTCTTTAAGCAGATTGAGAATCAAACCGATTTTAAATTTGCTTTTACTGATCAAATCGACACCAATCAAAAGTATTTTACAAAAAAAAGCACCTTTAAGCAAACCGAAATCGAAAAGCTTATAACTGAACTAAACAAAAGTGCATCTATACAGTTTTCTATTGTGGGCAACAATATTTTTGTAAAACAAAAATCTCAGGCTCCAAAACCGGCTAAAAAAAAAAGCAGGCTGACAGGGCAGGTTTTTGATGATACCAAACAATCCGTTATTGGTGCCAATGTTTATATTAAAGAATTGGAAGTTGGTGCCGTAACGGATATGAACGGAAAATTCAGCATCGAAATCCCAAACGGAAGTTATACGGTTTCTATAAGTTACATAGGTTTTAAAAACAGAGAAAAACACATTACTATTTCTGATGACACTACTCTAAATTTCAATATAGAATCTGACAGTCAGGAATTAGAACAGGTGATTGTAACAAGTAACAAAGCTGCTGATATCAAAAATACTCAAATGAGTGTGAGCCGGCTGACTATGCAGGATATAAAACGAATTCCTGTGGCAATGGGCGAAGCAGATCCTTTAAAATCAATCCTGACACTTCCGGGAGTTACCAATGCCGGAGAAGCTTCTTCGGGATTTAATGTCCGCGGCGGTGCTGCCGATCAGAATTTGATTCTTCTTGACGGTGCTCCGGTTTATGCTGATTCGCATATGTTTGGTTTTTTCTCCATTTTTAATGCTGATATCGTTAACGGACTGGATTTGTACAAAGGAGGAATTCCTTCCCGATTTGGAGGACGTGTTTCTTCTGTACTTGATGTAACACAGCAGACAGGTGATTTTGAAGATTATAAAGTAAACGGAGGTGTTGGAGTAATCTCCAGCCGGCTTTTGGTTCAGGGCCCGATAAAAAAAGAAAAAGGTTCTTTTATTCTTGCCGGACGTACATCATACGCACATTTATTTATGAAACTGGCCGATAATAAAAATTCTGCTATGTTTTATGATTTCAATGCTAAATTAAATTATCGCTTAAATGCCAATAATACAATTGCTTTTTCGGGTTATTTTGGAAGCGATGTGTTCGATATAAACGATCGTTTTTCGAGTTCATACGGAACTACAATGGGAATTTTAAGCTGGAAACATAAATTTTCTGATAATTTAAACACCAATTTATCTGCTTTTTACAGCGATTACAAGTTCAATCTGGGAATGCCGATAGAAAGTTTCGAATGGGACAGCAACATCAAAAGTTACGGCTTAAAATACAACTGGAACCACCAGGTAACCGAAAAATTTAAACTTAATTACGGAGTCGATGGTTTGTATTATGATTTTAATCCCGGAGTTGTGCGTCCAACTGCGCAGGGGTCTTCATTTAACTACAAACAGCTGGATAAAAAATATGCTTTAGAAGCTTCTGCTTTTATTGATTTTGAAAACCAGATTACCGAAAAACTTAATTTCCGCTACGGACTTCGTTACAGCACGTTTTATCGTTTAGGTTCAGAAACCATCAGCACTTACGCAAACAATCAGGCTGTGGTATATAATCCTTTATATAATATTTACGAAGAAGGAGTTCCTACAGGAAGCGTTTATTACGGAAAGGGAAAAACCATCAGCAGTTTTGATAATTTCGAACCAAGAGCTGCCTTATCGTATGCTTTTAATGATGAAACTTCGGTAAAAGCGAGTTACAACAGAATGGCGCAGTACATTCATATTTTATCGAATACACAATCACCATTGCCTATGAGCATCTGGACGCCAAGCGGACCTTTTACAAAACCGCAGTTATTAGATCAATATGCAGTAGGATATTTCAGAAACTTCCATGAAAATGATTATACTTTTGAAGGAGAATTGTTTTACAAGAACGTTCAAAACCGTATCGATTATATTGACGGTGCCGATGTCTTGGCAAACAATAATGTAGAACAGGTTATCCTGAACGGAAAAGCGAGATCGTACGGAATGGAATTATTATTTAGAAAAAACAGAGGTATTTTAACAGGATGGGTTTCGTACACATTATCTAAAGCCGAACAAAAAACACCGGGAAGAACTCCTGATGAACCAGGCGTTGCCAATGGTAACTGGTATTTATCCGGCTACGACAAACTGCATAATTTAAGTATAGTTGGAAATTATGAATACAGTCCAAAATGGTCTTTTAATGCTAACTTCACGCTGCGTTCCGGCCAGCCTGTAACGTATGCCGGTTCGTATTATGAATTTGGAGATATCCACGTTCCTAATTATTCGCTGCGAAACGAAAACAGACTTCCTCTGTTTCATCATCTTGATGTTGCGGCAACCTATACACCTAAACCGGACAAAAAGAAAGGCTGGCAGAGTTACTGGGTATTCAGCATTTACAATCTTTACAATAGAAAAAATGCCGCTTCGATCAACTTTACAACAAATGAAGATACAGGAGCAAATGAAACCCGAAGATTGTCGATTTTTGGTATAGTACCCGGCATTTCTTATAACTTTAAATTTTAATGCAATGAACAGATTAAAACAATATACTATAATGAACAAAGCGCTTGCATTACTAAGTCTTCTTTTCGTTTTTTCTTTCACATCATGCGAGGATGTTGTAAACCTTGATCTTGATGCCGGAGAAACCAAACTGGTAATCGATGCTGAAATAATCTGGAAAAAAGGAACTACCGGAAACGAACAAACCATAAAAATCAGCAAAACGGCACCTTATTACAGTACCTCAACACCAAAAGTTTCAGGCGCACAGGTACGAGTTGAAAACAGCAGCGGCAATGTTTTTACTTTTAATGAAACCGAAGCCGGTGTATATGTTTGCACTGATTTTGTTCCTGTTATTGGTATGGAATACAAATTATTTGTTCAGGCCGAAGGACAAACTTTTACGGCATCAGAAAAACTAACCTCAGTAACGCCAATTACGAAGATAGAACAGGCTCTTGTTCCTGACTTTGGAGGAGGTGAAGATGTTATCGAAGTTACTTTTTATTACAACGATCCGGCGGACCAGCAGAATTTTTACCTGACGGATTACCGAAGTGAATTTTTAATATTTCCGGAATACGAAAATACCGATGATGAGCTGTATAACGGAAATGAAATTAAAGCCCGCTATTCTCACGAAGACATGATGCCGGGCAATACATTAGATATTACACACAGAGGGATTTCTAAAAACTTCTTTAATTATATGAAATTAATTCTGGACGCTTCAAATTCAAATCCGTTTTCTGTTCCTCCCGGAAACATTAGAGGAAATATCGTGAACACAGCAGATTCTAAAAATTATGCCATGGGGTATTTCAGACTCTGCGAAGCCGATGTTGTTTCTTATTTAGTGAAATAAAACCGCATCTTTTGCAATATAAAAAGTCCTTAAACGATTCTGTTTAAGGACTTTTTATTTACATCTTATTTTCCCAATTGACTTTCTCAATCTGATATATAAAATTCATTTTTGGTGCTTCGCCAAAGTAAGCCACTTCTTCTTCACCAATTTTTTCGGCCCCTAATCTCGAAATGGCAATCTGCGACCGAAGGTTAAGAGAACCAATATGAAACTTAACTTTTGAAACGTGCTGAAAAAGATACTCCAGCATCGTTCGTTTTACCGCAGGATTAAAACCATTTCCCCAATGTGATACCGCATAAAATGTATAGCCTATAAAAATGCTTTCATCCTCCGGATCAGGATCGTAAAATCTCGTACTGCCTATTACATCTCCGGTTTCTTTATCCACGATTTTAAAAGCACCTTTACTTTTTACAGCGCCTTCAAAAAATTTTTCAAAAACTTCTTTCTTCCATCGGTCTTTGTTTGGGTGCTGTTCCCAGATTTTAGGGTCTGAAGCTGCCTGATACAAAACATCAAAATCCTTTTCTTCTAAAGGATACAGAATACAAAATTCATTTTCTAATACGGGCTGTAAATTAAAACTCATAGCTTCTTTTTTTTATAAAATTACTTAATATCTGTTTACATTAAACACTCCATTCGTAGTTTAACCAGTCTTTATTTTCGTTTGCCCCCAGCCTTTCATAAAATTTTTTCCCAGCATCATTCCACGGTGCGACAGTCCATTTAATTTGAGCGCAGTTATTCGATTTGGCCTCTTCGTGCAGGGCTTTCATTAATTGTTCGCCAATCTTTTGTCCGCGGTATTTTTCATCCACATACAATTCCTTTAAATAAATTGCGGGTTTGTTCTGTGCCGTGTATGGCAGAAAATAGTAAACCAGCATTCCGGCAATTTCGGCAGTATCTTCAGCCACAATGCAGTAAAAATCAGGCGGGCTTTTTTTAAAACCGCTTTCACGAACAATCTCCGGAGTAATGGCAAAAACATCAATATATTTTTCAAATATTGCCAGATCCCGCATTAAACCCCAGACTTTTTCACTGTCTTCTTCAACCGCTTTGCGGATTATGATATTGTTTTCTTTCATAACTAATTCATATTTACTAGTTCAAAAGTAACTCTATATTGGATTATATTTGTAGACCAATTTATTCAAAATGGATAGTCCAATTTTAAAAGTAATTTTTAGCAATGTTAAGTTGAATTCAACTGCAGAGAAACCCATTTACCTGCAATTGGCTGAGATTATATTATCTTCTATTAAACAAGGAAACCTGAAAAGCGGACAAAAACTGCCTTCATCAAGAGATATTGCTTACTTTTTTGGCATTAACCGAATTACGGTTTCTAAAGCTTTTGAAGAATTACAAAATCAGGGCTGGCTTGAAAGTTTTACAGGACGAGGTACATTCGTGTCTTCTCATATTCCGGAAATAAAACCCGAAAAACTACTCGATCAGTCTAATTCACCGCAAAAGGCGGCAGGATTTTCATTTGATACTCCTGAGTATTTACAAAACTCTTATTTAGTTCCTAATACCAATCTTCATTTTGATGATGGTTTCCCCGATCCCAAACTGGCGCCGCTGAAAGAACTTTCCAGAGCGTATCGCAATCAGTTAACCCGAAGCGGACTTTACGACAAATTTGGAAGTTACGGCAATCCCGAAGGATCTGAATTTTACAAAGATTCGATCTCTCGTTATTTGAATGAAACACGGGGGCTAAAAACAACTGCCCGAAATATTCTTTCTATACGAGGAACCGTTATGGGCGTTAATCTGGTATGCAATGCGCTTATAAAACCGGGCGATATTGTGGTATCAGGCGTTCCGGGATGGCGCCGCGCCGAACACAATTTCCTTCATGCAAAAGCCAAACATATTGGTATTCCGGTTGACGAACGTGGTTTGGTAATCGAAGAGTTAAAAAAGATCTGCCGGAAAAACAAAGTGAGAATGGTGTATATAACATCGCATCATCATTATCCTACCACAGTATCGCTCCGCATCGACCGCCGACTCGAATTGCTGCAGCTCGCCAGCGAATACGGTTTTATTATTTTTGAAGACGATTATGATTTTGATTTCCACTACAGCAATCGTCCGCTGTTGCCTCTTGCCAGCGCCGACGAAAACGGAATGGTGATTTACTGCGGTTCGTTCAGCAAAAGTTTTTCGCCTGCTTTTAGAATAGGTTATCTCGCAGCACCTGAAAATGTAATTCAACATTTATCCAACATCCGTGTGCTTCTTGACCGTCAGGGCGATCACATTCTGGACAATGCAATGGCCGAAATTATAAACGATGGTACGGTACAGCGTTATTTAAGAAAATCGCTTGCCGTTTATGAAGACAAACGAAATCATTTCTGCGACTTGCTAAAAAGCGAATTAGGAAATATTATAGATTTTTCAATTCCGCATGGAGGAATGACGGTTTGGACTAAATTCGACAAATCGATCAATCTGGAACGATTAGCCAAAGATGCTTATAAAAAAGGTCTGTATTTCTCGGATGGAAAAGCACATCAATATCCAAATTACAACGAAAACGGAACAAGACTTGGTTTTGCTTCTTCTTCTAAAGAAGAATTGAGTAAAGGAATTGAGATTTTGAAGGGGATTGTTTGAGATTTTTTTCCTCTTTATTTCTGCTTTTTGAATCAAAAAAGGACAGAAATGATAAGAATCCCTTTGATCACTATTCTTTTCAAAGCCACACAAAACACTCATTTACAGTATATTAAATAAAATAAAAAACAACCAGTATTATAATTGTAAAAAATACACGATTAATACTTAAATAATAGATTATTATATTTACATTTAACACAAATTAACACGAATAAAAAGACTTTTATTTCTTGTAGAGAATAAGAATATTTTCAACAATCAAAATAAAAAGTCCATCTCTCTTCGTGTTTCGTTTCATTTCCAAATCTGAAAATTACATTAACCCTTTTGAATAAAATATTTGTTCAGAACTTGTCAATATCGTATAAAATCTAATACTCTTAATGATCTGAAATTAAGACTAAACCTCTTTTCTTTAGTTATCAAAATACTCTCTAACGACACCTTTTTAATTTATGACCAAAATTTTATTATTTGTCACTGCATTACTATCAGTAAATGGCTTTTGTCAATCAATAGCCGCGCCTCAAGGTTTAGTAGAGGAGAAATTTTCATCTCCACAAATCCATCTTTTAAAACAATTTGCTGACCATCCCGTAGATTTATCAAAGGGATTAGTAGACATTACTATTCCTATTTACAATATTCTTTTTGCGAATAAAACGATACCCATTAATTTAATGTTCCATGCTTCAGGTCTTAAAGCTGATGCTTCCGAAGATGGAATGCTTGGTTTAAAATGGGCTCTAAATATTGGAGGATTTATTAGCCGTGAAGTTAGGGGATATCCAGATGAAATTAAAAATCACAAACAAGGTATTAATAACTCATCTTACGCACCCGATTGGATGACATTGTATGGAGGGTCAGCTCATAAAGGGTATTTTAATAATAATAGGGTTTATCAGAATGACGGACTACAATATATTGGAATGAGTGGTGTAGGTAAATATGAGGATACAGAATATGATATATTTACCTTCTCATTACCAAATGGACAAAGCGGTAAATTCATTTTAAAGGATAATGACGGCAATAAATCAGCCTCATTTATACCCTATAAGCCTTACAAGCTAAACAATCCTTTAATTGAAAATGGCAGTGGCAGTCCAGACAAAAATAGATTTGCTAAATTTGAGATCATAGATGATGAAGGTTACATTTATAGCTTTGGGAAAAATGATTCAAATGTAAATTATTACGAAAACTCTCCTAATTATGAATATATTAATTGCTGGCTTTTAACATCTATAACTTCTCCTAACAAAAAAGACATTATTAAATTTGAATATAATTTCAACAGAGCTTATCTAAATAGTCTTCTAACTCCAGTATTAATTAACGACCAGCTTGATGAATTTCTGAATTATTACAACCAGCTTGAGTGTCCAGATGCATGGCGTGATTCTCCTCTTTTTAGTGCAACAAAATCACAATTGTATTATACCTATAATTACTTTATAAAAAATTACAATATGCCTCCTTTAATTGATAAAGAAGCATTTTACTTATCTAAAATAACTTACAATGACTTTGTTGCTGATTTTACATATGCAGGACATCTAAATGTAAAATTAAATGGTATAAAGATTTCTAAAAACAATAGAATTTTAAAAAAGGTGCAATTTAACATTGAAAGGTTTCCGTATGAGCCTAATTCTTATGAAAAACCAAGCTATCTAAAATCTGTTGGTTTTTTAGATAATACTGATAAAATAATAGAAAAATATAGTTTCGATTATTATCATCTGGACAGACTTCCAACTGTGGATAAATTATCCCATCGCGCCGATTATTGGGGATATTATAATTCTGAAGTAGAAAACGTAATACTCAAAGATACTGTCGATATTTATTGGATGCCGCCATCTTGCAGGGGTGCTGTACAGCAACGGTACAGAAATGAAATTGGCAGCGGCAGTAATAGATATAGCAATGCTGAAGACATGAAAATTGGAATGCTTAAATCTATTACTTATCCTACAGGCGGAACAACTACTTT
Source organism: Flavobacterium gelatinilyticum (assembly GCF_027111295.1). NCBI lineage: Bacteria > Pseudomonadati > Bacteroidota > Flavobacteriia > Flavobacteriales > Flavobacteriaceae > Flavobacterium > Flavobacterium gelatinilyticum. Next base: position 4,376,781 of record NZ_CP114287.1, on the reverse strand, counting down.
TGAGTACAGTGGTAATCAATATAAAGACAACAACATAATAAGAGATTGTGGAGGATTACGCATAACTGGTACTATTGAAAAAGATAAAAATGGAAATATTCTCAAAAAAAGAAAATTCAAATATGGTGAAAATGAAGATGGTATTGGTGAAATTCCAAATTATCTAAAACCTGACCCTAATATTCGTAATTTTTTTGAAGAAACGGCAATTACATATTATATTAGAGATACTAATATATATTGGTCAAATCCACAAACTCCGTTCCTACCACTTGACCAAGGAGAAGGAACTTATAGAACAAGATATTTTACAGGTTTTTTTCCTGGCAAATTTTACACCTTCTTATATAACCTTGTAGCTTACAATAAGGTTACAGAATATATTGGAGATGAGAGCAATAATATTGGGAAAATTGAAAATTATTATCAATCCAATATTCCATTGCAAAATGATTATGAGTTTGACACACGTAATTTTAAATTTCAAAGAGAAAAGCTTACGATAGATCCTTCTAATTTTTGGAACGGCAATCATATCAATAAAAAAATAGAATACAAAAGCGGGCAAAATGGTTTATATTCTGTAGTTAAACAAACAGATTATTTCTATACTGAAAAAATAACTGAAGAACTTTACGATCTTTCAATATTTAGATTCAAAGATTTTATCAGCTACGATATAAACGGTGGTAAAGAATCTGTAGAAACTGCTGTTGTAGAATTAGAAAGAGTTAGACAAAACCCCGGTTCATTTTTTGGACATAAAGTCCAAAAATATATTGTTGGAGTTGAAAACTTAAGCTCAATAAAAGAAGAATTTTTTCTTGATGGAAAAAGCCTAATACAAACCACAACCAACTCATTCGATCCTAACAAACCAACATTTATAAAAGAAACAATAACATCAACATCAAAAGGAGAAAACCTTATTCAAAAATTCTTATATCCGTTTAATATAAATACAGGAGTATACAGTCAGATGTCTGATGCAAATGTTATCTCTCCCGTTATTGAGAAAATTTCCCTAAAAAATGATAAAGTGATCAGCAGTACTTTGCTTAGTTATAAAAAAAGTGATACTAATTTTGTACCTCATCAAAATTCTATAACAGAACTAAATATACCTTTTTCTTACTCCGGATTTACAAATTTTAACGGATCCGCAAAGGATATACATTACAGTTCTGATCCAGAGATTACATATGATCTCTACGACGATTATGGCAACCCTACACAAATTACGTCAAAAGGAAAAGCAACCGTTTGTTATATATGGGGATATGATAAAAAATATCCCATCGCAAAGATTGAAAATGCCACATACACTGCTGGGCAGACCAATAGCATAACAGCTGCTCAGCAGATCCTCATTAACAATGCAGTAATAGCTAGTGCTAATGAAAATACTCAAACTTCGGAAACCGCACTTATAGCTAAATTAAAACTCTTAAGAGAAGGTTTTCCTAATTCTATTGTGACGACCTATACTTACGACCCTTTAATTGGAATAACAAGTGTGACAGATCCAAAAGAATACACTACATATTATGAATATGACACTTACGGTCGTCTGAAACAAGTTAAAGATAATGACCAGAAAATTCTTTCTGCTAATAAATACAACTACACCAATTAAAACAAATCATAAAGAAGCAATACTAAATTTATTAAAAAACACTATTACTAATTACTTACCAAATTCAAAAATTATGAAATACCTCTTGTCTTTTATTGCATTATTATCACTAGAAGGCTTTGCTCAATCAACAATAGCAAATCCTCAGAATATGGCAGAGGAAAAAATAAAATCTCCTCAGGTACATCTTTTAAAACAATTTGCTGACTATCCGGTTGATTTATCAAGTGGTTTAGTAGATATTTCATTACCGCTTTATGAAATAAATTTCGGAGATATTAAAATTCCTTTAAACCTTAAATTTCATGCTTCTGGTCTCAAAGCAAATATAACTGAGAATGGAATATTAGGCCTTAAGTGGGTAATGAATATTGGCGGATTTATAAGCCGCGAAGTTCGAGGATATCCAGATGAAAGAAATGCTCACAAACAAGGTATAAATGGAGAATGGTATACTCCGGATTGGATGACTTTATACGGAGGAACTAACGATGACAGTTATTCCTCTAATAACGTGATTTTTCAATCCCAAGATTTAAGCCAATTAGGTATGCCGGGTGTTTATGGTAAGTATGAAGATACTGAATATGACATATTTACATTTTCTTTACCAAACGGAAAAAACGGAAAATTTATATTGAAAGATATAAATGGCAGTAAAACTGCAGCATTTATGCCTTATCAGCCTTATAAAATTAATATCACAACCGAATCTCTTTATAAAAGCCGTCTGTATATCATATCTTTAGAACTAACAGATGATTTAGGATATGTTTATCAATTTGGAAGAAATAGTACAAATCAACCTAATTATGAAGTTGATCAAGATTATAATTCGACCACCTGCTGGGTTTTAAATTCAATCACAGCTCCAAATAAAAAGGATGTTATCAAGTTCGAATATACAAAGACTTCGGTAAATGGAAATAGTACTTTGCCACCCGTTATTATAAATGATCAATTAACTACCGCAATGGATTATTTTTCGGATGATCTTGGATATTGTCACAATTCTGTTTTATACAATGAGATCGGCTGGGATCTACACAGAAATTATTTTGTAAAGAATTACAATATGCCCCCGCATATGAATCAGGAAGCATGTATTCTGTCAAAAATAACCTACAATGATTTAGTCATTAATTTTAATTATTTAAGAACCTCCAGTGACATTAATATATTTCTGCTGAACAATATTGAGATCAAAAATAACATCGAAATTTTAAAAAAAATAAAATTTGACATTACAAGTCCTGGTACGGAAACGAGTTACTTAAATTCATTTCAGATTAACGACAAAAATGATCAAACAATTGAAAAATACAAATTTGATTATTACAACTTAAATCAGCTTCCCAATGCAACCAAATTAACGAATAGTGCGGATTATTGGGGATATTATAATTCGCAAGTTGAAAATTTAATTTTAAAAGAAACTGTAAATATTGCATTTTTGAATCCTGTAGCTGGATGTATAGGAGGACCAGCAAACATGAGATTTACAAATGAAATAGGTGTGAACAATGACCGTTTCAGCAATCCTGAAGACATGAAGATTGGAATGCTAAAAACAATTACTTATCCAACAGGAGGAAAAAGTGAATTTGAATATGAAGGTAATAAAATTATGTCTTTATATAATGTTGGCGACAATCCAATTAAAAACTGTGGAGGTCTAAGAATTAAAAGCATAACTGAAAAAGATAAAAATGGAACAGAGATAAAGAAAAAGGAATACAAATATGGATTAAATGAAGATGGAATAGGTCAGATACCCAGTTATCTTTTTCCAGATTTATATACTAAAAATGAAATGGAAGAAACTGCTGCAGAATGGCATATTGTAGACCAAGTTATTTTAACCGCTTCTGACGGGAGTCCATATTTTAGAAATGAATCAGCCGATGTTACCTATAAAACTAGAATTTTTAATGGGTATTTTCCTTTACGTTATTATACTTTTTTAAACAAATTGGTACACTATGACAAAGTAACAGAATATATAGGTGATTCTGCTAATAATATTGGTAAAATTGAAAATTACTATTCAAACAATGTTCCAATGGTTCTGGATTACAACTTTGACACTCGTTATTTTACCTACAAAAGAAACAAATTTGCCATTGATCCCTCTAATTTTTGGTGCCGAAATAATTTAAGCCAGAAAATCGAATATAAAAAAGTAGATAACCTTTACATTAAAGTAAGAAAAACAGATTATAGTTATGACGAGAATATCGTAGATGAAGTTTATGATGTTTCGATTTTTACTTACAAAAGATTTAACGGTTTTATGGCAATGAATGATGGAAACAAATCAAGATCTGAGAACGGAACAATTGCAAAAGAAGAGTTACAGCGTATAAAAGATAATCCTGGCTCTTATTTTGGATATAAGTGCCAGAAATATACGATCGGTGCCGAAAATTTAATTTCAGTAAGAGAAGAATTATTTTTTGATGACGGAACAAGTCTTGTGCAAACTACGGCTAATGAATACGATATAAACAAGCCATCATTTGTAAAGAAATCTTCCTCTTCGAATTCCAGAGGTGAAAATCTGGCACAAAACTTCCTATATCCTTTTAATATCAATACTGGGATTTACAGCCAGATGTCTAATACAAACGTTCTCTCTCCTATAGTCGAAAAAACAACCATAAAAAATGGAAAAATAATTAACAGTACTATACTTACTTATAAAAAAAGTGATGAAAATTTTGTTCCTGATCAAAATTATATTACTGAATTAAGCACACCAATACTTTTATCCCAATTTTCAATTTTTAACGGAATAACGAAGGATTTACATTATGGATCCAGCCCTGAAATTACTTATGATCTTTACGATGATCGTAGCAACCCTATTCAAATCACTCAAAAAGGGAAAGCATCAATATGTTATATCTGGGGATACGATAAAAAATATCCTATTGCTAAAATTGAAAATGCAAGTTTTTTAACTGGCCAGACTAACAGTATTTCGACTGCACAGCAAACCCTTATAAACAATGCTGTATCTGCGTCATATGGAGAAAACACTCCTGTAGCAAAAAGTAATCTAATTAATAAACTAAAACTTTTGAGAGCCGGTTTTCCCAATGCTATGGTGACAACCTATACTTATGATTCTTTAATAGGAATAACAAGTATGACAGATCCAAGAGAATACACTACCTATTATGAATATGACACGTACGGTCGTCTGAAACAAGTTAAAGATAATGACCAGAAAATTCTTTCTGCTAATAAATACAACTACACCAATTAAAACAAATCATAAAGAAGCAATACAAAATTTATTAAAAAACACTATTACTAATTACTTACCAAATTCAAAAATTATGAAATACCTCTTGTCTTTTATTGCATTATTATCACTAGAAGGCTTTGCTCAATCAACGATAGCAAATCCACAAAATTTAACCGAAGAAAAATTTAAATCTCCACAGGTTCACCTCTTAAAGCAATTCGCTGACTATCCTGTAGATCTATCAAGGGGACTAGTTGATATTAATGTTCCTATTTACGACCTACCATTTGCAGGTAAAACTTTACCTATTAAATTAATGTTTCATCCTTCTGGCCTTAAAGCTGACGTCGCAGAAAATGGGATGCTTGGTTTAAAATGGGCTTTAAATACAAGCGGTTTTATAAGTCGTGAAGTGCGAGGTTATCCTGATGAACAGAGACCTCATAAGCAAGGTATTAATCAGTATTTAATTCCTGATTGGAAAACATTGTATGGCGGCGCGTCAGATAAAGGGTACTTTAATAACAACATAATCTATCAGGACTTAGGCTTACAACACATTGGACTGCCTGCAGGTGTTGGTACTTATGAAGATACTGAATATGACATTTTCACTTTTTCTCTTCCTACTGGACAAAGTGGAAAATTCATACTAAAAGATGATAATGGAAACAAATCTGCTTCATTTATGCCTTATAAGCCATATAAATTAAATAATCCTTCAGTAGGAAATGGTTATGATAACAAATTCATCTTTTCTAAATTTGAGATCGTTGATGATGAAGGTTATATCTATACATTTGGCAAGAGTGATGTAGACAAATATTACTACGAATATACGCCTGATTTTGATCACATTAATACATGGCACCTAACATCAATAACATCTCCAAATAAGAAAGATGTTATAAAATTTGAATATATTTTCACAGTTACACATACAAAGAGCCCCCTTGTTCCGGTAATAATCAATGATCAATTGGATAATTTCGATAATTACTTCAGTAAATTGGATTGCCCAGGAGCACTTCGTAACTCTCTTTTATTTAGCGCATTGGAGTCTACCTTGTATGATTCTGGGGGATATTTTGTAAGAAACTACAATGAACCGACTGTTTCCAATAATGATAGTTATTACATTTCTAAAATCTCGTATAACAACTTAAATATAAATTTTTCATACAAAAAAGGAACTGGTGATATAAACGAGTTAATATTAAACAAAATTGAAATAACAAATAACAATAATATTATAAGACAGGCAGATTTTGACGTAAAACTTACTAGTGGTCCAAGCTATCTAAAATCGATTAACATTAAAGGCAGTGCCACCGAGATTATAGAAAAGTATGAATTCGACTACTACAATCTAGATAAAATACCAAATGTCAATAAATTATCAAATAGTGCTGATTACTGGGGATATTATAATTCTAAAGTTGAAAATGTAATACAAAAAGATACAGCACAGATTTATTTCATGTATCCTTCATGCAGGGGTAATATATCGCAATTATTTCTTAGAGAAATTGGAAGTGGTCAAGATAGATATAGTAGTTTAGAAGATATGAAAATTGGCATGGTTAAATCAATTACTTACCCAACGGGAGGTACAAGTACGTTTGATTATGAAAGCAATAAATACAAAGATATAACCACAAAAGAATGTGGAGGATTGAGGATATTAAATATCATTGATAGAGATAAAAATGGCCGTTTCCTAAAAAAAAGAGAATTTACCTATGGTGAGAATGAAGATGGCATTGGGCAAATCCCCAGTTATCTTAAACCAGACACTAATATTTACAATGCTTTTGAAGAAAAAGCTACAACATACTACATAAGGGATACTAATGTGTATTGGGATGGTGAAACAGGAACACCATACTTTGCTCAAGATTATGGTCATGGCACTTTTAGTACCAGATACATTAAAGGCTTTTTCCCTGGATATTATTATACCTTTTTAAACAATCTTGTATCATATAGCAAAGTGACAGAGTATGTTGGAGACATAAATAATAATATCGGTAAAATTGAAAATTATTACGAAACTAACACTCCGGCAAGAGGAGAGTATATATTTGATACACGCCTTTTTAAATTTCAAAAAGAAAAACTAGCAATTGATCCCTCTAATTACTGGTACGGAAATAATATTTATAAAAAAATAGAATTCAAAAAAGAAAATAACGGAACATACTTCAGAGTAAAACAAACTGATTATTCTTATGTCCCGCAAATAGCAGACGAATTTTACGATCTTTCAATATTTAAGTTCAAAGATTTCATTGGATTTGATATAAAAGACGGAAAACAATCTATAAGAACTTCATCTGAAGAATTAGAGCAAGTAATACAGAACCCAGGTTCCTTTTTTGGTTATAAAGTTCAGAAATATACTATCGGAGTAGAAAATCTAAACAGGATTACAGAAGAAATATTTTTTAACGACGGGACAAGTATTGTACAAACCACGACAAATACATTTGATAATAAAAAGCCTGCTTTTATAAAAGAAACCAAAACATTAACCTCTAGAGGAGAAAATATTGCCCAAAAGTTCTTATATCCATTCAATATTAATACAGGAGTATACAGTCAAATGTCTGATGCAAATATTATATCTCCTCTCATTGAAAAAGTTTCTTTAAAAAATGATAAAGTAACCAGCAGTACTTTACTCACCTATAAAAAAAGTGACAATAATTTTGTCCCTGCTCAACAATCTTTAACAGAATTAAATATACCCGTTCCTTATTCCGGATTCACGAATTTTAATGGATCTGTAAAAGATACACGCTACAGTTCTAATTCCGAAATTACTTACGATCTCTATGATGATTATGGTAACCCAATACAAATTACATCCAAAGGAAAAATTACAACCTGCTTTGTATGGGGCTATGACAAGAAGTATCCTATTGCAAAAATTGAAAACGCTACGTATTCTACCGGACTTCCTAACAGTATAACTAATGCTCAGCAGACCTTAATCACAAATGCCATTGCTGCATCTGCCGGAGAAAATACCAAAACCACTGAAATTAACTTAATTTCAAAACTAAAACTTCTTAGAGATGGATTTCCTGATGCTATGGTAACAACATATACTTATGATCCTTTAATAGGAATTACAAGTGCGACAGACCCAAAAGAATACACCACTTATTATGAATATGACACTTATAGCCGATTAAAACAAATTAAAGACAAAGAAGAAAAAATCCTTTCTGTTTATAAATATAATTATACAAACTAAAAAGAATCAAAATCAAAAATATCAAGAAAAAAACTTGATATTTTAAAATCAAAACATAAAAATGATAAGTAATAAATTAAAAAATACAATTGCCTTTATTGTATTGATGGTGCTTATTTTCTTTAACACATCAAAAATTCAGGCACAATCTACCGGTCAATTATATCTAACCGGTCCAACAACTGTTCACTATGGCGATATAGTATCGTACTCTTTAAAAGATGCTATGGACAATAATGCTCCATCAAGCACTATGTATAACAATTTTAACTGGATGGCTGTAAATAACGGAACAGTTCTTACGTATATAAATGAAAACTACCAGCCTGATGCCGAAATTTACTGGGACGGTTCTCCTAATCAGGAAAAAGTATATGTCACGTATAAAAGACAAGGAGAATCCGATCAATATTATGCAGAATTAAATGTAACAGTTCTTTCAAGCCCGTCAACGCCCGATGCTCCAACTGTATTAAGTTCAGGCTGCAATCAGGTCGTATTACAACGAAGTAATCCTCCCGGAAATGTTCGTACCGGCGGTCAGGATATTACCTGGTATTGGCAAAGCACCCCAACTGGCACAAGTACTGCAAACTCTGCTTCTACTATAACTATTACTTCGGGAACAGAATATTTTTTAAGAGCAAGACGAAATAACGGCAGCCTTACGTGGAGTGACAGTTCAAGCAGTGTGCAATATTTTATTGGTGTACGAGCTCCAATTGTGAGCAGTATTACACAGCCAAACGTAACAACTCCTACAGGAAGTGTTACCTTAAGCGGACTCCCTTCCACAGGTAACTGGGTTATTAATCCGGGTAATATTACAGGAACAGGAGATACAAAAACTATAACAGGACTAAGCCCCGCAACTACTTATAATTTCACTGTAACTAATTCTACCGGATGTACTTCTGCAGCTTCTGCAAATATTGTCATCAATGCACAGTCTTCGAGTTTAACAGCTCCTCTTTTGAGTTCTGTTACACAACCTAACTGTATTAACAGTAAAGGAGAATTTACAATTACAAATTACAACTCTTCATACACCTATACTGCTTCACCATCTACGGGAGTAACTATTTTAGGCGCCAAAGTAATGGCACCGCAGGGAAGCTATACCTTCAAAGCAGTATCAGGAACAGTCACTTCTCCTCCATCGGCGGCAGTAATAATAAATGCACAGCCTGCCACACCTGCTCCGCCTATTGTAGGAACTATAACACATCCTACACTTACTACTGCTACAGGAAGTGTTTTATTGTCAGGTTTACCAAATAATGGCTGGAAAATTAATCCAGGAAATATCTCCGGATCCGGTACAAGCGCAACTATTACAGGGTTAAAAGCAGGGTTAGTTCACAACCTTACGGTTACCACCTCAGCAGGTTGTACTTCAGCCCCTTCAGCCAATATAGTAATCAATTTACAACCGTTTGTATGTTCAGGAATCAGCAACGAAAACTATGTTCATACGATTATACCTCTAATCAAAACAACTGATATAGCAACCCTTGCCAATAATCAAAAACAGGAATCTATTACCTATTATGATGGACTAGGAAGACCAAAGCAGCAAATAGCCATACGAAGCGGCGGAGGTACTTATAAGGATATCATTACTCATATCGATTATGATGACTTTGGACGACAAACTAAAGAATATCTCCCTTATACAGATGGAAACGACTGTGGTGCTTTTCGAACAGCAGATATTGATCTGGCAGCGAAAACTTATTATAAAACAAAATATCCTGCAGATATAAATGCTGCTGCACCAAACCCATATTCCGAAAAAGATTTTGAACCTTCCCCTCTTAACAGGGTCTTAAAACAGGCAGCTCCCGGTAACAGCTGGAAACTTGGAGAAGGTCATGAAATAAAACTAAAATATCAAACCAATACTGATGCTGACGCTGTAAAACTTTTTACAGTGGAATTCTTATTAGAAAACAATATCTATGTACCTGTATTAAAAAGTTCCGGATTGTACACCAAAAATGTACTATACAAAAACAGCACTTATGATGAAAATACTGCCGCCAATCCTGTTGAGTCGGACGGTTCAACAATAGAATTCAAAAATAAAGAAGGACAGATTATTCTAAAAAGAACATACGGTACAGTAGAAAAAGGAACCACTAACGAAAGACATGACACTTATTACGTATATGATGATTTTGGGAATCTTAGTTTTGTTATTCCGCCTAAAGCTGTAGATCTTTTAGGTTCTGCTAATATCATCAATGCAAATTTAACATCAACTGCCGTAATTGAGCCTGCCCCTTCTTCTCCATTACATTTAAAAGCATCCAATTCTATTACGCTTACTACTGGTTTTCATGCAAAAGCAGGCAGTACTTTTTCGGCCATAATCGATAATGGGAACAAAACAGTTTTAGACAATTTATGTTACCAATATGTATATGACAAAAGAAACAGACTTATCGAAAAAAAATTACCCGGAAAAGGATGGGAATATATTGTATACGACAAGCAAGACAGACCAATTTTAACACAGGATGCCAATTTAAGAGAAAACAAAAAATGGCTGTTTACTAAATACGATGTTTTTAACAGAACTGTTTATACAGGGGAATATACAAATACTGTAAAAACAACACGTCCGGATGTACAGCTTTTGGCAGATGCAAATACTGTCAGTTTTGAAACAAAACAAAGCGCTAACACTATCAACGGAACAACTGTATATTACAGCAACACTACTTTCCCAAACAATAATGACGCAAATATTAGCTTGTTTACAATAAACTATTATGACGATTATAGCTTTGACAGTATCCCGGTTGATATTTCCTCAATAGGTGCAATAACAAATACAAAAGGGCTTTCTACAGGAAGTAAAGTACGTATTTTAACAACCAATAACTGGATTACCAACTGGAATTATTACGATGACAAAAGCAGAGTTATTTACAGTTACAGCAAAAATGATTATCTGATTACTACAGATATAGTACAAAGCCAATTTGACTTTGTGGGCAAAATAATGCAGACTATCTCCAAACATACCCGAAGCAATGTTACCACTACTATAACAGATACATTTACGTATGATCAGACAGGCAGACTGACTAAACAAACGCAAGCCATTAATGGCGCCGCTACAGCCGAAGTCATAGCTGTTAACACTTATGACGAACTAGGACAACTGGTAAGCAAAGCTGTGGGAGGAAAAGAATCTCAAAACAGACTACAGACTATTGACTATAAATATAATATAAGAGGCTGGCTTAAAAACATTAACGATGTAAATGCAATGGGTACTGATTTATTTGCTTTTCAAATTAATTACAATGATGCAGCAGATAATTTAAAACGTTTGTATAACGGAAACATCAGTCAGACTTCCTGGAAAACGGCCAATTCCGATACCAGTTTAAAAAGCTATACGTACACTTATGATAAATTAAACCGCTTGCTAAAAGCCGACGATAATTTAAACAAATTCAATGAAAGTATAAATTATGATAAAAACGGCAATATAACCAATTTGGTAAGAATGGGAGAATTAGTGGGCGGAACCATCGTTCCTGTTGTTACTAACCCATCACATTTTGGTACAATGGATAATCTGGTTTATACCTATGATAAAGGAAACCAACTTCAAATTGTATCCGATACCGGTAATAAAACCTATGGTTTCAAAGATGATTATACAGGCACAGGAGCAGACACAACTATAGATTATACTTATGATGTAAACGGCAATATGAAAACCGACACAAACAAAGGTATTACCGCCATAAGTTACAACCATCTTAATCTGCCAACTATTGTGACTATAGCAGGGCAAAATATAAATTACGTTTATGACGCAACTGGAGTAAAACAAAGAAAAATTGCTAACACTATTACCACAGATTACGCTGGAGGATTTATCTACGAAGGAGGATTATTGAAATTTTTCTCACAGCCGGAAGGCTATATCTCTTATAATTCCGGAGCTTTTGATTATATTTACCAATACAAAGATCACCTTGGCAATGTACGTTTAAGTTATGATAAAAATCTGGCTATTCAGGAAGAAAACAATTATTATCCTTTTGGATTAAAGCATAAGGGGTACAACTATGTCAATAATATAACACTTGGTAACAGTATCGCGCAAAGGTATAAATACAATGGAAAAGAATTACAAGACGAGTTACAGCTTAATGTTTACGACTATGGAGCAAGAAATTATGACCCTGCACTTAGTAGATGGATGAACATAGACCCGTTAGCGGAGAAAAATCCTAGCCAAACTCCGTTCTTATACTGTAATGCAAATCCAGTAATTTTTATGGATCCTGATGGTAAAGATGGGATTATAGTTATAAAAGGAGGACAGATAACAATATCTTCAAAAGTATATCTATATGGTGAAGGTGCTACAAAATCTGTGGTTTCTCAAATGCAAAAAGATATAAATGCAAAATGGGGAGGAACATTTAGCTCAAAATCTTTGGATGGAAAACAGTATTTTAAAGTGAATGTAAAGGTAAAAGTGGGACTATATGAAGGAAAAGAAAAAAATGATCCTTTCATAATACCAGAGAATTGGGATCCAGATAATAGAGATAATTTCATCGAAGTAAACGATGACGTAGAAAGATCCTATGTAAGAGATGGTGATGAAGGTAAATGGAAAAGCACTGGAAGAAGTGGAAAAACTTTAGCTCAAGATGATTCAGCTCCTCATGAAGTAGGACATTTATTAGGCTTAATAGATAGATATACAGATGAAAGAGGACCAAATTCTGGATGGGGAAGCAATATAATGGCAAAAGGACCAAAAGGGAAAGTACAGCAAAGGAATATAGACGGAATTCTACTAGACGCTATGAAAGCATATGATGAGTGGTCAAAAGATAAAAATAATAAAGATAAAGAATTTAGATATGAAATCAATGGTAGACCTAATAAATAAAGTAATTAGAAATTGTTTTATCAAAATACTAATTGTTAATTTTTCATTAATATCTCTCTATTATTATTATCAACCTTTATGCGAACCTTGTTTAGATCAACATAATTGTCCTCCTTGTTTATCTACAGAACAATATTTTATAATTTATTCAGGTATAATATTTGATTTAGCATTAGGAATATATTGTCTTAAAAAAAAGGATAGTGTATCAGAGTAGGTGTTTTTATAGTTTAACCACTTAACTGACTGAAAAATAAGTTTAACCTTTAATTATTGAATAGAAAAAGAGACAGCCGGCAGGTCGTCTCTTTCGTTTTTTGTATTTTAATAAGCCTTAAATTGCTTTTGCCATACCTTAGTGTTTCAAATTAGGTCATGAAAATAAAATGTAATTTTTGCAATGGCAAATACCTCCTGCTGGCACGAGCACAATGTCATTAAGTTAAGGGATAAATGATGATTTGATTGAAGATTTCTGCTTAACAACTTATAATTTCAGATGTTTGAGGACAGGAAACAGCATCTTTTTTATTATCAATGTTAAAATTCGAAATCAAAAACTGTTAATCTACAATCAAAAATCTCTTAACTTAATAACATTGCACTCGCGCCAGCATAAAGAGACTTAATGTAATCTATATAAAAAAACATGAAACATAAATTTAATTTTTATACCGAATACAATCAATTTTATCTTGAGGACGCTGTAATAAAAGCTGAAATTGATCCAAGTGAGTTCTGGAATGAGGAAGCTTTTTTTTCTCATTTGGCTCTAGATAAAGGAGTTGTTGGTATTGGTACGCAATGCTATGGAAATGTAAAAGGAGAAATTGAAATATTAGATAAGCCGAACGCTAATATAAATTATGAGTTATATGATCATATTGTTGAGGGGTGTATTTATATAGCATCAGGTGATGTGCAAATATTAAACTGCCCAGACAATCATGTAGAGCTATCTTTAAAACTTGAGCCAGGCAACTATAGAGTTCGAGTTTATGGATCAAATTTTAATAGTGTACTGGAAACAGATTTAGCAAATGATGTTGACAATGATTATTATAGAATTGAAATTTGGAAATCTACTGAAATCGGAACAAAAATTTTGAAAAAATATAATGATGTTTCTTATTAAGATTTTGATCTTATTTGGCGTTGATATGCTAATATTGAATACAAAGTTAAAGGTTCATTTTGGCACCCTTAACTATTTTAAATGCCTCTAGCTGGCGCGAGCGTCTCGCTCGTGAACGCATTCAAAATAAAAAAGCCATTCCATACTATGAAATATATTATTTTTATTTGTTGCTTATTTTTATATTCATGTGGAATATTAGGCGACTGCGATGTCGCAGCCAAAGACATGAAAGAAGATGAATGTTTGTTAATTGTAAAAAAAATGCCAGGCATTCATGACGGAAGATTTGGTTATAAAGGCATTAATCCAATCACCAAAAAAGAGTGTGATTGTAAATCGCCTACTAGTGATTTATGGTGGGCAAGTTATAAATCCTATATAGAAATAGGCGATACTATCATTAAGAAGAAAAACGAACTTATTTTTAGCGTACATAAAAAAGATACTGTTCTCAAATTTAATTTTGAGTGTGAAGGAAAGGTTTATAATTGACGATAAGCACGAGCGAGACGCTCGCGCCAGCAGAAGGCGTACCATCCACTAGAGAAAAAACAAAACAATCTCGTATGAAAAAAATCTTTATTCTACTTTTCTTTCCTCTTTGTGTTGTTTATGCTCAAAAAAAGGATAGAATTTTTAGAAGTGTCATAGAGGCTCATGATGCTTTAGGGTATTCGTATAACGTAATGATTTTGGAATTATCAGATGACAAATCTTATTATCTATTTGAACAAAAATTTACTTCAAAAAGAAATGCGCGAAAAAATATTCCTTTTAAGGTAATAACAACTAATGGCTCATGGAAAACTAATAATGATACGTTGAAACTTATAGAAAAAGATAATGCAAGAGAAAAGTTTTTTATTATGAAAAAGAAGCAGTTAGTTTTCTTATTTGAAAAGCAGTTAGAGACAAGCCGTTGGATTGAAATTAAATAGTTTCGTTAAATCATTAGATAACAAAATGCAAAAAAAAGAGACCTTATAAAAGTCTCTTTTCCCATCAATATATCTTTTTATAAAAGCCTATTTATCTTTTACTAATTTTTCTAAATATTCAACTTTATCTTTTTCTGCCTGAACTAAACGTTCGTAGAGTTTAATCTGTTCTTCGTGAGATTGGATTAATTTGTCCAAAGGATTAAAGGTACAGTAATGATTCCCTATAGTTCCCTGGCTGTTATCATAAAAATTATTAAAATAACTAAATACCGCTTCTTCAGAAAAATTCTTAAGCGCTTCAACTGTTACGCCTAAAGCTTTGGCTACTTCAACCAGTTTTTCTTCATCGACATTTTCACTGTTTTCCATTGCAGAAATCGCTTGTTGGTTTGTTCCAAGCGCCTGTGCCAGTGCTTCCTGCTTCATATCTCTCATTTCACGGATACGGCTGATTTTTCGCCCTATGTGACTTGGTTTTGTTATTGTGCTCATAGCTCAAAGATAATAATTAAGAATATAAAATTTACAGAATATGTAGGTTACATATTCTATTCTGTACGATACGGAAAACGAATCAGCAAAATATGTATTTGTTTGATTTCAAAAACAAAAGTACAATTTTTCAGACAGGAATATTTTAATCTAACTCAAAATATCTTCTTCAATTAAACCTAAAATTTTTCCGTACGCGATTGCGGCTTTATGAACCTGAACGGTCCAGTCTTCGGCGGCATTATCATCGGCACCGTCTGAAACATATTTCAGGCATAAAAACGGAATATTCTCTTTCATTGCAATCATGGCTAATGAATAGGCTTCCATATCTACTACATTATAAGCGTCGGAACAATGTCCCATTTCGAAGTTAT
This sequence comes from Flavobacterium gelatinilyticum, assembly GCF_027111295.1. Lineage (NCBI taxonomy): Bacteria > Pseudomonadati > Bacteroidota > Flavobacteriia > Flavobacteriales > Flavobacteriaceae > Flavobacterium > Flavobacterium gelatinilyticum. The sequence goes on along the minus strand of NZ_CP114287.1, from coordinate 4,360,749 downwards.
CGCCTGTTCCGCAAATGCCTTCCTGCAAACCGTCCATCAGCAGACCATATTCGAGAACCGGAGGCAGACCGGATAATGGGGTTTCGTATAGCGCAAAACCCAATCCGCGAACGTCCATGTCTCTTTGTACAAATTTGGTACAGCAGATTACTTCGCCTTTTTGGAAACAGCTGCTTCCGGCAGATCCGAGGTTGATAATTACAGAAGGTCTTTTTTGCTGAATTGCTTTTGATAATTCATACGCTGCATTGACTTTTCCTATTCCGGTAATTAAAGTATTTTGTCCGCGAAAAACTTCGGCAGCTTCAGATTCCAATGCAAAAGAAAACAGAATATCCGCTTTTGCAAAAGATTCTTTTGGGTTAATTTTTATCATGGGTTATTATAATTTCTGTCTGCAAAAATACGTTTAAAAAATTATGCTGCTCATTTCTACCCCCGAAACGTTAGAATGAAGTTTGAGCGCAATTCTTTAGAACAAATTCAGCTATTTAACTCATTATCAGAATAAAAAACTACAAATTAAAAGATTGTTTAGTAATTTTAATAAAAAATTAAGTTTTTTTTCTTTAACAAATTCAGTAACTTGTTATTACAAAAACAAGTTCGAAGCCAATAGAAATCTTATTATACGCAGGTTTTGTTTTTCTTTCTGCCCAATATGTTTTAACTATAAAAATGCTCTTGTTTTCTTAATTAAAAATAAAAATATGCGAGTATCAGTCACCAGAAAAAACATAAAATTTACCCCCGATTCCAGAAGAGTTGTTGCCCGTTACTTTATGAACGGCAACGAAAGAACCCAGCAGATGGTACTTCGTATCATGTTACTGGACGAAAAACAAGTAATAGAAACGTTAGAACAAACGCTTAGGGAATTTGCCCGAAGACACCGTAATATTTCAGCCATATTTTTTAGACACTGCGAAAGAATCCGTGATCTTATCGAGGCCATGCAGATTGATTATGAAGCCATGTCGCTGAACCGGAAAATGCTGATTGGTTCGTATTGTACAATGGAATATGCGATAGAATCGGCTGCGATTTTTAACCCTTCGATAGTCGAGGATTTTGACCAGTCTGGATTAGAAGCCGGTGAAAAACGTGTTATTATTTCTTTCCGTGCTACGGGAGAAGGTCATATTTCTTCGATTGTTTTTAGAAGAGGAATCCTCGATAAAAACAACAATCTGCAGATTATGAAAATAGGCCATCATATCGACAAGGCCGAAATTGAGCACAAAACCTTATTCAACAAAGAACGATTTTTATCAAAATTGTTCGAAATGCATACTCATGATAAATACATCGCACAGATTATGCAGGATCTGCCTGAAGAATTTGAATTTGCTGTATTAAAAAATATGCTGGAAACGGCTTTAAACGATCCGTTGATTCGTCAGGAACGAAGAACAGCGCTTGAAGAAATGCTCTGGCTGGCGAATTCGTTTTATGATTTGCAGTTCAAACACGATTCTGATATTACAGAACGTGTTATTTTCCCTATCTCCGATTCTGAAAGCCGCGGTATAGAAGATGCCCGTTTTGTTCGTTTTGTTGATGATGATAATTCGGTTCGCGTTATGGCGACTTATACCGCTTATAACGGACATGCGATTTTACCGAAATTAATTTCTACCGAAGATTTTTACACATTCAGAGTAATGCCTCTGCACGGTACAGGAGCACAGAATAAAAACCTGGCTTTGTTTCCGCGAAAGATAAAAGGCAAATATGCCATGCTCGCCCGTATTGATGGTGTAAACAATTATATTATGTATTCTGAAAGGCCAACACAATGGAATAATCCAATCCTGCTGCAGGAACCTCGTTATACGTGGGAACTGACTCAGATAGGAAACTGCGGTTCTCCTCTTTGGACCGAAGAAGGCTGGCTTGTAATTACGCACGGTGTTGGTACAATGCGTCGTTATTGCATAGGAGCTTCGTTGTTTGATCTTGATGATCCGTCTAAAGAAATCGGCCGATTAAAAGAACCGCTGCTCTCGCCTCTTGAAGACGAACGCGAAGGTTATGTACCCAATGTGGTCTACTCCTGCGGCGCTATTATTCACAATAACAGTCTTATATTACCTTATGCTGTTTCTGATTATTCGTCAACTTACGGCGTAGTCGATCTGGCAGAATTGCTGGATGCTTTAAAGAAAAGTAAATAGAATTTAATCTGTTGAATATAATTAACCCGTTGGGTGTAATTCAAAAATTATATATTTTGACGCGGATTAGGCGAATTCGTTATCACGAAGACGCGGATTTTCACGGATTTTTTTTATTTAATGTATAAATCAGTTATATCCGCGTTTTTGCGAAGCAAATCTGTTTTATCCGTGTTATAATTTTTAAATCTTACATAGAAAACAATTGCATTCAACGGGTTATAATTATATTTTTAACACATAGAGACATAGTTCTTTAAACTTAAAAAAGGCGTTTCACTGGTCTGAATTAACATAGCCGGGTTTTGCTGTTTTTTATGTCTGAAATCTATGCTTCTATGTGCTTAAAATGTTCATTTTATAATTGCATAGATTTTACTTTAGATTTGGAATTTTCTCTGTTAGATTTTTCCAATATCGTTTTGGCATATGCTGCAAATGAAGTTTGGTGTTTTTTCTGGATTCTATGTTTACACTGCTGAAATAACGGCGCCAGAGATTCTGAAAAAATTCTTCTTCTTCATCGTTGATTTCGGCTAAAGCAGAAGATGTATTGGCATTAAACTGTATTTGTACCGTTGAAATATTTTCAAGATCATAATACACCCCATATTTGCGTTTTGCATCATAAATAAGCCAGCGCTGGTCAGCATATCTGTTTTTAAAATGATTTTGAATCAAAGACAATACATCGCAGTCGGGTTCGATAATGGCATAATACAATTCGTCTTTTGTTAATTTAAACCGAACAAAAGCTTTCATTCGGTGACTTTCTTTTCCTGTAGAATGCGCCGCTTTTCTAACTGCTGCAACTTCGGGATTGCTTAAATCTCCTTCTATATTTTCAGAACTTTCAAAGACATATTTTACAAATCGGAACAAAATTTCTTCGATCTGTTCTGATCCTGACAGAAAAGCATAATATATTTTTTCAAGACCATCTGCAGAAAGGCGTTGTCTGAGTCCGGTTAAAACACGTTTCGCCTTTGCAATATCGGTCATTACCAAATGCGTTTTTGCAAACAGCCGTGTACTCGAAAATTCATCGGTTATGAAGACAACATCTGTCAGTTTGTATTCATAAATTTCGAATACTGCCGTAAGCCATCCTTCGTACGTGCTATCGTAAATTAATTGCGTCATGAGATTAAAATAAAGCGAGCTGGTTCGAAAAATTATTTTTGTATTTGCTGTTTTGGGAATTTAAAATATGATCTTTAATTTGTACCGAAGTCAAATCTTTTTGAAGATAAAACGGCGAAGCAAAAGCCATAAAATATTTGGAACGATTGTAAGCAATTCCCAGTTTTTTCAAATCTTCGGGCTGGAGTTTTTTAAACTTTCTGGCAGAGACAATTTTCTTAGCACTCAAAAATCCAATTCCCGGAATACGCTGAATCAGTTCCAGATCTGCTGTATTGATATCTACCGGAAACTGGTTGAGGTTTCGTAAAGCCCATCCTAATTTTGGGTCGATATCCAGATCTAGATTTGGCTGGTCAAAACCTACTATTTCATTGACATTGAATCCGTAATAGCGAATTAACCAGTCGGCCTGATACAATCGATTTTCCCGAATCATTGGAACGGGAGTTCCAATTGCCGGAAGTCTGTTATCATAACTTATTGGCACGTAACCGGAATAATACACCCGTTTCATATTCATCTGGTCATAAAAATAATTGGCCATGCCCAAAATTTCGAGATCATTTTCCTGACTTGCTCCAATTACCATTTGTGTACTCTGCCCGGCGGGAGCAAAAAGAGGCGTTTTGTAATTTGATTTCTTTTCTTCTTTATAACCCACGATTTCATTTTTCAGATATTCCATCGGTTTCATCACATCTTTATGATTTTTATCGGGCGCCAGTAATTTAAGACTTTGCTCTGTTGGCATTTCGACATTTACGCTTAAACGGTCGGCATAGAGTCCGGCTTCTTTTAAAAGTTCGTCGCTCGAGCCGGGAATCGCTTTAAGATGTATGTAGCCGTTAAAGTTTTCTTCTAATCGCAGTTTCTTTGCAATGCGCACTAAACGTTCCATCGTGTAATCGGCATTATCAAAAATACCCGAACTTAAAAACAGGCCTTCTATATAATTTCTTCTATAAAAACCAATCGTAAGATCTACGACTTCCTGAACCGTAAAAGCGGCGCGTTTTATATCGTTGCTTTTTCGGCTTACGCAATACGCACAGTCAAAAATACAATGATTGGTAAGCAGGATTTTCAGGAGCGAAACACAGCGTCCATCTTCGGTAAAGGCGTGGCAGATTCCATAACCCGAAGAATCGCCAAGTCCTTTATTTTTGTTTTCTCGTTTGCTTTGTGCCGATGAACATGAGACATCATATTTGGCTGCATCGGCTAAAATCGACAGCTTTTCCATTACTCTTTCATGCACCATTTTTGTCTTGTTTATTTGTTTCTAAAATGAAAATTCAGCAGCTCAAAACTAGTTATTAAGTACAAAAAAACCGTGACAGAAGCTGTTCCAAATTGTATCAATTTTTCATCGGAAACCCTTGATTTTAAAGCATTTTCTTATTAATCTAAATTACGCTCAACCAGTAAAAACAGGTATAAATACCTAGTGGAGAAATTTCGATTGTTTATACATTGCAGCACAGTAAAAAAAATTTATTACCCCCTTACTAATTAATTTTTAACTCTGAATAAAAGGAGACTTTACTGGGTATTAGCAAACAATTTAAAAAAACAGCTAAACAATGAAATTTGTAAAAGGACAAGATGTATTCTACACGACCATTAGTGGAAGATCTTACAAGGCGACAGTGATTGAGAGAAAAATGGATTTCAAAAAAGGGCTTATAATAAAATCTGCGGGTAAGACGCATGATTTTCATTATCTGATTGAAATACAAAAAAATGGTATGAAAGAAAAAATTCTGTGTGCAGGATATGATCTTAAAATACCCGAAGTTAAAATAGAAGAAGCCAAAAAGGCTGCTTAATACAAACGTGCTATAAATTCCGTAACCTTTTGGACGATAAATTCGGCTGTTTCTTTATGCGGTGTATGACCTGCGTTGGGAACAATCAGTTTTTCGGCTCTTCCGCTTACTGAATTTATAGTATTTTCAACCTGATTCAAAGTTCCGTATTCATCGTTTTTACCCTGAATAAAAAGCAGGGGCGAATGAATTTCGGGAAGAAGGTATTCTATATTCCAGTTTCTGAAATCGTTTCGGAACCAGGTCTGCGTCCATGCTTTAAAAATAGTTTCGGTTTTATCGCCGTGATATTTCTGAAGTTTCTGTGGCAGATTTGTAGTTTCATACGCCTTAACGGCATCGCGAATTCCGTTTAAAGTAATTTCTTCAACAAAAATATGGCCGGCTTCGCAAATTACCATTTTAATTCTTCTAGGATATTTACTTCCGGCAATCAGCGCGATTGAACCACCATCGCTATGACCAAATAAAATGGCGTTTTCGATTTCTAGTTCTTCCAGCAAATCATTTAAAACTGAAGCTTCTGTTTCTAAATAATCTGTTGATCTGACAAAACTTTTCATAGAATCTGATTTTCCATATCCCAAACGATCATAAACTAAAAGATTGCATTGCGAAGTTTCTGCAATTCTTTTAGGAAAATCCCGCCATAATTCGGCACAGCCCAGCGAGTCGTGTAAAAAGACGATCGTAGGTCTGTTTTCGAAATTATTCTGATATTCGACGTAAAGATTATTTCCGTATATATTTATTAACATACAGCCGTTTCGTTTTGCATTACTTTTTCTTTTCTGGCTTTCGAAATATTAAGATATACAATTGACCCAAGCATAATCGCAATTCCAATAATCTGCAGAAGCGTTACCTGTTCGCCTAAAATAATATGGGCGCAAAAAACCGCTGCAGGCAATTCTAAAGTCAATAAAACAGAGCTTAAGGCGGGACCAATTTTAGGCATTCCGACACTAAAACAAATAGGCGGAATCACGGTTCCAAAAACAGCCAGAAAGGTTCCCCACTGCAACAAACCAAAATCCAGATGGGTGCTGGATACAATGGCTTCGCAGTTGATTAAAAAAATAATCATGGCTGAACCGCTGGTCATTAAAGCGCTTTTTTCAAACATTGGGATTTCTTTTCCTATTTTGCTTGTAAAAACAATATAAAGAGTATAAAGTAATGCCGATACTAAACTCAGCATAATTCCTGTAATAGAAATATTGGCATTGGTTACATCCGAAAGATTTCCTGCCAGAATGGTTCCGAAGATTATAAAAACGGCGGTAATACTATCAACAAATGTTGGACGTTTTTTAAAGAAAAGCCATTCTGCCAAAATACTCAGCCACGTAATCTGCATTAATAAAACTATTGCCAAAGAGGCCGGAATATAGGCTACCGCCAGATAATACGTAAAGGCAGAAGATCCCATTGTGGTTCCGGCTAAAAGCAGTTTCCAGTTTAACTGCATCTTTTTTCCGTTCTTTATTTTTCTAGAAACTACGATTGCCCATAAAATCAATGTTCCCGTTAAGGCTTGTGTCAGTGTAATTTCTGCGGGAGTATAGCCTTCTCCGTAAGCGATTTTGGCAAATGAAGATAACATTCCGAAACTCAATGCGCCTAAGGCTGTTATGATAATATATTTGTTCATTTTATTTTTTATTGAAATAAGTCGTTTGGTGTAATTAATTTTAACGCAGAGTTTTTTACTGTGTCAGCTTTGATGCCTCCCGCCGGCAGACGGGATTATTTTTGTTGAAGCAAATGAAATTCCCTTCATCATCTAGGTATTTAAATTCTTTTTTTTTGTTGGTACCGAACGTATCAAAATTGTTTTGTACATCCAAATGTATTAATCACAGAACAATGAGCATAATTTAAAGTTTAAATATGTATTTAATCCTGATATAAAAACATTTACACGTATTTTATTCAAAATTGAATTATTTTTTTATACTTTAACTGGAAAAAATCCAATGCAGGAATTAACCAAACAAGAAATAGAACTTCTTCGAATTCTTCAAAAAAATGCCAGATTCGACATTACAGATCTAACCGAAAAACTGAATATGTCGAGAACTTCGGTGTATGACCGAATTAAAAAACTGGAAAACGAAGGCTACATCAAAGATTATGTTGCACTGATCGACCCGAAGAAGGTAGGTCTAAATTTTACTGTTATTATAAATGTTTCTCTAAACAGCCAGCGTTTAGAACTGGTCGAAGAATTTTCGAGACAGGTTGCCGCGCTCGACGAAGTGGTGGAAGGTTATGTAACGGGAGGAATTTTTGATTATGTTTTAAAAGTAGTTGTAAAAGATCCCGAAGCTTTTAATGTTTTTATACGTAAACTTTCGGACATTCCGAATATCAGTAAGGTTCAAAGTTCTTTTGTAATGAGTTATATTAAGCAGTCTACAAATCTTCATTTTTAGATTTTTACTACTTAAAAAAAAGATGAAAATCCTTAAAAAAGAACTACATTTAGATCTCCTTAAAATTTGAAATCATGATCAAAGTAAATTACAAGATTCAATTTGTCTTATTTGTTGTTTGTTTGTTCTTTATTGGACTTGGCATTTTCGAAACTTTAAACGAAGGTTTAAAAACAGGAGCAGAACTTTTTTGGCAGTTTTCTCATTTTGTCCCTTTTATAATGGGAGCTGTTATCTTCGGTGCCAATTTATATTCAGACAGAATTAAAAAATTCAGATCTTAAATATCAGAAATAACATCTTTAAAAGGCATTTTATTAACAAATGCCTTTTCTATTGGGTTTCTGCAGCCAAATATTTGTCAAAAACACGTTAAAATCCCTTTAGAATAGTGGTTATTCCACATAAAAAAATACTTTTGTCTTAAACCACATTTCTGTTTCGGCAGAAAGCTTCCAAAAGACATGTGTATGGATAATGAAAAATTTATTTTCTGCCTTGAAGGCGTTGAGGATGTAGATAACATTACGACTACTGATGTGGTTAAAAATTTGGAAGAAATTGCTTTTGATCAAGGAATTGCCAGTATTTATAAAACCTGTGATACGATTGAAGGCCTGGAAGAGAGCCTAAACACGCTTCTTTACGATGATCATAATTTTAAGGATTACGAGATTATTTATCTGGTAATGCCGGGACAGGAAAATAACATCTGTCTTCATGATTATTACTACAGCATTGAAGAAGTAGCTGAACTTTTTGAGGGAAAAATGAAGGGAAAGATTATTCATTTTGCCAATAAAAAAAGACTGGACCTCAATGACGACGAAGCCCAATATTTTCTCGACATAACCGGTGCGCGTGCCATCTCAGGCTATGGTGCCTCTTATAATAAAATTGCCAGCTGCAGTACGATCGACAAAGCGTTTTTTAGTTTGTATCAGGAAAATGATGATCTTACCGAAGTGGTCGAAGAGTTGTACCAAAAGCACTATGCGCTTTGTAAATTACTTGATTTTAGATTGTATTATTAGGTATGAAAACAAAGACGATAGAAAAAATCAAAACGTACGAAGCAAAGGGATTTCGGGAGAAATTTCTTGGCGAGGATAATCCGATGCATTTGCTTTTTAAATCCAATTCGGATCATTTTTTTTGTTTAAAGACAGAAGAAATGACACGCCTGCAATATCCGGTTCCGCCTTCTAAACATAGCTGCCATACTTTAATTTTTGTTTCTTCGGGTGCGCACGTAATGAAATGCGGTTACGAAGAATACCAGACTACGGCAAACGAAATTGTCATGGTTCCGGCCGGACAGGTTTTTTCTATAGAAAATATTCAAAGTGTTCATACGGGTTTTATCTGCCAGTTTCATCCTGATATTTTAATTGGGAAGTATGGCAATCGAGAAATGCTGAATGATTTTGATTTTTTAAAAATATCAGGGAATCCAAAAGTTACTTTAGATTTGGGTGATGTGCAGTCTGTTGTCAGGATTTTACAAAGGCTGGAAAAAGAATATTCTGAAACCTCAACCGCAAACCTGAATATTGTACAATCGTATCTGATTGCTTTGTTTTACGAAATGAATAAAAATTCGGTTAAAACTTCTAAAAGTATTTCGGCTTCAGAAGTGATTACGAATAAATTTAAAGAGCTCATTCATCAGCACATTAAGACACAGCATCAGGTTAATTATTATGCCTCGCTTCTTAATGTAACACCGAATCATTTAAATAAATGTGTAAAAAATGTTACCGGAAAATCTGCCGTGAAGTGGATTGATGAGAACATTTTGTTAGAAGCCAAATATTTACTGTTTCAAACCACGCTTTCTGTAAGTGAAATTGCCATTCAGGTTGGTCATGAGGATCAGTCGTACTTTAGTCGTTTTTTTAAAAAACATACCGGAATAAGTCCTATTCAGTACAGAAAATTGATTGATAAATCCTAATTATTGAATACTGAATCCTAATAAATACGAGTACATTTTTCAGAAATTTGCCTCTTCAAAAAATGCAAATTATGATTTATGTATTTAAAACTTCCGTTGACAATTCGTCAAAATTAGAGTTGGCTTCTGCCCTTCTTCATGAATTATTACCTGAATCTTTATGGAATTTTGACCTCGAAGACTGCGATAATATTTTAAGAGTAGACAGTGAACTCGATGTTACACAATTACTGCTTAACAACACTATTTTTGAGTGTGTCGAACTAGAATAAACAAAATTATTTATCGTCCTTTTATCCTCATATGGAAACCAAATTATACCAAAACCGAACTTTCGACACTGTTGATTATTCAGAACAGAGTCTTGCCAATACCGAATTTGTAAACTGTGAATTCATAAACTGCAATTTCTCAAAAAGCGACTTAAGTCATAATGATTTTTTAGATTCTACTTTTAAAAACTGCAATCTTTCGCTGGCAGCGCTAAAAAATACCGGATTAAAAAACATCAATTTCATAGGCTGTAAATTAATGGGGCTGGATTTTAGTACCTGCAACAGCTTTTTGTTTTCGATGAATTTTCAGGACTGCCTTTTGGATTATTCGACTTTCATTTACAAAAAATTAAAGAAAACCAACTTCATTGATTGTTCGTTAAAAGAAGTCGATTTCTCAAATACTGATTTGTCTCTGGCGATTTTTAAAAATTGCGATCTCTCGGCTTCTACTTTCGCAGAATGTATTTTAGAAAAAACAGATTTCAGATCCTCCCGAAACTACGCTTTTGATCCATCGGAAAATAAAATTAAAAAGACTAAGGTTTCTCATACAGCACTTGCCGGTTTACTGGAAAAATTTGATCTTGATATCGAATAGGGTTTAGTGGTCAGTATGAAAACGGTCAAGTGTTCCGTTTTTAATTTTTGATCTGGAAAAGTCCAACTAAAAACTAAGACTGAACAATAAAAAAAGGGATGCAAAATAAACCTGCATCCCTTTTTGAACCAAACATGAAATAATATTTTTAGTTGATCCAGCGCGGATCTCCAATTTTATTGTCTTTTAAAGTTCCGTTACCCAATGTAAAGTCACCATTGGCAGGATCTGCAAACTGAGGATTTGCTACTGTTCCTCCTCCATCGATTTTATTATTTACAATTGAGGCATCTTTAAAACCTGCTGCTTCGTAATAGTAATTTTTACTAAATACCGGATCTTCTGTAGCTGGCTGATTTGTATGAACAGCTGTTGTTCCCACTATCAATGTGTTCATTACAGTTGAGGCGTTATCTAAAAATCTTACGTATAAAATTCTTTTTGGAGCTGCAGTATTCGAAACATTATACAATGTACAGCTCTCGATTAAAGTCGTAGTTCTTAAACCGGTACCAGACTGGCCTGATGCAGCATCTGCTCTAACAAAATCACGTCCTGTAGAACAAGAATTAAACGTACTGTTTTTTAGTACTATGTTAGCTGCATACGTATTTCTAAAATCGATAAAATCAGCACCACCATTTGTATTTACCTCTGTAACAATACTATTATCAACGGTAAACGATGTTACTTTTGCATTTGTTACGTTAGCAGACATTAAAGCACGTGTGTAATTATGAATCGTACATTTAGTGATTAAAATATTTCCAAAATTAGAAGCTGTACCTGAAATAGTTACCGTTGCTGCATTGCTTAATCCTGTTCCGTTTAAATCTAAGTCTACCAGCGAAAGATCGGTAAGACCTGCATTAACAGTGAATTTTACATTCAGTTGCGGTTTGTTTTCCGGTCTTACACCTCTAATTATAAGTGTTTTATTTAAAATCACCTCACCCGTTGTCTGATAAACACCCGGCATAAGCAATAATCTGGATCCGGCAGCTGCCTGAGTTATTTTAGCATTCAAATCATCTCCCGGGTTTACTACTATACCTTTTGTAAGATCAACACTGCTCGTAAAAGTCAGGATTCCTCTGGTTTTAGCTGCGTTCTTTAAAGTAGCTGTATAATCTGTTTCTCCGGTTAAACCAGTAACAGTTGCAACTCCGGCTGCTTTTTCTTCTGCTGTTATAGTATGTGTAATATTACCCGGCGTAACCAAAATCTGAGTCACATTACTCTCTGGTGTCCAACGTAACGTAATAGACTGCGTTTGGATCTCTTCCGGTTTAATCGGGAAGAATATTTGTTCAGATAATGTTGTAGCTGTTGTAACCGACCACTTTGAATCGGCAAGACCAGAGGCACTTACAGCTTTTACCCGAATAGAATACGTCGTTTCTCCTTCTAAATCAACCTGCACAGGCAAATCTGCCGGAGCTACATTTAATGTTCTGTAAATAGTTTTAAACTCTGTATCATCTGCACTAAATTCTACTATGTAATGATCCGGATTTTCATCCTGTTTAGTATTCCAGTTTAATTCGACAGTCGCTCTGTTTCTAATTATCGCTTTAAGGCCAATTGGAGAAAATTCTCTTGTATTTCCTATACCGTCTAACAGCTCTTCGTTATAACTCTCGCAACCTGAAATTCCAATTGCAAGAAGCAAAACAGCTATTAATCCTCTAAATATATATATTGTTTTCATCATAATAACGTATTAATTTCTAAAGATTAATAACCAAAATCATTTTTTAACTGACCATTACTTGCATCAATAAACACCTGCCAAATCGGCCAGAATTGTCTGTTATCAGGATTAACTCCCACTTTGTACAATGAACTTATCTTAGTTTCTGCAGTGGCACCGGTCCATGTCCAGGCAACAGATGAATACGCTGCACCCGGATTTGTTGTTTCTCCTCTGTTTAATCCATAGATGTCCAAACTTACGTTATCGTCTTTATACTTGTAGTACAAAGTAGCCGGCACATCAGCATATGCTCCTGTACGGGCCGCTAAATCTGTCATTTTTTGTTTTGCTTCGTCAAGTTTTGTTTTAAGCATATTCCAGCGGATAAGTGCTTGTTTACGCTCCATTTCTCCGGTAAACTCAAACTTATTTTCTTCAACGATAGCATTAAACATTGCTTCTTTGCTGTTTTTAGTGTTTACATAGTTTTCTACTTTTTCAGCCTGAACTGCTGCAGGAAATGATCTTCTTCTAATTTCTTTTAAATATGGCATTGCTGCTCCCGGACCTTCTAGTTCGTTTGCTGTTTCAGCCGCAATAAGAAGCACTTCAGCATAACGCATGTACATTTTGTTAACTCCGTCATCATTGTCTGAAGTAACTCTTCGTGTCATCCATTCATAACGGTATTTACCAAAATACCAGGTATCTAACGAACCTAATTCCTGTTTAGCAATAGGAAACGGAGTTCCCGGTACAGTAGTACCCCATTTATAAGGCACGCAGGTAACGTCTCTGCGGGAATCAGTCTGGTCATAATCGTAGAAAATAAATGGCAACGGACCTGCTGCCCCTCCACGATTAGCACCATTAGCCTGAAATTGATCTGAGGCTGCTGTGTGTCTTACTGCAAAAGTGAATAACATACGGCCTCGTCCGTCTGCAAAAGGAAGTTCCCAAAGAGATTCTCCTCCCGCAGTTGTAATTTCCTGATTGTATTTTCTCCATAATCCTTCAAAAGTAGATTCCAAATGAGCAGAACCACTTTCGATTACTTCACGGGATTCTTTTAATGCCAATGCATACATTTTGGCAACAGAAAGATCCGGATCATTACTTCTTCTTACTCCGTCAGGATACTGCTGATAACCGCTCGCTGCCAAAGCCAGACGTGCTCTGAATCCTTTTACGAAAGCTCTGTTTACATGTTCTACAGTAGCGGTATAAGCATTTTCGTTAGGCCATGCCACCAGAGTTGATGCCTCTCCTAAATCTGCAATTAATTGTTTGTAGATAACATCTCTGCTTGATTTAGGCAAATATAAAGTTGCGGTAGTAATAGGTTCAAAACGAGCCGGAACATCGCCCCAGGCTTTAAGTAAATCAGCATAGTAAATTGCTCTAAGTGTTAAAGCCTCTCCTAAAAGCTGTCCCATTTCTGTATCCGGCAAAGGATTTCCAAATTCACGTATACCGGCAATACAAGTATTTGCACGTTCAATACCCGCAAACATCATCGCGTAAGCATTGGTTGTAGTATTCATTTCTGTATTACCCGGCTTTGCATCGTAAACACACAAATCTGCTTTATCACCGGCTGTTTGTGAAGTATTATACCATTCAGTATCTGTATTCAGTCCATAATATGGCAGGAATCTTCCTCTATAGGAGTTCGTTTCTGCAAATGGCACTTTAATTCCGTCAACCGCTCCTTTTGCCAGTTCAGCCGAAGCAAAAATCACAGATCTGTCTAATGTTGAAGGTGTATCGGTATCTAAATAGTCGTCTTCAAATTGCTGGCAGGAAGTAAATAAACCCGAAATTATCAATCCTGCTATTAATATTTTATGTTTCATTTTGTGATCTTTTAAAATTAGAAATTAAGATTCATTCCAAAAATCATTTGTCTGCTTCTTGGATATGGACTTGAATCAACCCCTGGTGTCAACGGATTTTTTCTTCTCGTTGAAACTTCCGGATCAGAACCCGTGTAGTTGGTCCAAACAAAAACATTGGTTGCCGTCAGGTAGAATCTTAATTTAGAAACACCAAGTTTAGAGGTAAACATTTCGGGAGCTGTATACCCTAATGTTAATGTATTCAATCTTAAAAATGATGCGTCTTCGACTGCCCAGTCTGTAAAGATGGCGCTTCTCATATACGGAGACCACATAGTTGTATTCGCATTAAGTGCTTCTAATGCTGCTGGTTCTGTTACTAACTGACCTGAAACAGGATCCAGATTGGTCCATCTTTTTCCATCAGCCATAGTAGAATTTAAATTCTTATACTGTCCTGAACCCGAAGCTGTCGAAAATTCAATTTTATCAGCATTATATACCTCGTTTCCAATACTCCAGTTAAAAGCTGCCATTAAATCAAACCCGTAAGCATTACCATTGATTACAAAACCACCTGAGCTTTTAGGATTCACATTTCCAATAACTGTTTTATCTTTTAAATCTACTTTACCGTCTCCGTTAACATCTTTCAATTTCATATCTCCCGGTTTAAGAGAACTTCCGTCTCCTACCAAAGTAGTTGCAGTAGGAGTTACACCTGCTTTTAAAACATACTTTCCGCCAACATAATCAAAGTCTGAAACTTCATATCTTCCGTCATTTTTATACCCATACATAGTTCCAAGTGAAGACCCTACCTCGATCAGGTAATCATCACCTATTTGCGTAGAAGCCCATCCTGTAGCGGCGCCGAAATTATTCATAACTCCTAGTGAATTAATACGGTTTTTGTTTACAGCCATATTAAATGAGAAATTCAATCCATATTTTTCTTTTTCGATAGCAACGACATTTAAAGTAGCTTCGAAACCTGTATTTTGAGTTTCTCCCATGTTACGGTATTGGAAATCATATCCAGATCCTGCAACCGGGAAATTTATTAATAAGTCGCTGGTAATATTCTTATAGATATCGATATTACCGCTCAGACGATTTTTGAAAAATCCAAAATCCAAACCAGCATTCTGAGTAACTGTTGTTTCCCATTTCAAATCAGGATTAGGCATTGTTTTAGAAGGTGCCCATATACTGGTAACTCCATTGATCCAGGTTGTTGGTGTAGATTGAAAAATTTGAATTTGCTGTCCAACAGGAATATTATTATTTCCTGCCTCACCATAACTCGCTCTTATTTTTAAAAGACTTACCCAGTTTTTATCTTTCAGGAAATTCTCTTCAGAAATTTTCCATCCTGCAGCAAAAGCCGGAAAGTAGCCCCAACGATTTTGTTCTGAGAACTTACTAGATCCATCTGCACGAAAAGTAGCAGAGAATATGTAACGGTTCTTGTAATCATAATTAGCACGCCCAAAGAATGACAATAATTTATCATCCGGGCTGTAATAATTATCTACTGCCTGTGGTGTTCCTTGTGTTGTTAATGTTTTTGCTTTATCAAAACCAAAAAAATCAGGATATCCATGAATAGTACTAGTTACAGTATTAGAAGTATAAGTGATGCTTTCCTGTCCAACAAGGGCATTCAAATGATGATCGCCGCCCATTATTTTTTTGAAATCGTAGTTTAGTGTATTCGCATTTCTAAACCTTTTATCTTTACCGTCAGCCATAATCATAGCCGGCTTGCCTTGTAATGGACCAATTGGACTATTCGCTACATAATATGTACTGCGTCCGTAAAAACGATAATCCAAAGTATTGAAATTATCCAGACCTAAATCTACTTTCAATTTTAAATTATCTACAATTTCCCATCCAAAGCTTCCTAACATATTAAAGTTCTTACGAAACTGCTGACGTTCGTTATCATAAATAGAAGTCAAAGGATTAATCAGTACTTCTGAACCATCTCCGGCTGCATCTTCTGACGTTAAACCCGGCACCGGAATTGGTGCATAACCTACAATGGTACGCATACGTGAATCTGCCGAAGATTTTTCATTTTGTTCGTTTACTCCTCCGCCATCAATCTCAGTATCTGAATAACGCATCGTAAAACCAATATCAATCTTGTCGCTTATTTTGCTTTTTAAAGCCAAAGCAAGGTTATTTCTTTTGTAATTAGAACCCAGCATGATGGCTTTTTCATCATAATGCGCATAATTAAAATTATAATTAAGCTTATCTGTACCTCCTCTAATTCCTAAATCACGGCTCTGCACCTCGCCTCTGCGTCCAAAAATCTGTTTTTGCCAGTTATTCCCCTTTAAACTGCTGTACATATCGCGATCTTCCCAATTTCCAAAATACTTAGTATAAGATTCCGGATTAGAAGGTAATTTTGTTCCGGTTTGTGAAAGCAAAGCATATTCGTACTGCCATTTTGTATAATCATCAGGCGACAGAACATCGATTTCTTTCGCCATTGTTTTCATACCGTAAAACATATTAAAATTTACCTGAATTTTCCCGTCTTTCCCGCTTTTTGTAGTAATAAGAATTACCCCGTTTGCACCACGAGAACCATATATGGCAGTAGAAGCCGCATCTTTTAAAACGGTCATTGTTTCAATATCAGATGAAGAAATATCGTTCATATTGTTTATTGGAAATCCATCCACAATAATTAATGGTGAAGCATCCTGAGTAAGAGAACCTCCTCCACGAACTCTAATTTTAATATCAGCATCCGGAGAACCTTCTGAGGCAGTTACCTGTACCCCGGCAATTCTACCTGTTAAAGCCTCAGCGACATTTGCCACCGGTACTTTTTTCAAATCAGTTCCTGAAATGGTAGAAACCGCTCCTGTTAAATCAGATTTTTTCGCGGTACCGTATCCAATTACCACAACCTCATTAAGACTGTTGGCATCTTCCTGCAAAACCGCATCGACTTTGGTTTTTCCTGAAGCAGGAACATCAACAGTTTTAAATCCGATGAAAGAAAAGCTTATTACAGCTTTAGGATTAGTGAGTTTAATCTTGTAACGTCCGTCAAAGTCTGTAGAAACTCCGTTCTTAGTTCCCTTTTCCAGTACGTTAACTCCCGGAAGAGAAAGCCCGGCTGCATCTTTGACTGTACCTTCAATCGTAACGGTCTGAGCGTGGGCTCGACTCCCCATTAGAAGGCACAATAAAAAAACAACGGCAAAGCAACAATTTGTTCCTTTGTTTAAATTTTTAAAATTCATGGTTGATCATTTAAGTTAGTAAAGTTTTAAGTGGTCTTTTGTGGTTTAGTTTTTTGTTTTGATTCTAGTTTTTTGTCAGAAAAAATAAGGCTTCGCACATTTATCTCATATGATTTAACGCATCATATTTTATGATAAAATTTAAAATCATTATTACTATTCAAAAAAGTTGTAATCGATTACACAAACATAAATATTTTTTTAATATAAAAAATTAAAATTCATAAAAATTTCATAATAAAAATGTGTTATGAAAAATAAAACAGGCTTTTTATACGAGATATGTAATTTTAAGGATGGATAAATATTAAATATATTATTGTAATTTCATGTTTTTTTGCCAATTCTTTAAAAAAAACAATCGATTACATGCTTAAAATTTAGGATTTTTTTAAGTGTATTTTTAACATTTAATTTCTTAAGATTTCATCTAAAACCAGAACAAGAAGTTAGAATTTTAACAAGTTTTATTCTAAAACAGATTCTTACAAAGTCCAAATTCAGTACAATTGGAATAAAAAATTAGAGGAAATAAACAAAAAAAGCCCTTAGAAAATCCTAAGGGCTTCGAAGAGATTGATTTATAAAATCATCTAAGCTTTTTGAAGCTTTAGATCATTTTGGTGAATTTTTATTAAAGTAAGTGTAATAAGCATTCCTATTATAGACATCCCTACTCCAATTAAATTTGGCGAAGCATAACTGTATCCTGCTGCCAAAGGAAGTCCTCCCAGAAATGCCCCTAATGCGTTCCCAATATTAAAACTTCCCTGAAGAGAAGCCGAAGCAATCATCTCTGCTCCTTTTGCAGTCCGGATCATCAGCATCTGGATTGGCGCAATAACCGAGAAGGAAATGGCTCCCGTTAAAAATGTCAAAAACAACGATACATATTGATTTGAAGAGAAGAAATAAACCAAAATCAAATCGACTGACATAATAAATAATAAAGCCAGTGTAGTTGGCGCAGGCGAATATTTATCCGCCAGTTTACCGCCGGCAAAATTTCCAACCACCATACCCAGTCCTGCCAGAATTAAGATATACGAAACATCGCCCTCATCAAATTTGGAAACATTCGTTAATAAAGGTGCAATGTAGCTGATCCATGCAAACAAACCGCCAAATCCAATAGCAGTGATTCCAATAATCAGCCAGGCATCTGTTCGTTTAAAAAACTGTAATTGTTCTTTCATATTTACGGTTTCTGCTTTTTCTAATTTTGGCATCCATAAGGAAATAAACAAAAAAGTAAGCAGCCCCACAAAAGCAATTAATACAAAGGTATAACGCCAGATAAAATTGTGACCTATATAGGTTCCGATAGGAACGCCGATTAAATTGGCCAGTGTTAATCCGGAAAACATAATTGCAATCGCTTGTGCTTCTTTCCCTTTATCGGCAAGTCGGCTCGCCACAACTGCTCCCACTCCAAAAAAAGCACCGTGAGGCAGTCCTGATAAAAATCGGGACGCAAACAATATATTATAAGAAGGTGCAATTATCGATAACGCATTAAAAACGGTTAACATTAGGGCTAAAATTAACAGCATTTTTTTGGGTGGAAAATTTCTTCCAAGAATTACTAATAAAGGAGCGCCTATTACAACTCCTAAGGCATATGCCGAAATTAAATATCCGGCAACCGGAATGCTTACTTTCATATCTGAAGCGATATCCGGAAGAAGACCCATCATTACAAACTCGGTTATACCGATTGTTAAACCTCCGAATGACAACGCAATAAGACTTTTTTTCATATAATTAAAAGAGAAAGGGAATTACTTTCTACACCGCAAATTTAAAACCGCCACAGCAGAAATAAGTTGTATATTTGCGACATATATTTGTAAATTTATGTTATGCCGAAGCTAAATCAGTTCAAAACACTTATGCTCGATGAGTTTGAAGAAGAAAAATTTCATCTGCCTCCGCATTCTCATACCTATTATGAAATCATCTATATTAAAAAAGGAAGCGGCATCCATCATATAAACCACAACCTGCTGCCGTATAAAGCGGGGGATTTGTTTGTGATTTCGCCGGATGACGAGCATTACTTTGATATAAAGAAAAGTACGCGTTTTATTTTTATTAAATTCACTGATAATTATTTTAATTCAAAACAAAACCTGACCTGCGACGAATTTCTTATTCATACTCCCGAAAGTTTTATGCGGGACAAAATATTAAAGGAAACGGTTTTAAAGTTTGATGAGCCTTGCAAAACCATTTTACGAAATACGGTCGAGAACATTACGAAATATGATGAATATATTGACGTTGCCAATTCGCCGATTGTTTTTTATCAAATCCTCTCGATTTTTGGTTTGATAAAAGAAACGATTCGTGGTATGAATCTTCAAATGAAATCTACGCATATCGATAACGAACAAATTGCCAATTATATTCATCAGAACATTTATCAGCCTAAACTGGTTCAGATTAAAGTAATTGCCGATCATTTTAATATTGCCCAAACGTATTTTAGTGCTTATTTTAAAAGGACTTTTGCCATTAGCTACCGCGATTACATTCATAATTTAAGAACTACTCTGATCGAAAAAAGGTTCCAGAATAATCAGCTGCCCATTAAACAGATTGCGTACGAGTTTGGTTTTACTGATGAAAGCCATCTGACGAATTATTTTAAAAAGAAAAGAAATATGAAGCCAACGGATTTTAAAAAGCTTTAGTTATTGAAATCCTAAAAGAACATTCTGCCTGAGTATTTTTCTCTAAATTTGTAAAACAAACGAATTTTTCCTTTGACAAAAAAAATCCACATAGTATTCTTTTTTCTGATGATTGGTTTCTTTCTGATTC
Source organism: Flavobacterium gelatinilyticum (assembly GCF_027111295.1). Lineage (NCBI taxonomy): Bacteria > Pseudomonadati > Bacteroidota > Flavobacteriia > Flavobacteriales > Flavobacteriaceae > Flavobacterium > Flavobacterium gelatinilyticum. Next base: position 4,340,691 of record NZ_CP114287.1, on the reverse strand, counting down.
CAAATTCCGGTTATGCCTGTGGGAATCATGCTGAAAAAGTTTCGCATAAAAAAACGGCTTCCGAAAAAAAAGAAATGGATTGCTGCAAGAAAAACTGCTGCAAGGAAACTTCAAAATCAAAGAAGAAAAAACACGACTGCGACGGAAAATGCAAACATACAAACTGCACAACCTCATCTTTGCAATTGAGTATTCCGGCTTCAAACGATCTTAATTTACAAAATAACAGTTTCAATTTTTCAATAGAAAAACCTATTACTTATTACAATGAAACCTGTCTTTCTGATGGTTTTACCACAATCTGGCTGCCTCCAAAAATATACTATTCATAATCTGTAACAGCCATAAATAGGTTTGGTTTAAACCTGTTTTTATTATAAAATCAACAACTTAAAGGAAAATCCTTTTATAAAAAACACATACAATGAAAAATTTAATACAAGCTGTTTTAGCAGCAATCACCATAGTATTTTCTGTAAACATGATTACAGCAAACGAAATGAAATCAAAAATAAACAGCGAAGAAGTTCTCGCTTCCAGCGAACTGCAGTCTGTTTTCGATAATTATTTTGCCGTAAAAGATGCCTTAATTAAAAGTGATGCCAAGACAACTTCGGCAAAAGCAGCAACTTTATTAACCGCTATTACTGCTGTAAAAATGGATAAGCTAAAGAGTAACGAACATACGGTTTGGATGAAAGTGGTTAAAAAATTAACTGCCGATGCAAAAGCCATATCCTCTAATACGGATATTAAAAAACAGCGTGAGTCTTTTAAATCCTTATCTAAAAACACGTACGATCTTATAAAGGTTTCAAATCCGGAACAGCCGGTTTATAAGCAATACTGCCCAATGGCCGATGCCGACTGGTTAAGCAAAGAAAAAGCGGTTAAAAACCCTTATTACGGTTCTTCGATGTTAACTTGCGGAAACGTGGTAGAAACCATCAAGTAATATGACGCTTTACATCAAAAATATGGTGTGCGCCCGTTGTAAAATGGTTGTGAAGTCTGAGTTTGAAAAGCTCGGACTTCATACTATTTCTGTTGAACTTGGCGAGGTGGAATTAGAAAACGAAATAACAGAAGATCAAAAAGACACATTACTTCAAAATCTTCAAAATTTAGGTTTTGATCTGCTCGATGATAAAAAAAGCAAAACAATCGAAAAGATAAAAAATCTGATTGTCGATTTGGTTCATCATAAAAACAACGAGCTAAAAACCAACCTGTCTGATTATTTGGTAGAAAATCTAAATCAGGATTATAATTCATTGAGTAATTTGTTTTCTGAAATCGAAAATACGACGATTGAAAAATATTTCATCAGCCAGAAAATCGAGAAAGTAAAAGAACTTCTTATTTACAATGAACTTTCTTTAAGCGAAATTGCCGATTTACTCAATTACAGCAATGTAGCGCATTTAAGCAATCAGTTTAAAAAAATTACAGGTTTTACGCCTACTTCGTTTAAGCAGTCAAAAGATAAAAAACGCATTCAGATTGAGAATTTGTAGATTTTACTGAAACGCAAAGAGAGTAATCCCAATAGTTATAAGGTTCGCAAAGTTATTTACACATAGCCTTGCGAACTTTCCGTTTTTACAAAGCCCCGTTTATAAAAATTCATTGCGCTCTTTACGGTAAAAAAACACAAAGCTTTGCGGTAAAAATCCTCTTTTAGTAAATCTTACAAATCATTCTCAAAATTATACAACCCGATCTAAACCACAGTTCGGAAATTTGCATTGTAAACCAAAAATACAAAGCAATGAAACATCAATATATAATTTCAGGAATGTCGTGCAATGGATGCCGAACCAAAGTCGAAAAGACTTTAAATGAAGTTGAAGGCATTCAGGCCGAAGTAAACCTCAATCCCGGAGAAGCGGTCATTACAATGGACAAACACATCGCAACCGAAAAACTTCAGGAAGTTTTATCGGCCGTTGGAAACTATACTATTGAAATGAAAACAGCAGAAAACTCAGGAGAAAATGCCGTAAAATCCTGCTGTTCATCAAAAAAAGAACATTCACACGATCACGCAAAAAAAGTCATACCGCATAACGCCACGGGAGTTTTTTACTGTCCGATGCATTGTGAAGGCGATAAAACCTATGATAAATTTGGCGACTGTCCGGTCTGCGGAATGGATTTAGTACCGCAGGTTTCCATCTCCACGACACAATTTACATGTCCGATGCATCCTGAAGTTATCTCAAACGAACCGGGAGATTGTCCAATCTGCGGTATGGATCTGGTGCCCATGCAGGCTTCAGAAGAAGAAAACAAAAGCTATACAGATTTATTGAAAAAAATGAAGATTGCTGTACTGTTTACGCTTCCTGTCTTTATTATTTCAATGTCTGAAATGATTCCCAACAATCCTTTATACAATTTAATGTCTGTTGAAAAATGGAACTGGGTTCAGTTCCTGCTTTCAATTCCTGTTTTGTTTTATGCCGGATGGATGTTTTTTGTGCGCGCCTACAAATCGATTATAACCTGGAATTTGAATATGTTTACCCTTATCGGGATCGGAACCTGTGTTGCCTTTTTATTCAGCATTGCAGGCATGTTCTTTCCCGATATTTTTCCGGCCGAATTCAAATCGCATCACGGAACCATTCATTTGTATTTTGAAGCTGCAACGGTTATCATCACTTTGGTAATACTCGGACAATTATTAGAAGCTAAAGCTCACAGCCAGACCAACGGAGCGATCAAACAACTATTAAAACTGGCTCCAACAGAAGCCACTCTGGTTGAAAACGGACATGACAAAGTAATTTCAATTCACAATATTAAAAAAGGAGATTTACTACGGGTAAAACCAGGAGAAAAAATTCCGGTAGACGGAAAAATCACAGCAGGAGAAAGTCATATTGACGAATCGATGATTACCGGAGAACCTATTCCGGTTGATAAAAAAGTGGGAGATTCAGTAATTTCAGGAACCATCAACGGAACCAAATCATTTGTAATGAAGGCCGAAAAAGTAGGTTCTGAAACCATGCTTTCGCAGATCATCCAGATGGTAAACGATGCCAGCCGTTCGAGAGCACCAATTCAAAAACTAGCCGATACAGTGGCTAAATATTTTGTACCCACTGTTGTTTTAATTTCGATTCTGACTTTTATTCTCTGGGCAAAATTTGGTCCTGAACCTTCTTATGTTTACGCTTTAATAAATGCCATTGCCGTTTTAATTATTGCCTGCCCGTGTGCTTTGGGATTAGCAACGCCAATGTCGGTTATGGTGGGTGTGGGCAAAGGAGCGCAATTTGGAATCCTGATAAAAAATGCCGAAGCACTGGAAAACATGAATAAAATTGACGTTCTGATTACTGATAAAACCGGAACTATTACAGAAGGAAAACCATCTGTAGAGAAAATTTATGCTATAAATAACGATCAGGATTTTTTACTTCAAAACATTGCTTCATTAAATCAGCACAGCGAACATCCTTTGGCAAAAGCCGTTGTAAACTTTGCAAAAGCGCAAAATATTTCGCTGCTTGAAGTTCGCAATTTTGAAACCCTAACCGGAAAAGGTGTCACCGGAATAATCGAAAATAAAAAAACAGCTTTAGGAAATAAAAAACTAATGCTTGAAGTAAATGCTTCGATTTCTGAAGAAATAGAAAACAAAGTTACAGCCGAACAAAATCTGGGAAAAACCGTTTCGTATATCGCAATCGATCAGACTGTTTTAGGCTATGTAACTATTACCGATGCTATTAAAGAAAACAGCGCGCAAGCCATAAAAAGTTTAATCGATCAGGGCGTAGAAGTTATCATGCTTACCGGCGATAATGCAAATACAGCAAAAGCCGTAGCCAATCAGCTTCATTTGAGTTCTTTTAAAGCAGATTGTCTTCCGGAAGATAAATTAAAAGAAATTGAACGTTTACAAGCCGAAGGCAAAATAGTGGCAATGGCGGGCGACGGAATCAACGATGCGCCGGCTCTGGCAAAATCGAATATTGGAATCGCAATGGGAACCGGAACAGATGCTGCGATCGAAAGTGCCAAAATTACGCTTGTAAAAGGAGACTTAAACGGAATCGTAAAAGCAAAAAAACTAAGTCATGCCGTAATGTCAAACATCAGACAAAATCTGTTTTTTGCCTTTATATACAACACTTTAGGCGTACCTATTGCCGCAGGAATTTTATATCCGGTTTTCGGGATTCTGCTTTCGCCAATGTTAGCTGCTTTGGCAATGAGTTTAAGTTCTGTATCTGTAATTGTAAATGCACTTCGTCTTCGAAATTTAAAATTATAATCTGATGAAACTGAAATATCTCACTATACTCTTTTTTGCTGTAATATCGCTGAATGCCCAAAAAGTGGTTCGGTACGATTTACATGTACGCGATACGATTGTGAATTTTTCAGGAAAAGAAAAAAGAGCGATAGCGGTTAACGGACAAATCCCAATGCCGACACTTACTTTTACAGAAGGTGATATCGCCGAAATTTATGTTCACAACGAATTAAAAAATGAAGATACTGCCATGCACTGGCACGGATTGTTTCTTCCTAATAAAGAAGACGGTGTCCCGTATTTAACCCAAATGCCCATTAAGCCCGGAACCACGCACAAATACAGTTTCCCGATTATTCAAAACGGAACGTATTGGTACCATAGTCATTCCGGTTTACAGGAGCAGATTGGTTTGTACGGACTTTTTATCATCAACAAAAAGAAAGACGACCCAACGATTCGAAAAGGCATTGACGATCTGCCGACTATTCCGGTCATTCTGAGCGAATGGTCCGATCTTAAACCAGGGAATATTCAGCGAATGCTGCATAACGCCAATGACTGGTTTGCCATTAAAAAAGGAACAACTCAAAGTTATGCCGAAGCTGTTAAACAAGGACATTTTTCGACCAAAGTGACCAATGAGTGGAAGCGAATGAATGCGATGGATGTGAGCGATGTTTATTATGAAAAGTTTTTGATTAACGGAAAAACCGAACAGCAGTTATCCGAATTTAAGCCGGGCTCAAAAGTCCGTTTGCGAATTGCCAACGGAGGTGCTTCGAGTTATTTCTGGCTTACGTACGGCGGCGGTAAAATTACTGTTGCTGCCAGCGACGGAAACGATGTTGAACCTGTAGAAGTCGATCGTTTGATTATTGCGGTTTCTGAAACTTATGATGTTATAGTAACTATTCCCGAAGAAAAAAAATCTTTTGCTTTTCTGGCAACAGCCGAAGATCGAACCGGATCTGCTTCCTTATATTTAGGCGGAGGTGAAAAACAGACTGTTCATCATCTTTCGAAATTAAAATATTTTGAAGGTATGAAAATGATGAACGATATGATGAAAATGAATGGCGAAATGAACGATATGGGCATGAATATGTCATGGAATAAAATGGACATGAATGCCGTAATGTATCCTGAAATTTCGGGAGAAGATCAAAATGCAAAGCCAATGGATCATTCCGGTCATAATATGGAAGAAATGAAAATGAGTAATGACAGCACCGAAACGGCTGAAATTGTTACATTGAATTACGGAATGCTGAAAGCACCACATAAAACCAATCTTCCAAAAGACGCTCCCGTAAAAGAATTACGATTTGAATTATCGGGAAACATGAACCGTTATGTCTGGAGTTTAGACAATAAAGTGGTTTCTGAAACTGATAAAATCTTAATTAAAAAAGGAGAAATTGTTCGGATTACTTTATACAATGGCTCAATGATGCGCCACCCGATGCATTTGCACGGTCATGATTTCAGGCTTCTCAACGATCAGGGTGATTATGCACCAATGAAAAACGTAATCGACATTATGCCGATGGAAACCGACACTATCGAATTTGAAGCGAATGCCGATGGAGACTGGTTTTTTCACTGCCATATTTTATATCACATGATGGCCGGAATGGGACGTATTTTTAGTTATGAAAATTCAGCACCGAATCCTTTGATTCATCATCCTGAAATGGCTTATAAAATGCTGAAAATGGACGATCGTATGTTTCATTTTATGGCTGAAAATGATTTTGCATCAAACGGAAATGACGGTGAAGCGATGTACAGTAATACCAGATGGAGCATTGGAACCGAATGGAGATTAGGATACAACGACAAACATGGTTACGAAACCGAAACGCATATTGGTCGTTACATTGGCAAAATGCAGTGGCTGATGCCGTTTATTGGTTTTGACTGGCGTTATCGAAAAATGGGAATGGATGAACAGGAACAGAATATCTTCGGACAGAAAAACACCAAAGACAGTCGTTCGGTTTTTAGCGCCGGACTTGAATATACGCTTCCAATGCTAGTAAAAGCGCAGGTTGAGGTTTACACCGATGGAAATGTCCGTTTGCAATTTGAACGAAAAGATATTCCGCTTTCGAGACGTTTGCGAATGAACCTGATGTGGAATACCGATAAGGAATATATGGCGGGATTAAAATATATCGTTGCCCGAAACTTTGGTATTACCACACATTACGACAGTGATATGGGTGTTGGGTTTGGAGTGAATTTGAATTACTGATTTTTTTCATCATTTAAGTAATATAAATTCATATTTCATGAGATTCTATAAAAGAAGTTCATTTAAAACATAATGGCATTACTTTTGAAAGCTGAAACAAAACTAAAAAACCATTTTATGCATCAGATTAACCCTTTGATTTTACTTGTTTTGCCATTAGTATTTCAAATCATTTTTGGGATAAGAAAGATTTACGAAAGCGTAAAGCTGAATTTAACTAAAGTTTCTGTAATCAATTTTCTGCTGCAGATTCTGGTTTCGTATCTCGCTTTTACTATTGTAAGTCACAATTTAAGAGATCGATCTAATGGAGAAATCCGCTGCGGTCTGCCCTTAGTTGGAATGATAGTATTTGAACTTTTAATTTTTGGCGTTTTATTGACAATCATGCTTATTCAGTTTCTAATTAGAAATCGAATGAGAAAAAAATTAAGCTGATACGTATTGTCATTTTTAATGAATATTAAACCAGCTGTCCATTTTTACAAAAACATTAACAACACGATTATTCTTACGAATCATTATTCCTTTTATATTTGATTCACCAATTACAATCTTTAACAAAAAATAATTTAAACAAAATGACTAAAGTAATTACTATCGTAACGATTGCCTTATTCTCCATCAGCGTAAGTGCTCAGAACACAAAACCGGCAAAAAAAGAAAGCACAAAAAAAGAATCTTGCTGCAAAAAAACAACAGACAAGAAAGATAAAAAAGCTTGCTGCACTAAAAAATAATTGAAATTCTAAGACCTCAGATTTGAGGTCTTTTTTTGCTGCGAATATTACAAATTACTTCTGCGTCTCGCATTTGTGTAAAATTTGCAGTAAATGTAATTCGGGGCAAACCGAATATTTAGAAATCACTAAATCTTTGAAATCTGCCGTAAAAACCTATTTCACACGAATACTCCATTCAAAATCCATTTCAGAGACCTGAACGCCTTCTTCGTTTGTTCCTATCGATTTCATCCAGAAAGTCTGTCCCTCGCCTGTTTCTATGGTTTTTTGAATTGCATCAACAATAAGATGTCCGTCGTTGCAGACAAATGTAATGCGGCCCGTTGCTTTTTTGGTAAAGTTTCCTTTGTTATTAGCGACCAGCATTGAGATCTTTTTTCCGCTTTCCTGTATCTGCGAAATAACCAATGCCCCTGTGGTCAATTCTGCCGCCATGGCCTGAACTGCAAAATACATCGAATTAAAAGGATTCTGATTTATCCAGCGATGCTTGACACTTACGATGCATCTGTCCTTATCAATTGCTTTTACACGCACCCCGCAAAAGTATGCCGATGGTAATTTGAATAATACAAATTTGTTGAGTTTTGATACAGAAATTGCCATGTGATTGTTTTTTTATGTAAAAATACAAAAAAACTATGCACGCACAATAAATCGATATTACTTTATAAACTTGTCAGTAAAATCAATACTTAACAATGGTTTTCAAGTAATTATCTATAGAATTCAAATTTTTAAAATGTTAATTTTTTGTTAATATTAGGTACTATGCAAAACAAGATACTGTTTTTTGAACATATATTTGCATAAGAAAATACTATATACTTTTAATCATACAATCATCAACACCACTCATCATGGAAAAATCATCAGAAAAGAATACTTCGGCATTCACACATTTAAGCATCTTAAGTCAATACGTTATTCCATTTGGAAATTACATTTTCCCAATTATTATCTGGTCGAGCTACAAAGACAAATCAGAATTTGTAAACCACCACGGAAAACAAGCTTTGAATTTTCAACTTAGTTTATTGCTTTACACATTGGTTTTAGCATTAATCGCGGTTCCAATTTTCCTGACTGTCTTTTTACAAAATCTGCCAATCGAAGCAGTTTTTAATGACGAGGATTTCTTTATCAGAAATTTTAATCTCGAAGACAGCATCGGACTTTTAAGTGTAGGTGCAACAGCAGTTTTACTTTTTGGGTTTTTAAAATTTGTTGAATTCTTTTTGGTAATCTATGCTTCTATAAAAGCTTCAAACGGAGAATTATACAAATATCCGCTAACAATTCCTTTTATTAAGTAATTGGGGATCTGCTCAGTGTAACAGAGGTTAAAGGTTATAGACAATATAGGAACCAGCCCTGATAGAAGTGGAAATCCTTTTGTGCGGATCCCGAGGCTTCGGGAGGCACAAAAGATTGGAACGGATAGCAGGAAACAGCTCCAAAAAAAAATCAATCATCAATCAATCATCATCAATCAAAAAACGAATTGTTCAATCTAAAAAAAATGAAATGAAATTATGAACATTGAAAACACAAAAGCACAGATGCGCAAAGGTGTTCTTGAGTTTTGCATCTTATCAGTATTAAAAGAAAAAGACGCATACACATCTGAAATATTAGACACTTTAAAAAACGCGAAATTATTAGTTGTTGAGGGAACAGTTTACCCGCTTTTAACTAGACTGAAAAACGACGGTTTGCTTAATTATCGATGGGAAGAATCAACATCAGGACCGCCAAGAAAATATTACGGATTAACCGAAATAGGACAAACATTTTTAAACGAACTCAGCGGTACCTGGACAGAATTGTCGGATGCCGTAAATCTAATCACCAATCAAAATCAATAAGTCATGAACAAAACAGTAAATATTAACTTAGGCGGTATGTTTTTTCACATCGATGAAGATGCATATTTAAAATTGACACGCTATTTTGACGCTATAAAAAGATCTCTTAACAACTCATCAGGACAAGATGAAATTATAAAAGACATCGAAATGCGTGTTTCTGAACTTTTAACAGAAAAACAAAAAAGCGAAAAGCATGTTGTTGCACTGAAAGATGTTGACGAAGTGATTGCGGTTATGGGGCAGCCGGAAGATTACAGAATCGAAGATGAAGAAAATACCGGAGCACCGTATAATAATTACAATAAAAGAAGTCATAAAAAATTATACCGTGACAAAGAAAACGGTATGGTTGGAGGTGTGGCAACAGGTTTGGGACACTATTTTGGAATTGATGCCGTATGGATTAAAATTGTATTCTTAATCTTTGTTTTTGCCGGTTTTGGAACAGGAATCTTAGCTTATTTTGTACTTTGGATTGTAACTCCTGAGGCAGTTACAACTTCTGAAAAACTGGAAATGACAGGAGAGCCGGTTACCATTTCGAACATCGAAAAAAAAGTACGCGAGGAAATTGACTCATTATCTGAAAAATTCAAAAATGCAGATTATGACAAAATGGGAAACCAGGTAAAGTCGGGAGCTGAGAGAATAAGTAGTTCATTTGGAGACTTTATCATGACGGTTTTTAAAATCTTTGCAAAGGTTTTAGGCGTAGTTTTGATTATGGCAGGACTTGCAACTTTGGTTTTGCTGCTAATTGGAGTGTTTACTTTAGGAACGAACGTTTTTATTGATTTCCCATGGCAGAATTTTATAGAAGCTGAAAACTTTACAGATTATCCTATCTGGTCATTTGGTTTATTGATGCTTTTTGCTGTTGGAATTCCGTTTTTCTTCTTAACATTATTAGGTTTTAAACTATTATCTCCAAATTTAAGATCAATTGGTAATTTTGCTAAATACACTTTGTTAGCGGTATGGATTGTTGCGATTACTATCACAATCAGTATTCTTATTAAACAAGCAACGGAGGTATCGTATAATAATAAAGTAGTCGAAAAAAGAGCTATACCCATTACGCCAAAGGATACTTTGTATGTAAAATTCAGATACAATGATTATTACGCAAAAGATTTGGAGCAGTACGGTGAGTTTGAATTTGTTCAGGATTCAGCAGGAAACGATTTAATCTACTCTACAAATGTACGTTTACACGTTTTACGTACAGATGAAGCTTCGCCGTATGTTCAGATTGAAAAAAGCGCAAGAGGAAATTCATTTACCAATGCGAAAAAAAGAGCAGAAAAAATCAATTTTAAATTTCAGATTAACGGAAATCAGTTAATTTTGGATAATCATTTTCTCACAGAAGTGAAAAACAAATTCAGAGGTCAGGAAATTAACATATACTTATATTTACCTCAAGGACAATTGTTCAAACCAGACGCTTCTCTACAGGATTATGATGATTCTGATAATGATTTTTTCAATCTTCATTTCAGCGGTAATTACAACTACAAAGTTGAAGGTTCTAAAATTAAATGTTTAAACTGTCCTGAAAATGAAAATGATCATAAGGACAGTTATGATGCAAACGATGACGATTATGACAATGAAATCACAAACGATACCGTAAAAGAAGTTTCGATTAAAATAAATGGAAAAGAAGTTATAAACGGTAAAACAACCAAAAGCAGACTAACCACTGATAAAAACGGAGTTATAATTAAAATTAACTAAACCATGATCAAAATAATCATTCATATTACAAAATTTTTTATTGCAGCAATTACGGCATTATTATTTGCATCCTGCAATTTAAACATGAACAGCATTGAAGGAAGCGGCAATGTGACTACTGAAAAAAGATTCGTTCAGGGAGATTTTAAAAATATTGAAGTAAGCAATGCCATAGATTTGGTTGTTGAACAATCTGATTCGGTTTCAATTAAAGTGGAGGCCGATGATAACCTTCAAAAAGAAATTATTACTAAAGTAGAAAACGGGACTCTGGTAATTAAATGCAAGTTTTCTTCATTCCGCAATGTAACTCAGAAAAAAGTAACGGTAAGAATACCTTCGATTGAAAAAATAGAAGCATCAAGTGCCTCGACGGTTCGAAGTATAAATGTTCTTCACGGAGAGGATATTAAACTGGAAGCCTCAAGTGCGGCATCGATGAATGTAGATGTTGAATCAGACGATGTTTCCTGTAATTCAAGCAGCGGCAGTTCGATAGATATTAAAGGAAAGGCTTTAAAAGTTAAAACTTCGGCTTCGAGCGGTTCTTCAATCCAGGCCGGCGAGTTATTGGCAAATGATATTGATGCAGAAGTTTCAAGCGGTGCTGTAATACATGTTCATCCTATTTTACGTCTTAAAGCTCAGGCTAGCAGCGGAGGCAATATTAACTACAACAATGTTCCTAAGGCGATCGAAAAATCAACAAGTTCAGGAGGAAGTGTCAGCCAAAGCTAATATTTACGGAACTGTTAAATATAAAAGAAATCATTCATCTTAAGTGGATGATTTTTTTATATTTGCCAAAATCAAATTCAGAATGATGAGAAAAAATACAGCGTTGCTTTTATTACTTTTAGTGACAACATTAACTTTCGCTCAGAAAAGAGAAAAAGTAAAAGGATCTAAAAATGTAACTACATCTATTAAAGACGTAGGAAGTTTTGACGGTCTCGAAGCAGATGACAATTTAGAGGTTTATTTAGAAAAAGGAGAAAAAAACGAAATCAAAATCGAAGCCGATGATAACCTGCACGATATTATCGCATTTGATTTAAGAGAAAAAACGCTTCGTATTTATACCGCAAAAGAAAGCACTATTTTTAAAAAACTGGCTGTCCGTGTTACATATACAGGGTCACTGAATAAAGTAATTTCTAAAAATGAAGCAAAAATTTATGCCATTCAGGAAATTCAGCTGGACGATATTACATTTAACAGTTTTGACTATTCGAGATTGTACTTAAATGTAAACTCGAAAAAATTCAGCCTTATTGCCGATGATAAATCAAAAACAGAATTGAACTTAAAAGCAGATGAAGGAAATTTACAGTTAAGTAAAAATTCATCTATCAAATCTTTGGTTTCTGCTACGAAATTTAAATGCGATTTATACCAAAAATCTACCGCTGCTATTGAAGGAATTACCGAAAAAGCTACTATTCGTTTAGATAACAATTCAATATTTACAGGAACAAAATTTACAATGAAAGAAGCAAACATTACAGCCGAAAATTCTTCTGTTGGCAGTGTTTTAGTAGAAATCGCAGCATCGATTGCCGCGAGTGATAAATCAGAACTTTCATTATACGGAAGTCCTAAAATAGAACTAACCCGTTTTTCTGAAGAAGCTAAGCTGTTTAAGAAGATTAAATAGTGACCGTTTTCAGTCGCAGTTTACAGTTTACAGTTTACAGTTTACAGTTTACAGTTTACAGTTTACAGACTATAAAAAAAATCCCAATCGTATTGATTGGGATTTTTTTTATATATTTTTTTCAGACTGCGGCCGAGACTGAAAACTGAGACTAAAGAAATTACTCCTTAGAAGCCAAATATCTTTCAGCGTCAAGAGCAGCCATACATCCTGTACCTGCAGCAGTAATTGCCTGACGGTATACGTGATCTGCTGCGTCTCCTGCTACAAAAACACCCTCAACATTTGTTTTAGAAGTTCCAGGAGTGTTTACGATATAACCTGTTTCATCTAATGTGATATAATCTTTAAAGATATCCGTATTTGGTTTGTGGCCAATAGCTACGAAGAAACCTGTTGCCGGAATTTCGATAACTTCACCTGTAGTTTTGTTTAAGGCTTTAATAGCATGCACCACATTATTATCTCCAAGAACTTCAACAGTATCGTGGTTCATTAAAATTTCGATGTTTTCTGTTTTGCGAACACGTTCTTCCATGATTTTAGAAGCTCTGAATTTCTCGCTTCTTACCAGCATCGTTACTTTTTTACAAAGTTTAGATAAGTAATGCGCCTCTTCGCAGGCAGAATCTCCTGCTCCAACAATTACTACATCCTGATTGCGATAGAAGAATCCGTCGCAAACGGCGCAGGCAGAAACTCCCCCGCCCATATTTAAATAATGCTGTTCTGATGGTAATCCTAAATATTTAGCCGAAGCACCTGTAGAAATAATAACAGTTTCGCAGTGTAATTCAATTGAATCGTTGATCCATACTTTATGAACTCCGCCTGAAAAATCAACTTTTGTAGCCCAGCCGTCACGAATATCAGCACCAAAGCGTTTTGCCTGCTCCTGTAACTGAATCATCATTTCCGGCCCTGTAACACCATCAACGTATCCCGGAAAATTTTCTACTTCATTAGTGGTAGTTAACTGGCCTCCTGGCTGCATCCCCTGGTATAAAACCGGATTCATATTTGCTCTGGCTGCATAAATAGCCGCAGTATACCCTGCAGGACCAGAACCTATAATAAGGCATTTAATTTTTTCGATTGTATCTGACATAATGTGTATTGTTTTAAGAGTTGCAAATGTAAACTTTATTATAAAAAATAACGCCGAAAATAAATCCTAAATAACTATCCGAAAATAAGTTTTATTTATTTTTAAAATTTTGCTTTTATAAATGAAATTTATTTCTATCTTTGCATCCGCTTTCGGGCAGTAAACCATTACATCTTCGGGGTGTAGCGTAGCCCGGTTATCGCGCCTGCTTTGGGAGCAGGAGGCCGCAGGTTCGAATCCTGCCACCCCGACAAAAGCCGAACAGAAATGTTCGGCTTTTTTGTTTTACAAGCTTTCTCATTATCGCAAAACAGCAGAAACAACATCAAAATAAATCTATCTGCAATGTTTACTCATAATACCAAAATCCCGATAAATTAGCAAACTTTGTGTTTTTCTCCTTTTAGCTTTTTGCGGTTAAACGCACCCTACACAACATTAACGCGAAAAAAACTAAAAAAACACCCCTCCTATTAAAATGTTGCTATATTTACACCTTCGTAACATTATATTATTTTGACATGGAAAGCTTTCTTTTAGTCGGATTATTTTTTTTCTTAATTTACCTTCTGAACAACATAAAAAGTCGTTTCGACAATCTCGAAGACCATATTCAAAAGCTCAATAAAAAAATAGATCTGCTAAAACCAACCGAAAAACCTGTAGAAAAACCGGTAACTTCTCCTATAATTACTCCAAAAGAAGAAATTAAACCCGAGAGACCCGTAATAACAGAACCTTCTGTCATCTTACCTAAAAAAGAAGAAACCCCGGAAATAAAAGCAGAAAAACCTGTTTTTTCTATGGAATCAAAACCGGCTCCTGTTTTTCAGGAAACGGTGCGAAAACCAATTGTACCTGCTGAACCACAAAAATCATTCTGGGAAAACTTCAAAGAAAAAAATCCGGACCTCGAGAAATTTATCGGTGAAAACCTAATCAATAAAATTGGTATTTTAATTCTGGTATTAGGAATCAGTTATTTTGTAAAATACGCAATCGACAAAGATTGGATTAACGAGCCTGCACGTGTTGGCATTGGGATTCTTTGCGGTGTTTTGGTTATGGGAGTTGCTCACAAACTGCGTAAAAGTTATGCAGCATTCAGCTCAGTAATTGTAGCAGGTGCGATTGCCATTTTTTATTTCACAATTGGAATTGCTTTTCATGATTATCATTTATTTAATCAAACCGCTGCTTTTAGCATAATGGTTATCATTACAGCTTTCAGTGCTTTGATATCTTTATCTTATAACCGAATTGAACTGGCTGTTCTTTCCCTGATAGGAGGCTTTGCCGTTCCTTTTATGGTCAGCACCGGAGAAGGAAATTATGTGGTATTGTTTACCTACATCGGAATCCTCAATGTTGGTATTTTAGCATTGGCTTATCACAAAAAATGGAATCTGGTTAACATCTTATCATACATTTTTACCGTTTTGTTGTACGGCGGATGGCTTTCGCAGGAATTACAAGCTGACAAACCCCATTATCTTGGAGCTTTAATTTTTGGATTTGTTTTCTATTTCATTTTTATCCTGATGAACATCATCAATAATATAAGAACAAAAGGAGAATTCTCTACTGCGCAATTAACTATATTAGCCAGCAACACCTTTTTGTTTTATGCTGCCGGAATGTCTATTTTACATCTTTATCATCCGGAATTAAGAGGACTTTTTACAACCGCAATCGCCTTACTCAATCTTACTTATGCCTGGTTTTTATATAAAAAATTCGGTTTGGATAAAAGAGCGGTTTATCTTCTTATTGGATTAACACTGACATTCATTACACTGGCAATTCCTATTCAGTTTGAAGGCAATTATATTACGTTGTTCTGGGCAGCAGAAGCTGTTTTGTTATTATGGCTTTCGCAAAAATCAAAAATCAGCAGTTACAGATTTGGTTCTGTAATTGTACACGGTTTAATGCTTATCAGCCTTATAATGGACTGGAACAAATATTACAATGGAGATGAGATCTTAAATATTGTAATCAATTCAATATTCACAACCGGATTATTCGCAGCGGCTTCATTGTTTGCTGTTTGGTTTTTATTAAAGAAGGAGAGCGAAAGCGTCGAACTTTACCAATTCAGGTTTAATCCTGAAAAATATAGAAATTTCATTATTCAGGCAGGCTTTCTAATTAGTTATTTAGCAGGATTGTTTGAAGTCATTTACCAATCTAATTACGCAATAGAAAATTCAAGTTCTGCAGCGGCACTTCCTGTTGTATATCATTTGCTATTCTCGGCTGTACTGGCAGGATTTTTAGCAAAAAAGAAAACCGACACAGGATATCAGGGTGCTGCACTAATTGCTTTAATCAATATTATTCTGTTTGCATTCTGGTTCAGTTATTATGCTTTTAATGAACATGAAGACATTATAATCTTTGGCAGCGGACAGCCAATCGCTTTCTATCTTCATTATATTTCACTTCTTATTACTATTTACTTGGGGTATTTAGTGTATAAGATAAATTCTAAAAAAACCGTTTTCTCCTTCTTCAGCAAAAAGAGTTTTGTCTGGGCAGCTTCTTTTATAATCGTATATATTGCCAGCAGTGAGTTGATGCTTCATGGTTTTAAGTTTTTAAATTCACCTGTTACAGCAGCTCAGATTCAGCAGACGGATATGTTTAAAATTGACAAACTCAATACAAATTACATTCGCGAGACATTGGCAGAAGACAATATCGAAATGGCAAGAATAAAAATAATCAAAACCGGATTCCCGGTACTGTGGGGAATCCTGGCTTTTGTGTTTTTAATTATCGGAATAAAAAAACAAAACAAATCACTGCGAATTATTGCCTTATCGTTATTAGGTTTAACCATCCTGAAATTATTTATATACGACATAAGCAACATTTCTGAAACCGGAAAAATAATCTCGTTTATTCTTTTAGGAATTTTAATCCTGATTATTTCATTCGTATACCAAAAAATTAAAGTCTTAGTTATAGACGAAAACAAACCTGAATCAAATGAAACCAACTAAATTTTTACTGCTGTTATTATTGACCAATATTTGTCTGGGGCAGTTTCAGACAACCGGAAAACTCAATAAAGTTTTACAGAATGGTTTTCATGAAATCAGACTGTCGCCGGAAATCCGTTCTTACTCTAAACAAGATTTGAGCGATATCAGAATTTTTGACTCAAAAGAAAACGAGGTACCTTACTTTATTCAGAACAGTACCAATATATCATCAGACAGTTTTATAGAATATCATATAATTTCAAAAAAAACAGAGCCAAAGAAAAACTCTGCAATTATTATTGAACTTCCGGCTGTTAAAAACAACAAACAGCTTTCGCTTATTATAGCTAATTCTGATGCTGTAAAAAAATATTCAGTTTCAGGAAGCGACGATCAAAAAGAATGGTTCGGAATTTCCGATTCACAAACTTTATATGATTTGAACAGTGGCACAGAACCCACTGTTACCAAAACAATTACCTATCCGTTAAATACATATAAATATTTAAAAATAGAGTTTGACGACAAAAAAACACTTCCGGTAAATGTTCTAAAAGTTGGAAACTTCACTACTAATACACAAATAATAAGCTTAGAAGAAATCACTCCAAAAAAAACAACGGTTAGTGAGGATTCTTCAAAAAAAGAAACCCGCATTCAGGTACTTTTTGACCATCCGCAGATTATAAATCAGATCGCTTTTGAAATTTCAAAACCTACTTATTACAACCGGCATGCTGTTTTGTATAAAAGAACTGAACATAAAATAAAAAGAAAAACAGAAGTTTACGATGAGGAAATAGCTTCTTTCGAATTAAATTCAAATACGAAAAACAGTTTTACCATTCCCGAAATATTTGAAAAAGAACTGTTCCTTAAAATTGAAAACGAAGACAATCTGCCTTTGAATATATTATCTGTAAAATTCAATCAGAAACCGATTTCTATTATTGCCGATTTAAATGTAAATGAAAATTACACCCTTAAAACCGGCAGTGAAAATGCTGTACAGCCCCGTTATGATCTTTCTGATTTCAAAAACAGGATAGACGCTGCTTTGCCTCAGGTCGTTGTTTCAGACATCGAACACACATCTGAAATGAAAAGCGAAAACGACGCAAAATCCTTTTGGCAGCAAGCCTGGTTCATGTGGATCTGCATAATTCTGGGAGGAATAACCATTTTATTTTTTACGGCAAGTCTCGTAAAAGATCTAAAAAAGCAAAACTAATTTCAAAAATAGAACAATTACGATGATCAATTTTATTGCAGAAAATTTTGTTTCTGCTTCTTTTTAGAACAAAAAACAAAATAAACATCGTAGAATTTCCGGATTATTTCATTTTATAACTAAAATCAGATTCACCGAAACACCCATGAAACCACGATTAGCCAAACTTTCTTAAATGTTAACAAAATAGATTTTCAAAAACCATAAATAATTGTATTTTTACGGTTCAAAATTCAGAAAATAAATGGGCAAAATCATTGCTATTGCTAATCAAAAAGGAGGCGTTGGAAAGACTACTACATCAGTAAATCTTGCAGCCTCATTAGGTGTTTTAGAGAAAAAAGTATTATTGATCGACGCTGATCCGCAGGCCAATGCAACATCTGGTCTTGGAATCGACGTAGAATCAGTTGAAACCGGTACTTATCAAATTCTCGAGCATACAGTAACACCAAAAGAAGCCATTTTAAAATGTACATCTCCAAACGTTGACGTGATTCCTGCTCACATTGACCTTGTTGCGATCGAAATCGAATTGGTTGACAAAGAAAACCGTGAGTACATGCTTAAAAAAGCATTAGAAGAGGCAAAACAAGAATATGATTATATCATTATCGACTGTGCACCATCTCTTGGCTTGTTAACCCTGAATGCTTTAACAGCTGCAGATTCTGTAGTTATTCCTATTCAGTGTGAATATTTTGCACTTGAGGGATTAGGAAAATTACTGAACACTATTAAAAGTATTCAAAAAATCCATAACCCGGATCTTGACATCGAAGGTTTATTATTAACAATGTACGATTCAAGATTACGTTTATCTAATCAGGTTGTAGAAGAGGTTCAGAAACACTTCAACGATATGGTTTTTGATACGGTTATCCAGCGAAATGTAAAATTAAGTGAAGCTCCGAGTTTTGGTGAAAGCATCATTAATTATGACGCTACAAGCAAAGGTGCTGTAAACTATATTCACTTAGCTCAGGAAATTATAAAGAAAAACAGTAAATAGTTTTTATGACAAAAGCAATTAAAAAACAAGCCTTAGGAAGAGGATTATCTGCATTATTAAAAGATCCGGACAACGATATTACGTCTGTTGAAGACAAAAATGCTGATAAGGTTGTTGGAAATATTATTGAGCTTGAAATAAGTGCTATCGAAATAAATCCGTTTCAGCCTAGAAGCAATTTTAACGAAGAATCATTACGCGAATTAGCCACTTCTATTAAAGAACTTGGTGTAATTCAACCTATTACTGTTCGAAAATTAGATTTCAACAAATACCAGTTAATTTCAGGAGAGCGTCGTCTGCGTGCTTCTACTTTAGTTGGCCTAACTCATGTTCCGGCATACATTCGTATTGCTAATGACAATGAGTCGCTGGTTATGGCATTGGTCGAAAACATTCAGCGTCATGACTTAGATCCAATCGAGATTGCTCTTTCGTACCAGCGTTTAATTGACGAAATTCAGTTAACACAGGAACAAATGAGTGAGCGCGTTGGAAAAAAACGTTCTACAATCGCGAACTATTTACGTCTTTTAAAACTTGACCCGATTATCCAGACCGGTATTCGCGACGGTTTTATCAGTATGGGACATGGTCGTGCCATTATCAATATCGAAGATTTAGATGTACAGACAGACATCTATCAAAAAATCGTAAGCCAGAATTTATCTGTTCGCGAAACAGAAGCTTTGGTTAAAAATTATCAGGAAAGTTTAAAGCCAAAACCAGAAGGAAAAGAAAAACCGGATTCTTCTTTCATGGTTAGGGAAACACAAAAAAACAGCTTTAATGATTATTTTGGTGCGAAAGTTGATATTAAAGTCGCTGGCAACGGAAAAGGAAAAATCACAATTCCGTTCAACTCAGAAGCTGATTTTAATCGAATTATAAAATTAATTAACGGATAGTGAATAAAATTGTCCCCATAAGTTTATTGTTCTTTCTCATAGGAACCGTTTCTCTTTTTGCCCAGGTAAAAAAAGACACGGTTTTAGTCGTAAAAGACACCACTGCATTACAGGAGATCGACCCATTGACACCGGCAAAAGCAGCGTTTTACTCTGCCATTTTACCCGGATTAGGTCAGGCATACAATAAAAAATACTGGAAAATTCCGCTTGTTTACGGAGCAATTGGAACAAGTTTGTATTTCTACATTGACAACAATAAAAAATACCATGATTATCGTAATGCTTACAAGCGAAGACTTGAAGGATACAATGACGATAATTACCAGTTTCTTGATGACAGCAGATTAATTGCAGGTCAGAAATTCTACCAGAGAAACAGGGATTTATCTGCTCTATTTGTTGTTGGTTTTTATGTTTTAAACATTATCGATGCCAACGTCGATGCCGCTTTAATACAATTTAATGTAAACGAAAGATTATCGATGCGTCCGGAAATTTATCCTGCTGATGTAACATTTAGACCAAACGTTGGACTAACTTTTAACTATCGTTTTTAAAACCGAATATTTCTGTTTTAGAACTCTCAAAAATAACACACACAAAAATGAAAATTGCGCTTTTAGGATACGGAAAAATGGGTAAAGTAATCGAAAGAATTGCTTTAGAAAGAGGTCACGAAATTGTTTTAAAAAAAGACGAATTCAATACCTATGACGGGCTTTCTACAGCCGATGTCGCCATTGATTTCAGCGTTCCTACTGCAGCTGTAAGCAACATTTCTGCCTGCTTTAATTCCAATGTCCCGGTAGTTTCAGGAACAACAGGATGGCTGGAACATTACGACGAAATGATTGCGCTTTGCAATGAAAAAAAAGGAGGTTTTATTTCCAGTTCAAATTTCAGTTTAGGTGTAAACATTTTCTTTGGATTAAATGAATATTTAGCCAAAATCATGAGCCAGTTCGACACTTACAAAGTTTCGATGGAAGAAATCCACCACATTCATAAACTGGATGCACCAAGCGGTACGGCAATTTCTCTGGCACAAGGTGTGATACAAAACAGCAGTTACGCAAACTGGACTTTAGAGGAAGCCCAAAACAACGAGATCCATATCGAAGCAAAACGAATTGGCGAAGTTCCGGGTACTCATACTGTAAATTACGATTCTGCTATTGACAGTATCGAAATAAAACACACCGCACATAACCGCGAAGGTTTTGCACTTGGTGCTGTAATTGCAGCCGAATGGCTTGCCGGCAAACAGGGAATTTTCACTATGAAAGACGTATTAAACTTAAAATAAAAATATAAAGCCTGATGATTTTACAATTAAAGGCCCAACATTAAATAAAAAATCATGACACTATATCTTTGGTTCGTATTTTTCTTAGCAGTACAAGTTGTCCACTTCTTAGGAACCTGGAAATTATATCAGGCAGCGGGGAGAAAAAGCTGGGAAGCGGCAATTCCGATTTATAACGCAATTGTTTTAATGAAAATCATCAGCCGCCCAACTTGGTGGACTTTATTACTTTTCATCCCGATTATCAACTTAATCATGTTTCCTGTTGTATGGGTTGAAACACTAAGAACCTTTGGAAAAAAATCGACTTTAGATACAATTTTAGGAATTTTCACTCTAGGCTTTTATATCTATTATGTAAACTACACACAGAAATTAGAACACAACGCCAACAGAGAACTAAAACCTGAAAACAAAACGGCAGATACTGTAAGTTCTTTACTTTTTGCTGTTATCGTGGCTACTTTAGTACACACCTATGTAATTCAGCCTTATACAATTCCAACATCATCGTTAGAAAAATCGTTATTAATTGGAGATTTCTTATTCGTAAGTAAAGTAAACTACGGTCCAAGAGTCCCTATGACTACTGTTGCACTGCCAATGGTTCACGATTCTATCCCGATGACAAAAAAGAAGTCGTACTTAAGCTGGCCGCAGCTGCCTTATTTCAGGCTTCCTGCTTTCGAAAAAATCAAACGAAATGATATTGTAGTTTTCAACTGGCCGGTCGATACAGTTCATTATTTCTACGAGCCAAAAGGAAGACCGGGCGTA
This sequence comes from Flavobacterium gelatinilyticum, assembly GCF_027111295.1. Lineage (NCBI taxonomy): Bacteria > Pseudomonadati > Bacteroidota > Flavobacteriia > Flavobacteriales > Flavobacteriaceae > Flavobacterium > Flavobacterium gelatinilyticum. Next base: position 4,318,812 of record NZ_CP114287.1, on the reverse strand, counting down.
ATAAAACCAATCGATAAGAAATCAAACTACGTAAAAAGATGTGTTGGTATTCCCGGCGACAGCTTATCAATTAAAGACGGCTTTGTTTTCATTAATGGCAAAAAACTAGTTTTACCGGAAAGAGCAAAACCGCAATACTCTTATTCTGTGGCATTAGACGGAAAAACTTCTATTGATTTCGAATCTTTATTTAAAGAATTAGACATTACTGATCCTGCAGGTTTTAGAACAGAAAAAAGAGATACACTTTATTTTCGAGCTTTAACAGAAGCAGGTGCTGAACGCTTGAAAAATACTCCGGGTGTAACTGCTGTAAAAAGAGAAATTGACACAAGAGATGATAATGCTATTTTTCCTCACATCAACAGATGGAGTCAGGATAATTTTGGACCAATTTATATTCCGGAAGCAGGAAAAACAGTATCGTTGACAAACGAATCTATTCCGTTTTACAAAGAAATCATCACCAATTACGAAGGCAATACTTTAGAATTAAAAGGTTCTAAATTTATCATCAACGGACAAGAAACCAATACATACACCTTCAAACAGAATTACTACTGGATGATGGGAGACAACCGCCACAACTCAGAGGACAGCCGTTACTGGGGTTATGTTCCGGAAAACCACATTGTAGGAAAACCGGTTTTCATCTGGATGAGCTGGGATACCAATGGAAAAGGCATCAACAAAATCCGCTGGGACAGAGTATTTACTACAGTTGACGGTGAAGGACAGCCGCAATCGTATTTCAAATACTTCCTGATTGTTCTTGCACTTTATTTCGTTGGAGAATTCTTCTGGAGAAAAAGAAAAGAAAACAAAGCATAATAAAATTTAAGTTATTTTTGTCTCAGGTTTCAGGTTTCAAGTTCACACCGGCTTGAAACCTGAAACCTGAAACTTTTAAACAAACAATCATGAATTCCTTACTACTTCCTACTTATTTCCCATCAATTAGTCACTTTGCTGTAATGGCACAGTCTGACAGCATAACATTTGAAATGGAAGATAATTTTCAGAAGCAGACGAACAGAAATCGTACATATATCTATAGTCCAAACGGAATTCAGTTATTAAACATTCCTGTTAAGCATTCAAAAGCAGTACATCAAAAAACAAAAGATATTTTGATCGAGAATGATTTTGACTGGCAGAAACAGCATTTTAAATCTCTTGAAGCCGCTTATAGGAGCTCTCCGTTTTTCGAGTACTTTGAAGACGATATCGTGCCTATATTCGAGAAAAAACACACTTTTCTAATGGATCTAAACATGGAAGTACTGGACACAGTAACCAAATGCCTAAGAATGAAATTAGAATTCGGAAAAACTGAAGAATACTTTCATGAAGTTGAAAATATTTCTGATTTCAGATATTTGGCAAACGGAAAAAAAGACCAGAATTCATTCGAAAAATACACTCAGGTTTTTGATGATAAGCATGGCTTTATCAACAATTTAAGTGTTTTAGACCTGCTTTTTAACGAAGGTAAATTTGCAATGGATTACTTAAAATCCCAAAAAGTAATTTAATTTTTATTCTAATGAAAGACGGGTCATTATAGGATAATGATCTGAGTTTTCGAAATCCGGAAAATTTTCAAACTGCTTTACTTTCATTTTAGTGTCTGTAAAAATGTAATCTATTCTTGCCGGATAATATTTAAATTTATAAGTTGCTCCAAACCCCTCTCCTGCTTCTTCAAAAGCATCTTTTAGTTTTCCTTTAATACTTCGGTAAACATACGAAAACGGACTGTTGTTCATATCCCCGCAGATAATAATCGGGTTCTTGCACTTTTTTATATTTTCCTTGAAGATTTCCGCCTGTTCCTGCTGCTGCCTGAATCCTTTACTGATTCGGTTATAGATAATTTGTGACTTTTTTTGGTTGACATTATCAATATCATCCGAAATCTCGGTTACATCAGGGGAAATTTTAATTGACTGCAGGTGCATATTGTATACACGTATAATATCTTTTCCACGCTTAATATCAGCATAAATAACATTATTATCCGATTTAGGAAAAACGATATTTCCTTGTTCAATAATCGGGAATTTTGAAAAGATAGCCTGACCTGTTTTAACCTGTTTGCCCTCAATAAAAATATATCGGTGCGGATACACTTTTAAATCCAGATGAGCTGAATTTGAATATTCCTGAATACACAAAATATCAGGATCGTTTTCATCGATGAATTTTTTAATATTTTCCGGAATATCATCGCGGTCCAGCCATTTAAAAACATTAAACAAACGGACATTATAACTCATTACCGAGAAATCTTTTTCGCCTTTGACATATTCTTTTGCCGAAAACTTATAAAATTTACTGATAAAAGTAATTCCGGTAAGCAAAACCAAACCGGACAAAATAAGACGTTTTTTAAACTGAATTCCCCAATAAATAAAGAACAATCCGTTTGCAACAAAAAAAGCCGGCATAAACAGCGTTAGCACCGATAAAAGCGGAAAACTTTTAGGTGCCAAAAAAGGAAGAACATAGACACTAAAAGTAAGCACAGTCAGCACTATATTCAAAAAGAACATTATTTTATTAAACCACGAAAGGTTTTTCATAACATCTTGCTAAGGATTATTTTCCAGCTTTAAACAAAAACTCTTTTTCTTCTTTGGTCAGACAGTCATAACCGGACTGGCTGATTTTATCCAAAATTTCATCTATCTGCTGCTGTGTTTTATCTTTTGTAACAATTCTTGACGAGGTTTTTTCCGCAGGTTTATGGTAATTTTTATGAACTTTTGTAAATGGGGTCGTTGGAGATTTTCTAAACAAATTAGCAAAGAAGTCTAAAATTTTAGAAACGATACGGCTTAAATCTGTTCCGTTTTGAAGCAGTTTAATAAAAACAAAACCAAAAAATGCTCCGGCCAAATGCGAAATATGACCTCCCATATTTTCTAAACGGAATTGCAACAGGTCCAAAACCAAAATCACGCCTGTAATATGCCAGAGTTTTACGTTTCCAAACAAAAACAATCTAACATTCATTAAAGGCTGATACGTTGTAACAGCAACCAAAATTGACATAATAGCAGCAGAAGCTCCAACCATTGAAGCCGAATTTCCTAGAACATAAAAGCTTAACGCAAACACAATTCCAGCAAAAATGCCTCCCAAAAGATACAATCCTAAATATTGTTTTTGAGTAAAGAATGTCAGGAACAAATTACTGGCAAAATTTAAAACCATCATATTGAACAACAGATGCAGAAATCCAAAATGAAAAAAAGCGTACGTTAAGAAAGTCCACGGTTTAAACAAAAAAACCTGAGGGTCAGAAGACAGTGCGACCCAGTTTGGATACACAAACTGTCCGGTTGAAAATTGATAGAAAAAAATTAATGAAATAAGGAAACAGGCAATATTCCAATAAATAACACGCATAGCGATCCCACCTAACCTATATTGCAATTTCAAATCATCAAGAATGTTCATAAAGTCTTCTTTTAGTTTCTAAATTTAATTATTTAAAGTTAAAGATTAATTCCAACGATTATTATTAAACTGATTTTTTTTCCAGTACAACATCATTAAAAATCCGGCTATAGCACCTCCAATGTGTGCAAAATGTGCTATTCCTGTTCCGCCGCCGCCAAACAAAGAAGTTCCTTTAACGCCCAAAACCAAATCCATTACTAAAATTCCAGGAACGAAATATTTTGCTTTAATTGGAATGGGAATAAACAACATAGCCAGTTCGGCATTTGGAAACATAAAGGCAAAAGCCGTAAGCAGACCGTAAATAGCTCCCGATGCCCCTACAACTGTCCCGATATAAGCACCTGTAAATCCGTCAAACTGAGCCGGACTTACCAAATTCTGCCATCTGGTATCAATTTTCCCTTCGCTTAAAAGATTTAATACATCTGCTTTATGAAAACCATTTGCAGTTAAGGTACTTATGGTATCTTCGAAAAAGTAATAATTAACCGCTGTGTGAAGTAATGCAGATCCTAAACCACAGGAAATGTAAAAAAACAAAAACTTCTTGCCTCCCCAAAAGTGTTCCAAAGCAGATCCGAAAGAAACCAATGCAAACATATTAAAAGCAATATGCAAAATACCGCCATGCATAAACATGTGTGTAATAGGCTGCCACGCTCTGAAATTTGGGTTTTCAGGAAAAAACATAGCTAGGTAATCATAAGAAACCGGCACTAACTGAGAGCCGATAAAAAAGATAATATTAATAATAAGCAGTTGTTTAACAACCGGAGTCATATTCATCATAAGGCAAACTTTTTATCTATATCTTCCACACGCATGGTAATGAAAGTTGGTTTTTGAAAAGGTGAAATATTTGGATCTTTACAGGCAAATAAGCCATTTACTAAATTATCCTGCTCTTTTTCGGTTAAATACGATCCGGTTTTAACCGCTAAACTTTTCGCCATCGATTTGGCAATTGTATCATTCTGACTGTAACTGCTGGCCGGAATTCCGTCCTGCAAATCACTTAATAACTGATCGATTACAATAGAAACTTCACTTTCGGTAATATTTACCGGAATTCCTGAAATTACAACATGATCCGACTTTGAATTATCAAAAACAAAACCTGTAGTTTCTAATGAAGGTTTTAGCTCTTCGATCAATTCCATATCTGAAGCCGAATAAAACAAATCAAGCGGAAAAAGCAATTGCTGGCTCGATGCCTGATTTACGGTCATATTCAGTAAAAACTGTTCGTATAAAATACGCTGATGTGCTCGCTGCTGATCTACAATCACCATTCCGGATTTAATTGGCGATACTATATATTTTTTATGAATCTGATACGTTTTCTGACTTGCCTGTTCTACCTCATCATCATTAAACAAGGAAGATGTTACTTCTTCATTTTCAAATGTAAAAGGCGAACTTTCTATGGTTTCAGGATTTTCGGTATCCAATCCTACATATAAACTTTCCCAGCTTGCAGTTGGCTCTACTCTCTTTGAGTAACCGGAATAAGATGAACCTCCCGAATACGAAGAACCGGAAGATGACGAAGATGATCCTGAACTGTAACCGGATCCCGAAGCTGCTTTTGTATAATGCTGATTCGTTTTATCATCTGTAAACGGGTTAAAAGTTCCATCAACTTGTATTGTAGGCGTTTCGGCCTCCATATCTTTATAATGATAAGGCGTATCTAAATTTGAATCTCTGTCAAAATCCAGAACCGGAGCCACATTAAACTGTCCTAAACTATGTTTTATAGACGCTCTCAAAATGGCATACAAAGCCTGCTCATCATCAAACTTAATTTCAGTTTTAGTAGGATGAATGTTAATATCGATTGTATTGGGCGGCACCTGCAGATACAGGAAATAACTTGGCTGGAGACCATCTTTCAGCAATCCATCATACGCTGCCATTACAGCATGATGAAGATAACCGCTTTTTATAAAACGGTCGTTTACAAAAAAGAACTGCTCTCCTCTTGTTTTTTTAGCAAATTCAGGTTTGCATACAAATCCCTGAACATTAATAATCTCTGTATCTTCGGTAACGGGAACTAATTTTTCATTGGTTTTTCCGGACATAATCCCTACAATTCGCTGGCGATATCCGGCCGCGGGAAGATTATACAATTCGCTTCCGTTATGATAAAAACTAAAATGAATATTAGGATGCGCCATAGCTACGCGCTGAAATTCATCCATAACATGACGAAATTCAACTGTATCTGACTTTAGGAAGTTTCGGCGTGCGGGAATATTAAAAAACAAATTTTTTACCGCAAAAGACGTTCCCTTTGGTAAAACCGCCACTTCCTGCGAAATAAATTTACTTCCTTCAATTACAATATGTGTCCCAAGTTCGTCCTGTTCCTGCTTGGTTTTCATCTCCATGTGCGCAATCGCCGCGATAGAAGCCAAAGCTTCTCCGCGAAAACCTTTCGTTCCTAATGAAAATAAATCTTCGGCCTGACGGATTTTTGATGTCGCATGACGTGCAAAGCACAAACGGGCGTCTGTAACAGTCATTCCTACTCCATTATCAATAACCTGCACCAATGATTTTCCGGCATCTTTTATAATCAGCTTAATATCAGTCGCTTTGGCATCAACAGCATTCTCCAGCAATTCTTTTACAACTGAAGCGGGTCTTTGAACCACCTCTCCAGCGGCAATTTGGTTGGCAACGTGATCAGGAAGTAATTGAATGATACTCGACATTAAGCAAAAATAATTTAAAAGTTTAGGTTAAATTTTACAAACCAAGAATTACAAATTTAGTGAATTTTGATTTGCTTTCAGAACAACAGCAATCATAAAAAAAACAAAAAAACCTATACTATTATGACACAGTATAGGTTTTAGTATTTTAAAACAAATGTGTTTTATTCCTTTTCGATTTTTATTGGTGTTTCTTCGATTTGAAGTGCACCGGAAGATAATAACGGCTGATTGTAAACGTGCGATATTGACGCCTGCTGACGAATGTAAGCCATTTTTATTGCAGCAATAGCCGCTTCGGTTCCTTTGTTTCCATGAACACCGCCGCTTCTGTCAATTGACTGCTGGATATTGTTATCGGTTAAAACACAAAATATCACCGGAATATCGGTTTGAACATTCAAATCTTTAATACCCTGTGTAACGCCTTCACATACAAAATCAAAATGTTTCGTCTGTCCCTGGATTACACATCCAATAACGATAACGGCGTCTACATTTTGAGTCTGAAGCATTTTTTTTGCTCCGTAAATAAGCTCAAAACTTCCCGGAACATTCCAGCGGATAATCTGCTGGGCAGGAACTTCACAATCTGTTAAGGCTTCAAAAGCCCCGTTATAAAGTCCTTCTGTTATAGTATCATTCCACTCAGAAACAACAATCCCAAATCGAAAGTCTTTCGCATTTGGGATTGTACTTTTATCGTATTCTGATAAATTTTTATTTTCAGTAGCCATCTGTAATATTTTAGTTTTTTTGATTTTCGAATTTAGATTCTTAAATACAAATCTACAATCTTAAATCTAAAGTCTAAAATTTTTATTGCGCTAATCCGATTAACGCATCAATAGAAGCTGCTTCCGGAGTCGCATCAAAGTTGTCTTTAATATCATTTAAATATTTCAAAGCATCTTCTTTTTGTCCTAAAGCTAAAGCTGTTTTAGCTGCTTTTAATAAGAAACGAGGTGTTGTAAAATCGTTTTTGTTAGACTGAGCTGCTTTTACATAATGATCTAAAGCTTCTTTTTGGTTATTTTTTTGAGAGTAAGCATCACCAATAGCTCCAGTTGCCAAAGCACTTAAAATTAAATCATCTGATTTAAAGTTTCCTAAATACTTAATAGCATCATCAAATTTACCTGTATTTAAATATGCCATACCAGCATAGTAGTTTGCTAAATTTCCAGCATCTGTTCCAGAATACTCATCAGCAATTTTCACGAATCCAAATTTACCTTCAGAACCATTAAGAGCTAATTTATATAATGAATCGCTAGCCACACCATCAACCGCTTTTTGAAAGTTTTGCTGCGCCACAAACATTTCGTTTGCCGCCTCATCTTGTTTTGGGTTATTAATAAATTTCTGGTATGCTAAATATCCAATAGTAGCAACAGCAATACCAGCAACTAAACCAATAATGATTTTTTGATTTTTAGCAACCCAATCCTCAGTTCTTGAAGCAGTCTCGTCTAATTTAGAAAAAACACCAGCTGTTGTGCTGTCTTTTTCATCAATTATCACCTGTTGTTCTTCATTTACTTCTTTAACTTCCTTCTCTTTCGGTGCTTTATATCCTCTTTTATTGTAAGTAGCCATTTAAAATTAATTTAGTGAACGGCAAAAATAAAATTTTTCTTGAAACTGAGGCATAAAAAATCAAAATTATCACTATATTAAAAAAAATATTTTCAGAAAACCTGACTTCTTTACTGCCAGCATCAAAATAATTCCGCTCAGAACTCGCCAAAAGCCTTTTATATCGATAATTTTCGATAATTTTGCATCCTCAATTTTACCGTTTCAAAAACTGTAATTTTTCCTTTTAGAGCTTCTTAAAAATGCATTTAAACAAAATTTCTTTATTCAATTATAAAAATTTCTCCGAAGCAAGCTTTGATTTCGACGTCAAGATCAACTGTTTTGTAGGTAAAAATGGTATTGGAAAAACCAATGTTCTGGATGCAATTTATCATTTGGCTTACGGAAAAAGCTATTTTAATCCGCTTGCGGTTCAGAATATCAAACATGGTGAAGAGTTTTTTGTAATTGATGCCGAATTAGAGAAAAACGAAAGAACAGAACAGGTTGTCTGCAGTTTAAAAAAAGGACAGAAAAAGGTTTTAAAACGAAACGGAAAGGCTTACGATAAATTCTCGGACCATATTGGACTTATTCCGCTGGTGATTATTTCTCCCGCCGATCGCGATTTAATTGTAGAAGGAAGCGAAACCCGTCGTAAGTTTATGGACAGCGTAATTTCGCAGTTAGATTCGACATATCTGCACGAATTAATTCAATATCAAAAAGTAATTACGCAGCGAAATGCCCTTTTAAAATATTTTGCCTTAAATCATGTTTTCGACAACGACACTTTATCTATATACAACGAACAGCTGACAGTTTACGGAAAATCTATTTTTGAAAAACGAAAAGATTTTCTGGAACAATTTATACCTATATTTAATGTGCATCATCAGGCTATAACAGGATCTGAAGAAAGCGTACAGCTGGTTTATGAAAGTCATTTATTCGAAAAAGATTTACTGACGCTTTTACAGGAAAATATAAACAAAGACAGGATTCTTAATTATACATCTGTCGGAATCCATAAAGATGACTTATCTTTTGAAATTGATTCGCACCCTATAAAAAAATTCGGATCGCAGGGACAGCAGAAGTCTTTTCTGATTGCTTTAAAACTGGCACAATTTGAATTTTTGAAGAAACAAAGCGGCGTAAAACCAATCCTTTTGTTCGATGATATTTTTGACAAACTGGACGAAACCCGCGTTGCCAAAATCATAGAAATGGTAAACAGCGAAACTTTTGGACAGCTTTTTATATCAGATACTCATCCGGAACGTACTGAGGCTATCGTGAAATCGACACATCAGAGTTACAAGATCTTTAATTTGTAATTTTTGAGATTTAAAAAATTGATACAATTTATATCAGTTTTTACATTCTGTTCCAAAATAGAAATCCTTAAATTAGCCTGAATAAAAAACTTAGAGAAACAACTGCAATAAAATATATTAAGAATATGCTAACGAAAGAATCATTGCAATTTTTAGACGATTTAAGAAACAACAACAATCGTGAATGGTTTCAGGAAAATAAAAAACGATACGAAGTTTTCAAGAAAGATTACCATCAACTGGTAAGTGATTTTCTGGATGTCATGAAACCGCTTGATCCATCGTTAGAACTATTAGAAGTTAAAAACTGTACTTTCAGAATCAATCGCGATATTCGTTTTTCTAAAGACAAATCTCCGTATAAAGCACATTTGGGAATCTGGATGTCCGGCGGAACAAAAGGTCTAAACCGTGCCGGATATTATGTACATATCGAAAAAGGCGCCAGTTTTATTGCGGGAGGATTTTATTCGCCGGAAGCAGAAGATTTAAAGAAAGTTCGTAAAGAAATTGCTTTCTTTTACGATGATTTGCAGGAAATTTTAAACGAGAAAGAATTCAAGAAAGAGTTTGGCAGTTTAGATGTAAACGAAAACAATTCATTAAAAAGCATGCCCCGCGGTTACGAAAAAGACCATCCGGCGATTGAGTTTTTAAAACTGAAAAGTTTCACCGCAACTCAGGTATACAATGTTTCTGAAGTTACACAGAAAGATTTCGTAAAGAAAATGAGCCAGAAACTAATTGCATTAAAACCTTTAAACGAATTCATCAACCGCGCATTGGATACTGACGAATTTTAGAGATAAAAAAATCGACGTGAATCCACGAATTATTCAAAATTAATTAATGAATTCACGACGAAAAAACTTTATAAATGAAAAGAAAAATACTTTTTCTTGGAGAATCTTATCGAGCCGATGCCATCACCTGGATGAAAGGCCTGAAAGAGTTTGGCGATTTTGAAATCATCACCTGGGAACTTCAAACCCCTAACAATTCTAAACTCAATAGATTTAAACGTATTTTAGAATATTTCTTATCACCTGTTTCTATTCGGAGAATAATTAAAAAAGAAAAACCGGATATGGTTATTGCCGAGCGAACAACCAGTTATGGTTTTCTCGCTGCATTATCCGGCTCAAAAACTATTGCCATTGCGCAACAAGGCCGAACGGATTTATGGCCGGAAGGTTCCGTTTTATATCCTTTTAAAAAGTTTATTCAGAAATACGCCTTTAAAAAAGCACATTTAATTCATGCCTGGGGACCGGTTATGACCATTTCAATGCGAGAAATTGGAGTTGATATGAGCAAAGTTTTGGTTCTCCCAAAAGGAATTGATTTATCGCTTTTTACACCTTCAACAAATCATTCAAATAAAATTGAAGCAATTGTAACACGTTCGCTGCAGCCTGAATATAGACATGATTCTATATTAAAAGCTTTCGGAATCCTGAATCAAAAAGGAATAGATTTTTCGCTGACAATTGTCGGCGATGGAACTAGATTGCAGTTTTTGAAAGATTTAGCTGCAGCACTTCAAATTGAAAACAAAGTGATTTTTACAGGAAGAATCCCAAACACAGAGCTTCCTAAACTATTACAACAATCTAATATTTACATCAGCATGCCGATTACCGAAGGCGTTTCGGCTTCGTTGTTTGAAGCTATGGCCTGCAATTGCTTTCCGGTTGTTTCTGATATTCCCGGAAATCAAAGCTGGATCACGCATCGTGAAAACGGACAGTTAATCGAAATCGACAATATCGAAATGCTGGCAGACGAATTAATCTGGTCTTTTGAAAATCCGGAATTACGAAATCAGGCAATTACTAAGAACAGAACATTTGTAGAGGAAAATGCCAATTATGATAGTAACATGAACATTATTGCGGATCGATATCATGAGTTGTTGGATCTTAACTAATTAGAAACAACAACAAATACATATCAGACATCTGTTGATTTCATCAATAACTTCGATTTTGAGCATTTTGAAACTTATTCATTTTAGCGTGGAAAACAATTTGAAGAAACCAATTCATTGAACCGAAAGGAATACGACAAATTAAAACAAAGAAAAACCAAAAAAAATGATCTGAATCATTCACAAGAATTGAGAATTACAGAATTAAAAAAATTACTGCACACAATATATAAATATTAGATAACGAAGGAAAACTTCATTCGTCATCTGTCAAAACGAATACTTTTAAATTTGATACTCCAAAAGCAGTAGAATTAAAAAAAATTCTAAATACTGAAGTCGTCAGCATACCTCAATGGATGTGTGGTCCGAAATATAGAGATGCTGTCATCTTCTATAACTAAAGAAGGAAAAGTGATATCCAGTTTAAACGTATGTCTTAGCTGCCAGCATTTGCAAACAACAAACTATAATCACATTAATGCCGACGAATCAACGTATGATCTATTAAAAGATTTTTTTATTAAAATCGGACACAATGTAGAATAACAATCGCTGTTGTACAAATACACATTATTTAACCGCAAAATTCTGAAATCTTCCTTCTAACCTGCTCTATAAGCAATAAACTTTGCAAACTTTGCACAAACTTTGTACCTCTGCGTTAAACCAAAAGGTATAATTCATACTTTTGAGCCATATAAAAAGCCTGTTATTAATGGAAATCCAATCTAATTTCTCTTTAAAAAAATACAACACTTTTGGTATAGAAGCCAATGCTAAACAATTCGCTGCAGTTCATTCTATTACTGAACTGAAAACCATTTTAGAAGAAAACAAAAACGAGAAAAAATTTATTTTGGGAGGCGGCAGTAATATGCTCCTTACAAAAGACATTGAAGCTTTGGTGATTCACATCGATTTAAAAGGCAGGAAAATCATCAAAGAAGACGATGATTTTGTCTGGGTAGAAAGTCAGGCCGGTGAGGTATGGCATGATTTTGTTCTCTGGACAATCGATAATAATTTTGGCGGATTAGAAAATATGTCACTGATTCCCGGAAATGTCGGCACCACTCCGGTTCAGAATATTGGAGCTTACGGAACCGAGATTAAAGATACTTTTGTTTCCTGCGAAGCCATGAACATTGAAACTCAGGAAATGAGAACTTTTACGAACACTGAATGTAATTTTGGTTATCGTGAAAGCATTTTCAAACATGAAGTAAAAAACCAATATATCATTACTTCGGTTATTTTTAAATTGACGAAACGCAATCACAAAATCAATACTTCGTACGGAGATATTCTGGCCGAACTGGCAAAAAACAACATTACAGAACCGACTTTAAAAGAGGTGAGCAATGCCGTAATTGCCATTAGACAAAGTAAATTACCTGACCCAAAAGAATTAGGAAACAGCGGCAGTTTCTTTAAAAATCCGATTGTATTAAAATCTGATTTCGAAAAAATCCACCAGAAATTTCCTGATATGAAATATTACGAAATTTCAGAAACCGAAGTAAAAGTTCCCGCAGGCTGGCTGATCGAGCAGGCCGGGTTTAAAGGAAAACGTTTTGGCGATGCCGGAGTCCACAAAAATCAGGCTTTGGTTTTAGTTAATTACGGAAATGCTACAGGGCAGGAAATTCTTGCCGTTTCAAGAGAAGTACAAAAAACCGTTTTGGAGATTTTTGGCATTCAAATTGAAGCTGAAGTGAACGTTATCTAACATACAGTTTCACTAATCTATTTTTTTTAAATGAAAAAGCTTAATGCAGGGGTTATTATTGTTCAGTTCTTGGGGATGATTATCCTTATTAATGGCATTTTGCAGCTGAAACTGTATACGGTTTCCGAAAAAGTTATTTGTATTCGAAATCCTTTTCAAAACCAAAAACCACATTACTGCAGCACCTTATTTCCAACCAGAGAAGCTGTCTTAGATTTTTGGCCCAGTGTATTTATATGGATATTTTTCGGTTTATTAATCGGGATTTTTTTTGTTGGTTTTTTAAACTGGAAAAGAAAACTTTCATCAGGCAATACCATCCTGGTTGCCATTGCACTTTATCTGCTTTTGAGACTGAAGTTTTTTAGAAAAGAAATCTTTTCACATTTTTTCCGTCCTATCAGAGAAGCACTGTCTGATGATTTCGGAACACAGTGTTTAATAGAAGGTATTATTTTTACCGTTATTGGACTTTGTGTTTTATACTACAGCGTTAATTCAAAATACCTGCATTCCAAAAATGACATAAACGATCATTAATGAGTGACGTAATCTGCATACTGCCAGTTGATCCGAATGACGAGAAAGTTCAGGCAATTATTGAAGAACTGTCAGCTCATTTACTTCTTCGTTTTGGAAGCGATGGTAAAAATTCGTTTACCGGATGGCAGGCTGACAATCCTGATTTTGTATTTGTTATTGCCAAAATAAATACCGAAATTGTAGGATGCGGTGCAATAAGGCCAATTGATAAAAATACGGGAGAAGTAAAACGCATGTATTCGAAGCTGCCTCGAAAGAAAATCGGACAGACTATTTTAGCTGTGCTCGAAGAAAAAGCAAAAATCATCGGCTATACCAATCTGATTTTGGAAACCCGTGTGAATAATAAAGAAGCCGTACTGTTCTATCAAAAACAAGGATACAGCCAAATCCCGAATTACGGAAAATATATTGGACGTATGGAAGCAGTGTGCTTTGGAAAATCTCTGACCTAAAATCAACCTATAATGTATACACCCGACTTATACAAAAACGAAAATCCCGAAGAAATACGATCTTTTTTAAAAGAAAATAGTTTCGGAATCCTAATTAATCAGACTAACGGAAAACTATGTGCCACGCATATCCCAATTGAACTTGAGATTAATGCAGAAGGAAAAGAAATCTTACAGGGACATATTTCAAAACTCAATCCGCAGGCAGATGGCTTTAGAGAGAACGATCAGGTTTTGGCCGTTTTTACAGGTCCGCACAGTTATATTTCCTCTTCATGGTACGATCATGAAAATGTGCCTACATGGAATTATATAGCCGTGCATGTTTATGGAAAAATCAGAATTGTAGATGAACAAACTTCGATAGAGCAGCTTAAGAAACTGGTAGATAAATATGAAGCAAATTCTGAAAACCCGGTAAGAGTCGAAAACTTGTCGGTAAAAACAATGCGTGAAGCCAGAGGAATTTTTGGTTTTGAAATTGAAATCGAAGAGATTCAGGCGACAAAAAAACTCTCTCAAAACCGTGACGATCATAATTATAAAAACATAATTTCGGAATTAGAAAAAACCGAAAACCCTCAGTCTATTGCTGTTGCGAAAGAAATGTCAAAATGCCGAAAGTAAATTGGCTTTAACCATTGAAAATTAGTATTTCATAGCTACATTTGTTCTCGCAAAATTTAGAAATTAAAAGTTAACTAAATCCAGATGCTTATATACATATTTTACTTTTTTATTGCTATTGTCTTCATACAGCTGTTTTATTATTTAGGAATTTTTGGAAAGTTTGCCTTTGCCAGACCTCAGGACAGCACGCCTAAGAACATTCCGGTTTCTGTAATTGTATGCGCGAAAAACGAGGAAGAAAATGTTAAGAAATTTGTTCCGTTATTAGCAGAGCAGAATTACCCTGATTTTGAAGTTGTCTTAATTGATGATGCCTCAAGCGATGAAACACTGGAAGTCTTTGAAGAATTTGAAAAACAATATCCAAACATCCGATTAGTAAAAGTTGAAAACAACGAAGCTTTTTGGGGAAATAAAAAATACGCTTTAACATTAGGGATTAAAGCTGCAAAAAAAGAATATCTTTTATTTACAGACGCTGACTGTTATCCAACTTCTAAAGACTGGATTTCGACTATGACTTCGCAGTTTAGTACCGAAAAAACAATTGTCCTGGGTTATGGCGGTTACGAAAAAAGAGAACGTTCGTTTTTGAATAAATTAATCCGTTTTGAAACCGTTCTTACTGCACTTCAGTATTTTTCATGGGCAAAAGCAGGACTGCCATATATGGGAGTAGGTAGAAATCTGGCTTATAAAAAAGAAGAGTTTTTTAACGTAAATGGTTTTATAGATCATATTCAGGTTCGTTCCGGCGATGATGATTTGTTTATCAATCAGGCTTCAAATAAACTAAACACTACAATATCGTATATTCCGGAAAGCTTTACATACTCAAACCCAAAAGAATCTTTTAAAGACTGGTTTACACAAAAAAGAAGACACATTTCTACTGCCGAATATTATAAGTTTTTCGATAAAATGCAGTTAGGCTTATTCTTTACTTCTCAGTTATTCTTCTTTATAACTGCTGTTATTTTACTGATATTTCAGTTTCAGTGGATCGCAGTAGCTGCAATTGTGGCAACACGTTATACTATTGTTTGGACCGTTATTGGGTTTTCTGCCGGAAAATTAAAGGAAAATGACGTTAAAATATGGTTTCCTATCTTAGAAATCATGCTTATTCTCACACAAATTAATATCTTTATAACCAATATTTTTTCAAAACCCGTATATTGGAAATAAATTCTAAAATAGAAAAGGCAAAAAAAGGCGATCAGATCGCCTTTACTTTTTTATTAGATTATTTCTGGAATGAAGTGTACAGCTTTATGCTGAAACGTACAGAAAACGAAACAGTTGCCGAGGACATTACCATCGAAACGTTTTCTAAAGCTTTTGACAAAATAGCTTCTTATAATCCCGAATTTCAATTCAACACCTGGCTTATTGCTATTGCTAAAAATGTGCATATTGATTTACTGCGTAAAAAGAGAAGCAATCTTTTTATAGAAATCACAGACGCCGAAGACCAGCAGGCGTACAATATTGCCGATCCCACTCCATCTGCAGAAGATGCATTAATTAAGGAACAGAACCTCTCCCGTCTGCTTCAATGCATCAAAGAATTAAAACCCCATTATCAGGAAGTAATCCAGCTGCGATACTTTCAGGAAATGTCTTATCAGGAAATCGCCGCAAAAATAGACGAACCCTTAAGCAGTGTTAAGGTAAAATTACTACGAGCTAAAAAATTGTTAGCCGAAATCATTGAGCGTAATAGATAATTTACTATCTTTAAGAAAAGATTAAAATATAATCACATTTTGTCTTAAAAAAATTATTTATTCACATACTAAAAACAACAACTTTTACGTTGTCTGCTAAACCCAAACCTTATCCGCGTATGATTTAAAGTTACTTAACCTTAAAATCCAAAACTATGTCTAAATCTAGCATCTACGAAAACAATTGGACCAATATTGTATTCGAAAACAAAAACAAAGAATATGGCGCGTACCAGTTACGTCAGGAATATTCAAAAACATCTATCACCGCATTATTTGCAGGGCTGTTATTAATAACTGGCCTTGGAAGTGCGTCGATGCTGATTAGTAAACTTAAAATGGACACCACTGTAGATAGTGGACCAACTGTAATCCCTGATTATGTTGTAAAACCTTTTGAGTACAAGCCAATTGTTAAACCTAAAGATCCTGAACCAATTGTTCCTGCACAACAAAGTACTGCTAAACCAGCAGTCGATCTAAGCCAATTAAGTCATCCTATAATTGTCTCTCCTGATGAAGCAGTAGACAATATTGCTAAAAACACTCAAAACGCTCCCGCAGTTGACAATAATTCTGGCGGAGGTGGAAATGGAATTAACACAATCCCTGGAGGAGGAGGAGGAGGTGAAGGTCCGGCAATTGTGGCACCAGTGATCAACGATCCGGTTGTTCCTGCCATTCTGGACAAAATGCCGGAATTCCCGGGCGGAATTAAAAGTTTCTACACTTTTGTGGGGAAAAATTTTACCAGACCAGAACTGGATGAAGACAGAGTATTGCGTGTTTACGTTTCATTTGTAATCGAAAGAGACGGATCAATGACTGATATCGTAGTTAAAAACGATCCTGGCTACGGACTAGGAAAAGAAGCTGTACGAGTTTTAAAATCATTAAAAACAAAATGGACACCGGGCATCTTAAACGGGCAGCCGGTAAGAACGGCCTACAACCTTCCAATAACAATACAAACACAAGCAGAATAAAAATTAAAAAAGCAGAATTTAGGTTCTGCTTTTTTTATGAAAACAAGTTAAATCCTTCTAAGCAACCCCTGAATTTTCTGTGCGTTAATTTCTTCATAACTAATAAAATCTCATATTCCCTTTTTAGTACTTTTACAATTTAAAAGGAAAATTCAATCAAAATTTAAAACAATAAAAATGGGAATATTTTCAGCTTTAATGGGTAATGCAGGCGCTGTAAGCCAGGAGGAATTACTTAAAAAATACGGACAGCTTTTAACAGAGAATGAACAAATCGAAATGGGTTTTAAACTTATCCGGGACACTTTTATCTTCACCAACAAGAGATTAATCCTGATCATTGTACAAGGTTTAACCGGAAGCAAAACAGAATACAAATCAATTGCATACAAAAGTATCACACGTTTCAGTGTAGAAACAGCCGGAACTTTTGATCTTGATGCCGAATTGAAAATCTGGGTTTCAAGTGAATTAAATCCAAGCATTGTAAAACAGTTCAACAAATCTGTAAATGTTTACGAAGTACAGAAAGTTTTAGCTTATCACGTTTTAGGATAAAAATAAAAACGGCAGTCTTTTCAGGCTGCCGTTTTCTTTTATATCAAGAAAGAATTATTTCTTTTTAGTTGTCGTTTTCTTTGTGGTGGTTTTCTTCGCAGTTGTTTTTGTCGTTTTGGTTGCTGCCGGCACTGTATTTACAATTTTTTGCTGTACATATGCTTTGTAAAGACCATCTTTTTCTGCTCTTGCTTTTGCATCATCCGCTCTTTTTTTAGAATCGGGATGCGAACTCATCATTCGGGTAATAAAAGAAGACTCGGCACCTTCACTCATTTTAGCCAGAATTCTAAAAGCAGATTCTTCGGCATTTACATTATACCCGTTCTTTTTTAAGAATTCATAGGAATACAAATCCGCTTCAGTTTCTTGTTTACGGCTGTGTTTACTATCAATTAAAGCACTTCCTATTTTTCCCAGCTGACTGTCTGTTACAGCAGATATTTTAGTCGATTGAGAAGATACTCCGTCAATTAAAGCTTCTTTTTGGTAAGCGGCACGCATAGCATCTCTTGAATCATTATTGGCAACGTGTCCAATCTCGTGACCAATTACTGCTAATAATTCGTTATCATCCATAATATCCATTAAGCCAGAATATACACGCACACTTCCGTCTGCAGTTGCAAAAGCATTTACTTCTTTAACTTTGTAAACTTTATAATTTAATGTAAAACCATCACCTGCAGTATGTTTGCCAAATACTCTGTTTAATCTTAACGTATACCCATCATTTGGTCCAGCTACTTCATTAGTCGAATCTAATTTGCGTACTGCTTCTTTAGACAAAGTGGCAGCATCAGCATTTGTTAAAGTAAAAGCTGTTACACCTTTTTGAAGAGCTCCTATCGCTTTATCTCCTAAATTAATCTGTGCATTTATCTTTGTAAAACCAAACGAGGCAAACAAAATCCCCAATACGATAATTTTCTTTTTCATCTTTAATTAAAATTTTCAATTTAACATCAAATGTATTACAATCAGACATTCTAAATCAGCTGCTTTACGTTTATTTTTTAACAATTAAAGGTATAAATTTTAAACAAGTAATAATCAATTGACTATCAATATTATCAATTTATTTTTCAATAAACAGCAGAAACAAATAGCTAAAACCAAATTTTCATCATAAAACGCAGCATTTTAACGCTGTGTCAGATAATATTCAATTTTAGGCTTCCGGTTGTTAATTCTTCTGATATCCAAAATAAGTCTTAAACAAATCATCAAATAAACTACATTCCGTATCTTTGTCTTTTGATTAAAGATATATGGAAACAGCCATTGAAAACATACCGCCTGCAAAACCGAAATGGTTAAAGGTAAAACTCCCAATTGGACAAAAATATACTGAACTTCGCGGTTTGGTAGATAAATACAGCTTAAACACAATCTGCAC
The DNA here is from genome assembly GCF_027111295.1 of Flavobacterium gelatinilyticum. NCBI lineage: Bacteria > Pseudomonadati > Bacteroidota > Flavobacteriia > Flavobacteriales > Flavobacteriaceae > Flavobacterium > Flavobacterium gelatinilyticum. Next base: position 4,299,734 of record NZ_CP114287.1, on the reverse strand, counting down.
CTCCGGAAGCTGCCCTAACATGGGTGAATGCTGGGGAGAAGGAACAGCTACTTTTATGATTTTAGGTAATACCTGCACCCGCTCATGCGGTTTTTGCGGTGTTAAAACCGGAAGACCCGAAACAGTAGACTGGGACGAACCTGAAAAAGTGGCGCGTTCTATTAAAATCATGAATATTAAACACGCTGTTATTACCAGTGTTGACCGAGACGACTTAAAAGACGGCGGTTCTATTATCTGGATGGAAACTGTAAAAGCTGTACGCAGAATGAATCCGCAAACTACTCTTGAAACTTTGATTCCGGATTTTCAGGGAATGGAAAGAAATCTGGACCGAATTGTCGAAGCAAATCCCGAGGTAGTTTCTCACAACATGGAAACGGTTCGACGCTTAACACGTGAAGTACGAATCCAGGCAAAATATGACCGAAGTTTAGAAGTTTTGCGTTATTTGAAAGAAAAAGGAATTAACAGAACCAAATCCGGAATCATGCTGGGTCTTGGAGAAACTGAGGAAGAAGTTTTTCAAACCATGAGAGATTTACGTGATGCAAATGTTGATGTTGTCACTATCGGGCAATACCTGCAGCCAACTAAAAAACATCTGCCTGTAAAAGAATTCATCACTCCTGAATTATTTGCCAAATATGAAAAATACGGTCAGGAATTAGGTTTCCGTCATGTCGAAAGCGGACCGCTTGTTCGTTCTTCATACAAAGCACAAAAGCATATTTTATAAATTAAGTTTAATCGTTTAACTGATTAATCGTTTATTCGTACTTGCGTTTAACGGTTTAAATTAGTTAAACGATTTTAATAATTAAACGAATAAACCAGATAATTGAAAACAAGAATTGCCATTAATGGTTTTGGAAGAATTGGAAGAAACTTATTTCGTCTTCTTATAAACCATCCTGAAATAGAAGTTGTTGCAATTAATGACATTGCAGATAATAAAACCATGTCGCATTTAATAAAATACGACAGTATTCATGGAGTTCTTCCTCTTGAAGTGGGTCATGATGAAAACGGGATTATTGTTGACGACAGACATTATTTATTTTTTCACGAAAAAAGTATTTCAAATTTAGACTGGAAAAGTCATTCTATAGATTTTGTAATAGAATCAACAGGGAAATACAAAACGCATGAGGAATTAAACGCACACATTGAAGCAGGAGCAAAAAAGGTGATTCTTTCTGCCCCATCAGAAGTAGATACGATTAAAACAGTAGTTCTTGGTGTTAACGAAAATATTTTAGACGGAACAGAAAATATTGTTTCCAATGCAAGCTGTACCACAAACAACGCAGCTCCGATGATAAAAATCATCGAAGAATTGTGCGGTATTGAGCAGGCTTACATTACCACAATACATTCATTTACGACAGACCAAAGTCTTCATGACCAGCCTCATAAGGATTTACGCAGGGCCAGAGGCGCAAGTCAGTCAATCGTTCCAACAACAACCGGTGCAGCGAAGGCATTAACGAAAATTTTTCCTAAATTGCATGAAAAGATCGGGGGGTGCGGTATTCGTGTACCTGTTCCTGATGGTTCGCTGACAGATATTACGTTCAATGTTAAACGTGCTGTTACTATCGAAGAAATTAACATCGCATTTCAAAAAGCCTCAAAAACAAATTTAAAAGGAATATTAGATTACACAGAAGATCCTATCGTTTCTGTTGATATAATTGGCAATACCCATTCGTGTTTGTTTGATGCGCAGCTAACCTCTGTTATAGACAAAATGGTTAAAGTTGTAGGCTGGTACGACAACGAAATAGGCTATTCATCACGATTAATCGATTTGATTCTCCTGCTCAGAAAAACATAAGATTCATTGTTAATGCGTGTCATTCATGAAATACTATCTTTTCATTGCTGGTTGTTTATTAAACTCGTTTTTGTATTCTCAAACCAAACAGAATACAGACAGTATTGCTTATTACAACAAACTGGCAAATAAAAAGATAAGCAGCAAACAATACAACGAAGCCGTTTTTTATACCCTTAAATCGATTGATTTTTGTGAAAGCCATAATATGCCGGAAAGTCTGGGAAACCAGACCTTCAAACTGGGCAAAATTTATTACAATCAGCAAAAATACGATGAAGCGCTGGTAAACTTTCATAAAAGCATTGCTTCTTTTGATAATATAAAACCAACCTGCACCAAAGTTTTGGCACTGCACTATATTGGCGCTGTCAATACGATAAGAGGAAATTATAAAACCGCCGAGTTTTATTACGCCAAAGCACAGGATCTTTTAAAAGTAATTGGAGCTGTTGATCGTTCTGAAATTTTAGAATATCAAAAAGCCATAGCCTTCAAAAACAATCAAAATCTGTCTTTAGCTTCTCAAATACTCCATAGAATAATAAAAAAAACAGATAATTATCCGCTTTTAAAAACCAAAAGCGATGCCTTTTATCAGCTTGGATTAATTGAAGCAGAACTTAAACATAATGATTCTGCTGTACTTTATTTCGACAAGGCATTAGAATACAATGATAAAATAAATGATCTCTCGCAGAAATCAAAAATTACACTGGCTATCAGTAAGTTTTACAAGCAAAACAGAAATTTTGACCTTGCCTATTCCTATCTCGAAGAGCATTATCAATTAGAAAATTATATCCTAAAGCTAAAAAACACTAAAATTGATTCTAAAGAATTTGAAAAATTCAAAAAAAACAAGGCTTCAAACGATACAATCAAAAAAGAAAGCGAAGAAAAAATACAACTCAAAACCTATCGGTATTCTAAGCTGGTAAGTATTTTGGCAATTGCTTTAATTTCTATTTTATCTCTTTTAAGTCTGGCTTTGTATAAAAATAATATTATCAGAAATCAGAACAATTTACTTTTAAAAGAAAAAAACAAAGAATTAATTCTGGCAAAAAACAAGGCAGAACAAGCTTCGAAAGCACGGTCTGAGTTTTTATCGACTGTGAGCCATGAACTGCGAACACCGCTTAATGCTATTAACGGAATTACGCATTTGCTGCTTGAAGATCATCCTAAAAAGACACAATTAAAATATTTGGAATCACTAAAGTTTTCAGGAAATTATCTGACCACTTTCATCAACGAGATCCTTGAAATCAACCGGATAGATTCTACAAAAGTGGAAATTGAATATATCAGCTTTAATTTAAAAGAACTGCTTTTCAATATTCAGAGTTCTTTAAAAGAATTGGCCACAGCAAATAAAAATTATTTCAATCTCGAAATCGACGATACTATTCCTGATAATTTAATTGGCGATCCCACAAAATTATCGCAGATTGTTTTAAACCTGATTAACAATGCACTGAAATTTACAGAAAACGGCCATGTAAATGTTATTGCTAAATTGTTTGAACAGGAAGACGATCATGTCACTATTTACTTCGAAATTGTAGATACCGGAATTGGTATTCCCGAAGATAAACTGCAAACCGTTTTTGAAAGTTTTGCCCAGGGTTCTGTAGAAGTAAACCGAAAATATGGCGGAACCGGATTAGGTCTTACGATTGTAAAAAAACTAATTGAGCTTTTAGGCGGCGAAATCAAATTAAAAAGTGAAGTGGGCAAAGGATCGACCTTTACTTTCAAATTAAATTTTAAAATCAACAACGAACCATTGGAAGCAGCTCCCGAAGAAAAACCGTACAACGACAAACAATTAGAAAATAAATCTATTTTACTAATTGAAGACAACAAAATCAACCAGATGATTACCCGCAAAATGCTGGAAAACAAATCTATTTCCTGCGACATTCTGGACAATGGCGAAGAAGCTGTCGAACTCCTAAAAACCAAGCATTTTGATCTGATTTTAATGGATGTCCACCTGCCTGGAATTAACGGCACAACGGCAACACAGCAAATCAGGGATTTTGACAAAACAACGCCGATTATTGCACTGACAGCCATTTCGCTTGATGAAAACAGAGACATGCTTTTATCTTACGGAATGAATGATGTTATTACAAAACCTTTTGCACCTGACGAATTTTACAGCATCATTGCAAAGTTTCTTTAATTTTTTCTTGATACCGAGATTCTAGCTGCTAAAAACTCAAGTTGTTTTTTACATACTCCAGAATTGATGCATCAAAGTTTTGCTGATGATTTAGGAAAGTACTTTTTATGGGCAGATAATACAATTGCGAAACCAATTTAGAATCTTTTAAACGAACATAATCTTTTTCGGTTGTAATAATTTTTCTGCCATTGGCTTTACTCTGAATCGAATCTAAATCAGCATCAGAAAAATGATGATGATCCGGAAAAATCAGACATTCGTCGTTTTCTGTTTTTAAATAGTCAAAAAAAGGTTTTGGTTTTGCAATTCCGGCCAAAAGAATTTTGGGTTCTGATTTAATTTCGCTTACCTCAACACTTTGATCTTTGTTATAAATAATTGTATCATAATCTATAAAAGTAAAAAAGATCTGCTGCGAACAATTCAGTTTTAGCTTCAAACGGATTTCAGCTTGCTTTTCTTCTGATAAATTATTTGGACATTTTGTAACTACAACAATATTAGCTCTATCTGCTCCGCTCCTGCTCTCTCTTAAATTCCCCGTTGGAAGCATAAAGTCATCTGCATACAAATCATCATACGAAGTCAGCAGAATATAAAATCCGGCTTTTACTTTTCGATGCTGAAAGGCATCATCCAGCAAAATAACTTCGGGCTTATCAGGATGTAAAAGCAATTGCATAATTCCGTTTGTACGATTGGCATCTACAGCTACTTTAATATTTGGGAATTTTTGATAAAACTGAAACGGTTCATCACCCAAAATTTCGGCATTCGAGTTTTCGCTTGCCAAAACATAACCTTCGGATTTTCTTTTATAACCGCGGCTTAATGCCGCCACTTTATATTTATCAGACAATAATCTGATCAGGTATTCAATTTGAGGTGTTTTTCCTGTTCCGCCCACACTTAAGTTTCCAACAGCAATTACCGGAACATCAAATGAAGTCGATTTAAGAATGCCTTTATCAAACAAAAAATTACGGATTGAAGTTATAAAACCGTATAAAATGGCAAATGGGAAAAGTATTTTTCGAAGTAGATTCATATAATTATTTATCTGAGTAATGACCTTTTGCTGAAACGATAAAAATTGTAACAGTATCATCTTCCAGATAATATATCATTCTGTCTTTTTGATTTATCCGTCTGGACCAGAATCCAGCAAGTTCATATTTTAAAGGTTCAGGATTTCCAATTCCCTCAAAAGGAGTTTCAGAAAGTTCTAAAAGAATTTTTTCAATATTTTTGATGCTCTTTTTATCTCCTGATTTATTAATGTTGAATTATTTGTTTTTTAGCTAATTCTTTTATTTCAATCCTAAACTTCCCCATACATCATTAGGATTAATTTCTGTACTTTTTTTATCCTTAGCAGATTTCAAAACCATATCGACAAATTCAGGATTATAAGTACTTTCTTCCTCATTAACCTGTCCATAATCCGGCTGAACGATTTCAATACCTTCAACATTTTTAAAAAAAACCTCGAACATCTCCATAAATGCTTTTCCTTTCTTCGTTTTCTCGTCAATTTTTATTGTAACCATGACTTTATCATTTAAGATTACAAATATACGAAATGAAATTCATGAAAATAATTGACCTTAAAAGTTAAAACAAATTGATGCAGCATATAGATTAATCCAAAGTATATTTTTTTTCGTTAATTTGTTTTTAGGTTTTTAATTTCACCCAATATCAAAACCTGAAACATTAAACTTGAAACAAAAATTCAAATGAAAATCAAAGATATCATATCCGTACTCGAAGAAATGGCACCTCTTGCCTATGCAGAAGATTTTGACAATGTTGGACTTTTAGTTGGAAATCCGGAAGGAAAATGTTCCGGGGTTTTGGTTTGTCACGATGCACTAGAAAATGTAATCGATGAAGCAAAGACTAAAAAGTGTAATTTAATTGTTTGTTTTCACCCCATTTTATTTTCCGGAATAAAAAAAATTACGGGTAAAAATTATGTCGAACGTGCCATTCTTAAAGCGATAAAAAATGATATTGCTATTTATGCCGTTCATACCGCACTGGACAATCATTCTCATGGCGTAAACAAAATTTTCAGCAATGCTTTGGGTTTAATCAATACCAAAATATTAGTTCCAAAACAGCAGTTCATTCAAAAATTAGTTACTTATACCGTTCCTGATAATTCAGAAAAAGTACGAAATGCGATGTTTGAAGCCGGAGCCGGAACAATTGGAAATTATGACAACTGCAGTTTTAATTCTGAAGGTTTTTTCACTTTTAAAGGAAACGAAAAAAGCAATCCGGTTATTGGAGAGAAAGGAAAACTGCATACCGGAACCGAAATCAAAATCGAAGTTATTTTTGAAAAACACTTACAATCCCGAGTTCTAAAAGCACTTTTAACGAATCATATTTACGAAGAAGTGGCTTATGAAATCTACGATCTTCAAAACTCGCATCAGAATATTGGTTTGGGAATGATTGGCGAACTCGAAAATGAAATGGATGAAAAAGAGTTTCTTTTGTATGTAAAAGAAATGATGATTGCCCGCGGTATTCGTCATTCTGCTTTTACAGGAAAACAAATAAAGAAAGTCGCGGTTCTTGGAGGTTCAGGAAGTTTTGCCATTAAAAACGCAATTCAGGCCGGCGCCGATGCTTTTTTAACCGCTGATTTGAAGTATCATCAGTTCTATGAAGCAGAAAATAAGTTACTTTTGGCAGATATTGGTCATTTTGAGAGCGAACGCTATACAAAAAACTATATTGTTGATTATCTTCGAAAAAAAATTCTTAATTTTGCGATCATTTTATCGGAAGAAAATACAAATCCAGTTAAGTACTTATAGAATATGACGAATACGAAAGAATTAAGTGTTGAGGACAAGTTAAGAGCAATATACGATTTACAGCTTATTGACTCTAGAATTGACGAAATCAGAAACGTTAGAGGAGAACTTCCTTTAGAGGTTGAAGATTTAGAAGATGAAGTTGCAGGTTTGAGCACTCGTTCAGAGAAACTGAAAGGTGAACTTGAAGTGATTGAGGAGCAAATCAAAGCAAAGAAAATTGCTATTGAGGAGCATAAAGAGGTTATCAAAAAGTACACAAAACAACAAGAATCAGTACGTAACAACAGAGAATTTAATTCTTTGACAAAAGAAGTTGAATTTCAGGAATTAGAAATTCAATTGGCTGAAAAGCAAATAAAAGAAATGAAAGCTTCTATCGAGCATAAAAAAGAAGTTATTTCTAATTTAAAAGAAAAACTTGATGCTAAAAGCTCTCATTTAAAACATAAAAAATCTGAATTAGACGCTATTATGGCTGAAACTCAGAAAGAAGAAGCTTTCTTAACTGAGAAGTCTGCTGAATATGCTTCACAAATCGAAGACAGATTATTAGCAGCTTACAACAGAATCAGAAGCAGTGTTCGTAACGGTTTGGCTGTTGTTTCTATCGAAAGAGGAGCTTCTGCCGGATCTTTCTTTACAATTCCGCCGCAAACTCAGGTTGAAATTGCTTCAAGAAAGAAAATCATCACTGATGAGCACTCTGGAAGAATTTTAGTTGACACGCAGTTAGCTGAAGAAGAAAAAGAAAAAATGGAACAATTGTTCGCAAAATTCTAAATACAAAGTCCCGATTAAATCGGGACTTTTTTTTGCTCTTTTTTTGCCGCAAATCGCACAAATTTTTCACTAATTATATTTTGCCTAATGAGAATTAAAAAATCGTGTTAATTCGTGCAATTCGTGGCAGACCTTTTTTTACCTTTAGAAAAAAAATAAGTTTTGAGAATTAAAAAAGGAATCCGTTTCATTACATTAAAATCGGTTGGGTCTTATATAAATTTTTTGAGTTATGTACGCCCGCAGAAAGCAATGGAACTCTCTTACGCACTTTTCAGCCAGCCAAGAGTAGGCAGATTAAAAAAAGAAAAACTTCCAAAAGTTTTAAAAAACACCGAAACAGAAATATTCCACCATAACGAACATCATTTTCAAACCTATATATGGAAAGGAAATGAGACTAAAATCTTATTGGTTCACGGTTGGGAAAGCAATGCCGCACGCTGGAAAAAAACGCTGCCTCATCTTCAAAAATCAGGAAGTACCATTATTGCAATAGATGCTCCTGCGCACGGACAAAGCAGCGGAAAAGAATTTAACATCCCGCTTTATGCCGAATTTATAAACAAAGCTGTAGAAAAATACCAGCCAGCAATTATTATTGGTCATTCTATTGGCGGTGCAGCCTGTGTGTATCATCAATATTTGTTTCCGAATACGAGTATTACTAAAATGGTAATTTTAGGAGCGCCGTCTGATTTGAAAACTTTGATTGACAATTACATTGCAATGCTGAGTTTGAACAATAAAATGCTGCCTCTTTTAGAAAGTAAATTCATAAACCGATTCAACTTTAAACTGGAAGATTTTTCAGGAAAGAAATTCGCATCAGGTTTTACGATTCCGGGATTTATTGCTCATGATACTGCAGATAATATCGTCGCTTTTGCCGAAGGACAAAAAATCGCCAGTAACTGGAAAAACAGCCAATTTATCGAAACGAGCGGTTTAGGCCACGGAATGCATGACAATGATTTGTATGATAAAGTGATTGAGTTTCTTTTTAACGAGCAAAGCTCTTAGGAACAGAGCTTCGAAGGCTCAAAGAAACAAAGGATTTTCAATAGAACTTTTAAACAATTATTTTAAAAAGTCTGAATAATTCTTTTTCACCTTTTCCGGTAATTTGTACTGCGCGGGAATTTTCGGTTTTTCGAAGCCAATCGTCAGTAATCATTTTATCGAGTAAAGATGAACCGAGTGATCCGGCAATATGATTTTTTCTTTCGCTCCAGTCTAAACACGGCTTTAAGAATATACGCCTTTGTTTTTTAAGATCGTCAAGATGAATTCCAAAATCAGAAAACCATTTTTCACCTTTAGGGCTTACCTCGAATTTAGTATCAATATCCAGGATAATTCCCTGCTCAAGCAGACTTTCGGCAAGAGCCACACCAATTTTTCCTGCTAAATGATCATAACAAGTTCTACAGTGTTTTATTGGTGAATTCTGATCTTTTTCCTTTTTTTCAGAAGTTGCAGGCGGTATTAAACTTGCCATAGCTTCAATTGCATAGGCGGTTTCTTTATTCGAAAATCTATAATACTTATGTCGTCCTTGTTTTTCAACGCATAGTAATCCCGCATCCAGCAATTTCGTCAAATGCATGCTCATGTTTTGCGGTGATGTATTGGCTGCTATTGCCAATTCCGTAGCCGTAAATGCTTTTCCGTCGAGTAGTGTCCACATTACAACTGCACGGGTTGGATCGCCAAGCAGCGCGGCTATTTTTATAAACTGATTTTCCATTTTAAGACAACCATAGTTAAGGATAAACTGAAGTATTGAAACTTAAAGGTAAATAACTTTGCTGAAAAATATATACTATGTCAACCCTGTTTCTACAATCTGAAATTAAAAATCCGTATTCGTTATATCATAAAATGCTTGAAGAAAGTCCCATGTATTGGGATGAATCGCATAAAATATGGGCTGTTTATTCTTATAAATATTGTACCGAAATACTCAATCATAAAAAGGCATACATTCCAGCGGTTTCGGAAAATAGTTTTAACGAATACGCATTAAAAATCAGTCGTAATCTGGCAAGGCTTTCAAACGGAGTTCAGCATGAAATAGCAAAAGAAAGTGCTTTTATCGTTTTTTCATACATGAAAAACATCGGAATAGATTCAATACTTTCTGAATTATTTCAAAACAATAACAATACTGAGATAAACTGGGTTGAATTAGTCTGCAAAAAACTGCCGGTTTTGACTGTTTTAAAAAGTTTGGGTTTTACTGATGACGATTCCTTTTTCATTTCAAAAAATATAGAACCGCTAATAAAAATAATGCAGCCTAATAAAAAATCGGAGGATATAGAAGCGATTAATGCTATTTCTGAAAAAATGTATGTAATTATTGAAAAGCATATCAGTTCGATTTCATTTTATGAAAATGCAATCACAGCTATTTCAACAAAATATGGCATTTCTTATCAGGAAACAAAATCAGTATTTGTAAGTAATTTAATCGGCCTTTTTATTCAAAGTTATGATGCCGGAAGAGGATTATTGAGTAATGCCTTACTGCAATGTTTTTCTAAAGAAAATAGTTTTAAGAAAACTGACAAAACCCAGATTCAGAAACTAGTTGTTGAAACGCTGCGGTTTGATCCGCCAATTCATAACACTCGAAGAATAGCTGCAGAGGATATTCAGCTTAATAATAGTACCATTAAACAGAATGAAACAATACTTGTTGTTCTCGCTGCTGCAAACAGAGATGATAGACAATTTGAAAACCCTACGATTTTTGATACTGAAAGAACAAATAATCAGGAACATTTAACTTTTGGAATCGGCGGACATATGTGTCTCGCGAAGTACTTTTCTATTAATCTTGCGACGGAGGCTCTACATTATTTATTCTGTAATTTTAAAAATATATCTATTTTAGATCATGAAATAGAATATGAATCTCTTATTAATGCCAGGCTGCCAAAAGCAATCTGGATTTCAATTTATAATTAAAACCATACGACATGACAGCTGTAATTTTTGAAGTAATCCCAAACGAAGGAAAAAAAGAAGAATATCTGGATATTGCCGAAAGCCTGAAACCCGAATTAAGTCATATTGAAGGTTTTATTTCTATTGAACGTTTTCAGAGTCTGAGCGATTCCGGAAAAATTTTGTCTTTGTCTTTTTGGAAAGATGAAGAAAGTATTCATCAATGGCGAAATCTTGAAATGCACCGCCACGCTCAGGAAAAAGGCCGAAACGGAATCTTTAAAGATTATCATTTGCGAATTGCCGCCGTAGTACGTGATTACGGAATGTTTGAAAGAAATGAAACTCCCGAAGACAGTCGAGAGTTCCATCATTCTTAAAGGTTCAAAGTAACAAAGAGGCAGAGTTTTTCAAAAAAAATCTAAATTCTAAATTCTGAAATCTAAATTCTTTTTTTGCCTACTTTTGCAGTATGGAAGAAAATCTTAAACGTCTCAATAAATTTATAGGAGAAACAGGTTATTGTTCACGTCGTGAAGCGGACAAGTTAATTGACGAAAAACGTGTAACGGTAAATGGTGCTGTGGCAGAAATGGGAACTAAAGTTTCAGCTAATGATGAAGTGCGAATTGACGGAAAACTAATCGTGGAGAAAAACGAAAAACTAGTTTATCTGGCATTTAACAAACCGGTAGGGATTGAATGTACTACTAATTTAGAAGTTCAAAATAACATTGTTGATTATATCAATTATCCTAAACGTATTTTCCCTATTGGAAGGCTGGATAAAGCCAGTGAAGGGTTAATTTTTATGACGAATGATGGTGATATTGTAAACAAGATTCTTCGTGCTAGAAACAATCACGAAAAAGAATATACGGTTACGGTAAACAAACCTATTACAGAGCGTTTTATTCAGCGTATGGGAAATGGTGTTCCAATTCTGGATACCGTTACCAAAAAGTGTAAAGTAGAGCAAATTAGTAAATATACTTTCAAAATTATTTTAACGCAGGGTTTAAACCGCCAGATTCGAAGAATGTCTGAATATCTGGGTTACGAAGTTACGGCGCTTAAACGTATCCGGATTATCAATATTTCGCTGGACGTTCCGGTTGGACGTTACCGCGATTTATCTGATGCTGAGATAAAAGAACTCAATCAGTTAATTGAGCCTTCGAGCAAAACAGAAGAAGCGAGTCTTCCTAAAGTTGAAGCTCCATCCCGAAGAAGAACATTTATTTCGAAAGATGATCCGAGATTTAAAAAAAGAAGAGGACAATAATCCTCTTCTTTTTTTATACAACACATTTTGATACAATATTTCTAACACATAGAGACATAGATTTTGTAAACTTAAATAAGGCGTTTCACTAGTTGAAATACACATAGTACACTATTTGAATCTTTTTTCTTATTGCATCTATTAAATTAATCTTGTGTTTGTTTTTTAGGCTCTAAGAAATCATAATACAAAGCTTTAGATAAAAAACCTGCATTCTGATAATTCTCAATGAGTCTCTCTCTGTTAATTTCAGCGTAATTTCCATCCAGATTATTTTTTAAGAAATATTCTCTTCGGGCATCATCATTAAAATTTAAGCCGCTTAAAAATACCGGCTCTACTCCTTTATTAACCGAAATATTGTAATTTGTAATCAGGTTTCCCCAGTTTATATAGCTGCACAAAAGCAGGGTTCCGTAGAAATACCAGATCATTTGGTTGAAAAGATATGCGTTGGTTTTCTGTCTGCGTATTTTTTGTAATGAAACCACCAAACCAATTACAGCCAGAATTAAAAATGCATAAACTCCTAATCTCTTATATGTTAATCCGTAAAAAGAAACATATTCGGTATTTTTGATGATGGTACTTATTATCAAAACTGCATTTAATGTAATCCATACTTTGGCAAGCTTTTTTAAAGTTCCTGCTTTTTCATCAAAATTAAACCCTCCTTTAAAATAAAACAGAATTACACCCACAGCCATCAGAATAGAAAAAATTACGGCATTTACACGTTCGTGTGTATCAGAACTTAAATTGGCTTTTTCGACCACTTCAAAAAACTGTTCGTAATTATAGGTTCCTATGAAAATCAAAAGCATGATGTTTAATAAAACCAAAGTGATCTCACCGCTTTTTCTTTCAAAATCAAGATCCAGAAATGAAAATGTACTCTGGTTTTTTACTTCTGAAACATTTGTAAAACTATTATTCAATTTTGGATTGTATTCATAACAGGTGTCAGGAACCCAATAATTCCAGAAACTAAACGAAATATAGAATCCCAGAATAACTACTAAGATCAATTCAGGTATATCAATGTCTAATTCGTAATCTGTAAATAAGGAAGAAAAATGATTACTCCCGAAAGAATAAACAATAAAGAACAATCCTAAAAATACCAGCGGAATGACAACAAAGGCTACTATTTTTTTCGCAAAATCATTGTGAATTTTTCTTTCGGGAAGCCATTGATTAAACATAAAAATACGTCCTACAGAAGCAAATCCGTTTAAAACGATGAGCGGAAAAATTTGTAACATTTTCAATTCACCGCTCTGGGTTTTAAACTGTAAAAATAATATGGACAAGGCTAAAGCAAAAAGCGATGCAGCGTCTCCGTACCACGCAAAGGCAAAACAGGATAAAATAGAGGTTATTACCAAAATAAGATGTGATCTGTCGACAAATTTTTCCTGAAAGAAATAACTAATTAAAAGTGTCAGTGCCACGCCAAAAATTGAAATATTAATTCCGGGTCCCTGATTGTAAAACAGCAGTGTAAAAATTAAACTGCAGGCTAAAATAATTTGATGTTTTTTCATTTTTATAGATGTATTTGTTGTTGGTTAAACTATAATTCGCTCTTTTGTCAGTATTATTTTTAAGTTTTAATTTAAAAGTACTTTGTATTTCAAAGTTTTAGGATAAAAAAATAGAGTTATTAAGATTTCATCAATTTTTCAAGATACGATAAGTGCTCTTTAAAGGCTGCACGTCCTAAATCCGTAACCTGATAAGAGGTTTTAGGCTTTTTGCCCACAAATTCTTTTTTTACTTCAATATAACCGGCCTTTTCAAGTGCAGAGGAATGACTTGCTAAATTACCATCGGTTATATTTAAAAGGGTTTTCATCTCGGTAAAATCTACCCAGTCGTTAACCATCAGAATGGACATAATACCCAATCTGACACGGCTTTCAAAATCTTTATTTAGTTTATCAATAATTCCCATAGGGTTATTTGTATTTTTTGAACATCACTAATCCGTATACGATATGAAGGATTCCGAATCCTAAAATCCAGAAAATCAAACCATATCCTATATTAAAAAGTGCAATACATCCTAGAATCAGTTCGGAAAATCCCAGGTATTTTATATCTGAAAATGTATACTTTTCGGCGTTTAAAACTGCTAATCCGTAAAATATTAAAGTCGACGGTGCTACTAATCCAAAATAACCGTGATGCATCATTGCCAGACAAAACACTCCTCCCGCCATAAGCGGAACAGCAAGATTAAACAGCATTTTTTTTGTTACCGATGTCCAGATTGGCAGGTTGTATTTTCGGCTTTTTCTAATGGTAAAAAAGATTCCGAATGCAAAGGCAAAAATTAAAATGGTAACTCCAATCCAGAATAATTCTGAAACAAGATTTGCAGAATATAATCTGTGCTCATCGTTTAGATAATCCATTCCGTTCGCTTTAAAAAGCTGGTACACATAAATACCCCCAATTAAAGCCGAAAGACCCGCGAAAACTCCGGAAAGTCCGCTCAATGATATAAATCTTGAAGAACGCTCCATCATGGAACGAATATGTGCTAAATCTTCTTGGTGCTTTTGATTCATAATTAAAGTACTTTGCGTTACAAAGTTATTATTTATTTTGAAACGACAATAAAAAAAGAACGCTTTTTTCAGAAAAGTGATTTATAATTAATACACTCCATAAATACTATTCTCGTCTGTTTTAAAATTTTGAAATTTATACAATAAAGAAAACATTGCGTAACGCTTTAAAACATTACTTTCTGAATCAATAACAGAAGTTGGCGTAATTGTTCTTGAAGCACTCTGATTTTGATTCAGCAAATCATACACTTTAATTTTGAGTGCAAACTGCTTACTAAATTTATAGGATAAACTGGTATTCCACAAGTAAAAATCTTTTTTATAAGGTCCGGAAATATTCGAATTATAGGTATACCCAAAGTCATTCCCAAAAACCCAGTCCTTAGGCCAAAAGCTTGTCATTTCGATATTAAAGTTATGAATTGTGTTTGATGTTGAACTTAAAGAAATATTGTTATACCTAATGTCATTATACGAGAAATTATACGACGGTTTGATATCAACTAATTCTCCGTAGCCATAGGCAAATAATAACCCGGGAGTAAATCTAAATGCTTTTGCCTCATACGGCTGCCCATTTGTAAAACCTTTATCAAAATTATAATTGCCATTTATATTAAACCGAAATTTAAAACTATTTGCTTCTTTCTTTATGGTCTTATTCCATTCTCCTCCCAATAATATATTGTATGTACCCTCTACATTATCAAAAGTTGAAATCTGCTTTCCAGAATTGTTATAGGCAGAAGCTCTCACGATCTGGCTGTCAAAGTATGTTGAATTAAAACGGATATGATACCCCGAATTTGTCTGAAAATTAAAATCCATAAGCGTTCCTTGTAAATAATGAAAAGTCGAAGCTTTTAGATTAGGGTTACCAGTTATAACAATCAGGGGATTATCTAAATTAGCAACTGCCAAAACCTGATTTTCTGCTGGAATCGTAAATTTACGCTCATATGCCATCCTTAAATTTTTCGACTTTGTTAATTTGTAATTAAAATGGATTGTCCCGTTTGGAATAAAATAGTTTTTATCCAAATCTGTAGTTTCCTTTAAATACAACGCATGATTTTCGGTCTTTATAACAGAAGTTCCTGTATAAACCATTAATTCAAATTTCTTTCCCTCGGCACTAAATCCAACTTTAGGATTCACCTGAAAACTAGTAAAAGAACTAAAATTACTAAGTGATTCATTAAAAATATCATACTCAGGATTGTTACCATTACGGTCAAATGTTTTCTTATCATCTGTTCTCTTTTCAAGATCCGTACTTACAGAGAAAGCCAGGTTGAGTGACTTACTTACAGGTTCTCTATATTGAAAATCCCCTGTATATTTATCTCTCTCATTTTTCTGGACAACATTTTGATTACGCAGATCGTCAGGATTTGTTCCCTGCGCAAAAACTGTTGCTGAATTTACTCTTGAATCTGAATCGTTTCGTGAATTATCGTTTTGAAGTGAGAGAGTAAAGTAGCGCCCCTCTTTCTTAGTATCTAACAAAAACCTTATATCATTTCTGAAATTAGTATTATTTGTTTCAGTTGTATTAAAAGAATTACTTGAATTGATTAACTGATTATTCTCATCCCAGGTTTTGCTGTCAAAATTATTTGCTGCTTTACTTTTTCCGGCATCAATGACTGGGGAAATAACAATTTTTATTGAAGGGGAAATAATATAGTCAAGATAAAAATATGCATTATGCTTATTAGTATCCTGGTCATTTTTTGAACTGGATTCAGCCAGTAAAGAACCTGTTGGAAGCAAAGTAAGCTCTGATGTTTTATTCGTATTGTTTAAATTAGAATTGGTAAAATTATAATTCAAATCAGTATTTGCTCCTTTAAACCATTCATCATTATAATTTACCCCAATCATATTCGATTTCATTATTCCGCCGCCGCTGCGTGAAACACCACCCGAACCATTGTTCCTTCCGCCTCCCATAGCATCAAAAATTTCACTTACAGAAAAACCCGATGCATTAATATTATTAGAAGAAGCTAAAAAACTAACACGCTTTTTATCATTAAAATAACTCACTAAAGCACTGCTTTCATAACGTTCCGAGCTTCCATAGCCGCCCATTACTTTACCGAAAAGACCTTTGTTTTTCTCTTTGTCTATCGTTAGGTTGAGTGAAACATCTTCGGATGTTGAAGCCTGTTTGGTGAATTCCTGCTCCTTGGTTTTAAAGTCCGAAACCTGTACTTTATTTATCAGCTCAGCCGGAAGGTTTTGAAGCGCTATTTTTCCATCTGCGTCAAAAAAAGGTCTTCCGTTAACTAAGACCTGACTTACCTTTTTTCCGTTTACTGTTATTTTTTTGTCCGAATCTACAGTTACACCGGGTAATTCTTTTAACAAAGCTTCTACATTGGAATCTGGACGTAATTTAAATGATGAAGCATTAAATTCTATGGTGTCTTTTTTTATCCGGATAGGAGCTTCGTTTTTTATAATAACTTCATTCAGTTCAATATCATATTTCATAAGCCTGATAATACCTAAATCCATATTTTGAGTGCGTTTTTCTATCGTATCTGAAAATTCCAGATAACCTTCTGCCGCAATTTTTAAAATACTGTTTTGAGACCCGGCTTTGATTTCTAATTTAAAGAGACCATTTTTATCCGAAAGTGTATAGGCTTCTACCGACGAATCTTTTGGATGAATCAAATAAATGGTTGCGGCTTCGATAGGCGAATCTTTTTCGGCAGCAATTTTACCGCTGATAACGGGATTTTTTTGTGCAGAAGAAGAAAGAGTACACAAGAAAAACACCAAAAAAGTAAGCGTTTTTATTGGGCTTTGTATTGGAAAAAAATTATTTAAAAGAACTAAATTCTGAAAAAAACATAGGGGAGACAGCAGGTTTTTAAACATGGTAACAGATATTCTAGTAAGGGCTTAAATTGTTTTGTTTTATTAGGGGCAAACTTACTTTATAAATTTTAACAAATCCTAACTAATTGTTAAAAAAATTAGAAAATCAAATCCAATAATCGTTAATTTTTCGGTTGATTGAAAAATCACTTTTTTTTTTACAAACGGCTGCATGACTTTGAACTTTGTAAAAACGAATGGTTTTAGTAACCAAGGATCTGCGTGAGGGATAGGAATAAGCTGCCGGAGCAGCATGGATAGCCCGACCCTATCGCTGCAAAAGGGCGTATAACCACAAAGCATATCAGCCCTTTTGCAGTAATAGGGTCACGCCCAAAGCATAAAAATGAAAAAGCCTATTCGAGATGAACAGGCTTTGATAATTTTGTTTTTTTAGAACCATCTTCTTCTTTTGAATAAAAATACTCCTAAAGTTGATAATACTATTGAAACTAAAAGCAGAATCCAGATTCCGTATTGGCTTTCTTCGAGACCGTTTGGGACGTTCATTCCGTACAAACTGGCGATTAATGTCGGGATCATTAATATGATGGAAATCGAGGTCATCTGTTTCATAATATTGTTCATATTATTGGAGATTACAGAAGCGTATGCATCCATCATTCCGGTTAAGATGTTGTTGTAAATATTGGCTGTGTCCTGCGCCTGATTTAATTCGATTTCGACATCTTCTAATAATTCCGGATCGTAACTGGCTTTGTGTGCTTTTAGATTTTTTATTCTTTGGAATAAGACATCATTTGCTTTTAAAGAGGTGATGAAGAATACAAAACATTTTTCGATTTGAAGCAGGGCCTGCAATTCTTCATTTTTGATCGATTTCTCTAAATTATCTTCGGCCAGCTTTATTTTTTGATTGATTTGTTTCAGATATTTTAAGTACCAAACGCTGGATGATAAAAGCAGTCTCAGTACTAAATTGAAATTATCTTCGATTTCGATGTTTTTTCGTTGTGAATATTGCACAAAATCGGCAATGATTTCTGTTTTATAAAAACTCATTGTCACGCAGATATCATCTTTAAAAATGATTCCGAGCGGCACGGTATGAAAAGGAATTTTGACATCGCCGCTTTTTATAGGAATGCGCATGATAATCAATGTCCATCCGTCTTCAATTTCGATACGGGGTCTCTCGTCGATATCCTCGATATCATTGTAGAATGCTTCGGGAATTTGAAGTTCTTCCAGTAAATATTTTTTATCTGTTTCTGTTGGAGATTCGATGTGAATCCAGCAATCTGAAGTCCATTTTTGGATTTCCACCAATCCGTTGTTGTTTGTGTAAAAGGCTTTCATTTCAAAATACAGTTTTTATTGCAGCATTTTGAAATTTCAAAAGCTGCTTAATTTAATACTAACGAATGATAATAATCGTCCATTTGGAGAAGTTTGTTTTTTAAGTGGTGCAAAAGTATCCTTTATTTTCAAGAACTAAAACTTTAAACTATTAATTATATATTAAAACAGCTATTTATAAGGCGTTTATTAAAAAATACAAAAAAAGCCTGTTCGTTGGAACAGGCTTTATACTATTTTGACGCAATATTATTGGTTTCTTGCGCTTCTCATTTTTCTTGCTAAAAGAGTATTTTTAAGTAACATTGCAATAGTCATTGGCCCTACTCCTCCTGGAACTGGTGTAATGAAAGATGCTTTTTTACTTACTCCATCAAAATCAACATCGCCCTTGATCACATATCCTTTTGCATTTGATGCATCTTCTACACGTGTAATTCCAACGTCGATAACAGTTACTCCTTCTTTTACCATATCTGCTTTTAAGAATTCCGGAACTCCTAAAGCTGTAATAATGATATCGGCGTTTTTAGTGAATTCTGCTAAATCTTTAGTTCGGCTGTGAGTTAAGGTAACTGTTGAATCTCCCGGATTTCCTTTACGGCTCATTAAGATACTCATTGGTCGTCCTACGATGTGGCTTCTTCCAATTACAACGGTATGTTTTCCTGCAGTTTCTACTTTGTATCGCTCTAATAATTCCATAATTCCAAATGGAGTTGCCGGAATAAAACTTTCCATTTCAAGAGCCATTCTGCCAAAGTTAGTTGGGTGAAAACCGTCTACATCTTTATCAGGATCGATTGCTAACAAGATTTTCTGCTCGTCGATGTGTTTTGGCAAAGGTAACTGTACGATGTATCCGTCCAGATTATCATCTTCGTTTAGCTCTTTAATTTTTGCAAGCAGTTCGTCTTCGGTAATGGTTTCAGGTAACGAAACTAAAGTTGAATCGAAGCCAATTTCCTGGCATGATTTTACTTTACTTCCTACGTAAGTTAAACTTGCTCCGTTGTTTCCCACTAAAACCGCAGCTAAATGAGGCACTTTTCCTCCGGCTGCTTTTATAGATTGAACTTCGGCTGCAATTTCGTTTTTAATGTCGTTAGATGTTTTTTTACCGTCTAGTAGCTGCATTGTTGTTTGTTGTTTTGTTTCAGGTTTTTATTTGTTTAAAGTTTCAGGTTCAACATTTCAAGTTAAAAACGAAACTCAAATATTTATGTAATTAAAAAAGTTTCAAATTTCGATTTCAAACTTGAAACCTGAAACTTGAAACTTTTATTTTTTTATCTCGGCATTCCTCCCGGCATTCCTTTCATGCCTCCCATCATTTTCATCAGATTTTTTCCGCCTGGCCCCTGCATCATCTTCATCATCTTGCTCATTTGGTCAAACTGTTTCATTAGTTGGTTTACCTGCTCGACTTTGGTCCCCGAACCTTTTGCGATTCTGGCTTTTCTTTTTACATCTATAATGGCAGGTTTACTTCTTTCTCCCGGGGTCATCGAATAAATGATCGCTTCGATATGTTTGAAGGCGTCATCTTCGATTTCAACATCTTTCATGGCTTTTGAAGCTCCCGGTATCATTCCAACCAAGTCTTTCATATTACCCATTTTTTTCACCTGTTGAATCTGCGTTAAGAAATCGTCAAAACCAAATTCGTTTTTAGCGATTTTCTTTTGAAGTTTCCTTGCCTCTTCTTCGTCAAATTGTTCCTGAGCTCTTTCAACAAGAGACACAACGTCTCCCATTCCTAAGATACGCTCAGCCATACGTTCCGGATAGAAAACATCAATTGCTTCCATTTTCTCTCCGGTACCAACAAATTTGATTGGTTTGTTTACAATCGATTTGATCGAAAGTGCTGCTCCGCCACGAGTATCACCGTCTAATTTCGTTAAGATAACTCCATCAAAGTTTAGGATATCGTTGAAAGCTTTTGCTGTGTTTACAGCATCTTGTCCTGTCATAGAGTCGACAACGAACAAGGTTTCCTGAGGCTGAATTGCTTTGTGTACACGTGCAATTTCATCCATCATTTCCTGATCTACTGCCAAACGTCCTGCTGTATCGACGATTACAACATTAAATCCGTTTGCTTTGGCGTGTTTAATTGCGTTTTGAGCAATTTCTACAGGATTTTTATTTTCCGGTTCTGAGTAAACCTCAACACCTATTTGGTCTCCCACAACATGAAGCTGATTAATCGCCGCAGGACGGTAGATATCACAGGCTACAAGAAGTGGTTTCTTGTTTTTCTTTGTTTTTAAGAAGTTTGCTAATTTCCCTGAGAAAGTTGTTTTACCAGATCCCTGAAGTCCTGACATTAAAATAACTGTAGGGTTTCCTGAAAGGTTTACACCTGCTACATCGCCTCCCATTAATTCGGTAAGTTCGTCTTTTACTAACTTAACCAATAATTGTCCCGGCTGTAATGTTGTTAATACATCCTGACCAATTGCTTTGTCTTTTACTCTGGCCGTAAAATCTTTGGCAATTTTAAAGTTAACGTCGGCATCAAGTAAGGCACGACGAACTTCTTTTAAGGTATCGGCTACGTTTACTTCTGTAATTTTACCGTGTCCTTTTAATATATGGAACGCTTTATCTAACTTATCACTTAAATTATCAAACATATCATTTTCTTTATTTGAAGTGCAAAGATAATCTAATTAGATATTTCAGGCAATTTTTATTTTTTAAGGTTTAATACAAAAGAACAAAGGTTTTTTATCGATTTTAAGGTTACAAACGTGACGTTTTTTGTCTCACGCAGATCTTTCAGATTTTGACAGATTATTTTTTTTAGAAATCTGCATCATCAGCTTTAATCTTTTTATAAATCTGCGTGAAACCAAAAAAGCGCAAAAGAAAAATTCCTCTGCGCTTTTGTAACTATGTCTCTTTGTTTCTTAAAATTTAGAACTGAAAGTAAATAAACGGCTGCGAACCTGCAACTGCCGTTGCATAAACAATCCAATAAACAAATCCTAAGATGATTGCTTTGATTAATAATGGTGTTTTATCGAAAACCAGTTTCATTTTGTCTGTAAAAAATTCCGGCAAGAAATGCCATACATAACCGAACAACATTAGTAAGAATACATTTTTATAACCGATTATTATGGTTTTCCAAAGTTCCGGCTCAAAAGTCAGCTGACCAATATTGTTGATTACCTGTAAGGCTGTTTCGAAATCTCTGGCGCGGAAAAAGATCCAGCAGAAAACCACAAAATGAAAGGTTATAACAACTGAAAAGAAATTCCATAAAAAGCCGGATCCCTCTTTTTTGGACGGAAATAATTCCATGAAAATTTTATGCACTGCCAGTGCAAGTCCGTGTAATGCTCCCCAAACGATAAACTGCGCTCCTGCCCCGTGCCACAATCCGCCAAGAAGCATTGTGGTAAACAGGTTTAGATTGGTTACTAATGTTTGTTTCTTTTTTCCTGAAAGCAAAAATGACAGACAAAAAAGCGCAATTGAACTAACCGCAATTATAAGCGGTATAATGCTTACGGTATAATTGGTTATTCCCCAAATCAATAATCCGAAGAAGAATAAACTCGGGAATAAATATCCTGCAAAAGATCCTTCGCGGTTTCCTCCCATTGAGATATACAAGAAATCTTTTAACCAGGTTGAAAGCGAAATATGCCATCTTCTCCAGAAATCCGTAATCGAATCTGATTTGTACGGTGTTCTAAAATTGACCGGTAATTTGAATCCTAACAACAACGCAATACCAATTGCCATATCTGAGTATCCGGAAAAGTCGCAATAAATCTGAATTGCGTATCCGTAAGAGGCCATCAAATTCTCAAAAGAAGTATACGTTAAGGGTGTATCGAAAACGCGGTCTACAAAGTTTACTGATATGTAATTTGATATTACCGTTTTTTTTATCAAACCTCCAATAATCAAGAATAAAGCATTGTTTACATCTTGTTTGGTCAGGTTTAATTTTTGATAAATCTGCGGCAGGAAATCTTTGGCTCGCACGATTGGTCCGGCAACTAACTGCGGGAAGAACGACACGAAAAATAAATATTCGATATAGTTTTTTGTCGGCTTGATTTCTTCCCGATAGATTTCGATAATATAACTCATCGACTGGAAAGTGTAGAAGGAAATCCCAACAGGAAGAAAAATATCATGAAATTTTAAATTCCCGCTGAACATATCATTATAAGTTCCAATCATGAAATTCATGTACTTGAAATAACCCAGCAGTCCTAAATTCAGGATAACACTTATTACAAGATATATTTTCTTAGTGGTATCTTTTGTTTCTTTATAAATAATCTGGCTTAAACCATAATCAACTACAGATGATAATAGTAAAAGCAAAAAGTAAATACCGCTTGACTTATAGTAAAAGAAAAGCGAGAAGAGAATAACGTAAGTTAATCTTAAATAAAATGTTTTACGCAAAAATCCGTAAATAAAGTAAAAAACCAGGAACATCCCCAGGAACAAGCCGGTATTAAATAACAGTTTCTCGTCTGGATTGTATGTAAACCAATCTTTTACCTGTTCTTCTGTAACTGCACCAAAATTTTGAATGAACCAATTATTAATGCTATCTATTGTCGTCAACTTACTTCTTTAATTTAAAATTATCGTATGCTTTTATAAATGCTTCTGTAAACAAGTTCCCTTGTTTTTCGTATCCTTTTTTAGAATAATGAACCCAGTCTTTGCCAATTAATCCTTCTGCTTTCAGGTTTCCTATTCCTTTCAGGCCTCCAAACTCATCATATAAATCCCAAACGGCAAAACCGTCTTTTTCGGCTATATCATTTATACGCTGCGCATATTCTCCCACAAAAGTGTTTGGTTTTCCGCCTCTAAATAAGGATGGCGGCGGTGTCATCACGATTATCGGAACATTTATATTCTGATCTTTCAGATTTTTAATAAACTGCCGCAGTCTCTGGATATAATCTGAAGGTTCCAGTTTATCGAAACTTTCGTTTGTTCCCAATGAGAAAATCAAAAGATCGGGATGCAGTGCTTTTACCTGCTCAAAGAATAATGGGTATTTATTGTAATCTGAAAATTTGGCTCCGTTTACTCCAATACCGCTGTAAATTACACCGGGAGCATCTTTTTCGAGAACCAGTCCGTTCAGTTCATACTCTTTTGCTTCTTTATTTGGAACCAGATAAATTTTATCTAACGCTTTTTCTGATTTGTAATAATGACAGAAAGGATCAGATTCAAGATTTAAAGGAACAAATTCTGATGTTTTTATATTCTTTGGCTGGGTTTCGTTGGTTGGAATTCTTAAAATTCTTCCTGCACGAATATTATTCGATTTCAGCTGATTTGCTTTTTTTATATCGTTTATTGAAACATTGTACTTATCTGCAATAATCGAAATCGCTTCGCCTTTTTTAATTTTATGGGTGATGACTTTTCGCTCTGTTGTTTCAATAAATTTGGTTTGAGCCGATGAAGCCAGATCAAACATGTTTTCATTTTTTGGCGTTATGATCTGAATCGTATTGAATTTATACGCTGGATCTTTCACACTCATTTCTACCACAAATCCTCCCGTATCTCTCCAAAGCCCAATGCCGCTCAACCCAACCGGATAGTTTCTTACCGGATAAATGTTTCGATAGCTGTCCCAAATTCTGTTGCAGCGGAAACGTTCGTTATAAGAACCGTTTGTTTTGGCAAGCTGATAGGGAAAAACAAAACCACGGCCGGCGTTTCCAAATCTCTGCTGCAAAACCTTTCTGATTTTATTGGTCATTAAGTCGCCCTGAATGTGCGAATCTCCAATATGTACAATATTGATTTTTTGATTCTTTTCGCTTTCATTTTCGCTTAATTTCTTAAAAACACTTTCTAATACTTTCGGATTATAAATGTGATTTCCGGCATATGTGTCTCCGGTTGTATCGATTTTTCTAATCATATTTTTCCTGATT
Organism: Flavobacterium gelatinilyticum; assembly: GCF_027111295.1. Classification (NCBI taxonomy): domain Bacteria; kingdom Pseudomonadati; phylum Bacteroidota; class Flavobacteriia; order Flavobacteriales; family Flavobacteriaceae; genus Flavobacterium; species Flavobacterium gelatinilyticum. Next base: position 4,275,098 of record NZ_CP114287.1, on the reverse strand, counting down.
GAAAGTGAGTCTGATTTTTGCTGCCTGCCATTTGTATAAAGAAAAAGACAACAAAAGAAAATTGCAAGTTTATTCATTTACGCTGTCGTTTTTCACAGAAACGGAATCTGTCCTGGTTTTCTTAATTGTACGCGGTCTTGTACTTGTATCACGTTTTTCGCGTAATGTTTTGTATTGCTCGTATCCTTTATTTAACTGAGTGTAAAGCAGATTTCCAATTGCTTTGGCTCCTCTTTGATTAAAGTGTGTATAATCTTTATTGGCTCTTGCCGGAGATTCGTCAACCCATTTTACCATCGAGCCGTCTCCTCCCATCAAGGTGTATAAATTTACAAATCCTGATTCGGTTTCCAGGGCGTAATGTTTCTGGGCTTTCATTAAAGGAACCACTGCCGAGTCGGTTTTCATTTCCAAATCATATTTAGTCGATTTATCGGCTGTTGAAACAATCAGGATGGAAACGCCCGGGAAGGATTCTTTTATTTTGTTTACGGTTTTTGTCATTCCTTTTTCGTACCATGAATAGTTTTTGGTTCCGTAATTCAGAACATTGGTTCCGTAATGCAGAATGATCAAATCATAATTTAAACTATTGTTGAAGGCTCTCATAACACCGGCATCAAACATAGAGATTGGCAGACCTGAATTTCCTCGCTGCGAAAAGTTGTCTACGTGAACACCGCTTCCGTTGTCAAAGTTAAATCCGTAAATCGGGATAGAATCTGCGTGAACAAAATTAGCTTTGAAGGCTTTGATGCTTCCTGATGTTACTTTCAGGCTGTTTACTAAATTAGAAGGATTAAGATTTTTTCTAAGCGTATCTTTTCCGATAATAAAGTTTACGTTTCCTTTTTTAGATGATCTTCCGTAAAATAAAGTCGGGTTATCTAAAGTGGTTGAATATTTATTAGGTCCTGCTTCGTACTGAACCCAGGTTGGTTTTGTCTGATCATTGGCAAAAAAAACATGTCCGTTTACACCAAAAGGACTTGTTGGTTTTTTGACATTTAAATACGATTGTGCTTTCCAGTTTTTAGAATAAACTGATTTTACAGATCCTCTTGAAGCAGCAGATTCTGATGAAATGGAAACAAAACCAACTCCGTTTCCGCCAAATCGTTCCTGATAATTGGTACGAACATCCTGAACGATTAAGTCACCATCGGTCATAGAATCTCCGTAATATGCAATTCTGACTTTGCTCTGCGGATTTTGTTCTAATTGATATAATTTTTCATAAAAAGAAATCAAATACTGAAATCCTTTATAATCGTCAAAAGTTTCAGCAGGAAATTCAATTCCTTCCGAAGCATCGTAAACGATTTTTTCTTTGTCCATTTTACGCTCGGCTTCATCAAGGCTGTCTCCTTCCGGCGACAACGAATCTTTGGCAACCGATTCTAAAAGCAGACTGTCGATCAATACATTTTTTGAATCGATTTTACTTTCTGAAAATATCTTGTCCGGCAGGATTTGTTTAAATCCAATAAAAGCCACTAACGCTAATGCAACTATAGCAAAAGACTGAAAGAAATATGATTTTGTATTCACTAACTAATTATAAATTTGAAGGATGGAAAAATAAAAGATAAAACATTTTATAATTCCTGTTAATTCAGTTTAAAAAAATAATGCGCAAAGATAAAATTAAAACAATCATTTTTTAATCATTTAACAATAAAGAAAACAAAAAAAAGAGGTTAGATAAATCTAACCTCTAAATCAAAAAAAAATAAAAAAACAAAGTTAATGATTAACTAAACTCTTGATACTATTTATTGAAAAATAACTTTACCTGTTTTCACTTCTTTATTGTCTGAAAGGATTTTATAAAAGTAAAGTCCTTTTTGATACCCTGCAGGAATACTCCAGTTTACAACCTGATTTGGGGCTACTTTTCCTTTATAAACTGATTTTTCATTTCCTAACTTTTCTGAATATAAAACGATCTCAATGTTTTTGTCTTCTGCAAAATTGGTTGCAAAATTTAATGATTCAGATGTTGGGTTTGGGTAGACTGTTACATCTAAAGATGAACTTTTTGTACTTGATACTGATTTTGCAAAACCTGAACCAGGAGAAATTACTATGTAATTACTATAGGACTGTTTATTACCAGAGACAACCACTCGAGTAATATAACCATCATATCCCACTCCGTTAACAAAATTATATACACTCTGAGGAATCGTACAATTTATAGATTGACCAATAAGCCAGGGATCTTCGTCTTGCAATACATATGCATACCAATAATAAACGTAAGTACCGGTCCCGCCGCTTGGCTGACTTCCTTGAAGTTCAGAACCTAACTGTGTAATTGTATTGTTTGTAAGTGGTTGAGAAGGAGGAATAATTATATAATTGCTATATAACTGCTGCGTTCCAGATACAACTACACGAGTAATATAACCATTATATCCCACTCCATCAACAAAGTTATATACACTCTGAGGAATTGTACAATTAATTGACTGACCAATAAGCCAGGGATCTTCGTCTTGCAATACATATGCATACCAATAATAAACGTAAGTACCAGTCCCGCCGCTTGGCTGACTTCCTTGAAGTTGAGAACCTGACTGTGTAATTATATTATTTTGAAGAGGCGGTGCTGCATTAACAGTTACTACTACTTCATTACTTGTGCTTGAAAGCGTACTTGAACTTACAATTCTTCTAAATGATGATGTTGCAGTCAAACTTCCCGGAGAATAATTAATTCCTGTCGCTCCGGAAATAGTAGTCCACGCACCTGTTCCTATCTTCTTCTGCCATATATAACTAAAAGAACCATTTCCTCCAGACGGACTCGAACCTGTAATTGTGCTGGCTGATGCTCCTTCTACAATTGTTTGGGTGCCGTAAATATTGTTATTAGAAATTGGAGTTGGAGGAGGTACTACTACAGCTTTATAATTAACCGTAATTTTAATCATCTTGCTTTCTTCCTGAAAACAACTTCCGTTGGTACTAAACTTGTAAATTATTTGTGTATCCGCAGCAACCGTTTTTTTAAACTTGTATCTAATAGTCGTATTTTGTCCTGGTGTAAGTATACTTCCGTTTGTATAACTTTGAGATGTAATACCATCGTTATTTCCACAAGATTGCAATGCATTCAGAAAAACCGGATCACTGCTTCCTCCATAACAGTTGACTAAAACATCGACCGTTCCTTCAACACCCGAATTAATATTTAAAGTATTGTTTAGAGAAGTGTAGGTTACATAATTTTGAGCAAAACCAAACTTTACTAAAAACAGTAAAGTCAATACTAGTAATTTTATTTTCATAATATATCATTGGTTAGTTAAGAAAAATACACTCTCGTCTAGTTCAAAATTTATTTTAGATTTCAATTTATCAACTAAAACTTAAAACAAAATTTACAAAACACTAAAAGTGAATTTATTCATGTTAAAATTATTTTTTGATTAAAAAATAACCTTGAATAAATAATTATCCAAGGCTATTAAAATATATATTTTTAGAAAGTTGTGGTGCTGTTAGCCTGGTATGCGAAATTAAAAGTATAGTATCTTGGTACTGCAGTTGCAGGATCAGGATTTGCTGGTGCATCTTTATAATAGCTTAAAATTTCAAATTTTGCATACTTACCATCATGAGTTTTTACAACAAACACTTTTCCTGCAAGAGGAGAAATAATATTGTTTGAACCATAATTATACCATCCATTTCCACTACCTGTAGGAAGTGCTAAAGCATTAGCGGCATCCTGAACAAAAGTATTGGCTGCTGGAAAAGCTGTTACACCAGCAAATGTACCAGAAACAATACTTAAAGCTCCTTGTCCTTTTCTTGCTGGCTCACCTGCATCATCTGCAATTACTTTTGCTCCACCATTAACAATAACAGTAGTACCACGGAAAGCTACATCCCAGCTGTCATCAGTCACAACTTTATTTTGAGAAAAGCTGAATCTTGTATAATCACCTCCTACTGGCTGGCCTTGTCCTCCTGTTTGCGGAGCATAAATGTTTGATGCTTTTGTAGTTACAACTACTGCAGGAGTTTCATCTGTATTATTATCATCATCGCTGCTGCAAGATGCTGTAAAAACGAATAACGCTAATAGGGAAAGTTTTAAGAATTTTGTTTTCATTGTGTAAAAGTGTTTAATAAATATTGATTAAAAATTATATTGAATTCGCGCAAAAAGCTGTCTTCCTGCAAGATTTGTTATTTGTCCGGGGTCTGTAAAATCGAATAAATTGTTGGCACCAGCCTGAAGCGTAAATTTGTCGCCTATATTTTTTAAGATAGAAAGATTTGCCGTAAAATAATCGTTTATGAACGTATCGTATTTGTCCAGAATTGTATTCCCGTTAGTATCAAACATACCATATTTGCTTCGGTAAAAAACACGCAGATTAATGTCTGTTTTTATTTTTGGAATCGAGTAAGCAAACTTAATATTGGCAGTATGTTTAGACCTGTTATAGGCTCCAAAATAATCAGATTTATTAATCTTAATGGTTTGCAAATCAGAATTACGGATATATTGGTAATCTTCAAAATTATCCAGAACGTCATTATTTTTAGCAATCAGATATTGATACCCAACCGATACAGAAAAATCTTTTGTAAAATCGTACGTAGAATTATATTCAAGACCGTATGTAAAAATTTTGTCAATATTGAAATAACTAAAAACGTTTTGTCCGTTATTTTTTTGTGCTACAATTTGTGTTTCAATCAAATTCTTTATTGAATTGTAAAACACATTTACATCCATTCTGAATTTATTCTTTTTATAAAAAGTTCCGAAATTAAAATTCACTGAACTTTCTGCTTCCAGTGGTTCAGAGAAACTTATACTTGGAATTCTATACGAAAGCTGTCCCTGTTCTTCGAATTGTTTTAAACGATCTTCAGCAACATTATATCCCAAAACAGTATAACCAACCTGCGGGTTTGTGAAGTCGAAAAACAACTGGCGGAAATCCGGTGCTTTATAACCATATCCAACCGAAGCTTTTAAGGAAAAGTTTTCAAGTATCTTATAATTCGCTGCCAGTTTTGGACTCAACTGCGATGCGTATTCGCTGTGATTATCGTATCTAAATCCTGCAAGGATATTTAATTTTGATGTTGGATTATAATCGTACTGCAGATAGACATACTGCGAATTGAAATTTACATTTTTATCAAAATACGTTCTGTCCAAACTTTCATAATTCAGTCCCGCTCCTGCTGTTATCTTGTCATTTTTTAATGACCATGTAGTTCTTACTTCAGGTCTGAAAAGCCATTGATCGTAATATGATTTTTCAAAAAGCACATTATTCTGATCATTTAGGAATGCATTGTTCTTATAATTGGTCGCATACAGCTCATATTCCCAATACAATTTAGGATTCCATTGATGCTCTAATTTAATTTGCGAATTCCATTCGTCTTCTTTTGCATCGCCTTTATAGTTTTCAGAATTAATCAAAGCAACATTATTCATATTCTGATTATAGAAACGATTGCTTACGATAAGTTTTAAATCATCTGAAAAATCATAATATATTTTCGGCTGAATGGTCGTGTTGTAATATCTTTCAACATTTTGCAGCGGTGTGCTTTTATCTAAATCATAACCGTCTGTCGAATAAAAATTGGTAAATATATTGGCCGCTAATTTTTTCTTCTTCCACAGCAGATTAGCATTCACATCATTGGTATTGAATGTAGCATATCTATATGAAAGGTTACCTGCAAACATATCTTTTTTAGGTCTTTTGGTAATGACATTAATGACTCCACCCATGGCTTCAGAACCATACAATGCTGATGAAGCTCCTTTTACAATTTCAATTCTTTCTATATTTCCCACAGATATTCTGGACAAATCCAAAACTCCAGAGCTCCTTCCTACTAATGGAAGTCCATCAATTAGAATCATGGTATACGCAGCATCTAAACCCTGCATCTGAATACCTTCGAAACCACTTTGATCCGGAATTAAAATAATTCCTGTCTGCTCATTTAATATCTCATTTAATCTCGTAACTCCTGTTTTTATAATCGCATCAGAGGTTACAATAGTCATTGGTAATGGCAATGACGAAAGCACTCTTTCTGTTCTTGTTCCAGTGGTAACTTTAACTTCCGATAATTCATTTGTTTCAACACTATCTTTTTGAATCTCCTGAGAAACAGAAATCTGACAAAAAAGCACAACTGCAAAAAGAGTAATTTTAAATTTCATTATTTTTATTCAATCTTAATAATCATGGCAAATATATAACTATTTTTAATTGTTCTAAATTAAATTTATATATTTGCAAAAAATTTTAAAAAACCAATTAAGTTATGATTTCAAAAAGTCTTTTATTTTCGGCCGTTGTGGCTTTAAGCTGTAGTCTTGGTTATAGTCAGGACAAAAAACAACAAGACATAAAATCTATTAAATCTATGTGTGGTTGTTATGAAGTAAAATTCAATTTTGCTGAAACTTTTCAGTATGCAAAAGATTCAGCATCGTACAAACCTTCTCAGACAAAACACGAATCTGCGTTGGAATGGGTAGAATTGTTAGAGGATACACCTAACAAGATTGTTATGCAGCACTTATTAATTGTAAGTGACGATATGATTATCAAACACTGGAGACAAGATTGGTTATTTGAAAACACAGACTTATATACATTTGATAAAGGAAATTCCTGGAAATATAAAAAACTGGACAAGAAAGCTGTTAAAGGTCAGTGGACTCAAAAAGTATATCAGGTAGATGATAGTCCGCGCTATGAAGGTTCTTCGACATGGGTACACGTTGACGGACAAGATTACTGGGCAAACGTTGCTGATGCTCCACTGCCAAGAAGAGAGCAGACAAAACGTAATGATTACAATGTTTTAAAAAGAAGAAACATTCACGAGATTACAGCTTCTGGATGGAATCATGAGCAGGATAATGATAAGCTAATCAGAGATGACAGCGGTAAAGATGTACTTTTAGCTCAGGAAAAAGGTTTTGATGTTTACACTAAAGTTGCTGACAGCAAATGTATCGCAGGTCAAAAATGGTGGGCTGCAAACAATGCTCTTTGGAAAAATGTCCGCGACAAATGGCAGACTCTTTTTGACAGACATAAAGATCTTAACTTAGAAGCTAAAGTAGATAGAAAAGCACTTTATTCTCTTTTGTTTGACTTAAAACCAACAGCAACAAAAGCAGAATCTGATGCTATTATCGACAAATTTGTAAAATAATTAGTTGTGTTAATTACGATAAAAGCCGGTAATCTTTAAAAGGTTACCGGCTTTTTCTATTTTATAAAAACCGTCTAATATTTTAGACGGTTTATCCTAGTATTATTTTCACTAAAAGGGTTACTAATTCAAAATAGTTAAAAATGAATATAAGGAAATATTTTTCATATAGTTATTTCCAGGATATTAGAAATTATAATTCATTTTGTTTAATTAACGGATTGGCATCTATTTCTGCTTGTGGAATCTGAAAGATGAATTTGTTATCTCCGGCAGGAATATTAAACTTACCAAACGCAGGATGATTAGAACCATCATAATCTCTCGTAAGGGCAACACCTAATCGTTTCATATCAAACCAAGCATAACCTTCTCCCCATAATTCAATTCTTTTTTGCAAAATGATTTCATCTATTAATGTTTTACCTGTATTGGTAGATAAAACATACGATGGGTCTCTTGTGATAGTTATATCGTATAAAACCTTTTGTGCCGCAGTTTCATTTCCGGATCTTGCAAGTGCCTCGGCTTCTATATAATACATTGAAGCTGCCCTTAAATAAATATAATCACCAGCATCAATTGTAGGGTCTCTAAATTTAATATTTGCATAAACTGGTAATGATGGATATGTTGAATTACCTCCATTTCCAACAAATGCTTTTTTTCTGTAATCCGTATTGGAGATATTATTATACAATCTTTTATCTATATTTTTAAAAACACCAAGTCCTCCAGCGTATCCTGAATCATTTGTATTATCAAAATGTCCAAAAAAGTTAGCTACAAAACTACTTTGTGCCGATGTAATAGAAGCGCCCCACATAGTGTCTTTATTTGACACATCATAAAAGCCATTATTCCACTCTGCTTCTGTTAATAACGGATAAGCTGCTCTAGCTTCACTGGCTAATTTCGCAGCCTGAGAATATTTACCTGTTTCCAAATAAACATCTGCTAAAAATGCTTTGGCAACACTTTGATCAATCGCATTATTATTTTTACGTTTACTTCCTTCAAGCAAATCAATAGATTCATTTAAATCATTTTCAATAAGATCATAGACCTCTTTAACTGTAGCTCGTTCTTTACCTTCAAAAAGAACCTCAGTGTATAGCGGTACACAAAGTTTGGTTTCATTATTAATATAGGTAGGACCATACATACGAGCCAGCATAAAATAAAAATAACCTCTCAAAGCTAATGCTTGTCCTCTGATAACCTCTAACTTTTCATCATTTACTCCTTGAGGAACGGTTTTCAATACAACATTTGTGGTTTTGATTTGTGGATAATAGGTGCTCCATGCCAATCTAGATCTTAAGTTAATTTGCTGTCTGCCTAAATAATTATAAAAATTACTGTACCAACTTGATTTTGTCATTAACATATCGTTTGACATTAAATCAGTAGCAGAAAGAATCGATTTATGCCCATAATCTTCATGATTACCTATTGACAAACCATAAGATCTTAAGGCAGAATATATTCCGTTTATAACTGCTTCGTTTGCTTCTGCAGATGAGGCAAGCTGATCGCCATTAATAGTCGACTCAGGTTTAATATCTAAAAATTCACTTTCACAACTTGTAAAAACAAGGAATGCTAATGATAAGATTATTATTTTTTTCATGTTTTTAAAAATTTACTGTTAGACCAAGTGAAATAGACCTCATTACCCCATATACATTTAAAGACTGTCCATTATTTGTACGGGATCCTAAATTATTTAATCGAGGATCCATTCCTTTTCTAGCTGACCATAGTGCTAAATTTGATCCCATTAAACTAAATTTAGTAGATTGAATTCCCATATTCAAAAGAGCTTCATTCTTAAAATCATAAGTTAAGGATACATCCTGAAGACTTATATAATCCGATTTTGTTAAGAAATAATCTGATGCTGCCATTTGGAAAGTAGATATATGATCAATCCTAGGAATATCTGAATTAGGATTATCAATTGACCATGCCTTAGTAACATCTTTATTATAATTTCTTCCTATATTATCAGATCCGGAATACATTGAAGTTTGATAAACCCCATCATACATATAACCTCCAAACTGATAAGCAAAACTTGCCTGCAAAGTCAGGTTTTTATATCTAACTGATGTTCCAAATCCTCCATAAAAATCTGGATTTGCATCTTTACTACTTAAATACGGGGTTGCATTGGCATATACATTAGTTGTTACTTTACCTATAATATTTCCTGAAGCATCTTTTTGATTCATATACCATAATGCATCACCATTTGTTTTATCTACACCTGCAAATTGTCTTAAATAAAAAGCATAAGCAGGAGCTCCAACCTCGAATCGAAATAAATCATTAGTAAAAGGTTTTGGTAATGCTGTAATTTTATTTTTATAATGTGTAGTATTTACCCAAATATTTAAGTCTAGATTTTCACCTTTCAAAACATCTAATCCTAAATTAACTTCAATACCTTTATTAGACATATCGCCGATATTTTCTGTAAAAAATGATACGCCAGTTGATGGTGAATTAGGACGGTTATAAATCAAATCACTTACATTTCTTTCGAAATATTCTGCTTCAATAGTTAATCTGTCAAACAATTTAAGATCAAAACCAATATTTAAATTTTTAGACTTCTCCCATTTAATTTTGTCATTACCTTGGTACACTGTAAGTACACTGGCATTACCTTCTGCATCAGGTACTACTTCATACTGTGTTTGATAAGCATAATAATTTCTTGAACCTCCAAAATAAGAACGATGGCTAATTTCAGATGTTGAAGGATAATAGATATTATCATTACCTTGTTCTCCATAGCTTCCTTTCAATCTTAAATCATTTATCCATTTAGTCTTAGGAAAAAACGATTCTTTTGACAGTGACCATGCTGCTCCAAGACCATAAAAATTACCCCATCTGTTTTCTGGTGAGAAAACTGAAGATCCGTCTCTTCTAAAACTCCCATTTAAAAAATATTTATTCTGATAGTTATAATTTAGCCTTGAAAAATAGCCTTCAACTTTATACAAATCATTATAACCGTCTAAATAATTATAAACTGTAGCATTACTAACAATATTTAGGTCTGGAATTACAACACCACTTTTCTTTCCTGCAAGCATTTTTGAAGTAAAACTAGATGACTCATGCCCCACTAAAATATCTAGATTATGATTACCAAAAGTCTTTTTCCAAGACAATAATTGTTGGTTTGTTATTGTATAGTCATTTTGTGTAGCGGTACCAATTCTACCGTTAACTCCCATATCATCACCACCTAAACCAGTTGTAGTATTTAAATAATAACCTGACAATAAATCATATCCAAGATTATATCTAAAGTTAAAATCTTTTAAGAAGTCAATAGACACATATCCTCTTGCACCAAATTTATTTTCCTCACTAAGATTCGTATTTAACAAAGTAGTAGCATAAGGATTAATGTTTGATCCAAATGGTCTTTCACCGGATTTATTAAATTCATAAGCTCTGCTGCCATCTTCATTTAAAATAAAATTTCCCTTACCATCTCGCTGCCAAATAGTATAAATTGGAGCAATATTTCTTGACCAATAAAACAAGTTACTATATGTACTTGACGAAACTTGGGAGATTGGAGCATTTTGAGCTGAATTAGCATAATTCAGATTTGTTCCAATTTTCACATTTTTATTAATAGTGTAATCAACATTTGCTCTTACAGTTGCACGTTTAAAATTAGAATTAATCGTATATCCATTATCAGAAAGATACCCTACAGACAAATACGTATTAAGATTATCTGTACTGCTGGATAAACTTAAAAAGTGCTCTATTCTTGTTGCATCTCTAAAAAGATTCTTAGCCCAATCATCATGATATAACAGCTTTGCATTAGGATTTAACTGACCTGTATTAATATCAATAATTTCATTAGGATTCACATTATAATTATTATATCCCAAAGAATAAGTGTCTCCTGTTATTAAATTTTGAGAGGCCGTAATTGCAGCCGCTTTTGGGGTTTGACCTTGAAATATCAAACCATTTCTTATTCTGTTATATACTGCTTTGTAATAATCTCCAGGATCAGTAATCATATCATACTCTGAAACTGCTCTTGTATTAACTCCGACTTTTGTTTCATAGGTAATATTCAATTGCCCTTTTTTACCTTTTTTAGTTGTTATAATTATCACTCCATTTGCTCCCCTGCTGCCATACAACGCATTTGATGATGCATCTTTTAAAAAACTAATAGATTCAATATCTTGTGTTGCAATTGCATTTATATCTCCGGCAAATGGTATACCATCAACAACATATAAAGGTTCATTAGACGAAGAAATTGATCCAATACCTCTAAAACGAACCTGTGGTTTATCCCCCGGCTGTCCTGAATTGGCAGCGATTTGAACACCAGCAACCTTACCCGTTAGAGATTGAACAGCATTTGATGCTTGAGCATTCTCTAATTGTTTAGCATCAATTTTGGCTACCGCTCCCGTGATTTCCTGTTTTTTCTGCGTTCCGAAAGCAACAACCACAACTTCTTCTAATTCCTTACCATCCTCCTGCATTTTCATATTAATTACAGAAGCACTTCCAACTGTTGCAGAGTTATCTTTCATTCCCATATAAGAGAAAATCAAAACATCTCCGGTATTTGCTTTAATAGAATATTTCCCGTCAAAATCTGACTGAACGCCATTATTAGTTCCTTTTACTACAACATTTACACCCGGAACTGGTCCCGAAGCATCCGATACTATTCCTGAAATAGTTCTGCCCTGTGCAAAACTCAGCTGTACTCCGGCCATTAAAAACAGCAGTACAAATCCCACGATTTTTTGTTTCATTATTATTTGTTTTGAATTATACACACTTTAGCATCCATAAGCCAGTTTTTCACTGCCAACTAAGGATAGAATTTGAAGGGGAGAAAAACTCATATTGCAGCAAATAAAAAAACCATCCAGAAAAACTAGACGGTTCGTATCTCGTAAACCTAAAAGAAGGGTTCTTAACCTAAAATGAAAATTTAGGAAAGTATTTTAATTATATCTAAGCTGTTCTATAGCAGAAAAACATAGTCTAAAATTTTTCCAGGAGATATTGTTGCAATATTTTGGGATCTGGTTTGTGGTTGGATATTTTCAGCAAACATAAAACAAATAAAAGTACTTTCCTACAATATATTTCTTAAAAAACCGAAAAATGTCTTATTTTACTACTTTTTACATCTAAAAAAAAGTTAAAAAACAGAAAAGCCGATAGTTAGCAAACTATCGGCTTTGATATTAAAATTCTTTATAAGTTTCTACATTCTTTCCGGAACTTCAATTCCTAACAAGCTAAATGCTGATTTTATAACTTCGGCAACTTTTTGAGAAAGCTGCACTCTGAAAATCTTTTTTGTTAAATCGGCTTCGCCCAAAATGTGAACCGACTGATAGAACGAATTGTACTCTTTTACAAGATCATACGTGTAATTTGCAATTAATGCCGGGCTGTGATTTGACGCCGCATTCTGAATTACTTCAGGGAAAAGTTCGATTTGTTTTACCAGTTCTTTTTCTTTTTCGTGAAGTTCTTCGATATTGGTTTGCGCTGAAAAATCAAAATCGGCTTTACGGATAATAGACTGAATTCTCGCATATGTATACTGAATAAACGGTCCTGTATTTCCGGCAAAATCTACAGATTCTTCCGGATTAAATAAAATACGTTTTTTAGGATCTACTTTTAAAATATAATATTTTAAAGCACCAAGACCAATCGTTTTATACAACTTACCTTTTTCTTCGTCAGAGTAGCTGTCTAATTTTCCTAAATCTTCAGAGATTTGTTTGGCTGTATCAGTCATGTCCTGCATCAAATCATCAGCATCGACTACAGTTCCTTCACGGCTTTTCATTTTTCCGGAAGGCAGATCAACCATTCCGTATGATAAATGATATAAACTAGAAGCCCAGTCAAAACCAAGTTTTTTCAAAATCAGGAATAATACTTTAAAGTGGTAATCCTGCTCATTCCCAACGGTGTAAACCATTCCGCCGACATCCGGCATATCTTTTACACGCTGAATTGCAGTTCCAATATCCTGTGTCATGTAAACCGCAGTTCCATCTGAACGAAGTACAATTTTACGATCTAGTCCCTCATCTGTCAAATCAATCCATACAGAACCGTCCGGATCTTTTTCAAAAACGCCTTTGTCTAGACCAACCTGAACAACATCTTTACCTAATAAATACGTATTGCTTTCGTAGTAATATTTATCAAAATCAACTCCAAGATTGGTATAAGTTGTAGCGAAACCATCATAAACCCATTGGTTCATTTTTTTCCAAAGTGCTATTACAGCCTCATCACCGGCTTCCCATTTTTTTAGCATTTCCTGCGCTTCAATAATAATCGGCGCTTGTTTTTTTGCTTCTTCTTCGGTTTTACCAGATTCTATTAACTGATTAATTTCTGTTTTATAAGCTTTGTCAAACTCAACATAATACTTTCCAACCAATTTATCTCCTTTTAAATCTGAACTTTGAGGTGTTTCTCCTTCTCCAAATTTTTCCCAAGCCAGCATCGATTTACAAATATGAATTCCACGATCGTTGATAATTTGAGTTTTATAAACTTTTTTACCCGAAGCTTTTAAAATTTCGGCAACAGAATATCCTAACAAATTGTTACGAACGTGTCCTAAGTGAAGCGGTTTATTAGTGTTTGGCGAAGAGTACTCAACCATAACTGCTTTATCAGCAGAATTAGGAGATACATAACCAAATTTTTGATTGTCTTTGATATCATTAAAGAAGTTCAGATAATAACTGTCTGAAATTACAATATTCAGGAAACCTGAAACCACATTAAAGCGCGATACGTCAGAAACATTTTCAACCAGATAGGTTCCAATTTTATTTCCTAAATCGGCAGGATTACTTTTAATCACTTTTAATAAAGGAAAAATTACCATTGTAATATCGCCTTCAAACTCCTTTCTGGTAGTCTGAAACTCGATTTTATCAACAGAAACATCAAATAATGCCTGTATTGCTTGTTGTATAGAAGGTGTAAGAATTTGTGATAATGACATGTAAACTTATTTTTAAAGTGAGCAAAGATACTGCTTATTCATCAATTAGAGAAAATGAAAAACATATAAAATCGTACATAACGATTATAATTTCTTAAAAAAAGGATTATTTCAATTGTTAAAATTATCAAAAAATCAAAATGATAATTCCTTATAACACAAGGCATCGCAAAAAATCAGAAAGTTTTTTATCTTTTTCTTGTAACATAACCCTAACAGAAGAGTCTTAATAAGAACTTTAAATTCTATTTGAAGCCTGTCAGGAAATAAAAAAACAAAAACAATATCATCATCAATCAAAAAAAAACAAAAAACAAGTTATGAAATTAAAATTCTTTCTGTTCGCATTATTGGGGGTAATTGCGACAGTCCAGGGACAGAACTCAGGATCTGTCACTGGAAAAATTATCGAAAAATCAAACAGCGCGCCTATTTCGTACGCGACAGTTTCCCTTAAAGAAAACGGAAAACAAGTTGCAGCTGTAAATACCGATGACAATGGTGATTTTTCATTTAAAAATATTGCTTTAAAAAGTTATACCATCGAAATACAATACATTGGATTTAGAAAATATGTTGGGTCTGTAATTTTAAATGATAATAAAAAAGCAGCAACTTTAAATGTTTCTCTTGAAGAAGAAGCTACCCAATTAAAAGGTGTAAACATTGTCGCAGAACGTTCAACAATCGAACAAAAAATAGACAGAAAAGTCGTGAATGTTGGTAAAGATTTGACAACGGCAGGAGCTTCGGCATCGGATATTATGAATAATATTCCATCTGTAAATGTAGATCAGGACGGAAAACTTTCGCTTCGCGGAAATGATAATGTGCGTGTATTAATCGACGGGCGTCCTTCTAACATTGATCCTGCGCAATTATTGAAACAAATTCCATCAACTTCGATCAAAAAAATTGAGCTGATTACTAATCCAAGCGCTAAATACAACCCGGAAGGAATGTCGGGAATCATCAATATCATTCTGCACAAAAATGCAAATACCGGTTTTAACGGAAGTTACAGCGGCGGAATCACTTTTGGAGAAACGGCAAAATACAATCAGTCTCTGGATTTGAACTACAAAACAGGAAAAGTTAACTTTTTTGGGAATGGCGGAAATAATTTCGGGAAATATTTCAATGATGGTTTTATAACCAAATCAGATCAAAGCATTGTTCAAAAAATTGACGTAACAAATGACGATGATTCTTATTTGTACAAAATTGGAATGGATTATTTAATTGATGATCGTAATACAATTTCGATCTATACCAATCAAAATAAATCGACCGGACTTGGATTTGTAAACACTGATATTGATTACAAGGATTCTCCTGAAAACATTCTGAATGTATACCAAAAATCAAGGTATCAGGGTCCAAGTAAAACCGGAACTTACAATTTAGCTTACAAGCACATTTTCAAGAAAGAAGGTCATACTCTGGATTTCGAAGGAAATTACAGTGATACTAAAGAAACGCAAAATGCTGATTTTGATACAAAAACAACATTTACAAATAACACAAACAGTTCATCACTTTATAACGATTTTATAAAGATGGACAGAAAATTAAGCACGTTTAATGTTGATTATGTAAATCCGTTAAACGAAAAAACCACTCTGGAAGCCGGAGCTGAAGCCAGATTAACGAGAACAGATAATGATTACAACAGGGTAAATCCTCAAAATGCATTAGAGAATCAAACTTCAAGCTATGCATATGATACTGATATTTATTCTGCTTACGTAACTTTTGGTCAAAAATTCACCAAATTCAGTTATCAAGTAGGAGCTCGTTTTGAAAGCTACAAAATGCAGGCAAATTTAAATCAGGAGCAAACTTTGTACGATGATGATTATCTTACTTTATACCCTTCTGCTTATTTGACCTATAATTTAAATGAGAAAAACACTTTACAATTCAGCTACAGCCGTCGTGTTGACCGTCCTAGTATAGAACAGACAAAACCAATTCGTGAGTTTTCTACTCCATTGGTAACTTCTTACGGAAATCCCGACCTAAGACCGCAGTTTACCAATTCTGTAGAAGTAAATTATACCAAAACACTTGAAAAAGGAAGCTTTACAGCCGGTATTTTCGTGAGAAGTATTAATGATCAGATAAGCCGAATTTTGTATCCGGATAACACAGATACAAGTGGAAATAAACAAATTATGTCTTTTACAAACTTTGATCATAATACAGCTTATGGATTTGAAGTATCGATGAATTATAAAATTACAAAATGGTGGGATATCCAGCCGTCTATTGATTTTTCGAGTATAAATCAGGCAGGAATTGTATCTAAACTTGACGAGAAAACTAATAAAAGTATCGCAGAAGAAAGAAAAGTTACTGTTGCTGCATTTAATGGACGTATGAACTCAAACTTCAAAGTAAACAAACGTTTAAGCTTCCTGCTTTTTGGATTTTACAGAGGTCCTGTTGACGGAGTTCAAAATAATAGCCATGAAATGTACAAAATGGACATTGGTTCGCGTTATACATTGTTAGACAACAAGATGAACATCAGCGTTCGTTTCAACGATGTGTTCAATACGATGAAATATGCTTTCGACACAATGTATCCTTATCCGCAGACCGGGCAGTTTACATGGGAAAGCCAGACGGTGTATCTAGGTTTAACATATAACTTTGGCGGTGCAAAAATTAAAAATTTACAGCGCAAACAAAGAGACGATAATACTAATAAAGGCGGAGGCGGCATGTTTTAACCTCACCTTTAAAGATTACATTTTAATATTTTTGAATAATTCTTGTAGAAAAAAAGCCTGAAGTTTGCCAGCTTCAGGCTTTTTTATGTTCCGGAATCTTATAAAAAATTCCTGAGTTCTTTTATTTCTTCGGGATTTGCTGTTTCTGAATCGTCTGTTATGGCAGATGAATGATAAAAAGTCAGATCCAGCTTTTCCTGCAGCAATTTAATATTTGAAGACCGCAAGCCTCCTCCCGGCATAATTTCGATTCGGTCTCCTGCCAGTTCCTGAAGCCTTTCTAATGCCCAGATTCCTTCGGTAACATTTACACCTTGTCCTGAAGTCAGGATGGTTTTAAAACCGCATTTGATTACATCTTCTAGTGATTTCTCAGGATTTTTAACCACATCAAAGGCGCGATGAAATGTACAGGATAATGGATAAGCCAAATGCACCAATTCCTTATTTTGTTTTTTATTGATTTTTCCGTTTTCTTTTAAAATTCCAAAAACAAACCCATCAACTCCCAGTTTCTTATATTGTTTGATGTCCTGTTTCATTTCTGTAAGCTCTTCATCAGAATAAACAAAATCACCGCCGCGAGGCCTTATGATAACATGCATTTTTATTTTTACGCTTTCGCGGACTTTTACCACCAAAATAGAATTGGGTGTTGTACCTCCCAGTTTCATATTCTCGCACAATTCAATTCGGTCTGCTCCGTTCTCCTCGGCAATCAATGCCGATTCATAATTAAAGCAGGCTATTTCTAATTGATTTTTTTTCATTTTACAGAATCATTATTCATAATTATCATTCGGTTGAATGAGAAATCCGGACGTGTTTTTCAAATTGTCCGTCCATATAATTTTGACACTTTCCGCACAAATATTATACCACGAAAGTATAAAAAAACCTGCTCCAAACGAAGCAGGCTTACATATAATGCAAGATGAATTAATTTACCATTTGATGATAGCACTTGCCCAGGTAAAGCCGCTTCCAAAAGCAGCCAGAACAACTGTATCTCCTGATTTAATTTTGCCTTCTTCCCATGCTTCAGTTAAAGCAATCGGAATAGAAGCTGCCGTTGTGTTTCCGTATTTCTGAATATTATTATGAACCTGATCATCTGTCAGTTTAAATTTATTCTGAATGAACTGTGAGATTCTTAAATTTGCCTGATGCGGAATCAGCATATCAATATCCGAAACCTGAAGACCGTTTGCTTCTAATCCTTCGTTGATAACTTCTGCAAAACGAACTACTGCATTTTTAAATACAAATTGTCCGTTCATATAAGGATAGTAACTTTCGTCGTTCGGATCATTATCGGCAAGAATATCCGTTACCCAGCGTGCACCCATTCCCGGTGCCTGCAAAGCTAACTCTTCGGCATGCTGCCCTTCAGAGTGCAAGTGTGTAGACAAGATTCCTTTTGTCAAATCTTCTTCACGGCTTAAAACGGCCGCTCCCGCTCCGTCTCCAAAAATTACCGAGACACCTCGTCCGCGAGTGGTCATATCCAGTCCGGTTGAGTGAACTTCTGAACCTATTACCAGAACATTTTTATACATACCGGTTTTAATATACTGATCGGCAACAGAAAGCGCATAAACAAAACCAGAACACTGATTTCTAACATCTAAAGCCCCAACTGTTTTTAATCCTAAATCACGCTGTACCAAAACTCCCGGTCCAGGAAAATAGTAATCCGGACTTAGTGTAGCAAAAACTACAAAATCAATATCTTCTTTGGCAACACCGGAGCGTTCGATTGCAATTTTAGCTGCTTTAACTCCCATAGAAGTTGTCGTATCCTCTCCGCGAATAATATGTCTTCTCTCCTGAATTCCGGTTCTTTCCTGAATCCATTCGTCATTGGTATCCATAATCTTCGACAAATCATCGTTTGTCACAACATTTGAAGGAACATAATATCCTAAGCCTGCTATTTTTGAATGATACATATGTACTTTATTTTATTTAAAAATTTTAGAATGCAAATTTAAGTATACTTTAAAATATTAGAGTACAAATTACTCTTTTTTTCGTAATTATCAATTTAATATACTTTAATTATAAGACTATTTAAAATCATTTGCTTTTTGAAAAAGCAGATTTTAAGGTAAAATGATGAAAAAAATTAAAATTAACCCGAATAAGAAACAAAACGGTTACTAAAGAATAATTTCCTTTTCCGGATGCTGTATTTAAAAACAAACCCGATAGTAAATTCTATCGGGTTTTATTTTATAAATAATTCAGAGCAAGAAATATTTCCTGTTCTAAAGGAAGATCAATTTCACTTTCAAAAAAGATCAGCTGTCTTTTATATACCGTTTCAACCAAATAATGACTTCCTCTAAAATAAGTTCTTCTTATTTTTACCGGAAGCCCGGATTCGGCAACCATTTTAAACTGATGCGGATATACTAACGTTTTATGTGTCTGATCTTCGTACGGAAGTAATAAATGAGTTGGCACTTCATTCACTTCTCCAAATAAAGAAGCAACATATTTTATTTTGGGATCTTCATATATTTTGGCAGGATTATCTTTTATAATAACTTCTCCATGGCGCATTACAATTGTTTCATCTGCAAAAGACAAGGCATCTGTACTATCATGAGTAGCAATAATACAAGTGATTCTTTTTTGCTTCAGATAACGGAATAAATTTCTTCGCAACGCATTTTTTCTAAAAGCATCAATCTGGCTGAAAGGTTCATCAAGCAGAATCACTTCGGGCTCGAGTGCCAAAACCCTTACTAAAGCGACTCTTTGCTGTTGTCCCCCGCTTAAAAATTTAGCTTTTACGTTAGAAAATTGTTCCATTTCGACCATTTCCAATAATTCCTGCACGCGAAGTTTTTTCATATTCGCAAAACCATTCGAAAGAAACTTCCCAACATTTTCGGCTACGGTTTCATACGGCGACAAATCAAAATCCTGCGCCAGATACTTCATATAGGGCATTCCGGGAATCAAATTGTATTTTGGTCCCAGAATTGGTTTTTCGTTATAAAATATTTTACCCTCATCCAGATCGAACAATCCGTATATAAGTTTTAAGAGCGTACTCTTACCACAGCCGCTCTCGCCTATAATGGCAATATTCTCACCTTTATTGATGGTAAATGAAACGTTGTTTATAACCGGTGTATCCGTGTATGAAAAGGATATATTTTGAATGTCAAGCATGAGTTATATTTGAAAGTTCAAATTTACAATGTTATTTCTAAAGTAAAAAAAAAAGCTGCTTCATAATTGAAACAGCTTTTTTGGTATTTTATTTTACCGTAAATTATTTTCCGGCTTCTGCTTTCGCATCGTTAACCATTTTGTCATTTGCTGTAATAGAAAACTCAACACGACGGTTTTGAGCTCTTCCTTCCGGAGTATCGTTTGTTGCAATTGGATCTGCAATACCTAAACCTGAAGTTTTAAAACGGCTTGATTTTAATCCTTTTGACACCAAATACGCTTGTACAGATGCAGCTCTCTGTCCTGAAAGTGTTAAGTTATATTCTGGTTTTCCTGTACTGTCAGTATATCCAAAAATCTGAATATCAGTATCTCCGTACTCATTAAATACAGGAACTAATTTATCTAAGTTTGCTTTTGCCTGAGTAGTCAATGTTGATTTGTTAGTATCAAAACGAACAGAGTTTTCATTTAATGTTAAGTGAATTCCCTCTCCAACTCTCTCTACAGATGCACCTGGCAGAGCCTGATCGATCTGACGTGCCTGTTTGTCCATTTTGTTTCCAATAAGTGCTCCGGTTCCACCACCTACGGCAGCTCCAATTGCAGCACCAAGGGCAGCGTTTCCGCCTTTTCCTAAATTATTACCAAGAACGGCTCCAATAACACCTCCTGCAACAGCACCAATTCCGGCTCCTTTTTGTGTGTTATTAGCATTTTTTACTGAATCACAGCTTGCAAAAAAACTAACTAATACAAGTAAACTACTTAAACCTAAAACTGTTATCTTTTTCATTTTTATCTTTTTTTAATATTAATTAGCTCTTTGAAATTGGTAAGTAACATCTTTTACCTGTCCGCCCACATTTATATTGTCAATTAACTGGAAAGAACTCTCAGTTAAATTAGCTACTTTTAATAAATATCCTTCTCTTACATTTTTTGATTTTGTTCCTGCTTCAACAATTTTAAGAACAAAAAGTCCCTGATTGTTGATACTCCATACAATTGGAGAAGTAAATCCTGTGCAACTTGGAGCTGTTAAACTCATTGTACCTTTATTATTATTTGAAATAAAATTCCAGGTACTTCCAATAAAACATTTAGAATCTGCAATATCAAATGAGTTTACTTTGATATAATCAGAACCCGGATATGATACGTTTGTAAGTATCCAATTCCCTTTGATTGCTACCTGAGTAGGTCTGTCAAGTTTAGTTGATAGCGTAGGCGCTTCTGTTGAAGCTGTTGACGAAGCAGATTTACACGCAAAAAACATCACGGAAACCATGCAAATGAAAATTATCTTCTTCATTTTGTTCATTTTATTTAAGTTAATACTTACACGTTTAACAATTATTAGACCACAAATATACGATTCATTAACAAAATTTATCTTTTAGAATCTATTTATTTTCTTTCAAAATTAACATTTCCGACATTTTGTCATTCAAAAACAATTGGTATTCTATTTGAATAAATGAAAATCATCACATTAAATAAAAAATAAAAAAATATGGCAACAGGTAAAATTAATGTTTCAGTAGAGAACATTTTTCCTTTAATCAAAAAGTTCTTATACAGCGACCACGAAATTTTCTTAAGAGAGCTTGTTTCTAACGGAACCGATGCTACTTTAAAATTAAAACATCTTATCAGCATTGGCGAAGCTAAAGTAGAATACGGAAACCCTATTATTGAGGTAAAAGTGGATAAAGAAGGGAAAAAAATCCACATTATCGATCAGGGTCTTGGAATGACAGCCGATGAAGTTGAAAAATACATTAATCAGGTAGCCTTTTCAGGTGCCGAGGAATTTTTGGACAAATACAAAGATTCTGCTAAGGACTCTGGAATCATCGGACACTTTGGGCTTGGTTTTTACTCTGCTTTTATGGTAGCTGAAAAAGTTGAAATTTTCACAAAATCATACAAAGATGAGCCTGCGGCACACTGGACATGTGACGGAAGTCCTGAGTTTACTCTTGAACCATCTGACAAAACTTCACGCGGTACAGAAATCGTACTTCATGTTGCGGAAGATTCTCTTGAATTTTTAGACGATTCAAAAATCAGCGGTTTATTGAATAAGTATAACAAGTTTATGCCTATTCCAATTAAATTCGGAACAAGAACAGAAACACTTCCAAAACCGGAAGATGCTCCTGAAGATTACGTGAATGAAACAGTTGAGACTGACAATATCATAAACAACCCAAATCCGGCGTGGACAAAACAGCCTTCTGAATTATCTGACGAAGATTACAAAAACTTCTACAGAGAATTGTACCCAATGCAGTTCGAAGAGCCTTTGTTCAACATTCATTTAAATGTAGATTACCCTTTTAACTTAACCGGAATTTTGTATTTCCCAAAATTGGGGACAGATATGCAGATCCAGAAAGATAAAATTCAATTGTACCAAAACCAGGTTTACGTTACAGATAACGTAGAAGGAATCGTACCTGAATTTTTGACGATGTTAAAAGGTGTTATTGATTCTCCGGATATTCCTTTAAATGTTTCTCGTTCAGGCTTACAGGCAGATGGTGCAGTTAAGAAAATTTCTAACTACATTACTCGTAAAGTAGCAGATAAGTTGAAATCTTTATTCAACGAAAACCGTGCTGATTTTGAAGCAAAATGGAATGATATTAAAATCGTTTTAGAGTACGGAATGCTTTCTGAAGATAAATTCTACGAAAAAGCCGGTGCATTTGTACTATACCCAACGGTAGATAATACGTATTTTACATTAGAAGAATTAAAAGAAAAACTAAAAGAGAATCAAACTGATAAAGATGGTAAACTGGTTGTTCTTTATGCAGGAAACAAAGAAGAACAGCACTCTTACATTCAGACAGCAAAAGACAAAGGTTACGAAGTATTGCTTTTAGATTCTCCAATTATTTCGCACTTAATTCAGAAAATCGAAAACGATAATAAAGACCTGACTTTTGTACGTGTAGATTCTGATCACATTGATAACCTGATCAAAAAAGACGAAAACACGATTTCAAAATTATCTGATGAAGAAAAAGAAACTCTTAAAACTTCATTAGAAGCTTACATTCCTAAAGCGTACAGCGTACAGCTTGAAGCTATGGATTCTCAGGCAGCACCGTTCATTATTACACAGCCGGAATTTATGCGAAGAATGAAAGAAATGAGCCAGACTGGCGGAGGCGGTATGTTCGGAATGGGTAATATGCCTGAAATGTACAATTTAGTAGTAAACACTAACTCTGATTTGGCTTCTAGCATTTTAAATACCGAAGACAAAACGCATCAGGAACATTTGGTAAAACAAGCTTTAGATTTAGCTAAATTATCTCAAAACCTTTTAAAAGGTGAAGCACTTACTGCTTTTGTAAAAAGAAGTTTTGAAATGATTAAATAATCATTCGGAAATATTTTAAAAGAATCCCGCAGATTAAATTTTGCGGGATTTTTTTTGTTTCCTTCGAAGACACGAAAGCACAAAGTTTTTTAAACTGATTTATTTTATTTTTCTCTAATTTCAGAATAAACATTCGTATTAATTGATAAACGAAAAACTTAAATTACGGATAATCAACAACTGAACCTTATAAAATTTATTTGTGGATTATTATTTTTCATTACATTTGACTGCCTTATTTTCTAATCTTAAACCAAAATACCACTATGAAAAAAACAATTATTACACTGGCATTTCTTTGTTTTTCGGCACTTTTATATGTTTCTTGTTCCAGTAATGACGACGAAATTATTACTCAAATGGACACAGCCGGAGTTGGAGCTTCAGTACTAATCGATGCTGTAAATGAGCTTGATCTTAAAACCGGATTATCTGTAAGTGTTTCGAACCAGACTGCAAAGCCATCAGAAACCGGTCCGGCAATTTGTCTTACCGTTTCGACCGAAACACCAAATGAAACGGCTTATCCAAAAATTATTACTGTCGATTTTGGGTCAGGATGCACCAGCGGCCTGATTACAAGAAAAGGAAAACTAAGAGTAACCCTTACAGGTTCTGTAATTGAAACAGGAAGTAAAATGACTATTGAAAGAATCAATTATTCCATAAACGGGCTTTTACTGGAAGGAACTATAGAATATACTAACACAACAAGCATAGCCACAATCCCGCAATGGACCACAAAAGTTACCAACGGAAAACTTACCGATAAAATGGGTCGTGTATTTTTAAACTCCGGCATACATACTATAAAACAAACTGCCGGTGTAGACACTCCTTTTATTTTAGATGACAATATTTACGAAATGCCCGAAGGCAATCATTCTGTAATAACAGATAAAGGCATCACACTTACCCTTACAGTTCAGGAAACATTGATCAAAAAATACTCCTGCGAATACATTTCTAAAGGAAAATT
Source organism: Flavobacterium gelatinilyticum (assembly GCF_027111295.1). Classification (NCBI taxonomy): domain Bacteria; kingdom Pseudomonadati; phylum Bacteroidota; class Flavobacteriia; order Flavobacteriales; family Flavobacteriaceae; genus Flavobacterium; species Flavobacterium gelatinilyticum. The sequence goes on along the minus strand of NZ_CP114287.1, from coordinate 4,250,499 downwards.
AAAAATTCAGGGCGGCGATTTAAACGGCGTAGTAGATTACGGAAATAACGAATGCGATACCCGATATATCTATACACACGAAAGTGGCACAAGCTACGAATTGGCAATGTAACCCTTTCATTTTTAAAAAAGTATGCAAATCCCAATTTAGAAATAGATTGGGTTTTTATTTTTTGTAAAAAATAAACAGCAGCTTATTTACATTCAAACTATTTTCTTTATTTTGCAGCAAAATCCAATAAACTAATGAAAAAATCACTTATTGCCTTTGTTACTCTTGCAATACTTGCATCTTGCAGCAAAAAAGAATCAACGGACGGCTTACACATTACCGGAAATATAAAAGGCTTAAAAACCGGAACTTTATATATCCAGAGAGTTGTTGATACTTCTCTTGTTGCTATTGATAGTATTAAAATCGACGGAAATTCTGCTTTTGAAAGAACTATTAAATTAGATTCTCCAGAAATGCTTTATTTATTCCTTGATCGCGGGGTAACCAATTCTCTTGACAATAATATTTTATTTTTTGCTGAGCCGGGCAATATCAATATCGAAACCAATCTGGATAATTTCATTACAGGTGCAAAAATTACAGGTTCTAAAAATCAGGAATTATACGAAGAATATAAAAAAGTAAATTCTCGTTTTATAGATGAAAACCTGACAATGGTTGAAGCCAGATTTAAAGCCATTAAAAGACAGGATCAAAAAACAATTGACAGCATTGATGCAAAACAGCAGTCAAATATTAAAAGGAAATATTTATACGCCACCAACTTTGCTCTTAACAATAAAGATCACGAAGTAGCACCTTATATTGCTTTGGCAGAGATTTACGACATCAATATTAAATTTCTTGATACAATTCAGAAATCAATGACTCCAAAAGTAGCGCAGTCATTTTACGGAAAGAAGCTGACAAAATATGTAGCCGAAATCAAAAAACAAGAACAACAAGCAGCACCAACTGCTGCAGAATAAAACAAAAACGTCCTGAAATTCAGGACGTTTTTTTATACTTATTTGTTCATTAACTTTTCTAAATACTCCACTTTGTCTTTCTCGGCCTAAACCAAACGTTCATAAAGTTCTACAACTTTATCAAGTGGGTTAATAGTAAGATAAGTAAAAAACGTTCTGAAAATTCAGAACGTCTCTTTAATATGTTTACAATTTGAAATTGGCTTTTTATCTTCCCATTAAAGCGCCAAGCATCGCAAATACGAAAAACAAACCATACAATGCAAGCATACAAATCATTAAGATTCCGATAAACTTATAATGCGATTTTAAGTATCCTAAAGAAGTACTCAAAGCTTCAGAATCATTTTCACTAAAAGCCCTTTTAATGTTCGAAGCAAATTTGAACAAATAGTAAACCGGAAAGAAATAAATAGCGGCGAAAGCCAAATAAAAAACGGCCATTATAGTTCCAAATGAACCGCCATACATTCCAAAGCCAGGTATTGAACTTCCTAATTGAGAAAAGATGGCTCCGGCAAATATGGCAAAGATTACAAAAAAGCCAATCCCAACAAATCCGAGGATAGACAAAAAGTAGGCCCACTTGCCAATTTCCTTCAAAAAATCTTTTGCAGATTGATCGAGATGCAGCTCGAATTTTTCAAATACTGAGGTTTCTTCCATTTTTAATAGTTTTTGGTTAAGAAACAAACATAAGAAAATATACTCATATTTTTCCAGACTATTTAACTATCTGAATGACATTTGAGTTAGAAATAATAACCTATGTTACATTGAAGACGCGCATGCCATTTATTATCAAACTCGTTGTACAAACTCCCTTGACTGCCTCCCAAAAAGGGATGATTATAACCGGCAACATATTCAACATATGTATACATCCCGTCTAATATTCTAAATAATACACCGTTTGTAAGCATATGCGTGGCATTCAGATTATACTTTTTTCCTAAATATCCGTATTCGCTGTAAAACGCTATTTCGTTTAATGATTTCCCTTTAAAAGGAATACTATATTGAGCTGATAAAGCATACACATTGGCTTTTGAAACCACGCGATAGGTATAATTAAAAGATCCGATATCTACATATTCTGAATTTGCTCCCTTGGGGTTAAACTCATATTTGTAAACTTCTGCCTTTATGCCCAGATTTTTATAATCCATATGATAATGCAAAGCAAAAGCATTTCGGCTTCCCATTTTATTTTCTACAAAGTTATACAGCTGTCCAAATTGTCCCGATGCACCTATTTTATGCGAAAAGTTATGTGTTTTAATTTTGTATACCAACTGCGCTGCAACCTGATTAATTTCTTTATTATCTCCTAACACACTTGCAGACCACTGATTATCCCTTAAATCAGGATCGTTTGTAAAGGTTTCCATTGCATTTTTCATAAAAGCAGCCTGCCAGTCCCAGTTTTTCCCTTTATGATGGTACTTTGCGCCCATACTATACTTTCCTTCAAATCCCAGTGCATATCCAATTCCTAAAAACCAACTGTATGAATTATAATCTAAGTTCCCAAAGGGACTTTGTACTAAACCTACCTGAAAATCATCTCCATTTTCAAAATCATAACCTATCCATCCTTCTTTCGGCATTGTACCTCCTGATACAGCAGGCATAAATCGCATATCAGCAAATACTTTAAACTTTTTATAAGAAGCATTTACGACCAAACCAAATAAGTCGAACCCAAATTCGCCTCCTTCTTTTCTTCTTGTTTCATTATAAAATTCATTTTTGTAATGCACTCTAAAAGCTCCGTTTATTGAAAATCTGGGCTTTTCAGAATCTGTTATCAGAGTATCCGCTTTTACATCAATAGCAGCTGCCTGAGAATAACCAAAATTATTTATAAATAAAAGGGTTAAAACTAACAGCATTTTACCATACTTATATTGCATAATTTTTCAATTAATTAAATTATAAAATCCTGATTGATTCAAGTTTCGATCAAAGGCATACAATCTTAGGACATGAAATGTAAGGGATACATTATGCCGTCGTTTTATTGTAAAATTGATTTAACACTTGAGGAAGAATAGCTTTCTGGTTTGAAAGCAGAAAGCTATTCTTAAATAAGAGAAAGAAAAACAGGAGTTTTATTTGAGATCTAACTTCTGCATTTCTTTTAGTGTATTTTCCAGCAGTTGTGGTAATTTGCCATACACTGTATCATTGATATAATTGTACTTTTTGTGAGCAGCTAAATCAGGAAGGAACTCTTCTTTTTCTTTTACCATATTTTTTACCGCAGTTTCAAAATCAGGGTAACACTCTACTGCAACTGCCGCACAAATAGCTGCACCTAAAGCAGCAGAACCACTCATTTCGTTACGAACAACCGGCATTCCGCTTATGTCCGAAAAAATCTGCATGAATAAATCACTGTTAGCACCGCCGCCGGATATAATAATTTTTTCAGGATTATGTCCTAGCGTTTTATTCATGGTTTGATAATGATTGTTTAAGGTGAACGCAATTCCTTCTAAAATAGCACGATAAATATGCCCGCGTCCCTGTTGACCGTTAAAACCTATCATAACTCCTTTTCTATAAGCCTGATATGCAGGCGCAAGCCAGTCTGGAATGATCATTAAACCATTGGATCCTACGGGAACTTTCAAGGCTTCTTCTTCTAAAATTTTTTCCGGTGAAACTCCTCTTTCTTTTGCTTTACTATTTAATTCTTCACCTATAAGATCTCTAAACCATGATATTAGCCACATCCCTCTTCTTACACCGCCACTTTCAAATAAATAACGATTAGGTATACAAGATAGATTTGTGAAATAATTATCATGCGGCGGTCTGTTTTCGCTGCCTACAACCATCGAGGTAATATAGGTTCCTAATGAGAATAATCCTCTGGATGAATCTATTAATCCTGCACCTAAGGCTTCAACCGCTTTATCATTTGCAGTAGCTACAACAGGAAGACCTTCCGGCAGACCTGTTACCTGAGAAGCAGCTTTAGTTACGGTTCCTAAAATAGTTCCGGGCATCTGTAATTTTAATAACTTTTCATTTGGAATTTTAAAGTTGTCCAAAACAGTTTTATCTTCAGACCAATTCCAGGTTTCCATATCTACAGGAAACTGCCACTGAAAAGCATTAGCAGCGGTATCTTTTAATTCTCCTGTCAGGCGATGTGTAATATATCCTGTTGTAGGACATGTATATGCAATTTCATCAGAATCCTCAAAAGTTTCATATGCTCTTACATCCATCCAGCTCATAACCGGAGCGGCCAGATTTCCATCTTTTTTCATAAACACCCTGCAACAGCGAATAGTACAGAGCCCAACACCTTTAATAAGACTGACATCGCCTTTGAAGTTTTTCATTAACCGAATCAGGGCCGTTTTTATACTATCCCACAAATCATCATCAGGATGTTCCACATATCCGGATTCTCTAAACATCATAGGCTTAAGAGGCTCAATTTCAGAATGTATTACCGCTCCTTTGGAACTTATAATATATACTTTAGTACTCTGAGACCCGTTATCGATTGAAATAAAATATTGCTCTTTCATAACAATCCGTTATTATCTCGTTAAGAATCCTCCGTCAACAGATAAAATATGTCCGTTTACAAACTGAGAAGCCTGACTTGCCAAAAATACAGTTGCTCCCATTAAATCTGCCACATCTCCCCAACGTCCTTCGGGAGTATGATCTACAATCCATTTATTTCGTTCCGGATTATCAATCGATGCCTGAGCTACTTTTGTTTTAAAATAACCCGGAGCAATTCCGTTAACTTGTACATTGTATTGTGCTAATTCATCACAATAAGCTTTTGTTAAACCCGCCAATCCGTGTTTGGTAGCCGAATAAGCAGGAGACCATTGTCCTCCCAAGAAAGAAAACAAAGAACAAATATTAATGATTTTACCGCTTTTTTGCGGAATAAAAAACTTTGTAACTTCAGCTGACATTTCAAAAGCGGCTGTTAAATTGATACTTACCATTGGATCCCATTCTTTTCTGCCGAAATTCAATACATCTGCAATTAAACAAATTCCTGCACAGTTTACCAGAATATCTACTGATCCTAATTTCTCTACACATTCTTCTACTATTTTTTTTGGTATTCCGTCCTTGGTAATATCAGCTTTCATATACACCGCTTTGCCTCCTTCACTTTCTATCAATCGATTGAAATCTGCGTCATCAGGCATTATACTTGGCATAAAAATATTTGCACCTGCTTTTGCTAAAGCTAAAGAAAAAGCCTGTCCTAATCCTGTATTTCCTCCTGTTACAATTGCATTTTTCCCTTTAAGAGAAAAATACCCCATGTTAAAATCTGTAATATCCATTTTTATATATTTTTTTATTTTTAGTTTATTCTTTTTGAGTTTCTCTTTTAAAAATTGTAACCACGCAAATCGCTGCTACTCCCAAAACTGCACTTATTATAAAATAGGCGTTGTATCCTTCGTTGGGACCAAATTTGTTAAAAACTATCGTACTGAAATAGGGTATAAAAATATCCGGCAGGTATCCTAAAAGAGAAATAAAACCTACGGCTGTTCCCATTATCTTATTATCTATCCTGCTGTCTCCCAATAAAGACCAATACGTGCCGCGGATAGCATAAACAAACGTTCCTCCCAGTATTATTAGAATATAGTAGATGTTAAAATTTGTTGTGGATGCAGGAAGTAAAGCAATACAGAATAAAGTAAGAGCTGCGCCGCTCAAAGAAAAAACCAGTGTTACACTCTTTCCTAATTTGTCTGCTAAAAAACCACCTAAAATTCCGCCAATTGGTCTCATCCATAGTACAATTACCATAATTGTATTTACGGTAACAGGAGTGATTTTAAGGTTTTTTTCCATAAAACCTCCATAATAATAAACTACCCAGGTTACTGAATATGAACAAAAGATTATGGCGCCCATTAAGTATACAAACTTGTTTTTAATGACCGAATTAACATCTTTAAAGTCAAAACCTTTTTCTGTCTGGGCATTATCATCTATCACTGAAAGTGCATTCTTAGCTGGCTTAGCTACTTCTTTTTCTACAAAAAAAGCAATCAGAATCCCTACAACAAGTAATACAGCCGAATACATATAAATAACATACTGAAGTGCATGAGTTTTATCTGCAAGGGTTTCTCCTTTTTCTAAAACATGAGAAAAAATAAACAATGCTGCACTTGCTAATATAGCTTCTACAACACCTCTTCCTCCATCGAGAAACCCAAAGAAACGTCCCTCTTCTTCGGGAGTAGACAACAACTTAACCAGTTTCATATGAGCTCCCCAGAACGTAAATACAGAAAACACGCCCCACAAAGAAAATATGCCTATAACAGATGTATAGTCAGGAATTTGAGCAAACCAAAAACCTCCAAGTGCTGTACCTAACAAAGAAAAAACAAGTAGATATTTAGCCGAAAATTTATCGCTTAATATACCGCTTGGGAAATATCCTAATATGAATATAAATCCCAAGACAGTATAAATAATATTAAGATCATCTAATCCTATTTTAAAAACAGATAAAATAGTTTCCTGATAATTTGTCCTTAAATAAATTAGTGGATAAATTGCTCCGGCAGCCAGCACTATGAGAATAAATTGAATATATCGTTTCATACTCTTAGTGTTTAAAGTCGTTATTATTTTTGATACTTTTCGCCTTCTGCCTGAGGAAAGATAGTTCCGAAATTCATGATTCCGTTAGGGTCAAAAACTTCTTTTAGTTTCGCAAGCATATAATAAGCACTTCCATGCTCTTCTTTTGTCCACTCATTTCTATACTTACCAATTCCGTGATGATGACACATAGAACCGCCAAGTTTTAAAGTTTCTTCGACAATAATTGTTTGTATAGGGTGATGGTATAAGCGCATTTCATCTTCAGGCTCACAATTGATGTTATAGTTATACACAAAATACATATTGGTTCCGTTGATATAACTGTGAGAAGAATGTCCGCCAAGCATAGTAATATCTTTACTTCGAGGGAATTCCTTTCGAATTCTTTCTATTACATTGTAGTAAATTTTTGTAACATTCTCCCAATCTGCAGATATTTCGGTTGTAAACCCATCATGAGAATTTTTAGTAATCATATCTTTTATTTCGTCATCTATGCGCTGCTGCGTCCAGTTAAGATGATTAAACCAATCAGAAATAAATTTAGAATCAACCTTTTCTATGATTCCGTTTTTATGTTTTTCAACTGCTTCTTCGATTCCGGCAGCGGTAGCTTTTACCATGTTTTCGTTTCCTTCTGCCATAAAAACTAAAACACATTGATTTTTATGGAAATGACTAAAATGCTGCGCCGCATCTTCTTCCGAATATACTCTCGCCACTGAAGGTTTGTATCCATTTGCCATAACTTCTCTTAAAATACTGACTCCTGTATCAATATCTTTAATTAAGTATCCAAAAAAACGGTTGTTTTCTGGAAAATATCGGTAAAGTTTAACTGTGACTTCCGTGATATAGCATAAGGCACCTTCGTTACCAATTGCAATATGTCTAATATCTGGGCCTCCTGCTCTTCTTGGTACATTTTTTATATGAGAAATATGTCCGTCAGGAAAAACACATTCTAATCCCGCAACCATGTCTTCTATAGCACCGTACAAAGTCGAGAATTGTCCGATACTACGAGTAGATACCAATCCTCCCATTTGTGCAACAGGTTTAGATTGAGGAGAATGCCCTGTCGTTAAATTATACTTACGAACTTCATCTTCTAATTTTTGCAAAACAACTCCTGATTGAGCTGTAGCCTGAAGGTTGTAAGGATCAATTTTTATAATCTTATTCAGATTTTTCCCATCGACAACTAAAGTCTGCTGCTTCCAGTTCTCCAATCCTCCTTCAGTTGACGTTCTGCCGCTTCTCGGGATAACATTAATTCCATTCGCATTACAATATCTCAGTATTTCGGAAACTTCCCCGGCAGATTCCGGATAAACGATTGCAACTGGAGCCGGGACATCTAAAACTTTTTTTGCTTTAGCATATTTCTTATACCTATCCGCCGATGCTTCATACAAATCATCCGGATTAAAATTTATCTGCTCTTGTTTAAGCATCTTCTTTAAATCGCTTAAGATCATTTCGTTCTCTTTCATTTTATATTAAACTTTTTTGATTAAAACACTCCTTCAACTTTGATTTTCTATTTCATTACACATATTAAATGCTAGTAAAAACAGAAACACAACTAAACGAATGTAAGAAATATATTTCAAATAAAACAAATATTTTCCATATTTTTGCCATACATGCATAAATATGGAAAATACAACGATAAAAATGATTAGATTGACGAAAATAAAAATGAAAACAAAAACTAAAATTGCAGAAAAAGGTGATATATACGTAATAAATCTACCTTCTAAAAGAAAGAAAAAGATCGATTTTAAATGAAAAATAAAACTACTGAAGAATTACAATATAACCTGGACATTGTAAAAAGAGATTTCAAAAATTGACAAAAAGAGGAAAAAATATTTGTTTTAAACAAAATGTAATACTTTTACTAAAACTATTAAGAGAAATGTATATTGTAAATAAAGAACTGCTCAATACACTGGAGAAAAACATTTATTCCATCTTAATCAATGAAATAAAGCAAAATAACACACTTTCTATCACAGATGCTGGTATCATTTGCAATTGTTCAGCTTCAAAAATTTCAAAATTTGTACAGAAGCTGGGATTTAAAAACTATAAGGAATATTTAGCTTTTATAAGCGGACAGATCTTTAGTGTAATTCCCGACGAAAACGAACGGTTACATAAATTTTTAGACGACTATAATGACGAAATTATAGATCAATTCACTTCACACATCCAGAAATTCGAAAAAATTATTTTATTTGGCTACGGACCTTCCTTTATTGCAGGGCAGTATTTTGAGTATAAACTACGAAACCAATTAGACATACCTATATGGGCCGTCGCCCATGAAACATCTATAATCGATTTGTTGAGTAAAAATAGTCTTGTCATTATTTTTTCAATAACCGGGCAGTTCAAATCTTTCACTGAACTTTACGATAATATAATTTCAAAAAACAGCAAAGCCGCCTTCATTTTAGAAGAAGGGCGCACCGATTTTTTAGAAAGGTACGATTACACCATCACCCTCAGCAATTTTATACAAAATCCAGAACTATTACCTCATGAAAAAACAAGAACAACTTTTTTTACTTTCATTGAAACTGTAATAAAAAAATTAGAAAACTCTTCATTTGAGAACACACTTAAATACAGAAAAAAAACTCAGCTATAAGATGTCTATAAAATTTTATTGTAAACCACAAAAGCAAACACCAAAACCTTAAAAAGAAGACTAGCACATTCCATAAAAAAAGATTTGCTCAGCTTATAGCAGCGATTACAGCTACTAATACACCATCACTCCCAATTTTGAGCTAGTTATAAGAAAAAACTAAGAAGATCTTATCCGATCTATTTTGAGGCAAAATAAAGACTTACACAGCACTCATATTAAAAAACAAATTTCCCCTATCATCTTCCATCTTTTGGGGTGTATATTCGTTATTTGAGTTCAAGTATTTGATAATTTTATAAAACAAAAAACCCTATCCATTATTGGATAGGGTTTTTGAAAAGAAAGGCGACGACATACTCTCCCACAAAACTGCAGTACCATCTGCGCAGGCGGGCTTAACTTCTCTGTTCGGGATGGGAAGAGGTGAGCCCCGCCGCAATAACCACCTTAAGGTTGTTAGTAATTAGTGTATAGTGCTTAGTAATTAGGTTTAACCTAGTCACTAGTTACTATCTACTAGTCACTGCTCTGCGTCGAGCTTATATTTTAACATACTGAGATAAAGAAACACAATAAGCATACTTTAGAAAGTTTCCTCCTCTCTCGTCTGGGACGAGAGAGGAAAAGGGTGTACATAAGCTTACGGATTATTAGTACTACTCGACTATGACATTACTGCCTTTACATCTATAGCCTATCAACGTGGTCATCTTCCACGATCCTTAAAAGAAATCTCATCTTGTGGTGGGTTTCGCGCTTATATGCTTTCAGCGCTTATCCCTTCCAAACGTAGCTACTCTGCGGTGCCCCTGGCGGGACAACAGATACACTAGAGGTTTGTCCAATTCGGTCCTCTCGTACTAGAATCAGATCCACTCAAATTTCTAACGCCCGCAGTAGATAGAGACCGAACTGTCTCACGACGTTCTGAACCCAGCTCGCGTGCCACTTTAATGGGCGAACAGCCCAACCCTTGGGACCTTCTCCAGCCCCAGGATGTGACGAGCCGACATCGAGGTGCCAAACCCCCCCGTCGATATGAGCTCTTGGGGGAGATCAGCCTGTTATCCCCGGCGTACCTTTTATCCTTTGAGCGATGGCCCTTCCATGCGGAACCACCGGATCACTATGCTCTACTTTCGTACCTGATCGACCTGTATGTCTCTCAGTCAAGCTCCCTTATGCCATTGCACTCTACGCACGGTTACCAAGCGTACTGAGGGAACCTTTAGAAGCCTCCGTTACTCTTTTGGAGGCGACCACCCCAGTCAAACTACCCACCAAGCACTGTCCCCCACATCGCGGGGTTAGGCCTCAGATAAACAAAGGGTTGTATTTCAACAATGACTCCACAACGCCTGGCGACGCCGCTTCACAGTCTCCAACCTATCCTACACATCATTTATCCAAGGTCAATACTAAGCTATAGTAAAGGTGCACAGGGTCTTTTCGTCCCACTGCGGGTAAACGGCATCTTCACCGTTACTACAATTTCACCGAGCTCATGGCTGAGACAGTGTCCAGATCGTTACACCATTCGTGCAGGTCGGAACTTACCCGACAAGGAATTTCGCTACCTTAGGACCGTTATAGTTACGGCCGCCGTTTACTGGGGCTTCAATTCAATGCTTCTCCGAAGATAACATCTCCTCTTAACCTTCCAGCACCGGGCAGGTGTCAGGCCCTATACGTCATCTTACGATTTTGCAGAGCCCTGTGTTTTTGATAAACAGTCGCCTGGACCTTTTCACTGCGGCCCCGATTGCTCGGGGCGACCTTTCTCCCGAAGTTACAGGTCTATTTTGCCTAATTCCTTAGCCATGAATCTCTCGAGCACCTTAGGATTCTCTCCTCAACTACCTGTGTCGGTTTACGGTACTGGTACTAACTACCTGAAGTTTAGAGGTTTTTCTTGGAAGCCCTTAGGCGCACTATCTCTTTGTCCGAAGACTCCGAGTACTATCGTATTTCACCAGTTCCTGCGCATTTTACTACAGGACCTATAGCTAGGTACTTCAACGAACTATTCCGTCAGTTCGCGGCGCTTTCATCACTCCGTCACCCCATCACAGTAATTAGTAGTACGGGAATATTAACCCGTTAGCCATCGACTGTCCCTTTCGGGTTCGCCTTAGGACCAGACTAACCCACAGCTGATTAGCATAGCTGTGGAAACCTTAGTTTTTCGGTGTGCGGGTTTCTCGCCCGCATTATCGTTACTTATGCCTACATTTTCTTTTCCAACCGGTCCAGCATACCTTACGATACACCTTCAACCCTGTTGGAATGCTCCCCTACCACTTGACTTACGTCAAATCCATAGCTTCGGTAATATGCTTATGCCCGATTATTATCCATGCTCGTCCGCTCGACTAGTGAGCTGTTACGCACTCTTTAAATGAATGGCTGCTTCCAAGCCAACATCCTAGCTGTCTGGGCAGACAAACCTCGTTCTTTCAACTTAGCATATATTTGGGGACCTTAGCTGATGGTCTGGGTTCTTTCCCTCTCGGACTTGGACCTTAGCACCCAAGCCCTCACTGTTAGTGAACATTATACAGCATTCGGAGTTTGTCAGGAATTGGTAGGCGGTGAAGCCCCCGCATCCAATCAGTAGCTCTACCTCTATATAACTTTATAACTAACGCTGCACCTAAATGCATTTCGGGGAGTACGAGCTATTTCCGAGTTTGATTGGCCTTTCACCCCTACCCACAGGTCATCCGAAGACTTTTCAACGTCAACCGGTTCGGTCCTCCACTGTGTGTTACCACAGCTTCAACCTGCCCATGGGTAGATCACACGGTTTCGCGTCTAACACTACTGACTAAAGCGCCCTATTCAGACTCGCTTTCGCTGCGGATCCATACCTGAAGTACTTATCCTTGCCAGCAGCGTTAACTCGTAGGCTCATTATGCAAAAGGCACGCCGTCACCCCACGAAAGGGCTCCGACCGCTTGTAAGCGTATGGTTTCAGGATCTATTTCACTCCGTTATTCACGGTTCTTTTCACCTTTCCCTCACGGTACTGGTTCACTATCGGTCTCTCAGGAGTATTTAGCCTTAGCGGATGGTCCCGCCAAATTCAGACAGGGTTTCACGTGCCCCGCCCTACTCAGGATACCGCTATCTATTACACTTGTTACCCATACGGGGCTGTCACCCTCTATGGCGTTCCTTTCCAGAAACTTCCGGTTCCTTGTGCATAAAATGTCGCGGTCCTACAACCCCAATGATGCCGTAACAACATTGGTTTGGGCTAATCCGCGTTCGCTCGCCACTACTTACGGAATCACTTTTGTTTTCTTCTCCTCCGCCTACTTAGATGTTTCAGTTCAGCGGGTTTGCCCACCTATCGGTGTGTTATATCTTCAATATAACGGGTTGCCCCATTCGGATATCTGCGGATCAATCTGTGTGTGCCAGTCCCCGCAGCTTTTCGCAGCTTATCACGTCCTTCATCGCCTCTGAGAGCCTAGGCATTCCCCATACGCCCTTATTTTGCTTATTGTACCAATCTCATTATTACAATGAGACCGTTTTTTTTTGTTTTCTGTCTTTGTATTTCTACTATAACAAAAAACGCTTTCTACTTTCTTATTATTTTCTTATCTCAATATGTCAATGAACTTTTTCCCTATTTATCGGGATGGTGGAGAATAACGGAGTCGAACCGTTGACCTCCTGCGTGCAAGGCAGGCGCTCTAGCCAGCTGAGCTAATCCCCCATTTTAATTAAAAATTAAAAATCGTGAATTAAAAATTATGAACTTTTGATCCTTTAATCTTTCAACTTCTAAAATTTCCTTTTTTTTATTAAGCTAACAGTCTTTTTTAATTTTTAATTCTTAATTTTTAATCAAGAAGCTTAAAAAAGTAGTCCCGGGCAGACTCGAACTGCCGACCCCTACATTATCAGTGTAGTACTCTAACCAGCTGAGCTACGAGACTCTGTTTTACTTAATTCTTTCATTTTTTTAAATTAACAGCAAGAGTAATACAATCTCAGATTCAGAACCTCAATTTCCTGCATCTTATTTCCTAAGCGTGCTCATTAAAGCTAACACTAAGGCTCTAGAAAGGAGGTGTTCCAGCCGCACCTTCCGGTACGGCTACCTTGTTACGACTTAGCCCTAGTTACCAGTTTTACCCTAGGCAGCTCCTTGCGGTCACCGACTTCAGGCACCCCCAGCTTCCATGGCTTGACGGGCGGTGTGTACAAGGCCCGGGAACGTATTCACCGGATCATGGCTGATATCCGATTACTAGCGATTCCAGCTTCACGGAGTCGAGTTGCAGACTCCGATCCGAACTGTGACCGGCTTTATAGATTCGCTCCCTCTCGCGAGGTGGCTGCTCTCTGTACCGGCCATTGTAGCACGTGTGTAGCCCAAGGCGTAAGGGCCGTGATGATTTGACGTCATCCCCACCTTCCTCACAGTTTGCACTGGCAGTCTTGTTAGAGTTCCCGACATTACTCGCTGGCAACTAACAACAGGGGTTGCGCTCGTTATAGGACTTAACCTGACACCTCACGGCACGAGCTGACGACAACCATGCAGCACCTTGTAAACTGTCTTGCGAAAGATCTGTTTCCAAATCGGTCAGTCTGCATTTAAGCCTTGGTAAGGTTCCTCGCGTATCATCGAATTAAACCACATGCTCCACCGCTTGTGCGGGCCCCCGTCAATTCCTTTGAGTTTCAAACTTGCGTTCGTACTCCCCAGGTGGGATACTTATCACTTTCGCTTAGCCACTGAACTTGCGCCCAACAGCTAGTATCCATCGTTTACAGCGTGGACTACCAGGGTATCTAATCCTGTTCGCTCCCCACGCTTTCGTCCATCAGCGTCAATAAATTAGTAGTAACCTGCCTTCGCAATTGGTATTCCATGTAATATCTAAGCATTTCACCGCTACACTACATATTCTAGTTACTTCCTAATAATTCAAGTCCAGCAGTATCAATGGCCGTTCCACCGTTGAGCGATGGGCTTTCACCACTGACTTACAAGACCGCCTACGGACCCTTTAAACCCAATGATTCCGGATAACGCTTGGATCCTCCGTATTACCGCGGCTGCTGGCACGGAGTTAGCCGATCCTTATTCTTACGATACCGTCAAGCTGATTCACGAATCAGTGTTTCTTCTCGTACAAAAGCAGTTTACAATCCATAGGACCGTCATCCTGCACGCGGCATGGCTGGTTCAGACTTGCGTCCATTGACCAATATTCCTCACTGCTGCCTCCCGTAGGAGTCTGGTCCGTGTCTCAGTACCAGTGTGGGGGATCTCCCTCTCAGGACCCCTACCCATCGTAGCCTTGGTAAGCCGTTACCTTACCAACTAGCTAATGGGACGCATGCTCATCTTTCACCGTTGTGACTTTAATTACATCCCGATGCCGGGTCGTAATACTATGAGGTATTAATCCAAATTTCTCTGGGCTATCCCTCTGTGAAAGGCAGATTGCATACGCGTTACGCACCCGTGCGCCGGTCTCTGCTTCCGAAGAAGCATACCCCTCGACTTGCATGTGTTAAGCCTGCCGCTAGCGTTCATCCTGAGCCAGGATCAAACTCTTCATCGTATATTTTTATATTATTATGCGATGCAGATTCTATCGGTTCTTCTCGAATCTCTCAATTCTATTACTCTTATTTTTTATGTCCCGAGTAATCGGGACAGCTGTCAATTCAATATGTCTACGAACGTATTCTTTTAATCTTTATCGCTTGTTTCTCAAAGCGGGTGCAAAACTAAAAATTCTTTTTGTTTCTGGCAAGAAAAATTTAAAAAATTTTGAAACTTTTTTTTCGTCTCGTTTTCTAATCTCTCTTATCAATCTCTCAAGGAACTTTCCGTGTTTTGCGGGGTGCAAATGTAAAAAGCATTTTCAAATCTCACAAGCTTTTTTGAATCTTTTTTTTCAAGAAATTTTCTTCCTCTCTTAATTCAAATCCTTGTCAGTATTTCGAAGAGCGTTTTTCGCTGTTGCGGGTGCAAAAGTAGAACCTTTTTCCGCTTAAACAAGCTTTTTTCAAGAGTTTTTTTAATCTTTTTTCTCTCTTTTTCTTAACTAACTGATAACAGCATTTTTACATTTTAATTATTTTGCATATTATGCAGGATTTTTCCTCTTTTGTTACCTTTTTTATTATTTTGGAATGGTTTCAGACCCTCGATTTTGAGGAGTTCTTATTCTTTTGATCTCTTTTAAGGTGATTCTTTATCTTTTTAAATCCCGTCTTTTTCAAAATAACTATTATCAAAACTCATTTCACAGATCCGATAGAAGCCAAAATCCTTTTCCAGCCGGCGTTCGGAGCTTAAAGATTGAAGCGTATAGCGGGATAAAGCCCCTTATTAAATCTGAAATTCCAAAAAAAAGCTTCAACTCCTATCAGCCGGAGAATTTACACTTATTATATATATGTATAAAAAAACAAAAAACGGCAGGTTTTAAAAACCTGCCGGGTTCAGAACTAAAATCATCCCTAACATAGCGTAAGAGCAAATTATACTTAATATATACATTTTCAAAAAATCGACATCCAAAAAAATCGAACACAATACAGATTACCCCTTTCACATTACAACAAACAACCACACATAACACCTCACAGAAAAAAAGAACCAACAACCACAAATCTAACGTCAGATTAAGAACAAAACTCCTAAGAAACAAAAACTCATTTTTACACAAATAAAAAAACCACCACATTTCTGTGATGGTTTTCTTTTTTAGAGCCGATAGAGGGACTCGAACCCACGACCTGCTGATTACAAATCAGCTGCTCTAGCCAGCTGAGCTACATCGGCCTATTTTACGAGTGCAAAGATAAAATTGTTTTTTAATATTCCAAAAATATTTTAACACCTCTCTCTATAATTAAAAAAACCACCACATTTCCGTGATGGTTTCCGTTTTTTTTGAGCCGATAGAGGGACTCGAACCCACGACCTGCTGATTACAAATCAGCTGCTCTAGCCAGCTGAGCTACATCGGCGTCATTACGGGTGCAAATATAAAGCGGTTTTTTGTTTTGCCAAAATAAATTTGCACTTTTTTACACTTTTTTTTGCTTAAAGTGCGTTGATTTTTTCAATCAATTGATTAGCAGTTTGTTCTAATTCAACATTGATTTGTTTAAAGTGTGCTTTTTTATTTTCAACGTTCTTTGCGTTAACTTTTGTAATCAAAGTATCAAATGCAGCGATAGCTTCATCGATTAAAGCATTCGTTTCCGGAGTTGGATTTCCTGTTGTAGACATCTCAAACAAGTAAACTGCCTCAATAATATCTCCTAATACGAAATTGATGTCTTTCTTTAAATTTTTAACGTTTGCCATTTTTATTATAATTTTAATTTGCGTCTGCAAAAGTACATATTATCTTTAGAATATGTGTTAAGAAATGTAAATTTCTAAAATAGAAGCTTTTCCACTCAAAACAAATGAATTTATTGCTGCAGGAACTAACACTGTGTCTCCTTGTATATATGTTTTTATGAATCCATTATATTCGATTTCAAAAGTTCCTTCGATACACATATATACTGTAAACGTTTCACCTGATTTAGAAACTTCTACTTTATTTTCTAACGGAATAAAATTGGTGGTAAAGTAAGGACAATCAACCACAACATTAGATGTATTGTTTTTTGAATCGTATTTCTTCTGAGTCTCTACTTTATTATAGTTAATAGCATCAAGTGCCAGATCGACATGAAGTTCTCTTTTGTTTCCTTGTGCATCTACACGGTCAAAATCATACAAACGATATGTAATATCTGATGTCTGCTGAATTTCGGCTACTACTAAACCTGCCCCAATGGCATGAACTGTTCCGGTTTCTAAAAAGAAAACATCGCCTGCTTTTGCTTTTACATCATCAAGAATTGAAACTAACGTGTTATCATTTAAATGTTTCAGGTATTCTTCTTTGCTTGAATCTTCTTTAAATCCAACAATAATTCTGGCATCTTTATCAGCCTGCATTACATACCACATTTCTGTTTTACCAAAAGAATTATGACGTTCTTTTGCTAATTTATCGTTTGGATGAACCTGAATTGAAAGATCTTCACGTGCATCTAAATATTTAAAAAGCAACGGAAATTGTTTTCCGAAACGCTCGTAAACTCTTGTCCCTAATATTTCATTTGGCACTTCATTAATAAGCTCCATTAATGATTTGCCTTTTAAATCTCCGTCGGCAACAACGCTGACATCTCCTTCTACTGTAGATAATTCCCAGCTTTCACCGGTAATATTTGAAGTAATTGGTTTGTTTAATAATGTTTTTAATTTTTCTCCACCCCAGATTCTTTCTTTAAGAATTGGCTCAAATTGAAGCGGATACAGGTTTTCTGGTTTCATAATTTTAAGTTTTCGGCTAATATCTATAATTAATTAAACATGATGTTATACTTTACAACACTAATTCTTTTATTATTTCCAGCGCTTTCGGAATATGTCTGGCAGCATTCATACTGTCAAAAATATAAATAACTACTCCGTTTCTGTCAATAATATATGTTACTCTCCCCGGAAGAAGTCCAAAAAGATTGTTTCTGACACCAAAAAGATGTCTCAATCTTTTATCTTCATCTGAAAGTAAGATGAAAGGCAGTTTGTGTTTGTTTGCAAATTTATGATGCGATTTTACGCTGTCGGCACTAATACCAATTACTTCTGCTCCTAAATCTTTAAAGTCTTCATACTGATCTCTAAAACTGCAGGCTTCAGTAGTGCAGCCCGGTGTATTATCTTTTGGGTAAAAATAAATCACCAGTGGTTTTCTGCCTAAAAAACTTTTGCTTTCAAAAACTTCTCCGTGATTATCTTTTGCAGTAAAATTCGGAACGATATCTCCTATTTTTAATGACATTCTATTATTCTCCTTTATAAGTTACAAAATTGCGGTCTGTTTCATTCAGTACAACTTCAAGATCGAAGTCAGGCTGAATTCTTCTTCTAATTTTATTCCATATCACAACGGCAATATTTTCGGCTGTTGGATTCAAATCCTTAAATTCCGGAACATCCAGATTCAGGTTTTTATGATCAAACGGAATTTCTACTTCATCGAGTATAATATCCGCCAATACTTTGACATCTAATACAAAACCAGTTTCCGGGTCAATTTGTCCTGTAACGCTGACAGTTAAACCATAATTATGACCATGGAAATTAGGGTTGTTGCATTTTCCAAAAACAGCATTGTTTTTTTCGGGCGTCCAATCCTTCCTGTATAATCGATGTGCAGCATTAAAATGTGCTTTTCTTGATATGGTTACTCTCATTTAGGTTTTGGTTGATTTGTTATAATTTATGGTCTTCCAGATAATGATCAAATTCATCAAAAATTATCTTAAACCATACAGTATATATTTCAGGCTGTTTTTCAATATCAGCTTTTACATCTTCGATACTCATCCATTTCCAGGCTTCTACCTCATCGGGATTTATTGCAGGCTGATCATTGTAATATCCAATCATAACATGATCAAGTTCATGCTCAGTTAATCCGTTATCGAAAGGTGCTTTGTATATAAAATGAAAAAGTTCTTTCAATTCGGCTTTAAAGCCCATTTCCTCAAACAGTCTTCGGGTTCCTGCTTCAATATTGGTTTCCCCTTCCCGCTGGTGGCTGCAACAAGTATTTGTCCACAGCAAAGGTGAATGATATTTATGATGTGCACGCTGCTGCAGCATTATCTCATTTTTATCATTTAAAATAAAAACCGAAAAGGCGCGGTGCAAAAGTGCTTTCTCGTGCGCTTCCAATTTTGGCATCAAGCCAATCTGTTCGTCGTTTTCGTTAACTAATATTACGTTTTCTTCTGTCATAGGGCGTATTGAATTAACAAAAATACGAAAAAAGAAATGGCTATAAAATCCTGTAAAACATTGTGAAAAGTTTAACTTGTTTACTTTTCTTGCAATATTTTGATTTTCAACAAAATGAACATTCTTCCCGAAATAAAAATCCTTTAAAAATAAGACAGAAAATCTGCAAAAGCTTATTTTACGTAAATAATAAAAAGTTAAAACATACTTAAATATATCTGAATTGTAATTTTGATGCTGTTTTGGAGAAAAATGTCATCGTATCTTTGAAAATCAGATTAATGCACCCAAAAGTTTATGAAAACAAAAAACCTAATTTTTAGTCTTTGCTTTATGCTGCCTCTTTTTATTTTTCAGGCATGTGGACAAAACACGAAAAAACAACCTGCTAAAACAACGGTTATGGAAAATAAAATCGCTAAACCCGGAAATCCCTATTATTCTAATACCGATACAACAAAATTAAATGTAAGCAATGCCGAATGGAAAAAGGTTTTACCCGCAGATGTTTATGCTGTAATGCGTGAAGCCGATACCGAAAGACCTTTTACGGGTAAATATTGGAACACTGACGAAAAAGGAACTTATTATTGTGCTTCGTGCGGAAATAAATTATTTAGATCGACTGCCAAATTTTCAAGCAGTTGCGGCTGGCCGAGTTTCTTTGAACAGGAAAACAAAAAAAGCATTGTTTTTAAAGAAGATAATTCTCTTGGAATGGAAAGAATCGAAACCCTCTGCGGTCGTTGCGGAGGACATTTAGGACATATTTTTGATGATGGTCCTGAACCAACCGGAAAACGTTACTGTATGAACTCGATCGCTCTCGATTTTATTCCCGACACTAAATAATCCACAAATGAAAAATATATTTTTAATCTGCCTTTTTGCTTTATCGTTAAGCGGATTTTCACAAAATAAGAAAGCTTCAAATCTGGAAACGATCACTCTTGGCGGTGGTTGTTATTGGTGTGTTGAAGCGGTTTACGAAAATCTTGACGGAGTAAAATCTGTGGTCTCGGGTTTTTCGGGTGGAAAAACTGTAAATCCGAGTTATGAAGAAGTCTGCACCGGTACAACCGGTCATGCCGAAGTTGTTCAGATTACCTATGACAAAAACGTAACTAATATTAATGAAATCTTCAAAGTCTTTTTTACCGTTCATGACCCTACAACATTAAATCGTCAGGGTGCAGATGTTGGAACACAGTACCGTTCTGTAATTTTTTATAATAATGAAGAACAGAAAAAAGCAGCTCAAAACATTATAACAGAACTAAACAAAGCAAAAGTTTACAACAGTCCTATTGTGACAAAAGTCGAGCCGTTTTCAAAGTTCTACAAAGCCGAAGATTACCATCAAAATTATTATGCCAACAATAAAAATCAGCCGTATTGCAAAATGGTAATCCAGCCCAAACTGGAAAAGTTTGAAAAAGTTTTTAAAGACAAACTCAAAAAGAAGAAATAATTCGAATTAACGTCCACATTCCTGTGGGCGTTTTTTTTGCTGCAAATTCTACAAATCTGCACGAAGCTTTTCTTTATTCAACAAATCAGCACAATTTGTGTAATTCACGACAGATCTCTTTATCAGATTCAATTTATATTTTTCGTACTTTGCGGTGTCAAAAAACCAATAACCATTAATAAAAAACTAAAAAAATGAAACAATTCTTTGTATTGTTCGCTTTCTTATTTACGTTTTCTCAGATTCATTCTCAGGAAAATCTTCCAACTGATTATCTTTCGAAGGAATTTCACCAGGAACGCCGTGAGGCTTTTCGAAATTTAATGCCGGCTAATTCTGCTGCAGTTGTTTTTTCTTATCCTGAAAGGGTTTTCTCAAAAGATATTAATTACAACTATCACGCAAATCCGGATATGTATTATTTAACTGGTTATAAAGAACCAGATGCTGTTTTACTGCTTTTTAAAGATCCGCAGGGAGCAGAAAAATATACTGAAGTCCTTTTTGTGAGAGAGCGAAATGCTAATCGTGAGATGTGGACAGGAAGGCGATTGGGAATTGAGGGTGCAAAATCGAAACTTGGTTTTAAAACGGTTTATAACGGAAAGGACTTTAAAGATTTTGTCGTTGATTTTAAAAAATTTGATACTTTAATTTACGATAAAATTCCGACTGACCTTGAAATCAACAATAGTTCTGATAATTTGTATTCGTTATTGCAGACTTTTAAAAATAAAGCGGGAATTATAAAAGAAAATGAAACTTCTCTAAATCTCTTTACTAATATTACAAGTTCTCTTCGCGAAATAAAAACTCCCGAAGAGCTTGTTATGATGCGTAAAACGGTTAAACTTTCCTGTATCGCACACAACGAAGTTATGAAAGCAATTGGTCCGGATATGAGTGAAAACGAGGCTGACGGAATTCACGCATATGTTCACAGACATTACGGCGCAGAGGGAGAAGGCTATCCGCCAATTGTTGGCGCGGGAGCAAACGGATGTATTTTGCATTATGGAGAAAACAATGCCACAAAAATTGATAACCAATTATTATTAATGGATGTTGGTTCTGAATATCACGGTTATTCTGCAGATGTTACGCGAACTATTCCTGCAAACGGAAAATTCACGGAGGAACAAAAAGCAATTTATCAATTGGTTTATGATGCGCAGGAAGAAGTTTTTAAAATCTGCAAGGAAGGAACTCCGTTTCAGGATGTGAACAACAAAGCAAGAGAAGTTATTGCTGCGGGTTTGATAAAACTAGGAATCATTACAGATGTCCGAGATGTGCGAACATATTATCCGCACAGCTGTTCGCATTTTCTTGGTTTAGATGTTCACGACAAAGGAAATTATATGGGGCCTCTAAAAGAAAATATGATTATTACGGTTGAACCTGGAATTTATATCCCGGCAAATAGCAAATGTGACAAAAAATGGTGGAATATTGGGGTTCGTATCGAAGATGATATTTTGATTAAAAAAGATTCTTATGAAAATCTATCGATAGATTCTCCTAGAAAATGGCAGGAAATTGAAGCTTTGGCCAAACAAAAAAGCACTTTTAACGATATGAAATTCCCTAAAATATAGTTTTCATTTTTTCTGCTACGGATTACTAAAGGATTTTAAAATAAACCTAAATCTTTAATCTGCAGCTGTAAAAAGTACTTTCAAAAGCCTCTGTTAATTTTTTAATAGAGGCTTTTCATTTTTTCCGAACTTTACATTCTTAAATTAATTAAAAATGAAAGCACTTACCTTTTCTACTTTTGGAGATTCAGATGTTTTAGAATATATAGATATTCCAAATCCACAGTTAAAAAGCGATGAAATTTTAGTCGAAATGAAAGCCATCGGGTTAAATTTTGCCGATGTTTACCGAAGAAAAGGAAATTATCACCTAAAAGGAAATCCTCCTTTTATTGCCGGTTATGAAGGCGCAGGAATTGTAGTTAATGCCAACAATCATCCGGAATATAAAATTGGTGATCGTGTGGCTTTCGCCGATGCTCCTTTTGCAAATGCAGAATTGGTGGCAGTTAACATCAATCATGTGCTCCCTCTGCCGGAAGCAGTCTCCTTTGAAACTGCCGCTTCAGTTTTACTACAGGGTTTAACAGCACATTATTTAACAACCGACAGTCATAAGACCAAAGAAGGTGAAACAGTATTAATTCATGCCGTTGCAGGCGGGGTTGGTCAGCTTTTGACTCAAATTAGTAAACTGTTTGGTGCGAGAGTTATTGGTTTAACCTCATCTCCTGAAAAAGCAAAAATTGCTTTTGAACAAGGCGCAGACGATGTTTTTCTTTACAATGAAAACTGGAAAGCCAAAATTTTCAAAGTGAATCCGAAAGGTGTTGATGTCGTATATGACAGTATTGGAAGCACTTTGAAAGATAGTTTTGAAGTTACGAAAGAATGCGGTCAGGTGGTTTTCTTTGGAATGGCGGGTGGTGATCCTGAACCTGTAGATCCAAGAATGCTTATGGACGGTTCTAAAACTTTGACGGGAGGCGATTTATGGAGCTATTTAATTTCTAAAGAAGAAAGAATTAAAAGAGCCACTCAATTGTTCAGTTGGATTGCTGATGGAAAAATTAAACTTTCTGAACCAACATCTTTTAAATTATCAGAAGGAAAACTGGCGCATGATTTCTTAGAAAGCAGAAAAAGCACCGGGAAAATTATTTTGATTCCGTAAAAATATCTGAGCGTGTCTGTTATCAGTTTTCAGTCTCGGTTTCACCGTAATCTTGTCATTTCGAGGAACGAGAAATCTTCACAAGCAGCTCTACAAAGATTGATGAATCTAGAAGTGGAGTTTCTTACGAAGATTTCTCGTTCCTCGAAATGACAAACTATGGCTCAAACTTACAATCGGTCAATCTCTACTTTAGTTAATTCTGATAATTCTAAAATCCTGCTTACATCATTTTTATTGGCTAAGAAAAATAAATAATTATCGCCATTTGTATTGTAACTCATTAATTCCAGGTTGATCTTTTCTAAAGCTGACTGGATATATGGGAACAAATCATGACTATATGTTTCATCCGGATAATCAAAACTCCAGTCTTCGCCCATCATTTCAGAAATAAAATATTCTGCATCTTCGGGATCAAATTTCCAGTCGCTGTTCCGGGCATCGATACTTTCAAAAAATTCAAAATGACTTTCGACTACATCATAATAATCTTCTTCAGGTTTCTTGAAGTTTTTGAATAGTTTTTTAGATTCCTTTTGAAGTTCTTTTTCTTCGATATTTCCTCTTGAAACTAGCCTGATAAATTCCTGAAAAATATTTTCGGTTACTTCTTCAAATTCTACTAAATTTTCATTTGAAGGAAGTTCAACTGTCTTTGGAATTTCAATATTTAAATACTGACAGATTCCCTGCAGAACAATTTTAAAATCCCGAACCCCTATTTCCTGGGTTTCATTTTTCGGATTATTAAAATCCAATAACTCTGTATCTAATAATCCTTTGGTATAATCTGTAAAATGAGTGCCTGAATACAATATTTTGAAATCGTTTATTTCGAGACTGTTAGAACAGCAGAATAAAATCACAAAATTATTCATTGTACGCTTAAAGTACTGTTTCGCTTCTTTTGTTGGTTCCGAGTAAAACTGGATATGAATGTAATCATACTCTAATCCTTCTTCAATCATTTCAGGAGTAAGAGTTCCAATATCAGCCTTTTTATAAAGCTCATTTAAAACTTCATACGAATTATTAAAACCCGCTTTTTTAATTTCTCCTTTTGCTTCATCATGATCAAATGAACCGGGAAAGTAAAATAAATTAACCCAGACATGATCCTGAATTCCTTTTACTTTAAATTCAAGACTTCCCTGCTGATGATACAAATAAGAATAAATAGGTTCAATAATATCAAAAGAAATTATCGATTTTGGATCGTTGTTACGTCCAAATAAATTTGAAAAGAAGCTCACCATTAGTCAATTATTAAAATTCATCTTTCAGCATATGAACCAAAAGAATGCAAACATAAACAAAGCTTTTTACTACAAAAAACTATTTTAAAGATTCGGCAATCATCAAAGCACATTTTTCACCGTCGATTGCTGCAGAAATAATTCCTCCGGCATAACCTGCTCCTTCTCCACAAGGATATAATCCTTTGATCTGCAAATGCTCTAAAGTCATAGGATCTCTTGGAATTCTAACCGGCGATGAAGTTCGGCTTTCCGGTGCATGCAAAATAGCTTCGTTGGTTAAATAACCTCGCATTGATTTTCCAAAATCCTGAAATCCCTGACGCATAATCTGTGTTAAGAATCCCGGGAAAACCTGTCCCAATTCGACCGAAGTTGTTCCGGGAACATAAGAGGTTTTTGGAATATCTGCTGAAACTTTGCTTTTGGTAAAATCGATCATTCGCTGTGCAGGAACTTTTTGCGTTTCCCCTGCTAAATGCCAGGCTTTTTGTTCGATGCTTTTTTGAAATTCCATTCCGGCCAAAGCGCCAAATTTTGCAAAAGGTTTAAAATCTTCTAATTTTAATTCGACTACGATTCCTGAATTTGCTGTAGACTGATCTCGTTTAGACGGCGACCATCCATTTGTAACCACTTCGCCAGGACTTGTTGCACAGGGTGCTATAACACCACCCGGACACATACAGAATGAATACATTCCGCGTCCGTTAACTTGTTTTACAATAGAATATGGTGCCGGCGGTAAATGTTCACCACGATAATCACAGCTGTATTGAATGCTGTCGATTAATTCCTGAGAATGTTCTGCACGAACTCCTAAAGCAAAAGGTTTTGCTTCTATTAAGATTTTCTTTTTATCTAATAATTCAAAAATATCACGTGCTGAGTGTCCTGTTGCCAGGATCAATTTATTGGCGTGGATTTTATCTCCGTTCTGCGTTACGATTCCTTCAACTTCATTATTCTTTACCAAAATATCGCTGACACGGGTTTCAAATAAAACCTGACCTCCAAATTCTCTGATTTTATTTCGAATATCTTCTATAATTTTTGGCAGTTTATTGGTTCCGATATGCGGATGTGCTTCCACCAAAATATCTTCGGAAGCTCCAAAAGCAACTAAAAGTTCCAGAATTCGGGTTACATCTCCGCGTTTTTTAGAACGAGTGTATAATTTACCGTCTGAATAGGTTCCGGCTCCGCCTTCTCCAAAACAATAATTAGAATCTTCGTTTACGATATGTTCACGATTGATGGCTTTAAGATCACGTCGGCGTCCACGAACATCTTTTCCACGTTCAAGCACAATTGGTTTCAAACCTAATTCAATTAACTGCAAGGCGGCAAAAAGTCCTGCCGGACCAGCGCCCACAACAATAACTTCCTGCGCTTTCGAAACGTCTTGGTAGTTCGGAAGTTCTGGTTTGATTTCCTGAAAAGATTCGCCCTTTAAATAAATAAGTACTTTTAAATTGATCTTAATCGCTTTTTGACGCGCATCAATTGATCGTTTTAAAATGGAAACGTGCTGGATTTCCTGCGAAGAAACTTTAATCTGTTTGGATAAATAGTCTTTAAGCAGTAATTCGTTTGAAGCAATTTCCGGTGATACCTGAAATAAAAGTTCTTTTGGCATTTTATCTTATTTATTCTATTAGCTTTTCTTTCTATGAAAAGAAGCAGCAAAAGTAGTATTTTGAAATGATATTTTATCTTTACTATAAAATTTGCACGCAGATTACAGCAGATTTTCAACATAAAGCATTATCATAGAGACGAACAGCAGTACGTCTAACATATTCTAGGATATACGTTGCGTAGACGCACTGCAGTGCGTCTCTACGTAAAAAATCTTAGAACCTCAGCATCTCACAACCTTAGAACCTTAAAAAAAGACTTTGTACCTTTGTTGCTCTGAACCTTTGCAACTTTAAAAAAATGTCTAGAAAAATAAAACTAATTTGGGATTTCCGCGGGCCAGCTGCAGCCAAAACTGCCGAGCATCACGAAATTCATTTGAAGGAATATATCGCAATTGAAAAATTACCTTTAAATATTACAGGATTTAAAATCGTAAACGATATGCATGCCATAGCATTCATGGTTGTAACCGATGAGAATATGATTCTTGTAAGAGATGCTTTGAAACCGCATAGAGGAGAGATTTATACTGAATAAAACACCAATAAAAAATCCAAATCCCAATCAGTAAACTTGGGATTTGGATTTTACTTTATTACTAAAAAATTCAAGATTTGTATTATTTTAAATCTATTCTGTAATCACTGAAAGTATAAGTATTGTCGTTTTTTCCATTAAGTTTAAGACTTTTAAACTCAACTTCTTCTTCACTTTTAACATCATAAATATATTCATCTGTTCCTTGTGAACTATTCGATACTTCAAAAAACTTTCCGTTTTCTGTCCACCACTTTCCGTTTTCGGTAAAAGTTTCCACTTCGCAATTTTCTTTAGCAGTAAACATTATCACATAAGTTCCATCTTTAAATCTTTGTTGTATCCAATGTTTTTCAACACCTTCAATCTGAGAATCTTTTTCAAATCCTTTCCAGATACCTATCAACTTAGAATCTTGCTGCTTCTTTGTGACAGAAAAACTAACAATAACAATGGTCAATAACAAAAGTCCAAATACTTTAAGATATTTACTCTTCATAATCAATCTACAGGAATTTCGATGGTTTTTATATAATCAGATAAAAACATGAACATAAAAGAGTCTACCTGTTTATCTGCTTTAAATTCAGCTTCTTTTTTCTTTAATGCTTTATTTTCTCTCTTCTTTTTGGTATTATTATCCAAATTCAAGGCTGGATCATTTTCGACATCTGTCATCATCTCCTTAAACTCTTTTGCCTTCTGCTTATATTCTTCTGTTGTTTTAAAATATTTGAAATAATTTATTTTGAAATTTTGAAATTCTTCACCGGTCATTTCCTTGGACTTCATTTTCATTCCTTTTTCAACTTCAATCAACTTATAATTCTCATAAAGAGAGCTATATCCCATATGAACATATTGGAGCATTTTACCTGAAGGACAGATTAGTAACCCCGAATAAAAACTACAGTCAAAATTTTGATTTTCTCCAAAAATATCTTTATAAATCGACACTAAAGAATAATCTCTTTTACCATTCTCATCATTATATTCCTCTTTATAAATATTTTCAACAACTAATTTCCCATTCAAAAATTTAAAATATGCGATATAACCTCTCCAATTAGCACTGGAAATATTAGTTCTTAATTTTTCTGGGAATGGATGGTCTTTAAAATAATCATCCAATGGATTGGATTGAATCATTAAAGTATCCCTATCAACAATCAAATAATCAGGAACTTGAGCAGTTGCAAAAGATTTATTTACTGTAAACAATAAAAAGAAAACAAAAAACAGCTTATAACATTTCATAGAATCTTAGTTAGCCACTTCACTAATGAACTTAATACGCATTAAACGAAGCTCATCAATATCATAATCTCCGTCAAATTCTTTAAGAGCATCTTCGATTTTGTCTGATTCTGATTCCATGAAATAATCGTGAATTTCTTCCTGCTGGTCATCATCTAAAATATCATCAAGCCAGTATTTGATATTTAATTTGGTTCCGGAATAAACGATTTGTTCCATCTCCTTAATTAAAGCGTCCATTGTTAATCCTTTTGCAGAAGCAATATCACTTAACGGCAACTTTCTGTCGATATTCTGAATGATATATAATTTATTGGCAGAATTTACTCCGGTAGATTTTACAACTAAATCGTCTGGGCGGATAATATCGTTGTCTTCAACATAACGGCTGATTAGGGCCACGAATTCGCTTCCGTACTTTTTAGCTTTTCCTTCACCCACTCCATGAATGTTGTATAATTCCTGTAAAGTGATAGGATATTTCAACGCCATGTCTTCAAGAGAAGGATCCTGAAAAACCACAAATGGCGGAACTCCCAGTTTTTTGGCTACTTTTTTACGAAGTTCACGAAGCATTCCGGTTAAAACTTCATCGGCAGTGCC
The DNA here is from genome assembly GCF_027111295.1 of Flavobacterium gelatinilyticum. NCBI lineage: Bacteria > Pseudomonadati > Bacteroidota > Flavobacteriia > Flavobacteriales > Flavobacteriaceae > Flavobacterium > Flavobacterium gelatinilyticum. Next base: position 4,221,879 of record NZ_CP114287.1, on the reverse strand, counting down.
GGAAGCTTTGGAACCTGCTACAACAGTTTCGTCATCGGCTTCTGTGTATTCATGATCTTCTGACATCATAAAGGAAACCGGTTTTTTAATAAAGTCCAAACCTTCCTGTGTAATTTTTATGACTCCGTACGTCTCGATGTCTTTAGATAAATATCCGGTCACCAGAACTTGTCTAAGTAAAGCCATCCAGTATTTTTCGTCGTGGTCTGAACCTGAGCCAAAATAAGACTGCGTATCGGTTTTATGTGCTTTAATAACCGCATTTATACGACCTATTAAAGTGAATACAATTTCTTTTGACTTGTAGATATGTTTGGTATCGCGGACAATTTCAAGCAGTTTAACCACCTGATCTTTGGCTTCGATTTTGTTTTTTGGATTACGAACGTTATCGTCCATGTCTGCACCTTCGCCTGTTTCGCTATCAAATTCTTCTCCGAAATAATGAAGAAGAAACTTTCTGCGTGACATTGAGGTTTCGGCGTAAGCCACAACTTCCTGTAAAAGCGCAAAACCAATTTCTTGTTCCGCAACTGGTTTTCCGGACATAAATTTCTCCAGCTTTTCTACATCTTTATAGGAGTAATACGCTAAGCAGTGTCCTTCGCCGCCATCACGCCCGGCGCGTCCTGTTTCCTGATAATAACTTTCGAGTGATTTTGGAATATCGTGGTGAATTACAAAACGAACGTCTGGCTTGTCAATTCCCATTCCAAATGCGATTGTTGCCACTACAACATCTACATCTTCCATCAAAAACATATCCTGATGTTTTGCTCTCGTTTTAGCATCTAAACCTGCATGATAAGGAACCGCACTTATTCCGTTTACCTGAAGAACTTCGGCAATAGATTCTACTTTTTTACGGCTCAGGCAATAAATAATTCCCGACTTACCTTTATGTTGTTTTATAAAACGAATAATATCAGATTCTATACTTTTCGTTTTGGTACGTACTTCGTAATATAAATTAGGTCTGTTAAATGATGCTTTAAAAGTATTGGCATCAGACATGTCCAGGTTTTTAAGAATATCTTCCTGAACTTTTGGAGTTGCCGTTGCAGTAAGACCTATAATAGGTACTTTACCTAATTGTTTAATGATACTTCTAAGATTTCTGTACTCTGGCCTAAAATCATGACCCCATTCTGAGATACAGTGCGCTTCGTCGATCGCAACAAAAGAAATAGGCACGCTTTGCAAAAACGCCACATACTCTTCTTTGGTTAACGATTCGGGAGCGACATATAAAAGTTTAGTTAATCCTGAACTAATGTCTTTTTTTACTTGTGCAATTTCTGTTTTTGTAAGAGAGGAATTCAACACATGTGCAATTCCGTTTTCTGAAGAAAGGCTTCGAATTGCATCGACCTGATTTTTCATCAAAGCAATCAGAGGAGAAACAACAATTGCTGTTCCGTCCTGAATTAAAGCGGGCAATTGATAACAAAGAGACTTACCACCACCCGTAGGCATAATTACGAAAGTATTCTTTTTATCTAAAATACTCGTAATGACTTGCTCTTGCAAGCCTTTAAATTGGCTAAAGCCGAAATACTTCTTTAATTCCTTGTGTATTTCAATTTCGTTTGAATTCATTCTTTATTTTAATGGATATTTTTGTATAAATTTGCAACACATAAAGATACAACTTTCTTTTATACATACAAATTTTAAATATTCTGTTTTGATTACAAAAGAAAATATACTGGCAATCGCCAAAAAAACAATACTTTCTGAAAGTGAAGCAATTACAAAGCTGATTGATTTTCTGGATGAAAATTTCTTCGAAGCTGTCCAACGAATTTATGAAACTAAAGGCCGACTGATCGTTACCGGAATAGGAAAAAGTGCGATTATCGCTCAAAAAATGGTAGCGACTTTTAACTCTACAGGAACGCCGTCTATGTTCCTTCATGCTTCAGAAGCCATTCATGGTGATTTGGGAATGATTCAAAACGAGGATATTATTATCTGTATATCCAAAAGTGGAAACAGTCCTGAAATTAAAGTTCTGGTTCCGTTATTAAAACGCTTTGGAAACACCTTAATTGCGATAACCGGCAACGTGACTTCATCTTTAGCAAAAGGTTCTGATTATGTTTTAAATACAACAGTTGATACAGAAGCCTGTCCTATAAATTTAGCACCAACAAACAGCACCACAGCCCAGCTTGTTATGGGAGATGCGCTTGCAGTTTGCTTAATGGAAATGCGTGATTTTAAACCTGAGGATTTTGCGGTGTATCATCCGGGAGGCGCTTTAGGAAAAAAATTATTGCTTCGTGTAAAGGATATGATCGAGCATTCGTTAAAACCAATGGTAACACCGGAAACTTCTATCAAAAAAGCAATTTTTGAAATTTCTGAAAAAAGATTGGGTGTAACAGCAGTAATCGAAGACAATAAAATTATCGGGATTATTACAGATGGAGACATCCGAAGAATGCTAAACGACGTAGATACTATTGCGGACTTAACTGCAAGGGATATTATGTCTAAAAACCCAAAAGTAGTTTCTTCAGAAACTATGGCGGTGGATGCCCTGAATATATTAGAAGATTTCTCTATAACACAGCTTATTGTTGCTGATGAAGGAGAATATAAAGGAGTTTTACATTTACATGACATTTTAAAAGAAGGAATCGTATAATGGCAAAGAAAAACCTTGGCGAGATGTCATTTTTGGACCATCTTGAAGAACTGAGATGGTTATTAGTTAGAAGCACATTTGCAATATGTATAATGGCTTTTGTCACTTATTTTTTTAGTGACTTTTTATTTGATCAAATTATTTTAGGACCTATCCGGCCTACATTTTTCACTTATGTCTGGTTTTGTGACTTATCACATCAGTTAGGATTTGCCGAAAGTATTTGTATTACAGAACTGAATTTTATTATTCAGAATACTGAGATGGAAGGTCAGGTTAACATTTTTGTATGGATGTGTCTTTTGGCTGGTTTCATTTTAAGTTTTCCTTATATTTTATGGGAAGTCTGGAAATTCATTCGTCCGGCCCTTTATGAAAAAGAAAGAAAAAATGCAAAAATCTTCATTTTCACTTCTTCTTTGCTTTTCTTTTTAGGAGTAATTTTTGGGTATTATGTTGTAATTCCAATGTCGGTTAACTTCGTTGCCACTTTCTCTATCAGTGATGTGGTGAAAAACCAATTCACCCTTGATTCATACATGGGAATGGTAAAAACAAGTATTCTGGCGAGCGGTTTGTTTTTCGAATTACCAATTATCATTTATTTCTTAACCAAATTAGGACTAGTAACCCCTGAATTTTTAAGAAAATACTGGAAATATGCTGTAGTAATCATCCTGATTGTTGCCGCAATTGTAACACCTCCAGATGTAGTAAGCCAGACTATCGTGGCTATCCCAATGTTAATTATCTACGAACTCAGTATATGGATTTCGAAGGTTGTTTATAAAAATAAAATGAAAGAAAATGTCTGATTTAGTTCAAGAATTTAATGACTATCGTTCTAAAATGAACGAAAAACTGCTTGCTGACAATAACAAAATTGTAAAGCGAATTTTTAACCTTGACACCAATGCGTATGCACCGGGAGCTCTTGATGTAAAAACAAAAGAACTTTTAGGTTTAGTGGCTTCGGCAGTTTTGCGTTGCGACGACTGCGTAAAGTACCATTTGGAAACAAGTTATAAAGAAGGCATCACTAAAGAAGAAATGATGGAGGCTATGGGAATCGCAACTCTTGTTGGGGGAACTATAGTAATCCCGCATTTAAGAAGAGCTTACGAATTCTGGGAAGCTCTTGAAGAGTCTAAGTAATTAGAAAATTTGACAATTAGTCAATTAGATAATTTTCATACGATATGTTAATTCTCTTAATTGATTAGTTTATTTTATTTTATTTTGCCGTTATAGATAATTATTTAATTTTTTAAATTATCTCATTATCAAATTGCCTAATTGGCACATTATCAAATCTAATTGAACAAATGAAGCTAAGAGCCGATAATTTAATCAAAACTTATAAAGGACGTAGTGTTGTAAAAGGGATTTCTGTTGAAGTAAATCAAGGAGAAATCGTGGGCCTTTTGGGTCCAAATGGAGCCGGAAAAACAACTTCTTTTTACATGATTGTGGGATTGGTAAAACCAAATCAGGGAAATATTTACCTCGATGATTTAAATATTACCGATTATCCGATGTACAAACGTGCTCAGCAGGGAATTGGCTATCTGGCACAGGAGGCTTCTGTTTTTAGAAAACTAAGTATCGAAGATAATATTCTAAGCGTATTGCAATTAACAAAACTTTCTAAAGAAGCTCAGATTGCCAAAATGGAAAGTTTAATCGAAGAATTCAGCTTAGAGCACATTCGCACTAACCGAGGTGATTTACTTTCCGGAGGTGAACGCCGCCGTACCGAAATTGCTCGTGCATTGGCAACCGATCCAAAATTTATTTTATTGGATGAGCCATTCGCGGGAGTTGACCCCGTTGCGGTTGAGGATATTCAGCGAATTGTAGCGCAGTTAAAAAATAAAAACATCGGAATCTTGATCACCGATCACAACGTACAAGAAACTTTAGCAATTACTGATAAAACGTACTTAATGTTCGAAGGTGGAATCCTAAAAGCCGGAGTTCCGGAAGAATTAGTTGAAGATGAAATGGTCCGCCGTGTTTATCTTGGACAAAACTTTGAGCTTCGTAAGAAGAAACTCGAATTTTAAAAGTGAAATATAAATGGTAAAAAGTGAGATGTAAATTACTTTTTACCATTTTTTATTTTGACTTTCCACATCTCACTTTTTCACATCTTACTCTACTGTGATAAACTGAAGCTGTTCTATATCTCCATTATAGATATTTACATCAACTCGGTGTTTAATTCCGGGCAGCGATGCTTTTTCTGTAAACTGCCAAAAGAGCCAGTCATCTTCAATTTTTTCTCTATAGAAATTATAATTGGCAATCCAGAATAAATATTCCCCAAACTCTTCTTTTAAGAAATCAGAATAATATCTTTCTCCCGAATAAATTATCGGACGAACCTGATAGTGTTTTTCGACTTTTGCCAGCCACCTTTTTAATCCTTTCTTCAAACTGTCCAAGGGCTGGTTTTTTGGTAATTTTTCGATGTCCAAAACCGGAGGCAGATCTCCTTTTTGCAGTTTTACGGTTTTGATGAAAAGATCGGCTTGTTCTATCGAATTTTCGTTTGGACGATAATAATGATAGGCACCGCGCATAATTTTGTTTTCTTTTGCCCCTTCCCAATTACGTTTAAACTGCCTGTCAACACGGTCATTTCCGGCTGTAGCACGGATAAAAACAAATTGAACGGGATATTTATCGTCGAGGATTTCAACTTCTTCCCAATCGATTTTTCCCTGAAATTCAGATACATCAATTCCAACCACTTTGCCTTTGTGATTTTCAAGTACGCGAATATTCCGCACATCCGAAAGGTGTTTATCTACCTCATCTTCATCTAAAACTTTATTGGTTTTAAATCCGAGATAATACGCCAGTCCGGCCCGATAATGATAAATTGCTCCAATAAAAAGCACCATCAGCAAAGAAAACACAACAAAACGGATTGCTCTGCTCAAAAAAGATCTTCCCTGTTTGGTTTTTCTGGTCGTTCTTCTTGCCATTCGAATAAATTACTTTTTCAAAAAGATATTATTGATGATTGAGAGCAATACGTAGAAAATAATAATTAAAGGCACTGCAGTAAAATGAAGCAGTAAAACTAAAATTAAGGAAATTACAAGAAAAACAATCTGTAAGGCATTGTCTTTAAAATTGAATTTCTTTACTTTTAAAGAAAACAACGGAATTTCGGCATTTAGAATATAAGCACTGCATAAAGTTATAGCCAGTAAAACCCAGTGATTGGTTAGTATTTCAAAAATCATAAGTGATTCTGAAAACTCTATAACCAGAGGAAGGCTTAAAATAAAAAGTGAATTTGCTGGTGTCGGCAGACCAATAAATGAATCTGTCTGACGTGTATCGATATTAAAATTAGCTAATCTGTAGCAAGAACCTAATGCAATTATAAATCCTAAAAAAGGTATATATGATGATGCTATTACATCATGAGGATTGGCACTTTTTAAAAACAAAGTGTACATTACGTATCCTGGGGCAACACCGCTGGTAACCATATCGGCCAATGAATCCAGCTGTAAACCAAGCGGACTGGAAACTTTGAATAATCTGGCAAAAAATCCATCAAAGAAATCAAAAAAGATTCCCAGGCAAACCATATAAAAAGCCATTTCGTAATTAGTCTGAGAAATAAAAACTATTGCTACACAGCCACAAAAAAGATTGATTAATGTAATGAGGTTCGGAATGTGTTTTTTGATATTCATGTTTTGAATTGATAAATTGTGAATGACAAATTTCGCATAAAAAACAACATTTATATTACTATTGGCAACAAAAAATAGTACTAAAGTTTAAATAAAACATCATCAGTTTAAAAAACCTTATTTACCGAAAGGATTCTTTCGCAATATTTATCAAAAGGAAGAAATTAGATGAGTAAAATATTATATTTTTGATAAAAATTAAAAACAGGCCTAAGCCTGCAAAAAAACATCAGTTGAAGAAACTTTTAGCGTTTTCATTATTTTGGATTTTTACTTCACAGTATGCACAAACCGTTCGAAAATATTCGAATGAGTTTATGAATATTGGTGTTGATGCCGCTGCATTAGGAATGTCCAGCGCTGTTACGGCTTCTACAAATGATGTAAATTCTGTCTACTGGAATCCGGCCGGATTAACTAATCTTGAAGATCATCAGCTTTCGCTGATGCACGCCAGTTATTTTGCCAATATTGCCCAATACGATTTTATAGGTTACGCAAGTCCGATTGACGATCGAAGTGCCTGGGGAATCTCGATGATTCGTTTTGGTGTCGATGACATTATGGATACGACACAATTAATCGATAGTCAGGGTAATATTGATTACAATAGAATCCGATTATTCTCGACAGCCGATTATGGTTTTACTTTTTCGTATGCTCGAAAACTTCCCATCGAAGGATTTCAATACGGAATCAATGCAAAAATTATCCGCAGGGTTATTGGAAAGTTTGCCAATTCTTGGGGATTTGGTTTTGATGCCGGTCTGCAGTTTAATCACAACAACTGGAAATTCGGATTAATGCTTCGTGATATTACAACAACTTATAACGTGTGGAATATTGATGAGGAGGAATATGCAAAAATTGCCAATGCTATTCCGGGAGAAAACAATGAATTACCGGAAAGTACTGAAATAACTTTACCAAAAGCGCAATTAGGAATTTCAAGAAAATTTGAATTTCACAACGATTACAGTCTTTTAGCTGCGGGAAATTTAAATATGCGTTTTGAACAGACTAATGATATTATTTCGTCTAAAATTGTGAGTATTGATCCTGCAATTGGTTTTGAATTTGGTTACACTGATCTTGTTTTTCTAAGAGCGGGCGCCGGAAATTTTCAGAATGTAATGCAGTTAGATAACACAGAAAAATTAAGTTTTCAACCCAATATTGGTCTTGGTTTCAAATACAAAGGCATTCAGGTTGATTACGCCTTAACCGATTTGGGAAATCAAAGTGCCGCTTTGTATTCGAATATTTTTTCGCTAAAAGTAGATTTGGGCATTTTTAGATGATCTTTACGAAGTATCAAACTTCTTAAAATTTTAAATTATGAAAAAAGTCATTTTACAAAAAACACTTTTTAGTTTACTATTATTACTAAGTTTCTTTTCTGGCTTTGGTCAAAATCTGCCTTTATCCAAATATGCAAAAATAAGTGTCATAACCTGCGGATTAGGAAACGAAACCTATTCTTATTTTGGACACACCGCCATTCGTGTTGCGGATCCTGAAAGTAATTTGGATGTGGTTTATAATTACGGTGCTTTTGATTTTAGAACACCAAACTTTGTTGCCAAATTTGCAAAAGGCGATTTACAGTATTTTGTAATTGCTCATTCTTTCGCCGATTTTATAAATGATTACACGTACGAAAAGAGAAGTGTTTTTGAGCAGGAGTTACTTATTTCACAAGATTTAAAACAGAAACTTTTTAATAAATTAAACACTGTTTTATTATCCGAAGAACGTTATTATACTTATAAATTCATTGATAAAAACTGCACTTCGATGGTTGTTGATGTTATCAATTCTACTTTAAACGGAAAAGTTATTGTAAAAAGAGAAGATACAGACAAAACTTATCGTTCCATATTATTTTCTTATTTCAAAGGGCACTTTTATGATCAATTAGGAACAAGTATTATTTTTGGAACCAAAGTTGACCAGATGGGAAGCAGAATTTTTCTTCCGTTTGAATTGAAAAAAAGTTTAGAAGAAACCACTTTTCAAGGACGCCTTTTAGCCGGAGAGAGCAAAACATTACTCAGTTTCGAAAAAGAAACACCAATATCGTGGTGGAATAATGTTTATACGTATCTTTTTATTTTAGGATTCGTAGTTGTGGCGCACAACAAAGTTATCGATAAGATTTATCTTTTGATTTTGTCTTTAATGGGAGTGTTTTTTGTCGGCGTTGGATTTTATTCTTTTCATCAGGAACTGGCAATGAATTATAATGTGCTTTTATTTAGTCCGCTTTTATTGGTTTTACTTTTTCTTTCGATACTAAAAAACAAAAAATGGACGTATCGATTTGCCGTTTTACATTTAATTTTTCTGATAATCTATAGCATTTTTCTACTAAACAAAGCCCATTTCTTAATCGTGCTGCCAATGATAATTACAAGCGGCTTTACGTTGGCAAGAGTGGCAATTCGGAACAAAAAACGAATTCCAATTATCATTTAATTACTGCCCTCGGTAAAATAAGACCGTAGTGATGGTTTTAAAAGTAATACTCAAATCCAGAAATATGCTTCTGTGCTTGATGTAATACAAATCATATTGAAGTTTAATGAGGCTTTCGTCAATTGACTCACCATAAGAATAATTAACCTGTGCCCATCCTGTAAGGCCCGGTTTTATTACATGGCGGGTTTCATAAAAAGGCATTATTTTGGCAATTTCCTCAACAAAAAATGGGCGCTCAGGTCTTGGGCCAATTACCCCCATGTCACCCTTCAAAATATTCACAAACTGCGGTAATTCATCTATTCTCGATTTACGCATAAATTTACCAAATGGTGTTACCCTTTTATCATTTGAAACTGCAAAAACAGCTCCATGGGTTTCAGAAGCTTCGATCATAGATCTAAACTTATAAATTTTAAAAATCTTCCCGTTTTTACCTACGCGTTGCTGAGTATAAAATAAACCTCCTTTGTTACCAAGCAGATTACCAATAAAAATAAAAGGAATAAAAACAGTACAAATCAAAAGCCCGCTTAAAGAAAACACCAATTCTAAAAACCGAATAAAAAACAGATACAGTTTATTATTATTACTTCGGCTGAAGGGGAAGAAACGGTAAAAGTCTTTCTCTATATAGTGTACCGGAATTCGATGTGTCTTATTTTCGTAGACCTGTGTATATTCGCGGATAACATTTCCGGATTCCAGTAAATGAAGCAATTGCTGATATAAATCGGCCGTTATACCATCTGTTTTTCTAGATGCAATTACTATTTCTGAAATATGATTTTGTACTACAAATGATTCCAGTTCACTTTTCTTAATTTCTCTTACGTAATGAAAATCAGTATTTTGAACAGAAGCCGAATCAGAATTCACAAAGCCTATTATTTTATAGTTTGGGTCAACATTTTCAAGTCCCAGGACCAATTCCTCGACCTGATCCTGATCGCATATCAAAATAACATTCTGATAAAAACGATGCGACGCCAGAAATAAGGCGTAAAAAAAGCGCCACAATAATACAATTAGTAAAATTGTGAAGTAGAATATCAAAATGATTAAACGCTGCTTTGGAAGTTCGGGAGATAAAACCGGTGTAAGCAGATACACCAAAACAGTTGTCGAAACAGCAAGAACAACACTACGGAGTATTTGAAACTGATTACTGGCAACCTGCAGATTGTACATTTCGAAAATAGTCCCGAAAATATACAAGTACCCCACAAATATAAATGGTCTGTAAATTGTATTATTGTCAAAAGCAAAATACTGATAATCAAAAAGTGTATTCAAAAAATACAATCCTAGTAAAACAAAAATACTATCTATGCTGAAAAGCAAGATTTTTCTTTCTGAGATTTCGAAATGCATTTTGTTATTTGAACGCATATATTTATAGATTTAAAGGGACTTAAATTGGCGCAAATGTATTATAAAAAACATAAGATAAAATATTATGCTTTTGTTTTTTCGGGAATTTTAACCTGAACAGATAAAAGACATAAGGCGTAGACAAATGCAGGGGCCGCTATTCGCATCGCTGCGTGGTTTATAGTTAGGAGCCAAAATATAAAAAAAGGCAGGAAATATAGGTGCTGTCTATTGTTTATATACAAGATAAATGGCACAGTAATTAATATTAAAAAACTAAATATTCCAAACAATCCATGTTCACTAAGTAAACGTGAAATTTCATTATGAGCAGCAACAGCATGTCCTAATGATTCCTTTCTTGTTTCCTTTCCTATCCCTGCACCTACACCTAAAATTGGATTATCCAAGAATAATTTTAAATCTGTGTCGATAACTGCTTCTCTTCCGCCCAGGCGGTCTTTTTTTTCTCGTCCTCTTGCATCCTGGTTTGCATATCTTTTCTCAATAAGTCCATATGTCTGTAATGAAGTATAGAACCAAATTCCTGCTCCAAATAAGCCTACCAGAAAAACAACCAATATAATTTTACCTTTCCCTTTTGCATTTGAAAAGTAATACATTATAAAAAGTAATGAAATAATCATTAAAATGCCACAAATTACCCCTCCTCTTGAAAAAGTTGCGATCGCCCGATAACTAATAAATACTAATAATATTCCATTAACGATTATTTCTTTCCTTGATTTTGAAAAAAGAACCAGCTGTGAAAAGAAAATAAACATTCCCAATCCCAAAATTGTCGATACCTGATTGGGTCCAAATCCTCCTGAAGTCTCGAAATTTGATTGGGTCCCTGTCACAACATCTCTTACACTTGGATTATATAGAAATAAATAGATTGTAGTTGACAAAATAGGAAATCCCATCGTAATGACAATATTTTGAAGATCAAGAAAAGAAATCCCTCTGTTAAACACATATATAGCACAAATGCATAAACACAAGGGGCCTGATAAATTAAAAACTAATGCTTTCTTAATATCTGTATCAAATGCTGCAACATTTACTGCCACAAGAATACCAGGAATTAACAACAATAAAAAAATTGCATAAATAAGTGCATTTGAAGAAAAATTACTATAAATCATCCCCAAAAGCATAAAAAAGATAACTGTGCCTTTTACATATTCGTTATTGAAGTTTCCGCCTGTCATTCGCAAAAAAACCTCAACTCCAACAAGATAAGCGGCAACATAAAGAGCTTCATTGTTTTTGTTTTTTGCTCTATAAACTATAAAAAAACCAATTACAGGAATTAATAACGCATATATTTTTGACAGAAAAGGCAATACAAAAACCACAAGCGCAATTACTGCGTGAATTAAAAGTAGTGAAATATAAGGTAGTTTAGTATTTTTCATTAAATCTTTAAAACTTTTAAAGCACAAAATTAATCAAAGAATCAACCCATGAAATATATTTTTCTGTAACTGATTCTTCGCTGTAATTTAATTTTATAATTTTATTTAACTCCAAACCTATTTCTGTTCTGTAAATTCTGTTTTCAATTAATTTTTGAATAGCTTTCACAAATTCATCTAAATCATTTGATGGAATGATTAATCCCATTTTTTCTGAAGTAATTATTTTTGGAATTTCACCTACATTAGTTACCACAACCGGCATTTCATTTATTCCATATTCAAGCAAAGCTAAAGGAAGTCCTTCTGAGAGTGATGTTAAAACTGCAATATCTGACTGTTTTAAAACAGAAGTTATATTATTAATTGTTCCGTAAAAAAAAATGTTTTTTGTAAGTTGTAAATCTACAACTTTTCTCTTCAAACTATCCGAATAGGTATCTTCAAAATCTTTGCCTATTAAGTGAAAAGTCCAATCAGGAAATTTATCTTTTATGATATTTGCAGTGTTAATTAGAAGTTCATGATTCTTTTGAGGTCTTAGGTTTGCTACGCAAATAATTCTTTTCCCGTCTAATCCTTTTAAAGAAATTTCAGCATTTAAATTAATATTATTTTCAATAAAATTTGGCAGGTAAATAATCTTTTTACACCATAAGTAATCCTGAGCCCAATCTTTTAATGCCGAATTGACAGAAATAATTCCACTAAAAAAAAAAGAGGCCAATTTTAAACTTAAATTTTTTCTGGATTTTAAATCCTGTGAAATTCCATAATGGTCATGCCATATTATTTTAATTTTAAAAAAAGTCAATTTAACTAAAACAGCAATAAAAAAGGAAGAACTGTGAGCATGAATAAACTCTATTTTATTTCTTTTTATAAGATTCCTTAACTGCAATATTGATTTAAAATCAATTTGTCTTTTTTTATTTAAAAATAAATAATCTACATTTTTATTAATTTGATTTAAAAGCAAACCTTCTTTTCTGGTCGTAACCAAACCCGAAAATGCTATTTTCTTAGATAGAGCATTGGCATAATTGACCGCCATTTTTTCTGCACCGCCTGCTTCTAGTGAATCTATAATTTGAATGATCCTCATTTATTTCTTCTTCAACAAAATATTGATACTGCCTGCCATTAATTCCTGGTCGCTATATTTTTGGAAATCCTCGTGAATCTTTAATTCTTTAAATTTTTTAAAGCTCTTTGATTCTACATTTATTTTGTCATGCTCAAAAAAAAGTATTTCAAATTTATCTTTAAAAATTTCCAAATATTGAGGAAGTCGCAGCCTATTATGATAATCAAATTTGGTTTGAATATTATTCCATTCTTCTTCACTATATTTTAAAAAATCCTGCAATGAAAGAGATGAATCACTATATGCGCGATGGTCGCTTGGCGAAATTAAATGCAAAATATGACTTCCGGATTCTAAATTGGAATAAAGAAAATCATGAATTTTAATAATTTCATTTGGAGGAACATGTTCCAAAACAAATCTGGATAATACTAAATTTACATCTTTTAGACAGCCGTTACATATATCTGTTTTAGGAAAGTAATTAACTCCTTTTACTAAAGAATATTTCTTCTTCTCATTGGTTGTAAAATCGTATTGTTTACTAAAATATTCATTGAGTTTCAAAATTTCTTTTTCGTTATAATGCTCATTTATATCATATGTATCAACACATTTTGCATGTCCTTCAAAAATTAACTGGTAAGGAAATACAGGAACCCAGCCTGATCCTAATTCTGCAATTTTCGAATCCTGAAGGGTAATATCATTTTTTAATAAAATTCTTTTAACGGTTTCAAAAGTATTGTTTGTAGATTGAATTTTATTCTCAAGGGTTACTTTACTTCCTATACTTTGTAAAAAGTGGTATAAAAAATATCCTAACCGATCCGGAAATAAAGCAATTACTTTAAATATTTTTGTTTTTACTGTATGTTTCAATGTTTTAATATTTTTTCTATTTCTGATTCAAATAAATCAGTTGTATATTTTTGTGACCATTGTGCCGACAGCATACTTTTAATATCAAAGATACTTTTATGTTCTAAAATTTTTAGTAGTCGGGAAATATCTTTTTCTATATTCATTTCTAATAAAATACCTCGGGCGCCAAAATCTAACATGAAAGGAATACATGAAACTTTTGTAGCAATAGGTACACAACCCCAAAACATTCCTTCGGCAATTGCTTTTGGCCATCCTTCGCTTTTGGAGGGTAAAATGGCAAAATGACTTTTTTTATAGGCGTTTTTCAACGTTTCATAATTTTGATTTCCTTGCAGAAAAACAAAATTGTCAAGTTCATTTTCTCTAATGTATTTTTCTAAGGAAGCTTTCTCGATGCCATTTCCATAAAGATTTAAAACTGCATTTTTTCCATTTTCAATTAGCTTTTGAACTAGTTTTATGGCATATAAAGGATTTTTGCCTTCAACTAAACTTCCAACGAAAATAAATTCTGTTCTCAAATCGATATTACTTTTCTCTACAATTTCTTTTTCAGATTCTGAATAAGTTGCCGTAAAAAAAGGTTTTATATTTTTAGACTGATTTTCCCAATCTCCATAAACCAAGACTTTAATATTTTTGGTAAAAAATGTATTGCTTAAGATTTTCCTCTGTAGTTTATATGTCCATGGCTGCTTACTTTTAGAATCCCAATTTCCTGCATATTTAGCAGATTTTATTTTATTTGGAAAAAAAACCTGAACAAAACTTCCTAATAAACCAATATTTCCAGGACATCTCAAATGAATGTGATCTGCATGATACATTGCCTTAAAAATAATCAGCGTGTTTAGTATAGAAGAAAAAATACTTTTAATAATATTACTAAAACTATTTAAATTAAAATCAATTAATTTATAATGTTTGCTGAATTTAAACGGAATTTCATCGATTAATAATCCATTCTCATTTTTCCAAGTTGGACAGCAAAAAATAATCTCATCAGCATATTTTTCCCAAATTACTAATTCTTTTACATAAGGACTGTAAGCATAACATTTGTTATCTTTAAATATAAATGGCGCCGATGAAACAATTAGTAACTTCATTAAATATAGCCTTTAGATCCGTTTTGCGATATTACAACTGCGGGAACTCCTGAAACTACCAAATTATCCGCAACAGAAGTATTTACCATTGAACACGCCCCTATTAAAACTCCATTTCCTATACTAATATTTCCTGACACAACTGCATTTGCTCCAATATATACTTCGTTTCCAATTACGGGAACTCCCCTGCTTTTACCACGACCAGAAACTCCTATTGTAACTCCCTGAGAAATATTACAATTATTGCCCACAACTGCATTCGCATTAATAATAATACCTCCAAAATGTCCAATATAAAATGAATGTCCAATTTTTGAAGCTGCCGAAATTGATATTCCTGTTAGAATTTCAATATTTTTTTGATAGATAAGCAGTATAAATAATCCTAAAAATCTAAACGGCTGCCATTTTATTTTCGAATAAATAAAATGCGCTATTCTATATTGAAAAACAGCCCAAAATCCCTGAGTTAGAAATATAATCCCGAAGAAACTTCCTCCATATTTTTTATATTTCCTGTAATCTGATCGCATGAGTTGAAACAAATTCATCCTTTTGATTTTTTAGTCTTCAGATTTAATTAATGATTTATAAAAAACAATATTTTGATCTATTATGGTGTTCAATCCATATTTTTGAACAACAAATTTTCTTGCCGATTTTTCTATTATTTCTTTTTTTTCTTTGTTCGAAAAAAACCAAATAATCTTTTCAGCAATATCTTCCGGATTATAAGGATCACATAATAATCCTGTTTTATAATCTTCTACGGCTTCTGGTCCTGGTCCAAGTTTTGTAAAAACAACTGCCTTTTCCATAGACATGGCTTCTGGCGCAACTAAACCTTGGGTTTCCATATGTGACGGAAAGACACATACTGTGGCTTGAGCATATGCATTTGGGATTTCATTAAATGAAATTGCTCCTTTAAAATAAATATCTTCTGCTACGTTCCCTATTTTTGATAATTCTTTTTCCGTCAGCATCTTTATATACGATGTTCCGTCAGCAAAAAACCAGTCGCGCCCGTAAATCTCCAAAACAGCATTGGGAATCTCTTTTTTAACCAATGGAAAAGCCTGAATTAATTGTCGTATTCCTTTTTTTTCGCAGACTGTTCCTGCAAAAACAATCTTATTATCAGATTCATTCTTAACTATTGGTTTAAAAAAATCTGTATCGATAGGATTACTGATATAGGCTACTGGCTTATTATTGTAACTTAAATATTTTTCGGTATGTTTTTTTACATATTGAGAAACTGCGATAAAGGCATCTGCTTTACTAAAAGATCTTTTTTCCTGAAATCCCTTCCATTTATTGATTTTTCTATTCTCGCTTTCAGCAAAAAAATGATGCCCTCCGTGTAAACGTATAATATATTTAATGTCTTTTATTTTAGAAATAAAAGCAAGACCAAGTTCGGAAGATTCAATAATGTGAATGGGATTTTCTTTATGAATCTGGCTAATTTTTTTATTAACTGCTTTTGAATTAAAATACCATGAAAGTCCTTTTACTGAACTTTTTTTTAATCTGTAAATATTTATTCCGTCTACTATCTCATTTTCAGTTTTTGAAGTATAATTAATTCCGACAACAGATACTTTAATATTGTTTTTAACCAGCGTAATTGCCAGCGTTTTAACAAAACTGCCAATTCCTCCGTGTGGAAATCCTTCTTTTGGAAACTCGTTTGTTAAGAAACAGATATGCATTAGGAATGTTTTTTAATAAATTCATCTATTGAGACATAGAAGTCATTTACATTTAATTTTACTTTTTCATCAGACCAATCCCACCAGCTAATTTTATTTAAATCATCAATATCTTCCTGATTGTGTTTGAATTTAATTACTTTCGCCGGAACCCCGCCTGCAATAGCATAATCCGGAATATCGTCAGAAACAACCGCACCAGCCAGAATAGTAACTCCGTTTCCTATTTTAACTCTAGGCAAAACTGTGACATTCATACCAATCCAGACATCGTTACCTATAACTATATTTGCTTTTTTTGGTTTTAATTTCTCTTTTAGATCCTTAACAGTATAGGAAATATTGTTAATTATAACTTCATCATCTTTTTCTAAAACTTCATGGAATAGAGGAAATGATGTAATCTCGCTTTCTGTATGAAAACCTGAATCACAAATAAAGTTTACATCATTTGCAATTGAACAATATTTTCCAATAGTAATGTTTGAGTTATCATACCATTTCCAGACAAAGGCTCCATTATCATAAGTTTTATTGCCTATAACCGGCCACTTTGCATCTTTTAAATAAACCGCATTTTTGCCTTTTAAATACTTATAGTAATTAATTCCTAAAAGACGCCATAATAGTTTTCTAAAAATCATTGGCTTGTGTTTTTAAATAATTATAGTATTAGAAATATTGACTGAATCGATGTTTTTTTCCTCTCCAGCAACAATATTATACCATTTCTTTAAGCTATCGATTGAATTCCAATCCTTTTTATAAATGATTTTATCTATAATTTCTTCTTTATTATTTAGCCAAATAACAGCATCCTGACTTGGCATACTTCTAAAATGGTGATATTTATAAATAGTTTTTACAGACCAGTTTTTATCATTTTGTTTTTTTTGATCATAATTAATAAAAACACATGGCTTATTAAACTCTCCGAAATCAAATGCCATTGTAGAGCCAACATTTACGACTATATCTGAATAAAAAGCAGTGCTGACTAATAATTTTACATCTTCAAAAGTTGGATAGACCATATTCCATTCTTTCGATTTACTGAAATACCACAGAGGCGGTGCTTCTTTAATCAAATCTTTATACTGTTCTACAACTGCATTAAATCTTCCTGAAAAATCAACCGGACATCTTCTTAATAAAATTTGATATTCGTTTTGCAGATTTGCTTTAATAATTTCTTCGGCTATATCTTTTAAATAATCCGGATCATCTGGAGAAGTTTTGGTATCATCACCAGAGAAACAAATAATTTTTTTATTTAAATCCAGATTGTATTTTGTGTAAAAAACTTCTTTTTCAATTATATTTTCCGGATCATTGTAAAACTCAAATTGAGGAGTTCCCGTGACATGAATATTTTCTAACGGAATTTCAGGGTAAAATTGTTTCAATTCATTTTTCATATAATCAGACCAAACTAAATATTTATCTGCACGCAATGCTAAACGAGCTTTGGGTAAATTATCCCATGAATAAATTACGGTACTCGTCTCAATTCCTAAATCAGTGGCGGCAGCAAAAACAGGAGATGCATTTAATGCTCTTTGATGGGCACAAAAAACATGTTTAGCTTGTGAATCCTTCAAAATATTTTTTACTTCCTTGTAAAATGAATTTTGGCGAATAGCCTTTTGATACATTTTTTCAAGTTTTAAAATACTTGAATATTTTTTAAAAAAAATGGATGATAACTCAATCAATCTATAGAATAGCTTTTTTGAAAATCCTTGCTGCTTCCAATTCCAATTGGTTAATAAAGTTGGATTATTAACTTGAGAGTTATTGTAATATAATCGCGAAAGACAAATTAATTCTCTTAAAAACTTTTCTTTAATAGACTCTCTATAAACTGGAATTAAAATTTCTGCATTAATTGAAGTATTTTCTTTAATGGCAGTTATAGTTTCAGGATCAAAATTATGAAATAGAATAATATCTTCTTTTAAGTTATGGAAAACATTAGAATAAAGATAATTTCTAATTCCTACACCATCTGGAAACAACAATAGTATTTTATTTTTCTCCATTGAAAAATTACTTTTTAAAAAAATCTTTTAAAATCCTTTCTGTAAATATTTTTGCCCCAGCATCATTCATATGTCCGCAAGAAGAAAAATATTTGTCCTCAATTACTACATTTTCGTAATTATGAATTTCAGGATAAACTTTTTTGACTTTTTCAAAATAATTCATCCCTTTAGTATTTTCACACATAGGTGTCATGACAGCAATAAAATTGATATTATGTGCTTTGCAAAGATTTTTAATCTCTTCGTAATACTTATTGTGCTTTAATGGATTTAGATTGACAATATTATTTTTCATATTGCCATTTTTATGTTTTACCAAAGGATAGTAGCCCAAATTATCTAAAGCATTTGTTTTTTTATTGATTGAGATAAAAAAAGTTTCCCTAAAACCAATTTTTGAATCATATTTTATATACCTGTAAAACGGAATATAATATAATTCATTAAAATCTGCTTCTTTTGAAAAATGATCTTTAATAACTTCTGAATTATGTATGTAAGGCA
This sequence comes from Flavobacterium gelatinilyticum, assembly GCF_027111295.1. Taxonomy (NCBI): domain Bacteria; kingdom Pseudomonadati; phylum Bacteroidota; class Flavobacteriia; order Flavobacteriales; family Flavobacteriaceae; genus Flavobacterium; species Flavobacterium gelatinilyticum. The sequence continues at coordinate 4,202,874 of NZ_CP114287.1, read as the reverse complement.
GAAATCTTGCGGAAATCCCTTCGGCCTGATGTTCATTTGATAAATTCAAATCGGCTTCGAGAATGACATTTTTGATTTCGTATTTTCTTTCGATCATTAATTTCAGCATCAATGATGCCTCAAATAAATGTCCGCCGCTCATTCCGTAATTGAATGCTTTTAATCCTTTGTCTTCAAACATTTGTGCCACAAAATGATTATTTGCTCTTGAGGATCCTAAAAAAACTACATCGTATTTTTGGGCTTTTGAATTAAAAACTTTTTCAATTTTTCCTCTATTATTAGACTGAATGAAAACATAAGTATACAAGCCGTCTAATAGAAATGCTATTAAAATAGTTACGACAATAATTTTAGCGATATAAATTAAAAACTTCTTCATTAGAACTGGAAATATATAAATTCTTTATAATCTGAAAAAGTTCCGAAAGCCATTATCGCTAAAATTGCTAAAGCTACTTTTAATGTACTCCATTTTCCAGAAAGAGGTTCGACTTTAGTTCGATTATTCCATTCAATTAACACAAATAATGCAATCATCAATAAAAGCTCATAGTTGTAACGTTCGTTGTCTAAATACTGAAAACTGAAATCTTTGCTGGTAATAATTCGCTTTAAATACAAAACAGCATCTGTAATTGTTTTAGCTCTAAAAAACACCCACGCAATGCAGGTTAACGCAAATGTATAAAGTATACTAAGAAACACTTTTACAGAATCAAAATTGAATTTTAATTCAATCGTATCCATGTTGTTTCGATTGCTTTTTGAAAGAAGTAATGGCAGGAAATAAACAGCATTTATGAACCCCCATACTACATATGTCCAGTTTGCACCGTGCCAGAATCCGCTCACGACAAAAATGATAAATGTATTTCTAATTTTCATCCAAAGCCCCCCTTTACTTCCGCCTAACGGAATATATAAATAATCCCGAAACCAAGATGAAAGCGAAATATGCCAGCGACGCCAAAACTCAGCTATATCTCTTGAGAAATAAGGATAATTAAAGTTTCGAAGTAAATCTAAACCAAATAGTTTTGAAACTCCAAGTGCTATATCTGAATATCCGGAGAAGTCCCCATAAATTTGAAAAGCAAAATATATTGCTCCCAAAATAAGCGAGAAGGAATTCATCGAAGCATAATTATCAAAAACTGCATTGGCATAAGGTGCGCAAGTATCGGCAATAATTACCTTTTTTACTAACCCCCAAATAATTTGATAAACGCCTTGTTTTGCATTTTCTAAATCAAATGTACGTTTTACTTTTATTTCCGGCAATAAATGTGTTGCTCTTTCAATTGGTCCGGCAACTAAAAGTGGAAAGTAACTCACAAATAAAGAATAATCTACAAAATTGTATTCGGCTTTTATTCTTTTAAAATAAATATCAATGACATAAGAAAGTCCGTGGAAAGTGTAGAATGAAATTCCGACAGGTAAAATTACATTCAGTAAAATCGGGCTTGCTTTTACGCCAACTGAATTTAATAATTCTGCAAATGAAGACGCAAAGAAATTATAATATTTAAATACTCCTAAGAACCCCAGATTTACCAAAATACTTAACCAAAACCAGAATTTCCTGCTTCTCTCTGATTTTCCTTTTTCTATTTGAATCCCTGTATAATAATCTAAAAAAGTTGAGAAAACCAATAGAAATAAAAATCTCCAATCCCAACAGGAATAGAAATAGTAACTGGCAATAATTAATAGGGTATTTTGAGTGCTTTTGTTTTTATTAAAAACAAACCAATACAAGAAAAAAACGATTGGCAAAAAGATAGCAAATGCTACTGAGTTAAAAAACATATATGTTGATAGTAATTAGTAAAGAGATTTATATATCTCTAAATTGCTTTTGGTGATTGAGCTGCCAAATATCGTTTTTCTTTAATGATTGTAAAAACAATTCGTTGCTATTTCCTTCTCCAAAATCATTATCTGAAACCTGAACTTTATGAGAATCTATTTTTGAAAGCGCTTTCAGAATATCTTTTTTTGAATAATCAACATTTAGAATATCTGCATGAACGGCTCTGTTTTGCTGACGTGTTCCTATATTTATAATTGGAACCCCATAATAAGGAGCTTCGCGAATTCCGGCACTGCTATTACCAATTATAAACTGGCTGTTTTTTAATAATGTTAGAAAATATTCGAATCGCAGAGATGGAAAAACCCGGAATCTTGTATTTCCTTCCAGTCTTTTAAATTCGTCGATTATAAATTGGCTTCCCAAATCGTTATTTGGAAAAATAACAACATAATTACGATTGTCTTCAAGTAAACAGTCTACAAAAGTAACGGCGTATTCTTTCATCGAATTAAATTCTGTCGTAACGGGATGAAACATTACAAGTGCATAATCTTCAAATGAGATTCCGTAATATTCTTTTGCTGTTTCAAGCGAAGGCAAATTATTAGAAAACATTATATCTATATCCGGAGAACCAATGGTAAAGATAGATTCTTTTACTTCTCCCATCTGCAATAATCTTTTCGCTGCTTCCTTATTAGATACAAAATGAACATGACTTAATTTACTAACACTATGACGAATTAACTCATCAACAGTTCCTGAAACTTCGCCACCTTCAATATGAGCAACTAAAATATTGTTTAAAGATCCTACAATAGCTCCGGCAAGCGTTTCTACCCGGTCGCCATGAACCACAATCATATCTGGTTTTATGATTTTACAATAATTGGAAAGACCTTCAATTGTTTTGGCCAAAGTCAAATCCATTGTTGTTTCGTGAGTATGATTTTCAAAAGTAGAAACATTTTTAAAATTACAGCGTTCTATTTCAATTAACGTATAACCGTAAATTTCCTGCAGGTGCATTCCCGTAACGAAAACAAAAGCTTCAAAATCCTGCTGTTTTTCGAGGGTTTGAATAAGTGATTTTATTTTTCCGAAATCTGCACGAGTGCCGGTAAGAAATAATATTTTTTTTGGAGAATTACTCAAAATCCGTAAAATCTAACTGTTCATCATTTTCAATATCTCTCGCTGCTTTCTTTCCTAATAAGTCATTAAAATGCTCTGCTAATATCTTGCCTGTTCCGGGACGTTTTACCCAAATATTTTCTTTTGCTAAAATTTCTCCTTTTTTAATTGGTTTTATGGCGCAAACGGTAGCAAAAGCAAAATCAATTGTCACTTGTTCTTCTGGTGCAGGTTTTTTTGTTCCGCCTCGCATTAAGGCAATTTCCGCACTTGAAACTATTAATTCTGCGCAGGCTTTTTCATCCATACTGCAAACAATATCAGGACCTGTTCGCTGCATATGATCTGTAAAATGTCTTTCTAAAATACTTGCCCCAAGAGCGACTGCTCCTAAACATGCATTATTGTTCAATGTATGATCGCTTAACCCAAATACCTTATCTGGAAAAGCCTCATGAAGTTCTACCATTGCACCAAATCGAACTAAATGAATTGGTGTTGGATATAAATTTGTCGTGTGTAATAACGCAACAGGAATGTTATGTTTGTCAAAAATTGCTACAGCTTTTTGGATACTTTCTATCGTATTCATTCCGGTACTTAAAATTACCGGTTTGCCAAATGAGGCAATATGTTCTAGTAATGGATAATTATTACATTCACCTGAACCAATTTTATAGGCCGGAATATCAAATTTCTTTAATCTTTCGGCTGCCGCTCTTGAAAAAGGGGTCGAAATAAAAATCATGCCTTTGCTTTCGACATAATTTTTTAATTCTAACTCATCTGTTTCATTCAATGAGCATCTTTCCATGATTTCATAAATAGAAACATCTGCATTTCCGGGAATCACTTTTTTCGCTGCACCGGACATTTCATCTTCTACAATATGCGTTTGATGTTTTACAACTTCAACTCCTGCTCTGTGTGCAGCATCGACCATTTCTTTTGCGACCTGAAGCGATCCTTCATGATTGATTCCGATTTCGGCAATAACTAAAGGTGGAAAATCTGGCCCAATTTTACGGCCTGCAATTTCTATATATGGATTCATTTGTTTTAAGATTTGGGGTTTTATTGTTTCTGATATAGATATCTTGCATAATCTAAATCATCAGGAGTATCGATATCAACTTGTGCAAAAATATGATTTACTTCGAATGGAAAAGCATTTTCTGAAATAATAATATCCTTTTGAATTAAAGAAGATTTGGAAATATAAAGTAATCCGTTTTCAAAAAAAAGAGGCTCTAAATCCTGGCTTCTCTGTCCGATTGTATAATTAAAAGGGTGGAACTTATTGTTTACAATTTTTCCAAATTTTTGATGATTTCTTGAAACTGTAAAGATGCTGTCTAAATTATCATTTTGATATTTTTCGAAAACTTCTTTTAATAATTCTTGAGGGCGTAACGGATTTGTTGCCTGCAATAAAATGACATTTTCAACATCTGATTCAATTGATTCTAAAACATGTTTTAATGCAGAAACTGTTGGCTCTAAATCCCCTGAAATAGAAATTGGTCTGTCAATAACTTTTGCACCAAATTGTAATGCAGTTTTTTTAATTTCAGCATCATCTGTTGAAACATAAATATCCTGTATTATGTCACTGTTTTCCTGCGCATATAATATTGAGTGAACGATTAGTGGTAATTCTCCCAATAACTGAATGTTTTTTTCAGGAATTCGTTTTGATCCTCCACGGGCCGGAATTATTGCTATTGTTTTCATTACCTTAAATTTTATTACACCGGATTTTCAATTACAGATGCTGCTTTATTTCTTGTTTTTATTTTATTCTGAAGTGGTTTTTCAACATAAATATATGCTAATGAAGAAGCAATAATTAAAATAATAAGTCTGATAAAGAAAACCAACGTAGGATCTGTTAGATGAAAATACTTGTTTAAACTATAAGCACTAAATATAGAATAAACAGGATACTGCAAAATGTAGATTCCAAAACTAATTTCTCCCAGAAATACAAATAGCTTCTGTTGGAAAAGTTTTGTAATGATTCCATTATTTAATGAAATTAAAATTATTAATGAGATAAATAATGGGGCAAGTAACCCGTTATGAAAAATTTTACCAATTGAAAATTTTAAAGAAAGAACTATAAGACCAACAAAAGTCAAAATTAGAAAATCGTAGTTTGCTTTTTTAAATTGTAATTTTTTAATGAAGATAAAACCTGCCAGATTTCCAATCAAAAATTCATTGATATGCAATATAGGATTGTACATTATGAAATCTTTTGCGGTTACAGATATATCTGCATATAAATAATAAAGTATCTGAAAAACCAACTGACTTAAAACCCAGAATGAAATTATGTATAAATAAATGTGTTTAATTTTAAATCTATTGAAACATTTGTTAAACATAAAAGGAAAAATGGCATAAAACACAAATTCTACAGACAATGACCATCCTGGCCCATTAACAGATAAAATTTTACCAGGAATCCAAGACTGAATCATTAAAACATTTAAAAACACTCCTGAAATATCTAATTCATTAGTACGAACCTGCAGCAAAAACATTATAAATATTGCAAAGAAATACAGAGGATAGATTCTGGCAAATCTATTTGTAAAATATTCTTTTGCCGATATTTCTTCTTTATTCGAATATGCAATCATCATTACAAATCCTGATAAAATAAAAAAATAGCTTACACAGACATCTGCATTATCAAATACAAACCCCACAATAGAGTTATTAAACAAGAAACTTTTTTTCCCATAGTGAAAAATCACAATTGAAATTGCTGCTAAAAATCTGGTAAATGTTAATTGGTTTATTCTCATTTTGTAGGCATTTGCAGTCTAAGTTTTGCTTCTTCAATAATACAATTCATTCCATTTATCCATGATTCAATAGAATATAGATCGTCATTTATTTCTGAAACCTCAAACTTATTGTCCAAAAAATCATTCATTGCATCCACCCATTCCGAAACAAAATGAGGATTTTCTATTAGCCTGCCCAGTTTTCCATATTGCAGGACTTCAGGAACTCCACCCGTTGCAGATGCGATACAGTAATTTCCACAATGCATAGCTTCAATTAAACTAAGCCCAAAGCCTTCCTGCCAGAGAGTCGGAAAAAGATAACAGTCTGATACCTGAAGGTATTGAGATAAATTATGATTTGGTATTCTCCCTAAAAATCTTACTCCCTTAATTTCTTCTGTTCTTTCGCACCCTATGACAAGCAAAACAATATTTTGGTTCAATTCGTAAATTTTTCTCCATGCATTTAAAATAATATGCAATCCCTTTTTAGGTCTGTCTTGTGAACACCAGACAAAAACCTTTTTGTCTTCTAAATCGAACTTTTGTTTTAATATTTTTTTATCTGAATTAGATATTTTTTTAAATATAGTAGTATCAATACCATTATGAAGAACAGAAACATGACAAGGTAGAACATTAATTGTCTTTTTATACTCTTTATAACTATCATGAGTTAAGACAATTAATTCATTAATTAATTCATAAACATTGAATCTCAAATTCATTGTCTTGTATGGAAAATAACCGTGATAAAAAAACTGAACATAACAGTTGTCCAGCAATCGTTTTGAAGTTAAATAATCGTGTAAAGGCTTGACCATACCAAAATTATCCACCATCTGAATTATATATTTTTTATCAGATCTGATAATCTTATTTAAGGCCAGAAGAAAATCTTGATTCTTTTTTCTGAAAATTTTATATTTTATTTTGTAAAAAAAATTATTAGTAACAAAACTATATTGTACAGAATTATTATTTTTTTCTGGTTTAGGGCAAATAACATAATTTATTTTATGATTTTTTTCCAAATAATAATTATATAATGTTGTCCAGCTTCCCATTCCGGGATAAGGAAGCGGCTCCCGTGAAATCAATATAACCTCTACTGAATCATTCATCATTTATTTGTATTTAATTGCTTCCTCATTTGAAAGTCCTTTCCATTTAATACAATATTCCCAGATTTTCTTCTGCATTATAATTCTTGAGAATATTTTATTTTTTATAAAAAGTTCAAATTTCGAAAATCTGATTTTTTTCAAAATAATTGGTTTATCAATAAAGAACTTGTTTTGATCTAATGCCGATAGAGTTTCTTTCATCCATTCTTCTGCTACATTTCCTAAATGATATGCAAAATTATCTTCTGTCGACAGTCTCCACATTCCTTTTTCTACAACCGGAAGATCGAGTAATTTTGCTTCACTATCTCCACCAAGCATAAAATTTGAATATTTAATACCGTTGTTGTCAAAAACTTCTTTTCTGTAAGTGGTAATAAAATGACCCGCTCCAACAACAGCTTTGAAATTATCTTTAGAAACGGTCAGATATTTTTCGAGGTGAATATCCTGATACATACCTGGATTTTGAACACTTTCTGCAAATGCTCTTAAAGCTATTGGATTTTTAACTTTTGAAAAATAAAGTGATTTTGAAAAAAGTAAATCAAACCAAATATTAGAAGTGTGGTTTTTAAGTGAACGTGAAGAAGGTGTTGGGCATACAGCTCCAGTTTTTGGAAATTGTTCAAAAACATTGTATGTTTCTTTCTGCCAATCATTTAAAAAAAGAACATCACAATCGGATATTGTTATCAAAGAAAAATCATGTCCAGAAATTCCTTTTATAATTGCATTTAATTTTCCAATATTACTTGTGTTAATCAACTCATGTATCTTTCCTGTTTTTTGAAGATTAGTTAAATAATCAACTACCTCAGTACAGCTTCCGTTATTAACAACTGTAATATAAGTTTTGGGATGAATTGTTTTAAATAAGGATTCTATACAATATTTTAAAATTTTCAAGCTGTCTTTAAAATAACCTTCGCTGTCCGGTATATAGACAGGAATAACAACCTGATGAAAAAAATCATTTGGTTCTTGTTTTTTATCTTTATTGGGATTGTAACCTACTCTCAATTTATCTTTTTATTAAAATAAAAATAAATAATTTAAAATTCTTCCAGTTGAGAAACCAAAAAGAATCTAATTTATTTAAGATGCTTAAACTTTTTAAATAGTTTAATTTAAACATCTTTATTTGATTGTGTACCAGTTTTTGAATATATCTGGGATAATCTTTTTTTGAAATAATTCCTCTGTTTTTATATTCAGTTATAAATTCTTTATTGTAGAGATTTAGTTTTAAATATTCTTTTTCATTAATCTTTGAATTGTTTGAAGAATGTATCCGATATCTTGTAAGTGGTAAATCAACATAATAAAATTTAGTAAAAAAAGAGACTCTGTTCCAATACTCAACATCTTCACCAGCTGCTATCATTTTTTCATTAAAAAATCCCACTTTTCTAATAATTTCTGCCCTGCAAAGAGGATAATCACTAACAGTATAGTTTCCTATCATTTTCATGGATATATCACCATGTTTGTCTTCAATTTTACCCGGTTTGCCTACATACTTATTTAATTCATTATCATTTTCATCAATTAATTTACAGTAATGATGTGCTAAACCAAATGACGGATTTTTTTCTAAAACATCCTGAAGTACTTCTATTTTATTAGGTTCCCAAATATCATCATCATCTAAAAAAATAATATACTTGCCTTTTGAAATTTTAATACCTTCATTTCTAGGTTTACAAGGACCACCTGAATTTTTGATTTTTAAATACGTTATGGAATTATATTCCGAACATAAATTTTGATTTTCATCTCCAATAGTTCCATCATCAACTACTATAACCTCTAAATTTTTATAAGTCTGATTAAAAACTGAATCTATAGCTTTTTTTAAATAAAAAGTCCTGTTATAAGTTGTAATAATAACAGATACCAGAGGTGAAGCACTCATTTTTTTAAAAGTTTAAAGAATGTAAAGCGAATCAATTCATAAAAATACAACAGTCTTAGATTTTTATCAGTCTGTATTTTTCGAACACTTGAGGTATTTAAAAAATCCCTTTTATGGCTCCAGATATAGTATTTAATGTAATGATTAATAAATTGAGAATATTTCTCGGTCTGATTAAAAAGATTCAGATATTTAGCATTTTCATGATAGATTGTTTCCAATTTATGTTTTTGCAAAAATGAAGATGTTGATCCAACATGCCTTCTAAAAAAGTTTAAGTTTTTATTTAAAAATGCAAACGAATTGTTTTCTAATAAATATGACCATAAGAAAATATCCGAACACTGTCTGTTTGTAAATATAGTATCCGGTAGAGTTTCATTTGGCTTTTTAAAGACAACTGAACTTCCGTTTGTTATGTAAGTATCAAATGGCATTCTTTTAAAGAAAACACTTTTATCTATTACCTTATATTCATTTTTATTGACATTTAAATCTTTTGTTCTGTTTGATGAATCGTAGGTAATCTTATTATTTTCAACATAATGACTGGCAGAAAACACCAAAGAAACTTCTTGATTAGATTCTAAAACAGGAATCAATTCTTCCAGAAAAGTATGGTCAGAGTAATCGTCTGTTTCAGCAATCCAGATATATTTTGTTTCGGCCAATTCAATACCTTTTTTCCAAGAGTTATAACCACTTCCCGAGTTATTCTCGTTTACGATAAAATATTTGATATTAAAATCAGGATTATTTTTAAGAAACTTTTCAATTATTATTACGCTGTCATCTGTGGATTTATCATCAATAATAATTGCTTCCCAATCTTTGTATGTTTGATTATAAATAGTTTCTAATCTATCGATTAAAAATTCTCCATGATTATAGCTTGGTATGATTATAGTAAGTTTAGCCATTATTATTTTTTTAATCGAAGAATTGTTTTAAAGAGGGATCTTGAAATTTTTAACAGGCCAATTTTCTTTAAGATCTTTTTAATCATTAAACCCGTTTGATAAGTGTTTGAACTTCTAACTTCTTTCAACCTCTTTTTTACGTCTTCATTTGACTGATAAATTCTTGAAATCAAATTTGAAATAAATTTGTTATATTCATCATTAGAAAGAATAGATTTAAAATTCTCTAAAACCTTTACTTTATTATCATCAATACCAAGGGTTGACATTCTGCTGTTAGGGTTAATTCTATAATATGCTAATGGTTTATCTATAAAAACCGCCTTAGTACCTGTTTTAAACAAACTTACCCAGACTACCCAGTCTTCTTGTGCTGATAAATTTTCAGGAAAACGAATATTATGGAACAATAAGGCTTCAAAAAAACCACATTGCATTTGAAGAGAAAATGATATATTCCATTGGTATAAAAATCCTTCGAGATTAAAATATGAAGGATCTAAAATACAGAATGGGTCAGATGAAACCTTTATATCATCTGTAAACATTCTAAAATTAGATATAACGATTTGTACGTTTTTATTTAACTCCAGTTCTTTTAATGATAATTCCAGTTTTCTAACATCTAAAACATCATCACAATCTAAAAACTGAATATATTGTCCATTTGCTTTTTCTAATCCTAAATTTCTTGTACTGCTTACTCCGCTATTTTTTTTAAAATAATAACAAAAACGAGAATCATTATTAACAAATGATTTCGCGATCTCTGCCGTATTATCTATACTTCCGTCATCAATAATTAAACATTCCCAATTTTCAAATGTTTGATTACATATCGACTCAAGTGCCTCTACTAAATACTGACCTTGATTATAACATGGAACAATTACAGAAACTAATGGATTCATTTAATTTTTATCAATTGGCAAAAAAAATCATCATATAATGCCGCAATAGTACTGGCTTTAAATTTTTCTTTTTTCTGCAGGTATTCTTTAGTTTTAAAAAATGTTTTTTTATCTAATTCCATTGCAATATCGATAACTTCTTTATAATTTTTCTTTTGCAAATCTAATAATGGAAAATTAAAATACTCTGCCGTTTCCGTTAAATTTCCCACTTTTGGAATTATCATTGGTTTATCGAAACTTAATCCCAAGTATAGATTCCCTGAATTTAAATTTTTTAATCTTGGAATAATAACTAATGATGAATTCCTTACTAAATCTACCATGTAATTATAATCTATAAATTTAAAATTAAAAAAGTACTGTTTTTTTTGAAGTGGAAAACAAAACAAGAACTCTTCAATTTTTCTATATATATTTCTAAAACGATATGGAAAAAACTTTGGCAGTTTCATAAACAAAAACATATTAGGAACAATTAGAAACTTATTTTTGTTCGGAATTTTATTAAAAACCTTAAAAATAAGTTTTACTTCTTCCATTGACCTTATGTCTCCAATTACCGAAACAATATATTTATCTTTTAAACTCAATTGAAATTTTTCCTGAAAATCTGATATTGGAAAATCTTTAATTAAACTATCATACAAAGGATGGGGAATTACAACATGTTGACAATTGACAGAAAAAAGATTTTTATATTTTTCTAAAGAATAATTTCCTAAATGAATTACTCCATCTGCATGTTTTTGTATCAATCTAAATAAATCAGCAAATTTATCTTGATTGTCGTAATGTGATTTGATATCATTTAAAGTATAAACTATTTTCGAATATTTTTTCCAGTCTAAAATTTTTTGTTCAAGATCATTTAGCTGTTCATTAGTAGGAACAGTCCAATTAAAAATAGCTTCCGGAAAGTGAATATTTACAATTTCATAAGTATTTTTATAATTACTAAAATCGCTGAAAATAAAATTACAATCTGAAAAATAAATGATTTCATCAAGGTAAATATTTCTATCCTTTAAATGCGGTACAAATACTTCCATAAATTTTTTATTCTTTTCCTTTTAATACGATCAAAAATAAACTCAATAATAATTATATCTGCTAATTTGAATTTGAACTTAAAAAATTCTTTTCTTAAAATTCTGATTTTTACAAAATCTGAAATATTACCAAAAAAATTAATTAACTGTGAATGTGTATAGCTTTTTAGTCTTTTGTTTTCAATGTTAAAATTAGTTTGTACAAAATACATAAACAAAAAAAGGCTTTTTATTTTTAGCTGAATATTTTTCTCTGTTGATACAACAGAAGATATATTACTTTGACTAAGCCTCCAATGCACGATGGCATTTTTTATATAAAAAACCCCAGTGTTTTTACTAAATACCAACCATGTAGCATAATCTGAAAACCACGCAAGCGGAAATTCTACAAAGCCATCATTTCGATTGTAAACATCTCTGCTAAAAATAAATTCACTAGCTGTTATTGTTTCTTTCATTAGAAGCATTTGATCTAGTAATTTTTCGGACGTTTCATGAACTTCATGATCAAATGGCTGACTTTTTAAACCACCATTCTCATCAATAACTTTAAGATTAAATCTAATTAGATCAACTTCTTTATTATTTGATTCTAAAAAATTGTAAAACTCTTCTACGACATTATTTCCTAAAACATCATCGTCGCCTAAAAGCATTAACCAATTTTCATTTCCCGAAAGTTCAATGCAACGTTCCCATTGCTGAATTAATGAAATACTTCCTAAATTAGATTCGAAATTATGGTATACTAGATCTATTTTTTGTTTATACTTTTCTATTAAATCAGAACAATCGTAAGGACTCGCATCATTACCAATATAGACTTTAAATTGTTTATTGGTCTGATTGGCAAGCGACAACAATGTTTCTTCAAAAAATTCGAGTTTGAAATAGGGAATAATTATTGCCAGCATTTTTTAAATCAATTTGATAAATTCTCTTAAAAAATAATTATGAAATTTATTTTTTGGATGTTTTAAAAAAAACTTAAACCAAATATGAAACGCCAGGTATGGTCTTTTGTATGTAAAGGCCAGATAGATCATTTTTTTAAAGTTTTCAAAATCGATACTTTCTAATTCATCTTTGCTTAAATTATTTTCTACTGTGAGAGGTAATAATTTATTATAGTAATTATGTATTTTTAATGTTGATTTAACCCAATTTCCGTCTACTTGACCTTCTGAAAAATGCTCTAACAAAATTTGATTTGTTACCACTATTTTTTTTCCACTCTTTTTAGTTTTAAATGAGATATCTAAATCGTAATTATGGAAACCTTTGAATCTATCTGAAAAAGATATTTTTGCATTTTTAGGTATTGCCATAAAAACACCATCAATAGCAACAACTTCTTCAATATAATTATCTTGCCATCCTGTATTCCAATTTTCTTTCTTTTTTGAATTAAGATGCTGAATTATATTCATTACTCTATATTTTTCCGGACAATCCCACCATCCGGATATCATTTTACCTTTAACTTTTGTACCGGCAATACCAATTAGTCCAATTTCTTCATCAGATTGAAAAATGGATATCAATATTTTTCCCCAACCCACAGAATGAAAATTGATATCATCATGAATAAAACACAAATAAGTTCCATTGCTTTTTTTAATTCCGAGATTATAGGCTTCAAAAATCGAAAACCTATTTTCAGAGTTATCAATAACAATTATCTCATGATCATTACCAATTGTATTTTTTATATTCTCAAGAAACTGCTGAGAAATTTCTTTTGTTCTTGAACAAATAATTATTGACAGCATTTATTTAAGCTTTCTTTTTATTCTATTAAAAAACATTTTTGGATTTTTATAATAAAGGAGAAGTGTTTTAATTTTAATAAAAACAAAATGACGAGATACAAAAGCATCTTTATAATCTAATTCGACCATTTCCTTACAACTTGATTCAATCATTTTGTAATGTTCTGTCACGACTTTTATCTGCTTATCGAGAATAATTTTCTTAATATTTTCATTTTTAAGATAGCCAATTATACAGGAATACATTTTGACATTATTATTTGCTATATCTATACTCGACATTTTAGAAATTACTCCAACATCAAATCTGTAAACGGCCATTTTATCTTCTAAATATTTTATTTTGCCAAATTCGGCAAGAATTATATATAAAAAATAATCTCCTATTGGGGTTAATCTAAATTCGAAAGGAAGATTGGTTATCACTTTTCTAAAAACGACAGACGGGGTATGTATATAATTTCCATGTTTTGCCAAAGTTTCCAAAATTTCGTAGTTCTCTGGAATTTTTGTAATAAAATCATCAACAATTTCTCCATCTTTTTTTAAAATATTAATAGGATGGAAGCATAAAACATAATCCGGATTGGCTTCTAAAAAATCAACTTGCTTTTGCAGTTTTAATGGATCTGTCCAATAATCATCTCCTTCACAAAGAGCCATGTATTTTCCTGAGCATTGATTGAAAGCAAAAATTCCATTTTCCTGCATTCCTATATTTTCTTTATGTCTAAAATATTTGATTTTATTACCTCGAGGATGTTTTTTTATTATATCATTAATTATATCCTGCGTTGCATCTGGCGAACAGTCGTCAGCAATAATTAATTCGTAATCAAAATTCGTCTGCTGCATTAAAACACCTTCTATAGCTTGTTTAATATAAGGCTCATGCTTATAAGTAATCATGTTGACAGAAACAACGAAATTTTCATTTACCATTTATAATAGTTGAAATTCATTTAGATATTTACATATCTAGTAATTAAAGTTAATATTTATTAATTCTTCTTCCAGGCAAATTTTGGTTTGATGTAACCGGGTTCACGTCCCATATAAACACCCAATTCGCGGCTGCCGTCAACAATGGTAAATGAAATAATATCTTTTTCAATAAACGCGGCTTCTCTCTCATCTTTTATTAAAAAAAGAGATAGATAATATTGTCCGGATTGAAAAAAAGAAGCTGGGAATGTGCAAGTCAATTCGTTGTATCCGTACTCTAATGCCACTTGATCTTTAGGATGCGAAAAAGAAAAAAGCGCTTCACCCATTTCATTAAATAAATGATATGTTATATGATAGTTTTGAGCTTTCTCATTTTTAATAATTATAGAAGTATTTAAATGTATTTCATCACTTTCAGAAAGCGGTTCTTTAAAACTTTTCCCCTTACCATTTAATGAAATTTTCTCCAGTTTAAATTCTAAATTTTCATAATCACTTCCAAATATTTTTTGATTAGATATTTCTGAATCTCCACTTAAATAATAACTTACAGCATGTTCAATGTCTCCGTCAAACTTAACTTTTCCATGCTCGAGAACGATTCCTCTGCTGCATAGACTTTTTACTGCGGCCATATTATGACTTACAAATAATACAGTTCTTCCTTCTCCTTTAGAGATATCCTGCATTTTACCAATTGCTTTCTTTTGAAACTCGGCATCACCAACAGCCAATACCTCATCAATTACTAGAATTTCAGGCTCAAGAAAAGCGGCTACTGCAAATGCTAGACGAACAGTCATTCCGCTGCTGTATCTTTTTACAGGAGTATCTATATATCGCTCACAGCCTGAAAACTCAATAATTTCATCTAATTTAGAAGCAATTTCTTTTTTGGTCATTCCCAGAATTGCTCCATTTAAAAAGATATTTTCGCGACCGGTCATTTCTCCATGAAATCCTGTTCCGACTTCTAATAATGATGCAATTCTTCCTCGTGATTTTATGCTCCCTGTAGTAGGTGCAGTTACTTTCGAAAGTATTTTTAAAAGTGTAGATTTTCCTGCACCATTTTTGCCAATGATTCCTAAAACTTCCCCACGCTCCACTTCAAAATTAATATCCTGAAGAGCCCAGACATATTCTGAAGTTCCTTTTGTAGAACGATCATTTGTATCACCAATCTTTAAGTAGGGGTTTTCTTTACCACGAATTTCATGCCACCACCTATTCAAATCATGAGTTAAAGTACCAGTACCTACCTCTCCTAAACGGTATTGTTTAGAAATATTTTCGGCTTTTAAAATAATATCTTTTTTCAATTATAATTAATTGTTAGTTGTCAAAAAAAAGTTTAATAGGTATTTTCAATTTAAACTGTGTCGATAAAACTTTTCTCAGTCTTATTAAAAATCAATAGACCCAGAAAAAATACTGCAATAGTAACACCTATTGTATAACTTAATCCCATTATTGAAATTTCGCCAACATTTAGGAGCATATAACGTGCGGTTTCAATAATATACACAAGCGGGTTATATTCAACAATCCATCCATAAGCTGGTAATTTTGATTTTACAAGTTCCATAGGATACATTACCGCTGACAAGTACATTAATAACTGTATTCCAAATACAACCAAGTAGCTAAAATCACGATACTTAGTTACCATAGACGAAATGAGCATACCTAATCCAAATCCCAAAATTCCCATAATTATAATTAAGAAAGGAAAAAGAAATAATGTGCCATTTAGATACAAATTCGATCCTTTGAAATAATAAAAAATATAGAAAGCAATAAAAATTACAAGTTGAATTCCTAATTTAATCAAATTTGAAATTACCACGGAAAGCGGTGTAATTATTCTAGGAAAATAAACTTTTCCAAATATTCCGGCATTAGCTTTAAATGTATCAGAAGTACCATTTAAACAAGCTGTAAAATAGTTCCAAACAGTAATTCCTGCTAAATTAAATAAGAAGGGAGGAACTGGACCTGTATTAATACCGGCCACATTATTAAAGATTATGGTGAATGTTATCGATGTAAACAATGGCTGGATCAAATACCATAATGGTCCTAATACTGTTTGCTTATACACTGTAATTACATCTCTTTTAACAAACAGGAATAATAGATCCCTATATTGCCATACTTCCTTAAAGTTAATTGAGAAGAATTTATTTTTTGGTGTTATTTCAAACAGCCATTCATTAGAATTATTATTCATTTTGATTTTTATAAATTGTAATAGAAAAACCTTTCAAATCTTGATTTAACAGGATTTTTAGTCTTTTATTATTTATTTAAAAAGCAAAAAGGCGTTTTTTAAAAAACACCTTTTACATATATATTAAATTCTTTTTAAAAAATTATTTATCAAGAACTTCAAAAGCAGAATTCATACTTTTAAACTCAGGAACTATCTTTTTCATTTTTGCTACGATATCATCGTTCTCGTAAAAATCTGCGATTCCAATTAACTCGTCAATATCCGTATGAAGATTCTCGTATTCATCCTGTATCTCCTGAGCAATCATAATTTTATTATGATAGGTTGGAAGTGTTTTAGAAGTATCATTTAATAATTCTTCGTATAACTTTTCACCAGGCCGCAAACCTACTATTTTAATTTTGATTTCCTTGTCCGGAATAAACCCAGCAAGTTTGATCATTTTTTTAGCCAGATCAATAATTTTGACCGGTTTACCCATATCAAAAATATAAATCTCTCCACCATTACCCATTGCACCGGCTTCCAAAACTAATTGACAAGCTTCGGGAATGGTCATAAAATATCGTATAATATCCTGATGTGTAATTGTAACTGGACCGCCTTCTGCAATTTGTTTAGTAAACAATGGCACAACAGAACCATTAGAACCTAAAACATTTCCAAAACGTGTAGTAATGAATTTAGTTACTCCCGGAACATTTTCTTTTTGATTTTTCAAGAATAAAGACTGAACGTATTTCTCTGCAATACGTTTACTGGCTCCCATTACATTACTTGGGTTTACCGCTTTATCAGTAGAAACCATCACAAATTTTTTCACATGATATTTACATGATAAATCGGCAAGATTCTTTGTTCCTTTTATGTTTGTCAAAATCGCTTGTGCAGGATTTTCTTCCATCAACGGAACATGTTTATAAGCCGCAGCATGAAAAACAACATGAGGATTATAGTTTTTAAATACCTTTTCTAATGCCTTTTTGCTTTTTACATCAGTAATCACAGCTACGATTTTAGCACTAGAATTCATTTGCAATGTTTCGAGGCATAAATTGTGCAAAGGTGTTTCGGCATGATCTAAAATAATAACCGTTTTAGGATTAAAGCCCAAAACCTGCCTTACTATTTCACTGCCAATAGAACCTGCCGCCCCTGTGATTAAAATAGTTTTGTCTTTTAATTGTTTAGAAATAGATTTACTGTCTAAAACAATAGGTTTTCTTTCTAACAGATCTTCAATCTGGATATTCTTTACCTTTTGAGAAATTTCCTTTTGATTTTCCCAATCAGAAATCAGGGGAACGGTATAAACTCGATAATTAAATTCAAGACATTGATCAACTATAATTAATTGCTCGTCTTTTGTCAAGCTTTTATCGGCAATAATTACACCTTCTGCAGCTACAGACCTCATTAAAGCTGGCAATTTTTTTCTAAGGATCAAAATAGGCAGATCTAGCATTCGTTTAGAAGCATTCTGATTGTTCTTGTCTACAAATCCAACAATCTTAAATCTTGATGGCGTTTCGAACTTTAAGGCATTAGCTACCGAGATTGCGTTTGCATCTGTACCATAAATAACTGTTCTAATAAGTTTTGAATTTGCTTTTTCTGAAAAATACAATTCAAAAGTCTGTTTTACAATAACTCGATAGAGAAACAAACCACAGAATGACAGAACGAGATTTATAAATAATGCCGTATTCAAAAAAGCTTTCTGACCAGTATATAATTCAAATATTAAATTAACAAACAAAAAGAAAACTAAAACTGACATTTGAGAAAAAAGCAATTTTATGGCATCTATATAAGAAGAGTGCCGTATAATTCCCGAATATGTTCTGAACAGCCAGAAGAAAAAAACATTTACAATTATTAAGCCTGAAACAAAATAAAAGTCGTGTGAAATTATAATGTAGCCCAATGCTGTACCTTCAAAGAGCATATAAGTGAAGGTAAAGGAAAAAATAAGAACCATTACATCAATCCCTACAATTATCCACCTCGGCAGATAACTAAGATTATTAATGTTTGCTCTCAAGTTCCTTGGCGAAAAAGAATTGTATAACAAGGATGACAGCTTGTTTGGTTTATCTGTACTCAATTTGGTTTAGTGTTAGTTGTAAAAAAACTAGTATAGTATTACAAAAATACAAATTAAAGGGCTTTAAAAACTATTTACCCTCAAAATTAAACTTTCGAATTGTTTTTCTTTTGTTTTAAAAAATCTATCAAATAGGAGCCATAACCTGATTTAACTAATGGCAGTGCCAAATTCTCCAATTGTTTATCATCTATAAACCCTTGTCTCCATGCTACTTCTTCTATACAGCCTACTTTTAATCCTTGTCTTTCTTCAAGAACCTGCACAAATTGCCCTGCCTGCATCAAACTATTAAATGTACCTGTATCAAGCCACGCCGTACCACGGCTTAATATTCCAACTTTTAGGGATTGTTTTTCTAAGTATACTTTATTTACATCAGTTATCTCATATTCTCCTCTTGCGCTTGGTTTAATATTCTTTGCAATTTCAACTACAGAATTATCATAAAAATATAGTCCTGGCACTGCAAAGTTAGATTTTGGGTTTTCTGGCTTTTCCTCAATAGAAATTGCATTATGATTGTTATCAAATTCTACTACTCCATAACGTTCAGGATCAGAAACATGATAAGCAAAGACAACTCCACCTTTTGGTTTAGTGTTCGATTTTAGCAATTCCTGCATATTGGAACCAAAAAATATATTGTCTCCTAAAATTAAAGCTACATCATCATTTCCAATGAATTCTTCTCCTATTACAAAAGCTTGGGCAAGACCGTTAGGAACAGGCTGTTCTGCATAACTGAATTTACACCCCAGACTAGAACCATCTCCTAATAATTTTTTAAAATTAGGCAAATCGTGGGGAGTTGATATAATTAATATTTCATTTATTCCTGACATCATCAAAGTCGACAACGGATAATAAATCATTGGCTTATCATAAACCGGCATCATTTGTTTACTCATTGCCAATGTTAATGGATGCAAACGTGTACCGGAACCTCCCGCTAAAATAATTCCTTTCATAAATCTTATAAAATTATATAAACATTTTCTTTAAACTTTCTCTATATTCTGGTATATATAGATTATAGACTGTTTTAATTTTGTCCTTATCTAACAATGAAAATTCAGGTCTTTTAGCCGGAGTTGGATAAGATGAAGATGGAATACCATTTATATTACATCTATATTTCCCTAATTCTTTTATTGCTAACGCAAATTCGTACCAGCTTATTTCTCCTTCATTTGAAAAATTGTAAATTCCGGAAATCCATTGTGGAGATTCGAGTATTTTTATCATTGCTTCTGCTAAATCAGCTGCATAAGTTGGAGATCCAATCTGATCATTTACAACATTAATCTCATCTCTTTCCTGCATTAATCTCTGCATAGTTTTCACAAAATTATGCCCAAACTTACTATATACCCATGAAGTTCTAATTATAATGGAGTTCGGGTTTTGTTTAATGCATGCAATTTCGCCGGCTAACTTACTTTCACCATACACATTTATTGGATTTGTTTCTGCTTTCTCGTCTAATGCAATTGAGGAAGATCCGTCAAAAACATAATCTGTCGAAATATGGATCAGTTTTGCATTATTTTTTGAAGCATATACTGCTATTTTTCCGACAGCTAAATGATTAATTTTAAAGGCCTGATCCTTTTCAATTTCTGCTTTATCAACTGCGGTATAAGCCCCACAGTTAAAAATTATATCAGGCTGAATCTTATTAAGCTGAGTGCTGAGTAAATCTAAATCATCTAACGTAATTTGTGTTCTATCTGCAAAGAGCCATTTGTACTTTGTGTATTTTACAGCCAGTTCAGCTAATTCAGAGCCTAATTGTCCTGTTGCGCCAGTTACTAGAATTGTTTTCATTAAAATAAACTATTACAATTTTCTATAAAAGGCAGAATCTGATCTTTTTCGGAAACAATCGCGTCCTTCAGGTCCATTCCCCAATCAATATTTAACGATGGATCATCATATTTAATTCCTCCTTCTGAAGCTTTATTATAAAATTGATCACATTTATACATTACAGATGCTGTTTCGCTTATAACAGAAAAACCATGCGCAAACCCTTTTGGAACTATTAACTGTTTCTTGTTTTCGGCTGATAATAAAATGCTGAATGATTTACCGTAAGTAGCTGAATCTTTTCTTAAATCAACAGCCACATCTATAATTTCACCTTCTAAAACACGTACTAATTTTGTTTGAGCAAAAGGAGGATTTTGATAATGAAGGCCTCTCAAAGTACCATATTTTGAAAATGATTGATTATCCTGAACAAAATCAATATTAATACCAAAATTTTCAAATTTCACTTTACTGTATGATTCAAAAAAATAACCTCTTTCATCGCTAAAAAGTGCCGGCTCGATAATTACTAAATCTTTAATATTTGTTTGTTCTATATTCATTTAAAAAAAATAATCTTATCTTTTATTAAAAAAAGTTCTTAGTGTGTTTTCAATTTTCTTTTTATCATGCGCTGTAAGATTGGATCCAGATGGTAAACAAAGACCATTTTCAAACAATTTTTCTGACAATTTACCTCCATAATAAGGATATCTTTCAAAAATTGGCTGTATATGCATTGGTTTCCAAATAGGTCTTGTCTCGATGTTTGCATTTTCAAAAGCTTCTGATAGATCGTTTTTTTCTTTATTTGATTTTAACAAAATCGTATTTAACCAATAATTTGAAAAATAATTTCCATTTTTTTCCTCAAAAAGTTCAGCCTCTTCAACATCTAAAAAAAATTCTTGATAAAACAAATGATTATTTCTTCTCAACTCAATTTTCTCTTTGAGAGTTTTCATTTGTCCTAATCCAACACCTGCACAAATATTACTCATTCTGTAGTTATATCCAATTTCACTATGTTGATAATGAATTGCATTATCTTTTGATTGTGTAGCGTAAAAAATTGCTTTTTCTTTTAACTCTTTTGAATTGGAAACTAAAGCACCTCCACTTGATGCTGTGATTATTTTATTACCGTTAAACGAAAATATTCCAAATGCGCCAAATGTACCACATTTCTTCCCTTTATAGTTACTTCCTAGAGCTTCTGCACTATCTTCAATAATCGGAATTTCATATCGATCTGCTATAGCATGAATTTCATCTACTTTATATGGCATTCCGTATAAATGAACTGCTATTATTGCCTTCGGTTTTCTGCCTTTTTTTATTCTGTCTTTTATTGCCGCTTCCAAATAATTAGGACATATGTTCCACGTTTCAGATTCGCTGTCAACAAAAACTGGTGTTGCTCCCTGATACAAAATAGGATTTGCCGATGCCGAAAATGTGAGGCTTTGACAAATTACTTCATCACCTGCTTTTACTCCTAATATAATAAGAGCTAAGTGTATTGCGGATGTTCCAGAATTCAAAGCTGTTACAAACGAATCCTTTCCAAAATAATTCTCAAGCTCAATTTCAAAATCATTTACATTAGGCCCGCCAGAAGTAATCCAATTAGACTGTAATGCTTTATTTATGTATTCAATTTCAGAGCCATTTTGTTCTGACAATGACAAATAAATTCTACTCATTTAAATTCCAATAATCAGAAGGATATCGAGCTTCATCTTCTTTTACGTTTACTAATGGCAACGTTGAAAAAGATATCAGTTTTGAGTTTTTTTCGAGAGATTCTATCGCATTAGCAAAACCTGCAGGAATGTGAACAACCTTACTATCAAATTCAGAAACTGCAATAGTTTCGATAAGTAAATCCTTTGACGGAATTTCCCAATTGTCAATTTTTACATAATGAATTTTAAAAGAACCGCTTACACAATAAAAATTCTTTGCATCCAGTTTATGTCCCTGCCAGGCTCGAATTGGATTTTCTTCAGAATTACTTATGATATAAAATCGTTCTATGTCTTCAAAAGTAAAGTCATTTACATATGAAATAGTTCCTCGATGGTCTGAAAAGTTTCCTCCCTGAATTATTTGTGGATTCATACAGTTAATCTTAAATTGCTTTTATTAATTAAATAAAACTTTATTGAATACATCAAAAGCAGTGGAATAATTATAATAGCAAATAATATATAATCGTTTATTTTTTGATAAAGCAATATTACTAAAATAGAAACTACAATTTGTACCACCCCATAATAAAGTGATACTAATCTATGCTGTATTTTATATTCGTTACTCAGAATTTGGTAAAAATGTAAACGATGTGCTTCAAAGATATTTTGTTTCAAATATAAGCGATGTAAAATAGTACAAACAGCATCAACTCCATATACAGCTAAAAATAAAAGCCAGATTAAAGAATTAGTCATAAGAATTAATTTTAAAACTAAATAAATAACCCAAAATGCAATTGCAATACTTCCTACATCACCTGCAAAGCATTTCGCTTTTTTTCTATAATTAAAAAATAGAAAAACTAAGCTGGCGATCATACCATATTTTACAAAAGTACCGTCTGTAAAAAGCTGAACTTTTGTATTTACATAAAGTAATGATCCCAAAACAACCAAAGTATACAATCCTGTTATGCCATTTATTCCGTCCATAAAATTATAGGCATTGATAAGCCCTATAGCTAAAACATAGCTAATGAATATCCACCAAATCGGCATAGAGGTGAACAGGTCTAAATCATAAAACACCAGAGTTATTGCCAGAAAATGAATAGAAATACGTACTTTGTTTGACAAACTCTGAATATCATCCCAAAAGCTCACCAAACTTACTAAGGTAATTCCTGCAAAGAAAAAAAAATTGCTTTCAATATTTTGCACAAAATATAATAAAGCTGAGAACCAAAAAATAATTCCTCCTCCGCGTAAAGTTATTTCGGTATGTGAACTCCTTTGGTTTGGTTTGTCTATAATATTAAAACGATCTGCAACTTTAAAATAAAGAAGCATTAAGATCATTAAAATTAAACCTAATATTATGTATTGCATTGTTTTATAAAACTTTTTATTGTTCTTTCCAATCCTTCTTTTGCAGAATGAGGCAATTTTTCAATTCCAATTGCATTTTTGATTTTTTGATTTGAAACTCTATAATTTTCGGTTAGCTTTTGAATTGTTTCAGAGTTTAATGGGAATTTAATTAAGTCACCCATTTTAGCAATATTATTTATAAAACCTTTAGGTATTGCAAGAGAAAGATTCTTCTTGTTCGATACAGAAGCTATAATTTTTACCAGCTCATTTGTTGACAAAAATTCATCATCGGCAAGATTATAAATACCTGATTCTATAAATTCATTTTTAATAATTTCATTAATTACAAAACAGAGATTGTTAATGCTTAAAAATGATCTTTCATTTTTAAACGCTGCCAAAGGCCAAGGCAATCCTTTATTAACTACTTTATAAAGTAAATTAAGATTTCCTTTATTGTTTGGACCATGAATCATACATGGTCGTAATATATAAAATCTTTTTCCTTCAAATATTTGCGTGTTTAGTATATATTCTTCTGCTTTTCTTTTTGTAATTCCATAATGCGTTTTAGGGTTTGGAATAATGTTCTCTACTAAAATACCTTCAACTTTATCCGCTACAGCTTTTACTGTACTCATAAAAATAAATGTTGAAGCACTGGATTGTAAAAAAGCATCAAATACTTGTTTAGTTAATTCAAAATTTGCCTCCTCATAATCATTAGCTCTGGACACTTTTTTTAAATCGTGAGCTTTTCCTGCAAGATGGATAACAACATCTGCTTTTATCTCTATTTTTTGGTTTGGAACATACCGAATGTTTAAGGTTTCTATTTCATTTTCATTTAGAGATTCTTTAAGATTTGTTCCCACAAATCCTGTTGCACCAGTAATTAAAATTTTTTTCATTACCTAGAAAATTTAAAATAGATATAACTATACAGACTAAAGGGCAAAATTCGCAAAGGAATTTTAAAGATCAAAACTTTTAAAAAATCTAGAGGGCTAAAAAAACCCAATCTTAAGAATTTTCTATACAATTTCATTTCATTCATTGCATATTTTCTTCCCCATCTTCTTTTTATTGCTTCAGACAAATTTTCTCCAAGTCTAAAATATAAGACATTTTCTTTCACATTACCAAATTTAAATCCTGTCAAATAAGCTCGGACAAAGAAATCATAATCTTCTGGAAATATTGTTGCATCATAACCTTTTAGATACTCAAACAAGTTTTTCCTAAAAACAATTGTTGGATGAGAAAAAGGGCTTCTAAATTTCATGAATTGAACTATTTCATTATGAGATAATGGAACCTTTCTAATTGAAACTACATTTTCTATATCTGATGAAAACTCAATTATTTGCCCTCCAACTATATCCAAATTATTATTTATCAAATATTTAATTTGAATTTCAAACCTTTCAGCTATACAAATATCATCAGAATCCATTCTCGCAATAATATCATTTGTAACATGTTTCATACCTTCATTTAAAGCATATGCTAAACCTTTATTTTGAGGCAATTCAATTACTAAAAATAACATTGGATATTTACCACAGTACTCATTAATTACATCATCTAATTCAATGGTCAACGGCCCGTCCTTAACTATAATTATTTCATTAGGTAATAATGTTTGTTTTATAATAGACTCTAAAGATTGTCTTAAACAATTTGAGTTCTCTTTAATGTAAACAGACATCAAAACTGAAAAATTTTGTAACATAATTTATCTGTAAGAATATAAGTTGCTTAATTCCGTAAAATATTTTGATTTTGAAAACAAATCCCGAATTTTGGCTTCCAATTTTGGTTTTTCGTTAATTAATTTTTCATAATCATTGACTGCTTTAGTAATTTGATCAACTAAAGAATACTCATCTTCACTTTCAAATAACAAACCAAAATTCAATTTTAAGACCATCTCTCTCATTCCTCCGTGATTCGCAGCAATAGGTATAATATTATAATTAAATGACTCTATCATCATCATTGGTGCATTTTCAAAACACTTTGAAGTCATAATTGAGATTTTTGAAGTTTCCAAGTATTTAGCAAGTTCTCTTTGTGTCATGAATGGAAAAAAAATCACCTTATCTAAAATCTTTTTTTCATTCACATATTGTTGAAGTTCCTTTTTTTCTGAACCATCTCCTATGATTAATAGCTTATAGTTCTCTATATCTTTGGAAGCAAAAAGAGAAAAAGCAGTAATCAATAACTTTATATTTTTCTCCTCTGATAATCTGCCGAAATAAACTATATTGTTTTCTTTATGAAATTTCACCTTTTTTTCTAAATTTTCAAAAATTGGATTATTAATTTCAACTATTTTTTTATCACTATAAAATTTATTTAAAAGGATCGCTTCTTTTATAAAATTTGATGGAACAACTATCGTATCAATGATCTCTTTCTTATAGTAATAATGCGTTATTAAACTATTGAATCCTTTAGCTATTGAATGAACAAAACCTGCTCTACTACATTTTCTATAAAATATTTTAGTTTTAAAATGAACACTTGCACAGTCCAAACACCTTTTTGTTTTATTGTAATCATAAGCAGCCTGATGAGAACATGAGTACTGAAAAGTATGGACGGTTTGTATTATTCTTATGTTATCTCTCCGTTTTTTATAGTTATGTAAAGAATGTAAAATAGAAGGAGATAAATTTCCATAGTGATGTAAATGAATTATATCCGGTTCAATTTCTTTCAGCATTAAATCCATTTTTCTTTTGTTTGAAAAAGAGTAAATAAAATCTGCCAACTGCTCCTTTTCCTTAAAGTCAAAATCTACTTTGAATGGTAATTTATTTGATTGTTTACAAGCAGTATAATGAGTATTTATCAAATCTAATTCTTGAAATAAAACTACTGTCTCTCTAAAAACAGATTCACCACCACCACCTTCACCTCTTTCGGAAATATGCAAAATTTTCTTTGCCATTTACTATATTTTTTTGGGGCTATATTTATTAATTATAAGAATTAAAATCACTTAATAATTTTTAAGTTTTTATCAATTCGAGAGGATTTAATTTAAGAATTCTAAATAGAGCTCTAAATTTTATATAAGTAACACCACTTTTTAATGCAATGACAAAGTTTTTAAGACTTGCTTTTTTATTCTTATTACCTAATAGCAATACACCTTTTTGATAACTAAGAGCTGCTACGGATTTTTTTTGTTGATTTTTTGAAAGCAATTCCATGTATGAAGAATAAACCTCATTCAATCTAGAAATTTGACGTTCATCCACATAAGATAAACTATCTGTACTTTCCTTATTATAAAAACCTAAATCTTTATCAATTAATTTAAACTTTGTACCTACAAGCCCCATTCTAATCCATAAATCAAAGTCTTCAACACCGACAATCTTTTTATCTTCTGAAAACAATAATTTATTTTCGGTAAAAACACTTTTTCTAATACAGGTTGAAGATGTCAATATTGGGTTAAAACGTGTTAAAAAATCTATTAAAGGCTCATCATTATTTATCTGTCTTGTATACATTGTTCCTTGCCTCCCTTTTCTGTCTATAGCTACAAGTTTATGGTAAACAAAATCTATATTTTCTAAATCTAAATTAGAAATATACTCTAGCTTATTATGTGCATACCAATCATCTGAATCCAAAAAACAAATCCAATCTCCTTTTGCATTCATTATCCCCGTATTTCTTGGCCTTGCAGGCCCGCCAGAATTTTCGGGTAAAATTATATAATTTAAATTCAAAAGTGCTTTATACTTCTCTATTAACTCTTTAGTATCGTCTGTAGATGCATTGTCACAAATTATCACCTCAAAATTTTTAAAGGTCTGTTCCAACAATGAATTAAGACATCTTTCTAAATCTACTTTTCTATTGTAGGTTGGTATTACAACAGAAAATAAATAATTATTTGTTTCTAACATATATATAAAAGTTAATCTAGTTTTCTTTTTGCAAATAGTCAAAAAGATCATTAATCCCATCTTCTAGAGACCATTGAGGCAGAAATCCAATACTATGAATTAAGCTATTATCTATTTGATAAGGCTTTGTTTTTAAGTTCGCTTTTTGTTCTGATTCCACTATTATTGGCAATTGGGTTCCATATCGTTGTGCAAAAACATTTTTTATCTTTTCAGCAATTTCTAATATGGATATTGTATTTCCTGATGATAAATTGTAGACAGGATATTTTTCTTCTGTTTCTATAATCAGTTTAACACCAGCGCATACATCCCAACCATGGATAAAATCACGCAAAGGAGATCCATCTGATTGTAAAACAATCTTTTTTCGATTATACGCCATTCGACACAAATCATTAATAACCAGCCACCAACAATTGTTTTCTTCAAAAATGGGTGCTCCATAACTATTTGTCAACCTAACAATGCGACAATCAACGTTAGATGTTGCATTATAATATTCACAAATTAATTCTCCAATTTGATGTGTTAATCCATAAGGATTTTGGCTTGATAACAATTTATCTTCCCTTACTAATTCATCTTTTAACTGCCCATACACTTGTGCAGTTGAGAAGTAAATGAATTTTTTCAATCCTTTCTTTGAAAAAGCGTCTAACAAAGACCAAACTGGAGTAATGTTTACTGAACTGACATATGCCGGATTTTTATTTGATTGGTGATGATCTAATGAAACTAAATGCAATAATGTATCATACTCAAAATCAGCCATTTTTTTCAAAAATCCTTCATCAGAAATATCTCCGATCAAAACTTTATCCATTTTTGCTATCCAATCCTTATCTGAAGGAATTTTAGAATGACAAAGAGCAGTCACTGCGTAACCAGCATTAGCTAAGTGTAAACAAATTCGGGCACCAATATATCCGCTGCCTCCAGTAACAAAAATTTTTTTTTTTACCATGAATAACTTATTTCAGATAAATCATCCTTTCTTTCTATTTCATTCGGATCATGTTCAATATTAGCCAAATTCAATAGCAGATTATAATTTTTTCCAACACCTTCGAATGCAACCCAAACTCCTGGAGGTATAGTGATTCTTTGATAATTATTTTCTCCTAATGTTATATCAAAAAAAGCTCCTTTAGTAATACTATCTTCCCTATCATCATAGATTACAAAACGAATGTCTCCCAAAGGAACTACAAAATTCAAAGTCATTTCGTAATGTTTTTTCCATGGCTTTACATCTTCAAAATGTATAGTTGAAAAATAAGCTTCTCCAAATCCCGAATAACCTATATCGGATTTTTTCATTCCATGAAAAACATCTCCTTTAGGGTTATATATACGTTTTAAGGGAGTTAAAAAAACTCCTTCTACATTTATCTTGTCCATGCTATATTTCCAAGTTTTGCTAAATTCTCATACCCCTCTATTTGTGCTTGAGTATAAGAGTACATATCCCCTTTATTTTTATAAAACTCATAATACCAATCACTAGTATATTCAATTAAAGTAGTATAATCTAATGTTGGTTTCCACTGAAAGTGAAATAACGCTTTATCACAATTTAATTTTAATAGCCCAGCTTCATAAAATTTAATATCTCCTGTTACCTGATAAGCATCTTTAGAATTCTCAAAATGCCAACGTATACTCATGTCTTCTAAAATTTCTTGAACAGTGTGATTGTATTCTGGTTTTGGTCCAAAATTAAAACTTTCACCATTTAAAGAGTGATCATTGTATAAACGTTCGCCTAATTGCAAATAACCGCTAAGAGGCTCTAAAACGTGTTGCCAAGGACGAGTTGCTTTTGGGCTTCTAATCTCTACGACTTTCCCCAAACTCCAAGAGCGCATACAATCGGGAATTATTCGATCTAAAGCCCAATCTCCTCCACCGATAACATTTCCGGCACGAGCAGAAGCAATCTTAACAACACCCTCATCCTTTTTAAAGAAAGAATGATAATAAGATTTGAAAATTAACTCAGCAGCTCCTTTGCTTCCACTATAAATATCCTTACCTCCCACAGCATCGGTTTCTTTATAACCATATATCCATTCCACATTATCGTAGCATTTATCACTAGTAATTATAATGGCTGTACAAGGTTTTTTATAACTTCTTAATACTTCTAGTACATTTGCTGTCCCCATTACATTCGTAGAAATCGTATCAATT
Organism: Flavobacterium gelatinilyticum; assembly: GCF_027111295.1. NCBI lineage: Bacteria > Pseudomonadati > Bacteroidota > Flavobacteriia > Flavobacteriales > Flavobacteriaceae > Flavobacterium > Flavobacterium gelatinilyticum. The sequence goes on along the minus strand of NZ_CP114287.1, from coordinate 4,173,106 downwards.
GGCTCGCTATATGATAATGAAACTATTGGCTGCGCTGCTAAATGAAAAACAAAATCTGGTTCAATATCATTGATTATTTTTCCGATAGCGCCTAAATCACGAATATCAGCAAAAAAATGTTTCATTTTATTTTCCAATCCAAGCTCTACAAACATTGAAGGAGAAGTAGGAATCTCATTGGATATTCCATATACATCAGCTCCTAATGAAAGCAACCACGCACATAACCATGAGCCTTTAAATCCTGTATTCCCAGTTACTAAAACTTTCTTTCCACGATATACATTTCCAAATACTACTTTTTCTCCCATTTTACCCAAGGTGCTTGATTATTATTATAAAGTTCATTCAATAAAGAATACTCTCTTGAAGTATCCATTGGTTGCCAGAAACCATCATGTTCGAAAACTTTCAATTCTCCCAATTCAACAAGTTTTTTCATTGGTTCCTGTTCTAGAACCAAATCATCGTCATCGCTTAAGATATCGAAGAATTCTCTATTGCACACAAAATATCCGCCATTTATTCGTCCACCACTTGCCTGCGGTTTTTCATTAAATCCAGTAATAGTTGATCCGTCTTCAGCAATTCCTAATTCTCCAAAACGTCCAGGAGGTCTAACTCCAGTTAAAGTAACCATTTTTCCATGAGATTTATGGAAAGCTACTAAAGCATCTATATCAATATCTCCAACTCCATCCCCATATGTAAGCATAAACATAGGATCATCTCCAATATATTTTTTAATCTTTTTAACTCGAGCCCCTGTCATTGATTTAATTCCAGTTTCTGCGAGAGTTATTTCCCAACCATCTTCATCATGGCTAGTTTCTGATATAATTTGCTCAGCTTTTTCGCCTAGTTTTATTTTAATATCAGCACTTCTTAGTTCGTAATTAACGAAAAAGTCTTTTATTACTTCACTTTTATACCCCATACATAATATAAAATCTTGATATCCAAAAGATGCATAGGTCTTCATAATATGCCATATAATAGGTCTTCCTCCAATCGGAATCATAGGTTTAGGGATATCATCTGCAACATCACGAATTCTAGTTCCATAACCGCCACATAATATTACTGCTTTCATAATATGTTATTTGTTTTATAATTAGACTTTATTTAAGTTTTTTATTTTTTTGAAGTTAGTCTTTTTCCAATGTTTATAAATTTCAGTTCAAAATAATTGTATAGAAAGAAAGATATAAAAATCGTTAATAATGGGACCAAAACAAGTAAGCCTTTCTTTACATTCAAAAAATTTAGCACAAAAGAATATATTACAGGATGTAATATGTAAACTCCATATGTTGATAGTCCAAGTAGTTCAAGAGGTTTAGCTACAAATGGTGGTAAATTAATTTTCATCTTATAAAAACAAAATACAATTATAAGACAAATTGCCACAAATAAGATTCGACCTATTCCTGTTACCAATACAATATGATCTCCAAAAAAAGGAAGAAAACAAAAAGCTACTACCGAACCTATCAATAAAAAATTAACCAACACTGAATTACACTCAATACTTTTAAAATTATAATAAATGGCAATACCACTTACATACAAGAAAAAATTATTAAATGGGTTTATATAAAGTGACCATTGACCACTCAGATTAATATTTTGATTCAGCAAGTAGAAAGAAAAGAAAAAACCTATAATAAATGACATAAAAAGAAATAAATTTCCTAAAATTTTACTATAATTATAGCAGGAAAAAATAGCAGGAGTTAAGAAATAATAAACCATTTCGTTACCTATTGACCAAGAACCAGTAGCCATATAAGCTGATGGTTTTATAAAACCAAATAAAGTAGTTATATTAAAAATCAGACCTAGTAAACTACAACCCTCTCCTGACAATCTTGATTGAAAAAAAAGATAAAAACATACCAGCCACAACAATGGCCAAATTCTAAATACTCTTCTAATTATAAATTTAACAGCTGTTTTTAAATTAATTATGTAACTATTGTATACTATTGCCATACTTAAACCGGATAAAATAAAAAATATAGAAACACCATAAATTCCAAGCCTTCCAAGTATTGTATCAGATTCTAAACGAAAACCTTCCCAACCACTTACATGATAAAACATAATAGACAATGCCATTAAACCTCTCAACCAGTCTAACGTCTCAATTCGTGCAATTTTTTTACTATTCACTATTTTTTTCTGAATTTAAATTAATTATCTTCTATTTCTGCCAACCACTTACAAACTAAAACATTTACAATAAATAATGGTGTAAATAAAATCACTACACTGTTTAGCCATAGTAAGTTAGCTATCATATAATATTTAGATCTATAAGTACAATATATTATGAATATCAGAACAAAAACAGTCACTATTAATCCATTCTCTACTAATGATTTAACAATTGGATTTGACTCTCCACGATCACTATTCTTGCCAATAAAACCTGGTCCTCTTCCTAACATTAATTGTACTGGTGACGCTGTAAATAAAAAAAAAGATGAAGTATCCAATCTATTTGTTCTATCTTCAGAAGAAGAAGGCCCTAATGCTTCGAATAATTTGTCTTGACTTACCACTGTAAATAGTGTTAATATTCCAACAAATAGTGTTAAGCTATATATAATGTTCGCAGTCTTCTCTCTAACAGTTAGAATTGACATGAACTTAAATCCCAATATAGACACAAAAACAATTGCAAACACTACCCAACTCATTGTTGAAAAAGAACTTAGGGCTCCAAGAAATACAATAATCTGAGCCAAAATAAGATACCATCTATTTTTAATCCACTTAGATAATAAAAAGAAATTAGTAGAAAGAAACCAACCTTGATAGCTTGGTTCAAACAAAAATCCACAAACTCTTCCGATTACTCCAGATTCAAAAACCTTTGGATTTATGTAGCCTAAAAAATAATTATGAAAATATTGGTAGACATAATCTCCCTCACCCACAGGCTTTAATGTATACGAAACTAAATCTAAATTGAACCCTAAAAATGAAATTATTGATAAAATAGAAAGAATTAAAACTAGTATAAAATAAAATTTGATTACCAATCCTCTGAGGCTTTTATTTCTCCTTACACTAACCATTAGTACAATTGCTAATAGGACATATAACAAAGTATATACTATCTCTTCAAAAATAGCACCTATTAAAAGCCAATAAAATGCACAAACAGTGAAAAATAAAAGTATCGGTATATATATTTTTATAAAATATCTTCTAAATACGATGGTAAAAAGAGAAAATAATACAATAAAAAGAAAAAGTGACAATCTTATATACGTTGGAACATAAATCGAAAGAACAAATGGGGGATGCATTAATATGAAAAAGACTATTAGAAAAACTAATATTAACGCGATTTTATTATATCTAACTTCTTCCATTTAAGCTAATTCTACAATTAGTTTTTAATTATTTTTTTCGTTCTCAAACAAAATTGTTTTCTGAATCGCATCTTCAAATTGTGTAAAATTATGTTGTACTAATGAATGCATTAATGAAGTATCTAGACAGAAATCTTTTACATCTGTATTTTTTGAATCAACATAGTTTATTACCAAATCTGGCAGATACTTTTTAATAATACCTAATATTGTATTTAACTGATAAGTTTTCCCTGAACCAACATTAATAGTTTTATTGACAATTTTATTTTTTATCAGCTGAAAAATAATTTCCACTAAATCATCAACAAACAAATAATCCTTAGATTGAGTACCGTCCCCCCATACTTCAATAGGTTCTCCTCTCAAAGCTCTCCTAATTGCTATATTTATAACACCTTGCTTTTCAGATGTATGGAATTTGCCAAAAGGATTCGAAACTCTTAAAATTAAAAAATCAATATCATATTGTTTTTTATATAATCTGATATAATTTTCAATTGTTAATTTTACAACTCCATAAGAACTAACTGGATCACAAATTTCATTTTCAGAAATTTTATTTAAATTCTTTTCTCCATATACTGCCCCCCCTGATGATAAATACATAATTGAATTACAACCAAAATCTTTCATTATATCCAATAGACCTATAGTTGCAATTAAATTTCCATTGATATCACACAAAATATTACTACCTGATGTCAAAGGTGTTGTAGAAGTAGCAAAATGAAAAACTTTTGTAAAATTCCACTTAGAAAATAAACTAGTTAGTAAATTTATATCTGAATAATCTCCCGTTACATATTCTATATTATCAAATTGTTTTTCAATAATTCGTCTTGATAAAACAACAAATTTGCAACAAGAAAATTCCTTATCTTTAAGAATGAAATCTACTACATTACTTCCTATAAACCCATTACCTCCTAATAATAAAATTATATCTTCATGCATCGATTTGTTCATAAATATTTTTTAATTTCTGTCCATAACTTTCAGGACTGTAATTAATGTAACTTTTTTTGGCATTATTCCCTAAATACAATCTCAATTCCTGATCACTAAATAATCGAAGAATTTCATTCGCTAAACTTTCTATGAATGTATTTTTATCATTTTCAATCAAAACACCATTAAAATTTGATTCAATTACTTGTGCAATTCCAGCAAAATTTGTAGATAAAATTGGTTTGCCATAACCTAAGGCGGACAATACAACTAAAGGCATATCCTCATCTCTTATTGATGGCAATACGAATAAATCGCTAGCAGAAATAAAATCTTCACTATTATTTTTATACCCTAACAGAAAAACATTAGACTCCAGCCTCAATTCTTCAATATTTCTTTTCAATAATGCTTCATCTTCACCATTACCTATAAAAACACAATAGACTTTGTCCTTTGGCAGAAGTTTCTTTTGATATAAGTCCGCCAATGCGCTTATTAAAAATCTTTGTCCTTTCCTTTCTGATAAAAATGCTACTTCTACGATCAAAAAACTGTCATTAGGAATATTTAAGTCTTTTAGAATTTGCTCTCTATTGCAATTTACTTCAGGCAAAGGAACACAGTTATTAACTACTAAAATTTTATTCTCGTCAAAATTTCTCTTTTTTATTAATTCTTCTTTAGCTTTATTAGATGCGTTAATAAAATAACTAACATTCCTATTTATAAATTTATCATAAAATTTTTCTAAAAAATTTTCACGATCTCTAGCTTGATTATTTACCTGATAAATTATTTTACGTCTTAAACTTAAAAAGTTTGCCCAAACTAAAATATTACAGCTCTTTGCTGCAGGATAACCTCCATTGTTAATATGTATCACGTCAGGTTTAGTTCTTAACAATAAAAAGATTAATACTACTAAATTCCATAAAAAATAAATCCGAAACCTTTCTAAAAAATAAAAAGGAATTTTTAGACTATTTTTTAAAAATGTGGGTAACGAAGTTAGATTAATTTTGTGAAACAAAGATTCGTTAGATAGCAAGATTAGTGAATAGTTCCCATTTCTATCTAAAATTCTCTCATTGCGCAGACCTATCTCATATTCTTTATGCTTTCTGTAACCATACAACAAACAAAAATTATTCTTTAAAATTTCATTTTTCAACAAGAAAGAAACTAACTTCTCACTTCCACCATAAATATAACAATCACTAAAAATTAAAACTTTTAATTTCTTCATCTTTAAAACAAGTTACTTTCTAAATAATTTTACAGTTTTATTAATTTGTTTTCGCCAATCTTGTGATGTAAAATACTGTATTCCAAAAGAAACAAGCATTAATAAACTAATAGTACATATTACTATAAATAAATTTTCTTTTGATTTTTCTCGAGGTAAATAATACCTTACAAATAATGATGAAAAGATTAGAAAAATCATGGGCAAAAGCAATGGAAGTAAAATTTTACTTAAAGAATCTAAAATTTTTAAGTTGAGGTAATCAATCATTATTTTATATAATGTTAAACCTGAAAGTACAAAAGCTACAAATTTAAAAATAGCAAAAGATTTTATTCCTAAAGTATCAATTGTAAATACGATCCCAATCCAAAATACAAAAGGTAATAAAGTGTTAACAAAGTAAAGCATCTTTTGCCTTTCTTTGGCTAATAACATAAAACTAGTGGGATAAGTAATAAAAGCCAATATATTACAAAAAACTAAAAATTGTACAATTGTAATTGATGACGTATAATTTGGTCCCACCCACGACTTTATAATTGGTTCCGCTAAAATTGCGAAAGTAATAATAGGAAAAGCCACAATTGGTGCTATTATAACAACTATTTGCAAATAAAATGATTTTAATGTTGACTCGTTACCACTTCCTATAAAATGATTAAACCTTACATTGAATGGAGAAAAAAGAATACCTAAAATACTTCTAAAAAAGGAAAGTACCGTTAAGCCAATTGCATAAATTGCAACTTGCTCAGCTCCTAATAAATGACCAATAACCGCTAAATCAAGCTCATAATACAATATCCACGAGACAGTCATGAATAAACTAGTAAAAGCCAAGCTTTTTGTTTTATTAAATATATTTTTATTGAATTTTAATGACTTGATTAGTGCTAAAAAATCATAGTTATATCGTTTTTTAGCAATAAATAAAGTAATTAATGCAGATATAAAATTTACAAATTGTACAAACAAGAAGTAACCCACTATGTCATAGTTGTCACTTTTAAAGAACCACAAAACAGAAATTATTTTAAATATACTTCCAACAATATTAGTTCTTTGAATAATGAAGTCTTCCATTCTAACAGCAAATATCATTTGTAGCAATCGCTGCAATAACGTTGTAGGTGTAAAAAGAGCTAATATTAAAAATAATGAAGACGCAATATCTCTTTCATTTGAAGCACCAATTCCCTTTACAAGTAGTTCAGGTTGTTGACTCAAAACTAGAAAAAAAATTGAAAATAAGAATAAGAAAATCAACAAAACAAAATTTGTAAATCCAATTACTTTAATTTCTTCGATTTTATCACCTTTGGCAAAATATTCGGCCGCATATTTTTGTCCAGCTCCCATAAATCCGAGATCAGCATATGCTAAAAAAATAGAAAAAGAAATACAAACTGAATAGATTCCATAGAGCATTGGCTGAGAAGAAAGATAGGGGACAACGATAAACATTGAAAGAAGATTTAAAACTAAAGAGACAATTTGCCATAAGTAAATTTTAAGATAATTCTTTGTGTAAGATTTTTGCATTATGAATTAAGAATATAATAAAAACAAATTGAGATTATAAGTTTGTTTACAGACAAACTGTTAATTATTACTTAAAATTTTAGTGATTCTTATTTCATCATCAGGATTAACCTCTAAAAAATTATTCAATTTTTCAAAATCAATATTATCATTTGGATTTTTAATATTGTAAATCATCTCTTCTAAATCATTAGACAATTTAATAAACGACTCACCGGTAAAAGGTTCTACCAATGGCATTCCTCCTAAAGTTTTTCCATCTTCAACTGGGTCAAATAAAATATAGTTTGTATTTTTTTTTATAGAGTCAAGTAACATTGTAGAGGTAGGCCCTATAACTAATGATGCTTTAGCAAGGGATTCTTCTTTTGATAAATTATCTATATCATAAAATTCATCAATCCAATTTTCACTGTAAAAACTAGGATCTTCTGAGGGATGCAGTCTTAAAGTTGCTTTTTCGACTCCCATTTTTTTCAAATTATTTTTTACTAACTCTATATAATATAAAACTGTCGATCTATCATTGGATAGTATCAATTCCGAAGATGAACTCGGAACACCACAGGTAGCTTTAGTTAAAACCAGAACATTTGTTAGATTAGATTTAAGATTTGTTTTCTTAAATTCAGAATAAACAGGATGTTTTGACGTTAATATCTTTTTTTCATCTACTCCGTTCTTAACATAAAGATCTTTAAACCCCTTACCCCATACAATTAAATATTCCCCTCTATTGTCATCAATACTATTATATCTCGCTGGCATTCCATGAAGATAAACTATGCTTGGAATATTAATCATTTTAGCTATTTTAATTGATAAATTTTCAAAAAAAGCTAAATCATTGGGAAAAACTAGGGCATTTACTTTATACTTATTAAGTAAAAACGAAAATTCATCTTGAAAATTATCTATTAATATTTTGAACTCAGGAGAAAATAAAACTTTAATACTTTTCCTTTGAATTTTGTCATTAATCCTTCTAATTATTAGTATTAACTTCCAAGAACAAAATGCGTTCTGAGAAAAAATCCATGGCGGTGATACAACTATACTATTTTCTACACATAGGTCGACATATGAACTACTTATGATTATTTTCTTTTTATCATACTTTTTAAAAGAAATATTTTTCAAGTAGAGAAACCAAAAAAAATAATTTTTAACTATTTTTTTAATTTTTTTTTTAAAGGTAATCTTATTCGAAAGGTGATGATCACTATAATCAAATAAAATTCCGTTAACATTATTCAATAAAAGATCATAGAGTTCGTAATCCAGATGTTTGGTAATACTATTGTAATAATAATTTTTTAACTGCTTACTCATTTTATCCACGTTAAATCGAATCTTTCTCCTTTTTCAATATCTGTATTTATCTTTTTTCCCAAAATTTCATTATAAAATTTAGGGTGCAGCCCAAAACCGGGTCTAATTGAACGAACATTTTTCTCTGTTAAAATTTCTCCTGCTTTAATATCTTCCACTATGTATAAAGATCTAGAAAAATCTTTCCCTTTTATTTGTTTTTCTGTTAAAGAATAATCAACAACACCTATTGCGCTTTCTGCTTCACGAACAGCTTTAACCATTGCAGTAAATTCCTGTTCATTCATTGAAAAAGAAGCATCAGGTCCGCCAATAGAACGATCCAATATAAAATGTTTCTCTATAATTTTTGCTCCAAAAACTGTAGCTACAATTGGAACCGTTGCACCCATAGTATGATCAGACAGTCCACTGATTACGTTGTAACGTTCTGCCAAATCTTTGACCATACACATATTGGCTTCCTCAATTGGAGCTGGATAACTTGAAGTACATTTTAACAATGCAATATCATTATTCCCCATTCTTCTGCATGCATCTATTGCTAATTCTATATCTGCTTCTTCCGCAATTCCAGTTGATATAATAATTGGTTTACCTTTAGAAGCAGTATATTCAATTAAGGGAATATCTGTTATTTCAAAAGAAGCTATTTTATAAGCAGAAACATCAAGATTTTCTAAAAAATCAACTGCTGTCTTATCGAAAGGTGAAGAAAAACAAATTAAACCTTCTTCTTTGGCGACTTTAAATAATTCCGCATGCCATTCCCAAGGAGTATAAGCTTCTTGATATAATTGATAATAATTTTTCCCTTCCCAAATAGTACCTTTAATTAAAAAATCGTCTTTATCACAATCAATAGTAAGAGTATCTGCAGTATAAGTCTGTAATTTTATACAATTTGCTCCAGCTCTTTTTGCTGCCTTTATAGTTTCAATAGCTACTTCAATACTTCCATTATGATTCGCTGAAAGTTCAGCAATAATAAAAACAGGACTTACATTATTTATTTCAAATGAGTCAATTTTCATATATCTTCAAATTTATTATTTACTATGATATTATTTATCGAATTTCTAAACTTTGTAATCTTGACCAATCCATTTGGCGTTTTAATTCTAACGGGATTATTTGTAACGATTGTACCGTTAGGAACATTATAATCAAAACCATGATCATCCAATTCGACCCAATCAATTATCACCTTATTATGTAAATTAAACGTAAAAGCTCCAGGATATGGAAATGATTGCGCTCTAACCCAATTATAAATTCTTTCACGATGCCATGACCAATCGATCAACCCATCATCAGGAGTTCTTTTTCCAAAATATGTGGCCTTTGAATTGTCCTGAGGATATTTAATTAATTCACCTTCCTTAATTTTATTCAATACTTTTACTACCAATGGAAAATAATGAGCCTCAAATTTTTTTAAAATTGTTGCTCCGGTATCTGTCGAATCAATGTCTATTTTAACTTGCTCAAGAACATCTCCTGTATCGCAACCCGAATCAATTATATGTGCAGTAATTCCTGTAGCAATTTCATTATTAATTATTGACCAAACATGTGGAGTTCTTCCTCTATATTTAGGGAGCAAAGATCCATGGATGTTAAATGCTAAAATTTTAGGAATATCGATAATACTTTGTTCAATTAAAAAAAGATAATTTATTGAAATTAGAATATCACATGATTTTGTGGATAAAAAATTATCTGAATTCCCATTTCTTGGATTTCCTACAAAACAAGGTATATTATTTCCTGTACAAAAATCACAAATTAAATCAGAACCTTTATCTGTCATAACAAATAATAGTTCGTATGAACTATATATTTGTTGCAAGATGCTATATCCCAAACCGCCAGAAGCTAGTAATCCTATTTTCACTTTCTGTTAATTTTTGAATGAATAACAACATCTATGAAATTATCCTGAAATTTACAATGCTCTTTTAAAACTGCTTCTTTAACAAAACCAATAGCTTCGGCTGCCACATATAAATGCGGCCTTAAATCAAAGGCATAAATAAAAATTTTATGAAAATTTAATTCTATAAAAGCCAATTGTTCAATCAGCTCCAAATATAGTACCCAATAATCATGAAAATAGTTGTTTTCTAATTCAGTGTCAATAATAAAAGAAATTTCCGCATTGCTATCAATCCAATTAATATGAACTAATCCTCCATAACCAATTAATTTCCCTTTCTTTAAGAAAGAAAAAAGAAGTTGGTTTGGTTTTTCTTGGTCGAAAAGTTTACCTACAACATTTTTAAAATAATGCTCTTGACTCTCAATTGTAAGAGGCTTATCCTGACGCAAATGATAAATTTGTTCATTACGCCATTTCATTATGTCTAAACGATCTTCATAACGAATCGGTACAATTGAAAAATCTCCTTTAGAATATATTTGTTTATTTAATACTTTGTAACAATTCATATTTTAATTCTGCTAATTTCCAATCCACTTCATTGTCAACATCTTGCCCTTCCAATTCAGAAATAACTATACTTCCACTATTTTCAGTTAAAATCTTTTTTTCTGGCAAGCATTTATCAACCTGCATCCAATAAAATTGTCCTGCATCATGATAACTTTTTTCTAAATCCTGTGATCTTGACAAACTGAACTCTGGATAGAAAAATTTAATCTTATCATCTTCAAATTTTAAACTTCTTTGAATAGGAAATCCAAATTGCATAACAGGAAATACACTATCATAATTATTTTTTTCTAACACTTCTAAACTTTCAGCAAGTTTAATTGAAGTTGCAAACGGGGCGCAAGCGTAAAGACAACAAACTACATCGTAATTTTGGCCTAAATCTTTATACTTTAGAAGAACTTCTTCAATTACATCAAAAGTTGTTGCAAAATCATTTGCTGTTTTTTCTGTTCTGAAAAATGGCACATTTGCTCCGAATTTTGTTGCTATTTCAGCAATCTCTTCATCATCAGTAGAGACCATTATCTCATCAAATAATTTAGAATTAATTGCGGCCTCAATTGAATAAGCAATTATTGGCTTACCCAAAAATAATTTGATATTTTTTCTCGGAATTCGCTTACTTCCTCCTCTTGCAGGAATTATACAAAGATTAGACATTTAAAAATTCAAGTGTTTTCTTTATAACAAAATCTTGTTCCTCAGTGCTCAAAGTTGGATACATTGGTAAGCTAATACATTTTGAATAATAATCTTCTGATTTACTCAAATCTGTATCAATATTATATCCTATCTCTTTATAATAAGGTAACTGATGAACAGGAATATAATGTATTTGAGCATATATCTTATTTTTATGCAAATAATCATATAATCCTTTCCTATCATCAACTTCAATTACGAAAAGATGGTGTGCGTTTAAAAAATGTTCTGGTAAGGCTTGAAATTTCAATTTTCCTAAAAAAGCTTTTTTATAACGTTCAGAAATTTCATTTCTAATAATAACTCCTTTTTCATTTCTAGCTAATTGAGATATTCCTAAAGCAGCCTGAAAATCTGTCATTCTGTAATTGAAACCTAGAGTTTGCATTTCATAGAACCAACCGCCTTGATTTTCTGACATATTTTCTTTTGTTATTCCATGAGAACGTAATAACAAAAGTTTTTTATAGACTTCTTCTGAATTAGTCGTAATCATCCCTCCTTCACCACATGCAATATGCTTTACTGGATGAAATGAAAAAACTGCGGCATCAGCATATACTCCATTTCCACAAAATTGCTTTTGCTTTTTTGAATCAATAAAATATCCTCCTGGTGCATGACAGGCATCCTCTAAAATCCATAAATTATGTTCATCTGCTAATTTCCTAAAATCTTCTAAGTTCACTGGTAATCCACCAAAATCTACAGGAATAATTCCTTTAAAAAAACCTTTAGGTTTGCTTTCTATTAATTCTCTTGTTTTTTCTAGAGATAACAAATAAGTATCTCTATCAATATCTGCGAACCAAACTTCTGCGCCTACAAATCGTGCGCAATTAGCTGAAGCAGCAAAAGTAATTGGAGTGGAAATCACTCGATCTCCTTCTTTTAAACCAAGAACCATAACAGCAATATGAAGTCCAGCAGTAGCGTTATTCACAGCTACAGCATATTTCGCATCAACAGATTTTGCAAATTTTTCCTCAAACTCTTTTATTTTAGGTCCCTGAGTTAAAAAATCTGATTTTAAAGTCTCAATTACAACTTTAATATCTTCATCCGTTATTTCTTGTCTTCCGTAAGGTATAATTTTATTTTCCATTACACTTCAAAGTTTGCATCAACATGTTCTTTTATTAAACTTCTCAAACTATCAATAGTCTCCCATTCATCATTTGATCCAGAATTATAATAAAAACCTTCATCAACTTTTTTTGCTTTAAAATGATTTAAATAATTATCAAGCTTAAAGTTAGGAATAGATGGTAAAATTGTATAGTATTTTCCTAGGTCATATGTGTAAAAAGAATCAGATGCAGTAATCATTTCCTCATGTATCTTTTCACCTGGTCTAATACCAACTATTTCAATTGGACAATCAGGAGCTACTGCCTCTGCCACGTCCGTAATTTTATATGAAGGAATCTTAGGTATGAAAATTTCACCTCCCCAAGCATGTTCCATTGCATGCATAACCATATCAACTCCTCCTTGAAGAGAAATATTAAAACGTGTCATAGCAATATCTGTGATTGGCAATTTTCCTTCTTTCTTTTTATTAATAAAAAATGGAATTACAGAACCATTAGATCCCATTACATTACCATATCTCACTACTGAAAATTTAATTGGGTTAACACCTTTTATATTATTTGCAGCAACAAATAATTTATCTGAGGTTAATTTTGTCGCTCCATATAAATTAATAGGAGCACAAGCCTTGTCTGTAGATAATGCTACCACATTCTGAACATTTGTTTGCAATGCAGCGTGTATTACATTTTGTGCTCCTCCAATATTAGTCTTAATACATTCGTCTGGATTATATTCTGCTAAGTGCACATGTTTCATCGCTGCTGCATGGATAACATAATCTACATTCTGAAATGCTCGAATTAATCTTTGTTCATCTCTAACATCTCCAAGAAAAAATCTTATTTGAGGATATTGATTCAACGGATATTCCTGCGCCATTTGAAATTGCTTTTGCTCATCACGAGAAAAAATTATTACTTTTTTTACAGAAGGATATACTTCAAAAATATGTTTTGTTAACGCTTTACCTAGAGATCCAGTTCCTCCAGTTATTAATATTGTTTTATTATTTAACATAATTGCTCTTATTGATGTTTATTATAAATTTTAAACTAATTGTTTAAAATACGTTTAACGATTAAAAAGATAATACTAAGAAAACCAAATAAAAAACCCCCAAAAATTATCCCCTTTAACTTACCAAATTTTTCATTTTCTAATGGCAAAATTGGTCTATCAATAATTTGAATCAAAGGAGTTTCTCTTCTTAAGGTAACCTTAGCAAGTTCGGTTTGTTTCACTAATTCAGTTAATATAGCAGTATTAGCCTGAACGTCAACTTGTCTTCTTGCAGACGGTGTTCGTCGCACATTTAAGGCAGGATTCAAATTAAAAGTATTATCGTTAGCAACGGCAACACCAGTAATAGCGCCATTTAGCTCTCCTCTAATAGAATCCGTTTGCCGCTCAAGTATAGCCATGTTCATTCTTGCTTTCTTACTTTTTGTGCTAATGTAAAAATCTGAAACCTGTTCTGCTAGTGCTTCACAAAAATATTTTGCAAACAGTTCGTCTGTAGAAGAAACCTCAATATTAATAATTGACATTTTTTTATCCTTTAAACCAACTAAAAGACCCGATTTTGATAAACTCCCATACATTACACCAAGTACACTATCCTGAATACGCGTAAAGTTGTTTCGATTAGAATTAGGATAAAAATTTAACAAACGTAACTTTGGGTTTTCATTCCACTTCTCTCGCCATTTATTATTCTGAATATACATTTCAGCCAATGAAATAACCTTTCCGTTTAATTTTACCGGAGTTAACAAGGTTTTTTCTACCATTGCACGTGATTTAAAAAGCTCTGTTAAATTAGCTCCTGTAAACATTCCTCCTCCATTTCCTCCCAAATCAAGTCCAAGTGAACTTGCTAACCCTAAAGCATTTCCTAGCCCCCCAGATTTTTCATCTTCTAAAGCAAAAGATAATGTAGCAGTATATGTAGTTTTTTTCACACTAGAATAACCAATTCCTAAAAGCGCACCTAAAAAAACAGCAATAATTATAAGTTTCCATTTTAAAAGCAAATACAAATACCAATCCTTACCTTTATCTATAAGTTCTTTTAACGATACTTCGTCAATTTCTGTCGTTCGATGTTCCATTATTTTTTTATCTAAAAGCAGTTATTATTAATAATGATAAACTGGTTAATACACTTCCTATACTTACCCATTCTCCTGTACTCATCTTCCTTGTCTCAGGTTTTTCTGGAACTATTATTTGAGAATCAGGTTCAACCGAAGGATACGATCTAAAGAATAAAAATGATTTTGTAACATCAGCTTTTCCATTAGGATATATTATATAAGCTTTTTTTTTCCATCCCTTACTATCAACACCTCCAACAGAATTAATATAATATTTAAAGTTTTTCCCTTTTCTATATGGAATTTCAGAGGTTAACAAAACGTTACCAGAAACTTTTACTCCCTCATTATAAGTAGCTATTATAATTTCATCTCCAGGAAATAAACTTACGTTCGAATAATGATTTTTGTTTTTTACGATTTTTTCCCAATTTACCGGTATTGTGGAAAACATCAAATCGTTCTCCAATTTTTTAACTAACTTATCATTTAATGTATCTGTTTTTGATAAATTTAAATCTATACTTTTTATTTTATCTATTTGATCTTGCTTTATAGGTCTCTGAATTTTCATTCCTTCTATATTAGCTACAGAGGTCAATCCTCCCGCTCTCATTACTACATTGTAGACTGTCTCTCTTTTATTCTCTAAAACATACTTGCCCGGATAGGTAACTGCTCCACTAACTGTAATCATTTGGGGTTTTTCGTAAACAGCTATTCTTCTAATATTAATCACATCAAAAGGATTTAAAACAAAATTCTTTGCCTGTTCATTACTATCCGATGAAATTTCGAACTGAAGCAATTCAATACGTTTTGGATTTGAATCGTCAATAACATCAGATTTTACCATCCTTGCAATTTCAACTCGTTTTGATGCTGAACCAGTAAGACCTCCAACCTGAACAATTAAATCGTTTAAAGTAAGATTTTCAAAATAATCATACACTCCAGGATTTTTGACCTCTCCATCAATTGTAACTTTATATTCCTCTCTAAAATCTAAAATAGAATATACTGTCACAATATCTTCCCTTTTTAATTCAAGGTCAGAATTTATGTCTCCTGCTAATGCCGCTTCTAAATCAACATTCACAATCTCCGTTGTTAAATCGGTTTTTAAACGAATAATTCTAGCCCTCTTACTGTATGCATCTTCTTTCAAGCCTTCTGCTCTAGCAACAAGGTCTGAAATTCGCATTCCATCTGTAAAAGAATAATAATCAGGTCTGAAAACAGCTCCTTCGATCTTAATACGATTTTCAAAACGGTTTAATATTTTTGTAATTCTAAAAACATCTCCTGACTGTGGCTGATAAGTACTATATTGATCCTCATTTATATCCTGTACTTTAAATTCTTTACCTGTCTTTTGCACTACATTTACAGATGCTGTATAGGCAAACTCATTAAAACCTGAAGAAAAGTTTAACAAATCAGAAAAGCTCTCACCTTTTTTCATTTCAAAAATTCCAGGTCTTTTTACCTGTCCCTGAACAGTAACTCTTTGAGAATATGCTGGAATTCTAATCACATCATTTTCCTTCAGACTTACATTATCAGACTGATCTCCCTTTACCAGAAATCTATAAATGTCGATATTTTTGTAAACTTTATTATTTCTAATTAATTCAATATTTCTGTAGCTTCCATTTTTCCCAGGGCCTCCAGCTAAATGCAATGCATTATATACAGTAGCTAAAGAAGAAATGGAATAATTACCCGGTTGTTTTCCTCCAACAATTGTAACTTTAATAGTTCGTATTTGACTAAGACTAACACTTACCTGCGACTGTCCAGAGCGAACAGTGCTGTAAACTCTTGCAATAGCTCCTTTAATTTTTTGTGTTGCTGCTTCAACGGTCATTCCAGAAACTGCTATTTGCCCCACATATTGAATAGAAATTTTTCCTTCAACACTAACCGGCAAATTAGCATTAAATTCCTGAACGCCATAAATACTAACTTGCAACTCATCACCTGGTCCTAATAAATAATTCACAGGGGTAGCTAACTTTAAATCCGGTTCAAAATTCAAAGTGGGATTATCAAAAAGTTCCGATCCAAAAATCAATGCATTAGCAGAATCTTTTACTTTCTCATTTCTAATCTCTTCTTGTTTCCTTCCAGATTCAATTTTATTCTCTTGAATTTTAGGTTTATTTCCTCCTCCTGCGCTTTTTTGCGAATATTCATTGAGTCTGGCTTTTAACTTGTCATATTCTATCTGGCTCATCCCCTTTGAGAGAGCCATGGCTTCAACCTGTTCGATAGTAGTGTTATTACTTTTAAGCTGTGCACTTATTTTTGCCAAATCATCATCAGATAAATAATCTACTTTCACTACACTTAAATCTTTTGATTTAAGTATGTCTTGTGCCTTTACAGAATATGAAAACAAAGTAATAAACAGAACAAGGATGTATGTTATTTTTTTCATTTAAATTTAATATCAAAAAATTATATTTTCTTAAATTGTATTTATGAATATTGTTTTTTATAGTAATCTTTATAAGAACCTGAAGTTACATTCTGCAACCATTCTTCATTTTCAAGATACCAATTAATTGTTTTTTCTAAACCTTCTTCAAAAGTTACAGAGGGTTTCCATCCCAGCTCTTTGTTAATCTTAGAAGCATCAATTGCATATCTTAAATCATGACCCGGCCTGTCTTTTACGTATGTAATTAAACCTTCTGAAGTCCCTTTTTCTCTTCCTAGTTTTTCGTCCATTATTTTGCATAGAAGTTTTACAAGATCTATGTTTTTCCACTCATTAAACCCACCAATGTTATAGGTTTCATGATTTTTTCCTTCATGAAAAACCAAATCGATTGCGCTTGCATGATCTTCTACAAAAAGCCAGTCACGAGTATAATTACCATCTCCATATACAGGCAATGGCTTATTGTTAATGATGTTATTGATAAAAAGAGGAATCAGTTTTTCAGGAAAATGATAAGAGCCATAATTATTAGAGCAATTAGTTAAAACATAAGGAAGTCCATAAGTTTCACCATAAGCTCTTACAAAATGATCAGAACTAGCTTTAGACGCTGAATATGGTGAATTAGGATCATAAGCTGTTGTTTCTGTAAAAAGTCCATCAAAACCTAAAGAGCCATAAACTTCATCTGTGCTGATATGATAAAATCTCTTTCCTTCATAATTTTCCTTCCATTGATTTTTGGCTGCGTTCAATAAATTCATTGTTCCAATAACATTTGTTTTTACAAATGCAAGCGGGTCTTCAATAGATCGGTCGACATGAGATTCTGCAGCTAAATGCAATACCCCATCAAATTTATGAGTTGCAAAAAGTTCATTTATGAATTGTTCTTCTACAATATCTCCTTTGACAAAAGTATAATTAGATCTATCCTCGATGTCTTTTATATTTTCTAAATTTCCAGCATATGTCAATGCATCCAAATTAAAAATTTGGTAATCAGGATATTTATTAACAAAACGTCTTACTACGTGAGAACCTATAAAACCGGCACCGCCAGTTATAAGAATTTTTTTCATTTAGATTTTTATTAATTTAATAAAACTGAATTTTGCTTCTCTAATTCGTTATATATATCTTTTACATCCTGCGAATTTTCTTTTTGCAAAATTAAATTGGCCGAATCGGTGTGAACAAATATTGTATTTTTCAGGCCTAGGAATGTTGTATGGTTTTCGCACCCAATGACCATATTTCCGTTCCCGTCTATAGGATGCCCCTTTGTAACCAAATATTCATAAACAGATTCAAAAGAACCTAAATCTGACCATGAAAAAGTGGCCTGAACAACCTTAATTTTTTTACTGCGCTCCATTACAGCGTAATCAATGCTTATTGACGGAATTTCTAATGACAAATCTAAATCAAGAAAACCATCTTTATTTACATCCCAAACTGCTTTTGATTTTTCATAGACATCAGGCTGAAATTGTTTTAATTCATCCAATAAGACTCCTGCTTTGAAACAGAACATACCACTATTCCATAAAAAATTACCTCTTGCTATAAATTCTTTGGCGGTAGTTTCATTTGGTTTTTCGCGAAATGATAATACTTTATCACCTTTTGATTCGATATAACCATAACCAGTCTCCGGCTTGGTAGGAATGATCCCAAAAGTTACAATAAAACCTTCTTTAGCTTTAGATACTGCTTCTTGTATTGCATTATTGTAATCCTGCATTTTATCAATAATATGATCAGAAGGTGTTACAATTAATATATCATCAGGATTTGATGCAAAAGCAGCAAAAGCAATAGCAGCTGCCGTATTTCGCGGAGTGGCTTCAACTATATTTGTATAAGCAGTTTGTGTTTTGTCCATCACTTTACCGCTTAAATGATGATTATCCACATTTCCAACCACCATTACTCTATCTGCTAAATGACTATTTCTTTCAACAGTCATTTCAAATAAGGATTTATTTTCAAAAATCTCTAAATATTGTTTAGGTTGGCTTTTACGAGAAAGAGGCCATAATCTGCTTCCAACTCCACCTGTTAAAATTACATGTATAATTGTATTATTATTATCCATTTTGTTATTAAAATTAAAAAGGAATTTTGAAGCTTCTAGAGCCTGTTATCAGCGATAGAACCTAAAACTCCCTTTACATCATATAATAAACTATTCTCCTTTTGCAATTCTGAAAAATTTAATTTTAAAAATTCATTATGTGCTACCCCTAAAACTATAGCATCAAACTTTTCGATTGGCAAGGAATTTATAGTTTCAAGTTTGTACTCTTTTTTAACCTCTTCAACATTTGCTAAAGGGTCATAAATTGTAACTACTATTCCGTATTCTTTTAATGCTTTTATAACATCAACAATTTTTGTATTTCTTACATCCGGACAATTTTCCTTAAATGTTATTCCCAACATTAACAGATTTGCTCCATTGACAGAAACACCTTTTTTTATCATCAATTTCACAATTTGTGAAGCAACGTATTCTCCCATGCTGTCATTTAAACGTCTTCCCGCCAAAATTATTTCAGGATGATATCCAAACTCCTGAGCTCTTTGTGCTAAATAGTAAGGATCTACACCAATGCAGTGTCCGCCTACCAGACCAGGTTTAAAAGGAAGAAAATTCCACTTTGTTGCTGCTGCACTCAGAACTTCATGTGTATCTATATTCATCAGATTGAAAATCTTAGCTAGCTCATTAACAAAAGCAATATTAATATCTCTTTGGGAATTTTCAATTACTTTTGCTGCTTCCGCAACTTTTATTGAAGGCGCCAGATGGGTTCCTGCTGTTATTACTGATTTGTATAATTCATCAACTTTTAAGCCTATTTCCGGAGTTGATCCTGAAGTCACTTTTAGAATTTTATCAACAGTATGCTCTTTATCACCAGGATTAATTCTTTCCGGAGAATAACCAGCAAAAAAATCTTTATTAAATACCAAACCGGAAATTTTTTCTAAGACCGGAACACATTGCTCTTCTGTAACTCCGGGATATACGGTAGATTCGTAAACTACAATATCACCTGCTTTTAATACTTTCCCTACTGACTCGCTTGATTTATATAATGGAGTTAAATCCGGACGATTATTTTTATCAACCGGAGTTGGAACTGTAATGATGAAATAATTACAAGAGGCAATATCTTCTATTTTACCTGTGCAAAACAGACCTCTTTCTTCATTTATTTTGTTAACAAGAACCTCTTTTAAAACATCGGAATCGACTTCTAATGTGCTGTCAATTCCAGAATTTAAGCTTTTAACTCGTGATTCATTAATATCAAAACCTACAACTGGGTACTTTGTAGCGAATAATCTGGCTAATGGCAGACCTACATACCCAAGTCCGATAACTGCTATTTTAATATTTTTTTCCAATTTGTTCTCTTATTAATTCAGTGATAAAAACTCACGGCTTCGCCCTTCTGAGTCCCAATTTTGGATCAGACGTACGAAAATCATTTTCGGCAAATATAAGATATTAAGTCAATTTATTCAATACCGTTTTCCCTAATACTCTCAAAAACCACTTATTATTAAAAGTACTTATTCCCAACACATTATTAATCAATAATTAAGGAATTTTTTTATTAAAAAAACAGAGAATAAATTTCACTAATTGAAATTATATCCTCTGTTTTAACTTGAATTATTGAATTTTATTTTATAATAATCTACTTATATTTTATTTTTAGCAAACAACCTAAAGATTCCAATACTAATATATAATAATTTTTCGACAATTCTTTGACTATGGCATTTTGATTACTAAAGGCTCCTGATTCCAATTTTATTTTATCACCAACCTGAATGGACGAAACGGATATTTCTGCAAGATCAGGGGATTTTAAACTCGTTTTAATAACGTTAATCTCTTCATCTCTTACAACTGCAGGTTTTCCCAGCCAAAATAAATATCTGACAACACCTGCAATCTGAAAAACAGAATTACGGTCAGAATCCGGCAACTGAACAAAAACATAGGAATTAAACAAAGGCACTTCTACTTTTTTCTTTCTGTCAGACCATTGTTTAATTTGAGTTATTAATGGACAATAACATTCAATCCCGATTTGAACAAGTCTCTCCGCAACTTTTTTCTCCCATTTAGGTTTTGTGTATAAAACATACCAATTCATACTCATACATTATATTGAAATAAATTCCACATCACTCTTTACCCTAACACCTTTCCTGTTAAATTCATTCAATACAAATTCAACTAAGAGCCTATTCCGCTGTATATAAATCCTATTTTTTCTAATTCTTTTGCATTTAGAATATTTCTGCCATCAAAAATAAAAGCGGGCTTATGCATTGAATCATAAATTTTCTGCCAGTTATAAGTTGTAAATTCATCCCATTCTGTTAAAACAGCAATGGCATGAGCATTTTTACAAGCATCATATGCATCATCAGAAACAATTAATGATTTATTATTTTCATCAGACGATCTTGTCTCCAAATAATCTAAATCACTTAGCATTTTATTTTTTGAAACTTTTGGATCATAAACTGATACTTTTGCCTGCTCATTGATCAAATCATCAGCTACATAAATTGCAGCTGATTCTCGTGTATCGTTTGTATCTTTCTTGAATGCCCAGCCCAGAAAAGTTATTTTTTTATCAGCTACAGTATTGTACAATGTCTGGACAATTTTATTAGAAAATCTTCTTTTTTGATGATCATTCATTATAATTACCTGTTCCCAGTAGTCTGCAACTTCATTTAAACCATAAGATTTTGCAATGTAAACTAAATTCAGAATATCTTTTTGAAAACAAGAACCTCCAAACCCTACTGAAGCTTTTAAAAATTTTGGCCCTATTCGGCTGTCCATTCCTATTGCTCTTGCAACCTCATTTACATCAGCTCCTGTTTTTTCACATAATTCTGACATAGCATTTATAGATGAAATACGCTGCGCGAGAAAAGCATTAGCTGTCAATTTAGATAATTCCGAAGACCAAACATTTGTCGTTAGAATTTTATCTCTGCTAACCCAATTTGCATATACATCTACTAATGCATTAATTGCTTTTTCTCCTTCAGAAGATGAATCGCCTCCAATTAAAATTCTATCAGGGCTTAACAAATCTGTAACAGCTGTTCCTTCTGCCAGGAATTCAGGATTTGATAAAATCTGGAATTGAACACCATTTCCAGTATTATCTAATATGCTTTTAATAGCTTCTGCTGTTCGAACTGGAAGAGTAGATTTTTCTACTACAATTTTATTTTGCTTTGCAACTTTTGCAATCTGTCTCGCGCATAATTCGATGTACTTTAAATCGGCGGCCATACCCTTTCCTTTACCATAGGTTTTCGTTGGGGTATTTACCGAAATAAATATAACCTGAGCTTCATCTATTGCTTTTTCTACTTCGGTTGAAAAAAAAAGATTTCTTCCTCTTGCTTCTGCAACAATTTCTGAAAGACCCGGTTCGTATATAGGAATATTATCAGTATTTGGATCATTCCAATCTTTAATTCTTTGTTCGTTCAGATCCACAACTGTAACCTGAATATGCGGGCATTTTTGTGCAATAACAGCCATTGTAGGCCCTCCTACGTAACCGGCACCTATGCAGCAGATTTTTGTAATTTCCATTTACTATTAATTATCTGTATTTATTTTAAATTATTCCAATACCAGCTTACTGCTTCTTTCAATCCTTCTTGTAAAGAATATTTAGGATTATAACCCAGCTGTTTTTTTGCCTTGTCTATACTTGCCAATGAATGTGGTATATCTCCTGCTCTATTCTCACCATAAACAATCTGTACATTAGCAATTTCAGGATTTAATTCGGCTAAATATTTTTTCAAGTATTGCACTAATTCATTTAAGGTATTTCGATCTCCATAAGCTGTATTATAAACCGTATTAAGAGCTTCTTTATTATTAACCTCTATTGCCAATTTATTCATTTGGATCACATTGTCTATATATGTAAAATCACGCGAATAGTTCCCGTCCCCGTTAATAACAGGACTTTCAAGCTTCATCAGCTGCTTTACAAACTTTGGAATTACCGCCGCATATGCTCCATCGGGATCCTGCTTTCTTCCAAAAACATTAAAATAGCGCAAGCCTATTGTTTCTAATCCGTAAGTTTTGCTAAAAATATCAGCATATAATTCATTCACATATTTCGTAATTGCATAAGGAGACAAAGGTTTTCCAATAATATCTTCTACTTTTGGCAGCCCTTGAGAATCTCCATAAGTAGATGAACTCGCAGCATATACGAAACGTTTTACTTTAGCATCACGTGAAGCAACTAACATATTTAAAAAACCGGAAACATTTACATCATTTGTTGTGATAGGATCATTGATCGATCTTGGTACAGAACCTAAAGCAGCTTCATGCAAAACATAATCAGCATCTTGAACTGCTAACATACAATCTTCTATGTTCCGAATATCTCCTTCAATTAATTTAAAGTTTGGGTTCTCTAAAAAATCTTGTAAATTATGACGGTGGCCAGTCGAAAAATTATCTAAACAAATTACTTTATTTCCTAAACCAAGAAAATATTCACACAAATTTGAACCTATAAAACCAGCTCCTCCTGTAATTAGAATCGTATTTTGCATCGAAATTTTGATTTATTAAATTATTTTCTTCGTAATCTATTCTGAATTACACCCCACAAACTGGTTGGTTTATCTTCTTCATGGTACCCATTTGCATAAGCTCCATAACCATACCCGTAACCATAAGTAGAACCATACTTCGTTTTATTTTCAAAACCATTGAAAACAATACTTGCATTACTTAATTCACCTCTTTTAATTCTATTATTAAGCAACGTTATCATATCTTTTTTAGTATAATTCTGTCTTACAATATACAAGGTTACATCTGCATATTGAACTAATTCTAATGAATCTGAAACTAATCCAACAGGAGGTGTATCAAGAATAATATAATCATACTTCTGTTTAAGTTCTTCTATAAACTCTTTCATGGCATCTCCCAAAATCAACTCTGATGGATTTGGCGGAATTGGTCCCGAAAGTATAACATCTAAATTAGCTATCTGTGTCGAGTTGGTAATTTCCTCTAAAGTATTCTGTCTAATCAGATAATTAACTACTCCTAATTGATTATGTGTCAGACAAAATTCATCAGCGAGTCTTGGTTTTCTCAAATCCAAACCAACAATTACAGTCTTTTTTTCACTTAGCGCAAAAACAGTTGCAATATTTATAGAACAAAATGTTTTTCCTTCACCACTGATTGAAGAAGTAATCATCAAAGTTTTAGAACCGTTCAGCTGCTGTCTTTTATATAAGAATTGCAATGATGATCGTATACTTCTAAAAGCTTCTGAAAGTGCTGACTTAGGTTTATCAAAAACAGCCAAATTTACAGAGTCCTTATTTAAACCAACCACTCCAATTATTGGAATATCGGTTAATTTCGCAATGTCATCAGTATTTTGGATCGAATTGTTGATAAAGAATATCGCACATACAAATATCAGCGGCATTAATAACCCCAAAAACAAAGCCAAAATATAATTTACCGATGTTTTGGGTCCAACTAAGCCTCCTCCAATATCTTTGGCGGGATCAATAAAGTGAATATCTGACAAGTTCGATGCTTTTACAATTTCCGCCTCATTTCTTTTCTGAAGAAATTCTGTGTAAATATTATCATTAAGATCGTATTTTCTCTTGATTTTTAGAAGCTCCTGCTGTTCTTGTGGCAATCTTTTAACTGTACTTTCTGCCTGCCCAATTTTAGCATTGATCATAGACAAATCATAAAGTAAAGAGGATTTGGCAGATCCAATATTTTCTAATAAAACATTCTTAACAGCCTGCATTTGATTATCAAAGTCTTTGAAAATCTTTTCACTTTTTACCGCGTAAGCCATTTCTGATCTTTGGGTAGAAAGTGCAATAAGTTTTGAAACATTAGTAATAATATTAGGATCTTCGATACCAGCGACCGAAGGAGCAGGAAGTCTTGAATAATCGACACTATTATTTAAATAACCTTTTAGAGAGTTGTAATATGCAATTTTTCTTGTAATTTGATCTTTTTCAACATCAAAATCCATTATTTTATCTGAAAACTTTGCTCCTCCTCCCTCAATCTGAAAGATATTTTTATCTTTTGAAAAAGTTTTTAATTCATTACCTGTCTGCTTTAACTGTGTCTCCATCGCAACCAGAGTACTATCTATAAACCTGATAGTATTAGTTGCAAATTGATTCTTACCATCCAGCTGAATTTTAATCAACATTCGGACTGTTGCATTTAAATACTCAACCATTCGGGCTTTATTTGTACCTTGCATTCCTAATGTTAAAATTGAGCCGCCACTTTTCTCACTGTCAACACTAATCCCTTTATAACGAGAAACGGTCTCATCAAAATCATTAAATCTTACAAAGTATTCTTTTCCTTTATAATAACCTGGATTATCTGTTATTTGCAGTTTCCAATTTAAAAATGGCAATGCGACCTGTTCTCCAACCTTGTACTTTTTAATAAAAGCAACCGGCTGAACAGCTGTATTACTATAATTATTTGTTGAATAAGTAATTAACGAAACCGAATTACTTTCAAAGGGAATATGAATTTGATATTCATTTTCGCTTAAAAATTTGATCCGAATTAAAGTATTAACTAATTGTCCTTTTGTTTTATCAATATCAACATAAAAAGGAACTGCTCCATAAGAGTCTATCAGATTGTATTTTCCCTCTTCTAAATAATCTATATAAAACTGAAGCTTATCAACAACCCGCTCATTGTGAGATCTTGACTGAAAAATTGTTGAAATACCGTTTACCTGGTCCGAAATTCCTCCCCAATTGAAAACCAAACTGGTATTTGAGGTAAAAAAAGGATTGCTTTCTTCTTTTATTGAAATCATGGTCTGCATCCCGTAAATTTTTTCTTTTCGAATATTTACCTGATATGCAATTGTAAAAGCAATAATTAAACTAACTACAAACCATTTCCAGTAGCTTAAAATTTTCAATAAAAACCCTTTAAAATCAAAATTTGAATGATTCTCAAAAATGGAAAAATCTTTTATATCTAACATCTTTAATTTTAATTTTTGATAATTAAATACACTGTTGTTGCAAGTGACAATAAAGTTATAATTGTTCCTATTGATTGAATCCCCGTTTGTCCTGTACCCCAGGTTTTTTGGCGAAGAGGTTTAACATATATATAATCATTTGGCTGCAAATAATAATAAGGAGATTTCATAACATTAACATCTGTTAAATCAATCTCATTCATTTGAACGCCTGTAGGGGTTTGACGAATAATTGTCACTGCCTTTCTATTACCAACAGTAGTAATATCTCCGGCATTTGCAATAGCTTCTAACACATTTACATTATCTTTAAATAGTGTTTTTGTACCAGTACTCCCAACTTCACCATTAATTGTATATCTAAAACCCGCCAATTTTACGGTTACAAATATATTTGCTTCACTTTTAAAATATTCTTCAAGCAGTTGTTTCTCAATTTTAGTACGAATTTCTTCTAATGTGTACCCTATAACATTGATTTCTCCTAATATTGGCATCCTGACATTACCATGATCATCAACTGTAAAACCTTCAAAATATAATGATGCCTCTGACTTCCCTGCTACAGAACTTTTTTCTGTTGAGCTAAATATTGACACCAATTTAGGATCGATTGCCTTTATATCAATACTCAAAACATCATTTACCTGAATTCTATATGGCTTAGATTCTACCGCTGCAATATTGTTTTGTTCTCCATTGCCATTTTTTTTCTGCAGGTATACGAGATCATTTAATGGTATACAAGATGTTAAAAGCGAACTAATTAATATCAGGAAATAAAAGCTGTTTCTTGTCATTATTTTAATTTTATTGGCAAATATAGCTTTTCCGTTAATCTTCAGAAAATCTATTCTACGTTTGGAGCTTAATTAATTGTTTTTGAAAGTTTTTTCAAACGGAACACGATGCAGGATACTTCTGCCCAGTGTCACTTCATCAGCATATTCTAATTCATCTCCAACTGCAATTCCTCGGGCAATTGTCGAAATTATTATATCTGATTCGCCAATTTGTTTGTAAATGTAGAAATTGGTGGTATCTCCTTCCATAGTAGAACTCAGGGCAAAAATAATCTCATCTACTTTTCCCGATTTCACTTTCTGAATTAATGTTGAAATATTTAACTGACCCGGACCAACTCCTTCAATAGGCGAAATTTTACCTCCAAGTACATGGTATATTCCTCTATACTGACCTGTATTTTCAATTGCCATAACATCACGAATATCTTCAACCACACAAATAGTCTGATGGTTTCTGGAAGTATTGGCACAAATGTCACAGACTTTTGTATCAGAGATATTATGACAGTTTTCACAAAATTTAATATCCTCACGCATTTTCAGCAATGCCTGTGACAAAAAACCTGTTTGTTCTTTTGGCTGTCTGAGAAGATGAAGAACTAATCGCAAAGCGGTACGTTTTCCTATACCTGGCAATTGCGACATTTCATTAACTGCTTTTTCTATTAATTTTGATGAAAATTCCATAAAACAAAAGTACTATTTTTAATCTCATATATACTTTTGAAAGAATTAAAATCAATTATTAACTAAATAGATTTAATTCTGTTACTTCGTGGAAACATCCTCTGAAACAGCAGCAGTTCAATATGTATTTTATCTCTTGATTAGCAAATTAATATTGGTTGGTTGCCAGCAAAACCAAAGTACAAGCAATTTCGACTTCAATATTATTTAACTCTAATAATTGATATAACTCCGGGTTTTCTGTTCCGGGATTAAAAATGACTCTTTTGGGCTGAGCCTCGATAATGTAATTATAGTAATCGCGTTGACGTGCTGGATTTAAATATAATGTTACAGTATCAATATTTTTCAAAGGAATAGCTTTTGTTTGTATTTTCACTCCTGCAACCTCTCCTGTGTTTTGACCAATTGCTATTACGGTATGACCTTTTTGTGTCAGCATATTAATAGCTCTAAAAGCATAACGATCCGTTTTTGTAGTTGCTCCCAGCAATAAAGTTTTTTTATTTTTCATCGTTTTATAATATATCGACAAAGGTAGACAAAAAGAACCAGCACAGAATGTCCTCTTACACTACAATATTGACTGTAAAAAATAAAACATAAACACATTTTTATCTGCAAATTAAAATTTACCTACTTTTACTTTACAAACCAATACTCTATGGATTTATTCATTTATTTATTTGCAGCACTCTTTTCGGTGCTAAACCCAATAGGAACAGTTCCTATTTTCGTTGGATTAACACAGCATGATTCTCAAAAAGAACGCTCAAGAATTTCACTCTGGACAGCTGTCAACGTATTTATTATTCTATTGGTATCTTATTTCATTGGCCAATATGTGTTGACTTTTTTTGGAATAAGCATCGATGCTCTTAGAATTGCAGGCGGTATTATTATCGTTAACTCAGGATTTTCATTATTATCCGGCAAAATCAGCAAAAAGAGAGGAATCAATAAAAAAATTGAAACTGATGCACAGCAGAGAAATGATATTGCATTAACACCTCTTGCGATCCCAATGCTGGCAGGTCCTGGTTCAATTTCGTTATTAATTGCGTTTTATCAGGAACATCATGAAATAAAAGAAATCATAATTTCATGCTTGGCAATTTTAGCAATTGGAATTGCTATTTACCTGATTTTAAAAAGTGCACATTATCTCGCCCGTATATTGGGTGCGTCAGGAATTGTTGCAATTTCCAGAATCGTTGGTTTTATTGTAATTTCTATTGGAATTCAGTATATCGTTAGTTCAATTGTAAATATAATAAGAGGTAATCTAATGTAATTTCAATCTTTTAAAAATATAAAAAATGGGATAGAACTAAAGTTTTATCCCATTTTTTATTACTATTTTCTAACCTTAATTTCGTGGCAGAAACACTTCCGCCATCATACATCTCGCACTTCCGCCTCCGCAGGCTTCAATGGTATCTAAACTAGAACTTAAAATTTCTGCATGTTTTTCTAATTGTTCAATTTGTTTTGAAGTTAGACTTTGATGCGCCGAAGCGCTCATAACGATATATCGTTTATCATTCGTACCACGAACTTCCAGCATATTTCCAGCAAAATTATTTACTTGGTCCTCTGTAATTAAAATAATTTCCTTTTTATCATCTTTCAGATTATCAAGAACCATCTTACGTTCTTTCTTATCATCAATGCAATCTGCACAAATTACCGCAAATGTTTCACCTAAACACATCATTACATTTGTATGATAAATCAGCTTACGCTCTCCTTCAACAGTTTGAAAAGCTTCGAAAATTACCGGTGCATAATCAAAATCTTCACAAAACTCGATAAACAATTCTTCATCTGCGCGCGGAGATAAGGCACAATATGCTTTTCCGTTTGCACGATCTAAGAGTAAACTTCCTGTTCCTTCCAAGAAGTAACCATCGTCTTCTGCAGAAGTATAATCCATTATGTTAGAAATCTCGAATCCTTTTTCTTCAAGAGTGTCTAAAATATCTTCGCGTCGCTCCTGACGTCTGTTTTCCGCAAACATTGGATAAAGAGCGACATCTCCATTTTCATGAAAGGAAACCCAATTATTCGGAAAAATACTATCCGGAGTATCTGTTTCCAAATTATCATCAATTACAGTTACATCAACACCAACAGCTCTTAATTTTTCAACAAAAGCGTCAAATTCCTGTTGCGCTTTTGCATTTACAGTACTTGGCAGCAATCCATCCAAAACCTTTTGGTAATAATTGTTCACAGCAGTCTGTTCATTCATTCTGAAAGCAACAGGCCGAATCATAACGATCGCATTAGTAGTTTGTTTCATCATTATATTTTTTTGTTTCAAGTTTAATGTTTCAAATTGACACAACATGAAACCTGAAACTATTTTTTAGTCTCTAATTAGTGGAAGCGTTGAACATCTTAACAACCCTTCTTGTTTTGCTATCTCAGCATAAGGTATTTCTTCAACAGTAAAGCCATTGCTTCGAAGCCAGTTATTTAATCGGGTGAAGTTTTTCTCGGAAACTACAACATCTTTATCAATTGAAAACACATTTGAAAACATATTATACATTTCCTCTCTTTCAATATGAAATAGATTTTCTTTTCCAAAAAGATTTACGAGATATAAATAATCTGCTTCTTCGCGAAAACCTCTTTTATAAATAATTCCTTTATTCGTACCAACAGGCTGAAAACAACAATCCAGATGAAGTGCATTATCTCTGGCTTCTAATTTAGATTTAACTAAATCAAATTCCTTTACAATTTTATTTGGAAAAAGTTCTTTAATAAAGTTAACACCATACATATTAGTTCTCGCTGTAATATAATCTTTATAATCACTTCCTTTATAGGTACCTATAAAAATATGATCATTCCAAAGCATAACATCACCGCCTTCAATATGAACTTCCTCTGGTGGACGAACGATTTTTAAAGGATCGATCTGATCAATCACATATTGAATAGCATCCAATTCACGCTCACGATCAGGAAGTATATTCGACTTTACAAACACATCATCAATTACAAATCCAATATCCCTTGCGAAAATCTGATTATAATTTTCAATCATTTCAGGACGGTATACTTTTACATCGTATTTCTGAAAAACAGCATTAAAAGCATCCATTTCAGCAACCATGTCTCTTTCTACAGGATAGGTCCCTGCTTTAATATGTTCCAACGATTTGGGATCATAGGCTTCATCAATTGACGGAGTTGGCCCATTATGAACGGCCGAACCCAAAACTACTGCACGCAATCTTGACGTTTCGTTCTTTACATTTAATTGCAACATAACTTTATTGTATTTTGAGCAAATATAAAAAAAGCTTCACAGTAAAGTGAAGCTTTCGTTTTTTATTTATTAGACTTAAACTCTCGTAAAGGATGTCCTGTATAAATTTGTCTTGGTCTTCCAATTGGTTCTTTGTTTTCACGCATTTCTTTCCATTGTGCGATCCATCCCGGTAATCTTCCAATTGCAAACATTACAGTAAACATATCTGTAGGAATTCCTAATGCTCTGTAAATAATTCCAGAGTAAAAGTCAACATTTGGATATAAGTTTCTTGACTTGAAGTAATCATCTTCAAGAGCTGCCGATTCTAATTTTTTAGCAATTTCCAAAATCGGATCTTCAACACCTAAAGTTTCTAAAACCTCTTTAGCTGCTTGTTTAATAATTCTTGCTCGCGGATCAAAGTTTTTATAAACTCTGTGTCCGAATCCCATTAAACGGAAAGGATCATTTTTATCTTTAGCTTTTGCCAAAAATTTATCAGTATCTCCTCCGTCTTTATTAATTTCCTCCAGCATTTCAAGTACAGCTTGATTTGCCCCTCCGTGTAATGGTCCCCAAAGAGCAGAAACTCCGGCAGAAACAGAAGCAAATAAACCTGCATGCGAAGAACCTACCATTCTAACCGTTGAAGTAGAACAGTTTTGTTCATGATCAGCATGAAGAATGAATAATTTATCTAAAGCATTTACAATTACTGGATTTGCAGTATATGGACCAGTAGGCAGCTTAAACATTAACTGCATAAAGCTCTCAACATATCCTTGTGTATTATCATAATAATTTAAAGGATATCCCATTGATTTTCTGTATGTCCATGTAGCAATTACAAGGAATTTAGCCATTGTTTTGCAAATAGCTTCATACACATCTTTTTCATTATCAACATTTACAGACTTTGGATTGAATGCTGTTAAAGCACTTGTCAAAGCAGACAAAACTCCCATTGGGTGGGCTGTTTTTGGGAAACCATCAATGATATTTTTCATTTCTTCGTTTACCAAAGAATGTTTTTTAATACCATTTTCGAATTGTTCTAATTCTGCTGAAGTAGGTAATTCACCAAAAATCAAAAGATAAGACACCTCAAGGAAACTTGCTTTTTCTGCTAAATCTTCGATAGAATATCCTCTGTAACGCAAAATTCCTAACTCTCCGTCCAAGAAAGTGATTTCACTTTTACAAGATCCAGAATTTTTATATCCCGGGTCAAGTGTAATAAGACCGGTTAAATCTCGTAATTTGTTAATATCGATAGCAGATTCATTTTCGCTTCCTGTAATTACAGGAAGTTCAATCTTCTTCCCATCGACTTCTAATGTAGCTATTTTTGACATAGGAAATAATTCTATAAAATAATAATTTATCAAATCTAAGCAATTTAAGACTAATTAAAAAAAGAATACTGCTATGAATTTGTTAAAACTCCAAAAAAAAAACCATCCGTTAAAAACGAATGGCCTTTTTTCAATAAGTATAACTTACAATTATTTGATCTTGAAAGCATTTAAACCAGGGAAATAAGCAGTAGCTCCCAGCTCTTCTTCAATTCTTAACAATTGATTGTATTTTGCCATACGGTCAGAACGAGAAGCAGATCCTGTTTTAATTTGTCCGCAATTTAAAGCAACAGCTAAATCAGCAATTGTATTATCTTCTGTTTCTCCAGAACGGTGAGACATTACAGATGTGTAACCAGCGTTTTTCGCCATGTTTACAGCAGCAATAGTTTCAGTTAAAGTACCAATTTGGTTTACTTTTACTAAGATTGAGTTAGCAATTCCTTTTTCGATACCAGTTGACAAACGAGCAACGTTAGTTACGAATAAATCATCACCTACTAATTGAACTTTATCACCAATTTTTTCAGTTAAAGCTTTCCATCCATCCCAGTCATCTTCGTACATACCGTCTTCGATAGAGATAATTGGATATTTAGCAGCAAGTTCTGCTAAGTATTGAGCTTGTTCTTCAGAAGTTCTGATTTTTCCTGTTTCACCTTCAAATTTAGTGTAATCGTATTTACCGTTTACATAAAACTCAGAAGCAGCACAGTCAAGGGCAATCATAATTTCATCTCCGAAAGAATATCCAGCTTTTTCAACTGCCAATTTAATAGTATCTAAAGCATCTTCAGTTCCGCCAGCTAAATTAGGAGCAAAACCTCCTTCGTCACCAACAGCAGTACTTAAACCTCTATCGTGTAATACTTTTTTCAAGTTGTGGAAAATTTCAGTTCCCATTTGCATAGCATGCGTAAAAGAAGTTGCTTTTACCGGGAAAATCATAAACTCCTGGAATGCGATTGGTGCATCAGAGTGAGAACCACCGTTGATGATGTTCATCATTGGAACTGGTAATGTATTAGCAGAAACCCCGCCAACGTATCTGTATAATGGCAATCCTAATTCATTTGCAGCAGCTTTTGCAGCGGCAAGAGAAACTCCTAAAATTGCATTAGCACCTAATTTAGATTTGTTTGGAGTTCCGTCTAAATCGATCATAAGCTGATCGATAGTATTTTGTTCAAAAACAGAAGTCCCAACTAATTCTTCAGCAATAACAGTATTTACATTATTCACTGCGTTCAAAACTCCTTTTCCTAGATAAGCCTTACCTCCGTCACGTAATTCGACAGCTTCATGTTCTCCAGTTGAAGCTCCAGATGGCACAGCTGCTCTACCTAAAACTCCATTTTCTGTTACTACATCAACTTCAATAGTAGGATTCCCTCTGGAATCAAGAATTTGTCTTGCGTGAACTTTAATTATAATACTCATTATTTTTTGTTTTTTTATTAATAAATTATATATTTTTTTCGAAATTATAAAAATATCCGATAGCAAAAACGAAATTTAATTATTAAATACCTTTATTTATTAACTACATCGTTTTAGAGGCAGCAAGTTTTATGTTCTCAACAAACTGATCAAACAAATAGGACGAATCATGAGGTCCCGGGCTTGCTTCAGGATGATATTGTACTGAAAAACAATTCTTATTTTTCATACGCATACCTGCTACAGTATCATCATTTAAGTGAATATGAGTAAGCTCTAATTCCGGGTGCCCTTCTAATGCTTCCCTCTTAACTGCAAAGCCATGATTTTGAGAAGTAATCTCTCCTTTACCTGTAAGAAGGTTTTTTACCGGATGATTTATCCCTCTGTGTCCTCCAAACATTTTATATGTTTTTACACCATTTGCAAGCGCAATTACCTGATGCCCTAAACAGATTCCAAACAAAGGTTTATCATCAGCTATAATCTTTTTCGCAACTTCAATCGCCCCATACAGCGGATCAGGATCACCAGGCCCATTTGATAAGAAATAACCATCTGGATTAAAAGCAGTCAAATCTTCATAAGTTGAATCGTATGGAAAAACTTTAATGTAACAATCTCTTTTTGCAAGATTTCTTAAAATGTTCTTTTTAATACCAAGGTCTAATGCAGATATCTTATATTTAGCATTTTCATCACCAACAAAATAAGGTTCTTTAGTTGAAACTTTTGATGCCAGTTCTAAACCTTCCATATTAGGCACATCCGCTAATTCTCTCTTTAAATCCTCAATTGAAGTACCGTCTGTACAAATAACTGCATTCATCGCACCGTTATCACGTATATAACTTACAAGCGCACGAGTATCAACATCTGAAATGCATATTAGATTTTGTTTAGTGAAATAATCTTCTAAACTACCGGAAGCACCTTCTCTAGAATAGTTAAAACTAAAATTTTTACAAACTAAACCAGCAATTTTAACGCTTTCAGATTCAACCTCTAAATCATTAATACCATAATTTCCAATATGCGGATTAGTGGTAACCATAATTTGTCCAAAGTAAGAAGGATCAGTAAAAATCTCCTGATAGCCCGTCATTCCTGTATTAAAACAAACCTCTCCAAATGTTTTACCGCTGATTCCAATCGATTTACCATGAAAAATAGTTCCATCGCTAAGTAATAAAATGGCGCTTTGTCGTGTAGTGTATTTCATTATTTAATTTGTATTGTTTTTTTTAATTGTCTTATGAAACTTAAAAGTATCACGTGTAATTAGATATTTTGCAAATTTAAACCTTTAAAAGAGCCCTGCCAAGATTTTTTAAAACTTTCATTCATGAAAATAAAACCCCGAACTTGAAATAAGTTAAATTTTGCTCTCAAAAAATCAAAAAAAAAGGATAAACTAAAAATTAGTTTATCCTTGATTTTATAGAACAATCACTTTCATAATTATTCAGAAGCTTCTGTAGTCGTTTCAGATTCAGCAGCTGGAGCTTCAGGAGCAGTTCCTTCAGCTTTTTTAGCCTTACCACCACGACGGCTTTTAGCTTTTTTAACTTCTTTTTTACCTCCGTTGTAAAGTTCATTGAAATCAACAAGTTCGATCATAGCCATATCAGCATTATCTCCTAAACGATTTCCAACTTTAATGATACGAGTGTATCCTCCTGGACGGTCACCTACTTTTGCAGCAACATCCCTGAATAAATCAGTTACAGCATATTTACTACGTAAGTAAGCAAAAACAACACGACGGTTATGAGTCGTATCTTCTTTAGATTTTGTAATTAAAGGCTCAACGAATTGTTTAAGCGCTTTAGCTTTAGCAACAGTAGTGTTAATACGTTTGTGCTCGATAAGAGAACAAGCCATATTAGCCAGCATAGCTTTTCTATGTCCAGTCTGTCTGCTTAAGTGATTGATTTTTTTTCCGTGTCTCATTGCTATTTTAAATTTAATCCGCCGAGGCGGATTGAATTATTCTTTATCTAATTTGTATTTAGCTAAATCCATTCCGAAGGTTAAATTCTTAACTGCAACAAGTTCATCAAGTTCAGTTAAAGATTTTTTACCGAAATTACGGAATTTCATCAGGTCATTTTTATTGAAAGATACTAAATCACCAAGTGTATCAACTTCAGCCGCTTTCAAGCAATTTAATGCTCTCACAGATAAATCCATATCAACAAGCTTAGTTTTAAGCAATTGTCTCATATGCAATGACTCTTCATCATACGATTCTGTTTGTGCAATTTCGTCAGCCTCAAGTGTAATTCTTTCATCAGAAAACAACATAAAATGGTGAATTAAAACTTTAGCAGCTTCAGTAAGAGCATCTTTAGGATTAATCGATCCATCAGTTTTAATCTCAAAAACTAATTTTTCGTAATCTGTCTTTTGCTCAACACGGAAGTTTTCGATTGCATATTTTACATTTTTTACCGGAGTAAAAATAGAATCTGTAAAAATTGTTCCAATTGCAGCATTCTGTTTTTTGTTCTCTTCAGCAGGAACGTATCCTCTACCTTTTTCGATTGTTAAATCGAAGTTCAATTTGATTTTAGAATCTAAATTACAGATAACAAGGTCTGGATTCAAAACTTGAAAACCTGAGATAAATTTTTGAAAATCACCTGCTGTCAACTGATCTTTACCATAAACAGAAATAGTAACTGATTCATTATCGATATCTTCGATCTGACGTTTGAAACGTACTTGTTTTAGATTAAGGATAATTTCGGTAACATCTTCAACAACACCTGAAATAGTAGAAAACTCATGATCTACACCTTCGATACGAACAGATGTAATTGCATAACCTTCTAATGCTGAAAGCAAAACTCTTCTAAGTGCATTACCAACTGTCAATCCGTAACCAGGTTCTAAAGGTCTAAATTCAAATTTACCTTCAAAATCGGTTGAATCGATCATGATAACTTTATCGGGCTTTTGAAAATTAAATATTGCCATAAATTTCGACTAAGTCAATTATTATTTGTTGTACAACTCTACGATTAATTGCTCTTTAATGTTTTCTGGAATTTGAAGTCTCGCAGGTACAGAAACAAAAGTTCCTTCTTTAAGATCATTGTTCCAAGTAATCCATTCATAAACATGACTTGAATTTGATAAAGAACGCTCGATAGCTTCTAAAGATTTAGATTTTTCACGAACTGCAACTTTATCACCAGGCTTAAGGTGGTAAGAAGGAATATTTACAACTTCTCCATTTACTGTAATGTGTCTGTGAGATACAATTTGACGAGCACCTCTTCTAGATGGAGCAATTCCCATTCTAAAAACAACATTATCTAATCTTGCTTCACATAATTGTAATAAAACTTCACCCGTTACTCCTTTAGTAGCTGATGCTTTTTCGAATAAATTTCTGAATTGTTTTTCTAAAATTCCATAAGAATATTTAGCTTTTTGCTTTTCCATTAACTGAACAGCATATTCAGATTTTTTTCCTCTTTTTTTAGCCATCCCGTGTTGTCCAGGTGGGTAATTTCTTTTTTCGAAAGATCTGTCATCTCCGAAGATTGCTTCGCCAAATTTACGAGCGATTTTGGTTTTAGGACCAGTATATCTTGCCATTTTAAAAAAATTTTAAGGTAGAGATTATGAATTCAGGTCTAATCCTCCGATAATCTATATTCTACCTTGATTATACTATAAAAATAAAAAATTAAACTCTACGTCTTTTTGGAGGACGACATCCGTTGTGTGGCATTGGAGTAACATCGATGATCTCAGTAACTTCAATTCCACCGTTATGAATAGAACGGATTGCAGACTCACGTCCGTTTCCTGGTCCTTTTACATAAACTTTTACTTTTTTAAGTCCTGCCTCAAGAGCTACTTTGCTGCAATCTTCTGCTGCCATTTGAGCTGCGTACGGAGTGTTCTTTTTAGAACCTCTGAAACCCATTTTACCAGCTGAAGACCAAGCAATAACTTCACCTTTCTTATTTGTCAAAGAAATGATAATATTGTTGAAAGTCGAAGAAATATGAGCTTCACCCGTTGATTCAACGATAACTTTACGTTTTTTTGCAGTTGCTTTAGCCATATTACTTATTATTTAGTTGCTTTTTTCTTGTTAGCAACAGTTTTTCTTTTTCCTTTTCTTGTTCTAGAGTTATTTTTAGTTCTTTGACCTCTTAATGGAAGACCAGATCTATGACGAATACCTCTATAACAACCAATATCCATTAAACGTTTGATGTTCAAAGAAACTTCAGAACGTAATTCTCCTTCAATTTTGTAAAATGAAACAGCATCACGAATCGCTCCGATCTCGTCATCATTCCAATCTTGAACTTTTTTATCCTGGCTAACTTGAGCTTTCTCTAAAATCTCAATAGCTCTACTTTTTCCTAATCCGAAGATATAGGTAAGTGCTATAACACCTCTTTTGTTTTTTGGGATATCTACCCCTGCTATTCTTGCCATAATTATCCTTGTCTTTGTTTAAATCTAGGATTCTTTTTGTTTATCACGTACAATCTTCCTTTTCTACGCACGATAATGCACTCGGCACTTCTCTTTTTTACTGATGCTCTAACTTTCATACTGAATATCTTTTAATATCGATAAGTAATTCTTGCTTTTGACAAGTCGTAAGGGCTCATTTCCAATTTCACTTTATCACCAGGTAATAATTTGATATAATGCATTCGCATCTTTCCAGAAATATGAGCAATTACAATATGTCCATTTTCTAACTCCACACGGAACATAGCATTTGATAATGCCTCAATAATTGATCCGTCTTGTTCTATTGCTGATTGTTTTGCCATAAATATATTAAGCTACTGCTTTTCTATTTTTACCAGTCTTCATTAAACCATCATAATGTTTGTTTAACAAATATGAATTGATTTGTTGAATAGTGTCTATTGCAACCCCAACCATAATTATTAATGAGGTACCTCCAAAAAACATTGCCCAAGATTGTTGTACATCCATAATACTTACAACAATAGCTGGGAACACAGCAATCAAAGCAAGGAATAAAGATCCTGGGAAAGTTATTAAAGACATCACTTTATCTAAGAAATCAGAAGTTTCTGCTCCTGGGCGAACCCCTGGAATAAAACCACCGCTTCTTTTCAAATCATCAGCCATTTTGTTAGTAGGTACAGTGATTGCAGTATAAAAGAATGTAAATACAATAATTAAAGTTGCAAAAACAAAATTATACCAGAAACCAAACATATTACTAAATGCACCAACAATTGATTGTGATGTATCTGACTTAGACAGTCCAGCTACAGCTGCAGGGATAAACATAATTGCCTGAGCAAAAATGATTGGCATAACTCCAGAAGCATTAAGCTTAAGAGGAATCCATTGTCTATTACCACCTGCTAAATCTTGCTCATAATCACCAGTTGTTGTACGACGAGCGTATTGAACCGGGATTCTACGTACTGCCATAGTAAGCAATACACAAGAAATAATAACTAATAACCACACAATAATTTCAATAACTAACAACATTGGACCTCCATTGTTATTGGTAACTCTCGTTGTAAACTCTTGAATAAAAGCTTGCGGTAAACGAGCCAGGATACCAACCATAATTAATAATGAAATTCCATTTCCAATACCTTTATCTGTAATCTTCTCACCAAGCCACATAGCAAAAATTGTACCTGTAACTAAGATGATAACTGACGAGAACAAAAATTCAGGTGAATTAAAGCCCAGTAGAAAAGCACTACCAGGCAATGTTCTGTATAAATTATAGATATAAGTTGGACCTTGAACCAGTGTAATAGCTATAGTCAACCAACGAGTGATTTGATTAATCTTTTTTCTACCACTTTCTCCATCATTTTGAAGCTTTTGCAAATAAGGAATAGCAATTCCCATTAACTGAACAACAATAGATGCAGAAATATAAGGCATGATACCTAAAGCAAAAACTGAAGCTTTAGAGAAAGCACCCCCAGTAAACATGTCTAGGATTGACCCTAAACCATTTTTAGTTTGTCCCGCTAAACCTGTTAATTGAGTTGCGTCAATTCCAGGAAGCGTAACGTGTGCACCAAAACGATATACTAAAAGCAATCCTAATGTAATTAAGATTCTGTTTTTCAGTTCTTCGATTTTCCAAACATTACTTAGTGATTCAATAAATTTCTTCATCTTAATAGATAAGTTATATAGTTACAGCTTCACCACCAGCAGCTTCAATAGCAGCTTTTGCAGTAGCAGTAAATTTGTGGGCAGTTACTTTTAATTTTGCTTTCAATTCACCTCTACCTAAAATCTTAACGATTTCATTTTTTGAAGCTAGACGATTTGCTACGAAATCTGTCATAGAAACAGAATCAGTAATCACACCATTGTCTACTAATAATTGAAGCGTATCTAAATTAACACCTTCGTATTCTTTACGATTGATGTTTTTGAAACCGAACTTAGGAACACGTCTTTGAAGTGGCATTTGTCCACCCTCAAAACCAATCTTTTTAGAATAACCAGAACGAGATTTTGCTCCTTTGTGTCCACGTGCAGCAGTACCACCTTTTCCAGAACCTTCTCCTCTACCTACTCTTTTATTTTGATTGTGCGTTGATCCTTCAGCAGGCTGTAAGTTACTTAAATTCATAACAGTATTTGTTATTTAGCTTCTTCTACAGAAACTAAGTGTTTAACTTTGTTTATCATCCCAAGGATAGCAGGATTTGACTCATGCTCCACAACTTGTCCTAATTTACGTAGACCTAAAGCTTCTAAACCTCTCTTTTGAGAAAGAGGACAGTTGATCTTGCTTCTTACTTGTTTTACTAATAATTTAGCCATAATTTCCTTGATTAACCTTTAAAAACTTTTTCTAAAGAAACTCCTCTCTGTTTTGCAACAGTATGAGCGCTTCTCATTTGTAATAAAGCATCAAAAGTTGCTTTAACTACGTTATGAGGATTTGATGATCCTTGAGATTTAGATAATACGTCGTGAATACCTACTGATTCAAGAACTGAACGAACAGCTCCACCAGCAATAACTCCTGTACCATGAGAAGCAGGAATTAAGAATACACGTGCACCACCAAATTTTCCTTTTTGTTCGTGAGGAACTGACTGGCCATTTAAAGGAATTCTCACTAAGTTTTTCTTAGCATCTTCTACTGCTTTCGCAATTGCTTCAGAAACGTCTTTTGATTTTCCTAATCCGTGACCAACTACTCCATTTTCATCACCTACAACTACAATAGCAGAAAAACCGAAAGCTCTACCTCCTTTTGTAACTTTAGTAACACGATTTACACTAACCAGACGATCTTTAAGTTCAAGACCACTAGGTTTTACCAATTCTACATTTTTGTATTTAGACATAATATATTAGAATTTAAGTCCAGCGGCTCTTGCGCCTTCTGCTAATGATTTAATACGACCGTGATATAAATATCCACCTCTATCAAAAGTGATGGTATCGATCCCAGCTTTTAACGCTTTTTCTGCAACTAGTTTTCCAACAGCAGCAGCGATTTCAACGTTAGTACCTTTTGCTATTTCTTTTTCTCTTGAAGATGCAGCTAATATAGTAACTCCATTTACATCATCAATAAGTTGAGCGTAAATTTCTTTGTTACTTCTAAATACAGATAGTCTTGGTTTAGCAGCAGAACCACTAATTGTTTTTCTAATTCTGAATTTAATTCTCTGTCTTCTTTCAGATTTTGTTAATGACATAATCTTATATTTTAAGCTGATTTACCTGCTTTTCTTCTTAATACTTCACCCACAAATTTAACACCTTTTCCTTTATATGGCTCTGGCTTACGGAAACCTCTGATTTTCGCAGCAACTTGTCCTAAAAGTTGTTTATCAAATGATGTTAATTTTACGATTGGGTTCTTACCTTTTTCAGATATTGTTTCTAAAGCTACTTCTGGAGCAATTTCTAAAACAATATTGTGAGAATATCCAAGAGCTAAATCTAATTTTTGACCTTGGTTTGAAGCTCTATAACCAACTCCAACTAATTCTAGTTCTTTTGTGAAACCTTCAGATACACCAACAACCATATTACTGATCAAAGATCTGAATAATCCGTGTTTTGCTCTATGGTCTTTATGATCAGACGATCTTTCTACTAAAACCTGATCGCCTTCAACAGTTACATTTACGTCCGAAAACTCCTGAACTAGTTGACCTTTTTTTCCTTTTACTGTAATAATACCGTCTTTAACTTCTACAGTTACACCAGCAGGGATTACAATTGGGCTTTTACCTATTCTTGACATCTTATCTAGTGTTTAAAATTAGTATACGTAACAAATTACTTCACCACCTACATTTAACTGCTTAGCTTGTTTTCCTGTCATCAAACCTTTTGATGTAGAAACAATAGCAATTCCTAATCCGTTAAGGATTCTTGGTAATTTGGCAGCACCTGCGTACTTACGTAAACCAGGTTTACTAATTCTTTGGATATCTTTAATTACAGGCTCTTTAGTATCTTTATCATACTTTAAAGCAATTTTGATAGAACCTTGAACTGTGTTCTGCTCAAATTTGTAACTTAAGATATAACCTTGATCAAATAAGATCTTAGTTATTTCTTTTTTAAGATTAGAAGCTGGAATTTCAACAACTTTGTGGTTTGCAGCCACAGCGTTACGAACTCTAGTCAAATAATCTGCAATAGGATCTGTATACATATGTATTTGATTGCGATTATGGTTTTCAGGAAGCACCCGCTTCCTGAACCTTTAATCAATTTATAAACTTTTTAAATTACCAGCTGGCTTTTTTCACACCTGGAATTAATCCATTGTTAGCCATTTCACGGAAAGTTACACGAGAGATTCCGAATTGACGGATATAACCTCTTGGTCTTCCAGTTAATTTGCAACGATTGTGTAAACGAACAGGTGAAGCATTTTTTGGTAATCTTTGTAAACCTTCATAGTCTCCAGCTTCTAATAAAGCTTTTCTCTTTTCAGCATACTTAGCTACCGTTTTCTCTCTTTTCACCTCGCGGGCTTTCATTGATTCTTTAGCCATGTCTTAATTCTTTTTAAAAGGTAATCCTAATTCAGCCAATAATGACTTTGCTTCCTTGTCTGTCTTTGCAGTAGTAACAAATGTAATATCCATTCCTGAAATTTTGTTTACTTTGTCAATATCAATTTCTGGGAAAATGATTTGCTCTAAAACTCCAAGATTGTAGTTACCTCTTCCGTCGAAACCAGTAGCTTTAATACCACTAAAATCTCTAACACGTGGTAAAGCAGAAGTGATAAGTCTATCTAAAAACTCATACATTCTTTCTCCACGTAAAGTAACTTTTGCTCCAATAGGCATCCCTTTTCTTAATTTGAAAGACGCAACGTCTTTCTTAGAAATTGTAGATACTGCTTTTTGTCCAGTGATCTTAGTTAACTCATCAACTGCATAGTCAATAAGTTTTTTATCAGATACAGCTGCACCAACTCCACGGCTCAAAACGATTTTTTCAAGTTTAGGAACTTGCATTACGTTTGTATATCCGAACTCTTCTTTAAGAGCAGAGATTACTCTACTCTTATATTCTTCTTTTAGTCTAGGTGTATATGCCATTACTATAGTACTTGATTAGATTTTTTTGAAAATCTTACTTTCTTATCTCCTTCTACTCTAATACCTACTCTAGTTGTTTCCTTAGTTTTAGGATCAATTAAAGCAATGTTAGAAATTTGAATAGAAGCCTCTTTCTTAACGATACCACCTTGAGGGTTTTTAGCACTTGGTTTAGTATGTTTTGAAACCAGGTTTACACCTTCAACGATCGCTTTGTTTTTTTCACGGTAAACACGTAAAACTTTACCTTCAGCACCTTTATGGTCTCCAGCAATAACTCTTACGATATCTCCTGATTTTATTTTTAGCTTTATCATCTTAAAACGAATTAAAGCACTTCTGGTGCTAATGATACAATTTTCATGAATTGTTTTTCACGAAGTTCTCTTGCTACCGGACCAAAAACACGAGTTCCTCTCATTTCTCCTGCTGCATTCAAAAGAACACACGCATTGTCATCGAAACGGATATAAGAACCATCAGCTCTTCTCACTTCTTTTTTAGTACGTACAACAACTGCAGTTGAAACAGCTCCTTTTTTAACGTTCCCGTTTGGAGTTGCATCTTTGATAGAAACTACAATTTTGTCACCAACAGAGGCATATCTTCTTTTAGTACCTCCTAAAACACGAATAGTTAAAACTTCTTTAGCTCCCGTGTTATCTGCTACTTTTAGTCTTGATTCTTGTTGTACCATAATTATTTAGCTCTTTCTAAGATTTCAACTAATCTCCAACATTTTGTTTTACTTAAAGGACGCGTTTCGCTAATTCTTACAGTATCTCCAATGTTACAGTCGTTTGTTTCGTCGTGTGCAACATAT
Source organism: Flavobacterium gelatinilyticum (assembly GCF_027111295.1). Taxonomy (NCBI): domain Bacteria; kingdom Pseudomonadati; phylum Bacteroidota; class Flavobacteriia; order Flavobacteriales; family Flavobacteriaceae; genus Flavobacterium; species Flavobacterium gelatinilyticum. The sequence continues at coordinate 4,128,746 of NZ_CP114287.1, read as the reverse complement.
TTCTTAGTTTTTAACACGAACTTACCGTATAATGGGTGTTTTACTTTTCTTACTTCTGAAATAACGATAGATTTATCCATCTTATTTGAAGTAACAACACCTATTCTTTCTTTTCTTAAATTTCTTTTTTCTTCCATCTTTCAGCAGAATACAATTATTGTAACTCTCTTTTAGTTAACTCTGTAGCTAATCTAGCAACTGTTCTTCTAACGCTTCTAATTTGAAGTGGGTTAGCAATTGGAGAAATAGCGTGAGCCATTTTTAGGTCAGCATATACTTTCTTAGTTTGACTAAGCTTTTCTTGCAACTCCGCTGCAGAAAGATCTTTTATTTCTGATTGTTTCATAATAAATATAAATTATGCTTCGAAATCTCTAGCAACGACGAACTTAGTTTTTACTGGAAGTTTTTGAGCTGCAAGACGTAAAGCCTCTTTTGCAACTGACAATGGAACCCCTCCAACTTCAAACATAATTCTTCCTGGTTTAACAACAGCAGCCCAATATTCAACTGCTCCTTTACCTTTACCCATACGTACTTCAAGAGGTTTCTTAGTGATAGGTTTGTCTGGAAAAATTTTAATCCACAATTGTCCTTCTCTCTTCATGTAACGAGTTGCAGCGATACGCGCAGCTTCGATTTGACGTGAAGTTAAGAACATTCCATCTTCATGCACAGATTTAATACCAAACATTCCATTTGAAAGTTCATGCCCTCTTTGAGAGTTACCCTTCATTCTACCTTTTTGTACCTTACGGTATTTTGTTCTTTTAGGCTGTAACATTTTTCTTTAGTTTAAAAATTTACTTTCTTTTACGAGCGTCTGGTTTTCCACCTTTATTAAAGTTAGATTTACCTCTAGGGGCATCTCCACCTTTACCACCGCCAGTACCAGATTGTTTTTTATCCATTCCAGCAAGTGGAGAAAGATCTCTCTTTCCATAAACTTCACCTTTCATGATCCATACTTTGATACCCATTCTACCGTAAGTAGTGTGAGCTTCAGCCAAAGCATAATCAATATCAGCTCTGAAAGTTGATAGAGGAATTCTACCTTCTTTGAAACCTTCAGAACGTGCCATCTCAGCTCCATTCAAACGACCAGAAATCAAAACTTTGATACCTTCAGCGTTCATACGCATAGAAGCAGCAATAGCCATTTTGATTGCACGTCTGTAAGAAATACGGCTTTCGATTTGACGAGCGATGCTTGTCGCCACAAGATAAGCATCTAACTCAGGTCTTTTAATTTCAAAGATGTTAATTTGAACCTCTTTATCAGTAACTTTCTTAAGTTCCTCTTTTAACTTGTCTACCTCTTGTCCGCCTTTTCCGATAATAATACCAGGTCTAGCAGTAGTGATAGTAACGGTTACAAGCTTTAAAGTTCTCTCGATGATTACTTTAGATACACTAGCTTTTGATAAACGAGCGTGGATATACTTTCTGATTTTGTGATCCTCAGCTAATTTATCGCCGTAATCATTTCCACCATACCAGTTTGAGTCCCATCCTCTGATGATACCAAGTCTATTTCCAATTGGATTTGTCTTTTGTCCCATGCTGCTTAAGAATTGCTTTGTGTGTTATTGATAGCTCCAAGCACGATTGTTACGTGATTAGAACGTTTTCTTATTCTGTGTGCACGACCTTGTGGAGCTGGACGAAGTCTTTTTAACATCATTCCACCATCTACTCTGATCTCTTTAACAAATAATCCAGCTTCTTCTAAATTACCTTCACTATTTTTTTGCTCCCAGTTATTGATTGCAGATAATAATAGTTTTTCTAATTTTCTTGAAGCTTCTTTAGAACTGAATCTTAAAATGTTAAGTGCTCTTTCTACCTTCTGACCTCTTACCAAGTCCGCTACTAAGCGCATTTTTCTAGGTGAAGTAGGGCAGTTATTCAATTTTGCGAAAGCGATAGACTTATTAGCCTCTTTTCTCGCATCTGCTGTTTCTCTTTTACGAACTCCCATTGCTTCTTTTATTTTTTACCTTTATTTTTTGCTCCAGCATGACCTCTAAAAGATCTAGTTGGTGAAAACTCTCCTAATTTGTGACCTACCATGTTTTCTGTTACGTAAACTGGTACAAATTGACGACCGTTATGAACTGCGATAGTCTGTCCAACGAAATCCGGAGTAATCATAGAAGCTCTAGACCAAGTCTTAACTACACTATTCTTACCACTTTCTACGTTTTCTTGAACTTTCTTGTCTAATTTATAATGAACGAAAGGTCCTTTTTTTAATGAACGTGCCATATCTTATTATTTCTTTCTACGTTCTACGATATACTTGTTACTCGGGTTTTTCTTAGAACGAGTTCTGTAACCTTTAGCTGGCAATCCGTTTCTTGAACGTGGGTGCCCTCCAGAAGAACGTCCTTCACCACCTCCCATAGGGTGATCAACTGGGTTCATCGCTACTGGTCTAGTTCTAGGTCTTCTTCCTAACCATCTTGTTCTACCTGCTTTTCCAGATACAACTAATTGGTGGTCAGAGTTAGAAACAGCTCCAATTGTAGCCGAACAAGTTAACAAGATTAATCTTGTTTCTCCAGATGGCATTTTAATTGTAGCATATTTCCCGTCTCTTGCCATTAACTGAGCAAAAGTTCCAGCTGAACGAGCAATAACAGCTCCTTGTCCTGGACGTAACTCAATACAAGATATAACAGTTCCAAGAGGAATTCTGCTTAAAGGTAAAGTATTACCAATCTCTGGTTGAGATTCTGGTCCAGAAACTAATTTCTGACCAACTTTCAATCCGTTTTGAGCGATAATATAAGTTTTCTCTCCATCAGCATAAGCTAACAAAGCGATAAACGCAGTTCGATTTGGATCGTATTCGATTGATTTCACTGTAGCTGGAATTCCATCTTTAGTTCTTTTGAAATCAATAATACGATATCTCTGCTTGTGACCACCACCCGTATAACGCATGGTCATCTTTCCTTGACTATTTCTACCTCCTGAGTTTTTTATCGGCGCTATCAAAGAGCGTTCCGGCTTATCAGTTGTAATAGCGTCATAACCATTCACAACTCTAAATCGCTGACCCGGGGTAATAGGTTTTAATTTTCTTACTGACATTTTTCTATCTTAGATATTGTTGTAAAAATCAATTGTTTCTCCTTCTTGTACTTGAACAATTGCTTTTTTAATTGCATTTGTCTTTCCACTGATTAAACCACTTTTAGTGTATTTAGTAGATCTGTCTGGTCTCACATTCATTGTGTTAACAGAAACAATAGTTACTCCATAAGCAGCCTCAACAGCTTTCTTAATTTGAACTTTGTTTGCTTTTTTGTCAACAACGAACCCGAAGCGGTTAAGAACTTCACTTTCTTTGGTTACTTTTTCAGTTACTATAGGTCTAATTATGATACTCATACTCCTATTATTTACTTAAATTTTCTTCAATTAACTCTAAAGAACCCTCCAAAAGCACTAAATTATTAGTGTTTAATATTGCGTAAGTGCTTAATTCCGAGCTAGTTACGACATTAGAAGCCTTTAAATTACGTGACGACAAATATACATTTTTATTTGACTCACCCAATACAAATAGAGATTTTTTATTTTCTAACCCTAAAGCTTTCAAAACGTTAATGAAATTTTTAGTGTTTGGCGCTTCAAAATTAAAGTCTTCAAGAACGATAATGTTCGACTCTTTTGCTTTGATTGAGAAAGCTGATTTTCTAGCCAATCTTTTTAAGTTTTTATTCAATTTAAATGAATAACTTCTTGGTCTTGGCCCGAAAACTGTTCCTCCTCCTTTAAATAAAGGATTTTTAACACTTCCCGCACGAGCCGTACCCGTACCTTTTTGTTTTTTAATCTTACGCGTACTTCCAGTTACTTCAGCTCTTTCTTTAGCTTTGTGAGTACCTTGTCTTTGATTAGCAAGATATTGCTTAACATCAAGATATACTGCGTGATTGTTTGGCTCAATTGCGAATACTGAATCAGAAAGTTGAACTTTTCTACCAGTATCTTTTCCGTTGAAATCTAATACTTTTACTTCCATTACTTCTGAATGATTACGTAAGAGTTTTTGTGACCAGGAATACACCCTTTAACAACAAGTAGATTCTTTTCAGCAACTACTTTTAAAACTCTAAGGTTTTGAACTTTTACATTATCTCCTCCCATTCTTCCAGCCATACGCATTCCTTTGAATACTCTAGATGGATAAGAAGAAGCTCCTACAGAACCTGGCGCTCTTAAACGGTTGTGCTGACCATGAGTAGCTTGTCCAACCCCACCAAAACCGTGACGTTTAACAACACCCTGAAAACCTTTACCTTTAGAAACACCTTGTACATCTACAAACTCTCCTTCTTCAAAAATAGAAACATCGATAAGATCTCCTAATTTTTGTTCAGTTGCAAAATCTTGAAATTCAACGACTTTTTTCTTAGCAACAGTTCCAGCTTTTTTAAAGTGCCCTAAAGCAGCTTTAGTGGAATGTTTCTCGTTTTTGTCATCGAAACCAAGTTGCAACGCTTCATACCCGTCAACCTCGTTGGTTCTGACTTGGGTAACAACACATGGTCCAGCTTCGATTACTGTACAAGGAATGTTTTTCCCGTTTTCGTCGAAAATACTAGTCATGCCGATTTTTTTACCAATTAACCCAGACATAAATATTAATTATTAATTACTAAAATTCCCTTCAATTTGAAAATAACAGAAATTTCCAAACAGGGAGTGCAAAAGTAGACATTAAAATTGAATATACCAAACAGTTACAAAAATTAAATCGCTCATAATCAAAATCCAAGCTTCAAACCAGCATCAAAAACAACTTTTTCTAATACAATTTTCCAAACTCTTTTATCCATTTGCAACCGACCTATTCTTAACAATTTACCAACACAAAAACAATAAAAACCACGCCAATAGCTTTAAAACAAAGGGTTTCCCAAAAATTTACAAAAAAAACATCAAACTTAAAACCTCTTAAAATCACACAAAAAACCTCAATTTAGAAACAAAAAAAAGCGAGACATTTCTGACTCGCTTTTTATATAAAAAATATAATAAAATTATACTTTAATCTCTACTTCAACTCCACTTGGCAATTCAAGTTTCATTAAAGCATCAATAGTTTTAGATGAAGATGAATAAATATCAATCAATCTCTTGTATGACATTACTTCAAATTGCTCTCTCGCTTTTTTATTAACATGCGGAGAACGCAATACAGTGAAAAGTTTTTTGTGAGTTGGCAACGGGATTGGACCTGTTACAACCGCTCCAGTAGTTTTTACTGTTTTTACGATCTTTTCAGCAGATTTATCTACCAACATGTGATCGTAAGATTTTAGTTTTATTCTGATTTTTTGACTCATTTTCCTTAAAATTAAGCGTTACCTTTTGCTTTTTTGATTACCTCTTCTGAAATGTTAGAAGGTGTTTCTGCATAATGAGAAAACTCCATTGTAGATGTTGCTCTACCAGATGATAATGTTCTTAATGTAGTAACATAACCAAACATCTCAGCTAACGGCACATCTGCTTTAATAGTTTTCGCTCCGTTTCTATCACCCATATCATTAACCTGACCTCTACGACGGTTCAAGTCACCTACGATATCACCCATGTTTTCTTCTGGAGTAATAACTTCGATTTTCATGATTGGCTCTAAGATAACAGCTCCAGCAGCTTTACCAGACTCTTTATAACCCATTCTCGCCGCTAATTCAAAAGAAAGAGCATCAGAATCCACAGGGTGGAAAGATCCATCCAATAAAGTAACCTTTAAACTATCAACAGCATATCCAGCTAAAGGCCCAGTTTTCATAGCTTCACGGAAACCTTTTTCAACCGCAGGAACATACTCTTTAGGAACGTTACCTCCTTTTACTTCATTCACAAACTGTAATCCAACAGGAACTTTTCCATCAACTTCATCAGCAGGCTCGATTCTAAATACGATATCACCGAATTTACCACGACCTCCAGATTGTTTTTTGTAAGTTTCTCTATGTTGAGCAGATCTTGTAAACGCTTCTTTATATTCAACCTGAGGCTCACCTTGATTTACCTCTACTTTAAATTCACGTTTCATACGATCAACTAAGATATCTAAGTGAAGCTCACCCATACCCGAGATAATTGTTTGACCAGAAGCCTCATCAGTTCTAACTGTAAATGTTGGATCCTCTTCAGCTAATTTTGCTAAAGCCATACCCATTTTATCAACGTCAGCTTTAGTTTTTGGCTCAATAGCGATACCAATTACAGGATCTGGGAATTTCATAGATTCCAAGATAATTGGATTCTTCTCATCAGAAAGTGTATCTCCAGTTTTAATATCCTTAAATCCTACAGCAGCCCCAATATCTCCAGCCTCAATAAATTCGATTGGATTTTGTTTGTTTGCGTGCATTTGGTAGATACGAGAGATTCTCTCTTTATTACCAGAACGAGTATTTAAAACATAAGAACCAGCATCTAAACGTCCAGAATAAGCACGGAAGAAAGCTAAACGACCTACGAATGGGTCAGTAGCAATTTTAAATGCTAAAGCTGCGAACGGCTCTTTTACATCTGGTCTACGTAAGATTTTCTTTTGATCTTCTTCTAACAAATCAGCATCATCAGGATGAATTCCTTCAATACCTTCTTTATCTAATGGAGATGGTAAATACTTACAAACAGCATCTAACATAAATTGAACCCCTTTATTTTTGAAAGAAGAACCAGCAAGCATTGGAATGATCGCCATATCAATAGTAGCCGCTCTTAAAGCGTTATTGATTTCTTCTTCAGTAATAGAGTTCTCATCCTCCATATACTTATCTAAAAGATTTTCATCATAAGTTGCAATCTCTTCGATAAGAATAGAACGATAATGCTTCACATCATCAACCATATCAGCCGGGATATCAACAATATCAAAAGTAGCTCCTTGAGTTTCATCATGCCATACAATAGCTTGATTTTTCACTAAGTCAACAATACCTTTAAAATCTGCTTCATCACCAATAGGCAAAGTAATTGCAACCGCGTTCGATTTCAACATATCTTTAACCTGTCCGCATACAGCTAAAAAGTTAGCACCTTGACGGTCCATTTTGTTTACGAATCCCATACGAGGAACTCTATATTGATCAGCAAGTCTCCAGTTAGTTTCTGACTGAGGCTCAACACCATCAACAGCACTAAATAAGAAAACCAAACCATCAAGTACACGTAAAGAACGATTTACCTCTACAGTAAAGTCAACGTGTCCAGGAGTATCAATAATATTAAAGTGGTAAGGTAATGATTGAGGAATAACTTTTCCTTGCTCAGTTGGAAAGTTCCAGGTACAAGTTGTAGCAGCAGAAGTAATTGTAATACCTCTTTCTTGCTCTTGCGCCATCCAGTCCATTGTAGCAGCACCATCGTGCACCTCACCAATTTTGTGTGATTTTCCAGTATAAAAAAGAATACGCTCAGTAGTTGTTGTTTTACCAGCATCAATGTGAGCAGCAATCCCGATATTTCTTGTATATTTTAAATCTCTAGCCATTTCTTTACGAATTAAAATCTAAAGTGAGAGAATGCTTTATTAGCCTCTGCCATTTTGTGAGTATCCATTCTTTTCTTAACCGCAGCACCTTCTTCTTTAGCAGCAGCTAAACACTCTGATGCTAAACGTTGTGCCATAGATTTTTCGTTTCTTCTTCTAGCATAAAGTATTAACCACTTCATAGCCATAGAAATTTTTCTGTCCGGACGAATCTGCATTGGGATTTGAAATGTAGCTCCACCTACTCTACGGCTACGTACTTCTACGTGAGGCATAACGTTTGTTAAAGCATCTTTCCAAATTTCTAATGAAGTTTTTTCATCATTTTGCTTTTTAGTTTCAATGATATCAATAGCATCATAAAATACTTTAAAAGCTGTAGATTTCTTACCATCCCACATTAAGTTATTCACAAAACGTGTTACTAATTGGTCGTTAAACCTAGGATCCGGTAAAAGTGGTCTTTTCTTTGCCGCTCTTTTTCTCATGTCTTTTTCTTAAAAGTTTTTAAATTACTTTTTTGCTTCTTTTGGGCGTTTAGCACCGTACTTAGATCTTCTTTGCGTTCTTCCTGCAACACCTGATGTGTCAAGCGCTCCACGAACGATATGATATCTAACACCTGGTAAATCTTTTACCCTTCCGCCTCTCACTAATACTATCGAGTGCTCTTGTAGATTGTGTCCTTCTCCAGGGATGTAAGCATTCACCTCATTACCATTTGTCAAACGTACACGCGCAACTTTACGCATTGCAGAGTTTGGTTTTTTTGGTGTAGTAGTGTAAACACGCGTACAAACCCCTCTTCTTTGAGGACAAGAATCTAAAGCAACCGATTTACTCTTCTTAGTGATCTGAGTTCTTCCTGTTCTTACTAATTGTTGAATTGTTGGCATAATTAATACTAAAAATTAATATGATATTAAATTCCCGCTTTTTACGGGGTTGCAAATGTATAAAATAAATTTCACTATACAAACGTTAATCTATTAATTTTCAACAACATTATTTATCATGTATGTTTTTAGAAACAAACATTAGATATTTGCAATTCATTTAATTACCACAAAACCCTCTACCCTTGAAAAAGTTTTTTCAGTCATTATTTTTTTTACTTATAAGCTTTTCAGGCTATACACAATCTTTTTATTTGAATATCAGCGGATCAAGTGAAATTGAAAATAAAATCATAGACTCATTAAATTATCTTCAAATTCATCCCAACATAAAATCTCTAACAAACGAGATCAAAAATACTTCAGAAAAACTATCCAAAAAAGGTTTTTTAGATCATGAAATAACCCAAACTTTAAAAATAAATGACTCTACATATCGCACGATTATTAACCTAAAAAACAGAATAACAAAAATACATATATATATAGGTAGAAATAATTCTTTTCCTAATTCTGAAAAATTCAAAAATGACAGCCTGATTATACCTTATGACGAAATAGAAACCTTCTTAGCGAAAAGAATAACCGAAGCAGAAAACAGAGGTTTCACCCTAAGCAAAATAAAACTAGAAAACATTCAAAGAAAGAATTCAATAATTTATGCCGACTTAAATTTTAAATCCGAAAAAAAACGAAACTTAAATTCCATTATCCTCAATTACACGAATGAGTCAAAAAGTGATTTTTTCCCAAAATCACACCTAAAACAACTTAACAAAAAATACCTAAATAAAACATTCAACCAGAATATCGTCAAACAACTTTACGACGACATAAACAATTTTGAATTTGTAAGCCAGACAAAATACCCGGAAATATTACTAACAAAAGATTCAACTAAAATATATACTTATGTCGAAAAAAGAAAAAACAACAACTTCGACGGTTATATCGGTTTTTCAAATAACGACAAAGATAAAATCAGATTAAATGGTTATCTTGACATCACGCTTCAGAATATACTGCATAGCGGAGAGCAATTTTCATTGTACTGGAAAAACGATGGAAACCAGCAGACCACTTTTAATACAAAAATTGAACTGCCTTACATATTCCAGTCTTCATTAGGAGTTAAAGCACAACTAAACATTTTTAAACAAGACAGCACTTTTCAAAATACAAAAACTGCAATTGATCTTGGTTATTACTTAAATTACAATTCCAAAATCTATATCGGACATCAGTCAACTGAATCCAGCGACATCCAAAACATAAACAATTCAGCACTCAGCGACTTTAAAAACACTTTTACAACTCTTAGCTTAGATTATAAAAAAAACGATAGCGAAAACTCTTTTTTTTCAAGAAAAGCTTATCTAAATTTCCTTGTAGGATTTGGAAAACGAAAAACAAACAACGACATCAATACAGCCGGAACAAGCAATCAATTTAATATTAATCTAAATGCAGCATACAATTTTGAGTTAAATGATAAAAATTTCATCAATATAACTTCTCAAAACTTTTACCTGAAGAGCAAAAATTATATTTCAAACGAATTATTTAGGTTTGGTGGCATAAACTCTATTCGCGGTTTTTTAGAGAACAGTCTACAAGCTAATTATTCATCATCAATTCTTACAGAATACCGATATCTCTTTTCAAAGAGCGTATATGCACATACAGTGGCGGATTACGCTATATATCAAGACCTCACGAATATTTCAAATCCCCAAAAAATTAAGAAATTAATAGGAATTGGCATTGGTACAGGAATACAAACAAAAAGCGGATTTTTGCGAATTATTCTCACCAATGGAGTCGAAAATCAACAAGAAATACAATTATATAACACTATCGTAAACATATGTTATAATGTTAAATTTTAAAGTTTACCAAAAAAAGATTTTTATTTATTAGGAAAGTTAACAAATTATTAAGAGTTTTGCGAAACTAATTCAAAATATTTAAAAATGAAACTAAAGTTCAATGGATTCCTAGTGCTGTTTTTAGCATTAGTGGCGCAATTAACTTTCGCGCAAGAAAGAGCTGTTTCAGGAACAGTTTCTGACAATACAGGTATGCCTCTTCCAGGTGTTAGTGTATTGATCAAAGGAACAAAATCTGGAACACAAACTGATTTTGATGGTAAATTCTCTATCAAAGCATCTCCAAGCCAAGTTTTGGTATTTAGCTACATCGGAATGAAAACTCAGGAAGTAGCAGCAGGTTCATCACCAATCAATGTAAAATTAGGTGCTGACGCAAATGAACTTGAAGCAGTTGTAGTAACAACAGCTTTAGGTATTAAAAGAGAGAAAAAATCTCTTGGTTACTCTGCTCAGTCAGTATCAGCAGAACAAGTTTCAACTGTTCCTACAGGAAACTTCGTAAACAACTTATCAGGAAAAGTTGCTGGTCTTAATGTTACAAATGGTACTAACTTTGGAGGATCTACAAACGTAGTTCTTAGAGGTTTCAAATCTCTTTTAGGAGATAACCAGGCTTTATTTGTTGTGGACGGTGTGCCAATTCTTAACAACAACGTAAACAGTGCTGATCAAAAAAGCGGTAGAGGTGGTTATGACTACGGTAACGCAGCTTCTGATATCAACCCAAATAACATCGCTGAGATCAACGTATTAAAAGGTGCTGCTGCAACAGCTCTTTACGGATCAAGAGCGCAAAATGGTGCGATCATCATTACAACTAAAAAAGGAAAAGCAAGAAATGACATGGCTGTAGAATTTTCATCTTCTTACACTATGTCTACTGTTGACAAAGACACTTTTGCAAAATATCAGACTGAATATGGACAAGGATATTTCGGACAAAGATTTTCAACTTACAATGGACAGCCAAGAGCAAGAACTGGAGATGATGCTTCCTACGGACCTAAGTACGATGGATCTTTAGTTTACCAATATGACGCTTTTGTTCCAGGTTCTCCAACGTTTGGACAAGCAACTCCATGGGTAGCTGCTAAAAATGGTCCTATTGAATTTTTTGAAACCGCAACATCAACTGTAAACAATATCTCTTTAAGTGGAGGTACTGATAAAGCAACTTACAGATTAACTTATGCAAACACTACAAGCAGCGACATTCTTCCTAATTCATTATTAAGCAAGAATAACTTCAATGCTGCCGCAACTTACAAATTTAACGATAAATTAAGCTCTACATTCAACGCAACTTATGTAGCTCAAAACACTCGTAACAGAAATACAACTGGATACGGTGGTAACCAGATAGCCGGTTTCAGACAATGGTGGGCCAACAACGTTGACATCAAAGAGCAAAGAGACTTCTATTTTGCAAAACAGCAAAACTATTCTTGGAATATGAAAAGCGCTGCAGATATTGCTCCAGCCTACTGGGACAACCCTTATTTCCAGAGATACGAAAACTATAACAATGACAGCAGAAAAAGATTTGCAGCCAATGCAAGCTTAACATATGATGTCTCTAAAGAACTTAGTTTTACAGGTAGAATGGGTACAGACGGTTTTACCATGAGAACTGAAGACAGAATTGCACAAGGATCAGTTCCTGCTACTCTTGGATCAAACTCTAACGGTCAAAATCTTCCTGCCCAGCCATCTGGTTATGCATTAGACATATACGACATTAGTGAACAAAACTACGATTTCTTGGCAACGTACAAGAAAGACTTAACTGAAGATTTAAACCTTAACGTTGTTCTTGGTACCAACTATAACGTACAAAGCAGATATATTAATCAGCAAATGACATCTGGAGGATTATACATTCCTGGATTATACACTCTTTCAAACTCATTATCTTCTCCAGCTTTGCCTAGAATTATAGACACAAGAAAAGAAGTTCTTGGTTTATTTGGTCAGGCAACATTAGGGTACAAAGGAACGTATTATCTTGAAGGCTCTGTTCGAAGAGACGAATCTTCTGCTTTACCAGCTGACAATAATGCTTATTGGTATTCTGCAATATCTGGAAGTGTTGTTTTCTCAAACTGGTTAAAAGATGTTGAATTTATTAATTTTGGTAAATTCAGAGCAGCTTATGCTCAGGTAGGTTCTGACACTGATCCTAATCAATTATTAAATACTTATACTGCTCGTAACCCATTTGAAACTCCATCTTATTCGTTCAATACTACTGCTAAAAATGCACATTTAAAACCACAGCAATTAGACAATGTTGAATTAGGTTTGAATATGCAATTTGCTAATAACAGACTAGGATTTGATGTCGCTTGGTTTCAAAATAAAGCCTACGATCAAATCCTACCATTACCGGTTTCAACTTCTACAGGATCAAATTTCAATACTGTAAATGCAGGTACTTTAACTACAAAAGGATTTGAGGTTACTCTTAATGCTACACCTATCAAAACTGCAAACTTTGCTTGGGACATTAACGTGAACTGGTCTAATCCTAATACAAAAGTTACAGAATTAGCTCCTGGTATCGAGAACATAAATATCAATTCTCTACAAGGCGGTGTGAGTATAAACGCTCCTCTTAATCAAGATTATGGTCAGATCTGGGGAACAACTTACGTATTAGATGATGCCGGAAACAGAATTATTGGAGAAAATGGCGCTTACTTAGTATCTACTACTACCGACAATAAACTTGGTACATACCAAGCTGACTGGACAGGGGGTATTAATAATAAATTCTCTTACAAAAACATCTCTTTCAGTTTCTTAATTGACGTTAAAAAAGGAGGAAGCGTTTTCTCTCTTGACCAATACTATGGATACGGAACAGGTATTTACGCTAACTCAGTTGGAACTAACGACTTAGGAAACCCTATTAGAAACACATTAGCTACTGGTGGTGGTGAAATTTTAAAAGGTGTAATGGCAAATCCTGCTTACACGCCAACAAATGGTCAGCCACAATATGTAACAAACACAACAAGATTAGACAGATCTCAATCTAGCCAAGTTTTAGGTACAGATCCACCTGCTGCTGCGTTTGTTTACGATGCAGGATTTGTAAAATTAAGAGAGGTAGTATTAACTTACAACTTACCTTCAAGCATATTAGGAACTTCTATAAAAGGTGCTTCATTTAGTGTAATAGGTAACAACCTATGGATCATAGACAAAGACCTTCCTTATGCAGATCCGGAAGCTGGATTATCTTCAGGTAACACTCAAGGATACCAGTCTGGACCTATGCCGACAACTAGAAATATTTCTTTTAATGTCAAAGTTAATTTTTAAAAAAAATGAAGATGAAAAAAATCATAGCAATATTAACAATTGGTCTGTCTATGACAGCGTGTGTTAATGAGGATGTAAACACAGATCCAAACAGCGCATACACCACTGTACCAGGATCGTTAATTACTTATGCACAAAAGGAGATGAGTGATTATGCAAATACCCCGAGTGTAAATGAAAACAATTTCAGATTAACAATGCAATATTGGCAGGAAACAACTTATGTCAATGAAAGTAATTACGACTTTACAAATAGAAATGTTTCTAATCAAATTTACTCAATCAACTACGTAAATGTTATAAACAATCTTAGTAGAGCTAAAGAAATCATCAGTGCTTACGAACCAACGGCAACTGAAGAACTAGGATGGCCAAAAAACAAACAAAATCAGCTAGCTATAATTGATATTCTACAGGTTTTTACTTATCAGCGTTTAGTTGACACATTTGGTAATGTTCCATATACGCAGGCAGCAAACCTTACTGTATTTCCTCTGCCAGCATATGATGATGGAGCAACTATTTATGAAGATCTGATTAAAAGAATAAACACTGATTTAGCTAATTTAGACACTTCTTCCGTTGGCTTTGCAACTTTTGATTCTGGTGATAAATTTTACCGCGGAGCTATTGCAAAATGGATTACATTTGCTAACTCATTAAAACTGAAGCTTGCGATTGGAATAGCTGATTCAAATCCCACTTTAGCACAAACAACTGCTCTTTCTGCTATTGCTGCAGGAGTAATGACCTCTCCTTCGGATAATTGCCAATTACAATACTTAGAAGCTTCTCCAAACTACAATCCATTGTATGAAAATTTGGAAGCTAGTGGTAGAGAAGACTTTATAGCAGGTAAAACATTAATTGATTATATGCTAGCATCGAATGATCCTAGAATCAGCCATTACTATGACGAAGTACCTGGAAAAGGCTACATAGGACAGACAATTGGTCAAGGTGGTGAGTTCGTAGAATTCTCTCACATTGGAGAGTTCGCTTACACTCCTACAACTCCTGGTGTTATTTTAAACTATACAGAAGTTGCTTTTTACGTTGCTGAGGCTAATGCTCGTTGGAATACGGGTGCAGCTGTTGCATCATATAACACAGCGGTTACTGCTTCTATCTTAGAATGGGGCGGTACAGCAGCAGAAGCTGCAACTTATCTTGCAGCTAATCCATATGATGCTACAAACTGGAAAAAATCAATTGGAGAGCAAGCTTGGGTAGCGATGTTTAACCAAGCGTTAACTTCTTGGAATTTCTGGAGAAGATTAGACTTCCCTGTTCTATTGGCTCCTCCGACAGCTATCAACAATGCTGGGGGAAAAGTTCCTGTAAGAATGGCTTACCCTGTTCTTGAGCAGCAAGCAAACAACTCTAACTGGAAAGCAGCTTCTGATGCAATTGGTGGAGATTTGTTAACTACAAAATTATTCTGGGATAAATTCTAATTTAATCTCAAGTATAAATACACTAAACCACTCTGTTAATTCAGAGTGGTTTTTTTATATAAACATAATACCTATATTTGTTCCATGGAAAAAGAACACCAAATATTCGGCATAAGAGCCATTATAGAAGCTATTCAGGCTGGTAAAGAAGTTGACAAAGTATTTATTCAGAAAGATATCTCCGGAGAGTTAATGAAGGATTTGATGAAGGTAATGAAACGTGCCAACATTAATTTCTCATACGTACCGGTTGAAAAGCTAAACCGACTAACTCCAAACAATCACCAAGGGGCGGTTGCAACCATTTCTCCAATTGGGTTTATTGAGCTGGAACATCTGGTTGAATCAACTGTTGAATCCGGATCTAAACCTTTGTTTTTAATATTAGATCAGATTTCTGATGCGCGTAATTTTGGCGCTATTATTAGAACTGCCGAATGTACTGGTGTAAACGGAATTATAGTTCAAAAAGCAGGATCAGCACCTGTAAATGGTGATACTGTTAAAACTTCTGCCGGGGCTGTTTTTAATGTTCCTATCTGCAAAGTTGAACATATTAAAGATGCTATTTTTTATCTTCAGGGATCTGGCATAAAAACAGTAGCTGCTACCGAAAAAACAGATCAGAATATTTACGATATATCATTAAATGAACCATTAGCAATTATCATGGGTTCTGAAGACAGAGGAATCAATCCTTCGGTTCTTAAAATTGTTGATGAAAAAGCAAAATTACCAATGTTTGGCTCAATAGGATCACTAAACGTTTCTGTTGCCTGCGGGGCATTTTTATACGAAGCCGTTCGTCAGAGAAAATAAAAAAAAACATTGGCTGGAATTTGAATTAGAATCAGTAATTAATACTATTAATTAATGCTTTCAAAATCTATTCTAAAATCATTATTTAATTTAGTCTGCAGCTTATTTGTATTGTTTAACATTACAAATAGCTACGGACAACATACTACTTATGGCCAATTTTGGAATGAAATTCAGTTCAATCAGTCTATAAGTAAAAAATGGTCAACAGAAATAGATCTTGGAACGACTCACAGCAGTACCGAAACTTCTTCTAATTTATTCGAAAAAACTATTCAACGATCTGTACGAGGATGGGTTCATCATTACTTTTCTCCAAGATGGAAATTGTCAGCTTTTACAGCTTATTACAGCAACAAGGATGTTCCGGAGATCGGACAGTTTGAATCGCCGGAGTGGCGGTTTGCCTTACAGGGAATCTATTATTTCCATAAAACCGGCTATACTTTAAGCACACGGAGCAGGGCTGAATTTCGTCATATGCGAAATCAGGATGGTGATTATGAAAATGTTTTTAGATACCGTCAGCAGATAAAATACATCCAGCCCATAAACAGCAAAGTTTTAAGAGAAGGTGTTATTTATGGTGTCGCATCAGATGAAATTTATTTAAAATCAGGCACAAAAGTTACCGGAGAAAGCTTCTTTGACAGAAATCGGTTTAACATTGGCGCCGGTTATTTACTGACGGATAATATTCAGATCGAATTAACTTATGCCAATGAATACCTGCCAAGAAATCAGGGAAATCAAATAATGAATGCCGCTTCATTAAATATCAGTTTCAACAATCTTCTGCGAAACATCAAAAAGAAAATAGTGGACAACATCCACAACAAACATCAGGAAGAAGATTAAGACCACCTACTCTTCTTTACGAAAACATTTTAATTGTTCCATAATTGCCCCTTTGCGCAGTTTAAAATTGTAATCCCTCACAAACTCGGTTCCCTGCATATTTATTCTGGCAGTCTTGGCTTCGTAATTAGAAAAAGCTTCAACATCTTTCTTGTCCATTAAATACAAAACCTGCATTATCGAATCGTTGTTACGATATTCCGTATCATAATGTGACAAAGTATAAGTATTGTTATCTGCGAGAATTATTATTAAATCGTCTTTGATCTTTTTACCCTCTTTTCTATTTGGAAAAGGTGTTGGTTGCAATGCTATAAAATAATGTTCCTTATCTGTAAGAATATTAATTTTTAAAGATTTTGATTTGGTAGTATAAAAGACAGCCGGATCAAAAAAATATACCATACTCCCATCGGCCTGAATTTTGTTTTTAATTTCACATTGAGCCAAAACATTAGCATTAAAAGAAACAAACCCCAATAAAATTAAATAAGTAAATGTTTTCATGATACAATAATTAAATGGGTTGATGACAACAAATTTAATCTTTTAATCTAAAAACACCATCTCTAATCCTCTTTATCTTCTGATTCTGTCTTAGTTACAATATACCGAACGGGATAGTTTGAAGTAAAATAATCATTTCCTTCTTCAACTTCCTCTTCTGGTTTAGTATTAACAAAGTTTCCGTTTTCATCAAAGTGTTTCATAAAAGGATCTGATTGTGGATCAAAATCAGGAAACTGCCAGTCATAAATTAAAGGTTTTGAATATTCCGGGGTTTTATAATATTGGGTTAAAACAAAGCCGCTGATCAGTCCGCCAAGATGTCCTTCCCACGAAATAGACTGATCTACATCTGGAAAAATGTACCATATCATTCCGCCATAAATTAGAATAACCGCTAGAGACAAGGCGACTAATCTATAATACTTAGTCTGCAGGCCTTTAAAAAAAATAAAACTAACCAAAACATAAATTAATCCGCTGGCACCAATATGAAAATTTGTACGGCCAATTAACCATGTTATGAATCCGGAAAACAATATTCCATAAACAATAACACCAAAAGTCTGCTTTGGATAAAAATAGGGCATTGCGGCCAGAAGTATTAAAAGCGGCAGGGAATTGTTATATAAATGATCTAAATTTTCATGTATAAAAGGACTAAACACAATGCCCTGTAAACCTGAAAGGTCTCGGGGATAAATTCCGTTCTGATAAAAATCAAAGTCAAACCGAATCTGAACCCAATACACTATCCAAAGTAATAAAACAAAAAGAATAGGCAATCCCACAACCGAAGTTGAAAACTTAAATTGGTTATCATTCATTTTTAGAAATTTTGATTTTTAAGGTTCACATCAAAAAACTTTCCAATAACTTCGTACTGATATTTTGTCAGTTTGGTCAAAAAAATTATAATCAGCAAAAAAAGGTTAAAAGCCCTTAAAATTTCTTCAATAAAAACTGAAAATAGTAATTTTACAAAATGGAAGCACCTTTAGCAGAACGAATCCGCCCACAGAAATTAGAAGATTATGTTAGTCAGCATCATTTGGTTGGACCAAATGGATCATTGACACAACAAATTTCAAAAGGAATAATTCCCTCCTTAATTTTTTGGGGCCCGCCCGGAACCGGAAAAACTACTTTGGCACAAATTATTGCTCAGGAATCCAAACGTCCGTTTTATGTTTTAAGCGCCATTAATTCAGGTGTGAAAGATATTCGCGAAGTAATCGACAAAGCAAAACAAAGCGGTGGTTTATTTACTGCCAAAAATCCTATACTATTTATTGACGAGATTCATCGTTTTAGCAAATCACAACAAGATTCACTTTTGGCAGCAGTAGAAAAAGGATGGATTACACTTATTGGCGCCACAACCGAGAATCCCAGTTTTGAAGTAATTCCCGCATTATTATCCCGCTGCCAGGTTTACATACTAAATGCCTTTACAAAAGCTGATCTCGAGGCACTTTTATACCGTGCTATGAAAGTTGACAGTTACCTTGCTTCTAAAAAAATCAATTTAAAAGAAACTGAAGCTTTACTCAGGATCTCAGGAGGCGATGGAAGAAAACTGCTAAATGTATTTGAACTTGTAATTAATGCTTCTGCCGGCGACACTGTAACCATTACCAATGACCGCGTACTGGAACTTGTACAGCAAAATACTGTTTTGTATGATAAAACAGGAGAACAGCATTATGACATTGTTTCTGCTTTTATAAAATCTATACGAGGCAGTGATCCTAATGGAGCTGTTTACTGGCTTGCCAGAATGATTGAAGGAGGCGAAGATGTAAAATTTATCGCCCGCAGGATGCTGATCCTTTCCAGTGAAGATATTGGCAACGCCAATCCTACTGCTCTTATAATGGCAAACAATACTTTTCAGGCTGTTACCACTATTGGTTATCCTGAAAGCCGCATTATTTTAAGCCAATGCGCCATTTATCTGGCAACTTCGCCAAAAAGCAATGCTTCTTATTTAGCCATAGGCAGTGCGCAGCAATTAGTAAAACAAACCGGAGATTTGCCTGTTCCTATTCATCTGCGAAATGCTCCTACAAAACTTATGAAAGAATTAGGTTATGGCGAAGATTACAAATATTCGCATGACTATGCCAATAATTTTGCCGAGCAGGAATTTCTTCCGGATGCCGTAAAAGAAACGGTTCTTTACAATCCAGGAAACAACTCGAGAGAGAACAGTACCCGTGAATTCTTAAAGAACCGCTGGAAAGATAAATATGGATATTAAACTTCCTTATTTATTTTATTGTTTTAAATAGAAATAGAGGTTCTTAACCTTCTTAATCTAAAATCTAAAATCTAAAATCTAAAACTTAACTGAAACTTTTTCAGAAATTAGTTTGTCATTTTGGTAATACTCAAAATACCATTGATTATCCTTGGCATTTAAAGATCCCTGAATTCCTTCTTTAATAGCTATAAAAGAATCAGGACGAGATGTTTTTAAAAGTTTCATTACAACTTTTGGCGTTTTATCAATCAATTGATATCCGTTTTCTGTTGGCTGTGCATATAACAAATTAGGATCTGAAAGATTTACAGTCGGAGCTGCAACTGTTGCAGTGACAGGAGTAGGAGTATTTGAAACAGCAGGAGTTGTTGCAGCCGCAGTCTCTCTTGATGCAGCAATAGTTTTTCCGTTGTACTTGTAATGCTGGCCAATGACAGAGACAAAAGCATTGTCTAAACTTTCTTTATACGCCACTTCATATTCTTTTTCCCTGCTTTTCCCTATCTCAGATGTGTAGACTACTTTTCCGTAACAATCTTTAAACTCAACGTAAAGCTTAGTTACCAAAAATCCATTATCTCTTTTTACATCGATGTATAACAAATCACATCTGTCGCCAAAACCGGCAGGAAGTGTTTCGTTTATATAATAAGCCTCAAATCCTGCTTTCTGCAAGTTCTGTTTCGTTAATGTTGCCAGTCTGTACTGGTTATCTGATTTCATAAATTCATATTTCAAAGGTATAATAACACCTTTGTAGTCGTTTATTGATTGTGAAAATCCAACAACCGAACACAATAGAAAAGTCAATAAAACTTTTATTTTCATAGCTATAGATATTTTTTTAGTTCTAATAAATGGTTAATTTGTTTAAAATCTTTAGGCGTATCAATATTTCTAATATTAAAAAAGATGGCATCTAAACCGGCATTTAATGCACCATTAATATCAGCTTCGAAATCATCACCAATCATAATACTGTTTTCTTTTGAGGACTGAGCCAGATTAACAGCATAATCAAAGATAATACTATTTGGCTTTTTTACACCAGCCAGTTCCGAATTTGTAATTGTGGTAAAATAACCTCCCAGAGCAGCATTTGCTATTTTTTTGTCCTGAACATTAGCAAAACCATTGGTTATAATATGCAGTCTGTATTTCGGTTTAAGATATTCCAATACTTCGATAGCTCCGTCAAACAAGTAATTATTATCTGTCAGGAATTCTATATAATCATTGGCAATCTGAAGAATATTTTCATCTGAAATCACATAATTCAATGCATTAAAAGAAAGCTTCAAACGGTTATAACGTAATTCTTCATGAGTGATTAAATCATTCTGATACAATCGCCAGCATTCCTGATTAATCGGCAGATATTCTTTGATAAAATCCTCTGTTTTAATTTCGGCATATTTACTTTTAAAGATTCGGTCAAAAGCCATTTCAGAGTTTTTATCGAAATCCCATAGCGTATGATCTAAATCAAAAAAGATGTCGGTTATATTGGTATTCATAGATTAAAATATTCCTTCATCTACAAAACTATAATATTTTGTTTCAGTAATGATGATATGATCTAAAATTTTAACATCTAAACTATTTCCTGCAATTTTCATCTTTTTTGTAATCTCCTTATCACCTTCACTTGGAATCAATGAACCTGATGGATGATTATGGCACAAAATCAAGGCTGTAGCACCAATTTCGAGAGCCATTTTAAAAACCAGCCTTACATCAACAACAGTTGCCGATATACCTCCTTTGCTTAATTGCGATTTAGAAATTATCTTATTCGAATTATTCAGAAAAAGCACCCAAAATTCTTCATGGGGCAGTTCTCCTATAACAGGCTGCATAATTTCAAAAACATTTTTGCTTGATGTTATTTTTTTAAGTTTCAGCACATCTTCTGATCTTTGCCGTCTTCCTAATTCTAAAGCAGCAATGATCGTTACAGCCTTAGCTGCCCCTACTCCTTTAAACTTCATTAACTGAGTAAGCGTCATTTTTCCCAAAGCATTTAAATTCTCAACGCTGGCCAAAATGCGTTTACTTAAATCAACAGCAGATTCTTTTCGGCTTCCGGATCCAATCAAAATCGCAATCAATTCGGCATTACTTAATGCTTCTTTCCCCTTCTGCATTAATTTTTCACGAGGTTTGTCATCATCAGCCCAGTGTTTTATAGCAAAGTAAGTTGGTTCCATAAAATAAAATTTTCAAGGAGCGAATATAAATTAAAAAGAAAGAAAAATCATTCAAAAACTTTTGTTCATTTCAAATTCCCTTACTTTGCAACGTAAACTATTCACAATGAAAAAACTAACGCTTCTTCTAGTTTTTGTTAATTTTATTTCATGCCATCAAAAAGAAACAAATACTTTCTTAAACGGCAACGATTCAATCGCAGATACTTTTTCAGAAAAACTTTCTCAAGCCTCAATCTCAATAATCGATCCTTCTATCGATTATGATCCTGCTTATTTCAGCATACAATATCCAAACGGAGATGTGCCTAAAAATAAAGGGGTATGTACAGATGTTATAATTCGTTCTTACCGCAAATTAAATATAGACTTACAGCAGGAAGTTCATGAAGATATGCTTGAAAATTTCGCTGTTTATCCTAAAAAATGGGGACTAACCAAAACCGATACCAATATTGATCATCGAAGAGTACCAAACCTTGAAACATTTTTTGAAAGAAAAGGTTCAAAACTATCTGTTACAAAAAATCCGAAAGATTATAAAACCGGAGAAATCGTAACCTGGCTTATTAATGAAAAATTGCCTCATATTGGAATTGTAACCAACAAAAAATCCAAAGATGGAAAGAGAAATTTAATCGTTCATAATGTTGGCCGCGGGCAAGTTTTAGAAGATTGTTTATTTAAGTACAAAATCGCGGGACATTATAAATTTGGAGAAGAAATCTCAAACTAGGAAATAGATAAAAAAAAAGTGCCAACTGCATAACAATTGGCACCTTATAAAATTTTCTAATTGATTAATTACTCTATTAAACCTTTTACTTCATCAAAATTCAAACCTCCGTAATTTCCTGAACTCATTAATAAAAGGGCAGAATTATCCAGATTTAAATTGAATAAATATTCTTTAAACTCAGCTGGATTGGTATAAATTACTAAATCTTCGCGATTAAAAGCTTTTGCAATCTGCTCGTAAGTCACTTCTTCAAGCTGTTTAATTTTTACAGCATCCGGAGAATAAAATACAACTGCTGTATCGGCATATTCTAAAGCACCTTCGTATTCTTTTAAAAATTCGGCATTTAAACTGCTGTAGGTGTGTAATTCCAGACAGGCAACTAAAGTTCTATCCGGGTATTGTTCTTTAACTGCTTTAGTCGTTGCGGCAACTTTACTTGGTGAGTGTGCAAAATCTTTATAGGCAACTTTTCCTTTTCCTTCTGCTATTTTTTCAAGACGTTTAGAGGCACCTTTAAAACTGGCAATAGCTTCGTAAAAATCAGCTTCGTCAACTCCCATATTCTGGCAGATCCATTTTGCTCCGGCAAGGTTATTTAAATTATGCGCGCCAAAAACTTCGATTGGCATATCGCCTTCCGGAGTTTTTAATAAAGTCACGCCATCATTTACAGAATATTCCGGAGTATGGTAAGGCAGTTTACGAATTGGATTTGCTGCAGCTTCTGAAACACGTTTCACTTCAGAATCATTTTCGTTATAAACCAAAATACCACCGTTGGTAATTTTTTCTATAAAGATCTCAAACTGCTCTACATAATTCTCATACGTTGGAAAAACATTAATGTGATCCCATGCAATTCCTGAAATTAAAGCAATATTTGGCTGGTATAAATGAAACTTTGGACGACGGTCTATTGGAGATGACAAATATTCATCGCCTTCCAGAACCATAAAATCATTTTCTTCCGTAAGATGCACCATCGTGTCAAAACCTTCCAACTGTGCCCCTACCATATAATCTACCGCAATATTATGATAGTGCATTACATGCAAAATCATTGAAGTAATGGTTGTTTTACCGTGTGAACCTCCAATTACCACACGCGTTTTATTTTTAGACTGCTCGTATAAAAATTCAGGATACGAATAAATTTTCAATCCTAATTCCTGTGCTTTCAATAATTCAGGGTTATCAGCTTTTGCGTGCATGCCTAAAATAATGGCATCAATATCCGAAGTTATTTTCTCAGGAAACCATCCCATCTCTGCAGGAAGAATTCCTTTTTTCTCCAGTCTTGATTTTGAAGGTTCAAAAATAGCATCGTCGCTTCCTGTAACCTGATATCCTTTATTATGTAATGCCAATGCCAAATTGTGCATCGCGCTGCCGCCAATAGCGATAAAATGTGTTTTCATTTAAAATCCATTTTTATAAAAATCCCAATCAAAATAGACTGTCAAACGTACTATTGCAATTGAGTTATGATGATTCGAATTTTTGTTTTAATTCCCCTGCTTTTTTAGGGTCTTTTAATTTGTTCAAATATAAATTATATAATTTTTGAAATGTTACTTTTGAATTGCCAATTTCATGTGCTTTCCTATAATTTTTCTCGGCCAGATTGTATCTTTTAAAATAATCTTCGATCCTGCCTCTAGATAAATACCCATCAACAGGCGAAAACTGAGCCAGTTCATTAGAATATGCAATAGCTTTGGATTCACTGCCTCCCAAAATGCCGGGCAGTTGCAAATATATTTCGATTAAAGCCCATCTTGCCTGAACATGCTTCGGATTTAGTTCAATTGCTTTTTCAAAAGCCTCTTTCATGTCTCCTACCATAGTAAAAGCTTTTAACCGGTTTACTTCTACCGCCCTCATAGCCAGACAGCCTCCATATTTAAAGAAATAATCTGCTGTATTGGGTTTTAATGTTTTTAGTTTTTTAAAATATGCCGCTCCTTTTACCCAGGATTTTTGATGCCCTGCTATTTCACCCAAATATTCCAGTGTTTTTATATCAGATGGACTGCTTTTTAAAATTCCTTCAAAAAGAACTTCTGCTTCATTGTACTTCTTAGAATGAAACAATTTTTCTGCCTTTTCAAAATTAGTCTGAGCCCAGCCATATATTGGGAGAATTAACAGAATGATGAGCAGTTTTTTCATGCTTCAAAAATAAGAAATATAAAATCTCTTATTGCATTTACTGATAAATTACTACTTTGTACGAAAATTATTTTTAATCTTCCCAACCTTTATCTTCTAAAAGTCCTCTATATTCTAAAACTACTTTATGAAAAAAATATTACTTGCTTTTCTATTCCTTTCTACAATTGCATTTGCGCAGCAAAATGATAGAAACTGGAAGAACGTTATGACTTTTGAAAACGAAGGCAAAATAAAATCAGCAAATGAAATAGTGGAGAAAATCTACAAAAAAGCTGTTTTAGAAAAAGATGAAGTACAAATGATAAAATGCTTTTTCTTTCAGTCAAAATACATCCAGACTCTCGAAGAAAATGCACAGGCTAAGATTATCGACAACCTCAAATCGATTAAAGATCAAGCATCTATTCCTTCAAAAGCTATTTTAAATGTAGTTTATGCTAAATGTCTAAATGATTATTTCAGCTTAAATGAATATAAAATAAGGCAGCGCACCAACCTTGAAACTATTGATGATAATTTCCTAACCTGGACCGAAAAGAATTTAACTAATCAGATTACTGCCATTTTAAAGCAAAGTCTGGAGAATGAAAATATCTTAAAAAATACTCCTTTAACAAAATATGAATTGATTTTTGACTATCCTGTTTTAGAAAAATTCAAAAAGCAAAATCTCTTTGACTTTATTGTAAAAGAAAATATCAGTATTTGTACAAGCAGAATTGACATATATACTTTTCAAAAAAATGATTATAATGAATATAAAAAAGTTCTGCTAGGAGAATCTAATGATTTTATAAATGCTGATTTTGGATTACTAACAAATGAGAGAATCAAAACTGTTCTTCAATTATATCAAAAACAGGAAAAGAACAATCCTGATTTAGAAAATCTTTGGAACCGAATTGAATTCTGCAAAAAATACCTGCTCGTTGTAAACGAAGATTACATCCATGCGCTGAATACTCTGCAAAAAAAGAATAGTGATCTTTCATTAACTCAAAAAATACAGTTTGAAAAAGCAGTTTTTTACACTCAAAATGCTTCAAAAGAATTACATCCAGATTATAACATAAAAGCGATTAGTTTACTGGACAGCATTCTGAACAGCGGCGTTAGATCAAATGCTTACAGATTAGCCTATCAAAAAAAAGAAAATATACTTTATAAATCACTTCGTGCCGAGCTTCAAAAATATACTTATGAACAGGAAAATACGAGAGCTTTAATAAGACATAAAAATGCTGCCCATTTAAAAATTTCTTTCTTTAAAATTGCAAACAAACAACTTTTAGAATTAGAAAAATACGGCAGAAAAAAAGACAGTCTCAGAAATGATATTATTCAAAAAGTACAACCCTCGGCTGCAAAATTATACGTACTTAAAGATAAAAAGGACTTTTTTGAATATTCAACCGAGGTGCTGCTCCCTCAATTAAAAAAGGGATCCTACTTAGTTTGTTTTGAAAGTGATTCAGATACAGAAGAAAAAAAGACTTATACATTTGAAACCATGACTGTTTCTAACCTTACTGCACTGGCAAGTCAAAGCAGTAAAGGAGAAAGCTATCAGGTTGTGGATCGAAAAACCGGAAAACCTGTAGAAAATGCTGTAATTAAAAATGACGTTTTTAAAATTAAAACAAACAAAAACGGCACTGCTCTTTATACTAACAAAAAAGAAAACTACAGAAATGATCCTATTCTCATAACAACTGAGAATGACACTCTTTCTGTTCAAAAAGGCTATATCCCGTACAATGGCAGATACAAATATGAGGAAGATGAAAAGTTATCAAATCTAAAAGTTGAGTTATATCTTGACCGTGCTATTTATCGTCCCGGTCAAAAAGTTTATTACAAAGGAATTGCTGTTCTTAAAAATAAAGCAACAAAAAAAGTAGTTCCCAATACTACTTTCACAATTATCGTTGATGACGCAAAAGGAAACGATTTTACAGAATTTGATGTAACTACAAATGAATTCGGATCATTTTCAGGCGATTTTATGCTTCCTAACAACGGACTTACAGGCCGCTTTACCTTAAATGCCGAAGAACCCAATACTAATAAAAACAGTAAAAATTATAATAAGAATAAAAAGAAAGATTCTTTTTGGGAAAATATTGATTTTGAAAATTCACATATTGCTTTTAAGGTTGAAGAATACAAACGTCCTAAATTTGAAGTTGTATTTGATGCTAAGAAAGGAAATTATCAGATCAACCAGTCCGTTAAAATAAAAGGAAGCGCTAAGGCTTTTGCAGGAAGCAGTATTTCTAATGCAAAAGTAACCTACTCAATAACTCGTTTTACCAATTATTCAAGACGTTTTTATGCTTATGAAGAACGTGAAACCATAGCTGAGGGAGAAACTACAACCGATTCTTCGGGGAAATTTACAATTGATTTTACGGCTCTTCCTTCTAAAAACAGTATAAAAGAAAACCTTCCTGTTTTCAATTATGAAATTGAAGTTTCAGTTACCGATATAAACGGTGAAACACATGACGCGGAAACAATTCTAAAAGCAGGCTATCATAATCTTGACTTAGAAGCAGCTGTTGATACTCAGATTGAAACAAAAAATAAAAACGTAATAAAGCTTCACAGTACCAATTTAAACGATGAATTTTTAGCTGCAAAAGGAGAACTGAAAATCTATTTTGTAAATCCGTCATCAACAAAATTTAAAACCAGAATTTTCAACAAACCGGATTTTGAAGACATCACAAAAGAGGACTTCGAACAATTATTTCCTTTTGAAAACAACGAAAATCCAAAAGAGGAAATAAAAGAAACACTCGTTTATTCTAAAAATATCGATACAGAGAAAGACAAAATCCTTCCTCTCGATTTTATTTCAGATTATAAATCCGGAAACTACAAGATTGTTTTTTCTGCAAAAGACAGTTATGACAATTTAATAGAAGACATTTCAAATGTTACCATCAAACAAAGCAGAGACAAATTTGACACCGATAAACTTTTTACTGTTTCGCAAATCAATACAGATCCAAAAAAAGACGGTTTTGTTCAGTTAAAAATAACCTCCGTTATTCCCGAACTTTACATAACAGCCACAGGAAGCTTTGACAACAATGTTTTTTCAGAAGAAACTTATCATTTGAAAAACAATGAAACTATGGTTAAGATTCCTATTCAAAAAGAATTTCAAAATGCTCTTACATTCAATTTTGAATCTGTTTTTGAAAACGAAAAATTCAACAGCAATTTATATGTATTTCTAAAATCAGAAACTCCAGAATTAAAATTCGATGTACAAACTTTTAGAAACAAACTGGAACCCGGAATTAAAGAAAACTGGTCATTTAAACTAAATGCTTCAGGAACAAAAAATGAAGCTGAAATTCTGGCATCTATGTACGACAGCTCTTTGGATCAATTTACCAAACAGAACTGGAATTTACTAAACATCAATGACTCGTACAGCATGCAGGTTAATACTAAATCTATGCTTGGCTCACAAAAACTGTACATTCCGTTTCAAAATTTAAACAAACGTTCGAATCGTATTATATTGAAAGATGAAGCGCTTAAATTAATCTGGTTTGGATTCAATTTCAATACAACAAGTAATTCTTATAAACAGCAGCAGGAATATCAAAAACAGCTGAATAAGAAAATCCCAAAACCGGCAAATGCCAAAATGATTTCGGGAATTATTACAGATCAAAATAATGAAGGTCTTCCAGGGGTTTCAATTACCGTTAAAGGAACTCAAAGAATGACAAGCAGTGATTTTGACGGTTATTATGAAATTGAAGCTGCTCCAAAAGAAGAACTTATATTTTCATACTTAGCTTTTGACACTGAGTCTGTCAAAGTAGGTAATAAAAAAACAATTGACATCAGCTTAATCGAAAACACAAGTAAATTACAAGAAGTTGTTGTTACAGCTTACGGAACACAGAAAAAAAAATCTATGACCGCATCAGTAGTTGCAATAAAATCGCAGGTGATAGAAGAAGGAGAAGAAGACGAAGGTGTTTTCAGCAGTAGCTCTATGGCAGAAATGGTTAGCGGAATGGCCTCGGGAATTCAAATTAGAGGTGCCGCCGATATAGGAGACTCTTCTCCTTTATTTATTCTTGACGGCAAAATAATCTCTCAAACTGATTTTAAAAGTCTAAAAACACAAGACATACTAGACATCTCTGTGGTAAAAGATAAAAACCTCTTAGCTTCTTACGGATCAAAAGCATCAAATGGCGTAATCATCATCACAACCAAAAATGCCCTCGAGGAACTAAACCAGGTTAAAGCCAGAAAAAACCTTTCTGAAACCGCGTTCTTTTTTCCTGATTTAAGAACCGATGCTAAAGGAAAAGTAAGTTTCAACTTTACTTCTCCCGAATCCTTGACTGCATGGAAACTTCGTTTACTGGCGCATAATAAAGATGCTGTTTCAGGTTATCTGGAGAAAAGCGTAATTACCCAAAAAGAAATAATGGTTATGCCGAATTTACCGCGTTTCCTAAGAGAAAAAGATACCATTGTAATAAGTGCCAAGATCTCAAATGTTACCGCTGAAGCAAAAACCGGAATCGCCAGTCTGCAGTTTTTTGATGCCGTAACTATGGAACCAATTGATGCAAAAATGCTCAACGCACAAAATATTAAAAACTTTACAATTCCGGCGTACGGAAATACAATCGCAAACTGGAAAATCACAATTCCCGAAGGTTTACAAGGCGTTCAGTATAAAATCGCAGCCAAAGCTGGTAATTTTTCGGATGGAGAAGAAAGTATAATTCCTGTTCTAACCAATACTATGCTCGTAACAGAAAGTATTCCGGTTTGGGTTCGTGAGAATTCAGCGAAAGAATATACGTTTGAGAACTTAAAAAACAATACGTCGACAACTTTAAGAAACCATCTGTTTACTTTTGAATATACATCTAACCCAACCTGGCTGGCAATTCAGTCACTTCCTTATTTAATGGAATACGAGCATGAATGTGCCGAACAGACTTTTGCAAGATTTTATGCGAATGCTTTGGCTACTGAAATCATTTCAAATAATCCTAAAATTGCAGCTGTTTTTGAAGAGTGGAGAAAAAAAGGAAAACCAGCTTCTAAACTTGAAGAAAACGAAGAGCTAAAATCACTTATTCTCGCCGAAACTCCGTGGATTCAGGATGCACAAAATGAAGACGAAAAGAAAAAGAACCTATCTCTTTTATTTGATTTAGAAAAAATGAAATCTTCACAGGAAAGTATTTTTGAAAAATTAAAACAAAAGCAAAAACCTTCAGGCGGATTTAGCTGGTTTGACGGAAGCGACGAAAGCGAATATATTACCAGACATATTCTGGCTGGTTTAGGACATTTGGAAAGACTCAGCAAAAACACTAATAATTCCAAAATTGAAGAAATTGCTAAAACCGGAATACCCTTTATAGACCGTAAATTTTTAGAATATCATCAAGCAAGAACCAGAGATTTAAAAGCATCAGAAAAGCTCATTTGGTTCAATCCGTATTCTGATCTTCATTATTTATATACCAGAAGTTTTTATTTAGAGAAATATCCGCTTTCTGATACACTAAAAAAAGCGACGAAACTATATCTTGAAACGGCTAAAAAAGACTGGCTCAACTATTCTATCTATGAAAAAGGACTGGCTGCATTGACTTTAAACCGTTTTGGAGAAAAAGACAGTGCGAAAAAAATTCTTGAGAGTTTAAAAGAAACTTCTTCGAACAACGAAGACTGGGGAATGTACTGGATTGCCAACAAAGCCGGATGGTATTGGTATCAGGCGCCTATAGAAACTCAGGCTTTACTAATTGAGGCTTTCGCCGAAATAAATAACGACACAAAATCTGTAGATGCAATGAAAGTCTGGTTATTAAAAAATAAACAAACCAAAAACTGGCCTACCACAAAATCAACCACAGAGGCCGTTTATGCCTTATTGATGCAGGGAACCGGCTGGCTTTCTATAAAAGATAATACAATTATAAAATTGGGAGATGAAAAAATCATGACCAAAAAATTATCCGAAAACGAAAAAGAAGCTGAAACCGGTTACATCAAACTAAATTGGAAAGCCGATGAAATCAAAAAAGAAATGGCTTCGATAAAAATTGAAAACAAATCTAAAGTTCCGGGTTATGGCGGTGTGTACTGGCAGTATTTTGAAGATTTGGAAAAAATAAAAAATGATTCGGGTTCAGGGTTAAATCTTTCCAAAGAATTGTATTTAAAGAAAAACACTTTAGAAGGAAATCAATTGGAAAAAATTACGGCTAAAAATCATTTAAAAACAGGGGATTTAGTTACTGTCCGTTTAATTATTACCGCCAGAGAAGATGTAGAATATATTCATTTAAAAGATATGCGGGCTTCTTGTTTTGAACCTGTAAATGTTCTTTCGGAATATAAATACAAAGATGGATTAGGATATTATATGAGTACAAAAGATGCTGCAACACATTTCTTCTTTGATCGAATAAAAAAAGGAACTTATATCCTCGAATACGACATTCGTGTAAACAACAGCGGTGAATTCTCAAACGGAATCACAACGATTCAAAGCATGTACGCTCCGGAATTTGCAAGCCACACAAAAGGAATCAGAGTTACGGTTGATTAAAATTTAAAAAGATGCCACCGCAACCCAAGCGACAGCGAACTGACGAAGTAATTTACGGACTTATCAAAATTATTCCTGAATTACTTTAGAGTTTACCATCACAGGAATCGTATGGAAAAAACACGTGAATTCGCGACGGAAAAAAATAAAAAACCCGACAAGTTCCAGGACTTGTCGGGTTTAATTTTATAAAAAATTGAGATTATTTCACAATCGTCAATTCATCAATAATGTTTTTAGCTCCCGCGTATTTATCGATAATCCAAAGTACATAACGAATATCAACGTTAATAGTTCTTTGTAAATTAGAATCGAAAATAACATCTCCGGCCATAGCTTCGATATTTCCATCAAAAGCAATTCCTACTAATTCTCCTTTTCCATTAAGAACCGGTGAACCAGAATTTCCTCCTGTAATATCGTTATCAGTTAAAAAGTTTACCGGCATATATCCTGCTTTATCAGCATATTGTCCGTAATCTTTTTTCTTGTTCAACTCTAATAAACGAGACGGCAAATCAAATTCCTGATCTCCTGCTTTATACTTTTTCACCATGCTTTCCATAGTAGTATAGTTATTGATCGCAGCATCGTTGCGAGGATCAGCAGGTAAAGCGCGTACTTTTCCGTAAGTTAATCTTAAAGTAGAGTTGGCATCCGGATATTTAATTGCGTTTAATTTTGATTCTCTTAAACCTTCAACTAATTTACGGTAAGCAATGGCAAAACCATCATCTGCTTTTGACTGATCGTCTGTTTTAGTACGGTATTTAGTCAATAAATCATTAGAAATAATATACAAAGGATCATGTACAATTGCCAATGGTTTTGGATTAGCCATAAATGCCTGAATTTTTTCTTTAGATGAAAAATAACTCATTTCAGCACCTTTATTAACATCTGATGTAAAATCACCATTGTTAGCCGCTTTCATAGCTGCAATTTGAGTTGCTAAACCATATTCAGAAGCTTTTGCAGCATATAAGTTTAACTGTGCAATTAAAATATCTTTTTCTAACGGCTCATAGAATTCACCGTAAATACTTTCGATCATTGAATTGATCTTAGGAAGCATTTCTGCTTTTTTAGCATCATTTTCATTGAAATATGCGATTAATGCATTTCCTAAATTAGCAGGACCTGTTGCGTAGCTTGAAGTACGTAAAAGCTGCATTAAATAATTATCATGACGCGCTTTTAAGTTTGTTTCTCTGTAATAATCGTTAATAGTTGGAATTACGTTTTCGTATTTCTCTTTATTAGCCGGTTTACTTGCCCACTCATAGAATTTATCTTCCTGCTCTGCTTTTGTATCTACTGTTCCTGCTTTTGTTAAAGCATCAATCATACCCTGACGGTTTTTCCAGTAATTTGCAGTCGAAGCATATTTAGAAGCGTACTGTAAACGAACAGTAGCATCTTTATCCATATACTTTTTCATTACATCCATTCCGGTTTTAGCACCTTCAACCCATGCAGGATAAGCAAATTTAATATTCTGCTCAATTCCTCCTGCCGGCATCCAGCGGTTTGTTCTTCCCGGATATCCTAAAATCATTGCAAAATCATTTTCTTTTACCCCTTTTAAACTTACCGGCAAATAATGCTTTGGTTTTAAAGGCACATTGTCTTTAGAGTAAGCGGCTGGATTTCCGTCTTTATCAGCATATACTCTAAACATAGAGAAATCTCCTGTCTGGCGAGGCCATTCCCAGTTATCTGTATCTCCTCCAAATTTACCAACGCTTTCCGGCGGTGTTCCTACTAAACGAACGTCTGTGTAATCCTGGTAAACGAAATAGTAATATTCATTTCCCTGAAAGAAAGGACGAACAGAAACAGTGTATTTTCCATTTTCGCTGTTTTCTTTTTCGATCAAAGCAATTTCCTGCTGAATGATTTTATTTCTTTCAGTTTCAGTCATTGCATCATTTACTTTTGATAAAATTCTTTTAGAAACATCATCCATACGAACAAAGAAACGAACGTATAAAGATTTAGGTTTCATTTCGGCACTTTTTTCTTTTGCCCAAAAACCATCTTTCAGATAATTTTTCTCTGCAGTCGAAAGTTCTGCAATCGCATTATAACCACAATGGTGATTGGTTAACACCAAACCGTTTTTAGAAACGATTTCAGCTGTACAGCCTCCATTAAACTGTACAATCGCATCTTTTAAACTATGATTGTTAATACTGTAAATTTCTTCGGCTGTTAATTGTAAGCCCATTTTTTGCATATCCCTGTGATTTAATCTTTCGATAAACATCAGGAACCACATTCCCTCATCAGCCCTTACAGGAAAAGCC
This sequence comes from Flavobacterium gelatinilyticum, assembly GCF_027111295.1. NCBI lineage: Bacteria > Pseudomonadati > Bacteroidota > Flavobacteriia > Flavobacteriales > Flavobacteriaceae > Flavobacterium > Flavobacterium gelatinilyticum. The sequence continues at coordinate 4,095,138 of NZ_CP114287.1, read as the reverse complement.
ATGAGACACATAGTCAAGAATAAAACTATTTTTTTCATGTTATTTTATTTAAGTTCTGCGAATATAACTCATTTTCGCAAAAAAAACAGTCTATCCATTCAAAAACAAAACATAATAAACCAATAGATTGCTGATTTTGCGAATTTCTCAATTTATTGTTATCGCAGATAAAATCTTAAAAACATCAGGAAAAAGCAGCTAAAACAAATAAAAGCTTTTCCTTTCCCAAATTTAAAAATCAAACCACAATCTTATTTGTAAAAATATACTTTCTTTTAAAAAATAAAATAAAAGACTTTTTCTTACAATTTAATTTGTTTTATGTTTGCAGAATTAAAAATAAAAATAAGCATGAAAAAATTATTATTTGCAGCTGCAATCCTTATTTCAACAATTGCAAGCGCACAAAAAAATTCACTTTTAGTAGGTGGTAATGTTGGATACTCTTTGGAAAAAACAGGAGATTCTAAATTTGAAACATTTGAGTTCTCTCCAAAAGTAGGGTATCAGTTTGCTGACAGATGGACTATCGGAGCTGATGCTGCGATCAGAAGCGAGAAACTTAGCGGATACGAGAAAACTGACACTTACAAAATTGGCGGTTTTGTACGTTATGCCGTTCCTTTATCTGATTTATTTTCTGTATACGGAGATTTAGGCGCAGGTTACCAAAACGATTCATATGATAATGCAAAAGGAATGTATGCCAGCTTTACTCCTGCTTTGTTTATTAACATGAAAAACGGATTTGGTCTAAACTTTTCTATCGGGGGAATAAATTATGACAATCAGAAAGGGGACTTTACCCCAAGAAAAGAGAATTTCGGATTCAATTTTGGAAAATCAATAAGCATTGGAGTTTCTAAAAACTTTGGATTATAATTTTTAGGATTTTAGTTAAAAAGTAAATCCGTTACTTTTTGTTTTTTCGCGCAAAAAGTAAAAAACCCGACAATTTGTTATTGTCGGGTTTTATATTTTAAAGCAAATAATTTTACTCATTAAGCATTTTCCAAAGTCTGTCTTTCAAATCTGTCAGGCCTTGCTGGGCAACAGACGAAATAAACATATACGGAACATCTTTAAAACTTACGTCAAGCTCCGCTTTTAGTTCTGCTTTTAATTCGTCATCAAGCATATCGCATTTTGAAATAACAACCAGACGCTCTTTATCCAGCATTTCCGGATTGTATTTCGTTAATTCATTAACTAAAATATCGTATTCTCCTTTAATATCAGCTGTATCAACAGGAATTAAAAACAACAAAGTTGAGTTACGCTCAATATGGCGAAGGAAATAATGTCCAAGACCTTTCCCTTCGGCTGCACCTTCAATAATTCCAGGAATATCCGCAATTACAAAAGACTGGAAATCCCTGTATGCTACGATTCCTAAATTTGGTTTTAAAGTCGTAAACGGATAATCGGCAATTTTTGGTTTTGCTGATGTTAATACAGACAATAAAGTAGATTTTCCGGCATTCGGGAAACCAACGAGTCCAACATCTGCCAGAACTTTAAGTTCCAGAATCACATCCATTTCAAGTCCAGGAAGACCTGGCTGTGCATAACGAGGCGTTTGGTTTGTCGAACTTCTAAAATGCCAGTTTCCTAAACCTCCCTTTCCTCCTTTTGCCAGAATCTTTTTTTCTCCGTGTTCTGTAACTTCAAAAAGTGTTTCTCCGGTTTCTTTGTCTTTTACAACAGTTCCTAGAGGCACTTCGATAATTTTATCTTCTCCATCAGCACCGGTACTTCTGTCAGAACCTCCGTCACCTCCGTGTCCCGCTTTTACGTGACGGGCAAATTTTAAATGAAATAATGTCCAGAGTCCTTTATTCCCCACTAGATACACATGTCCGCCGCGACCTCCATCTCCTCCGTCCGGACCGCCTTTTTCAATAAATTTCTCTCTATGTAAATGCGTAGAACCTTTTCCTCCTTTTCCGGATGAAACATATATCTTAACGTAATCTACAAAATTTCCTTCTGTCATTGTTTTTTTTTATCTAAAAGTTTCAGGTTTCAGGTTCCAAGTCTGCACAACGCAATAACTTGAAACTTTAAACATGAAACAAAATTCTCTCTACTCTTTTAAAGCTTTTACTAAAACTTTATCAATCTTAACGCCATCCATATCGACAACTTCAAGAACAAATTTTTGCCAAACTAATTTTTCGCCTTCTTTTGGGATATGCGAAAGTTCGGTCATAATCATTCCGCTTACGGTGTTTACTTCGTAATCGTTTGTTAATTCGTCCAGTTCAAAATAAGTTAAGAAATCGTGTAACGAATAATGTCCGTCAACAAGCCATGAACCGTCTTCTCTTTCTACAAGCTGAAATTCATCTTTATAAAACTCAGCAGCATCACCTACCAAAGCTTCCAGAATGTCATTCAAAGTAATCATTCCCTGAAAAACACCGTATTCGTCTGAAACCAAAGCGTAATGAATACCTGTTTTTTTGAAATTTTCCAAAGCTTTATAAGCCGTAGTCTGTTCCATTAAATAAGGCGCATCTGACATGATTGAAGACAAATCAAAATTGTCATTTTCTATATGCGCAAAAATATTTTTTAGGGTTACAACCCCAACAATATCATCGTAATTATCATTGTAAACCGGATAAACGCCGTGCAGGTCCTGAACAACCAATTCTTTAATTTTTGTTTTATCTGCATTTAGCGGCAGCATGTCTACAGACTTTCGGTGTGTCATTAAAGAACTTACTTTTCTGTCTCCAATATGAAAAACACGCTCCACGATATCCTGCTCAATTTCCTGAACTTCTCCAACTTCTGTTCCTTCTTTGATAATGGCTTTAATTTCTTCTTCGGTCACTTTTCCGTCAGCAGTCGGCTTTATCTGAAAAATGTTCAGTAAAAAATCTGTCGAAGAAGTCAATAACCAGATAAAAGGCGCTGTAATGATCGAAATAACTTTCATTGGCATTGCTACCATTTTGGCAATCGATTCAGGATAATTTAATCCGATACGTTTTGGAAGTAATTCTCCTAAAACCAAAGAGAAAAAAGTAAGAACCACAACTACAATTCCAACTGCAATTGAGTGTGCATAAGGCTTTAAAACTTCAAAACCCGCAACAAATACCTCAACATCGGCAGTGATTTTATCTCCAGAATAAATACCGGTTAAAATTCCGATTAAGGTAATTCCGATTTGTACGGTTGATAAGAATTTGTTTGGGGAATTTGCCAGGTCAAGTGCTGTTTTGGCACTTTTGTTTCCTTTTTTAGCAGCAGTTTCAAGTCGGTTTTTTCTAGCCGAGATCAATGCAATTTCAGACATAGAGAAAACTCCATTTAGTAGTATTAGAAAAAATATTATTAGTATTTCCAATGTTTAGTAGATTCGTTATTTGTTTGGTTCGTTGCGTATTATGTGGTATTCTTATTTTTTAACTCAGATGGAATGAAAAGCCCGAAGCTAAAAAAACTAATTTTTCCTCCCAAAAAACAGTCAACTCCCGAAGTCTCGGGATAAGCTCGTTTTATGGTTTGGAAAAATAGTTTTTTTTACTTTCCCGATAGCTATCGGGATTTCACGTACAGCTGGATTAGCTTCTACAAATTATCTATAACTGAAGTTAATCTCTCAGTAATTTCTTCAATAGTTCCGATACCGTTTACGGCGTGAAACTTGTTTTGTTCTTTATAATATCCAATCAATGGAGCTGTTTTTTCGTTGTATTCCTGATATCTTACACGAATTTTTTCTTCGTCCTGATCATCTGCTCTTCCGCTTGTTTTTCCTCTTTCAAGTAAACGTGCTACTAAGATTTCGTCATCAGCTTCTAGAGCAATTGTTGCTGTTACACTTGAACCAATTGTTGGCAAAAATTTATCTAAAGCCTCTGCCTGGTTAATTGTTCTTGGGTAACCATCGAACAAAAATCCTGCTGTATCCGGATGTTTTTTTACTTCATCGATTAACATTGCCGTTGTTATTTCGCAAGGAACTAATTCTCCATTGTCCATAAAAACTCTTGCTTGTTTTCCTAATTCTGTATCATTTTTTAAATTGAAACGAAAAATATCTCCTGTTGAAAGGTGTGTTAAATTGTATTTTTCTTTTAAAAATTCAGCCTGAGTTCCTTTTCCTGCGCCAGGCTTTCCGAATAAAACGATGTTAATCATAATGAATTTGCGTGTTGTGACTTCTTTTTACAGAAGTTTAAAATGAATATTTAGTTGTGTTTTGTTTTTTATTCTGCTAATTTATAGACCTCTGTCAGGTTTCGTCCCAAACCGTCGTAGTCTAATCCGTAACCTACAATAAACTTATTCGGAATTCTGACTCCAACATAATCTATTTTGATATCTTTTTTGTAAGCTTCTGGTTTAAAGAACAAAGTTGCTACTTTGAAATGTTTTACGTTTTGTGCTTTAAACAAATTTTTTAATTCTTCAATCGTGTTTCCTGTATCGATAATATCTTCGATGATAACGACGCTTCGGCCTGATAAATCCTGATTAATGCCGATTAATTCTTTAACCGAATTTGTGGTTTCAGTTCCTTCGTACGAAGCCATTTTTATGAATGAAACCTCGCAAGGTTTTTTATATTTTTTCAAAAAATCGGCAACAACCATAAATGCGCCATTTAGAACTCCAATAAAAACAGGAATTTCATCTCCAAAATCATCTTCTACCTGCGCCACTATTTTGGTTAAAGCAAAATCAATTTCTTTTGCCGAAATAAACGGAACAAATTGTTTATCGTGAAGTTGTATCATTATTTTTTAAATTTAAAATAATTGACAAAGATACAGAATTACAACTTAATTGCTCCAAACAAAATATACTACAACTGTATATTTTTTGCGAATGTTAAATATCAGTTAATATTTACAAATCATTTTTTGACACTAATTTAAAATTGAGTAAATTGTTGTTATATAAACCTTTAATTATCAGAACGAATGAAAAGATACTTACCATTATTCTCTATATCATTATTAGCATTAATGACTTCGTGCAACGGACAGGTTAAAAAAGATGAAAAAGAAGCACTGGCTAAACAACCTGGAAATGTGGTAAAAACTGCGATTGGAGATTTGACACTTCCGCCACCATACGCAACAGAATCTAAAACAAAAAACAGCAAGGTTATTGGATGGCCAGACGGAATTACGCCAAAAGCGCCTGAAGGTTTTACGGTGACCAAATTTGCAGATGGTTTTCAAAATCCGCGTTGGAGTTATATCGCGCCAAATCAGGATATTTTTGTTGTCGAAAGCGGAACTCGTATGAGCAAAAACCAGATTACAGTCTTGCGTGATAAAGATAAAGATGGTAAATATGAAACCCGCGAGGTTTTTATTTCGGGATTAAACAAACCTTTTGGCATGTTGATTTTGAAAGACTTTTTCTATATCGCAAATACTGACGGATTATATCGTTATCCTTATAAAAACAATCCGCTAAAATTAGAAACTAAAGGTGAAAAAATCCTTGAACTTCCTGCTGGAGGCTACAACAATCACTGGACAAGAAATTTGTTGGCAAGTCCTGACGGAAGCAAAATCTACGTTTCTGTTGGTTCCGGAAGCAACAATGCCGAACATGGTGTTGACAAAGAAGTTCGCCGTGCTGGAATTCTGGAAATTAATCCTGACGGAACGGGCGAAAAAATCTTTGCTTCGGGTCTTAGAAATCCAGTTGGAATGGATTGGAATCCTGTTAATAAAGAACTTTGGACAGCTGTAAATGAGCGTGATGATTTGGGCGATGATTTAGTTCCGGATTATATTACGAGTGTAAAAAGAGATGGTTTTTACGGATGGCCTTATTCTTATTTTGGAAACATTCCAGATCCAAGAATGAAAGGAGAAAGAAAAGATTTAGTCGAGAAAGCAATTGTTCCTGATGTTCCGGTTGGTTCGCATACGGCTTCTTTAGGATTGGCTTTTTATACCAAAAATGCTTTTCCTGCGAAATATAAAAACGGTGCTTTTGTAGGTCAGCATGGTTCGTGGAATCGTTCGGTAATTTCGGGATATAAAGTGCTTTTCGTTCCTTTTAAAGACGGAAAACCTTCAGGAAAACCAGAAGATTTTTTAACTGGTTTTGTTTCTGATAATGATAAAGCTGAAGTTTATGGACGTCCGGTTGCTGTAACGGTTATGAACGACGGATCGCTTTTGATAAATGATGACAGCGGAAATACGATTTGGAAAGTTTCTGCTAATAAATAACTAAAGATTCCTTAACCACAAATTTGCGCAATTTGCGGTTAAAAAATTTTCCAATTTTAATCCGACAGCTATCGGACAAACTAAATATTTTAAACACATAGAGACATAGATTTTTGCTTTAAAAAGAAGTTGTTAAATAAAAACTCGTTTTTACACATAGTTTCTATGTGAATTCAAATTAGTAAAACGCCTTTTTTGCCTCAATCAATGCTATGTTTCTATGTGTTAAAAAAACTTTGCCTCAATTTCATTCTATGATTTTAAAAAAATATTGTTTACTGTTTTTTCTGCTATTTATTTTTCAGAATATATTGGCACAGAAAATAGAAAGCAAAATTGTTGATTCTGTAAAAACAGAAAAACTTAAAGAAGTCGTCATCAGCCCGCTTCATATTGATAACAATTTATTAAACACTCCGGCTTCAATTGGAATTCTTTCTAAAAAAGATTTACTGCAAAATAACACCACAGATATTACAACGGTAATCAATACAATCCCCGGCGTATTCATGCAGTCTTCAAATTTTACCACAAGCCGAATTTCAATTCGCGGTATTGGCGCCAGAACTCCATACGGCACCAATAAAATCAGAGCTTTTTACGGCAGTATTCCGTTAACATCTGGAAATAGCGAAACCGTAATTGATGATATTGATCTGGAAAACCTCAATCAAATTGAAATTATAAAAGGTCCACTTTCGAGTGTTTACGGCGCAGGCCTGGGTGGCGCGATTTTAATTTCGCCACAGCTTTCTAAAAACAATGGACAATCTGCCGGAATAAGTACCGTTTTTGGTTCATACGGATTATTGAAAAACAGTATCAATTATAGTTTAGATGAAAAATCAGGAAGTTTAAACATCAGTTATCATAACCTAAAGACCGATGGCTGGAGAGAAAACAGCGCTTATAACAGAGAAGGAATTACACTTGCAGGAGAATTATTCCGAAAAGAAAATAGTAAACTCACCTATTTTTCGAATTATACTTACTTAGAAGCTTTTATTCCGAGTTCGATTAGTAAGGAAGTTTTTGATACAAATCCAAAAGCCGGCGCTCCAACCTGGGTGGCATCAAAAGGATATAAAGAATACAAATCTGTTTTGAGCGGATTGGCTTATGATTTCAGAATTAATGAAAACCTGAATAATTCGACTTCAGTTTTTGTTAATTATAAAGATAGTAACGAACCTCGACCGTTTGATATTCTGCGTCAATATACTTTTGCAACTGGAGCAAGAACTCAGTTTTCGGGAAATTTTGAAATTGGAAAAAGTAAAAATCAGTTTATTGCCGGTGTAGAGTATTTCGCAGACACTTACAACGGAAATACGTTTCAAAATCTATATCAGCAAAATAATGGTTTAGGAAGTCTGCAGGGAAATCAACTTACAGAAACCGACCAAAAAAGGCATTTCTACAATATTTTTTCTCAGTTACGAACTCAGCTTTCGGAACAATTTGAAATTCAGGCGGGTTTGAATTATAATAAAACAAAATTTGATCTTAACAATTACACCGAAAATATTAATGAGAAATATAGTTATGATGGCATTTTTTCGCCTCAGATTTCGTTTCTTTTTAAACCAAATTCTTTAAAAACGTTTTATTTTTCGGTAAGCCGGGGATTTTCGCTTCCGGCAACCGAAGAAACTTTAACAAGCGAAGGCACAATTAATCCTGATATAAAACCTGAAAATGGTTATAACTTTGAACTTGGCGGAAAGTTTTATTTTTTTGATAAAAATCTTTACGCCGAAATCTCTTTGTACCGAATGGAAATTAAGGATTTATTGGTTGCTAAAAGAGTTGGCGACGATCAGTATGTTGGTGCAAATGCCGGAAAAACATTTCATGAAGGAATCGAAATTACTTTGAACCACAATTGGCAGATGAATCGTTTTTTTACTTTAAATTCTTATTTTGGAGGTTCTTTGGGAAATTATGAATTTAAAGAATTTGTAGATAATGGAAATGATTTTTCGGGAAATAAATTAACCGGAGTTGCTCCAAATAAAATAAATCTCGGTCTAACATTAAACACAAATTTTGGCGTTTACTTTGGAGCCGATTATCAATTTGTAGACGAAATCCCGATGAACGATGCCAATACGGCTTTTTCTGATTCTTATAATATAATTAATCTAAAAACAGGTTATCAATTTGAGATTTTACAAGGTTTAACAACTCATTTGGATGCAGGAATCAACAATGTTACCAACGAAAAATATGCTTCAATGATTTTAACCAACGCAACCGGAGTTGGAAATGCGCAACCCAGATTTTATTATCCAGGCCTACCAATAAACTATTACGGAATTATCTCATTAAATTACGTATTTTAGCTTACTATAAATACTCAAAAACAATGATGACCGAATTGCAAAAAAAACTGGAATATGTATATCCTTGCCGAGAAAGTCGTCTTGAAGTAGCACATGAAATTTTAGAAAACCCCTCACTTTATAGTGAATTAATTTTGATATGCTTTTCGCCACAAGACAAAAACAATCACAAAGCGTGCTGGATTTTAGAGTTTGTTTCTTATGAAGAATTAAGTTGGCTCCAGCCTCATTTGGATTTTTTCTTTTCCAATTTAAAAGTTTTAAAAGATGAAAGTTCGCTTCGTCCGATTGCAAAAGTGGTTCAGCTTTTGGTAAAATCACATTATAAGAAAGACAAAAACAATATTCATTTATCCGAACAAAATCTTCAGGATTGTATCGAAGCAAGTTTTGATTGGTTAATTAATGACATTAAAGTTGCCACAAAAGCGTATTCTATTAGAACTTTATATATTCTAGGTAATCATTACGATTGGATTCATCCGGAACTTAAAGTCATTGTTGAAAAAGATTATGCCGATCATTCTCCCGCTTACAAAGCCGTTGCCAAAGAAGTTTTGAAAAAAATAAAATAGTTTTTTTATCGCCACAAATTCACGAATTATTTTCTTTTTGATTTAATAAAAATTCGTGAATTGCTTCGCCAGTCGCTACCGCTCTAGTCGTGGCGGAAAAAAACTAGCGCATAATGAATTTTTGGCTAAAAAAAGATTAAAAAGTATCTTTGCAAAAACACAACTCAAAATGAATTATTTTTCTTCTGATTTTAAATTAGGAATATTAGGCGGCGGACAATTAGGTAAAATGCTTTTGTTCGACACCCGAAAATTTGATATACAAACTTACGTTCTTGACCCTAGCGACGAAGCGCCTAGTAAAATTGCCTGCAATAAATTCTTTCAGGGCGATTTAATGGATTATGAAACCGTTTATAACTTTGGGAAACAAGTCGATGTTTTGACTTTTGAAATCGAGTTGGTAAACCTTGAAGCTTTAACGCAATTAGAAAACGAAGGCGTAAAAGTATATCCGTCTCCAAAAACCTTAAAAGGAATTCAGAATAAAGGAACTCAAAAAGACTTTTATACAGAAAGTAATATTCCAACCGCATCGTATTTACGTTTTGAAAATCCGGCGCAATTACAAAAATCAGTTGGAAATAACGAAATCACAATTCCATTTGTATGGAAATGTACCGAATTTGGTTACGACGGAAACGGCGTAAAAGTAATTCGTCAGATTTCAGATTTAGATAATCTTCCTAATGTAGAATGCATTGCCGAAACTATGGTTCCGTTTAAAAACGAATTAGCGGTAATTGTTTGCAGAAATCCGTCAGGAGAAATAAAAACCTATCCGGTTGTAGAAATGGAATTTCACCCAGAAGCCAATCAGGTTGAATACGTAATCTGCCCGGCAAGAATCGACGAAAAAGTAGCCGAAAAAGCGAGAGCAATCGCTTTAAACGTTTCTGAAAAATTCAATCACGTTGGACTTTTGGCAGTTGAAATGTTCCAGACTCAGGATGACGAAATTTTGGTTAACGAAGTTGCGCCACGTCCGCATAATTCTGGTCATTATTCAATTGAAGCAAGTTATACCTCACAATTCGAAAATCATTTACGTGCTATTTTAGATCTTCCGTTAGGAAACACAGACAGCAAAGTTGCCGGAATTATGGTAAATTTAGTCGGTGCCGAAGGTTATTCCGGAAATGTAGTGTATGAAAACATCGAAACCATTTTAGGATGGAACGGTGTTACGCCACATATTTACGGTAAAAAACAAACCCGTCCTTTCAGAAAAATGGGCCACGTTACGATTGTAAATGAGAATATGCAGGAAGCTCGAAGAATTGCACAGGAAGTTAAGAATACTATTCGAGTAATTAGTCAATAGTAATTAGTGATTAGCTTTTAGTCGCAGTCACAGTTTACAGTTAACAACTAAATATATTTTTAAGTCTCAGTAACAACTTGAAACCTGAAACTTAAAACTTGAAACAAATAAAAAACATGAGCAAAGTAGCTATTATAATGGGAAGCATCTCAGACATGCCAGTTATGCAGGATGCAATCGACATATTAAAACAATTCAATGTTGAAGTTGAAGTAGATATCGTTTCGGCACACAGAACACCGGAGAAATTATTTGATTTTAGCAAAAACGCACATACTCGCGGTATTTCGGTAATTATTGCCGGAGCGGGCGGTGCAGCGCATTTACCAGGAATGGTAGCTTCTATGTCTCCGCTTCCGGTAATTGGAGTTCCGGTAAAATCAAGCAACTCAATTGATGGCTGGGATTCTGTTTTATCAATTTTACAAATGCCAGGCGGAGTTCCTGTAGCAACTGTAGCTTTAAACGGAGCAAAAAATGCCGGAATTTTAGCAGCACAAATCATCGGAAGCCATGACAAAAAAGTTTTGGATACGATTATTGCTTACAAAGAAGAATTAAAAGCTGCGGTAAATAAAGCGGCTGAAGGTTTAAAGAAATAATCTTTTCGCATAAATTCCTGCAAGGTTTTCAAAACCTTGCAGGTATAACTAGATTTTAAATACTTAAAAGAAACCTACAAGGTTTTGAAAACCTTGCAGGACTAAAAAATGCATCATGAGTATATTAACACAATATTTCAATACCAAACATAACACCGCACCTTTTTCGCAGATTAAAATCGAAGATTACGTTCCTGCTTTTCAGGAAGGAATTGCTTTGGCTAAAGCCGAAATTGATGCAATTACAAATAATCCGGATGCACCAACTTTTGAAAACACAATTGCAGCAATGGATTATTCCGGCGATATTTTAGATCGTCTTTCTAGTGTTTTCTTCAATTTGAATTCGGCTGAAACGAATGACGAAATGCAGAAAATTGCTCAGGAAGTTTCGCCTTGGCTTTCTGAATTCGGAAATGACATTCGTTTAAATGCTGAACTTTTTGCACGAGTAAAAGCGGTTTACGATCAAAAAGAAAGTTTAAACCTCAACCCGGAACAAACTACTTTATTAGATAAAAAATACAAAAGTTTCTCCAGAAACGGAGCTAATCTTCCGGAAGACAAGAAAAACCAATTAAGAGAAATCGACAAAGAATTATCGAAATTGAGTTTGCAGTTTGGCGAAAATGTTTTGGCCGAAACCAACAACTTCGAATTGCATTTAACCGACGAGAAAGATCTAGCTGGTTTACCTGAAGGTACAATCGAAGCGGCTAGATTATTAGCAAAAAATCAGGAAAAAGAAGGCTGGATTTTTACTTTAGATTATCCAAGTTATGTTCCGTTTTTGACTTATGCTGATAATCGCGAACTGCGTAAAAAAATGGCAATTGCTTTTGGTGCAAAAGGTTTTCAGAATAACGAATTCGACAATCAGGAAAATGTTTTAAAGATTGCTAAACTTCGTCACGAAAGAGCCAATTTACTAGGTTATAAAACGCACGCTCATTTTGTTCTGGAAGAAAGAATGGCCGAAAGTCCGGAAAAAGTTTTTTCTTTCCTTAATGATTTATTGGCAAAAGCAAAACCTGCCGCTCAAAAAGAATTTGCAGAATTAACTGCTTTCGCAAAAGAACTGGACGGAATAGAGCAATTGGAAAAATGGGACGGTGCTTATTATTCTGAAAAATTAAAACAGCAGCTTTTTAATTTAGATGATGAAAAACTAAAACCGTATTTTCAATTAGAAAAAGTTTTAGACGGTGCTTTTACCGTGGCGAAAAAACTATACGGTTTAACTTTTACCGAAGTTTTTGATATCGATAAATACCACGAAGAAGTTACAACTTATGAAGTTCGTGATGCTAAAAATGATTTAGTTTCGATCTTCTACGCTGATTTCTTTCCAAGAAAAGGAAAAAGAAACGGCGCCTGGATGACTTCATTCAAATCGCAATATGTAAAAGACGGCGTAAACGAAAGACCGCATATTTCGAACGTTTGCAATTTTACAAAACCAACCGAAACAAAACCTTCGTTATTGACTTTTAATGAAGTAACGACTTTATTCCACGAATTCGGTCACGGATTACACGGAATGCTGGCCGATACGGTTTATCCAAGTTTATCCGGAACTTCTGTTTATTGGGATTTTGTAGAATTACCAAGTCAGATTATGGAAAACTGGTGTTACGAGCCAGAAGCTTTGGCTTTATTCGCAAATCATTACGAAACGGGAGAAATTATTCCGATTGAGTATGTTCAGAAAATTAAAGAAAGTGCCAGTTTTCAGGAAGGTCTAGCAACATTGCGTCAATTAAGTTTCGGATTATTGGATATGGCCTGGCACGGACAAGATCCAACTAATATTACAGATCTTAAAACTTTCGAAACAGAACAATTTGCTAATACGCAATTGTATCCAGACGTAAAAGAAAATGCCATGAGTACTTCTTTTTCGCATATTTTTCAAGGCGGATATTCTTCTGGATATTACAGCTATAAATGGGCGGAAGTTCTAGATGCAGATGCTTTTGAATTTTTCCAGGAAAAAGGCATCTTCAACGAAGAAGTTGCAAAGAAATTTAAAGACAATGTACTTTCTAAAGGAGGAACAGAACATCCAATGACTTTATACAAACGCTTTAGAGGTCAGGAGCCAAAACCTGAGGCTTTATTGAAAAGAGCGGGACTTTTGTAATTTTAGATTAAATTCTGATCGCTATAATTTTAGATTAAACCGAAGTATTCCGCTTCGGTTTTTTTATTTGATTTTGTCTAGCTATCTTAGCATTTTCGAATCTTAATCTTACAAAATACAAGCCGTGAAAAAATATTTTAAAATAGCACTTTATCTTGCAATTATTGGATTAGTTGCAATTACTTCTGTAAACTACTACGTAAAAAATTCGACCAAGAAATACATTCATTATTCTATTAAAAAATTTCCTAAAAATGATGTTGGAATTATTTTTGGCGCAGGAATTAACGGAAATCAGCCAAGTAAATATTTAAAAGACAGACTTGATGCAGGAATTATGCTTTGGAAAGCAAGACGCATCAATAAAATTCTTCTTTCCGGAGATAACGGCCGTGAAGAATATGACGAACTAACGGTTATGAAAAACTATTGTTATGCACAAGGTGTTGACACTACTAAAATTTTTATCGATTATGCTGGTTTCGATACGTATTCAACAATGTATCGGGCAAAGCATATTTTCAAGATTAAAAAAGCAACTTTGATATCACAGGAATATCATTTGAATCGCGCGATTTACATCGGAAATAAATTGGGAATAAAATCTGCAGGTTATTCTGCTAATAAAGGCGAATATTTAGGTTACAATTATGTTCGTTTTAGAGAATGTCTTTCGAGATGTAAATCTTTTTTTGATGTTTTGAGAAATCGTGAACCGAAGTTTCTAGGTGGAGAAATTAATATTAATGGAGAATCTAATTATTCTAAAGAAGATAAACGATAAAAACAAAACCCTGCAAGAACTTGCAGGGTTTCAGGTTAATAATTTAAAGACAAAGAATAGAAATCTTTATTCTTTGCTCTATTCTCTATTTTCTTTAATCTATATTTCTTACTCTTTCTCCAAAACTCGTTTAGCCAGTTTTCCAACAGTCAATCCTTGTACTACGATAGAGAATAATACCACGATATAGGTTACCTCCAGTAATAGGTTTTTATATTCACCTTCCGGCATAGAAAGAACCAGCGCAATCGAAACTCCTCCACGAATTCCGCCCCAGACCATTACCATCAGGGAACCTTTATTATAGGCTGATTTGATTCCGAAGAACTTAAATATATCAAAGAATTTCCAAGGCAAAACTATAGATGTCAGTCTTGAAAACAGTACAATAAAAATGGCTACAAAACCCGTTAATAATTGTTTATTCAAATCCGGCAGCAACAATAATTCAAAACCAATAAACAGGAATAAAATTGCGTTTAATATCTCGTCGATAAGTTCCCAGAACTTTCCTAAATAATCTTTGGTTACTTCGCTCATGGCTACTTTTTTACCATAATTTCCAATAATCAATCCGGCAACAACCATTGCTAACGGACTTGAAACGTGCAGACTCTGAGCTACCAAAAAGCCTCCGGTTACAATAGAAAGCGTAATTAAAACTGAAACTTTGTAATCGTCAACTTTCTTCATAACCTTTGCTGCGCTAAATCCGAAAACGGCTCCCAGTAAAAGTCCGCCAACGCCTTCTTTTATAAACAACCAGCTGATTGAACTAAATGTCATCTCAAATGTTGGATCTGTTGCCATTTTAAGAACAACGGCAAACATTACTACTGCTACTCCATCATTAAACAAGGATTCGCCCACAATTTTGGTTTCTATTCTTTTAGGAACTTTGGCTTCTTTTAAAACTCCCAATACCACAATCGGATCGGTTGGAGAAATCAGGGTTCCAAAAACCAGACAGAACACATACGGAATTTTTATTCCTAAAAGCGGTGCTATATAATACAACAGCATTGAAACGATCAAAGCTGACAATACTACGCTGACAGTAGAATACATTATTATGGGAACTTTTTGTTTTTTAAGGTCAGACATGTTAACGTGCAGTGCACCTGCAAACAGAAGAAAGTTCAGCATCGCCCCCATGAGAATTTCATTGAAGTCGAATTCTTTTATCAACTCAAAAAAATGTTTGGTGGTTGCAGGAAAATAAGAATCTCCCAAAAGTCGGATACCTACAGAAACCAGCATGGCAATAATCATAATTCCAATAGTTCCCGGAAGTTTTAAAAATCTCAAATTCAAATAGGCGAAGAAAGAGGCCAATACAATAAGTATTGAAAAGGTGTAGTATAATTCCATAAATGTGATTTTTACAAAAATATCTTTCCATTACTTAAAACAAAATTCGAAGCAGCGAATTAACATAATTTTATAATTTGTAAAAGCATCTTTTTAAATTATCCTCAATCTTTACCCTTCTTTACTGAATAAAACCCAATAGAATTAAAATACACTTTTGCAGCGAAATAAAAAAGAGAGCTGTAAAAAACAACTCTCTCTTTTTCTTCTTTATCGAAGCCTTTCTATAATATCAACCTGTTTGGGAAATTTCCTTTTGAGTTCTTCAATTTTTCCTGCATCGGGAAGAAAACTGTCGTCTTTGTCCCAGGCAGGTGCAAGACTGCAGCTTGACAAAGAATATCCGGAACCTATAACTTCGGCACCAAACCAATGACTATGAGGAGCTGCTCCCATTAAAAACTGTTCCTGATCGATTCTGTTTCCAAAGGTTATAGAAGAATACACTCCGTCTTCTGAAAAAATATGAAGTTTAATGGCGCTTCCCTGATGAAAAAACCATTGTTCATCCTGATTTAAAGCATGAATTTTAAGCACCTCATCCTTTTTTAGCAGAAAATAATTTGTTGAATAGGCTTTTCTTGGACCTCCAAAACATTCCGGAAGTGCCTCTTTTGGGAGTATAATACTGCTTATTGGGCCATGTGCCAGATAACCGCCAATTCCGGTTGGAACCATGTTTAAATTTCTAATTAATTCATCTGCCTCTTTATCAGCGTTAGGGAATCTTTTAGAGAAACAAACTGTAATACCAATAATTTCGTTACCGTCTTTTTTTCTCAAAAGTCCTTTTTGTGTTACAATTTCCAGAGCCGACATAGATCCGTCCGGCTGCGGGACTTCGATTGTTTCATGAAAATTAAGTAACGGAATACCGCTTTCCATAACCGCTCTGTCGTGCGCAACGTGCTCAGTGCGTTCGTCTCTTGTACCAATAATATCTTCTTGTCTCTGACCAACTAAATCGGCAAAGTTTTTATTGACCCAAAGAAAAACCGAATCTCTGTTTTTTATACAAAAATATACACCGTCTGTTTTATCGAGAACATCCCCTACTGTCATAGGAGGAATGGTATCTAATGGAATATTATTTATATCTCCAGTCAAATGTTCTAAAATCTGAGTTTTCATTTTCGATTATTTTGAAGCGGCTTTCTTAGAGCCAATTTTAGTTTTGCTGATAGATTCGCGGTTTAAATTTTCTGCCAAATCCTGAGCCAGAGCGACCATAGTTAAAGTGGGGTTCCATGAACCGCTTGCAGGCCAAAGTGCACCGCCGGTTACATAAACATTCTCTACTCCGTTTGGACGATAGTCTAATCCTACAACACCTTCGTCGTCTTTTCCAATCCAAAGACTTGAGCCTTCGTGAACCAGACCGCCTACTCTACGCTGATCTACCGGAGGTCTTTCCTTCACCCACTCTCCTTTGTCTGGAGAGCCTCTCCAGTATTGTACAGCCCCTTCTCCTTTTGGAGATAAGGCTTTTTCCAGCATTTCAAAAGTTCCTTCATCCATTGTGTCCCAGGTTTGTAAATCTTTTTTACTGGCAATTGCCTGAAGCGTAACATTTGTAGTAGGGTCAGATTGTCCGTTAAGACGTAAAAAGTTTTCCGGATTTATAAAATCCATTTCACCCAGTACAGCGCAGACAAATACCAGATAATCTTTAGAATCTTTTAATTGTGCCATCGAGGCTGTTGCCACAACATCCGGCATATATCGTGCTGCTTTTTGTGCATTTTCTTTCGGGTTTTTATCTGATAAAACAGACAACTGCACATGATACTGCATACCGCTTTTTTTATTGGTTCCTGCCATATAAATTGCTGCCAATTCCAGTTCATCTAACCGTTGTGCAAAATCATAATCGTTACGAGGAATACGGGCTACAATTGAAGTAATAAAATGAGCCGTAAAACGTTCTCCTGCTCTTTTAACCTGCGGGAAAGAATTTAATAATAAGGTAGTTGGCGGCAGTGTTCCCATTGCCAGAATTACTTTGGCATCGCCTACATTTATTACTCCTCTTGAAGTTTCCAGAGCTGTCGCAACGCCATCCTGCTGATGAATACGCTCTACAATACAATTGGCAACCATTTTTAAAGGGCTTCCTTCCTTTTTTTTACTTTTATCGGCTTGTTTTATGGCAAGTTCCAGCATTACGGACGGAGTAGAAAATTTAGCAAAATCTAATCCCTGCAGTTCTCCGGAACCTACTGCCAAAGGAGCAGCCATACTTCTGGTAGCAGATGGAATCTTTTCTAAATTATCTGCTAACATTTTTTGCAGTTTTTTCTGCATTACATTATAAACAGGACGCTGTGAAGCTACATGATTTAAAACTGCATCATCAAGTTTGGTATCAATTTTATCTGCCGGAATAACATTTAACAGCTTTTCAGCATCTTTAAATTTTCTATTAGCCGCATCAATCGTTTCCTGAGGCCAGTACTGCATTTCTTCCTGAGTCGGTCTTGGGCACCACGCACTCCACATAATACTTCTTCCTCCAAAAAACGGAATCATTCCGTGTTGAAACTGGATATTTCCTTTTGGCTGCTGAGCCGTTTTTCTTGAAAGTGTCCACGGAAATGTTTCTGACAATCCGCCCAATACATGCTGATACGGAATAGGAAGATTTTGAAAGTGTTCTGGCAGGAAAAAAGGACCTCGTTCTACTATTAAAATTCTTGCCTCCGGGTTTTCTTCTAATGTTTTTTCGGCGAAAGCCAAAGCACAGAAACCGCTCCCAATAACTATAAAATCAAAATGTTCTTGTTCTCGTGCAATTTTCCAGTCGGTTTCTGAAAGGAAAAAAATGTGATCCAAAACTTTTTGTGCTGTTGGATCCTGCGGACCCGGTGTTGGAAAACCGTTCGCAAAATTCGGACTTGATGAAAATGTGGTCATAATAGTTATTTTTTTGTTAGTTGAAATTTGAGATTTTCTCTAAAAACAAACTTTAAGAAACAGAGTTCCCGCAGTTATTTTGATTAAAATTAATCGAACAAAAAAAAGACTATAAAAAGAATGTCATCAAAGCTTAAAAGAATGTCATGAACAAACTTTTTGCTGTAATGAAAAACAACGCAAGTTAAATCATCTAATATCCAACAATATAGGTGTTTTTGCAGTATTGGGATCAATGTATAAATCGGAGGCTTTTACGAGCGAAACCTCTACTTTCATAAAACGTTCGTCATAATAAAGAAGTTTTTTTAGTGCCTCGCATTTTTCCTGAACAAATTCAGGTATTTGTTTTTGAGGAAGGTCATGAACAAGTAAAAAACGTATGATTTCCTTAAACTTATCTGAGGTCGAAAGCTGGATTTGAAAAGCAGCAGCTCCGTTTGTTAAAAAAGCAAAATCGTCTAAATCGTAATGCTGTTCGCAAAGGATAAAAGATTTACTTTCTCGCGATTTTAACTCCAGAAAGGATTTTCCGTCAGCTTCAACCCAGCGGCCTAAATCGCCAATGGCATATCGAAAAACCGGAAATCTTTTTCTAAAAGTATTCGTTACGGCAATTGTACCATATCCTTCTTTGTCCGGATTCAGGATTTCGATTATAATTCCGTTAATAACTGAAAATAGTGACGGCTTTTCGGTAACATTACACCAGGCCCAAATTCCGGTTTCGGCAGAACCATATAACGAATAGATTTGCTGTACTCCAAGTGTTTTCTGTAAAAGCTTTTGTATGTTTGGTCTTAAAAATTCTCCTCCGTAAAGTAAATTCCGGATTTCAAGTTTTTTATTCTTTTCTTCTAAAAACTGTGCAAAGCATAATAATTTTGAAGGTGTTCCCAATATAAAATCAGGCTTAAAATAATCTGCTGCGTGTTCCATATCGGCATAAGCGGCATGTGCGCTTAAGGCTAATGTTGTGGCCTGGCATTTTTCTAAAATATCATCCATTATTGCTGCTGTGCGGTACATATCAGAATAACCAAAAATATTTAAAGCTATGGTTTTCGGACTAAAAAAATTGTTTTGGATTAATTCTTCTGCCAATGCCAGACGCTGATTATGGTTTTCCTGAATGTCCACAGGAAAAACTAAAGGATTTTGAGTGCTCCCGCCTGAACGCACAAGATACACACCGGTATTTTCCTCCTGAAGTTTAAATTTAGTTTTCAGAATGGGAATCAATTCTTTTTTACTCAGCATTGGAGCTTTAGAAGCAGATTCGGATTCTTTATAAAATGCTGTATATAACGGATTCTTTTTTGCCAGTTCAAAATAATCCTGCAATTCCGTGAGATCTGTTGTATGAAAAGTACAGGTTTCGTACATAATTTTGTGGTTTATTTATTTCTTTTTCTGAAATACCGGCGATTTCGAAATAAGGTTTTAAAGTGATGTAACACAAAGAGTAATTTTTGCCAAAAGGATGGTAAACGTTCCATAGCGTGATCAAACCATCGCTGCGATAACATTCCCATTAACTGCCGGTCATTGCAATCGGTGCTATTTTGATATCGTTGTATGGTAACCGGAATTTTTAATTCTTTCCAGCTCTTATAACTTATTCGGGACAAACTTCCTTCTACTTCTCTAACTTCAATACAGACTTTATTAAGTAAAGCGGTACGAGATGTTTTTTCCATACTTTTTAAAACCCGGTACCAAAAATCAATTCCTTCATTTAAGGAAACATTGGTTTCATAACGCACATTTTCTAAAAGTTTCTTTTTGATGACAACATTGCTTCCAACGCCCATAATAAAATCCGGAGAACTTATGGTGTGCAGTATATTTGGAATCAAAAAGAGCTCATCATGCAAAAAAATCAGTTCTTTTTCGAATGATTTTATTTGAGGCAGATAATATTTTGAGGGTACCAATACAATTCCGAGCACCAGAATGTCGATATTTTCCTGTTCCATTACTAAACCGGCTTCGAGTAAACAGAAAGGGGTGTAATAATCATCGGCATCCAGAAAACTTATCAGGTCGCCTTTTGCATTTTCAAGTCCAGTGTTTCGTGCATTCCCAGGACCTTTGTTCTCTTTTAATTTGATAATCTGAACATTGGTTTGCAGGAACTGCGGTGCAAAAAATGCCAAAGCTTCTTTTAAACGCGGCAGGCTTTTATCTGTACTGCAGTCATCAACAATGATAATTTCGTATGGTTTTTTCTCCTGAAAAGCGAGCGAACGAATGGTATCTGATATATAAGCTTCTTTATTGTAAAGCGGAATAACAACAGTATGTTTCATTTTTTTGATTAGTCTGATACAGGATAAATCAATGCCCTGCCCTGATGTACATTTACAACTGATTCATCTGAACCGCGAAATAAACCGGAACCATAGGTTTTGTCATCTTTACACAATAGCATGCCAACGAGATGAATGTCACGGTTGTTCTCGATATCGTCGAATTCTTTCTGATCTACAAAATGCTGAATGAGGTATTTATTCCAGTTTTGTCTAATAATGTTTTCCCATTCCTGATCTGTACATTCGTTTTTTACATAAGCGCCTATTCCTCTGCCGCCGCTGTTTAATTTTAAGATTAAATTGGTGTCGCAATAAATAAAAGGATCACAGCCAATTGGGTCTATAATTACATAACTCGGAATAAGGTATTTTTTTAAAAAGGTATAGTCTTCCTCATTTACATAATCGCTCATAATTTGTTCGTCGTAAAGAACAGCCAAAACTCTTTTGTCATGAATTAAAATTAAAGTTCGAATGTCATTGAAATAGGTATTTTGTTCAATCAGTTTATCGATTACCTCCGGATTTATTTTTTTGAGTTCCTCACGATCCATTTCTAATATAAATTTAGAAACGGGTTCTCCATTTACATAAACAGAATCATTTGAAACGATTAAATCCTGAGGTTTTACAGAAATTAATTCGATACCAAATTTTGCCAGTTCCTTTTGAAGATAAAAAATTTCGGTTCCTTTTTCGTCGTCATGAACAAGTGCTATTTTTTTGTCGGGAGAAAATTGATAATACAAATCGCTGATCAGGTTTTTCAGGTCAGATTCCTTACTTTGTTCTCTATTGATTTCATTATCGATTAATTCCAGATAATAGCTGATCATCCAGCCGTTTAGCGGATAACGTGCGCCTATTTCACAAATTTTTGCCTGATCGTTTTTGTCATATAAAAAATCAGGGCGGTAAAAGCCCTGATTATATGGCTGGTTATTGCATTTTTTTAGTAAAGTTTCGAGATCATTATCCAACTGATAATATTCCCGAATTCTTTCATCTTCAAAATAATTTAAAACAACAGCTTTACAAGCATGATTTAAAACAGAGCATAAACGTCTCATTTTTTTATTATAGCCCGAAGACAATTTTACCGAAGAACCGGCAAATGAATTTCGGTCTAATCCGGTATCAGTCTGAAGATATTGCACAAACAACTGGTTCCACTTTTTTTGTTTATCAGATGGATTTTGCTGCAATGAAATTTTAGACGTGACTTTAGGCTCTGCTTCTTTACTTGTAGTAATCATTTTTTGCAATAATTAGATACTTACTTCTTCAATTTCCATTACATCTTCCATTACGGCCGATTTCTTATCTAAGTAATCTTTGATGATGTTTTCAAGATCATACGATTCAAGATTTACATTCATGGCTTTTGCATAATGGAAAATAGCGCTCACGGCAAAAAAGAAATGATTTTTTTCTGTCGGCCCGCAGTGTACACTAATCCATGCTAAAGTTTTATCTCGGTCTTCTTCAGAAAATCCATAGTCGTTTGTAACCCAGGCTTCAAATTTTGGAAGAATATATTCTACTTCACCGTGAGTATAAATTTCATGTATCAAAGTCGTTAATAAAGCGATCATGATATCTTTGTTTCGAAGGGAGTTCTGGTCTTTCCAGGCTTTAAATTCGTAAGCGCTCTGGTTTAAATATTTACGTGAAAGCCAGTCATCATCTGTACAAATATTTGTTGCCATAGTATAGAATAACTGAGAATGCAATACACGCCCTACCACTGCAAGATCTTCATCTACAATTCTGTTTAAACTGGTAATAGATTGCAAAAGTGCTTTTTCGTCTGCAATTGGCTGTTTTTTATGAACCAGCATTGTAATACGGTTGCTGATTCCGGCAACAGTCATTGCACTGTTATTGGTCTGGCTCCAGCTGTGAAAGAAACGCTGTAAACGCTCTTTGTCCTGAACTTTTGAAGTTAACTGAATGAAGCTTTTTTCGATTTTTGAAAAAGCTTCTGTCTGGTTTGGCAGGAACTTTAATAATTGATCTTTTAAATGCGATTCTTCCATATCCTGAAGAACCGGAAGGATAATTGAACTTAAATTAGCCATGATCTTAGTTTTTTAGTTATTATTTGTTTTTGGGTTTGTCTTTTTGAATCCAGGTTAAAGAGCCGGAAAAACAAGGGGTTTTTATTTTTATGGGTAAACTTATCTTATAAAAAATCACAGTAAACAGGAAATGTCACAAACAGATTAATATGCGGCATGAAACCGTTAATTTTTGTCATAAAAAATTGTGCATGCGGTTTTGCCTAGCCGACTGTTTTTTTCTGGTTTTATCTGGATCGGTAATATTTAATTTTTCGGATGACATCAATATCCTTAAGATAGTATTGTTCAAGCCAGTCTGCCTCATCAAAGAAAACACAGCGCGATTCTGCAATAACAATAATGGGTTTGTTTAAAGAAATCTGATAGAGTTTATCCAGTAATTCGGCATACTGAAAATCAAAGAGAGGATTGTAGAGATAAAAAATCGTTCCGTCAGAAATATCGGTTTTTAAAATATCACCGCAGATTGCAGCGGCATTTTTTAATTGTTCTTTCTCTATCAAATCAGCACAGACCTCATGTCGTTCTTTCAGGATTTCAATTCCTTTAAATTGTGCTTCGGGATATTTTACGGCTCCGTATAAAATTATATTTCCGTAACCTGATCCCAAATCATAAAAGACGGTTTGGTTTGTTATTTCGACAGGATCAAAAAGATCAGCTAAAAAACTGGACGATCCGTATCGATACGAGTTTAAGCCGTATTTGATTGTAATTTCCGGAAGACTTAAATTTTCTTCGATCGTATCTGATTGTTTGTCAATTTCTGATTGAATCTTTTTTAGCAGTTCCATATTATCTCATCATTAATAGTTCTAATTTTTCCAGTGATCGTTTGGCTTTTTCCATTTTAGCCGCATATTCATCGTTTACTTTCTGAATATCGGCTTTGCAGAAACTGCAGGTTTCTTCTTCTTCATACACATAATTATCGCAGCCGCTGCAGAGTTTAAGTGCCTGCGGCATTCTTGGTACTCTGTCTGTATAATCTTCGGCAGGAAGTGATGGCGGACTGTTATATGGTGACTGGATTTCTATTATTTCACCTTTTTCGTTTTCTACGATTATCTCAAACAAGCCAATATCAAAAGACAATCCGGGAGCTTCTTTTATTTTTCTGATGCGCTCGTGAAGTCCTTTCTTTTTTAGTTCCAAGGCCCGGTGATGGCAAAACGGATTGTTTCCTCTTTTGCCAAACAGTACATGACTTGTCCAGGTACATCCGGCGAGGCAGGACGATTCGTAATAACAGCCTTTGCAGCCTCCCCATAATTCTTCTTTGTTTCTATATCTGGAAAAAACCATTTCTTCGCTGTATCTCCAAATGTCTTCCAGTTTCATATCTTTTACGTTACCGCCGGTATATTCTGTTGTGGGTAAGGATGGACATCCTTTAATTTTTCCATCGGCTTCAATGCCAATTCCGGTATGTCCTGCAGAACAACCTGTATAATATTTTTCGTTACCTTGTCTCCAGATATGTTCATATGGACCAAAGTAACCTATGTTGTTTCCTGCCTGAATTAAAACATTATGAGCCAGTGCTTTTCTGTAAATCACGATTAGTTTTTCGTAAAAATCGATTAATTCATACGGTTGCAGAATTAATTCGTCTGCATGATCTACGGCATTTCCCATTGCAACGGCAAGCTGAATCTGCCAGTTTCTTACTCCGTTTTCGATCAGAACATCCAGAAGATCGTTCAGCTCGTCCTGATTTAATTTGGTAATAACAGTATTAACACTCGAAGGAATATCGTGGCTTTTTAGTAATTGCAGACAATGGATAACATGGTCGAAGGAATCTCTTCTTCCTCTTATTTTATTATGTGTTTCCGGCATTCCGTCAATCGAAACGCCAATATTTCGTATGCCCGCTTTTTTGGCACTGCTGATTCTTTCTTCATTTAAATTATAAGCACCGGACTGCATCGAACATTCAATACCGCTTTCGCTGATTCTTTCGATTATATCAAGCCAGTCTTTTCGTAAAAAAGCTTCCCCGCCAATAATGGTTATTTCTCTTGTACCAAGACGTTTTAGACTGTCAATAACTTCGAAGCATTGTTCTGTAGTTAATTCACCGGGTCTTACTTTGCCTGCTCTGGAGCCGCAATGTGAACATTTCAAATTACAGGCCAGCGTAATTTCCCATACAACATGAACAGGTGTTGCTGTTTTGTAATCATCTCTTACTCTGTATCGTGTAGAAGTCTTATTCATCTTAATTAATTTAGGGTTACTTAATTACTTAAAAAAAACGGTTTATAAAGTCAGGACTCAATAAACCGTTCTTTTCTAGATTATTTTTTCAATTTTTCAATTGCCTCAAGCAATTCTAACAAAGCGGCACTTAAGTCTCCTTGTTCTTTCACAGTTTGTTTAGCCTGCTCGGCTACTGCTTTCATTTTTTCTAAATCATTTGAAACAAGTGCTTCTCTGATTCCTGCGGCGTAAAGCATAATAGCTCCCATAATAGTTTGTTTTTAGGTTATTCCTACTCGTAAGGTTTTTCGGTTTCACCCTTGTTTTACTGAACAAGACAGTTTGTTTGTTTTTGGTTTGAAAAAACTTTTTATTTTTTGTTTTTCAAGGCTTCTATTGCTTCCAGCAAGTCCAGAAGAGCAGCGCTTAAATCGCCCTGATCTTTAACTATCTGTTTTGCCTGCTCTGCAATAGATTCCATTTTTGCTAAATCATTAGAAGCTATCGCTTCTCTGATTGCAACACCGTAAGGCATGATTACTCCCATGGTTTTATTTTTTAGATTAACTTAGTATTGATTTATTTCAAATAGATTCTTACAGACGAGAACTATTATCTGGTGTAAAAAATTTATTCGAAAGGTCCAAACTGATGAAGGAAAATCGCCGGTTCATTTGGGCTTATACAGGTAAGGTTACCCATTGTAACATTTTGTCCGTCTTTGTTTTTTCCGGTAATCATGATATTTCTCAAACCAGCTCTTAGTTCTCCTACACGGTTACCGCTGCTTACTTCGATTCCCATTTCATGAGGTGTACCGGTTCTTGTGGCAATTACATTTCCTGCACCGTTTTCGATTAATAAAATCTCGCCAATTGCCGGAGGAGGAAATGATTGTGTAACCGTAATATCTGTAAGAGGTCCAAGCGTGATGTAGTCAGGCAAAAATTCTGCATTTAAAGCTTCTGATTCCGGTTTAAGAAGGTTAATAGTTCTTCCAAATTGAGGCTCATCGCCTGCGTTTGTGCAGTACATCCAGGGTGTAGTAAAAGGTGTTCCGTCCTGATACTCTCCTATTGCTACATATCTCTGATGTATTCCTAGCTTTGTTTGACCAGTTGAAGAAAGATTCAGGTTGTAAAATACAGATCTGATCAATGTACCAACAGCGTAAGTACCGCTGGCCCCTTCGATAACCGGAAGAATAACAGGACCAACTCCTCCTCCTTTCCAGTCTATATAAGGATATACATTTACATTTTTTACTTTTCTAGGTATAGGTTGCATAATAATAAGTTTTTGGGTCTTACTCATAAGGCTTTTCAGGTTCCGCCTTCGCTTTACTGTGCGAAACAGTTCGTTTTTTAGCGTGGGTTCTGGCTCCACGTGATAAAAAATACAGCAGCTACCTTTATTTTTCAGATTAAAATTACACCTGATATACAGCCAATTACATAAAAATGTTACGAAACAGAAGATTCTATGTCATGAAACACAAAAAACAAGTCATAAGATTATTCTTAAAAAAAATAATTTGTTTCCGGGTTTTTAAATAAACTTTCAATTATTTTTGAAAGTTTAAAAACTTTTATTTACATTTGTTTCATGGAATTCAAAGAAGCAAAAAATAAATTCGTTCAGACCTGGGGAGCTTTAGGTTCTCAATGGGGAATTAATAAAACCATGGCACAGATCCATGCTTTGTTAATGGTCTCAAACGATCCTGTTTCTATGGAAGACATTATGGAAGAATTACAAATTTCGCGTGGAAATGCCAGTATGAACCTGAGAGCTTTAATGGATTGGGGGATTGTATATAAAGAAAATAAAGCGGGAGAACGAAAAGAGTTTTTTACTGCCGAAAAAGATCTGGATGAACTGGCTGCAAAAATTTCGAGAGAAAGAAGCAAAAGAGAATTAAAACCGGCTTTAAAAATATTAAAAGAAGTTTCGACTATTGAAGCGAAAGATTCTGCCGAAGAAAAACATTTTGTAGACCAGACCTCCAAACTGTATGATTTTGTTTTGAAAGCAGATAATATGCTGGACAAAATGACTGAATTTAATGAAAACTGGTTAGGAAAACTGGTTTTAAAAATCATGAAATAAAAAAATTTAATCAAAACTTTCAATTTTTTCTGAAAATTCAAAATAATCAGTAATTATGAAAACTTTAAAATACATCAACACATTTGCAGTAAGCCTGCCTCTTATTATCCTGCTCAGTTATCCCTTTATCGAAGAATACGCTTTCATGTATAGTTTATTATAAACGATGGTAACGGGATTTCTCCAGGTTTTGGTTGCATTAAAAATATTGTATGATGGTGTTTGTGACAGAAAAATGTATTTCTATCTCGCCGGTGTAACACTCTTTTTTATTCTGTGGAATAATTATGGACCAGATTATAATCCAGCACTAACATTTTTTACATTTTCTCTGCCTCCGTTATTAGCTTTTTATCTTTCTTTTTTAGTGTACACAATCAAAAAAATTTAAATCAATCTTTCATTATTTTCTGAAAGTTTAAAAAACACACAACATTATGAGTTTCTTAAGTGCACAATGGAAAAACTTAGCCATAATTAATTATGAAATTGAGGCTGAAATATTAGAGAAATACCTTCCTGCAGGAACAGAACTGGATATCTGGAACGGGAAATGTTATGTAAGTCTTGTTGGTTTTATGTTTAAAGAAACGAAAGTATTGGGACTTAAAATTCCGTTTCACATCAATTTTGAAGAGGTTAATTTAAGGTTTTATGCAAAAAGATTTGAAAACGGAGAATGGAAACGCGGTGTGGTTTTTATTAAAGAAATTGTTCCTAAAAAAGCGATCACTTTTATTGCCAATACGCTGTATAAGGAGCATTATGAGACTCGCAAAATGAGGCATAAAATTATTGAAAATGAAAATTCCCTGACTTTCGTATATCAATGGAAAACAGATAAAAAATGGAATACCATACAAGTAGAAACCCAGAAAGAACTTAAAGAAATCGAAACAGATTCTGAAGCCGGGTTTATAACGGAACATTATTTTGGTTACACAAAATACGACGACAATACAACTTTTGAATATGAAGTAAAACACCCCCGATGGCAGCAGTTCGAAATTAAAAATTTTATGCTGCATGTTGATTTTGGAAAAAATTACGGTGAGGACTTTACTGTTTTACAAAATCAAAAACCGGTTTCTGTATTTCTGGCAAAAGGTTCAGAGATAAAAGTCGAAAACAAAAAAACACTTCGCCATGAATATCAATTATAACATTATTGGGTATTTTATTTATCTCGGGATCACGATTTTCATTATTCTCAAAGTTGGAAAAATCTGCTATAAAAACGGAAATGTGTATGTAGCCGCATTAATTCCGGATCATGAAGATCTCTGCCAGAAAACAAATCAGGTACTGCTTTTAGGATATTACCTTTTAAATATCGGGTATTGTGCTATGACTTTAATTTCCTGGGAAAAAATTATTTCTTCGGAACAATTAGTTGAAATTATCAGCATCAAAACAGCTGTTATAATTTTTATTATCTCAATCCTGCATTACCTCAACATTATTATTATCACAAAGTACATTCAAAAAATAATTAAATAACTTAATATCAAATAACTATGGAAACTGCAAAAATTTTAATCGGATACAGCATTTATTTACCTGTTGCTTTATTTTTAACCTATTATGTATCTAAAACTTTGTTTAAAAACGGTAAAATATTCATGCTCGACATTTTTAAAGGAAGAGAAGATATCGCTGAAGCAACCAACAGACTTTTTGAAACCGGATTTTATCTTTTAAATATTGGTTTTGCTTTGATGATTCTGGAATTGCAATTGAATACCGACAGTTATCAGGAATTGGTTGAAAGATTGAGTTATAAAATTGGAGGTTTTGCTATTTACCTTGGTATAATGTTATTCCTTAATTTATATTTTTTCTTTAGAGGAAAAAGAAAAGCAAAAGAATCTCAACGAGAAGAACGATTGGTTTTTAAAGCGTAATTTTTTAATAGAAACCTAGCAGGTTTTAAAAACCTGTTAGGTTTCCTCAATCGGATTTACTTATCCCTCCCTAATTCATCAAACCTTAAATCATAAATGCCATGAAAATGCTCGAAAATCAAACTTTATTGTATGATGAAGATTGTCCGCTCTGCAATTTGTACACAACCGGATTTATAAAAACAGGGATGCTTGACCAAAACGGCAGAAAACCTTATTGCAATATAAGCTGCGAAGAACAAGATTTTGTAGATGTAAAACGTGCCGCAAATGAAATTGCTTTAATTGATTATACTACAAAAACGACAACGTATGGTATTGACAGTCTGATCAAGGTAATTGGTTTTTCTTTTCCATGGATCAAAAAAATTCTCACTGCAAAACCAGTTTATCTTCTATTAAGAAAACTCTATTCTTTTGTATCTTATAATCGAAAAGTCATTATTCCGGCGCAAACAAAAAAAGACAAACTCGAATGCATTCCTGATTTCAATTTTAAATACAGATTTCTTTTTATCTTATTTGCAATCAGCATTACAACCATAGTATTATTTTCTTATTCTAATTTGATATTGAATTTCCCTAAAAACAGCGCTACACGAGAATTTATTTTGGCTTTCGGACAAATTGTTTTTCAGGCTTTGTTTTTATTCAAATTCGACAAAAAAACAATTGTTAATTATGCAGGTAATTTAATGACGGTTTCTTTAGCGGGATCTTTAATTTTAATGCCAATTTTAATTTTGAGCCAATTTATTATTATACCGCAAGTGATTATTTTAAGCTGGTTTGGCGCTGTTGTTTTAATTATGTTTTTAGAACATTTCAGAAGAATAAAACTTTTAAAACTTCCTTTTTTTCTATCTTTCACCTGGATTCTTTATCGAATTATTGCGTTGTTTTTAATTCTAAATTAATCTCTTAACCGAAACAAAAATGAGCAAACTTATTATAGCAGCCGGAACCGGATTTCTGGGACAGGTCTTAGTCAATCATTTCAAAAATAAATTTGATGAGGTTGTAATCCTTACACGCGGAAAATCAAAAACTGCCGGCGGTATTAAATATGTAAACTGGAATGCCAGAACTTTTTCGGGCTGGGAAAAGGAAGTAGAGAATGCTTCGGTTTTAATTAATCTTGCCGGAAAATCGGTTAACTGCCGTTATACCAAAGAAAACAAAAAAGAGATTTTATGGTCCAGAATTGACAGCACAAAAATTTTAAATAAAGCAGTTTTAAATTGTCAGAACCCGCCCAAACACTGGCTCAATTCATCAACAGCTACTATTTATCGTTTTTCTTTAGACAAAGAAATGGATGAGATAAATGGCGAAATTGGAAATGATTTTTCTATAAATGTGGCTCTTTCGTGGGAAAAAGCTTTTTTTAAAACCGAAACACCAAATACCTTAAAAACCGCTTTGCGAACTTCGATCGTTTTAGGGAAAAACGACGGTGCTTTGGTTACGTTAAAGAATCTGGCAAAATTGGGCTTAGGAGGAAAACAAGGAAAAGGAAATCAGTTTGTAAGCTGGATTCATGAAGAGGATTTTGCCAATGCGGTAGATTTTGTAATCGAAAAAGAAATTACCGGCGTTATCAATATCGTTTCTCCCAAACCAGTCCGTAATACCGATTTCATGCAGCAGCTCCGAAAAAGTATTGGAATGCCTTTTGGAATTCCGGCAAATATATTTTTACTTAAAATTGGATCTTTCTTTATCCGGACAGAGGCTGAATTGGTCTTAAAAAGCAGAAATGTGATTCCTAAACGACTTTTGGAAAATGGATTTAAATTTAAGTATGATTCTGTTGAAAAAGCCTTTCGTAATTTATTGACTAAATCTTAAAACTTTATTCTTATGACTACCATTCATCTTATTACAAAAATAAATGCACCGTTAAAAACCGTTTTTGATGTATCCAGAGATATTGACATTCACCAAAAATCAGCCAGTCCATCAAAAGAAAAAGCAATTGCAGGCGTCACTTCGGGTTTAATAAATGTAAATGAAACCGTAACCTGGCGCGGGAAACATTTTGGATTTTATCTTACTCATAAAAGCCGCATTACCGCGATGGATTTTTATAATTATTTTGTAGATGAAATGGAAGAAGGCTGTTTTGCATCATTTAAACACAAACATTATTTTAAAGAAGTAAACGGAGTTACCATAATGACAGACTTGCTGCAATATGAAACTCCGTTTGGTATTTTCGGAAAATTATTTGATGTTTTGTGTTTAAAAAAACATCTCATAAAATTCCTTTTAGAAAGAAATAAAACGCTGACAGAAACTGCCGAAAACGAATCTGAACTTATTGATTCTTCTCAACAAATTTTTCAAATTGTTTAAGTTTCAACTGTTCAATTTCTTCAATACGTTTCTCTCTTGAAAGTATATCTTTAACATTCGCTTTTTTTCCTGTTAAAGCTTCTTTTGGTTTTGTAAATTTCAGGTGATCCCCAAAAATATGGCTTAAGAACAAAGGAGAATTTCCCGGTCTTGATGTATCAAAATTGCCCGCCTGATGACAATCGAAACAGTTTACCAAATTGGTATTATTAATACTGTGAATTCCTTTTTTGTTGAAAGTCTGTGTATAGGTTTCCATTGTAATATTGGCCAGATTGGCAGAACCTCTCACCAATGAATCCGGCAGTACACTTGAAATATCTCTCGTCACGATAGCTTTTGCCTGATTTATAGGAGAAACTCCGTCAAAATTTAACCACACAGAACCATTGTAGAAATAATTAACGAAAACATCTTTTAAATTAGACGCAACACATTTGTTGATGTTTTCAATATTATCATAATTCATAGGTTCTGACTGGCTCGTAGGCATAAAATTTCCGGTTTTTAATTCCGTTGGAACGCCGTATTCGTAAAGAATAAATGCTCTGTTTGGAAGCAGAGGCACACTGTCTTTGCTATTCCATTTAATGCCTTGGATATCTGTAGTGGTTCCTTTTTCGTAAAACAGCATTTCTTTTGCCGATGTTACCGAATTTTTTTTCTTATCGTAAACCGGTGCCATGTCTTTGTGTTCAAAAGTGGCCCAGATAAATTCTGGATGATTTTTCACCACTCCAACTACGTGCATGCCAAGCAGTGCTACCGTTTTTTCGACATATTTATTCTTTTTGTTTATCACAGCGGCTTTGGTCGTAAAATAAGAAGCGCGTTCCTGCTGCGGAATGGCTTCTACATTAATCCACGATGCTTTTAGTTCCAGAGCTCCTACAGGAAAAGTCTCCAGATTAGAAACCGGAAGTTGTCCTTTGTTAATTTGTATAGCCGCTGAAAGTGCTTTATCCTTTAATAAATCATTGACGTGAATGGAATAAAAAACGGTATCGGCCGCATTATTATATTTCGGATTCGATACCAAAACACCTCCCGGACCTGCCTGATGTATAGAACTCAGCGTAAGTTTTAATCCCAGTTCAGGTGCAACATCTTCTAACTGCGGACTTACCACATCCAGCGAATCTAAAAAGAAAGGATTTCCACTTGGCATTGGTTTGGTAAGCCACAAAAATTTCTGCCATGACCATTGATGAAAAATACAATTGGTAGTATTGCTAGAATCAAAAGGGCTTCCGTCTCCTTCTGCCGGAGGAGGTGTCTGTTCATGAGGAAACCAGCTGGTTTCGCAGTCGCAAGGTTCGGTTGAGGAAGTGTAACCGGAAGACACTCCTATTTTTTCCAGCAGTTTCTCCTTATTTAAGAAAAACAGGGTGACGGCTGCTACCAGAAAAACAACTAACAGGGTGATAATAATAGGTTTTCTTTTCATTTTTTTAGTTTTTGGTGAATTAGAATTTCTTCTAAAATTTTATTTTTTTTTGATAATGGATGGGAGCAAAAAGGTTTTATTCTAAAAAAAGACCGCCATATCAGGCGGTCTTAAAATTGTAACTCTTTCAAGTCAGGAACATATATGCTGATTCATATTATTCCTATTTGTAACATTTTAGTATAACCAACTTATACTAATTCTGACTGCTTAGCCGAAGCAACCGGCACATTTTCGATTTGGTGCTGATAGTAAGAGAATCCTCCTGTTCCGTTCCATGCACCATCAATAGCTAAATGAGCACTAAATTCAGCTAAGAAAGAACCAATTGCCGGCGGTGGGAAAGATTGTACATATTGCCCATTAAAACTTACTACCTGAGTGTATTTTCCAAATCCTGTAGAATAAATTCTTCCTTTTACCTGAACCACGATATGGCTGTCCGGACCTTGTACCGCTTGTTTAATTACAACTGTACCCGTTACAGTATGCTGAGACGGTACTACTACTAAACTAAATGTTGCAACTGGAGCACCTGGTGTTCCTACATTTCCGATTGTGCCTTTTGCTAAATAGGCACCTGCTAATAAATCTGACATAACTTTTTGTTTTAAGGTTTCCTACTCGTATGGCTTTTCGGAACCGCCTCGTTTTTTTTCGTGGGGTCTGCTCCACTTGTTTGATGGGAGTATTTTAACTGTTTTTGGAAATTAAGACTTATAAAATACTATTTAGCTAAAAATCAGCCGTTAATAGTTTCAATAGCTTCATTTTATCTACATCAAAACTATAGCAGATTTATAGGATTTAGAAAAAAAATGTCATAAGATGAGGATTCTTTGACATGAAATAAGGTTAAGAATGACACTAGATTTTTTTACCCGTAAAAACCCCGGTATTAAATAAAAAACCACTCTTAAACTTAATTTTTAGGAGTGGTTCATTTTTTTGTCTGAATTATATAGCTCATTAAGAAACCCCTTCTAATGCCAAATGGTTTCCTAAGGTTGTTCCTGAGCACGTATAATCTGCAGTAGAGCTGTTTCCTTTTTGATAAATAAAGGCTTGTTTTGCCTGATTATCATGTCCGGCCATTACCCATATTTTCATCCATAAAGTAGAACCGCTTGGTACACCTAGATCTCCCGGATCTGTTACATAGGTTTGTCCTAAAAGTTCTTCTCCTGTTCGCGACGAAGTATGCAGCTGTCCTTCATTATCCATATAAACAAATTCTGTCTTACATACATAACCACCCTGCTGGTCTAATTTAAATTTTCCTACTGTTTGAATTGCCATGATATTAATTTTTAAAATTTATAACCTACTCTTATCTACTGCTTTTCGGTTTTCGCAGCCGCTTTCCTGAGCGATACAGTACCCATCGTGATTGAATTCAATTTGACTTGTCTCAGGCCTCGTACTCAGAAATTTAAAAAACGATAACATGAAACAAAATGAAAAGAATACCTGTCGGCTTGTTTTCTTTTCATTTCAAAATTATAATACATCGGCAGGAGGACTGCAAAAAATGCCGCAGAATAGAGATTATTGGTTATCAAATACTTATACAGGTTCATAAAAAGCCAAAAAGCTTCTTACCGCAGAATACCTTTATATAAGTTTAGTGCATTAGAAAATATATGGAAACCCATTTTCTTTCGAAAAAAAGGTCCAAAACAGATTTTTCAGAAAAAGACTTGTTTCTATTTCAGGAAAGCAATCATCAGCCACCAAAAAACCGGTACGGCTTCTACCCAAAAAGAAGTATAATATTTGGAACGGGCGGGATTGGCGAAAAAGATAAACAACATCAGCATAACAACCATGATAAGGTTAATGAATGCATCATGATAATTAAATGTTGATATAAAAACTTCTAAAAACCAAAACGGAATCAGCAGTAAAAATCCTAAAAGTTTGGTTTTCTTCACTCCAATTGTCTGCGGAACGGTTTGTAAATGCGGATCGTCATTAGCTAAATCTAAAATTTCAAAAACCAATATCAGTACAAAAACTAAAACAAACCGCTGAATGCATTTGATAAAGAAATCGGTTGTAAACGGAATTTCGGCATTAATTAAAGGCAAAACCAAAGTCGCGCCAACCCAGCAGAGCGCTACTATGTAGATTTTTACACCGGCCCAGTTTCTGGCATTTCTTCTATTCGGAAAAAATGGCAATGTATAAAGTGCGGTTATGGCAAAAATTCCAACGGAAACGATTTGGGTAATTCTTTTTAAATGAAAAAAATAATACCCAACCAAAACGACCGAAATAAAACTCAAAACAGCAATAATTTTTAGCTGAGTTCCAATTGGATTTTTCTTTACGCGAACCAGTGCGTCATATTTTACGAAATTATATCCTACAATTGTCCCAAAAAAAACAAACAACGCCATAGGTTCATCATACTGAATATGAAACACATGAAATGTAATCCGTACCAATGCATAACACGATAAAGCCACGTGAATGCTGCTGTTTAAATAAAAATCAAATAGCTGTTTTAGAAGTTTCATACCTCAAATCTAATCATTTATTAACAAATCAACTCTTTAGTTAGAAATTTGATAAAAATTGAAGTTAAAAATACCTATTAAATTATTAATAATACTTAATTTTGCGCCACAAAAAAACAACACATTTACTTTTAAATGTGATTCGTACTATACAACGTTATACAAATCACATCCATTTAAAAAACCAGATAGCTACAAATGAAAACAGATGCTTTTGCTTTAAGACACATTGGTCCAAGAGAAACTGATCTTCAGCACATGCTGAACACTATTGGAGTTGACTCAATCGAGCGACTTGTTTATGAAACCCTTCCGGACGATATTCGTTTAAAAGCACCTTTGAATTTAGATCCTGCGATGACAGAGTATGAATTTGCAAATCATATTCAGGAATTAGGAAAGAAAAATAAAGTATTCAAATCATACATTGGTTTGGGTTATCATCCAACCATTGTTCCGGCTCCGATTCAAAGAAATATCTTTGAAAACCCGGGATGGTATACAGCTTACACGCCTTACCAGGCAGAAATTGCCCAAGGTCGTCTTGAAGCTATTTTGAATTTCCAGACTACAGTTATCGAATTAACCGGAATGGAAATTGCCAATGCCTCTTTATTAGATGAAGGAACTGCAGCTGCAGAAGCTATGGCGTTATTATTTGATGTTCGTACACGCGATCAAAAGAAAAACAATACACATAAATTCTTCGTTTCTGAAGAAATCTTACCACAAACTTTATCTGTACTGCAGACACGTTCGACTCCAATTGGAATTGAATTAGTTGTTGGAAACCACGAAACATTTGATTTTTCAAATGAATTCTTCGGAGCTATTTTACAATACCCTGGAAAATATGGTCAGGTAAACGATTACAGCGCTTTTACTGCTAAAGCAAAAGAAAATGAAATTAAAGTAGCTTTTGCTGCTGATATTTTATCACTTGCGGCCTTAACTTCTCCTGGAGAAATGGGAGCTGCTGTTGTGGTTGGAACTACTCAGCGTTTTGGTGTACCAATGGGTTACGGAGGTCCTCACGCTGCTTACTTTGCAACCAAAGATGAGTACAAGCGTTCTATGCCAGGACGTATTATTGGAGTTTCTGTTGATGCAAACGGAAACCGCGCTTTACGTATGGCTTTAGGAACTCGTGAACAGCACATTAAACGTGAAAAAGCAACTTCTAACATTTGTACTGCTCAGGTTTTACTAGCGGTTATGGCCGGAATGTACGCTGTTTATCACGGACCAAAAGGATTAAAATATATTGCAAACAAAGTTCACGCATCGGCGGTTACTACTGCTGAGGTTTTAAATAAAATTGGAGTTTCTCAAGTTAACTCGGCTTACTTTGACACTATTTTGGTAAAAGCAGATGCTCAAAAAGTAAAAGCTGCTGCTGAGAAAAACGAAGTAAACTTCTTCTATGTTGATGCTGATACGATTTCTATTTCGTTAAACGAAACAACTTCAATTTCAGACATCAACCAAATCGCAGCAATTTTTGCTGAAGCTTTAGGAAAAGAAACAGTTTCTGTTTCTGAATTAACTGAAGCTAGTCAATTACCAGCTTCTTTAGAAAGAACTTCTTCTTTCTTAACACATGATGTATTCAACAATCATCATTCAGAAAGCCAATTGATGCGTTACATCAAAAAATTAGAGCGTAAAGATTTATCATTGAATCACTCGATGATTTCATTAGGTTCTTGTACAATGAAATTAAACGCTGCTTCTGAAATGCTGCCTTTATCAATGCCAAACTGGAACAGCATTCACCCGTTTGCACCAGTTGAGCAGGCTCAAGGTTACATCACAATGCTTAAAAAATTAGAAGAGCAATTAAATGTAATTACTGGTTTTGCCGGAACAACTTTACAGCCAAACTCTGGAGCACAAGGAGAATACGCTGGTTTAATGGCGATTCGTGCGTACCACATGTCAAGAAACGAAGGTCACCGTAATGTATGCTTGATTCCTTCATCGGCTCACGGAACAAACCCTGCTTCTGCTGCGATGGCGGGAATGAAAATCATTGTTACGAAAACTACTCCTGAAGGAAATATCGACGTAGAAGATTTAAGAGAAAAAGCGATTGAACACAAAGATGATTTATCTTGTTTAATGGTAACGTATCCATCTACTCACGGAGTTTTCGAATCTTCAATTATCGAAATCACAAAATTAATCCACGAAAACGGCGGATTAGTATATATGGACGGTGCAAACATGAACGCACAAGTTGGATTAACAAATCCTGCTACAATTGGTGCTGACGTTTGTCACTTAAACTTACACAAAACATTCGCTATTCCTCACGGTGGAGGCGGTCCTGGAGTTGGACCAATTTGTGTGAACGAAAAATTAGTTCCGTTTTTACCAACAAACCCTATCTTAAGAGTTGGCGGTGAGCAGGCCATTACTGCTATTTCATCTGCACCTTACGGATCTGCTTTAGTTTGTTTAATTTCTTACGGTTACATCACGATGATGGGTGCTGAAGGATTAAAAAGCGCTACTGAGCACGCAATCTTGAATGCAAACTACATGAAATCTCGTTTCGAAGGTCACTACCCAATTCTTTATACTGGAGAATGCGGAAGAGCAGCTCACGAAATGATTTTAGATTGTCGTGCTTTTAAAGAAAACGGAATCGAAGTTGGTGATATCGCTAAACGTTTAATGGATTACGGTTTCCACGCTCCAACAGTTTCTTTCCCGGTAGCAGGAACATTAATGATCGAGCCTACAGAATCTGAAGATTTAGCAGAATTAGATCGTTTTTGCGATGCGCTTATTTCAATCAGAAAAGAAATCGAAACTGCAACAGCTGATGACAAAAATAATGTACTGAAAAATGCACCTCATACATTAGCAATGTTAACTACTGATAACTGGGACTTCCCTTACTCTAGAGAAAAAGCAGCTTATCCATTAGACTATATTGCTGAAAATAAATTCTGGCCATCTGTTCGTCGTGTAGACGATGCTTACGGTGACAGAAATTTAGTTTGCAGCTGTGCGCCTATCGAAGCTTATATGGAAAACTAAAAATTAGTTTTCTCTAAATATCTTAAACCCGACAGATCTTCAAAATCTGTCGGGTTTGTTTTTTTGTTTCAGGTTTTAAGTTTCATGTTCACAAAACAAGTCCAGGCAGCTTGAAACCTGAAACTTTTTTTTAAACTCTATCTCGCTTTCTCAATCGTTTGAAATCTCAATTAAATTAAAAAATCATTAAAAAATAAACAATATATCATTCTAAAAATCATTATTTCACAATTATATGCATGCATAGTATTTTTTATGATAGTTATCATAATTTTATTTATACTTTAGCAATAAATTTATCGGATAATTACGGGCAAAAATGAAAATAAAATTTATTGGTATTGGGAGCTATATTCCTAATTTAGAAGTTAAAAACACAGATTTTGACAAACATGTTTTTTTAAACGAGGATGGAACTCCTTTTGGTTATCCGAATGAAGTTGTTATTAAAAAATTTAAAGGTATTACCGGAATTCAAAACCGCCGTTATGCTGAACCTCAATACAATGCATCAGATTTAGCCTTTTTTGCAGCTCAAAAAGCAATCGCTGACGCACAAATCGATGCCGAAACTTTAGACTATATTATTTTCGCCCATAACTTTGGCGATGTAAAAACCGGCACGCACCAAACTGATATTTTACCAAGTTTAGCAACGAGAGTAAAAAATAAATTAGGAATCAAAAATCCTAAATGTGTCGCTTATGATATCCTTTTTGGATGTCCGGGCTGGATCGAAGGTGTTTTACAGGCTAATGCTTTCATCAAATCCGGAATGGCAAAAAGAGTTATGGTAATTGGTGCTGAAACCTTATCAAGGGTAGTCGATGATCACGATCGCGATTCGATGATTTATTCTGATGGAGCCGGGGTTTCAATCTTAGAAGCCTCAACAGATGAAACAGGTTTATTATCTTATGAAAGTGCCACTTTTGCAAACGATGAAGCCAATTACCTTTTCTTTGGAAAATCATACAATCCTGAATTGGATCCGGATATTAAGTACATCAAAATGTACGGACGTAAAATTTACGAATTTGCTTTAAGCAATGTTCCGTGTGCCATGAAAAGCTGTTTAGATAAAAGCGGTATTGATATCAGCGAGGTTAAAAAAATCCTTATTCATCAGGCCAACGAAAAAATGGACGAAGCGATTATCGAACGTTTCTATAAACTTTATGACAAAACACCTCCAAAAGATATTATGCCAATGAGTATTCATGATTTAGGAAACAGCAGTGTTGCAACCGTTCCTACTCTATTTGACTTAATCTTACAGGGGAAAATCGAGAACCACGAAATCAATAAAGGCGATGTTGTTATTTTTGCTTCGGTTGGAGCCGGAATGAATATTAATGCTTTTGTTTACAGATATTAGTCACAGTTAACAGTGGCAGTATGCCGCTTCTTATGACTGAAAACTTTAAAAAAGTCCGTACCAAAAGGTGCGGACTTTTTTAGTATATTTGCGACCTAATTAAAATCAGGAACGAGAGATTAATTCGTTCGCAATGACTATGTACGAAAAAACGTTTCCGAATAAAAGATTCAGGCTTACTTTAGAATTTTTACAAAAGCACGTTAATACATCAGAGACCATTTTTGATTTTGGAGTTCCAAATCCTTTCTCCAAAATAATGGAAGAAAATGGATATACCGTAAAAAATACAAAAGGCGAAGATTTAGACAACGATCATACTGCTTTGCAAACAGAAGAATATACTGTTTTTACTGCATTTGAAATTTTCGAACATTTATTAAATCCATATACTATTTTACAAAACGTAAAATGTGACAAAATATTAATTTCAATTCCGCTGCGTTTATGGTTTTCACCGGCATACAGATCTAAAACTGATATGTGGGACAGACATTATCATGAATTTGAAGATTGGCAATTAGACTGGCTTTTAGAAAAAACAGGCTGGAAAATAACCGACCGCCTGCAATTTACGCATCCGGTTAAAAAGTTTGGATTAAGACCTTTATTACGATATTTCACTCCAAGATATTATATTGTTGCAGCAGAGAAAATAAAATAAATTCCAAATTTTTTAAATTCCAAATTCCAACTAAAAGAGAAATTTCAAGAACTAATTTTTGAAATTATTTTAATAGTTGGAATTTGGAGTTTAAGAAGATTAAGAGTTATTCTCAAGATTTGGAATTTGGAATTTAAAAAATTTGGAATTTAAAATGAAGTATTACATTGTTATACCCGCACACAACGAACAAGATCTTATTGGCCTGACTCTGCAATCGTTGGTTACGCAAACTGTTTTGCCATCAAAAATTGTGGTTGTAAACGATAATTCGACTGATAAAACAGAAGAAGTTGTATTGGAATTTGCAAAAGAAAATCCATATATCTCTGTTGTAAATAAAACTTCAGACGCGATTCATATGCCGGGAAGCAAAGTAATTCAGGCTTTTCAAAAAGGTTTTGAAACTTTAGATTCCAATTACGATATCATTGTAAAAATTGACGGTGATTTAATTTTCCCTCCCAATTATTTCGAAACGATAATAAAACATTTCGAAAGCGATACAAGAGTTGGAATGGCCGGAGGATTTTGTTACATTGACAAAAACGGCGACTGGGTTTTAGAAAATCTTACCGATAAAGATCACATTCGGGGTGCTTTAAAGGCATATAGAAAAGAAACCTTCGAGCAAATTGGCGGTTTGCGTCCAGCAATGGGATGGGACACCGTTGACGAATTACTTTGTAAATATTACAACTGGAAAATCGTAACCGATGAATCTTTACATGTAAAACACCTAAAACCAACCGGAGCAAACTACAACAAAACAGCCCGCTACAAACAAGGCGAGGCTTTTTATACTTTAGGATATGGTTTCTGGATCACGGCAATTGCTTCGGCAAAACTGGCCATGATGAAAAAAAAACCATTTCTTTTTTTAGATTATATAAGAGGATTC
This sequence comes from Flavobacterium gelatinilyticum, assembly GCF_027111295.1. Classification (NCBI taxonomy): domain Bacteria; kingdom Pseudomonadati; phylum Bacteroidota; class Flavobacteriia; order Flavobacteriales; family Flavobacteriaceae; genus Flavobacterium; species Flavobacterium gelatinilyticum. The sequence continues at coordinate 4,053,928 of NZ_CP114287.1, read as the reverse complement.
TGGAAAGCAAAAAAAGCCAAAACTCCTTTATTAGTTACTACTGAACAAGCTAAATTTATTAGAAATTATCGTTTTCAAAAAATGAAACAAAAGCTTTTTTAATCTTAAAAAAAATTAAAAAACGACACGCCTAAACGATAAACTGTAAACTAATGCTTAATTTAGCCAATATTTGTAAAACCTTATGATGCTAATTCGTTATTTATCCCAAATAGGGAAATATTTTTTAATGCTAAAAGAAATTTTCAATAAACAGACCAAATGGCCTGTTATGAAAAACCTAATTCTAAAAGAAATCGATGATCTTATTATTGACTCTCTTGGAATTGTATGTTTTATCTCTTTTTTCATTGGAGGAGTTGTGGCCATCCAGACAGCATTAAACTTAACTAATCCATTAATTCCAAAATATTTAATTGGTTTTGCTACACGTCAATCTGTAATCCTGGAGTTTGCCCCTACTTTTATTTCTGTAATTATGGCCGGAAAAATGGGATCTTACATTACTTCCAGTATAGGTACAATGCGTGTTACAGAACAAATCGATGCTTTAGAAGTTATGGGAGTCAACTCAGTAAACTATCTTGTTTTCCCAAAAATAATCGCTCTGTTAATGTATCCTTTCGTAATCGGGATCAGTATGTTTTTAGGTGTTTTTGGAGGATGGCTTGCTTGTGCTTATGGAGGATTTTCGACCGGTGCAGATTTTATCATGGGAGCTCAGAAAGATTTTATACCCTTTCATATTACTTATGCTTTTATCAAAACTTTAATCTTTGCCCTGTTACTGGCAACAATTCCGGCTTTTCACGGATATTACATGAAAGGCGGTGCATTAGAAGTAGGTAAAGCTAGTACGACAGCATTTATATGGACATCTGTCACTATAATTCTTCTAAATTATATATTAACTCAATTATTATTAGGATAATGATAGAAGTAAAAAATATAGAAAAATCATTTGGCGACAGCAAAGTTTTAAAAGGTGTTTCGACAGTATTTGAAACCGGAAAAACCAACTTGATTATTGGACAAAGTGGATCTGGAAAAACAGTTCTGCTAAAAACATTATTAGGAATTCACACGCCAGATTCCGGAACAATTGAATTTGACGGCAGAGTGTATTCTGATTTAGACAAAGATGAAAAGCGTGACTTAAGAACCGAAATTGGAATGGTATTTCAGGGAAGTGCTTTATTTGATTCTATGACGGTTGAAGAAAATGTAGCTTTCCCGTTAAAAATGTTCACAAATAACAATAAAGCACAAATCAAAGAACGTGTTGATTTTGTTTTAGAAAGAGTAAATCTTGTCGAAGCTCATAAAAAACTGCCTTCTGAAATTTCCGGAGGTATGCAGAAACGTGTAGCTATTGCCCGTGCTATCGTAAACAATCCTAAATATTTATTTTGTGATGAACCAAACTCCGGATTAGATCCCAATACTTCAACTTTGATTGATAATCTTATTCAGGAAATCACTAAAGAATACAATATTACAACCGTGATTAACACACACGATATGAACTCGGTTATGGAGATTGGCGAAAATATTGTTTTCCTAAAGAAAGGATTAAAAGCCTGGCAGGGAACAAAAGAAGAAATCTTTAGAACAGATAATAAAGACATCGTGAAGTTTGTTTACTCTTCAAACCTTTTCAAAAAAGTAAGAGAAGCATATTTGAAAGGTTAAAACCTTTTAGATTTCAAAATATTTTAAAATCCAAATTCCAGCTTTTTCAATTGGAATTTGGATTTTTTTTTAGAATATTCATCCCTGATTTTGGAATTTGGGATTTAAAACATTAAAATTTCATTGTTTAATCCACAAGTTCTACTTCTGCATTTGGATTAAAAAGATATGTTTTTCCTGAACTTATTTCGATGCATTCAAAACGCTTGGTCCTAACTGCCAGTTTCTTGAATACCTTTCCGTTTTTAATTTTAAAAACGCTTCCAAATGGAATTTCAAAAACATAACTTTTATCGTTATCCGTATCATATTGTTTCAAAGCCAGCGATAAAGTAGTATCAGTATCACTGCTTGCAGAAGGATTCTTAAAATGTCTTGCCAGCAAAGGCAGGATCTGACTCGGAAATATTTCAGGCCTGATAAACGGAACCATTAAACGCTGAAAGGTATATTTCCACTCGTTTCCGTGCGGTTTAATATTTCGTCCGAATTTTTCAAAAGCAACCAAATGTGCAATCTCGTGAATAAGCGTAATCAAAAACCTGTACTTATTTAAACTTGCATTAACCGTAATCTCATGCTTTCCGCTCGGTCCCCTTCTGTAATCTCCGTGACGCGTCTGACGCTCATTTACGATTTTCAGATGAACCTGATTGGCTACAATCAAATCAAAAACAGGCTTTACAGCATGCTCGGGAATGTATTTGGCTAAAGTGGCGCTCAAAATAATTATGAATTATAAAGTATGAGTTATGAGTTTTACTAACTATATGTTTTTCTTTGATGTTATAATTATGCTTTTTATAATTTTCAGAACTTCATTACATTGTTGATGCAATGATTCAAATTCATTTTCTGAAATATAATTTGTCGCATTTAAAATTTCTAACCAATACATTGACTCATCACATTCTTTTTGAGAAATTGATAATTTATGTATAAAATCAGCTTTGCTCTGAGCATTTACGGCTTCTCGAACGTTTGCACCTACGGAAGTAACAGAACGTAAAAATTGTTTGCTCATTATAAATTCTTTCTTTTCTGAAATCAGCCATTTATAAAAATTAACTCCTCTTATAGCTAACTCAAAACTTTTAACCTTCACGATACTCTCACTCATAATCAAACTCATAATTCATAACTCAAAACTCATAATTTAATTTACGGATTAGTAGAAGAAACCTCCAATACTTTTCCGTTAAAGTATTTATTACCGTTCAATGTAAAATCATAAATATAATTAGCCATTCCTGCTGCCGAAATTGGCGCCTGATAGCCAGGGAAAGCTTCATTTAACATTTCAGTCTGAACAGAACCCAAAGCCAGAACATTAAATGAGATTCCTTTTTCTTTATATTCTTCGGCTAATAATTCGGTTAGCGTAATCACAGCGCCTTTACTCGAACTATAAGCGGCCAGTCCGGCGAATTTCAGACTTCCTCTTACACCGCCAATAGAACTAATGGTTACAACATGGCTTCCTTTTTGCAAATACGGAAGACAGATTCTCGTAAGATTTGCGACAGCAAAAACATTTACTTTATAAATACTTTCAAAATCAGCCTGAGTCGTTTCTGCAAAAGGCTTTAATAATAAAGCACCCGCATTATGTACTAGAGCATCTACTTTTTTCCATGTTGAAGAAAGAAAACCTTCAACCTGATTCAATGCACTTTCATCTGCCAGATCAACAGACAAACAAGTAATATTTTGATGTTCTAATAGTTCTTTTGGTACTTTTCTGGAAATAGCCAAAACCTGATTTCCTTCGTTTGCAAACTGCAAGGCCAATTCATAACCTATCCCTCTGCTTGTTCCGGTAACGATAATATTTTTCATGAAGCAAAAATAATCAAATGAGACAAAACGACTCTTATTTATTCATCGTTATTTCCTCTGTCGGTGTCTGGCTGATACGGGTAACTGCGGGAAGAAGTTCCTGAACAAATGCAGTCATGTGCGGAATATCCATTATTTTAAATTCATCCGAAACATGGTGATAGAAATCAAAATTTTCAAAATCAAAAGTACTTAAAGACTGGCATGGTTTTCCAAAAGTTTCAAAAAACGGATGGTTATCAGATCTGTAAAACAATTGATATTCGGCTTCTTTCGGTAAAAAACCAATGGTCTTTTTTCCCGTATACTCATTTATTTTCTCTGCCATATTCGATTTATCAAAACCCGTTATGTAAGCCAGATAATCGCGTTTCATTGGAACGCCGATCATTTCGATATTTAGCTGGGTATATAAATTGAAGTTTTGTTTTTTTAGTTTCTGAACCATACTTTTAGAGCCCAGAAGTCCTTTTTCTTCTCCGGCAAAAAACACAAAAAGAATACTTCTTTTATTCGATTTGGTTTCGCTGAAATACTTTGCCATTTGCGCCACAGCTGTAACACCCGATGCATCATCATTTGCACCGTTGTAAATTACATCCGGCTGTTGTTTCTTTTCAACACCAATATGATCATAATGCGCGCTCAGGACCACATATTCTTTTTTAAGAACCGGATCTGTTCCTTCTAAAACGCCGACAATATTATAAGCTGGGGATTTAAAGTTGGTCAACGTATCGCGATAAGTAGAAAAATAAGGTTTAACGTTGTGTTTCTTAAAATAATCTTCCAGAAAAACCGCTGCCTTTTCAATTCCGTTTGTTCCCGTTTCACGGCCTTCAAGTTCATCCGAAGAAAGGTATTTTAAAAAATCTGAAACTTCTGATTCCGAAACTTTATAACTGATTTCAAGGGGCTTCGAATTTGATTTGGATGATTTTTCGCTTACCGGAGAGGTATTCGATTTACAGGCCAGCAGAATAAACGGAAGGAGAAAGTACAACTTTTTCATGGAAATGATTTTGGATTAAAAGAAAACTAAGTTACTAATTTGAAAGAATAAACCCTCTAAAAACATTAGAAAAAAACCCTTTCGCACTCCAAAAAGCCGAAAGGGTTCTAATTTTATAATAAAGAAAGAATTTTAATTATCCTGCAATAACAGCTCTTGAAATTACAATTTTCTGAATTTCTGATGTTCCTTCGTAAATCTGGGTAATTTTAGCATCACGCATTAAACGCTCTACATGGTATTCTTTTACATATCCATTTCCTCCGTGAATCTGAACGGCTTCAACCGAAGTATCCATTGCAACCTGCGAAGCGAATAATTTTGCCATTGCACCGCTCACATCATAATTTTTATGCTGGTCTTTATCCCAGGCCGCTTTCATACATAAATGGCGTGCCGCTTCGATATTTACCGCCATATCTGCCAATTTAAAAGCAATTGCCTGATGATTGCAGATTTCTGTTCCAAAGGCTTTACGTTCTTTAGAATATTTAAGAGCCAGTTCATAAGCTCCAGAAGCAATTCCTAAAGCCTGAGAAGCGATTCCAATTCTGCCTCCCGCCAAAGTTTTCATTGCAAATTTAAATCCAAAACCATCTTCCCCAATTCTGTTTTCTTTAGGAACTTTAACATCCGTAAACATCAAAGAGTGAGTATCAGAACCACGGATTCCCATTTTTTGCTCTTTTGGACCAACAGCAAAACCCGGCATATCTTTAGTCATGATCAAAGCATTGATTCCTTTATGTTTTAATTCAGGATGCGTTTGCGCTATCACCAAATAAACCGAAGCTGTGTTTCCGTTTGTAATCCAGTTTTTGGTTCCGTTTACCAAATAATGATCCCCCATATCAATGGCGGTTGTTTTTTGGGATGTTGCATCACTTCCGGCTTCCGGCTCGCTTAAACAAAATGCCCCGTGAATCTCGCCTGAAGCTAAACCCGGCAAGTATTTTTGTTTTTGTTCTTCGGTTCCATATTCCTGCAGTCCCCAGCAGACTAAAGAATTATTTACAGACATTACTACAGAAGCAGAGGCATCTACCTTAGAAATTTCTTCCATCGCAATTACATACGAAATGGCATCAAGGCCGCTTCCGCCGTATTTTGGATCAACCATCATTCCCATAAATCCAAGTTCGCCCATTTTCTTAACTTGTTCTGTAGGGAAGATTTGTTTTTCGTCGCGTTCAATAACTCCTGGTAATAATTCATTCTGAGCAAAATCTCTTGCTGCCTGCTGAATCATTAAATGTTCTTCGGTAAGATTAAAATCCATAGTTTTTTGTTTTATTGTTTTTATACTAAACCAATGCATGATTGCGTTTAGTTGTTTTTTATTTATTTTTTTGTGAAATGCATTTATTGTAGTAAAGGCTTTCAAAGATAATTTTTAAATGCTTAATTTACAATGCACGCATATAAAATTAATAGATTTACAACAATAACGATAACGTTTTCGTAATTATATATGATTTTGCTCTGAGATCAAATAATCATGCAGCAAATTTTAGAAAACATAAATGAATATAAAGAAGTCCTAATTGCCTCAAAAAAACCAAAAATCAGACAATTCCTATCAACAAAACATTAAACAATTCACAAAACACGTAATTGTACGTAAATTAAATCTTACTATTCTGATTTTTAAGAATATAGACAAACAAAAATCAAAATTAGACCAAAAAAAAACTTTGTAACCATAGTTACATTATTGATAAATTAACATTATTTTTGCCTAAAAAATAAACAATTGATAGAACATGAGAAATATTTTACTAGTCCTGACATTCCTGTTGACTATACCTTTTTTTACAGTTTCTGCCCAGACACATTTAGAAGTTAACGGTGTTACTGTTCCCCGAAAAATAGAATTTCAAAATAAAACATTGCAGCTAAATGGTGCGGGAGGAAGATCAAAAATGTGGTTAGAAGTTTACGTTCAGGCATTGTATTTATCTCAATTGAGCCAGGATCCAAAATTTATTATCGACAGTGATACCGAAATGGCTATACGAATTGAAATTACTTCATCGATGGTTTCTTCTAATAAATTAACAAAAGCGATAAATGCCGGATTTGAAAAGTCTGCCGGAAGTAATCTTGAAGAACTACGCCCTAGAATTGAGCAGTTAAAATCGTATTTGAGCGATGCGATTACAGAAAAAGATGTTTTTATTCTGGCTTATAATCCACTGGATCAAACGATGAACATTTACAAGAACGAAGTTTTAAAAGGACAAGTTCCGGGATTTGATTTCAAAAAAGCATTATTCGGAATCTGGCTTTCAGACAAACCAGTCGATGATACTTTGAAAAAACACCTGCTTGGAATATAATTCTTAAAATTTTAATATTAAAAAAGCCGAAAACCCACAAGTTTTCGGCTTTTCTTTTGGGTTTGATAAAATTTGACACAAAATACATTATTCGCATTATTCTATTTTATACATTTACGCAAAATAAACATATCACAACGAAATGAAAGATTTATTACAACAATTTGAAAATAAAGCACCTGAAATTGTTTTCAACTGGAAAGATTCTGAAACTGAAGCAGAAGGATGGACAGTAATCAATTCGCTGCGCGGAGGAGCTGCCGGCGGAGGAACAAGAATGAGAAAAGGCTTAGATATGAACGAAGTTCTGTCTCTTGCCAAAACAATGGAAGTTAAATTTTCAGTTTCCGGTCCAGCAATTGGCGGAGCTAAATCTGGAATAAATTTTGACCCAAATGACCCGCGTAAAAAAGGAGTTTTACAACGCTGGTACAAAGCAGTTTCTCCATTATTAAAAAGTTACTACGGAACAGGAGGCGATTTGAATGTTGACGAGATTCACGAGGTGATTCCAATGACTGAGGAATGCGGCGTATGGCATCCGCAGGAAGGTGTTTTTAACGGACATTTTAAACCAACGGAAGCTGATAAAATTAACAGAATCGGGCAGTTACGCCAGGGAGTTATCAAGGTAATCGAAAATCCTAAATTCTCACCGGATGTAACCAGAAAATATACCGTTGCAGATATGATTACCGGTTTTGGCGTTGCCGAAGCAGTTCGTCATTTTTATGCAGCATACGGAGGCGACATTAAAGGCAAAAAAGCAATTGTACAGGGATTTGGAAACGTAGGTTCTGCTGCTGCTTTTTATTTAGCCGAAATGGGAGCCAAAGTAATCGGAATTATTGACCGCGACGGCGGATTAATTAAAGAGGAAGGATTTTCGTTTGAAGAAATCAGAACGTTGTTTTTAAATAAAGACGGAAATAAATTAGTTGCCGATGCTATGATTCCGTTTGAAGAAATCAATTCTAAAATCTGGACCATTGGTGCTGAAATTTTTACACCGTGTGCAGCTTCGAGACTGGTAACTCAGGCTCAAATCGACAGTTTAATCGAAAACGGGCTAGAAGTAATTTCATGCGGTGCGAATGTGCCTTTTGCAGATAAAGAAATCTTCTTTGGATCTATTATGGAAGAAGTAGACCGTAAAGTAAGTCTGATTCCGGATTTTATTTCAAACTGCGGAATGGCAAGGGTTTTTGCTTATTTCATGGAGAAAAAAGTACAAATGACAGATGAGGCTATTTTTAACGACACATCAGAAACTATTAAAAATGCCATCGTAAAAGCTCACTCTATAAGCGCATCAAAAACAAACATCAGCGCAACTGCTTTTGAAATTGCATTGAAACAGTTGGTCTAATCATAAAACAAACAATTCTAAATGAGTCAAATATTCTTGTTTGATTAATTACCTCAAATGTTTTTTTTTACCGCAAAGCACGCTAAGTTATTGTAATTTGAAGCGCAGGCAGAATCTAAATATTAAGTTCGCAAAGCTTTTTGTAGTTAAAGCTTTGCGAGCTTTTGCGTTTATACTAAGTCTACAAAAAACCGCAGCGTGCTTTGCGGTTAAATGCCACGATGCACTTTCATTCTAAACAATTTTTAGTACTTTTAAACGTTTTTAAAGAATACATTACAAAATTCAGAATCGTACGAGTTATATGAAAGCGAGTCCATATAAAATTAATTACAATAAAGCAGATGCCGCCAGTTCTTCAGACAGAAAGAAATCATTGGCAATTACCTCGCTTATATATGCAGTATTAATTGGAATATTGTTCTTAATACGCTTTTGGCCTCCCTACAATCCAGAAAACAACGTGGCTCTTGCTGATGGCGGAGGTGGCGGCGGAGGTGTAACCGTAAATTTTGGAGACAGCGATTTAGGATCAGGAGCTAACTACAAAAGTGAAGTTCTGGATGTAAAAAACAACGTAAAACAAGCAACTCCAAAAGCAACTCCCGAAGAAGAATCTATCATTACTCAGGAAAACACAACTGCCGATAATGATGTTGTTATTCCAACAAAAGAAAAACCTAAAAAACCTGTTCCTGTTGAAAAACCGGTACAAAAACCTGTTCCCGAGAAACCAAAAGTTTCAAACTCAACAAACGATGCCTTATCGAGTATTTTAAAAGGGTCAAACAAAGGCGGAGACGGCGATGATAAAGCTGCTGGAAATAAAGGAAAAGCAAACGGAAGTTTAAACTCGAACGGATATTATGGATCCGGAGGCTCTGGCGGCGGAACCGGAGGCGGTAACGGAACCGGAAATGGTATTGGTACCGGAAGCGGTTACGGAGCCGGAAGCGGCGGTGGTTCTGGCGGCGGATCAGGATATTCTTTAAACGGTAGAAAAGCATTATCAAAGCCTGCACCTAAATACACTTGTAATGAAGAAGGAACAGTGGTAGTTGAAGTTACAGTAGATCAAAATGGAAAAACCGTCAGTGCTAATCCAGGAATAAAAGGAACTACAAACAAAGCTAGTTGTTTATTAGAACAAGCAAAAATAGCTGCATTAAACACGAAATGGTCTGCTGATGATAATGCCGCACCAAAACAAGTTGGAAAAATCATTTATAATTTCAATTTGAATTAAAACACGAATTTCACAGATTTACATTAAAAATATATTCACATAAAAAAGGCTTTCAGATTCCTGAAAGCCTTTTTTTATTCGTTTCAGTTTGTCATTTCGACCGTAGAGAGAAATCACACGCGGGATTCGACAAAGATTGGAGAATTACTTGAGGAGCTTCTAGTGTGATTTCTCCTTCGTCGAAATGACAAAACTGTGACGTATACTGTTAAGTAATATTGCTTCGTTTCTCACAACGATGCAGATTACGTTTTCTCGCGTGAGGGATAGAAGCAATCCGCCACGGCGGAGCGGATAGCCCGACCGCAATAAAAAAATGGGCGCATCAACGTTTTGCTGATTAGCCCATTTTTTTATTGTGGTCACGCCCTAATAATAATTTACTTCGGGCTTGTGGCAATTACAAATTTTAGATTGTTCTTTACTCCTATCTGCAAAACATCTACTAAATCCTGAACCTGCAGATTAAACGGAATTCGAACTACAACAGTTTGCTCTTTATCTGTTCCTATTTTTGACATTAAACTCGTTTCTAGATTTTCGAAATCTACTTCTTGTTTGTCAATGTAGAACTTTTTATCTTCTGTAACCGATAAACTGATTAACTGTTTATTGGTTTTTTCATTCGCTTTGGCTTTTGGCAAAGTCATCTTAATCACATTCGGATTTGCCAGTGTTGAGATAATTAAGAAAAACAACAACAGGAAAAACATAATATCACTCAAAGATGAAGTCGCTACTTCGGCGTGAAATCTTCTTTTTCTTTTAATAGACATTTTTTATGCTTTTTGAATTATGTTTACAAATTCTAATATCTGTTTCTGGATTTTTAAAGCAAAATCATCAATTTTTCCGTTCAGTAAGTGGTAAGCACTATAGGCAATAATCCCCACGATAAGTCCTGAACCTGAACTGATCATTTTCTCGTATAAACCTCCCGAAATATTCCCGATACTGATATTTTCTGTAACTGAGATGCTGTAGAAAATTTTAATAACCCCCGAAATTGTTCCAATGAAACCTAAAGTTGGTGCAATACCAGCAATAAGTCCAAGGTGACCTAAATGTCTTTCCATTTCGCCAATTTCGATATCGGCAGCGCGGTCCATGTTGGCTTCAATTTCAGAAATTGGTCTTCCAATAACCACTACTCCTTCTTTTAAAATATTGGCTGCAGCGGTATTATTTCTTTCAACAATTGTTCTTGCTAATTCAATATTTCCAGAATGCAGTTTTTCGCCGACATCCTGCATTAATCTGCTGTCGATTTTTGAAGCACGGCTGATATACATATAACGCTCAAAAATCAGATAAATAGTGTAAAACAATAAAATCGCGATTGGAATCAGGAAAACTCCCCCTTTCATAATAAACCCAAACATCGAAATTTCATGATCCGGAGCGATCTTTTCGATCACTACATTTGAAGCATTTGCGATTGTATCTGTTTGTAACTGAATAAAACTAAACATATATTAATTCTGGTTTTTAATAATTAATTCTAAAAAATATTTGAAATTTGCAATAAAGATAATTTTCGCTGTAATATTAAACTACAAAAATCGAAATTTATTTCAATCAGCAACCATTTTATCCAAAATAAATGAACTATCAAGAGACTACCAACTGGATGTTTAATCAGCTCCCAATGTACCAGTTACAGGGCGCTTCTGCCTATAAAGAAGATCTAACGAATATCAAATTACTGGCAGCTCATCTTGGCAGTCCGCAAACGGGACTGAAATGCATTCATGTGGCCGGAACAAACGGAAAAGGTTCGACTTCGCACATACTGTCTTCGGTATTGCAGGAAGCGGGTTACAAAGTGGGTTTATATACCTCGCCGCATCTAAAAGATTTTAGGGAAAGAATCAAAATAAACGGCAGGGAAATCTCAGAAGAATTTGTAATTGAGTTCATTGCCAAACACAAAGATTTTTTTGAAGCCAATGATATGAGTTTCTTCGAAATGTCGGTTGGTTTGGCTTTTGATTATTTCGCTTCTGAAAAAGTCGACATTGCGATTATAGAAGTTGGTTTGGGAGGCCGACTTGACGCGACGAATATCATCACGCCTTTGGTTTCGGTCATTACCAATATTGGTTTAGATCATACTCAGTTTTTAGGAAATACATTAGAAGCTATTGCAGGCGAAAAAGCGGGAATCATAAAACCAAATGTTCCGGTTGTTATTGGTGAATATACAGACGAAACAAAATCGGTATTTTTGGAAAAAGCCGAAGAAAATAACGCACCGATTTCTTTCGCATCCGATTTAATTGATCAGATTTATTTGTCGGATTTGATTGGAGATTATCAGTTTCATAATAAAAAAACGGTGCAGCAGACCATTTCAATCTTAAACAATGAAACCGATTTTAAAGTTTCTATTGAACAGTTAAAAGAAGGTTTATTGAATGTTATAAAAAATACAGGTTTGCAAGGCCGATGGCAGCAATTGGGCGAAAACCCAAAAATTATCTGCGACACGGCACACAACAAACACGGATTAATGGTTGTAATGAATCAGCTGAAAAATGAGAAATTCGAAAATCTTCATATTGTTCTGGGAGTTGTAAATGATAAAGATCTGGATTCTATTCTGCCATTATTTCCAAAAGAGGCCAAATATTATTTCTGCAAACCAGATTCGTCAAGAGGTTTGAGTACCGAAATTTTACAAAATGAAGCAAAAAAGCACGATTTAATTGGAGAAAAATACGAGTCGGTTGCAAGCGCTTTTGCAGAAGCGAAGAAAAATGCTTCGGAAAATGATTTTATTTACGCTGGAGGCAGCACTTTTGTTGTGGCGGAATTGCCTTTGGACTAAAATATACTTTTGATTTAGAAAAAAACTTAAAAAACTCATTTTAATAACAAATTCATAAACAAACAGATATAAGTTATTTTTAAAAAAGTTTTATTTTTTCTTGGTTTTTGTTTGCAGAACTCAAAAACAGACGTATATTTGCACTCGCAATCACAAACGATAGCAACCTAATAAAATAGGGCGATTAGCTCAGCTGGTTCAGAGCACCTCGTTTACACCGAGGGGGTCGGGGGTTCGAACCCCTCATCGCCCACAAAAAACTCCTTAAGAAATTAAGGAGTTTTCTTTTAAAATAAGAGAACTAAAAAGAATATTAAAAACTCACAAAAGTTTAAATTTCTTTGCAGGAATCAAAAACAAACGTATATTTGCGTTCGCAATCAGAAATGATAGCAACCTAGTAAAATAGGGCGATTAGCTCAGCTGGTTCAGAGCACCTCGTTTACACCGAGGGGGTCGGGGGTTCGAACCCCTCATCGCCCACCAAATTCCAAAAACTCCAAAGTCTTATGATTTTGGAGTTTTTTGCTTTAAGACACTTTATGAATTTTATTGTTTACATTCTATTTAGCGAAAACAAAAACAAATTCTATATTGGCTTCACGCCCAATTTAGAAGAAAGACTCATTAGGCACAATCAAAAAAGTAAAGGTTTTACAGGAAACACAAACGACTGGAAAGTTGTTTATACTGAAAATTACGAAACCAAGGAACTTGCACACAAAAGAGAATTGCAAATTAAATCCTGGAAAAGCAGAATTAAAATTCAGGAACTAATTAAAAACAAAGATTAGCTCAGATGGTTCAGAGCATTCCGACTCCATCGGAAGTGGTCGGGGGTTCGAACCTTCCGATGGAATCGGAACAAGCTATCATCGCCCACAAAAAAACTCCTTAAGAAATTAAGGAGTTTTTTTTTAGCGCTATTTTTCTTGGAAACTTTCTGGAATAGAATTGTCATTTCGACCGAAGGGAGAAATCGCACTAGAAATTCTACAAGCACATAGACAATCTTTGTCGATTCCCGCGTGTGATTTCTCTCTTCGGTCGAAATGACAAAATTGACTAAATATCTTTCCAATATTTAAGTCTCAAACAAAACCAATACATATTAGAAAAATTGTATTTTTGTTTACCGCTCCCCAAGAAAACATGTAACGAACATTTAAAATCTGTTTTTTACAGTTCTGGTTTATTCACTTAATTATTATCTTTGAATTATGAGCACACAAACAAGACCAAAACATATCGGAAGAAACATCAGCCGTATTCGTGAACTTCGTGATATGAAACAGGAAGCTTTAGCGCAAGCTTTAGGAACTAATCAGCAAGCTATATCTGCAATGGAAAACAGTGAAACTATAGACGACGCAAAACTGGCTGAAGTTGCAAAAGCGCTTGGGGTAAGTGTAGAAGCGATTAAGAATTTTTCAGAGGAAGCTGTTTTAAATATTATTGGCAATACTTATAATGTCGATAATTCATCGGCTGTAAATTACGGATGTACTTTTAATCCTTTAGACAAATTAATTCAAGCTCACGAAGAACAAATAAAACTTTACGAACGCTTGGTTCAGGCAGAAAAAGAAAAAGTTCAATATCTTGAAAATATAATAAAAGAAAAGTAATTTTTCTTTTTCCAATAAAAAAGCTCCATTATTTCTAATGGAGCTTTTTTGTAATTGCTCTTCTCATTTTTTTCCATTGATTCGAATTGTTTCTATATTAGCAAATAGTTCTAAAATTAATCTTCAACCTAATACATAAAACATGGCAAGCAGTTTTGTTAATTTTAAAAATAATGGATTTTGGGCAAAAGATGGTTTTGTTGAAGCCATGCAATTATGTTTGATAAATGAAATCGAAACACAAAATCTGGATTCAACAGAATGGGTTAATGAATTTAAAATCCAGCTGGCAATACAATCATTTCCTATGATATTTGGAGGAATGTCAATGGAACTCAATGAGTTTATTACTACTGATGAAAGAAAAGCTCAAATAATTAATTTGATTGATGTAATAATTGAAAAAATTGCATTAAAAGAAGATTACCTAACAGGTTCAAATTTACATGAATTGAGAAGAAGAGCAATGCAAATACTTTCTGAAACTAAAGAAATGGAATTTGAAAACTCTGAAGAATTTGAAAAAGCCGTAAATAGTTCAGGATGGGCATTATCACAAGGAATTGCAGAGATTAAAGACCGATATCAACATTCATTTAGACTTTTAAAAATGTTGATTAATAATGAAATGACCACAATAGAGGCTTCAACAATAAATTATTGGATTTATTAAAGAAATGTTTTGTTATTTTTCCTGATAGATTATTTCCCAAATAGGTTCAAATTCTAATTCGCCGAAATTTAAATGGTGTAAATCCTTTTCTTCATAAATTCCTATACTAAAGGTATCCTGAATTCCGTTTTTAAAAATCCATTTTCCGGCTTTTTCGGGTGTTCCCCATTTTCGTTTTTTCAAGACTGCTGCTTTTGCGTTTACTTTCTGCGAAAGTTCTGAAATGATTGACTTTACCTCAATATTTAGATTTTCGGCAACGGCAATAACTATAAAATATCCAAATTGAAGATCACGTTGATTATCAAAATTTCTTTCATTTGATATTGATATAAAAATCTCAGGGGGAGTTTGACGTTTTTCGCACACGGTCCAGATTGGCGACCAGAGTTCCAGATTCTGAAAATATTCTTCGTCACCATTTTCAATCGTCCATTTATTGTGAGATTCGTCATTCCATTTTAACCTTCCGAGTTTTATTTCAGAATGGTAAATGAATTCTTCCTTGTCTTTTTTCGATATTCTTTTTTCGGCTTTGTATTTATTTACCCTGATTCCGGTTTCTTTATTTTCTTCAACTTGTTTTAGAATTTCATCGAAACAGGGTTTGAAATATAAATCCCAATTGGGTTTCAGCCAGGGCGATTTAGCTTCGTCTTGGCTTCCAAACAACAAATAAAAATCGTACGAGCGGCTTTTCAAACTTAAATCGGCGTTAGTCAGTTTGTTGTAAAGTTTATTGATTAAGTTCATATTTTTTTGTTTTGCTTGAAATTCTAAATAAATTCTTCTCTCGAAGAAGGCGTAAAATATCTACAACTTATGAGACAGCAATCACTATAACTCTCCCCTGTTCAAACATCTTCCCCTTGGTTCATCACCTTCATAAAGTACGATTTCGGAATGCAGAAACTTTGCTGCATCTGCTGAACCTTTTACTTTGGAAGAACTCCTTTCTGCCATTTCAGATTCAAATTCATTAAGGACACTTTCTCTTAATCCTGCTTTTTTCCATTGTGCTAAAGACCAGCATCCTTTTGTAATTGTTCTGGCCAAAGTAAGTGCATCCAATAAAGCCTGATTGGCGCCTTGTCCTTTAAACGGACTCATAGGATGTGCAGCATCGCCAATAAGAGTGGCGTTTCCGCATTTCTTTAATAATTCCGGATTGAGTAATTCACGGTCATAAACCGGATAACCCGAAATCTGGGCTTCGTTTGTTGCTTTTAAAATCTGCGGAATTGGATCGTGCCATTGGGTTCTTCGGCAGGCTTCTTCTTTTAATGCATGAGTTCCTTGTACGCTTAATTCTTTTGCCTCATCTTCGGGCATTGGAAAACTAAGCTGCCACATAACCGAATCTGCCGTGTAAGGCATAACATAAATTCGTTCATTTCCGTTGGCAGTTTGAAAAACGGTAGCCGAATCTAACAAAGGACTTTCAAGATTTTCAAGTGCGCTCAAAGGACAAATTCCTAATATTACAATACAGCCCAGGTAACGTAAAGGCGCGGCATCTTCTCCAATCAATAATTTTCTGACTGAACTTCGAATGCCATCGGAACCCACAACAAGATCTGCCTTTAAGGTTTTTATTTCGTCATTTACTTTAAAATTCAGATTAAAGTCGCCGTTTTCAGATTCCTGAAAATCCAGCAGCTGGTGTCCCCATTTTACATTTTCTTGTTTCGTGAGTTGTTTTAGCAAAGCCAGACGCAGGGACTGGCGCGCAATATGCATATTGGAGCGTTTTTGGAAAATTTTCACATCGGCAGGAATCCATTTCCGGACTCCCCATTCGCCAATTACTTTTCCTTCGGTAGTATGAACGAGGTGTCTTGTTGAGATTACTTTTTCATCTAACGAAAAAACGCCAAATCCTTCGATTGCTTTACTGGCTTGCTGTAAAGTAAGTCCGTAACCCTGAGACCGGGCGTCGAAATTGTCGTCGCGTTCAAAAAGAGTAAAAGGAATGCCGCGATGCAGGCAGGCTACGGCCAAAGCCACGCCGCCTATTCCGCCGCCAATAATAGCAACATGCGGATAATTTTCTGTATTGGCTTCGGGAGGGTTTTCTGAGCTGATTAATCCGGATCCGGAACAACTGGAACAGATCAATAAATGTGCTTTTGGACGAACGGGAGCCGTTCCTTCGCGATTTGTTTTCTCAAATAGATCAAGTTCATTCTGATAGCGAAGTTTGACTTTTTTGCTAATTCGCTGGCTTTTTTTTCCACGCCCCTGACATTCCAGACACATCGTCCAGTTTGTCTCTTGCCTATCTCTTTTTTTCGCTTCCACTTTATTAACTTTGATCCTGCTTCCCTTTAACCATACTGAATTATCAGTTTAGGTAAGCTTCGCAAATTTAAGATAAAACCACACCTGAGCAAAATATAATCCTGATGAAGAAAACTTTATTTATTGCTATTCTGAGCTCAATTCTTTTTACAAAATGTATCTCTAAAGATTACTACTACAAAGAAAGCCTGACTAACAATTTTTACTTAATGCAAAGTGATGTTCTGCCTTCTAAATATATATGCATACGAGATGAAAACTCCGAATTGATTTTATTAGATGATATAATTGAGGTAATAGGAAATGATACTGATATTCTAATAAAAACTAAAGATGATAAAAACCAATTATCTTATCATTTAATCAAAGCACAGAGAGCAAAATATCAAGAAGATATAATTTCTATTTCTTATACCGAATTTGAGAAGAAGAAAAAGTCGATACAATATGAATATACCTATGATGAAAGTAATGGTATAGAAAGATATTTTAGGTGGAAAAAATCGTAGTAGAAAAATCATTGCTTTAGGATCTGCTTAGAAAAAGCAGGATCTTTTAGAAATAATTTTATTTCTTTAATCAATAATTCATAAGCCAGTTCTTCATTATTATCTGCACTCATCTTCAAAATATATTCTGTCCAAAAAACAGAAGTTCTTTGACCTTTATTATTTAACCATTCAGAAAAGACATTGTTTATTGAAGTTTCGTAAACATTATCTAAACAGGTTAAATAGCCAAACAGGTATGAAGATAATTTAAAATAATCCGGATCAGCAAAAAACATTTTTGGTCTCAGCTCAATATCATTTAAAATTTTCAGGAGATCTTTTTCCATTACTTATTTTATTGATTTAATAAGTGTTTCAAGATCTGCTTTCTTCCTATTCACTATAATTAACTGACTTTTATCGGCTAAGAAAATCTTTTCGGCAAATTCTTTTTCAGGATTTGCTTTCAAGTTTTTCAATTCTTTAAATTTATTTTTCAGCAGCTTTATTTTTTCTTTGCTGTCTTTTGAAATGATTACGATTTTGGTGAGCGGTGTATTCTGCATTTTTTCAATACTGCTTTCTGTAATGTGGTCTTCATATTGTGCACGGGAACGGTAACGGAACATTTTGTTTATTGTCGTAAAATCTTTTACATCATCTGAAATCACATAACGATACGTCATGATATTGTCCAGCTCATTTATCCATTCCGAAAAATTAGTTTCGTAAAGCTTAATATACTGATCTATAAAATTTTTATCAATTGGCTTTTTCTGGTCGATATATTCTTTAGTTAAAGGATAAATCTTCTTCGCCATTAAATTAATATATTTCTTATTATACCAATCACCATCATCGATTTTTCCGTCTAATTTTTCATAAACATATCCATTTCCCAGTACGGTTGCCAAAACTTCATTCATAAGCTGATAGGCATAATTACTGCATTTTGATTCGTTATCTTTAAAATAAGTATCAATTTCTTTCTTGACTTCAAGCGATTGTTCGTCATAAATAATATGATACGTTTCGTGCAGCATAACACTAAACAAATCTTTATGCGATTTTAAATCAGTTTGGATGGCACTGATAAAATTATTACAAAATGCCTGTGCTGTAAATCCCTTCGAATTGGGAAGCGGATAAAAAGCGGCTTCAAAAGGAATCGAATTATCCCAACTCGAATTATAAAAAATTAATCCTGTTTTAAAATAATTTTCAATCTGATGTTCATTTGAGTATTTCTTAATTTCATCAAGCTGTTTTTCAAATTTTTCTTTATTCGGATTATAAATCAGTTCGTTATAAATTGGTATAAATTCTGAAATACATTCTCCTAAATCACTTAGGGTTTTATTGGGAATTATTCCGGCAGAACGGAGTTTGAAATCATTTAAATTTTCTGTTTCAATGAGGTGCTTTTTCAAAACATCCTCTGTCTGCATTGTTTTCTTTGAACCATACGGATAATCTTCAAATTGAAAACTATAATGAACAGAAAGCTGATCGAATTTTGAAATCAGATTTTTATATTTCTCTACATTGTATTTTGATTTTTGAAATTCGGTTTTAAAAACATTATCCGGATAAGTTTCAGATAAGTTTCCTAAAAAAACAAAAACAGCCAATTGTTGAGAATATTTAATCTCGAAAACTGGATTTTGCGCAAAACCCAGCGGACTTAAAAATAAAAAAACGAGCAGAAATATATTTTTCATATACTTATGATTAACAAAAGAAAGTGCAAATAATTATTTTTAGAAGAAAAAAATAAAACCGTTCTTAATCACCGCCGCAACCTCCGCACGAACTGCCGCAAGAGCTTCCGCAGGAACTGCTGCTGTCTGAACTGCCGCAAGAACCGCCCGAGCTTCCGTCACTTGAATAGTTGCTGCGATTGGAATCAAAAGCACTGCCCGGTGATGTACTGAGCGGAATAAATGAAACGGCAAGCCCTCCATATAAAAAATAACTCCACTGCCAGTCCTGAGCTTCTTCGGTATTCATTTTTTCTTTTTTGAAAATTTCGTGAAGTGTATTAAGGAATAAATAATTACTAATCTTCTTAAAATAACGATAGGATATCGCACATAAGATCATCATAATAAAAACAATATTGGTAACGGCTTTTCCGCGGGAAATTCCAATAATAATTCTGCTGAAACCAATGCTTAACAAAAGCCCAAAAACAAACAATGCTATTTTTATCACCATCAAATATTCTTTAGAATTAATGACAGTTTCTCTAATTTTTCCAACTGTATTAGGCAGCTGCACAAAAAGTGGTTTCGCTAAAATTATCCGAACAAGCTGCGAATACGGCATAAAATCATATTCTTTCATGACTTCGATAACACAATTTTCGTATTGATTATCAGTTGGTGTGCCGTCGACCAAACCTACTTTATTTCCTGCAATTTGTATTTTTGCACTTACGATGAGATTATTTACAACTCCGTCAATAACAAAATCTAATCGCTCTTTTTGAAAGATCACCAGCTCAAGAGGTGTAAGATGATTAATGAGCGTTTTTTCTTTCAGTTTTTGAGCTAAATCATTATACGCACTTTTTATAAATTTCATCAACAAAATAAGTGTCAAAACAAATAAAAAAATGTAGTAGTAAGCAAAATCAGGATTGTCAATTTGAACTAAAGCAGGTTTAAAAAGAAACGCTGCAGGAAAAATCAAAAGTGCAAAAAACAATAAAAATCTTCTTTTTATCATTATCAGATCCAGATTCGATTTTTCTAACTGCAATGATTTTAAAGGATTATCTAAATCCCAAAAATCTTCGGGTTGTTTATCAAAGTCTGCTTCGTATAATTTTTTAGTCAGTTCTTTTGCTCGTTTAAATTTTTCAAAGTCTGCTTTATTATGTGTTGACGGAATATGTTCGATCCGCTTTGATAAAACAGTACAAAAATCAGAGTAGGACTTAGTAAATATTAAATGCTGATGCCAGACAATATCGACAATTTCTGATGGTGAGACCATTTCGGCTGAAGTGGCTGCCAGATACATGAATTTTTTATATTCAAGAATTGCTGTTTTTGTAAAATAGATGGTCCAGTTGTTTTCGTATGCCAATCTGGTCGAAAATCCGTATTCTTCGGTACGATTCTCCAGATCAAATTTTTCAATTTCTAACCAAAGTGCTGTATTCATAAATACTTTAAAGTTCTTTCGTTAATCGATCCATTTCTTTTAATAGAGTTGGGATTCTGAATTCGCCGGCCATGCTTTCGATATTTTTAAACGCTTCATCCAGATCAATTCCAATAGAAGTTATATATAACGGTTTACTGCTATCACCACGAAGTAATGCCTTTTTATCTTTTTCAATACTGGCAAAATTTGTTTTGGCAACACCAATAATCGGAATTTGCTTGTTCAGCTTTTCATATAAATGACCGCCCAGACCGTATTTTTTATCATCATCTAAATATACAAATCCGTCTACAATTATGGCATCTATCTTTTGCAGATCCATTTGATTTAACATACTCATAATGCAAGGCAGTTCTCTTTTATAAAACTCTCCCGGAATATATTCTGCTGCATTTTCGATTATTTCTGTATGAACTTTGAAGTTTTCTTTTTGACTGTATTCTTCAAATTCCAGACAGACTGTTTTGGCTTTGTTTTCGAAATAGTAAGTATCGAAGGCTAAAATCATATAATTTTCATTTAACATTTTGTTGGAAGAAGTGTATCTCCCAAACTTAATGTGTACGACATTTTAGGATAAGTAAATTTTATATTGTTATTTTCTCCTCCTCTAAATTTAAAAAATTCTTTCTTTTGTTCTTCATCTGCCAGCACTAATGCTTCGCCATCTGGGAAATGTGGTTTTCCATCCGTAAACTGAATGAATGTTTTTGATTTCCGAAAAGTAATTCCGAGCCATCTGTTATCTGACTCTGATGATTTTAATCCTGAAAAAGACTCCAGTACAATTTTATGAAGATATTTTGTATTAGCCACCAATGAAAACAAAACAATCGAATTATGTTGGAGCGGAATTTCAAACTCTTCCTCTGTTTCTTTGTTTTTAATTTTCATTCTTCTGAGAAGTTTTTCTGTCAATTGTTCCGGATTTTCATAACAGGTAAAAAGACAGATATATGAATCAACCTCTAAATCCATACACTGATCCGAATGGTATTTCATTTTACTGTAATTACAATCGTAAATCTCTATCAGTGCATTATTAAAATCCTGAATCTGCAGCTTATTTTCAATTTTTCCCTGGATTGCATCATTAATCTTTTGTACAATTTTATGATGTATACTGCAAAAATCCTGAGCCGGTATAGTGTACAATGTAGTTGTTCTGACCATTGGCACTCCCTTATCGGTTATTTTTACCAGATGGTTCCCGATTCGTCCCTTAGCAACATTTTCAAATTCAACAGATTTTGACAACTCATCAAATATATTTTCTTCCAGCAGAATTGTACTGACAAAAAAATCCTGATTATTCATTTCCTTCAAATTCTTTTAATAAATAGGTTTTTCGTAATCGCCGGAATTCATACTGAAATAAATTTTCCCGTACTCAACATTCTTCTCTGTTTTATTCTCTTCGTAATAAGAATTACGCAGATTTTCCATATCAGCAGAAGTCATTTGTACCAGTTTAATCAATTCATTATTTTCTTTAATAAAAGTCTGGTCATCCACAAACACAGCTTCAAGATTAGAACATCTTGCAACATATCCCATTCTTATAGGAATCTGATCGATATTCAGCATCGAAGGCCGAATTTCGTGCGTATAAAGTCTGTTTGTTGAAAGTGGTATTAAAAAAGCAGAATTTGGATATAAAGTTACGCTGAATTCTTTATCCCAATTTTTCTCTTCGACAGTATCTTTTAGTTTGAAATGCAGTCTCGTTAATCCGCTGGTTTGTTTATAACACCAATCGTATCTATCGTTTTCAGATCGTTTTAACTGATCAAAATTAGATTCATCATAAAAAGTAGTAAAAGCAATAAGACCATTCTTGGGCATGTCTTTCGTTTTATCCGAATGGGCTTTGATTTTCGATTTTACATCTTTTGAGTTTTCTTCATTCTTTCGTTTGTTCTCATAAACTTGAGCCAGAACATGATTAAGCTTTGTTTCCTTTTCAAAACAATATTTAACTGAATCGTTTAGTGTATCGATTATAAAATGATCGGTTTCCCGAAAGTTATCTGTTGGTCCTGTAAAATTACTTGAGCATCTCAACAGACGATAATGAAGCTTTTCTTTTGAGTCCGGGGATTCTTCTTTCGAAATATCGGTAAGATAAATGCCGGTTCTCAAAGCCTGAGATCCTTTATTTGATTCTGTTAAATTCTGAAATGCATGTTCTGACTTTATTTTTTGAAAATAATTCTCTGTAAACATTTCCCTAAAATAAACACCTGCGTTTGAAACTACAATTGGCACCTGACCAAGTGTTACCAAATGAATATTTTTATTTGGTGAATTTTCGTAATTATCAGAAAGTTCTTTTACTACAAACAAAACCGCATCAATATCTTCCATCTGATTTATATCGCCGCAAACGTAAATCTTTTTATTTTTTAAAGGAATTTGAATCTCAGAAAAGCTTTGTATAACAATCCCGCAAAAATTCTCAATTAAATATTTAGTTTCTAAGTTTACTTCTTTTTGTAAAACTAAAAGAATATTTTTCTCTTTAGAAATAGCATTCTCAAAATTGGATTCTATCATTTTATAGTTAATTTCAATAAATATTAAACTCGCAGTGAACCACGAAAACCTCTTGCGGCATAATAGGAATCAGCACCATTGTGATATACAAAAACGGTATCATAACGGAAATCTGCAAAAACAGCACCCCCAAGTTTTCGAATCGTGTCCGGCGTCATAATCCAGCTTGATGTTTTTGTGTCGAATCTGCCAAGTTTTTGCAATTCCCGATACTCTGCCTCATTCAAAATTTCTACCCCCATTTCTGAAGCTAAATTTAAAGCACTGTCTTTTGGTTTGTTTTCTTTTCTTTTTTCTAAGGCTTCATGATCATAACAAAGACTTCTTCTTCCTTTTGGACTTTCCGGTGAACAGTCTACAAAAATATACTCATTTGTTTTTTCATCATATCCTGTAACATCAGGCTCTCCTTCTGTTCGTTCCATTTCATCGAGAGTCCAAAGTTTTTCCGGAGTATTTTTCAGTTTAGACAATACCTGATCCCACTTAATATTTTCATGACGATTCATATTGTTTTCGAAACGGGCTTCTAAAACATTTAATAACGATTCCTCCTGTTCTGCTGACAATTTATTCTTTTGACTACTCATAATCACATAATTTTATTTAAAAATTAATTCCGGATAAATATTTTCTGGTTTTCAATTCTTTTCTTTACCTGATACGCTTTTACAATTATATTGAAAATTTCTTCAGTATAAAATATAATATAAAGTGACTATTCTAAAACATTTAGTCATTTAAGCCTTTTCCTTTTAAAATATCAGAAATACTTTTTTCTACTCTGGCCTCTCTCGTTTTGGATTGTTTGGGTTGAGAAAAATGCAAAAGATAAGCTCGCTGCCTTCCGGGAGTCAGATCATAAAATGCTTTTTTGAGATCAGGCATTTCATCTAGCTTATTTTGAAATTCATCAGAAACGGGAAATTCGTTCGTCTTTTTCAATTCAACTTTTAATCCTGCTTTTTCAATCTCAATGGCCTGATAAATATAAGTTTTTAAAACCGCTTTCAAATCAACAATTTCCTGAAGACCAAGAAAACGTATCTGCCGGGCAGCCTGTACATTTTCTGACTGTTGAATTAAAATATTATCGGTATCTTTTAATAAGGCTCCTTTAAAAAACAAAAAGGCACAATACTCCTTAAAAGCATGTATTAAAACGATATTACGGTTTCCTAAAGTATAACAAGGACTTCCCCATTTCAATTCTTCTGTCAGCTGGCAGTCGAGTGCAATTATTCGTAACTGCTCCAGTTCTTTCTGCCATTTATCTGCTTTATCAAAATAAAAATCAACTTTAGGATTTGCACTGTTACTGCTCATTATATATCTTCTTTGAAAATTATTAAAAAAATAATTCTGTTTGCATAATAGCTAAATTAGAAAATACAAGCTGAATTTTCTTAAAAAATAATTTTATTTCAAAGTATAAAAAAACTTACTCACTAAATCCTTTAATAATACCACGCTGTGACATCTTTATAAAGTTTAAAATGGTATCTCTTTCTATAGTAGGCTTGAAATTTTGTTCTATAAACACTAAAGCAGATCTAATATTTCTTTTTTCCTGAAACAGTATTCTGTAAATTGATTTAATCACTTCTATTTTCTCCAAAGAAAACCCCCTCCGCTTTAAACCAACTGTATTCAATCCTGCATAACGCAACGGCTCATGTGCTGCGGTGATAAAAGGCGGAACATCTTTAACGATACGGCTCAATCCGCTTATCATACTATGACTCCCAATACGAGAAAATTGATGAATTGCAGTAAGTCCACTAATATTTACCCAGTCGCCCGCTGTTACTTCACCAGCCATTCCCACACTAAACCCTATAATAGAATTATGACCAATCCTGCAATCGTGGCCAATATGAGCATTTGCCATAATTAAGTTAGAATTGCCAATACTGGTTTTACCCTGAGTGATGGTACCACGATTTATAGTTACATTTTCACGGATGATATTGTGATCACCTATTTCAAGCAGAGTGTATTCGTTATTGTACTTCAAATCCTGAGGGTCGCCACCCAGAACAGCTCCGGAATGTATTTGACAATTACATCCAATTCTGGTACCACTCAAAATTGTGACATTATTTCCAATCGACGTTCCTTCGCCTATTGTAACATCTGATTCTATAATTGTATAGTTTCCGATATTTACATTTAAATCTATAAGCGCTTTATCGCTAATTACAGTACTTTTCAATTTCTTTCTATTAAAATTAAATACAAATTTTAATTAAAAAGATGTTTTATTTATTGACCTAATGTCAATTTATCGAAGCACGTATCCTGCTTAAAGTTTCAGGGCTTACACCAATAAGAGAAGCTACATGCATCAATTTAGCTTTTTTTATAATTTCAGGAAAATTGGTGATTAAAAAAGAATATTTTTCCTGAGCAGTCATGAATCTAAATATATGATGAAATTCATTTAACCTGGAAAGAAACAACCGTATCATTTTGATATAGAATTTAGAAAACAACGGATAGGTTAATAAGATTAATTCATCATCATAAGAAACAGAATAAACAACCGTTTCTTCACAAGCTTCAAAAATTTCAAAAGAAGGTTTTTGCTCAAAAAAACTGCTTAAAGAAGTAAAGAACTGATTATCGGTATAAATCCAGTTTGTTGTTTCAATGTCATTTTCAAGAGAAAATCTGCGAACCAATCCTGATTTTATAAAATATATCTTTTTACAGGTTTTGCCTCTTTTCAGGATAAGCTCATTCTTTTTGAATATTTCTTTGACAAAATATTTTTTAACTGCTTCTTCCGTTTCTGAATCTAGGTTTTGAAAACCATTAATTATACTGATCAATTCCTTCATTTCATAGTTCTTAAAAAACAAAAATATCAATATTTTAAATTAACTCTATAAAAGTTTAAAGCAAAAAAAAGCTTCAATTAGCATAGCCAATTGAAGCTTTAGTACTCAGAGCGGGACTTGAACCCGCACGAACATTGCTGTTCACTGGATTTTAAGTCCAGCGTGTCTACCAATTTCACCATCCGAGCATTTTGTGGTACCTCCAGGGATCGAACCAGGGACACATGGATTTTCAGTCCATTGCTCTACCATCTGAGCTAAGGTACCATATGCTTTATACAAGCAAAAAAGAATAAAAAACCCCGTTTATAAAAACAGGGTTTTTGAAAAGAAAGGCGACGACATACTCTCCCACAAAACTGCAGTACCATCTGCGCAGGCGGGCTTAACTTCTCTGTTCGGGATGGGAAGAGGTGAGCCCCGCCGCAATAACCACCTTAAGGTTGTTAGTCTAAAGTCAAAGGTCTTAAAGTGGTAAAGTCTTTTGACTTTTAACTTTAATCTTTCGACTTAAAGACTGCTCTGCGTCGAGCAAATATTTTAACATACTGAGATAAAGAAACACAATAAGCATACTTTAGAAAGTTTCCTCCTCTCTCGTCTGGGACGAGAGAGGAAAAGGGTGTACATAAGCTTACGGATTATTAGTACTACTCGACTATGACATTACTGCCTTTACATCTATAGCCTATCAACGTGGTCATCTTCCACGATCCTTAAAAGAAATCTCATCTTGTGGTGGGTTTCGCGCTTATATGCTTTCAGCGCTTATCCCTTCCAAACGTAGCTACTCTGCGGTGCCCCTGGCGGGACAACAGATACACTAGAGGTTTGTCCAATTCGGTCCTCTCGTACTAGAATCAGATCCACTCAAATTTCTAACGCCCGCAGTAGATAGAGACCGAACTGTCTCACGACGTTCTGAACCCAGCTCGCGTGCCACTTTAATGGGCGAACAGCCCAACCCTTGGGACCTTCTCCAGCCCCAGGATGTGACGAGCCGACATCGAGGTGCCAAACCCCCCCGTCGATATGAGCTCTTGGGGGAGATCAGCCTGTTATCCCCGGCGTACCTTTTATCCTTTGAGCGATGGCCCTTCCATGCGGAACCACCGGATCACTATGCTCTACTTTCGTACCTGATCGACCTGTATGTCTCTCAGTCAAGCTCCCTTATGCCATTGCACTCTACGCACGGTTACCAAGCGTACTGAGGGAACCTTTAGAAGCCTCCGTTACTCTTTTGGAGGCGACCACCCCAGTCAAACTACCCACCAAGCACTGTCCCCCACATCGCGGGGTTAGGCCTCAGATAAACAAAGGGTTGTATTTCAACAATGACTCCACAACGCCTGGCGACGCCGCTTCATAGTCTCCAACCTATCCTACACATCATTTATCCAAGGTCAATACTAAGCTATAGTAAAGGTGCACAGGGTCTTTTCGTCCCACTGCGGGTAAACGGCATCTTCACCGTTACTACAATTTCACCGAGCTCATGGCTGAGACAGTGTCCAGATCGTTACACCATTCGTGCAGGTCGGAACTTACCCGACAAGGAATTTCGCTACCTTAGGACCGTTATAGTTACGGCCGCCGTTTACTGGGGCTTCAATTCAATGCTTCTCCGAAGATAACATCTCCTCTTAACCTTCCAGCACCGGGCAGGTGTCAGGCCCTATACGTCATCTTACGATTTTGCAGAGCCCTGTGTTTTTGATAAACAGTCGCCTGGACCTTTTCACTGCGGCCCCGATTGCTCGGGGCGACCTTTCTCCCGAAGTTACAGGTCTATTTTGCCTAATTCCTTAGCCATGAATCTCTCGAGCACCTTAGGATTCTCTCCTCAACTACCTGTGTCGGTTTACGGTACTGGTACTAACTACCTGAAGTTTAGAGGTTTTTCTTGGAAGCCCTTAGGCGCACTATCTCTTTGTCCGAAGACTCCGAGTACTATCGTATTTCACCAGTTCCTGCGCATTTTACTACAGGACCTATAGCTAGGTACTTCAACGAACTATTCCGTCAGTTCGCGGCGCTTTCATCACTCCGTCACCCCATCACAGTAATTAGTAGTACGGGAATATTAACCCGTTAGCCATCGACTGTCCCTTTCGGGTTCGCCTTAGGACCAGACTAACCCACAGCTGATTAGCATAGCTGTGGAAACCTTAGTTTTTCGGTGTGCGGGTTTCTCGCCCGCATTATCGTTACTTATGCCTACATTTTCTTTTCCAACCGGTCCAGCATACCTTACGATACACCTTCAACCCTGTTGGAATGCTCCCCTACCACTTGACTTACGTCAAATCCATAGCTTCGGTAATATGCTTATGCCCGATTATTATCCATGCTCGTCCGCTCGACTAGTGAGCTGTTACGCACTCTTTAAATGAATGGCTGCTTCCAAGCCAACATCCTAGCTGTCTGGGCAGACAAACCTCGTTCTTTCAACTTAGCATATATTTGGGGACCTTAGCTGATGGTCTGGGTTCTTTCCCTCTCGGACTTGGACCTTAGCACCCAAGCCCTCACTGTTAGTGAACATTATACAGCATTCGGAGTTTGTCAGGAATTGGTAGGCGGTGAAGCCCCCGCATCCAATCAGTAGCTCTACCTCTATATAACTTTATAACTAACGCTGCACCTAAATGCATTTCGGGGAGTACGAGCTATTTCCGAGTTTGATTGGCCTTTCACCCCTACCCACAGGTCATCCGAAGACTTTTCAACGTCAACCGGTTCGGTCCTCCACTGTGTGTTACCACAGCTTCAACCTGCCCATGGGTAGATCACACGGTTTCGCGTCTAACACTACTGACTAAAGCGCCCTATTCAGACTCGCTTTCGCTGCGGATCCATACCTGAAGTACTTATCCTTGCCAGCAGCGTTAACTCGTAGGCTCATTATGCAAAAGGCACGCCGTCACCCCACGAAAGGGCTCCGACCGCTTGTAAGCGTATGGTTTCAGGATCTATTTCACTCCGTTATTCACGGTTCTTTTCACCTTTCCCTCACGGTACTGGTTCACTATCGGTCTCTCAGGAGTATTTAGCCTTAGCGGATGGTCCCGCCAAATTCAGACAGGGTTTCACGTGCCCCGCCCTACTCAGGATACCGCTATCTATTACACTTGTTACCCATACGGGGCTGTCACCCTCTATGGCGTTCCTTTCCAGAAACTTCCGGTTCCTTGTGCATAAAATGTCGCGGTCCTACAACCCCAATGATGCCGTAACAACATTGGTTTGGGCTAATCCGCGTTCGCTCGCCACTACTTACGGAATCACTTTTGTTTTCTTCTCCTCCGCCTACTTAGATGTTTCAGTTCAGCGGGTTTGCCCACCTATCGGTGTGTTATATCTTCAATATAACGGGTTGCCCCATTCGGATATCTGCGGATCAATCTGTGTGTGCCAGTCCCCGCAGCTTTTCGCAGCTTATCACGTCCTTCATCGCCTCTGAGAGCCTAGGCATTCCCCATACGCCCTTATTTTGCTTATTGTACCAATCTCATTATTAAAATGAGACCGTTTTTTTTTGTTTTCTGTCTTTGTATTTCTACTACAACAAAAAACGCTTTCTACTTTCTTATTATTTTCTTATCTCAATATGTCAATGAACTTTTTCCCTATTTACCGGGATGGTGGAGAATAACGGAGTCGAACCGTTGACCTCCTGCGTGCAAGGCAGGCGCTCTAGCCAGCTGAGCTAATCCCCCATTTTAATTAAAAATTAAAAATCGTGAATTAAAAATTATGAACTTTTGATCCTTTAATCTTTCAACTTCTAAAATTTCCTTTTTT
Organism: Flavobacterium gelatinilyticum; assembly: GCF_027111295.1. NCBI lineage: Bacteria > Pseudomonadati > Bacteroidota > Flavobacteriia > Flavobacteriales > Flavobacteriaceae > Flavobacterium > Flavobacterium gelatinilyticum. The sequence continues at coordinate 4,024,128 of NZ_CP114287.1, read as the reverse complement.
TTATTAAGCTAACAGTCTTTTTTAATTTTTAATTCTTAATTTTTAATCAAGAAGCTTAAAAAAGTAGTCCCGGGCAGACTCGAACTGCCGACCCCTACATTATCAGTGTAGTACTCTAACCAGCTGAGCTACGAGACTCTGTTTTACTTAATTCTTTCATTTTTTTAAATTAACAGCAAGAGTAATACAATCTCAGATTCAGAACCTCAATTTCCTGCATCTTATTTCCTAAGCGTGCTCATTAAAGCTAACACTAAGGCTCTAGAAAGGAGGTGTTCCAGCCGCACCTTCCGGTACGGCTACCTTGTTACGACTTAGCCCTAGTTACCAGTTTTACCCTAGGCAGCTCCTTGCGGTCACCGACTTCAGGCACCCCCAGCTTCCATGGCTTGACGGGCGGTGTGTACAAGGCCCGGGAACGTATTCACCGGATCATGGCTGATATCCGATTACTAGCGATTCCAGCTTCACGGAGTCGAGTTGCAGACTCCGATCCGAACTGTGACCGGCTTTATAGATTCGCTCCCTCTCGCGAGGTGGCTGCTCTCTGTACCGGCCATTGTAGCACGTGTGTAGCCCAAGGCGTAAGGGCCGTGATGATTTGACGTCATCCCCACCTTCCTCACAGTTTGCACTGGCAGTCTTGTTAGAGTTCCCGACACTACTCGCTGGCAACTAACAACAGGGGTTGCGCTCGTTATAGGACTTAACCTGACACCTCACGGCACGAGCTGACGACAACCATGCAGCACCTTGTAAACTGTCTTGCGAAAGATCTGTTTCCAAATCGGTCAGTCTGCATTTAAGCCTTGGTAAGGTTCCTCGCGTATCATCGAATTAAACCACATGCTCCACCGCTTGTGCGGGCCCCCGTCAATTCCTTTGAGTTTCAAACTTGCGTTCGTACTCCCCAGGTGGGATACTTATCACTTTCGCTTAGCCACTGAACTTGCGCCCAACAGCTAGTATCCATCGTTTACAGCGTGGACTACCAGGGTATCTAATCCTGTTCGCTCCCCACGCTTTCGTCCATCAGCGTCAATAAATTAGTAGTAACCTGCCTTCGCAATTGGTATTCCATGTAATATCTAAGCATTTCACCGCTACACTACATATTCTAGTTACTTCCTAATAATTCAAGTCCAGCAGTATCAATGGCCGTTCCACCGTTGAGCGATGGGCTTTCACCACTGACTTACAAGACCGCCTACGGACCCTTTAAACCCAATGATTCCGGATAACGCTTGGATCCTCCGTATTACCGCGGCTGCTGGCACGGAGTTAGCCGATCCTTATTCTTACGATACCGTCAAGCTGATTCACGAATCAGTGTTTCTTCTCGTACAAAAGCAGTTTACAATCCATAGGACCGTCATCCTGCACGCGGCATGGCTGGTTCAGACTTGCGTCCATTGACCAATATTCCTCACTGCTGCCTCCCGTAGGAGTCTGGTCCGTGTCTCAGTACCAGTGTGGGGGATCTCCCTCTCAGGACCCCTACCCATCGTAGCCTTGGTAAGCCGTTACCTTACCAACTAGCTAATGGGACGCATGCTCATCTTTCACCGTTGTGACTTTAATTACATCCCGATGCCGGGTCGTAATACTATGAGGTATTAATCCAAATTTCTCTGGGCTATCCCTCTGTGAAAGGCAGATTGCATACGCGTTACGCACCCGTGCGCCGGTCTCTGCTTCCGAAGAAGCATACCCCTCGACTTGCATGTGTTAAGCCTGCCGCTAGCGTTCATCCTGAGCCAGGATCAAACTCTTCATCGTATATTTTTATATTATTATGCGATGCAGATTCTATCGGTTCTTCTCGAATCTCTCAATTCTATTACTCTTATTTTTTATGTCCCGAGTAATCGGGACGGCTGTCAATTCAATATGTCTACGAACGTATTCTTTTAATCTTTATCGCTTGTTTCTCAAAGCGGGTGCAAAACTAAAAATTCTTTTTGTTTCTGGCAAGAAAAATTTAAAAAATTTTGAAACTTTTTTTTCGTCTCGTTTTCTAATCTCTCTTATCAATCTCTCAAGGAACTTTCCGTGTTTTGCGGGGTGCAAATGTAAAAAGCATTTTCAAATCTCACAAGCTTTTTTGAATCTTTTTTTTCAAGAAATTTTCTTTCTCTCTTAATTCAAATCCTTGTCAGTATTTCGAAGAGCGTTTTTCGCTGTTGCGGGTGCAAAAGTAGAACCTTTTTCCACTTCCACAAGCTTTTTTCAAGAGTTTTTTTAATCTTTTTTTACTCTTTTTCTTAACTAACTGATAACAGCATTTTTACATTCCAAAGTTTTTTATTCCCTGTGCGGTTTTTCTTAGTTCGGCCGCATTTTTCTCATTTTGCCGGGGTTTTGGATTGCGACTTATGAGGAGTTTTTAGTGTTTTCACTTCTTTTTAGGCGATTTTTCAATCTTTACAAATAAGTCTTTCTCCCTAAAACTCACTCCAAAGACCGATCCCTTAGCCCCGATAGAAGCGGAAATCCTTTCCAGCCGGCGTTCGGCGCCAAAAGATTGAAGCGTATAGCGGGATAAAGCTCCTAATTACTAATACTCACCGGGTACTGTTGGCAGACTAAACTAAACTCTTATACAACCTTATCTTATTATACAGCCTAAAAACCACTGGATGTAGAAGCACTTCGGCGCATCTCTACAGAAATACAGAACGGTCATCTACGCCATATACATTAATATACACAAAAAACAAACCCGACATGTTTTTAAAACTGTCGGGTTACGTACCGTGAAATCTATATATAGTATTAAAATTATTTGCTAATCTGACAAATGCAAAAATCAAATTCAAAGCCTATACCATCAGTCAAAACGAATTGCTTTGACTGGAGAAATTTTTGTTATTATATATGATGGAATTAACAACACCACAAAACATACTGAAATAGTCAGCAGATTCAGCAAAGCTACATAACCCCAGTTTAAATATACGGGTGCGGTATTTACATAGTAGTTTTCCGGATTAAGCTGTATGATTCCGAATTGCTGTTGCATTAACAACAATAAAACCCCTATTAAATTCCCCCAAAACAATCCCCGAACTATTAAATAGAATGCGTTATAGAGAAAAACTTTACGAACTGTCCAGTTATTTGCTCCTAACGCTTTCAGAATCCCAATCATCTGGGTTCGTTCTAAAATCAAAACAAGTAATGCAACTACCATATTAATTGTAGCAACCAAAATCATAATTCCCAGAATCACTATTATATTAAAATCGAACAATTGCAGCCAGTCAAAAATATAACTATACTTTTCTGTGATTGTTTTCGTATCAAGATTCGAAGAAATTTGTTCATAGATTTGATTTCCCGTTTCCTTAATTGCTGTAAAATCTTTTACAAACACTTCAAAAGCCCCTATTTGATCTGGATTCCATTTATTAATCCTTTGAACGTGTCTTATATCACCAATAATATAAGTCGCGTCGAAATCCTGAAATCCGGAACTAAAGATCCCGACAATTTTAAATCGGCGGCTATTAGGCATTTTTCCTTGTTCTTCTTTAATAAAAAAGGTATTAAAACTGTCTCCTAATTTCAAATTAAGTCTGTTGGCAAGAAATTTTGAAATCACAACATCTTCATTAAGATTTTTTGAAAAATCCGGCAGCCCCCCTTCTATTAAATATTCTTTTATATTAGTCCAGTTGTAATCGGCACCTACTCCTTTAAAAACAATTCCTTCAAAAGCATTTTCAGTTCTTATAATTCCCGCCTTGGTTGCGATTGCCTGGATATGGGTCACTTCAGGAACAGATTTAAAACCGGGATAAAAATCTTGTTTCTTTGAAATTGGAACCAACGTAATCTCTGAGTTATTATTGTCATAGTTTGAAATAATAACCTGACCGTTAAAAGCAGAAACTTTTTCACGTATTTTTTGCTGCAGACCAATTCCTGTTGCAACTGAAACAATCATCATAATCATACCGATAGCAATTGCAGAAATAGCAATTTTTATAATTGGCGCTGAAATACTGCTTTTATGATCTTTTGCAGTTATAAGTCTTTTTGCTATAAAATATTCTATATTCAATTTATATCTCTTAGTATAATTATTCTTTATTCAAATTCGGGTATTTCAAAAATACATTTAAAAAAACGAAATATAACGTTTCTACAACGGAAGCTTCTTTTTCATTTCTTCGACAATATTATAGGCTGCCGGACAAATGGCAACATTTTTTAATGTCAAATCAGAAATTTGATAAAATTTCTTGCGATCTGTATGCGGAAATTCACGACAGGCTTTTGGCCTAACATCATATATCATACAATAATTTTCATTATCCAAAAAAGTACAGGGCACGCTTTTTAAAACATAATCTTTATCCTCGTCTATACGCAGGTACTGATCTATAAATTGCTGTGGTTTTTGCCTGAAAGATTTTGAAATTCTTTCTATATCCGCCAAAGTGAACAAAGGCCCTGTTGTTTTACAACAATTAGCACATTCTAAGCAATCCGTTTTTTTGAATTCGGCATCATGCAGATCCTGCATTACATAATCCAAATTCTTTGGCTGCTTCTTTTTAAGCTTATCAAAATACTTTTTATTTTCGATATGCTTATCTTTGGCTGACTTATTTAAGTTATTTAAAATTTGTTTCAAGTTTAAAATTTAAAGTTGATCTGCAAAATTAAACAACTTTAAACTTGAAACCTTATACTTTGAATTAAAATGAAAGATCTTTTTGGAAAAGCGATGTACGATTTCCAGACAAACAACTCGCCTGAAGATATTATTACCGAAACTTCAATTTCTGAAGAAGACGAGATGAGTGTTGGATATTTATTTCGCTCTTATAATGATATGCCAAAAATTGAGCAAAAAGCTTTACAGCTGGCTTTTGGAAAAATTTTAGATGTTGGCTGCGGAGCCGGAAGCCATAGTTTATCACTCCAAAATGAACGTCAATTAGAAGTAACAGCTATAGATATCTCCGAAAAAGCAATTGAAACCTGCAGACTTCGAGGTGTAAAAAATACCAAAATAGAAAATATTCTGGATTTTGAAGGCGAAACATTTGATACTATCCTTTTATTAATGAATGGAACGGGTATTTTTGGAAAATTAAAAAACTGCAACACTTATTTGTCAAAATTAAAATCTCTGATGAATCCGGGAGGGCAGATTTTAATTGACAGCTCTGACATTGTTTACATGTTTGATGAAGATGAAGACGGCGGAAAATGGATTCCTTCTGATACTGAATATTATGGGGAATTGATTTTCAACATAACGTACAAAGGAGAAAAAGAAGAACCTTTTGACTGGTTGTATCTTGATTATAACACACTTCAAAATGCCGCAATTGCAAACGGATTAAAATGTGAATTGATTCTGGAAGGTGAGCATTATGATTATTTAGCCAAACTTTCTATTTAAATAAACCCAACCAAACCCAATGACAGAATTAGATTTAGAAACGCTAAAATATCCTATTGGAAAATTTAAGGCGCCAGAGGTTTTTACTTCTGAATATTTTTTGAACAAAATTGAAGAAATTGCCAGTTTTCCTGAAAGACTAAAAAAAGAAGTTATTCATTTTAATGATGAAAAATTAGACACAGAATATCGTCCGGGCGGATGGAGTGTCAGACAAGTCATTCACCATTGCGCCGAAAGCCATATGAATTGTTTTATAAGATTAAAATGGGCACTGACAGAAAACAATCCGATTATAAAACCGTATGACGAAAAATTATGGTGTGAATTACCGGACAATTTAAAAATGCCGATAGAACCTACTTTAAGTTTATTAGAAGGACTTCATTTTAGACTGGCTTATTTAATGAAAAGTTTATCAGAAGCTGATTTAGAAAAATCTTTTATTCATCCTGAAAACAATTCAGAAATTCGCATCAAACAAATTATCGGAATGTATGCCTGGCATAGTAATCATCATTTGGCACACATAACCAATTTAAAAAAGCACAAAAACTGGGACTAGAAATGTTTCTTTTTTACACAATGTATATTTCATAAAACAAAAAACTCTCCAGTCCAGGAGAGTTTTTTTTGTTTATGGGATATTTAAATACTTGTGCGTTTGCAATGAAACTCTCCATTTTGGATTATTCATAACATAATCTACAATCAAAGGTGTCATTTCTTCTTTTTTACTCCATTCAGGCTGTAGGAACAAAATAGCATTATCATTTACAAGTTCTGCCTGCTCTTCTGCAAAAATAAAATCGTGTTTATTATAAATAATCACTTTCAATTCGTGCGCATTATCATAAACGTCTTTCGTAGGCAGTTTGTTTTTCTTTGGAGAAAGACAAATCCAATCCCACGTACCACTTAATTTATAAGCTCCGGAAGTCTCAATATGCACTTTTAAATTTTTATTTTTTAATTCCTGAGTTAACAATGTCATATCCCAGGTTAAAGGCTCACCTCCTGTAACAACAACAGTATTTGCATAACTTGATGCGTTATTTACAATTACATCAATATTAGTAGGCGGATGCAAGTCAGCATTCCAGCTTTCTTTTACATCACACCAATGACATCCTACATCACATCCTCCAATTCTAATGAAGTAAGCCGCAGTTCCGGTATGAAAGCCTTCACCTTGTATGGTATAAAACTCTTCCATTAAAGGCAGCATAGCTCCTTTATTTACTTCTAATTGTATTTCTTTTGATAACATTATTCTAATTTAATGCGCAAAGATAGTTAATTAAATACGGAACAAAAAAACCGATAATTCACTAAGAATTACCGGTTCTAATTTTTAATCGTATGTTTTTATTATTTTAAAGACTTTACAGATTGTGTAGCATAAGCATTTGCAGGATCTAAAACTAAAGTTTTATTGAAATATTCAATCGCTTTAGCCTTATCAGTATTAGCATAACTTGCACCAATACTATTGTATGCTTCAACTATTTTCTTAACTGTAGCAGGTTTCGCTAATTCTTCTGCACCTTTAGCAGTCATATTAGCGATGTATGTTTCGTAGTTTTTAACGATTTGATCTTCTTTCTCTAATAAGTTACCTATTCTTCCTTTATAAAGATAAGCTTCATCATAAGAAGGAGAAGCTACTAACACTCTGTCAAAAGCAGCATCAGCTTTAGCTAAATCAGCTGCAACTTCTGGTGATGTAGCCTTTTTATCTAAGTTTGCATAATAAAGAGCGATACCGTAGTAAACATTATCAGTCAAATAATTTCTTGATTCAGAATTAGCTGAACTTAATTCATAAATAGCTGCAGCCTGTGCCCACTGCTTTTTACCGAATAATTCTTTACCATAATCTCCAAGTTCTTCAACTACTAATGGTTCTAATTCTACAGCTTTTTTAATATTAGCTATACCTGCATCAAAAGCTGCCTGATCTACAGCACCCTCAGCATTTGTTCCTTTTTTAATTTTAGCTAAACCTAAATACATGTAATCGCTTCCGATTACTTTGTTAGAAGGATTTTTGATGTAATCTTCAAGAGATTTAATAGCCACATCTACGTTTCCGTTTTCGTAAGCGGCGTAACCTAAATATCTGAAAATTCTAGGATTTACTTTATCCTCCGCAATCATTTTGTTTGCTACAGTTTCTAAGCTTTTGTAATCTTTAACCAAGATTAAGAAATCGGCATGACGCATTTTAGAATCTAAAGAGTAATCTGTCAAACTTAGGTATTTCTCGTAGTTTGTAATCGCGTTCTGCATGTTTACTTTAGCGGTAGATGTTTTGTTTCTTCCCCATTTGTAATATGTTTCAGCCAATTCTCTGTAAACAGGACCATAATTAGGATTCAATGCAATTACTTCATTGAAAGATTTAATAGCTTCATCGTAAGATTTAGCTCCTTTCAATAAAACACCCAATTGCATTTTAGCTCTTAAAAGAGTTGGATCTGCAGTAAATGCATCACGATACGATTTGTAAGCATCATTTTGATTATTAGCTCCATAATACGCATCACCGATAGCTAAAAGTGCATTTGCATTTTGTGGTTCAATTGCCAATGCTCTTTTTAAACTTGCGATAGCATTATTATAATCAGGATTATTAGAATTTGTATATGCTTTACCGATGTAGATAAATTCTTCTACATCTTTACGTTTCATGTCTTTTGTAGCCAAAGCAAAATTTGCCTGTGCTGCAGATGCATTTTTATTATCAAGATCGATTTGACCTAATCCGATATAGTTTAGGTTTTTCTTATCAGACGCCTCAATTCCGTTTAAATAATAAATTTTAGCAGAATCAACAACGCTTTGATTTAAATATACATTTCCTAAAACAAAATTTGCTTCACCATCAGAAGGTTTAGCTTTAATGATAGATTTAAGTAATGTTTTCGCCTTTTGAAATTGTTCAGCGTCAATTGCCTTTTTTGCTTCTTTAATATCCTGCGCGTTTGCAGCAGAACCTGCAGCAATCAAAGCAAGACTAAAAATTTTAAATTTATTCATCTTTATAGTAATTAATTTATTCGTTATCTTTTAAAATTTCACTTCTAATCTGCAGTTTCCTGCCCGGAGTTCGCACCGGAAGCAGACCAGATTTTAGAATTATTCTTTGTCCAATGTCGCCGGCAATGAATGAAGAGAACCCCATTCCTAAACCGGAATACCCCTGACAGTTAATGATAAACAAATCACGTGCCAAAGGATATTTTACCTCTGCCAGGTCGTTTTGAGTAGGGCTATAATATTTATCATCTTTTAATCCTTTTACACTCAAAACATTTATCTTTTTTACGATATCAATCATATTTGGTGAAGGCTGTGATAACCAGTTCACGCCCACTATACCAATCATACCTTCATTTTCAGAAACGAATTTAATCACTTCATCATTTGTTTTAAAAGAAAAGACTCCCGTTGCCGGAATATCTTTAACTTTTGCCAGTTCTTTCATGTATCGAACTGTACTGGAATTAGGATTATCGAATACAAGCCCTTTAATTCTGGCATCCGGCTTACCCTGCATAAAATCCAACACAGTTTTCAACGCAATTAATGTATCGTTATTGCTTTTGCTTGAAATAAAAGCAATGGCATCTGTAGCAAAAGGAGTAACGCGAGGTTTTATTTTACTTTTTTCAAATCTGCTGATTTCTTCTTCAGTCAGATTTCTGGCTGTTACAACTACTTTTGTTTTCTGATTTAATAAATCATTTATTAACTCAGCTTCAGATTTTGGATGTACTGTAATTTTAGCTCCATAATAAGTTCCTTCAAACACAGCAACCTGATCATCCACAATGGGCTTTACAGTCTCGTCAACTGTAATATCTAAAGCTCCCTTTAAAATTGTTTCTTTATCAGATTCATTTTTGCTTTTTTGGTTGCACTTCACAAACAAAAAGACAAAAACAACTAAACCTAAAAACTTACTATATTTCAGCATATTATTCTGTATTTGAATTCATTAATCTTAAAAAACGGATTGCAGAGTAAACAATCAGTAGTCCGCCAAAAGCATATCTGTATTTTGGCTCCATATCCAAAGGAAGTTTTTCCCAAAACATGATCATTAAACCCAGTACAAGATATATTAAAAAAAACAGTATTCCTAAAACAAGAAGAAATCGCTCTTTGAGCGATTTCTTCTGAATATTATTAAGTCTATCTTTTAACATTATTCTGCAGATTGAATAGTAATAGGTAAAGAGTAAAGTACTCTCACTTTTTTACCATTTTGCTCGCCAGGAGTCCATTTTGGACATTTTTTAAGAACACGAATTGCTTCTGCTCCTGTACCGTAACCGATATCCCTTAAAACTTTAATGTCGGTTAATGAACCGTCTTTTTCAACTACAAACGTAACGTAAACTTTACCTTTTAAACCTTCTTCTTCAGGAGTTTTATAGTTATTTCCTACGAATTTGTAGAATTTATCCATACCTCCAGGGAAATCAGGTTTTACCTCGATACCAGCTGTGTTATATACACTGTTATCTTCTTCTACAACCTGAGAAACCGGTCCTTTACCTACTGGTTCGTCTACAGTTAAAACTGCATTCGGATCTCCTTTAATTGTTTCAGAACCTACTTTTTTATCTTTAAGTTCCTCAATTTTTGGAGGATCTTCGGTAACTTCATTCGCCTTAGCAACAACCGGCTTTACGAATTTCACCTGATCCACTTTTGGTGGCGGCGGTGGTGGCGGCGGTTGATTAGGTTTTATATCCTCTTTTGGTTTAGGAGGTAATTTTACCGTTGCGATCTTAATATCTTTATTCTCTTCTTCTGTACTAGATTCTGGCAAATAGCTCGCAATAAGAGGAGCTGCAATAGCGAAACTAAAGAAGATAGAACCCAGTACAAGTGCTTTTACTGTAGTTTTACCGTTTGATTTTCTCAGCTCGTATGCGCCATATATCTTATTACGTCCTTCGAATACGATATCAAGCCACTGATTTTTTATAATATCTAATTTCATAATTCTTGATTATTAGGATGTTAAAACAAGACAGATCTTATTTTTTATCTATCAATTTAGTCTCCTCTGGTGTAAACTCAGGAACAATCGCATAAGTATCTACTCCAGTAATTGCCATTTCATCCAACATATCAACTAAATTGCGGTAAGTTGATTTTTTAGTTGGTTTGATAATAACAATGATCCCGTTTTTAGGTTTCCCTAAACCTGCAGAGTATTCTAAAACTGTTTTCTTTCTTTTTAGCAACTCTCTGCGAATCCCATCTTTACCATAAGCGATATCTTTAGGTCCTGCAATAGGAGACTCTAACAATCCCATGTAATAAGTCAATTTATTATTTTCCCCTAACATTACTGTCATAGTACGATTTTCATCAACTTTTACTGGTTTATCTTTTGTTTCATCTGGACTCTTATCTGGCAATGACAAATCCATCGATTGAGGTTTTGACAACGATGTGGTCAACATGAAGAAGGTAATCAATAAGAATGCCAAATCCACCATAGCCGTTAAATCGACTTTTGAACTTTGCTTTTTGCTTCTTACTTTGCCGCCTTTCCCGCCGCCACCGTCGCCGGTATTTAATTCAGCCATTTTACTGTATCTTTTTTAATTAAAAGTCTTTTCCTCTCATTCCAGTAACCAGGTTAAAGGAATTGATTTTCTGATCTTGCAAGATATCCATAATTCTTTTGATTTGTGGATATTCTTCTTTCGCGTCTCCTTTAATTGCAATCTGCAATTCTTTATCATCAAGGTCGATTGTAGCTCTTCTTGAAATTAAAAGCCATTCTTTCAACTGATTGTCTACAGAATCAAATGGAATTCCAGGTTGTTCTGCTTTAGTTCTGTCAGCCGATTTCATATCGATGATTTGCTTTAAACTTGTAATTGGCACACCGAAGTCATCCATTAAAGCAAATTTTTCTTTGTCCTGATCTGAAAAAGTTACACCGAATTTTGCTCCCATTCCTTCAAGAGTCTTTTTACGGATTTCTCTTCCTTTGATATCAAAAAACACCTTGGTTTTCCCGTCTTTTCCTTTACCTATTGTAATAATTGCCAAATCTGAATCTGGTAATTTACTTTGTACAGTAGATGAAGGCATATCCACAGGAAGCGCTTCAGGTACTTTAGCAGTAGCGGTCAAGATAAAGAACGTAAGCAAAAGGAACGCAACATCACACATCGCAGTCATGTCTGTCGATGTTGACTTCTTTTTCATTTTTATTTTAGCCATTATCTTTTATTTTGTTCTGATATTTAAAATATCAAAAATTAATTATTGTCTTAAACTTCCTCTGAATTTTCTGTAAGTATTCACGATTGTAGTACCAGCCTCATCGATAGAGTAAGTTAAATCGTCAATTTTAGCAGTAAAGAAGTTGTAAGAGATGATAGCTAATACAGATGTAGAGATACCTGTTGCTGTGTTGATAAGTGCCTCAGAGATACCTGTTGCAAGAGCAGCCTGGTCAGGAGTACCAGCAGAAGCTAACGCACCAAACGCTTTAATCATACCAGATACAGTTCCTAATAATCCTCCTAATGTACCTAAAGATACTAAAGTAGAGATGATAGTCATGTTTTTCTCTAACATTGGCATTTCTAATGAAGTTGCCTCTTCAATTTCTTTGTGGATTACTTCAGAAGCTTCTTCGCTGTTGAATCCTTCTTTTTTAACGTCTTGGTATTTAATTAAAGCAGATTTAATTGCGTTTGCAACTGAACCTTGTTGTTTGTCACATGAAGCGATAGCAGCCTCGATGTTTCCTTCTTTAATACTTGCCTGAACGCTAGCCATGAATTTATCTAAGTTAGCTTTACCAGCAGCTTTACCAATAACGATAAATCTTTCAATAGAAAAAACAACAACCATTAAAAACATACCTAATAATGCCGGTACAATGAAACCTCCTTTGTATACCATACCTAATGTATTGATCGGGTGACCTGTCTCAGGATTTCCACCCTCAAAGTTAGCAGGAGAACCCATAACAAATTTCCAGATTATCACCCCAACTACGATACACGCTACGATTATGATTCCTGTAATCATCCCTCCTCCATTTGAAGTGCTTTCTTTTTTAACTTTAACGTTTGCCATTTTTTTTAATTTTAATAGTTTTAAATAATTTTTATTTTTTAGTTATATTTAACTTGTAGGGTAGCAAATTTATACGTTTAGTTTAAATAAAAAAACTTTTTTTAATTTTATTGAAGGAAATTTAACGTCAATTTAAAAAATATCTCATTAATTTGCTGACCTCATATTTTTAATAAAACAAAAATCAAGGCTAATAATAAAAAAATTACAACGTTTTAGACATAATTCAATTAATCTTTTGAAATCTTCTTAAAAAGCTGCGAATTTTTTTTTTATGTTATTTTCAATCAAAAAGGGCATTTTCCTACTAAAAAAAATATACTTAAATTGTTAAAAACTCAAGCAAAACTCTTATAATCATCTAAATTACAAATAAAACATGAATAAAAAAGAGAATTTCATTCAAGAAATAAATAACGGTTATTCTGCAAAAGGAGACTCTATAATACTGGGAGGTGCTATTTTAGACGGCGAAGCAATTGCAGAAGCGCATGTAAAAATTCCGTTGAAAACACTGAATCGACATGGTCTTATTGCCGGAGCCACCGGAACCGGGAAAACAAAAACTATTCAGGTTTTTTCAGAACAGTTATCCAATGCCGGTATTCCTGTTTTGATGATGGACATCAAAGGTGATTTCAGCGGTATTGCAAAAGAAGGTAAAGAAGAAGGCTTTATTACAGAGCGTCATGCTAAAATTAATATTCCCTATAATGTAAGTGCTTTTCCGGTTGAATTAATGTCTCTGTCTAAACAAAACGGAGTCCGCCTGCGCGCTACTGTTTCTGAGTTTGGTCCTGTTTTATTCTCAAGGATTTTAGATTTAAACGATACTCAGGCCGGTGTGGCAGCAGTTATCTTTAAATATTGCGATGACAACCAAATGCCGCTGCTGGATTTAAAAGATATAAAAAAGGTAATCAACTATATTACTGAAGAAGGTAAAGAAGAAATCACAGCGAATTACGGAAAAATATCAACGGCAACTACCGGAACGATCTTAAGAAAGATAATTGAGCTTGAACAACAGGGCGGTGATTTGTTTTTTGGCGAATTGTCTTTTGAAACCGATGATTTGATGCGAATTGATGAAAACGGGAAAGGCTATATAAACATCATCCGCTTGACTGATATTCAGGATAAGCCTAAATTATTCTCGACTTTCATGTTAAGTCTTCTGGCAGAAATTTACCAGAAAATGCCTGAAAAAGGAGATGCTGAACAGCCGGAATTAGTAATATTTATTGATGAAGCGCATTTAATTTTTAATGAAGCAAGCAAAGCTTTACTGGAACAAATTGAAACTATTGTAAAATTAATCCGTTCGAAAGGTGTCGGGGTGTATTTTGTAACGCAGAACCCAATGGATGTTCCAAGCGGTGTTCTGGCTCAGTTAGGACTAAAGATTCAACATGCGCTTAGAGCTTTTACTGCAAATGACCGTCAGGCTATCAAGAAAACAGCTGATAATTACCCAACTTCGCAATATTATAAAACAGATGAATTACTAACAAGTTTAGGAATTGGAGAGGCTTTGGTTACTGCTCTTAACGAAAAAGGTATTCCTACTCCGTTAGTTGCTGCAATGATGCGTGCACCGCAAAGCCGTATGGATATTTTATCTGTTTCTGAGATAGATGAAATAAACAGCAAATCAAAACTGGTTAAGAAATACGCTGAAGAAATTGATCGCGAAAGTGCCTTCGAAATTCTAAACAAAAAAATAGCTGATGCTGCTGAAGCCGCTTCTCAACAGGAACAACAAGCTCCGGCAAGATCTTCAAAATCTGAGTCAAGTACTACAGAAGTAGTTACGAAATCTGTTTTGAAAGTCGTTACAAGTGCTACTTTTATAAGAGGTGTTTTTGGCGTTTTATCCAAAATACTAAAGAAATAATACGATCAAAAATCAATTACAATATCAATGTCAATTTTAAAATTGATTTTTGATATTGTAATTGACATTGATTTATTTTTGCAGTAATTCCAGAATTTTATTTTCTACTTCGACTGTATTCCAGATATTTTCGATATTGTCAAGTTTCAAAACTTCTTCCATAATGGCGTTTTGATAATCTCCAATTGCCAAAGCCTCTGCATACGGGCGGTCGCTGAAGGTTACACGACTGTAAAGCGGAATCCATTTGTCCGGATGTTTATCTGAGAAGACCTTTTCTATTTTCTTTTGCAGCAAGAATTTTTCGTCTGCCGTTTTGGTGCTCATTTCAAGGAAATTTCGATACGAAAGCTCCGCAATAGCATCTGCATTTGGCTTTCTTGAAATTTGATATTCAGAAAAGACTTTTTTCCAGTCGTCTTGGTACTTTTCAATCATTTCATTCAAAACTGTGATATCTTCAAAACCGGCATTCATACCTTGTCCGTAAAATGGAACAATAGCATGACAAGCGTCTCCTATTAAAGCAATTTTGTCTTCAAATGTCCAAGGAAAACATTTCATCGTTACCAGTGTACTTGTTGGATTTTTGAAGAAATCATTTGCCAGTTCGGGAATAACTTCGATTGAATCCGGGAAGTTTTTTTCGAAGAAATCTTCAACCATTTTTCGGTCTGTCAGAGATTCAAACGAATTTTCTCCTTCAAACGGCATAAATAAGGTACAGGTAAAACTGCCGTCCAGATTTGGAAGAGCAATTAACATGTACTCTCCCCGCGGCCAGATATGAAATGAATTTTTATCTAATTTATGTGTTCCGTCTGTATTAGCCGGAATATTTAATTCTTTATACCCCATGTTTAAAAATTCCTGCGAATAATTAAACATACTCTGACGCTGCATTCGGTGACGGATTCTTGAAAAAGCGCCATCGGCACCAAAAACCATATCGTATTTTCTTTCTTCCCACTCACCTCTTTCGCTTTCCCCTATATGTAAGGTTGCATCGCTTAAGGTAACGTCCCAGATTTTTTGTTCAAAGTAAAACTCGGCGCCGGCATTTTCGGCAAGGTCGATCATTTTTCTGTTGAGTTTTCCTCTGGAAATCGAATAGATGGATTCGCCTTCCTGACCGTAATTTTGAAAATTCAGTTTATCAACCAAATGAATAGCGCGTTTGTCCATAGGGATTGCGATCTCACGAACCGAATCGCCGACACCTACAGCATCCAGTGCTTTCCAGCCGCGATTAGACATCGCCAGGTTAATAGAGCGACCAGAGAAATTTATTTTTCGAATATCTGGACTGCGATCGTAAACATGAACGATGTGTCCAGCTTTTTTAAGATAAATTGCCAGCAGCGATCCTACAAGTCCAGAACCAACAACAGCAATTTTTAGTGAAGTTTGCATCAAGGAAAATCTAATATTGGATCGTAAAAATAAATAATAAATATAGATAAGCCTTAAAATAAATAAATTATTTACGCCTCTAAATTCACAGTACGCCTTTAATTCGTGTTAATTTCATTCAATTCAGTTTTTTAAAAATATAACAAATTGTTATTTTTATTGATTTATTTAGAAATTTTAAACAATTACTTTCGCTTAAACTTTTACAGAAAATTATATTAGAAAATTCATGAACAGCGAAATTTTACGATCAGACATTATTTTAGAAAACGAAAAAGTGCTTTTAGTTCCATTTGAAAATGAGAGAAACGCTGAGCTTAAAGATATTATTTTTGATGACGAAATCTGGAAATATATGGGAATGTATGTTCGCAGTGATCAGGATTTTCAAAATTACATTCAAAGCACCTTAAAACAAAAAGCAGACGGAATTTGTTATCCGTTCCTTATTATAGATAAAACGACCAACAGAATTGCAGGAAGCACACGTTACGGTTATTTAAATCATGCAAGCCAAAAATGCGAAATTGGCTGGACCTGGTACGGAAAGGATTTTCAGGGAACAGGCCTAAATAAAGCCTGCAAATTTGAATTACTGAATTTTGGTTTTGAAAATATTGAGTTTAGAAGAATACAATTCAGTGCCGATCTTGAAAATTTAAGATCTCAAAAGGCTATAGAAAAACTGGGTGCTCTAAAAGAAGGTATTTTTAGAAATAACTACGCAGACTCTGATGGAAAAAGCAAAGATGATGTTTATTTCAGTATTATTTTAGAAGAATGGCAGGATACAAAACAAGATTATTTTAGAGAGTTTCTTTAAATATTCTGATAATAGAAAAAATCTTAATTTAGCCCTTGATTTAAGATTATAAAAACTATTCAGCCCGTTTAAAAATGCAGTTGTATTCAGAACATTATGTAAGCGAAAAATCCGAAAGGTTCGTCAATAAAATCTGGTGTCTGGATAACAGCATGAGCGAAAGTCTGATTGAGAATAAATTAGTTCTGCCTAATGGCTGCTTTAATCTTGCCATTGTATGTGGTAACTCTATTGAAGTTCATACCAGTAAAAAGAAATTCGAGATGAGCGAAGGTATTTATTTCTGTTCGCAAATGACAAACAAAGTTCTGGTTAACATACAACCCAAAACGAAAATTACGATTATTCAGTTTCATACCTGGACACTTTCGATGTTCCCTAAATACGATTTAAGCAATTTTACAGATTCGATTATTAAAATTAATCCGGCAGAATTACCTTTTAAAATTCAAATTGGTTCTGAAATTCAAACCTTATTAGATACTATAAATATCTTTTTTGAAGAATTGTCTGCTTTAGATCCTGATAAAAACGTAATTGAAAAAATCTGCGAAATAGTTAAAAATAACGAAGAAGAAATTTCGGTTTCAGAAATCAGCCGCGATTTAAAAGTATCACAGCGATTACTTCAAATTAGATTTAAAACCTCAGTTGGATTAACAATTAAAAAGTATATCCAGATTATGAAATTCCGAAAATCGGTTGATCAAATGGTACATTCTGATTTAGAAAAATTAAAACTGACCGACATTGCGCTTTATAACAAATATTTTGATCAGTCGCATTTTATACGAAAGTTTAAGGATGTTACCAAAACAACTCCAAAAATGTTTGATCCGGAGTCGTATTTTCTTTCTCATAAGAGGGATGGTAAATTGTGAGTTGTAAATTGTGAGTTGTTTGACTGACTAAATACCATACGATTAATTATCTCAGGTCACCTCTTATCTTCTTATATCTTGTTTCTTATATCTTGTTTCTTATATCTTGTTTCTTATATCTTGTTTCTTATATCTTGTTTCTTATATCTTGTTTCTTATATCTTGTTTCTTATATCTTATCTCTTAACTTTTGCTCCACTATTTCGCATTTGTACAATTTTGGAAGTTTTGATTGATGTATTATTGCAGAATCAATCATCATCAATCACAAATGAAAATCAATCATTTTTATTTTCAATTAAAAACTATTTTAATTGGAGTGTTACTTTTTCAAATCCAATTTGGATTTTCACAGGAGGCTAAAACTTCAGCATTGTACAAAACCATTATGTCCAGAGACAGTCTTCTTTTCAATATTGGTTTTAATACCTGCGATATAAAACAATTCAAAAATCTTTATACCGAAGATTTTGAGTTTTATCATGACAAAGACAGCGTTTCGGATAAAGCACGGTTTCTAAAAACGCTTACAAGCGGCATTTGTTCTCCTAACAGAAAATACAATTACCGCAGGGAATTAGTTGACGGCGGCACCGAAATTTATCCTTTATACAAAAACGGTGTTTTATATGGCGCGATACAAATGGGAGTGCATCGGTTTTATGAGAGTTCAGCCGGAAATGTTGAACAGGCTGGAAGTTTTGCCAAGTTCACACATCTTTGGCTTTTAAAAAATAAAGACTGGAAACTGGCCCGATCGCTTAGCTATAATCATCAAATGACGAGTTCTGCAGCCGGAAAATCAAATCTTTTTGACAATGATGATGAAACCGAAAAATGGCTCACGGAAAACAATGTTCCGGCTTTGGGAATTGGAATTATTACTGATGGAAAACTGAAACAGGTAAAAGTTTTTGGCGAAATTAAAAAAGGAATTGCCGCTCCTTACAATACGATTTGGAATGTGGCTTCGCTTACCAAACCCATAACTGCAATTACGGCTTTAAAATTAGTAAGCGCAGGAAAATGGGATTTGGACGAACCGTTATATAAGTATTGGACGGATCCTGATATTGCAAAAGATCCGTATTTAAAATTACTAACAACAAGAATTGTTTTAAGTCATCAAACCGGTTTCCCGAACTGGAGATCTTTTAACGAGTCTAAAAAACTGGATTTTAAATTCAAGCCCGGAACTCAATACCAATATTCAGGAGAAGGATTTGAATATTTGAGAAAAGCATTGGAGAAAAAATTCCACAAAACGCTGGATCAATTGGTTTCTGAATTTGTTTTTGAACCTTTAAAAATGAACGATTCGCAATTAATCTGGAATGACAAAATCGATCTTTCGCGTTATGCAGTCGGCTATGATAACAAAGGAAATCCGTATGAGCCAACAAAAAACAAAACGGTAAATGCTGCCGATGATTTATTGACTACTATTGAAGATTACGGTAGATTTTTATGCAGTGTTATGAACAGCGACGGCTTAAGCAAAAAAGTTTTCGACGAAATGGTTTCGCATCAGACCCCCACCAAAAAAAACAAATATTTTGGTTTAGGTTTCGAAATCTACGATTTAGGCAATGACCATTATGCTGTATCTCACGGCGGTGCAGACAAAGGGGTTCAGACGATTTTTATATTACTGCCCAAAACCAAACAAGGTCTTTTAATTTTTACTAATGTTGACGACGGTTATAAGGTTTATGAAAATATAGTGGTGCGTTATCTGGGAGAAAATGGACAAAAAATAGTCGATATAGAAACGAAGTAGAACCTTAATTCTAGATTAGGATGATAAAACTGTTTATTCTTATTCTGCTGCTTTTAAGCAAAATCATATAAATTAAAAACGAATTCATTAGTTAGAGAGCATAAACTCTTGCAGCTTCTTTTGGGTTTATACTCGAATTCGTTGTGGTTAAAAATAAAATGAAAAAAATTGAGTAATCTTGAAACCAAATGATAAATCAATCGTCTAACATTTTATGAACATCAATTTATTTGAAGTAAAAAAAATCGTATTTTCGACTTATATTACTGAATATCTTCTTGTTGCATAGTTTCAATCATCAATCAAAAAACGTTCATTTTATTAATCTTAACCCCCATAATTGTTAATTATTATGAAGAAGTCAATCAAACTCATTACCCTTTTTGCAATTATGCAGTTTTTTACATTAACTGCTTCTGCACAAGACAAAGCGCAGCAAATCGAACAGCTCTTGAGCAAATACAACGAATACGGACAATTTAACGGCGCTGCTCTGGTTGCCGAAAACGGAAAAGTTATTTTTAAAAAGGGATTTGGTTCTGCCAATATGGAGTGGAATATTCCGAACCAGCCGGATACTAAATTCAGACTGGGTTCTATCAGTAAACAATTTACGGCGCTGTTAATTGTAAAACTGACCGAAGAAGGAAAAATAAAACTCGATGTCCCTATAACTGCTTATCTGCCGGATTATCCAAAAGAAACGGGAAACAAAATTACGATACATCATTTACTGACGCATACATCCGGAATTCCAAACTATACCAGCGCGCCTAATTTTATGAAAGAAAAAGCACGTGATCCGTATTCTCCTGCCGATTTTGTAAAAACATTCTGGAACCTGCCTCTTGAATTTACACCTGGTGAAAAATTTTCTTATTGTAATTCCGGTTATTTTTTACTGGGTTATATTATCGAAAAAACTACGGGCAAAACCTACGAACAATATTTACAGGAAATTATTTTTACACCTTTAAAAATGGTCAATTCCGGTTATGATCACAGCGATGTTATTCTAAAAAACAGAGCGGCCGGTTACGAAAAACAAGGTAAAAAGATCGTTAATGCGGCGTATCTGGATATGAGTATTCCGTATGCAGCCGGATCTTTATATTCTACGGTTGAAGATTTATACTTGTGGGATCAGGCATTGTACACCAACAAACTGCTTTCAGAAAAATCAATGGAGTCTTTATTTAAACCTTACATTAAAGCCGGTGGTGCTTCGTATGGTTACGGATGGTTTGTGGATGAATTTGATAAAGGAGATAAGGAGAAATTAATAATGGTTGGACACGGAGGCGGTATTAATGGTTTTAATACTATAATTTCGCGCATCTTGACCGATAAAAATCTGGTTGTTTTACTGAATAATACCGGAGGAACGGTTTTAGGTGAAATGACAGATGCCATACAGGCTATTTTATACAATAAACCATTTGAACAGCCTAAAAAATCTCTGGCTTTTGACTTATTAGATATTTATGCCGCAAAAGGTGTTACCGCCGGCAGCGAAGCTTACAAAAAACTAAAGAACGATCCAAATTATGCTGTTAAAGAAGGTGACATGAACCGCGTTGGTTATCAGCTGCTTCAGGATGGAAAAAAGAAAGAGGCTATAGAAATTTTTAAAATCAATGTCGAAACTTTTCCAAAATCCGGTAATGTGTATGACAGTCTGGGCGAAGCTTATTTAGCCGATGGAAATAAAAAACTCGCTATAGCCAATTATTCAAAATCTGTTGAACTTGATCCTTCAAACGAAAATGGTAAAAAGATTTTAGAAGAAATCTTAAAAAAGGGCGCTAAATAATTTCTAAGACATTACAATACAGACTCCGACAGAACAGCTTTAAAACTGGACTATCGGAGTTTTTTTTTGTTACAACTTGTAACATTAAAATTGAAAGATTTAGCATAAAAAAATAGTATTTTAGCCTTTCCCAAATAACAAATTAACCTATGAAAAATCTAAAAAACTACGGTTTTCTGACTGCATTATTATGCGTTTTTATTTCTTCAAAATCATTTTCGCAAAATGCTCCGGCAATGCCTTCACAGCAAAATAAAATTACTATTGACCGAATTGTAGAAGCAGCGCATTATAAAGCGTATGTTGTTGATTTTTGTCAGGAAAAAATAAAAGAAGCTTCTGCCAAAGAAAAATGGAATACTCAAAAAGCTGCGGAAATTACAGAAAGTATTAACTATAAAAATTTCAGGGATGCGATCTATAACAGCTTTGTCGTTTTTGACGAAGTCGAGCTGGATATTCTATTAAAAGCCTACGAAAAAGATCCTGCGTATCAAACCAATAATGTTATGACGAATAATAAGGTGCTTATTAATAATCTGAACATTTTCGCGAATGATATTGTAAAAGGAAAGTATCTTTCTAAGTAAGGTTCTGAGGCGCTAAGGTTCTAAGATGCTGAGATTCTAAGTTTTCAAATCTTGATAAACCTGAAACATGAAACATGAAACTTAAAACATGAAACCTAAAACCTTGAAACAAAATAAAAACAAAAACTACTTTTTCGGTTTAAAAATAAGCTTAGTAGAAGTTTTTACAATTTCCTCTTTATTCAGTTTCATTTTTCTAAATTTTCCTGCGTTGTACATTTCCGCCTGATCGTGATAGTGTTTACTGAATGGATTTCCGGATTGTCCGGTTGGTAAAATGCTCCAGCTGTTTTCTATGTCAGAGAAATCGACAATTCTTCTGGTAGAAGGGCCGCCTTTTACATAGTACTTTCCTTCATTGGTTAAACCAAAGAATAAATTATTTATCACTTCATTTGATCCCGGCGATTCAAACGGGCCAACATTGAATAAACCTCGAAGTGCCGCTATTTTTCCAAGCGGATGTTCGTGTTCAACGGTATGTACTTTCCCCCATTTCCAATCGGCAATTTTGGCTCCTAATTGTTCTTTAAGGGCCAAAACGGCATCATGAAAGGATTTTGAAACAATATCTTCTCTGGTTTCTTTTACGTTTTTGGTTTTGATATTGTCCCACCAAACCGAATTTTCATTTTTAATCTGATTGGCAATAACCTGTTTTCCCAGGGAAATTCCCAAAAACAAATTAAAATTATCCTCGCCCATTTCATCTTCAAATGTATTTTTTAGATATAAATAAATCCATTTGTTGTAAATCGTTGGGGCAATATCATCAAGATTGGTTGATCCTTTCCACGATTTTAAAACCGAAATAGCTTCTTTTTCATCAGCAGAGATTGAATTTAAATCAATGTTTACGATTAAATCCTTTACTACGCCAACCGCAACATTCGAAGTATTGTCGTAAATCATTTTACTGATAGCTTCTTTATCCCAATCTGATTTAGCATCCATTAAACCCGAAATTCTCTTAGCACGATCTTCAGGCAGATAATATCCCGGATATAAATAACCATTGTCAATTGCTTCCGGCTGATTATTTGCCGAATACACATATCCCCATTCCGGATTCTCAGCCGATGGATTTTTCTCAAAATCCAGATATTCTGCAATGTCTTCTTTTCCGGTTGAACCGTCCAAAATTAAATGCGGATTTACTCCTTTCTTGTGTTTGTACAATTTACCACTCGCCCACCAGCCCACATTTCCTTTCGCATCACCGTACATTACATTTAGTCCCGGCGCTGCAATTAAAGCAACTGCTTTTTTAAAATCTTCTTTATTTTTTGCGTGCGAAAGTCCGTAAGCCGCATCCAGAATCAGGATAGGTTCTCTTGTATACGTCCACGACATCGCAATTGGATTTTTCTTATCCAGGCGCTCCAAAAGATCGTTCATAACCGGACCATGGCGGCTTGATTTTATAGTCAGGACAACATCTGAAGTATCTTTAACTTTGATTGTTTTTTTGCTGATTTCGTATTTTGCAAAACCATCCGGAGTCTTGTATTGATTCGCATCTCCCTCTTTATTTTTTTCCTGATAAAAATCGATATCATCATTTTCAAACATCGTTAAACCATAGGCATAATCGCGGTTGTACGCCAGTAACGGAAACGGGGTTCCAGCCAGATAACAGCCATATAATTCATGCTCCGGTGTTACCAAATGTGCTTCGTACCAGGTTGCCGGCTGGGAAAATCCAATATGCGGATCATTGGCAAAAATTACTTTTCCGGTTTTGGTTTTATTTGGTCCTGCCACCCAGCTGTTACTTCCAACAAATGGAGGAACAGGTGATTTATCCAGTAAAGCCGCTACTGATTTTGAAATAGCAGCATATTCCTCGGTATTCTTTTTTGAAATTTTTATTTGTGTGGTATTGAATTCGCCTTCAATTCCTAAATCTTTCAAATAAGCTGCGCCAAACCTGTTTTTAATATCAGTTAGTAAAGGGTCTGTTTTTTGAGCCATCGCAAAACTAAAAGACATATATCCAAAGATATTGTAAACGTCTTTTATTGTGAATTTTTCTTTTTTAACGCCAACTAAGGTAAATTCAACAGGAGTTACGCCTTCTTCTAAATATTGATTAATTCCATCCAGATAAGCCTGAGTTAATTGATAACCCGGACTATTTTTATCCAGTTTGGCAATGGCTTTCGCCGATGCATCTTCAATACCAATTCCTGCAAAAAACATATCATTTTTAAGCGCGACCGATCCAAAGATTTCAGATAAACGTCCCGGCGCAATCCTGCGGAGCAATTCCATCTGCCATAATCTTTCCTGCGCGTGAACATAACCCAAAGCTGTCATAGCATCTTTTTCAGAATCGGCATAAATGTGCGGTACTCCAAAATCATCAAAATAAACGGTGGTTTCTTTCTGAAGGTTTTTCAATTGTACTTCGCCGTCATATTTGGGTTTCAAATGAAAAATATATCCACATAAAGCTATTCCAAGTACAACAATCAGGAGTATTAAAACGAGTAGAATCTTTTTTAATTTTTTCATATTTCGAAACGCGTATAAAGTATGATGTTTTATAATGATATAAGGAAATTGCAGAATAATGTAATAGTATTCTTTTTTTAAAAGTCTAAATTTATGTATTTAAAATTAATACTATAAATGTCAATCTATAAAAAAATAGCGATCGGAGTAATTTCTCTCTTAGTTTTAGTGATTTTGGCAAATGTCGGGCTGAATTACTGGATCAAAAAACAGCTTCCGATTATTATACACGAAAAAAACAAAACCTCTTATAATATTAATTATGAAAAAATCGAAGTCTCGCTTTTTTCCCGAAATATTTATGCCCAGACTTTATTAGTAAGTCCGAAAAACGAACCTAAAGACAGTAAAAACGGGCTTTTCACCAAAATTGAATCCATTACTATAAAGCATTTCAATATCTGGGATCTGGCTTTCCGAGATATTATTCAGGCCGAAAGTATCATCATTAATAAACCCCGTGTTATTTTATACAAAAAAGGCGAGAAACTTATTAATAACAGCAAAAGCATCAAAAACGAAATTGTCGATCCGTTTCGTAAAATCATTGCCGTGTCAAATATTTACCTAAACGACGGAACGGTAGATGTAGTTTCTTTAGATTCTCAAAAACCCATTTTAAGTGTTAAAAAAATTCTTTTAAAACTGGAAGGAATTTTAATTACCGATGCCACTTTAAAAGAAAAAATTCCCCTTCAATATAAAACGTATGCTCTGGTCTGCGATAGTTTATTTTACAGACCAAGTGCTTTTTACAATATTACAATTGGCAAAATCAGCACCGAAAAAAACTTTTTAAAGATTAATAATTTCGCCAATCTGCCTCAGTTTAACCGACGTGAGTTTACAAAACGACTTGAAAAAGAAAAGGATATTTATACCTTGAAATTTGATTCGGCTCAGGTTGCAAAAATGGACTGGGGTTTTAAAAATGACCGCTTTTATTTTAAGGCAAATTCATTGGTCATCAATCATTTTGATGCTAATATTTATCGCGGCAAAATGCCAAAAGATGATTTAAGCAAAAAATATCTGTATAATCATTTACTGCGAAATCTGAAATTTCCGCTGCAGATTGACACCCTGCAGGTCTTGAAATCGAAACTGGTGTATGAAGAAGAAATTGATTTTTCGAAAGGTCCGGGAGTTTTAAATTTCGACAAATTCAATTTGCAGGCAACCAATCTTCGAAGCGGTTTTGGACTGAAGAAAACAGCCGACGTAAAAATAAAAGTTAAATGTATCTTCATGAAAGCTTCGCCGCTAGATGTAGACTGGAGTTTTAATGTTCTGGATAAAAAAGACAGTTTTCATATTCAGGGTGTAATTTCAAATTTTGATGTAGGCGCCATGACAAGGTTCAGTAAACCGTATATGAATGCAACTTTTACAGGGACTTTTCATAAATACCGATTCAATTTTTACGGAAATGATAATGTTTCCAAAGGAAATGCCTCTCTGGATTATGATGATCTAAAAGTCAAATTATACAAAAAGAAAAAACCTGAAAAAGAAGCCAAACTTAAAAGTGCAGTCGTAAATTTACTTGTTAAAGACGACTCAAAAGACCAAACCAAAACAGCCGATGTTGAACTGGAAAGAATTCAGGAAAAGTCATTTTACAACTTTTTATGGCGCAGCATTGCCGAGTCTTTGAAAAAGATTTTGATCTAAACAACTTTTTTCCTGCCACGAATTACACAAATTGACACAAATTTTTATTCAAATTCTCTAAAAAAGGCAAATTCGAGAAAATTGGCGTAATTCGCGGCTGTATTTTTACACTATTCTCAATCCCTTTTAAACCTGACAATTATCAGGTTTTGCACAAAAATATTTTTTTTCATTTGTCTTTATTTTAATCTGAAAAACAAATGACAAAAACACCCTTACACACTTTTCATATTCCGGTAATGGGGCTTGCCTATACGATAGACAGTCCGATAAGAGTGGCACAGTACGGTATTTCGTCTGTTGTTGCCCTTGCAGATGATGACTTGATTGAGAAGATGCGTAATTTTTACAGCACTAAGTTCAACATTCCGTACGAAGAAATCACTCAGAAATTTCATGATTATCGTGCCGAAAGAATTACTTCTTACTTAAATTTAGTCGATAAAATCGTAAAAGAAAAATTCGAAAATTTTAAAACTGAATTAGCAGAAAGTAAAACAGCATTAGAAAATTTCATGACGATGCTGCCTAATACTTCTGACATTAAAAAAGGGTTCCAGAATTTATTAGATGACGGAATTGCTTTTAAAGAAAACATCCGGCATTATATTGAATCGCATCTTAATCCTGGAGAAATTGATGTGAATATCATGACGAAACTGGATAAGGATAATTTTATCAAAAACGAACAGCTTCCAATTGAATTTAACGATGCGCATGCCGCTTTAAGAGGTTTTGCTAACAGTAACCTGGAATCGTCTGTCGTGCTTTCTGCCGGAATGAATCCGAGATTGTTCGGCTACTTCGAAAACTTCAAAGACTTTTTTCCAAATGAAAATAACGAACTGAAAAAGAAAATCATCTTAAAAGTGAGTGATTTCAGATCAGCCATGATTCAGGGAAATTTCCTTGCTAAAAAAGGGCTATGGGTTTCAGAATACCGAATCGAATCGGGATTAAACTGCGGCGGTCACGCATTTGCTACTGACGGGCTTTTATTAGGCACTATTTTAGAAGAATTCAAGCAGAAAAAAGAACAACTGGTACAATCGGCACATGACTTAATGATTAAGGCCTTACAAGCGAAAAATCACTATTTCCCCGAAAACCCTTTAGATTTAAAAATTACGGTTCAGGGTGGTGTTGGAACCGCTGAGGAACATGAGTTTTTACTGGACGAATATAAAGTTGATGCTGTTGGCTGGGGTTCGCCTTTTTTATTGGTTCCTGAGGCAACTTCTGTAGATAAGGAAACCCGAAATTTATTGATGAAGGCCAAAGAAGATGATTTCTATTTAAGTAATATTTCTCCTTTGGGTGTTCCGTTTAATACTTTAAAAGGTACAACCAACGAGTTTTTAAAACAAAAACGTATCGAGGAAAATAAAGCAGGAAGTTCATGCCCGAAAAAATTCTTAGCCTTAAGCAAAGAGTATGATCCTCATGGAATCTGTACAGCTTCAAAAAAATATCAGGATATAAAACTGGAAGAACTGGAAAGTAAAAAAGATTCTATATCTGCGGAAGAATTTGAAAAGACCAAAATCAAAATCACTGAGAAATCTTGTTTATGCGTTGGTCTTGCAAATGCTTCTTATCTGGAAAACGATATCAAAATAAAAGGCCAGGCACAAGGCGTTGTAATTTGCCCGGGACCAAATTTGGCTTATTTTGATCAGGAAGTTTCATTAAAAGATATGATTCAGCATATTTATCATGGAAAATCGGTTTTAAGAACTAATGATCGTCCAAATCTATTTGTAAAGGAATTGAAAATGTATGTCGATTATTTCAGAAATGAAATCGAAACCATCTCTGGTGAAGTTACTGCGAATCAGCTTAAAAAATGGAATTCTTTTAAAGCTAATATTTTAGAAGGAATTGAATATTATCAAAATCTGTTCTCTTCTAGTTTTTATTTTAAGAATGAAGCTGAAAGAATTAAAAAACAATTCAATTTTTACAAAGCAGAGTTAAATGCAATTCAGATTCCAACACTGGAATTAGTATAAAACAAAACGCCGGTTTAAAATTTAAACCGGCGTTCTTTTTATTTATAGAATTTCAAATCTATTCTTTTTTCTTTTTACTGTCGATAACAGCTCCTGTTCCGGTTCCTAATGCCGCTCCGGCCAAACCGCCAATTACAGCACCTTCACCTTTTCTTTTACTGACAATTGCTCCAGTTGCAGCACCTACTCCGGCACCAATTACGGCTCCTTTAGCTGTTGCACTCCAGCCTTTCTTTTTTGTCGTTGTTGTAGTAGTTGTTGCAGTACTATTTCCATTTGCAGGCTGCTGTACTACGACTACTTTTTGAGATTCAACTTTCTGCTCTTCTTTTATTTTCGCCATTTCAGTCTTCATTGAATCGATAACTCGCTGTTTGTTAATCTCAACTTTCATTGAATCAATGCTGGCTTGTTTGGCTTTATTGATATCTTCTTTACTTTGATTTTGACAAGAAGTTAAAAGTATCGCTGCTAATAAAACATATAAGCCTTTCATGATCGTGGTTTTTAAAATTATACACTACAAAATACGGAATATCTGTTATTTTGTTTATTACAGAATTTTTTTGAAAGTTTATAAAATTAAAATCTTTTCAGGTTTTGTTTCACCCGGATTTTGGAGATGGAACAGATTTTTTTATTTTTCTATTTTCGCAGAGGTACAAAAAAGGCTTTAGCCCAAACGATGCGTTTGGGCTAAAGCCTTTTTAATACACTCTAAAGCTCCTCCAGCAAGCTGGAAGCAATTAATATTCCAGCATTAATAGTTTTGCAAATCTGCTTAATCTTTTTAAATCTGCGTGAAACAACATTACTTACCTAAAATTCCTTTTTTCAGAATTTGTCCAAAGTCGTACATATCTTCATAAGAACAATATAAAGGAACCGGCGCCAGACGAATTACGTTTGGTTCACGCCAGTCTGTAATTACTCCGTTTTTCATTAAATAATCGAATAAGCTTCTTCCTTCTCCATGAAGAAAAACGGATAACTGTGATGCTCTTTCTGCAGGATTTGAAGGTGTAATGATTTCAAAAGTGCTTTTGACTTCTTTATCAATTTCATGAAGAATAAATTCTAAATATGAAGTAATATGATCTCGTTTTGCAATTAAAGCATCCATTCCAACCTCGGCAAACATTTCTACAGAAGCTAAATATGGTGCTAAAGATAAAACAGGGAGATTACTAATCTGCCAGCCGTCTGCTCCATGTACCGGATCAAAGTTGGGTTCCATTTTAAAACGACGTTCTTTGTTATGTCCCCACCAGCCTGCAAATCTTGGAAGATCAGAATTGTGGTGTTTTTCGTGAACAAAACAGCCAGAAGCATTTCCCGGTCCGGAGTTCATATATTTATAACTGCACCAGGCAGCAAAATCGACATTCCACTCGTGTAGTTCTAATTTAATATTTCCGGCAGCGTGCGCTAAATCCCAGCCAACTTTTGCACCCGCTTTTTGTCCGGCTGCAGTTATGGTTTTTATGTCAAAAACCTGTCCGGTATAATAGTTTACACCGCCAATTAAAACCAAAGCCAGTTCATCGCCAACTTCTTCAATTTTGGCTAAAACATCTTCTAAACGAATATTGTGTTCTCCTTCTCTGCGTTTAATTTCTACAATCGCATCTTCCGGTTTATAACCATGAAAATTCACCTGGCTCTGAAACATATATTGATCTGAAGGAAAAGCTTTTTCTTCGCAGATAATTTTATATCTGGTTTTTGTTGGCTGATAGAAAGAAACCATCAATAAATGAAGATTTACTGTCAAAGTATTCATAACCGTAACTTCTGACGGAAGTGCTCCAACAATTTTACTTAATGGTTCAGCAAATCTTTCCTGATAATCCCACCATGGCTTTTCGGCATAAAAATGACCTTCAACCGCCAGTTCTGCCCAATCATTCATTACCTCATCTATATAAGCTTTGGTGCGTTTTGGCTGTAATCCCAATGAGTTTCCGGTAAAGTAAATTACTCGTTTATCATTAACTTTTGGAAAAATAAATTGATCCTGATAGTGGTTTAATGCGTCTTGTGCGTCAAGTTGTTTCGCAAATTCGCGTGTATTTTGAAAAGTCATGTGTTTTTGTTTTGAATGCTAAAATAACAAATTTTGTTTGTTTTGTTTTAGGTTTGATGTTTCAAGTTCAAAAGTTTCAGGTTTCAGGTTTAAAGTTTCATGTTGATATTCTGTGTGTGATTTACCACAAAGCTTTGCGTTCTTTTACATTTAGCAAACATAAACTGAGCAAAAAAAACTTGCGAAATTTGCACCAAAAAAATTTCACACAGAACATAAAACTTTAAACCTGAAATCTGAAACTTCAAACTTGAAACTTCAAACCTGAAACTTCAAACTTGAAACTTCAAACTTGAAACTTCAAACTTGAAACTTCAAACCTGAAACTTGAAACCTGAAACTTCAAACCTGAAACTTCAAACCTGAAACCATTCTAAAACCAAAAAACCCGACAGCTACTAAAAAACTGTCGGGTTCATATTTTGAAAATTAATTCCAATTATAGAATTAACATCGCGTCTCCGTAAGAATAAAATTTGTATCCTTCTTTGATTGCTTCTTCGTATGCTTTTTTCATTAAATCATGTCCACAGAAAGCAGAAATCATCATTAATAATGTTGATTTTGGCGTGTGGAAGTTTGTAATCATACAGTTTGCAATACTGAAATCGTGAGGAGGAAAAATAAATTTATTTGTCCATCCTTCGTAAGGATTTAAAGTATTAGCAGAAGAAACAGAACTTTCGATTGCACGCATAGAGGTTGTTCCTACAGCACAGATACGTTTTTTCTTTGCTTTTCCTTCGTTTACAATATCACATGCTTTTTGCGTAATGATCAATTCCTCAGAATCCATTTTGTGTTTAGACAAATCTTCAACCTCAACCGGGTTAAAAGTTCCTAAACCTACATGAAGTGTTACCTCAGCAAAGTTCACCCCTTTGATTTCTAATTTTTTCAAAAGGTGTTTTGAAAAGTGTAAACCGGCAGTTGGTGCTGCTACAGCTCCTTCTTCTTTTGCGTAGATAGTCTGGTATCTTTCAGCATCTTCCGGAGTAACATCTCTGTTGATGTATTTAGGAATTGGAGTTTCTCCAAGTTCTGTCAGTTTGTTTCTGAATTCCTCGTATGACCCGTCGTATAAGAAACGTAACGTTCTCCCGCGAGAAGTGGTATTGTCGATTACCTCAGCAACTAATGAATCATCATCACCAAAATAAAGTTTATTACCAATACGGATTTTTCTGGCCGGATCAACCAAAACGTCCCATAAACGCTGCTCAGAATTTAATTCTCTTAATAAGAAAACTTCAATTCTTGCTCCTGTTTTTTCTTTGTTTCCGTACAAACGTGCAGGAAAAACTTTTGTATTGTTAAGAATTAAAACGTCTCCGTCATCAAAATAGTTGATAACATCTTTAAACATTTTATGTTCGATAGTGTTTTTTTTACGGTCAATTACCATTAAACGAGATTCGTCTCTGTTTTCTGCCGGAAATTCAGCCAAAAGTTCTTTCGGTAAATTGAAATTGAAGTGTGATAATTTCATATTTGAAGTTAGATTTTAAAATATCAATCTTAGATTTATGTATCCAAAATTTTAAATCGGATGCAAATATACGATTGTGAGACAGGCGTTGTCAAGTGTTTTGACGTTTATTTTCAAAAGTCCTTGATTTTCTGGTGTTTTGAGAGTCACTAAAAATGTTTTTTTTCATATATAAAAAACGATCCATCTAAATTATTGTATTTCAACGAATGAGAAATCACAATAGAGACTTTACATTAGAGAGATGATTCTTTTGGCGGAATCCAGTATAAGATTTCTCTTCGTCGAATTGACAAACTTTTGCGATTATAGTTAAACTTTACCCATAAAAAAACCTCTGGTTGAAACCAGAGGCTATGCTTTTCGCTGTAAATCACTAATTAATCTTTAAAAAATAATTCGTGAATTCGTGGCTGTTCTAATTTTTTACAATTCTGAAATTTGAAAATTTAAAGCTTTTAGATCGTTCCAGAAATCCGGGTATGATTTTGAAACTACTCCGGCATCTTCTATAATAATTGGCACTTTGATAGCTAATGGTGCAAAAGCCATTGCCATACGGTGGTCATTATAAGTTCCGATTTTTACATCAGGATTAATATTTTCAGAACGTACTAAAGTTAAGCTTTCGTTTGTTACCGAAATATTGGCTCCTAGTTTTGTAAGTTCCGTTTTTAATGCTTCTAAACGGTCCGTTTCCTTAATTTTTAAAGTATGAAGACCTGTTAAATGACATCCGATTCCCAAACCTAAGCAAGTTACCACGATTGTCTGAGCAATATCCGGCGTGTTGTTCAAATCGAAATTTACGTCTTCATATTTAAATCCTGCCACTTTCTCCAAAGTCATTTTGTTGTTTTGGAAAGTCGTTTTTACTCCCATTTTTTCATAAAGAGAAACTAATTCTGAATCTCCCTGCAGGCTGTTTTCTTTGTAACTGCTCAGTGTAATTTTTGCAGCATCAGACAAAGCCGCAAGGCTGAAGAAATACGAAGCCGAGCTCCAGTCAGATTCAACCACCATTTCTTTTGATTGCACTGCTTCTTTTGGATAGACTTTAATTACGTTTCCTTCAAAACTGGTCTGAATATCTAAATCGTTCAGTAAAGCCAATGTCATTTTGATATACGGAATCGAAGTAACCTCTCCTTCCAATGTCAGTTCTAAACCATTTTCAAGTTTTGATGCTACTAATAAAAGTGCCGAAATATACTGACTGCTGACATCTGCCGCTAATTTTACTTTTGAAGCCGTAACTTTTTTTCCTTTGATTCTGATTGGCGGATAACCTGCTTCTTTTTCATAAGAGATCTCGACGCCTAACTGAGACAAAGCTTCAACCAGAATTTTTATAGGGCGTTCCTGCATTCTGCTTGATCCGGTCATTACCACTTCTCTGCCTTCGTTTACAGCAAAATAAGCCGTTAAGAATCGCATGGCAGTTCCGGCGTGATGGATATCGACGATTTCATCATTTCCAATTAAGGCTTTCTGCATTACTTCGCTGTCGTCTGAGTTTGAAGTATTGGCTAAAGTAATATTTGGAAACAAAGCTTTCAGTAACAATAAACGGTTCGTTTCGCTTTTTGAACCGGTGATATTTAGTTGCGAATCATCAATTGTGAATATTGAATTCGTGCTTAATTTTAAATTCATGATAGTAGTTATGAGTTGCAGATTATGACTGACATAATCGAGGCACGCAATTTACCACTCCTCGCTCGTAAATCAAAATTCACACTAAAATTTCACAATTATTTCAATTTATCGTTGTTTTTGTGACGATCTTTATCTCTAACCGATTTTAAGTCCATTTTTTTATCAAAAGCGGCTTGTAAATCAATTCCGGTTTGGTTGGCCAGACATAAAACCACAAAAACCACATCGGCTAATTCTTCTCCTAAATCTTTGTTTTTATCGCTTTCTTTTTCAGATTGTTCTCCATAACGACGCGCAATGATTCGGGCCACTTCGCCTACTTCTTCTGTAAGCTGTGCCATATTGGTTAATTCGTTAAAATAACGAACTCCGTGTTCTTTTATCCAGGTGTCAACGTCAAGCTGTGCATTTTTCAAATCCATGATTATATTCTTTTAAGTACTATTTTTTCATTTTGGCTTTCTATAATTTTCTGAAAGAATTCTTTCAGCATATCATATTCGCTTGCTGCAAAAATAGGATTGTTAATCTCAACCGTTACCATGATTTGTATTCTTTTTTCTAAAGCCGCCATATTCATTGTGTATGAAGTCCCTTTGTTTTCGGTACTGATCTTTATTGCTTTTGGCAGCGATTCTACCTCATAATCCTTTGGCAGATCAAAAAACACATTGTAAGACCTATGGAGCGGATATCCAAAATAAATAGCCATTTGTCTCTCTTCCTGTTTAAAAGGATTATGACGGTCTGTATAAAAAAGTATCGGTTTTAAATATATTTTGTTTCCAATTATATCATATGAATTATCAGATTTAAACTCAAAACTCTCCAGAACGGACTTCGACAAATCTTCGTTCTTATTTTCGACTTTGTAATCGCTTATTTCAATTTTATTTAAATCGTTTTCCAGTTTTTCAAGATAAGAATCCTCATTACCAACATTTTTTTCTCTAAAAGAAAGCGCTGCATAATCTGTTCTTCTTACTTTGACGCTTCCTTCTATCTTTTGCTGCGGATTAACCGTTACCATCAAGGTGTGAATTTCTTTGGAAGGTGCGGCAGTGGTCATTTCAATTTCTTCAGAAGAGCCGTCTTCTTTAATAAGTCTGCCTTTCCAGTTCAATAGATTTAACGGCAGAATGCCAGGGGTTGTAAACTTACTGGCGGCATCAAGCAGGATTTTTTTGCCTTCTATTTGGGCACCTGCAATAACGTAATTAAAAACGGTCCGGTTTGGAAACACCGGAATTCCGTTTTCGACTGTACTTACCAAGACCGGATGCACAGTAATCCCGGCAGCTTTAAGCATTGCGATCAGAATAAAATTAATTTCGGCTGTATTTCCTGTCTGAGCCTGATATGCTTTTTTAACTCCTTTATCAACATAATACCCGCGTTCTTTATTCCAGTTCATTCTGTTTTGAACAAAATTAAAAACTGCATTCAGTTTCTCAGACTGCGAATTTGTGTTTTGCAATACTGCTTTAAGATCTTCATCGAAATAGTTCCTTTCTTTTAGTTCTCTTCCAAAACTATCATTTTTATAAATGGTTTTAGCAACTTCTTCCCAGCTGGTTGTATAGTTTACAACAGGTTTTCCGGGAAATCTTTTTCGTTCTAGTTCATTTTGTACTGCTCCACGGTAATTTTCAATATTATCTACAAATCTTTCTTTTTGTAATGCGGGAATATCTGCTGCGGAAAAAACACTGTTTATTTGTTTATAACCGGATGAATACAGTTGTTTGCCACTAACTACATCTGCTTTAGATTCGATTTTTAAATTCCCGACTAACAAGGTTTTATAAATAAAAAACTCGGGGATTTCTGTTTCATACCTGAAGTAATTCACAGGCACATCATACTGAAATTCAAAATCAGGAAGTCTGGTTAAGTTCTCCGATTTCAAAACGTATTTGAACTCTATAACAGACCCTGCTTTTACATTAGGAAGTGTAATAGCCGCCTGATTCCAATATTTGTTTATCTTATTTTTAAAATTCCCTTCGCTGTTTAGTTTTGTTTTTACAATTTGTCCATTCTCGAGATTATACGTTATCGCATTTGAAAACTTGACAACATCATCACTCAGAAAATCATATCCTACATAATAGGAAACCTTTTGGTCTGCCCATTTCAGCCCCTCAGTTTTGTAAATTTTAATCTTGAATTCATATACATTATTGGCTTCAAAACCTCTTTCTGCAGAATAGGTAAAAATCGTTTTTCCTGTTTTAAATAATATCGCCGCAGGTGCACTGCTGTCTTTAGGGTGTACTTTTTCTTCTAGTTCTGCGATTGTTACTTTCCCTAATTCATATTGCTGCGATTGGGCTTTTACGGTAAAAAGAAGGATTAAAACCAATAATTTTAAATTCAAAAACTTCACTTGTTATATTTTTTTAAGGACTATTTTCTCTGTTTCTTTTGCCACCATCGTTTTATAATACTCTTTCAGCATTTCATATTTTTCAGCAGAAACAATTGCCTGATTAATCTGGTGGGTAATCGCCAATTGCAGGGTATTACCGCTTGCAGCGATATTAAATTTAAAGTTCCCCAAATCATTTTCCATTGCAACTGCTGCAGGAGCCGGCAGTGTTTCGACTTCAAATCCTTCCGGAATCTGAATTGTGATGTTGTATCTGTCTGTAAAAGGAAAACTAAAATCGACCGGATATTCTCTAACTTCTTGTTTAAACGGGTTCTCTGTATTGGTAAAAAACAGCATTGGACTTACATAGATTTTTCCGCCTATTAATTCGCATAAATTATTTCCGTTAAAAGAATATGTTTCGACAATTGGAAGCAGAATATCTTTTTCATTAGTCTTCGTGTAATCGCTTATTTCTATTTTATTGTTCTTATTTTCCAGTTTTTCCAGATATTCTTCTTCTTTAAGGCTTTCGATATTATTTCTGGTTATCATGGCATTATAATCCATGCATTGTCTTCTTGCTTTTCCGCTCACTTTCCCTTCGGCATCAATGCTATAGGTTAAGAAAACATTGTCATTGGATGTTTTTTGAGGCATAAGGTTAATTTCTTCTGAACTGCCATCTTTTCGTATTAATCTACCCGACCAGTTTAAAGCTCTTAAAGGCAGAATATTTGGGCTTGAAAGTTTCTCAGAAGCGTCTAACAGGATATTTCCGTTTGGCGTTTCTACAGCTGCAATTACATAGTTAAATGCGGTTCTGTTAGGAAATAAGGCAATTCCGTTTGAACGCGTGCTGACCAAAACCGGATTTGCTGTCAGTCCTGCATAACGCAGCATAGCAGTAAGCATTAAATTAATGTCGGCAATATTTCCTGTTTTTTCTTTGTATGCTTTTCTAACGCCGTTGTCACAGCTGTAACCGTAATATTTATTCCATTTAACGTTTGATTTTACGTGATTAAAAACCAGCAGTATCTTTTCTTCAGGAGTTGCAGCATTGGCAAGAAGTTTTTTTGCATCGTCTTCAAAATATCCTGTTTTATTTAATTCCGGACCAAAATCATCATAATCGTAAATTGTTTTTACAACCGAATTCCAGTCAGTAGAATAATATTTCAATGCCGCATTTGGAAATTTGGTCATCGATAATTCGTGAGCTATAGAAGAAGTATAATTGTCAATATTATTAACAAATGCTTCGTCTTTCATTGCCGGAAAATTTTCGGCCGAGTAAACTGTTTTTGTTTCTATATAATCTAATTTATCCTGGTAGAATTCTGTTCTGGTGTTTGTACCGCCATATCTTTCTTTTGAGTTAAATGTGATCGATTTATTGTTTTTTTCTGAAACAACTTTAGGAAAAACATATCCTTTTTGTCTTGGGCTGAAAGTGTAATATTCAGGTATAAAAGTCACAAATTCAGAATAGTTTACCGGAATACTGGTCTGAAAATCCCATTCGCGAATGGAAGCATCAGGAGTTCTAACTGAATATCTAAATTCGATTATCGAACCTTCTTTTACATTAGGCATCGTGATTTTTTTCTGGCTTCTGTATTTATTCACCACCTCATCAAAAATACCATCGCTTTTTAATTTTGTAGTTTCAATTTTACCTCCAGCCAGATTATATGTAACAGCATCGCTGAATGAAACTTTTTCTTTGAAGTTTGTGCTGTAATAATACCAAACTGCATTATTAGCCCAGTCGTAGCCTTCTTTTTTGTATATTTTAATACGGGTTTCAACCTCTGTAATGGTTACAAAACCATCGGTCTGATCGTACTCAATTCGCGCTTTTCCTCTTTTGTACAAAACTGCTGCAGGTGCAGACGAGTCTTTTGGATGTACTTTTTCCTGAAGTTCCGCAATCGAAACTTTTCCTAATTTAAATTCCTGCGCTGTCATTTTTGAAGCAGACAGCAGCAGAAATAAAACGAATAATCTGGTAATTTTCATGTCTATTTTTTTGTTTTGGTTTTGGTCTTTTTTTGTTTTAATTAGTTTTTGACTAATATAATTTTTGCATTGTCGTTTTTTGAAATCTGCTCGATAAACAGTCGGTATTCATCATATTCTTTGTTCGAATATTTTCCTTTGCTTAAAAACATGGATCGTTTATACGTCAGCTTATTGTTTTCCTTTTTGATGATTTCTGTTTTGTATTCCCCAAATTTTCCTTTCAGTTCATAGTTTGAAGGCAGAAATTCAATAGAAAAACCGGCTGGCAGATTAATTTCGATTTCATCGGTATCTAAATAACCACGCTGAATCTGGAATGGATTTTTACGGTTTCTGATTCTTTTTACATTATTCGAATTTTGATTGAAGGCATCGACAGTAAAAATCATTTTGTTTCCAGAAATAACGCCGTAATTAATGGCTGTTAACTGAATATCTTCTGAAAACCGAATATTTTCTTTATCGTTTGTAAAATTTATTTTACCCAGTTTGATGTTGTTTATATTATTCCAGTAACTTTTATAATGCGCTTCTTTTTCTGTTGGAAGTACATTTTCCAGACTGGCTTTTGAACTGTATTGTGATCCTTGGGAAGCAATAGAAATTGAACCGGAGAAATTTCCGTTTTCATCAATGGCATAACTTCCTTTTGCTATTTGCGTATTTCCTTTATCATCATAGATTTTGGTTCTTACGATTTCTCCGCCTTCGGGTTTAACTACCAAAACATCCCTGTCATCAGTAAAAGTTCCCTGATAGCCAAACGGGTCATCCTGACTTGTACATTCGAGCCAAATATAATCGCTGCCATTTGGGACTGCCAATATCATGTGATTTCCCTGCATCGAAACAAAATCAGACTGAATATTGGATTTATAACGGTTACCATATAAAATCGTGTTATATGAAGGCACATCAACGACCTGCAAAAGTGCTTTGGTATAATTTGATAATGCTTTACAATCTCCATATCCTAAACGATCAACATCTGAAGCATACATGGGTTTCCATCCGCCAATACCTACTGCAATATTTACATATCTTGATTTTTTCTGAACATAATCGTATATGATTTTTGCTTTTTTTACTGGATCTGTTTCGTTACCAACCAGCGCTTTTATTTTTGTTTTGGTTTCGTCCGGTAAAACTGTTGTTCCGCTCAAAATTTTATCTCCGTACCATTTTCCAAATGC
Source organism: Flavobacterium gelatinilyticum (assembly GCF_027111295.1). NCBI lineage: Bacteria > Pseudomonadati > Bacteroidota > Flavobacteriia > Flavobacteriales > Flavobacteriaceae > Flavobacterium > Flavobacterium gelatinilyticum. Next base: position 3,985,355 of record NZ_CP114287.1, on the reverse strand, counting down.
TTCCCAGGTTGCGGCATTTCCGTCAACACCTTCTAAGTGGAATTTTTCTACACCCATCATTACACGTGGAAAAAGATCTCGTGAATATGGGCTTAAATCTTCTGCTTTTTGGGCTAAAATATTGCTTGCGGTATAACTTAGTTTTGTATCTGAATCAATTGTTTTTTTAATATTATAATCTGAAAACTGAAATTCTTTCTTTTTGAATCCTAAATCCGATGGAAAAGTAACATTCAGACTGCATTTTTCTATACTCAGATTATAACTGCTTAAAAAGTACCATTGTGGTATAAAGGCGGTATTTGAAGTTTCGACTTCGCTCGTATAAACAATCGTAAAGGGATATGCAATTGGAGTATAATCCAGATAAACCACACGACTATCAGAAAAAAGAGTACTGCCGTCTACTGCACTTTGATCTCTAAAATCTTTTCGTTTGATTTTTTTTATTTCCTTTCCTGCTTCATCGTATACGATTGCTTCGATATTTCGTATTGAAGTGGTTTTATCATAATGCTGATAGGCATCAATATCATTCATGCCTTTTTCGTTTAAAACAGAAACAATCCGCTGTGTTTTGATATTCATATTTCTTTGGGAAGAAATAACGATATCCATCTGATCCAAACGCAGGACGGCATTCGCATTTTCTTTAAGACTATCAGAAATTTTCAGAATCGAATAATCACTCTTTTGGGCAGAAGAAGTGATAGAAAAGAGGGTAAAAAAAAGCCCAAAAACAATCGGTTTCATTAGTAAGTATTTTCGTCAAATATATACTATTTTTAGAAATGCTTAACAAATTCGGTTTTTATTTTTATTCCCTGTTTTTACTGTCCATGACGATGGTTACGGGTCCGTCATTTAACAAATTTACCTTCATATCTGCACCAAAAATCCCGGTTTGGACTTTCTTGTTAAATTCTTTCTCAAGAGAGACCACAAATTTCTCATACATTGGCACTGCAAAGTCCGGTTTTGAAGCTTTTATATACGAAGGACGATTCCCTTTTTTTGTAGAAGCATGAAGCGTAAACTGACTCACCACAATGATATCGCCGTCGATATCCTGAACTGAACAATTCATAACATCATTTTCGTCTCCAAAAATTCTCATTTTAATAATTTTTCCAGAAAGCCAGTCGATATCTTCCTGCGTATCGGCATCTTCAATCCCAACTAAAATCAGTAAGCCTTTTTGAATATCGGCGACTTTTTTACCTTCAACGGTTACGGATGCTTCTGAAACTCTTTGGATAACTACTTTCATGTTTTTTGGATTTTAATATAGATGTTAGATGCACTGCAGTGCATCTCTACAGTAGAAAACGTGATGCAATTGGAATTCACAATTAACAATTCATCATTCACAATTACTTACGGGTTTCATCACTCGCAGCACGGTCTTCTCCGTAAATATCGGTGCGATAATGTTCTTCGTCGCCTTCCAGTATTTTGAGGTAGCTGTTGTAACGTGACCAGGCAATTTCGTCTTTTTCGAGAGCTGCTTTAATGGCACAATGCGGTTCTTCTTTGTGCAGACAGTTATTGAACTTACACTGATCTTTTAATTTGAAGAATTCCGGAAAATAGCCGCTGATTTCTGTCGGCTCCATATCTACGATTCCAAAACCTTTGATTCCGGGAGTGTCGATAATTCGGGCATCAAAAGACAAATCGTACATTTCAGCAAAAGTAGTGGTATGCTGTCCTTGTTTGCTTTGTTCTGAAATTACAGACGTTTTTAAATGAAGACTTGGTTCTAAAGCATTTACCAAAGTTGATTTTCCAACACCGGAATGTCCTGAGAACATACTCACTTTGCCAATCATCATTTCTTTCAGTTTGTCGACACCTTTGTTTTCTGTAGATGAAATTCGGAGGCATTTATATCCTATTTCCGAATAAATATGCTGTAAGTAGAGCTGATCGTCTAAAGTCTGCTCTGTTAAAGTATCTATTTTATTAAAAACAAGAATGGCTTCGATTCCGTATGCTTCGGCTGTAACCAGAAAACGGTCAATAAAACTTGTTGTAGTTGGCGGATTATCAATTGTAATTAGCAAAAAAACCTGATCAATATTTGATGCAATAATGTGAATCTGCTTAGATAAGTTAACCGATTTACGAACGATATAATTTTTTCTTTCATGAATAGTATGAATTGTTCCCGTTACATCATCCGAAGTTTCATCCAACTCATAATCAACAATATCTCCTACAGCAATAGGATTGGTGCTTTTTATACCTTTTATTCTAAATTTCCCTTTCATACGGCATTCCACAAAATCTCCATTTTCAGATTTTACGGTATACCAGCTTCCTGTAGATTTATAAACGGTTCCTGTCATTCTTATACTTTAGTCCCGATAGCTATCGGGATTGATTTTAGATTCCTCTTAAAACTAAAAATTTTAAAAGGCAAAATTACGTTTTTAGAATTGAACAACGCAACTTCGCCTTTTAAATTTGAAATCTATACTTTGGTTTTATTACTCTTACCAGTCAATTTCGGCTAAAATTTCATTCTCTTTTACTTTTCCTAACTGAATTGTTTTTAAAGTTCTGGATGTTTTTCCCGCTTTGGTTGTGTAAATTTCTACCATTACGGTTGCCGGACCGTTTTCGGTTAATTCAGTTTCACCAAAGAAATTGCTTTTAATTTGGTATTTCCCTTTTATTGCATTTCTGATGATATATTGCTCAGGACCGTAACCTTCTGTAAAATCTTTTGAGAATCTGGCTCCCGCTTCTGTTATTTCATGTCCGTAATAACATTCTTCTCCGTTTGGCTCAATAACATGCAGATCCAAATCGACATCCATTAGGTTCCAGTTCATGATGATTCTAATGTTAACCGGCATTTTTTCCAGATATTTTTTATCCAGTTTACCTGATTTTAAACGCGGATGTTCAGTCATTAAACGGTTAATATCCATCAGAATAATATCTTCTACACCTTCATACTGCCCGTCCATTTCTCCATAATAATTTACTTCAAGCGCTTTTACCAACTGGTCAAACGCTTCCTGATATTTTCCTGTATCTTCAAGTGTTAAAGCATAGTCTCTTAAACTCTGCGGTTCATGAGCTCTCCATTTTGCCACCTGTTTTGCTGTAAACAAAGCATCGTTATACGCTTTCCATTGACGCAAAGTATAGGTCAAGGTTTTATATAGCTGATGATTCTCTAAACCTAAATCAGCAACATTGCTTATGATTTGCAACGCTTTTTTAACATCTCCCTGATTGTAGAAGAAATGTGCCACATCAAAATAAAAACCTGGATTTCTTTCATTTGATTTTCTCAATTCAAAATACAAATCATATTGTTTTTCTTTTGGTGCCGATGCCAAAGCTTTTAAATACAATCGGTCAGGATTCCAGATTTTGGTCTGATTATCAAAAACAAGTTCATCTGTAATATCCGAAACAGAATTGGAAATATCTCCATTTCTTTCTCCTCTCACAATTACCTCACTCATAGTAGCATTAGATGGAGTTATAGCAACTCCTGCCACTTTCCCTGTCAGAGTTTGTAAAACATCTGCATTTTTAGAAATACTTTCTGCTGAAATTGACTGAACACTGCCCGTAACAACTGATTTTTTAGGACTAGAATATCCAGCTACCACAACGTCTTCTAACTTAGAAGATTCTTCCATTCTTTTTATATCATTTTCTCTTTCTTCAGAAGCTCTTACCATAGCTGGAGCAGCCGCTGAACTTCTGGCACGAACCGGTTCGTCAACTGCCAAAACAGCATTAGGATCTCCTTTTACAGTTCCATATCCAACTACAACAATGTCATTTAAAGTTTGTGAATATTCTCTAAGAACTACAGTAATCTGATTGTTTCTGCCTACATTGACCTCAGTATTTTCGTAACCAATAAAACTAATGATAAGATCACTATTTTCTGGAGCTTGAATTGTAAATTTACCATCAAAATCAGTACTCACGCTCGATCTTTGTCCTTTTAAATAAACATTTACTCCAGGTAATAAATCTCCCATTTGATCTTTAACAACTCCCGAAATAAATCCAGCCGCAATATTTTCGTTTCTTTGCAAAACAGTCTCAGCAGCACTTCTGTTTACTGTTTGAGCGTTCTTTACTTTTCGTTTTACCGAAGCTTTAGCAACTTTATATTTGATATCTTTTTTCCACCAATCATTTAATTCATTGAAATAATTCTCAATATTTTCCCAGTTATTTTTTTGCTGAGCCAAACTATTATCATGCTCTTGCTTTTTAATTCGGTCAAATTCTGCGCGTAATTCAGCTGGCGGAATAATATCATACGCGATATAATCCCGAATATCTTCCAGAACAATTAAAGAAGTATTTTTGGTTACAATACCATATTTTTTTCCTAAAAATTCGATTTCGTCAGCATTTTCAGCATATCGCAATTCGAGATTCGCTATTTTTTTCTGCGCCCAAAGTTTTTCAACATTAATATCGGTCGTATTTTGGGAAGAAGCATCCAAAACTATTTTTCGTTCTAAAACTGTATTTCCATTTCCAAATAACAACGTAATCTCATTCTTCGGATTCAGAGAAATTCCTGAAAAACTAAAATTACCCGAAACCGAAGTTCCTTCCATCGGAAACAAATCTGTAACGGTGAAATTTTCTTTTATTCCCAGAAATTTCAAATTTGTATTCAGCAATTTGTCCAAAGCGTTTTCTGTACTTATCTGATTTAGATTGATAATTGTACCTCCGGTCTTCATTGAAGCATAATTGAGAAAAGCAAAATCAGCAGAAACTGAAGATGTAATCGTGTACACCGGTTTTTTAGTTTTTGGCAGCATGTTTTCACTTAAAGACGAAAGTCCGTCAGAAAAGAACAAATATTCGTCCTGATTTTCAAAACTGATCTGTGAAAAACGGGTGCCGCCATCGTATTTTGTGTTTTTTAAAGCAGTTTTTAGTTCTGTCCAGTTTCCATTGGAAATCACAAACTCTCTTTGCTTTTCGAATGTATAATTCAGAAAATACAAGGTCACTTTTGTATTTTTATTTATCTGAAAATAACCTTCAAGCAATTGCAGTTCTTTTTTCAAATCCCTGTTTTTACAACTCAATGAATTACCCCAGATCAAACCAACTGAATTAACTGTTTTCTTGTTGATTTTGTTTCCTTCAACAAACGTATTGCCATAGAAATAATACTGCCCGCCCACATTCTGGGTTACAATACTTGGAATATGCTCCTGGATTGGAATTTTAAATACTACTTTTTCTGAAGGCTGATAGTTTTCTTTTTTTACCGATGCCTCAAAAGACTGATTCCATTTTGAAAACACTATCTCTTTTTCCGAATCACCCGTTACAACAGGCTTTGCAGTTCCTAAAACCGAAACATTGATTTCAAACTTATCGAGTTTTTTAGGATAACGGCTTAATAACTGATACGCCAGGTTGTCTTTATCCAGCGCCGAAAGTTCTTCTTCGTAGCCAATTACAACAATTCTCTCACCATTTGGCATCAGCGGATAAATTCTGGTTTTAAAATTATTCCCGTCTACTTTCTCTAATAATCCCGGATCGACACGACGGTGTTCGATGGCTTCAAAAACCTGTTTCCCTTTATTTTTATTTACCGGAACGGCTTCTCTCATTTTTCCGTTTATGTCAATGGCATATCTTGAAACGGAAACATTTTCCGGCAGCGGAAAAATAAGTTCGGCTTCCATTTGTCGGTTACCCGAATTAAAAAAATGCATTTCGGCGGTCGTATAGGCAATATTACCCACGATTTTAACACTGACTTTAAGCTGGCTCATTCTGACTTTTTCAGCATCGTCTCCTTTTACTGTTAGTTCGGGACTTTGAGCAAAAGTTTTGGTTCCGAAAAACAATATCAAACAAAAAAATAAAAGCCTTGTTTTAAAAAGCACCGAGATTGGCAAAAGTTGTTTTGGTTTCATGGCATGAAGGTTTATAGTTCTATATGTTATAGAGATCGAAAAATATAAAAAGGTTGGAAATACCTCTAATTATTTCAAAAAAAATCCCCGCCGCTTCTTTCGAAGTGACAGAGATTTTAAAAAAACAATCTATCTTAATATGTTGATATAATTAAACCTGATAACAGAGTTTATCAAAAACTTAAATCAGCTTATATCACGTATATATTTTAAAAATTATGCGTTGAAGATTTTCTCCTGGTGACCAATACTTTCCTGGTGAATTGCTTTGAACATTCTTAAAACGAATTCTTCTGTAAGGCCTTTTTTCTCACCTTCAAGAATCATTTTTCCTAAGATTTCATTCCAACGGTTGTTTTGAAGAATCGCCACGTTTGCATCTTTTTTCACCTGACCAATTTCGTCAGCCACTTTCATACGTTTTCCTAACAACTCTAATAAGTTAGCATCTAAAACGTCGATGTTTGCTCTTAGTTTTGTCATTTTTTGGCTGTACTCATCTGTAGTATCATCCGTTTTTCTGATCGTTAAATCTTTGATGATTTGTTTCAAAGAATCCGGAGTTACCTGCTGTGCAGCATCAGACCAAGCGTTATCCGGATCGAAGTGCGTTTCGATAATCATACCGTCGTAGTTCAAGTCTAAAGCCTCTTGAGTTACTTCGAAAATCATTTTACGATCTCCTGTAATGTGAGATGGATCGATGATTAATGGTAAATCAGGGAATTTATTTTGTAATTCGATAGCAATCTGCCACTCTGGAATGTTTCTGTATTTTGTTTTTTCGTAAGTAGAGAAACCTCTGTGAATAACACCTAACTTCTCGATACCTGCCATGTGTAAACGCTCAACACCACCTAACCATAAAGCTAAATCTGGGTTTACTGGGTTTTTTACCAAAACAATTTTATCAGTTCCTTTTAATGTATCAGCAATTTCCTGAACTGCGAAAGGGTTTGCTGTTGTACGTGCTCCAACCCATAATACGTCGATATCGTGTTCTAAAGCTAGTTTACAGTGAGCTGCAGTTGCAACCTCAGTCCCCATTAATAAACCAGTTTCAGCTTTTGCTTTTTGCAACCATTTTAATCCAATTTCACCAACACCTTCAAATCCTCCCGGACGCGTTCTTGGTTTCCAGATTCCAGCTCTGAATACGCTAACTTTTGAATCTTTTAATTCGTGAGCGATTTTCAAAACCTGATCTTCAGTTTCTGCACTACAAGGTCCAGCTATCACAAGTGGGTGATTTAAATTGAAATCTTCTAACCACTTTCTCATTTCTTTCTTATTTTCCATCTTAATTCTAATTTACTTTTTAGTTGTTGTTAATCCGTTTAGTATTTCTTTTATTTTATTTGTGCTTTCCATTTCTTCAAAAATGGCGTTATAATCTTCTTCTTTCAACAAATCTCTAAACCGACTCAGGTTCGAAATATAAGCTTCTAACGTCTCCAAAACATATTCTTTGTTTTGTTTAAAAATCGGCGTCCACATTGCCGGCGAACTTTTTGCCAAACGAACGGTACTCTCAAATCCACTTCCCGCCATATCAAAAATATCCTGTTCGTCTTTTTCTTTATTCATTACCGTTTTTCCGAGCATAAATGAACTAATGTGCGATAAATGCGAAACGTAAGCAATGTGTTTATCGTGCGAAACGGGATCCATGTATCGAATTCTCATTCCAATTGAAGTAAAAAGATTCAATGCTTTTTCCTGTAATTTAAAAGCTGTCTTTTCGACTTCGCAGATAATATTTGTTTTTCCCTGAAATAAACCTCTTATTGCTGCCGATGGCCCCGAGAACTCTGTTCCTGCAATCGGATGCGTTGCAATAAAATTTCTTCTTTTTGGGTGATTAGCTACTGCTTCACAAATTGGCTTTTTAGTCGATCCTACTTCAAAAACAATTGTTTTATCTCCTACTGCATCCAAAACTTTAGGTAAAACCGTCAGCGCTACATCTACCGGAACCGAAACAATTACAAAATCTGCTTTTTGTAAATCTTCAAAGCTTCCCGCTTCATCGATAACCCCAAGATCAATCGCTTGCTGCAAATGCTGTTCGTTACTGTCGATTCCTAAAATAGCCGCATCAGGATAACGTCCTTTGATATCTAACACCATCGAACCGCCTATTAACCCTATTCCTATTACGTATACTTTCATAATTTTTTAAAATTCCAAGTTTTAAAATTCCAAATTCCAACCTATTTAACCGCAAAGTTCGCAAAGAATTTACGCCAGGTTCGCAAAATCTGAAATCTAAAATCTACATTCTAATATCTAAAATCGATCAATCGCTTCTTGTACTTTTTCTTCTTTTACACACAATGAGAATCTGATATATCCTTCGCCGTTGCTTCCAAAAATGGTTCCCGGTGTAATGAAAATATGTTTCTCATATAATATTTCGTCAATGAACTTCTCTGCTGATTCTATTCCTTCCGGAAGTTTGGCCCAAACAAAAAGCCCAACTCCTTCTTTATATACTTTGCAGTTTAATTTTTCTGCTAGTTTTTCAGTCAATTCTCTACGGCGTTTGTAAATTTTGTTTTGATCTTCAAACCAAGATTTATCGCATTTTAAAGCTGCAATTGCTCCTTTTTGAATTCCGTAGAACATGCCGCTGTCCATGTTGCTTTTTACTTTTAAAACCGCATCAATAATTTCAGGATTTCCTAAAACCATTCCGACTCTCCAGCCTGCCATGTTGAATGTTTTACTTAAAGAGTTTAATTCTAAAGCCACTTCTTTTGCGCCTTCAACCTGCAGTAAACTCATCGGATTATCATTCAAAACAAAACTATACGGATTATCATTGATCAATAATATGTTGTGTTTTTTAGCAAATGCAACCAATTTTTCAAATAACGCTAAACTTCCTCTTGCTCCTGTCGGCATGTGCGGATAACCCAACCACATAATTTTTACTTTCGAAAGATCCAGTTTTTCCAAAGCTTCAAAATCCGGTTCCCAAGCATTTTCTTCTTTCAAATCATAATAAACCGGAACTGCTTCTACCAAATTGGTTACCGAAGTATAAGTTGGATAACCTGGATTTGGAATTAAAACGTGATCGCCCGGATTTAAAAATGCAAGCGAAATATGCATTATTCCTTCTTTTGAACCCATGAGCGGTAAAATCTCATTATTCGGATTCACTTCAACACCAAACTGATTTTGATAAAAATCTGCCATCGCCTGCCTCATTTCCGGTAATCCCTGATAGCTCTGATAACCATGCCCATTCTCGTCCTGAATTGCTGAAGCTACTGCTTCAATTACTGCTTTCGACGGACTCAAATCAGGGCTTCCAATTCCCATATTGATGATCGATTTTCCTTCAGACATTAGTTGTCTCACTTCTCTTAGTTTTGATGAGAAGTAGTATTCTTCAACTGTGTCTAATCGTTTTGCTGTTGTAATCATTTTTTATTTGCTTTAGGCCATAAGCTTTGGGCTTTAGGCTCTTTTAAACTTTATTTCTGCTTTAGGCTTTTTGGGCTGTAAGACTTTCGACTTTCCAACTTATGACTTATGGTCTTGTGTTTTTATATTCTCCTAACACTTTAAAATATTCCGCCATAATGGTTAATAACGATTTGGCTTTTGCAAAATCTTCGTATTTCTCGAATGTTACGTCTACGAAGAAGGAATATTTCCAAGGTGTTTCAATTTTTGGAAGCGACTGGATTTTTGTTAAATTCAGTTTGCAGTCGCTCATTACATTCAAAACCGCTGCTAAGCTTCCTCTTTTATGATCCAATTCAAATTTTACAGAAGCTCTGTTGATTTCGCTTTCCGGCAAAAATGAATTTTGCTTTTTAATGATTACGAAACGGGTCATATTGTTTTTAATTGTTTGAATCGACGACACAATAATATCAAGATCGTACATTTCAGCAGCTGTTTGACTTGCAATTGCAGCAATTCCGGTTAATTGTTTTTCCTGAATTCTTCTTGCTGTTTCTGCTGTATCTTTATCCTCAACCAATTTGATATTTGGATATTGTTTCAAGAAATCCATACACTGCAAAAGTGCCATTGGGTGCGAATGAACTTCTCTGATATCTTCGATTTTCTGACCTTTTAAAGCCATTAAATTTTGCTGAATGTTTAAATAATGCTCTCCAATAATGTGCAAATTATTCTTGTCAATCAAGGCATAATTCGGGATAATCGGGCCCGCAATCGAATTTTCGATCGCCATTACAGCCTGATCAGATTTTCCGGCAATAAGGCTGTCGATCAGTTCTTCAAAAGACAAGCACTCATCAATATCCACATTTTCAGAGAAATACTCTTTCACAACCTGATGATGAAATGATCCTTTAATACCTTGTATTGCAATTTTCGTTGTCATATAGTCAAAAAAAAATCCTGATTTGCATCAGGATTGTATATTAGTTTTATTTGTCTCAAATTTTATCTCAAATAACCATAGCACAATCCTGACTTCTACTAAAGAAGAAATAAAAATTGTTGCTAAAATAAAAACGGTTACTTGCCATTTTGTTTGTGTTATTTTGTAAATTCTCTGCGAATGTATAAATTATTTTTAGTGCACCAAAAAAAAGATTGCATTTTATGAAACAAAAGAGGATTTCTTAACAAATTTAGCAGGTTTTGTATGATAATATAAAAAAATCGGCTTAAAATGAGAATATTGAATTGAGGTTCTGAGGATCTGGGACGCTAAGAAACTGAGTTTTCTCGCAATGTCTCGAGCGATAGCGAAAAGGTGAAGCAATTCTCAAATTAGCTCAAATCTTCTTTTACAAAACGAAGTTTATACACTTCATCTTAGTGATTTTAAATGAGCTTTAACTTCCTCCCAAGAATATAGTTCCGTTTTTCTTTCTTCCAGATTTTGAATACGAATATCTAGTTTTTTTCTTATTTATCAGAAATTTCCTTATTTCTATGTTTTAATTTTATAAATCCTAATTACAAATTAGGAAAATTTAGTTTATTCAAAAATCAAAAACTCATCTACAAATTCTATGTTTTCATCAACATACAAGAAATAATTACATCTATTATATAGCTTGTCATGTCGATGAAGTTCCAATTTAATTCCAATGCAAGGAGTCGGGATAAAATCGTGATCTGTTAAAACAGAAATAGATTTTGGAATAATAGTATCAAATTTGACATTCTCATATTCTTCGGGATTTATATTTTTGAAATATTTAACCGCAAGAGTATACAGTTCTTCTTTATCTCTAATTGTCGTTTCTAATAAATTCATTTTTCATTTTATATCCTAAGAATCTCTAGCCTCGATTGAAGTGGAAATCCTTTTTATTTTTTCTTTAAAAATAAAAAGATTGTAACGTAAAGCGGGAAACAGCTCCCAAAAAAAAAGCAGTTATCAAAATAATAACTGCTTTTTATATGATTAAGAACAAATCTCTTTATTCTATTTTCTTTCTTCTAAAAAAGATTAAGACCCGCACATTTCGCAATCCTCAGGATCTGCTGCCTGTGCTTTTAAAAGCATTGCTTTATAGTCTTCAACGCTTATAGATTCCGTTTCCTGTACCAAAGCCGGAGCTTCTTCTTTTTTATCGTTGTTTAATGTGAATTTAATCGCATCTACAGCCGCTTTTGTTCTTAGGTAATACATTCCTGTTTTTAAACCAGACTGCCAAGCGTAGAAGTGCATTGACGTCAATTTAGAATAGTTTGCATCCTGCATGAATAAGTTCAACGATTGAGACTGATCGATAAAGTAACCTCTTTGACGGGACATATCGATAATATCTTTCATCGACATTTCCCAAACTGTTTTGTAAAGATCTTTTAAGTCTTGCGGAATAATGTCAATATTTTGAACAGATCCGTTATGACGCATAATTTCCTGTTTCAATGATTCGTTCCATAAACCTAATTTTACTAAATCCTCCAGTAAATGTTTGTTTACTACAATGAACTCTCCAGACAATACACGACGTGTGTAAATGTTTGATGTATACGGTTCGAAAGCCTCGTTGTTTCCAAGAATCTGAGAAGTTGAAGCTGTTGGCATTGGCGCAACTAATAATGAGTTACGAACTCCATGTTCCATCACTTCTTTTCTTAATGAAGCCCAGTCCCAACGGCCAGATAACTCTTCATCTTTCATTCCCCACATATTGTACTGAAATTCTCCTTTTGACATTGGAGAACCTTCGAAAGTAGAATAAGGTCCTTCTTCTTTTGCCATTTCCATAGAAGCGGTTACGGCAGCGAAGTATAAAGTTTCGAAAATTTCCTGGTTTAACTTTTTAGCTTCGTCACTTGTAAAAGGCATACGAAGCATGATGAAAGCATCTGCTAATCCCTGCACTCCTAATCCAACCGGACGGTGGCGCATGTTTGAGTTTTCTGCTTCTTGTACCGGATAATAATTTCTATCGATTACTCTGTTTAAGTTACGGGTTACACGTTTTGTAACATTGTAAAGTGACTGGTGATCGAATTCTCCGTTTTCAATGAACATTGGCAGTGAGATTGAAGCTAAGTTACAAACTGCAATTTCATCTTTAGAGGTAAACTCCATAATCTCTGTACATAAGTTTGAAGAACGGATTGTTCCTAAATTCTTATGGTTCGACTTACGGTTTGCCGCGTCTTTGTACAACATATACGGCGTTCCTGTCTCGATTTGAGACTCAAGGATTTTCTCCCATAATTCACGGGCACGGATTGTTTTTCTTCCTTTCCCTCTAAATTCATAATCGGTATATAATGCTTCGAATTCTTCTCCGTAAACATCGTATAATCCCGGACATTCGTTTGGACACATTAAAGTCCAGGTTGAATCTTCCTGAACACGTTTCATGAATAAATCTGAAGTCCACATTGCGAAGAATAAATCTCTTGCACGCATTTCTTCTTTTCCGGTGTTTTTCTTTAAATCCAAAAATTCAAAGATATCAGCATGCCAGGTTTCGATGTAAATCGCAAAACTACCTTTACGTTTTCCACCCCCCTGATCTACGTAACGAGCTGTATCGTTAAAAACTCGAAGCATCGGAACAATTCCGTTTGAAGTTCCGTTCGTTCCGCGGATATACGATCCAGTCGCACGAACGTTGTGAATAGAAAGTCCAATTCCTCCCGCAGACTGCGAGATTTTTGCTGTTTGCTTTAATGTATCATAAATACCATCAATACTATCATCCTGCATTGCCAAAAGGAAACAAGAAGACATTTGCGGTTTTGGAGTTCCTGCATTGAACAACGTTGGCGTTGCATGTGTAAAGAACTTTTTAGACATTAAATCGTAAGTTTCGATTACCGATTTTAAATCGTCTAAGTGAATACCAACAGAAACACGCATTAACATATGCTGCGGACGCTCTACGATTTTTCCGTTTATTTTAAGAAGATAAGAACGTTCTAAAGTTTTAAAACCAAAGTAATCGTAATTAAAATCTCTTGTGTAAATGATATGAGAATCTAAAAAAGCAGCGTTTTCCTGAATTACTTTATATACATCATCGGCAATTAAGGGTGCATCTTGTCCGTTTCTTGGATTTACGTAGTGATACATATCTTTCATCGTTTCCGAGAAAGATTTTTTAGTATTTGAATGTAAATTAGAAATAGCTATACGAGCTGCCAACTGAGCATAATCAGGGTGTGCAATAGTCATAGACGCTGCAGTTTCTGCCGCAAGGTTATCCAGTTCAGAAGTCGAAACCCCATCATACAATCCTTCGATAACTCTCATAGCTACCTTAACAGGATCTACGAGCTCATTTAAGCCGTAACACAATTTTTTGATTCTTTCTGTAATCTTATCAAACATTACGGGCTCTCTGTGGCCATCTCTTTTTACTACATACATAAGCTTACCTTTTATAGTTTATTGAAAAAATTAAAGTACCTAGAGAACGAACTCCAGCACTTAAACATTGCGTGTTTTTAAATTATTTTTTGAGAATTACCAAATTCTCAATAGTTACTCGTTTCAAATTCGAAAATCGAATTTAAATGCGTCAAAAATTGCTGTTGAATCGGCGACTTGGGGAAAGTGATTCAATCTTAAAAAATAATACTGTAATCTTTTTTCAGCGTCTCTTGAGGAGTAGACGCTAAAAGTATTTTTGTTGTCTAAAAATCTGCATCAAATGAAATTTTCTGAGCATCACTGTCTGTGTTCATTACACCAGACTTTTGATACTCTGCAACACGTTTTTCAAAGAAATTAGTTTTTCCCTGAAGCGAAATCATGTCCATGAAATCGAATGGATTTGCGGATCCGTACACACGTTCACATCCTAATTCTACCAATAATCTATCGGCAACAAATTCCAGGTACTGTGTCATTAACCCGGCATTCATACCAATTAAACTTACCGGAAGAGATTCTGTAACGAATTGTCTTTCGATATCTAAAGCATCGACAATAATTTCTTTGATTCTTTCTTTTGGTACTTTGTTTACCAAATGATGATTGTGCAGGTGAACCGCAAAATCACAATGTACACCTTCGTCACGGGAAATTAATTCATTTGAAAAGGTTAAGCCTGGCATAAGACCACGTTTTTTCAACCAGTAAATTGAACAGAAAGCTCCCGAGAAAAAGATTCCTTCAACTGCAGCAAAAGCAATAAGTCTTTCTGCAAACGAATCAGATTCGATCCATTTTAAAGCCCATTCTGCTTTTTTGCCAATTGCAGGAAAAACTTCCAAAGCATTAAACAACTCTGCTTTTTCGGCTTCATCTTTTACATAAGTATCGATTAATAAAGAATATGTCTCACTATGAATATTCTCCATCATAATTTGGAACCCGTAGAAAAATTTTGCTTCTGCATATTGAACTTCGTTAACAAAGTTCTCAGCAAGGTTTTCGTTTACGATTCCGTCAGAAGCAGCAAAGAATGCCAAAATGTGTTTAATAAAATATCTTTCGTCGTCGTTAAGTTTGTTGTTCCAATCTGACAAGTCCTGATGCAAATCGATTTCTTCAGCAGTCCAGAAACTAGCTTCCATTTTTTTATACCATTCCCAAATATCATGATGTTTGATAGGAAAAATAACGAAACGATTTTTATTTTCTTGTAAGATTGGCTCTATTTGCGACATGACAATTTTGTTTAATTTCTGTGCTGATTTTTTACCCAAATCAGTAGACTACAAAGATTGTTATTTAAGCGCAAAAATAAAAGTCAAACTTATTCACAATCTTACTGAGTTTTTAACAACGCTTAAAAAACAGAATATTTCTCACACAATAATTAACAAATTGCAAATGAGTGTATTAACAACACTAATTACGCTAAAAACCTGCGTAAAATATAGAATTTTTGGAATAAAAAACAAGAAATTCCAAATACTTTTGCAAAAGTTTTTTTGAGTTAAAAATCATTTTTTTTGAGTCAAAAAAGCTCATAAAAAAAGCCTAAAAAATCAGGCTCTTTTTATTAGGAATTTTTAAGTTCTTCGGCTACTTTTTCGAGTTCCATATACCAGTCTTCTCCAAAGCGTCGAATGAGTGCTTCTTTTACAAATTTATACACCGGAACTTCTAATTCTCTACCCAGAGAACAGGCATCATCACAAATATCCCATCGGTCATAATTAACGGCCGCAAATTCGGTAAAGTCTTTTACACGGATTGGGTATAAATGACACGAAACCGGTTTTTTCCAGTCTACAATTCCTTCATTATACGCTTGCTCGATACCGCAAAGTGCTGTTTTCCCGTCAAAAATAACATAAGCGCAATCCTTATTATCAATCAGCGGTGTTTCAAGATCACCGTCGGTTCCGGTTAACCAGGTCCCCTGTGCTTCGATTGCTTCTATTCCTTCTTTTCTTAAAAAAGGTTTTACTTTTGGGTAGATTTCTTCTAAGATTTTCGTTTCAGCCTCATTTAAAGGCGCACCCGCATCTCCATCAACGCAGCAAGCTCCTTTACAGGCAGACAAGTTGCACACAAATTCTTTTTCCAGAATATCCTCTGAAATTATAGTTTTACCTAACTGAAACATGATAGTATTTTTAAAATGCAAAGATAGTCAAAGAAAGCAGATAATCATTGCCAAAAATTCAACCTCAAAGTCCGCAGGTTTTTACGCAAAGCTTCTCGAAGATTTTTTGTCTGTACAAATCCAAACCTAATCTTGCGAAACTTTCAAAAGTGTCTTTGCGTGCCTTGCGGTAAAACCTTTTATACTTTTCAGTATATGCAAAAGAAAATCATTATTGTTACAAATATCACTTTTTTAATCAATAAACCATGTTTTTATAACAAAAATACAAGCTGTCGAAAAAACACCTAACTTTATTATTTACTTTTGCAGCAGTTTTTTAAACCTTAAAAATCAAAGCGATATGTTAGAAATCGATTTTAAAGAAATCATTACCGTTAGTATGGTGCTTTTTGCCGTAATTGATATTGTAGGTTCTATTCCTATTATTGTGAATTTACGAGCGAAGGTAGGACATATCGAATCTGAAAAAGCTTCTATCGTAGCCGGAGCCATTATGATAGTTTTTCTTTTTGTTGGAGAAGGGCTCTTAAACCTAATTGGTATTGATGTTCACTCATTTGCAGTTGCAGGATCGTTCGTTTTGTTTTTTCTTGCTTTGGAAATGATTCTGGGAATCAGAATTTACCGTGACGAAGAACCGGGCTCTGCCTCTATTGTTCCTCTGGCTTTTCCTTTGATTGCCGGAGCAGGAACGATGACAACTTTGCTGTCGCTGCGTTCCCAGTTTCATACCATTAATATTATCATCGCAATTTTACTAAATATCATACTGGTTTACGTCGTTTTGAAGTCATCCAAAAAAATCGAAAATTTACTGGGAGAAAACGGACTTGGAGTGGTTCGTAAGACATTTGGTGTTATACTTTTAGCAATTGCTGTTAAATTATTCGCTGCTAATGTTAAAGGTTTGTTTGTCTAATATTTATTTTTATACTTTTACCTCATAAAAAATTATAAAATACAACTTTACGCCATTTTTTTACGTAAAGTTCACTTGCTGTTTTAGACAAATAATAAACCAACATGAAAATCTTCACTTCAATCTTAGTGCTTCTGGCATTAGCTTTAATTGTTTTTAATATTACGCTATTAGACTTTCAGAATCCTTTTCAGGGTGACAGTATGATTGCTTTTATTGGAATCGCAGCTTCTTTTTGCGCCGTATTGATTCTTTTGATTTTTAGAATTTCAAAAAGAATTGAGGAAAAAACAAACGGCAGATAATTTATGTTTGACGTTTTAATAATTGGAGGCGGTGTATCAGGAATGTCCTGCGCCTTAGTTTTAGGATCTGCAAAAAACAAAGCTTTTGTAACCGACAAGAAAATCGGGATTTTTACTCATCAGAAAAACTCTTCTTTACAAGAGGCTGTTTTCTACAATGCCTATGGCATTACGCCAGGCAAATTGGGCTCTGAACTGCTTACAGAAAGCACACAGGATTTAGCAGCCACTTATCCGCATATCGAACAGATTGCAAATGAAAAAGTAATACGAATTGAAGGTTCTTTTCCTTCATTTACTGTTGTTACCAACAAAAATTCTTATCAAACAAAAAATATCGTGGTGGGAATTGGTTCTGCCAATACTTTTGACATAGAAGGTTTGATGCAATACGTTGAACCGCATAAAAAAGCTCTTCCGGAAAAACAGCGTATTCAGCTGAAAAATGAAGATCATAAAGTTGCCAACGGTATTTATGTAATTGGAACTTTAGCAGGCTGGAGAAGCCAGTTAGCCATTGCAGCCGGAAGCGGCGCCGCAGTTGCTACAGATATTCTTACTTTATGGAATAACGGTGTGCAGACACATTCGCACGACAGTATTCGATAATATATAAAACCATATAAGTTATATAAGTCCCTTTAATTTATGCGCAAAAGGCATATATGAACTTATATAACTTATATGGTTTACTTTTTAATTTCAGTTTTATTTAACCGAGACAATCTCTGTTACCTTAATATGGTTTTCATCAGCGGTTTTCCAGATTTCTCCTTTTACAGAAACCACATCTCCTGTTTTTAATTCTTTGTAATTTTGAGGTCCGCCTAAATTCACGATACTGATGGTGGCAAAATAAACCTCTTTTTTCTCTGTGTTAATTTTTGCTGTATAACCGTCTTTTCCTCTTTCTATTGATTCTATTGTTCCGGAAACAGCATTGTTTGTTTTCATACCTGCACACGAGACAATAAAAGTCATTAAAAGAATAAGAAGTCCTGCTTTTTTTAAATTTTTCATATATTTTGATTTAACCGCTAAGTACGCTACGATTTGTAATGCGCCTGCCCGGTTTGTTTTGAGTTATTATTACTATTTGGGATTCAAAATTTATGCCAGCGGTATACAGCTTCCGGCAATAACTTTTAAATTTCCATCAAATTGTTTCCAGACACGAACATATTTAAATACTCCTTTAATTGGATTTTGATCGTAAATTCCTTTTAATGAAATGGTAACAGCAACAACAGCATTATCGCCAATAACATTGATAATTTGGTCAGTTGCTTCTAAAGTTTCGATTTTCATTTTTCCGGAACGATAGGACTGCATATCAAATTCTTTTGTTATGGTTTGACCGTCCGGCATATTAAAAAGTAAATCATCATGAAGCAATTGATCTAAAACAGCAGTATCTGCTTTTTTTATTGCTGTTAAAAGTTCGATTTCAGCATTTACGACTTCCGATTTTTCCATTAGGTTTGGATTTAAGATTATTTCTTTGGACTGGTAATGACTTTAATCATGGCGTCTTCTTTTAAAATGACATCATAATAATAGGTTTCTCCAAATAATTGTCGGGCAAATTCTGCCGTAATATATCGGTTTACCAATCCTTTTGTTTTATCTAATTTAAGATCTAAACCGGTTAAGGCAATGTAGTTTTTAAACTTTTTAAAGTATACATCTGATGTTTTGATTTTAGCCAGAAACTCATTAAAATGAAGTCCGACAAAAGCATTTCGGTTTTTATCTAATTCTTCAAAAACGAAATGACCTACAACTCCGGTTTGCAGCAAATAGGCAACATTTTCATTCCCGTGTTCTGCTTCCATCGGAACAAAAACATCCGGAACAATACCTCCTCCGCCGTAAACAATTTTACCTTTTGGCGTTTTAAACTTCAGCGAATCGGCAACTTTTATACTGTCTCTTGCGTATAATTCGCCGCTTGCAATTCTTGATTCTGATTCTTTAAAATATTCCTCGTTTCCTTTTTTATATGGTTTCTGAATCGAACGTCCGGTTGGCGTGTAGTACCTTGCAACGGTTAAGCGAACGGCCGATCCATCGTTAAAATCCATTTCCCGCTGCACCAGACCTTTTCCAAAAGAACGACGTCCCACAATTGTACCCCGGTCATTATCCTGAATTGCTCCGGCCAGAATTTCACTTGCAGAAGCGCTGTTTTCATTAATGAGGACATATATTTTTCCGGTTTCAAAACTTCCGGCTTTTGTGGCAAATGTTTTTTCTGTTGTTCCGTTTTTGCTTTTGGTAAAAACAATCAGCTGTTTGTCTTTTAAGAATTCGTCGGCAATCGCTATGGCTTCTTCCATATAACCGCCGCCGTTATCACGAAGGTCGATTACCAGCGACTGGATTCCTTTTTGTTTTAATTTCGTTAAGCCGGTTTTAAATTCATTAAAAGTCGTTTCGGCAAAACGGTTGATTTTGATATAACCTGTAGTATTATCGATTAATAAAGAGGCATCAACACTTTTTATCGGGATAACATCTCTTTTTATTTTGAATTTTAATTTCTTTTGTTCCGATTTCCTGAAAACGGTCAGCTCAATTTCTGATCCTTTGATTCCTTTTAATTTAGAAAACAAACTATCCGAAGGCAGTTTTCTGCCGTAAAGCTTCGTTTTTCCGGCAAACAAAATTCGGTCTCCTGATTTTAGTCCGGCTTTTGCCGAAGGGCCGTTTTCTACCGGTTTAATAATCGCAACCGAATCTTTATACATATAAAAATTAATCCCGATTCCAACGAAATCTCCTTTCATGCTTTCGGCAACTTCTGCCTGTTCGCTTGGCGGAATATAAACCGAATGCGGATCAAGTTTCGAAAGAATATTATCGACCGTTAAATTCACAATAGAATCTGTATTGATGCTGTCAACATATTCTGTGTTGATAAAATCAATTAGTTTATTGAGTTTGGTTTTGGAATAATTTTTAGCCAAAAGCTGGTCATTACCCGGAGAGTTCATAAAACTTCCGGCTACAGTTCCCAGAGCAAAAGTAGCTCCTATAACGATTGGCAGATATTTTGAATTGAATTTCATTACTCTTCTAAAACAGGAATATGTTCTACTTCGACACCCGCTTTTAATAAAAATTGTATTCCGGAATCATCGCGATAACCCTGTTGGTATACCACGCGTTTGATACCTGATTGATGAATTAACTTGCTGCATTCTTTGCAGGGCGAAAGTGTAATATATAAAGTTGCTCCTTCGCAGGATTGTGTCGATCTTGCCACTTTTAATATTGCGTTTGCCTCGGCATGCAGTACATCCCAGCGCGTTAACCCGTCTTCGTCTTCACAGCAATTTTCAAATCCCGACGGCGTTCCGTTATACCCGTCAGAAATGATCATTCTGTCTTTTACAATAATGGCACCTACCTGTTTGCGTTTGCAATACGATAGAAGACTCCATTCTTTGGCAATCCGCAGATACGCTTTATCGTATTTGTTTAATTTCTTTACTTCCATTTAATTTATCTGTTCCAGATCGGACTTTCGATAATCATCGGAATTACAACTCCAATAATGAAAGCCGACATTACAAGTGCCCAGTCGCGTTTTGAAAAACGAAAAACAGTCTGCACTATATATGAAATTACCAGTACAATAAAAACTACTATCAGCTGTGCGGCTTCTATCCCTAAGGCAAACTCTCCCAAAGGTAATAATTTTGACGTTGCAGACCCTCCTAAAATTGTTTTGAAATAATTAGAGAATCCTAAACCGTGAATAATTCCAAAGAATAAAGTTATAAAAAATACCAGATTTATACTATCATTTTTAGAAGTCTTTCCTGCCGTAAACAAGTGATAAAGAGCTGTTATTAAAATCGTAATTGGAATTAAAAACTCAACCAGGTTCACTTTTATTGTAACGATGCCAAAAACCGAAAGTATTAAAGCAATGGTATGCCCAATTGTAAATACCGAAACTAAGATTAAAATGCGTTTCCAGTCTTTAAAAGTATACGGAACAGTTAAGGCTATTAAAAAAAGAACGTGATCGTAGGCATTGATATCTAAAACATGCTTCAATCCTATTTGAAAATAAATCCAAAATTGTGACATAGGGATAGTAAAAATTAATTGATTAAGGGTTGTAAACTTACAATTTAATTTTGAAGAATCAGTAAACATAAGCTCCTAAAAGGAAGCGCAAAAAATAAGTTAAATTTTATAATAATTTAAAATAAGATTTATCTTTGTTTAATAAAATCTAATTAATTATGCCATTTTCAGAATTATTTGACAACGAATTCAAGCAGAGAAACAGAGGGCATTTCTCTGCAATTGTGCGCGTAGCTTTTGCTGACGGCAAAATAAATCCACAGGAACAGGAGTTTTTGGATAAAATTGCTTCGACATTACAAATTTCAGAAGACGAATACAAAGAAATTCTTGTTGATCCGTGGAAACATCCTATAAACCCTCCGTATTTATATACACAGCGTTTGGAACGTTTGTATGATTTGGCCAGAATGGTACATGTTGACCATCATTTAGGAGATCTTCAGGAGGTAATGTTAAGACGTATGGGACTGGCTCTAGGATTTACTCCGGGAAATGTAAACTATATTGTGGCAAAAGCGCTTTCTTTAGTAGATAAAAAAGTAGATTTAGATACTTTCTTATTTGAAATGGAAAATATGAACAAATAAAAAGTTTTCAGTCGCAGTTTACAGCTTAAACTGATGCCTTAAAATTAAACTTACAAAAAACAAACCCGACAGTTTTAACAACGTGTCGGGTTATTTTTTTTTTAGTTTAGATTGAAAACTGAGTCTGAATACTTATTCGGCAGCCATAAACTCCTCAGCTTTTTCTACCATACTTTTGCTTCCGCAGAAAAACGGAACTCTTTGGTGCAGTTCTGTTGGTTCAATTTCCATGATTCTTCCAAAACCATCTGTGGCTTTTCCTCCGGCTTGTTCTGCAATAAATGCCATTGGATTACATTCGTACAACAAACGCAGTTTCCCTTTTGGTGCTTTTGAACTTGTTGGATAAATATAAATACCGCCTTTAATCATATTTCGATGAAAATCGGCAACCAGACTTCCTATATATCTTGAAGTATACGGTCTGTCCTCTTCTTCACGCTGGCAGTATTTAATGTAATTTTTTACTCCCTGCGGAAAGTGAACATAATTTCCTTCGTTTACCGAATAGATATTTCCGTTTTCAGGAAACTTCATATTAGGATGCGAAAGGTAAAAGGTGCCAATCGCCGGATTTAGTGTAAATCCGTTTACGCCATAACCAGTGGTATACACCAGCATGGTCGAGGTTCCGTAAATTACATAACCTGCAGCAACCTGATTGATACCCGGTTGTAAAAAATCTTCGGCTGTTACCGGAGTTCCAATTGGGGTAATTCTTCTAAAAACAGAAAAAATAGTTCCCACAGAAACATTCACATCAATGTTTGAAGATCCGTCAAGCGGATCCATTAAGATCACGTACTTATTATTATGACAGTTGTCGCTCCCCTGAACTGTAATAAAATCGTCGTTTTCTTCAGAAGCAATACCACAGACAATCTCACGGTTTATTAACGTCTGGATAAATACTTCGTTTGCATAGACATCTAATTTCTGCTGGTCTTCTCCCTGGATATTCTGTTCGCCTGCAGCGCCGATAATATCCACCAGTCCGGCTTTGTTTACTTTATAGTTGACCACTTTTGCAGCCAAACGTATAGAGTTGATAATTCGGGAAAGTTCTCCCGACGAATACTGAAATGCTTTTTGGTTCTCAATAATAAACTCTCCCAGTGTTTTATTGCGTTCTTCCATTGCTAAATCGTTATAGTTTTAATTTTAAGTCACAAATATCGCTTATTTTGTGAGAATGAATTAAAAATTATTTCGTTAGTTTGTTACTATTGTATATTTGCTAATTATCGGCAAAAAGTACCAGATAAATCATTGCTTTTTTGGCTAATAAACAACTAATTATACGAATATATGAATATTAGAAAAGGAAATCCCGAAGACATGAAATCGGTTTTGGGATTAATACAGGAGCTGGCAATATTCGAAAAAGAACCCGATGCTGTAGTGATTACAGAAGAGGATTTAGTACGTGACGGATTTGGCGAAAAACCGCTTTTTCAGGTTTTTGTGGCCGAGATTGAAAGTGATTCTGAAGACAGTAAAAATGGAAAAGAAATAGTAGGTATCGCATTATTCTACTATCGCTATTCGACCTGGAAAGGAAAAACCATACATCTTGAAGATTTAATTGTAAAAGAAAAAATGCGTGGCACTGGTTTAGGATCTGCTCTTTATGCTGAAATCATGAAACAGGGAAAAAGAGACAACGTACGCAGAATCGAGTGGAATGTCCTTGACTGGAATACCCCGGCTGTAAAATTCTACGAGAACTCAGGCGCAAAAATTCTCGAAGAATGGCGAGTGGTACAAATGGATGAAACGGGAATTAATTCGTTCTTAGAAAAGTTATAAAAATATTCAGCCACAGATTACAGGATCAAAAGGATATTTAATCTGTGGTAAAAAAAACAAAATACCGGATTTCAGTTTAAACCTGAAATCTATCCCGATAGCTATCGGGACTAAAATCTAATTAATTAAAAATGAGAGTATTTAAATTTGGAGGAGCATCTGTAAAAGATGCAGATGGAATTAAAAACGTTTACGACGTTTTACAAAAAGCAGGTTATGAAGATGTTATTCTGGTAGTTTCGGCTATGGGAAAGACAACAAATGCTCTTGAAGTCGTAATCAAGAATTATTTTGACAAATCTGATGAGTTAGCTTCTTCTGTACAGGAAATAAAAAAATATCACAATCAAATCTTATTAGATTTATTTGAAGATGAAAATAATGACGTTTTTGCAGCTGTAGACGCTCAGTTTGCTGAACTGGAATATTTTCTGGCTCACAATAAATCTCCTAATTATAATTTTGTTTACGATCAGGTGGTTAGTTTCGGGGAATTGATCTCGACTAATATCTTAAGTCATTATATGAATTTCAGAGGCATTCAGACACAATGGCTTGATGTTCGTAATTTCATTAAGACAAATGCCAATTACAGAGATGCCGAAGTGGACTGGGAAGCTACTCAGGAAAACATCAGCAAAAATGTACCAAGAAAACAACTAAATATTACGCAGGGATTTTTAGGGGCCGATGAAAATAACTTTACCACTACTTTGGGCCGTGAAGGTTCTGATTATACTGCCGGAATTTTTGCTTACTGCTTAAATGCCGAAAGCGTAACAATCTGGAAAGACGTTCCTGGTGTTATGAATGCCGACCCGCGTTATTTTGAAAATGCCAGTCTGCTTAATCAGATTTCGTATCGTGAAGCAATCGAATTGGCGTTTTATGGTGCAACGGTTATTCACCCAAAAACGTTACAGCCGTTACAGAAAAAAGAAATTCCTTTATATGTAAAATCGTTCGTGAATCCGCTGCTAAAAGGAACCTGTGTTTCTAAAGGAGTCGATTTAGAACCGCAATATCCATGTTTTATTGTAAAAAGAGAACAGCTTTTAATTTCACTTTCATCCATTGATTTCTCTTTTATTATGGAAGAAAACATTAGTGAAATTTTTGGTTTATTCCACGAATTTAAAATCAAAGTAAACCTGATTCAGAATTCGGCTATTAGTTTCTCTGTTTGCGTAGAAGATAAATTCGGTAACTTTAACGACCTGAATGCGATTCTTTCAAAAAAATTCAAAGTAGATTACAGTGAAAATGTAACCTTATATACAATCCGTCACTTTACAGAAAATGCAGCGCAGACTGTTGAGGCAAACAAAGAGGTTTTACTAAAACAAGTAAGCCGCGAAACGATGCAGATTGTTACCAAAGAATTAAATTAATATTGCTTTATAAAAGGTAATTATTCAATTCAAACTTATTTTAAGAAAGGCTTCACCTTAGTGAAGCCTTTTTTGATTTCAATTCAATTCTTTCCTTTATTTAAATGTTTAATAATGGTTTTCAGATCTTCAATCTGTAATTCATAATGTTTTATTATTTTTCTGTACGCACTCATCATTTCAATATCTGTTAATCGTACTTTACCCATAAGTTTTTCATACGCTTCATTTCCTATTTCTTTTCTAACCAGTTCTTCGGGCGTGACTTCAAAAACCTTGCATATTTTATTAAAATGAATTGTCCATGAAGTACTTTGTCCTTGTTCCATTCTTGCATACGCAGATTGAGATATCTTCAAAAAATCAGCCACTTCTTCCTGCGTCATGTTTTTAGCCTTACGCATCTTTTTTAAATTATTTCCTACGATTTTATTCATAACAACATTTTAAGCAAATATAAAATTAAGAATTATTTTACAATAATCGAATTTAGATTTTTAATACCCGAATTTAGACTAAGAATTTTCTTAAATATTATATAGCTTTGTAAAGAATAATATTGAAAACTCATGAAAAACGAAAAACTATTCAAACTTGATCTTAGCAGTTTATTTGCCTTTTGCTCTATTGTAATTTTAGCATTATGTATTCATTCCCTAATCGAAATAGTATACGATAATGCTTCATCTAAAAGCAAATTATATGCTTGTATTAGAGTTGTCTCGGCCACTTTATTATGTGTACTATCTATAACAAACTTAAGAAACAAGAGAATTAAGGAATCAAAAAAAAATCCTTGACTATAAATATCCTTTACATTATTTACTAAATCTTTAAAACTATTACAAATGAAAAAAATGGAATTAAATCAAATGGAATCTATTGAAGCAGGAGGTTGTGCTTTGTCTGCGGCATTATTTGCCGGATCATTTATTGGTTTAGTATCGATAACTGCAGCAACTGGAGGTTTTTTAACTGCTGTAGCTGTGGGAAGCTTTGTTGGTTCAAGTGTTGATTTTGTACAAAGTTGCGGTGGTGGCAGTGGCGGTAATAGACAACAATTGACACACTGTGGAGATTGCTAGAATATCCTTAAAACATCCTTGAATATTTTTAAGGATGTTTTTAAACATTTTCTACGAAACAAAAGATCAAATCAAATAACTAATTTTAAAATTTTGTGTGGGTATTGCTATCTAAAAAAACTACAAACTTCTCATTATTTATTACTCTAATATTACTTGTATTTTTATTAAATGAATTATTTCGCAACTTATTAAATTTTGACAGATTAATTTATAGCTCAATATCTGAAAAATTAACCCAAGAACAGATTGACAATTTTATAAGCTATAAAAATAAATGGCACTGGTTCAGCTATATAATTATAGCCTTTTTGTATCTAATAAAAACTGTCACAATCTCTGCAATAATTTATATAGGATCATTTTTTTGTAATAAGGATTTAAACTATAAAATTCTTTGGAATATTGTCATCAAAGCTGAATTTATCTTTTTACTAGTGCCCGTGTTTAAAATCATATGGTTTTATTTTTTTCAACCTAATTACGATTTAAATGATATTCAGAATTTCTATCCTTTATCTGCGCTAAACATTATTGGCTATCAAGGATTAGAAAGTTGGCTTATCTATCCTTTTCAGGTCCTAAATGTATTCGAACTTTTCTATATAATTTATCTTGCAAATCAACTTGGTAAAGCAACTAAAACTGATACAGATTATGGTTTGAAAATTGTCAGTATTAGTTATATGCCTGGATTATTCTTGTGGATAACAATTGTTATGTTTTTTACTCTTAATTATACTTAATAATGACAAAACTCAAAAAAGTACTATTCGTTCTATCTTGTATAATGATTATATCTTACATAATCAATTACTTTTTTTACAATGCTGATTTACTTCGAACATTATCCGGAATCTTCCCAATGATCTTGCTAATTATCATATCATTGTTAAAAGAGAAACCAGAAAAATGAAAAAATCACTTGGCATCATTCTCCTATTATTATTTTTTGGTGTTTGTATTTTTCTTGGTTATAGTATAATCTCCAAAATAAATTACAAAAAAGAAGTTCAAAAGCATATCAAAACCATTCCCGAATTCTCTTTTCTAAATTCAGAAGGACAGCCTTTTACACATAAAAATTTGAAAAAAGGAATTCCTGTAATCTTCATCTATTTTAATACAGAATGCGAATACTGTCATGAAGAAGCTAGTATGATAGAACAATACAGAGATCGATTTAAGGATTTTCAGCTACTGTTTATCTCATTTGAAAAACCGGAAAAAATTAGAAAATTTTCTCAACATTATAAATTAGATCATTATGATCACGTTCATTTTTTATTTGACAGCCAAGCTGCTTTCGCTTCTGCATTTGATGCTCAGTCACTGCCCTGCATAATACTGTATGACAAAAACCATAACCTAATTGACAAAATAAAAGGACAGGTAAAGCCAGAGAATCTATTTAAAAAACTGAATAACCAAAAGTCTTTGTGATGAAGCAATTATTAAAAGCCCATACTCTACAACTTGATCAGTCAGATTGCGGTCCCGCCTGTTTATTGTCTCTTATAAAATTATATAATGGTAATAGTTCATTAGAAAAAATAAGGGAATTAAGCGGCACAACCAGACAGGGAACTACTTTACTGGGTTTATATCAGGCAGCGAATCAGCTGGGTTTTACCGCCGACGGCTGTGAGGCGGATATTGAATCATTAATTGCTCATGATAACCCTGTTATTCTTCATGTTTTAATCGAAAATCAATTAGAACATTATATCGTTTGTTACCGCTACAGTAAAGAAGATGGTTTTGTGATAGGCGATCCGGCTAAAGGGATTTATAATCTATCTATACAGGAATTAGAAAAAATATGGCTCTCGAAATCTTGTTTAACACTTATGCCAAATGATAGTTTTACAACTAAAAAAATGGCAAAGAATAATCAGAGAAACTGGTTTATAAATTTAATAAAAGAAGATTATAAACTAATTTGGAATTCTATTCTGCTTGGAATTTTCGTTGCAGGATTGGGATTGGCAATGGCACTTTTTTCTCAAAAACTAATCGATGATATTCTGCCTTCTCACAACAGCAAAAAATTAATTTCCGGGATTATTTTATTAAGCATTCTTCTTTTTGCGCGCGTAGGAATATCCGTTTTAAGACAATATTTCATTCTTCGGCAGTCTAAAGATTTTAATAACCGGATTAACAACAATTTTTTTTCCTCTTTGCTGCATCTACAAAAATCTTTTTTCGATACCCGAAAAACCGGAGAGCTTGTTTCGCGATTAAATGATACGCAGCGTATACAAAACGTAATTAAAATTGTTACAAGCTCACTTATAATAGACATTTTGGCTGTTGTAATTTCATCTGTATTACTTTTCTATTACTCTTGGCAGGCAGGTTTGATTTCTGTACTAAGTCTGCCGTTATATTTCTTGATAATTTATCGCCATAATAAAAAAATAATGCTTTCACAAAAAGAAATCATGAAGAGTGCTGCTATGAATGAAGGGAATTTCATCACTTCAATTCAGGGAATTTCGACGATAAAAAACGACAATAAACAAGAGATATTCGATCATTTAAATCAAACCATTTTTGGACTATATCAGCAAAAAATATTTAATCTCGGAAAAATCAATATTACCATGTCATGGCAGTCAGGACTGGCGAGTGTTATTTTTTTAATAGGTATTTTAATTTATACTTCACTTCAGGTATTTAATAACGAAATTAAAATTGGTGAGTTGATGGCGGTTTTAGGCATTGTAGGTTCATTATTACCATCAATCGCCAATTTAGCTTTAATTTCAATTCCTATAAATGAAGCTAAAATTGCCTTTAACCGAATGTATGAATTTGCTTCTGTCGAAAAAGAACAAGAAGATGGTACAAAAATTCATGAGATTCAGAAAATCGAAATTCAAAATCTTTCCTTCCGGTTTCCCGGACGAAGCGAGCTTTTTCAGAATCTAAATCTTAAAATAGAAAAAGGAAAATTCACGGCAATTGTGGGCGAAAGCGGCTCCGGTAAAAGCACTCTTGGACAAATACTGCAGCGCTTTTACAGTTTTGAAAACGGGCATATTATTTTAAATGACCACTATCATATTAAGGAAACAGAACTTAAAAGTTATAGAAACCTAATAGCAGTTATTCCACAAGAAATAACCATATTCAATGGAAATATAATTGACAATATTCTTGTTGGAACAACTGATACGATTGAAAATTTATCTTCTTTTATTGAAGAATATAATTTTGGCTCTTACTTTAATTTACTCCCACAGGGGCTTATGACCCTTGTAGGTGAAGAAGGGATTAACTTAAGCGGCGGGCAAAAACAGTTAATAGCTTTTGCAAGAGCTTTATATAAAAAACCTCATTTTTTAATTCTTGACGAGGCGACTTCTGCTATGGATCGCAATACTGAAAATTTCATAATGCAATTGCTTGAAAAAATAAAACCAGATTGCGCTGTATTTTTTATTTCGCATCGACTTAATAAACTTAAAAATAGTGCCGACACAATTTATATTTTAGAAAACAAAACGATAACAAAATCAGGCAGTCATGATAAACTAATGGAATCCGATAATTTTTACAGCGAGTATTGGAAAGACAATAATTTATGACACGAATAATTTCAATATACTATCTCGCCCTATTATTCTCCGTCTGTTCAATTTCAGTTTTTTTATAAGCCGTCTTTTTTGAACTTCCAAAACTATAAACCGCTATTAATTTAAAGTAATTACTGGTGTACGTTCTGTGATAATAAATCTGGGTTTGTCCTACATTATAATCTCCCGAAACCATAAACTTATGAAAGATATCATTTGCTGTAAAATTGAGTTTTAGCGCCTCTTTAAAAAAGTTTTTTTCGATTCCTAAAGTTACAGTCGAACGGCTGTTGTCGGTTCCTAATCCGTAGCCCCGGTCTCCTAAATACCAGGCCATAAGCTGAAGTTTAAATAACTTCGGGATTGTAAACGTATTATTAGAATAGAAATAAAACTGTGGTTTTACAGGACTAAAAACATACGAATAAAAATGATCTGTTGATTTGGTTAAATTCATATTGATGGTATTAGCCGAGTTCCACCACTTTAAAGTAAAAGATCTCGAAAGCGAACTAAAAAACACATGTCCTTTTTCGAGGTTTATGGCTTTTAAAACATAACTATTGGGCGTATCACCGCGTAATGCAGCACCGCTGATAGGATCAACTTTAAAAGTATAACCAACTTTAAAATCAAACTTTTTATACATTGCACCAATTTCAAAAGCCTGTATTTTTTCGGGAACCAGATTTGGGTTTCCTTCTATTGTGGTAAAAGGATCCTGATAGACAACATACGGATTTAATGCCTGATAGCGCGGCCGGGTAATTCTGGAAACATAAGAGAAATGTCCTTTAAAATCTTCGGAGAAATTCATGTTCAAAAGTAAATTCGGAAAAAAGTTTCCGTAGCTTTTACTAAAATTCTTGATTCCGTTTGCATTGGTATACAAATCATAAGTTGTCCATTCGGCTCTGGCTCCGGCAGACAGGTTCAGTTTTTTTCCTATTGAAGTTTTATAGGTAAAATAGCCGGCATTAATATTTTCGTTATATCTAAAGTCACTTGACAGTTCATCGTTAAATTCAAAATTCATATCATCGGCATCTGCAATCAAAAAATCGGTTCCGGATTTTACTTTGGCGTAACTAAACTTTACTCCCATTTCGAGTTTGGTTTTCTCACTTATATTTCTGACGTAATCTCCTTGTGCGGTTACAATATTAATTTTACTTCCCACATTATTCTTTAAATATTTCTGTCCTGAATTTTCATCAACCTGACTGTTTTCTTCTATAAAATCCCTGATTGTACTATTATAATTCGAATATTGCGATCCAATAAATAATGATGAGCCTTTGTTGTCAGTAATGACATTATAATTGAGATTAATAAACTGATTCAACAGTACATCATTCTTATTTACATCGGTTGCATAAAAACTGTTTCCCGAAGTATTGTCAATTGAATTTCGGCTTATAACCCTGCCGCCCAAATCTTCAATATTGCCGCTGTATGCCAATGATACATAATTCTTTTTAGAAAATGTATACTGAAGTCCAAGTCCGAAATTGGAATAATTATTAAACTGCCTCAACCAGTCTGTTGTGAGAACCGATTTCATGTATTCATCCGGATTAGGGCGTGTCCTGGTGGTGTACAATAATTCGCGTCCTTTTCCGAGCTGTAGTCCATAATTGGAAATAAAAGCAAATTTCCCTTTCGAATAATTAAAATCAAAAAGTGTATTGGTGCTTGTTCCCGCAAATTTAGAAACCGTTATGTGCTGGTTTGTCGTACCCATGATACCGTTTTCGATGTTTTGTTTGGTAATAATATTAACAACCGCTTTTCCTTCGGCATCGAATCTCGAAGACGGGTTCGAAATCACTTCGATTTTGGTAATCTGCGAAACCGGAATCGCAGCAAATCTTTCGTAATTAATCAATATTCCGTTCAGGAAAATAATTGCTTCGCCTTTTCCCAGAACACTTATTTGTCCTTCGGCCACTACTACATTCGGAACCCGGCTCAATAATTCGTTTACAGAACTGCTTGCCGCCAAAACGGTTCCGTTTACATTCACGTCGATATTTCCGTCAATCCCGTATTTTAATAATGAGGACTGGCTTTTTACAACTACTTCATTTAACTGATTGTTGTGTGCGGAAACCATAATAGTACCTAAATCTGCTGTTTCATTTCCGTTGTAACTGACACGCAGAAACCGATCAGCAAATTCTGCCGAGGTTAGTTTTAAAAGAATTTCTTTTTGATTGATTGCCGAGATCTGAAAAACACCATCCAAAAAATCCTGCTGTCTGATACTAGTTGAATCTGTAATAGACAATACAGATGCCGTTCCCATCATCAATTCATTATTGGAATTGATGACCCTGCCTGAAATTTTTTGAATTGTTTGTGCCTGTGACGAATTTACACTTAGAAGAAAACAATACACATAAATGAAAACCAAAATTAAAAACCTCATAAATTTTTCATGATTAAGATTTGACTTTTTGTTGAGCAAAAGTCTTCTCTAAATCACGATAAAAGGTAATCAAAAGGGAAATCAGGAGTACGGATTTATAAATCGATACCCGGTTTTAGGTATGTAAAGCCTGAATTTGATAATTTAAGGGAGTGGTTCCAGTATGTTTTTTAAAGGCGGCAAAAAAAGTCGATTTCGAATTAAATCCTACATCATAACCAACAGATTCAAGCGTTAACTTATCATTCGAAGCAATAATTTTACACGCTGCGCTGATTCTGAATTCATTTACAAAACTGGTAAAATTCTTTCCGAGATTGTTATTCAGAAACTGCGACAACTGATGGCTCGAAATATTAATTTCCTGTGATAAATCCTGAAGTGTTAAATTCGGATTTTTATATAAGCCTTTTTCGTTCATAACATTTTCCAGTTTTTCAGACCAGATCAAAGCTTCGGCTGTCTCTATTTTTTTACCTGAAACCTTTGGGCCATTCAGCAGAAACAAATCGTCGGTTTTTTTTCGGTATAAAAGAATGGAAATAATCAGGTACAAAATAAAGGAAAAAACAACAGCACCACCTATATAAGTAGCAACAGAAGCTCCCATAATGGCTAAAAAGTAAAAAAGAAACAAGAGAAAATTTCCCAGAAAAAGCATCCCGAACCATTTTTCAGCCGGAATTGCTTTTTGTTTTCTATCAAAAATTTTCTGCAAAACCCTTCGAATAGTAAATGCCGAAAAAGCAATGTAAACAAACCACTGAAAATAAATTATTCTTATTAGATAATATCCCCAGAGTTTTGGATATACTTCGTACGGATATAAAATTCCGACTGTTATAATTAAAGTTCCCCAAAAAGCAAAGATGAGTTTCCATGAATTTGGCATTATATTAATTTCTTCAACTGCTGAACGCATGAAATAATACAAACAAGGTCCTATGAAAAAGCAGGCTGTAAGCCCTAACTGCAGATACATTTTTGGAAGTTCGGGATGAAAATAAACGAATACTGATTTCCCAATCCGGATGCTTAAAGCAAACAAAAGTGCGCCAAGGAAATAATTGGTCAGGTATTTTTTCCGTGTGAAAAAGAAAAAATAAACGCCCAGAATAATTCCGTTAAAAGATCCCAAAGCACTAAAAAAGAATAAAAGTTCTTTACTGGTATCCATAATGTCAGCTTGTTATATCCTTAACAAAGCTAAAAAAAAGATTGATTTATGATGAGAATTACATTTCAAAATATCGCAAAGATTTCAATTTTAAGCTTTAAAAGACAAAAACAACATTTTAAAGAACCGTTTATTTTCTTAAGAATTTTCTTCACTCAAAAATGATTTAATTATATTTACAAGACAAAGTCAATTCTAATTTTTGAGTTATGAATTACAATGAACCATCTGAAGAAGAAAAAAACAATTGGCAGAATGATCCAAAGAACTGGATTTGGGGTATATTTTATTATAATCCGAAAGACAAAAGATTGTTTCCTCCCAAAAAAATAAAAGAGTTTGGTTATACCACTAATTTTGCAAATCCTAATTCTGTTTTTGCCCTAATTCTTCTGCTTGCGGTTCTTATAATAATAGGCAGATTTATAAAATAAACTGAAATCTGTACTACAAAATCTAAAAAAAATACCTCACATCATTTCCCAATTATAAATACTACTTTTGACTTTTTGGAGTTAAAGTGTTTATGTTTAAAAAATTACTGTTTTTTGCGGTGCTGTTTTGGTTTTCTGCGCTTCAGGCACAGGAAACAGAATCGTTGTACAAAACAAAAAAGGTACTGGCAACGCGAGACACCATACGCCTGGAAAATGTGAGCATCAACTCGGGATTCTTTAAACTTCTGAATGCTGAAAAACAGCCCGTTGATTCAACTTTTTATACCATTGATTTTGGGAAAGGGACATTACTTTTAAACGAAAAA
This sequence comes from Flavobacterium gelatinilyticum, assembly GCF_027111295.1. Taxonomy (NCBI): domain Bacteria; kingdom Pseudomonadati; phylum Bacteroidota; class Flavobacteriia; order Flavobacteriales; family Flavobacteriaceae; genus Flavobacterium; species Flavobacterium gelatinilyticum. Next base: position 3,951,263 of record NZ_CP114287.1, on the reverse strand, counting down.
TTCACTTCTGTTTCAGATACCTTAATTGTCAATTATTTAAAATACCCCGATTTCCTAACCAGAGAATACAGTCTTTACGACGACAGCCAGATTGTAAGCAATGACATTGGCACCGAAAAATTATATAAAATTGACAGAAACAATTCAAAAAAAGCCGCACCTTTTGACGGTTTAAACACAACCGGAAGTATTACAAGAGGTGTAACAGTCGGGAATAATCAAAACACGGTTTTAAACTCCAATCTGGATTTGCAGATTACCGGAAAAATATCCGATAAAGTAAGTCTTCGGGCTTCGCTTCAGGACAGTAATATTCCGCTTCAGGATGGCGGCTATTCGCAAAAACTCGATCAGTTTGATAATATATTTATGGAACTTTTCAGTGATGACTGGAATATTCGGGCAGGAGATGTTTTTCTGGAAAACCGGAAAACGCAATTTTTAAGTTTCAATAAAAAAGTGCAGGGACTTTCAGCCAGTGTTGATTTTGATACCGAAAAAAGCAAGACCAATGTTTTTGCATCGGTTTCGTTTGTAAAAGGCCAATATGCAAAAAGCACTTTTACCGGCCAGGAAGGCAATCAGGGGCCTTATAAACTGAAAGGTCAAAACGGCGAATTATATGTTTTGGTAATTTCGGGCTCAGAGCGTGTTTATGTAAACGGTTCTTTGCTGAAACGCGGCGAAAACAACGATTATGTGATTGATTACAATGCGGGAGAAATTGTTTTTACATCGCTTTTTCCTATTACTTCCGAAATGAGAATCAATGTTGAATACCAATATTCTGAAAGAAGCTATAACCGACTGGTTACTTACGCCGGTGCAACGCACGAAAACAAGAGCTGGAGTTTTGGCGGTTATGTGTATTCTGAAAACGACATGAAAAATCAGCCTTTACAGCAAAATTTATCTCCGGAACAGGTTCAGATTTTAAGTCAGGCAGGTGATGACACAACTAAAATGACGGCACCTTCTGCTTACGAAGAAGCGTATACAGAAAATAAAATTCTCTACAAAAAAATTGTCATTAATGCTGTTGAAGTTTTTGAATATTCAAATAATCCCGATGATGTTTTGTACAATGTACGTTTTAGTCTTGTAGGGAATAATCTCGGAAATTATATTATTCAGAATACAACAGCGGTCGAAAGAATTTATCAGTACGTTTCGCCTGTAAACGGCATTGCGCAGGGAAATTACGAACCCATTGTACAGCTGGTTGCCCCAATGAAAATTCAGGTTGCAACTTTTTTAGGAAAATACAATCCGGACGAAAAAACGCTTGTTGATTTTGAAATTGCTGTAAGTAATAATGATAAAAACCTGTTCTCCGGAATTGATGATTCTGATAACGAAGGCGTGGCTTTTAAAACCAATATTAAAAAACGTCTTTTTACCAGAGACTGGACTTTGGATGGTTTTGCGAATTATCAGTTTGTTCAGAACGATTTCAGATCAGTCGAACGTTTGTATAACATCGAATTTAACCGTGACTGGAATTTAAATACTATACTTTTGGGCAATCAGAGTTTACTCGTTACGGGTTTTAATTTTGATTTGTTCGCTAAAAAAGAAACGTCAAATATTGGTTTGTTTACCTATCAGTTTGAGAAACTGGATTTCAGTGAAAGTTATTCGGGAGGACGGCATACTACAACGGCTTTGTTTAAGTTAAAGAACTGGACAATTCAAAATCAGGGCAGTTTCCTGAGTTCTGATGCCGCTATTTCAACTTCAAAATTCATCCGAAATCAAAGCCGGGTGAAATATCACTTTGGAAAAAACTGGATTGGCGGCAGTCTGCAGATCGAAGACAATCAGGAAAAAGATAAAACAACAGGTCAGTTTTCGGCTTTAAGCCAAAGATTCTCAGAATACGGTGCTTTTATTGGGAGAGGTGACAGCACCAAAGTTTTTGTGGAACTTGGTTTTTTACAGCGAAAAAATGACAGTTTACAAAACGGATTTTTAAAACACGTAAACAATTCGCAGACATATTATGTAAAGTCCAAACTAATTCAGAACAAAACTACTGATTTAGCGGTTTATGCCAGTTACCGAAATTTGGATTTTACAGATCCGGCGAGAAAAAACGAACCTTCATTAAATTCGCGGATTTTATATAATGACCGCTTTTTTAATCAGTTTATGCAGATTGGTTCTGTCTACGAAACCAGTTCGGGAACTATTGCACAGCAGGAATTCACGTATGTTGAAGTTCCCGCCGGACAGGGTGTCTATGCCTGGAATGATTACAACGGAAACGGGGTTCAGGAACTGGAAGAGTTTGAAATTGCCGCTTTTCCGGATCAGGCAAAATTCATCAGGATCTTTCTTCCCAATCAGGTTTATATTAAAACCAATCAGAATAAATTTTCACAGTCGGTTATTTTAAATCCGCTGCAATGGCAGAACGAAAAAGGCTTCAAAAAGCTCCTTTCGTATTTCTATAACCAGACTTCGTTTATTATGGATCGAAAGGTTCGAAGCAGCGGCGATCGTCTGGAACTGAATCCTTTTTATTCTTCTGATGAAAATATTCTGGGGCTGAATTCGAGTTTCAGGAACAGCCTGTTTTACAATCGCGGTAAGCAGAAACATTCAGTTACATATTCCTACCTTATTAATAATGGTAAAAATTTACTTTCGGTAGGATCGCAAAATGTCAAAAACAATTCGCATCAATTGCAATACACGCATTTATACCCAAAAAGCTGGCTGTTTAACTTCTTCACCAAAACCATAAAAAACAATTTAATTTCTGAAGATTTTGTCGAAAAAAATTATGATTTAACCGGATACCAGCTGGCACCCAAAATCAGTTATTTGTTTTCGAAAAACACCAGTCTGGACTTCTTTTATGAAATTCAACATAAGGAAAACCAAATTGGAAATTTTGAAACTTTAGTTCAAAACCGCCTTGGAACTTCGTTTTCATATTCGGGCGAAAACAAAATAACGCTAAATGGGGAGTTTTCTTTTTATGAAAACAAATTTAACGGAAATGAATTCTCGTCTGTTGGTTTTCAGATGCTTGAAGGGCTTCAGGCCGGAAAAAATTTAGTCTGGAAATTACTGCTCCAAAAAAACCTGACCCAGTTTTTGGATGTTAATTTAAATTATCAGGGCAGAAAAAGCGAGACAGGTTCTACTATCCATACAGGAAATGTGCAGCTGCGTGCTTATTTTTAACGGGCTCGAACAACATATTGATTAATTGATTACTTTTAATAAGAAATTTAAACTGTAACCACCATGAAAAAATTCGTATTAATCTGTTTTTTAGTAGTTTTCTCTACTAATTTCTATGCTCAGGAAAGTACAGCAAAAGAAACAAAAGCAAAATCTGAAACGGCAGCAAAAAAAGCAAAAGCTAAGGCAGACAAAGCCGCAACTGATGCCAAAAAGGAAGCTGACAAATCGAAAAAAGCAGCCGATAAAGCAGCTGACGCATCGGCGAAAGCCACAAAAGATGCCGCGAAATCTAAAAGTGATGCAGCCAAAGCAAAAAAAGATTCCAAAGAAGCCAGCACAAAAGCAGATGTAAAAAAGACAGAGGCCAAAGCTGATGCAGCAAGTAAAGCGGCTAAAAAAGATGCTACAGCAACTAAAAAAACGGCTGCAAAGACTTTAAAAGAAACTAATGAAAAAGCACCAAAAACTGCTGACAAAGTTACAGGTGAATATAACGGTAAAAAAGTATACACCGGACCAAAAGGCGGGAAGTATTACATTAACAAAAACGGAAATAAAACCTATATTCAGGATTAAAAGCGTTTTTACAACACTACTAAGAGGAACTAATTTTTTAGTTCCTTTTTTGTTTTAATAGAATAACAAGTCAAAATTGCCCTTAACATATCAGTAACTTTATTTTCAAATACTGACTTTTCTACATTGATTTTAACGAAAAACAAAGCCTTAGAGCGTATTCAGAGTTAATAATTTAGTAATATGTTCGAAATAACATAAAAAGCATATTTCTTTATCTTCGTTTTTTTAAAAGCGTTAAAAACTATGAGCATTGACTATTCTGCTAACAAAACTATTTTAGTTGCTCCATTAAATTGGGGGCTAGGCCATGCCACAAGATGTATTCCTATAATTAAGGCGCTTCAAGAAAACAATTTTATTCCTATTATTGCTTCTGATGGTGTTGCGCTGGCTTTATTAAAAAAGGAATTTCCGTATATTCAGACATTAGAATTACCTTCTTATCATATTGAATATGCCAAGAATGGCAAAAACTTTAAATGGAAGCTTATTAAAAATCTTCCTAAAATGATCACGGCCATTCTGGACGAGAAAAAAATGGTGAATTCGTGGATCAAAAAACACGGAATTGACGGCATAATTTCGGATAACAGACTGGGAGTGTTCAGCAAGAAAGTGCCTTCTGTATTTATGACGCATCAGTTGAATGTCATGACGGGTAATACCACCTGGTTTACCAGTAAATGTCATCAATATTTTATAAAAAAATACAATCAGTGCTGGGTTCCTGATACTGACGGAGAGGTTAATCTTACCGGTAATCTGGGACATCTTAAAACCAATGAACTGAATCTGAAGTATATTGGTCCTTTGAGCAGAATGAAGAAAAAGGAAACGCCAATAGTATATGATTTAATGATTATTCTTTCCGGTCCTGAACCGCAACGTACTTTCCTGGATGAAAAACTACAAAAAGAAGCTGCCAGGTTTAATGGTAAAGTCGTTTTTGTACAGGGAATTGTAGAAAAAACACAGGAAAAATGGCAGGCTGGAAATGTTACGTATTATAATTTCATGAACTCCAAACAATTGGAGCAGACTTTTAACGAAAGTGAATTTGTACTCTGCCGTTCCGGTTATACCACAGTTATGGATTTGGCCAAACTGGGCAAAAAAGCATTTTTTATACCAACTCCGGGACAATATGAACAGGAATATCTGGCGATAAAACTTCAGGAAGAGAACCTTGTACCTTACGCAATGCAAGACGACTTTACGATTGATGATTTATCAAAAGTAAAGTCGTTTCAAGGATTATCCCAATTTGAAAACACAATCGACTGGGATTCATTATTTACTGTATTTGAAGACTAATCTTAGAAATTAAACTGCGCCTGAAGTCTCAGTAAATTTCCCTGTTGTCTGTTTACCGGAAGCGCGCTGTCTTCAAAAGTCCTGTCGGCAATTACATATTCTGCAGTCAATTCAAAAGCTTTGATTGGCTGCCATTCGATACCAAATTCGTAGTCTCTTACGACATAACTTCTGGCATCTTTTTCATATTTTTTCCCTCCGTCATAATATTGAAATTTGGCAAAAGGATAAATAATCTGCTTTTTAATATCCCATTTGTAGTTTAACAAAACGTAACCACCGTTTAAGTCAGTTTCGTCAACACGGTTTGTCAGCGTATTGTATCGCGGTCCTGTACCAATGTTATATTCTGTCTGGATCCCGAATGGTCTTGGGTATAAAACAAAGGTTGCTCCTACGCGCTGGTCTTTTACATACTGTGAGTCATTGACTTGTACGCCTGATGAGATTTCTCCCGTAAAAGCCCATTTTCCGGTATAAGCCTGAATTCCGGGCTCGATGATCTGGCTTCCTATAACAAAAGGGTACGTAACTCTGGCTACTACATTTAAGTCTCGGTTTCCGTCTAATTTATTGGCAATTTGCCCGTTATAAACTCCAAAAGCAAAAACTCCAAAATCACCAGAACCTTTGAATCCGTCTTTTACTAACATTTCAAAACGTTTTCTAATTTCGGCCGGTGCCCAGTAAAAAAACAAACCTAAATCACGCTCGTTTAATATCGCACTATTCATGGCATCATTACGGTCTAAAGCCAGACGCTGCCCGCTAGACTGCATGTTTTCAAAACCATACGGAATTTTACTCTGTCCCACACGAAGGCGGTATTCTTTTTTCTTATCAAAAGAAAGATCAAAATACAAGTCGCGAATCTGTACAAAGTTTTGAACTCCTGTACTTGGAGAACTGGCAAAATCGGGCTGGAAGTAGAAGAATACGTTTGGGTGAACCTGTCCCGAAAATATTAAACGTGCACGACGGATAAATAATCCATTATTTGCCTTCGCATCCGGTGCTGTCGAAGTGGTTCCCCAGGATTTATCACATTGCTCGCAGGAAACTTTATCATTTGTAGAAAACAAACCGTTGTATCGAATCTGCCCATAACCTCTAAGCGAAATCCTGTCGTACCAATGTTCTTCTACATTACTTACTCCAGAATTGGTATCTGGAAATTTTGCTTTATTAATAGAATCTAAAATACGCATTACTTCGTTTTTTACATCCTGTTTATTTAATTCCTGCGCATTTAAAGCGGCAGTACTAAGTATTAAAACGGCTAATATTAATCTTTTTATCATTCTTTCTCGAATTCCCTTAATTTCAGGATGCAAAGATGTACCACCTATGTTAATAAATCATTAACAAGATGTTACTATAATAAAAATTTAATGTTACGGACAAAATCCGTAAGTTGATTTATTGTTAAAAGCACCTGTTTTCAGCCTTATAGCAAAAAGCAGGTTACGATTTTTTAACTTCGGGTTTTTGAATTTTATAGGCTTTTTCGAGTGTAAAAGAGAACTCTGACCCTATTCCGAATTCACTTTCTACATATACTTTCTCTTTATGTGCTTCGATAATATGCTTTACAATTGCCAGACCAAGACCGGAACCTCCTTCTGAACGTGTACCGCTTTTATCAACTCTGTAAAAACGCTCAAAAAGTCTCGGGATATTTTGTTTTTCAACCCCTTCTCCGTTATCGCTAATACGTATTAAGACTTTTTTCTTGGTAAGGTTTACTACGCCTACTTCTGTTAAACCGCCTTCTTTTCCGTATTTAATAGAATTTACAACCAGGTTTTCCAATACCTGCTGGATTCTGTCCTGATCACCACGTACAATAACCGATTGTACATTTTTGCTTTCAAAGGCCAGTCTGATTTTCTTTTTATCGGCTTTCATTTCCAATAAATCAAAAACGTTCTGAATCAGCTCCACGATATCAAAGTCAGTCATTACTAAATCCAAATCACCAGATTCGAGTTTCGTAATCATATCAAGATCTTCTACTATATATATAAGACGCTCTACTCCTTTTTCGGCACGCTTTAAATATTTTTTTCGGATGTGTTTATCATCCATTGCACCATCAAGCAAAGTCGAAACATACCCCTGAACGGTAAACAGCGGTGTTTTTAATTCGTGCGAAACGTTTCCGAGAAACTCTCTTCTATACTGCTCACGAATTTCGAGCATCTCGATTTCCAGTTTTTTATCGGTGGCAAACTTTTTCACTTCGCGCGAAAGCGTTTCCATATCCGTATTTATAGGCTGATTGATAAGGGTTGTAGATTCTAAAAGCGAAACCTCATCGTAAATTTTCTTTACTCGTCTGTATATAAATCGTTCTACACGGTACTGTAAAACCAAAAACGAGAATATATAAATGATAATTATGAAAACTATTCCAAATGCTATTTGATGTTTCAGTTCCTGAGCCTTATAAAACAAAGACAATAACATCAGCACAAATCCAGTTGCGAACAGACTGATATACAATGCCGACTTGATCGCAAATTTGTATGTTTTTTTAAAATTAATTTTCATGAAATATCTAAAATAATAAAACCGTTAAGAATTTATTCCTGACTATACCGTGATATAAGTCTGTTTAAAAATAACTCTTTTTGGCAATAAATAATAATTTTGAAAAGCCCATCTTTATCAAAGTTCTGAACTTTGACAAAAATGAGCTTTTTTATAAAATTAAGCACTATAAATTAAATGAACTTATTTACTATATGTTCAAAATTTACGGAACGCTTTAAACTTCAAATTTGTAACCAACTCCTTTTATGGTTTTAAAAAGGTCTTCTCCTATTTTTTCGCGTAGTTTTCTGATATGAACATCAATTGTTCTTCCTCCTACTACAACTTCATTACCCCATACTTTATCAAGGATTTCGTCTCTTTTAAAAACTTTACCCGGTTTTGAAGCTAACAAATAAAATAATTCGAATTCTTTTCTTGGAAGTGCAATTTCTACATTGCCTTTTATGATCTTATATTCTTCGCGGTTAATCTCGATTCCGCCAACATTTATAGTATCTGTAACGACTTCCTGTTCTTTTAACCTTCTTAACAAAGCCTTTACTTTGGATACCAATAATTTTGGTTTTATTGGTTTGGTAATATAGTCATCAGCACCAGCGTCAAAACCAGCTACTTGCGAATAATCCTCGCTTCTCGCTGTAAGGAATGTTATGATAACATTATTTAGTTCAGGAATTTTTCTAATGTGTTCACAAGCTTCCATTCCATCCATTTCTGCCATCATCACGTCCATAATAATTAATTCCGGTAATTCCTTCTGAGCCTTTGCTATAGCATCTTTTCCATTAGAAGCTGTAACAATCTGGTAGCCTTCCTGAGCAAGGTTATAGCCAACGATCTCTAAGATATCCGGTTCGTCGTCAACTAATAAAATCTTAGTTTGTGTTTTTTTCATAAATAGCAAAAATTGAGATTTTTACATCAAATATTCTGAATTATTTATCCGATGTTTTTTATTTCACGGGGTAAATATAGTAACAAATGAACCTTTAAAAATTAGTGTTAACGGTAATTTAATCTCGTAACAATTTGATAATCTTAACAACACAAAAACATAACAAGTACGTAACATGGACTTCACAGCGCGGTTCTTTCTTTGCACAAAAATAAATTAAACACAACACACTAATGAAATTCAAATTAAGATTTCTATTTATTGCATTATTTATTTGTACGATTTCGATCGCGCAAAACAAAGGTACAATTTCTGGCGTTTTAACCGACAAGGAAATGAACAACGACCCGCTGCCTTTTGCAAATGTTTTAGTTAAAGGTACGAACATTAGCGTAAATACCGACGTTGACGGGAAATATTCTTTAAGTGTAAATCCGGGAAACTATACTTTGATTTTTAGCTTTTTAGGATATGAATCTAAAGAAGCTCCGGTTACCGTAAAAGCAAACGAAACTGTGGTAGTCAACCAGGGACTGTCTTCAGGGAGTTTTACTTTAAAAGATGTAGTGGTAAAATCATCTGCTGTTAATAAACAAAAAGAATCAGCATTATTATTGGAACAAAAAAATGCGGTTGACATCAAACAATCTATTGGTGCGCAGGAATTATCAAGAAAAGGTGTTGGCGACGTAGCTGCTGCTGTAGCTAAAACATCGGGAGTTTCTAAACAGGAAGGAAGCAACAACGTTTTTGTAAGAGGATTAGGCGACCGTTACAACTCTACTTCGATGAACGGATTACCGGTTCCATCGAATGACCCGCAAAAAAAGAACATTGCGCTTGATCTTTTTTCTACTGACATTGTAGAATACATTTCTATTGACAAATCATACAGCTCAAAAATGTATGGTGATTTTGCAGGAGGAAATGTAGATATCGTATCTAAAGATTACCGTGGAAACGGGATGTTTGAAATCTCATTAGGATCTAAAGTTAACACAAATGCTGTACAAAATGCCGGCAACTTTATATTGCAGCAAGGTCCTAACAAAACCGGTTTTGTTTCTTATGGAGTTCCTAACAACCCATTAACAGGTTATAATTTTGAAAACAGTTTAAATCCAAAAAAAGAAGCTCCATTTGGAGGAAACTTCAACCTAAAAGCAGGTAAAACTTTCAACATTGGCGAAGAAGGAAAACTAAGTCTTTTTGCTACTGCAGGTTTTGGAAATGGCTACGAGTTTAGAGAAGGACTAACCAGAAGCGTAAATGCTCAGGATGCATCATTAAAATCTTTCCAACAAGAAAAATTCACTTATAACACAAACACTACCGGAATGTTCAACGCTAATTATCGTTTGAACAAGAACCACAAAATCGGCTATAACTTTTTGTTCGTTAATTCATCTGAACAAACTATGGATACTTATTATGGAAGTGATCGTGATTTTGATAATGCAGACGGGAACCTATACATTCAAAGAGGAACATTCATGCAAAATACCGTTTATATCAATCAACTTTTAGGAAATGACAAATTAACTGATAAAATTGATTTGGACTGGGGTCTTTCATACAACACTGTAAAAGGTAATATGCCAGACAGAATACAAAACAAAATGTTCCACGATCCTACAACAAATATTTATACAATTGCTCAAAGAACTGCCACCGATAACCAAAGGTATTTCCAGGATCTTACAGAAAATGAAACTGCTGCTAATCTAGCCTTTAGTTACAAACTGGGAGATAAAGAAAGCGGTGAGTCTAAAGGAAAAATAACAGCCGGTTATAATGGTAGATTTAAAAAACGTGAATTCGAGGCGATTCAGTTTAACTTTAGCGTAAGTCAGACTGGACAAAATACAAGTGTAGATCCAAATAATTTAGATGCATTTTTTAATCAGACAAATTACAGTAACGGTTTATTCACAATTTCTGCTTTTGCAGGAATGACTCCGCAAACTTACGAAGGTGAGCAAAATATACACGCAGGATTTGGTAATATCGAATATAAATTCTCTGACAAATTAAGCTCTGTCCTTGGAGTTAGATATGAAAGAATTTCTCAAACAGTTAACTGGAGAACACAGTTTGATGCAGAAGGAGGAACAAATACTTTCGAGAGAAATGAATTTTTACCAAGTATTATCTTAAAATATGCATTAAACGAAAAACAAAATCTTCGTTTTGCGGGTAGTAAAACCTATACACTGCCACAATTTAAAGAACGTGCTTTGTTCATTTATGAAGATGTAATGGAATCTGTAATTGGTAATCCAAGTTTATACCCTTCACAAAATTACAATGTTGACTTAAAATGGGAGATGTTCCCAAAAAGCGATGAGTTATTCTCTGTTACTGCTTTCGGAAAGTATATTTTAGACCCTATTAACCAAATCATTGTTGCCTCTGCTACAAATGATATTTCTTTTGTGAATATTGGAGATACAGGTTATGCTTATGGAGTTGAATTGGAAGCAAGAAAAAATATTTTCGAAATTGAAGGAGAATACACTAACAAATTATCTTTCGGGTTTAATGCTTCTTTAATGAAAACACATCAAGATCTTGATCGTGATAAAGTGAGCACTGAAACAAAAGGACAACTAGCTATTAACACTACAGACACCAGTTCTGGTTTTACAGGAGCTTCTGATTTGATCTTGAATACTGACCTATCGTACACTAAAAACTTTAGAAACGATTCTGGAATTATGGCAACATTAGCTTATAACCATTATTCTGACAAACTTTATGCTATTGGAAACGAAGGGAAAGGGAATTTAGTAGATAAAGCGATGGGATCTTTAGATCTTATCTTTAAAACTAAACTCAACAAAAACTTTGGAATTGATTTTGGCGCAAGAAACCTTTTAAATCCAGAATTTAAAAGAGTTCAGGAAAATGCCGGAGGAGACGTTCTAGTATTTAACTATAAAAAAGGAATGACGTTTGGATTGGGAATGAATTACCAATTTTAATATCAACAACAAAATAACCAGTTAGCATTTACTTAACATACGATTAAGGAATATATAACAAATAGATTACAACAGCTTAACTTTCATTCAGACTTAAGTTCTAACCTTTGCATAAACACAAACTAATTAAAAATAAGTAATGAAAAAAACAATTTCAACAATTTTAGGCTTAGCAGCATTATCGCTTGTAACACTTACAACTTCTTGTTCAAGCGACAACAATGATGACAATAAAGGGGGTGATTCTGCTTTTGTTGTAACCAGAGACAATCTTAAAGGAGAGATTGGTTCAGGTGAGGTTATCTTAGAATCTGGAACTTACAAACTTACTGGTAAGTTAATCGTTAAAAATGGTGCAAAACTTACAATTAAAGCTGGAGTAATCATTGAAGCTACTAAATTAGGAGCAAATCAATTTGAAGCTGTAAGATATATTGCAGTTGCACAAGGAGGAAAAATCGATGTTCAAGGAACTCCAACCAGCCCGGTTGTTATGACTTCTGAAGAAAAAATACCAGCTGCTTGGGGAGGATTAGTACTTTGCGGAAAAGCACCAATCAACAAAAACATAGGTAGTACTGCTACTGCTGAAGTTTCTGATTTAGCATACGGAGGAACTGATGCTAATGATAATTCTGGATCAATCAAATATTTAAGAATTGAATACCCTGGTTACTCTTATAGTACTGAAAAAGAATTCAACGGTCTTTCATTCTTCGGAGTTGGAAAAGCAACTGTTGTTGATTATGTACAAGTTTACGAAAGCTCTGATGACGGATTCGAATGGTTTGGTGGAACTGTAAATGCATCTCACTTAGTAGTTTCTAATAAACACGCAGAAAAAGTTGGTGATGATTTATTCGACTGGACTGAAGGATGGAGTGGAACAGGTGAAAACTTCTACGGAATCAGAACTAATGCTGGTAACAGAGGGATCGAAGCAGATAACAACTCAAACAATCACTTAGCTGCACCAATTTCTTTCCCAACTATCAAAAACCTTACTCTAATTGGAGCTGGAGTTAATGATACAAGTAAAGAATCTCAAGCTTTCAAATTAAGAGTTGGTACTAAAGGTAAATTTGACAACGTTGTAATAAAAGGCTGGAAAACTGGATTTGATGTTGAGCACAACGAAACTATCGGATATGCTGGAACTGACTTGTTAGCAACTAACGTGAAATTCGAAGATGTTGATGTAAAATCTGTAGGAAAAACTACAGCAGGAGGAGAGGCTGATGTAACTAAAGTATTTACAGAAAACGCAGATGCTACTGGAGCTGGAAACGGATCAGGAGTTCCAACTTGGACTGCTGGATGGACAACAGGTCTATAATTAAAACACATAATACTCAAAAAACACTCTAATTTTATTAGGGTGTTTTTTTTGTTTAATATCTGCGGTTTTACCCGAAATCGTTACGTTTCGTTGTAATAACTTCACCAACAAAATGTTAAAAACGTCCTAAATCTTAGTGATGTTTTTTTTTGGCTTAGTTTTTGTCATTTTTTTTGTATATTTACAATATCCAAATATACGCGATGGCAAAAAACTACTTTTATATTACATTCATATTGGCTTTTTTCTTTTCTGTTAGCGTTTCGGCGCAGGACAGTAAGCAATTACCAAAACCTCAAGACAATACGACTATTGAGGGACTCAGCTTATACCCTAACCCGGTTATTAACGGTAAAGTATATATTTCATCTAAAAATGATTTAGAAAAAGAAGTTGTAGTATTTGATATCCTAGGAAAAAAAGTACTGCAGGCCCATATGACCACAAAAGAACTTAACGTCTCAGATTTAGTTCCCGGCGTTTATATTATACGAATAAGCGAGCAGAATGCCACGGCAACACGAAAACTCATTATTCGATAACCTTTAAAAAAAAGCTCCGTCTGGAGCTTTTTTTATTCTACAGTTTTCAGCCGCAGTTACAGAACTGAGACTGAAAAATGCGACTGAAAACTAAAAAACAATATCTTTGCACAAAAAAAGTTTTGATTACAGCCAGCGATATATTTACCATTTCGAGTCAGAAACAATTTGAGAAAACAGCTTTAAAAGTTTTTCGTTTTCAGCACGAGAATAATGTTGTATATCGTGATTTCTGCGACTTCCTAAAAGTCAATCCGCAACAGGTAAAATCTCTGCAGCACATCCCATTTTTACCCATTCAGTTTTTTAAGAGCCATAATGTAGTTTCAAATTCAGATCCTGCTCAGGTCACTTTTACCAGCAGCGGTACAACGGGAATGATTACAAGCCGTCATTTAGTAACTGATGTTTCGCTTTATGAAGAAAGTTACCAAAAAGGATTTTCGCAGTTTTACGGCAATATCGAAGATTATGTCGTTTTAGCCCTTCTGCCGTCTTATTTAGAACGCGAGGGATCTTCGCTTATTTATATGGTCGAAGATTTAATAAAACTATCCAATCAGCCTGAAAGCGGGTTTTATTTACACAATCACGACGATTTAATTAAAAAACTTACTGAATTAGACGAATCCGGACAAAATGTAATTTTAATTGGTGTTACTTACGCTTTATTAGATTTAATCGAAAAACATCAGTTCAACCTTCAAAACACCATCATTATGGAAACTGGAGGAATGAAAGGAAAACGCAAGGAAATGATTCGCGAAGAATTGCACGAGATACTATGTAAAGGCTTTGGCGTTTCTTCTATTCACTCAGAATACGGAATGACCGAACTTTTAGCCCAGGCTTATTCCTTAGGCGAAGGTGTTTTCGAATGTCCGTCATGGATGCACATTCTCGTTCGCGATCCCGAAGATGCTTTAACGTATATTCAGGACGGGAAAACCGGCGGCATCAATGTTATTGATTTGGCTAATATCAATTCCTGTTCATTTATTGCAACTCAGGATTTAGGCAAAAAAAATCCCAACAATTCTTTTGAGGTATTAGGACGTTTTGATAATTCCGATATTCGCGGCTGTAACTTGATGGTACTATAAACAATTCTTTTTTTGTTCCTTTGACCCTCTCTTCTATTTTACATAATTAGTAAGAATATACACAATTTATTAACTTATAGTTAATATAAGAAAAATACTGCTTTTGTATTTTAAAATTACTTTTAACCAACTAATTTTAAATATATAAGTATGAAAAAAATTACATTATTAATGTTTATTCTTTTAAGCATTACAGGATGGTCTCAGGGCCTTCAAGGTTACAAATTTCACATTTTGCAGGATTTAGGTACAAATATTGAAATAGCTATATCTGCAGGATGTGCCGAAAGTGTTACGATAGGTCCAAATAGAGATGTGAATCTTTGGCAAAATACCAAATTAGAAGTTGGAAGAGTTTACAAATCTGAGATAATCAAAGGAACAGGCGCCAGATATTACAGAGTATTATATGCTACTGACTCTTATCAAGATAGAGGAGGTGATATAGACGACCCCGCTCCTTTTGAGTTGATTCCGGATTTATGTAATTCTTTATCATGGAAATACATCAGGCCAATTTTATTAGGCTCAACTATTCAGGAAGCTCAAAGCAACTTCTGCTCTAATTTAACTGCTAACACTCTTAGAGATAGGGTAAATATTAAAACAGAAAAGCCTTTAAACATGGGGGATGTCTATTACATGGACTATGGAAAAGGCGCTAATTATTATTTAATTACTGCAGCCGATATAGAAAGAGGAGACAGCGAATATCAATTAGATCCAACAGGCGGTAATGCTGTATATTCCCCTGCTACATTCAGCTGCCAAAAACCGGATTTACAAGCTGCATCTGTAGCTCCGTACGATTATAACACTTTATACCGCGGAACGAAAAAAACTGCAACCTATACCATTCGAAATATCGGTTCAAATATTCAAAGCAGCACAACGACTGTTACATTTTATCTTTCGAGATCCCGAAACTTTATAGCCGGCGGAGATGATATTCAAATTGGTACTGAAACAATAGCACCAGTAAGTGCTAATGGAAGTTATACAGGAAGTAAAGTTTTAACTATTCCAAATACTGTAGAAAGCCGCAAATATTATTTAAATATGAGATTATCTAATTCTGAAGATTTCAATGTATATAATAATGTTGTTTCATCTGCAGGAAAAGTAACGGTGGTTGGAACAACTGATCCAAATGCCCCAACGAATCCGACAAACCCGACAAATCCAACGAATCCAACAAACCCAACAGGAAAACCGGATTTAATTATCGATCCTAACAATACGGTTGTTTTTAGTGACTGTTTTGACTGTCCAGCAGGATTAAGTGACTTACAAGGAAGAAGACACAGGATAAACAATCAATCAGGGATGCTGAGAATAGCAACACTGGCAGCCAAAAACATCGGAAACGGGGTTTCTACAAGAACAGATGTTAGATTTTATTTATCAAATAACACCACGTTGGATACAGCCGATTTAAAATCAAACGGTACGACTATATCCGTAAATGCTATTAATCCGGGAGAAACTTCTTTTATACCGGGTGCTACCATTTTTTCTTCTGATTTTAGCAACAGCGGTGCTTCTTTTAATGGAAACTGGAATATCCTTATGGTTATCGACGATTCAAAAACCAATGCAGAATCAAACGAGAATAACAATGTAACGGTTATTCCTGTGACTTTTTACAGCCCTTTTGGAAAAATAGCACCTGAAGCAGCGACTGAGAAAACAGCAGAACCTTATACTATAAATGTTTACAATTTTGAAGGACAAAAAGTTCTAACCAAAGAAGTTAAATCTATAGAAGAAGAAAACAGATCTTTAAATTCATTAAAAAGCGGTATCTACATTATTAAATCTAAAAATGAGACCCGAAAAGTTCTTAAATAAGAACATCTATTAAATAGAAAAGCATCCTTATTCAGGATGCTTTTTTTATTGTATTTAAATTATGAAGCGAATTAAACCACTCGAATCACAAAATAATTCTTTTTACCGCTTTGTAATAACACAAACTGATTATTAATTAAATCATTTGCAGTTAAAACAAAATCTTCTTTGATTTTTTCTCTGTTTACAGAAATTGAATTGGCTGTTAAAGCTCTTCTGGCTTCACCGTTTGATTTAAAAAAACCTGTTTTTTCATTTAAAACAGTCACAATATCCAATCCGTTTTCTAAATCAGCTTTTGCAATTTCAGCTTGAGGCACTCCGTCGAAAACTTCCAAGAAAGTCGCTTCGTCTAATTGTTTTAAATCTTCGGCAGTTGAGTTTCCGAATAAGATATTAGAAGCCTGAATTGCTTTTTCTAATTCTTCCTTGCTATGAACGAAAATCGTAATTTCTTCTGCTAATTTCTTTTGAAGGATTCTTAAATGCGGTGCTGTCTGGTGCTCAGCAATTAAGGAGTCAATCGTTTCTTTATCTAAGAAAGTAAAGATTTTGATGTATTTTTCTGCATCGGCATCTGTAGCATTTACCCAAAACTGGTAAAATTTGTAAACCGAAGTTTTATCAGCATCTAACCAAACATTTCCACCTTCAGATTTTCCAAACTTAGATCCGTCAGCTTTTGTAATTAATGGTGTTGTAAGCGCAAATGCTTTTGCATTCTCGCCTCCCATTCTGCGCACTAATTCTGTACCCGTAGTGATATTTCCCCATTGATCAGAACCTCCCATTTGCAGAAGGCAGTTGTTATTTTTATATAAGTGATAAAAATCGTATCCCTGAATTAACTGATACGTAAATTCTGTAAACGACATTCCCTCACCTTCTCCGCTAAATCTCTTTTTAACAGAATCCTTAGCCATCATATAATTTACCGTGATACGTTTTCCAACCTCACGTGCAAAATCAATAAACGAGAATTCTTTCATCCAATCGTAGTTATTTACCATAATTGGAGCATTTGCTTCATTCGAATTAAAGTCTAAGAAACTAGACAGGACACTTTTGATTCCCGCAACGTTTTTAGCCAGCGTTTCTTCGTTCAGCAGGTTTCTTTCATCAGATTTACCGGATGGATCACCAATCATTCCGGTTGCACCTCCAACCAAAGCAATTGGCTGATGCCCGAAATTCTTTAAATGTACCAGTAAAATAATCTGAACCATGCTGCCTATGTGCAGTGAATCTGCCGTTGGATCAAAACCAATATAGGCCGATGTTACCTCTTTTAGCAATTGTTCTTCCGTTCCTGGCATGCTATCATGGTACAAACCGCGCCATTTTAATTCTTCAACTAGATTCTTCATTTTTTAAAATATTTTGCGCAAATATAATCAATGACAATGGCAATATCAAAAAGCAATGTACAATATCAATAACAAAAGGTAATAACAACATTAATTTCAAAAAAATCAATAAAAACTTTGTCCCTTTGAACCTCTGGATCTTTGCACCTTTAACCAAAAAACTTATCTTTACAAAATGGTATTAGTAACAGGAGGAACTGGTTTAGTGGGCGCGCATTTATTGCTTCATTTAATTGAAAATGGAGAAAATGTCCGGGCAATTTACCGCAGCCAGAATAACATTCAGAAAACAAAATCGGTTTTTGAATTGTACAAAAAAGCAGATTTATTTGAAAAAATAGAATGGCTTGAAGCCGATATTCTTGACATTCCTTCCTTAGAAACTGCTTTTACCGGCATTGATTATGTGTACCACTGCGCTGCTTTAATTTCATTTGACCCGAAAGATGAAGAAGAACTTCGAAAAACCAACATTGAAGGAACAGCCAATATCGTCAATTTTGCTATTGCAAGAGAGGTAAAAAAATTCTGCTTCGTTAGTTCAATTGCTGCACTTGGCGATTTAGCCGCACACGAAACGCATATTACAGAAGAAACCGACTGGAATCCGGAAAAGCCGCACAGCGATTATGCCATTTCTAAATATGGCTCCGAGATGGAAGTCTGGCGTGGACATCAGGAAGGTCTGGATGTACTTATTGTAAATCCGGGTGTTATTCTAGGGCCAATTCCTAAAAACAAAGATAAACAGCAGGGAAGTGCAGAATTGTATAATAAAGTTGCGAATGGACTTTCGTTTTACACCCTTGGAAGCACCGGTTTTATTTCGATTGATGATGTTGTCAAAACAACCTACCAATTAATGAAAAGCAACATTAAAAATGAACGTTTTACCTTAATTGCTGACAATATTGTTTTCAGAGATATTCTAAACACCATAGCCGAAGCTTTAAATGTAAAAAAACCTCATATTCATGCAAAACCTTTCTTAATGAATTTACTCTGGATGGCAGACGGCATTTTTTCGACTTTATTTTTCCAGAAAAGAAGCCTTACCAGAGCAACTGCAAAAGCTTCATATTCTAAAAATTTATATTCAAACGAAAAAATAAAAACCGCCTTAGGAGCGGTTTTTCAGGATGTTCATCAGTATATTAAAGACGTTTCAAAACTGTAATTTATTTACTGTTCTTACGATTTATAATCATTTGTCGTCGTATCGAATCAATGTTTATTTTATTTCCAGGTTTTTTAACTGAATCTTTTGGAGTTGCTGCTTTTGGTTTATCTTTCTTATCTTTCGCAGCTTTCTTTGCTTTTTTCTCTTCAAGCGTTACAATAGAATCTGTATCTCTCTGATTTTTGGCCAGCCTTTTCCCTACTTCATCAAACAATTCTTTGTAGTTCTCATAATCTGCTGCATAATACTTATTATTCTCTGCAAACTGAAGGCTGTCTATTTTATATTTCTTTAAAATAAATTTGGTTGGATCTGTTTCTGTCGAATCCAGTTTTTGCTGATGCTGGTATTTCATTGCCTCCAAAAGAGACAAATCATACATAATATCAACCATTTTATCTTTCTCGATAAGTTTTGCCGGCTGTTTTACCACTTCTTCTTTACAACTTACAAAAAGAAATAAAACCAATAATAGTATCAAAAAATTCTTCATTTGGACTTTTTATCTGTCAAAAAATAATCGCTTTCCTGCTCGGCTGTCTTTCACCTTAAAGTTGTTGTAAACCAATTCTCCGTTTACAAAAGTATGCGTAATTCTCGATTTGAAAGTAGTGCCTTCAAACGGAGACCAGCCGCATTTGTATAAAATATTATCTGAGTTTACGCTCCACGGCAGACTTGGGTTCACAATTACCAAATCGGCAAAATAGCCTTCTTTAATAAATCCTCTTTTTTCAATTTTAAAAATCTTAGCCGGATTGTGGCACATTTTCTCTACAATTTTCTCCACGCTGATTTTTCCCTGATGATGCGCCTCGAACATTGCCACAACTGCATGCTGTACCAGCGGCCCTCCAGAAGGTGCTTTCAAGTACGATTGTTGTTTTTCTTCTTTGGTATGCGGTGCATGATCTGTTGCAATAACATCGATACGTCCGTCATTTAAAGCTTCCCAAAGCGCTTTACGATCTGCTGCGGTTTTTACAGCTGGATTCCATTTTATGAAATTCCCTTTTGTTTTATAATCTTCATCTGTAAACCAAAGATGGTGTACGCAAACCTCAGCCGTGATTTTTTTATCTTCTAACGGAATTTTATTCGTAAATAATTCCATTTCTTTCGCTGTCGAAAGGTGAAAAATATGAAGTCTCGCTCCTGTCTTTTTCGCCAGCGCAACTGCTTTTGAAGAAGAAAGATAACAAGCCTCGGAACTTCTGATTAAGTTGTGCGCCGTTACCGGAATATCTTCTCCGTATTTCTCTTTAAATTCGGCTAAATTATTCTGGATCGTAGTTTCATCTTCACAATGCACGGCAATTAACATTGGCGTACTTGAAAAAATTCGTTCTAAAGTTGCCTCATTATCAACCAGCATATTTCCGGTAGAAGAACCAAGGAAAATCTTGATTCCGGCAACATTCTTTGGATTCGTTTTTAAAACTTCTTCCAGATTATCATTGGTTGCTCCCATCATAAACGAATAGTTCGCAAATGATTTTTGAGAAGCAATTTGATATTTATCTTCTAGTATTTCCTGAGTCACCGCATTTGGAACCGTGTTGGGCTGTTCGATAAAAGAAGTAATTCCTCCTGCAACGGCAGCTCTCGATTCTGATTCTATATCGCCTTTGTGGGTTAATCCTGGTTCTCTAAAATGAACCTGATCATCAATTGCACCCGGCATTAAATAATTTCCTTCGGCATCAATTACAATACAATCTGATGTTTTTAGACTTATGCTGTCTGAAACTTCAACAATCAGATCGTTTTCTATCAGGACATCTCCTTCAAAAATAGTTCCTTCGTTTACTATTTTGGCATTTTTTATTAAAATCCTATTCATTGTCTTCTTTTATAATGAATTGACTAATTTCTTTAATCGAAGCGTTATTACACCCAGAATTGCTTCTTTAATAATAGCATTGCTCATTTTTGAAACCCCTTTTGTTCTGTCCGTAAAAATGATCGGAACTTCTTTAATTTCAAATTTAGCGCAATAGGTTCTGTATTTCATTTCTATCTGAAACGCATATCCTACAAATTTAATTTTGTTGAGATTGATTTTTTCTAAAACCTCTCTTTTATAGCAGACAAAACCCGCGGTTGCATCGTGAATTTTCATTCCGGTAATAAACTTAACATATACCGAAGCAAAATACGACATTAAAACGCGGCTCAAAGGCCAGTTTACCACATTTACGCCTTTTACATAACGTGAACCGATTGCCAGATCAGCACCTCCAAAATGGCAGGCGTCATATAATTTTTCAAGATCGCTTGGATTATGCGAAAAGTCAGCATCCATTTCAAAAATGAAATCGTATTTGCGTTCCAGCGCCCATTTGAATCCATGAACGTAAGCGGTTCCTAATCCTGCTTTTTTTGCTCTTTTTTCTAAAAACAGCCTTCCTTCAAATTCTTCCTGCAAGGCGATTACTTTATCTGCCGTATGATCGGGAGAATTGTCATCGATTATTAAAAGATGAAAAGGTTTGTGCTGCGAAAGTACTGCTCTTATTATACTTTCTATGTTTTCTATTTCGTTATAAGTAGGAATTATGACAATACTATCACTCATTTTTTTCTCGGTAATTTCATCGCAAAAGTAAACTTTTTATAGCATTCGGTTCATAATAAATACATAATAAAACTATTGATACAAAAAATTACTAATTTTGTGACACTATGATTGAACATCTTAATCCACGAATAATCGAAAACAAAGACTGGGCAACAGCTTTGTTTGTCCTGACGTTTGCCGTTGTGGCCATGACCAAATCAGCTTATGAAACTCGTTTTACCGAATTCAGCAAGCTTATTTTCTCAGATAAATATGCTAAAATTTACCGCGACAACAGCCACATGAAAAGCAGTTTTACGGTTGGTTTATTTTTTGTTCAGGTAATTTCGTTTGCTTTTTTTATTCAGCTTACGATGAGTATATTTTCAGCAAATTCAAAAACGGCAGATGTAATTTCTAAAACAGACTGGATTTTGTTTATTCAGATTGCGACTTTCCTTCTTTATTTTATTCTTGCTAAATATTTAATTGAAAAAATTGTAGCAGTTTCTTTCAACATCGAGGAATTTGTGGAGCTTTTTAACTTGCAAAAAGTTACTTACAGAACGTACATTGGCGTTTTAATCCTTCCAATCAACGCAATTTTGTTTTATTACAATAATATTCCAACGATTGTACCCCTTGCAATCATTGGTATTTCACTGTGTATCAGCCTGTATTCTTATTTTATTTCAATTAAAACATATCAAAACGCAATTATCGGCAAGTTATTTTATTTTATTTTGTATCTTTGCGCTCTTGAAATAGCCCCTTATTATTTTCTTTATTACTGGATTACAAAAGGGAGTGCTTAGAAAATGTTTATAATATGAAAGTGAAAACAATTTTGGTGTCACAGCCTGAACCTAAAGTGGAGAATTCTCCTTACTTTGAGCTCCAACAAAAACACAAAATAAAAATTGATTTCAGACCATTTATTCATGTGGAAGGGGTTAGCGCAAAAGAGATTCGATTACAAAAAATCGATCTTAATCATTACACTGCGATCATTTTAACAAGTCGAAATGCTGTAGATCATTTTTTTAGAGTGGCCGATGAAATGCGTTACAAAGTTCCTGAAGGATTGAAATATTTTTGTCAGTCAGAAGCAGTTGCATTTTACCTGCAAAAGTATGTTGTGTACAGAAAACGTAAAATTTACGTTGGAGCAAAAGATTTTGCAGACTTATCTCCTCTAATTAAAAAGTACAAAGACGAGAAATTTTTGTTACCAGCATCAGATCAATTAAATGCAGATGCTCCTGTAACATTAAACGGTCTTAAAGTAGATTGGGCACAAGCTATTTTTTACAGAACTGTAATGAGTGACTTATCTGATCTTGCAGATGTTTATTACGATGTTTTGGCATTTTTTAGTCCAACCGGAATTAAATCATTGTTTAAAAACTTCCCAGACTTCAAACAAAACAACACCAGAATAGCTGTTTTTGGAAGCACAACTCAAAAAGAGGCATTAGATCACGGTTTACGAATCGACATTCTTGCCCCAACTCCTGAGACACCTTCTATGACAATGGCTTTAGAAAAATATATTGCCGAGGCAAATAAAGGGAAATAAATTTCCCAGAATATACAATTTTAAAATTCCAAATTCCAAACTAATCACTTGGGATTTGGAATTTTTTCTTTTACAGCAATCTCAACTACGTCTCCAAAAGCCGAAATACTGAGCTATGTTTTCTTAAAATATCGAAATTAAAAATTTTGGAGTTTCGATTTGCAATTGATTTTAACTACATTTGATTTCTATTCTCAACCCAAATCACAAAAAACAGTTTCAAATTGTAAGTTATGAAAATCAACTCCCTTTTAATTGAAATTGACGGTATCGACAAAGAAATTCTTCGATACCTGATGGACGATGCCCGAAAACCTATACTTCAGATTGCCAATAAAATTGGAATCTCCGGAGCAGCCATTCACCAGCGTTTAAAAAAACTGGAACAATCCGGTGTAATCTCAGGATCAAAGTTTACGGTTAACCCAAAAGTTTTAGGTTATAACACAATGGCTTTTGTTGGTGTTTATCTTGACAAAGCTTCACGAAACTCAGAAGCCGTAAAAGAATTACGCAAAATCCCCGAAGTTTTGGAATGTCATTACACTACAGGAAACTGGTCAGTTTTAATTAAAATTATCTGTCGGGACAACGAACACCTGATGCAGCTTTTAAATACAAAAATACAGGCAATTGAAGGTGTCTCCAGAACCGAAACTTTTATTTCGCTGGATCAACAGATCGACAGGCAGATACAGTTGTAAATTAGATAATGCGGCAATTTGATAATTAGATAATTTCAAAAACTACCTAAAAACAAAACCCGACTGGTTTTAAAAAACCAATCGGGTTTACTATAAATTATCTAATTGACTAATTATCTCAATTAATTTCTCCTGTTTGAATAAATCGAAATATAGTACAACAGCGTTGCTATCGATCCTAAGGCAGCTACCACATAGGTTCTTGCCGCCCATTTTAAAGCATCTTTTGCTCCTGCCTGCTCTTCCTGTGTCAGCATATGTTTGTTTTCCAGCCATGCTAATGCTCTGTTACTCGCATCATATTCTACCGGCAGTGTTACAATAGAAAACAAAGTCGTTAAAGCAAAAATGATGATTCCGACTAAAAGTAATTGCGGAAAGGTTCTGATCATTAAAATTCCGGCCAGCAGAATCCACTGCATGAAATTTGAAGCTACACTTACAATAGGAACTAATTTTGAACGCATAGTTAACCATTCATAACCAATAGCGTGCTGTACCGCATGTCCGCATTCGTGAGCTGCTACAGCTGCAGCTGCCGCATTACGATGATTATAAACTGCTTCACTTAAATTTACCGTTTTGTCTGACGGGTTATAATGATCTGTTAACTGTCCCGGAGTCGAAATAACACGAACATCCCTGATTCCGTTATCAGCAAGCATTTTTTCTGCTATTTCGCGGCCGCTCATTCCGTTTCGTAATTGCAGCTTAGAATATAATTCGAATTTACTTTTAAGTTTTGAACTCACCATCCAGCTGAACAACATAATTGCTCCGGCGAGAATTAAATATCCACTTCCCATGTTTTATACTTTTTGATTGATTTTTAAAGTTACAAAACAAACATCAAATTATAAACCATTTTAACAAAATGCCATTTTGACATTTTTTCAGCCATTTTTAGTCCAAAAGATTGTTTTTTAGGAGCAGTGTAATCAATTCAGCTACATTTTTTGTCTTGTATTTCTGAAGAATATTTCTTCGGTGTGTCTGTACGGTCAAAAAGCTTAAGAATAATTCATCGGCAATTTCCTGTGTTTGTTTTCCTTTAGAAAGCAAAATCGCAATGTCTTTTTCTCGTCTGCTTAAACTCGGAACCACATCAAGGTCTTCAGACAAAGGCTGGCTTACAATCGTTTTTACCTCATCGCTGAACACAATTTCACCTTCAATGGCTTTATAAATACAGTTTTTAAATTCCTCAAACGAGGCATTTTTCAAAATATAACCGTTACCGCCGTTTCGTATAAACTGCATCACAAGACTGCGCTCCGACTGACTGCTCATTCCAATAATTACGATTTCAGGAAATTTTTGTTTAATCGATTTACAAAGATCAATTCCTGTTATCACCGGCAGAAAAATATCGACTAAAATTACATCGACTTTATTATTTTCGATATAATCCAAAAGCGTTACACCGGAATGCATTTTTTGCACAATTTCGACATTATCTAAATCCGAAAGCAGTCCAGTAATCCCCGAAATTACAATTGGGTGATCGTCGACCACTACCATTTTATACTTTTTATTCATTTTCCTGATTTTCGTTCAACACTTTCAATTCGATATAAATTGAAGTTCCTTCGTTTATTTTGCTATCTATTTCCAGTTTTCCGTTTAGAAATTCCACACGGTTTATAATATTCTTTAAGCCCATTCCTTTTTTGTTTTTAGATTCTGCCATATCGAACCCTAAACCGTTATCTTCAACGGTAATAAAAAAGACATCTTTATTCTGCGAACAGGAAACCAAAACCTGGGAGGCATTTGCATACTTTAAAGCATTATTGAGCAATTCCTGAATAATCCTGTAAATCATGATCTCATCGGTCTTGGATAATTTTGATTTTTTTATCAGATATTGAAATTCAATCTTCGTAACGACATTCGAATTAGCGGCGCATAAATCCCGTAGAGCATGTTCAAGACTGAGTTCTAATAAAGTTTCCGGCATTAAATTCTGCGAAATATTCCGAAGTTCCTTAATCGAATTATCCAGTAAATTACTTACTCCGGTAATAGCTTCGTCTTTTTCTTTCTGTGCCAGATTTAAATGAATTTTCAAACTCGATAACATACTCCCGAGGCCATCGTGTAAATCCCTCGCAATTCTCTTTCGTTCTACTTCTTCACCCTGAATCAGGGCTTTGGAAACCGAAAGTTTATGACGGCTTTCGAACGCATTCAATTCCTGTTTAAGGTTAATTTCTTTCTGGGCACTTAATTTCTTTTGATTTTTATTAAAAATCCACAAAAACAAAACGGTAAGAAACAACAAAAAAGACAATACCGCGAAAAGAATTGTATTTAAATGATTGTTGTAAACCATCAAAGCTGCTTTTTCATTTTCAGACTGCAGCAAAGAGATTTTTTTCTCGCTTTCGGCTTTTTTGTATTTGGCTTCCAGCTCTACGATTTCGGTTTTAAACTTACTGCTGTTTAAACTGTCATTTATAATATTGTATTTATGCGAATAATAATAGGCCTTATCATATTCTTTGGTCGCATTATAAAGTTTGGCCATTTCATTATAATAATCTTTTTTCTCTACAATAAATGGCGTGTTCTGCAGCAGATAATCAATATTAATTTTGGCTTTCTCATAATTTTTCAATTTAAAAAGCACTTCGTATTCAGCAAATTTTAGTCGGTTTAAGGCAATCGTGTTCTGATGTTTTTCTGCCGATTTAATTCCTTTGGCATAACTCTCCAAAGCATTATCACTTTTATTCTGCTTGGCGTAATAAATCCCTTCCGAATAATAATATGAATCATTGAGGTTCGATTCCGGGAAATCTTTTAAGGTCGAAAACGCTTTATCCAGCACTTTTTTGGCATCATAAAAATGTTTGAGCTCAACCAGATTTTCAGCATAAATAATATACGTTTCCATTTTAGATTCTGCAAGCGTAGGCGTTTTCCTCAATGCTCTTTCAATATATTTTTGGGCTTCGCTGAGATACTCGCTTGCTTTTTCGCGCTCGCTTGTATTCATAAAAATTATAGCAACCGACTTATACAATCCGCTGATAAGCTCGTAATCACGGCTTCTTTTGGCAATTGGGATCGCCTCGTTAATCAGCAGTTTCATGTACGCTTTTTCATTATTCTTGCGCTGCTGAATGATGCCGTAATTCTGAAGTATGATTGCCCGAAGACGGAATGCCTCGGTATCGTAATATTTTTTCAGCTGCTGATTGGCTTTTAAAAGTTCTTTTTCGAAACCGTCTAAATCTCCCTTCTGCAGAAAACTGGAAGAGTTATAATAAATAGCAGCGTCGTTTAAAAACGGGAATTGAGCTTTGAGTTTGTTTCCTTGTTCTAAATAGTGTTTGGATTTTTCGGCATCCTGAACCATCAGGTAGAGTTTGGACAATCTAAAACTATACAAACATTTTATACTATCTGATTTTGTGTTTTTAGTAACCCTGGCGATACTGTCAATATAAACAGAATCGTCATCCAGAGAAAGAATAACCTGTGAGTATGAAGCGGCGGATAAAATGAGTAAAAGTAAAAGAAAGTAATTTTTCTTCATAAAATGGTATTTGCCCAAATTTATTAAATTAAAACCCGTCTGGAAAAGGTTTTCGTTTTTTTTACCTGATTACAGGTAATATAAAATGCATTTTATCAGGTATTGACCTCCTTTTAATAAGCTGTTAATTTTGCTTTATTAATTAATCATTAAAAGTTTTGTATATGAAATCTATTTTAAAAACTATAGCACTTGCGCTTACTCTTGCTTTTACAGCAGGGTCTTGCAGCAGCGATGACAACAACGACAACGAAGAGGTAATTATTGAGGAACCAGTTGTGGTATCGAGAGATGTAAAATATGAAGTTACCGGAAATTTTACCGGAAAACTGGATGTCTCGTATATGGACAAAAGCGGTTCTCCTCAAATAGGAGATATTTTGGCACTTCCATGGGTTTTGGAATTCACAGCTGATGCAGATTCTGATGGTGCATTAGTTCACTCCTCTGGTTATGGCGGTGTAGCAGGACAAACTTTAACTGCAAAAATTTATGTTGGAGGAAAAGTAGTTTCTGAATTAACAGCAACTGCAAACTCAGAAGGGATTATCGTAGCTCACCCGAAGACCTACATATTCCCTAGACAATTTTAATAGGTTAGGATTTAATTTTTTGTTTTTGGAAAAAGAAAGAGCTTCGTAGAAATACGAAGCTTTTCTTTTTATACATCAAATTGATTGTTGATTTCTTCAAAAGCATGAATAAGATTGTTTATCTTTTCTTCTTGTTTTCTTATTTGTTTCGGGCGGAGATAAAACCAGTTAAACAACATCCATAATAAAGTTATTCCATAGGCCAAAGCAGCGCCCGTCAAGCTCATTCTGGCCGCATATTCATATATATACAAACAAATACCGGAAGTTAGAAGCAAAAAGTAAAGGCTGAGCATTTTGGTTTGCAAAAACTGCTGTTTCTTTTTAATTGTAATTAATCGCTGCAGGTATTCCTGATTACTTTGGGTCGAATCTATATTTTTATAACTGCCTGCTAGTTTATTATGTTTAAACAAATAGATCACCATCGCCAGTATTGTGATGATAATACCAATTTTAGTCGAAATAAACTGCGGCTGATAATACATCCAGACAAAAACTATAAAGGCACTTGTAGCAAAAAGAAGTACATTCATAATCCACAAACTGCGTAAAGCACCTTTTTTAAATTTACTTACTCTCGCCAGTAAATCCTGCATATCAGGCTGATTTATGGTTTGTTTTCTCCATAAATTTTTAAAATCAATAGTATTATCGTTGTCCATTTTCTTTAAATTTTTGAGTCAGTTTTTCTTTTATTCTGTAGATTTTTACCCGTACATTGGCTTCAGAAAGACCTATAATTTTAGCTATTTCTGCCTGTTTCACATCTTCCAGTTCCAATGAAATAATGATACGTTCTGTTTCGGGCAATTCTGCAATGCATTTATACAAAAACTGAATCTGCGGTTCTAATGAATATTGCTTTTCTTCTGAAAGATGAACGGGAAGTTCTGATTTTGGAAATCGCTTTTGTTTTTCGATCTGTCTCAGGCAGTTGTTTGAAGCAATCCTGAAAATCCACGTTCCAATTGCCGACTCATTACGAAAGGTTTCAAGTTTCTGCCAGACAATTATAAAGGTTTCCTGTGTGAGATCCTGAGCGGCATCATAATCGTTTACAAAACCCATACAAAGCCTGAAAATCCGATCCCAATAGGTTTTATATATTTCTTCGAATTCCATTTAAGATTTTATAAAAGTGTTTAGCTGTTCCGAATACAAGTTGTTGTCTCGTTTTAAATGTATAAAATAAGTCTTTTTCATTTTAATAGTTTTACGTTATTACTAATCGGATCCGTGGTTTGGATACGGGAACTATCAAAATGTTACAACATTTTTTAAAATTCTAAATACTAAATTCCATATTCCAATTGTTACGGATAGTTTTCCGCAGCGAATTCATGTCAAAAAAAGCACAAAAAAAATCCAAACCCCAACAGAGAATTGGAATTTGGAATTTTTATATTGAAATTTAAAGATTCTTAACCTACAAGATTGATAATCTTTCCAGGAACGATAATCACTTTATTTGGTGTTCTACCGTCTAAGTGTTTTTGTGTTCTTTCGTCTTTCATTACGATTTCTTCGATTTGCGCTGCTGTTAAATCCAAAGGCAGTTCGATTGTAAAACGCATTTTTCCGTTGAAAGAAACCGGATATTCTTTATTGGTTTCAACCAAATGTTTTTCTTCAAAAATTGGGAACGCAGCATCAGAAATTGAAGTTGTGTGTCCTAATTGCGACCATAATTCCTCAGCGATATGCGGTGCGTAAGGTGAAACCAAAATGGCTAACGGTTCTAAAATTGCTCTTGAATGACAATTTTGAGAAGACAATTCGTTAACACAAATCATAAACTGAGAAACCGAAGTATTGAAAGAGAAATTCTCAATATCATCTGCCACTTTTTTGATTGTTTTGTGTAATGATTTCAAGTTGTCTTTTGTTGGTTCATCGTTGTTTACAATTAAACCATTGTCATCAAAATACAATCTCCATAATTTTTTAAGGAAACCAAAAACTCCTGAAATACCGGCAGTATTCCAAGGTTTTGCCTGCTCTAACGGCCCTAAGAACATTTCGTATAAACGCAATGTATCAGCACCATATTCTGCACAAATATCGTCTGGAGTTACCACATTATAGTATGATTTCGACATTTTCTCAACCTCACGACCTACAATGTATTTTCCGTTTTCATCAAAAATAAATTCAGCTGTATTGAAATCTTCTCTCCAAGCTTTGAACTTTTCGATATTCAATTCATCCGAAGAATTAACGAAATTAACATCGACACGAATTGGCTGTACTTTTTGATCTTCAATTTTATTTTTAGACACAAAAGTATTTGTTCCTTCTAATCTGTAAACATAAGCCGTAGTCCCTAAAATCATCCCCTGATTGATCAGTTTTTTGAATGGTTCTTCGGTTGGAGCAAAACCTTTGTCTTTTAAGAATTTGTTCCAGAAACGAGAGTACAATAAGTGACCTGTTGCGTGTTCGCTTCCTCCAATGTATAAATCAACACTTTCCCAGTAAGCCAAAGCTTCTTTGCTTGCAAATTCATTTTCATTGTGCGCATCCATATAACGCATCCAGTACCATGAACTTCCAGCCCAGCCCGGCATTGTATTTAATTCTAAAGGAAAAATATGTACATTATCAATCAACTGCGTACTAACTACTGAAGACTGAACAGTGTCCCAAGCCCAAACTGCAGCGTTTCCTAATGGCGGTAATCCGTCTTCAGTCGGTAAATATTTCTCAACTTCCGGCAAAATAATTGGCAGATGCTGAGAATCAATCATTTTTGGAAGTCCATTCACATAATAAACCGGGAATGGTTCACCCCAATAACGCTGACGGGAGAAAACAGCATCACGCAAACGGTAATTGGTTTTACCTGTTCCCTGACCAATTTCTTCCAGTTTTTCGATGGCTTTTTTAGTTCCTTCTTTATAATTTAATCCGTTTAAGAAATCAGAATTTGCGATTTCAACGTTGTCTTTTGACCCGTAAGCCGCTTCAGAAATATGAACATTCGCAAAAATGTTTTTAATTTCCTGCATTCCGTTTTGACCTTTAAAGAAATTAGCAAAAGCATAATCTCTTTCGTCTCCGCAAGGAACTGCCATAACTGCTCCTGTTCCGTAACCTGCCAAAACATAATCTCCAATCCAGACCGGAATTGGTTCTTTTGTAAAAGGATGTTCAGCATAAGCTCCTGTAAACACACCAGAAATCGTCTTTACATCGGCCATACGTTCACGCTCAGAACGTTTTGATGTTTTTTCGATATAGGCTTCAACTTCTGCTTTTTGTTCCGGAGTTGTAATTTTAGCTACCAAATCATGTTCCGGTGCCAAAGTCATAAATGTTACGCCAAAAATAGTATCAGGACGAGTTGTGAAAACTTCAATAAAATTTGTTTCAGGTTTCACGTTTAAAGTTTCTCCGCTTTGTGGATCAACCTGAGACTTGAAACTTGAAACTTGAAACTTAACTAAAGCTCCAACACTTTTCCCAATCCAGTTTCTTTGCGATTCTTTGATTGATTCACTCCAATCAATTGTATTTAAGCCATCAAGCAAACGTTCGGCATAAGCAGAAATTCGCATGCTCCATTGTGTCATTTTTTTTCTTATAACAGGAAAGCCTCCACGCTCAGAAACTCCGTTTACGATTTCGTCATTTGCCAGAACCGTTCCTAAACCAGGACACCAGTTTACTTCTGTTTCTGCCAAATACGTCAATCTGTACTGCAAAAGAATTTTTTCCTGTTCGTCAGATGAAAATGCATTCCATTCGGCTGCAGAGAAAACAGCAATATTATCGTCAGAAACTGCATTTACATTGGCATTTCCATCTTTTTCAAAAATAGAAACCAATGTTGCAATATCTTCGGCTTTATCAGAATTTTTATTGTACCATGAGTTGAACAACTGAATAAAAATCCATTGTGTATGCTTGTAGTAATCCGGATTTGAGGTACGAACTTCACGTCCCCAGTCAAAAGAGAATCCAATTTTATCTAATTGTTTTCTGTAACCGGCAATTTGTTTTCCTTCTTTATCTACTCCTCCATCAATGTTTACACGTGTTGTATCTTCCGGACGCTGCCCTGTCTGAATTGCATACTGCTCAGCCGGCAATCCAAAACTGTCGTATCCCATTGGATGCAAAACATTAAATCCCTGATGTCTTTTAAAACGAGAATAAACATCTGAAGCAATGTACCCCAGCGGATGCCCAACGTGCAGTCCTGCTCCTGACGGGTAAGGAAACATGTCTAAAACATAATGCTTCGGTTTTTCAGAATTGTTTTTGGCAGCAAAAGTTTCATTTTCTGCCCAATACTTCTGCCATTTGGCGTCTATTTCGTTTGGATTGTATTTCATCTTAAAGGGTCAAAGTTGCAAAGAGGCAAAGTTGCAAAGCTTTACCACTTTAAATTATGGCGCAAATTTACATTTATTGTTCTTTGTTCCAAAGCTATTTCTCCGACAAACAAATAAAATAACGTTTTACGTATTCAACGTTACGTAAAAATACGTATTATTGCAATTACAAATACTTATTTACACTGAATTTAATGACAGCAAATAAGAAATACAATATCGAAGTACGGGTTTGGATTGAAGAAACTGAAGGGGCGTTTCTGGGAATTGGAAAAATCTGGCTTTTAGAAAATATCCAAAAAACAGGTTCTATAACC
The DNA here is from genome assembly GCF_027111295.1 of Flavobacterium gelatinilyticum. Lineage (NCBI taxonomy): Bacteria > Pseudomonadati > Bacteroidota > Flavobacteriia > Flavobacteriales > Flavobacteriaceae > Flavobacterium > Flavobacterium gelatinilyticum. The sequence continues at coordinate 3,918,715 of NZ_CP114287.1, read as the reverse complement.
AATGCAGCTAAAGAAATGAAAATGGCGTACAGACAAGCCTGGCAGATGGTTGAAGAAATGAATCAGCGTGCAGAATCTCCTCTGGTCGAAAAACTTCTGGGCGGAAAAGGCGGCGGCGGGGCAAAACTAACAGAGGCCGGAGAAAAAGCAATTGCTATTTTTTATGAAGTTGAAAAACGTATAAAAGAATTCGCGCAAAAAGAAACACAACTTTTAAAGTTTTAAAAATTATAGCATTAATTTTAAGCATAGTTACGCCGGCTGTCCAATAAACTATGATTTCAGTCATGCTCTATATTTTTTAAAAGGCTTTTTTTTGCCGGAGAAAAAAGAAAATTAACTCACATCATTTTTTTTAAATAGCAGTATTCATTTTAAAACATACTGAAACTAAATATCGTAAATATGAAACTAAAATTTCTCTCGCTTTTGCTTCTTCCAATATTTGGACTGGCACAGCAGAACAATTCAAAACCAGCTGATTCTTTAAAAAATTCGAATGTTTTTATGCTTGGGGAAGTTATTATTACCAACCATCAGAACAAAGACACTTTGAACAGGGTAACATCAAAAACAATGGAATCCCAAAACAAAATGGAAGTTTCTAAAGCGCTGAACATGCTTCCGGGGGTCAGCCTGACAGCTTCGGGACCAAGAAACGAATCGATGGTTTCTGTTCGTGGTTTTGATTTAAGACAGGTTCCGGTTTATATGGACGGGATTCCGGTTTATGTGCCTTATGACGGTTATGTTGATCTTGCCAGATTTACCACTTTCGATTTGGCTGCGGTTGATGTTTCAAAAGGATTTTCATCTGTTCTTTACGGACCAAATTCGCTTGGCGGCGCTATAAATTTAGTTTCCAGAAAACCTTCTAAAAAACTGGAATACGATGGATCACTGGGAGTGATCAACAGCAACGGATACCGCGGTAATGTAAATATTGGTTCGAATATTGGGAAATTCTACTTTCAGGGAGGTTTCTCTTATTTAGACCGTGATTCGTACAGAATGTCTTCCAGCTTTGTTCCAACAGCCAATGAAAACGGAGGCCAAAGAGACAATTCATATAGAAAAGATCAAAAAATCAGTTTTAAAATTGGATGGACGCCGACTGAAAAAAGCGAATATGCGATTGGTTATATCAATCAGCAGGGCAAAAAAGCAAACCCTGTTTATACCGGAAACGATACTCAAAATTCTCTTTTGCTGAAACCGCGCTTCTGGCAGTGGCCAAACTGGGATAAAGAAAGTTTTTATTTTATTTCGAATTCTGCTTTTGATGACCAGAACAGTTTTAAAACCAGAGTTTATTTTGACCGTTTCAAAAATACTCTCGACAGTTATGACGATGCTTCGTATTCAGCACAAACAAAACCGTATGCATTCGAAAGTATTTACAACGATTATACTTTTGGAGGAAATCTGGAGTACAACACTAAAATTATCCCAAAAAACGACCTGAAAATTGCTTTTCACTTTAAAGAAGATGTGCACCGCGAAAACAATCTTGGCGAGCCGGTTCGTCATTTTATAGACAATACCGTTTTGGTGGGAATTGAAGATATATATAAAGTTACTTCAAAATTTACCGTAATTCCGGGTGTTAGTTACAACATCAGAAAAAACAATGAAGCCGAAGATTACAACAGCACGACAAAAGTAATTTCTGATTATCCTGAAGCCGGAGCAAGTGATGCGTTTAATGCTCAGATTGGTCTATTTTATCAGTTCAATAACGAAAACAAACTGGGCGCAACTGTTTCTCAAAAAACCCGATTTGCTACTATAAAAGACCGTTACTCATACCGAATGGGAACTGCAATTCCAAATCCGGACCTGAAACCTGAAAAAGCTGTTAATTATGAATTGAATTACACGGCAAATCTTTTTGGAAAAGTAACATTCCAGACGGCTGTTTTCTACAGTTCACTTTCGGATGCGATCTTAAGTGTGAGCAATGTTGAGCCGGGAAAATCGCAGATGCAGAATTTTGGTGAAGCTGAATATAAAGGAATCGAGGCCCAGCTGCATTATGCTGTTTTAGATAATTTGTCTCTTAACTTTAATTACACGTATCTGGAAAGAAAAAACATTACAAATCCAACTATTCATTTTACCGATGTTCCAAACACAAAAGTAATGGGAACTTTAGAGTACAGCCCTATAAAGATCCTGCGATTAATTGCCAATTCTGAGTTTAATTCGCCTCGTTTCAGTACAAGCTACGGCGCAAGGGTTTCAGATTATACGCTTTTAAACTTATACGGTTCAGGCAAAATCACTAAGAATTTCAGTCTCGATGCCGGAATCAATAATATATTTGACAAAAACTACAGTATTGTAGAAGGTTACCCCGAAGAAGGACGCAACTTTTTTGTAACACTTCGTTTTTTCAATTGGAATTAATTCAAAAACAAACTTTATATGAAAACACAAAATTACATTCTTGTTTTATTAATCGCATTTTCATGTGCGATGTGCAATTCTTCGAAAAAAGAAAAAGAAGAAACAGCTTCTACAGAAGAAACAATAAAAACCGATATTGACAAACACATTCCGCTGACTCCTGAGGACAGTTTAAAAATGGTTAACCATCAAATCGAAGTAAAAGGAGATGTTGAATTTCCATTACAGCTTACAGTTGATTCTTTAAAAAAGATGAAAGTCGTAACAATCGACGATTTTAAAGTAGTCTGCCAGAGCGGTCAGGTAAAAAAAGATGATAAAGTGTGCAAAGGTGTGCTTTTGAAAGATATTTTAGAAAAAGCAAAAATAAAACAGGATGGGCATAAAGACCGAAATTTTTATATTGTAGCAAGGGCTTCAGACGATTACAAAGCTACTTTTTCATGGGCAGAAATTTTTAATAATCCTACCGGTGAAAATGCTTTTGTTCTTTTTGAAGAAAACGGAAAACCAATTAAAAACGGCGAAATGATAGCGATTTGCAAAAACGACATCAAAACCGGGCCGCGTCATGTTTACTGGCTGAAAAGCATCGAGGTTTATAAAGTTAAATAATGGCACTAAGACGCTAAGATTCTAATTTTTAAATCTGGACGCATCTAAATAACGCAAAGTTCGCGAAGCTTTCTCAAAACAAAGCTTTGCGAACTTTGCATTTTTTTAAACATTAAAAATCTTTGCTTACTTTATGGTTAAAATTATTTTTTACAATAAAAATCAACTTTTTATTCAACAGGGAATCGTACATTTATAGTATAAAAGTTTGTTATTAACTTTAAATAAAGAAATTGTTTATTATTTTTACCACAAATTTAAACGCAGTATGAGTTCCAATTTTGATAAATTTCAAAAACGCAGGTTAATTTCCTCTTATTTTTCGGTAGTTTTAAGTGTATTTCTGGTTTTATTCCTTTTAGGAGTACTGGGATTATTTATTATTAATTCTAATAAACTGGCTGACGACTTTAAAGAAAAAATTGCTATGACGGTTTTCTTTAAAAATGAGGCAAATGACAGTATTATCACAGCTTTTGACACTGAACTTAAAAGAGCGCCTTTTGCCTTATCTCATGTTTATGTAACTAAAGAAAAAGCGGCAAAAGAACATACTGATATTATTGGAGAAGATTTCCTGACTTTTTTAGGTGAAAACCCATTATTGAATTCATACGATATTCATTTAAAAGCTGATTATGTTGAACGTGACAGTATTTTAAAAATCGAAAGTGCTTTGCGTAAAAATACTATGATCGAAGATATTGTTTACGACAAACAATTGGTAAATCTGGTAAACGACAATATCAAAAAAGTAAGTATGTGGATTTTGATTATCAGCGGTTTCCTTACTGTAATTGCAGTTTTATTAATCAACAGCTCACTACGTTTATCTATACATTCCAACCGTTTTATCATTAAAACCATGCAGATGGTGGGTGCTACAAAATCGTTTATCCGTAAACCTTTTGTCATGAGAAGCATCAAATTAGGAATATTGGGTGCTTTATTAGCAATCATTGCCTTAATTGGTCTTTTATTCTATGTTGAATCAAATTTCCCCGGATTAGGAATTTTAGAAGAAAAAGCACTGATCGGATTGGTTTTACTGGCTGTTTTTGGATTCGGAATCCTTATTACCTGGATAAGCACTCACATTGCAACGCAGCGTTTCTTAAACTTAAGAACAGACGATCTTTACTAATTTCAAACTGCTGATTTTAGATTTACTATTTAAATAAATCACTCTTTGCTTTGCTCGGGCTTTAGGGATAAAAAAATAAAAATGAAAAATAATTTTAAAGAAGAACAGCCTCAAAAACACGAATTTCTTTTTGATGGTATAAACTATAAAATCTTATTAATTGGAATCGCGGTTATCGCCTTAGGATTTATCCTGATGTCTGGCGGAGGAAGCCACGATCCAAATGTTTTTAATGAAGATGTATTTAGTTTCAGACGTATTCGTTTAGCTCCAACCACCGTTTTAATTGGTTTTGGAATCACGATTTATTCTATCTTCAAAAAATCAAAATAAATAGATCAAAGGTTTTAGTAATCCTGAGTAAAGCGAAGGAAATCTAAAATCTGAAATCTAAAATCTAAAAACCTAAATGAACACATTACAAGCTATCGTTCTTGCCATTATTGAAGGAATAACAGAATTTTTACCGGTTTCTTCAACAGGCCACATGATTATTGCCTCTTCTTTTTTCGGAATCGCTCATGACGATTTCACTAAACTTTTTACAATTGTCATTCAGCTGGGCGCGATACTATCCGTTGTCATTTTATATTTCAAACGTTTCTTTCAGACATTTGATTTCTATTTTAAACTTTTAGTGGCTTTTATTCCTGCCGTGGTTTTAGGCCTGCTATTAAGCGATTTTATCGACGGTTTATTAGAAAATCCTGTTACTGTTGCCGTATCTCTTTTACTGGGAGGTATTATTTTATTAAAAGTTGATGAATGGTTCAACAAACCAAACGATCCCGAAGTTTCAACTGAAATCACATATGCAAAAGCCCTGAAAATTGGATTATTTCAATGCCTTGCCATGATTCCGGGAGTTTCACGAAGCGGTGCCAGTATTGTGGGCGGTATGTCGCAGAAATTAACAAGAACTTCTGCAGCTGAGTTTTCATTCTTTTTGGCTGTACCAACTATGTTAGGCGCAACGGCAAAAAAATGCTACGACTATTACAAAGCCGGATTTGAGTTATCTCACGATCAGATAAACATTTTAATCATCGGGAACATTGTGGCTTTTATTGTCGCTCTTTTAGCTATTAAAACTTTTATTGGTTTCCTGACTAAAAACGGTTTTAAAGTTTTTGGTTATTACCGAATCATTGCCGGAATCATTTTATTACTGATCCACTTTTTTATTCACCCGCTTACGATTATATAATGACACCTGAAGAATATTTAAACGGACAAGTTTTATTGATAGACAAACCTTTAAAATGGAGTTCGTTTCAAGCTGTCAATAAATTAAAATATCTTTTAATTAATAAAGCCGGGCTTCCAAAAAAGTTCAAAATCGGCCATGCCGGAACTTTAGATCCGCTGGCAACAGGCTTATTATTAATCTGCACCGGAAAATTTACCAAGAAAATTTCTGAACTCCAGGGTCAGGCAAAAGAATATACCGGAACATTTTATATAGGAGCCACTACTCCGTCTTACGATCTTGAAACCGAAATCGACCGGACTTTCCCAACAGAGCATATTGATGAAGCTTTGATTTACGAAACAGTGAAACAATTTTTGGGCGAAATCGACCAGAAACCGCCTATTTTTTCAGCGATCAAAAAAGACGGTGTACGTTTATATGAACATGCACGTGCCGGAGAAACAATAGAAATTGAAAGCAGAAAAACCACGATTCATGAATTTGAAATCACCAGAATCGAATTGCCTGAAATTGACTTTAGGGTGGTATGCAGTAAAGGAACTTATATACGTTCGCTTGCTTACGATTTTGGAAAAGCAATGAATTCAGGTTCGCATTTAACGGTTCTTCGCCGCACTAAAATTGGCGATTATGATGTAAAAAATGCAATAGATATAACCTTATTTGAGGACAGCTTTAAACAACAGTAAAAAAAGAAGCACATTACTACTGTATGCGGTAATGTGCCAACTTCTAAAATAATGTTGCGTCATATTTGTTTTGATTAGTAGTGAGAAATACTTTTTCCACCAAACAAATACATCGAAAAAAAATCGTAAAACCTTTCGAATAACTTTTTCATAATAGTGTTTTTTAATGGTTAATATTAATAGACACCGGTACAAAGAGTAAATCAAAAAATCTATAATAGAAGTGGGATCTTGAAAGCAAGATACAAAATTTTGTTTTACAAAAAACACTTCTTTACTTTTTTTAAACTTTTATTACATTTATTATCAACTTGTTATCCAAATTTATCAGCAGATAATTTTATAAAATTCAAAACTTTTATAATCGGTTGTATTTTATATTTTCCATAATTTCAATCAGCTCTTCCTGAATAGAAATCCCTTTATCGGCCAGATACCACAATTGAAGATCAGTCTTAATTTTTTCATCAATTACACCAAACTGCTTTTTATATTCTGCCATTAACTGTACTGCCCCTTTAGGTCTTGGTCCCCAGTCTGCACGCACAATTCCGGCTTCTTTGCAAATAATAATGACTTTAGGAATTGCTTTTCCATTGTTAGTCAGGTATTGATTCATTAAAGCTTCATTTTCGTCGCGAAGGACAATTCTAAGATCAATTTTCTTGTCAGAAGCCAGTGCCATTTTATTTAAAACAGGAAGAATCTGGGCTGCATCACCACACCAGCCCTCAGAAATTACCAGCCATATAAAATGATTGTTCAGGTTTTGAAGTTTTTCAGTAATCGAATCAGAAATTGTGATTGTTTTTTCCAAACGGTTCATTCTGGCTTCGTTAAGTTTCGAATAATTGGTAAGATTTTCAGACTGCTCACTTCCTGTTGATTTTCCTTCAGAAAGCAAATCGGTTACTAACTTTCTGTATTCAGCATACGAGTGGCTGTTGAATAATGCTTTAGCTACAGTACTTTTCATAGATATTTTTTTTTGCTTATATAAAAGTACGGATTTAAGAAAGATGCCTCAATGACTTTTATCACATTCAATTCAAAAAATAATAAAAGTCTTTATAAAATTAAAAAATCAAAGCTCCATTAATTTTTTGAAAACATTATTTTTAAAAATCAGAATATGTCTATATTTGCACAAATTAACGCAACACGAAACATGAAATATAAAAGAATTCTTCTAAAGCTTAGCGGCGAGGCCTTAATGGGTGATTTACAGTACGGAATTGACCCGAAAAGATTAGGCGAATATGCAGATGAAATTAAGCAGATTCACGACAAAGGAGTAGAAATTGCGATCGTTATTGGAGGAGGAAATATTTTTAGAGGAGTTGCCGGAGCAAGTGCGGGAATGGACAGGGTGCAAGGAGATTACATGGGAATGCTTGCTACTGTTATTAACGGAATGGCTTTGCAGGGCGCACTTGAAGATAAAGGAATGAAAACGAGACTGCAGACTGCTCTAAAAATGGAATCTATCGCAGAGCCTTATATTAAAAGAAGAGCAGACCGCCACCTTGAAAAAGGAAGAATCGTAATTTTTGGAGCCGGAACCGGAAATCCTTATTTTACAACAGATACCGCAGCGGTTTTAAGAGGTATCGAAATCAATGCTGATGTTATCCTTAAAGGAACCCGCGTTGACGGCGTTTACGACTCTGATCCTGAAAAAAATGCAGCAGCAGTAAAATTTGATTTCATCTCTTTTGATGATGTTCTGAAAAAAGGGTTAAATGTAATGGACACAACTGCTTTTACTTTAAGTCAGGAAAACAAACTGCCAATCGTTGTTTTTGATATGAACAAAATTGGAAATCTTTTAAAAATCTGCGAAGGCGAAAACATCGGAACTGTAGTAAATATATAGTAATCAGTAACCGTTTACAGTCACAATGCTGGCTTTTACCGGAAACTGATAATAAAAAACGAAAACGAAAAAAAAATGACTGAAGAAATCGATTTTATATTAGAAAGTACTGAAGAATCTATGAACGGTTCTATTGCACACTTAGAAAAAGAATTTCTAAACATTCGTGCAGGAAAAGCTTCTCCGGCAATGCTTGGAGGTGTTTTTGTTGATTATTACGGATCTGCAACACCACTTTCTCAGGTATCAAAAATCAGTGTTCCTGATGCAAGAACAATTACATTGCAGCCTTTTGAAAAAAATATGCTTCAAACAATCGAAAAAGCTATTTTGATTGCCAATATTGGTTTTAACCCAATGAACAACGGAGATATGATTATCATAAGTGTACCGCCTTTAACAGAAGAGCGCCGTCGTGATTTGGCAAAACAGGCAAAAGTTGAAGCTGAAGATGCAAAAATTGGTATTCGTAACTCTCGTAAAGATGCGAACACTGACATTAAAAAATTAGAAAAAGAAGGAACTTCTGAAGATATCTGCAAATCTGCCGAGGAAGAAGTTCAGAATTTAACAAATGCATATATTAAAAAAATTGACGAATTACTGGCTTTAAAAGAGGCAGAAATCATGAAAGTTTAATTTTTTTTAAAATAATTTTTAGAATCCGTTTAGTTATTTTTATACTAAACGGATTTTTTTATTGTTATTTTTGCATACCAAAATCAATTTTTTCCGGTTTCCGAATCTATATAATTCTCTATGAGGCTATTTTGTTTACTGACTTTATTCTTTACGCTTAGTATTCAGGCGCAGTTTCAAATAAATGGAATTGTCACTGATTCAGAAAACAAGCCCCTTCCTTTTGCCACAATTACGACTTCTGAAACGAACAATACTATCACTGATGTTGACGGTAAATTTATTCTCAATGTCACTTCAAAATCCGGTGTTTTCAAGGTGTCCTATATTGGGTTTCATAGTGTTGTAATTTCTTTACAGGAAGCTAAAAAGTTTTATCCGGTTTCTCTTGTTCAAAAAACAGATGATTTACAAGAAGTGATTGTTTCAAATGAAAATCCGGCTTTAACAATCATCAAAAAAGTTATTGCCAGCAAGCACAATAATAATCCGCAGAAAAAACTCAGCACTTTCGAATACAAAACATACAACAAACTTATTGTAACTGCTAATCCCGATTCGATTCAGGGCCGAATTGATTCGTCTGCCGTTTATAAAGATTTAAATAAAAAGAAAATAAACATCGATTCATCTGATTATAAGTTCAAAGAAATAATCAGCAGACAGCATTTGTTCCAGACCGAAAAAGTATCACAGTATCAGTTTGGAAACAACAAACTAAAAGAAACGGTTCTGGGCACAAAAATAGCCGGTTTTAAAAACCCTATTTATGAAGTTATTGCCTTTAACCTTCAGTCGATTTCAATTTACGACAACAAATACGAGCTTTTTGAAACAAAGTATGAAAATCCTATTTCAAATACAGCTCCTTCTTCTTATAATTATAAATTACTCGATACCGTAACCATAAAAGGCCGCGAAACTTTTATGATCTATTTTAAAAATAAGCATAAAAGAAAAGCGTCCGGACTTGAAGGTGTTTTGTACATTGACAAAGAAAACTTTGCTATTGCAAAAGCGGTCATGCGTATAAAAGGCGTTTTGGACATCAGCGGTATTCATGAATTTGATTATGTGCCGAATGAAAAAATCTGGTTTCAGAGCAACACGACTTTTAAGATTGTAAAAGGAAAAAATGACGATGATATTAAGATTTTAGGAGGAACGATTCAGTTTGACGGGGATATTTCGGAGGATTTTGAACCGAGAAAAAAAACAGCATCAGACTTCACCTACCTGATTTCTGAAAGCAACAATTTTGATATTCATTACAACAATCCGGCTGTTATAAGCAATCCTTCGCTTTACATTGAAATTAAAGATGATGCAGGCGAGAAACCGGAATATTTCTGGATCAAGAACAGGAAAGAAGCATTAGATTATAAAAGTCAGAAAACATATCAGCTTCTGGACAGTATATCAGTAAGCAACCGAATTGAAAAAAAGCTGGGATTTGGCCGAAAAATCATTAACGGTTATATTCCCGTTGGTCCGGTTGATATCGATTTAAAGAAAATTATCAGTTATAATAATTACGAAGGTTTTCGTCTGGGGCTTGGCGGTGTAACCAACGAAAAATTTTCTAAGCATTTCAGATTGGAAAGTTATACGGCTTACGGTACAAAAGACGGCAATTTAAAATACAATATAGGCGCCGGAGTATTATTGGACAGATATACCAATACCTGGCTGAACGGTTCATATACAGATGATGTGCGGGAGATTGCGAGTACACTTTTTGCTGTTGACAAGCGTGTCTTTAAAATCTACGATCCGCGTCCCATCAACATTAGTACTTTTTATCATTACACCGGCTGGAAAGCAAATGTTCAGACGAAGATTATTCCAAAGACCGAAGCTGTAATTGAGCTCGCCAGAACGTATGTTGAACCTAAGTTCGATTATCTTTTTTATTACAACGATCAGTTGTACTCAAGTTATATTATGACAACGGCGATGATTTCGCTTGTCTGGGCACCATTCAGCGACTTTATGCAAACACCGACGGGAAGAACAGAGTCCGATAAAAGATTCCCAAGATTTACTTTTCAGTACACGCAGACACTGCCGGGTGTTTTGGATAATGATTTTAGTTTTGGAAAAATAGATTTCAAAACCGAATATGAAAAGAAATACCTAAACGGTCAGAAAACGAGTCTTCTTTTACAAGGCGGATATGCCATGGGCGATGTGCCGCTGACGCATTTGTACAATACAATGCCCAACAACTTAAATAAAGAAACAATTATACAGCGTATTACTTTTGCGGGAAGAAACAGTTTCGAAACGATGTTTTTTAATGAGTTTTTCTCAAGCCAGTATGTTTTCTTTCAGGCAAAACACGGTTTTAAACGACTTCAAATCCTGAAAAAAGTACGTCCTTCTGTGGTTTTAGTAACCCGAATGGCGTGGGGAAATATGAATAAACCGGAACAGCACGTTGGACCAGTGTACAAAACGCTTGACAAAGGTTTCTTTGAATCGGGAATCGAATTAAACAAAATCTACAAAGGCTTCGGACTTGGCGGTTTCTATCGTTACGGTCCAAATCAATTACCGGGATTTGATGATAATATTGCAGTTAAGATTTCTTATGTGCTTGACTTGGGACTTTAGGAATTATAATTTGGGCGCCTTTTATAAGAGATCTAATTTTTTTACAACAAAAACCCTGTCAAAGCCTTTTAAAACTCCAACAGGGCTTAAAACAGACACACTTAAATCAGGAATTTTGAATCCTATTTTTTAGTGTAAAGTCCCGGAATATGGCCTTTTGATTCCAGTTGCTTATTATTTTTATTTATAAAAATGAATCTTAGCGGAACGCCTCCATTAACACCATAATAATCAAAAATATAACTAGTAGAATTATCGGTAATTACCTGAACCTTATTTAAATTTTTAAAATTAGATTTTTGTGATTCTTTACCGAAAGAGTAACCATTGTAGCTGATATCACCTTTTGTAATTATTAATTCCGCACCCGTAATATTCTCTCTCCAACTTCCCTGCAGCCAAGAAGGAGATTTTATAAAATTTATATCCTCAGTATTCTGAGAACAAGACAAGAACAATAACGACACCAGCAATAAAAAGATTTTTTTCATTTTCATTTATCAGATTTTAATTAAGCTGCAAATATAAGAATAAACTTATATTATAAAACTAATCCTACAAATCAATAAGAAAAAAATAACAAATTAGAGTATGGTTTGAAACTTTAATATTCTAAATTAAGGTTTAAGAATCAAGACAGAAGGTGTATTATTCAGCCATGTACTTTGCGATTCGATTAATTTTTTCCAGCTGTCTAAACTAATGATCATTAAATTCTGGCTTTCCAAAAATTCTTTTTTGAGTATTTTATCGTGCATAATCATAATATGATTTGGAGCAATTTGTTCGATAGAACGAATCGTTTCCTGAATCTCACGCGTGTTTTTTACTTCTCCGCCGGCATCAAGAACTATAATCTGTGAACCATTATTATTGATAAGCTTTTTAGCATATTCAATTAAAAACGCATCCTCTTTACTGAATATCGGAATAAAAACCTGATTCACCTCTTCAAGATCTTTATCTATAAAAATACCCACAGGCATTTTGGTTTTGGTAATAATGTGACGGGTTCTTTCATCAAAAGGAGAATTCTCGAACAATCCCTCTTTTCCGGTAAACTTATCAATTAGACGATCGGGATTTACGATCCGGGTTGTAAAACCAAGAATCTTTCCAAGCAGTGTTCCGTCAAAAATCGATTGTCCCAGACCAACCAGTAACAAATCATATTCTCCCTGATTTGCAGTATCTATAATATCCGTATCAATATCATTCGAAACTTTAAAAAGACTTACCATGTTCTGGTTCAGTTTATGCGATTCATCTACAACCGGAACCAGCATTTTGCGTTCATACTCTTTTACATCAAACGAATGTATTTCGGTGCTTAAGGACAAGTGCATGGCCGTTACGATCGAATTATCCTGCTGTTTTTTTACTAAACTGCTGGCAATTTTAAGCAGTTTTTTTCCTCTTTCCGGAGCAGCAAACGAAAGCAGGATTTTATATTTGCTTTTATTCCCTATTTCCTGAGGAATTGCGGTTATTTTATCCTTAAAAACAAATCCGATAAAGTCTAAAGCAGGCCCCGTCATAAAAGTGGTTACCAGCGCCATAATTACCATCATGGTAAATATTTCTGTAGACAAAACGCCCAGATCATACCCAATATTTAATACTACGAGTTCCATTAAACCGCGTGTATTCATAAGAGCACCTATTGCTAAACTGTCTTTCCAGTTTTGTCCCATAAATCTGGCTGCCAAAGCACTCCCAAAGAATTTACCCACTACAGCCACCAGAATAATTAAACCTGTAATTTTCCAAAGGTCCGGATCATTCAGCAATCCTATTTGCGTGCGAAGTCCCGTAAAAACGAAGAATAACGGCAGCAACATGATAATAGAAACGTCTTCGACTTTTTCGATAAATATATTTCTGAATTTATTGTTTTCAGGCATAATAGCTCCTGCCAGGAAAGCCCCGAATAAAGCGTGAATTCCGATTAATTCTGATGCATAAGCCGAAAACAAAAGTGTTAGAAAGAAAATTGCCACTACTGGTTTATTCAAACTTTCGCGTGTTGAGTTTAAATCGCCGACACGTTTCAGGAACGGACGAACAACCTTCAGCATGATTATTACATACAAAATTGCCATCCCGATCACATATAAAGAACTCGAAAGAGAACCTGCTTTTACAATCGCAATAACAACTGCCAGTATACACCAGGCTGTAATATCATCTGCCGCTGCGCAGGTTATGGCAATTGTTCCCAATTTGGTTTTCTGCATGCCGCGTTCCTGCACAATTCTGGCCAAAACGGGAAAAGCGGTAATACTCATGGCAATTCCCATAAACAATCCGAAAGAAGAAAACTCAACACCCAATGGAGCATACGTTTCATAAATAAAAAAAGCCAGGGATAAACCTAAAGCAAACGGAATTACGATACTGGCGTGACTGATAACAACAGCATCATGCGCTTTGTTTTTCAGCACTTTCAAATCCAGTTCCATTCCGATAACAAACATGAAGAGAATTAAACCAATCTGGCTCAAAAACTGCAGGTTTCCTAAAGATTCTTTTGGGAACAAAGCGGCCGAAAATTCCGGAAAGTACATCCCTACCAAAGACGGTCCTAATACAATTCCTGCAATCATTTCGCCAATTACTGATGGCTGTCCTATTTTTCTAAAGAACCATCCAAACAAACGGGCAACTAAAATTATGGTTACGATCTGCGCCAGTAAAATGGCCAAAGGATGCTGCAGGTTTTCGCCCATCGAATGCAGAAAGTCTTTCCAATGATTACTTTCTACACTTTTCTTTACAATATTACGTCCTGCTTCTAACGAAACACCTTTTGAAATCACCCAATATATCAGTGCTGTAAAACCACCAATAATGGTAACATAAAACAGAGAGTTCTTAATACTATTCATAACTCGATCTTTAGATTTATTGCAGCAAATATCTTAACTGTGAATGTAGCGAAAAAGTAATTCTCAAGCTAATTTTAAATGTATGTAATAAGTCTGAAAAATTTTGTAACAAGTTAGATCTTAACTTTCTTCAGGAAATCGGCGCGGTAAGTTTCGCTCAAAATTAAGGAGGCATTTTTATTATTCTCCTCTACATGATGAAGGACAATTTCGTTGTGATTAAAAAACTTGATAGCCTTTACGGCTACAATCTCTTTTTTATTAATACGGCAGAAATCGGCATCTGGCAGTTCATTCAGGAGGGTATCAAATTTTACGTTTTTTAGGTTCAGGAAACTTCCATCGGCAAGTAAAACCGTTTTGTCACGGCTGTCGCTTACAGCTGTTTTTATGTATTGGATTTTATTAAAATACAACAGTGTTTTTCCTTTATCTGTATTAAGCTGAATGAATTTTTTAGCCGAATCTGATTTATTAAAACGCTCAAAAGCTTTTGAAATCGCTTTTTGCAGACGTTCCAGTTTTACCGGTTTTGTAATATAATCAACAGCATCAATATTAAAAGCTTCGGCGGCATATTCTTTATATGCAGTACAAAAAATCACTAGTTTATCCTGCAGTTTTTCGACCAGATGAAGTCCGTCAATACCCGGCATTTCTATATCTGAAATCAGTAAATCGAAATCCAGATCAGAAACATCAGATAAAAGCTTCTCAGGATTGTTGTACGTTTTTACGATTTCCAGTTCCGGAATTTGTTCGCAGAGCATTTTCAGGTACGTTAATCCCGGAATCTCATCGTCCAGAAGCAAGCATTTCAGTTTTGTATTCAAGTAAATCTATTTTTAGATGAGCAATATAAACATCGTTTTCTATAAAACGGTCCAATTTGAAATGATTTTTGTAAATAATACGCAGACGATGCTCCAGAGTGGCATGTCCAAAACCGCTTCGCTCCTTTTTCAATACTTTTTTATCCGAGATTTTATTCGAAACCGTCATAAAAAACGCATTGTCTTTAAATTCGAAAACTACCGAAATAAAAGCGTCGGCACTTTGAAGATCCGCATGTTTAAATGCATTTTCGATTAAATCAATAGAAATAAGCGGTGCCAGCAAAGGCTGTTCATACAATTTATCTTCCTGATTAAGATTTGTTTTAACCTTTAATTCAAAAAGCGGACTGATTTTTATTTTATTGATTTCGATGAGATTCAGTGCAAAATCAATTTCTTCCTTTGCCGTCACGAATTTCTTTTTGCTTTCGTATAAAATATAATCCAGAACATTGGCAAGTTTATCCAGGGCAAAGTACGTCTGATAGGCGTGTGACTGAATGGAATTCAAGATATTCTTAAACAAATGCGGGTTCAGTTTCGACTCCAGATTCTCCAGCTGTAAATCGTTTACCTTAGATTCTAAAGCATAAAAACTCTTTTCAGCATTGTCTTTTGCTTTTTTAGTCTGCATTAATTGATACAGCATAAAGCAAATTATGACAATTAAAAGCAAGAGAATTGCTAAGAAAATATAAATAAGTGTATCGTTTTGCTGCATTTTTTAAGACTCCCAAATTTTTTTTAATGATCCTCTATAATAGATAAAAATTCCAATTGTTAAAACCAAAAAACTAGATAACCAAAGATAATAACCTAAATCTAATGAAAATCAGCCATTGCGCCACTTTCTGCTCCTAATATTTCATTCCAAAAAGAAAAAGAAATTGCTAAGCAACAGGCTGAAAAACTGGAAAGGACAGCTTTTTTATCATTATTCTTAATAAAATGAATAAGTGCAAATAAGCTCAAAGGATTTGCCATCCAAATAATTTGTTCCAACAGCCCCCCGCCAAAAAAAGCAATTGATCCCATGAAAAAATAATCAATAGACGAAGCCTCTTTTATTTCATTATTGTAATTAAAAGTAATCGCATTTTGAGTTAAGGAAGCTCCAAACAATGATAGACTTAAAATAATAATGAACATTTTATTTTTTCCAGAATCCATTCTTTTAATAAAGTTCTTACAGTACGACTTTGTGTTACGTTTCTATTTTTACCACAAATATGAGAAAAGCTAATGATTAAATTATAAAAACCAAGAAAATTATCATAATTACAAGGCGTTCAAATTTGTGTTAACATTAAGTAAAATAGAATGGAATATTTATGATTTCTAGCACTTTTCACTACATTTGCATCCATTTTTAAAGATTTTATGAAAAACACTATCCAGGTTGGATTTTGGGAAAAATTAGCCCGAATCATACTTAAAAACAGAATTACGATTCTGGTTATACTTTCTGCTTTAACGCTTTTCTTTGGCTATCAGTGGAAAAATCTTTCTATGACTTATACAGAGGCAAACCTGCTTCCGAAAGATCATATTGCGAATAAAGATTATCAAAAATTCCTAGATAAATTTGGTGAAGAAGGAAACCTTGTCGTTATAGGTTTTCAGGACAAGAAATTCTTTACTCCAAAAAATTATGCTGCCTGGAACGAATTAATGACTGGTTTAAAAAAATCTAAAGAAGTTGATTTGGTCGTTTCTTTAAACGATTTAAAAAAACTTGAAAAAGACACCATTAACGAAAAATTTGTTTTATCGCCATTTATCGATGAAACTAAAGTTTTGGATCCTGAATATTTAAAAGGCGTTCAAAATGAATTATTTAATAATCTGCCTTTTTACGAAGGATTATTGTTCAATAAAGAAAGCGGAAGTATTCGTTCTGCGGTTTACATCAATAAAGAATTAGTAAACACTGCAAACAGAAAGACTTTTATTCTTGAAAATCTGGTTCCGAAAATCAATAAGTTCGAAAAAACAACCGGAATTGACTTAAAAGTTTCTGGAATGCCATACATCAGGACGATCAATGCGGATAATATGAAAGGCGAAATCGGACTTTTTATTGGAGCATCTTTATTGACTGTTTCATTGATTTTCTTTTTCTTTTTCCGTTCGTTTAGAGCTACGTTTATTTCGATTTGTATTTTAATTATAGGCGTAACGTGGTCGTTTGGAACACTTGGATTATTTGGATATAAAATCACAATTTTAACAGCCATTATTCCGCCGCTGATTATCGTAATCGGAATTACAAACTGTATTTTCCTGATTAACAAATACCAGCAGGAAATTAAAATACACAACAATCAGGCAAAAGCATTACAGCGTGTGATTTCAAAAATCGGGTCGTCAACTTTAATGACCAATTTAACCGCAGCAATTGGTTTTGCAACCTTAATGATTACAGGAAACGAATTATTATTTGAATTTGGATTAGTAACTTCAATCAATGTACTTTCTGTTTATACTTTGACACTTTTTATCGTGCCAATTATTTACAGTTTTATGCCTTTGCCAAAAGCAAAACATTTATATCATTTAGACAAAACCTATATTTCTACACTTTTAAACACAGTTACTACTATAGTTAAAGGCAAAAAAACAATAGTTTATATTATTTATGCTGTCCTTTTTATTGTTAGTTTAAATGGAGTGAGACAAATGAAAGTTTCGGGAAGTTTGATTGGTGAAATGCCAAAAAGCGCTTCTTTCTTTAAAGATATTTTATTTTACGAAAAAGAATTTAATGGTGTAATGCCATTGGAAATCATGATTGATACCAAAAAGAAAAAAGGTGTTATGAAGGCTTCGACTATTCGTAAAATGGATGAATTGCAGAATACAATTGCTGAAATTCCAGAATTGGCAAAACCAGTTTCTGTAGTAAATTTGGTAAAATATTCTAAGCAGGCTTTCTACAACGGAAACCCGGAATATTACCAATTACCAACTTCGCAAGAGCAGACTTTTATTTTGAGTTATGCTAAAAATGCGACAAAAAACAGCAAAGAAAATTTAATGAAAGCTTACGTTGATTCGACTGGACAATATGCCAGAATTACCACTTTCATGAAAGATATCGGAACTGATGAAATGGCGAAAGTTGAAGGGAAAATTCGTAAAAAAATCGATGAAATTTTTCCGAAAGACCGTTTTGAAGTTACCATTACAGGAAAAGCATTGGTTTTCCAGAAAGGAACAACGTATTTGGCACACAACTTAATCGAATCGTTGCTTTTTGCAATTGCAACTATTGCAATTTTGATGTTGTATTTATTCCGTTCTTTCAAAATGGTAATGGCTTCTTTGATTACAAATATTTTACCACTTTGTATTACTTCTGGATTAATGGGTTATTTCGGAATTCCGCTAAAACCATCAACGATTCTGGTATTCAGTATCGCTTTCGGAATCTCGGTTGATAATGCGATTCAATTTATGGCGAAATACAAACACGACCTGATTCAGAACAAAGGAAAAGTGAAGAAATCTGTTTTCAGCGCCTTAAGAGAAACCGGAGTAAGTACTTTCTATACTTCTGTAGTTTTGATTTTAGGTTTTGCTACTTTTACTTTATCAAGTTTCAGCGGAACGATTGCTTTAGGAGGATTAATTTCTTGTACTTTGGTTTTTGCTATGTTTGCTAATTTGGTTGTATTGCCTTCATTAGTTTTAACTTTCGAGAAAAAGAAAACTAAGAAAGAGGATTTGGAGAATTTGCAGAAATAGAGTTTTTTTTATAGGAATTTTACGAATTGACGCGAATTAAAAGTAATGGATAAAATCGAAATCTATTCAAGTAAGAAAAAATCATTCTTATTATTAATAGGCTCGCTACTTTTTGTTATTGGCGGAATTTGGATGTTTATGGATGCCGAAAATTTAACTGGCTTTCGATCAAGAAGTCCAATGTTATTAAAAGGTATTGGAATTATTTCAGTTTTGTTCTTTGGATTAGGATTTTGTTTAGCAATCAAACAATTAATCAAAAACAAACTTTTTCTAATTATTGATAATTATGGAATTAATGTTGATCCGAAAAAGAATTCATCTAAAATTATAAATTGGAATAATATTAAAGGCTTCTCAGAAATAAAAATACAAAGCCAAAAAATGGTGTTAATTAAAGTCAATAACCCTGATTTTTGGATTGAAAATGAAACCAATCTAATAAGAAAAAAATTGACTCAATACAATTTAAATGAATATGGTTCTCCATTTTGCCTTTCAGCAATTTCTATGGAAATAAATCATGCTGAACTCATGAAAATTTTAAATGAGAATCTTAAAAAATACAAAAAATAGAAATTGATCTCAAAGTATGTCATTTCGACGAAGGAGAAATCTCCGCAAGTAGCTCCGCACACTAATTCCTAACTTTGTCGAGTTTCTTACGGAGATTTCTCCTTCGTCGAAATGACAAAAATGGGAATAATACAAAGTCTATAAAAAATTCAACTTCTCAAATTAATTAATATCGATTATATTTGCAGTTGTTCAAAACGAATATTATTTAATATCAATTATATATAAAAATGAAACACACAAAAGTTAGAGACTTATTAAACAGTACGACGACGTTACAGGAAGTGAATGCAAAAGGTTGGGTGAGAACTTTTAGAAATAATCAGTTCATCGCTTTAAATGACGGTTCTACAATTAATAATATTCAATGTGTTGTTGATTTTGAAAATACACCAGAAGAAACTTTAAAAAGAATCACGACTGGAGCTGCGGTTTCTGTAATTGGAACTTTGGTTGAAAGTAAAGGTGCTGGTCAGAAATACGAAATTCAGGTTAACAAACTTGAAATTCTTGGAGATTCTGATGCAGAGAAATTCCCAATGCAGCCTAAAAAACACTCTTTAGAATTTTTACGTGAAAACGCTCACTTGCGAGTACGTACAAATGCTTTTGGTGCAATTATGCGTGTGCGTTCGGTATTGTCTTATGCAGTTCACAGCTATTTCCAACAAAAAGGTTTCGTGTATGTAAACACGCCAATTATTACTGGAGCAGATGCTGAAGGTGCTGGAGAAATGTTCCAAGTAACATCTTTACCACTTGACAACTTGCCAAAAAATGAAGAAGGAAACATCGATTTCAAAAAAGATTTCTTCGGAAAACATACAAACTTAACCGTTTCTGGACAATTAGAAGGAGAAACTTTTGCAATGGCTTTGGGTCAGATTTATACTTTTGGACCAACGTTTAGAGCAGAAAACTCAAACACTTCTCGTCACTTGGCAGAATTCTGGATGATCGAGCCTGAAGTTGCTTTCAACGACCTTGATGACAACATGGATTTGGCTGAAGATTTTATTCAGTATGTAATTAAATATGCTTTAGACAACTGTAAAGATGATTTGGCTTTCTTAGAAGGAAGACTTTTAGAAGAGGAAAAATCAAAACCACAGGCAGAAAGAAGCGAAATGGCGTTGTTGGAAAAACTAAACTTTGTTTTAGAAAACAACTTCAAACGTGTTTCTTATACTGAAGCAATTGACATTTTAAGAGATTCAACTCCAAATAAAAAGAAGAAATTCCAATACCTTATTACAGAATGGGGAGCTGATTTACAATCAGAACACGAGCGTTATTTAGTAGAAAAACACTTTAAATGCCCAGTAATTTTATACGATTACCCAGCAAACATTAAAGCGTTTTACATGCGTTTGAACGACAACACAGAACCAGGAAGAGAAACGGTTCGTGCCATGGACATCCTTTTCCCTGGAATTGGAGAAATCGTTGGTGGTTCTGAGAGAGAAGAGCGTTACGATGTTCTGGTTCAGAAAATGGAAGCACTTGGAATTGACAAAGAAGAACTATACTGGTACTTAGATACAAGAAGATTTGGTTCTGCAACGCACGCAGGTTTCGGTTTAGGATTTGAGCGTTTAGTATTGTTTGTAACAGGAATGACAAACATTAGAGACGTAATTCCTTTCCCAAGAACTCCTGGAAGTGCGGAATTTTAATCGATTAGTTTAAAATGTTTCAAGTTTCAGGTTTCAAGTTATTGGAACTTGAACTAAAATAATAATATTGGTTTCAGGTTTCAAGTTTCAAGTTGCGGTTCGTTCTTCAACTTGAAACTTGAAACTTGAAACTTTTAACAAAAACAGATGCTAAAGCAATTTTTAAATTTAAAATTATCTCAAAAATTATCTCCACAGCAAATTCAGCTGATGAAGTTAATTCAATTGCCTACGCAAGCTTTTGAACAGCGTTTATTAGAAGAAATGAACGAAAATCCAGCGCTGGAAGCTGGAAAAGAAGACGAATACGAAGCTGATGAATTCGCAAATGACGACTACGACGATTATGATGACAATGAATCTGACAGAATTGAAGCAGACGACATTAACATTGACGAATATTTAAGCGACGACGATACTCCTGATTACAAAACTCAGGTAAATAATTATAGTGATGACGAGGAACGCGAAACACCTTTTGCTTCGCCAATTAGTTTTCATCAGGATTTAATCAATCAATTGAATACTTTTATTTTGAATGATGAAGAGCGTGAAATCGCTGAATTCTTAGTAGGAAGTATTGACGATATGGGTTACATCCGAAGAAGCATTCCGGATATAGTAGACGATATGGCTTTTACTCAGGGAATTTATACTGATGAGGCTATGGTCGAAAAAATGATGACGGTGATTCACGAACTGGAACCTTCGGGAGTTGGCGCGCGTGATTTACAGGAATGTTTATTGCTTCAATTAAAGCACAAAACACCAACCGAATATGTTGATTTAGCCATTGACATTATCGAAAATCAGTTTGATGCTTTTACCAAAAAACATTACGATAAATTATTACAGAAATACAGCGTTTCGAACGAACAGCTTAAAAAAGCGATCCATGAAATCGAACGCCTGAATCCAAAACCGGGCGGTTCTTTTACAGGAAATAATAAAGTTACTGAAAATATTGTTCCTGAT
Organism: Flavobacterium gelatinilyticum; assembly: GCF_027111295.1. Classification (NCBI taxonomy): domain Bacteria; kingdom Pseudomonadati; phylum Bacteroidota; class Flavobacteriia; order Flavobacteriales; family Flavobacteriaceae; genus Flavobacterium; species Flavobacterium gelatinilyticum. The sequence continues at coordinate 3,896,816 of NZ_CP114287.1, read as the reverse complement.
TTTGCTATTAGAATTATTGACGGCGAACTGGAATTGACTTTAAACGGAAGAAATGCTCCTTCCCTGCACGTTTCTAAAGATTATCAGGAAATGATGCAGACATATAAAGATTCTCGTGATAAATCGACTGCGCAGAAAGATGCAGTTCAATTTATCAAACAAAAACTAGATTCGGCAAAATGGTTTATCGATGCGATTAGACAGCGTCAGGAAACTCTTTTTGTAACCATGAATGCCATTATGCATTATCAGGAAGAATATTTCTTAGACGGCGACGAAACCAAACTAAAACCAATGATCTTAAAAGATATTGCCGACATGGTTGGTTTGGATATTTCGACAATCTCACGTGTCGCAAACAGTAAATATGTTGAAACTCCTTACGGAACAAAATTGATTAAGGAATTCTTCTCTGAAGCTATGAAAAATGATCAGGGAGAAGATGTTTCAACTCTTGAAATCAAAAAAATTCTTCAAAACACAATTGAAGAAGAAGATAAGAAAAAACCACTTCCGGACGATCAACTGGCAGAAATCTTAAAAGAAAAAGGTTATCCAATTGCCAGAAGAACTATTGCTAAATATCGCGAGCAGCTCGATATTCCGGTGGCGAGAATGAGAAAGAAAATTTAGTTTTTTTATCTAAAATTATATCAAACCTAACATGTTTAAAAAACTTGTTAGGTTTTTTTATGGCTTACAGCAAGCGTTCTAAATAATGCAAAGTCTTCAGTTATGTAAAAAAAAAATCAGTTCAAAAAATTATTAATTTGATTTTTTATAAAAACACTCTCTACATCAACAACATAGAACTTAACTTTTTTCATCTTTTTTTGTCAATATAAAATTTGGATATTCATTAGATTTATTTCTATTTTTGTAAGCAATATACTACTTTTTATATCTTGCTGTATATCGAAAAATTAATCCCTTTTTTACCCATTTTAAAATTTAAATTCATTGCAAATACACGGAGACAACATCAAACTCCGAGAGTATTTTAGTGCGATCAATCCTAAATAATTTGGGCATAAATCAGGGTTAGTTATCTCGTATACAAAAGTAAAAAATCCTTAAAATTTTCTTCGGGATAATTAAAATGTAGTGTAAAAACACAAAAAAATAATTTAAAAAAACGAAAGAAAAAAATCCATGAAAAAAATTAAAAAAAGTACATTTAAAATACAGCAGTATTTCATTTTACTTATTACTGTAATTACATTAAGCAGTTTAACATCATGCAGCACTAATGATGACAAGAATGAATATTATGAGTTACCTGTTTATCAAAACAATCCAAAAGAAGGGGGCTATCCTATCCTGACAAAACAGGTTCCTTACGTAAATATTAAGCTTACAACTGAACCTCAAAAACTTATATATGATTCAAAGCTAAAAGACGTTTCGATTTCTACCATTAAAGATACTGTAGTTGTTTTCATCGAAGGGGGACCAACACATATCGCTTCAACAGATGCCCTTACAAATCTTGAATCCATTATTACTCCTTCAGAATATCCAAATTATTCTGTAGTAGCAGTAAGACAAGCGCATAATATGAACCCAACCGTATTTGGAAGCGGCAGCTCATTTACTAATGCCAACGCTCAGCAGGTAAACGATAAAACAAATGAAATATTAAAAACTGTAATAAGCTGGTTGAAATCTAACCGTAAAGTTGTTTATTTATACGGTCATTCAAATGGTAGTTTTATCGTTCAGGATTATATGACTACAAATAATACAAAAGCAGATGCTTATATTATCTCTGCAACGAGGCTTAAACCAGTTCAGGTAATTTTTGATACATATGCTAAAAACAATGATTTTTCATTTCCTAATGGAATAACCCCAGTTATAACACAAATTCCGGCCAATGAATTACCTTATTTTAATGCAATGTCTAAACTACAACTGAACCACATGAAAAATTATATCAGTTTGTTGGCAAATAATCCTATGCTGCCAAAAACGGTATATTTATTATCTGGAAAAGATGAAGCTCTTGGAGCAACAGAAAATGACGAAAATGACTTCATTACTAACAATAAAATCGCAGCTTTTCAGATCCCAAACGGAACTCATGGAGAAGCTCCATTTGCTATACCAAACGCTTTAAAGTATTTGAGAAAAAAGTAAAAACACAATAAAAACATCTTAGCTGTCTCAATAAGCTAATAGTTAAAAAACAAAACCCGACAAGTTTTTAAAAACTGTCGGGTTTTATTATTTATATTGATAAATTTTTATTTATACTGATCTGGTAAAATCTTGACATTAAACAAAAACGTTTTGTTTTTATCGCTGTAATTATAAATTAAAGTATAATCATTGTCTCTAAAAACCTGAAGTCCCGGATTTGCTTTTGCTGTACTCAGTAAGCTCTTTTCAATTTCTTCCTTTATTACTTCAACCTCAGCAGTTTGTTTTTCTACATTAAGTAATGTTAAATTATACTTCACCGTTCTTTCTTCATGCAGACTCACACTATCCAAACGAATACCTTCCTGAATGGTTAACGGACAATTTTTATTGTACTTTTCAACCAATTCAACTACTTCAGTATTTACTTCTTCGGCATTTTCGGCAAGAAAAAAATAAAAGCAGCCTGCCAGACCCAAAGCAATTATAATTAAAGCTAAAACTAGAATATTCTGTTTTCTCATTTTTTTATTTTTCCTGATTTTTTTTCATGGCATTAAAATACGCTGCGCGGCTAAGCGGCTCATATTCTTCTGTTTCTCCAAGCATTACTAATTTATCGCTGGCAGTTTTTCTAAAACTATAATTGGCTAAATTTCCAGTTCTGGTGCAAACAGCATGAACTTTAGTAACATATTCAGCAGTTGCCATCAGCGCTGGCATTGGACCAAAAGGATTCCCTTTAAAATCCATATCCAGTCCGGCTACAATTACCCTCACACCGCGATTTGCAAGATCATTGCATACAGTTACAATTTCATCATCAAAAAACTGCGCTTCATCGATCCCTACAACATCACAGCCTTGTGCCAGAATAGAAATATTTGCCGCTGCAGGAACCGGTGTAGAACGAATTTCATTAGCATCGTGCGACACTACCATCTCTTCATGATAACGGGTATCTATAGCGGGTTTAAATATTTCGACTCTTTGTTTGGCAAACTGCGCACGCTTTAATCTGCGGATTAATTCCTCGGTTTTACCCGAAAACATTGACCCACAAATAACTTCAATCCAACCAAATTGTTCTTTGTGATTTACTGTATTTTCGAGAAACATTTTGTATTTTTCTGCCTTTTAAAATGAATAGTTTTTATTACTTTGTACTGGTAATAAATTGATGTTAAAAACTGCTGTTTTTTAGATTTTCAAAAGTAGACAATTTTTATCAAATCGAAAATTGGGAAACGCTTATTAACAGAAATAAAAAAATAAGCCGTCTGATTTCTTTCCAAAAACTATTCATACAATAAATTCACTAAAATACCGTATTCACTATAATTTCAACAGTCATGAAAAAAAAATTGGAAGCTGATTTAATCAGCATTGCACATCGAATTTTAAAGCTCAGGAATAAATCCGATATCAATCAATTATATATTGAAACGCAGAAACTATATGAAAAATTAACGGTTTTAAAATTTGTAGAGGATAATTTCGATACTCTGAAACCGACTATCGGACAGAACGAAATTACCGCTGAAATAGAAACTATTTTTAACAAAGAAGAAACGGAAATTCCTGAAATTCAAAAAGCAGAAGCACCGACTGTTGAAAAAATAACAGCTCCTGAAGAATCTTACAAACCTGATACGGAAGAAACTCCTGTTGAAACTCCTGAAATTACTGAGTCGGTTACTGAAGAAAAAACAGAACCAATTGCTGCAGAAATTAATGAACCTTCTGCGGAGATTACCGATGAACCAATAGCAGATGAAATTCCGGAAATAATTATAGAAGAAACACCGGAACCAATTGCAGAAACAGCAGAACCAGCAGAACCAGCCACAGAAGAACCAGAACAAATTATAGCCGCTTCTGAACCTGAAACTGTAAAAGAAACTGCCAAACAAGAAGAACCGCAAAATGCTCAGGAAGAGCTTTCGTTTACAACCATAAGTGATTTAAAACCAATTCCGGGCTTTAAACCTGCTTTCGAATTGGACCAGGAAGCTATTACAGAAGAAATAAAAGAAGAACTTAAACCGGAAATAAAAGCATCACCAATTCCTATTGCGTTTGAAGATTTCGGAATTAATTATGCCGATGCGCAATTTGTGGCAGTAGATGATTCGAAACCTCTTTCGGCCTCATCTGTAAACGATCTGATAGAAACAAAAACTTTCGAAACTCCGGCTGCTCCAAAAGAATCTAAAGCGGTAAGTTTAAACGAAAAATTATCAAGAGGTTTCCATATTGACTTAAACGACCGAATCGCTTTTACCAAAAATCTTTTTGGAAACAGCACCGAAGATTATAGCCGCGTTTTGAATCAGCTTTTAACTTTTGACTCTTTTGCAGAAGTAAAAGAATTTATTGAAACAATGGTGAAACCCGACTATAATAACTGGGAAGGAAAAGACGAATATGTAGATCGTTTTCTTGGAATTATCGAGAAAAAATTCCTGTAACATTTCATTTTTCACATTTCACTTTTTCACGAATAAAAAAATATGTCAAAATTATATATCGTCCCAACGCCAATTGGCAATCTTGAAGACATGACTTTTAGAGCCATAAGGGTTTTGAAAGAAGTCGATTTGATTTTGGCCGAGGACACCCGAACCAGCGGAAAACTGTTGAAGCATTTTGAAATTGGCACACACATGCACAGCCATCATATGCACAACGAACATAAAACGACTGAAAACTTAATTGCTCGTTTGAAAGCCGGCGAAACCATCGCTTTGATTTCGGATGCAGGAACTCCCGCCATTTCAGATCCCGGTTTTTTATTAACACGTGCCTGCGTTGAAAATAATATAGAAGTAGAATGTCTTCCGGGGGCAACAGCTTTTGTCCCGGCATTGGTAAACAGTGGACTCCCAAATGACAAATTTGTTTTTGAAGGCTTCCTGCCTGATAAAAAAGGACGTCAGACTCGTTTTTTGGCTTTAGCCGAAGAAACAAGAACAATAATTTTATATGTTTCGCCTCATAAACTGGTAAAAACTTTAAGCGAATTTATTCAGTATTTTGGCGAAGACAGACAAGTCTGCGTTTCTCGTGAATTATCAAAACTACACGAAGAAAACGTCCGTGGAACTGCCAAAGAAGTTTTAGCCCATTTCGAAAAAACAGCACCCCGAGGAGAAATCGTTGTGGTTGTTGCCGGAAAAACCATAACAAAAGAGCCTAAGAAAAGTAAATTTTCAAAAGACGAAGAAGAAGAATAATTTAAAATAATTTTTGCCGCAGATTTCACAGATTAATACAGATTAAAAAATCCTTTTAAAACCTGTAAGCTGCCTGCAAAAAAAATCAAACCATAATCATGAGCATCCAAGCCTTTTTAGAAAAAGTAAAACAAACACCAACACAAATCACATTTCCTGAAACTATTGCCGTAATTGAAGAAAACTACAACTTTACTCCAACGGCTTTTCAAAACGGAACTCAACATAACGCAGCAGGCGAAAATTCAGGTTCTTGCAAATTATTTTCTTTTGCAAAACTTCAAAACTTAAGCAAAGAAGAAACATTAGCTTGTTTTGGTGCTTTTTATTTTGAAGAAGTTTTAGGCGATCCAAACGGAACAAATCACCAAAACATTAGAAATTTCATCAACTTAGGCTGGGACGGAATTACCTTTGAAGGAAATGCACTTGAATTAAAATAATTTTAGATTTCAGATTGTAGATTTTGGATTCCCAAACTCCACATCCTGAACTCAGCAAACTTTAACAAAGTTGAAAACGAATATTCTGCCACAGATTAAAAAAATCAAAAAACTGTGTGAGAAAAATTAAACACATAGAGAACTATGTTTATTGATACAAGTAAAAAGCCTTTTTAAAGTTTCCTATGAGCTATGATTCTATGTGTTTAAAAAAATTACCATCCTGATTAAACGATTTCAAAAATCTAAAATCAAAAATCTACAATCAATAAAATGCGCTGGACATTAAAACCTAAACCTTCTGAAGATAAAATCAAGCATTTGGCCAAAGCTTTAAATGTAGAAGATTTTGTAGCCTCACTTTTGATTCAGCGCGGTATTGAAACATTCGAAGAAGCAAAAAACTTCTTTAGACCGTCTTTAGAACATTTACACGACCCGTATCTGATGAAAGATATGGACAAAGCTGTCGCACGAATAGAAAAAGCCATCGAAAATCAGGAAAACATACTGGTTTTTGGCGATTATGATGTTGACGGAACGACTGCCGTTTCATTGGTTTCCTCTTACTTAAAATCGTATTATCCTCATATTGCCACTTATATTCCGGATCGATATGACGAAGGTTACGGAATTTCATATAAAGGAATTGATTATGCCGATGATAACGGAATTTCGTTAATTATTGCCCTTGACTGCGGTATAAAATCGATCGATCATATCGCTTACGCAAAAGCAAAAAACATTGACTTCATTGTTTGCGATCACCACAGACCCGGAGAAGTTCTTCCGGATGCTGCTGCCGTTTTAGATCCAAAAAGAGAAGACTGCTCCTACCCTTATGACGAATTGTGCGGCTGCGGGGTTGGTTTTAAACTGATTCAGGCTTTGGGTAAAAATCGAAATGAAACGATTGAAGATTTGGTTCCATATCTGGATTTGGTTGCTACTGCAATTGCTGCCGATATTGTGCCGATTACAGGAGAAAATCGAGTCTTGGCTTATTTTGGATTAAAGGTAATTAATAGCGAACCAAGACCGGGAATTAAAGCACTGGTACATCAGGTAAAAAAGAAAGTTCTTGATATTAGCGATGTTGTTTTTATCATTTCGCCGCGAATTAATGCAGCCGGAAGAATCAAACACGGAAATCATGCGGTTGAATTATTGACAGAATTTAACTTTGAACAAGCACAGCAGTTTGCTTCGGATATTGAAAAGTACAATGCAGACAGAAAAGATCTGGACAAAAAAATAACAAAAGAAGCTTTTCAGCAGATTTTGGACAATAACGAAGAAGAACGATTTTCGACCGTAGTTTTTCAGGAAGACTGGCACAAAGGCGTGATCGGAATTGTGGCTTCACGATTAATTGAAACCTATTATCGTCCTACTTTGGTTTTTACTAAAAGTGGTGACAAATACGCAGCCTCTGCCCGATCTGTAAAAGGATTTGATGTTTACAATGCGCTTGATGCCTGCGCAGAACATTTAGAACAATTTGGCGGACATATGTATGCAGCCGGAATGACGTTAAAAGCCGAAAATTATCGTAATTTTAAAGATGCATTTGAAAAATGTGTACAAGAAACTATTTTACCGGAAATGCGAACTCCTGAAATTGAGATCGATGCCGAAATAAATTTTTCGGATATAACCCCAAAATTCATTCGGATTCTGAAACAATTTGAACCTTTTGGTCCGCAGAATATGACTCCGGTTTTTATGACTTCGGATGCAAAAGATACGGGTTACGCCAAAACTTTAGGTTCTGAAGATGAACATTTAAGACTTTTTGTAAAACAGCATGATTCAGACGGAATTGCCGCTATTGGCTTTGGTTTAGGAAAGAAAATAGATATAGCAAAAAATCAAAATCCGTTTCAGCTCGCTTACGGTATTGCTGAAAATGAATGGAACGGAACGGTATCAACACAGCTTATGCTGAAAGACATCAGAACAAATGGAGAAAATTAAACCGAATAAGCCCGATCCTTATCAGGCGCTTCGCTATAAAGAATTCAACGTATTTTTATTATTACGTTTTGCCATGGTTTTTGCCTGGTCGATGCAGTTTATTGTAATTGAATGGGAAGTTTACAGCTTAACCAAAAACCCGCTTTCGTTAGGCATTATTGGTTTAATGGAAATTATTCCAGCCGTTTCTATGGCATTGTTTGCCGGTCATATTGTAGACCAAAGAGAGAAAAAGGGATTATTGGTCAAATGTATCTTAGGATTTTCAGTAATTAGTTTTGGACTTTTCTTACTGACCTGGCCAAAAGTAATTGGCGGCTGGTCTACGCATGTTATTTTATATTCGATTTATGCTTTAGTGTTTTTTGGGGGAATCGTTCGTTCTTTTATGGGACCGACAATCTTCTCACTTTTGTCTTTAATTATACCTAAAAAAGTATATCCAAATGCGGCAACCTGGAGCAGTTCTGTATGGCAGATTGGAGCTGTAATGGGACCTGCGCTGGCTGGTTTTTCAATCAACTGGATTGGTGTTCACTGGTCTATGTGTCTGGTTTTTGGATTCTCTGTCCTTTCATTAACAGCTTTATCACAAATCAGTAAAAAACCAATCATAAACCCAAAAGTAGGAGAATCGATCAAAGACAGTCTTACCGAAGGTTTAACATTTGTATTTAAAAATAAAATTGTTCTGGGTGCATTATCGCTTGACATGATTGCCGTACTTTTTGGAGGCGCCGTAGCATTATTACCAGTCTTTGCACAAGACATTTTAAAAGTAGGTTCTGAAGGTTTCGGAATTCTAAGAGCCGCTCCTGCTGTGGGTGCTTTTATCACAATGCTTGTTTCGGCTTATGTGCCTCTGTATGAAAATGCCGGAAAGAAACTTTTGATCGCTATTTTTGTTTTTGGTTTATCTATCATTTTGTTTGGATTCTCAACCTATTTCTGGCTTTCGGTTTTCGCGTTATTTTTAAGCGGATTGGCAGATGGAATTTCAGTTGTAATCCGTCAGACTATTTTACAGTTAAAAACTCCGGATCATATGCGCGGACGTGTTGGTGCTGTAAATTCTATTTTTGTTGGATCTTCAAACGAATTAGGTGCTTTTGAAAGCGGTGCAACGGCTAAATTAATGGGAGCTGTAACATCTGTTATTTTTGGAGGAAGCGTTACACTTTTGACAGTCGTTGTAACGGCATTAAAATCACCAACTTTTAGAAATCTGGATTTGAAAAGAGACATGGATGAACATCATAAATTAGAGTAATATTTTTTCATATAACAGCGAATTCTAAATGGGGACTGCCGAAATCCTACCAAACATTAAATTTTGATTAAACCATATAAGTAATATAAGTTCATTTAACAAATTAAGCTCCGGAAATCCGGAGTTTTTTTATGCATAATTCCCAGAAAACATATACAGAGAGACTTAACATGAACTTTTATCACTAAATGGATTAAAACATTTTTAAATTTTTAAGAATTATTTATTTAGAATTAATATAAATAATATTTATATTTGTTGAATTAAAAGGATTTACGATGAGAGAAATAGAACAAATCTATCATAACAATTTTGGCATAGCATTTTACTGGAAGCAGAACAGCAAACCGCTTCTTGATAAAGTACAGCTGGTTTTTAAGGAAACCGGTTTTTATTTTACCGTATCAGAATTGAATCAGTTTTGTGATTTAATCGAAGACAGCATTATCGAAAATACGTGTTGCGAAGCTTGTGAAATGAAATATTCCTGTCATAAATTTTTATTGAAAACACCTTGCTCATCAATTGATCTGGCTGTTTCTATGACCGAATTAAAATCGATTAAGGATTTGGTAGAAGGTTCTTTATTCAAAATCGAGCTTGATGAATATGTTTACGGTCCGGGATTAAACTAGAAACATTCTAAATATTTTAACAACAATTTTTCATTATTTAAATATATTTTGATTCAATTCAAAAAAAAGTATATTTACAATAATGAAAAAAATCTGCGTTTTTCTTACAATTGCTGTAACAGTTTTTATTTTTACTGGCTGCAACAGCAAATCTGATGACTATATAGATCCGCGCGGTACAGACTACGCCGGTTCTGAAAGCTGTATTCAGTGCCATCAGCCGCAACACGAATTGGCTGTTCATACTTCACATTACAAAGCGACTTCTCCCGGAACAAAAGAAAATATTCTGGGACATTTTGTTAACGGAAAAAACACTTTTGTTTATTCTAAAAACCTCAAATTGGTAATGGAAAATCGAAATGATTCTCTTTATCAAGTTGTGTACAAAGACGGAAAAGAAGTTGAAGCGTATCCTTTTGAAATTCTTTTCGGCATAAAACATGCACAAACGAGTGCGTACTGGAAAAACCACTATACTTACGAACTGCCTGTATCGTATTACAAATCAATAAATACCTGGGGTACAAGTCCGGGTTACTCGGCCACTACGCTTAATTTCGAACGAAAAATAGACAAGGAATGTTATGCCTGTCATAGTTCGAATATTGCCAGCCGTTATATTACGACCAGTTCTGACAGCATTACTTTCCTGACCATGGAAGTAGAAGATTTTATGAATAAAAACACGCTGGTTTACGGGATTGATTGTGAGCGCTGTCATGCTCCGGCAAAAAAGCATGTTCAGACACATTTAAAATTTCCGGATTTAAAGCAGGCTCAGAATATTGCTTCATTTAAAAACATGAGCCGACAGCAAAGAATCGATGCTTGTGCTTTGTGTCATTCCGGAAACGATCAAATGAAGATAAAGTCGAGATTTCAATACAAACCAGGAGAAAGTTTAAATTCCTACTTTAGACAAAATACCAGATTAAAAGACAGCCTTAATTTTGATGTACACGGTAATCAGCTCGGATTACTTTCGCAGAGCAAGTGTTTTATAAAAAGTGAAAAAATGGATTGTATGTCCTGCCATAATCCGCATCAGGATTCTTATAAAAGCATGGCTGTTTATTCTAAAATCTGTATGAGCTGCCATAAGGAACCAAAACACAGTCCGGAAACTATTAAAAGCACATCCAAGGCAATTATGGCAAATAATTGTGTAGAATGTCATATGCCGAAACAAGATTCAAAAGCAATCAAATTTCAGCAGTCCAATACGGCTCCGGTAACGAGTTATTCACTGCGAACACACAAAATTGGAATATATCCTAAAGAAAAAAGGTAAATTATTGTTCGAATTTTTTAAGTTCAAATTTTTCACCATCAAAAACGCCATATGTAAAGTACCCTATCCAGTCGCCAAGATTAACATATTCTGAATTTTCGCCAACAGATCGTATCATTGGCAGATGGCGATGCCCAAAAACAAAATAATTATAATGTTTGCTTTCGAGTTTACGTTTGGCATACAAAATAAGCCATTCTTTTTCTTCACCTAAAAACTTAATATCTTCATCTCCGGAAATCAGTTTATTTTTAACCGATAAATATTGAGCCAGACTTACCCCTACATCCGGATGAAGCCAGCGGAAAAACCATTTTGAAAATGGATTTGTAAAAACCTTTTTCATCCTTTTATAGCCTTTATCTCCGGGACCTTTTCCATCGCCGTGGCCAATTAAAAAAGTCTTCCCGTTAAAAGTAAATTCTTTATTATCGTGATAAACCGGAATATCCAATTCGGTTTCAAAATAATCATTCATCCATAAATCATGGTTTCCCACGAAAAAATAAACCGGAATACCGCTGTCGCGAATTTCGGCCAGTTTTCCAAGAATACGCACAAAACCTTTTGGCACAACTGTTTTGTATTCAAACCAAAAATCGAATAAATCTCCCAGCAAAAAAATAGCTTCGGCATCTTGTTTTACCTCATCTAACCAGGCCACGAATTTCTTTTCACGAGGCAGACTCAATTCCGGTGTCGGCGCACCAAAATGCTGATCTGAAGCAAAATATATTTTTTTCATTGAATGTGAATTGTGAGATGTAAAATGCTGAACAGAAAACCATTTCACATTTTACTTTTAACTTTTTATAGGTTATCAGAAGCGTACCATTCTGCAAACGACGATTCGGTTTCCTGAAGTTTAAGAGAGAACAGCGAAATCCCTTTTGGGAGTCTTGCCACTATCCTTTCGGCAAAATCTACCACCATATTTTCACTTGTTGGCTGATAATCTACTAAAATAACGTGGTGTCCGCGGTTTTTCAGTTCATTTGCCAGTTCAACATGCGGTGTTGTCTGATTGAAAACAGTAGCATGATCAAACTGATCGACGATTTCTTCTTTTACAATCTTCTTTAGATCCGAAAAATCAATCACCATTCCGAATTTCACATTCGATCGGTCTGTAATTGGCGAACCAATAACCGTTACCGATAATTTATAACTGTGTCCGTGAACATTCTTGCATTTTCCGTCGTAACCATACAAGGCATGTCCGGTTTCGAAACTAAATTGTTTTGTAATTCTGATATTACTCATCGGTTTTTAATTTTAAGCTTGCAAATTTACAAATTAATAACCGTTTTCATCTCTTTTTTTAGCTCGGTTATACATCCAGTAGGCAATTCCCACTAAAATAACAAAAGGAATAAAGGAGCCTATTACAACGCCAATCTGGTAACCGCTGTCGGGTGCATTTTTTAGTTTTTCAGCAACATCGACATTTTGAAATAATGAAATCAGTTTCATTTTAAAAGTATTTAGTATTATTTATTCTGCCGCAGACTACAGGAATAAAGAGATTTCTTAATCTGCGAAATTATTTTTTGAACTGAAGCAATGCCGATTTTGTAAAATCAGACAAAACCAGTTTTCCTGTAATTGCCGCACGCTCAAAAAGCAGCGATTCCCAGGTTTCCGTTCCTTCCCAGATAATCTTTTTCATTTCGAATAAAGCTTCTGGATTATACGAACTTAACTTTTGCGCAAAGCTTTCTACATTTTCATCCAAAGAAGAAGCGTCGCATAAAACCGAAAAAAGTCCTTTTTGAAATGCCCATTCTGCCGGTTTCCATTCGTGTCCGGCCAGTGTCATTTCAGACATTGCCGTTTTTCCTATTTTGCGGGAAACAGCGGGTTCAATCACAAACGGCCCTATCCCGATTGCAAGTTCAGACAATTTCACATCGCTTTGATGCGTGGCAAAAACATAATCGCAGGCCGAAATAATTCCCACACCGCCGCCAACAGCTTTACCCTGCACTCTGCCAATGATAAGTTTATTGCAATTTCGCATGGCATTAAGCAAATGGGCAAAACCGGAGAAAAATTCGGTTCCCTGCTCTTCATTCTGCACTTGCAGCAGTTCATCAAAAGATGCACCGGAGCAAAAAGTCTTATCTCCTTCGCTTTTTAAAATAATAACCGAGACATTTTCGTTTCGGCTCAGTTCGTTAATTTCTGTCGTAAGACGATCTAATAACTGACGTGGAAATGAATTACTTGCAGGATGCCCAAACTGAATTGTTGCAATTGTATTTTGAAAAGAAGTTTCTAAACTTCCTTGTGAATTTTCTAATTTCATAAAAATAGATTTAAACGTAAAGTTACGGTTTTGAAAAATAATTCAGTCGAAAGTCCTTTAAATTTGTTTTTTGAGAATTAATTGACTTTATTTGCTGCAACTTTGGGATTCGCTCATTTGGTTGGAGCGTCCCGATGAAAATCGGGAAGGCAACAGTTGGAATGTGCATTTTAACGCCAAAAAAGGGGGATTAGCTCATTTGGCTAGAGCGCTACGCTGGCAGCGTAGAGGCGACCGGTTCGAATCCGGTATTCTCCACAAATAAAAACCCTTGTAAACTCTGTTTTACAAGGGTTTTGTTCTTTTTAAGATCTCGATTCCAATAGTCTTATCATTTTAACAAAATGACAAATCACTCGGAAAAATCCGTATTTTAAAAAAATAATTATTTCTCGTTTGCTGAATCCTCAGCATCGACATCCTCTTTTTCTGTTTTTCTGAAGTCATTATTCAAAAGATCTGTTAGTTTCTTTTTCTCTTTTTGATTTTTTCTTAAAGTAAGTACAACCAAAATAATAACCAATACTGCGACGATTCCTATTACAACCCAGTTAATTTCCATAGCTTAAATTTTGAATAAAAGTAAATATTAAAACTATTCATCATATTATCAAAATGTTAAGCCTGACTTTTCTATGTAATTTTATTCTTTCAAAATAATTTTGGCTTAATTAATTATTTTTATCAAAATCAGTTTAAACGCCAAAAGGAAAAGAGATCATGCTGACCAATAGAAATTATGTACTTTTTGATGACATTATACTAAATCCGTCCCTAGAAGAATATTTTACTATCTGTTGTGAATCTGTTCTACAACAAAACATCCTGGTTTCCAGAACAAGAGAAGGAGCCGGCTACCCCTCGTATCAGTGCTTTAAAATAAAAGGAAAGGAAATTTTCATCAACGACATTCTTAAATACTATTTATTCAGGCTCGAAAATGAGGGTTTCTGTTATACAAAGATTAAGATTTTTGCAGATGCATTTTATAAATTATGCGGATGGGGATTCCATATGCATCATCCTTTTCAACTATGGATAAAAAAGTTCATTCAGAATCCGTACTTTTTTCAACAGCAAAATTCTTTCTGGCTGTTAAAACCCGGAGAACCTAAACAGCCCATAACTGAAGATTATTTTCTATTTGCCTGCTACATTGCCATTTCGCATATCAAGCACGAAAGCAGCCAGGGAAAACATATTGCAAATCAGATATTCTCGATGATAACCCGTTTGGGATCTGATCTTCCTAATGAACTCCAAAAACACGGAAGCGGCAGCCTGCCTGAAGAAATAATGTATTACCAGGACAGCCTCGTTTCTTGCAAGGCAAATGATGTGCTGGCCGAGATAACAATTATTTTTAAAGAAGAAAAAGAAGAAGCATTTTGTAAAGCACTGTTGTTTTTGTGTCAATTATTAAAATACGGATTTCCATCTTCTTATACTTTTACTTTCAAGAGTCGTAAACTGAAATTCCTTCCTATTTCAAACCTGCCTAAAAAAGATGCAAATCATTTTTTTGCAAAAGCTGTTCAATGGCCCTCTTTACACGAACAAATCGAAAAATATGCCCGGCTTGCCATGAAAGAATCGGCATTTTATAATGATCGGGAGAATGAAGGTTCTGCCATGCCGGGCACCTTTGCTGTATTTGCCCTGGGTTTGGAAGACGAAAAACACCACAAACTTGTCTGCGATTATTTAAAAATCTGTGATGCCGAAAATCAAACCGTGCAGGCTTATTTTTTGTGGACGTATATTCAAAAATATCGTTTAACACATAAGGCAATAGAACTCTACGATTTATGCACCAATAACATGTCTCTTCTTCCAAGAAAACTTCTAACTCTCCGCCGTGAGATTAAGGAAAGGAAGACTTTTTATAAAAGTGTTTTTAAATACAAACCCGACGATCTGTAAACAGATATCCCTTCTTTTTTCTAATTATAAATTTTGAACGATATTTCTTTAGGAAAGGTTTTCTTATTTTTGTGTTAATCATAAAAAGAAAACAATGAATACCGCGTTTCTTTTTCAAAATTTTATCTGTTATTCCTTAATGCGAAAAAAAGCTATCACAGCCCCTTAAAAACGAAATAGGAATTAAAAATACTCACAGTATTCCTGTTTCAAAATTGGAAAAACAAGATCAGAATACACAAACATCATTAATAAAACTAGTCCGAAAAAATATAGGAAAAGAAAATAATTCAATCTTAAAAAATTATGAGTCGAAATAAAAAAATATTCCTTCAAATATATCTGCTTATAAGCGCTTTTCTGGTAATAAACTGCGGATTATATTATTTTACAGAGATCAGTCTTCGTGGTTATTACAGCGATGTTGTTTTATTCTGGCTCTGGCTTATCTGCAGTTTTGTGGTAATTGTGGTTTTCTGGAAAAAAATTATGGCTAAACTTCTTTTGGCAGGTTTACTGGTAACTTTAGCATTCAGTATTATCCCTATGATGATACCGTTTTATGCATTAGCACTTTCCACTACTTCGTTAGGATTGTATATTCACTCCGATTTAAACAAAAATTACAGAGCACAGATCGTCAGTTATGGTCCATTGGCCAGCCCTTGGCTTGAAGTAATCGAGAAAAAAGGTCTTTTTGAGAAAAGAGTAATCAAATGCACCGATCTGCAGTTCATCAATAACAATCCTGATTTAAAAATAAGAACAACGAAAGATATTATTTTTCAAAATGAAACCGACAACACTTTAACACTGACCCTTTTTTACGGAGGTCCAAACAGAACCATAACATTCGACAAAAAAACAGGAAATATTATCGAGATAAAAAATAACTGATTACCCCCATTTTCAACTAATCCCTATTTTATGAATCATAAATTTTACATCCTTTTTACCGCTTCGTTTCTCTTTTTGGCATCTTGCAATAAAAAACAGGAAACAAAAACAGAAGAAGAATCTTTAATCGAAAATACAGCTGCCGATTCGATTGCAGAAGGCAGCGAAGAACAAACACCAAGAAAAGAAAGCATCAATTTGTTTACCCTTACCCCAAAAGACAGCAGCAATGTCGCTTTTGTTTCCCTTTCTGATATTTATGGCCCCGCCGATGAAAAAGACACACTAACTTTACCGCCAATTGAAACTATGGATATCATATCGGCTGCGTATTTTACTTTTGAAAAACCCTACCGAAAAAGATTCTTTACCAGAACCAATATCTCCGAAAACGATTCGGTTTTTATTTATGATTATGCCAAAAACAAATCGGTTTCCCTGGCAGTAAAAAATCTCAAAACAGCCGCGATGATCAACGGATATTCTTCGACAGAAGACTGGCCGTACCAGCATTTTGATTACATGATTGGTTTCGAAATCAACAAAAAATACCTAGACGGATTCAGCGAATATTACCAGGATGCTTTGGTTTATGTAGGTCCGGAAAATCCATTTGCAAAAGAGCGCCTGACTCCTATTTTATGGAAAAAAATAACCTCAAAAGAGTTTCCGGCTAAAGAATTAAGCGGCGAACACAAAAAACTGCTAAAAAACACATTAACAGGCACTACGCATTCTTTTAAAACAAATAGTTATAATTATTTTTTACAAGATTATTTAGATAGTCATAAAATAATTTATGCCAGACGTCTTTTGGTAACCAATTCAAAAACCAACGAAATTGTCATCGAAAAACTATATTCTCAAAGCGAAGGCACCTCTCCTTCTCCATTAAATTTTGAAGAAGGCGACCATGTAGTAAACCAATGGACAGGAAAACTTTTTAAAAACAAACCGCCGGTTGTTTTTGGTTTCGAATACGTTTCTTTTGGCTGCCCGGGAATTTCTATCATCGACAAATCAAACGAAGAAATTTACCTTCAATGCGACAATCGTCATTAATTTAGTAATTAAAATAAGGAGCAGCAATTTTCGTTTTCAAAAGAACTCCCATCCCGCTGTACACTGTATCTTTTATGCCCCGCTTATCAGCTCGGCATAAAAGGATGCCGTTTCCATCGGGGCTATAATACCATATTTCATTTTCATTATAAAAAACCACGCATTAAATTATGTCTGAATTAAGCTCATTATACTGCAAAGTAAAAATCAAGAAATCACAGCTTGAGGAATTTCTAAAAAGTCCTCTCGAAAAACCTCAGTTAAATAAAAACTGGCTCGACTGGTGGGACAGCCGCAGAATGTACTCAAAAATGGAACTAACTTCCGAATTACTTCGGGCATATAACGACAATACTAATCAGGAAATTATAGATGGCTGGATAGAATACAAACAAGCAATGGCATTTTCTGATTATGATGAAACCACCGAAGAATGGCATTGGGGAATGATGTTTTTCAGTGAAAATTATACCGAAATGCTGCCGATGTTTTCTTTTATCATCAGTCTTGAAAAATACGTAACCGAAAGCCCGGAAAACATGGCGATTGTTTTTCCTTTCTTTTGGGGCGACAATGATGTTTCTGCTTATATTTATTTTGAAAACGGAAAAGCCTTATTAAGCCCAAAAGTACAATCGACCGCTGATGTAAATCCAGATTTAATGAACAAAACAACAGAATACCTAAATAAAAAATGGGACGATCTGTCTAAAGAAATGGATTTGGATTAACCCGTTTAAATTGTATGAATAAGCAAAAATCTATTTCATCAAAAAAGCCATTCCTGAAAAATTTCCGGAATGGCTTTTTTATGTTTAACCTCGAAGTTTGTCATTTCTGATATAATTTAACTATTTGGGAATATTCGGCTAAAGCCTTTTCGATGTAAAATCTTCTTTTCCTCCAGCTAAAGCCGGAGGCAATTGAAGAAAATTAAACTTCATTAAAAATGACATCTTTATTCCAGCAAAAGTAAAGTCCTGTTTATCAATTCATTTTTATACTTTAAAACATCATCAACACTGCTTAGTAAATACTCATTATTTTCGATAACAATTTTCAGTTTTGTATCTGTAAATACCAATTTACAAATCACTTTCTTTAAATTATCATCCACGCTGATATTAAAAAAACTTTTAAAATCTTTGAAGAAAATTCTCTGACTTGGAATCTTTCTATTCTGAATCAATAAAGTTCTAATAGTATGATAAGCCTGTATTTCGGTTTCTGTAGTTATTATACCGCCTGTATTTGAATTCGATTCTGCAAGAACCTTTTTATCGTACAAAGATTTTAGCAAAGCAGAATTAATCATTGATATCATTTTACCTTGTGTTTCTTCGGTAAATTTTGTTTTAAAATTCATATTTCTATGAATAATCTTTAACAGATCTTTTGATGGTGCAATAAATTCTTTTAGCAGACTTGCTTCAAAATCTTCTGCAAAAACACAATCTTGTGCCGTTTTTATAATTTCTGCAATGACTACATATCTTTTATCAAATTTGATTAAAGTTTCGAGATCTTTATCTGAATAATTAGACAAATTAAAAACAAAAAATGGTTTGGAATCGATAACATTTGGCAATAAAATATCCGAATAAAATCGATACTCAATACCATTTGTCAACACTGCAATTCTGGAACTTTTGGTATTGCTAAAATATCCGTTTAGCTGTCCAGCCTCTTTATCACTAAGACGGCTGTTGTATTTTTTAGCTTCGATTAAAATAGTTTCTTTTTTGTTTAGAAAAATAGCATAATCTATTTTCTGGCTTACTCTTTCTCCAAAGTCTGCATTGAATTCCGGAATTAAATCATTAGAAATATAATTTAGAAGATGAAAAAAGGGTTCAATTAAAAATTTACGAGTTTGAGCTTCATTTGTGCATAATTCAATTGCATCATTAATTTTAAAGTTCTCAAGTGTTTTTCTTAACTGATTAACAGATTGTTTAGGGATGTTTGTAGTCATTTTGGTTAGTGGTTAGTTAGACAATTAGATAAATCAAAACTAAGAAATAAAGCAATATTATCTTAAAAATCAACGACATAAAACATTGATTATAAAAACAAATATCTTGATTTAATTACGCAGTCTTTTATGGAAAACCATACTTATAAAAGCATGAACATTTCGATTCAAAAATATCATATTACCAGCACAAGATATTAAGTATTTATACCTGAATGAACCATGCCTTTAACTTAACGTCATTTCTCGGCTAAAGCCCTTTCGATGTAAGCACCTCCTTTTCCTCCAACTAAAACAGGTGGTTTTTAATATTGAAGAATATAATGGCTAAAGCTTAAAATGAGTTTTAATTAATTTTTCTTTTTCATCACTATAACATAGAGAAAAATGAGAAAATTTTCTAAAAGTAAATTTTAAAAAGTCCTGATTACAAAACTCTTAAGCCTATTTTAATACATTTTTACCCTATACAAGGCATTTTAGCTTAGCTGCCCTGATAATTTTGCTTCTTAAGAAACACATTTAATAGAAGTAAAAAATGCAATTACCAAAATACATTTACGCGACTAAAAAAAGTACTTATTTAAGAATCCTTCTTTGCTCATTTTTACTGTCTCTTTTTGCATGGGCAATCTGGAAAAACATTGACACAATAGTCGTTCCGGTTGAATTTCATTCTCATTTCCGCACACTATTAATCGTGTGTTTTACAGTTATGGTTTTTACTATAATTAAAGATTTAGCAGGTCTTAAAAAGAAAAAACCACTCATTCGTTTATATCAGGAAGGGATTTTCTTTTACGGAAAATACTTTAGCGAATTGGGAATTGTAAAATGGAAAGATATTAACTCTTGTGCTGTCTTCAAAATAGGATGGAAAAACGAACGTTTTCTTTTTATTGATGTCAAGGATCGTGAAATTTACATCGATCAAATAACAAATAAATCCAAACGCAAAAAATTTATCAAATTAAGCAACAAAGAAGAAGAAACTTTGTTATGGCTAAACACCGCAAAACTAGATTTTGACCTTAAAGAATTAAAGAAAATAATTCATAATCAAATCACTAACCAAACGCCGCAGATAATTACAAAACCCGTAAATAATAATCCTGTAAAAGAAGAAAATTTTCTAATAAATAAACCTGCCGGAGTATTAAACTAAAACTCAAAAGAATTTTGTGAATATCCTAGTGGTAAAAATCTTCACTAAAACATAAAACTTTGTTTCTTAGTTGCTTCGGAACAAAATCACTTAAGCAGAAAACCCATTCTAATCGAGCCGTAAAAATATCCGGTATTTGTATCGTTAACATCGCCTTTTAATTCCTTGCCCCGGTAAATAAAAGAATACGACATATTAAAATTGTTGTGACGGTATTTTAAACCTGCTTCGCCATTAAAACGAAGCGGGACCAAGTCGTATGTGATAGGGCTAGAATTGCTAAACATACTTCCTTCGATCGTGGCGTCATAAAACTGATAGTTAACAACTGGCATAATATAGAAATAAAACTCCCTGATATTGGTTTGAATTTCAGAACTTACAGAGGCCTCGTGCATATTCGAATCGTAAACCGGAAGCAGTTTTTTAAAACCAATTCTGCTCATAAATCCCGTTGAAACACCAGAAAAAATAGTTCCTAAATTGGCTTCTGACTGAAAATGAAGATCTATAAAATCATTATGTTTTGAAGGAAACATTTTTTTAGAATACATTACATGCGCCTGCAGCCCCAAAGTATTCTGAATCTGGTTTTCCCAGCCATATACTTTTTTATAACCAATTAAATTATGAAACCCTTTTTGCAATTGTTCGCCAAGAGAATTAGGGCCCAGAAAACCAACCTGAAAATCCGTCCTTAAAACAGATTCGCTTTGATAGAAAAAGCCTCTTCCGGCCTCGGCAAAAAGATATCCGGCAAAAGGACGGTCGTTTACCTCAACTGCTTCTTCGTTTATAAACCTCGGATTATAGAGATATTGTCCTATTCTAAACTCGGTAATTTTTTTATTGATTTTCGGATTATCATTTTTTGATAAAAACCGATAAAAAAGTTCCAGTCCATTGGTATAATACATATCGTACTTAGACGACGTATATAAATCATTATCGCTTATAAAACCTATTTCAGTGGTTTTTCCTTGTCCAAAAGTTAACGTAACAGTCAATATCAGAAAAGCAAAAAGCGTTTTTTTACTTTTCTTTGCCATCATAATTTATTTTTCCCACAAAACGCATCTCACGCACAATTCTTTCTTTTCTTCTGTTAATATAACTTGACGAACCTGTTGCTTTAAATTTTCTTGGATTTGGCAGAATTGCAGCAATACCGGCCGCCTGCATTGGCGTTAAACTCGAAGCATCGCGTCTGTACCAATGTTCTGTTGCCGCATACGCACCATAAACTCCGTCTCCCATTTCGATACTGTTTAAATATACTTCCATGATACGCTCTTTGCCCCAGATAATCTCGATTAAAACCGTAAAATAGGCTTCAAGACCTTTACGGAAATAACTTTTGCCCTGCCATAAAAAAACATTTTTGGCTGTTTGCTGTGAAATGGTGCTGCCCCCGCGGATTCGACGTCCGCGTTCATTGCTTTTATACGCTTTTTGAAGTGCTTTAAAATCGAAACCATTATGCGTTAAAAAAGTTCCGTCTTCACTTGCGATTACGGCTTTTTGAAGGTTCATGGATATTTTTTCGATTGGTTCCCAATCGTGGTCAAAATAGACTTCTTTTCCGTCGAGTTTATTTTCGATGGCACGAATTAACATAAGCGGTGTAAAAGGCACCGGAACATATTTAAAAAATATAACCGATCCTATTGAAAGTCCAAAAAACCACAAAGCTGCTTTTATAAAAAACCATTTTACTTTTTCGCCAAAGGAGCGATTTCCTTTTTTAGAAGAGGTCTTGGTTTTTGGTTTTGCTGCGGTTGTCTTTTTTGGTGCTGGTTTTTTAGATACTGCCATTATATTAATTCTGCTAAATCTGTTCCTATTAAACTTCCTATCGCAACTCCCATACCGCCTAAACGTACTCCGCAGAACACATTTTCAGAAAGTTGGGTTACAACAGGATTCTTACTATTCCCGATTCCCATGATGCCGCTCCAACGATGCGCAATCTGAAAATCCTGATTTGGTAAAATTACATTTTTCAGTAATTCTTCCAATTTATTTTGAATAATTTTCGTCTGTCCAAATTCGGTCGTGGTTTCACCTTCAAAATCGAGATTTCGACCGCCGCCCAACAAAATCCGGTTTTCGATATTCCTGAAATAATAATAACCTCGGTCTAAATGAAACGTGCCTTTTATGTCTAAATTTTTAATAGGTTCTGTAATTAACACTTGTGCCCTTGCAGGTTTAACGGCATTATGGGTCAAAGATCCCGCAAAACCATTTGTTGCAAAAAGTATTTTTTTGGTTTTAAAACTAAAGTCATTTAAAACCACTTCTACGTGACTTCCGGAATCAAGATAAGAAGTCACTGTCTGCTGATTTAAAATTAAAATACCCGCCGAAACCACTTGTTTCAATAGTTCCTGCATCATATTTCCGGTATCAATCTGAGCTTCAAACGGATTAAAAACCAAATAGTCCTGAATATTCTCAAACCCAAATCGGTCAACTTCTTTCGAAAAAACATCGGCTTTAAAAAGCGGTCTTAAAACTTCATTAATAAACGGAATTTTAGAAACGCATTCGCTAAAACCAAATTCATCTTCTTTCAAAAATAATTCATACCCGCCATGAGGTTTAAAATCGATGGCCTGATCACCTAATCTTTTTCGGAGTAACTGTAATCCCTTCCAACGTTTTTCGATAAGTGCCGTAACATCCTCTTCTGAATGTGTTTTTAAATCATCCAGAATTTCAGAGATACTTCCAAAACAGGCAAAACCGGCATTTTTGGTACTTGCTCCTTGTGGCAACATGCCGCGCTCTAAAACCAGAATTTTAGACGCAGGAAATCTTTCGCGTAAGCGTAATGCCGTATGCAGTCCTACGATCCCGCTTCCTACAATGGTATAATCGACATTTGTAAACCAGTTTTTTAGTTCCCAATAGCTTAGTTCCATTTTTTAGAGTTTTTATAAAAATAATGATTTTTTGACAGCCGCGACTCGAGTGACAGCGAATAGGCAAAAGCAATTCACATTTTTTTTTGACAATTTTTAAGATAGAAATTTGTGACTAGAGAACATGGGACGAATAGACGAAGTAATTTACGGCAGAAAAGCTTTTACCTGAACTTTAACAATTTTTGGAATTTGAATTTTAACTAATTGGAATTTAATTGTTGTATTTTTAGCGCACAATAATTAGAATTTTTATTATGAAAAAAGTAGTAGTAACAACCTTAATAATGATGAGTTTAAACGCTATCGGACAGAATGTAATGTCGCCGGAATTGTTATGGAAATTAGGACGAGTATCTGTACTTGGACTTTCGAAAGATGAAAAAAATGTGGTTTATAAGGTTTCAACGCCTTCTGTAGCCGATAATAAATCGACTTCTAAACTTTATACCATTCCGGTAAACGGAGGAAAAGCCACAGAAATTAAAGACACAAAAGATATTTTAAAAGACAAAAACATTTCACCTGACGGGAAGTTTGTGGTTTACAATGATGAAGTAAAGATCGAGAAAGTTTTAGGTAAAGATTTTTACCCAGGTCTTGACAAATCTGATGCTCAAATTTACGATGGTTTAGATTACCGTCATTGGGATACCTGGAACGAAGGAAAATACAATCACGTTTTTTATAAAGAAAACAAAGACGGTGCAAAAGGGATCGATATTTTGAAGGGTGAGACTTTTGACTCGCCGCAAAAACCTTTTGGCGGTGACGAAGATTATATCTGGTCGCCGGACAGCAAAAGCATTTTTTATGTCTGCAAGAAAAAAGCCGGAACAGATTATGCGATTTCTACCAACACTAATATTTATGAGTATAATTTAGAAACTCAAAAAACAACCAATAAAACCGAAGATAATTTAGGTTACGATACAGCTCCTCAGTTTTCACCAACTGGAAATTTATCATGGCTGCAAATGAAACGTGATGGTTACGAATCAGACAAAAATGACATTATTGTTGAGTTTAAAGGGATAAAACAAAATTTAACTGCCGGCTGGGACGGAACTGTAGATAATTTTATCTGGAGCAAAGACGGAAAAAATGTGTTTTTTGTGGCTCCGGTTGACGGAACAAAACAGCTTTTTACAGTTAACTTTCCTGGTGTAACGAGAATTGCAATTACGGTTCGCCAGTTAACAAGCGGAGATTTTGACGTAAATGATTTAGTTGGATTTGTTGGAGACGACATCATCGTAACCAGAACTGACATGAATCATGCAGCTGAAATTTATTCTTTTAATTTGAAGAAAAACAGCTGGAAGCAAATTTCAAATGTAAATACAGATACATATAAAACTTTAACTTTAAGCAAAACAGAAAAACGTTATGTTACCACAACAGATGGTAAAAAAATGCTGGTTTGGGTGATCCTTCCTCCAAATTTTGATGCTTCAAAAAAATACCCAACCTTATTGTTTTGTCAGGGAGGACCACAGAGTCCGTTGACACAATCGTATTCTTTCCGCTGGAATTTCTCTTTAATGGCTGCGAAAGGTTACGTAGTAGTGGCGCCAAATCGCCGCGGTATGCCGGGGCATGGTGTTGAATGGAACGAACAAATTAGTAAAGACTGGGGCGGACAGGTTATGGACGATTACCTTTCGGCAATTGATGATGTTGCTAAAGAAAGCTATGTTGATAAAAGTCGTTTAGGATGCGTTGGCGCGAGTTACGGAGGATATTCTGTATTTTACTTAGCAGGAATCCACAAAAACCGTTTCAAAACTTTCATCGCTCACGATGGGGTTTTCAATACAGTGAGTATGTTAGGAACTACAGAGGAGGTTTTCTTTAACAACTGGGACTTTGGCGGACCATATTGGGAAAAAGACAATGCTGTGGCTCAAAAAGCTTATACTGTTTTCAACCCGGCAACTTTAGTTCAGAACTGGAACAAACCTATTTTGATTTTCCAGGGCGGAAAAGATTACCGTGTGCCAATTGGGCAGGGACAGGAAGCTTTTCAGGCTGCGCAGTTAAGAGGAATCAAAAGCCGATTTGTGTATTTCCCTGATGAAAATCACTGGGTTTTAAAACCACAGAATGCTCAGGTTTGGCAGGGCGAATTCTTTAAATGGTTAGATGAAACGCTATAACTAAAATATAAATATTAAAACAGCCTTAGATTTGTTACATAATCTGAGGCTGTTTTGTTTATCAGACATTTGAATTATGTAAACATTTCAAAAGTTTTTCCTTTTCTTAAATAGATTTTTTAGATAAATTGCACTGAATTCAATAGTAAGAACCTTCCTCAACCCCCGCCGCTATTTATGGAGAGTAAAAAAAGTTACACAGCCCTCAAAGTTTTATTCAGCTATGTTGCACTGTTGGCTCTTGTGGTTACCGTGGGATGGTTTTTATACTCCGAAAATGTCGTTTACAAGAAGCTTGAAGATAAAATTGCACACGAAAAAACCAAAATTTTAAGAGTCAGCAAATTGTTTTCGAATGTGTATAAAACAGAAAGTTTAGCACGACAAACTATTCAGACCAACTCTGAAAGTGATTTTAAAAATTACCTTACCGAAACTGATTCTCTTAAGGCCAGAATCGACACCCTAAAACAAATCGTTACTACCGAATATCAAAAAATGCTTCTGGATAGTGTGAATTATTTATTGTCTGAAAAAACAGAAAATATCCGACAATTAAAAACCATAAAAAATCAGGCCGAAGACGAAGTTTCTGTCAACAACGCGATTGACGAGATTACCAAAATGGAGTTTAACCTGAGAAAACTGGAACTTCAGGATTTCACCAAGAACCCAAATGAACTTGGAAATTATCAGCGAAATGTGCTTCAAAAATATGTAGATTATCTCAATCAGAATATCCCTGACGACAGCACCAATACGCTTAGTAAAAAAGCTTCAGATTCTATTCTGGCTAATTCTAAAAAATTACTGAGCAACGTAAAACTGAAAGCCGAAAAGAAAAAGGAAACCCTGAATTTTGAAGAAAACAAACTGCTGAAAAATGAAATCGCAATTTCGGAACAGCTTCGAAAAGTACTCCGAATTATTGAACGCGAAATTATTAATAACTCTATTAAGAACAATTCATTAAAAGAAAAATCCCTTAAAAAAGTCAACGAGATTGTAACGGCTTCGGCAATTGCAGGATTGATTCTGACTTTGTTTTTCTCTGTTTTAATTGTAAGTGATTATTCCAAATCGCAGCTTTACAAGAAACAGCTTGAAATTGCGAATTTTAAAACTAAAAATTTATTAAAAAGCCGCGAACAGTTAATTTCGACTGTGAGCCACGATTTGAAAACACCACTTAGCACGATTGTAGGATATTCTGAACTTTTGGGCAATTCTGATATTACGACAAAACAATCTTACTTTATTAAAAATATTAAGAATTCATCTGAATATATTACACAGCTGGTTCAGGATCTATTGGATTTCTCCAGAATAGAAGCCGGAAAAATTACAGTTGAAAAAGTGCCGTTTTATCTGCCTGAAATTATTGAAGACACTGCCAAAAACATTCAGACGGTTTACAAGCAAAAGAACATTAGGCTGATTATTAATATTGACGAAAAATTACAAACCAGAATTGTAGGCGATCCGTTTCGACTGAAACAAATATTATCTAACATTATTGGAAATGCTTATAAATTTACTGAAGAAGGTCATATTAAAATCAGTTCGTATGCTACCGAAAATGAAAATTTCTTTGTAATTACAATTGAAGACACCGGAATTGGAATTGAAAAAGGCAACCAAAAAATAGTTTTTGAAGAGTTTGCTCAGGCAAATGAGAACATTGAAAAAAAATACGGAGGAACCGGTTTAGGACTGGCAATCTGCAAAAAAATCATTTCATTTTTGGGAGGAAATTTAAGTCTGGAAAGTACCTACGGAAAAGGAAGTACCTTTGAGATTAAAATTCCGCTGGTTTTCGATTACAGCCCGATTACGGTTGAAGAAACCAAAAGAAATCTTGCCAGAAATACAAGAAAACAAACTTTTATTGTTATTGATGACGACATTAATCTTTTAAACTTAACAAGCGGCGTTTTAAAACAGGAAGGCCACGAGGTATTGTCTTTCACCAGTGCAGTAAAAGCGTTGCAGTCTATTCAAAATACTCGCTTTGATTTTGTCATTACTGATATTCAAATGCCGGAAATGGATGGTTTTATGTTTTTGAAAAGCCTTCGGGATTCTGAAAAAAGCATTTTCAGCAATCAGCCCGTAATTGCCTTAACAGGAAGAACCGACCTTGATTCATCTGTTTACACCGATGCCGGTTTTACAACAGTAGTAAGAAAACCGTATTCGCCAAAAATGCTGCTCGAAACCATTCAGCATATACTTGATAATGACGCGCTTCCTAAAACAGAAATGACAGATGAGGAAGAAACCATTTCAACCCAATTATATTCTCTGGAAACTTTAAAAGAGTTTTTGGGTAATGATAATGAGGCTTTAAACGATGTCCTGAAAGCTTTTATAAGCAGCACAAATGAAAATATAGTTTTGCTCGAGAATGCGATAGCAGAAGAAAATATCCCTGAGATCAATTCGATTGCGCATCGCATTGCGCCAATGTTCAGACAAATTGAAGCTCGTGAAATTGCTGTGATTTTAAAAACGCTTGAACAGGATCATCTTCAAATTTCGGATCTAAAAGCGATTTATTCAGATTTAAAAGTAAAAATGAGCCAGCTTTTTTCTGCTTTACAGCAAGAAATCGTTTAATCTCTTTTAGGTTAAATATGTGCTGAAAAATATTTCACCCAGCGGGTTTAATCTATATTGTATTGCTTTAATTTATTGTAAAGCGTTTTTCTGGTAATTTTAAGAAGTTTGGCTGCTTCAGATTTGTTATTCTGAGTTCTGTTCAGCGCATTAATAATAGCTTCTTTTTCATTTTCTGATAATGAAAAATTTCCGCTGAAACTTTGCTGTTGTTTCTGAACCTGAAAAAATTCAACCGGAAGAACATCACTTTCTATAAAATCTCCCTGAGTTAAAAGTGTAGATCGTTTAACGCAGTTTTGAAGTTCACGTAAATTTCCGGGCCAATTGTAATTTTGAAAGATTGAAACCACTTCAGGAGAAAATCCGATAATATCTTTATTTAACTGCTGATTGGCTTTTTCGAGGAAATAGTCGGCAAAAACCATTAAATCTTCGTCACGGTCTTTTAAAGATGGAGACTGAATCGAGAATTCGTTGATTCTATGATATAAATCTTCTCTAAAATCGCCGTTTTTTACTGCTTCGCGCAAATCTTCGTTTGTAGCGGTAATAATGCGGATATCGACGTCTATTTCTTTATTACTTCCAACAGGTTTTATTTTTCTTTCCTGAAGCGCACGCAATAACTGAATTTGATTTTCATATGAAAGGTTTCCTATTTCGTCCAGAAAAAGCGTCCCTCCGTTTGCGGCTTCAAAATAGCCCATTTTATCGCTTATTGCTCCGGTAAAAGATCCTTTTAAGTGTCCGAAGAATTCACTTGCTGCCAATTCCTTTGGAATCGCACCGCAGTCTACAGCAATAAAGTTGTTATTTTTTCTGTTGCTTTGCTGATGAATACTTTTGGCTATAATTTCTTTTCCTGTTCCGCTTTCGCCGATAATTAAAACCGACATATCTGTAGGGCTTACCAGTTGAATATGGCCTTGTAGTTTTTTTGAAGCTGCCGAAATTCCTTTTACAAATTCATTTTCTGATGATACCGGTTTTTTAGCTGTTTTTTTCTGTTTAACCGGAACCTCCTCTTCTTCTGTATCAGGCGTCTGGAGCGCATTTGTAATAACAAGCAGCACCTCATCCGGATTGAAGGGTTTTGAGATATAATCGGCAGCACCGTTTTTAATTGCTTTTACGGCAGTATTTACATCCGAATATCCGGTCATAAGAATAACCGGAACCTGCGGAAAGGAATCTTTAATTTCAGACATAAGTCCAATACCATCAGAATCAGGCAGACGCAGGTCAGTCAAAATCAAATCGAAAGATTCATTTTTGATTGCTGATCTGGCTTCTGCAGCAGAGAATGCTACGGTTACATCGAATGCATTTTTTATCAGAAACCGTTCTAATAACTTGCAAAACGAAATATCATCTTCTATAACTAATATCTTTGGCATTTGGATTTTGTGACTTTTTTGCTAAAATAATACTATTAAACTTGTAATCTCATAAAATTATGTAAAAAAAAAGAGATTGCACGATGCAATCTCTTTTTCACCAAAAACATAAATCTAATTTCACCTAATTATATCTTTAACCAGTTTCCATTGACATCTGAATACACAGTAGCCTTTTGGTCACCAACTGATATTTCGAGTTTATATTCTTTTTTATCATTAACAAATGCTTTCACCAATTTTGCGTTTGGATAAGCGGTTTGCAGAGCAGTTTTTACAGCCGCCGGTACAGCATCTGTAGTAATTTCCGTGTATTCTGCCTGAACAGAAATAGTGGTTTTTACTTTATTTGGAGCTGTCGCCGCATTTACGGGAATTGACATGCTGCCTAAAAGAATGGCTGTGATAATGGCTGACTTTTTCATTTTGCTCTGTATTTAATTTATTTTTTAATGATATTTCCTGAAGCATCTGTGAAAACAGTATACTTTTTATCTCCACTTGATATTTCAAGTTTGTACTCGTCCTTGTCGTTTTTGTACGCTTTTTCAAGTTTTGTACCTGGAAACGATTTCTCAACTGTAGACTTTACTGCAGCCGGAACTGCATCGGCAGCAACTTCAGTATATGCATCCTGAATGTTTACTGACTGAGTCATTAAAACTGATTCTGAAGGAACTGCTGCATGAACAGACAAACCTCCCAAAATAATCGCTGCTGATAAGATTAACTTTTTCATAGTGCTTCGTTTTTATGGTTATTTTTTAATAATGTTTCCTGACGCATCAGTGTACACAATTGATTTTTCACCTCTTACAGTGATCTCAATTTTATACTCTTTTTTGTCGTTTACATATGCTTTTTCTAATTTAACACCAGGATAAGCATTATCAAGAGATGTTTTAATTGCTGCCGGAACGGCATCAACTTCTTTATACTCATCCTGATAGTTAACTGAATTTACTGTAGTGGTGGTTAAAACAGTATTTTCTGCCTGTATTGACAAACTACCCAATAGAATAGCTGCCGATAATATTAGCTTTTTCATAATAATAGTTTTTTAGGGTTAGTTTTTACTTATTTTTTTACCCAAGATCCGTCTGCGTTAGCATAAAGAGCTCCTACTTTGTCTCCAACGGTAACTTCTAATTTGTATTGAGAAGCACTGTTTTTGTAAGCTTTGTTAAGAACTGCGTCCGGATATGCTTTTTTAAGAGCATCTGTTACTGCGGCAGGTACTTCTGTCACATTGATTTCAGCATAATCATCTTGAAATGATACTGTTTTTACGATTGTATTTGAAATTGGCGAAGTTGAAGCAAATGATGTTAAACCTCCCAAAACGATTGCGGCTGATAGAAATAAATTTTTCATGATAATTATATTTTAAAGTTGTTAATTTAATCTTGGTATTCTTTATCTGAATTTTCACGGGAATACCAAATTACTTTTTAATCCAGGTTCCGTCTGCGTTAGCAAAAAGATTTCCTACTTTGTCACCTACGGTAACGTCTAGCTTATACTCTGATTTTTCGTTTTTATATGCTTTTGTAATAACTGCTGTTGGATATGCTTTTTTCAAAGACTCTGTAATAGGAGCAGGTAACTCTTCTAATTTAATTTCAGTGTACTCGTCTTCTACAGAAGCAATTTTTACAATAGTGTTTGAAATTGGAGAAGTTGAAGCAAATGAGGTCAATCCTCCTAAAATGATCGCGGCTGATAAAAATAAATTTTTCATAATGTATATATCTTTTATAGTTAATAGTTTGTTTTACGCTTTAGGTAAAGAAACTATTATGCCGAAATGAAATAATCATCATCAAATCTATGTAAAACCCTATAAATTAAAGGTTTTATGCAATCGTGCCAAAAAAACGAAATAGTTTAAAAGTGTATAATTCGTTTCGCAAGTGTGTAAAAAGTATACATAAATTGTGTTTACTTTGATAAAATGCCTCAAAAAACAATTGACAAAAACAGACTCTATCTGTTTTTTAGAGTAAAGAGAGACTTTAAGGCGGTTACTGTCATACAAACAATAGAGTATAATTGACTAAAGGTATGATTTTGCAGTCAGACAGGTCTCAGAGCTGATTCACAAAACCTGTCTGGTTCGTATTAAATTAATACAATAAAAAAGGCCGTCTTCCGACGGCCTTTATATTATTCTGGACTATTCATTTTGAAAGTATCCATAAATGCAGTTGTATAATCTCCTGCAATATATTTTGGATCATCCATTAATTGTCTGTGGAATGGAATTGTAGTTTTCACCCCTTCGATTACAAATTCGTCAAGAGCTCTTCTCATTTTACTGATTGCTTCTTCACGAGACTGCGCTGTTGTAATTAACTTTGCAATCATAGAATCGTAGTTTGGCGGAATACTGTAACCTGAGTATACGTGAGTATCTAAACGTACTCCGTGACCTCCCGGCATATGAAGCGTAGTAATTTTTCCCGGTGAAGGACGAAAATCGTTATAAGGATCTTCGGCATTAATACGGCATTCGATAGCGTGTAATTCAGGAAGGTAGTTTCTGCCAGAAATTGGAATTCCTGCAGCAACCATAATCTGCTCACGAATTAAATCGTAATCAATTACCTGTTCAGTAATTGGATGCTCTACCTGAATACGTGTATTCATTTCCATGAAATAGAAGTTTCTGTGCTTGTCTACCAAGAATTCAACAGTTCCTGCTCCTTCATATTTAATAAACTCAGCTGCTTTTACAGCTGCTTCACCCATTCTTGTACGTAAATCGTCTGTCATGAATGGCGAAGGCGTTTCTTCAGTAAGTTTTTGGTGGCGACGCTGTACAGAACAGTCTCTTTCAGAAAGGTGACACGCCTTTCCGTAAGAATCTCCAACAACCTGAATTTCGATATGACGAGGCTCTTCAATAAGTTTCTCCATATACATTCCGTCGTTTCCAAATGCGATCATCAGCTTCCTGACGTGCGCTTTCCCAAGCTTTTAAAAGCTCTTCTTCTTTCCAAATAGCACGCATTCCTTTTCCACCACCACCTGCAGTAGCTTTCATCATAACCGGATATCCAATTTCTTTGGCTACTTTTTGTGCATGTTCGTAAGATTCTAATAATCCGTCTGAACCTGGCACGCATGGTACTCCTGCTGCTTTCATTGTAGCTTTTGCAGAAGCTTTATCTCCCATTCTGTCGATCATTTCAGGCGCGGCACCAATAAATTTGATTCCGTGTTCCTGACAAATTTTTGAGAATTTAGCATTCTCAGAAAGGAAACCGTATCCCGGGTGTATTGCATCTGCATTTGTAATTTCTGCAGCGGCAATAATATTTGACATTTTCAAATACGACAAGTTACTCGGAGGAGGACCAATACAAACCGCTTCGTCAGCAAATTTAACATGTAAACTTTCTGCATCGGCTGTAGAGTAAACTGCAACAGTTTTGATTCCCATTTCCTTACATGTACGAATTACACGTAGTGCAATTTCTCCTCTATTCGCAATTAATATTTTTTTAAACATCTTATTTTAATTAAATAATTAGACAATTTGATAATTAGATAATTTTAGATGATTAACAAAGTTCATAATGCAAATCAATCTAAAACCTAAAATCTAAAATCTAAATTTATTTATGATGGATCTACTAAGAATAATGGCTGGTCAAATTCTACAGGAGACATATCGTCTACAAGAATTTTTACAATTTTACCTGAAACTTCTGATTCGATTTCGTTGAATAATTTCATTGCTTCAATTACACATAGAACGTCACCTTTAGAAACTGTGCTTCCTACTTCTGTAAAAACAGGTTTGTCCGGAGATGGTTTTCTATAGAATGTTCCAATGATTGGAGACTTAATAGTAACATATTTAGAATTTTCAGCAGCAGGAGCCTGAGTTTCAGGAACTGTATTTACAATAATCGGAGCTGTCTGCTGTGCAGCCGTAACTTGTGGCAAGGCAGCCTGAGCCGGCAATTGCTGTACATAAGTAGTTTCTGTTGTATTTCCTTCTAAAGTTGTTCTGATCGTGATTTTTACATCATCCATTTCTAACTTTACCTCTGCAACACCCGAATTTGCTACAAATTTGATTAGGTTTTGAATTTCTTTTAAATCCATAATGATTCGTTTTTAGTTTTAATTTATTTTTTATCGTAAGCCCATTTAAGGTAAATAGATCCCCAAGTGAATCCTCCTCCAAATGCTGCTAAAATAATATTATCTCCTTTTTTGAATTGATGTTCAAAATCGCTAAGTACCAAAGGTAATGTTCCTGAAGTTGTATTACCGTATCTCTCGATATTTACCAGTACTTTAGACTCTTCAAGTTCGAGTCTTCCTGCAGTAGCATCGATGATGCGTTTGTTTGCCTGATGCGGCACTAACCAATCAACATCCTGATTAGTTAAATTGTTTCTTTGCAAAATTAGTTCACTGGCATCTGCCATATTAGTAACAGCATATTTAAATACTGTTTTACCATCCTGCATGATATTGTGCTGTCTGTTTTTAACAGTGTCTTCAGAAGCCGGGATTAGAGATCCTCCGGCTGGTATTTTAAGAAAATCGCGTCCAACACCATCACTTCTTAAATATTCGTCTTGTAAACCAAGGCCTTCATAATTTGGTTCGAATAATACAGCTCCGGCACCATCTCCAAAAATAATACAGGTTGCTCTGTCTGTATAATCTACAATTGATGACATTTTATCTGCACCAATTAATAATACTTTTTTGTATCTTCCAGATTGTACATATGCCGCAGCAGTTGACATTCCGTATAGAAAACTTGAGCAGGCCGCCTGTAAATCGTAAGCAAATGCATTTGTTGCTCCAATTTCTGTTGCAACAAACACTCCCGTAGAAGCCACCAGCATATCCGGTGTTGCAGTTGCCATAATAATCATATCAATCTCTAACGGATCAATGTTAGCTTTTGCTATTAAATCCTGTGCTGCTTTTATTGCAAGGTACGATGTTCCTTTGTCAGCATCTTTAAGAATTCTTCTTTCTTTAATACCTGTACGAGTGGTAATCCATTCGTCATTAGTATCGACCATTGTTTCCAATACCTTATTAGAAAGAACAAAGTCTGGAACGTAAGCTCCAACAGCGGTAATTGCGGCTGTGATTGTACTCATTATATTCTATTATTTCCTTTCAAACATTGGTGTTTGAAAAATTTTTTTAAAGACTCGAAAATTACAAAAAAAATCGAAGCGAATTTGTCTATATTTTCTTAAAAATCGAAAATTATAACCAACAAAAAAAACTCTCACGATGTGAGAGTTCCGGTATAATTTACAAAAACGTATTAAGCAACCGCTTCAGATTTATCGATAACAACTTGCCCTCTGTAATACATTTTACCTTCGTGCCAGTAAGCTCTGTGGTATAAATGCGCCTCTCCTGTAATAGGACATGTAGCGATTTGAGCTACAGTAGCTTTATAATGTGTTCTTCTCTTATCTCTTCTTGTTTTCGAGGTTTTTCTCTTAGGATGTGCCATTTTACTATATTATTTATCCGTTAATAGTTTCTTTAATTTTTCCCAACGCGGGTCAATATCTTCTTCTTTATTACTCTCTTCCTTTTGTTCTTTTACGCTTAATTCATTCAGTTTTGTTAAAGCTTCGGTTTGTAATGTTCCGTCTTTAACTCCCGGATGAATTCTTTTCGGGGGCACCGAAAGTACAATCATTTCATAAATGTATTGTGACACATCTAATTCATGTTCTCCATGCGGCAAAATCAACAATTCTTCGTTATCATCATTAAATTCTTCTCCAAACCGAACAATCAGCTTCATTTTACCTTTAATTGGTAAATCAAAATCTTCGCCGGTTAAATCACAAGGCACATTTACAGTTCCTTTGTGTTTGAATTCTAACTCTAACATATTGCTCTTCTTTTCAAAAAGCAAATTCACTTTAATATCTGAACTCTGAAACTCATCGTACTCAAAGTCCTTAAAGAACGTGTTATTTATTTGATACTCAAAATGGTGTTTTCCCAGCTTTAATCCTATAAAAGGAATTAAAAATTCTTTTGTTTTGCTCATTTCAACATCAATTTGTGTAATTCGAATACAAAACTACAATATTCGAATTGGGGTGCAAAGATATAAAATTATTGTAAATCTAATAATCTTATCTATCTTTTTTTGTTTATATCTGTTTTTCTTTTATTTTAAGAGGTTTTTGGCTAATCTCCTCATACTGATTACGCGAGCGAAAAATATCCAGGGCAAGATAAACGGCTTCCTTAAACGAGTTGAAGTCTGCCATGTCTTTTCCGGCGATATCATAACCTGTACCGTGATCAGGAGAAGTTCTTACTCTGTTTAATCCCGCAGTGTAATTCACTCCTTTACCAAAAGAGAGGGTTTTAAACGGAATTAATCCCTGATCGTGATATGCCGCCACAACTGCGTCATATTTTTCGTACTGCCCGCTTCC
The DNA here is from genome assembly GCF_027111295.1 of Flavobacterium gelatinilyticum. Taxonomy (NCBI): domain Bacteria; kingdom Pseudomonadati; phylum Bacteroidota; class Flavobacteriia; order Flavobacteriales; family Flavobacteriaceae; genus Flavobacterium; species Flavobacterium gelatinilyticum. The sequence goes on along the minus strand of NZ_CP114287.1, from coordinate 3,860,929 downwards.
AAAAAAACCATCGGCAGAAAAAGGTCCGAAAACCATAGTACCGCTGTCAAATATTTTTTTTAGAACCGGTTTTAAAACCAAATCATCTTCTTTACCAATCACACCTCCGTCGCCGCAGTGCGGATTTAAACCTAAAACGGCAATCTTTGGCTTCACGATACTAAAATCCTGAATTAAAGATTTCCTTATGGTTTCGATTTTTCTTGTAATTAACTCTTCTGTCAAATGCGACGATACTTCACTTAAAGGAACATGATCTGTAAGCAGACCTACTCTTAAATTATCCTGAACCATCATCATGAGTGCATTTCCTTCGAGCTCCTGATCTAAATAATCTGTATGTCCGGGAAATTTAAATTCATCTGACTGAATATTGTATTTATTTATTGGCGCCGTAACCAAAACATCTATTAAATCTTCTTTTAAAGCTTTGGTTGCCGCAACAAACGATTTTATGGCATATGTTCCAATTTTTTCATCATTAGTACCAAAGTTAATATCAACTCCTTCTCTCCAAAGGTTAAAAACATTTACTTTTCCGGGAATGATCTGGTCTAATTTATCTACACCATGAAACTGAACTGTCGATGTAAAACTCTTTTTTACAAAAGAAAGTATTTTAGCATTTGCGAAAATAACAGGTGTACACAATTCTAACATTCTTGAATCTTCGAATGTTTTTAGTATCACTTCGCTTCCAATACCGTTTAAATCTCCTACTGAAATTCCAACAATTATATTTTCTGCTTTTTTATTCATGAGCTCAGCTTATTTATTACTAATTTTGATGTGCAAATTTAGTAAAATAAAACTACAATGTTTACAGGAATTATCGAAACCCTTGGAAGGATTCACGAAATACAAAAAGACCAAAACAATCTGCACGTAACTGTAGATTCATCTATTACCCACGAATTAAAAATTGACCAGAGTGTTTCGCACAATGGAATCTGCCTTACAGTAGTCGCTGTTAAAGATTCGTTGTATACCGTAACCGCTATAGAAGAGACTATTTTAAAAACCAATATTGGGGACTGGAAAGTAAACGACATCGTTAATCTGGAAAGAGGAATGAAACTAGGTGACCGTCTTGACGGACATATTGTACAGGGGCACGTTGACCAAACAGGAGTCTGCACAAAAATTGAAGAAGCAAACGGAAGCTGGAATTATACTTTTGAATACGACAGCAGCCTTAATAATATTACGATCGAAAAAGGATCAATTACTGTAAATGGTGTCAGCTTAACAGTTGTAAATTCCAAAACCAATGAATTTAGCGTTTCTATCATTCCTTACACTTTCGAGAACACGAACTTTAAGGATTTTAAAGTGGGAACTAAAATAAATCTGGAATTTGATGTTGTCGGTAAGTACATTTCTAGATTGTACGCTATCAACAAATAAGATATAAAACTTCACAAAAAAAAAGCTTCAGTTTACACTGAAGCTTTTTTTAATTTATTTCGATATATAATTACGGTTCCTAAAATTAACCCGCTTAAAATTAAATAAGGAAGATCTTCGTTAATTGGAACGTCGGCTATCGGAGGAATTCCATCCTCATCTACACCTGCTGTTCCCATCGTTCCATTTGATTGATCTGGAGGAGGAAGCTGATGTGAATCGGCTAAAACAACATTTGATACAATCAAAAAAACTGCTAAAAAAAAGATCCTTATTATTTTCATAAATTCCAATGCGTTGAATACAAATACAATACGTTACGGGCAAATACTTTTTTAATAGAAAATTCTCATAAAAGCGACTTTCTTAGAGAAATTCTTTGGCAAAAATATATGTTTTTTAGAGAAAAACAACTTTTAAATCAAAAAGACCGCCTTAAGCAACATACGCATTTTCTAAATCTAAGGTTTTAAAAGGAGCAAAAAAATCTATCTTAAAAAATGGCATTAAGGAACTTTCTTATATCAAAAACTCAAAAACCATCTTTACAAACATTGTAAGTGGCATTTCTCATACAAAACACAAAAAATCTGTAAAAAAACAAGTTCTGTTTTGTGATCGATATTCTGAAGAAAAAATAAAAAAAGATTATTTAAAAAATTTCATTCGAAATACAATAAATCAGAAAGCTCTGTAATTTTTATTACCTGCCAAAAGTATAAATACACTGCTAATTAATATTTATATTTGCATAATTAAAAGAAAACTCAAAAACACATATCGACTAAATTAAAAATGAAGAATAAATATACAGTAGGAAGTTTATATGCGGGTGTAGGCGGTATTTGTATGGGTTTTGAAAAAGCCGGTTTTGAGCTTAAATGGGCTAATGAATTTGACAAAAATGCTTGTATAACGTACAAAAACAATTTCGAACATAACCTTATCGAGGGCGATGTAATGCAGCTGGACGTAAGCGCTATTGAAAAAATAGATATCCTGACGGGCGGATTTCCCTGCCAGCCTTTTTCGGTTGCGGGATATCGCAAAGGTTTTGAAGACAGCAGAGGAAACCATTTTTTTAAAATCCTGGATTTTATTGACGAAATGAGACCAAAGGTTATATTTCTAGAGAATGTTAAAAACCTAAAAGGCCACGACAAAGGAAACACCATGAAAGTGATCGAAAGCGAAATCAAAAAAAGAAATTACACTTTTGATAGTCAGGTTTTAAATACCAAAGATTTTGGAAACATTCCGCATAACAGAGAAAGGATTTTTATTATCGCATTTGATAAAGATTTCATCAAAGACGACAATTTTGAATTTCATTTTCCTGAAAAAGAAGATTTAACGAAATCTATTACTGATTTAATTATCGAAGAAAAGGTAGACGACAAATTTTATTATCACGAAGATAAATACATGTACAATATGCTGAAGGAATCTATTGTAAACAAAAATCGTATTTATCAGTTTAGAAGACAATATGTCCGCGAAAATAAATCCAGCGTATGTCCTACTTTAACAGCAAACATGGGCACTGGAGGCCATAATGTTCCTATTATTACAACAGATTTTGGTTTTAGAAAATTAACTCCAAGAGAATGTTTCAGATTTCAGGGTTTTCCGGATAGTTTTAAACTGCCTGCTATTTCAAACTCGCATTTATATAAACAAGCCGGAAATTCGGTAAGTATGCCGGTTATCCAAAGATTAGCTGCCGAAATCGCAAAAGTAATTGAAAAAGCAGAAGCAAAGGAAAAGAAAAAAGCTAAAGAAAAAGCTTAAACTGCCTGCTTTGATTTTCTGTTATTTTTTCAACAAAAGATTCATATTCATCCAATTTAGCAAAGTCAATAAAGTATTCATTTATTGACTTTGTTATTTTCACACTGTCATACCCTATTTCTTTAAGCTTCCCATACGTTAGGAGTTCGCCTTCCTGAAGCATTAAAACCCTGCGCAGCATCCAGTCGGCCATGGCCTTATTGGGATTTGTCATTAAAGCTTTACTTCCTTCCTGACATACTTTTGCCGATAGATTTTCGCCATTTGGCATTTTAAGATTAAAAGGCAAATCTTTATCCGGAAAAAAATCCGGAGCGTTGTTTCTTATTTTTGACGGTATCGAAATATACACTTCTCCCGGATCTCTTTTTCTTCCTCCGGCATTCCATTGATTAAGCTGGCTTTTTACAGGTACAATAGGTTCTAATCCTTTCTTTTTGGCTTCGGGAGAATATAGCGGCAGAATTACATAATCGATTAACGGAATCAGTTCTTCTTGTCTCAATAACGAAACAGCACTTTTTGGTTTGTTTTTATTTACAGAAAGCTTCTCATTTTTAAATCCAGGTTCGGTTACGTTTAAAAGCACATTGATTGGATCTTCGAGAATTTCGATATCAATTTCAATACAGTCGTCCGGAACCAGAAAGCGTTTCATTAAAACACTTTTAGAAAAGTTGAAATTATATTCGTTTAAAGCATCTTTGAATTTTAGTGAACTCTTTGTTTCTTCAATTATTTCAATTGACGCTTTATCGATTAAATCATAAGAGCTTTCAAAAATTTTAATCAAAAACTTATCACGCCCAATGATATGATACACCCTGTTTTGTGTATTATAGATTCGGTCTGCAAATCCAATTCTTTCATTTCTAAAATCAGCCAGTTTATTTGCCAGTTCAAAACCTTTCAGCAATCGCAATTCTGAACTGAGCGAATTAAACTCGGCGACTTTTTCTGTTTTAGAATTTCCGGTCAGTACAAAAGTTTTAATCCCAATTCCGTAACCGTCAATTATGGCATCATAAGCCACATCGGCGCGCGCCAGATTATCGGCATCAAATGCTTTACAAAAGGCATTTTCTGCAGCCCGGTACTGAATAAAAGGTTTATCTGAAGAACTAAACAAATTCGAAAATGCTCCAATTGCTTTTAAAGCGCTTGTATAATTTTCGATTTTTTGATTTGTTTGAGTTTTTAGAAACATTATTTTGAAAGTTCGATTTCCTGTCTAATTTTTTCGATGCAAGATTCTAATTCTTTTTGGATTTCTTTGCTCCAAAACCGTAAAACTTTCCAATTGTTAGAAAGTAAATATTCATTGACTTCGATATCACGTTTCATATTACGTTCGATTTTAGGAATCCAGTATTCGCGGTTCGACTTAATCCGAAGCTGTTGTGTTTCCCAATTTTTTCCGTGAAAAAATTCGCTGTCGATAAAAATAGCAATCTTATAACTGGCAAAAGTCAAGTCCGGTTTTCCGAATATTTTTTTATTGTTTTTCCTGTATCGAAAACCTAATTTCCACAAAGCTTTTGCAAGTCGGACTTCATCTTTTGTAGCAGTGCTTTTTATGGCCTGCATATTTTTCCTCCTTTGTTCGGGAGTTAAATTATCCATCGTTTTTAAAGATTAAATTTGTCTTTGAAGGATAAATTTAATCTATTTTTTCTTTAAAGCCGAATACAAAATACTTAAATCCCGCAAATCTCCAGATTGAAGATAAAAATTCTCTGCATCCATTTTGGTTCTTCCATTTAGCAAAGCATTTTTAGGAATACTATATTGATTTTTAATTATATACTGAATCGTTTTAATCGAACAGCAGCCAGGAATATCATAAGTCCAGATTGCGTTTTTGATTTCCTGCCATAAATTTTCTTTAACTTCAGAAATATCATGTAAAATATTTTTTATATCAGGCTTAATTCTAACCAAAACAAAATAATCATAAACTGCCGTTTTTGAAAGATCATAATTTGGAATATACATTCCTTCTGAATTCCAGTCTTTGGTTTCTAAAAGCAAAAGATTAGAGAAAAAAGCAGCCGACTTTACGCATATAAATTTCCCGTTTGCTTTTAAATCGGTTTCATCCCAAACTCCTTTTCCGTGAATGCTGAAATCCGGTTCTTCGACATCAATCTCATGAAGTTTTAGATTTTCATACAAAACTATTTCTGCTAATTTTCCCTGAAAAGTATTTTGGAAAATTTCCAGCGGTGTTCGGTTTAACTGTCCGCCTGATCTTTTAATTCTGTGAAATCCTTCTCCATAAACCATTTCATAAGCAAAATCAAAAGATTGTTTTACAAAAGCGGCACCAACAGGTTTTTCTTCAAATGCTTTTTTTGAAGTGATGAAATAACTGTTGTTCTTTTGATCTAATTTCATGATTTGCTTTTATTCATAATCTTTAAAAGAAAAATATAAAAGTAAATATTTTATAACAGAATAATACTACAATAAAAAGAGCAGATCAAAAAAAGCTCAACTTATTAGCTGAGCATTTTTTGAATGAATGATTTTTTAAAATCATTTATTTATTAGTTTTTGAAGCATTGTCATCATTTCTTCTTTCTCTTTCAGCATGCGTTCGTACAACTCAATTTTCTCTTCGTGCATTTTTAAAACTTGCTCTATCGGATTAAAAATAGGATTATCATTTCTCTGATATCCAATACCATTATTTCCAAAAGTATTCGCAATTACATTTACCGCCTGCTCTTCATCAAAATTCTGAAAAGCTTCAACAGGAATCTTTAATACAGCAGAAATTTGTTTCAGAAGATCATCTTCGATTACATCTTTCTGCTCCAGCATCGAAATTTTCTTCTGATTCCAATCTTCTCCCAAATCATAAGCCAATGCTTCTTGCTTTATGTTAAGCATTTCTCTAAAACGTTTTACGTTTCTTCCCTGATGTATTTTCTGTTCCATAATGATATTAATTTCCCTTAAGACTCAAAGATAAAGCCACGCGGATCTGATTTTCAAAGATAGAAAAATATCCTGCAAAACATTCTTTTGTAAGATATTATTCATATTTTAAATAGATTTGTTTTTTAAAGAGAATTAAACTTTTGACAGATTGTGCAAATTCTTGTCGTAAGAAAACAAAAAAGCCTCTACATTTCTGCAAAGGCTTTGTTCTAAAGAAGTGGTCCCACCTGGGCTCGAACCAGGGACCACCTGATTATGAGTCAGGTGCTCTAACCAGCTGAGCTATAGGACCGGTTTAGAGGTTGCAATATTACTACTATTTTTCGTTCACACCAAATATTTTTTGATATGATTTCGATTTAATTTTAATTTGAAACCCAAGTTCGAAAAATCAAATTGATTTTCAACCCTTTATTCAAAAATAATTTTCTGATTTTTTTATCTTATTTCCTGACAAAGTTCGACCAAAACGCCATTTGTGTTCTTCGGATGCAGAAAAACCACCAGTTTATTATCGGCGCCTTTCTTCGGAACTTCATTTATCAGTACAAAACCTTCATTTTTTAAGCGGAAAATCTCGGCTTCGATATCATCAACATCAAAAGCGATATGATGAATGCCTTCGCCTTTCTTTTCTAAGAATTTTGCAATGGGACTTTCGGGATTTGTGGCCATCAAAAGTTCAATTTTATTGGTTCCGGTTTGAAAAAAAGACGTCAGAACGCCTTCGCTTTCTACAATTTCTTCTTTATAAGACGGAACGCCTAATAGTTTTTCGAATAAAACATTGGATTCTTCCATGTTTTTAACCGCAATCCCGATATGTTCAATTTTATTAACCATTTGATTTTATCTTAATTGAGTAACATAACTATTAAAATAACCGCATTCTGCAATTACATCCCGATAATATTGGGTATCAGAATAGGATTTCTGAAGTGTTTTAAACGCATTAAAGGCGATAAAATGTTCTTTCCCTTCCTGAATTTCCCACCAGCTTCTTACATCGCTGTATTTTTTATTGTAATATTCGTTTCGTTCGCATTTGGCTATCATGTAAACACATTTGGCTTTCTGCTCTTTTGTCGTGGCTGCTTCAAGCGCTTTTTGGTAATACATTTTAGGAAGATCACAATTGGTAATCATTTTTTTCATTGGGTCTCTAAACGAATACGGACTTGAACCGTAACCCACAATGCTTATTTCGTAAAAAGTTCTTCCGTTTCCAAAATGGGTAATATTGTAAAATGCATTTCCTAACAACAAACTATTCGTATATACATCTTCTTTTTGAGCCAGTTTGTCCTGCATTTCTTTTATCGTAGTAAGGAAATCCAGCTGCGTGTATTTTCTTTTTTGATACGCCGTATGATCGCAGTCATGACAGTCTTTAATATTTCCGTTAAACGGATTTCCTAAAAATTTATAGTACTGAACAGAATCTGCTTGCTTTATGAATTCAATTGCCTCCGGAATTTTATTTTTAAAAGTCGCCTGAACTGCCTGAAAGTTATTGATGTCTTTTAGTTTTAAGCTGTAAATTCCGGCTCCGATATTTTCAATTTCGGTTTTATTTGTCTTAGACAAAAACGCTTTCATGTCAAGCAAAGCTTTTTCGTTATCATAAAATGAATTTCCGTCGTTCCAATAATAACGTGATTCGCCAAAAATTTCGGCCATTACTAAATTTCCTTTTTCTCTGTAAAGAGTCGACAAATAACTTCTGCTCCAGGAAGAAGCGTTTTGATAACGAAATTCCTGTCCTTTATAAGTTTTAGGAAGTTCGTAGTACAGCCAATTCAAATCTGCGAGAATTGTTTTTTCGTTTTTATCTGTCAGTTTATCAATTTTGCTTAGGTTATTTACAAATCGAAGTAAACGAAGCTGCATTCCTGCCAGTTCTGTTTTTGGAAGTGTTTTTACCGCTTTATCTAAGTTTTTATCTGCATTAGCATAATCTCCTTTTAAGGTCTGTAAATACCCAAGAGATAAATCCCATAAATAAGGCCTGTCTGTATTTCCTGCTGCAGAAATTTTAGCAATTAAATCCAAAGCATTTTTATCTATTTTAGATTGGTTGAGTGTTTTATTTTCGCTTACACTTTGTTTAATGGCAGGCTTAGTATAATCTTCATTCTTTTTACTGAAAGAATTATTAAGGTCTTGTTCAAGTTTGTTTACCAATCGTGTTGCCAGATAATTTAAATGTTCGCTTTTGGGATTTAATCCATAAATTTTTTCAATAGCCTGCTTTTCATCTTTATAATAACCGTGAATAGCCCAAAGTGCTGCTTTTTCGTCATTATTTTTTGCCATTGTCAAAGCTTTATTCCAGTCTGCTTCGTTTTTGGGACTAAAACTATAAGCTGTTACCACACGCAATTCCGGACATTTGTCAAAAACCTGTGCATATAAATAATTTGAAACAGCATATTTCTTTTGTTTATAATTAATTCCGGCCACATACGAAAGTGCGCGGTAATACAAAACATTTTTAGGAACCGAACTTTCTGTTTTATTAAAAAAGTCAATTGCTTTTTGTTTGTCATTGCTGTAAAAACGGGCTTTCATGGTAAGAAACCAGTAACGGTTTTTTAAGAACGGATCTGAAGTGGTATTGTAAACGTTCTCGATTGACTGAATCATTTTGGCATCGTTAAAAGTTTTTGCCACAACGGGATCATAACTCCAATAATCTTCGTTAATTGAAACAGTTTCTATTTTTTGTGCCAGATATAAAAACTCGACAAAGTTTTTTACTTTTTCATCTTTCAAATTGAGCTTTTTTCCCCATTTTAAAGATGATGAATTGTCTTTTTTGTTTTTATAATACACATGAAGATTTGTGATTTCTTCTTTATTTTTTACAGCATCTTTATTGTCAGAATAGTATCTCGGGCGCTCATCTCCAATCAGGAAATAATTAACCGTTGTAGTATCTGCTTTGCCTTTTAAATATGAAGCCCAGTCTGATTTTATATTTTTATTGAAACGGGAATTATGCTGGGTATCAAAACCAATTCCGTAGAAAATTCCACCTGATAAAAACAGCGGTGAATACGATTTATCTGCAAACGTTTCGGGAGTAAAATTCGAATTATATCCAAAAAAATCCCAATCGTCTCCGCCGGCACAGGCATAAATAATTCCGTAAACCGAAAGTAAACCAACACTAAAAACAAGAAATAACTTGTTTAAAAATATTCTTTTCATAATTATTTAAATTGAATTCGTCTAAGTCGTAAAATATAATTTCTTTTGGCGGCTGTGCTGTATTTTTATCCAGATCTCCGGCCATTTGTTTTAAATCGTCTGCTTGGATTGACTCTGTTTTCAGCAGATCATTTTCCAGATAATAAACACCGTTTTTGTAATTTGATTGTTTTACTCTGAAAAAAATCGGACTGATTTGTTCAAAGTTTTTATCTTTTTTTAGTTCGCTGACATTGAGTTTAGAACGAAGCCCCATAACTTTCTGATTCCTGATATGAATCGCCCATGAATAAACAGGCAGCGCATAATCCAGATGCAGCGGATATTTTTTTAAACTTTCGAGATACTTTTCAGAAATTTTTCTGCTGTAAATCGAGTTAAGCGAATCCGGTGCGATGCTTCCCATATTATAAAACATCAAAACACCATTATCGACATTCGGGATTTTTGTTCTTTTAAAATATTTTACCTGATGAAGCCTGATGGTTGCCGAAAGTTTTTTCTGAGAAAGCTTCTTAATCTGTTCAATAAATTTAAGGTAGTTATCTTTACTCGCTAAAGTCCAGTCGCAGTCAATTTGAATTTCTTTGCACGAAACACCATTTTTTTTATTGATTTCTGAAATGAGTTTCAATGTTTTTTCGGCTAAATCCTGAATATCAAGATTAGACTGCAGCATAACTTTGTTCTGAATAAAAACTACCGGAACAATTTCGAAATTCTGAACTTTTTCCTGAAAATGAACCGGACTTATTGGCAGCGGTGCCTGTGTTTGAGAATGAAGTCCAATGTCAAAATACCGCACATAAAGCTTACTGACATCGTTGTCTTTTAAGGCTTCTTTTTCTGTTTCGGAAAATTTTAGATTGGTTTTCCAATAATAAAAAGCAATTATTGGTTTGCTGGTTTTACTGCATGCTGAGAGCAAAACAAATAGAAAAATCCAAAAAAATCTTTTAATCAAAACAGTGCGGAAATTATAATTGAACTCAAAAGTAAGAAATTATAGCTTAGTGTTTCTTTCAAATTTTAAAAAACAACAAAATTGATGAAAAGCGTAAATCCTAATAAATGGCTAAAAAATTTAAATTAAAGAAAATATAATTGTTATTTTGTGCAATCAAATTTAAAAACCGCTATGTTTAAAAGCACACTGAAATATCTTTCATTTTTATTTGTTTTATTAATGATGAGCTGCGCCAAAAGAGGCAGTATTACCGGCGGATTAAAAGACACTCTTGCTCCTGTTTTAGTGTCAAGCACACCTAAAAATTTCAGCACAAATTTTACAGGAAATGAAATTACGTTGTACTTTGACGAATATATTAAACTAAAAAACCTTAATAAACAGCTTATTATTTCACCTCCAATGAAACACGAACCGTTGATTACCCCAACGAACGTAAGCCGGTTTATCAAGATTCAGATTAAAGATACTTTACAGCCCAATACTACTTACAGTATGAACTTTGGACAGAGTATTACCGATAATAATGAAGGTAATGCGCTGAACCAGTTTAAATATGTGTTTTCGACAGGATCGTATATTGATTCACTGACTCTGGGCGGAAAAATTAAAGATGCTTACGAGAAAAACGTAGACAATTTTGTGTCTGTCATGCTGTACGAAGTAAATGATACTTTTAAGGATTCGACTATTTACAAAGATTATCCGCGATATATTACCAATACGCTGGATAGTATGAGGACTTTTAAATTTGAAAATTTAAAGGCCGGAAAATATCTTCTGGTTGCCATGAAAGACAAAGGTTCAAACAATAAATTTAATCCGAAGGATGATAAAATTGGTTTCTTAAAAAGTTATGTTACGGTTCCTTCTGACACTATTTATGAGTTAGAATTATTTAAGGAAACACTGCCTTTAAAAACTTTTAAACCTATACAAGTTTCAGGAAACCGATTACTGCTTCCGTACGAAGGAAAACAAAATTTTAAAAACAACAAACCTAATATTGTCCTGAAAAACAATAACGAGGTTCTTGAAACTATTGTAACACAGTTCCCAAAAAAGGATTCGCTGCAAATTTGGTACAAACCCTTAAAAGTAGATTCTTTATCGCTGAAGGTGAGTAATGACAAATATGAAAAAAGTTTTACAATTAGAATAAAAGATCAAAAGAAAGACACTTTGAACATTAAAGCAGTTCAAAACGGCATAATAAACTTCAGGGATCGTTTTACTTTAGAAACCGAAACTCCGCTGGTTAAATTTGACAAATCACTAATCAAGCTGGTTAATAAAGATTCTGTTGCGGTAGATTTTACAACAGAATATGATGAGTTTGACCAAAAGCTGTATGTTGATTTTAAAAAAGAACCTTTAGAGAAATATAATTTCACCTTTTTCCCGGGTGCGCTCACGGATTTTTACGAAAAAACCAATGATACGCTTTCGTATAAACTAACAACAAAAGAGCATGCTGATTACGGAAATATTATTCTTAATCTTAAGAATATAAAACGTTTCCCGATTATTGTTGAACTAACGAACAAAAAAGGAGATGTTGTTCTGGCCAGCGCCTATTCTGAAGGTGAAACCAAAATAGATTTTAATCTGGTTGTACCTGAAGCTTTTACAGTTCGTGTTATTTATGACGACAATAAAAACAGGAAATACGACACCGGAAGCTTTTTAGAAAAACGATATGCCGAAGAAGTGTTCTACAACCAGCAGGAATTTGATGTACGGGCCAATTGGGATGTGGATCAAACTGTTGATTTAAGTATTCCGTTTAATCCTGAAGTCGAGAAGAAAATGGACGAAAAAAAGAAAAAAGATGCCGAAAAGAAACGGAAAGCTTTTTAAAATTTAATCTCGAAAGTATCTTTATCACTTAAAAAATCAAGCTTTTTACGGGTTTCCAGCATTTCATTTTTATCCAATTCAACTACAAAAACACCTTCTGTTTCTTGTGGTTCGAGGATATAATTACCTAAAAAATCAACAACCTGAGAATGGCCTGTATGTTCATAATCATGAGCATCCGGTCCTACCCTGTTAACACCCGCAACATAAGTTAAGTTTTCGATGGCACGCGCTTTCAGCAAAGCGTCCCAGGCGTTTGTGCGGACTTTTGGCCAATTGGCAACATACAGCAGCAAATCGTAATTCTCGACATTGCGCACAAATACCGGAAAACGCAAATCGTAACAAACCTGAAGGCAGATGTTCCATCCTAAATAATCAACGATTACTTTTTGGTTTCCGGCAGTGTAAAATTTATCTTCCCCGGCCAGAGAAAACAAATGACGCTTGTCATAATACTTTATTTCTCCCGAAGGAAAAACGAACAGCATGCGGTTGTAATATTTTCCGTTTTCGGTTATCACTGCACTTCCTGTAACGGCACTATTTTTTTGTTTTGCGATAAACTGCATCCATTTTACGGTTTCACCTTCCATAGTTTCAGCAATGCTGGACGGATTCATGGTAAAACCAGTAGAAAACATTTCAGGAAGTACAATCAAATTTACTTCGGGATCGATATTATTTATTTTCGATTCGAAGTTTTTTCTGTTTTGAAAAGCATCTTCCCAAATAAGACTGGACTGAATTAGTGCAATTTTCATTTGAATAGTTTTAATTAAAAAGAAGATTATTACTAATTACATAATAATCAAATCCGAAACTTCTTTTTTATAGGGCTGCAATTTTTCGTGAGAGGGTTCAACTTCTGTAATTACATAACTAATCTCAGATAAACCGGCTATTTTCATTTTTAGAATCGTGTTTAATTTTTCTGAAATAGTTAAAACAGCTGTTTTTCTCGAAGCCTGAATCATTGCTTTTTTTACCTGAACCGTTTCCCAGTCAGAATCTGAATAACCGCCCTGAACATCCAGTGCATTGGTTCCCAAAACCAACAGATCTGCCTTAATATTGGCTAACTGATGAAAGACTTCGCCGCTTACGCACATCTGACTGTAAGACGAAATACTGCCGCCAACCATGATTGTTTTGATATTTGGTTTATCTAAAAGCTGCACCGCAGTCAAAGCTGTAATAGTAAAAACGGTTAAATTGAGATCGTTGGGGATTAATCGTATAAACTCGCGAATTGTGGTTCCGCCGTCGACAATTAAAACCATTCCGTCATGCAGAAGACCAACGGCTTTTTGTGCAATAACCTGTTTTGCCTCGACAGCATATGTCTGGTTAGTCGAAGAATAGTGATATCCTTTTGTCATGGCGCCGCCTTTTACTTTTATTAAAAGCGATTCGGCGTCAAGTTCGTTAATATCACGTCGCACAGTATCTTCTGAAACGCCCAGCTTACCCGAAAGCGTTTCAAAGCTGACACGAGTGTGCAGATTGATCTCTTTCAGGATATGATTTTTACGCTCTTCCTTACTGTAATTTAAAACTTCATTTTCAGTACTCATCCGGATTGTTTTTTCTATTTACAAAAATAAACATTTCAAAAGAAATTACCCGAAACCAAAAGCGGCATTGACAATAAATCCTCTTAATTATCAAATTTCAGGTTTTAACAGATTCGGACTTTAGTATTTTAAAACTAATTTCCATAGAATTTTAAAAAGAAAATCAGCAGTAAAAATTAAAAGTCAAAACAGCGCCTGTTTCGGTTAAAAATTCAACAGATACCCTTTCGTGCCGGAAATCGTAAATTATACATTTCCGAGGCTTTCAGGTAATAAATCTGAGCTTTATATAAAATTAATCTAATACATGCATATATACAAAAAACGCATCCGTTATGATGGATGCGTTTTTTATGCTTATTTTTTACCTTCTGCAGCTTTACTGATCTTTTTAAAATCGTCGTCTTTTAAGTTATAGGCAAATCCGGCGCCGTAAAAATAATAGGCGGGATTTCCGGTTTTAGCATTTACAACATCTATATATTTGTTTCCGTTCATACTTACATATCGCATATAATAGATTTCATCGTTGTTTAGAATCTTCTTTTTAAGATCTTCATCTTTAATAAACTGATATTTGAATTTATAATCTTCAACGAGTTTTTTAAGATCTTTTTCGTCTCTCAGTTTTTCACTTCCCTTCCACGGATTGTATTCCATCATATAGGCTTCCGGAATGTAAAGCGTGTTGTCTTTAAGATTTGTGATTTCCGGTTTTACAAAATCATCATACAAACCGCAGTGTTCTCCTTTGCTGATAAGCTGATTTATCAGTTGGAAATAGTTTTTCAGCATTCCTAAATTGGTATTTGTAAAACTTTCATCTGCGTACATTCTGTGGTAAAGATCTCCTCTTTTTTCTTCAGATTTTGCTTTCATTGCGTCTACCAAAAATTTATTATTAACGCTTAACGGTGCTCTTGCAATAAAAGACAGGTTTTGTTCAAAAAGCCCAATTAATTTGCTGTTGTATTTTTTATCATCTGTTTTAAGCTTAGCCAGACCTTTATCAAATTTTTCTTTATTTAAAATACGTACAGCTAAATTAGTATGAATGTAAACTGTACCTTTTGAAGATGTCGTTATATCTCCAATAAAATTGGCTATAGAGTGCTTTCCATCTGCATAATCCAAGACTTTAAAATCCTGATATCCTACAACCTTAAACGGAGTTACAGTCCAGACATCTTTTAAGATTTTTTCATATTCTTCTTTTGTATTTAATTCCGGAAGTATAAAAACAGTTGTAGTGCTTTTAAATTTTTCCAGTTCTCCTTTCTTAAATTCATCGTTTGCTCCACGATCAGAAGAGGTAACGGCAACCTGAGCAAAATTTTGAATGCTTAACGCAAGCATTGCAAAAAGTAAAATTCTTTTCATTAAATATTTTTGTTTTTTGGTTATTATTTAGTGATAAAAGTAGTACAAAAAAACGCATCAACCAATGGCTGATGCGTTTTTTAAATATACTAAATTGTACTCTTTTTTTAGCCTTTCAAGCTTGCTGCTAAATACTCACGGTTCATACGTGCAATATTTTCTAATGAAATTCCTTTTGGACATTCAATTTCGCATGCTCCTGTATTGGTACAGTTTCCAAAACCTTCCAAATCCATTTGGTGAACCATGTTTAATACACGATCAGTTGCTTCAACTTTACCTTGCGGCAATAAGGCGTATTGAGAAACTTTTGCAGCAACGAATAACATTGCTGAAGAGTTTTTACAAGTTGCCACACAAGCTCCGCATCCAATACAAGCAGCCGCATCAAATGATTTATCTGCATCGTCTTTTGGAACTGGAATAGTATTAGCATCGATTGTATTTCCTGAAGTATTTACAGAGATAAATCCTCCTGCGTGTTGAATTCTGTCAAAAGAACTTCTGTCAACAACTAAATCTTTAATTACCGGGAAAGCTTTTGCTCTAAATGGCTCGATAAAAATGGTATCACCATCTTTAAACATACGCATGTGTAACTGACAAGTTGTAACACCTCTGTCTGGTCCGTGTGCTTCACCATTAATGAATAAAGAACACATTCCGCAGATTCCTTCACGACAATCGTGATCAAATGCTACAGGCTCATCTCCTTTGTTAATTAGATCTTCGTTAAGAACATCTAACATTTCAAGGAAAGACATATCCGGTTCGATTCCGTCGATAGGATATTCTACAATCCCTCCTTTATCTTGGGCGTTTTTTTGACGCCATATTTTTAATGTAAGTTTCATACCTTTTTCGTTTGAAAGTCATAAAGTCGAAAGTCGAAAGTCGCTTGGCACATTTTGCCTTTTGACTTTAAGACTTTGGGCTTTCGACCAAATTCTTATTTATAACTTCTTTGAACTAATTTAATATTTTCGTAATTCAGAGGTTCTTTGTGTAATACTGCATCACTTGGTTTTCCTTTGTATTCCCAAGCTGCAACGTATGCAAAGTTATCATCGTCACGAAGTGCTTCTCCTTCTTCTGTCTGGTATTCCTCACGGAAGTGACCACCACAAGATTCATTACGGTGTAAAGCATCTTTCGCGAACAATTCTCCTAATTCTAAGAAATCGGCAACACGAGTCGCTTTTTCTAATTCCTGATTAAATTCGTTAGCGCTTCCCGGTACTTTTACATCTTTATAAAACTCTTCACGTAAAGTAGCAATTTCTTCGATAGCTTCAGTTAAACCTTTAGCATTACGAGCCATACCTACTTTATTCCACATAATTTTTCCTAATTTTTTGTGGAAGTAATCTACTGAGTGTTTACCGTTGTTATTGATAAATTTCTCGATTTGATCTTTTACTGCTTTTTCAGCTTCAATAAATTCTGGTAAATCTGTAGAAATTGGTCCCATTTTAATATCCGGAGCTAAATAATCTCCAATAGTATAAGGTAATACGAAATATCCATCAGCTAAACCTTGCATTAAAGCAGAAGCTCCAAGTCTGTTTGCTCCGTGATCAGAGAAGTTAGATTCTCCAATTGAGAAACATCCAGGAATTGTAGTCATTAAGTTATAATCAACCCAGGTTCCACCCATTGTGTAGTGAACCGCAGGGTAAATCATCATTGGTGTCGTATAAGGATCCTCATCGACGATTTTGTAGTACATCTGGAATAAGTTTCCGTATTTACTTTTTACGATTGCAGCTCCTAATTTAGTTACCAAAGCAGTATCTTTATCATCTAAACCTTTTACGTAAGCATCTTCAGTTCCGTAACGTTTGATTGCTGCTGCGAAATCTAAGTAAACTGCTTCTCCTGTTTTGTTAACTCCAAAACCAGCATCACATCTTTCTTTAGCCGCACGAGATGCAACGTCACGAGGTACTAAGTTACCAAAAGCAGGGTATCTTCTTTCTAAGAAATAATCTCTTTCGTCTTCAGATAAATCAGTTGCTTTTTTCTTTCCTTCACGGATTGCCTGAGCATCTTCTAATTTTTTAGGAACCCAAATACGACCGTCATTACGTAAAGATTCAGACATCAAAGTCAATTTAGACTGATGATCTCCTGAAACCGGAATACATGTTGGGTGAATTTGTGTATAGCAAGGATTTGCGAAAAACGCTCCTTTTTTATGAATTTTCCAAGCTGCTGTTGCGTTACTTCCCATAGCATTTGTTGAAAGGAAAAATACGTTTCCGTATCCTCCAGAACCAATTACTACCGCGTGAGCAGAATGTCTTTCTATTTCTCCTGTAATTAAGTTACGAGCGATAATACCTCTCGCTTTTCCGTTTACGATTACTAAATCCAGCATTTCGTGACGGTTGTACATTTTAATTTTTCCACGACCAATCTGACGGTTCATTGCAGAATAAGCTCCTAACAATAACTGTTGTCCGGTTTGTCCTTGTGCGTAGAATGTACGAGAAACCAAAGTTCCTCCAAAAGAACGGTTATCTAATAATCCGCCGTATTCACGAGCCAATGGCACCCCTTGAGCCACACATTGGTCAATAATATTTGCAGAAACCTCAGCCAAACGGTGAACGTTTGCCTCACGTGCACGGTAGTCACCTCCTTTTACAGTATCGTAGAACAATCTGTAAACTGAGTCACCGTCTCCTTTATAGTTTTTTGCCGCATTGATACCCCCTTGTGCTGCAATAGAGTGCGCACGACGTGGAGAATCCTGGAAGCAAAATGCTTTTACGTTATATCCTAACTCTGCCAGAGTAGCCGCAGCCGAACCTCCAGCCAAACCTGTACCAACAACGATAATATCTAAGTTACGTTTGTTAGCCGGGTTTACTAAATTAATATGATCTTTATAATTTGTCCATTTGTCCGCTATAGGACCATTTGGAATTTTTGAATCTAATGCCATTATAATTGATATTAATTATTGTTTGAAATGATGAAATAAGGCGATAATTACGAAAAGAGCCGGAACTACAACTGCGAACCAGTAACCTACTTTTGCTAAAAATCTCGAGTATTTGTTGTGCATCCCTACAGATTGAAGAGAAGATGCAAACCCGTGCCATAAGTGAAATCCTAAAAGGATAAAAGAAATACAGTATAAACCTGTACGAATTGGGTCTTGAAATTTGTGAACTAACTCACCATAATATCTTGTAGCATCCGGTGCTGTTCCAGCTATATATTTGTAGCTAACTTCAGGAAACCAGAAATCATAAAAGTGCAATCCTAAGAAAGCCAAAATAACCAATCCAGAAATAATCATATTTCTAGAACTCCAAGAAGCGTTTGCAGCTCCGTTGTATTTAGCGTATGCAATTGGTCGTGCCGCGCTGTTCTGAGCCGTAAGAATAAATCCCATTACAAAGTGGAAAATTACCCCAAATGCCAAAACTGGCTGCATTACATACTGAATCAGCGGATTGTATCCCATAAAGTGAGAAGCTTCGTTGAAAACGTCTTCACTCAAAATAGAAATAAAATTTAAGGAAACATGCAGCGCTAAAAACGTGATTAAGAATATTCCCGAAAGAGCCATAGCTACTTTCTTTAAGATGGAAGCATTCAATAGTGCAGATTGTGCCATAAGTGTTTAAGTAGTTTGTTTTAAAAAATTAGACAAAAATAACTCAATTACAAAAGAACTACAACCATTTCGCTCTTATTTATAATGATTTTAAAATAGACTACGTATACGTATATTTACGTATAAAATTTAAATTCGTAATAATTAATTTACTATAGAAAAATCTAAAAAACTGCTTTACAGTGGTTCTGAGCAAAATCGAGTACGTAGTGCTATTATTAAATTTTTATCATATTGTTATTTTATTCAAACTTTTGATTTGTTTTCTTCAAAAGTGTATTTCGTCAGAAATTTTATTTAGACAAAAAGTTGTCATTCCGTATCATAGTTTTACCTTTAGCGGCTTAAAATTTCAAGAATGAAAACAGGAATTGATGCCATCGCGTTTGATGTCGCAAACATACACTTACCCATAAAAACATTGGCAGTTGCCAGAAATATTGAACCAGAAAAACTAGAAAAAGGTCTTGGATTACTTAAAATGACTTTCCCTGACGTTCATCAGGATGCAGTTGTTTTTGGAGCAAATGCTTTAACAAAACTTATTACTGATAATAAAATTAACCTAAACGAAATAAGCCGAATCTATGTTGGTACCGAAAGCAGCGTAGACAGCTCAAAACCAATTGCTTCTTATTTAATTAGTTTAATGGAGCAAAAATTTGGCGAAGACGTTTTGGCAGAATGCGATGTTGTTGACTTTACTTTTGCTTGTATTGGCGGCGTAGATGCCATGCAAAACTGCCTTGATTTTGTAAAAATAAATCCGGCGAAAAAAGCAATTGTCGTAACAAGCGATTTTGCGAAATACGATTTAAATTCTGGCGGAGAATACACTCAAGGTGCCGGAGCTGTCGCTATGCTGATTACTGCAAACCCAAAAATTATTGCTTTTGATGACAATTGGGCAACAAGCACAAAAGGTGTTTTTGATTTCTTTAAACCATACAGAACTATTTCTAAAGAAGAAATCACTAAAAACACCAACAACGATTCCTGGTTTGATAATTTAGAAGCCGAAATTGAAATCCACAAAGACCAGCCTGTTTTTGACGGACAATATTCGAATCAATGTTATATGGATCGTACGCGTAATGCTTACTTTTCATTCAAAAAATTAAAAAACACTACCGAAACTCTATATAATACCTGGACAAGTATTATCATGCACCTTCCGTATTCTTTTCAAGGGCGACGAATGTTGTCTGAAATTTATGCTTTAGACAGTGCCGAAAAAATTATTGCCGATGATATTGCACCTGCAGATTATCAGACAAAAATTAAAGAAGTAGCAAAATCTGATAACTACAAAACATTTGTAACAGAGAAATTACAGCCTGCTGAATTAGCATCTTCTTTAATTGGAAACCTTTATACAGGTTCTATTTTCATGGGATTATTGTCGACTTTGGCTCATTTCTACGATACTAAAAAAGAAGTTGCCGGAACTAAATTTGGTTTCTTAGCTTACGGAAGCGGTTCTAAATCGAAAGTTTTTGAAGGAACAATTCAACCGGAATGGCAATCGGCTTTGGCAAACGTGAAACTTTTTGAAAATTTAGCAGAAAGTGTAGAAATTGATTTCAACACTTACGAAAGTCTTCATAAAAAAGAACAAAAACAAAGCGTAAGAACTCCGAAAAACGAATGGGTTTTAGACAGAATCGAAAAAGAAATCCCTGTTTTAATTGGAGCTCGTTATTATAAATGGATCGACTAGTTAAATTCCAATAAAAGCCGAAGTTTAAATAGCTTCGGCTTTTTTTTATTTCTTAAGGTTTGTCATTCCGAGGAACGAGGAATCACACTAGTAATTCGACAAAGATTGGCGATTTACTTTGCGGAGTTCCGAGTGTGATTCCTCGTTCCTCGGAATGACAAACTTTGTGGTTATAGTTTAATACTTTTCTTTTCCTCATTAAAAAGCAACAATCCCAATCCTAAAACAAAAACGACACAACTCAAAAGCATCAAAACTCCGTTCTTTAAAGCAAAAAAAGAAATTCCAACGGCAATTGAACCAACAATTACCATTAAAGATTTTACAGTTTCCGTCTTTATAAAAGCGAATGCATGCAACGCCAAACCAAGAAAAAGCAAAGACGGTCCAACCGCTATAAACGGATAAAAAATCAAGGGTGAATTGCCGATATGCTGACTTAACTGTTCTTTTGCGATTTCGTTATTTCCGTAATCTGACATTATAAAATCGATTGTACAAAGACCAATATGCGCAATTACGCCTATGGTTGTTAAAACAGAAGCCACTTTATTGATCTTTGTTTTTGGAAAAGCATCATTAAACGATAATAAAAAACAGGCTCCGATTAAATTAAACCAATGCGCAAAATCTATCGATTCGCTTAAACTCGGCAAAACTTTGGAAAAGAATAAATAACTGATTAGAAAAAATACTAATCCTATCAAGCAGCGATTTTTTACTTTCATAATTTGTTTTAAATTTTCTAACTAATATCAGTCAGCTTTATAATTTTATTATCTAAAAATTCAAAAACAGATTTTCCTTTTAAATTTAATTCGTCTCCTTTTTTCATTCCGTTTGGGAAATCCATTGCCAGAACAGCGTGATAATCGATTTCTATTTCGGTTTGAGATTCTAAATGATTGAAAGCTGTAATCGTTTGTCTTCGGCTTGAGAAATAACTTTTAGTCTGCTCAGCCTGTTCTTTAAATTCTTTTACTCCCTTTAAAGACAGGTTTACTTCGCCATTTGTTACATTTTCGAAAATAATAGCGTCGTTAAAATCCGTTGTCATTTTATCGACATTAAATTCATTGTAACCTTCAAGGTAATTTTTGATTATTTTTTCTCTCTCGACCATATTATTTTATATTTATAAATTTCCATAAACGACGATACAATCTGCGTAGATTAATTTATCGTTTAACCAGTTGATTATTTGCAAAAGAAAAGCTTTTTCTTTTTCGTCATTTGTGTGCAGAAGTTTTATCTTTTCTACAATTAATCTGCTGGTTTCAGCATCGAAAAAGTTATGTCCAATCTCATCGAATCTATTTTCAACTTCATTATTCCAAAGATTTTGCAAAGGAAAAACAGATTGAAACACCTTTAAAACAATCTCAAAATCTTCTGCCGAAATAAAAGCATCATTTCTTTTCTCTGTTTTATAAAATTCACCTTCTTTATTCTGAGGCCATAAAATAAACCCAATTTTTGAATCCAGATTATTTCCTGTCGCGATTACAACCACTTTTTGATTGATTCTTTCAATGGTTTTTGTTACATCATAATTACAGATTTGATATTCCTTTCTTGCCGTTTCTTCTTCGCAATCTGTCTTTTGACAAATTTCGATGATATTCTCGTTATGAAAATCAAGTTCCGAAAGTGCAACATCGTCATTATTCTTTTTAAGAAGTTGCATTGCTTTATCTAAAGGAATTGAGATTTTACTTCGAAGTAGTTTTATATTTTCTGTATTCATATTTGCAAAACAATCTTTCTCACTCCAAGATTACACAATTCTAAATTCAAAACCAATTCGATAGTCAGAAAAATTGTATTTTTACCGCATCAAAATATTTTTAGAAATGTATCTCACAAGCAAAGCCTTGTTTTGTACCGAAACTAAAAATGTAAAAGATTTTTAAATATCTTTGAATTATGAGCACAGCACCAAAACCCAGACACATCGGCAGAAACATTAGCCGAATTAGAGAACTGAAAGACATGAAGCAGGAAGCGCTTGCACAGGCAATTGGCACAACACAGCAATCAATCTCTATTATTGAAGGAAGCGAAAGCGTTGACGACGAAAAGTTAAATAGAATTGCAGAAGCTTTGGGAGTTCCTGCCGAAGTAATAAGAAACTTTTCTGAAGAAGCGGTTTTTAATATTATTGGGAATACTATCGAAATAGAAAATAATACTGGCTCCTCTGTAATAAGTTATGGATGCACTTTCAATCCGTTAGATAAACTTCTTGAAACTATTGAAAAGAATGAAAATCTTTATGAAAGATTGATTCAAGTTGAAAGAGAAAAAGCTGCTTATTTGGAGAAGTTACTTGATAAAAAATAGAATTTACGATATAAAAAGAAAAAACCGACGCTGAAATTAAGCTTCGGTTTTTTTTATGGAATTGGTTCTGTCTACTTATGAAAATATAGAAACCGCATCTCACTATTAACGTTTATACCGTTGTGTTTTGCAGGAATCCATTTTACGTGTTTTACAAAATTTTCTGCCTTAAGTTTAAAATATTCTTCAAATTTCTCATTTTGTGAATTTGCAAATGAGCAATCAGTTTCAATATCTGTTAATGTCCCATTTTTATTCAAAACAAAACTCACATTAGTACTTGAGAAATCTTTCTCATTTTTATAATAATACCCTTTAGGATAAATAAACTGTTTTGAAAAATCGTCGTCGGGTTTTTTAAAAAAATCATCGTAATTTTTCGTTCCGGGATATCTGGAGATTGTATCACATTCATCAAAAGGAAATACAAAATCGGGATTATTAATAACAAATTGTTTCTCTGCAATATTTCTCAGAGAATCAATAAATTTACTTCCATATTTCTTTTCAATTTCTTTATCCATTAAAGTTGAATAACAATTTCTTCTAAAGCCTTTCGGCATAGCAATACAGTAAGTTAGAGCAGAGTCCATTTGAATATTATATCTTGAAAGAATCTGCTTCATTTCCTTATTACTTCTATATCTTGTTGTCATTCCCATATAATAGAAATATACCAATTTCCCTCTTTTTATATCTTGTAAGGCTCTCTTCTCTTCGTTTAGGCAAGAGGTATCAATTACTTTTATATTTTTTCGTTCCCTGTTTTTAAAGAATTCGTCAACATTATAAACAATAAGAACATCATTATTGCTTTCATCCCTTTTGTCTTCGTTCTTTTTATTACAAGAAACCATTAAGATCAAGATTAGAATTACTTTAAAAAACTTCATATTTCTTCTTTTTAAAAGCTAACTTCATTTTTAAATAATTATTATTTGAATTAAAATGCATAATTAATTTTAAGTATGAGAATTTAAAGTTTCTTCAACCACATCACCCATTTATCCTGAAGAATTCTTAAATCTTCTTTAGTTGATTTCATTGAAACCGAACCAAAATTTTCTCCTGTTACTACTGTCAACAATCTATTTGCTCTGCCTGCAATTGTAAACAAATCATCATCCACAATAAATCCATGTCCGTATTTTTTTAAATCTCCACTTTCTATTCTTTCCAATATCATTAAATCGGCACTATTCACAAGACCAATTTCTTTTTTATTTGTTATTCGCTCAATTAATTGTAGAATTACATTTTGATAATTAAATGCTATCCAATATTCAGCATTAAATAAATATGAATACTCTGGATTATTGTCGATTTTGTCTAAAATAAATTCTACTGTATAATTTTTAATCTCTTCTTTGTTGCTTTTATAAACCCAATAAACTTCATTTTTTTGTTCATCAATTGCATTTTGGAATTTTTGAGAAATCTTTGGTTCTTTTGGAAATTTCAATTTTAAGACAGCTGTCTGTGAAAATGAAATATTTGAGATAAATAGAAAAATAAGAAGATTTTTCATTCCGCTTCTAGGTTTAGAATATTATCAGCCAAAATACAAAATCGTTTTAAAGATTATGAAATTTAAACCTGTAAAAATCTGCGTGAAACGAATCAACTTTTTTTTTAGAGTTTCGCGTGTGATTTCTCCTTACGTCGAAATGACAAACTTGTGTCAAATCTTTGCTCCCGATAGCTATCGGGATGCAGTTAAACTTAATACGAATCAAAACTCAAAACAAATAAGAAAACTTTAATAAATCAATTTCATGCTGTTTGGTTAAAAAACGTAATTTTGAAATTCGAAGTTCAAAAACGAAATAATTATGAAATATCATCAAATAAACAGCGCTCTTTTTGTAAAAAACCGCAGAAAATTCATGGCCGAAATGAAACCTAATTCGGTTGCCGTGTTCAATTCAAATGACATTTACCCAATTAGTGCCGACAGTACGCTGCCGTTTGCACAACACAGAGATATTTTTTATCTAAGTGGTGTAGATCAGGAAGAAAGTGTTTTGCTTTTATTTCCGGATGCGCCTTACGAAAGCCAGAGAGAAATTCTTTTTTTGAGAGAAACCAACGATCATATCGCGGTTTGGGAAGGTGAAAAACTGACTAAAGAACGTGCTTTTCAGGTTTCGGGAATCAGAACTGTTTATTGGTTACAGGATTTTCATAAAGTTTTGAACGAAATGATGACGTATGCCGATACGATGTACATTAATACCAACGAACATTACCGCGCATCTGTAGAAACAGAAACCCGCGAAGCTCGTTTTGTAAAATGGTGGAAAGAACGTTATCCGGCTCACAATGTTGCAAAAAGTAATCCAATCCTGCAAAGACTTCGTTCTGTAAAAGAAAGCGAAGAAATCGACCTTATTCAGCACGCCTGTGATATTACCGAGAAAGGTTTCCGCAGATTATTAGGATTCGTAAAACCAAATGTTACAGAATATGAAGTTGAAGCCGAACTGGCGCACGAATTTATTCGTAACCGTTCTAAAGGTTTTGCTTATACACCAATTATCGCTTCGGGAAACAATGCGAATGTTTTGCATTATATCGAAAACAATCAGCAATGTAAAGAAGGTGATTTATTATTACTTGACGTTGCTGCCGAATATGCCAATTATTCAAGCGACATGACAAGAACAATTCCGGTTTCGGGACGTTTTACAGATCGTCAAAAAGCGGTTTACAATGCTGTTTTAAGAGTTAAAAACGAAGCTACAAAAATGCTTACTCCGGGAACACTTTGGAAACAATACCATATTGAAGTGGGTAAAATCATGACTTCGGAATTACTTGGTTTAGGTTTATTAGACAAAGCCGATGTTCAGAACGAAAATCCGGAATGGCCGGCTTACAAAAAATATTTCATGCACGGAACTTCTCACCACATGGGACTTGACACGCACGATTACGGATTGCTTCACGAACCAATGAAACCAAACATGGTTTTTACGGTTGAGCCGGGAATTTATATTCCGGGAGAAAAATTCGGAATCCGTTTAGAAGACAACGTTGTGGTTCAGGAAAAAGGAGAACCTTTCAATTTAATGCGCAACATTCCGGTTGAAGCAGATGAAATTGAAACTTTGATGAATGAGTAAAATAGAAAAAGCCCTTAATAATCTGGATTATTAAGGGCTTTAATTTTTATAATCGGTTATTATCCGATTTTTGAAATCTGAACATCCAATTGGAATTTACCGTCAGCTTCGTTTCCGTTAATTAGTTCGAAAAGTTCTAATGCTCTTCTTGCATTTTTCTCTTCTTCTCTTTGCTCAGCTACATACCACATCATAAAATCTTCTGTAGCATAATCATTTTCAGCTCTACATTTAGCGATTACTTTATTGATTGCCTGAGTAACTGCAATTTCGTTTTGTAAAGCAATTTCGAATACTTCTCTAAAAGAAGCAAACTCCTGCTGTACTTCAGGAACCGATGGCGTAATAGCAATCCCTCCCATATCTGTAATGAATTTGAAGATTTTTAGAAAATGCTCTCTTTCTTCTTCTGCCTGCTTATACAAATATCCTGCTGTATTTGCATAACCATTTCTATCAAGCCATGCAGCCATAGCTAAATATTTGTTAGAAGCATCACTTTCTAATTTCGCCTGTAAATTCAATATATTTTCTACGCCTTCAGTTAATGACGTGCTTGTTCTTAGTAAATCTTTCATAACAGTAATTTTTAGAATGTAAAATTACAAAAACTTAAGAAAGCAGCCCTAAATGTCTGAAAATTTGGATTTAATCTAAGTAAGAATCTAAATAAGTGTTACGTTTCCAATATTACAAAGCATAGAATGTAAGTTGAGAGTAAATTTAGTTCCGTTTAATAATTCTCTCAGCTGCACTATTTCGCAGATGGTAAGATTTCTGGAAAAATTTCTTTTTGTGGTTTCAATCAGCTGTGCATCTGACTTATCAGATAAGTCATAAAGCATATTAAGAATATCAACGTTATTGACTTTTCTTTGAAAAATCAAAAAATCCTGAATTTTATAACTTGACACTGTATCAACAAAATTGATAACGATACTATTGGTCAAATCACATTGATAACTGTATCCTTTTTCGGTTTCAAATAATACTGTGGTGGTTAAATCACTAACTAAAGCCATTCTAATAAAATTATAACGGTGCAAAAATATAGAATTTCAAGCAATTAAACACGTAATTAAGACTAATTTAAAATAACAAATTCATTTTTTATTTTTTAATCTCTTCTGAAGAACAAAAACTCTAGTAATCTTAAGTATGATCGATTGATTTTAAAAGCAAATCTATTTAAAGCAGACACACGAAATAGATTAGTAAAGGCAGATCTTTCGACCTGCCTTTGATGACTAACCAAAAAAGAATTAATATCCATTAGTACCAAATTCTTTGGCATTTGAAATTGCATCCAAAAATGATCTCGGAATTGGCCTTACGATATGTTTCTCGTTAATAAAATTAGCTCCTGCAATAGGATTTGTTTGATCTAAGTAGGTTTTATTCAG
Organism: Flavobacterium gelatinilyticum; assembly: GCF_027111295.1. Taxonomy (NCBI): domain Bacteria; kingdom Pseudomonadati; phylum Bacteroidota; class Flavobacteriia; order Flavobacteriales; family Flavobacteriaceae; genus Flavobacterium; species Flavobacterium gelatinilyticum. The sequence continues at coordinate 3,833,566 of NZ_CP114287.1, read as the reverse complement.
CTTTCCGGTACGTTTAAGATCCGTCCATCGTGTGTGCTCGCCAGATAACTCCCTTGCTCTTTCTTTCAAAATAAAATCGATATTCATATCTCCGCTCGTCGCTAACATTTCATTTTCTCTCGAAGTTATGGCCGCTCTTTTTCTTAAAGTATTTACATAAACCAGAGCTTTAGCCTGATTGTCGCTTAAAATAGCGGCTTCTGCTGCAACCAGATAAATTTCGCCCAAACGAATAATAGGAATATCGCCTAACCAATACTGATTGCTCTGGCAATACAATGCGGCAGAGAATTTTCGCATGGCCGGAAACATATTAATTAAATTTGGATCGTTTGGATACATTGCCGGATCTTTATATTTATTCGTTCCGGGTTCGAAAACATCACTTGGATCAGCAACAAGCACTGGCATTTTACTTTTAACAACCGGATCAATATTCCAGTTAGGAGTAAAGACAGCCAGACCTTCATCATTATTCATATTAATCTGCTCTTCTATTCTTTGAGAATAAAAGTTAACCGATGGAAGTGCCTGAGCTAATGTGTTTTTAATGGTGTAACCCACTACCGAAGCGTCTTTTTTGTAAGCATCTGCCATAGCTTGTGTAATTGTTTTATTGGCCGCCGCATAAAATTTAAACGTAAATGTTTCTGCAAAACGTGTATCTGCCGGCGATGGTACCGGAGAAAATACTTCTGTCAATAAATATTTACTTGGTTTCAGCATACGGCTGTTGGCTCTTCCGTACAGGATACTGGTTGCCCCGGCTCCCCACTCGGCTCCTCTTGTTGCTAAATCCGGTAAATAATATTGTCTTGTTCTTCCTCTGTTAAATCCCTCGGGGTTAAGACCTCCGGGATCAATTCCCTGTGTAAACAAAAATTCTGTGTTTTTCTTATTATTGCTGCCGTCCCACAGTTTTTTAAATCCCGATGAAGTATTATCGCTCAAATATAAAGCTGTATTGTATTTTGCCGCATTATTAATTAATTCTTCGGCAGTATCCAAAGCTAGTTTAGAATACTGTGCAGCATCGCCTAATCTTGTTCTTTGCAAATATACTTTTGCCAGTAAACCGTAAGCGGCTTTTTTAGCCACTCGGCCTTGTAAAGTCTGCTGAACAGGAAGATGTGTACAGGCAAATTTTAAATCTCCGATAATTAAATCATAGAATTCTTTTTCAGAACTGCGAACCGGCGCATTGTCTGCTCCTTCAATAATTGATGATTCTGTTCTTAAAACTACACCTCCAAATTGCTCTACTAAAACAAAATTGCAAAATGCTCTCAGGAAATATGCTTCTGCCAATACCGCATTCATTTCGTCTTCAGAAGAATAGCCTTTCACATCTTTTGAGTAATAAATAGCCGTGTTACAAAGATTTATAGTCGCATACGAAGTTCCCCAGATTACTTTAATATTTCCGTCGTCCGGATTTAGCTGGCTTGCATATTGCGCATAACCAATTCCGCTCGTGCCAATATTTTCCCATGAATCAGTTCCTGCTTCTGTTGGCGCAATGTAATCGACTTTTCCGTGCAAATAATACAGATTCTCATAGCAACTATTAATCAACCCTTCAAATCCGGCTCTTTCACCGTATGATTTATCCAAAGAAACAGTGGTTAAATTCTTTTCATCTAAACTGCATGACTGAATTAAACCAACCAGAAAAAACGCTGCGATTACTATTTTTAATTTTATATACTTTTTCATATTACAATGATAAATTAAGACCGAAAATAACTTGTTTAAATAATGGGAAAGAATCTGACCCTCCGTTTTCCGGATCAACATCTTTTAATAAATGGCTGCGGCTAAAAACAAAAGGATTGTAAGCTGTTGCATACAGCCTTAAAGAATTCAGGCCGCTTTTTTTAAGAAAATCTTCCGGCATAGAGTAGCCAATCGTAATATTTTTGATTTTGATATAAGATGCATCTACCAATTCTAATGCCGACTGAAATTGCGTATTGAAAGTTCCTCCGGGTCTCGGAAAATCGTTTGTAGGGTTATCTTGTGTCCAGTAATCGTATGTAGACGGCTGTGCTTCTTTGTTCCAATATCCAAGTACCTGCGCACGCATCATACCGCCGTATCTTCCGTTTACAAATACCGTAAAATCAAAATTTTTATATTTTAAGGTGTTTTGTAATCCAAAAAAATAGTCCGGAACATTGTTACCAACAATCATTCTGTCTTTTGTAGAATAAACATGCACACCATTATCAGATACTCCGTTGGCATCAAATTGCTCTACAGTCTGCAGTTTAATATCTCCCGGTTTCGCTCCGTACAAGGCCGCTTCTGCTTCTTGTCCTAATTGCCAGATTCCTATTTTTTTATAATCATAAAACACCCCTCCTGCTGCAGGAGTTTGTCCGATGAAAAGACCTTCAGAAATTAACTGGCTGACACTTAAATTCCCCAAATCAATATTTGTAAGCTTTTCTTTTGCGTGGGTATACGTAAATGAAGTGCTCCATTTGAAGTTTTCAGTTTCGATATTTTTAGTATTTATAGCCAATTCGAATCCTTCATTTTTAGAAGCCGCAATATTAGACGTCTTTTTATAAGGTGTTTTAGCATCATAACCTCCTGAACTAGTAGGCAGACGGCGATCCCACAAAATACCATCTGTATTGGTCCAGTAGTATTCGGCCACAAGATCTATTTTATTACGCAATACAGAAACATCTAAACCTAAATTCGTATTTGTAGAGCGTTCCCATGTTAAATCTGGATTTGAAATATGCTCAGTAGGAACATACAAAGGCAAAACTGTACCACCGCCAAGAGAAAGATTGCTGGTTTTGGTCGATGTACGTGTTAAACTAGAATACGGGTCAATATTTGCCGATCCTGAAACACCATAACCAAGTCTTAGTTTTAGATTATTAAGCCATGAACTTGTTCCCTGCATAAAACCTTCATCGCTGATGCGCCAGGCTACCGATGCCGAAGGGAAAGAGGACCATTTGTTACCCTCTGCCAAGGGAGAAACTCCGTCCCATCTATTGGTTAATTGAAAAAGATACTTCCCTTTAAAACTATAGTTAAGACGTCCAGCAAATGACATTCTGTTAAACTGGCTGTAGGTATTCATTCTCGTAGTAAGATTTTTTACAGCGCCCATATTGTAGAACAAGAAATCATCGTAATCTAAACCATTCCCTCCCATATAAGATCCTTCTTCTCTGCTATCTGCCCAGGAAGTGATTCCTGTTGCAGTAAACTCATGATCTTTTCCAAGTTTAAAATTGTAATTCAATATATTTTCCCAAATATAACTGTAAGCCAGTTCTATGTTGTAAGTTGCCTCACTTGCCGTTCTTCCTTCTGTCAGTAAATTGTATGAATTTTTATTTTGAAAAGTACCGGCTCTGTTTCCAGAAAATTTAGTTCCCAGATTAGATCTCAGTTTAAAATTTTTGGCAAATTCAAATTCAAGATAAGGGTTAAATTGCACATTATAACCTATAGTTTCATCTGCAAAAGCCCCTGGATAATTATTTGCCAGAATGCTAATGTTATTAGGATCTCCTTCTAACGGATAAAGATTTACAACTCCATCTTCATCAAATGGCACTCCTAACGGGTAAACGCTGTAGGCTTTGTTAATTCTGCTATTTGTTGTGCTTCCTTTGCTATAATTTAAAATCAATTGAAAACCAGTCTTGAATTTATCGCTGAATTTAAGATCAATTCCTCCTCTCGAGTTAAATTTGTTCATTTTATCATTTTGATAAATCCCTTCTTCTCCCACATATCCTAAAGAAAAATAACCCTGAACTTTTTCTGATCCTCCTCTCATAAAAAGATTATGATTTTGCTGTATTCCGACCTGCAGACTTTCATCAATCCAATTTACATATTGCCCTTTTTCGATTGCTGCAACTGCCGATGCGTTCAAACCTAAATCGGTTAAATTTGTTGCTTCGTAGCCGTTGTCCAGATAAAATCTGTCTTTTTTATAATTCAGCCATCTCTCTCCAGTAAGCGGAGCCGGAAAAGAGGAGAAACCATTTAATCCAAAATAGCTGTTAAAATCTATTTGTGTCTTTCCTGCTTTTGCCTTTTTAGTCGTAACTATAATAACTCCGTTAGCTCCTGAAGAACCGTATATTGCTGTAGACGAAGCGTCTTTTAAAACATCAATACTCTCAATATCATTTGTATTTAAATTATCAATACTCGAAGGAATTCCGTCAACAATATACAACGGGTCCTGACTTGCTGTTAAAGATCTGTTTCCTCTTACTAATACCTTTGGAGAAGTGCCTGCTTTTCCAGATCCACGCTGAATATCCATACCTGAAACTCTTCCTTGAAGGGCCTCCATTGGACTAGCCACAGGACTCAAAAGAATATCTGATGATTTAACTGTTGCCACAGCTCCTGTCAAGTCTTTTTTCTTTACAGATCCGTAACCCACCACTATAACTTCGTTTAATGCCGAATTTTGTTCGCTTAGAATTACACTTAAAGACTTACTCTGACCAACTGTTACCTCTTTATTCTCAAATCCGATAAAGGAAAAAACCAATACACTGCTTGATCCGCTTACGCGAATGGCAAACTTTCCGTCTAAGTCGGTCGACACACCATTTTTTGTTCCTTTTTCGTTAACATTAGCTCCGGGAACAGGCATGTTTTGGGAGTCCGTCACTACCCCTGTAATTTCTATACCTTGTTCTACTGCTAATTTTTCAGCAGAATGTTTTTCTGTTAAATTTATCTGTTGTTTTTTCCTGACCAATATAATCTGGCGGTCATTTATACTATAAGAGATATCGGTATTCTTAAATACTTCTTCCAGTATTTCAGCTATTCCTTTTTTCTTAACATTAATGGTTACTTTTCTATTTAAGTCAATTGCACTGCTTTCAAAAAGAAACCTGTATTGAGAAACAGATTCTACTTTGTTAAACAGCTTTTCGACAGGAACATTATTTAAGTTTAATGTCAGCTTTGTATTTTGCGAATAGACACCAGCTTGAATTTTCATCAAAGAAAGCATCAAAAAAAATGTAGTTAATTTCATTCTAAGACTAATTTTAGGCATATAGCGGCCAGGCCAATTCCTCTTAATTATTTTTTTCATAATTTTGGATTGATTTTAAATGATTTAATTTCGATACGTCGTTTAAAACACAATACTAAATCGGGAAATACTCGTCCTATTTTCCGATTTTCTTTCTTGTATTTCTCAAAAAGAATTACATTATCACTTCATAAAAAAATTGGTTTTTAGTTGGTTAGTAAATTAGTTAGTTAATTTTTATAAGCCTTCCTTCTTTCTTATAAGTAAAGCCTTGAATCTTACTCATTGTTTCTAATACCTTTTCTATGCTTTCAATATTTTTATTGAAACTGGCATTAAATTTTTTATCTAAAATATCTTTCCTGTTATTTTCAATTGTAACGTCATAAGTTCTCTCCAGTTTTATGATGATGTCTCTAAAAGCTGTTTTTCTAAAAACAATTTCGCCATTTACCCACTCTGTATAAAAACGAGTATCGACTTTATCTACAGCTATTTCTGCATTTTTATTATTCCAGGTTCCTTTTTCACCGGGAACCAGTATTGCTTTTTGATTCACCTTGTCAGATAAACTAACCGAACCTTCAACCAGCACGGTATAAATATCTAAATCTTCTTTATATGAACTCACATTAAACTTTGTTCCTAAAACCTTCACATCTACCCCTCTTGTTTTTACAATAAACGGATGAGCTTTATCTTTTGCAACATCAAAAAAAGCTTCGCCCTCTAAGACAACTTCTCTGCTGTGTCCTTTAACAAATTGAACCGGATATTTTAATGAAGATCCCGCATTAATATTTACAACAGTCCCGTCAGACAGCGTTACTTTAAAAGTTTTGCCATTGGGAATTTTAATTTCGTTGTAAACCAATTTACCTCTCAAATTATCCGACTGATAATTAATTGTGTTATCCTTTTGAGAAGCAACCACTTCTCCGTCTTTTTTTATTATTTGCTGTTCTCCTTCAGCATTTAAAACCTGAATATCTCCATTTTCTAAAATCAGCTGAATTGCATCAGAAGGTATTTTTGCTTCATTGTGTCTATCATTTTTGTATTGAAAAAGATAAACCAAACTCAAAAGGCACAAAAAGACCGCTGCATACTGAAAAATACTTTTCCAATTTACCAGAATTGATTTTTCATCACTATTTAATTTCTCCTGCAATTCTTCCCAATTTTCATCAACATCCACAGATTCTGCATACAGCAGTGCTTCTTCGAGCAGGCCGCTGTTCTGGAGGTTTTTTATTAATTCCTGATCTTCAGGAGGTAATGATGCTATTTTAGAAACATCAAAAGTTCCATCGGACGTTATTTCCTTTAGAACATTAATCAATTTTGTGTTTGGAATCATTGTTTTTTATATAGTGGTTTTTATTATGTTGGGAAAACTTTTTTTTAGGGTGACAACAAATCAATATATTTTGATTTTTTTTACACATTATGAAAAAAAATTAAGTTTTTATTTTACATTTGACACTATACAATCCATTACAAAACAATAAATGTTATTTTTTAGATGGTAAATCATAAAGATTTAAAAATATTTGAAGCCTTATACAAAGAGCATTTTGTGTTTTTTTCTTTGACTGCCTTTAGCATAGTCAAGGACAAACACACAGCGAAAGATATTGTTCAGGATTTTTTTATTTATTTATGGGAAAAAGAAGAAGCCATAAACTTTACCGTTTCATTTAAAGCTTACGGAGCAAAAGCAGTAAAAAATTTAAGCCTTCAATATGTAGAAAAAAACAAAACCATCAGTTTACAAACCAAAAAAATAGCTGTTCCAAAAGCCGAAGAACAAATTGCATTTGAAAACATCGAAGAAAACAAAAAGCCTAAAATTCAGACTTTAGTCGAAAAGATTCCGCAGGCCAGAAGAGAAATTTTTATATCCCATGTTGTTGAAGGATTAAGCTATGCCGAAATTGCAGAAAACCAGAATATCTCAATAAACACGGTAAAAACTCAAATGAAAAGAGCGTATGCATCCTTGAGAGAATCTCAAAAAAGCTCCTTCTTAAATTTTATCTTATATTTCATCTGGCTGATAAAATAGCGTATTTTTGTTATTTAAATTTTCCATTTTGAATCAAGTACTTTACAAAAACACCAAAATATCTTTTACCGATTCTGGTGAAGGAACAGCAATCGTATTACTGCACGGTTTTTTAGAAAACAAAAAAATGTGGACAGACTATGTTGATTTATTTTCAAAAAAATACCGTGTTATTACCGTCGATTTATTAGGTCATGGCGAATCAGATTCTCTGGGTTATGTTCATGAAATGGAAGACAATGCCAAAGCAGTTAACAAAGTTCTGGAAAACTTAAATATCGAAAAAGCAATCATTCTGGGGCATTCAATGGGCGGTTATGTTGGTTTGGCTTTCGCCGAATTATTCCCGAAGAAAATCCAAAAACTGGTTCTGCTCAATTCTACTTCTAAAGAAGACAGTGAAGAGAAAAAAACAAACAGAACAAGAGCCATAAAGGCTGTCAAACAGAATTATACAAACTTCGTGAGTCTTGCTATTGGCAATTTGTTCAGCGAAAACAACAGAACACGTTTAGCCTCAGAAATTGAAAAAGCAAAAGCCGAAGCCTTAAAAACACCTTTACAGGGAATTATAGCCTCGCTGGAAGGAATGAAAATAAGAAAAGACAGAGAAGAACTGCTGCGCAAAGATTTATTTCCTGTACTTTTAATTTTAGGCAAAAAAGATACGGTTTTAAACTACGAAGAAAGTCTGCCGCAAATTAAAGGGACTTCCGTTCAATTAGCTTCTTTTGATGACGGCCATATGAGCCAGATCGAAAACAAAGAAGAACTAAAAGCCGTATTATTAGAATTCTTCAAATAAAAAGATAATTCATAAAAGCAGAAAAGGCCATTCCGCATAAGTGGAACAGCCTTTTCTTCATTTTGGGGGCAAAAATTATAGTTTCGTAATAATGTCTTTTTTGAATTTAGACAAAGTAGCTCTTGTTAATCCAAGATTTGCTTTATTACTGTCAACTGCTAAATAAATAAAGTATTTTCCATCTTCAGAAACATCTAAAATATGTATTTGATCTGTCAATGTAATTAAAATATCGTTGATTTTTTGAGTTAATCCCAAAGCTTTAATAGCGTTTAATTTTGCTTTTACAACTTCTAAATTATAAGCAGAAGCTAGTTCCGGGTCAAAATCCGGATTTACAGAAAGCGAACAGTAAGACATTCCTGTCTCAACTTCAGTTACTGAAACCGCAATAAATCCGCTAACATTCTCTCTTAAATCATTTTGAAAATTCTGTAAAAAATCTGACATGTTTTATATATAAAATTTGGTTTAAAATTAATTATTAAAAATCGTATCCATTTTTCTAAGCAAAAGTCCCATTTTGCTAATATCTTTAGAAAGAAGCGCCACACAGTTATCATCCTGATCTTTGTTTGCCACCACAATTCCGTCGTTGTTTTTGATCATTACCTGCTTCAAATCTCCATTATTAACATCTTCTGACATTTCAAGACACATTTTCAAAATCATCCCAATCATTGCAGCCACGTTTCCATCGTATTCTAAATTAACAGATTCCATTAAAATTCCGTCAATATTAAAAGTAATTCCCGACTCTGCCCCTGTTTCTTCTACCAGCGTATTTAAATCAACCATATACATTAATTTTATTCTAAAAGATCAAAGTTATTTGTAAAAAATAAAAATGATCCCTAAACACTTGTTAAAAAAAACTCAAGACACAACTAGCTGAATCACTTTTATTTATAGTACAATTAATCCCGTTTTTTAAAAGAAAATATTTAAAAAAATTTAACAGAAAAAAGATATATTATCAAAATTCAAACATTTTGATCCATAAAACTCAATATTTAAATTAACATTTGCCATTCCCTTATTTTGCTGGATGTTTTTCGTAAATTTGCAAAAAATTTTCCGATGAAAACAGTTGATGAATTACGCTTTGACTTAAATGTAAAGCTGATGAAGTTTAGAAGATTTCGATTTGAAAACGGACCAATTAACAATCCGAATTCTCCGGAACAAGTTAAAAAAGGCTTCTTCAAAAAAATATTTAGTTAAAAACCACTTACAAAAAGGTGCAATAATTATAGATTAATTATTGCACCTTTTTCCTTTATGTTATGCCAATTATATTTTTATCTGTAAATAGATTCTTTCCAAATCAGGATTACAATTTTAACAGATAACTTATTTTATATTCTCTACAAGATTTTTCAATTATTCAGATAAAATTTCAAGAGTCAGTTAAATCGGTAAGTCGTAAAAATATTCAATGTAACATTCCCTTTTTTCAATCTAAAAAATCCTTTCTGCTATTGCAGAGCTTCATTTCCCATTAAACAAACAGGTAATTTTTTAATCTGAAACAGATTGAATACTCCAATTTAAACTAAAAAAAGTGCTGTTTTGTTTATCGGTGAAAAAATTACCGCTTTTTAAAAAGCAGATCCCGGTTAGATTTTTTCTTCAAATGGAATTTCAGGATTGAATATTTCACTTAAAAGCAAGACAATTTCTTCCAGATAACTTTTCAGAATTACCTTACTTACAATAACTTCCATGTCTTTTTCTTCTTTAAAACCAAAAGGAAGAAATCCTGACTTAAGATTTTTAAACGAAATAATTCCAACTTCAACAGGTACATCTCCTGCTTCATTTTCGAACATATAAGCATAAGCTAAAACCTGAATTATTTTGTCGTTTTTAAGCTCCTGAGTTAATCCGGTCCAGGATTTAAGAACTACGTTTGTTTTTTCGACTTTTCCGGTCTTATAATCGATAATTCTGATTCTGCCGTTTCTAAGTTCGATTCTGTCAACATTTCCTTTAATTAAAACCGGAAAAGGCAGACCGGGATGTTCGAGTTCTCTCTGGTAAGTCTGTTCCAATGCAATGATTTTAACAGCATCGCCGTTTTTCAAAGAATCCAGCTCCATTTTTAAAAAGTTAAAAACGTTACGTTTTGCAACTTCAAAAGCCAAAAGATTACGGCCTTTTTTAATTTCTCCTTCTTTGTAAACCAACCTGAATTGTTTCAAAACTTCATCATCGAGTAATTTGAAACAATTTAAAAGATCTGTTTCCGAAATAAACCTGCCAATAAAAGGCTCATATAAAGCTTTTAATGTTTCGTGAATAATCGTCCCGAGTGTATTCAAAGCAATATTTTCTTCTACTTCCTCTACTTCACGTATTCGGAGAATTTTTTGAAAATAAAAATCGATCGGGTTTCGGATATAACTCGTTAATGCCGATGGAGAAAATCCTGCAGCCGCTATTTCGCGCAGTCTTTCCAAAACAGCCTCCGATTTCGGAATCACCATAGGCTGATAAGCTGTTGCAGGCAAAACAGGATTATAAATATCAAAAGTGAGATTGTGATTTTTTTGTTTTTCAACTTCAAGCTGCGTTATAAAACGGCTTCGTTCCCCGGCATCAAGCCCGTCGTTTTCGGTGTTATAAACAAGGTAAATGTTTTTCGCCCTTTGCAGCAGATGATAAAAATGATAGGTATAAATAGCATCCTTCTCCTTGAAAGTCGGCAGTCCTAATTCTTTTTTAACATCATACGGAATAAATGAATTCTGAGATTTTCCTGCCGGAAATTTGCCTTCATTCATCGAAGTTACAATCACGGTTTCAAAATCAAGCACACGGCTTTCCAGAACCCCCATAATCTGAAGCCCCCGTAACGGTTCTCCTTCAAACGAAACTTCGGCCACATCTATGATTTGTTTATAAATCGCATGGAGTGTATTAATATTATCAATATGATTGTGCTGTGAATAATAATTAATGAGCTTGTTTATCACTTTAAAAACAGCATAAACAAAAGTCTTAGCTATTTTTTCTTCCTGATTATCATTGCTGAAATTTTCTTTTATTAAAAGTAAAAGCGCCGAAATAGTTTCAAGAACCGCGATCGATCCTTTGTCCCATTTCTGAAATAATAAAGAAAACATTCTGGAAGGATCCGGATTAAGCTCCAAAATCTTATTCAGTGTAATAAAAGTATAATTATTCTCTTTTATTATCCTCACCAGATGACTGCAGTTCGCATACGGCTCTACCAAAGGATGTGTCAGAATATCCAAAACATCTTTATAATAAAACACATAACTTTCTCCCGCACGTGAAAGCGCGTTGGTATGCATTTTAAAAAACTTCGCCACCAATATTTGAGAAGGGTTATTTTTTCCGGAATATCCCATCGTAATATTAAGTGCCCCAACCGAAGACGGAAGCGAATATAAAACAGGAATTAATAAATTTTCCTCTCCTAAAACAACCGCAACTTTATCCAGAGATTCTGCGGGATTTTCATTAATTAAATTTTCAATTATACTTCCAGCAAGTTTAGCCTGACCTATGGTTTTTGGCGTACCGATTACCTGAATATTTTTTGACTGCGAAAAATCATCTACAATCCACTCAAAAGGATGTGATTTATAATGTTTCCAGCTTTCTTTAAATCGGCGTACAAAAAGCCCCGCATCATGATAAGGGTCATTTAAAAATACCTGATCAGAATCCCAATAGATTTTAGCCTGATCCAATGCCAAAAGATGCTGCACAATTCTTTCCTCGGCTGCATTCAACGCATTAAATCCGGCAAAAATAAAATTCAGCCCCGAAATAGTATTCGAAAAATGATTCAGGTTATTTACGGCTTCCCTGTAAATTAATCCCTGATAACCAATTCCTTTATTCAGTAAATGCTCGTATAAGGAAGTATAATAAAGCGGAAGCAGTTTCCAGAAGTCGATATAATTTTCAAGAAGTTTTGTTTTGTTTTCTACTTCTATTCCCCATTTTTTTATATCCTCAATATCTTTCAGGTAAGATAAAACGTGATTTGGTTCAAGAAGATAGCGGTCAATTTCATTAAAATCCTGAAGCAGTGTTTTTGCCCAATTGGCAAATAATTCAAAAGTCTGCTGATGCTGTTTTTCTGTTACAGATAAATAAACTTCGTAAAACTCAAACAACAGTTCAATCGAATCTATAGATCGTATTGATGCAACATCCTGTACAAAGTCTTCAATACTTATAATGTTTGGAGAAATAATAGTTTTATTTGTTTCTTTTTTAAGCTCTTCAATTAAAAAAACCTTTGCTCTTTTATTTGGCAGAATGATCGTAGTTTCAGTAAGTTTCTCTGAATAATTTTCGATTACAACTTTTGCAATTTTCCCTAAAAAAGAATTATCTATCATTTGATAAAAATAAAAAAAGCCATTCAATTAAGAATGGCTTTTCAATATTATTTACAAAGTAAATTATAGTTTACCTTGGAATTTAGAACCTACGTGTTTAATTTCAGTTCTTCTGTTTTGTGCTTTACCTGCAGCAGTTTTGTTACTTGCAACTGGTTGAGAAGATCCAAATCCTTTAGCTTCTAAGTTTTCAGCGTTAACACCTCTTTCAACTAAAGCGTTTAATACAGCGTTAGCTCTATCTTCAGAAAGTTTTTGGTTTACTTTAGCAGAACCTGTACTATCTGTGTGTCCTTCGATGCTGAATTTAGCGTTAGGGTAGTTTTTAAGGATTTCTTTAATAGCGTCTAATCTAGCTGGAGTTTCTTTGTCACCAGTTTTGAAAGTAGCTTTTCCAGAGTTGAAGTAGATTGCTCTAGCTTGAACTTTAAGATCTTCTAATGCTTGAGAAGTTACTTCTGGACATCCTCTGTTACTTGCAGGACCTGGAACTGTAGGACAGTCATCATCTTTATCTAAAACACCATCTTTATCAGCGTCTAAGAAAGGACAACCACCATTTTCTTTAGGACCAGCAACTGTAGGACATTTGTCATCTTTGTCAGCGATTCCGTCACCGTCAGTATCAGGACAACCTTTTAAAGCAGGTAAACCAGCAACATCTGGACAAGCGTCATCTTTGTCAGCAACACCGTCTCCGTCTCTATCAGGACATCCGTTTAATGCAGCTAAACCAAATTCGTTTGGACAAGCATCTGAAGCATCAACGATTCCGTCACCGTCAGTATCAGGACATCCGTTGAATTGTTTTAGACCAGCAACATCTGGACAAGCATCATCTTTGTCATAGATTCCGTCTCCGTCAGTATCTTTACCTCCGAATTTGAAAACTAAACCAGCAGTGTGTTGGAAGTGAGATGGAGCGTCTGGAACACCAGCTGCATCTACTCTGTCTCCACTAACTGACCATTTGTATCTTGTAGCTAATTCAAGACCAATAGCATCAGTAAACCAGAAAGTTAATCCAGCACCTGGGTTAACAGTTCCGTAGCTGCTATCTCCGAAGAAAGTATAACCACCACCTACAGATAACGAAGGATCAATCACTTTAGATTTGATTAATTCTTTGAAGCTGTATTTGATAGTAGCATCAATTCCGTAGTACATTAAGTCACCTGGATTCTCTACAACCATACCTCTTGCATCATGACCAGCAGCAGTTGGGTCAAAAACAACAAATTTGTCGATTTTGTTAACAGACCCCTGTAAACCTACAGAGAAACCGCTTCCAACGTATCTAGACACACCAATGTAAGATAAAGAAGGAAGGATATTCCAGTTTCCTTTTACATCAAATGGCTGAGAAAAGTGTGCCGGGAAAAAATCTACATGCTCTGGACTTGCACTAGTCCTTGTATCCACGGCATTAACCCCAAAAGAGATCGCCCATGGATTGTTACTGTCTTGCGCGTGAGAACTTAAACCCATCGCCATCATCACAGCAACTAAAAGTTTGTTAAGATGTTTCATACTTAATTTTTTTAATTACAATTTAGTTAATTACAAGCAAAAGTAACACCAAATTTTTTAAATACAAAATCAAATGTTAAAAAAAACCTACAAAAAAGCACTAAACGTGGTAATTATATAACTTTTAACATTTTACCTGTTAATATAAATGCTTCGATTGCCTTGTCTAAATGTTCTTTGGTATGGGCTGCAGACAACTGTACTCTGATTCTCGCTTTATCCTTTGGAACCACAGGAAAGAAAAATCCAATCACGTATATACCCTGCTTTAAAAGTTCATTTGCCATTACCTGAGACAACTTTGCATCGTACAGCATAACCGGTACAATAGCTGAATCTCCATCGATAATATCGAAACCTGCTTTTTTCATTCCTTCCTTAAAGTAGTTCGTATTCCACTCTAACTTATCTCTAAGAGCAGTATCTTTTTCCAGCAATTCAAAAACTTTAATAGAAGCCCCTACAATAGACGGTGCAAGTGAATTTGAAAATAAATAAGGTCTTGAACGCTGGCGAAGTATTTCAATGATTTCTTTTTTGGCTGTTGTATATCCTCCCATTGCACCGCCTAAAGCTTTACCAAGAGTTCCTGTAATAATATCAACACGCCCCATAACCCCTTTTGCCTCAAGAGTTCCTTTTCCGGTTGCACCAATAAATCCAGCAGCATGGCATTCGTCAACCATCACCATGGCATCGTATTTATCAGCAAGATCACAGATTTTATCCAACGGTGCTACTAAACCATCCATTGAAAATACACCATCTGTCACAATAAGTTTAAAACGGGCACCGGCTTCATTAGCTTTTATCAACTGCTGTTCCAGATCTTCCATATTGCTGTTTTCGTAGCGGTAGCGCGCTGCTTTACACAAACGAACTCCATCAATAATAGAAGCATGGTTTAAACTGTCTGAAATTATGGCATCGTTCTCCCCTAATAAAGGTTCAAAAACCCCTCCGTTCGCGTCAAAAGCTGCAGCATATAATATAGTATCTTCTGTACCATAAAAGTCAGCTATCTTTTTTTCTAATGTTTTATGAATATCCTGAGTCCCGCAGATAAAACGTACAGACGACATCCCGAAGCCATGTGTATCCATTGCATCTTTAGCTGCCTGAACTACTTCAGGATGAGATGAAAGACCTAAATAATTATTAGCACAAAAGTTTAAAACTGTTTCGCCTGTCGAAATCGTAATTTCGGCACCCTGAGCTGATGTTATAATTCGCTCTTTTTTGAAAATTCCATTTTCTTCAATTGTCTGCAGCTCACTTTGCAGATGTTCTTTAATTTTACCGTACATTTTTAACTATTTAAAACGTTAAATATTAACAACTTAACCATAAAAAAGCTTCGTTATTCCTTTAACATCTGATTAATTTTTTCACAAATTTACCACTTCAATTTCCGATCCTATATATACCAAAACCCTTTTTAACACTTTATATCCTAAATCCTCAACAGCATCTTGATATTCCTGAATTTGCTGTTTGTATTTTGGATTTATGGCACCAGTTTTATAATCCAGCAGATAAGCTTCTTTACTATCTGTCAATACAACCCGGTCCGGTTTTAGAATCTTGCCTTCTTTTTGAACTATTGTCTGTTCGTTCAAAATTTTATACTTTCCATTAAAACATATATTCAGTTCAGGATGTGTTACTATATCCCGGAGTGTTTTCAATACTTTTTCAGACTGTTCCATAGTAATCAATCCGTTTTCCAATGCTTTTGTGAGTGCCAGATCTACATCTGATTCATCTTTTACAAAAGCCAGAATTTCATGCACAATGTTACCATACGAAATTGCCTCCTGCTGATGTGTTCCCCACATAAGAGCTTCACGCTGGGCAATTTTTATATTTTTAGGATCAAGCACTTCTTTTACAACAGGAATTGTTTTTACCAGATCAACTGTTTTTTCTGATTTTGAAAGCCGGGTTTTATTCCCAAATTCGTATTCTAAAATTTCAGGCTCATAATTTCCTTTGTGGATCAGATATTTAATAAAATAAGAAGCCATATTATTAGGCAGTTCTCCATCTTTTCTTTCTTTTAAAGCTTGCGAAATAATGTAAAGCTGTTCTTCTGCACGGGTTAGTGCTACGTATAAAACATTTATATTATCCAGTAATTCTTCCTGCTTTTTTGAATTAAAAACAACTGCGGCACTTTCGCCAAAACCTTCCACTGCACTGCTGTTATCAATTAATGCTTTTGGAACACCAAGATCTGATTCTTCTGTATCCAGCCAGAGTTTATCTTTTGGCTTTCTATTATAATCTTCTTCTGCAAAAGGCATAATTACAACCGGAAATTCCAAACCTTTTGATTTGTGAATGGTCATAATACGAACTGCATTATTGCCTTCGGGCGACGGAATGCTGAATTTTTCCGAATTCTTATCCCAATACACCAAAAAGTCGGCAATTCCGGCCTGGTTTCTCATATCGCGCTCCAAAACAATATCAAGAAAAAACTGCACATAAGCATTTCCTTCTGACGGAAGTATGAATTTTGAAATAATAATTTCAACAGCTTCGTAAAGTGATTTTTTGCGGACATTTTCAAAAGAAAGCGAAACATCAAAAGTCTGAAGCCATTTTTCAAATTCTTCTTCAATTTTATGCGACATTCCAAGCGCAATAAAATCATGTACCGGAATTTCGGGTTTTAAGCTATTAGCGAGGGAATTTAAAAAATAAGCCTTGGATTCTAAATCGGCACCGTTATTTAAATATTTCAGAAGATGAATTATAAGTCGCACTTCTGTCGCATTCTGAATCATTAATGTTTCTGAAGACAAAAGCGGAATATTCTGTTCGGTTAAATAATTAGCGATCGCGACTCCCTGCCCTCTTTTTCGGGTCAGAATTACGATATCTTTATATTCAAAACCTTCCCTGAGAACTTTTTGAATCGTATTCAGCGTTGCTAAAACGTACAAATCTGATTTTTCAACCGGATCTTCATCGTCAGCTTCATTTTTTTCTATAATGGGAAGAAATGAAATATTTACATAACCGCCTTTTTTTGAATTGGTATTCTGAAAACTATGATTCTCGTATAAATCTTTATAATCATCGTTTGAAAATTCAGAAGAAATCAGTTTAAAAAACGCATTATTAAATTCAATTACTTCACTGTAACTTCTGTAATTGGTATTTAAATGTTTAATGACTTTATCCGGATTTACAAACGGATTCACATCTTTGCTTAATTCGATAAACTGCTCCGCTTTTCCGCCGCGCCATCTGTAAATAGACTGCTTTGGATCGCCTACAATCATTAGAGTTCCTTTATTTCCAAAATCATCCAAACCTGAAAGAGAGTTATCGATAAGCGGAATCAGGTTATGCCACTGCATTTCGGACGTATCCTGAAATTCATCTATAAAAAAGTGCCGGTAACGCTCGCCCAGACGCTCATAAATGAAAGGTGCAGGCTGGTTCTGAATTTCGCGGTGAATAATAGCATTAAACTCTGATATAGAAAGAACATTTTGTTCTGACTGAATTTTAGCAAGTTCGTTGCTGACTGTATTTAATAAAGAGAGCGGTGTAATATTTTTGAGAAAGGCTTTATAAAAATCTCTTTTTTCAAAATTCTTATAAATCTTCACTAACATCTGGAGTAACTCAGGAATAATACTTTCAATAATCGCGCGGTCTTTGGCCGTTTTATTTATCGCAATATCATCGAATTCATGAAAAGTTTTATTTCTTGGATTAAATTTACCGTCACGAATATTTTCCAGGTGATTTGGAAATGTACCTCTCGAAAAAGATTTCAAATCAATTCCGTTTTGATCTATCAACGAAAGTGCTTCAATTGCAAACTGCTCATTTTCGGCTTCGAGGTCCTTGCACAAAACCAGCATTTTCTTTTTTATCTCGACAAATTCTTCAATTGTTTTATCATTAAAATGAAGAATTTCATTTCGGTTATTTTCATTCAAAACCAAACGTCCTGTTTCTAAGATTTCTCTCGAAACATCCCAGCTTTTATCGTCATCGGTTTTCTCCATTGTAAAATCGATCAGCAGTTTGGTCAGTGTTTCATCCTGGCCTGCCTGAGCAATAATAGCATCTACGGCCTCTACCAAAAGATTTTCAGTATCCAGCGTAACGTCAAAAGTCATAGGAAGATTCAGATCATGAGCAAAAGCCCTGATAACTTTATGCGTAAATTTATCAATGGTCGAAATATCAAAAGCTGCATAATTATGAATTAAGTGCTTGATGATGTTTTGGGATTTTACTTTTAGCTGTATAACCGAAAGACCTGTATCGCGCGACAAATCCTCCATTAAATCCACTGCTTTTGCCGAAGGTTCGTCTTTGGCAAATTCAGACAAACTTCCCACAATACGGCTTTTCATTTCGTGAACCGCTTTATTGGTAAAGGTTATTGCTAAAATATTCCGGTACGCATCGTTTTTGGGAGACGAAAGAATAATTTTCAGATATTCTTTTACCAGAGTATAGGTCTTTCCTGATCCTGCAGAAGCATCATAAATAGAGAAAGACGGACTTTGCATAAGCTTTGGTTTTTGTATTGTAAAAATAGTACAATAATATCAAATCCCAATAATGTGAAACTTTCAAATTCTAAAAAATAAAAATTCCAAATACCAGCATCTTCTCTTTTATTGCAAAGAATATTGGTATTTGGAATTTAAAATTTTATCGATTCTAAATTTTTATTAATGTTTTGGAAACGCTCGTTTATTAAATACTAATAAAATTCCGACTCCGGTAGAAATTGCCATATCGGCAACATTAAAAATAGCATTAAAGAACATAAAATGTTTTCCTCCAAAAAAGGGCATCCATGACGGAAGCTCACCTTCCCAGATAGGAAAGTAAAACATATCTACAACTAGACCATGAAACCATGTTCCGTAAGGCTCCGAAGAAAATAGTGTTGCAAGATTATGTGTACTGTCGTCGAAAATTACACCATAAAAAACAGAATCAATAATATTTCCTGCTGCTCCGGCGAGTATCAAAGCTATTGAAACAATCAAATAAGCTGAATGACGTTTTTTTACAGCATCTGCCAACCAATACCCAATTCCGAATACGGCAAAGATTCTAAAAACAGTCAAAATTAATTTTCCGTATGCTCCCGGAATTTTTGTTCCCCAGGCCATGCCTTCATTTTCGATAAAATGAATTCTAAACCAGTCAAAAATTACAACTTCATCACCCAAAACAAAATTTGTTTTTACGTAGATTTTTGAGAGTTGATCGATAATTAATACTAAAAATATAAGGAGATACGCTTTTCGTAATGACATTTTATAATTTTTTTGGATGCGCAAAAGTAATAATTTAATCAACAAAAAAGCCCCCGAGGGAGCGTTAATTGTTTTGTAATTTAAATATGCGAATGTATTTCGTTTGAAGCTGTTATGGAATTATTTCTTTTTGGCATCGTTTGCAGGGCTGTCTGAAAAGAAATCCGAAATGGATTTAAAGATGCCTTTACTTTCTTTTCCGGCTGCTGCTCTTTTGGCTTCAGCCTTCTTTACATCAGCTTTGAACCTGACGCGTAATTTTTCGAATTCTTTCATTCTGTGTTCAACATCAGAATTCACATCTTTGAATTTCAATACTTTAGCCATTGTGTAAGTTTTTTAAGTAAAAAAATTAAATATTTAACGATTTGCTTTTACAATAATACATATTTTAAATTATATTTGTTAATAAAAATTAACACTTGTTTAGAGCAAAACACAACAAAACCCAGAAACACTGCTAAAAATGAATTAATTTTAACACTTTCCCTAATCCTACAAATATGAATGAAATAACTACTATTCTAAACAACTTTTTGGTCAACACTAAAGCAAGCGCTGCTTTAATCTTAAATGGAAAAGGAAAATTAATCACTTCTCTGAACCTTGACTACGGCGACAGCATTGCCGCTATGAGTGCCGCAATTTTATCCATGAGCGAAAAATTTTTAATTGACCTTGAAAAAGGCTCCTTGAAACAACTTTATTTAAAAAGTTCTGAAGGTGTTATAATTGGCAATAAAATAAGCGGTTCTAATTTTGTTATTGTTTTTTCAAAAGAAGGCAGTAATTTAGGCCTGCTAATGCATTCAACAGAAGAACTGTCGACTGAACTCAGCAAAAATTCCCTTTTAAAATAACATAATCTTTTAACCACCCTAATTCCAAAAACTATGAGCAACGACTTTTTAAACGTGTTTTTGAATGAAATGAAAACAAACGTAAACGGCTTTATAGCAGTAGCAGTAACAGAAATTGAATCAGGATTGAGCTTTGGAAATATAACCATCGATCCTGCCTTTGATCCTGAGCTGGCAGCGGCTTATAACTTAGAAGTTGTAAAAGCAAAACTGAATGCCGTAAAAGCTTTGAACTTAAACCAGGACATCGAAGATATCCTGATTACGCTTTCAAATCAAATTCACATTATTGACATTTCGCCAAACAAAAAATTCATGATTTACCTTGCAGCAGATTCTGCTAAAGCAAATCTTGGAATGACAAGAGCTGTATTAAGAAAGCACAAAGCTGATCTGGAAAAAAATCTTGCTTAAATTTTTCATTTAAATTAGAACTGCCTGAAAACGGGCAGTTCTAATTTAATTTATTTTATTCTCACTTATTTCCTCCTTTTACCTTTCTTACAAAAAGAAAAACTTCTTTTTTCAGGACGGCTGTTACTTTGTAATCAAATTCTCCCAAAACAGCATCGTTCGCGCCAATACCTGAATCACTAAAACATTAAACAAAAAAACGCCCCTGAAAGGAGCGCTTATTTTGAGTATTTTTTTTATTATCTCTGCAAGTTTTTAGCTTCGATACTCATTGTAGCATGAGGAACGATTTTAAGCCTTTCTTTGCTGATTAATTTACCCGTTACTTTGCAGATACCGTATGTTTTATTTTCAACACGGAATAAGGCATTTTTTAAGTCACGAATGAATTTCTCTTGTCTGATAGCCAACTGTGAGTTTGCTTCTTTTGACATGGTCTCACTTCCTTCTTCAAAAGCTTTAAAAGTTGGAGAAGTATCGTCAGTTCCGTTATTCAAATCGTTCATATAGGCACTTTTGATCAAATCAAGATCTTCCTGTGCTTTTTTTATTTTTGCCTGGATTATTTCTTTGAACTCTGCTAAATCTGCATCAGAGTACCTTGTAATTTCATCTATCATTTTATAACTATTTTGAAATTAATATCATTGTTTTAATATCATCAAACTCAATTTCTGTGCCGTTTTCCAGAGCGTCAGCAAAAGTTAAGCTATCTGTTAGTGTCTCAGACTTAATATAGTCTTCATTTTTTGAAACAGCTTCTTCTAAAATACCGTCTCTTTTTATTTGAACTTTAATCTTATCCGTAACTTCAAATCCTGAATCTTTACGAATGTTCTGAATTCTGTTTACTAATTCTCTTGCGATACCTTCATTTTTTAATTCTTCGGTAAGTGTAATATCAAGCGCAACTGTTATTCCGTTTGAATTCGCAACTAACCATCCTTCGATATCCTGCGATGTAATTTCGACGTCTTCTAATGATAAAGTTACATTATTTCCGGCAATAACAATATCCAGCGTTCCCTGCTTGTCCAACTGATTAATCTGATCTGCAGAAAAACCTTGTATCTCTTTAGAAATCAAGCCCATATCCTTTCCAAAACGTGGCCCTAATGCTTTAAAATTAGGTTTAATCTGCTTTACCAAAATACCCGAAGCATCGTCTAAAAGTTCAATTTCTTTTACGTTTACTTCCGCTTTTACCAAGTCAGAAATAGCTTCGATTTCGGCACGCTGATTCTCGTCAAGTACCGGAATCATTACCTTTTGCAGAGGCTGACGAACTTTTATCATCTCTTTTTTACGCAGTGATAAAACTAAAGAAGAGATCGTTTGCGCCTTCTGCATTTTGCTTTCCAACGTTTTATTAACAAAGTTTTCGACAAATTTTGGAAATTCTGCCAAGTGAACACTAGCAAAATCCTCACTTCCCGTAGAAGTTGTTAAATCGCGGTACAATTTATCCATAAAAAATGGAGCTACCGGAGCACTCAATTTACTGATTGTAAGCAAACAAGTATAAAGCGTTTGGTAAGCGGCAATTTTATCTTTTGCATATTCGCCTTTCCAGAAACGACGACGGCATAAACGAACGTACCAGTTACTTAAATTCTCCTGAACGAAGTCAGAAATCGCTCTTGTTGCTTTTGTAGGCTCGTAATCTTCGTAGCATTCGTCAACAAATTTTATTAGCGAATGTAATTCAGAAATAATCCACTGATCGATTTCAGGTCTTTCGTTTAACGGAATTTCAGCTTCTGCGTATTTAAATCCGTCGATGTTAGCATATAACGAGAAGAATGAATAGGTATTGTAAAGTGTTCCGAAGAATTTCCGTTTCACCTCAGCAATTCCTTCAAGGTCAAACTTCAAGTTATCCCACGGATTTGCATTCATAATCATATACCAGCGTGTAGCATCTGGACCGTTTTCTGCAATGGTTTTAAATGGGTCTATCGTATTTCCTTTACTCTTAGACATTTTAATTCCATTTTTATCCAAAACAAGACCGTTTGAAACTACGTTTTTGTATGCTATTTTATCAAAAACCAAAGTTCCGATTGCATGCAAGGTATAGAACCATCCACGAGTCTGGTCTACTCCTTCTGCAATGAAATTTGCTGGAAAATCTTTGTTGTCATCAATTTTTTCTTTGTTTTCAAAAGGATAATGCCATTGTGCATACGGCATTGCTCCAGAATCAAACCAAACGTCGATTAGATCACTTTCGCGCTTCATTGGTTTCCCTGAAGCCGAAACTAAAGTAAGTCCATCAACCACATTTTTGTGTAAATCGATTAAATCGTAATTAGTCTCAGACATGTTTCCGATCTCAAATCCTTTAAACGGATTTTCTTTTTGGAAACCTGCTTCGATCGATTTTTCGATTGCATTGTACAATTCTTCAACAGAACCGATAATAACTTCTTCTGTTTTATCTTCTGTTCTCCAAATTGGCAACGGAATTCCCCAATATCTAGAACGAGATAAGTTCCAATCGTTGGCATTTTTAAGCCAATTCCCAAAACGTCCTTCACCAGTAGATTTAGGTTTCCAATTGATAGTTTCGTTCAGGTCGAACATTCTATCTTTTACATCGGTTACTTTGATGAACCATGAATCTAGAGGATAGTATAATAACGGCTCGTCTGTTCTCCAGCTGTGTGGATAACTGTGCACGTATTTTTCAACTTTAAATGCTTTATTTTCTTCTTTTAAACGAATAGCGATTTCAACATCTACAGATTTCTCTGGAGCTTGTCCTGCATCATAATATTCATTTTTAACATATTTACCAGCCAAATCACCTAAATGAGAAGTGAATTTTCCTTGTAAATCTACTAATGGAACCGGAGTTCCGTTTTCGTCTAAAACCAACATTGGCGGAACTTCTGGCTTTGCTTCTTTTGCTACTTTAGCATCATCTGCACCAAAAGTTGGAGCTGTATGCACAATTCCGGTTCCGTCTTCGGTTGTAACGAAATCGCCAGAGATCACTCTAAATGCGTTTTCAGCATTTTCATAAGGCAATACGTAAGGCAATAATTGCTCATAACGGATTTCTACTAAATCTGCTCCTTTTGCTTCGGTTAAGATTTTGTACGGAAGTTTTTTGTCGCCATTTTTCACATTATCAAAATCAGCGTCGTCTTCACTTAAGAAAAATCCTTTTCCGAATTGTTTTCCAACTAAGTTTTTAGCCAAAACAACATTGATTGGCTCAAAAGTATATTGATTGAAAGTTTTAACTAAAACATAATCAATTTTTGGACCCACTGTCAAAGCGGTGTTTGACGGAAGTGTCCAAGGAGTTGTCGTCCAAGCTAAAATGTGGATATCTCCAAAACCTTGCAAAAATGAAGGCAAAGTTTCCGGAAGCGTTTTAAACTGCGCCACAATTGTAGTATCCGTAACATCACGGTAAGCTCCAGGCTGGTTTACCTCGTGAGAAGACAATCCCGTTCCTGCTTTTGGAGAATATGGCTGAATTGTGTATCCTTTGTACAACAAACCTTTATCGTAGATTTGTTTCAAAAGCCACCAAACAGACTCCATATATTTTGGTTTATAAGTCACATACGGATCTTCCATATCAACCCAATATCCCATTTTTTCGGTCAAATCATTCCATACGTCGGTATAACGCATAACGGTTTTTTTACACGCTTCGTTATATTCTTCGATAGAAATCGTTTTACCAATATCTTCTTTTGTAATTCCTAATTCTTTTTCGGTACCCAATTCTACAGGCAAACCGTGAGTATCCCATCCGGCTTTTCTTTTAACCTGAAAACCTTTTTGAGTTTTATATCTGCAAAAAATATCTTTAATCGCACGTGCCATTACGTGGTGAATTCCTGGTAATCCGTTTGCTGAAGGCGGACCTTCAAAAAATACGAAAGGCTCAGCACCTTCGCGAGTTGTAACACTCTTTTCAAATATATTTTCTTTCTTCCAAAAATCAAGAACTTCAGACGCTACTGTTGGTAAGTCAAGTCCTTTGTATTCAGTAAATTTTGTACTCATTTTATCCTTTTCTTAAACGAGGTGCGAAAGTAAGGAATTTTGCCCTATTGTCCATCAATTTCTTTAAATTTCACAAACTTTTGTTGGGATAATAGATACAAAAACAGAAGAATTGGTTACTTCTTGATATTATTCTCATTTTTTTGAGTTGAGAAATCAAAAAGCAACCAATTCTTCAAATGGTTTATTCAAAAAGTTTATTTCTTATTTAAATCCTCCAAAATAGACTTCTTTCATGAAAATTCTATTTCCAAAAACCGGATTTACTTCAACCTTTTCACGGATTTCCTGATAGAACGTTTCTCCGTTAAAGTCTTCAATTTCGTAATTGATTTTATGCGGAACCTTTCCGGAATTTAATCCGACAAGCGGACGATAATCGCTGAAAAGTTTTCTTTCGAAAAAGCTTTTGTTACCGTTATCAAATTCGGTTTTTTCGGTCGAAACGATATTAAAATTCTCTTTATCAATAAAAACATGAAAATCTGTTTTCGGAATACTTCTGTTACCTGAACTTAATGTTTTTTCAAAATAATTTAAATGATAACACAATCTGCCTTCGTACATTTCGTCGTTTAACATTTCGAAATTATTCCAGAGATCCAGTCTTAAATCGGTTAAAAAGTTTACTAAATCAACATTCTTGGATAAGTTCCCGTAATCATAGGCTGATAATTTGTTCCATTTTGCATTTACACCTGTTTCGCGGTCATCGTGATTCCATGCTTCTGCACCGTTTACGATTTCATAATAGTTTTCAGGCATTTTTTTCTTTAGAAGATAATTCGTGTGAGTTGCCCATCTTTCTTCTGTCTGCGGAATATTGGTTCCTTCTATCGAAAGTTTAGATAATACATGTGCTTTTTCTACTTTTTTCAAAGCCTGGCTGCCGCCAAGATTATCCACCACTTTTGCCAGAAGACTTGCGTTTAACTGGTACGGAATCGAATCCAGAAGATTATGTCTGTTCGTTTTTGATTTTTCCAGTTTTGCTTCACGGTTCGATTTTTCAATTTCCCAGTCAGCTTCCTGCTGTTGTATTTTTTCAAAAAAGGCCAGTCTTTTTTCTTCTTTTTCTTCTTCCATTTTAAGTCCCAGTTTTTTAAGTTCTACAAATCGCGAATTGTGGGCTCTTAATCTTTTATCAGCAAAAACAACTTCGTTTACTTTTTGAACAATTGCTTCGCCTCTTGAATCTTGTTTATCGTTTTCGATAAGCAGATTAGCGTACATTAATGCTTTTTCTTTGTTTTCAAGTAAAAAATAGGTTTCGGCTAAATTATTGGTCACAATAAAACGAATGTTTACGTTTTGCGGTGAAGGCGGATATTTTACCAGTAAACTTTCCAAGTATTGCAAATGCGGCGTAAGCAGTTTTTCATCTAATCCTTTTTCAAGAGTTATTTTTTGCATCTGAGCCGTAATTTCATTTTCAAAAGCCTGCATTTGAGCATATTCTGAATGTCCCTTTGAAGTTACAAACTGAAACCGCACTGTTGCTTCACGTTTCGAATATCCAAGTTTATAATTTAGAAAATCCTGAATTCTGTCTGCGGTTTTATACACCACATTGTCAATTCCAAGACCTACATCACTGTAATCAGAATTTTTAACTGCAGTTCTTATTTTTTTATCATGTTCAGATGCTGCAATCTTCACAGCTCCCAGACTATTTCCCACGCTCATAGAATAAGATTCTGAACCGCCAAAATCCTTTGTAAGTAATAGTTTGTCTCCGTATTTGACATCCACTTTTACATTCGTAATATAGTTGGAACGTGCGCTGTAACTCCACTTACTTTTTTCTTTATCATACGTACTGTCTATCTGCATCTCTGTATATCTGGGCGTTGCAAAAGTCAGGTAAATTTTAACCTTTCCGTTTACCGGATCTTTTATAAATCCTTTAATATCAAAAAAATGCTTTTTTAAATTCGATTCTTCTTCCTGCAGGGATTTATCTATCTGATAAAAAGCAGTCTGAGTTAAAACATTATCCAGAACAGGAAATTCCGGATATTCGATTACCGGTATATAGAATTTCTTCTTCTTGGAGCTTATTTTTTCTTGTGCCTGATTTGAAGCAGCTACAAGCAAAGCTATTAGGAGTAGTATTTTTTTCATAGGCAAAAAAAAGCCATCAGAATCAGATCCTGATGGCCATTGATTTTTTTAAATTTTTATTTTTTATTAAAAATCTGAATTGACTTATCAGAAACATAAAAAATATTCTGAGTTGCCGGGTCAATTTCGTAAACTGGCTGGTTGTTAGTGAAGATGATTTTATCAATTTCTTTTCCATCCGTTTTACTTACTTTAACCAAAACTTTTTCTCCTGAATCTGCTTTTGCAAAAATATAAGAGAAGTCTCTGTTTTGTTTCATAGCGTTGAAACGAGAATTAAACTTAGCTGCAACGATTCCAAGTGCTGCAGATCCTGCCGCGTATGTTTTTGCCTGATCCTTATTTGTTTGATCTCCTTTTGCAACTGCAGTTCTCATGTTACCATCAGAATCGCGATATGTCATAGTTAGATCAGCACCTTTAACTGAACTTACTGCAGAACCAACACCTAAACCAATACTTCCTGCAATAGCGGCACTTTTAAGTAAACGTCTTCCTGTTTCACCTGGCTGGCTGTATGTTAAATGGTATTTAATTGTTCCATCCATGTTAACTCCCATTACCTCAACCGGTCCTGAAAGAACAACTCCCCAAGGGAATAATTCGATGCTGTTTAATTCTTTCTCTTTTTTAACATTTACTTTAGCAAACGGATCCGGTTTGTCGCTGATGCTTGGATCGAATTTGTATAATTTCTCGTCGTTGTAAACTAAGTAAGAGTTTGTAGACTCATCGTAAGTTGGCAGTACCGGACGGTTTTTATCAAAATTGATGTTACGTTTCCAAAGTTTAACTCCCGTTTTGTAGTCAACCATGTTTCCGTAAGTACCTGTAAGATACATTACTTTTTCACCAACTTTTCCTAAGTAATAGATTGGGTCTTCTTTATCATCTGAAATTTCGATGAATTTTTTCCAAAGTTTTTCTCCGTCTTTGTTGATTAACATCATTTCGTTTTCAGCAACATATAAGAAATCCTGATCGATTGGAATAACTCTTTTCAATCCGTCCCCGCGAGCGTCTTTTTTCCAGATTTTTTCTCCAGAATTTAAGTCATAAAAGTTAAATCCGCTGTAGTGTGCAACTAATAACTTTGTTCCCCAGTCTTCAAGGTAAACAACTCTTTTAGTTTTGATAGATTCTTTCCAGATACTTTTTCCGTTTTCTGTGTTCAATACATTTAAGTATTGTTTGCTTGAAAAAGTTCCGGCATTATTAACTACAACAATGTTTTTGTCGTTTTGAGTTAAATAGAATTTAGAATAATCTTCTTCACCTTTCCAGTTTAATTTTCCCGAATTTCTGTCGAAAGAGTATAGTTTTCCGTACAATAAATAATAAATTACAGATCCGTGAACGGTTGCAATATTAGTGTTTGCAGATTCTTTGAAAGAAAAGCTGAATAATGATTTTGCTTTATCTACAGTTGTATTCCATTTTAATTCACCTGTTTTCATATCCAGTAAAGCGATAGCCATATCTCCGTCTTTTTTCAAAGTAAGCAGATACTCATCTGTTTCAGGAATAAAATCTGATTGCGTTACCCAAAAAGATTCTTTTGATGAATTGTACACCACTTTACCGCTGTCAGTATTGATAATGATGTATTTGCTGTTGATATAAGCCTCAACGTAAGGGCTTCCCGGAACGGTTGTCAAAGCACTTTTTTCTTTGAAAACTTTTCCAAAATCAGGATCTGTTAAAATGTCTCCTGCAGATGCTGTTCCAAAATCATCTTTTGTTAATGTCCAAACCACTTTTTTGGTTTCAGGATCCAGACCTTTAATTGTTCCGCCTTCTTTAAAGACAACAATTCCGGTGATTCCATTCTGAACCATATCCTGGACAGTGTTTTCTGTAGTAACTATTTCATCATACTTTCGCTGTGCAAAAGACGAAATCGAAACCGTCAGAAGTAAAATAATCGAAAAGGTAATTTTCTTCATGGTAGATTTTTTTTAATTGTTGGTTATTACGTATTTATGAGAATTTGCATCCTACTAAAAAAGGTAAACGGGGGATCTTTTTTAATAAAAAATTACTGAGCAAATATATAAAAATAGCAATGCGGTTATGAAAAAATTTCCTTCAAAATATCGAGTGACTTAGGACGCTTAAAACCCTCTAAATGAGAGCTGTAAAAATCAATCAAAACCTTAAGTAGTATTTGCCTTTCAATTACATGAAAGATTTTCTGCGAGGTATCGAACTTTAAATCGATTAGTTTTTTTAACAAATTGGTTTCGTGCTCAGAAAGAGCCGTTGAAGTATGGAACAAAGTAAAAATACCTTCTTTCATTTCGAAGTACGGCAAATCTATTTCGGATACATCCGGATAAAAGCCTAAATACTTTGTTGCTTCCAGAAGTAAAATCAAATGAAAGTTGGCAATTTCATTGTGTGTATCAAGCCAGGTAAGTGCTGTTTCTAAAAACAAAAAAAGAGATTCGTTTTTTTCTTCTTCCTGTATAGAATAATGAAGCATCTCCGACAAAAACATTACGATTGTGCTTTTAAAAATATCGGTATGAATAGTCCGAAACGGAACTGCGGTTTTAATTTCTTTAAAGTTTTCTAATGTGCCTTTGTTTTTATGAACGGCTTCAATCTCTAAAATCGACAATGGCTGAAAGTAAGCAATTTTCTGGCTGGCTTTCCGACTCGAAAAAGCATCCCTTACAAAATAAGACTTCAATCCGTTTGAAAGCGTAAAACACTTAACTACAAGACTTTTCTCTTGAAATTTTAAAGATGAAATTACTATTGCTTTGGTTTTGACTAACAAAATTTGTGTGTTTTTTGTTTGAGGTTCAACTTTCAAGCTCGAGAACTTAAAACTGATACCAATAAACTAACGAATAATCATAACTTTCTTAACCTTCGTTTCGCCGCCGTCTTGTGCTGAGATAAAAATCATATACACGCCTGAGGAGACTTTATAACGCCCAAAGGCTGTAGTATCCCATTCGATTGTTCCGCCTTCTGAAGTGGTTTCATGAACCAGATTTCCTTCGATATCAGTTATTTTTACATTTGCTTTATCTAACAATCCGGCCACTTTTACTGTTCCTGTAAAATTTGGCCTGACGGGATTTGGATATACATACACATCATTCAAATTGTCATTTGCTCCGGTCGCAATTCCTTTAAAAGAAATCATTCCTTTGTTAGTCACAATAAAAACCTCACCGCTGGCACTGTTAATTTTAATATCGTTTATGGTATTACTTGGCAGAGGCGAATTATTGATCGTAAAATGATATTTTGTTTCCTGTCCGTTTGGCGACACCATAAAAACACCCGAATCTGCTGTACCAATCCATTTATTATTGGCGCCGTCAACTGCAATCGAAGTAACAGACTGCTCGTACATTAATTCCTGCGCCAGATTATCATCCATAATAATAATTGGATTTGCTTTGAGCTGGCTTTCGGTTTGAAAATTGCCTACATTAGACAAAACACGCAGACCTCGTGTTGTACCAATCCATAACTGATTTTTAGTATCCAGCGCAAGCGATCTCACATCTGCAAATGGTAAATTTCCGGCATCTGCTCCAACCGTTATTTTTTTGAAGATATTGTTACTTTCATTAAAAGCAATTACACCGTCGCTGCTGGTTGCCATCCATTTTGTGTTGTTTTTGTCAATAACAATAGCCGCATAATTTAGTTCTGTAGGATTATTTAAAACGGTGCTTATAGAATATGTCTGCCATTGTCCGTTAGTTTTTAAAACTTTGAGCCCGTTTTTGATACGGCTGTTGGTTACCCATAAATTTCCTGCTTTATCGAATGCATTTGCGTTTATACGAATGTCGACATAATTAGGATCGCTGGTTGTTAAACTTTCTAAACCGCTGTTTTTATCATTGTACAATAAACCCGGAACATTGTCTTCTATTTTTAATAATCCCGAAAAGAAAGAACTTGCATAAACTTGTCGCTCATTATTTGGATTAACCAAAATACGGGTAATCGATTTTGCCCCTAAAACTTCTGAATACGGAATATTCAACCAGCCCGAACCGTTGTATTTACTAATGCCGTAGCTGTCTAAACTGTACGGATCATAATTGGCAGTATAATCTCCGTAAACAGCCCAAAGTGAATTTGGCGTAACATCAATCGAAAAAATATTATTTTTAAGAGGACCCGGCGGAGTAGAATTTTCAAAAACACTCATATTGGAAAGACTGCCGGAAAAAAGCCCTTTTTCTTTGGTTCCGATATAAAACACATCGCCGGCAGCAGATGCACAGGTTAAAGTTAAATCAGGTTCCGGAAGCTGTGAGTTTGAAGCCTGACGGCTTAGGACCAATTGATTATTAAAAACATAAACCGACTCTGCCGTTGTTACAAATAAATTATGATTCGCCGCATGAAAAGCCGATGCTGCTCTTGGCAGCTGCATAATACTCACAAATGAATTTGAATTGTAACGATGAATATTTCCGCCTGAATTAATTGCAGCAAGTTCAGTATCCAAAGCTGCAATTCCTCTCCAGTCACCTGTATTTAAGATCGCCCATTGACTATAATCATTCAGGTTTGCGTTGGTAATATCAGCTCTCTTGATCCCGCTCGAAGTTGCGGCAAAAATAAATCCGTTGTAAAGAGCAGTTTGCCGTACACTAATTTCATTTCCGGTATCGCCTATAAAGTACGTATCGCCAAATTGTGATGTTGACAAATTAAACTGTACGATTCCAAAATCGCACGAAACATATAAGAAACCATTATGTTCCATTATATGATTTATTTTCTTCAGGCTTGGCTGCAGCTGTTTATTGATAATATCTACTTTTTTTACAATACCATTATCTGCATCATTCACCAGAATCATCAAACCATTTTCGTAACCTATAATTGTTTTTTTGAAAGCGGCGCTGTAATATATTGCCGATATGGTTTGTCCCGAAAGTCCTTCGACTGTTGTAATTGTTTTTAAAGTATTTGATGCTGCATTCTTAGAAAACAAGGCATTTTCAGATGCTGCGAAAACCGTAGTTGGAGATTCTGAAATATCTTTTATTTCATTAAACGAAAAATGCCCCTGCCATGACAACTGGTTTTGGGCAGAACCAAATTGAAAAAGCAATAAGCAGGTAATAAACCAAAAGTTGTTCTTCATCATAAAATACATTCTCGGATAGACAAATATACTACAAACGAAAGTAATAGATTTTTGTTCTGTGGTAAATAAAAAAATGCTCCCGATTTATCTTTTTAGAGACAAATGAGAGCATTTTTCAATTGTAATTAATCTTATACTACACCCTGAGCAAGCATAGCATCGGCCACTTTTACAAATCCGGCAATGTTCGCTCCTTTTACGTAGTTAACATAACCATCTTCTTCTGCACCGTATTTTTTACACTGGTTGTGAATTCCAACCATGATTTCTTTTAATCTTAGATCTACTTCCTCGCTCGTCCAGTTTAAACGAATAGAGTTTTGTGTCATTTCTAATCCAGATGCTGCCACACCTCCTGCATTTGCTGCTTTTCCGGGAGCAAAAAGAACTTTATTATCCAGGAATAATTTAATGGCATCCAGAGTAGAAGGCATATTAGCGGCTTCTGTTACACATAAAACACCATTATCAATTAATTTCTTTGCATCTTCTCCATTTAACTCATTTTGAGTTGCACACGGAATTGCGATATCTACTTTTACTTCCCAAGGGCTTTTTCCTTTATGGAATACGGCATTTGGATATTTCTCTAAATATCTTTCTGCTCTGTTATCTCCACTTGCTCTCATTTCGACCATATGATCGATTTTTTCGCCAGAGATCCCTTCTTCATCATAAATATAACCATCAGGACCTGAAATAGTAACAAGTTTTCCTCCCAGTTCATTTACTTTTAAGGCTACTCCCCACGCAACGTTTCCAAATCCCGAAATCGCTACTCTTTTGCCTTTAATTTCATGTCCGATTGTACGAAGCATCTGGTCTGTAAAATAAACCACCCCGTAACCGGTAGCTTCAGGTCTGATTAATGAACCACCGTAAGCAAGACCTTTTCCGGTTAAAACTCCTGTAAATTCATTTCTGATTCTTTTATACTGCCCGAATAAGTATCCGATTTCTCTGGCTCCTACCCCGATATCTCCGGCAGGAACGTCAAGATCAGGACCAATATGACGGCATAATTCAGTCATAAACGACTGGCAGAAACGCATAATTTCTCCATCAGATTTTCCTTCAGGATCAAAATCAGAACCTCCTTTTCCGCCTCCCATTGGCAGTGTTGTCAAACTATTTTTGAATACTTGCTCGAAAGCCAGGAATTTTAAAACTGATAAATTCACAGTATGATGAAATCTGATACCGCCTTTGTACGGACCAATTGCTGAATTCATTTGAATTCTAAAACCTCTGTTTACAACTATTTCGCCTTTATCATCTACCCACGGAACTCTGAAAATCACCGATCTTTCCGGTTCGGCTATTCTCAATAGTAAATTTTTTCCGTCGTATTTTTTTCTCTCAGCGATAAATGGAATTACTGTTTCTGCAAATTCTCTTACTGCTTGAAGAAATTCTGGCTCGTTTGGATTTTTTGACTCAACCAGAGCCATAAATTCATTTATTTTCTGTTCCATTTTTAAATAAATTATTCAAATAATCGTTTTTAAATCAACTAATTATAACAAGAAAATACGCTTAAGAAAACGTTTTCGTTATAACAGGCAAAGATATATTAAAATGGATATGTTTTGTTATTTTTTTTTGTTTTTAAGATAGAATTGTGTTATTTTTAAACAAACCTAAAAATACAATTTCACACTTCCGAAATTACATCTAAACAGTATACTTAAAGTCAGAAAATTAAGTGTTTTGTTACTAATTGTTTAATAGAGGAATTTTATATTTTGTTTGGATAAGGTTTTTTATATATTTGCCAATATTTTCAAAGCCAAAACATGTTTAAACACCTATATATCAGAATTTTCGCCTTACTGGGCGTCTCTACAATTGCTACAGCCCAATCTAATCTTGCACATGAGATTGGAATTTTTGCAGGTCCGGTAACTTTACAGTCTGATTTTGGGGAAAGAAATAACTTTGACACAAATTCCGGAAATGCAGGTTTTGGTATTGGATTCGCTCATTGGTTAAATTTTTCCGCTGCTAACAACAGAGATCGTTTCTTTGCTGAACATTTTAAAGTGAGATCTGAACTATCTTTCAACAGAACTAATCTTAAACATTACGGAGAGTGGGTTGAAAGAAAACCAAACGGACTATTTGCTCAGCAGCTAAAAAACATGTACGCCAATACTACCATTATTGGATTAGGATCTCAGTTAGAGTTCTCTTTTATAAAAATACATGATTTTGAAAATTCAGTTGGGTCGTTAAGTCCCTATTTAAGTGCCGGATTTATGGTTAGTTATTTTTCTACCAGTATCGGGTCAAGACTGGGGAATGTATTGCATCCGGCCATTATTCCTGAAAAATATTTAACTCCATCAGACGGACGTCCTCACGGTTTTTCTAATGAAAACGGAGTAGTACTTTCTGCAACAGCAGGTCTTGGTGTGCATTACAAACTCACTACAATGAGTGATTTAATGTTTGAAACAAAATTCCAAATGTACAATTCTGACTGGATTGACGGATTAAATCCTAACAAAGACCTTTACAAAGAAAATAAGTCGAATGACTGGCAGGTTTGGTTTAACTTTGGATATATCCATTATTTAGAGTTCTAAAACAAAATAAACTCCAATTAAAAAATCCCAAATTCCGAATGTTGAAAAAACTGGAATTTGGGATTTTTTATATTTGGATTCTTTAAGCCAGAGCTTGTTCCAGATCTGCAATTAAATCTTCAGCATCTTCAATACCAACACTTAATCTCACTAAATCATCGGTAATTCCAACTTCGGCTCTTTTATCAGCAGGAATAGAGGCATGCGTCATTAATGCCGGATGATTTGCCAATGATTCCACTCCCCCCAAAGATTCTGCCAGTGTAAACACTTTTACTTTTTCTAAAAACGCTACAGCATCTTCTTTTTTACCCGATTTAAAAGTAAAAGAAACCATACCGCCAAAAGCTTTCATTTGTTTCTTTGCAATTTCATGAAACGGATGATTTTCTAGTCCCGGATAATAAACTGTATTAATTTTGGGATGTTTATTTAAAAACTCCACTACTTTTTCTCCATTTTCACAATGTCTCTGTACACGTAATGCCAGCGTTTTGATTCCTCTTAAAACTAAAAAACTGTCCATTGGACCTAAAGTCGCTCCGGTTGCAAACTGCTGAAAATGTAATTGTTCGCCCAGTGCTTCATCTTTTACAATTAAAGCTCCGGCAATAACATCAGAATGTCCGCCTAAATATTTTGTTGCTGAGTGCATTACGATATCGGCACCTAAATCAAGCGGTTTTTGCAAATAAGGTGTTGCAAAAGTATTATCAACCGCAAACCATATTTTATGTTCTTTGGTAATTTTAGCCACTTCGGCTATATCAGCCAGTTTCATTAACGGATTTGTAGGCGTTTCGACCCAGACCAGTTTTGTATTTTCATTAATAAGCGACTTAAGTTTCGCAATATCGGTCATATCAACAAAATGGAATTTGATTCCCGAATCCTTATATATTCTTGAGAACATACGGTACGTTCCTCCGTATAAATCATCCATAGCGATTACTTCATCGCCGGCTTTAAATGACCTTAAGATACAATCGGTCGCCGCAAGACCAGATGAAAAAGCCAGTCCTCGTGTTCCGTTTTCAATACTTGCCAAAGCATTTTCTAAAGCCGTACGGGTTGGATTTGAAGCGCGGCTGTATTCGTAATCCGCCAAAGGTTTCCCCGGGCTCGTCTGAATAAAAGTTGAAGTTTGATACACCGGAGGCATAACAGCTCCTGTACTTGGATCATGATGCTGGCCACCGTGTATTACTTTTGTATTGAATTTCATATAGTTATATTTTTTAAATCCTTAATTCTTTTACAAATTTACCTTTTAATTTATTTTATCGGGATACAACTTCTTACCTTTGTAGATAATTAACACTTTTTGATATGAAAAATTACATATTTACAATCTTATTGTGTTTGATTTTTACAAGTTGCAAAAAAGAGCTTTCATTTGACAATGAAGCGTTTGAAGAAAAATCCACAATTCCGTGCAAGAATGATTGCCCGAATATCATAATAGAAGTCCCAATTGCTAAAAATAAAAAAATTGTCGCCGACAGTATCAACAAAAAGGTTTTTGCTGTTATAAAGGATATTCTTTATTTTGGTGATGATTCAACTCAGGTCAATGATTATAAGTCTTTGACGAAAGCTTTTATTGCCTCTTATGAAGAAATGCACAAAAAATTCCCTCACGATACTTTTGGATGGGAAGGAAAAGTAACAGGAAATATTGAGTTTGAATCGGATCAGGTTTTAAACATCAAACTAGATCATTATACCTTTACAGGAGGTGCTCACGGTTATCAGGGTTTCCGCTCTTTATTGTTTGATAAAAAAAACGGAAAAACCATTTTTAACGATCAGTTGTTTAAAAACGAAAAGGAATTTAAGGCTTTCGCCGAAAAGGAATTCCGGGCTAAATATAAAATTCCGCAAAAAGCCAATATCAATGCCACCGGATTAATGTTTGAAAACGATCAGTTTCAACTGCCCCAGAATATTTTTTACACCTCTGAAGGTTTGCTTTTATATTACAACTCTTATGAAGCCGCGTCGTATGCAGATGGCCCGAAAGAAATTTTGTTTCCATATGAGAAAGTCGCGAAATATTTGAAATTTCGA
The DNA here is from genome assembly GCF_027111295.1 of Flavobacterium gelatinilyticum. Taxonomy (NCBI): domain Bacteria; kingdom Pseudomonadati; phylum Bacteroidota; class Flavobacteriia; order Flavobacteriales; family Flavobacteriaceae; genus Flavobacterium; species Flavobacterium gelatinilyticum. The sequence continues at coordinate 3,797,209 of NZ_CP114287.1, read as the reverse complement.
TAATGTTACGATGCATCTCTACAGAAACAACATCAATCAAACGTTTCTCCGAAACGTATAACCAAAACGCAAATTTATTTTTTTTTACCAATAAGACATTCCTCCGGAATGAATAGGGATTAAAAAAACCTCAGAACCTTAGTAACTTAGCACCTCAGAACCTTCCTCTAAACATCATACTTCATTTTTCGCAAAACTCTCAAAGCTTCTTTAAACGACAAATACACCTGTCCGAAAGGCTTTAAAAGTAATTTAGCATCAATTAATCTTTGTCTGGCATCGTCGAAACCATTCAGGTAACAAATCATAAAAGTCGAAGGCAGATTACCCAGATCTTTTAATTCACGGTCAGACAATGCGATTCCTTTTTCCAGTTTTTGAAGAAGAGCCAAGTTTGAATTATAGATATGAAACAGCATTTTTCTATTAAATTCAGGAGGCTGAAAAAGTATCTGTCGGTCAATTTTATAATAACCGTTGTCAAAAAAATGAATAGTTTGTTCTTCTAAAGGATAATAACTCGTTTTGTCATTTAACCCCAACGGTACATATTCGGTAATGGTAAAGCTGTCATCGTTATATACAATAGTAACCACATCCTGAGCCGAATAAAAAAGCTTAACCTGTTCGTTGATTAATTCAATATCAACACGGGATAAAAAGGTTTTTTCGCGGGATTTTTTAGGAACACCAGCCCAACAGATTACAAACAGTTCCTTAAAAACACGGTATTTTGGCGCCATGTCTTTATGCCTGAAATTCATAAAATCAATAACCCCGTCGAGTGTATACTGAATGCTGTTTCTGGAACTGTTTTCAATACCAATAACAGCCTCTGTATTTTGATAGTTTTTTTCGATTTCCTGCCACTCTTCAACAGGGACAGAATTACTTCCTATCCTAATAAATGTGCTATTCGCTAAAATAGTGTGTATTCCTTTTTTGAAATGTGAAATCTGGCTTTTGGGTTTAATGGTTACCAGACCAATTACCCTGTCTTTTGGAAGATTGGGAAAGGGCACGTTTTCGTACTGAATTTTAGGCGGGTTTTCAAGAAAAGCATTCACAAGATTCTGGATTCGGCTGTCGTCGAAGAAATCATCGCCTACAATTTCATTATCCTGATCTTCGACCCCGACTACGATATAGGAATTATTGGCCGGATTTGAATTAGAAAGCGCACAGATATGTTTGAGGAATTTTGCTTTTCCTTCTCGCGAATGCAGATTCAACTGTCTTTTTTTGTCATAAAAACTGTTCTCGTCATTATGAGCAAGGAGATTCTTTATTAAAAGGCGTTTATTGATCATAGCTTTGTTTATTTGGCAGCGAATTATAATAATCTCACTAATTTTAAAACACTCCGAAGTTCGTACCCTGAATCCAAAAAAAAAGACGCACAACTGTGCGTCTTTATATATCTATTTTTAAATATTTCTCTTGACAATCGTCGAAGATGCCTGCGCTGTACTCATTACAACTAAATCGGCTATATTGACATGATACGGTCTTGAAACCACAAAATGAATAATATCGGCAATATCTTCTGCCTGAAGAGGATCAAATCCTTTATACACATTTGAAGCTCTTTCTACATCTCCTTTAAATCGTACTTCACTAAATTCTGTTGCCACCATTCCGGGATGAATTGCCCCTACTCTTATTCCGAATGGATTTAAGTCAATTCGCATTCCGGCTGTAATGGCATCGACTGCATGTTTGGTACCGCAGTACACATTTCCGTTTGGATACACTTCTTTTGCGGCCGTTGAACCAATATTGATTATATGTCCGGAATTTTTTGCAGTCATTTTAGGGATCACTACTTTCGAAACATATAAAAGTCCTTTTACATTAATATCAATCATCGCATCCCAGTCTTCTAAATCTCCTGTCTGAATAGGATCAAGACCGTGGGCATTTCCGGCGTTATTAATCAATATATCAATATCTGAAAATACATCCGGAAGAGAATTTATTTTTTCAGTAACTTCATTTTTATTACGAACATCAAAAGCTAATGAATATATTTCCGTAAAGGCAGAAAGTTCTTTTTCCAGCTCTTCCAAACGTTCTTTACGTCTGCCGCAGAGAACTACTTTATAATTGTTTTTTGCCAGTATCTGAGCAGCTGCTTTTCCTATTCCGCTTGTAGCGCCCGTAATTAAAACTGTTTTTTTCATTCTACTTTCTTTTTAAGATTTTTTGCCGCAGATTACAAGATTTTAACAAACTAAAAAATCGAAACTAATCTTATAATAATCTGCAGCAAATTTGAAGCATCGGCATCAAAGATCCTGCATTGACGCAATACCAGAGACTGCGACTGAACACTAAAAATTAAGGCACATCATTGCCCATGCTCTCTTTCCAGATTGCAAACCAGTCTTCTTTGTCCATATCCAGTTCTGCCGCTTTTACTAATGACTGGATTCTGGCAACGTTAACCGTTCCTGCAATCGGAATAATTCCGGCCGGGTGTTTTAAGATCCATGATAATAAAAGTGTATCAGCTCCTAAATGGTATTTCTCTAACAATGTCGAAAACAATTGTTTTAATCGACGTGTCTGCTTTGTATCTTCTCTAAAAACAGTTCCAAGCGGATTCCATGACAACGGACGGATTCCGTGTGTCTGCATATAATCTAAACTTCCATCAACCATTGGTTCAAAATTAGTTGCCGAAAAATGTACCTGGTTAAAGCTTACTTCTGTTTTTTGACGAATTAATTCGGTTTGTGAACTTGTAAAGTTTGAAAGTCCGAAATCTATAATTTTTCCTTCTGTTTTTAATTTCTCAACTGCTTCTGCAATTTCATCGGCCTGCATTAGCGGACTTGGTCTGTGCAGTAAAAAAACATCAACATAATCTGTTTTAAGTTTTTTCAAAGATTCTTCAACAGACCATATAATGTAATCTTTGGAATAATCGTAATGTTTGATTTTGTTATTACGTCCCTCGGCAACCAGCTGGATACCGCATTTGGTAATTAATTGTAATTTTTCGCGCGAAATTTTACTTGCTTTAAAAGCTTTTCCAAAATCTGCTTCCGTTGTATAATCCCCGTAAATATCGGCGTGATCAAAAGTAGTAATTTTGTTTTCGATACAAACTTGTATCAGGTTTTCCATTTCTTTAGTCGTCAGGTTTTTATCCCAGACTCCCCAATTCATAGTGCCTGAAATTACAGGCGATAACGTTGTTTTGCTCATGGTATATTGCATTATTTTTGATACTATTTATGCCTTTGTAAAGCATAATCACCAAAGTTCTTAAAAATATAAAAATAGAATCACAATTCGTCCTTAAAATTAAGCGATTGGTCGAAGTTTTAACCATTCTTTAACATCTTACTTCTCAAAAAATAGTCAATTTGCACTCTCAAAAATTAGGCGTACAAATCAAGGTTTATAAAAATATCTATATGGAAGAAAATACAACGACTTTAGACATTAGAGCGATAAATGAAAAAATTGAGAGAGAAAGTGCTTTTATAGACCTTCTTACAATGGAAATGAACAAAGTTATTGTGGGCCAGAAACATATGGTCGAGCGTTTATTAATCGGTCTTTTGGGTCAGGGTCACATTTTACTTGAAGGTGTTCCGGGGTTAGCAAAAACATTAGCGATTAATACTTTATCGCAGGCAGTTCAGGGTTCTTTCAGCCGTATCCAGTTTACGCCGGATTTATTACCTGCCGATGTTATCGGAACCATGATTTACAATATTAAAGCAAACGAATTCTCTATTAAAAAAGGACCTATTTTTGCCAACTTCGTACTTGCTGATGAGATCAACCGTGCTCCTGCCAAAGTACAGTCAGCACTTCTTGAGGCGATGCAGGAAAAACAGGTTACAATTGGTGATTCTACTTTCAAATTAGACCGTCCGTTTTTAGTATTAGCAACTCAAAACCCTGTTGAGCAGGAAGGAACATATGCGCTTCCTGAAGCTCAGGTTGACCGTTTTATGCTGAAAACTGTTATCGATTATCCTAAAATTGACGAAGAGCGTTTCGTAATACGCCAGAACTTAAAAGGAACTTACGAAAAAGTAAATCCTGTAGTTTCTGTAGATCAGATTTTACGTGCGCAGGAAGCCGTTCGTGAAGTTTATATGGATGAAAAAATTGAGAAATATATCCTGGATATCATCTTTGCTACACGTTATCCTGAAAAATACAAATTAGCCGATTTAAAACCACTTATCAGTTTCGGAGCTTCTCCGCGTGGAAGTATCAACCTGGCAAATGCCGCTAAATGTTATGCTTTTATCAAACGCCGCGGTTATGTAATTCCAGAAGATGTTCGTGCTGTTGTACATGATGTATTACGTCACAGAGTTGGAATCACGTATGAGGCTGAAGCCGAAAACATTACTTCTGTAGACATTATCAACAAAATCGTAAACGAGATTGAAGTACCTTAAAAAATTTTAGATTTTAGATTGCAGATTTTAGATTAAATTCTGCAATCTAAAAATAATCTGAAATCTAAAATCTAAAATCTGCAATCCGAAAAAATGGATACAAAAGAGCTTTTAAAAAAAGTACGGAAAATAGAAATCAAAACCAAAAGACTGAGCAATCATATCTTTTCGGGAGAATACCACTCTTCATTTAAAGGACGAGGAATGACGTTTAGCGAGGTGCGTCAATACCAATACGGAGATGATATTCGTAACATCGATTGGAATGTAACCGCACGCTATAACGAAGCTCACGTAAAAGTTTTTGAAGAAGAACGCGAATTGACCATGGTATTAATGGTCGATATTTCTGGTTCTGAAGGTTTTGGTTCAAAAAGCCAGTTTAAAAAAGACATCGTAACCGAAATCGCGGCAACGATGGCTTTTTCGGCTACACAAAACAATGATAAGATTGGGTTAATCTTATTTTCTGATAACGTCGAATTATACATTCCGCCCAAAAAAGGCCGTTCGCATGTTTTGAGAATCATTCGCGAATTGATCGAATTTGAACCAAAAAGCCACAAAACAGATATTGCACAGGCTTTAAAATTCTTATCGGGGACACAAAAAAAGAAAGCAATTGTTTTTATGATTTCAGATTTTATGTCTGATAATTATGAACAGACTTTAAAAATTGCTTCAAAAAAACATGACCTTACCGGCGTTCGCGTGTATGACATCCGTGAAGAAAAAATTCCAAATTTAGGAATGGTGACCATGCTTGATGCCGAGACCGGCAAAACGCAGCTAGTAGACACCAGCTCAAAAACAGTCCGCCTGAATTACGAAAAACATTATCAGGAAAGAATCAACTATTTCAAAGATACATTTCGTAAATCCGGAGCGGGAATTGTACATACAAGAGTCGACGAGAATTACGTAACTAAATTATTAGGCTATTTCAAATCGAGGTAAAAATTTTTGATTTTTGATTAACGATTTTTGATTTATGATGTTTGAGATTTGTGATTAATAGGGAATATTTTAGAATGACTAAACAAGAATTAGAAAACAGATTGATTGATTTTGCTGCAACAATTATAATTATAGCAAGTAAGTTTGAGAAAAATTATGCAGGAAATCATTTGTCAGGACAAATAATTAGATCAGGAACATCACCAGCTTTAAATTATGGTGAAGCGCAAAGTGCAGAGAGTAAAAAGGATTTTATTCATAAAATGGGAATTTGTCTGAAAGAATTAAGAGAAACATTTGTTTGCTTAAAAATAATAGAAAAAGCAAATCTATCAACAGACCGAGAAAGTTTAATGCAAGTAAAAAATAGAAGCAAATCAATTAATTTCAATCTTTGTTTCCAGTATTAAAACATCAAAAAATAATTCATAAAAATTAAAGATTACAATTTTAGAAAACTATTGACAATCCTTGGAAAAATCAAAAATCAAAAATCGTTAATCTTCAATCGTTAATCAAATGAAATTTAAACTTTATATATTTTTACTGCTCTTTTCTACTATGATTTTTGCTCAGCAGAAACAAGTAGAAACAAGTATTGATACAACAAAAAATAAAATTGGTGCCGAGTTTAAGCTGACACTTAAAACGGTTGTAAGTTCAAAATCTAAAGTTGTTTTTCCTAAACTTAAAAACATTGGAGCTCTAGAGGTAATTCAGTCCTATCCTGTTGATACCGTAAAAAAAGACGACACTTACGAACTAATCAAGAAATATGGATTAACCCAGTTTGATTCTGGAAAATATGTAATTCCAAGTATTAAAATTTTAATTGACAAAAAACCGTACTTAACGGATTCAATTAGAGTTGAAGTAGCAAATGTTAAAGTAGATACTTTACAGCAAAAAATGTATGACATTAAAGATATTACACCTGCCGAAGAAGGACTTGGCGACTGGTGGAAATATCTATTGGCTGTTGTTGTACTTTTAGCAATTGGCGGAGGCGTTTATTGGTTTGTCAAAAAAAATCAGAAGAAAAAAATTGAAGAAGAAGTTTATAAAACGCCTATTGAAAAAGCAACAAGTCTTTTAAACAACCTGGAGCAGAAAGAACTGGTTCAAAAAGGAGAAATAAAAGAATACTATAGTGAACTTACTGATATTGCCCGTAATTATATCGAAGAAGCCATTCATATTCCGGCAATGGAAAGCACCACTTCTGAATTAATTCAGGCCATCAGAACGGCTTCGAATAAAAAGAAAATGACTTTAACGCCGGAAACGGTTGAAAACTTAGAGCGTGTTTTACGCCAGGCCGATTTGGTAAAATTTGCAAAATCGAAACCGCTTGAATTTGAGATTACCGAAGACAGAAATAAAATCCAGCGAGTAATTCTAACGCTTGATAATGCAATTCCGACGGAAGTTACAGCTGAGGAAGAAAATGAATTATTAAACGAAGCGCAGAGACAAAAACAAATCCAGCTTCAGTTAAAGAAACAAAGAAACAAACGAATCACTATTGCAGCAGCTTCTGTTGTGTTTTTAGTGTTTGCCGTAACTACATTCTTTATTGCAACCAAAGGATTTAAATTTGTAATCGACAATGTTTTTGGCAACCAGTCTAAAGAACTTTTAGAAGGCGAATGGGTAAAAAGTGAATATGGAAATCCGGGCGTTTTAATTGAAACTCCAAAAGTTTTAAAACGTATGGATACTCAAAAAGTACTTCCAAAAGAAGCCATGGCATTACTTAAAGAAATGCAGTTTTTTGCTTACGGAAGCATGCTTGAGAATTTTTACATAACAGTTTCTACCAGCCAGTTTAAAAACCCTACCGAAATTGATTTGTCAAAAGCCCTTGAAGGAAGTTTAAAAATAATTGAACTGCAGGGCGGACAAAATATTATTGTAAAACAGGAAGATTTCCAAACGAATCAGGGCATTCAGGGAGTAAAAGGTTACGGAACGATGACCATTTTAAATCCAGTTGATAAAACAAGTATAAAAGCCTATTATGAAATCCTTCTTTTCAAACAAGATCAAGGATTACAGCAAATTATGATTTTGCATGAAGAAGGCGACACTTATGCAAATGATATCACCTCTCGAATCCTAAATTCTGTTGAACTTAAAAAAGCAAGTAACTAATGAATAATCAGATTTCTTTTTTAAATCCGGAATTCTTTTGGCTGTTTCTTTTAATTCCAATTGCTGTTATTTGGTTTTTCTGGAAAAGAAACCAGCAGTCGGCTTCTTTAAAAATGAGTTCGACAGCAGGTTTTAAAAACAGCGAATCGTTATTAACGAAATTAAAACCAAGTTTATATGTTTTCAGGATTATTGCTTTAAGTTCCCTGATTATTGCTTTGGCAAGACCCAGAACAGTAGACATAAGCAATCAGACCAAAACAACAAAAGGAATTGATATTGTAATGGCAATCGACGTTTCAGGAAGTATGCTGGCAAAAGATTTAAAGCCAAACCGTATGGAAGCTTTAAAAAGAGTAGCTGCCGACTTTGTTGAAGAAAGACCAAACGATAGGATCGGATTGGTTTTATACGCTTCTGAGGCTTATACCAAAACACCGGTTACAAGTGACAAACCTATTATTCTGGAAGCGATAAAGGGTATTCGATACGACACGGTTTTACAAGATGGAACCGGAATTGGAATGGGGCTTGCAACTGCTGTAAATCGTTTAAAAGACAGTAAAGCAAAAAGCCGTGTAATTATTCTGTTGACAGATGGTGTAAACAATGCCGGATTTATAGAACCGGAAACTGCAGCAGACATTGCCAAACAATACGGAATAAAAGTGTATACAATTGGTCTTGGAACAAACGGAATGGCCGAATCGCCTTATGCATATGCACCAAATGGAGGTTTTTTATTCAAAATGCAGAAGGTTGAAATCGATGAAACACTCATGAAAAATATCGCTCGTAAAACTGACGGAACGTATTTTAGAGCAACAAGCAACGATAAATTAGCCGAAATCTATAACTCGATCAATAAACTGGAAACAACCGAAATACAGGAACTGAAATTCTACGATTACGACGAAAAATACAGGCTTTTTGTCATGATTGCACTGTTTATGATCTTGCTGGAAGTAGGTTTAAGAAATACAGTTTACAGAAGCTTTATTTAATATTTTAGTTGCGGTCACAGTTTACAGTTAACAACTTGAAAACTGCGGCAGAGAACTGAACACTAGAATTAAGAAATGGAATTAGACGAAAAAAAATATTTATATCTCCTTATATTACTGCCAATTGTGGCGGCTGTTTTTCTTTTCACTATGTATTGGAAAAGAAAAAAACAGCGTGAATTTGGTGATTTGGAAATGGTTAAAAAACTGAGTCCGGAAAGTTCTGTTTTTAAACCTGTACTAAAATTATCGATCCTGCTTCTGGCACTTGCGTTTATTATTATAGGATTAGTGAATCCGAAAATCGGTACCAAAATGGAAACCGTAAAACGTGAAGGTATTGATATTGTTTTTGCGGTCGATGTTTCAAAAAGTATGCTTGCAGAAGATGTTGCACCAAGCCGTCTTGAAAAAAGCAAACAATTAGTTTCTCAGATCATAAACTCATTGGGAAGCGACCGAATTGGGATTGTGGCTTATGCTGGAAGTGCATTTCCGGTACTGCCAATCACGTCAGATTACAGCGTGGCCAAAATGTTCCTTCAAGGAATGAGTCCTGATATGGTTTCATCGCAGGGAACTTCTCTTGACGAAGCTATCCGGTTATCAGCTAAATATTTTGATGAAAAAAGCAAAACCAGCAAACTTCTTATCCTAATTTCTGATGGAGAAGATCACTCTGAAGGAGCTTCTGTTGCTGCAGAAGAAGCCAACAAAATAGGCATGAAAATTATCACGATTGGAGTTGGTACAGAAAAAGGAGGAACAATTCCGCTGAAAGAAAACGGTATTGTGAGAAATTTTCAAAAAGATCAAAACGGACAAACCGTTATCACAAAACTAAATCAGGAAGGTTTAAGAACGATTGCTAAAGCAACAAAAGGCGGTTATGTTTACGGCGGAAACACAAAAGAAGTTTTAGAGTATATCAAAAATGCTTTGAACAATATTCAGAAAACCGAATTCGAATCGACTCAAATGGCAGATTATCAATCGCAGTTTCAGTGGTTCCTTGGCTTTGGATTCCTGTTGTTATTTGTTGACATTTTCCTTTTAGAAAGGAAAACAAACTGGATTAAAGAGCTGAATTTATTTAACGAAAAGAAATAATACTATTTACCCGCTGATTACATGAATTTGCGGTAAAATAAAAAACATAAAAATCAGAATGAAAAATTTACTTCTTTATATTTTACTATCGCTTTCTTTTGCAGTTTCTGCTCAGGAAAAAGACAAAGTATTGCCTGGCGCCAATGAAGAATATAAGCAGAATAAATTTACTGATGCTGAAGCTGATTACAGAATTTCGGCCTCAAAATTTCCAAAAAAAGCAGCTGCTTCTTATAACTTAGGAAACTCGATTTACAAACAAAATCAGGTTTCGGAAGCAAAATATGCCTATGCAAATGCTATCAAAAACGCCAAAACTAGACCTGAAAAGCACAAAGCATTTCACAATCTTGGAAACGTTTTGATGAAAGAAAAAAATTATTCGCAGGCAGTTGAAGCTTATAAAGAAGCCTTACGCAACAATCCAGCCGATGACGAAACACGTTATAATTATGCTTATGCCAAACAAAAGCTAAAAGAAAATCCTCCTAAAAACGATCAGAACAAAGACAAGAATAAGGATAAGGACAAAGACAAGGATAAAAACAAAGATAAAAACAAGGATCAGAATAAAGACAAAGATCAGGATAAAAAAGACGACAAGGGCGATAAAGACAAAGACAAAAAAGATGGTAAAAATGATCCTAAAAAAGACGACAAGTCTGACAATAAAGGAGAACCAAAACCACAGCCCGGCGGTATTTCAAAAGAACGTGTTCAGAATCTGTTAGATGCTGTAAACAATGAAGAAAAGAAAATTCAGGATAAAGTAAACGCCCAGAAAGAAAAAGGAAGTCCAAGAAAACCAGAAAAAGACTGGTAGAAAAATAAGTTGATTCGTTTAATCGTTATTCTGTATATTTTAAATATTCAATAAACGATTAAACGATTTAATCATTAAAAAACGATTTAAACACAGTAATGAAAAGATATTTAATTCTATTATTATTCACTTTTCAAGGCCTTTTGGCTCAGGTTCAGTTTGAGGCAAAAGTGAGCAAAAACACGCTCGGACTTAACGAAAGATTTCGTATTGATTTTGTTATGAATGTCGACGGCGATAATTTTGACCAGCCGTCATTTGAAGGATTTACGCTTGTAGGCGGACCAAGCCAGCAGATAAGCCAGTCCTGGATAAACGGACGAAGTTCTTTTCAAAAAGTATATTCCTATATTTTGCAGCCGCAAAAAAAAGGGACTTTTACAATCAAACCAGCTGCAATAGAATACAACGGTCAGATTTATAAAACGGCTCCGGTAAAAATTACCGTGACAAATGCTGTAGCGCAGGAACGAGATCCTTATGACAGACAACAACAGCAGGGGTCTTCAAATGAATTGCTGCATCTGGAAGCAGAAGTTTCTAAAACAACGCCATATTTAAATGAGCCTATTACGGTAGTTTACAAATTATACTTTGGTAACATTGGTGTTACTGGTTTTAAGGAACTTACCAAACCAAAATACAATGATTTCTGGAATCAGAATATCGAAATAAAACAGCTTAATCCCGTTGAAGGAAGCTACAGAGGCGAAAGATGTTATTATGTGGTTTTAAAGAAAACAATATTATATCCGCAAAAAAGCGGCAGACTTACTATTGAGCCGCTTTCATTAGACATTGGCGTACAGCTGCCAACCAATCGCCGTGATATGTTTGGACAGATGATTATTGCTGAAGATAATAAAACAGTTTCAACAGGAGCAAAAACAATTACCGTAAGACCACTTCCGGAAGCAGGAAAACCGGAAGGGTTTACAGGTGCAGTAGGTAATTTTAACTTTACAGTGACACCATCAAGAACTACTCTTAAAAGCGGTGAAAGTCTTGATTTGGTTGTCAGCGCTGCAGGAAGCGGTAATCTAAAATTATTTACGCTGCCAAAACCGGTTGTGCCAAATGCATTGGAAATGTATGACCCGGTTCATGATGAAAGAATAAATACAACATTATCCGGAATGTCCGGAAAAATAACCGACAAGTACACGATCATTCCGCAGTACAAAGGCAAATATGCAATAAAACCAATCTCGTTCTCGTATTTTGACCTGAGCTCCGGTTCTTATAAAACCATAACCTCTAAGGAAATTATGGTGGATGTTCTGGACGGCCCTACATTAGCAGAAGCCAATCCGTCGACTGCATCTAAAAATGTTGTTGAAAAAGCAGAACAGTTTAAATATAATAAATCAAAAACGATCTTAACCGGAACAGCTAAAAACGATTTCTACGGCTCTGATTTGTATTACATTTTGATATTTTTCCCATTTGCCATTATCCCGATTATTATTTTGGCTAAGAAGAAAAAAGAAGCTATTGACAGTGATGTAAAAGGAAACCGAATCAGAATGAACAACAAGCTGGCAAAGAAATACCTGTCGCAGGCTAAAAAACAGCTTGGCAATAAAGAAGCCTTTTATATTGCTCTTGAAAAAGCAATGCATAATTTCTTAAAAGCAAAACTGCATATTGAAACCTCAGAAATGAGTAAAGACAATATCCGCGAATTGCTGCTGTCAAGAAATGCAAATCCTGAAACGGTTCAAAATTTTATTAATCTAACCGAAAACTGTGAGTTTGCACGTTATGCTCCGGCATCGAGTGCTTCGATTCAGCAGGATTATGATAAAGCTGTTTTGATTATTTCCGAATTAGAAAAACAGATTGTTTAAACGTTATAAATCAAACCTGGCAGATTAAAAAAACTGTCGGGTTTAAAGAAAATAAAATGAAAAACATACTATATCTCTTTTTATTAATCTCGCAGGTTTTCTTTGCTCAAAGCAGCTTTGAAAAAGGAAATGCTTTGTACCAAAAGGGACAATATAAAGAAGCGGTTCAGGTTTATGAAGATATTATCAAAGAAGATAAACTGGAGTCGGCTGAATTGTATTTTAATCTGGCAAACAGTTATTATAAACTGAACAAAGTTGCTCCTTCAATTTACAATTATGAAAAGGCTCTGGTATTAAAACCAAACGATCCGGAGACTCTAAACAACTTAAAATTTGCCAAAAAACTAACTATCGATGAAATAAAAGAAGTACCGAAAGTAGGTTTTGCAAAACTGATCCAGAATTTTACTTCAATTTTCGATTACAACATGTGGGCAAAAATTTCGGTTGGAATTGCTTTTTTGTTTTTACTTGGTTTTATCGGGTATTACTTTTCACAACGTACTATTACGAAACGAATCTATTTTGTTGCAATGTTTATTTTTTTGGTTGCTCTGGCTTTAAGCGTTTCTGCGGGAATGTCTGAAAAAGATCATTTTGACAACGATCGTCCGGCGATTGTTTTTGCCGAATTAAGCGAAGTAAGAAGCGAGCCTCAAAAAGGTGGTGCTGCGATTATTTTACTTCATGAAGGTGCAAAAGTATATGTAATGGAAAGCCTTGGAAAATGGAAAAAAGTCGAATTAACAGACGGTACCGAAGGCTGGATCGACGGAACAACAATTAAGGAAGTAAAATAACGGTATAAAATTTCAATAAAAAAATTCCAAATCCCAATGTCTATCTGACCTGGGATTTGGAATTTTTTATTTTGAGATTTAAAATTTGTACCTGAACGACAGCGAACAGGCGAAGCAATTTCTATACTGGAATTTAATATTAATTCACAGCCTCTACCAATCGGACAAACTCTGCTCTGTAACCTTCATCATCGTATGATAATCCTGATTTGGCCAGTTTCTTAATATCGGCACTTGATGAATTTGTGATAAACTTTGAATCTCTCAATTTTAAACCAAACCAGGCAACAGCAGTTGTAAATTTAAAATCTTCAGAACTATTGTTCAATGCTGTTTTTTTGTTTGCAATTGTATTCACGATTTCAATACTTTTATCGCCATCCGGTTTTTTATAACGGAATTTAATCGTGGCCAGTTCATCGCTGTAAGCTGTTTCATCGGTCTTTACTTTGGTATATTTTAAATCTGACGGAACATAATTACTTTCGACACCCGGCGGAATAATCTCATAAAGAGCTGTTACCGTATGGCCGCTTCCTAATTCTCCTGCATCGACCGCATCATTTTTAAAATCTTCGTCTTTTAACTTTCGGTTTTCATAACCAATTAATCGATACGCCTGAACGTGTTTTGGATTAAATTCAATCTGGATTTTTACATCTTTGGCAATGGCAAACATTGATCCTTTAAATTCTTTTCCTAAAAAACGATTGGCCTCCTGGATATTATCGATATAAGCATAATTTCCGTTTCCTTTATCAGCCAGAATTTCCATTTTACTGTCTTTGTAATTCCCCATTCCAAATCCTAAAACAGTTAAAAACACACCTGATTTTCTTTTTTCTTCGATTAGTTTTTCCATATCCAGATCAGAAGATGCACCAACATTAAAATCACCATCGGTTGCAATAACTACTCTGTTATTTCCTTCTTTAATAAAATTTTCCTGCGCTAATTTATATGCCAGTTCAATTCCTTCCCCTCCTGCTGTACTTCCGCCTGCGCTCAGTTGGTTAAAAGCATTCATAATTTCATCTTTTTCGTCGCCGGAAGTCGGCTCTAAAACAACACCTGCAGAACCGGCATACACTACAATTGAAACTTTATCCTTGGCACGTAATTCTTTCACTAGAATTTTCATCGATTCCTTCAGCAAAGGCAGTTTATTCGAATCATTCATCGAACCCGAAACATCAATTAAAAAAACAAGGTTAGATGCCGGAAGATTGGTCATTGGAATATTCTTTCCCTGTAAACCTATTTTCAGTAACTGCGAATTTTTATTCCACGGACAGTCGCTTAACTCCGTATTTATCGAAAACGGATTCTCACCTTTAGGCTGCGGATATTTATATTTAAAGAAGTTCATCATTTCTTCTACACGAACAGCATCTTTAGGAACCGGCTGGCCTTCGTTTATAAAACGACGGATATTGGTATAAGAAGCATTGTCAACATCTATGGAAAAAGTAGAAAGAGGAGATTTTTTTGGAGACTCAAAAGGATTTTCTTCGAGTCCGGCATAACTTTCAGTATTGGAATCTGAAACATATTCTTCCGGAATTTCATCCGAAGCTACAGCAGTTAAATCAACTGTTTCGTAGGCAGACGCATCTTGTTTTTTACAACTTATTAAAACAAGTAAAAGGAATGCCAGCAAATAAAAAGGTGTATTTTTCATTTAAAAAATTTTAGGATTAATAATTGGTTTTGATCTCAAATAATAATCAGCATTCCGGATTTACTAAGAAAATTATCTGCGATTTGCGCCAATCCAAAATTGATGCCAAAATTTTTAAAGTCGTTTTTGAATCATTTAAGTGATATAAGTAAAATTAAGTCATTTGTTAAATTTGCACAAATGTTAATTTATATCATACGGGGTTTTCCGGCAAATATATATACAGACGCACCGCAGTGCATCTACGTCATTAATATCGACAAAAGCTGCGTAGATACATTACGAATCATATATAAAATATTGATTATCAGAATATTTTTATTATAAAAAAAGAAAATCAGAAGGTGTAGATTTTCAAGGGCGTAATGCAATAATCTAATTTTACATCAGATTCAAAGACGTCATCAATCATTTTTACAGATTCGAAGAAAGAAAGTCCAATTTTTATCGTTTCGGGTTTACAACCGGCAAGAAATTTATCGTAAAAACCTTTTCCGTAGCCAATGCGATTGCCAAAAATATCAAAAGCAAGAAGAGGCACAAAAACCACATCAATATTTTGAACCGGAACCTGAAGTCCGTTTATTGGTTCGGGAATATTATACTCGTTTTTTTTAATTTTGGTATTATCGGTCAATAAAAAATGCGTCATTTCACGGGTTTCAAAATCGCTTTTCGAAATCACGATTTCTTTATCTTTTCCGGAAAGTAAATGCAGGATAAATTCGGTGTCGATTTCTTTATGCTCCACAATTGGAAGAAAAACATGGTAATAAGTTTTGTCCCAAATAGGCAGCTGAATCAGACTATTGGCAATAGCCAGACTTTTTTCTTCGATATCACTTTCAGAAAGTGCTGCGCGAAGATTTTTATAATGAAGTCGTAATTCTTTTTTATTCGTCGGCATTTATGGGAGAATTTTTAGATAAATGATAAATCGCATCGCCTTCGTATACAATTGGCGAATGATTGGCATTAATAACATACCCATCATGCGGTGCTTTTACTTTTTGTTCAAACTTTCCAAACGGATCTGTAATAATGGCCAGTATAGTTCCTTTGGTTACAAATTTACCAACCATATTGTAATCATGAAGCAGTCCGGAACATTTTGCGCGAAGCCAGACTGAATATTTAATATAAATAGAAGTTTCTAAAGCAGGCTCAACAATATGTTTTGGATCCAGCATATTCAGGTAATGCAGCAGCCGCTTTACTCCTTTTACACCTTCATTGGCAACCGCATCATTTATATCCAATGATTTTCCGCCTTCAAAAAGCAGCATTTTTATGTTGGCTTTTTCGCAGGTATTTCGAAAAGAACCGCCAATATTTTTAGAGTATAAAGTAAACGGCGCATTAAAAATATCTGCCAGCAATTTTAATTCCATGTTATTTTCGGTAATCCGGATCTGGGGAACATTAAAACGGCTGGCGCCTCCGGCATGAAAATCGACTGCATAATCTATAATTGGTAAAATCTGCTCGACGATATGATAGGCAAAGCGGCTTGCCAGCGATCCTTTTTTACTTCCGGGAAAAACACGATTTAAGTCACGACCGTCAGGAAATTCTCTGGATTTATTCACAAAACCATACATATTGATAATTGGAATACAAATAATAGTTCCTCTTTCGGGGCGGTTGATTTTCTTGCTGATAATCTGGCGGACAACTTCGACACCATTAATTTCATCACCATGAATTCCTGCCGAAAATAAAACAACCGGACCTTCGTGTTTGGAACGACGTACAATGACCGGAATATTGAGTTTGGTTGTTGTGTGTAATCGGGCAATTTCGACATTTATGGTCTTATGTTCTCCCGGCAGAATTGATTCGCCGAAAATAACCAGGGGCTTACTATTTTTCATGCAGAATTATAAAATCTAAATATAGAAATTATTCTTTTGATTTCGTAAATTTGAAACTAAATCAGTGTTAAGCTTTTTTTTCAGGAATCAGAATGGTTTTTGAAACCGCTTATCAAGTTATCTTCAGAAATAAAACAGAATGCAAAAACCGTCCTTAGATCTTCAAATTCTCACCTTACCGGATAATCCCGGCGTATATCAGTATTACGATAAAGACGGGAAAATCTTGTATGTGGGGAAGGCCAAAAATTTAAAAAAAAGGGTTTCCTCCTACTTCAATAAAATTCACGATACGGCAAAAACGAATGTTCTGGTTCGAAAAATCGTGACCATCAAACATATTGTTGTTCCTACCGAAAGTGATGCGCTTTTATTAGAAAACAATCTAATAAAAACTTTGCAGCCAAGGTACAACGTGCTTTTGCGCGATGACAAAAGTTATCCCTGGATTTGTATCAAAAAAGAACCTTTTTCGAGAATATTTTCAACCCGAAGAATGGTCAAAGACGGTTCTGAATATTTTGGACCCTACACCAGTTTCAAAACCGTGCATACTATACTGGATTTAATTAAAGAATTATATCCGTTACGAACCTGCAATTACGATTTAAGCAAATCGAATATAGACTCGGGCAAATTTAAAGTCTGCCTTGAATATCATATCGGCAACTGCAAAGGTCCGTGCGAAGGCATGGAACCACTGGAAGAATACCAGCGCCAGGTTGATGCGATCCGCGAAATCCTGAAAGGAAATTTTAAAGAAAGCATGAAAGATTTCAAGCGTTTAATGGTAAAATATGCCGAAGATTTACGTTTTGAAGAGGCACAAAAAATCAAAGAAAAAATTGAAGTACTTGAAAATTATCAGTCAAGATCGACCATTGTAAATCCAAAGATTACCAATATCGATGTATTTTCGATTGTATCTGATGAAAGTGCCGCTTATGTAAACTTTCTACAAATATCGCATGGTTCAATCATTCGTTCGCATACTCTGGAAATGAAGAAAAAACTGGACGAAAGCGACGAAGAATTATTAGAACTGGCAATTGTAGAACTTCGCGAGCGTTTTCACTTATTATCAAAAGAAATTATTGTTCCGTTTGAAATTGATTTGGGCGAAAAAATAAAAACAACCGTTCCACAGCTTGGAGATAAAAAACAGATATTGGATTTGTCCATCCGAAATGCCAAATTCTACCGAATCGAACAGTTGAAACAATTGCAGATTGTAGATCCGGATCGCCACGTTAACCGAATCATGGCGCAGATGCAGAAAGATTTACGTCTTCCGGCTGAGCCTCGCCATATAGAATGTTTTGACAACTCGAATATCCAGGGAACAAATCCTGTTGCGGCCTGTGTCGTTTTTAAAGACGGAAAAGCCAGCAAAAAAGATTACCGTCATTTTAATGTAAAAACGGTTGAAGGTCCTGACGATTTTGCTTCGATGACCGAAATTGTATACCGCCGTTACAAAAGATTACTGGATGAAAATGAACCTTTACCGCAATTAATTATTATTGACGGCGGGAAAGGACAATTATCTGCTGCTTTAAAAAGCATCGACGAACTCGGCTTACGTGGTAAAGTAGCTATTATAGGAATCGCAAAACGTCTTGAAGAACTTTTTTATCCGGGCGATTCAATCCCGTTATATCTCGATAAAAAATCCGAAACCCTTAAAGTTATCCAGCAGCTGCGAAATGAAGCGCACCGTTTCGGGATCACGTTTCACCGTGATAAACGAAGCAAAGCAGCCCTTAATTCATCTGTAGAAAGCATTCCCGGAATAGGCGAAAAAACCATGCTCACGTTAATACAACATTTTAAAAGTGTTAAAAGATTGAAATTAGCATCAGAAAAAGAAATATCTGCTGTCATTGGTGTGTCAAAAGCCAAAAAAATTGTCGACTTTTACAAAACCAACTAGCAAATTTTTATGCGCCTGATTAAGCTTTCCATTTCAAATATCCTCTCAACAGGATTTTTTCTACGTTCCGTTTGGGGTAAAGCATTTGTGCTTTTTTCTCTTTTGGTCCTTTTTCCTGAAAAATCTTTCTGTCAGGAAATCAAACAGGACAGTGTAAAAAGACCTAAAATCGGCTTGGTTTTAAGTGGCGGCGGTGCGAAAGGTTTTGCACATATTGGGGTTTTGAAAGTTCTCGAAGAAGCAGGAGTCAAAATCGACTACATTGGCGGTACAAGTATGGGATCTGTAATTGGCGGCCTTTACGCTTCCGGTTACAATGCTTCTCAAATTGATTCTATTTTCAAAAAAACCAATTTCGACGATTTAATAAACGATTATATTCCACGTTCGTCTAAAAACTTCTACGGAAAGAAAAATGACGAATTGTATGCAATTGTTTTACCGTTCAGTAAATTCAGAGTTGGTATCCCTGAAGCACTTTCAAAAGGAATGTACAACTATAACTTATTGAGCAGCCTGACCCGAAATGTTCGTCATATTCGTGATTTTAACAAACTTCCTACTCCGTTTTTATGTATTGGAACTAATATTGAAACCGGCGAAGAAGTTTTGCTGAACAAAGGAAATCTGGTTCAGGCCATGATGGCAAGTGCCGCTTTTCCATCCTTATTTACTCCTGTTGAAATCGACGGTAATTTATTGGTCGACGGCGGCGTTGTAAACAATTATCCAATAAAAGAAGTCCGCAATCTGGGTGCCGATATTATCATTGGTGTAGACGTTCAGGATGACTTAATGAAGCGAAAAAATCTAAAAAACGCGACAAGAATTCTGGTTCAGATTACCAACCTGCAGTCTATCGATAAAATGAAAAGCAAAATCAAGGATACTGATGTTTATATTAAACCGGATATTCGCGATTACGGTGTAATTTCTTTTGATAAAGGAGAAGAAATCATCAGAAAAGGAGAAGAAGCCGCTTTTGCTGTATACGAAAAAATTAAAACGCTGGTAAACGAAGACAATTATTATAAAAAACCAAAATTAAAAGTTGCGTCTGATACGATTCAAATACAGAAAATAAACACAGACCGTTTAGATAATTATACTAAAGAATACATTCGCGGTAAACTTCGTTTTAAACCGGGAAGCACCATTACTTATGATGATCTTAAAGCCGGAATTAATAATCTGGATGCTACTAAAAATTTCAGCACAATCTCCTATTGTCTGCAGCCGGACGGCGGTAAGGACGATCTTGACCTGGTTTTAAAGGAAAATCCAACGCAGACTTATTTAAAACTGGGCCTTCATTACGACGGACTATACAAAAGTGCTGTTTTGCTAAATCTTACGCACAACAAAACATTTTTAAAAAACGATGTCACTTCTCTTGATATTATTTTAGGAGATAATTTTAGATACGACTTTAATTATTATGTCGAAAATGGTTTCAATATCAGTTTTGGTTTCCGTTCCAGATTAAATCAGTTTAACCGAAACGTAACGACAAGTCTGAGTAATCTTATCGGACAGAATCCAAATTTCAATTTAATTAATGTTGACTTTATGGATATAAGTAATCAGGCCTACTTTCAGACTATTTTTGTTCAGAAGTTCTTAATGGGCGGTGGTTTAGATTATAAGTATCTGAAAATAAACTCCCCTACACTTTCTAACGTAGAAAATATAATTGATAAAAGCAGTTATATGAGTGCCTTTGCTTATTTAAAATACGACTCGTTTGACGATAAATATTACCCAAGTTCCGGGGTATATTTTTCTACAGATCTACAGACGTACCTTGCTTCATCTGATTATACCAATAAATTCAAACCTTTTTCTATCGCCAAAGCCGAACTTGGTTTTGTGAGAACCATATTTGATAAAACAACAGTAAAATTTGGTGCCGATGCCGGTTTTAATATAGGAAGCGACAGTGTACCGTTTTTCGATTTTATATTAGGAGGCTATGGTTATAACAAAATCAATAACTTCAACTACTTCTATGGGTATGACTTTTTAAGTATTGCAGGAAATAGTTTTATTAAAGCCGATATTTCGCTTGATTACGAAATTTTCAAAAAGAACCATATCAACCTTTCTGCTAATTTTGCCAATCTGGGCGATGATATTTTTAGTTCTGTAGACTGGTTATCGATGCCTAAATATACAGGTTATGCTGTGGGTTACGGTCTGGAAACTATAATTGGCCCAATTGAAATTAAGCAGTCATGGTCGCCGGAAATGTCTAAAAGTTTTACCTGGTTCAGCATCGGATTTTTATTTTAACGCTTTCTTTCCCGTACTTTTTCTATTTTTACAAAGAATTATTTTTCGCAGTATATTGGCTTTATCTCAAAGTATTTAAAAATAATTTAATGCTAAAAAAATACGATATGTAATTTTAATTAATAAAAATTACGATATTTGCTGTGATGAAAACAAAATGGACAGGTTTATTAGAGTATCTTCAATTTCTCATTAAGAGAAATCCGGAATAGTGCTTCTATCGAATTGAGATAAATAGGTCAATTTAAATTGAACCGATTGTCTGCCTATGCAATTCAAATTTTCGAATTATCTAATTTACAAATTATCTAATTGAAAAGCCATGCCACTATATCATAAACTTGGGGATTTCCCTCAAAAAAGACACACCCAGTTCGAAAAACCAAACGGCGGATTTTACTATGAACAATTGTTTGGGACAGAAGGTTTTCACGGACATTCTTCTCTTTCTTATCACGTTCACAGACCAACGCAGGTTAAAGAAATTTTAAACTCATATTCGGTTGAACCCAAAATTGCAATTGGCAAAAACATAAAATCGCTTCTTTTTAAAGGTTTCGAATTAAAACCCGAAAATGATTTTCTGGACAGCCGTAAAGCCATGCTTGTCAATAAAGACTGTATTATTGGTCTTGCTGCACCAAAAGAATCCCTTAGAAGTTATTTCTACAAAAACGCCGATGCCGATGAAATGCTTTTCATCCATAAAGGAAAAGGAAAGTTAAGAACCATGTTAGGAAATATTCCATTTGAATATGGTGATTATTTAATTATTCCACGCGGTATTATTTATCAGATAGAATTTGAAACAGAAGAAAACCGTCTGTTTTATGTCGAATCTTACACTCCTTTTTATACTCCAAAACGATATAAAAATCAGTCAGGCCAGCATTTAGAACATTCTCCGTTTTGCGAGCGTGATTTTATTTTACCAAATGAACTGGAAACGCACGATGAAAAAGGTGATTTTTTAATGAAAATTAAAAAAGAAGGCATGCTTCACGAAGTGGTTTATGCAACTCATCCTTTTGACGTTGTGGGTTGGGACGGATATAATTTCCCATACGGATTTTCAATTCATAATTTCGAACCTATAACGGGACGTGTTCATCAACCGCCTCCGGTACATCAAACATTTGAAACAGCAACATTTGTTGTTTGTTCTTTCTGCCCTAGACTTTATGATTATCACCCAAAAGCTATTCCAGCACCATACAATCACAGTAATATAGATTCTGACGAAGTCATATATTATGTTGATGGCGATTTTATGAGCCGTAATAACATTGAGCAGGGACATATTACTTTACACCCAAAAGGAATTCCTCACGGACCAGCACCGGGAGCAATGGAACGAAGCATTGGTCACAAAGAAACTCAGGAATTAGCCGTAATGGTGGATACGTTCCGCCCATTAATGATTACCGAAGAAGCTATGGGATTGGATGATGGTCAATACTACAAGTCATGGACTGAGTCTTAATTAGTAAATGTGTCAATTAGAAAATATGCCAATTTGAGAATTAAATAACTAAATGTGTGATTTTAAACTTACAAAATAAATTATCTCATTGACACCATTCTCAAATTATCTAATTAAGCCAAATCACTTTTAACGAAAAATATAAAGACAACGCTCTTTTAATTAAAACTTTCAATTTCGCATTAAACATTATTTATTATACAACAGAACTTCAAGAACAAAAAAAGTTTGTTATTACGAATCAATTATTAAAAAGCGGTACATCAATTGGAGCAAATTCAAAAGAGTCTCAAAATGCAGAAAGTAAAGCTGATTTTATTCATAAATTAAAAATTACAATTAAAGAAGCAGACGAAACTGAATATTGGTTGTTTTTGTATGATGCATATAAAGAATATCCTAATTGCAAAGAACTTATAGAACAGTTATCAGAAATTTTAAATAAAATAATATCAACATCAAAGATGAGTTCAACTAGATAATGAGATAATTTGTCAATGTACCAATTTCAACATTGCGTAAATAATTATCTAATTGACACATTTTCTAATTAAAAAATCATGAGCAAAGAAGTAAAATCAGTAGAATACGGATTAGAAAAAATATTCGAAGGAGCGCAGGATTTCCTTCCGTTATTAGGAACCGATTATGTAGAATTTTATGTAGGTAATGCCAAACAAGCTGCACATTATTATAAATCTGCATTTGGATACCAGTCATTGGCATACGCCGGGCTGGAAACCGGAGTAAAAGACAGAGCGTCTTATGTTATCAAACAAGATAAAATAAGAATTGTTTTGACAACGCCTTTAACGGCTGATTCTCCAATCAACGAACATTTAAAAAAACATGGTGACGGAGTAAAAGTTGCCGCACTTTGGGTTGAAGACGCAACAAAGTCTTACGAAGAAACCATGAAACGCGGGGCACGATCTTTTATGGAACCAACCGTTGAGGAAGATGAATTTGGTCAGGTAGTTCGTTCCGGAATTTACACTTACGGAGAAACGGTTCACATTTTTGTAGAAAGAAAAAACTATAATGGTGTTTTTCTTCCAGGTTACAGAGAATGGAAATCTGACTTTAACCCGGAATCAACAGGATTAAAATACATCGACCACATGGTTGGAAATGTAGGCTGGAATGAAATGAATACCTGGGTAAAATTCTACGAAGATGTTATGGGATTTGTAAACTTTTTATCTTTTGATGACAAACAAATTACCACAGAATATTCTGCATTGATGAGTAAAGTAATGTCAAACGGAAACGGAAGAATTAAATTCCCAATTAATGAACCAGCCGAAGGAAAGAAAAAATCTCAGATCGAAGAATATTTAGATTTCTATGGCGGACCCGGAATTCAGCATATCGCTATTGCAACAGATGATATTATTAAAACAGTTTCTCAACTAAGAGCACGCGGCGTAGAATTTTTATCTGCTCCTCCGCATACTTATTATGAAGCAATTCCGGAAAGACTGGGAGTTCATATGGATATGATGAAAGAAGATTTGAACGAAATCGAAAAACTGGCCATTATGGTAGATGCCGATGAAGACGGTTATCTTTTACAAATATTTACAAAACCCGTTCAGGACAGACCTACTCTATTTTTTGAAATTATCCAAAGAATGGGGGCAAAAGGATTTGGAGCAGGGAACTTTAAAGCTCTGTTTGAGTCAATTGAGAGAGAACAGGAATTGAGAGGAACTTTATAAAAATGCGATATTTTTACATTATGCTAAAAAAAACTCTGTAAACTGATGATTTATATGCAAATGTTATGTTAAACTTACTATTTGCTATTTTATTTCTCGACTTTCTATCTATCTTTGCACTCGCAAATCAAGAAGGGGTGGTTTCCTTCTGAATTGATATAAATTTCATAATTTATAGTTTTTTGGTTAGTTAATAGCATAAAAACTCAGTCATCTTTGACTGAGTTTTTTTGTTTAGGTACATTTGGAATAGAATTTGCATTTATTTACCTTTATAATGAAATGTAAAAATTGTACTATGAAAAAGCTTGTCCTCATCATACTAGTTTTAACGGCCTTTGGCTTCGATTCGCAGAAAGAAGACGCCTTTGGAACAGGAGAATATTTTAAGTTCAGGATCCATTACGGGATCGTAAATGCAGGATATGCAACACTTGAAATTAAAGACGCCACTATAAACAACAAAAAAGTTCATCATGCGGTTGGTAAAGGCTACACAACCGGAATGTCTAAATTCTTCTTTAAAGTAGAAGATCTTTACGAGAGTTATTTTGACAAAGAAAATGGAAACCCGTACCGATTCGTCAGGAAAATTGACGAAGGCGGTTATACCAAAAATCAGGAAGGCTTTTTTAATCAAAGCGACAACAAAGTTCTGGTTAAGGATTACAAACGAAAGACGGAAAAAACAATTGTAACTACTGATAATGTACAGGATATCGTTTCGTCTTTTTACTTTTTAAGGAATCATCCAAATATCGATAAATTAAAATCAGGAGAATCCATTACCATCGACATGTTCTTTGACGATGAAATCACAAAATTTAAGTTAAAATATGTAGGTCGTGAAGATATTACAACTAAATTTGGAAAGGTTTCTACCATGATTTTTAAACCACTTGTACAAACAGGAAGGGTTTTTAAAGAAAAAGAAAGTTTAACGCTTTGGATTACAGACGACGACAACAAAGTCCCTATTAGAATCAAAGCAGATCTTGCCGTAGGATCCCTGAAAGCAGACCTTGATGAATATAAAGGATTGAAAAATCCGTTAAAAGTTAAAAGTAAATGAATCTAACCGATCATTCAGAATCAATTTTAAATGAAATTGATCTTAAATTTAAAGCTATAAATCAAAAAACTGAAGTTCAGTTAGAAGGATTGCTTTGGTCAAAACCTATTACCTATTGGGATTATATCCAGACTGATGCTCTTCTAAATTTACAAACACAACGCACAACACTTCCTGATGAAATGGTATTTATTATGTATCATCAGGTAAATGAATTACTCTTTAAAATGATTTTGTGGGAAATCGACCAGATTGCAGACACACAAAATATTCAGGTTGATTTTTTCAGCGAAAGACTTTCAAGAATTACACGCTATTTTGATATGCTGACGAATTCATTCAGTATTATGGAAAACGGAATGGAAGTTGAGCAATACATGAAATTCAGAAACACCCTTACACCTGCAAGCGGATTTCAAAGCGCACAATACAGAATGATCGAATTTGCTTCGACGGATGTCATCAATTTAACAGACCGCAGATACAAAGCAAATTTTGACGAAAATACAGATCTTGAAACCAGTTTTGAACATTTGTACTGGCAGGCTGCCGGAAAAGATTATCACACCGGCGAAAAATCATACTTATTAAATGAGTTTGAAAAAAAATACAAAGATCAGTTCTTGCGGCAAATGGCTTCTTTTAAAACAAAAAATATCTGGCAGAAATTTACACAACTGCCAATTGAAGACCAGCAAAATCCTGAATTGATCAAAGCTATGCGCCATTATGATCATACTGTGAACATTACATGGGTTATGCAGCACCTGAATACCGCTATTAAATACATTTTAGAAAGCGGAAAAGGCAACGGCGAAGCAACCGGCGGAAGCGACTGGCAAAAATATATGCATCCAAAATACCAAAGACGCATCTTTTTTCCTAAATTGTGGACCGAAGAAGAATTGTCCAATTGGGGGAATGATTAACCCACTTAATTCCCCAGAAAAAAAATTAAAAGTTTGAAAAAAGCAGTCGTAATTTTAATAGTCTTGTTTTCTATTTTCTCATGTAATAAAAAGGAAGAAAAAATAGTTGAAAACAAAATTACCAAACCCAAAACCAAAAAAATAGAGTTCGGTTTTAATTACGCTGATTTTAATATTGTTAATGACACCATATCAAAAGGAGATTCATTTGGATCTATTTTACAAAGCCAGAATATTGGAGACAAAAAAGTGCACAATATTGTAGAACAGGTTAAAGACTCCTTTAATGTTCGGTCTATTCGTTACAACAAACCCTTCACTTTACTTCGTTCAAAAAACAAAACCAATAAACTTCAGGTTTTTATTTATCAGCCGGATGCTTTAACGTATTACGTTGTCGATTTGCGCGACAGTATTGCGAAAGCTTATAAAAAAACAAAACCGGTTACTTTAAAAAGAAAAATTATTGGAGGTGTTTTAAAAAGTTCATTATCTGAAACCTTAGGAAACGAAAGTGTCGAAACCGCATTGGCCAGCCGAATTACAAAAGTATTTTCGTGGTCTATTGACTTCTTTAAACTAAAAAAAGGCGATCGTTACGGATTAATTTTCACGGAACGGTTTATAAATGGAAAAACGTATGACGGCGTTGAAGACCTGCAAGCCGCCTTTTTTGAATATAAAGGAAAAATAGTTTACGCTTTTCCTTTTGAAAAAGACACACTTTCCGGAAAAGTAGAATATTATGATGATGAAGGAAAAACACTTAAAAATTTCTTCTTAAAAACACCTATTAAATTCAGCCGAATCACTTCGAGATTTACCATGAACAGATTCCATCCTGTGCAGCATACCTGGAAAGCGCACAAAGGTACAGATTATGCCGCTCCAACAGGAACTCCAATCTCAACAACAGCATCCGGAGTTGTAGAAACAACCGGATATACGGCAGGAAACGGAAATTTTGTTAAAGTAAAACACAACGGAACCTACTCTACCCAATATCTACATATGTCCAGAATTTTAGTAAAGCGCGGTCAG
Source organism: Flavobacterium gelatinilyticum (assembly GCF_027111295.1). Lineage (NCBI taxonomy): Bacteria > Pseudomonadati > Bacteroidota > Flavobacteriia > Flavobacteriales > Flavobacteriaceae > Flavobacterium > Flavobacterium gelatinilyticum. Next base: position 3,770,052 of record NZ_CP114287.1, on the reverse strand, counting down.
CGTGTTACACAAGGACAAACTATTGGATTAGTCGGCAGTACAGGTCTGGCATCCGGTCCTCACGTTTGTTACCGATTCTGGAAAAACGGCGTTCAGGTAGATGCACTCCGACTAAATTTACCAACCGGAGAATCTTTAACCGGAAATGACAAAACCCGTTTCTTAAAACAAATGGAGCCTTTAAAAAGAGAGTTAGACAGTATTGGAAATCTTTAATTGCATCAGATTATTTGTAAACTTTAAATTTTAAAAATTAAGAAGTCATGAAAAATTCAAGAATTGAATCAATTTTTAATGAGACATTTTCAGGCTTAAAATTATTTTACAGAGACACGACTCTTCCTGAAAACTTAATCGCAAATTACAAAGTTGGTCAAATAATAAAGGAAAGAGCTTTTACAGATATGACGCGTTTGGGCGGAGGAATTTCCGGTAATTTGAGATACTTAATTGCCAGTGCCGACGCCAAAGATTTATCGGTCTTCAATCCTAACTCGGCAAAAATCGGGCATTACCTTTTGTCTTCAAATACATTTTTTAAAGTTTTGGACATTCGGGAAGATGACCATAAAACACAGATTTTTCTTTTACATATTCCTGAAAATTCTATTCCTCTTTTTAAGAACTCAACTTCAAATATTGAAGAAGAAATTATTGAAAAAGCAAAAAAACGCTTTCGCGAAAAAATCGATGCTGCTTTGATTCCGGAACTTCAGACAGAAGACTGGAAACAAAGAACCCATCTGCCAATTGGGATGAGTGAAACAGGCGAACTGTTTTTTGATGATTCTAAAATAAAATTCGAATCTTTAAAAAGAATAGAAATCAATAAAGCAGGAAAAACCGAGGAAGTTAAAAAGCCGTGGTGGAAGGTTTGGTAAAACTTAATTCTATCAATTGAACCGATCAACTCTAAAAACACATGACCGAAAACTTTACTACTTTTAGAAAATTTCCAACATTAGATCAGGCAAAAGAACTTGAAATATTATTAAACAAAAACAATATCAAAACATTCTTAGCCGATAATTTACCACCCGTTGACGTTACTTTTTCAGGAAGCACCTTACAAAATCAATATGAAGTAAAAATTGAAGCGGCTGATTTTGAAAAAGCCGAAAACATTCTGGAAAAAGACACAGAAAATATCCTTAACGAAATAGACAAAGATTACTATCTCCTGAGTTTTTCAGATGAAGAATTATACGAAGTTCTTTTAAAGTCTGACGAATGGAATGTTTTTGATTATAAGTTAGCTCAAAAAATACTTACCGAACGAGGCAAAGCTATTGATCCTGAAATGTTGGCTGCCCTCAAAAAAGAACGCTTACAAATTCTGGCTAAACCAGAAGAAAATCAGAAACCTTGGATAATTGCGGGTTATCTATTTTCACTTTTGGGAGGCGGAATTGGAATTGTTATAGGATATTCGCTTTGGAAATCTAAAAAAACACTTCCAAATGGAGAACGCATCTATTCGTACAATGAAAATGACCGCAAACATGGCAAGACTATATTTATCATCGGTTCAATTATTTTTCCATTTGTTGTCTTAATTAAAATCTTAAATCTATCCGGCTTATAGGCTTAATCGTTTTCGCAACTTATTGTTATATAATCATGAACCTGTAAGCTTTTAAAAAGTTATTTCAGTATTTTTGTGTATCTAAAAACAACAATCAAATAATTAAAATAAAAATGGCTTTAAACACTACAAACCCAACCGGGACTGAAGCGTGGAAAAATCTGCAAAATCATTTTAACGCAAATCACGGAACTACTATACAGGAATTATTTCAACAAGATAATGCACGTGCTGAAAAATTTCACTTACAATGGAATGACTTTTTAGTTGATTATTCTAAAAACAATATCAGTAAGGAAACAGTTTCTTTATTACTAGAGCTTGCTAATTCAGTTGGATTAAAAAATGCAATTGCTGATTATTTTGGAGGAGAATTAATCAACAAGACAGAAAACCGTGCAGTTCTTCACACCGCTTTACGTGCTCCGGAAACGGCAGTTATTAATGTAGACGGAGAAAATGTAATTAAAGAAGTTTACGAAGTAAAAAACAAAATCAGGAATTTTACAAACGAAGTGATTTCGGGTGAAAGAAAAGGATACACAGGAAAAGCTTTTACTGATATTGTAAATATTGGAATTGGAGGTTCAGATCTTGGTCCGGTTATGGCTGTTGAAGCTTTACAATTTTACAAAAATCACCTAAATACACATTTCGTTTCTAATGTTGACGGGGATCACGTAAACGAAATAATCAAAAAATTAAATCCGGAGACTACTCTATTTTTAATTGTTTCTAAAACTTTTACTACTCAGGAAACACTTTCAAATTCTGAAACTATCAGAGAATGGTTTTTAAAATCAGCTTCTCAGGAAGATATCGCAAAACATTTCGTAGCGGTTTCAACTAACATTCAAAAAGTAACTGAATTTGGAATCAATCCTGACAACATTTTCCCAATGTGGGACTGGGTTGGCGGAAGATTCTCTTTATGGAGCGCCGTTGGTTTAAGCATTGCTCTTGCAATTGGTTTTGACAATTACAACCAGTTATTAGTTGGAGCAAATGAAATGGACGAGCATTTTAAATCGGCTGAATTTGACCAGAACATTCCGGTAATTTTAGCTTTACTAAGTGTTTGGTACAATAATTTTTATGGTGCCGAAAGTGAAGCTTTAATTCCTTACACTCAGTATTTATCAAAACTAGCTCCGTACTTACAGCAGGCAACGATGGAAAGTAACGGAAAAAGCGTTGGCCGTGACGGGAAGCCGGTAAACTACCAAACCGGGACTATTATCTGGGGAGAGCCGGGAACGAATTCACAACATGCTTTCTTTCAGTTAATTCACCAGGGAACAAAATTGATCCCGACAGATTTTATCGGATTTGTAAAACCTCTTTACGGAAACGAAGATCATCATGATAAACTAATGTCAAATTTCTTCGCACAGACAGAAGCTTTAATGAACGGAAAAACACCTGCACAGGTTCAGGCCGAATTTGACAAACAAGGTCTTGCTGCAGAAAAAGCTTCTTATTTATTACCTTTTAAAGTATTTACAGGAAACAAACCAACCAATACAATTTTAATCCAAAAACTAACTCCAAAAAGTTTAGGATCGTTAATTGCTTTGTACGAACATAAGATTTTTGTTCAGGGCGTGATCTGGAATATTTTCAGCTTTGACCAGTGGGGAGTTGAATTAGGTAAGCAGTTAGCAAATTCAATCTTAGACGAAATCAATTCTAAAAAGGTTAAGAACCATGACAGCTCAACTTCATTTTTACTTAATCATTTTTTAAATAATAAATAGTTTACAATTCTGTAACAGACTAAAACGCCTTATTTTAACTTTAAATAAGGCGTTTTTTCGTATAAACGCATCTCAAAAATTACAAAATTTAACGATAATTGCAGGTTTTACACTACAAATCAATTCATAAAATTACATATTTAACAATTTTGAAGCAAAAAAAATCAACAAATCGCTATTTTGTTTAACAAAAAATCAAATAATCATTTTAATATTCAATACTATACGCAAAACGATTTATTCTTAACATTTTGATAACATTAACTGATTTTAATGTTATAATTTTGCCAAAAACAATAAACTTAATAACAAAATGAAGAAAATGAAAAATTGGTTACTGACTGGACTATTTTTTATGATAGTTTCGACCGTATTTTCTCAAGGTAAAGTGACTGGTACAATCACCGACGGAACGGGAGCACTACCAGGCGCTAACGTAGTCATCAAAGGATCGTCTACGGCAACTTCTACCGATTTTGATGGTAAATTTACCCTCAATTCAACAACAAATTCAGGAGAAATTATTATTTCTTACTTGGGTTATCAAGACCAAACTGTAAAATTTACAGTTTCAAATGGTTCATCTACAAACGTAGGAACTATTGCTTTATCTTCTAATTCTAATGAATTAAGTGAGATAGTTGTTAAAAGTACAGTAGTCGATATTGCAAAGGACAGAAAAACTCCTGTAGCAGTTTCAACTATTAAAGCAGCTGAAATTCAGGCAAAATTAGGATCTCAGGAATTCCCTGAAATTCTTGCTAACACTCCTTCGGTATACGCTACAAAAGGTGGTGGTGGATTTGGAGATTCAAGAATTAACATTAGAGGATTTGACCAAAGAAACATTGCCGTAATGATTAACGGGGTTCCTGTTAACGATATGGAAAACAGTTCTGTTTACTGGAGTAACTGGGCTGGTTTATCAGACGTAACTTCTGCAATGCAGGTTCAAAGAGGTCTTGGATCTTCTAAATTAGCTATATCATCTGTAGGTGGAACTATTAACGTTGTTACAAGATCTGCAGATATGAAAGAAGGAGGAACAGTAGCGCTTACAACTGGTAATGACAATTACTTTAAAAGCCTTGTTTCTTACTCTACAGGAAAATTAAGCAATGGTCTTTCTGCTTCTGTTTTATTCAGCAACACTATTGGTGACGGATATGTAGACGGAACTAAATTCTCAGGTCAAAACTACTTTATTGGAATTGGTTATGCTTCAAAAAATAACAAACACGATTTCCAATTTACTTTTACAGGGGCTCCTCAATGGCACCACCAAAGAAGTTTCGCTAATACTTTAGCTTCATACATTCAGTATGGTAATCCTGCTGAAAACAAACCAAACATTAAATACAACTCAGACTGGGGGTACAAAAACGGTGAAGAGTATTCTTGGGCAAGAAACTTCTACAGCAAACCTGTAATGTCTCTTAACTACGATTACACAATCTCTGAAAACACAAAATTATCATCAGTATTATACGCTTCATGGGGAAGAGGTGGAGGAACAGGAAACATTGGAAGAAGTCCTTTCGCTTTTAAAACAGAAGACGGTTTAGTTCCTTTTGATGAATTCGTAAAATACAATACAGGACAACCAAACACAATTGGAGCACCATTAACTCCAAATGCTAACGGTGAATATGTAGTAAACAGTACTACAGGATTTACAAGAAGAGCTTCTATCAACTCTCATGACTGGTACGGTGCTGTAATCAACTTAAACCAAAAATTATCAAAGACATTAACTCTTGATTTTGGTATTGATGCAAGAACATATACAGGATACCACTTTAGAAATGTAACTGACAGATTAGGTGCTGATGTATATTTCGATAACAAAAGTGCTACTTACAAACCAGACGGAAGATATTTATACGAAACATATTCTGCTAGTCCAAGTTTCAACCCTTTCACTAACGTAAAAGATCAGGAGAAAATTGAATATGATAACAATGGTTACGTTAACTGGTACGGAGCATTTACTCAATTAGAGTATTCTGGAGAAAACTTATCTGCTTTCGTTCAGGGAGCAATCTCAAACCAGGCTTTCCAAAGACAAGATACTTTCCTTTACCTGCAATCAGATCCGTTATACAAAACAGATACTAAAAACATTACAGGAGGAAACGTTAAAGGGGGTGCAAACTACAACATCAACGAATACCACAATGTATTTGTAAACGCTGGATACTACTCTAAACAACCATTCTTCAATGCAGTTTATCGTAACAACCAATCAGTTGCATTCGATACTCCAAATGAAAAAGTTTTAGGACTTGAGGCTGGATACGGATTTAGATCTGCTAAAGTAAACGCTAACTTAAATGCTTACTACACATCTTGGAAAGACAGATACCAAAGATCTACAGATCCAAGCAGTACTAACAGAAATGGATATTTTGATGCGTTAGGAGTAAATGAGCTTCATACAGGTATCGAACTTGAGGTAAATGCAAAACCAACTCCACAATTAAGCTTAAACGCAATGGTTTCTGTTGGACAATGGAAATATGAAGGTAATGCTACTTACAATAAATTCGACCAAAACAATGCTCCTTTAGAATCAGGAACTTTATATCTTGATGGTGTAAAAGTTGGTGATGCTGCACAAACAACTGCAAGTTTAGGTGCTGCTTACGAAATTATCGAGCGTTTCAGTGTAGATGCAAACTACAGATACACAGATCAGCTTTATGCTGCAATTGAGCCAGGAAGATTCTCAGCTGAAAACCACAAAGGAACTTTAGAGCTTCCATCTTACGGATTAATGGATGCTGGTGTTTCTTACAAATGGTTAATTGGAAACTCAAACAAAACGTCTTTAAGTTTCAGACTTAACGTAAACAACGTTTTAAATGAGGTTTACATCTCTGAATCAAAAACAAACATCTTTGCAGATGATAATATAAACGCTGCAAACCCTGCTCTTGGAACATATGCTTCAAACGGACAAATGTACCGTGGTATTGCAACAGGAAACCAGGTATACTTTGGATTCGGAAGAACATGGAATTTCAGCATGAGATTCAACTTCTAAAATTTAGAATCTAAATAAATAGTAAAAACGGCATTGACTTTTAAGTCCAATGCCGTTTTTTTTTGGTCCTTTTTGCTATATTTGTTTTTAACAAAAAAACACAGTTTATGTATAATTTTATAAAAGAGTTTCATTCGGGCTGGGCGTATTTAGCATTACTTCTTTTAGCGTTCGCCGTTATAAATGCCATTCTCGGTTTTACTTCAAAAAAAGAGTTTACAGCTAAAGACCGCAAAATAGCTTTGTTTGCTTTAATCGGAACACACACGCAATTACTAATTGGTTTGATCCTTTATTTTGTTTCTCCGTTGGGAAAAGATTCTTTAGGACAAATGTCAAACGCAGCGTTAAGATTAACTTCTTTAGAGCACCCGCTTATTAACCTTATTGCCATCGTTTTAATTACTATTGGATGGTCTAAACATAAAAAACTAATCAACAGCGAAGCTAAATTTAAAACATTCGCTATTTTTTACGGATTAGGATTATTACTTATTTTAAGTAGAATTCCTTGGAACCTTTGGTTCTAAAAAACTAAAAAAGTCCTAAAATTGTAGGACTTTTTTTATAATGGCATATTATTTGTACAAACTCCCCAAGTCTGAAAAAAATAACCCATGAAAAAGAAAAAACACCTTATTCTCTACACGCTTACAACAATTTTAATTAGTTGTTTTACAGTTACAAGCCAAACCAAACCTACCACTGAACCTAAAATTCAGGATACTGCAAAAATCATAAGGCCAAACATTATACCTTTACCTGTAGAAGATTCAATATTCACTGACAAAGGATTAAAACTAAAACCTTACAAAAAAAACGCACACGCCTCGTATTACTCAGATAAATTTAACGGTAGAAAAACCGCAAGCGGAAGCCGTTTCAACAACAGTAAATACACCGCTGCACATAAAAAACTTCCTTTTGGAACAAGAGTTAAAGTCACTAACGAAGCCAACGGAAAATTTGTAATTGTAAAAATTACTGACCGCGGTCCATTCGTAAAAACGCGCGAAATAGATCTTTCAAAACGAGCTTTTATGGACATCACCAAAAATAAAGGTGCCGGCGCTATGAAAGTTACAATTGAAACTATAATAGAATAAAAAAGAAATCCCGCTCTGTGAGCGGGATTTCTTTTTTTTATACCAATTTCCTAAGCGCCATCATAATCCCCGTATGGGTTCCTTCATGATAATTATTAAAATTTAAGGCATCTTGAACATTACGAAGTGTAAATCCCATACTTGTGGTGTATTCGTTATACTCTACAAAAAGACCGCTTTCAAAATCCTTCTCTGTTTTTTCTAATGTTGATAAAAGAAGTTCTTTTATTTCATCAACCTCAGCCTGCGAAACATCTGCTTCCGGTTTGGTTCCTTTTCGGTATTTTGAAATAAATTCATCCGAAACTACTGCCGGAATTCCGGATAATTTGTAAACTAAGGACTGCTGTGCCGCAATACAATGTGCTGCATTCCAAATAATGTTGTTATTAAATCCTTCGGGAATTTTGTTCAGTTGTTCTAGTGAGTGGCTGTCTAAAATTTTCAAAAGAATTTCTCTAATGGTTTTCTGTACATCAAAAACTGAATTCATAATTTATTTTTTTCTAAAATTAGGCAATTTTAAGATTCAAATGGATTTTCTTTGCATTCTAACAAATTGATAAAATAATGAATAAAATATATCACTTATCGTCTTGCGACACTTGCCGTAAAATCATCAAAAGCCTTCCTGAAAACAATCTTGTTTTACACGACATCAAGCAAAATCCTATTACAGAAGCTGAACTGGAAGAAATGCATAAACTAGCTGGAAGTTACGAAGCTTTGTTTAGTAAAAAAGCACAATTATATAAGTCAATGGGTCTTAAAGACCAATCTTTAACCGAAGCTGATTTTAAAAAATACATTTTAGAACATTATACCTTCTTAAGCCGTCCAGTTTTTATTATCGACGGAAAAATTTACATTGGCAACAGCCAAAAAAATGTTGAAGCAGTTATTGAGGCTTTGAGTTAATATATTTCCTGCGAATTACACGAATTTCTGCCAATCAGCTTCAACTGAAACCCTTTGTGAAGCAATTTTGTAAAGGCAGATTTGTGCAATTCGCGGCCAAAAAAACTTCTAACAACCAAGATTTCACAGATTACTGAATTACAGCGCAACACTGCAACTTTTTATTTATCTTTGCGCCTTTATACTCAATTATATGATACAATCTATGACAGGGTTTGGCAAAGCTTCTTTGCAATTGCCTACAAAAAAAATTACCGTTGAAGTAAAATCTCTAAACAGTAAAGGTTTAGATCTAAACGTAAGAATGCCGTCTGTTTACCGCGAAATGGAATTAGGTTTACGAACTCAAATTTCTACCAGACTCGAAAGAGGAAAAATTGATTTTGCAATTTACGTAGAAAGCACTGCCGAGCAGACTTCAACCAAAGTAAACGTACCTGTTGTAAAAAGCTACATCGCTCAATTAAGAGAGGTTTACGCAGATGCCGATGAAACTGAATTAATGAAAATGGCTGTTCGCATGCCGGATACCTTAAAAACGGAACGCGAAGAAATCGACGAAAATGACTGGGAGCAGATTCAGGTTATTATTGATGAAGCCTTGCAGAATATTTTAAATTTCAGAAAAGACGAAGGCGAATCTCTGGAAAAAGAATTCAATTTAAGAATTGGCAACATCCGCCAATATATGACAGACGCACTGGCCCTGGATCCGGAACGAGTTCAGGCGATAAAAGAACGTCTGCACACTGCCATTTCAGAATTACAAGTTAACGTTGATGAAAATCGTTTCGAGCAGGAATTGATCTATTATTTAGAAAAACTGGATATAACCGAAGAAAAAGTACGCTTAACGAATCATTTAGATTATTTCCTAGAAACTTTAAAGGGTTCTGAAGCCAACGGTAGAAAACTTGGCTTTATCACTCAGGAAATGGGTCGCGAAATCAACACTATGGGGTCAAAATCCAATCATGCTCAAATGCAGAAATTGGTGGTTTTGATGAAAGATGAATTAGAGAAGATTAAAGAACAGGTATTAAACGTCTTGTAATAGCTATAAGCAATAAGCTTTAAGCTATAGGCAATTAAAGAGACTTCGAATAAAAGCTTAAGGCGTATTGCCTAAAGCCTAAAGCACACACAATGAACAAAGGAAAATTAATTGTTTTTTCAGCACCTTCCGGATCAGGAAAAACAACTATCGTAAAACATTTATTAGGTCAGGAAGATTTAAATCTTGAATTTTCGATTTCGGCAGCATCGCGTGCGCCGCGTGGTGAAGAAGTACACGGAAAAGATTATTATTTCATTTCGTTGGAAGAATTCAAAAAACACATTAAAGCTGAAGATTTCCTGGAATGGGAAGAAGTATATCGTGATAACTTCTACGGAACTTTAAAATCAGAGATTGAAAGAATCTGGGCTTTAGGAAAAAATGTCATTTTTGATATTGACGTAGTTGGCGGTCTTCGTATTAAACATAAATTTCCTGAAGAAACTTTAGCGGTTTTCGTGAAACCTCCAAGTGTTGACGAATTAAAACGCAGATTAAAACAACGTTCTACAGAAAGCGAAGACAAGATCAATATGCGTATCGCAAAAGCTTCTGTAGAATTGGCGACAGCGCCTCAGTTTGATGTAATTATCAAAAATTATGATTTAGAAGTTGCCCTTGAAGAAGCTCATCAATTGGTAAAAGATTTTATTTCTAAGTAGTAATTGGTGAATAGTAATTAGTCATTAGCTTAAAAGGCAAGTATGATAAAGTCTTATAAAGATTTATTGGTTTGGCAAAAAGGAGTTAAAATAGTTTCTTTAGTTTATCAGTTAGTAAAATCATTTCCTCCTGAAGAATTATATGCTTTAACGAGTCAGTTAAAAAGAGCTTCTGTTTCGATCCCATCGAATATAGCAGAAGGCTATGGACGAAATACCGATAAATCTTTTAGTCATTTTCTAAACATATCGCGAGGTTCATTGTTCGAAATCGAGACACAATTACTAATTGCCAATGATCTTGGCTTTATAAACAATCAAGCTCTTTATAAAGAAATTTTAAATCAAATTGAAGAAGAATCAAAAATGATTAACGCTTTTTCAAAAACACTAAAAAACTAATAACCAATCACTAGTCACCAATCACTAGTTACCAAAAACTATGAAAATAGGTCTTTATTTCGGAACTTATAATCCTATACATGTTGGTCATTTAATCATTGCCAATCACATGGCAGAATATGCCGATTTAGATCAGATTTGGATGGTGGTTACGCCTCATAATCCGTTAAAGAAAAAATCGACTTTATTAGACGATCAACAGCGGCTGCAAATGGTTTTTCTGGCAACAGAAGATTACCCGAAGATAAAACCGTCTGATATTGAGTTTAAATTACCTCAGCCGAGTTATACCGTTATCACGCTCGCACATTTACAGGAGAAATATCCAAATCATGAGTTTTCGTTAATTATGGGCGAAGACAATCTGAAAACGCTTCATAAATGGAAAAACTACGAAGTGATTCTGGAAAATCATGATATTTATGTATATCCTAGAATTTCTGATGAACCTGAAAATGTAGAGTTAAAATCGCATCCAAAAATTCATGTGATCGATGCGCCTATTGTAGAGATTTCTTCGACTTTTATTCGAAACAATATTAAAGAAGGCAAAAATATTCAGCCATTACTTCCTCCGAAGGTTTGGGAATATATTGATCATAATAATTTTTATAAGAAGTAAAAAAATTGAATTGCCTCCAGTTAAAACTGGAGGCAATTCATCCTAATTATACACAATCTTGTCATTCCGAGGAACGAGGAATCACACTAGAATTTCCGCACAGGAATTTTCCAATCTTTATAGAGTTCCTAGTGTGATTTCTCCTTCGTCGAAATGACAAAAGAACCCAATAAAAAAGCCTGAATTTAAAATTCAGGCTTTCTATTTATAATTAAGCTTCGATATTTACGTCGCTTTTTACTCTTGTTCTAATTTCACTCAGCGATTGATCAACTAAAAGTTTTCCATCTCTGAAAACTTCCTTCAATTCGCCTTGTTTTTCTTCTTCCCAAGAAACATTATCTGTCAAATGATACTTCCCGTTGATTAAATCAATTTTCATCAATCCTTTAGCCGATTTTTTAGTTCCGTCATCTGTAATAGGATCTTTGAAGATGGCTCTTCCCTCTCCGTTTACTTCTCCGTATGTTGCTTTCATCGCAAAACCGAAAGTATCTCTGGTGTTGTATTGATATGTGAAAGATCCGATTCCTAAAACAACGTTTGTAGAAGCAAATCCTTTTTCTTTTAATCTTTCGCAGATTTGAGTTGCTCTTGCTACAGTAATACTATCTCCGTAAATAGCTCCGATTTGCGGAACCAATTCTTTAAACCCTTTAGCATTTGTAGTTCCACCGAAAACATCCCAAAGTAATTCGATAACACCTTTTTTCTCCTGCTCTGTTTTTCCGTTTGGATTTCCGCAAATAATATCTACAGGGTCACCACTGTCAGGACGAATTACCACTTTACCTTCTCTTGAAACGATTTCTTCTTTTAATCTTGGAAGATAATCCGTTAGAACTTTCCATAAATCCCAAGTATCCGAAACTATAGAAACGATTCCTTTTGGATAAACTTCTGTAATTAATCTTTTGAAAGTCTCGTACTCGCCTTCTGTAGTTCCCATGCACATAACAGAATGTTCTGTTGCTGCTACGGAACCTGCCACCAATTCCTGATCTGAATTGGCATTGTAATATTCTTCTAAGAAATCAATTGCCGGAATGGTATCTGATCCTGTAAAGCTTAATAAATGTCCGGCTGCAGAAGTTAAAGAAGCTTCAATTCCGCCCATTCCTCTCATTGAGAAATCGTGTGCCTGCCAGTCTACGAATTCCGGAACAGAAGAAGTTTCTGTTGCGAACTTATCCAGCACTTTTCTATATTCTTTTGCAATGGTTGCTGAGTTACATGGGAGCCAGATTACCGCAGAAAGTAAGGTTTCAAAATAATTTGTCAGCCAGAAAAATTCCGGAATCGTATTGTACATCGTAAACATTGGAACTCGCAACGGAACGCTCGCTCCTTCTGGCAAAGCTTTAAACACCATCGGAATATATCCTAAATCGTGTAAATCTTCGATATGTTTTGTTCCAACTAGGTTTTCACCTAAATAATTGTTGATTCTGCGGGAATATTTTTTTATTACTTCTTCCTTCGGCTTTTTGAAGAATTCCTCTTCAAAGTCGTGAATGATATATTTTTTGATGAAATACTGCAGCCCAAAAAAGATTACCTCATCAACTGTTTCAATTCTCGATTTTCTTGGTGTCCAGTTAGAATATACGATAGTCGTTCCGTCCGGATATTGTCTTCTGTGGTCAACTTTGTAACCATCGGTTAATAATAGTGGGTTCATATTTAGGTTTTTATATTCTATTTGAAAGGCGTTCTGCCAAATCTTTTATATCATTTGTTCTCACTAACTTGTCAATCCATTTTTTCGGAATAGCATCAATTCCGTAATACATTCCTGCCAGTCCTCCTGCAATTGCTCCGGTTGTATCTGTATCTTCTCCTAAGTTAACTGCTTTTAAAACGGTTTCTTCGTAAGAATCAGAATTTAAAAAACACCAAAAACTCGCTTCTAAACTATGAAGCACATAACCCGAAGATTGAATATCGGTTTCTTCATATTTTGAAATATCATTTTTTAGAATCTTATCGAACAATCCAATCTCTCGAGGATTAAAACTTTTACCTTGCAGAAATTCAGAAAGAACAAACTGCATGTTTTTATAAGCTTCGAATTTATCCTTATCTTTTAAAATTTCCAAACAATATACCATGTAAATAAAACAGGCAAATACCGATCTGAAATGTGCGTGCGTTATTGAGGAAACTTCTTTTACTTTTTGGTAAATCACTTCAATATCTTTTTCATTTTGAAGATAAAAAAGTAAAGGCAGAATACGCATTAAAGAACCATTTCCGTTATCACTTTCAGAAAAACCGCCGCATAAATCAGGCTGATGTCCTTTTGCAATATTAAGAACAGCATGTTGGGTTGCGATTCCAATATCAAAAACTCTTCCGTGTGGTGTCCATAAATTACCGCTGTACCATTTCACAAAATTCCTTGCGATGTCATTTAAATCATATCCTGAACATAAACTTTCTGCCAGACAAAAAGCAAGTGAACTATCGTCGCTCCACGTTCCTGCTGGCTGATGATGTGTTCCAAAACCAAACATATCAGTAACCGGATTTTGCTTTAAATAAGTTCTCGACTCAAATTCAACAGGAACTCCTAACGCATCACCAATTGCAAGACCAAACAAAGCTGATTCTATTTTATTCTTCATCATTTATTTCTTCCATTTTCGTTAGGATACAATGTCTGCACTACATCGCTCTGCCAGAATTCTTTTGTTTCAATCTCAATACAGGTTAATTTTCCATAAAAAGCCGCTCCGGTATCTATATTCCAGATATTACAGCCCTGCATTGGGATTTCTACATCGTAATGAAGCGTTGGCGTATGCCCGATATAAACTTCATTATAAAGCAATAATCTTTTTGGATACAAAAGAGAATCTTTTTGAATTCGCTTATCCATTGTCAGCGCCATTTCCCATAACGTTCTGTCCCACGAAAAATTGGTTTGATAATGCTCTTTTTCCGGTCCGTGCATTGATGAAAATCCGGCGTGAATGAAAAGATTATTGTTTTCATCTACAAAATAATCTTTCATTTGATTAAAAAAATCCAGATGTTTCTCTTTTGTCGAAAGTTCCATATTCTGATAACTTTCTATAGTCGATTTTCCGCCGTGCAAAAACCAGATGTCGTTTATGACATCTTTTTCTAACCATTCCTGACACCACGCATCGTGATTTCCTTTTATGAAAATGCATTCGTGCTTTTGGGATAACGCGATAAGAAACTCAATTACCTGTGCCGATTCGCTCCAGCCGTCTACATAATCGCCTAAAAAAATCAGCCGGTCATTTGCGGATACAGTAACTCGGGTAAGTAACTGAATCAAAGCTTTTAATCCGCCGTGAATATCTCCAAAAACTAATGTTCTTTTCATTTTAAAATTCAATGTATTTCGCCGGAACCTCATCTGTCAGCCAGACGTTGTTTTCGGATAAATAAAATTTATACCCGTCTCTGTGCATAGCGCCGCTTCTAACGGTTAAAATTTGAGGCACTCCTCTTCTGCTTCCTACTTTTGCGGCTGTTTCTTTGTCTTTACTCAAATGCACATGCTGACGGCTCATTTTTTTCAAACCTTCTTTACGAATGTTTTCCATAAATTTCCCAACCGTTCCGTGGTACAAATATTCTAAAGGTTCAGTTTCTTCCAGATTCAGTTCAACTGAAATGGAATGTCCCTGACTTGCACGAATTTTGCTTTTATCTTCATTATAAGCAAAACGTTTTTTATCGTTATTTTCTACAACGTAATCCAAAAGTTCGGCCGTCATTTGATTCTGGCTTCCTTTTTTATTGCATTTTATAATTAATTCGGCAACATCTGCCCATCCGTTTTCGTCTAATTTTAATCCGATAGTTTCAGGCGAATGTCTAAGCACCAGACTCAAAAATTTGCTGACGCTTTTTGCTGTTTTTTCATTCATCTTTTCTATGTAAGTCTTAATTTTTTATTCAATTTTTCATCTTTAAAAAGAAAAGGCTTCTCCGCCGGAATCAGCAGATTGTCCAATTCTTTCTTTTGAACAAATTCATATTGTTCTTTTACAAAATCCGAAATATCTTCGATTAACAGAATATCTTCTTTTGCATACGATCTTGTAAATTCATCGCGTAAACCAATCTGAATGGCTCTTCTGTCCAGTTTTCCTCCGTAAGGATCGTGATCCGGATCCCATTGTAATCGAACTGAAGACGATTTTACCTGCGACTGCCATTCTTCGTAACTCACTTCCAGTTCTGCAGCGTAAGAGGAATAAACGGCATTTTGAAGGTATTTTTCGAATGCTTCTCTTTTGAGATGGATTGCCAGAACAACTTCCTGACCTTCTTTTGTTCCCCAGCCATTTCTGTACATCATCCACAGAAAATTGGGTTTTATCCACGTCATTCGGTCAAGGCTGAAAGCACCTCCAAAAAACTGGTTCTTTACGGCAAACTCTCCTATTTCTTTGCGGTATGACTGATATACTATTATTTTTTCATCGTCATACTGAGCCATTATATGATAACCCGTTTGAGGCCATTCTTGTAATTGCTCATCATATTTTTTTAATTCTATTTTCATTTTATTAGAACACAACAACTTGATTGTGTTTACTTTAATTGTTTCTTTGTGGTTTAAAAATCGTAAACCACAACTTCTATATCCTGATCAGACAGGGTTTTAAGAATAATCGGCTCGATCATTTCCCATTTTCCGCCGGCTAATCCGCATCCAATTCTGGGCATGTGAACGGATGCATTGTTTGTTTTTGCAAAATCAGAAACTACTTTTAGTCCTTCTTCAATTGCATTGTAACGAATTGGAGCGCCGCCGTTTTCATCTTTATTGATTTTATGCTGCCCGATTAAATTCGCCACCCATAAATCTTCTTCAACCTGAACAAACTGTACTTTTCCTAATTCGAAATCATTTTTAGATTTGAACCATTCGCGATATTGCTTTTCTGGTTCTTTCCATCTTTTTGAAATTGCCATTACAAATCCTTTTCCCCATCCGCCAATGTCATTGCAAACGTGAACTATTATTTTGTTTTGTAATGTTTGAGGAGATGTTGCATCGCCTTTTATATATTGAATGTCTTTCATTTTTTTATTTGTTTTAATTCAAACGTTCCTCCGGAATATTTACAAAATACTTTTATAAATCTGATAATTTTCATCATCAAAGCAGACAAATATGACCTTTTCTATTTCTGAAATTCTTTCAAACTCCTTTACTGCTTTTACCGCAATCTCTGCTGCTTTGTCTTTGGGAAAATGATAAATTCCCGTACTGATATTTGGAAAAGCAATTGTTTTTATTCCGTTTTCGACAGCAAGTTTTAAACTGTTTTGATAACAATCTGCCAGAAGTTTCGATTTTTCATTTTTATCACCATTCCAAACCGGACCAACTGTATGAATAACATATTTAGAAGGCAGATATCCGCCTGTTGTA
Organism: Flavobacterium gelatinilyticum; assembly: GCF_027111295.1. Taxonomy (NCBI): domain Bacteria; kingdom Pseudomonadati; phylum Bacteroidota; class Flavobacteriia; order Flavobacteriales; family Flavobacteriaceae; genus Flavobacterium; species Flavobacterium gelatinilyticum. The sequence continues at coordinate 3,753,472 of NZ_CP114287.1, read as the reverse complement.
ATAACAGCTTCTCCTGTTTTACAGCCGCCTTGTTTGTTGCGGATTTGAATGCATTCGTCCAAAATTCCTTTTCCTCCTTTACGATGAATCGCTCCATCTACACCACCGCCTCCAAGCAAAGAAGTATTCGCTGCATTTACAATTGCATCAACCTGAATTTCTGTAATATCCGCTTTTAGTAATTCTAAAATCATTTTCTAAAACTATCTAATTTGTCATTAAGTTCTTTATTTTCACTTCTCAAAGAATGGTCTGTAAAGTGAACATTTATAATCTCAATTCCGTTGACTATATTAGAATTAAAATCAGACAAATCTTCTGAAGGAATCCAAAGCTCATTATGGTTTTTATCGCCAACATTTTGAATTTCATATTTTTCAAGAAAATCTGTTTTCACTTCAAAAGTCGTCACTATTCCAATAAATCCGGAAAATTCATCAACGGTATTCCATTCAAAAGCAATCTGGTCAGCATACTGCTGATTCGTTACCGGATAAAAAATAGGCTGCCATTCTAATCTTGGCGGAAATGCTTTGTAACCGGAATCTGCAATTAATTCCATTTCTTTCAATCCAACCGGACGGTATAATCTTGTTGTTTCCATAATCATTTATCTTAATTCATCCCGAACTTCCATCAACGCAAAACCTAAAAGATTTAATCCTTTCCAGGCTTCCGGGTTTAAAACATCTTTATGATCGCCCGCCATTCCAATTCCCCAGATTGGATCTACGGGACTTGCTTCGACAATAACTCGTTCTTTCGTGTTTAGTAAGAAGGTTTTCAAATCAGCATTTTGACTGAATTTGTGAAAGTTTCCTTGTTTTACAATTTCGTATCGGTTTTCTAACCAGATTTTATCGTTGTAATTTTTAACTTCTCTACCCAATTTCTTTGCTTCTGCAGGAGAATCGGCTTCGAGGATTTTTTCTAAAATTTCCTGATCGTTGAATAATTCTGCTTTCTTCGCCATCATCCAATGTTCTGCGGTTTTATAAGTTACTTTATCAACTTTAAAAGAACTTAACCACCATTGGCTGAAACAGGTTTTGGTAATTTTACCGCTTTTGTCAGGCTGATGTCCCCAGAAAAATAAAAATTTACTTTCCGTAGCTATGGTATCTATATTGTATTTCATTTTTCTGTTTATTGAAACAAAGAAGTAATGATTTTGAAATCTTTTGAATCGGGTGAAAATGATCCGTAGATTTCATTGAATTCTGTTGTGAGACTTTCGAACTCATAATCCTGCTCCAGCTGATCCATACAAGTTACAACCAAATTTCGTTTTGCCATTGGGCTGTAGGCTGCATCGAGTTTTAGAGCATAATTAAGAAGCTCGTAATTCAGACTTCCAAAACGTAAATGTTTTTGATATTCGTTAAAAACACAGGTTTCTTCTTCGTTGTTTTTTAATTTAATTTCTCCTTCGTTTGCCATCCAGCCGTGTCCGTGGCGGGTTGAATAACTTCGGGTTACGTAATAAACGGCTACATCTTCAATCTTTAGTTTATTACAAATTTCAATCGCATTTTTTGAAGTGGTATTAGCATACGTAACATTCGGGAAAACGCCGTGATCCATATCGAGCAGAATTCCCTGACTGCCTTCAAAAATGAGATTTTCGTATTTTAAAAGAAACGTATAATCGACAATATTCCATTTTAGTTTGTCGATTGCTTCCAGATATAGATTTACTTCTTCGTCGATTCCGTTTTCGTTTAAAAAACCATAATAATAGGCGATTTGGTTTAGTTTTTCTAAAAGCATTTCGCGGGGCGCAATCAAATCGATGGCAAACAATTTATACGGACCTTCATTTCTTTTCATAGTTGAACCAATGCCTTTTCCGCAGGTTCCGTTTTCAATGTTTCGCACATTTCCTCTGTTGTGCCAGACATCAAAAGGAGTGGTAACTTTTGCTAAAGGATGAATATACAAATCCAGATTAGCTTCTTTTTCTTTTAATTCTTCTCTTTCGTTATAAAGAAAAAGCGGATGAATCGTACAATGCTCGCTGTAATACGACGGAAGTCCACGAAGTGCACCGCTTGCAAAACTTGAATGCACGTGTTTTCTATCGCCGATCATAACGGTGTGCGCTGCTTGTTGTCCTCCCGAAAAGCGAATAACTATAGATTCAGGGTTTTGTTTTGCCAGAAAATCTGTTGTTATGCCTTTTCCTTCATCACCAAATCCTAAACCTATAACTATTTTCGCTGTTTTCATTTTACTAAATTGTTGGTCAATTATTTTTAACACATAGAATCATAGCTTATTGGAATCTTGAAAAAGGCGTTTCACTTGTTTCAATTCACATAACTATGTGTTAGAAACTGGTTTCTTTCTTTATTCTTTCAGAATCAAAAGAAAAATCTATGTCTCTATGTGTTTAAAAATTAAAGCATTTCTATATTATCCAAACTGCTGTCACTTGCACCAGAAACTGGTATTGTCCCTAAACCAGAACCTTTATGTTTATCGCAGATGATCTTTTTAATTACGTTTGGAATTTCTCTGTGATCTTCGATAGACAAACAGTTTTGTCCTAGTAATTCTTTCCACTCAACATCAGCATTGATTGCTTGTCCTGAATGCAATACACTGATATGATATACATCGTATCTTTTTTGCGCTTCTGCTAATAATTCAAGATGCGTATAAGTCTGTTGTCCCTGACCCATAATTTCTTTAATTGCCGAAGCTGGAAGTGTTTTTAAACCTGGTTCATCGCCCACTGTAAACAACAATCCTTTTTGTCCTCTTTTTTCAAATGCATCGGTTCTGGTATGAAAAGCTGCAAAATACCACGCTAAAAGATAACTTTCGCCTGCGTTTCCTCCGCCTCCGCCTTCGATGTAGGTTCTTGTTAACCACATATCCAGTTCTTCGTCGCCAGATTCAAACTGGCCTACCTGAAGCGGATATCTGTCGCATTCGTGATCGCCGATTCCTAAGAATAAAAGTGCCGGATCCGGAACGCCTCCCTGAATAATGCCGCCCATTAATTTTGGAAGTCCGTCTTTTATCAATTCGTGTGGAATATGCCCCATACTTCCTGTAACGTCCAGTCCTAGAATAATCGGAACGGTGTTTGGATGAACATCTGAATCTCTTGCTTCTCTAAAAAGCACTCCGTTTGGATTCATAGATTCATGTGCCATCCGTAATGCATTCTGTGTAAAAATCTCACCAGCTGATTTGCTGGCATAACCTACTTTTTTTGCTCTGCTTTCGCGAGCTCCGAAATCATATCTTGTACCTCCCATGATTAATATTTTTTACCAAATAAATATTCAAATCTCTTTTTTGTAACCTCAAACTGGATGTTTAAATTTCTGATGGTCAGCGAAAGTTCCATGTCTTTTTGAACAAAAGCTTCCGGCTGAAAATCGGCAAAAGTCAAACTGTTTTTATCCAGCGGACTAATATCAATTAATCCTTCTTGTTCTCTTTCGAGTCTTTTGATTTTTAATTCGATGTCTTCGACTCTTCTTCTGTAAATTAATTCAGAATCTTCACCAATTACTTTGGCTCTGTCTTCTCTTATCTGATCATTGTTTCTTTTTAAAGATTCAATAAATCTTGGTTTTAAATCGTCGCTCATAATTTTGGTTTATTTTGTTTCACGTTTTTCTTTGTTTCACGTTTCAGGTTGTGCACAAACTTGAAACCTGGAACTTTAAACTTGAAACAGTTAATAGATTTTTGTTTCAGGTTTTTCTTGTTTCAAGTTTCAGGTTGTTTACTGAACTTGAAATTTGGTTTTAAACTTGAAACGGTTAATAGTTTTTTTTTCAGGTTTTCTCTGTTTCCGGTTCATTACAGTAACTTGAAACCTGAAACCTGAAACATTTCAACTTATTGAAATACGTCTTCGAAATCTTTTAAATTCGATTTCTTTTCAGAATTGCTAAATATGGCAAACACTATTTTTTTAAAGGCGCCTGCATATTTTTCGTCGATAACTTTTTTGAACAAACGAGCCACATCTTTGGGTTCATTTCTAAAAACACCGCAGCCCCAGGCTCCCAAAATCAATGTATCACTTTTTTGTTTTAGCGCAATTGCGAATACTTTATCTATTCTTGCTTTTAAAATCTCGTCTGCTTTGGCAATTTCTTCTTTTCTGTTGTGCTGCAGCATTGCGCCTTTGTTGGGTGCAGGTGCCGTAATCACATCTGCGATAAGTGGTTTTTCAAAATAATGTCCGTTATCATCATTCCAAAACAAAACATTCGGACTATAAATCATGTAATCTGAATACAAAAACGAAGATTGGTTTTTGTTAAAATCGTACATCGTTTTATCTTTGATCTGTGTTTCATAAAGGTTTGAAGATCTGGCCAGACTTTCTTCCTGAGCCGAAGCGCCGCCTAAAAATCCGCCTCCGGGATTTTTTGCAGAAGCGAAGTTCAAAACACAGATTTTTCCGTTTTTCTCCTGAACAACTGCTTCAATTGTCGAACAATTTTTTACAACAATTTCTGTTTCAAACTTATTTTCAATTGGTGCTTTTAAAATTGTGTCCCAATCGTCCGGTGCAATTGTAAATGTATTTTCTTTAGATTCTTTGAGTTCTTTTTCTAGTGTAATCTTGTTTCCTTTGTATTCATAAAAACCATTTTTTATGATTTCTAAGGTCTTATCTGCTATTTCTATTCTGTTATTTTTATTCATAATTCAAATTTTATGACTTCGACGTTTTCGTCATCAAAGTCTTTAAAAGAATTCGTGGTAAATATTTTGTCGAAACAATCTAAAACCTCAAATCCTTTATTAAAAATACCGTGGCTTACAGCTAAGTATAATTTTCCGGCATTTTTCTTTTTTAATTCTTCTGCTAATCCTACGAAAGTTCCTCCTCCGTCGCAGATATCATCTACTATTAAACAATCTATTCCCTGCAAATCGTCATTGTAAACTTTAAAACCAGATAATTTTCCGGTTTTTACATCTCGGCTTTTACTGCATTCTACAACCTCAACACCTCCTAAAAACTCAGATACTTTGTAGATTTTCTTTAAAGCACCGCCATCCGGAGAAATCAGTTTTACATTTTCGCCTATTCTGTTTAAAACATCTTTAATGAAACTATAGTTCGGAATTACGGTACAATTGTTCAATAAAGCCGGAGTTACTTCAGAATGTGCATCAAAAACAAATACTTTGTTCAACTGCATCGCATTTATAATATCGGCATATACTTTTACAGACAACGGTTCGCCCGGAATCATAACACGATCTTGTCTCGCAGCCGGAAAATACGGAATAAAAAGATCTATAATTTTAACGTCCATTCTGCGTAAAGCATCGACTGTAATACACAACAAACCTAAATCGTTGAATGAGTTTAATCTGTGTGTAATCGTTACTTTTCTGTTGGTATCAAAATCCGGAACAATTTTGATGTGCGGTTCTCCTCCTGAAAAAGTAAAACTTTGAAATTTAATTTCGTCCTGATTTTGAAAAGGAGCGAATTTTGGGTCGAGATTTAGTATCATAGCATTTAGGTTTGCGTTAATTATACGCAAATGTAGAATTTATTTTTAAATAAACAATTTATTTTGTGTAAAAATTACGCAAACTTTATTTCGAAGTGAAAGCCTTCTTTCACTAATGAATTATATTTCAGCTTATTAAACCTAAAAAGCTTTGCTGGTCTTCCGTTTTTTACCGGTGCAATTTTTTCTGTTTGTTCTAAAATACCGTAACTCAGTATTTTTTTCCTAAAGTTTCTTCGGTCGATTTCTTTTTCCAGAATGGTGCAATACAAGTTTTCGAGATCCGAAAATAGAAACTCATCCGGAAGCAAATCGAAACCAATTGGTTCATACGTCAGTTTTGCTTTCAATCGCGTAATGGCTTTTTTAAGAATCAAATTATGATCGAATGCCAAAGACGGAATTTCATCAATTTTAAACCATTGTACTCTTTCGGCATCTGTATCGGCTCTAATTTCTAAATTGGAAGCGTCAACCAAAGCATAATAAGCAACAGAAATTACACGGTTTCTGGAATCCCTGAAAATATCATCTCCAAAAGTGTATAATTGTTCCATGAAATTAAGCTGTACATTGGTTTCTTCGTGCAGTTCGCGGATAACGGCATCACTCAATGATTCATCATTCTGCACCAAACCGCCCGGCAATGCCCAGTATTTATCGGCAGAACCAAACTTTTGTTCAATCAATAATACATACAATCCGTTGTTTTTATAACCAAAAACAATCGCATCAACGGCTATTCTAATATTTTGTAATTTTTCCATAATTCATAATCCTGTTTAACAAATATAAATAATGAGAGCCAATTTTATAATCGAATGTTTTTTGATTATAAAACTGGCTCTTAAGAAATATCTTTTTTGGTTTTTCTAATTGACCGTAATGGTTCTTTTTTTAGTATTAGTACATTCAGAAGAATTTCCTTCTGTAGTTGTAACTTCGGCCGTGACTACAAAAGTATCTGCTGTACTATAAGTATGGGAAACTGAGATACCGATTGCAGATTGTCCGTCGCCAAAATTCCATTTTACATTACTTAATGTTCTGGTGCTTCCGCTGTATTCCAGTGAAAAATTAATTTTCTTTGAATTGGATGCATCAACAGGATGTTTCAGCTCCATAAATAAAGAGTCGCCTACACAATCCACTATATGCTCCTCTTCACTTTTGCTACAAGAAGTAATGATGAAAAATGTCATAGCAAACATTAAAGTAATAGTAATCTTTTTCATAATTGGAATTTTTAGCGGTTTGTACAACCAAAAATAGGGAAAAATTACTACAATCTATTACCGAAAAACAATTTAAGTTCTTTAGAAATCGTATCAAAAAACGAATTGGCATTATTGTTTTTTGAAGTTAACAGATAAACAAATTGTTCGGGTACATGAAAACTGTTCCACATCAGCTGCAATTTATTTTCCTTAATCAGTTTTCTGGCATTACAGTTCCAGGTTACGGCCACTCCTTCATTTTTTGATAATAGGCGCAGCATTTCAGATTCTGATGGAATAATATAATTGGGCACCATCGATGGCCTTTTTTTATTAAAAGCATGGAGCCAGAATAATTTTATGTGCGGAATTCTTGCGTCATGGCTGTACCATTTTTGTTCATTGAGCCATTGTTCAATTTCGGTATAATTATCGGCTTTTAATTTCTGGCGGAATTCGGTTATGTCAAGACTTGTTGGTGCGACCATGATCAATTTGATTTTACCCACAATTTCATAAACCGTATCAAATGTTTCGTACCCTTTTGTTACGATGGCAAAATCAAGTTTCTTCGAGTCGACCAATTCAAAAAGCGCATCATTTTCGGCAAAAGTAAAATCGATTAAATCAAACTTTGAAATCAAAAGATTGCCAATACAGCTAAAAAGATGCTGCGATATGCCGACAGAAATTAAGCGGTTAGCATCTTCGGCTTTTGTCCTGAAAGTGGTTTCGACATTTTCGAGACGGTCCAGCGCATCTATTATCAAATTATTCAGTAACTTAGCATACTCGGTGGGTTCTACCCCTTTTGATTTCCTGTTAAATAGTTTATTTCCCACATGAGCTTCGAGCATAGAAATCTGCTGACTAACGGCAGGCTGACTCATAAAAAGCTCTTTTGCCGCCACCGAAAAATTTCCGTTTTTATAAACTGCCTTAAATGTTCTGTACCATTCTAAATTGACCATGACATAAATTTATTTATAACAAACATAGTTTATTTTATTTTTACAAATATCACAATCGACGTAAATTTGTTCAAAATTTTAACAACATGAGAAAAACAGCGCTATTCGCAATAATTGCATTTACAGTCGTAAGCCTTTCAGCTGCGGCTCAAAAATCAAATAAAAAAGGTATGAAAAAAGTATTATTTGTTGTTACCAGCAATGATAAACTGGGCAATACAGGAGAGAAAACCGGATTCTGGTCAGAAGAATTTGCAGCACCTTATTATGAATTATTAGATCAGGGAGTTGATATTACAATTGCATCTCCGCTTGGAGGCCAGCCGCCAATTGATCCTAAAAGTGCTGATCCGGCATCTGCAACAGAAGACACAAAACGTTTTGATGCCGATACCGCTTTACAGGAAAAATTAAAAAATACTTTGAAGCTTTCTACAGTGAATCAGAAAGATTATGATGCTGTTTTTTATCCAGGAGGACACGGTCCGCTTTGGGATTTAGTTGAAGATAAAAATTCGATTGCCCTGATCGAAGCTTTTTACACCAACAAAAAACCGGTCGCTTTTGTATGTCACGCTCCTGCGGTTTTGAAAAACGTAAAAGTAAAAGGTGAATATCTGGTAAAAGGCAAAAAAGTAACCGGATTTACAAATGATGAGGAAGAAGCGGTTGGATTAACTAAAGTAGTACCTTTTTTATTAGAAGATGCCTTATCTGCAAACGGAGGAATTTTTTCTAAAGGTCCAAACTGGCAGCCTTACGCAGTAGCCGATGGTCTTTTAATTACAGGTCAAAATCCGGCATCGTCTAAACTGGTAGCAGGGAAATTGCTTCAGGAATTGAAGTAAAAAAGGTGCTGAGAAACTTAAAAGCTTACTCTTTATACACTGTCAATAAAAAAATTAAATAAATAAACATTGCTAAGGTTCTGATTTTTTTACGTTCTAATAAAAAACTTAGAACCTCAGAACCTTAGTATCTTAGAATCTTAGAATCTTAAAAAAAAATGCTAAACTTTGAATTATACAATCCGACGAATTTAATCTTCGGAAAAGGACAAATTGAAAAACTTTCGACTTTAGTTCCAAAAAATGCTAAAGTTCTTTTGGCTTACGGCGGGGGTAGTATCTTTAAAAACGGAATTTACGATCAGGTAACGGCTGGCTTAAAAGGTTTTGAAGTGGTAGAATTTGGCGGTATTGAGCCAAATCCAAGATTTGAAACTTTAATGAAAGCGGTTGATGTGATAAAAGCAGAAAAAATCGATTTTATTCTGGCTGTTGGCGGCGGATCTGTTATCGATGGTGTGAAATTCATTTCGGCAGCGGTTAATTTTGAAGGAAATCCAATTGACATTCTTCAAAAAAGAATCCTGATTAAAGAAAATGCCATGCCTTTTGGAACTATCCTGACTCTTCCGGCAACAGGAAGCGAAATGAATTCAGGTTATGTGGTTACTATCGAAGCGACTCAGGAAAAATTATCTTCGGGAGGAAGCGCTTTGTTTCCTCAATTCTCTATCTGCGACCCGACAGTGATTTCATCTTTACCAAAAAGACAAATCGAGAATGGTGTCGTAGATGCGTACACGCATGTAATGGAACAATATTTAACGTACCCGGCTGATGCTTTTCTTCAGGATAGAATTGCAGAAGGTATTTTGCAAACGTTAATTGAAGTTGGTCCCGGAATTGTTGAAAATCCAAACGATTATACTCTGGCTTCAAACTTTATGTGGAGCTGTACAATGGCATTAAACGGATTGATTCAAAAAGGTGTTCCAAGCGACTGGGCAACGCACATGATCGGCCATGAATTAACAGCGCTTTACGAAATTGACCATGCTAGAACTCTGGCGATTATCGGACCAAGTTTGTATACTGTAATGTTTGAATCTAAAAAAGCAAAACTGGCACAATACGGAAGAAGAATCTTCAATTTAACAGGTTCTGATGATGAAGCGGCAAAAGAGGCAATCAATAAAACAGTTGAATTTTTCCACACAATGGGAATGGATACTAAACTGTCGCAATACACAAATGACTACTCAAACACAGCAGATTTTATCGTAAAACGTTTTGACGAAAGAGGCTGGAAAGGTTTAGGAGAAAACCAACTGGTAACTTTAGACAAAGTGAAGTCTATTGTTGAACTTAGTTACTAATAACAGACTGAAAACTGTAATTGCGGCTGAATACTAAATAAAGCCTGCACACTAAATAGAAAAGGCGTTCTTAACAAGTTTAGGAACGCCTTTTCAAATTACTAAAACAAAACTAACTAACTCAAATCTTGATAAATTCATTAAAATTCTAATTTACAATCAGTTAAACGCAAGAGGTTTTGTTTTATTGTATAAAGTGCAAAATATTTTTAAAAATTAAATTGAAATGCAGCTGAAGCTTAATTTATTTAAAGTCATCATTCATTTTCTTTTCTAATATCTGGGTCAGAATTTCAAGTTCTGTCTTCACATTTTTTAAATCAACATTCTTTTTTTCTTCTAAAATCTTTTCTTTTAAAAACAATTTCAAATCATACGAATTGCTTTTGTTTTTAAGAATCAAAGTTCCTATTTCAGGCTTTTTTGCTTCATTTATTCTTAGTCCGGCAATTGGACTTCTTTTATTTCCTTTTCCAAATAATAACTCCACATCTTTTTCTAAGGAGATTCTTGCGGCAATCTGATTAAAATTTTCCTGAATAGTTTTATCAGGATCTAAATACGAACTAAATACAGTACTAAAAATTTCAGAATCTATTCTTAGTTCTTCATTACCAATTGATTTAAATAATTTTGCCTCAATTGTATTATCTGTTTCATAATACAAAACACTGCCAGGCTCTGAAGGAACAATTTCATTAATTTTTAATAATGAGCTTGTAAAAAGTACTTTATTACCAATACTAAGCTTACCAATTGTTTTATTGTTTTCTTTTTCTAAAACAATTTTCCCTTTTACTTTCTTATCAAACTCTTCAAATTCAATAGCATTGTTTTTTAATTCAAAATGATAACGGTTAAAATAATGCATAGCAAAAACATCAAAATCAAAGCTTTGCAGAACTCCGTTTTTCCAATTTTTGGTAATAAACTGTCGGTCTAATTTGATGTACTCAGGGCCGTCAACTATTTTCCCGTCTTTATAAGTTGATTTTATATTGTAATTTGGATACTCATACTTTTCCAGATTTTCTAAATAATTATTAGAATATTGGTATTTGATAATTCCATTTTCATAATAATCGACATGATTAAATTCGTTGAAATCTGTTGAAAAATAACCCGAATAAGGTTTATCTTTTTTATAAATCCCAGTATAAGAATCCTGTTTATCTGAAGTAATTAAAAAAGATCTATTGACAATTTTTATCCTTTTTTCGTTTTCAAAATATATTGTTTTTGCAACATTGCTTTTCTCTTTTTTATCATATTCACTTCTATAATAAATCTCTTCTGTTACAACTCCTTTTGCATAGATGGTGCTTTGTTTTTTTTCTGTCAATGTACCTTCATACGGCAAATCATTTTTGTATTCGAGTTTTCCGGTTACTTCCTTATTATCATAAAAAATAGTCTCCCCATTTTTTATGCCGTTTACAACGGTATAAGTCATAACAGGATCATCGAGATAATAATTAAAGATTTTCTGTACGCCGTTTTTCTTATATTCGGTAACATTAATTAATTCGTTCTGTTCATTTTCATTTTTGATAACAAATGTCCCGTTAAAAGGTTTATTGTCTTTATAAATTCCTTTTGCAGCAATATTTCCGAACTCATCTATTACAATAACCTCACCTTCTTTTAAACCATTTTTATAGTTTAGATTTATAATAAGATCCCTTGTAAATTTCTGATCAAAATTACCTTCAAAAGGCTGTCCGTTTTTATAAGTTCTCTTTACTTTTACAGCTCCGTCAGGATAGTATTCAATTTCATTACCTTCTGGTTTTCCATCGGAATATTGTACAATTTTTAAAACTTTTCCATTTGGATAATATTGAATTTCTTCACCGTTTTTCTGTCCGTTTCTGTAATTCGTTTTGGATTTGAGAGCAACAGCAAATTTATTCTGAGAGTAATAATCGAAAATAATTCCATTTGAAACCTCACGTCCGTATTGCGCAAAATCTTTTTCGTTAATGGTCTGTAAAATTTTTCCAGACTTATCGTAATCTATCTGTTTAAACGGTTCTGTATAATCGTTTACAATATCATACCAAATTTCCTGAGCAGGCTGTTTGGAGTTTATCCAGAATATCTTCTTTTTTACTACTTGTCTTTTTTTCGCGGTGTCATCGTAATCCCTAATAATTACGCCTTCTATCGTTTTAATTGGTTCTTTTTTTCCTATAGCATTATCGGATCGGTTTAGGCGATAATCATCCCATTTTACAACTTCATCAAAATCACCATCTACAGGTTTTCCGGCATCATATTTCCCCTTCATTAATACGGTTCCATCCTCATGGTAAATGATTGTTTCACCGTCTTTTCTTCCGTTTTTATATTGAATTGTCTTCCGCTTTTTGCCGCTTGGATAATAATAAACCAAACTGGAAACGGCTGAGAAATTATAAAATTGGTAAAAAGAAGAATCAAAACCATTTGCATCAAACCAAATAACATCGCCTACATAATCATGTTCATTATCTTCAAGAGAGTATGCCTGAAATTGAGGTGTTTTATTACTGTAGAAATCTTCAATTAAAACCAAATTACCTGATTTTTTTGAAGGGTTGATTCTGTAAAAAGAAGCGTTTTCTTTAGTTGTTGTTTTCCAGTTCGCGTCGAAATAAAGTGGTTCCATACTCTGGGAAAAAGAAAATAGTGATGTAAAAACAAAAATAAAGGTCAAAAATTTATTTATCATAATTGAAAGAAATTTCTCAAAAATACTGTTTTTTATTTAAAATGAGTTTTAAAGCTGAGTATATTCTCAAATACAGAACCTTTTTAATTTAAAAAGAAACGATCCAGAGAGGCTTTGGCAAATTTCTTAAATCAGATTTTGCTTTATTAGCACATTATTAAGTACTTTTGTTTCAAATTGGTAAAATAATGAGTGAAAAATTAAAATTTGCAGTAATTGGTGGAGGAAGCTGGGCAACGGCAATTGCAAAAATGTTATGCGTTAATCTTTCCGAAATTGCATGGTACATGCGTAATGAATCTGCAATCGAACATATACAGAAGTACAAACACAATCCAAATTATTTAAGTTCGGTTGAATTTGACACCAGTAAACTTAAGTTAACGAGCAATATCAACGAAGCAATCGAATATGCTGATTATATCATCTTCGCTATTCCGTCGGCTTTTCTTGATGCAGAATTACAAAATATGACGGTTTCTTTGTCTGACAAAATTATTTTCTCAGCCATTAAAGGAATTGTTCCGGAAACAAGCCTGATCGTGGGCGAACATTTCCATATTCAATACGATATTCCATACTACAACATTGGAGTAATTACAGGTCCGTGCCACGCCGAAGAGGTGGCTTTAGAAAGACTTTCTTACCTAACCATCGCCTGCGGTGATCCTGATAAAGCAAAAACGGTTGCCAAAACACTTTCGGGCAATTATATTAAAGCTAAAATTTCTGATGATATTATCGGTACCGAATATGCCGCAATGCTGAAAAATATCTACTCTATCGCTGCCGGAATTGCACATGGCTTAGGTTATGGCGACAATTTCCAGTCGGTTTTAATGAGTAATGCCATTCGCGAAATGAAGAAATTCATTAGAAAAGTACACCGAATGAAACGTAACATTAACGACTCGGCTTATCTGGGCGATTTATTGGTTACAGGCTATTCGGTTTTCTCACGAAACAGAATGTTCGGAAACATGATTGGTAAAGGATATACGGTAAAAAGTGCCATGATGGAAATGAGCATGGTTGCCGAAGGTTATTACGCTACAAAAAGTGCTTACAAATTAAATCAGGGTTATGGTGCCAAAACGCCAATTATCGATGCGGTTTATGCGGTTTTATACGAAGGAAAAGATGCAAAATCTGTTTTCAGGAAATTAACGGAATCTTTGGATTAGTAGTAAACTTTTTTAGATATTAAAATTTTAAAGAGTTAGGATAAATTACTTATTCTGACTCTTTTTTTTATGCGCATTTCAACTAAAAAGTAAGACTGAAAAATGAAATTACCATTGAAAAATGAAACTAAACAATCCGATTAACAAGAAATAACTTTACCCAGAATACATCAAACCTACATCGCGTCAAAAAAAAGCCAGCCAATAACTCTTACAAAATCAACCGGACTGCATTTTACTGTTTATCAACAACATAAACTTATAATTTAAAAACCAATTGACTTTGTTTTTCTCACAAAGTCATCCTTTCACAATTTCACAAGTCCTTATTTTTTCTTGCTTCCCGAAGAATTATCGATAAATTTGCATCATTATTTTTATTCGTTCTAATTAAACACAGATGCGTTTTATTATAATTCTTCTTTTATTTACTCAGGTACTTTTTTCGCAAAAAACAATTTCAGGTAAAGTTTTTTCTAAGGAAACTTCTACTGCTTTGTCCGGCGTTTTTGTTCGTGATACGAAAACAGATAACTGGACCATTTCTGATAAAGACGGTAACTTCAGCATCACTTTACCCTATTTTCAGGATATCGAACTGAATTTTTCTATTCTTGGAAAAAAAGATACTAATCAGGTTTTAAAAAACGACCAGACTTCGATTACCGTTTATTTGGAAGATAATACGCTTCATCTTAAAGAAGTAATGGTTACAGCCAATAAAGAACGTAAATATTCTGAACTGACTCTGGGAACAAATGCCATCAATAATGTTCAGGCTTTTTCTCTTGATGATGTACTGCAGCAGCTTCCGGGACAGATAACCACCGATTTTAGTCTGAATGAGTATAAAAATATTGTTTTCAGAACAGCATCGGTGTTATCAGACGCTAAGGCTTTTGGAACCTCATTTATGATCAATGATATTCCCATTTCAAACAACGAAAACATGCAGGCTTTAAATCCTAATACCCCTACCTCAGCCGGCAATGATTATAGTGTACCTCAAAGAACTTTCACAAATCCAAATGTGGGTGTCGATCTTAGGGAAATTTCAACAAATAATATCGAAGAAATAAAGGTTATTCAGGGAATTCCTTCTGCAAAGTATGGAGATTTGACTTCGGGACTTGTTTTAATAACAACCAAAGTTGGAAACAGTCCTTACAGGGTTTCTGCTTCGATAAGAGATGCTACAACTGAATTGAATTTGACCAAAGGGCTTAAACTTAATTCTAACAATTCAATGAATTTTGGAATCAACTTTCTGGATTCTAAAGCCGATCCAAGAAATAATCTCTTAAACTATCAGCGTCTCAGCGGAAATCTGGCATGGAAAACCACAGATAAATTTTCTAAAGTAAAAAACACTCTAAATGTATCTTTCAGATCAAATCTTGATGATGCAAAACATGATCCTGATGATATTACAGCGGCGGTCGTTAAAAATGAAAAACAAGGGTTTTCTATTTCCAACAATTTGATGTGGAAACCTTCTAATCTATGGCTTGACGGTATAAACATAAACAGCGGTTTCTCTTACGACAGGCAGTTTTCCAGAAAAGAAAGATGGATAAACCGCTCTTTAACTGCCGCAACAGACAGTAAAGAAGAAGGAATTCATGATGCTTATATTCTTCCCTCACAATATACCAGCGTAAGTACGGTTGAAGGTATTCCGATTTCTACATTTGTAAATCTTGATCTCACCAAAACGATAACCAATAAAGCCGGCTGGGTTCACAGTCTGGTATTTGGAGTCTCCGGAAGATCCAGCTCTAACAAAGGAGAAGGGAGAAAAAGCAGTGCTACGGGTTTACTAAATTTTTATGTTCTGGATAATGGAGGTGACAGTAAACTGGGTTACAGAGATTACGATTTTAAAAGAGCCAGGACAGAAAACCAATTTTCTGCTTATCTGGAAGACAGGGTATATAAGAAATTTGCAGCTAACAAGATCCTGAATATTGATTACGGAATGCGCCTTGAAAATCAATCAGGCAATATGTTAATTCAGCCGCGTATCAATTCCTCTTATTCTATGAATAAAACTTTTAGAGTCCGCGGCGGATTTGGATTATCGTCCAAAGCTCCTTCGCTTAATCAATTATATACCGGAGAACGCTATTTAGATAGATTATTGGGCAACGGAATTTATTCGTATCCTGAGGTTTATCAAAAAGCATGGATTATGACCGTGGTAACTCCCGGCGACAACCTGAATTTAAAACCTTCTAAATCGTACAGAACAGAAGGCGGAATCGATATAAACCTTCCTTTTGCGAATATAAACCTAACCGGATATTATAATAGATTGTTTGATGGTTTTACCGGCCAGCAGATTCCGGTTTCGAAAGACATTCCAAAATTAAACGTAATTACTAACGGAAAGGAAATCCCGACTTATGAGGTTATTGGAACAGAGAAATTATATTATCTCACAAACAGCATTGAAAACAATACAAACTCTACAGATACAGGTATTGAAACGATAATTAATTTTCGCAAAATCAAAGCACTTAATCTCGATGTAAGCATGAATGCATCTTATGTCAGGTCTAAAGACAACAGTAAAACGATAACGTATGAGTCTTCTTCGAGTTTAACATCGGCTGAAAGATACGGTGTTTATCCTTCCATTCCGATGGCAAACGACCGGTTTACTGCAAGTTTTAACTTTAGTTATCATATTCCAAAAGCAGGTTTGTTATTGTCATTGAGAAGTGAGCATATTATACTGCAGGATTCAAATTCTCCTCACAGTTATTTTCCAAATGGGTATTTGGACAATCAATTGGTTTACCATGAAATTCCGGAAGAAGAGCGTACAGACATACAAAAATACGGTCACATTATTCGAGATCGAAGCGCTTCGCAATCTGAGCTTGAGCGTGTGCTTCATAATTTCCATCTGCGTGTTTCTAAAGATTTTAAAAACGGATTTAGTGTTTCCTTCTATTCTTCCAATTTCTTAAATCTAAAACCGTATTACTATAAATACGGCGAAAGGTATCAGTCAGACATCGCAAATTTTTCTTTTGGAACCCGGCTTAATTATCAATTTTAAATCTATATATAATGAAAAAAACTCTCTCTATTTTTATAATACTCTTTGGATTACTCATCCAGTCGTGCAGCAATGATGATAACGAAAACGAAGCTTTACAGCCTGTAGACTTCAGCGTTTCGCTTAAATATGATGCTGCTTTTAACAGCCTGGGTGCTAAAAAGGCAAGTGTAACGATTGTGAATACCGAGACTGCAAATAAATATACTGTAGAATCTGACGAAAGCGGTATTGCGGTTTTCAAACAAATTTTACCCGGAAATTATTCTATTACGGCAACTAAAGTAATGCAGTCTGCTGAGTTTACAGAGACTTTTGGTTACACGCCCACTGAAGCTGAAATTAATTTTAATGGTGCCGAAAGCAATGTTGTTGTAAATGCGGCAACTGCTGTAAAAAACATCGAAATGAAAACTTCTAAAGTAGGTGATTTTGTAATTAAACAAATTTACTATGGCGGATCTGACACTAAAAAAGGAGCCATATTTAGAGATCAGTTTATCGAAATTTATAATAACTCTAACACCGTTCAGTATGCAGATGGCCTATACATGGCACAGCTGACCGGGTCTACTTCAACCAATGTTTTAGCTTACTCTTTGCCAAACGGGCAGTTTGACTGGAGCAAATCTGAAGGAATGACGATAGGAAACGATGCAAATACTAATTTTGTGTACGGAATAAACATTATTAAAATTCCTGGAACAGGCACACAATATCCTGTACAACCGGGTACAAGTATTGTTATTGCACAAAATGCACTTAATCATAAAGCCAATTATTTTGACAATAACGGTAAAGCGGTTACTATTTTAAGTCCGGAATTGACTGTAGATTTAAGTACAGCCGACTTCGAATCGTTTTTAGGAACTTACTCAGGCGATCTTTATCAATATGACATTCAAAATCCTGCTGTTCCGGATGTAGATATTGCATATTGGGGAAACAGCAACAATGACATGATTTTAGATGCAAACGGAAGACAGGCTTATGTTATTTTTAAAATGGAAGCAGGAGAATTTGAAGCACTGAAAAAATACAAAAACCCAAAAGGAGACAAAAATGTATTCCTTCAAATTCCTAACTCGGTTCTTATTGATGGTGTTGATACAACAAAAGATTTAGGTTCAAATTTAATTCCTAAAAAACTGCCATCTGAAATTGACGGAGGAAACACCTACTTACCATCCGGAGCTTATTCTTCAAAATCGGTAATGAGAAAAACCAAAACCACAATTGCAGGAAGAATTATTCTTCAGGACACAAACAATTCTACTAATGACTTTGTAGAAGTAACAGCAAATCCAAGAGGATTCAACTAAAATTTTCTTTAATGAAAATCAATAAAATTATAATAAATAACATTAAAAGTAATGTCTGGAAAAACCGGGCATTACTTCTTTTGTTGTTTTCTTTCGCTTTTAGTGTGAATGCACAAGACACCATAAAGGTGCAAAATCATCTTATTGATAATCAGATTAAAAATCAAATTTTCAACTATCCGATTGCCTACACAAGCCCGAACATTAAAGATTTTACCTTTACTGAAGTTTCGTATGAAAATCAGCAGAATAAATTTGCCCGAAAACAGATTGCTGAAGAAATCAACACGTATCAATTTTTAGCGCAAGGCTATTTTACAACAAAATCCAAATGGAAGTTATTTGGTGATCTGGCAATTAAAAAAATGCTTGAAAAAAATCTCGGATGGGTGCTCTCCGATGATCGTGCGGAAGAACAGGAAGTTATTACGCCGCATTATTTTTTTGTTCCCAGAAAAGCCAACTGGGATAATCAGGTTTACAATTTAAGCGGTGGTTTCTCTAAAGACATTACCAATCATGTATCTATTGCTGTAAAAGCCAATTACGGTGCCGAAAAATACAGCAGGGTTTTAGATCCAAGAGCGCAGATCACGAACCGAAAATTGGGAGGAGAAGCGCAGATTGGCTATCAAATATCAGAAAATCACAAAGCATTTATTTTGGGCGCTTATGCCGAAAACAAAAAGGATTTTAACTTCAGTTATAGCAACAACAATTTAAACGCTGAAGCCTATCCCGACACTTATCTTCGTTTTAATGCGGGTTACGGAAGAATTCTGAATTATTTTAAATCGATTGAACAAGGCAGAAGTTATTTGTACAAAGATCTTATTGACAAAATAGGTTTAGGGTATACTTTTTCAAATAAAAAAACAATTTTAACCGCTTTGTATTACAAGCAAAACTCCAATAACATATTTTATCCGAGCTTATATGAATTAAAAGAAACTGAAAGATTAAAACTTAAAACAGCTTCAAATCATGCTGAGATATTTGGTATGTACAAATGGAATAAAAAAGAAATTCAGTCGACTTTACAATTCGATCAAAGCGATGCAAAAAATTTTGACAAACAAAGTAACGGTTACAACTATACCAATTCTTTACATAAAATAAACTGGACAACCTCAATTTCTAAAAAAACAGATTCTAAAATCGATTATTTATTTGGTTTGAATTTGCTTTACCAGCAAAATGAATACAATGATGTTCTGGCCACAACACATATCGAACTAAATTCATTAAATACGGGAATTTATGCAAGTAAAGATTTTGCTTTTAATAAAAGTAAATTAAATACAACTGTAAATTTCAATATGTATTTTCCACTTCCGTCAAAACTCGAATATTATGATACTTCGGGTGGAACAAATATTAGATTTTTTGATGAAGTCATTTTACATGATTACACCGTAAGTACAACTAATTATTTTGCTCCGGCATTGCGTTTACAATACAGTTATCCAACAAAAAACAACAAAACAGTAGTTTTCTTTACCAATCTAAAAGAGAAAATTGCACTTAAAAAACAAACTGACTATCCGGTTAGTATTACTACCAATACCACCTATTGGGTTCAAATGGGTGTACAATTAAATTATTAAAAAATGAAAACGAAGTTAATTGCCTTTGGGGCAATGGTATTTTCACTACTTATACTTTCTTATAACAAGGTTGAACCAAACCTTTCAATTTCTGAATTAAAAAGACTTTACAGTGGCGGCGATTACACCAAATGGCCAAAACCGGAAGTAGATTCACTTGTATACGCACAAGGTTTTGAAGACATTGGAATTCTGGGCAAACCTGAATTTCCGGAAAACAATCCGTATACCGAAGAAAAAGCAGAATTAGGCAAAGTACTCTTCTTTGATCCGAGATTGTCAAAATCCGGACAAATTTCGTGTGCCAACTGCCATGATCCCGAATTGAACTGGGGCGATGCCAGAAGAGTTTCATATGGAGAAAGCAGACAACAGGGAAATCGAAATTCGCCAAGTTTGATGAATATCGCGTATTCTAAAGTTTTCTTTTGGGACGGAAGAGCCGCAACTCTGGAAGATCAGGCGAGTTTTCCTATTCAGGATGCTAAAGAAATGAACTTTCATATTGACTTGGCAACAAAACGTTTAAACAAAATAAAAGGCTACAAACCGTATTTCAAAAAAGCTTTCGGTAAAGAGAAACTCACTCAGGAAGAAATCCTAAAAGCAATTGCTACTTTTGAAAGAACTTTAATTAGTCCGAAAAGTAAATTCGATAAATTCATCGAAGGAGATTCTACACAATTAACCAACAAACAAGTTGAAGGTCTGCATTTGTTTCGCACCAAAGCACGCTGCATTAATTGTCATAATGGTGCGAATTTTTCAGATAATAAATTCCACAACATCGGATTAACCTATTACGGAAGACAATACGAAGATTTAGGAAGATACAATGTAACCGGAAAAGCAGAAAATGTTGGCGAGTTTAAAACACAGTCATTACGAGGCGCTGCTCAAAATGCGCCCTATATGCACAACGGTTTATTCCCCAATTTACGCGGGGTTTTAAACATCTATAATGCAGGAATGGCAAGGCCAAAAAGAAAAGAAAATCAGCTAAACGATACTTTGTTTCCAACAACATCAAAACTGATAAAAAAATTAGATTTAAGCCAATCAGAACTAATCGCTTTAGAAGATTTTATTATGAGTTTGTCAACGGCAGGGTATAAAATGAGACCGCCTGTTTTACCGCAGTAGTTTTAAGAAGAGGAAAGAAGAAAGAAGAAAGAGGAAAGAGGAATTTCAGTTTGGCTCTTTTTTTATTTCAGTACAACAGAAAAAGTCTTTTCTCTTGCTTTTTGCTTCTATTTTTCTCAAAAGCGCCCAGTCTTTCCTCTTGCTTCCTCTACACGCCACTAAGTATTCTTTTTCTCCAACTCCAAAAGCCATTTCTTCCGCCATAATCCGCCTCCATATCCTGTGAGTTCTCCATTTGAACCTACCACACGATGACACGGAATAAGTATCGAAATTCTGTTTGCTCCATTTGCATTGGCTACAGCCCTAATGGCTTCTGGTTTATTAATTGCAAGAGATTGTTCTTTATAAGATCGTACAGCCCCATAAGGTATATTTCGTAAGGCAGTCCAGACTTTATTCTGAAAATCAGATCCGGGAGAAAAAAGCGGTACTGTAAAATCTTTTCTTTTGCCTTCAAAATATTCTTTTAACTGTTGCTCCAAAATTTCAAAATGCGGATTATCTCCCTGAATAATTGTGGCATTCAACGTTTTTGCTAATGTCTTAAATTCCGTTTCCAGCATTTTCCTGTCGGTAAATTCAAGCAGACAAATTCCTTCTTTTACAGCGCAGACATACATTGTGCCTAATGGCGTTTCGATTCTTTTAAGATCAATTATACTTTGTGCTTTGCTGTTTTTAGGAGAAACGCCGAATATCGATTTAAAAGAATCATTAAAACCACTCAAAGATTCATAACCCGTATCAAAAGCTGTTGAAGTAATACTTTCTCCTTCTTTTATCTTTTTAAAAGCACTGTTAATACGAAACATTCTTTGATACGCCTGAAAAGTAATTTTATGGTTCTTTAAAAACCAGCGTCTCATTTTACTAGGTTCAATTCCGCGTTGGATTAAATCAGAATCTTTAAATTTCAGGGATGGATTTTCTGAAAGTTCTTTTAAAATCTCCTTTATAAAATCGGGTGTTTCGTTATACTTTTCTAATGGAAAGCAGACTTTACAAGGTCGGTATCCTTTTAAAACAGCTTCTTTTGAGCTGGTAAAAAATTCTACATTTTCTCTTTTAGGTTTTCTCGCAGTACAAGTCGGCCGGCAGAAAATCCCGGTTGTTTTAACCGCAGTAAAAAATACTCCTTCAAAAGAAGTATCCTTGTTTACTGCTGCCTGATACATTATATCGTCTGTAAGTTCCATAACCAATTATTCAAAAACAGGAGAAAAACTTTTACTCTCTAGTATTTGTAAAGTAACTTTTTCCAATTGTTTGTTTAAAAAAGCATTTACAAAATTTCCCATACTAACGCGCTTTACTCCTAAGGCATTCAATCTTTCAAAATTAGGAAGATTAGGCATGCACATTACATTAAGAGGAAGTTTTATCGCTGCAGTAATTTCCTTTATATCTTCTTCATTTGTAATACAGGGAAGAAAAATACCATCGACACCAGTCGTTTCATATTGTTTTAATCTTCGTTTAGATTCTTCAATTTTATTAGGCAGATCCAAAAGAAACACATCAGAACGTACGTTTATAAACATATCGATGTTGTTCTTTGCTAAACTTTCTGTAATCGCTTTTAGTTTCGATGTAAAACTTTCTGCATCTGTTATTTCTCTTTTAGAATTAACAACAATCGAATCTTCAATATTAATTCCAACTATCCCAATTTCATGCAATCTTGAAATATTAGCTGTTATTTCTTCAACAGTATTTCCATAACCGGCTTCCAAATCTACACTTAACGGAATTTTTACGGCTGATTTAATTCTTTGAATCATAAAAAAATAATCTTCAAACGGCATGTTTTCTCCATCTTCATATCCTAAATCAGAAGCAATTGCAGCACTTGAAGTTCCAAGAGCTTTAAATCCTAATTTTTCGTATTGCAGGGCACTCTGAACATTCCATACATTTCCAAGTAACAACGGCGTTTCGTTGTGGTGCCCTTTTTTAAATTCTTCAAATTTTGTTGTCATACTTTATCACGTTTCGTTTTGACAAAGGTACTTTTGAGACGAAACCTTCTGCAACCGAAAAATTGACAACTATTTTTTTGAAATAAAAAATCACGATCGTAAACAGATCGTGATTTATAATATATTCTTTTAAATTTCTTATTTCACCATAATTCCCTCAACAAATAAAATAGGCACTTCTTCCGTATCATTTTCATTGATTGAATTGGCTTTGAAGATGAATTTCTTATCATACAAAGTATTCCCGATAAAGAAAGTTACCATAAACTCGTTATTAAGGGCTAAAAGACTTTTTTCTACCAATTCTATTTTTACAACAGAAACAGAAGGCACCTCAACAAAAGCATGACGCAGAATTGATGTTTTTTTCATTTCGCCATCAATAGTTCCAAATGCTTTTGAAACCACCATTACGCTGTCTAAGTTAAAATCGCTGTCGTTTACTAAATACGCGTACCACACTTTTTCCATAAAATCGTCGCTCCATTCCTGCACTGCAGCAAGAAACACGTTTTCAACCTCTGGAATTATTATATCTTTTTTCATATGAATCGAAAGTTTGAAAGTCATAAAGTCGAAAGTCAAAACCCCCTCTGAGACTTTCAACTTTCGACTTTACGACTTTATGACTTAAATTATATATTTGCTTTAAACTGCTCTAGGAAACGAACATCATTTTCGTAGAACATACGGATATCACCAATTTGATATAAAAGCATTGCAATACGCTCTACTCCCATTCCAAAAGCAAATCCGTTGTATTCATCCGGGTTGATATCGCAGTTTTTCAAAACGTTTGGATCTACCATTCCGCAGCCACCAATTTCCAGCCAGCCGGTTCCTTTTGTAATTCTATAATCCGTTTCGGTTTTTAATCCCCAATAGATATCAATCTCAGCACTTGGCTCTGTAAATGGGAAATACGACGGACGAAGACGAATCTTAGATTTCCCAAACATTTCTTTTGTGAAATAAAGCAATGTTTGTTTCAAATCGGCAAAAGAAACGTCCTTGTCAATGTACAATCCTTCAACCTGATGGAAAATACAGTGCGAACGTGACGAAATTGCTTCATTACGGAAAACACGTCCCGGAGAAATCGTACGAATTGGCGGTTTGTGATTTTCCATATAACGCACCTGAACAGATGATGTATGCGTACGCAATAACACATCTGGGTTTGTCTGAATGAAAAATGTATCCTGCATATCACGTGCCGGATGGTATTCCGGTAAGTTCAATGCGGTAAAGTTATGCCAGTCGTCTTCGATTTCCGGACCTTCGGAAACATTGAATCCGATATTAGCAAAAATATCGATGATCTGATTTTTAACAATCGAAATTGGATGACGAGAACCAATAAGAACCGGTTCTGCAGCACGAGTTAAATCGCCAAAAACGCCTTTTGTTTCTTCTTTGCTTTCTAAAGTTTCTACAATTGACTTCACTTTTTCTTCGGCCGCATTTTTCAATGCGTTTGTAAACTGGCCAAATTCCTTTTTCTGATCGTTTGGAACGTTTTTAAACTCAGCAAAAAAGTCATTTAAAATACCCTTTTTTCCTAAGAATTTTATACGGAATGCTTCTAGTTCTTCTTTGTTTTCTGTTGAAAAAGATTGGGCTTCCCCAATATATTCTTTTATCTTATCTATCATTTTCATTCAGTTCTTGAGAATACAAATTTAAGTATTTTGTTCAAAGTTTAATGTTTAAAGTTCAAAGTTTCCTTCACAACTAAAAAACAGAATCTTTAAATTACCATACAACTCGTTAAATCTGTAAAATTTATCTGTTTCTAAGTCTTTTTAAAACTAATTTATCAGACTTAGCTTTTCTTCTATTTTCTTAACCTTTTCATGCCAATAATCTAAACCTTCCTGATTTAGAACTATTTCTTTTTTATAATTAGAAGAAATCCGTCCTAATTCATACCAGTTTTTATTGGCATCGCGCTCTATTTCTTTTTTAGTTGAAGGTTCAACCCTATTACGCCAAAATTCCATATTTTTAAGATAGGTACTTTTTATCTCTTCAAAATATTGAATTATTGCTTCTTTAGAATTTGGAATATAGCCCGGCCCGCTGCAGCCGCAGGAATGAAACGTAATGCCAACAGAATATAAGCTTTTCAGATGTTCCCATTTCTTCAAATCGTCTTTCTTAGGCGATTCAAAATCGAGTCCCATATTCGCCATTAATTCACAGCATTCCGGACATTTCGCTTCAAAAACCGATTTTTCTCCTTTTTTTATATCGCCCATCAATCTTCTTTTAAATGTTTTTCGACACTTAAAACAAGCATAGTGAGGTTTATAGGATGTCATTGCGTATCTACACATCTTTTTTAAGTTTTCAATCACGGTTTTTAGTCTCTGTACAGCAAACCGAGACTGCGACTTACCACAAAAACTATTCAATAAGTTTTCTTTCTAAAAAATAATTCACAATGGCTTCTTTCATTAAAACCGATTGTTCTCCTGCTTTTAACGATGGCAGCTGTTCTTTTATTTTATAATGCGGCCATCCGTCTTCATCAAAATATTCAAATTCGTAAAATCCGTACGGTTCCAGCAGTCGGCAGATTGCAATGTGCATCAGGTTCAGTTTTTCATCTTTTTTGAATTGACGGTGCACTTTACCGAATTCCTGAACACCAATCAGGTAAATTATGGCATCCAAATCTAAGTCTTCGCCCTGCGAAAATTGATTTGAAAGTATATCGACGAGCTTTTCCCAACGCTCTTTTAATTGTGTATCTCTGGACATTTTTATTTGTAATTTTAGATTTTAGATTTTTAGAATGCAGATTAAAATCTATTTCGATGCCTCGAAACCGCAGTCTAAAGTCTAAAATATGAATTGGCAAAGATACATACTCTTTACATAAAATATATAACAGAAGATTTGTAGTTGTTTTTAACCCCAAAAACCTTTGTTACTTTGTCTCTCTGAGTCTTTGTCCCTCAAAAAAAAATCTATCTTTGCGCCTCATTAAACACAAACAGAAAACATGAGTTTTTTTGATATTATCGTTGGCGCACTTTTGTGTTACAGTTTATACAAAGGCATTAAAAACGGACTTTTTGTAGAAATTGCTTCTTTTATTTCTTTGCTTTTAGGAATTTACCTGGCTATTAAGTTTTCGTCCTTAATGACAGAGATGATTTCAAAACATGTTTCCTGGAATCCGACTAATATTCAGATTACGGCTTTTATCTTAACCTTTATTCTGGTTGTAATCGGGGTTTATTTACTGGCAAAAATGCTGACCGGAATTGCCGATTTTGCACAGCTTGGATGGCTTAATAAACTGGGAGGCGGTTTTTTCAGAATCTTAAAAACGATCCTGATCCTGAGTATTTTTATTGCTTTGTTCGAAAAAATAAATTTCAACAATACTTTTGCCAAAAAAGAAACTCTGGATAATTTCATTTTTTATAATCCGATAAAAAAAGTCGCTGCTTTTGTGTATCCCTCAATCGAAAAATGGTACGAGACTTTTAAAGAAAAACATTCCGAAAAACCAAAAGAAGCTTCTGAAACCGAAAAAGAATAAACTATTCCGGATCACCAATTGGCTTTGGGAATAAATTTTTAAGGATAATCAGCATCATGCCAATCACATTTACACATGAGGTAGTAAGCAGAGTGATTAATACGTTTTCTGAAAGATTCAATTTCAATAAATTATCATTAAAATACAAAATTGAAATTACAGAACCCAGCCACATAAAAATGATAAACGAGAAAATGTAGGTTAAATGTCTTCTCAGCTTTGTATCTTCTAAAAACCTTCCTACTTTGGCACTGCCTAAACGATCTTCCAGAATCTGGTTCTGTGTTCTGGCATAGGTTAAATCTTCTGATGTTAAGGAGGAGTAGCTGTCAATTGAAATACGATTTAGATCCAGGGCCATCTTTACAGTATTGGTTTTAGTTTCGTTTTATAGTGATCAAAAATATCATCGTCTGAGATAACTGCATTCATGTCCTTTCGGTACACCTTTGTCCACGGACTGTCCTCAGTATGTGTTAAAGCGCTCAGATAAATTCCGTCAAATCTTCCGTAGAGTTCCCATATCTTATCCAGGAATTTTTCATCTTCACTCGAAATCTTGTCATTATTCACAGAGTTTGGAATCTTCTCTGTAATAATATTTTTCTTGTATTGCTTAATACTGTAATATAAAGAAGGAAAAACAGGTCCAAAATCCCAGGCAATTGGTTTTTCATCAATTAATCTGTCTTTTTTATCTGTTAAGGCCAGATACCAGCCATAGGCAATATAAGTCAGTTTAATTATTTTCATAGGTGTAAGGTTTCCGGTTTTGGAATATTTACCTATAAAATAATTGGCTACTGTTGTTGGATTATAAGCCATTTTCTTAGAATTATTGTTTTTTCAAAGTTACTTAAAATAAGTTCCCTGCAAAATTTCAGAAAAGTTATTACAATATAAATGAATGATTTTACTTTAAAAACTTCACTTTTTGGCAATAAACCAATTATAAAAATCTAAGCAAAATAAAGTATCTTGCCTCGTATTTTCAAAAACCTGTTTAACCCAAAACCTAAACCGGCCATGTTGTATTTAGCGGGCATTATCATTACTTTTTTTCTGGTTGTGATTCTTACAAGTAAAAAGAATAAAAGTGAAGCCGATAAAATTCTGGCGCTTTGGCTGTTTTTTACCGGATTTCATTTGTTTTTATATTACCTGCATTATAAAAAAGATTTTGCTTCATTTCCGTTTCTACTGGGTTTCGAACTACCGATGCCGTTGCTTCAGGGACCGTTTTTATATTTGTACACTTCGGCTCTGACGAATCAAAATCAGAACAAAAAATATAATGTACTCCACTTTCTGCCTTTTCTAATCGCAGTTCTGGTTTTAATGCCTTTTTTTATGCTGCCTTTTTCCGAAAAATTACAAGTTTTTCAAAATGAAGGAAAAGGATATGAAAATCTGATTATGATCTTATACGGCTTTGTTTTACTTTCCGGAATTGTCTATGCGCTGCTTTCGCTTCAAAAACTTTCAAAACACCGTAAAAACATATCCGATCAATTTTCTTCAAGTGAAAAAATCAATCTTCGCTGGCTGCAGTATTTGATTTTAGGTTCTGCTATTATCTGGCTGGTTGTGATTTTTTATGAAGACGAATACATTTTTTCGGTTGTTGTATTTTATCTGATGTTTATTGGGTATTTCGGGATCAAGCAGGTTGGAATTTTTACCAATCAAAATACTGCTGAAAGTGTTCTTTCATCTGAAAATCCGGAACCCGAAAGAACCTCTGAAAAAATAAAATACGAGAAATCAGCCCTGACCGCCGATGAACTTTTGTTCCTTCATCAAAAATTGAATCAGATTATGATGGATGAAAAGCTGTACAAAAATCCGGACTTGACCTTAGCCGATTTATCTCAAAAATTAAACGTGCATCCTAATGTGCTTTCGCAGGTAATTAATTCGGCAGAAAATAAAAACTTTTACGATTACATCAATTCACAGCGAGTAGAGGAATTTAAAAAAATGATTCTTCTGCCCGACAACCAAAAATTTACTTTGCTCTCTGTTGCTTTTGAATGCGGCTTTAATTCGAAAACGGCTTTTAACCGAAATTTTAAAAAAGTAACAGGTCTTTCTCCTTCTGAGTATTTGAAGTAATTTTTTTAATCTCGCAATTTTCAACAAGAAAAAAACTTAGCACCTGAGTCCCTTAGTAACTTAGCATCTCTAAAAAAAAGAACCACCTTACAAGTTGGGGCGACCCATATACATCTGAACAACATCTTTGCATAAACTTTTAAAAACTATGCAATGAAAAACAAGGTGTTATATTGGACGGCAGCCATTTCGATTTTCTTTTTTCTTAGCTGCGAAAACGAAAACGACAGTAACGAATCCGGATACTTAGTTCCAAAAACTGTAGATGAGGATCCTTCGCTTCCCTCAATTTTTGTAAACGAAACGCAGTTACATTCTGAAACCTTTGGAAATCCAAACAATCCCATGCTGGTTTTTCTGCACGGCGGTCCGGGTTCTGATTACCGCAACGGACTAAATGTGCAGCAACTGGCTGACAAGGGGTATTATGTCGTTTTTTATGATCAGCGCGGATCAGGATTATCCAAAAGACATGACAAAAAAAGTTATTCGATTCAATTAGTTTTGGATGATTTAACCGAAGTAATCGAATATTACAGAACTTCTCCCAATCAAAAGGTTTTTCTCTTTGGGCATTCCTGGGGCGCAATGCTGGGAACGGCTTATGTCAATTCGTATCCTGATAGAATCGACGGATTAATTCTGGCAGAACCGGGCGGACTCAATAAAAAACTTCTGGATGATTATGGCGAAATGAGCCGTAAAATCAACATTTTTTCTGAAGTGACAAGCAATCTTTTATATGTAGATCAGTTTTTGACGGGAAAAGAAAACGAACACGCCATCCTGGATTATAAATATGGTATTTCTTCCAGTTTTTCGTATGCAAAAGGAAATACAGAAGGTATTCCCGGGCCGTCGCCATTTTGGAGAATCGGTACATCGGTTCTGGAAAGTTTCATTGATATTTCTGAAAATGAGGGTTTTGATTTTACAACAAATCTAAAACAATACGATCCAAAAGTGCTGTTTTTATACGGAGAACTGAATCAGTCGTACGGTTTACATTTTGCCCTTAAAGAAGCCGCTTATTTTCCTGCTTCGGAAATTGCCGAAGTAAAAGGAACCGGACATGAAATGATTTATTTTAAGTGGGAAAATGTAGAACCAATCGTGTTGAATTATTTAAACGATTTAAAATAATCCGGATATGAAAGCAATATTACTGGTAATCACATTTCTTCTTTCTCTGTTTACCTCTCACCATTCGCAGGCACAAACTTTAAACTGGGAAAATCTAAAAAAAGAAGAAAAACATATCTTAAATATAAATGCGGGCTGGGACTACAGTTTTGTTTATGGTCTGAGTTACGGTTATCATTTAAATTCCAAAATACCGATTGTTCTGGAAAGTTCGATTTCGTTTGCATCAGGCGAAGTTATTTTTGATGATTTTAAAACTAAAATCGGTGGACAAATTAATGTTTATAAAATCGATAATTTTCGTTTTAACGCAGCGATTCATGGAATTTACAGACGTTATGGAAATCCGCTCGTGACTTTACAAAATTTTGGTGCCGATGCTTCGACAACCATCGGCTATTATAAACCGAAATGGTTTTTGGCAGGTGAATTTGGTTTTGACAAAGCAATCGTAACGCATTTTGAACATACCCGTATTTATAAAGAGGTTTTTCCTGAAGTCAGAAACGGCTGGTACGAACCCACAACAGGAGGAAATTTTAACTTCGGTATTCAGGGCGGTTATTCATTTCGCAAAAGTGATTTGATTTTAAGAGCCGGAAAAGTGATAACCGAAGATTTTAAAACAGCACCTTTAATTCCGTTTTATTTACAATTGGGGTATAATTGTAAATTGGATTGATCTTCTAAATACTAATAAGAACATCGTTTTAAATTTAGTGCGAAGAGTTTAATGAAAATCATATTTTCACACATAGCTGTGCCTATTCTACAAGCAAATC
Source organism: Flavobacterium gelatinilyticum (assembly GCF_027111295.1). Lineage (NCBI taxonomy): Bacteria > Pseudomonadati > Bacteroidota > Flavobacteriia > Flavobacteriales > Flavobacteriaceae > Flavobacterium > Flavobacterium gelatinilyticum. The sequence goes on along the minus strand of NZ_CP114287.1, from coordinate 3,723,002 downwards.
CGACAGATTCTTAAGAACCTGTCGGGTTTGCTGTTTAAAATTTAAAAACTGTTTTACCAGTTAATTTCTTTTTTCTCTCCTTTGCCCAAAACAATTTCCTGTTTTTTATCACCAAATATCAAAGTGGTTTTTCCTCCTTTCGTAGAAGAAAGAATCACTTTTTCAGGCTTCTTGTTTCTCCAGGTCATTTCGATTTCGAAACCGCCTCGTGCACAGATTCCTTTTACAGAACCTTCTTCCCAGGCGTCTGCTAATGCAGGAAGTAATCTGATTTCGTTTTCATTAGATTGCACCAGCATTTCAGCAACGGCAGCTGCGCCTCCAAAATTCCCGTCAATTTGAAATGGCGGATGGGCGTCGAATAAATTTGGATATGTTCCGCCTCCTCTTCTTGGTTTTTCTGTTTTTTTACCGTCAGGATCTACGTAGCGTAATAATTCACGGTACATTTTATAAGCACGATTTCCGTCCCAAAGTCTTGCCCAGAGATTAATTCTCCATCCTTTTGACCAGCCGGTAGTTTCATCTCCTTTAATTTCTAAAGTTTTCTTTGAAGCTTCGGCTAAGTCCGGCGTTTTTAAAGGTGTGATATGATCTCCCGGGAAAAGTCCGAACAACTGTGACTGGTGGCGGTGTTTTGGGTCCTGATCTTCCCAGTCGAAATACCATTCCTGCAGATTTCCTTTTTTTCCAATTTGGTAAGGGTGAAGTTTTGCAAGTGTTTTTTCGAGTTTTTCCCTGAAAGCGGCATCTGTATTGAGCACTTTTGATGCTTTTATGGTTTTGTCAAAACACTCGCGGATCATAGCCAGATCTGCTGTTCCTCCGTAAAGCGTTGCGCCTACAAAACCATCTGCCAGTTTATATTGATTTTCCGGTGAAGTTGATGGCGAAGTAATAAAATTTCCGTTTTTATCCGTTACCAGCCAGCCCAAACAAAACTCGGCTGCGCCTTTCATTAACGGATATCCTTCTTTCTTTAAATAAGCGGCATCCTGAGTAAAAATATAATGTTCCCAAATGTGCGTACTCAGCCATGCTCCGCCCATTGGCCAGCAGGCCCACATTGGTTCTTCTTTTCCGAACTGTCCAACAGGATTGGTCATGGCCCAGATATCAGAATTATGTCCGGCAGCCCAGCCTTTGTCGACTCCGTAAAAAGTCTTTGCGGTTACTTTTCCGGTTACCGAAAGGTTTTTTATAAAACTTAAAAGCGATTTATGCATTTCTGAAAGGTTGGTATTTTCTGCCAGCCAGTAGTTTTCTTCTAAGTTGATATTCATGGTATAATTACTGCTCCAAGGCGGACTCAAATGCGGATTCCAAAGTCCCTGCAGGTTTGCCGGGACACCCAGTGTTCTTGAAGAACTGATTAATAAATATCGCCCGAAATTGAAATACAGGATTTCAAGGTTTTTATCTTCTTTTCCGTCGGCGTAGCGTAGTAAACGTTCGTCTGTTGGTAAATCCGGAGCGGTGGTTTTGCCCAGATTTAAATCGACACGATTATAGAATTTCTGATAATCGGTAATATGCGATTCTTTGATTTTATCGAATGGTTTTGCAAATGCTTTGTTGAGATTCTGGGCTGCTATAGCCATATCGTCTACACCTTGGGATGCCGGATTTTTATCAAAGCCGTTGAAACTGGTTGCAATTGAAATGTAAATATAAACTTCGGATGCATTTTTTACAGTCAGCGACGCATTAGAATTTGTAATCTGCCCGTCGGTTTTCTTGATTTGTATTAAAGTGGTGAACCTTGTGCCTCTTTCTTTTACTGATAAAAATTTGGGTTGAACGGTATAGCCTGCGTTTTCATTGATTGGGGCAGTTCCGTTTAGGATCAGCGTATTGTTTCTTGTATGTACTTCTGATTTTAGCTGGCTTTTTAAATTAACATCAAAATTTAAAGCGCCTTTCTGACTGCTGGTCAGTTTAATAATCATGATTTGATCCGGAGCCGAAACGAAATATTCACGGGTATATTTTACACCGTCCATTTCGTACGTTACTTTTGATGTGGCATTCGAAATATCAAGTTCTCTGTAGTAATTAGTTGCTTTGCCTTTCTCGGAATTGTTAATTTCCAAAGTTCCTAAAGGGGCATATTTCTCGGAATTTTTTCCCTGAACTTTTTTGTTAAGTTCTTCGGCCAGTTTGTAGTTTTCGTTTTGAAGCGCTTCGCGAATGGCTGGAATGTTTTTGTAGGCTTCGGGATTCATATTGGCATTTACAGGTTCTCCTGACCAAAGGGTAATATCGTTCAGATGGATTTTATCTGAATTTATACCGCCAAAAACGGTGGCTCCCATTTTTCCGTTTCCTAAAACCAAACTTTCTTCAAAGAATTCTGCGGGCTGTTTGTACCATAAAACATGACCGGATTGTGCCGTGGTTTTGATGCAGAAAGATGCAAAAAGTAAAATGAAAATTGTTTTTTTGATGTTGTTTGAATTCATTTTATTGCGTTTTAATTTTATATGTCGTCACTGCGAAACTTTAATTGGAATTCCAATTTATTTTCAACGGATTAAATACTGTTGCTGCCCACATTTTGTTCCTGACAGAATATCCCGGATTAATCTATATTTCTATCCTAACAGGTTTTTAAAACCTGTTAGGTATTGCCATTGATTTTTTTCAATGGTTTGAAATCTCTTTACTGCTTATATTTTTTCTAACAGAACTTTTTAATTATTTCTGTTTATCATCTGATACCTAACAGGTTTTAAAAACCTGTCAGGATACGAAATTTTATTAGGATACGCTCGCGTGAGGGATAGGAGCAAACTACCGAAGTAGTGCGTATAGCCCGACCGCACCGGGATAAGAAGGCGTATTTACGTTAAGTATGTCTGCCTTTTTATCCCGCTGCGGTCACGCCCTAATTATCGACATCGTTATAATTTTGAGCCTAATATAATTATTTTATGTATTAGTTGGATTGATAAACAAAATTTTTAAACGTTACTTGTCCGTCGCCAACCGCCGAAAGTCCTAATCGAAGGCTCATAAAGCCGCTTAGCACGTTGTGGTGGAAAGAGGAAACTTCGGCTGAGTTCTCGATTTTTTTCCATGCTTTTCCGTCCAGACTATAGAACATATTTACGAGTTGTTCTTTCTTTTCGAGACGCAGAAACAAATGGGTTTTGTTAACTCCTTTTTGGGTTGGAAACTGCCATGATCTTAAAATTGCCAGCACGTTTTCTTTATCGGCAGCAATTCCGGTGTATAATTTACTGTCGTAAAACAGGATAAGTCCTGCGGTGGCATTGCCTTCGATTTCAACTTCGACTTGTGCTGTATACGAATGATCGGGAGGTGTGCATAAAAGCGGAGAGCTCTCGCCTATTCCTTTTCCTTTGGCTTTCAGCTGAATTCCGTTTTGTGTGAGTTTGAATCTTTCGGCGTCGAATTCATTAAAAAACTGCCATTGCGGTTTTAGTTCTGAACCGGAAAAATCATCTGAAAGTGTGAAATTGTTTTTTATGTTTTTGCCTGCCGGTTTTTTTATCGGGTTTTCGGTTTTGGTATTTTCAGGGCTTTTGTACCAGCCGTCGTTTGTCCACTCAACCGGTTCGAGAAGCGTCTGGCGCCCCATGTTATGATAATCTTTTTCGTAGCCGTGAAAAACCATCCACCATTTTCCGTTTACATCATCGATGATGGTGGCGTGTCCTTTTGACCACCATTTTTCTGAACTGTCCTTAGTTCTGATAATCGGGTTGTAAGGTGAATTTTCCCAAGGTCCGAGCGGTGATTTTGATCTTGCCGATATGACCATGTGGCTTGTTGCCGGACCGGCTGTACCGCCTTCTGCTGTGGTTAAGTAATAATAATTTCCTCTTTTCAGGACTTTTGGACCTTCCATACAGAAACATTCTATTGACCATTCTTCGGGAATTTTCCATCCGTCGTATACATGTTTTCCTTCGCTGGTTATGGCTAAACCGTCTTTTGATAATGGTACATAGTTTCCGTTACTAAAATACAAATAGCGGTTTCCTTTATCATCTGTAAAATGTCCTGGGTCGATATTTCCGATTTTCAAATCGATGGGATCGCTCCACGGCCCGTTGATGGAATTGGCCCAGACTACATAATTGGTTTCGTTTGCCGGAAAATAAATGTAGAACTTGTTGTTGTATTTGACCAAATCCGGTGCCCAGACTGAACCTACGCTTTTTTTAAGTGCATGGGTTACGGGTTTCCAGTTGATTAGGTCTTTGGATGTCCAGATTAATAATCCGGGATAATAGTTGAAAGAAGAGTGTACAATGTAATAATCTTCGCCGTCTCTTATTATCGACGGATCTGCATAATCTCCCGCAAATATTGGGTTTTGATAATAGTCATCGCCAATACCCGGTTTTTGCTGCTGGGCACTGCTAATAAAGGAAATGAATCCGATAACTAATAAAATTATTTTTTTCATGATTCTTCTTTTATTTGCTTACGCTGTATTTTTCATTTTCGGTTACCATTTGCCAGTTATCGGTTCTAAATGGTGATGCCGGAAATTTTTCTTTATTAAAAAGATTGATCCCTGTATCGTCATCGGCCCAGCCATAATGTACCGCAGCAGGGTTTTGAACCTGATCGCTGTGAACGATGATTTTGTTGTCTTTGATTACGGCTTTTGCAGGATGAAAAACTTTATCGGCTCCTGCAATTTCGAATCCTTGCAGCTCATCGTTATTTGGCGTTGACAATCCGCTGCCAATGTTATCAAAAGTCAGGATGATTTGATTTCCTTTTATTTCCTGAGATTTATACACTGGTCCGCTGTGAACTTGTTTTTTACCATAAAGATTGTTCATTGCAATTGCCGCTAAACGTAAACCAATGTCTTGTTTGTTGGTTGGGTGAATGTCTTTTGCGTTTCCAATATCGGTTGTAACAGCCATTCCGGTATTGGGTAATTTTAAGGTTTCTGATTGTGCTTCGCGAAGTTCTGCCCATCGGCTTCCTTTCTGGCTGTTGCCGCCAAATTCGTCGAAAGTAGATAACTGAACGAAATAGAATGGAAAATCGCCTTGTTTCCATTGAGTTCTCCAGTCGGTAATCATTAAGGGGAATGCCTTTTTATATTGTTTGGCTCTCCAGACATTGGCTTCGCCCTGATACCATAAAACGCCCTGAAAGGCATACGGAATCAACGGTTTCAGCATGGCGTTGTATAATAATGACGGATAGCTGTTTGGCGATATGGCCAGTTTTACCTGAATGACATTAAATTTCCAAAGTCCTTCTAATGCCAGATTTGAATCTTTAAAATCGATTTTAAGATCAGCCGGATCGCCGTAAATACCGCCGCCGCCGCTGTAATCTGTAATTCGTACTGCGATTACGTTTGCACCTTCTTTTAAAACATTTGCCGGAATTTTATACACTCGCAGTTTGTCCCAAAGATTGCTGGTTCCTATTTCAACTCCGTTAATATAGGTTTTGTCTTCATCGTCTACTTTTGCAAGATGCAGAACGGCTTCTTTTTTGGCTTGTTCTGCTGTCAGTACAATTGTTTTTCGCATCCAGACAATTCCGTCGATATTGCCTATCTGCTGGTTTTCCCAAAGTGATGGCACTTTTATTTCCGGCCAGTTTTTATCCTGAAAGTCAGGATTTTTAAACTGGTTTTCGTTTTCCATTGTTACATCAAATCCCTGTACTTTTCTAAGATTGTCTAAAACGGATTTTTTATAGACTTCAAAAATAGCATCGATGTCTACCACCGGAACATCAGCGATCATCGATTTAAATTCATCGCTGTTTTGAAAAGCTTCTCGGCTTGTCCAGGTTTCTACATTGGTGCCGCCCCAGGAGGTATTGATGATTCCGATTGGGATTTTCAGCTCTGAATATAATTTTCTGGCAAAATAAAACCCTACTGCCGTAAAATTACCAACGGTTTCTTTGCTTGAAACTTCCCATTTTCCTTCTTTTAAATCATCTTTTGGAGTTCCGCTTAAATCCTGCGCAACGCCAAAATGACGAATCATTGGATAATTTGAATCGTTGATTTCTTTTTCGGCATTCATGGTTTTATACACCTGAAATTCCATATTCGATTGTCCGCTGCAAATCCAGACTTCTCCAACCAAAACATTTTTGATGGTTATTTTATTTTTTCCGATGACGATTAATTCGAATGGTCCGCCTGCTTTTTCGGCGTTGAGATTTACCGTCCATTTTCCGTTTTTATCGGCTTGTATTTTCTTAATTTGTTTGTTAAAACGGATTTCTACATTTTCATTTGCATCTGCAAACCCCCAAATTGGAATTGGTTTGTTTCTTTGCAGTACCATTCCGTCAGAAAATATTAAAGGCATCCTTACATTGGCATTGGCAATTATGCTCAATATCAATAAAATAAAAGAAATAGTTTTTTTCATTTTTTTCTGATTTTAATATTTTAAACCACTTAAGTGATATAAGATAATTTAATTTTATAATTATTCCTTTATTTAATTTTACTTATATCACTTACGTGGTTTTAAGGCTTTTTTCTTATTGTAACCCTTCTTTTAAGGCGTTTAATGCCTGAGTATCGAAGACGGTATTATCGGCTCTTTTGAAGATTCCAAATCCGTTATTTTCTAAGCTTCCTTCGTCCCAATAAAACGGTAATAATCCATTTGCTTTTGCTGTTTTCACGACCGTTTTTAAATAATAGGCTCTTGACTTAAGATGTAATGTTAATGCATCTCCGGTTAAAGTGGTTCTTCGGATTGCTCCAAATTCTCCTAAAAGAACCGGAATTCCTTTGTCGACAAACTGGGTTTTCATCAGTTTGAAGTTTTTCTCTAAATCGGCTTCTTCTCCCCAGGTTGCATTTCTGTCGGTATCTGTTGTTGAATGGTTTCCTGCTCCCCAATAGTAGAACATTTTACCCCAGGATTCGTCTTTGGTTAAACCTGCAAAATTCCATGGAGTATAATAATGTACTTCGACCATCATTCTGTCAGCCGTTTTATCTGTTGGCAAAGTGGTCATTAATTTATTGGTTTTTTCGATATCTGTTGTTGGTCCCTGAACTACAAGAACGCGGTATGCATTTTTACCTCCTGTAGAACGAACAGCATCAATAAAAGTCTGGTGGTATGAAGTTAAAACGGCCATTTGTGCTGCATCTTCAACTGCCGGTTCATTGGCGCCTGCAAAAAGTAAATGTTCGTCGAAACCGCGCAAATGTGTTGCTATTTGTTCCCAGAATGCTTTTTGTTTGGCATTGTTTTCTACTTTTTTGGCCTCGGTGATGTTGTTTTCCAGCCAGCCGCCGTCCCAGTGAATGTTTACTACAACATACATATCGTTATCTACGCAATACTGCACTACTTCTTTAACGCGGTTCAGCCAGTCGGTTTTGATTTTTGCCGTTGCTGCATTTTCCATGTTTTGATTCCATGAGCACGGAATTCGTATTGCATTAAAACCATTTGCTTTTACAGCATCAATTAAGGCTTTGGTTACTCGTGGATTCCCCCATGCTGTTTCGCCGCCTGTTGCTTCTAATGTGTTCCCAATGTTCCAGCCCAGTTTAATTTTTGCTGCTAATTGTACTGCTGTACTTCCCATTCCGGAAGCATCTGCCGCAATTGGATTGGTATTGTAACTTGGGTATAATCCTGTACTAACCGTTCCTGCCAATTGTGAAACGGCAATGGTAACTGGTTTGGCCTCGTTTGATGTTAAGGTTACCGAAGCTGTTCTAGCTGCAGTTTCTGTATTTGCCTCAGCTGTTATTCGTACAATAACCGATCCTTTTGTACCGCTTGTCTGGCTTACTTTTACCCAGCTTGCAGAACTGGCAATTGTCCATGACGCGGCTTCTGAGTTTACCGTGATATCCGATACATTTTCTTTGCTGTCGAAATCAATTTTAGTTGTACTTGCGGTAAGTGATTTAATGGTTGTTTCCGGAGTGGTTTCTTTGTCTGAACTGCAAGCCAAAACTCCTAAAAAAGCAAAACTTAAAAGTATGCTTAACAAATAATCTTTTACTGTCTTTTTCATTCTATATCATTTAAAATTTTAGCAGCAGCGCCGGCTTTTTACTGCCGGCGCTGCTTTGGTACTCATTAAAAAATATAATCGTTTTGTTACTTGATCGTAATCGCAATGTCTTGTTTAATATCTCTGGAAGAGTTTCCTACTTTCAAAGTATATTTTCCCGGCTCTACCACCCATTTTTTTGATGCAGCATCGTAATAAGCCAGTTCTTTTACCGGAACTTTAATGGTAACATTTTCTGAACCGCCTGATTTTACCAATACTTTTTTGAATCCTTTTAATTCTTTGGCAGCGCGTGTTACTTTTGAATCTGATTTAGAAGCATACAATTGTACTACTTCTTTTCCATCTGTTTTTCCGGTGTTTTTTACTTCTACAGAAACTGAAATCGTTTCGTCTGTTGTGTAAGATTCTTTATCTGCTTTTGCCTTTTCCAACCCAAAAGTGGTATATGATAATCCGTAACCGAATGGATATAAAGGTGCAATATTTTTTGTATCAAACCAGCGGTATCCTACCAGAATTCCTTCGGCATAGTTTACTGCTTTGTCTCCCGGGAAACTGTTTGTTGCGTGTGCCGGAGAATCATTCAGGGTTTTAGGCATTGTCCAAGGTAATTTCCCTGACGGATTTACTTTTCCTAATAGTACATCGGCTAATGCATTTCCTCCTTCAGATCCGTTAAACCACGTCCAGACTAAGGCTGTTGTTTTTTTGCTGATGTCTTCGATTTCAAAAGGTGCACCGGCAACCATAACCACAATTGTTTTTGGGTTAACTGCTAATACTTTCTGAATTAATTCTTCCTGCCCAAATGGTAATTTTAAATCTCTTCTGTCTGAAGCTTCTGTTTCGTAATCACGGTTTGAACCTGCAAAAATGATCGCGACATCTGAGTTTTTAGCAGCTTCGATGGCAGCCTGCAATGCAGCAGGATCTAATTTATCAATCGTTACCGGACCGTTTGATGTAATGTTTCCTAAGTTTCCTTTATTTTTTTCATCGTAACGCTCTAAGTATCCTTCGGCATAATTGATTTTTACCGATGCCGGAAGTCTGTTTTTTAAACCTTCAAGCGGTGTTACTTCTCTTTTTGTTTTTACTCCGGCACCAAATCCGCCAAGAGCATTTTTCTTGGTTGCGTTGTTCCCGATTACGGCAATCGATTTGATTCCGTCAACTTTTAAAGGCAGTGCGTTGTTTTCATTTTTTAATAAAACTATCGATTCTGCTGCGATTTTATAAGCGTCCTGATAATGTGCTTCTGTAGCAATGCTTCCTTTAACACGTTCTTTTCCGCCCATCGCTTTTACCTGAAACAGTACGCGTAAAATTCTTTTTACGTGTTTATCAAGTTCTGCTTCTGAAATTTCTTTGTTTTTTGCTGCCGCGATTAATTTATCGGCAAGGAAAAATTCATTAAATGGTTTTGGCGTTCCCATTTCGATATCCAGTCCGTTTTGCAATGATTTTACTGTAGAATGTACCGCAGCCCAGTCTGATACTACAACACCTTTGAATCCCCATTCGTCACGAAGGATTTTATTGAGCATATAGTCGTTCTCGCATAAATATTCGCCTCTGAATTTATTATAAGCCCCCATAATACTGTATGCTTTTGCTTCTTTTACAGCAGCTTCAAATGCCGGAAGGTAAATTTCGCGAAGGGTACGTTCGTCGATCTGCACATCTACAAAATCACGATTGGTTTCCTGATTATTTGCTGCATAGTGTTTTACGCAGGCCATAACGTCATTATCCTGTAAACCAACAATTAACGGCACAGCGATTTTTTTGTTTAAGAACGGATCTTCGGTCATGTATTCGTAAGTTCTTCCTCCAAGTGGTGTTCTTACAATATTGATTGCCGGCGAAAGTAACATGTCTTTGTCTCTGGCGCGCATTTCCTGTCCAACGCTGTTCCCAAAAGTATAAGCCATTTCGGTATTCCATGTTGCTGCCAGACCTCCTCCGGCAGGATAATACGTTGCAAAGTCATTGGTTAATCCCGCCGGTGCCCAGTTGTCGCGCGAAATTTCTTCACGAACACCAAGCGGTCCGTCGGCCATTTTTAATTCCGGAATACCCAAGCGTTTTACACCGCCGCTGGTAAACATACTGTTACCGTGAAGCATTCCTATTTTTTCCTCAAGTGTCATTTGAGAAACTAATTTATCTATTTCGGCATCGTATTCAGAGCCTATTTCTTTTCCCACGTATTCAGCTTTTACGGATTCAGAACCTGTATTCTGCGCATCGTTTTTACACGAAACCAACAGCATGACTGCCAGTGCCGCAGAAAATTTTAATATTCTATTTTTCATTGATTATAGTTTTTAGTTTTTGTGATTATAGTTAGGTTTTTATTGTTTTACAAAGCGGAACATGTACACATCATTTTCGTTAATGGCGATTTCTTTATTGAATGTTCCTTTTGAATCGATTTTTATTTTTTCTGTCGAAAGCAGACAGTCTTTATTTTTCTCTTTTAATGTATTTACCTGTTCTCTGTTCAGCTGTGCCGGTTTGTTCATGGCCAGATAATCGGCATAAACGTCGTGAACTTTGTAGCCTACTTTATAGATTTCGAGATTGTAATTTCCTTTTTGCAAATTGTTCAGTTCAATCTTGATATTTCCTTTTGATTTAGAAGGCAGATCCTGAATGTAATAGGTTTGGTTTAAAACTTTATCTCCGGGATGTGTATTGGTAAAGTCCCAAAAAAGGAGCTGTACATCGCCTTTTTCGTTCTTGCTTACCCATGAAGATGAATCGGTATTTTGAAGTTCGGTTTCTCCCAATTTGTTCATTAAGTAATAGGAGAAATAGGCCGGTTTTTTGATTCCTTGTGTATTCAACAATCCGAAACCTCCGTGAAAAGGCGTAAATCTTGGACCTGCTTCTTCAAAAATATCGGTGAAAACCCAATACGACATAGAGTTCGCAGCATTTCCAACTTGTTTTAATTTCTGCAGAATATATGCTGCTGAATGGTAACTATCGTGAATAGGATCTGCAGGTGTGTAGGATGAACTCCATTCTGTGTAATGCAGTTCAAGGTTTGGCTTAGCCGATTCTGAAATCTGCTTACGTGAATTGATAACTTCACCGCTTACACTTGAATCGTCTTTATTTAATATGGTTCCCGATGTTCCAAATTCATCCAGATAGCCATGTTTTACGCCATACGTATGGGTTGAAATAAAATCGATTGGTACATTATTTTTCTGGCAGAACTCGATTGTTTCCGGAACCCAGGCTGCTCCTGCTGTTGCTGGTCCGCCTACTTTATAATCTTTGTTTACGCTTTTTACGCCCCGAACAGCATAATCGTATAGTTTGAAGTATTCTTCCTGAGTGCTGCTCCAGAATCCCGGTGAAAGGTTGGGTTCGTTCCAGACTTCAAAATACCAGGTTTTTACTTCTTCTACACCGTAACGTTCTGTAAAATGTGCCGTTAGGTTTTTAATTAAATCTTCCCATTTTTTATAATCTTTTGGTGGTGTGACATTTCCTTTCCACCAGAAAATGGTTTCTTTTCCGCTTGCTAATGCTGAGGGCATGAATCCTAATTCAACAAATGGTTTCATTTTGAGACTCAGGATATAATCAAACAGCACGTCTACGTATTGGTAATTGTATTCGGGATTTCCTTTTTCATCTTCTCTGTAAATGGCCATATCATCTGTCAGTAAGCCATGAAAACGGATGTATTTAAAATCGCATTCTTTTTTTACCATGGCCAATTGCTGCTGCCAGTCGGCTCGCAGACCTTCGTTTGCTCTTCCGGCACCAATGCATTCTTTAAACATGGTGTTTAGTTTTCCGGCTGTTTTGGTATAATCCACCTTAATGGTTCTGGTTTGGGCATTTGCAATCCATCCGGCAAAAACGAAAAATAATATCAGGCTTTTTTTCATAGTTAGTTTTTTTAATAGATTATCTTTTCTTCTCTATCATCGTGTGGTTATTTTTTTTGTGAGAAGTATTGCATCCGAAGCACTTCCAATCTGGATTTCGATTGTATTTTTTTCTAGTTCAAATGTTTGTCTGGCTGTGTTCCAGTATTCTAAATCTTTGGCTTTTACAACCAAATCGACTTTTTTGGTTTCTCCGGCTTTAAAGAAAACTCTTTTAAATGCTTTTAATTCTTTTTGAGGACGTTCGACTTTTGATTCTAATTGTTTTACATATAACTGAATTACCTCATCGCCGTCTTTAGTTCCGGTATTGGTGATTGAAACGGTTGCTTTTATTTCGCCGTTTTTGGCAATGGTTTCTGAATTGGTTTCAACCGAATTGTATTTAAATGTCGTATAACTTAATCCGTGTCCAAAAGCGTATAATGGTTTCTTTTTGGCATACATATAGGTTCTGCCGTTTCTTACATTGTAATCCAGTAATTCCGGTAAATCGGTAATGTCTTTTACCCACGTTTGCGTTAAACGTCCGGCAGGATTGTAATCTCCAAATAAAACATCGGCCAGGGCGGTTCCGGTTTCCTGACTGTTTTGTGTCATGTGTACAATTGCCGGAACATTTTCCTGCGTCCAGTTGATGGCGTACGGGAAACTGCTTATCAGGACAGCCACCGTTTTTGGATTGGCCTGATAGACCACTTTTATTAAATCTTCCTGTTCTAATGTCAGGGACTGACGGTCAACGGCTTCTTTTCCTTCACTCGGAACGGGACAATTCGCCCAGCCGGCATTGCAGACCGGATGGTTCCCCACAATTACAATTACGGCATCGGCTTTTTTTGCTATTTGGACTGCTTTACCGTCGATGTTGTTTTTTGCATAAAGGATTTCTACGTTATTGCCTAACTTATTTTTAATTCCCTGCAGAGGTGTAATCACATAAGGAGGCGTCCCACTGTACCAGTCCAGAAGCACTTCATCCGCACGGAGTCCGATAACGGCTATGGTTTTTATTTTTTCTTTTTGAAATGGCAGTAATCCGGTTTCATTTTTTAAAAGAACGATCGATTTTTGGGTGGCTTCTAAAGCGATTTTTTTATGTGCTTCTGTTTTCCACGGATCAATTGTATCTTTTTCTTTTCCGATTTTTGAATAGGGATTATCCGAGGCATTATCCAGCATTCCAAGTTTTATCATTACTCGGTAATTCCCGCGCAAAACTTCATCGAGATCTTTTTCTTTTAAATATCCGTTTGAAAGTGCTCCGTAAACGCCTTCTGTAAATTCATCCAGAAATTGATTAATTCCTGCTTTTATAGCTGCTGCAGCTCCCAGATATTGGTCTGCATAATATTTATGGTCTGAAAGCAGTAGTTTAAACGCTCCTCCATCTGTACAAATAATCCCATTTTGTCCCCATTCTTTCTGAGTAATATTTTTCAGCATGGGATGTACCATTGCCGGAATTCTGTTTACTTTATTATAGGCAGCCATATAGGCGCGCGATCCTCCTTCGACCACTCCCATCTGAAATGGAAGTGCGTAATATTCACGCCAGAGTCTTTCATCAAAATCGGATGATGTGTAGGTTCTTCCGTCTTCGTTGCTGTTAGCCAAAAAGTGTTTCATCAGCGAAGCGGTCTGCCAGTATTTTGGATGGTTTCCTTGTAAACCTTTTATAAAAGCAACGGTCATGGTTCCGTTAAAAAAAGCATCTTCGCCATAACTTTCTTCGGTGCGTCCCCAACGCGGATCTCTTGCAATATCAGCATTTGGAGCACGGACTACTAATCCGCCGCGATTGTATTTCTGCAAAGCGTAACGTGTTTCGTAACCTTCAACCTGTGCTGCTTTCTGCAGTATTTCAACGTCCCAGGTTTCTCCTAAACCATAGGCTTGCGGAAAAGTGGTTGTAGTTAAAGGCTGTTTGTTTTTTCCTCCCCATTCTCCGGGCCCGCCAAGAGCGAGTCCGTGTAAGCCTTCAACATGACTTGTACCTGTAAGTCCTAATCTTTTTACTGATGGATTTGTGCTTAAAGCCTGAACTTTCTCGTCCAGTGTCATCAATGACAACAAGTTATCAATACGCTTTTCAGTATCCAAATCCGGATTCTGAAAAGGATATTGCTTTTGCTGTGATAACATCAAATTAGCAGATAAAAGAAAAAAGATATAGAGTATACTATTTTTCATTTTTTGTTGGAAGGACTAATTTTTTGGGTTGTCTTTATTAAATACCTAACAGGTTTTGGAAACCTGTTAGGATAATTTTTATTTCTATGTTTTGAAACCTGATAGGGTTTAAAAGTGTGTTGGGTTTATGTTTTTCATAAGGAGACGCACTGCGGTGCGTCTCTACAAGTGCATTGTTACATTTAACATTTACCCGTTAAGCTCAATTACAATTTCTTAAATCTTACAGCACCTCCTCCGGCTCCTCCTAAATTCAATTTTAGAGAATCTGTAGATTTTACTGTTTTCTTAGAAATGGCTACGGCTTCCGGATTGTGTTTTTGATCTGTTCCTTCGGCATCTACATAAATTTGAGCTTCGTAAGTTGCGTTTGGATCTAAGAATGATAATGAAACGTCTACTTTTCTAGGGTTTTCATTTGTTAAGGTTCCTAAATACCAGTCGGCGCTGTTTCTGTCTTTTCTTGCTGTTGTGATGTATTCACCAATTTTCCCTTCCAGAACTTTTGTGTCTTCCCAATCTGTAGGTACATCTTTTAAGAATTGTAACGCTGGTTTTCCTTCGTAGTTTTCAGGAAGATCGGCTAACATCTGGATTGGCGAATAAATCGTAACGTACAATGCCAATTGCTGCCCCACAGTTCCCTGAATTCTTTTTCCCGGATATCCTTGTTTTACTTCAACATCAAAAATTCCAGGCGTGAAATCCATTGGTCCTGAAAGTAATCTTGTAAACGGAATAATGCTTAAATGATTAGGCGGATTTCCTTCGCTCCATGCATTGTATTCTTGTCCACGTGCTGCTTCTCTCGAAACCATGTTTGGAAAAGTTCTTCTTTCTCCTGTATCTTTAATTGATTCGTGGTATAAAACGGCTAAATCATATTGTGCCGCTTTTTCTAAAATGTATCTGAAATAGTTCACTCCAAATTGTCCGAAGTGCATTTGTTTCATGTTCAATTTAGAACCTACGTGACCAATTTTTACGGTGTGGATTCCCAGCTTTTTGTATAAAGCGAAACCTTCGTCAACTTCTTTTAAGTAGTTAATTAAGTTTGAACCTGTTTCGTGATATCCGATTAACTCGATGTTCTTTTTCTTGCCATATTCCACTACTTTTTCTAAGTCAAAATTGTCGGCATTTTTGGTAAAGCTGAACATGTGCATACGGTTTTCGTACCAGCCCGGTGTCCATCCTTTATTCCATCCTTCGATTAGTAAATGGTGAAAACCTTCTTTTGCCGTGTAATCGATATATTCTTCTGCGTGTTTGGTTGTGGCGCCTTGTTTGTCGCTTTCCCAGAACGTGTATTTACCAATGTGCATTCCCCACCAGATTCCTAAATATTTGTAGGGTTTGAAATAGCTGTTTGTGTTTTTTAATTTGTTTGGTTCGTTAAGGTTTAAAACCATATAAGAAGTGATTAATTCTCCCGGATTTTCTCCAATTTGAATCGTTCTCCATGATGAAGTGAAAGTATCTTTTACACGAACTTTTACACCATCGGCCCAAGGAACTAAATCTGATTTTAATTCGGTTCCTTTTGTGTTTACCAATGTCATACTGGCAAAATCAATCAGGTTTGCTTCATGAAAACTGATCGCCAATCCGTTTTTGCTTTCAATTGTTAATGGAGTCAAAACGGTATCTAATTTACTTACCGGTGCCGCTTCAAATAAATATTCGTCACGGTTTTCTCGGTTTGCCGGAATCCACCATGCTTTTCCGTCTTCTTTCAGGTTAAAAGTCGTTTTTTCATCCATGATGAAAATACTATCTTTTACATTTTGTTTTGGATAAACGTATCTAAACGCTACTCCGTCGTCGAAAGCGCGGAACTGAATTTGTAATTTACGTTTGTTTCCCGTTTTCTGTTGTAAATCAACTACCAATTGATTGTAGTGGTTTCTAATATTTTTCTTTTCTCCCCAAACTTGTTCCCAGGTTTCATCAAACGTAGATGTTTTTGCTCCTTTAATTTCGAAGTTTGTGCTCAGGTCTTCATTTCCTTTCAGTAAAAATCCCATGTCTGATGGAGAAATCACTTCGCTTTTTCCGTGAGAAACGGCGTATTTTGGAGTGTTTTTTACCAGTTCGAATTTAATCTTGTTTTGTCCGTTTGGCGATGCCAGTTCGTACGCGTTTTTATTTTTCTGACTGTATCCAATCGAGACTGAAAGTAATAAGGCAGGGAGAATAAGGTGTTTTTTCATGATCATTTTTTCTTAATTCATTACAATAAACCGGGTTTGGCAAATGCTTCAACCCGATTTACAAACTCAACAAAAACTAATTTTTTATCCTATCGGATTTTATTTTGCAGCAGATTAGAGAATTTTATCTGTGGCTTATATTTTTATAGTCATTTTTTAAAACACATAGAATCATAGATTAAGAAACTTATAAGGTGTTCTTACTAACTCAAACTCGCATTGTTTCTGTTTTTACTCTTTAAAAGAGATAAATTCTATGTTTCTATGTGTTAAGAATTATTAACCAACAATTTTATTTTTTGCCGCGAATTCCGCAAATTATCACAAATTTAATTCGTGGAATTGCTGTGGCTGTTCGCTATTGCCCGGGTCGTGTTTAACTTTTTATTTAGCCCACTCGGTTTTAAAAGTGGTTTTTCCGTTTAACGGGTTTGCACTCAGGTCAAAATTGTTTCCGTTTTTGGTTACTTTTATTTCCTGAACGGTATTGTCGTTTGGTAAAAATACTTTGGCTGACGCCGATGCTGTTTTATCGCTTGCAAATACTTTTAAGGTTAGTTTGCTCCAGTCCATATCTTTTGTAGACTGCGCTAAACCGATATGCGGAATTGCAGTTCCGTCTTTTACCAAAACTACGATCGGGATTTCACCTGCTTTGATTTTATGCCAGCCTGACTGATATACTTTTTTAGTCTGATAATCGATCCAGGTTCCTTCCGGAAGGTAAACGTCTCTTTCTGTAACTTCTTCAAAAAGTGGTGCAACAAGCATGCTTGACCCGAATAAATATTGATTGTCGATTAACCATGCTCCAGGATCGTTTGGATATTCTACAAATAAAGCTCTCATCATTGGCAATCCTTTTTCTGAACTTTCTTTTGCCTGAGCGTAGATGTATGGCATTAATTCGTAACGCATGTTATCTGCTTTTCTAAATCCTTCAAGGAAATCTTTGCTGTACAACCAAGGTTCGCGAGGCGGTTCTCCGTGGCTTCTTACGTGAGATGTCAGCATTCCGAATGGTGTCCATCTTCTGTAAATATTTTCAGGAGATTTAGTGGCGAAACCTCCAACATCATGACTCCAGAAACTGAATCCGCTAAGACCTAATGAAAGTCCGCCGCGTAGTTCTGCCGACATGGCTCCGTTGGTCGTTTCAGAATCTCCTCCCCAGTGTAAAGGGTAACGCTGCGATCCAGCCCAGGTGCTTCTCGCCCAGATTAAGGTATATCCTTTTTCTTTCTGAGTAATTTCTGCAACGGCTTTGTTGTATCGTAACGGATATAAATTGTGCTCGTAAAAACCTGTTCTTCCTGAATGGTAAATTCCGTCTGGTGGTGCGGCTTCTCCAAAATCTACTTTGAAAACGGCTACGCCTTCATCGAATAACTTTTTTAATTTTCCTTGGTACCAAGAAATCGTTTCTGGATTTGAGAAATCTAAAACAGCGTCTTCGTACGGAAGGTTTCCTTTTCTGTCCCTAACCGCTAAGTTTTTATCCATAATTTCCGGGAACAAAGTGTTCTTTGGCGTGAAATAAGGTAACTGCCAAAGACAAACCTGGAAACCGTCTTTTTTCAAATCGGCCATCATTTTTGTTGCGTCCGGGAAACGGGATTTTGCGAACTCGTAGTTGTTTCTCCAGTCTACATCAAACCAGCCAGTATCGAAGTGAATTACATCTGTCGGGATTTTGTATTTACGTAAATCTCTGGCAACATCACGCCCTTCTTTTTCTGAGAAATACGTAATACGGCTCATCCAGAAACCAAATGACCAAAGTGGCGGCATAGCTGCTTTTCCGGTCAAGTCTGTATACTGATCTAAGATTTCTTTTGGATCTCCAATGAAGAAAAACAAATCGGCTTCGTCATCTCCAATGTACATTTCGTTGGCACTTGAGAAATACTTCCCGAAGTCAACTGTAATAGGCGTTGAATGGTGCATGAAAACTCCGTATCCGCGGCTGCTCATGTAAAACGGAATTGGTTTGTACATCGTTTCATTCTGAATTCCGTTTGCATCATCTGTCCATAAAACCACTTTTGAACCGCGTTTGTTGAATTGTGTAAAAGATTCACCGCAGCCAAATATTTTTTCGTCTGGTTCTAAACTGAAAGCAGCGCCCATACTTCTTGAGTAATCGCTGTTTCTGCGAACATACGAAAACGGAAGTGTCGGCGTATAGGTACTTTTAAAATCAGTATCGTGAAGTGTGCTTGTCAGCAGTTTTCCTTTTTCATCGTAGATTTTTACATGCCACGGTTTTGTTAGAATTTCGACAACTCCGTGTTTGCTGGTGTATTTGTGTCCGCCTTCGATTTTAGAATATTTCCATAATTCCGGATGATTTGGCGCAACTCCATTAATCAGCATTAAGGATTCTTTCTGCGGATGAAACTGTGGTCCCGAAGTGGTTTTGATACGAATTGTTCTGTCTGAAACAAACTGAATTTCGAATGGCAGAACAGGAGATTCTTCGTATTCTGTTGTTGGGAATTCGTTTGCTTTTTCTACATCCGGCTTCATCATCATGTTGTTGAAGGCCTGACGTGTTTTATAATTGTATCTCAGGTATTTTATAGTTCCTTTTGCTGTTGCAGGATCAAAGGAAGCCAGTTCATCTGCGAAATAGAACGTATTCAGATAGTTCTGAAAATCTTTACTGATATCTATTGGCGCATTGAGCACATCTGCGTTTTGAATCTGGGCTGATGCTTTTGGCGTCAGAACACATCCAAACATAAAGGCCGAAAACAGTGCGGTTAGTTGTGAGTTTTTCATGGGTTAATTTTTATATTTTCCGTCCTGCAAGGTTTCCAAAACCTTGTAGGTTTGTTATTTATTCGAAACTTATAATTTATACCTACAAGGTTTTGGAAACCTTGCAGGAACATAGTATTACTTAATATCTCAATAAAAAGTTTAATTATACCTAACAGGTTTTGGAAACCCGTTAGGAAAGTAAACTCAACTTATTCTGCTGTAATTACAATTGTAGATTGTTTTAATCCATTCGCTTTAGCGGTTAATTCCAATCTTCCGGATTTATCTCCAGATTGAACAATCACCAAACATTTTCCTGCCATGGCTGTATGTTTAGTTCCTTTGTACGGTTCGTGGCTTACCGGATCGCCACTGCAAACGCCTACAATTTTTCCGTTTCCTTTTAAAGAGAAGTTGATTTCGTTATTGGCATTTGGAGCAATTGTTCCGTTGGCATCCAAAATATCTACGGTTACAAATGACAAATCATTTTTATCTGCTTTAATGGTGCTTCTGTCAGCCGTTAATTTTAATTGCGACGGGTTTCCAGCCGTTTTAATTTCTTTTTCTAAAACTACTTTTCCACCTTTTCGGGAAATGGCTTTTAATGTTCCTGCTTCAAAAGGAATTCTCCACATTACGTGTAAATCGTCTCCTTTTTTGCTTCTTTTTCCAACTGATTTTCCGTTTAGGAAAAGTTCAACCTCATCTGCATTATTATAGTAAGCCCAAACGTCAACGGTTTGTCCGGCTTTCCAGTTCCAATGTGGGAAAACGTGAAGAACCGTTTTGTTCGTCCATTCGCTTTGATACATATAATAAACATCTTTCGGGAAACCGGCCAGATCAACAATTCCGAAATAGGAACTTACTGATGGCCATTCGTATGGAGTTGGTTCTCCGATATAATCGAAACCTGTCCAAACGTACATTCCGGCTAAGAAATCATGTTTTTTAATAATTTTCCAGGTTGCTTCGTGTGTAGATCCCCAAGGTGTCTGTACCTGATCGTAGGCTGAAACTGTGTTTCCTGGATTTCCTTCTGTAAATTTAAGATCCCATCTTACCGGCCATTTTTTGATAGTATCTGAAACGGCATCATAATATCCTCTTGTCTGAAGACCCGAAGTAGTTTCGGTTGCGATAAAAGGTGTATTTGGGAAATTTTTTAAATGATGCTCGAATGTTTGATGTGCATAATTGTATCCTATCAAATCCAAAACTCCGGATCCGGCAAGCGGATTAATCGAAACATTTCTTTTCTCAAATTGCAAAGTCACTTCATCAATATTCATATTTACCGGCGGATTCATTCCTGCTGTAAGCGGACGCGTTTTATCGTACTCGCGTGTAATTGCAGCTAATTCTTTGGCGATTTCAATACCCGTTTCATTCCATTGTTCCGGAATTTCATTTCCTATGCTCCACATAAAAATACTGGCGTGGTTTCGGTCGCGCAACAATTGATCTATTAGATCTTGTTTGTGCCATTTGTCCCAATCGTTTCCGTAGTCGTATTTGGTTTTGGTTTGTTTCCACATATCAAAAGCTTCATCCATAACAATGAAACCCATTTTATCACAAAGTTCTAAAAGTTCTGCAGCAGGCGGATTGTGTGATGTTCTGATTCCGTTTACGCCCATTTCTTTGAGAATTTCCAGCTGACGTTCAATGGCACGTGTATTAATTGCAGCACCTAATGGTCCTAAATCATGGTGCATACAGACTCCTTTTATTTTGACTTGTTTTCCATTCAAAATAAAACCTTTGTTCAAATCGAATTTAAAATCTCTGATTCCTAAAGTGGTCTTGTATTGATCTATGATTTTATCGTCAAGCGAAATTTCTGTAACTGCTGTGTACAATTCCGGATTTTCATCTGACCATAATGCCGGGGTTTCGACTTCTGCCAATTGTTTGATCGTCTGACTGGCAGCTGCATTAATTGTTATATCTTGGGTAACCGATGTTACTTTGGTGTCTTCTTTAAAAATAGTTGTGGTTACAGTTGCTTTTTTGGCTTCTTTGTACTGATTTTTGATCGTAGTTTCAATATTTACAGAAGCTTTTTCGGCTGTAACTTTTGGGGTTGTAATGTAGGTTCCCCATTGTCCAACATGTAGTTTATCTGTGGTTTCGATCCAGACGTTTCTAAAAATTCCGGAACCTGAATACCAGCGTGAGTTTGGCTGTTTTGAATTGTCGGCCTTAACAATTATTTCGTTGTTTTTGTCTCCGTAATTTAAGTAGGGAGTAATTTCGTATTGAAAACCAATGTATCCGTTTGGACGTTTTCCTAAGTAATGCCCGTTTATCCAGACTTCGCTGTTTCTGTAAACGCCGTCAAAAGTAATTGATATTATTTTTGTGCTGTCTTCCGGAGCTGTTTTAAATGTTTTTTTATACCAGCCCAGACCTCCGCTAAGGGATCCGCCTCCATATCCTGCAAGACTTTTTTCATCAAAATTTCCTTCGATGCTCCAATCGTGCGGTACGTCTAAAGTTCTCCATTTTGTCGAAGCGCCAATGGTATCTTTATCAACAAGACTGTCATTAAGATGAAAACTCCAGTCTGAATTAAAAGAAACTTTTCGGCTGCTAAATTTTTGGTCCGTCGATGTTCCGCATGCTGTCATTAGTAGAAAGCCTGCGAAAAGTAATCCTATTTTTTTGTATGAAGTCAGCTTGAACATAGTAGGGTAAATTTAATAACCGGAAGCAGCGTTTTACTGCTTCCGGGTTATTAGTAAACTAAAAATCTTTTTATCCTTTTGGTATGATGTAGTGGAAAACGAACCACTCATCTTTTGCAGCATCATAAGATGTTCCAAACCAAATACCTTTAGAAAGATAATCATTATTAAATGCTTTTACGACTTTAATAACACTAGTTGTCGGGTTCATCCAGCTTGTCGAATTCTGGATAAGTACGTTGCTTCCTAAATTAATTTCGTTCTTTTCTTCGTCGATTGTAAATAATCCGGTAGTTACAACACCGTCCTGACTTCTGGTGTAATTAAGTTTACCGCCAAATTGGTCAAAACGAATCCATGAATTTCCTGCTGCCGCAGTCCAGTCATCATTCCATCCCCAGTTGTACGAACTTGTTGCATCAACAGTCCATCCTTTTCCTTTACCAATCCAGTCAACCGGATTTCCTTTCGCATCTAAACTCCAAACTCTTCCTGATCCAACACCTCCGGTAATCATTTTTAATAATTCTCCTGAAGCAAACTTAGGATTAAATCCTTCATCAAAAGTTGGTACGGTAACAGGAGGCACATAAGTATCTGCATAGCTTTTAGAAACAAAATTCCAGATCAGCCACCAAGGTCCTTCGCTGTTTGTTCTCATGATTCCAATCTGCAGCTGATTTTCGGTAAGTTTCAATATTTTGATACCGTTATTCCAGTTGCTCGCGCTTGCAATAAAGTTGTCTGCTCTTAAAATCGTAGCATTTGTTGTAGTTAAAGTGTGTGCAGTGGCATCCAAGAAATATGTTCCGTTTTCGATCTTAGTCCCGTCAGCTTCATGAACTGTCATAAAAGGACCTCCTTCAAGGCTGAATGTCATGTATCTTCCCCAGTGCATATCAGCATCTGTACTTCCAGGAGGCATTTTTTCCGGTTCCCAGTTTGGTTTAAAGTTGTCGAATTCAACAGTACCGCTTGGATCTGCATAAGACATTGCTCCCATTGCCAGACCAAATTTACCCGTATCCAGAATCCATGATTTTTGTTTTCCAACTCCTCCTGACAATGCAGTCCAGAGCGGATCGTTTACATAAGTCAGGTTATCATCTGTTACAGTTATGTCTACCGGATCCAATTCTACAAGACCACCGTTTGTAACAGCAGAAATTTTAATGGTATAGGTACCTTTAAAAGCATATTTTACAACTTCTGTAGCTTTGTTTGATTTTCCTGTTCCGTAATCCCAGTTTAAAACCACTCCCGGAGTTGTGTTTTTCAGGATCACGGTATTTCCTCCTGCATCGGCATTTCGATCCTGAGTAATTTCAAAATGTATATCCGATTTATCTGTCGGGGCGTCTAACGAATAAGAGTCAGGCGAACAAGATGATATTAGCATTGCTAACATCAAAAATGATGTGATTATTAGTTTAATATTTTTCATTTTCTTTGATTTTTAGTTAAAATTACCAGCCGGCATTTTGTTTTAAAACCCCATTAGACAATGTAATCTGCGTGTTCGGGATTTGCTGTAATCCTTTCGTTTTCTCGATATTTCCTGCAGAGATTGTTTTTGTTGTAGCAACACCTCCGTTAAGCAGACTTGTTGATTCTGCAATAGAAGCAGAAGCTTTTCCAACTCCCTGACGTAATAAATCCCAGTATCTCACTCCTTCAAGCGCAAATTCTAAATGTCTTTCATTCATGATATTGTCATGATTTGCCGCTAATGCTACAAATCCTGTTTTGTAAGCTCTTCTTCTTACCTCATCAAAATAATTCTGTGCACCGCCGCTTCCTAATTCTGCCGCCATCAATAAAACGTCGGCATATCGTAATACTACGTAATCCTGAAACTGGCTGATATCCCAAAACTGGCTTCCCATTGTAAGCGGTAAATCTATCCCTTCTTCGTTAACCATAGGCGAATATTTTTTGTTGTAATATCCTGTGTATTCTCTTTGATTACTGATTTTATCAAATTTGATATCCTCTTCTGTAATTCCAATAATAGAAGCTGTACGTCTTGTATCGTTAGCAGCATACGCATTCCATAATTTAGAATTAACTGTAACACCCCAGCCTCGTCCATAAGGGTATGATGAAAACTCTCTCATTCCGAACATTACCAGCCAGTGGTTACCATCTGTATTTCCGTTGTAATCACTAGTAAAAGTGTATTTAATAGAGAATACAATTTCTTTGTTGCTTTCGCCTGCATATTTATCTACAGAAGCAGCCGGCC
The DNA here is from genome assembly GCF_027111295.1 of Flavobacterium gelatinilyticum. Classification (NCBI taxonomy): domain Bacteria; kingdom Pseudomonadati; phylum Bacteroidota; class Flavobacteriia; order Flavobacteriales; family Flavobacteriaceae; genus Flavobacterium; species Flavobacterium gelatinilyticum. The sequence continues at coordinate 3,698,959 of NZ_CP114287.1, read as the reverse complement.
ATAATGTTGAAAAGTCTTCAACCAAACCGTGTCCGCTTGATGCGATTACATCTTCTAAATGTGCTAAAGCCTGTGCTTTTGTTACGACTCCTGCTAAATCAGTTTTTCCATAGTATCCTGTATAATATAAAAACACACGTCCCAGTAATGATTTTGCTGCCCATTTTGTAACACGTCCGCTTGTGGTTGCAGCGTATGATACTGATGATAAATGCTCTGAAGCAAAAACTAAATCCTGTGCAATTACTTTGTACACTTCTTCCGGTGCTGCCTGAGGAATATTTTCAGTAGAAGGTTCTGTCAATAACGGTATATTTCCCCAAAGGCGTACCATTTCAAAATACAAATAGGCTCTGATGAATCTGGTTTCAGACTCGTATAGGTTTCTTAATCCTGTATCGCCTTTCCAGTCAATTACATCCATTTTAGATAAAAGAACATTACAACGGTAAATTGCTTTATAGTAGGCAATCCAGTTATCATTGAACATATCTATTTCTGCGGGAGCGCGTGAAATATCAAACTCGTCTATTGCCGCATAATCGTATTTATCAGAATTTCCGGTTCCTCCAAAACAATCATCAGACATAATCTCACTTACTACCGGAACTCCTTTACCGGCACCTCCAGTTGCAACCTGCATTCCGTCATAACATCCTACCAATGCAATATAAGCGTCATCGGCATCTTTATAAAAATTTTCTTCCGTCTGCTTTGTCAAAGGTTCTGTTTCTAAACTGCAAGAACCAAGAGTAAATAAACTCAAACAGAATATATATAAATATGATTTTTTCATTTTTTTATTTATTAAAGTTTAACATTTAGTCCTAACATGAATGTTCTGGGTCTTGGATAATACCCTACATCAACACCTGATGAAAACTTCTGATCATCATTTGAAGAACCAAATCCTATTTCAGGATCCATACCATCATATTTTGTAAAAGTGTAAAGATTTAATACTGAGAAGTAAACTCTAAACTGGCTTGCAAAGAATGGTTTTGACTGTTTCATTTTTGCTAAATCGAATCCTAAGGTAACGGTGTTGATTCTTAAGAAATCACCATCCTGAACATACAGATCTGAAAACTGTGTAAAGTTTCTGTTGTCTTCTGTTACTCTAGGCATTGTGTTCGAAGAACCTTCCCCATGCCAGCGGCTTAAAATAGCTGAAGTGTAATTTCCGAAAGCTCCCGTCTGATTTCTGTACGACTGAACGATTTGATTTCCTGCCACACCATTTGCATTAAGAGAGAAATCAAATGCTTTGTAACTTGCAGATAAAGAGAAACCGTATGTAAAATCAGGGTTTGGATTCCCGATGCTTGTTTTATCTGAAGCATCAATCTTATCATCTCCGTTTGTATTTACATAAATCAAATCCCCAGGTGCTGCAGTTGGCTGTAACACTACTCCGTTTGCTGATTTGTAGTTGTCAATCTGTGCCTGATTCTGGAACACTCCTCCTGTTTTGTACCCCCAGAAATATCCTAACGGATAACCATTCTGTGCTCTGTAAAATTCACCTGCATTATCATAAAGTTCGTTGTTCAATCCGTGAATCATACCATCTGCAGTAGGTATTGAGCCCACTGTATTTTTATTGTACGCTCCGTTTGCAGTAACACTGTAGTTGAAGTCTCCTATTTTATTCTGGTAATTTAAACTCAGCTCAACCCCTTTATTCACTACGTCTCCTCCGTTAATATATGGCGGATTAGCTCCCGCAGTTGCTAAAATTGGAGCCAGGATTAACCAGTCTTTGTTTGTTTTTTTATACACATCAAAGTTTACACTAAGGGCATTGTTTAAGAATCTCGCATCAAAACCAAGGTCAATCTGTTCTGATGTTTCCCATTTCAGAGAAGGATTTGAAATATTATAAAGATATGCTCCCGGAGTCAATACCCCTTCTTTGTCACCAAAGCTGTAGTTAACATTTTTTCCTTCTACAGCTGCTAAAAACTGAAAAGATCTGATACTCTGGTTACCTACCTGTCCCCAGCTTGCTCTTAATTTAAGGAAATTTAAAACTTTCGAATCTTTTAAAAACTCTTCGTTTGAAGCCACCCATCCTCCTGATACTGAAGGAAAATACCCCCACTGATGTCCTTCTGCAAATTTTGATGAACCATCTGCTCTAAGGGTAGCATTAATAAGGTATTTTTCGTTGAAGTTGTAGTTTAACCTTCCAAAATAAGACATTAAAATGTTCTCAAATTTGTTTCCTTCCAATGCTATTCTGGCACCGTCTTTATTGGTAGTAGTGTCTAACCACGCATGCTCTAAGTCATTAAAATAAGAATCTCCATTTGATGCCTCGATTGCAGTTGAATCGTACTTGATGTAAGATGTTCCGGCCAAAGCTTCAAAATGATGACTGTCTGCTACATTAAACTTATAGGTTAATAAATTGTCCCAGTTGATGCTTTTGTTTTTGTTCATGTACTGAGTTACTTTATCGTAAGCCGCGTTTGCATAAGTTGACAATCTATAAGCAGGGAAATAAGAGTGTCCTTCGTTAACTGTATAATCAAGACCTAAAGTAGTTCTGAAAGTCAGGTTTTTAAGTGGAGCAATCTGTAAATATACATTACCTAATAATTTTTGAGTATTATTTTCATTTTGGTTATTGTATGTCATTAAAGCATATGGGTTGGCCACACCGGCTAACCAAGGCTCTGTGCTGTTTGATGTGTCAAAATAATTCCCGTTTGCATCGTACATTGGCAGTAAAGGAGTTACCTGAAAAGCGCTTCTTAACGAGTTGCTGTACTGGTTTCCTACTCCAATTCCGTTTTTGTTTACGTAAGCAAAATTTAAATTTTCACCAATCGTAACAACATCTTTGTATAATTTGTGTTCTGAGTTGAATCTGAAATTGTAACGCTCATAGTTTGACAAATCTTTTCCGCCTACAACACCTTCCTGTCCTAAGTAAGACAATGAAGTTGAATAAACTGATGAGTCTGAACCGCCTGATGCCCCAAAAGAATAGTTTTTTGTAGCAGCATTATCAGTAAGCATTTTATCCATCCAGTTGGTTCCTGATCCCATTGCAGCGATCTGAGCATTTGTAAAATAAGGAGTATTACCAGAGTTTACTCTTGCTTCGTTTAATATAGTAGCATATTCCCTTGCATCTAAAAGGTCTACTTTTCTGGCAACTGACTGTACACCATAATATTGGTCGAAGGTGATTTGTCCTGTTGAACCTCTTTTTCCTTTTTTAGTAGTTACCAATACAACACCGTTTGAAGCCTGCGAACCGTAAATCGCTGCTGAAGCGGCATCTTTTAGAACTGAGATAGACTCAATGTCTGAGTTGCTCAGATATGAAATATCATTGGTAAGGATTCCGTCTACTACATAAAGCGGTGTACTTCCCGCAGTAGATCCAACCCCTCTGATCACTACATTTAAACCTTCTCCCGGCTGTCCTGAAGTAGACGTAACCTGAAGTCCGGCTGCCTGCCCCTGAAGTGCCTGCAATGCGTTTGTCGTATTTGTTTTGGCAAGAGCTTCACCGCTTACCTGTGCAACAGCATTGGTTACAAGGGTTTTCTTCTGGCTTCCGTACCCAATTACGACTACTTCTTTAAGTTCTGAAGTTTCTTCCTGTAAAACTACGTTGATTGTTCTTTGAGTTCCTACGGTTATTTTTTGAGTTTTGAATCCAATAAAAGTAAAAACAAGGACATCGCCTTCTTTTGCTTCTATTTTATACTTCCCGTCAAAATCAGTTGCGGCGCCTGCTTTTGTTCCTTCTACTGCAACACTGGCCCCGGGTACACCCATTTTGTCCACAGCCGATGTTACAATTCCATTTACAGTTTTGGATTGTGCCTGCGCATAACCCGACTGCATCATAAATAAGCTAAAAAACACGGCCGTACAAAACGTAAGCAGTGTTTTAATACAATATTTGCTTTTCATAATAAATAAGAGTTGATTTAAATTAAGTTAGTTACGGTTTTTTATATTGATTATAGTGTAAGTTTCATAGAGTATCATTTTTGCAAAAAACAGTTGTAATGAAATATTTTCTGCTGGTTTTTAAAAGAGAAAGACGAGTATGCTGAAAACTTATAGTCATCTTGAACTTATCTTATGGTAATTTTGACTACAAGTGTAAAACTTTTTTTCTATTTTAGCAAAATATTAAGGTTATTTTTTTTTGATTGTGATTTATACGGATTCATTTTTATTAATCTAACAAGAACAAAGTGTATTGTGAAATAAAAATTATCGAAAAAAAACATCAACTAGCATTTTGACAATCAATAGTTTAAGGATTTAAAAATTAGAAACCGGTTTTTTTAAAAAAATTACAAACAGCTGATTATCAATTTTTTGATTTGTTAAAAAAATATTAAGTAATCAATAAGGACAGTTAATGCAGATTATTTGCTTAATTTGTCAAAATTAATTCGCACATGGAGAATAAAGTAGATGCGGGATCTGTTGCAAAAAGCGAACAAAATGCAATGAATGCAATCACAATTGACTGCGTTGTATTTGGTTTTGATAAGGGAAGTCTGGAAGTACTTTTAGTACAGCACGCAGAAGGAATTAGTAAAGGAAAATGGGGACTTCCGGGTGGTTGGATCTATAAAAGAGAAAGTACTGATGATGCAGCACATCGTTTATTGAATGAGCTTACAGGCATGGACAATATTTATCTTGAACAGCTAAAAGTTTTTGGCGATCCTGATCGTTTTCCGCTCCGCCGTGTTATTACAATAGGTTATTATGCACTTGTAAAAAGAGAAGATTATAACATTAAAGCCGGTTTTACCGCTGCTGATGCTAAATGGTATAAAATTAACAGCATTCCTGATTTGATTTATGACCACAACGAAATCCTGGCATACAGCCTAAAACATCTTCGCAACAGGGTACGCCAGGCTCCTATTGGTTTTAATCTGCTGCCGGAAAAATTTACTTTGCTGCAGTTAATGCACCTATATGAAGAAATTCTTGGGATCGAAATGGATAAATCAAATTTTAGACGAAAAATTCTGCACATGAAATTACTGGCCGATCTGGATGAAAAACAACAGGATGTTTCGCATCGTGCCGCAAAACTCTATAAATTTGATCCCGATATTTATAAAAAACTAACCGAAAAAGGGTTTAATTTTGAATTTTAAATCTGCTTATTAAGCAAATGAAAGCATCATCGTTAAAAAAAGTTTCTAAATCTGAAGGCAAAACGGCTTCAAACACCGTTGCGCCTGCCATAGAGGGTATCACAGTAGACTGTGTGATATTCGGATTTAAGAAAGAAAGTCTTGAAGTACTTTTGGTACAACATGCCGAGGGAGAAAGTGAAGGAAGCTGGGGATTACTTGGAGGCTGGCTCAAAAGAGAAGAAAGCGCCGATGACGCTGCACAGCGAATCCTGTACGAACTTACCAGTCTTGATAATATTTATCTGGAACAGCTTAAAGCTTTTACAGATCCCAAACGTGTTCTGGACCGCAGGGTCGTAACCATTGGATATTACACTTTAATAAATCAGGAAGATTATGATGTAAAAGCGAGTCTGGCTGTAAGAGAAGCCAAATGGTGCAAAATCAATGAAATCCCTAATCTGATTTTTGACCACAATGAAATTCTAGATTTCAGCTTAATGCATCTTCGAAACCGCGTACGTCAGGCGCCGATAGGTTTTAATCTTTTGCCTGAGAAATTTACCTTATTGCAGTTAATGCATCTTTACGAAGAAATTCTGGGTATTGAACTTGACAAATCAAATTTTCGAAGAAAAATTCTGCACATGAAACTGCTCGTTGCACTTGATGAAAAACAACAAGACGTTTCGCATCGCGCAGCAAAACTCTACAAGTTTGATGATGAAATTTACAAAAAACTGACTCAGAAAGGTTTTAATTTTGAGTTTTAATAAAAAAATGCCTAAAGAAAATTTTAGGCATTTTTAGTATACTTTAAGGAATACAGGTAATAATTACGTTGCAATAGCCTCCTACAATCCCACGGAATCTCGCAGGATCTTCGGTTCCGGAATTTGCGGCTACTCCTTTTCCGCTCGGGCAGATCGAAGTGGGCACGCCATTTCTTGGTCCGCATACAGTTCCTAATGCCCCTCCGGTAATATTTTTCATTTCGTTTTTTGTCAGCTTACCAAATTTTTCAGCAAGCTTAAGAGTTTGTTTTTCCATAGTTTGTGGTTTAATTAGTAAATAAATAGTCTTTGAATGATTTAATAATTTCTTGTACACAGATTTAAAAATCATTCAAAACCATGAGGTGATCAATCTTATGGTAAATATGACTACAAGTATAATCATATTTAGCCAAAAAGACAATTATTCTGACAAAAAATACAGATTTATCATCTGATTTCATTTTTTACTATTTATTTGGTAAAGATTGATTATTACGGTATTAAGAAAAAATTCATTCTTTAAAATTTTAATCCTGACCCAAGGCTTGAATTAGAATATATTACACTCTGAGAAACAGGTTTTTGCCATCAAAAATCAAAATCCCGCAACTAAATTCCAGAATCCAAAACTTTGCGCTATCTTTGCCCCTTAATAAGAGGCGTTAAAGCAATTGCAGGAACGCACTTTACATCAAAAAAATACTTAAAACTCGATAGAGAACTGATATAAAACAATGAAGAAGATTCGTAACTTTTGCATTATTGCACACATTGACCACGGTAAAAGTACACTGGCAGACAGATTACTAAGTGCTACTCAAACTGTTACAGCGCGTGAAGAAAAAGCTCAATTGCTTGACAACATGGATCTGGAACGTGAGCGTGGAATTACCATTAAGAGTCATGCCATTCAGATGGAATATAAATACAAGGGCGAGGAATATATCTTAAACTTAATTGATACTCCCGGCCACGTAGATTTTTCATACGAAGTTTCGAGATCTATTGCTGCCTGTGAAGGTGCTTTATTAATTGTTGATGCAGCACAAAGTATTCAGGCACAAACGATTTCAAACTTATATTTAGCTCTTGAAAACGACTTGGAAATTATTCCGGTTTTAAATAAAGTTGATTTACCAAGTGCAAATCCGGAAGAAGTGAGTGATGATATTATCGATTTACTTGGATGTAAATTAGAAGATATTATTCATGCATCCGGAAAAACCGGTTTTGGTGTTGAGAACATTCTTGCTGCCATTATCGAAAAAATTCCTGCTCCAAAAGGAAATCCTGAAGAACCATTACAAGCTTTAATTTTTGACTCGGTTTACAATCCATTCCGCGGAATCGAGGTAATTTTTAGAGTTGTAAACGGTGAAATCAAAAAAGGCCAGAAAATTAAATTTATGGCGACTGACAATGAGTATTTTGCTGACGAAATTGGAACTTTAAAATTAAATCAGGTTCCTAAAAATATCGTTTCTGCCGGTGATGTTGGTTATTTGATTTCCGGAATTAAAGAAGCTCGTGAGGTAAAAGTTGGTGATACGATTACAGATGCAAAAGTGCCTACAACAAACATGGTTGCTGGTTTTGAGGATGTAAAACCAATGGTATTTGCCGGAATTTATCCTGTTGACACGGAAGATTATGAAGACTTACGTTCGTCAATGGAAAAATTGCAATTGAACGACGCTTCATTAGTTTTTACTCCTGAAAGTTCTGCGGCGTTAGGATTTGGTTTCCGATGCGGATTCTTAGGAATGCTTCATATGGAAATTATCCAGGAACGTTTAGAGCGTGAGTTCGATATGACTGTAATTACAACAGTTCCTAACGTTTCGTACTTGGCTTACACTAAGAAACATCCAGAAACGGCAATCGTTGTAAACAATCCTTCAGATTTACCAGAACCTTCAAAACTAGACAGAGTTGAAGAGCCGTTTATTAAAGCTACCATCATTACAAAAGCTGACTTCGTTGGAAATGTAATGAGTTTATGTATCGAAAAACGTGGTTTAATTACCAACCAAACGTATTTAACGACTGAAAGAGTTGAGCTGAACTTCGATATGCCTTTGGCTGAAATTGTATTCGATTTCTACGATCGTTTAAAAACAGTTTCTAAAGGTTATGCTTCTTTCGATTATTCTCCTATCGGAATGAGAACTTCGAAATTGGTAAAACTTGACGTTCTTTTGAATGCGCAGACAGTTGATGCACTTTCTGCATTGATTCACGAAGATAACGCTTACAATATTGGTAAAAAAATGACCGAAAAATTACGCGAATTAATCCCAAGGCAACAGTTTGACATTCCGATTCAGGCTGCAATCGGAGCAAAAATCATCGCTCGTGAAACTATAAAAGCACTTCGTAAAGACGTTACCGCAAAATGTTATGGTGGAGATATTTCGCGTAAGCGTAAACTTCTTGAAAAACAGAAAAAAGGTAAAAAACGTATGCGTCAGGTAGGAAACGTTGAAATTCCACAAGAAGCTTTTATGGCTGTTTTGAAATTGAATGACTAGTTCCTTTTTTTAGAAAACAGAATAAAGAACAAAAAATATAGACTAAACCCAATGACGAAAGTTGTTGGGTTTTGTTGTTTTAGGCACAAAAATTAAAAAGGCAAAACCTACAAAATTACAGAATTTTTAACTTCATAAATTGAATTTTAACGCATACGATCAAACTTCAGGCCTTTTAAAATAAGGAAACGTATTTTTAATCTTACAAATTTTAAATACAGATATTATGAAAACCAAATTTTCTATTTTTTTAGTACTCTTTACATTTTATTTTGCAAACGCGCAGCAAGACCAACAGGCTGAAACCGAGATGAATTCTGCAAAAGGTATTACTTTTAGTAATGGCGATATGTTTCTTGAAGGATCAATACAAATAAATACAGGAGGAGAAAGCGATTATTACGCTGTTAACCCAAAATTTGGATATTTCCTGAATGATAAATTTGCTGTAGGAGGACAGGTAAGTTTTTCCAGCGACAAAGAAGAAGCAACAAATATTAAAACAGAGATTTTTGGTGTTGGTGCATTTGCAAGATATTATGCTTTAGAACTGGATCAAAAACGTTTTAAAGCGTATGGCGAAGTTGGGTTAGGTTATGGCCGAAATAAGGTTGAAAACGATACAGGTTCTAATGATACCAACAGCTTAACTGCTAATATTAATGTAGGCCTGAATTATTTCTTAACCAAAAACATAGCAGTTACTTTTACTTTAGCCAATATCTTATCGTACAATAGTGTTTCACCTGAAGACGGACCTTCATCTGACACTTTTAAATTGAATATCAATTTATTCGAGAATATTTTTGATCAGCCTAAATTTGGATTATTGTACAGATTTTAATCCTTTTCTTCAATTTATAACTAAAAGCTGTCTCAATTTGGGACAGCTTTTTTGTTTCTTTAAAGATTTAACCTTTGTAACTTTGAACCTCTTAACCTTTGAAACCTAAAAAGAAAAATGCTCGACGAAACTCCAAAACGATTTGACCGGATTGTGGCTATTCTGATTCAATTGCAGTCTAAAAAAATTGTAAAAGCACAGGAATTAGCCGATCGTTTTGAGTGCAGTTTGAGAACTATTTACCGAGATATTCGAACTTTGGAAGCATCCGGTGTTCCCATTTACAGCGAAGCCGGTGTGGGTTATGCTTTAATGGAAGGTTACAGACTTCCTCCGGTGATGTTTACACGAGAAGAAGTAAGCAGTTTTATTGCAGCCGAAAAACTGATGCAGAAATTTACGGATCCATCTTTGGGCACACATTATGCATCGGCAATGTTTAAACTGAAATCTGTTTTACGGAGCGGTGATAAAGATTATCTTTCTAATATTGAATCGCGGGTTGTAATGCAGACAGCAGAACCCATGTTCAATGATAATTCTCCTAATACACTGGCAGTTTTGTTTGAAAGCATAGCCGAAAAGAAACAGATTTTACTCTCGTACAAAACTTTTGGAAAAGATGAATTAACGCAGCGCAATCTGGAACCTGTGGGCGTTTTTCACGATAACAACAGTTGGTATTTTTTAGGATATTGTCATTTACGAAACGATTACAGACAATTTAGAACAGACCGGATTCAAAACCTGCAAAAAACGGATCTGGATTTTACCTTAGAACACGATTCTTTAGAGACATATCTTAATAAAACAGAAACTATCCCCGCAACAAAAGTCCGTCTTTTAGTTGAAAAGAAAATATCGAGATATTTATGTTTCGAAAGGAAATATCATGGTTTTGTTTCTGAAAAAGAAATAGATGAAAAACATGTCGAAATGACTTTTATGAGCCGTGATACAGAAAACGGTTTTCCGCGCTGGTTTTTAATGTTTGGTGATTATGCAACCATTCTTGAACCCGCAAGTTTAAAAGTAAGGACTTTAGAATTATTGGAACTCAACAAAAAAAGGCTTTTATAAAAAAACTCCCAAAGAGAATTCGATTCTGTCTTTGGGAGTTTTTTTATTCAATTTTTCAGGTTTTTATCTTTCCCAGAAAAACGGCGGTTCAATATTTAAAGCTCTTAAATATACATAAGCTTGTCCGCGGTGGTGTACTTCATTATCAATAAAATACAAAATGTTCTGAATAATAGGGAATTCATATTGCCCGAACAGTTTAAACGTTTCGTTGAAATCTTCAACAGACAGCTTCTCCCAGTATTTATTGATTTCTTCTGTAGCTGCATCCCATTTTTCCAGATACTGTGCTTTAAAAATCAATTTCTCCTCACCTTCTGTATAAGGCTGTGCATCACGCTCTACAATTCCTTTAAGTCCCGGAACTGCGATGCTTAAAAGTTCGTCAACTAATTTTGCAAACGGACGCATCCCTCCTATTGAAAATTCAAAGAAATCCTTCTCCGGAAAAAGTTCGATTAAACGACGTGTTAACGCTCTGTGTCCCTGCCAGTGTTTTAATAAATCTTCTGAACTGATTACTTGTGCTTCTAATGTTTTCATGATTGTAAGGTTTTAAATTTTTAATAGTCCAAAAGTAAAATGGGCCGGTGACAACAGTTTGTCAGCAGGAAAAAAAATAATTTAAAATATTTTTCTTCTTTTAATAATCTATATAGAAATACTGTACGTAGACGCGCTGCAGTACGCCTCTACAGAAGAAAAAACAAAAAACTTTGCACCTCTGAACCTTTGCCTCTTTGTACCTTAAAAAGAAAAAACCTTTGTACCTTTGCCCCTTAATAACTTTGTACCTCAAAAAAATGATCGAAGATAAAAATCCGCAGCGAACCAGTATATCACAATTAGGTGAGTTTGGCCTGATTGACCACTTAACCCGAAACTTTGATGTTACTCAGGAATCTACTTTAAAAAGTATTGGAGACGATGCTGCCGTTCTTGATTTTAAAGATAAAAAAGCCGTTGTTTCTACCGATTTATTAATTGAAGGTGTTCATTTTGACCTGGCTTACATGCCCCTGAAACATTTGGGTTACAAGGCAGTAGTAGTAAATATATCTGATATTTGCGCAATGAATGCCAAACCGACACAAATTACGGTTTCGGTTGCTGTTTCAAATCGTTTTCCGCTTGAAGCTTTAGAAGAATTATTTGAAGGAATTACGCACGCGGCGAAAGAATATAAAGTAGACGTTATTGGCGGCGACACGACCTCATCTCAAAAAGGACTAATTATCAGCATTACCGCAATTGGTGAAGCAGATGAAAATGAAATTACGTACAGAAACGGTGCTAAACAAACCGATTTACTGGTTGTAACTGGAGATATTGGTGCTGCTTATATGGGATTGCAGGTTTTGGAACGTGAAAAACAGGTTTTTCAGGTAAACCCAAACAATCAGCCTGATTTAGATCCTTATACATATTTGGTCGAAAGACAATTAAAGCCTGAGGCACGCAAAGATGTCCGCACGCTTTTACATGCTCTTGAAATTAAACCAACTTCGATGATCGATATTTCTGACGGTTTATCTTCAGAAATTATTCATTTATGCAAACAGTCAAAAGTGGGTTGTAATTTATATGAAGATAAATTACCGCTGGATCCGCAGTTTATTTCGACCTGTGAAGAGTTTAATATCGACAGTACAACGGTTGCCATTAATGGCGGTGAAGATTATGAACTTTTGTTTACAATCGACATCAACGATTTTGATAAAATTAAAGGGAATCCAAATTTTTCTATAATTGGTCACATGGCCGACGAAAGCGAAGGAGTTCATCTAGTTACACGAGCCAATACTAAAATTGCTTTAAAAGCCCGCGGATGGGATGCTTTGAGTGAATAGTTTTTTGATATCCAGGCTCAGTCATCAGCATTGGGTGTTCAGTCTAGATCCTAACAGGTTTTAAAAACCTGTTAGGATTTTTTTATAGTCTGATTCAATCTTAAATCTACATTTTAAAATCTTTAAAAAAGCGCTTTGTTTTTTGCTTCTTTTACCAAATCAGCATCTAATCCTGATCGCACTTTTAGTAATTCTTTGAGGCTTGCTCTCCTTTTCTCGATTTCGTTAAAAGAAATCGGAATATAATGCGGCATTTCGTTTATTGGGGTTCCCTTAGACAAATGAAACAGAATCTGCTTATCAAATTCATCGATTTCTATTGAATTGTGAGATGACTGATTAAGCATTTTTACAACCGACTGGCTGTAATATTTTTCGTTTTTCATTACTTTATCAAAAGCCAGAAGCAGTTCATCAAAAGTAAGATCGTTTTTAATTATAAGTCCGTTTGGGTTAATGGTTCTTATAATTGTTTTAATTTTTAGCAGTTCGGTATACATGGTCAGCAAAATAATCTTGCATTCCGGTATTTTTTTCATAATCAGCTTGGCCAAGTCTTCTCCGGAAAAAAGATCTTTTTCTTCATACGCGGGCATACTGATATCTAAAAATGCAACTTCGAACCGGGATACGTCTTTTTGCTCCAGTAAATCATACGCCGATTTGCAGTCGTGAGCCTGTTCAATAGCAAATTCAAATTCTTTGGGTTTGTAGCGGGTTATGGCATTTTTATATCCTTCAATGATAAAAGGATGATCGTCGACAATTAAAATATTGGGTCTTCTTAATTCCGAATTGGGGGCTTTGAAATTAGGTGTCATTTTTTTGCAGGTTAATTTTTTGATCAATAGGGACTTTAACTACCAGAAGTGTTCCTTCTCCTTTAAAAGATTTTATGATTACGGTACCATTACATTCGGCAGCACGATATTCTATATTATGCAGACCTATCCCATTTTTTGTACGTTTCATATCAAACCCCACGCCATCGTCCATAATAGATACAACAAGGTGGTCGATTTCACTTTTAAACTCTACTTTTATATTTTTTGCCTGAGAATATTTATTACAGTTTTGCAACGCTTCCTGAACAATACGGTACAAATTGATTTTGACCATGTTGTTTACAAGTTCCCATTTTATATGCGGATCAAAAGAGGTTTCAAGTTCTGACGGATAAGTATTTCTCTGATTTTCAAATAATTTATTTAAAATTAGAATAAAATTATTAATTAACTCTGATTTTTCACGGTTCAAATCATGCGAAATCTCCCGTATATCTTCTTCAATATTTTTGAGTTCGGCCAGATACTTTTTTCTTTTTACCGCAGCCTCTTCTTCATCAATTTTATCAAGGCTGTCCAAACTAATCCTCACGCCAAACATTCTCCCCAAAACACCATCATGCAGTTCCTGGGCCACTCTTTTCTTTTCTTTTATTCGGGTAGACTCTATTTCATTTTGCTGCGAAATCATGAGATTGTAAATATCTTCGTTAGCAATCTGCTGCTGCTGTTTAAAAAGTAATTCCCTTGTTCTGGCCTGCTGGGTTTTATAAACATAGAAAAACAAACCAATTAGGGTACAGATGCTGAAAACGTATATAAGTGTTTTGTTTTTTTCCTGTAATGTTGAATTTTGGTCTTTAATCTCGCTGGTTTCATATTCGATCCGCGAGAATTTTTCGCCCATTTTACGTTCAGCTTTCAGCATTTTGTCGTTAAGCTGAATGTATTCTTTCGAATAAGAAGATGCATTTTTAGGATCAACACTTGCAATTTGTTTAAGTGCATCTAATATATTTCTGATTTTATTGGAATTTCGGGATAAAACCAAGGCTTGTTTTGAATACTGAATAGCCTTAAATGTATCCCTTTTAAAAGCATAATATTCTGAGAGATGTATTTTGTTTAATACCACTCCCGATTTCAGACCAAGGCTGTCCCGGATTTTCAATGCTCTGTAAAACTGTTCAGGAAGTCCGTCAGATTCATTTAACTTTAATTTCGAATAAGCTAAATTATCCAGTACAATAGCATACAATGTTGTATTTTCTTCATAGAGATTTTTTTCTTCAAGGCTTCGCTGAAAGTATAATTTTGCTTTAGAATAGTTTCGCATTCGAAGATTTACGAATCCGATATTGTTTAAAGAGGTTGCTTTTAACTGAAATTCTAACGGAATCGATTTATCTTCAAGCGTTTTTAATGCGTTTTGATGAAATTCGAGTGCCTTATCAAAATCTTCCTGTTCGTTGTACAAGATTCCCAACAAATTGTAACAGTCGTAAAGCTGATCATTTACGTTCTTTTCGCGTTTTAATATTCGAAGTGCTTTAAAAATACTGATTTCACTTTCAAAATAATCGCCTTCGTTGTACTGCAGATTCGCTTTATCTAAAAAAGTCTTGGCCAGATTGTATTTATCATTAATTTTCAGATACACTTTTTCTGCTTTAAAATAATTCAGGAAAGCACTGTCAGATATTGACTGAATACCATAATAATCGCCCAGATACACATAGGCTTTGGCAATATGAACCGAATCTTTGGATTTTTTTGCTCTTTCTAAAATCAGTTCTGTGGTTTCCAGATACGATTTCCAGTCGTTCATATTGAAATAACGGTTGGCAACTTTAAAAAGATTTACTTTATTGACCGAGTCATCTTTCTGCTCTGTAATAATGGCAAATGCTTTTTTGTTGTATTGCTGTCTGTATTTAAACGGCAGATTAATATCATTGGCTAATGAGAGATAAGTAGACAGACTGTCTTTGGCCAAACCAATATTTTTATCTTTTATTTTCTTAGTGCAGCCAGAAAAAAAAATAAGTAAAAAAAATAATATTATGAATTTGCTTTTCAATAGTGTTTCGGAGTTTCACCAAAAGTAACTAAAAACTACAGACGAAAAAAAAAGCTGTCAAAAAAATTGACAGCCTTTTCTTAATATTTTGTTTTGTGTTAGTCTAACTTCACGTTTATTCTTGTTGACTGACTATCAGCATTAAAACTGCTTAAAACACCATAATTTACATCTGAATTAATTGTTGTTCCTGCAAAATCGGCTTTGTGTCTTCCATCTCTCGTTCCATTTCCATCAATCGGAGGTATAATACTTACGTTTTCATTAGAAACCGCTGCAGGAGTTGTTGGGTTTGCAAATGAAGTTGCTGCTATTGCTACTGATAATAATCCGAATGTTAAAGCTGTCTTTTTCATAACTAATGTTTATTTATTTTTAATTCTTATTTGGGGATAAATGACTGCGTTAGTGCTAATCATGGTGTAAAACTAACACCGGAATCAAAAAAAATTTATATGAAAAACAGGCTTTATGGTAGATCATGCCCAATTGCTAGTCAACAGGCATCAAATTAGCGTAATTACCTAATTACTACACCTCTAAGTAATTTCCTGTAAAAAAATCACCTATAATGAGATCAACGTTTGCTTTGTAGGTTCTGGAAAACGGAATTTTCTTGGAAGTATTTTTTATGTAACAAACTGAGTTTCCGCTATGAATACGTGCAATATAGTTTTTGTTGATGATGTAACTGTTATGAATTCTGAAAAAAGGATAAGTCAAAACAAGTTCAAAATGTTTGAGGGTTTTAAAAGCAGTTATCATTTCTCCCGAATTCAGATAAATATCTGTCGAATTATTATCGGCTTTAAAATAACAAATATCATCAGCATTTATATATCTGTGATCGCCATATGATTTAATGCAGATTATAAGCGATTTGTTTATACTTTGACGTTCTTTTGAGTCAGAGGTTACAAGAAAGGAAATTTCGTCTCTTAAATCAGCCGAATTCATTTCGTCGGCCCATTTATTAAGTCTTAAAATTGTTTTTAGCAATTCGGCAGTTACAAGCGGTTTTAGTATGTAATCGAAGACACCCTGCTTTATGGCATCAAATGCCAGATCTTTACCACTGGTAATGACCACTATATGCGGCAGTACAGTTAAGAAATGATGAAGTTCGTTTATAAAATTAAGCGATAAATTACTGGAAGTACTTTTGGGTTTTATTTCCAGAAAAACAACTTCGGGTTTAAATTCCAGAACCAAATTCAGCCCATCCTGATTATTTGATGCCGAACCAAGAAAATACAATTCCGAAAAACCATCTGCTATTCTTTTGGTTTTTGAAATGCTTTCTTCATCATCATCAATAATTATGTACGAGTACTTTTCCAAAATTAAATTTAACTGGTATGAAATTTAGCTGCTTTTTTTTGTGAATTTAAAAAACCATTTTAAATAATTCGTTTTTGAAAGAAATACTTTTCAAACACTTTATTGACATTTTTATTAACTGCCATTTTTTAAAGCCAAAAAAAATCCCAAACTCCTTTTACAGAGGAGTTTGGGATTTATATAATTTGCAGGTAAAGAAATTTACATTTTCATTAACCAGTTTTTCATCGATACTTCGTTTTCGATAATACCTCTTAATTCAGAGATTTTTACACGATCTTGTTTCATTGTATCTCTATGACGAATGGTTACGGTTTCGTCTTCAAGTGTCTGGTGATCTACCGTGATACAGAATGGTGTTCCAAGAGCATCTTGTCTTCTGTAACGACGTCCAACAGCATCTTTCTCATCATACGCTACATTGAAATCCCATTTTAAATCTTCAATGATTTTTCTTGAAACTTCCGGTAATCCGTCTCTTTTAATTAATGGTAATACAGCCGCTTTTGTTGGCGCTAAAACTGCAGGAAGTTTTAGCACTGTTCTTTCTGAACCGTCTTCTAAAGTTTCTTCTTGCAATGATGTTGCGAAAACAGCAAGAAACATACGATCTAAACCTACAGAAGTTTCTACTACGTATGGCACATAGTTTTCATTTAATTCAGGATCAAAATACTGAAGTTTTCTTCCTGAATATTCTTCGTGGGCTTTTAAATCGAAATCAGTACGAGAGTGGATTCCTTCTAATTCTTTGAAACCAAAAGGAAAATTAAACTCGATATCTGCCGCTGCATTTGCGTAATGTGCTAATTTTTCGTGATCGTGAAAACGATAGTTTTCTTTTCCTAATCCTAAAGACAGGTGCCATTTTAAACGTGTTTCTTTCCAGTGCTCATACCATCTCATTTCATCACCCGGACGAACGAAAAACTGCATTTCCATTTGTTCGAATTCACGCATACGAAAAATGAATTGTCTTGCTACAATCTCATTTCTGAACGCTTTACCAGTCTGAGCAATTCCAAAAGGAACTTTCATACGACCCGATTTCTGAACGTTTAAGAAGTTCACAAAAATACCCTGAGCTGTTTCCGGACGTAAATAAAGATCCATTGCATTTTCTGCAGAAGCTCCTAATTTAGTACCAAACATCAGGTTGAATTGTTTTACATCTGTCCAGTTTTTAGAACCGGTTTCAGGATCAGCGATTTCAAGCTCTTCGATCAAAGCTTTTACATCATCTAAATCTCCGTTTCCTAAAGAACGTCCTAAACGCTCTCTAATTTCTTTTTCTCTGGCTAAATATTCAATTACACGGGCATTTGTTGTTATAAATTCCTGTTCGTTGAAGGCATCGCCAAAACGAGCTTTTGCTTTTTCGATTTCTTTTTTAGCTTTCAGATTGATTTTTTCAGCATAATCTTCAACTAAAACGTCAGCTCTATATCTTTTTTTAGAATCTTTATTATCAATTAACGGGTCATTGAACGCATCAACGTGGCCTGAAGCTTTCCAGGTTGTTGGATGCATCAATATTGCAGCGTCAAGACCGACAATATTTTCATTCATCTGCACCATTGATTTCCACCAATATTCGCGGATATTCTTTTTTAATTCGACACCGTTTTGTGCATAATCGTAAACTGCACTTAAACCATCGTAAACTTCGCTTGACGGAAAAATAAATCCGTACTCTTTTGCGTGCGAAACCACATTCTTAAATATATCTTCTTGTTTTGCCATAGTAATGCAAAAATATAAAAAGTACTTATAAAAAAAAGAAAAATAATAAAGATTGAAGACTGAATTTGGTTATTTTTGTAACTAAATTCTTTCTGTTTGTGTTTAATTTTATTATTGATCTGTTTTTTCCCAAAGTCTGCTCCGGATGCCGTTCGGTTTTAATGACAAATGAAACGGTTTTATGTACAAACTGTCGTCATGAAATGCCTCTCACGCAATATCATCTTGATAAGGATAATCAGGCAGTAAAAAAGTTTTACGGAAAAATTGAAACTGAGCATGTTTCTGCTTTTGTTTATTTCAATAAAAAAGGGATTGTTCAGGAGCTCATTCACAATCTTAAATACAAGGGCCACGAAGAAATTGGTTCTGTTTTAGGAAACTGGTATGTTGAAGATCTTAAAGAACTAAAACCGGACTTTCCTTTTGATATGATTATTCCGGTGCCACTTCATCCTAAAAAATACAAAGAAAGAGGTTATAATCAGGTTACTACTTTTGGAAAAGCGCTTTCTGAAGGATTAAAAATCCCATACAACGATTCGATTTTATACCGAAAGAAATATTCGAAAACCCAGTCAAAGAAGAATCTGCTTGGAAGATCTGAAAACATTGAAACTATTTTTGATGTAACTTCTACCGAAGAAAACCAGAACAAACATTTTTTAATCGTAGATGATGTTCTCACAACCGGAGCTACACTCGAAGCGTGTTCAAGAGCGTTGCTGAAAATTCCCGGAACAAAAATCAGTATTGTCTGTATGGCAATGGCCAACTCATAGTGTGAAATTCCAATACTAAAATTCCTTCGCCCGTTCACTGTCACTCAGGCTCAATTCCAAAATCTTTGATTTTAAAACAAAAACAAATCCCAAATTTCAATGCTCTTGAAATTTGGGATTTTTATATTGGATTTTCCTTTTCAGTTTGGAATTTGAAAGTAAAAAATAGAATTTTTAATTAATCACTATTTTCTTTACAGTTCTTCTGTTTCCGTCAATAACCGTTACAAGGTACATTCCGGCTGTTATGTTTTGAAGCTGGATGTTTTGGTTAAAGTCTCCTGAACTTTGGAATGTATTTGTATATACTTTCTTTCCTAAAATGTCATGCACAAAAACTTCTACAGCATTCGATTCACTTTGAAACTGTAAGGTAAAATTTCCTTTGTTTGGATTTGGATAAAGGGCAAAATCTATAATTTCAAAATCTTCTGATCCCAGCGTAAATGTCTTGGTACAGATATTTACTGATGCCGAGTTTATTGTACCAAAACGCCCTACTACGGCATCACGAACTCTCAAAGTCCAGGTTCCTTCAGGATTCTGATCGTTAAAGACGTTTAATTTAGTAACCGGAATCACAATCTGCTCGGTTGTTGTGGTACAGTCTAATGAATTTCCTGCATCATCGTATCTCAAATTCAGAGTAGAATTTAAACTTGAGCAGGCTTTATCGAATAAACTTACTATTGTTCCCTGCGGATTTATAATTTGTATTTCAAGATCCGACATACGCTCATGAGTCACATTAACCGCAACATTTACGTCTGTTATATTTCCGCTTGATGCCGGAACACTTATTGTTCTTGTTGTATAGTTTGTACTGTAAGGAATACTGAAAGAGTTTCCAAAACTGTACGTATCACAATTTGTTTGAGATGTATAGCCAATTGCAAATGGTTTTGCATTCAACGCATAATAAATATTGGCAGTTGGTTCTATCAAAATTCGGCAGTTGGTCGAAGACGGTATACTTACCGGAAGTGTTATAATTTCGGAACCATCGTTGGCAGTGTTGGATGCCAGAGTGATCGGGAAAGTTAAACCTCCGTCTGTCGATAATTTTATATTCACCGTTGACGAACCTTGTATGTTATTAGTATTATTAACACTCCATGTAATAGTCTGTGCTGCTCCCTGCTGCCAGCTTATATCTTCGGCTGCATGAGAGGTTACCGCAAAAGGTCCTGCTGTCGAAACTACAGTTACAACCATCGAATCTGTATTGGTTTGTGCTGCTCCCTGTGCAGCATTATCTCTTCCTGTCAAGGTAAAATTCAAAGTTCTCGGAACAGAAGATACTGATTCCCATGTTGTGGTTAATTTCCCTTCCAGGACAGTGGCATAACTAGGCATATAACGAACCGGTGAACTGCCTGGCACCACAGATCTAAATAATGGTCCGTTTGGTTTTGTCGGGTAAGCAATACTGTTTGAACCCGATGTTGAAGTGGCGCTGTCGTACTGCTCCCATGTATAGGTTATAGCATCTCCCTCAGAATCTGATCCTGTTCCTTTTAAAACAAATGGTGTACTGACAGGAATTGTATAATCAGCTCCTGCATTAATTACCGGCGGATTATTGGTTATGGCTGTGCTTACAGGACAGCTTTTTCGGCTCAGATTGCTTTGAATCTGAAAGATACTTGCATAGGTAAAATAATCATCAGAATTGTTTTGTACATCATAATCACCCGTTACACCGGCATATCCCATGATTGAAGTACCGCTTCCGGGTTCAACATTTACGCCAGTTCCTTCGACAGCATATGAAAAAGTATGGTTTGCGCCTAACTGATGTCCAAATTCATGTACTACAAAATCAATATCAAAAGTATCTCCTTCAGGTCTTTGGTCTGAAGGCGAAGTATAAGCACTTCCTTTTCCAATAACATTCGATGTAGTAGGGCTTACACATACACACCCAATACAGCCTGCATTACCGCCCCCGCCAGAAGCACCAAATAAATGCCCAATGTCATAATTTGCTTCCCCAATTACACTTGTAAGTGTCTTTTGTACTTCTTTGCTCCAAAAATCATTATCATCTGAATCTGCAGTAATACCTTTGCCGGCATCTGAATACGGATCTGTCGCTGCATTGGTGTAAATCACTGCATCAGTATTGGCTATCATAACCAGCTTTACTGCTAAATCCCTATTTAAAACACCATTTACTCTGGTCATTGTTGCATTCATCCCTTGCAGTGCGGCAACTTTTGTTCCTCCAAAATACGCTGCATATTCTCCTGTACAGGATAAAGCCAGACGCAGTGTTTTAAAAATTTTATTGTTTGCTGTAGTCTTCGCCGTTTTAGATGTATTATCGTTTTGGGCAATTGCGCCTAAAGTTTTACATTCCAATTTTGTTTTTAACAATTCCGAATCAGAAGCAAACAATACGTATTCGTTTGTACTTTCTTTATTTTCTTCAATAAACTCGGTTGGTTTGTCTGCCCTGAAAACCATTGTCTGAATTCCTTTTGGGGAAAGACTAAAGTGAATTTTTGCCGACTTATCGTTTATACCTCTTCCTTCATACGATCTGATTTCAGGATATTTTGCCTGTAATTCAGGTTCAAAATTTGAAGATTCCCAAACCTCAAACTTTTCTAATGTACCGTTAGAATTTGGAATTGTAATTTCTGATGTATTTCCCGAAACTGCTTTTGCTGTTGTTTTCTCAAGCTTTGCTTTAAGTGCATCAGTATTTAGTTTATAGTATAACTTTGCAGTACCTGATGGCATGCTTTTTTTAAGAGTTGAAGCTGAGCCGGCTTTCTGCCACAAATCATCATTTTGTGCGTGTATATTTACTATAGAAAATACAATCAAGAAAAAAAGTAATGGTTTCTTCATTCTAAATATTTTTGGATAATCAAAATTAATGGTTTTAAACTGAATTCTTACATTTAAACGACATTTAACTTATTTTAGTCGACCAGCCCCGTTTTTTTTGACAAAAGAAAGATTATCTTCCTAAAAAATCAATTCGTCTTAGTACAAAATTCCAAATAGATAGTATAAATTTGCAGCATCTTAAATAATTTGTTTTGAAGCTCTTTCATTCTATAAACGATTTCCATTCGACCAAGAAAACGATTCTGACTCTTGGTACTTTTGACGGCGTACATATTGGTCACAAAAAAATTCTGGAACGGATTACTCAAAACACTGAAAATGGAAAATACGAAAGTCTGGTTCTTACCTTTTTTCCGCATCCGAGAATGGTTCTACAGGAAAAATCAGAAATTAAACTTTTAAACACGATTTCTGAAAAAACAAAACTTTTAGAAGCAACCAGAATCGAAAACCTCATCATTCATCCTTTCGACGAAAATTTTTCAAGACTTACTGCTGAAGAGTTTGTACATTCTATTTTAGTAGATCAGTTTCAAATTCACAAAATAATTATTGGACACGATCATCGTTTTGGAAGAAACAGAACTGCTAATATTGACCACTTAATTGCATTTGGTACCGAGTACGGGTTTGAAGTTGAACAGATAACAGCTCAGGAAATTCAGGATGTGTCAGTAAGTTCTACCAAAATCAGAAACGCTTTAAACGAAGGGAACATGACTCTGGCCAATGATTATTTAGGCTATGAATATTTTCTGACCGGTGAAGTTGTAAAAGGAAAACAATTAGGAAGAACAATTGGTTTTCCTACCGCAAATATTCAAATTAATGAAGAGTATAAACTGATACCAAAAACCGGTGTTTATGTAGTCCGCGCTTTAATTGACAATCAGGAAGTTTTCGGGATGATGAATATTGGGTTTAACCCTACTGTTAACGGACAGAAACAAACTATCGAAGTAAACCTTTTTGATTTTGATACTGATATTTATGGTAAAAAAATTGAGGTTTCTCTGTTGCAGTATCTTCGTGATGAACAAAAATTTGGTTCTGTCGATCTCCTTAAAACACAATTAAATCAGGACAAACAAAATGCCTTGGCTTTTGTGAGCCGCTTACAGCAATAATCCCTTATTACTTTTGGTGTTTTTTAAACCATCGTAGTTATTTTTTTAGTAAATTTGATATACTTACCTGCTTATCAAATAATTATATCACTAACCTCTAAAAATAATTATTATGAAACTACCAAAAGAAATACTAAACGGGTTTTTAATTTTCCTCGGAATTGGGATTTATTTCTTACTAATGAATCTTTTTGGTCTGGCAGATTTATTTTATCTCCGTGTTCTGAATGTCTTTTTCATATTCTATGGTGTCAACAGAACGATGACTATGAATCTTCATGAAGGAGAAACCAATTTTGTGTCAAACGCAGTTTCTGCTATGACAACTTCTGTTGTTGGTATATCGCTGAGTGTTCTGGGTTTGCTGGTTTACAGTTACGCCAGAGGAGGCGATGCGTATGTACGCACCTTATCTGAAACGTTTATGTTTGGAGGAAATCCTTCTGTACCAACATATTGCATCTGTCTTCTTTTTGAAGGACTGGCTTCATCTGTTATTGTAACTTTACTAATGATGCTTTACTGGAATAACAAATACGCAGCCGATTAATTTTTTCGGAATAAAAATAACTTTCAGGCACTCTAAAATCATATAATTAAGATTTATATTGATTTTAGAGTGTTTCTTTTTTTTAAAAGACAGTAAATATTCATTTTTAAGTTCAGAGCGTATTGGTTATCATAATTTACTTACTTTTATTTCTCCAAAACAAATATATCAATAAGTATGACAAAACACAATTGGACTAAAGATGAAATAATCGCCATTTACAATAAGCCTTTAATGGATCTATTGTATGAAGCGGCAACCATTCACAGGCAGCAGCATGATCCAAATGTGGTTCAGGTTTCGACATTATTATCTATAAAAACCGGAGGATGTCCTGAAGACTGTGGTTACTGTC
Organism: Flavobacterium gelatinilyticum; assembly: GCF_027111295.1. NCBI lineage: Bacteria > Pseudomonadati > Bacteroidota > Flavobacteriia > Flavobacteriales > Flavobacteriaceae > Flavobacterium > Flavobacterium gelatinilyticum. The sequence continues at coordinate 3,675,118 of NZ_CP114287.1, read as the reverse complement.
CTCAGGCTGCAAGATATAATACCGGGGTTGAAGGAAATGATTTAATGACTGTAAGTCATGTAAAAGCTCAGGCACTTAGAGCCAAAGCAAGCGGTTCGTCACGCGTGTGTATGGGAGCTGCATGGAGAAATGTAAAAGACGGCGACGAATTTGATCAGGTTCTTGAAATGGTTCGTACCATTAACAAACTGGACATGGAGGTTTGCTGCACCTTAGGCATGCTGACAGAGAATCAGGCACAACGTCTGGCCGAAGCAGGATTGTATGCCTACAATCATAATCTGGACACTTCTGAAGAATATTACAAAGATGTCATTTCTACACGTGGTTTTGAAGATCGGTTAAAAACCATCGAAAATGTCCGCAAAACAAATGTAACAGTTTGCAGCGGCGGTATTATTGGAATGGGAGAAAGTATCGAAGACAGAGCCGGAATGCTGGTTGCACTTTCAACACTTAATCCGCAGCCGGAATCAGTTCCAATTAATGCACTAGTTGCTGTTGAAGGAACGCCGATGGAAGAAGAAAAACCGGTTGAGATCTGGGAAATGATTCGTATGGTAGCCACAACCCGAATTGTTATGCCCGAAACACAGGTTCGATTATCTGCCGGAAGAACCAACATGAGCCGTGAAGGCCAGGCAATGTGCTTTTTTGCCGGAGCTAATTCAATATTTGCCGGAGACAAATTACTGACTACTCCAAATCCTGATGTAAATGATGATATGAAAATGTTCGATATGTTAGGCCTGATCCCGCAAAAACCATTTATCAAACTCATGCAGCCGGAAACGGTCGAAGCTGCCGATTCTAAATTCACATCATTAGGAGAAAAGCCAAAATGGTCAAGGCCTGGACATAATATTGAAAGAAATATTGAAGCATCGATCAAATCAAAAATTTAAGCAAATGAGTTAATCCATTTTAATAATAATTAGTAAATTGCTTGTGACACAGAGTTATAAGCAATTTTTTTTATTATAAAAATGAAATTAAAACAAATAGAAAGGGTTCAAAAAATCTCAAAAAAAGATTTTATTTCCCAATATGTAAAGAAGCAGATTCCTGTTGTTATTGAAGAGCTGACCGAAGACTGGCCCGCGTATCAAAAATGGAAATTATCCTATATCAACAAAATTGCCGGCAATATTACCGTTCCTTTATATGATGACAGACCTGTAAATCATGAAGAAGGATTTAATGAAGCTCATACAAAAATGAAGATGAGCGATTACATCAGTTTATTAGAATCAAAACCTACCAACTATCGCATCTTTCTTTATAATTTAATGAAAGATGTGCCTGTATTACGAGAGGACTTTTTATGGCCGGATATAGGTCTTAAATTAGTCAAGCAATTGCCTATGCTGTTTTTTGGAGGAGAAAACGCAAGGGTCTTTATGCATTTTGATATCGATTATTCGAATATCCTGCATTTTCATTTTCATGGTGAAAAGCAATGCATGCTTTTTGCACCCGATCAGTCCAAATATATGTATAAAGTACCGCATGCTTTAATTTCAAGGGAAGACATTGACTTTGATAATCCGGATTATGAAAAATTCCCTGCTTTACAAAATGCAGAAGGGTATATTACCAATCTTAAACACGGAGAAATGCTGTATATGCCTGAAGGTTACTGGCATTACATGAAATATCTGACACCGGGATTTTCGATGAGTCTGCGTTCATTTCCTAAAAGCATTACTAATTTATCAAAGGCAGCATACAACATTTTAGTAATGCGCTATTTTGATATTATGATGCGAAAGTTTAAAGGCCAGAAATGGATTGATTACAAAAATGAAAAAGCGATTCAGAACACCAATGAAAATCTTCGAAAGAGCGCTTAAAAACAATAAAAAAACCAGTTATAAATTTATAACTGGTTTTTTTATTTCTGGTTAGTAAAAGACAATTTTTCTGGTTGTGGTATTTCCGTTGTTCAACGTTACTTTTACCAATAAGACCTGATCTGCAGATTTAAAATCGGATATCTGCAATTCCGGAGCTTCTACTTTCTTAGTATTATAAATTAATTTTCCGGAGACATCGTAAATCGAAACTTCCTGAATTAAATCATTGGATGCGTTTAAACTTATGATTTTATCTTTCACAGAAATCAACAGACCGCTGTTCTGATTTTCAAAATCCCCAACACCCAAAGTATTTGTTTTGTATCGCACAAGGAAACGATTTAAAAACGTTCCTATAGTTGTGCTAAAGGTGTAATTACTTGCTGTTAAATTGTGCATGGAATTTGTAAGCTTATCTTCCAGATAAATATTCTGATTTGTTAAGTCACCATCAGCACGATCAATAGATATTGAAAACTCGCCTTCGATAGTGGTACTATAACCCAGCTGGATAACATCTGAATCATCAAAAGGCAGCGCACGTCCCTGGATAACCAGTTTTCTATTCTCGTTAACACTGTAAAAATCAAGAAATTTATTTCCGTTTAATGTAACTGCATCATAATTATTATCCCATGAATTAGTTGCTCCTTCGATATAACCAATTAATAATTGTTTAAAAGCTCCTTCGGTATTCGTTAGATTAAGCCAGACTCTATGTCTCTCTAAAGCAGATTTATTGCTTTGATCTGTCTTGAAAAACTGATTATTATTGCCTGCAACACGCATGGTATTGGTAAAGTTAGCTGTTCCGACACTTTTAGCTTTAACAAAAAATGACTGACCAGCGGCTATATATCCTGAAGGAGGATCCTGATTACCAGGTGAGCCCGCTCCTGTACCCTGCATTGCTCCTACCGTTACACTACCTGCCAGATTATAAACCGCATAATCGTCATTAGTATATTTAGAACCGCCTCCACCCGGATTAGCAATTGGTGCTGTATTGTGTGTCCAAAAATAAAGACTACCGTATAAATTTGACTGATTATCAAAAATAAACTGATCTGCATATACTGCCGAAGGATATGGATTTCCTACCATATGATATCTTTCTGATGCTAATAAAGGAATCGGAATTGTGCCATTATTTGGCACTCCAATAAATGAAGCAACATATTCGGCATAATTTACAATATCAAAAGTCTGTGGCGCTCTTACCAGATACCCGTGTCCCGGGATCATTTCTACAGTTCCTCCATAACTTATTGCCCAGCCTAACGAAACGTCATAAGCGTAATATTTATCTGCTAGTGTTTCAGGTGATAAATCGTGCAGCGTATATGCCGGAGTACGAACTATAGGCGAAGACCAGAATGTCATATCATATCTACGAATCGGTGCTGTTTTACGTTTGTAAATTATGTTTCCTGAATTTACAGAATTATTAACCTGCAGCAAACTTGCATTATTTTCAAACTGCAATGTTCCGCCATTATTAGTTACAGCATTTGTAATTGTTAAGGTGTGATTTGAATTTACTATAACTGTAACCCCAGAATCAACTTTACAAGAACATCCTGACAAATCTCCCGTAGTCGAATAATTACCTGCAAATTCGATAGCATCACTCGCCACAGGCGGTGTTCCTTTAGACCAGCTTGTTCCGTTCCAGATATTGGTTACCGGCGCAATAATCTCTACATTAACTGTTGGTAAAGATTGACAGCCTCCTGTTTCCTGAATGGTAAAAGTATAATTTCCCGGAGCCAGATTTGAAACTGTATAAGTTGTTCCTGATGACGAATAGGTCTGTACTGCAGTTCCTGACTGATTAATTGTCCAGCTGCCAGGTGATATCAAACCATTTAAAATTACACTTCCGCCTGGGACAACACAACTTGGCTGTGTAATAGTTCCAACGGTTGGCGTTGATGGTCTTGGGTCAACATCTATTCTGGTTTCTACTGCGTAATCTTCAGGGCATGTTCCATTTTTCACAACTGCTCTGTAGCTCGTACTAGTGGTTAATATTCCCGGCTGATACGTACTTCCTGTGTGAGCAATTGACTGCCAGACATACGGTATTGCTTCTGCATATTCCCATCTGACTATTGTTCCTGTGTAGCCGCTTAGAGTTAACAAAGGACTTGAACTTCCAATACAGATATGCTGCCCGCCATTTACGGCACCTTTTACAGTTTGTATCGCCGCCGTTGTATTGCTTGCATTAACAGTTGAAGGACAACCGCTGGAAGAATAACCAACAGTTACCGTTTTGTTACCCGTTGTAAGCCATTGCAAAGTTACTGTATTACTTGTGGCAGAGGCTGCTCCGGCTGTAATGGTATAATCTGTTCCCGAAGTTCCCGGGATCGTCCAGAGATAATTTGTCTGTCCAGCTTGTGTTGTATACGTTACATCTGTACTGACACAAACTGAAGCAGGAGGTGAGGCTGTAAAAGTTGGAACTGGTACCGGATTAACTGTTATGGCTGCTGTCGCACTGGTAAAACCTGAACTTCGAACACAGCTGTTTGCTCCGGTAACCGAAACCAAAGCATAAGTGGTTGACCCTGTAACCGGAGTCGTAAAAGGTGTAAAAGCAGTACCGCTCACCACTCCTGTTGCTGTACGGTTTGTACCGCCATTTTCTGTATACACTATCGTGTAAGGTCCGGTTCCTGCGGAAGCTGTAAATGTTAACTGACCTGCACCAGAACCGCAAAGCGGACTCACAGCACTTAAACTTCCTTGAGGTAATGGATTAACTGTAATAGTAGCTCCGCCTCCTGTAAAACCTGTACTTCTGGTACAATTCGCATCTGTAATAGAAACAATAGCATAATTAGTAGTTGCCGTAACCGGAGTGGTAAAAGGTGTAAATGCAGTACCGCTCACCACTCCCGTTGCTGTACGGTTTGTACCGCCGTTTTCTGTATACACTATCGTGTAAGGTCCCGTTCCTGAGGAAGCTGTAAATGTCAGCTGACCAGCACCGGAGCCACAAAGCGGACTCACAGCAGTTAAGCTTCCTTGAGGCAATGGATTAACTGTAATAGTGGCTCCGCCTCCTGTAAAACCTGTACTTCTGGTACAATTCGCATCTGTAACTGAAACAATAGCATAATTAGTAGTTGCCGTAACCGGAGTAGTAAAAGGCGCAAAAGCAGTACCGCTCACCACTCCCGTTGCTGTACGGTTTGTACCGCCGTTTTCTGTGTAGACTATCGTGTAAGGTCCCGTTCCCGCGGAAGCTGTAAATGTCAGCTGACCAGCACCCGAGCCGCAAAGAGGACTCAAGGCAGTTAAACTTCCCTGAGGAAGCGGATTAACTGTTATAGCTGCTGTCGAACCGGTAAAACCTGAGCTTCGAACACAGCTGTTTGCTCCGGTAACCGAAACCAAAGCATAAGTAGTTGACCCCGTAACCGGAGTCGTAAAAGGTGTAAAAGCAGTACCGCTCACCACTCCTGTCGCTGTACGGTTTGTACCGCCATTTTCTGTATACACTATCGTGTAAGGTCCGGTTCCTGCGGAAGCTGTAAATGTTAACTGACCTGCACCGGAGCCGCAAAGCGGACTGACAGCACTTAAGCTTCCTTGAGGTAATGGATTAACTGTAATAGCAGCTGTACCTCCTCCTGTAAAACCTGTACTGCGTGTACAGTTGGCATCGGTAACGGAAACAATAGCATAATTAGTGGTAGTCGTGACCGGAGTAGTAAATACATTAAAAGGAGTTCCACTCGTAACACCTGTTACTGTACGGTTTGTGCCACCGTTTTCTGTATAAACTATTGTGTAAGGACCTGTTCCGGCTGTAGCATTAAATGTAAGCTGTCCTGCACCGGTAACACAGAATGGGCCATTTGCGCTTAAACTTCCTTGTGGAAGTGGATTAACTGTAACTGTGGTTGCTCCTGAATTAACAACAGAACATGTTCCGCTTTGGATTACAGCTCGAAATTGAGTAGTCTGAGTAAGAGCCCCTGATGTATATGATGCTGTTGTATTTGAAATTGGATTCCATGTAGAAAATGGAGATACTGAAGATTCCCAACGAATAATTGAACCCACCTGACCTGTCAAAGATAATGCAGCACTTGTTGATCCGGAACATATGGTAGTTCCTCCCGCTACAGTTCCTCCAACAGTAGAAGGAGAAACAGTTACATTAATAGTATTAGCTGATGATACAGGAGTTGAACAAACACCCGAACTTATATTTGTAACGGTTATTACACTGGTTCCTGCAGTTGTAAGTCCTGAAGCTGTAAAAAATCCTGTTCCGGCCGTACTAACAGTCATTGTTGCTGTTAATGCTGTACCAGAGGGCAAGCTGCGATTATAAGTAACATTATATACTCCCGTTGGCAGTAAAGCTGCGGTAGAGGTAAATGTTATATTAGAAGTTGCCGTTGAAACACATGTGGGTACCGATTGAAGAGTACCTATTCCATAAGTGGGACATGTATATCTTACAATTACTCTCCCGGCAGCACCATCTCCACCTGCCTGCGCGGCAGATCCTGCCAGATGCAGTCCTCCACTGCCACCACCTCCAGGAGGTGTACCAGCAATTCCCGGACCAACACCTAATAGTGCACTTGTACGGGATGCACCACCCGCACCTCCGGCTGCACCTCCGGCTTTTCCTCCTGCTCCGGAAGCACCTCCTAAATTTAAAAGGAAATTTCCACCGGCACCTCCATCATTACCACCTACTGTTGTAATTGAACCTTTTGATGTTGAGGCTGAGCCTCCTGTACCCCCTCCAGATGTTCCTGTTGTGTTAGCAATTCCGCCTAAACCACCAGCTGCTAAAAACGCTAGCTCAAATCCTTCAATATAAGAATTTCCGCCATTAACTCCTGAGCCGGTTGTACCTGTAGTAGCTCCCGCTACTCTAACATTTAAAGTATTTCCGGCAGTAACTCCTATAAAGCCATGTGCATACGCGCCGCCGCCACCACCGGCTCCTCCTCGTCCAGTTAATGCTACGGAATTATTTGCTCCACCACCGGCACCACCGGCACCCCAGCCCTCAACTTCCATAGATATGATACCCGCCGGGACAACTACAGTTCCATTGGCATCAAATGTATGAGGGGGAAGCTGCGCCCACATTGAAACGCAAAAAAATGAGAAGAGAATGGATAATTTGACTTTTGAAAGCGAATTCTTAGAATGATTCGATAAAGAAAAACAAAGGTTTAAAATTTGGGGGTAATTAAATAAGGCAGGTAATTTTTTTTTCATCGCGCTATATTTTTTAATTAAAAGAAAAAACTCAAAATCAGATGATACCGATAGATTATAATTTCAAATACCTCAAAAAATAAACTCTAAAAACAGAAAAAAATCTGCTTCAAAAAGTCAAGGCAGTAAAATAGTATTAATGCTGTTTTTTGTGTGGTATTTAAAAAAGCAATCAATATATTTTTGGCAGATAAAAATTAGAAATTCATCTTAAAAAAGAGAGTAAAAGCGAATTTCAAAATGGCTTATAAATACGAAAATTGACGAATTACAACTACAAGGTACGATTTTATTTACAACGCAATAATTGCAATGTGTTAAAAATTAGAACTTTAACACTTTAATCTTATCAACTACAAAAACTAAAAACATATGTTAATTCCTTCAATCCATAGTAAAATCAAGCGTTTTGAAAGAAAAATCATTCCATTGTATTTCGTTTTTTTCAAAAAAAAATCCATTTGAAAAAAGCAAATGGATTCGGTTTTCTATTATAATTTCTGTTAAAAAATGATCTTTTTTGAATAAAATTTACCTTTTCTTAATTCTATTTTAACTACCAAAACCTGAGTGCTGCGGTTAAGGTTTTTTATTTCTAATTCAGTAGTGTCAACTTTTAGTTTTTCATACAATAATTTACCTCCAATATCGTATACAAAAACATTTTTTAGTTCCTCCTGAAGGCTGTTAATCTTTATAATTTTATTGTTTACTGATACTATAAGATTATCTGCGCAGTCATGTTCAGGTATACTTAATGTGGTATCAAAAAATCGTATTGCAAACCGATCTGCAAAAGATCCTGCTTCGCTCTCAAAAAGATAATTTTTGGAAGTTAAATCAAATATTGTATTGAGCGATTTATCTTCAAGATAGATTTTTTTATTTGTGAAATCACCATCAGCATGGTCAATCGATATTATGAAATTTCCGGCAGCCGTGGTTTTGTAACCTAAAACAATTTCATCAGAATCTTCAATGGGTAATGCTCTTCCTTGAATAACTAATTTTTTTGTATCAACAACAGAATAAAAATCAACAAATGAATTACCATTAAATGATTCCGCATCATATTTACTGTCAAAAGAATTCGACGCTCCATCAAGATATCCAATTAGGATCTGTTTAAAAGCTCCTTCGTCATTTGAAAAGTTCAGCCAAAAACGATGTTTCTTCGGTTTGTCAGTACTTATTATTTCATTATGTTTAAAAAAGAAATTATTGTTTCCTTTTATCCGCATGCTGTTGTTAAATTCAAGATTTCCAGATACAGTACTTTTGAGAAAAAACGACTGCCCCGCCGCAATCTTGCCATTGGGAACTAATTCATTAACCCCGCTGGATTTTGCCTGAACTCCTATGCCTCCAACCAAATTGTAAGCTGCATAATCATCTGAGTTGTATTTCAAATTCGTTACAGCGGTATTATGTGTCCAGAAATAAAGTGCGCCTGCGGTCTTCGATTTATTTTCTTCTAAAAATACATCGGCATCTATTGCAGACGGATAGGGATTTCCAATTAAACTAAAAGTTCTTGGGTCACCCAAAGTAATTTCTATTTTGCCATTATTTGGTATGCCTTTAAAAACCGCTTCGTATGTATCTCTTGAAGTAATTGAATATTCCTGAGGTGCTCTAATCATATAACCTTTTCCTAAAATCATAGTAGTAGAAGGTGATTCTATTTTCCAGCCGGATCCGGGAATGTATGAATAATATTTATCAGACAAGGTCGTAGGAGAAACATCTTTCAAAGAATGACTTCCGACAGGAGAAGACCAAAATGTAAAATCATATCGTAATATTGGGTTCGTTTTTCTTTTAAGATGGATTGTTCCTGTATTTACAATATCATCATCTGACTGATATAAACTCGCGGTATCTTCTAAAACTAAAGTACCTGAACCTGAATAATCAAATTCAATTCCTAATGTGCTGCCTTTTAAGAGTGAAACTGTTTTTCCTTTCTCAATATTGCAGCTGCAAACATTTGAAGAAATTAAATTCGAAAAATCTTCTTTAAAAAGAACTTCTTTTCCACCGGAAGGGTAGCCATTTGACCAGTCATTTCCGTCCCAGATTGTAGAATCCAGACAAAGTTTTAATCTTGAAATCCTATGTTTTGAAATTCCCGAAACGGAATTAAAATTTCCACCGATTAACAGCCTGAAATTCGAAGTAAAGCTTAAGGCAAAAAGCTTATTATTGAGACGGGCTTCAAATGAAGAATCGAAGTCACCGGACTTTAATAATCTGATTAATCTTAAAGAGGCATTATTTTTATAGGTTCCGGAGAAAGTGCCGCCAACTATAATACGATCGTCCGGCTGAACCAGAATGGCACGCACATCTCCTTTATTAAAACCAGTTTCAGAATTAAAAGTTGTATCGAGAATGCCATCTGGATTTAGACGAAGAATTCTTTTTTGTGAAATTCCGTTATAACTTAAAAAAGAGCCTCCTACAATTATTTTATGATCAGATTGTAATGCGATGGCGTAAACATATTTGTCAAAACCGGATCCTATATTGAAACTTTTATCAATACTTCCATCATTATTTAAGCGGACCAAATGCGGGGAAGACTCTCCGTTAAAAGTGGTAAATCTTCCTCCAACAAGTATTTTTCCATCGGGCTGTATTAAAATTTCTTCAATAACAGCATCTGCACCAAGTCCTGTCTTAAATGATATATCGCGCGAACCATCCGGAAGAAGCCTCACTATTCTGATTGCAGACGGATCATTATTATAACGGGTAAAACTTCCGCCGACAATTATTTTATTATCCTCCTGAATGGCCATTGCATATACCTGACCGTTAAATCCAGATCCGGTATTGTAGGTACTATCAAGTGTTCCATCTGAAAAAATTCTGGCGATCCGGGTACAATTTACTTCATTATACTTTGAAAAATTACCTCCAAGGACAATCTTACCATCTGTTTGAAGGACAGCTGTTTTGATAAGGTTATTAGCCCCTGACTGTCCTTTGTTAAATTCCTGATCATTTGAACCATCTTCAAGAAGCCTCGTTATACGAAATACAGGCTGATTATTAAATTTTGTAAAACTTCCGGTTACTATCGTTTTATTATCTTCAAGTGAAATCATTTTTAAAACCGAATTATCAAAACCAATCCCCGATGATAAATAACTGCTGTCGAGTTCTCCCTCAAAACTGATTTTTGCCAGTCGTCCCTGATTTTGTCCATCAAAAACAGAAAATGAACCGCCAATAAACCAGGATTCATCAGGATCTTCTGCCAGGGCTAAAACAGAAAGTGATCCCGGACCGGAACCTATATCGAAGTCATTTTTAACCGTTCCATCTGTATTCAAAAACACGAGTCTGTTTACATCTTCGTTATTATAGTGGTTTGTAAATGACCCTCCAATCATGATATTTCCGGATCTGCCTATTTTTATAATTTCAACAGATCCATTATTAAAACCAGATCCCGTAAAGGTTTCATCAACAGACCCGTTTTCATTAAGTCTAATGATTCTGTTGGCTGTATAGCCATTATAAGATGTAAAATTTCCTCCAAGAAGAATTTTTCCATCTTGCTGCAGGGCTATCGTATTTACATCATCATCAAAACCAGTCCCTGTATTAAAACTATTGTCAATACTTCCATCAGAATTCAGGCAGATAATTCGGTTTGCAGTAATTTTATTAAATGATATGAAGTTTCCAGCTGCCAGAATTTTTCCGTTAGACAAAACTTTGACATCCGAAATAAGCAATGGGGAACCTGATCCGGTTATAAAAGAATTATCCAAAGAACCATCAGAATTTATACGGGCTATACGATTTACGGTTATATTATTGTATTTAGTAAAGCTTCCAACAATAATAATTTTTCCGTCTGGCTGCAATGCCATGTTGTAGATAATACCGGTCAAGGCTCCGATAGATGAATTAAATGATAGATCTTGTGATCCGTCTGAATTTAAACGAATAAGTCTTCCTGAATTTATTCCTTTATAAGATGTAAAACTGCCTCCTAATACTATTTTTCCCCCTTGCTGTATAAGCGAAGAATAAATTTTACCTGTAAAACCTGTTCCGGTATCGAAACCTTCATCGATTGTTCCATCGGGATTCAAACGGCTTAAGCTGGAGGTTATAATTCCGTTAAGACTGGAATAGTCTCCACCAACAATCAATTTATTATCGGCCTGCAGAGAAATTGTTCGCACTGTACCATCAAAGCCATCTCCTTTCAAACCATCATCAACAGTATTAAAAGTAACATCGACCTTCCCTTGCTGGGCAGATACAGGAATAACAAAAGGAAGAAAAAACAATAATACAGCGTAAAGTAAATTTTTTATCAAAACCCGGAATATTTAAAAAGTAAGAATAAACCGAAATTAATTACCTTTTTCAAAAGATGCAATACCCTGTTTTGGTGATTTTTTTTCAATAAAAAAAATCCATCTGCTTGTATTAAAAACAGATGGATTTTATATGTATTGAAAATAAATTTTCTAATTAAAAATGATTTTTCGTGTTACCTGAGCATCATTCTCCAGTGTTACTTTTACCAGAAGCACCTGATTGCTGGACTGCAGGTTTGAAATTGATAATTCGGCTGAATCTACTTTGTTCCTGCTGTAAAGCAGTCTTCCTGAAATATCATAAATGTTCACTTCTTTTATATTCTCTTTTGCAGAAGTCACGCCGATAACTTTGTTTTTCACAGAAACTAAAAGTCCTCCTTCGATAGTTTCAAAATCACCAGTTCCTAGTGTTTTATTAGTGTATCGAATTGTAAAACGATCTGAGAAAGTTCCTATTGCGGTACTGAAGGTGTAATTTCCGGATTTCAAATCCTGAATTTTTCCCGTTAGTTTGTCTTCCAGATAAACATTTTGATTCGTGAATATTCCGTCAACGTGATCAATTGCTATGGTAAATTCTCCGGTAATCGTGGTTCTGTATCCAAGAGGCACAATATCGCTTTCTTCAAACGGAAGGGCGCGTCCCTGAATGGTTAGTTTTTTAGCTTCGTTGATACTATAGAAATCTATAAAGTTGTTTCCGTTTAGCGTAACTGCATCGTAATTAACGTCCCAGCTGTCTGAAGCTCCTTCGATATAACCTACCAGCGCCTGTTTGAAAGCCCCTTCGGTGTTGGTAAAGTTCAGCCATAAACGGTTTCTTTCAAGTTCTGCTGTCTGTGCTGTTTTGTAAAAATTAGAATTGTTTCCTGCAACTCTCATATCATTTGTAAATACGATAGGGTTTCCTGAAGGTGATTTTACAAAAAATCCCTGTCCGGCACCAATGTTTCCTGTTGGAGTAACAGATCCCGGGAAGTCCGGTCCTGCAGTTCCTGTCAGGTTAAAAGTGGTATAATCTGTAGTAGCATATTTGTAAGTGTTACTGCCTGGATTATAAACCGGTTTGTTGGCGTGTGTCCAGAAATATACCGCCCCCACATCAGTATTTTGTATAAACTTCACCCCATCGATTGCCGAAGGATAAGGATTTCCAACTATATTCCATTTGCCTCCCACAGGATTAACCGTAACGTTTCCGTTAGTAGGAACTCCCACAAAAGATGCCTGATAAATTGCTGTTGAATTGGGATCAAAAGTCTGAGGTGCTCTTACATTATAACCTTCTCCCGGTACCATTTTTGTTGATGTACCGCCATAATCAATTACCCATCCTGAAGAGGGATTATAGATATAGTATTTATCTGCTAATGTATCCGGAGATAAATCATGCAGTGTAAAGTTAGACGCTAAAGTTACAGGCGATGACCAGAATGTAAAGTCATAACGGTTTACAGGTGTGGTGTTTCTTTTGTAAGTTATATTTCCTGTATTTGTAGCAAGAGGGTTAGATTGGTACAAGCTTGAGTTGTTTTCGAAAGTTAATGATCCTCCGGAATTAACGGTTAAACCATTGGTAAGGATCAAACTTATACCAGACGGAATCGTTAAGTTTACACCCGAATTAATAGTACAAGAACAAGCGGTAAGATCGCTTGTAAAAGTAAAAGCTCCAGAAAACACAACTGATTTAGTAGCTGTAGGCGTGCTGTTGCTCCATGCTGTCCCATTCCATGTTGTTGAAGAATCGTTTGCTATAGCTGCTCCCGCACTTGATGGTGATTTACAGCCGTCTGCATTTGTTACTCTAAAAGTATAAGTTGTTCCTCCTGCAAGATTTCCAATCGTTGTGCTTGATCCTGATCCGTTTGTTAAAACATTCCCCGGACTTCTCTCTATTACCCAGTTCCCGGATGCTGGTAAATTTGTCAGAACCACACTTCCTAAAGATGTACATGTTGTATTATTAACTATAGAAATTGTTGGAGGAGTCAATAAATCAATAGTTGTTGGGATATTATCGGTAAAAGTATTTCCAGAAATATCTTCTACAACGTTTAATGAAGGATCTGTTCCTGTAACTTTTATAGAAGAAGTTACTCTTCCGGCAGTGACATCAGCAGCTGTAATTGTATACGTTCCGTGGATCGTTTCTGTTGCTCCGGCTGCGAGACTGGCAATAGAATTCCCGGTAACAGTCAGACCTGGCATTAGATCTGTTAAATGAATATTTGTAATAGGAACTTCTCCTGTATTTTTAATATCAAAAGTATAATTTATCTGAACGCCGGCTTTTCCGCAAGTCGTTAACGAAGCAGTATTCACAAGACTTAATTCTGCGATCTTTAATGAATTAGTATTGAAAGCAATAAAAGCACAATCTGAATTTCCCGAGAAAGTTACCACAAACCGATCAACCAACGGCGCATTGGTACTTGTGATTTCAAATTCGCTGGTTTCAATTCCTAACAATCGAATATCTCTTGTTGAAGCAGGTGAAAAACCAACTGTTCCGTTCATATTAAACAAATCAAGACTGTAGGTTCCTACCGCATTTACAGCGTCAAATTTTATAGAAAGCTCTTTTCCAACTAAATTTCCCGAAGCATCAATGAATTTAAATGTATCAGCTGTTCCTCCCGGATCTGCAACCTGTGTTACAATTAAATCCGGAATTCCGTCGCCAATACCGCTAAGATTCAAGTTGTTTGTTCCTACTTTGAATTCTGCTGTTCCGGCTTTTATATTAGCTACTCCGGTTCCCAGAGCTAATCCGTTTAACCCGTCTGTTAATCGGGAAGCAAGTTCTGCTCCGGTTGCTGTTGATCCTGCCAATGCAGGCTGTAATACAGCTGTAGAAGCTGATCCGTCAATCATCGAACCCTGCAGAAAGTACATACTAGCACCAATTCCTACCGTTTGAATTTTTAAAGCTCTGAATTTTTGAGCATTGTAACCAACAGTATTAGCATCAAGAATAGCATTATTGACTCCGGTAGAATACGTTGTGCCTTTCCATCTAAAAGCAAGCAAATTGTTTTCTCTGTCTGGACGATTTCCTACTCCGGTAGTTCCGGTAGAATGCCAATACCCTTTCCAGTCTGTATAAATTCCGGTCACGGCAGTCTGCCCCGACATTGTTAAGGATAGTAAAAAGAATAGTAAAGTTAAATTTTTTAAAAGTAAAGAACGGGTAAACAAAAATAATTTTGGATACATACAAGTTGTTAGTTTTGGTTTGATTTGGTTGTTTTTTCTTTGCTCTTTAACAGGAGCTCTTTTTATGCTTTTGTTTGTAAAGGTTTATAACGTATAAAATCCGACAGCCTGGACTGTCGGATTTTAATGATTTAATATTTTATTTAGTTGAAAATGATTTTTTTGGTTACCTGAGCATCATTCTCCAGTGTTACTTTTACCAGAAGCACCTGATTGCTGGACTGCAGGTTTGAAATTGATAATTCGGCTGAATCTACTTTGTTCTTGCTGTAAAGCAGTCTTCCTGAAATATCATAAATGTTCACTTCTTTTATATTCTCTTTTGCAGAAGTCACGCCGATAACTTTGTTTTTCACAGAAACTAAAAGTCCTCCTTCGATAGTTTCAAAATCATCGTTTCCAAGTGTTTTATTAGTGTATCGAATTGTAAAACGATCTGAGAAAGTTCCGATTGCGGTACTGAAGGTATAATTTCCAACTTTCAAATCCTGAATTTTTCCGGTTACTTTATCTTCCAGATAAACATTCTGATTCGTGAATATTCCGTCAACATGATCAATTGCTATGGTAAATTCTCCGGTAATTGTGGTTCTGTATCCAAGAGGCACGATATCACTTTCTTCAAACGGAAGGGCGCGTCCCTGAATGGTTAGTTTTTTAGCTTCGTTGATACTATAGAAATCTATAAAGTTGTTTCCGTTTAGCGTAACTGCATCGTAATTAACGTCCCAGCTGTCTGAAGCTCCTTCGACATAACCAACCAGCGCCTGTTTGAAAGCACCTTCGGTGTTGGTAAAGTTCAGCCATAAACGGTTTCTTTCAAGTTCTGCTGTCTGTGCTGTTTTGTAAAAATTAGAATTGTTTCCTGCAACTCTCATATCGTTTGTAAATACGATAGGGTTTCCTGAAGGTGATTTTACAAAAAATCCCTGTCCGGCACCAATGTTTCCTGTTGAGGTAACAGATCCCGGGAAGTCCGGTCCTGCAGTTCCTGTAAGGTTAAAAGTGGTATAATCTGTAGTGGCATATTTGTAAGTGTTACTGCCTGAATTATAAACCGGTTTGTTGGCGTGTGTCCAGAAATATACCGCCCCCACATCAGTGTTTTGTATAAACTTCACACCATCGATTGCCGAAGGATAAGGATTTCCAACTATATTCCATTTGCCTCCCACAGGATTAACCGTAACGTTTCCGTTATTTGGAAGTCCTTTAAAAGTAGTTTCATAAATTGCGTTTAGATTTATATCAAAAGTCTGAGGCGCTCTTACATTGTAACCTTCTCCCGGTACCATTTTTGTTGATGTACCGCCATAATCAATTACCCATCCTGAAGAAGGATTATAGATATAGTATTTATCTGCCAATGTATCCGGAGATAAATCATGCAGTGTAAAGTTAGACGCCAAAGTTACAGGCGATGACCAGAATGTAAAATCATAACGACTTATAGGAGTAGTTTTCCTTTTAAGTTCAAATGAATTCATAGCTCCCTGATATGCATCTGAAGCTGTGCTTTTTTGAAGGAAAGAACCTCCGTCTTCAATAAGAAGTTTTCCTCCAGTACCAACAATTGTTGTTTCTTCAACATTTAAAGTTCTGCCTTTTGGTACTGTAAGTATTACTCCTGCATTGATCGTACAAGAACATACATTAAGGTCGGTACTTATAGTTGTATTTGAGGTTATAGTAATAGGTGAGCCAGAAGCAGGAGCTGTTGTTCCGTCATATACATTTGGAACTGGCACAAAGCTTACTGCTATATTCGCATCGCCTCCATCTTCTCTTAAACGAATTTCTACCTTAGAATCTTTATTTAGTGCGTAAGGAGCTGTTCTGATAGGAGTTGAAGTATTTGTATAACCATTTTGGGTATACACTTTAACTTCATCAATATAAATTTCCCCAACGTCATCACAATTTACTAATTGTATCTGGTAGCTTCCACAAGTAAATCCATGACGTTTATAAGTGATAGTAAACTGATCTACTCCGATAGGTGCTCCCTGCCATCCGGAATAAGTTGAAGGCGAACTGTTCTTGTTCCAAGATGTTTGTGTATTAACATTCAAACTGTTGTCAACATACATTCCTGCATATGAATACGCTGGTAAGTTGATATCTGCTGTAGAGAAACCATATACATTCCATTTATTTTCTCCGTATGGAAGTGCAACATCACCTTTAATTTCTCCATATGAAAAAGAAACTCTGGAATCCTGGGCATTTTCAAAATATTCTAAAATAAAACTATGTGTTCCCGCAGTAAGTGTTACTTGCGCAGCATAGGTCGTATAACTATGAATAGCATATGAGTTAGCCGGAGCAACATTTATCAAAACACCATCAATATATAGTCTTACACCGTCATCTCCTCCTATTGTGAAATTATAAGTTCCTGCTGTTGTTGTAGTTTGCATTTTATAACGTACAAAAAAATTGTCCGCCGGAGCACTTCCGCATATATTTGTAGTAACACCTCTAACGGTGCCAGTCCCAATATTTCGGTCAAAAATTCTTGGTTCGGTTACGTTTCCTATAAATACATTTGTTGCTGTAGCCGGTCCTGCTGTAACTGCCGGATTTGGAACTGTTCCTGTCCATTTATATACATACCCAATCCAGCTGTTGATACCAAAAGCTGTCTGATCACCCTGCTCGCAGACAATAATTTCATCAGCTCCCATGTCCGGTGCAGTTGTGCTTCTTACTTCATTATCTATATCTGTAGTAATACTTGCAATAGGAGCCCCTTTTGCATGAAGTGCCGAGCTGTTTGTATTCTGTTCTAAATGGAAATCTATTGTTGAAATAAACTTTGGCTCAACATTGATAGAATTTTGTTCTTTTGCAGAACTTACTGCTTTCCATTGGGCAAGAGTTGTATAGGTTCCACTTGATAATCTATTTGATAAAGTACCTGAGCTTTTTAAGAAATAATCATTATTATCAAATTCTGTTATCGCTGTATGAGCAGTATTTGAAAAAATCAGATATTGTGTTCCGATAGTTTGAGAACTATAAAATATGTTGTTTTTGATACCAATATTACTTCCATTTGCAATATATAAACATGACGATCTTCCACCTGCAGATGTATTATCCATCACAATAGTATTGTGATAGATTTTATTAGAAGATCCGCTGTTGATATATATACCATGTCCTTTGTACTGAAAATTATAATTATTATCATCAGCTGCGCTAGTCCTGATGTTATTTATAAAATTGTTGTAAATACTGTTATTTCCACTGTCAACATAAATCCCGGCACAATATGCTGTATTTCCAACTGTTTCATAAACATCACTTATCTTATTGCCAAAAATAGCTCCATTACTTGTTCCATATATCGAAATACCGGCATTATGATCAGTAGGACCATTTGAATTTGATCTTAAAATACCTGAAATTGTATTTTGAGAAACTTCATAATCTTTAGCATTATTTAAACGAATACCAACATGAGGTTTATTTGTATTTGTAGTTCCTCCAATTGTATTATTTTGGATTTTCCAGCCTGTTGATAAGGAATTGGAATTTCCTTCTAAGTAAATTGGTAATCCAGCACCTGTAAAAGTGACATTGTTTATAATATTAGAAGAGTTCGCGGTCTCCGCTGTACTTGTAACACTACTGGTTCCTCCTGCAAATATTCCAACAGAATAATCGTAAGTTCCGCGAGCATATTGTCTTAAAATCAAATTCTTAATTTCATTACTATTAGCTCCATTACTATTGTTTTGACTTGCGATCCAAATAACTGATCTATTATTGTTTGATTGGTTATTGTTGTAAATAGTTAAATTTTTTGTTGTACCATTTGTTGTATTACTTCCATCGAAAACTACATTGTCTACACCATTTAATTTAAAAACAGCTTCTGTACTGTTGTTAGAATTACTTGATTCTATCGTTACAGTTCTTCCTGTATTTGGTTTAAAAGTTACTTTATAAGAAGTATTTCCTGTATAAGGATTAATCACCAATGGAAAAGTTTCTCCCGTTGATACGTTGTATGTAGTATTATCCAACATTAGATTTACTGCTCCGGATACACCTACTGAGTTTAATGCTCTAACCGCACTGGTTAAAGTTGCAAAACTTGCTCCTGCAGCACTTCCAATAATGTAAGTGCCATTCATTGGAGATGGATTTTGAACAAATGAGCCTCTTAATTTTAGAAGATTATTGTTCATTAATTTCCAGGTTGTTCCATTGTATGCATAAAAACGGATGTAAATTTTTTCGCCGGCATTAACTGCAATATTTAAACCTGATAAATTTCCGGATGTAGGTGTGTTATTAGTTGCAGCATTAGTAACAGTTGTCAAAGTAACTGGAGAAGAAAAATTCGCCTGTTTAGAATATCTAACCTCATAAGATGATGCATTCCCTTTGTATGTAAATTGAATTTCGTTTAAAAGAATTCGGCCGTTTAAAATTGGATTTAAAGTTATCTGGAAATATCTGTTTACATCAATAGTAGAAGATGAAGACCAGTTTGTTCCTTCAATTCCATCATAAGTTGGAGTTGGGTTGCCATTCGAAAATCCTGCTCCAGTCACGTTACTTGCTTCCACATAATTATTCAAAACGGTGGGAACTAAATCTGTAGATCCATTCCATTGAACAAAATCAACGTTCTGCGAAATCCCCAAAAAAGGCAATAATACTAAAACTAAAAGTAAAGTTTTTTTCATAGTAGATGTTTTTCTATCAGGTTGTTATGCTGGCATAATTTTCGAACCGAGCAAATATAGATACATCTACGTTTTGGTTTTTGAAGAGGTTTTCAGAACAGGCATATAATCGACAAACCGATAAAATAATCGATGAAATGCATAGTAAAAATGGGTAACCAATGGAATTTCTTATAAAACAAGAGTGTTAAAAATAAGAAAAATCGGTAATGTAAGGTGTTTTTCGTCTATTTTTTTAAGCAAATAATCCAAAAAACGTCAGATTTACTGAAAAATCAGCAGAAAAGTAATATTTCACAACCTAGTGTTGTTTTTTAATACGTAAGGAATATAGGATATTTTCAGTATTTTTTGTAAACATAAAAATGATTGTTTTGTCCTAAAAAGAGAGATTTATTGTTTTTCTAATTGTTTAACTTTTTCATAAACCAAATTGCTTTCAAATCCTCTTCGAAGCATAAAATCGCAAAATTTTTTACATTTTTTGATAATATTGCTTTCTTGAAGATTATTCCAGCATTTTTCTGAAAGATTTTCAAAAGTCTCAAAATATTCTTCGGGTGAAATCTCTTTGAGTGCCAGGTTTATATTGGTCGAAGAAATGTTTCTGAGTTTAAGCTCATTTGTAATCCTTATTTTTCCCCAATTTTTGATTCGGTGTTTGCCCCTGGCAAAGCTGCAGGCAAATCTCGTTTCGTTCAAAAAATTACCTTCAATTAACTGAACCACAATTGAATCAATTTCATCAGAAGTCATTTTTAAGCTGTAGAGTTTAGCTACAACTTCGTCATGACAACGCTCTTGATAGGCACAAAAGTGCTCCAATTTCTGTAAGGCTTGTTGTGGTGTGTAAATTGAACTCATATGTATTTTCTTTCTTTTTAACTATTAATGCGAAAAATAAACAATTAACTGTTAAATTTTAAGTTAATTAATCCACTTTTCTTAAAAACCGTATTTTATCAAGTTGTTTTTTATTCCAAATTGTAATAATATTGTGCGGAAAATCTGTTAGTTAAATTTTACCATTCATTAAACAATTCTTAACTAGATATTTAACAACTCTATGTTCGCATATTCATTTTTTTTGGCTTGCAAAAGCAGAATTAATTGTGCGAATATAAATCCAAAAACAAAATTAAAACAAATACCCCAAAGCCAAATGATTAAAAAACTACTCTTAACATCTGTCTTCTTATTTCTATTCTCTACATTTTCTTTTGCACAGACATTATTAACAGATAATACTGCTGGAAATAACAAAACCTGGACAGTTCCTGCTGGTGTAACTGCTGTTACTGTCGAGATATGGGGAGCGGGTGGTGCAGGAGGCGGTTCACAAACAGATACCCGAGGCGGCGGCGGTGGCGGCGGCGGCGGATATTCATACACTACATTTTCTGTTTTACCTGGTCAAAATATCACTTATTCAGTTGGAAGAGGCGGTACCGGAAGTACTGGTGACGGCGGAGACGGAACAGCATCTGCTTTGAGACACACACAATCAGGAATAAATATAACAGCCAATGGCGGTTCTGGCGGTAATATGAGGAGAGGAAATGGAAACGGAAACAATGCTGCGCTAGGAGGTGCTGGAGGCACAGCTTCTAATGGCTCACCAAATATAACGGGAGACTCAGGGGTTAACGGAGGAACAAGAGGAGGTAATGGAGGTAATGCAGGTAATACTCTAAACACTGGAGGAGCAGGACAGCTAAGCGATGATGGCAATCCAGGAAATAGTCCTGGCGGAGGCGGAGGAGGAGGCGAATACGGATATGTTTGGTGGTGGGGAGGATATGCTACATCTGGAGGAAACGGAGCTAATGGGCGCGTTGTTATTAGTGGCTGCGTTCGCTCATCTGTTACTTCTGTTACAGGATCTTCTCCGATATGCATTGGAAACACAACAACATATTCTGCTAATGGAGTTGTTTTAGGCAATGGCACAGGAGCATGGAGCAGCAGTAATACAAATATTGCAACCGTAAATGCATCTGGTGTAGTAACAGCTGTTTCAGCCGGTACTGCTAATATTATTTATACCATCAGCGGAGGTTGCGGAGGAACTGCTTCTGCACAACAAGCAATAACAGTTAATCCGTCACATACTATTACTGCCGCAAGCAATCAAAACGCCTGTCAAAATACTGCAATGACCAATATTACAATGACTTTAGGCGGCGGCGCAACAGGAGCAAATGTTACCGGTTTACCGGATGGCGTTACCAGTTCAGTTACCGGAAATACTCTAAGAATTAGCGGTACACCAATTGTTACCGGACAATTCAATTACACGGTTACCACAACAGGAAATACTTGCACTGCTGCAACTACAAGCGGCATCATTTATGTCGGAATTGGAAACAATGTTATAACCTACACTAACGGAACATCAGGAACAATCTGTATGAATCCGGAAGAATATACAACAGGAAGTCTTACAGCACCTGCAGGCACATACTTCAATAATGTAAGTTTTGCCAGCTACGGAACTCCTACGGGAAATTGCGGCACCTTTGCCATAAACCCTTCTTGCCATTCATCCACCAGCCAGTCAGCTGTTGAAAATGCGCTTTTAGGAAATTCAAATACAATAACAATTGATGCAAGTAATGCAATTTTCGGAGATCCATGCAGTACAATTCAAAAGCGATTATATGTAACAGCATCTTACTCTCAGGCAATTTGCGAAGGAACCATTCCCGGTACAATTACGGGATCGCCCCCTAGCGGAAATGGAAATTACACTTACTTATGGCAAATGAGCTCAACAAGCAGTACTGCTGGCTTTACAAATGCGCCTGGGACAAATAACATGATAAACTATATTCCAACAACAGAGTTAACACGAAATACATGGTTTAGAAGAATTGTTACTTCTGGTCCAGGAACGTGCTCGAATACATCTGCTGTTGTTTTAATTAAAGTGAATCCAAAACCGACTTCAGTTATTAGCGGAACAACTTCTATCTGCGCAGGAAATGGAACAACAATTTCGATTGCATTAACAGGAACAAGTCCATGGAATTTAACCTATACTGATGGAACAACAAGTACAATTAGCACTAATATTACTTCAAGTCCGTACACATTTACAGTGTCTCCGGCTTCAACAAGAACTTATACAATAACTGCCTTAAGCGATGCTAATTGTACCGCTCAGGCAGTTAACATGACCGGAAATGCAGCAATTACGGTTAGCACATCACCAACAATAACAACACAGCCGCAACCTGTATCTATCTGCGAAGGTCTGAATGCTAGCTTTACAGTTGCCACATCTGCAGCAAGTCCATCTTATCAGTGGGAGTATTCAACAAATCCTGCAGGACCATGGATTGTAACAAATGGAACAACGGGAGTAAGCGGGGATAATACATCAAGATTAGATATTACTAATGTACCAGCCGGTTATTCCGGATATTATGTTCATTGCGTTGTCACGAGCAATACTTGCAGCACTGCATCAGATGCCGTTCAATTAACAGTAACACCTGCTCCAGCTGCACCAATAGCCTCTGTAACCACACCAGCAACATGTGCAGTTAACACCGGAACCATCACGGTTTCAAATCCGGCACCGGCAAGCGGGTATAATTACAGCATCAACGGATCAGCTTATACTAATACTTCCGGAGTTTTCTCAGGACTTGCCCCTGCATCGTACACTATAACGGTTAGAAATAACAGTACCGGATGTATATCTCCGGCAGCAACAATAGTAATTAACCCTGCGGTATCAGTAGTATGGAATGGATCTGTAAACACTAACTGGAACACAGCCGCAAACTGGTCTTCTAATCTGGTACCAACAGCCGCAGATTGTGTAGAAATACCAAACACAACTAACAAACCTGTTATTTCAGGAACTAATAACAGTTTTAACGCCTATACTCTTTCAGTTGGGGATAGAGGTGAACTGACTGTAAATGGAACAAATACTTTAAATGTAACAAATGAAGTCAGTGTTCATACTGACGGCCAGCTCACTTTCGAAAACAACTCAAGCTTGTACCAATCTAACCCTCTTGCTACAAATACAGGAAATATAACTTACAAAAGAAACACCACCCCTGTAAACCGTTATGATTTTACATTCTGGTCATCGCCTGTAACTTTGGCGTCTAACTTTACACTGCATGATTTATCTCCGGATACATTAGCAGATAAATACTTTATCTACAATCCTTCTTCAGGATGGGTAATTGATTATGGCGGTACATCAACAAAAATGGTACCGGGAGAAGGTTATAATGTAAGAGCGCCTCAGACTTTTGATATCAATTCAACAGCAATTTATCAGGCATCTTTTGTGGGAGTTCCTACTAACGGAAACGTTACGGTTAATCCTGTGGGAGGCAAATGGAATATAGTTGGAAATCCTTATCCTTCGGCAATCGATGGGGTGAAGTTTATACAAAACACTGATGTCGGAGCGGTATATTTCTGGACACACGCCAATAAACCGGTTTATAATCCAGACAGTAACACTTACAAATATGCTACTACAGATTATACCACTTTTAACCTGACAGGAACTGCAGGACCGGACTTCCCGGGATCTGTTACCCCAACAGGAAACATTGGTGCCGGACAGGGATTTTTTGTAAAATCACCTTCAGGAAACCCTATCGTATTTACAAATGATATGAGAGTTGCAGGAAGCAATTCTAATTTTTACAAAACAGCACAGACAGCAGAACTTGAAAGAAACCGTTTATGGCTGAACTTTACCAACACCGAAGGGGCTTTCAAACAGGCATTAGTTGGGTATATCGAAGGAGCTTCAGACAGCTGGGACGTTAATTACGATGCAGTTACGCTAAACGGAAACAACTTTATAGATTTCTATAGTATTAACGAAGCTAAAAAACTAACCATTCAGGGACGCGCCCTTCCGTTTGAAGAAAGTGATATCGTACCTCTTGGATACAGAACCACAATTACCGGAGAATTTACCATAGCAATTGATCACGTTGACGGAATATTCAACGATCAAAATGTTTATCTGGAAGACAAACTAACGGGAAAAATTCAGGATCTGAAAGCCGGAAATTATACCTTCAGTACCGTAATCGGAACTTTCTCAGATCGTTTTACAATTCGATACACCAATAAAACATTAGGAAACGATGATTTTGAAACTATCGAAGGAGGACTTTTAGTTTCTGTGAAAAACAAAGTTATCGGCGTAACTTCTGCAAAAGAGAATATAAAAGAAGTGAACATTTATGATATTTCAGGAAGACTGCTTTACAGCAAGAACAAAGTAGATTCAGCCGAATTATCAATTTCAAACCTGCAGTCCAGCAATCAGGTGCTTCTGGTAAAAGTAACACTGGAGAATGATGCTCAGGTAACACGAAAAATCATTTTCAATTAGAAAATTGTATTTTCAATACATATAAAATCCATCTGTTTTAATACAAGCAGATGGATTTTTTTATTGAAACATCTACAAACAAAGCTGATAACATCATTTACACCCCATTAAAACAACAAAACCTAAAAAAGAATACAAGAACATGTTTCTGATAAAAACAAGAGCTTAATACCGGATTTAACTTAAAATGCAAAAAAAGATTCAAATTAAAAAATCAAAACAAAATAAAACAACAGATAAATATTGTTTTTAAATTATTAATTATTGTTTTTCGATAATTTTAATATATTTGCTTAAACTAAATTCCAAAACCATGAAAACCAATAAAAGACTACTAACAACTCTCTACATTATTTCTCGAATAAGTTTACGCATAACTCAGCTAATTTTTTTATTAGCTGTATTCTTCGAATTTACGCCAAAAGGCGGTTTAGGCCATTTCTCTTCCACTATGCATCATTCAAAAGGCTATCCAGTTGATGTTAAAATTCAATTAAACATTCCCGATACATTAATTAATTATAGAAACAATAACGAAAACGGATTAATAATAAAATCCAATAACCAAGACTTACAAGAACGTTTTAATAAAATCAAAACAGACACCTTATATTCCAAAACTTTTCAGATAAATCGTTTCGAGGTTTACGACAATAAATATCATGAAATCAAAAAAGAAATAGTTAGACCCACGGTACAATACAAAAATTCAGAAATTGAAATAATTTTAAATCCTAAAGACTCGTTCTTCAAATGTATTCTAATACTAAAAAATTATCTTTCATTAATTCTTATAATGTTTGTCAGCTTGCAATTTATGCGCTTATTTAAAGAATTAAGAACTAACTTTGTTTTTAATGATTTATTAAAAAAGAGAATTAAAAACATTGGCTATTCTCTAATAGCTTATCAGATTGTAAACTTTATCGCAAGTTTAATTACTATGCAATATTTATCCATCATTAAATATTATCATTACTTACCTAATATTGCATATTCAACGTTTAATTTCATGAACTTAACCAGCACTCCAGAATACAACATCACCATTCTTTTTCTCGGATTGTGCTGTCTGGTTTTGGCCAGACTATTAAAATACGGATCTGATCTTCAAAACGAAAACGAACTAACTATATAACTTATGCCAATAATTGTAAATCTTGACGTAATGCTTGCAAAAAGAAAAATGCGTTCTAATGAACTGGCAGAACGAATTGGCATTACTACAGCAAACCTTTCGATTCTAAAAACAGGAAAAGCAAAGGCAATCCGGTTTTCTACGTTAGAATTGATCTGCCAAATTCTGGAATGCCAGCCGGGTGATATTATGGAATATGTAGAGGATGATAGTTCTTCTCAATAAAATTAAGAATAACACTTTTATAAGCTGCAAAAGACTAAAAAACAAAAAGCCAAACATTTCTGTTTGGCTTTTCTTTATTCTGAAATTATTTTAGTCAACTAAAACAATTACTTTATTGTCTTTCATTTCGATTGTACCTGACGTAATCTCTAATGTATAGTTTTGGTCGTTAACTCTCGTAAATTTATCCGCTACTTCTTTAGAAAAATTAAAGCTTGGCGCTGCAATTTTTACAGTTCCTTTCTCTAGAATAGAAACAATAGGAGCGTGATTATTCAAAATTTGAAAGCTTCCATCAACTCCAGGCAATGTAACAGATGTTACTTCTCCTGAAAATAATTTTGCTTCTGGTGATACTATTTCTAAAATCATATTTTTTAAGTTAGAAGTTATTTGTTAAAAGTTAAAAGTTACGAAACGAACAACCTTTAACTTCTAACTTTTAACTTTATTTTTATGCTTCAGCTAACATTTTCTCTCCAGCTTCGATAGCATCCTGAATAGAACCTTTCAAGTTGAAAGCTGCTTCTGGAAGGTGATCTAATTCACCATCGATAATCATGTTGAAGCCTTTGATAGTATCTTTAATATCTACTAATACTCCCGGAATACCTGTAAACTGCTCTGCTACGTGGAACGGCTGAGACAAGAAACGCTGTACACGACGAGCTCTTGATACTGCTAATTTATCATCTTCTGATAATTCTTCCATACCTAAGATCGCAATGATATCCTGAAGTTGTTTGTATTTTTGAAGAATTTCTTTTACTCTTTGTGCACAGTTGTAGTGCTCATCACCTAAGATGTGTGGAGTTAAAATTCTTGAAGTAGAATCTAACGGATCAACCGCAGGGTAGATACCTAACTCAGCAATTTTACGAGACAATACTGTTGTTGCATCTAAGTGAGCGAAAGTTGTAGCCGGCGCCGGGTCAGTTAAGTCATCCGCAGGAACGTAAACCGCCTGTACAGATGTAATAGAACCTTTGTTTGTAGAAGTAATACGCTCTTGCATCGCACCCATCTCAGTTGCCAATGTTGGTTGGTAACCTACCGCAGATGGCATACGTCCTAAAAGTGCCGATACCTCAGAACCCGCTTGTGTAAAACGGAAGATATTATCTACGAAGAATAATACGTCTTTCCCTTGATCAGACCCAGCTCCATCACGGAAATACTCAGCGATAGATAATCCTGAAAGTGCCACACGTGCACGAGCTCCAGGTGGCTCATTCATTTGTCCGAAAACGAAAGTAGCTTTAGACTCTCTCATTCCTGGCATATCTACTTTAGATAAATCCCATCCTCCATTTTCCATAGAGTGCATGAAATCATCACCGTATTTAATAATTCCTGACTCTAACATCTCACGAAGCAAGTCATTTCCTTCACGTGTTCTTTCACCTACTCCAGCGAATACTGAAAGTCCACCGTGACCTTTTGCAATATTGTTGATCAACTCCTGAATTAATACTGTTTTACCAACACCAGCACCACCAAACAATCCAATTTTACCTCCTTTTGCATAAGGCTCGATCAAATCGATTACTTTGATACCTGTAAATAAAACTTCAGATGAAGTTGATAGATCTTCGAATTTTGGAGCTTGTCTGTGAATTGGCAGACCGTTTTCTCCAGTTTTTGGTAAATTACCTAAACCGTCAATGGCATCTCCAACAACATTAAATAATCGTCCATATACATCTGGACCAATTGGCATCTGGATTGGATTTCCAGTTCCAACTACTTCATATCCTCTGCTTAAACCATCTGTTGAATCCATAGAAATGGTACGAACAGTGTTTTCACCGATATGAGATTGTACTTCTAGAACTAATAAAGTCCCGTCTTTTTTAGTGACTTCTAGTGAATCATAAATTTTTGGAAGTTCAACATCCTTACCGTTGAAAACTACGTCAACTACTGGTCCAATGATTTGAGCAACTTTTCCTATTACTTTTGACATTACTTATGTATTTATTAAATAGCTATTTAGGTTTATCGAAAATACCTCTTTTTTCAGAGCGCAAAGATAAATTTTTAAAATATAAAATCAATTTTTTTTTCATAAAAAATAGCACCATTTTGTTTGATTCATAAAACTGAACTCTTAAATAACAAAAAACGCATTTTACAATAAAACAATAAAGCCGCTATTTTTATGCAAATTAGCGGCTTTTATAACTCTTAAAAAATGATTTTTATCATAATGAGGCAGGATATTGTATAGGATATGCACCTAAATCGACATGTCGAAGTGTAGATCCGTACTTTTTATTGATTGCATCTATAAAAATATTTGCAATTAAACCATATCCCCTTGCACTTGGATGAACTCCGTCTAAAGAAAAAGCACCGCCTGTTACAAAAGTAGACGACATTACATAATTACCAAAACGAACACCACCGCTTGACAACTGCGTCATTATTGCTCCTGTATCTACAAATGCAAGTCCTTTTTCTTCTGCAATTGCCGAAATGACTGCATTGTAAGCAACTGTAGCTTTTTTAACTTCATCTACTTCATCTTTACTTAAAACCCAATTATCAGCCAGCGGAACAGAAACACCATTTACTTTTGTTGGATCATCTCCTATTTTAGTTCCTATAAAGCTACTCGCTGTCAAAACAATTAAATCATCTTTGGTTGCATGGCGATAAGAAGGAAGACCCGCCGCAGACAGGTTAGTCAAATAACTATCTACAATAACCACAGCATTATTTCCTGCTTTAAATTCGATTTTTCTTTTGTCAGCCTCTGCCTGAGTCAACATCTGAGCCTCAACCAGTTTTTTCAATCCTCCATTATAAACAGCATATCCAGCATTTAATTGATCCGCAGCTTCTTTTGTTAAAGCAACAGGATTATAAGGAACTGTTGTAAAATAAGGAAGCGTAGTTATAAAAGGCAGATTGGCCACAACTCCTTTCGCCCCATTAGCAGTAAGAGCTGTAATCAAACTGGAATAAACCGTTTTAAAAACAGTTGGATCTGTAATGTCACTACTGCCATAGGTTGCCGGATTCATATTTCCAGTCTGATCTTTTCCAACACCGCCAGAAATAGCATAACCCAATACATCATTCCCACCAATAAATAAAGAGAAAAATGTTGGAGCCTGTCCTACCGCATCAGCAATAACCGATGTAGAAGGCGAGCTGGCAAATCTGGCAAAATATGGATTCGCCTGACCTGTTGCAACACCAGCAACATTTCCGTAACCAGGAGCCGCTAAATGATAACTTTTAGCCCCCGGTATTCCTAAATTATTAAATGAGCCGTTAAGATGCGACGTAACTTCGGTTGTTGGTTTTCCGGTTATACTTACTGGTGCTTTACCATTAAAATACAATCTTCCGCCAAAAATAACATTACCTCCCAATAAAAGACCTCCAACATTATCATTCATAAAGGGAGTTGCAAAACTTCCTCCTCCGGCTGCCGCAAACTGCTGTGCCAAGATATTCGGATAGGCATTTTCCTGCCCTTTTTTAAACAACGCGTTATCGCTATAACCCGCTGCAAAAGAATCTCCAAGAGCTATATACTTTGTAAAAACCGCTGAACCGGGAGTTACCGGAACCTCTTCGGGAGTATCGTTATTATCATCACTGTTACACGCGGCCATAAAAGTTAAAGAAACCAAAAACAGCCATTTTATATTTTTTTTCATTTTTAATCATTTTTAAATTAGTACCTCTTCAATTTTCACCAACAAGATCATTTAAGGATTAATAGTTAACGAAGCAAACCACTGCTGTCCGATCATACCGGCACCAATTACCTGAAGATAGTCAGAACCAAAAAGGTTTGTTGCCCCTAGTTTAATAACCGATTTTAGTTTTGGCAGTGCGTAATTTATCTGAGCATCAACAACTGTATTTTCAGGAATCATTCCATCTCCAAATGAAGATTCCCATAAATATTCGCTGTTCCATCTTACATTCACATTAAATCCTAAATTCTTGGTCACTTTTGAATTCCCTAAAGAAGCCTTAATTCTGTGTTTTGGAGTATTAAATCCGGCCACGAAATCCGGATCATCCTGCTGATCAAAATTAAACTGAGCATAGTTGTAATTTGCTCCTAATTCAAAATCTTTATATACTTTTTTAGACAAACCAACACCAAATCCTAAAGAAGAGATCTGAGCCGTTGTATTGGTATACACCTGATACACTCTTCTGTCTCCAAAAGCCAAAGCCTGATAACTTAACTGCACAGCACCATTAGCAGGATCTGTTCCTACCGTTCCATAATAAGGAGATATAACTCTCGCCGTGTTCATGAAATCATTATAAATATTGTAATATCCGTTAATATCAATAGACAAATCATTCTGAACCACTGTACGATAACCGGCCTCAAAAGCCTGCACCTGTTCCGGTTTAACCAATCCGATATTAGCAACCTGAAGATCTGCCACATTACCAGAAGCTCCGAATGCCTGAACAGAAGCTACTGTATACGCATTATGATACGCACTTTGCCCGGTCAATTCTTTTGTTGCCGGCTGGCCCGCAATTGTCTGCCCCGCTGTACTGACATTTACTATTTCTCTAAAACGATCCAGATTTTCAGCCGCAGAACCAATTAAAGCAAAAGGCCCTAAATCTAAACCAATGTACTGATCTTGTGTAGTAGGGTTACGGAAACCGGTTTGATAAGACACTCTGAAGTTATGTCTCTTAGATTCTCCTGCAGAATATACAAATGAAATTCTTGGCGAAACATTTCCATCAAAGTTTTGACTTTTGTCATAACGCAATGAACCTGTAAATTTCAGTCTGTCATCCAGGAATTTTTTCTGTAACTGTGCATAAGCACCATATTCTTTATACTCTATAGGCCCATCGTAATCTGTAAAGATAGAACCCTCAGAATTCATAATGTATTTTCTCCATGAACCCCCAACCTGAATTTCAGCCCAGTCGATCATATCTTTAAAGTTATAATTGACATCTGAATGATATAATTTTGAATGATCAATGAATTTAGCTCCCTGAGTTAAATCTGGATTTGCAATAACGGTATTCAACGCGTTTTTGAATTGAGAAGAACCTGGTTCAAATCTAGCAGAACCTGTTGGTTTTGGAATAAAAGAAATTGCAGCAGGCAGCACATTATAATCAGCAAAATTTCTAGCAATTGCAGCAGATTCTGCCGCATTTGTTCCCATAACAGCTCCTGACAACTGATACGCTGTTGCATAGTTCGTAAACCATTCCTGATCGGACTTTGCGGCTCTGTTAACATTCCATGCAGCAAATCTCATATCATAAGAATCTCCGGCGTCTTCACTGGTAAAATAAACACGCGCAAAGAAGTTTTTCCCCTTTACCTCAAACTTACCTTGCTGCATTAAGAAATCTTTTAAAGCATATCGGTTTGCTCCCTGATAAATGGTACTTCCTGTACCTACTTTGTATTGCAGTATAAATTCCGTATCATCTGCCCATGGCTTAATATGCGCACTAAAGTCGGCTTTCATACTTTTAACCTTATTATCTGTTAAATCCTGTTCGCGGTAACCCGTTCTGCTCACCTGCCCCACATTCGGAATAAAAGTGGTCACCTCGTCACCATAAAGATTTAATCCATCATAATTTTGATTCATCGCATGCCCTACAGAACCTCCGGTCATACTTCTGGTATCAGCTGCAATCCACTCGGTTGCTGTCATGTACGTAAAATTGGCTTTCATTGCAAAATGCTGTGTAAAAGCTTTTGCCGCTCTAATCCCGAAATCATTGTAATCATTTGTTCCGGCAACATCTTGTGAGGTCTGCCCGTATTTGTAGTAAACACTAATTCCTTCATTTGTAAAAGGACTTTTACTATTCATAAACATAATACCGTTAAAAGCGTTCGCTCCGTAAAGCGCAGAAGACGCCCCAGGCAAAAGCTCCACGCTGGCCACGTCTATATCCGAAACCCCAATCAGGTTTCCTAAAACGAAATTCAGCGCCGGAGAGGAATTATCCATCCCGTCTACCAGCTGCATAAAACGGGTATTGGCAACAGTAGCAAAACCACGGGTGTTAATGGATTTAAAAGAAATACTGCTTGTATTAAAATGCACTTCTTTTAAATTTTCCAATCCGTCATAAAAAGACGGCGCTGTGGTATTCTTAATTTCCTGAATACCCATTCTCTCAATGGTAACGGGAGATTCAATTACCCTTTCCGGAGTTCTGGAAGCCGAAACCACTATTTCATCCAATTTCGTTTCTTCATCTTTTAAAATCACATTAACTTTTTGATTCGCCGATGTAATACTGATTGTTTTGGATTCAAATCCCACTGCTGAAACTTTAACCGAAAAAGGAAGTTTAGCATTTGTGGTTAATTTAAATGTACCATCAAAATCTGTAGACACACCGCTGTTGCTGCCGAGCACAACAACATTGGCACCTGGAATAGATTGTTTGTTACCATCGGTAACAGAACCTGTAATTGTATTCTGCGCAAACGATATTCCGCTGAAAAACAACATAATTAGCACATAGACTCTCATTAGGGTTAGTTTTTGGTTAGTTTATTACTAGTTTCTATAGCCAAAGTACAAATATTTTTAATATCAATAAAAAAACGTTAAAAAAAACTAATATTTATTATAATTTTTCGAAGTTATAGAATTATTATGTAATTAAATTTATTAGATTAAAATCAGTATATTAATAAAATATTCACAACAATACTATGCATACATATAATTATTTTCAACTTTTTACGGATTCAATAAAAATGCAAGTTGTAAGAAAAAAGTTCTAAACAAAAAAAAAGCGGGACATAAAATGTCCCGCTTTTTTTAAACTATTCAGTTCGATTTATTTAGCATTTAACTCGACCTTATTAAGTCTGTTTTTTAAATCTATTATCTCTTTATTCTGCTCAATCATATACAAAGTCATCTCTTCTATTTTCTGGAGTAACTTGGCATTCATCTCTCCCAGATTAACTCCGTTTTCTAACACTTCTTTTTCACTTGGTATATTGGCTAAATGTCCATTCTCTTTTATATGTTTTTCGACCTCTTGCAGCGTTGGCAGATTGTAATCGTTTTTAAATACAAAATCAGCCCAGCCTGTTGCCATCACTTTTATTTCCCTTGCTCCAATTGATCCTTCAACAGCGAGTTTGTGAGTTCCTGTTGTATTGGTACCAATACCTAAACTGCCATTAGAAGTAAGCAGCATTTTTCTGCTGCCGTATGAGTCCCATGAAAACAAAGGTCTGGTTGTAACTGCAGAAGTACCAATTCTGGAATCAAACACAACGATTGGATTCGTTCCATTATCACTTTTTGCATCGATACTTCCGGTTAAATAAAGAGCTGCTCTGTTGTCTGTTGTACGATATCCTTCAACAGTTGGAATAAATTGTCCGTCTGTGTTTGTACCGTTGGCAATTTTCAGATAATCTTGGGCAGCGTCACTAACACTTAACTTCAATACTGTTTCAGCACCTGTTACAGCAGGACTCATAACTTCAAGATCTGCACTAGGAACTGCAGTACCTATTCCTACTTTACCTCCTTTAAACAGAATTTTGTCTGCACCATTTTCTACTGTAATATTAAAGCTATTTAAATCATATCCCAAACCAACCCAGGCTTTTCTAACTGATGTACTATTAAAATACGAAGTATACAACCATCTGTCATCTGTAGTTTGTAATGCCAGAATAACATCATTAGGACTTTTAATATGTAATGGCGAAATTGGAGAAGTTATTCCAATACCTGCGTTGCCGCTGCTCTCGAATTTATTTTGTGCAAAATTTGACTGTGTAATTAAAAAAACTACTAAAATTACAATTCTATTCATTATTAAAATATTTAGATTATTTAACTAAATTAAAAACATTATTTAATCCTGCGAGTGTTCTGCCAGCTCCGTCCTGCACTTTTATAATGCTGCCCCCAGGCATCAAATAATCGTTTTTCGATTGGCATCTGTTATGGCAAGAATAGTTTCCTGATAGTCGCGATGTAAATATAAGTAATTTGGCGTGTTTACCACATCGCTTTTCAACACTACTGGTGCCGAGTAACCATCGCTGCCGATATAGGTTATAAATTCTATCTTTCCTGTCGTGAGCTTTTCTTTAATTTCCATCGTGCCATCCATAGAATAATGCTTTCGCACAGGGCGAAGCAGTTTATCATCGAGGATGCTG
Organism: Flavobacterium gelatinilyticum; assembly: GCF_027111295.1. Classification (NCBI taxonomy): domain Bacteria; kingdom Pseudomonadati; phylum Bacteroidota; class Flavobacteriia; order Flavobacteriales; family Flavobacteriaceae; genus Flavobacterium; species Flavobacterium gelatinilyticum. Next base: position 3,640,798 of record NZ_CP114287.1, on the reverse strand, counting down.
TACTACATGGTACCGCGCTGGTTTTTGTCGTTGTATGTAAAACTTATTTTATCGATACCCGTTTCTGCAGAAATTACATTTTTTGTAAAAAAAAAGCGAGACTTTCGTCTCGCTTTCAGTAATTTATATAGTTTTATGTACTATTCCACCGTAACAGATTTTGCCAAATTACGCGGCTGATCTACATTACAACCTCTCATAACTGCAATATAGTACGAAAGTAATTGTAACGGAATTGTCGTAATAAGCGGTGATAAAGCATCAGATGTTTCCGGAATTTCGATAACATAATCGGCTAATTCACGAACCTGAATATCTCCTTTTGTCACAACGGCGATAATTTTACCGCTTCGTGATTTGATTTCCTGAATGTTACTTACAATTTTATCATAATGACCTTGCTTAGGAGCAATTACAATAACCGGCATGTGTTCGTCGATTAAAGCGATCGGACCGTGTTTCATCTCAGCTGCAGGATATCCTTCAGCGTGAATATACGAGATCTCTTTTAATTTTAAAGCTCCTTCTAAAGCAACCGGGAAATTGTATCCGCGTCCTAAGTAAAGACAGTTTGGCGCATCTTTAAAAGCCGCAGCAATTTCTTTTGCTCTGTCATTTGTTTCAAGAGCTTCAGATACTTTCTCCGGGATTATTTCCAGCTCTTGCAGATATGTATGATAATCTGTATTAGATAACGTCCCTTTTGCTTTTCCTAATCGCAACGCAATCATGGTTAAAACTGTGATCTGCGTTGTAAATGCTTTTGTAGACGCCACTCCAATTTCCGGACCTGCATGTGTATAAGCACCCGCATGGCTTTCTCTTGAAATAGAAGATCCTACCACATTACAAACTCCAAAAACAAAAGCACCGTTTTCTTTTGCCAGTTTAATAGCCGCCATTGTGTCTGCTGTTTCTCCTGACTGTGAAATCGCAATTACAACATCATTTTTATTGATGATCGGGTTTCTGTATCTAAATTCCGAAGCATATTCTACTTCAACCGGAATACGGGTAAACTCTTCAAAAATATACTCGGCTACTAATCCTGCATGCCATGAAGTACCACAGGCTACGATTAAGATTCTGTGAGCGTTTAAGAATTTTTCGATATTATCCTCAACTCCTGCCATCTGAACGATTCCTTCATTTGCATGAAGTCTTCCTCTGTAGGTGTCTTTAATTACACTTGGCTGCTCGTAGATTTCCTTTAGCATGAAGTGGTCGTAACCTCCTTTTTCAATCTGCTCCAAATTCATTTGAAGTTCCTGAATATAAGGATCTACTAAAGAGTCATCTTTAATTTTTCTGATCTTAAGAGGCTTGTGCAGCCTGATATTAGCCATTTCACCATCTTCAAGATACACCGCATTTGAAGTATACTCAATAAACGGAGACGCATCAGATGCAATGAAGTACTCACCTTCACCTACACCAATTGCCAACGGACTTCCTAATCTTGCCGCTACAATTTCGTTAGGGTTCTTTTTGTCAAAAACCGCGATTGCGTATGCCCCTACAACCTGGTTTAAAGCAACCTGAACCGCTTTACCTAACTTAATGTTTTCTTTCTTTTGAACCTCTTCAATTAAATTAACCAAAACTTCTGTATCTGTATCAGATTTAAAAGTATAGCCTCTTTTAATCAATTCTTCCTTAAGCGGTGCGTAGTTTTCGATAATTCCGTTATGGATAATTACCAAATCACCTGAATTAGAAAGATGGGGGTGCGAGTTTACATCGTTTGGAACACCGTGCGTTGCCCAACGCGTGTGCCCAATTCCTATATTCCCATTTGTTGTAAAGCCTTCCTGAGCTTTAGCTTCTAGATCAGAAACTTTTCCTTTGGTTTTACAAAGTTTTATACCAGATTCGTCATCATACAACATAACGCCGGCACTATCGTATCCTCTGTATTCGAGTCGTTTTAACCCTTTAATAACAATAGGATAGGCCTCTCGATGACCGATATACCCAACAATTCCACACATATATTTATTATTTATTTGGTTTCGTGTAGTAAACCTCGAGTCTTAAACGGTTAGCCTCGGGAACTGAAGCTGCTCCTCCATATAATACTGTTCCCAACGGATTCATAACTGACACTCTTGGTACTGCTGAAAAATATTCAACCGGGCTGGTTCCGGGAAATGGAAATCTATTTTTCAGCTGGTTTGATGTTGCAATACTTACATTATCTGTAACAACCAAACCTAATCTCACATTCTTTGCACTTGCATTTTTTATAAGATTACGAATGTGACTTGTAATTCTTATTTTATAAGTACTTCCTCTTTTCGTAGTTGCATCTAAATTAATAATACCTCCAAAAACTAATTTAGACATTCTGGCATCCGAAGTTACACTTGCAGTTCCATCAGCACTATAATCTAACAAAGGTGTGTTATTATCTAGATCATACAAATACACTCTTTTTGGTTCTTTAATATAATCGCCGTCTGACAATTTTGAAGCCATCTGTTGTGCATCAATATGAAAAACCAAATTGGCTTCATTTACTTTCCAGCCGCTATCTTTAACACTTTGTAATTTAGAAGCAAAATCTTTAAGTTCTATAACAGCAACAGATCCCTGACCTCCTCTTACATACAATTTTTCATCACCTGTTGCTCTGTTAGGCGATTTAATAGCGTTTTCATAGTTAGTTTCTTTAACATCTGTTAATAAATTTGCCGTTCCACCTGAACTGGCTGGAGACACAAAATTGATAACAAGTGTTTTTTGATCTTTTGTAGTGGCGCTACTTGTTGCTTTTGCTTTATACGTAATAGTTATTTTCCCTTTAGAAAAATCAAGCAGTCCTATTTGACTATTAGGAAATCCATCTGCTTTTTCAACCTTAAAATATAAGCCCCTAAAATATTCCTGAAAAACATCCGGTGTTGATAATTTTGAAGCAGCCGCTTTTAATATTTTAGTTTCAAAAAAAGCTTTATCCAAATTTAAACGCATCTCTGGAGCCACATAAGTTGTTCCTGTTACTACCCCGGCAGCATCTCTTGTTTCATTTTTTTTCTCATCTGAGCTAAAAAAGAATCTTATATTTTCTGATTCAATTCCATTATTTAATCGGTCTCCCTGCAGATTCGCAAGAAAAGCAGAACCTTCATCTGTATAATAGTATTGAGGCAACTGAGTCCCATTACTCGGATAAGAAGTACGCATTTGATAATTAGACTCATAAACACTCAACTTTATCCTGCCATCCTTAGGCCCATAGATTGAATCTAATGCATAATTATAATTTCCGCCATCTGTCTTACTGCTGATTATATGGCTAAAATAAGGAACAGAAAGCTGAACCTCTACAATTTCCGGTTCTTCACCAATAGTAGGTGCATAACTTTCCAGTGAAAGCTGCGTCACAAAATCAGCTTTTGTAGAACCAAAAACAGGGCTGTCATAAATACCTAATGCATTAATTGGCAGAAGATTCGACTGTACCGGAGTTACTTCTTGATTATAAGCTACTACATCATAGTATGTACTGTCAAGCCCAAAATGATCATCACTTATCAAATCATCACCAATCGCATTAAAATCTTTGTCGCATGAACAGAAAAGAACAACAGTTGCCGCTAATAGAGTTTTCTTAATAAAAGAAGTATTATACATATTTAATAATAAAGTTAATTTTTAAAGTCCAAACGTTCTGTAGAAATTTGTATACGCCTCTGCGAATGCATCTTTCGTGGCGAAAGGTAAAAAAGGTTTTCCCGAAGATTCTATAAATTTTGTTAAACTTGAAGAAACATGCGGCGATGCTATGATAACACCGTCTGAATGCAATATACTCGCTTTTAAGATATTTTCATAATTTGGAGTCTCCAGATCAGCTACTGAGTCATGAGGAACACCGTCAAATTTCACTTTGTTAATCATTTCCATGTCCAGATTTTCATCGAAAGACTGGCCATAAACTGAAGTGATAATTTTAGTATCGTTAAACAAGGCTTCATTTTTATAATAATGCTTCATATAAACTGGAAGCATAGCAGCAAGCCACCCGTGAACATGTATAATATCCGGAACCCAGTTTAATTTTTTTACAGTTTCAACAACGCCTTTTGCAAAAAATATCGCTCGCTCGTCATTGTCAGGATATAAAGCCCCTTCTTCGTCTGCAAAAGTGGCTTTACGTTTAAAATATTCATCATTATCAATAAAATAAACCTGAATTCTTTCTTTAGGAATCGAAGCAACCTTGATAATCAACGGCATATCTAAATCATTCACTACCAAATTCATTCCTGAAAGCCTGATTACCTCATGTAATTGATGTCTTCTCTCATTGATATTCCCATATCTAGGCATGAAAATTCTTATCTGTCCACCCTGATCGTTAATCATTTTGGGAACGTCATAAGACATTAAAGAAACCTCGTTTTCAGCCAAATAAGGCACGACTTCAGATGATACATATAATATCCTCTTATCTTTCATAATAGTATTTTACTTAATTTTTGGTAATAAAAACGTTGCAAAATTACAAAATTTTATGCAGTTTATAACTAATATATTATGTTTGCAGTAAATTTTAATAATACCGCCATGCATATTTTCTACGGTAAAGTAGCTCTGATAGCCTATTTAAAAACTATCAAAACAGCAAATTCAACCATCGGATTTGTCCCAACCATGGGAGCTTTACACCAGGGACACCTAGCCCTAATGCAGCGATCACTTAAAGAAAACGACGATACCGTTGTGAGTATTTTTGTTAATCCAACACAGTTTAACAATCCTGAAGATCTTGAAAAATACCCTCGGACTCTTGAAGAAGATGTAAAGAAAATGAGAGGTCTAAGCGATAAAATAATAGTTTATGCCCCTTCTGTAGACGATATTTACGAAGGAAACACCGTTTCGCAAGCATTTGATTTTGACGGCCTCGAAAATCAGATGGAAGGAAAATTCAGGCCGGGTCACTTTAACGGCGTTGGAACAATTGTAAAACGATTATTCGAAATTGTAACACCAACAAATGCTTATTTTGGCGAAAAAGATTTCCAGCAGCTGCAAATAGTAAAAAAACTGGTCGAAAAGAACGATTTACCTGTAAACATTATCGGCTGTCCTATTTTCAGGGAAGACAATTTTCTGGCAATGAGCTCAAGAAACGAACGCCTTACTCCCGAAGAAAGAAAAGAAGCTTCGATTATATATAAGGTTTTAACCGAAGCCAAAGAAATTTTTAAAGACAGCACTCCGGCAGAAACTATAAAATTTGTCGAAGATGCTTTTAAAGACAATGCGCGATTTGAGCTTGAATATTTCGTAATTGCTGACGAATCTACATTATTATCGGCTGATCATAAAATTAAAGATAAAAAGTACCGTGCCTTTATAGCCGTATTTGTTAATTCTATAAGGTTAATCGACACCATTTCATTAAATTAAATTACCTTTGCATCATGCAAATTCAAGTTATAAAATCAAAAATTCATCGAGTTAAAGTAACCGGAGCCGATTTAAATTATATTGGCAGCATTACTATCGATGAAACTTTACTGGAAGCCTCCAATATTATTGAAGGCGAAAAAGTATCTATCGTTAACATTAATAATGGAGAACGTTTTGAAACTTACGCCATTAAAGGCGAAAAAAATTCAGGCGAAATAACCCTGAACGGTCCTGCGGCAAGGAAAGTTCAAAAAGATGATATTATCATTATCATTTCGTATGCGACCCTGGATTTTGAAGAGGCAAAGACCTTCAAACCATGGATCATTTTCCCAAATGAAAACGACAATTCGTTAACATAATCTTATTTTAAGTTTTACTTTTAAATCTATTTGTCAGAACTATTTTTGACAAACAGATTTTCTTTTGTCTAAATCGAAAAACAGTCAGCGTAAGAAATCATTGCTTTTTTTGAATCCCAATAACAAAAAGCAAATAAAGTATTATATTGCTGCACAATTTTCAATACTTTTTAATTCACTGAAATGCCACAAATCATGAAAAAAGTTTACCTGCTGCTTACCTTATTTTCTATTTCTGTTTTTTCTCAGAAAAAATTCGACAACATCAAATCTGAAAAACTGGGAGAAGAAAGAAGAATCACAATCGGACTTCCGCCTTCATACGATGCAAAATCCGATAAAAAATATCCTGTTCTCTATTTACTGGACGGCGATTATTTATTCGATCCTTTTTCCGGAGCGGTAAGTTATGGATCATACTGGGATGATATTCCGGAAATGATTATCATTGGCGTTCATCAAAATAAAGACGAAGAACGTTATGACGACACCACTATTGATCAAAACGAAGGTTTGCCTTTTGAAAAAGGAGCGAAGTTTTTCGAATTTATTGGTTCAGAATTAATTCCGTATGTAGAAAAAAAATACAGAACGTCCCCTTTCAGAATTATTGCCGGTCATGATGTAACAGCAAGTTTTGCAAATTTCTATCTTTATAAAGAAAATCCGCTTTTTAGCGCTTACATCTGCTTAAGTCCGGAACTTGCCCCAAAAATGGAAGTTCGTGTTGCTGAAAAGTTTGCCAAAATTCAAAAACCGATATACTATTACCTTTCAGCCGGAGAAGGTGATATTAAGAAAATAAAAGAGCCGATAGAAAAATTGAACAGTAATATTAAAATCGCAAATAATCCGTTAGTGAATTATAAATACGAAGTATTTAAAGGCGCAACGCATTATACAGAAGTACTGCACTCAATTCCGGGTGCATTGTACCAGATTTTTGAAGCTTACCGACCAATAAATTCTGCGGAGTACAATGATAAAATTGCAGTGCTTGAAACTGGTTATGCGGATTATCTTGAGAAAAAATACAGCATTATGTCTGAAATTTTAGGCGTTCAGATTCCTGTTCGAATGAACGATTTTAAGGTAGTTGAAAATCTTATCTTAAAAAGAAATGCTTACGATGAATTAGGCAAAATGGCCGAGATTGGAAATGTACATTATCCAAAAGCCATGCTGGGTGAATATGAATTAGGCTTGATGTATGAAAAAATGGGCGATCCTAAACATGCAGCAAAAAAATACCAAAATGCTTCGCAGATGGAACCTATCGGCGATTTGAATAAGGATTTGATGTATGAGAAAATTGACGAAATGAATACGCTTGCTAAAAAAAGTAAATAATGTCAAAAGTTAAAACTTCCTTTTTTTGTCAAAACTGCGGTACCCAGTATTCTAAATGGCAGGGACAGTGCAACGCGTGCAAAGAATGGAATACAATTGCGGAAGAAATTATTCAGAAACCGGAAAAAACAGCCTGGAAAAGCGAACCAACTCCAGCAAACAAGGCGCCAAGACCTTTAAAAATCAACGAAATCGATTCGGCACAAGAAATCCGAATGGACACTACCGACGGTGAGTTGAACCGCGTTTTAGGAGGTGGCATCGTTCCGGGGTCGCTTACGCTTTTGGGCGGTGAACCGGGAATCGGAAAAAGTACGCTTTTACTTCAAATCTCATTAAAATTACCTTATAAAACTTTATACGTTTCTGGAGAAGAAAGTCAGAAACAAATAAAAATGCGTGCCGAAAGAATAACCCCAAATAGCGATAACTGCTATATTTTGACGGAAACTAAAACGCAAAATATCTTTAAACAAATTGAAACTATCCAGCCTGAAATCGTAATCATCGATTCGATTCAGACCCTTCATACGGATTACATCGAATCTACAGCCGGAAGTATTTCTCAAATCAGGGAAACAACCGCCGAGTTGATTAAATTCGCCAAAGAAACCAATATTCCGGTTATTTTAATCGGACATATTACAAAAGACGGAAACATCGCCGGGCCAAAAATTCTGGAACACATGGTCGATACCGTTCTTCAGTTTGAAGGCGATAGAAATCATATTTACCGAATTTTACGTTCGCTTAAAAACCGTTTCGGATCCACATCTGAACTTGGAATTTACGAAATGCTCGGAAGCGGTTTGCGCGAAGTCAGCAATCCGTCAGAAATATTGATCTCACACAAAGACGAAGAATTATCCGGAACTGCCATTGCGACTACGCTGGAAGGCATGCGCCCGCTGATGATTGAAATCCAGTCTTTGGTAAGCACAGCAGTTTACGGAACACCGCAAAGAAGCACCACAGGTTACAATGCCAAAAGGTTAAACATGATTTTGGCTGTTTTGGAAAAAAGAGCCGGATTCCGCTTAGGAGCCAAAGACGTCTTTCTAAACGTAACGGGAGGAATTTCTGTGGATGATCCTGCCATTGACCTTGCTGTTGTGGCCGCTATTTTATCATCAAACGAAGATATTCCGGTTGGAAAAGGTTTTTGTTTTGCCGGCGAAGTTGGACTTTCAGGCGAAATTCGTCCGGTAAACCGTGTAGACCAGCGCATTCAGGAAGCCGAAAAATTAGGTTTCGACACGATTTTTGTTTCAAAATACAATAAAATTGCTTTAAAAAATACCGGAATCAAAATTGAGCTTGTAGCAAAAATTGAAGATGTTGCGAGTATTCTTTTTGGCTGATTTTTTCCGCCATGACTCGGGCGACAGCAAAGGGGCGAAGCAATTACACAAATTTATACATTAAATATAATTCGTGAATTCGTGACGGAAAAACTATCCTCAAAACATTAAATACTGTAAATTCAATTCTATGAATTTTCCAAAACAAAAAATATTCACAGCTTTAAAAGTACTGACCGTTTTGGTGGTTTTACTCGCCATTGGATTGTATTTTTTCAGAAATTCACTTCTTAATCAGGCTATTGCCAAAGTAACCCACAAAATGGCCGTTAGTTACAACAGTGATTTTTCTGTTAAAGACGCATCGTTTGAAGGTTTATCAAAAATTAAACTGACGGATGTTGTTCTGGTTCCAAAAAATGCCGATACGCTTTTAAGAATCAAAAACCTTGAAACCAGCGTAAGTTTAAGCAGTTTACTTATTGGTGATGTTCAGGTTGGCACTTTAAAAGTTGATAACGGTTATATTCAGCTTGTAAAAAAAGGGAAAATCAGAAATTTTGATGCTTTTCTGAAAAGAGACCGCGATGATTCTGGAAAAAGTGAAAAACGCAAATACGGCGCTTTTGCTTATCGAATCATTTCTAAACTGCTCAATCTGGTTCCGACAGACATGAATCTGGAGAATTTTCAGTTTAGGATTGACGACAACGGAAAAAAGACCTCAATTGCGGTAAATAAATTAGTTTTAAGCAACAAACAGCTCGAAACAAGTATTCATGTTGTCAGCAAAGACTTTGATCAGCGCTGGAACCTAAAAGGACTTGCCGACCCAAGAAATCAAAAAGCCGATATTCGTTTTTTTAATTTAGACACCGGAGCCATCCGCGTTCCTTATCTTGACGAGCGCTACAATCTTAAAGCCAGTTTTGATTCTATTCGTTTAAATGTTGAAAATATCGACAAAAGCGGCAGTGAACTTCATATTGATGGTTATACTTCGATCGTGAACTTAAAACTTAATCATCCCAAAATTGCGAGTAAAGATGTTGTAATCAAAAATGCCCGTTTTGATTACCGGTTTTTACTGGGCGACAGTTTTATCTCTATCGACAGCACTTCAACCATGCAGCTAAATAAAATAAAAGTACGTCCGTATGTTTCGTATGATACCGAAAAAGATACGATTTATACACTAAAAGTGGATATCCCGAAAATGCAGGCACAGGATTTTATTGTTTCGCTTCCTGATGGTTTGTTTACGCATTTTCAGGGAATGCAGGCAACGGGAAATTTTGATTATAAACTTGATTTCAAATTCAACAAAAACAAACCTAATACACTTGTTTTTGACAGCAAACTAAAAAAAGAGGATTTACGAATTACAAAATACGGCGAAGCCGATTTAAATAAACTTAACGGCGAATTTGTCTATCGTGCGATTATTCAGAATGTATTGCAGCGTCCGGTTTTAGTTGGAAATGCCAATCCAAATTATACGTCTTTGGATCAAATGTCTCCATTTTTAAGAAAATCTGTGCTTACTACCGAAGATCCGTCGTTCTTTTCGCATCGCGGATTTATAAATGAAGCTTTCAAACAATCTATCCTTAAAAACATTCGAACTAAAAAATTCTCCCGCGGTGCAAGTACAATCAGCATGCAGTTGATTAAAAATGTTTTTCTAACCAGAGAAAAAACGCTTTCGCGAAAGCTGGAAGAAATCTTATTGGTTTATATTCTTGAAAATAACCGAATTGTAAGCAAAGAAAGAATGCTGGAGGTTTATTTCAATATTATCGAATGGGGACCAAATGTATACGGAATTGGCGAAGCAAGTCACTTTTATTTCCAGAAAAGTCCATCATCGCTAAATGTCGATGAATGCTTGTATTTGGCGACAATTATCCCGAAACCAAGAAAATTTATGTATCAGTTTAATGATCAAGGAAATTTGAAAGATTATGCCATCAGGAATCAGAAATTTTTAAAGAATTTAATGTTTAGAAGAGGACTTTTAGTTCCTGAAGATACAATTGGACAACTTCCGGTTTATATTTCTGGAAACGCGCGTTCGTTATTACGAATTAAAGTTCCGGATTCTACAGCAATCAAAGCGGATTCTTTGGCAGTTGATGATGAATTTGATTTGTAAATAATTACGCTTAACCGCAAAGGACGCAAGGTTTTACGCAAAGGGCGCAAAGTTTTTTATTTGAGAAAAATCTTTAGCGTGCCTTGCGTAAAACCTTGCGTCCTTTGCGGTTAAAAAACATTATTTAAAATTCTTCAAAAACTCTTCTTTATAAGTTGGAGAGACTTCAATTTCAATTCCGTCATTTAGTGTAACGATGCCGCCTTTGTTATACGCTTTTACGCAATTCAAATTAATGATATGCGATTTATGAACCCGAATAAAAGGCAATGGCAGAATTTCTGAAAAGTGTTTTAAAAATCGACAGACCATTTTTTTGTTTCCATTATTCAGATATAAATCAGTAAAATTCCCGTTTCCGCGCAAGCGTACAATATCTTCCATTTTTACAACTTCAAAACCTTCCAAAGTGGGCAGAATCACCTTTTGTTTTTCTGGTTTTTGTTCATGAAAATTTTCGACGATGATTTTATTTCGGTTAAAGATTTCATGATTCATAATCTGGTGCTGCACCTTATTTACCGCAATAATCAATTCTTCTATACTTATTGGTTTTAAAAGATAATACGCCGCACTCTGGTTTAAAGCCCGAAGCGAATATTCAGAAAAAGCGGTTACAAAAATGGTTTCAAATTGCAAATCTTTGCAAGCTTCGAGAACATCAAAAGCATTCCCAAAAGGCATTTCGACATCCAGAAAAACCAATTGCGGTTTAATTTCGTGCAACAACGGAACGGCTTCTTTAATGTTTTGCGCCTCGCCCACAACCTCAACCTGCGGACAATATTTGCTCAAATAATTTTTAAGCACTTCGCGCGCGGCCAATTCGTCTTCGACAATTACGCTTTTTATTTTCTGTAAAGTCATCATATTGTATCAATTAATGGAAAAACAATTTGAACAATTGTACCGGATTCCGGTACTTCTTTTTCTGAAATTGTAAATGAGATTTCTTTTTTATACAATTCGTTCAAAAGATCAATTCGTTCTTTTGTATTGTTCAAACCGCGTGATTCGTAGATTTTTTGATTTGCGGTTTTAAGCTCACGGCTTTTGGTCAAACCAATTCCGTTGTCTTCGATAACGACGTTTATTTTTCCGTTTTTGTATTCGAATCTTAAAGATAAAAATCCTTTTTTGTCCAGATAACGCAGTCCGTGCCAAATTGAGTTTTCCAAGTGCGGCTGCATAATCATATTCGGAACAAAAACTCTTTCAGTATCAAGAACCTCATCGACGACAATTTCAAAGTCGAATTTATCCTGAAAGCGAAGATGTTCCAAATCAAGATATTTTTTTAATTGTTCTACTTCTTTATCGAGCGAAATAAAATCTTTATTGGAGTTTTCCATCATATTTCGCATCAAATTCGAATATGAAGTCAGATATTTATTGGCTTCGAGTTCTTTATTTTCTGCAATAAACTGATTGACGCTGTTTAAACTATTAAAAATAAAATGCGGATTCATTTCACGACGCAAAGACTGCAAAGCGATTTCTTTGTTTTTGATTCTGATAGAATACAACGCCTTCACAATAAAGAAAAACAAAAGCAGCAACAAACCAATTGATCCTAAAAGAAAATAATTAAATGAGTTTTTCTTTGAGATCAATTCGTCTTTCAGATCTTTTTCTTTTTCAAGCTGACGAATTTTATCTTCGGTAATTTGGAACGTTTTGGCATCAATCAAAGTCGTGTCAGATTTGATTAACTTTTCAAAATTATCAAAAAACTGTTCGTACAAAGCCATGCTTTCTTTGTCTTCGCCTTTAGTTTTATAATATTTAATCAAGGAAGACAAACTCTTTTTGGCTTCTGCCGAATTTCCTTTTTGAAATGATAAATCGTACGCTTCTTTTAGAGATGAAATGGCTTTTTCGGCTTCTTTTTTTTCAAAATAAAGCGAAGCCAAAGACTGAAGCTGTTTTATTTCGGTTGTATAATCATTATTTGTTTTCGCTTCGGCAAGTAGTTTTTCGTTAATCGCAAGTGCTTTATCAAACTGATTGTCTTCAACGTAAACTTTTGCGATTTCATTTTTGATTTTTATGACTTCTTCCGGTTTGTCTTTCGAATATTTTAGCGCTTTTTTATAGCTTTCTATCGCGACTTCTTTGTCTTTTAAGTCCAAAGAATTTTGTGCTTTTTGTACATATGCTTTGCTTATTTCTTCGGATTTCTTTTCTTTTTTGAGTAATTCAATATTCGAATCGACATAATTGGTCTGACTCGCCGGATTGGCTTGATTCTTAAGTCGGTTTGCGTCGTTCAGATTTATTTTTTCTTCAACAGCATCTTTTGTCAATGAACCCGCCGTTTCATAATTAGAAATCGCCGAGTCAAACTTTTTCTGATTTTCCTGCGCTTGCGCCAAACTTCGCGTTACACGGGTTTTATCTTCGGTTAGTTTTAATTTGGTGTAACTATTTAAAGCCCTTTTATAATATTCTTCGGCTTTTGCATTCTCTCCTTTATTCAAAAATTCATTTGCCAGCTTTTCATAGTTTCGTGCAATTTGGCTTTCATCATTTTCATTTAATGATTTCGACAATTCATCAGCCGCTTTACTGATTTTGGCGTTACTCTTTTTTTCGCTTTTTTCCGGCAATGCCTGCGCAGTTATTCTCTGCGGAGACAAAAACGCTAAAAAAACCAAACCGAAAATAATTGATAAATAATGTTTCACAACTCTGTTATTTAGAAAGTGTAAAGTAACTTAATTTCAGATTCCTATCCTATATCTTTCACCAAGTCAAACAGCCCGTTGACCCATTCTCTCAAAAATACGTTTTTTCGATCGATACATTTGCCTCATAATCTTAAAAACCAAAATCATGAAAAAATTATCCTTCTCATTTTTAATCCTGATGTTTTCTCAATTTATAATGGCACAAGCTTCGGGAAATGTCAATTATCAGAATCAGCCGTATTATGCCAAAAACACAATCAACGTCAATTTTCCGTCTGAAGAAGGTATTCTAGCAAGTGTGAAAGGACTTGCCAATGTAAAAGCAGATACCTATACCGCCATTTTCAGTACAACACAAACCGGTAAAACAACCAAAGAAGTTAATGAATTACTAGATCAGAGGATAGATAAAGTTCTTAGTGAAATTAAACTTAAAAAAGGCGTTGAAACTTTTGTCGATATGATTTCGTTTGTTCCGGTTTATGAATATGAAGCTGAGAAAAAAGTTTTCAGCCGAAAAACCTATAATGAAGTTCCCGCAGGATTTGAACTAAAGAAAAACATTCATATAAAATTCACTGATCCTAACCAGCTGAATGACTTTATTTCGATTTTAAGCAACAATGAAATTTACGATTTAGTTCGTGTTGATTATTTCTCTAATGCACTGGAAACCATCAAAAAAGAAATGATGAACAAAGCCAGACTGCTCATTCAGGAAAAAATTAAAAATTATGAAGTTCTTTTGGGCGAAACATTTACAAACGCCGAAAAAAGAATTGCCGACGATTACATTGTAAACCTTCCTGTAGAGATGTACAAATCGTATGAAGCTTACAACAGCTCTTCTTTAAACTTAAAAAAATCAGCTAATGTTAATCAGGTCAGCAAATCGACTACGCTTTATTACCAGCCAATATTCAACAAAGAATTTGATTTTATTATTAATCCCGCTGTTTTAGAGCCCGTTATTCAGGTGCAGTATGAAGTTAAGATTTTCATTAACAGACAAAAAGAAAAGAAACAAGGTGCAAAAACTGATAGAGAGTATATTTTGATAACGCCAAATGGTGATCTGAAACCGTTAAATATCAACTCACCAAAGCCAACCTATTAATCTTATCTCTTGGGCATGATTAAAAACACAATATTTTGACGCAGATAAATCAGATTCGTTATCACGAAGACGCGGATTTATACAGATTCTTTAAATCAGTTTTTATCTGCGTTTTTGCGATAGTAAATCCGTTTCATCAATGTTCTATAGATTTTTACAAATAACAAGCCCAACTAGTTAATCCGGGAACTGTTTCACCAAGTCAAAAGACCGTTTCACCATTTGTCCAAAAAACGAGCTTTTTTAGTTTTTAAGTTTGATCTGTAATCACCAATTAAAAACTAGAATTATGAAATCAAATCTTTTTATCTCAGCACTTTTTGCCCTTACAATATCATTGGCAAGTTGTAATTCATCGAATGCAAAACCTCAAAAAAAAGTGGAGACCGAAAAACCAGATTCTGCTGCCACAACCAAAATTCAGGTGGCACTTTTGCTGGATACTTCCAATAGTATGGACGGATTAATCGATCAGGCAAAATCGAGATTGTGGAATATTGTCAATACTTTGACTACTTTAAAATACGATGGAAAAACGCCGGACATCGAAATTTCTTTGTACGAATACGGAAATGACGGTTTATCTGAAAAATCCAATTACATCAGACAGGTAACGGCATTATCGCAAGATCTCGATTTGATATCAGAGAAATTATTTGCCCTTAGAACCAACGGCGGAAGCGAATATTGCGGCGCTGTAATTCAGGATGCGACCAAAGAATTAAAATGGTCATCAGAAAACAATAGTATGAAACTGATTTACATTGCCGAAAATGAAGGATTCAATCAGGGAAAAATTAATTACAAAGAAGCCATCAGCGATGCCCTTAAAAATGATATTTATGTCAATACTATTTTCTGCGGCAACAAAACTGAAGGAATTAATATTTTCTGGAAAGATGGCGCTGATCGTGGAAAAGGTAAATATTTCAATATTGATTCTGACCGAGCTGTCCAATATATCGCAACGCCATATGACGATGAAATCGCTAAATGCGATGAAAAAATAAACAAAACGTACATAAATTACGGCTCAAAAGGTTTGGAAAAGAAAAGAAATCAGGCTGTACAGGATCAAAATGCCAAAAGAGTTTCGGCTTCTAATTATACAGATCGCGCCGTGAGTAAATCGAAAGCTGTTTACAAAAACGAAAGCTGGGACTTGGTCGATAAAGTAAAAAATGATGCCAATGCAATTGCAAAAATTCAAAAAGAAGAATTACCTGCAGAACTTAAAGATAAATCTACAGCCGAAATTCAGGCAATTGTAACTGAAAAGAAAAAAGAAAGAGAAACGATTCAGAAAGAAATCAGCGTTTTGGCAAAAAAACGTCAGCAATATATTGATACCGAAGCTAAAAAAACCAAAACTCAGGACGATTTAGGAAACACGATCAATTCTTCGATTATGGCTTTTGCAAAAGTGAAAGGTTATACTGTTGAAAAATAAGAATCTAAATGAAAAAGAAAATCTTCTTTCTGCTGTTTACTGCGATTCCGCTTATCTGCTTAAGCTGCGAAAATAAAAAAGAGAAAACGATAAAAACTAAAACCTCAAAACCGATTTATTCCTATGAAGAGAAACTAAAAAGCGAAATCACTGAAATCAGGAGATTCTTGGGGAAATCTCCAAAATACAATTCAGATGTTGCGTTATTTTTAGATATGAAAATGGATTCTGGAAAAAATCGGTTTTTTGTTTATGATTTAAAACATAATAAGCTTTTAAACAAAGGCTTAGTCGGGCATGGTTCTGGATCCGAAACAGGAATTCAGGGAAAACTGAAATTTAGCAATGTCAAAAATTCAAATTGCAGTTCGTTGGGCAGATATGCTGTTGGAGGTTCTTATTTTGGAACATTTGGAAAAGCTTACAAATTATACGGACTGGACAAAACAAACAGTAATGCTTTTGACCGAAATATAGTCCTTCATAAATACTCCGAAGTTCCGTTTGACGAACAGCCTTATCCAATCTGCAACAGTCTTGGATGCCCTATGGTAAACGACAAATTTTTTGGTGTACTTGAAAAACTAATCGATA
Source organism: Flavobacterium gelatinilyticum (assembly GCF_027111295.1). NCBI lineage: Bacteria > Pseudomonadati > Bacteroidota > Flavobacteriia > Flavobacteriales > Flavobacteriaceae > Flavobacterium > Flavobacterium gelatinilyticum. Next base: position 3,624,355 of record NZ_CP114287.1, on the reverse strand, counting down.
AATCTAAAAAGAAAATCATTTTGGTTATGTATTATTGATTCGCTCTTTTTTTAACAGTAATAATCGGTATCTTTCCCAATAATTTAAATTCAATCTCATGAATAAAAAAGCAATTCTATTCATCGTATTTTTTATCTGCGCTTTTGCAAATGCACAAAAACCAATATTTACAACTGCAAAAGTAAAAGCCGCAACCGTATATTTTAACGCTGCAGAAATTTCCCAGACAGCCAGTATAACCATGCCGGCAGGTACAAGCGAAATTGTGATAAAAAATGTGGCGTCTAATTTAAATGAAAGCTCAGTTCAGATTGGCGCGCCGGCAAATGTGACGGTTCTTTCGGTTCAGTTTACGAATAATTATATTTCTGAATACGAAACAGATTCAAAATCGCCTTTAATCAAAAGAGTGAATGATAGTATTGTTTTGGTACAGAAAGAAATCCAAAAAGTAACCAATACCATTAATTCTGAAAACAAAACCATGCAATTGCTCGATAAAAATCAGCAGATTTCCGGAGCAAATTCAGGATTGAATGTAGCCGAATTGATAAAAATGGTGGATTATTACAAGAGCAAACAAATCGAAATTGCCAATAATATCAATGCATTAACCGATAAACAGAAAAAACTAAACGAAACACTCCAGAAATTAAATAATAAACTTGAAGTTGATACAAATAAAGAAGAACGAACTTCATCCGGAAAATTAATTGTTCAGGTTATGAATAGTGCCGCAGGTTTGGTTCCTTTAGAGGTTTCGTATTTAACACAAAGTGCATCATGGACGCCTTTTTACGATTTAAGGACCGAAAGCGTAAATGAACCAATCAATATGGTATACAAAGCGCAGGTCATTCAAAACACGGGAGTTGATTGGAAAAAAGTAAAACTGACTTTGTCCAGCGGTTATCCAAACCAAAACAATCAGGCACCGATATTAAGTTCTTGGTTTTTGAGAAACAATGCTAATTATGGCTATAACCAAAGAGCCGCAATGAACCAGTTACAAAGTGCTTATGGAACCATGAAGAGCAAGAAAAGTAGTAACGAGATGGAAGTTGCGGCGCCAGTTATGGCCGAATCTACAATTTCTGATTTTACAACTGTTGCAGAAAACCAGCTTAATATTGCTTTTGACATTGATATCCCGTATGATATTCTTTCTAATGGAAAAATACACAGTGTTTCATTAAAGGAAATTAAACTTCCGGCAACGTATAAATATTATGCCGTTCCAAAGGTAGAAAGTGATGCTTTCCTTCTTGCCGAAATTGCCGATTACAGCAAATTCAATTTATTACAAGGCGAAGCAAATATTATTTTTGAAGGTATGTATGTAGGGAAAACATTTATTGAACCAAATCAAACCAGCGATACTTTGAACTTAAGTATGGGACGCGATAAAAAGGTTTCTATCAAACGCGAAAAAGCAGCAGATAAATCCGGAACTAAGTTTTTATCTTCTAAAAAAGAACAGACTTTTACGTACGACATTACCGTTCGAAATAACAAAAAAGAATTGGTCGAACTTTTGCTGAAAGATCAATATCCGTTGACAACCAATAAAGATATTGAGGTTGAATTACTGCAAAGTGACAGCGCAAAAGTAAATTCAGAAACAGGAATTTTGACCTGGCAGTTAAAACTAAAGCCAAATGAAACCAAGAAAATCAGAATAAGTTACCGAGTAAAATATCCTAAAGATCAGGTTTTGAATTTATAAAGTCTTTCAAAAAACAAATCCCGATAGTTTTAAAGCTATCGGGATTTGTTTTTTGAAGTGTTTGACGTGAAAGAAACCTAACAGGTTTTAAAAACCTGTTAGGTTTCTTTTACTTTTTAAGGTGCCGGATCAGGAATTATAGCCTGAACCGCATCAATTTCGGCTAAAATTTGTTTCGAAAGAACCACATCAATTGTGTCTATGTTTTCTTTTAATTGTTCCAAAGTGGTTGCGCCAATAATAGAACTTGTCAAAAATGGTTGCTGCAGTACAAATCCCATTGCTAGCTGCGTTAGCGTTAAACCGTGTTTTTTAGCAATTTCCTGATACAATTTTGTAGCTTGGGTACATTGGTCACTATTGTAACGTTTATATTGCGGAAAAAGGTTTACTCTGGCTTTCGGATGACTTTCGCCAGTTAAGAATTTTCCAGTCAAAACTCCAAACGCTAAAGGCGAATATCCTAACAAACCAACATTTTCGTATTTTGAAACTTCGGCAGAATTCACTTCAAACAAACGGTTCAATAAAGAATACGGATTTTGAACGGTTTTGATTCTTGGCAGATTGTTGTATTTACTTTCTTCTAAAAGGCGCATCATTCCCCAAGCATTTTCATTTGAAACTCCAATGTGCTTGATTTTCCCTTCTTTTATTAATCCGTCGAAAGTTTCTAAGATTTCTCTAAAATTATCTTCCCAAACATCATCATGCCCATGAAAAGCGCGCTGTCCAAAATTATTGGTTTTTCTTTCCGGCCAATGCATTTGGTACAAATCGATATAATCAGTCTGAAGTCTTTTTAAACTATTTTCAACAGCATATTTAATACTTGCAGGAGAAAAATCCAGTTTTTCGCGCATGTATCCAAAATTCGGATTTGGGCCCGCAATTTTTGAAGCTAAAATAACTTTATCTCTGTTTCCTGATTTCTTAAACCAGGTTCCTATAATTTTTTCTGTACTTCCGTAAGTTGCTTCGCTCGCAGGAACTGAATACATTTCGGCTGTATCGAAGAAATTTACTCCTCTATCAAGAGCATAATCCATTTGTTCATGCCCTTCGTCTTCTGTATTCTGCTGCCCGAAAGTCATCGTTCCAAGACAAATTTTACTAACTTTTATATCGGTATTAGGTAATGTAGTGTATTTCATTTTTTTCTTTAGGTTCAAAGTTGCAAAGAGGCAAAGGTACAAAGTGATTTTTCAAATAGAAAAATGAGAAAGGTTAAAAAAAGTACAAGATTTTTACGTCTTCTGCAAGGTTTGTCAAACCTTGCAGAATAAAAAAGGCTCAAAAGTAAAAACCTTTGAGCCTTTGCACCTTAGAACCTTTGTCCCTTAGTTCATTTTAAGCTTTTTAATGGATTTTGAAACGTATTAAAAATCCTAACAATGAAAACAGAATCATCTTTGATTTGATATAGAATTTTAAAATTTCTTACCACAATTCGACGACAATCAATTCTATATTCATCAAGCTGAAATTGTTCAGCAAAAACGATATTATTTGCACTATTAAACAATTCATCTCTAACTTTTAAAGCGGTTTCTTTCGAATATTTATTTTTAAGCTCAAAATAAATTTCCTTCAAATCCAATTTTGCATTTTCTGTCCAAAAAACTGTTAGTTTATTCATTATCCCAATCTTTCATTTCTCTCGACAAATCTTCACTTGAAATTATTCGATTGTATTTAATATCGTCTAAACCTTCTTCTACTTTGTTATGATAATTAGTTAATGTCACAGGATTTCCTTTCGCATCATACGAAACTACTTCATTTAAATAATTATCAAATACGGAAGAAACAATTCGAAGAACTCTTTCATCAGCTAAATCTAATTGATTTTTTATTTTCTCTTTTAATTCTGGAAGTCCCATAATTTTTAATTTATAGAAACCAAAGTTACAAAATTTTAAATTCCAATAATAAAATCCAAAATTCCAAGTACTTTCAAAATTGGAATTTGGAACTTGAGAATTGAAATTAAAAAAAAGGCTCAAAAGTAAAAACCTTTGAGCCTTTGCACCTTAGAACCTTTGTCCCTTAGTTTATGCTATTCAACATCTCAGCAATCTCATCCAATCTTGGAGTTAAGATAATTTCGATTCTTCGGTTTTTGGCTTTTCCTTCTGGAGTTGCGTTACTTGCCAAAGGAGAGAATTCGCTTCTTCCTGCTGCTGTTAATTTTTGTTTGTCAATTTTACTGTTTTCAATTAAAATAGCCACAATTGCAGTTGCTCTTTTAGTCGATAAATCCCAGTTGTTGGCAATAGGACCTGAACCTGCATATGGATCATCATCTGTATGACCTTCGATAAGAACAGAAAGATCCGGATTATCACCTAAAACTTTTCCAAGTTCTACAACGGCTCTTCTTCCTTCTGAACCAACAGCCCAGCTTCCTGAGTTAAAAAGTAATTTGTTCTCCATAGAAACATATACTTTTCCGTTTTTGTGTTCAACTGTTAAACCTTTGCCTTCAAAACCTGTTAAGGCTTTAGATAACGTTTCTTTCAGTTTTCGCATTGCTTCTTCTTTAGCCGCAATCATATCTTCAAGTTCTTTCAAACGGCCTGCAGTTTTGTCTAAACGGGCTTGTTCATCGGCAAGAGCTTTTCCTTTTGCTTCTAACTGTGCCAGCAATTCACGGTTTTTAGCCATGTTTTTCTCTAATGCATCGTTGCTGTTTTTCTCTAATGCATTATAAGAATCCTGTAATACTTTGTATTTTTTCTGCTCTGCGGCAAGATCGGCTTTTTGTTTTGCTAAATCGTCTTTTGTACTCGCAAGGTCTTTTGTTAATTTATCACGATCTAACTCTAATTGGTTTTTCGCTTTTTTCAAATCAGCATTTTCGTCTGCAATTGAGCGGTTTTCTTTTTTTAGATCTGAATACTTTGTTTCAAGATCATTGTAAATCTTTTTGGATACACATGAAGTTGCAGACAATGCTAAAACTACTAATCCGATAGAGGCTTTTTTAATCATTTCTTTTGGGTTTTATAAGGGGCGTATTAATAATTCAATTATTCAAAATTCCAATCCTGATGACTAAAATCTAAAATTCCAGAAATCTGAATTCTAAAAATTCAAACAGCATTTCCTTCAACAAGAACAATACCAAACTTTATTCGATTTCGACTAAAACCGGACAATGGTCTGAATGAACGGCATCCGGAAGAATAACTGCACGCTTTAAACGATGCTCCATTACATTACTTACCAGATTATAATCGATACGCCAGCCTTTATTGTTTCCTCTTGCTCCGGCGCGATAACTCCACCACGAATAATGATGGGGATCTTTATTGAAATGACGGAAACTGTCGATAAATCCTGATTTCATAAAAGCATCAAGCCAGGCACGTTCAGCAGGTAAAAATCCCGAAACGGTTTTGTTGCGAACCGGATCGTGAATATCAATTGCTTCATGACAAATATTATAATCGCCGCAGATGATAAGGTTGGGAATCGCTATTTTTAATTCATTAATGTAGTTCTGAAAATCGTCCATAAACATAAATTTATGGTCTAATCTTTCGATATTGGTCCCAGAAGGAAGGTATAAACTCATTACCGAAACATCTTCAAAATCGACTCTAAGGTTTCTTCCTTCAAAATCCATATGGTGAATTCCGGTTCCGTATACTACCGTTTTAGGTTCAATTTTAGATAATATGGCAACCCCGCTGTATCCTTTTTTTGTAGCCGGATAGTAATACTGATATGGGTAGCCCGCTGCCTTAATATCTTCTACAGGAATTTGATCCTGAGTGGCTTTAATCTCCTGAAGACATATCACATCAGGGCTTGCCGCCTCCAGCCATTCGATAAAACCTTTAGTAATTGCAGCACGAATTCCGTTTACATTATAAGAAATAATTTTCATTTGGGTAATTTTTTTAGGATTCCAAATGTAATAAAAAAGTGGAAAGTTTATGATTGAATCTACGAAAAGTAGAGTTTTTTGTTATCTTTGTTCGCTGCTCTAATAAATTAAAAATAGTACATGGGTTTAGTTACCGCGAAAGAAGTTGCAAAAGCAATAAATGTTGAGAAGTACGGAGTTTTCGGTACATTTTCCGGCTGGATTCTTATGAAGGTCCTTAAGATCTCTACCCTTAATAAAATTTACGATCATAATAAACATCTGGAAGATGTTGCGTTTTTGAATGGAATTTTGGATGAGATGGAAATCAAATTTGAAATTCCGGAAGAAGATTTAAAACGTCTGCCTAAAGATGGCGCTTACATTACCATTTCAAATCACCCGCTTGGGGGAATTGATGGGATTTTATTATTGAAATTAATGCTTGAAAGAGAGCCGAATTTCAAAATCATTGCTAATTTTTTACTGCACAGAATCGTGCCGCTTAAAAAATACATCATGCCGGTTAATCCTTTTGAAAATCATAAGGATGCCAAATCAAGCGTGGTGGGAATTAAAGAAACGCTTCGTCATTTGAGCGATGGAAAACCGTTGGGAATTTTCCCTGCCGGTGAAGTTTCTACTTATAAAGACGGAAAATTAGTAGTAGACAAACCTTGGGAAGAAGGTGCCATTAAACTGATCCGAAAAGCCAAAGTACCGGTTGTGCCTATTTATTTTCATGCCAAGAACAGTAAACTTTTTTACTGGCTTTCTAAAATAGATGATACACTGCGTACAGCAAAACTGCCTTCTGAACTGCTTACACAGAAAGACCGTGTTATTAAAGTTCGTATTGGAAAACCAATTTCTGTAAGTGAGCAAAACGAAATCGAATCGTTTGAAGAATACTCAGAATTCTTACGAAGAAAAACCTATATGCTGGCCAATCCGTTTGAAAAAGACACAAAACTGATTGATACGGCAAGTCTTAAAATTACAAAAACACCAAAAAAAATCGTTACACCGGCAAACGAATCAAAAATGATTGATGAAGTTCAGGCGTTACGAAACAGCGACTGCAGATTCCTTCAGAGTAAAAATTATGAAGTTTTCTTTGCCAGAGCAAAATCAATTCCGAATATCCTTCATGAAATCGGGCGCCTTCGCGAAATTACTTTCCGTGAAGTGGGCGAAGGAACCAATGAATCTATTGATATAGACGAATACGACCAATATTATCACCACATGTTTTTATGGGATGATGAAACCAAAAGAATCGCCGGAGCTTACCGTATGGGGTTAGGTTCTGAGATTTATCCGAAATATGGCATTGAAGGTTTTTATCTGACAGATTTATTCAGATTTGAACCGGAACTTCACGATATGATGCACAAATCTATCGAAATGGGACGAGCTTTTATCACTCGTGAATATCAGCAAAAACCAATGCCGTTATTTTTGTTATGGAAAGGGATTATTCATACTACTTTACGCCATCCTGAGCATAAATATCTGGTAGGCGGTGTAAGTATCAGTAACCAGTTCTCTGATTTCTCTAAATCATTGATGATTGAGTTTATGAAATCAAACTATTACGATCCGTATATTGCACAGTACATTCATCCAAAAAAAGCATATAAAGTAAAACTGAAAGATGCTGATAAAGACTTTATTTTTGATGAAGCCGAATCTGATTTAAACAAGTTTGACAAAATCATCGACGAACTGGAACCAGGAAACTTACGCCTTCCGGTTTTAATTAAGAAATACATCAAACAGAATGCGCGTGTAGTTGCTTTTAATGTTGACCCGCTATTCAACAATGCAATCGACGGTTTGATGTACATTAGAATAGCCGATATTCCGGAAAGCACTATGAAACCGGTTATTGAAGAATTTCAGATTGAACTGGAAAGAAAACTTTCTGAAAAAGAAGATTAACAATCTCCGTTTCTATATAAAATCAAAAACTCATAAGCTTAAAACTTATGAGTTTTTTTTATGTTCGAAACCAGCTTGTTTTAGCTTGCTTTTTTTAAACAACTTCTTCCCTGTCCAAATTGAAGATTTCTTCTCCTATATCGTCTAATTTACCCAGAATAGCCTGCGAACCGGATTCTTTCATGACTTCCCATTCTCTTTCTGAAACAGGAACAATCCATAGAAAGCAGACATTTGTATTATTAAAACCAGTCAGGCTCATTTTTGGCAGCACTTTTAATTTACTTGTTAGAACTGCATATTTATATTTCTCGCTAATATTAGTTTGAAATTCTACCGTATGCCCTTCTGCCAAAAAAGTAATATACTCCCAGGGAATTGCTGTAATCCCGCTTATAAGACTCGCAACATTGTTTACCTGTTCATTTGTTAATCCTGATTTTAAAATAGTCCCAAGTTCAATTCGATTAGCCTGAGCAGGATTTTCATAATACATTTCTACTTTTGGCTGCGGACGCAAGGATACTGCCACAGTTGCAAAGACGCATTTTTCGCTTCCTTCAAGCACATATAAACCTTTTGGAATACCGTCTGGTTCATCGATTGCGAAGTACTTATCGCTTTGCCCGAATATTTCGTCATAATAATTTAAAATTTCTGGCTGCTGCAATCCAAAAGGATTCGGTTCTTTAGTCCATGCTTCAAAAAATGCGGCAGTATCAGCAACACGCTTACGCATTTCATTTTCTTCCGAAAGTTCCCATGCAAAATAACCTGTTCCAATACAATCGCGGGCATATCCGTGAAAACCTTCGCTACCACTCCAGCTCGGTATTACACACAAGATTTCTCCGTTTTCCAGCAATGCAGCTCCATCGCCTTCTTCCAGCCAGATAATTTCAAGATTATCTTCATTAAGAGCTTCCTGTCCTTCCGGAAATTTACAAAACTCTCTGGTTAACATAGGCGCGACACCTTGCTCCATCAATTTTTCTTCTATTTCCTGCGGTGCTTCGGAAAGATTTCTAATCCAGCAGCTTTTGACACCAAAATCTTCATGGTCTCCCTGGAGATAGAAATATGCTGTTCTGTTATCCTGTTCTACGAATGCAGTAATCGGACAGCTATGGCTTCTTACTGTTAAAAGAACCTTTGGCTCTTCAATTTTACTTTTGTTACTTTTAAAAAATCCCACAAATCATATTTTTTGCACATCTGAAATCGTTAGCTATTTCGAAGTACTGTTAATTCTTTTACTAAATTCGGGATAAAATCCGATTTTAAAAACAAAATTCTATTAACTTTTACTTTTTCTCTCCTTAGCTTTACCTAATTTTTACTGGTATTAATCTTAAAAAACAAAATCCCGCATGAAGAACAAGCGGGACTTTTTCATTACAATTTTTTTTAAACCTAATTTGATTCCTACATTAGAACCAGCCTTTCTGGCCAACCTGATATGTTTGATAAAAATCTTCATCTGATTTAGTCAGATAGATGATTCCTTCGATCAGGGCGATAACAGCACCTACTCCGCACAAAAGCCCCAGAATAAGCTGAATAATACCTTCTTTGCTGTATCCTAAATAAAACTTATGAACTCCAAATCCTCCTAACAGGATGGCAAGAATTCCGGCTGTCACTTTTTTGTTTTCTGGTTTTGAACTTCCAAATTCTGATTCTGCACTCATAGCTTTTCCTTTAAAAATTAGTAATAGTTTAAAATCTGTATGTATGTATAATCAAAAAATCCCATTTGAATAACAAATGGGATTTATACGTTTTTTAGAACCAGCCTTTTTTACCTACCTGGTAAGTCTGATAGAATTCTTCATCTGATTTTGTCAGGTAAATAATTCCTTCAATAAGACCTATGAAACTTCCTATTCCGCAGGTAACAACAGAAATAACTAACTGAATAATTCCTTCCTGTGTGTATCCTAATACAAATTTGTGCACTCCAAATCCTCCGAATAAGATTCCAAGTACTCCTGCAAGTACTTTTTTATTTTCTTGTGATGGCTGAGATGGTGTATTCCAGCTTTCTTGTTTTGTAGTTTCCATTTTAATAAAGATTATAATTCAGCTTTACCAATTTCGTTCATTTCTTCAAACTCATTTTTAGGATCCGGACCATAAGCATTTGCTCCTCTTTCTCCTTCTGTACAAGCTAATATTAAGTTGTAGATAGGAATTAGAATAAACCATCCGCTTTTACCCACATCATGCATTCTTCGTACACCAACAGCGATAGAAGGTACTAATACTGCTAAACTGTAAATTGTTCCAAGAAAAGCAAGTGAAGGAGTTACTGCCAAAGGAAGGATATAATTTAAAGGAATGCTAATGATCATATTAACCAAAACAAACATCCAATATTCTTTTCTTCTGGCTCTTCCATTAAAATTCGCATAGTTTTGAAAAACTACTTTTTTGTACCATTCAATCATAATCGTTAAAATTAAATTTGTTAAAATACCTACTCTTTAAAAGGATTTTCGGTTTCTCCCCGTTTAAAAAAATTGCTTTATTTAGACCAATTCTTTTAAAACGGCAACAATATTATTAAAAATTAACAAATAAAACTAATCGGTAACGAAAAATTTACAGGAAAAGACTCGTTATTTAAAATTGAAGGCTAAAACCTAGTTTGAAGCATACACAGCCTTGATTTTATCGACTATTACCTGCGCAAGACGTTCATGACTTTCGAAAGTCCAGCCTGCAATATGAGGTGTTAGTAAAGCATTATCCGCTTCTAATAAATACTGAAATGCTTCGGGTGTGTTTTTATCCTGAAAAAGTGTCTCAAATGATAGTTTTTCGTATTCCAAAACATCAAGACCTGCACCTAAAACCTTTTTTGATTTCATCGCTTCAACTAGATCGGCTGTTACGATATTTTTACCTCGCGAAGTATTTATAATCCAGAATGGTTTTTCAAATGCATTGATAAAATCGACATTTACCATTTTATCGGTCTCCGGCGTCCATGGAAGATGCAGACTTAAAACATCTGCTTTCTTTTGTAATTCACTAAGCGGAACCTGTCTGGCATTTTCATCTCCTATTCCATCCAAAATATCGTGAAACAAAACCTCAACATCAAAACCACGGAGTTTTTTAGCAAAGGCTTTCCCCATATTTCCGTAACCAATTATTCCAACCGTTTTCCCGTCCAGCTCATGACCACGGTTGCTTTCGCGGTTCCACTGTCCTGCTTTTACCTCCATATCTGCCTTATTCAGATTATTAAAAAGCGACAGGATTACGCCAAGCGAATGTTCTGCAACTGCATTTCGGTTTCCTTCAGGCGCCGCAATTAAATGAATTCCTTTTGCCGAAGCATAGTCGCAATCAATACTTTCGAGACCTGCACCTACTCTTGCAATAAACTGCAGATTTACAGCTTTATCTAAAAAAGTCTTGTCGATTTTGAAACGGCTGCGAATTACGATTCCGTTATAGTCCTGAATTTTGGCTTCTATTTCTTCTTTAGAAGATTTAAAATCGGCGTGGTTTTCAAAACCGGCTTCTTCAAGCTGATTCCAAAGAACCGGATGATTGCTGTCGATATGAAGAATTTTTATGCTCATTTTTATTGTGTTTAATATCAAACAAAAATACATCATATTCTTCATTAAAAGTTTTTAAAAAACACACCGGCGGGCTAAATAATCGTTAAAAAAAGAAACTCCTCAAACTCAAATCACATTTTGGTGAATCAGACTCAAAAAACAAAAACCTCATGTCTTTCCGGTTTAGCAGCAAACAACCTCCAACAAGTCAAAATTTTTTATTGGTCAGATTTTTTTTAACTTTGAAAGTGCAAGGAATTATGTAACTCTGTATTAAATCTTCATAACCCTCCAAAATGAAACTAACCAAGACTTTTAAAGCCTTTTTTGAAAACGAAAAATCAGGGGGATTACTCTTATTATTTGTTACGATTATCTCATTATATCTGGCGAACTCTTCTATCGCAGATCCTTATATTGCTTTTTGGCAAAAAGACATCGCCGGACATTCGATTACGCACTGGATAAACGATGGTTTAATGACTATTTTCTTTTTACTGATTGGTCTGGAACTGGAACGCGAAATATACCACGGTGAATTGTCGAATATCAAAAATGCATCACTTCCTATTATAGCCGCATTTGGAGGTATGCTGGTACCGGCGGGGTTCTTTCTGGCTTTAAACTTTGGTACAGGAACTCAAAACGGAGCAGGAATTCCTATGGCAACGGACATTGCTTTTGCAATTGGAATATTATCGCTTTTAGGAAATAAAGTCCCGGCATCTCTCAAAGTATTCTTAACCGCACTGGCTGTCATTGATGATTTGGGCGCCATAATTGTAATTGCCATTTTTTATACTACTTCTATTTCTTTTCTAAATCTCGGAATCGCTTTAGGAATCTGGATTCTGCTTTTTATTTTAAACCGAATGAAAATTCATAATCTCATTCCGTATTTAATTGGGGGGATTATTATGTGGTATTTTATGCTGAATTCGGGTGTTCATGCTACCATAACAGGAGTAATCCTGGCATTTGTGATTCCGTTTGGTGATGGAGGCGAAAAAACATCATCATACAGGCTGCAGCATTTTTTACATCAGCCCGCTGCTTTTTTTATTCTCCCGCTGTTTGCCATAGCTAACACCTGCATTGCAATTGATTCTGACTGGTACTCGGGGTTAAACAATACAAATGTTTACGGCATTTTTTTAGGTCTCGTTGTAGGCAAACCTTTAGGAATTATTCTGTTTTCATCTATCGGGGTAAGTGCGGGATTATGCGCATTGCCAAAAAACTTAAGGTGGGCACATATTCTTGGCGCCGGAATGCTGGCGGGTATTGGTTTTACTATGTCGATTTTTATAACGCTTCTGGCATTTAAAACTCCTGAGATTATTCTGTACTCTAAAATTGCCATTCTAATTGCGTCTTTGATTTCCGGAATTATTGGATTCGTTTACTTAAAGTTTATTTTATCTAAGAAAATGGTTAAGTTGTAAAATCTCAATATTTAAATTCCAAATATCGAATTCTAATTAATAAAAATAACTCGGTCACAAATCTTTAAACAAAAAAATTCCAAAGCCCAATAAGAATTGGAATTTGGAATTTAAATATTGAAATTTATAATCTTAACCTTTGATTTGTTTCAAAGAAGTCTTTATCCCTTTTATTAAAGATGAACTGAAACCATTGTGTTCCATTTCATTTAAACCAACAATTGTACAGCCTTGAGGCGTTGTTACACGATCAATTAACTGTTCCGGGTGCACTCGTTCTTCCAACAGCATTTTTGCTGCCCCTTTTACTGTTTGCGCCGCAATGGCAAGAGCGGTATTAGAATCGAATCCTATTTCGATTCCGGCCTGCATAGAAGCACGAATATAGCGTAATGCATAAGCTGTTCCGCATGCGCCTAAAACAGTCGCCGCATCCATTAACTTTTCGTCGATTACAGGAGCTGTTCCTAAATCCTGAAACAAGTCTACAATTGGCGCAGCATTTTCTTTATATTTTTCAGGAAAAGAAATACAAGTTGCCGATTCTCCAAACTGTGCTGCAATATTGGGCATAATACGCACAACCGGATACGCATTGTTTGTTTTGGACTTAAGCATGTCAAGCGACAAACCGCTTACAGCCGAAGCAATGGTTTTATTTTGAATAACCGGAAGTATTTCGCCTAAAACAGTATCAACCTGATACGGTTTTATAGTAAGAATCACCACATCGGCTTCCTGAATATTATGTTTGTTATCATTAGAAACCGTAATTCCGTATTCTGACAAATACTGAATCGAGGCTGTATTTCTTCTTGTAACGGTTACCTGATTGTTTTTTGAGAATTTAGCAATTCCCAGGGCAATAGAAACGCCAAGGTTTCCTCCTCCAATAATATGTACTTTCATTCTTCCTGGTTTTAATTTATAGCAGCTGTTTTACAGTAGATTTTTCGCCTCACAAATTACACAGATTTTGGAGATTTTAAATCACTGTAATCTATTATTTTGTGGCAAAAATTTAAAACCCAAGAATCATTTTGGCTACGCCAAAATAAAGCATAATTCCAAATACATCATTGGTTGTTGTGATAAACGGTCCTGTGGCAATTGCCGGATCGATTTTATTTTTATGAAGAAAAAGCGGTACTAAAGTTCCCAAAGTCGCTGCAAACATAATAACCACAATCATCGAAATTGAAATAGCCACTCCCACCAGATACTGTTGATACATAAGTGAATGATACCCCAAAAGCAGCAACGAAATAATACTTCCTGAAATCATCGAAACGGTAATTTCTTTGCTGAAATAACTTCGGCTGAATTCTTTCAGTGTTCCGTTTGCCAGACCCTGAACTACGATTGCCGATGCCTGAACTCCAATATTTCCTGCTGTAGCCGAAAGTAAGGGTACGAAAATAATTAAAGTTGAATATTTCTGAAAAGCGGTTTCATTATCTTTCAAAACAAAAGAAGCTACAATTTCAATCACCATTCCAATCAACAGCCATGGTATACGGGCTTTTGTGAGCTCGAGAACACTGTCATTCGACTCAACGTCTTGTGTAATACCCGCCGCTAACTGGTAATCTTTATCGGCTTCTTCCTTGATTACGTCTACGATATCGTCGATCGTAATTCTTCCTACCAAACGACCCAGCTCATCTACAACCGGAATTGCCTCTAAGTCGTACTTTTGCATGATACGTGCGACTTCGACATCTTCGGTATCTACCTTTACAAAATTTAATTTTCGGATATAGACATCCCCAATCTGGGTTTTGGTCGATGAAGTCAGTAAATCTTTTAAAGACAAACGCCCCTTTAATCGGTTTTCATCATCGACAACATAAATGGAGTGTACTCTTGAAACATTTTCGGCCTGAATCCGCATTTCTTTTACACAGGTCAGAACATTCCAGTTTTCGTTTACTTTTACAAGCTCTTTACCCATCAAACCACCCGCCGTGTTTTCGTCATAGCGCAATAATTCGACAATGTCTTTTGCGTGTTCAACATCGACTAACTCAGAAATTACCTCTTCTTTGATTTCCTGCGAAAGTTCAGCGATAATATCGGCGGCGTCATTTGTTTCAAGCTCGTCAAGCTCTTCCGCGATTTCCTTTGGCGAAAGTCGGCTTAAGATATTTTCGCGCAGGTCATCTTCTAATTCAAGAAGGATTTCTGCGGTTTTATCACTATCTAAAACCTTAAAAATGTAAGTTGCTTCGTCAAAATCTAATTCTTCAAGAATTTCGGCGATATCGGCATGGTGAAGATCATTAAGTAAAATTTCAAGTTCATTATCATTTTTCTTAACGATCAGCTCCTCTAACTGCTGTATAAATTCTCTGCTAACTTTGAACTCCATCGGCTTCTATTTTTTGAGTCAAAACGATAAATTCGTCAACGCTAAGCTGTTCGGGACGTTTATCAAAGATAGTGTCTTCTCGCAGTTTATCAGATAAATTTAATGTTTTCAAACTGTTACGTAATGTTTTTCGTCTCTGCTGAAAAGCCGTTTTTACAACCGTAAAAAATAACTTTTCACCACAAGGAAGGCTGTAATCTTCCTTTCGGGTCATTTTCATCACACCCGATTTAACCTTGGGCGGAGGAATAAAAACATTTTCGTCTACAGTAAACAAATACTCAGTATCATAGAAAGCCTGTGCCAGGACAGACAGGATTCCGTAGGTTTTTGATCCTTTTTTTTCACAAATTCGCTCTGCTACTTCCTTTTGGAACATTCCGGAGAATTCCGGGATCTGATCTCTAAACTCTAATGTTCTAAATACAATTTGAGATGAAATGTTATAAGGGAAGTTGCCAATTATGGCAAATTGTTTGTTTTCGTAAACCTTGTTTATATTGTATTTCAGGAAGTCTTCTGAAATAATTTTGTCTTTTAATTTTGGATAGTTGGCATCCAAATACGCAACAGATTCCGTATCAATCTCGATTACTCGGGTTATAATCGGCTTGTCAAGTAAATATTTAGTAAGCACACCCATCCCCGGTCCTATTTCTAAAACCTCCTCGTATCCTTTCAGGCTCAAAGTATCGGCAATTGCTTTTGCGATACTTTCGTCTTTAAGAAAATGCTGCCCTAAATGTTTTTTGGCTTTTACTTTTTCCATATTTGTTGTTTGCTTTCTGCTTTTATTAATTTACTGATGTAATTTTTAATGAGCAGACCCCATAATCGTATTCATGAACATATATTGAAAATGAACAATTTCAAATTGAATTTTTTCTAAACTTGTCAGCAGTCCAATATTGGCTTTATAACCGAATTTATAGTTTAAAAAATCTACACTTTTATTTTCTTTATTTGTGAAGGTTTTATTAGTATTAAACGCTTTTTCATTGTTTTCTTTCAAAGAATCATAAACTCTTGAAGACGCTATAATTACTTTATTTTGTTTGTAAAACTTGTCTATTTTGTTTTTTAAAACAGCATATTCTTGCTTAACAAATGCATCATAAAGTATTGTTTCGTTTGTTACAAAACAGTCCTCTTCAGAAATTTCAGCTTTAATTTCATTAATGTAGTCATTAATTTCATTACCCGTAGAATAAATCTGCGTTGCAAATCCTGTCATTTCTCCAAATGATTTAGGCGACTCTTCATTTTTTATTTTTAACACTTCATATTTAGAAAAGACTACATTTTGCAAGATTTCTTTCGAAACACCTTCAATTTCCCTAAACTCATTAAGCTGTAAAACAATAGGTTTTGTCGTTTCTTCTTGATTCAGCACCTCGTTTTTAATTTGACAACAAACATTAAGACTTAGTAATAAAAATAAAACAAGTTTCATTTGCAGGTTTTTCATAAACAAGATGAGTGGATAAGCACAATTTTTAGTTAGAAATTATTTTTTTGCAAATATACCCTTTTTAGGTATTAAGCAGATATCCCTGTCTTGTAAAAGTTATCCTTGCAACAGATTCTATTCTTTTCTAATTAAAAACACAACTAAAAACTAGTGTTCCGAAATTACCTCCAGTTCTGTTCTGAAAGAAAGCATCTTATCTGCAAATAATTCCAGAGCTTCCTTGTCAAATTTTGGCTGATCTTCCAGATAATATTTTTCCAGAGTCTCTTTGCTGTCGGTTGTATATTGAACCGAATATGTTACGCCTCCCATTTCTTCTTCAATCAAAACTTTTACGATTCGTGCCGAAGAGAATTTTTCTGTTGCCAGAATTTCAGGAATATGTTTTTCCTGCATCCATTTTAGCCATTGGTCATGAACGCTTTCGTGTATATTAGTGGTAACGTTGTAAATAATCATGTTTTCTTGTTTAATCGTTTTTCGGTTAAGCGGTTAATCGATTAACCGCTTAAACCAAACTACAAATTCTTATCTCCTCTCAGTTCGCGGTATTTTTTTCTGGCATCGACAAAGTAAATACTGTCCTGATGGTTAAAAATTACCTTTTCGTATAATGGCTTGGCCTTTTCTGTATCTTTTAGTTCATCATTGTAAATTTCTGCCGAAAAGAATAACGCTTCATCTACATAAATTCCGTCACTGTGATTGTCAATGATCTGCTGGTATTGGGTTAAAGCCGAAGTAAAATCCTTCTGTCCTTCATAAATTTTACCTAATCGCAGCAAAGTTACCGCTTCAATTTCCTGTCCTTTAAAGTTCTTTAGAATATTTTGAAACTGCGTTATCGCCTCCGGTTTTTTATTCTGATAGAGTAAAAAGTCACCTTTGGCAAACTGTTTCAGAGCCGTTTGTGTCGAATCGGCGGCGGTGTTATCATTAATCAACAGAAAATATTCAAGAGCGTCATTGGCAATTAATTGTGTGTTCGCCGATTTTAATTCTTTAAATTGTTTTAAAGCCCATTCAAAATCAGTTTTGAAATAACTCGTCTTCGCTGCTTTTAAACTGGCTTCGTGGGACATGACATCATTTTTTAAATCCAGCTGAATCTGCGAATAATAAATTAACGCCTGATTGAACTTTTCTTCCAGAAGCAGAATATCCGCCAGTTCCATTTTGGCATCTGCCTGCTGATAGGCATTTAAATTTAATTCTAAAGCCTTTTTAACTATCGTTTTGGCCTCTTCAGTCTTTTTTAAATTAAAGCCCAGAAAATGCGCCTGAATTAACTGTAAAGATAAGGTAAAAGGATTTATTTCATACGTTGCCAGTAATTGCTGTAATTCGGCTGTAATGGCAGGATAATCTTTTTCTTGCGCCTTATCGATCTTTATCTGCATTAAACTCGCATTTGTTTTAATGAGCAGATCACGGTCTTTTGTATTTTGAAGAATAAAATTCAAAATCTCCGAAGCCGTTTCGGTATCATCTTCATTGAGTGCAAACTGACTCAAATTTACAATACTCATTAAAGATTCGGGTTCGCGTTTGTAAATCGCTTTTTCCTGAATAAAGGCTTTTCCAAACTCTTTCTGCTGTACATAAAACCAGCTTAAGTAACGATTCCAGAAAACGTCCTGATCTTTTTGTGTTTTCAGGATCAGCGCTTTTCTCATGGCATCTTTAAAAGTCGTGTTATCGGTTTCACCGTTCATAAAACGGGATAACTGCGTCTGGATCAAATTGGCATTCTGCTGATTTGTATATGATTCTGTAAGCAGAAGATCAATCATTAAATCGGTTTTACCCAACTGCCCGTACAGCATCCCAATCTGAAAATTGAAATTGTAATTGGGCTGTACCTGCATTGCAGTTTGATATGCCTTTAAAGCATATTCCAGCAAAACCTTTTTTTCGAAAGCATTTCCAACTCCGTAAACATCATTCGGATTGGTTTTTATTTTTTCTATAGCCTGTTCGTAATAGTTCCTTGCTTTGGATTCGTTTTTCTGCAATTGGTAATTATACCCTAATTCAACCAGAAAAACTCCTTGTTTGTATCTATTGTACCGTTCCTGAATTGTTTTTTCGGCAATATCAAATTGCTGTAACTGCTGATAACAATCGATCGTTCTTAAAAAATACTGTGTATTAGACGGCGAACTTTTTAGAAGGTCTTCGTAGATAATTTTGGCTTTCTCAAAATCACCTTTATCATAATAATTGTTCGCTAATTGTTCGTTCTGCGAAAATGCAAAACCGGCCCACAACAAAATGATATAGCTAAAGATATTTTTCATATTTCAGTCTTTCAATTAATTTTCGGTTTCAGCTGTTGTTTTCAGTCAGAATCTGATCTTAAAAACGGTCAATGAAAACCGGAACTTAAATTGTTACTTCTTTTTTTGATTTCCAGATAATCAAAATCAATCCAATAATGATAAACGGAATACTCAGGATTTGCCCCATATTAATCAGCATATTATTCTCGAAAGCTTCCTGATTTTCTTTGAAAAATTCAATTATAAACCGGGCAAGGAACAATAAAGTTAAGAAACTTCCAAAGATTAATCCGTGTGCTTTACGAATAGTTTCTGATTTATACATGTAAAATAATATTCCGAAGATCAATAAATACGCAAAGGCTTCGTATAATTGAGTGGGATGTCTCGGGATTAAATCGTCTCTTTCAAAAACAACTCCCCAGCTTCCGTTAGTCGGTTTTCCGTAGATTTCAGAATTCATAAAATTCCCAAATCTGATAAAAGCTCCCGTAACCGGAACGGCAACTGACATTTTATCCAGAAGTGAAAAGAATTTCACTTTGTATTTACGGCAGTACAAAATCATAGCCGTTAAAACACCAATCGATCCGCCGTGACTTGCGAGTCCCTGATACCCTACAAATTCGTAAGCACCATTTATTTTCTGAATGGGTAAAAGGATTTCTACAGGATGCTGTAAAAAATAACCCGGTTCATAAAAGATACAATGTCCGAGTCTGGCACCTAAAACGGTTCCAACAATTACATAAATAAGTAATGTATCGAGATTGTCTAAGGAAAGATTTTCTTTTTTGTAAATATTTCTGACGATATAAAACCCAAGAAGAAGTCCGCAGGCAAAAAGTGCCCCATAATACTTGAGAGGAAAACTATTTGTGATCCAAAAAATTACAGGATCAACGTTCCAATATACTACTCCATTCTTCATTTGTAACAGTTTTCGGTTTTCAGTTCAGTCTCAGTTTTCAGTTAGTCTTTGAACCGAGACTGAAAACTGAAAACTGTGACTGGAACTAAAAACTAGTTTATAATATCAAATCCGCAATAAGGACGTAAAACTTCCGGGATTACGATTCCTTCCGGAGTCTGGTAGTTTTCTAAAATTCCTGCCAGAACACGTGGCAGTGCCAATGAACTTCCGTTTAGCGTATGTGCCAATTGGTTTTTTCCGTCTTTGTCTTTGAAACGCAATTTTAAACGGTTTGCCTGGAAAGTTTCGAAGTTAGAAACAGAACTAATTTCTAACCAGCGGTCCTGAGCTGTTGAAAACACTTCGAAGTCATAAGTTAAAGCCGAAGTGAATCCCATATCGCCGCCGCAAAGACGTAATATTCTGTATGGTAATTTCAATTCCTGAAGAATGTTTTTTACGTGTTCTACCATTCCGTCTAATGCTGCATAAGAATTATCCGGATGCTCGATACGAACGATTTCTACTTTATCAAACTGGTGCAGACGGTTTAACCCGCGAACGTGTGCTCCGTATGAACCCGCTTCACGACGGAAACATGGCGTATAAGCAGTTTGCAAAACAGGAAGTTCACTTTCGTTTAAAATAACGTCACGGAATAAATTCGTAACCGGAACCTCAGCTGTTGGAATTAAATATAAATCGTCAAGACCTGCGTGGTACATCTGCCCTTCTTTATCCGGCAATTGTCCTGTTCCGTAACCTGAAGCTTCGTTTACCAAATGCGGCACCTGAACTTCGTTGTATCCGGCAGCAGTATTTTTATCTAAAAAGTAATTGATTAAAGCACGCTGTAAACGGGCTCCTTTTCCTTTATAAACAGGAAATCCTGCACCTGTTATTTTTACACCCAGTTCAAAATCGATAATATCGTATTTTTTTACCAATTCCCAGTGAGGCTGTGCGTCTTCGTTCAGAACCGGAATATCGCCTTCCTGAAAAACATTCAGGTTATCATCCGGAGTTTTTCCTTCAGGAACAATATCTGCCGGAAGATTTGGCAAAGTGTATAATTTATTGGTTAACTCAACTGCCAGAGCTTCTGCTTTTTCGTTAAGTTCTTTACTTTTTTCTTTTAATGAAGCTGTTTTTTCTTTTAAGATTTCGGCTTTGGCTTTTTCGCCTGCTTTCATCAATTCGCCAATATCTTTGGACAATTTATTAGATTCAGACAAAGTGTTGTCCAGCTCTACTTGTGCTGCACGACGATTTTCGTCTAATTTAACCACCTCTTCAACAACGCTTTTAGCATCGATATTTCGTTTTGCTAAAGCCTTGATTACTTTCTCCTGATTTTCTCTAATAAATGCAATTTGTAACATAGCTTGATTTTTATAACTATTGTATTTTTTTATAACGGAAGCAAATTTAAGGAAATGTTTTAGAAGATTGAGACAAAGTTTATTCTTAAAGTTATTTCGCAGAGATTCTCTAAGAATACACCAAGATTCACAAAGAATTATTTTAGAACAAACTATATTCAAATTATGTAGAATCCTATTCTTTTATCAATTTAAAAACAGCGTTTTTTTCACCTGAAGTTACTTTCAAAACATAAAATCCGGAATTTAATCCGATGACGTTTATTGATCCATCACTTGATTTTCCTTTTAAAACCGATTTGGATTCGAAATCGAAAAACTCAAAGTCGAAGGTTTTGGAAATAAAATTTTCAACCGAAATCTGAGTCTTTGCCGGATTTGGAGAAACAAAAGCCTTCGTTTCGGCTTGTTTTTCCAGCTGTCGTTTATTGCAGGCGCTTTCAAGAAGATTCTCTAAGTCAAACTGATCGTAAACTAAAGTATAATGGAGTTCTTTTGCTTTTTGGAATAAGGCGCAGGCATCATCATATTTCTTTTGATCGAGATAAATGATTCCGAGATTTTTCATAGCAAACGAATTATTTTTATCTGTTTCTAATGCTGCTTTCAAATCAGCAATCCCTTTTTTAGATTCGCCCAGTTTATGATAAATCAGACCACGGGTTGTTCGTAAATCCCTGCCGCCATTTGCAGATGTTCTTTCCTTAATCGACTTTTCATACTTAAATGCTTTTTCGATATTTTCGAATGCTTTTTGATATTCGCCCGTGTCGCTGTACAATCTGGCCAATGCCCAATAAGCATGAGCATGATCTGGGTTTTCGATTACAATTTTTTCCAGATAATAACGCGCTAAATCATAGGATTTTCTTTGTTGCAATAATGTTGCAAAATTGTATAAAATGCGGTAATCATTGGGCGCATTCGATATGGCTTTGTAATAATAGTGAAAAGCAGAGCCTTCCATTTCGAGTACAGCATATACACTTGCCATACGGTCATAAAGCTTACTCCTAAAAGCAGCAGTTTTCTTTTGAGCCGAATCAGACAAAACCATTTTTTTGTTTTCAGGATCTTTGTCTATCGCAAATTCAACCTTCTTTAAATCTTCAATTGCAAGTGTATTATTTCCCAGACTCACCCCCAGAACACCACGATTGTAAAGATCATTAATGCTGGCTGGATTAAAATTGGTTTTGGTATTAATGTCCCGCAAAAGCTTTAAAGCTTTTTTAACCGATTCTTCCCTGTCTTTATTAAAAGGAAGTTTATGATCTGTCCTGCCGGTCATTTTTCCGTGGAGGAAATTCCACGTAACGAGTTTTTCACCCTGAGGATTGTACTGAAAACAATCGCCGTCTTTTAATCCGTCTTTATCAAAATAAAAAACTTCATTTAGTTTTCCGTTAGAATAATACGTTTTCGAGCTGTCCGGCTTTTTGTCTTCACCGAACCAAATCGCAACCGAAACCGCTTTGTGATCATAAAAATAGCGTGTAACATTTTCAGAGGCTGTTTCTTCTTTTTCCTGCGCTGTAAGGAAAACAGGAAAAAGAAAAACCATAAAAGCCGTTATTCTAAACATTTGTAATTTTAATTTAAACCGGTTTCTGGATTACAAAAACCGGTTTTCATGATCTTTTTTAAAGGAATATGAGTTCCCGTCGTATTTTAATCTTTGAAATTCTTTTTTAAATTTCAAATCGTTCTTTTGTTCTATCTCATGTTCCGGATCTGCTTCTGCCGCTTCCTCATAGGTAAAAACCTTAGAAACAAGCAAATCATAAAACCCATTTGTTTGAGTATCCGAAACGCTGATTCCTGTTTCCAGAGTTTCAATCTGATAGGTTCCGCTTCCGTTTGAATCGCCATTCGCCATTCGTATTGGGTATTCGTATAAGACTTTTTTTATCTGCTTTCCGTCAAAAGTCACGATTGTAAATTTTTCTTCGGAATACATTACTACCCTGCTGTTCGAATACACTTCGGTACTGATAGCAATGGCTGATGTAGTTTCATTAAGCTGCAATAAATCTTTCAGAATATGAGATTTGGAAACCCTAAGGCCTTCATTTTCATAATAACCTAAATTATCATCGATTTCTTCGGCCAGTATTTTACCGTCTTCATTATTTACAAAAACGTATCTTCTTTCATAAAAATTGCCCAGATTCTCTTCACCTTTTTTTGCTTTTTCGGTTTTATTGATGGTGCAGATTACAAAAAAAGTCACTTTATCATTGTAATTGACAGAACTGACATCTTCTGTTTTAATACTGGAATATTTGATTTTTAAGTTTTCGGCGGTTTTTCGCAGCAGACTCAGATTCAATAAATCCGAAGGAACAATGTCTTCGCTTTTTTTGAAAATCAGTTTTTCGACAGCTTTGGGTTTGGAGTCGGTTTGAACTGCCAGCGTTGGAGTTATTTCATCAGAACTTTGTTTTTCATTCTTTCCGCAGGAGCTGAAAAAAAGAAAAATGCCGCTGATAATTAAGTAGGATTTAATTTTCATTGGGTTTATATTTTATAATTAGGGGCATCCAAATATAAAATATTCTGTCTAAGCTTTTTAAATAAAATCAAAAAAATCAGAAAGTTGTGAGAGTTGTTTCGCAAAGATTCACAAAAACGCAGGGAGATTCGCAAAGTTTTATTTAAAAATCCAAAATAATTATACTGCCGGATAATTCATTAAAACATATTCAATTATACTCTAATTCCGCACAATTTTCACAGCGAAACTATCCCCTTTTTATTTCATGTCCGGTAAATTCTTCTAATGTCCTGAAGATTTCTTCTACCGGAAGCGCCTGAAAATCGGGATGGTTTTTTAAGAAAGCCGCATTAAGTTCCATCAGGTTTTCTTCTAATTCAAAAAAAGCATTGTTGTTTAATGCATCACGAACCGGGTTTACGCCATCTAATTTCCCTTTTAGAAATTTCCCCAGTTTAATATTACTCATTATCCTTACTTTTTTGCTTTGTTCCTGAAACAATTCCAGATGTTTTTCGGCACCAATCAGCGCCAAGCCTTCTTCGATAAGTTCGTTTAATTCCTTATTCCAGCCTGAGTTGTAAACAAACTGCGAAAAATTCCCCTCGGTATACTGCGAAAAATAATAATCAAGATAATAACTCGTAAGGGCATCTTCGTGAATCAATTCATCATCGACACCTTCTTCGCGCATTAAATTGATAATCGAAATATTGGAATGAATAACATCTTGAAGATTTTCGCTATTCAATGCCGTTTCTGAAACTAATATTCTGCCGAATTCCTCCATTTTGTTTTGTTTACAGATTTAATGTGCAAAGTTGTAAAAAAACGACGATTTATCTTTTGATTTCGAACACATTCTATTGTTAAAGTTTTTCTTAGCTGTTTCTGTCTAAGAACCAAAGCCTTGTGAAATACTCATAACAAACTTATTAAAAGTTGTAATGATGAAAAACTAATTGCTTTCTGTTCCAAAAAATTGCGTACAAATACTTGTTTAAAAAATTCAAATTATCAATATACTTGCTTGAAAATAAACTATTTGACAGTTAAAAAACATCAAAACTAAAAACTATGAAAATAGAACAATTAAATAAAGACATCCTATATTCTGATATTGAAAACAGAATTGACAGCATTAAAGCAAAAAAAAACATTAACATTACCCTTTTTCGAACAACAAGAGTCGTTGTTTTTATTGCTGGAGCAGTAATTACAATTCTAACTGGCTGGAAAAACGATCTTCCATTTGACAGCGAAAATTGTATTTTAATAATTAGTGCCTCAATTTCAGTCTTAGCGGCAATGGAGGGATTATTTAGTTTTAAAGAAAAGGGTAAAAGTAATAACCTGCTGCTGTTTGAATTACGAAGACTTCGAGATAGAATTTGTTTTGATTTTATAAAAGGCATCTACGAAGAAACCAAAGAAGCACATTTTTTAAAATATCAAGAAATATTAGAAGCTCAAAAAGCATTAATTGAAAATTCAGATAATGATGGAGAATAGTTTTATCAAATATTAATATTTTAAAATAGCACGCAACTTTTAAAAAAAATCACATCTATTTAATAAATAGCATTTTACAATTAAGGCTAATTACTAAAAAACCAAAAACCATGAAACAGATTTTATTTATTTTCACGATTTTATTTATCCTTACGGGTTGCAGCAGTGATGAATCAGAACCATTAAACGTAGAATTTTCAAGTGTTTTTTATGGGGATCATTTCAGCGGAGATTACACTAATCAAAAAGCAAATCTTGTCGTTAAAAACCAAAAACAATTGGATATTTTAATGGAAAAATACAAGCTGGAGCCTAAATCTTGGGAAAACAGTATGCCTCTAAATATTGATTTTAAAAAATATCAAATTATTGCTGTTATTGATCAGGTGAGAAACTATAGTGGTTATTCTATAGATATTACCAAAATTACTCAAACCAATAACCGCATATTTGTTCAAGTAAAACAATTAAAACCCGGAGGTTTAGGAACTGTAATTACACAGCCGTATCATATTGTTCAAATGCCCAAAAGCAATAAAAAAGTGGTTTTCGAATAGAATGTCAAAATATATAAAGTCGTAAAAAACAGCAGTACACTTTTGTTTACTGCTGTTTTATTATATTTTTATACAATGAAATCGAAACGTCATTATTAATGAATCCAACTTTCTTCTCAAACCAGGAAAAGTTCAGAGCATGGTTAGAAAAGCATCACCAAAACGAAACCGAACTTTTAGTGGGGTTTTATAAAGTGAAGAGCAAAAAACCATCTATGTCGTGGTCAGAATCTGTAGATCAGGCACTTTGTTTTGGCTGGATCGATGGTATCCGAAGATCTATTGATGAAGAAAGTTATTCTATCAGGTTTACTCCCAGAAAAAAAACCAGCATCTGGAGTGCCATCAATATCAAAAAAATCGAAAATCTTACCAAAGCCGGATTAATGAAACCCGAAGGTATAAAGGCTTTCGAATTAAGATCTGAAGAAAGATCCAAAATTTATTCGCACGAAAACGAAGCTTATATTCTTGATCCGGAACTCGAAAAACAATTTAAAGCCAATAAAACAGCGTGGGAATATTTTAGTAATCAGGCACCATCCTACAGAAAAGTAGTAATTCATATTATTATGAGTGCCAAACAGGAAAAAACCAGAATTTCGAGATTAGAGAAAGTAATAAAGTTCAGCGCAGAACAAAAACGAATAGTATAAATATGGAAGAAGAACGAGGAAGAATTTTTCAGGATGATACTTTCTTATTTACTGAATTTGACGGTCTAAAATTACAGAAACTGGTCGTTTGTGAAAATCCGGAAACCAAAGAACCCGTTATTGTTTATTTAAAAGTTGAGAATCATAACTGGCATCAGTATTTTCTTGATATCGGTATTGGTTTTTGGGAAGACTGGAATTTTGACGAACTTGAAATTGAAGAAGATGACAGTTTTAGTTATATCGACAAAACCTCCGAGTTTAATCTTTTCGAAAGAACAATCGCCAAAATCTGGTGCGAACCCGAGCAAAACAACAGCAGAATAACCATTGCATTTGAGAGTGGCGAAAAACTTATTTTAAAAACCACTGATCCTGAAACCTTTGATTCTGAAAGCCTGCTTTTAATCATAAAGTAATACTAAAATAACCTATAAAAAATAAATCCTACAAGTAAATACAAGAATAAACCGTAATTTTATTCCTTCAAAAAGTGTTTAGCGCCAAAACAGGAAAGAATGAAGGAAAGAAAAGCATTAGAATATTACGTTTTAGACGTCTTCTCAAACGAAAGTTACAAAGGCAACCCTTTGTCTGTAGTTTTTACAGATGGTAACCTGGATTTAGAAATCTATCAGGACATCTCAAAAGAATTTGGCTATTCCGAAACTTCTTTCATTTACTACTCAAAAGAACAAAAAGCTTTAAAAGTACGTTCGTTTACCCCAACCGGAATCGAAATCGACGGCGCAGGACACAATTTACTGGGGGCTGTTTGCGGCGCACTGCTAAAAAAAATGCCCATTTTTGACGAACAATCCAAGGACAGCACTTTTGTAATAATGAACCATTCGCCAATTCCGGTAACGGTTAGTTTTGATCCCGTTACACAATATCCGGTTGTACAAATGCATCAAAAAACAGCTGTTATCAAACAAGAAATCCCAACTTATAAACTGGCTGTAGCACTGGGTCTTAAAATTGAAGACTTAGACAGCAGCGACTTTGTGCCCACAATTGTAAAAACCGAAGCGGCACACATGATGGTTCCTATTAAAAACAGCAGTATCCTGAACGATTTCGTTCCCGATAACAAACTGCTGATTGAAATTTCGAAAGAATACCAGTCTGAAGGTTTTTATTGTTTTACTATTTCAGACCAAAATCAGGGCAACATTGCCGAAGCCCGATTTTTCAATCCCATAATAGGAATCAATGAAGATCCCGCAACCGGAACTGCAGCAGGTCCACTGATTGGATTTCTAACCCAAAAAAAATACACAAAACTAAATCAGGAATATAAAATTCTCCAAGGCGTTAAGTTAAATCAGCCCTCAATTATCGAAGTCATGAACCGTGAAAATGATATCTTGGTTGGAGGTTCTTCGATTATAACCATGAAAGGGGAACTTTATTTATAAAACAAAAAAAAACTGCATCCTGAAAATGCAGTTTTTTTATATCGAAACTAAAAACACTTAATTCGTTTTCATTGGCGGTAAATCAAACGCAACAGAATCGTGTTCGAAGTTATTTCTGTGTCCGCCATCGCAAAATGGTTTGTTTGCAGATAATCCGCAGCGGCAAAGACCAAGTGCAGATCTTCCCTGTAAACCGTAAAGTGCTCCTTCAGGGTCCATGATTTCAAAATCGCCTTCGATTTTTATCGACCCGTTTTTGTTGATTATTAATTTTGTCTTGCTCATAAAATTTGTTTTTGCTGTTTTTTTGGATGGCAAAGATTGCGAAATATATTTTGAAGATTTTATATGATGGGCTAGTTTAAACTGGTTCTATTTTATGTTTTGGTTCTGCTATTCGTTTTTACCACAGAGATCCTCAAAGAGATTTTCAATTGCCTCCAGTTTTAGCTGGAGGTTATCATAGAAATTAATTTTTAAAAAGGCTTTAGCCAAACTTATTTTTTGGCTAAAGCCGGCTGAAAAATTCCTTTGCAACTCTGCGCCTTTGCGGCTCTGAGAGATTATTTCTTCTCTCAAATAAAATCTCTTTGCGAAACTCCGCGAAAAACCTCTGCGCATCTCTGTGGTAAAAAATGCGAAAAACTTTGCCAATCTCAACGGTAAAAATATTCATGTCAATAAAATCTCAATTCTATTGCTTATTTTTGCACTCAATAAAATTCATATAATGACACAGAATCCAAAAAGATATACCATTACGGCTGCTTTGCCTTATACAAATGGACCAATCCATATTGGACATTTGGCGGGGGTTTACGTGCCGGCAGATATATATTCGAGATATTTAAGATTGCAGGGAAAAGATGTAGCATTTATCTGCGGAAGCGATGAACACGGGGTTGCAATCTCGATGAAAGCCAAAAAAGAAGGAGTTACACCACAGGAAGTTATAGATAAATACGATGGAATTATCCGTAAATCATTCTCAGATTTCGGAATTTCATTCAACAATTATTCAAGAACTTCTGCAAAAATCCATCACGAAACGGCTTCGGAATTCTTTAGAACATTGTATGATAAAGGAGATTTTATTGAAGAAGTTACAGAACAATTATACGATGCAAAAGCAAATCAGTTTTTGGCAGACCGTTTTGTTGTGGGAACTTGCCCTAAATGTGATAATCCGGAAGCTTACGGAGATCAGTGCGAAAAATGCGGATCTACCCTGAACGCAACCGATTTGATCAATCCAAAATCGACTATTACCGGAGAAACTCCAATTTTAAAAGAAACAAAACACTGGTTTTTACCTTTAGATAGATATACTGATTTTTTAACCGAATGGATTTTGGTCGGACATAAAAACGACTGGAAAACCAATGTTTACGGACAAGTAAAATCATGGATCGACGCAGGACTTGAGCCTCGCGCCGTAACACGTGACCTTGACTGGGGAATTGACGTTCCGGTTGAAGGTGCCGAAGGAAAAAAACTTTATGTTTGGTTTGATGCCCCAATTGGCTATATTTCTTCTACAAAAGAATGGGCAGCGCGCGAAGGAAAAGACTGGGAACCGTATTGGAAAGATGAAGAAACGAAATTGGTTCACTTTATCGGAAAAGACAATATTGTTTTCCATTGTATTATTTTCCCGGCAATGTTAAAAGCCGAAGGAAGCTACATTTTACCAGACAACGTTCCGGCAAATGAGTTCCTGAATTTAGAAGGAAACAAACTTTCGACTTCTAAAAACTGGGCCGTTTGGTTACACGAATATTTAGAAGAGTTCCCGGACAAGCAGGATGTTCTGCGTTATGCTTTAACATCAAACGCGCCGGAAACAAAAGATAACGATTTTACATGGAAAGATTTCCAGGCGAGAAATAACAACGAATTGGTTGCTGTTTTCGGAAACTTTGTAAATCGTGTTGTGGTTTTAACCAACAAATATTACGATGGTGTTATCCCGACTCCAAACGAATTGACTGAAATTGATGAAGCAGCTTTAGCTGAATTAAAAGCATATCCGGCCGTGATTTCAAGTTCGGTTGAGCGTTACAGATTCCGCGAAGCTCTTGGCGAATTAATGAATGTTGCCCGTTTAGGAAATAAATATCTGGCAGACGAAGAGCCTTGGAAAGTGATGAAAGACAATCCGGAGCGTGTAAAAACTCAAATGTATGTGGCCTTGCAAATTGCTGCCGCTTTGAGCGTTTTAGCAGAACCGTTTTTACCTTTTACAGCTGCTAAACTTTCAAGAATCCTTAAAAATGAAGGAAACCTGAAATGGTCTGATGTTACAGATAATTCAGAATTAATTGCATCTGGACATAAAATTGGCGAAGCAGAATTACTTTTCGCTAAAATCGAAGACGAAGAAATACAAAAACAAATAGATAAATTGGAAGCAACAAAAACAGCAAATCTTGCCGAAAACAAACAAGCTGAACCGCAAAAAGATTTAATTCAGTTTGAGGATTTTGCGAAAATGGATATTCGTATCGGAACTATTCTTGAGGCAGAAAAAATGCCAAAAGCAAACAAACTCTTAGTTCTTAAAGTAGATACGGGAATCGATGTTCGTACGATTGTTTCAGGAATTGCCGAAAGTTTTTCTCCTGAAGAAATCATCGGAAAACGAGTTTCTGTTTTAGCAAACTTAGCTCCAAGAGCTTTACGCGGTGTTGAAAGTCAGGGAATGATCCTGATGACAACCAATGCAGAAGGAAAACTGGTTTTTGTAAACCCGGATGCTGATGCGCCAAATGGTGCTACAGTGAACTAAGAAGTTCTTTCTAGAATCGAAATATTAAAAACATGAGAAATTTCTCATGTTTTTTACTTTTATATAAGTTTATAATTGTATGTTTGTCTTGCAAAAATACCAGAAGTAATTCTGAACTTAATTAAAGTCAAAATAAGCGAACCCTCGCCATGATGCCCCTATGGAAACTCGGGAAATCTATCCTTCTGGGTATTTTTGCACATCTAAAGCGAGGGTTTCGTGCGTTTAATATTTTCGATATGCAAAAAGAAAATGAAAAAACAACAGAAACGGCTGTAATGACAGCAATGGCACAATTTCTATCAGACATTTGGTTTGAAGATGAAATTAGAGATCAACCGGAACAAATGGCCGAAATTTTCGACGCCATTCTGGTAACTGAAGTTGGCGATTATCAAGATCTTCGTATCAAAATGATCAACTGCAGTAACACGATCAAAACACTGGTAAAAGCACTTGAACCTTTTTCGGATCTGGAAATCAGGAAAGCTTACCAAAAAATGCTCACCGCATAATACCACTCAAAAACAAATTTAATCCCTCTTTTTTCATAATAAAAACAACATTTCCCCTGCCATGATGTCCTATGGAAACTAGGGAAAAAAATTCATTTTGGATATTTCTCATACATCTAAAGCAGGGGGTTTGTTTGTTTTATGGTTTAACTTTTCTGTCTCATAAAAAAGAAGAAACACACAGAAAATCGATTTTTAACATAAATTAGTTTTCTTTCATAAAAAGTAAGATATTAGCAACCAAATGTTATTCGAAAAACCCGATAATTATGGAGCTGTTAGAAAGTTTGCCCGCCTTACTTAAATCCTTTTGGTATATCGCTATTCCAACAAGTTTAATCTTTCTTATTCAAACCATCATTACCTTTTCGGGTCTCGATATTTCGGATGGTCTCGATACCGATTTTGACGGGCATTTTCATGATGGAGATATGGATTTTCAGGTCTTCTCGCTGCGAAACCTCGTCAACTTTCTTTTAGGTTTCAGCTGGACCGGAATTTCATTTTATTCAACAATTGGCGAAAAGCCTTGGTTTCTTATTGTTTTATCTCTTGTTGTAGGCGTTTTGTTTGTGCTTTTGTTTTTCTTCGTAATCAAACAAGTGCAAAAACTGGCCGAAGACAATTCTTTTAAAATCACCAGTACTTTAGACAAAACTGCCGAAGTTTATTTAACAATTCCAGAACACAAAACCGGAAAAGGTAAAATCATGATCAGCGTAAACGGTGCCTATCATGAATTGGAAGCCATGACCGAAAACGAAAGAATTCCGTCCGGCGCAGCAGTAAAAGTGATCAAAATCGAAAACAACATTTTAATTGTAGAAACCATTTAACATAAATAGCATGAACCCAATTATTTTAATTGCAGTTGCGGCAATCGTATTATTCGTAACAATTTCGGCATTAATATCGAGGTACAAACGTTGTCCTTCAGATAAAATCTTAGTTATTTACGGGCGCACCGGCGGTACCTCTGCACGATGTGTACACGGCGGCGGTGCTTTTATCTGGCCGGTTATTCAGGATTATTCATTTCTGGATTTAAAACCGCTTTCGATCGAAGCCAACTTAACCAATGCATTGAGCCGACAAAATATTAGAGTCGATGTTCCGTGCCGATTTACCATTGCAATTTCGACAGAATCAGACAGTATGAACACTGCCGCCGAAAGATTATTAGGCTTATCATCAGAGCAGGTTCAGGAACTGGCAAAAGATATCCTGTTTGGTCAGCTGCGTTTGGTTATCGCAACCATGACTATCGAAGAAATCAACTCAGACCGTGATAAATTCCTTGACAATATTTCGAAAAACGTTGACAGTGAGCTTAAAAAAATTGGTTTAAAATTAATCAACGTAAACGTTACCGATATTAGAGACGAATCAGGTTATATTGAAGCTTTAGGAAAAGAAGCTGCTGCAAAAGCGATCAACGAAGCAAAAATCAGTGTGGCTGAGCAGGAAAAAATCGGGGAAATTGGTAAGGCTCTTGCCGATAGAGAAAAAGATACACAAATTGCAGAAACACACAGAGATCGTGATGTAAAAATCGCAATTACCCAAAAAGATAAAGAAATTAGTATTGCAACAGCATCCAGAGACGAAACTATTGGAAAAGCAGAAGCACAAAGAGATACAAGGGTAAAAACTTCTGAAGCTAATGCGATTGCAATTCAGGGAGAAAACGAGGCCAAAATTGCCATTGCCAATTCTGAGGCGCTTCGTAGAGAAAAAGAAGCAGAATCATTGCGTGTCGCAATAGCGGCCGAAAAAGTACAACAAGCAAAAGCTTTAGAAGAATCGTACATTGCTGAACAGAAAGCTGAGCTGGCACGTTCTGAAAGAGAACGTTCTACCCAAATTGCAAACGTTGTGGTTCCTGCCGAAATTGCTAAACAAAGAGCAATTATCGAAGCACAGGCCGCTGCCGAAACTATTAGAGAAAATGCAAAAGGAGAAGCCGATGCTATTTTTGCAAAAATGGAAGCCGAAGCAAAAGGATTATTTGAAATCTTAACCAAACAAGCCGAAGGTTACAAAGATGTTGTGGCTGCGGCGGGCGGAGATCCAAGCAAAGCGTTCCAGCTTTTATTATTGGAAAAACTTCCTGAACTGGTTAAAACTCAGGTTGAAGCGGTTAAAAATATCAAAATCGATAAAATCACCGTTTGGGATTCAGGAAATGGTCAGGGCGAAAACGGCTCCACAGCCAACTTTGTTTCGGGCATGATGAAAACCGTTCCGCCATTAAACGATTTATTCAATATGGCCGGTTTAAATTTACCAAGTTATTTAAAAGGCGAAGATGCACTGGAAGTTCCTCCAACTATTGAGGTTGAAGAAACGAAAGAGTAAAACTTCTTTCTTAAAATAAAAAAGCGCGAGTCAATTAATCCTGTTAATTGATTCGCGTTTTTTTTACTGAAAATATATTTTCGCATCTATTTCTGTTAAAGAAAAAAGTCAGATATTCGCTTAAAATTTCAGAAAACCAAAAACATAACCAATGTTAAAAAAACTACTAACCAGCTGTTTAGTATTAAGCAGCATAATGGGCTTCTCCCAAGACGTTGTAAACTCTATTCCTGTCGCCCTTAAGAAGAACAGAGATGTTTTTCAAATCGTTAATAATCAGACAAAAGAAACAACCTTATTTGTCAGTGATAAAGAAAAAGTAAAGGCTATCCGCTTAAACAGCCAAATGCAGATTGCAGACAGTATTTCGGCTCCAAGACCAAATATCAAAAAATATGTCCGCATGATTGGCTACAACCTAAACAATACTAACTCAAGATTGTACTGGTCATCTGTAGATTTCGACGAAATATTTTCTCAGTATTTCGACTTTACTTCCCGCCAAATCACCACTCAGGAATACACACTGCCTTTAAAAGACGAGAAAGTCCTGCAAAAATTCAGTAAAGATGATACGTTCTACCTTTTGAGTGTTCTTAAAAAAAGTAACACTTTTAAATTACATATTTTCGACCAAAATGGTAAACATGAAGAAAAATCAATCGAATTAAAAGATTTTCATTTCTTTGACGCCATGTATAAAAGAACCAATCTCTACGGTGTTTTAGAAGAAAAATTTCTTCCGTTTGAAGCGCCGTTTTCACTCAAATACATTGCCCCGGAAAACCTGACATCAATAACAGATGGTGCTTTCAAAAGAAAATGTTATTTTGACGGCAAAGAGATTGTAATTACCATAGATACAAACATCGATTATACACAAGTAATAATCTTAGATCTTAAAAACTTTACAGGTACAGAAAAACTCCTAAAAAAACCTCTAATCCAGTCTGATTACCGCACAGATCTGAATTCAAATTCTTTTTATTTTGACAAAAAAATCTACCAGATTAAATCGTCATCTGACCGTTTCTATTTCAGCATAAAAGATTTAGATGATAATGTATTGAAAGATTTTACAGCCTACGCATCTAAACCAATCGAGTTTAAAAATTCAGAAATAAATCAGGAAAGCAGCGGAAGCAAAAGGGTTCTGGAAAACAGCTCTCAGTTTATTAGAAAACTAAACAACCTCAACTCTGGTCTTTCCTGTTATCAGTTAGGAGACAAAACTTTAATTACAATTGGAAGTGTTTCTGAAGCAGGAAACGGTGGTTCCCAAGCGGTTCTTGGTCAATTTGGTCTTGTTGGCGCTCTTCTTTATATTGCCCTTACAAACCCAACAATGGACAGTTTTAATTCGTATGCAAACCGAAAAGTAGTTAAAATTGATGCTTTATTTGATAGAGATAATAATCATATCGCAGGAGATGTCCCAACATTAGCCTACGATAAAATCCGAACTTTTTTTGAGAAAAACACCGATATATCTTCGCAGACTTTATTTAAAATGGATGACAATTATTACGTTGGTTATTATGACAATAAAACCAAAGAATATACAATTAGAAAATTTACTGATCAGTAGAAACGCATATATGTTATAATCAAAACGCGAACCAATTACCATTTTTAATTGATTCGCGTTTTTTACTTTCAAAGTATTCGTTTTCTCAACTATCTTTGAAAATTAATACAAGAATAAATTCACAATGAAAATTACCAAACCTAGATTGGCATTAATCTGCGGTATACTCTGCATTTCGATTTTTCCGATACTGGTAAAACTGCGTTTAACACCCGGATTAATTTCGGCTTTTTACCGAATGTTATTTGCGGTGACACTGCTTTTGCCCTATGTGCTTTTCAGCAGAAGCTTTAAAATTCCGACTTTAAAGTTTACACTTTTGGCAGCACTTTGCGGTATTTTGTTTGCTTCAGATGTTGCAGTTTGGAATATCGCCATTCAGGAATCAAGCGCGACCCAGGCTTCGCTGCTGACTAATTTATCTCCGGTTTGGGTTGGCATTGGGTCTTTCTTCTTTTTAAAAACAAAACCTGCCGTAAATTTCTGGATTGGGACTCTTTTTGCCTTATTAGGAATGATCACTTTGGTTGGTTTTGATTTTTTTATCGAACTCAATTTTAATCAGGCGTTTTTGTTTGCAGTTTTATCAGGAATCTTGTATTCGATTTACCTTTTAATCAGCAAAAACGTATTGTCGCAAGTTGATGTCTTGTCGTTTATGACCATCAGTTTAACAGCTTCAAGTATTTATTTGGGTATTTTGTGCCTGAGTCTGGATCAGCCTTTCACCGGGTTTTCAGATACGGGCTGGTTTGTACTTCTTTTACAAGCTGTAATTTGTCAATTGTGTGCCTGGCTTTCTATCAGCTATGCCACACAGCACATGCGTGCCACGAGAGTTTCATTAAGTTTATTAAGCCAGGCCGTAATTACGTCTGTTTTGGCTTGGATGTTCTTAGAAGAAAAAATAACTTTACAAATGGTTTTTGGCGGTATCATATTACTTTTCGGAATCCGAATTACTTTTTACGATAAAACCATTTCTTTAAAAAGATTGTTTTCTAAAAGCTAATTAAAATATTGTCTCCTTTTGGGTAAATTTAATTTAAAAAAACTAGTCCAAATTCGTGAGATATAGCTTAAAAAGTTTCACGCAGATTTAAAAAACTCGTGAATTGCTTTGCCTGTTCGCTATCGCTCGGGTCGTGGCAAAAAACCTGAAACTTGAAACAAGTAAAAACTTGAAACAAAAAAACAATGTTACATAAAAGCAAAATACCAAACTTAAAAGTAATCGCCTTTGATGCCGATGATACTTTATTTGTAAACGAACCCTACTTTCAGGAAACCGAACATAAATTCTGCGCTTTGATGGAAGATTATCTTTCGCATCAGGGAATTTCGCAGGAACTATTCAAAATTGAAATAGCCAATCTGCCTTTATACGGTTATGGAATCAAAGGTTACATCCTCTCGATGATCGAAGCTGCAATGAATATTTCGAACAATACCATTCCTGTTGAAGTCATTGAAAAAATCATTCAGTACGGAAAAGAACTGCTTGAAAAACCCATCGAACTCTTGGACGGAATCGAAGAAACGCTGCAGGCACTTCACGGAAAATACAAACTGGTTGTGGCTACAAAAGGCGATTTAAAAGATCAGCACAGTAAATTGCACCGTTCCGGTTTAGGGCATTATTTTCACCACATCGAAGTCATGTCAGACAAACAGGAAATCGACTATCAAAAACTCCTTGGCCGTTTGGATATTCAGGCACATGAATTTTTAATGATAGGCAATTCATTAAAATCAGATGTGCTTCCGGTTTTGGGTATTGGCGGATATGCCGTTCATATTCCGTTTCACACCACTTGGGAACACGAAAAAATAAACCATAAAGTCGAGCATAAACATTTCAGCTCCTTTGAAAAGATTACCGAGGTAGTCCACAATTTACTATAATGAAAACACTTTTAGACTTAGAAAACTGGAACAGAAAAGAACATTTTGCCCATTTCAGCAAAATGGAAGAACCATTTTTTGGTGCCACTGTCGAAATTGACTGTACTAAAGCTTACCAAACGGCCAAAGAAATGAACACTTCTTTCTTCATTTTCTATCTGCATAAAACCTTAACCGCTGTAAATTCGATTGAGAATTTCAAGTACCGAATTTCAGAAAACCAGATATACATCAACGATCGTA
This sequence comes from Flavobacterium gelatinilyticum, assembly GCF_027111295.1. Classification (NCBI taxonomy): domain Bacteria; kingdom Pseudomonadati; phylum Bacteroidota; class Flavobacteriia; order Flavobacteriales; family Flavobacteriaceae; genus Flavobacterium; species Flavobacterium gelatinilyticum. The sequence goes on along the minus strand of NZ_CP114287.1, from coordinate 3,587,329 downwards.
TCGATGCATCGGCCACTATTGGCCGCGAAGACGGCACTTTTGGATTTTCTTTAATTGAATATAATCCCGATTATAAAATCTTTGAAAAAAATGCTTTAGCCGAAATCAAACGCGTTCAAAACACTACCGGACTTTTTACCAGATCTTTTGATGATGATAATCTGATTCACTTTTCGGCTATTCCGTGGTTAAACTTTACTTCGCTTTCTCATGCCCGAAGCTTTACTTTTCCGGACAGCTGCCCCAAGATTTCTTTTGGAAAAATGATGACTTCCGAGTCAGGAAAACGTACTATGAACATGTCAGTGCACGTTCATCATGGATTAATGGACGGTTTACATCTGGGCAGGTTAGCAGACTGTTTTCAGGAACAGATGAACACAAAATAACTTTAACACATCGAATGTCTTATTTTGATACTCTAATAACTTTTAGTGTACAAATCCAGCCCTAATATGTCGTTGGTTTGAGGAAAAATTTAAAACTCAAATTTCAATGAAAAAATCTGTAATTATTCTTGCATTTGCTCTAGGCCTTACAGGTATGAATGCGCAGACAGAAGGTAATACTTCGAAAAATTTTAATAAGTGGTCTCTTGAATTGGCCGGCGGGGTAAATAAACCTCAAAAACCTTTTTCTGATGGTTACTACACAAGTACTCCAAGTCCGTGGGTTGGTGATTTTGGAATTCGTTATATGTTTAACAACAAATTTGGTTTAAAAGCCGATGTAGGTTACAACAGTTTAACAAACAAAAAAAACTCTTTAGAATTTAATTCAAAATACTACAGAGCAGACTTACAAGCCGTTGCAAACTTAGGACGCATTATGAATTTTGAAACCTGGACTAATACAATCGGATTATTAGGACATACCGGTTTTGGCTACTCTCAATTAAGAAGTGATAGTTTTAGCGGAGCTGACGAAATGCTTAACTTTATTGCTGGTGTTACGGGACAAATCAAACTGTCAAACAGAATTGCATTAACCGGAGATTTCTCTGCAATTTTTAATGCATCTCAGGATCGTTCTTTTGACGGCGTTTATCTTCCAGACAACAGAGGATTCTCAGGAGTATTATTCAACGCTACTGTAGGTTTGAATGTGTATTTAGGAAAACACAGCAAACATGCTGACTGGGTTGTAATGGATAACAATTCAAATAACGCTGATCTTTCTGCGCTAGAAAATAAAGTGGCACAGCTTGAAGAACAAGTTAAAAAAGTTCCTGAAAAAGTGATTGTTGAAAAACCTGTTACAACGACTATCGTAAGCGATAAAGATATCGTAAGAGAAATGATCGACAGCAAGTATTACAGTGTTTACTTTGATTTCAACAAAGCTACGCCAATTGAAAACTCAACTGCTGCGATTGATGCAGTTTTAACTTATTTAAGAAAAAATCCATCTGCGAATCTTGACATCATTGGATATGCAGATCAGGTTGGAAGCTCTGAATACAACGAAAAACTGTCAAACAAAAGAGCTCAAAACGTAAAAACTATTCTTGAAAAAGCTGGAATTTCATCTTCAAGATTAAATGTGGTTGCCGGTGGTGCTGACACATCAATCCAAAAAGATTCTGAAGAAGCTAGAAGACTGGCTAGAAGAGTAACTTTTAAAGTGAAATAATTTCTTTTAAAACCAAAAAACAGGTCCGCGAGATGAATTCTTGCGGACTTTTTTTATTGCGTACATTTCTGCCGGTTTTATTTCATTAAATTTGGAATAATATTTGTGCCTGTAAAAACATGAAAAAACTATTCCTATTTTTTCTTTTGTCTTCTCAATCCATTCTGTTTAGTCAGACCGTTTTGAATTCATTTCCATTGAATCTCAATCTGTCTGAAGCACAGCTTTTGAATATCGAAGATGTAAAAACACATGATGTATATGTTTTTGCCTCAGACAACAAGAACATCAATATTTTAAAATACAATCAATCCTTATTTCTCACCAGTCAGTTTACAGATTCTATACGATATGCCGCAGACCGTGTTTTGCTGGGTTATAGTATTGGAGCAGATAAGGCCCCGTTGTTGTACTGGAGTTCGTCTAACTTGAGAAACATCAGAATAATCAAATATTTTACCGAAACCAAAACAACAAGATCCCTAAATTTTGATTTCCCCGAAGCACATGATTATATACTTGCCTCTTTCCAAAAAAACAATATTTTCTATATTTTGGCAAAAGAAAAAGCCCAACAGCACCTTCTTCTGTATAAATTCGAAAACGGAAACTGCGAAATAAAAATGTTCGACTTCTCGCCTTTTACCTTTCAGAACGGAAGAGGTCAAAGCTTTTCATTCACCACACTGATACGCTATTATCCAATTCAGATGATGGAGTCAGACGATTTTAATTCGATCGACAAAACTTCTAATATCAACAAATTATACGTTTTGGATGATCGCCTTATCCTGACATTGGATTATAATTCAAAAAAAACACAGGTTTTTGATCTTAACATGGAAACGGCAGAAATTACCGAAAAAACGTTCGACCTTCCTGTTTCTGTAAAACCATCCCGAACTGCAAATTCATTTTACAGCGATAAAAAACTGTTTCAAATGACGGCGAACAAAGATCAGTTTTTGTTTACCATCAAAGATTATGATACCGGAAAGACAATTAAAAGCAGCTCTATTTCAAAAAATGATACGATACAGTTTAAAAACTCACCGTTTTTTATTCAAAACAACAACAATAGGCCCCAGGAGTTAAAAACGACAGCTAAATTCCTGAGGAACTTAGCTGATTTGAGCGCCGGAATTTCGGTTATTAAAAACAACAAAAACAATTTTATAACCTTTGGCGGTTTTGTAGAATATGTCGATTCTGATTATATGTACAATACTGATGAAATTTTTAATTTTTCAGGTATGCGTTCACTTAGCAGAATGGTCTATTTTGATGCAATGCTCAATGAAAACTACGATTTTGTAAAAGATGTAAAATCAGAACCATTGGCGGTAGACAATTTGTTTTATTACTTAAACGTCAACAAAGGCATGATGCTGCAAAACAGCCTGAAGCTTAAAGACTATTATATTTTAAGTTATTACGATATTGCTTCGAAACAATTTATCATGAGGAAATTCACAAACGGTTTTGTGAACGAAGACAACGGAAACCCGATCATGAATAAGTCAATATTTTCGAGACCGGCATCTTTTGAGGATATTAAACAGCCGTAAATGATCTGGATTTAATTCAAATGCTGCCATGTTTTCGGACTTTGAAAAAATGGTTCGGATTATTTTTTTTAATTTTACCAAAAAGACACAAATTATGCTATCAAAAAATATTGAATCAGCTTTAAACAAGCAAATCCGCATAGAAGCAGAATCTTCGCAAACTTATCTTTCTATGGCTTGTTGGGCTGAAGTACACGGATTAGAGGGAATCGCTCAGTTTATGTACACACAGTCAGACGAAGAAAGAGCGCACATGCTTAAATTGGTAAAATATGTAAATGAACGTGGAGCACACGCTCAGATTACAGATTTAAAAGCGCCTAGAATATCATACTCCACCTTCAAAGAAATGTTTGAGGAGCTTTACAATCATGAACTTTTTGTTTCGAAATCTATCAACGAGTTGGTACACATTACTTTTGAAGAAAAAGATTATGCAACACATAATTTCTTACAATGGTATGTTTCTGAACAAATCGAGGAAGAAGCTACAGCTAAATCTATTCTGGACAAAATTAACCTGATTGGTGAAGACAAAGGCGGGCTTTATTTGTTTGACCGTGATATTCAGCAGTTAACAGTTACAAGTTCTATTGCTATTAATCCAAAATAAAAATAGTTAAAGTTTATTTAGAACACATAAAAATAACTTTTTTCATTTATATTTGTCTCTGTTTTTACATAATACCAGAGGAAAATTGAGCAAGAAAGAAAAAGATAAGGACAAAAAAAAGGATAAAAAGAAACAAAAGAATAAAGATATCCTTGACAAAATCAAGAAGATTGAAAATTGTAAATCTTCTTGTTGTGAGAAATACAAAAAAAGTGAAAAGAAACGCTGCTCACGATGTCCTATGTTTGATTTACTTAAAAAAACGGCTTAACACAATATAACAAAAACCCACCGGATTTCTTTGGTGGGTTTTTTAGTTTTAAATTGCATCATCTTTTCAATTTAAAGATTTCAATTTTATATGGAAAACCCAATTACTATACCTAAATCCAGTCTTGATTTTTTACAACAACTTAAACTTAATAACAACAAACCGTGGTTTGATGAACATAAACCTGAATATTTGATTGAATTAAATCATATTCAGAATTTTGCCGATGCTTTGCTGAAAGCGCTTTCTAAAACGGATGTACTTGAAAATGCATCCGGCAAAAAAAGCGTATACCGCATTTATCGTGACATTCGTTTTTCTAAAGACAAAACGCCTTTTAAAACTTTTTGGGGAGGCAGTTACACACGTGCAACCGCAGCAAGACGCGGCGGTTACTATTTTCATCTGGAAAAAGGAAACAGTTTTCTTGCCGGAGGTTTCTGGGGTCCCAACGCAGCCGATTTAAAACGCATTAGAGCTGAATTTGATCTTGATCCGGAAACGTTTCAGAAAATATTAAATTCAAAATCTTTTAAAAACACTTTTGGAACTTTACAAGGTGAACAGCTTAAAACGACGCCTAAAGGTTTTGATCCTAATCATCCTGCAATTGATCTGCTCCGGTTTAAACAGTTTTTGATCATGAAACACTTTACAGATGATGAAGTATTGAGCTATGAATTTTTAGGACAGGCTCTGGAAACATTCAAAAACATGAGACCATTTTTTGATTATATGAGCGAAGTGCTTACAACCGATACAAACGGAGTTTCGATTTTATAAATATGTTTCAGCATAAAACAAAACCCGACAGGTTTTAAAAACCTGTCGGGTTTGATACTTATAAACAATTTTTTGCGGCGTTTAATCTTATTTACTCAACAGCAAAATTTCGTTTACAACTACTTCGGTAACGTACTTTTTCTCTCCATTTTTGTCATCGTAACTTCTGTGTGTTAATTTTCCGTCTATTGCGACCTCTTTACCTTTTACCACATACTTTTCGATAATTTCTGCTGTTTTTCCCCAGGCAGTTAAGCGGTGCCATTCGGTCTGCTCTACTTTTTCTCCTCTTTCATTTTTGTAAAAATCATTTGTCGCGATCGTAAAATGAGCGAGTTTTTTTCCGTTTTCTAAAGTTTTAATTTCCGGATCGTTTCCTGCATTACCAATTAATTGTACTCTGTTTTTCATTGCATTCATGGCGTATATTATTTTAAATGTTTATATAAAATCGTTGATCAGATTCAACACTGCAAAATTGCGCTGATCCCTCAGAATTATTCGGTTGTAAACTAATTACTTTCGGTTGTAATTATTTGTAAGCGTTTGTAAATGGAAATTATTTTCGCTATATTTGAGATAAATCGTACATATATGCAGACAGAAATTAAAAAAGTTGAGTTACGAAACCTTGCGTTTGAAGATTACAAACAATTGAAAAATTCAATGGTTGAATCGTATCCTGAAATGGCAAACTCCTACTGGAGATCTAATGATATAAAAAAACTGCTTTCTATTTTTCCTGAAGGACAATTGGTAATCCTGGTTGACGGCGTCGTGGTAGGATCGGCATTATCGCTGATTGTCGATGAAAAATTAGTTGACAAAAGACACAATTACCGACAAATTATCGGCGATTATACTTTCTCTACCCACAATCCTGATGGTGAAATTTTATACGGAATCGATGTATTCATCCATCCTAATTACCGCGGTCTGCGTTTAGGCCGGCGTTTATACGATGCCAGAAAAGAGCTTTGCGAACAGCTGAACTTAAAAGCCATTGTTTTTGCCGGACGAATCCCAAATTACAATCAATATGCTAAAAAGCTTTCGCCCAGAAATTATATTGAAAAAGTAAAAGACAAGGAACTTCATGATCCCGTGCTTTCTTTTCAGTTAAGCAATGATTTCCACGTTCTTCGTGTCATCAAAAATTATCTTGAAGGCGATGAAGAATCAAAAGAGTTCGCGGTTCTTCTGGAATGGAACAATGTGTATTACGAAGAAAATCCAAAACTGATTAATTCTGAAAAAAGTATTATTCGTTTAGGTCTTATCCAGTGGCAGATGCGCCAGCTGAACAATGTCGAAGCACTTTTTGAACAGGCGGAGTTTTTTATCGATGTCGTTTCGGGTTATGGAAGTGATTTCGCTCTTTTTCCGGAACTTTTTACCGCTCCGTTAATGGCAGATTTTAATCATTTGTCTGAAGCCGAAGCAATCAGGGAACTGGCACGACATTCAGATCCTATCAGAAAGCGTTTTCAGGAATTTGCCATCTCTTACAACATCAATATTATAACCGGAAGCATGCCTCATCTCGAAAATGGGATTTTATACAATGTTGGATTTTTATGCAAAAGGGATGGAACTTCTGAAATGTATTACAAGATCCATATCACACCAAACGAAGTTCATCATTGGGGAATGAAGGGTGGCTCTGAGTTTAAAACCTACGATACCGACTGTGGTAAAATTGGAATCTTAATTTGTTATGACGTCGAATTCCCTGAACTGTCAAGATTACTGGCAGATGAAGGAATGAATATTCTTTTTGTGCCATTTTTAACTGATACACAAAATGCTTACACCCGTGTAAAACATTGTTCGCAGGCACGTGCTATAGAAAACGAATGTTATGTGGCCATCGCCGGATGCGTGGGGAATCTTCCAAAAGTAAACAACATGGATATTCAGTATGCTCAGGCATCGGTATTTACACCGTCTGATTTTGCTTTCCCGAGTAACGGAATAAAAGCAGAAGCAACGCCAAACACAGAAATGACTTTAATTGTAGATATCGACCTAAACTTACTAAAAAACCTTCATGAACACGGAAGCGTAAGGATTTTAAAAGATAGACGAACAGATTTGTATCAAATTAATAAAACAAGCAAATGAGAACGTGTCTCGAATGTTCTGAAAAATTAGTAGGCAGGGAAGATAAAAAGTTCTGCTCAGATAACTGCCGGAATGCGTACAACAACAAAATAAACAAAGACAGCAATAATTACATGCGAAATGTAAATAATAAATTACGAAAAAATTACCGTATTTTGTCAGAGTTAAATGTTGATGGAAAATCGAAAGCAACACGGGAGAAAATGATCAATAAAGGCTTTGATTTTGATTTCTTTACTAATATATTGCACACCAAAACGGGTAATACTTACTATTTCCTGTATGACCAGGGATATCGGTCTTTGGACAATGATTATTATATGCTTGTTAAAAAAGAAATTTAGTTGTATTTGTAATGAGAAAAAACCCAACCTCAATTCTTGCAATCGTTTGTATACTAGCGATCCTTGGCATTATTTATGCCACGACTATGCCACAATGGATCTCTAAAAACGACGAGGCCCTCGCTGATTTTTCTACTGAAAGAGCTTTAAATCAGGTCGAAATAATCGCCCAAAAACCACATTATGTTGGTTCAACCAATCACGAATTGGTAGCCAATTATTTAAAACTTGAGTTAAACAGGATTGGATTAGAGACAACTACTCAGGAAGGTTTTACATTAAACGATAAAGGTCTTCTTGTAAAATCTAAAAATATTCTTGCAAGAATTAAAGGAACTGATAATTCCAAAGCACTTTTGTTACTTTCTCATTACGACAGTGCACCGCATTCTTTTTCAAAAGGTGCAAGTGATGACGCATCGGGAGTGGCGACGATTCTTGAAGGAATCAGAGCTTTTTTATATTCTAAGCATCCGCAGAAAAACGACATTATTATTCTTTTTTCAGATGCAGAAGAACTGGGTTTAAACGGCGCGGCACTTTTTGTAAACCAGCATCCGTGGGCAAAAGATGTTGGACTGGTTTTAAACTTTGAAGCCAGAGGAACATCAGGACCAAGTTATATGCTGATGGAAACCAATCAGGGAAATCAGGCTTTAGTAAAAGAATTTACAAATGCAAAAGCGGCGTATCCGGTTTCAAACTCACTTATGTACAGTATTTACAAAATGCTTCCTAACGATACCGACTTAACTGTTTTTAGAGAACAAGGCAATATTCAGGGTTTTAATTTTGCTTTTATAGACAGTCATTACAATTATCACACACAGCAGGACGATGTACAGCATTTAAGTAAAACGACACTGGCTCACCAGGGTTCATACTTAATGCCTCTTTTAAAATACTTCGCTAATACAGATTTAACTAAAACAGATTCTACAGAAGACAATGTTTACTTTAATGTTCCTTTTGCTTTTATAAATTATCCTTTTTCATGGGTTATGCCTATGACCCTGATCGCTCTGGGACTTTTAATTCTGTTTATGTTTATTGGAAAAGCCAAACGAATGATTTCTTTGAGAGAAATTTTCAAAGGATTTGTACCGCTTTTGGGATCTATCATCGTATCAGGTCTGGTAACCTTTTTGGGCTGGAAGATTATTCTAGAAATTTACCCGCAGTATTCTGATCTTTTAAACGGATTTACCTATAACGGACATGCTTATATTGGGGCTTTTGTTACTTTAAGCATTGCCATTTGTTTTGCGTTCTACCATCATTTTTCAGATTCAAAAATAACGATGAATCATTTTGTAGCACCGCTGCTTTTATGGATCATCATTAATGCTTTTATTGCAAACAGTTTAGCCGGAGCAGGATTTTTGATTATTCCGGTTTACTTCGGGATACTTTTATTCGGGATTTTTGTTCTTACGCAGCACTATAGTCTGGGACTGAATTTATTGTTCAGTATTCCGGCTCTTGCCATTGTTGCGCCTTTTATTGTTATGTTTCCTATTGGTTTAGGATTGAAGATACTTTTTGGAAGCGCCGTTTTAACGGTCCTTCTTTTTGGACTGCTTCTCCCGATATTCAACACTTTCTTTAGAAAAGGAGCCTGGATTATAGTATTCTTTACAGCATCTATTGGATTTTTTATTTATGCCGGTGTTAATTCAGGTTATGAACACGGAAAAGCAAAATCAAACAGTTTGTTGTATATCTACAACGCCAATACAAATTCGGCAGTCTGGGCAACCTACGATGTAAACCTCGACGACTGGACCAAAACCTATTTAGGAGAGAAAAACCAGAAAGCTGTTGGATTAAACAGTCTTCCTCTGGCAAGCAAATACAATACAACTTTTACCAATAGCGCTATTGCACCGGTTGTAGATATTCCTAAACCAACAATTGCGTTTTTAAGAGACAGCGTTATTGGCAGTAAAAGGTATATGAAAATACGAATTACACCAAATAGAAAAGTAAATCGTTATGACATTTATGCCAATCCAAAAATGACGTTTTACAATTTCAAGGCAAACGGAGTTTCAACCTCAGGCGAAAAATCGAATAAACTCGAAAGAGAAGATGCTAAAATTTTATGCTATTATGTAGTAAGCAACGAACCGCTGGAAATGGAATTTATCATCAATAAATCATCAATTTTTGATATGGATTTAATCGAAAGCTCTTTCGATTTAATGACCAACCCGCTCCTTAATGTAAAACCAAGAAGCGACTGGATGATGCCTACGCCTTTTGTACTGAATGATGCCGTTATGATTCGGCAGAAAATAAAAAGATATACAGAACCGATAAAGCCAATTGAAACGGCTCCGGTAAAAGACAGTACGGTTATTGTAAATGACAGTTTAAAACCGGCTGCTCAGCCACAATAGAAAAACATAAGGCAGACTTTTAAAAGTCTGCCTTTTTTATTTAACAGGCGCATTCTATTTTTAATCCTTCGTTCTTTCCTTTTGTTCCATCGGTTGCAAAACCATCTATTTTCCACCATTCCAGTCCGCCCATTAATTCTTTTACCTTAAATCCTAATCTCGTCATATTTAAAGCTCCTTTTGTAGAGGCGTTGCAGCCAATTCCGGTACAATACGTAACATACAAAGTTTCTTTATCTAAATGCTTTGTGGTTTCTAAATTCATTTCGCGGTGCGGGATGTTAATGGCATTCGGAATATGTTCTTCATCGTAACCAAAAGCTTTTCGGGCATCAATTACAATAATGTTCTCCCCGTCGTTTAAAGCATCGAACAAATCGGACGGGTCCATTTCAAATGCCAGTTTGTTCTCGTAATGTTTAATTTGTGCTTCCATAGTATCTTGTTTTACTGATTTTGTTTTTCCAAAAGTATATTGATTTACAATCTCATAAAAACGAAAAGAATTCATGCAGAGCATTACTTTTTTTCATGCAAAAGCCAGTCCGGAATTTTGTTACTTTGTGTATTAATACATTCAAAAATGGAAATACGCCACTTAAAACTGATAAAAGCAATTGTCGAAGAAGGAAGCATTACAAAAGCGATCGACAAACTTCATCTGACACAGTCGGCTTTGAGCCATCAGCTTAAAGAGGCAGAATATCAATTAGGTACAGCGATTTTTTTAAGAACCAACAAAAAACTGGTACTAACAAAAGCGGGCGAAAAAATCTACGAACTCGCCAATGAAATCCTAAACAAACTCACCGAAACCCAAACGCAAATCAAACAAATGGTTTTTGGCGAATACGGCGAAATCAGAATCAGTACCGAATGTTTCTCAAGTTATCACTGGCTTCCGTCGGTTTTAAAGCAATTTCATCTCTTGTATCCAAATGTTGAACTTAAAATTATCACCGAAGCCACTCATATTCCGCTGCAGAAATTATTAGACAACACCATTGATATTGCCATTGTAAGCGACCAAATTAAGGATAATCATATAAAATATACCGAACTTTTTCAGGATGAAGTCGTAATGGTAGTTTCCGAAAATCATCCGTGGGCAGAAAAGAAATATGTCATTGCAGAGGATTTTGCCGAAGAACATTTGATCATTCATTCCCTTCCGATGGAAACCGTAACGATTCATCAGTTTCTGTTGGCTCCGGCCAAAGTATCTCCAAAGAAAATAACACCAATGCCTTTAACCGAAGCTTCTCTTGAAATGGTCAAAGCAGATATGGGCGTTATGTCGATGGCAAAATGGGCATTGCTGCCCTATTTACAAAACAATCCGGTTAAAGCCGTAAAAGTGGGTAAAAACGGCTTGAAACGAAAGCATTTCATCGCCACACGCGCCAATGAAACCTATCCAGCGTATTTTAATCACTTTATCAATTTTCTGCAGACCGAAATTAACCTGCAATGGAATATTAAGTGATTTTTTGTTTCGGACAGATTCGGCACATTTAAATTTCAAAAAATCGGTGTAAAACAAAAACTCAGAACCTTTGTATCTTTGCTTCTCAGAATCTCAGAAACTTTGCACCTCACAAAAATGACACAAATAAGCATATTGGGCTGTGGCTGGCTCGGATTGCCTTTAGCCAAAAAGCTGATTGAAAAAGGAAATTCAGTAAACGGGTCCACAACTTCAGAAACTAAACTTCCTGTTTTAAAAGATTTAGGAATTCATCCGTTTTTGGTTATACTGGAAAGCGAAAGTATTTCTGAAAATAGTATTGATTTTTTAGCAGAAAGCGAAATCTTAATCATCGATATTCCGCCAAAATTAAGAGCAGTAAATCCTGATTCTGAAAAGAAAGTTTTTGTAGAAAAAATCAAAACCCTGATTCCGTTTATAGAAAAATCAACGGTTAAGAAGGTTCTTTTTGTCAGCTCAACATCTGTTTATAGCGACGATAATGATCTTATAACCGAAGAAACAAACCCAAACCCGGACACAGAAAGTGGTAAACAATTACTTCTGGCGGAGAAAATTCTACAGGAAAATCCAAATTTTGAAACCACGATTTTACGGTTTGGCGGTTTAATTGGCAAAGACCGGCATCCAGTAAAATTCTTAGCCGGAAAAGAAAACCTTGAAAACCCTGATGCACCTGTAAATTTAGTTCACCTGAATGACTGCATTGGAATCATCGAAGAAATAATCTATCAATCGAAATGGAATGACGTTTTTAATGCCGCTGCGCCTTTTCATCCCACAAGACAAGAATATTATACCCAAAAAGCAAAAGAACAAAAACTGATCTTACCCAAATTCAGTTCTGAAAAATCAAACATCAGGAAAACCATTTCAAGTGAAAAGGTAGAAACCATTTTAAATTACAAATTTAGACTGGAGAATTATTAAACCATATAAGTGATGTAATTATAATGAACTTACATCACTTAAATAGTTCAAAAAAATTAACGAACTTTGTGTCAGACGCAAAAATTATGGAAACTGTTTATATCAATTCGCCTTTAGGAATCACCAAAATTGCTGGCGACGAAAACGGTATTGCTGTAATTTCTGTTTCTGATGTTGGAACAAATGAAGTTTCAGAAATTATTCCTGAAGTTTTAAAGAATGCTGTTTTGCAGTTAAACGAATATTTCGAAGGAAAAAGAACCCATTTTGATCTGAAACTCAATCCAGCCGGAACCGAATTTCAGCAGAAAGTCTGGAAAGCCTTATTGGAAATTCCGTATGGAAAAACAGTCAGTTATATGGACCAAACCAAAAAACTGGGCGATGTAAAAGCAATTCGCGCTGTAGCATCGGCAAATGGTAAAAATCCACTATGGATTGTAGTTCCCTGCCACCGAGTTATTGGCACAAATGGTTCGCTAACCGGATATGCCGGCGGATTGTCCCGAAAAAAATGGCTTTTGGAACACGAAAGCCCTTCTCAACAGCAAAGTTTATTTTAAATTCAACACAAATTTCACAGATCTACACAAATAGAAATTATAGTCTTATATTTACAAAATAAAAGTTTTTAGGATTCGTACTTAATTCAAACCAAATTTGTGTTAATTCGTGTAATCGTGTTTTATAAAAGCCATGATCGAAAAAATAAACCTCAACAATATTTTGTTTCTTGATATTGAAACTGTTCCGGAACAGGAAAATTTCAATTCACTTGATTCTGAGATGCAGTCTCTTTGGGACATCAAAACACAATATCAGCGAAAAGACGATTTTACTCCTGAAGAATTTTACGAACGTGCCGGAATTTGGGCCGAATTTGGAAAGATCATTTGTATCTCGGTTGGGTATTTTACCATTAAAGGTGATGTTCGGAATTTCAGGGTGACCTCTTTTTTTGGGGAAGAAACTAAGATCTTGAAAGACTTCAACAACCTGCTGAACAATCATTTCAATCAGCCGCAACATCTTTTATGCGGACATAACGCTAAAGAATTTGACATTCCGTTTCTGGCACGCCGCATGATCATCAATCAGATCGCGATTCCGGACAAACTGAATCTGTTTGGAAAAAAGCCTTGGGAAATTGCGCATCTTGACACTTTGGAATTATGGAAGTTTGGCGATTATAAACATTTTACTTCTTTGAAACTGCTTACTAAGATTCTTGGCGTTCCATCGCCAAAAGGCGATATCGACGGAAGTCAGGTTGCACATGTTTTTTATGTCGAAAAAGACATTGACCGAATCATAACCTATTGCGAAAAAGACACGATTGCCGTTGCCCAGATTTTCCTTCGTTTACGCCGTGAAGAATTACTTATCGATGAAGAGATTATTCATGTGTGATTTTTGAAGTGCTAAGGTTCTAAGGGTTTGAATTTTGAGAGATAGAGCTGCAAAGGCTCAAAGTTTTAAATGAACTTATATTTCTTATATAGCAAAAAATAACATAAGAGAGGCTAATATTTTTAAACATAAAGTTTAAATAAATCAACACAAACAGCAAAAGCACAAAGCTTTAAATGAACTTATATAACTTATATGGTTAAAAAAAGTTTCTAAAATGACGCACGAGGAAATTTCACATCGTAGACTTGTTTCTCAAAAACTGTATAAAACAAATACCGTTTCACCTCAGGATATTGTATATCATATGGGAGCAATGCAGGCTCAGGATTATGCAATGGCGAAATGGGCGGTTGGTTCACGTTGTACTGTGGCTGAAAAAGAAATTGAAGAAGCGATAAATTCAGGCAAAATAATCCGCACTCATATTTTACGTCCCACCTGGCATTTGGTTTCTGCCGAAGATATTTACTGGATGCTTGATCTTTCAGGACCTCAGGTTAAGCGTCTTTTTGCTTCGACTGCCAAACAGCATGGCTATGATGACAAGAAACTGGATCAGATCAATTCGGTTATCCAAAAACTGTTAACCGGAAATAATCATTTAACTAGAGACGAAATCATGCAGGAACTTAATATCCAAAAAAGTGCAGGCGATTTGTCCCCAGTTATTGTTATGATGAATGCCGAATTAGAAGGTTTGGTCTGCAGCGGAAAAATGAAAGGCAAACAAATTACGTATGCCCTGCTTGAAGAACGTGTTTCAAAACCAAAAACCAAATTAACCAAAGAAGAAGCACTGGCAAAATTAGCGCTGCGATATTTTGAAAGTCATGGTCCCGCAACAGCTGCCGATTTTTCGCATTGGTCTGGATTTTCTCCAACAATTTGCAAAGCTGCAATTAACGCAATAAAACTGCAATTAAACAACATTGTAATTGATAATCAGGAATATTGGTTCGGAAAAGATCATACAGATTTGGTTAATTTCTGCGAAAGCGTACATTTTCTTCCTGCTTTTGATGAATATCTGATTTCATACAAAAACCGAGAATCTTCCATTTTATTAGACCATCAATCTAAAGCTTTTACCAAAAACGGCATTTTTAAACCCACGATTTTAGAAAACGGAAAGGTTATCGGAACATGGAAACGAACCATCAAAAAAGATCACGTTACAATAGAAACGGAGTTTTTCGATGCTGTAAATTTAGATGCAAAAGAGAGTTTATTTAAAGAAATAAAATCGTTTGAAAATTATTTGGGGATGAAAATTGTGATTACATAATTTGATTTTAAAAAGATAAACAGATGATCTTTTGCTCTGTCTGAGTTTTCTAATGTCGATTGCCTGCCGTTATGGAAAGAGCGAAATATGCATAACTGCAAAACAACGTAATAGAACATGCGCCAAAGCGAGGCGTTATATAAAACCATATTTTTAATATTCAACTCTATAATCCTTAAATTCCCATCTCATTACATAAAATCGTTATGCATATTATTGCTAAATAATTACATTTACAAAAAATTACAATTATGGTATTAAGCAGATTTTGGTTAGTTATTTTTATTTCTTCAATTGTTTTTATTGTTGTGAGCTTATTTACAGCCAACACTTATACTATTGATTCTGTTTTAAATGGAAAAAAAGATGATCCAATTCTGGTATCCGAAAAATACATCGGGCAGCTTCCGGCTTTCATCAAAGACAGCATTAAA
Source organism: Flavobacterium gelatinilyticum (assembly GCF_027111295.1). Classification (NCBI taxonomy): domain Bacteria; kingdom Pseudomonadati; phylum Bacteroidota; class Flavobacteriia; order Flavobacteriales; family Flavobacteriaceae; genus Flavobacterium; species Flavobacterium gelatinilyticum. Next base: position 3,572,041 of record NZ_CP114287.1, on the reverse strand, counting down.
AAAGCACCGGAACAAACCATGATCATCAATCGTGATACTCTTAATGCCGATACAACGTATGTTTACAAAAATAAAACCGTAAAAATCTACAGCGGACTTCAGAAATCTGACGGACTTTTGCCAACCTGTAAAAGCACTTTGGTCGATTTAATCCTGCCTCTTATAGCATACCTGGCTTTCTTCTGCGGTTTAATGGAGCTTTTAATCATTTCGGGAGCATCCGGAAAATTAGCAAAAGTGCTGAGTCCGGTATTTGTAAAAGTATTTCCAAGCATTCCTAAAAATCACCCGTCGATTTCTTATATGACCTTAAATTTTGCCGCTAACTTCTTAGGATTGGATTCGGCTGCCACGCCATTCGGATTAAAAGCGATGGAAAGCCTGCAGGAAATAAATCCTGAAAAAGACAAAGCAAGTGATGCGCAAATTATGTTTATGTGTCTGCATGCTTCGGGTTTAACATTAATTGCAACTTCAATTATTGGTTATCGCGCTGCTGCAAATGCGAGTAATCCTGCCGATGTTATGCTTCCGTGTATCATAACGTCATTCATTGGAACTATTGCCGCTTTCCTTATTGTTGGGGTTAAACAAAAAATCAACTTTAAAAGTGCTTCGCTTTTAATCGTCTTAATGGGATTAATTGCGGCTATTGTTGGTTTATTGATGTATGTAAATCAGCTGGATCTAATTGGAAAAAACTATTTCACTTCTAACCTTTCCGGATTAATCTTAATTGCGATCATTGCTTTCACATTGATTTTCTCATTCAAAAATGAAAAAAAATTCAGTGAAGCCAATACGACCGTTTTTGACACTTTTGTAGTAGGCGCCAATAATGGAGTTAAAACAGGGGTTACGATTTTCCCTTACGTTTTAGGAATGTTAGTTGCTATTTCCTTATTTAGAAACAGCGGTTTGTTTGAAATCATCAGCGACGGAATTGCCTTTATATTTTCAAATATGGGTGTCAGCAAAGAAATTACAAATGCATTGCCTGTTGCTATGCTTCGTCCTTTCAGTTCAGCAGGATCACGTGGTTTTTTAATTGATTCGATGAATACTTTTGGAGCCGATTCTTTAACAGCAAGGCTGAGCAGTATTTTTCAGTGCAGTGCCGAAAGTACTTTTTATGTAATTGCGGTTTATTTTGGATCTGTTAATATCAAAAACACACGTTATGCCTTAGGCACAATGCTTCTGGTTGATGTTATTTGTGTTATTACGGCAATTTTCGTGGCAACCTGGTTTTTTTAAAAATCACTAAAGATATCCAATAACAATACAGAGTTCCGTAGGATCGATCCGTTTTATAGATAAATCTAAAAATATGGACCGATCCTGCGGATTTTTTATGAGGGATATGAAACATTTTCACATTGCAAGTCTCATCTTGACCCGGTTTACAAACACATTGAAAATCAGAAAGGAAACCATAAAAAACAAAACTTTAGAGATGAATTTTTAAATTTTCCGGACAAATTCAAGATTCAATACGAAGAAAAATATATTTTTGAAGATCTAATATAAATCTTATGAAAATCCCCTATTTCTTCATTTTAATAGCCTTAACTGTAATTAGCTGCCAAAAAGACCAAAAAAAAGCTCAGACCGAAATTGTAACAATTTCTGAAATTCCCGAAGTCACTGAAACAGAAGAACAGACAACTGATGAGAAAGTATTACACACAGACACCATTATTCTTTCTGAAGATAAAAACGCTGATATCAATCTTGTTCTGGCAAACCTTGTAAAGCAGGAAGCTGATAAAGACAGTGTTGTTACCTCAACTTTTCGACTTGATTTTTATCAGAATAAAAACAAAATTGCATCTTCTAAAATAGCAATCCAGCAATATGAAAAAGGTTCTGACTGGAGCGGATCTTTGGGCTTAACAGAATCGTCAAATCAAAATTCTTCGTTTATAAGTATTGGTTCGGGATATCCTGCCTGCGGTTATACTCACGAGAATTATCTCTATTATTTAAAAGATTCTAATTTGCAGCTGGTTCACCATTGGCAGTCAATGTCTGATAGCGGCTGGGGAATGTGGACAGAATTCGTGAATCATGATTCAGAAGGGGGGAAAGATCCTAAAATGTTTTATTGCAAAACTGTTGCATTTGTACCCGGAGACGATGATAATGAGGACTCTGGCATTTTAAAATACTCTGATTCTATATCATTTTCATTACAGGGCAGTCATTGGAAAAAGAAACTTCTATCAGCAAAAGAGAAACCTTATTTCGAAAAAAAGATGACTTTTAACGAGTTTCATAATCAGCAATAAACCATTTTAAGACCCCTTATTCAAATTCTTTCTTAGGTAAATAATTTCTAACTTTGTAAAAAAACAAAGAAATGATTGATTTTATATACCAGGATCCTTATCCTATTTTGAAGGATGATACGCAATACCGTAAAATTACTTCTGATTTTGTAAAAGTAGAACAATTTGGAGAACGCGAAGTTTTAACAGTTGATCCAAAAGGTTTGGAATTATTGGCTGAAGAAGCGCTTACAGATGTTTCGTTTATGCTGCGAACTACGCATTTACAAAAACTAAGAAATATTCTGGATGATCCGGAAGCGACAGACAATGATCGTTTTGTGGCTTACAATTTACTTCAAAACGCATCTGTTGCTGCAGAAGGCCAGCTGCCAAGCTGTCAGGATACGGGAACTGCGATTGTAATGGCGAAAAAAGGAGAAAGTATCTTTACTGGTGTTGATGATGCAGAATGGTTGAGCAAGGGAATTTTCAATACCTATCAAAAACGTAATTTACGTTATTCTCAAATTGTTCCGATTTCGATGTTTGAAGAAAAAAACTCAGGTTCAAATCTTCCGGCACAAATTGATATTTATGCTAAAAAAGGAACTTCTTATGAGTTCTTGTTTATGGCAAAAGGAGGAGGTTCTGCAAATAAAACCTATTTATATCAGCAGACTAAATCGTTATTGAATGATAAATCGATGGATGCTTTTATCCGTGCCAAAATTAAAGATTTAGGAACTTCGGCTTGTCCGCCTTATCATTTGGCTTTGGTTATTGGGGGGACTTCTGCGGAAGCAAACTTAAGCGCAGTTAAAAAAGCATCCGCAGGATATTACGATAATCTTCCAACTTCAGGAAACATGGCCGGTCAGGCATTTCGTGATTTAGAATGGGAAGAGCGCGTTCAGAAAATCTGTCAGGAAAGCGAAATCGGGGCTCAGTTTGGTGGAAAATACTTCACGCATGATGTTCGTGTCATTCGTCTTCCCCGCCACGCGGCTTCTTGTCCGGTTGGTTTGGGCGTTTCTTGTTCTGCAGACAGAAACATCAAAGGAAAAATTACAAAAGACGGAATCTTCGTTGAACAGCTGGAAGTAAATCCAAAGCAGTTTTTACCTGAAACGGCACCGCATTTAGAAGCTCCGGTTGAAGTTGATCTGGATCAGCCAATGGCCGATATTCTGGCAAAGCTGTCTCAGTATCCTATCAAAACACGTTTAAAACTAAACGGAACCGTTATTGTCGCCCGTGATATTGCGCACGCAAAAATCAAAGAATTATTAGATGCCGGAAAACCAATGCCGGAATACTTTAAAAATCATCCTGTTTATTATGCCGGCCCGGCAAAAACTCCGGAAGGAATGGCCTCTGGAAGTTTTGGACCTACAACGGCCGGACGTATGGACGTGTATGTAGATGAGTTCCAGAAAAATGGCGGAAGCATGGTAATGCTGGCTAAAGGAAACCGTACAAAACAGGTAACAGATGCCTGTAACAAATACGGCGGATTCTATCTTGGTTCTATTGGAGGTCCGGCGGCGATTTTGGCGCAAGACAACATCTTAAAAGTAGAAGTGGTTGATTTTGAAGAATTAGGAATGGAAGCTGTTCGTAAAATCACCGTTAAAGATTTCCCAGCTTTTATTATTACGGATGATAAAGGAAATGACTTCTTTGAGAATCTGTAATATGTTCTAGACATAAAAGCACTAAGACACAAAGTTTTTATACAAGACCGCTCTAAAGGCGGTCTTTTTTATTTTCTAAAAAGAAAAAATCACATTTAATCTCTCTGCATCAAACTTTTACAGTTAAACACTTTGATTTTTATCCTCTTTTTCAAAAGCTATAAAATGCGATAATTTCCCTTTTTGATTAAAAACCGGAATGGCATCGACCTGGCATTTATAGGTTTCGCCATTTTTTTTATAGTTTTCGATCGTTTTTTTAAATGGGATTTTCTGTTTAATCGCATCTTTAATTTCCTTTAAAACAGATTGACACGTTTGAGGTCCCTGAAACATTTTGGGTGTTTTTCCCAGAATTTCTTCCTCTGCATAACCAGTCATTTTTTTTATTCCTTTGGAAGCAAAAACAATTTTAAGATCAGAATCAGTTATGAGGACTACTTCATCTTTAATGCGCTCTTCTATTTTCAGGTTTTCTTCTTTCCAGTGAAACTGGCTCGAAATTTTACTAACCTTTTTCATATCAGCGAAAACCGCTTTAAGTTCATTTAAATATTCATAATGAAGGTCCAGAGCCAAAATAGGCACCAAAGTACGGTTTGCTATTTCATCGGCACTGTTCTTTTTCATTTTAATTGCATTTATATGATCCTCTTTCTCAAAGATAGCGCGAAAATTCTTCACAAAAAATTTAATCTTTAGATTTAACTTTCATTTAAAACTCAAATTTTAGTTGTACAACAACAGCTTTCTTTTCTTCATTATTTAAATTGCTCAAAGAAATTCCTAGTAAACGTACAGAATCTTTCATTTTTTCCTGATACAGCAATTCTTCAACAACCTCAATAATCAGGCTTTTGTCTGAAATAAAATAGGGCAGTGTTTTACTTCTGGTTTGTTGTGAAAAATCGCTGTACTTTATTTTCAGGGTTACTGTTTTACCCGAAACATCATGTCTTTTTAATCGTTTTTCTAAAGAAACTGCAATCCTGTCCAGCTGCTCAAGCATAAAAATTTCAGATGAGAGATTGGTATCGAAGGTATGTTCTGCAGCAACTGATTTGGTAATACGATGCGGCTTGACTTCGCTATTATGAATTCCACGAACAACTCTGTAATAAAAAGATCCCGATTTTCCAAAATGCTTCTCCAGAAATTCTTCTGATTTGCTTTTGAGATCCAGTCCGGTAAAGATTCCCAATTGGTACATTTTTTCGGTTGTCACTTTTCCAACTCCGTAAAACTTTCTGACAGGCAGTTCTTCCAGAAACCCAATAATCTCATCCGGGTTTACTGTTTTTTGTCCGTTTGGTTTATTGACATCACTTGCAATTTTAGCCACAAATTTATTGACAGATATTCCTGCCGAAGCCGTTAAACCAACTTCATTTAAAATTCGGGATCTGATTTCCTGTGCCAGTAAACTCGCACTAGGATTTCCTTTCTTGTTATGCGTTACATCCAGATATGCTTCATCAAGAGAAAGCGGTTCAACCAAATCTGTATAATCATGAAAAATCTGATGAATTTTTGAAGAGATTTCTTTGTAGCGGTCAAATCTCGGCCGGACAAAGATAATCTCCGGACAGTATTTTTTTGCCAAAACACCGCTTATGGCACTTCTTACTCCAAATTTTCTGGCCTCATAACTCGCCGCCGCTACTACTCCCCTGTTTTCAGAACCCCCAACAGCAATTGGTTTACCTCGCAAAGCCGGATTATCCATCTGCTCTACCGAAGCATAAAAAGCATCCATATCAATATGGATAATTTTGCGGTATGTAGGTATTTCTGACATGCTGCAAATTTAAACAGGAAAGCCTGAAAATGAGATCAAAATAATCATAAAAAAAACCTTTCGATCTCAAGTTGGTATCAAACAAATCATTTTCGTTATTTTTGTAGTTACTACTCGAAATTTTATAAAATGCGAACATTTGTTATAGGCGACATACATGGAGGATTACTCGCACTTGAGCAGGTTTTGAAGAAAGCTGAAGTTACTACAGAAGACACTCTTATATTTTTAGGCGATTATGTTGACGGCTGGAGCCAGTCAGCAGACGTGATTGATTTTTTAATTGAATTAAAAACCAGACAAAACTGCATCTGCATTAGAGGAAACCATGACCAGCTGGCTTTGGACTGGCTGGAAAACAGACATGAGAATTTTGATGAAGAAATGTGGTACAAACATGGCGGAAAAGCTACTGTTGAAGGGTATTCGAAAATATCTCCGGAAAGAAAAAAAGATCATATTGCTTTTTTTGAATCTTTAAAAGATTATTATCTCGATGATGAAAACCGACTTTTCGTTCATGCCGGTTTTACAAATCTAAATGGTGTTATCTGGGAATACTTCCCTAAATTGTTTTATTGGGACAGAACTCTTTGGGAATCAGCACTTGCTCTTAATCCGGATTTAAAGCCGGATGATTTATATTATCCGAAGCGTTTTACGATTTATAAAGAAATTTATATTGGTCATACACCTGTTACAAGAATTGGAGAAACTACTCCTGTTAACAGAGCCTGCGTCTGGAATGTCGATACGGGAGCCGCTTTTAAAGGACCGCTGACGATTATGGATGTGAATACCAAGCAGTTCTGGCAAAGTGACCCTTTGAATGAGCTGTATTCTAATGAAAGAGGTAGGAATTAAGATATTAAAAATATAAATTTGCTCCCGATTTAATTAATATTTAAGGTTATGAAAAAAGTTATTACATTATTGTTTTTAGTTTCATTCGGATTCATTAATGCACAGCAGGCTTTTACAGGAAAAGGCGATATGAAAGTAAATGTTGGTGCTAACCTTCAGGATGGAGGTTCAGGAATTCAGGGATCTATCGATTTTGGATTAGGAGAAAATTTCTCTTTCGGTTTTGTTACTAACTATTTACTTGGAGTAGACAACTACAGTGGTTTTTATTATGGAGGCACCAGATATTTTGATGATTACAAACCGGAATTTAAAGATCGTTTTGATGCTAAAGCAAGAATTAATGCAAACTTAAGCAGTGTTATTGGAGTTAAAGAATTAGACGTATACCCAGGTTTGAGCTTAGGTCTTCGCAATTTTGGAGGTCATGTTGGAGGTCGTTATTTCTTTACTGACGGATTTGGTGTTTTCACAGAAATTGGTTTTCCAATTGCGAAATACAGTAAAGAAAAAGATGTATTCGACCATTTAAACAACCAGGTTACTTTCAGTTTAGGGGCTTCATTCAGTTTATAATATTCTAAAACGCAATAGACACTAAAAACTGGTGTTCTGTTCGAAGCAATTATAAAAAAACCGCTCTTGAGCGGTTTTTGTTTTTATGGAAAGCCGTCCAAATTAACTGTCCTGATTTTCGGGTGCGGTTTAAACTGGACGGCTTTTGCTTTTAATAAATTCAGATTTTATTTTTTGGCAAATTTCTTAACGATTTTTTTGTCACCGCCAGTTAATTCAATCAGATATATTCCTGAACTTAATTTGCTTACATCTACAACATTTCCGGAAAGCTGGCCAGATCCTAACTGCTGTCCTAATGTATTTATGATTCGGTATGAATATCCGTTAGATTCTAAAAACGAAACGTTCAGCTCACTTTCTGCCGGGTTTGGATATAAAGCAAATTTTAAAGATTCGGTTGTTTCAGCTAACCCTGCAATTTCCTCTCCTTCAAGTGTACCCGAAGCAGTGATGTTTATAGTATAATCTTCTACCTGTCCATAAGAGAAGCCTTCGCAGGCTGTTGGAATTGCATTGTATTTCATAGAAACCCTCATTCTTGTTGCTCCAAGCAAAGCCGATGCCGGAATTGTAATGGTTCCTGTTACCGGAGTTGTTTTTGATGCCGCTTTAGTCAAAACGGTTTCACCGGAATCTGAAAAATCCCCATCCTGGTTGTAGTCAATAAATACCGCATAACCTTCATTGTAGGTAGTGGATGTCCATGTTGGTGTTATCGAAATCGTATATGCGGTTCCTCTTGAAGCATTTGTAGATATGGAAGTAAAATTTTCATATCCGGTTGTTCCGGTTGATGTATTATTGATGGTTCCGAAAACTACTTTCCCAATTCTTTCATCGGCTGCGCTGGTTCCCTGAGAATTACAATATGTAACAGAAGCTGTAGTAGTGGTTACGTTTACCATGTTGCTAGAAGCTGAAACATTTCCGGCGGCATCTTTGGCTTTCACGCTGAAAGTGTAAGCAGTTGAAGCGGTTAATCCTGTAACAGTATAAGAAGTTGTAGTTGATGATCCTTTTAGAACTGTTCCCTGATAAATATCGTAACCTGTAACCGCAACATTATCTGTAGAAGCCGTCCAAGCTAAATTTGTTGTCGTGCCTGTTGTTCCCGAAGCTGTTAAAGCTGTTGGTGCTGATGGCGGCGTTGTATCTGTAGTTCCTGAATAAGCTGCTCCTACTCCAATTGCATAAAATGCGTTTGTTGTGGCGATAACCTCAGCAGAACCTGCTCCGTACAAATCAATTGCCGACTGGATTCCGGATGTTCTTGCATTTGCAAAAGTAGAGTTTGAAGTTAAATACACACTTTCTAAACGGAATGCGATTTTTGCTGCCTTATCGATCCCGATTCCGGTAACATTGTATACACTTCCAATATCATTGGTTCCGGATTTACCCACAGTTAAAATATAAAACCAGTGATTTAAGACTCCTGAGTTGGTATGAACCCCGCAATAATCGTTACTGCTTGTAGGGGTACAGCTTACGTTTACCCAATATGTTCCGCCGTATGTATCCGGCTGGCCTTCGGCATTTGGATCACTCATAGAACGCAAAGCCACATGACCACTTCTTCTTTCAATATCTTCACCCACTAACCAGGTCGATTTTGTCGGCGCTGCACGGTACTCGATACAGGCTGCCCAAATGTCCGAGAAAGCTTCGTTCATCGCTCCCGATTCTCTTTGGTAAGCCAGATTTGCCGTATAGGTACAAATGGCGTGGCCAATTTCGTGGCCTGCTACGTCAAGAGAAGTTAAAATATCAAATCCGCCTGTACCGCTTCCGTCACCGTACGTCATAACACTTCCGTTCCAGAAAGCATTATTATTGCTGGAATATCCGGCGGCGATTAAGTTGTAATGCACATAACTTCTAATTTTTGCTCCGGCATTATCAAAGCTGTTTCTTCCGTGAACTGCAGACCAATAATCATACGTCATTTCGGCTCCCCAATGTGCATCAAGTGCTCCATTGTCTTTGTTTGTATTATTATATTCTGCCGCCGTCCAGTTATTATCGGCGTCTGTAAAGTTTGTAGTTGGATAAGTTGCAGTTCTGGCAGAATTATAAGTTTGAATTCCGTTACCGCGGGTTCCATCCAATAAAATATAAGATGAACCGCTCAAAGTAGTTTGTATGGTTTGTGTTCCGCTGTAACGTGTAGCTGCGTTTGCTGCCACAATTGCTTTTTTAGCAGAAACTGTTTCTTTGCTTTCAACTTTAGGAGAAGAAACTTTTCTTGTGTGAACATGATCGTTCAAATGTTTTATTGCGGCATTATAAAACAGTGCTTTTCCTGTTTGAGCATCTATATACAAATCGCCTCGGCTTAAAGGTTTTGTTGCATAGATATCAAATTTGTAAGCCAGACGAACGTTGTCTTTTGTACGTTTAAGTCCCTGCTGTTCCATATCCGGAAGTAAAACAAGTTCGCCTTTTGGTTTTTCATAACCTAATTCAGCTGCATCCTGAGGTTTTTCCCAGAGATACTCTGTGGCTCGCGTATGCTGTAATGCTTTATTAAAAGCTTGTTCTGAAGAAAGTTTTGGCGAAAGTTTTACATTTTCTATATTGTAATATTCACCATTCATCGAAACCAGCTTTCCGTTTTTTGAATGCAGTGTGTAATTGGCAAATTCAACTTTGATGCCCTGTTCATACAACTGAAATTTTTCGTGTATGTAACCTTGTTTGTCAGACTCTGTTTTTACCTGCAAAAAAGATTGTGTGTCTTTGAGACCTAACTGTTCTTTAAAAACCTTTTGTGATTCTGAGCCTTTATAAGTTGAGACCTCACTAAAGGTAATTAAACTTGGCTGTCCATTTTCTGAGACATTTTTTTGGCTTACCCGCTTGTCAGTGTTTTGGGCAAAAGAAGAAAATGAAAACGTCAGCAAAAAGGCAGCCGTAATTCCTGGTAATGTTCTTTTCATAATAATCGGGGTTTTTAGGTTGTTAAATAATTGCAATTGTTAATTTAAAGTAAGTAAATACTTAAATTAAGTGTTAAAAGTATTTTAATTTTGTTAGATTATCGATGAAATTTGCCATTAATCGATAAAATGCAACACTTTTTACCTAAAATTCACATTTATATAACAAACCCTGAAAATTCAGCAACAAAAAGTGCGAAAATTTGTATATTATCAAAACATAACTAACTGATAAACAACACAAAAACTTTAAAATTGATTAAAAATCAAGTTTTTAAATGAATCGCATAAAAAAGCCGGCTCCTTTAAAGCCGGCTCCATGAAATTTTATAAAAAATTATACTTGTTTAGCTGATCTCCATTTCCGGAATTTCCCCTTCGATTATTAAATCGGCTTCAGTTGACTGGATAATATGTTCAACCGAAACACCTGGCGCTCGTTCTAAGAGCTTAAAACCCTTTTCAGTTACTTCGAGTACTGCAAGCTCAGTAACGACTTTTTTAACGCATCCTACGCCTGTTAATGGTAAAGTGCATTTTTTTAATATTTTTGATTCTCCAGCCTTATTTACATGCATCATGGCCACGATAATGTTTTCTGCCGAAGCTACCAGATCCATTGCACCTCCCATTCCTTTAACCATTTTACCAGGAATCTTCCAATTGGCAATATCTCCGTTTTCAGAAACTTCCATCGCACCCAAAATCGTCAAATCGACTTTTTGGCTTCGAATCATCCCAAAACTAAAAGCCGAATCAAAGAAACTGGCTCCCGGAAGCGTGGTTATAGTTTGTTTTCCTGCATTGATAATATCGGCATCTTCTTCACCTGCAAAAGGAAAAGGTCCCATTCCCAAAACTCCATTTTCACTTTGAAATTCTACCGAAATATCTTCGCGTACATAATTCGCCACCAAAGTTGGTATCCCGATTCCAAGATTAACAAAATAACGGTCTTTTACTTCTTTTGCAATTCGTTTTGCTATATCTTCTTTACTAAGTGCCATAAATTTAATGTGTCAATTAGAGAATTTGATAATTAGATAATTCAAAAACAATTATCTAATTGCCTCATTAACTCAATTATCTAATTCTTTACTCTTACAGTTCGCTGTTCAATTCTTTTTTCGAATTTTTCACCCTGAAAAATTCGCTGCACCATAATGCCCGGAATATGAATTTGGTTTGGATCCAGAGTTCCCACAGGAACCAGTTCTTCCACTTCGGCAATTGTAATTTTTCCGGCGCCGGCCATACAAGCATTAAAATTTCGGGCAGTTCCTTTAAATATCAGGTTTCCGGCTTCGTCGCCTTTCCATGCTTTTACAATCGCAAAATCTGCTTTGAAAGCCTCTTCCATGATATGCATCTTGCCGTTGAATTCACGGACTTCTTTTCCTTTGGCCACCTCAGTTCCGTAACCCGCCGGTGTAAAGAAAGCCGGGATTCCTGCCTGAGCAGCACGGCATTTTTCTGCTAAGGTTCCTTGTGGTGTCAATTCTACCTCCAGTTCGCCCGAAAGCATCTGACGTTCAAATTCGGCATTTTCACCCACATAAGAAGAAATCATTTTTTTAACTTGTTTCTTTTGCAGAAGCAGGCCCAAACCAAAATCATCAACACCTGCATTGTTAGAAATACAGGTTAAATCTGAGATTGAAGTGTTTACTAAAGCCGCAATTGTATTCTCAGGAATACCACACAATCCGAAACCTCCAAACATGATGGTCATGCTGCTTTCGATTCCTTCAATAGCTTCCTGAACGCTATTAACCTTTTTTGTTATCATAACAAACTAACTTTATTACTGAATAATTTTGATAAAAATAAGATTTTTAGATTGAATTATAACGATTTCGTAAAAATAAAACCAAAAATAAAATCCCTTTACTTTTCTTTTAAAAAGAGCTGTAAAGGGATAAAATATAATGAGTTACGATTTATTGCAACAATGTTACAATTCGAATTCGTCTGTATTTTGTTCTGTCTGGGTGGTATCTTTTACAACTGCCGGCCTTGCATAACAGTCTACTTTTATAGAAAGGTTTGCAGGACGCTCAAATTCTGCTTTAGAAACCTGCAGATTTTTATCGGCATAACATAATTTCATAAAATAACCCCAAACCGGTAAAGCTGCTGTAGCTCCTTGTCCGTAAGTTAAACTTTTGAAACGTGCCGAACGGTCTTCGCATCCAACCCATACTCCGGTAACTAAATTTGGAACCATACCCATAAACCATCCGTCCGATTGGTTTTGTGTTGTTCCTGTTTTTCCTGCAATCGGGTTTTTAAACATATACGGATATCCTGTCCAGCGCTTATCTCCGCTTCCGCCTCCTTGTGTACGCAAACGTGCACCTGAACCGCTTTCGGTTACCCCCTGCAGTAATTTGATTACGGCAAAAGCAATATCTTTATTTAACACATCGTGAGATTCCGGAATTGGTTCGTAGATTACCTCGCCGCTTTTATTTTCAATTCGGCTTAAAAACTGAGGTTTCACATACACACCCTGATTTGCAAATGTACTGTATGCGGCAACCATATCTTCAACAGTAATATCTACTGCTCCTAATGCAATCGACGGTTGTGCCGGAATATTAGTTTTAACTCCAAGTTTATGAGCCAGTTCTACAACTGCTTCTGGTCCGGTTCTGTCAATTAATTTTGCCGAAACCGTATTGATCGAATTCGCAAGTCCTTGTTTTAAAGTTACCATTCCGCGGTATCTGTAATCTGAGTTTCTTGGTTCCCAGTCTGCTGTTACATTGTGACGTCCTTTACGGATCATAAATGGTCCGTCCAGAATCGAGTCGCAAGGCGACATATTCAATTGTTCGATTGCAGTTGCATAAACAAAAGGTTTAAATGTAGATCCTACCTGTCTTGCTCCCTGCCCTACGTGATCGTACTGGAAATATTTGTAGTTGATCCCGCCAACCCATGCTTTGATTGCTCCGGTCTGCGGTTCCATTGCCATTAAACCTGACTGAAGGAAGTGTTTGTAATAACGGATAGAATCAAGCGGTGTCATAATAGTATCGCGTTCTCCTTTCCAGGTAAAGACACGCATTTTGGTTTTGATTTTAAATGAAGCTATAATATCGTCTTCACTTTTATCCATTTCTTTCATCTGTGCCCAACGAACAGAGTTTTTCATTGCCTGCATCATGATGCGTTCAGTTTCTGCCTGGGTGATATTTACGAATGGCGCATTTTTATTGTTTTTCATTTCAATAAAAAATTGCTGCTGCAAATTCTTCATGTGCTCAGCAACCGCTTCTTCGGCGTGAAGCTGCATTCTTGAATCGATAGTGGTGTAGATTTTTAAACCGTCTTTGTAGATATCGTAATCAGATCCGTCCGGTTTTTTATTTTCTGTCATCCATTTCTTCATATAATCTCGAAGGTATTCTCTAAAATATGTTGCCGTTCCTTCACGGTGGCTTTCTAATTTAAATTTTAAAGCAATTGGAAGTGCCTGCAGTCTTTCTTTTTCTGCATTTGTAATCATTTTTGCTTTTACCATCTGCCCCAAAACTACATTACGACGGTTTTTTACTCCTTCTGGATTTCGTACCGGATTGTATAATCCTGAATTTTTGAACATCCCAACCAAAATAGCCGATTCGTCTACCGTTAAATCTTTTGGGTCTTTTGAGAAATAAGTTTGTGCGGCAGAACTTACTCCAACAGAATAGTTCCCAAAATCATACACGTTGCAGTACATAGCGATGATTTCATTTTTGGTATATTGTCTTTCAAGACGAATGGCAATAATCCATTCTTTTACTTTTTGCAGAATCCTGAAAGGCAGGAAACGCGAACCTTCACCATGAAACAACTGTTTTGCAAGCTGCTGCGATAAGGTACTCGCTCCCCCGTTTGTTCCTAAAGAGAAAACGGCTCTTAAAGTACCGCGTCCGTCAATTCCTGAGTGTTCGTAAAAACGAGCATCTTCGGTAGCAACCAAAGCTTCAACTAAACTTTTAGGAAGATCCGAGTATTTAAGCTGCGATCTGTTGGTTTTGAAATATTTACCAATTACTACTCCATCAGAAGAAATAATTTCGGTAGCCAGATTAGAGTCGGGATTTTCTAAGTCTTCAAAAGAAGGCATTGAACCGAATAATCCCCAAGAGGCAAATAAAAAGAAAGCTAGAATGCTTAAAAGAAAATAAGCAAAAAATCTCCAGAACTTCTTTTTGTAGTAATTAATATCCTTTACGGTATTGGTTTGATTGTTTTTTTTAGCAGCCATATAACTATTTTTCTAATCTTTATCTTCTATTCTAAAACCTACGTCTGTGATACCATCCAGTTCCTGAACTCCCGGAATTTTTCCTGATTCTCTAACGGCTTGTTTAATATGAACTTTGTAATGTCCTCTAAACTTGGCATCTTTATAAAAAAGCTTACTTTCTTTTATATCTGTAAAACCGTTGCCCATGAGGCTTCCGTCAGGATTTGCCATTTGATATTCTAATGTATCTACTTTTGTGTATCCGTTTGGAGTTTCAAGCGACACAATTAAAAATAAATTATTAAACGGATAATTGTTGTTGGCCCTCAAATTTACAAACAGGTTGTACATTTTGGTAGAATCCAGAACCGGCAGATCAAAAGTAACAATACTGTCTTTATGCCACGCGCTTCCAACAGATTTGTACTCGTCGAATACTCTTTTTTTATCGCATGAAAAAAGAAGTACCGCTGCCAGTAGAAGAATACCGCTATTTTTTATTCTCATTTTTATTATTCGTTATAGGTTTTCTAGGCTCAGCCGATTTGTTATCATTCGAATTCTGTTTATTCGGATTGTTTGATTTATTCGAATTGTGCTTATTCTTATGATGGTTTTGTTTATTTGGGTTTGGCTTATTCTGTTTATTAGGATTCTGGTTCGGATTGTTATTCCCTGCAGGCTTTGGATTATTATTGTGATTTTTTTCCTGCTGCGGTTTTGCCGGAGCCGTAACCCCAACGCCTTCGGCATTTTGCTTGCGTTTTCGGTTTGGCTTTTTCTTTCTTTTCGGCTGATCGAAACGGGTTAAACTTTCCTGACCCATTGCATTGTTAAAGTCCTTTTCTGGTTCTGAAGTTACTTCTACAGCAAAATCTTCTAATGACGAAACTTTGTTTTTCTGTTTGTTCTCAGCAATGATCTCTTTTACCTGATCAATTTTTAAAACATGCCAGTTTGCAAAGTTATTGGTGTAGGCAAACCACATTAATCCTTTAAAAATATCCTGTTTCTGGCAGACAGCATCTCCCTTTTCGGTAATCAGTTTCGTGTCGTAATCCGGAAAATCTTTCAATGCATCCATGTAAGTGTCTAACTCATAATTCAGACAGCATTTTAGTTTACCGCATTGTCCGGCTAATTTCTGCGGATTTAGTGATAACTGCTGGTAACGTGCTGCCGAGGTGTTGACACTTCTAAAATCAGTTAACCAAGTAGAGCAGCAGAGTTCGCGTCCGCATGAACCTACTCCGCCCAAACGAGCCGCTTCCTGACGGAAACCCACTTGTTTCATTTCGACTCTCGTACTGAATTCTTTGGCAAAATCTTTAATCAGCATTCTAAAATCGACACGATCGTTTGCTGTGTAATAAAAAGTCGCTTTTGATCCGTCACCCTGAAATTCAATATCCGAAATTTTCATTTCCAGTTTGTGCTGAATGGCCAGTTCTCGTGCCCGAACTTTCATTGGTTCTTCACGATCACGAGCTACAGACCAGATATCGATATCTTTTTGAGATGCTTTTCTATAAATTTTTGGAACCTCGTTACTTTCGTAATTTACACCTTTTTTCTTCATTTGAATCTTTACCAATTCGCCTGTAAGCGTAACAATTCCAATATCATGTCCTGGTGAAGCAACAGTTGCCACAATATCACCAATACTTAAAGTTAATTTTTCTGAATTTCTAAAAAATTCCTTGCGCCCGTTTTTAAAACGAACTTCAACACAATCAAAAATTGCCTCTCCATTAGACGGGCTCATGTTTGAGAGCCAGTCAAAAACCGTTAATTTATTGCAGCTATCGGTGCCGCAAGTCCCATTATTTTTACAACCTTTTGGTGCGCCGCCATCTGAGGTTGAACAACTTGTACATGCCATAATTATATATGTAGTGCCGCTAAAATGCAGCTAAAGTTCATAAACGTTCGATCGGTAAAGATAGTATTTTTTTTATTTTGCTTTTTATGCATTAAAATAATGGTTTGTTAAATAAGAAATTCATACTAAAAACCAGTATAATTTAATCTTGCAGACCATCATTTTTGAAAGACAAGAGCGTCTTATCAGAAAGTTAAATATTGACAAGATGGAACGTGAAATATAATGGTGCCAAATTACCATTTGGAGATTATGGGTTCTTCTAAAACGACACGAAAATGACAATACAGAATTTGTTGAACATTTTGCCTTATCAGAAATATTTGAGCACGACAGATTTTGAAATCTATCCGGCTTATTTTAATTTTTATTTCCTAAAAACAATCAAATTAAGTTCGCAACTTTGTTGCATTAGTTGTTTTAGGGAAAACTTAAAAAAGGTTTTATTTAAAATATAAACAATTAATAACAAACCAAGTAATAACTATTGTTTAAAGTTTATCTTTCAATAAAATGATTTAAAAAAAGGAGTTATAAATAAAAATCGTTTCAGATTTTAGTAATCAAAAATTCAACGCGCCGATCAAATTTATCGCCTCTTTTTAGCGGAAATTTATTACCGCATCCCTGATAGCGCATTCGGTTTTTTGAAACCTTCTTAGAGCTCAAATAGTTAAAAACGCTCTTTGCCCGATTCCAAGAAAGTTTTCTGTCTCTGGTATCTTTATCAATTCCGTCGCTATAGATTTCCGGAGTACAGCAAACATGTCCGCGAATTTCGAATCGAATATTTTTATGTTTTTGAAGTGTGAGTGCAATTTTATCCAGTTCCTTTTTTGAGGCTGGCGTAAGCCTTGCACTTCCAAGATCAAACAAGATTGTTTCAACACAAATCTTGTCACCCACTTTTATTTTATCCTTAAATGAGGTATGAACATCTTTACCAAAACTATTTCGCTTAACAACAATGAGGTCTACCCGTCTGTTACGTAATCGGGTTTCGTATAAATTCTCGACTGTATCGGCTTTTACTACGACACGCCCCTTTCCTTCCAGAATAACAATTTTGTTTTGATTAAATCCGGACGAAATAAGCAGTGCCTGAATAGTATTTACCCGGTCATGAGACAACCGGATATTATAATCATCGGTTCCGCGATCGTCGCAGTAGCCGTAAATCTGTATCGATTCAACTTTTGAAGTGTCTATTGTTTTTATAAATCGGTTTACAACCTTGGTTTGTGCTGTGGTAAGATTATACTTGTCGAAATCAAAATAAATGGTTTCGATAGGTTTATGCTGTGCCGCTGAATTGTAAATGATAAACAAAAATAGGACCCGGTAAAGTTTCATTTCTACATTTTTAAAATCGTTTTATATTCAGTTTGATTATTTAATACGTTTACTGCTCTTTTAATTTCTGAATTGTTTTTAATATAAAACTGATACAATCCTTCCTGGTATTGGTATCTTTTTATCAATTCTTCCTGAATAAGACCTTTAATCTCTTTCTGGTTTTTGTCTAATAATGTGCTTTCACTCTTTTCTAATGCGGCTAATAATTGTTGGTATTCCGGAGCAATAGTTTCGTCAATCTTTTCATTTTTGGCTGCAGCCAAAGTATTTTTAAGGGCAATTTCTGTTTCGGTGTCAAAACTGATTTTGTTTGTTTTGAGATATTGTTTGAAGGCCGTATAATCAGCATCTGTCAAAACCGGGATTTTATCGCCTAAATTTGGGTTTTTATAATAATATGTTGTGGCGTAATCAAAGATTCCGTCGTTTTTAAGAAGTGCCGTTGTAATTGGGCTCATTTTGGCTTCTTCCAGTTCAATATCCGGCAGCACTCCTCCTCCGTCATAAACCGTTCTTCCTTTTCGGGTTTTAAAAGCGTTGTAATTTTTAGCATCAGTTTTGACTGCCGCACCATTTTTATCTTTATGCGCGTAGTCCAATGCCTGAATGCATCGGCCAGAAGGCGTGTAATAACGTGAAATGGTTACTTTAAGCTGTGTGCCGTAAGTAAGGTCTACGGAACGCTGTACCAAACCTTTACCAAAACTGCGGCTTCCTAAAACTACGGCGCGATCCAGATCCTGAAGAGCACCGGATACAATCTCAGATGCAGAAGCACTCCTTCCGTTTACCAAAATAGCAAGCGGAATCTGGGTGTCAATTGGTTCTTTGGTTGTTTTATATGTATTGTTATGTTTTTCAATTCTCGATTTGGTTGTAACAATAACTTCATTCTTCGGAACAAATAAATTACAAATGTCGATTGCTTCATTTAACAAACCGCCCGGATTTCCTCTTAAATCCAGAACAATCTGCGATGCACCATCAGCTTTTAGTTTTTCAAGTGCGTCTTTTACCTCAGCCGAAGCTTTTCTGCTAAAATGCGCCAATACGATGTAACCGGTTTTGTCATCAATTTTTCCGAAGAACGGAACCGATTTGATATCAACCTCATCCAAAACCAATTCGGTTGTAAAGGTTTTTCCCTGACGAAGGTATTTTATGGCAATCTTGGTGTTTTTAGTTCCCTTTAATAATTGCGATGCATCGTCTTTAAAATCGGCAATCAGAACATCACCAATCTGGATAATTTCGTCTCCTGCTTTTAAACCTGCTTTATCAGCCGGATAATTTTTATAGGGTTCACGAACAATCAGACGATCTTTTTTACGGGCGATCATAGCGCCAATTCCGGTATATTCTCCCGTATTGTTGATTTTGAAATTCACCACATCCTGCTCATTAAAGTAAACCGTATACGGATCTAAACTTCCCAGCATGCTTTTAATAGCTTTGTCCATTAAATCGCCCGGATTGGTTTCGTCTACATAATTCGTATTTACGGCTTTGAATAAGGTTGTGAAGATTTCGATTTGTTTGGCAATCTCAAAGAAATCTTCTTTGAAACTCGTTCCAATAAACAAAAAACCTGCAGCAACTGTTGGTATAATGAATTTCTTTCTGAAATAACGATTCATGATTGTTGTTTTTTTCTTTTAAATCTTTTTCTAATAAAATAGGCTAGTACACAAATGATAATGATAAACGGCCAGATACTGATGAGGGAAATTAAGAAATCAGATAAACTGAAGAATCCGGATTTCACGGCTGTCCAGATTTTTGATCCGTATGATATTTTAATGCCTTCTTTTTCGGCAATGGTTTTATAAAATTCAATTGTAATAGTGCTTTCAGAAACACGGCTTTGCAGATATTTCAGCTGGCCTTCTTTGGCTTCAATTTCTTCACGAATGGCCGAAAGCTGTTTTTCAATTTCTAAAATCTCACTTATTTTAACTGCTTTCTGTAAAATCTGAAGGTAACGTTCTTCAAGTTTTTTCTTTGTTTTTAATCTGGAGTTTAGATCGATATATTGTTCTGTAACATCTACTGCGGATATATCTTTGCGTTCAAAGTACGAAACACCTTTTGAAACGGCATTTATAAAATTATCAAAATTCTGACTAGGAACTTTTACTTTAATATTTCTGTAAACACTTCCGTAATCTTTTCCTTCAGAATCGTTTAGTATATTTCCTTTGTTGTCTGAAACTGCTTTTTGGATTTGTGTGAAACTTTTTTCAAGATCATCAGTTTCAAATCTTAATGTAGCTTCTTTGATGATTTTTTGAGAAATATTAAAGTTAGCATCAGATTCACTGTCTCCAGATAAGTTTGGAGCAACAAATTTTACCTGATCAACAGTAGCTTCATT
Source organism: Flavobacterium gelatinilyticum (assembly GCF_027111295.1). NCBI lineage: Bacteria > Pseudomonadati > Bacteroidota > Flavobacteriia > Flavobacteriales > Flavobacteriaceae > Flavobacterium > Flavobacterium gelatinilyticum. Next base: position 3,552,039 of record NZ_CP114287.1, on the reverse strand, counting down.
TAAAGATTCAGCTTTGTTGCAACCAAAAAGAATTAAAAGGACAAAAGATATAAAGAAAACAGGTTTCATACAATTTCAATTAAGAGCTAAAACTACGATTTTTTTATCTAATCTGGCTAATAATCTTACCTTTTAGAATTTAAGGCTCAATTTTCTTTTCAGTATTCTCAATTTTATCGATCTGCATCCTGAATTTCTCAAATAACTGAATGGTTTTTGTATTGATTTCTTCAAATGATAATCTGTCTTTACTTTGATAAAAAAGCATAATCGAATACGGCTGATCCAGATTATCTAAAAGAAGATGTTTGTTCAAACGATATGTTTCTCTTAAAACTCTTTTGAAGTAATTTCGGTCAACGGCTTTCTTGAAGTATTTTTTGGAAACCGACACACCAATTTTAGTCTGCTCTTCTGAATTTTCTTCCGCCTGACGATAAACCAAACGAAGCGGATATTTAGAAACTGATTTTCCTTCGGAAAACAATAATCCAATCGTCGTTCTGCTCTTTAAGCGTTCATTTTTAGGATATGTGAAGTTCATTTAATTCAGAAAACATTTGCAATTTAAAGGACAAAGGTACAATTAAACCATAAAAACAGTTATTGTTTTCAATTTTTATACGGCTAAAAATATATTTACTACTTTTGGCCTTTAATTTTTTCAAGCATGCAAAAGATAATTTCATATCCAGTCTCCGTAATTTATTATTTATGTTTTGGATTGTGTCTGGTAATTTTTCACCCGATACAATGGATCTGCCTTAATCTTTTTGGTTATCAGGCGCACAAGAAAAGTGTAGACTATTTAAATTTCTGCCTTTTAAAATGCACCAATCTTGCCGGAACTACGTATACTGTAAAAGGAGTAGACACAATTCCGAAAGGTGCTCCTATTATTTTTGTGGCCAATCATCAAAGCATGTACGATATCGTGGCAATGATTTGGTACTTTAGACGTTTTCATTGTAAATTTGTAAGTAAGAAAGAGTTAGGCAGCGGAATCCCGAGTGTTTCATATAATTTAAAACATGGCGGATCAGTGCTTATTGACCGTAAAGACCCTAAACAAGCGATTCCGGTAATCAAAGGCTTGTCTGAATATATAGAAAAAAACACCAGATCTGCTGTAATTTTCCCTGAAGGAACCCGCAGTAAAACCGGCGTACCCAAAGAATTTGCCCAAAGCGGTTTAAAAATCTTATGTAAATATGCGCCTTCTGCATATGTTGTACCTGTAAGTATCAACAATTCATGGAAAATGGTCAGATACGGAATGTTTCCGGTTGGTTTAGGAAATCATCTTACTTTTACCGCTCATAAAGCTTTGGCCGTAAAAGAGTATAAGTTTGAGGAATTGATGGAGATTACTGAAAAAACAGTAAAGGAAGGAATAAACGAGTATAAATAGATTTAGGCGGCAGTAAGCTTAAATCCCAATCTTAAATTAGGAATGTCTATAAAAAACATTAGATTAGAAGTGATGCAGTTTTTGGAAAAAAACGTGGACAGCTTCGTTGAACAGTATTTAATCCCTGTTGAAACTATTTGGCAGCCTACAGATTTCTTACCGAATTCTCAAGGAGAAAATTTCTTTGAAGAGGTAAAGGAACTGAGAGAAATTGCCAAAGAGTTGCCATACGATTTCTGGGTTACGCTTGTTGGTGATACCATTACCGAAGAAGCGCTGCCTACATACGAATCCTGGTTAATGGATGTTGAAGGAGTAAATCAGGTAGAAGACGGAGGAAATGGCTGGTCTAAATGGATTCGTCAATGGACGGGAGAAGAAAACCGACACGGAGATCTTTTAAATAAATACTTGTATTTGTCTGGTCGTGTAAACATGCGTGAAATCGAAATGACTACACAGCATTTAATCAACGACGGTTTTGATATTGGAACTGGATCTGATCCGTACAAAAACTTTGTATATACCAGTTTTCAGGAATTAGCAACTTATGTTTCGCACAATAGAGTTTCGCAGATTGCAAAGAAATTTGGCGATAACAAGTTGTCTAAAATGTGTAAAATGATTGCAGGCGATGAAATGCGTCATCACCATGCGTACAGCGAATTTGTAACCAGAATTTTTCAGGTTGATCCAAGCGAAATGATGCTTGCTTTTCAGTACATGATGAAACAGAAGATTGTCATGCCTGCTCATTTCCTTAGAGAATCCGGTCAGAAAATAAGCACTGCTTTTGAACAGTTTTCTGATTCTGCACAGCGTATTGGAGTTTATACCGCTACCGATTATGTTGAAATTATGCAGAAACTAATTAACAAATGGGAAATTGACAAAATCTCGAATTTAACAGATGAAGCCGAAAAAGCCCGTGATTATTTAATGAAGCTGCCGGCGCGTATGGCTAAAATCTCTGAAAGAATCGTTATTCCTGCCGAAGGACATATCTTTAAATGGGTTGAACCGGCCAGGTTATAATTCTAGATTTTTAGAATGCAGCTTTTAGATTGATGCTTTGCATCTTAATTTGAAACTACTTAAAAAAACATATTGTTGATTGCTGAAGTTTACCTACTTTGGCAATCAACATTTTTTATGGACTTTAAATCCAGATTCTATCCGTTTTCAGGATGAATTTCACCAAGCATTAATAAAACAGCATGAATAATACCACCTTAATACTTAAAACCATTGCTTTTGTAAAAGAAAAATTAAATGATGCCGAAGGCGGTCATGACTGGTTTCATATCGAACGTGTTTATAAAAATGCGCTTTTAATTGCAAAAGATACAGAATGCGACATTACGATTGTAAAGCTTGGTGCTCTGCTTCATGATATTGCCGACAGCAAATTCCATAATGGTGATGAAACTATCGGACCAAAGACGGCACGTTTGTTTTTAGAGTCGGAAAATGTTTCTGAGGACATTATCCAGCATGTAGTCAATATCATTGAAAACATCTCTTATAAAGGCGGAAATTTCGAAAAGAAGTTTTCTTCTGTCGAACTGGATATTGTTCAGGATGCCGATCGTCTGGATGCCATTGGAGCTATAGGGATTGCAAGAGCCTTTAATTATGGCGGATTTAAAAATAGATCTCTCCACAACCCCGAGATTGCCCCTGTAACAAATATGACTAAAGAGGAGTATAAAAAGAATGATGCTCCTACTATTAATCATTTCTATGAAAAGCTTTTACTTTTAAAAGACAAAATGAATACTGAAAAAGGAAAACAAATTGCAGAAGAAAGGCATCTTTTTATGCAAACGTTCCTTGCTCAGTTCTATGCAGAATGGGACGGGCTTAAATAGTATTACGGTTTCAGTACTGTCTTAGTTGTGGTTTTAATTAATGCGGTTTCATTACCAAATACGTAATGACTCCTGCACAGAAAAAACCGATCATAAACCACAATAATCGGGCGACTCTGTTATCTCTGATTATTTCCATTCTGTCTTCTTGTGTCATTGTTTCATGATTTAAAAATTCTACCAAATTTACCTTCTTCAAAACTGCAAAACAGACAGCAAAAGTTTTTAGAATAATAATAAAAGACAAAAGCTCCACAGAAATTTTTACAATCTTTGTGAAGCTTTTTTGTTATTTTATTAATCTCTGTTTTACGATAAAATCAGCCGCAACCGCAATTCCCGTCGCCACAGTCTTTTTTCTTTTTAGATTTCCAGAAGAATTTCTTGATCAAAAAAGCTACCGCAAATCCTAGTATGGCAAAAGCTATAATTTCCTGAATCATGATTTTTTACTTTAATATTTGATAAGCGATCAAGGCTGTAAAATAAGCCAGTCCGCTCATAAAAACCAGCTGCATGGCAGGCCATTTCCACGAGTTGGTTTCTTTTTTGGTAATCGCCAGTGTACTGGCGCACTGCATTGCAAAAGCATAAAATAAAAGCAATGATACTCCGGTTGCAAAATTAAATACTTTCTCTCCGGTATCTGCATGTACTTCCTGCTGCATTTTACTTTTTATGGTCGACTCATTATCTGTATCTCCAACGCTATAAATGGTAGCAAGTGTTCCCACGAAAACTTCGCGAGCTGCAAACGAACTGATTAATGCAATTCCTATTTTCCAGTCGTAACCCAAAGGTTCAATTGCCGGTTCAATTGCTCTTCCCATTAATCCGATATAGGAGTTTTCTAATTTTTGAGAAGCCACTTCGTTTTCAAACTGGGTTTCATCAAGATCGGCATTTGCAAATCTTTCTTTTACAATTGTTTCTGCTTCGTTAAATTCTTTTCCTGGACCGTATGAAGCCAAAAACCACAAAATAACCGAGATTGCCAAAATGATTTTTCCGGCCCCCACCACAAATGCTTTGGTTTTTTCAACTACATTAATACCAACGTTTTTGAAAAGCGGTAATTTATAACCCGGCATTTCAACTACGAAATACGTTTTTGATTCCAGTTTTAGAACTTTATTCAAAATATAAGATGATACAATAGCCGTAACAAAACCTAAAAGGTACAACAACATCAGTGATAATCCCTGAAGGTTCAAGAACCCAAAAACACGCTCATTTGGAATTACCAATGAAATGATAATTGCATAAACAGGCAGTCTTGCCGAACAAGTGGTAAACGGAGTTACTAAAATGGTGATTAAACGTTCTTTCCAGTTTTCGATATTTCGTGTAGCCATGATAGCCGGAATAGCACAAGCGGTTCCTGAAATCAACGGCACCACACTTTTTCCTGAAAGACCAAACTTACGCATAATCTTATCCATTAAGAATACTACACGGCTCATGTAACCGCTCTCTTCTAAAATAGAAATAAACAGGAAAAGGAAAGCAATCTGCGGAATGAAAATAATAACCCCTCCTATTCCCGGTATAATTCCCTGCGAAAGTAAATCAGTTAAAATACCGCTTGGCAGTTCTTCTGCCGCCCAGCTGCTTAATGATGCAAATGTGCTGTCTATAAAATCCATTGGAATGGTCGACCAGCTGAAAATGGACTGGAAGATCAAAAACAAAATCGCAAAGAATATTGCATATCCCCAAATCTTGTGTGTAAGAATACGATCCAGTCTGGCGCGTACATCTTTTGCCATCGAAGCATCGACCTTTAAACCTTCTTTTAAAACATCATTTATAAACTGATATCTTTTGATGGTTTCTTTCTGCTGTAAACGCTTTAGTTCTGAATGTGATTTGGTAAAAGTGCTTCTGACTTCATTTCGATCTAAATTCGAAAAGTTAACATCTTGCGTAATTACCAGCCACAACTTGTACATTAACTGGTTTGGAAATGCTTTTTGTAACTTTTCAAAATACTCCGGATCAATTACCGAAGCATTTAAGCAAGGTTCATTAGGAAGGCTTTTATACGAAACAATCAGTTCTTTCAGTTCTTCGATCCCATGGCCTTTTCGCGAACTTACTAAAGCAATTTTGGTTTTTAGTTTTTCTTCTAAATACGGAATGTCCAGAGAAATCCCTTTGCTTTCCATACGATCCGACATATTGATTACCAGAATTGTTGGAATTTCAAGATCTTTTATCTGAGTATAAATCAGTAAATTTCTTTTTAGGTTTTCAACATCGGTAACCACTACGGCAACGTCCGGATAAAGTTTGTCGTTTTTATTTAACAGCAGTTCAATAACCACACTTTCGTCCATTGAACTGGCATTTAAGCTGTACGTTCCGGGTAAATCCAGAATGTTTGCTTTTATATTTTGAGGTAATTTACAGAACCCGATTTTTTTCTCAACCGTGATTCCGGGATAATTTCCAACTTGTTGATTTAGTCCGGTTAACTGATTAAAAACAGAAGTTTTTCCGGTATTAGGATTTCCAATAAGGGCAACATTGATATTCTGAACACTCATTATAAATTGTTTTGGATAAGTTCAACTTCAATTTCACGAGCGGTTTCAACACGAATCGCAACATGCGAACCATTTATGTCCAGATATAGAGGGTCTCCAAAAGGAGCAACCTGAAGCAGTTCGACTAAGCTGCCCGGAAGACAACCCATTTCTAATAATTTTAGTGGAATAAGATCTATATCAAAATCTTTTATAATGGCTTTGTCGCCTTTTTTCAGAGTGTGTATAGTATTTTGCAAGCTTATTTAGATTGAGTTTAGATTGCAAAAATAGGCAATTATTATCGATTAAAAGACAATTAACACTTGGACAAATGCTAAATGTTTCTAAAAATAAGGGCTTTTTACTCTTTTGATAAGAATTCTATGTCATCTAAAAGACGTTTGATTTCTTCCGGGTTCGTTCCGTCGTAAAATCCTCGGACACGTCTTTTTTGATCAACCAAAACAAAATTCTCTGTATGAACCATATCATAAAGCTGGTCCGGTCTTCCTAATTTTACTGCCAGATACGATTGTCTGGCCATTTTGTAAATTTCTTTTTTATCGCCCGTTACCAAATTCCATTTACTGTCTACTACTCCATATTTTACAGCATACGCTTTTAAAACCGAAACACTGTCGACCTCGGGAAAAACGGTATGAGAAAGCAGCATTACTTTAGGATTATTTAAAACCGCTTTTTGAACACCTGCAAGATTGGTTGACATTTTTGGACAAATAGAACCGCAGGTTGTAAAAAAGAAATCAGCAACATAAATTTTGCCTTCATAATTTTTCTGGGTAATCGTATCGCCGTTTTGGTTTACAAATGAAAAATCTGCAATTGTATGGTATTTACTTTTATACTGAACCGTACTATCGACCAATTCAGGATTTACATCGGACGGATTGTAAATCGGCAGCGTTTTCTTTGGCTTTAAAGCCGAATAAAATAAAGATATAGTGACAGCAGAAAATACAATTAATACAATGAAAAATTTGCGGTATTTGTAAAGAAGCGATTTCATAAAAATAATTTGGCGCAAAAGTACAAAAACAGCATTTTAAAACTTTAATTATAACTGTGATTTAACAAAGGCACACTTTTTTTGTATGTTACAATAAATAGGTTCAGGGCAGATTATTGCAAAAATTTTAACATGCCAAACCGAATATTAACAATATGTTTGTATAAACACTCGAAAACTTAATTATAAATGAAAAAACAATTTAGCAAACCTTTGTTTTGTGCTTTTTCTGTAATGCTTTCCATCACAGCAGTAAAAGCTCAAAATGCTCCTGCAAAAGAGCCGGGAATCAATGTATCGTATATGAATACGAAAATCAGTCCAAGTCAGGATTTTTTTCAATATGTAAATGGAACCTGGCTTAGTAAAACCGAAATTCCAAGCGACAGGACATCTTGGGGAAGTTTTAACGAACTGATTAAAAAAACGGATAAAGATGCTATGTCTATTTTGAAAGAAGCATCAAAAAACCCGAAATACAAATCCAATACAGATCAGGGTAAAGCTGTTAACCTTTTTGCCACGATTCTGGATACTGTAGGGAGAGACAAAAGAGGCATTGAGCCCTTAAAACCTTACCTTAAAAAAATTGATGCAATTAAAACTATCACCGATGTTCAAAAGTATCTAATTGAAATGGAACCTTTGGGTGGTTCAGGTTTTTTTGGAATTTACATTGGTGCCGATGAAAAAAACAGTTCTAAAAACTCTGTAAGTCTTGTAACAAGCGGTTTAGGACTTCCGGATAAAGATTATTATACTTCTGACGATAAAGATTCTAAAGAAAAACGCGGCAAATACGAACAGCATGTTGCCAGAATGATGCAGTTTATTGGAGAATCTCCAGAAAAAGCAAAGCAAAGTGCAGCAGAAATTCTTGCCTTGGAAACTGAATTGTCAAAACCAAGACTGGATCGTGTTGAAAGCAGAGACAGCCGTCTGCAATATAATCCAATGACAGTGGCCGAACTTCAAAAACTGACTCCTTCTATTAAATGGGATGCTTATTTTACTGGTCTTGGTCTTGCAAAGTTAGATACAGTAGTTGTAATGGAGCCTCGTTATATGAAAGCTTTAGAAACTGTATTTAAGGAAAACAAAATCGCACAATGGAAGGAATACTTAAAATGGGATTTATTAAATAGTGCCGCATCGCAATTATCTACTCCTATTGAAACTGCAAACTTTGATTTTTACAGTAAAACATTAAGAGGAGCCATTAAACAACTTCCAAGAGAAGAAAAAGCACTTCAGGTTGTAAACGTTAGAATTGGGGAGGCGCTTGGTAAATTATATGTTGAAAAAGTTTTTCCTGCTGAAGCAAAAACCAAAGCAGTTGATATGATCCATAATGTAATTACGGCATATCAAAACCGCATCAACAATTTAACCTGGATGTCTAAAGACACCAAAGCAAAAGCGATTGAAAAGCTGAACAAGATTTCTATTAAGGTTGGATATCCTGACAAATGGAAAGATTACTCGGCACTTGAAATTAAAAGCGTTGCCGAAGGCGGAAGTTATTTTGAAAACTCAAAAAACCTTTCAAAATGGAATTTCAAAAAGAATATTGAAAAATTGCATAAACCGGTAGATAAAACAGAATGGCATATGTCTCCTCAAACTGTAAATGCATATTACAATCCGTCTTACAACGAAATTGTATTCCCGGCCGCTATTCTGCAGCCGCCTTTTTATAATTATCAGGCAGACGAAGCTGTAAATTATGGCGGAATCGGTGCTGTAATCGGTCATGAGATTTCTCACGGATTTGATGATTCTGGTGCTCGTTATAATGCAGAAGGAAATCTGGTGGACTGGTGGACTCCGGAAGACTTAAAACAATTTACAGAACTGGGAACCAAACTGGCTGATCAATACAGCGCATTAGAGCCGCTTCCGGGAATTCATGTTGATGGTAATTTTACTCTCGGTGAAAATATTGGAGATTTAGGCGGTATAAATGCTGCTTATGACGGGTTACAATTGTATTTGAAGGCAAACGGAAATCCTGGTTTAATTGACGGATTTACTCCTGAACAGCGTTTCTACATTTCATGGGCTACAGTCTGGAGAACAAAATCAAGAGATGAAGCGATTAAAAATCAGGTAAAAACAGATCCGCATTCTCCCGGAATGTACAGAGCTTATGTTCCAATTCAAAATGTTGATTCTTTCTATGATGCTTTTGGAATCAAGAAAGGTGATAAAATGTATGTTGAGCCGGAAAAACGAGTTAAAATCTGGTAATGCAGTATACTAGAAAACAAAACGGCGCTTATTCAGCGCCGTTTTTTGTTTTTTAAAGTAAGTCTCTTATTTCAGATGGCTGTAAATGTACATTTCAATTGCTTTTAATTCCTCATCAGACATTGCCTGAGTAATAGGAAAATTGGTTTTCATAACCGCAAACTGACTTGGGTCTACAATTGGTTCTCCATTTCCTTTTAGGAATGTAACCATATCACCATTTTTTTCTTTATAGATTTTTGCAATTTCTTTTATACTTGGACCAATCACATTCTGGTCCGGCATATGGCAGGCAGTACAATTTCCTTTTCCTTCAAAAATCTCTTTTCCTAAAGCTTCGGGAGTTTGGGCTTTTGCAGATTCGCCTTCAGAAACAGATTCGGTTGTTGTGTTTGTTGGCTCTGAACCTTCTTTTTTACAAGAAGCAAAAGCTAAAACGGCAGCTAAAAATAATACCTTTTTCATATTATTTCTTTAATAAAATTGCTGCTTCTTTAGCAAAATAAGTAGAAATAAGATTGGCTCCTGCACGTTTGATGCACATTAATTGTTCCATCATAATTTTGTCGTGATCCAGCCATCCTCTTTCAGATGCCGCTTTAATCATAGCATATTCTCCGGAAACCTGATAAACAGTAACCGGAACATTTACCGTATTTTTTATTTCGCGAACAATATCCAGATATGCAATTCCCGGTTTTACCATAACCATATCAGCACCTTCTTCTACATCAGACAAAGCTTCTTTAATGGCTTCAATACGATTGGCATAATCCATTTGATAGGTTTTTTTATCTTTTGGAACAGCAACATCAGCTTCTTTTGGAGCAGAATCTAAAGCATCTCTAAACGGACCATAAAAAGCTGAAGCATATTTAGCAGAATAACTCATGATTCCAACATTTTGAAATCCGGCAGCATCTAAACCTTCACGAAGACGTAAAACACGCCCGTCCATCATATCACTTGGTGCAACAAAATCGGCACCGGCTTCTGCGTGAGAAACGGCCATTTTTACTAAAGCATCAACAGTACTGTCATTTTCTACATCGCCGTTTTTTATAATTCCGTCATGACCATAAATAGAATATGGATCTAATGCGACATCCGGCATTACAATCATTTCCGGACAGGCCGCTTTTATGGCACGAATGGCTTGCTGCATTAATCCGTTAGCATTCCAGGCTTCTTTTCCTGTATTGTCTTTTAGATTTTCGCTGACTTTTACATAAATATTCACCGCGCGAATTCCCAAGTCATACAATTCTTTTACTTCTTCAACCGTTAAATCTATAGATCTGCGGAAAATTCCAGGCATAGAAGGAATTTCGACTTTTACATTTTCGCCTTCTGCAATAAACATTGGAAACATAAAATCCGATGGACTTAAACTGGTTTCGCGCACTAAAGAACGAATTGATTCATTTACTCTTAATCTTCTGCCTCTTTGTAATGGGAACATATAATTTTAGATTTAAGATTTTAGAAGTACAGATTTTGGACTGATTTATTGAAAACAGATTGCTAAATCTTTTTTTCTAAAACGGTAGTTGTTTTTTTATTCTTTTTGAAGTTGTATTTTACTTTTTACAAGTGGTGCAAAGTTATGGAAAAAGGAACAGAATTAAGCCTTTAAGCTATTACAGAATCCGTTAATATTATCTAAAATTTTGCACTTAGATCATGATTTTTCTTAAGAATTAAATCGAAACTGGTTTTTTAGAATTATTCGATTTAAATTTGTGAGATGAAGAAAATTCTCGCTTTATGTTGCTGCTTTCTCCTAACGAGTTGTTTTGAGATTACAGAAAGAATCAAGCATCACGATGATCAAAGTGGTGAATATACACTGATGGTCGATTTTTCGAAGTCCTGGTTTAAAACAAAATCTGCAATCTGGCTGGAAGAAGTTGACGGCGTTAAAATTCCGAATGAACAGGAAATCACTCAAAAACTGGAAGACTTTAAGGCCAAAGCTTCAAAAATTAACGGAATAAGCAATGTTTCCACAAAAACCGACTTTGATAATTATGTTTTTATCATCAAACTCAATTATGCCAATCTAAAAGCACTAAACGCAGTTGTAAATACAATAAACAATCAGCGTGACCAGATTCATTTCAGCGGAAGCGGTAAAACTTTCGAAAGAATTGCGTCCTACCCTGTTCCGGAAAAAGTAGTCAATGATCCAAAGAAAAAGAAAGATCTGGAAGCGGCCAGTATTATTTCTATTTATACTTTCGATAAGGATATTGCCACGGTAAACAATGCCAACAGTGTAATCTCAAAAAATAAAAAAACGGTTTTTTTAAAGCAAAGCATGTACAGTGTTTTAAAAAAATCGACTTTAATGAATAATACAATCCAATTAACGCCTTGATCATGAAGCAATTTTATACTCTATTTTTATTACTCGCCGCATATCTGACTTTTGGCCAAAGTAATCCGGACAAATACGATTATTTTGTACAGCTAAACGGAAACCAGCTTTCTAAAAAAGTAAATATTGATGAAGTTTTAAACCATCCGGTTTTAACCAAATATATTGACAAAAAACCTGATTTTGATCTTCGTAAATATGCTTCTATTATTGCATTAGATCAAAAAGTTACCATTCACGGAAGTTTTCTGGACAGTGTTCCGTATTATCAGTTTACGATTCCAATCAAAAATAAAGAAGCCGTAAGACAATATTTGATTGAAAAACAAGGAGCAAACGGAACAAACAGCCAAATTCAGGATTTTGGAAAATATGAAGTTTTTACACCAAGCGGTGTAAAAAGATCATTGGCATGGAATGATAAATATCTGGTAATATTTGAATTAACAAAAAGACTTCCTTCTAAGTATTATGATCTGGCAGATACGAAATTTGAAACCGATTCCGTCGCCGTAACCGAACCTTATGAAGAAACTGCTGTAGAAGTACCTGCATATGGAATTCCAGCAGCTCAAAATCCGTCAAAAAAAACAGAACCAATAGTAAATAATGACCCAATACTATTTGAAGATCCGGCGGATACCCAGAATGAGTATTCGTATCATGGAAATCCGTATGAAGAATACACAGTAGAACAGGCCGAATTTGATAAAAAATTAGCCGAAAAACAAAGTGCGATCCTAAAAGCATTATTCGAAAATGGATTCAATGCTCCAAATTCAGCAAAAATAAATGCACAGGCAGATATTTCATCCTGGTTAGATTACGGCGGGACGATGTCGAGTTTATACGAAGCATATAGTGCTCCGCTGGCAATTTTTGGCGGTTATGATAAATTTCTTCCCGCGCAGAAGAACTTCAGGAAGTTTATAAAAGGAATAAACCTTGATTTTTATTTTGATAATGATAATGTGAGAATCGAGGAAATTTTAGAATATTCACAGCCAATTGCCGAAGCTGCTGCTAAGATTACTAATAGAAAACCAAATAAGAACATCTACAAATATTTCCCAAATCAAAAACCGCTGGGGTATGCCTCCTATCACATTAATACCAAAGCTGCACTGGAAAATATCCCCTCCCTTATATCCGATTTATTCCAAAGTACGAAACTTTTAAAAGAAGACATTACCATTATAACCGATTTGATTTCGACTATAGTCGATGAAGAAGCAACAGCCAAACTTTTTGACGGTGATTTAAGTGCTTTTTTACATGACGTGAAAGAAGTGGAGGTTATGACTAAAAAATATGGTTATGATGAAAACTATGAAGAAACAATAACAGAAGAAAAAGTGAAGAAAAGCATTCCTCAGTTTTCTGTAATTTTCACCTCAACACACCCAACATTTGGCGATAAACTACTGCAATTAGGAGTACGCAAAAAAGTACTTGTTCAAAAAGGTAATGATTACGTTATAACCGGAGTAAAAGAATACGGTGATATTTTTATCAGAAAAGACAATGATGTAGTAATTATTGGTAATACGTTTAATTACTTTAGCGGCGGAAGCGGTTCTTTTGTTAAAGAAGCAAAACAGGATTTGCGTAAAGACTATATGTTTGCGAAACTGAATATCGCGCAATCTATAAACGCTTTTGGAAATTCAGGAAAAACAAAACCAGAAGAACTAAACAAAACGATCAAGATTTCAGAACAGTTCGCGGATATTACATTTAGTTCTGCAAAAAAACTGATTGATAATAAACTGAAGTTTGAATTGAAATTAAACTCTTCTAAATCAGATAAAAATATCATTTTACAGACTTTAGATCTGGCTCAGGAACTAACTTTAAAATAATCTATCAACAAAAGTCCCCGAAAGATATTTTCGGGGACTTTTTTTATGTAAAAAATTAATCTCTTCAATTAAATCAGTTAACAGAAGCTTCGTAGATTTCTTTAATCGAATTGTCCAGCTGTGCATTAAATTCATCGTCAGTTTGCCCGGCGCTGAGTCCTTCAGATAAAGCTCTTGAGAAACTGGCAATCAATCCGTGATTTTCGCTTAGTTTTTGATTAGCATCTTCTCTGGAATATCCTCCCGAAAGTGCCACAACTCTCACCACGTGCGGATCAGACATTAAATCATGGTAAAAATCATTTACAGTTGGAATAGAAAGTTTCAACATTACTTTTACATCTTTGTCCAAAGCATCAAGCTGTTTTTTGATTTCGTCTTTTAAAATCTGTTCTGATTTTTCTTTATCTGCACTGTAAATATCAACTTCAGGCTCAATTATCGGGATAAGTCCCTTTTCAAAAATCTGCAATCCAACTTCAAATTGCTGTTTTACGACATCCTGAATTCCTTTCAGATTTGCTTCTTTGATAACAGAGCGCATTTTGGTTCCAAAGATCTTACGTTCTACAGCACGGTCCAGTAATTCATTAAGATTAGAAATGGGCTTCATTAGTTGAACTCCATTTGCAAGTTCGGCTAATCCTTTATCGACTTTTAAAAAAGGAATGATATGTTTTTTCTCCCACAAATAGTCGGCTGTCCATTGATCGTCTATTTTACGGTCCATTGTATTCTCAAACAAAATAGCACCAAGAATATATTGGTTGTCAAAAGCCGGACTTTTAATAATTCTGGTTCTCATTTCATGTACAAGAGTGTACATTTCTTCTTCGTTTGTATATTGGTTTTCCTGAACGCCATATTGCGATAACGCCTTTGGAGTACTGCCTCCGCTTTGGTCTAATGCCGCAATAAATCCTTTTCCGGAATGCATGAGATTTAACTGTTCGTTGTTTATATTTTTCATAACAATGAATTTTAGTTTTTTATAATCTCTGTAATTTAAGCATTTTAATTGGGGCTTACTGTCTATTTTGAGTTAATATTTCTTACAAACCTATTTTTTCATTGACCTTGTCGTAGACTTCTTTTACCTTTTTTGGAGGATCAAATCGGTAACCAACAGAAAGTTTTACAGTAACAATATTGTCATTCAATCTTGGATCGACTTTATCATCCTGCGCAAAACTTACGGAATTCAAACTTGCAAAGCCAAAAAAACGATCGTTATTATAGGCTAATTTTAAATTGAAATCTCCCTGATATATCGCAGAAGTATCTCCATCAGTGACATTAACTCCGCCGCCTAAACCAATTCCGGCACCAATTAAAACCCTATTACTGATTACAAAGTTATAAAAGTAGGATGGTGATAGAGTAAACATATACATATCTGAAGGAGATGTGTCAGAAGTATTTAAATCTATATTGGTATAATAAAAAGAAAATGACGGAATGAAACTTCCTGAGCTTTTAGTCTGCCATTCGTTTTGGCTTACCAATGTTTTAAAAGAGAATTTATCATTAAAAACATAAGAAGTCGATCCACCAATCTTGGTCGTGCGCATGCCCGGAAGCTGCGCCGCTATGTTATTATCACTAATATAAAATCCTTTTTGATTAATAAAGGTAAAGGACTGCATCCATTTTTTATAATAAAATCGGGTGTTGAAATTAAAGTGTTTGGAATTAGAATCACCTTTGTTCTGACTCAGAAATTTAGGAGCAAAACCAATTGATACATCAATGATTTTATAGTTTAAGTTAAAACCAATTTGTTCTCTTCGATTGGGAATAAGTTTAAGGTATATTTTCGGTTCTTGAATATCCGACGCTATTTCAAAACTATTGGAAGTATCCAAATAATAAATGCTGGTGGTAATTTTATCGTTGTAAGATTTAAAATATGGATTTTGCAAAGTGTCTTTTTGGGCAAAACAGCCCAAAACATTCAGCAACAGTAATATGCCGGTTAATTTTAAGTTCATCAATAGTGACGTTTTATTTTTCAATTAAATGACAAAACTAATTAATAATTTTAAGTTTGTAGGATAAATATTGTTTTTTTGTTGTTTTTAAATGAATACTCCGTCCTCTGACACAGTGCAAAAAAAAATGCTCCAGAGGAGCATTATATTTATAGAAATAAAATTATGAAATCCACTCTCGCGGATTTGCCAATACATTAATCAATTTCTCTTCTTCGCTTCCTGCTTCCGGGTGATGATCATAAACCCATTGTACGTGCGGCGGTAAACTCATCAAAATACTCTCGATTCTTCCGTTTGTTTTTAAACCGAATAAAGTTCCCTTGTCATGAACCAAATTGAATTCTACATAACGGCCGCGACGGATTTCCTGCCAGGTTCTTTGTTCCGGAGTATAAGAAAGTGTTTTTCTTTTTTCGACAATCGGCACATAAGCTTCAAGGAAACTATTCCCGACTTCGGTTACAAAATTGTACCAGTTTTCCATTGACATCTGTTCATTTGCTTTGCAATAGTCAAAAAACAAACCGCCAAGTCCTCGCGCTTCATTTCGGTGTGCATTCCAAAAATACGAATCGCACTGTTTTTTATATTTTGGATAAAATTCCGGATTATGTTTATCACAGGCTGTTTTACAAGTTTGGTGAAAATGAACAGCATCTTCTTCAAACAAATAATACGGCGTTAAATCTTGACCACCCCCAAACCATTGTTCGATTACATTTCCTTTTTCGTCATACATTTCAAAATATCGCCAATTGGCGTGCACGGTAGGAACCATCGGGTTTTTCGGGTGAATGACCAAACTTAATCCGCAGGCAAAAAAATCAGCTTCGCCAACATTAAACATTTTCTGCATCGTTTCCGGAAGTTTTCCGTGAACGGCTGAAATGTTTACACCGCCTTTTTCAAAAACATTTCCGTTTTCAATAACGCGTGTTCTTCCGCCTCCGCCTTCTGTGCGTTTCCATAAGTCTTCACGGAATTTTGCAGTTCCGTCAACAGCTTCTAATCCGGCGCAGATTTGGTCTTGTAAATTTTGTATGTAGGCGTAAAATTTGTCTTTCATGATTTTATGTATTCTGATTTAAGAAGCCCGAAATAAACAGAATTCTGCAAAGTGCCATCTCCGTTTCTAAATTCGTCTCTTAAGATTCCTTCTTGTTTGAAATTGTGTTTTAATGCGATTCGCTGACTTGCCAAATTGATTTCAGATGTACAG
Organism: Flavobacterium gelatinilyticum; assembly: GCF_027111295.1. Classification (NCBI taxonomy): domain Bacteria; kingdom Pseudomonadati; phylum Bacteroidota; class Flavobacteriia; order Flavobacteriales; family Flavobacteriaceae; genus Flavobacterium; species Flavobacterium gelatinilyticum. The sequence continues at coordinate 3,535,494 of NZ_CP114287.1, read as the reverse complement.
ATAAAAACCTTATTAAGCATTAATTTGTTAAAGCAAAATTCAAGTGCATCAGCAACCATTTTTGAGGTAATTCCTTTTCCTTGATAATCTTCATCAATAAAATATCCAAATTCACATTTAGAAATGCGATAATCGATTGTTTTTACACATAAATAACCAATCAAATTGTTTGTTTGCATATCTCGGGCATAAAAATGAAAACCTTCTTTGTTTTTCTCTTTATCGCTACTTAGCGATAAAAAATGCTGTGCTTTTTCTAAAGTATCTGAGTTGGCAAGTGTAACTGGAAAAGTCTTTCCAATATGAGTTTTATTCTTATCAATCAGTTTGTAAAATTCTCCGGGAAGAATAGCATCAATTCGTTCTGTTTTCCAATCTGTAAAACTCATTTTTATTTGTTTTTAATTGATGAAATCTTCGAATTTATTCCAAAAGAAAAAACTTTGCTCTCTGCCTGAATATATTGGTAAATGGCTAAAGCCTTATCGTCAAAATTATAATCTTCAGCTTTTGAAAATTCTATCAGAATATCAGCGAACTGCTCTAACTGATCCCAATCAAGATGAAGACGCATTAACAATGTAATTAAATCTTCATTCGAATAATCAACTAAAATTTCAAAGTTTAATCCGAATTCTTTCAGCTGATTTTCAATATCTGTTTTTTGTAGGTTATTTAAAGGATAAGGTACATAAACAAGGGTTCTCAATGTTTTTAGAACATTGTCGATTCTTATTTTTTCTTCATCTCTTAAACCTTTGTTGAGCATAATTATCTTTTCCGTTTCCTGCAAGGTTTCCAAAACCTTGTAGGTATTAATTGTACATCTTCTATAGAAATCATCTTGAAATCTAGACCTACAAGATTTTGAAAATCTTGCAGGACGAAACGAAATCATTCAAAAGTATACGTTTCGTTTAAAAGATCATTTTTTTGATTATGGCAAAAAATAAAATTTTCGAAATCCCCGAATAAATCTAAAACCTCTTCTCGTTCTATTTTAGTTTCTTTATCAGATAAAAATGCTTGATAAGAAGAAAATCTAAAATTCTTAAAATCCTGATCTAAATGATGTTTTGGATTTAAATGGACATAAACAATTAATCGTTTTAAATAGTTTTCGTCTCTTAATTTTATTCTTTTGAAATGCTTCTCAAACAAACTTCCTGTTCTTCCAATTTGTTTATTAAATGCCTTGGCATAAGAATTAAATAAGTTAGAAAAGGCCTGCGTAACGTCTTTTTCTTCACTATTTAGTCGAATTACCAAATGAAAGTGATTTTTCATTAAACAATAAGCAAAAATTGAAATTTTCTTTTCACTGTATTTGGCTAATTGTTTTAAGAAATAGATTTTGTTTTCATCATTATCAAACAAATCAGTTCCATTGATTCCACGATTATAAATGTGATAATAACAATCCTTTTCTAAAATCTCCAACTTCATGTTCTCATTCATTTCTCATCTCCTGCAAGGTTTTTAAAACCTTGTAGGTCTTCTACATCTGTGTTTGTTTAACTTTGTAATTATACCATTAGATTACCCTTTTCTTGCTTCCTGAAAGGTTTTCAAAACCTTGTTGGTGTTATTTTTGAGTTTTTTTATCTATGTAATGGATATTTATACCTACAAGGTTTTGGAAACCTTGCAGGAAAACTAACTGCGACTGAACACTGAAAATTATTATTGCCCGTATTCTTTCACAGCATCGATAAACGCTTTTGCGTGATCTACAGGGATATTTGGTAAAATTCCGTGACCTAAATTTACAACATATTTATCTTTTCCGAATTCGTCGATCATTTCGTGAACCATTTTCTTGATAGTCGGAATTGGAGAAAGTAATCTTGACGGATCAAAGTTTCCTTGTAAAGTAATGTTTCCTCCAGATAAGTAACGTGCATTTCTAGCCGAACAAGTCCAGTCAACCCCTAATGCAGAAGCACGGCTTTTACCCATTTCGCCAAGAGCAAACCAACATCCTTTTCCGAAAACAATAACCGGAGTTAAATCAGCCAGAGCCTCAACAATCTGGTTGATGTATTTCCATGAAAATTCCTGATAATCAACAGGAGAAAGCATTCCTCCCCAGGAATCAAAAATCTGAACGGCATCAACACCCGCTTTTACTTTTTCTTTTAAGTATAAAATCGTAGTGTCTGTAATTTTTTGTAGTAAAGTGTGAGCAGCAGCCGGATTAGAAAAACAGAATCCTTTTGCCATATCAAAACTCTTAGAACCTCTTCCTTCGACAGCATAACAGAAAATTGTCCACGGCGAACCTGCGAAACCAATTAACGGCACCTCATCGTTCAGCATTTCTTTGGTCAATTTAATGGCATCCATTACATAACCTAAACTTTGCTGGATATCCGGAATGTAAACACGGTGAACATCTGCCATTGAGCGAATCGGATTCGGGATAAACGGACCGATATTTTCTTTCATCAAAACTTCGATTCCCATTGCTTGCGGTACTACCAAAATATCCGAGAACAAAATAGCAGCATCCGGAGCGATACGGCGAATGGGCTGAACTGTAATTTCGGCAGCTAATTCCGGAGTCTGACAACGAGTGAAGAAATCGTATTTATCTCTTAACTCGATAAATTCCGGTAAATATCTTCCGGCTTGACGCATCATCCATACTGGCGGGCGCTGTACTGTTTCTCCTTTTAATGCTTTTAAAAATAGGTCGTTTTTTAACATTTTTTCTTGCTTTAGGCTTTAAGCTTTAGGCTTTAAGCTGTTTTTAACTATAGTTTTTTGCTTACGGCTTACAGCCTAAAGCTTATTGCTTACTTATATTCGTGAATTACATCTTCGATCACATCTTCAATTGTAGGCTGATCTGCGACGATAATGTTTTTAGTGATTTTTGACAATGCTTCTGCGGTGGTATCCCCAATGCAGAAACAGATTTGTTTATTTATCTTATTGTCTTTCAAATAACTCTTAACTCCAGACGGACTAAAAAATAAGATCGCTTCTGGATTTGCTTTTATTTTCTGAGGTTGCAACGTAGTTTCGTAAACCTGAATTTCATTGAATTTAATTCCGTTTTCTTTTAAAGCTTCCGGCAAAGTATCCCTTCTTAAATTACCGCTGAAAAAAGTATAACTCTCATTTCCGTAAATCAAAGTGATAATCTCAGCTAAATCAGCAGCGTAACCTGTGTAAGCCACGACATTAAAGCCATTATCGCTTAAAAGCGTTTTGGTTTTAAGTCCAACGCAATACACGTTTTTCTTTTTTAACTGTTCAGAATCGGGGTGTGATAAAACACTGTGAACGGCATTTTGACTTGTAAAAATCAGACTTTCGTTGAGGTCTTTTAATTCGAAAGGTTTGTTTTCTGTTTTAATGAAATCAGCTTCGATTAATTCAACGCCATATTTCATCAGCTCTTGCTTATGAAGAGGAGATAATATTTTTGTAGATAATATCTGAACTGGATTTGCCATTATTTTTTCAGGGATTCTTTGATTTTCTGCATTAATTCTGTTCCGCCATTATTCAAAATCTCCTGAGCAGAGTTGAATCCTAATTTTTTCCATTCTGAAATATCAACGGTTTTGTCTATTTCCAGTTTTTGTTTTCCATCGATAGAAAGTAAAACACCTTGAAAATGTAAAGTGTCTTCGTCTTCGTTATAGGTAACCAAAGCTCCAATTGGCGCAGTACATCCGCCTTCAAGCGTTCTTAAAAACTGACGTTCGATGTGCGTGCAAATTTCAGTTTCGATATCATTTAACTGAGAAAGTGCGTCTAAAGTATAATTGTCATTTTCCATTGCCACAACCAGCATTGCTCCTTGTGCGGGCGCAGGAATCATCCAATCTAAGTTGATGAAATTTTCAGGTTTCAGATTAATTCTTTCCAAACCAGCCGCTGCAAAAACAGCTCCATCCCAATTGTTATCTTGTAACTTCTGCATACGCGTGTTTACGTTTCCGCGTAAATCAACTACAGTATGATTTGGATATTTATTAAACCATTGTGCCTGGCGACGAAGACTTCCGGTTGCAATTGTACTTGGATTTGCAAAATCAGGATTTCCTTTATGGACTAAAATATCTAAAACATTGGCTCTTGGTAAAACAGCACCCTGAACGATACCTTTTGGTAAAGCTGTTGGAACATCTTTCATCGAATGCACCGCAATATCAATATCGCCATTGATCATGGCAATGTCTAAAGTTTTGGTGAAAATTCCCGTAATGCCAAGTTCGTAAAGTGGTTTATCCAGAATAATATCACCTTGAGATTTTACGGCAACAATTGAAGTTTTATAACCCAAATCGTTTAGTTTTTTCTCTACAGTGTGTGCCTGCCAAAGTGCTAATTCGCTGTCACGCGTTCCTATTCTGATTGTTTTTTCAGCCATGTTTTGTTTTTTGAACCATATAAGTTATATAAGCAAATTTAAGCAGTTTGGGTAAAACGAATAAAAAGACTAATACAACTTTTTTTTGAACCATATAAGTTATATAAGTAATTTAAGCGGTTTGGGTAAAAAACAGTTTAAATAATCTGATACAACTTTAAAATTTTTGAACCATATAAGTCATATAAGTAAATTTAAGTTTTTTGCGCATGGCAATTTTAAATGAACTTATATGACTTATATGGTTTAAACTAAGATGCTTTTATTTTGAAGACTTTTTCGATCCATTCGATGCTTTCATCGACCATGGTGTCGTCGTCTTTTAAATGATTTGCGAAATGTGTAGTGATTTTTTGAATGATTCGGTTACTGATGATTTCAGCCTGCTCTTCATTAAAATCGGCAATTTTTTTGCTTTGGAAATCCAGTTCCGAAGCTTTAATAGCGTTTAGTTTGTCTTTTAAAGCATTAATTGTCGGAGCGAACTTTCTTCCTTTCATCCAGGTAACAAATTCTTCTTTGATTTCTTCGATGATCGCTTCAGCAGCCGGAATGTGTAATTTTCTGTTTTCCAAAGTTTCATCTGTCAATTGAGACAAATAATCCATGTGAATTAAAGTTACACCTTCCAATTCCTCAACATTTTCATGAACGTTTTTCGGAATAGATAAATCCAGAATCAATAAAGGTTTTTTAAGATTCAAGATTGCTTTGTCAACAGTAGGATTTTGAGCGCCCGTTGCAACAACCACAACATCGGCTTTTTGAAGTTCTAAATGCAATTCAGAGTAATCTTTAACAATCAAATTTAATTTTCCTGCCAGTTTCTCTGCTTTGTCTTTCGTACGGTTTATTAAAGTGATGTGTTCGTTTTTAGTATGTTTTACTAAATTCTCACACGTATTTCTTCCGATTTTTCCAGTTCCGAAAAGCAAAATATTTTTATTGCCAATGTCTTCTACATTTTTAAGAATATATTGTACCGATGCAAAAGAAACCGAAGTAGCACCAGAGCTGATCTCAGTTTCGTTTTTAATTCTTTTACTCGCCTGGATAACCGCATTTACCAGTCTTTCTAAAAAAGCATTGACTAAGCCAACTGATTTTGAATGTGTAAAACTGGTTTTAATTTGAGATATAATTTCGAAGTCACCTAAAATCTGGCTGTCCAAACCAGTTCCTACGCGAAATAAGTGATTGATCGCTTCCTGATTTTTGTAAACGAAACCAACTTTTTGAAAAGCATCAACAGAACCATTACTGTTGTCGCAGATAAGTTTTATTAATTGAAATGGATGTTCTGCAAAACCGTAGATTTCGGTTCTATTACAAGTTGAAGTTACAATTAAACTTTCTATTCCTTCGCTTTTAGCTTGTTCCAGCAGGCGGGTCTTCGCAGCGGCATCCAAACTAAATTGACCTCTAACCTCAGCATCAGCTTTTTTATAACTCAGACCAACTGAGTAAAAATAAAGGTGTTTCGGTACGTTATTGTTTTCCATAAATTCACTTTCATAAAAGTGCAACAAAATTATTACTATAGCATTGATAAAAATAACGCTAAAAGTACTTTTTGTATCGCTCCATGATTTTTTGATTGTAATCGTCTGTTTTTATGCAAAAAGGAGTACTTTTGTAGCAAAATCAAGTTGTTTGAAACGTTTTGTTTAGAGTCGTTCTAAATAACACTTTGCTCTGACTTGAAATTTAGTTTCAAAAAAATATCGCTATGGGTTCTCAAGAAATTATAAAAATCGAAGACGACTTTACGCTGATCCGTTTTCAAAACGACAGTTCAGAGCCCTTTTATGCACAGCATGAAGCAGGCAGCGGACTAATACAATTTCACTTTGGAATAAAGGGCAAAGCCAAATTTTTATTCAATATGGGCAATTATGCTTTAGAATTGAAAGAAGAAAAATCACTGCTTTTGTATAACCCGCAGAAAGAGCTTCCTCTTAATTTAGAATTGGCTCCTAACTCCTGGGTAATTTCTGTAATAGTATCGATAAAGAAATTTCACGCGTTGTTTTCTGCCGAAGCTGATTATATTACTTTTTTAAGTCCCGATAATAAAGATAAAAAGTATTATAACGAAGGAAACATCAGTCCGTCGATGGCGATTGTGCTGAGTCAATTGTTTCATTATAATCTTCATCCTTCGATAAAAAACCTTTATTATAAAGGAAAAGGATACGAATTGTTGAGTTTGTATTTCAACAGAACCGAAGACCCAAATGCAGAACAATGTCCGTTTTTGATTGACGAAGACAATGTTTTGAAAATCAGAAAAGCCAAAGAAATTGTAATCGCCAATATGGCCGAACCTCCAGGATTACAAGAATTGGCAGATGAAATTGGCTTGAATTTAAAAAAGCTGAAAATGGGCTTCAAACAAATTTACGGCGACACGGTTTACGGTTTCCTGTTTGATTACAAAATGGATTTCGCCAGAAAATTATTAGACAGCGGTTCTTATAATGTAAACGAAGTGGGATTGAAAATTGGTTACAGCACCGGAAGTCATTTTATAGCCGCGTTCAAAAAGAAATTCGGAACAACTCCTAAAAAGTATTTGATGTCGATTAATGCGAATGTTTAATAATGAAAAAAGCTATTCTTATATTAAGTATTGTTTTCTTTAATTGTAAATCACAAGATATTCCGTTAGTGACTGAATACAAAAATCAAGCTTTGCATGATGTTGAAGTAGACAGTGTCAAAAAATTTACTTATGGTTTACGATTTATTGCACCTTCTGAAGCTGAACGAAAAATCCAATTAAAAAAAGAACATAAACGGGATAGTGTTTATAAAAAATATGGTTTATTTCTAAGAAATGAAGGTTGTGTAATTGGTGATAAAAAATTGAATGAAGCAATAAGTGCATATCATAAAATAACAGACTCTTATTTAGAAAACAGAAATGGAAAAGGATGGAAAGAAAAAATGGAACAAGAATTAAGCAAGTATTAAAAGCATCAATTTTGAATATCCAACAATAATTAAAAAGTAATAAATATTATTTTTCTCAAAAGCATCAAATTCTACTTTTGTGGAAATTTCTAAAACAAACAAAAAAGCTTAAAGCCTAGAGCTTAAAGCAAAAAGCAAAAAAAACAATAATGAAAGGCGTATTATTAGTAAACTTAGGTTCTCCGGACAGTCCAACTCCAAAAGATGTAAAACTGTATTTAGATGAATTTTTGATGGATAAATATGTGATCGACGTTCCATATTTATTAAGAGCATTATTAGTTCGCGGTATTATTTTAAGAAAAAGACCAGAAGAATCGGCACACGCTTACGCGAAAATTTGGTGGGAAGAAGGTTCGCCATTAGTGGTTCTTTCTGAAAGAATGCAGCAAAAAGTACAGCCTTTAGTAAATGTTCCTGTTTCTTTGGCAATGCGTTACGGAAGTATGACTATTGAAAAAGGACTTCAGGAATTAAGCGACAAAGGAGTTACAGATGTAATGCTTTTTCCATTATATCCGCAATATGCAATGGCATCGACTTTGACTATTTTGGTTAAGGCTGAAGAAATTCGCAAGAAGAAATTCCCTCATATGAAATTTATCGATGTCCCTGCGTTTTACAACAAACCGGATTACATCAAAAACTTAGCAGATTCAATTCAGAAACATTTAGTTGGGTTTGATTATGATCATTTATTGTTTTCATACCATGGAATCCCGGAGCGTCATATCCGCAAAACCGATGTGACAAAATCACATTGTAAAATTGACGGTTCTTGTTGCAACACACCATCGCCGGCGCACGAATTTTGCTATCGTCACCAATGTTACGAAACAACAAAACAAGTCATTAAATTATTAGGACTTCCTGAAGACAAATACAGTTTGACATTTCAATCTCGTTTAGCGGGCGATAAATGGCTTGAACCTTATACTGATGTTGAAATTGACAATATGCCAGCAAAAGGTATCAAGAAATTAGCGGTTGTAACACCGGCGTTCGTTTCAGATTGTTTGGAAACCTTAGAGGAAATCGCCATGCGCGCCAAAGAAGATTTTGAAGCAAATGGAGGAGAAGAGTTTTTGGCAATTCCATGTTTGAATGACGATGACGAATGGTGTCAGACAGTTGCAAATTGGATTAACGACTGGGCTAAATAGAGAAAATAGAAGAAAGAGTAAAGAAAAAAGACTTTCATAATGGAGTATTATAATTACTTAAAATCGCTGCATCTTATTTTTGTCATAACTTGGTTTGCAGGTTTGTTTTATATTGTGCGTTTGTTTGTGTATCAAATAGAAGCCAATGAAAAACCTTCGCCGGAAAAAGAAATTTTGCAGGCGCAGTACAAAATTATGGCCTATCGTTTGTGGTACATAATTACGTGGCCATCGGCGGTTTTGGCGAGTATTTTTGCTTTTTGGATGTTGTTTTTTACAGATGCTGGTCATGTTTGGATGAAAATGCCCTGGATGCACGTAAAATTATGTTTCGTTTTCCTTTTGTATTTATACCACGGAAAATGTCATCAGATTTTTAAGCAATTACAAAACGATGAGGTAAAATATTCAAACAACTTCATGCGTTTATGGAACGAAGGCGCAACGATTATTTTGTTTGCCGTTGTTTTTTTAGTAGTTTTAAAAAGTGCCATCAATTGGATTTTCGGCGTAATCGGAATTATTTTGTTTTCGGTTTTAATCATGCTGGGATTTCGATTTTACAAAAGAATTCGGGAGAAAAAATAGTTTTTTAGTTTCAGGTTTCAAGTTTCAAGTTGCCACACGCAACATAACCTGAAACGTGAAACCTGAAACAATAAAACAACAAAACATGCTTAACAACTTCAAAATGTCAATGCTTTCGCTTCGTACCAGGATTTTCCTGTCGATGATTGTATTGATTGTTGTGGCATCTTGTTTATTGGCTTCGATTTCGATTATTCAATTTAAAACAGAAGCAAAAGAATATCATCAGGAACGTTTAGAACGAAAAGAAAATGCGGTAAAAGAACATATAAATTACGTTCTTTCAACGACAACTTATCCGCTTAAAACCCAAAATCTGGATTTAATTTTTAAAGATAAAATCCACGAACTGGCGCAGATTCACAAAATTGAAATCAATATTTACAGCCTTGACGGGAAACTTTTAAAATCTTCCAAAGAATCTTTTGCCGTTGATAAAATCGCACCGCCAATTCCGGAATACATTTTAAAGCTGGTTCGTTCTTCTATCGAAAAGCGATTTGTAGACATTAAAACCATCGACGGAGTTAAAAACCGATCTTCATACAGTTTAATAAAAGACGAAAAATTTAAACCGCTCGGAATTCTGAATCTTCCGTATTTAGAAGACGATGGATATTACGACAACGAGTTGAATACTTTCCTGATTCGTTTAAGTCAGGTCTATTCTTTTATGCTGATTGTGGCTTTTGCTTTAGCATATTTTCTTTCCACTTATATTACAAAATCGCTTAAAACCATTTCAGATCGTTTGGAAGAAACCAATCTGGATCAGAAAAACGAGAAAATTGTTCTGGAAGCCAACAGCAAAGAAGTCAACTTCCTGATCAAAGCGTATAACGGAATGGTCGACAAACTGGAAACCAGTGCGATCAAACTCGCACAAAGTGAACGTGAAGAAGCCTGGCGCGAAATGGCCAAACAAGTAGCGCACGAGATTAAAAATCCGCTTACGCCAATGCGTTTAACGGTTCAGAGTTTTCAAAGAAAATTTGATCCGAATGATCCTGATGTAAAGCAGAAAATGAATGATTATTCAGAAACCCTGATTCAGCAGATTGATACCATGACGTCTGTAGCTTCGGCATTTTCGAATTTTGCTTCGATGCCGGCACAGCAAAATGAAACTTTAAATGTAGTTGAGGTTGTAGAACTGGCTTTGGATATTTTCAATGAAGATTATATTTCTTTCGAAAAAGAAGAAGAAGAAATTATTTCAAAAATGGATCGTACACAATTGATTCGTGTGATTACCAATTTGGTTAAAAACGCAACTCAGGCCATTCCGGAAAGTCAGTTTCAAAAATCTATTGTGGTTTCGGTAAAAAGACGAAACAACAATGTTGAAATTGCGGTAAAAGACAACGGAATCGGAATTCAAAAGCAAGATATCGGCAGAATTTTCGAACCAAAATTTACCACTAAAACCAGCGGAATGGGACTTGGTCTGGGAATTATAAAAAACATCATCGAAAATTACAAAGGAACAATTACCTTTGAATCAACTTACGGAAAAGGAACCACATTTAGGGTTTCTCTACCTATTACAAACTCATAAAATCAGCGTTATGAATTACGAAAACATTCTAGTTTCTATTGAAGAAAGAATTGCAACTATTACAATTAACAGGCCTGCAAAACTAAATGCTTTAAATAAAGCCACAATCAGTGATTTGAGCAATGCTGTTTCTGCTTTAGGAAATGATGACAATGTTCGTGTTATTATTATAACGGGAACCGGCGAAAAAGCTTTTGTGGCAGGAGCCGATATTTCAGAATTTGCAAATTATACCGTTGTCGAAGGTGCACAATTAGCTGCCGAAGGACATGAAGCGTTATTTGATTGCATCGAAAACCTAAGAAAACCGGTTATTGCAGCCATTAATGGTTTTGCTCTTGGAGGCGGACTGGAACTGGCAATGGCATGTCATTTCAGAATAGCTTCTGATAATGCTAAAATGGGACTTCCGGAAGTAACTCTAGGACTAATTCCTGGTTACGGCGGAACACAGCGTTTACCTCAACTAATTGGTAAAGGCCGTGCGATGGAAATGATCATGACTGCCGCAATGATTTCTGCAGAAGAAGCCAAACAATACGGTTTAGTAAACCATGTAGTGGCACAAACTGAACTTTTATCTTTTACAGCTGCCATTGCGCAAAGAATCATCAAAAATGCTCCGTTTGCAATTGGGAAAGCAATAAAATCTATTAATGCCAATTATAAAGATGGCAAAAATGGTTTTGATACCGAAATAAAATCATTTGGAGAATGTTTTGGAACTGCTGATTTTAAAGAAGGAACGACAGCATTCTTAGAAAAACGTAAAGCTGAATTTACAGGAAAATAATTTTCTTAACCGCAAAGGGCGCTAAGATTTACGCAAGGTTCGCTAAGTTTTTTTATTTTCTTTGTGTGCTTTGCGTAAATCTTAGCGACCTTTGTGGTTAAATTAAACACCAAAGAGGATAAAACTTAGAACCTCAGTATCTCAGAACCTTAGCACCTAAAAAAATGTACGAACCAATATTTGCCCTTTTTTGTGAACGAGTTAAAGAAAGCATCCAATCTGGAACTTTCGCAAAATTAACTTTGGCCAAAACTATGGGCGATACAGAACTTAAAAATGTGTATTTCCGATTGGTTTTAAATGAAGATAATACTTTCTCAATTTCATTGACTTTTAAATATAAAACCGAAGAAATCGAAAGCATTCATACTTTAGATGAAGCTTTATTGATTTTGGGTTCGCACATCAAAAAACCATTTCTGACCGCTTTACTTTTTACAACAGATAATGATGTTACGTTTAAAGTAAATAAAAAGAATGCCGGAAGTATTATAGAACAGCCGCCAACGTTTAAAAATGCTTCTCCGGTAATGCTGGAAATGATTGAAAAAGGAATTATAAAATAGATTATATATTTATCCTAACAGGTTTTAAAAACCTGTTAGGTATTTAAAATTCAAGATTTACAAAAGCTTCACAAACAAATTAGAAGCAATTTTATTCGAAATAGATAATTCTCTATCATTCACTTTTATTCTAACAGACAAATCAAAAGATTCTTTAGAAAGGAATTCGATCTTTGAACCTAGAGCAATTCCCTGTTTATCCAGATATTTCAGAAATTCCGAAGAAGTATCTTTTACACCAACACAAATGCCGGTTTGATTTTCTTCTAATTCAGACAGGAGCTGTTTTTCAATTTTAATGATACGTCCGTTTGCATCCGGAATCGGGTCGCCGTGCGGGTCTTCAGTAGGATTTCCAAGAAAATCATCCAGACGATTAATCAATTGTTCTGATTTGATATGTTCCAGCTGTTCTGCAATATCATGTACCTCATCCCAGCTAAAGTTAAGCTTTTCAACCAGAAACACTTCCCACAAACGGTGCTTTCTAACAATCATTTTTGCGGCAAGTTTTCCGTTCTCGGTCAACGAAACGCCCTGATATTTTTTATAATTCACCAAATCTTTCTCCGCCAGCTTTTTAAGCATATCAGTTACAGAAGACGCTTTTGTTTCCATAATTTCGGCAATGGCGTTAGTACTCACTTCGGTTTCTGAAGCTGCAGTCAGGTGATAGATCGATTTTAGGTAATTTTCTTCTGAAAAAGTCATTTTTTTTGAGGTTCAAAGGCTCAAAGGTTCAGAGTTGCAAAGGCTTTGTCCCTTTGTCCTTCTGAGTCTTTGCCCCTTTTATTTAACAATCAACAAAGGTATCGAAATTTTATGTCTCAGTTTATCTACGGTTGTGCCAAAAAGAATATCCTTTAATCCCGTGTGGCCGTGAGTTCCCATAACGAGAATATCAAAACTGCCTTCGTTTATGATTTTAGGAATTACTTTGTTGGGTTTTCCAAAACCAAGTTCCGTTTCGATATTAAATCCTTTCTGCGAAAGCATTTCTTTATATTCCAATAACAATTTTTCGTCGATTGTAGTTTCATGATCATGAACGTGAATGCCATACATTAAAGCACCAACGGTTTCCACAATATGAATCAGCGTATATTTGGCATCCATTCCGCCCAATTCAAAAGCATGGTTGAGAGCTGCTTCATCTGCATTAGAAAAATCAACAGAAATTGCTATGTTTTTTACAGTCTGACTTTCTTTTGGCGTAAAACGCAGCTGCAGATTATGCGGTGAATGATTGATCATTTTTGCTTTGAATTTAGCAATGAAGGGTTTGAAAACTATATATAATAATAAAGCTGAAAATCCAAAAGCAAGCGGTACTACTGTAAACCATAAAATCGTTGGGTGAGCCGAACTTTCCAGCCATGAAGTAATTTCATCGTAAACCAATTTGGCATTTAAGGAAACAATGATTGATGCAATAATCCAGGAAACAACCTGAGTAGTTCTGGAAATATGAAAACCATTCATTTTCGATTTGTCGCTCACAAAATGAATCAGCGGAATAATCGCAAAGCCTAACTGGAGGCTCAAAATAACCTGACTTAGGATCAATAACTTTCCTGTGACGCTTTCGCCATAAATTAAAATAACAATTACAGCGGGAATAATCGCAATCAAACGGGTTATAATTCGGCGGACCCACGGCTGGATTCTAAAATGTAAATAGCCTTCCATTACGATTTGTCCGGCAAGTGTTCCGGTAACTGTTGAACTTTGTCCTGCCGCAATTAACGCTACGGCAAACAAAATAGGCGCCCATTTTGTTCCCAGCAAAGGTTCCAGGAATTGATGAGCATCCTGAATTTCAGCTACTTCATACATTCCATTTCGATGAAAGGTTGCAGCTGCGAGAATCAGAATAGCCGCATTTACAAAAAAGGCAAGATTAAGGGCTATCGTAGAATCGATTAAATTATATTTTAGGGCTTGTTTGATTCCGGCCGGAGTACGATCAAATTTTCTGGTCTGCACCAAAGACGAATGCAGGTACAAGTTGTGAGGCATAACAGTCGCCCCAATGATTCCGATCGCTATATACAAAGCTGCCGAATTTGGAATCGACGGAATAAGACCTTCGAGCACTTTATGCATTTCCGGTTCGGCAAAAATCATTTCGAAAATAAAAGAAAAGCCAATTATTGCCACTAAAGCTATAATGAAGGCTTCCATCTTACGGATTCCTTTATTGATCAGGAAAAGCAGCAAAAAGGTGTCTAAAACGGTAATCAAAACCGCTTCGAGCAATGGAATTCCAAAAAGCAGGTTAATTCCAATCGCCATTCCGAGTACTTCTGCCAAATCGCAGGCCGCTATGGCAATCTCGGCCAGAAAGTATAAAATATAATTGATGTACTTCGAATACGTTTCTCTTGAAGCCTGAGCAAGATCCCGCTGGGTTACAATTCCAAGACGTGCACTCAAACTCTGCAAAAGCAAAGCCATGAGGTTGCTCATTAATAAAACCCATACAAGAGTGTAACCAAACTGACTCCCTCCTGCTATATCGGTTGCCCAGTTTCCGGGGTCCATATATCCGACGCTCACAAGGTACGCCGGACCTAAAAATGCTAATATTTTTCTGAATCCTGTTTTTTTATGTTCTGTAGAAACCGATTCATGAACTTCTTCTAGAGATTTACTCATCGTAATTATATTGTTTTCACAAATATATAGAAAAATTATATTCGCTGAACAATATTTTTAGACGAGTCTAAATGTTAAATGTTAGAATTTAAACATTTCGGACATAATCCCGATAAGGTAAAGTTTATCTCCTTAACTTTATAGTTGTGCGGCATGATATAACTTGGCTTTACATTCTCGAGGCAGGTAATTTCATGACAGTTTTCGCAGCTGAAATGTGCGTGATTATGAATATGCACACGCTGATGTGAATGATTGCATTTTGCATATTTTACTGTACCGTCAAGGTTTGAAATTTTATGAATGATATCGTCATTTACTAATCGGTCGAGGATTCTGTAAATCGTGACGCGATCGCATACATCGTTTAATTGTTTCTGAATTTCGGCGTGAGACAGTGCTGTTTTTGATTTCTCAAAAACCTCTATAACGGCTGTCTTTGCTGTAGTGTTACGTGTCGTTTTCATTTTTTTTGAATTAAAAAATTTTATCGCAACAATGTTGCAATTGATAAAATTACATATATTTGCAACATAATTGCGTTAAGCTAATTTAAGAGATATGAAGAAAACCACCACATCCTTTTACGATATTTTAGGAATTTCAAGTGCGACTATCTGTTTAGTGCATTGTTTGATTTTTCCAATTCTGACCCTACTCCCATTAGGCATTAGTCACAATCCAATTGTCGATCTTATCTTTGCTTCAATCGGTTTATTTGCAATTTTCAAAATTATAAAAAAATCGGCTCTTTTGGTCTCTGCAATTCTGGTTGTTTCAATGTCTTTAATCTGGATCAGTATTTTAAGCGATCTTCTTTTTGAAATTCACCTCGATTTAATTTATTACGGCGGCATCGGAATGATCGTCGGGCATTTAATCAATTACAATTTACACAAAACAAATCATTAAAACAGAAACATGGAACAAAAGAATTTTGAAGTGATTATCGTTGGAGGCAGTTACAGCGGACTGTCTGCTGCTATGAGTTTAGGACGTTCTCTGCGTCAGGTTTTGGTTATTGACAGCGGTCTGCCCTGCAACCGACAAACACCGCATTCTCATAATTTTATTACGCAGGATGGTGAAAAGCCTGCTGTTATTTCGGCGAAAGCCAAATTACAGGTTGACATTTATAAAACAGTACAATTTTATAAGGGATTGGCTGTAAAAGCCGACAGAATTGAAAAAGGTTTTACAATAACAACAGAATCGGGAGATGTTTTTACTTCGAGAAAAGTCTTGTTTGCAACCGGAGTTAAAGATCTTTTTCCTGAAATTAAAGGTTTTGGTGAATGCTGGGGAATTTCGGTTTTGCATTGTCCGTACTGTCATGGTTATGAAGTCAAAGGCGAAAAAACGGCAATTATCGCCAATGGAGAAATGGGTTTCGAATACGCCAAACTGATTTCGAACTGGACTAAAGATTTGAGACTCTGCACGAATGGAAAATCTGAATTGACATTGGAACAAACTCAGGTTTTACAAAATCACGGAGTTTCTGTTTTAGAAGAAGAAATAGATTCTTTTGAACACAATTCCGGTTATATTTCGAATATTGTTTTTAAGAACGGCAAAAAGGCTGATGTAAAAGCTGTTTACGCAAGACCTGCATTTGAACAACATTGTTCTTTACCGCAAGATTTAGGCTGTGAAATCAATGAGCAAGGATACTTGAAAGTTGATTTTATGCAAAAAACAACTATTCCGGGAATTTATGGAAGCGGCGATGCTGCAACTCAAATGCGATCTGTTGCTTTGGCGGTTTCTTCCGGATCTTTCGCAGGAGCGGCAATTAATAAAGAACTTATCGACGAGGATTTTCTGTAATAATTTTTAAACTATATAAGTCATATAAGTTCATTTAAAGCTTGACTTAAATTTTCTTATATGACTTATATGGTTTATATATTTATCTAAAAGTAAAAATCTAACATATTGAATTCAATCAGTTTGAAAATTTCTGGTTTGAGAATAATTGTATATCAAATTTAATTTTTAGATTTGTCTAAATTTAATTTTATAATAATGAAATATTTATTTTTGACAATATTAATAATCTCAGCTAAAAATCTATACTCGCAAAACATTTCAGGAAAAGTAGAAACATTAATTCCAGCAGGACAGGAAATTAATGTTGGTTTACTAAATACAAACTTTAAAACCCAGACAGATTCTACTGGGTTTTATAAATTAGAAAATGTTCCAAAAGGAAATTATAAAATACAAGTGACTGCGGAGGGATTCCAATCGCAAACCCTAAGAATCTCAGTTTTGGAAAATCAGGATTTGAATCTCGACTTTGAATTAAAAGAAGATCAGAATGAGTTAAATGAAGTCGTAGTTTCCGGAACCTTAAAACCTGTTAAACGATTAGAAAGTGCCGTTCCGGTTGAGGTATATTCTCCTGTTTTCTTCAAAAAAAATCCAACGCCAAGTATTTATGATGCGCTTCAAAACATAAACGGCGTTCGTCCGCAGCTCAATTGCGGTGTTTGTAATACGGGCGATATTCACATTAACGGATTGGAAGGTCCTTATACTTTGGTCCTGATAGACGGAATGCCAATTGTGAGCAGTCTGTCGACAGTTTATGGTTTATCCGGAATACCAAATTCTCTGGTTGAACGAATCGAGATTGTAAAAGGTCCGGCTTCGTCTCTATACGGAAGTGAAGCCGTAGGAGGTCTTATAAATATTATTACCAAAAACCCAACAAATGCTCCGGTTTTTTCTGCCGATTATTTTACAACTTCTTATTTTGAAAGTAATCTTGATTTAGGAATGAAGTTTAATGCAGGAAAAAAAGCAACTTCGCTTATCGGAATTAATTATTTCAACTACGATCAGGTTATCGATAAAGACAAAGACAATTTTACAGACGTTACGCTTTCTGAACGAATTTCGGTTTTTAATAAATGGAGTTTTCAGCGAAACAATAATAGATTGTTTACTATTGCCGCACGCGGAATGTACGAAGACCGCTGGGGAGGCGACATTCGCTGGGAGAAAAAATATCGCGGAGGAGACGAAATCTACGGCGAAAGTATTTATACCAAACGGGCCGAATTAATAGGAAGTTATCAATTGCCGTTTGAAGAAAAACTGATGCTTTCGTTTTCTGGAAACGTTCATTATCAGGACAGCCGTTATGGAACGACTTCTTATATCGCCAATCAGAAAATTGGATTTTTACAATTAACCTGGGATAAAAAAGTCGGGCGAAACGATTTACTAGCCGGAATTGCCAGTCGATATACGTATTATGACGATAATACGCCGGCAACCAAAGAAGCCGAAAACACCTGGCTTCCCGGAATTTTTGTTCAGGACGAAATAACATTTTCTCCAAAAAGTCAGGTTTTGCTGGGTATGCGTTATGATTACAACTCGATTCACGGATCGATTCTTACGCCGAGATTTGCATATCGTTTCAAAGCCAGTGAAAACACCATTTTCAGGTTAAATGCCGGTACGGGATTCCGGGTTGTGAATTTGTTTACCGAAGATCACGCCGCTTTGACGGGTTCAAGAGATGTTATAATTGAAAACGATTTGAAACCGGAACGATCTGTAAACGTGAATTTGAATTACATTCAGAAAATCAATTTCGGAAACGGAACTTTTATGGGAATCGAAACGACAGCTTTTTATACCAGATTCAGTAATAAAATCATTTCAGATTACGAAACAGATCCCAATAAAATCATTTACAACAATATTGACGGTTATGCGGTAAGTCAAGGAATCAGCACAAATGTTGATCTTAATTTTCCATCAGGATTAAAATTTATTGTTGGCGCTACGGTTTTAGATAACAAAAATGTCGAAAACGGGATTTCGGAACGACCTTATCTAACGGAGAATTTTACTGGAACCTGGAGCATTTCATATAAAATCCAGCCTTGGGATTTATCGCTGGATTATACCGGAAATGTATACAGTCCAATGAAATTGCCTTTGCTCAGCGAATATGATCCAAGAAGTCCAAAATCGCCTTGGTACAGTATTCAGAATATTCAGTTTACCTATTCCGGATGGAAGGATTTTGAAGTTTATGGCGGTGTAAAAAATCTGTTGAATTTCAGACCAAAACAGAATAATCCATTTTTGATTTCGAGAACAAATGACCCTTTTGATAAAAATGTGCAATACGATTCGGCTGGAAAAGTATTGGTTACGCCAGACAATCCATACGGATTGACCTTTGATACCACTTATGTTTACGGACAGAATCAAACGATTCGCGGGTTTCTAGGATTACGATATACTTTGAGATAAATTTCATGGCCAACAAATGACACAATAGCTTATAATCCGTTTAATCTGTGGACTAAAAAAATAGAACAATGAAAAAGCTTTTTATACTATTTTTCTTTTTTGGAATAACTTCAGCAGGATTCTGTCAACTAAAAAGCAGAACTTTTGAAGAAATAGACAGCTTACAGCAAATTCAGAAACGAAAAATCGTCGTTTTCATTCATACCGATTGGTGCCAGTTTTGCCAGAGAATGAAAACGTCGACTTTTAAAAACCCGGAAATTATAGAAAAACTAAACTCAGATTTCTATTTCATTGATTTTAATGCCGAAGAAAAAAGAGACATTACATTTAATAATCAGATGTTTAAATACAAACCTTCAGGAAACAATGTCGGGGTTCATGAACTGGCTTTACAGCTTGGAACTATAAACAATCAGATTGTTTATCCCATTTTGTGTGTCCTGAACGAAAAGAATGAGATTATCTTTCAGTATTCCAACTATTTATCTCCAAAGGATTTTAAACTGCTTTTAGAAAATATGGAAAAATAAATTTTCTTATTTTTGAGAATGAATTCTTCGCAAATCCAACATTTCGATTACATTTTTACCGGAAGCGGACTGGCATCTTTAATGACAGTTTATAAAATGGTTTTATCTGGAAAATTTACAGACAAATCGATTTTGCTTCTGGATCAGGATTTAAAGAAAACCAACGACAGAACTTGGTGCTTTTGGGAAAAAGAAGATACTATTTGGAATCCGATTATTTCCAAAAAGTGGGATACGGCACTGTTTGCGAATGAAGATTTTAATCGCCATTTGGCGTTAAAGCCTTATCAATACAATCAAATTAAGGCAAATGATTTTTACAATTTTGTTTTTACAGCACTTTCCAAATATTCGAATGTGATCTTTTTAAACGAAAAAGTAACCGATATTAATGAATTGGAAACGCACGTTTTCGTTGGAACTGAAAAAAATCGATACACCTGTAATTATCTTTTCAACAGCATTTATACAAAGGCTTTCGCCGAAGGACAAAATAAATATCCGGTTTTACAGCAGCATTTTGTGGGCTGGTTTGTAAAATCGGAAGCTGCCATATTCAACCCAGATGAAGTCACTTTCATGGATTTTTCGGTGGAACAAAGAGGAAATACAAGATTTATGTATTTGCTGCCAACTTCAAAAACAGAAGCTTTGGTAGAATATACCTTGTTTTCAGAAAAACTTCTTCCAACAGCAGAATACGAAAAAGAAATTGAAATTTATTTGGAGAAACTCGGAATAGGCCAGTTTGAAATTCTTGAAAAAGAACAGGGAAGTATTCCAATGACCTGTTATCCTTTCTGGAAAAAAAATACCAAACGAGTCCTGAATATTGGTACTGCAGGCGGTTGGACAAAAGCAAGTACAGGCTATACTTTTAAAAATTCAGATAAAAAATCTTCAGAATTAGTCAAATTTCTTCAAAATGAAAATTTCCCATTGAAAAACTTTCATAAAAAATCAACCTTTTGGTTTTATGATTTATTGCTTTTGGATATTCTTTATCGTCATAACGAGATAGGAAGTTCAATTTTTTCCTCCTTATTTAAAAAAGGAAATCCTGCCCTGGTCTTTAAGTTTCTGGATGAAGAAACGAATCTGATTGAAGATCTAAATGTTATTTTAAAGTGTCCGAAAATACCATTTATTAAAGCTTTATTTCGAGTTTTTCCTTAAAAACAAATTGACTTATTTTCTTGTTTTTATGGCTTTTTAAGGGTCTCCAAAAAATGCAAGTACACTTAATTTTGCTGATCGCAAAGTATAATCGATTTTTTGCGATAATAAACTTAGGTACTGTAATATATGGGGATTTCAAAACACTTAAAATTTGATTCAGAAATAGACGAAATCAGCAAAATTTGCAAAGCGCTCGGACATCCTGCGCGAATTCAAATTATGACCCTTTTGTGGAAAAGAGACAACAGAACGTGTGGAGAAATCGTTGATTTGATTCCGTTGGCACAATCCACAATATCCAAACATTTATTAGAATTAAAAAAAGCAAATCTAGTGGATGTGGCATATGAAGGAAAAAAAACATTCTATTCTCTTCAACTTTCTAATATACAAATACTTAGAAAATATTTAACAAGCTATCTTTCTACGCTTGAAATCTCCGAGCAAAAAAAATTAACTGTGCTAACGACAAGACATCAAAGCAGGAGGAGCAGTTATTTAAAACAATACAACTATCAATTTCCACACAAAATAAAATTACAGTCAGTAGTTTAAATTTTTCTAAGAAGTTGAATTTCCAATAAACCTTTCTTCAGTTTTGGAAATTTTGTTACAACTCAATCTAACAAACAGAATTTGATGATTTTTATTTATAGCCGTCAACGAATGGAAACGCTGCCAGAGGCTTTTCTACATCAGAAAATTTTAAACAAAAGAAATTGGCAGATTTCTTTGTGCAATCTTTAATTAAATAATTTATTATAAAAATGAGAACGAAACTAAGCTTATTAACTCTTGGATTATGCTGTCTATTTGCAAATTTTGCCAATGCCCAGAAATTGGAAATAGAGAGTATTAAAAAAGAAGATTACATTGCTGATCTTAAACTTATGAAGGAAATTATAGAGAAACAACATCCTGATCCTTTTCGATACATAAGTAAAGAGCAATGGGAAAGAAATTTTAAAGTAAATATTCAAAATATTCAAAAAAAACAGACTTATTTAGAATTTTTAAATAACCTTCCTAAAATTAAAGACGGTCATTTGTCGGTTTCTGCGCCCGAAGAGTTTTATACAACTTACTTCAGGGAAAAATTATCGTATTTTCCTATTCCATTAATTATGGTTGATAATCGTTTATTTGTTAATATTAAATGTTCGGAAGTTCCCTATTTAAGTGAAATTAAGAGCATTAATGGTACGGAAACTCCGGATATTATCAAACAAATTTCTGAGCATATTCAGGGAGAAGGAGAAATAAAAACCGGAATTGAAGAACAAATTTCAGAGGATTTTCCTTCCAATTATGCTCTTTTCATTGAGCCCTATGCAAATAAATTTGACATAGAATATTATAATGACCAATCGAATAAAGAGCTTACAAAAACAACTTTAAAGGCATGTAATTATTATGAGATTTATTACAGAAGCTCACAAAAAGTAAAACCAATAAATAAAGCTGAAAATGCTGTATCGATTGATTATCAGTTTTACAAAGAACAGCTTACAGGTAAACTCACAATTAATACCTTTGATTTACCAGAAAATGAAGTATATCAAAAGTTTAGTGATTTTTTTAAGAGAATCAATAAAGAAGGATATAAAAATGTGATTATCGATGTTAGAAGTAATAGCGGAGGAGATCCTAAAATGGCGGCAATATTATATTCTTTTATTTCGCAGAAAAACTTTGAGAATAAATTTAACTTTAAAGCAAAATCTATTACTCTGACTCATACGGAGAATTTAGTCGACACCAATGGGGCGCGAGTAAATGAAGCAGATGTTACCGATTATGAGAATTTCTTATACCAAAGATTCACCGCGAATGGAAATATGTTTTTTGGAAACGAAAGGATTAAAGAAGGAATACTCGAAAATTTTCCGGCAGATAAAGATACATTCTCCGGAAATGTCTATGTTGCAATAGGCGGAAAGACTTTTTCGGCTGCTGTTTATTTTGCCAAACTCGTACAGGATAATAAACGAGGTGTTCTCATTGGGCAAGAAACAGGAGGCAACGCTAATAATACTTTTGCAGGTTATTTTTTAAATTATAAACTTCCTAAGACAAAAGTGATTTTGAGATTTTCATTTACAGACCTTTATTTTGGAGATAATCCTCCAAGCGTAAAGAGAGGTATATTTCCTGAAATAAATTTGTCTCCGGAACAAATAATTGGTTATTTAAGACAAGAGAAAGATCCTGAAATAAATTATATACTAGAGAAACTCATTAAAAATAAATAACAATTAAACTATAACAAAAGTTTATACTTCAAAGTAACTAGTTGCGAGTAAACTTTGTAACTTTGCAACTCGAAGTTAATTTTAAAAAACAAAAATATGTATCCACAAGAAATGGTAAAACCAATGGAGGCTGAATTAACAGCTGCTGGTTTTCAAGACTTACATAGTGCTGAAGCTGTTGATAATGCTATCAAAGCTGAAGGTACAACATTAGTAGTTGTAAATTCTGTTTGCGGTTGTGCAGCAAGAAATGCACGCCCGGGAGCAAAAATGAGTTTAGAAGGAGCTAAAAAACCAGATCACCTTATTACAGTTTTTGCTGGTGTAGATAAAGAAGCGGTTGATGCTGCAAGACAACATATGTTCCCTTTTCCTCCATCATCGCCATCTATGGCTTTGTTCAAAAACGGAGAATTGGTTCACATGTTAGAGCGTCACCATATTGAAGGTCGCCCAGCTGAAATGATTGCAGAGAATTTACAAGATGCGTTTAACGAGTTTTGTTGATTTTTTTTAAGGTACAAAGAGACAAAGGTACTGAGGTACTAAGGTTTATAAAAAGGGCACTATTTCATAGTGCCCTTTTTATGTATATATTAAAAAAACTTTGAACCTTAGTACCTCTGTACCTTTTGCACCTCTAAAAGAACCCTTTGCAATTTTGCACCTTTTTCCCTACCTTTGCGCCTTTCAAAAAAATAATTTCTCACTTAAAACTGTTTATAGCATGCAACTGTACAACACTTTGAGCGCAGAAGAAAGAGCCATCATGATCGATGATGCAGGTAAACAACGACTTACGTTGTCTTTCTATGCGTATGCCAAAATTCAAGATCCACAAAAATTTCGTAATGATTTATTCGTAGCCTGGAATGCCCTCGATGCATTAGGCCGAATTTATGTTGCCAGCGAAGGAATCAATGCTCAAATGAGTGTTCCCGCTGAAAATTTTGAAGCTTTTAGAGAAACGCTCGAAGCTTACGATTTCATGAAAGGCATACGATTGAATGTTGCTGTAGAACATGATGACCATTCATTTTTAAAATTGACTATCAAAGTGCGTCACAAAATCGTTGCCGACGGATTAAACGACGACACTTTTGATGTTACAAATATAGGCGTTCACCTGAAAGCCAAAGAATTCAACGAAATCCTGGATGATCCAAACACAATTGTGGTTGATTTTAGAAACCACTACGAAAGTGAAGTCGGACATTTTAAAGGTGCCATTACTCCAGATGTTGAGACTTTTAGAGAGAGTCTGCCAATTATCAACGAACAGCTTCAAAATCATAAAGAAGATAAAAATCTGGTAATGTATTGTACCGGAGGTATTCGTTGTGAAAAAGCAAGTGCTTATTTTAAACACCAGGGATTTAAAAACGTGTATCAGTTAGAAGGTGGAATCATCAACTATGCGAAACAGCTTAAAGAAGAAGGTTTAGAAAGCAAATTCATTGGAAAAAACTTCGTATTTGATAATCGTCTGGGCGAAAGAATTACGGATGATATTATTTCGCAATGCCACCAATGCGGAAAACCTTGCGATAACCACACCAACTGCGAAAACGACGGATGCCATTTATTGTTTATTCAGTGTGATGAATGTAAAACCGCAATGGAAAACTGCTGTTCTACAGAATGTCTTGAGATTATCCACATGCCATTAGTCGATCAGGTTCGTTTGAGAACTGGGAAACAAGTTGGTAATAAAGTATTTAGAAAAGGAAAATCTGAAAACCTAAAATTCAAACATTCAGGAGAATTACCGGAAACTGCTTTGGCAACTGCACAAAAAACGGCTGATATCCGTCAGAAAATAAAAGTAAAGAAAGTACTTCTTGGAAAAGCAGAACATTATTACGTAAAAGCCCAAGTTGGACAGTTTACTATTGAAAATCACGAATTAAACATTGGTGATAAAATCCTTATTTCGGGCCCAACTACCGGTGATCAGGAATTGGTTTTAGAAAAACTGATTGTGAACGGAGCAGAATCTCAATCTGCTAAAACGGGTGATAAAGTTACTTTTGAAGTTCCTTTCAGAATTAGGCTGTCAGATAAAATATATAAGATTTTAGAATAATTTATCATGACACTTACGAATAAAATCGAACTCATGGCTCCCGCAGGGAACTTTGAGTCACTTCAGGCTGCCTTAGATAATGGATGTGATTCTGTTTATTTTGGTGTTGAACAGCTTAACATGCGTGCAAGATCAACGGTTAATTTCACTATTGAGGATTTAAAAGAAATTGCAGATCGATGCGAGGCTAAACAAGTTAGAAGTTATCTTACTTTAAACACCATTATTTACGATCACGATTTATCAGTTGTAAAAACATTATTAAACAAGGCTAAAGAAGCCAATATTACCGCTGTAATTGCATCAGATCAGGCTGTAATTGCCATGGCAAGATCAATAGGAATGGAAGTTCATATTTCGACCCAATTGAATGTTACCAATATTGAAACCATTAAATTCTATAGTTTATTTGCGGATACAATGGTTTTAAGCCGCGAATTGAGTTTACGTCAGGTAAAGAAAATTACGGAACAAATTGAAAAAGAACAAATCAAAGGTCCAAATGGAAATTTAGTCGAAATCGAAATTTTTGGCCACGGCGCTTTGTGTATGGCCGTTTCAGGAAAGTGTTATTTGAGCCTTCATTCGCATAATTCATCTGCTAATCGTGGTGCGTGCAAACAAAACTGCCGAAAAAAATATACCGTTATCGACCAGGAAACCGGTTTCGAAATCGAATTGGATAACGAATATATGATGTCGCCTAAAGATTTATGTACAATCGACTTTTTGGATCAGGTAATTGATTCTGGAATTCAGGTTCTAAAAATCGAAGGACGAGGACGCGCACCAGAATATGTGGCAACCGTAATTAAAACCTATCGTGAAGCAATCGATGCCTATTACGACGGAACTTTCTCAAAAGAGAGAACAGCAGTTTGGATGGAAGCTTTAAATACGGTTTACAATCGTGGTTTTTGGTCAGGCTATTATTTGGGACAAGAATTAGGAGAGTGGAGCGATATTCCTGGATCTGCAGCAACTCAGAAGAAAGTGTATGTTGGAAAAGGAACACATTATTTCCCAAAAGCAGAAGTCGGGCAATTTAAAATAGAAGCTTACGATATTAAAGTTGGCGATAAAATTCTAGTAACAGGGCCAAGTACAGGAGCTCAGGAAATGATTATCGACGAAATGTTTGTGAACGATCTTACGGCAGAAAAAGCAACAAAAGGCGACGATTGTACTTTTAAACTTCCGTTTAGAATCAGAATGTCTGACAAATTGTATAAAATTGTTGAAGCATAATGGTTATCATCACTTTACAAAGAGATAAATGCATTGGCTGTAATTACTGTGTCGAAATGGATCCTGTCCATTTTCAGATGTCAAAAAAAGACGGAAAATCGGTATTGCTTCATTCGCAGAATGCCAAAGGCTTTTTTACTTTAAAATCGCCAAATCATGCGATTGTAGAAAGCTGTGAACTGGCAGCAAAAGCTTGTCCGGTAAAGATTATTACGGTTAAGAAAACTTAGAAAATATAAAAAGAGCCGCAAATAGCGGCTCTTTTCTTTTATAGAACTACTCTTCCGGAACTTCCAGTTCATCAAAATCCTTAATTCCAGACAGCTTAATTAACTTTGTCTGATTGATTTTTGATTCAGTTTTCTCAAAAACCTCTTCACCATCATAAGTATTTTCGTTGACGTTTTGGTTCACAATTTTTTTTCGGGTTAAAAAATTTATACTCGTTTCTGTGATAGTAACAGGACCGTGATTCCTGCTTGCATCATAACCAATTAATTCTAAATCATCATTTTGGTATCTAAATGTATACTGCCAATAACCATATCTTCCGTGTGCGTAATTGATAAACAGTTTTCCGTTTTTTATTTCTAAGAATAATTCCGGTGCATAATAAACGCCTCCTTCTTCATTTTCAGATGAAAAGCAATCGTAATTTTTAACTGCCGCTTCATAGCCTTCGTTTTTATTAAGCAGAACAATAATTCCCCTGCGGTTACGATCTAATTTGCCGCGCCATTCATGTGTGATCACTTTGCTTTTATCTGTCCCTTTAATCATCAGTATACAGTCTTCACGGTTATCTTTGTTCAAATCGCCATAAATGGTGTCAAACATGACATAGTTTTTTGGCAGAAAATCAGAAAGTTCTTTTTTAATTTCTACGGAAGATTCTTCAACTTCGGGAATTTCTTTTAAATCTGTGATTTCGACTTCCGGCGGTTTTTTCTTTTTGGTTTTAGAATCATTGCAGCTGATTATCAGAAGTGCTGTAATTAGAATCAGGTATTTATTCATAATGGTTTGGCAATTGGTTATTTAGGGAACTTTTGTCTAAAAACTTTTCTTCTTATTTTGATTTACTTTTGGATTTTAACTTCCAAATCAGAAATGTTGTTTCTATTTTCTAAATCCCAATTTTAGCATTAATATTATGTTTATCGACATAGGTCTGTGCCACATTCATCAATTTAGTGAATTTTGCATCAATTTCGGTTTGAGTTGATGCGTCAAAATCAGCAATTGCTTTTTCTATTTGTTCTGGCGAAGCTTTTTCGTCTTTTAGTTTAGCAATTGGTAAATAACCTTCTTTTTGTTTGGCAATAGCATAAGAAAACAAGTCTTTTGAAGCCTGAAGAAGTTCTTTATTGTCATCATCTTCAGGTATATCTTTAATAGTCTGAAAACGTGTTTCTAAATTGGTGATATCATATTTAAAAGCATCGTAGTAAGAAGAGGGAACCATCTTTTTTTGTGTTTCATCATATACTTGTGCTTCTGATTGCAGTTTTTCGTTGATTTCTTTACTTCCAAAACGAGATAATAAATTCGAGTTTAAAGCGGCTACTTCAAAGGTTTTTTCTGGTGAAAGATTACTGCAGGAAGTAGAAATTAGACTTCCGGCGATTACCGTTAAAAACAAGATTGTAGTATTTACTATTTTTTTCATTCTTAAGTTTAGTTGTTATTTAGCCTTTTAAAATTTTACTTTTTTCACTTTCAAATTCTTCCGAAGTTAAAATTCCGGCATCTAAAAGTTCTTTTAAATCTAATAATGCTTTTTTCTTTGCTTCCATTGAATTTGAAGCATCTGCTTTTGGAGTTTCAGCCTGCTGTACAGTATTTATTGGATTTACAACCGTTCCCGAAGGAGCAAATTTCAGAATCAATTCTGTGATTTCATTAAAGCCTTTTACATTCGAATAATCAATCGCTTTTTGTTCTTTTACGTTTACGATTGAAGCATCAGCTTTGTTTTCCAAAAGATATTTTACAACATCTTTTTTTCCGTTGGCAGCACTGTAATGCAAAGGTGTATTTCCGGATTCGTCCTGGATATTGATATTAGCTCCTGCTTCGATCAGCAGTTTTACCATACTCAGATTTCCTTTTTTGGTTGCG
The DNA here is from genome assembly GCF_027111295.1 of Flavobacterium gelatinilyticum. Lineage (NCBI taxonomy): Bacteria > Pseudomonadati > Bacteroidota > Flavobacteriia > Flavobacteriales > Flavobacteriaceae > Flavobacterium > Flavobacterium gelatinilyticum. The sequence goes on along the minus strand of NZ_CP114287.1, from coordinate 3,507,105 downwards.
ACATGTAAAAGACTTTCTCCACCGTAGTTATAAGAGCTGTTTAGCGTAAAACCAGATTCGTTTGAGATATTTGCCGCACTAACAATCCAATCCAGATAATCATTCATTGATGAAGTATCGCCTGCAACAGGTTTGCTGTAGTTTACATCAACTCCGTTTTCTAAGAATAAGGCAACAATTTCTTTTTGATTATTTGCGCAGGCATACCAAATAGGAGAATATCCGTTATTATTCGATGTAAAAACATCGGCTCCTCTTTCTACTAATAATTTCGCAAGCATTCGGTTGGTTTCATAACACGCGATCAAAAGGGCATTTTCACCAGAATGATTTACGTGATTTACATCGGCACCATTATCTAAAAGTAAGGTCACCATCGGGATCGATTTGGTATAACAAGAGTACAATAAAGGCGTATTTCCCTGCTTATCTCTAGCATTAATATCGGCACCTTTGTCTAAAAGCAATTGAATAATTTCTCTATTTAGTTTTGCAGAAGCCAACAATAGCGGTGTTTCTCCATTGTTATTCAGTAAATTAACATCGACTCCTGCTTCAAGCAACTTTGTTGCGATTTCGATTTGAGCCGTTTGAACAACCAAATGTAAAAGACTGTTTCCGTATTTGTCGTTCTTGGTAATTTCTGCACCGTTGTCTAAAAGATGCAGCGCCGTTTGTTTCTGTTTTTGAAGACACGCAAAATACAAAGGCGTTTCTCCCTGATGATCTTCATAATTGATGTCGGCACCGTCTTCGATTAGGATTTTTACAATATCGAGATAGCCACGGTGAGCAGCATAATGAAGAGCCGTTCTTCCTAGTTCGTCAGTATATTTTACATCTACTTCTTTATTTTGAAGAAGCAATTCGGCTATTTTTCTGTTCCCGTTTTCACAGGCAACTATAAATGACATTGACATGTATGTGGTATTTTAAGTAAATAACTGTTTTTATTGTTTCATTAAAAGCTCAACCGTTTTAATTTTCAGGTTATCGCCAGAAGCAAGCATCAAAGCGGTTTCGTCTTTATCATTGGTAATCGAAATATCGGCACCCTGATCTAATAGCAGTTTTGCTTTTCGGTACGTTTCCTTTGCCATTTCTGCATCATAATTGACATTGTAAGCGCAGACTTTATGCAAAATAGTATTTCCCTGGTTGTCTTGTTCGTTAACGTCAACTGATCCGCTGTCAAGAACTGATTTTAAAATGCCTGATTTTTTCTCAACAACATAATCTACGCCCGATTTCGGATTTCCATAATATTCAGCGCAGTGATTTAAATCGGCTCCGTCTGACAATAATCTTTGTAATGAATTCAAATCGTATTCAGAATCAGACATCATTCGGATAAACTCTGTAAGCAACGTTTTGCCGTTTTTATTGATATTATTAAAATTGGCTGATGACGATTCTGCTAAAAGTTCGTACATCGGAATAGAAAACTGTTCAGCCGCCGCATAATAAAAAGAACTGTTTTCCTGATTGTCCGTTTCATTAGGATCTGCACCGTTTTCTAATAAAAAGGACAGAAGTTCTTTTCGGTTTCTTTTAACGGCACACATCAGCGGAGTAGTTCCAACAATATTTTTTTCGTTGATGTCAACACCATTATTTATCAGAATGGTTATGTACTCTTTTACTTTTTCGGCATCCAGGCCATAGGTATTCAGAATAGTATAGATAAAATTTTCTCCTGCATTGTTCTTATACTGTGTATTAGCCCCAAAATCATCAACTAAAACTTTAATTATTTTTGGTGAAATACCTTTTTCAAGAAAATAACCTAATAAAGTTTTATCGCTGATTTCATCGTTTAGATTATCCATTTTCGACATCAATTCTTTAAAAAAAGCAATCGATTCGTCATCATCTTTTAAATGCAAAGCCAAAGGTTTAAAGATCGATTGGTCAAAACTGTCCAGTTCGTAAATATCCGTTTCTATAAAACCTGCTTTTATCAGTTTTTCTATAAAATCAACTTCTTTTGCTTCGATAATTTTAGCCATTATCTGCGAAAAGTTGTTTTTTAGATACTGCTCATTAAACTTTTCTCCGTTATTTAGGCATTCTCTGGCCTCGTCAAATTTTCCCTGAAAAAGAAAGTTTTCAATCTGGTTTTGTGTCTGCATTGAAATATAATTTAGAAATAAAAAATTAAGCTGCTACCGCATCTGCAAAGAAATGCATGTAAGAATTAAAACATAAAATTTAAGTATATATTTTAAAAGAACCTATAAAATTAAAATAAAAAACCTCCTTTGTCTTTAAAACAAAAGAGGCTGCAGGATTTCAATGTATTGTTTACTTCTTAGTCATAACAATTTCCATGCTTTTATATTCTTTTCCGTTCTTTACATCGAACATTTCCATTTTTCGGGTTCTGGCATCTACTATGGTATAAACTTCTCTGTATGGTGTTTTTTTACCGTTAAGCGGATTTACCATATCCCCTTTTAGTTCCATACTTTTTGTCTTTTCATCATATTTCCCAATGGCAACCATCATTCCGGTTCCCATATTATCGATAAATGTTGTGGTGTATTCATTACTGGCATTATTATAGGCCAGGGTGCTTTTTCCTTCAAAAGGCTGCCCCATCATAGTGCCTTTATAATTAGCTTCCTGATAACGTCCTCCAAGAATCATTTTGATATCAGCTGCAGATGTGGCTTTTTCGGGTTTTGCATCGGCATCGGCCCAAAAAGTCATATCGCAGTTCCATGTTCCCACTTCGTCGGCCATTAATTTATGCGGATTTCCCGGTGTTGCATAGGCCTGCCAGGCCTGCATTTGTGCAGCAGAATCGAGCGGTGCTTCGGTTGCGGTTTCTTCTGCAGTTACCGTATCAGGGATCATAGGTGAATTTACATCTGCTTTGATATCTTTTTTACAAGAGGTAAAACAAAGTAATGACAGTGCCAATGTTGCAATTAAATTTTTCATAAGTATTTGTTTTAATGTTTGTTACAAATAAAAATACGAAAAAAGTTTAAACTTTTGTTTCAGGTTTTCTTTTGTTTCAGGTTTCAGGTTTGTTGGAGGTGCTTAACCGCAAGGTTCGCAATGGGTCACGCTAAGAACGCAGAAGTTTAAAACATAAACTTGAAACTTGAAACTTGAAACCTGAAACCTGAAACTTGGAACTTGAAACATGAAACTTGAAACTTGAAACCTGAAACTTGAAACCTGAAACTTGAAACCTGGAACTTGAAACCTGGAACTTGAAACCTGGAACTTGAAACTTGAAACTTGAAACTTGAAACTTGAAACTTGAAACTTGAAACTTGAAACTTAAAACTTAAAACGAAAAAACCTGAAACCTAAAACTACCTTTTATCAATCTTAACTGATTTAATAATAGCTTCGAGGTCTAGCATTAGGTCCCGTTCCTGATTTGAAGGGGAATAACAAAAGCCTTCTATTACGAGAATTCTATTGTATACCGGATCGATAATGGCGTAATTAATGAAGGGGCCTGACATGTAGTCGTTCTTAAGTTCCCACGTTCCTTTTGTTTCAAAGGCTTCTTTTCCGTCCAGAATGGCATTTGAAAAATAGGGAGCATAGGCTTCACCCGTAATCATGCTGGTGTTGGGTTCGCGGCCTTTTATGTAACGGCCAATAGAATCGCGCATTTTTACAATGGTACTAACCACATCGCCTTTTGTTTTAAAGTTATGAAGCGGAATCTGGTAAATAAGCAGACTGGTATTGCCGCTGATAATGTCATTTTTAAGCCAGATGAAATTCTTTTTATGCATCATGTATTCATATCCGGTTGGAATTTGAATATCGATGTGAAATTTATTTTTTATTACAGCCGGATTTAGAAGTGATTTGCTGTTGTCTTCCTGTACTTTTTCGATTTCTGCATCGTGAATCATTTTAATGATCTGCGGTGCATTGAGTTCGATACTGCAGATGATATCGTCTACCGATTTTCCGTAAATACGAAAGGTATTATGAGGTAAGGATTTATTGTGGGTGATTTCGAATTTTTCGACTGCAGATTTTTTAACAACAATAATGCTGCGACTGTCGGTTACGAAACCTTCGAGTAATCGTGCCGGATATTGGTTAATGGTAAACAGAGGTTCTTCCTGTGTAAGGCCCAAAACAGGCGAAGCAAATTTATTACGAATACTGTCTCCTACTTCTCCATACCATAACTGGTCGTCGATGATAATCGAAATGGTATTGGTTTTACCAGAAACAGGTTGTGACTGTCTGTCTGTTTTTAAACAGGAAAGCAGCAGAAACGGAAGTATAAGAAATAAAAAATGGGTTTTATTCATTTTTTTTGTTTAATGAAATAAAACCCAAATTTAAATAAGATTTTTGTTATTATCCGTTTATTTTAAGTTTCATTCCCGGTTTAATATCTTCATCTTTAATGTCATTCCATTTTTTAATATCTGAAATAGTTACTCCAGGATATTTTTTAGAAATGCTGTATAAAGAATCTCCTTTTTTAACGTAATAATCTTCACTTACACTTTTCGAAGGAGTTTTTTTCTTGAAAGTATCAACAGAGTTTGAAGCTACAGCTGTATTAACAGGCTCTTCGATTTCTGTAACAATTTTAGAAACTACTAATGTTTTTCCTAAACCGATATTATTCGAAGCAAGATTATTTAATTCTTTTAACTCCGCAATAGTCGTACCGAATTTTTTTGCAATGCTTCCTAAATTGTCTCCGGATGCTACAACGTACTCTACAGTTTGTACAGAAACTTTATCTTTATCGTCTGCAGAAGCGATTGCTTCTTCTGTATTTTTCTCAATTACAGGGATTGCTTTAGGCTCTTTTATAACTTTTGGAGCCGGCTCAGCTTCTATTCTGATTTTTAATGTTCTTCCAAATGCGATTGCATTTGTTTTCAGGTTATTCCATTTCTTTATATCCGAAATGTTAACGTTGTACTTATCTGCAATTGCACCTAAATTATCGCCTTTCCTGACTTTATAGAACTGAATATCTTTTGGTGATTGTGATGCTTCTCTAACCGGTTTTCCTTTTGGAGCAATTTTCTGCGCCAGTCGGGCCGGAATAGTTTTAATTTTCGAATCGTACTCTACATAAGCGTAGATTTTGTCTTCGTTTGAAACAAAAGTGGCAATTTTATCTTTTGGTAATCGTATAAAATGCTGTTCTCCTTCATAATAGGGAACAATATTTAATTTGTACGACGGATTTAAAAGCTGCAGCTGTGATTGAGGCATGTCTAATAAATCAGCGATTTGTTTAAAAGACATCTGGTTTTTTACACGAACTGTGTCTGTTTCAAAGTTTTTAATAACCGCTCTTTCCGGATTTATTCCGTGTTCTTTGTGGTATTCAAAAAGATACATTGTTGCATAAAATGCAGGAACGTATCCTTGTGTTTCTCTTGGAAGGTTGTTACGAATATCCCAATATCCTGTTTTTCCGCCTGAGCGACGAATCGCTTTTGTAACGTTTCCAGGACCTGAATTATATGATGCCAAAACCAGTTCCCAGTCGTTAAAAACATTAAACATTCTGGTCATGTAATCTGAACATGCGGCTGTAGCTCTAAGAGGGTCGCTTCTTTCATCGATATAGGAATCGATTTTAAGAGCATATTGTTTTCCGGTTCCGTACATAAACTGCCAGAGCCCGGTGGCGCCCATTTTAGAAACTGCTTTAGGATTTAAAGCAGATTCTACAACGGCTAAATATTTAATTTCCAATGGAATTTTTTCTTTGGCGAAAGCTTCCTCGAATATTGGAAAGTAGTATTCTGATAAAGACATTAATCGTGAAAACGATTTTTTACGATTTTTAAGAAATGACTTTATTATATTTTCTAAACCTTGATTGTATTCAATCTCAAATGGTGATTTCTGATTCATTGCTGCCAGACGCTGTTTTAGCAGTTCGGTTGGCAGTTCTTCATCAACAGTAACATCTTTGTTGATAGTCTGGATGTCTTTTGTAAGGTCGTCGTAAATATCTAAGCTTACTAACTCATTCATCCAAAGGCTGTCTACACGTGATGCCAGTTCATCTTTTTTGAATGTGCTTTTAATTGAATCTAAATACGATAACCTGACTTCTGGCTTTATCTCTTTCACAGTTTCGACAGTTTCCTGAGCGAACATTGTGACCGAAAATAAAGCTGTAACCACTAAGGAGATTTTCTTTACAATCATATAACATTTTATTAAAATTCTATAAATCAGATGATTATAGAAGTTGTATTTTTGCAAACTTATAAAGTTTATGCATTAAAAACATGCAAAAAAATGTTAATTGTGATTTTTTACTCTAAAATCGCAGCGATTCCTGGTAAAATTTTTCCTTCTAACATTTCAAGCATTGCCCCGCCTCCTGTAGAAACGTAACTCATTTTGTCTTCAAAGCCAAACTGTTTTACTGCCGCTACTGAGTCACCTCCTCCTACTAATGAGAATGCACCTTTTTCTGTAGCTTCGGCAATATAGTCGCCTAAAGCAATAGTTCCTTTAGAGAATGTTTCCATTTCAAAAACACCTAATGGTCCGTTCCATAAAATAGTTTTTGACTCTAAAATTACTTTTTTGAAATTTTCTAAAGATTTTGGACCTGCATCAAGACCCTGCCATCCATCAGGAATTGCAGTAACGTCTACAACCTGAGTGTTTGCTGTGTTTGAGAAATCGTCTGCAGCTACTACATCTACAGGAATATGTACCTGTACTCCTTTTTCTTTTGCCAATCTTAAAATTTCAAGGGCAAGATCTTGTTTATCATCTTCGCAGATTGATTCACCAATTTTGCCTCCTTGTGCTTTAACGAACGTAAATGTCATTCCGCCGCCGATGATCATGTGATCTACTTTGTCGAGAATGTTTTCGATAACAGTAATTTTTGAAGAAACTTTAGATCCTCCAAGAACTGCTGTTACTGGTTTTTCACTATTTTTAAGTACTTTATTTAAGCTGTCTATTTCTTTTGCCAATAATGTTCCGAAACATTTATCGTTTGGAAAAAATTGTGCAATAATGGTTGTGGAAGCATGTGCTCTGTGCGCTGTTCCAAAAGCATCATTTACATAGATATCTCCAAGTGAAGCCAATTCTTTTGCGAAAGCTACATCTCCAGCCTCTTCTTCGGCATGAAAACGTAAATTTTCAAGTAATAAAACTTCTCCCGGTTTTAGATCTTTTGCTGCTGTTTGAGCTGGTTCTCCAACACAGTTTTCAGCAAATTTAACCTGAACTCCTAAAATTTCAGAAGCCGTTTTTAATATATGTTTTAATGAATATTTTTCTTCTGCTCCTTTTGGTCTCCCTAAGTGCGACATCAGAATAACACTTCCTCCTTGTGCTAAAATAGCATCAATTGTTGGTTTTGCTGCTTCGATACGCGTTGTATCTGTAACATTAAAATTTTCATCTAAAGGCACATTAAAGTCAACACGAATAATGGCTTTTTTATTTTTGAAATCGAAATCGTTTAAAGTTTTCATTTGCTAAATTTTTATAATTTTTTGAAAGAATAACAAATATAGCAACTTTTAAGTACCATAAATTTCAAAAAAGCAAAAATATTATCGGAATAAAAACGAAAACGTTGTAATTTATGAAATCACACAAATTTATTCTCAAAAATGACAAAAATGATTTGTTTAATCGTGAACAGGACTTTGTGTACACGGACAGTTACTGATAGACTGCAGGAAGTCGAATCCGATTGTAATCGAATGCGTTCCGCTGTTATACGTTCCAAGTCCGTTAAACATCATCTGGTACGAGTATGCAAAATAGAATTTTGATTTCATAAAACCAGCCATTGGTCCTAACGCTAAAGGCTTAGGAAACTGGTCGTTTAAGAAACGGTATGAAACTCCAATCCAGTAGTAATCTTCGTAACGGTTGTATTTTCTGTACTTGAAGTTGAAGTCGGTTGTAGAACGTCCGTCACTTGCAAAGTACTGATAGAATACAGATGGTTCGTATTCGATACGGCTGTTTTCTGCATCCTTAAATACAAAACCTGTGTATGCCTGAAAGTTGGATAATAAATCCGGCTCTACTCCTCTAAACTTGTCTACGTTTTTCTTTAATACGTTGTTTGCATTAAAACTAAAGTAGAAACCTTTGTTACGATACAGTGCACTAATGTCGAAGTTACTGTTTGAGTTGTTTCTGTCACCCAGAATAGAAGGGTTTAAAGTAACCGGGGCTCCGTTTCCATCTGTAAAGTTTTCAGTTAAAATTCTGAAACTATTAAAGTTGTACGAGATACCAAAAGACAGATACTGTTTTGAATAATAATCTAAAATAAGGTGGTGCGCAAAGGAAACTTTAGCACCTGTTTGTCTTGTGTTACCATTGCTGTCATTATACAATGAAAGACCAACTCCTGAACGGTCCAGTACACGGAAATCCGCATACAAGGACTGGTTATCAGGCGCATCTTTAATTCCAACCCACTGTGTAAGACCATTGGCTCTAATACGAAGATTATCACCAATACCTGCATACGCCGGAGAAAGAATAAAAGGGTTATCAGCCAAATACTGAGTAAACACCGGTAGGTTTAACTCTTGGCTGTAACTTGTTGTTACAGCCATGAGTACTAAGGATAAAATAAACTTTTTCATTGTATTAATTTTTTTAGATAACATCATTGGGGCCTCTATTTTGTTATCTGTATAATGTGAAATGTCCAACAAACTCTCTTGCATCTTTCTCGTCATTTAGTTTAAGAACATACCAGTAATCTCCTGTTGGTAATTCTGTTCCGTGGTATCTACCATCCCATTTCTGACCTACGCGGTTTTTAGCTACTACCCTTCCATATCTGTCATAGATGTCGAAAGTTAAGTCTTTGTAAGCTAATGCTCCACAGTCCGGACCTATTGTATCCTGATCACCGTCACCGTTTGGTGTAAAGTAATTTGGAAGACAGAAGTCGTAGAATGTTCCCTGAACATCCAGCGGGAATGTACAACCGTTTTGATCTCTAACAATTACTTTATAAATACCTGATTCATAAATTCTATATGTTGCAGATGATGAGAATGGCTGACCATTGAAACTGTATTCGTAAGCAGGAACACCTCCAGAAGCTTTTACTTCGATAATGTTCAACTCTTTTACAGTTGTTACAGCTACTGCTGTTAATGGAGCTACCGCATCAACACGAACTTCGTTAGATACTTTTTCACATCCTTCTAAGTTTGCACTTACACTATAATTACCAGTAAGAAGGTTTCTAAATACCGGATTACCTGTTTGAGTAATTCCTGTTGATACACCATCTTCTAATAATGTGTACACTATAGTTGCTTTTCTAGTCTCATCGATTGAATCATCTACAGTAACTGTAATTGAATTAACCGGAAGGTCATTCTCGCAATCATAACTTACTTCTGCTTTAGGATTCAATACAATTGGATCCGGCATTGAGTTACTTGTAAATGAAATAATACAATCGTTAGCATCTTTAATGTAAATAGTATGCTGACCTCCTGAAAGACCAGGGAAACTGAATGTAAATTCATCGATATCAGGACTTACAAATGGTCCGTCTTCGTTATCAATACTTGCTGTATAAGGAGCTGTACCTGAGTTTTCTTCAACTTCAATAAAGATTACTCCGTTTTTGTCTCCTTCACAGTATTCCGGAATCATTGAGTCAACTAATTCTATCGCTTTTAAAATTGTTGGCTGAGTGATCGTGAACTCAAATACTTCGTTACAGCCATTTTCATCCATTGCAATAGCAGTATAATCACCAGGAGCTAAATTCTCGAATACATTTTTCGTATCAAACTGATCGGTATCAGGAGAGATAGAATATTTGTATGCTCCTGTTCCACCGCTAGCAGTGATTTCAAAACGTCCATCGCTTCCACCAAAACAGCTAACATTCTTCTGGATAGGTGTTGCTAAGAATGGTTCATCTGGCTCAGTAATTTCATACTGACGAGTCACCGGACCACAATCAGTTCCGCTTGTTACACTTACCACATAAGTTCCAAATCCTAAGTCAGCGAATATACCGTCATTTTGAGCCGGACGAATTATAGTTCCTGCCGTGTCAAGTAATGTATATGTATATCTGCCTACTCCACCTTTAGCTTCAGCAATTAATACTGCTGTGAAATCACCTTTACATTTTACTACTGCACTTTCAACTTTTAAGTCGATCTCTAATGGTTCCAGAGCTGGGATTTCAACTTCGTTAGAAGCATATCCAACGCATCCGTTAGTATCTCTCACATAGTATTGGTAAACTCCTACAGGAACACTAAATCTCGCTGGAGATGTAGATGTGAATGATCCAAGGATCAATGATCCGTCAGGGTCTGTACTATATGTATAAGAACCTGTTCCACCTGTAGCACTTAATGTAAGTTCTGACTGAGTACCACATGTCTGAGTTCTTGACTCTACTAATGTTCCTTCTACAATTGTTGGCTCAGTGATTACAACTTCTGCAGATGTTGCAGAACATGTAAATCCGTCTGTTACTGTTACTAAGTATCTTCCTGCTCCTAATCCGCTGAATACCGGATCTGCCTGAGGAGTACTTGTAGCTGCAGGATCTTTAGAAAGGTTACTTAACGTATATAAGTAATTACTTCCCTGACCTCCTGTTGTTACTACTGTAATAGCAGCAGTTTTATCATTGAAACAAGCTAATGTTGTAACATTTGGTGTTGCCACAATTGCAATTGCCTGTGGTAACGCTAATGTTTGTGTATCTGTATCGATACAACCGTTAGCATCTCTAACATTGATTGTATATGTTCCAGGTCCTAAATCAGTGAAAGTAGCTTTATCTGAGTAGTCTGAAACAACTATCAATCCATTTAATAACTGGTACTCATAGAATCCTGAACCTCCAACAGCAGTTGCGTAAATTGCACCATCACGATTACCTGCAGCACAAGTAATATCTGATTTTGAGGTTTGCAAATCTAATTGAGCATCAGCCTGACTGATTCTAAATTCTTTAGTAATTGTACAAGATGGACCAGTTACATCTGTTAATGTCGCTGTAATTGTATAATCACCTGCAAGAAGATTAGAAATTCTAAGCGGACCTGCATTTGGCGAAGTTCCTGAACTTGGAACCGGACCTGTGATCGTGTATGTAAATGCTCCCGCATTATCAGGGTTTGGTACATTATCAACAAAAGTTAATTCTACCGCTCCATCGTTGTCTCCGTAACATACATATTCTTTAATCGGGTTAACCTCAATTGAGAATGTGTTAGGGTTATTTACAACGTAAGGTTCTGTAATCGTACATCCTGTAGCCGGGTTAAATACGGTAATCAAGTAATTTCCAATTGATAAATCTGTAAACAGACCTGTTGTATTCGATTGGTTGTAAACTGTTCCCGGATAACCTGTCATTGTATAATTTAATAATGCTGGTGTTCCTCCTGTTGTTGTAACAGAAACCTGAATAGTTTCGTTTACAAGACATGTTATTGGTGTTACAATTGCAGTATCAATATCATCCATTGTAATGAACGATGGAATAACAATTGGTGCAGTTGAAATACCTGAACATCCTTTATCGTCTGTTACTTTAACAGTGTAAGTACCTCCAGCGATATTCGTTTCAGTATACACATTTGAGTCACCAACCTGAACTACAGTTCCGTTTTTACTGAACTCATAAATGATATAAGTTCCTGAACCTCCTCTTACAGCAGCTGCCGGCACTGTAATCGTTGCAAAGTTTGTAGTGTTTGATCCTGCAGAACAAGCAAATCTTGAAACAGTAGGTGCATCTACTACAACCGGTGCAGGCTGTATAATTCTTGTATCAATCTGAGCATTACAACCTCTTCCTGAAGTAACTCTTACTGTATAATCTCCCGGAAGAAGATTATCGAATACATTACTTTCCTGAGGTCCAACATTAACTGGTGTTCCTGCAATAGTAGTACCTGTTAATCTGTACGTGTACACCGGATTATCGTTTACTCCCGGAGCATTTGGCTCTAAGTTAACGATGATACGTCCGTCAGAATCACCATTACATGTAACGTCTGTTTTTTCCAGAGCTAAACCAGTAATATCAGTTGCTCTTGATAATTCTACTATTACAGTATCTGTACAACCGTAAGTAAGGTCTGTCACCAAAATAGTATGAGAACCTACGGCCATATTACTGAATGTCGCTGTATTTCCTGCAACAACCGGCAGGTAAGCTCCAGATGAGAATCTGTAGTTTCCAGATCCGCCTGTTGCTGTTGCTATGATACGACCGTCTACAAAGTCACAACTTGGCAATGCCGCAATTGTCGCTTGTAAATCTAAAGCTCCTTCTATTGTTACAGCAGCAGTAACTGTTGTTGTACAACCATTACCGTCTCTTACTGTAATATCATAAGAACCTGAAGCTGTTACCACAAATCTAGGATCTGTCTGGAAGCCTGTTCCGATACTGTATGATAATGGCGCTACTCCTGAAGCTGAAACTGTAAATTCATACGTTCCTGCTGCATTCGTACACTGACTTGCAACACTTGCTGTAACAGCACTTGGAAGCGGGTCAATGGCAATTATTTGTTGTTTGAATGCTGGTGAACATCCGTTAAGATCTTTCACATAAACATCCCATGTTAAAATAGTTTTGTTTTGTGTATCTACAACAATTTTATTATCAGTTCCGAACGTTGTTGGAGCAGGAGATCCTGCAGCAACAGCAGCATAACCGTAAGCCGGTGTACCACCTGTCGCAGTAACTGTAATTGTTGCATTGTTATTATCACAACTGATATTTGTCGCTGTCATTGTAAAATCTAGCGCAGCTACCGGCTGATCGATTAGGAAATTCACTACCTGATCAACACATCCTGATGTATTATCAGTAACTGTAAACGTATAGCTTGCAGCTGTTAATCCTGTGTAGGTAATGATATCCCCTGTTTGTGTGCTTGTTCCGTTATTTGGAGTCAATGTGTACGTGTAATTCGCTGGAGTGATGTAATTACTCACTGTGAATGCTGCTGTACCATTTGATCCTCCGTTACATGAAACGTCGCTTAACAATTGACCTTCAACATTAATTTCGCTCGCTTTTTCTACAATAATTGTATTTACTGTACTACAACCGTTATTATCTGTTACTTGTAAAATATAAGTATCCGGTAATAAGTTAGCGAAACTTCCTGTTGTATTTGAAGCCACTGCCGAAGCCGGGCTGATAATAGAATATGTAAATGGTGCAACTCCTCCAACAATAGTTGCCGGATCTACTGAAACTGTTGCTGTACCACCTGCAGTATTACAATAAATTGGTGTAGCCGTAATATCGAAATCTGTTGGCGGTGTATAAGGAACAACTGTTGCTGATCCTGAAACTCTACATCCGTTTCCATCTACTACAATATAGTTAATTGTACTTGCCGTGTTCACTTTAAATGAAGGTGAAGTTCCAAAACTTGCTCCGTTATTGAAGCTATAGCTGTATGGTAATGTACCATTGCTTGCTGTAAGTGTAATAACGGCATCCTGAATAGCATTTGTACTGCTGCAAGTAAATGGTGTTACTGCATTTATAACTGCTAAAGCAATTGGTTCAGTTATTACAACATCAACCGGTAAAGATGGACATCCTTTAGCATCTCTAACAGCAATTGAATAAGTTCCTGCTGTTAATCCGCCGAAGATATTAGAAGCTACAAAAGTAGATCCTCCATCTATACTGAATTCAAATGGAGCCGTTCCGTTTTGACCTGTAACTGTAATTCTTCCTGTATTACCTCCTTCACAATATACATCAACCTGAGCTGTTGTAAATGTTGGAGTAATGTTTGGAGTAATCACAACCGGTACTGAAACAGCCTGACACTGACTATCAGAAACTCTGAAAGTATATGTTCCTGCTGCTGTTGGGTGATATGGAGAAGTAACCGGGTTATAATTTAAACCTCCATCAGTAGATACCTCAAATAATGGGTATGTTCCTGTTCCCTGTGTAGCAAGTAATGTAATCGTTGCATCATTAGTTGTACAATTTAAATCTTGTACAAGAGTCGCCTGAAGCAATAATTCCTGATTCAATGTATATTGAGCGTGCGCAATACATCCGTTACCATCTTTAATATAGAAATCGTATGTACCCGGTGCGTTCAACACGAAGTTAGGACTTGCATAATATCCGTTACCAATACTGTACGTTGTTGGGTTTGTAATATCCGGATCTGTATAACCTGTAATCGTAATTGGTACCGGACCACCTGTATAACAGTATACATTTGTCGTTACGTCGATTGTTGGTGCATCATCACTAGTAAGTGTCACGTCAATTTTTGCCGGACAAATTAAGTTTGCATCCTGAACATATACATCCCATTCCGGAACAGCAGGGTTCAATACTGCAAAATTACTTGTAGAATAATCTGCTGCTGTTGGTATTTGTCCGTCAGGAACGAAAGCATATTTGTATGCCGGCTGACCTCCTGTCGCACTAACTGTCACTACAGAACCGAAGTAACAATTAGCAGGTGTTTGAGAATCAACCGCTAAAGTTAATACATCTGGTTCTTCAACATCGATAACTGCATCTGCTGTACATCCTGTAGCAGCATCTATAACTGTTAATGTGTAGGTTCCTGCCGCTAAACCAGTTACTGTAACAACATCACCAAGAGATGTAATTGTTCCAGCATTCGGGCTTAATGAGTATGTATAACCGCCTGTTCTGTCTGCTACTGTAAATCTAACAGATCCGTTAGTACCACCGTTACAAGAAACATTAGCAACTAATTCACCTGAAACTGTAATATTAGTTACCGGAGTTACTGTATGTGATTCTGTGTATGTACATCCGTTTGCGTCTGTAATCTGGAATACATAAGTCGCCGGCGCTAAGTTTGCAAATATTGGGCTAGGTTGTTTAGCTCTTACAATAGGAGATAAAATCTCATATTCTACTGCGCCTACTCCTCCAACATAAGCTGTAACTTCTACTGTAGCATCAGCAGTACACGTATCTGGTACTGTAGTTACAATTGTTAAGTCTGTTGGCGGGTTCAATGCCGGAACATCAACACCGTTTGTTAATACGAAAGTACATCCTTTGCTGTCTTTTACGTAAACATCGAAAGTTACTCCTACGTATGTCTCGAAAGTATCATCATTAGAATAATTTGCTCCTCCGTTATAACTGTATTGATAAGGAGCAGTTCCTCCAGACGGAACAACCGTTACAACTGCCTGTGTAGGTGCATTTCCTGCAGTACACAATAAATCTGCTGTAATTGATGATGTTGCTGTCAATGGAGCCGGTTCTGTTATTGTTATTGTTATTGGCGCTGAGTCACATTGTTTCGCATCTCTTACGATAACATTGTAAACTCCGGCCGTTCTTGAATTAAATGTATTATCTGTTCCGAAAGTACTGCCATTTACACTATAAGTATAAGGCGCAATTCCGTTTGAAGGCGTTATTACAAAACTTCCTGTGTTTCCTAAGTTACAGCTTACATTAACTTGTGTATAAGTCGCTGTTGGAACTGTTTTTGGCGTAACTGTTACACTTCCTGATACAGCCTGACAATTTTGTGAGTCTGTAACTCTGAAAGTATACGTACCATCAACAGTCGGCTGGTAAGAAGGCCCTGCAATATTGTTGAATGTAACTCCGTCTGTAGATACTTCGTATCTTATATAAGTTCCTGTTCCTCCACCTGGTACTAAAGTAATAGAACCGTCAACAGCACAAGTTAAATCCTGATCCAGGTTTGCTTGTAAAGTTACTTGTGGTTTCACTTCGTATGAAACTGAATCTGTACAACCGTTTCCGTCTCTAATTGTAAACTCATAGATACCAGGAGCACTAATTGTAAAGTTTGCTGATGCCTGGAATGCTCCACCGTTCATACTGTACATTGGTGCTGCAACAATATCTGTATCTGCTGTTCCTGTAACAGTAACGGTAACAGGCGCACCTGTATAACAAATTAATGCCGGAGCAGTAATTGTTGGATCGTCATCTCTTTCAATTGTTAATGGAAGAGGCGTACCAATTACACATAAGTTAGCATCTCTAACATATACTACCCAGTTTGTTGCAACTGTTGGGTCTAATTCTGCTTCAGCTGAATCTGAATAAGTTCCAGGAGCACCTGCTGATGCCGGTACAAATGAATACTCATAAGGAGCAGTTCCGCCAGAAGCTGTTACACTCACTTTTGCACCTGTCTGACAGTTTGCATTTACTATTGGACCAGCCACTAATACTAATGGATCCGGTTGCGTAACTACAACTGTTGCTGTGCTTGTACATCCTGTTAGATTGTCTGTAACTTCAATTTCATAACTTCCAGCTGCTAAACCAGTGTACGTAATAACGCTTCCTGCCTGAAGGTCTGTTCCAGCATTTGGAGTTAAAGCGTATGAATATGTTCCTGCGTAATCTGCAACTGTAAATTTAATAGAACCATTTGTTCCTGTGTTACAAGAAACATTTTGAACTAAATCTCCGGCAACTGTAATGTTTGTTACTGGATCAACAGTATGTGATTCTGTATAAGTACATCCATTTGCATCTGTAACCTGGAATACATAAGTACCCGGAACTAAACCTGCAAACGTTGTGCCTGGTTGTTTACCTCTCACAATTGGAGATAAAATTTCGTATTCTAATGCTCCAACTCCTCCAACATGTGCCGTAATTTCTACTGTAGCATCTGCTGTACATGTATCTGGTATTGTTGTTGCAATAGTTAAATCTGTCGGTGGGTTTAATGCCGGAACATCAACTCCATCTGTTATTACAATCTCACAACCATTATTGTCTCTAACGCGAATATCAAACGTTACACCTACAGTTGTTTTATAAGTATTCTCAGAAGTATAATTAGCTCCTCCGTCATAACTATATTCATAAGGAATTGTTCCTCCTCCGGCTGTTACGGTTACAACTGCTTCTGATGGTACATTTCCTGGTGTACATAAAAGAGGTGCAGTAATATTTGATGAAGCCGTTAAAGCCGCAGGTTCTGTAATAGTTACTGGTGTTGTAAGGATACAATCTTTAGCATCTTTAACAGTAACTACATAGTTAGTACCCGCCGTTAATCCTGTAAATTCATTTGATGGCTGGAAAGCTGTAACAATAACTCCTCCTCTTTCTAATTGGAATTCAAATGGACCAACTCCGCCTGTAACTTCAACATTAATTGTTCCATCGGTTCCTAAATTACAGTTCACGTTTGTTGGTGTTGCTGTAAATACAATTGCCGGAATTGGATCTAATGTGATAGTGAAATCTGCCGTACAGTTTTCAGCATCTGTTACTGTAAACACATAAGTACCTGTAGCACTTGTTGTAAGTACATTAGTTGTTGGTGTTGAAGCCCCTCCGTTTACTGTATAAGAATACGTGTAAGTACCATGACCTCCTGAAGGTGTCAGAGTAAACTGTGCATCTTCACTTCCTGCAATACAGCTTAATTCTCTAGTTAAATCAACATCAAGCTCTAATTTAGGTTCAACTGTATAAACAGTAGTTGCAATACAGTTTTTACCATCTTTTATAGATAAATTATAGGTACCTGCTTCACTAAATGTAAAACTTGGAGAAGTTTGGTACACACTGCCGTTTACACTATAAGTAGCATCCCCTACGATAGTAGGATCGACAGTTCCTGTAATATTTATTGTAAATGGTGCGCCTGTAAAACAAATTGGCATCGGCGTAACAATTGAAGGATCTTCATATTTGTAAACTGTTACAGGTACAAATTGAATACAATTGTAAGCGTCTTTTACATAAACATCGTATACGGTTCCTGCTATACTTCCTGCTCTTGTGAATGTATTACCAGATACCCAGTCACCAGCCACAGGTGCTGCACCTGAAGCTACTACCTGATATGTATAAGCCGGTGTTCCGTCTTTTGCCTGAGCCGAAATAACAGCCAGGTTATGACAATCTTGTTTTGACGTCGCTGAAGCCGTAAGACTTAACGGTAAAGCTGATTCCTCGATTGTAAACGTATCCGAAACTACTGAACATCCTGCGAAAGGACCTGCAATTTCTTCTACTATTATATAATAAGTACCTACAGCAAGCGGGTTTAAAGTTACACTTGCAGATGTTGTACCTGCAGCTAAACCTGTTATTGTAGTAGGTGCTATAATTTCATTGTTTGTGAATGATTCACGAACAGAATAACGTAAATCTACTGAAGCAGCAGGATAGTTGTTTCTGATCGCAAAAGTTACACTTCCGTCTCCAGCATTTTTACAAGTAATATTGCTAGCTACATCATTTACTACTTCTAACATTGAACTAGTAGGTATTGGACCAGGAGATGCCTGGAAGTAATAACATCCTGTACTTTCAGAATATACAATGAATGTATACGATACTCCAGGAGTTAAACCTGTGTAAACTGTCTGACCCGGAGAAGTTTCTCCCTGCCATCCGTCAATACCATCTGCAGTCCATGTCTGCGGTGGAGTAGCTCCTTTGTAGATATTGAAATGGAACGGTCCTGTTCCTGCATAAGCACTATCAATTGTAATAGTCGCTGAACCACCAGTCGGACCACAAACAGAAGTAGTACTGATTGTAATTCCAAGCTGGCTTACCGGTGCTGCAATCAGAACGTCTTTAATAAATTCTGAACAACCATTAGTATCCACTACTCTAATTTGGTAGAAACCAAAGTCAACAACCTCAAATACTACAGTTGTACCTGGAATACCGTGTGCTTCTGCACTATATCCGTTAATACCTGTTACATAGTAATCGTATGGACCTGTACCACCAGAAACAGCCTGAATGATAATCTCTCCTTTCGATACACCTCCTGTACTAGCGTCACAACGCATATCTGTTTTAGTTGAAGTTACAACTAAAGGACTTGGTTCTGTAATCGTAATATTTTCTATGTCTGTACAACCTTTTGCATCGGTTACTGTTACTCTATATGATCCTGCACGTAACCCTGAAGTCTGCGTACCGTAATTAATATTTAAAGTTGTATTGAGAACTTCAATTTCAAATGGAGCTAATCCTAATGTAGGATCTACTACTACATTTAAAGAAGCAGAAGAATCTCCATTACAGCCAATCGTTGCTCCAAGTGTAACTGATACATCTGGATTTACCGGTACTGTAATTGTTACAGGAACCGTAGTTGTAGCTGTACAGCCTCTTGTATCTGTAACTGTGAAAGTAAAGTCAGCCGCAGCACTTGTTGTGAAAACATTTCCAACAAAAGTACCTGTTGCGCTTGCCGGGTTACTTGTATAAGAATAAGTATATGTTCCTGCTCCTGTTCCGCCAGCTGCAGTAAGTGTAATTGCAGCATCAGTTGAACCTGAACATGTAATATCTTTATCTAATCGAGATGATATTGTCAATGGACTATTAACCGTTAGAGGTGTTGTAGTCGAAGCAATACATCCGTTTCCGTCTTTAACCCAGACAGTATAATTACCAGCTGCAGTTACTACAAAAGTATTAGAAGCATCGAATGATGTTGTACCGTTAAGACTATAAGTCAATGGTGCTTTTCCAACACCTGTTGCTGTAATAGTATAGCTTCCAACTCCAAGACATTGGTTTACAGCCGTAGCTGTAACCGTTGGAGCATTATCACGAGCAATAACTACATCTAATTTAATTTGACATCCGTTTGCATCTACCACATAAACATCCCAGTTTGTATTAACTGAAGGATCTAAATTGGCAACATTTGAGCTTGTTAAAGTTGCTCCAATTGGTGCTCCGTCTTGTACAAAAGAATATTTGTATGAAGGTGTTCCGTTAGAAGCCGTTACCGTTACTCTTGATGTACCTACATTACAGTTAGCATTTACTGTAACGTAACTTGCTGATAATGCAAGTGCCGGTTGTGAAATTGTTACCGATTTAGTATCTGTACATCCTGTTGCTGTATCTGTAAATTCAACTGTGTAAGTACCCGCTGTTACGTTAGCCAATGTTACAATGTTACCTGATTGAGTAAGAGTACCATTCGTTCCTAAAGATCCCGCTGTTAAAGTATATGTATAAGCTCCTGCAGCAGCTACACCAGAAACTGTAAATCTACCGTTTCCTGTACTGTCACCAAAACATTTTACATGACTTACCACCGCCGGAGTAGCCAAAATTGGCGTTACCGGGTTAACTCTGTAAGACTGCTCAGCATAACATCCGCTGCCATCTGTAATTCTAAATGTATAGGTAACATTTGGAGCTAATCCTGCAAATATACCAGTACCATTACTTGCAACTGCAGAAGCCGGTGCTGTAATGCTGTATACTAATGTTCCAACTCCTGTACCTATAGTTGCTGTAACTTCAACTTCACTAGTTATATCATTACAAGTAACAGCACTTCCTAAAATAGAAGCAATTGTTGGAGGATTTAATCTGTTTAAAGTAATCTGACCATTAAAGATACATCCGTTAGCATCTTTAACTGAGAAATTTAATGTCTGGTCTGATCCATTATCGTTTACTGTATATGTTCTCACACCCGCCACATAAGCACTGCCATTGAAACTATACTGATAAGGAGCTGTTCCTGTTACTGGAACCGCAATTGTAACAGTTGTTGACTGTTTTGTATTTGTGGCGCTGCAAGTAAATGCCGGAGCACTTGCAGTTGCTGTCAATTGTGTAGGCTCAGTAATAGTAACATTTACACTTCCAGTACATCCTTTACCGTCTTTAACATAGAATGTATGAGTACCCGGTGTTAAACCTGTAAATGTTGCTGATGCACCAAATGTACCTGTTAAGCTGTCACTGTATGAATAGTTTCCTGATCCGCCAGTTGCTCTAAGTCTCACGATACCGTTGTCAGCACCGAAACATGTAATGTTAACCTGAGAAGCAACAGCCGGTACCGGATTGGTAATTGGAGCTACCGTTACTGAAGCAATAACTGTACATCCGGGAGTATTAGAATCTGTAATTTCAAAATTATAAGTTCCTGCTGTCGTTGCTGCCGCATAAACAAATGAAGTTCCTGTAACCGCCGTACTTGCTCCGTAACCACTTCCAGAATCTACACGATACGTGTAAGAAGCTCTTCCTCCGCCAATTTCAACTGTAATACCAGCTGCCGGAGTAAGCGTACAATCTAATTCTTTAGTCACTTTTGCAGTGGCAGTTAATTGTGGGTAAACTGTAATTGGAGTCGCCTGGTTTGTACATCCATTAGCGTCTCTAACCCAAACAGTATATGGTGTGGCAGAAGCTGCCACATTGAATACATTATTTGTTGTGAATGATCCGTTTATACCGCCAATTCCGTATTCTAAAGTTCCAACGCCTCCTGCACCTGTTGCAGTAATAGTGAAGTTACTTCCTGAAGCTGTACACTGACCAGTTAAAACTGCTGTCACAGTAGGAATTGGATCGCTTGAAATTGATCTTGTTACTGAATCAATACATCCGTTAGCATCTTTAACATAAACTACCCAGCTCATGTCTGCACCATTGTTTGTATCTACTGTTAATTTATCATTAGCTGTATAAGCTGTTGCTGCCGGAGCAGGATCACCTGATTTAACTACAGCATAAGTATAAGAAGGAGTTCCACCTGCACCTACTACAGTAATAACAGCGTTATCATTATTACAATTGATATTTGTAGCTGTAGCTGTAACATCAACATCCAGTGCCGGCTGATTAATTGTAATTGACGCCGTAGCAGGACAGCCTGTTGCTGTATCTGTAACTGAAACACTATAAGTTCCTGCAGGAACATTAGCCAATGTTAAAGTATTATCTAATTTTGAAAGTGAAGCTCCTGCTGATGCTGGTGTTATTGTATAAGTGTAGTTTCCAACAGTTGCTAAACCTGAAACAGTAAATGTAGCGTTTCCTGTTGAAGTACCTCTACACGTTACATCATTACCCGGAACAGCTGCAATTGCAATTGGAGTAACCGGATTAACTCTGTAAGACTGCTCAGCATAACAGCCGCTGGCATCTGTAATTCTAAAAGTATAGGTAACATTTGGAGTTAATCCAGTAAATGTACCTGTACCATTACTTGCAACAGCCGAGGCCGGTGCTGTAATGCTGTATACTAAAGTTCCAACTCCTGTACCTGCAGTACTGGTAACCTGAACTGAACTTGAAGTTGCAATACAAGTAACTGCACTTCCTGTAATAGAAGCAATTGTTGGAGGGTTTAATCTGTTTAAAGTAACCTGACCATTAAAGATACATCCGTTAGCGTCTCTAACTGAGTAATTAATTGTCTGATCTGCTCCATTATCATTTACTGTAAGTGTTCTTACAGCAGCATAAGCCGCACTGCCAAAACTGTATTGATAAGGAGATGTTCCTGTTGTTGGAACCGCAATTGTAACAATCGTTGATTGTTTTGTATTTGTTGTGCTGCAAGTAAATGCCGGAGCACTTGCAGTAGTTGTTAATGCACTTGGCTGTGTTATGGTAACAATAATTGTACCCACACACTGCTTGCTGTCTCTTACATAGAAAGTATGATCACCAACTGCTAAACCTGTAAATGTAGCATTAGAACCATAAGTTGTTCCGTTGCTGCTATACTGATAGTTTTCACCTGCTAATAATGATCCTCCTGAACCAGCAAGGGTTACAGAACCATTAGCTAATCCGTTACAAGTAACATTTGTCTGTGCTGAAACCGCAAGAGAAGGGTTTGTTATAGGAAGAATTGTACTTGTCACTACAAAAGTACAACCATTAGCATCTGTTACTCTAATTAAGTAGGTGCCTGCTGTTGCAGTACTGTAAACGTTAGAAGCCATTGGAGTGTACGTTGTTCCTCCGTTAGATGAAACTGCATAAGTATACGCAGTTCTTCCACCGTTTGCTGTAATTGTAATTCTTGCGTTAGAGCTTGTAGCACTTGTAGTAGAACAATCTAATTCTTTTACTGCAGCTACTGCTGTTAACTGGCTGTAAACTGTAATTGGCGTTGCAGAAGCCGTACAATTGTTTCCGTCTTTTACCCACACAGTGTAAGGAGTTGCAGAAGCAGCAACATTGAAAACATTGTTTGTTGAGAATGATCCTGTTGGGCCATCGATTCCGTACAATAAAGTTCCTACACCGCCTGTACCGGTTGCAGTAATAGTAAAGTTGCTTCCTGAACCACCACATTGATTATTTAATACCGCTGTAACACTTGGTAATAAATCAGATTGAATTGTAATAGTTTCTGTATCCGTACAACCATTGGCATCTCTTACATAAACTGTCCAGTTTAAATCTGCACCACTATTAGTATCAACAGTTAATAATGAACCTGTACCATAAGATGCTGCTGCCGGAGCAGGATCGCCTGTTCTTGCTACAGCATAGCTATAGCTGGTTGTTCCTCCTGTAACTGCAACTGTAATTTCAGCTGTATCTTTATTACAATTGATTCTTGTTGCTGTTAATGAAGTAATATTTAAAGAAGCTGCAGGCTGTGATAAAGTAACAGTATAAGTAGACTGACATCTTGTTAATCTGTCTGTAGCTGTAATAGTATAATCACCTGCCGCAACTGCTGTTGTAACATTTATTGTTGTAGTAGATGCCGGAATATTATTTGACTGCTGGATAGAAGTTCCTCCTGCATTTCTAACTACGTAATCATAACCGTTTGCTTTTGCTCCGGTTACTGTAAATCGGATAGTTCCTGTACCACCAAAACAATTGATTGGTGTAACAACAGAACCTCCTGTAACAATATCTGCAGTTCCAACTACTGTGTGAGAAATTGTTCTTGAACAAGTAGTATTAGTATCTCTTGCCTCGAAAGTATAACTTCCAGGAGCCAATGATGTAAAAATTCCAGTCGTATTACTAGCTGTATTGAATCCAGCTGGTCCTGAAATAATTCTGTATGTAATATTCGCTAAACTTCCTGCTTTTACTGCCGCAATTGTTACACGTCCTCCAGCCGGAGTTGTTGAACAATCGTAACCGCTGTCAGTTAAGTTAATTGCCGTAATCTGATCTAAAGCAGCAACCGAAACACTAAATGGTCCTGCCTGACATCCGTTACCGTCTCTAACATAAGCTGTAACTGTTTGTGCTGTCGTTACAGAAAAAGTATTAGTACTTGTAAAGTTTGTCGTACCATTAAAACTATATGTATAATTACCTACTCCACCAGATCCTGTAATTGTAACTACTGCAGGAGCTGTACCTGTAGTGCTGCATTTAAGTTCTGTAGCAGAAATAGTTCCTGCAACCACAGCAGGTTCTGTTAATGTAATTGTTCCTACGGCAGATAAACAACCTTTGTTGTCCATTACTCTGTAGCTGTATGCAATTCCGGCTCTTAATCCTGTATATCTTACAGTAGAAGTGAAAGCACTATTGTTAAAACTATACTGATAACCGCCTGAACCACCTGAACCACTTAATGTTACTTCACCTGTAGATGCTCCGTTACAAGCTACATGCACTGGTGTTGCATTAGCTGTAGGGTTTGTAATTGCATCAACTGTTGCATCAACTGTAACTTTACAAGACGTTGGAGAATTAGCATCTGATATTTCGAAAGTATAATTTCCTGCTCCTGAAGCTGCATAATCAAACGCAGTTCCTGTTACGTTTACAGGAGAACCAAAAGATCCTGTTGCTCCTTGTCTCACTCTATATGTAAAAGGAGCCTTTCCATCTGTAATTTCTACGTGAATAGTCGCTCCTGTAGTATTACAGTCCAATTGTTTTGAAACAGTTGGTCTTGCGGTAATTGCCGGAGCAATTACGATTCCTGCCACAACTGCTTTACATCCGTTACCGTCTGTAACTTCTACACTATGTGTTCCTGCTCCAACGCTGAATGTATTTGAAGAAACTCCCGGAGCTCCATTTAAACTATAAGATAAAGTTCCTGTTCCTGTAGCTGTAACAACAATAGTTGCTCCATTTACACTATCAAAACATAAATCAGATGATGCAGATAATGAAATTGTTGGTTCTGTAGGTCTGTTTATAATTACTGCAGTAGACACTCCAGAAGGACAATTACTTGCATCACGAGCTACAACAGTATACGTTCCTGTTCCTAAATTAGGGAACACAGCAGAGTTTTGGAAAGCTACTAATACAGTAGTTCCATTTGCTGCTCTCAATTCAAACTGATAAGGAGACTGGCCTCCATTTGCTTCAGCAGTAATAGTAGCTCCTGTAGTACAAGTAGGCGGTGTAGAAACACGTGCCGTTACCGTTACCGGAGTTGGTGAACCAACTGTAGCAGTTTTTGTTATTGGACAATTTCCAGAAGCATCAGTAATAACAATACTGTAATTACCTGCTGCTAAACCTGTAATAATAGTTTCGGCTGTAGTAGAAGTACGCTCTGGTCCTCCGTTAACTCTATATTTATAGCTTCCTGTATAGTGAGATGCAGTAAAACGAATAGAACCCGTATTACCACCACTACAAGAAACGCTTTGTATTTGTGGATCTGTAACTGAAAATGCCTGATCTCTAGGAATTTCGATTGGAGTAACTTTTTCTGCAATACAAGATTCCGGAATCTGACGAACCCAGATATCATCTACTGCTAAATCGTTACCGTTAATTACCTGACTATGAGATAAAATAACAAAATCTAAAGAGGTATTATTTCCAGGGTTTAATGTTAAAACCTGACCGTTTCCTAAATCTGTTGTATTATGCCATTTCTCATCTCTTGGAATAGATTCTGTGTCTTTAGAAGCATTTGGTAATGCCACTCCATTCTTTTGAAGCTGAATCGTTAATTTAGGAGAAGGCAAATCATTTGATATTTTTAACAAATTAAGCATATATAGAGAAACCTGTATATCTTGATTTGGAATAACATCGTTAATGGTTTTTCTGTATAAAATACCACCCGGAGGCACAACACCTCCAACATTTACCGCTAAGAATTTACCGTCCTTAATTTCCGGTGTATTATTAATTACCGAAGTATTATCTTTAGGAAGACACCATCTAAAATCACCTTCGTGAGCAGGTAGTAATCCTTGTGTTACTACATATTCTCCATCATTTAAAAGAATTGGATGCCATGGATTGTCTACTGCACAATCTACCACATCATCTTGTCTTTCCCAACAGTAATTAGGGTGAATACCCTCTACTTTTGAGTCTGCTCCTCTTCCAAAATCTTCTCTTAATAAGTTACTGTAAGTAGGAACAGTATTCAATTTATATTTAACCGAAATATTGTGACTTCCTGAAGTTACATTCGTAAATACATTATTTGTAATTGGTGTATTTGGTCTTCCGTCTATATAATATTCGTAAGTATAATTATTAGATGTTGCATTTGTAATTGTTACCGTACTAGTTGCAGTTCCGTCACAATTAAATACTGGATCTTCAACATGAACCTGCGGATCTGTCGGTTTTTCATCTAAAATAATTTCATAAGGAATCATATAGATACAGCCATCTGCATCTCTAATTCCTAAAGTTCCTTTAGGGAATCTGTTAGGAAGTACATCTTTTTCGTTTGAATTCTGCCAGTTTACACCTCCGTCAAAAGTAAATTGATAAGGCGCTCTACCACCCTGAGCATTGTTGATACGTAATTTACCTCCCTGATTAACACCCGATCCATCTGGTAAAGTACAACCAGCTAACGAAGCAACACCTGCAGATGCTGTTAAAGCGTCTGTTGGTCCTGTAATAGTTACTGCCTGTGAAGGATCTTCACAAGGTACAGTTATCGTTTGATTTCCATTAGAATACGTAATAGAATAACGTACTTTCACATTGTAAACTCCAGGGAATAAGTTAGAGAAAACATTACTTGCCTGATACGTTGAACCGTTATTGATACTATACTCTAATGTATATCCAGTAGCCGGACCTGTTAAATTAATTCTAATCTCAGAAGTACCGTCATAACATTTACTGCTTGTTGGTACAATAGTATAGGTAGGTTTTGGAAAATCTGGTATAACCAAATTATATGTTGCTGTACATCTGTTTCTGTCATAAACCTGAATTGCATACGTTCCCGGAGCAGTAACTGCAAGAAGGATAGTATTTAAATCATAATTATTATTATCAGAAAGCGGATGTTCTACACCATTAACAAAATAAGTGTATTGTGCATAGTAATTTGATCCTCCGGAAGCTCTGATTCGGTATAATCCGTCACTACAGCCTGTATAGGCATTTATAGTCTCTGAAGTAATAGTTAATTCAGCTGGCGGATTTTCTATTCTTTTTTCAGCACTTGCCAAACATTCCGGGTTTCCGCTTGTATCTAAACCATTATAAACTTCTACTCTATAATTTCTGCCAGGAGTTAGATTTTCGAATTCATACGTACGAGAAGTAAAAGGTCCTACAGTCTGAACTAAAGTTCCGTTTTCATACAGTTTAAAATAGTATGAAGAGAAACCATCAGTAGCACTTACTGTAATTCTTCCTTTTTCTCCGTAACAGAATGGTTGCTCTGCAGGATTATTGATTATTAACCCAAGATTTAAAGCACGAATTTCGATTCTACCTGTTTTGTATGTACAAGTTGGATTTACATTTTTAAGTCTGTAACTTACAATATAAGTACCTGCATCTGCTGCCGACCACATTGGAAAATTGTTACTATCCTGCCAGCCTCTTGAAACATCTGTTGCTACATTTGTTAAATTATATTCGTAACCTGTAAGGGCATCCACTCTAATATAACCGGCTTTATAACATAATATATCTTTATGTGTTTCCTGTATAGAAACATCACTTTTATATACGTTAAAATAGTAAACATTCTTACAGCCTACTGATGTTATTGTTACTCTATAGTATCCGGCTTCACTTGCTGTAAACAGAGAACCATTAGGGCCAGCAGATGTCCATACACACTCAGCTCTTTCATCGGCACAAAGCTCAGATAATTCAGCTGGAGAAGGTCGAACACAATTGGTTTTCTCCCATACGATTGTAGATCCTGTTAGCTCAAGGTTAAACAGCCTGGAGTCATTAGCACCACAAAGAAAGATTTTGGGTAATGGTTTTCCATCTATTAGACATGGTTCAATTTTACCACTAGCATCTTTATTGTCAGCATATTTAATTATAGGATTGGTTCTAACACCGCCGCCGTCAACAACTGTAATAATTTCCTGTAAATCATTACATGGAGAATTCGCCTTATTATTAACATAATAGGTTCCAGGTTCTGAAATTGTAAGTGTTTGTTCTGTTCCTATAACCGGTGTTCCAGATGGATTCCTGGACCACGAATAAGAAGCGTAACCACCCGATGCAGAAATTACATCAGTTGTATTACAAATTTCCTGTCTTCTGTTTCTACAATCTTCTAAACCTACTAAAAAGTTAGTCGACTGCGGTACAACATTACAACCCGCTATCGAAGAATAACTCGTTTCTCCATATTGAGCAGGATTGCTTGGATCTGCTCCAAGATCTCCAATATAACTAGTAAAAGCAGAGTTTCTAATAACATCAGAACATGCATTTGTTAATTTACTACAATCATTAACCACTCTAACTTTAAAACGAATGCTGTTAAAATCTACCTGTTCCTTAACTACCATGCTATTAGGAACTGTAAATGTTATTGTTCTTGTCGCTGCATTATATGATACATTAGACATTGTCATTCCTGTAGGAAGTGGAAGAATATCTGCCGGAAAACTAAAATTAGTATTGTCTGGAAGCTGATCTGTTATCGTAAATGACTTTGCATTGTCATTTCCTGTATTTCTAAATTTAAGTTCATAAACCAATTCATCACCTAAGCTAACGGGTAAATTAGCTGCATCGACACCGTTACGTGTAACTCCTTTTGTTAATACAATATTAGGTGCAATAATATCAACCGAAAACGCCATAAAATAATAGATGTAAACGTCGACGTTTGTACCTATCGTTATATTGGCGGATGTTGCTCTATTTGGAATAATCCCGGATTGAGCCGTAATGTCAAGAACTCCGGCATCAAAACCCAGAGTATTGGTACTATTAGGCACCCTGTTTGTAAATGGACCTGTTGTAGTATTAATAGAACTATTAAAAAAGTTATTTACAGGTCTTAAACTTGCAGGTGTTGTTACAATCGATTTATTATTGATCTGAAGATAATCTCCTGAGTAACCATAATCTCCTTCAAGAGCGGCAAAAGCAACCCTTCCCGAAACAGGACCAACTGATGGCGTGGTAAAACCACTGAAAGTTGTTGTAACAGGACGCTGACCACTACCAATCCCTGAAAATCCGTTAAAAGAAGAAATTGATTTACTTGGTAATGAAGCATCTTCATACACAATAAAAAGAGACCACCCGGCAGCTAATCCGGTTGAACCATTTGTATTTCTCACACCTTCTGTAGCTATTACATTGGCTACTGTATATTCTCCATTTGGGTTAGTAGGACTTAACAGTGATGTAATATCGGCAAAACAGGCATACGCTTGTGTTCTGTTACCCGTAGCATCACGAACACCATCATTGACGTTGGTAATGTCATGAATTAAGGTACCCGTAACATCCTGATAGGTATTATTAGTAGTATTTGGCACCTTAATTTTTACATTCCTGATCCTTGACCTGTCTTGCGGCGATTTTAAAATACCGGACCAATACAATGCCGCATATGCAACCCTGTAACAAGGATCTGCCGGAGCATTGTTATTTGGTACTGTAAGGGTAGCACTACTTGAACTAAAGATACCCGGAGTTGCTCCGTTATCTACGTTGATGTAATACATAGCAAAATCACCATTGAAGCCAGTTCCGTTGTATGGCGTATTTGGGCTTTCACTATAAGTACCGTTACTTCTCTTAGTACCTTTGTTAAGTATATTATTACCAATGGTAAGAATATCACCTTTAAGCTGTTTATTATACTCTCTGTTGAAAGGCGCATAGTTTTGGGACAACACTATATGACCTTGTAAAAAGAACAGTAGTAATAATACAATTTTAAAAATAGTAGGTTTTTTCATGGTATTTACTTTATTGGGCTTTTTATCTGATTCCCTAAGGGGCAGCATAGGAAATCAGATTTGAGCGCTTTAAACTCTTTTTATATAACTCCTTAAAATTTAAGAAGGCCTGCTTTTTTATTATTTAAACGAACTTTTATTAATTCTCAACTTTTACGATTGCCATTTTGCCGTTAAATGGTTTAGTACCCTTCGCTTCTAATGCCTTAGTAGCTTCTTGTAAACCATCGAATTTCTCGTAATAGATATAATATTTACTTGTTGTAATATTATAAAAGAAATTGATATCTGTAAGTCCTGCCGCAACTGCTTTTGTCAGGAACTGATCTCTTTTCTCTGCACTATTATGAACTGCAAGAATCATATAATAACCACTTTCAGAATTTTTGATATTCTTGATGATCTGCATATTTGACTGATCTTCTCCAAAATCAAAATCACTTGCTGTTAATGGCGTGCTGCTCACTTTTGTTGTTTCCTTAATACGTTTAAGAGCTGCAAGATCCTGTGCATATCTTCCCTGATCATTTTCATAAGCCGCACGTTTAATTCTACGTCTCTTCTCAATTTCAGTTTCAGCTTTAATACGCTCTAAATCTGCTAGTAATGCTGCACCTTCAACCTCCATTTTTAACTGAGCCGCTTTTAACTGATTTATCTTTTCAAGATAAGCTTTGTTTAAAGCATCGTTTTTATTTGGAACCTTTTTAAGTCTTTCATTATACAAATTAGTCAGTTTCGCGATCTCATCTTTCTGAGCTTTACTTGCATCTGCTAATTGTGTTTTTAAAGCTTCTATCTGGCTGTTCTCAGCCGCTACGCTTTTGAAAGGTTTTGGTTCTCTGTAAATCCCTTTCTCACTTAAATCATTCTCCTCTTTTAAGTCGTCAAGATCTTTTTGTTTATTTGCTACAGTTGCATTGAATTGTGCCAATAAATCACTTTGTATCTTACCTGAACTTTCTATAGATTCTGTTAAGCTTTCAATTGCTTTGGCCGTTTCGTCTTTTGCTGCAGCAGCTGCTCTCGCCGCCGCTTCTGCATCGGCTTTTGCTTTTGCTTCGGCCGCCAATCTTGCTTGCTCTGCTTCTGCATCGGCTTTAGCTTTATCTGCCACTAATTTAGCCTGACGGGCTTCTTCGGCTTGTTTTGCCTGAAGAGCTTCTGCATCGGCCTTAGCTTTTGCTTCCGCTGCCAATCTGGCTTGTTCTGCTTCTGCATCAGCTTTGGCTTTATCTGCCGCTAATTTAGCCTGACGGGCTTCTTCAGCTTGTTTTACCTTAAGTGCTTCTGCATCTGCCTTAGCTTTTGCTTCCGCTGCTAATCTGGCTTGCTGTGCTTCTGCGTCTGCTTTGGCTTTTGCATCAGCCGCCAATTTAGCCTGACGAGCTTCTTCGGCTTGTTTTACCTTAAGTGCTTCGGCATCTGCTTTCGCTTTTGCTTCAGCTGCTAATCTGGCTTGCTGTGCTTCTGCGTCTGCTTTGGCTTTAGCATCGGCTGCCAATTTCGCCTGACGAGCTTCTTCGGCTTGTTTTACCTTAAGTGCTTCGGCATCTGCTTTCGCTTTTGCTTCGGCTGCTAATCTGGCTTGCTGTGCTTCTGCGTCTGCTTTGGCTTTTGCATCAGCCGCCAATTTCGCCTGACGAGCTTCTTCGGCTTGTTTTACCTTAAGTGCTTCGGCATCTGCTTTCGCTTTTGCTTCGGCTGCTAATCTGGCTTGCTGCGCTTCGGCATCGGCTTTTGCTTTATCTGCCGCTAATTTAGCCTGGCGGGCTTCTTCTGCTTCTTTTAACTTAGCTGCTTCTTGTTCAGCTTTTAATTTCTCAGTAGCTTCTGCATCGGCTTTGGCCTTGGCATCTGCTAATAATTTAGCCTGAGCTGCTTCCATGTCCGCTTTTGCTTTAGCATCTGCTGCTAATTTCGCCTGACGAGCTTCTTCGGCTTGTTTTGCTTGAAGCGCTTCTGCATCGGCTTTCGCTTTTGCATCAGCCGCTAATTTCGCCTGACGGGCTTCTTCTGCTTGTTTTATCTTTAAAGCTTCTGCGTCGGCTTTCGCTTTCGCTTCAGCAGCCAACTTAGCTTGTTGTGCTTCTTCGGCTTCTTTTAATTTTTTAGCTTCTTGTTCGGCTCTTAATTTTTCAGTTGCTTCGGCATCAGCTTTAACTCTTGCATCAGCAATTAATTTTGCCTGTAGAGCTTCCATATCTGCTTTAGCTTTAGCATCCGCGGCAAGTCTTGCTTTTTCTGCTTCGGCATCGGCCTTCGCTTTCGCTTCAG
This sequence comes from Flavobacterium gelatinilyticum, assembly GCF_027111295.1. Lineage (NCBI taxonomy): Bacteria > Pseudomonadati > Bacteroidota > Flavobacteriia > Flavobacteriales > Flavobacteriaceae > Flavobacterium > Flavobacterium gelatinilyticum. The sequence goes on along the minus strand of NZ_CP114287.1, from coordinate 3,474,915 downwards.
CTTCTAACTTAGCCTGGCGGGCTTCTTCTTCAACTTTAGCTTTCGCTTCAGCAGCTTGTTGTTTTCTAAGTGCTTCTGCATCTGCTTTTGCCTTAGCTTCTGCAGCAAGCTGGGCTTTTTGTGCTTCGGCATCCGCTTTTGCTTTGGCTTCGGCATCTAATTTCGCCTGACGAGCTTCTTGCGCTTGTTTTGCTTTGGCTTCTGCCGCATCAGCTTTCGCTTTTGTTTCTGCGGCTAATCTTGCCTGACGAGCTTCTTCTTCTTTCGCTTTCGCTTCTGCTGCCTGTTGTTTTCTCAGTGCTTCGGCATCTGCTTTTGCTTTGGCTTCTGCTGCAAGTCTGGCTTGTTTCGCTTCGGCATCCGCTTTTGTTTTCGCTTCTGCTTCTAGTTTTGCCTGACGAACTTCTTCTGCTTGTTTTGCTTTGGCTTCTGCTGCCTGCTGTTTCTTAAGCGCCTCTGCATCGGCTTTTGCTTTTGCTTCTGCTGCAAGTCTGGCTTTTTGTTCCTCTGCATCGGCTTTCGCTTTAGCTTCTGCTTCTAATTTAGCCTGACGGGCTTCTTCTGCCTGCCTAACTTTTGCTTCTTCAGCTTGTTTTATTCTTAATGCTTCTGCATCCGCTTTTGCTTTGGCTTCTGCTGCAAGTTTCGCCTGCTGCGCTTCTGCATCTGCTTTCGCTTTAGCTTCTGCTGCTAATTTGGCCTGTGCTTCTGCATCTGCTTTAGCTTTGGCTTCTGCAGCAAGTTTTGCCTGCTGCGCCTCCGCATCGGCTTTTGCTTTTGCTTCGGCATCTAATTTAGCCTGAGCTTCTGCTGCAGCTTTTGCTTTGGCTTCTTCAGCCTGTTTTATTTTTAATGCTTCTGCATCCGCTTTCGCTTTTGCTTCTGCCTCTATAATGGCTTGTCTTGCTTCTGCATCCGCTTTTGCTTTGGCTTCTGCTGCTAATTTTTCTTTTAATGCGGCATCTTCTGCTTGTTTAGCTTTTAATGCTGCAGCAGCTTTTGCTTTGTTTGCAGCATCGATTGATGCTTTTGTTTTCGCTTCTGAAGCTGCTTTTGCTTTCGCTTCTGCTGCTAATTTTGCCTGAAGCGCATCTGAATCAGCTTTTGCTTTTGCATCTGCAGCCAGAATTGATTCCATATCAGCAGCTTCTGCTTTCGCTTTTGCATCTGCTTTACGTTTAGCTTCGGCAGCATCAGCTTTTGCTTTATTATCTGCTATTAATTTTAATCTTCTTTCTTCAGCATCTGCTCTTAGTTTCTCTGCAGCAGCTACTCTTGCCTGTCTTGCAGCTTCAGCGTCTGCCTTAGCTTTTTCTGCTGCAGCCAGTCTTGCCTGTGCAGCTGCTTCGGCATTAGCTCTTGCTTTTTCAGCGGCTAATTGTGCTGGTGTTTTCTGAGCTGCAACCGGAGTTACGGCCGGTGCATTTGCAGGAGCTGTACCTGCTGCTTTTGCTTTTGCAGCGGCTTCTGCATCAGCTTTTGCCTTTGCATCTGCAGCTAATTTTAATTTTAATGCTTCAGCATCAGCTTTAGATTTATCTGCTGCTAACTGTGCAGGTGTCTTTTGTACTGCTGCAGGATTAGCAGTATTTGCCCTTGCAGCGGCTTCTGCATCTGCTTTCGCTTTTGCATCTGCAGCTAATTTTAATTTCAATGCTTCAGCATCAGCTTTAGATTTATCTGCTGCTAATTGAGCAGGTGTTTTTGCTGCATTTGCTTTAGCTTCTGCATCTGCCTTGGCTTTTGCTTCGGCAGCCAGTTTCAATTTCAATGCCTCTGCATCAGCTTTAGATTTATCTGCCGCTAATTGTGCAGGTGTTTTCGCTGCTCCCGGCTTGTTTGCTGCTGCTTGTGCTCTTGCTGCAGCTGCAGCATCTACTCTCGCTTTGTTATCTGCTGCTAATTTTAATCTTCTTTCTTCAGCATCTGCTCTTACTTTATCAGCAGCTAATTGTGCTGCTGTTTTTTGTGTTGCCGCAACTGCTCTGTTTGCTGTTGCTGTTTGTGCTCTGGCAGCGGCTGCAGCATCTGCTTTTGCTTTTGCTTCGGCTGCTAATTTTAGTTTTCTTGCTTCAGCATCTGCCTTAACTTTATCAGCAGCTAATTGTGCTGTTGCTGCAGTTTTCGCTCTTGCTTCAGCAGCAGCATCTGCTTTTGCTTTAGCCTCGGCTGCTAATTTTATTTTTCTTGCTTCGGCATCTGCCTTCGCTTTATTATCTGCTTCTAGTTTTGCTTTTGCAGCTGCCTGAGCGTCTGCTTTTACTTTTTCTGCTGCGGCAAGTCTTGCTTCTTTTGCTTCTGCATCGGCTTTTGCTTTTGCTTCGGCTGCAAGTCTGGCTTTTTCTACAGCATCAGTTCTGTTAACCTGAGTTGCCTGCGTATTTTTTGGTTTAGCAGGAACTGGTTTTGGTCTTGACGGATCGATTAATGAACCTTCGTCATCATCTCCGTAATAGTAATTTCTATTTTTAAATTTATATGCTATCGCAAACTCGTGAGAACCTCCCATATTGGTAAAATTCCCCATTCCTCTTTCATAGTTGTATTCTATAGCAATGCTTGGTGAAATATTAACCCCTAAACCTGCTGAAACTCCGTATAATGTATTGTAACCCGCTTGTGCCCAAACCCCCTGTTTAAGAGAAAGCATTCCAAGACCAGAGATTACTGTTTTGTCTTTTTTAAGTTCTGTTTTTACAATTCCAGAGAATTTACTTCTGTCAAAGAAACCGTAAGTATCAATGTAACCTGTATACATGGCATGCAGTTGAATTGCTCTTTCCGGATCTTCTTTTACAACACCAGAACCAAAATTGTATAATACCAGGTTGTTAATCGATAATCCGAAATCCAGAAAAGCGGTTCCGTAGTTAATTCCCGGATTAACTGTAAGCAGCATATTAGAAGGATAGTCTCCTGCCAAAATGGTTGCGTCATCTGATATTATTTTTCCTTTATCTAATCCGCTTTTGTAAGCTCCAACATTTAAACCAAAGGTTAAGTTGCTGTCCTGCTGTAAAACAATATTGTGTGCAAAGTTGAAAACACCGCCAAATACGGTCATTAAACCATAGTTTTGCTGAAATAATCCAATTGCAAAAGCTTCATTCTCTCTAAATCGGCCTGAATAACCCGCTAAATAACTCTGCGGTGCATTCTCAAACTGAACCCATTGTCTCTTGTTGTAAAAGCTGGCATAAGGATCTGATTCACGAACAAAACTGAATGTTGGGTTTATTATATATCGATTAAACTTTAACGAATTTCTAATAGGCAATGAAAACGAAACAACTCCATTCTCATTTTGTTCCTGAGAATAGAGTACATATGTAAAACCGCAAAATAAAGTGATGAATAGTAAAAGTTTCTTCATATTATTTAATAACGGTTATTGATCCTTTTTTTTCACCTGTGTCGGACTTAATGACATAGTAATAAACTGGATTGACATTTTTAAAATCTTGTATAAAAGAATTAAGTTCAGGATCATAATTGCTTCCCACATCATCAAACAGCATATCTCCGTTTGAACTTAAAATCATTATCTTGGTTGTCGGGGTTTTGTATATATCCGGAATATTCCAAAACGGATAAGCCCCGCTTAATTTTACTATATTTTGAATTACAGTTGTTTTTGCATCTTCTTCTGATGTTACTCTGAATGTAAATTCTTTTGAAGATACACAACCTGATTCCTGAGAAATCACCACTCTGTACAAACCTCGCACGCTTACAGTGTAATTTGCTGTGTTTGCACCTTGTATAGCTATGTTATTTAAATACCACTGAAATTTTGGTGTAGTTGCGTCACTAGTAATAGAAACATTTAAAGTTTCGTCTTTTTTCAGTTCATACTGATCCGCAACGTCTATGCTTGCATTGAAACTATTTGTCTGTAAGTTGATAGATCCGGAAGCTTTACATCCGCCAAAATCTACTTCGACGGTATAAATTCCAGATTCGGCAGCCGAAATACTTCTGGTTGATGCACCCGCTATTACTTCTCCGTCTTTTTTCCATACATACGAATTTCCATTTGTTGCAGTTAAAACAGTTCCTGCACCGTCTGAACAAAATGGATTTCCTAAACTTGATGAAATAGTAACAGCCGAACCTGCACTTGAAGAAGAAAGAGTCACACGATTCGAACTAAAGTTTTCATCCAGACATCCTCCGTAATCAATCTGAGCATAGTAAACACCTGCTGCATTTACGGTTAACGTTGGACCGGTTTCCCCTGTAATTACAACTTCATCTTTAAACCATTTGTATTTTAAATTTGGATAGTTTGCAGGAGAAGAAGGCTGATCTGCCGGAGTAGGATTATCTACAGAAAACGTAAAACTTCCTCCTCCACAATAAGTGGCTGTGGCACTTTTATTATTGATATAGAAAGACTCTACAAAAGTCCTGTAGTAGACGGGAAAAGTGTTTACATTTTGTGAGTTTCTAAATTTTGTACTGTATACGGGTACTGCCGTTAAACTTTTTATACGCAGACTGTGAGTCTCTGATCCTTTTAAATCTGTAGGAACAGCAAATCGTATAGTCTGCTGCTGTAATGTAGGATTGTCTGTTATTGAAATTGTAGTGGTTGAAACCGGAGATGTAAAGTTTCCTGCATCATCTGAAAGTTCTACTTCGAAAGATGTACCTGCAGGAAAGTCTACATAACTAAAAGTTGCATTATATTCATTAAATGGCACCCCATCAACAATAAGTCCCGCACAGATTCTAGGATAACCTAGCTGCTGCGGAACAATTGTTTGGGCATAACCATTCGATTTAGTAAAAATGAAGATACTAAACAGAATTAAAACTTTAAGAAAAGATAAAGTAGTTTTTTGAATCATATATTGCGTGTTCTTGCTAAGTCTATACGCTCAAAAAACAAGATATCAATGAATGTTTCAGAAAAATCATATTTGTAGTTCTCGATGATATCTTTTGCAAGAATAGACGTTGAACTAACAGCATTTTCTTCACATCCGTCAGCTTGATATTCTGTACCAGCTGCCATAATAAGGCTGTCCTTGGGGTTGGACAGCCCTACTATTAACTGATTAGAATTATCTAATTTGCTGTTAGTATTAACAGCCGAAATTGTGTTTTGATTTACCTGATCACCATTAGTCATTTTGCACTCTGAAATAACAGAAAAAGTAGGTTTTTCTGTTATTCCATTACTTTGTGCATAAAGACTTAACGATATAGGAGAAACCAAAAATAATATATATAAATAATATTTTTTTGTAGATAGAGCCATTATGTTTTGATCTTTATTTGGTCCGAGTAAGACGATACATAAATTGTGTCTGGGGACTTTATTAATAAAATTTACGCGAAATAAAAATCGAAATTTATTTATCTATTGCCGCTTGAAGCTGTGATTTTTCCTAATTGTAATCTGTAATCCGGTTTTTTAGGATTGAACATATCAATGAATGTTTCTTTATTATCACTTTGAGAGTAAACGTTAAAGAAAACACTGTTTCCATACCAGCTTTCTAAATCTTCGTTGTTTGCATTGTACTCAGTAAAGATGTTTCCGTTACATAAGTTGAAATACATTTCTTCGAATTTGATTTTTTTAAGGTTGGCATCGTTGATTTCAGTTTTGCTGTCTAATAATACTGCAGGGTTGAATCCAGAGATTACACTTCTTTTCATTTCAAGAGAAGCATTTTCAGCTACATAAACAGCCTCTTTTACTAAACCAGCCTGAATATCTGCTTTAATGTTTTCACTGTCATTAACCATAGTAATGTTGCTTGCAACAACTAAAGTTTGTTTTTTAGTGAAATCTGTTTCGCTTTTCTTCTCAAATGATTTTACTTCCATACAACGAGATCCGTCTTTTGTACTAGAGAAATAAGAAGATCTAATTGCTAATGAGTTAAAGAAACGACATTGAACTCCCTGAGTAAATTTGAAGTCATCGTTGATAGATTTGTAAGAAACAAATTTTGTAGCATTTACATCACCACCCATGATACCAAATGAATCACCACCAGCGTAGCTCACCATAATGTTTTCAAGGATAGTTTTGTTTCCAACTGCTGCAAGAGTTAAACCGTTGAAAGTATCAACACCTTTTACTTTTTTACCAGCAAATTCGATTCTAACATATCTTAAGATACCAGAGTTAGAAGCTACATTGTCTCCACCGTAAGTTGTCATAGACGGGTCAAGATCCATGTTGTAAGAACCAACATTTCCGAATTTGTTAATTGGAGCATCTCCAAGGATAACAAGTCCACCCCAGTCTCCAGCTTTTTTCTGGCTGCGGTTAGATGTAAATACGATTGGGTCCGTTTCTAAACCGTCAGCAATAATTTGAGCTCCTTTTGTAACTACCAATGCTCCTTTTGTTTCGAAATCACCAATAATTAAAGTTCCAGGCTCAATAGTTAAAACTGCATTGTTTGTTACATAAACATTGCCTTGCAGTACGTAGATATTTCTTTTAAGCAATTTAGTGTTAACAGAGATGTTTCCTGCTAAAATCTGATTTGCTTCTCCATACTCTACTTTGTTGGGCTTAAATTCAGTCCAGTTATTTAACCAGTTTGTGTAGCCCATAATTCCTTTCTCTTGTTGAGCATTCATACTCGCAACTGTCAAAAGGACGCAGATCAAATGAGTAATTTTTTTCATGATCAATGTGTATTAGGTTAATAAAAATTTGGGTATGCGTATGCGTAATATGAAAAAAACTGCCCTCGAAATTTTCTAAAAAAATCAGAACAAATCGAGAACGAGTTATTTTTTTCTCTTTAAGACAAAACGTAAACCAATCGATTTACGTAAATCATCTTAAAAAGGTTTTAAATTTTATATAAAAAATTACATTTCGTTCAATTCGTTGAACTCGTGTAAAGATTTTAATGTGTTTTCGTAAAATAAGATTGCCGCAATAAGGTTTCCTTTATCAGAGTAAGGCATCATTTTTCTTTGAAACTCTACAGTTGTATCAAGGAAAGTAGATGTACCAACTGCCTGGTTATCTAAAATTTTCTTGTGATCACCATCGTCCGGAATACCTAAGTCTGCCATAGTAACACCTGGTTTAGTAACCAAAGCAATGTAAGGGAGAGTCTTTACTAATACTTTAATTCGTTCGATGTACAATTCCAAAAGTTCTCCTTTTTGCATACCACTCAATTCTTTTTGATCATGGTATTTACGAATAAGAGCCGTTGTACTGATAATACTTCTTGGAGCGTTTTTTGCCTGAGCCGAAACAGCTGCAGTTGTCATGATAAAAAATGCACTAAATAAAATAATTTTCCCTTTCATAAATTCTTATTATATAATTGGTTGTTGTATGAAAACAAAAATATATAAATTAACTTAAATTGCAACTTTAATGATTTTTTTTTTCAAAAATAAAGCTTAAAAAAACCTTAAAAATCAGCGTTATGTCGAGAAAATGTGCGTTTTAACGGCGATTATGTTAAAATTGTTAAAAGCCATACGGTAAGATATTCGCTATAAAAAACAACCATATTTAAATAAAAAATAGTCAAAAAATACTTACGTAAGCCGTTTTCACGAAAAAACTATTAACAAAAAAGTCTTGATGTTCGTTCGGGTCATGGAATTTATTAACAAAAATCCGTTAAATACTTAGAGGATTTTTTACACCAAAAAATGCTAAAATCAACAATTGAATTCCGCATCTTAATCTTGATCCTAAAAAATTTTTGACTACATCATTTTCTTCTATCTTTGCTTCATGCAATTTTCTCAAATTTTAGGTCAGGATTACATTAAAAGCCACTTAATAAAAAGTGCTTCTTCGGGACGAATTCCGCATGCCCAGCTTTTTGTAGGACCAGAAGGATGCGGCACTTTATTAACAGCTATCGCATATGCGCAGTATATTTTGTGTAATAATACAGGTAACGAAAACGAAAATGGAAACGATTCCTGTAATTTAAAATTCCAAAACATCTCGCATCCGGATCTGCATTTTATATACCCAACCGTTACCACCGAAGATGTCAAAACAAAACCAAAAAGTTTAGATTTCATTCAGGACTGGCGGACCTTTATTCAGGAAATGCCTTACGGTGGTCTGTTTGACTGGTATAAAATCCTTGGCGTTCAAAACAAACAGGGAGAAATAAGAGTCGAAGATGCTCAGGAAGTTTTAAAATCTCTTTCGCTCAAATCATACGAAGGAGGTTATAAAATCATGATTATCTGGATGGCTGATAAAATGAATATTGCCGCTTCAAACAAACTTTTAAAGCTGCTTGAAGAACCTTCAGATAAAACCATTTTTATCCTGATTTCTGAAAATGAAGAAGATATCATTCAAACCATACGTTCTCGCTGTCAGGTCATTCACTTTAACGGACTTCCTGAAAAAGTAATAGCCGAAGCTTTAATTTCTCAGGAAAATATCGATGCCGGTCTGGCAAAGAAAATTGCGCATCAGGCTCAGGGAAATTTTAACAGGGCACTGCAGCTAATAAAGGAAGATGATTCAGAATTTCCATTTGAGCAATGGTTTGTCAACTGGGTTCGTGCCGCATTCAGGGCAAAAGGAAACGCCTCTGCCATCCAGGATCTGATTGCATGGAGTGAAGAAATCGCTGCACTTGGACGTGAAAGCCAGAAAAAATTCATTCAGTTTTGTATCGAAATGTTCAGACAGGCGCTTTTACTAAATTATCAGGCTGCTGATTTGGTTTATATTGAGCCTAAAGTAGACAAATTTAAACTCGAAAATTTTGCGCCGTTTGTAAACGGAAATAATATCCACGAAATTTTCAAGGAACTTTCAGATGCTATGTATCACATTGAAAGAAACGGAAATGCGAAAATAATCTTAACCGATTTATCTATAAAACTGACTCGTTTAATTCATAAAAAATAATTCAAAAATGAATAATGCCGCCTCAATTTTAATGTTAGCTTTTTTGGCCTTGACTTTTTTACAATCAGGATATGAGAAGATTTTTTACTGGAAAGATAATGTTGCCTGGCTCAAAGAACATTTTGCCAAAACAAGATTAAAAAATATGGTACCCCTTGCCTTGTTTCACCTCCTGATCGTTGAATTAATCGCCGGAATTTTAAGTGCCGTGGGAATTATTCAGCTGCTTACAAACAGCGGTCGTGAATATGGTTTTTACGGAGCCGTATTTTCCTGTATCAGTTTGTTAATGATGCTTTTCGGACAACGATTAGCCAAAGATTATGATGGAGCAAGAACCATTGTCATCTATTTTATTCCTGCTGTAGTAGCAGTGTACTGGCTGAATTAACAGTCTCAATTATTAAAAATAGCCACAGAGCAGGACTGATTAAGCAGATTAACTTAATCATTACAATCTGTGCAAAAAAATAAAAATTAGTATTAAAAAATGAATCCAAAACACCCATCAGAATCTCTAACCATTTTAACCGATTTAGTTTTACCGAGCGAAACTAATCCTTTAAACAATCTTTTCGGAGGCGAATTATTAGCCCGAATGGACCGTGCAGCTAGTATTGCCGCACGCAGACATTCACGCCGGATTGTAGTTACGGCTTCTGTAAATCACGTTGCTTTTAACAGAGCAATTTCTCTTGGAAGCGTTGTTACGGTCGAAGCCAAAGTTTCGAGATCTTTTAAAAGTTCCATGGAAGTTTTTATAGACGTTTGGGTAGAAGACCGCGAATCCGGAAACAGAACAAAAGCAAACGAAGCTATTTACACATTTGTGGCAGTAGACGACACCGGAAGACCGGTTGAAGTACCGCCTATTGTACCGGAAACCGAACTCGAAATTCAGCGTTTTGATGCTGCTTTGCGCCGTAAACAGCTGAGTTTACTACTTGCAGGAAAAATGAAACCTTCTGATGCAACAGAATTAAAGGCGTTATTTTTATAGTTAATTTGTGACAATTTGGAACAATCAAACTTCAAAAAAAGAAGTAATTTTACAAAATATAAGCCTGACCAATTAAAGATTAAAAAAGCAGTTTCTTTAATTTTAAACGGAAAGAAAATAATAATTTAGATATTAAAAAAAGATGAGTTCAGACAAAGAAGCCAAATTAAAAGCGTTACAACTAACGCTTGATAAACTTGACAAAACCTACGGAAAAGGAACCGTAATGAAAATGGGCGACAGAGCCATTGTGGAGGTAGAAACGATTTCTTCTGGCTCTCTTGGGGTTGATTTAGCTCTTGGAGTAAATGGTTACCCAAAAGGAAGAATTATTGAAATATACGGACCTGAATCTTCTGGTAAAACCACTTTAACGTTACACGCGATTGCAGAGGCTCAAAAAGCAGGCGGAATTGCTGCCTTTATTGATGCTGAGCATGCTTTCGACAGAAATTACGCTGAGAAATTAAATGTAGATATTGAAAACTTAATTATCTCACAGCCAGATAACGGAGAGCAGGCTTTGGAAATTGCAGAAAACTTAATTCGTTCCGGAGCTATAGACATCGTGGTAATTGACTCGGTTGCGGCCCTGACTCCAAAAAGTGAAATTGAAGGCGAAATGGGAGATTCAAAAATGGGTCTTCACGCACGTTTAATGTCTCAGGCTTTAAGAAAACTTACCGGAACTATCAGCAAAACAAATTGTACCGTATTCTTTATCAACCAGCTGCGTGAAAAAATTGGAGTAATGTTCGGGAATCCTGAAACAACAACCGGAGGTAACGCATTAAAATTCTATGCTTCTGTTCGTTTAGATATCCGTCGTTCAGCTCAAATTAAAGACGGTGAGAACGTTATAGGAAACAGAACCAAAGTTAAGATCGTTAAAAATAAAGTGGCACCACCCTTTAAAACTGCTGAATTTGACATAATGTATGGAGAAGGAGTTTCGAAAACAGGTGAAATTCTTGACCTTGCAGTTGAATTTGATATTGTAAAAAAAGCAGGATCATGGTTTAGCTACGGAGATACAAAATTAGGCCAGGGACGTGACGCCGTTAAAGCTTTAATTAAAGATAATCCGGAATTAGCTGAAGAACTTGAAGAAAAAATTAAAGCACATATGAAAGAATTGGCAAACGCTTAATCTTCAAAATCATCTAAAAATCAATATTTTATATATTAAAACCCGACACTTTTCAGCTGTCGGGTTTTTTATTTTCAAAAAAATTCAAAAAACAACGCAACCTTTTTATAAAAGATCCATCTTATAAAATACATACGACTTAATTGGGTAAAAGCCATATTACCCTTTCGACGTTTTTAGAATAAATTTGGTTGGTTATCAGTAAAAATCCGTCGGCAGTATTCATACACTGGCGGGTTTTTATTCCTAAATTTTTATTCGTTCGACAACCTTTTTTGAAATATTGTTATCTATTATATCACGAACTATCAGGAAGTTTAAAACTAAACTCCCTATTTATCAACCATATAATACTATAAACCATGAAAGAAAGAATAGAAATGCTGTTGTATAAAAACCGAAGAAGAACCAAATTAAGACTAAAAAAAATTCTAAGATTTATATCTGAAAAAATAATTCACAGATAAAGAGCTTTTTGAATATAAAAAGGGGTTTTTAGTTCAAAAGAAAACCCGGCAGACTGTAGTTTTTGCCGGGTTTGTTTTTTCTAAACTAAAGCTTTTGAATCTTTCTTTTCGTATTCAATCAATTCATTATAAATCACTTGTCTTACTTTATCTTTTAATTCTTTCCTGTTATCAGATGTCATGCCGCTTGTTTCTATAAAAGGCAGTATTTTACCTCTCATTCTTCCCGGGCTTCCGCTTAAAAATGTATACGAAAAACGTTCTTTATTGTCAGCATAAACTATAGGCACAATCGGAATTTGATGATCAATAGCCAGTCTAAATGCACCGTCTTTAAACTCATCCAGCAGGATAGATTCATCATCCGGTACACCGCCCTCCGGAAAAATACAAATACTCAATCCCTGATTTAAACGGCTCTGAGCCCTTTTAAAAACCTCATTTTTGCTTTTCGAAGAACTTCTGTCGACTAAAATACAGGTTCTTTTATAGAAAAACCCGAAAAGCGGAATCTTTACCAGTTCCTTTTTCCCCACAAAAACAAACGGATTTTTAATGAGCACAAGTGTGAGCATAATATCCGTCATCGAGGTATGATTGGCCACAATCATATAGCTTTTATTTTTGATAAGCTTCTGTTCGCGTTTGATCGTATAGTAGAAGCCCATCCCGAAAAGTATAATTTTAGCCCAAATGCGGGCCATTTTAAAGAAATAGGGATATCCACGTTCAGAAAGGATGGAAACAATCAAAAACGGCAGCATAATAAGTATTGGAACCGCCATTAAAACGTAAAACCAAATGCGCCAAACAATCCAGAAAGCAATTTTAAGTATTTTCATAATTTCAAATGTAGTAAAAGGAATCAGAATTTTCATTAAAGAAATTTTAATCTGGATGAACTTACTGTTTTTTACCAGAGGATGTAATGAAAAAACGCCGGTTTCTCAACGGTAAATTCAATCTGCAAAATCTCCATAAAACAAAATCTGCACTAAAAATCAGTCTTCTAACTTTTCAAAAAAAATCACGAACTTTGTAATTTAAACAAATAAACTTGCGAACTTCGCGGTTTAAGAAACACAAATAATGGCAAAAATACTTACCGGTGTTCAAAGTACAGGAACGCCTCATTTAGGAAACTTATTAGGAGCAATTATTCCGGCAATCGAATTATCTAACAATCCGGCAAACGAATCTTTTTTGTTTATTGCTGATTTACATTCGATTACACAAATTAAAGATGGTAAAACTTTAAGAGAAAACACCTTTAGTGTGGCAGCTGCGTGGCTGGCTTTCGGATTAGATATTGACCGTGTTACATTTTACAGACAGTCTGATGTGGTACAAACTACTGAGTTAACCTGGTATTTAAGCTGTTTTTTTCCGTTTCAGCGTTTGACACTGGCACATTCTTTCAAAGATAAAGCTGATCGTTTAGACGATGTTAATGCCGGGCTTTTTACATATCCGATGCTAATGGCTGCCGACATTTTATTGTATGATGCTGAATTTGTACCCGTAGGAAAAGACCAGTTACAGCATTTGGAAATTACACGCGATGTGGCTTCGAGATTTAACCACCAAATGGGAGAAACCTTTGTACTTCCAGAAGCTAAAATCCAGGAAGACAGCAAACTGATTCCGGGAACAAATGGAGGTAAAATGAGTAAATCAGCCAATAATTATATAAATATTTTTCTGGACGATAAAGCGCTCCGCAAGCAGATCATGAGTATCGAAACGGACAGTACGCCGCTCGAAGCTCCTAAAAATCCTGATACCTGCAACGCCTTTGCTATTTATTCTTTAATGGCAGATGAAAACCAGATTGCCGAAATGAGAGCAAATTACCTTGGTGGTAATTATGGTTATGGACACGCGAAACAGGCTATATTTGAATTAATTACAGAAAAATATAAAACAGAAAGAGAGAAATACAATTACTACATAAACAATCTTGACGAAGTAGATGCTCTATTGAAAAAAGGCGCAGCAAAAGCATCTGTAATTGCTGACGGAGTTTTAAAGAGAGTGCGTGAGAAATTAGGATTTGAATAATTAATCCAGGACTCTATTTATTGCCGATCAATGACTAAGGAAGATGCCATAGAAGAATTAATGTACCAAAGCGGCGCGCACGAAAATATTGAAAGCGAGCGTTGGACAAATGGCTTTCTGGGGCATTTACGTCCGTTTCACGGGAAACTTTGTGAAGACAATTATCATTTAATAATAAAAGCTTTAAAAGTACTTGCCCCTGAAATGGAAAAAGATTTTGTAGACAAAAGAATCATAAGTTCTGTTATGGGAATTTGTCATCTGGGCAGAATGTGGGCAATTCATCCTGAGGGAATGCTGCAAAGTAATAACTTGATTACCAAACAACAAATCTCAAAAATAGATCTTTGGTTAATTGATATATCATATGCCGCTTTTTGCCTGTTAGATGGTGGTCCGGAAGAAGCTTTTTGGAACTACAATCAAAAAAACAACTCTTAAACTTATTATTTTAAGACATACAAAGCTGGCTAAAATGGTCAGCTTTTTTATTTAAGTTTTAATTTCTCAAGCACACTGATTTTTTTGTAACTTCATATAAATTAATGTTTTAATTAAAATCAGCCATCATGAATAAATATATTGAAGATTACGATGTACCCTATTTATTTGAAATTTTAAATATCATTTTTGCTTTACTTCTGATTTTTGTGCTCTACAAAATTTATAAACATTTCAGGAAACGAAATAAATAACACAGAAATTACTCGTTAAATTGATTCGAATATTTTCCCGGGCAAAGGCCTTATAACACCTTTAAGTTCCATATTTAGAAGAATACCCGAAATTCTAAATACAGGAATACCGCATTCCTGCGCGATTATATCCAGCAATTCTTTTCCGTTCTTAACTAAAAAATCATAAACCATTTGTTCATCGTCACTTAGATCAACAAATAGCTGTTTCTGAATAGGTTTTGGATTAGTTTCTATATCCCAGTTCAATACATAAACTAAATCTGCCGCACTAGTTAATACGTTTGCTTTTTGTGTTTTAATTAAGTCGTTACATCCCTGACTGTATTTGTCTGTAACCCTCCCGGGAACGGCAAAAACATCTCTGGAGTAATCACCCGCCAAGTTAGCCGTGATAAGCGATCCGCCCTTATCAGCAGATTCAATTACAATGGTCGCTTCGCTAATGCCGGCAACGATACGATTCCTACGCACAAAATTCTCTTTATCAGGACTTGAATTACTCCAGAATTCAGTAATAAAACCTCCGTTTTCCTCCATCTTCGCCATGTATTTTTTGTGCGTTTTAGGATAAATCTGATTTAGTCCATGTGCTAAAACTCCAATAGTCTGAAGCTTATGTTCCATCGCGGCCTGATGTGCCACGATATCAACACCATAAGCAAATCCGCTTACAATAACAGGATTTAAAGGTGCAAGATCTTCAATTAACTTTCGGCAGAACTCTGTTCCATAAGAAGTTATTTGTCTTGTTCCCACGATACTAATAATTTTTTTATTCTTCAAATCTATATTCCCTCCGGAAAAAATCAGAACCGGAGAATCAATACAATGTTTAAGACGATCAGGATAAGTGTTTTCATTATAACAACATACATCAATGTTATTCTTTTTAATGAATTTAAGTTCCTGATCTGCACTTTCAAAAACAGATTTATCTTTTAAATTTTTCAATAGAACAGTTCCAACTCCATCTATTACAGCCAGCTGGCTCGTTTTGGCTTTAAAAATATTCCCGGCACTCCCAAAATGATTCAATAGCTTCTTAGCCATGATATCACCCACACCTTCCACTTTCATTAAAGCCAATAAATTAAATAAATCCTGATCTGACATTGTTTAAAAATATTATGTAAAATAGAAATAATAAGTTTCCTTTTTTAAGTGTACAAATATCATATAAACAAAGTAATTTCCTAATAAAAATGCAATATTTTAATACTAACTAATCAACATCGATAATAACTTTGTACTTAAAATATTGAAAATTAACAATATGTAAAAAAAGGTGAATTGTTAATAAAAATTGTGAATAAAATTTTGATAACTATATTCATTACCTAACTTTGCTCTTATGAAAATCGAAACCTACATAGCACAGTTATTGTATCGTTACCAATGCGTAACGGTTCCGGGATTTGGAGCATTTTTAACCGAAATTCAATCGGCGCAGCTTAATGAAAGTACCAATTCATTTTTTCCTCCAAAAAAAATGATTTCTTTTAACAGCCGCCTGAAAAACAACGACGGACTGCTGGCAAATCACGTAGCACAAGCAGAAAATATCTCTTATGGTTCTGCTGTAAACGGTATTGCGATCGAAGTTTCTAACTGGAAAAAAGCACTGGAAGAAAGCGGTACGATCACTTTGAAAAACATTGGTGATTTGCGTCTTAATTCTGAAAATAATATCATCTTCACACCAAATGAACAGGTTAATTATTTAGCCGCTTCTTTTGGGTTAAGTCCGTTTGTTTCTCCTCTTGTTAAAAAAGAAGTTTTCGAGAAAAAAATTGAACAGATTGCAGAAAAAGAACCTATTTCGCTGCATAATGATGATGAACCAAAATCTTCAAATTCATTCCTTAAATACGCTGCCATATTTGTATTGGGTCTTGGTGTAACCGGAAGTATCGGATATCCATTATACCAAAATCAAATTGCCGTACAGACACTTGTAGTTGAAGGAAACGTACAGAAAAAAGTTCAGAATAAAATTCAGGAAGCAACCTTCGTAATACAAAATCCATTACCGGCCGTAAGCTTAGCCGTAGATTCTTCAAAGGTAGATTCAGAAGAAAAACTAATGCCTTATCACATTATGGCAGGTGCTTTCAGAAGTGAAGCCAATGCAAAAAAGGCATACGACCAGCTTATTAAAGACGGTTACAAAGCCAGAATGCTTGGAGAAAACAAACATGGTTTATTTCCAGTTTTATACGGAAGTTATGCCACTATGAATGAAGCTGAAAAAGCTCAGAAAGAAATACAAAAAGGCGAAAATCCAGATGCCTGGATTCTGGTTGAAAACCTATAATAATTAAAAAACCTATTCCGCAACGAATAGGTTTTTTTTTGTCTTATTCTATTACATTAAAATACTTTACAGGCCAATTCTAATACACAGCAGCTATAATTTTAACTCATATTAAATTTTTAAAAGATGAGTAAAATTTTTAAAACTGCAGTATTGTTTCTATTCGTAATGCATTCACAGCAATTCTTTGCACAACAAACTGTAAATCAAAACGAGGAACTGGAACAAAAAAGAATTGAAAACGATTTAAAAAAAACTTGTGCTGAATATCAGCGAAAACTGGATGATAAAATTTCAGATTTAAAAAAACAGCTTAAAGACACTGAGGCTAAAAAGAAAAATCTATCCAAATCTGAAAGCAAACTAAAATCTACCAGAGAAAAAATAGACAAGATGGAACTGGCCAATCTAAAAATTGAAAAGCAAATAAGTACATCTGCAATAACAGATGAAGAAATCCAGAAGCAAAGGATTAAAACGAAAGAAAACGATGTGAATATCCAAAAATTAAAATTAACGCAGATATCGCAGCAAAAAGAGCTTGAAAATGCTATTAATGCTTTACAGAAAGAAAGTACTAGCCGTAAATAAATAAACGTTTTTATGTTTATCGTGGAACAATCTCAGGATTTATAAAAAACAGAAAAATTAAAAAACTATAATTGACGAAGATATCGCAGCAAAAAGATCCTGTACATAACTTTTGTCTCTGTAAAACAAAAACGCTATTTGAATTAAATAGCGTTTTTGTTTTATGTTTAACGTGGAACAATCTCTGTACTTCTACATTAAAATTTTATATTTCTGCGTCATAAATCAAAGCATATCCACAAGATGTATTTAATTGTTTAACGTGAAACAATTTTAGCGTCTTGCATAAGAATTTCTTTTCCGTTCTGATAAATGACCAATCTGGCCGGAGCCGCGTCTTTTTCGCCTAAAATTATTATAGCGCATTGGTACACGTAGTTTCCTTTTTTAAACTCATACTGGTGGTTCCCGGCAGTACCGTCTGCGATTAGCTTTCCGTTTTGGATCACCAAATCCGGTTTTTCGCTCATGCTTTTTTTAACCGACCAGGAAGCATATCGGTATTTATTATTTCCAAGATCGTCAATTCGGATTCTGAATTTTGAAGTCTCCAGAACATAAACCGGCTCTTTAAAAACAGCAATACTAGAATGTAATTTTTTCTTTTGAGACAATATCAATTTAGTCTTCAGATCCTTCTCATATTTCGATTCATAGTTAACAGCGGTTAGTTTTCCGTCTAAATCAAACCAAATCGTACCGCTGTTCAGCATAATCCCTCGCCAGCCCATTTCCTGCCAGTCTTTATCGATGTTTGACGATATTATTTCTTTTTTCAGATCAGCATCAAAAATCTCTGAATATCTTTTGATAAAATCAGCTTTATTTTTGACTGAAGGAATCGGATTTTCCCGCTTTAGCGGATATTGAACAGCACTGGCTATAGCCTCTTTCCTATCTGCTTTTATATCGGTTATAAACGACTGAATAAACTTTTGATATTCCGGTTTCAAATTTTGTCCCGTTACGTTGTAACTGTAACAAATTAATAATGTGATATATAATAGATATTTCATGTTTTTCTATTTTACATAATGTTTTTATAAGATCTTCTAAAATTTATATAGTATAAACCTAAAGTTACAAAATTTAGAATTTAATTGCCTTGTGGATTTGAAATAAAATCAATTTAAGCTGGCTTTAAACATTTTGAGTTCATCCCAGCTGAATTCATCACCGTATTTTTCTTTTAACGGAGAAAGAGATTCTTCCTGATAAAATTGAAAGGCTTCGCGAAGTGCGAGTATTTTATCATACGGCAATACATCTGAAATATCAACTTTCTTTGCCTGAATTAGTTTAACCAAATGGGTTTCGACGGTCTGAACTGTCAGTTTTCTGATGCGTGCAATGTCTTCAACTGAGTTTTTTTGAATCCAAAGTTCGTAAGTTTCCTCCACAGTTGTCTTTTTAGGGCCTTTTTCGGCTGTTTTATCGACTTTTTTAGCTGTATACCTGTTAAGGGGTTCCTCAACCTGAAACATGTCCGTATTCGTAGTTTTAAATTCGTCGCGAATTTTCGAAATTTTATCTGTTTTGTAGTTTTTTATAGCCGGAGAAGTCAGGCTTTCTTTGCTGATTGTTTCACGTGAAACAACAATTTCCATTAATAATCGGGCTTTCATAAGGCGCAAAACAGCTTTGGTCTGCAGATCATCTAAAAAGGCTAATTCTTCGTAAAATTCTTTAACTTTTTTAAATTTCTGGATTTCAGCCATTTTACTTAAAAGATCCGTTACCAGTTTGTCCATCGGCTTGAAAAAATACTCATAAGCCGCCTCTACCCTCTCTTTTACAAACAACAAATCAACCGATTCATTGCTGAAAAGCTTGTTGAGCTGCAGAATAAACTTTTGTGACGGGCCAAGCAATAATTCAATTGAATCCAAACGTTTGTGTGCCCAGACTGAATGTTTTGATTTTTCTGAAGCTGCTGCATTTTCATTATAGCTAAAACGATGATTGCGCCATTCCTGTGCTAAATCTGTCCAATTAAAACTATGAATCAAATAATTATGGATAAAATTTTTAGTTTCAAAATGAAGGGAATTCTTCAAATCATCTTCGGTTGCTTTGTTCAAAGCATAATCCATTACATCCTGATCGTTCGAAAGCCCGTTCATTTTCATCGTAGAAAGCAAAATAAGCCCATTTAAGGACGTTAAACGCGAAAGTGCTACATAGGCCTGCCCGGGAAGAAAAACTTGCGATACATCGAGCGCAGCTTTCTCAAAAGTTAAACCCTGGCTTTTATGAACCGTAATTGCCCAGGCCAGTTTGATAGGATAATGCGCAAATGTGCCTAAAACTTCCTCTTCTATCTCTTTTGTGAGCTCGTTTACTTTGTAGCGGATATTTTTCCATTCGTATTTCTCTACTTCGATGGTTTTGTTTTCTTCTGGAAAATGAACGAATATTTCCCCTTCTGAAAGGGATTTAACTACGCCCATTTTACCGTTGAAATAGCGTTTATCAAATGACAAATCGTTTTTGACAAACATAACCTGTGCTCCTGTTTTGAGTTTCAGATTTTCTTCTACAGGGAAGATCTTTTCAGGGAAATCACCTACAATTAAGGGCAGATAACTGAATTCATTGCCCGGCAGATCTAGAATAGCCTGCTCGTTAATCGCATCTGCCTTTGCGTTGTGGGTTGTGAGCGTTATATAACCCGGATTCATTTTGAGATCAAAATCGGGTTTTACATACTGGTTTAAAACCTCGATATCCTGCTGGCTGATCTGATTGTTTCGAAGATTGTTTAAAACCGAAATAAAAACATCATCGCTCTGGCGGTAAATCTTTGATAATTCGATGTAAAGAGGCGGATTCTGCTGAATTACATGGGAGTGAAAAAAGAATTTTCCTTTGTAATAATTGCGCAGTGTACGCCATTCTTCATCCCTTATAACCGGAGGCAGCTGCAATAAATCGCCAATAAAAAGCACCTGAACACCTCCAAAAGCACGTGTATTTCTTCGGACTGTCTGCATCATAAAATCAATAGCATCCAGCAGATCAGCACGAAGCATACTGACTTCATCTATGATTAAAAGTTCCATATTTCGGATCACATTTCGCTTTACATTGTTCATTTTGAAATGTCTGCGAAGTGATTCTTTGTTTTCGAATTTTACTGTTTCTGTAAACTGAGAAGCCTCTTCATAAGTGGGCAAAAAGGCCGAAAACGGCAGCTGAAACATCGAGTGTATGGTAACACCGCCTGCATTCAGCGCAGCAATGCCTGTAGGTGCCACAACTACTGTATTTTTGTGTGTTGTAGCTATAATTTCACGCAGTAAAGTTGTCTTTCCGGTACCGGCTTTACCGGTTAAAAAGATCGATTTCTGTGTTTGATTTATGAATTGTAAGGTGTAAGCTGCTGCTTGAGAAACGTTTTGCATTATGCAGGAATTAAACGTCAAAAATATCGCATTTTTATAAAAGAAAAAAACCTAAATCAAGACTGATTTAGGTTTTTCAATTTTAGTTTTAGTTAGTTTGGCAGTTTTTATTTTTTAGCTTCCTCTTTTACTGCAGGTTTTTCTTCAGTTTTAGGAGCTGCTTTGTACTTATCATTCAAAGCTTTAATGATTTCCTTTGTGATATCATATTTATCTTCAGCATATAATACTGTTGCCGCATCTCCAGTACCGTAGATATAAGAATAACCGTTTTTCTTACCGTATTCTTTGATGAATTTCTTCACGCCGCTTACAAGAGAATCCATTTCTACACCGCTTTCCTGCTGTAATTGCTGCGATAATTGCTGCTGAGCATATCCTAATTGCTGCTCTCTTTTTTGTAGTTCAGCACCTCTTTGTTGCGCCCATTGCTGGCCGTTAGCCTGTGCCTGGCTTTGAAAATTTTGTGCGTCTTGTTTAAAACGGTTGATTTCAGCTTGTAATTGTCTTCCTTTTTCTTCTGCCTGCGCTTTGTATTTAGCTTCAAGATCTTTTGCTTCTGTGTATTCTTTCATTAAAACTGAAGTATCGATATAAGCTGTTTTTACTTCCTTAACTTCTGCTGTTTTATCACAAGAAACAGCTAAAATTGAAAGTCCGATAATTACTAATGCTTTTTTCATTTTCTAAATTTCTATTTTTTTATGTATTGAAGACAAAAATATAAAAAAATAAATAGCATCAACATAAACTTTAAAAAATGCGCTAATTTTATGATATTAGTTTTCTTTATCGAGCAAAATCAAACCATAAAGTATCATTATTAAAAGTGGCTTTCACAGCCTTTCTCTGTGCGATTATTTTAAAAAAGACGATACAAATACTCAATAACCAGTAAAAAATGCGTTAAACAGGCTTATTTTACGTTTTGACTCTTTTTTTAGCACAAAAAAGAATTTGAAATAACTTTTCCTGATGTAGTTCTAAAATTTCATCAATTTCAAAAAAAAAGATGCGTTTTGGGCGCATCTTTTCGTTTAGTATTTTTTAGACAGAATTCAAAAGAAAAATTTCAAAAAATGCCCATTTTTTCTGATATTGATTTTCTTTATCAAAGAAAATTCAACTATAAAATAACCCTATTAAAAGTGGCTTTTACAGCTCAATTTTAAGAGGTTTTAATTAAAAAGACAATACAAATACTCAACCTGACTGAGAAACTGCCTTAAACGCGCTTATTTTGTGTTTTACTTGTTTTTTAAGACATAAATGTGCGATGAATACTCCTTTGTACTTCCCGCTTTAAGATTTGATCGTAAACCAACAAAAAATGCTTTGATAAAATTCATTTTTCCGGTTTTGTATTTTTCAGACAAAAGACTCACGTAAAAAGAATCAAATTTCATTGGAAGTACTTTTTCTAATTTCATATCGACTTTTTCAAAAAGCGATTGAATGGCTTTTTTTGAAAAATGCCAGAAGTGAATCGGTACATCAAAAGCTGCCCAAAATTCTCCGTAATGTTTTGCGTCGTAAGATTTGAAATTTGGAACCGCAACAATTAATGTTCCAGTTGGCTTTAATAATCTTTTTAATTCCTTAATTTGTAATTCTAAATTTGGTACGTGTTCCAAAACATGCCACATCGTAATTACGTCAAAAGAATTATTTTCGAGTGAACTGATTTCTTCAACAAACGGAATTCCTTTTTGCTTTGCAATATTTTTTGCACGGTCGCTTGGTTCAACTCCAATTGTTTCCCAGCCGTTATTTTTTGCCGTTAATAAAAAATCTCCTGTTCCGGCTCCAATGTCTAAAATTTTTCCTTTTTCAGATTGTTCGGAATTGATCAAATTCAGTTTATTTTTTAAAGCAATACTTTTTACAAAATGATAGGCTTTTTCAAAAACAGAACGTTTGTTATCTGTGTGCGAAATGTAATCTTCGCTTTCGTAATATCTTCCTAAATTTTCTAAATCCGGCTGCGGAGAAGTAATCAGCATATCCAGGTTTTCATCATAATACAAATCGAAAATTTCTTTTGAAACAGAATGGTCTTTTACAGTAAGAAAATGTTTTTTGTTTAAAACGTCCATTTTTAAATTCTAATTATTTTTTGGTTTAATTGTATAACAAATCCTAAAAACGAAAATTTCATTTTTAGGATTTCTATTTTATATTTTTTTATTCTTCCAATTTATTTTGACAGCAGAGATTATTTCATTTTCAATTCTGATGTCGGAAAAAATTTTAAAGTCATTTTTTACATAAAAAGGCAAAGGCGATTTATATTTTTCACCGTTTAGTTTTTTATCATTTTCATGATCAATAACCCATCCATTCAAATCGTCAAAATTGTTTTTCATTTCGTTCAGTAAAAAAGTTCCATAACCTTTCCCTTGAAATCGATTATCGATCATAAATCCGAACCAGGTTTCTTCTTCTCTAAAAAAACTAAACGCCCAGCCTATTATTTCATTTTTTTGATCAAACAAAAAGAAATGTTTTAGATCGATTAATTTTTCTAAATACATTTCAAATTCCTGAAAAGTTTTTGAACCAAATTGCAACGGATATTCATTATTGCGAAGCTGCCAGATAATCCTCTTTTCACTTTCTGATAAAATACTTTTTTGTACAACTTTCATAGTTTCACGTGGAACAAATTATTTTGTTTCAAGTTTCAAGTTTCAGGTTTCAGGTTTAACTTTATAATGTTTCACGTGAAACCTAAAAAAACCTATCTTCCCATATAAATCAAAAGCACGGAAATATCACTTGGTGATACGCCGCTTATTCTTGATGCCTGCGAAATTGTAACGGGACGAATTTTACTTAATTTTTGTTTCGCCTCAATTGACATTGATTTAATTTTATGGTAATCGAAATTCTCCGGAATTTTTACTTCTTCTAAACGATTTAGTTTATCAGCATTATTTCTTTCCTTTTCGATGTATCCGGAATATTTAACCTGAATTACGGCTTGTTCTACAATTTCTTCATCAAGATCATTTTCTTTAATATATGCATCTACTTTTTCGAATTTCAACATATCCTCCAATTCGATCTGCGGACGAGAAAAAACTTTAAACATTTTATCTCCCTGCGAAATTGGTGCAGATTCTTTCTCAACCAAAATTGGATTTGTTTCTGCAACCGTAACACTTGTTTCTTTAAAGAAGGCAACCATCTTTTCGGACTCATTTAATTTGTGTTCCATTCTTCGCATTCTTTCTTCAGAAGCTAAACCAATTTCAAATGACATTGGCGTCAATCTGAAATCGGCATTATCTTGCCGCAACAATGTTCTATATTCTGCTCTTGATGTAAACATACGATAAGGTTCTTCTGTTCCTTTCGTAATCAAATCGTCAATCAAAACTCCAATATAGGCTTCATCACGTTTTAAAATCAAAGGTGATTTTTCATGCACTTTCAAATGCGCATTTATTCCGGCCATCAAACCTTGCGAAGCTGCTTCTTCATATCCTGTTGTTCCGTTAATCTGTCCGGCAAAATATAAACCTTCAACTAACTTTGTTTCCAAAGTATGTTTCAATTGCGTTGGCGGGAAATAATCATATTCGATTGCATAACCCGGACGAAGAAATTTCACATTTTCAAAACCGGCAACAGAACGCAAAGCTTTAAACTGAATATCCTCCGGAAGCGAAGTTGAAAATCCGTTTACATACACCTCGCAAGTTTTCCAACCTTCCGGTTCAACAAAAAGCTGATGACGTTCTTTATCTGCAAAACGATTAATCTTATCTTCGATCGAAGGACAGTATCTCGGTCCTAAACTTTTTATTCTTCCGTTGAACATTGGCGAACGATCAAAACCTTCTCTCAAAATATCATGAACATTCAATGACGTATATGTCATATGACAAGAACGCTGATGCGTTAACGGAACGGTTAAATCCGAATAAGAAAACTTATCCGGTTTTACATCTCCTTTTTCTTCGTTCATTTTAGAATAATCCAAAGAACGACCATCTACTCTTGGAGGTGTTCCTGTTTTCATTCTTCCGGCTTCAAATCCTGCGGCGATCAAATCTTCGGTAATTCCGGTTGCAGCACTTTCACCTGCTCTTCCTCCACCAAATTGTTTTTCTCCAATATGAATCAAACCATTCAAAAAAGTTCCGTTTGTCAATACTACAGATTTT
Source organism: Flavobacterium gelatinilyticum (assembly GCF_027111295.1). NCBI lineage: Bacteria > Pseudomonadati > Bacteroidota > Flavobacteriia > Flavobacteriales > Flavobacteriaceae > Flavobacterium > Flavobacterium gelatinilyticum. The sequence continues at coordinate 3,450,171 of NZ_CP114287.1, read as the reverse complement.
GAACGAATCTCAACTCCAAGAGAAGTTCTGATCCCTATTATTTTTCCGTTCTCGATAATCAGACCTTTTACCATCTCTTGGTAGAAATCCAAATTTGGAGTTCCCTCCAGCATCAATCTCCATTCTTCTGCAAAACGCATTCTGTCACTTTGAACTCTCGGCGACCACATTGCAGGTCCTTTTGATTTGTTCAGCATCTTGAACTGAATCGCCGTTCGATCTGACACAATTCCGGAGTATCCTCCAAGCGCATCAATCTCACGAACGATTTGTCCTTTTGCGATTCCTCCCATTGCAGGATTGCATGACATCTGTGCAATGTTTTGCAGACTCATGGTAACCAACAAAGTTTTGGAACCCAAATTTGCTGCCGCTGCCGCGGCCTCGGAACCGGCATGACCGGCACCCACAACAATAACATCGTATTCTTCTAAAAACATTTTTGTTTTATTTTTTCTCCGAAAATCGTTCTACGAACGTTTCAGAATTACTTTTTCTTTTCTGTTCCACGTGGAACGAAATTCTAAAATTTAAAAAAACACATTCAAATTAAAACGTTCCACGTGGAACGAATTATTCAAATTTCAATCCACAAATCGTGGACTTACCATATCGTTCCACGTGGAACGATACTCACTAAATCTAAAAATTAAAACCAAAATCTTAATTCAAACGTTCCACGTGGAACGTAATTTTAAAAAACAAGATTCAAAAATTAATCTATCATTTATATAAAAAAGGTTTCACGTGGAACGTTTGCTTTCCTGAAATAATACTAAAATTTCTAATCTTAATTCATCGTTCCACGTGGAACGATTTATAAAATTCTAATTTCTTTTATTTAAATGTTTCACGTGGAACTTATTTTTCAATCAATTATTTTAGATGTTTAATTATTGTTTCACGTGAAACATACTAATTTTTTCATCTTCTTTTAAACGCATTAATTCAGCATCTTTATCTGTTTTATCTTTGTATCCACAGTAATGTAAAATACCATGAGCAAGAACTCGCTTTAATTCTTCTTCAAAAGAAACATTAAAATCCTTTGCATTATCTTCTACTCTTTCTACAGAAACAAAAATATCTCCGCTGATTTCATTACCTACTGTATAATCAAAACTGATAATATCGGTAAGAGTGTCGTGATCTAAATACTCTACATTTATCTTATGAAGGTATTCATCATCACAAAATATATAATTGATTTCTCCCTCATTCTTCTTTTCAGAAACTATTACAGCACTTAACCAATCGTTATAAGCTTGTTCGTTTTCTAAAGTAAACTCGGTTTCGTAATTAAAGTTTATCATTTTGTATTAAAATATTCTTGAACTTTTTGATTAAAATTTGAGCGCAAAGGTAGCGATTGTCTATTTAAAATTTCTACACTGTTTAAATATTCAGTTAATGAACTTGGTAAAGCATTTGATCGATTCGAAAATTCTGCCTTATTTGTTTCAGATTGACGCTTGGTATCCTGACCTTGTTCTTGTACTGCATTGTTTAATTTCCATAATTCTTGTTGGATGTTTAAGATTCTTTGAAGGTTTTCATTCTTGAATCCTTTATTTAAAATCTGCTTTTCTGAAGCTTTCATTTGATCAATTACAAATTTACCTTGTCCGTCTAATCCTTTCTTCGCTAATTCTTTTTGCAGCGCTTCACGAAGTTTTACCTGTTCTTTATAAATTTCCATGATCTTTTCGGCATCTCCTTCTCCATCATCTCCCTCATTTCCGTCATTACCTTTACCTCCATTTTTATTTCCCTGACCATCTTTTCCTTGTCCGTCTTTACCATCTTTACCAGATTCACCTTTACCTTTTCCATCTTTGCCCTGACCTTTTTCATTACCTTGTCCTTGTTTTGGGTCTCCGCTTTTTCCACCCTGACCGCTTCCTGGTTTATTACCCGGTTTCATTCCTTCTTTCATTTTATCAGCAAGACCTTTTTGTTTTTGAATAATATCCGGTAATTGCATTCCTTGTCCGTCTCCCGGTTTTGGTTTTCCACCTCCCGGTTTAGACATAGACATCTGCATATTATTTAAAAGATCACTTAAAAAATCGGCCAGCTTGTTGGCAGATGAAACTGCATACTGTTGGTGAGAAACTCCTTTTGGTATTTGAACATCGGTTAAAACATCAATTGCTCTGTCCATATTATATTGTACGTTTCCAATTTCTTTGGTTACATCTTCAGCAATTTTTGGATTTCTAAGAGACATTGCAAACAAACTGTCATCGACATGACGAAACTGTTGTTTTAAATTCTGCTGTATTTTTATGTTTTTTGTAAAGGCAGAAGATCCTAATTTCATCGATCTAAACTGTTTCATTACATCTTCCTGAGATAATGAAAATGCTAAAAGGTTATCCAGAATCTGACGAAGCATAGCAACATCTTCCTCCAATTGTTCTTGTTCTCCACCTTCCATTCCTGCACTCATTTGCTCAGCCATACTCTTCATTTTCTTTGAAGCGCTCTTTTGTTTTTGTTTTGCAGATGAAGAATTGTTTTTACTTAGTTCTTCTGAAGCTTTATTTAAATCATTTTTCACATCTTTTTCTTTTGATGCATCAGACGGAATATCCAATGGAGATTTCAAAGTTTTGTTTTCTTCTTTTAAATCTTTAAGGTCTTCCTGAATTTTATCGAATGATTTATTGATATCATCCTGCTTCTCTTTGGTATTTTCTTTGTCTTTATTTGAAAGTTGTTCCTGCTGATCTGCCAGTTTATTTAGTTTTTCTGCAACCTGCTCTGCTTTCTTTTCTACATAAAAACGCTTGGTTAATTCAACTAATTGTTCTAGATTACAAGATTGATTTTTACTGATTTGTTTGAACTTTTCCATCTTATCAAACAGTTCTTCACTGTTTAATTTATCGTTTAGGTTCTTAAGTTCGTCTAATAGTTTTTGATTCTTTTCTAAATCTTTCTCTGCATTATCTAAACGTTTTTGCAAATCATCGGCAGTTTTATCCTTTTTCTCAGAACTATATTTATCTAAATTCTTGTTCATTTTTTCAGCAAACTGTTTCATCATTTCGTCTTGTTGTTTCTGACGTTTGATAAAATCATTAATCTTCTGCTGATCTTTAAACTCTAAATTATCTTTTTCTTTACCTGTATTCTTTAGTTTATCCATTTCAGAAAATTGCTTTTCCTGATTCTTTAATGATTTAGATAAACTATTTATGTTAGCATTTTGCTGTTGTAATTCCATATCCTGAATTTCATCTGTCGTAGAAACTCGGTCTGAAAATGTAGAAGACTTTGTACTCTTGAATCCGTGGAGTGCATCGTTATCAAAAATTTCAAAATAGTATTCATACGAAACGCCTTCCTGAACGGAAAGGTTACTTGGAAAGTTAAAAACAAATTGATCGAATACTGCCTGCTTTACCGGAATGGTTCCTCGTTTTGCAGTCTGAGGTTTGTTACGCTCGTAGTAAACAATTTGCAATTTTGATAATCCATAGTCATCTCCCAGTCTTCCTAAAACATAATTCTTATCTAATTTTAAACTATCCGGTGCTGGCGAAACTGTAATCGTTGGGTACTGATCTTTGATAACTGATAATTGATAATCCAGTTTTTCATAGTTTTTAACCTTGCTGTTTGAAGTGAGAATTTGGTATTCTGTATTCTGAACTATGCTCTTTGAAAGTTTAAATTCGTTCTCATTCTTCTTAAAATTAAACGCAGCATTCTCATCTTTCCAAACCACCTCCTGAGTAGACTGTGTATTCATTCTCCAGGTTACCGTTGTACCTTCCGGGACAATTGCATTTCCTGTTCCCTGAATGGTTTCTGATTTCTTTTTTAGGTATGATGGAAAGTTTAAAATCATTTCGAAATTGGCAATCGAAGGAACTGTTATTACTTTCAATTCGTATTCGTTTGATGAAACTGAATTTCCTTCAAAAGAAAAAGCAACGTCCGATGTAGGCTTTTCAATCTTAAATTCGAACTTCCCTGTCTGCGAAGATTCCATAAAATAGCTTTCGTTACCAATATGAATCATGACATTTTCGGGAACAATATTTCCTTCTGTTTCTACTTTTACAATGAAATCTTTGTTTTGTTCTGTCTGCAGATTATCGTTCAGCACTACAAATTTGAAAGGAGCCGGCGGTAAAAACGAAGCATTAAAATGTACTACTCTATTAAAACTCTGAGAAATTATGTTGCTGTTTCCGGAGATAAAAAATACAGCAAACAGTAAAACCGGAATCAAAGCCAATGGCAGATACTTCTTATTTGATTTAAAATTGATGGCATTTCCAAACGGAATTGGCTGCAAAGAATTTGCTTTTTGTTCTATAGAAGCTAACATTAATTCTGAACTTTCACCTGAATTTTCATTAGATGAAAGCTGTAAAAAGTTTGTCAGCTTATCGCTTACCTCAGTAAAATGGTTTCCAATAATAGCCGAAGCTTGATTGTAATCTATTCCTTTTTGAAGTTTGAATAGTTTAAAAATTGGAAATATTATAAATCTAAAGAGTAGAAAAACCTCTACAACAATAAATATCCAAAACAATAGTGTTCTTCCTAATGGTTTCAGCCATAGAAAATATTCTATAAAAAGTGTAAATAGAAAATATAATAACCCAAATCCTATAAAGAGAAGCGCTCCTTTTATCAATTCATTTGTATAATATTTTCTAATAAATCCTTCTAACTTCTGGTAAATTGCAGACGATGTTTTCAAAATAATTTCTCTTATAATTATAACCCATAAAAGTAGTAATTATAACTTTAAGTTTGAAAGTGAAAAGCCGAAAGTCAAAAGTTTACATATCAAGCTAAAAGCTTTCAGACTTTCGACTTTTGACTTTTGACTAATGTTGTATCTTTGCAACAAAATTTAAACAAAATGTCAAAGCAAGTTCGTGTGCGTTTTGCACCAAGTCCAACAGGACCATTACATATTGGTGGTGTTCGTACTGCCCTATTTAATTATCTATTTGCAAAAAAACATAACGGTGTTTTTTATCTGAGAATTGAAGATACAGATCAGACTCGTTTTGTTCCTGGTGCCGAAGAATACATCATGGAAGCATTAGAATGGTTAGGAATTTCTCCTGAAGAAACTGTTGGAAAAAATGAAAAATTTGGTCCGTACAGACAAAGTGATCGTAAAGATTTATATCAAAAATATGCCGATCAATTGATAAATTCTGGCTGGGCGTATTATGCTTTTGATACTCCTGAAGCATTGGATGCACATAGAAAACAGCACGAGGCAGAAGGAAAAACATTTATTTACAATCATCACAATCGTGAAAAACTAGATACATCTTTGGTAATTTCTGCGGAAGAAGTTTCTAAAAGAATTGCAAATGGAGAACATTATGTAATTCGTTTTAAAACTCCGGTTGATGAAACTTTACATTTAAAAGATATTATCCGTGGTGATGTTAAGTTCGAAACTAACTTACTTGATGATAAAGTTCTTTTTAAAAGTGACGGAATGCCAACCTATCATTTAGCGAATATTGTTGATGATCATTTGATGGAAACTTCACATGTAATTCGTGGTGAAGAATGGTTACCATCTATGCCACTTCACGTTTTATTATATAGAGCTTTTGGCTGGGAAGCACCAGAATTTGCACACTTACCTTTGATTTTAAAACCGGTTGGGAACGGAAAATTATCTAAAAGAGATGGTGATAAGTTAGGATTTCCTGTGTTTCCATTAGAATGGAAAACTGAAGAAGGCATCTCATCTGGTTACAGAGAGAAAGGATTTTTCCCGGAAGCAGTTGTAAATTTCCTTGCTTTACTTGGATGGAATGACGGAACAGATAAAGAATTATTTTCTCTTGAAGAACTTGTTGAAGCTTTTGACTTGAACAGAGTTCATAAAGCCGGAGCAAAATTTGATCCTGAAAAGAACAAATGGTTCAATCACCAGTATTTAATTAAACAAAATGATGCTGATTTAGCTAAGACCTTCTCTCCTATTTTAGAAGAAAAAGGCGTTAATATTTCCAAATTTGACATTACAAGAATTGTTTCTTTGATTAAAGAAAGAGCACATTTTGTATCTGAATTTTGGGATTTAACCGATTTCTTTTTCCAAGCGCCTACATCTTATGATGAAAAAGCAAGCAAAAACTGGAAGGAAGAAACACCGGCTTTAATGCAGGAATTGATTTCTGTTTTAGAAAATATTGAAGATTTTACTTCAGCAAATATCGAAGCAATCGTAAAAGATTGGCTGACCAAAAATGAAATTGGAATGGGTAAAGTAATGCAGCCTTTCCGCTTGAGTTTGGTTGGAGCTTTGAAAGGTCCTCACCTATTTGACATTGTAGAAATCATTGGAAAAGAAGAAACTATTTCGAGAATTCAGAAAGCAATTTCAACGTTATAAGATTTTACCATTAAGATATTAAGTTAATTAAGCTCAACTTAATGGTAAAAAAGGAAAGTTTTTAAGTTCATAAAGCTTAGCTTAATTATCTTGACAAAGCTTTAATCTTAATTTCTAAATGTCCTTAATGGTTCAAAAAATTAAGCGCTAAGTAACATCTCAAAAATGTTCTTAGCGTTTTTTTAATGCCTAAAACTTTTATTTTAGAGGAATTTTCGTAATTTACCAAAATCATAAATATAAATTAAATAACCATGAGTACAGCATTTATTATCTTTTTAGTATTGGCATTCTTCATTTTTATGTCGTCTTTCTTTACTGTAAAACAACAAACTTCGGTCGTTATCGAACGATTTGGAAAATTTCAGAGCGTAAGAAACTCAGGATTACAACTTAAAATTCCGTTGGTTGACAGATTGGCCGGACGTGTAAATCTTAAAATTCAACAGCTGGATGTTATTATCGAAACTAAAACAAGAGACAACGTTTTTATCAAAATGAAAGTTTCAGTTCAGTTTAAAGTTATCCAGGATAAAGTTTACGAAGCTTTTTATAAACTAGAATATCCACACGATCAGATTACTTCTTATGTATTTGACGTAGTTCGTGCCGAAGTTCCGAAACTAAAACTGGATGATGTTTTTGAAAGAAAAGATGATATTGCCGTAGCTGTAAAACGTGAATTAAATGAAGCGATGTCAACTTACGGATACGATATCATCAATACTTTGGTTACAGATATTGATCCGGACATTCAGGTAAAAAATGCAATGAACAGAATCAACGCTGCTGATAGAGAAAAAACAGCTGCTGAATTTGAAGCAGAAAGTTCAAGAATCAGAATCGTTGCAAAAGCAAAAGCTGAAGCAGAAAGTAAACGTTTACAAGGTCAAGGTATTGCAGATCAGCGTCGTGAAATTGCAAGAGGTCTTGTAGAAAGTGTTGAAGTTTTGAACAATGTTGGTATAAACTCTCAGGAAGCTTCTGCCCTAATTGTTGTAACGCAGCATTATGATACTTTACAATCTATTGGAGCTGATACAAATTCAAACTTAATCTTACTTCCAAATTCTCCACAAGCCGGAAGTGATATGTTGAATAATATGGTTGCTTCGTTTTCAGCATCAAATCAGGTTGGCGAAATGATGAAAAAAAATCATAAAAAGGTTGAGAAACCAAAACCAATTCAGCCACAATCCGGTTATGAAGACGATGTACAAGATAATCCACAACAATAATTATAAACAAAAAAAGAGGCTTAACGGCCTCTTTTTTTATTTATAAACCAACCTACTATGTACGGTAAAACAGATTGAATGATTCTGGAATAGGAATTTGAAAAGTAATCTGTATAAGAAGAAACAAATCCGTTTACTATATTTTGAGGTGTGATATTTTCTTTAGTTTTCTGAAAACTTAAAACCAATTTCTGATAATTGATCTCTTTTTCTAACTTCAGGATTTCTAAATCCCGGTCGATTTCTGCATAAGATGAGTATTTTTTCTTTTCCATAGCATTAGTCATTAAAAAATATTTCTGAAAATTTTTCTAAAATCGGACCTTCCACCACTCTATCTTTTATAAAGAAAAGTAAAATAGTAAACACTAAATAGATCCCTCCTACTGCCAAAAATCCAAGAGCATTGCTTTCCAATAGTGAACCAAAAGCATATGCTGCAGCAAAAGATCCAAAGATTAAAACCATACTAAAACATAAAAGGATCAGGATAAACTTTAATATTAAAGTCGTCGATTTCATTGCAACTTTAAAACCCCAAAGTTTATAATAGGCTAAATGACTGTCTATGTAAACTTTAGTTTGTTCCTGAATCTTTTCGGTGTTTTCTTTTAATTCTTCAAAAGCCATAATTGAATTTTTAGATAATAAAAAAACACATTACCATCTTATCGAAATAAGCTGGTAATGTGTTCTAGAAAATGAATATTATTTTTGAAGTTTAGCGTTCTGTGCTTTTAAATCAGCTAATTTAGTTTCTAAAAAAGTAATCACTTCTTCTGTTTTATGACTTACATTTGAAAGTAAATCAGTCAAAGTTCCGTCAATATTTTGTGTTGCACTTGTAAATTTATCTCGAAGAACTTCAGAACTTGCTTCGAAAGAATCCTGCAGATTATGCTTAGCATCATCAATTCCTTCTTTAATTTTAGCACGTGTTTTAGATCCTTTATCCGGAGCAAATAAAATTCCAAGTGCTGCTCCTACTGCAGCGCCAGCTAAAATAGCTGCAACTGTATTTGAATTATTTGACATATTTTTTTTATTTAAAGTGATTAATAAAGTTACTTATTTTTAAACTACAAATAACTGATTAAAAGTATTTTACATAAACTTAATACACATAAGTAACTGCTTCGTACTTCCCGTCAGCTTTTTCAGTAATACTTACAAACGGAGAACCATTTAAAGCTGATTTACTTTTAATTCTCATAGCAGTCTGATTCTGGTTTGCAATTGGCGGTTCACCTTTTGTCCTGGTCGAAACTCCTGTAAATGTTCCTGTCTGTTTCAATCCTATTGTCTTTTCCTGAGGCAGAACAGTTACCATTTTGTAATCGTCTTTTGAATCTACTACTATTTTATCAGAAATTTTCTGAGTTTGTTTTGTCTGTTTATTTGTTATTGATGAAACCGCATGTTTGCTAATTTTCACTTCTTCAGAACTTCCGTTTAAAGAATAATAAATCAGACCATTTTCATTTTTTATAAAATTTACATCAAGTTGCTCACCATTGTGTTTTGTAATTTGATGTGTCTGTGAAATTGCAACATTTGCAAATAACAGTGCCAGCGTAAAATATAATACTTTCATAATAATTGATTTTTAAATTAAAATTTAGAAACTGCCAGATTGAATACAAAAATTATAACAGCCTAAAACCAATATTATGAAAACTCATAATTATGAAGTAATCTGAAAAATACCTTTTACGCGAAATATTATCAAAACTACATCACAATAAAAATTGGATCATAAATTTGTCTTTTCAAGAATTCAATTCAGAAATTAACATTAAAACAAAAAATTTGCATTTTTTAATTCCAATATTTCTCTTTTTAGAATCTTACGGAAATAGTAATTTTTATAAAATCATCTCTGACTTTTGGTATTGAGTTAAAAATAGCAGTTTTATATAGAATTGTGTGTTAACAACCCGTTAAACTGACCCAAATAACAAGAAAAATTAATATTAAGACCGTAAAGACAAGAAAAAAATAAAAATGAGTTATCTATTAGACATTTTAAATAATCATCTTAAAAACGATTTATGAAAGCTAAAATTAATTATTCTAATTTATTAAAATAAAAATAACAATCAATTTTATAAATAATAAATAAAAACTTAAAAAATAATTTAATTAATTATTAAAAACTATATTATATTTCAAAATCTACTTTAGAATTCAAAATTCAAATATATAGGAAAAAACTTAAATAATATAAATTTTGAATAAAATTATTTAAAGTAATTAAAAATAAAAATAAAATCGATTTTATAAATAATAGTATAAAACATAATTAATAAATAAATCGATAAATAATACTTATATTATAAACAAAAAAAGAGAAAAAGTAAAATAAAAGGTTTTAAGCTTTAAAAATTAAAAATAGATATATATTATCCAAATATAAATTTTATTCTATTAAAATTAATTTATGAAGACTAATTGTAATTAATAAAAGTTATTATATAATAAATTAAAATAGATAATATTAATAATAAATAAAATATTTAAAATAAAAAATTACAATAAATATACTTTATTAAATATATAAAATGAAACAAATTTGTTACTTAAAAACTATAAAAAATCAAATAAAGACTTTTATTGAATTATAATTTAAAAAACGAGTTATCTATCCATCACTTTTTTATTTTACCTTAAAATCAATTTATGAAAGTCATTTTTAATCTATAAAAATTATAAAATTTAAAATTTCAATAGTAAATCTATATAATAAAAAAAGCGCTAATAAAAGCGCTTTTTCATAAATTTGGTTGATATTACTTCTTTACCATTTCAGCAAGAATTTCATTTTCTCTTTCTGAAGCATTTTTTGGTGGATTTGAATATAATTTCAAAATTTCGTCATCATATTGATTTCTCAAACTTTCATTTTCAATATCTCTTAAATTTAAAAGTGCTTTTGATCTTACATAAGTCGATTCACTTTTTAAAGACATTGAATATAATTTTTTAATATCTTCTTCTTCAAAATCAACAGATTTCCAGTTTGAATATTTCAAAATAAACTGAGAAAACAACAGCGAAGCCTTATTATTGTTGATATTTTTCTTCAATGAATTCTGTATCAAAGAGAAACTTGAAACATTTTTGATGTTCTCCCCTATTGCACTTTCAATTGCAATACGTTCTGGTTTAGTTTCAACTTTGAAGTATTTGTTGATTTCTTTCAAAGAATTATTGATGCTGTTTTCTTCTTTTTTACCTTTTTCTTCCCAGGCATCTTTCAATCCGACAGTTTTGTTAAACACTAATTTTGAAGGAGTTGAGTCTTTATCAACAGTAAAATATCCTAAACGTTGAAACTGAAATTTATCTTCATTTTGAGCTGTTGATAAACTTGGTTCAACGTATCCGGTTACGATTTCTAACGAATTTGGATTCACAAAATCTAAGAAATTTTTCTCTTTATAACTGTCCGGAGCTTCATCTGTAAACAAACGATCGTACAAACGAACTTCTGCTTCCAAAGCATGTTTTATAGAAACCCAATGTAAGGTTCCAGATACTTTTCTTTGACTTGCTTCTGTTCCGCTTCCGCTTAAAGAATCGGTATCATAAGTAACATGAATTTCTGTAATATTACCTTCAGCATCTTTTATAACTGATTCTCCTTTAATAATATACGCATTTTTAAGACGCACTTCTTTTCCTAAAGTCAAACGGAAATATTTAGCCGGAGCTTCTTCTAAAAAGTCTTCTCTTTCGATGTATAATTCACGAGAAAAAGGTACTTTTCTGAAACCTGCATTCTCATCTTCTTGATTATTTTCAGCTTCTAACCACTCTTCTTTATCTTCTGGATAATTGGTAATCACCAATTTTACAGGATCTAAAACAGCCATTACACGAGGTGCAATTTTGTTCAAATCTTCACGAATACAGAATTCTAAAACCGATACATTGATTAAATTATCACGCTTCGCAATACCAATTGTGTTAGCAAAATTACGTAACGAAGCAGCAGTATAACCACGTCTTCTTAATCCAGAAATGGTTGACATTCTTGGATCATCCCAACCGTTAACATGCTTTTCCTTAACTAGTTGCTGTAATTTTCTTTTACTAACAACTGTGTGCGATAAGTTACGACGAGCAAATTCTCTTTGCTTTGGACGAAGCTTATTATCGTCGAAAATCTGATCTAAAAACCAATCGTATAATTCACGGTGAGGCAAGAATTCAAGCGTACAAAATGAGTGTGAAATTTGTTCCAAATAATCACTTTGTCCGTGTGCCCAATCGTACATTGGATAGATTTTCCAGGCATCTCCGGTTCTGTGGTGATGTTTGTGCAAAATTCTGTACATGATAGGATCACGCATTAACATGTTTGTTGATTTCATGTCAATTTTTGCACGAAGAATATGTGTACCAGCCTCAAATTCACCATTTTTCATTCTTTCGAACAAATCCAGGTTTTCTTCAACAGATCGATTTCTGTATGGACTATCAGTTCCTGGAGTTGTTGGAGTTCCTTTTTGAACCGCCATTTCTTCAGAAGATTGACTATCTACATACGCTTTATCTTTTTTAATTAATAAAACTGCCCAATCGTACAATTGTTGGAAATAATCTGAAGCATAACATTCTTCTGCCCAGGTATATCCTAACCATTCTACATCTTTTTTAATAGCATCAACAAATTCCTGTTCTTCTTTTTCAGGGTTTGTATCATCAAAACGTAAATTCACAGGAGATTGATAATCAATTCCTAAACCAAAATTTAAAGCAATAGAACTTGCGTGCCCAATGTGTAAATAACCATTAGGTTCTGGTGGAAAACGAAAGCGAAGTTTAGTATTTGAAAGACCTGATTTTACGTCTTCCTCTATGATTTGTTCAATAAAATTGAGTGATTTCTCTTCTGATGCCATTATTTTATAGTAATTTTAGCAAAGATAAAAAAGTTTATAGTTTATAGTTTATGGTTTATGGTTTTCTTTGGAAACTTATCAGTAAACGTGCAACTTGAAACATAAAACTTGAAACTAAAAAATAAAAATGGGAGTTATAAAACTGAAAAATATCCGTACTTTTTCTTACCACGGATGTTTAATTGAAGAAGGAAAAATTGGATCTGATTATACTGTTGATCTAAAAATTAAAACCAATTTACAGAAATCGGCCGAAACAGATCATCTTTTAGACACTGTTGATTACGTTCATTTGAACAAAATTGTAGCTGAAGAAATGGCAATTCGTTCGCATTTATTAGAACATGTAGCCAAAAGAATCAATATTCGTGTGCTGGCAGAGATAGAAACGGTAGAAAAAACAACAGTTTGGGTTTCTAAAATTAATCCTCCTATTGGTGGTGATGTTGAGTCAGTTACTATAAAAATGACGGAAATTAGAAAGTAATTGTTACAATTAAATCTGTATTTTTTTAAAATAGTTTAGTTGAAACTTTTGAAATTTAAAGATTTTAGTTACTTTTGCCATCCGTTCAAGTAATGGCGTCGTGGCCGAGCGGCTAGGCTGGGCTCTGCAAAAGCTCCTACTCCGGTTCGAATCCGGACGATGCCTCAAAAGAGATACAGAAATGTGTCTCTTTTTTTTATGTCTAATTTTTAGATTTCATAAGAAGCCCGACAGGTTTTATAACCCGTCGGGTTTCTTATTTTCTTCACAAGTTTGTCAAAGTTTAAAACTTTGATAAAGTTCTAAACGAACATTATTAACACAAAAAAGCCTCTGAAAATCAGAGGCTTTTTTGATATAATTTGAGTTATTAACAACTACTTCTTTTCTATTCTTTCAAAAGCATTTTTAACCATTTCTTTTTCTTTTGGAAACCATCCCTGAGTTATTAACACTACTCCAAAAACCATTAAAACAATACTAATTCCTTTTTTAATTTTAAGGATGTTAGTTGGTGTCATTTTAGATTTTAATTGTTTGGCTAATAGTATTTTGATACAATCAACTAATAAATAAGCAATGATCACAGAAGTAAAAAAAGTAATCATTCTTGAGTTCTGCATTTCTAGTTTTGGTCCTACAGAAATAATTACTGCTAACCAAAAACCTAGAACACCTATGTTAATAACGTTCAGTAAAAAACCTTTTACAAATAAACTTCCGTAGTTTCTTTTGATAATATCACGATCAATTTCTTCATCGTTTATTTTTTCTTCTTTTCTTAATCTGATAAAAGAAATTATACCGTATGCCAGCATTATAATGCCTCCAAAAATAAACAGTGCCGGCTTATCTTTTAAGCTCGAAATCAATCGGTAACTTCCTAAATAAGCAATTGCTATAAAAAAAACATCACCCAATACGACACCACAATCAAAGACCAGTGCAGCTCTGAAACCTTTGGTAATGCTGGTCTCTAGCAGTATAAAAAATACCGGACCTACCATAAAGCTAAGAAAAAGCCCCCATGGCAGTCCAGCCAGAATATCATTTATCATCAAAATACTATATTATTTTACTTGTTCAATTTTACCACCTAAAACTGTTTTCTGATTAATTTGTTTTGGTTTTCCATAAATGTAAATAGAGCCTCCTGCGCTCACTTTTGCATCAACAAGGGTCGAAGCATTAACATCGGCTTTTCCGCCCGCAGAAACGCTTACTTTCGTTTGAGACGTGGCTAATTTACTTGCCAGAAGATATCCACCTGCTCCAAGTCCTGCATCCATGTTGTCTGCCTTACCGGTTACGGTGATTTCTCCTCCGGAAACCGAACTTACTTTCAGTTTATCAACCTCCAAATCTACGTTAATTTTTGCACCTTCCTGCGCACTTACTTTAAAAGAAGTTGCTTTAAGGGTTTCATTACTTGTTACAGAAGCTCCCTCATTGGCATCAATAAGTTCTATGTGTTTGTAATACAATGTAATATCCAGATCATTTCCTGAAAGAAGTTTTGGAAAAGGCATTCTTAATTTTAGAATTCCATTTTTGTTTACAGCTTCTAACTCTGCTTCTCTTGCTCCTTTTACAACAATTTTATTTTCAGATCCCTGAACCAGTTTTACGGTTAATTTATCAAATACTTTTACGGTATCAAAATCTCCTAATTCTTTGGTAACCTGACCAAAAGACATTTGTACAAATAAAATTGCTGCTCCTATAATTAGCTTTTTCATACTTTTATTTTAAAAATTAATAGTTATTCTGCTCGTCGTAAAAAATGAAAATCCAGTTGTTTTTTAACTAAATCGGCATTTTTTACTTTAACATAAATCTCGTCTCCTAATTGTAATAAACGGTTTGAAGTGGCTCCAACCAAAGCATACTGCCTTTCATCGAAAGTATAATAATCATCTTTTATTTCTCTGATTCTCACCATTCCCTCGCATTTATTAGAAACGATTTCAACATAAATTCCCCATTCAGTAACACCAGAAATAACGCCAAGGAATTCCTCTTCCTGATGATCCTGCATGTATTTTACCTGCATGTATTTAATACTGTCACGCTCAGCATTGGTAGCTAAACTTTCCATATTTGAACAATGCAGACATTTTGTTTCATATTCTTCCTCATCAACAGATGTGCCATTATCTAAATAATACTGCAGTAATCGATGTACCATTACATCCGGATAACGACGAATTGGCGATGTAAAATGGCTGTAATAATCAAAAGCCAAACCGTAATGACCAATATTGTCAGTCGAATATTTGGCTTTACTCATACTTCTAATAGCAAGAGTATCAATAAGATTTTGTTCTTTCTTACCGTTTACTTCTTCCATTAAAGAGTTTAGAGATTTTGCAATATCGCCTTTATTTCTAAAATCAATCTTATAACCAAACTTAGCAATCACAGTTTGCATGGCAATAAGTTTATCTTCATTTGGTTCGTCGTGAATACGATATACAAAGGTTTTCTTTTGTTTCCCAATATACTCTGCTACTTTTCTATTCGCTAAGAGCATAAATTCCTCAATTAGATGATTGGCATCTTTAGCAATTTTAAAATAAACTCCTTCTGGTTCCCCTTCTGCATCAAGATTAAATTTTACTTCGACTTTATCAAAAGAAATGGCACCTTGCTGCATTCTTTTCTTTCTTAAAATCTTAGCTAATTCATCAAGTTTTAAAGTAGCTTCGACAATTTCATCTGGAACAACATAAGACTCCCCGGTAATAGAAATATCAACCGGAATCGTATTATTTCCTTTTGTTTCAATAATATGCTGTGCTTCTTCGTAAGCGAAACGCTGATCTGAATAAATTACAGTTCTTCCAAACCATTGGTTAATAACCTGAGCTGTCGGAGAAACTTCAAATACAGCTGAGAAAGTATATTTTTCTTCATTTGGACGAAGTGAACAGGCAAAATTCGACAATACTTCCGGAAGCATTGGCACTACCCTGTCTACCAAATAAACCGAAGTAGCCCTTTGATACGCTTCATCATCCAGGATTGTACCTTCTTCTAAATAATAGGAAACATCGGCAATGTGAACACCAATTTCAAAATTTCCGTTTTCTAACTTTTTGAAAGACAAGGCATCATCAAAATCTTTTGCATCTTTCGGGTCAATTGTAAACGTAAGCGTATCACGCATATCACGACGTTTTGCAATCTCAGATTCATGAATTGAAGTATCCAGTTTTTGTGCAAAAACCTCTACTTCTACCGGAAAATCAGACGGAAGACCATACTCTGCTAAAATCGCATGAATCTCTGTATTGTGTTCTCCTGGTTTTCCGAGTACTCGAATTACAGATCCAAACGGACTATCTGCTCTTTTTGGCCAGTCTTCAATCTTTACTAAAACTACATCTCCGTTTTCGGCTTCACCAATTTTATCCTTTGGAATAAAAATATCGGTATACATTTTAGGATTTGCAGTAGATACAAAAGCAAAGTTTGGCTGCATATCAATTACACCTACAAACTCTGTTTTATCTCTTTCAAGAACTTCAATAACCTCACCTTCAGGTTTCTTCCCCTTTCTTCTATTATAAACGTATACTTTTACTTTGTCTTTGTCTAACGCACGATTCAAATTATTGGTTGGAATAAAAACATCTTCTTCAAACTCATCACAAATAAAATATGCCGTTTTTCTGCTCGTCATATCTATTGTTCCTTCGTAATAATCCTGGCTCACTGCTTTAATTAAGTATTTTCCAGGTTCTGTTTCTATAATCTTTTTTTGAGCTGCCAGAATTTTTAAATCTTTTATAATCTGGTTTCTGCTTTTGGTATCGTCTAATTCTAGCTTAGCTCCTATTTGTTTGTAATTGAAAGGTTTATTAGCATTTTGCGATAAAATTTTAAGTATTTTTCCAGAGAAATCTTTCTCCTTTTTTATCGGCTTTCTAATTTTCTTACTCATATATCTTTTCTTATAAGGTTTAAAATTACAAATAAGAAATCAGATAATTCTTTTTCAGAAGACAGAATTATTAAAAATATAACTTTTCGTACATTTACAAAAAGACCTAAAATGGAAAGTTTTAAAACGATCGCCGTATTCAATTATCTGCACGAAACTGTAGTTCTCAAACACTTACTGGAACAAGAAGGAATCCCTTATTTTCTCGAAAACGAAATGACGCTTTCAGTCATGCCGTTTTACTCCAATGCACTCGGCGGCATCAAACTCAAAGTTCATCCCAACGATTTCGAACACGTTCAGGAAATTCTGGACAATCTCAACAATCCTCTCAAAATCGTCTGAAACAACTCAGGACAAATTCAAATCAAAACAAAAATTCAAATCAAAAAATTTTTTTTCTTTTTCAACCTTTTTTAGTTTTCAACATATATTAAATACAATAAAAAAGATTTTTAAAAATTTAAAAAAATTTGATGGTTATTATAGTGTGTTAATATGTCGAATAAATTTTTTTTAGGAGCCATTGGATTCTCGTTTTACTTAGTTATTCTGAGTTATCAACATAGTTATTTTTAGCTAAATAATTAATTTATAAGACTTTTTGTATTTTAATTAACAACGGTTGACAACCAAATTTTGATTGATTTTGTAGATAAGTTGATATGTTCATAGTTGTTGAAAATGGTATTTTTGATATTGATAACTTTTCCAAAAATTCACGAAACTTTTCTTGCATATTTAATTCCGGTTTTGGATTAGGTATTTTTTTTAAACAACCAAAAAAAACTTCTAATTTTCTTTTCGAACTTATTAACATTTTCTGTTAATTTAAAGTTAACTGAATATCAACGAATTACGAACTCGTATTAACACCTTAAAATTTTAACAAATATTCTAAACATTATTTATTGATTGTGAGATACTTATGAAGTTATTAAAATTGTTGATAACCCTATAAGGCTTTGAAATTAAGATGATTGTGTAATGTGAGTTTTAGCTGCGAATTTTACGAATGTACAGTAATTATAATAGTAGATGTTTACATTGTATTTAAAAAGAAAAAAATTTGTGAAAATTAGTGTAATTCGTAGCGAACATCTTTTTATTGAGTAAATTTGCTGTACACAACTTAATAGTAATAAAAATGAAAATTTCGATAGGAAACGATCACGCAGGACCAGAATATAAAAAGGCAATTGTTGAAATGCTTAAAGCAAGAGGATATGATGTAACCAATTACGGTACAGATACTGATGCTTCTGTAGATTATCCTGATTTTGGACATCCGGTTGCTAATGATGTATCTGAAGGAAAAGCTGATTTTGGAATCGTAATCTGCGGAAGCGGTAACGGAATTGCAATGACTGTTAATAAACACCCGAAAGTAAGAGCTGGTTTATGCTGGACGAAAGAAATCGCGTATTTAACTCGTTTACACAACGATGCAAACATTGTGAGTATTCCGGCAAGGTTTACATCTATTCACCAAGCTGTCGAAATCGTTGAAACTTTCCTTGATACGGCTTTTGAAGGTGGAAGACACCAAAATAGAGTAAACAAAATTGCCTGCGCATAAAAAGTCAAAAAAAAAATTCGGTGCTTCGCACCTATTCATAAACACACCGGGCGGATTTATTAATTTGTCCGGTTTTTTATTTAATTATTTATAATTCAGTGTTTTAATATACTTTTAAATCACCATTTTTTGAGTTATCAACAATGTTAATAACTACTTTTTATAATTCAGAAATACAATTATAAGCGCAATTTGAATCGCTAAAATCACAGCAAATTTTACAATAAAAGAAGTTTTACTCGTTTTATGTTTAAATAATAACATCGCTGTTAATAACCCTGGTGAACCACCGGTTAAGGCCATTAGAAACAAGGTTTTTTCAGGAATACGCCGGTTATTTTTTCGTGCCTGAGACTTATCATATCCGGCGAAAATAAAAACCAGTACATTTATAAATAAAAAATATAGTAATAAAACTTCCATTGGCTAAAAATTAAAAACAAAGATATTATTTTAGCCGAATGATTTACTATTTTGCAGAAACGCTTTAACAAGTAAATTATATCATTTTTAAGTAAGAAAATCATTTCATTAAAAGTATGACTAATATTCAATTCATTGCCAAGTCTGTTCAGGCGCCCGCAGTCAGTATTCAAAACACAGTAAAATTATTAGAGGAAGACTGTACAATTCCGTTTATTTCGCGTTACCGAAAAGATGCGACAGGAAACCTTGATGAAACTGTTATTGAACAGATTGCTAAACTGCAGAAAGAATACGATACACTTATAAAACGTAAAGAAGCAGTTTTAAAATCGATCGAAGAGCAAAAAGCACTTACGCCGGAATTGAAGAAAAAGATCGAAGACAGTTTTGATTTACAGGAAATCGAAGATTTTTACCTTCCATACAAAAAGAAGAAAAAAACAAAAGCCGATGTCGCGCGCGAATTTGGTCTGGAACCTTTGGCAAAACTGATTATATCTGAAAGTGATGCCGATATCGATTTTATTTCGACGCAATACATTAATGAAAATGTTATTAACGAAGAAGCCGCTATTCAGGGCGCAAGAGATATTGTAGCCGAATGGATAAACGAGAATATTTATGTTCGTAAACAGCTTCGTAGATTGTTTCAGCGAAAAGCGACCATTGCTACAAAAGTGGTTAAAAAGAAAGCCGAAGAAGAAGGAGCAAAAAAATTCGATCAGTATTTTGATTGGGAAGAACCGTTAACAAAAGCGCCGGCGCACAGATTGTTAGCGATGCTTCGTGCAGAAAATGAAGGTTTTATAAAAATGAAAATTGATGTTGATATCGACGATGCTTACGATGTAATTGACGAAATCATCATTAAAAAACAAAATAATACAACAGCGCATTTACAGCTGGCGATAGA
This sequence comes from Flavobacterium gelatinilyticum, assembly GCF_027111295.1. Taxonomy (NCBI): domain Bacteria; kingdom Pseudomonadati; phylum Bacteroidota; class Flavobacteriia; order Flavobacteriales; family Flavobacteriaceae; genus Flavobacterium; species Flavobacterium gelatinilyticum. The sequence continues at coordinate 3,430,281 of NZ_CP114287.1, read as the reverse complement.
AGATAGTTATAAACGTTTATTGAATCCGGCAATTGGAAACGAAACGCTGCAAGAAGCAAAAGCAAAAGCCGATGCGAATTCTATTCAGGTTTTTGCTAATAATTTAGGTCAGTTATTATTGGCGCCGCCGTTGGGAGAAAAACGTATTTTGGCAATTGACCCGGGATTTAGAAGTGGTTGTAAAGTAGTTTGTCTGGATGAAAAAGGCGATTTATTATACAATGAAACAATTTATCCGCACGCGCCTCAAAACGAGGAAACTATGGCGATTAAAAAAGTGCGTTCGATGGTAAATGCGTATCAGATTGATGCAATTTCGATTGGAAACGGAACAGCTTCGCGCGAAACCGAATTTTTCATCAAAAAAATCGCGTTTGACAAACCAGTTCAGGTATTTGTGGTTTCTGAGGCTGGAGCATCAGTATATTCGGCTTCAAAAATTGCGAGAGAAGAATTCCCTAATTATGATGTAACAGTTCGTGGTTCGGTTTCTATTGGAAGACGACTTTCTGATCCGTTGGCCGAATTGGTAAAAATAGATCCAAAAGCAATTGGAGTAGGGCAGTATCAGCATGATGTGGATCAAACGAAATTAAAAGAGGAATTAGATAATACGGTTATTCGCTGCGTAAACTCGGTTGGAATTAACATCAACACCGCTAGTAAGCACTTATTAAGTTATGTGAGCGGCATCGGGGAGAAGCTGGCTGAAAACATTGTACAATACCGTTCTGAAAACGGACCTTTTGAAGATAGAAAACAGCTGAAAAAAGTGCCTCGTCTAGGAGATAAAGCCTATCAGCAGGGAGCGGCGTTTATTAGAATTACAAATGCTAAAAATCCGCTGGATAATTCGGCAGTGCATCCGGAGGCTTATCCGGTTGTTGAAAAGATGGCGAAAGACCTGAATGTTTCTTTAAACGACTTAATTGCCAACAAAGAGAAAACAGCGCTTATTAAGGCCGAAAAGTATGTGACGCCTGAAATAGGTCTACTTACGCTAAAAGATATCATAAAAGAGCTTGAAAAGCCTGGATTAGATCCAAGAAAGTCGGCTAAGGTTTTTGAGTTTGATGCCAACGTAAAATCAATCAAGGATTTAAAAACCGGAATGATTTTACCGGGAATTGTTAATAACATCACCAACTTCGGCTGTTTTGTTGACATCGGAATTAAAGAAAGCGGATTGGTTCACATTTCACAATTAAAAGCCGGCTTTGTGAGCGACGTAAACGAAGTGGTAAAATTACACCAGCATGTTGATGTTAAGGTTACTGAGGTTGATGAAGATAGAAAGAGAATCCAGCTGACGATGATTTTATAAAAAATGCCAAATGCTTGCTTGGTTAAATAAAAAAACGCCCAAATTACATTCGTAATTTGGGCGTTTCTGTTTTTAAGATTATTTCAGAATTACTTTTTTGGTAACACTTTTAAAATTGTCGTTAGATATCTTTATAAAATAAATGCCTCGGGGCTGATTGGCTAAATTCATTTCTGTTGTTTCAGAAGTTGTTTTTTGCTTTGATATAATACTTCCGGATGGAGAAATTACTGAAATAGTTGATTGCTGAGGCGCGTTAATTGTGATTCGATCAGCGCTCGGATTTGGGAAAAGCGTGACAGTAGATTTTTCAATATCAAAAGTATCATTAGACAAAGAAGCTGTTGGGGGCAGATAAAAGTTACCGGTTAGTAAAAAGGAGTATAAGGTTTTCAGGGTGTGATTAAAATAACTGTTTGGCTCATTCAGATTCTTCAAATCATTGTAAGAAGCATTTAAATGTTCCTGATTTTCACCCGCCATCGCTGCACAGGCAAATGCACCCACAAAAGTAGCGTTATGCCATTGACCGCTTACACTTCCGTTTTGGTTATAACCATCTTTAATATTAGATGTACCGCCCAAGTTTACACGAACAAAATCTGATGATTTTTTCAAATAGATTTTTGCATCTGCGTTTCCATTCCATACATAATCAACTGCAATTCTCCATGGAGTTCTGGCTGCATCATAAGAATACGTTCTTCCTCCCTGATTATAACCGCCAGCCTGAGATGAGTATGCTCCCGATGCTTCACACCAGTCAGAAACTAAACCTCCAACGGCATTATTCTGCGTTAAATTATTGTTGATTATTGTATATGCTTTTGAAGCAACCTGATTCCAAAAGGCTTCATCATTTGTAAAAGCACCAAAAGCTCTGTAATAAGCAGGCGAGAAGTACGATATGTTTGTTATTTGGCTGCCACCGAATTGGTCTCCGGGTTTTAAAACATAAGTATTGGCTTCAACTTCATGATTTTTAATCGCAGCGATTAAGGTTTTACCATCATTTTTGTAATTAATGGTTCCAGTGCTTCCCCATTGATAATCGGCTATAATAAGAGCAAAAGCAGCATCAAGTTCGGCATCGGTTGCGCCGTTAAAACCAATTGCTCCGGAGCAGCCGTTGATTTTCCAGTTCATAACACCGTTTGCGTTTACATTGTCTTTGTAATACAGCCAAAGTCCGTCAAAAAGTGCTTTGTCTGCCATGTAAGAAGAAAGCAGCATTCCGTAAGCAATACCTTCAGAAACCGTTTCCCACGAAGCGTCAAATTTTACTCGGTATCTTCCGTTAGAACAAGTTTCTGTAAAATTGGCTTTCCAGGTATTGTAATTTTCTTGTGCATCCTGGCTGTTTTTAGATGCTGCCATAAGTCCATTTCCGTATACCTTATTGGCCGGAAAGGGCTGTGTCTGCGATTGACTTTCTGCTGCAAACAGAAAAGCCACCGCTAAAAGTAGGTTTTTCATATGTAAAAAATTTAGGGAGTATAAAAGTAAGATTTTTTAGATACAAAAAAAATCCCAGACTACATTTGTAATCTGGGATTTTAAAATACGTTAGAGTTTATTATTTAGTCTCTTCTTCTTTTTTAGAAGCAGCAGGCTGATCATCTTTAGCAGCATTTTTAAATTCTTTAATACCGCTTCCTAAACCTTTCATTAATTCTGGAATTTTTTTACCTCCAAAAAGTAATATCACAATACCTACTATAACAAGGATTTCTGTAAGACCTAATCTTCCCATGGTTTTATATTTAACGCCGAAGCAAATTGATTTTTGAATTTAACCGCAAAGGTATATAGAATATACGAACAAGAAGTGCTTTTGGATTAAAATATTTATTTTTAAGTGCGTTAAATATTTTATAAAATCACTAGATTACAGTATTTGCCTATTTTTATCCAACATCAGAAATACTATTAATTCTTATATTTGCTCGTATAATGAAGAAAATGAAAAAGAAAAAACGCAGTTTCAGAAAGAAATTATTCACCAAAAACAGACTGGTAATCCTTAACGAAGATACTTTTGAAGAAATTTTTTCTCTAAAACTTAATTTAATGAATGTCTTTGTGACGTTTACATTAGGTGGTATATTTTTAATTTCAATTACAACTTACATTATTGCTTTTACTCCCTTACGCGAATTTATTCCGGGGTATTCTTCTTCCGAATTAAAAAGAAACGCTACAGAACTGGCCATAAAATCAGATTCTCTTGAAAAAGCATTAAAACAGAATGAAGCTTATATAAAAGGAATTCAAAAAGTTTTAAAAGGAGAACTGGAATATGCCAAATTTAGTAAAGATTCGATTATAGCCGATGTAGAAGAACATCCAAATGTTGATATGAAAGCTACCGAAGAAGAAATCAAACTTAGAGAGGAGGTTGCTAAAATAGAGAAGGAGCAGGGTGAAAGCAAAACTGAAAAGAAGAAAAGCGACAAAAAGTAATACCACAAAAAAATGTCAATTAAGTCGATAGCGGCAAAACTTTTTGCCCGAAGAATATACAATCAAACTCTTGCGTGGTCTAATAAACCAGTTGAAACTCAATTAGAAGTTTTTAAGAGTCTGATAAAAAATGCCAAAGAAACCCAATTTGGGAAAGATCATCATTTTGATACCATATATACTATTGCCGATTTTCAAAAAAACGTTCCGGTTCGGGATTATGAAGATCTGAAATCGTATATAGAGAAAGTAAAAACAGGTGAAGCGGATATTCTTTGGAAAGGAAAACCCATTTATTTTGCTAAAACTTCGGGAACTACTTCGGGAGCGAAGTATATTCCACTGACAAAAGAATCCATGCCTTCGCACATTAACGCTGCCCGAAATGCGATTCTGCATTACATTCACGAAACCGGAAACGCGAATTTTGTTGATGGGAAAATGATTTTTTTACAGGGAAGTCCTATTCTGACTGAAAAATACGGAATTAAATTTGGACGACTTTCAGGAATTGTAGCGCATTTTGTTCCGAAGTATCTCCAGAGAAACAGAATGCCATCATGGGAAACCAATTGTATTGAAGACTGGGATACCAAAGTAAATGCTATCGTAGACGAAACCATTAAAGAAGATATGTCGGTGATTTCCGGAATTCCGTCCTGGGTTCAAATGTATTTTGAGCGCTTACAGGAAAAAAGCGGCGGGAAGAAAATCAGTGATATATTCAAAAATTTCAACTTGTTTATTTACGGAGGAGTAAATTACGAACCCTATCGCGCCAAATTTGAGCAGATGATTGGCAAAAAAGTGGACAGCATTGAGTTGTTTCCGGCTTCAGAAGGTTTCTTTGCCTATCAGGACTCTCAAAAGGAAAAAGGAATGCTGCTGCTTTTAAACGCAGGTATTTTCTATGAATTCATAAAAGCTGATGAATTCTTTACCGAAAAACCAAAAAGATATACGATTGGCGAAGTTGAGACAGGTGTAAATTATGCGCTCATTGTTTCGACAAATGCCGGACTTTGGGGATATAATATTGGAGATACGGTTCAGTTTACATCTCTAAAACCGTATCGTGTTATAGTTTCGGGACGAATCAAACATTATATTTCTGCTTTTGGAGAGCACGTTATTGCCAATGAAGTCGAAAATGCAATGAAAGAAGCAACTGCCGGAACTAACATTGTAATAAACGAATTCACTGTAGCACCGCAAATAACGCCTGCAAACGGATTACCTTATCATGAATGGTTTATAGAGTTTGAAAAAGAGCCTGAAAATATGCAGACTTTCGCCGAAGCAATAGACGACTCGATGCGAAAACAGAATATTTATTACGACGATTTAATTACCGGAAATGTGCTGCAGAAAGTTGTGATTACCAAAGTTTCAAAAAACGGATTTCAGGAATACATGAAATCGCAGGGAAAACTAGGCGGACAGAACAAAATTCCTCGATTATCAAATAACAGGGATATTGCGGATAATTTGAGTTAAAGAAAAATCCTATACTTTTAGTTTAAAATAGAATTGAATGAATTTAAAAACAAAAGTCAAATATTTATCGATTTATTTAATATTAAATGTAATAGGTATTTTTCTAGCCATTAAGTATTGGTGGACTGATTCATTAATTCTTTCGAGTTTAAATAAATTTACGATTATTTTGCTATTTTCTGTCGGAATATGCTGGATGGGAATATTATTTTTTGCTTTATTTATAACAAGACTTTTAATTGTTAAAATTGAAAATCCTCAGTTTATTTCTCCATTAGATTTAATAAATAATAACTATTATACTTCAGAAATAGGCATGAATAAAGCTAAAAAATTAAAAAAATCACTTATTTTTATTGGGTTTCCAATGTTGTTTTTAACAATTTTTTTATTTAGATTTTCAATAGGAATTTACGAAAATAGAGAACTGAAAATAAATGGAGTGATTGAAAGTATTGTCGTAAAAAAAATTAATAAAGACATAAAAAAGAATAGATATGTTTTTATTGAATATGAAGATGGAAAGTGTTCAGTGAATTTTCGTTCAGATTATTTAAAATTAAATGATACTATTAAAATTATTTATTCGAATAGAAATCCAGATATTGTAAAAATTTTTGATCAATATAAAGAAAACAAATAACTTATGCTTTCTAACAATTTGTTAAATGAAAATGCATGAATGTTATATATTAAATTCCTAATTTCGTTTATCGAAATACTCGAAGTAATCTTCTTTTAGAGAAGATTTTATAATAAAAAAGACATGAAAGAAACCAAACATATATCAAGATCAAGAGCCCAGGAATCATCTGCAGCTATAGAAAAAATGTACATTACAATGCGCCATTTATTCAACCGTGGTTTTTATAAGCCAATGGGAGTTTCGGGCGATAGTTTAAGAGAATCATTATTGGCGTTACGCCCTGAAATTTATGGAAATATAGCTGAAGAAAAGGTAGAACTAAATGGACTTTTGTACGTTATAGAACGCCTTCCGATAGGAATCGAACAATGCAGATTCATCAATTTGACCTCAGACGAAGGCTATTCTAAATCGCATTTTCAGCCAATTGTTCCTCCAAAGAGAAGAAGAAACTGTTACAGAATCGACGAAGAACAAATGAATGTCGAAATCACACGTGGACGTTCAGATATTTACGATATCCTGACGCATTTGACTTTCATTTTCATAGAATCTCATAAAATTAAAAACAGAGTTTTATTAGATGACGGCGGCGAAGTTTCCCGTGACTGGCAGAAATTAGAGCAGGCTATCACACAGACAAAAAAGCTTTCGCAGATCGAAAAAGAAAAAGCTATTTCTCATGTTGCTAATATTTTAGCCAGAACATTTGAAGAAGTTTTAGATATTTACGATGCTTTTGGTTCCGAAAATGCTCCGGATCGCTTCCTGCATGTTATTTACTGGCTGGGAAAATTGGCAATCGAGGAAATTGTTGATAATAATAAACGTACGATCACCTTTAGTCCTGTTTTGCGTGAACGTCTTGGGCATCATATTCACGGGGAAATCTGGGCGACAAATATCAAAGAAGTTTTAAAAGAAAATAAATTATTGCAAAGACCAATTCATGTAATTAGTGCCAATATGCACAGTGTGATGAATTCGATTTTTGCAACACCTTTATTAACACCAAAATATAAAGGAAAAAGCGATTTCTTTATTTACGAAGAATTAAGCGGATCCGGTTCTAAAGAGATACGAAATGAGGTTGAAGAACTGGCGCTGAAAAACGGAATGATTTCGCTGCCGGACTGCTCAGGAACGAATATTGATGTTCAGATTTTTGATACAGCTAAAATTGACTGGTCTAAAACAGCATTTTCACACGCCAATGTTGGAGAAGAAAAACCGGTTATTATAGTGATGGATTATGCTTTTGGAGAGCAGGCTTATGAAACAATCGATGAACTTTTAAAACCATACAAAAAAGAAACTTTACTAAATGTAAAATCGGTTTCTATTATGGGGAAAGCCGGAATTCTGGAAGGCGGAAAAGGAGATATCATGATTCCAACGGCACATATCAACGAAGGAACAGCTGATAATTATTTCTTCGAAAACGAACTTACAGGTTCAATGTTCGAAGGAAATGAAATTGATATTTATGAAGGTGCAATGGTTACCGTTTTAGGAACTTCGTTGCAAAACAGAGATTTATTGAAGTTTTTCCACGAATCGACTTGGGGTGTAATCGGACTAGAAATGGAAGGATCATATTACCAAAAAGCAATTCAGTCGGCATCAAAAATTAGAAAAAGCGTGCCTCACGATATTAAAGTTCGTTATGCCTATTATGCTTCGGATAATCCTTTAGAAACTGGAAGTACTTTAGCTTCAGGCGGGTTAGGAACAACCGGTGTAAAGCCAACTTACCTGATTACCATTAAAATTTTGGAACAGATTTTTAACATAAAATAAAATCATAAATGAGTACAAAAGTACCGCAGCATAACCCGGATCAGGAGATTGATATTTTTCAGCTTTCAAAAAGTATTGGTAGTTTTTTTGACAGAATTAATACCATGATTTTTCGATCTATCCATTTCTTTGTCCGCAATTGGATTATTGTTTTAATTTTAGTCATTGCAGGGTTTGGTATTGGATGGTATTTGGATTCAAGTAAAAAATCGTTTGATAATCAAGTTATTGTAACTCCAAATTTTGGCAGCGTAGATTATCTTTATTCTAAGATAGATTTGATCGAATCTAAAATTATTGCCGGAGATACTGCTTTTCTAAAAAATGAAGTTGGAATAAATAAGCCTAAATTGATCAAAAAAATCGAAATAAAACCTATTGCGGATGTTTATAAATTTATTGAAGACAAAGAGCAAAATTTCGAGCTGATCAAATTAATGGCTGAGGTGGGCGAAATAAAAAAAGTATTGGAAGACAATGTAACAAGTAAAAACTATACTTTTCATTCAATTACTTTTGTAACCAACGAAATTACGGATCAAAAGGAAATTGTAGAACCGTTATTAAAATACTTAAACAGCTCTGAGTATTTTAATGCGCTTCAAAAAATTGGATATAAAAATCTTGAGGATCAAATTGTTAAAAACGATACAATTATTGCTCAAATTGACCAGGTATTAAATGGTTTTTCAAATTCTGTAAAAAATGGTGCAAAAAACGATAAGCTTGTTTATTACAATGAGAATACTCAGCTGAACGATATTATTAAAACAAAACAGTATTTGATTATTGATCAGGGTAAAAACAAACAAAAAATGGTTAATTATGATAAAGCAATTAAAGACATAAATTCAACCTTAAACATCAATAAAACTAAAATTATTAACGGTAATTTTAAATTTTTGTTTCCGTTTATATTCCTTTTCCTTTTTATTTTGATTTGTAAATTTAAAAAGTTTTATCGCAGCCAGCTTTTAAAAGCTCAGGCTAAATAATATATTTTGAAAGCATTTAAAATCATTGCAAGAATTTCAAAAAGCTCCTTCATAAAACAAAGTTTAGGAACTTTAGCTTTGCGAATTTTCGGAGTTCTTTTGTTATTTGGCTTTACAGTGTTTTTAACAAAATCATATAGTCCAAAATTGGTTGGACAGTATGATTTTGTGCGTTCTTATCTTTTGGCTATAGGAAGTATTTGTTTATTAGGTTTTGATCAGTCTATTTTATATTTTAAAGGAAGATTGGCCAGCCTGAATAAACTTGAACAATTGAAAAAAGTGTACTATAAAATGGCTGGTATGCTATTTTTAGCCTCACTCTTAATTTTAATACTTTTTCTTCTTATTGATAAAAAAACAATCAATACTTATTTTTTGGATGATGAGGTATATTCGATACTTTTAAAAAGTTCATTTATACTTTTTTTTCATGGATTATCGCTTTTAAACACTGAAGTTTTCAGAGCATTAGACAAATTATATGTTGCCGAATTATTTCGAAATATCATCAAGTATATTCCGTTGATAATTGGTTCGATAGTTTTATTTTATTGGCATTTAGAAGTTTACTTAATCGATGTTTTTTTAGTTGGTTTTGTTTTTTTAGCACTGGTAAGTTCTATTTTGGTATTCATTTATTTTAATAGGACAGAAATATCATCAGAAGAAATATTTACCTCAAAAGAGATTTTTACAAAATCATATCCAATTGCAATAAGCGGTATGGCGATGTTTTTATTAATGTCGTTTGATATTATGTTTTTGAAAAAATATCAAAATGATGAAACAGTAGCTTTTTATTCGGTTGGAGTTAAAATAATGACCATTGTTTCGGTAATCATCTTGACGATAAACATCACTGTTTCTGCAAAAATCGCAGAGTATTTTTCGGCTAAAAATATTACAGAATTAAAAAAGACATTAAAAAATAGTTCTCGATTAATATTTTGTATAGGCTTTCCGGTGATTGTTTTAATTTGTGTATTTTCAGAGCATGTTTTGTCATTTTTTGGGCATCAATATATTATAGCCCAAAAATCCTTTCTAATTTTAATAATAGGACAGGGGATTTGTTCTTTATTTGGTTCTGCCCCGGTTTATTTGAATATGACTGGAAGACAGCATATTTTTCAGATTATTTTACTAGGAGCAGTGATTATTAACTTTATATTAAATCGATTTTTAATTCCAGTTTATGGGATGACGGGTGGGGCGATAGCTTTTTTTTGCAGCTCTTTTTTCTGGAATTTTGTTTCTGCGGTTATTATATTTAGAAGAGATAAAATCAAGATTTTTATTCATTAAGAAATTAATTTTAATATGCAGAGAATAATTAAAAAAAGTACAGCATCATTTTTACTTATTGCACTAGCTAATTTGGTTGTTGCTTTTAGTACTTTTTTTGTTTTGCCACCTAAGTTTTTTTACGATTCTACAATTATTATTTATGATAAATACAATGAAATAGGTTATTTAGGAAGTTATCCGCTAACTATTTTATTTTATAAAGTTACAGGTCTGCGTTATCTTCCTTTCCCGCTGATTGCGCTTATACAATTTCCTATTTTAATGTATGTTTTGTATCAAATAGGAATTCCGGCTTCTTTCGAAAAAGTAAACATAAAAAACGGGATTGTATATTTAGGAATTTTTATGATTGCTATTTTTATAGCAATGCCTTCAAAAGAGTTTATTACTTTTTTATACATCACACCAATTATTCTTTTATGTAAAAACAGACAGTATTCTTTTCAAAAAACCGTTATATTATCCATATTCCTTTTAGTGCTTTTTGGGGCTTTATACAGGCCTTATTTTGTTCTGATTCCTGTAATTGCAGGTGGTATGTATTTAATAAGTTTTATTAATTTTAAAAACAAAACACTAACAACGATTTTTTACGGATTATTAATTGCCTTTTTTTTATCATTGAGTTATGGTGTTTTAAAAGGAAAATATTTTTCTGAAATGAGTCGTGAGGTGGTTAACAAAGAACGGATAGGTTCTGCAGATGCAAATTCTATGATTACCCCACCTTTAAAACCCGATACATGGTATGGTGAAGCGGTTGCTATTTTTTATGGTTTTTTTACTGTAAATCTTCCTGTAAATGGACTAAAACATATTTTGTCTCCTCAAATTATATTGTTTGTGCTGTGGCAGCTTTTACTGTTTTATATTTTACTGGTTCGCTTTGCTAAATGTTTAAAAGAGAGAGAATACTACAAATATGAGCTTTTTATATTTTTTATACTGTTCTCATTTTTTATTGTTCAGGGTGTTTTTGAACCCGATTTAGGATCAGCGATTAGACATAAAATAGGCATTTTTCCTTTAATTTATTTTACATTATATCATGAATATTTCCGAAAAGAACTTCAATAAAATCTTCAATGTTTTTTTGTGTTTGATTGCCATTTTGATGATCTTTAGAAAACCATGTTCACTAATGATTATACTATTTGCAGTCTTTAATTTAGTTTTTTATAAAAAGCTGTATTATACAAAAACAGTATTGATTTTGACTGCCTGTATAGCTTCTCCAGTTATATTAGAACTATTACTTTTCTGGAATAATGATTCTTTTGCAAAAGGATTAAAAGCAATAGAAAAAAGCACTTCATTAATGATTTTTCCATTGTTTATAATTGGAAATTTCCAGCGCGTAAATTTTTTAAAACTCTTACAAATCTATATGTTAGGTACAACTTTGGTTCTGCTTTTTTTCTTTATACGTTTTAATGTTTTGTTTCCTGAGTTAATGCATAAATACTTAAATGGCATTCATTTATGGGAAATGGGATATCAATTTGGAATTAGTATTGGAATTCATGCTCCGGCATTAAATATGCATTTGGCTTTTGTAACCATTACTGCTTTTTATTTCGTGATTAAAGGTTTTAAAGAACATGAAGAACTTAAATTCAAGATTCTTAGAACGTTAATTTTTTTACTTTCATTTTTCTTTGTATTATTTGTTAATACAAGAATGGCTTTAGTAAACGTTTTTATAGGTTTTTTGATTGTACTTTTTTACGCCGTTAATCATTATAATTTTAAGAAAATTGCTTTAAAAGTATTACCATTATTTGCATTGTTGGCTGTTGTTTTGTTCTTATTTGTTCAGAAAGATCCATATATGAAAGAAAAATATTCAAGTGTTAGTTTTGCCTATATGGATAAAGTAGGAAAGCTTGATGAAATCGATCATCCGGAGGTTAAAGTTTTTAATTCTTTGGTTACCAGAGTATCAATTTGGAAATCAGCCTGGGAGCTGTCTTTAAAAAACCTGCCTTTTGGCGTAGGAGCTTCTGATGGAAAATCGGAATTAAATAAATATTATAAAGAAACCAATCAGCAGTTTTTAGCTAAATATGAATTTCCAACCCATAACCAGTTTCTTGATTTTTTATTGAAATTTGGAATTCTTGGACCTCTAGTTGTAATTTTTTATATTTCTGTAATTGGATATTTGGGGTATAATCTAAAGAACGCTGTTATACTTTCGTTTTTCGTGATCTTTTTTACATCTAATTTAATTGATGATTTTTTGCTTCGTTTTGATGGAATTGCTTTCAGCGGATTCTGGTTTTCTATTTTCGCAAGTTATTGGATGCAGCAAAAATCAGCTCTTGTAAATGGCGGTTAATTCTTGAAAATTTTTGTTTTTATCGAATACCTCTAAACATCTCTCAAAAGCTTTTTTAGCAAATAGATCTCTATTTTCGAAGTCGTTTAGAATTTGAAAATACAGTTCTAATTCTGAAATATCATCAAATAGAAATCCTGTTTCGTTATGAAGCACAATATCTTTATTGCCAATAACATTTGAGGCAATGACAGGTTTTTCTAAAGCCATTGCTTCTAAGACAGCGATTGGCAGACCTTCCCATAATGAGGTTTGTAGATAAACATCGATGCGATTCAATTCTTTTAAAACATTTTCTTTATCAAAAAGCCAGCCCGTAATTCGTATATTGGGAGCTGTAAGCAAAGTATTTAACTCGCCATCTCCAATCCATACAAAATTAAAATCGGGGAAATTAAGTGCTATTTTATTAAATATATCCGGATTTTTTTGATAAGTTATTCTGCCTAAGATTCCGATTGTAAGTTTGTTACTTTTATTTTCTGTAAAATTTTGGCGGATACTATCAATGTCAACACCATTTCGGACCAATTTTGAATGACCAATTTTTTTAGCAATTTCAAATTCAGTATCTCCACATGCTACTGTAATTCCTCCAAATAAAGCCTGAATGCTCTTTTCTATCAGCCAATAGAATTTTTGAATAGGTTTTGAAATATCTGTCCTAAGAAAAGAATAACCATGCGGTGAATAAAAGAGTTTCTTTTTTTTAAATAAGAAAAAATTGGCAATTCTGCCTAAAACACCTGCTTTTGAAGAATGAAGATGAATTATATCAGGATTTAATTTTTTCAGTTCTTTCGTTAACCGAATAACGGATTTTAAATCTCTTAGAAAAGAAAAATTGCGCAACATATCAATTTCTAATAAGTTGACGTTACCAGAAAATTCAGATTTAATTTTCTCTCGATCTATTTCTTTTCTGTTTCCACTATAGATTATGGTGGTTTCAATATTTTGTTTTATTTCATCACTGCCAAAATAAGTTGATAAATCCCTAAAATAGGTGTGAACGCCTCCGCCAAGAGCTTCTATAATATGTACAACTTTCAAAAGAATAAATTATTTTGTAGTAAAAATATATAATTAAGATTAATATTGATTTGAAATGAATTAATTTATTTTGAATTATGATTTAAACTATTGTTTACTAAAGAATCATATTTTATTACATTTGCAGGGATTTCTGGACTGTTTTAGTTAAGAAATTGATTTCAAAATGTTTAAATACAGTTCATGAAAAGAATACTTATTACCGGAGCGGCAGGATTTTTAGGATCGCATTTATGTGACAGATTTATAAAAGAAGGATACTTTGTTATTGGGATGGATAATCTGATTACAGGAGATCTTAAAAATATAGAGCATTTATTCAAACTGGAAAACTTTGAGTTTTATCATCATGATATTACTAAGTTCGTTCATATTCCTGGCGATCTTGATTATATATTACACTTTGCTTCGCCGGCAAGCCCAATAGACTATTTAAAAATCCCAATTCAGACTCTTAAAGTGGGATCGTTGGGAACGCATAACTTATTAGGTTTGGCACGAGTTAAAAAAGCCAGAATTTTGATTGCATCGACATCTGAAGTTTATGGAGATCCTTTGGTACATCCACAGACAGAAGAATACTATGGAAATGTAAATACAATTGGACCGCGTGGGGTTTATGATGAAGCAAAACGTTTCCAGGAATCCATCACAATGGCGTACCATACTTTTCACGGTGTAGAAACCAGAATCGTGCGTATTTTTAATACATACGGACCAAGAATGCGCTTAAACGACGGACGTGTAATTCCGGCATTTATAGGACAGGCACTTCGAGGCGAAGATTTGACGATTTTTGGTGATGGAATGCAGACACGTTCTTTTTGCTATGTAGACGATCAGGTTGAAGGTATTTACAGATTACTGCATTCAGATTACGTTTATCCGGTAAACATTGGAAATCCGGATGAAATCACAATTAAAGATTTTGCAGAAGAAATTATAAAACTGACAGGAACAAACCAGAAAGTAGTGTATCACCCGCTGCCAATAAACGATCCGTTACAGCGTCAGCCAGACACAACAAAAGCAAAAGAATTACTAGGCTGGGAAGCAAAAGTAAGCCGTGCAGAGGGAATGAAAATTACGTATGAATATTTCAAATCATTATCTCCTGAAGAACTTGCCAAAGAGGAACACAAAGACTTTTCTAGTTACATAAAATAATAATCTCAAACAGCTCAAATTTTAATTGAATTTGAGCTGTTTTTAATAAACTCCAAATTTAGTCAGTTTCAAATGAATGAATTAGTTTCCATTATTGTACCCGCATATAATACTAAAAATTTCATTAGACAAACAATTGAATCTGTTCAAAATCAAACGTATACCAATTGGGAAATGATTTTGGCTGATGATGCTTCAACAGATCAAACGGTATCTATAATTGAAGAATTTTCTCAAAAAGACAGCCGAATAAAACTCTTTAAATTACCTCAAAATCGCGGAAATGGTTTTGCCAGAAACTTCGCTTTAGAAAAAGCTACAGGAAAATATATAGCCTATTTAGATGCAGATGATTTATGGTTTCCGGAGAAACTCGAAAAGCAAATTCATTTTTTAAAATCGAATGATTTGTACTTCACATTTAGCTTTTATGATTCAATCGATGAAGAAGGAAATAATTTAAACAGAAGAGTCGAATCACCAAATCCATTAACGTATAAGCAATTATTTTTCTGCAATTATGTTGGCAATTTAACGGCCATTTACAATGCAGATTATTTTGGAAAAATTATTCTGGAAACTTCGCAAAAACGTCAGGATTGGAGAATATGGCTTACCATTTTAAAGAAAATTAAAACTGCAAAACCAGTTCCGGAACCACTGGCTTTTTACAGAATTAGAAAAGATTCTATTTCTTCTTCAAAATTCAAATTGATTAAACACAATTTTGGTGTTTACAGAGAATTCCACAGATACAATTTTGTGTTTTCTGTTTTGCTAATGATTCGGTTTTTGTATACACAGTTGGTTGTAAAACAGCGATATATAAAGAAGATTTAAATTCATCTTGAAGTCGCAATTTGCGACCTTAAAGAATTACTTTTTATATCCAATTTTAGTTCTTTTAGTTTCGTTTTCTTTCTTTTCGGTTAATTCATCCAAATAAGAAAACACCAACTCTATATTTTTATCATGATTCTCCAACTTCTTTTGAATCTGAAGAATATCAACTTTTATTTCTGTAGTATCCAAAAGCATTTGTCTCACTTTCGTAAAAATCCTCATAATTTGAATATTGGTTTGAATTGCTTTATCACTTTTTAAGACACTTGAAAGCATTAAAACGCCATGTTCTGTGAAAGCCATTGGTGAATATCTTAAACCAATCTTATCAGAATTGGAGGTCACAAATTGTGACCTCCAATTTTCAAATTCAGTTTTGTTAAGTTCAAACATAAAATCTTCTGGAAATCTTAAGATATTCCTTTTAACAGATTGTTTGAGAACTTTAGTCTCTATTCCATAAAGCAAAGCCAGATCTCGATCAAGCATCACTTTTTGTCCACGAATAAAATATATTTTATTAGAAATTGTTTCCTCAGAAAGCAGAGAATGATTGTCCATAAGTTTTTAATTGAAAAACAAATGTAAGATTTTATTTATTTTATAAATACGATTTGAATTGTTTTAATTTACCGCGGTTAGTTCTTTCTAAAACCGTTTTTCTTGTAAAACTGAACTTTAAATAGGGTTCCAGATATAAATCTATCGCTTGTTTTATTTTTTCGATTTGTTCTGAAGCTAATTCATTTTCAGAAACATATTCAATTTCAAAAGTATCTAATTTGGTTTGTTTGATAATGAACTCCTTTACGTTTCCATCATCTTCGATTATGCTTTTGGTAACGTAATAAAATGTCAATCCCGGCGATTTTTTTCCACTTGGCAAAAGGGCTACATCATTAGTTCTTCCAATAAGTTTTTTCAGAATTGGTTTTTGAGGCGTGCTTTTTTCATCGAGAATTCCAATGTCGCCAATTTCATATCGAATGAAAGGGTTTGCTTTGTTGAATAAGGAAGTAATTACAATTTTTCCTTCTGTTCCATGTGGAACAGGATTATTTTTTTCGTCTAAAATTTCGACAAATAATGTTTCAGCATTTACCTGCCATTCGCCTTGAGGATTTTCGAAAGCAATTAAATCTAATTCAGAAGCGCCGTATTCGCTGATAATTGGAATACGGAATTGTTTTTCCAGCAATTTTTTATCCGTTTCAAAAAGCATTTCTGATGTAACAAAACAAGCTTTTAAAGTGGGGCAAATATCACTTAGAACTATATTTTTTTGTTCCAAATATTTAGCAAACAATACAATAGAACTTGTGTAGCCGTTGATGTAATCGAATTTTTTGGTTTTGAATTTTTGAAGAAATTTTTCCAAAACTTCATCAGATAAATCAAAAACTGGAAATCGGAAACGATGCGTCAGAAAATCTTTTAGACGTTCTTTTTGATATCCAATAAAATCCATCGGAATGCCATAAAAACGAGCCTGATAGGAATGATTAAAATCAATTCCAAACCAGCCAAATCTCATGATGTTTGATGCCCAGGTTAAAGCATGCGAATATTTGTCTTTTGCAAAAACAAAAGGCGTTCCGCTTGAGCCTGATGTTTTGTTGAGGTAAATGTTTTTTTTAGAATACCCTTTTGAAAGTCTTTCGTCTAGAGGCTTCTGTAAATTTTGCTTGTTTAAAATAGGTAGATTTTCCCATTTTTCAACATTTGTATTTCCTACTAATTCCTTGTAAAAAGCATTGTTTTTTAGATGAAAGTCAACAATTTCCTTCTTTTTATTTTCAAGAAATGTAACATATTCTTCTTCAGAAAAATGGACAATTTTATCCAATTCGGCTTTAGCTTTCTTTATCGGAAAACCATTTAGTTGAAGGGAAAGATCAAAAAGACGAATCATTTTCGGAAAATTTTCATCAAAAATAATATTTACGAATTACTAACAGAACAGAACCAACAACTTTTTAGAGATTTAATTATTTTTTACGTACAAAAGCAAGTATTTTTGCACCACAACTAAATACAACAACACCATGACAATTTTATTATTGGGATCAGGCGGAAGAGAGCATGCTTTTGCATGGAAAATGACTCAAAGCCCGCTTTGCGAAAAACTTTTTGTAGTACCTGGAAATGCAGGAACAGCTGCAATTGCCGAGAATGTGGCAATATCTGCTACAGATTTTGAAGCCGTAAAAGCTCTTGTACTTAAAGAAAATATAAGTTTAGTAGTCGTAGGACCTGAAGATCCGTTGGTAAAAGGTATTTATGATTATTTTAAAAATGACGAAAGTTTAAAACATATCCCTGTAATTGGACCATCAAAACTTGGTGCACAATTAGAAGGAAGTAAAGAATTTGCAAAAGAATTCTTGATGAAACATAATATTCCGACTGCGGCTTACGACAGTTTTACTGCCGAAACGGTTGAAGAAGGATGTAAATTTCTTGAAACATTGCAGCCGCCATTCGTTTTAAAAGCAGACGGATTAGCAGCTGGAAAGGGAGTTTTGATTATTCAGGATCTTGAAGAAGCAAAAACAGAATTGAGAAATATGTTGGTTCATGAAAAATTTGGAGCAGCAAGTTCAAAAGTGGTTATCGAAGAATTCCTGGACGGAATCGAATTGAGCTGTTTTGTTTTAACAGACGGAAAAAGCTATAAAATTCTTCCAACTGCAAAAGATTACAAACGTATTGGAGAAGGAGATACAGGTTTAAACACAGGCGGAATGGGAGCAGTTTCTCCGGTTCCTTATGTAGATGCAGTTTTAATGGAAAAAATTGAAACGCGTATCGTAAAACCAACTATCGAAGGTTTCCAAAAAGACGGAATCGAATACAAAGGTTTTGTGTTTATTGGTTTGATCAATGTAAAAAATGAACCAATCGTTATCGAATACAACGTAAGAATGGGAGATCCGGAAACTGAAGTTGTGGTTCCGAGACTGAAATCAGATTTAGTCGAATTGTTTTTGTCTGTTGCAGATCAGAAATTAGGAGATTTTAATTTAGAAGTAGATCCAAGAAGCGCAACAACTGTCATGGTGGTTTCTGGCGGATATCCTGAAGATTTTGAAAAAGGAAAAGTAATTACGGGATTAGAAAATATTACTGATTCGATAGTTTTTCACGCAGGAACAAAATTAGATAATGAAAATGTCGTTACTAATGGAGGACGTGTTTTGGCAATAACATCATACGGAGATGATTTTCAACAGGCCATAAAAAAATCTTACCAAAATATAGATAAACTAAATTTTGATAAGATGTATTTTAGAAAAGATATTGGCTTCGATTTAATCTAAAAATAAATGCACCAACCCTTTTAATTAAGGGTTTGGTTTTCTTATTTTAAGAATGAATGAGCTGTTGTATCTTGGTTTTCTGTTCCGGCATCATCAAAAATACGTAATTGTTTAATCCAATAAACAATTGCAGCAGAGCAGATGATCATGAAAATCCAGTTGATCGTGTTTGCACCAAACCATGTAATTAATTCCAAACGACGTAAAAAGTCAAGAGGAGCAAACAAAATGTTAACGAATAAGTATTGTATTCCTTCAAAAAAAGCTGTCATAATTTTTATTAAATTATAGATTATTATTGTTTTAACGTATTGAAGTAAAATTCAAAAGAAGAATCTTTCTTCAACTTGTTGGTTTCCTTTTTAAACAAGTATTATATTTACAATCACAAAAGTATAAAATATCCTTATGATAACAAGTGTTTTTAAAAAATCTACGCCATTAAATTATTCATTGGTTGTAATTTTGATACTGGTTTTCTTTTTTATGTTTCAAATTAGGGAAACGTCTTGGATAAATTCTTATTTCACAATATTCCAAAAAGTGAGTTTATTGTGTTTTATTTTGGCTTCTTTTTTCATGGTAAATTTTATCGTAAAGAAAAACGGACTCAGTAAAGACAACGGATACTCGATATTTTTCTACTTATTATTTTTATTGTTTTTTCCCACGATATTTAATAATCCAAATGTAGTATATGCTAATTTTTTTGTACTGCTGGCATTGCGAAGATTAATTTCGCTGCAATCCTTAAAAGCGTCAAAAGAAAAAATATTCGATGCTTCGTTTTGGATTTTTGTAGCGGCCTTATTTCAATTCTGGAGTATTTTGTTTTTGATTTTGGTATTTATATCTATAATTTTTCACGTTTCAAGGGATTATAGAAACTGGGTTTTACCATTTATAGCACTTTTGGCCGTTGGGATTGTTTTTTTAATGATCTCCTTTATATTCAAAATAGATGTAATTGAGTTTTTTCAAACACGTGCCGTAATCGATTTTAAAATAGACTATTTCAAAAACAATTACGAAAACGGTGCTTTATCAATTTATGTTGCGGCAGCATTATTTTTTGTCGTTTCGATGTTATCAACACTATCAAACAGACCACAAATTGTACATAGTTCTTATAAAAAAGTTGTAGCCTGTTTTTTTATTGCAGCATTGGTATTTATTGTTTCTCCGGACAAAAGTAATGACCTGTTGTTATTCAGCATTGCGCCTTTGACCATTATGGCAACAAGTCACGTAGAATACATGCACCAGAAACTTAATAACGAAATTGCATTTTACGTATTAATTCTGTGCAGTTTGTTTACTTTTTTCTCACAATTATAATTTGCTTCCGTAAGCAAGATCGCCGGCATCGCCCAGACCCGGAACAATGTAATTTTTCTCGTTGAGTTTTTCATCGAGAGAAGCTACCCATAAATGACAGTTTTCTGGTAGATGTTTTTCAAGATGTGCAACACCTTCAGGTGCAGCAATAACAACTACAATGTGAATTTCTGTCGGCACAGCATTTTCAACCAGTTTTTTGTGAACAGCAACAATAGACTGTCCCGTTGCCAGCATTGGGTCAAGAAGTAAAACGGTTTTATTGTTTAAATCCGAAATAGCCTGATATTCAACTAAAATTTCAAACTCATCATCGTTGTTTGGATGGTGTCTGCAGGCAGAAACAAAACTGTTTTCGGCATGATCAAAATAATTTAAGAAACCGTTATGAAGCGGTAAACCGGCTCTTAAAATGGGGCACAAAACCAAATCAGTATCAATTTGAGTTGTTTTTTTAATAGCGAGCGGTGTCTGGATTTCAACTTCCTTATAAGGTAAAATTTTACTCAGCTCATACGCCATTATTTCTCCAATACGTTCAATATTTCTCCTAAAACGCATACTGTCATTCTGCACATTTACATTCCGAATTTGTCCAAGAAAATGATTTAGGATGCTGTTATTTTCTGATATATAATGAATTTTCATGCTGATTTTTTGATTTATCAACTAATAATATTTAAAAAACGAAAATTATATGCTTTTTTTCGCAGTATAAAAGTATAAAAAGTATCTTTGTAACTCTAACAAATTAAGACATGTTTTCAAAATTAGCATATTCTGTTTTCGAACAAAGCATTAAAGATTATCATCAGTTTGATAATGTTGACCAGCCAATTAACAATCCGTATCCAAAAGATAAATTTGAACATTTATTATATCTAAAAAACTGGATTGATACTGTTCAATGGCATTTTGAAGATATCATTCGTGATCCGCAGATTGATCCCGTTGCTGCTTTAACTTTAAAAAGAAGAATCGATGCATCAAATCAGGAACGTACTGATATGGTGGAATATATCGACAGCTATTTTTTACAAAAGTACAGCGATGTAAAAGCTAAAGATGGAGCAAAAATCAATTCTGAAAGTCCGGCATGGGCATTCGACAGATTGTCTATTTTAGCACTGAAAATTTATCACATGAATGAAGAAGCAACTCGTGCAGAAGCTACTCAGGAACACAGAGATAAATGTCAGGAAAAATTAAATGTACTTTTAGAACAAAGAACAGACTTATCTACAGCAATTGAAGAATTACTGACAGATATCGAAAATGGTGATAAATTCATGAAAGTGTACAAGCAGATGAAAATGTACAACGACGACGAATTGAACCCGGTATTATATCAAAATAAAAAATAATTTGGCAGACTTGTCTAGCAAAATTAAGCATATAGCCGTCATGAGACTATCCGCAATGGGAGATGTCGCCATGACGGTTCCTGTTTTACGAGCTTTTGTAAAACAATATCCAGCGGTAAAACTAACCGTTATTTCACGTCCTTTTTTTAAACCTTTCTTCGATGGAATTCCAAATCTGGAATTTTTTGCTTTTGATGAAAAGGAAAGGCATAAAGGATTTCCCGGACTTTTACGATTATTTAGAGATGTAAAAAAATTGAAAATTGATGCCTTTGCAGATCTTCATAATGTTTTAAGATCTAAAATTGTAAGCTTACTTTTTGCTTTAAGCGGAAAAAAAAGAGCCACTGTTGACAAAGGCCGAGAAGGAAAAAAAGAATTAACCAGAGCCGAAAATAAAATTTTCAAACAATTGCCAACGATGTTCGAAAGACACGCAAAAGTGTTTGAAGAACTCGGTTTTCCTTTAGATTTATCCAATCCGGAATTTCCTGAAAAGGCACAATTAAGTGCTGAAATACTGGAAATTATCGGAATTAAAAATCAAAAACTAGTAGGGATTGCACCTTTTGCTCAATATGATTCTAAAGTTTATCCTTTAGATTTAATGAAAGAAGTAATTGAAAAATTAGCCCAAAATCCGGCAAATAAAATTTTACTTTTTGGCGGAGGAAAAAAAGAAATCGAAATTTTAGAATCTCTTGCGCAGCCATTTGAAAATGTAATTAACATGGCTGGAAAAATTAAATTTAAGCAGGAATTACAATTGATCAGCAATCTTGATGTCATGCTTTCGATGGATTCAGGAAATGCTCATATTGCTGCTATGCTGGGAGTTAAAGTTATAACACTTTGGGGTGCAACACATCCATATGCAGGATTTTTGCCTTTCAATCAAAGTCTGGAAAACGCACTGACTTCAGACCGAAGTCAATATCCAAAACTGCCAACTTCGGTTTACGGAAATAAAATTGTTGAAGGCTATGAAGATGCAATGAGAAGTATTTCTCCAGCAAAGATTATCGAAAAAACATAAAGAATCGATTTCTTATAAACTTAGAAATAGATAACCCAATACTTTCTTTTTGTTTTTATCAACTACAAGTTTAACAAACTGATTTTCTTTTTCTGTAGCCAGTAAAATGTGTTCAAAATCTTCGGTAGAATTTCTGTAGACTTTATGCACCAATTCCGATTCCTTAATTTTTTTCGATAAAATTTTAGCCGCTTTTAATTCGCTTACATACGGCCAGATATTGAAAAAATTATCAGAGATTGATATTTCTTTCATTCCTCCAATAATTGAGGAATTATACTTTTCTTTTGAAAGCAGTTTAGGAGCTTTTTTTTCTTTCCTCTTTTTAATTATGAAATAGATACAAACGAAAGAAGTTATTACAAAAAGTAATATAAAAGTGAGGCGGAGATAGTGATGCATTGCCATAATAATTAATTTTTTAAACGTGTTGACAATTAATGCAGTTTACAAAAGTTATCCCTAAGGCCCAAAGAGGTATCAATTGTAATTGCACTACTAATATAATCAATTATCAGCTTATATTTTAAAAAATATTTAAATATGAGTACGCTTTTTTGCGTATTTTTTAAAATAAAAAATACACTAGAAAATTCAGACAAAAGAAAGAATTGTAAAAATCGAATTCTTCGGGTTGAAATTTTACCTAAAGCCAAATCTTCTCATCACGACATCTGCTGTAAATATATCTTTTAAGATCTGCAATTGTGGCTATATAATCAGGAGCATCGTAACCATATCGTTCATGTTCCATTTGTTCTTTTTCGATGGCATCGCATCCCTTGATTACTTCTTTAATCATGTCGAGCATGGCGAGTTCTTTATTGTTATTCTTCTGAAATTTTAATTCCACCATTTCGTCCTGCAGTTCTTCACAGTATTCCATAAGTTTTTCAACCTCAGGTTCTTCCAAAAGATACTTTTTATCTTTAAAAATTTCTCGTATTGATTTCATAAAAAGTTTTTAATAGTTAAAAATCAAATTCTAAAAATAAAAAAAATCCAAATCCCAATTTTTATCTTGGAATTTGGAATTTTATATTGAAGTATCCCTGTTTGGAATTTAGAATTTTTTTATTGGAATTTTAAAGACTATACATCATCGTAATCCACATAAATAGTCTCAGATGTTGGATGAGCCTGACACGTTAAAATTAAACCTTCGGCAATTTCTCTATCGGTTAAAATAGAATTTTTTGTCATTTCGGCACTTCCGGTTGTAACACGTCCTAAACAACTGCTGCAAATTCCGCCCTGGCAGGAGTAAGGAGCGTCAACACCCTGTTTTAGAGCAGCATCAAGAATAGTTTGTTTTTTAGACATTTCAAAAGTAGTCTCTTCATCATCAACCAAAACCGTAATTTTTGTGTGTCCTTCCTGAGAACCCTGAATTACGTTTTCTTCTGTAGACGATGTAAAAAGTTCAAACTTAATTGCTGATTCTTTTACATTTTTCTCTTTCAAAACATTAGAAACCGTGTTGATCATTTCTTCGGGTCCGCACAAGTAAAACTTATCAAATTCAAGTTCTTTGTGTTTGTTGTTCAGCACAAAATTAACCGCCGATTTTTCGATTCTTCCAAACAAAGCATTTTCGGCTTTTGCCTGACTAAATACATAATGCACAAAAAAACGGCCTACGTATTGTAATTGCAGATCATGAAGTTCCTGGTGAAAAATAGTTTCTTCGGGAGTTTTGTTTCCATAAACCAATACAAATGAACTTTTTGGCTCATTTTTTAAAACAGATTTTATGATAGAAAGTACCGGAGTAATACCGCTTCCTGCCACAAACGCAGCATAGTTTTTTTGTCTTTCGGCATCAGGTTCAAAAGTGAATTTTCCTTCCGGCTGTCCTACTTCAAGAACATCACCTGCTTTTAATTTAGTATTAGCAAATTGAGAAAACAGCCCGCCTTTTACAGCCTTAACCGCAATTCGTAATTCACCGCTGTCTGGCGCAGAGCAAATAGAATATGCGCGACGAATTTCTTGATTATCAAGAGTTAATTTTAAATTTATGTATTGTCCCGCAACAAATTTATAGTCCGGTTTAAGTTCTTCAGGAACATTAAAAAGGATAGAAACAGCATCGGCAGTTTCGCGTTTAACCTCTTTAATTATAAGTTTTAAGAATGAAGGCATGGTTTAATTTTTTTGCAAAAGTAGCAAAGAGTAACTAATTGACACTTACTAAAATATTTTTTTTAACTTTTTTCGTAACGTTTTCCTACATTTGACATCTTAACTATATAAAAAACTAAAACCTTAAACCATGATTAAAAAGTTTATTTACCTCGAATGGAAAGCTTTCGTAAGATCGGCATCTTTTGGTAAAAACCTGACAATGAAGATTATTTTGGGGTTTCTAATGATTTACTTTTCAGTACTTTTTATTGGGATGGGTGTTGGCGTATTTTATATTCTTAAGGATATGAGAATGGAACCTTTTATAACAGTCAACCGGTTTTTGATCTATTATTTTTTATTCGATTTAATAATCCGGTTAATGATGCAGTCCATTCCGGTTTTAAATATTAAGCCATTATTGGTTTTACCATTTAAAAAAACTGTAATTGTTCATTTCTCATTGGGCAAAACAGCATTGTCATTTTTTAATCTGGTGCACACATTATTTTTTGTTCCTTTTTCAGTAGTATTAATTTTGAATGGTTATGATGTTGTTGGAATTGTTTTTTGGTATACAGGAGCAATGGCATTGGTATACATTAATAACTTCCTGAATATCATTTTAAGTAATATCGATAAATTATTTGTTGTATTTATTGTATTGATCCTGCTTTTTGGCGGAGCACAATTTTATAATGTATTTGATGTAACAAAAATTACAACTCCCTTTTTTCATGGCTTTTATACTATCAAAGGCTTGTTTTTAATTCCGGTATTGGCTTTAATTGCTTTATATATTTTCACCTTTAAATACTTTAAGAATAACTTATATCTCGACGCCGGTCTTTCTGTAAAAGAAGATATTGCGTCAACCGAAAATCTTGCATGGCTCAATCAGTTTGGAACTTTAGGAACATTTCTTAAAAATGATATTAAACTCATTAAAAGAAATAAAAGATCCAAAACCACAATTTTCATGAGCGTTCTTTTCTTGTTTTACGGATTATTATTTTACTCAGGAGGAATAGAAACGTACGACAAACCGGTAATGCATCTTTTGGCCGGTATATTTGTTTCGGGCGGTTTTTTATTTGTCTTTGGCCAGTTTGTGCCAAGCTGGGATAGTTCGTATTATCAATTAATGATGACACAGAATATTCCGTATCGTGGTTATATAATGTCTAAATGGTGGCTGATAGTTATTACAACTTTTATTACTACCATTCTGGCCTCTTTTTATATTTATTTTGGCTGGCATATTTATTTAACGATCGTTGTTGCAGCAATTTATAATATTGGAGTTAACTCGCATTTGGTACTTTTGGGCGGTGCATTTACCAAAACCCCAATTGATTTAAGCAATGCCGGAGGTGCTTTTGGAGATAAAAAGGCATTTAATGTGAGCGTTATGTTATTAACGATTCCTAAAATTGCAGTGCCCTTACTGCTTTACGGAATAGGCCTTTATTTTGACAACGACAATCTTGGTTTACTGCTGGTTGCCGGCGCGGGTGTCTTAGGTTTTATTTTTAAGGATAAAGTTTTTTCATTAATAGAAAAAAGATATAAAATAGAAAAGTACAGCACTATAAAAGCTTACAAACAAACGAGTTAATTAGATAATTTAGAAAATCAGCTGTAAAAACTTTAAACCAAACTTTAAACTAAAATTCCACCCTATGATACAAGTAAACCAGCTTTCAAAAAAATATAACGGCACGGTAGTTTTAAATATGCCAAATCTTGAAATTCCAAAAGGACAGAGTTTTGGACTGGTAGGAAATAACGGAGCAGGAAAAACAACTTTTTTCAGTCTTCTTTTAGATCTTATCAAACCTTCAACCGGAAATGTAAAAAGTAATGGAATTGAGGTAAATACAAGCGAAAACTGGAAATCCTTTACAGGATCTTTTTTAGATGAAAGTTTCCTCATTGGTTATCTTACGCCCGAAGAATATTTTTATTTTATAGGCGATTTACGCCATCAGAATAAAGCCGACATTGATGCACTTTTGCTGAAACATGAAGAATTTTTTAATGGCGAAATTTTAAAGAACAAAAAATACTTGAGAGATTTATCAAAAGGAAATCAAAAAAAAGTAGGGATAATTGCCACACTGATAGGAAATCCCGAAGTTATAATTTTAGATGAGCCTTTTGCAAATTTGGATCCGACAACAGTAAGCAGGCTGAAAAAAATTATAAAAGAACTGGCTGAAGATCCCAATGTTACCGTACTTGTTTCCAGCCATGATTTACAGCATACAGTCGAAGTCTGCGATCGAATTGTGGTCTTAAATAAAGGTGAAATTGTAAAAGATATTCAAACATCAAAAGAAACCTTACAAGAACTCGAATCCTTTTTTGCTGTATAACTTTTTATATTTCAAAAAAAGCGTATTTTTACGGGTCTTTTATACTAAAAATGCTTTTTATAAGTTTATGCTTTAAAATCTGGTCTATTGAAAAAGAATACTCTTAAATATAGTTTATTTCTCATTTTTTTATTCTTTTTGATAGCGTGCTCTACCAAGAATAATACCTTCGTGAACAGAAATTCCCATGCATTAAGTACAAAATACAACATTTTGTATAATGGAGGAATTGGTCTTGAAAAAGGTCTGAAATCTATTCAGTCCAATAATCAGGATAATTTTTGGAAAACACTCCCAATTGAAAAAATGCAGTTTGATGAAAATTTTTCGGAAGGAGAAAAAACAAAAAATGCTGATTTTGAGTTAGCCGAAACCAAAGCTACAAAAGCAATTCAGAAACACTCCATGAATATTGGAGGAAGAGAAAGAAACTACCAGATAGACGAGGCATACTTAATGCTTGGAAAAGCCCGATATTATGATCAGCGTTTTATTCCTGCGCTGGAAGCCTTCAATTATATTTTATACAAATACCCAAACAGCAGTAATATTTATACCGCAAAAATCTGGCGCGAAAAAACCAATATGCGCCTTGGAAATGATGCTATTGTGGTTAAAAATATAAATCAGTTATTAAAAAAGACAGATCTTGACAAGCAGACATTTTCTGATGCGAATGCCTTACTGGCAGAAGCTTTTTTAAATTTAGAACAAAGAGACAGTGCTGTTGCCAGACTTCGAGTGGCCGAGAAATTTTCGAGAATAAATGAAGAAAAAGCCAGATACCGTTTTATTTTGGGACAAATGTATCAGGAAGATGGAAAAAAAGACAGCGCAGCTTATTTTTACGATGGTGTAATACATATGAACCGTAAAGCAGACCGTAAATACATGATGCATGCTTATGCAAAAAAAGCACAGATGTATGATTATGAAAACGGAAACGATACTATTTTCCTAAAAACATATAATAAGTTAGTTGCAGATCGTGAAAACCGACCATATTATGATGTCCTTTTTTATGAAATGGGAATATTTTACGACAAAAAGAAAGACAACGAAAATGCGTTAAAATTCTATAATAAATCTTTAGGTAGAAAATCCAAAGATCCTTATTTGATGGCATCTGCTTATAGAAATATTGGCAACATGTATTTTAAAGCTACAGATTATACTATGGCAGCAAAATATTATGACAGTACGCTTACCAAACTCAACCCAAAGACAAGGGAATACGCTTTTATAGAAAAAAACAGAAAAAATCTTGATAACGTAATTAAATACGAAGGAATTGCAAAACGCAATGACAGTATTATTAAGGTATACGGAATGCCGGACGGCGACAGAAAAATTTACTTCGAAAATTATATAACAGAGCTTAAAAAGAAAGATGAAGCGAAAAGGATTTTAGAAGAAAAGGAAAAAGAAAAATTAGCCAACATCGATCGTAATAACAGTGCATCAAATGCTCCAACGGCGGTTAACCCAAATTCATTAGGAAAACCTGCAGATTTTGACGGCGGAGGTATTCGCCCTCCCGGGAATGAAAACGTAAGTACATTTTATTTTTATAATCCAACAACGGTGGCTTATGGAAAATTACAGTTCAAAAAAATGTGGGGTACCAGAACACTGGGAGGAAACTGGCGTTTAGCAGCAATAAAATCTGCGAATGATGCCATAATGAATGATACCTTAAATGATGTTACAGCATCAAAAGCTGCCGACACAATTGTTATTGAAAAATACACAACTGCATTTTATGAAAAACAGCTTCCAAAAACGCAGACAGCAATTGACAGTATTGGTAAAGAACGCAATTTTGCCTATTATCAATTGGGACTTATATATAAGGAGAAGTTTAAAGAATATGCGTTGGCAAGCGGTAAGCTGGAACAATTATTAAAAAATAATCCCGAAGAAAAACTGATTCTGCCTTCGATGTATAATTTGTATAAAATTTATCAGATAACAGATCCGGCAAAAGCCGAAAAGATAAAATCAGATATAACACTCAATTATCCTAATTCGAGATATGCTCAGATTTTAAACAATACAAATTCTGAGGATCTGGCTTCGGCGGATAAAGAATATAAAAAATGGTACAAACTTTTTGAAGAAGAACAGTTTGAAGTTGTTTTAGATAATATCGACAACCTGATAAATCAATATTCAGGAGACGAGATTGTTTCTAAGTATGAACTATTAAAAGCAAATACTTTAGGGAAAGTTGACGGACTTGAAGCCTATAAAAAAGGCCTTGAAAATGTTGCCGATAATTATCCGAATAGTGAAGAAGGAAAAGATGCCAGAGAAAATTTAGAAAAACAAGTTCCGGTTTTAGAACGCCTTAATTTTACAACGGTAGATAACAAGAACTGGAAAATCGTATATTCAGTTTCTAAAAATGACACTAAAACAGTTAAAAAAATAGAAGAAGCAATTAGAGTATTTTTATTAGTTGAAAATTACGAAAGACTGACAACTTCTTTTGATAAATACAATAAAACGCAGAGTTTTGTAGTTATTCATGGTTTAAAGTCTGAAGCTTACGCACAAGATGTTGCGGGAGTTTTAAAAGAAGATGATAAATATAAAATTGCCAATCCGGCAATTATTATATCAAGTGATAATTACAAAGTGGTTCAAATCAAGAAAAACCTCGAAGCCTATCTGACCCCCAAAACCCCATAATATAATGTTTGATAAAGTAAAGAAAAACGGAACAGAACTTTTAGGAAAAACTAACCGAATTGTTGAAGGAACCTCGATTGTAGGCGATATAGTGTCAAAAGCTGATTTTAGGCTGGACGGCGAATTAATTGGAAATTTTACATCGCAGGGAAAATTGGTAATTGGAATGAGCGGCGCAGTAAAAGGAGAAATCATCTGCAACAATGCCGATATAGAAGGAGAATTTCACGGAAAAATAAAAGTACTTGAAGTCCTTAATATTAAAGCAACAGCAAAAATCCACGGAGAAGTAGTTGTTGGAAAACTTTCGATAGAACCTGGAGCTGACTTCACAGCAACCTGTACCATGCTGGCAAATTCTAATCAGATATTATTAGAAGATGGAAAAGGAACCGAACAAAAATCAAAAGAATAAATGGATTGCACTCATCAATATTCCAATTCAGATGGGTGCGATTATTTTTTTATTTTCCTATCTCGGAACCTGGTTAGACGAAAACCATCCAAGCGAAAAAGTCTACTATAATAAAATCCTGGTTATAGTTGGAGTTGCTGTAGCATTATACAATGTAATAAGACAAGTTAACGAAATTAATAACACAAAGTGATTTTTATCATTAAAAGCATATAATAAAAGTTGCATATTTGTAATAAAATTATTGAAAATGCTTTTTAAAAAATACAAATCAATTTTACATCTGTTTTGTCTGGTAGTTACTACCTATATATTACATAAGGCAGTTTTTTCTTTTTTTAAATTGGATGATCATAATTTTCATTACAGTTTAGAAGTACTGTATGCAATATTTTCAGTATTTGCATTGATACTATTAATAATCGCATTAAAATTCAAAAGAGATAAATTCGACAGCATAGGAATGTTCTTTATGCTTGGGACTGGTGTTCAAATGGTTCTGTCATATTTGGTGATGCGACCTATTTTGTCAGATAAGATTCATAACATCGCATTTGAAAAAAGGAACTTTTTTGTAACATTTATTTTGTTTTTGTTATTTGAAACCATTTTAACTATCCGATTACTAAATGAAAAGCATTAAAATAACAATTCTTCAAAACAAGGTTTAAAAATAATTTTTCATATCCTTTTGAATATTAATAAAAAATGTACCTTTGCACCGAATTTTAGAAACGTAAAAAAATAAGATTTTCCACGATATGGTTATTTCAAACAAACCACGCAGATTTTTTCTTGCAGCTTTAGTAGCTTGTCTTCCATTAATGAGTTTTTCAAATTCTGAAAAAGACTCAGCGCATGTTCAAACTGAAGTAGCTCACGAAGGTGCTTCAGAAGGTCATCATTCGGCAGAACCAACAGATGTTAAATCTAAGATTAAAGCATTTATTGGTCACCACATGTTAGACTCTCACGACTTTACTTTAACACAAGATGATGAAACTGGAAAATATTATGGTTTCCCTTTACCTGTTATTATCTGGGATAATGGTTTACACATTTTTTCTTCTTCTAAATTTCACCACGGTCATGAAGTAGCCGAATCAAACGGAAACTATTATGTAATTAACCACCACGATGGTAAAATTTACAGAACAGAAGCTTCTGGAGAAATTCACGAAGACGAAAAAACAGGTCACCCAACAAATGTTCGTCCTTTAGATTTTTCTATTACAAAAACAGTTCTTTCTATTTTTGTTGCAGCTTTATTAATGTTTTGGTTATTTACAAGTTTAGCAAAATCTTACGCTAAAAATGGAGCAATTGCTTCTGGAGTTGGAAGATTTTTTGAACCACTTGTTCTTTTCATCAGAGATGATGTTGCAATTCCAAACATTGGAGAAAAGCATTATAAAAAATACATGAGTTATTTGTTGACAATATTTTTCTTCATATTGTTTTTAAATATCTTCGGATTGACACCACTAGGAATTAACGCAACAGGAAACTTTACAATTACATTTGCTTTAGCAATTATTACTTTCTTAATTACAAACATTTCTGCAAATAAGAATTATTGGGGTCACATTTTCTGGATGCCAGGTGTGCCAAAACCAATGAGAATCGTTTTAGCACCTATCGAATTGTTAGGAGTTTTCATTAAGCCATTCTCATTAATGATTCGTTTGTACGCAAATATATTTGCAGGTCACATCGTATTGATGAGTATCATCGGATTAATGTTTATTTTTAAAAGCTGGATCGGTAGTACATTATCTTTCGGATTATCATTTGCACTTTCTATATTAGAGATTTTAGTAGCATTTTTACAAGCCTATATTTTTACAATGCTGTCTGCACTTTATTTTGGTTCAGCAGTAGAAGAGCACCATCATGAAGAAGGTGATCACCATTAAAATTTCCTGAGAAGGTATTAGGTTTCTTTTTAAATCTAAATATCTTCAGAGTAAATTTATTATCAAATTGAATGTTTAATTTTTAATTTATATATTATGGAAATTCCAAATATCATTGGAGCAGGATTAATCGTAATCGGAGCAGCATTAGGAATTGGTAGAATCGGTGGTTCAGCAATGGACGCTATCGCTCGTCAGCCAGAAGCTTCAGGAAAAATCCAAACAGCTATGCTTATCGCTGCTGCACTTATTGAAGGTATTGGTTTCGCTGCGTTATTCGCATCTTAATTAAAACACAAAAAGCAATAGTTGCAACGGTTGGTTGTAACTATTGTTTTAAAATTAAAACATTGAAATTGCTTTGGCAATTATAGAGATAGACAAAAAATAAAATTTATAATCATATATAATGGATAAGTTAATAAATCAGTTTGAATTCGGTTTGTTCTTTTGGCAAGTATTAATATTTGTTGGATTAATATTTTTGTTGAAAAAATTCGCTTGGAAACCAATTCTTGATGCAGTAAATGATAGAGAGCAAGGGATTAAAGATGCATTACTTTCTGCTGAAAATGCAAGACAAGAAATGCAAAATTTACAAGCTGACAATCAAAGAATTTTGAACGAAGCTCGTGCTGAGCGTGATGCGATGCTAAAAGAAGCTCGCGAAATGAAAGAGAAAATGATCGCTGATTCTAAAAACGAAGCACAAGCACAAGGTCAAAAAATGATCGAGCAAGCTAAAGCTGCTATCGAAAGCGAAAAGAATGCTGCAATGGCAGAATTGAAATCTCAAGTTTCAACATTATCATTAAGTATCGCTGAAAAATTATTGAAAGAAGAATTATCTAACAAAGAATCTCAAACCAAATTGGTTGAGAAAATGTTAGGTGACGTAAAGTTAAACTAAGATTATGGCAAGTACAAGAGCAGCAATTCGTTATGCAAAAGCAATTCTGGACTTAGCAAACTCTAAAGGTGTTGCCGAAGCTGTAAATAACGATATGAAGTCAATTGCTTCTGCAATTGAAACAAATTTAGAATTGAGTACATTTATTGAAAACCCAACAACTACTGTTGAAGTTAAACAAAATGCTCTTTTAGAAGTTTTTGCAAATGTAAATGATGTAACCAAAGGATTGTTTCGTTTATTATTTGAAAACAAAAGATTTGAAATTTTAGCCGGAATTGCATCAGAATATACTAAAGTATATGACGAAAGCAATGGAGTTGAAGTAGCAAAAGTAACTACAGCTGTTCCTATGGATGCAGCTTTAGAAGCTAAAGTTTTGGCTAAAATTGCAACTTTATCGGATAAAAAAATTACGATTGAAAATATAGTAGATCCTGCAATTATCGGCGGGTTTATTTTAAGAATAGGTGATAACCAATACAATGCTTCTGTTGCAAACAGATTACAAGTATTAAAAAGAGAGTTAAGTAATTAGTTTTTATAACACAAAAAGTGTCTAAATTATAAATTAAGATGGCGGAAATCAAACCTGCTGAAATTTCAGCAATATTAAGAAAGCAAGTAGAAGGTTTTGAATCTGGTGCTACGCTAGAGGAAGTAGGAACAGTACTTCAGGTTGGAGATGGTATTGCTCGTGTTTACGGGCTATCTAATGTACAATATGGTGAGTTAGTAGAATTTGATAACGGTATGGAAGGTATCGTATTGAATCTTGAAGAGGACAATGTTGGGGTGGTACTTTTAGGACCTTCAACTGGAATCAAAGAAGGATCTACTGCAAAAAGAACTCAGCGTATTGCTTCTCTTAAAGTAGGTGAACAAATGGTAGGACGTGTTGTTAACACACTTGGTTTTCCAATTGATGGAAAAGGACCAATTGGTGGTGACTTATACGAAATGCCGTTAGAAAGAAAAGCACCTGGTGTAGTATTCCGTCAGCCGGTAACTGAACCATTACAAACTGGAGTAAAAGCAGTAGATGCTATGATCCCGGTAGGTCGTGGACAGCGTGAGCTTGTAATTGGTGACCGTCAAACAGGTAAATCAACTGTTTGTATCGATACAATCTTAAATCAAAAAGAATTCTTTGATGCAGGAAAACCTGTATTCTGTATATATGTTGCAATTGGACAAAAAGCGTCAACTGTAGCAGGAATCGCAAAAATGTTAGAAGAAAAAGGAGCAATGGCTTATACAGTTATCGTTGCTGCTAATGCTTCTGACCCAGCTCCAATGCAGGTTTACGCTCCATTCGCGGGTGCTGCAATTGGTGAATACTTCAGAGATTCAGGTCGTCCTGCGCTTATCGTTTATGATGACTTGTCTAAACAAGCTGTTGCTTACCGTGAGGTTTCTCTTTTATTAAGAAGACCACCGGGACGTGAGGCTTATCCTGGAGACGTTTTCTACTTACACTCTCGTTTATTAGAGCGTGCTTGTAAAGTAATTGCTGATGATGGAATTGCTAAAAACATGAACGATTTACCAGACTCTATCAAATCTATCGTAAAAGGCGGCGGTTCTTTAACTGCATTACCAATTATCGAAACTCAGGCTGGTGACGTTTCTGCATATATCCCAACAAACGTAATCTCGATTACAGATGGTCAGATTTTCCTTGATGGAGATTTGTTTAACTCTGGGGTTCGTCCTGCAATTAACGTGGGTATCTCTGTATCTCGTGTTGGAGGTAACGCACAGATTAAATCAATGAAAAAAGTTTCTGGAACTTTAAAATTAGATCAGGCTCAATTCCGTGAATTAGAAGCTTTCGCTAAATTTGGTTCTGACTTAGATTCTGTTACTTTAAACGTAATCGAAAAAGGAAAAAGAAACGTTGAGATTTTGAAACAAGGCTTAAATGATCCTTACCCGGTTGAAAACCAAGTAGCGATTATCTATGCTGGTTCTAAAAACTTATTAAGAAACGTTCCTGTAAATAAGGTAAAAGAATTTGAAGGAGATTTCATTGCTTACTTAAACAGTAAACACAAAGATACGCTTAATGCGTTGAAAGCTGGGAAACTGGATGACAGCATTACTGATGTTATCGAAAAAGCAGCAAAAGAAGTTTCAGCAAAATATAACTAATAAGATAATTGGTCAATTAGATAATTAGAAAAATCTTAGGATTATTCTAATTATCTAATTATCAAATTGTCACATTTTCTAATTAATAGATGGCAAATTTAAAGGAAATCCGTAATAGAATTACTTCCGTTTCATCGACGATGCAGATTACATCGGCAATGAAAATGGTTTCTGCTGCAAAGCTGAAGAAAGCACAAGATGCAATCACTGCAATGCGCCCTTATGCCGAGAAATTAACGGAGTTACTGCAAAATCTTTCTGCTACACTTGATGGTGAAGTAGGAGGAAATTACACAACACAACGTGAAGTAAAAAAAGTATTGCTTGTAGCTATAACTTCAAACAGAGGTTTATGTGGTGCATTCAATTCAAATGTTATTAAAGAGATTAAAAATCGTACTGATTTTTATGCTGGAAAACAGGTTGATGTTTTTGCCATTGGTAAAAAAGGAAACGATGTTTTAAGTAAAACTCATAAAGTTCACGGTCATCATAATGCAATTTTTGATCACCTGACTTTCGAAAATGTTGCCGGAATTGCTGATAATTTGACTGAAAAATTCTTATCTGGAGAATATGACAGAATCGAATTAGTATACAATCAGTTTAAAAATGCTGCAACACAAATTGTTCAGACAGAACAGTTTTTACCGTTAGCACCAATCAAATCTGATGAATCTGCTTCTGCCGGAGATTATATTTTTGAACCTTCAAAAGAGGAAATCGTTTTGACTTTAATTCCTAAGTCTTTAAAAACACAATTATACAAAGGTATCCGCGATTCATTTGCTTCAGAACACGGAGCACGTATGACAGCTATGCACAAAGCAACTGATAACGCAACAGAATTAAGAAACCAATTGAAATTAACTTACAACAAAGCACGTCAGGCTGCAATTACAAACGAAATCTTAGAAATCGTTGGTGGAGCAGAAGCTTTGAACGGATAAGAAATCTCAAAATACTCAATAAAAAAACAGCCGGTGTAAAATATTTTACACCGGCTGTTTTTTTGGAAGTTCTCTTTTTCAAGACATCTATAAACAACAAAGTTTATAAAATGGTGATTCTCAATTTACCCAAAAATTGAGAATCAAATACCATTTTATAAAATTATTGACACAGATTTTATCACTCTGTTGCTTTGTCTTTCATGGGAACAAACTAGCTTTATTAATCCCAATGCTCTGTTTTTTTGGTAAGGGTTACATTTCAGCAGAATCAATCCCTTTGCTTTGTCTTTTGTGGGAACAAACAAGCTTTATTAGTCCCAATGCTTTGCTTTTAGTTTTTAAAGGGTTGTATTTTAGCTTTTCTCATTCCCTTTGATACAAAGTTAGCATAGAAGTACTTCTAAAAATTTATATAATTTTTATAGATTCTTACACATTTCACATGTCGTATTAAAAAATCATGTAACATTTTAATACAAAGGAAGTTAATTAGATGTCTATTTTTTGTAAAAGTCAAATTGATGCATTTTCTTTTCTATAAGTTTCATTTTGTTATGCTAATATGAAGTCTTCTTTTAAAGAAACGAAGTTTAATGTATGTTTAGTGTTAGATGACATATAATTTTTTAGATAGTAAAAATTTTGACAAAATCGCAGATGAAAGTCCTTTACAGGTTTTAAACATAATATTAGAAGATTTTTAAGTATTTTTGAATATTATTCTTTAGAACAATGACTTTACAAGTACGAGAGCTTACCACCATTGAAGAAATGACCGCTCAAATAGAAACGATCCGATTTTTATATCCTAATATTTCCCTTGAAAAATATACTTCATTTCTTTCTGAAATGATTCCTCATAATTATATCCAGATAGGAGTTTTCGAAAATGAAATCTGTCTGGGCATAACAGGTTGTTGGTCTGCTACAAAACTCTGGACAGGTAAATATCTGGAAATCGACAATTTTGTGGTTAATCCGGAATACCGTTCAAAAGGAATTGGAAAACTGCTTACGGATTTTGTAGAAAAAAAAGCTTTAGATATAGGATGCAGCAGTATTGTCCTTGATGCTTTTACAGGAAATTTTGGAGCGCATCGATTTTATTACAATCAGGGATATTCTCCAAAAGGCTTTCATTTTGTTAAAGTTTTAGACGAAAATAAACTGACACATTAAATAGAATTTAAGTTTTTATTGAACCTCTAAAAGCATTAATAAACCAAAGAATTGGTTATTTTTGTTTTCCGAACTTTATTACTAATTATTTTGGGATTATATAAAAATCTATTCAAACAAACTGCAATTTATGGACTGGCAACCGTTTTACCGCGAATGCTGAGTTTTTTATTGGTCAGATTATATACAGGTATTTTACCAACTGCAGAATATGGCGAAGTTTCGATTGTTTTGTCCTGGATGGTTTTCTTTAATGTCGTTCTTTCCTACGGTATGGAAACCGCTTTTTTTAGATTTTACAGTGCCGAGGAAGATAAGAAAAATGTTATCGCAACATCTACAATATCAATTTTTTGGTCATCGATCGGATTTTTATTCGCAGCTTTAATTTTTAGAAATACGCTGGCAAACTGGGCCGAAGTAGATGCGCAATACATTACCTATTCAGTTTGGATTTTAGTTTTAGATGCTTTGGTTTTGGTACCATTTTCTAAGCTGAGAGCCAACCAGAGGCCTATGGTGTATGCAGCAATTAAAATAGGAAATGTGGTTATTAATTTATTATTGAATATCTTTTTCCTGATGTATCTTCCAAAACTGGCAGCTTCAAATCCAAATTCAGTTTGGGATAATTTATATGTCGAAAATTTCCAGATCGCCTATATTTTCATTGCAAATTTATTGGCAAGTTTAGCCACTTTTATTGTTCTTTCTCCAAATTATCTTTCACTTGGAAGAAAATTTGATCCGGTACTTTGGAAAAAAATGATGAAATACGGACTGCCTATTCTCGTTGCCGGACTGGCTTTTGCTGTTAATGAACATTTCGACAAAATCTTATTAGGATATCTGCTTCCTGAGAATTTGGCAAAGTCAGAAGTAGGAGCTTATTCAGCTTGTTACAAGCTGGGATTATTCATGGTTCTTTTTGCAACAGCTTTTAGGTTAGGAATCGAACCTTTCTTTTTCAGCCATGCCAAAAACGAAAACGCACCTCAGACTTATGCCGTAATCACGAAATACTTTGTAATTTTTGGTTCACTTATTTTACTGGGAGTTATTGTTTTTGCCGATATATTAAAATTCTTACTGCTCGACAACAAATCCTATTGGGAAGCAATGAAAGTAGTGCCGTTAATTATTCTGGCAAACTTCTTTTTAGGAATTTACAACAACTTATCGGTTTGGTATAAACTAACAGACAAAACAAAAATAGGGGCTTATATTTCCATAGTAGGAGCAATTGTAACACTTATTTTAAACTATTTATTAATTCCAAAATACAGTTATTACGGTTCGGCTATCGCTACAATTTCTGCTTACGGAAGTATGATGTTGATTTCGTATGTTTTGGGAAATAAATATTATCCAATACCTTACGACATGAATAAAATCTCGGCTTATCTGGGGATTTCAATTTTATTTTCGGCTATTTCATTTTATGGATTTAGAGAAAATTATTTCGTGGGAATTCCGTTATTACTAGCGTTTATGTATTTTGTCTACCATAACGAAAAAGACACCATCAAAGGAATTATGAATAGAAAGTAAACGTGCTTTTTTAATCTTTTAAATAAAAAATGAAAATTCAAATTATCAATAAATCACAACACGATTTACCAAATTACGAAACTATTGCATCTGCAGGAATGGATTTGCGTGCCAATATTTCTGAACCAATTACGTTAAAACCTTTAGAAAGAACCATTGTAAAAACCGGACTTTTTATCGAATTGCCAATTGGTTACGAAGCACAGGTAAGACCTAGAAGCGGTCTGGCAGCAAAAAAAGGAGTAACCGTTTTAAATTCTCCGGGAACTGTCGATGCTGATTACAGAGGTGAGATAGGAGTGATTCTTGTAAATTTATCAAATGAAGAATTTGTAGTTGAAAACGGAGAAAGAATCGC
The DNA here is from genome assembly GCF_027111295.1 of Flavobacterium gelatinilyticum. NCBI lineage: Bacteria > Pseudomonadati > Bacteroidota > Flavobacteriia > Flavobacteriales > Flavobacteriaceae > Flavobacterium > Flavobacterium gelatinilyticum. The sequence goes on along the minus strand of NZ_CP114287.1, from coordinate 3,391,148 downwards.
ACAACTAATTATTGCCAAACATGAAAGAGCTGAGTGGATTGAAGTAGAAGAACTTTCTGAAACTTCAAGAGGAGCCGGCGGATTTGGAAGTACAGGGGTAAAATAGTTTTCAGTCTGGCTGTAAAATTTCTCCTGATTTTAAAAATTTAAACTTGAACTAAACCAAATAGAAGATTTGAAATCTTCCCATATTTAAAATAGATATTACATGAAAATAATCGTCCCAATGGCAGGACGCGGGTCGAGACTGCGTCCTCATACTTTAACAGTTCCAAAACCATTAATCCCTGTTGCAGGAAAATCGATCGTTCACCGTTTGGTCGAAGATATTGCCAAAATATTAAAAGAACCAATCGAAGAAGTTGCTTTTATTCTTGGTGACGAAGCTTTCTTTGGAGCTGATTTAGTAGAAAGCCTTCAGGATCTGGCAAAAGGACTGGGAGCAAAAGCTTCTATATACCGTCAGGATTTGCCTTTAGGAACTGGACATGCAATTATGTGTGCCAAAGAATCGTTGTCAGGGCCGGCAGTTATCGCTTATGCAGATACTTTAATCAGAGCCGATTTTGAATTAGATCCTTCAGCCGATGCTGTAATCTGGGTAAAACAAGTAGATCAGCCGGAAGCTTTTGGCGTTGTAAAACTAAACCCGAATAATGAAATTATAGAATTAGTTGAAAAACCAAAAGAGTTTGTAAGTGACTTAGCTGTTATTGGCATCTACTACTTTAAAGAAGTTGGAGATTTGAAAAAAGAGCTTCAGAATGTTTTAGACAATAATATTCAAAATGGAGGTGAGTACCAAATCAATGATGGAATTAAGGCCATGATGGCCAATGGAAAAGTTTTTAAAACCGGAAGTGTTGACGAATGGATGGATTGCGGAAACAAAGATGTTACAGTTGAAACAAATAGCAGAATGTTAGGTTTTTTACATAATGACGGAGAACATTTAGTAGACCAAAATGTAACATTAGATAATGCAGTGATCATTCCGCCATGTTATATTGGAGAAAATGTTGTGTTAAAAAACACTACAATCGGTCCGAATGTTTCTATTGGAAAAGGATGCCACGTAACCGACAGTACTATTAAAAATAGCTTAATACAGACGTATTCTCAAATAAAAAATGCTAACTTAGATAACGCAATGATTGGAAATCATGTAAGTTATGATGGTAAATTTACCAGTATCAGCATTGGTGACTATTCAGTTTTAGAATAAGATATAGTAAAAACAAATTCGTTTTTCTAAAAAATGAAATCATATAAAAGATGAAAAAAAGCATTCTGATATTTTTATTTTTTGCGCTTCTGGGCAATTCAACTTCGGTTTTTTCTCAAACAGAACCTGAGGATATTGCGATGGTTCCGGATGATTATCAGGATGCTTTTTATGAATCTTTGAAACAAAAAGGAATTGAAAATTACGATAAAGCTATAGCTTCTTTAGAGAAATGCATCAAGCTAAAACCTAATGATGCTGTTGCTTATTTTGAATTAGGAAAAAATTACTTTGCTTTAAAAGAATATCAAAACGCAAATGATGCATTTGTAAAAGCCACACAATTAAACCCTAAAAACAAATGGTTCTGGTTAGGAATTTACGATGTAAGCTTTGAAACCAAAAATTATCCTCTGGCGATAGAAACGATTCAGAAAATTATTGTTTTTGATGAAGAATACAAGGACGATCTGATTACGTTGTATATGATTACCAATCAATATGATAAGGCACTTATTGCTATTAATGAAATGAATGATAAATTCGGGAAATCATCAGATCGTGAAATTTATAAAAGCCAGATTTTATCACAGGGAAAATATCAGAATGCAGAAATTGGGAACTTAATCGAACAAATTAAAAAGAACCCGAAAGAAGAATCCAATTACATAAGTCTGATTTCTTTATATTCAAAATCGCAGGAACCTGAAAAAGCTGTAGAAGCTGCCAAACAACTGGCAAAAGAAATTCCGGATTCTGAATGGGGACAAGTGAGTTTGTTCAAAACGTATTTAGATGCCAATCAGGCCGATAAAGCCATAAAGTCGATGAATGTGATTTTGTCGAGTTCAAAAATTGATTCAAAAATCAAACACAGAACTTTGAATGAATTTTTAATCTATACCAATAAAAATCCGCAGTATGCATCTGATTTAGAAAAAGCAATTTCTTATTTTGACAATGATAAAGATGTGGATGTTTCCAAAGAAATTGGAAAATTTTATCACAGTAAAGGCCAGTTTGAAAATGCAATTAAATATTACGAAAAAGATTTAAGTACAAATTCAGATACAGACCGAGAAACGAATCTGCTTTTGCTTGAAGCCTATTCCAAAGCAAAACAGTTTGCTCCGATGACCAAAAGGGCGATGACAATGATTGAAGTATATCCAAGCCAGCCTCAGTTTTATTATTATGCCGGATTGGGGAGCAATCAGTTACAACAATTTAAAAATGCCAAAACCGTTCTCGAAATGGGACTTGATTATGTTGTGGAAGATAAAAAGCTTGAAGCAGATTTTAATATGCAGCTGAGTGAAGCTTATAATGGACTAGGTGATGCTAAGAAAAAAGAGGAATACTTTTTGAAAGCAAATGAGTTAGTAAAACAAAAGAAATAAGGAGAAATTACGATGAAAAAATATATTATAATTGCATTGATGTCTGTTTTTGTGATCTCATGCAAATCAAAAGCCGTTGCTGTCCAGAGTAGCAACACTGCCGAAGTTGTTACGAAAAAAGACAATAAAGCAATTGAAAAACACTACGAAAACAAATTAGATTTTTCGACATTATATATCAAAGCAGCAGCAAAATACGCTGACGAAAAACAAAGTCAGAATGTAACAGCTGAAATTAGAATTGAAAAAGACAAACAAATTTTAATCAGTGTTCGATTCTTAGGAATCACTATGGCAAAAGCTTTAATAACACCAACAACTGTAAGCTATTACGAAAAAATAAATAGTACGTATTACGAAGGCGATTTCAGCAGTTTAAGTAAATGGCTGGGTACAGAACTGGATTATACTAAAGTTCAGAATTTATTAGTAGGTGAAGCTTTTGATGATTTAAGAGAAGGAAAATACACGCAGACTATTGTAGAAAATCTTTTCCGTCTGGAAGATGAAAAAGACCAAAACATCAAAAAAGCATTTTATTTAGATCCTGAGAAATATTTGGTTCAGAAAGAAGAAATTTCACAGCCGGCTGAAAACAGAAAATTAGAAATCAATTATTTTGATGCTAAAACTTTTAGTCAGGGAACAATTCCAACCGCTATTACGATAAATGCAGTACAGCCAAAAGGAACAACCAATATTAATCTGAATTACAATAATATTTCGTTCAACGAAGAACTTTCTTTTCCTTATAGTGTGCCGAGCGGGTATAAAAAGGTTTTAATTAAGTAAATTTGCAAAAAGAAAATTTAAACATGCCAAAATTTCTCCTAAGCCTAATTTTTGTTTGTGCCACTACATTTGTATGGGCGCAGGATTCGCAGCAAGAAAAACTGGAGCAGCGTAAAGCTCAGATTCTTCAGGAAATTAAAGACAATGAAAAAATGTTACAGTCGGTTAGAAAAAAAGAAAAATCAGCTGTAAATGAGTATTTAATCCAGGCAAACAAAATTAAGCTGAAAGAAAAGCTGATCAATACAACGGCAAAGCAGGAAAAAGTCTTGAGCAATGATATGTATATTAATCAGGTAAAGGTTAATAAACTAAAAAAAGAACTGGCGGTATTAAAAGAAGATTATGCAAAAATGATCCTGAAATCATATAAAAGCCGTTCTGAACAAAGCAGGGCTATGTTTATTTTGTCTTCAGAAAGTTTTTTACAAGCTTACAAAAGAGCGCAATATTTAAAGCAATATACAAGTTTTAGAAAAAACCAGGGGTTAGAAATCCAGTCAAAATCAGCAGAATTAGTCGATTATAATAAGAAACTGGATGGCCAAAGACAGGTTAAGAAAAAGATTATTGCAGAAAACGAAAAAGAAAAACAGGGTCTGGAAGTAGAGAAAAAAGAACAGCAGAAACTGGTTAATGCACTTAAAAAAGATAAAAATAAAATTGCGGCCGATATTAAATCGAAACAAAGCGAATCCAAAAGAATCGACAGACAAATCGACCGTTTAATTCGTGAAGCAATTGCCGAAGCCAATAGAAAAGCGGCTCTTGAAAAAGCAAAAGAAAATCCGGGATCTACAGCAAAAGCGCCTGTTTCGTCTTCTAAAATTGCCATGACGCCGGAAGATAAAGTTTTGGCTGCAGATTTTAAAGCCAATAGAGGAAGATTGCCATGGCCGGTAGAAAAAGGATTTATTTCTCTGGGTTATGGAGATCAGCCCCACCCGCTGCACCCTTCAATTACAGTACATAACTCAGGAGTTGAAATTACAACCGAGGATGGTGCCAGTGCAAGAGCAGTTTTCGCAGGAGAAGTTTCAAAAGTAATCGTTCTATCTCCGGTTAATAAAGCAGTAGTAATTCAGCACGGGGATTTCTTTACAGTTTATCAAAACCTAAGTTCGGTTTCTGTTAGCCAGGGCGATAAAGTTTCGATTAAACAAAATATTGGAAAAGTAAGAACCAGTGGTGATACGGGAAAAACCATCATAAAATTTTTGATTCTTCAAAACACAACAAATGCCGATCCGGAAAACTGGCTTCAAAACAGATAACATAAAAACGGGACTTAATTTAAGTCCCGTTTTTCTTTTTTATAATTTAATCATATTGTTCCAGAAAATATCTAATAACATCTGTTGTAGTTACAATTCCTTTCAGCTCATCATTATCTACAACAGGAAGTGCATGAAATTCTTCTTTCGAAAAAATTTCAGCCAAATCCCTGATAATGGCAGTCGAAGTAACTGTTTTAGGTTTGGCGGTCATTACCTGCGGAATAGTCAGCATTTGTAATACCGCTTCGTCACTGCCTTCCTGTCCTTCGAATAAAGCACCAAAAGTAAGTCGGTTAATATCGGTACGGCTTATAATCCCGACTACTTTTTTACCGTTAACAACCGGAATGTGTCGGATTGAATTTGATTTTAGTTTGTCTACTACCTGAGTCAAATCATCATTTAGATTTACAGTTACCACAGTTTTGGTCATAATGTGGCTGATTGGTTCTCTCTTTTTCATAATAATGTTAGTTTTATGTTCTATCAAATATGTCAAATATTTCTGATAAAACATATGATCTTTATCATGTTTGAGGAGAAAACAAGGAGATCGTAAGAAGCTAAATTTCAATCGTTTTTTCGAAAATAAAGCTGTTAAATAAAGATTTAATACGGCATAATTATAAATTCATTCTTTAGTTAATTTGAAATTGTGACGATTGAATTTAAAAATAGTATTTTTGCAGTATGGAAACAAATAGACAGAAAAAAATAGGCACTGTAATCCAGAAGGATCTGGTTGACATTCTGCAGGGTGAAGTGAGAAAAAATGGAATTAGCAATTTGGTAATTTCGGTATCCAAAGTAAGTGTTACTACAGACTTATCTGTGGCAACAGTATATTTAAGTATTTTTCCTCAGGAAAAAGCAAAAGAAACATTAGAAGGAATAAAATCAAATACAACTTTAATAAAACATGACTTGTCACAGCGTGTTCGCCTGCAGCTGCGTCGTGTACCCAATCTGGTTTTCTTTATCGATGATTCATTAGATTATATCGAGAAAATAGACAATGCTTTAGCAGGAAAAGAAAACCCAATAGAAAACCGTGATCTTTTAGATAAAAGAAGAAAATCATAAATTGAATTTCCCCTTATACATAGCCAAGCGTTATCTCTTTAGCAAAAGCAAAAATAATGCAATCAATATCATCAATAGAATTGCCAGTATGGGAATCATTGTTGGTACAATGGCTTTGTTTGTGGTTTTATCTGTTTTTAGCGGTCTGAAGGTTTTCAGTTTGTCTTTTACAAATGAGATTGATCCTGATTTGAAAATGACAACTATGTATGGCAAATCATTTTTTATTTCGCCGGAACAGGAAAACCAAATAAAAAAAATAAACGGTGTTGCCTCTTACACCAAAATCATAGAAGAACGGGTTTTGTTTTTGTTTAAAGACAAACAACACGTTACCTATTTAAAAGGAGTCGACAGCCTTTATCCTGTAGTTAATAATATTAAGGTAAAACTTTTTAACGGCCGATGGTTAAAACCGGATTCTTATCAGGTTGTTATTGGGTACGGAATTGCACAGGATTTTTCGATGGGAATTCTGGATTTTGAAAATCCGCTTCAGGTATTTGCACCAAAACCGGGAAAAGGAGCAATAGAAAATCCTGAAGAAGCTTTTAATAAAACAGATGTACTGCCGGTTGGAATTTATTCTATCAGTGAAGAACTGGATTCAAAATATGTTTTCGCAGATTTAGGTTTGGTTCAGGATTTATTGATGTATAAATCAAATCAGATTTCAGGAATGGAATTTCACCTCAAAGAAAATGCAGATGAAAGTGCCGTTATAGCCCAGCTGAAAAACATTTTTAAAGATAAAGTTACTTTAAAAAACAGGGCCCAGCTTAACGAATCTTTATATAAAATGCTTAATACAGAGAATATTGCTGTTTACCTCATTTTTACTCTCGTTATTATTGTGGCACTTTTTAATTTGATTGGCGCTTTGATTATGATGATCTTAGATAAAAAAGGAAACCTTAAAACCCTTTTTAATCTGGGAACCGAAATAAACAGTCTAAGAAAAATATTTTTACTGCAGGGAACTCTGCTAAGTATTTTTGGCGGTCTGATCGGACTTGCTTTGGGAATTATTTTAGTCATTTTACAACAACAATACGAGCTAATAATGATTACACAAACATTAGCATATCCTGTAGTTTTTACACTCGAAAATGTCCTGATTGTTATGGCGACTATTATTTCTCTTGGATTTGCTGCCTCACTTATTGCAAGCAGCCGTGTAAGTAAAAAGTTATTAGATTAATATTTCGTACTAAAAAATATTACTTATATTTATCGCCTCAAATAACTACAGCATATGATTGTTTCTGCCTAATCCTATTTTATTTTTTATAATAATTAGGATACTTTACGCTTTATTTTTTAGTTCAGATTGAAAAAAATATCTGGACCATTTTATCATTTATCCTAAAATATCATGACAGAAACAACTATAAAGAAAAGTTTCTTTTCTAAATTTTTTACCACATTAAAACAAGCCTTAAAAGGAGACGAATCATTCGATTATACTGCCGGAAGTATTAAAAAAGCCGTAATTCTGCTGGCCATTCCCATGGTTTTGGAAATGATGATGGAATCGGTTTTTGCTTTGGTCGATTTGTATTTTGTAGGCCATTTGGAACACAGCAGTTTTGCGATTCAGACTGTTGGTTTAACCGAATCTGTATTAACCGTTATTTATTCAATTGCCATCGGAATGAGTATGGCCGCAACCGCAGTGGTAGCAAGACGAATTGGAGAAAAAGATCCTGTCGCCGCCGCAAAAGCCGGAATGCAGGCAATAATCGTAGCATTTGCTGTGAACTGTGTTTTGAGTATTTTCGGAATTATTTATGCAAAAGATATTTTGATTTTAATGGGTTCCTCAATAGAATCAGCCGAGCACGGTTTCGTATTTACCCAAATCATGATTGGTTCGAGTTTGTGTATTATGCTTTTGTTTCTAATCAACGGAATTTTCCGCGGAGCAGGAAATGCTGCAATCGCTATGAAAAGTCTTTGGATTGCTAACATCTGCAATATCATTTTATGTCCGATTTTAATTAATGGTTTCGGACCCGTTCCGGCTTTTGGATTAGTCGGCGCTGCTTTGGCAACTACTATTGGAAGAAGTATTGGAGTTATATATCAGGTATATCATTTATTTTTCGGAAATGGAATTTTAAAAATCAAAATTCCATATTTTGCTCCAGATTTTACACAAATAAAAGCATTAGTTAAAATTGCTGCACCGGGAATTTTACAATTTGTAATCGCTTCCTGCAGCTGGATTTTCCTGGCACAATTAGTAGCAACAACAGGAGGCGACCATGGTTCTGCGGGTTATCAGACGGCATTGAGAATTATGATGTTTTTCATTCTTCCTGCCTGGGGATTAAGTAATGCGGCAGCCACTTTAGTGGGGCAGAATTTAGGAGCCAAACAAATTGAACGCGCTGAAAAATCGGTTTATACAACAGCAAGATATAATGTAATTTTCATGGCTTCGATTATGATAATTACTTTGGGTTTTGGACAATATATTATTTCGTTTTTCACGAATGATGAACAGGTAAAAACCGTTGCGATAGAAGCATTGCAAATCATGAGTATCGGATTTATTTTCTACGGAATAGGTATGGTTCTAATTAATACGTTTAATGGAGCAGGAGATACCTGGACACCAACCGGAATTAATTTCTTTGGGTTTTGGCTGTTCCAGATTCCATTAGCTTACGTATTGGCAAAACATTTCAATATGGGACCAACCGGAGTTTTTATCGCTATTCCGGTTGCCGAAACTGCCATAACCTTAGCCGGAATCTTTTTCTATAAAAGAGGAAAGTGGAAACGAGTTCAAGTCTAATACAAATAAAAAGACCTTCAATTTTGAAGGTCTTTTTATTTGTAAGAAATTTATACTAAATTTGTTTTTTGCATTTAGATAGAATTAATATTTCTTATGATTAAAATTAATTTAGAAAACACTTTTGAAGCAATATATGTGAGTGCGAATTTTGATCAATACATTTTTGAATCTGCATTAAAAGATGATACCATAATTCAACTTAAAGTTAAGTTTACAAATATCGCTGAATCATTATTACCGAATGTTTATAATTTAGCTTTTGGTCCATTTGATGTAAATGGAAAAATTAATGATTCTATAAATCTTAAACACAAGGATAGTAATAAAGTCTTTTCCACAATTATTTTATTTGCGATAACTTTTTTAAAAAACAATCCTCGTATGACAATTGGTATTGATGGTTCAGATGATTTAAGAGCTAATCTCTATCATCGAATGTTTAGATATAATTACAAAGATTTACAAGATTTTTTAGTGATTATTGGAGTGGATTGGTATGTAAGATTACTTAGAAATGGAACAATTGAATTAGATGATAATGGATTGGTATTTTTTAAACCAAAACCAGAACCTTTTGATTTTCAAAGAAAAACTAATGATCTTTACAGATATTATATGTTTAATTTAAATCAATAATGTTTAAATTTGCTTTATGAAAGAATCTATTCAAAATAAAATTAATAAGATACAGGAGACTGCATTAGCTTCTACATCGCAGAGAAATATTGCTGGTATTGAAGATGTTATAGAAACACATAATAATGACAATTTGACTAGATCTATTCGAAATGCGAAAGAAGCTGAATTATTTTTTTCTGAGCTAAATTTAGCTATTGATTTAGCCAAAAGAAATTTTGCAAAAAAAGTTTAAAATAATTTCGCTTAAACAATATAAAAAAAGACCTTCAATATTGAAGGTCTTTTTTATTTTTTAAATCTTAATTTAAACAAATTCGTATCCTGCATAAACCTGTTCGATTTCTTTCATAATAGCGAATAAATCTTCAGGAGCGTCAGTAGTAACTAATTTTTGTTTGAATTCTTTAAACGAATGGATTCCTTTGAAATAATTAGTATAATGGCGGCGCATTTCTACAATTCCAAGACGTTCGCCTTTCCAGTCCATTGACCATTGCAAATGATTTCTGGCTGCTTCAACACGATCAATAACCGTTGGAGCAGGTAAGTGTTCACCCGTTTTAAAATAGTGTTTTATTTCATTAAAAATCCACGGATAACCAATCGCAGCACGACCAATCATGATACCGTCAATTCCGTATTCGTTTTTATATTTTAATGCTTTTTCCGGGCTGTCAATATCGCCATTTCCGAAAATAGGCATTGTAATTCTTGGGTTGTTTTTTACTCGGGCAATGTGCGACCAGTCAGAATGACCTTTGTACATTTGAGCACGGGTTCTGGCGTGAATCGTTAAAGCCTGAACTCCAATATCCTGAAGTCTTTCAGCAACTTCATCAATATTAATAGAGTTTTCATCCCAGCCTAAACGCGTTTTTACCGTAACAGGCAAATTAGTTCCCTTGATAACGGCTTGAGTTAAACGAACCATTAAATCAACATCTTTTAAAACTCCGGCTCCTGCACCTCTGCAGACTACTTTTTTTACCGGACATCCAAAATTGATATCAACCAAATCCGGTTTTACAGTAGAAACAATTTTAGACGACATTTCCATGGCCTCTTCATCACCACCAAAAATCTGGATTCCAACCGGACGTTCGTAATCAAAAATATCCAGCTTCATACGGCTTTTAATAGCATCACGAATCAATCCTTCCGATGAAATAAATTCAGAGTACATCATGTCAGCACCGTGCGTTTTGCATAATCTGCGAAACGGCGGATCACTAACGTCTTCCATCGGTGCTAGTAATAAAGGAAATTCGGGTAATTCTATGTTGCCAATCTTGACCATCTTCAATATTTTTTGCAAAATTACAATTTTTAGTTCAATTTGTACCAAATTGAGGATCAAAGGTTCAAAGTGACAAAGTAACAAAGTTTTTGAAGTTGTTTGATAAATTGTTTATAGTCAAATATTTGTCATTTCGACCGAAGGGAGAAATCACACTAGAAACTCCACAAAGTATATCCAATCTTTGCCGATTTGCGAGTGTGATTTCTCCCTTCGGTCGAAATGACAATAAAACTTAAGTTAGATTAGGAGCCTTTGCTCCTTTGAAACTTTCTAGCTTTGTACCTTTAAAAAATTATCGGTAATCAAAAAATCGAATTGGTTTTCGACTCATTGGATTAAAAACTATCGGATTTAGAATTTCTTTTGGAACAAATTCTATTTTTGGAGTTACTCTTAATTTAGCTCTAAAGTGATCTTTTATTTCCTGTAAAAATTCTGGAGATTGGTTTTTCACCGCAATTTTAATCACGATTTCATCTGTACCTAAATCATTGGTAGAGATTTCGATAAGATGATTTTCGATATTATCAAAACTGCTCAAAACATCATTCATAGCAGGCGGATACAAGGTTGTTCCCTTATATTTGATCATTTGCTTTTTACGCCCAACGACTGGACCTACGCGCAACGTATTTCGTCCGCATTCGCAAGGTTCATCATGAAACTGTACAATATCTCCCGTTTTAAAACGAAGTAAAGGCATTGCTTCAATACCTAAAGTAGTAAAAGTAAGTTCGCCGGTTTCGCCGTTTTTAACCGGGATATTATTTTCGTCCAGAACTTCAACAATAATTAATTCCGGATGATGATGCCCGCCTTTTCCATGTTCGCATTCTGTAAAAGCGGTGCTCATTTCTGTAGAAGCATAAGTCGAAAACAACTTAATTTTCCATTTATCCGTGATTTTTTTCGATAGAATATTCATCGAAAAATCCTGTTCTCTCAAAGATTCTCCAATGCAGATTGCGCCTTTTATGCTCGAATTATTATAATCGATTCCGTGCATTTCGGCGTATTCAATTAATTTCAAAAGAAAAGAAGGAACCGTAATTAAATAACTCGGATTGTATTTTAAAATTGAATCCCATTGCATTTCCGGAATTCCAGCGCCAACACGGATAACTCCAACTTTCAATTTTCGAAGACCAAGAAAATAAGCCAAACCAGCCATAAATTTTCTATCAATTGTAGTCATTAATTGTACCACATCTCCTTCTGCAATTCCAGCGCAGGCAAACGAAATGGCTTCATTATAAGCCAGTCTGTCTAAATCAGAATCGGTTAAACCAAAAGTAACAGGATCTCCTAAAGTCCCGGATGTTGTAGCGTAATCGATAATTTTATGTTGCGGAACACACAAAAAATCATCGTTATATTGTTGTAAATCTTCTTTGGTTGTAACAGGCAAAAACTGTAAATCTTCCAGCGTTTTAACTTTCGAAATATCAATATTTTGTCCAGCAAAAAGTCTTTTGTAAAAAGGAGAATTCTCACTGATATATTCTAGAAGTTCAACTAATTTTTTTTCCTGAAAAATTTTAATTTCTTCTAAAGAATCTTTTTCTATTGCTGGAATCATTGTAATTTTCTTTTGACTTTTTTTAAATATTTTTCAACTTCTTCCTTCTGAGGAACTGTAGTGATTTCGTGGGTTAAAGCCTTTTCAAAATTCAGCTTTGCCTGAAGAAATTCCTTTTTTTGGTAAAAGTACAATCCTGTCTTATAATATACAACCCAATAATTGGGGTTTAACGCTTGATAATTCTGAAGAAACTCTGGAGCAACAGTTCCTTTTTTTTCTAAAATCGAATCTAATTTATGATCTTCAATTTTAAATTTTTTAAAATTCTGAAAAGCAGCCGTTTCCAAGAAAGGATCTTTGGCAATATTCAGATTTTCTTTCTGAAATGATTTTGTTGTATTTTGGTTTTCACCAAAAATCGAATTCAAATCATAACAAACAAATTCGCCCAATTGAAACGGATTTGCCGAAACCCAAACCAATTTTTCTTTTGGTTTAAAGATAATTCCGTGATGTGCCAAAAGCTGATTTAATGCTTTTTCGTTGCCAAAACCCAAAATTTCATTTTTTAAACCGTCTTTATTTCGAAGAATTTTCGAAGCGATTTCAGGATTTACTTTTGAATTTTCAGACAGCAATTCCTGCATTCTTTCATAGCGATACTCAGAATGGCTGTTGGCAATTTGCTCCATATTTCGTTTGTCTCCTGCAAAAGCTTCGCCTTGAAAATGATTTGAACAAATTAATCGATCGCTGTTTGGAACATCGTAAACATCCATTTTATTGGGAGAAACTTCAATTAGAATTGCTTTGTTATCGTTTGCACTTCCAACCATAATCGATTCAGAAACAAATACTTTTCGTTTTTTTGCAATAGCAATTGCTTCATCCAGATTTTTGGCGTGCTGTAAAATTTCACGAGTTAAAATCGAAATCGGAGTTTTCGCGCTAAGCGGAATTTTAGATTTTGAAGCGTTTATGGTAACGGTCAAACCTTCGAGATTCATTCCGGAAACGGCACCAATCATTCCTGGCCAAGTCACCATCATAAACGGAAATCCTTGTTCTGGTTTGATAAAGGCTGCAATTTTATTTTCCGCGAAAGCGTCATTTACATAAAAATCAAAATTTCGTGCTAAGATTAAATTTCCATCTTCCGATTTTTCATTCCAAGCAGCAAAAGACGAACAGCCGACCAAAGCCAAATCCTGCAACGCGTGACCAATATCGTGTGCCGCATGCAAATACAAACCGCGTTGATATTGTGGCGCGATATTGTCAAATTCATTTGAAGTATATTGAGAAACGCCGTAAATCTCCGTTTGATATTCGTCGGGAACATTTAAATACAGTTTGCGATTGTACCATTTTAGAAAATGGCGAAGCAGTTTCTGCTGAAATTTTGAAGGAATAAGATCGGTTATTTTAGAGAAAAAAATACGTTGTTGTTTTTGCAAAAGCGAATCAGTCAAAGCGCCGGTTGAAAGTCCAATTTCGAGCGGATCTCCTTCGACATACAATTCCCAAAGACCTTGTTTATTTTTTAAAAACGAATTTTTTCCGGAAAGAAAACGACTGTCTGATAATTTCTCAACAACAGGTTTTGAATTGTTGAAAGCCGTAATATCAGGCGTATGTTTTTTTGATTTTGAAGTACCGCAGGAAGTCAGCAAGCTTAAAAAACCGATAAGGAAGAGGTAAAAAATTCGGTTTTTCATGATTACTTATTCAGATGCTTTTTTAATTTTTTCGAGCAGATATTCTTTTCCTACAATTTCTGAGCAAGTTATGACTGCTCCAACCGTAACTCCCAAGACACCGTGCATGTTAATACTTTGGCCTGTAAGATAAAGATTTTCTACCTTAGTTTTAGTCGGAATCATCGTTTTCATCGGATTATTTGAATCTTTAACATACCCGTACATATTTCCGCCGTCTCCGCCAATATAATCACGATATGAAAGTGGAGTAGAAGTATGCACTGATTTGATGCAATCTCTTATTCCGGGGAATTTTTTCTCGATTTCGTCTAAAAACTTTGCTGCTTTTTTGGCTTTGAATTCATCGTAACTTTCGCCTCTTTCGTTTTCTTCAGAAGTGGTATTAAACGTGTTTTCCCAAGCTTTAACATCATCATATTTCATGTACGTTAAAAACGTCATTCCGTCTGCCCATTCTTCATCTTTTTTTGACGGATTCATAGAAGCCATAAAAGTTTTGGGCCAAGAATTTTCGTCGTATTCATACGAAGTCCAAACATCATTGGCACTTTTAAAATGGTAATAATTATGATTGATATATTTAAAAGTTTTCGGCTTAAAAACGATATACAAACTGAAAGCAGAAAGTACACTTTCCAGATTTTGAATTCTATTGAAAAAGGGTTTTCTAAAGTTTTCCTGACCCGCCATTTTCAAAGTTGTTTTTGGTTCAATGTTCGAAATAAAATACGTTCCGGAAACTTCTGTTCCGTCTTTCATTTTAACCGAATTTACCTTTTGATTTTCAACTTCAAATTGGGTTACTTCTTTATGTTTGAAGAATTCGCCTCCAAAATTTTTGAGCTGTTTCAAAAGCTGTTTCGTAATCTGACTTCCGCCATTTACGCAACGCCACGAACTTTCGATATACGAATTGACAACAAGTGCGTGAACATAAAACGGCGATTTTTCGGCTATGCCGGCATAAAGAAAATTAGATCCTGCCAAGACCGCTTTTAGCTTCTCATTTTGAGTAAAAGAATCGATCGTTTCTTTCGCGTTAAGCGTTAAAATTTCATCATCATATTTTCCTTCAGATTCCAGATTGTAAAGCGGAAATGTTTTGCAGACCGCTTTTATTTTCTGGCAATACTTTTCAAGATTTTCTTTTTCTTCTGGGAAATATTGAGTTAGTTTTTCAATGAAATTTTCGAAACCTTGCGCATGCGGATATTCGGTTTTATCATCATCAAAAGAAATAATATCAAAACCATTTTCGTCCAATTTTTTCAGATTCAAATGATCCATTATTCCAATATATTTGAAATATTGATGCAGATTCTGGCCTTCGCCTAAACCTCCGATGTAATGAATCCCGGTATCAAAAATGGTTTTATCTCTAACGAAAGTCTGCAGATTGCCGCCATATTGATTGTTTTTTTCGAGTACACAAACGCTGCAGCCTTCTTTTGCCAGAATAACAGCAGAAACCAATCCGCCTAAACCGCTGCCAATGATGACTACATCGTACTGTTTTTTCATTTATTTTTTCTTAAAAACGATTAAAGTATTTTCTTCAAAAACAATTTCGAAATCCTTCAACTGATTTTTTAAACGAGAACAATTCACTAAAATTATAGAAGAAGCGGTTGAAATTACTTTTTCGATTTCCTCTTGATAATTTTCATCAGAAATTAAAAGTATATCGTAATGATTTTCAAGTGCTGATTCTAATTTTTCGAGATATATTATTTTTCTCTTTTTGACTAAATAATTCGTTTTGGCAACCAGCAATTTTTCTTCTTCATTTATAAAAGAAACTATTTTTCGCTGTGGTTCCTGCAGCGCCAGTAAAACATCCAATTGCCCGTAATCGTTTCCTAAATGAAGCATTTTTACTTTTGGGCCAATGTGTTTATTTAGATTGTAATACGTTTCGAGATTCTGTTTTAAATCTTTCTTTACGCTATTTCCAATTTCGATTTCTTTATAATCGTAACTGTTAACGAGCATCGTTTTAAAATAATCCGGACCTTCTAGTTCTTGTCTGATTTTGCGATATTCGGCTTTAAAAAACGAACTTATTTGTTTGGTTCTTTCTGTATAATTGCTTCCAAACGAAAGATTTTCTGGTGTGATTCTTTCTAAAATGGTAACCGTTAATTTTCCGTGATGAATAACAAAATCACCTTTCGGAATTAACTCTGAAGCACCATGAATAACAACAGGAAGAACATCTATTTTAAATTCTTCGGCAAGGAAAAATGCACCTTTGTGGAATCTTTTGATAACATTGTTTTCTGATCGCGTTCCTTCGGGAAAAACCATTAGCGAGTATCCTTCATTTACTTTTTTGCGTAAATGTTCAACGCCGCCTTCAAGACCTTCAGAAACGGGATAAAAACCTGCTTTTCTAACAACACCGCCAAAAATAGGAGAGTTATAAACCCAGTCGCTTACCAAGAAAATGATTTTTGGACTCAGCATTCCGATCGATAAAATGTCTAGAAACGAAGAATGATTGGCAATGATTACCGCTGGTTTTTCGAATGTTTCGTTGAAATTATTAATGACTTTTTTGCGAATAAACGGATTCGAGTACAAGACAGATTTCATGAATTTTGAAATCACGTATCTAAAAGCCTGCATTTTGGTTTTTTTGTTCAATGGCAGAATCGGCATTATGGTAAAACTGAAAATCGACATTACAATTCCGCCCAAACCATAATAAGCAAACGAAATTACACCATGAGTAAAAGTTCGCAATTGAAAAGGAGGATTTCCTTTTTTCGGACGATTTGATAAAAAGACTTTGAACAGAATTGGGTAAAAAATGAAAGTGATAATCAATGCGGCAAAAACTCCGATTAAGGAAACAGATGAAATAGAAGTCAGAGCAGGATGTTTTGCAAAAATCATCGCTCCGATTCCGAGAATAGTTGTAATTACCGCCAGAATAATCGATGTTCTGTAAATGGCAATTTCGTTTTTTCCGTTTGTGTATTCTTTTTGTAAAGCGCTCGTCATGAAAATACTAAAATCGACTCCGTGACCAAAAATCAGGGTGCAGACTATCATGCTGAAAATATTCATTTGAATGCCAAAAATGCCCATAATTCCTGCCGTTACAATTCCCGTTAAAGCAATTGGAATACAGCTGATAATGACCAATTCGATTCTTCTGAAAAAGAAAAACAGAATTAAAATTACGGCGACAAAAGAATAATTTACAAGCGAATTAAAATCGGTTTTTAAAGTACTGAAAAACGTTTCGTTCATTTGCTGACGATCGATTGCAATTACGTTTTCTGTTTTAGAAGTAGATTTTACAAAAGCATCGCGCTGTTCCGGAGCAACTTTTACTAAAGTCGAAACGGTATAAAAACCATTTTTCTCTGTAATGAATTCTTGCAGCTGAAGTGCTTTTATTTGAAGATAATCTTTGGCAGAAATTGGTTTGAAATCAGAATCTAACTGATCAAAAAACAAATTGTAAGTTGTTGGTTTAAAACCAAGTTTAGCGCCTTCAGCAATTAATTCTGATTTAACGAATTGTTTTTTCTGCGAATTCCAGAATGAATTCCATTTCTCGATTTTTTGTAGTTGTGCTGCCTTGGAAAGCACAATTCCGCCAACCGAACTGAAATTTAAAATTTTATGTTGTTGTTTCTCTGTATTTAAATTTTCGAAAAGACGACTGTTATGCTGCAAAGCTTCTTCCATTGTTTTTCCGTAAGAAGCCACGTAAATGGTTTTGGAAGTTAAACTTGTACTTTCTTCCAATTGTTTTTCGGCAGCTTTAATGTCTTTCGGAATAAAATTTAGCTGCGATAAATCGTTATTAAAACCAACATCATTATACGTAAAACAACAAATAATGGTGATGATAACACAAAGTCCGATTAAGATTTTATTGTTGTGAAAAGAAAAATGAGCCATTTTATCGATCAAATTTTTCTTGTGTTCTGCCGGATTTTCTTTTGGTTTATATAAATGAGGAATAATCAAAAGCGAGAAAATAGCCGAAGCCATTACGATAACGGCTGCAAAAATTCCGAGATCATTCAACGCATCCGATTTTACAAAAAGCAGACATAAAAACGCAACCGCAGTTGTAGAACTACTCATAATCACGGGCATTGTAATGTCTTTGTACAAAGTTTTTACATCGCTGTTGTGTTTGTAATGCGTGAGAATATGAATAGAATAATCAATCGTGATTCCCAATAAAATAGAACCAATTCCTAATGAAATGGCCGAAATCTGTTCTCTAACGAAATATAAAAATGCAACTGCAAACAAACCTCCAAAAACTGTTGGAAGAAAAATAATCAGCGGGATTAAAACTTTTCGGTAAAATAAAATCAAGATCAGCATTAAGGTAAACATCGCGATTGATGTTGTCAAAATAATATCTCCTTTAATCTGATTGGCATTGGCAACGGCAATCAACGCCGAACCAAAATAACTGATAGAAGTTTTCCCTTTAAATTTCTGATTTAGATTTTCCTGAATCGATTTTAGTTTTTCGGCGAAAATGGTATTTTTTTCCGTTTCGCTCGAAGGAATATTCGAAGTGATAAAAAGCAGTAATTTCTTTTTATCCTTTGTCATTACAAAACCATTTTCCAGCGTAAAATCGTCGCCAATATTTAATTGCTGTAATTTTTTTAAAGCGATAAATGAAATTCCAAACGGATCTTGCAGAATAAAATCTTTGGTAATAAATCCAGACGGAGAAATAATCGATTTGTAATTTCCCTGAACGGTCGCTGCAATACTGTCTTTTTGAAGCTTCTTTTCGATAGCAGCATAATCTTTATCGTCTAGAAAAAGAGGGAGATTATTGTAAACAAAATCGATGGTTTCCTGAATGTTTTCTTCGTCAATTTTTCCCTGAATTCCAGTTATGTAAGGTTTACAGGATTTAGAAACACTGTCCGAAAATACAGTTGCCATTTCTTTTAAATCCTCGGCAGAACCGTTTTTATCCAAGCTGAAAATTACAGTTGTTTTATCGGCAAAATTTAATTGTTTTAAAACTTTGGCGGTAACATCGGTTTTGTCGTTGGTCGGAATAAGTTTGGTAATGTCTTCTTCAAATTTTAATCTCGAAGCAAAGAAACCAAAAACCACAAGCATCAAAACAGCCAAAAGAACCGACAGCGTTTTTCTTCGGGTTACAAACAAATGAATGGCGTAGAAATATTGGTGCATGATTATCGCTTAAGTTTTTTAGCCACGAATTTCACTAATTTTCACGAATTAATTTGTGCTAATTTGTGAAATTAGTAGAAAACATAACTTAAATATTTGTTTCGTTTTTAGAACTAAAAGCCGTTAAAAGTAAATAACTTATCAAGCCAACGGTTAGTGCAGAAACGGATGCTAAAATAAGACTTCCTACGATATATTGCGTTGCATTTTTTTGAATATCGTCGAGTGTAATCGAACTGTCTAAAACCAGTGGCGCATTACTGGAAACAAAAACACTGCCGACTTGAAGCGAAGCATAAATAATAAACGGAATAAAAGGCGGAAAACTTACGTTTGACGTAAGGTAAGCAATGACTTTGTTGAGTCTGAACAAAGCGGCAAAAGTAAAAAGGAGTACGGTTTGAAATCCCCAAAAAGGCGAAAGTCCGATAAAAATACCTAAAGCAATTGCGGCAGATTTTTTAAAATTAGAATCGTTGCTTTCTAAAATATCTTCTAGAAAGAATCTTTTAAAACCTTTTTTTTTTGCTCTTCTAAAAAAATCTCTCGGCTTTATGTAAAGCAAAGCATTGGTTACCAAAACTGTATTCAAAATACTGATTCGGGTAAAATCTTGAAACGGGCGAAAATGCGAAACTCTTTCAGCCGGATCATACAAAACCTGAACCGGAACATTTTTTACCGGAATCCCTTTCCAGGCAGAACGCACGATTACTTCAATTTCGAACTCAAATTTATTGGTGCAAAATCGTTTCGGAATTAATTTTAACGGATACAATCTAAAACCGGATTGAGTGTCTTCGAGTTTGATTCCGGTTTCGAACTTAAACCAAAAGTTAGAGAATTTGTTTCCAAAGCTGCTTTTTCGCGGTACATTTTCCTGCGTCATGTTTCGGCTTCCAATTAAAAGCGAATTGGGCTGATTGTGTATTTCTTCCAGAAAAACCGGAATATCTGATGGGAAATGCTGGCCGTCAGAATCTATTGTAACGGCGTACTCAAAATTTTGCTCGATGGCTTTTCTAAAACCATTTCGCAGCGCCCTTCCTTTGCCTAAGTTTTTAGGATGGTGAATTTGGGTAAGCTGCGAATATTGTTTTAAAATCTCAGGCGTTTCATCTGTAGAACCGTCGTTGACAATAATAATATCTGAAGTGAAATCTAAAATAGAATCGAGCACTCTTTTCAATGTTTTATGGTTATTGTAGGTAGGCACAATAACACAAAACGAAATAGAACTAAGCAGTTCCTGCCTTGATAAAATAGGTTTCATTTGGAATTTTTCGTGGGCTTACTTTACAAACTGTTTCTCTTTTTCGGAGAAGCTTTTAGATTGTAAAACAAATTCTTTTAGATATTCTTTTAAAGCACCGCTCTGGGCTGCATAATAAGAGGTAATGAATTTTTTATCTTCTTTAATGTTTTTTTTATAACCCGTAATACCCGGAACATCTTCCTGAATACTCAGTCTGATCATTCTCATTTCGATATTACTTGGGTCACTTTTTATAGTTGCCTCAAGAAGTTTTGCACCTTCTTTAAAACGTTCGATTTTTTCGCCTATTTTTTTCTCAAATTTAGAATCTACTAAAATTGAAGCCGCTTTATACGCTACAAGGATTTTCTCGTCGTTGTTTGAAACTCCCGAAAGTTTATCTGTAAATTCTTTCGCATTGGTTTCTGATTTTGCAACATCAGGATACATTTTTCGGATCGATGCCAAATCCGGAGTATTGGCAAAATTGATCCATAGAAGTAATGATATGAGTAATTTCATAATTATATTTTTTTATACACATTGCTTAATTTCAAAGCTGTGGTTTCGTTAAAATATGTGGTGTTTTTCACCTTTACCAAATCATCTTCTGTGGTTACAATGTCAAGTTCTAAAAGAAGTTCCGGATTGATTTCCGGATTTATCAATGCCATGAATTTTACGTTAGACAAAGATTGTATCATTAGAGAACTTTCTGTAATTTTTTCTGTTAATTCTTTAATAATCTGAATCATGCAAACGCCCGGCATGATTGGGTTTCCAGGAAAATGACCTTTAAAAACCTCATGATTGGCATTAACTAATATACGAAAATTATATTTAGCATCGCCTGTTTTCTCTTCTGAAAGTACTTTGTAAAAGTCTTTTAAAACCATATTTTTATTTTTTTATTTCCCACCAAAAGTGTAAGAAACTCCTAATTGAAATGTTATACTTGGACTGTATTGATTTTCATCATAATTATATCCGTCATTAATACTGTCGTAATTATTGATGATATTGGCTTTAAATCGAGCTTCGATCAAAAGGCCTGAAGGCAGTTTATAACCAACTCCGGAAACCCATCCAAGATCGACATCATGATTAGAATATGGTAAATTTGTATTTACTATGAAATCAAGTGTTGGACCAAATTCTAATAAAAATCCTGTTTTAAACGAGAATTTATTTATCATGGCAACCGACAAGTAATCGATATTTATATCCTTATATGTACTTATTTTATAAGATTCGTAAGTATCATTATTAAAATATACCTGTTTCTGTTCCCAATTATTTGCTCCTTGACGGCTGTAAGTAACTTCAGGCTGAAGCGAATATCTTTTCGTTAAGTTTATCTGCCCAAAAGCTCCAACATAAAAATCAGGTTTAAAATCGCCATGACCTCCCAAATTAGAAAGTCCTAATCCACCTCGTAGTCCTGGTCTGAAAGTTACTTGAGCATTTGATGAAAAAAATCCAATAAATAAAACAAAAGCGAGTAGAATTAGTTTCTTCATTATTTTACTTTAAAAGTATAACTGATACCAATTTGGAAAACCTGATTTAAAATAACATCATTATAATAATAATCGTTATCATCATAATCAATACCGTCGTAACCATAAATATCAACTAATCCTTGTTTAATTCTGGCTTCAAACGTTAATCCGTTTGGCAGTGAATATCCAACACCTCCAACAATAGCAAGATCAAAATTTTCAGGTTTAGTGTTGATATAGTTATCAGAAATTTTAAAATCTAAAGACGGACCTCCTAAAATGTGAAAACCTTTACCGCCAATATTAAATTTTGCAACCGCTCCAAGTGTTAAGTAGTTTAATTCATAATTTATATAACGATAACTATAACCGTTTCCAAGATATTCTCTTCCTTCATCGCCTTGTCTTGAATAGGTTACCTCAGGCTGTAACGAAAAATATTTATTAAATTTAATATTCACCAATCCGCCGACATAAAAATCAGTTTTTGCTCTATTATCATCAATATTGGTTAATGTCGAAAAATTTATACCGCCTCTAAGTCCGGGATTAACTTTTACCTGCGCCTGCGATTTTGCAAGACCTATACATAAAACAAATGCAATTAAGGCTATTTTTTTCATATCTTGATTAGTTTAATTTTATGGTTAGTTTAAATTTCTATTCTGATTTAAAATAATTTAGCTCAATTTTAAGCTTTATATTCTGGTGAATGATCTGAATCTTCTCGGCAAAAATATTGTTTTCTGAATTGAAAATCAGTGTAAATTTTTCTTTTGTTTTAGAGGCATGAACGATCTTTTCTAATTTTTGATCTTTCTTTGAGATAAAAATATAATTAGCGCGTCTGCCATCTGCTGATTTATAAATGTCTGCCGATTCATTTTCAAATTGTTCCTCAATTAGATATTCTTTTTTAAGAAGTAATCGAAAATCTTTTTTTAAGGTGTTGATAAATATTTTTCTATCTAATTCTGATACAATCGAGTTGACTTTAAAATCACTTTCAGAAATTTCAAAATCCATTAATTTATTTCCAAATTCGGTTGTAAAAACAATTCGGTGTGTGGTGTCGTTTATTTTTTTGGCGATAAAAATTCCCGATAATTCATTTCCGTAAACGCTGATATTGGTTTTGTAAACATAATCGGTTTTGGAATCTGCAAAATAAGGAACAGTATAAGACGTTTTGTCTAATTTCTTTGGTGTATAATTTTTTGTGACCGAACCACAAGAAATTAAAAAAACTGCCAGAAAGCAATTAATTAGTAAAAACTGAATCGTCGATTTTTGCATTGATCACTTTATTTTTGAGTACAATTCGGGTATAATCTTCAGATGATTCTAAAAGTTTTACCTGAACCACAGTTGCTTCTTCTTTATCAAAAGTCAGTTCGATTTGTTTGATGTATTTTTTCAGCGTAGCATCTTTGGGAATAAATTTCGCCAGATTCTGACCTTTTAGTTTAAAATAAGAAATCGTAAATTCTTTATCGTCAAACATATTTCCGCTCACACTTCCAACTATTAATTTATTGATTCGAGCAAAGATTTTACTGTCGCCAATATCAACGGCGCTTTTCTTTCCTTCGTCGTTAATCAGGATTTTTCCGTTTTTGAAAGTAATGCTGTAATTGTATGGTTTTTTATATTGCCATTGAAGGAGTGAAGGTTCTTTAAAAACCATTTTTCCAGAAGTTTCGATGTCTTTCGACAAAAAATCCAAATGTTTATACTGCACAAAATCTGTACTTAAGGTTTTGATTTTTTTCGCGACCACATTTACATCTTCTTTAAATTGAGCTATTTCTACAGCAGTCATTTTTTGTTCCTGAGCAAACAAACTGCCTGAAATAAAAAGAATTAGTATTGCTATTTTAGTTTTCATGTTTTAAATTTTTTTGCCACTCCCGATAGCTATCGGGATAAAGTGATTCACACAGATTATTATTTAAAAAATCCGTTTTTATCCGCGTCTTCGCATAAGCGAATCCGTTTCATCCGCGTTCAATTTCCATAAGCTTTAAAATTCAAAAGCTCTTCAATCGAAACGACTTGATAATTATTTTGCTGTAAAAATTGCAAAAACTGTTCCAAGACAAAAACAGAATGTGTTCCTGTATCATGCAAAAGTACAATTCCGCCGGGAGAAACACGTTTTTTAATTCGACTCAAAATCAATTCCACATTTGTAGTTCCTCCGTCAAGAGAACGAATATTCCAGCCAATTGTTTTATGTTGGGTAACTTTTAAAGCTCTTCGAATTGAAGGTGTTGTAACTCCATAAGGTGGACGAAAGAAGTTGATTTTTTTGGAAGTAAATTTTTCCAGAAGCTCATCTGTTTTGCGAAGTTCTTCGGTTATTTTTTTTGCATTATAAAAATCAAAAAACTTAGAATGCGAATAGGAATGATTTCCAAGCAAATGACCTTCATCAATCACTTTTTGGAGAATTTCAGGATGTTGTTCGATATTTTTTCCAATGCAGAAGAAAGTCGCTTTTGCATTGTATTTTTTAAGAAGATTTAAAACTTCCAAAGTATAAATGCTTGGGCCGTCGTCAAAAGTCAGGGCAATTTTTTTCTCAGTTTCTAACGGATTACTGCAAAACGTTTTTATATGATAATTGGAAGAAATCCGGGCCGAACCGAATGCATTTATTCCAATCCAAATAAAAATTACAGCCAAAAAACACCATATACTTATTGCGATATAAAGATTCAGAAGAAACAATAAAAGCAATAAAAAGATAAAAAATATCGAGATGTTTTTATGCGTTATCATTTTGAAAGTAACGTAAAACTATGATTTTTTCCGCTTAATTGATTGTACAATAAAATAGTTTTGTAAGCTGATTTTGTAACCGAGTTTACTTTTATAATTTCTGGAATTTCCTGTGTTTTTAAAATTTTTGAAGCCATCCAAAAAGCAAATGCCGAAGCTGTATCGTATTCACCGCTTAAATGTTTGTAATACAAAACAGGAGTTTGAGCAAACGATTTTTCAGCAAGATTTCTGTAATAATTTTCGAAATCTGCATTTCCATCAAAACCTAAAACCAAAGCATCGATATCTGAAATCTCTAAATTATTTGATTTTAGAAAAGATACAATTGAAGCTTCAACTTCATTTTCTTCTAAAGCATTAACAATAGCAACATCCAAAAGTTCGGCGTAAGTATTGTCTTTTTTTTCATTTTCTAAAACAAAAAAACTAGCGCCTTCTCCATAAACGGCACCGCTAGTTTTAGAAGTTAAAACATCATAAGGTGCGGTATTATCTGCTTTAATACGTCCGTTTAGTTTGAAAAGAGCAGTTGTATAATCTCCATTTTCGTCGACACCACCAACTAAAATTGAATTCGCTTCATCTTCTTCAATCTGCATTTTAGCATCCAAAAGTGCCGATTCAAAAGAAACTGCACCGTTTACATACGTAAAATTATACCCTTTACATTGCTGTAAAAGTGCAATTTGCGCACCAACGGTATTATGAGTTGATTGAATAAAAGAAGTCGGAGTAAGAAACTCTTCTTTATTATCTAAAATACTTTTTAGG
Source organism: Flavobacterium gelatinilyticum (assembly GCF_027111295.1). NCBI lineage: Bacteria > Pseudomonadati > Bacteroidota > Flavobacteriia > Flavobacteriales > Flavobacteriaceae > Flavobacterium > Flavobacterium gelatinilyticum. The sequence goes on along the minus strand of NZ_CP114287.1, from coordinate 3,365,872 downwards.
AATTTTTCAGAATCTTCGATACATCCTAAACCCGTTCCGGTAATAATGGCATCAACATTCTCAACATTGGCATCTTTCATGGCCAAAGCCGAAGCAACGATTCCGTTTTTTACACCTTTTGCCATTCTTCGACTGGCAGCGGGAGAAATGTATTCTTTGTATGCCGGCGGAACAATCGCCAGTACATTTTCGTCATGGTTTACAACAGCTTCTTCCAAAAAAACAGTATCAAATGTTTTTTGAGTCGAAATACAGCCTACTCCATTTATATATGTTTTTTTCATTAGCTTTTTGAAAATATAAGGGTTGAACAATTTCCTCCAAATCCAAAAGAGTTGGATAAAACGTGTTCGATGTTTTTATTTTTTAGAGAAGTTTGCGGCGTCAAATCAAATTCTTCCATTTGAGTTTCAAAATTCAAATTCGGATACACCACATTATTCTGAATTGCCAAAACACTGTAAACCGCTTCAATCGCTGCTGCTGCTGCCAAAGTGTGACCAGTAAAAGGTTTTGTAGAACTGAAATCAGGAACTTTTTCGTTTTCGTAAATACGTTTTAAAGCTCTTCCTTCAGATAAATCGTTATTTGGCGTTGCGGTTCCGTGAACGTTGATATAATCAATTTCAGAAGGTTTTAAACCCGAAATTTCAAAGGCTTTTTTCATTGCCAGAAAAGCGCCGTCTCCGTTTTCTGAAGAAGCAGTTTGGTGAAAAGCGTCATTTGCATTTCCGTAACCTGAAACTCTTGCCAATACTTTTTTGTTTTGTTTTGCTACAACTTCATCCGATTCTAAAACCAAAAATGCGGCAGCTTCTCCAAGATTTAATCCTTTTCTATTATTATCGAAAGGTTTGTTATAATCGTCAGATAAAATCATCAAAGTCTTAAACCCGTTGATGGTAAATTTTGCCAAAGCATCAGCACCGCCTACAATTACACGATCTAATTTTCCGGTTTTGATTAATCTTGCGCCCAACATAATAGAATTGGCTGCAGAGGAACAAGCAGTACTAATCGTCGTAACCATTCCTTTTAAACCTAATTCTTCGGCAATTTTTTCGGCAACATCACCTCCGTCGTGACAGGTAATGTATTTTATTAATTCCGGTTTTTCGAAATAATCGTAATAATGTCTTTCCGTCATATCCATGCCGCCCACACTGGTAGCAGAGATAAGCCCGGTTCTAAATTCATTGATAGCGGTAATGCCGGCATTTTCGACAGCCTGTTTTGCTGCCAAAGTACCAATCATAGCGGTTCTTGAGAAATTATTATCCTCGTTTAATTTCAGTTCAGACACAAGATCTTCATTGGTTTTTTTGATTTCACCAACTTTGATAACATCTGCATGAACAGTCGAAATATTCTGAATGCGAGAAACACCGATTTTGTTTTCGATCAAAGAAATATAGTTTTCCTCAACCGAATTACCAATCGCAGAAATAATTCCCATTCCCGTTATTGCAACACCTCTTGTCATTTTAGATTTTAGATTTATGATTTTAGATTTTCTTGAACTTTGTCAAAGTTTAAAACTTTGATAAAGTTGATGTAGTATCTGAATTAGATTTTAATATTTCGGTTTAAGAAATCTAAAATCTAAAGTCTGAAATCTAAAATTTATTTAGTTCTGTTAGCACTAATATACGCCGCCATCGTTTCGATAGATTGGAAAATTGTTTTTCCTTCTTTCGGATCAACTAATTTAATTCCGTAATCTTTATCTAATATCACGATCAATTCAAGTGCATCAATCGAGTCTAAACCTAAACCGTCTCCAAACAAAGGATCGTTATCAGCAATGTCTTCAACTGCGATATCTTCAAGGTTCAAAGTCGTTATGATTTTATTTTTTAATTCTTCTTTTAATGCTTCCATGATTATTTATTGTATAATGTATTGATTGTTTCGTTTTTATATTCGGTGTTTTCGTCTGCGTTTATAGTGCAAAGAAAAGCTTTATAATTGTCATTGAAAAATTCTACCCAGCCGCATAAAACCGTATCTGCCTTATTGGTATTCAAAAGAATATTCGAATAATTCGACATAAATTCGGTGTTAAAAGCATCAAATATAAAGAAAGAATTTTCACTTTTCAGCTGATGACGGATACTTATTTCGCCCAAACAGATATTTGGAAGCGTATAAACAAAGACCGCCGGACTCGGATAATAGTTTTCTTTGTCAGAAATGGATTCCTGATATTTTACATCGGTATCTAAACTCGACGATTTATTCGCCAAAACCAAAGCGATATTATTTTCCTCTTCCGTTGAGGTAATAGGACTCAAAAGCAATTCTGAACCCAAAAAAGCCAACTTGCTTAAAGTGTCCATTTTGAAAAACTTTGGATACTGCATTTCAAAATTACGATAGGCTTGTTTGGCAAAATCGGCAAAATCTGTCGGTTCAATTTTGAATACAGAAGTTCCGTTGAGAACAATTTCGTTGTTTTCAATTTTGATGTAGGATTGTATGTTGGTTTTTTGAGTCATTTTTTTAATTTAAGAAACCCAGGTTTGAAAAACTTTTATGATATGCCATTCTCCCGATTTATTTTCAATTTTAATTTCAAATCCTCTTCCACATTTTCCGCCCCCGCAAGAAGCAGTTGCTTCGATAATTCCTGAGGTTTTGTCTTTATTAAACCTAATATTGGAAATTTCAATTGTGCCAACAGGCATTCCACTATTATAATCGTGTACTATCCAAATTAATTCATTAGGAAATTTAGATGTATATTGAAAATTAAATTTTTTATTGTTTTTAAAAGGTGTTAAATCAAACTTTTCATTTCTGATTTTGTTATTAACGACATAATCATAAACACCAATTAATATTCTCGTTGTATCTTTTTTTATACTATCCTGAAAATGCTCGTATTTTTTTAGTTTAGCATCATATCCAATTGTATCTTCTTTATTAGTTTTAAAATCTCTCCTTGGCATTGGCGGTGGAGTTACAATTCTCCTATCCATATAAATAGAATCTACAATTTCGACAAAGACACTATTCAAAACCTCTTTTTCAAAATCAGATTCAGGAACTACTTTCTTTTTACATCCAAAAGATGAAAGAAGAACTAGAGTTATAAATATGAATTTTGATAGTTTCATTAACCTTATTGACACAAATTTTTAATATCTCTTTTTAAGCTTATTTGCGAAAAAAGAACTGGAATATTCATTTTTTGATTTTCTTTTATCATCGTCAAATAAATATCATTTTTATCTAGAATAAATATTCTGCTTGTTTGAAATCTCGGATTAATAGCGAGATAATTTAGATTATTATAAACTATAATATTTTTTGCATCTCTATATTTTTCAAATCCATTTTTTTTGCAATATTCATTAATAAGAATTCTGTTTTTTTCGACATCATACTTACTTACAATTTTTGTGAGTAGTTTTTCTGTTGCCTTTCTATAAATTGTATATAAAGCATAAAAACTAAAAATAAAAAGCAAATAAAATTCAATTCCAGTTTTTGAATAATCACGATGTGGATTAAAATAAACTAAAAAAGGCATCAAAAATAGAACGCTATAAAACATGTAAATAGAAATGGTATCGAATTTATCAAACCAATCTTCAGAATAGATCAGTTTATTTTTTTCAATACTTTTTTTATAATTTAAGTTTTTTAAACGTCTCATTTTATTTTCTCAAAAACCACAGCCGTATTACAACCTCCAAATCCAGAAGCTGTCTTCAGGAAATAATCAATCTTCTTTTCTTCATTTTTTTCAATAACATTTACAGTTTCACTAACTCCAATTTCATCAAAACCTTTTGATTCAAAAAGTTTATTTTGATTGGCAGTTTCTATTGCAATTACCGTTTCTAATAATCCCGAAGCGCCTAAAGTGTGACCGTAAAATCCTTTTAAACTATTTACTGGAACATTCTGTAAATCCAAACGATTTAAAGCAATCGCTTCCATTTCGTCGTTATAAGGAGTTGCGGTTCCGTGTGCTGAAATATAATCTAATTTGTTGGCGTCAATCTGCGCTTCTTTCAAAGCATTCTGAATACTTCTAAACAAACCTTCGCCTGTTCTTGATGGTCCGGAAATATGATTGGCATCGTTTATCGAACTGTCTCCAATGACTTTTATTTTCGCGGTTGCCGGATTCGCCGAAACTAAAACGGCAGCAGCTGCTTCGCCTAAACTTACGCCTGTTCTGTTTTTAGAATACGGTTTGCAAGGCAGTTCGCTCATCGCTTGAAATGCATTAAAACCAGACAAAACAAATTCTGAAACTTCGTCGCCTGCCACGACAAAAACATTATCATAAAGCTCTGACTGAATCATTCTTTTAGCAACAGAAACGGCTAAAATTCCGGAAACACAAGCATTAGAAACTACGATTGGCTGTGTTTGGAATCCGAAGAAATCGGCAACGTTTTTTGCCAAAACATCTAAATGAGCGTTGTTGAAACTTTCTTCAGAATTGTCTTTTAAAGACGTTACATTTCCTTTTGTGGTAGAAAGTATAAATGCGGTTTTTGGATTTAATTCGATTTTAGAATTTTTAATAATCGGCTCTAAAGCCAAAATCATCATTTTTTCTAAACGGGAATATTTGGTTTCAGTGCTGATTTTGGCAAAAGCACTGTTTATTTTTTCATCGCTGATAATAGAAGCATAAAATGAATTCGGCATTAAAGAAATATTGCTGTGAAGCTGAATTCCAGAATCGCCGCGAAGGATCGCTTCTATATTCGAAGGAACATCAAAACCTAAAGGCGTGATACAATTCGTTTCTGTAATATATATTTCTCTTATCATTTTCAATTTTCATTTTCTTCTCCTGCAAGGTTTTTAAAACCTTGTAGGTCTCTTTGATTTTGTTTTACTGGTTTGTCTAGAAATTATACCTACAAGGTTTTGAAAACCTTGCAGGAAAACGTGCTATTTCAACAACCCAACTTTTCGTTTCCATTCCTCATAAAAAGGAGGATTTGTCAGCATTAAATTTCCATCTTTATCTAAAAAAACCTGAACGGTTTCTCCGGTACAGGCAATTTCTCCTTTATCATCAATAATTTTAAAACGATAAATCATTTTGGCGGCTGGTGTGTCTACAACTGTTGTTTCTATCGTTACCACATCGCCATAACGCAAAGACAATTTATGTTCGCAGGTCGATTTTACAATTGGGGTTGTGTAACCGGTTGCTGCAATATCCAGATAAGTAAGACCATGTTTACGCCCGAATGCTTCGCGTCCATCTTCGAAATAGGTTATGTAGTTTCCATGCCAAACAATTCCAAGCGGATCTGTTTCGTTAAAACGAATTCTGATTTCGTGTGAAACGGTCAAGTCTGCAGCCTCGTTAAACTGCTCTTTTCTTTTTATCATAAAATAATGCGATGCAAGTTGTAATAATGAAAAACAAAAATAATAAACTTATTTCTGGTATGATTTCCAGGAAAGAGACGCTTCGAAGTAAAACATCATAAAAAGCTTCTAATCCCCAGTTCATTGGCGAAGATTTAGCGATAAACTGCATAATTTTCGGCATGGCAAAAACGGGAACCCAAACACCGCCTACAGCAGCTAAAATAATCACACTTGTTGCACCAAACGGAGCAGATTGTTCTTGCGTACTTGCCACGGTTCCTAATAAAATTCCAAAACCGATGGCTGCGAAACCAGAAAATAAAGCTACGACACTCATCATCAATAAATGTCCTTCGATGTTTAAAGGAGGTAATCCGATGGACGGAAATAAAAATACCGCAACGGCAACCATCATATAAAACTGAATCATACAAATGATCGAGTAGGTGATGGTTTTTCCAATAATCACAACCAAATTAGAAACAGGATTTGTTCTCAATCGAACAAAAGTTCCCTGCGATTTTTCTTTTACAATATTAATCGATAACGGAATTACAATAAAAAATATCGCAAAAAGTGTCCAAGCCGGAACGTTATGTTGTGTCGAATTTGGACGAACTTCTTTGTTATTGATTGTCGGAATTATTTCTTTGAAAGAGATGAAACTTTTCTGTTCAAAATTGGCAGTTTCAACCCCCAACTGATTCTCGAAAGTTTTGTAAATCGATTTGGTTTCAATTTGCGAAATCATTTTGTCAATCGAACTCATCACCGCATTTTTGAAACTCATTTGAACCGCTGGGTCAAAATACAATTTCACTTCTTTTTCTTTAATAACACGGTGAGGTTTTGCAGTTGCAGTACTGTCTGTCAAACCTAAACTGCTGACGATTTTCTCTACATTCTGATCTACTTTTGCTTGTAAATCAGCACTTAAATTTTCCGGAATTACAATCGCCAATTGAAATTTTCCTTTATGAACATTTTCTTTGGCAATTTCTTCCGTTATAGGTTTGTTGTCAATTTGTGTTACAACAGTAAACAAATTGCTTTTTTCTAAATTTTCAAAAACGGTTTTCGAAACAGATCCTTTGTCGTTATCAACAATAAGAATCTGAATTTTTGAATCGGTTACAGCTTTAAAAGTACTGTCCTGAATTAAGGTTACCGTAATAACCAAAACCAAAGGCATGATAAATAAAATGATTAATCCGCCTAAATCTCTTCTCAATAAAAGAAATTCTTTTACAACTGACATCCAAATTTTATATACCATCTCTTAGTGCTTTTCCGGTTAATGAAATAAAAACATCTTCGAGATTTCGGGCATCTTTTGTAGCTTCAATTAATGCCGACGGAGTATCTTGTGCGTAAATCTGTCCTTGATCTAAAATTGCAATCTGCGTACAGAAATCTTCGGCTTCAGCCAAATGATGCGACGTATAAATAATAGTTGTCCCGTTTTGGTTTAAAACTTTTAAATAATCGATGATAGCAGTTTTAGAATGCACATCGACACCAACAGTTGGTTCATCCAAAAACAAAACTTTTGGTTTATGAAGAATTCCTGCAATTAGGTTTACACGGCGTTTCATTCCACCAGAAAAAGTCTGAACTTGTTTATCGGCAAATTTCAATAAACCCAAAAGATCCAAAGCTTCGATTACTTTATCTTTCAAATCAGAACCTTTTAAACCGTACATACTTCCAAAATAATGCAGATTTTCTCTTGCCGTCAAAGTCGGATATAGTGCATATTCTTGAGGAACAACGCCTATAATTTTTTTAATTTTTGAAGCATGATGCTGATAATCCAAACCATCAATAGTAAAATGTCCCGAAGTTGGTTTTACCAATCCGCAAAGCATTGAAATCAAAGTGGTTTTTCCAGCACCGTTTGGACCTAATAGACCAAAAATCTGACCTTCATTTATGTTTAGCGAAACGTTGTTCAAAGAATACATTTCTGCATTTTTGTACTTTTTCGAAAGGGATTCTATTTGAATGATAGACTGCAAAATATCTTAGCTGATGGCTTTTTTTAGTTTTTTGAAAAAGATTTCTTCTCTATTGGCAATGTCCAAAAGTTCATCGGCAATAGCGTTGTAAGCGTCTTCTTTGGCACTTCTGTTTTTATAAATACGTGAAGCTTCTACAGCAAAATCACGCCATGAATCGCCAATTTTTGTCATTTCTTTAGAAAGTTCTTTCAGTTCTTCATTACCCAAAATAACCGAAGCTTCTTGTAAAAATGCGGCATAAATAAAACGGAAACCTCCGCCTCCAGTTCCAATTTCTTCCTGCATACGAACCATTTGCGCCAAGTAATGATTGGCTTTTTTAGTTCCGTGTTTTATCGGCCATTTTCTAATTTGCTTCGAAACAAATTTGATTCCACGAACACCAACAATTGGCATTGGCGCCAGCATATCTCGACATGTATTTTTAATTCCTTTAATGATGGCGCTTTTTAAATCGACATTTGCAGGAATCTGAATCGGATAATACATTTGACCGCGTGGTGCAAAAGCACCTTTGGCAAAACGAACTTTATTTAATTCTTCGTGCGTTAGCGTTGTAACGGTTTCCATAACAGGATCGCTCACTAAATAATCGGTTTCGGTTTTTCCGTAAACAACTAAATTGTGTGCGTTGAAATGAAAACGATATTCGTCTGGAAAATAACTTAAATTGTACACGCCAACTTGTAATCCGGTTGGAATATTATTTTTTAAATTTTCGTCTAAAGCTTTAGTTGCATTTGATACAGAAGAAAATTTTTGTCTTTTTATTTTTAAATTTAAACGGGTTGCCACTTTATTAAAAATCTGACCAGGCAAAGTTCTGTAACTAATTGCTGGCGCATAATTGACTTTTATAAAAGGGAGATATACAAAAAACAACCCAGAGCCAATACCAAAAACCATCGGTTCGCTGATGTTTAATCCGCTGTTTTTTAGCAGATTTGACGCTACTCCATTCTCGCAATGAGCAGACTGATGATGTGTGAAATTTAATTCCATTATTTGGTAATGCTGTTTTTTAATTCATCGACTGATACTTCGAAAGTATCGGCATATTTTTTTAAGATCTTATCGTTTAGTTTCGCAAAAACACTTGGTTTGAAATGTCTTTTTACGCGCCATTTCCAGAATCCTACGTAGCTTGATAAAATCGTAAGATCCATTTTGTTGATTTCCATAAAATACACAATCGGACTTACTTCGCCATTTAAAACTTGTTGTTTAGCATCGGCGATTCTTTCGTTTATTTCGTCAATAGAATTGGAAAGTGCAATTGTTTTTGGTTCCCAACCTGTGCTTAAGGTTGTGGTGTAATTGCCATTTTCATCTGTTGCGTACAAAAGTTCTTTAACGTTGTTTTTCGTTAAATTACTTTGATCCTGAGGTACTTTGTCTTTTTCCATTACCTAGTTTTATTTTCAAGTGGAATTGCTACGAAACAGAAACTGTCTTTTGAATAAACAAGTTAATTTCGCATTCTAAGAGTATTTGTTCTCCAAGTAAGCTTTTACAGCTCATCGTACATAAAGTGTAATCGTCGCCAACGAATTTTGAAACCAAATTGGCTTTGGTAATTATAGTATCACCGGCTTTTGGAAGCGCGTGAATTTTTACATTTTTTAAAGCGCTGATAAATCCAATTACATTTACGTTTTCATTTTCTGTTCCGTCTTCTTCAAAAAAATACTTTTTTCCAACAATAGATGAACAAGTTTGTGCTGTGTTTTCGATTAAACCTGCCTCTATAAAAACATTGTTTTGTACAAAAATATTGTCTTGTTTGATTTCAAAAACTGTTTCGACAAATTGAGAATCAATATTCAAAATCAAATCCACCATAAGCATTGGTGCCCGGTGTGGTAAATAATTTTGTATGTCAACAGCAGAAGAGGTTTTCATTATTGATTTTATTTTGCCAGAACGGTTTTCATTTGTCCTCTGGCAATTTCTTCATTATTTAAAGTCGTCACAATATCAACCAGAGTAATTCCTGCAAATTCCTGCAAAATGGTAACTTCAGATTGAATGATATCGTTTAATTCTGGTAGTTTTTTAATTTCAATTTCTTTAATAGATCCGATGTAACCTGTTGGTGCAATTTCATTTTTTAGAAAAAACTGATAACCAGTGTGCAATGCCACAGATTGTGCCATATGTTCGATTAAACCAGCTTCTAAAAAAGTATTATTGTCAAAAAATATATTGTCGCTTTTAATATTAAAACCAGAAACTAATGATGTCTCACTATAAGAAAGCATGCTGTCTACCATTACAAAAGGAAACTTTTGAGGTAATAAATTTTCGACAGCTTCTTTTTCTAAAAGTACAACGTCCATTAGCAAACAGTTAAATACGCATACGCAAAAGAAAATCTTCCGCTTTCCGGAACAGATAAAAGGATATGATCTCCTTTTTTCAAATTTCCTGAATTCATTAATTCTTCAAGAGCCAAATAAATAGAGGCAGAACCCACATTTCCAACTCTGGAAAGATTCATGAACCATTTTTCATCACTCATTCCGATTCCTTTTTCTGTTAATCCTTTTTTCAATCCTTCAACAAAAAAGTTTGAAGAAACGTGAGGAATGAAATATTGAATATCTTCAGATTTTATATTGTTTTTATCCATTGCGTCTTTCATGCTTTCTGCACCTTTAGACAGGATAAATTCGTCTAATAATTTAACATCTTGTTTAATAGAGAAAACAGATTCATTCAGCCATTGTTCCGGAGAATAATCGCTCCAGCCTTTAATTTCTCCGTTTTCTAATTTATCACCTCCGGCGTACATGCAGGTTTCTAATTCGTAAGCATACGAAAAAGCTTCCATCCATTCTATTTTAAGAGATATTGGGCCTCTTGGTTTGTTTTCTAAAAGAAAAGCTCCTGCACCATCAGATAACATCCAGCGAAGGAAATCTTTTTTGAAAGCAATAATAGGTTGTTCTTCCAGGCTTTTTAAATTGTCAGCCTCGTGATTGTATTTTTGTGCATTCAGCCAGGTCGAAACTTTTTCTGATCCTGTGCAGATTGCATTGTTTGAATTTCCGGATCTTACTGAAAGAAAACCAAATTTTAATGAGTTCATTCCGGCACAGCAAACTCCGGTTGAAGAGTTTAATTCTACCGATTTGTTTTTTAATAAACCATGAACCATCGCAGCATGCGAAGGCAGAAATATGTCCGGAGTTGAGGTTCCGCATGAAAGTACTTCTAAATCCTGAGGCGTAAAATTTTCGTCGAATAACGGCAAAATTGCATTTCTCGTTAATTCTGCATTACTGTGAGTGCTTTTTCCTTCTTTATCAACAGCGTAGTATCGGCTTGTAATTTTGTTGTTGCGCAAAATAATGCGTCTTGCTTTTGAAGCAGTATCATTGATAAGACCTAAATAGGCTTCCATTTCGTCATTAGAAACAGCTTCATTTGGCAAATATTTTGCAGCTTTTGTAATATATACTTCAAACATAATCTAAATACGTCTTCTAAACTCCCTGATAATATTGAGTTTCTTTTTTTATGATTTTTAACTTAAACGGATATAAAATAAGGTGCAATATATACACTATTGGTGAGATTAACCAAATCGCCAGGAATAAATAAACATTAAATACTTTTAGAAGCAATTTTCGTTTTTTTTGATTTTTATAAATGATGTTTGACCATTTATTGAAAATTTTATTGGCAGTTTTGTCAACAGTTACTAAATACGAACTGATCTTTACGGCCTCGATTTTGGCTAATTTTGACTGTAAATTATCTAAATTATCTGCATTAAACTCAGACAACATTACTTCTCCAAACTTTGAAGATTCCTGAATATCTTTATCTGAAACTCCAGGTAAAGGAAAAATACCAAGATACTTTTTTTTAACTCCGGAGAACATCCATTCTACAATGGTTATAACGCTGATTAAGTTGCCAACACGGTCTACTAATGCGACATTTCCAACAAGTTTTGCATTGGCTTCTTTAAGTAAAACTTTGATTTTTTCCTGTGCCATAATCCACATGTTTCTCGAACCGCTTATGGTAATTACAGGTGTATTATGGAGTATTTTTTTTCCTTCCCAGCTTTTTAAAAATGAATTAATAGGAATCGAAGGTGATAAATACCACACTTGATAATGAAAAAGGATCAGGTCGAATTTTGTATTCAGGATTGCTTCGGGAACAGGTTTTAATGCGGTTGGAATCTGTAAAAAAGATTCAGGGAAAGCATCAAAAAATGCTTCCTTATTCCACGGAAAAGGGAATGGTTTTTCCAGTTGTATTTCGTGAAAAGTGAGATTTATTTCCTCCGAATTTAGAAACGGTTTTGCAATATTTTCTGCAATAGATTCCAGCTGTCCAGACTGAGAATAATAAATTACGAGAACATTTTTCATTAGATTTTGACTTTGATCGTCAGCAAAAGTAAGTAAATTTATTTAAACGAATTTTCTTATTTCGACGAAGGGTCTCTTTGTTAGCCGCTCCCAATAGCTATCGGGATTACCAATTATTTAAAATACTGCAGTGATAAATGATTGTGCTAATAAAAATTAAGATTTTATGTCATTCCAAAAATCAAAATAATTGAACCATTGTAGTGGATAACGATTCAAAATGCTTTCTACACTTTTTACATATTCTTTCAAAAGTGCTTTTTCGTCGCGGTGTTTTACTTCGGCTTCTCTTGCGTATAAATGGTAATGCAGGTTTGGCTCTTTCATTACATAAACAAAAACGACTGGTACTTTTAATCTTGAAGCAATTAAAAACGGACCAGCTGGAAAATGGGCTTCTTTGCCCAAAAGGGTTTCAGAAAGCGATTTTGTTCCTTCAAAATAGCGGTCGCCCGTAAAGCAGATTAATTCGTTATTGGCCAAAGCGGCATTAATCTCAAAAATATGAGAGAGATCTTCTTTTATGATAATAAATTTTACGGTATGTTTTTGAGAAACACTTTCGAGATAATTCTTAATTGCAGAATGTTCTAAATCTGTCGTAACAAGATTGATTTGGAAATTAAGATCAATATCTCCCAAAAAATGTTCGGCAATTTCAAAATTACCAACATGTGCGCTAATTAGAACACCGCCTTTTTTCTCGGCTAATAATTTTTTAAGTGTTTCGATTCCATCAAATTCGTAAGTGAATTTGTTTCGCATTCCGGCCGAAATAGAAACCTTATCAATAATGGTCTGCCCAAAAGTGTAGTAACTTTTGAAAACCATTTTTTTAGATTTAAAGTAAGAATACTGAAGCCTTTCTTTAAAATAATAGAAAATAGATCCGTTACTTTTTTTCAGGAAAAGAAAATAGTAAGAGGCAACAAAATAAAGTAAAACATAAGCAGATTTAAGACCCGCTTTTCGTATCAAAAAAACGAATATCCTATAACCTAAAACAGTTCCTTTTGATTTGCCATCCCATTGATTCATTAAGCTGATTTGGCTTTTAGTTTAGTTTCGATAAGGTCATAGAAACTTTGAAAATCAGAAATTCCAACAAAATCTGCTTCTACCAGTTTTACACCAAAGTTTGCCTCTATTGAAACTACCAAATCAACATAATCCAGACTGTCTAACCCAAGTGTATCTTTTAAATTAGCATTTGGTTCAATGTCGTCATTGTCTACTTCAAATTCATCAACTAAAAAACCATTAATTTTTGCTATAATCTCTTCTTTATTCATCGTTCAATTTAAACTTTTTAACCACCAACGCAGAGTTGGTTCCTCCGAAACCGAAAGAATTGGACAAAAATATGTCAAATTTTTTGTTTAACGTAGTTTTAACTAAATTTAATTTTGAAGCATCTTCGTCCGGATTTTCTAAATTGATGTTTGGCGCGATAAAATCGTGCTGCATCATGATGATCGAATAAATGATTTCGCTGGCTCCGGCCATCCAGCACTCATGGCCTGTCATTGATTTTGTTGAACTTATATAGGGATTTTTTTCTCCAAAAACTTCAAAAATAGCCTTGGCTTCGTTTGCATCGCCAACAGGTGTTGAGGTAGCGTGAGCATTTATATATTCAATGTCTGATGCTTGTAAATTGGCTTCTTCCAGGGCTCTTCTCATGGCTGTTGCCGGTCCTTCGACATTTGGGGTCGAAATATGACCGCCGTTTGATGAAAATCCGTAACCGGAAACTTCGGCAATAATATTGGCGCCTCTCGCAATGGCCGACTCGTAGCTTTCGAGAATTAAAGTCGCACCTCCGCCGCTTGGAATTAATCCGTCGCGACCGGAATCAAAAGGTCTTGAGGCTTTTTCAGGATCGATTTCTCTGTTAGAAAAAACACCCAATCCGTCAAAACTGCTCATAGCATACTTATTTATTTCCTGTGCTCCTCCGGTGATAATAATATCCTGAAAACCGCTTTTTATTAAAAAATAAGCCAGTCCGATAGAATGAGAACCACTTGCACAGGCTGCACTTACAGTTAAGTTGATACCTCGAAGTTTAAAAATCGTCGAAAGGTTCATGGTAACCGTAGAATTCATCGATTTGAAAATCGCTCCGGAACCAATTAAGGCTGTGTCTTTTTTTTCGCGTACAATATCTGTAGCATCAATAATAGCTTTAGAAACACTGTCGTTTCCATACATAATGCCTACTTCGCGAGTATCAAAAAAAGCATCGTCGATTCCTGCATTTTTCAAAGCTTCGATTGTTGCCATATAAGCATATTCGGTTTCTTCGCCAATGCTCATACGCTGTCTGCGGGTCAGTAAATTTTTTAAATCCGCTTTTGGCACCATTCCGGTCAAAGCCGACTGAAAACCAAATTCTTTTCTTTCAGAATCAAACTGAATACCAGATTTTCCCTGATATAATGAATCTTTTACTTCATCTAAAGAAGTTCCGATACAAGAATAAATTCCCATTCCAGTAATTACAACTCTCTTATTCATCATCTTTCAAAGTAATTTTTTAACCGTTAGGTGTAATTGTTTTTAAACCCTTAGAAACAGAGCCGTCATTGTGAAAATCTATGTTTCTGTTTGTTTGGGCTTTAAGAATATATTCCTCCGTTTATATTGATAATTTCTCCGGTAATATAACTCGATTTTTTTGAAATCAAAAAGCTTACCAGATCAGCTACCTCTTCGGCTTCCCCAAAACGATTAACAGGAATTAGTTTTAGTAATTCTTTTTCGTCCAGCTGGCTGGTCATATCGGTTCTAATGAATCCCGGTGCCACGGCATTTACTGTAATATTGCGTTTTGCCACTTCCTGGGCCAAAGCTTTTGTAGCGGCCACTATGGCACCTTTTGCAGCCGAATAATTGGCTTGCCCGGCAGTTCCTTTTACTCCGGAAACCGAAACCATATTTACGATTCGGCCGTATTTATTGCGCAGCATTTTTTGAATAAAAAACTGCGTTACATTAAAAAACCCGTTTACACTTGTGTTTAGAACGCCGTTCCAGTCTTCGGGAGTCATCCACATAAAAAGACCGTCTTTTGTAATTCCGGCATTGTTAACAATCGCTTCTACAATGGCTTCCGGATTTGCTTCCTGCCATTGTGTTAAAGTATTTTGTACCTCTTCGAAATTTGAAACATCAAAGCCTAAAATTTCTCCGGTTGCACCTAATTTTTGTATTTCCTGAAGTGTTTCTTCGGCAGCGGTTTTGTTTGAATGATAATTAATCAGAATATGATAATTAGATTCAACGGCTAATTTTTTACAAATAGCGCTTCCAATTCCTCTTGAGCCGCCTGTTACTAATACACATTTCATATTGTGTGGTATTTTTATTTTTTATCAGAGATAAATTTACTTCTTTTTTTTCGCTGCAGGTTTCGCCGCAGGTTTTGTTTTAGTTTCAGCTTTTGCTTCCTGTTTTGGTTTTTCCTGAACTGTTTCGGTTTTGGCAGTTTTTTCGGCAGATTTAGAAAACAATTCGGCATTTTCAAACCACTGATTTCCTAAAACAGTTCCATCTGGTTTAAGAAAACCCCATTTGCCTTCGTTTTTTACTCTTGCTACTCCGCCTATAAATCCTTTTTCCTGATCTGTAAACATGGCAATAATAGCATTTGTAGTAATGCCGTATTGTGTTGGGATTACCAGTTTGCCGGATTCGTTAATGAATCCCCAATTGCTTTCTTTTACAGGCGCAAGGCCGTTTGTACTGAAAACTTCGGCATCACTGTACGTTGGTTCAATTATAAATTTTCCTTCCGGATTAATGAATCCCCATTTTTTTCCAACCAGAACCGGAGCCATATTTTTTGAAAAAGCTTTTCCTTTGTCATAAATTGGAAGAATTGCCCAGTTTCCTCTTAAATCAATATACCCGATTTTTCCGTTCTTTTTGGCAAATGTGAGATCCTGAGTTTCAAAATCCCATATTTTTTCAGCACCATCAACCGGAACAAATTTTCCGCCAATTACAAGTCCGAAAGTTTTGTCTTTTCTGGCCCAGGTTGTACTTTTAAAATAATTCCCAATTTCTGAATAAGCAGGTTCTACCAATTCTTTTCCGTCGGTATTAATAATTCCCCAGTTTTTGTTTAGTTCGACCCTTGCAAAACCATTTTCAAAAGGTTTGATCATATCGTACTTTGGTTCTAAAACCACAGCCATTTTGTTATTGATAAGCCCTATTTTATTGTTTTGTTTGATAAAAGCCACACCGTCATTAAAATCATATAATTTTTCAGAAGCGGGTGCTTTCTGGATTTCTCCTTTTGTATTAATATAAACCCATTCCTTATCTTTCTGTACGATTGCTATTCCGTTGTTAAAATCTTTGGCATCTTTAAAATCAGCAGGAATTACCCAGCTTCCTTTAGAGTCTATATATCCCCATTTGCCGCCGTTTTCAACAGCTGCTAAACCTTCAGAAAAACTTCTGGCTGATTTGTATTGAGGTTCGATTTTAAAAGATCCGTCTTTGGAAATATATCCAATTTTTGAATTCTTTTTAACTAATGCCAATTCTTGACTATTAACAAATTGAATAAAGAATAGCAGCAAAAAAATAAGTGTTTTTTTCATGATTTAAAATTCAATATTAATAATATAGGGTAAAAAATTTTAACTGTTAATCAGATAATCTTTTACGTTTTGAACAAAAGGATACATAACCTGATCTTCCTTAAATGTTGGAATTATTTGGCGGACATCATCGTACCATTTTTTGGTTACAGATGAAACTTTGTCTTTTTGTCCTAAATAATCAATTGCCTGAACAATGGTGATCATCTCGATTGCTAATACTTCAAACGCATTTTCGATCACTTTTGATGTAATTACAGCCGAATTTGTTCCCATACTTACAATATCCTGATTGTCGTTATTGTTCGGGATGCTGTGTACGTACATTGGGTTCGATAACATCTGGCTTTCGGCAGTGGTTGAGGTTGCGGTAAACTGTACACCCTGCATTCCGAAATTAAATCCTAATGTTCCTAAATTTACAAAAGGAGGCAGTAATTCGTTGATTTTTGAATTTAATAAATAATTCAACTGACGTTCTGCCAGCATCGTTAATTTGGTAATAACGATTTTCAGTTTATCCATTTCCAGCGAAATATAATCTCCGTGGAAATTTCCTCCGTGATAAACGTGTTTGTTTTTAACGTCGATAATCGGGTTGTCATTTGCAGAGTTAAACTCGTCTTCCAGAATAGAAGCTACATTGTTGATAGTTTCTAAAACCGGCCCAAGAATTTGAGGAACACATCTTAAAGAATAATATTCCTGAACTTTTTCTTTGAAGATTTCCTCGGTATTTTCACCAGAATATAAATGGTCTTCTCTTTTACGGATCAAAGTACTGTCGGAAAGATTTTTACGCATCTGCGCTGCCACTTCCTGTTGTCCTTTATGGCGTTTTGTCTGGTTTAATTCGGCAGAGAAATGATCATCATATGCCTGAACCAGTTCATTGATTGCACATGAAGATTTTAATGACCAGTCTAATAATTTTTTGGCATGATGAATATTTACAACGCCAATTCCGGTCATTACAGAAGTTCCGTTGATTAACGCCAGACCTTCTCTGATTTCTACCTGAATTGGTTTTAAACCTTCAATTTCAAAAACTTCCTGAGTTGGTCTTCTGTCTCCTTTATAAAAAACTTCGCCTTCGCCAATTAAAACTAAAGCTAAGTGTGATAACTGAACTAAATCGCCGCTTGCCCCAACACCGCCGTGTTCGAAAATAAGAGGTGTAATATCTTTGTTGATTAACTCTGCCATTAAATGAATTACAGAAGGATGAACTCCTGAATTTCCTAATGAAAGTGTATTCAATCTAGCTAATATCGCTGCTTTAGCACAAGCCGGACTTAAAGGTTTTCCTGTTCCGGAAGAGTGGCTTCGGATTAAGTTATATTGAAGCTGAATTTGATCGGATTCTTTAATTCTGTACTGAGCCATAGGCCCAAATCCGGTATTTACGCCGTAAATTACTTTGTTTCCGGAGAATTCTTTTAGAAAATTAAAGCTTTCGTTCACTCGGTTTAGAACCACTTCGCTAATTGTAACTTTTTGATTTCCAAAGATTATTGCCTCGAATTCTTCTAAACTTAGAAATTCATTAATTGTATTCATTAAATCGATTTTAGTTGTGCTAATTTAATTTTATTTATCAAAATAAATGTAGTTATTTTGATGATGGCAAATGTAGGTTAATAATTGATAATATTTTTATTATGACAAAGGAGTTTGTAGATGTTTTAGTCATTGGGGCAGGACCCTCAGGATGTGTTTCTGCATCATATCTTCATAAAAATAATGTAAAAGTAAAAGTTGTAGAAAAAACAAAGTTTCCGAGACTTGTGGTTGGCGAAAGTTTAATTCCTCGTGTAATGGATCATTTTGCTGAAGCTGAGCTTTTTGAAGCTCTTGATTCTATGAATTTTGAAAAAAAGCTAGGTGCCCGTTTTATCAGGGGAGAAGAAATATGTGTTTTTGACTTCAGTAAAAAATTTGGAGAAGGCTGGGACTGGACCTGGCAGGTGCCGCGTGCTGATTTTGACAATACTATGGCTCAGGAAGTAGTTCGTAAAGGTATTGATCTGGAATTTGAAACCGAAGTTTTGGAAGTTTCTTTTGAAGGAAAAAAATCAAAAACTATCGTAAAAGATAAAGACGGAAATTTAAAAGAAATCCACGCTGATTTTATTATCGATTCCAGCGGATACGGACGTGTTTTACCAAGACTTTTAGATTTGGATACGCCGTCTAAATTAGATCCGCATTCATCTATTTTTACTCATGTAAAAGACATTAACAGAGAAGAAGGCGAAGAGGGAACTCAAATTTCATTTGATATTCTGGAAACCGAAGTCTGGCTTTGGGTAATTCCGTTCTCAAACGGAAATACAAGTTTAGGAGTTGTTGGTCCAACAGATTTTATCAATTCGCTTTCTGAAAATAAAGATAATGCTGAGGCTTTGCGAAATGCCATTCAGAAATCTGATTATTATATCAAAAGATTTAAAGGAACAGAATTTTTATTTGAACCTGTAAAGCTTGAAAACTATTCAAGAGCGGTAAAAAGAATGTACGGTGATGGTTTTGCCTTAACCGGAAATAGTTCTGAATTCCTTGATCCTGTATTTTCATCAGGTGTAGCTTTTGCAACTGAGTCCGGAATGCTGGCTGCAAAATTATATTTGAAAGAATCACAAGGAATTCCTGTTGATTGGGAGGAAGAATTCACGCAATACATGAAACGCGGAATTGCAGTTTTTACTACTTATGTACAAGAATGGTACACAGGAAACCTGCAGACGTTGTTTTTCCATCAGCCCGAAAACCCGGAAGTAAAAGAAAAAATATGCGCTGTTTTAGCGGGTTATGTCTGGGACGAAGAAAATTCATTCGTCAAAAAACACGATCACGTAATAGCCAATATGGCGTATTTACTAAATATGCAAAAAGAACAAAGCTCTGAATAATCAGGGCTTTTTTTTGCTGAGATGACAATGCTTCGATGAATTCAAATGTTCAATTTCAGCCAACATTCAATCCCCTTGACAAAGTTGTTGAATTGTATGAACGTTTGGTTCAGGCTGAAAAAGAAAAAATTGAATATTTGGAAAAATTATTAAAAGAGAAATAGATCTTTATAAAAGTAAATAAAAAAAATAAGAGACCCGTAGGTCTCTTATTTTTTTTATTTTAAAGTAACTTTAAGCATTACATCTTCTTTTTTCTTTTTGTATGCTTCAAGCACAAAAGTCGTGTCGCTTGTTTTGGTTAAACGTTTTGTAGAAAACTGATAAAGTTCAAAATCTTCTATTTCGCGCAGGTTCATGATCGAACCTTTTTTTAGTTCTCCGGTTTTATCATTGATCTTTACCGCTGTTAAGTAACCTCCGTATTTGTCTGAATGCATGGCAGGTGTTTTATCGATTGGAAGATCAATATTTTTTACATTGTCCAGAAACACGAAGAAATTATCGGTATCGTTACAGAAAAATTTATAAGACATACTGCCCTGACCGGCACCACCTCTTTGGAACTTCGGGATTTTTTTCATCCATCCTAATTTTCCGTCAGGGTTAATTTTGGCAGCAATTATATCGTTAAAATAATAACTGGTTGAGGTATGCGTACTGGTGCTTCCGTTTGAGAAACTGGTTATGGTTGTGGTAACCGTATAATCCTGTTCGCCAACGAGAACAATGCTTCCGTCTTCACGCATATGAAGGTCTTTCAGCTTTAAATTTTTTATTTTGGCACCTTCGCCTTTTTCCTCTTTTTTGTTGTTTCTTTTCTTCTCTTTTTCGCTGCTGTATTCGTTAATTAAATCCAAAGGAATTTGATAACTGTACTGATCAGTCAAACTGCCGTCTTCTTTCATTTTATACAAAATAATACCATCGCAGTTGTCAGCAAAGTCTTTTCCTTTTCCGTTATTATAATAACCGCCTACAAATGCGCCTCCTTTAGGCGAATCAAACATCCAGAGACGGGTAATAAATTTGTCTTTATTCTCAATCTTTGTAATGTTCATTTTTTCAGAATCGGGCGAAATGGTAAACAATTCGATATGGTAGTTCGCTACAGTATCGTTTTTACTTTTTTTATCATCATTACTGTCATCATGAAATACTTTGGTCAGCATATACAAATTTGATTTGTTGTCAATCTTGTAATCCAGATTATCCATACGGCGTTCTGTATAAGGCATTGTAATTTCTTTGTCTGAAACTTTATTCAGGTTTCCGTCAAAAGCATATAATCCTATGATGTCAAAACTTTTTTTATCGTTTTTAAACTCCGGTTTTTTACGATATTTTACCAAAAGAGACTTTTTATCTAAAGTGGGAAGAATGTTAAACTTGTAGCCGCTCTCTAAATAAGTTGGGACTATTTTTTCGTTAACCGTAATCAGAAGTTTTGGGCTCCCTGAAAATTCTCCTTTTGCAAAATCAATCTGCTGGCTGTACAATTGTTCTTTTTTATCTTCGTAAATAGAATAGAAAATATAAAAATTGTTGTTGATTTCCTTAACAGCTTCGATTACACGATCTTTTGGAAAGTATTTTTCGTATTCCTTTTCAGAAATAAATTCTGGCTTATCTGCATTAAACTTCTGGATGTAAATTTTTTTCTTGTAAAATTTTATCGCAACAACTTCATTGCCTTGTGCAAAATAATATTTGGCTTCGGCATCTCTAACTTTGTAAGGCGCGCTTACATCGTATTTGTAGTCAGTTGATAATTCTTTCTGCGAATGCCCCTGAAAAAAAGCACAGAAAAAGAGTAAAATAAAGAGTAGTTTTTTAATCATATTGGTCTTGTTTTTAGTGAAAATGGGTGTCAAAATTTAGGCACGAAAGTAGTTAAAAGAGATCGTTAAAACCTGTATTTATTATTATTTCTCTCGTTAAAATTTTTAGACATTCATTATCAATAGCTTAGGTGTTTTATTTGGTGATAATCCATAAAAAAAGGATCTCAGTAATGAGATCCTTCTTAAAAATTATATTGATAGTTATTACCAGAATTTAACGTATAATGCTACGATAATCAACATTGTAATAACAATTAAAACCGTTGTTTGTGGTTTAACTTTAAACATTCCAGGTTCAGTCTCGAATGCTTTAGGGTTAACTTTTGGTCCTGCGAAACTCATTAAGATCATTACTAACATGGTGATGAAGAATGATAATCCCATACAAATATGGAATGGAATTTCGAAAGCGCCTTTTCCGTTAGGATAAGCTGTATATAAAAGTGTTTCGTTTCCGAATAAAGCCGGAGCATATTCGTTGAATAAAACAGATAATACAAATCCTAAAATTACACCCACAATTGCAGCTGCTCCTGTAGTTCTTTTCCAGAACATACCAAGGAAGAACATTGCAAATACTCCAGGGCTGATGAATCCTGTATATTTCTGGATATAAGTGAATCCGCCGACACCGCCAATTCCTAAGATATCATTCCATGTAAATAATACTGCTAAAAGCATAGCAGCAAAAACGGCAATTCTACCAATGTTTACCTGTTGTTTTTCGCCGGCTTCTTTCTGGATGTATTTTTTATGAATATCTAAAGTATAGATAGTAGAGATACTGTTTACTTTTCCAGCTAATGAAGCTACGATCGCAGCAGTTAAAGCCGCAACAGAAAGTCCTTTTAATCCGGTTGGAAGGAATGTTAATACAGCAGAGTAAGCACCGTCTTTTCCTCCAACTAATTGAGGTAAATGTCCGTTTGTATATAAAACATAAGCAGCAATACCCGGAAGCATTACGATAAGCGGCATTAATAATTTTAACATACCGGCAAATAAAATTCCAGTACGGGCTGTTTGTAAATCTGCACCAAGAGCTCTTTGTGTAATGTACTGGTTACATCCCCAATAGTTTAAGTTAATGATCCAGATACCGGCAACATAAGACATTAAACCAGGGAAAGTTAAATATTTATTGATTTCTTCCTGAGATGAAGTGGCAGTTGGTTCCGGAATAATCATTTTGAAATGCTCAGGGGCTTCTCTCATTAAGACTTTGAAACCTGCGATAGCATCCTGGCCCACGCCAAAATATTCTCCAACAGTAGTAAGAGCGATATAAGAAGTTACTAAACCTCCAATGATTAACACGGCAACCTGAATAACGTCAGTATAAGCAACCACTTTCATTCCTCCTAACGAAATGAACAAAGCAAATACTGCTAAACCAACCATAATTACGTGAAGATATTCACCTCCCGCTAATCCGTTGATGGCTACAGCTCCTAAATATAAAATAGAAGTTAAGTTTACGAAAACGTATAAAAACAACCAGAAAACAGCCATAATAAGTGCAGTAGACTCGTTATAACGTGTTTTTAAGAATTGTGGCATAGTGTAAATCTTATTTTTAAGATATACAGGAATGAACCATACGGCAACAATAATAAGAGCAACAGCTGCAAGCCATTCGTAAGCTGCAACAGCGATTCCTAAAAAGAAACCTTCACCGCTCATTCCGATGAATTGTTCTGCTGAGATGTTAGAAGCAATTAATGAAGCCCCAATAGCCCACCAGGTTAAGTTACCTTCGGCCAAAAAGTATGCTTTAGCGTCCTGCTCGTCTTGTTTACGCTTGCGGTAAACGGTGTAGCCGTAGACAGAGACTACAATAAAATAGATAATAAAAACCGCATAATCTGCGAAGGAGAGGTTTTGGTTCATTGTTAATAGTATTTTAGATAATTAGTATAAGGTATTTGTTTGTTTAAAGTTTGAAAATGGTTTTTGTGTGGTTTAATTTGATTAAAAATGTAATATGTGTTTTTATAGTGTTATTTTTTTATTAAAACATGAACAGGAGCCAAATTTAAAATAAAAACTGATAAATCTGTTATTTTAAATGTATTATTTACATTTATCTGCAGGATATTCTGTTAAATTTTTATCCGGCGCCTGTTACATTACTATTTTTAGTCAATTTTTACTGCTGCTTTATAATGTATTTCAGCCTGCTGCCTTAAAATTTCGGCACTTTTTTCAGGAGTAATATCTCTTTGCGATTCTCCCATCATTTCGTACCCTACCATGAATTTTTTTACCGTAGCCGAACGTAACAAAGGCGGGTAAAAATGCATGTGGAAATGCCATTCCGGATGATCAAAACCATCTGTTGGTGCCTGATGGATTCCTGATGAATACGGGAACGAGGTGCTGAATAAATTATCGTATTTAATCGTTAATTGCTTTAAGATTTTAGCATAAGCCTTAACTTCATCAGCATTAAAATCAGTGATTTTACTGATGGCTTTTTTACTTACAATCATTGTTTCGTAAGGCCAGATTGCCCAGAACGGAACCAATGCCACGAAATGATCGTTTTCGAGTACAACTCGGGTTCCTACTCTTAATTCGGCCTGAACGTAATCTTCTAAAAGCGTTCTTTGGTTTTTATCGTAATAGGCTTTTAAGCTGTTGTGCGTTTTCTCAACCTGAGTAGGCAGTGATGACTGTGCCCAGATTTGTCCGTGCGGGTGCGGGTTGCTGCATCCCATAACACTTCCTTTATTTTCAAAAATCTGAACGTGGTTGATGTATTTAATACTTCCAAGATCTGTATATTCTTTCTGCCAGGTTCTTACAATGTTTTCGATATCGGCAACTTCCATTTCAGGAAGCGTAAGATCATGTCTTGGTGAAAAACAAACTACTCTCGAAATTCCCTGTTCCGGTTTTGCTTTAAAAAAAGTATGTTTAATATCTTCTTCAAAAATAATTTCGTCCTGTTTCATTGCGGCAAAATCATTATCAAAAACAAAACTGTTTTTATATGCAGGGTTGCTTACGCCATTTGCACGAACATTTCCCGGACATAAATAACATGTCTCGTCGTATTTAGGAAGTGATTCTGTAGAAATAGTTTCATTTTGTCCCTGCCACGGACGTTTTGCGCGATGAGGTGATACTAAAACCCATTCGTTGATTAGCGGATTAAAACGTCTGTGCGGATCTTCGTTAATGTCAAAATTTTTCATTGTGCTGTCTTGTATTAAAGTAATGTTGTTCCATTTGAGATTTTTACATCATAGAATTTTAATTCAATCCCAAATGTATCTAAATAAAGATTTGAAAACTTACTTTTTACCTCATTTTCGTGACCTTTTTTTATTAAATTTATGGTGCAGCCTCCAAATCCGCCTCCCATAAGACGCGATCCTATGATCGAATCATCGGCTTTTGCCGTGTCTACAAGCATGTCAAGTTCAGCGCAGCTTACCTCATATTCCTGAGATAATCCGTAATGAGTATCAAACAGCAATTGTCCTAATAGTTCTATATTTCCCTGATCCAGGGCTTCGCAGGCTTTTACAACGCGGTTGATTTCTTTTACAACAAAATGAACACGGCTGAAAACTTTTGCGCTCATTTTATCTTTAAGACTCAAAACCTGTTCTTCAGAAGCATCCCTAAAACTTTTTACTTCAGGAAAATTACTTTTTATAATCGATAAACCTTCTTCACATTCGATTCTGCGGGTGTTGTATTCAGATGTAAAAAGAGAATGTTTTACATTACTGTCAAACAAAACAAGCGAATAATCTTTGAAATCAGCATTGTGATATTCAAAATCCAGTGTATTGCAGTCTAATTTTATTACTTTATTTTCAAGACCGTGTACGCTGGAAAACTGGTCCATAATACCGCAGTTGATACCTACCCAGTGTTCTGCTTTTTGTCCTAATAATGCTATATCGACTTTTTCAATTTTTAAATCAAAAAGAGATTTAATGCCGAAGATCATCCCGCACTCTAAAGCAGCCGAAGATGACAATCCTGAACCAACCGGAATGTTACTGCTGAAAACGCAGTTAAATCCTTCAAAAGAAAATCCGTTATCCTGTAATTGCTTAATTACACCACGGATATAATTGGTCCAAACCACATCATTAAGCTCAACTTTGGCAGTCAAATCGATTTCAAACTCTTCATTTAAGTCGATTGCAATGATTTTTGATGTCTTTGTATTGTTTTTTTCGAAAGCAAAACAAATTACTTTATCAATAGCGGCAGGCAGTACGTAACCGTCATTATAATCAATATGTTCTCCAATGATATTAATTCTTCCAGGAGAAAGAACTACTTTTTGAGGAGCAGACCCAAAAGACTTTTCAAAAAAAGCAGTGGTGTTTTGTATTAAAATTTCATTCATTTTTTTTGTATTGGTAATTGGTAGTTAGCTTTTAGCTTATATTTTCGAACTTGTAAATGGTTTTCTGTGTGTATTCTTCGCCTTTTTTCAAAACAGAATTTGGGAAATGCTTTTGGTTAGGTGCATCTGGAAAGTTTTGAGTTTCAAAGCAAATACCGCTTGTTTTGTGGTATGTAGTATTGTTTTTTCCTTTTAAAATATCAAAACAATTACCGCCTACATATATATGTACACTTGGCTGATCTGTGTAAACATCCATTTTCAGGTTGTTTTTAGAGCTGTATAAGACAGCAGCAGCAGCATGATTTGTTTTTTCTACTACAAACGAATTGTCGATAGATTCCGGACATTGCTGCGGCGATCTGAAATCGAATTTATGATTGTTAAGATCCGTAAAATTTCCGGTTGGAATATTATCTGAATCTGTTTCCAGTATTTTTTCAGACTCAACAAAAACCTTTTGGTTAAGAACATTTCCGTCATGACCGTCAAGATTAAAATAACTGTGATGCGTTAAATTTATAACCGTATCTTCTGTAGAAACCGCTTTGTATTCCAGTTTCAATTCATTTTCTTCTGTTAGGGTATAGGTTAAATCCACTGTAAGTTCGCCCGGATAATTTTCGTCTCCGTCTTCACTTACAAGCGTAAAAGTGACTGATGGATTTTCTCCCGAAGTCTGATTGCTTACAATCCATGCCTTTTTGCAGAAACCCAAATTACCGCCATGAAGCGAATTACCATTATTGTTTTTCGCCAGTTCATAGGTTTTTCCGTTTAAAGAAAAAACGCCGTTGTGAATTCTTCCGGCATATCGGCCAACTGTAGTTCCAAAGTAAGGGGCACTTGGCAGATTATAGGATTCTAAATACGACTGGAGAGAATCGAAACCTAAAACAACATCAACCAGTTTTCCATCGACCGGAATTTGTATCGATTTTACAGCTGCTCCGTAATTAAGTATTTCAGCTTTCATTCCGTTTTTGTTTTGCAGTTCAAAAACAAAAATTTCGCTGCCATCCGGCATTAAACCAAAAGATTTAAAAAAAGATGTATCCTGAAAATGTGATTTATGTTTTATTTCCATAGTATTTTTACTAATAGTTGAAATTCAAAAATAAAAACAACTTTTAATTTTACATACCAGTACCTACCAGTTTTGTATATTTGCTGCTAAAATATTTCTTTTATGAATATCATATCCATTCAGAATAATATTGGACTTCCAAAATATAAGCAGATTATTCTTTCAATTGAAAAAGGAATTGAAGAAGAAAAACTGGCAAAAGGCGACCGGCTGCCTTCAGTAAATAAAGTTTGTCTTGCGTTTTCGTTGTCGCGGGATACCGTTTTATTAGCCTATGACGACCTGAAAAAAAGAGGGATAATTTATGCCATTCCTGGCAAGGGATATTATGTTAAAAGCGTTGAAATCACTATAAAACAGAAGATTTTTTTATTATTTGATGAATTGAACAGTTTTAAAGAAGACATTTATAATTCGTTTTTGAATAATATTGGAAAAAATGTTCAGGTCGAAATTTTCTTCCATCATTTTAACAGCGAAGTTTTTCAAAAACTGATAAATGACAGTAATGGAAATTATACCAAATACATTTTAATGCCTACAAATCTGAAAAATATTGTGGCTTCGATAAAAACCCTACCAGTAGCGGATGTTATCATACTGGATCAGACCAATCCGGATTTAAAAATGTATCCTGCCATTTATCAAAATCACCAGAAGGATATTTTTGAAGGGTTGAGCAAAGGAAAAGAAAAACTGAGCAAGTACAAAAAACTGATTTTGATTTTTCCGGGATTTCGGGAACCGCTGGGAATGAAAATGGGTTTTGAAGATTTTTGTGCAGAATACCATTTTGAGTCGGAAATTATTACCGAGTTTACAAACAGAGAAATTACATCAGGAGATTTGTACATTATACCCAATGACCGGGATTTGGTGCGTGTAATTGAGAATGCAAGAGATAAAAATTTAAAACTCGGAACTGATTTTGGAATTATATCGTACAATGAAACACCGTTAAAGAAAATTGTGGCCAGCGGCATCACGACAATTTCGACTCATTTTGAAGCTATGGGAAAAATTTTGGCACAGATGGTGCTGAGAGGGAAAAAAGAACAAATCGAAAACAAGTCATCACTCATTATTCGAAATTCTCTATAAAGAAACTATTTTGTCGAAATTTCTTGGATTATGTCACAAATAACCGTTCTTTTGTTCAAAAAAATAACGGTTAATTAATAAAAAGAATAACGGCGTAATTTTTCTTGTTTTTAACCAATTATTTTACTTCATTTGCAAATGTAAAATACACACTTATTAATTTTTATATTAAACGGTTAGTGTTCATAATGACCGTTTTACACAAAGGTTAAAAGATAATAATTTTGTTTATTTTTTTTAATAGTAGTTTTATTGAAGAAAAAACCCTGAAAGTTGTGGATTTCAGGGTTTTGTTTTTTTATAGGTTCAGGACGAAATCGTTAAGCAGTTTCTCCTCGTATTTTTCTTTATTAAAAGTATACAAATAAGATCCTTTTCTGGACGACTGCATATCTTTTTCATCGAGTTTGTTCAGGATTTCCAAAGAATTTATTTTACTGATAAAATTTCTCTTATCTAATTCCTTGCTCAAAATAGCCTCGTATAATTCTAATAACTGACGCATAGTGAATTTTTCCGGCAGCAGTTCAAACCCGATTGGCTTAATCGATGTTTTATAACGAAGTCGCTTAACAGCATTATGAAGCATTTCGTTATGGTCAAAAATCAGGGTTGGTGCATCATTAATAGGGAACCATTCAGCATGGTAATTTTTTATTAATTCAGCATTGTGATTTTCAATATTGATCAGGGCGTAGTAAGAAACCGAAATAGTTCTTTCGACCGGGTCACGATTAATTTCACTGTAAGCATAAAGCTGCTCCATATATATATCGTGTAAACCGGTGTAGGTATTTAGAATTCTCATGGCAGCATCATCCAGGACTTCGTCTTTTTTTAAGAACCCTCCAATCAAAGACCATTTTCCTTTTTCAGGTTCAAAATCCCTTTTGATCAGAAGTATTTTCAAGCCTTCATTGTCGAATCCGAAAATGATGCAGTCTACCGCAAGTAGGACCTTATCGGCAGAGCTATAAGTGTTTAGCATATTCAATAATTTATGTGTAAATATATAAACTTCCTGATTTGTTTCATAATTTATTAATGTAGATTTTACACTTGCATAAATAACTCATCAAAAATAGAGTTTAAAAAATGACTTTTTACATAAAAATAACATTCATTTTTCTCTTTTAAGGTTTTTTTAAGACAAAAACAGGACAGAGAAGGATGGTTTTTTATAAAAAATAAGATTGTTTCATAAAAAAGCATTAAAAATAAACAGTATTTTTCTTTCAAAAATACATTTTTTTTCCATTCAAATTACTAAAAAACAGCTTATTTGTAATTTTTATTAAAACTACAGTTTTTTGATTAAAAAACTACTTTTTAATAAAAAGTGTATTTTTTACACAATTAACTTTAAGAAAACGTTGTAATTTTTGAAAAATACATGAAAAATTAAATGTTATATACACACTTAATTTGCGATATGTATTTTTTTTTGAGGCTTTTTTTGCAGTTTTAATTTGTTATTGCGCTTTTTTTTTAGTTAAATTTACAAATGTAGAATTAACACTTAATATTCTGCATACTATCTAACCACTTATAAAAATACCACTTATGACTAACCAAAAATTAATTTTTTACTGCAATTTATTGCTGCCAAAAAAAGAATGGCTTTTAGCATTTGTAATGCTGGCTTTTGCTGTTAATCAAATGTCTGCTCAGGGCAAAACGATTAGCGGTGTTGTTACATCGGGTCAGGACAACTTACCGCTGCCGGGTGTTAACATTGTAATTAAAGGAACCAAAACCGTTGCCGTATCCGGTTTTGACGGAGAGTACACGATTAATGCATCGCCAAATGATGTTTTAGTTTTTTCATTTATAGGGTTTATTAACAAAGAAATCACAGTAGGATCTCAAACCAAAGTAAATGCTGTGCTTACAGAAGACACCAATAAGCTTAATGAGGTAGTCGTAATTGGTTACGGAACTCAAAAGAAATCAGATTTAACGGGATCTGTAAGTGTGGTGAACTTAGAATCAGCTAAAAAAACAGTTACGTACGATGCTGCAAAAATGCTTCAGGGGCAGGTGCCGGGTGTTACGGTACAATCTTCTGGAGAACCGGGCGGCTTTGTAAATGTAAAAATTCGAGGGATAACTTCATTTACAAACAATAATCCGCTTTTCGTAATTGACGGTATTATGGTAGATGCTCCTTATGATTTTGCACCTGGAGAAATCGAATCGATGCAGGTTTTAAAAGATGCTTCTTCTGCTTCTATTTATGGAGTTCGCGGTGCCAATGGAGTTATAATTATTACAACTAAAAAGGGCAAAACGGGAAGAATGGATGTTAAATTTAAATCCATTGTGGGGCTTCAGAATGTAACAAAGAAATGGGACGTAACAGATCGTGCAGAATATCAGAGAATTACCAGCGAAGCAGAACGCAACAGAGACTTAAGAGCAGGAGTTGCCGTGAATATTGCACCCGGAAATGACCCAAGCAGCCCATCGTATATTACAAATGTAAACACAGACTGGCAGAAAGAATCTTTTCAGACCGGAGTGGTACAAAATCAGGCACTTACTCTTAACGGAGGTGCAGAAAGCATGGCTTACAGCTTTAATGTTGATTACTTTAAAAACTCCAGTTATATCAGAACACCTCAGGAATATGAGAGATTGTCAACAAATTTAAATTTAAATGGTAAAAAAGGAAAATTTAAATACGGGGCTAAAATAGCATATACACAATCTGACAAAGAAATTTTTAATGAGTACAATGCCGGTCAGACTGTTATCAGCGATATATTAGGAGCTGTTCCAACAATGCCGGTTTATGATCCAAATAGACTGGGAGGCTATGGAGGAACCGATAACCTGACACAAAGAGCTATTTCAATGAACCCGATTGGGTTTAATAACCTGATTGAAAATAATGGAAAAAGAAATCGTTTCCTTGGGGATATATGGGGAGAACTTGAAATCTTACCGGGTTTAAAATATAAACTGGATGTAAGTTACGACAGAACCGACTGGCAGAACCGCAAATTCATGCCGCCAAGTGATTTAGGATGGTATTATATTACCACAAATGATGAAGCTTCTTTGGATATTTCGAACGGAAATGAACTAAGAACGTTCATGAACAATTTATTGACTTACGAAATTACGCTAGGAAGACATAAACTGGATGCCTTAGCAGGATGGATTCAGGAAAGAAGAGATAACTATAACCACTGGTCAAGAGGCGTAGGATACAAACCGGGCGAAATTAGTATGCTTCAATACGCTGATTCGAGAGACGGCGGCGAATATAAATTTACCATTACAGGTATATCGTATATCAGCAGGCTGAATTATGCTTTTGATGATCGTTATTTGCTTCAGGCAAATTTCAGACAGGATAAAACGTCTCTTTTTAGTGCGATTAACAATTCTGCAAATTTTTACTCTTTTTCAGGAGGATGGAAAATCAGCAACGAAAAATTCATTAAACTGCCATCATGGGTAAGCAATATAAAGCTTAGAGGAGGTTATGGTACATTAGGAAATAATACGATTACACAATACTTTTTTGCTTCTACAGTAAATAGTTTTGCAAGTTATGATTTTAACAACGAACTAGCTCCCGGTACTACTGTAGTAAGTTCACTTGACCCTAATGTAAAATGGGAAAAAACAGCCAGCAGTAATATTGCTTTAGAATTGGGCTTTTTTGATAATGACCTGCAGTTTACGGCAGAATATTTTAAAAAGAAAGTTACAGATATTTTAGTAACAGTGCCGCTGCCATATTCTACAGGTGCTTTTCCAGCCAGTATTTTCACCAATGCCGCAGATATGCAAAATAAAGGATTGGAATTTACAGCTTCTTACAGCAATCACCATCATAAATTTAAATATGATATTTCGGCTAATTTCGGTACGTTAAAAAATGAAGTTACCAAAATAGGGGTAAACGGAAATCCACTTTACGGAGTGGTTGCAAAAACAGAAGTAGGACGATCTGTTGGAGAACTTTATGCATGGGAAGCGATTGGTATTTTCCAGAGCGCGGCTGAGGTAGCTTCTTCACCAAAACAAACAGGTGCTGCTCCCGGAGATGTTAAGTTTAGAGATGTAAATGGTGACGGAATCATTACAGATGCCGACAGAACTTTTCAGGGTACAACCATTCCTAAATATAGTTTCGGAATGAACTTTAGTGCTTCTTATGCAAATTTTGATTTCTCTATGTTCTGGCAGGGAGCAGGCGGAAACAAAATATTTAATGCCATGTACCGCAATTTAATGATTGGACAATACACCAATCACCATAAAGACGAATTGAATTACTGGACACCTACAAATACAAATACGAATATACCGGCTCCGGTTATTGGTGATCCAAACGGGAACGCAAGAGATTCGGACCGCTTTATTGAAAGTGGTAACTATCTGCGACTACAAACAATGGAAATTGGCTATAATATTCCTTTAAAAGACAAATTTATTCAAAAAGCGAAGGTTTATATTAATGGACAGAATTTACTAACGATCACAAAGTATAAAGGATATGATCCTGATTTTACAAGCGAGGGTTTGCTTTCAAGAGGATATGATGCGGGATCTTTCCCAAATCCAAGAACTATTTCTTTGGGTGTTGAGGTAAATTTCTAAACTTGGTTCAATCAATTAAAAACGTATTAAAATGAAATATAAAATATTTAACTATATAGCAATTTTCTTTTCACTGGCTGTAGTAACGACAAGCTGTGTTGAAGATGAAGATTTGATCCAGCTTGACCCAAATAATGATGCTGTCGATACATTCTGGCAGACAGATGAAGATGCAATTTTGGGCGTAAATGCCGCTTACGGAAGCTTATTAACAGATGGAACCTATATGAGAAGTACACCATTACTTCTTGATGCCAGAGCCGATGATGCCCGTACCAACAGCCCTTGGGGTTCTATGTACAATGCAGGGCACTTTAACTCGAATGTAGCCGATGCTTCAATTTATGGATGGGCTTTCGAAACCTATTATCAGGGGATTTACAGAGCCAATCAGGTTCTGACTAAAGTTCCGGACATTGAATTTGCAGATGCAGCCCTTAAAAACCGAATCTTAGGACAGGCTTATTTTTTAAGAGGATTGTATTTTTTTCACGCTGTAAACTTGTTTAAAAATGTACCGCTGCCAACAGAATTAGCCGTTTATTATCCTCAAAAAAGCCAGGCAGACGGCTGGGCGCAGGTTATAGCCGATTTCAAAGCAGCAGCCGAATTACTGCCAACATCGTATGACGGAATTTCTGGACTGGATGCCGGACAAAAAGGACGTGCAACAAAAGGGGCAGCATTAGGATATTTAGGAAAAGCCTATTTATTTACCAAAGATTTTACCAACGCAAGAACTACTTTTAAGCAGGTAATAGATTTAGGAGTTTATTCTTTAGTAGCCAATTACAGGGATAATTTTACAACCGCAAATGAAAACAATTCTGAGTCTCTTTTTGAAGTACAATTCAGCAGAGATGCCGGAGGAGTAGATTTAGGCTGGGGAGGTGCACCTGCTTCCGGCTGGGGAAAAACATCGGCCAGAGCTATTACGTATGCACCTAGAGCATTCGGATGGACGGATGTGCAGCCAACCTGGGCATTGTTTAATGAATTTAAACAGGAAAAAACAAAAACAGGAGAAGATGATCCTCGTTTAGATGCTACTATCTTCTATAATAAACCGGGAACAAAATTATATGGAAAAGATTTTGCCACTTTCTACGCTGCAAGTCCAGGCGATCTAAACGATTTATTCTGTAGAAAATACCAAAACTCTGATGGAGAATTTGCAGACGAATACGACTGGCGTTCCGGTATAAACGAGCGATTGTTACGCTACGCCGATATCCTTTTAATGTACGCCGAATGTTTAAACGAAACAGGCGACACACCAGGAGCTTATACTTACATTCAAATGGTAAGAAACCGTGTAAACCTGCCGGATTTATCTGTGGCAAAACCAGGAATGAGTCAGGAGCAGATGAGAGAGCAGATTGGCCACGAAAGATTCCTTGAATTCCCTCTTGAAGGACATCGTTTTGATGATATCCGCCGTTGGGGATGGCTCGATAATCTGGAAAAACTAAACTGGTTAAAAGCAAGGGATGCCGAGTTTAATTCCTATACAAAAGGAAGAGAATACTACCCGATTCCGCAGTTAGAAATGGATAACAATCCCGGAACCGTTCAAAATGACAGTTATTAATATTTAGTTTGAGTTAGTTTAAATACCTGATATCATGTGAAGGCGTAAAAATCTTCACATGATATTATGCCTTAGAATTTGGAATACACGAGTAACAATTTTTATCAGTAACTAAAATTATATCACAATGAAAACAATTATAAGTTTGGTTTTATTAGCAGTATTAGTATTAGGTTGCCAGAATGAAGATATTGTCCCAACAGAGACAGCTGTTGCAGCTGCAGACGCTCAGGATTCACAGGTTAAAAATGTAACTGCCAAAACAGTCGCCGGAAATGTGCCTTCGCACGATCCAAGCACCATTGTAAAAAGCGGGGTTAATTATTATGTATTTACAACCGGAGATAATATACCGGTAACATATTCAACAAACTTAACAAGCTGGGCATGGGGAACATCGGTTTTCTCCTCTACGCCCGGATGGATTTCGGGTTATGTTCCGGGATTTGTTAAGACTTTCTGGGCACCGGATGTTGCCTGGTTTAATAACAGATGGAACTTGTATTATTCCTGTTCTACTTTTGGTGCCGCAACTTCGGCAATCGGACTTGTAACAACTCCGGCTATTTCACAGAGTGCAGGAACAAACTGGACAGACCGAGGTGTTGTAGTTTCTTCTTCATCAGCATCAGATGTAAATGCAATCGATCCTTCTATTTTAGTTGATGGAAACAACGTTTACATGGCGTATGGTTCGTGGCATGCCGGAATTGGCGTGATTCAGATTAATCCATCAACAGGAAAAGCCACAGGAAGCAGAACCATTGTTGCCGGCGGAAACAGTGCTTCTTGGGAAGCTCCGTGCCTAATTAAAGAAGGAAGCTATTATTATATGTTTGTTAATAGAGGTACTTGCTGCAATGGCGTAAACAGTACATATTACATTGTTGTAGGCCGCTCTGCAAGTCCGTTTGGACCTTTTGTAGATAAAAACGGAGTTTCTCTAAAAAATGGCGGCGGTACAACCGTCCTGGCTTCTCAGGGAAATTATATTGGTCCGGGACATTTGTCCAGAATCACAGGAACTCAAAAAGGAGCTGTTCATTATTATGACAAAGCCGATAACGGAAATCCAAAACTCGAAATCGTATATTTTACATGGGCGTCAGGATGGCCAGCACTTTCTTATTAAAAAATAAAATTCAGAGGAAAGTTTTTGGACTTTCCTCTACAACCCAATATCACTATGAAAAAAGCACTTTTAATCACATTTCTTATTACGTTTTGCAATCAGTTTAGTTTTGCACAAACAGCAGTAACCATTAAAAATACGGCTGATGCGCCAACAATCGACAAAAACATTTACGGTCACTTTGCGGAGCATTTAGGCCGTTGTATTTACGGAGGTTTCTTTGTGGGAGACACTTCGAAAATTCCAAATACAAACGGAGTAAGAAATGATATTGTAAAGGCTTTAAAAGATTTAAAAATTCCAAACCTGAGATGGCCGGGCGGCTGTTTTGCCGATACCTATCACTGGAAAGACGGAATTGGACCAAAAGAACAAAGACCAACTATTGTAAACAAATGGTGGGGTGGCGTAACCGAAGACAACAGTTTTGGAACACACGATTTCCTGAATATGTGTGAACTTCTTGGAGCAGAACCGTATTTATCCGGAAACGTAGGAAGCGGAACGGTTCAGGAACTGGCCGACTGGGTTCAGTACACGAATTTCAGCGGTAAAAGTCCGATGAGTGATTTACGTGCGAAAAATGGAAGAAAAGAACCTTGGAAAGTAAAATACTGGGGAATTGGAAATGAAGCCTGGGGATGCGGCGGCAACATGACCGCAGAATATTACGCAGGCGAATACCGTAAATATGCTACTTTTATGTCAGACTGGGAAAATACAGGAGGCATTACAAGAATTGCGTCAGGATCAAACAGCGCCGATTACAACTGGACAGAAGTCTTAATGAAAGGTATTCCGTTAAATATGTTAGGCGGTGTAGGTGTTCATCATTATGCTGTAATTGACTGGGGCAAAAAAGGAAGCGACAGAGAATTTACAGAAGAAGGCTATTTCAAAACCATGCAGTCAGCCTTAAAAATGGAAGAACTTGTGACCAAACATTCGGCTATTATGGACAAATACGATCCTGAGAAAAAAGTAGCCATGATTGTTGACGAATGGGGAGGCTGGTACGAAGTAGAAAAAGGAACCAATCCTGGGTTTTTATACCAGCAGAATACAATGCGTGATGCTGTTCTGGCCGGAGCGACCTTAAACATTTTCAATAACCACGCAGACCGTGTTCGTATGGCAAATTTGGCACAATGTGTTAATGTTTTACAAGCCGTAATCCTTACCGATAAAGCCAAAATGATTACAACACCAACCTATCATGTAATGAAAATGTACAGCGTGCATCAGGACGCAAAATTATTGCCGGTAAGCTTTCAGTCGCCATTATATACTTTTAACGGAGAAACACTTCCTGCAGTTTCAGTATCGGCATCAAAAGATAAAAGCGGGTCTGTTCATATTTCATTGGTCAATGTTGATGCAAAAAATAAGAACAAAATCGAAATTGATGTAAAAGATCTGAATTTGAAAAACTTCACAGGAACGGTTATAACATCGGCTAAATTACAAGATTACAATTCATTTGAGAGCCCAAACAAAATTGTTCCGACAGTTTTTAAAGGTTTCGAAAACAAAAAAGGAAAACTTGAAATCACAATTCCTCCTTTCTCAGTAGTTGTTTTAGAAGGAAAATAAAACAGAACATGAAAAACCAAAACTTCATATTAAAAAACATTTCCTGCATTGGATTTTTTGCAGCAGCGATTTTACTAGTCAGCTGTTCCAAAGACGATCCGGCGCTGGAAGAACCAAATCCACCGGTAGTCGTTGATCCGCCTGTGGTTACTCCGGCATTTCCGGGACCTTCTTATCCTGATAATTATACCGCAATTGCAAGCTGGGGAAGCCGTACACAATGGAATTTAGCCAATGTACATGATCCGTCAGTCGAAAAATCGGGAGAATACTATTATATGTACCAAACCGATGCTTCATACGGAAATGCACACGACGGCAACGGACATTTTTTCTACAGAAGATCCAAAGATTTAATCAATTGGGAATTTATGGGCTCTTCAATGGCCCAGGCTCCGGCTTGGGTAAAAGATTCTTTAAATAATAAAAGAGCCAGAATGACTCCGGCACTTCCGCCAATCGAAAATCCAAATTACGGATATTGGGCGCCATGCGTTCGAAAAGTGGGGAATGTTTTCAGAATGTATTACAGCATTGTCGTAACTAATCCAATTACAGGAACAGATACCAATACTTCGTGGACAGAACGGGCTTTTATAGGTCTGGCCGAAACGACAGATTTGGCATCTAATAACTGGGTTGACAAAGGAATGGTAGTCTGCTCTGAACCTGACGGCGTAAAAAGTTATGTTCGAAACGGCGGAAACGACTGGGATGCCTATTTTAAATTCAACGCCATCGATCCGAGTTTTATTGAAACTCCGGAAGGGGAACAATATTTAATTTACGGTTCATGGCATTCCGGAATCGCGGCTTTAAAACTAAACCCGGCAACAGGAAAACCTGATAAATTAAAAACAATCGACGATTACGGAGTTAGAATTGCAGGACGCGGAAATGTAAATTCAAATCGCTGGCAGGCACTTGAAGGACCTGAAATTATCTACAATCCGGAAACGCAGTACTATTATTTGTTTTTGGCTTATGATGAATTATCGGTGGCTTATAATACACGTGTTGCCCGTTCCAAAAGCATTCTTGGACCTTATGTAACCAATACCGGAATCAGCATTACAACCGGTGCCGAATGTTTTCCAATTATAACACATCCGTACCAATTTAAAAATCACACAGGCTGGGTTGGTTTTGCGCATTGTGCTGTTTTTCAAAATCCAACTTCAAAACAATGGTTTTACGCTTCGCAGGCACGTCTGCCCGAAGGAGTTGGAGGAATCAATGTTTCAAATGCGGTTATGATGGGACATATTCACGGTATTCAATGGACAGAAGACGGCTGGCCTGTCGTAGAACCGGAACGTTATGCAGGAGTACCAACAACTACAATCGCAGATGTAAGTCTCGTAGGAACATGGGAACAGATCACAATGAATTACCAATACAAAACCATGCAGAAATCGGTTACGATTCACTTAACCGCAGATAAAAAAATAAGCGGTGACATAAACGGAACCTGGTCATACGATGCAGCTAAAAAAATCGCTACAATAAACGGAGTGAAATGCAATGTAGTAGATGCCTGGGACTGGGAATCGGCAACAAGAAAAGTAACTTTAACCTATACCGGAATCAACAGCGCAGGATTATCGGTTTGGGGTAAAAAAATAAATTAAATCAATATTTAGACATGTAGGAACATAGAATTTAATAATGTAAAAAAAGCATTTTATTAGAATGAAAAAACATATAACTATCTGATTTAATGCCTATATATACAAAGGAAGACTATGTTTCTATATGTTAAAATTAAAGACACAGATTAAAAAAATCATTTAATCTGCGGCAAAATGAAATAACAAATAATACCAATAATGAAAAAACTATTTACAAGCCTGTCCATTTTGTTCTTATCGATAGCAAGCGCCCAATCGGTAAAATTCAACAATCCTATTATTACCGATAAATACACAGGAGATCCTGCCGCACTGGTGTACAAAGACAAAGTGTATCTGTATGCCGGTCATGACGAAGCACCAAACGATTTTCATTTCTATAAAATGAATGAATGGCTCGTGTATTCATCTTCTGATATGAAAAAATGGGAATCACATCCGGTACCGTTAAAAGTAACTGATTTTAAATGGGCAAAAAGTGATGCATGGGCTTCGCAGGTAATCGAAAGAAACGGAAAATTTTACTGGTATGTAACCGTTGAACATGGCTCGGTGCACGGAAAATCTATTGGAGTTGCCGTAGCAGACAATCCGCTTGGACCTTTTAAAGATGCATTAGGAAAAGCGTTAATCACCAACGATATGACCAAATTTACCGATATAAGCTGGGACGATATCGATCCGACGGTTTATATCGATAATGACGGACAAGCGTATTTGTTTTGGGGAAATACCGCCTGCCATTATGCTAAATTAAAAGAAAACATGACGGAAATTGATGGAGAAATTCATCACATAAAACTGCCTAATTTTACCGAAGCACCTTGGATTCATAAGCATAAAGAATGGTATTATTTATCATATGCTTACGAATTTCCTGAAAAAATTGCCTACGCCATGAGCAAATCCATTACAGGACCGTGGGAATATAAAGGAATCCTGAACGAAATTGCCGGAAACAGCAACACAAACCATCAATCTATAATTGATTTTAAAGGACAATCGTATTTCATTTATCACAACGGAGCTTCAATTCCGCATGGCGGAAGTTTCAGAAGATCTGTCTGCGTCGATAAATTATTCTATAACAAAGACGGAACTATGAAGCGTGTTGTAATGACTTCCGAAGGAATACAATAGTGTTCAGTCGCAGTCGCAGTTTTCAATTTTGCTGCAGTAACTGTTCTGCTAAGGTTTCCAGTAACCAAAACTTAAATTTACTTATATCACTTATATGGTTTACAAAAACATAAAATATGCAATTTCGGTTTTTCTGATGCTTACTGCTTCAGTGGTTACTGCTCAGGAAATTGTGGTGCATGATCCGGTTGTTATTAAACAAAAAGACACCTATTATTTGTACTGTACGGGTAACGGAATCAGTGTTTTTAGTTCGAAAGATTTAAAAAAATGGAACAAAGAACCTCAGGTTTTCAAAGACAAACCCGTTTGGGCAGATGGCGTTGCAGCCGATTTTAAAAACCACATCTGGGCACCGGATATTTCATTCCATAACAATACTTATTACCTGTATTATTCAGTTTCGGCTTTCGCCAAAAATACATCGGCGATTGGCGTTGCGACCAATACTACTTTAGATCCAAAAGACAAAAATTACAAATGGGTCGATCAGGGAATTGTGATTCAGTCAGAGCCCAACAGAGATATGTGGAATGCCATCGATCCGAATTTGGTTTTTGATGAAAACAATACGCCCTGGCTTTCGTTTGGTTCTTTTTGGGAAGGATTAAAACTGGTAAAATTAAATCCCGATTTAAAATCGATTGCACAGCCTCAGGAATGGCACACGATTGCAAAACGTAAAAGAACCTTCGAATTACCTGATTCTGACCCTGGAGATGGTGCACTTGAGGCTCCTTTTATCTTTAAGAAAAACGGTTATTATTACCAATTTCTTTCATGGGATTTGTGCTGCCGAGGCGAAAAAAGCACCTATAAAGTTGTTGTTGGGAGATCAAAAAATGTAACCGGACCGTATTTGGATAAAGATGGAAAATCATTAAATGAAGGAGGAGGAAGTTTAGTCGTGCAGGGCGATGAAAATTATTTTGGAGAAGGACATAACAGCACGTATACTTTCGACGGAAAAGATTATATGTTTTATCACGCATACGAAAAGAAAAGCAACGGAACACCAAAATTAATAGTCAGAGAAATACAATGGGACGCAGATTTCTGGCCGATTTTAAAATAGCATAATCAATTTACAATGAAGAAATATACCCTCCCTACAATTACACTTTTTCTATCGCTTCTTGTTTTTGTTTCCTGTAAAGAAACCAAAAACAATGAATTGAAGAGTAAAACTTCTGCTAAAAATGCAGGTTATGAAATTGAGCCAGTAAACATTCAAAATGTAAAACTAACAGATTCTTTTTGGTTGCCAATTATCAAAAGAGTACAGGAAATTACAATCGAATATGCCATCCAAAAATGTAATGAAGAAGGCCGTTTCGAAAATTTCTTAATCGCAGGAAAACAAAAAACAGGAACAACCAGAGGCGATATGCCCTTTGATGACACCGATGTTTATAAAATAATCGAAGGTGCCTCAAATACGTTAATCAGTGCTCCAAATCCTAAACTCGAAAGGGTTCTGGATTCGATGATTGCCATCGTAAAAATCGGTCAGGAACCAGACGGATATATTACCACCTGGCGAACTATAAATCCGGCTAAACCGCCGGCACCCTGGGTTCCGGTGATCGAAGGAAAACGTTGGGAATCATTACAGATCAGCCACGAATTATATAATCCGGGGCATTTGATTGAAGCTGCAATCGTGCATTACGAAGCAACAGGAAAAACCAATTTTCTGGACATTGCCATAAAAGCGGCCGATATGCTGGTGCGAACTTTTGGAGATAATCCGGGACAGGTAAAAGGCGTTCCTGGACATCAGATTGTTGAAACCGGATTACTGAAATTGTATCAGATTACCGGAAACAAAGACTATCTGAAACTGGCAAAATACTATCTGGATAATCGCGGGAATCCAAACAACCATAAATTATATGGAGAATACGCTCAGGATCATATACCGGTTACACAACAGAATGAAGTCGTAGGACATGCCGTAAGAGCGGTTTACATGTATGCGGGAATGACTGATATTGTAGCTTTAACCAAAGATAAAGCCTATGAAAATGCCGTAAATAATTTATGGAATAACATGGTAAACAAAAAAATGTATATCACGGGCGGAATCGGGTCCAGACATGACGGCGAAGCTTTTGGTGTAAATTACGAACTGCCAAACTTAACCGCTTACAACGAAACCTGTGCTGCAATCGGCGATGTATACTGGAACCACAGATTGCATAATTTATACGGAAAATCACAATATTTTGATGTGATCGAAAGAACGATGTATAACGGATTAATTTCAGGTATTTCGCTTGACGGAAAACAATTTTTCTACCCAAATGCCTTAGAAGCCGATGGTGTTTACAAATCAAACCGAGGTTCGTGCACACGTCAGGCATGGTTTGACTGTTCTTGCTGTCCAACCAACTTAATTCGTTTTATTCCGTCGATTCCGGGATTGATTTATTCTAAAACAAAGAATGATTTATATGTCAATTTATATGCTTCAAACGATGCTTCGTTTACATTAGGAAAAACCGATTTACAGATTTCACAACAAACTTCGTATCCTTGGAACGGAAAAGTCGGAATCTCGGTTAATCCTAAAAAAGAAAGCCAGTTCACGATTAAACTTCGCGTTCCGGGCTGGGCTAGAAATGAAGTTTTGCCAGGAGATTTATATACGTATAAAAAAGCTTCGACTCAAAAACCAACTATTACAGTAAACGGAGAAACACTAACAATTCAGCCTGAAAACGGTTATTTCAACGTAACCAGAAATTGGAAAAAAGGAGACAAAATCGCGCTTAATTTCCCAATGGAAGTTCAGGAAGTAGAAACAAATTCTAAAGTTGAAACCAATAAAAACAAAGTCTCTTTAGAATACGGTCCGTTAGTGTATGCGGTTGAAGAAATTGACAACAAAAACAATTTTGACAAGATTGATATTTCAGCTTCAGATACATTCAAAGTGAGAAAAGAAGCCAATTTATTGCAAGGCGTAAATGTAATCGAAAATTCAAAATTCAAGGCCATTCCGTATTATTCATGGTCAAACAGAGGAGTAGGAAAAATGAAGGTTTGGCTGGATTATAAAGGGAATTAAGCAGCGAGAATTAAGTATTAAGAATATAGAAAAGCAGCAAGATTTGAATTTTATCTTTTTAAAGCTGCTCAATCTGCAAAATTAGCGAGAAACAAAAAAGTAAACACATAGCTGATGTTTGTTTAAAAGAATGAAATACCTTCTATACACAAACAAACACGATGATTCTATGTGTTAAGAAAATAAAGCCGCAGATTAAATGATTAAAAAGATTAGAAAAATAAATCTGCCAGAATCTGTTAGATCTGCGTGAAACAAAAAAAGTAAAATCCGTTTTTTAACCTGCGTTTTCACTTTAGTGAGTCAGTGTTATCGCGTGTTATAAAACACATTTAAATAAATAAACATGAATACCAATTTTATTACCAAAATCACCCTTTGCGGCGCACTGCTGACGAGCATGTACACATCGGCACAAAAAAACAACTTTGAAGTAGAAGCAGCCAAATCGATTACCAAAATTCAGCCTACCATGTACGGAGTGTTTTTTGAAGACATCAATTTTGCTGCCGACGGAGGATTGTACGCCGAAATGATCAAAAACAGATCGTTTGAATTCTTGTTTCCAATGATGGGATGGCAGGAACCAAACAGCGACCGTCATAAATTAAACCAGCAGTCCGGAATTGCCAATGTTATTCAGTATTCGCAAAAAGGAACCAATCATAATTACTGCCGCGTTACGATTAATGATGCAAACGGCTATCAATTGGTAAATGAAGGTTTCAGAGGAATGGGAATCAAGAAAGATTTGAAATACAATCTGACCTTAAAAGCAGCTAAAATATCAGGTAATATTTCTAAAATTAAATTCCAATTTATTGATAAAGACAATAAAGTTTTGGGAGAAACTTCGGTTGTTCCAAATTCAAAAGACTGGTCAAATTATTCGGCTCAACTAACTTCGACAGGAACAGAAGCTAAAGCGAAATTAAAAATCACTTTTGAAGGAAACGGGGTAATTGATTTAGATAATATTTCATTATTTCCTGAAGATACCTGGGCAGGAAGAAAAAACGGACTTCGTAAAGATTTAGTGCAATTGTTATACGATTTAAAACCAGGATTTTTACGTTTCCCGGGAGGGTGTATTGTCGAAGGAAGAACTTTGGCAGAACGTTACCAATGGAAAAAATCTATAGGAAAAGTTGAAGATAGGGAAACTGCTGTAAACCGCTGGAATATGGAATTCGGACACAGACCTGCACCAGATTATTTTCAGAGTTTCGGATTGGGATTTTTTGAATATTTCCAGCTTTCAGAAGATATCGGTGCTTCGCCGCTCCCAATTTTAAGCTGTGGAATGGCTTGTCAGTTCAACACAGGAGAACTTGTTCCGATGGATCAGATCGATCCGTATGTACAAGATGCTTTAGATTTAATTGAATTCGCAAATGGCGGAACAGAAACAGCCTGGGGAAAAGTGAGAGCCGATATGGGACATCCAAAACCATTCAATTTAAAATTTATAGGAGTTGGAAATGAGCAATGGGGACCAGATTATATTGAACGTTT
Organism: Flavobacterium gelatinilyticum; assembly: GCF_027111295.1. Lineage (NCBI taxonomy): Bacteria > Pseudomonadati > Bacteroidota > Flavobacteriia > Flavobacteriales > Flavobacteriaceae > Flavobacterium > Flavobacterium gelatinilyticum. The sequence continues at coordinate 3,321,881 of NZ_CP114287.1, read as the reverse complement.
TAAAGTATTCGAAAAAGCCATCAAAAGTAAATATCCAAACATCACCATTGTTTCAGGAACAGGACCTTTCCCTGACGGCGATTTCTTCGAATACGGAATGAAAGAACTGAAAAAACTAAACGCAGAAATAGTAGACGAACATTATTATAAAAACCCGGAATGGTTCCGCCAGAATGCAACACGTTATGACAATTATGACAGAAAAGGACCAAAGATTTTTGCAGGAGAATATGCTGCACAAAGTGTAGGTATTGCAAGTCCGGACAACAAAAATAACTGGGAATGTGCTTTCTCTGAAGCGGCTTTTATGACCGGAATGGAACGTAACGCTGAGGTGGTTCATTTAACATCTTATGCGCCATTATTGGCTCATGAAGAAGGCTGGCAATGGACACCGGATATGATTTGGTTCAATAATTTACAATCATTTGGAACACCAAATTACTACGTTCAAAAACTGTTTTCAAACAATAAAGGAACAGATTTAATCAGTATTACAAAAGACGGAAAAGCGATTACAGGACAAAACGATTTATTTGCTTCGGCAGTAAAAGATGTCAATTCGAAAGAAGTGATTTTAAAAATCGTAAACACATCGGCATCATCTCAAAATGCTTCTATTGATTTAAAAGGAGCAAAACTGGATTCAAAAGGAACAGCGGTTACTTTGAAAGGCGATGGTTTAAAAGATGAAAATTCATTTGCATCTCCAACAAAAATCAGCCCTAAAGAAAGTCAGTTTAAGGTAAGCGGCAACAAAGTTCAATACGATTTTCCTGCTTATTCTGTGACTGTTTTGAAGATTAAGATGAAATAATCGCAGCATAATAAATGTAACATTGACATTTATTTTTTGTTTTGAGCTTAAATCTTTGTTTTGATGCATTTTTTGTAAAAATTAGTGAGTAAAATTTTATTAAGTGTTTTTTGTACACTTATAAATTATTTATAAGTATATTTGTCAATATTTTAAAATAAATACGAATGAAAAATTATGTAATAGGATTGGACTACGGAACAGATTCTGTTCGCGCGGTGCTTATTGACACAGAAAATGGGCAGGAGCTGGCATCGAATGTTTCTCATTACAAAAGATGGAAAAACAAACAATATTGTGACGCCTCTATAAATCAATTCCGCCAGCATCCTTTGGATCATATCGAAGGATTGGAAACTACAATTCAAAATGTTGTAAAAGAAAGTAAAGTTGATCCAGCATTGGTTCGCGGAATTTGTATTGATACAACAGGATCTTCTCCGGTTCCGGTTACAAAAGACGGAACGCCATTGGCATTGACAAAAGGTTTTGAAGAAAACCCGAATGCGATGATGGTTTTATGGAAAGATCACACTGCTATAAATGAAGCAAACGAAATCAACGAACTGGCAGTAAGCTGGGGCGGAGAAGACGTGACAAAATACGTTGGAGGAATTTATTCTTCTGAATGGTTTTGGGCAAAAATCCTTCACATTGCTAGACAAGACGAAGCGGTTAGAAATGCAGCACACACCTGGATGGAACACTGCGATTTAATGACGTATTTATTGATTGAAGATAAAGATTTAAAAACCTTCAAAAGAAGCCGTTGTGCGGCAGGTCACAAAGCCATGTGGCACGCAGACTGGAACGGATTACCGCCAGTTGAATTCTTAGAAAAATTGCATCCATATTTAGCGGCTTTACGCGGCAATTTATACGATGAAACCTATACTTCAGATTTAGTAGCTGGAAAATTAAGCCAAGAATGGGCAGACCGTTTAGGGCTTTCTACAGAAACAGTTGTGGCTGTTGGAACTTTCGACGCACATTCAGGAGCAGTTGGAGCTAAAATCGAAGAAAATACATTAGTTCGTGTTATGGGAACTTCAACTTGTGATATCCTTGTTGGTTCTTATGACGAAGTTGGGACAAAAACCGTTCGCGGAATCTGCGGTCAGGTTGATGGATCTGTAATTCCGGGATTTATTGGTCTGGAAGCAGGACAATCTGCTTTTGGCGATTTATTGGCTTGGTACAAAGAATTATTAATGTGGCCTACAGAACATTTATTAGCTTCTTCATCAACTTTAAATGATGCTCAAAAAGAACAATTAAGAGAAGAATTCAGCGATAAATTAATTGTTGAATTAACGAAAGAAGCAGAGAAAATTCCAGTTTCAGAAAGTCTTCCAATTGCTCTAGACTGGATTAACGGACGAAGAACTCCAGATGCAAATCAGGAAGTAAAAAGTGCTATTTCGAATTTATCTTTAGGAACAAAAGCACCGCATATTTTTAAAGCTTTAGTAAACGCAATTTGTTTTGGAGCGAAGAAAATTGTAGACCGTTTTGAAGAAGAAGGTGTAAAAATCGACAGCGTTATCGGGATCGGTGGTGTTGCTCGTAAATCGCCTTTCATTATGCAGACTTTGGCTAACGTTTTAAACAAGCCAATTAAAGTGGCAGCTTCAGACCAGACTCCTGCTTTAGGAGCGGCAATTTATGCAGCCGTTGCAGCTGGAATTTATCCAAACGTAATCGAAGCAAGCCAAAAAATCGGAAGTGATTTTGACGGAGAATATTTCCCTCAATTAGATAAAGTAGCTGCTTATAATAAATTGCTGATTGCTTACGAACAATTAAGTGCTTTTGCAGATCCAACTATTAAAATTTCTCAAAATGAGTTCTCTTTATAAAGATTTAAAACAAGAATGTTACGAAGCCAACATGCAGTTGAATGCATTGAATTTGGTTGTCTATACTTTCGGAAACGTAAGCGCCGTGGACAGAAAAAATGGTGTTTTTGCCATTAAACCAAGCGGTGTTCCTTACGAAGATTTAAAGCCTGAAGATATCGTTATTGTCGATTTCGACAACAATGTTATCGAAGGAAATTTGCGTCCGTCTTCAGACACAAAAACACATGCTTATTTGTACAAACACTGGCCAAATATTGGCGGAGTGGCGCATACGCACGCAACATATTCTGTAGCTTGGGCACAATCGCAGCAGGATATTCCAATTTTTGGAACTACGCATGCTGATCACTTAACGGCTGATATTCCGTGTGCGCCCCCGATGGCAGATCATTTAATTGAAGGAAACTACGAACACAATACCGGAATTCAGATTTTGGATTGTTTCAAAGAAAAAAATCTTTCTTATGAAGAAGTAGAAATGATTTTGATTGGAAATCACGGTCCGTTTGCATGGGGGAAAAATGCGGCAAAAGCAGTTTACAACAGTAAAGTTTTAGAAGTTGTGGCAGAAATGGCGTACCTGACTTTACAAATAAATCCAAACGCACCAAGATTAAAAGATTCATTAATAAAGAAACATTACAACCGTAAACACGGAAAAGATTCGTACTACGGACAGTAATGATTTTGTTTCAGGTTTCAGGTTTTTTTTGTTTCAAGTTGTTGGAACGTAACCTGAAACCTGGAACTTGAAACAAAATAACAAAAACAATATATAACAAAGATTTTCCGCATTTCAACTTGAAACTTGAAACAAAGAAAACTTGAAACAAAAATAAAAAACAATGATAGACATTTCTCAAAAAGAAGTATGGTTTGTAGTAGGAAGCCAGGAATTATATGGTGAAGAAACACTTAGAAAAGTAGCAGAACATTCTCAGATTATTGCAAAAGGATTAGATGCTTCATCTTCAATTCCGGTAAAAGTGGTTTATAAAGATGTGGTAAAATCTCCATCGCAAATTTTAGATGTATGTTTGGCGGCGAATTCAGCTAAAAACTGTATCGGAATTATTGCCTGGATGCACACTTTCTCTCCAGCAAAAATGTGGATTGGCGGTTTAAACATCCTTAAAAAACCATTATGCCATTTACATACACAATACAACGCTGAAATTCCATGGGGAAGCATTGATATGGATTTCATGAACCTGAACCAATCGGCTCACGGAGATCGTGAATTTGGTTTCATGATGTCTCGTTTACGTAAAAAACGTAAAGTTGTTGTAGGACATTGGGAAGACCAAAGAGTTCAAAAACAATTAGGAATCTGGTCAAGAGTCGTTCTTGGATGGGACGAACTTCAAAACTTAAAAGTAGCTCGTATTGGAGACAATATGCGTGAAGTTGCCGTTACTGAAGGTGACAAAGTTGAGGCGCAAATTCGTTTCGGAATGTCGGTAAACGGATACGATTCTTCAGACGTTACAAAACATATCGAAAAAGTAACAGACAAACAACTAGCTGATTTATTAGCAGTTTATGAGTCTTCTTATAACTTAACCGATTCTTTAAAAGAAGGCGGCGCACAAAGAAGTTCATTAGTTGAAGCAGCAAAAATCGAATTAGGATTAAGAGCTTTCCTTGAAGAAGGAGGATTCGGCGCTTTTACAGATACATTTGAAAACCTTGGAGTTTGGAAACAATTACCGGGAATCGCAACGCAAAGATTAATGGCCGATGGTTATGGTTTTGGCGGCGAAGGAGACTGGAAAACAGCTGCAATGGTTAGAGCTTTAAAGGTAATGTGTGTTGGTCTTGAAGGCGGAACTTCTTTCATGGAAGATTACACTTATCACTTTACACCACAAAAATCATACGTTTTAGGTTCTCACATGTTAGAAATCTGTCCATCAATCGCTGACGGAAAACCTTCTTGCGAAGTGCATCCATTAGGAATTGGAGGAAAAGAAGATCCAGCTCGTTTGGTGTTCAATTCTCCTGCAGGTGATGCAATTAACGTTTCTTTGGTGGATATGGGAACTCGTTTCCGTTTAATCGTGAACGAAGTTGAAGCTGTTAAACCAATGGCAGAATTACCAAAACTTCCAGTTGCACGCGTTCTTTGGGATTGTAAACCAAATTTAGAAGTGGCAGCAACGGCTTGGATTTTAGCTGGAGGAGCGCACCATACGGTTTACAGCCAATCTATCACAACAGAATATATGGAAGATTTCGCAGACATTGCAGGAATCGAATTATTGGTAATTGATGAAAAAACAACTGTAAGAGAGTTTAAAGATAAAATCAATGCCAACGAAGCCTATTTCCATTTGTTTCAACACGGACTTTAATTTAGTCAAAAGTCTAATGTCATAAAGTCGGAAAGTTTTAGTTACTTTGAGGAAAAGACTTTAAGACTTTCGACTTTAAGACTTTACTAACTTAAAAAAACTATCATTTATGAATGCATTAAAACGTTGTGTTTTCGGTCTAAGCCTTTTAAGTTTGGCTGCAGTTTCAATTCAGTGTAAAGGCGATAAAAAAGCCGATACAGAAAAAGTTGCCACTGATGAAAAAGCATTAGTTACAATCGATAAATCAGAGTATGGAACTACTGCCAAAGGCGAAAAAGTAGAGAGCTATAAACTGAAAAACCAAAATGGGATGGAGGTTGACATCATCACTTTTGGAGGAAGAATTACAGATTTGAAAGTGCCAAATAAAGAAGGTGTTTCTGAAAATGTAGTAATCGGATTCAGTAATTTGGCGCAATACGAAAAAGAAAATCCATTTTTTGGAGCTTTAATCGGAAGATACGGAAACCGAATTGCAAAAGGTAAATTTTCGCTTGATGGAAAAGAATATCAATTGGCAATTAACAACGCTCCAAATGCTTTACACGGAGGTCCGCAAGGATTTTTTAATGTAGTTTGGAAAGCTGATGAGGTTAAATCCGGCGATACAGCTTCTTTAAAATTATCGTATTTAAGTAAAGATATGGAAGAAGGTTATCCGGGAAACCTGAAAGTTATTGTAACATATACATTGACAAATGACAATCAGTTGGAAGTGCTTTACGAAGCAACAACAGACAAAACTACCGTTGTTAACCTGACACAACATTCATACTTCAATTTATCCGGAGATTTTACAAAAACAATCTTAGATCACGAATTGACTTTAAATGCAGATAAATTAGTTCCGGTTGACGCGACTTTGATTCCAACAGGAAAATTAGATGATGTAGCGGGTACTCCTTTCGATTTCAGAACGCCAAAATTAATTGGAAAAGATATCAATGTTAAAAACGAGCAGTTAGAAAGAGGAAAAGGTTACGACCACTGCTGGGTATTGAACAATCCTGAAAAAGGAAAAACAATCATTGCAAAAGTATACCACGCAGCAAGCGGAAGAGTTATGGAAATGACAACAGACGAACCTGGAATTCAGTTCTATTCTGGAAACTTCCTTGACGGAACATTGCCAATGCCAAACGGAGGAACTTTTGCACACAGAACAGGATTATGTCTGGAAACAGAACATTATCCGGATTCTCCAAACCAGAAAAATTTCCCAACCACGGTTTTAAACCCGGGAGAAAATTATAAAACTAAAACGACTTTTAAATTTTCTGTAAAGAAATAGTTTTAGCTTTTGTTTATTAATTTAGTTCTCTAAGAAACCTCGAAAGTGATAAGCTTTCGAGGTTTTTTATTTTGAAAACTAACTGTTAATTTTTTTACATTTGATTAGTTGTAAAGAACTAAAAGCTTTCATATGAGAAATTATTATGTTTCAATCTTTCTACTTTTCACTTTATTATCTTGTTCAAAGAAACAAGAATTAAAACAATTCTCATTAGATAAAATTAACGACTTAAAAAGTTACAATAACTTAGATAGTTTGCCAAAAGATTTAGACAAGGTTTATCGTCTTGACCTGTCAAAAAAAGGTTTAAAAAAACTTCCTGAAGTTGTATTTGAACTTTCAAATCTTCAAGAACTAAATGTTTCGGAAAATTATTTATCTGATTTAAATGGTATTGACAAATTAAAAAAGCTGCAAATTTTAAATATCGGAATGAATGATTTTAAAATATTGCCGAATGAGGTAACAACTCTTAAAAATTTAAAAGTATTAGATATTTGGTGGAATGATATTAAAACATTTCCAGAATCATTTTACCAAAACAACGATGAAATTGAAGAACTTGATATGACAAGTATGTTCGAGTTTGATTTTTCAGCTAATTTATCAAAAATTCATAGATTTAAAAATCTCAAAGAACTGAACCTAGGAAATAATCAAATTAAGAATTTGAATATTCAATTCGAAAAATTAATTAATCTTGAAACCTTTGGATATATTAGACAAGATAAAATTGATGTTAAAAATGTCATTTTAGGACTTTCTAAATGCAAAAAACTTAAAACAATTCATTTAAGTGTTAATCATATTAAGGAACTTCCAAGAGAAATCTCATTACTTAATAATTTGGAAGAACTGAATTTGTATGAAAATGAATTAACAAATCTTCCAGACAACTTGCTTGAAATGAAAGGATTAAAATCGATTACTCTTGATGGCAATAAAATTGATAAAACAATAATTTCAAAGTTTGAAACTAAAATGACAGGAACAGCTTTTATTTATTAAAGAAAATGATATTATCTAAATGAAACATTTATTCAAAGCACAATTAAACTGGATTTTCAAACAGAGCTCAGCTGAAGTATCAAAGAAATTCTACAGTAAAACCCATCAAATTCAAATTGAAGGGAAACCAATTTTAGAAGTTTCAGCAGCCAAAGCTTTCAAAGGTGATCCGGAATTATATAATCCGGAAGATTTATTGCTAAGTAGTTTGGTTTCGTGTCACATGATGTCCTATTTATATGTCTGCTCTCAAAACGGAATAGAAGTGATTAGTTATTCAGACAATGCAGAAGCAACACTCGAAGTAAATCCCGACGGAAGCGGTCGTTTCGTTGAGGTTCGTTTAAACCCAAATGTTACAATTGTAAACAAAAACAAGATAGAACTGGCTAATGAGCTTCATTTTAAAGCCAATCAATTGTGTTTTATTGCTAATTCATGCAATTTTCCGGTTTTGCATAATGCGAGTTGTGAGGTTTCCACCATATAAGTGATATAAGTTTATTTAAATATAGAGCTTTAAGCGTTCAGTTATATTTTCTTATATGGCTTATATGGTTTAAAAAAGACATAAAAAAACCTCTTCCGCTAAGAAGAGGTTTTTTGTACCCGGAGCCGGAGTCGAACCGGCACGGTTTCCCACAGGTGTTTGAGACCAGCGCGTCTACCAATTCCGCCATCCGGGCTTAGCAGACGAAATAATAATCAAAAGCGATTATTTTAACGCAATAGAATGAGATCAATAATGTGCCCATTCCTTTAACACGGTGCAAATGTAAAAAATAAAATTAAAAATTCTACTAAAAATACTTAAATATTTGCTTTCAGTGTTCAATAAATTTTATAAATTTGCAGCTCGTTAAAACGACGCACACACAACTAACTACACCCGAGGCAAATACATTGATCTGGCTACGACAAACGAAATAGTCGATTTGATGCATTGCAGCGGATAAAACAACACATTATAATGTCGCACCTAGAACCAGAAGCTAAAATTTTTGCTTGTTCACAAAGTGTTTATCTTGCAGAAAAGATTGCAAAAGACTACGGGATTCCGTTAGGAAAAGTAACGATGTCAACGTATAGTGACGGAGAATTTCAGCCGTCTTACGAAGAATCAATAAGAGGTTTACGCGTTTTCATCGTGTGTTCAACTTTTCCAAGTGCAGATAATCTGATGGAATTGTTGTTAATGATTGATGCGGCAAAACGCGCATCGGCAAGACATATTACAGCTGTTATGCCTTATTTTGGCTGGGCAAGACAGGATAGAAAAGACAAGCCAAGAGTGCCGATTGGAGCTAAGTTAGTAGCAAACCTATTAACTGCTGCAGGAGCAACAAGAATCATGACAATGGACCTGCATGCAGATCAGATTCAGGGATTCTTTGAAAAACCAGTAGATCATTTATTTGCATCTACAATCTTTTTGCCTTACGTGCAAAGTTTAAATTTAGAAAATTTAACCATTGCATCTCCGGATATGGGAGGTTCAAAAAGAGCATATGCTTACTCTAAGTTTTTAGAATCAGATGTAGTAATCTGTTACAAACAAAGAAAAGCAGCCAACGTTATCGATACTATGGAGCTGATTGGTGAAGTAAAAGGCCGTAACGTAATTTTAGTAGACGACATGATTGATACAGGAGGAACGTTAGCAAAAGCTGCCGACCTTATGATCGAAAAAGGAGCACTAAGCGTAAGAGCAATTTGTACACACGCTATATTATCTGGCGGGGCGTATGATAAAATTGAAAATTCGAAATTGACAGAATTAATCGTAACCGATTCAATTCCGTTAAAAAGGCAGTCAGATAAAATCAGAGTAGTGAGTTGTGCACCTCTTTTTGCCGAAGTTATGCACATGGTGCACCACAACAATTCCATTAGTGGAAAATTTATTATGTAAAAGTAATACGCTTTAGGCTTTAGGCCGTAAGCTTGTTTACCTTGCATAAAAAGCCTAAAGCTAATTGCTTAAGGCTTACAGCAAAACAGAATATTTTTTATTAATAACTATATTTTTTTTACAATGAAATCGATTACAATTAAAGGATCAGAAAGAGAAAGCGTGGGTAAAGTGTCAACTAAAGCCTTACGTAATGCTGGACAGGTACCTTGCGTTTTATACGGAGGAAACCAGGCAGTACACTTCTCAGCAGACGTTACTGCATTCAAAAACTTGGTTTACACTCCAAACGCTCACACAGTTGTGATCGAACTTGGAAAAGGAAAATCATTCAATGCAATTTTACAGGACATCCAGGTTCACCCAGTATCTGACAAAATTTTACACATTGACTTCTTCCAATTATTTGATGATAAAGAAATCACAATGGAAGTTCCTGTGAAAATCGTTGGTACATCTAAAGGTGTTCTTGCCGGAGGTGTTTTACGTTTAAACCAACGTAAATTAAAAGTAAAAGCTTTACCATCAAATCTTCCTGATTTTGTTGAAGCTGACATCACTCCACTTGAAATGGGTAACAAATTATACGTTACTAAAGTTGGAAAACCAGAGTACAAAATTATGCACCCAGACAACACAGTTGTTTGTCAAGTGAGAATCTCTCGTGCTGCTATGAAAGCTGCTCAAGAGGCTGCAAAAGCTGCAAAAGCACCTGCAAAAGGAAAGAAAAAATAATTTTTTTTCACTCAATACAAAAAGCCTCAATCTTACGATTGGGGCTTTTTTTTGAGGTGCTAAGTGGCTAAGATGCTAATTTTCTGAGATTCTAAGTGTTTTTTAACCGCAAAGTACCCTAAGGTGTTTTAATTGGAGCGTAAACAATATTTAAATTTTAAGTTCGCAAAGCTATGTCCAAATCAAGCTTTGCGAACTTTTTGAATGTCTACATCTAAGATAGTTTTTAATATCTTCGCGCTCTCTGCGTAAATCTTAGCGTGCTTTGCGGTTAAACAAACCACGACCAGCAGGAAATTATCTAATTGACACATTTTCTAATTCCCTAATTAACCTTACTTTTGCCAAATGATAAAATGGATAACAAAACTGTTTTCATCAACACAAAACGAAGAGAACATAGACAATATAAAACCGGAGGTTCACGAACACCCCAAAAACAACATAAAAAGCGTGAGTAAAAAATATTTAATCGTAGGATTAGGAAATATAGGTGCAGAATACGTTAATACCAGACATAACATTGGGTTTAAGGTTCTTGATTTTTTAGCTAAAAAAGAAGGGATTTCGTTTGAAACGGTGAAATTAGGTTCAATGGCAGAATATAAATTTAAGGGAAGAACTTTTTTTCTTCTAAAGCCAAATACCTATATGAATTTAAGCGGAAAGGCTGTAAAATACTGGATGGACAAAGAAAATATACCTTTAGAAAATATTTTTGTAATTACAGACGATTTAAATCTTTCTTTCGGAACTATAAGAATTAAGCCGAAAGGAAGCGACGGTGGTCACAACGGACTTAAAAATATTAATCTGGTGCTGAATACACAAAACTATACCCGTTATAGATTTGGTATCAGCGATCAATTTAAAAAAGGCCAGCAGATCGATTATGTTTTAGGAGAGTGGAATGCCGAAGAAGAGGCAAAACTGCCGGAACGTTTAGAAACTTCAGCCGAAATAATAAAAACTTTTGGAACTGCCGGATTAGAAAATACTATGACAACTTTCAACGGAAAATAAAGATTTACAACAAATTATGTTGTAAAATGTCGATTTATCAATTAATTAAATTGAATTATAACGAAATAGTATTTTCAATTCCAAAGTTAAATGTTTAAATTTGGAATAAATTAGTATAAACCATAAAAATCCTAATACCATGGCTTTTGAATTACCACAATTACCTTATGCATACGATGCATTAGAACCACATATTGATGCGCGTACAATGGAAATCCATCATACAAAGCACCACAATGCTTATACTACTAATCTAAATGCAGCAATTGCAGGAACAGATTTAGAAGGAAAAACGATTGAAAACATCTTAATTAATTTAGATAAATCAAACGCAGCAGTTCGTAACAATGGCGGTGGTTTCTACAACCACAATTTATTCTGGACTGTAATGTCTCCAAACGGAGGAGGATTGCCAACAGGCGATTTATTAGCTGCTATTGAGTCTTCTTTTGGATCATTTGAAGAGTTTAAAGCAAAATTTGCTAAAGCTGGAGCAACTCAATTCGGTTCAGGATGGGCTTGGTTAGTTGTTCAAAAAGGCGGTAAATTAGAAGTTGTAGGAACTCCAAATCAGGATAATCCATTAATGCCGGAAGTTGCTGGTAATGGTGGAACGCCAATCTTAGGAATGGACGTTTGGGAACACGCTTACTATTTAAACTACCAAAACAGAAGACCAGACTATATTGAAGCTTTCTTCAGTGTAATTAACTGGACAGAAGTTGCAAGAAGATTTGCTTTAGATAAATAAGAAATAAAGTAAAGACATATTAATAGACGGATGATCGCAAAAGATTGTTCGTCTATTTTTTTTATCTACATTTTACATTTTCTTAATTTGGTTATTTTGGAAAATAAAAAAGGCGGAATATCTTCCACCTTTTTTGCCCCAAATCTACCATAAACTTACCTACTAAATTTTATGGTATAGTAAAGGTATGTGAGTTGTATGTAGTAAAGAAACTTTTCAGACGAAAGGTAAATATTTCCGATAAAGTGATAGTAATAGGTTATTTTAGAAATACTTGTGAGTAGTATAAAATAAAAAAGGTGGAATTTCTTCCACCCTTTTTGCCCCAAATCTACCATAAACTTAACCTACTAATGTTATGGTATCTCAAAAGTATTGCAGCATTTCATTTTTACCAAAGAAACAGGATGAACGGCAAAAAAAACCGATGAAATGCACAAATTAACCTTTTTTTAATACTTTTTTAATAAGCTCGCGCGTCTTTTCCTTCGTAAAAATTCATAAAGGCACGGTTCACAACACGATTTCCGCCCGGGGTTGGGTAGTCACCTGTAAAATACCAGTCGCCTAAATTTTTAGGACAGGCTTTATGAAGATCTTCCACGGTTTGGAAAATAATTTTTACTTCGGCGTTAATTTCCGGAGAACTTAACATTTCCGCGATTTTATCTGATATTTCTTCTTGTGTAAACTGATTGTAAATTTCAGTTACATAGTTTACAACGTCTTTATCGGCGAAGTTTTCTTGTGCTTTACATTTTGCATATACTTCATCGACAATATGATATAAGTTTCTCTCTTTTAATAAAGTTAAAGCTGCTCTAAAAGCAACAAGTCCTTCTAGTTTTGCCATATCGATTCCGTAACAATCCGGATAACGAATTTGAGGAGCAGATGAAACGATAACAATACGTTTTGGATTTAAACGATCCATCATCTTAATAATGCTCATTTTTAGCGTCGTACCGCGCACAATACTGTCGTCAATTATAACTAAGTTGTCTTCTGGCTTAATAACGCCGTATGTAACGTCATAAACGTGTGCAACCAAGTCGTCTCGACTGCTGTCTTCGGTGATAAAAGTTCTAAGTTTAGCATCTTTAATTGCTACTTTCTCTGTGCGTATTTTTACAGATAAAAGTTCCTGAAGGGTTTCTGCAGTAAGTGTGTTTCTGTTTTCAAGAATGTAATTGTTCTTTCTTTGGTTTAAGAAATCCTGTGCAGCTTCTACTAAACCGTAAAATGAAGTTTCGGCTGTATTTGGTATATAAGAGAAAACAGTGTTGTCTGTATCGCTGTCAATTGCCTTAAGAACTGCCGGTAAAATCAATTTACCTAAATCTTTACGCTCCTGATAGATTTCGGCATCACTTCCTCTTGAGAAATAAATTCTTTCGAATGAACACGCTTTTTTTACGGTTGGTTCCAGGATTTGATTCATGGTAACGGTTCCGTTTTTTTTGATAATCAAGGCATTCCCCGGATCGATTTCCTGAACACTGTCAAAAGGGACGTTAAATACAGTCTGAATAACCGGTCTTTCTGAAGCTACAACAACAACTTCATCATCCTGATAAAAGTAAGCTGGACGAATTCCTGCAGGATCTCTAAAAACAAAAGCGTCTCCATGACCTAATAAACCGGCCATAGCGTAACCTCCGTCTAAGTTTTTAGCTGAACGGGCTAATATTTTGGCAATATCCAGACGTTCTGCAATTACCGGAGAAGCATCTTTTTTAGAATAACCTTCGGCTTTACAGTCTTGATACAATTGCATAACTTCTTTGTCTAAGAAGTGACCAATTTTTTCCATTACCGTAACGGTGTCAGCCATTTCTTTAGGATGCTGTCCAAGTTCAACCAGATTTTGGAAAAGTTCTTTAACATTTGTCATATTAAAGTTTCCTGCCAAAATTAAATTACGATGCATCCAGTTGCTCTGACGTAAAAAGGGGTGAACGCTTTCGATGCTGTTTTTTCCAAAAGTTCCGTAACGAACGTGGCCTAAAAACAATTCTCCAATGTATGGAATATTTGCTTTTAGCTCCTTAATATCATCTCCTAGTTCCGGATTGGCTTTTAATTCTTCACTGATGCGCTCATTAATTTGTTTAAAAACGTCCTGAATAGGCTGCGAGTGGTTAGAACGCACTCTGCTGATATATCGCTGTCCCGGATCAACATCAAATTTAATGCTGGCAAATCCCGCTCCGTCTTGTCCGCGGTTGTGTTGTTTTTCCATCATTAAATACATCTTCTGGATTCCGTAGAAAGCAGTTCCGTATTTTTCTTTATAATATTCAAGCGGTTTAAGAAGTCTGACTAAGGCTATACCACATTCGTGTTTTAAAGCGTCGCTCATTGTTTTTTTATTTTGTGTGTTGTTGTAAGTTGTGTGTATTAACGTAATAAAAAAAGCCCCGTTTTATCGAGGCTCTTGGGCATTATATTTCTATGTCAAACTGAGTTAACGACTTAAATTGCTGTAATCGAATCGCTACTTCGGCTTTGCTTAATGTTTCCATCCTTTCGGTTCCAAATTTTTCTACGCAGAACGAGGCTAAATTTGAACCGTAAATAATTGCGTTTTTCATGTTGCCAAATGAAATGTTTTCGCTTTGTGCAATAAATCCTGAAAAACCGCCTGCAAAAGTGTCTCCGGCTCCTGTAGGATCGAAAACCTCTTCTAGTGGTAAAGCTGGTGCAAAGAATACCTCTCTGTTGTGGAATAAAAGTGCTCCGTGTTCTCCTTTTTTGATCACCACATATTTTGGTCCCATATCCTGGATTTTCGCAGCCGCTTTTACTAATGAATATTCACCGGAAAGCTGTCTTGCTTCTTCGTCATTGATTGTAATAACATCTACACGTTTAATAACGTCTAATAATTCCGGAAGAGCGCAGTCCATCCAAAAGTTCATTGTGTCTAAAACAACTAATTTTGGTTTTTTTTCTAATTGATCTAAAACACTGCTTTGTACTAATGGGTGTAAGTTTCCTAACATTACAACGTCAGCATCTTTGTAGTTTTGAGGAACTTTTGGCTGAAAATCAGCTAAAACGTTCAATTCAGTAACTAAAGTATCTCTTGAATTTAAATCGTTGTGGTACAAACCGCTCCAGAAAAAGGTTTTTCCTCCTTTTACAATTTCGATACCGGAGATATCGATATTTTTTGAAGTCAATAAATCTAAATGTTCTTGAGGAAAATCGTCGCCAACTACAGAAACAATGGCCGATTGCAAGTTAAAAAATGACGCTGATAATCCGATGTAGGTTGCAGCACCACCTAAAATTTTATCTGTTTTTCCGAAAGGAGTTTCAATCGCGTCGAAAGCAACTGTTCCAACAATCAATAGTTTATTCATTTTATGAATTTCGAATTAGGGTGCAAAGATACTTCATAAGTTACAATCTTGCAACGGTTTAGGTTCGCAAAATTTTCTTAAAAAAATGACAACGTTTTCGAAGTAAAACTATTGTAAATGAATTGGTTAAAATTGATTTTTTCTGAGTTTAAAATAGGTTTTTTAGAGTTAAGCTGCAACTTTTTTGAAAAAAAATGCGATTATTTTACAGCTTCTTAAAAATGCTCTTTATTAATTAATATTTTTTATCCAATTGATTGCATCTTTCATAGGTTCTTTAGAGTCGGAAAACGCGGGATTGCAGACGCATTACCAGTAAGAAAAAACAAAAGCATTAAAAGGAAATACGCGTACATTCTTTTTGCTCCTGGAATGCTTTTAAAAAACGCCGGTTTATTTTTCATTTCTTTTAAAAATGGAATTACAACTCGTACTTCTTATCAAAATAATTTTTTAAAACCCCAACCTGAACCAGAGTCATAAAAGATACAATTAAAACTGCATAGAATATGGTTTGCGAAAAATGAATTCCGGAGAAGACAGCAGCAATTTTATCCGAATATGATTTTCCTGTTTCAAGATTATTCTCAGTACCCGTAAAAAAGGTATAATATCCGGCTAAAAACAATAAAACAACTCCAATGAAAATCCATACTAAGTTCGAAATCAATGGCTTGTATGGTTTTGCTTTTGCTTTTTCAGAAACCAGAATCTGAGACATTATATTTGAAGTAAAGTTGGCAGATGGTGATTGAAGGGTTTCTTCTGCCATCATTTTATCAATAAGATTTTCTAAGTTTTTATCGCTCTCTTTCATAACACTCTATTATTTCCGGTTCTAACTGCTTTTTCAAAATTACGGCTAATTTTTGTCGGCTCCTAAATAATTTTACTTTGACATTATTAGCGTTTATATTCATTATTTTTCCAATTTCCTCTAAATTCTGTTCTTCAAAATAAAACAAAGTCAGCAGGAAATTTTCTTCTCGGGGAAGCAGATTTAAACAATTTTGAATGGTCTGCCTTTTTTCTTTATCTTCTAATGCCGATAAAGCATTGTCCATTGTTTTAATTAAATGAGAAGAAAATTCATCAATTGAAATGTTGTTTTCTTCTTTTTTGTTTTTCTTTAAACGATCCAGGCATGTATTATAAGATATTTTATAAATCCATGTTGAAAATTTAGAATCGCCTTTAAATTTGCTTAGGGAATTGAATGTTTTTATAAAAGTATCCTGTGCCGCCTCTTCGGCTTCTTCCTTATTTTTCATCATTTTCAGAGACAAAGAAAAGATCATATCCTTATAACGATCAACGAGTACTGCAAAAGCATTGGTTTCGCCCTGCAGGATTTTGTCGATATAATGTTGATCATGTAATGTACTCATATTATATAGGACGACAAGATGTTTGTTTAGGTTACAAGAATTTTGAAAAAATAAATTCCAAAGCTTTAATAAATCAAATTTAAAGTAATTAAACTGTACAGTTCAGGTTGAATTTAAAATTCATAGAGTTTTGTAATTGGGAATGAAAAAAAAATGATTTTTTTTCATTTTAGTTGTAACCTCAATTTAAAAGCTGTCGTCATATGGAGTATCAATCAATTAAAAAAAATATAAAATTATGGGACCACAAATTTTAGTACCAGTCAGCCTTTTCGCAATGATCTTCGGAATTGTATATCTTATTTATTCAACAAGGAACAGAGAACGTCTGGCACTTATAGAAAAAGGAGTAGATGCGAGTATATTTTTAAAAGGAACAGGAAAAGGCGTTGCTGCATGGAAAATCTTTGTTGTAAATCTGGCTTTCTTATTAATAGGAAGCGGTATCGGAATTTTTATTGCTTTATTAATTACGACCTACACAACTCTTAATGATGGTGCGGTTTATCCTTCGATTATATTTATAATGGCAGGTATAGGACTTTTAACCGGATTTAAAACGGCAAAAGATCTGGACAAAGAGGAATAAAAATTTAAGTTAGTGCTAATAACGTATCGTGAACCTTGGTTTTCGATACGTTATTTTTTTATATCAATTTAGAATCGGTTGTTTCATAAAAAGAATCAATAGAAAGATTGGGCTGCATAGATGCCATAACAGCCAATTGATCGCAGCGTTCGTTTTGAGGATGGTTATTGTGACCTTTTATCCATTTAAAGTCAACTTGATGTTTGCGGTATGCAATTAGAAAGCGTTTCCATAGATCAGAGTTTTTTCTGCCGGCGAACTTTTTTTTCTCCCAGCCCAGAACCCATTTTTTTTCAACAGAATCCACAACATATTTAGAATCCGAAACTACAAGCACTTTCATATTCGGTTTTTTGAGTTTTTCAAGACCTACAATTACAGCCAGAAGTTCCATTCTGTTATTTGTTGTAAGGCGGAAGCCTTCGTAGAATTCTTTTTTATGTGGTGTCCCCACCAATTCCATCACCACTCCGTAGCCGCCGTTTCCGGGATTTCCTTTAGCAGCGCCGTCAGTATATATATGTACTTCGTGAGTCATTATTTATTTTAGATTGGAGATTTTAGATTTTAGATTGCTTTGGTTTGCAATTATTTTAGATTCTTAGAATTTATATTTTAGAATTATCCAGAAGGATTTTATGAATAATCTCAGGGAAATGCTTTTGTTCCAGTTCGTGAATCTTCTCTGCCACTGTTTCCGGCGTGTCCTCATTGGTTAAAGCAACGTTTGTCTGAAAAATAATCCCGCCTTCGTCATAATGTTCATTGACATAATGAATAGAAATTCCGGTTTCTTTCTCCTTATTATTAATGATTGCTCTGTGAATGTGCATTCCGTACATTCCTTTGCCTCCATAGTTAGGTAAAAGTGCCGGATGAATGTTTATTATGCTGTTTGGATAGTGCTCAATTATGTTCTCTGGAAATTTCAGTAAAAAACCGGCCAGAACTATCAAATCCGGGTCGATTTCTTGTATTTTTTGTAGTACATTTCCTTCTAAAAGTTCGTTTTTTGAGAAGATTTCAACAGGAATTTGATGATTTTTTGCTCTTTCAATCACTTTTGCCGAAGCGTTATTTGTAAAAACAGAAACGACCCCGGCGAATTCGGTCTTTGAAAAATATTTTATAATGTTTTCTGCATTAGATCCTGATCCTGAGGCAAAAACGATAATTTTTTTCATGATTTAAGTTATTTTTAGAATGCAAAAAACGGAATAAAAATCGAAAATAAATAGCTTTAAAAGGCCTTTCTTGAAATTAATTTTATAAATTAGTGTCACATTTATAAACTAAATAGTTGTTTTAAAATAAAGTTTTTTATTTTTGCCAACAAATTAAATTCTAAAATTAAAGATTATGTCAGACATTGCATCAAGAGTAAAAGCGATTATCGTAGACAAATTAGGTGTTGACGAAAACGAAGTTGTAACAGAAGCAAGCTTCACTAATGATTTAGGAGCTGACTCATTAGACACTGTTGAGCTTATTATGGAATTCGAAAAAGAATTTGATATTCAAATTCCAGACGATCAAGCAGAAAACATTGCTACTGTAGGTCAAGCTATTTCTTATATCGAGGAAGCAAAAAAATAATAATACCACACCCGATTTCTAAAAATCCCAATTTTTTGAAATTCCAGACTCCAATTTTGGAATTTGTTTTTTGAAATTTGAAATTTTTAAGGATCGGGTGTTATTATTTTTTTAAAATTTAAAATTCGATTGATTTTCAATCAAAAAGATATACTTATATTGTAATACCCATGGCTCTTAAGTAGCAATACAGTTAAGAAAGCATGGGTTTTATTTGTTTAAAGACACAAAACACATATTTTATGGCATTAAGGCGAGTTGTTGTAACAGGATTAGGTGCACTTACTCCTATAGGGAATAATATCCAGGAATATTGGGATGCACTTGTGAATGGAGTAAGCGGAGCCGCTCCTATCACATATTATGATACAGAGAAGCATAAAACGAAATTTGCGTGCGAAGTGAAAAACTTCAATATTGAAGATTACATGGATCGCAAGGAATCCCGCAGACTTGATAAATTTGCTCAATATGCAATTGCTGCCAGTGATGAAGCTATTAAAGATGCAGGAATTACAAATGATAACGTTAACAAACAAAGAGTTGGTGTTATCTGGGGAGCAGGAATTGGAGGTTTAGAGACTTTTCAGGATGAAGTAATGTATTATGCAAAAGGAGACGGAACTCCAAAGTTTAATCCGTTTTTCATTCCTAAAATGATCGCTGATATAGCACCGGCACACATTTCGATGCGTAACGGTTATATGGGGCCAAACTACACGACTGTTTCTGCATGTGCATCTTCTGCAAATGCATTAATCGATGCTTTTAACTACATCCGCTTAGGAATGTGCGATGTTATTGTTTCAGGTGGTTCTGAAGCAGCTGTTACCATTGCCGGTATGGGAGGTTTCAGCTCGATGCACGCATTGTCTACAAGAAACGAAAGTCCAGAAACAGCTTCAAGACCGTTTGACGCAACCAGAGATGGTTTCGTTTTAGGGGAAGGAGCAGGAGCTTTGGTTCTTGAAGATTACGAACACGCTAAAGCAAGAGGTGCAAAAATCTACTGCGAAATTGGCGGAGGCGGAATGTCATCTGATGCTTACCACTTAACAGCACCGCATCCGGAAGGAATTGGAGTTATTGCCGTAATGGAAAATACTTTAAGAGATGCTGGTATGAATCCGGAAGATGTTGATCATATTAATACACACGGAACTTCTACTCCGCTTGGAGACGTTGCCGAGTTAAAAGCGATCAGCGCTGTTTTTGGAGATCATGCTAAAACAATTAATATCAACTCTACAAAATCAATGACAGGACACTTACTTGGTGCTGCCGGAGCTATCGAAGCAATTGCTTCTATCCTGGCAATGAAACATGGTATTGTTCCTCCAACGATTAACCATACTGTAGTAGACGAGAATATTGATCCATCGCTTAATTTAACTTTAAATAAAGCGCAGAAAAGAGAAGTAAATGTTGCTATGAGTAACACTTTTGGTTTTGGCGGACACAATGCTTGTGTATTGTTTAAAAAATTGGCTGACTAATTTTCGTATATGAATATTATCAAAAAAATATTTTCTAAATCCCGTTCTCTAGAAGACGGGATTTTTTTTGACACTATTCAGAAAATTCTTGGTTTTCAGCCCGTTAATATTGAATTTTATCGAAGAGCATTCACACATAGGTCATCAAATAAACTAGATGAAAACGGACATCCTATAAATTACGAACGACTTGAATTTTTAGGAGACGCTATGTTAAGTGCCGTAATTGCTGCACATCTGTTTAATAAAGCTCCAAACGGAGACGAAGGTTATTTAACAAAAATGCGCTCAAAAATTGTCAGCCGCGAACATTTAAATGAACTTGGCAAAGACTTAAATTTAGTAAAGTTTGTTGAGAGCAAGGTTCCTGTACAGCATTTTGGAGAAAATATTCATGGTAATATTTTTGAGTCGCTGGTAGGTGCTATTTATTTAGATAAAGGGTATTCGTATTGCGAAAGGTTTATTCAGAAAAGAGTAATTACACCTTATGTTGATATTGCAAGACTTGAAGGAAAAGTAATAAGTTACAAGAGTTTGGTTATCGAATGGTGTCAGAAAGAAAAAAGAGTTTTTCATTATGATATTTTTGAAGATAATGGTATTGACGGACAACGCCTGTTTGGTGTTAAATTAAGTATCGATGATAAAGTAGTTGCAAGAGCAAGGGCGACTTCAAAAAAGAAAGCAGAGGAAAAAGCTTCGCAAAGGGCATATTTTGCATTTCAGGAAAAAATTGACAAGAAATAACTACAAAATACACGTAATTATCTTAACGCTAAAACGTTTTCGTTTATAAATTGACAAAAACAAACTGCTAATAACTATTGATGCTCCGTAAGAAATAGTATATTTACAACTGATTTTTCATGACATGGCTATTCATAGATTGGATTTAGACGAATTTGACGAAATTGATTATTATTTAATGGCGATTCATACTTCATTAGAAGATTACAGACTGGCCTATTTTATCAATCAAAACCTTCCGATAAACTTAAGTAAGAGCAAAAACGAGATTCATGCTCAGACTAAAGAAGGTGAGGCAAATTTTTCGAGATTTTATTATTATGATTCTGAAAAAGCGGTTTCGTGGAATTTGATTCAGAATAAAAATGAGATCATTTCTGTGAGTACAAATGATTTCCAGAATTTGTTTTCTAATGAAACAAGTGAGGTTTCTACAACAATTCATTTACTTCCTGAATTCAAAAAGGTAGATTTTTTCCTGAAAATTGATAACAGCGAGGAGACTGTCAATTTTTCAGAAATTCAACAAAAATTAAATTCAATTGAAAGTATAGCTGCAATTTATGCTGTAGATACCAATAAAATAAAATCAAAAAACAATCTAATTTTTTAAAAAAAATGTTAACAAACAAGAAAACCAAAATTGTTGCTACACTTGGTCCTGCATGTAGTACAAGAGAGATTATCAAAGATATGATCGATGCAGGGGTTAATGTGTTTAGAATCAATTTTTCGCATGCAGATTACGAAGGAGTAAAAGAGAAAATCGATATCATTAGAGGCCTTAACGAAGAGTTTGGTTACACAACAGCAATCCTTGGAGATTTGCAGGGACCAAAACTTAGAGTAGGTGTAATGGAAGAAGGAACAGTTGTGCACGATGGTGATGAAATCACTTTTACAACTGCCGAAGATATTATAGGAACATCAAAAAGAGTGTTCATGAAATATCAAAATTTCCCAAATGATGTTAATCCTGGAGAGCGTATTTTGCTTGACGATGGTAAACTTATTTTTGAAATTGTTTCAACAGATAAAAAAACAGAAGTTGTTGCCAGAGTTATTCAGGGTGGGGAATTAAAATCTAAAAAAGGAGTTAATCTTCCAAACACAAAAATTTCTTTACCGGCTTTAACTGAAAAAGATATCGCTGATGCAATTTTTGCAATTGAGCAAAAAGTAGACTGGATCGCACTTTCATTCGTGAAAACACCTCGCGATTTACAGGATTTACAAGAATTAATCGCGAAACATTCTGAATACAAAATTCCAATCGTTGCTAAAATTGAAATGCCGGAAGCTCTTGAGAACATGGATAAAATTGTAGCGTACTGCGATGGTTTAATGGTGGCTCGTGGTGACCTTGGTGTTGAGCTTCCTGCTCACGAAGTGCCATTGGTACAAAAAGATTTGATCAGAAGAGCTAAAACAGCCAGAATCCCTGTTATCGTTGCTACACAAATGATGGAAACAATGATTACAAGTTTAACTCCAACAAGAGCAGAGGTAAACGACGTTGCTAACTCAGTAATGGACGGTGCCGATGCAGTAATGTTATCAGGAGAAACTGCAACAGGAAACTATCCTGTACAGGTAATTCAGAGAATGGCGCAAATTTGTGAAGCGGTAGAAAATTCTCCGCTTATTCAGGTGCCTCAAAATACACCTCAAATTAAAACAAAACGTTTCGTTACTAAAACAGTTTGTCATCAGGCAGCATTATTAGCAAACGAAATTGAAGCTAAAGCTATTTGTACTTTAACAAACAGCGGTTATACAGCTTTCCAGATTTCAGCATGGAGACCATCAACGGCTCATATTTTAGTATTTACTTCAAACAGAAGAATCTTAACTCAATTGAATTTACTATGGGGAGTTAAATCATTCTACTACGATAATGAAGTAAGTACAGACGATACGGTTACAGATGTAAACAAAATTGCTGTCGATAAGGGATATGCTTCAAAAGGAGATTACCTTATCAACCTTGCTGCAATGCCAATTAAAGATAAAGGAATGGTGAACACCATGAGAGTTTCTGAAATAGATTAAGTTTTATAAAAAAACTATATATTACGTTAAAAGCCATCTTTTTAGATGGCTTTTTTTATGGAATAAAACTACCTCCTGACGGTTTACAGTCTTTTTATGCCTTTTTCTTCATGACTGTCAAAATCTTTGCTTCAGAAAAAGCAACTTTTTGTTTGATAATTTTTGTAAAAATGTGAAACAAAACATAATTTATTGTGTTTCAGGATGTAAAATGAAACGTTATGGAGCAAAATAAAATACTTTTTATGTTTCAAGTTATAAAATGAAACCATCTCATGCCTTATAAATTCAAATATTAGGATTTAGATTATTTAATTTTGAGAAGCTAAAAAAAAGTTAAAAAAAGATTTGTTGCAGATTCGATGATAGAATGAATATGAAACAATGATGATAAAATGCATCAAATGAATGGACTTTTATAATTTTTGAGTCTACCCGTTTTTCCGTGTTTTTTATTTGAATACCTCCTCATATATAACAAGAATTACTAACGAATTTTTTTTATCATGAAACAACTCAAATTAAAATGCAGGTTTAATAATGCAATTGCTTTAATAGCAGTACTATGTGTTACAGCATCATCAGCTCAAAGTAAAAAACAGCCTAATATACTGGTACTTTGGGGCGATGATATTGGAATTACAAATATTAGTGCTTACAGTGATGGTCTTATGGGGTATACAACACCCAACATTGACCGTTTGGCAAATGAAGGACTTCGATTTTTACATTATTATGGAGAGCAGAGCTGTACAGCCGGTCGTGCCGCTTTTTTAACCGGACAGCATGGTATACGCACCGGACTTACCAAAGTAGGTTTTCCCGGAGCTCCAATGGGAATGAGCCAGTTAGATCCTTCTATAGGAGGAATAATGAAAAGTTTGGGATATGCAACGGGACAATTTGGTAAAAACCACGTAGGAGACCGTAATGAAAGTCTGCCTACAGTAAATGGTTTCGATGAATTTTTTGGTAACCTCTATCACCTAAATGCAGAAGAAGAACCTGAATTACCGGATTATCCTAAAGATCCTGAATATGTTAAGAAATTTGGACCAAGAGGAGTCCTGAAATGTACCGCAACAAATGTAGATGATGCCACAACAGATCCTCGTTTTGGAAGAGTAGGAAAACAAAAAATTGAAGATACCGGAGCACTTACCAAAAAAAGGATGGAAACCGTAGATGACGAAACATCTGCAGCTGCTATTGATTTTATTAAAAGACAAAACAGTGCAGGGAAACCATTTTTCTGCTGGTTTAATGCGACTCGTATGCACCTTCGTACCCACGTAAGAGCAGAACACAGAGGACGATATACACACGGAGACAGCGAGTATATCGATGGTATGATAGAACATGATGAAACTATTGGCAGTATTTTAAAAGTACTCGATGATTTAGGAATTACCGAAAACACAATCGTAGTATATTCAACAGATAATGGGCCTCATATGAATACCTGGCCTGATGGTGCCATGACCTCTTTCCGTTCAGAAAAAAATACAAACTGGGAAGGTGCCTTCCGCGTTCCTTGTATTGTTCGCTGGCCGGGTAACATTAAACCGGGAACCATTACCACTGAATTGATGAGTCATAATGACTGGATTCCAACCTTTGCATCGATTGCTGGTGAACCAAATATTACAAAAAAACTTTTGAGCGGTTACAATGCAAATGGTAAAACATATAAAGTGCATTTAGACGGATTTGACCAGACACAATTACTAAAAGGAGGAAAAAGTGTAAGAGATAAATTCTTCTATTCTGATGATGATGGATTACTCGTGGGGCTGCGTCAGGGCGATTACAAGTATGTATTTGCAGAACAGCGTCTGGCAGGAACAATGGGGGTGTGGGCAGAACCATTTACAGAACTTCGTCTTCAAAAAATATTCAACTTGTATCAGGATCCTTACGAGCGTGCTGATTTTACTTCCAATACATATTGGGATTGGTTGATAGATCATGTAGGAGGAGTTTACGGGGCAATGAATAATGTATTTGTCTTTGCTGAATCATTTAAAGAATATCCACCGCGTTCATTCCCTCCAAGTTTCAATCCAACGACTATTCTTAATCAGACATTACAGAGTATTAAAACCGAGAAGTATGTTGAGAAAAATATCCTGCCTAGGGTAATAAAAGAAGAAGAAGCGGCCGCTGCTGCAAAAAAGAAAAAGTAAAAATAAATCACCAAAAGATTTAAGCGCTTAAGTTTAGATCTTTTGGTTAATAAAAAATGATATGATTAAAAAAATATTTTTTTTACTGGTTACTTTATTTCTGTTCGTATCGTGTAAAAAATCAGATGCTTTAATTGCACCGTCTTCAGATACTGCACAATCTGAAACGGGGATAATTGGCGATCCGCTGCCAAGCTGGAACAAAGGCGCCCTTAAGAGTGATATTATTGCATATGTAGAAAAAGTAACCAAAAAAGGCAGCCCGGATTTTATCCCGATAGAGGATCGTATTGCCACATTTGATAATGACGGTACGCTATGGGCAGAAAAACCCTATGTGCAGGAACTATTTGCTTTTTATCGTGTACAGAAAATGGTCGAAGCCAAACCTGAACTGGCAAAGAAACAGCCATTCAAAGCAGTAGTAGAAAAAGATAAGTCGTACTTTGAAAAAGGCGGCGATAAGGCGCTTATAGAACTCGTGGCGGCTACTCATACCGGTATGACTGAAGATGAGTTTGAAGCTTCGGTGGCAGAGTTTTATAAAAATGCTAAATATCCCGGTAAAAATGTTCCTGTAAAACAAATACGATATCAGCCGCAATTAGAACTCTTGAATTATCTGCGTGCCAACGGATTCAAAACCTATATAGTAACCGGAGGAACGATAGAAGTGGTGAGAGGAATATCACAGGATTTTTATGGAGTTCCGAAAAATCAGGTTGTGGGAACTTCTTTTAAATACAAATATGATCCGGCAAAAAATGCCATACAGCGGGAACCGGCTTTAAATCATTTTAATGACAAAGAAGAAAAACCTGCAGGTATACAGCTTCATATTGGGCAGCGTCCGGTTTTTGCCTGTGGTAACGAAGGGGGGGGCGGAGATATTGCTATGCTTGAATATTCGCAGGGAAATAAATACCCTTCTTTTCAATTACTGGTAAACCACAATGATTCTGTTAGAGAATACGGTTATCAGGAAAAGGATAATGCTTCCTTAAATGCAGCGGCCAAAAATAAATGGCATGTGATAAGTATGAAAGACGACTGGAAAAATATTTTTACTGGAAAATAACTAAATATATTTTGTCTCAGAATTTATTGTATTGTTTTTTATTACAAATAAACTATTACACCCTATAAATATGAAACAAGCAAAATATTTTACAAGATTAAGAAGCACGATTGTTATTCTTCTTTTGCATTTTGCAGTATTTGCGCAGGAAGAACCAAAACCAGGGAACAGTGCACAGGAGCTGGCAGACAAATTAGCAAATCCGGTGGCAAGTCTAATCAGTGTACCGCTTCAAAACAATTTAAATTACGGAATTGGTCAGTATAATGGTGTAAAGTATACAATCAATATACAGCCGGTTGTTCCGTTTAAATTATCGGATAATCTCAATTTAATTACACGTTATATACTTCCGGTTGTAGATCAAAGAAATATAACAGGATTTAATACGCACGAATTTGGTTTAAGTGATGCAACTGTGACGGCTTTTTTTGCTCCTAAAACAAAAAAAATAATCTTTGGAGCCGGGCCTGCATTTTTAGTGCCTTCAGCTACTGAAAAAGTTTTAGGGACAGAAAAATTTGGAGTTGGACCAAGTGTACTGCTCATGCATCAGGGCAAAGGACTGTCTGTAGGATTTATTGCCAATCAGATTTGGTCCGTTGCCGGAGCATCTGATCGTGCAGATTTCAATAGTTTTTACACACAGATATTTTTATCTCATAGTTATAAAAGCGGTGCAAGCTGGGGAGTCAATGCTGAAATTACGCAAAACTGGGAAGGCAATACTACCCTGATTTCTCTGAACCCTTCATTGGGAGGCATTACTAAATTTGGCAGTCAGGTTGTTCAGTTTTCCGTACAGCCTTTAATTCCAATTGTCGGGCATCAATCCATCAGACCGGATTGGGGATTAAGAGCTGTTATTGCTTTTGTGTTTCCGGGTTCTTAACTATTTTTTTAATATCAAAAATTATGACTGATGGATTTAGAGAAAATAATAAAAGTGTATTTGATCCGGCTGCCTCAAAAGCAGAACGTTATGCCAAAGGCGTATCGATAAGGAAAACGACACCTCTTTTGCGGCATAAAGAATGGAACTCTTTTAAAAACAGAAAAAATCCTGTTGATATTTTAATTGAAACAGGTGTTGGAAGGGTAGAAAGTTTACTCCCTATCCGCTACAGCAGAATGATGGAGTCACCATTTTCCTTTTTTAGAGGTGCAGCAGCTATTATGGCAGCAGATCTGGCTCATACGCCAATTTCCGGAATTAGTCTCCAGTTGTGCGGAGACTGTCATTTAATGAATTTTGGCGGTTTTGCCACACCGGAGCGGAAATTGGTTTTTGATATTAATGATTTTGATGAAACTTTTCCAGGTCCCTGGGAATGGGATGTAAAACGATTAGCAGCCAGTTTTGTCATTGCAGGCAGATGGCTGAAGTTTTCCGGTAAAAATTGTAAAGAATTTGCATGGAATGCGGCTGACAGCTACAAAAGACACATGATCGAATACAGCAGATTATCAGCATTGCAGATCTGGTATGCCGATATTGATCTGGCTGAACTGATCGATATGGGACATGATAAAGAGATAAGGGAATTTCATCATAAACGAATTAAGAAAGCGTCAGAATATACAGCCCATGAAAAGGAATTTGCCAAGATGACCTCTCTCGATGGTGTAAGAGCAAGAATTAAAGATGAGCCTCCGCTAATATTTCATCCCTCCGGAAACGAACAATCAGAAATATTAAAAGAAGCCAATATCATTCATAAACGATATATCGAATCACTTTCAGATGACAAACAGGTCTTACTCAGCCGATATGCCCTGCATGATGCAGCTGTAAAGGTGGTAGGCGTAGGCAGTGTGGGAACACTCTGTGGGATTAGCCTGCTGATGTCGGCAACAGGAGAACCGATTTTTTTACAGTTTAAAGAAGCCCGAAAAAGTGTATTGGAACCTTACGTTAAGAATAAAGGAAAATACAGTCATCAGGGCGAAAGAATCGTAATGGGACAAAAACTGATGCAGTCTGCCTCTGATTTGTTTCTGGGCTGGACAAACGACAATAAAAACCGTTTTTTCTACCTCCGGCAGCTCCGGGATGCAAAGGTGAAACCTGTTCTTGAAATTATGAAACCCAAAAACCTGTGCGAATATGCAAAAGCCTGCGGATGGGCGCTTGCAAGGGCACATGCACGATCAGGAGATCCGTCGGTGCTGTCTGGTTATATAGGAGATTCGGACGAATTTGCCAATGCAGTTTCAGAATTTTCGATTCTGTATGCCAATCAAAATGAATCAGATTATAATAAAATGTTAGAAGCAATTAAACAAGGACGACTGCCAATTGCAGCAGAGACCTGAACGATTTCAAAAGATGGCTGCATTATGTAGTCGTATAAGGTAAGTAGATTCATAAAAGATTTTTTAAAGTTTTTATGAATGATAATTTTTCAATTAAGTAAGAATTTTTGCGATTCATTGTGGAGATTACAGAAAAAAATCTATCTTTGAGTGTATAGTAATTTATTGGTTAGTAGTATTTTAACATATAAAAGTGCTATTTTTCGTTCATTCAGGATTTTTAAGATTTTAATACATCGAGTTTAACACATTTATAATTAATTTTTTAAATAAGACATCATGAATATTAAAAGAACAAATCTTCGCCTAATTCCCGTATTATTTTTGGGATTATTTTACAGCTGTTCGCCAACAGTAAAAGTAACAACAGATTACGATCATTCTGCCAACTTCAGTGAGTACAAAACCTTTGCGGTTTATGATTTAAGAGCGCAGGAAGGACAAGTAAATCAATTGAATGTAGATCGAGTGACAAAAGCAATCCGAAACGAAATGATTGCCAAAGGATTTACAGAATCATCTAACCCGGATTTAAAGGTAAATGCGGTTTCTATCTTAAAAAACAGAACTTCAGTTAGTGCCAATACAGATTTTTACGGATACGGAGGTATGTACAGACCTTACGGATACTGGGGCGGCGGTGCCATGATGGGCGGTGCCAATACGACCTTTAACACCTACGACTATGTTGACGGCTCTCTTGTAATCGATATAGTATCTGCCAAAAACCAAAAACTGCTGTGGCAGGGAATCGGGAATGCAGAAATCGACAGCAAGCCGGATAATCCGGAAGAATTTATCAATAGTTCTATCAAAAAAATACTGGCGGATTTCCCTCCGGGTTCGGTTAAAAAATAAACCGAAACAGTATAAAAAGCAAATGTGCTTAGTCTATCAGTCTTAAACAAGCACATTTGTTTATAAAATGAAGGTCCCCGCTCGAAAACTCTTTTTTAAGAATACAACAAACAAATAAACTTAAAAAATGATCGATATTTTACTTTCACTCTTCTTTTTTATTGCTACAATCGTGGGTTTTGCGACCTCGTTTATGGTTCTTTTTTCAAAGAAAAACTACTCAAGAAGTTTTTTTCTGGGACTGTTTTTGTTCAGTCTGGCCGTTGTAAGCATTTATAATTTCTATTTATCGGCAAATGTTTTCAAGAAGTTTCCGGATTTGTTTATGATTACAAAATCATTCATATTTCTGGTAGCTCCATGCGCTTTTTTGTATGTGCGAAGTGTGTTGTTTTCAGATTCCTCCTTTAAAAAATACGACTGGCTGCATTTTTTTCCGTTTATCGTGTATTTTTTATTGACTATTGGGGTATGGATCGGGAATTTTACTCAAATCTACTTTATCAATTATCTTTCGGTAAAAATAAACAGTCCGTTTTCTATGCTCAGCCTTAGCATCTGGCTTGTTTATGCTTTCTGCCAGACGATGATGATTTTAAATTATGATCTGAAAAAGTTCAAAGAAAATCAGCTTCAGAAAATGAAAATATTAGGATGGATCAGAGTGTACAATCTTATGACCTTGTTCTTGTTTTCGACACTTTTTGTACACTTCTTTTTGATTAATAAAGCCGATAATTTATCGTGTTATATACTGATTTCGGCCGTATTGGTTTTTACAGTAGGATGGCTGTATTTTAAGCCGCATATATTTTACGACGAAACCGAAGAAGGTCAAATTGAAGTAATTGATTTTGGAAATGATAATGTAATCATCATCAAAGAAGCCCAGGCGGTAATGCCGGTCGTAAAAGAATTAACGCCCGAGAAAAAACAAATTTATCTGGCACTGCTTGAAAGCACTTTTGCCTCAAAAAAACTGTTTCTGAAAAAAGATCTGGTAATTCGTGATATTGCCGAAGAAACCGGAATAACGGTAAATAATCTCTCCAATTTAATAAATTCCGAATTCAATCTGCATTTTCAGGATTATATAAACCTCAAACGAATTGAATATTTTAAAGAAAAAATAAACGATTCAGACTGGAAAGGACTATCGCTCGAAGGTATGGCGTGGGCATCCGGTTTTAAGTCCAGAACAACCTGTTTCAGGGCTTTTATAAAGCATACAGGAAAATCTCCTTCAGAATATTTCAGAGTAATCAGAGTAAATCCGTAGCATTACGGCAGACTTTTTCGATGATTACAAAATCATGATGACTAATTAATACAAAGAAACCATGAAATCAAAATCAATACTGCAATTACTATTTTCTGTTTTGTTTTTTGCTGTAAGTGCCGTAACTCAGGCACAGCTGAAAGGCGGTCATATACTGGGTGCAATGGGACTGCAGTCCGGAACGCAAACGCCTGCGAATACTCTGAGTGTATATGTACCCGCTTATCTGTATGATGCCGGAACGCTTCGAAACGCTGACGGAGACAAGGTTGCCAATCCTGACCTTACCATGTTTTTAACAGGAGTCGGAGCAGCATATGTAAGCGATTTTAAAATTCTGGGAGCCAATTACGGCGCCACTATTTTAGTAGCTTTTGCTTCGAATACCATTCAGGGAAATTTTATCGATACCAGAAATTCACTGGCTTTTACAGATATGTACATTCAGCCTTTACAATTGGGCTGGCATAATAAAAGAGCCGATTTTGTTTTTAGTTATCAAATGTATATTCCAACCGGAAAATTCAATGCAGGAGCCTCGGATAATGCCGGACTCGGAATGTTTATGAATGAAATTTCGGCTGGAACAACTTTGTTTTTTAACGATAAAAAGACCTTTCATTTTTCGGCTCTGGTTTCTTATGAAATCAACGGAAAAAAGAAAGATACCGATATAAAAACCGGAGATATTTTAAGCATCGAAGGCGGTTTGGGAAAAACCTTTTATATGCTCAATGCCGAAAAAACTGCACCAAAAGGAATCCTGAATGCGGGACTTATTTATTATCTGCAGTACAAAGTCTCAAACGATAAAATTCCGGTAGGAAATATAATCCTTGAACCAGACAAAGATCGTATAGGGGCTTTGGGTGCCGAAGTAAATTACTTTCATATTGGCAGTAAAACTTCGGCGGGACTTCGCTGGGTTTCTGAGCTGGGTGCCCAGAGCCGTTTTCAGGGAAATACCTTTTTCTTAACGCTGGCGCACGTATTTAGTCTGGCAGAAGAAAAAAAAGGATAAAACAGCTTAAAGCAGATGTTTTTTAATTGAATGCGAAAATTTTAAATTGATTTAAATGAGAAATACTTATTCAGATTGTTCTATAAAAAACAGAAAGCTTTTTCAAAAAACAGTTTTCACATTTGTTATCTGCCTTTTTTCATTTCAGACTGCAATTGCGCAGAAACAACATCCTCATATAAGTACAAAAGATTCCCTTGACGGTGCTTTCGATTTAAGCGATTATATTATTTATGCACACGGTTTTATTGTAGTGCCGACGATAATTACAGAACCGGCTTTGGGCGGAATTGGAGGCGCCATTGTGCCTGTTTTTCTGAAAAAACATGCACCGGTTGTAGATGAAAACGGCAAAAAAAGATTTATAAATCCGGATATTACGGGAGGAATTGGTATGTATACCGGAAATAAAAGCTGGATGGCAGGCGCATTCCGGTCTGGAACACTTATAAAATCCCGAATTTTATATCGCGCGATGGCAGGGTACGGCGATATGAACTTATCGTTTTATGCCAACAATCTGCCTAATTTAAGCGATCAGGAATTTAAACTTAACTTCCGGTCTACTATTTTTTATACACAATGGTTAAAACAGTTTAATAATCCAAAATGGAGTGCAGGGCCGCAGTATTTATTTTTAAACTCAAAAATAAACCTGCCTGATTTAAATTTACCGCCTCCTTTTGTAGATCCAAAAGATATTAAAAGTACAATAAGTCAGGTGGGACTCGCCGTTCAGTTTGACGGACGCGATAATATATTTACGCCAGATAAAGGAATACGTCTTCAGTCCGACTTTTTCTGGTCAGATGATGCGATAGGAAGCGATTATGATGCCTGGCGCGTAAATTTTTCGGCAATAGGATTTTATCCGTTATCAAAAAAATTAATTGGCGGGCTCAGGTTAGAAGGGGAGCAGGCGTTTGGGAGTCCGCCTTTTTATTTACTGCCGGGAATTAACCTGAGAGGAATTCCTGCAGCAAGATATCAGGGTAAAACCAGTATCGTAACAGAAGCCGAATTACGATGGGACGTTTACAAACGCTGGAGCGTAATGGGTTACGGCGGTCTGGCTAGCGCTTTTAACGACTGGGATCAGGCTTTTGCAAAACCTGTTGTATACAGTTACGGAACCGGATTTCGCTATTTAATTGCCCGAAAATTCAAACTCCGCATGGGTGTCGATGTAGCCCGGGGCCCCGAAGACTGGGCATATTACATTGTTTTTGGAAGTAACTGGCTGCGATAAATGCATTTTGACAATTTTTTCCCTTTATAAAAAAAAATCCCGAAACGATAGTTTCGGGATTTAAGTTATATTTCGTGTCCATTCGCAGCATCAAAGATTTATCTCCAATAAGGCTTCACAATTTTATTTTCTCTATGGCACAAAGCCAATAAAATAAAGGTGCCCACAAAACAAAAAACAACAGCCTGAATAGAACCTTCCGGTCCAAATGCGCCTCCTGTAATAAATTCAGAGCCCTGTATTTTGGCCTCCAGCAGACTATTTGTTTTTTCGTTTCCGGAAGTAATAGCCCCAAAAATTCCTGATTGAGTAAAATTCCATGCAAAATGAATTGCAATAGGAAACCACAAATTACGCTTGTACATATAAGCTGCGCCGAATAAAAAACCTGCAGCCGTAATACATAATCCCGAAAGAAAAGTGCTGTGCGGATTGATAAGATGCAGTATCCAGAACGTTACGCCCGAAATAAGAAGAGAAATATAACTGCCCAGTTTTTCTTCGACAATTCTAAATAAAATACCACGCACCAGAATTTCCTCAATAATGGCAACCGTAAACATAAGCGCAAGCGGAATCAGGATAAACGAAACCGGATTTACGGCTATAACGCTATAACTTCCGTTAAGATAAATTACCAGGATAGTAAGAGCCTGAAGTGTGAAACCAACAAAAATTCCTAAGAGGATATTCTTGATAAATTCTTTCGAAGCAAATTCGGTAACTTCTCTCTTTTCATATTTTTTAAAGAAAAGAATATAACTGTACACACACATGGCCGAAACTAAAAGTCCTTTTAAAAGACTCCTGTAATCTTTGTCTAAAGGCGTTAAAGCCAGTAATTTTGATGTAATCTGCTGTCCGGCAATTACAACTGCCATAAAAACAAGCAGGGCAAGGATAATGGTGGTAACAGGCGAATTGAATATTTTTTGTTTTGTGGTAAGTGTTTCCATTTTTAAATTTGGTTTTAATTTGAAGCAAATCTACAGCGCCCCCAAATAAAAAAATAGAATGAAATTTGCCTTCTTTATAATTTCTGAAACTGTTTAGGTAAAAATCCCGTCTGATCTTTAAAAGTTCTCGTAAAATGACTCTGATCCGCAAAACCGCATTCGAGGCCAATTTCGGTTAAATTGCATTCTGTGGACTGAATCATCGAAAGCGAACGATTAATCTTGATACGACGCATATATTCGCCCAGCGTACAGCCAAAATACTTCGGAAAATGTTTAGAAATCGTCACCGGATTCAGGTTTAAAACCTGCGCTAAATCTTTTAAATTCGGGTTTTCATTCCAACAGTCGTTTAATAACTCATTGATGCTTTTTACCCAAAACGGACTCTTGTCAAATCGTTCCAAATGCGAAGCCGGGTTTGACAATTGCAAAAACAGCATTTTAATTGTATCGTTAGAAAAAGTATCGGCTCTCTGTGTTTCCTTAAATATTTTCAAAATCAAAAACTTGGCAAGCGCACTGTTTTGAACTGATTTTTCGATTGCAGCTTCATCAATCCTTAGTTCTTTTAAAAGATTGTCTTCAATTTCAATATTGATATTTCGGGATGGAAAAAGTGTGTTCTGGTTTAGGTGCAGTTCATCGCTGTGATAAAACAGTAAAGATCCGGCGCCCAGTGTTTCGCTGTAGTTCTTTCGTTTTTCGGTTGTACCGCCTTTCAGGAAAAGGGTTATATGGGCATTATTGTGCGAATGCCAGCCTTCGTAAACCTTGTTTTGGTACTCGGTTTCAACCACTGCAATTCCCTGCTGCGTATTAAACACATTGGTGGTATTGCCCAGGTATTTTTCTTTTTCCAGTTCGTACATTTTCTGTTTTTGGCGAGGCATTTAACAGGAACCAAATTACTATTTATTTGGATAATAAAAACAAGGCAGATTGAGATTCTAAAAAACATCCTTCGTTTTACAGAATTTGTAAGTTTTGGATGCTTAATAAAAACATTGTGTAAACATTAACGGAAAAATAATAGTTTTTTTACCTAATATTTAATTGATTTGTAACAAAAATAAAATTAGAGCGACTTATAAGTCAACTATTAAATCCTTTGATTATGTATAAAAATACAATTAAATCAGTTTTTGCCGCTTCAGCATTTTTTGTTGCTGCCGGAAGCTGTTTTGCACAAGACGTTTTGGTAAATTCATTAAAGTTAAATGCGAGTGATAAAAGTAAAGAAGCTTTTAAATTCACCGAAGTAGTTAACTTAGGAACCACCTCTATTAAAAACCAGGGTTCATCCGGAACTTGCTGGAGTTATGCTTCAAACTCATTTTTAGAGTCAGAAATGATTCGTTTAGGAAAACAGCCTGTTGAGTTATCTCAGGTATTTTCTGCCCGAAATGTGTATGTAGATAAAGGCGTAAATTATGTACGCATGCACGGCGCTATTACATTGGGCGATGGCGGTGCGCTTCACGACGTAATTAATATGTACAAAAAATACGGAACCGTTCCTAGAGAAGTCTACACAGGATTAAACTACGGAACAGATAAAAATAAATTTGCCGAAATGGCTGCTTTAATCGAAGGTGTTCTGGCTGCTGTGGTTAAAAATCCAAACGGACAATTGACTCCAAACTGGCAGAAAGCCTATACAGCAGTAATTGATTCATATTTAGGAAAAGTGCCTGAAAACTTCGCGTATAAAGGAAAAAACTATACACCTCAGTCTTTTGCTAAAGAAGTAGTAGGGATTAACCCGGATGAGTACATCGAAATGTCGTCGTTTACAACTTCTCCGTACTACCAAAAAACAACTATGATGGTACCGGACAATTGGTCTCTTGACCAGGTTTACAATGTAAAAGTAAACGATATGACCGATGTTATCGACAACGCACTGAAAAAAGGATATACTGTAGCATGGGCAACAGACGTAAGTGAGAAAAGCTTCAGCTGGAAAAATGGTGTAGCATACGTGCCGACAAAGAAATTTGATGACATGTCAGCCGAAGAAAAAGCAGATATGTTCAACGGACCAAAAGCAGAGCCGGAAATTACTCCGGAAATGCGTCAGGAAGCATTTGACAACTACACAACAACAGACGACCACGGAATGCACATCATAGGTCTTGCAAAAGATCAAACCGGAAAAGAATATTATATCGTAAAAAATTCTTGGGGAGAAACAAATGACTACAAAGGTTTCTTATTCGTAACCAAAAATTTCGTAAAATATAAAACAACTGCCTTATTGGTAAACAAAGGCGGAATTCCTTCTGATATCGCTAAGAAATTAGGAGTATAATTTTTAAAAGGTTTATTATTAAATAGAGAAAGCGCTGTAATCTTGGGATTACGGCGCTTTTTTGCTTTTTAACTTAACAAGTATATTGTGTGTGCAATTTTTGCACTAAATGATTTCTAATCTTTAATGATTGTTTGATCAATAAAAACTCTACTTCCCTTTCATCAACTTCTCCAAATACTCGACCTTATCCTTCTCAGCCTGAACCAAACGTTCATAAAGTTCCACAACTTTGTCAAGAGGATTAAAGTTGCAATTAAATGCATTGCCATTAATAACACTTCCGTCTTGTAATGTGTTTCCAATAATGTTTAAAACCGCTTCTTCAGAGAAATTTTCAATTCCTTCAGCAGAAACGCCTAAAACTTCGGCAATTGCTTTAAGTTTTTCTTCGTCGACAGTTTCGCTGTTTTCAATAATCGAAATAGACTGCTGGCTCATACCTAAAGCCTGCGCCAAAGCTTCTTGTTTCATGTCACGAAGTTCACGAATACGGCTTATTTTTCGTCCTATATGGTTTGGTCTGCTAAGTGTGCTCATAATTCAAAGATATTTAAAAATTCGGAGAAAAGTATTTGTGTAGTAAAATACAAAATAGAATTTGTGCGATACATTTTTTTATTTTTGGAACAGAAACAAAAATACAATTTTTCTCACAGATGATAATTAAAATAAAAAAGATAACCATAAAAGATTTTAAAGAAGAAGCAGAAGAAGAAAAAGTGTGTGTTTCTTTATGGAGTTTCGAGTGTGATTTCTCCTTCCAGTCGAAATGACAAAAAAGGCAAAAAAAAGACGATCATTTTGATCGTCTTTTTTTTAAGCTCCCCCTCTTGTCCCGATGGCTATCGGGAGAACCAACCCCGAAAGCTTTCGGGGCTCTGATTAACGGTTTTATTTATATTTCTCTTTAAGTCTAAGAATAATATCTGGATACTTAATTAAATTTTCAATATAGATTTTGCTTTTCATTTTCTTAATATGTTTTTCAATATTAAGACCTTGTGATTTACTTCCGCATTCTATTTTGAGAAATAATTCCCAATCTTCTGCATTTGCTGTGAATTTATGTGATTCTGCATTTTTATGAAACTCCATTCGAGTATCAAAATTAGATGTAAATCCAATATAAAATCGATTCAATTTGGAGGAATAGAGAATGTAAACAAAATGCATGATGATAGAATAAATAAAGGGCAAAAAAACACTAAGAATAATTATAAGTGGTATTTAGTAAACTCCTCTTGTCCTAATAGCTATTGGTAGGATCAACCCCGAAAGCTTTCGGGGCTCTGATTAGCAGTCAGATTCGTATCAAAAAAAAATACCACTTACATCTGTAAGTGGTATTTATTAAGCTCCCCCTCTTGGGCTCGAACCAAGGACCCTCTGATTAACAGTCAGATGCTCTAACCAACTGAGCTAAGGAGGAATCACCTTAAAGGTAAATATGTTTGCTAAAAAAAGTTGCTCCCCCTCTTGGGCTCGAACCAAGGACCCTCTGATTAACAGTCAGATGCTCTAACCAACTGAGCTAAGGAGGAAGTTGTTGCTCTTTTTAGCGAGTGCAAATATAAAACTATTTTTAGTTTCTCAAAAACATTTTCACTCTTTTTTTAATTTTTTTTACCTGCCTACGATTGCCTTATAAATATCGTTTCCGTTAGCAAACAAAAGCAGTGTTATAAGTAATACGAAACCAACCATTTGGGCATTTTCAAGGAATTTATCGCTTGGTTTTTTACCGCTGATCATTTCATACAATAAAAACATAACATGTCCGCCGTCAAGAGCCGGAATTGGCAATAAATTCATAACACCAAGCATAATTGACAATAAAGCAGTGATTGACCAGAATGTTTCCCAGCTCCAAGAACTTGGAAAAATGTTGTAAATCGCAGCAAAACCACCTACTTGTTTGTAAGCTTTGGTTTCCGGGTTAAAAATCATTTTCAATTGTTTTCCGTAACCTACCAATTGATCTTTTCCTTTTTCAATTCCAACCGGAATAGATTCAAAGAAACTATATTCTTTTGTACTTACTTTATAGTAACCTAGTTTTTCTAAGGATTCAATACCAAGACCGCCAACTGCAATACCCAGTTTTCCTTCCTTAGAAACCTTTACTGTTAGAGGAGTTTCTTTTAAATCACGAAGCACTACAGCAGAAATTGTTTTTCCTTTGTTAGCGTCTAAGATAACTTTTGCTTCATCAAAATATTTAATTTTTTGACCATTAAGGTTTACAATCAAATCTTTTGGTTTTAAAGAAGTATTTTCAGATTCTTCGGCTACTTTACCCACAACAAAAGGCATTCTTATTCCAATTAATAAACCTTTTTCGTATTTCGATAACTGATCTACAAAATCACCAGGCATGGTAATAGTCTGCTGTTTTCCATCTCTTTCAATTAAAACATGTTTCGCCATGATCACGTTCATGTTCATGTCATTATCGAAATTCTCAACTTTTTTATCGTCGATAGATATAATTTTGTCTCCGGTTCTAAAACCTGCTTTAAGCATTGCAGGATTTTCTATAAATACACCATCTTTCAAATCAGAATTGGCTACATACGTATCTCCGTAAGCAAACGCCATTCCTATATATATAATAAAAGCAAGGATAAAGTTTACGGTAACACCGCCAAGCATAATAATTAAACGCTGCCAAGCCGGTTTAGTACGAAACTCCCAAGGCTTTGGCGGCTCTGCCATTTGCTCTTTGTCCATACTTTCGTCGATCATACCTGAGATTTTTACATAACCTCCAAGCGGTAACCATCCAATTCCATATTCAGTTTCGCCGATTTTCTTTTTTAGCAGGGCATATTTAACAT
Source organism: Flavobacterium gelatinilyticum (assembly GCF_027111295.1). Classification (NCBI taxonomy): domain Bacteria; kingdom Pseudomonadati; phylum Bacteroidota; class Flavobacteriia; order Flavobacteriales; family Flavobacteriaceae; genus Flavobacterium; species Flavobacterium gelatinilyticum. The sequence goes on along the minus strand of NZ_CP114287.1, from coordinate 3,282,786 downwards.
CAAAAAACAGGTAAAATTTTTCGACTCTTGTTTTAAATAATTTGGCAGGAATAAAGTGTCCTAATTCGTGAAGAATAATAAGTAAAGATAAACTCAATAGAAATTGAGAGAGTTTGATAACTATATCCATTTTGTATTTTTAGTTCGTATTTAACGCACAAAAGTAACGTTTTCTTATTTAATTTAAGACCGCAAGATAATACTTAAGGTTTTAAATGTTTGTTAATTAATAAACATTTCAATTTCTCCTTTTATTCAGATGCTGTAACTTTACTTTTTAAAAGGGTACAGTTTCAATAAGTATCCTAAAATCATTAAAAGTTACAATTATGGCTTCACAATTATTTTCTCCTTTATCCTTAAAAAACATCACTTTAAAAAATAGAATCGTTATTTCGCCTATGTGCCAGTATTCTGCCGAGGACGGATTTGCAAACGACTGGCATCTGGTTCATTTAGGAAGCCGTGCCTCTGGAGGAGCCGGACTGATTATTCAGGAAGCGACGGCAGTTTCTCCCGAAGCCAGAATTTCACCTTCGGATTTAGGAATCTGGAAAGACGAACATATCGAAAAACTAAAACAAATCAACGCTTTTATTGTTTCACAAAATGCAATTCCGGGAATCCAGCTGGCACATGCCGGACGAAAAGCAAGTGTTTCGGCTCCGTGGCTGGGAAATAAAAAGTTAGATATCGCTCAGGGCGGATGGCAGACTGTTGCGCCAAGTGCGATTCCGTATCACGATAACGAACCTTTTCTGCCGGAAGCTTTGGATAAAAACGGAATCCAAAAAGTAATTTCTGATTTTAAATCTGCCACAAAAAGAGTGGTAGAAGCCGGTTTTCAGGTTTTGGAAGTCCACGCAGCACATGGTTATTTACTGCATCAGTTTTTATCGCCTTTAACAAACGTGAGAACCGATGAATACGGCGGCAGTTTCGAAAATAGAATTCGTTTTACATTAGAAATTGTAGAAGCCGTACAGACCGAATGGCCTTCGGATTTACCGTTATTCGTTAGGATTTCGGCTACGGACTGGGCAGAAGGCGGCTGGAATCCAGAAGAATCTGTACAGCTTTCGAAAATATTAAAAGAAAAAGGAGTAGATTTAATTGATGTTTCGTCAGGCGGATTGGTATCGCATCAAAAAATCACACTTGGACCGGGATATCAGGTTCCTTTTGCAGAAAAAGTAAAAAAAGAAGCTAATATTGCAACAGGGGCCGTAGGTTTAATAACCGAAGTAGAACAAGCCGAGGAAATCCTAAAGAAAAATCAGGGAGATTTAATTTTATTCGCCAGAGAATCATTAAGAAACCCGAACCTGCCTCTGGATTTCGCCAAAGAATTAAACGACGATATTCAGTGGCCAAAACAGTACGAAAGAGCTAAGTTATAAATTTTATTAGCCGCAAATTCATGAATTTTTACAATCAATAAATTCGTGAATTTGCGGCGGAAAAAACAACCAAAATGCAGCAAATAAAAACAGCACTATTATCATACGGAATGTCGGGAAAGGTTTTTCACGCGCCATTTTTGGACATTCATCCCGGATTTGAATTACTGGGATCGTGGGAAAGAACTAAAAAACTAATTCAGCTGGACTATCCGGATGTCAAAAGTTACGCTTCAATCGAAGATGTATTGGCAGACGATGTTGATCTCGTAATAGTCAATACCCCTGTCGGTACACATTACGAATATGCGAAGAAAGTACTTTTGGCAGGAAAACATGCCGTTGTCGAAAAAGCTTTTACCACAACCGCAGCAGAAGCCAAAGAACTAAACGAAATTGCTAAAGAAAAGGGGGTAAAACTGGCCGTTTTTCAGAACAGAAGATGGGACAGCGATTTTAAAACGATTCAAAAAGTAATTGAAGACGGTGTTTTGGGAGATTTGGTAGAAGCTGAATTTCATTTTGACAGATATAACCCGCTGCTGAGTCCGAAAGCTCATAAAGAAACCGCAAATGACGGAGCCGGAATCCTGAAAGATTTAGGGCCGCATTTAATAGATCAGGCGATTTGTTTGTTTGGTTCTCCAAAATCTGTTTTTGGAGACATTAGAATCACAAGAGAAAATTCGCTGGTAGATGATTGGATCGATTTATTGTTGATTTACGAAAATTTCAGGGTACGTTTAAAAGCCGGATTTTTTGTTCGGGAAGCCAATCCTGCCTATACAATTCATGGTAAAAAAGGTTCTTTCTTAAAACCGAGAGGGGATGTTCAGGAAGACAAATTAAAAGAGGGTGAAAAACCGAATCTGGAATCGTGGGGAACAGAACCGGAAAACCTTCAGGGAATTCTTCATACAGAAATTGACGGAAAACCGGTTCGTGAAAAAATCGAAACCTTAAAAGGAAATTATTTCTCGTTTTTTGACGGCGTTTTTAACTCTATAACAAGCGATGTAACAGAACCTGTTACTGCCGAAGACGGGGTAAAAGTAATGCAGGTAATCGAAGCTGCTATTGCCAGTACTACGCAGCGAAAAGTGATCGATTTATAAAATAAAAAGATAAAATTATTGTAGAGACGCACATCAGTGCGTCTTTTTTTATGCATTCAGATCAGGAAAGTCGAGTCCGTGTTTGCTTACAGGATAACCTGGTAATTTATAAACAATAACGTTGTAAATAAGCGAACAATTTGTACTTTTAAGTACATATCCTGCTTTTTTGTAATTTTATAACATAATTCATAAATGCATCAATTTTGATAAATTTCAATCCATTACAGCTTTTTCAGACAAAAGGAAAAATCAAAAAGGTTTTTAGGGAAGCCAAAGCGTCGTATTTAAAACGAATTCGTTTTGCTGTGGGAATGTTTTATTTCGGAATGGGACTGAGTTTTGCCACCTGGGCAAGCCGAATCCCGGATATCAAAACTGCCCTTCATTTAACCGAAGGCGATTTGGGCTCGATACTTTTTGCCCTGCCAATGGGACAATTGATCGTAATGCCGTTTTCGGGTAAAATGGTAACCAAATTTGGAAGCCACCGCATTTTAATTTTCTCTTTAATAATGTATGTGTTATGTCTTGCTAATTTAGGACTGGCAACCACAGGTCTGCAATTGTCATTAGGTTTGTTTTTGTTTGGATTATTTGGAAACTTAGCCAATATCGCCGTAAATACGCAAGGAGTTTATACCGAAGTTTTATTCAAAAAAACAATCATGTCATCTTTTCACGGTATGTGGAGTTTTGCCGGATTTACCGGGGCTTTAGTAGGTTTAGGAATGCTGGCATTAGATTTATCGCCTTTGCATCACTTTTTGATTGTAGGAGGGATCGTTTTATTAATGGTGGCTTTCAATTTTCAGTTTTTAGTTAAAGCCAAAGAAAAAATCAAACATAAAAATGCCGAAAAGAAGAAACTATTTACCAAACCGGACAGTGCTTTGCTTTGGCTGGGTGTAATTGGTTTTTGCAGTATGGCCAGTGAGGGCGTAATGTTTGACTGGAGCGGTGTTTACTTTAAAGATATTGTTCAGGCACCGGGACCTTTGGTGGTTTTAGGATATACCTCTTTTATGATTATGATGGCCGGAGGAAGATTCCTTGGAGACGGATTAATCAATAAATTTGGACGTGAGCGTGTTATGCAGATCAGCGGAGTTATGATTTCTGCCGGATTGTTTACCGCAGTTTTTCTTCCGTATATCATTCCGTGCACGATTGCTTTTATGGCTGTAGGTTTGGGTGTTGCCACGATTGTTCCAACAGTTTACAGTATGGCTGGAAAAAATCCGACAGTGCCGCCGGGAGAAGCTTTAACGATAGTTTCAAGTGTTAGTTTCTTGGGCTTTTTAATGGGACCTCCTGTAATTGGACACATTGCACAAAACTTTGGACTTCAGTTTTCTTTTGCTTTTATCGGGATTTTTGGCGTTCTGATTGCCTTTATGGTTTCCAAAATTAGAACAACCGCTTAACGGGATCGTTTAAAATCGATTTTATCCAATATTTTTAATAAAAATTCAAATTAATCCGAAATAAATTTGTAAGAATTTGTTTCGGATTAATTATTTTATATATATTTGAACTTTACGTCGTTTGTATCATCAATAGGACAAAGCAATTTTCCAAAAACCAATTTTATCTTTTGAATAAGGATTATTATCCTAAACTATTTTAAAAATAAATTGGAATTATTGAATGGAAAAAAAGTACCTGATCTTTTTTGTTTTATTGTCTTTTAGTTTTGCTTCTTCACAAGAGAAGACCACTTTTACCGGAATTGTAATTGATTCCAAAACGCAAAATCCGCTTGAGAATGTTCTGGTGAGCATTCAGAATTCTTCGCTTACAGCATTAACTTCCAAAAAAGGGAAATTCGAATTGTACTCTTCTGCAAAAGAAGAACAATTACTTTTAATTCGAAATCAGGGATATAAAGACTTATTTCTAAAAATACAATCCAATCCCGGGCAGATTGTAAATCTTGGAGTATTACAGTTAGAAGATGCATTTTCAGATGAAATTCCAGCAGCTTTAATCACTTTACTGGATAGTGATTTTTCTGAAGATAACAGCTCTTCTGAAATGACATCCGGTTTATTGCAGTCATCCAAAGATGCTTTTATGCAGGCGGCAGCATTCAATTGGGGGCAGGCCCGCTTTAGAGTCCGCGGTCTGGACAGCGAAAACGGAACCATGATGCTTAACGGCATGACCATGAATAAAACCTACGACGGCCGGCCGCAATGGAGCAATTGGGGCGGTTTGAACAACGTACTTCGCAATCAGGAATTTTCTGTTGGAACCGCTTTTTCTAATTACACATTTGGCGGCATTTTAGGAACACAGCAAATATTTACCAGAGCATCATTATACAGAAAAGGTACGCAGCTCACTTTTTCAGGAAGTAATACAACGTATATCTGGCGCGCGATTGGATCATACGCTTCGGGGATGAATGCTTCCGGCTGGGCTTATGTTGTTTCGGCCGGGAAAAGATGGGCAGATGATGGTTATTTTGACGGAACAAACTTCAATGCAGATTCTTTTTTTATGAGTGTAGAAAAGAAATTAAACCATAAAAATGCACTCAATTTTACGGCATTTTACACACCCAGTTCCCGAGGGAAAAATTCACCTAATACGGCAGAAGTAACGAGTTTAATGGGAGAAAAATACAATTCGTACTGGGGATTTCAGAACGGTAAAAAAAGAAATGCACGAGCGAAAAATGTCGAAGAACCGGTATTGATGCTCAATCATTATTTGAAAATTGATGAAAAAACGAATCTGAATTCGGGTGTTATGTATCAGTTTGGCAAAGTGGGTAACAGCAATATCGATTATCAAAATGCCGATAGTCCTGATCCTGTTTATTACCGCAAAATGCCAAGTTATTTCAGTTCGCTTTATGCAAAAGACAAAGGTGAATTTTCTGGTGATTTTACTCCGGATTATGAAAATGCAGACAAAAACAAAATCAATTTTTTGGCAAATCCGCAAATCGACTGGAAAGCTATGTATCAGGCTAATCAGAAAACTGGACCAAATGGTTACGAGCCTGCGCAGAGTCATTATGTTGTGTACGAAGACAGGACAGATGATAAAACTTTTGCGGTTAATTCAGTTTTAAATACGCAAATCAGTTCAAATTTGTCTTTTGACGGCGGAATTTCATATAAGAATTTAAAATCGCATAATTTTCAAAAGCTTACAGATCTCTTGGGAGGCAGCTATTTTCTGGATATTGATGCATTCTACAAAGGTGATTTGGCACAATCGGATTTACAGAATCCAAACCGTGAGGTAAAAGCAGGTGATCTTTATGGTTACAATTATAACTTCTTATCGAATACGGTAGATGCTTTCACACAATTTAAATTCAGTTATAATAAAACCGAATTTTATCTGGCTCAGTCTTTTTCAACCGCCGCTTACCAAAGAGAAGGACTGTATCAGAACGGCATTTATGCAGCAAATTCTTTAGGGAAAAGCGAAAAAGTAAACTTCGAAAATTTCGGTTTCAAAGGTGGTTTTATGTATAAAATTTCCGGAAGGCAGGGATTGTTTTTCAATGCAGCACATCTTACGAGAGCGCCTTCACTCAAAAATACATTTTCGAATTCACGTTTAAATAATTCTGTTGTTGACAGAATCGGCAGCGAAAATATAAGCAGCGCAGAGGCGAATTATGTTTATCGTTCGCCTAAACTTAAACTTCGTCTGACGGCTTATTATGCTTCAATAAAAAACAGTTCGAAAACCTCTTTTTTCTATGCCGAAGGAATTTTTGATAATGGAGCGGGTTACGATGCAACAGATGCTTTTGTAAGTCAGACTTTAACAAATTTGGACAAGAAAAATACCGGAGCAGAATTAAGTTTTGAGTATCAGCTTTCATCAACATTAAAAACTACTTTATCTGCAGCATACGGAAATTACGTTTACAGCAGTAATCCAAATGTTGTCATTACGAACGATGCCAATGCGGCAAAAGACAACACTAAAACTATTTTTAACTTTGGCACAGCACTACTTAAAAACTATAAACAAGCCGGAACACCACAGCAGGCCTATTCCCTGGGATTAGAATATCGGGATCCTAAGTTTTGGTGGCTGGGAGCAAACATTAATTATCTTGCTGATAATTATATCGATATTTCTCCTATTTCCAGAACTTCTCAGTTTTATATAAATCCCGCAAATAGCTTTCCGTACCCCGAAGCCACATCAGAAAGAGGAAATGAATTGCTTAAGCAGGAAAAATTTAATCCTGCAGCACTTTTAAACATCAGCGGCGGGAAATCGTGGCGAGTTGGTCAAAAGTATATTGGCTTTTTTGCCAGTATCAATAACGTTCTGGATGCAGTGTATAAAACCGGCGGTTTTGAGCAGGCCAGAAATGCCAATTTTAGAGCACTAAATCAGGATGTTTCAAGCGGCACGCCGTCATTTGGACCCAAATACTATTACGGTTACGGACGAACTTACTTTTTAAATCTCACAATCGGTTTATAACCGAAAATTTATCTGTTATGAAAAAAAACATTTCATTTTTCGCATTAGTATTACTTCACTTTGGCTGCAGTTCCGAAGTTGAAACACCAAAATTAACCTGTACACAGCCTGATTTACATGTAAATAAAACAGTCGAAAAAGTGCATGAACTTTCTGAAACAACAGCAAAACAGTATTCATATGATGATATTATAGAAGCTTATGTTGTTTCGAGCGATGAAGATGGTAATTTTTTTAAGACGATTTCATTTCAAACAAAAGCTTCCGAAAATTCTCCGGCAATTGGTTTTAGTGTGCCCATTGACGTTTCGAATACTTATATCGATTACAGAATTGGAAATAAAGTATACGTAAAACTCAAAAACCAGTTTACAGATTTATATTTTGGCGGACTCCGGATTGGAAGTTTATATGTCAATAACGCCGGAGACCCTACAATTGGACGGGTTTCGCAGAATGATTTTAAGAACGTTTTGAATGCGTCCTGTACAACTATAAGTGAAAATGAGTTAGTTGAATCACTTTCTATTAATGAGGCTTTAAATGATAGTAAATTAAACACTTTAATAGAATTAAACGATGTCGAATTTACCGAAGCGGCTATTGGGCGTCATTATTTTGAAGAGTCCAATAATGTGGGAGGTTCTACCAATTGGAATTTAAGAGATAAAACCGGAAATCAGATTATTTTCAGGACCAGCAGTTATGCCAAATTCGCCGATCATTTTGTTCCGGAAGGAAGCGGAAAAGTAAAAGGAATTTTAACGAAATACGGTACAGATTATCAATTAATGGTTCGTTTTGAAAGCGATGTTGTGATGAACGGAAAAAGAAATGTTCCATTTTTTGCCGAAGATTTTCAATCGGTTAAACACAATGTCAATTTTGCTCTGCCTGGCTGGAGTAATATCGTTGAGAAAGCATCAAAACTCTGGAAAAGTATGGTATACGCCGGAAATGGGTATGCAGAATTTAATACCACAAGCACAACGGCAGCCGAAAATATTGCATGGCTCGTTTCTCCTAAAATTGATTTGACAAACTACAAAAATGCGGTTCTTTCTTTTAGAAGCGCACAGCATGATTTAAAAATAGATTCTCCGTTAAATACTTTAGAAGTCTATATTTCATCCAATTTTGAAGGAAATGTCACGAAAGCTAAATGGACAAAATTAGAAGCAAAAGTTCCAACACTTTCCTCGCCAACCCGCGAATTTATGAGTTCCGGCGGTATCAATTTATCTGAGTTTTCAGGAAAAATTAATATCGGTTTTAGATATGTAGGATCAGGAAAAGACAAAACACTAAACGGTGCTTTTATGGTTGATGATATTAAGATATTTGGAGAGAAATAAATGATGATTAGTAATAATGGAATTAAAGGGCTGGTTTTTAGTGTTTTGTTTAAAAGTTAGCGGTTTTTGAACTTTAAAACCTTAAAATTTAATAGAATTTTGTATTTTGGCGATCCCAAATTAAAATACAAAAACAGCATGAAAACCTACTTTATTGCCATCATAATGATGGTGTTTCCATTCTTGATGCACGGTCAGGACAATGTTAGACTAAAGCAGATCAATATTGTAAAAACAAATTATCAGAACTCTAAAGACGGTGAAATTGTTAATAAAACGTTCGTTTTTAAAGATGGTAAAGTCGAAACCATAACAACTTCAGATGTGGTGCAGCACTTCTTTTACAACAAAAACGGATTACTCGATATGACCGTTAAAGATAAAGTGGGCAGTGACTGGAAAGAGGTAGTAAACTACACTTATAATGCCGATAATAACATTACCAAATTTGTAAAAAAATATCAGGAAGGACCTAATTATATTACTAAAACAGTTGCTTTTGTATACGAAGGAGCAAGGGTAAAAGTAACGACTAAAAAGAGTACCAACCATCAGAATCTGCTAGAGGATATCGAATATATTGTTGAAAACGGAACTATTGTAAGACGTACTTCTCGTGACAGAAATAAACAAATCATTGGGAAAATCGAATATGTTTATGTAAACGATAATGTATCGAGACACAAAGGGCTGGTTGGAGATAAAATCTCTAAGTCATACACTTATGATGATAAAAAATCTGTTGATCAATTAATTGTTCAGGGACTTTTTGGAGATAATTACAAAGTAATTGTTCCAATGATTTCGTACCATGAAGACGAATTTGCTTTCGAATCTATTTCATACAATAACGAAATGAATTTCAGTCCGTCATCTACAGCACTAGTTGCGGTAAGCAGAAAGTATAAATACAACAAGCTGAATTTCCCTATTTCTTGTTCTCAGATCGAAGAAAACGGAATTGTAAAAACAGAGAAAACTTTTATTTACGAATAATTAGTTTCCAGATAATTTTTCTAAACCATTTATAAATCGAGTTTATTAGCTGATTTATAAATGGTTTATTTTTTTAATTAGAATGTAAAATTGAAATTCTATAATTGTAAGTAGTTTACAAATGATTAAATTTGCAGCTTATTTTAAGATATGCTAGAGAAAGAAGTTATAAATTTTGAGAAAACGGCCATTGTTGGTATCGTAACTCAAAACCAAAGTGAGGAAAAACTTAACGAATATTTAGACGAATTAGAGTTTTTGACTTTTACCGCAGGCGGTCAGGTTATTAAACGTTTTTCGCAAAAAATGGAGCGCCCAAATCCGAAGACTTTTGTGGGTACAGGAAAAATTGACGAAATCAACCTTTTTGTTAAAGAAAATGGTATTTCTACGGTTATTTTCGATGATGAATTAACACCATCTCAACAAAAAAATATTTCAAGAATTATAGATTGCAAAATCCTCGACAGAACCAATTTGATTTTGGATATTTTTGCGCAAAGAGCTGAAACTTCGTATGCAAGAACTCAGGTAGAATTAGCACAATGCCAATATTTATTACCAAGACTTTCTGGTTTATGGACACACCTTGAACGTCAAAAAGGAGGTATTGGTATGCGTGGTCCCGGAGAAACTGAAATTGAGACGGATAGACGTATTGTTCGTGACCGAATTTCGTTGTTGAAAGAAAAAATCAAAACGATCGATAAACAAATGAGCATTCAGCGAAGCAATCGCGGCGCTATGGTTCGAGTGGCTTTGGTGGGTTATACCAATGTTGGAAAATCGACACTGATGAATGCTATCGGAAAAAGCGATGTATTTGTTGAGAATAAATTGTTTGCAACATTAGATACAACGGTTCGAAAAGTGGTTATTAAAAATCTTCCGTTTTTACTTTCTGATACAGTTGGATTTATTCGAAAACTGCCTACACAATTGGTTGATTCGTTTAAAAGTACATTAGATGAGGTTCGTGAAGCCGATTTATTGTTGCATGTTGTAGATATTTCGCATCCGGATTTTGAAGATCATATTGAATCTGTAAATCAGACTTTGCTTGAAATTAAAAGTAATGATAAGCCAACGATTATGGTTTTTAATAAAATCGATGCTTACCGACATTTGACTATTGATGAAGATGATTTAATTACCGAAAAAACAAGAAAACATTACACACTTGACGAGTGGAAACAAACCTGGATGAGTAATGTTGGACAGGATAAAGCTTTGTTTATTTCGGCAACCCAAAAAGAAAATTTCGAGGAGTTTAGAGAAATGGTGTACGAGGCAGTACGCCAAATTCATATAACCAGATTCCCGTACAATAAATTCCTTTATCCTGATTATAAGGATGCAATTGAAAAGGAAGAAGAATAAAATAGAAACGGCTTTTGATAATTCAAAAGCCGTTTTTTTATTTAAAAGCCGAAATTTACTCCTAAACCAAATACTTGTCTGGTTTGAAATCCTCGGAATGCATTATCGTCATATATTGCCTGAAATGAGAAGTTGGCAGATAGATATTTGTTTACTTTCATGATGATGTTCAAAGAATAATCCATGTCGACGTTTTGTGGATCTTCAAGATAATTTGAATAAAGATTTAAGGTATTCTCCGCTGTCACATTGGTCATAATTGCGAGTTTGTAATAAACTGAAGCATAAAAACCAAGTTCGTAACGTATGCTTTTGTTGGCATCTACACCAAAATAAGTACCATCTACATAATCAATTCCAGAAGTATAAGCACTGTCTACAAATGTAAATTTTGAGGTTAGCGGTGCAAAGTTTACTTTTAGGTTGTCATCTTTTGTCCAGTAAATTCCGGGACCAGTTGTTAAATAACCCGGAGATAAAAACTTGGTATTTTCTGTCCTGATTTCTTTTCCGTTTGCATCCTGACCATAGATATAACCTGTGGTAAATTGTGTCCTGAAGTTTAAGAAATAAGAGTAATACCATTCTCCGAAGGCTCTTTTTCCCACAATTGAGTTAAGTTCGAAACGGTCATCTGTCTTTTTTTCAAAATCAGCATTTTTAGTTTGCAGTAAACCATAGGAAGCCAAAACTTTGTTGTCCCAGGTTAAATCATCCTTTTTGTAATTAAGATCGTAATTGATTCCTAAAGTTCCAGAAAAACTATCTTCTCCACCGGCAATCCAGTTGTTAAAACTAGATTGATTGAGCAGCAGGGAAAAATTCCCTTTGCTTTTCCAGCCTTCCCCTTCAATAGTATCGTTTATTTTTTTAACCGCTTTTTCGGTATTCTGAATTAACTGTTTTTCTGAATTTTGTGCCTGAACAAAAGTAAAGTTCGCCACGATGCATAGTAAAAACGCCAGCTTTCTCATGGTTTTTAATTTAAGTGTATTTTCAAATATACTAAAAACCAACGGAAAAGTAAGGGATAAATTGCTTCTAAGTGCAGGTTATTTCTTAGATTCTTTATATAAAGGAACCGCAGAACAGGCTTCGCCATACATGATGCTTCGGGCAAACGGCTGTAAATAGTTTGTTGCCAAAATGTAAGCACGCATAGGAACTGGTTTTCTTGAACAGCCTTTTACAATTACCGGTTTACTTTTGTAAACAGAATAATCGATTTTGCTTAAAATTTCTTCATAAAGACTTGCGTCTAAATCTTCAATTGTTCCGTTAACTATTTTTTTAGCAAAAGGAGCTAAATGAACGCTGACCAAGATTAGTGCCCACGCAGGTATAATGGCATCTGTACTGCAATGTACAGCCACATACTGATTCTGATATTGCGACCAATCGTGATTTTTAAGATGTTCTCTAAAGTCTTTTTCTTTTAGTAAAAATCCTTCCAAAAGCCATTGCGAAATGTCAATCTGAATACGTATTCCTTTTGGATAATAATCCTCCAAATCAAAAACTTCTAAGGCACTATTGGCAACTTTATTGATGATTTCTTCCATGTGAAAAGTTGGTTGCAAGTTTAAAGTTTCAGGTTTCAAGTTGCTTAACTTTTAACTTGAAACTTTAAACCTGAAACAAATATTAAAGCATTCCTAATTCTAATTTCGCTTCTTCGCTCATTAAATCTTTGCTCCAAGGCGGATCAAAAGTAATTTCAACATCAACATCTTTGATGTTTTCGATTGTTTTTACTTTCTCTTCAACTTCTCTTGGTAAACTTTCGGCAACCGGACAGTTTGGAGAAGTAAGTGTCATTAAGATTTTTACTTCGTAATCTGTGTTTACCATTACGTCGTAGATTAATCCTAATTCATAAATATCTACAGGAATCTCAGGATCGTAAATGCCTTTTAAAACTCTTACGATTGATTCTCCTAATTCGTTTGTGTCTATTTCTTGTTCCATTTTTTTGTTTTTTTTACCATATAAGTCATGTAAGTTCATTTAAAGCAAAACTTAAATTTTCTTAATATTACTATATGGTTTAATAAATTTATTTTTATTCTTCTAACCAGCGATATAAATCGTTGACATATGTTTTTTGACCTTCGTGATAAATATTTGTTACATTAAAATTTATCATTAGTCCGATTGGAGATTCTAGAAGTTTCATATAAGACATTAGTTTGGCGACATGAATTGGAATAATTTGATCAACTGCTTTTAATTCTAGAACTAAGCAATTTTCAATAAATAGATCACATCTTAAATCTGATTCCAATTTTAAACCTTTATATTCAATAGGAATTTTTAATTCTGATTGAAAATTAATTCCTCTTAAAGAAAGTTCTTTAATCATACACTGATGATAAATGCTTTCTAAAAGTCCTGCTCCAATTTTTCTATGAACTTCAATCGCCGCTCCGTTTACCTGATAAATTAAATCAGTCAAATATTTCTTTGTAATCATTACTTTTTTTAGCAATGATACAAATAAAAAAGAAAGATAAAACCTACTTTAATTTTTTCTAACGATATAAGTCATATAAGTTCATTTAAAGCAAAACTTAAACTTTCTTATATGCCTTATATGGTTTAATTTTCTTTAATTTTTGTTTTTTGCATCAAAAGCCAAAGCATACATTTTGATATTTTTTACCATCGAAACCAAACCGTTGGCGCGTGTTGCAGATAAATGTTCTTTTAATCCGATTTCGTCAATAAAATCGGTATCTGCTTCGAGAATATCTTTTGCTTTTTGATTAGAGAATGCACGAATTAAAATAGCGATTATTCCTTTTGTCAAAATGGCATCGCTGTCTGCCGTAAAAACAATTTTATCATCTTGTTGTTCACCTTGCAGCCAAACTTTAGACTGACAGCCTTTGATTAAATTCTCGTCGGTTTTGTATTCCTCTTTAATTAAAGGAAGACTTTTTCCAAGTTCGATGATGTATTCATAGCGCTGCATCCAGTCATCAAACATTGAAAATTCGTCTATTATTTCGTCTTGTATTTCTTTTATCGTCATAATTATTCTTTAGAAAAATCAACTAATAAATTTACTAGTTCCTCGATTTCTTTTGGAGGAAAACCATTGTCGAAACCTGGAGTTTCGTAGGTTTTTCCATCTTTTACTATTTTTAAATTTCCTATTGCTGCCCCATCATAAGTGCGTTTGTCAGTTGGTGCTTTTAAATCAGAAAGACTTTCCAAATTCACTTTTGAAAATGCAGAAACAATTTTATTCCATTTGGCATCAGTGATATTGCTTTCAACAGCTTGCGCGTTACGTTCTTTAGTAACAGAAACCGTTTTATTTTGAACGATTATCATTTTATAGTACCCCCTTGAAAGTGCAGAATATTCAATTTGAGTTGATTTCATATCTACATTTTTTTGACTGCAGCAACCAGCAGTAATAAATACTGTTAAAAGCAATAAAGATAATATTCTCATAAAAATAGATTTTAGCTTAGCATTGTTTGAGCTTTCTTAACAGCATCAACCATTTGGTCAATTTCTTCTTTAGTATTATAGAAAGAAAAAGAAGCACGAATCGTTCCCGGAATACAGAAGAAATTCATGATTGGCTGCGCACAATGATGTCCGGTTCTAACCGCAATTCCCAACTTATCGATAATAGAACCAACATCATACGGATGGATTCCATCAATATTAAACGAAACTACAGAAGCTTTATTTTTTCCAGTTCCGTAGATTCTAATACCTTCAATTTCAGATAAACGTTTTGTAGCGTGTTCTAAAAGTTCGTGTTCGTATGCTTGAATATTATCAAAACCAACTTCGTTTAAATAATCAATTGCAGTTCCTAATACGATTCCGCCAGCGATATTTGGAGTCCCGGCTTCAAATTTATGCGGAAGATCGGCATAAGTTGTTTTTTCGAAAGTCACTTCTTTAATCATCTCGCCCCCGCCTTGATAAGGAGGAAGTTTGTTCAGCCATTCTTCTTTTCCATAAAGAATTCCAGTTCCCGTTGGACCGCACATTTTATGACCAGAAAAAGCATAAAAATCGCAATCTAATTCCTGAACGTCTGGTTTTAAATGCGGAACAGCCTGCGCACCGTCAATTAAAACAGCAGAGCCAACAGCGTGCGCTTTATCAATAATATATTTAATTGGGTTAATAATTCCCAATGCGTTCGAAATATGATTTACAGTAACAATTTTCGTTTTATCTGAAAGCAATTTGTCAAATTCTTCAATGATCAATTCTCCATTTTGATCAATCGGAATAACTTTTAAAATCGCTCCTGTTTTCTCGCACAACATCTGCCAAGGCACAATGTTACTGTGATGTTCCAAAGAAGAAACAACGACTTCATCTCCAGATTTTAAAATCGAAGCGAATCCGTTTGCAACTAAGTTAATTCCGTGCGTAGTTCCTGAAGTGAAAAGCACTTCGTGAGCATGTTTTGCATTGATGTGGTCTTTTACTTTTCCACGAGCAACCTCGTAAGCATCAGTCGCTAACTGGCTTAAAGTGTGAACGCCACGGTGAATGTTGGCATTGATTTCTTGATAATATTTTACTTCAGCATCAATTACAACTTGTGGTTTTTGCGAAGTAGCTCCGTTGTCGAAATATACTAATGGCTTTCCGTTTACAGTTTGAGAAAGTATCGGGAAATCAGCTCTTATTTTTTGAATATCTAGCATGTCTTATTTAGAAAAAATCTATTTACAAAAGTACTAAAACTAAATTTGTTTATACAGCAATTCTATAATTTCCTTTTATGATGCCATTGTGTAAAGCTGAAATGCTGATTTTGTAAAAATCGATTCGGTTTTCTGAATTATCCGAATCAGAATTATATTTTGAGTTCTAAATTCGTGACCATAAATTATTTATATTGCAGTAAAATAACTTAAATCATCATGAAAAAATTTCTCAAAGTACTTTTGCTTGTAGTGGTTCTTGCTTTTTTATATTTCGGATTTACAACTTATCCGAAGTTGGATTTGATTTCTGGTTTCTCGGCCAAAAGTGTCGCTTCTGGACATTTTATAGATAATCGTCCGCTTGATTTAATTCAAAAAACAGACAATGATATCGATATGATTGATTTGGCTGAAAATTCAATTGATGATTCGGGAAAGTTTGCAATTTCTTCGGTTTATGGATTGAAAAAAAGAAAAGCCATTTACCGCGAAGGATTAGGAGCAACTTTGATTAATGATGATTTTGATGTTTCAAAACCCTATCTTCTTCCGAAAAGAACCAAATTAGAAAATAATCTACCTTTTCCATACGGAAATAATGAACCAAAAGATTCGGCATTTTCGAATGTTGATTATTCAAAATTGAAAAAAGCAGTAGAAAATGCTTTTGATAAAACCGGAGGAAGAATTAAAAGAACTCGCGCCGTTGTAGTTTTGTATAAAGATCATTTAGTAGCTGAAAAATACGATACAGGATTCAATAAAGACAGTAAAATTCTGGGTTGGTCGATGACAAAAAGTATCACAAGTTCGGCTTTTGGCGTTTTGGCAAAACAAGGAAAAATTGACATTTACAAACCTGCTCCGGTTGCAGAATGGAAAAATGACGAACGTAAAAATATTACGCTAAACGATTTGCTTCATATGAATTCCGGTTTAGAATGGGAAGAGAATTACAGCACGATCTGCGATGCTACAAAAATGCTTTTTCAGGCCGAAGATATGGGGAAAGTACAATTGGATAAACCAGCACAATTCAAACCGAATACACATTGGAATTATTCTTCCGGAACAACCAATTTATTGTCGCTGATTTTAAGAAGACAATTTAAAACACAACAAGAATATCTTGATTTTTGGTACAGCGCCATAATCGACAAAATCGGAATGAACTCGATGATTGTAGAACAAGATATGAGCGGAACTTTCGTTGGCTCATCTTACGGATGGGCAACACCGCGCGACTGGTCAAAATTCGGATTATTATATCTTCATAAAGGAAACTGGAACGGCGAACAAATCCTTGACGAAAGTTGGGTAAAATACACGGCAACGCCAACCAATACTTCTGAAGGGAAATATGGCGCACAATTTTGGTTAAACGCAGGCGGAAAATTCCCGGATGTTCCTCGTGATATGTTTTATTGTAGTGGTTACCAAGGTCAGATGGTAGCGATTATTCCATCAAAAGATATGGTGATTGTGAGAATGGGAGTAAGAGAAGAGGAACCTGGATTTGATTTTAATGGATTTTTGAAAGAGGTTATTGCTTCTGTTAATAAGTAATTTAGATTTCAGCTCCTGCAAGGTTTTCAAAACCTTGTAGGTGTCAAATAGAAAATAAAATACCTACGAGGTTTTGAAAACCTCGCAGGAGGAATTAAGTAAAAACGCAAAGTTCGCAAAGCTTAAATAAAAACTTTGCGAACCTTGCGTAAACCTTTGCGCTCTTTGCGGTTAAGAAAAATTACAAATCAAATCCTAAATTAACGCCTAATTTCATGGCAATGATTTTAGTAATTCTTTGTTTTAATTCTGGTATTTTAATACTTTCGATAACGGCATTTGAGAATGCGTACATCAATAAAGCTTTAGCTTCTTTTTTCGGGATTCCACGAGATTGCATGTAGAACATTGCTGTTTCATCAAGCTGTCCAACCGTACATCCGTGAGAACATTTTACGTCATCAGCAAAAATTTCCAATTGTGGTTTTGCGTTGATTGTAGCTTTGTCACTCAATAAAATGTTGTTGCTTTTTTGGAAAGCATTTGTTTTCTGGGCTTCTTTCTCAACCAGAACTTTTCCGTTGAAAACGCCTGTCGAACGATCAGAGAAAATTCCTTTATAATCTTGGAAACTTTCGCAGTTTGGTTGCGCATGGTTTACCAAAGTATAATGATCAACGTGTTGTTTGTCATTCAAGATAGAAATTCCGTTCAACGTACTTGTCAATCTTTCTCCGAAATGGTAAAAGTTTAAGTTGTTACGAGTTAAATTTCCTCCAAATGAGAAAGTATGAACAGAAGCGTGGCTTTCTTGTTGTTGAGAAACGTAAGTATTGTCAACTAAATTCGCTTCGCTGTTGTCGTTTTGAATTTTGTAATAATCAACAATGGCACGTTTTTGAGCGAAAATCTCTGTAACAGAATTTGTTAAAACCGGATTTTCATTCAAACTTTGGTGACGCTCGATAATTTGAACATGTGAATTTTCGCCCACAATAATCAAATTTCTCGGCTGAACCATTAAAGCAGATTCTGAACCGGTTGAAAAAAACATTACCTCAATTGGTTTATCAGCTACTTTTTTCTTTGGAATATTGATAAAAGCACCTTCCATTGCAAAAGCAGTATTCAATGAAGTCAAGCTGTCATCTTTACTTGCAATTTGATTAAAGTATGTATCAATAATCATTTTATATTTTGGTTTGGTCAATGCCGATGACATCAAACAAACATCGATTCCGTCGTGCGTTGTAGAAGACAAATGCGAACTGAAAACACCATCAATAAAAACTAATTTATAAGTGTCTATTTCGTGTAAAAAGTATTTTTTTACCTGATTGAATTCGATTGCATTTTCCTGTTTTGGAAAAACCGTAAAATCATTTTTTAAGATGGCATTTAGCGATGTGTATTTCCAAGCTTCTTCCTTTTTGGTTGGGAAACCTTTATTTTCGAAGTTTTTTATAGCATTTGTACGGATGTCATGCAAATCTGAATGCACATCAACACGCTCTTCAAAAGCCATAAAAGACGATACTAATTTTTCTTTTAAATCCATTTCTGTTGTTTGTTTCCTTCGGAGTTTCAGGTTTCAAGTTTCACGTTTGCTTGTTGGAACTTGATTTCCTTTGGATCCTTTTTTGTTTCAGGTTAATGTTTCAGGTTTTTTGAAACTTATTTCCTTTGAAATCTTTTTTATTTAGATAAGTGATAAAGTTTTTTATTTTACCACTTAAATTTTCATAATCCTTTTTTAAAGCTTCGAATTTTTCTTCTGAAATATATTCAAAATCAAAAACTCGATATAATTGAGATCTTGTTTCTCCGGCTGAACCTTTTGCAATTGATAAAAATTGTCGAAATTCTAAATTTCCATCTCTTTCAAAACCTTCTGCAATGTTATCCATCACTGAACCCGAAGAACTTTTTATTTGATTTTTAAATCTGAGATCGGATCTTAACTCTGTTTCAACCGAAATAAAATGTATTTCTTTTGCTAATCGTCTTGCCTCTTTCCAGATTTCTAAATCTTCAAACCTCGTAATTGTTGCCATTTCAAATTTTATGTAAGTTAAAAATTACAAATATAGTTTGTAACTTGAAACTAAAAAAAACATGAAACCTGAAACAAAAATTTAGTTCTCTGCTTTAATCCAGTCGTATCCTTTTTCTTCTAATTCGTAAGCCAATTCTTTTCCGCCAGATTTTACGATTCTTCCGTTGTAAAGAACGTGAACGAAGTCCGGAACGATATAATCTAACAAACGTTGGTAGTGTGTGATAACAATGATTGCGTTTTTGTCGCTTTTCAATTTGTTTACACCATTTGCTACAATTCTTAATGCGTCGATATCAAGACCAGAATCGGTTTCGTCAAGGATGGCCAATTTTGGCTCTAACATTGCCATTTGAAAAATCTCGTTTCTTTTTTTCTCTCCTCCAGAAAAACCTTCATTTAAAGAACGAGATAAAAATTTACGGTCGATTTCTAATAATTCAGATTTCTCACGAATCACCTTTAGCATTTCGTTTGCAGGCATTTCTTCCTGTCCGTTTGCTTTACGAGTTTCGTTGATAGCCGTTTTCATAAAGTTAGTTACGCTAACTCCAGGAATTTCTACCGGATATTGAAAAGAAAGGAAAACACCTTTATGTGCTCTTTCTTCAGGAGCAAGATCAGCAAGATCTTCTCCGTCAAGAATTACCTCTCCGTCTGTAACTTCGTAGTTTTCGTTTCCTGCAATAACAGCAGAAAGTGTACTTTTTCCAGAACCGTTTGGTCCCATTATCGCGTGAACTTCTCCAGCTTTAACTTCTATATTAATTCCCTTAAGGATTTCTTTATCACCAATCGCGGCGTGAAGGTTTTTTATTGATAACATTGTTTTTTATTTTATATAAATGTCAATTCTATTTTTGTTGTTTGGTTTAGGATATTTGCATTGTAATGTGCGTGTCCTAAATATTCCATGCCTAAATAATCGGCTGTTTTTTGAAACGGAATGTAAAAACTCTCTTCGATTTCATTGTCGTGTGAATTTGTAATCACTCCAATTTTCTTTCCTCTTAGTTTTCGTCCGGTTTCTTTTTCAATTCGGATTAAATCTGAAATCCTGTCAAAAAAGACCTTCATAATTCCGCTCATATTATACCAATAAATGGGCGTTGCAAAAATTAAAGTGTCGTACTTTTCGATAATTCCTCTTATTAGAGGCAAAAAATCATCGCCTATATTTTTGCTTTCGTAATCATAATAGGATATAGTATAATCACTTAAATTAATTACATCTATGTCGTGTTCTTTCGAAATTTCATCCACAATTTTTGTTGTGTTTCCGTTTTTTCTGGAAGAACCTAAAATGATGACTTTTTTATTTTCCATCTTCAAATTATCCTACAGAACCTTCTAAAGAAATCTCTAATAATTTTTGAGCTTCAACAGCAAATTCCATCGGAAGTTTGTTCAATACATCTTTACTGAAACCGTTTACAATTAAGGCAATCGCTTTTTCTGTCGGAATACCTCTTTGGTTGCAATAGAAAACCTGATCTTCTCCAATTTTACTTGTAGTTGCTTCGTGCTCGATTTTTGCAGATGGATTCTTACTTTCGATATAAGGGAAAGTATGCGCACCACAATTGTTACCCATCAAAAGAGAATCACATTGAGAAAAGTTTCTTGCATTCTCAGCTCTTGGCGAAATTTGCACTAAACCACGGTAGCTATTTTGTGATTTTCCAGCCGAAATACCTTTAGAAATAATAGTCGATTTAGTGTTTTTTCCTAAATGAATCATTTTTGTTCCAGTATCCGCTTGTTGGAAATTATTTGTAACAGCAATAGAATAAAATTCTCCTACTGAATTGTCACCTTTTAATACACAAGAAGGATATTTCCAAGTTACAGCGGAACCTGTTTCAACCTGTGTCCATGAAATTTTAGCGTTGGTTTCGCATAAACCTCTTTTGGTTACGAAGTTGTAAACCCCGCCTTTTCCTTCTTTATTTCCTGGGAACCAGTTTTGAACTGTAGAATATTTAATTTCAGCATCATCCAAAGCGATTAATTCAACCACAGCAGCGTGTAGTTGGTTTTCGTCACGGCTTGGTGCTGTACATCCTTCAAGGTAAGAAACGTAGCTTCCTTCATCAGCAATAACCAAAGTTCTTTCGAATTGCCCAGTTCCCGCCTGGTTGATTCTGAAATAAGTTGAAAGTTCCATCGGACATTTTACGCCTTTTGGAATATAACAGAAACTTCCGTCAGAGAAAACAGCTGAGTTCAGCGCCGCATAGAAGTTATCTTTTTGTGGAACAACTGTACCTAAATATTTTTTTACTAATTCTGGATGTTCTTTAATTGCCTCAGAAATCGGACAGAAAATAATTCCTTTTTCTGCCAAAGTTTTCTTGAAAGTTGTAGCAACAGAAACAGAATCGACAACGATATCCATTGCGATATTGTTCATTTTTTTCTGTTCGTCTACAGAGATTCCTAACTTTTTGTACATCTCTAATAATTCCGGATCAACATCATCCAAAGTTTTATTAGGATCTACTGCTTTTGGAGCTGAATAATAAGAAATTGCCTGAAAGTCTGGTTTTTCGTAATTTACGTTTGCCCATTCTGGCTCGATCATTTCTTTCCATGCACGGAAAGCCTCGATACGCCATTCGGTCATCCATTCAGGTTCTTCTTTTTTAAGCGAAATAGCTCTTACAATCTCTTCGTTTAAGCCAATAGGGAAAGTTTCAGATTCTATATTGGTATAAAATCCGTACTCATATTCTTTAGTTTCCAGTTCGATTTTTAAATCGTCTTCGGTGTATTTGCTCATTATATTTTTAATGTTGTCTTAAAGTTGTAAAGTCCAAAGTTGTAAAGTCACTAAGCAGTCTTTTAGACTTTATGACTTTCGGCTTTTGACTATAAAGAAAATGATTCTCCACATCCGCAAGTTCTGCTTGCGTTAGGATTATTGAAAACAAATCCTTTTCCGTTTAATCCGCCTGAGAATTCTAAAATTGTTCCGGCTAAATACAGGAATGATTTTTTTTCAACTGCAATTTGGATGTCGTTATCTACGAAGATTTTATCGTCATCTCCTTTGGTTTTGTCAAATTTTAAATCATAAGACAAACCAGAGCATCCACCGCTTTTTACGCCTACTCTCACGTAGTCGCTTGCGGCGTCAAAACCATCATCAGTCATTAGGTCGATGATTTTCTTTTTGGCTGTATCAGAAACTTTTATCATTTTTTTATGGTATTTATCTTTTTCAACATTCCTTTAATATTTATTAAAAAGTAATCAAATTATTATATTTTAAAGTGCTGTCTGTCAATGTTGAAATGAAATTGTCTGCAAAGATACGACTTAAAAACCTTTTTCCATAACGGTTCACATTATTATAACAAATGTTAAAATAGACAGAAGTTATTTTTGTTAAATAATACTCATTTTAACCGCTTTAATTTTACAATAAATTAGAGGTTTTAAGCTAAAAGTTTTTGTCTGATGCACTATTCTTAATTTTGTTTTTTCTTGTATAATTATAGTTTACACAGAAATTTTAGCAAAAGAGAAATGGTTTTTGCTAGCTTTGTTATTATTAGAAATTCAAATATCATGAAACTTTACCCTATAGAATCCGGGAATTTTAAATTAGACGGCGGCGCTATGTTTGGTGTGGTGCCAAAAACAATCTGGAACAAAACAAATCCGGCGGATGCTGACAATTTAATTGATCTTGCAGCGCGCTGTCTGCTTATTGAAGATGGAAATCGTCTTATTTTAATTGATACCGGAATGGGCGATAAACAGTCGGATAAGTTTTTTGGATATTATTCGCTTTGGGGATCGCATTCTATAGATAAGTCACTGGCAAAATATGGTTTTAATCGTGATGATATTACAGATGTTTTTATGACGCATCTTCATTTTGATCATTGCGGTGGCAGTATTCAGTGGAATTCTGATAAAACATTTTATGAACCGGCTTTTAAAAATGCAAAATTCTGGACCAACGAAAATCACTGGGAATGGGCAGTAAAACCAAACCCACGTGAAAAAGCTTCGTTTTTGACCGAAAATATTATTCCGATGCAGGAAAGCGGACAGCTGAATTTTATCGAAAGAACTGAAGGTGATTTTGGTTTTTCAAAAGAATTAGGTTTCGGAATTTTCTATGCCGACGGGCATACTGAAAAACAAATGATTCCGCATATTCAGTATAAAGATAAAACGATAGTTTTCTGTGCGGATATATTGCCTACAGTCGGGCATATTCCGCTTCCGTATGTAATGGGATATGATACAAGGCCGCTTTTAACCCTTGATGAAAAAGCGAAGTTTTTAAATACAGCGGCAGATAATAACTATTATTTATTTCTGGAACACGATGCCCACAATCAAATTATAACGGTTGAGCATACCGAAAAAGGTGTGAGGCTGAAAGATGTTTTTAGCTGCGAAGATATTTTTTAAAAAGAAAAGTTAGGACATAAAAAATCCCATTTTCATGAAGTTGAAAATGGGATTTTTGAATTTATATAATGATTGGATTATTCTACAATTACTTTTTTAGCTGTAGCAGCATCCTGATTAATCAGATAGACAAAATAAACACCTTTTGGTAATCCATTTAAACTAATGGTATTATCAGTATTTGATGAATTTAAAGTAAATGATTTAACAAGCTGTCCTAAAACATTGTAAACATCTGCTTTTTCTAAGTTTACATTTTGAATACTTAATTCTCCTTTTGTTGGGTTTGGATAAATCGCAGCGTGTGCAAAAACAGAATCTTCAAGGCCTAAAGAAGCACAATTCGTAGAAAAAGATGCTCCAGGATCTTTTCTTTCTGCCCAATTTTTAGTCGAATAATCGGCATCATCTACCTGAATGCACTTTAACAGTGGGTTTTCTGTTAAGCTAAGATTAATCATATCAATTGAGATATATCTGTTTGATCCATTTTTTAAATTTAATGTCGAAAGATTATTTCTAGAACAATTGATTGTCCAAAGAGGATTTGCTGAAAGGTCCAGGTTTGTTAATTGATTTGATGCACAACGTAAATCCTTTAGTTTTTTATTTTTTGAAACATCAAGAGTAGTTAATTTATTAGACATACAAAATAGTTGCTTCAAGTTACTATTATTAGAAACATTAATGGATTCTAATTCATTATTGGAGATTTTTAAATTTTCTAAATTGATATTATTTGTGGTATTTATGTTTGTTATTTTATTGTCGTCAAGATCCACATCTACCAGCGCTGAGTTTTTAGAGAGATCTATCGTTGTTAATTGATTCGATTCGCAATTTAAACTATTCAATGCGATAAAATCCTGAATTCCTGTTAGATTAGAAATAGAGGCATTACTTAAATTTATGTTAGTTATAGAAGAAATTTTAACGGTATAAACTCTTCCGTCTGGAACGCCATAATCAATATTTAAAGCAATTAACTTCTTTTCAAAGTTAATATCTGGAATTAAAGTATAGGCTGTATTACAGGCGTTATTAAAATTTGCAGTTACATCTTTTTTATCCGACCAATTTTTATTTGAATAATTTTCATCATCTACGTTAATACAAGTAAGTAGGGGATTATTTGTAAAATTGGAATCAGTCAGATCAAAATTTGTATTATTTCCGTTTTTTAAATTCAAACTTATCAATTTGTTATTCTGGCAGTTAAGTTTAGATACGGCAGTGTTTTTAGAAATATCTATTGTTTCTAATAAATTATCATTGCAATAAAAAGCACTTAAAGAAAGGTTTTTTGTTATATCAAGGATTGTTAATTTATTATCTGCACAGTTTAAAGTTGTCAAAGCGGTATGGCGGGTAACATCAAGACTGGCAAAAGAATTTTTACTCAAATTTAAATATGTCAAAGCTCTATTTGTAGAAAGATCAAGGCGGGTTAATTCATTTGTGCTGCAATCTAAAAAAGTTAAGAATTCATTCTTAGACAGATTTAAAGTTTTTGCAGAATTCTTTGAGTAATATAAAGTAGTTAAAAGGATATTTTCTGAAAAATCTGGTGAGTTAATTTTATTTGAACCGCAATCCAAGTAAGTTAAAGATGTAAAATCTTCGATTCCTTTTAAACTCGAAATATTGCTAGAAGCAACATCTAAGGTTTCGACATTACAGATATTAGCAGTTAGTACTTTTCCATTCTTACCATCGGTATCAATTCCTAATGCTATTAATTTTTCTTCAAAAGAAGGATCAGGGATAAGAGTATAAGGAATATTTTCAGAACAAACTCCATTATAGTAAGAAGCTTTTGGATCTTTAGAAGTCTCCCAAAGAGAGTTATTGACAGTTTCCTTGTCGACGCTGATGCATTTTAAATTAGGATTGCTACCAAGGTTGTGGATCTTCATTATTACGTTGTTTCCACTTCTCAAATTCAGGTTAAATAGATTGTTTTTGCTACATCTAAGAGTAGTTAATAAATAATTTTCTGAAAGATCAAGACCAATTATTTTATTATATGAACAATCAAGATAATTGAGTTTAAAATTTTTAGAAACATCCAGATTTGATAATCGATTAAAAGAACAATCGAGATAAGTAAAATCACGATTATGAGGAATTTCTAAAGAGGTCAAATAATTGTTGCTGCAATTGAGTTCAATAAGCTTCAAATTATTTTTTAGGTTTAAAGTTTTTAGGTTTAAATTATCACAATATAGATAATTTAAATTAACATTGTTAGAAACATCCAGAAAACTTAATTGAGGATTATTTGAGCAACGTAATTCTGTTAAAGCAATATTTTTTGAAATATCTAACGAAGACAACTTATTACTATTACAAGATAAGGAAGTTAATGCAGTAAAATCCTCAATTCCTGTCAGATCTGAGATATTTCTGGAAAATACAGACAGAGTCTTTACGGTAGAAATGTTTGCTGTTAGTACTTTTCCATCAAGCTTGCCTGAATCTAGCCCTAGATCTATAATATGTTGTTCAAAATTTGGATCGGGGATAGCGGTGTACTGCCCATCACAAGCTAAAGCAAATGTAGACTCATATTCTCTGTTTCCCGCCCAATTTTTACTTGAATAGACCGGATCATCTACGGTGATACATTTCAAATCTTTATTCCCATAAAAGCTTAAATGATGAATAAAATTCCAGTAAAAAGCCTTATTGTTTCCATTTTTTATATTTACACTGGTTAGAGAGTTGTCTTGACAATATAAAGATGTCAAAGCTATATTTTTTGAAGCATCCAGACTTGTTAGTAAATTTCCCGAACAATCTAAAGTGACTAAAGCAATGTGTTTTGTAATATCAAGACTTGTTAGTAGGTTTTTTTCACACTTTAAAGTGATTAACGCAGTGTTTTTTGAAATATCAAGACTTGTTAATTTATTAGATCCACATTGTAAATTGTTTAAGCCTAATTTTTCAGAAATATCAAGATTGGTTAGGCTATTATTGTTACAAATAATAGTAGTTAAAGCGGGATTTTTAGAAATATCCAAACTTGTCAATAAGTTGTTCTGGCAATTTAAAATAACTAAAGCGGTATTTGTAGTTAGATTTAAAGTCGTCAATTGTTGACCTTGACAAATTAGTAATGTTAATGCCCTGAAATCTTGAATTCCAGTCAAATCCTTAATAAGACCTACGCCATTACCATTTCCAGTTATATTCAAAGAAGTTAGTGTAGAAATACTAGATGTCAAAACTTTTCCGTCTGTTGTACCTGAGTCGATACCAAGAGCTATCAAGTTTTTTTCAAAACTCAAATCTGGAATAAGGGTATATTGCTCTGTTCCTTTAGCATAAACCTGTAAATGATCGATATTTGCGTTAAATCCGATGTTATCAAGAGTATTTAAAGAAATGCTTAAATCATAAGATAAATTTTGATCTGGTATAAAAGTAGTTTCAACTGTTGTCCAGTTATTATCTTTAGCAAAAATACTATTAGAAAGTGTTGTAGAACTTCCGTTTTTACTAATGTTTAAGACAATTGGATGAGAACTGTTATAATTGCTGCTTAAATATTTGTATTTGAATTTAACAACATAAGTAATTCCAGCTTTTAAAGGAACTTGTGTTGTGATTTTTGGAATCGAAGCACTGTTTGTAAAAGATAATTTTACGCTATTAAATCCTTCCCAATACTCTGTGTTGTTTTGTGTAACATTGTTTTGAGTTGTCCAATCAGACAATACTGTGGAGCTTGTCCACTTTTCAAATTCCCCATTTGGTACTAAATTGGTCTGTGCATAAATCGAAAAATTAGCTAATAAAAGCAATAAGAGTAGTTGTGTTTTCATAGAAAAGGTTTGGAATTAGACCGGGCAAGTATAAAGAATTTAAAAGGATATTCCTTACGGGAAACCGTAAAGCATGAATTTATTTAGCTAGAAAAAAGTATGATATAAATTGAGCTTTAATAAATAAAAAAATCCCATTTTCATTTCATTGAAAATCGGATTTTTAATTTAAATAAATGGGATTATTCTATAACTACTTTTTTCGCCGAAGCTGCATCTCCGTTAATTAAGTAAATGTAGTAAACTCCTTTAGGCAAACCAGATAAATTAATTGTATTGTCTGTATTTGTAGAATTTAAAGTAAATGATTTTATTAGTTGTCCTAAAACATTATAAACAGCAGCCTTCTCTAAGTTTACATTCTGAATATTTATAACATCTTTAACTGGATTTGGATATAATACAGCTTGGCTGAGAACAGATTCGTTCACACCTAAAGTACAACTTGCAGCATATACAGCGCCGGCGTCCTTTTTATCGGCCCAATTTTGATCTGAATAAGCCGCATCATCAACCAGAATACATTTAAGATCCGGATTGTTTACGAAATTAGAGAAGAAGAGATCGAAATTAACGTTGTTTCCATTCTTTAAATTTAAGTAAGTCAAACTGTTGTTTTCGCAGGCTACTTCTATAATCTTAGGGTTTGCAGAAACATCCAGGCTTGTGATTTTATTATTAAGGCAGTCCAGCATGTATAGTTCCGGATTGTTTGATACATCTAAACTTGTTAATTCGTTAAAATGACACATCAATTCTTCTAATAAAGTATTATTCGAAACATTTAAGCTGGTAATTTTATTGTAATGACAAGCCAAAGAGGTCAGGGCAGTATTTTTGGATATATTTAAACTCGTTATTTGATTATTGCCGCAATTTAAAGTCTTTAAAGAAAGATTTTTGTCAATATTTAAAGAAGTCAGCTGGTTAGAACTAACAGCCAAATCCTCCAGCAATGTATTTGCAGAAACGTCTAAACCAGATATTTGATTAACCATGCAGTTAAAATAGGTTAGCTTAGGGTTATGCGAAATGTCGATACTGGTTAAATTGTTTCTTTGGCAGTCAACACTTTCCAGGAGCGGATTATCACTCAAATTCAAACTGGACAATTTATTAGAACCAACATTCAAATAAGTTAGTTTTGGGTTTTTAGAAAGATCAATCGTAGTTAGATTATTTTTTCTTAAATACAAATTATCCAATGATACAAATGCTTGTATACCTGTTAAATCAGAGATGTTACTGTTTTCAAGATCTAATTGGGTTAAAGCAGCAACTTTAGATGTTAATACTTGTCCGTCCGGTGCACCTGAGTCAATTCCAAGAGCGATTAATTTGTTTTCAAAAGCGAGATCAGGAATTTGGGTATATTCTTCAGTAACAGCATCGGTATAAACCTGAACGTCATCAATTAAAATATCAAAAGTCTCACTGTCAAAACTAAATATAGAAATTGACAGATCATACGAAAGATCCATGTCCGGAGTAAAAGTTGTTTCTTTCGGGGTCCATGAATTGTTGGATGCAAAAGTACTGCGTGATGTACTTGTTGCACTTCCATCTTTAGAAATTATTAGCGAGATAGGATGCAGGCTGCTGTAATTACTGCTAAGATACTTGTACTTGTATTTTACAGTATAGGTAATCCCGGCTTTCATTGGCACCTGGGCAATAATCTTTGCAGATACTGTTGTAAAAGATAATTTGGCACTGTACTGTCCGGATGCAGCATCTGAGCTTAAAGTAACAGTATTCGAAACGTTCCAGTTGTCAGGCGTACCGCCGGTCCAGTTTTCAAATCCCCCGTTTGGGACTAGATTAGTTTGTGCATAAATAGAAAAATTTGCTAATAAAAGCAGTAAAAGTAGTTTTGTTTTCATAGGCGTATTTAAATTTATAATAGAGTGTACAAGTGAATAAACTTTATCGGAAATATTTTGGCATAACAAAGCAAAGCAAGTCTTTAAAATAAATACCTGTGCAGTGAGTAAAATATAGAAAAAGCTAGAGTGATAATGGTACCAATAGGCAGCAATTGGACACTGTTAAGGACAACAGTAAAAGTAGTTTTAGTTTCATAGGCTGGTTTACAAATTTGGTTTAGGCATAACAATGATACAATTTTCAATTCTATTTTTTTGCAAAAACGCGTATTAAAAAACTTATATATTTTTCTTTTGTAAGTTTTACAGAAAATCATACTTTTTCTTCATTAAAAAAGAAGATTTTGACTAATAAAATTATATGTAAATCTCTTGTTTTTAATGAAATTTTAATCTTAATTTCATAACACATTGTTAACAGTTAGCTTTTTGTAACAAAAAAGCATAATTTAGACCCATCTTTTAACTTATACTTATAATATAGATACATGAGTCCTATAAAACCTCTTAAATTATCTGCTTTTGCATTACTTGTTTTAGCAGGCTGCAGTGCAACTGTACAGGCACAAGTTTCAACAGCTAAAAACTTTATTACAGCGCCGGCAGCAGTGGTAAAAAAAGCGCCTCTAAGCGAAAACGAATTAAAAAGATGGAGTCATCTTGACTTAATAAAAGACTCAATTCCGGGAATGAGCGTTGATAAAGCATATGCCGAATTACTTCAGGGAAAAACTGGCCAGAAAGTTATTGTAGGAATTGTAGATTCTGGTGTTGATATCGAACACGAAGATCTAAAAGGAATGATCTGGACTAATCCTAAAGAAATTCCTGGAAACGGAATTGACGATGATAAAAACGGATATATTGATGATGTGAACGGATGGAATTTCCTTGGAGATGCTGTTCGCGAAAATCTTGAAATGACCCGTATTGTTAAAAAAGGTGATGACGGTTCTGCACAATATAAGGCTGCACTAGAGCAATATAATGAGAAATACGAAAAAGCATTAAAAGATAAACAACAAGTCGATTTTTTACTTGATGTACACGCTACTATTAAAAAACAGTTGAATAAAACAACTTATAAATTAGAAGATTTAAGTACAATTACATCAACAGATTCAAAAGTCTTGCAGAGTAAAAATATCATGACGCAGATATTTGGAAATGCAGGTCCAACATTTGACCCTGAAGCTGATTTTGAAGAATACAGAGAACAGGTTTATGACCAATTGAATTACAACTTAAACAAAGAATTTGACGGAAGAAAAATCGTAGGAGATAATCCTAATGATATTAAAAATACCAATTACGGAAATAACGTAGTATTTGGTCCGGATAAAGAAAAAGCACTTCACGGAACTCACGTTGCCGGAATTATTGCACAGGTTCGTGGTAATAATCTAGGTGGAGACGGTGTAGCAAACAATGTTGAGATTCTTACTGTAAGAGCCGTTCCGGATGGAGATGAATATGACAAAGATATTGCACTTGCTATTCGCTACGCAGTTGATAATGGAGCAAAAGTAATCAACGGAAGTTTTGGAAAAAGCTTCTCTCCTCAAAAAGAGTGGGTTTATGATGCCATTAAATATGCCGCTAAAAAAGACGTTTTAATCGTTCACGCAGCAGGTAACGACGGTTACAACATCGATGAAACTAAAAACATCAACTATCCAAACGATTCAAAAGATAACGTAAAAGAATTTGCTGATAATGTAATCACAATTGGTGCTATCAATAAAGAGTACGGAGAAACAGTGGTAGCAGGATTTTCAAACTTTGGAAAAATTAACGTAGACGTTTTTGCTCCTGGAGAAGAAATCTATGCAACAGTTCCAAACAATAAATACAAATATTTACAGGGAACTTCAATGGCATCTCCAAATGCGGCAGGTGTTGCAGTATTGATCCGTTCGTACTATCCAAAATTAAAAGCCGCCCAGGTTAAAAAGATTTTAATGGACTCTGGAGTGGCACTTCCTGCAAAGGTTGTTTTGGGTGAAAACCCAAATCCGGATGAAAAACCTGTGGCAGTTTCTTCTGCTGAATCATCAAAAACAGCGAAGATGGTAAACGCTTACAATGCTTTATTAATGGCAGAAAAGATGTCTAAAAAATAAACATAAATACACTATTAATCTAATGGAAGGGTTCGCGCCCTTCCATTTCTATTACATATAAACATGCGAAAAATTATTTTACTTTCTTTCCTAAGCTTTGGTTTAAACTCAGCTTTTGCACAAAACGCCCCGTATTGGCAGCAGCACGCCGATTATAAAATGGAGGTTTCGATGGATGTAAAAAACTATCAGTATAAAGGAAAACAAGAACTGGTTTATACTAATAATTCTCCTGACACTTTGAGAAAAGTTTTCTATCATTTGTTTCCAAATGCTTTTCAGCCGGGAAGCGAGATGGATGCACGTCTTCACTTTATTAAAGATCCGGACGCAAGAATGGTTAGTAAAGTAAAAACTCCAGATGGAAAAGAAGTAAAACAAAGCCGCATTGAATCTTTGAAACCAAACGAGATTGGATTCTTAAAGATTACGAATTTCAAGCAAGATGGTGCCGCAGCCCAAACAAGAGTTTCGGGAACGATCTTAGAAGTTACTTTGGCAAAACCAATACTGCCAAATTCAAAAACGACTTTTACATTAGATTTTGACGGTCAGGTTCCGGTACAGGTTCGCCGTTCAGGAAGAAACAACAGCGAAGGCGTAGAACTTTCGATGTCGCAATGGTACCCAAAATTAGCCGAATTTGATTTCGAAGGATGGCACGCAGATCCGTATATAGCAAGAGAATTTCACGGTGTATGGGGAAATTTTGATGTAAAAATTACAATCGATAAAGACTATACCATTGGAGGTTCAGGATATCTTCAGGATAAAAATTCAATTGGCCACGGCTATCAGGATGAAGGTGTAACAGTTACGTATCCTAAAAAAGCAAAAACACTTACATGGCACTTTATCGCACCAAATGTTCACGATTTTACATGGGCTGCAGACAAAGAGTACACGCATGATATTGTAAAAGGACCAAACGATGTCGATTTGCATTTCTTTTACAAAAACAATCCAAAAACGACTGCCAACTGGAAACAGTTAGAACCGTTAATGGTAAAAGTAATGGATTACTATAACCACAGAGTTGGGCAGTATCCGTACAAACAATATTCATTTATTCAGGGAGGCGACGGCGGTATGGAGTATGCAATGTGTACTTTAATGCTGGGTAACGGAACTCTTGAAGGAATTTTAGGAACGGCAACCCACGAATTAGGACACTCATGGTTTCAGCATATTCTGGCTTCAAACGAATCGAAACATCCTTGGATGGACGAAGGTTTTACAACCTACATCGAAGACAGTGCTTTAAATGAGTTAAAAGAAAAAAAAGAAGCAAATCCTTTTGCAGGAAATTACAAAGCGTATTACAGCTTAGTAAATTCAGGTAAAGAACAACCGCAGACTACACACGGCGATCGTTACGATGAAAACCGTCCGTACAGTATTTCGTCTTATATTAAAGGAAGTATTTTCCTTTCGCAGTTAGAATATGTAATTGGAAAAGAAAATGTTGATGCTGCTTTGAAAAGATATTATAATGATTTCAAATTCAAACATCCAACTCCAAACGACATTAAAAGAACAGCAGAAAGAGTTTCTGGTGCAGAATTAGATTGGTACTTAACTGATTGGACACAAACAACAAATACGATCGATTACGGAATCAAAGATGTTGCAGATAATGCAGGAAAAACAACAGTTACTTTAGAAAGAATTGGAAGAATGCCAATGCCAATCGATTTAAAAGTAGATTATACTGATGGAACTTCAGAAACATTCTACATTCCGTTACGAATGATGAATTTCATTAAACCAAACCCAAACGCAAACGAAAAGAGAACAGTTCTTGAAGATTGGGCCTGGGCACAGCAAAACTATAGTTTTACAATTGACAAGAACAAAACGTCAATCAAAAAAATCACTATAGATCCAAGCGGATTAATGGCTGATGTAAAGCAAACAAACAATGTTTTTGAAGTGAAGTAAAAAAAGATATTTTTTATCCTGATATAAAATCCAAAGATAGTTTCTGTCTTTGGATTTTTTTGTTCAGCGAATATTTTTTTGTAAGTTAAATAGTATGTTTTGTTTTAAAAGATTAATATATTTGCTCTATTAATAATTAGTTATATGGATTGTAGTACGGGAAATAAAATTCAAATAAACAGGTTGTTTTACTGTTAAAATTTAACAATTAAATTACTACCTTGCCCCGTCAAAAAAAAGCAGATAATAATAATTTTGCGACTTGACAATCTAAAAACAAATTAATAAAACCCACCTATTTAAAAATGAAAATTAGAAAAATTGGACCAAATAATGATTTGGAAGATATTAGCAGTAAAAAAAGAAAACCTTACAAAATTATCGTCTTTATTGCAGTCATTCTTTCAACGGCAGCTTTTTTTGGCTTTAAATACTTTACAACGCCGCCTCCTTCTGTTTGTTTAGGTTCGGATACAAAAATTTACGACGAATACAAAGACGCAGTTGTACTGATAAAACACAGCTATGGTTATTTTGCAAAAATTAAAGGAAAAGAAATTAAGCTTAATAATCAAGATGCAAAAGAAGAAACGGTTTTTGGAACAGGCTTTTTTATAGATAGAGATGGAAAAATATTGACCAACAGCCATGTTTTACAACCATGGAACTCATCAAATGAAGATCAGGAAAAAGTAAATGCTACTATTAGAAATTTAAGATTAAAAATTGCTTCAATTCTTACTACAGATACTTCAGAAGATGAATATCAAAGTTTTATCGAAAGAAACTGGCAAGTTGCATCTGCTTATGATGAAGGTGAAGGAGATTATGAAGGTGAAGGAGAAGGAGAAGAAAGAAGTGAAGAGTCAGCAGGTGAAGAATTCGTTAGTTCAAATGATGTAGAAGAAGATACAGCCAATGTATCAACAGATATTGCAGCAGCAATTCCAGTTAAAGAATATGTATCGAAAGACGATATTGAGGTATATATAAAAACTGTAGATATTGCGGTAGCACTGCATGATTCGGACGATGAATGGCTTAATTGCGAGATCGAAAAAATTTCAGAAGATACCAATATTGATTTAGGTACTGTGAGGCTTATTGATCATACTACTCCACAAAGTGTTACAAATATTGTTAATCTTGACAATACAGTTGATGATGACACGTCTTTGAATCCTGGACAAAAAGCCATAATGGTTGGTTATCCTTTAGGAATGGATTTGGCAAAGACAAATTCAGGACTAAAAGTGCAGCTTTATGATGGTAAAATAAGTAAAGAATCAGACGGAAATAAAATTCAATACAGTATTACTTCTACACATGGTGCCAGCGGTGCACCGGTATTTAATGAGTGTGGCCAGTTAATCGCAGTCAATTTCAGTGGAGTAGATGAAGTACAGGGTATTAATTTTGGAATTGTTGCTAAGCACATTCGCAGTTTCTAATTAAAATCACTTAAAAATTTATTGCCTTTTCTCTTTTGTAATTAAATAAGAAACCATTTTTTTAATATGAATAAAATTTTTACTATCTGTGCATTAGTGTTTTATAGCGCAGTTTTTTCTCAGATTCCAAATCTGGATGTAGAAAATCTAAAAAAACATCCAGTCGTTCTACAGGAAGCAAAAATTGAGACCAGGATTTTGGGAAATCTTGCCACAACAACAGCTACTTATACATTTTATAATCCGAGCAGTAGAATTTTAGAAGGAAAACTTACCATTCCGTTACCAGAAGGAGTAAGTGTAAGCGGTTATGCATTAGATATCAACGGGAAATTAAGAGATGCAGTCCCTGTTCCTAAAGAACGAGCTAAAGAAGTATTTGAAAGTGTTGAAAAAAGAAATATAGATCCGGGGATTATTGAAAAAGTAGAGGGAAATAATTTCCGAACAAGAATTTATCCAATCCCGGCTCAAGGCAGTAGAACTATTAAAATTACGTATCATCAAGAACTAAAAGTCTTTGCTTCTGACTATCAGTATCTTTTGACTTTTGCTAATGAAACTGCCCGTATTCCGAAATTTAACCTTAAAGTACTAATTAATGAAAGTCTTGTAACTCCAAAAATTACTGAAAATCCAGATGGAAGTTTTGCTTTTGAGAAAAAAGGAAATCAATGGGTGGCTGAGATTAGCAAAGAAAATTTCACACCAAATGAAAATCTTAAAATAGCGATACCTAAACCTAATCAGTCTTCAAATGTTTTGCTGCAGAAGACTTCTGAGAATCAATTTTATTTTGCAGCGAGTGTTTCGACAGACTTTCCTGCGAAGGAAAAATTAAAATCTCGCAAGATTGCAATTATTTGGGATAACTCATTTAGCGGATCGAAGAGAAACCATCAAAAAGAATTTGACTTTCTTAATGCCTATTTTTTGAGTAACAAAGATGTTTCGGTATCTTTTGTTCTTTTAAATAATATTCTGGAAAAAACAGAAGAATTTACTGTTTCTGGTGGAAACTGGAACGCATTAAAAAATAGAATTGTTGACTTAAAATATGATGGTGGAACCGATTTTGGTGCACTAAAAGAGATTTCAGAAATTGAAGAATATCTTTTATTTTCTGATGGAATTTCAAATTTTGGTGATTTGACATTAAAATTCAAAAAACCTGTAAACAGTATCGTAAGCACACCTACTTCTGATTTTAACCTTTTAAAACTTTTGGCATCACAATCGGGAGGGAATTTTATCAATCTTAACGAATTAGACACGCAGTCTGCACTAAAAGCATACAGTAAACAGCCTGTTAAATTTTTAGGATTTAAAGAAAATGCGGCTATTCAAGAGCTGTTTCCAAATGTTGGAACTGTAGTAAATGAACCTGTTAATATATTTGGAATTTCATCTCCAAATTTGGGTAAACTAACCGCGCTTTTTTCAGTAGGAAATAAAACCTATGAAGTTCCTGTAGATTTCGGTACTGCTGTGCAAGTAGATAATTGGCCAATTGCACAATTTTGGGCACAAAGAAAAATCAATGACCTTGAACTTAATTCAACTCAAAACCGTGATGAAATCATGAACCTGAGTGAACAGTTTGGAGTCGTGAGTAAAAATACCAGTCTTATTGTATTGGATGACGTGAATGATTATGTGCGTTATAGAATTACACCGCCTCAGGAATTATTGTCTGAATACAATAAAATCGTTTCAAGAAACAAAAAAGAAATTTTAGAAAGAAGAAAAAATCTTTTATCTAAATCTTTTGATGTAACCCGTGAACTGGTAACCTGGTGGAATAGTGAGTTCAAACCTGCAGAAAAAAAGCAATACCCTAAGATTTCTAATCAGTCATTAGGACAAAATAAAGATCAAGTACAAGAAGAAGACAATGCTATTTACAATGCATCTGAATTAATAAAACCTAAAGGTAAAATAACTTTGGTAGAGGTGGAAAGCAAAGAAGAGTATATGAAAGATTTTCAGAACTTAAACTCTTCTGAATTAATCTATCAAAAATATCTTGAAAACCGTTCTAAATATGAAAAGCAAGTAACGTATTATTTTGACGTTTCTAAATTGCTGTTCAGAAAAGGAGATAAAGTACTTTCTTTAAAAGTCTTAAGTACATTAGCAGAGCTGGATCTGGAAAATGAAGAGTTATACAAAACAATATCTTATCTGCTAAAACAAAGAGGTAATTATGAAAAAGAATTATGGATTACTCAAAAAATACTGGAATGGAGACCTTTTGATGCTCAAAGCCACAGAGATTATGCATTAGCTTTGGTTGATAATAAAAAACCTCAAGAGGCTCTTGATGTTTATAAATCTATGCTTTACCAAGAATATACCGATGAAATTTCAATAAGAGACAACGGTATAGAGGAAATTTTGATTATGGAAATTAATAATATCCTAAGCCAAAATAAAAATGCAGATGCAAGTAAAATAGATGATCGCCTAAAAGCAGATTTACCGGTAGACATTCGAGTTGTAATTAACTGGAATAAAGACAATACAGATATAGACCTTTGGGTTACAGATCCGAGAGGGGAAGATTGTTCTTATTCTCATAAATCTACAGAAATTGGAGGAAGATTAAGTAATGATTTTACTCAGGGATTTGGTCCTGAGCAGTTTTTACTAAAAAAAGCCATAAAGGGTAAATATAAAATTAAAACCAATTTTTTTGGAGAGAGACAGAATCTGCTTTCTGGTCCAACAACAATAATGGCCGAAGTTTATCTTCATTATTCTGATGGAAGGCAAGAACGTAAAATTGCTGTTTTCCAAAGTCAGAAAGAAAATAAACGTGAAAACGACAGTAAAATTCTGATTGGAGAATTTGAGTTTTAGAAAAAGCAAAAAAAAAATACCGAAGTTAAGGCTTCGGTATTTTTTTATTTTAATGAGTTTTAACTCAAATGTTCGATCATATCTTTTGTCATAGATTCCAGATCAAATTTATGATTCCATCCCCAGTCTTCTCTGGCAGAACTGTCATCAATACTCGCCGGCCAGCTGTCTGCGATTTTCTGACGGAAATCAGGATTATACGTAATCTCAAATTCCGGAATATGTTTTTTAATTTCAGCAGCAATTTCTGTCGGCGTAAAACTCATTGCAGCGAGGTTGTATGACGAATGAATTTTGATTTCTTCAGCCGGAGCTTTCATGATGTTGATTGTAGCATCAATCGCATCATCCATATACATCATTGGCATTTTGGTTTCAGATGATAAAAAGCATTCGTATTTTTTATCGGCAATAGCCTTATAGAAAATATCAACGGCATAATCTGTTGTACCGCCGCCCGGAGGAGTCGACCAGCTAATTAAACCCGGATAACGAATACTGCGTACATCAACACCGTAAATATTATGGTAGTACTCACACCATCTTTCTCCTGATTGCTTGCTGATTCCGTAAACTGTCGAAGGCTCCATAATCGTGTATTGCGGTGTGTTTTCTTTTGGAGTAGTTGGTCCAAAAACGGCAATACTCGAAGGCCAGAAAATCTTTTGGATTTTTTTGGCTTTAGCCAGATTCAAAACGTGAAAAAGCGAATTCATATTCAAATCCCAGGCAAAAGCAGGATTCTTTTCTGCAGTTGCAGATAAAAGTGCCGCCATCAAATAAACATCTGTAATTTTATGCACTTCAACCAGGTGTTCAATTTGGTTAAAATCCAGAGCATTTACAACTTCAAAAGGGCCTGAATTAACAACATCAGTATTTAATTTACGAATATCAGAAGCGATTACATTTTCGGTTCCGTATAATTTACGCAGTTTTTGGGTCAGCTCAGTTCCAATTTGACCGCAGGCGCCAATTATTAGTATTTTAGGATTCATTTGTGTTTTTTTAGAGCTACAAATATAACGTTTTCGCAAATATCTTGGTTTTTTCAAACATTAAATTATAAAATTAATAATGATAAAGATTGTTTTTTATATTATTCTCTTTGGAGGTCGATTCAGTAATCAGTTAAAACCAGCCTGCAGATTATCAAATTCGCATAGAAGCAGTAAACTAAAAAGCTTTACGGATAGAGATTTTAGAAAAGAAAAATTCGTGAATTCGTGGCTAAAATCCCAATTCGTAATTGTAAATTTACTTCGTAACTTTGTGCCCTAACATTTTAAGAAATGAAATACAGAATAATCCTGTTTCTGCTTTTGGTTTTTGCTTTTCAATCGTGTCAGAATGAGAACGAAAGACGTCTTGCCGAAAATGCAAAAGAAGCCAAAAAGAAAGAAAAGATTTTTAATAACATCAATAAAGCCTGGATCTTTATCGATGAACCTATTAATGAAGTTTCTGAAAGTAACGCCAGATCATGGACAGAATGGCGTGATTTTTTGAAGGAAATAGGCGATAAGCCAAGGAAAACAATTGGAGCTTTTCAAAAAAAATCTGCAGCGATTGCCAAAAAAGCAACCGCTTTAAATAATAATATTCCGGAGCAGTTTAATCAGCCGCAAATAAAAAGCCGAATCGCTATTTTGATTACCAAAATCAAAATGATGGATTTGTTTATTCATTTAAGCCAGATTCCGGATGATAAAGTGGCTTTTTTAATTGGCGAAATCAACAAAGAACTGGTTTCATTAGAAAGACAAATGGACAAAATTGTTGAGAAAGCTAAAATTCCAAAAGAAGAAGGAGAAGCTGATTTCTTAAAAATGTTAGATACAACGCGTGCAATTCCGAATTCTACGCCGCCATTAGATCCAAATATACCAAAAGTTGAGTAAAAACGCCTTATATACAACATACGATAATCTGCCTAAAGCACAGCAGATTGCTTCGGCTTTACTGGAAGGAAATCAAGTAAAAATGAACATCAGCGGATTATTAGGATCTGCTGTTTCATTTATTATACGTTCCGTTTTCAGAAAAACCGAATTGCCTTTTTTAATTGTTTTAGACAATAAAGAAGAAGCTGCATATTATCTGAACGATCTGGAGCAGATGATTGGCGAGCAGGACGTATTGTTTTATCCCGCTTCATTTCGTCGTCCGTACCAGATTGATGAAACCGATAATGCGAATGTTTTGCTTCGCGCTGAGGTTTTAAACCGAATTAATTCAAGAAAAAAACCAGCCGTAATTGTTACGTATCCGGAGGCACTTTTTGAGAAAGTAGTTACGAGAAGAGAACTCGATAAAAACACTTTGAAAGTCGCTTTAAACGATAAAATTTCAATTGATTTTATCAACGAAGTTTTATTTGAATACGAATTCAAAAGAGTAGATTTCATTACAGAACCTGGAGAATTTTCAGTCCGCGGAGGAATTGTCGATGTATTCTCATTTTCAAATGATCATCCATACAGAATTGAGTTTTTCGGAAATGAAGTAGACAGCATTAGAACTTTTGATGTTGAAACGCAATTATCGGTAGAAACCCATAAAAAAATCACGATTATCCCGAATGTTGAAAACAAACTTTTTCAGGAAAACCGCGAAAGCTTTTTAGATTATATTGCCGAAAAAACAGTTCTTTTCATTCAAAATACCGAAGGACTTTTTAGTCAGTTGGACAAACAATTTGCAAGAGCAGAAGAAGCTTTTGAGAAACTTTCGAAAGAAATAAAACACGCGGCGCCGGAACAATTGTTCTTAAATCAGGCTTCGTTTATAAAAAGATCTTTGGACTTTTCAGTTGTAGAATTGGCTTCAAGACCCGTTTATAAAACCACTAAAAAATTCGAATTTCATATTCAGCCTCAACCATCATTCAATAAACAATTTGATTTATTGCTTAATAATTTGAGTGAAAATCATTTTAACGGATATATCAATTATCTGTTTTGTTCGAATGAAACACAGGCAAAACGTTTTCATGATATTTTTGAAAGCTTAGACGAAGCGAATTCAGAAAATATCAGAAAGCAATATAATACCATTGTGTTGCCTCTGTATCAGGGATTTATTGATGAAGAAAATCAAATAACGGCTTATACCGATCATCAGATTTTTGAACGTTATCATAAATTCAACATCAAAAACGGATATTCGAAAAAGCAGAATATCACTTTAAAAGAATTAACTGCACTTTCCGTAGGTGATTATGTAACACATATTGATCACGGAATCGGGAAGTTTGGCGGATTGCAGAAAATTCAGGTTGAAGGCAAAACTCAGGAAGCCATAAAATTGGTTTATGCCGACAATGATATTGTGTACGTGAGCATTCACTCGCTTCACAAAATCTCAAAATACAACGGAAAAGACGGAACTCCGCCGAAAATTTATAAACTTGGATCGAACGCTTGGAAAGTTTTAAAACAGAAAACCAAAGCGAGGGTAAAACATATTGCGTTCAATTTGATTCAATTGTATGCAAAACGTCGTTTGGAAAAAGGTTTTCAGTTTGCGCCGGACAGTTATCTTCAAAACGAATTAGAAAGTTCGTTTATTTACGAAGATACGCCAGACCAAATGAAATCAACGGCAGAAGTAAAAGCCGATATGGAAAGCGATCGTCCAATGGATCGTTTGGTTTGTGGTGATGTTGGTTTCGGAAAAACTGAGGTTGCGATTCGTGCTGCTTTTAAAGCGGTTGACAACAGTAAACAAGTTGCGGTTTTGGTTCCAACAACGATTTTGGCGTATCAGCATTATAGAACTTTTTCGGAACGTTTAAAAGATATGCCGGTTTCAATTGGGTATTTAAATAGATTTAGAACGGCAAAACAAAAAACACAAACGTTAAAAGATTTAGCCGAAGGAAAACTGGATATTGTAATTGGAACGCATCAATTGGTAAACAAAAATGTAGTTTTTAAAGACTTAGGTTTATTGATTGTCGATGAGGAACAAAAGTTTGGAGTAAACGTAAAAGATAAATTGAAAACTATTGCTGCAAATGTTGACACGCTGACGTTAACAGCAACACCAATTCCAAGAACGTTGCAGTTTTCATTAATGGCGGCTCGAGATTTATCGGTAATTACGACGCCTCCGCCAAATCGTTATCCGATTGAAACGAATGTGGTTGGTTTTAATGAAGAAATTATCCGAGATGCGATTTCGTATGAAATTCAACGAAACGGACAGGTTTTCTTTATCAACAACCGAATCGAAAATATAAAAGAAGTGGCAGGAATGATTCAGCGATTGGTTCCAAATGCAAGAGTCGGAATTGGTCACGGGCAAATGGACGGCGCAAAACTCGAAGAATTGATGTTAGGTTTCATGAACGGAGATTTTGATGTTTTGGTTGCCACAACGATTATCGAAAGTGGATTGGACGTTCCAAATGCCAACACGATTTTTATCAATAACGCCAATAATTTCGGATTATCAGATTTGCATCAAATGCGTGGTCGAGTAGGGCGAAGCAACAAGAAAGCATTCTGTTATTTCATCTGTCCGCCGTATTCATCAATGACCGAAGATGCCAGAAAACGTATTCAGGCTTTGGAGCAATTCAGCGAATTGGGAAGCGGTTTTAATATTGCGATGAAAGATTTGGAGATTCGCGGTGCAGGAGATTTATTAGGCGGCGAACAAAGCGGTTTCATTAACGAAATTGGTTTTGATACCTACCAAAAAATCATGAACGAGGCAATTGAAGAATTGAAGGAAAATGAATTCAAAGATTTATATCCGGAAGAAAATGATATCGACACGAAAGAATACGTAAAAGACATTCAAATCGATGCTGATTTCGAATTATTATTCCCGGATGAATATATCAATAACGTTTCTGAACGTTTGGTTTTATACAACGAATTGGGC
The DNA here is from genome assembly GCF_027111295.1 of Flavobacterium gelatinilyticum. Classification (NCBI taxonomy): domain Bacteria; kingdom Pseudomonadati; phylum Bacteroidota; class Flavobacteriia; order Flavobacteriales; family Flavobacteriaceae; genus Flavobacterium; species Flavobacterium gelatinilyticum. The sequence continues at coordinate 3,240,400 of NZ_CP114287.1, read as the reverse complement.
GCAATAAAAGACGAAGCCGGTTTGCAGGAATTTGAGAAAAAACTAATTGACCGTTTCGGGCCATTGCCAAAACCTGCTGTTGCTTTATTAAACAGCATCCGCATTAAATGGATTGCAACAAGAGTCGGAATCGAGAAATTAGTCTTGAAACAAGGTAAAATGATTGGTTATTTTGTTTCGGATCAACAGTCTGATTATTATCAATCTGCTAAGTTTAGAAAAGTTTTAAACTTCGTTCAAAAACAAAGTACGCTTTGTAAAATGAAAGAAAAACAAACCGTAAACGGATTACGTTTGTTATTGACTTTTGAAAATGTGAAGTCAATAAAACGAGCGCTGGAGTTGATGGAATTGTTTGAGGAGTAAAAATAACAGCCGCGAATTCACGAATTTATTTTAGGCAGATTCTTTAAATAGTTTGTGATGAAAAAAAAATAAAAAATGGCGCAAGAAATTTTCCTGCGCCATTTCTACTTAGTTAAACAACTAAATTCTATATTTTCTTCAATCCTTTTAATTCGGATGGAGTTCCTTCTTTGATGCTGATAGCAACACCACCTCCAGAAGCTAAATATTGTTTTAATTTAGTTTTTGAGTTTACGATAACTTTTGTAACCGTATATTTCTGCGGATTTTGATTCCAGTTTGCATCTTTAGCGTCAGCATAAATGGTTGCAATGAAGTTTTTTCCGGCAGGTAAATAATCAAATGAAATGTTTGCTGTTCTTGCATTTTCATCAGTAATTCCACCAATGAACCATTCGTTTTTGCCTTTTGCTTTACGGGCAATTGTAATATAATCTCCCGGTTCAGCTTCAAGAATATAACTATTATCCCAGTCTACAGCTACGTCTTTAATGAACTGAAAAGCATCTGGAAAGCGCTCATAATTCCCCGGAATATCAGCCGCCATTTGAAGTGGAGAATACATCGTTACATAATAAGCCAATTGTTTTACCAAAGTGGTGTTTACACGTTGTGTACTTCCGGTTCCATAATATGAAAGATCAGTTTGAAAAATTCCAGGTGTATAATCCATTGGACCACCCATTAATCTTGTAAAAGGTAAAATGGTTGTGTGATCCGGCGCTAAACCTCCCATAGATTCAAACTCCGTTCCGCGTGCAGATTCCTGAGCAATCCAGTTTGGATAAGTACGATTTAATCCAGTTGGGCGAACCGCTTCATGGCTGTTCACCATAATTTTATAATCGGCTGCACGTTTTGCAACATGAATATAGTGATTAACCATCCATTGTCCGTCATGATGTTCGCCGCGCGGAATAATCTGTCCAACGTAACCAGTTTTTACAGCATCATAACCATTATCATTCATAAATTGAAAGGCACGATCCAGACGACGTTCGTAATTAGTAGCCGATCCCGAAGTTTCGTGGTGCATCATAATTTTTACTCCTTTTGAAGCCGCATATGCATGAACTGCTTTTACATCAAAATCAGGATAAGCTGTTACGTAATCAAAAACATCTTCTTTCCAGTTGCCAATCCAGTCTTCCCATCCAATGTTCCATCCTTCGATAAGGATCGCATCAAAACCGTTTTTAGAAGCAAAATCAATATATTCTTTTGCACGTTCTGTTGTAGCGCCGTGTTTTCCGTTTGGAGTAAGTTTACTGAAATCATCCGTCATTTTTACGTTGTTTTCTTTCCCGAAAGCCCAAGTACTTCTTCCCGCTACAAAATATTCCCACCAAATCCCGATGTATTTTACAGGTTTAATCCAGGAAACATCTTTATAACTTGTAGGTTCGTTAAGATTTAAAATCAATTTTGAAGCCAGAATATCGGTTGCTTTATCGCTTACTACAATAGTTCTCCAAGGTGTTTGGGTATCCGTCTGCATATAACCTTTTGCACCAACAGCATCCGGAGCCAAATGACTTACCATTTTGTTGGTTTTGGCATCAACTTCAAGATACATAGCCGGATAATTGATTAATCCTGCTTCGTGAATGTTGATGTATAAGCCATCATCAGATTTCATCATAGAAGGCGTTTGTACAGAAAGTGCTGCGATTGGCTGCTGTGCATTAATCTCAATCGTTGCTTTTTTCATTAGAGACGGAATTTCTGAAATCTTTGAAGTTGTATAAGCATATTCGTTGGTATCGTAATCTCCCGGAATCCAGAAAATTTTATGATTTCCAGCCAATTGAAATTCGGTTCGTTCTTCTTTAATTACAAAATAACTTAAGTCGTTTTGTTTCGGAAATTCATATCTAAATCCCAATCCGTCGTTGAATAAACGAAAACGAATACGGATAAATCTATTGTTATTTTTTGCCTGAGCCAAAGTGACAACCAATTCGTTGTAATGATTACGAATTGTTTTTTCTTCTCCTAAAACCGGATTCCAATTTTCATTTACAGATGATTGTGCTGTGTTTGTAACAGTAAAACCGTCCATAAACGAAGCATTGTTTTGAAGTTCTAAACCTAAAGTACTTGGTTTAATAACCGGTTTTTGTTTGTATGATAACTGGTAAGACGGAATGCCGCCTTCTTTTAATTCAAATTTGAGAGAAAGATTTTTGTCCGGCGAAGTTATTTCTTGTGCCTGAAGCCAAAATGTGGCAAGGATAAAAAATAAAAACGCTGTTTTTTTGCTCAAACGCATTTGAAGCAATGATTTGTGGGATTGAAAATTCATGTTATTTAGTTTTGTGCAAATTTAAGCTTTAAAGCTGCATGGGAATATTAATTTTTTAATATAATGTACTGAAAAGGCTCAAGGGTTATATCGGCACCAACCACTACTGCCGCTCCGCTGAAAGCATCTTTCCAGTTTCCTTTTAATGTCGCCGGAATAAGTTGTTTTACAGTCGAATTGGTAAGGTTAGAAAGCACAAAAACTTTTTCACCGTCTTTTACCATCGTAAACGCACTAACGGCGTCACTGCTGTAACCTGTAAATTCTCCTGTTTTAATGGCTTTACTGGTGTTTCTGAAAGCGATGATTTTTTTGTATTCGCTCAGCATTTCAGTATCGGCCGTTGACCAGTCAATTGGTGTTCTGGCGAAATAGTTTAGTCTTTTGTCGAACCCAATTTCCTGTCCGTTGTAAATCATCGGAACCGATTTTAAATATGCAGCAACAACAAACATAGCCATAGAGCCTTTTTTACCTCCAAAAAGTTCCAGCGGCGTTCCGTCGCTGAAGTTCACGTCGTGATTGGTGGTGTATCGAACTACTCTGTCTGCCGGATTGTAAATGTTTGCATATTCTGTTGCATTCGAATCCTGAATAGTAGTGGCTGGTTTGTTTTCTTTGAAAAGCTTCTCTATCGTAGAAAAGAAATTGAAACCAAAAGTATAATCAAAGCCCGATGCAAAGTGGTTAAATTTTGAACCTTCGGCCAGCATTAAGATATTCTGGTTCTTTTTGATTTTTCGAAGTTTTGTTATGGCATCTGTCCAGAAATTATTCGGAACAAAATCAGCATAATCGCATCTGAAACCGTCTATATTGGCATTGTAAACCCAGTAAGACATAGCGTCGATCATGGCGTCTTTCATTTCGGTATTTTCGAAGTTTAACTGTGCCACATCATTATAATTGGTTCCCGGCGGAATTATAATTTTACCGTCTGCATCTTTTTGATACCAGTCAGGATGCTGTGTAATCCAGGCGTTGTCCCAAGCAGTGTGGTTAGCAACCCAGTCCAGAATAACGGCCATATTTTTCTTGTGAGCTTCTTCGACTAAAGTCTGAAGGTCTTGTAAGGTTCCAAAATCGGGATTTACGGCTTTGTAATCTTTTACAGCGTAAGGAGATCCCAGCTCTCCGGTTGCTCTTTCTTTTCCAACAGGAAAAACGGGCATTAAGTAAATGACATTTGCACCCAATTCCTGAATTTGAGAAAGTCGGTCCTGAACGCCTTTTAATGTTCCGGCCTGACTAAAAGCACGAATGTTTACCTGATAGATTATGGCATCTTCTTTCTTTGGCATTTTTTCAAATGAAGCACCATATTGCGTGTATGGCGAAACCGGTTCCTTGCTTGTATCGTCATCCGAAGAGCTGCAGGAAACAAATGCTAAGGCAAATACGAATGCGTAAATGATTTTGATATTAAATTTCATAATTTTTATATTTTTAAATGGTTGAGAAGTAACCTGCCTTTCGAAGTAAAAAGACAGGTAAACTCAAACCAAACTAAACTTAATTTTTATCTATTTTTTGGTTACCGTATAAACAGCCGTTGCAGGATATCCTGAACTTGCGGGATCAACATCATTTATTTGCAGTGTGATTTCATAAGTACCGCCTTCGCCAACATAATGAGAACCCTGATCATCCAGATAAACCAATCCGTCTGTCGTGTTTTTTGGCCCGTAGTTTATTGTCCAGCTGTTGTTAAGTCTGAACTTCACATTTCCGGGAACAAGATTCACAGTAATTTTCCACGTTTTGGTTTGATGATCGTAATTCATTGGCGTGCTGTTATCCCAGCTTCCGGCAGTTGCATCGCCCACGATTCCCCATGAATACGGTGTTGCAGTCCATTTTGAGGTGTTTAAATTGGCTTTGATCTGGTACGAACCTGCGCCCGGAAGAAGAAAATCTTTAGTACTTCCGTTTTTGATGTCGCCGTTTGCACTGCCTGCGCCGTAAAACTGCGCCCAGTTTCTTTCGTTATTCAATTTGAACTCAAGTCCTGCTCCGGCAGGAACAGTCATGTAGCCCTGATAAACACCTTTTTGAATCGCGGTTAGTGCAGCAGCGGTTTCAACATTCCATTCTCCCTGATAACTTCCCGGCATATAAATTTCGCCAAAAACTACGCTTTTTTCGTAAGGTGTAATGTTTATCGTAACCGATTTTGAATAGATTTTATGATCCATAGCGGCTTCTACACGAACGACCAGTTTTCCTTCTTTGTCAATTTGAAGCCCTAAGTCAGTTGCTATTTTATTTAAATCTCTGCCAATTAAAGTTTTGCTCAGAACATCTGTTCCAACTTCAACTCTTTTGGCTTTCTGCCAGGCTGTGCTGCCTGTTGTGTCTGCCACGACATCAAACTGAAGTGCATACGTAACCGAAGCTTCAATTGGAAAAGAAACAGAAGGCCATGAAACGAGTAAAATCTGATCTTCGGCTGTATCTTCATTTAGAACCAGTGTGTTTGATGAAACAGTAATTTGGGAAGGAAAATTAACAGAAGCCAATGTCGTTAATTCGGCACCGCTTTCGCAGGATGCACCCATAAAAAGCAAACCGCCTAATAAAAGTAATTTATTTATATATTTTTTCATGATAGTTTCGTTTTAGCGTCCAGGATATCCTTCGTTTTGTTTTAGACTTAAATTGGCATTTAAAGCTGAAGTTGGAATAGGGAACAATTTTCTAAAAGCAGGAGAAGCAGGTCTGAATTCGTTTGCCAATAAGAATTTATCAAAACGAATCATGTCTTGTCTTCTGTGTCCTTCCCAGTTCAATTCGAATCCTCTTTCGTTGTAAATGTCTTCAAGAGTAGGATCGTGGTCTAAAGCATCTAATCCGGCGCGCTGTCTGATCTGGTCGATAAAAGGTTTTGCAGCACCGGCATTTCCTAAACGAGCATGACATTCGGCAATCATTAAAAGAACATCGGCATATCTAAAAATTGGGAAATCGTTAGATGCACCGCCTCCTGTTCTTGGCGCTGCTGGATAGAATTTCACGTTACGAACTCCTTCCTGAGGACCCGCTCCGGGATTGTCTAATGATGAAACATTAAGCGTATAATTGAATCCTCCTGGCTGTTCGCCCACTAAAAACTGATTTCTGCGGATGTCGTTTGCAGCGTATTTTAAGTAAAAATCTTTAGGAACAATTGTACCGTTCCAGCCGCTGAAGCCAAATAAGTTTTGGGCATGAAGACCGTATAAACTGCGAACGGCATATACGTTACGTGATACAATATCAAGTGTAGCGTAGATAGGCAGAATAGTTTCGTCGTCCGGAAGCACATCGCCAAATAATTCATAATATTTACTTCCAAGCGGATTTAGAGGATCTGCTTCACCGGAATGCAATTTGAATCCGCCGTCGCCTACTTTGTTACAAGCTTCTAAACATTCGTTCCATTTTGGCGTTCCGGTATATACCTGAGCATTTAAGTATACTTTTGCCAATAAAGTGTAACCAGCCCATTTATTGAATCTTCCGTAGTAATTACCGCCTTTTGTACCTGATAAAAGTTCAATATTATCGTTTAATTCTTTTACAATAAAATCGAAAATCTCCTTACGGCCGGCCTGTGGTATTTTGTCAACAGTAGTATTATTGTCTGTAAAGAAAGGAACATCACCGTAATCATCAATCAATAAATAGTAGAAGAAAGCTCGTAATACTTTGGCTTCGGCAATTTTGGAAGTATCAGCTTCTGATTTTTCTAATAAACTAACCGCTAAATTGGCATTGAAAACGGCTTTGTATAACCAGTTCCAGGTATTATTGATAATGGCATCTGTTGGCAGCCATTCGTGTTTGTGCAAACGGGCAAAATCCTGCTGCCAGTCACCGGTATTTCTATGCGGAATAACCTGTTCGTCAGAAGACATGCAATTCATATCGTACCAGCCGTTATCTGCTCCGGCGTATCCTACACCAGGCGCATCTTCTCTTGTAAATTCTCCCGGAATCTGTGCGTATACATTGGCAAGCGCAATATCTGCTCCTTCCGGAGTTCCGTAAAATTCATCTGCCGGATATTTGTCGTATACATTTTCATCAATATCTGTACAGCCGAAAAGTGTCAGGAAACAAACGCTTCCTGCTAATATTATATTTTTAATTTTCATCTTCTTTTACTATTTAAATTTTACAGTCAAACCAAACGCGACACTTCTGGTACGAGGATAAATTCCTTTATCGCCACCAAAGCTTTCGCCGCTGCCGCTTACGTTCAATTCAGGGTCCATACCTGTGTAATCGGTTATCAGGAATAGGTTGTTTCCTGTAAGTGAAAGTCTGATAGAATCAATATATTTATCTGTAAAACGGAAACTGTATCCGGCAGTAAGATTGTCTAAACGGATAAATGAACCATCTTCCAGCCATAAATCAGAACCATAAGGCGAAGTGTATATTCCCTGTTCTACGGCACTTGCCAGAATATTCGATTTACCAATGTTTTCCATTCGGCTTAAATTAGAACGTAAACCATTGTAAATTTTATTTCCTCCTGAACCTCTTAGCAGCATCGATGCATCGAAGTTTTTGTATCGGTACGTTGGGTTAAATGAAAATGTATACGTTGGTAAAGCCGAACCTGCATAATAACGGTCTGCACTTCTGGTTCCCTGATCGATTACGCCATCGCCATTGCGATCCAGAACGGTTTCGACATTGTTTCCATTTTTTCCGGTATGTTCCAGAATGTAAAATGCTCCAACAGGTTTTCCTTTTACTAAATATGAGTTTTCAGCTCCCCAGCCTACGTAATCTGTATTTAAAGGAATTCCGTTTATGCTGCCACTTAAATTAAGCACCTCGTTTTTCATAAAAGAAACGTTTCCTGCCAAAGTAAGCGTGCTGTTCTCTGTTTTGATTAGATCATAGGCAAGAGAAATTTCAAGACCTTTGTTTGAAATACTTCCCACATTTGCTCTGATATCCTTGTGAGGGAATGGCGGCTGCGGTACTACATAATTAAACAATAAATTTTCTGTTGTTGAGGTGTAAACATCTACAGTTCCTCTTAATCTGTTATTTAAAAGAGCGAAATCAAGACCTAAGTTGGTTTGTTTTTTAGTTTCCCATTTCAAATCGGCGTTGGCATTTTGTTTGACGCTGTAGTTTGTAATAGGCTGGCCTCCAAAATATACAATACCTGAATTGCCAACCAATGAGATTGACTGATGTGGCAGAAGTCCCTGCTGGTTACCGGTTACCCCATATCCTGCACGAAGTTTTAACTCATCAAACAAGGTTTGGTTTTGCATGAAAGATTCTTTGTTAATCTGCCAGGCAGCAGAAGCTGACGGGAAATCTCCCCATTTATTATTAACTCCAAAAACAGAAGAACCATCGCGTCGGATACTGGCTGTAAGTAAATAACGGTCCAGTAAAGAATAATTTACTCTTCCTAAAAAAGACACTAATGAACGGTCGTTTTTATACGATTCTATATCGCCCGGACGCACTTTAGACAAATCGCCCAACTGAAGCGCATTGTAAGTCGTCTTATCATTCATAAAACCTCTTGCCTGCGCATAATTTCCCTGATAGGTCTGATTCTGCCATTCGTATAAACCCAGTATGTTTATATTGTGAATGCCGAATGTTCTTTTGTAGTTTAGACTGAAGTTGGTCAGTTTTTCATTTTGTCTTTCGTTTTTGATATTCGCAAATCCTCTCTGGTCAATGGCATACGCCGCGGTTGATTCTACGGGCTGAAAATAACCTCTGGTTGTGTTTGTTTTTCTCCAGCTTCCAAACCAGTTTGCTGTTAAACCTTTTGCGAGATCAAGATCGGCTTTTAAACTTCCGAATAAATTATCGTTTTGATCTTCACTTGTCGTAGTCTGAGCAGCGGCATACGGATTTAAGTATTGAAATACATTTGGATCTGAAAAATACGTTCCGTCAGTATTGTAAACAGGATCTGTAGGCCGCATCAAATACGCATTTGTAATTAAGTTTGATGTAAAAGCAGCCGTTCCGATACTTTGAATACTGTTTGTTGTATTGTTTACTCCGGTATTCAGATTAAAAGTCAGTTTCAGTTTGTCATCAAAAGCCAATTGCGTTGCCTGAATACGGCCAATATATTTTTGGCTGCTTGAATTAATTACAACTCCATCCTGCATAATAGCGGTTAACGACGCTCTGTAATTGAATTTATCTGTTCCGCCTCCAAAAGATAATGTATGTGTCTGTGTGATTCCTGTACGGGTTAAAAGTCCGTACCAATCCGTATCTGAACCATGGTTTGCCGATGCCGGAACGCCGACACTTTTAGCCGCTGTCCACCATTCATCTGCACTCAGCATGTCTAATTTCTTCGGAATAAAATCTAAAGCTGTCGAACCAATATATTCCATTGTAGTTCTTCCGGCTTTGTTTTTTTTAGTAGTCACGATAATGACACCCGGCGCACCACGTGAACCGTAAATTGCGGTTGCCGATGCATCTTTCAGGATGTCAAAAGTTTCAATTTCGCTTGGTGGCACCTGATTTAATAAATCCATATTTCCCTGAATTCCGTCAACAACCACCAACGGATCGCTTCCTCCAATTAAAGAAGAAATACCGCGGATACGAACACTTGGTACTGAACCCGGTTCACTGCCTGTCTGGGTAATATTAACACCGGCTGCTTTTCCTGAAATTAATTGCAGCGGATTTACGATGGCACCCTGATTCATATCTTTTGAAGAGATTGAAGAAACAGCGCCTGTAACATCTCTTTTTGCTGTTGTACCGTAACCTACAACCACAATTTCCTGTAAGTCTGTAGCATCCGGAAACATCTGGATATTGATTACGTTTTGGTTTGCGGTTACTTTTTTTTCTTTGTATCCCACAAAAGACACAATAATAACCGACTGGCTGCTTTCGACAGTAAGTTTGTATTTTCCGTCAAAATCAGTTACCATTCCGTTTTTTGTTCCTTCTTCCAGAACAGAAGCTCCGGGAAGCGGGAGTCCGTTCTCGTCTGTAATAACACCTGAAACAGTTTGTTTTTGATATTCGATTATCTGTGTTTTAAGTTCCGGTTTTTTAAGTATGATTTGAGTGTCTCGAATTTTAAATTCGGTTGGAGTTCCCTTAAAAAGTTTGTCTAAAACAACATATATAGACTGGTCTTTTACAGATATTGAAACCGTTCGGTCTAAGTCGATATCGTTCAATTTGTAAATAAACCTGAAGTCGGTTTTTTGTTCAATGGTCTCAATAACCTTTTCGATTGTTGAATTGTTTAGTTCAAGAGTAACTTTTGTTTTTTGGGCATAGGTATTCCCTCGAATATTAAACATGGCGACCAAAAGAAGTAGAGTAGTTAGTTTCAATTTTAGGTCATTTTGGAACAATGAGTACAGAAACCCATTATTCTTAGATTTTTTTTTCATAATTTTGTTAATTGATTGTAGTTAATTCGTTATATTCAATCACTTAGTTAATCGGAAATTGTTCGCAGCTCTTTCCGATTTTTTTATTCCCGTAATGTTATCTCCTCATAAATTTTGTTGGTTTTAGTGGTTATTTAATTAGTATTTGATTGTTTTTTATCGTGTAATTAATGCCGTGGATGTCGTTAAAATAACTCATGACATTTTCTATAGATTCTTCTTTAAAGCTGGCATTGAATTTTTCATTGGCCAGTTTCTCATTTTTGTTTACAATTGTAACATTATAACGCCTTTCGAGCTTGGTAATAATGTTTTTGAAAGTCATATTTCTAAACGTCAAACCGCCGTCAATCCAGGAGGTGTAGATCTCTGTAATAACCGCTTTTGTGGAAATTTTAGCATTTTCTTTATTAAAGCTTCCTTTAAATCCCGGTTTTAAAATGGTGTTTTTTGCAGCATCAAACTCCTGATTTGATTCGTACATCCCAACAGAACCTTCCACCAGAACAACATCGGTTAAAGCGTCTTCAGGATAGCTTGAAACGTTGAAATGCGTTCCTAAAACACGAACATTTAAGTCGTCGGCATTTACTATAAAAGGATGTTTTTTGTCTTTGGCCACATCAAAAAATGCTTCTCCGTCAAGAAAAACCTGTCTGTTTTCGCCGGCAATAAATTTTACAGGGTATTTTAAAGTCGTTCCTGAGTTTAAGTGAACAAAGGTTCCGTCTGATAACTGAAGACGGAATTTTTTTCCGTACGGAATTTTAATCGTATTGTAAACCAGTTTTTCAGGATCTGAACTGTTTTCATAAACCAGTTTGTCTCCGTTCTGGTTTCCAATTACATTTCCTTTTGCATCTTTTACCTGAGAGGAATTATGCTCAGAAATAACCTGAGTTTCTCCGTTTTCTAACTGCAGTACAATGTCGGTGCTTTTAAAGTCAAATTTTTGTTCAGCAGCAACAGCTGTGCTGGTCATGTTTTGTTTGTAGAAAAAGCCAATTCCCAATAAAACAATTATAGAAGCGGCAATCGAAATGTATTTTTTGTAATTTAATCTTCGTTCAGGCATTTCAATTACAGATTCTGTTGAAGATTCTTCTTCTTTTGATGCGCTTAAGATGTTCATGAAAATGTCATCGGCTTTCTGCTTTTCCATTTTAGGCATTTCCTCCAAAAGATTTTGAATATCTTCTACAGTCGGGAAATCATCTGTAAGCTGGTTTTTTTTATAATAAACAATTACTTCGTTTGTTTCTTCGGGCGTGCACTGGTTTAGAACAAACTTTTGTAAAAGACTTTTTATTTCCGGATTTGAATTCATTACGAATTGTTTTGAATGGGTTTTTGATATAATACAGTTGAAAAGGATTTGAGTACTATTCAAACGTTATAAATTTTCAAATTTTAACATTTATAAATAGAAATAATCGTTTAACTAATTGATTTGTAGTTAATTGAAAAGGTTTCTTTTTGAAGAAAAAGCTGTTTAAACTGTTTTTTTACGCAGATTAAACAGATTTAAGGGAAATGATTATAAAAAAAAATCACTCTTAAAAAAGAGTGATTTAATTGGTTAACATGTGGTTTTGGTTAGATAATTTCATCATGAACCTGAAAAAAGACCCGCATCGATTCTAATGCTTTGCTCATTTGGTTCCTGACAGTATTTATAGAGATGCCGAGTTCCTGACTTATTTCTTCGTAACTCATGCCTTTCTTTCGTGACATTTTAAATATTTGTTTCCGCTTTGGCGGTAATTGTTTCATGGCTCCTTTCCGCAGTTTTTTACAGTCTTCCTCGCGAATGGAATAATCTCCGTACTCATGCGATTTCTGGCTTTCATAAAAAACAGCTTCCTTTAGCTCAAGATCATTTGCTGCTTTGTTTAATAAATTAAAAGCCTGATTTCGGGCAATAGTAAAAATATAAGCTTTAAAAGATTGTTCAGTGTTGAGGTTTTCGCGGTGCTGCCATACCTTCATAAAAACATCCTGAACATTTTCTTCGGCTGCTTCTTTCGATTTTAATAAGCTTATACTATAACCATAAATATCCTGATAATACAAATCAAAAAGGGAACGAAATGCTTTTTCGCTGCCATTTTTTAATTCGCTGACCAATAATTTGCCGCTATAGTCTTTGGCTTCCAACATTAAGTTAATTAGTTTCTATTTTAATCTAATTATATTGCGATACTATCAAAAATCGATACTCTAATGCCTTGAGAGGTTAACAAATATATAAAAATATTATTCTCATAAAAAAATGCTAAAAAAAACTTATTTGTGTTTTTTGAAGTTAATTTTACGTAAAATCTCAGTAAACACGCAGGAAGAATGCATTTTATGAAGTTGGTGGTTTTTTGGATGAAATTTTAAAATTAACTATTTTAGGTCTGTGTTTTTGAGAATATTCCTATTGATGAAAATTTCAATTCAAGTATTTTGAAACGATTCTGAAAACAAAAAATCCTTTCATCTTTCTAAAAAAAGACAAAAGGATTTTCGAAATTGAATATTAATAAGATCTAAAAATTTAGATTTATTTTAATTAGTTTTTCAGGTCTTTAATCACTTTAAAAGCAACATCAACCTGATCTTCTCCAACTAAAATCGTAAATTCATTTGAAGTCGAAATTACCTCATTGATGATAATTCCTTCCCATGCCAAACGTTGGAAAATGAAATAATAAATACCCGGAACGACAATATTTTCTTTTGGTAATTTAACGGTAATTGAAGCAAGATTATCTAATTTCTGAATTAGTTTTTCTCTCATAAAGTGTTTTTCAACTAAATGGTTCACACTGCTGCTGACTACGATATTGGTCTCATTTACACCACGTGATGAGGTATAAAAAATATCAGATAAAGCATTGATATCAGAAATTAAATCGGCCTGTTTATTTAAAACGGTTTCCGAAGCGGCAAATGTGTAATCGGTAAGCTCAGATCTAACGGTAATCTCGCCAATGTTTTTGATTACTTTATTGATTTTATGGTTTAATTTAAAATCCAGTTCTTCTGTTAATCTTTTTAGAGACATTACGACAGCACCTTGTTTCACTTCTTTACCAAACTCACTTTCCAGTTCGGTCATAATGTTCCGTGAAAGAGAAGTTAAATTGATAATTCCAAGCGATAACGCGTTTAAAAGAAATGGTTTTGTTTTGATGTAATTCTCGACGATGGAAGAAACAGTTTTCATAATTTTTTTTTCTTTTTTTTTGTAACTTAATTGGGTTGGTTTAGTTAATTTGATGTTATAAATCTTTGCAAATATAAATATAAAAACAAATTGTTACAATTATAACAATAAAAAAATATGTTAAAAGTGATAAAAAGCATCAGTAAGATGTTCAATAGCAAGTATTTCCTCGGTTTTATGGATGGCAATTATGTCAAAACGAATTTCTAAATCGTCTTCAAAATCCTTTTCCCTATCGTTTATGTAGGCATTTACTGCTTTTATGAGCAGACGGATTTTTTTTTGTTTCACAAAATCCTGCGGAGAACCAAAATCCAAACTAGATCTTGTCTTTACTTCTACAACCGCCAGGATATTTTCTTTTTTCGCAATAATATCAATTTCTGCTTTTTGATACTCCCAGTTGCGATCCAGAATTTCATATCCGTTTTGCTGCAGATGTTCTACAGCAAGTTCTTCTCCTTTTTTTCCTAGTTCATTGTGTTGGGCCATTCTATTTTTGTTTTAGGTTTCAGGTTTTGCTGAATCTTTGAGTTTTATTGGTTTATTGCATGCAAAGACGCGAAGTCACAAAGTTTAAATGCTTTGCAGCTTCGCGTCTTTCGCGTGAATTTTTATGTGGTATTTTTTAGATTTCCTTAAAAGGATTCTTGTGTATTATTTCTGAAAAGTAACCGTGCTTCCTGATGCGTTTACATCTATTGAAATAGTACTTCCCATAATTAAAGCTCTATTGTCCTGGATATGACCGGCAGGAAAATTAAAAATTACGGGAATATTGTATTTTTTGGTAACATCATCAATGATTTCAAGAGCATTTTTTCCCCACGGAATTTCATTGTCTTTCATTTTGGTCATACCGCCAATCATAATACCTTTTAGGTTTTCGATACAGCCGTTTCGACGTAAATTCATCATCATACGGTCAATATGATACAGGTATTCATCTAAATCTTCGATAAATAAAATTTTATCCTTACAGTCAATTGCAGATGGCGATCCTAATAAACTGTATAATATAGAAAGGTTTCCTCCAACTAATTTGCCTGTTCCCTGACCAAAGCGGTTCATAGCATGAGGAGGAACAGAGTAAGAAAGTGGTTCGCCAAATAAACTTGATTTCATGGTACTTATCGCCGCAGGAGTTGCACGCGGTATCGTAACCGGCATTACACCATGAATAGATTTATATCCCATTGTATTTAAATGATTGTGCAGAACCGTAACATCACTAAAACCAATAACCCATTTTGGATGTTGTTTGAATTTGGTAAAATCTAAAAGATCCAGCATTCTAACGGTTCCATAACCACCACGGACACACCAGATGGCTTTAATATTGGGATTGTCTAACTGCTTTTGAAAATCGGCGGCGCGCTGTTCGTCGGTTCCGGCCAATTGATGGTAATCCAAACCAATTGAACTTCCAATTACAGCCTCAATTCCCCAGCTTTTAAGCAAATCTATTGTAGGTTTTAAATTGTCGTCGATGTTTTTTCTGGCTGTCGCTACCAGGGCTACAGTATCTCCTTTTTGTAAATAAGGCGGTGTTATCATGATTTGTTGAGATTGACAGTTGAATGATTGTAAAGCAAAAGTAAAAAATACGAGTTTACAAAAGGTAAAACGTTTCTTTATGTCCTGAATATTTAAGTTCATAGTGTTCTTTTACTTAAAATTATGAATTATTTTTTAGGTTTAAAATAGAATCAGCCGCCATATTGTTTCTTTAATTTCTCCAGAAGAAGCATTAGTCCTTTGTCAGCTTCCTCAGACTGTACATTGGCAAAAATGACGAAAGCTTTATTGATTGTTTTACAAAGATACACTTTGGTTAAAAATGTTCCGGGATTTCCGTAGTGAAAAGAATAGTTTAAGCCGGTTTTCATATCCGTTTCAGGATACCATCCAAATGAAAATTCAGGTAAACCGTTATGCATCAAAGCAAATTCTTCGGCCGTAAACATTTTGGATTTCCCCAGTAAACCCTGCAGATGCATCTGTGCAAATTTGCAATAATCAGGCAGGCTGCAATTGATATTTCCTGCAGATGAAAGCCAGTTTAGTTTGTAATTTAGAGCAGGTTTTTCAGGTTTTAAATTTTCATCATGTCCCCAGGGCTCGTTTTCATCCATTAAATTCGGCTGTCCAAAACCAAAATCAATGTTTAAGCTCATGCCCAACTCTTTTACCAGTGTTTCATAGCTTTTACCCGTTGCTTTTTCGAGCATTAATCCGGCAGCAACATAACTTGGATTTGACCAGTAAACATCTTGTTTTTCAGAGATAGTGAAGTTTTGTTTTAAAAACCACGCCATAAATTCATATCGTTGCTGCTGATCGTTTCCTTTAATTTCTTTTTGGACTGGAGTTTCGTTTCCATACGACCATGTCGGAATATGGGCTCTAAAAGTTATAAGGTCTTGTAAAGTGAAATTATAAATTTTAGGATTGCTTTTTGCTTTTAGTTCCGGATATAAATCAAAGAATCCCGTGTCCCATTTGATTTTTCCTTCTTTAACTAATATTGCAGCAATATAACTTGTAACCGTTTTGGTTAAAGAACCTAAACGAAATTTGTCATTTATTTTTGCCTTAAAAGAGGAATTGTACCGCTGATATCCCAAAGTTTCCATTTCGAATATAGAATCTGAAGAAACTACAGCATAAACGAGTTCCGGAATTTTATACTGAATCCGGATGTTCTCTGCGAATGTGCTGTTTTGTGCATAAAAGGAAGAAAAGAAGCTAAGAAAAAAGACGAAAACAAGGATTTTTTTCATTTATGAAGATATCAGATTTTGACGGAAAGGTACATGACTTTTAGAGAGTATCAAAGATATAGTTTTAAAATAAAAAGTATAAATTTCTTACAAATTATTATTTGTTTAAATTGCGTCTTTTTTTAATGCCAATGATCTATGCGTACTATTATCAAAATTTATTTTCTTTCTCTTTTTTCGGTTTCATCTTTAACTGCTCAGTCCAAAAAGTATAAAATCCATACCGCGGCATTCTATAATTTCGAAAATCTTTTTGATACCATCAATGACCCCAGTACAAATGACGACGAATGGACTCCGACCGGAAAACAGCATTGGACAAAAGAAAAATACGAACAAAAATTAAGAAATCTTTCAAGGGTAATTTCTGAAATAGGAACGCCTGAAAACCCTAATCCGCCAACTTTAATAGGCTGTTCCGAAGTTGAAAACCGTGGTGTGATCGAAGATTTAATAAAACAGGAAAAAACAGCGAATTATGATTACGGAATCATTCATTTTGATTCACCGGATCAGCGTGGAATTGATGTGGCGCTTTTGTATCAAAAAAAGTATTTCCGACCAACCTCTTTTTCTAATATTCCCTTAGTAATTTACAAGAAAGAACCTGTTCAGGAAATTCAAAATGAAGATTTAGGTGATGTTGAAATCAAAGTTGATAAGAATCGGATTTTCACAAGGGATCAGCTTTTGGTAACGGGATTTTTGGAAGATGAGGAAATTCATATAATCGTAAATCACTGGCCTTCGAGATCGGGCGGGGAAAAAGCGAGCAGTCCTTACAGAGCAGCTGCGGGGAGATTAAACAGAAAAATTATCGATTCGCTGCAACAAATAAATCCGCTTGCCAAAGTAATAACGATGGGAGATTTGAACGATGGACCTTTTAATAAAAGTGTAAAAACAGCATTGGGAGCAAAAGGTAAAAAATCAGAAACCTTAGAATTTGAGACTTACAATCCGTTTGAAGAAATGGCAGAGAAGGGGATGGGAACACTTGCCTTTCGGGATTCCTGGGATATTTTTGACCAGATTATCATGACACAGTCTTTTTTAAAACCGGATTCTTCAGGATACAAATTCTGGAAAGCTGGGATTTTTAATCCGCCATATCTCATTCAGGCTTTAGGAAAATATAAAGGATATCCGCTTCGAAATACATTGGCAGAAGCTGGGTTTAGCGATCATTTTGCGGTTTATGTTTATTTGATAAAAGAATTTTCGAGGTAGAGGCGCACTGCGGTGCGTCTGCGTTCCTATGATCAAAACCAATAAGACGCACTGCAGTGCGTCTCTACAAATTCACTACCTTAGCTTTTCATAAATTTAGACTCTAAAAAATGGCTATAGCAAAACCTTTCAATCTTACTAAATGGATTGAAGAAAACCGACAATTATTAAAACCGCCTGTTGGGAATAAAAACCTCTATGTAGATTCTGGTGATTATATCGTAATGATTGTTGCCGGACCAAACGCACGGAAGGATTATCATTATAACGAAACCGAAGAACTTTTTTATCAGTTAGAAGGAAGCATTAAAGTAGTAATTCAGGAAGATGGTGAGCGTAAGGAAATGGAATTAAATGCCGGCGATATGTATCTGCATCCTGCAAAAGTACCGCATTCTCCTGTTCGCTCAGAGGGGTCAATTGGGCTGGTGATCGAGCGTAAACGTGCCGGATTAGGTTACACAGACGGATTGCTTTGGCATTGCGACAACTGCAATCATAAGCTTTATGAGGTGTATTTTGAACTTCATAATATCGAGAAAGATTTCCTTCCTCATTTCGAACACTTTTACAATTCAGAAGAATTAAGAACCTGTGATAAATGTGGTACCGTAATGGGAACAGATCCGAGATTTACAGCTAAGAAATAATATTAATAACCATTAGGAGCTATTTCCTGCTGTACGCTATATCTTTTGTGGTCTCGTTAGAAAAAAACGAGACCACAAAAGGATGTCGCTTCCATCAGGGCTAGGGCATTTGTTTTCATAAGAAATGCATATTTTAATTAATAATAAGAAAAGAAATATTTCTTAAATCTTAAATATGCGGCAAATAATTACAACGCAAATTTCTTCCCTTGTTCAGGATAAATAATCTGTACGCCTAAATCATTTTGGCTTTTTAACTGCTCTTTAATTTTGATAATATTTTTAGCAGGCGGTTTTAAATGCGTAATAATAATTTTGAAATTCTTTAGCGAACCTTTCCCTGCTAAATCTTCCAGAGTATGAAGTTCCTTCATTAGATGATTTGGCGTTAAATGACCAAATAAAAATTGGTCAGGCTGTTCATTTGGAAAAGAAACTTCGATAAAAATACCTTTTAATTGTTTGTTTTGAACTAATGGTGCAACAGCGGTCCATAAAGCTTCCAGCTTATTACTTTTTTCTACAGAATCCGGTCCTGTATCACCTAAATATAAAGCATAAGAATCATTGTTTTTAATTAAGAAGGCAGTACTTTCAAAAGGATTTACGTGACTTAAAGCAAAAGCTTTCACCGTCATTGTGGTGTTTGAAAGAGGTGTTTCTTCATTTAAATTCAAATTTTGGAAATGGTATTTTTTTAAAGGAAATCCCGGACCTTTATCGCCAAAATTAGCCCAGGTCTGATCGTTGAAATAATGGTTTTCCATCATTTCCATGCATTTTTCTGTAGCATAAACCGTTTTAGAAGAATCAGCAGGAGAGTTGATAATCAAACCCGAAACATGATCCAGATGTGCGTGAGAAATTAAGTAACCTTTTATGTATTTACGAAGTACTTCGCTTGTAGGCACTTTGAATACTTTATTTTCGATCGCTTTTTCAATTCCTGCATTTACGGTTCCTGCATCCAGACAAATGAAATCCTTTGTATTAGACGGTGCTAATAAATAAGCAGAAAGATTTTTTTCGTCAATACCGCCTTTTATTCCTAATGGCACAACCTGAAAAGAAGATTTTTGTTCTTTTTGTGAAAATGCATTAAAAGAAATCAATAAAAAACAAAGTAAAAGCCGGCTGAAATAAGTCATTTTTATAATTTTAAGAATGCAAATTTCATCAAATTTAGTGAATAAATCACCGTTAGTTTGCGTTAATACTTATATAATAACACTAAATTTACCTTGTTTTTAAAATTTCAAATCAATTTGAAATTAATTCTAAAACGATATCTTTACATAAAAATATAACAATTTTAACTAAAAAAGTTACAATGACAACAATAGCATCACAATTTGGCATGAATGAAGCTTTGGAACAACTGGGAATTAAACTGGTTAATGAAGGAACTTCAACTGGAAGTGAAAATTTTTCATCGGGTGAAATTTTAGACAGCTTTTCTCCTGTTGACGGAAAATTGATTGCTTCTGTAAAAACTTCAACACTCGAAGATTATGAAAAAGTAATGCGTTCTGCAACAGAAGCTTTTAAAACTTTTAGATTGATTCCTGCACCGCAGCGAGGTGAAATTGTACGTCAGTTTGGAGAAAAATTGCGTCAGAACAAAGAAGCTCTTGGAAAACTGGTTTCGTATGAAATGGGAAAATCACTGCAGGAAGGATATGGCGAAGTTCAGGAAATGATCGATATCTGTGATTTTGCCGTGGGATTATCTCGTCAGTTACACGGCTTAACAATGCATTCTGAAAGACCGGGACACAGAATGTATGAGCAATATCATCCGCTTGGAATTGTTGGAATTATCTCGGCTTTTAATTTTCCGGTTGCAGTATGGTCATGGAATACAGCTTTAGCCTGGATTTCCGGTGATGTATGCGTTTGGAAACCTTCGGAGAAAACGCCTCTTTGCGGTATTGCCTGTCAGAATATAATTGCTCAGGTTATTAAAGAAAACAATCTTCCGGAAGGAATTTCGTGTTTAGTAAACGGAGATTACCAAATAGGAGAGTTATTGACAAAAGACACTCGTATTCCGTTAATTTCAGCAACAGGATCTACGAGAATGGGTAAAATTGTGGCTCAGGCCGTTGCAGCCCGATTAGGTAAATCGCTGCTTGAATTAGGAGGAAACAATGCGATAATTGTTACTCCGGATGCAGATATTAAAATGACGGTTATAGGAGCGGTTTTTGGAGCCGTTGGAACAGCTGGACAACGTTGTACTTCAACACGAAGATTAATCATTCACGAAAGCATTTATGATAAGGTAAAAGATGCTTTAGTGACAGCTTATAAACAATTGCGAATTGGGAATCCGCTTGATGAGAATAATCACGTTGGCCCGCTTATCGATACACATGCAGTCGAAATGTATGCAGTTGCTTTGAATAGAGTAGCAGCTGAAGGAGGTAAAATTCTGGTTGAAGGGGGTGTTCTTTCAGGCGAAGGTTACGAAAGTGGCTGTTATGTTAAACCGGCTATTGCAGAAGCTGAAAATTCATTTGAAATTGTACAGCACGAAACTTTTGCTCCGGTTTTATATTTAATTAAATATTCCGGAGAGGTTGAGAATGCTATTGAACTTCAAAATGGTGTTGCTCAGGGACTATCTTCTGCAATTATGACAAATAATTTGCGCGAAGCCGAAAGATTTTTATCAGTTACCGGTTCTGACTGTGGTATTGCAAACGTAAACATTGGAACTTCGGGTGCAGAAATTGGAGGTGCTTTTGGAGGTGAAAAAGAAACCGGAGGCGGACGTGAATCTGGTTCTGATGCATGGAAAATCTATATGCGCCGTCAGACCAATACAATCAATTATACAACGAATCTTCCTTTGGCACAAGGAATCAAGTTTGATTTGTAAAACTATATAAGGTATTTTAAAACCGCTTTTTCTATTATTTAGGAAAAGCGGTTTTTTTAATGTTCTTTGTCTTAAAATTGTTCTATTTTTACCATAAAACCAAACGAATGAAGCCTATAATCTTTGGATTACTGATCCTTTTTGCAGTAAGCTGTAAAAAAGAAACTGAGAAAAACACAAAAAACAAGACTATAAATAAAGAGATAGCTTCTGATACCGTAACAGATCAAACGGACGGTGATTTTGTGGAAAACAGCCAATTACCGGTTTTTCCGGCGACAGGTAAAAGCATTCAGGACTTCCTGATTAAACCTTATGAAATACAGTATCAGGCTGAAGGTTTATTGAATGATGATCTCCTGAAAGATATGGTTTTGGTTTTACAGAATAAAAATGATAATACAGATGTCCGTGCCGTTTTAGTTCTTATAAAACAAAGTTCAGGAGAATACAAGTTGAAGGAAACTTCCTGGCAGGCTGTAGACCCGGAATATTCGTATGAAGGAAATAAAATTTATGAATACGAGAACATCAGTATTGATAATGATAGAGCGCTTACAATTACATTAAACGGAATTGGTCCCACAGGTACGCAGGAAACATCATATAAATATATAGGCAATGATTTTGTACTAACAAAAATACATTTGTTTAATATGGGGGCAGGATCACATATCGAAGTTGATTATAATTTGCTTTCTGGAACTGCTGATATGGAATTAGTTAATACAATGGTGGATAGTATGCCAAGTACACACGAGACTAAAAAATTTAAACTGGATAAACAGCTTTTTGTAAATGACAGTCCGGAAAGAGTATTAAAGAAATTACCGCAGGCAGATTGGTAATAATTTGAAATAATAACTGATTTATGTTTTTCAATTAATCCAGATGCGTAAAGTTTTAAATAAAAGGCTTCCGAATTTCCGGAAGCCTTTTGCTTTTAATCTTAATTTTTAAGAAGAGTCTGATTTGCAGTGCCTCCAGCAGTAAAAATTTTGGCTAAATAAGTTCCTGTAGGAAGTTCGTTTATGTGCAGACTTTCTGTGCCCTTTTGGATCGTTTTTACAAGTAAACCTGAGATATTATAAATCAAAACTTTTTCAATTTTCTGATTTGGGTCAGATACATATAAAGTTCCGGAAACCGGGTTTGGATACAAGAATATTTTTGCATCAGCTGGCTCTGAAACTTCTTCTGTTTTGGCAATTCTAAGCGTTCCGCTATTGTATGAAGTGCTCATATAGAATAAGTTTGAAGTGTCTTTTTTCGTAATTGTATGACTTCCGGCTGCTAAAGATACAGTTACAATTCCTCCCGAAGCCGTTCTGTCAACATTATCCACTTTGATAGTTGCAGCACTTTCTACAAATACAAGAGTCAGTGTGCTGGCCTGAGTCGTGGTAAAGGTTATGCTTGTAGAGGATTCTATTTTTAGACATTGTGTAAGTGTGAGTCCGTTATAGTTTACGGTTCCTTTTGTGGTCGAAAGATTTCCGGTTATGTTATAAAAAGAGCTCGTTTTTCCAGAAGCAGTAAAATTGTGGATTTCAGCACTTGATGGCGTACTTGTAGTTACTGTTATTGTTCCTGATGCTGTTGAGGCAGTTCCTGTACCGCTGGTAGTAACAGAATAGGAAACATTTGCAGTTGGAGTTCCGGTAATGGTAATGGTTTTTGCCGAAGTATTTTTTACAAAATTAAGTCCGGAAGCCGGCAGTCCTGTTACAGAAGCATCTGTTGCAGTTCCTCCCCAGGTAAATACGATCGTATTGATAGCTGTACCGTTTACAACTGTCTGACTGTTGTTATTTGTTGAGGTTAAAGTTTGGCTTCCTGCCGGTTGAGTGGTTCCGTCCTGAACATAAACTAAATTAGTTTGATAATTTGTGAGTGCAGCCTTTAAACCTGTATTTACAGCATCGGCAGTATCATCTACGGCATTGTTGAAAGTCCATTTTAAATCGCCTCCTGAAACGCGTCCGGCATACTGCATTACATTTGTTCTGGCAGTTTCCGGACTGTCAGGAGTATAAGAATACATTATGCTTGAATTTGTGTCAAAATTGTTATAGGTTTTAGCTCCTTTTTTAGAAGTAATACTGCTGCTTATGGTTTCATTTCGGGTAGAAGCAACGTAGGCATCAAATTCAACAGGATATGATGAGGCATTATAACCTACAAATCTTGTCTGACCGCTCATAGTATTATTGAAAGCTTTAATCGTTCCTCCATCCTCGCTAGAGAATGTTCCTGTTGCGCCATTGTATACATCTGTTCCCTGCATTGAAGTCAGCATAGGGTATTTACAATTTCTAAAATAATTAGCTTCTACAAATACAGATGAACCTAAAGTAGATCCAACTCCGTATTTAGAATTCCCATCATAATAATTGTTGTAAACGTGTGCAGAATAATATCTCACGCGGGGATGACGCGAATCTGAATGGTCATACCAGTTGTGGTGATAGGTGATATATAAACCTGTTGTTGTTCCTTCGCTTAAACCTAACAGATTTGATTTTCCTGAATCCCAAAAATGATTGTATGAAAAAGTAATATACGTTGATTTTTTGCAGTCCAGAGCACCGTCTCCTTTTATTTGATCGGCATCGCTTCCGGCGTTTCCGTAAAAGAAATCACAATTGTGAACCCAGACATAATCGTTGTCCTGCTGCAGTCCAATATTATCACCTTCACCGCTGTCGCAGTTCATAGTACCGATATTTCTAATTTCTATGTTAGAAGCATTTTTAACTCTAATTCCCCAGCCGTCTGCTACAGCGTCGTCTCCAATTCCTTCCAATGTTATATAACTAGAAGCATTTTTATTGTTTTCGATCACGATATCGCCATTCAGCATATACGAAGGATCAGTTATCTGCCCTACCATACGAATAATAAGAGGCCTTAAATCCTTTCCTTTTTTGTATCCGTCCAGAATAGTTTGAAGCCCAACGCAGGGATTTGAAGTTGCTCCGGTTACATCAAGAGAAACAGTATTCTTAGTCTGTTGTGTGATGTAAATAATTACGGCATTGCTTTTAGGAGTTCCGTCTGCATTATAAGCTCCCGGAACACGTGAGTTGGCAAAAGCAAATCCGGATCGGTCATGAGCTTTAACGGTTAAAGATCCTGTAGTGGTTCCGTTTCCTTCAACCCCGGAAATAACCGGTTTAATTTTAACGGTATAGGTTCCGGCTTTTAAGCCCGGAATATCGGCTCTAAAATAGCTTCCGTAGCTTCTTATAAGCTGATTGTCAATTTTACGATCCGTTATGCCTCCGCCTGTATAATAGACATTATAGGTTTGGGCATTGCTTACAGGCTGCCATTTTACAAAAACAGATTCAAGCCATCCGCTGGCTTCGTTGATTTGCTGTGACCATGATTGTACGGCAAAAAGAAATAACGTCAGAAAAAGTAGGTGTTTTTTCATAATTGTTTAAGTTAAAACGTTAATAAAGTTTTGTGGTTTTTTGTGATTGTGGTTTTACGATTAATTGTAATCGATTACACAAAATTATATAAAATTTTATTATTCGTATTATTTTTAATTTAAAAAAATGTATAATGAAAAAAATATTGCGTTATTTTATTTAAAATGTAATTTATTGCATTAATTGTAATTTATTACATAATTCCTATATTTCTGTAAAGCCTTTAATTTGCTGACGTTTTATAATTAAAAAAGTACATCATTTGTTAAAATGTATTTTTATGACTTTTTCTCTCATTTTTGTTATATTTATAAATAGGTTGGATTTTTTTGATTTTAAATATCAAAAACGAATGGTTTTGCCCGAGAGAAAAAGACAAATAAAGATTTTAGAAGTCAGATATCTGAGTAATAATATGTTAAGTAAGTTGTCTGTATCTTGTAAAACTTGCCTCTATAAAAAAGAAGAAAGCCTTTTTGAATTTTCAAAAAGGCTTTCTTACTATAATGTTTTAAGAATTAGTCTCTGCTTGACAGCTTAGATAATAATCTTAAGAATTCTATATACAACCATACCAATGTGATCATTAATCCCATTGCGCCAAACCATTCCATAAATTTTGGCATTCTTTCCTGAACACCTCTTTCGATTTGATCGAAATCAAGGAATAAATTTAAAGCAGCAATAATAATAACAAAGACACTGATACCAATGCTCATTAAAGAATTTCCATGATGAACAGGCGTAAAGCTTGTAAACATCGAAACAATCCATGAAATAAGGTAATAGGTAGCAATGGCTAAAGTAGCAGCGATTACAATCGATTTAAATTGTTCCGTAACTTTTACGATTTTATATTTATAGAGACCCAGACAAACTAAAAACGTAACTAATGTTGCACCAACAGCATTAATTACAATTCCAGGGTACATTGCTTCAAAAATAGCCGATATTCCTCCAATAAATAATCCTTCAAATAAGGCATAACCAGGAGCCAGGTAAGGCGATAAATGTGGTTTGAATGCTGAGATCAAAACCAGAATAAATCCTACGATTGCACCTCCAATAGCCGGTAAAAGCACATTCATTTGATTGAATGCCATCCACCATGTAATCATTGCAGATCCGCATAGTATTAAAAATAAAATCGCCGTTTTATTGATTGTTCCGGATAAAGTCATTTCCTGATTGTAATCAATAATTTGTGATCCCTGTTCAGCTCTTGAAACAGCATTTGATGAGAAACGCTTGTTGCTTAAAAATGGATTTTTTGAATTAAAGTTCATGATTTTTATGCTTTGATTTGCCCCAAATATATGGAGTTTTTTTGAGTTTCAATTTTTTACGTTAAAATTTTAACATGAGATTTTCTTGCAAATTGCTCATATTGAAAAATAAAAAAATCCATTCCGTTTTACCAGAATGGATTCGTTATTTTTTAAATCGTATTTTTTAGTTTAGTAAGTCTAAAACCAAAGAAGGGAATAAACCTAAAGCAATATTTAAACCAATCGAAACTATGGCAACAGCGTAAATAAGAAATGGTTTTCCTGTACGAACTTCATTAGGTTCTTTAGAATACATAGCTAATATTAATTTGAAGTAATAGCCGACACTAATAATAGAGTTGATTACACCAACAATTACGATAGCCACATAACCCGCATGAAGCGCCTGGTCAAACAAGAATAATTTAGCAAAGAATCCTGAGAAAATAGGAATACCGGCCATAGATAATAATGAACCAGTCAATATCGCAGCCAATAACGGATTTGTTTTTCCTAAACCGTGGAAGTTTGTAATGTCTTCATTATCCTGATTTTTGCATACATATAAAATAACACTAAATGCAGCGATACCTGCTAAAGCATAAGCGGCAGTATAGTATAAAAGAACTCCAGCAGAAGATGCAATTGTTAAAAATGTCATTAACATAAAACCTGCGTGAGAGATTCCCGAAAATGCAAGCATACGTTTTACATTTACCTGACGTAATGCCATTATATTTCCAACGGTCATCGAAGCGATTGAAACAGCCAGAATAACATTTGTAAATGTGTTAGAAAGGTCCTGATTTTCCAATGATGGAAGTAAATTTAATCCTTCAGCTAATTTATAAAGCGTAGCAATAGCAACTACTTTTGCCAGAGTACTCATTAAAGCAGTTGTTAAAGCCGGAGAACCTTCGTAAACGTCCGGTGCCCAGAAATGGAAAGGCACAGCGGCAATTTTAAAGAACATTCCAATAGTCATTAAAATCATTCCGATAGGAAACCAGATTGGTAATTCTGCAGATAAGGCACTATCGTGGATTTCTGAGATATCAAAAGTTCCCATTGCTCCGTAAATCAAACAAATTCCGAACAAGATAATTCCAGATGCAAAAGATCCCATAAGGAAATATTTCATACCTGCTTCATTGCTTTTAATGTTCAAACGATCACTTGCAGCAAGTACATATAAGGCAATAGATAAAATTTCGATTCCAAGGAAGAACATGGCTAAGTTTCCAAAAGAAACCATAGCAACAGCTCCTGCCAGTAAAAATATTTTTATAGCTATAAAATCAGAGATTTTTGTCTGATGATTTTCATAGAAATTATGGCTTAATGCTACTAGGAAAATAGTTAAAATAATAAATAATGATGAAAACGCAGTTGAGAACCTGCTTACTGCAATCATATTATTGTAATAACTTGCCGTTGATCCAAATTCGCAGAAATTAAGTGCTAAGACACCCAGCAAACCTAAAATGGTAAACGGAACGATGCCTTTTCTAAAATTTAGAATTTCAAACAATAGGCATAAAATACCCAATCCTGTTATAGCTATTAATGTATTCATTTTTGTTTTTTTGATTTAGGAAATCTAAAACGCCCTAATTTATTTTATTTAAAATATTAATTTTTGTTGATAACGTTTAAAATCGTTTCTAAACTTGGTGTAATCAAATCTGTAATAGGTTTTGGATAGAATCCAAAGAATAGTAAAACAGCAATTATTACGACCATAGAAATACCTTCGTTTACAGAAACGTCTGCAAAAGTTTTAGAATTAGTTTCTCCCAACATTACATTTTGGAACATCTTAAGCATATAGTAGGCTCCAAGAATGATAGTAGTTCCTCCTAAAACGGCAAACCATATATTAGCCTGAGAAAGACTGTATAAAACAGTAAACTCTCCAACGAAATTAAATGTACCCGGTAAAGCAACAGAAGCCAGAACCAAAATTAAAAACATAGAAGTAAATTTTGGAGACTGGGTGCGAATACCGCCTAATTCAGCAATTTCTCTTGTTTCAAATCTTCTAAAGATGATTTCAGCAGCAAAGAATAAACCTACTACAACAAAACCGTGCGCGATCATTTGTAAAACAGATCCGCGTAAACCATCAAGAGTTAATGTATAAGATCCGGCTGCAATTAATCCAACGTGAGCAAGAGAAGAATAGGCTAATAATTTTTTTAAATCTTTTTGTCTTAAAGCTACAATCGATCCGTAAATAACTCCTGCAATTCCTAATACAATGAAAATGTTCATGTACTCTTTTGCTGCAAGCGGTGCGATAGGTAACTGCCAGCGGATAACACTGTACAATCCCATTTTAAGCATGATACCAGATAAAAGCATCGTTCCAACTGTTGGAGCTTTTTGGTAAACATTTGCCTGCCATGTATGGAAAGGAATGATTGGAATTTTGATTGCATACGCCAGGAAGAAAGCAAGGAAAATCCAAAGCTGTTCGCAAGCTGATAAATCTACTTTATATAAATCTTCAATTAAGAAGCTTCCTGCTTTTTGATACAGATAAATAAAACCAACCAGCATGAATAGAGAACCAGCAAGTGTGTAAATAAAGAATTTAACTACTGCTTTTCTGCGTTCCTCAGCATCACCATTACCCCAGATAAGCGCAATAAAGTAAATAGGAATAAGGGCTAACTCCCAAAAAATGTAATATAAAAGACCATCTGCAGCAAGGAAAGTTCCTGTCATTGCAAATGCCATAAATAAAATCAGTGCATAAAAAGCTTTTGCATTTTTATAATCATTCCCGAAAGATGAGAATATAATAATAGGAGTTAAGGCTGTTGTCAATAAAAGCATTGCAATTCCTAATCCGTCAGCATTTAGCGCGAATGAAATTTTAGGCTGATTGATCCATGCATTAATAAGGCTGATATTTTCACCAGCATTAAAATGGTTTAACAATACAACCGAACAGCCTAAAGCTGTCAAACTAAAGAACAAAGCTACTTTTGAAGCGAGTTTGTCACCAGAAATAAAAGTGACAAATGCACCAACTAAAAGAATAATTAATATAAGAGAAACGTTCATAGTTATAAAATTATTGAGCTAAAAATATATAAGATACAATGGCACAAAGACCCAACACGAAAACAAACAGATATAATCCAATACTTCCGGTCTGTAGTTTTCTACCCTGAAAAGCCAGTTCATTGGTTACTTTTCCTAATCCGAAAATAAGTACTGATAAGCCGGTTTCAATTTTGTCTCTAAAGAATTTTGATAATCCATTTATGGTACGAACAAATATGGCATCGTAAATTTCATCTACATAATATTTGTTATATAAAAGTTTACTTAAACCAGTAATGTTTTCATCAGATTCAGGAACATTGTCTTGTTTAAAGTATTTAATATAAGCAATCAAAATGCCTAACAATCCACCTAATACAGCAACTCCCATAAGAGTATATTCTGTTGCTCCTAAATGATGTTCTTCGCCTGCAGCTTTTGTGAAAAGAGGAGCAAGATATTCATTTAACCAGCTGTTTCCAGGTAAACTGATCAATCCTCCAAAAGTTGCTAATATAGCTAAGATGATAAGTGGAATAGTAATTAATGAACCACTTTCATGCAAATGATGTTTTTGCTCTTCAGTTCCTCTAAATTCTTTAAAGAAAGTTAAGAACATCAAACGGAACATATAGAAAGCTGTCATAATTGAAGCAATCGATCCAACAACGTATAATGGAATACTGTGGTGGAAAGCAGTTAATAAGATTTCGTCTTTAGAGAAAAACCCTGAGAAAAATGGAACTCCTGAGATTGCTAATGAAGAAATCATCATTGTCCAGAAAGTAATTGGCATTGCTTTGCGAAGGCCTCCCATATTACGCATATCCTGTTCACCATGTAATCCGTGAATTACAGAACCTGAGCCTAAGAATAAACAAGCTTTAAAGAAGGCGTGAGTGATTACGTGAAAAACTGCTACTTCGTAAGCTCCAAATCCTAACGCTAAAAACATTAATCCTAATTGTGAAACTGTAGAATAAGCCAATACTTTTTTAATATCTGTCTGAACTAAACCAATTGTAGCCGCAACTAATGAAGTGATGGCTCCAATAACTGCAATTACAGTTTGTACATCATGAGTTAAGTCAAAAACAAAGTTTAATCTCGTTAACATGAAAATACCAGCAGTAACCATCGTAGCTGCGTGAATCAAAGCAGAAACAGGAGTTGGTCCTGCCATCGCATCAGGCAGCCAAGTGTATAACGGAATTTGTGCAGATTTACCACAAGCTCCAATAAATAAGCATAAAGCAGCTAAAGAAAGTAATGATACATCTAAGTTTGTTGCTCCGGCAATAGCTGTTTTTAATGTTGCGTAGTCTAAAGTAGAAAACATTGAACCAATTATGAACATACCAATTAAAAGACCTAAATCTCCAATTCTGTTCATAATGAAAGCCTTTTTTGCAGCATCATTATAATCCTGGTTTTTATGCCAGAATCCGATAAGTAAATAAGAACAAAGTCCAACACCTTCCCATCCGATGAAAAGAACTAATAAGCTGCTTCCAATTACAAGTGTAATCATAAAGAATACAAACAGATTTAAATAGGCAAAGAATTTATGCATATTCTCATCATCATGCATGTAACTGATAGAGTATAGGTGAATCAAAGATCCAATTCCGGTTACAAACAATAACCAAAGAACTGATAATTGATCTAATAAAAATCCAAGATTGATTTTGATGTTACTAATTTGAATCCAATCAAATAAAGTAACTTCAATTGCTTTTCCGGTTGAAGTAATTTGATTAAAAAGTACAAGAGTAACAATGAAAGAAATTGCCACAGCAATAGTTCCGATTGCACCGGAAACCGTTTTACCTAAGCTTTTTCCAAAGAAAACATTGATTAAAAATCCTAAAAAAGGAGTTAATACTAAAAGTAAAGCTAAATTAATATCCATTTCTTTTTATCCTTTTAAATTTTTTAAGTTATCGATACTAATTGAGCCGATGTTTCTAAATATAGCTACCAGAATTGCCAATCCAACTGCAACTTCGGCAGCGGCAACGGCCATGGAGAAGAATACAAATACTTGTCCCTGTGCATCCTGATGATAAGTAGAAAAAGCCACAAACAAAAGGTTTACCGCATTAAGCATGATCTCGATTGACATAAAAACGATGATAGAATTTCGTCTGTATAACACACCAAAAACACCAATACAAAAAAGTACAACACTTAAAAAGATGTAATTTTCAATACCTATCTGATTTAATATATTACCCATTACTTATTTGATTTTTCTTTTTTAGACAATAATACAGTTCCAATCATTGCTACTAAAAGTAAGATCGAAGCAAATTCAAACGGCACCATATATTCATTCAATAATATTTTACCCAATACTTCAATAGACTGGAAATCTTCTCCTGTTGAATCGTAATCACCCACAATTGGTTTAGAGTTGATGAAGATTGCGATTAAAATCATTACAATTAAGCAGAAAGAAACAATAGCTCCTAAGCGTGTAATTCTAGGTCTGTGAACATCTTTTTGTTCATTCAGGTTCATTAACATGATAGTAAACAGGAACAAAATCATGATGGCTCCGGAATACACTATTATATGTACAATTGCTAAAAATTGAGAGTTTAACAGCAAATAATGACCGGCAATAGAGAAGAAACAAATCACTAAGTAAATAGCTGAGTGAATTGGGTTTCTGCTGAATATAGTTAGGAAAGCAGTGATTACTGTAATAAACGCTAAGATACAAAATATCACTCCTACAGGAGTTGCGTTTGCAAGATCTGGAATGTGTATCATTTAGTTAGCGTTATTAAGTTGTGTATTTTTAATTGCCATTTCTAAAGGCATCACTAATTTGTCTTTTCCAAAAATGAAATCTTCTCTGTCATAATTTGCAGGAACCAGTACTTTAGATTTTGTCAAATAGATTGCATCTTTAGGACAGGCTTCTTCACACAATCCGCAGAAAATACAACGAAGCATATTGATCTCATAGATTTCAGCATACTTTTCTTCTCTGTATAAGTGTTTTTCATCTGCTTTTCTCTCTGCAGCTTTCATTGTAATGGCTTCTGCAGGACATGATAAAGCGCATAATCCGCAGGCTGTACAGTTTTCGCGACCCTGCTCATCACGTTTCAGCATGTGCTGGCCTCGATAAACAGGACTCATTTCACGAACCTGTTCAGGGTAATGAATCGTAACTTTTTTTCTAAAAAGGTGCTTAACTGT
The DNA here is from genome assembly GCF_027111295.1 of Flavobacterium gelatinilyticum. Classification (NCBI taxonomy): domain Bacteria; kingdom Pseudomonadati; phylum Bacteroidota; class Flavobacteriia; order Flavobacteriales; family Flavobacteriaceae; genus Flavobacterium; species Flavobacterium gelatinilyticum. The sequence continues at coordinate 3,208,584 of NZ_CP114287.1, read as the reverse complement.
AATAAACAGACCTTTTACAATCGCCACAAGATACAATCGTTCAATAAAAGTCATGTCCTTATTTGACACCACCTTTTTTCTTCCCGATAATGATATAGTTTCTATTGACATTTTTACTGTTATAATTTATGATTCAAAATTTGATCTCAAATTCAAAATCTATTTTGTTTTTATTTGAAGCTAATCGTTTTTTAGAATCCTAAGGCTGCTGCGATATCGTGTCTTAATATAACAGCACCTGTAATCATGATATTAATAATTGAAAGCGGAATTAAAATTCTCCAGCCTAAGTTCATTAACTGGTCATATCTAAATCTAGGAATCGTCCAGCGTACCCACATGTAGAAAAATATGAAGAAACATATTTTTACAAATAATACTGCAATTCCTAATAAGTTAGCTGTATTAACGCCAACGTTTTCTACCATCCACTGCATCCCAGGATAGTTGTATCCTCCAAAAAACAATACTGAGATAATTGTTGAAGAGATGAACATACTTGCATATTCAGCAAACAAATAGAATCCCATTTTCATTGATGAATATTCTGTATGATAACCTCCAATCAGCTCATTTTCACATTCTGCTAAGTCAAATGGTGTTCTGTTCGTTTCTGCAAATGAACAGATTAAGAAAATTAAGAAAGATAATGGCTGATAGAAAACATTCCAGTTCATTCCGGCTTGCTGTTCAGAAATTACTTTCAAACTCATCGTTCCTGTCATCATTAATAAAGCGATCATAGACAATCCCATTGCGATTTCGTAAGAAACCATTTGAGAAGCGGCACGAACTGCTCCCATTAATGAAAATTTATTGTTAGAAGCCCATCCACCAATCATGATGCCGTAAACTCCAACAGAAAGAACACCAAAAATGTATAATAAAGCAATGTTTACATCAGTTGCCTGAAGTATAATGTCTCTTCCAAAAAAATGAAGTCTGTCTCCCCAAGGAATTACAGCACTTGTCATTAAGGCTGTACTCATGGCAATTGCCGGTCCTACAACAAATAAAAATCTATTTGGCGTGTTTGGAAAAAATTCTTCTTTAGAGAATAATTTCATACCATCGGCAAGCGGCTGTAATAAACCTCCCCATCCTGCGCGGTTTGGTCCTACACGATCCTGAAGGAAAGCTGCAACTTTACGTTCAGCCCAGGTAGAATACATCGCCATAATCATTGTGATCGCAAAAACGACAACAATAACAACACTCTTTTCTATAATAAATGCACTTTCCATTTCTTACTATTTTTTATCTTTATCAGTTAATGGAATTGATGCCATACTAATTTTTTTACGATCAATATCACGGCCTAAAAGAATGTTCTTTTCGGTATCGATTTCAACTTTCTCTAATTTCGTAACGTAGTTATTTTGGTTGATTACAGAATCTTTTTCAAATTCTCTTGGACCCTCAATAACCCAGTCATTCACATCTTTATGATCGAAACGACAGCTGTTGCAGATGAATTCTTCAACTTCATGGTATTCGTCTTTACGGCCTGTTACACGTTGAATTTCACCTCCAAACATCCAAACGGTAGTTTTACCGCAGCATCCCGGAGTTGTACATTCTCTGTGTGCGTTGTAAGGTTTGTTAAACCAAACTCTTGATTTAAAACGGAAAGTTTTGTCTGTTAAAGCTCCAACCGGACAAACGTCAATCATGTTTCCTGAAAATTCATTGTCGATTGCTTTAGAAATTCCGGTAGAAATATTAGCGTGGTCACCACGGTCTAATACTCCGTGAACGCGGTTGTCTGTCAATTGATCTGCAACTTGTACACATCTTTGGCATAAAATACAACGGTTCATATGCAGTTGAATATTTGGACCGATATCTTCCGGCTCAAACGTTCTTTTTTCTTCAATAAAACGTGATTTTGGGTTACCGTGTTCAAAACTTAAGTTTTGAAGATCACATTCACCGGCCTGATCACAAATAGGACAGTCTAATGGGTGGTTGATCAATAAAAATTCTGTTACAGACTTACGTGCTTCCGTAACTCTGGCAGAAGATTTACTGTTTACTTCCATTCCGTCCATACATCCTGTTACACAAGATGCCATTAATTTTGGCATTGGTCTTGGGTCAGCTTCGCTTCCTTTCGAAACTTCAACTAAACAACAACGACATTTACCGCCGCTGCCTTTTAATTTTGAGTAATAGCACATGGCTGGCGGCACCAAATCTCCACCAATCATACGTGCAGCCTGCAGGATCGTTGTTCCTGGCTCTACGTCTATACTTTGACCGTCTATTGTTACTTTCATCTTTGCTTTGTTTTTTTAGTTTCAGGTTTAATGTCTCAGGTTATTGGATCTGAAACTAAAAAAACATGAAACTCGAAACTATATTTTAAACTGTTTGTTTACCTACTAAATGCTTAACCTGAGAAAAAGGTTCGGCAACAAAGTGTTCTCTGTTTTTAATTTTTTCAGGGAAACGAACGTGATATTCAAATTCATCTCTAAAGTGACGGATCGCAGCAGCTACCGGCCAGGAAGCAGCATCACCAAGAGGGCAGATTGTGTTTCCTTCAATTTTACTTTGAATGCTCCACAATAATTCAATATCTTCTTCACGACCGTGACCGTTTTCAATTCGGTGTAATACTTTTTCTAACCATCCTGTTCCTTCACGGCAAGGTGTACATTGTCCGCATGATTCATGGTGGTAGAAACGGGCAAAATTCCATGTGTTTCTCACGATACAAGCTGTGTCGTTGTAAACGATAAATCCTCCTGAACCTAACATTGATCCGGTTGCAAAACCTCCATCGCTTAAAGATTCGTAAGTCATTAACCTATCTTCGCCGTTTGCTGTTTTGAAAATCAATTCAGCAGGTAAAATCGGCACAGAAGAACCTCCCGGTACAAATGCTTTTAAAGGTCGGCTTGAAGACATTCCTCCTAAATATTCATCAGAATTCATGAATTCGTCTACGCTTAACCCTAATTCAATTTCGTAAACACCAGGATTTTTGATGTGTCCTGAAGCAGAGATTAATTTAGTTCCTGTAGAACGGCCAATACCAATTTTAGCATAATCATCACCAGAATTGTTGATAATCCAAGGCACTGTCGCAATAGTTTCAACGTTGTTTACTACTGTTGGGTTTGCCCAAAGTCCTGAAACAGCAGGGAATGGCGGTTTAATACGAGGATTTCCTCTTTTTCCTTCCAGAGATTCTATAAGTGCAGTTTCTTCTCCACAGATATAAGCTCCAGCCCCACAGTGAACATGAAGGTCAAGATCGTAACCAGAACCTAATATATTTTTTCCTAACCAGCCTGCAGCTCTTGCTTCGGCGATTGCTCTTTCTAAAATTTTGAAAACCCACATGTATTCTCCACGGATGTAGATGTACGATAGGTTAGCTCCCAAAGCGTAGCTTGAAGTGATCATTCCTTCGATTAGTAAGTGAGGGATAAATTCCATCAAATAGCGGTCTTTGAATGTTCCCGGCTCAGATTCGTCGGCGTTACAAACTAAGTGTCTTGGTCTTCCTGATTTTTTATCAATAAAGCTCCATTTCATTCCGGCAGGGAAACCGGCACCACCACGTCCGCGAAGACCTGATTTTTTTACTTCTTCCGTAACTTCGTCAGGAGTAAGTGTTTTTAAAGCTTTTTCTACAGATGCATAACCGCCGTTTTGACGATATACTTCGTAGGTTTTTATTCCCGGGATATTGATTTTATCTAATAATATTTTTTGTGACATCTTATTTATCGTGTAATATTATTTTATCATCTCTACAATCAGCAATGATCTGATCGATTTTCTCTTCTGTCAGTTTTTCTTTGTAAAAATCGCCTAACTGCATCATTGGAGCATATCCACAGGCACCTAAACATTCTACACCGGCAATGGTAAACATTCCGTCAGGAGTAGTTTCGCCCATTTTAATGCCTAATTTTTCAGAAGTATAATCCATTAAATTTTCGGCACCGTTTAAACAACAACAAGACGTCTGGCAGAATTCAAACATGTACTTACCAATTGGCTTTTGGTTGAACATGGTATAAAAAGTTACCACTTCATAAACCTCAATAGGTTTGATCTGAAGGATTTCGGCAACTTTGTCCTGCAGTTCAATGCTCAGCCAGTTGTTATGTGCATCCTGTACTTCATGCAGAACAGGCAGTAATGCCGATTTTTGTTTGCCTTCCGGATAATGACTGATCAATTCATTGATGCGGTTCATCAATGCCTCGGTCATATTTATTTCTTGTTTGTAATGTTTACGTTCCATTTTTGTTTTAGATTTTGGATTTTAGATTTTAGATTTTTTCAATCTTTGTCCATAATCCGTATTCTGCAATCTTATTAATTTTAGATTTCTGATTTTAGAGTTCCAGTCCGAAATCTAAAATCTGCAATCTGTTTACGCGTCTAATTCGCCCGCAATTACATTTAAACTTGATAAAATGATAATTGCATCAGAAAGTAATGCCCCTTTAATCATTTCCGGGAATGCCTGATAGTAAATGAAACAAGGTCTTCTGAAATGTAATCTGTATGGAGTTCTGCTTCCGTCTGTTGTTAAATAGAAACCTAATTCTCCATTTCCTCCTTCTACAGCGTGGTAAATTTCGGCAACCGGAACAGGAACTTCTCCCATAACGATTTTAAAGTGATAGATTAGGGATTCCATTGAATTATATACATCTTCTTTTGGAGGAAGGTAATAATCCGGAACTTCTGCATGGTATTCGTTTCCTGGAGGCATTTTTTCTAAGGCCTGACGAATAATGCTCAAACTTTCCCAAACTTCAGCATTACGAACACAGAAACGATCGTAAGTGTCACCTGATTTTCCAACAGGAACAATAAAGTCAAAATCTTCGTAAGATGAATAAGGCTGTGCTACACGAACGTCGTAATCGATACCGGCTGCACGTAAGTTTGGTCCTGTAAATCCGTAAGCCATTGCTTTTTCGGCAGTAATTCCGCCTACGTTTACAGTTCTGTCAAGGAAAATTCTGTTTCTTTCGAACAGATTTTGGAATTCTTGCCAAACCGGAGGGAATTCTTCCATGAATTTATCTAGTTTTTTGAAAACTTCTGGAGACCAGTCTCTTTCAAAACCACCGATTCTTCCCATATTTGTAGTCAAACGGGCTCCACAAATTTCTTCGTAGATTTCGTAGATTTTTTCTCTAAATTGAAAAACGTATAAGAAACCAGTATACGCACCGGTATCTACACCTAGAATTCCGTTACAGATAATGTGGTCTGTAATACGAGCCAGCTCCATAACGATAACTCTTAAATACTGCGCTCTTTTTGGAACTTCAATACCTAATAGTTTTTCTACTGTCATCCACCATCCCATATTGTTGATAGGAGAGGAACAATAGTTCATACGGTCTGTAAGAGGTGTGATTTGATAAAAAGGACGATTTTCGGCGATTTTTTCAAAAGCTCTGTGAATGTAACCAATAGTTGGTTCAGCTTCTAAAATTCTTTCACCATCCATCAATAGGATATTTTGAAAAATACCGTGAGTAGCCGGGTGAGTCGGACCTAAGTTAAGAACCGAAAGCTCGCTTCCGTCTTCATTGTGTCGCTCCTTAATTATTTTAGCATAACGATGCTCTGGTGGTAGTAATAGTTCTGACATTTTATAATGTTGAATTATTTAGCAATTTGATACTGTTCTTCCGAAGAATCTGTCGTCTTTATCAGTTCTTCCGCTGTCTTCCATTGGGAATTCTTTTCTCATTGGGAAAGACACCATTTCATCCATGTTCAAAATACGTTTTAACTGTGGGTGGCCGATAAAATCGATTCCGAAGAAATCGTATGTTTCTCTTTCCATCCAGTTTGAACTTAAGAAGATATTTGAAATAGATTTGATCTCAGGTTTTTCACCATTTAGATAAACTTTGATTCTAATACGTTTGTTTGTAAACCAGTTGTGTAAATGATATACAACTGCAAACTGACGCTCTGATTCGTTGTCAGGATAGTGAATGCCGCATACATCTGTTAAAAAGTGAAATTGCAGTTCAGAATCATTTTTTAAGAATAGAATCAAGGCTGTAATTTTATCAGCTGAAGCTTCTAATGTAAAAATGTCTCTTTCCTCACGAAAGTTAAAAACATCGTTATTAAATGTTTCTACAAGTTTATTTTGAATCTGGGTATTTTCTAAAGCCATCTTATGAAATATTATAGGAAGCTAATAGTTCCTGGTATTCTGGTGAGCTTCTGCGTCTAACAGATTCGCTTTTTACCAATTCTTGTAATCTCATTACTCCGTCAACGATCTGCTCTGGTCTTGGAGGACATCCCGGAACGTAAACGTCAACAGGGATAACTTTGTCAATTCCCTGAAGAACCGAGTAAGTATCAAATACACCTCCAGATGAAGCACAAGCTCCTACTGCAACTACCCAGCGAGGTTCAGACATCTGCTCGTAAACCTGTCTTAAGATTGGTGCCATTTTTTTAGAGATGGTTCCCATTACTAACAGCATATCTGCCTGACGAGGTGAGAAACTTACACGCTCAGATCCAAATCGTGCTAAATCGTAATGTGATGCCATTGTTGCCATAAACTCAATTCCGCAGCAAGATGTTGCAAAAGGTAAAGGCCAAAGAGAATTCGCGCGTGCCAGACCTACAACGTCATTAAGTTTTGTAGCGAAGAAACCTTCTCCAACAAGACCTTCCGGAGGTGACACCATATTTACTTTTGAATCGCTCATTTTTATTTTAGATTTCTGATTTTAGATTTTAGATTTTTTGAAATCGTAGAAAATAAAATCAATTTTTTAAATCAGTTTTATTTGATGAGATTAAATTTTAAATTTTTGGTTCAGATTTAATCTAAAATCAGAAATTTAAAATCTAAAATCGGAATTATTCCCATTCTAATGCTTTCTTTTTGATGATGTAGAAGAAACCCACTAAAAGCAATGACATGAAAACAAGCATTTTCAGCATTCCTTCAACACCAAGATCTTTAAAGTTTACTGCCCAAGGGTAAAGGAAAATAACCTCTACATCAAACAATACAAATAAAATGGCTACTAAGAAGTATTTTACAGAAAAAGGAATACGGGCATTACCAACAGATTCGATACCGCACTCAAAGTTTTTATCTTTAACTTCAGAGCTTCTTTTTGGGCCTAATTTTCCAGAAATAATGATTGTTCCTACCACAAAACCAACAGCCAGAATCAACTGCATTAAAATAGGAATGTAACTGTATTGATCGGATTGCATAAACTTCGATTTTTTACTTAAAGAATAAGGCACAAAGATAGCTTTCGATGATGTAAATCACAAGTTAAAGAAGGATTTAAGTAGGCTATAAATCGGGGTTTATATGTAATTTTTATTGATTATAAATAAGATTGTTGTTTTTTAATATTTTTTTAAGAATTGGGCAAAAAAAACGTCCCGAAATTAATCGGAACGTTTCTTAAACCATTCAGAGGCAAAAAAAATAAATTGCTATATTTTTCTTAGATTACTGCTACTTTAGCAGCAACTTTCCCTTTTCTTCCTTCTTCTTCTTCATAGCTTACACGGTCACCTTCGCGTAATTCTTCCGCGTTAATTCCTGAAGCGTGAACGAAGATGTCCTTTCCTGTTTCTTCGTCTGTAATGAATCCATAACCTTTAGATTCATTGAAAAATTTTACTGTACCTGTACGCATTGTAATTGTAATAATAATTTATAATAAAGCAAATGTAACATATAAATTCATACAAAAGACATGAAGGTGTTAATTTTTTGTAAAAATTATTGATTTACAGTGTTTTTACCTAGTTTATTGCATCAATTTATTTATAGAATACCATTATTTGAGAATCATTAATTGTAAGAATATAAAAATGACTCAATTGTAAGAATTTGATAATTCTAAAGAATTTGTTATTTAAGATTTTTCTTAACGTTTATTTAAAATAGAAAAAGCAGCTAAGATTTTAGCTGCTTTTTTATATCGGTATTAATTTTGTAAATTATATAGTGTCAATTTTAATACGAAGTTCTTTTAACTGCGCATCATCAATTGCTGCAGGAGCATCAATCATAACGTCACGTCCCGAATTGTTTTTAGGGAATGCGATAAAGTCTCTGATGGTTTCCTGACCTCCTAAAATGGCAACCAGCCTGTCAAGACCAAATGCTAATCCTCCGTGAGGCGGTGCTCCAAACTGAAAAGCATCCATTAGGAACCCAAATTGTGCCTTTGCTTCTTCTTCAGTAAATCCTAAATATTTAAACATTAACTGTTGTGTTGCCTTATCGTGAATACGAATAGATCCACCTCCAATTTCGTTTCCGTTTAAAACCATATCGTATGCGTTTGCGCGAACTTTTCCAGGTTCTGTTTCCAGTAAAGCCATGTCTTCCGGTTTTGGAGAAGTAAATGGATGGTGCATTGCGTGGTAACGACCGCTTTCTTCATCCAATTCTAATAATGGGAAATCTACAACCCAAAGTGGAGCAAATTCTTCAGGATTACGCAAACCTAAACGAGCTGCTAATTCCATACGTAAAGCTGAAAGTTGTGCGCGTGTTTTGTTTGCAGGACCAGAAAGTACAAAAATCATATCGCCAGGATTTGCTTCTGTTGCTTTTGCCCAGTTTGTTAAATCATCCTGATCGTAGAATTTATCTACAGATGATTTATAGGTTCCGTCTTCGTTACATTTTACGTAAACCATTCCTGATGCTCCAACTTGCGGACGCTTCACCCAGTCAATTAATCCGTCGATTTCTTTACGAGTGTAATTTCCTGCTCCCGGAACGGCAATTCCAACAACTAATTCAGCTGCATTGAATACAGGGAATTCCTTGTGCTGTGCAAATTGGTTCAATTCACCAAACTTCATTCCGAAACGAATGTCCGGTTTGTCATTTCCGTATGTTTTCATGGCATAATCGTAGGTAATTCTTGGAAATTTATCTACTTCGATGCCTTTAATTTCTTTTAATAAATGTCTTGTTAAGCCCTCAAATACATTTAAAATGTCTTCCTGCTCTACAAACGCCATTTCGCAGTCGATCTGAGTAAACTCAGGCTGACGGTCTGCACGTAAATCTTCGTCACGGAAACATTTTACAATCTGGAAATATTTATCCATTCCACCCACCATCAATAATTGTTTGAAAGTCTGTGGAGATTGCGGCAATGCGTAAAACTGTCCTTCGTTCATACGGCTTGGCACAACGAAATCTCTTGCCCCTTCAGGAGTAGATTTAATCAAGTAAGGTGTTTCAACTTCACAGAAATCTAAATCAGATAAATATTTACGAACTTCCATCGCTACTTTGTGACGGAATAGTAAACTGTTTTTTACAGGATTTCTACGAATATCCAAATAACGGTATTTCATTCTGATATCTTCACCACCGTCAGTTTCATCTTCAATTGTAAAAGGAGGTGTTAAAGCAGAATTTAAAATCGTTAATTCAGAAACTAAAATTTCAATTTCGCCAGTCGGAATGTTTTTGTTTTTTGCTTCACGCTCAATAACGGTTCCTTTTACCTGAATTACGAATTCACGTCCAAGAGTTTTGGCTAATTCAAAAACGGTTTTATCTGTACGGCTTTCGTCAAAAATAAGTTGAGTAATTCCGTAACGGTCGCGTAGATCGACCCAGTTCATAAATCCTTTATCGCGTGATTTTTGAACCCATCCCGCAAGTGTAACTTCGGTATTAATATTTGAAGCGTTTAGTTCGCCGCAATTATGACTTCTATACATGATCTCAATTTTAGACTGCAAAAGTAAATACAAAATTCAAGATAATATAGTAAAGTGATAAACTTGATGCTTATAATTTTAAATATTTTGTTAATTCTGAAATTTTGAAGCGCTTATTTATTTAGATTTGAATCTGAAAAAACAAACTTAATTATTTATGAAAAATCTTTTTATTACAGGTCTGTTGATTTTTAGCACTTTTAGCGTTATGGGTCAAACTCAGAATCAAATAAAATTTACGGCGAAAATTGCAAACAGAAACAGTGATACTTTAGTAATTAGAGGGCGAAATAACTTTGTTCAGGTTATTCCAATTAATAATAAGGAAGTTTTTGCTGCCAATTTTGAAGCTCCGAAGGGTTTTTACATGTTTTCTGACGGAAGGGAATCTTCTAATTTGTATTTAAAACCAAATGCAGAAATCAACTTAACAATGAATGCCAGAGAATTTGATGAAACTATTGTATTTAATGGTAAAGGGGTAAACGAAAGCAACTTTTTGGCGCAGCAGGCATTAAAAGATGAGAAATTTCAAAATGAAGCTTTTACTAAAGAACCGGCTGCATTTGCATCACTTTTAGAAACAAAAAAGAAAACAGATTTAGAAAGTTTAGAAAAAGGTGATTTTGATCCTGAATTTAAAACAGCATTAAAAATGAGCTTTGAGAGTTTCAGCCAGTATGCTGCTCAGGAATATGAAAGAGCTTTTCAGGCAAATAAAATGACAGGAAAAGCATCTCCGGAATTTAATTATGAAAATTATAAAGGAGGAACCACTAAACTTGCTGATCTAAAAGGCAAATATGTTTATATCGATCTTTGGGCAACCTGGTGTGCACCATGCCGTGCTGAAATCCCGTATCTGCAAAAAATGGAAGAAAAATATCATGGGAAGAATATTGAGTTTGTAAGCATTTCGATTGATAAAGCGAAAGATCATGAAAAATGGAAAAAATTTGTTGCGGATAAAAATTTAGGAGGCGTTCAGTTATTTGCAGATAAGGACTGGGAATCTGAGTTTGTTATGAGTTATGGCGTAACGGGAATTCCGAGGTTTATTCTAATTGATCCTAAAGGAAATATAGTGAGTTCTGATGCTTCAAGACCTTCAGACCCACAGCTTGAGCAGCAGTTAAACGGCTTATTGAAGTAATTTATTACGAAATTTAAAATACTAATAAAATCTGGTTTTTTAGCGAAATACCAGTAAAACCAGTGCCTGAGCACTGGTTTTGTTGTTTTTGGGAGGTTTCCAATGTTAAGTTTTTACTCAATGTTACCAAATTGTTAAGTAAAAGTTTTTTAAATGTAAACAATTGAGTATATTTGATAAAGATTTCTTAACATTAATACCTACAAGATATGAAAAAGAGTGTAATTTTAGCTGCAGTTTTGTTCTCAGGAATTTTAGCTGCACAAGAAGTAAAGCCTGAATTAGAAGCTGCTGGAAACAAGGTAAAAGCTACGTATTACTATGAAAATGGTAAAGTGCAGCAAGAAGGCTTTTTTAAAGATGGTAAATTAGACGGTGTTTGGGTATCTTATGACGTAAATGGAAATAAAAAAGCTGTTGGAGAATATACAGACGGAGTTAAAACCGGAAAATGGATTTTCTTTAATGAAAATAACTTAAGCGAAGTTGCTTTTGTAGACAACAAAATCAGCTCAATTAAAAATTTGCAGAAAAACGCATTAGCAAACAGAAATTAATATGATTTCACCAAACCAACTATAAAAAACCGCTTTATCTGAGCGGTTTTTTTGTGTCTTTATTTTTCTTATTTCGTCCAAACCAAATTATAAATCCCGTTACAGGCAGGGCAGAAGCAATTAAACTGACAGAAAATGCAATAATTTTTCCGGGCAGGTCTAAAACCTGCCCTGTATGGATTCCATAATTCATTTCTACAACCTGCAGCCCTAAACTTTTTTTATCGAAAGTCTGGCTTTCAATTAATTTTCCGTCTGAAGGATGAAAATAATAATTACTCTGCTGATCGTATCGTAAGGTATGCGGATAAGCGCCTGTACTTACAACATCTCCTTTTTGCTGCGGTATCATCACAAAAAACATTTCGGCTTCAGGCTGTAATTTCATAGTCTGCTCAAAAGCTTTGTCAATTGCAGTAATTGAATTTGCTTTGAATTTGGTGGTGTCAATTACAGGTAATTTGGTTTCGGCTTCTTTATCTCCGCCAAAATTGAAGGTTTTGTAAATTCCGTCGCCAACCCATTCGTAAGTAAAAGTTAAACCGGTAATTGCCAGAATAAGGACAATTAGAGAAATGTAAAAACCGGAAGTATTGTGCCAGTCATAATTAACCCTGCGCCATTTTGCAGACCATTTTATGGTGAAACTTCTTTTAATGTCGCTTTTTCTTTTTGGCCACCACTGAATTATTCCTGAAATTAATAACAGAATGAAAATGATGGTTGCACCGCCAATAATATGTTTTCCGATATAATCAGGAAGAAGCAGATATAAATGAATGTATTCGACAATAATAAAGAAATCAGTTTCCGGATTTTCGGTTTTTAAATATTTGCCGGTGTATGGATTAAAGTAAAGATACAGATTGTCAGTATCTGAATACGTATATACAATAGCCGAGCGGTTTTTTCCGTAGTACGCCACCATACTGGCTTTGTTTTTTGGTGCAGCTTCTTTTGCTTTTTGCTGCAATTCAGAAGGAGGGATGAATGCTTTGTTTTGAGGTTCAACCAAGCGCCATTCTTTTCTGGTAATGTCTTTTATTTCATCATGAAAACAAAAGATACAGCCTGTGATGCATACTATAAAAACAATTAGCCCGGAAATTAATCCGAGCCATTTATGTAGAAAACGAATTTTAGTTTTAAATCCCATTTTTTTGATTAAAAGCGTAAATGTAGACGCAAAATCAATAGAGGGCAAATTATTTAAGCTAATTTTTATGAAACTGCTTTTTTTGGTTTTAAATGATAGGCTGTGTACAATGATATTGAAGCGAGAGTAATCCAGAAAACATCGATAAAGAAAATCTGAATTTTGTTTTGCATGAATGAATTCCAAAACCAGTCTCCTGTTACAATTCCGTTTGTTACAGGAATTAAGAATCCTAAAATGCTTCCTGAAATTAAACAGAATTTATTAGTAAACGAATCATTCTTTTTAATAACAAAGAATATTGCTAACACCAGCCATCCGCCAAAATAGAGAGCAAACAAATTTGATTTACTTAAGGGATAGAAAATTTTACTTCCAATAAAAGCCAAAGCGGTAATAGGGTACATGCTTAAACAAATGGCAAGGTAAATGCGGACAACAGCTGCATTGAATCGTCTTTTCTTTTCCGGCATATTATTTTTTTGTCGGGCTGTAAGCCAGATCATAACTCCTGAAATAATTACAAAACAGGTGATAATTCCTAAAATGAAGCTTACGATTCTTAATGCGTATCCGCCATAATCGGCAAAGTGAATTTTGTACAGCACATTTTTTACAACATCCAAATAAGTGGTTTGGGCAACGGGGTCTTTTTTTGCGATTTCTTTTCCATCAGCAATTCTGTAAACGACTTTACCAATTCCGGTGAATTTTTTATTACTTAATAATTCCCCTTCAACCAAAAGATGCATATTAACATCACCATAATTTTGAATAATGACACGAGTAATTTCAAAATCGGACCAGTTCTTTTTGGTTTTGGAAACTAGTTCATTAATGTTAAAAGGATTAGCCAGTTTTTTGTTTTCAAATTTATAATCAGCATCAGTATATTCTAATTCTTTATATAATTTGTCTTGATCGCCTTTGTAAAGTGCCATTACTGCCGGCGCAACAATTAGCAGTTTAATCATAAAGAAAGCACCGGTAACTGCATAAACAAATTGAAAAGGCAGACCAATCATTCCTAATGCGGTATGAGCATCTGTCCAAAGTGTTTTTAATTTTTCTTTTGGACGGAAAATGTAAAAGTTAGAGACAATTTTGTTCCAATGAAGTAAAACTCCAGTGACGATAGCAAATAAGAAAAATAATGCCACAAAACCAGATAAATAGTAACCAACAGGATACGGAATTTGAGCAAAAAAGTGTAAACGGTACAAAAGTTCAGCTAACGAATAAGATTCTTCGTAGGTTGAAGTTTTAAAATTTTTGGTATTTAAATAAAAGTATTGACCTTCTTTTTGTTTGGCTGGAGCCAAAGTATCTTTGGTTCCTTCCATATAAACACCAACTCTTTCTTCAATTGAAGGTTTGGAAATTGTAATGTTTCTGCCGTGCAAAACATATTTTTCATCCAGATGCTTTAGCGCTTTATTGTAGTCTAATTGAATCTCTTTTGTAATTGCTGTAGATTCACTTCTTTCCCAATTGACAATTTCGTCTCTAAAAAAAGAAAAAGATCCAGCAAAGAAAATTACAAAAAGAGCTACACTGATAACGATACCGCTGACAGTATGAGTATGAAAATAGATATTATAATGACGGTTGTTCATAGAAATATTATTGTGCCGTGTTATAGGTTTGACCTAGATAAATAAAAAGACAAAAAAGCAAAGACAGTAAAATGTATATTCCCCAGATTTTCCAGCCGCTTTTTGCTAAAAATGCAACTACCATTAAAGCAACCCAAAGAATGAATCCGCTGAAAGCCATTGTGATCAATACATCTGCGCGACTAAACCAAGACGCTAAAGCCAAATGAAAAGTAACAGACACAAAATATCCTCCCAAAATAGCTGCCGTAATTTTAGAAAAACGAGGCCAAAAAGCAGGATTTAAATATTTAGAATTAGCTGGCATATTGTAATTTGAAAAAGAATATTAGTTATAATATAATTCTAATAAAGCAATTAGAAGAAGTAAGGCTAAAAGTGCTTTACTGTTTACTTTTTTTAAAGGACTAAGAATAATGATTAAACTTCCAATTGTCATTAGCTGAATAAAAAACATTAAAGTGCCACAGCCTAAAGATTGTGTAAGAAGCCACATTACATAAGCTGTTAACAATAATGCAAGTCCAATAATTTTGGTTGGTTTTGGATTATTTTTCATCCATTTTTCAAAACCTAAATCATAAGACAAAACCGCTCTTTTTGAAGTATAATATAAGGTGTAAAAAGCTAAAAAGACGATAAGGCTGGCAATTGTTATCATGATCTTTGAAATTTAAAAAACACCTTTCTAAAATTTGAAAGGTGTTTTTTGATATTATTTTATGTTAGAATTTATATGCAACAGATCCCATGAATGTTCTTGGTGCCTGAACATTTATTGTAGTATATCCGTTAAAATATAATTCATCTGTTAAGTTATTTACTTTTATTGACAATCTGTATTTTGGCTGATCGTAATAAATAGCTGCATTTACAACAGCGTAAGATGGTAATGTGAATGTTTGATTTTCAGTAGCATTGGTTGTTGCGTTGACTACATTTTTGTTGTAAATAAACGTCTTGTCAGCATAGTTTCCTCCAAAACCAATTCCTAAACCTTTGAATTTAGAAGTCTGTAAACTGTAGCTGATCCAGTAATTTATTAAATTCTCAGGTCCTGCTGTTTCAGGACGTAATCCGTTTACATTTGCATTTGCATTGTTTAGTTTACTGTTGTTGAAAGCATATCCAAAAATGAAGTTTAATCCTGAAATTGGATTTGCCGTGATTTCAGCTTCAAAACCTTTACTGGTTTGATTTCCATCCTGTATATTGGTATTTGCAAGTACTCCGGCTCTTACAATATCTTTTACTTCAATGTTATAATAACTAAAAGTAGCACTTACTTTATTAGAAAAAGCATTTATTTTTACTCCTCCTTCAAACTGGTTCGCTTTTTCAGGATCAAATGCCTTTAATTGTGCTGTTCCTCCAACATCTGCCATTGTAAAACCAACATTTTTAAAGCTGTTTTGGTAATTTCCAAAAATAGATACCTGATCTTTTACAATCTGATAAACTAAACCAAATTTCGGAGATAATGCGTTCTGAGAATAATTTCCTGTTTTTGTATTTGCAGCTGGATTAAAAGTTCCATCATTTTGGAAGTGATCGAAACGAAGTGCCGCAGAAACGATTAATTTGTCAGTAACATTGATAACATCAGCTGCATATGCACTATAAGTTGTAAGAGACGTTATTGCTTTATATTGATAACCATTTACAAATAGTGCATCAACATTTTTCGGATTAAAATTATAGTAGTTTGCATTTGATGCACTATAATCTACTACGTCATAATCTGATTTAAAAATATTATTTATATCTCCGCTAAGGTATCCAAATCCGCTTTTACTTTCTAATCGATAAATATCACCACCAGCTAAAGTTCTGTGTTTCATTCCAAACAATTCAAATTCGCCATTGAAATTTTGTTGGAATTCTATAATATTATCTCGTCCGTTAATGTTCCATGCATTTCGAGACATTTGATTATTTCCTGATAAGTAGAACCAAGTTTGCGGTCCTACAGATTGGTTTGAGCTAGTGCTTAATACCGTTTGGGATTTCCATTTGTCTGACATCTCATAATTAGCCTGTGCAAAAATGTTGCTGGTTTTGGTATTCATCATGAATTCATCGCCTGTAAAAGATCTTTTCCAGTTCATTTTGATGTCTTTGGCATCATATAAACCTAAACTGCTTGGAGTTGCATCAAACGGAATATAAATTAACGACATTGAAGAAGCATCAACATTTGATAATTCTGCGTCAATAGAGATTGTTAATTTATCATTCACTTTATAAGAGAATGATGGGGCGAAGAAATAGCTTCTTGTATGCCCGTAATCCTGAAAGGTATTTGCGTTATTGTAAGCTGCATTGATTCTTAACAATGCAGTATCGTCATCATTTAGTGAAGTATTTACATCAGCAGTTAATCGGTTTAAACCATAACTTCCTGATTGATATGAGATTTCACCACCAAAACGATCGTAAGGTTTTTTAGTAACACGATTGATCAGACCTCCGTAAGAAGTTAATAAACTTCCGAACAATGTTGCAGAAGGCCCTTTGATGCTTTCTAATCTTTCTAAGTTCGAAGCATCAACATTATTGGTTATTTTACCAGCAATTCCGTTTCTTAATAAACTTTGTGTAATAAATCCGCGGGAAGCAAAGAATGATCCTCCATCGCCAACACGTCCTGTTGAAGCCCATAATTGGTATAAACCGGGAACATTTTTTAAAGCTTCGTCCTGATTTACAACCAGCTGGTCTTTCATTAAATCTTTTGTAACTACGCTGTAAACTTGTGAGTTTTCGAGATTTTTGATTGACATTTTAGAAACGTAACTACTTTCAGATTTTGTGTATTTATTTGCGTTTCCTTTTACAAAAATTTCTTCTAACTGCTCTGAATTATTGATGATGATAAAGTTTCTTGTTAAAGATTCTCCTTCATTTACAGTTATATTTTCTTCTTTTGTGGTATGCCCAACAGCAGATATTCTGATGGTGTAATTTCCCGGTGTAATATTTTTGATTTCGTAAAATCCCTGACTGTCTGTTACGGTTCCTATTTTTGTTCCTTTTAATACTACCGAAACATTATCGGCCGCGTCATTGTTGGATAAACTTATCTGCCCTTTGATAACAGCTTTTTCCTGAGCCCATGCTGTTGTAGAGGATAACAAAACAAAGAACAAACTCAAAAGGGATATGATAAAATTAGGTTTCATATTATTTAGAATTGGTTTTAATAAAGCAAATGTAAGTTATGAACTCAAACAATGCAAATTATTGTTATTTATTCTAAATAATTTTCCATGAGACAGGTTTTTAATCAGAAAATGGGATAATAAAAAACAAAAAAACCTGCTCAAAAAATGAACAGGTTTTATATAATTTAAGATTATTTCTGATTACAATTCTAAAGCACGTTTAGCATCGCCGTTCATCAATAATTCTACAGGATTTTCTAAAGCTTCTTTTACAGCCACTAAGAAACCAACAGACTCACGTCCGTCAATGATTCTGTGGTCATAAGAAAGAGCCACGTACATCATTGGGTGAATCTCAACTTTTCCGTTTACAGCAATAGGACGCTCGATGATGTTGTGCATTCCTAAGATTCCTGACTGAGGAGGGTTGATGATTGGAGTAGATAACATACTTCCGAAAACACCACCGTTTGTGATTGTGAAAGTTCCTCCGGTCATATCGTCAACTGTAATCTGACCATCACGAGCTCTTAAAGCTAATCTTTTGATTTCAGCTTCGATACCGCGGAAAGTTAGGTTTTCTGCATTACGAACAACAGGAACCATTAAACCTTTTGGTCCTGAAACCGCGATAGAGATATCACAAAAATCGTATCCGATTTTGTAATCACCATCCATCATTGAGTTAACATCAGGATATAATTGTAAAGCTCTTGTAACTGCTTTTGTAAAGAATGACATAAATCCTAAACCAAGACCGCCGTGTTTTGCTTTGAAAGCATCTTTGTATTCGTTACGGATATTGTTGATAGGTGTCATGTTTACTTCATTGAAAGTAGTAAGCATAGCTGTTTCGTTTTTAGCCGAAACTAGTCTTTCTGCTACTTTACGACGTAACATAGATAATTTAGTACGCTCAGTTCCACGGTTTCCTCCTGTTGGAGTTCCCATAGAAGGTACAGCGTTTACAGCATCATCTTTAGTAATTCTTCCTCCTTTGCCAGTTCCTGTAACTGTTGATGGAGCAATATTTTTTTCGTCTAATATTTTTCTGGCTGCCGGTGATGGAGTTCCCGCTGCATAACTTGTAGCTGCAGGAGCCTGAACTGCTTCTGCTTTTGGTGCTTCTGTTTTTACTTCTGCCTTAGGAGCCTCAGCTTTTGGAGCTTCTGCTGCTGGAGCTGCACTTCCGGCTGGTTTTGCAGCATCTGTATCAATTAAACAAACCACAGCGCCAACTGCTACTGTATCACCTTCTTCAGCTTTTAGAGTAATTACACCGCTCATTTCAGCAGGTAATTCAAGAGTAGCTTTATCTGAATCAACTTCAGCAATCGCTTGATCTTTTTCTACATAATCTCCGTCTTTTACTAACCAAGTTGCAATCTCAACTTCTTTTATTGACTCCCCTGGTGATGGGACTTTCATTTCTAAAATCATCTTTGTTTTTGTTTAAGGTTTGTGTTGTTTAAAGTTTCAAGGTTGTTAAACCTGAAACTCTAAACTTGAAACATTTTTTTTTATCTGAATAAATTTTTATCGAATACCATTCTAATTGCATCTGCATGACGGCGTTTAGCACGTGTATAACTTCCTGATGCAGGAGCAGCGTAAGCTTTTAATGAAGCTAATCTCCATTTAACTAGATCAAAGTTCATTAACATATAGCTGTAAGCTCCCATGTTTTTAGGTTCTTCCTGAGCCCAGACATAATCATCTGCATTTGGATATTGTGCAATGATTGCTTTAATCTGCTCAACAGGGAAAGGGAATAATTGTTCGATACGAACAACAGCAACATCTTTTCTTCCGTTGTTTTCTCTTTCTGCTGTAATATCGTAGTAAAATTTACCTGTAACGAAAACTAAAGTTTTAACGTCTTTTTTGTTTACTGTAGTATCGTCAATTGTTTCCTGGAAGCTTCCGTTTACTAAATCTTCTACCGGAGATACGCATCTTGGATCACGAAGTAAACTTTTTGGAGTAAATACAACCAATGGTTTACGGAAGTTTGTTTTTAATTGTCTTCTTAATAAGTGGAAGAAGTTTGCAGGCGTTGTACAGTCTGCAACATACATATTGTGTCTTGCGCAAAGTTGTAAGTAACGCTCCATTCTTGCAGAAGAGTGTTCAGCACCTTGTCCTTCGTATCCGTGAGGTAATAATAAAACAATACCATTTTGGTTGTTCCATTTGTCTTCGCCACAAGAAATATACTGGTCAATCATAATTTGAGCTCCGTTAGAGAAATCTCCAAACTGTGCTTCCCAGATAGTTAAGGCTTTCGGACTAGCTAATGCGTATCCGTAATCAAAACCTAATACTCCGTACTCAGATAAGTGAGAGTTGTAGATGTTGAAGTTTCCTTTTTTACCTTCAAGGTTATTGATTAAGATTACTTCTTCTTCAGAATCTTCAACTTTAACAACAGCGTGACGGTGAGAGAAAGTTCCTCTTTCTACGTCCTGTCCAGAAATACGAACATCATAACCTTCTTGTAACAATGATCCGTATGCTAAATGCTCTGCCATTCCCCAATCTAATAAATTGGTTTCGAAGAACATTGTTTTTCTGTCGTTGATTAATTTCTGGATTTTGCTGATGAATTTTTTGTCTTCAGGTAAGTTAGAAAGTGCAGTTGCAATCTGTGTTAAGTTTTCTTTTGGATAAGAAGTGTCAACTTTTTCCAACATCTGCGTATCAGTTACCTGAACAAATCCGTCCCATTCGTTTTTCATGAATGGTGTAATGATAGTTAAATCTTTTTTACGGGAAGCTTCTAAGTTTTCCTCCAAAGCAGATTTGTATTCTTTTTCTAAAGCATTAACATAAGAAGCATCAATTACGCCTTCAGAAAGTAATTTTTCAGCATAAATGTCTCTTGGGTTTTTATGTTTAGCAATGATTTTATATAAAACCGGCTGAGTAAAACGAGGTTCATCACCTTCGTTATGTCCGTATTTTCTATATCCTAATAAGTCAATAAATACGTCACGTCCAAACTGCATTCTGTAATCCAATGCAAAAGACATAGCGTGTACAACAGCCTCGGCATCATCAGCATTTACGTGTAATACCGGAGAAAGAGTTACTTTGGCAACGTCTGTACAGTAAGTAGATGAACGAGCGTCTAAGTAGTTTGTTGTAAATCCAACCTGGTTGTTAATTACGATATGGATTGTACCTCCTGTTTTGTATCCGTCAAGTAAAGACATCTGAATGATCTCATACAAAATTCCCTGACCTGCGATAGCTGCATCACCATGAACAGCGATTGGTAATACTTTTGAAATATTTTCCGGGAAATGTCTTTCTTGTTTTGCTCTTGTAATACCTTCAATTACGGCTCCAACCGTTTCTAAGTGAGAAGGATTTGGTGCTAAATTGATGTTGATGCTTTTTCCTGATCTTGTTTTTCTGTCGGCAGTAAGACCTAAGTGGTATTTTACGTCACCGTCAAAATATTCCTGATCGTAATCTTTTCCGTCAAACTCACCAAAGATATCCTGAGTAGATTTTCCGAAGATGTTTGCCAGAACATTCAAACGGCCGCGGTGAGCCATTCCCATTACGAACTGTTCAACACCTTTTTCTGCAGCCTGCTCGATTAAAGCATCAAGAGCCGGGATGATAGATTCCCCGCCTTCTAATGAGAAACGTTTCTGCCCTACATATTTAGTATGAAGGAAGTTTTCAAAAGATACTGCTTCGTTTAATTTATTTAAGATTGTTTTCTTTTCTTCTGTAGAAAAACTAGGCTGATTTGTATTTACGGCCAATTTCTCCTGAATCCATTTTACAACATGAGGATTTCTAATATACATGTATTCAATACCGATATGCTGGCAGTAAATAGCTTTAAGGCGATTTACGATATCCTGTAATGAAGAAGGTGCCATTCCGATTGTCTGAGCAGCATCAAAAACAGTTGAAAGATCAGCTGTTGATAATCCGAAATTTTCAATGTCTAAAGTTGGAGATGAAGTTCTGCGGTCACGAACAGGGTTTGTTTTGGTAAACAAATGCCCGCGTGTACGGTATCCATCAATTAATTTTAGAACATTAAATTCTTTTTGAAGTTTTTCTGAAACCTGACTATAATCTGTACTTGGGCTAGTCACGTACTCAACGATTTGCTGCACAGGATTTTCGTCATTGTAAGTAGTCATTCCAAAGTCAAAACCCTGAAAAAAACTTCTCCAGCTTGGCTCAACGCTGTCTGGGTTTACTAAGTACTGATCGTATAATTGTGCAAAAAACTCGGTATGCGCTGCATTTAAAAATGAAAACCTATCCATAATATGAGTGAATATACTTTTTGTTATATAGAAAGGCAAAAGTACAACAATCACCTTTATTTAAATCTTTTTTTTACGTACTTTTACGTAAAAATTTGTTAAAATAAACGTTAACTATGAATAAAATTCACTTTTCAATCGATTGCAAAAATATTTTTGTGATTTTGGCAGTCTTATTCTCAAGTTACACATTTGCACAGCAAACGTATATCATTGATAACAAAAGTCATTTTTGGGACAGGGTTCAGTTTGGAGGCGGTCTCGGCTTAGGAATTGGCTCCGGTTATACAGATATTTCGGTAATGCCAAGTGCAATTTACAATGTTAACCAGATTGTAGCTGTTGGTGTTGGATTACAATTTGGCTATCTGGCTTCAAAAAACTATTACGATTCTTTTGTTTATGGCGGCAGTTTAATAACGCTGGTAAACCCTATTCCGGAACTTCAGTTATCGGCCGAGTTAGAACAGGTTCGCGTTAATACCAGTTATGATGCAACAAGTTACCGTCCTGCTTACTCTGATAATTTTTGGAATACTGCTTTATATTTAGGAGCCGGTTACAGAACCGGAAATGTTACCATTGGAGCACGTTACGATGTTTTGTATAATGAGCGAACCAGCTTGTACGGTTCCGGATTTATGCCTTTTGTGAGGGTATATTTTTAAAAGGTGCTAAGGTTCTGAGATGCTGAGATTCTAAGTTTTTAAAAGCGAAAATTTGAAGAAAGTTATTTTTATAATTACGGTAATTATATTTTTAAGCTGTAATAATTCAAAGAAAACAGATGTTGACAATGACAAGGTTGCAAAAAAAGAATTGCGGCCTTTTTTTGATTCTGATGAAATCGATCATTATTATTTGAATTTTTCTGATGAAGATTTTACAAAAATCATGATGAAAGAGAAGAATACTCCAAAAGAATTAGAGTTTATAGATTTATTCGTTCATCATTTTCCGGAAACTATTCCAAAAGAAAATTTCGAAAAAATTCTGTTGAATTATAATTACAAAAAATCAAATTTATCGCACAAGCAGCAAAAAGAGATTGAAAATGTGTTTAGTGAAAAAGATTCATTGCAAGATACTTTTGCAGCCTGTGCAGCAGAATATCGTGATATTTTTATTTTTAAAGAGAAAAAAGAAACGGTAGGAATAGTTAAGATGTGCTTTAAATGTGGCCGCGTTCAATTTGTAGGGAACAAAATTGATACTGAAGGTTTTGGTCTTTGGACGGAGTTAGATAAACTGCAAAAAATCGTAAGACCTGAAAATTATAGTGTTTTAATAAACAATTAAAGTTACTTGTAGTAATTCCTAAACCAAACCTTCTGCCATTCTCTTTTTAAAATCAAGAAAGCCACTTGTTCGGCCAGAATAACCAAATCAGATCCGTCAAGTTGTTTGATTTCGTTTTCTGGAACGTCAATTATATAAAGTAGGTTTAAATATTCAGCAAATTTATACTGAATCATTCGGTAGATTTTTTCGTGAAGCTGAATTTTTAGTTCGTCTGGCGAAATGCTCAACGGAAAGTCAATTCCTTCATTAGCCAAATTAAAATCTTTGTTAATCTGTTCAATAAGGTTCAGATATAAAGTCTCTGCTTGTGCCTGAGCCAGCAAAGATTCGGTATTTACAGGTGCTTCAAACATAATTTTTCAATTTCAAAAATCAATGACAATTACAAACAATTCATGATAATTTCAGTTTCAAAATCAAATCATTTTGGTTGAATTTTGATATTGATTTTTGACATTGAAATTGTATTTTTTAAACTTTTCGTCCCATTAAGTTTTCGCCAAACGTTCTTAGAATATCTTTCTTTTCAGTGCTGATATCCATTTTATCCAAAGTCTCAAAAGCTTTAAAAGTATACATTTCAATCGCTTCCTGAGTAGATTTTGAAGCGCCTGATTCGTTAAAAATAGCTTTAGAGGCCTCTATTTTTTTAGTATTATCTTCTAATTCAAGACCGTATAAATACTGCAATTCTGCACCTTTTTCGGGAGTTGCCAGTTTCAGTGCGCGTAAGTACAAATAGGTTTTTTTGTTTTCAATGATATCGCCTCCAACCTGTTTTCCAAATGTTTCAGGATCACCAAAAGCATCCAGATAATCGTCCTGAAGCTGGAAAGCAATTCCTAGATTCAATCCAAATTCGTAGATCAGGTCAGCTTCTTTTTCGGAAGCTTTTGCTACGATAGCGCCCATTTTCATGGCAGCAGCTACTAAAACAGCCGTTTTGTATTCAATCATTTTTAAGTACTCAGAAACTTTCACGTTATTTCGTTCTTCAAAATCAACATCCCACTGTTGTCCTTCACAAACTTCAAGAGCTGTTTTACTGAAAAGCTTTGCCAGATCCCTGAAAACTTCCGGTTCATATTGCTCAAAATATTGATACGCCAGAATCAGCATGGCATCTCCCGAAAGAATTCCGGTGTTTAAATCCCACTTTTCATGAACAGTTACCTGGCCTCTTCGCAAAGGAGCGTCATCCATAATGTCATCATGAACAAGTGAGAAATTATGAAAAACTTCAACCGCCATAGCCGCTGGAAGGGCTGCTTTATAATCAGCGTCAAAAACTTCTGCAGCCATTAAAGTAAGTACCGGACGTATACGTTTTCCGCCAAGTCCTAATATGTATTCAATAGGTTCGTAAAGATTTTTAGGTTCCTTTTGTATGTTTTGTTTTTTTAAATATTCAATAAAAAAATCCTGGTACTGACTAATATCGTGCATAAAATGAAATTCTGATTGTCGAGCCTCAAAGATACAATTCAATTATGAATTTTTGCTTTAGAAATAATAATTGCTGCGAAATATTTAATCCAGAATTCTGAACGGACTCAGAATTAATTCGTTAAAATATTTTCTAAAAAACTTGGAAACTTTTTTGGTATTTACAGTTTCCTGTCTATATTTGCACCGTTGTTTGGAAACTTAAAACACCGTAAAAGTTTCCGCAAACAATTGAGAAAATTATAAACTCAACAAAATCACTAATTTATGAAAACAACATGGACTTTAGATTCGACACAATCAGATGTTTTAATAAAAATGAGACATTCGATAATTGCCTATTTAGGAGGAACGACAAATAAGTTTGGCGGTTATGTGAATATCGAAGACAATGAAATTGAGGATGCATCGGTTGAATTTTCATTAGATATAAATAATAAAAACGAAAGCTTTCAGCAGATTGATACCAATTTGAAGCTTCAGGATTTTTTTGATGTAGATGAGCATCCAATTATCAGTTTTAAATCTACTTCGTTTCAAAAAGTAAATAACAATATCAATTTCTTTAAAGGTGATTTAACCATAAAAGATGTAACAAGAGTTGTAGAACTTGATGCGGAATTTATTGGTGTAAATACATACAACGGAGAGAAAAAAGTTGCTTTTGAAATTAAAGGAGATATTAAGCGTCAGGACTTTGGTCTGGACTACAATTCTTTTCATCATAACGGAGGTTTAGCTCTTGGAAAAGACATTAAGCTTATTGCTAATTTGGAATTTAGTATATAAATCTTACAGGTTGAAATAAATTAATGTAAAATTATTACAAATTTTTAGGAAACTATTTTTTTTGATTTTAGTTTCCTGACTATATTTGTATCGCAAATGCCAAAATTAAAAATGAAAGAGAAAATAATATCAAAAGCAAGTGAACTTTTTTTAAAGCTTGGTTTTAAGAGTGTTACGATGGATGATATTGCCGGCGAGATGTGTATTTCAAAAAAAACGATCTATAAATATTTCTGCAACAAAGAAGTTTTGATCGAAGAGAGCACCTCATTGGTCCACAGGCAAGTCCATGAAATTATGGATACCATCGTAGCAAAAAATTATAATGCCATTCACGAGAATTTTGAAATTAGAGAAATGTTTCGTGATATGTTTAAAAACAACATAGACAGTTCGCCTATCTATCAGCTTAAAAAACATTATCCGGAGATTTATCAAAATATCCTGTCTCATGAAATTGACCAATGTACACAATGTTTCAGGGATAATATTGAAAAAGGAATCAGAGAAGGACTTTACAGAAGCGACCTCAATGTAGATGTATACGTAAAGTTTTATTACACTTTGATTTTTCATATTAACGAAAACACCGTTTCTGAAAGTGAGGCGCAAAGAATTGAGTTAGAAGCACTGGAGTATCATACCAGAGCAATGGCAACAGAAAAAGGTGTAGAAGAGCTGCAAAAACAGCTTCAAAAAATAAAAGCATAATCATCAATCTATATAAATAAGTATGATTTTTTAAATCATCAGTTAAAAACAAATTGTAATATAATATGAAACGAATATTTCTTATTTTTTTGTGCACAATGGGTTTAGCGTCCAATGCACAGACAACTTTAACTTTGAAGGACGCCGTTACCTACGCGCTTCAAAATAAAGCCGATGCTAAAAAAGCGAAATTACAGGTTGAAAATAGTGAATATAAAATTCAGGAAGTGCGTTCCAGAGCATTGCCTCAAATTTCTGCAAACGGAAATTTAACATACAACCCAATTATCCAGACCACTATTATTGACGGAGCTGCTTTTGGTGCTCCGGGAACTGCAATTCAGGCGGCATTTGGTCAAAAATGGACTTCTACAGCGGGAGTTTCTTTAACTCAGACCATCTTCGATCAGTCTGTTTTTACAGGATTAAGAGCGGCAAGATCTACTCGTGAGTTTTATCAGATCAACGATCAGTTAACAGAAGAGCAGGTTATCGAGCGAGTAGCAAATAACTACTATTCAGTTTATGTACAGCAGGAAAGATTAATGCTTTTAGACAGTAACTACGTTAACACAACAAAAGTTCGTGATATTGTACAGGGGCAATTTGATAACGGACTGGCTAAAAAAATTGATCTTGATCGTATCATTGTTAAATTATCCAACATTAGTACAGAGCGTCAGCAGATTATCAATCAAATCCAGTTACAGGAAAATGCGTTGAAGTTTTATATGGGAATGCCAATAGAATCTCAAATTGTATTGCCTAAAGAAGAATTTGAAGTAGTTCCTGCAGCTTTAACTCAGGAACCTAATATTGAAAACAGAACCGAATACCTGCTTTTGAAAAAACAGGAAGAACTTTTGGTATTCAATAAAAAAGCAGTTCAGGCAGGTTATTACCCATCACTTTCTTTATCTGCCGGTTACAACTATATTGGGCAGGGACCAGAATTTCCTTGGTTTGCAAAACCTGAAAAAGGAGTGTATTGGTCAGATTTCTCTGCGATTGCTTTAAACTTACGTGTCCCAATTTTTACAGGTTTTGGAACACGTGCAAAAGTAAGACAGGCCGATGTTGAAATCAGATCGCTTCAGGAAGACATCAAAGACACAAAACTTTCTCTTGATTTAGACTACAGAAATGCAATGACGCAGATTGAAAACAATCTTGTAACTATCGAAAATCAAAAAGAAAATATGCGTCTGGCAAGTGAAATCTTAAGTAATACCAAAAACAATTACCTTCAGGGATTAGCATCTTTAACGGATTTATTAGACGCAGAAAATGCATCACTTGAAGCTCAGAATAATTACACAAGAGCAGTTTTAAATTACAAAATTGCCGAAATATCTCTAATCAAATCAAAAGGCGAACTTAAATCTCTTATTAAATAACTAATTACAATGAAGAAAATAATTATAACAATCGTAATCATAGCTGCAGCTTTTTTCGGGATTAGCTATATCTTAAATAAAAACAAAGCGGAAAACGAAGGCAAAACGGCAATTGTAGCCGAAAAAAATGCTGCAGTTTCTGTAAAAGTAGCAACAGTTAAAACAGAAGATGTAAATCTTGGTTTTGCTGCAAACGGAAATTTTGTGCCAATTCAGGAATTGACGTACTCTGCCGAAAAATCAGGAAAAGTAATCAGCGTTTTAGTTAAAGAAGGTGATTATGTAAGAGTAGGACAGACATTATTAACTATGAGAGGAGATGTTATTAATGTAAATGCACAGCAAGCACAGGCTGCTTACCAAAATGCAAAATCAGATTATACAAGATACGAAAATGCATTTCAAACCGGCGGTGTGACAAGACAACAATTAGATCAGGCAAAATTAGCTTTAACAAATGCAGAATCTAATTTGAAACAAGCAAACATCAATGTTGGAGATACTAAAGTTAAAGCTCCAATTAACGGATACATCAACAAAAAATATATCGAACCGGGATCTATTTTAGCCGGAATGCCTGCAACTGCTTTATTTGATATTGTAAACGTTTCTAAATTAAAATTAACTGTTACCGTAAACGAAAGTCAGGTAGCTAGTTTAAAATTAGGAAACACAGTAAACATTACAGCAAGTGTTTATCCTGATAAAACATTCTCAGGAAAAATTACTTTTATCGCTGCAAAAGCAGATGCTTCTTTAAACTTCCCTGTTGAAATTGAAATTACAAACAATGCAAACAACGACCTGAAAGCAGGTATGTACGGAACAGCAAACTTTGGATCTAACAGCCAAAAACAAAACTTAAAAGTAGTTCCTAGAAATGCATTTGTTGGAAGTGTAAGCAGCAATGAAATCTTTGTTGTCGAAAACAATACTGCTAAGTTGAAAAAAGTAGTAGCAGGAAGAATCTTAGGAGATAAAGTTGAAATCATCAACGGTTTAAATGACGGAGAAACAGTAATTGTAACTGGTCAGATTAACTTACAAGACGGAAATACAGTAGAAATTATTAAATAATTATACCGCTTTAAGCCGTAAGCGATAAGCTTTAAGCCTTTTAATAAAAGCCTAAAGCCTACAGCACACTGCCTACAGCCAAAAATAAGATATATGAAATTAGCCGAAATATCCATAAAACGTCCGTCGTTGGTAATTGTATTGTTTACAATTCTGACACTAGGTGGATTGTTCAGCTACAGCCAATTAGGCTACGAGCTGATCCCAAAATTCGAAACCAACGTAATTACGGTTTCAACTGTTTATCCGGGAGCTTCTCCAAGTGAGGTTGAAAATACAGTAACCAAAAAGATAGAGGATGCGATTGCGTCTCTGGAAAATATCAAGAAAATTGATTCAAAATCCTACGAGAGTCTTTCTGTAGTGTCTATTACATTACTTTCTACTGCCAATGTAGATATTTCAATGAATGATGCGCAGCGTAAAATTAATGCAATTTTGAGTGATCTTCCGGATGATGCCGATCCGCCGTCGCTGACTAAATTCTCTTTGAGTGATTTACCAATTATGACACTTGGTGCCAACGGTAAAATGGACGAAGCAGCTTTCTACGATTTGATCGATAAAAAGATTGCACCGGTTTTATCCCGTGTACAAGGGGTTGCTCAGGTAAATATTATTGGTGGTCAGGAACGTGAGATTCAGGTAAACCTTGACGCTGTTAAAATGCAGGGTTACGGACTTTCTGTTCCACAAGTACAACAAACAATTTTAAGTTCGAATCTTGATTTCCCTACAGGTAACATCCAGACTCGTAACCAAAAAATCTTAATCCGTTTAGCGGGTAAATATAAAAACGTTGAAGAATTAAGAAACCTTGTAGTTTCTTCTCAAAACGGAATCCAGGTTCGTTTAGGTGATATCGCCGATGTCCAGGATACACAAAAAATCGCGGAGAAAATTGCGCGTGTAGATCAAAAAAGTGCGATTGTACTTCAAATTGTAAAACAATCAGATGCCAATGCCGTTGCGGTAAGCGAGCAGTTGATTAAAACAATCAAAACGTTAGAGCAGGATTACAAATCGGCTCAGTTAAAATTAGAAGTAGCAAAAGACAGTACAGTCTTTACTCTTGAAGCAGCAGACTCTGTTGTACACGATTTATTAATTGCGGTTATTCTGGTAGCATTTGTAATGTTATTTTTCCTGCACAGTATTAGAAACTCGTTGATCGTAATGGTGTCTATTCCTGCATCTTTGATCGCAACCTTTATTGGTATCTATTTATTAGGTTATACACTTAACTTAATGTCTTTACTTGGTTTATCTCTTGTTGTTGGTATTCTTGTGGATGATGCGATTGTGGTACTTGAGAATATTTACCGACACATGGAGATGGGTAAAAGCCGAATCCGTGCCGCTTACGACGGAACTGCCGAAATTGGCGGTACAGTAACTTCGATTACATTGGTAATTGTGGTGGTGTTCCTGCCAATTGCAATGAGTACCGGATTGGTATCTAACATTATCACACAGTTCTGTGTTACGGTAATTATATCAACCATGTTCTCTTTATTGGCTTCGTTTACAATTATTCCTTGGTTGTCTTCACGTTTTGGAAAATTAGAGCATATTGAAGGTAAAAACCTTTTCGGAAAAGTTATCCTTGGATTCGAAAGCTACTTAACCCGTTTTACGGACTGGGTATCAAACTTACTAAACTGGTGTTTAGATCACTATATTAAAACTATTGTGGTTGTATTAGTAATGTTCTTTGGCTCGATCTTCTGGTTAATGGGAGGCGGATACATTGGAGGAGAATTCTTCGCATCATCTGATAGTGGTGAGTTCTTAGTACAAATCGAGATGCCAAAAGATGCTTCATTAGAGCAGACTAACTTTATGACGCAAAAAGCAGAAGCTTTCTTAAAAGGAGAGAAATATGTTTTAAGCCAGATTACAACAGTTGGTCAAACCAGTGAAGGTTTAGGAGCAGCTCAGGCAACGGCTTATAAAGCAGAGATTGACGTTAAAATGATCGATCAAAAAGATCGTACAGACGATGCCAACGTTTATGCTGCAAAAACAAAACGTAAACTGGAAAAAGTTCTGGTTGGTGCTAAAGTTAAGACAGTTCCGGTAGGTATCTTAGGTACTGCCGAAGATGCAACTTTAGGTTTGATCGTAACAGGTCCAAACGTAGAAAGTGCTATGAAGTTTGCTAAAATGGCCGAAGCTGAATTGCGTACAATTCCGGGAACAACTGAGATTAAATTAACAGTTGAAGATGGAAACCCTGAGATCAACGTTCAGGTAGACAGAGATAAAATGGCAGCATTAGGATTAACACTTCAAACGGTTGGTTTAACAATGCAGACAGCTTACAGTGGTAATACTGATGGTAAATTTAGAGCTGGTGAATACGAATATGATATCAACATCAAATACAACGAATTTGACAGAAAAAATATCACAGATGTCAGCAACTTGATTTTCATAAACAATGCAGGCCAGCAGATTAAATTAAACCAATTTGCTACTATTACTGAAGGTTCAGGACCAAGTAAATTAGAACGTAGAGATAAAACAGCTTCTGTAACCGTACAAGGTCAAAACGTTGGGGTTCCAGCCGGAACAATCGTTACGCAATGGCAGGAAAAACTGGATAAATTACAAAAACCAACCGGAGTAAACTATATCTGGGGTGGAGACCAGGAAAACCAGTCAGAAGGTTTTGGTACTTTAGGAATCGCATTATTGGCCGCTATTATTTTGGTTTACCTAGTAATGGTTGGATTATATGACAGTTTCGTTCACCCGTTTGTCGTATTATTTGCTATTCCGCTTTCGTTCATTGGAGTATTATTCGCTCTGGCACTTACGAACAACACATTGAATATCTTTACCATTTTAGGGGTAATCATGTTGATTGGTCTGGTGTGTAAGAATGCGATCATGCTTGTCGATTATACCAATCAGCGAAGAGCTGCCGGAGAATCGATCAGAAGAGCATTAATCCAGGCAAACCACGCGCGTTTACGTCCGATCTTGATGACCACAATTGCGATGGTATTTGGTATGTTCCCAATTGCATTAGCAGCAGGAGCAGGAGCAGAATGGAAAAACGGATTGGCATGGGTAATCATTGGAGGTTTGATTTCATCATTATTCCTTACCTTGATTGTAGTGCCGGTTATCTATGATATTATGGAGAAAATTATTAGAAAATTCTCTAAAGGAGAAAAAATCGATTACGAAGCTGAAATGGTTGCCGATTACGAGCACACAGAATTAAGCGAAGACGGTTTTAATCCTAAACATACCCATTAATTAATTGATTTGATTTTAGACGAAAAATCCCAGATTCCGAAAGGAGTTTGGGATTTTTTAATTTCAGATTTATGAGTTCAGGTTTAAGATTTTTATTCTGATTAGGAATTTGAAGTTTTTCTATTTTAAATACAAATAATTGTTAAAATAATCAATAATAGCCTTTCCTTCCAGTAAAACATCTGCGCCTATAATACCGTGAACCGTTTTTGCTTTGTACGATTCTAAAGCTTCATTGACATGCGAAAGGTCAAAAATAACAATGCTGAAATTCTTGTTTTTCCAGCTGCCTAACTGCAATTCATTTTGCGATGAAATCTGGGTTTTCATTCCCGTTCCTCCGGCTCCGGATGCTTTGGTTTTTGATTTTTTGGCAGACAACTCAAAACGCTCAATACTTTCAAAACCAATACAGGTGTTTGATGCGCCGGTATCCAGAATGAAATTTCCGGAAACACCATTAATTTTTGCTTTTATAGACAAATGCTGGGTTTTGGTAACCTTGAATTTTATTTTTTTATATTTCTCTTTTTTGAGAATCTCGTGAAGATTTTCCATTTATTGTACTGATTGAAAACCAAAAATAAGGCAATTACGATCAATAAACTAATTCCATAATAGATATAATCTGTTGATTTATTTTCTTCCGAAATTGAACCGTAATACACAAACGAACTCCAGTAATACGGAGATTTCTTCGCATTCGGAATCGATTTGTTATTCAGATAATCCAGTTTTGCATTTGAATTGGCCTCAAAATAAGAAACATCATTTTTTATGTTTTTGTAGAAATCCGACATAAAAACCGAAGTCGTAAAGTCATTCACTTTCCATAACGAAAACAGTAAATTCTCTGCTCCCGCAAACTGAAAACCTCTGGCAATACTCATGGCACCTTCGGCTTTATACAATTTGCCAATTCCCGTTTCGCAGGCACTCAAAACTACCAAATCAGGATTGATATGCAGATTGTACAATTCAGAGTACAAAACTTCCTGATCGTAAAATTTAATGCTCGCCGGAGTTTCTATATCGCCGGAAGAAGCATGCGTACTCAAATGTAGAATAGAATATTGTGAGGCGCTATTTTTAAAATTTCCGAAACTCGCATCAGTATTTTCTAAATACTTTCCTTTAAAATTATTCCGGATGGATTCCAGTTCTTTTTTGGAATAACTTAGTTCAAAAGCCGTTTTCTCAAAAACAGGAAAAACGCCCAAAACTGTTTTTTCAGATTTAGACAGCGGTTTGGAATTCAGGTAAATATTGGCTGAGGTATTATAAGCAATCTTAAAATCATGAAGTAAATAATGCATTTTAGCAAAATTTGTAGTGCTCGATTCTTGTGTAATTAAAGCTTCAAATGGCAGAAAATTCAAAATGCCGTCAGGAACAATAATTAAGTTAGGATAATCATAAATTCGGGGTAGTTTTAATAAATCATAAACTCCTTTTCCGTAATGATTATAACCCGAAATATCATTTGTAATTTCATCAGGACTATTAAAATAATTTATAAACTGAGCAATTCTGGGAATGCCGCGATGAGCAATATAAATTTGGCTTAAAGCAATTCGATTATTCTGTAATACAAAATAATACAACCTTTCTGAACCCATAAAATAATACACCATCATCGCCTTGTCATTTTCTAATTTGAATAACAAAGCTTTTATATCGCATTTTTCAGGAATAAAATCCGGATTTTGCGATTGGATTTTTTTCAGCGAAATCATCAGTTCGTGCTGTTTTTTTATAAACTGATTGATTTTTGAAATAGCAGCCAAATCCCCTTTCTGCTGTTCTTTTAAAATATTCGTATTTAAATTCTGAAGCTGCTGCAAAAGTTTTTTTTCTTCTGCCGAAGCATTTTTAATATTCGATCTGTAACTTTTTAAAATACCGGACTTTGTCCTTTCAGATAGCTGAAAAGCATCTTCGATATAGTGGCTTTTACCTTCTTTTTTAAATAATAGATCGTAAATCGAAAGGCATTTTTCTGTACGATTGCGAGATCGTAACTGCATCAGGATTTTAGAATTTTCAGCTATCAAAGCATTCATCAGCATCTCTTCGATATAAAAAGAAAGATCAAAAGCTTTGAGCGCTTTTTTAGGATCGTTTAACATTAAAATGTCTGCCTGTAAATCCAGCGCATCCGCCAGAACAGTTTCGGCATACAATTGATCCTGATTTGGAAGGTTGTTTTTTGAATTGTAATTCGGAATCAATGTTTTAAAAATAACAGCAATCTGCTTTGAACTTTCGTCATACTTCCCTTCATCAAAAAGAAGTAACGCTTTTTCGTAATATAATTTAGCCAGTTTTCGCGGCTGCTGATTAGGAATTTCTAGAAACAGTTTTTCTGCCTTTTCCATATACAATTCAGCAATATCAAAGCGCTGCCACTGCCTGTTCATCGAAGCCAGATTTCGGTATGAATTGGATAAAGTTTCAAACTGATTTTTCTCCTTTTCAAGGTATTGTATAGAAGCATTAAATGCTTTTTCTGCACCGTCCGGAGCATTTTTAACTATTACAAACTGTTTAGATCCCAGCCAGTAGTTATTGCCCAGATTGTTCAGTAAAATGCCTTTTTGAACGTTCGATAATTTTTCTGTTTTTAAGATATTCTCTAACAACTCAATTGCCTGTGCGATTTTGCCTGAATTCTGATAGACATTCGATAAATTCAGGATTGCAGCAAACTTCTGCCTTGAAGCATCGGGATAATTTTTGGAAGTATTAACAATAAAGAAATACTGTTTAATCGTATTTTCTGCATTGTCATAATCGCCCAAAACCGTATATAAATTGCCAAGAGGTTTAAGGCAGTATTCGACTATATCATAATCGCCGAGTTTGTTTTTTTGATAAACCTGCCAGGCTTTTTCGTAACTCCAAACCGCATTCTGAATCTGTCCAAATTGATTTTCATAATACGCTTTGTTGCAGTTTAAAACCACAATGGCGAGTAATTCGTCTTTGGTTTTTGGATTGGGGTTTTTCCAGAAAACAGCTTCGGCATTTGATAAATCCTGTATCGCTTTCGCAGAAGGATGAGCCGTAAAAACATCAATTGCATGATAAATTTTATCTTCCTGATTCTGTCCAAAAATATTCAGATTTATAAAAAGAAAAATTAAACCATATAAGTGATGTAAGTTCATATTATGTTGTTTTTGATTTCACAGATACACAAAGTTTATACACGGATTCGTAAAGAATAAAAAGTTTTGTGCATCTCTGTCAAATAATCCTAAAACTTCCAAATCCCATAAATCTGAAAATAGTTAAAATTCTGCTCAAAATTAATTACATAGCGCGCTCCTAAACTCGGACCGATTCTCGCGAAACCTGCCGTTAAATCAAACAAAAGCCCGGTTTTAATGTCCGTAAAGGTGTTTTTTACACTGCTTGAACTGGTAACAGAGCTTATCAGAAAGTTTTCTTTGTCTCCCTCATACGTATCGGTTTGTATATTTTGATTCTGTTCTGATGAAACATTGACATTTGCCTGAATTCCTGCGCCGATTCCGATATAATTATTTAGGTTGTACCGAATCAAAATGGGAACTTCCCAATTGATGTTTTTATTTTCGGTTGTGGTCGTAATACGCTGAAACTGTCTTGTTCCGTTGGCATTTGTATTGAATTGTTCTGTAACATTGGCAGCACTATTGTACTGGTTTAAAGCATTTACCCATTCGACCTGCCAGTAAAAACGATACGATTTAAAAGGCGAAATTGTCGCACCCACAAAATAACTTGTTGACTTATCCAGATCTGAATAAAAATTATAACCCGCTTTTACGCCAATCGAAATTCCGGGAAGGAATCGTGTAGTGGCATAGTTCGTGATAATAGGTTCATTCTTGTCGAAAATAATCGAAGTCCGGCTTTTGGTTTTTACTTTATGAAAATCTTCGCCAAACTTCATCGAATATTTTACAAATCCTTTCGTGCTGTCTTTTTCCTTCACATTTTTCTGCTCCGTTCCCGGCAGATAAATATTTTTAAAAGTAAAAATGATCTGCTTTTGTTTGATAATGGTATCGAGGCAGCTTACGGTTGGTTCTTCGCCTTTCGGGCAGATAGGACATTCAGGATACATGCTTTCAATCTGGAAAGTTTTTTTGTCGAACATATCCGGAATATCAGTCTCTAAACGAATTTTTCGCGCCGGACCTTCGCCATTATTTTGGAAACGGGTTTTAAAATTTACCCTCTTAAAACGCACTAGTCTATAATTCATAAACCTTCCGTTAGACCCCATTTTGTTAGGATCATGAGACGTTACAATTTCCATTTCAAGGTTTTTAATCTTATGGTTTTTATAACTTCGGTTCGGAACAAAAATACCGCGCATTGTAACTGTTGCACTGGTATCCTTAATCATTTCGGGCGTAGTTTTAAAAGTATAAAAAACATTCCGTGTTTCTCCGGGATCAGCATCATCAAATTCTAAAACCGATACATTATGATAGGTTTTACCGGCATCTAAAAGCGAGGCGTCAAGATCTTCTTCGGTTGTTGTGTTTCGGTATTTTTTAGGTTTGAAATTCCCTTCGGCGGAAGCCGTAAAATTATCCGAATCGTCAAGATCATTTACAGAAGCCACAAGATTTTCTTTTACTTCGCGTTCGCCTGCATAGGTCCTGAAATCACTTAATTCGAAGTTGTTGTGCCTGAATTGTTTTTCATTGTAAAAAAGATACAATTTGCCGCTCGAAACATAATTCTCCAGATTTTGATAACTCACTACGACTACCATTTCCTGCTCCGGAATAGGATCGCAGTTTTTAATAATCGCAAACCCATTGTGATCTGCAATAGAAGCGATATCTTTATAATTATTGTCTGTTATATCGTTCACCACCACTTTTTTTGGGCGTGTTGCCGGAGGTTTTCCGTTGTCGTAATTGTTTGTTACAGCCAGTCTCGTTGTATAAGTACCTTTCTTTTTATAAACATGTTTCGGTTCAGGTTCTTTGCTGTAATGCCCGTCGCCCAGTTCCCACAAATAGGAATAACTTGGTTTTGGTGCACCCGCTATCGGGATCAAAGGCGGTGTTTCGGGTTTATAGGATACAGCATTTCCGTTTTGGATAAAACCAATAACGGCTCTTCGGGTTATGGTGTCTTTTACTTTGGTTTGACCTGTTAAAAGAATCGAAAACAGCATCAGAAAAATAGACAGTTGTGGTTTCATAACGAGACAGTTTTTAGCCTTAAAATCATCAGAATTAATTTTAAAACAGGTTTAAATGTAAAAAAAAGTGATGAGCAAATCACCACTTTTTCTTAAAAAAGCATTCGTAAGTTACTGAATAGCATTGATTGCTGCTACCAATTGCGCTTCGGTTCCTACTGTTGTTTCGGCAAATGTAAAAGTATAAACGGCATCTGCAGTTGTGGTTACTCCTTTTATGGCATATCGCCAGTTTCCGTTATCCTCGGTAGCGAAAATAATGTGACACGCAAGGCCAATCGGAATTTGTCCGTAATGTTCGCTGAACAATCCTGCAGCAGTATACGTATCCAGTTTTGCAAGCGCATTGGTGCCTTCTCCGTCATACGAAAGATAAACGGCGCTGTTTGTATTATTATAACCTTCAGGAACATCAACTAAAATGGTTGTTTTTGGTCTTGGATCGCTGTAAAAACGATCTACATTTGTCCAGCCGAAGTTTCCAAAAGTTACATAATAATTGTTGCCCTCTCCTTGTACACCGCCTTTTCCGTCGGCACCTCTGGCATCTTTCCAGGCCAGTTCACCCTCTTCATCAATAACTCCAGTCCATAAAGTCATTAAGTTATCAAACCCATTTGTCAGTGCAGTTGGAACAATCATGTTCATATTGCATGAAGTTTGTAATTCGACTCCTCCCTGAGTTGCCTTGATGAAGAATTCTCCCCCCGAAATCAATAGATTTTTCTTTCCGTCAGGCATGATTCCCATTGTTGGTTTGTTGGTTACCAGCATATTTCCTTTATCAAAAAGTTCGATATATTCAATATTTACTTCTCCTGTTACCGGATTTCCGTTTTTGGTTAAACAGTCCCCGTTAATGTATAATTTTACCCCTTTGGCAGAAGTCAGTGTTACCACACCATCTCCGGCAGTCATAGTAAAGTTTTGAGTATTTCTTTTTAACCCCTTTTCGCTGATGCTTTTAAAAGCCGCTGCCGTTGGAGGCGAAAGTTTAATATCATCTCCATCGCTGTTATCACAGTTTACAAAAGAGATTAGAAGAAGGAATAAAAGTCCGATTGTTTTAAAATTTGTATTCATAATTTCTGGTTTTTAATGATTATTATATGGATAGATGTTCTGGGCTTGAAAAGTGTTACCCCTCTTTTTGAAAAATTTTTATTTATACCGAAAGACATTTGTCTTCAAACAGATTTCCGTCTTCGTCAACAGCTACAAGAATGCTTTTCTTCTGCGAAAACGTAACAATCAAATAGATCCATACAATAGACCAGAGACCCAAAGTGATGCAGGTAAGAAACAAATGAAAAGTATGCTTGATGATTTTTTTCTCTCTTGACAAAACCACATACGGTAGTTTTTCATTATGTTCTACAACCACAAAACCATTTCGTTTTTTGGCCGAAATCATTTCATAGAATTGGGTCAGGGCTTTTTCATCTGTAAACTGATAGGTTTCCATTTCTCTTAATTTTAACTGTTTTAAAAGATTTTTGTTTCCTTATATCCGTTTGCATCATCAATTGTTACCCTTTATTATGAAAATTATTTGAGATTCTTTTTTTAACTTTATCTGATTAAAAGTTTTTTTATGAATAAAACGAAAACACATCCTGATCAAAAATATATTGAGGGACTTGCTGCAAATGACTCGGCCATTATAAAGTCTATCTACAAAAAGTTTGTTCCCAAAGTGGTCACCTTCGTCATGAACAATTCCGGCGGAAGAGATCAGGCAAAGGATGTGGTTCAGGAAGTTTTGATTTTACTTTTTAATCAGGCCAAAGCAGGATCGCTGCGATTAACCTGTCCGTTCGATGCTTACTTTTTTTTACTGTGTAAAAGAAAATGGCTGAACGAGCTCAAAAAGACTTCTAATAAAGAGGTAACAATTCTCGAAGACGTTTTATCTATTAATGAATCTGCACATGAACTGATTGGACAAACCGAAGAATTTGACGAAAAACAACAGCTTTTTGACACCATGTTCCAAAAACTGGGAGACAAATGCAAAGAATTATTAAAGCTGAGTTTTGAAATTAAATCGATGGAAGAAGTCGCCGAAAAACTAAACGTAACGTACGGCTATGTCCGCAAGAAAAAATCGTTATGTGTGGGACAGTTAACACAATGGATTCAGGAAGCAAAAAACTTTAACTCTTTAAAAAACAATTAGTCATGAATGAAGAACGCTATATACTATTTGATCAATATCTTCAGGACGAATTAAACGCTGATGCAAAAACCGATTTTGAGAAACAATTGTCTCAGGATGCCGAATTTGCATCGCAGTTTGAAACTTTTAAAAACGTTCAGGTCCAGTTGAATACCAAATTTGGAATTGAGCAGGAGAGACAAGCGTTCAAAGAAAATCTGACTCAGATATCAGAGAAGCATTTTGGAGAAAAAGTAAAAGTAATAGGCTTAAAACCATGGTATCTGGCCGTTGCGGCGTCGGTTGCGGTCCTGTTTGGACTGTTCTTTTTTAATTACAATCAAAATCCGGTTTTTGCCGATTATAATAATCCTGAACAAGCGTCTTTTACAGAAAGAGGAACGATCGATGAAACTTTGAAAGAAGCTGAAACGGCCTATAACAGAAAAAGATATAATACTGCAATTCCGCTTTTTGAAAAAGTGCTTCAAAAACAAAACACAGCCGAAATACAGTTTTTCTACGGCGTTTCGTTATTAGAAGAAAGTCATTATTTAAAAGCAGAAGCTGTCTTTAATAAACTAAAAGAAGGAACATCTGTGTATAAAGAAAAAGCAATTTGGTATCTGGCACTGTCCAAATTAAAACAAAAAGATTACGAAGGATCTAAAAAAATACTGGAAACCATATCTGAAGATTACGAAGATTACGATCAGGTAGAGGAACTATTGCATCAGCTGGATTAGGGAGGGTTAAAATCCAAATTTCATTACGCAGACCTTTATCAAAGTTTCAAAACCTTGACAAAGGTTTTCGTTTTTAAGTAACAATCAGAAAAAATCCGTGTGCATCCGTGTCCCATCTTTGCAAGTAATTGCTATTCTTTTAATATTGTCGTAATTTTGACCACTTAAAATTACAGCCTTGAATTCAACACCCATTATTACCGATACACATACGCATTTATATTCTGAAGAATTTGATCAGGATCGTAACGAAATGATACAACGCGCCATCGACGCAGGAGTAACCCGCTTTTTTATTCCCGCTATCGATGCTGCAGCAACCCAGTCTATGTACGATTTAGAGATAAACTACCCGGATAATGTATTTTTAATGATGGGACTTCATCCTACGTACGTAAAAGACAATTATCTCGAAGAATTAGCACATGTAGAAACCGAATTGTCAAAACGAAAATTTTATGCTGTAGGCGAAATCGGGATCGATTTGTATTGGGATAAAACCCACCTAAAAGAACAACAGATCGCTTTTAAAAGACAGATTCAGCTGGCAAAACAATACAAACTTCCTATCGTAATTCACTGCCGTGAAGCTTTTGATGAAATTTTTGAAGTTTTAGAAGAAGAAAATTCTGAAGATTTGTTTGGGATATTTCATTGTTTTTCCGGAACTTTAGAACAAGCACAGCGTGCCATTTCGTATAAGATGAAATTAGGAATTGGAGGTGTCGTAACTTTTAAAAACGGAAAAATCGACCAGTTTCTAAATCAAATCGATTTGAAACACATTGTGCTGGAGACAGATTCGCCTTATTTAGCGCCTATTCCGTACAGAGGAAAAAGAAATGAAAGCAGTTATCTGATAAACGTAATTGCCAAATTGAGTGATATTTATGGTGTTTCGACAGAAGAAATTGCAGCAATAACAACAAAAAATTCAAAAGACGTTTTTGGGATTTAACCCAGTCCTTACAAAACTTTAATTTTTTTTTTGTTCTTTTGCCCACTTAAAACCGATATAAATAATGCAGAAATTTGATGCCATTCGACCTTTTTATGACTCCGAAATAAATGAAGCCCTTCATGATGTTGTAAATCACCCAATGATGAAAACCATGATGAACTTTACTTTTCCGGAAGTTGAAGATGAGGTTTGGAAGGATCAATTAAAGAAAACACATTCTATTCGTGATTTTCAATGCAACTTCATTTATAATACCATACAAAAAGTCCTGGAAAAAAGCTCTGAAGGATTAACCACTTCAGGTTTTGAAAAACTGGAACCTAATACTTCTTATTTGTTTATTTCCAATCACAGAGATATTCTTTTGGATACTACATTATTAAACGTTTGTTTATTTGAACACGGTTTGGTAATGACCGCTTCGGCAATTGGAGATAATTTAGTAAAGAAAGCTTTCCTGGCAACTTTGGCTAAATTAAATAGAAACTTTTTGGTTTTAAGAGGATTAACACCCCGCGAAATGCTGCAAAGCTCTAAACTGCTTTCAGAATATATGGGACAGTTACTGCTTCGCGAAAACCGCTCAGTTTGGATTGCTCAAAGAGAAGGAAGAACAAAAGACGGAAACGACGAAACCAATCCAGGCGTTTTAAAAATGATTGGAATGGCTTCTGATGAAGAAGATCTGATGAATTATTTTAAGAAATTAAAAATCGTTCCGGTTTCAATTTCTTATGAATACGACCCGACTGATGTTTTGAAAATGCCGCAATTAATGGCAGAAGCAAACAATGAAGTTTACGTAAAAGACAAAAACGAAGATTTCATGACCATTTTAAGCGGTATCATGGGAACTAAAAAAAGAATACATATTTCGGTAGGAGATGTTTTAGATACAGAAATCGATCAGATTGTCGCAGAAAATGACAATGCAAACAAACAAGTTCAGGCTTTGGCGCAGACTATTGATGATGTAATTCTGAAAAACTATCAATTATGGCCTACAAACTTCATTGCGTACGATATTTTAAACGAAACAGATCGATTTGCTGATAAGTATAAAGAAAGCGAAAAATCATTATTTGAGCGTCGTTTAGAAATGAGAATCGGAAGCGATAATCCTGTTACCAGACAAGGATTCCTGTCTATGTATGCCAATCCGGTAGTAAATAAATTAAAATACCAAGATGTCCTCTAAAGCTAAAATACTTTTAATTTATACCGGAGGAACCATCGGTATGAGTAAAGACTTCGAAACCGGAGCTCTTAAAGCATTTAATTTTAGTAATTTATTACAGCAGATTCCCGAAATCAAGCAATTGGATTGTGAGATTGAAACGGTTTCTTTTGAAACTCCTATAGATTCATCAAATATGAATCCTCAAATGTGGACAAAAATTGCCGACATTATCGAGGAAAATTATGCAAAATATGACGGATTTGTAGTTCTTCACGGATCAGATACGATGTCATATTCAGCTTCGGCATTGAGTTTTATGCTCGAGAATTTAGCAAAACCGGTTGTGTTTACAGGCTCTCAGCTGCCAATTGGAGATTTACGTACCGATGCTAAAGAAAATTTAATTACAGCCATTCAGATCGCATCACTTCTTGAAAACGGAAAACCGGTTATCAACGAAGTATGCCTTTATTTTGAATACAAATTATACAGAGGAAACAGAACCTCAAAAGTAAATGCCGAACATTTCAGAGCGTTTACAGCGCCTAATTATCCTGAATTGGTAGAATCTGGAGTGCATTTAAAACTCAATTCGCATTTATTCCTTCCTGTAAAAAAAGACGCCGGATTAATTGTTCATAAAAATCTGGACAATCACGTAGCGATCATTAAAATATTCCCGGGAATGAGCGAAATTGTCCTGGCTTCAATCCTGGCAACAGCCGGCCTTCGCGGTATTGTTTTAGAAACCTATGGTTCTGGAAATGCGCCAACTGAAGAATGGTTTTTAAATCTAATCGAAAAAGCCATAAAATCAGGAATGCATATCGTAAACGTAACCCAATGTTCCGGCGGAAGTGTAAATATGGGACAATACGAAACGAGTACTGCCTTAAAATCACTGGGAGTTATCTCAGGAAAAGACATTACGACAGAAGCGGCAATTACAAAATTAATGTATCTGCTGGGACACAATATTCCTCAAAACGAATTTAAAGATGTTTTTGAAACCGCACTTCGCGGGGAAATATCTTAATTTAAAATTCCAATTTTTTTAGATTCCAAATGTTTGGGGGTAAAAGCTTTGTTAAAGTTGAAGACATAGTTTGTATATAACAATATTCACAATATTGTCATTTCGACGTAAGGAGAAATCACACTAGAAATTCCACAATATGAGTAATAACCTTTGTCGAATCCCGCGTGAGATTCCTCGTTCCTCGGAATGACAAGTTTGCGGATAAACTGGAATTTCTTTTCTAAGACTTTACATGAAGAAATCGTAGCAGCGCATAAAAATTTTCCAATCGGTATAAAGATTTATGCTTTTTGTAATACACATATACAATCACCGAAAGTATACAAATAACACCCTGAATGGCAACTGTTGTTCTCACTCCCAGAAAGTGTGAAACGTAACCAATAATTAAACTTCCTACCGGAATCATTCCCTGATATGCCATCATATAATAACTGATACTTCTCGAACGCATATTAACACTACTGTGAGTCTGAATGTAAATGTTAATAGACGAAGTTTGTCCCATCATTCCAATACCGCTCAAAGTCATACAGATCAGTGCGATGGTCATACTGCTGGAAACGGCTAAAATAATAACGCTGAAACCCAAAAGTAAACTGGCACCAATAACCAGCTTGTTCATATTTTCAGCCGATTTTAAATTGGCCAGATAAATAGCAGATAAAACAGAACCAATACCCGCAGCACTTTCAAACCAGCTGAATGTTTCGGCATTACCGCTAAAAATATCTTTTGCAAAAACCGGCATCAAAGTATTAAAAGAAATAACGAACAAACTGCTGCAGGTTAACATTAAAAGCATTTTGGACATTTCGGTCTCTTTTTTAACGTAGTCCAGACCTTCAATTAAATCATCCAGCATTTTAAGTTTGTTTTCAGCTTTAATATGCGGGGTAATTTTCATCATTAGTAATGAAATTAAAACCGGAATGTAACTCACGAAATTCCCCATAAAGCAGACATCTTCGCCATATTCATGCAAAATAATTCCTGCAAGCGCAGGGCCGGCAATTCGGGCAAAATTGTTTAGTGTTGAGTTTAGAGCTACTGCGTTAGGCAGATCTTCCTTATTATCGACTATATCAATCATCATCGTCTGGCGGCAGGTCATGTCAAACGCATTAATGATTCCCTGAATAAGCGTCAGAGCCAGAATAAAAGTAATATTATAAACTTTAAAATAGATTAAAAGTGCCAGTGTACCCGCTTGTACCATTGCCATAGACTGCAATAGGATCATCGTTTTATGTCGGTC
Organism: Flavobacterium gelatinilyticum; assembly: GCF_027111295.1. Classification (NCBI taxonomy): domain Bacteria; kingdom Pseudomonadati; phylum Bacteroidota; class Flavobacteriia; order Flavobacteriales; family Flavobacteriaceae; genus Flavobacterium; species Flavobacterium gelatinilyticum. The sequence goes on along the minus strand of NZ_CP114287.1, from coordinate 3,164,353 downwards.
GTAACGCCCTATGATACTTCCTGCGAGAGGCGCTAAAAAAAGAGACGGAATCATACTAAGAAAAGTAGCCAGTCCCAGTAAAAAAACAGATCCTGTTATGCTGTAGACCATCCAGCTTACGGCTGTTTTCTGCATCCAGGTTCCAATAACAGAAACAGATTGTCCGTAAAAGAACAGCTTGAAGTTTCTAGATTTTAAGGCTTTGAACATGATTATATTATTTGATACAAAGTTCGGAATTAGGATTGCATTAGAAAAATTAATAATTTTACTGATAATGAGTAGTTAAACTTATTAATATGGAAATCTATCAACTGGAGTATTTTATTAAAACTGCTGAGGTTCTGCATTTTACAAAAGCAGCCGAATTGTGTTTTGTAACACAATCGGGGCTTTCGCAGCAAATTAAAAAACTGGAAGAAGAGCTCGGAATGCCTTTGTTTGTCAGGATTGGCAAAAAAATACAGCTTACAGAAGCCGGTTCTGTTTTCCTGATTCATGCCAAAAAAGTGCTCGAAAATGTACAGAATGGCAAGCAGGCAATTGAAGATTTGAACCAAATGATTGGCGGTGAGCTTCGAATAGGAGTAACCTATATTTTTGGATTACTGATCCTGCCCGTTGTAAACGCATTTGCCAAAACGTACCAAAATCTCAAAATCGTTGTAGAATACGGCACAACAGAATCTTTGGAACAAAAATTAATTCACAACGAACTCGATTTGGTTTTGGTTATTTCCTCACACGAAATTGGGCCGTCGATCCAAAAAGTGCCTTTGTTCAGATCTAATATGGTTATGGCGGTTTCGAAATCGCATCCGCTGGCGGTTTTAGATAAAATTCCGTTCAAGAAAATAGAAGAAGTATCGCTTATTTTGCCCGGAAGAGGATCAAATTCAAGAGAATATGTAGAGATTTTATTCGTAAAACACCATATGAAACCCAAAATTTCGATTGAATTAAATTCGATTCACGCCTTGCTGCAAATGGTCGAAAACAGTGATTGGGCAACTATAGTAGCCGAAAAAGCCCTAAAAGGCTGGGACGATCTAAAAGCGATTCAGATTACGGGAGTTACAACCAAAAGAGATTCGTATATGCTTACAATGGGAGGCTATCAAAAAAAGGCTGTAAAACTGTTTATGGAAGAATTTAAGAAAAGTATTTAAGTAAACTTTTAGTTTACTTTTTGTAAACTCAATTTTTTTTGTGTTCTTTGCAGTCCTAAAATAGAAAGGTGTCCGAGTGGTTTAAGGAGCTAGCCTGGAAAGCTAGTATATGGGTAACTGTATCGAGGGTTCGAATCCCTTCCTTTCTGCGAAATAAAAACCGCAATTTCATAGTATGAGATTGCGGTTTTTTTGTTTTGAGAAATCCTATTACTTATCTTCGTAAAGAACTATCATAAAAGCTTTTATGTACGAGAACGAAAATTTGGAACAAATAGAGAATTGGCTGAAAACAGGATTGAGTCAGTCTCCTGAAAGATTTTCAGAAATGTTTTATTTTGATAAAAGAGATAATCAGTTTTTTTCTCTCCTCATAACAGATTATTTTATTTTCGAGGATGGTTTTGAGATAGATAAAAAAACTTCGACTAATTACTCAGAAGGAACTTTAAAATTGCTGGCAGACAGAATGCAGCGTATAGAAAACGATGACAGCTCTATATTGGCTGTTCGAAGATTTGGTGAATTAGCAGAAGAAGAACTGCTTTCAAAAATGGATTCTTTCCTTAACTTAAATGCTGTCGATATCGAAAGTGCTTCGGTTTGGGAAATTGAAGAATCGGGCGATGTAACTATTGATCTAAGAGATGAAAAAACAAAATACTGGTGGCAGTTTTGGAAATAAAAAAATATCAAAGTATGAAAACAATTCTCTCTACATTTTTTTTAATTCTGTTTTTGTCTTCCTGTGCTTCATTTTCAGATAAAATGATAAAAGAAAACAAGGCAGCATTGTCTGAAAACGACTTATCAAAACTCGAAGGGAAGTATGAATTGTTTCCGGATTTGAAGTATGATGAAAAGGGAAATGTACAAAACATAGATTCTCAGGATTCTAAAACACGATATAACCTGAATTATTTTGTAAAATCTGAAGATTCAAAATACGATTATGATGATTTTTATGTAGTTGAAGTAAAGGTTTTGAGTGAAAACAAAATAAGATTTGTCACAAAAAAGAATGATGCTGTAACTGACCGCGTGGAATTAACGGGTAAACTAAAAAGCGGATTTTTTTATCCGGACAATAAATACCTGAAAAGAAATGGAATTCCTTATCTTGCCGGAGGCTACAATAATCACAAAACCAGAATAGGACTTGCAAAAGACAATGGACTTTTGGTGAATTATGCCTATGATAATTCCGGAGCGATTTTGTTTCTATTTTGGGCCGGATCGAGTTATAATTTAGGTTTTCACTACAAACGCATCTAATATCACTAACTAAAAACTACAAGAATGACCGGAAACTGGAACGGGTATTACAAGTTTGATAATGAGATAATTCAGAACGCTATGGGTTTTGAAAAAACAAATTTTACAATTGTAATCGAAAATTGCGAAGGAGCAGATTTTCAGGGAAAAGTAAACGATGATGTTTCTACCGGCGGTATGAAAGAAACAGGGAATGTTATTGGGAAAGTGAGGAATAATGTTATAAAGTTTCAAAAATTTATGCCAAAGAATTGTACAATTGATGGCAGCGGAAACAGAGAAACATTGGATAAAAAACACCCAACGCTTTATTATGAAGGAACTTTTTCTCAGGATAAATCAGAAGCCGGCGGAAAATGGTATTTTAAACGGAAAATCGGATTTCGATATGGTTTTTTACCAGTTTTATACAGTCCCGGAAGAGGAACCTGGAGGATGAAAAAAGTGTCATAATTTTGTTTATTTTAAATGTATAAATATTATTTCCGTCCCGGATATGGGTCTGAAAATCTTTTGATAGAGATTTTTGAAGGTACAGAAAATGAAACCTTTGTTTCGGATTTTCTGGATGCGGTCTGCGAGATAAATCCAAAACTGAATGATGTTCTGGATTTATGGATGAATGACGAAATAGAAATGTTTTACGATTCAGAAGCAGGAGCATTTGCGCTTTCAAAAGACATTTGGGGATTTGCTTTTATAACAGCCGAAAACAATCAGGAAGGGCTTGCTAGGATTAACTCGATTTTAGAAAAAGCATCACTTTTTGAAAAATTTGAGGTTGATTTTGAAAATTATAAATAATTGATCAGCCCCGATAGAAGCGGCATCCTTTTGTAGTGGGGTTCACTACAAAAGATACAGCAGATAGCGGGACTAAAGGTGTTTTGGAAACGGTTTTTCTGCTCCTGAAAAATAAAATATTAATCTTCGAGTGCTTTTTTAACCTTCGGCATCATGCGGTCAACGAATTTTGAATAAGCCAGTTGTGAAGGATGAAGACCGTCTGAGGCAACCAGATCTTTATTATCAAGTCCCATGCGTGTTATGTCTGTTATCGATACAAAGGTGATTCCGTTGTTTGTACAGTATTTTTCGGCAAAGGCATTGTATTTATCGATTTCGGCTGAAATTCTGGTGCGTTCATTTCCGGCGACGGCATTTCCGTAAGGCGTGTACGCATAATCCGGAATCGAAATAACGATTACATTTTTCTTATCTCCTTTGGCTAATAGAACGGCTTTTTCTGCCAGCTGTGGAAATTCTTTTTCATAAAGCGAAAAATCCCTTCCCTGATATTGGTTGTTTACACCAATTAAAAGCGTAACCAGATCGTAGTTTGGTTCCGGATTTTGATCTTTTATTGCCGAAAGTAAATTTGTGGTAGTCCAGCCTGTTTTTGCGATTATCTGCAAAGAGAAATTGCTCGAATACGTTTGCTGCAGGCTTGCTTTAAGCTGTTCAGGAAAACGGCAGGTTTCGCATACGCTGTGGCCAATTGTATAACTGTCGCCCAAAGCCAGATAATGTATTGTGCCCGAAATGGGTTTTACGGGCGGGACAGGGGTAACGGGATTTTTAACTACAGGTTTATCTGCCGGGGTTTCGTCTGAATTACAGCTAAGTAAAAAAATGGAAAGTATAACGATAACTATTTGTTTGAATTGCGGTTTCATAATTTGTTTAAATTAATTAGGGCTTCTTTAAACAAATAGTTACGTTAAAAGTATTGTTTCGGTTTTAAACCATTTCTGCTTTTAAAACGATTTCTTCTTCAATGGCATTCCATAATCCGATGCGTTTTTCTAATGCCAGGATCGAAACTTCTTCAACTTCTTTCCATTTCTGGGCATCGTCTTCGCATAAATCGGTAATCATCTGCATTGCCATTGGTCCGTGTTCGTCTGCGTCTAATTCGATATGTCTTTCGAAATAATAAAGCAGTTTTGTTAAATCGACATTTGGCAGGTTTTTTTGAAAGTTTTTAAGGATTTCGGTAAACATGCTCGGAATCAAATCTTCTCTTCCAAAGGTAAAAGCAGCAGCAATTTCGTGCGGTTTTCCTTCTTCGATAACTCTAAAGGTAAAATCTAAGAATGATTTAACCTCAGGATGAAGTGAACTTTGTTTAATGGCAACAAATATATTGTGAAGCGAATTTACTTCAGATAAAAACTTGTTTATAGGAGTTGTGTCGGCACCGCAGGCTTCCATTGCTTCAAGATACATTTCGTAATGGCTTTGTCTTCTGCCGTCGATGCTTAAATCTGTTTCTTCGGCCAGTACAATTTCGTTAATCAAATATCTTGTTTCAGGGTTTTTTGTGGCAAACCATGGCGTTGTTGTGCAGGTAAGTTTGGCTTGTAATGCTTTTAATAATGACATAAAATCCCAAACGGCAAAAACATGGTTTTCTGTAAAACTATGTAAGTCATCGATACTTTGGATTTTTTTGTATAGTGAATGATTTAAAAGCTGATCTTTTTGAGGTTGAATGCTATTGTGTATAGTTTCAATATTCATTTATATAAATTTTGGTGCAAAGATAAAAAGCTTCCTCGTTAGAAGAAGCTTTTTTGAATTGATTTTGTATATAATTTAATAATTATTTACGATTTAAACGCTGGAATTCCAGTTACATCCATTCCCGTTATCAGTAAATGAATATCGTGTGTTCCTTCGTATGTTATAACGCTTTCGAGGTTCATCATGTGGCGCATAATCGAGTACTCGCCGGTAATTCCCATACCTCCCAGCATTTGTCTTGCTTCGCGTGCGATGGTTATGGCCATGTTTACATTGTTTCGTTTTGCCATCGAAATCTGAGCTGTAGTTGCTTTTCCTTCGTTTCTTAAAACACCTAATCGCCAGGTTAATAATTGTGCTTTTGTGATTTCGGTAATCATTTCGGCCAGTTTTTTCTGCTGCAATTGCGTTCCTCCAATAGGTTTTCCAAACTGGATTCTTTCTTTGGCATAGCGTAAAGCAGTATCATAACAATCCATTGCGGCGCCTATAGCACCCCAGGCAATTCCGTAACGGGCAGAATCTAAGCAGCCAAGCGGAGCACCAAGTCCTGATTTATTTGGCAGAAGATTTTCTTTAGGAACTTTTACATTATCAAAAATTAATTCGCCGGTTGCAGATGCACGAAGCGACCATTTGTTATGGGTTTCAGGGGTTGAGAACCCTTCCATGCCTCGTTCTACAATTAAGCCGTGAATTCTTCCTTCTTCATTTTTGGCCCAGACAACGGCAATATCTGCAAAAGGAGCGTTTGAAATCCACATTTTTGCCCCGTTTAAAAGATAATGATCCCCCATATCTTTAAAATTGGTAATCATACTTCCGGGATCAGAACCGTGATCGGGCTCTGTTAAACCAAAACAGCCAATGAATTCACCAGTCGATAGCTTTGGTAAATATTTCATGCGCTGTTCTTCGTTTCCGTATTTCCAGATAGGATACATAACCAGCGATGATTGGACAGATGAGGTGGATCTTACACCTGAATCTCCTCTTTCGATTTCCTGCATAATCAAACCGTACGAAATCTGGTCAAGACCTGCACCGCCATATTCAACAGGAATATAAGGCCCGAAGCCGCCAATTTCTCCAAGTCCTTTTATAAGTTGTTTTGGAAATTCTGCTTTTTGAGCGTACTCTTCTATTATAGGAGATACTTCTCTTTTAACCCACGCACGTGCTGAATCACGGACTAATTTGTGTTCTTCTGTTAACAAATCGTCAAGGTTATAATAATCTGGAGCTTGAAATAAGTCTGGTTTCATTTTTGATTAATTTTGCAAAACAAATTTAAGCAATAAAAATATAACAAAACAAAGTAAAAATGTTATATTTTTACATATTGGTTATAAAATAATCACAAATAATATAGATTAATTTTAGTTTATTGATAATTTATGAACTAATTTTGAGATTCCAAAAACATAAATTGAATGAGGCTGATCATTTCTTTTGTTCTCTTTTTAATTTTAAATTCTTCATTTGCTCAAAAGTCAAATCAATTGACTGAACAAGAGTATCTGATATTGCAGGATAAAATTCGACTTAATTTAAATGTAAATGTCGACAGTTCTGTAGTATATGCTAATAAAATGGCAAAATCAGACAATCCGAAACATCTCGCTTTTGCAAACGTTGCATTGTCATACTTAATGGAGCTTAAAGGCGATTCTAAAAAATCTAAAGAAAAATATAGACAGGCATTTGTTTATTTAGACAAAGTGCCGGAGTCCCGCGATAAGACACAGCTTACTTCTTATTTATATAATTACGGAGGTTTGACAGAGTGGAAGAGAGGTAATTTTGGTAAAGCTCTGGAGAATTACCAGCAGGGCGTAAAATATTCACTGCAAATTAATGATGCTGTTCAGGTCATTAAATTTAAAATCAACATTGCGCTGGTTAACGAAGCGGTTGGGAACTATCAGCTTGCGATACTTAATTTGCGCGAAGTAAGCAATTTTATAGATCAAAACGAAAATGCATACACCAAAGAACAGTATCAAAATTTTAAAAGTAATGTCAGTTTAAGTTTAGCAGGTTCGTATGAAAGCTATTTTGTAAAAAACGAAACGCAGAAACAGCTGTTGGATTCTGCAGAGTATTATTATAAAAGAGCTATTACCTATTCTCAAAATTTTGCAAACAATAAAATAAACGCTAAGATTAGTCTGGGTAACATTTATTTTAGAAAAGCAGATTATAAAAATGCAGAAAAGACATATTATGATGTTTCGTATTTTGCCAGACAAAACAACTTCGAAAAAGAATATATTACCGCAAACTACAATCTGGGCAATTTGTACTATGATATAAAAAAGTACGACAAAGCGCTTGTATTTTTAAAGAAAGTCGATTCAATTTCTGCCAAAACGGATTTAAGGGATGATAATTTTTTGAAAGCGAATTACTATCTGGCAAAAATCTACAGTAGAAATAACGAACCTGAGCTGGCTTATAAATATTCTAAAATCTATCTGGATAATTTTGAGAAAACCGAAACCAAACTGCGCGATGAGGCTCTAGAGGTTAATTATCAGCTTGGTGTAGAGAATCTTAGTGGTGAAATGATCAGCATTCAGGAAAAATATAAATACGATGTTTTTGTAGGAAGAGCATTAAAAATATTTTACGTTCTGCTTGTGGTCGCAATTGTCTTTTTACTGATTAAAAACATTCGGGATAAAAATAAGGCGCATAAGAAAATGAATGCCTTAATTGAAGAATTCAAAGCTAACCTGGAAAAGAAAAGCAGTGTTGAAGCCGAGCCAGTGCCTGTATTTGAAGAAATAGAAGAAGTACAGCTTAAGAAAGAAAACGTCAATTTAAGTATTGATGAAGCAAAAGAGAATAAGATTGTCGAGAAATTACTTGCTCTCGAAAGCAAGTTAGAATACTTAAACGCCGATTTTACTCTGCCTTATGTAGCTAAAAAGATCAAAACCAACACAACTTATTTATCGTATGTGGTAAACAAACGCTTTGGTAAATCTTTTGGGGAATACTCTAATGAGCTTAAAATTAACTACGTAATCAACGAAATGATTACCAACCACATGTACAGAAAATATTCTACGCAGGCTATTGCAGAAAGTGTAGGTTTTAAAAATGCAGTGTCTTTTGCAAAATCATTTCGCAAAAGAACTGGAGTATCTCCAGCTCAGTTTGCGAATAATATTTAATACTTTTCAGAATAATTTTTTTTAGGTAAGATAGTTTAAAAAACAGAAAACTATCCTACTCCGTTTCCTCCGGTTCCTTTGTTTGGATCAACTGGATCAGTTGGTGGTGCATCTCCTCCTCTTACTGTTTTTTGCTGCTCTTTTGTTAGTTTTTCAACTTGGAAATCTTCAAATTTTAATTGCATTTTTTTCATTGTTCTAAATGTTTGGGTTACTGATTTATCAAAACTATGTAAAATGCCATACGCTTGATCGAAAATGCGGTTTTGGAGTTTTTTGAAGGTGTTTTTTGTTTGTAACTTATTGTTTTTTAAGGCATTGTCGTGTGTGTGTTGAATGCTATAATTTATAAATTGTATGTAGTATAATTAATAAATTGTATGCTTTTGAAATATTTTGTTGAATAAAAACACCAATATTTGCAGTGTAGTTATGATGTAAAACAGTTCGAAAGATGCTAAAACTTATTCAAAAATTTCTTCAAATTAATCGTTACTCAGAAGTAAAAGATGAGTTCAAGGATTTGTTTTTGTCGCATCCTAATTTTCCAAGTCTGTTTGCTATTACAGATTCGTTTGATCTGCTTTCGATCGAGAATGCAGCAATACGAGTTCCGAAAGAACAAATCGTAGATTTACCATCAAACTTTCTGGCTTATTTTAAAGACGAATTGATTTTGGTTGAAAAGGCTAAAAATCATGTTAGAATAAACACAGTTAAAAAAGGCGCTCTGAAAATTTCGTATGAAAAATTCCTTTTGGACTGGAATGGTGTAATTGTAGCTATAGAGCCAAACAATGTCGTAGCAAGAGAAAACTTAAAAGTCGAATTAAACTGGCTTAAGTACCTTGTTCCGTTTGTATTATTTACCGGCTTATCCTTTTTTTACAATACATATAATGTTATTAGTATTATATTTTTACTGACATCCAGTTTAGGACTATTGGTAAGTATTTTTATCGTTCAGGAAAAACTTGGTTTTAAAAATAGTATAATTTCAAAATTATGTGACCTAAGTACAAACTCTTCCTGCAATTCAGTAATTAACTTTAATGAAAATTACGGCGATAAATGGATAAGTTTCTCTGATCTTCCATTGCTTTTTTTCAGCGCAGGCTTTATAGCAATTTTAGTACAGCCTTTAAGCTCTTCTATTTTTGTTGGTTTTTTGAGTTTATTGGCAATTCCCGTTATTGTTTCTTCAATATGGATTCAAAAATTTGAACTTCAAAAATGGTGTGTGATGTGTTTAATGGTTTCAGCTTTAATATTTACACAAAGTGTTATTTGGTTTTCTTCGGATTTATTTACGTTAAGTTTTAGTTTCGGAATAGTTTTTCCATTCTTATTTTCTTTAATTCTTTTAGTTCCAATCTGGTTTGTTATTAAATCAGTTTCAAAAAATGTTCTCGATAATGAATATGCATTAAAAGAACTTAAGAAGTTTAAAAGAAACTATTCGCTGCTGAATTTCTTATCGAAAAAAGTTACCTACACTAACGGATTTGAAGATTTAAGAGGATTGAATTTTGGAAACCGAAATGCAGTTGTAAAACTTACAGTAATCATAAGTCCAAGCTGCGGGCACTGTCATAAAACATTTCAGGAAGCTTTTGATTTGGTTTTGAAATTTCCTGATAAGATATATTTAACGGTTTTATTTAATATCAATCCTGAAAACGCAGATAATCCATATAAAATCGTAGTAGAAAGACTTTTAACCATAAACAGAACCACACCGGGTAAAACGGTAGAAGCAATATCAGACTGGCATATTAAAAAAATGAGTCTGAAAAAATGGTTGAAAAAATGGCATACAGATACAGTGAGCATGATGATAAGCCAGGAAATAAATAAGCAATACGAATGGTGTTCTAAGAACAATTTTAATTACACACCGGTAAAAATCGTAAACGAAAAATTATTTCCAAATGAATACGAACTAAACGAGTTGAAATACTTTTTAAACGACTTTGTAGAGGAAAAAGAAACTGTTCTGGAAAGAATAGCTTAAATGAACCGGATTACTAAAAAAGTAAACGAAATTATTATGTTAAAAAATATATTGGATCTGGAAGGTACTCAGGAAATTACCGCCAGCGAGCAGAAAAAAATAATTGGAATTAATGTTATGGAAACGGTGCTGAAATGCGATTCATCCAGCTACATGGCATCATTAGTAAACGAAGATTGTGCTGATTATTATTCAGAAATGAATTAAGGAGCAGAATGAAAAACTTTTAAGTGACTTTTATCGAAGAAAATTTATTTTATAAAAATACAGCAATAAATGCTTTACGAGATTCTTGCGCAGGGATAGACATAAACTTCAAATGTCTTTAAATGATTGAAGTGTTTGCTATCAAATAAAACCCAAAAAACCATGTTAGAAAAATTTTTAAACGCAGAAGGAACTCAGAAATTGTCACAAGAAGAACAAAAAAACATCTCAGGAGGGAATATGCCTCCGGGAATATGTTATGATTACGTAACAGCAAAAGAGTATAAATGCTAAATTTCTGTAAAAGATAAAGCAAAAACAGAGAAGAATAAAAAGCTTCTCTGTTTAAAAAAACTGAAGTGACGAGTAAAGCTCCTCGCTAAATGATGGAGAAAAATAGGTTAATTATGTTAAAGAATATTTTGAATTTGGAAAATGCTCAAAGAATAACAAAATATGAGCAGAAAATGATAAAAGGAGGTATTCCGGAATGCTGGGTGTACGCCATAGAAGCAGGATGTGTACTTATTCGAAGCGGGGAAGTTTGTCCCATGAATACTGAAGCCGGTATTTGCGATACAAACAGACTTTGCTGTTAAAAATGAAAATTACCAGAAGTAATATACAATAAAGCCTTTTTAAAATTTAGTCATGTTTTTTTTAATTCGTAGGCGCTCGATCGTGGAACATTGAGCAAATTATCCCAACATTGATGATTGGTGTCGGGATTCTCAGGATAATTGGCCACTTGGATTGGTTTTATTTGGTTAGGGCTGATCAAGTGCCATCTTCCTAGAGAAAAAAAAGTATATTACAAAAATACATATTGAAAAGAGAGAAGGTTGCTTCTCTCTTTTTTTTGCCAAAAATTAAATAGTTAAGATTTTTTTTACAATAAAAGACAGAAGCTTCAAATGTCTTAAAATGATTGAAGCAATAACAAAACCCAAAAAACAATAAAACCATGTTAAAGAAAATTTTAAAACTAGAAGGAGCTCAGGAGTTAACAAGACAACAGCAGCAAACAATTAAAGGAGGAATTGCATGTTCTGCAAGTGTTCCCTGCAAAAAAGGATTTCATTGTGTAATAGAAGATGGTGCCAATGAAGGACATTGTGCAGTAAATTAATTGGTTTAATTAAATAATCTAAACATGAAAACATTGAAAAGTTTAAATGGCGTTCAGGTTCTGACTAAAAATGAGCAGAAAGGAATAAAAGGAGGAATTGATCAATACCATTGTTATGCTCCAATTTCTAAAGCCGAATGCACAGCAGTTGGAGGAAAATGGAATACAACGCAAAACATGTGTATTGTTGAAATCGAATCAGGACTTTGCTGATTATTAACAAGTTTATTTAACATCAAACAAATATCAAATTATGAAAAAATTAAAAAACCTTGCAGGAGTTGAAATTTTAAGTATTAACGAAAGAAAAAACATAATTGGCGGCGGACCTGGTGTCGAAGCTTGTTATTGTCCTAATACAGGCATTTTTGCAGGTGTTATACATCCGGGAGAGGGCGAAACCTGCCAGTCGGTTATTGAGGAGAACTGCCCGTTAGAATCTTAAGATTTCATTGAATAATACTAAAGAAAGCTTTGTTATTTATTTAGCAAAGCTTTCTCATTTTATACATTTTAAAAATTGTTTTAAGTGTGTTTAATAAAGTACCTGCAGAAAAAAAATAAAAATAATAACTATAGTAATTTGAATTGATATAATTTGGATTAACTTTTATATTTTTAAGAATTTTTGTATAATATTGCTAAAAATAAACCCAAAATAAGAATTGAAAAAATTCCCTCATTACAAACAGGCAGATTTTAAAGACTGCGGACCTACATGTTTAAAGATAATTGCTAAACATTATGGGAAAACAATTAGTATTCAGGAACTGCGCGACAGCAGCGAGACCACACGTGAGGGAAGTAATCTGCTGTTTTTAAGCGATGCAGCCGAGAAAATAGGTTTCAGGACATTAGGAGTAAAATTAAGCGCTGAGAGGTTAGAAGAAGCTCCGCTGCCCTGTATTCTGCACTGGAATAAAAACCATTACGTTGTCCTGTATAAAATCAGAAAAGGGATTTATTATATTTCAGATCCTGCTTTTGGACTTATTCAATACAACAAAGAGGATTTTTTGAAATTCTGGATCGGTAATAATGCAGATGACCAGACGCAGGAAGGGGTTGCACTTTTAATAGAAGCTTCGCCGAAATTTTTTCAGTCGGAATTTGATAAAGAAGACAATAAAGGACTTGGATTTGCACTTCTGTCGCAATACGTCCTTCGATATAAATCGTTTTTAATACAGCTCAGCATCGGACTTCTGGCGGGGAGTTTACTGCAGCTCATATTTCCGTTCCTGACCCAGAGTATTGTCGATATTGGGATACAAAACCAGAATATTAATTTTATTTATTTAATACTCTTCGCGCAGTTATTTCTTTTTGCGGGAAGGACAGGCCTGGAACTTATCAGAAGCTGGATTCTGCTGCATCTTTCAACAAGAATAAACATCTCGTTAATTTCGGATTTCTTCATTAAATTGATGAACCTGCCCATTTCCTTTTTCGATGTCAGGATGACCGGAGATATCATGCAGCGTATTAATGATCATCACAGGATCGAAAAGATCCTGACCACATCATCCTTAAATGTATTGTTTTCGGTTATCAATATGTTTGTTATGGGAGCCGTTCTGGCATATTTTAACCTGCAGATCTTTCTGGTGTTTTTTGCAGGAAGCGTCCTGTATTTCGTCTGGATTACATTGTTTTTGAAAAGAAGGGAAGTGCTGGATTACAAACGTTTTGCAGAAGTTTCTAATGAACAGAGCAAAGTAATGGAACTTATAAACGGCATGCAGGAAATCAAACTTCACAATGCCGAGAAACAAAAACGCTGGAGCTGGGAATATGTTCAGGCAAGACTTTTCAGAGTTTCTATAAAAGGTCTTATTCTAGAACAGACACAATCTACAGGATCTTCGGTTATTAATGAATTAAAGAATATCCTCATCACGTTTCTTTCTGCCAAACTGGTTATCGACGGACAAATTACACTTGGAATGATGCTGGCAGTAAACTCAATTGTTGGGAGTTTAAACGGCCCCGTTGTACAGCTTATCCAGTTTGTGCGCGAACTTCAGGATGCCAAAATATCATTGGCGAGATTATCTGAAATTCACGAAAAAGAAGATGAAACACAACAGGAAGTCCATCAAAGCAATGATGTTCCGTTTGATTCTGATATCCAGATAAAAAATCTTTCCTATCGTTACCTTGGTTCGGATATTCCGGTTCTGGCCAATTTAAACCTGACCATTCCCGCCAATAAAGTAACAGCAATAGTGGGAGTCAGCGGGAGTGGTAAAACAACCCTCATGAAACTGCTTCTTAAGTTTTATGATCCCGAAAAAGGGGAGATAACCATTGGCAATTCACAGCTTAAAAATATTTCGCAGAAAGCCTGGAGATCCTGTATAGGTTCTGTTATGCAGGAAGGATTTGTTTTCAGCGATACCATTGCCAATAATATTGCTTTTGGAGAAGACAGAATCGATAAAGAAAGACTTGTTTATGCTTCAGATGTTGCCAATATAAAAGAATACATAAGTGAACTTCCGCTTGGCTACAATACCAAAATTGGCGCCGAAGGACTCGGAATGAGCACCGGACAAAAACAAAGGCTTTTAATCGCAAGGGCGGTCTACAAAAACCCTGAAATTTTGTTTTTTGACGAAGCCACATCGGCGCTTGATGCCAATAACGAAAAAGCGATTATGCAGAAACTGGATATCTTTTTTAAAAACAAAACCGTTATTGTGATCGCACACAGACTTAGTACAGTGATGAATGCAGACCAGATAGTAGTTCTGGACAAAGGAAAAATTATAGAAATAGGATCCCATTCAGAATTGATAGAACAAAAAGGAAATTATTTTGAACTGGTTAAAAACCAATTGCAGTTAGGGAATTAAACATGGCAGAAGAAAATACTACATTCGAGTTAAGAAGTGAAGAAGTGCAGGATATTCTCACCAAAGTACCGCATTGGATGATTCGATGGGGAACCGTTTTGATATTTGTAATCATTGTGATGTTGTTTTTTATTTCCTGGTTTATAAAATATCCGGATGTTGTTAATACCGAAATCATCATTACGACCAATATTCCGCCCGAGAAAATTGTGGCAAAATCTACAGGCCGTATCGAAGCTGTACTGGTAAAAAACAAAACCATAATTCCTAAAAACAGCACCCTTGCCATTATTGAAAATACAGCCAATTACAAAGATGTTTTTCTGCTGAAAAGCATCACGGACAACTATAATATTAATGATCCCAAAACAGAATTTCCGTTTTCGAAATTAAAAAACACACAGTTAGGCGAAATAGAAAGTGCTTATGCTGTTTTTCAAAAAGACTATCAGGCACAGGAGTTAAATAAAGACCTGCATCCGTTTGAAGTGGAAAGCAGAGCACAGCAGTCGGAGAAAATACAAATTAAGGAAAGACTCGAAATCCTGCAGCAGCAAAAAGGAATCAACGAAAGAGAATTAGAACTCCAGAAAAACGATGTGGCCCGTTTTGAAACCCTGTTTAATAAAGGCATTATCTCGGCTCAGGAAATGGAAACCAAGAAACTGGGCTTTCTTCAGGCTCAGAAGAATTACAGAAGTCTCCTTTCGTCAATTTCGCAGTTAAGGTCCTCTTTAATAGACAACACAAAATCGAGTCAGAATTCGCAGATAAACAGCACAAAAGAAGAAGTTAATCTCGGACGAAGCGTGTCGCAGTCATTTTATCAGCTGAAAAAAGTAATAAAGGACTGGGAACTGGCGTATGCCTTAAAATCTTCCATCAGCGGAAAAGTAACGTTTCTGCAGGTATGGACAGAAAATCAGACGATCACGACAGGTGATAATGTTTTCTCGGTAATTCCAGATGCCAAAAACAGTTTTGTGGGTAAAGTAAAAGCACCGGCATTAAATTCTGGTAAAATAAAAGTAGGGCAGAGAGTAAATATTCGTCTGGCCAATTTTCCGGACAGAGAATTTGGCGTACTGAAAGGTGAAATCAAAAATATATCCTTAGTACCGGATAAAGATGGTAATCTGCTGATAGATGTTGCCCTTCCGAATGGTTTAACGACTTCGTATCACAAACAAATTGTATTTCAGCAGGAAATGAAAGGAAGCGCCGAGATTGTAACCGAAGATCTGCGCTTAATAGAAAGAATCCTATATCAGTTTAAAAGTATTTTTGAACAGGTTTAATACTTAATCTAACTAACCAAAACCACAAAATTTAGATGAAAAAAACACTGCTTGTTACTCTGTTGCTATTATTTCAATAAAAATGGTAAATAAAATAAGCTGAATAGCATCTTTGTCAAAGTCTAAAACCTTTGATAAAGATGTTTTTTTACATCTTCAAATAAAAATCCTTAGTCAGTTCAATATATTCCGGTGTATAAACATGTCTGTCAATTTCAATAACTAATTCATCGATTTTAATTTCAGAAACTTCATTTCGACTGAAAGCCAGTAAACTGCGTTTAACAGGAGATGTTAAATGTCCTTTTACGCGGGTAATTTTTAGAGGATATAATTCGGCTTCTTTTGCTAAAGCAATAAATTTTTCTTCCTCTTTATACGGAATTATTAAGGCAAAAATACCGTTTTCTGATAAAAGCAAATCAGCCGCTTCAACCAGTTCTTCAAATGGCATTGCATCCTGAAATCGCGCTAAGTCGCGTTGTTCATTTTCAGATTTATAATCTTCTGCATAAAAAGGAGGATTTGAAACAATCAGGTCATATTCTTCTTCCGGTTCTTCAATAAATTCATCCAAACCCGCATGAAAACAAAATAAGCGATCGCCCCACGGAGAACTTTCAAAGTTTTCTACAGCCTGCTCATAAGCATCTTCATCAATTTCAAGAGCATCAATTTGTTCCGCATAAGTTCGTTGTGCCAGCATTAAGGCCACGATTCCAGTTCCTGCACCAATATCTAAAACACTAAAAGGATTATGAGAAACAGGAGCCCAGGCGCCAAGTAATACACCGTCTGTACCGACTTTCATAGCGGTTTTGTCTTGTTTTACCGAAAATTGCTTGAATGAAAACATAAATAAAATCCCAATTTTTAAATTCCAAATTCCAATCTTAGAGTAAAAATTTCAAAATGAAATTCTAATTGAAGTGGATAATTTTGTTGAACTGCAAAAGTAAGACTAAATATTAATTTACTGCTTAGAGGTTTTGGTAATTATAGCAGAAAGAATTTTTCTTAACTCTTCAATTTCGAATAATAAAGATTCTGAAAGTGATTTTTGATCAGGATTTAAATCATTTAACAGCTGAAGCCAAAATTTAGATTCTTTAGCTTCTTTTCGGGCTATTTTAAGTCTAAAAATGAAATCTTTATCACCTAATTTTTCATTTGCTTCAATATAATTAGCGCCAATTGAACCAGAGGATCTTATGAGTTGTTTGCCGTCTTCGATGTTTGAAGTATTTTTCTGTAAAGATCTTGTATAAATTCGACATTCTTTCGCAAACAAAAATGTTCTCTCTTCCAGATTATAGGGTTTCATTTTAAATTCCAATAATCAAATTCCAAATTCCAATATTTGATAACGTAAATATAAAAAACGCGCAGGTAAAAATAAGTTTTTTCTTTCAACATGTTTAAATGATATAAAGATTCAAATTTAGAATTTTTCCATTAAAATTCGTCCCCATATTAGAATTTGGAATTTCCCTTTCAAGGTTGGAATTTGGAATTTAAAAAATTGAAATTTAAACTAAAGATACATCTCCACAAGACCTTCAGGAAGATCCATGATAACTTTTTTGTTTTCGCGGTCGATTTTTACAAGAAAATGATCGATCATTGGGATTAAGATTTCTACCTCTCCGTTTAAAACTTCAAAAAGAGGCTGAGCAGAAGAATCATTAATAGAAGTAATTTTTCCGAAAACCCCCAGACGTTTGTCTTCGATTTCAAAACCAATAACTTCGTGGAAATAAAATTTGTTGCCGGTAAGTTTTGGCAGCATGGTAAGAGGAAGATAGATAGAATTACCAACAAGGGCATCGGCATCTTCTTCGGTATTTACATCTTCAAAACGAACCCTTAAAAAGTCGTTTTTGTGTAAAGAACTTGTTTCAATAAAAAAAGGAACCAAGTGTTTGTTGTGTTCAACAAACACTGATTCCAGATTTTCGTATAACTCAGGTTCGTCCGTATCCAGATAGATCAGAACTTCCCCCTTGAAACTAAATTTTTTAGCGATTTTACCTAAATAAAAACATTCTTCTTTACGCATTATCGCTAAGTAAAATTATGCCTCAGTTGTTTCGTTATTCTCTTCAGCAGCAGGAGCTTCTTCAGTTGCTTCAGCAACTTCTTCACCAGCAGCTTCTTCTGTTGCAGATGCAGCAGCGATAGCGTCAGCTTCAGCTTGTGCAGCAGCAGCCACACGCTTAGCGTTAACTTCTTTTTCAGCTTTTAAAGCTTTAGCTTTAGCATCAGCTTGTGCTTTTGATAAACCATCTTTTTTAGCATCAACTTTTCCAGCTTTAGCTTCTAACCAAGCAGTTAGTTTAGCATCAGCCTGTTCTTGAGTTAAAGCTCCTTTACGAACTCCTCCATCAAGGTGGTGTTTCAATAAAGCACCTTTGTAAGAAAGGATAGCTCTTGCAGTATCAGTTGGCTGAGCACCATTGTGTAACCATTTAACTGCGCTGTCAAGGTTTAACTCAACAGTTGCTGGGTTAGTGTTTGGATTGTAAGTACCGATTTTCTCTAAGTATTTACCATCTCTTTTTGAGCGTGCATCTGCAGCTACTACCCAGTAAAAAGGTTTTCCTTTTTTACCGTGTCTTTGTAATCTAATTTTTACTGACATAATCTTATGATTAAATTTTGAGGTACTCGACCTCTGTTAATTAAGGGCGCAAAGATATAATTTTTTTATCAATAATACGGTTCAAAAAACATTAAATATATTTATGGTGTTTTTTTTGCATTTTTTTGACTATAATTTTTAAAAACCATCTGTAATACAATACTTTTGTGTTAAATTTCATCTTATGAAAAAATACTTTTACTTTTTATTCCTTCTCTTTATAACAGTATCTTGTACAGAAGACGTTAAATTTAATAATCCTGCATTTCAGGCCTTAAAAGACAATGTTTTCTGGAGGGCTCCAACTTACGAAGCAGGCGTTTTTTCCAGCGGTACATTGATTGTAACCGGAAAATTAGGCAGCGAACAGGTTATTCTTCAAATCGAATCGACACAAGCTAAAACATATACTCTTGGCAGCAGAAGTTCTTCGGCAGCAATTTATTTCAATGACAGCGGTGACGGCGAGGTTTTTAATACAGAAGATAATGCTTCAAACGGACAAATAACAATTACTGATTTTGATGCGGTAAATAAAACGGTTTCAGGAACATTCAGGTTTACTGCTGTAAATGTTCACAGCGCTGATGCAGAAAAACAAAAAGTAACTTTTACAGAAGGGGTTTTCTATAAAGTCCCTGTTACACAAACAATAGTTTTTGAAAACTAATTTAACGTAAATTTCAGGTATACTTTTTTGAAATCAAAATAAAAACATAAATAAACTCTTTTGTAGTAAATTACAGAAAATTAAGACTACATTTGTTATTATTATAAAAAAGTATCTATGAATATTTTCGTTGGAAGCCTTCCATTCAGTATTGAGGAAGCAGATTTAAGAGAGTCTTTTGAGGCTTATGGAACAGTTGACTCTGTTAAAATTATTACTGATAAATTTACTGGAAGAAGTAAAGGCTTTGGTTTTGTTGAAATGCCAAATGATGACGAAGCTCAGAAAGCAATCGACGAATTGAACGGGGCAGTAGTGTCTGGACGTACAATCGTGGTAAACAAGTCTGAGCCAAAACCAGAAGGCGAAAGAAGAAGTTTTAATAACAATCGCGGTGGAAACAACAATCGCGGCGGTTATGGAAACAACCGCGGCGGAGGAGATCGCGGAAACAGAAGAGAATATTAATGTTTTTTTTCTAAAATATAAAAGGGATCAACGAAAGTTGATCCCTTTTTTTGTTTTCAGGTTTTGCCAACCTGAAACAAATAAAACTTGAAACAAAAATTATATGTTTGCAGCTAACCAGTCGCCCACTTCTTTAGTGCCGTATGCTTTGCCTCCATTTGCCAGATCCTCTGTAACTACTCCAGCTTCTAAAGCCTTGTTTACAGCCGCTCTCATTGCTTTTCCTTCTTCCATTAATCCGAAGTTTTCGAACATCATGGCAGCAGATAAAATAGTAGCCATTGGGTTTGCAATGTTTAATCCTGTAGCTTGAGGGTATGAACCGTGAATAGGTTCAAATAAAGACACTTCAGCTCCCATAGATGCAGAAGGCATTAATCCCATTGAACCTGAAATTACAGAAGCCTCATCTGTTAAGATATCTCCAAATAAGTTTTCAGTAATTAATACATCATAAGAGTTTGGCCATTGAACCAAACGCATGGCAACAGCATCAACAAATTCGTAGCTCACTTCAACCTCCGGATAATCTTTTTCCATCGCCTGAACTGTTTCTCTCCATAAACGAGAAGTTTCCAAAACGTTTGCTTTATCAACGCAGCATAATTTTTTAGAACGTGTCATTGCCAGTTCGAAACCTTTTTTAGCCAGACGCTGTACTTCTGCTCTTGTGTAAACACAATTGTCGTAAGCGGTATCTCCGTTGTCTTTTCTTCCTTTTTCGCCAAAGTAAATTCCGCCGGTTAATTCTCTTAAGAAAACTAAATCAGTTCCTTCGATTCTTTCTCTTTTTAGCGGCGATTTGTCTAATAAAGATGGGAATGTAAAAGTTGGTCTTACGTTTGCGAACAAACCTAATGCTTTACGCATTTTTAACAAGCCTTGCTCTGGTCGTACAGGTGCAGAAGGATCGTTGTCGTATTTAGGGTGGCCAATTGCTCCGAAAAGAACGGCATCAGCATTTTTACAAACTTCATGTGTTGAATCTGGATAAGGTTCGCCCACTGCATCAATTGCAGCAGCGCCTGTTAAAGCTGGTTTCCAGGTGATTTCGTGTCCAAATTTTTGTGCAACAGCATCAGATACTTTTACAGCTTCATTAATTACTTCTGGTCCGATTCCGTCTCCGGCTAAAAGAGCTATGTTTAATTTCATTCTATATGTGTTATTAAGGTTCAAAGTGACAAAGTAACAAAGGTTCAAAGGTGTTGGGATGAAAACGCTATTTTTAGCCTTTGTCACTTTGTTCCTCCGAACCTTTGTCCCTACATTATTAAGTAATTATATTAAGCATTTTTTGTGTCGCAATA
Organism: Flavobacterium gelatinilyticum; assembly: GCF_027111295.1. Lineage (NCBI taxonomy): Bacteria > Pseudomonadati > Bacteroidota > Flavobacteriia > Flavobacteriales > Flavobacteriaceae > Flavobacterium > Flavobacterium gelatinilyticum. The sequence goes on along the minus strand of NZ_CP114287.1, from coordinate 3,143,606 downwards.
ATCGCTGCAACGGTTTGATCTGAATCTAATCCGCGGGTTTTGAATTCTTTTCCGTTGTTGACCCATGTAATAATGGTTTCACACAACGCATCAGAGCTGCTTCCCGGCGGAATTCTCACGGCATAGTCAATCAATTTTGGAAGCGTTAGTTTTTTGCTTTTGTAAATTTTAGATAAAGCATTCATAAAAGCATCAAACTGACCGTCTCCTTGTGCATTTTCCTCGATTATTTCGCCATTAAGATTTAATGACAAAGTTGTCGACGGACGCATTCCTTTTGAGTGGACTAATATATAAGATTCGATTTTGATTTTTTCTTCGTAAGTATGGCTGTCCAAAACATCCGAAATAATGTACGGAAGGTCTTCCTTTGTTACGGTTTCTTTTTTGTCGCCCAATTCGATAATTCTTTGGGTAACCAGTTTTAAATCTTCCTGATTTAATTGCAGACCTAATTCCTGAAGATTTTTTTCGATATTGGCCTTTCCAGAAGTTTTTCCAAGGGCATATTTACGTTTTCTTCCAAAACGCTCCGGAAGAAGATCATTAAAATAAAGATTGTTTTTGTTGTCCCCGTCAGCGTGAATCCCAGCTGTCTGCGTAAAAACGTTATCGCCTACAATTGGCTTATTTGCAGGAATTCTGTAACCTGTAAACGTTTCAACCAGCTTGCTTACAGAATACAATGAAGTTTCTTTTACGTTGATATTTACTTGCGGTAAATAATCGTTGATAACGGCCACAGTGCTTTCAAGAGGTGCATTTCCGGCACGTTCTCCCATTCCGTTTACCGTTACATGAAGCCCGTTGATTCCAGCTTTTATTGCTTCCATAACATTGGCAACGCTTAAATCGTAATCGTTGTGAGCGTGAAAGTCAAAATGAATCTGCGGATATTTTTCTTTAATTTTCGAAATAAATTCAAAAGTCAAAGACGGAATTAAAACTCCTAAAGTATCAGGAAGTAAAACTCTTTTGATTGGCTGAGTCGATAAAAACTCTAAAAATTGAAAAACATATTCAGGAGAATTTCGCATTCCGTTGCTCCAGTCTTCTAAATATACATTGGTTTCAATGTCGTTTTCTTTTGCTAAAGTGATAATTTGAGCAATTTCAGAAAAGTGCTGTTCAGGCGTTTTTTTCAATTGATGCGTCAAGTGATTCATTGAGCCTTTGGTCAATAAATTTTGCACTTTGGCACCCGCTTTTTTCATCCATTCAATTGAAACTCCTCCGTCGACAAACGTCAGAACTTCAATTCTGTTTGTATATCCTTTTAATGCAGCCCACGAAGTGATGCCTTTTACAGCATTAAATTCTCCTTCGCTTACACGTGCAGAAGCAATTTCAATTCTATCAATATGTAGTTCCTCCAGCAACAATTGCGCAATGGTCAGTTTTTCTGCAGCAGAAAATGAAACTCCTGATGTTTGTTCACCATCACGAAGCGTCGTATCCATTATTTCAATTTTTCTTTTTTCCATATTGATATTCTATAATTCTAACTGTGCTCGATAAACAGTTTTTAATTTGACGCGGATTTTACGGATTCGCTTTCGCGAAGACGCGGATTCACGCGGATTTTTGTTTTAGCTAAAAAAAGAATCTGTTTTTTTCAGCGTCTTTGCGAAAGCAAATCTGTTTTATCCGCGTTCTATATTCTAGAAAGACCCGAGAGGTTTTAAAGCCTTTCGGGTCTAATAGACTGAATGATATTGCTATTAGTAAGGAAGTTTATCAGCGAAAGCTTTAATATCTTCTTTCATGTCTTGTAAATAATCAATATCGTCAAAACCATTAATTAGGTTGTTCTTTTTATAACCATTAATTGCGAAAGACTCTTGCTCTCCGGTTGATAATAAAGTAATCGTTTGGTTAGGAAGATTGATTTCTAATTCTGTGTTTGGATCAGCTTCGATAGCTTTAAAGATATTAGCTAAAAATTCAGGGCTGATTTGTACTGGTAAAACCCCAATATTCAAACAGTTTCCTTTGAAGATATCTGCAAAGAAACTAGAAACTACAGCACGGAATCCGTAATCGTAAACTGCCCATGCAGCGTGCTCTCTGGAAGATCCGGAACCGAAGTTTTTTCCTCCTACAAGGATTTTTCCGCTGTAAGTTGGGTTGTTTAAAACGAAATCTGCTTTTGGAGTGTCATCTCCGTTGTATCTCCAGTCTCTGAAAAGATTATCTCCAAAACCTTCACGTTTTGTAGCTTTTAAGAAACGAGCTGGAATGATTTGATCTGTATCTACGTTCTCAATTGGCAACGGAACTCCGCTGCTTGTAAGTATATTAAATTTATCGTATGCCATTTTAATTTTAGATTTTGGATTTTAGATTTTAGATTTTACCACTGGGATGAATTCTAAACGCTAAAATTTTTGTATTAAATAATGTAAATGAATTTTTATTTGAAGAAGTTTAGAAAAAGATTACGCAAAGTGAGAAATCTAAAATCTAAAATCTTCAATCTAAAATAATTCCCTTGGATCTGTTAATTTTCCTGTAACAGCAGCAGCAGCAGCCATAATCGGACTTGCTAATAAAGTTCTAGAACCAGGACCTTGACGACCTTCAAAGTTTCTGTTTGAAGTACTTACTGCATATTTACCAGCAGGAACTTTATCATCGTTCATAGCTAAACAAGCAGAACATCCAGGCTGACGTAATACGAAACCGGCTTCTGTCAGGATATCTAAAATTCCTTCTTCTTTAATTTGTGCTTCAACAACGTGAGATCCAGGAACTAACCAAGCCGTAACATTATCCGCTTTTTTTCTTCCTTTTACAATTTCAGCGAAAGCTCTAAAATCTTCAATACGTCCGTTTGTACAGCTTCCTAAGAAAACGTAATCGATTTGTTTTCCGATCATTACATCATCTTCATTGAAGCCCATGTAAGCTAAAGATTTTTTGTAAGTTTCCTCACCGCCTTCAACTTCTTTGGCATTTGGGATATGTTTTGTAATACCAATTCCCATTCCAGGGTTAGTACCATACGTAATCATTGGTTCGATATCTTCCGCTTTGATGTTTAATTCAGCATCAAAAACAGCATCAGCATCCGTTTTAAGTGTTTTCCAATATTCAACAGCTTTAGTCCAGGCTTCTCCTTTTGGAGCGTATAATCTTCCTTCTAAGAAATCGAAAGTAGTTTGGTCAGGAGCAATCATTCCTCCACGAGCACCCATTTCGATACTTAAGTTACAAACTGTCATACGACCTTCCATAGTCATGTTTTCAAAAACATTACCAGCGTATTCCACAAAATAACCCGTTCCTCCAGAAGTAGTTAATTGAGCAATAATATAAAGCGCAACGTCTTTTGGTCCAACACCTTTACTTAGTTGTCCGTTTACGTTAATACGCATTTTCTTTGGTTTAGGCTGCATAATACATTGAGTAGAAAGCACCATTTCAACCTCAGATGTTCCGATACCGAAAGCGATAGCTCCAAAAGCACCGTGAGTAGACGTATGTGAATCCCCGCATACAATAGTAGCACCTGGCAAAGTAATTCCGTTTTCAGGACCAACTACGTGTACAATTCCATTTTTTTGGTGACCTAATCCCCAGTGCGAAATACCGTATTCGTTTGCATTGTCTTCAAGAGCTTTTAACTGATTTGCAGAAAGAGGATCCTGAACTGGTAAGTGTTGGTTTATGGTTGGTGTATTGTGGTCTGCAGTTGCAAAAGTACGTTGTGGGTATAACACGTTAACGCCTCTTGATTTTAATCCTAAAAAAGCAACAGGACTCGTAACTTCATGAATGAAATGGCGGTCAATAAAAAACACATCTGGCCCATCTTCAATTTTACGCACAACATGTGAATCCCATACTTTGTCAAATAATGTCTTACTCATTTTTTATTTTTTTTAATTGTAATTTCTATAACCACAGCAATTTCCTGTTCATTATAATAGCAAAACAAAAGTAAAAAAAGATAAAAAAGCGTCAATTTCAATATTTCATTATATACGATGCCCAAACTGATTTACAAATTAAAAATTGGCTTTTGTAACCTAAAATTTGGAAGAAAAATGATTTAGAAACTGATTTTACTTTTCTTTTTTGGCTTTAATTTTCCTTGATTGTTTTTTGTTTTAATAGTTTGCAAATTTATCTCAAAACTACTATAAAATACGGGTTTTTGTTTGAAAAAATGTAACAAAACGGATAAAAATAGTAATAATTGTTAATTTTGATTTTGTTTGCAAATGGATGCTTCTTTGCTTTTTAAGGGTGTAAAATATTGTTTTTTACTTGTTATTTAGAATCAATAAAACAGCAAAATACTACGACATCCAAGAGGTGAAATTTTATGAATCTCAAGTATTTTAAAAGTTTAAAATAATAGATGGAAGAGTTTTAAAGATCGATATAATGCATTCCGTAATCTATTCTGTACGTCCTGATTTTGACTTTATTTTTAATGAAGTTTACCTGATAAACCCGGGCGTTTCTTTCGTCAAAATAACTATTAGAATAACCAAGGTTTTGAGGATTCCACTGCTTTTTCATTAGTTCGTAATTTTTGCGAATTCTTATTAGAGCAGTTTTAATGTCTTCATCAGGCAGGTCAGGGTTTCCTCTTATGATGTTAAAAAATAACGTAGAATCTTTTTCTTGAATGTTTTTACAATTTAAGACAGACGTCAATAATTCATTAATTATATGATATTGCTTCATTCGTTTCTTTCGATCATTATTAGGGACTAAAGTATCAATTGCGGTATTCATTTGTTCTGTAAATGTTGCGGTAATTTTAGAAACTCCTGGTATTGGTTTGTCAAAAGGAAACTGCCAGTAATTCTTGTATTTATTATTAAAAAGAGGAAGAGAATAAACTTCGTTTTTAGCATTTTTGATTACAATTATTTGATTCCTTTCCGGATAACCTTCAGGTTGAGAATAAAGCAGAATCTCAAAATTGTATTTTCCGTTTCGGACACTCTTTTCAAATGTAAACTGACTTTGAGGTCTTTTTTTTCCTGTTTTTAACTGAGGGAATTTTTCGTTCAAAGCGTTAATGGAATGATTTATTTTGGATTCAATATTTTTCTCACAGCCATTTATAGAAAGTAAAAGGAAAAAGAAGCCGGTTATTTTAACTATACTATTTTTCATCTTAACTCTAACTATTTTGAAAAAGGATATTTTTCGGGATTGAATATTCTTTTTTGGTCAAAATCGCTAACAGTTTCTCTGGGTTTTGTATCTTCTTTAATTAAAAAAATATAAGATGTATACGGTTCTTCTTTGGTAAAGTATAATAATACAACAGCTTTATCATTATAGCTTACAACATCATAATTAAAGTCATTCCAGGTCAATACACTGTCTTTTGTTACAGACCATTTTCGTGGTGGTTCTGTATTTTTTGAATATTCGTAAAATTTACTGCTGTCCGGGTCTCTGTAACAGCGATAACTTAATTGATCATCTTTAAATTTAAAATAGGTAACCAGATTGGAAGTAGAACTGTAGTATGTCCAGTATTCATCTGAATTTGAGATTAATGTTTTTTCAATTGGATTCTTTCCGGAACATCCGGTCAACAATAATATTAGAAAAAAGAAAAAGTGTTTTTTCATAGAATCTTGATTCAAGTTTTATGATTTAAATGTAATTAAATCCTCAGTATCAGGTCTGATTGTAAATTGTTGTCTAAATTAGATTGTTAAAATGTTTAAAACTAATATTATTTTATCAAAAGAAGTTGTTTTGTTTAACAATTTCAGACTTTAATTTCTACAAAAAAAGCGTAAATTTGAACTTCCTCCATTTTTCATATCGCATTTTGTTATGTTTCATGTTGTCAATGTTTTGCAACAGGAAAGCTTTGAAATTTGGAACTTTAAAATTTGACTTTTTTATAATTCTATGTATTTAATATTCGATACCGAAACCACCGGATTACCAAAACGATGGGACGCCCCGATAACTGATTCTGATAACTGGCCGCGCTGTATACAAATCGCGTGGCAGCTTCATGACGAAATGGGACAGCTTGTCGAACATCAGGATTATTTGGTAAAACCGGAAGGATTTAATATTCCGTACGATGCTGAACGTATTCACGGAATTTCGACTGAATTGGCAGAAGCCGATGGAATCACTCTGGCCGAAGTTTTAGAGAAATTCAATATTGCATTAGGAAAAACCAAGTTTATTGTAGGTCAGAATTTAGGATTCGACGTTAACATTATGGGAGCCGAATTCCATAGAATGGGCGTAGAGTCTACTATGGCTTCAATCCCGGTTCTGGATACTTGTACCGAAGTTACGGCTTCGTTATTGCAGCTTCCCGGAGGTCGTGGAGGAAAATTCAAGCTTCCAACTTTGACTGAACTACACAGCTATCTTTTCGACCAGCCTTTTGCTGAAGCGCACAACGCAACTGCCGACGTTGAGGCAACTACGCGTTGTTTCTTGGAATTGGTTAGAAGAGAAGTTTTTACCAAAGAAGAACTGGATGTTCCAAAAGAGTATTTCAAAGAATTTCAGGAAAGAAATGCGGAGCCATTTAAGTTAATTGGTTTAAAACACATCAACTTAAAAGCGGCTTCTGATAAAATTAGAGAACAGCTTAAAGCTTTAGCCGGAGAAGGCAAAGAGACTGTTGTTTCAGAAGAAGATAAAGCTGATTTTAAAGCAGCAAAATTTGCTCATTTGCACAATCATACACAGTTTTCGGTTCTACAGTCGACTATTGGAGTCGGAAATATTGTGGCTGCTGCCGCTAAAAACGGAATGCCGGCCGTGGCCATGACCGATACTGGAAACATGATGGGAGCTTTCCATTTTGTGAGTGCTGTTATGAATCACAATAAAGCAGCTTCTGGAAAAAACAAAGCCCTAGTTGAAGCAGGCGAAGAACCAACAGAAACAGAGGTTAAACCTATTGTGGGCTGCGAATTTAATATCTGCGACAATCATTTAGATAAAAGCAAAAAAGACAACGGTTATCAGGTTGTTTTAATGGCTAAAAATAAAGCCGGTTATCACAACCTGGCTAAAATGGCTTCGATTGCTTATACAGAAGGATTTTATTACGTTCCGAGAATTGACAGAAAAATTGTTGAGCAATACAAAGGAGATATTATGGTTTTATCCGGGAATTTATACGGAGAAATTCCGAGTAAAATCCTGAATATTGGTGAAAACCAAGCCGAAGAAGCTTTGATTTGGTGGAAGGAACAATTTGGCGAGGATTTCTATTTGGAAGTAATGCGCCATAATCAGGAAGATGAAAATCGTGTAAACAAAACCCTGATTGAGTTTTCTCAAAAGCACAATGTCAAATTAATTGCGACAAACAATACCTATTATTTAAATAAAGAAGATGCCAATGCACACGACATTTTATTGTGCGTAAAAGACGGTGAAAAACAAGCAACGCCAATTGGTCGTGGTCGTGGTTACCGTTACGGACTTCCAAATCAGGAATATTATTTCAAGTCGCAAGACGAGATGAAAAAGCTTTTTGCGGATCTGCCGGAAGCGATTATCAACATTCAGGAAATTATAGATAAGGTTGAAGGGTATTCGCTTTATCGTGATGTATTACTTCCGAAATTCGAAATTCCAGACGAATTTATGGTGCCCGAAGATGAGGAAGATGGCGGTGTTCGTGGAGAAAATAAATACTTACGTCATCTTACAATGGAAGGTGCGAAAAGAAGATACGGCGAAATTACCGAATCGATTCAGGAACGTTTGGATTTTGAATTAATGACGATTTCAAATTCAGGATATCCGGGTTATTTCCTGATTGTACAGGATTTCATCGCCGAAGCCAGAAATATGGACGTTTCGGTAGGACCTGGGCGTGGTTCTGCAGCGGGTTCAGCCGTTGCGTACTGTCTAGGAATTACCAATATTGACCCAATTAAATACGACTTACTTTTTGAGCGTTTCCTAAATCCTGACCGTGTATCGATGCCCGATATTGATATCGACTTTGATGACGAAGGTCGTGGACGTGTAATGGAATACGTAATCAACAAATACGGTCAAAAACAGGTGGCGCAGATTATCACGTATGGTAAAATGGCAACCAAATCGGCAATTCGTGATACGGCGCGTGTACTGGATTTACCATTATTTGAAGCCGACAGGATTGCCAAACTGATTCCGGGAATGATGCCGTCAAAATGGAATTTGGCGCGTTTTATTTCAGAAAGTGAAGATGAGGTTAAAAAAGCACTTCGTTCGGATGAATTTGACAATGTAAAAGAACTAATCGCGATTGCCAATGAAGATGATTTGGCAGGAGAAACCATTCAGCAGGCAAAAATCCTTGAAGGATCGATGCGTAATACGGGTATTCACGCCTGCGGGGTAATTATTACACCGTCGGATATTACGAATTACGTTCCTGTAACAACCGCAAAAGATTCGGACTTATATGTAACACAGTTCGATAACTCGGTTGCAGAAAGTGCCGGATTGCTGAAAATGGACTTCTTGGGTCTGAAGACCCTTACGCTGATAAAAGATACCGTAAAACTGGTAAAATACAGAACAGGAATTGAACTAAATCCAGATACTTTTCCAATTGATGATGAAGAAACGTATGCACTTTTCCAAAGAGGTGAAACTGTTGGAATCTTCCAATACGAGTCGCCTGGGATGCAGAAATACATGAAAGATCTGAAACCAACGGTATTCGGGGATTTAATTGCTATGAACGCCTTGTATCGTCCGGGACCTTTGGAGTACATTCCGTCTTTCGTTCGAAGAAAAAATGGTGACGAGGAAATTAAATACGATTTAGATGCCTGTGCCGAATATTTATCAGAAACCTACGGAATTACAGTTTACCAGGAGCAGGTAATGCTTTTGTCTCAGTCTTTGGCAGGATTTACAAAGGGTGAGGCCGACGTCTTGCGTAAAGCGATGGGTAAGAAACAAAAAGACGTACTGGATAAAATGAAGCCGAAGTTTGTTGAACAAGCGGCAGCAAAAGGCCACGATGCCAAAATTCTGGAGAAAATCTGGAAAGACTGGGAAGCCTTTGCGAGTTACGCCTTCAACAAATCGCACTCGACGTGTTATGCCTGGATTGCGTATCAAACAGCATATTTGAAAGCCCATTATCCTGCAGAATATATGGCAGCGGTACTTTCGAATAACATGAACGATATCAAACAAGTTTCGTTCTTTATGGAAGAATGTAAACGTATGGGCTTACAAGTTCTTGGTCCAGACGTAAATGAGTCGTACTATAAATTTACCGTAAACGATGATTACGCCGTTCGTTTCGGAATGGGAGCGATTAAAGGAGTGGGTTCTGGAGCGGTAGAAACAATTGTAGAAAACAGAAAAGACGGAAGATATAAATCGATTTTTGATTTAGCGAAGCGAATTGACCTTCGTGCAGCCAACAAAAAAGCGATAGAAAACTTAGCATTGGCCGGCGGTTTTGATTCTTTTGAAGGAACAAGCCGTGCGCAATATTTCCATGATGATGGCGACGGAATTACATTCTACGAAAAAGCAATGCGTTATGGGTCGAAATTTCAGGAAAATGAAAACTCCTCTCAGGTAAGTTTATTTGGAGAAACCAGTGAAGTGCAGATTGCAGAACCTATTGTACCGCCATGTGAAGACTGGAGTACAATGGAAAAACTCGCAAAAGAAAAAGAGGTTGTAGGGATTTATATTTCCGGACATCCGCTGGATGATTTCAGGTTTGAAATGAAATATTTCTGCAACGCCCGACTGGAAGCACTGAAAAATATGAATGATTATGTTGGAAAAAACCTTACCGTTGCCGGAATTATCAATAACGTACAGCATCGTGTAGCGAAAAACGGGAAAGGCTGGGCCGCATTTAACTTAGAAGGATATGATGAAAGTTTTGAGTTTAAGATTTTTGGTGAAGAATATTTGAAATTCCGCCACTTTTTAATTCAGAACAATTTTGCCTTCATGAAAATATTGATCAAGGACGGATGGGTAAATCACGATACAGGTAAAAAATCAGATCCAAGAATGCAGTTTGTCGAGGTAAGACAATTACAGGATATTCTGGAAGCATTTGCAAAAAAACTGATTCTGCTGCTGGATATAAAAGATTTGCAAGCCGAATTTATTCATAGACTGAGTCACTTATTCAATGAAAATAAAGGAGAGAATTCTGTTAGTTTTGAAATCATGGAAATCGAAAACGTCAAGCGATTAGTTGAGGTCGAAACTACAAGCGAGTTCGAAGAATCCGATGCTGTGTTTGAAGATGACAATGATGAAGGCGAAGCAGTCTCTGGTGAGGCTAAAATGCAGGAAATGAAAGAAGTGGAGGAAATAAAAGTGGTAACAAAATTAGCCATGCCAAGCCGAAGGTTAAAAGTAAGAATTTCAGCTGAATTGTTGGCAGAATTGGAGAAAATGCAGATTAATTTTAAACTGAACTAAAAAATTAACAGTTAAAATTTAAACGATTGTTAATTTTTAATGTTAAAAATATGCACGCATAATAGTTTTTTAGTAATATTGTCTGAAATTACAACGTTTTCGTACCAAGTCTAACAATACAAATTATAAGAATATGTTAAAATACTCTAAGTTTGTATAAATCAATTAAATCAGAATTATGAAAAAGAACCTATTTTTATTAGGATTATTAGTTTGCTCTATGACTGCAATGGCGCAAACAACAAGTGGAGAGAAGCCGGAAACCTGGTATTTTAAATTGGGTGGATCATATTTCCTTCAGACAGCAGCTACCGAATTTCCAATTGTAAATGGTCAATTACCAAATACAGATGTTTATGGACCTAATGGAACTACTTTAATTTCGAGAAAAACAAATCACGGTTCCTTTGGGGAAGGTTTCCGTTCTGGATTAACTGCTGGTTACCGTTTTTCAACTCGTGTAGGTGTTGAGATGGGAATCAACTATTATTCTAGTGCTGATAAATTGATGGTTGAGACTACAAATCGTTTAGTAGCAACTGCTCCAACAAATATTTTTGTAACAGGTGATGCTGTAGGAAAAATTAGAGCATGGGATTTATCACCTTCATTAGTGTTGTTTTTAGGTGAATCTAAAGGTTTTGAACCTTATACAAAAGTTGGAGTTATTGTTCCGATACATGGGGACTTAACAATTGAAACAAATCGTGAATATTCTACAGCAGCAGGAGTGATGGCTAAAACATATTCTGAAGACGTTGTAAAACCTAATCCAACTATTGGTTTTATGGCAGCAGTAGGAACTTCTTATAAATTAGGGAAAAAGATCGCTGTATTTGCTGAAATTGAATACAGAAACTTTACTGTTCATGGGAAAACGAAAGAGACTACTGTTTTCACTGAAAACGGAGTAGATAAATTACATACTCCATCTACTTTTAGACAAGATGCTTCATATTCTGCTATTCATACTAATTATGTAAGTCAATTAACTACAAGTTCAAATAGTAAAGTAACTAATGCAGCTGGTTTTGATGATACTAAAGCTACTGATGATATAAGTTCTTTTGTTGGAATTTCAGGTATTGGACTAACTGTAGGTTTAAAATACAGCCTATAATTTTTACAATTTTACAGTTTTAAAAAAAGAGGATATTCAGAAGGATATCCTTTTTTTTTGTGTGCAGTTTTGTCATTTCTGTAAAGGTTACTTATTTCGGTAACGGATTTATCATTTCAATTGGCTTTTTTCCATCAATTCCCTGATGTGGTCTTTCATGATTGTAATAATACAAATATTGTAATAATTCCTCTTTCAGTTCTTCTTGCGAATCAAAATCAGTATCCCGTAATAAATCCTCTTCGAGAGTTCTCCAAAAACGTTCAACCTTGCCATTTGTCTGCGGACGGTAAGGTCTTGTGTACCTGTGAACTATTCCTAATTCCATGAGCATTCTTTCAAATGGATGCTGATTTTTTACCTTGCTTGTTTTGATTCCAAATTCAGCCCCATTATCAGACAATATCTCTTCAAATTTTATTTCATAATGACTGCTTAAGATATTCAAGCACTTTAATGAGGCAAACATTACTGTTAAACTCGTGATGTCCGGAACTAATTCTGCCCAGGCAATACGGCTGTAATCATCAATTACACAGACTAAATAGAGTTTTTTGTTTTCTCCGCGAATTACGCTTTTGCTTAAATAATGACAATCAATATGACCCAGCTGTCCCATTCTTTCTTTGATTATTTTCTGATGATTCTTTTTGATCTTCGGAGTTAATCTGTTTATTTTATGCCGCTTTAAAATATTGTAAACTCCAGAATATGAGGGTGTGTATTTTCCCAATTTGGGATTTAAGATACTAACAATTTCATATTTATTGTTTCCCTTTTCCCGTAATTCAACCACTTTTTGTTCTATGAACGGCAAAGGGCGTCTGGTTTTATATTTTGGGCCACGTTTTTGAGGCAGTAAATCTACTGACTTTCCACTTTGTTTATATCGATTATAATACTTTAAAAAACTCTTTCTGCAAGTATCATTGGCCGTATAAAAATCCATTGCCTTCTTGTACAAGGGATGGGTCTTGTTTTTAACTTGTTCATATTCTTTAATTAGAAAACGGTACTTCTCTAAATAGTTTCTTTCCAATGTTGAATCCTGACTATTGTTTCTCATCCCAACAAAATTTATTAAAGTTAAATTTTGTTACCGAATTATCTAACTTTTACAATTTCGACCGAAGGGAGAAATCACACTAGTAATTCAGCAAAGATTGTCAATCCCTATGTAGATTCCCGTGTGTGGTTTCTCCCTTCGGTCGAAATGATAAATATTGTGCTTATTCTAAGCGCTTTGCTCAGATCCACAAGCTTTATTTAGAATTTCTAAACTCCTTTAAAACTTCATCAATAACCCAAGTTGTTCTTGCTCCAGAAACTCCTTTTGATGGAGAAGCACCTTCGCTGCCTAAAAGTTCAGAAATAACAGTTTCAATAAATGGCTGCTGAATATGAAGCGGATTTTCTATTGTAATTGTTTCTTTTTCTCCATTTGTATATTGAATGTGAATAGGATCATTTCCAAAAGTAGAGAAAGAAATTTTTCCTTTGTCTCCTGTAATTTCAGTATTGTCATAACGTTCAAAACTTGCAAAATTCCAGATACCCGATCCGTGGATTCCGTTTTCGAATAAAAAAGACATCGAAACGGCATCTTCAGCAGGATACGCTTTAAGTTGAGAAGTTGCATGTCCGCGAACAGACTTTATCGGACCTAAAACAAAATCCAGGAAATCCAAAGTATGACAGGCCAGATCAACAAAAATACCGCCTCCGGAAATATGCGGTAAAACAGTCCACGGAAGATTGATTTCGTCATCGTAGCGCTCCTCAAAAGGATGATATAAAACACAGTTTACGTGCCTGATATTCCCTAATTTTCCTTCGTCAATTATTTCTTTAATTTTTAAAAAGCGAGGCAGAGCTCTTCTGTAATAAGCAACAAATAACGGAACATTGTGTTCTTTGCAGGCGCTGATCATTTCGCTGCATTCTTCAAAAGTTAAAGCCATTGGTTTTTCAACATAAACAGGTTTTCCTGCTTTGGCGCATAAAATGGTATATTCTTTATGAGAAGATGGAGGAGTGGCAATATAAACGGCATCAACTTCTGGATCATTAATTAAATCTTCAGCATTAGAATACCATTTCGGAACATTGTGTCGTTTTGCGTAATCTTCGGCAAGCGATGCATCTCTTCGCATAACAGCAACTAAAGCAGAGTTTGGAGCCTTCTGAAAAGCAGGTCCGCTTTTAACTTCGGTTACATTTCCGCAGCCAATAATTCCCCATTTTATAATTTCCATTGTTTAAGTTTTAAGTTTCTCAAATTTAGTATAAAAGCTTTGTTTAAAAAAGTTAGCCACGAATTACTTCGTCTTTTCATCCTTCGTCCTCGAGTCACGAATTTATTTTTAATCTACGTGGTTAAAGATGTTTTGTTGAATTGGACGAATTTATTTCACGCAGATTAAAGATGATTTGAGCAGATACATACAGATTTTTTAAAATAAATTATCTTAAATCTGCCAAAATCTGCTGAATCTGCGTGAAATAAAAAAGCCACGAGATTCACAAAATAGATTCGTGAATTCGCGGCTAAAAAATTTCAGCTTAAAGTCTTACTTTTTCGGTAAAGAAGTAAAACCCATATTGTAAAGCGTAAACGCTTGAATGTCTACATTTTCTTGAATAGACGCTGCAACAGATTTTCCTGCTCCGTGTCCGGCTTTAACATCAATTCTAATTAAAACAGGATTATCTCCGGCTTGTTTTTCCTGTAATTCAGATGCAAATTTAAAACTATGTGCCGGAACAACACGATCATCATGATCTCCTGTAGTTACCATTGTAGCAGGATAATGCGTTCCTTGTTTAACATTGTGAACAGGAGAATATCCTTTTAAATACTCGAACATTTCTTTGCTGTCCTGAGCCGTTCCGTAATCAAAAGCCCAGCCTGCGCCCGCTGTAAAAGCGTTGTAACGGAGCATATCCATAACGCCCACAGCCGGTAAAGCTACTTTCATTAATTCAGGACGCTGTGTCATAGCTGCACCAACCAGCAAACCTCCATTAGATCCGCCGCGGATTGCCAAATAATCAGATGAGGTATATTTTTGAGCGATTAGATATTCGGCAGCAGCGATAAAATCGTCAAATACATTTTGCTTTTGCAATTTTGTTCCTGCATCGTGCCATTTTTTTCCGTATTCACCGCCTCCTCTTAAGTTGGCAACAGCATAAACACCGCCGTTTTCCATCCAAACCGCATTTGCGATACTGAAACTTGGTGTTAAGCTGATGTTGAATCCGCCGTAACCATAAAGGATTGTTGGGTTTTTACCATCTAATTTTGTTCCTTTTTTATAGGTAATAATCATTGGTACTTTTGTACCATCTTTTGATGTGTAGAAAACCTGTTTAGATTCGTAATCTTCGCTTTTGAAATCTACTTTTGGTTTCTCATAGATTTCAGACTTACCGGATTTTGGTTCAAAAGAATAAATGCTTCCCGGAGTAGTGTAGTTGGTAAAGCTGTAATACAGAAGTTTTTCGTTCTTTTTACCGCCAAATCCGCCTGCAGTTCCAACAGCAGGAAGTTTGATTTCGCGCACTAATTTTCCGTTATAATCGTATTGCTGTACAAATGAAACAGCATCTTTTGTGTAATTGGCAAAGAAATAACCTGCACCTGTTGAAGGCGATAAAATATCTTTGGTTTCTTTAATAAAATCTTTCCAGTTTTCCGGTTTCGGGTTTGAGGCATCAACCGTTACAACGCGTTTATTAGGAGCGTTGAAATCAGTTTCAATAAATAATTTACTGCCTTCGTTTTCAATAATATTACTGTCGCTGTTAAAATTGTCTACAATGGTAACAATCGGGCTGTTTGGTTTCGTGAGGTCTTTAATGTACAATTCGTTTCCGTAAGTAGAATTTGAAGCTGTAATTACTAAATAACGATTGTCTTCGGTAACATAGCCTCCTACGTATCTTCTTTTTTGATCGGCGCCAAAAATTATTTTATCGTCTTTTTGAGCCGTTCCCAGTTTGTGGAAAAACAATTTATGCTGATCAGTTTTGGCAGACAGTTCACTTCCTTTTGGTTTCTCATAACTTGAATAATAAAAACCGTCATTTCCGTGCCATGAAATACCGCTGAATTTGACATCAACAAGAGTATCTTCCAGTACTTTTTTAGAAACAGCATCAATAATAATTACTTTTCTCCAGTCGCTTCCGCCTTCAGAAATAGAATAAGCTGCTTTACTTCCGTCTTTAGAAAAATCCAGTCCGCTGAGCGAAGTTGTTCCGTCTTTCGAGAATGTATTCGGGTCAAGGAAAACTTCTTCTTTTCCTTTCTCGTCTTTTCTGTATATAACAGATTGATTTTGAAGACCGTTATTTTTAGAATAATATGTAAATTTTCCCTCTTTAGACGGAGCGCCTATTTTTTCAAAATTCCATAGCTTTTCCATGCGGGCTTTCAGCTCATTTCTAAACGGAATTTTATCTAAATAACCGTAAGTTACTTCATTTTCAGCCTTTACCCATGCACCCGTTTCAGCAGATTTATCGTCTTCTAACCAACGATACGGATCGCTTACTTTGGTGTCAAAATACACATCAACAGTTTCTCCTTTTTTAGTTTGCGGATATTGAATTTTATTTTGTCCAAATGAAATTCCTGCAGTTGTTATAGCCATTAATAAAAATGTTTTTTTCATAGTTAGTTTTATTCTGTTGTAACAAAAATAGCACTTTTTGTTGTGAAAATTTAGGATGAAAAAATAAACCATATAAGTTATATAAGTTCATTTAATTTAAAGCGTCGCTTATTTTTACTTATATGACTTATATGGTTTAAAAATGTTACAGATTAAAGTTAACTCCCAAAACGATGTTTCTTCCAATATTCGGAATACCGTCTGTTTTTAATCTTGAAAGGTGTGCAATATATTTTTTATCAAATAAATTGTTTCCGTTTAAGTTAATATCAAAAGCAGTTTTTCCTAGTTTTACTGTTCCGCCAAAACCTAAGTTTACTAAAGTAT
Organism: Flavobacterium gelatinilyticum; assembly: GCF_027111295.1. Taxonomy (NCBI): domain Bacteria; kingdom Pseudomonadati; phylum Bacteroidota; class Flavobacteriia; order Flavobacteriales; family Flavobacteriaceae; genus Flavobacterium; species Flavobacterium gelatinilyticum. The sequence continues at coordinate 3,127,052 of NZ_CP114287.1, read as the reverse complement.
ATCCTTTAGAAGCTGTTTCGAAACCACTCACATTATCCTGACTAAAAGTAGAAGATACATTCAAAGAAGCAAAACCTTCGCTTAACCAGTTTTGGATATTAAATTCAGTTCTAAGTGTATTATTCCAGTTGTTTGCAGGAATTAAAGGCAGATAATCTTTGTTTTCTTTTTTACCTGTAACGGTTTCAAAACTAGTTTCAAAATGTAACCAGTCTAATGGGTGAGGGTGAAAGTGCAGACCAACTTCACCACCATATAATTGTGCATTATCCTGAACATAAGCAAAAACATCATTATCTTCTAAAACTTCTCCGGTTGGCGACGTATAAATGTAATTGTTTACATGATTGTAGAATCCGTTTACGAAAAATTCAAAATGCGTGTTTTTGTATTCTAAATTCAAATCAGTCTGAACGTTTTGTTCTGTTTTTAAATTAGCGTTTCCAATTTCATATCGGTTAGTTCCTTCGTGAACTCCATTTGAAGTTAATTCGGCTAAGTTTGGCGCTCTAAATCCGGTTGCCACATTTAAACGAAGGGTTAAAGGCTCGGCTAATTTTGTTTTATACCCTAAAGAAGCATTAAAACTGTCAAAAGATCGGTCAAGAGGAAGAAAATACCCTTCTTCACCTTCTGTTCCGTGTGCGATTGAAGTAATATTTCGGTTATCGAAACGCAATCCGGCCTGCAATACGCTGTTATCCCATTCGTAATTAGCAGTTCCAAAAACACCAAAATCATTTGTAGTGGCATCCGGAATCAAATATTCTTCACCCGAATTTTTGTTGGTTTGATGCATTCCCTGAACGCCCAAAATAGTTTCGATTTTTCCGAATTTAGGGAAATGGTATTTTGCATTATAATTGAAAGTATTCAGTTTCATGTGCAAAGAAGCTTCGTTGCTGTCTTCAAATTCGCTTCGGTCATTGGCGATATACCCTAAATCAACATCAAGTTTTGAGTTTTCAAAAAAGATAACATTGTTTAAACTCAGTAAATGATTAAAGATTCCCTGTCTCGGAAATTGTGTGTCCTTGCTTGAAGACTGTTCTGCAATTCCTTCTTCCGGAATTCCAATATCCAGTTTATTGTAATTGTATCGTACAACACTTGAAAAAGTTGAATTACTGTAGCCAATTCCGGTTTTAAAATCAGTTTCGTTGTAACGTGAGTTTGTAACGCGGTCGCCATCGGCGATTTTGTAGTCAGAATGTGTGTTGTAGCTTCCCCTTGCCAGGAATTTCCAATTGTCTGTAGATGTTTTTAATCCTATAGAAGAATTACTTCCTTCTGTATTCGTAAAATATTTTTGGCTGAAATTAGCTTTAAAAGTACCAGCATCGGCAAATTTTTCAGGATTGAAATACAAGACACCTCCAAGAGCATCAGAACCGTACAATAAAGAAGCCGGCCCTTTTATTACTTCAACGCTTTCGATTCCGGCATCGTTTAAACCTAAACCATGTTCGTCTCCAAACTGCTGATTTTCGATACGAACGCCCTGAGAATAAACCAAAACACGATTCCCGCTGAGTCCGCGGATAACCGGTTTCCCGATTGAAGTTCCGGTAGAAATCTGGGCAACTCCCGGAATAGTGGCTAAACCTTCGATTAAAGTTGAAGTTCCTTTTTGTTGTAATGTTTTGATGCTTTCGTGCTCAATTTTCATTACGTTTTGCGATTGCAGTTTGTTAAAAGGAGTTGAAACCACTACCTCGTCCATTTCCAGAATCGATTCTTCAAGAACAATGTCCAGAGTATTTTGTTTCACTAATTTAACAATAGTTTTGTTCTGATTGGCATATCCAACATACGAAAAAGCAATGCGTAAACTTCCGTTTGGCAGGTTGTTTAACTCGTACTTTCCGTTTACATCTGTTGTTGTTCCTTTATGAAGTTCCGGTGCGTAAACAGAAACGCCCGGTAATGGCTGGTTTTGATTATCGGTTACTGTTCCTGAAACCGAATTTTGAGCAGAAAGAATGCCCGAGACCCCTAATATAAGGGCAAATATGAATTTTTTCATTTGAAAATGATGCTATAGTTGTTGATTTTCTTTTTCATCAAATAAAAACAAACAGCAAAGCATTCTGATCCTGATTCAGAGAATGAGGATTAGCAAACGCAGTGTTCTTTTGAATTTGAACAAAAAGAAATTGATTTTTTTAATGGTGCTTAAGAAACTACAGCAGGAGGTCCGCGTAATAAATACGTGGTTTTTGAAACTGAAAAAATCTTTTCAGACAGCGGAAAAAAATACGGAATATCGCTGTTGAAATAATAAAACTGAAAAGAAAAATCCTGAGGAAGAATAAAGGACTCAAAAGCAAAATTACAAACAAAACAAACCTCGTAATTATGATGCTGATGCGTTATTTCGCCGTTTGGATCATTATAATCATGATGGCATTGTTTCTCAGAAAGCTGTTTTATGATATGCTCATAACTGTGTATAGACTGAAACAATATCGAGAACAATATTGTAACAGCAAAAGAAAGACTAAGTATGAGCTGCTTTTTCTTCATGAAAAGCAAAGGTATAAAAGATCGTGCAAATACAAATCCATTTTTTGATTTCGGCTGCATTTTATTTGAAAAAACCGCAGTAAATTCCTTTATTCTTCATCAAAATCAGAATATTTAAATTCAAATCTTATCCTGAACTGGCATTATATTATATTTGTAAGTGAAATAAAACCATCCCGAAAAACGTTTCATTAATTAATCCGTTTTAAATCAAAAAAATATATGCGATCACTTTTTAGCTGTTTGTTTTTAATCTCGTTTTTAAATGCTTTCTCGCAGGACGATGCCAAACCGGAAATAAAACCGATAGTTAAAATAGACTCTTTGTACAGAGAAGATCAGTTTTATTTTTCGGTAACCTATAATATGTTTACGGATATTCCAAGTCAATTCAAACAGAATAAATTCTCTTTGGGACTTTCCGGAGGTTTCCTGCGCGACATGCCGGTAAACAAATCAAGAACAGTGGCGATCGCGGCGGGTTTTGGATTCAGTTATCAAAATTATTATCAGAACCTTAATATTTACGATGACGCGGCAGGCGAAATTCTTTACGGAGTTAACAGTTATAATGAATTCGTTTCTAATCGTTACAGACAATATTCTGTTGATCTTCCTATAGAATTCAGATGGCGTAATTCGACTTTCGAAAGCACCAAATTCTGGAGAATTTATGCAGGAATAAAATTCAGTTATGTATTTTCAAACGCCTCAAATCTGGACGATGGAGAGAATACTTATAGAATAAAAAACAATCCCGATATTAATAAATTTCAATACGGTCCGTATCTTTCAGCTGGTTATAACACATGGAATTTGTATATCTATTACGGGGTAAATCCGTTGTTTAAATCTACAGCCACTACGATCGATGATGAAAGACTTAAATTGAAAACTCTTAATGCAGGACTGATTTTCTACATTTTATAACCAAAGATATAAAAACAAAAGCTGAGGAAATATACCAATGAATAATCCAATAAGGAGTTCTTTTGGAGTATGTGCCTCCATTTCTAATCTCGAAGAAGCTACAATGCCGGTTATTAAAATTAAAAAAGCAGCCCAATACGGATTATGCATTTGAAGATGAATGTTTAATCCCGCAGCAAAAACCATAAAACCGCTTATGGCAGCAACGTGAAGACTGGCCTTGATTTTAAAAAGAGACAAAACCAATGCTGCAATAGTGGTAAACAAAGCACCCAGAAAAAAGAAATGCAATTCCGGGTAACGCAGAATTATAATACTTCTTTTTACCAGCAGAATATATAAAAAACACTGTAAAACCAGTGGAATCAATCGTTGCGAAGTCTCCGGAAGCATCATAGATTTTACATGTCCTGTTGAACGAAGCAGCATAAAAAACAATATTGGAACAATAAAGGTGATAACCAGAATCTGAAATAAGACAAAGTATTTCTCGTTAGTAGTAAAAATATCTTCTTTACAATACAGATAAAACAAGGTCGCGTACATCGATATAAAAATCGGATGGAATATATAGGAAAATAAGATCAGGAATTTTTTCAAAACGCAGTATTTTGTGGGTATTAAACAAATATAGTCAAATAATGTTCTTCGTGGCGCATTACACAAATTTCAACAAATTATAATTTATTTTTAAAAGACGTCAGCTGTATATGGATATAGTATTTTACAGATTCAGAAATCCGGACAATCCTTTAATCTGCGGCTAAACGTTTTATAAATCCTAGAAATAAATTAGCTAAAATTTGAGAGATTCGTGGCAAACCTTTTTTTAAATTTGACAAAAAGTAATTTTAAAATGAGCATAAATTTAAAAAACCTGGTTTCAGTACTTAATGCTGAATGGACAGGTTCTCAAACCGACATTTTTGTCGATCATATTTCGATTGACAGCCGTTCATTACAAAACGGGTCGCAGACATTGTTTATTGCCCTTTCGGGTGTTAATAATGACGCTCATTTGTATATTTCCGAGCTTATAGACAAAGGAGTACGAAATTTTGTCGTGCAGCATATTCCTGAAAAAGTAAAAGGGAAAGCCAATTTTTTTATAGTCAAAAATACTCTGAAAGCACTTCAGGAACTGGCAGCTTATTATCGTGATTTATTTAATATTCCGATAATTGGATTAACCGGAAGCAACGGAAAAACCATCGTAAAAGAATGGCTTAATTTCTTATTAAGCCCCGATTATAACATTATCCGAAGCCCTAAAAGCTACAATTCGCAGGTTGGCGTACCGTTGTCTGTAATTGCTATAAATGAAAAACACAATTTAGGGATTTTCGAAGCCGGAATTTCGACCGTAAACGAAATGACAAATCTCGAAAAAATCATAAAACCCAATATTGGTGTTTTAACCAGTATTGGTTCCGCGCACGATGAGGGATTCGAAAACCTTGAGCAGAAAATCAAAGAAAAGCTGCTGCTTTTCAAAAAATCAAAAGTGATTGTTTACCAGAAAAACAAACTCGTAGATGATTGTCTGTCTGATTTTAGTGCCGAATATCCGCTGGAAGACAGAACGCTTTTTTCATGGAGTTTTACAGATGATACAGCTTCAGTTTATATTCTGAAAAAAGAAGCCCAAAATGATATTACAACCATTCAGTACCAATACAATGATGAAATTTTCAATTTAGAAATCCCGTTCAGCGATTCGGCTTCAATAGAAAATACGATCTCCTGTTTATTGGTTTTGTTGTATTTTAAATACGATTTTGAAGTCATTCAGAACCGTGTAAAAGGACTTTATCCTGTAGAAATGCGTTTGGAGGTAAAAAACGGAATCCAAAACTGCAGCATTATCGACGACAGTTACAGCTCCGATTTTCAATCCTTAAAAATTGCTCTGGACTTTCTGGAAAGCCAGAAAAAGAACGCCTCAAAAACCGTGATTTTGTCTGATATTTTTCAAAGCGGTTTTTCAAACGAAGAGCTATATTCAAAAGTAGCCCAGCTTATTTCAGACAATAAAATACATCGTGTAATTGGTATTGGCCCGACAATTTCTTCATTCAAAGATAAATTTGCCAACAGCACCATGTTTCAAAATACAGCCGATTTTATCAACGAAATAGAAAGGTTTGATTTTAATAACGAAACCATTCTGATAAAAGGAGCAAGATCTTTTCAGTTTGAAGAAATCGTATCGCTGCTTGAAGAAAAAACACACGAAACCGTTCTGGAAATTAATCTGGATGCTATAAGCCATAACTTTAATTACTTTAAATCAAAGCTGAAACCGGATGTTAAAATGATGGTGATGGTAAAGGCTTTTGGTTACGGAAACGGCGGACTGGAAATTGCCAAATTACTCGAACATCATAAAGTAAATTATTTAGGTGTGGCTTTCGCCGATGAAGGAATTTCGCTGAAAAACGGCGGTATCAAACTGCCTATTATGGTTTTAAATCCGGAGTCAACCAGTTTTCCTTCGATAATTCAATATCAGTTAGAACCTGAAATTTACAGTTTAAAGGGGCTGAAAGCCTTTTTAAAAATTGCCCGAGAAAAGAATTTACAGGATTATCCAATTCACATAAAAATAGACACCGGAATGCATCGTTTAGGGTTTGAAGACAATACAATCGACGAACTCATCGCGACTTTAAAAGGAAATTCAACCGTTCGAGTTCAGAGTATTTTATCGCATCTGGCTACAAGCGATGATCCTAAACATTTTGATTTCGTGAGAAAACAAATCGCATTGTTCGAAAGATTATCGTCAAAATTAATGTCAGAACTCAGCATAAACCCAATCCGACATACCTTAAACACTTCCGGAATCAGTAATTTTCCGGATGCACAATACAGTATGGTACGTTTAGGAATTGGATTATACGGCGTTTCAAACGATCCGGCAGAACAAAAATATCTCGAAAACGTAGGAACATTAAAATCGATTATTTCTCAGGTCCGCACCATTCCTGCAGGCGACAGCGTAGGTTACGGACGCCGTTTTATGGCAGAGAAAGAAACAAAAATCGCCACTATCCCAATTGGTTATGCTGATGGTATTTCGAGATTATGGGGAAATGAAGCAGGATACGTGATGATTAAAAACCAGAAAGCCAGAATCGTTGGGAGCGTATGCATGGATATGCTGATGGTTAACGTAACCCATATTGACTGCAAAGAAGGTGATTCGGTAATAATTTTCGGCGAAAGCCCGACAGTTGTAGAAATGGCAGAAGTTTTAAAAACAATTCCGTACGAAATAATGACCAGTATTTCGCAGCGCGTTAAAAGAGTGTTTTTTAGGTAGAGCAAGGAATTATCAGGAAAATTACGTATTTTCGATACTTCATTATTAAAAACTAAACAAATCAGATATGGGATTTTTTTCAGAATTTAAGGCATTTGCAATGAAGGGCAATGTAGTTGACCTTGCTGTTGCAGTAATTATTGGAGCCGCTTTTGGTAAAATTGTAAGTTCATTTATTGAAGACGTAATTACACCGCTTGTTTTAAAACCGGCTTTAGATGCGGCTCATTTGTCAAGAATTGAAGATTTAACCGCTTTTGGCGGAGTTAAATACGGAATGTTTCTTTCGGCAGTAATTAATTTTATTATTGTGGCTTTTGTTTTGTTCGTGCTTATTAAAGGGTTAAACAGTCTTAAAAAGAAAGAAGAGCCTGCACCAAATCAGCCTGCAGCGCCAACTCAGGAAGAATTGTTAACTGAGATTAGAGATTTATTAAAAAATAAATAAGATATAATACCGCTGCACTAAGTCTAACTTAACCGCCTTCTAAAGAGGCGGTTTTTTTAATGAACTATGAAAGTAAAATTAGTACCCGTTATAGAAATTTTCAACAGTAATGAAAATATAAAACTACCTGATTTTGGACCTTCCTGGGAATACAAGGACGAATGGGAAGCATATAATTGCTTATGTAATAAAGCGGCTGGTTTTTCAGATGATTTAAAACCGTATCAAAAAGCATCTCGTTTTTACGCTATTGATGAATTGTCTGATGCTGATTTGCTGCGGGCAATTCAAAAAGAAATAGATTTTGAAGAATCTGACGAAACAGATACAGCAGATGCAATTGACTTTATTACGCCTTTTTCCGGCGGGTATATTTTAGAATTGGATGATATGGCTGTTTATTTTCCGCAATGCTGTGGTTCTTTGGCTGATATAAAAGAATGGAAAGATTTGATAATCGGAAAAACAAGTTCATTTTTTGCAGGACACCCTTTTCCTCGGGTAACCGAAAATGGAAATAAAATCCGATTTGATTTTGTTGATATTGAAGTTAAAGAAAATTTTGCACCGCCATGTCTTTTTGATGTTCTTGAAATTGAAAAATCAGATTTACAATCTGCTATAGATTTAGCAGATACATCCTTACATGTTCTTTCTGAAAGACTTAAAGCAATTAACCGGTCAGAAAAACTGGATATTGAAAATATTGAGCAAAAGCTGATTTGGGCAGAAAACGAATTTTAGAAAAGGAAGACAGGGATCTAAATTTCAAAATTTGTTCAATTTATAACATTTTGTTATTTTTTGTGAATCACCTTGCTGAGACTTTATTTATACTTATTTTTGTCCTGTAAAATTAGATTAATTGATTATTTAAAAATATAAAAATGAGAATTGCAGTTGTAGGTGCTACCGGAATGGTTGGCGAAGTAATGCTTAAAGTATTAGCAGAAAGAAATTTTCCTGTTACAGAATTAATTCCTGTTGCATCTGAAAGATCAGTAGGAAAAGAAATCGAATACAAAGGAACCAAATATAAAGTAGTAGGATTACAGACGGCTGTTGATATGAAAGCTGATATCGCGGTTTTTTCTGCCGGAGGCGATACTTCGTTAGAATGGGCTCCTAAATTTGCTGCTGCCGGAACAACTGTAATCGACAACTCATCTGCATGGAGAATGGACCCGACTAAAAAATTGGTAGTTCCAGAAATCAATGCCGACGTTTTAACTAAAGAAGATAAAATCATCGCAAACCCAAACTGTTCAACTATTCAAATGGTATTGGCATTATCTCCTTTGCATAAAAAATACAACATTAAAAGAATCATCGTTTCTACTTACCAATCGATCACCGGAACGGGTGTAAAAGCGGTAAAACAATTAGAGAATGAATATGCAGGTGTTCAGGGGGATATGGCTTACAAATACCCAATTCACCGTAATGCAATTCCACATTGTGACAGCTTTGAGGAAAACGGATACACAAAAGAAGAAATGAAACTGGTTCGTGAAACTCAAAAAATCCTTGGCGATAATACGATCAGAGTTACGGCTACTGCCGTTCGTGTACCGGTTGTTGGCGGACACAGTGAGGCTGTAAACGTTGAGTTTACAAACGATTTTGATGTAAGTGAAGTTCGTGAGATTCTGCACAATACAGATGGAGTAGTGGTACAGGATAACTTAGATACATTTACATACCCAATGCCATTATATGCAGAAGGTAAAAACGATGTTTTTGTTGGAAGAATCCGTCGCGATGAAAGCCAGCCAAACACATTAAACATGTGGATCGTTGCTGATAACTTAAGAAAAGGTGCTGCAACAAACACCATCCAAATCGCTGAATATTTAATTAAAGCAGGTTTGGTGTAATCCAGAGATTTAAAGAAAATTGCTATAAAGAAAGCCGTAATTGCGATTAAGTAATTATGGCTTTTTTGCGTTAAAAACTTTTCAGTTTACCCGCTAAACAAGTAAATTAGCAGATAAACTTAAAGCTTATGAATTTTGACAACTATAAAATAATCCCAAACTATAAGACGCATAAAACCGACTTGTTTACCGCTGATGAAGAAGATATTCTGGCCTGCGAAAAAACATTGAACGTTACTTTTGATGAAGATTATAAAGAATATGTTCTGACATACGGAAGCGGGATTTTGGGAGGTACTTACGTTAGAATGTTTCTTCCGGAAACGATTATTCTAACCCTTGAAGAATGGAGGGGCCGTATAACTGAATATTGGTTTTGGGATGAAGGAAAAGACGTTTTGACCAAAGATGAAGTCTTAAAATCAATTAGAGTAGGCGATACATTCGACGGAGACGAAATTATTCTCCTAAATAATCACTATTATATCCTGCCGAGATACAGCGAAATGATTTACAAAGCCGGAAATACATTAGAAGAAACTATTTCCTGGTTGTGTTCGTCTGGTATTTTAACAGAAGCCTTTTCAGAAAGAGACTTTGAGCCTTTTGATCCCCAAGAACACTTAAATTAAAATTTATGGCATTTCCAGTCGATATAAAATATGTACAAGAAACAGAAGAAGAGCTAGGGTTAAAATTTTCTCCTTTGTTTAAAGAAAAAATGATAGAAGAAAATGGAGGAGAAGCTCAAACAGAAGATTATGATTGGAATCTTTATCCGTTTTTTGATAAGAGTGATAAAAAGAGAATAAGCAGAACCTGCAATCACATTATTTTAGAAACAAAACAAGCTAAAGAATGGGGTCATTTTCCTTTAAATGCGATTGCTGTTGGAGGAAATGGGTGTGGAGATCAATTGATTCTTCTTCCTTGTGAAAACAATAAAATTCTAGGTGATACTGTTTATTTCTGGTGTCATGAAACTGGAGAAGTACAGAAGGCTGCAGACAATATCCAGAAATTAATTTGAAGATTAATGATTATAAATATCAAAAATAGAGATCTAAGTCTACTACCTACAAGAAACCCGGCAGGTTTTAAAACTTGTCTGGTTTAATAACAAACGTAAAAAAGGCGGGAAAATTAATTCTCGCCTTTTTTATATTTTTAATATTCCGGAGCTAATTCTAACTCAAGACCTTCTAAATCTTCTGTAATTGGTATCTGGCAGCCTAAACGACTGTTCGATTTAACATAAAATGCTTCCGACAGCATAGCTTCTTCTTCATCGCCCATTTCCGGTAATGCGACATCATTTAAAACATAACACTGGCAGGAAGCGCACATTGCCATTCCGCCGCACGTTCCTTCAACAGGAAGTTCGTATGCTTTGCATAACTCCATTATGTTCATTGCCATATCGGTCGGAGCCTGTAACTCGTGTATAACTCCTTCTCGATCTTTAATCTTTATTAATACATCCATTTTAATTATTGGAATTTTTTGGCAGGATTTTATAACGTGAAAAAATCCTTTTTTATTAATATTAGCTAGTAGGTTTAGTACTAAATGCGTATTCTTTTCTGGCAGTGTCTTTTAAGCGCATTTTTACACCAAGAACACTTTCACTTTTTTCAAGAATAGTAACAATTGCAATTACAGAGAAATAATCTTTGTCTGACTGAAAGATTAAGGTTCCTTCGTACGTTGTGTTTAAAACCCCTTGCTTGTCTGTCGTTGCCGAAACTTTTCTTGGGTGTGTAAATTCTGCTGAGCTGTATGTAGCTTTATTTGAAAATTTCCCTCTTCCTTCTACAAAATCGTATAAGAAATCATAATTCCCAATTCTTAAAGTTCCCGGTTCGTCATTCGCATTCATCGAAAATACGATTTTTCCTGCATAAGTAAAGTCAGACCATTCTTCAGATTCGCTTACCCACGCTTTATCAACAACAACTGTTCTGATTTGTGCATAATTCACAGTTACAAAACTCAATAATAAAAACAGAGTGTAAAATTTTTTCATAAATATAAGATTTAAGGGTTTTGTCACAAATTTAAGTTAAAAATGTAACAAAATACTCACTGAATCTCTTAAATCTTTGTGTTATTTTTTATGAAATCCTCAAAAAAGAGGGGAATTATAACTGTTTTATTGCTGTTTTATGAAAACATTTAAAAAAAGGCTTATTATTCTTGCTAATTTTATGACCCTTGTATACAAGCCTTATACGCGCATTGTTACATTATGTTTACTACAGTTTCAATTTGCGGCGCATATTTTTTTATTGTAGTTTCAACACCCGCTTTAAGCGTCATCTGGTTTACACTGCAGCTTATACAGGCACCTTCAAGACGTACTTTAACGTGTTTATCATCATCTATAGAGATTAATGTAATATCTCCGCCATCGGACTTTAAAAATGGCCTGATCTCGTCTAAGGCCAATAAAACATTATTTGTTAATTCTTCTGTTGTCATGATATTTATGTCAATTTAAAAGAATGTGTCAATTTGAATTATATCTAATTGACACATTATCTCAATTATCTAATTCTTTTTTACAGCAGAACATCCTGCCATTGTTGTAATTTTAATTGCTTCGGTAGCAGGAAGACTTTCGTTTCTGTTTACCACTTCCTGAACTACGTTACGTGTAATTTCTTCAAAAACACCTTCAATTGGCGATGCAGTCTGCAAAGCTGCAGGACGTCCGTAGTCACCCGCTTCACGAATTGACTGTACAATAGGCACTTCACCTAAAAACGGTACATCTAAGTCAGCAGCAAGGTTTTTTGCACCTTCCTGTCCAAAAATATAATATTTGTTATTTGGCAGTTCTTCCGGAGTAAAATAAGCCATGTTCTCAATAATTCCTAAAACCGGAACATTGATATTGTCCTGCATAAACATCGAAACTCCTTTTTTAGCATCGGCAAGTGCAACAGCCTGTGGTGTACTTACTACAACCGCTCCTGTAATAGGAAGTGACTGCATGATAGAAAGGTGAATATCACCTGTTCCAGGAGGTAAATCAAGAAGCATGAAATCCAGTTCGCCCCAGTCTGCATCAAAAATCATCTGATTTAAGGCTTTAGCGGCCATAGGACCTCTCCAGATTACAGCCTGGCTTGGTGCAGTAAAAAATCCAATAGAAAGCATTTTGATCTCGTAGCTCTCAATTGGTTTCATTTTAGATTTTCCGTCAACTGTTATCGAAACCGGTTTTTCGTTTTCAACATCAAACATAATAGGCATTGAAGGACCGTAAATATCAGCATCCAGAACTCCTACTTTAAAGCCCATTTTTGCAAGCGTAACGGCTAAGTTTGCTGTAACAGTAGATTTTCCAACCCCTCCTTTTCCAGAGGCAACAGCAATAATATTTTTAATTCCCGGAATAGCACGTCCTTTAATTTCGGCTTTCTCAGGCGTTTCAACTTTAATGTTTACTTTAATTTTAGCTTCAGGAGATATTAAATCATGAATGGTTTTTTTAATATCATCTTCTGCTCTTTTTTTGATATGCATGGCCGGCGTGTGTAATACTAAATCGACTACCACTTCGTCGCCAAAAGTCAGTACGTTAGCAACTGCACCGCTTTCAACCATGTTTTTCCCTTCCCCGGCTATAGTAATGGTTTCTAAAGCCTTTAGAATTTCTTTTCTATCTAATTTCATTTTATGTGCTATTTTGTATGGAAAAAAATCAATTTGAAAAATCTATCTTAATTTAAACTGATTTGAGACTGCAAAGATAACAGATTAAGTTCGGATTTACGGTCTTTTAGATTGTATTTATTGATATTGAGATTAGTCAAAACGATCAATATTGAATTTTTTGCCCTGTCAAATTTTCAAATAGATGTTTTCGATCCTTGTTTTTTGCGGAATTTCTTTTACCGGCCAAAATGAAACCTGTATGAAATTTACATCACAAAATATCAAAATTGTCAATTATCTTAATTAAATTTGATAACCCAAATCGAAGATTCCAAGTTGTACATAATTTACTTTGGAGCTTCTGTATCAGAGTTTCCGATATTTTTTAAAAATTATTTTTTGTTAAAATTTAAACCTTAAAAATATGCGAAATTTTACTTTCTTATCTGTTATTATTGCCGGTAGTTTTTTAATGTTTTCTTTTAAATCAGCCAAAACTGATAAACTAAAAAATGAAATTCCGGAATTTGAAAATGTTGCTTCTTCAAATGTATTTTCTTTCGGTACCATTACTGCAGAAGAAATAAACAGTTTTTTTAAGAAATATCCCAAACTCAAAATGTATCAAAAAGATGTTGAAGAACTTTATAAAAAGAAAGAATACAACCTGATCTGGTACGATGACAAAAATGTCAGCGAATTTGGGGCATTATTATATCATAAAGTAAAGCGTCTGGGTGAGCAGGGTATAAAAGCCGAGATGCCTTATAATGAACTGGTTGATGATGTTTTTAATGAAAATGTATCCAATAAACTGCCTAAAACCGATACCGAACTTTTATTGTCGAATATGTATGTGTTTTATGCCAGCAATGTATACTCAGGTGTTGATGCACAGACTTTAAAAAAAATAGGCTGGTTTCTGCCGGCCAAAACGGTTTCGTACGACAGAATTTTAGATTCGTTAATGCAGGATCCGGACCGATTAAATAAAGATGAAAACCTTCTTTTCAGTCAATATTATAAACTTCAGGATGTATTAAAAAGATACCGAAATATCGAGAAAAAAGGACTTTGGAAAAAAATTGATATTGATGCCGATACCTACAAAGAACTCAGGCCTTTTGACAGCGGTACTATTGTAAAACAAATACGCGAACGTTTGTTTGTGGTGGGCGATTTAAAAGAAGATTCTAAAAATCAAATCTATGATGAAGAAATGATGGCCGCCGTTTTAAAGTACAAAAAACGATACGGTCTGAAACTGAATTATACTTTCACCAAAGAACAAATCGATCAGATGAATGAGCCAATTTCAAAAAGAATCAGAACGATTATGCTGAATATGGAAAGATGCCGCTGGATTCCGACTGAACTCGCTAATGCAAGCGAATATGTGATGGTAAATATCCCGTCTTTCAGGCTGATTTACCTAAAGAACGGAAAATACGATCTGGTCTCGGATGTTTTTGTGGGAACCCGAATGACTGAAACCGTAATCTTTAGTGGAAAAATCGACCGGATTGTTTTCAGTCCGTACTGGTATGTTCCGGCAAGTATTATCCAGAATGAACTGAAACTGAAAATTGCCGAAGATAAAAACTATCTTGCCGATCATAATATGGAATGGAACGGAGGACATGTACGCCAGAAACCGGGACCTCAAAACTCATTAGGACTGGTGAAATTTATGTTCCCGAACCCAAACGATATTTATCTGCACGATACACCGGCAAAGAGTTTGTTTGATTTTGAGAAACGTATTTTCAGCCATGGCTGTATTAATGTAAGAGAGGCTAAACAACTGGCAATAGAAATGTTAAAAGATGATCCCGACTGGCCGATTGATAAAATTAATAATGCCATGAGCGGCGAAAAGGAAACAACCTGTATGCTGAAAAGAAAAATTCCGATTTACATAGGATATTTTACAGCCTGGGTAAACGATGACGGCGAAATTGGTTTTTATCCCGATGTTTATGACCGTGATCCTAGCCTGGACAAACTCCTGTATTCGGATTCAGTTACGATGAATTAAAAAAAACAAATCCCCGTTAGCGGCTGTGTCTAGCGGGGATTTTTAAAAAATGGCCTACAAGTTATTCGTATTTTAAATATTTCAAAATATCAATTTTGGTTACCTGATATGCTTTTGCAAAAACAATCAGTAAAGTAAGAACCAGCAGCGATACAAGAGCAACGCCAAAAGGAACCGAAGAAATGTCGATCCTGAAAGCAAAATCTTCCAGCCATTTCTGTAATAAGATATAAGCCGGTACAATCCCGATTCCGAATCCCATTAAGCAGAAAACAATATATTGTTTTGATAAATCCTTCAGCAGAATATCTGTTTCTGCGCCCAGTGTTTTTCTAATGGCAATTTCTTTCAGCCTTCTCTCCATCGAAAATGATGCCAAAGCAAACAATCCGAAGATGGCAATGATGATTACGACTAAATTTAGAATAAAAAATAAGTTTTTTTGATTAACCTGTTCCTCATAAGTCTTAGCAAATCCTTTGTTAACAAATTCATATTCAAATGGATAATCAGAATTTACATTTTTATCCCAATACAATTTCAATTTTTCTAACGTTTCTGTTAAATTATTTGGAGAAACCTTTACAAACACATTATTGAAATTATTCCACTTCAGGGTTTTAATATTTATAAAAACCATTGGAGGTATTTTTTCCTGCAGACTGTTTAAGTTGAAATCTTTTACAATTCCAACAATTTTGAATTTAAAACTGCCTTTTTCGTTGCCCCATCCAGACGTTATAATGGTGTTAAGAGGGTCTTTAAGCTGCAGCATTTTAACCAGTGTTTCGTTGATCAGCATATTGCTTACCGTATCTGATGCAAACTGAGGAGATAAATCACGCCCTTTGACTATTTTGATTTTCATCATTTTAAGAAAATCAAAATCCATTTCTATGTTTCTCGGCTGTACAAAAATACCATTATGCTTAAACCCTGAACTTGAATTGGTGCCGAGGCCCAAAGAACCTGCAAAGGTTGAAACATCTATAACGCCGGGTATTTTTTTGATCTCTTGTTTTGAAGTTGAAAATTGCTGCGTTTTTTTAAAGACATCTTTTGTGTTGTACGGAATTGTAATGATCTGATCGCCGCTGAAACCAAGATCTTTATTCATCATAAAATTAACCTGAGAATTTACAATCAAAGCACCGATTATAAAAAAAGCAGCAATTCCGAATTGAAAAATAAGCATCGAATTCCGGATCCAGATACCGCTTTTACTTCTCGAAAAATTACCTTTTAAAACTTTTAACGTCTCGAAATTTGAGATATAAATGGCAGGGAAAATACCCGCAAGAATGATTACTAATCCAAAAATAAAAATGAGCTGCAGGTAAAATTCACCACCATTCATAGTCAGCGATTTCTTTAAAAAGGTATTGTAATACGGCAGAGAAAGTTCTACAATTGCCAGTGCAAATACAATGGCAAGAACAACAATTACAGCAGTTTCAAAAATAAACTGAGTAATAATCTGGTTTTTTGAAGCGCCCACAATTTTGCGTATCCCCACTTCTTTAGCACGTTTTATTGCCGAAGCCGTGGCTAAATTGATATAGTTTACCAATGATAAAACCAAGATCAGAACAGACAATCCGCCCATAATGTAAAGCAGTTTTAAATTACCGCTTCCCTCAGGCAGGTCTCGTCCTCCAGAGGTTTTTGTGCTGTGTAAACGAACCGTTTTTAACTGATCCAGTATTACCGTGATTTCTCCGTTTTCTTTTATATGCTGTTCCGGTGTCAGGCCGCTTTCTTTTGCCTCTTTTAAGGTTCTGTTTACGTAATTTACATGCTGCATTTTCTTTAAAACAGCGGTAGGATCAGCTTCTTTTTTAATTTTAATAAGCAGTCCGTAACTAAAATTACCCCAACTGTTCTTATCGTTTTCCTGCACTATGCCGCCAAAAACAAAATTGGGTTCTATAGAAGACGGTTTGTTAATGCGATAAATCGACTTAACCGTATAATTTGTATTATTATACCAGATTGATTTTCCTATTGGATCTTCGTCTTTAAAAAGTACTTTGGCTTGTTCTTCAGAGACTGCAACACTGTTTTTTTCTTTCAGCACATCTTTTTTTGCACCTTTTATAATATCAAAAGGAAAAAAATCAAAGAAGTTTTCGTCAGAAAGAGTAATCTTTTTATCGACCAGTTTTTGGTTCTTAAATTTAATCAGGCCATTGTTATACCAATTAAAAGTAAAACATATTTTTTCAATTTCGGGAATTGTTTGTTTGCACGTCAGACCAAAAGGTATTGAGCTGCTGGCCCACGTTTCGCCGGTTGTACCTATTTTGTTCAGCACGACATAAGTATCTTCTTTCCCCGGATTCCATTGATCGTAAGCATGTTCATGATTCCAGTAAAGTATGGCGAAAATCACACTGGCAATCCCAATGCTTAATCCCAAAACATTTAAAAACGAAAACAATTTGCTTTGCTTTAAATGATAAATAAATATTTTAAACCAGTTAAAAATCATGGTGGTATATCTTTATAGTAGGTTAGTTAATTTTTTAAAGAAGAGTAAAAATTTTGCAGACAAATTCTACCAGAATTACGAGTGCAGTAACAATAATTTTGATCATGACTTATTTATTTAGCGTCCATAAAAACATCCACATTTCTCTGGTTTAGTTTTTCAGAGAATATTACACCGTCTTTCATATGAATGGTTTTCTGCGAAAACGAAGCATCATAATCAGAGTGGGTTACCATCAGGATTGTAGCACCTTTCGCGTGCAGATCTGTTAAAAGTTCCATTACCTCATTACCGTTTTTACTGTCCAGGTTTCCCGTTGGCTCATCAGCAAGGATAATCTTAGGATCGTTTACCAAAGCCCTTGCAACAGCAACCCTTTGCTGTTGTCCTCCCGAAAGCTGCTGCGGAAAATGTTTCAAACGATGCGAAATGTTTAATTTCTCGGCAATAGCTTCAATTTTCTGCTTTCTTTCAGAAGCTTTTACATTGTTATACAAAAGCGGTAATTCAATATTATCATAAACCGAAAGTTCGTCGATGAGGTTGAAATTCTGAAAGATGAACCCAATATTTTCTTTGCGTACTTTGGCTCTCCCTTTTTCTTTTAAGCCAATCATTTCCTGATCCAGTAACTTGTAACTCCCGCTGTCTGCACCGTCCAGCAGTCCGATAATATTCAGCAGAGTCGATTTTCCACAGCCAGAAGGTCCCATAATGGTAAGGAAATCCCCTTTTTTAATTTCGAGATTAATGTCGCTCAAAGCAGCCGTTTCGACTTCTTCGGTTCTAAATACTTTGGTTAAATTTTGTATTGTTATCATAGTTTTTTAGATTAGTTAATACTAACGTTTTTTGATTGATGATTGAATGATTATTTATTGTTTGTTTCAGGTTTCAAGTTTCAGATTGGTTCGTTGTGTTAACCTGAAACTTGAAACTTGAAAAAATTTATTTACTGCTAATAGAGAGTTCCTCAATATCCTTATAATCCGTGTAAGACGAAATTACCACAGATTCCCCTTCCTTCAGTCCATCCAGAACCTCATAATACGAAGGATTTTCTCTTCCTAACTTTATATTTCTTCTTTCAGCTTTGTTTCCTTTTACCACAAAGATCCATTTTCCTGCTGTTTCCTGACTGAAAACGCCTTTTGGCAGTACAAGAATTTTATTTTTCTCAGATAAAATCAGCTTTACTCCAAAGCTTAAACCATCCTGCAAAGCAATATCTTCTTTTGAGGCAAAAGCCAGCTCCACGATAAAATGTCCGCCCTTTACTTCCGGGATTACTTTTGTCACAATAACCTCAAGAGCCTTTCCTTTAAATTCTACCTGACCTTTTAAACCTTCACGGACTTTTTCCAGATAAAATTCATCGACCTCTGCAGCGAGTTTATACCCCTGTTTCGAATCGATTTTACCAATGCTTTGTCCGGCCTGGAATGTTTTTCCCAAAACAGGTTCAAATGATGTTAATCGTCCGGATTCCGGAGCTGTGATCAGGAAATTCTTTTTGTTGTTTCTTAAGATTTCCAGACTTTTTTCCATTGTCTGAATCGAACGGTTGATCTGCGAAATCTGAACCTGATTCGACTGTTTTTCTTTTTGAATACTCTGCTGAATCGTTTTTTTGCGTTCTTCCTGAAAACGAAGACTTTCCTTAAACGTATTCCAGTCGTTTCTGGAAATTACATCTTTCTCAAACAACCTTAAATTCACATCGTACAATCGTTTAGCGTCGTTATAATCGTGTTCAATTAAAACAAAATCTTTGGTCAGGTTTAGTTCCTGATTTCTAATATTCAGTTTTCCGGTGTTTAAGTTGTTGATTTGTTCAATAATTGCCGTTTCCTGAGTCAGATAATTCAATTCAGTATTGGGGTTATACAAACGAGCCAGCGGCTGGCCTTTGGTAACCATTGCACCATTTTCTGCAAAAATCTCTTTAACAGATCCTCCTTCTGTTACGTTTACAAGCATTACGTTCAAAGGTTCGACCTTAGCCTGAAAAACCACAAAATCTTCAAAAAAAGCCTTTTCTGCTTTTTGAATAGAAAGTTCATCTGCTTTTACATTTAAAGTTCTTTTCGAATTAAAAGAAAAAAACACAATTACAGCCAAAACTAAAAAAACTCCAATTACTATTGTGAGATACCTAAATTTTTTATTTTTACGAGGAATTACCTTGTCCATTTTTTAAATAATTTACTGATTACCAATAGGTAAATACTGTGCCATAAAATTTATTATTTGTAAAGCACTGATTTTAAAGAGACCGTAAAAACAAACCAAAACCCGAGTGTTCGATAATGAACAGTTGACCGTTCAAAATCGAACAAAAAAATACCAGAATGAGAAAAAAACTAGCCCAGATATTAATTGTTGACGATCAGGAAGAAATTCTTTTTTCGGCAAAAATGATTCTCAAAAAGCATTTTGAAACCATTTTTACGGCAAACAGTCCTAAAAAAATCATTTCTATTTTAAGTGAAAACGAAATAAATGTCGTACTGCTGGACATGAATTACCGCATTGGGTTTGAAGATGGGAGAGAAGGTATTCACTGGCTTAAGGAAATAAAAACACTTTCGCCTCATACAATTGTGATTTTAATGACTGCTTTTGGAAAAATTGATACTGCGGTCGAAGGAATAAAAATTGGTGCTTTTGATTATGTTTTAAAGCCATGGAACAACGAAAAGTTACTCGAAACTATTGATAAGGCTTTGACCGAAAGCCGAAAAAACAACAAGAAAATTATTGTTGAAAAAACAGAAAAAAGATACTTTACAGGCACTTCGCAAAAAATAAAACAAGCCTATTCTATTGCCGAAAGGGTTTCAAAAACCGATGCAAATGTTTTGATTTTGGGTGAAAACGGAACCGGAAAATATGTTTTTGCCGAATTTATTCATCAGAATTCAAACAGGAAAAACGAACCTTTTGTACATGTCGATTTAGGTTCTCTAAGCGATAATTTGTTCGAAAGTGAACTTTTTGGATACGCCAAAGGAGCTTTTACCGATGCTAAAACAGATACAGCAGGAAGATTTGAAACCGCACAAAACGGCACTATTTTTCTGGATGAAATAGGGAATATTCCGCTTCATCTTCAGGCAAAATTACTCCACGTTTTACAAACCAAAACATTGACGAGATTGGGAGAAAGTAAGCCGCGTAACCTAGATGTACGTGTAATTGCGGCTACAAACAGCGATATTAAGCTGGAAGTAAAAAATAAAACATTTCGTGAAGACCTGCTGTACCGAATCAATACAATGGAAATTAATTTACCGCCGCTGCGTGAACGAAAAGAAGATATAATTCCGATGGCAAATTTTGTTCTCAATCAGATTGCCGAAAAGTACAATCAGGAAAACTGGCGATTTGATGATAATACGGCTCCATATTTAGAACGTTATCCGTGGAAAGGAAATGTGAGGGAAATGGAAAATAAAATCGAACGAGCCCTTATTCTGGCTGATAACAACACGATTTCGTTAAGCAATCTGGATATTCTTGATTTTGAAGAAATTCAGGAAAATGATGAAAATCCATTGTCAGAAATGGAAAAAACGGCTATCGAAAAAGCGCTTTTAAAACACCATGGAAACATCAGCAAAACCGCCGAAGAACTGGGTTTGTCAAGAGCGGCTTTGTATAGAAGAATTGATAAATATGATTTGAAGAATTAAGAATTAAGTTTTTTCTTATCTGTTAAAATCTGCTAGAAAACGAAACTTTAAGACAACGAAAAAATCTTTTTAATCCCATAATTTGCGGCAAAAATAAAAAATGAAAAACTGGAAGTTCTATAATGCATTATTTGTTAGGGTTTTGTTTGTAATGATCCTCTTTTTTTTCTGCGCTTTTCTAATTTATAAAACGCTTTATTATAATGCCTTTTTAGTAGGTTTCTTTGCTGTTTTGATGTTTACGGAAATGTATTTCTACGCAAAAAATAAACTGCAGTTTTACGACAGAACCCTGCTTTCGATTTTGCAGAATGATTTCTCAACCCATTTTCCCGAAGAGAATAAAAAGAACAATTTCAAAAGTCTGTACACTTTATACGAGACATTAAAAATCCGCCAGCAGGAACAAACCTCAAAAGAGCTTATTTACCGTTCGCTTTTGAATAATATCGATACTGCGGCTTTAATCCTTGAAAAAGAAACCGAAGACTGGACTATTTTTTTGATGAACGATTGTTTTTCAGATTTGTTTAAAGTGCCAAAAGTGAGTCATTGGAAATATCTTAAAAATTATCTGCCATCTCTTTGTTCTGAAATTGAAAAAACAGATTTCAGCGAATTAAAATCGGCAATTTCGATTAAAATTGAAGAGCAGGATTTGCAGACTTTTATGCTGCAGACATCTAAAACACAGACTTACAACAAAGAATATTTTATTGTTTTATTAGATAGTATTCAGCGTGTTATCGAAAAGAAAGAAAAAGAAGCCTGGATTAATCTGATGAAGATTATTTCGCATGAACTAATGAATTCCCTGACGCCAATCAGGGCGCTTTCGCAGAATTTACTCCACATTGTCGATCAGGAACAATTGGAAGAAGATGATTTTGAAGACATAAAAAGCAGTATTTCAACCATTATAAACAGAAGCGATCATTTGCAGGTTTTTGTCGAGAATTACCGCAAACTGGCGATGCTGCCAACGCCTGCCAAACAAATGACACCAATAAATGTTCTTTTTGAAGACTGCCTTAGAATCATGAGTCCGATTTTAAACGCGGAAAATATCAAATTGATAAATGAAATACATAGCCCGCGCTCGATTTTAATTGATAAAAATCAAATGGAACAGGTAATTATAAACCTGATTACCAACAGCGTTTATGCTTTAAAAGAGCAGGCAGATAAGAAATTATACGTATCCAGTCATACCGAAAACAACCGTTTTTTCATCACGATTTCAGACAACGGAAAAGGAATCGATCCGGAAATTCAGGACAAAGTATTTCTTCCGTTTTTTACGACCAGAAAAGATGGTGCCGGAATTGGTTTAACGCTTTCGAAGAATATTATAGAGGCGCACGGCGGCTACCTAAGCTATCAAACCGATGAAGATAAAACGAGTTTTGTGATCTGTTTGATTTAACTTCCTAAAATATCAGCCTTCAATTTCAGGCTGCCAGAAATGTTTTTCTAAATCGACAATTTGGTTATCGACCACTTTTACACCTTCGTTTTCTAAAAGCTGCTGCATTAAATTTGTTCCGTCAAAATGGTGTTTTCCTGTCAGGAGTCCTTTGCGGTTTACAACCCGGTGTGCGGGAATATCATCCATATTATGGCAGGCATTCATTGCCCAGCCCACCATTCGGGCAGAACGTGCGGTACCCAAAGCTTTTGCAATTGCACCGTAAGATGTTACTTTTCCGTACGGAATTTGCCTGGCGACCGCGTATACTCTTTCGAAAAAATTCTCTTCAGCCATTTTAAAGATGTTTTGCCATTAAGATATGAAGTAATAAAGATAAAAACTTAATTTTTCTTACCCTCTTAATGGTTGATTTAAATTACCCAAAGTAATAATTCAGAATATTGAAAAGAGTCAAAATTGCCACTAAACCCGTAATACTACCAATAATAGTATTCATGTTACGCATTAAATAATCGGTTTTCTTTTCGATTCTTCCAAAAAAGGCAATATAACTATACAAAACCGCAAAAGATCCCAAAACCGATCCTAAAACGAAAGTAAAAATAACCGTGTTTTCGAATACAAAAAGATGGTACGAGGCGAGTGTAACACTTACAACAACATAATACGGAATAGGAAAAAAGTTTAGTCCTGAAAGCAGCATGCCTAAAAAGAAACGGCTTTTTTTACTGCTTTTTTTAATTGCTGCTTTTTTCTTGGTTTTTGGTTCCTTGGCAATAAACAAAAAGTAAATAGTCAGGATCGAAAAGATTACAAAACCAATTTCACGCAGTAAGGTTACAACATCCGGACGGTTATCAATAATTCTGGCAAATAGGACCGCGAGATAAACCTGCAGAAAAATCACGAAAACCGCTCCAATGACAAACCATAAGGCATTCTTTTTTCCTTCTTTCAGGTTTATTTTGGCTGCCGTCATGTTGATTAATCCCGGAGGAATAATCCCAATTGCAGCGGCGATAAAGCCTGAAAATAATGGAGTTAAATAAACCATTCAGCTTGTATAAGCGGTTAAATGACAGCGGTCAAATTAATTAGTCTTTAATTTTGAAACGAATATACGTAATTGCCTTGTTAATTTCTAAATATTGTTTCTCATAAAATGTCTGGATTGAAGTTACTACTTCCGGACTTCCTTCGTTTTTGTAAACATTATGATTGGCGTACAATACTTCATGACCTTCACCGTGAAGTAATCCAAGTGTATAACCGTGCATAAATTCACTGTCGGTTTTAAGGTTTACAACACCGTCTTTTTTAAGTATTTTTTTGTACAATTTCAGGAATTCAGAATTTGTCATTCTGTGTTTGGTTCTTTTGTACTTGATCTGCGGATCCGGGAAAGTAATCCAGATTTCGTCTACTTCGCCTTCGGCAAAAATATGATTGATCAGTTCGATTTGTGTACGTACAAAAGCAACATTATGCATACCGTTTTCTACAGCTGTTTTGGCACCGCGCCAGAAACGTGCTCCTTTAATATCAATTCCGATAAAATTTTTGTCGGGGTATTTTTCTGCCAATCCAACCGAGTATTCGCCTTTTCCGCATCCTAATTCAAGAATCAGAGGATTGTCATTTTTAAAGAAATCAGAATTCCATTTTCCTTTCAAAGGCATTAAATCGCCTACCACTTCTTCTCTTGTTGGTTGAAAAACGTTTTGAAATGTTTCGTTTTCTCTGAATCTCTTAAGTTTATTTTTACTTCCCACTTTTACAAAAATTTTCGGCAAAATTAAGGAATATAAACGAATGAAAATAGCGGAATTAGGTTTAAAAGTTTTTTGCCGCGAATTCACAAATTTTATTTTTAAAAGAATTCGTGAATTCGCGGCGAAAAAAAATCTTATTTAACCGTAATGAGGTTCAGTAATGGGCTGTGCTTTTGGATCAAGAGATTCATCGTGTTGAGATAAATCCAGTCCTATATGTTCTGATTCTTCTGAAACTCGTAACGGGATGATGAAATTCGTTACTTTGAACAGGAAATAAGCTCCGAAGAAAGTAAAAACAGAAACCAAAACTAACGCCATCATGTGATGTCCGAAAACATTCCATCCGCCGTGAAGTAAACTCGCATCTTCTCCATGAGCAAAAATAGCCGTTAAGATCATTCCCATGATTCCACCCACACCGTGGCAGGCAAAAACATCAAGAGTATCGTCAAATCTTTTTGAATATTTGCAATTTACAGCTGTGTTAGACACCAAAGCCGTAATGAATCCGAAAAACATACTTTCCGGAACCGATATAAAACCTGCAGCAGGTGTAATGGCAACAAGTCCCACAACAGCACCAATACAGGCACCAAGAGCCGAAACCTTTCTTCCGTTCATTCTGTCGAAGAAAATCCAGGTTAACATCGCAGCGGCAGATGAGGTTGTAGTAGTAGCAAAAGCCATAGCAGCAGTTCCGTTGGCGGCAAGAGCAGATCCGGCATTGAAACCAAACCAGCCAAACCAAAGCATTCCGGTTCCTAATAATACAAACGGAATATTGGTTGGAATATGCTGACTGTTTTTTCTTTTACCCAGAACAATAACTCCGGCCAAAGCGGCAAAACCAGAACTCATGTGCACGACAGTTCCTCCTGCAAAATCCTTTACTCCAAAATAGCTTCCTAAAACACCTGTAGGATACCATACAGCGTGGCACAAAGGAGCATATATAAAGATGGTAAATAAACTGATAAATACTAAATACGAGATAAAACGAACACGTTCTGCAAACGAACCCGTGATAATAGCCGGACAGATAATGGCAAATTTCATTTGGAACAATGCAAAAAGCATAAACGGAATCGTAGAAGCCAGTTGTTTATGAGGCAGAAGACCTACATAATCCATAAAAGCAAAGGTTGTTGGGTTTCCGAAAAAGCTGTAGAAATGATCTCCGGAACCAAAACCTACCGGATCTCCAAAAGCCAGACTAAATGCCACAACAACCCATAAAAGCGTAACCACACCAAGGCAGATAAAACTTTGAAGCATGGTTGATATTACATTTTTTTTACCTACCATTCCGCCGTAAAAAAAAGATAATCCAGGCGTCATGATTAATACCAGACAGCTCGAAGTAAGCATCCAGGCAACATCGGCAGGAACAATATGATCTAAAGTTCCAAATTCTGATAAAACATAATTATTTTCTGTTACCGTTGGCCAAAATGCACCTATCGTACATACGACACTTATCATGATAAAAGAAATGATCCAGCGTTTTTCTATTTTCATTTTTTAAAATACTTTGTTTAACCCTATTTTTTTTGGGGTCAAAGTTAAAAAAAAATAAATATTCTTGTTTTGAAGGCTGTTAAATTAGAGGTTGTTGTTTTATTTTGGCTAATATTTTAAAATTTAATCTGTTTTTTTGAGACTATTTTAGTTTTGACTTTCCAAAAGAGGCACTTTTTGCTAAATATGTTATAATTTTTTTCTTATTCAAAAACCTAAACCGCTCTAAAAGTTAGGATTATAAGAATAAAACCTGAAATTGTTTATTTTTTTTGAAGCTTCGCAATCAAAGCATCTTCAATTGGGGTTTTAATTTTGGTTACAGCATCAACCTCATCATTCGGAACTGTCATTGAAAGAACGTAATGTTTGATTTTCCATTCTTTCCCCACTTTTACCAAAACGCCTGAACCGCGGCAGATTTTCATTTGTGTGTCCAGTAATTCGTCAAACCAAGCCAGTTTTCCTGATTTGTCAAAAAAGATGTTGCGTTCAAGTGCTTTAAAATTCCAAGTTGTTTTTTGGTCAAAATAAGGTTTTGCCCAAGCCTGGAAATCTTTTTTGTTCCAGTTTTCAGTAGCATCTGTCCCTATATAAATCGCATCATCTGCCAAAACATTAAAATAAGAATCAAAATTTACATCGCCCGCCGCTTTGTGCCAGGCATCTAAAGTTTTATTGATTTGATCTTTGTCGGTTTGAGCGTTTGCAAACGAAACAGCTAATAAAAAAAGTAGGATTGTTTTTTTCATGAGTAAATTTATTTGAGTTTAAAGGTATTAATTTTTTTCGAAGGCTGTTTTTTGAACCCTATAAGTTATACAAGTAAATGTAAGCTTGGCGGGTAATGCTTTTAGGGCATATAAGTTTTTGTGAAAATGATAAACTTAGGGGCTTATCGAGATTAAATTAAGGAATTCAATAAATAAAATCTGCAAAATCAGCCAGGATCTAATAAATCTGCGTGAAACAAAAATTAAACTATCCAGAAGCCTCAAGCTTAAATTATCTTATATTAGAAGCAACTTAAAGCTAAAATTATCTTAGCATTACTTATGTGAATTTATCCCGAAAAAACGAGTATATTTGAGAGCTTTAAAAATACCACAAATTATGAATCCGAAAATCTTTATAAGTTCAATCGCTATAACTTCTTTACTTTTTGTTTCGTGCAAAAAAGAATTAGAGCCTCAGGAAAGCACAGCAACATCTGAATTAATACGACTTGGGCTTGCAAAAGATACTACTAAAACGGCTGCTCCCGTTGTTCAGACACAAACTGCAAATCCAAACACGGTTTTAGGAGATAATAAAGGACTGAATCCGGCGCACGGACAACCCGGACATCGTTGCGATATTGCTGTAGGAGCACCTTTAAATTCGGCACCGCCTCAACAAGGGCAGGCTGCAGTTCAGTCGGGACAAACAGTTCAGGTAAACCAGAATCAGCCACAGGTAGTTACGACTACAACAACTCCGGTTAAAACGGCAAAAGGCATGAATCCGCCTCACGGTCAGCCGGGCCACAGATGCGATATTGCTGTAGGAGCACCTTTAAATTCTCCAGCTGCAAAAGCTGCTGCTGCGACATCGACGTCGCAGGGAGGTACAGCATCGCAAAGTTTTACAGTAACGCCTCCGCCGGCATCTAATCCGGTTCCGGCATTGCTGAGTACAGAACCAGAGCAAAAAACAGCAGAAGGAATGAACCCGCCGCATGGACAACCGGGTCACAGATGCGACGTTGCTGTTGGAGCGCCTCTGCCTAAATCATAAAAAATACGGTTTAAAAACAACTATAAAAAATAAACCATATACGTTATAAGAGATTTAAGATTTGCTTTTTGAGCAGCTTAATAGATCTTATAACGTATATGGTTTTTTAACTTTATATCAAGTTCAATAGTAAAGCGTTCTGCTTATTATAAACTTATATAACTTATAGTTACAAAACGTAACCAAATATATTTTAATGGGCTTTTATTTTATCAAATGTCGTAGTAAGGGACTTTTTTACTTTGCTTAAAGCACCGCTAAAGGCTTTTTCGAGAGTTTCGGCGTGTTCTGTAACAGTGATTGGCTGTAATTTTACAGGACGTACCTCGATTACGCATTTTTTGTCATGCAGACTGAATTTTTCGCCATTTTCATCTCCAAAATGCACTTCGATACGGGTTATTTTATCTTCAAAACGTGCTAAACCTTTTTCTAATTCTCCAGAAAAGTAGCTTTCTAATCTTGCGTGTCCATCAATGTTTTTGTCGGTGTTGATTTGAATTTTCATACGGTTTATAATTTAATGATTGTTTCTCAAAGCTATTTTTTTTAGCGTAAAAAGCCAAACGAGTTAAGGAAACATTATGAAATTATTTAAAAAAAATATCCGCAGTTTGTCATTTCGACTTAAGGAGAAATCGCACTAGAAATTCCGCAGCAACAAGCAAAGTAATTTGTAAGAATATTTTTCTGTATTTTTAACTTTTAGTACTTTTGCAGAGTCCTAAAATTTCAGAATATAAACACAACAACTTCTTGCCCGTGTGGTGCGCTGGCGGTATTGGAAACAACTGCAACGCTCTGAAAGGCGTAGAACAGCTAAATCTTGCGGGCTTATATCCTAAAGCGGAATCTAAGTAATAGCATTCTGCTGGCTGAATAAGCTAATTTAAGTAGTAAGGAATTTGAATTAAAAATTACCCGTATGGTAAGGTGGCAGTATTGGAAACAACTGCAACGCTTTCTGGAAGGCGTAGGACACCTAAAGCATGCGGGTTTTACATTTGTAAATTTATTTATTGAAAATGGTATCTAAATGATGTTCTAGAAACTCTTTTTTTGGTAGATACTTTTGAGGTCGAATTATCTGTTGATTTTCAAGGTGATAAAAATATTTGTTAAAGTATTCATTATCTCTCTTCTTTTTTAATGCATCAGAGAGTATAATTTTGTGATCCAAATTAATTCCAACTAATCCTTTATCATAAAGTGCAGATAAACAAATTCCATTTTCAGGATTTAAACGATGTTCTTCATTCTGTGACCATGGTATAATATGACTTGCTAGTAAAAGTTCTGGAAGATCAATACCTGAAATAGCACATTTGCTATTATAGTTGGATAAAATCATTTCTCTAAAAACAGATTGATTTACTCGTGTTTTTACAGTTCGATAAACATCTTTTCCTTCCAAATTTTTTATATCAGAAAGGATGTTCTCATACTTTTTTTCGATTGAAGTATGCTGCTTTTGTGCAAGAATTTCTTCACTCAAAAATATTAGTTCCTCTTGATTATTGAAAAATTCATCCCAAATTGGCTGAACCTGATTCATACCATTTTTTAACCCGCTGATTCCTCTGTTTATATGAAATGGATCGATGCTTGCAAAGTTACCCAATCTCATTACAACCGAAGCTGGGGTTCTATTTATAAGATTGGCTAGTTCAATTATCTTTGGATTACCAGAATGCGTTTTTCCAAAAGAAATCTTTAAATATAAATTGAAAGCGAGAATTAATTCTTCTTTGCTCCAAAGACGGCGATCATTTTGTGGCATTATTTAAATATTTGGTTTGAGAAAATAATATAAGACAAGAGTATTAATAAACAAGAAGTTGTGAAAGTGTATTTACTTATTTTTTTCTGTGGATTAATTTTTTTCTACTTTCCCTTCTTCTTTCCCCACTTAATCTTCATCTTTCCATTATCATCAACCGCCAGTAAATGCAGGACAATACCGCGATCGCGAACGGCCTCACGTTCGGCTTGGGTGAGTTGGGTGTCGTTTTTGGAATTTCTTAGCGGGATGGTCAGCGCGAGATTTGTACCTCGTCCGAAAGAGTAAATTCCGTTAATATCAAAGTTTAGTACGCTGGAACTTATGGTTAGATTTTTTACGTCGATTTGTTCGCCTCGAAGGTTGAGATCGCCTGATAAATCGCTGAAAGTAATATTCTCGACATCGCGAAGCGGAAAAGCCAGTTTGCCCACTTTTTCTATAGGTTCAAAATGACGCAGAGCGCCCTGAGTGACTTTAAATTTTAGTTTTCCTTTCATGGAGTTAACAATCAAATCGCCTTTGCTGCTCATTAATCCCGTAACGTTGGCATTGCTGCTGAGTTTTCCGTGAATGTTTTTGGGACTGAAGGATTTGATTCCGAAATTGTTAAATGACTTTAAAAAACTTGCAATATCTACACGGTTTACCTGCGCCATCGAACTGAAAACGTAATGATTTCCGCTGGGTTCAATAAAACCGCTAAAAGCAATAGAACCGCCGGATGTCTGCAGATTTCCGTTTTTGAGCAGTAGTTTAGAATTCAGCATTTGCAGTTGGGCGCGGGTATTAACGGCAGTCAGGTTTCCGTAATTTATTTTATCGGCTTTGAGGTTAATAACGGCGGTACATTTGTCTATAACCGACTTTAACTGATTGGAGAAATTAACGCTTTTTTGAGTCTGTTTTTTCTGCGTTGTTTTTTGTTTTTGATTGTTTTTTAGTATCCCTAGAAATTGTTTCACATCGATATTCGGACAGTAAATGTTCCAGTTTACGACCATTTTTTCGGGCGCGTCGTAATAGAGATTTAGAAAATTATCGATTCGACCATCAATCTGAATAATGTTTTTCTTGTGTTTATAAGCGATTTTTTTGATGTAAAGCGCCTGTTCTGTAAAGGAAAGTTTTACATCGGTATTTTCGGCACGCACGTTTTTCGGTACATAATCAAAAGTGGCTTTCTCAATATCTATATCGCCTATTACGCGGGGTTTATTGATGTACAAATCGACAATATCAAACTGAAATTTTAGGCTGGCGCGTGCGTGACCGCTTTCAAAATGAAGCAGTTTTTCGTTCATCATTCCGTTGAGTTTCGAAATATCAAAATCGGCATTTATGATTCCGGTGGCAAGCGGTTTTTCTAAATTACTGATAACGGCCTGCGGAATCGTAAGCGGTATATTTTCGTAATCGGCTTTAAAATGAGTTAGGATAATAGCCGAGTTGGGATCGTTGAATCCATTTTGGGGTTTAAAATTATTGGTAAAAATTCCTTTGAAATTACAATTGGTAAACAAACCGTCGGGAATCGTGAGTTCGTTGTTTTTGATAATGGCCTGAACCACAATTTTAGGATCGCCTTCGACATTTAGATCGCCTTTTATATCACAGTTTACATCGATTGGTTTTTTCAAATCAAACTGGTTAAGCTTGGATGTAATATTGGCTGATAAAAGACTGGAAGCATTTCGCCATAAAATTCGGGTTGCAATATTAATCCCGAAAAGCGAATTGTTTTTCCCTACATTAAAAAAAGCTTTGATATCAAACAGGTCCCGGCCAATTTTTAATTTTCGGGTTTCAACATTTATAATGTGATTTTCTTCGGCATACGAAATATCAAAACGGCCTTCGAGTTCTCTGCTTTTAGCAAAACTTCCGTGAACGGTATTAAAAGCCAGACTGTTAATTTTGGTTTTCAAATACAGATTCGTCCGCCAGTTATGATCTTCATAATCTACTTTTGACTGCAGATTTGCCACTTCAAAATCAAACAATTTATGCCCGAGCTGATTGTCGATTGTAACCTGTACATTGCTGAGGTTTACATCATCAACTGTTGTTTCGCGATTTTTTGCCTCTTTAGTTTTTTTCTTTTTGGCTTTAAAGATATTTACATTCGAATATCCGTTTTCGGCTTTATAAATATAAATCGCGGCATCGTTTATCAGGATTTTATGAATGTTGATTTCGTTTTGCAATAAACTCCAAATGTTCAGCCGGGCTTCGATTTCTTTTGCTTTCAGTAAAGTATGTTTGTGAATAGTCCACTGATTATCCCTGATTTCTACATCTTTTAAAGCCAGGGTAAAATTTGGGAAACCGGTAAGAAACTTATAATGAAAATCGCCAATACTAAACTTTCCGTTTATATTTTCATTGATTTTCTGGTTCATTTTGGCAACGATTTCCTTTTTATTCTGATTAAAATAAACCGACAATCCGCCACAGGCAAGTAATAAAAGGGTGATTAATCCTAAAACAGCATAGGCTGAACGTTTTGCATATTTTTTAAAACGCTCAGATGCAAGAAAGGTTTTTATCTGGAGTAAAGTTTGCGTCATTTAATATCAAATTTCCAATGTATTAAAGGTACTATAAAAAAATAACTTTGCTTAAGGTTTTGATTTACATGTTTATAGGCTTTTTATGTTAGGACATATTGGAGTTATGATATAAGTATTTATAATACTTTTATAACCAAAACTAATTTACAGATGGTGCAGGTTTTGTTTTTAATTTTTAACTTTGTACTTCAGTTTTGAAAAATGATTGTCCCCGAGACAAAAGCTGAATAACTTTAAAGAAAATTATTATGGCATTAGCAATAACAGATGCTACTTTTGATGAAGTAGTTTTAAAATCAGATAAACCGGTAATGGTAGATTTTTGGGCAGCATGGTGCGGTCCTTGTAGAATGGTTGGTCCAATCATCGACCAATTAAGCGAAGAATATGCAGGAAAAGTAGTTGTTGGTAAAGTAGATGTAGATGCTAACCAGGAATTCGCTGCTAAATATGGTGTGCGTAACATACCAACTGTTTTGGTTTTCCATAACGGTGAAGTAGTAGGTAAACAAGTAGGAGTTGCTCCAAAACAAACCTACGCTGACAGCTTAGACGCTTTGTTGTAATCGTAAGATTATGATTTATATTTAAAAAAGGTTTGACTTGCTGGTCAAGCCTTTTTTATTGGAATTAAGTTGGGCTTAGTTTTTTTAACACATAGGAACATAGATTATAGAAATCTGAAAAAGGCATTTGATTAGTTTGAACAAACATAGCCGCTTTATCCAAAATAAAAGCGGTACTCGATTAGAGTACCACTTTTGAATTTTATTTTCTCGATGATTAATTAGTGATTGTGCGTTTCACTGTTTTCATAACCCAAAATCGTAATCATATAAGGCGTTCCTGAAACTTTTGTTTTCTTAACCGCCAATGTTTCAAGATTTACTTGTAATAATTCTCCAGTTGATGGCGAAGTAATGTAAGCAAAACGATCTGTTACTGCCATTTGAGGTTTTAATGCCGCATCTGAAGCAGTTTCTGTGGTCGCTTTAGTTTCTTTTTCAACCTGAAGACTGTTAATGTTGAAGATTTTTAAATCTCCAGAATGCAATAAAACAGCCAGTTTTTTATGATCGTAACTTACTTTACATTGCATAATTGTTGTGTTGGCGATAATTGGTTTTACAGTATTGGCCACAACATCAATTAAATAAGCACCTTTTGCAGCAGTAAACCCAATAAATTTTCCAGCAGAAGCCGTTTCTAAAATAGTTCCAAACCAGGCAGCATCAAAATCTGCCGGATGATCGATCAATTTTTGGTTTCCGTTGCTTTCTACAACCAAAACTCCGCTTGCAGAACCAAAAACAGCATAAACTCCATCTGAAGCATTTCCGTGAATTCCTTTTGTAGCAATTTTAGCATCAAAAAGTGTTTTTCCGGTATTATCAATGATTTTTACTTTTTCAGGAAGCGTTCCCGTAACCGAATTGTCTTTTTCAGTAATGGCATAAGTACCGTTTGTAAATGTTGCCATGGCACCGTGATGCGCCAATAAACCAGCATTTATGGTTTTGAATGTTGCTCCGGCTTTGTGTACATCTGCTTCTTTACCAACAGAAAGTGTTCCGTCTCCGTCATTAAAAGTCAGGATTTCGCCAATTTTACTTTTAAAATGTGTTGGTTTTAAACCGCTTCCGGTTAAAGTACCAAATTTAGCAACATCGTCAACATCAACGTGATCGCCGTGCATTTCAAGACCACTGTCGAATGTTTCTACGAAATTATTGTCTCTGTGAACAATTCCGGCAAAACGCCCGGATTCTGTTGTGTACAAAGAAGCCTTAGGGAATTTAGCGGTAAAAGAATTGATTTTATCTTCATGCGGATCAAAAAGCGTTAACTCCGCTGTTTTTTCATCAGAAAGTAAAATCCTGACAAAAGTATGTTCGCCCGAAGCTTCGTGGTCGTGGTCATGATCGTGGTCGTCATGATTATCATCGTCACTGCTGCACGAAACGGCAAAAAGGGACAATGAGAATAAAAAAAGCAGTTTGTAAAATTTGTTTTTCATTGCAATGAAGGTTTTAAATGTATAAATAATTTAGGTTTTGATCAGCCGGATTTATCGAAATGAAAACGGAATTTTCATCGATACAATAATATTCCGTCCGGCTTCCGGAAGTTCGATAAGTCGGTAAAAGCTGGTGTGATTTAAATATTTCGTATTAAATAAATTTTGAATTTGAACGCTGATGCTGATATCCTGTTTTTCGGCTTTTATTTTTGTTCCAAAAGACAAATTGAAAACATGACTTTCGGCTGTTTTCTTTTCAGGAGGTACGATATTGTCCTGTTTCCCTGTAAGACGATAATCAACAGAGAAATAAGAATCTTTTAAAAAACGGATTTGCGGTTCATAATTCAATCCAAACAAAACAGAAGGCGGCGGCGAGAACGGAAGCGTATATCCTTTTTTGCTTCCAGATTTTTGTTCTGAATACAGATATTCGGCACCAATTTCTGCGCTTAACGATTTCACGAAATAATACCGAGTCTGAAATTCAGCGCCGTAACGAAATACTTTGCTTTGTTCGTATTCGAAAATCTGATTTCCGGCTCCGTAATACATGTCGTGTGCCGAGGTTGGATTCAGATAAATAAAATTTGGAAAATAATTGACAAACGGAGTCAGCTGAAAAGACCAGTTTTGCTGCTGCCATTCCATTCCTAAATCCAACTGATATGAACGTTCGGCATCCAGATTTGGATTTCCTTTTTCGAATCTGAAATAATGATAATTCACACCGTTTGAAGCCAGTTCTTTCGCAATCGGCATTCTAAAACTCGAACCCAGATTGGCTTTCAAAGTCAAATTTCCTGGATTGTAATTTACCCCGGCTGACCATGTAAAGCTGTCAAAATTCTTAGTCAAATCCTGAGAACGCTGTAAATATTCCAACTGCGTCTGATTATTTTCTGAAACCGAACTTTGAAACCAATCATAATACGATTTCATCTGGATTTTGCCATAATCGTAACGAACCGCGCCATGCAGAAACCATTTTTCGTTTAGTTCGATTTTATCATAAGCAAACAAACCCGCGTTGAATTGCGAAAAAGCGGGAATCAAAAAACTCCATCCGCCAATCGCATTTTCTTGTGCCACGACATTAGTTCCAATAGTAATTTGATGCCCGTTAATTCTAAATTCATCTTTTGCAGAAAATGACCAAACGTCTTTATTATATTGACGTTCCAAATCCTGAGGTGCGTACATATCATCTGGATAAATCGGTGGCATATAACCGTGATTGACGTAATGACTCCATTCTCTTCTAAAGTTTTTCTGAAAACCAATCTGCGTTTCAAAAGCATGATTTCCCCAATTAAAAGAAGTCGTATTGCTCAATTTCAAATGGTTAACCTGTTGATACGGCATCAAAATATCCCGGCTCGATTTGTCGTGCAATTCGATATCGACATTTCTCGGTTCGAGTCCGTGCGCATTCGCGAAAAATCCGCTTTTTGTATGAACGTTGCTGAAATAAAAAACCGACTTCAATTTTTCTCCAGAATACCCCGTACTCAAATGAAAATCGAGTTCACGTCCAGCTGTATTTCGCAAATGATTTTTGTATAACGGAACCGCATAACTGTAGACATGAACGACATCAGTCGGAACACGATAATCGCCGTAATCCATAGTGGTTACGCGAGAATCGAAAAACCAGTTTTGATTTCTTCCATATAAATTAATAGAACTTCCAAACAGCGCGTTATTGCTTTTTCCGGTAAGGTCAACGCTTCCGCCAAAGGTGTTTTTGGATGGAAGAGGAAGCGGTTTAATATTTACCGCACCGCCCACAGCGTCAGATCCGTAAATAAACGAAGAAGGACCTTTTATGATTTCTACCCGGTTTACAGCATATTGATCGATTTCTAAACCGTGATCGGCGCCCCATTGCTGGCCTTCGTGTTTCAAACCGTTTTCAACCACAATTACCTGATTAAAACTCAAACCACGAATAAGCGGTTTTGAACCTCCGGAACCAATAGAAATAGTCTTAACTCCGGGTAATCGTTGTAAAGACTGCATCAAGCTTCCGCCCAGATTGCGCTGAATAAAACTGCTGTTTACAGTTTCAACATTCAGCGATTCTTCTTTTTTGCGTTTTTCAATAGCATTTCCGTTGACAATAACTTCGTTGAGTTCTTTAATTTCAGGCTTTTTTTCTGAAGGCTGATTTTGAGAAACAACTTCTGCCGAAAACAATAAACTGACGGGTAAAAAACAATATTTCCAAAAAATGGATTGGGCATTCTTCATTAAATTCTGATATTATAAAATTTTAATACTTAAACCTTTCAGCGTCTGCCAGCCTTCTTTATCCGTAAGTCTGATCATAAAATGATAATCTCCGGGATCAACATCGGCAGGAATTGAAATTTGTGCTGTTGCTTCATAACTTTTTACACCATCAGGAATAGTATAATTGTTGATGAAAAGCATTGGTTTTACCGGTTTTTTTACCGCTTCAGTTTCGCAGGTTGTTACTTCCGTGCTATGCGTATGATGATCGAAATTGTGATGAATATCAAGGCTGTAAGAACCCAAAGCCACATTGTCATTAAAAGCGGCTTTAAAAGTGATAGTTTGACCGCGCTCGATTGTACTGCACTGAATTGGAAAAGCGTTTGCCCCCGTTATATCAATTACAGGATATTCAGTATCGATTTCTGCATTATCGCTGGAGCAGGAAGAAATAAAAGCAAGAGCCAAAATGCCTAATAGAAACTTTATCTTTTTCATTTTTTTTGATTTTAATTAAAGAGAAAACGGAAGATCAACTGACTGAGAAAAATTGATATTGTATGTTGTGTTTTTATACAAAACCAGAAAAGTATAATCGCCGGCTGCCCAGGATTTGTTAGCGATTAAATCTTGCTGAACAGGAACATTATTATCTTTTGCAGCGCCAATTGTAAGCTTTGGAGTTTCTCTTAAAAACTTTGTACCATCCCAGGGAATGTTAGAAAACTGTCCGGCATCTGCCATATTTTTATGTTCGAAAACATCATAAACAATCACTTTGTTAAAATCAATTTGGTCGACACTTTCAGGATTGTGTTTCGCATTTTTATTAATCAAAAGCAGGTACATAATTCCGTCTCCTTTTACACCTTCGAGCGTAACTTGTGAACTGAAAATATCATTGTTTTTGTACTTCGCATCAGCATCAGGAAATTTTCCTTTTCTGTACATAAAAGCATCGTTGATAAAAACCGTAAAGACCGAAACAACAGGGTTTACAGGAATATTTTCGAGTTTGTAAATCGTTAGGTTTTTCTTTACCTCCAGCTTGGTTCCGTTCTGGTCGTTTACGATAATAATGAAATCGTATTTTCCTTCTGCAGCATCTTCGGGAATGTCAAAATGTTTGTGAACCGTTGCGTTTTTAGCATCGACATATTGCGTCCACGTAATTTCGTGAGACCAAGGTTTTGAATATGTTTCTGTGCTTTTTTGTACAATTTTCACCTGTACATCTTTTATTTTGTCGGCTGCAGTGATTTCGGCATTAAAATGAAAATCTGCACCAATAGTTGCGGTTTCATTATTACCAAGCCCCAATTCGATTTTGTCAATCGTCGGAATTGCTTTTTCTTGTTCCGAATCGTCGTTGCTGCAACCTGTAAAAGCAAGTATGGCAAAGACCGAAGCCAGAATTAGTTTTGTTGTTTTCATTTTTTCTGATTTGATTTTGATCATTTTTATAAAGAATTATTTGGGTTACAAAAGACAATGCCGACCGATTTTAAAATCAGGGAAAGCACGAAACAGCTTATTTCAAACCAAAACCTTTGATTGAGATCTAGCCTGAATGAAATAAACCAATAAAATGAAGTGAGTTTTTTTTGTGTGCGAAAGCAGAATTTCTACAGAAAAACTTTGGGGTTTTCTATATAAAAAGTGAACTAAAGCTGTAAAATAGACAACTAAAAATGAATAATTATTTAAAGATTCAAGATCAAATATGTCCAGAATTCTTCCAACAAAATGGTTGCAGAATAATCTGTTAAAGACAAATTTTTGAATTAAATAAAAATGCAGTTCAACTCCGAATCAGAAAATCGGAACACAAAAAAATACTAGATAGTAAAAGGCGGGGCTCGGAGTGAGAAAAGTGAGCCTTTAAAAAATACAAAATGTTGTTCGCTGTAAAAAATGATATGTTTTACAACAGAAACATTTTTATAAAATTGAAAAACATTGAATTCAAATGTACCAACGGCGCTGAATTTAAAATCACAGATCGAACATTTATGAAAAGAATGCAGTTTGGATTTAAACTGCGGTTTTTCAGAAACCGAATATTCTATTTTTTCCTTCGAAAGCTGTGTGTCAAGAATATGCTCATACGAATGCACGGCCGGAAACAGTATTGCAAACAATACGATAAACGGCATTAAAAGATTTATAATTTTAAATTTCTTTTTCATTCGTGAAGAGTTAACTTCCGTAAGTGGTATTTTATGCAATTAATGCACTATTGTTGCAAATATAGAAATCTTATTTATAAATGCAATGAAGTTGCGGTAATAGTTGCGAAAAATCATTGCTTTTGCTATTTTAGCCATTCATATATTCCTTCTAAAAATGAAAATTTTCTACCCCTTTCTTGCTTTTTTAATGGCAATTACGATTGGATTTTCTCAATCAAAAACAAAAGGAAATCTTGTTTTGGAAGAAGGTGTCTCAGAGCAATTGGCTCAATTTAGAAAACATCAAATTTCAGATCTCAAGTATGAACTTCTATTTGAAATTCCGAATAAGAAAAGTGAAGATATTGTTTCTAAGGTTAATGTAGATTTGTCTTTGTCAGATTTGAGTGAGCCGTTGTATTTAGATTTTAAAGAGAAAACTCAAAACATAAAAACAATTGAAGCCAACGGGAAAAACATTGCAATTATTCATGAAAAAGGACACATCGCAATTCCTGTTGAGAATTTGATTTTAGGAAAAAATAAAATTAAAATTTCGTTTATCGCAGGAAATTTATCTTTAAACAGAAATGATGATTTTCTATATACGCTGTTGGTTCCAGATCGCGCCAGTACTTTATTTCCCTGTTTTGATCAACCAGATTTAAAAGCGACTTATAGACTGACTCTACAGGTTCCTGTTGAATGGACCGTTCTTTCTGCTTCCCGAATTTTTGGAGTATATGAAATTGTGATTGATAATGTTTCTTATATGAGGTATGGCTTTGATGAATCGGATAAAATGAGTACGTATTTATTTTCTTTCGTAGCGGGAAAATTTAAAACTACTAAAAAGAAGTTCGGATTTAGCGAAATGAATTTTTTATATCGCGAGAATGATGAGAAAAAAATACAAAGCAGCACTGATACAATTTTCAATCTGCATCAACAATCATTAGATTTTTTAGAAAAATATACCAATTATAAATTCCCTTTCAAGAAGTTGGATTTTGCTTCAATTCCGGTTTTTCAATACGGCGGAATGGAACATGTAGGAGCGATTCAGTACAGAGAATCGACTTTGTTTTTGGACAACAGCGCAACAGATAGTGAAAAATTAAACCGAGCAAAACTTATTGCACACGAAACCTCACATATGTGGTTTGGCGATTTGGTAACGATGAAATGGTTTGATGATGTTTGGATGAAAGAAGTTTTTGCGAACTTCATGGCAGATAAAATTATGAATCCGATTTTTCCAAAAGTCAATCATAATTTACAGTTTTTCTCGGCGCATTATCCTAACGCTTACGCGGAAGACCGATCTTTGGGAACACATCCGATACGACAGCATTTAGCAAATTTAAAAAATGCAGGTTCACTTTACGGTGCCATGATTTACAACAAAGCACCAATTATGATGCGTCAGTTAGAAGCTTCGATGGGAAAGGAGGCTTTCCAGAAAGGAATTCAAAAATACATTGAGAAATACGCCAATGACAATGCCGATTGGAATAATTTGGTCGAAATTCTCGATGCCGAAACGCCTCTCGATATGAAGAAATGGAGTGAGGTTTGGGTAAACAAATCGGGAAGAACGATTTTCTTAGATAAAATAGAATACGATTCTAAAAACCGAATTAAAAAGTTCGAAATTCAACAGAAAGCAGAAGATAAATCAAATAATGTTTGGCCTCAGATTTTTCAAATTGGTTTCGTTTATACTAATGATGTAAAAGTACTGACGGCAAATATTTCAGATAAAAATTTAATTTTAAAAGAAGCTATTGGACTTGAAAAACCGCTTGCCATAATTTATAATTATAACGGTTTTGGATACGGAGTTTTTCCGCTTGACGGGAATAATTTGAATGCCATTTCAAGTTTAAAAGATGAGGTGGCAAGAGCTTCTGCATATAGTAATCTTTACGAAAATACCTTGATTGGAAATATTGCTCCAGACAAAGCTTTTGATTGTTTTTTTAAAGGAATTCAAACTGAAGAAAACGAATTGGTATTACGAATTGTGTCTAATAATTTGAATACCATTTATTGGAGATTCTTTGCTGAAAAGCAACAAAATAAAGTTCAGAAACAGCTTATTGATACTTTATTTAGCCGTTTGCAAACCAACTTATCAGCCAATATCAAAAAGACTTTATTCGGATTATTCAGTTCGATTGCGTATTCAGATTCGGCGAAAGCCAAATTGTACCAGATTTGGAATAAGGAAGTTATAATTCCGGGATTGAAATTGAACGAAGATGATTATACGAACATGGCGATGAATCTGGCGATTTTTAAACATGAAAAAGCCAATGAAATCTTAGAAAAAACCAGAACAACAATTACAAATCCGGACAAACAAAAACGATTTGAATTTTTGCTTCCGTCCTTATCAAATGACGAATCGGTTCGAAATACTTTTATTGAATCATTAAAAGACGATGCCAATCGCGAGAAAGAATCGTGGGTTTCGGTTGGGTTGTCGAATGTAAATCATCCGCTTCGTCAGGAAAGTGCGCAGAAGTATATTAGATTTTCATTAGATTTGGTAGACGAAATTCAGCGCACGGGAGATATTTTCTTTCCGAAAGACTGGTTAGATAATACTGTTGGGAAGTATTCGTCGAAATATGCTTTTGATGAAGTACAGCGTTTCTTAAAAGAAAATCCTAATTTTAGTCCAATTCTGAAGCGAAAATTATTAATGGCGACAGATTTGCTTTATAAAGCACAAAATATTAAAAAAGAAACCGAATGAAAATTGAATCGGAAATAGAGAAAGTCTCCAGTTTTCAGCATCTCGAAATGCTGGCAAATCAGGTTGTGGAAGGTTTTATATCGGGAATGCACAAGAGTCCGTTTCATGGATTTTCTGCCGAATTTGCCGAACACAAAGTTTATAACGCAGGCGAAAGCACCAAACATATCGACTGGAAATTGTTTGCCAAAACCGATCGTTTGTACACGAAACGTTTTGAGGAAGAAACCAATTTACGCTGTCATCTTATTGTAGATAATTCGTCGTCAATGCATTATCCTGAACTAAAATCGAATCAGCCTTTTTATGAAAAGAAAATTGGTTTTGCAGTTTTGGCTTCGGCAGTTTTAATGAATATTTTAAAGAAACAACGTGATGCAGTCGGCTTAAGCGTTTTTTCAGATAAATATGAATACTATGCGCCAGAAAAAGGAAGTGATCGTCATCATAGAATGCTTTTGAATAAGCTGGAGGAATTACTGCAACAGCCAAAAGTCAAAAAAACGACCGATACAATTACCTATCTGCACCAAATTGCAGAGAAAATGCACCGTCGTTCGATGATTATTTTGTTTACCGATATGTTTCAGACAGAAGATGATGAGAAATTGTTCAATGCTTTGCAACATTTAAAACATAACAAACACAAAGTAGTTTTGTTTCATGTAGTTGATAATGAAACAGAATTGAAATTTGATTTTGATAATGCACCAAGAAAGTTCATTGACTTAGAATCAGGCGAAGAAGTTTCGATTTTTGCTGATAATGTTAAAATAGAATATGAAAAAAGGGTAGAAGCTTACTTTAAAAACCTGGCTTTAACCTGTGCAAAGAACCAAATTAAGTACGTTCCGGTAAATGTTGGCGATAATTTTGAAAAAATATTGACTACTTATTTAGTTGAAAAACAAAACTTTGGATAATGTTTTTTGTAAAAATTAAATATTTTTTATAAAAACGCTTGCAGAAATGAAATTCTGTTATATCTTTGCAACCGCAATAACGCAGAGGTTTGGTAGTTCAGTTGGTTAGAATACATGCCTGTCACGCATGGGGTCGCGGGTTCGAGTCCCGTCCAGACCGCAATATTGGGAGAAGCCTTTCTTAACGGAAAGGCTTTTTTGCCCAAAAACGGTATCTAAGATTAGTTGTGTTGTTTTGCTACGACTTTGTAACTCGTAGCTGGTTTAGTAGTTAGACCAATGAAAAGCTTTCCACTTTTGTGGATGGCTTTTTTGATTTATAGCCTATCGGCAAATTCCAATTTTATCGTATAGTTTGTCATTTCGACCGAAGGGAGAAATCACACTAGGAACTCGACAAAGATTTAACCGCAAAGATCGCAAAGAATACGCAAAGATATTTTTTAAGAATGCAAAGTCCGCAAAGCTGTAATTTGATAAAGCTTTTGCTCCCGATAGCTATCGTGATTGCACTTTTTGTAGGTTAAATAAAAGAAAGTTCTTACTTTTTCATTAAAATCTAAACTTTTAAAATATTGGAATTTAATTAATTAAAAAATTATCAAAATTTTATTCGTAAAAACGCTTGCAGAAACGAAATTCTGTTGTATTTTTGCACCCACAATAACGCAGGGTTTGGTAGTTCAGTTGGTTAGAATACATGCCTGTCACGCATGGGGTCGCGGGTTCGAGTCCCGTCCAGACCGCCTAAGTTTGTAAAATGCCTCTCATTACGAGAGGCATTTTTTTTATAATTAAGTTTTGATTTATGTTTTACGTTTATATAATTTATTCTAAAACTTTTGATGTTTATTATAAAGGTTTTAGTGAAGATATTTCGCAAAGATTATTGTATCATAATGAAAATAAAAGCAGATATACAGCTAATAAAGGGCCATGGGAATTAGTTTATTCAAAATCATTTGAAACTAAAAAAGAAGCTTTGATTGAGGAATTGAGATTGAAAAAGCTAAATAGGAAATCCCTTGAGGCTTTAATTAATAATCAAAAGTAACAAAGGTTCAGTTGGTTAGGATACATGCCTGTCATCTCGTCTACGGACGAGACGGGTTCGAGTCCTCTCGTTTTCAAGAACGAGACCAAGTTTGTAAAATGCCTCTCATTACGAGAGGCATTTTTTTTTTGGATAAACTTTTGTGAGGTTTAACCACAAAGAACACTAAGGTTTACGCAAAGCGCGCTAATTTATTTTTAAATGATCGGCTAGTTTTGTCATTT
Source organism: Flavobacterium gelatinilyticum (assembly GCF_027111295.1). Taxonomy (NCBI): domain Bacteria; kingdom Pseudomonadati; phylum Bacteroidota; class Flavobacteriia; order Flavobacteriales; family Flavobacteriaceae; genus Flavobacterium; species Flavobacterium gelatinilyticum. Next base: position 3,083,811 of record NZ_CP114287.1, on the reverse strand, counting down.
CGACGAAGGAGAAATCACACACGAGATTCCATAAAGAAAATCGCCAATCTTTGGCGAGTTTCTAGTGTGATTTCTCCTTCGTCGAAATGACAAACTGTGTCGAGATTGGGATTTATTCCAATAGTTTAACAGCAAAGAACGTTAAGATTTTCGCAAAGTTTACACGTATAGCTTTGCGAACTTTGCGTTTATAAGCGTAATCCTAGAAAAAACCTTGCGTGCTTTGCGGTTAAAATTCTCCTATCTTTGATACTATGGAACAAAGTACATTCAAAGTAGACAAATATTATCTCAATAAAGTAGATGCCGATAAAAAAAGTATTTACTGTCATCATGATATAATGGGCGAATTGCTTGTTCCAACGCATAAACACAACAAAGCGCAAATGCTCTACGCGGAAGGCGATGTGGTTTTTGTGACTACTGAAACGAAATCGTATTTTCTGCCTGCAAGACATTTTATTTGGATTCCGGCTGGATTGGAACACAGCATCGAACCAAAGTCAGAACATGTGATGATGCGAAACCTCTATTTTCCGGTTGAAAAAGATGAAGATGAATTTTATAAAAGCGAAGGTATTTATCCGGTGAACAATTTACTGCTCCAAATGATGATGTTTACCAATCAGTGGAATGGTGATTTGAAAAAAAATACTCCAAATTTTGTGATTGCAAAAGCTATCAAAGCAATTCTTCCGCAAATATGCACTAATAATCTGCCTTTAGAATTGCCTCAGCCTAAAGATAAACGACTTGGAAAAATTCTTCGATACATTGAAAATAATCTGGGCGAAACGATTCTGTTTGCAGATGTGGCAAATGAATTTGGCTTTAGCGAACGCTCTTTGTATCGCTTGTTTCAGAAAGATCTCAAGATGTCATTTATTCAATATTATACCATTCGAAGAATTCTTAAAGCAATCGAACTTTTGCTAGAAAGAAAATTATCTGTTAAAGAAGTAGCTTTAGAAGTAGGTTATAATAGTGTTCCGACTTTCAGCAATACTTTTTTCAAGATTTTAGGTCAAAGACCTTCTGATTACTTAAATGGAGAGGAAATTTTGGAACGCGGAAAATGATTTTTGTTTCACGCAGATTTAAAATGATTTAAGCTGATTTGGCAGATTTTCTTTTATTCTATGCTAAAAAAATAGCTCTCGCAGATTCCGCAGATTTAGGAGATTTTTTGAAATGCTGAATGAATGTTTCACGCAGATTTGTACAGATTTAAGCAGATTGTGCAGATTTTTAAATTAATAATCTGCTCAATCTGCCAAATCTGCGAGAGAAAAAAAAAGAAATCTGTGCCCATCTGCTAAAATCTGTACAAATCTGCGTGAAATAACTTTTTTTCAACTGTCTGTTTTTCAATGTTTTAATATGGTTTTTTCTAGAAATGCAATTTTAACATTTGTCCGAAATGAATATGTTATTGACTTTTTAGAATCATCTGCCAATAAAAAAATGAAGGAACTTTGCCGCGTAAAATATTTATATATTCATGTTCCTTAAAATAGCAAACTCTAAAGAAGATTGTTTCCCCAGAAGCTTATTGATACTTTTAACTGCATTAGCATTCAATAACTTACAAGCTCAGGAAGTTCATACAGTTTCTTTACAAGAAGCGATGAAACTGGCGAAGGAAAACAACAAAAAAGTTCTAAAATCTCAACTGGAGATTACGCTCGCTGAGCAAAACATTAAAGAAAGAAAAGAACTCAGACTGCCGGATGTGCAATTAAATGGAATGTACTCCAGAATTACCAACATTACCGAATTTAAAGGAAGCAGTTTCTTAAAAGACAAAGAAGTAACGCCTGCAATTCCTGAAATCTACGAGGTAAATTCGACTTTTAAAATGCCAATTTACGTTGGAAACAAGATTAACAACGCGATTAAAATTGCGAATCAGGAAAACGAAATTGCCAAAATAAAATCGGAAAAAACAGAAAATGATATTGAGCTGGAAGTTGTGGCCAACTATCTGGCGATTTACAAAATGATGGAACTTCAAAAAATATTTGAAGAAAACATCAAAGAAGAAAAAAGCCGATTAAAAGAAGTGCAGTCGCTTCAAAAACACGGAACGGTAACTAAAAATGAAGTTATTCGTGCCGAATTACAGCTCTCAGATCGTGAGCTTAACGCGCTTACAAATTCTAAAAACATAAAAATAGCGCTTCATGATCTGAAGACTTTAATTCAGATTCCGGAAAATGAAGAAATTGCTATCGATACGACTTCAAATCTGGATGAAACGAATGGTTTAGATCCTTATGATTTTTATTTGAATAAGGCAATGCAGAATGAAGAAATGCGAATGGCAAGTCAGGAACTAAACATTAGTAAGACTGAACTGCAATTGGTAAAAGGGAATTATCTGCCAAGTGTAAATTTCTTTGGGAATTATGGATTTTATTATCCAAACTACAAATTCTTTCCGCCCAATCCGTATTTGTACACTTTAGGTCAGGTAGGAATCGAGGCGCGTTTTGATCTTTCGGCTTTGTATAAAAACAAAACCAAAATGGCAAAAGCCAATACCAGAATCGATGTGCAGGAAATGCAGGCTGAAATTATAAAAGAAGAAATTCAGGATCAGTTGTACAAAGAACACACACAATATCAGGAAATCCTTGAAAAGTTTGTCGTTGTGGACAAGGCCCTGGATTTAGCCGAAGAAAACTACCGAATCGTAAAACTGAAATACTTAAACCAGCTGGTTTTAATTACCGAAATGGTCGATGCTGATAATGCTTTGCTGCAGGCGAAATATAATAAAATTTCTACCCGATTAGATGCGGTTCTTAAACATTATGAGATGATGCACACGGCGGGGATTATGCCTAATGCAGGAAGTTAAATGTGAAAAGTTAGAAGAAAGAAGCAAGAGGAAAGACTTGATAGAAGAAAGAAGCAAGAGAAAAGACTTAAAAAACTAAGATAAAGAGATAGAAGATGGTTAAGATAAAAAATGAAACTAGTACAAACAGATCGTTTCATATACTAATAACAGTTATTGCGTGCGGGCTTGTGGTAAGCGGTCTTATTTTAGGGATTTGGTTTTATGTATTTAATCGAAACCACGAAGAAACCAATGACGCTCAGGTAGAACAATACGTTACGCCAATTATGTCCAGAATTACGGGTTATGTGCAGGAAGTTCGTTTTGAAGAAAACCAGTTTGTACATAAAGGCGATACTCTGGTGGTAATTGATAACAGAGAATATCAGTCGAAACTAAATGTGGCTCTGGCTGATGTTCAAAACGCAAAACAAAACAGTGTAGTTGCCGAGAAAAACGCTATAAATACAGCAAGTGCAACAGCAATAAATGAAGCACAGTTAGAGGCTGCAAAATCGAATCTTTGGAAAACCAAACTCGAATACGAACGATATAAAGCTTTGGTAAAAGAAGAAGCGGCGACTTCGCAGCAATTAGAAAAAGTCAAAGCCGAGTATGAATTGGCTCAGGCGCATTTTCAGGAAATGAAAAACAGAATTCATTCATCTGCATTAAGTACTTCTGCTGCTCAGGCCAATGTGCCTGCAACGCAAACGAATATTGCATCAAGACAGGCTGCTGCTGATAATGCCGCTTTGTTTCTTTCGTACACAATTATCACGGCTCCTTACGACGGCTGGGTTGGAAAAAGAACTTTACAGCCGGGACAAATGGTGAAAGAAGGCCAGTCGCTGCTCTCCATTGTAAGCAAAGAAAAGTGGGTTACAGCCAATTTTAAAGAAACGCAGCTGCAGTATTTAACCGTTGGTCAGGAAGTCGAAATTAAAGCCGATGCCGTAAGCGATAAAGTTTTTACAGGCACAGTTGCTTCGTTATCGCCTGCGAGCGGCGCGAGATTTTCACTTCTTCCTCCTGATAATGCAACCGGAAATTTTATAAAAATCGAACAGCGAATTCCGGTGCGAATTCTGTTAAAAGGCAATGACAAACAAACCGATTTTTTAAGAGCAGGAATGAACATTACCGTTGTTGCTGCACACGAATAAAATGGAAGATATAAGTATATTTAAATCCTGGGTTCCAAAATGGGCGATCATTATTATTTTGTTCGTCTGTCTTTTACATTCCATGATTTTATTGGGCGTTTATACATCAAACGTAACCTATGCGGCAAGTTTTCTGGACGTCGAGCCGGAGGATCTTCAGTATGCCATGTGTGTAACGTACGGAACGCTCCTTGGAACTATTTTAATAGAAAGCCGGTTTTCGAGTTTCTTTCCGGCCAAAAATTACCTCATGGCAGTTTATTCCTTAATAGGGATTACAATTGTGTCATCGGCTTATATTACCAATTTTGCTGTTTTTTTATTAATGCGTGTTGTAGAGGGGATCCTTATGGCACTTCCGGTAATCACGATAAGACAGCTGCTTATAGAACAGTTTAATTCTAAAAACGCCATTATCATTGGTTTTTCATTTTATTATGGCTCGTTGTTGTTGTCCACGCCGTTTATTATGAATATTGCTGTTTGGTTTCTGGATCATTACGACTGGAAATACATGTTGTATGTTTCTGGAATGCTTCAGGTTCTCAATGTTTTTTTAATCTTAGTTACTTTTAGAGGGCACCGCATAACAAAGAAAATTCCTTTGTATCAAATCGACTGGATGAGTTATTTTTTGGTTTTAACCTCGATTCTCTGCGGTGCCTACTTTTTTGTTTATGCCGAAAAAAAATACTGGTTCGACTCTGCCGAAATGGTTTTCATGCTTGCCTTTTCGATGGTTACCGGCGGTTTATTCATCTTTAAAGAACTTTTGGTAAAAAGACCAAGTTTTAACTTTGACGTTTTTAAATACGCCAACCTACGCATTGGTTTTGTATTGTTTTTCCTTTTCTATATAAGCAGGGCAACGCTCAGTCTTTGTCATTCGACGATGTATTCGATCTGGAACTGGGATCCTTCGCGCGTTGCGGGCGTGCAGTACATTAATGCTTTAGGAAACGTGATTGGACTTGTTTTGGCTGCTTTTTTTCTGATGAAATCAGTATCGACCAAAGTTATTTTCATGATTGGTTTTACGCTTATTGCGGTATTCCATTTTTGGTTCACCTTTCTTTTTGTGCCCGATGTGGCACTGAGCGATATTGTGATTCCTTATACCTTGCAAGGAATTGGCGTTGGATTTTTATTCGTTCCCTTAATTCTGTTTACCACATCATCGGTTCCGGCAAAAATGGCGGTTTCGTCTGGAATTGTTGGCGTTTCGGGGCGTTTTTGGGGAAGTACAATTGGTTTTTGCGTTATGCAGAATGCAATGGTATTCCTGAGTAAAAAACACTTCCTGAAATTGAGCCAATTCGTAACCGGCGAAAATCCCGAAGCTCAGGAAACAATCACTAAAACCACACAAAGTTTTATTGCTAAAGGATATTCTGCAGATAATGCGAGTGTTCTGGCTATGAAAAAGATCTTCGGCACCGTGACCAAACAATCCGCCCTGTTGGCCGATATGGAAATTTATACCATCGTAGGGTACGGTTTAGTGGTTTTGATAATTCTAATTGCATGTAATCAGCATTTAAGACATACGGCAAATTTCTTTAAAAAGAAAAAACTCTGGATTAGTTAAAAGGATTGGTTTCACACGGATTTTTAACAGAAGATTTTTTTCTCTCGCAGATTTGGCAGGTTTAACGGATTATGTATGCTTATAATTAAAATTAATCTTGAAAAATTTCTTTGTTTAACTTTTCCTGTAGTTATCGGGATAATAAGATTAAAAGGATTTTGTTTCACGCAGATTTTGCAGATTTAAGCAGATTTATTTTTAAGATTTTAAGAATAAATAATCTGCGTATATCTGCTAAAATCTTTTTTAAATCTGCGTGAAACAAAAAACTCAGCGACTCTGCGAGATTCAAAAAAAACTCAGCGAATCTCTGTGTAATTCGTCACAGATTAGAGAATTTCTTTTGTAGTAATTAATTAAAATCCTGTTTTATGATCTCTTCTACTTTTCGGTTTTCTTTATCGTAAAGTAAGGTTAAGTTTTTTTCAAAAGCAGGACTTATGATGTTTACATACCAATCGATTTTGATGGATTTAATGTTTTCGCTTAATCTGCTGATAAATTGAAACCATCCCCAGGTCGATTCAGAAATGGTGAATTTGTTTGAATCCTGAGTATAAACGTCAATACAAATTTCGTCTTCGGTTAATAAATCTGTTTTATAAGCAAAAACGGTTTTAATTTCGTTCCATCTGTATGTTTTAGAATGATTTTCATCAGCGATGGTAAAACTGTCTTCGTTGTATGTAAATATTCCTAAATCGTTTTGATTTTCTACGGTCTGCAAAGAAATTATTTCTTTTCCTAATGTTGAATTTGGAGAAACAAACAAGTTTTTTGGGTTTAAAAATCTAATAAGAACAAAGAATCCTCCCCCTCCAAATAAAATTAATGGAAACCAAAAACGAATTTCATTCACTTTTCCTGTCCATAAAACCATGAAAGTGAATAAGAAACAGATAATAATCAAAATGATTTGTTTGGTTTTGCTTTCCCAAATAACATTTTTGTCTTTGTGTTTTATTTTTTCCATGATAATGTACAATCTGTAAAAACAAAGTTATAATATCTTATTTTCTTAAACGCCTAAATTTTACAAACCGTATAAATGATCGTATCTTGCACCCGTTTAAAAAATAAAATAATAATATGAGCCAGCAATGTGTGATTTTTGATATGGACGGCGTGATTTGTCACACCAATCCGCATCATGTAGTAGCTTTCGAGGCATTTTTCGATAAATATAAAATTCCGTACACCAATCAAGAATTTGAAGAACATATGTACGGAAAACACAATAGTTATATCATGTCACATTTCTTTAAGCGTTCTATCGAAGGAGAAGAATTAATCAAGCTTGAAGACGAAAAAGAAGGAATGTTTCGTGAGATTTACAAAGACAAAGTCGAAACGATTCCGCATTATATGCAGTTTTTGGAAGAACTAAAATCCCGCGGATTCAAAACAGCCGTTGCAACATCGGCACCGCGTGCCAATCTCGATTTGATTGCTAATTTCCTGAAACTCGACCAAAAAATGGATTCGATGATGTCTAGCGAAGATGTTACGTTTCATAAACCAAATCCCGAAGTATATTTAAAATCGGCAGAGCGTGTTGGCGTTTCGCCATCTGACTGTGTGGTTTTCGAAGATTCTTTTTCGGGAGTTTCGGCAGGATTAAATGCAGGAATGAAAGTTGTAGGTGTTTTAAGTACGCATACAAAAGAACAGCTTCCGCCTTGTGATTTTTATATCAACGATTACAGCGAAGTAAATGTGGATAAGATTCTTGAGCTTTTAGGTAAAAAGTAATTAGTGATTAGTGAAAAGTAATTAGTGAAAAGTAATTAGTGAAAAGTAATTGGTGAAAAGTGATTGGACTTTGCGATTCCGCGCCTTTGCGAGAGATTTTAAAGTTATAACCACAAAGTTTGTCATTCTGAGGAACGAAGAATCTCACTCGAAACTCTGCAACAGTTTTGGCAGATAGTTGCCGCAAAGTTGTCATTTCGAGGAACGAGAAATTTCTGCAAGCAGCTCCGCATCGTAACCATAAAGTTTGTCATTTCGAGGAACGAAGAATCACACTCGAAACTCCGCAGCAGTTTTGGAAGATAGTTTCCGTAAAGTTGTCATTTCGAGGAACGAGAAATCTCCGCAAGTAACTCCATAACAGTTTTCAATAACTGAAGTCACAAAGTTTTGTCATTTCGAGGAACGAAAATCGCACTAGAAACTCCGCAACAGTACGTGAATCCCGCGTGGGATTTCTCCTTACGTCGAAATGACAAACTAAATGTTTAAATATGAAGTTTTATAAATTGCCTCCTGCTTTAGCTGGAGGTTTTTTTTATGATTTTAGGGAATGGCTTTAGCCGAAGTTTAATTTTCTATATGGAAAAAATAATTAAAGTTGAAGGCATATATGGGTTCAAATGAAATTTAGTTCTAATGATTTTTGCGATATTTTAAATCTAAAATTATGAGTACAAATCATCTTTCAGAAGAACTTGAAACGAGATTAAAAGGTTTCTTTACAAAAGTAATTGACCCAAAAGATATGGCGAAAACAATAAGAGAAGTTAATTATGCGCTTTCATTAAGCTCAATGCGCGGGTGCGAAACTTTAGAATCTGAAATAAATCATATCGATGATGATTTTTATTGGCTAAATAGATTGGCAGAAGTTTTAGATCCTTATTTAGATATTGATATTGAATAAAGAAATTGAGTTTTAATCGTAGTTCATTTCGACGGAGGAGAAATCTTCGCAAGTAACTAAGTGCCGAAATTCCAATCTTTGTGGAGTTTCTCGTGAAGATTTCTCTATACGTCAAAATGACAATATTGGAGATTTTGTGGTAATAATTATGCTTATTGTGTGGATGTTTGTTTAAGCAAGAAAATACACCAAAAACAAAAAAGCTTCTGAAAAATCTTCAGAAGCTTCTTTTTAGTGCGGATAATAGGACTCGAACCTACACGCCTTGCGGCACCAGATCCTAAGTCTGGCACGTCTACCAATTTCGCCATATCCGCGGTAATTGTGGGTGCAAAGATAAGCATACTTTTGAATAATCAAAGCATTTTTTGAAAATTTTTTTTAATTCTCTTTTTTGTACTTTTGGTTTTCTATAAAAATTATTTAAATGGAAAATATTAAGTCCTACGTTCAACAACATAAAGATCGGTTTATCAATGAATTGATCGAATTATTAAAAATTCCGTCGGTTAGTGCCGACACTGCATATTCTCAAGACGTAATCGACACGGCAGAAGCTGTAAAAGAAAGTTTATCTAAAGCGGGCTGCGATTTAGTTGAAATTTGTGATACTCCAGGTTACCCAATTATTTATGGAGAAAAAATAATAGACCCAAATCTTCCAACGGTTTTAGTTTACGGACACTACGATGTACAACCGCCGGATCCGTTAGAATTATGGACTTCGCCGCCATTTGAGCCGGTTATAAAAACTACTGATATTCACCCCGAAGGTGCCATTTTTGCCCGCGGTGCCTGCGACGACAAAGGACAAATGTTCATGCACGTAAAAGCGCTTGAATATATGGTACAGAACAATGAACTGCCTTGTAACGTAAAATTCATGATCGAAGGTGAGGAAGAAGTAGGTTCTGCAAGTTTGGCGTGGTTCGTAGAACGCAATCAGGAAAAACTAAAAAATGATGTTATCCTTATTTCAGATACCGGAATGATTTCAAACCAGCAGCCGTCTATCACGACAGGTTTAAGAGGTTTAAGTTATGTTGAGGTAGAAGTTACAGGCCCAAACCGTGATTTGCATTCTGGTTTATACGGAGGTGCTGTGGCGAACCCAATTAATGTTCTGGCAAAAATGATTGCTTCTCTTCACGACGAAAACAATCATATTACGATTCCGGGATTCTACGATAAGGTTCAGGAATTATCGACAGAAGAAAGAGCCGAAATGGCAAAAGCGCCTTTTAGCTTAGAAAAATATAAAAATGCTCTAAACATCGCCGATGTTTATGGTGAAAAAGGATATGTAACAAACGAAAGAAACTCAATTCGTCCAACATTAGACGTAAACGGAATCTGGGGCGGTTACACAGGAGAAGGTGCTAAAACGGTTATTGCGAGCAAAGCTTTTGCAAAAATCTCTATGCGTTTGGTTCCTAATCAGGATTGGGAAGAGATTACAGAACTTTTTACAAAACACTTTACAAGTATTGCTCCGGCGGGAGTTACCGTAAAAGTAACGCCTCATCATGGCGGACAAGGTTATGTTACGCCAATTGACAGCGTAGGGTATCAGGCGGCTAACAAAGCATATACGCAGACTTTTGGAGTTCCGGCAATTCCGGTTCGTTCAGGAGGAAGTATTCCTATTGTAGCCTTGTTTGAGAAGGAATTAAAAAGTAAAACAATCTTAATGGGATTCGGATTAGACAGCGATGCAATTCACTCTCCAAACGAACATTTCGGGATTTTTAATTACTTAAAAGGTATTGAGACAATTCCGTTGTTTTATAAGTACTTTGTGGAATTGAGTAAATAAGTTTTACCACGAAGGAATAAAGCACAAAGATTTTAAATTTTGAAGCTTTGTCAAAGTTCTAAACTTTAACCAAGCTGACTTTATAGAAAATCCGTTCAGAAATGAGCGGATTTTTTTTGCCTGGTTGTTATCCTAACAGGTTTTTAAAACCTGTTAGGTATTTAAGTCCCCAAAATAAATATTCTAATAAGCCGGGAATTATTTTGGCTAAAGCCGAAAGTAATTCATGTACTTTAAAATCCATAAAGAAGGGAAAACCTTTACCACTTTGTTTCTATGTCTCTCTGTCACTTTAGAAAAAAAAACAAAAAATCCGCTTCTTGAAACAGAAGCGGAAAATTCAACTAAAAAAATTCTAAAAATAAAATTGTGATCCGGACTAAAATAAATCCGGGTTATATCCAAAATAAGGCATGGTTTGTTCGTTAAAAATTACACCATACTCTTCTAATTCTTTTAATATTGGGTTGTAAACCTCTTTTCGTATCGGAAGCTGAACGCCCGGAGTTGTGATTTTTCCGTTCAGGATAAGCAAAGTCGCTATTGCAACCGGAAGTCCGACTGTTTTTGCCATTGCCGTATAGGTTTGATCATCGCCAATGCAGACCATTTTTGAGTCTATTTGTTTCTTTTCGCCGTTTAGTTCGTAACCAAATTTATGATACATCACGATCATGTCTTTATCTTCCGGTTCCAGAGTCCAGCTGTCGGTTAAGATTTTTTCTAAAATTTGAGCCGGAGTTGCGTTTGGAAGATTTACTATTTTGTTGGGGTTAAATAAATCCAGCTCCAAAAGTTTGTCCCACATAATATCGTCCTGATCGATTTTTAAAATTAAGCGCGTTTTAATTTCGACAGAATCAGTTGGGTGATAGGGCAGAAATGAATTTGTAAACTGGCGATAGCTCATCGTTTCAGAATCTTCCATGATATAGCTGTCATCAGTCATGCCCAGCTGAACAAACATATTCCACGCGCGTGAAAAACCAACCCTGCGAATGGTTCCTCTATATAATGTAAGAACATCGTCTAAACCATAAACCGACCTGTATTTAAGTGAATCACGGTTTGAATACGCTTCGAATTTTCCGTAACCTTCGACTTCAAGAAATTCCGTTCTTCTAAACAAAGCGCTGTACGGAATATATTTATAAGTGCCTTCCTGAATAAATTTGGCTGCACCGCCTTGTCCGGCAAGAACCACGTTTCTTGGCGCCCAGGTAAATTTATAATTCCACAAATTGGTATCGTATTCCGGAGCGACCAAACCGCCGCAAAACGATTCAAAAAGAAGCATATTACCGCCTTTTGAACGGATTTCGTCAATTACTTTCATGGCACTCATGTGGTCTATTCCGGGATCAAGACCTATTTCGTTCATGAAGATGAGGTTGTGCTGCTTTGCTTCTTCATCAAGAGCCTGCATGGCATCACTTATATAAGAAGCTGTTACGAGATGTTTTTTAAACAAAAGACAGTCTTTTGCAATTTCGATATGCAAATGTGCCGGAAGCATCGAAATTACGATAGAAGCTTTTGAAATTGCGGTTTGTCTTTCTTCTTTATTAAAAATATCTAAAGCAATAGGAGTTGCGTTGGGATGTTTCTGCGTTTTTTTCTCGGCTAGAGCCAAAGATAAATCGGCAACAACAAGATGGAGGTTTTCACTTTCTGATTTGGCAAGCAGATACCGTATCAAGGAAGATGCAGATCTTCCTGCTCCAATTATTAAAACGCTTCTCATAATTTAAGTATTTAACACAAACATACTAAAATGTTATAATTATAACAAATTAAATTATTGAAATGATTATTTTTTTCTGTGATTTTTACTTGAAAAAGAATGTTTTTTTCCTGAAATATTTTTAAAAAACGCAAATGAAAATTGACTGCGATACCGTATTTTTGTTTAAATTTTAAAGTTAAGAAAACATGAAAAGAAGAATAGTTTTAACTGGAACTTTTATAGGAATGCTGGCCATTATATTAGGTGCTTTTGGCGCGCATCTTCTAAAAAAATATTTAACGGTTGATGAATTAAATACTTTTGAGGTAGGAGTACGTTATCAAATGTACCATGCTTTGTTTCTTCTTTTCCTTTCTACACGCAAAGAAATTGCCGAAAAAACAGTAAAAACAATCTACAATTTAGTAGTTGCCGGAGTGGTTCTTTTTAGCGGATCGATCTATTTATTGTCTACAAAAAGCCTGACGTTATTCGATTTTAAATTTATCGTATTCGCAACACCTTTGGGCGGATTCCTATTAATTATTGGCTGGGCGGTATTATTTCTTTCGATTTTGAGGAAAAAATCATAAAATCCCGAAAAAAAAATTCTGTCTAAAAATTAATCTTTAATTTTGTCTCATAATTAACATATAAGGTTACTTATGTGAATTTTTATTGCTTTTTATCTCCTTTGATAAAAAATATAACAATTTGCAAACTTGAGGTTTACGCTTCAAATAGAGTAAAATTATATTTTGTTGCACCTAAAAAATAACACAACAACATTAAAATTTATGGACAATAATATCCTATTTGCGCAATCGATTTCGCTAAAAGAATTAGGAATAGAAAATGCAACGGTTCGCTGCCAGTTATCACCAGAAGAATTACACGCGATTACTGTGCAGTCAGGACAAGGTGTTGAGGCCTCTACAGGTGCTTTGGCAATTAATACAGGTGAATTTACAGGACGGTCTCCACAAGATCGTTTTATTGTAAAAGATAAAATTACAGAAGATAAAGTTTGGTGGGGAAATGTTAATATCCCGTTTGATCCGGAAGCTTTTGAGAAATTATATAATAAGGTAACAGCATTTTTATCCAACAAAGAAGTTTTTGTTCGCGATTCTTATGTTTGTTCTGATAAAAATTACAAATTAAATGTTCGCGTTGTAACAGAGACTGCATGGTCAAACTTATTTTGTTACAATATGTTTTTAAGACCGGAAGAGTCTGAACTGGCAAATTTTGCTCCGGACTGGACAGTGATTTGCGCTCCAAGTTTTATGGCTGATCCTGCTGTAGACGGAACGCGCCAGTCTAATTTTGCTATTCTGGATTTTACCAGAAAAGTAGCTTTAATAGGCGGGACGGGTTATACAGGAGAAATGAAAAAAGGAATTTTCTCTGCTTTGAACTTCATTTTACCGGTTTTCGAAAATACACTGCCAATGCATTGCAGTGCCAATGTGGGTAAAGACGGCGATACAGCAATCTTTTTTGGACTTTCGGGAACAGGAAAAACAACTTTATCTGCAGATCCGGAACGTAAATTAATTGGAGACGACGAACACGGATGGACTGCAGAAAATACCGTTTTCAACTTCGAAGGAGGCTGTTACGCTAAAGTAATCAACTTAACCGAAGAGAATGAACCGGATATTTTTAGAGCGATCAAAAAAGGAGCGCTTTTAGAAAATGTGGTTTTTAAAGCGGGAACAAATGAGGTGGATTATGATGATGTTTCGATTACTCAAAATACACGTGTAAGTTATCCAATAACACATATCGATAATATTCAGCCGGGTTCTATTGGACATAATCCTAAGAATATCTTTTTCTTAACGGCAGATTCTTTTGGAATCCTGCCTCCAATTTCAAAATTGACACCAGGTCAGGCAGCTTACCATTTTATCTCAGGATATACTGCAAAAGTTGCCGGAACAGAAGCAGGAGTTACTGAGCCGCAACCAAACTTTTCGGCTTGTTTTGGAGCACCGTTTATGCCTTTGCATCCAACAAAATATGCTGAAATGTTAAGCAAAAAAATGAAAGATGCAGGTGTAAAAGTGTGGTTAATCAACACCGGATGGACAGGCGGTGCATATGGAACAGGAAGCCGTATGAAGCTTAAATATACCCGTGCGATGATTACCGCTGCATTAAACGGTGAACTGGATAATGTAGAATACGAAAATCACACAGTATTTGGAATTGCAAAACCACAATCTTGTCCGAATGTTCCAAGTGAAATTTTAAATCCTAGAAATACCTGGGAAGACAGAGAATTATATGATATAAAAGCGTTGGAATTAGCTAAGAAGTTCAAAGCTAATTTCGCGAAGTTTGAAGAGTTTGCAAATGCTGAAATCCTGGCAGGAGCACCAATTACAGAATAAAAGGGATTAATTCAAAACAAAAAAGCTGTTCATATACATGAACAGCTTTTTTTTGTCTGGTTGACAATCGCAGCTAAAAAAAAATAAACACTAACACAGGACACTGCGACTGAAAACCGCGACTAAATATTATTTTTTAGCTTCGTCGATACGTTTTTGGATTAAATCCCACGCATAATAGTGAAAAGTCATCCCGTTGCTCATCGCTACAAAAAGTCCGTTTTTGTAAGTTCCTCCTAAGTTTAGGTTTGTAACATCGGCACCATCACATTCGATTGTCGAAGTTGGAACTTCTGCCAACAAAGGATAACTGTTTGGATTTCCTTTTGCACCTTCTCTTGGATATACCATAAAAGTATTTGCCTGCTGATTTGATACTAAAATATAACCCGTAGAATCTGTTTTCTTGTAGATTGCGATTCCTTCATTATCAGCTTTGAAATCTTTTTGTCCAAAAAGAGCCATTTCTTTATTATCGTTCAAAGCAGGGTCTGCTTTGTATTTTCTGATTCCGAATTGTTCGTCACAATATAAAACCGTTCCTAATTCATTATCAACCGCAATGGCTTCGATTTCTTTTTTACCGCTGTAGGCACCAAATTTACGGACTACTTTTGCCGCGGCGAATTTTCCGTTTCCGGAAAGCTCATACTGCCATAAATAAGTTCCCGAAGGACCTGATTTTCTGCCAACGATTGCAAAAATCTTTCCGTCGCCTGGGCGTGTATATAAAGCAATTCCCATTGGGTCGCGTTGCTCTTCTCCTTCAAAAACCGAGATTCCACCGTTGTCGATAGGCTCTAAATCAGGTAGGCTGAAAATTCTGATTTTATTTTCTTCACGTTCTGTTGTTACGGCAACGTCTACTTTTTTTCCGTCAATAATTAATCCGTAAGCGATATCAACATTGTTTGGACGTTTTAATGTGATCGATTTTTTAAGGATCTTTCCGTTTAAATCAAAAGCATATAAAGCTCCGTCTGTGTCTTTATCTGTTCCTACAATAATGCTTTTTGTTGAATCTGTTGGGTGAATCCAGATCGATGGATCATCAGTATCATGAGGCAGAGCTTCTGTAACTGCTGTTGGTTTTAGGGCATTTGGCTGTATTGGAGCTAATTTATCGTCTTTACAAGCTGTAAATAAAACGCTTAAAAGTAAAAAAGACAGTATAGATTTATTTTTCATTTTGTTGTTTGTTTTGAATGCAATTAGACAGAGCGGTTAAACTCTGTCTAATTTATAAATTTTAGAATAGGTTTGTTTTACAAGTCTAATTTCAATCCGAAATTGTAACGAGGCTGGTAGTACTCAGCTTGTTTTGTATGAGCAGCAACTCCCTGATAGTAACGTAACGGCTGGTTAGTTAAGTTATTAGCTTCGGCAAAAAAGCGAAGTTTTGGAGTGATTTTATAAGAAGCATTTGCATCTAAGAAAAACTGCTTGTCATAGTAACTGTCTTTGTAAGACTCAGAACCTAATTCATCTAAGTAATCAGATGTAAAGTTTGTAGAAATCCTTGCAGAGAAACGTTTGTTTTCCCAAGATAAAGACCCGTTAAACATATGAGGTGTCGTTCCCGGAAGGCTGATGTCGTTTCTTTCGTTTCCGTCCTCATCTGCAATACCTCTTGCTTTAGATTGTGTGTAAGTATAGTTTAAGTATACTGCAAAACCTTTAAGGAATTTTCCAGGAAGGAAATCTAACTGACGCTGGAAAGCAACCTCGAATCCGTAAACGTCAACTTTGTCTCCGTTTCTTGATTGTAAAAATGACCAGTTTTCTCCGGCTGGAATCGGGTTTACCTGTCCCGGGAAATCTGCAGCAAATTTTGCATCAGTATACTGATTGTCGCTGTAGTTGTAAATGAAATCGTTTAATCTTTTGTAGAAAACACCTCCCGAAACTAAACCAACAGATTTGAAATAGTTTTCGGCCATGAAATCATAGTTGTATGAGTAAGTAGCATCAAGATCCGGGTTACCTGCTGTAATTTCTTTATCGGCAGCGATATTGTTTACATAAGGAGCCAAAGCATAATAGTTAGGTCTTGCCAAAGCCGTTGTTGCAGCTGCTCTTAAGATTAAATCTTTTGTAGCATTGTACTGGAAAGAAATACTTGGCAATAAATTCAGGTATGAATTGGTATTGTTGATTCTGCTTTCTAATTCTTCTTCATCTAATACACGGTTTCCTGTGTAATCGATACGTGTGTTTTCCATACGGAAACCAAGAACCATAGAAAGTTTATCGTTGAAATCCTGATCCCATCTTACGTAAGCGGCATAAATGCTTTCTTTTGCGTTGTAGTTTACTGCTAAATATTCTGCAGGATCTGTTTCTTTTTCAAATAAAGAAGCGTTGTTTAAGTTTAAACCTCCTAAATAATTTGCAGAGGCAAAAGTTCCTGCTACATATTTACTTCCCGGATTAAATCCTTGTCCGCCAAAATAACTTGTTGGAACTTGTGATAATAATTCCATGTCGTCGTTGATTGGAGTATAAGAATAGAACATATTGTTTCTTTCTTTTTCTTTTAAACGAAGTCTAAGACCTGTTCTCAATCTTCCTTTTTCTCCTGCAATTACAGAGAATGGGAAACGGATGTTTACTTTAGCACCAAATTCGCTTTCGCTTGTTTCGTCTGTGTTTTCTGTAACCGAATCAAATTCGAATTGGTCAGCTGCTTCACCTTCAGTTGTTACTAAAGGAAATCTTGGGTCAGTTAAATTCTGAAACACATCAAGACCTTTCTGACGGTATTCGATATAACGCTCTCCCGGACGGTATTCTCTTGCTTTAGCATAGTTGGCAGACCAGTCTAAGTCTAAAGTAGAGTTGATTAGGTGTTCTCCTCGAAGTGAGTAGTTTTGAACTCTCTGATCTTCTAATCTTCTGTTTTTGTTTCTGCTGTTGTCAACACCACCTTTTGTCTGACGTTTTACACGACCTTCAAAACCAATGATTTCTTCACCGTTGTAAAGAGGCTCAATATCATCGATAGTAGTTCTGAAACGGTTTTCTCTATCATCTCTCCAGTTATAGATTGCATTGGCAAAAATCGTATTGTTGTCGTTAAATTTATAATCTAAAGCAACCGAAGCACTTCTACGGATACGCTGTACATCATATCTTCTAATTTCTGATGCTTGTAAATATTCATTTCCAAAATCATCTTTTACCCATTCGTTTTCGATATTATCAGAACCATAATCAACATTATTGTATGATCCGCTGAAAACTACTCCTAATTTATCTTTTGCAAAACGATTACCATATACTAAACCTGCAGTATAAGAAGCGTGGTCACGAATTGGCAGATATCCTCCTGCAAGAGTCGCAGAAATTCTTTCTCCGTTTGGAGTTGCTCTTGTAATTAAATTTACAGAACCTCCAATTGCATCAGCATCCATGTCTGATGTAAGGGTTTTGTTTACTTCGATTGTAGAAATCATATCAGATGGAATTAAGTCCATTTGTACGTTTCTGTTATCTCCCTCAGCAGACGGAATACGATCGCCATTTAAGGTAACTGAGTTCAAAGACGGAGCCAGACCTCTAATGATAATGTTACGAGCTTCACCCTGATCATTCTGCATTGTAATACCCGGAACACGTTTTAAAGCGTCTCCAACGTTAGCATCCGGAAAACGACCCATTTGATCTGAAGAAATTACGTTTCCGATGTTTTTATTGTTTTTCTGCTGGTTCAGTGCTTTTGCCTGACCTTTTAAGATGTCTCCAACTACAACCTCTTTCAGTTCGTTTTCAGAAGTTTTAAGAGCAAAATCGATTACATTGTTTTTTCCTGCTTCTACTTTTATTTCCTGGCTTAAAGTGGTGTATCCAATATATTTTACTTCAACTTTGTAAGTTCCTTCAGTAATATTCAATAGTTCAAAACGACCGTTGTAATCTGAAACGGTGTATTTTTTCTCACCTACAATTTGCACCATGGCTCCTGGCAGAGGCAGTTTGTCATCAGCATCCAGTACCTTTCCGGAGATAATCCCCTTCTGGGCAAAACCTGTAAAGGCTAATAAAAAGAATGCGATTAATAAATAGAATTTTTTCATTGTGTTGTTTAGTTTGATTTTGGTTGCGAAGCTAAAACCCCAGTATTACTAAACCCTTGAAAAAAAATTAACATAGTGTTATGATTAAACCTTTAAAATCTGCATTTATTAATCTTTAAATAACATATAAGTAATCAAATAATTGATTTACAATTAAAAACAAAAAAATAATTTAATCATAATTAAAAATTTGGCGTTAAATTTGCCTTATCAATCAATCAAAAATCATCAATCATGTTAAAACAATTTTTTATCCTTTGTTCAGGAGCCGACCGCGATCTTCTGAAAGATTGTTCCGAAGGGGAACAAACCAAATACGTTGGAATTGGCGCCACTGTCTTTTTTACTGCCGTAATGGCTTTTCTTGCCAGTGCTTATGCACTTTTTACCGTTTTCGATTCCATTTATCCGGCTTTAATTTTTGGATTCGTATGGAGTTTACTTATTTTTAACCTTGACCGATTCATCGTTTCGACTATTAAAAAGAGAGATCGCTTTATGGATGAATTCCTGCAGGCGACTCCGCGTATTATATTAGCCGTTATTATTGCTATTGTAATTTCGAAGCCTTTGGAAATTAAAATTTTTGAAAAAGAAATCAATACTGTTTTATTAAAGGAGAAAAATGAAATGGAACTGGCTAACAAAAAGCAGGTTGGTAATTATTTCAAATCGGATTTAGATAAAAATAAAGCTGAGATTGCAGCGTTAAAAGCCGATATTGTAAAGAAAGAAAAAGAAGTGAATGCCTTGTATTCGACTTATATTACAGAAGCTGAAGGAACTGCCGGAACTAAAAAACTTGGAAAAGGCCCAGTATATAAAGAAAAACGTGAAAAACACGATGCCGCTCTTAAAGAATACGAGACGCTTAAAAAAACAAACGAAGCCAAAATCGCCGAAAAAGAGAAAACAGGAAAAGAATTGCAAGCTGATTTAGATAAAAAAGTTTCGCAGACACAGCCTATCATCGAAGGATTTGACGGATTAATGGCCCGTATCAATGCATTGAACAAACTGCCCTGGCTTCCGTCATTTTTTATCATGCTGTTGTTTCTGGCAATTGAAACTTCGCCGATTATTGCCAAATTATTAGCGCCAAAAGGAGAATTCGATTTCAAACAGGAAGAAGCCGAAACTGCTATGAAAGCGACTCTTGAACAAAACAAATACCAGCGTGAACTCTTAATAAAAACCAGCGCCGAAATGCATGACAAAGTATACGCTGATATTGCAGAAGATAAAGCACTTTACGATTTACAGCGTAAAAACGCAAAAGAACTCTTGGAGCTGCAATCGCATAAATTTGTAGAGAAGCAGAAAGCTACGCTTTAGTCGAAAGTTGGAAAGTCAAAAGTCATAAAGTATTTTTCAGTCAGAAAGTTGAAAAGTCAAAAGTCATAAAGTCTAAACAGACTTGAAAAAGAAAGTCCGAAATAGAATTCTATTTCGGACTTTTTATTATTTATAAAGAGAAGAAAACTTTAAGACTTTCGACTTTTGACTTTAAGACTTATTTACATGTAACTTAAGATTTCTTTTTTATAAGCATCATATTCTCCCTGCATGATTAAACCATTATCAAGAAGTTTTTTATAGTTCTGTAATTTATCAAAAAGTTCTTCTTTAGATAAATCGCTTAATCTACGTTCTCCAGCAGGCTGAGCTGGTTGAGTAGGAAGTGGTTCAAAAGTTTCTGTAACAGGAGGAGCAGGCGGTAAAATTTCAGCAAAATTTGTGACTTCTTCAGCTTCTACTTCTTCGATTTCATCTTCAATTTCCGGTTCAGCTTCTTCCACAATTTCTTGAACTGGAGCTGCAGTCTGAACTGGATTTTTCAATAAATCTAATTGCTCTTTAGCATAAGTATACATTTTTCTAGCCTGAATTTTCGGAATATAATCTATAGAAAGAATCAGGTCTGTATTAGTGCTAAATGAAAATTCAGAACCTAAAATGTTTTCTTTAACAAATGTGCCTGTAATATCATCCCAAGTATAATCTGTAAAATTCATTGAAAGACCTAAGTTTTTAGGCGTACAGATAATGATACGTTTATTGGTTAAGATTATACTATCTGGAAAAACAGTAATTGCAGGCTTTTTTTGCACTGCGATATATCCAACTTCTTCGCCTTTCATTAATAAATCTGTAAGTTTCGAAGTGATTTTTTCAATCGCTTTTGGATCTTGTTCTTCGTTTAGAAATTTTTTAAATTGTTCTTTCATGGTTGTTATAAGTTGCTAAGTCACACAGTAACTAAGTTGCTAAGGTTTTTTCTAACGATGCAAATGTAATGCCTAATTTTCTAATTGCTTCGCCTGTTCGGTAAAAAAATTTATGTCTGGCTGGTTATTTCATTTTGAATTTTCTTTGTCAAACTTTTGAAAACCAATTCGTACGAATGATCGATCAATTCTTTGACGAATTTTACGGGCAAATTTCCGTTTAAAGCCACTGTATTCCAATGCACTTTGCTCATATGAAAACCCGGTTGTATTTCGTCATATTCAGCTCTGAGTTCCTGTGCGCGGTCTGGATCGCATTTTAAATTCACCGACTGCTCGTTCTTTTCCCATTGAGAAAGAGAAGACAAAGCAAACATTTTTCCGCCAACTTTAAAAACCAAAGTATCTTCGTCAAAAGGAAAATGTTCGCTTACCCCTTTTTTCGAAAGACAATATTCGTAAAACGTTTCTAAATTCATAATTGTTTATTTACCAATTTCACCTAAATGTGTGTATTTAAAGCCTTCTTCATATTTCAGTCCGTAACCAAATATACGATCCATTGCCGAATGTGAAAATAAAATAATTCCGGCTAATTGAATACTTTCAATATTTAAATAATATCCGATACCATAAATTAAAAGCGCAATTCCTTTGTGATGAAAGATATTGTACAAAAATGCACCGGCTTTGTTTCCGAAAGCATATCCAATCATCGACAAATCCGGAGCTAAAATTAAAGCCGGAAACCACCACCATTCAAAGTTTAAACGGTTGAAAAGAAAGATTCCAAGAATAAATAAAGCCGTTTCTTCAAGTTTTAAAACTGTTTTCATTTGATTATTTTTTCCATCATCTTTTCAGGATGATTTAGTTTTGTAAATCCGAATTTCTCGTATAAAAAGTGCGCATCAGTTGTTGCCAGCCGCCAGATTTTGACTTCCTGTAATTGCGGTTCGTTCATCATCGCTTCAATTAAAATTGACGAATAACCTTTTCCGCGATGTTCTTCTGTAATAAATACATCCATCAGATAAGTAAAAACAACATAATCGGTTATCACGCGCGCAAAACCAATTTGTTTTCCGTCTAAGTAAATTCCAAAACAAACAGAAGCATCGATTGTTCTTTGAACTTCTTCTATGGTTCGCCCTGCAGCCCAATAAATGTCTTTTAAAAAGTTCTGAATAAAGAGAACGTCGAGTTTTGTTTTATCTGTAGATACTGTTATCATTTTAATTTTAGATTTTTAGAGTTCAGATTTTGTAGAAGCAGAATCTAAAATCTACAATCTAAAATCTGCAATTTTGTATAAAATCGGTTTGCTTGGACTCGCATCATTTTCGAAAGAAGCGATTTGAAGATTTAGAATATAATTTCCGTCTTCGATTTCATCCGGCACATAAATCATTTCGGTTATTGTAGCATTTAATCTCGCGTCTTGATTTAGATTCACAGTGTCTTTTACATTCCAAAACGCTTTGTGAGCCAATAATTTTCCTTCGTCATGTTCTTTATCCACACTAGGCAAATCAATCAATAAATGTTGAATTTCGCTTTCGCGGATGAAAATCGCGGCGTCTTCAGCCAAATATGGCGGATTGGTATTCGAATATTTTCTTGATTTTTTATCCAGCTGATTTGGAAGTGTCCTGATAATTAAAGCTTCTGTTTTTTCAGTAACCAAGCTTGCAATTTGATCTTTTGTAATAACGAAATCATCACCAATTTTTTCAGGTTCAATCGTAATCAATTTTGCAGTAAAGAAAAACTGTTTCAATGATTGATTGATGCTGTAAAAATCATTGGTAATATGTCCCAGACATTCCGTATGTGTTCCATGCCCATGCGGATTGAAGAAAATATTATTGAAATTCGTAGATGATTTTCCTTCCGAAACTTTTCCAATCCAATCGCCAAAAACTACAGGTTCAATAGAAGGTTTTTCGATATACCAGGCAATTGGGTTTTCATCGGTATTCGTTAAAGGAATCGAGATGTCGATTGGTTTTGATAAATCTATTTCGAAGTTGTTGATTTTTGCTTTCATAAAATTATTTAACCGCAAGGTTCGCTAAGGTTTACGCAAAGGGCGCTAGGATTTTATTAAAGGTTGTTTGCTATTCTTTTAACGCCGTGTTTTAATAATGCGACATTAAAATTTATTAATAAACCTAATTTGCAATTTGTTAGTTTTAAATAAGTAAGCAGCTGAGCAAAATGAACTTCATTTAAACAATCTACTGCCTTTATTTCCAAAATTAGTTTATTTTCTATTAAAATGTCCAAACGATATCCAACATCTAATTTTACTTCTTCGTAAATTAATGGCAATGGCTTTTGTTTCTCTACTTTAAGATCTAATTTTTTTAATTCATAAAACAAACATTCTTCATAAGCACTTTCTAAAAGACCAGGACCTAAGGTTTGATGAACTTTTAAAGCTGAATTAAATACAATTCGGGATAAATCATTTTCTGACATAAGTAGTTTCAATAAATATTAAAACTCAAATGTAAAATATTAAAACACAAACATAATTTAATTCTTACAAAAAAAAACACAGCGACCTTTGCGTAATTCCTAGCGTACCTTGCGGTTAAGTTATTCTTCAAGATAAAATAAATCTGAAGCAATTCCATCCGTTAAAAATTTTCCTTTTGGAGTTGGTTTTAGAATGTCGTTTTCAATCGAAAGCAAATCATCATTTAAGAACTTTTGAGATTGTTTCTTTAGATAATCTAAATATTCTAGTCCAAATTCATTTTCGATTCTATCTAAAGAAACGCCCCAAATGGTTCGTAAGCCCGTCATAATATATTCATTATAACGATCCGAAATTGTCAGAACTTCAGTTTCAATAGGAAGTTCGTTATTTTGAATTGATTTTATATAAAGCGAATTATTAGCAATATTCCAACCTCTTTTTTCGCCGTCATAACTATGCGCCGAAGGACCAATTCCGATATATTTTTTGCCAAGCCAATACGCCGAATTGTTTTTGGAGAAATAATTTTCTTTTCCAAAATTTGATAATTCGTAATGAATAAAACCGTTGTTTTGAAGTGTTTCGACCAAAATCATAAAATGGTTTGAAGCCGCTTCATCCTGAGGTTGGGCAATTTTTCCGGTTTGAATTAATTTGCTCAAAGCCGTTTTTGGTTCAACCGTTAAAGCATAACTCGAAATATGCGGAATCCCAAAATCTAAAGCCGTTTGAATATTCTGTTTCCACATTTCGTCGCTCATTCCCGGAATTCCGTAAATCAAATCCAGCGAAATATTATCGAAATATTTTGTCGCTTCTTCCAGACATTTTTTGGCTTCCGCCGAATTATGAGCGCGATTCATCATTTTTAGATCATCTTCATAAAAAGACTGGATGCCAATACTTAAACGATTTATCGGACTTTTTGATAATTCTAAAATTCGTTCCGCCGACAAATCGTCCGGATTGGCTTCCAGTGTAATTTCAGGATTATCGACAACTTTATAATTCTTATAAACTTCCGAAATCAGAAAGTTGATTTCTTCATTGCTCAGCACAGAAGGCGTTCCGCCGCCAAAATAAATAGTTTCTACAATTTCATTTTCAAACTCATTTTTGCGCATACCAATTTCTTTAGCTAAAGCCAAAACCATATCGTCTTTCTTTTTCATAGAAGTCGAAAAATGAAAGTCGCAGTAATGACAAGCCTGCTTGCAAAATGGTATGTGAATGTAGATCCCCGACATTTTAATTAGATAATTAGAGAATGTGTCAATTAGAGAATTAGAAAATGAGATAATTTATTCTTGTCTTCAAAATTATCTAATTATCAAATTGCCACATTATCTCATTTTTTAACTCGATCTTCGTTTTGTTTCACAAAAGCATCCCAGCCCGAATAACTTTTTCCGGCAACAACTTTTCCGGAATTAAAATGATGGCAAACTGCAGCCGCCAAACCGTCTGTTGAATCGAGATTTTTTGGTAATTCTTTTAAACCTAAAAGCTGTTGCAGCATTTTGGCAACTTGTTCTTTGCTGGCATTTCCGTTTCCGGTTATGGCCATTTTGATCTTTTTAGGTTCGTATTCTGTAATCGGAATTCCTCTGGAAAGTCCTGCTGCCATGGCAACACCCTGCGCACGGCCTAATTTCAGCATTGATTGAACGTTTTTGCCAAAGAAAGGCGCTTCAATTGCAATTTCGTCAGGACAATGCGTTTCGATAAGTTCGATCGTTCTTTCGAAGATGATTCTTAGTTTTTGATAATGATTGTCGTATTTAGAAAGCTGCAATTCATTCAATTGCAGAAATTCCATTTTTTTATTGATTACTTTAATCAATCCGAACCCCATAATCGTGGTTCCTGGGTCAATACCTAATATGATGCGTTCTTGTGTCAATTGTTTTATTTATAATCGGAGAATTTTCTCTTCTATTTCTTTTTTTGAAATATTAGACCTAATGACTTCATTTTTATTATTTATTGCATTGTATTTTCCATTTTGCAACACATAAAATTCAATTTCTTTCTTTTTTGGAGCAAAAATAGATTCAATATATATTTTTTCATACATAAAAGGAATTATGGGTTTGTTTTGTATTGTAACTACTCCATATTTCCCATCTTTTGAGAGAATAATTGTTTTGTCATCATTATAAAACAGGCTATTATAAATAACAGGAATAACTGTTTTTCCTTCTTTGGTTATCAAACCGTGTTTTTTGTTTTTTGTCACAAAATGATAATTTTCGCCAGGACCATATTCAACCCAATTTGACATTTGACTATATTCGAAAGGAATAATTACTCTTCCAGCTCTGTCTATAACGCCGTATTTATCATTTTGTTTGGCAATAAATCTATTTTTCGTATCATAGAAACAGGGATTTATTTCTTGAAAGTCAAAATTAAAAATTGGTTTTAGGTTTTTGTCTATTATTCCAACTTTGCTATTCTTCTTTATGATATAATAATCTAATTCTCGGGTACCTGCGTAAATTAATTCGTTCTCAATTGGGTAAGTTGTTTTGTTATTTGAATCGATTAATCCAAATTTTTCCTTATAGTTTACAATGGCATTGTAATTACTTCCAAAGTCTTGAAATTCATCATATATAACAGGAATTATCAATTTTCCTTTTGTGTCAATCGCACCATATTTTCCATTTAAATCCTGAACATGGTAAATTTTTTCAATTTTGTTATTTAAACGGCAATAATCAAAAGAGAAGCCTTTTATCTTATCATAAATTTTATTTCCATGTTCATTAAGTAAAACGAGATAATTGCTTTTTTCAGCAACAAAAATTTCAGATTCATGATAAGATTCTTCAGGATGTTCCATAGTATCGTATTCTGGTTTAACGCGTTCTTTTCCAAATTCATCAATAATACCATATTTTCCATTTTTAGAAACTATAGCAATTCTGTGTTGATTAAATCTTTCACCAGTATTGTATTTGCCAAAAGGAATGACTTCTTTTAAGTTTTTATCCAAATAAGCAATTTGATTGTTTTTTCTAACTAGTATCAAGCCATTTTTCCAGTACGAACTTTCGCTTTTTCCTTTTATTTCAATACCACTTAAAGCAATTTCATCATAAATAAAATCGGTTTTCTGTTTTCCAAATGAATCGAAGAAAGCCCATTTCCCTCCTTTATTCAAAGTGACTAAACTGTCTGCTGTGCCTTCATCTGCATTTTGGTAAAGAATTGGAATAATTTCTTTTCCTTTTTTGTTTATAAAACCATAAAGCTTGTTTTTCTTGACAAGTGCTAATCCTGTTTTCTGAAAATAGGTTTCGTCATCATATTGAAACGGAATTACTATTTTTCCTTTTCTATTTATAAAGCCAAATTTGCTATTCTTTTTTGCACAAGCCAATTCTTCTGAAAAAACAGTTAAATCATCATATTCAAACGGAACAAGTATATTTTCATGAATATCAATATAACCGTGTTTGTTTTTTAAGTCAGCCAATATCATTCCTTTTTCATCTATTGGATTTAGGAACTTATATTTTCCTAGTGGAATAAGAATATTTCCTTTCTCATCATTATATCCCCATGTATTTTGTCCCATGACTCGAACAAAAAGTTTAGGTGAAGTAACGTCAATTTTGCTGCATGCAATCATTAACATTGATAGAAAAAATAATATAATGCGTTCTTTTGCCAATAGATTTTTTGTTTCAAGTTTAAAGTTTCAGATTTCGAAAATTGCCACATTTTCTAATTCTCAAATTGCCACATTTTGCATTACTTTTGCGGCATGATTTCAATTCCTCACAAAGCTAAGCAATTCCTCGTTCTTGTAGTCAAACTTTTGATTGTTGGCGGTGCATTTTATTTTATTTACAATCAGCTGGCAAATAACGATAAACTGGACTGGCAGAAGTTTATGACTCTGTTTAAAAAAAATCAATCGGTTTTAGGAATTGGCTTTATCTTGCTTTTGAGTGTTTTGAATCGCTATTTCGAGATCTTAAAATGGCAGAATCTGGCTCAGGTAATTCATAAAATATCGGTTTATGAAGCCACAAAACAGGTTTTAGCTGCTTTAACAGCCGGGATCTTCACGCCAAACGGAGTAGGAGAGTATGCAGGAAAAGCGTTGTATTATCCAAAATCGGAAGCTAAAAAAGTCGTTTTCTTAAACTTAATCTGCAACGGAATCCAGATGATCCTGACGATTCTTTTCGGGATTTTTGGATTGCTTTATTTCAATGCACAGTTTAATGTAATTACTACTAAAACAGTTTTGATTCTCTTCGGCGGATTTGTATTGCTTCTGATTATTTTATTCTCAGTAAAAAAAATAAAAGTCAAAGGATATTCGATTGAAAAACTGATTCATAAAATTAATGAAATTCCAAAATCGGTTCATCAGAAAAATATTTTTTTAGGAATCTGCCGTTATTTGGTTTTTTCACATCAGTATTACTTTTTGTTTTTGGGTTTTGATGTCGATCTGCCTTACTTAACCTTAATGGCTGCGATAACTTCTGTTTACTTTTTGGCTTCATCACTGCCTACTTTTCAGTTTTTGGATTTTGCAGTAAAAGGAAGTGTCGCGATTTATTTCTTTGGAATTTTAGGCGTGAATGAATGGATTGTAGTTTTTATTTCGACTTTAATGTGGTTTTTAAATGTAGTGCTTCCAGTAGTTTTAGGAAGTTATTTTGTACTGAACTTTAAAACCAAAACCGTAGAATGATTTTTGGATTATTCTCCATATTAGGTGTTTATACAATTTGCATTGGACTGCTTATTTATGGTTTTTCCAGAATAAAAACATATAAAAAAAAGAATTTAGAGCCTAAAACGAGCTTTACTATTATTGTTCCGTTTCGGAATGAAAAAGAAAATCTGCCCGTACTTTTAGAGAGTTTTTCAGCTTTAAATTATCCACGAGATTTATTTGAAGTTATTTTAGTTGATGATAGTTCAGAAGAAAAGTTTCAAATTTCACGTTTCACATTTGACGTTTCACAAATCGACAATATTCGAGTTTCAAATTCTCCGAAAAAAGACGCCATAACAACTGCCATGAAACACGTAAAAACCGATTGGGTTATTACTACAGATGCTGATTGTATTGTGCCTGAAAACTGGCTTTTAACGTATGATAGTTATATTCAGGAAAATCATCAGGTTTCTATGCTTGCAGGGGCTGTAACCTATAAATGTGAGAATGCTTTTCTGGATCATTTTCAGCAGCTGGATTTAACAAGTTTGCAGGGAGCAACGATTGGAAGTTTTGGTCTGAATAAGGGTTTTATGTGTAATGGAGCTAATTTTGCCTACACAAAATCACTGTTTGAAAAGTTGAATGGTTTTGAAGGGAATGATAAAATTGCCAGCGGCGATGATGTTTTTTTATTGCAGAATGCAATTGAGAAATTTTCAAATGAAGTTCATTATCTAAAAGCAGATGAAACAATTGTAAGCACAAAACCAACCGAAACATGGAAAGCGCTATTTTATCAAAGAGTGCGCTGGGCGGCAAAAACAAGTTCATACAAAAGCAGCTTTGGTAAGGTTTTAGGGCTGATTGTTTTCTTTGGGAATTTAAATTTTGTGATTGGATTTTTCTTGTTGATTTTCGGAAAACTGCCGTATCCTATTTTTGTTGTATTTGTTTCTTCGAAGTTTTTGATTGATTTTATACTGCTTTATAAAACCAATCAGTTTTTGACCAAAACGAAAATTCAAAACCTTTTACCAAGCAGTCTCTTGTATCCTTTTTTTAGTTCTGTTGTGGCTTTGTA
Source organism: Flavobacterium gelatinilyticum (assembly GCF_027111295.1). Taxonomy (NCBI): domain Bacteria; kingdom Pseudomonadati; phylum Bacteroidota; class Flavobacteriia; order Flavobacteriales; family Flavobacteriaceae; genus Flavobacterium; species Flavobacterium gelatinilyticum. Next base: position 3,055,040 of record NZ_CP114287.1, on the reverse strand, counting down.
CAGTTTGTGCGGTTCTTATGAATGGAAAGACCGCAAGTTTAAAAAATAACTTTAAATTATTTCTTTGGTTTTGCTTTTATTACAACAGGCAGAATAAATTGTGTTTTAACCGGAACACCTCGTTTTATGGCCGGATTCACTTTTGGAAAATCAATTAAACGTGCTTGCAGTACACTGTCGGTTTTGATAGTGTCGTATGCAGTTGTATTAGAAAAATGAGGTTCAAATTTGATTTTAGAATTAGGAAGAACAGTCACTTTTACTTCAATTGTGTCTACTTTAGGATATTCTGCAGATAAGCTGTCTACGTTTATTCTCTGATCAATTAACTGTGACATTGTGTCGAAAAAGCATTTTTGACGTTCTTTTTTATCTGCAATTGTTTCGCAGTCAGCAACTGTTGGAAATTCATCAACTTCTTTCCAGTTTATTGATTTTAATTCCTTTTGCAGTAACTCTCTTTCAGACGGAACCTGCTTGTCAATATATTGACAAGAATTAAGAAGTAAAAAAGCTAAAAAAATAAAATACTTTTTCAAGATTTTGGCGGTGAATTATATAGGGTGATTAAAGTATAAAAATACGATTATTTTTTTTGGGAAGCTTTATATTCTAAATAATCTTCATAATTTTCTGAAAGCCATTTTTCCTTGTTTTTTTCTGCAACTTCTTTTTGGTCAGGATATAATAAAACAAGTCTGTCTGAGAATGCGGCAATTTGAACCGTATAGGCGTAAAACTCTGTTTTGGTCAAAAGAACTGCCGGATCATTTTTTCGGCTGAAAAAATCAAAAAAAAGACTGTCAAATTCTTTCATAGAGAAATTTAGAACTTTTTTCTTATTACTTTTATAAATGCTGTCCTGAAGTAATTGATCGTCTACAGAAATTTTTCGGGATTGGGCATGCAGATCTGCACCTGTATAAAAGTGCAAAAATGAAAATAAGATTAGATATAAAAGCCAGCGCATTTTTATTGATTTTTAAAAATGTAAGTGCAAATTTACAAATTTATGGATTCACTACTGTTAATATTAGGGTTTATATGTATGATTGTCGGGATTTTTGGCAGTTTTATACCTGTTTTACCGGGCCTTACAGCTTCATGGGCCGGGTTATTGCTTTTGTATCTCACAAAAGCAGTCGAAATGAATTACTGGGTTTTAGGAATCACATTCGTTATAATGGTAGTCATTACCATTCTTGATTATGTTATTCCGGCCAAAGGAACTAAGAAATTTGGAGGGAGTTCGTATGGAGTCTGGGGAACCAACATAGGATTGATTATAGGTATTCTGGCTCCAATTCCTTTTGGAGTAATTATCGGACCGTTTGCAGGCGCTTTGATTGGAGAAATGATGTACGATTCTAAAGATCATAAAAGAGCTTTGAAAGCTGCAACCGGCTCGTTTCTTGGATTTCTTGCATCAAGTTTTATTAACTTTTTGGCAGCGGTTATTTACTTGGGCCTATTTTTGAGCGTGGCATGGAAATTTCGAAACATTTTATTTTAATTATGTAAAATCATCTAAGGTTTTTTCTTATATTTTTTATTTTTTAGGAAAATATTGAAATTTTTTAGAAAAAATTTTCATTTCATTTTGATAACTAAAGGGTTATGTTTACTGGTAGTTACAGAATTTGTGGCGGAATATAACGATTTTATAACAGGATTATTTTAACTTATTTTTTGGATATGTTAAAATATTTTATATTTTTATCTCGATAAACGATAAAAAGCCTCACTTTATCGATTATTTTGACCGAATATAAATAGTTATTTTTTAAGTTATGAGTATGACCCCAAACCTACAAATTGAACTTAGACGTTTCATATCTTCAAACGTCGTTTCCAAATTAAACAAATTTTATTTCGAAAATGATGCCCTTTTGATAAAAGGAATCGATGTTTCAATTGGTACAGTTTTAATGGGACTTTATAATAAGGCAGAAGAAACGGGATTTTATAAAACAATTGTTTCATTTGTTGAAGATAACTCAAGCTTTTATCAGGAAATCGATTTTACATCTGGAAGAATCTTATCAGTCGACGACTGCTACAGACTGGAAGGAAACCCAATCTTAAAAGAAATTTTTACCAACAAAAAAGGAAGAATTTCAGAAATGATTTCAAACGAAGTCGGCATTAAAAGCGAAACAGCCCGCGAAATACTTAACTTTTCTGCATTACTTGTTATCTCTTATCTTAAAAATAACATTCAGTTATTAGACAGCTTAAAATTGCTTCTTGAAGAGCAAAAAAGAGATATCTTAAACAGCATTCAGCCCGGCATTAAAATTATCCTTGGATTTTCATGTTATGAAACTGTCGAAGACAAGAATCAATCTATCGGTAGATCAATTTTTACACTTTTCGGACATAACTTTTTTAGTTTCTAAATAAAAAATCCCGTCTTACAAAAGTAAAACAGGATTATATTGAAATCGATTTGAAACGTTTCTTAAGCGTTTTTCAAATTGATAATTTCCTGACTTGTCAAAAAGCGCCAGTTTCCTCTTGGCAGATTCTTTTTGGTCAATCCGGCAAAAGAAACACGGTCAATACGCAGTACATCATAATCCAGATGTTCAAAAATCGCACGGACTACTTTTACATTTGAAGTACGTAATTTTAATCCTACCTCGCTTTTTGCTTCTTTTTCGATATAACTGATTTCTTCAACCGTAACGCGGTGTCCGTCTATAATCAAACCTTTACTTGCTTTTTCTAAATCTTCAAACTTTAAGTTTTTGTCTAAAGAAACCTGATAGATTTTAGAAGATTTTTGATTCGGTAAACTAAATTTACGAATCATATCGGTATCGTTTGTAAACAACAACAATCCAGTCGTGTTTTTATCCATACGCCCAACAGGAGCAATTTTTGCATTTGTGGCACCACGAACAAGCTCCAGGACATTACGAAATTCCTGTCCTTCGTCTAAAGCCGTAGTGAAATTTTTAGGCTTATTAAGCAAAATGTATTCTTTCTTTTCCGGAGTCAGCGTTACACCGTCAAAGTTAACAACATCGTTAATCTTTACTAAATAACCCATTTCTGTTACCACAGCACCGTTTACTTTTACGTTTCCAGACTGGATATAGATATCAGCATCACGACGTGAGCAAACCCCTGAGTTTGAGATGTATTTGTTCAGACGAATTTCATCCGAAGCCTTTTGTCTCTTAGCAGGCTGATTTTGCTTTCTCAGTTTTTCAGCTGCTGCTTCCTGAGCCGCTTTAACTTCAGGTTTTACTTTTTTAGGGCCTTGCGCGCGCTTAGGCATAGGAGGTTTTGGCTTGCTTGAGTTTGATCTTGAGCTGTTTGGTCTCGATCCGCCTCTTTTATTATTGCCTTCCTTGTTGTTCATAAAATCATTAATTTGTGCAAAGATAGTTTTTTCCTGCTAATAAATCTTAAGTTCAATGTTCTTAGATTACTAGCCATAATTTTTATATAGATTAGAAGCATCGCATCAGGCTTTTTTACAGGCATGGTTTCCCGCTTTTGTTTCAATCTTTTGCGGTCTCGTTAGAAAAAAAACGAGACCGCAAAAGGATTTTCACGTCAATCGGGGCTGGATTCAAACAATCGGCTTTTTTTAAAGATTTGCTTATTTCTCAAACCCGGCCCAAAGTCACATAAAAAACTTTGCGAATTCTAAGTAAAACCCTTTTGTGTATCACTGTGGTAAATCTAGTTTAATAATTGGAAATCAAATCACGTCCGTGCCATAAAACACTCGGGTTTATCAAAACAATACAGAAAACTCCCGAAACAATCAGAAATTTTAAAACATTATGAAGTAATAAAAACTGCTCTTTCGAATTTGACTTCCATAAATAAAGCAGAAAAAAAAGCAGTACAATAAAACAAACATAAAAGTAAATATCCATGTACCCCACATCGTAAATATTCACCAAAATGTAAACCGGAATAATCGTTAAAAACGTCAAAACCGTAATAATCTGTTTCGAAACCGTTTCGTTATACGTAATCGGGATAGTGTGATAATCATTTGCCAAATCACCTTTTAAGTTCTCCAGATCCTTGATCATTTCCCGGATCAAAAGCAGTAAAAACAAAAACATGGCATGTGCCGAAATTACCACAAAATGACTGCGGTGATTTTCAATTTCTTCAAACGAAATCGAATTGTAGAAATATAATAAAATGGCAAAAAATGGAATTACAGCCATGAATGCTGCAGTTAAATTCCCTACAATTGGATATTTCTTAATTTTATGAGAGTAAAACCAAATCAGGAAAATATAAGCCGAAAAGAATAAAAAAGCACGCCAGGAAACAATTCCGGCCATTAAAACGGCCAGAAAATTAAGGCTGAAATAAACCGTTAATTTTGTTTTCTGGCTCACCAGACGATCCAGCATAGATTTGTTGGGTCTGTTTATTAAGTCTTTACGGCTGTCGTAAAAATTATTGATAATATAACCCGATGCAATCGTAACCGCTGAGGCGAAAACAATCAGAAACAGATAGAAATCCAATAAAATATCAAGCGCTCTTTTCTCGGGAGCCAGAATAAATATCGCCGATAAATACTGCGCCAGAATAATAATTGGAATGTTATAACCGCGTACCACAGAAAACAGGCTGACAATTTTCATTACCAAAAGTTTTTGCTGTCTGCTTAACATAAATTACAATTGTGATGGGTTAGATGAAGTAAGTTAAAAGTTATTTTTTGATTCTAAAATTCAGAGTTTGTTTTTTAACAATTCTTTAGAACCGTAGCCTAATTTCCGAATGCAGGCCAAAGCTTGTTTTTGAGTAATATCGATTTCTTTAATATCTTTTTTCTCTACGAAAACCACTGATCCGCTCCACGGATTTGGCGCATCCGGAACAAAAACAGTAAAGTTGTTTTCGTTTATCTGCTCTATTAAAAAAGCAAACTGCCAGCCGGCATCAGTAGGAACTAAGATGACTTTTAAATCTTTGTTGGATTCAATTCCCAGAATATTTTCATTTATGCCTTTCATAAACGAATAGCCGGGAACGAAACTCAAAATGCCGTTTTCTATTTTTAGAATCAGTTTTTTAGCAAATGCAGTTCGGGCTAAAATACCTGCAATAAAACAAAAAAGAATGATGAGTAGTATTCCAACCAGTTCCCGAAGTGCTAAACCTAAAACGTGTATTCTTGGCAGATTGTCAACAAGAGGCAGCGTTACTTTTTGAATAATGTGATATCCTTTTTCAAGAATAACCAGAAGTACAACCAATGGAACCAAAAAGAGAATTCCGCCTAAAAAAGTTGCTTTGATTATTTTAAAAATGCTTTTCATAATACATAACTTTTTTAGGATGAATACTTATGAAAATCTACTCAAATAACGTCTGCTTTAAAGGAGTTAAAACTGATATACAACTTCTAGTTTATAGTCTTTTAAAGAAACTTTAGCACGTTCTAAATCTTCAGTAAAACCTAGTATATAACCGCCTCCGCCAGAACCGCAGAGTTTTAGGTAATAATCGTTGGTATCGATTCCGTGCTGCCAGATTCCGTGAAATTGTTCCGGAATCATTGGTTTAAAGTTGTTTAAAACTACTTTAGAGAGTTTTTTAGTATTGGTAAACAAAGATTTCATATCGCCGTGCAGGAAGTTTTCTACGCACGCATCGGTATATTTTACAAACTGGTTTTTAAGCATCGCACGGAAACCTTTGTCTTTTAGGTTTTCCATAAAAATGTTAACCATAGGAGCGGTTTCGCCCACAATTCCTGAATCTAATAAAAACACAGCCCCTTTTCCGTCAAAACTTTGAGTCGGGATTCCGGTTGCTTCAATATTGTCTTTAGAATTAATCAGGATTGGAATGCTCAAATAGCTGTTTAATGGGTCTAAACCAGAACTTTTTCCGTGGAAAAAGCTTTCCATCTGCGAAAATATATTTTTTAACTGTAATAGTTTTTCACGCGTAAGATTTTCCAAAACCGTGATTTTGTTCGTAGCATATTTATCATAAATAGCCGCTACAAGTGCACCGCTGCTTCCTACACCGTATCCCTGCGGAATACTGGAATCGAAATACATTCCGGTTTCGACATCTTTTTGCAGGGTTTCTAAATCGAAAGTGACCAATTCCGGCTGCTGAGTCTGTAAAACTTCAAGATAAGAAGCAAAACTTCTTAAACTTCTGTTTGATGAAACTGCTTCTGCCGAAGGATCTTCGCTTTTTTTCAAAGCGCCGTTATAAAAGTTATAAGGGATAGAAAGTCCTTTAGAGTCGCGGATGATTCCGTATTCTCCAAAGAGTAATATTTTTGAGTAAAATAGTGGTCCTTTCATAATTGAAAATGGATAATTAACAATTGATAATTATATATTTTTTGAGGTTTTTACGATGCTTGTTAATAATCGTAATAACTCTGTTATTTTTGGTTTAATATTTTGAAAATCTATCTCAGACAGATATTTCGTTTCATGCAGCAAATCTAACCAATATTCAGTTTCGTTTGCTTCTTTTAATGAAATGGATAATTTATGAATAAAATCAGCTTTGCTTTGAGCATGTTCAGCTTCTCTAACATTTGCTCCAATTGATGTTCCTGAACGGAGCATTTGTCTAGATAGAACAAATTCTTTTTTCTCAGCTAAAACTTTATAAAGATTAACCACTTCAATTGCAAAAGCAAAGGATTTTTCTTTAATAACGTTTTTTCTCTCCATAAATTTAATCAATTATTAATTAACAATTGTCAATTATCAATTAATAATGCACCGCTTCCAATTTTGTCGCAAATGTACTGACCATTCTGGCAAAATACAATTAATTCGTCCTGAATAAATTGTAATACTTTTTCGGTAACGTTTTCGGGATATAATACATGCACATTTGCACCGGCATCAAGCGTAAAACATACCGGAATCTCGGTTTCGTTTCTGAATTTCCAAATCGCATTTATGATCTGCAGTGTGTTTGGTTTCATCAGGATATAATACGGCATCGAAGTCATCATCATGGCGTGTAAAGTCAAGGCTTCACTTTCTACGACTTTGATGAATTCTTCGATATTTCCGCTTTCGAAAATGGCGATTAATTTATCCAGATTTTCGTGTGCCTGTGCAAAACGTCTTTCTGCATACGGATGATTGTGCATTAAATCGTGTCCAACGGTGCTTGAAACTTGTTTTTCGCCTTTATCAACCAATAAAATCGTGTCTTGGTAATTCTTAAAATTTTCATGAATAGCATACGGAAATTCAACTCCAAATAAATCAGTACTTCCTTTAATGTTGGCCTGATTACCCCAAACTACTACATTTCCTTTTACGCTTCGGCAGGCGCTTCCTGAACCTAAACGAGCCAGAAATGAAGCTTTTTGATAGAAATATTCCTCTGTCATTTCCGGGTTTAGTTTTCTTTCCAGACTCATAAAATTCATTGCCAAAGCCGCCATTCCGGAAGCCGAAGATGCAATTCCTGAACTATGAGGAAATGTATTTTGAGTATCAATTGTAAAATGATAGTCTTTTAAAAATGGCAGATACACTTCAACTCTTTCTAAGAACTTCTGGATTTTTGGTTTGAAATCTTCTTTTGGTTTTCCTTCAAAAAGTAAATCAAAAGAAAAAGTTCCTTGATTTTCTTTTTTCGAAAAAGCCAATTTCGTAATCGTTTTACAATTGTTAAGGGTAAAACTTACTGACGGATTTGCCGGAATCTGATTGTCTTTTTTTCCCCAATATTTAACTAATGCAATATTGCTTGGAGCGCTCCATTCAAAGTTTCCGTTTTCGATTGTTGAAGTATATGGATTTGGTATAAAATCAGCTGCTGAATACATGAATTATAAAATTTTGTCAAAGATAGTTTTTTCGCCATATAAGTCATAATAAGAAATATAAGTTGGTTTTGCTAAAATGAACTTAAATTTTTTACCATATAAGTGATATAAGAAACTATAAGCAGCTTTACTAAAATGAGCTTACATCGCTTATATGGTCTAATTTTTTCAACGAGTGAGTCATATAAGAAATTATAAGTTGGTTTTGCTAAAATGAACTTAAATTTTTCACCATATAAGTGATATAAGAAACTATAAGCAGCTTTACTAAAATGAACTTACATCACTTATATGGTTTAATTTTTTTCAACGAGTGAGCCATATAAGAAATTATAAGTTGGTTTTGCTAAAATGAACTTAAATAACTTATATGGTTTAACTTTTCTTTTGACTATTTTTGAACTGCAAAATTTAATACCATGAATAAGTTCGTAAAAATCGCCATAGCTTTAGTAATTTGTTTAACAGTAGGATATTCTGCCGGAGTGGTTACAAAACCAAGTATTGCAACTTGGTATGTAACTTTAGAAAAACCGGTTTTTAATCCGCCAAACTGGATTTTTATGCCGGTTTGGACCATGCTTTACATTTTAATGGCTATTGCAGCAGCTTTAGTCTGGGACAGAATAAAAGAACAGACCGAAGAGGTTAAAAAAGCATTGCTTTTCTTTTTGATCCAATTGACACTAAATGCGATTTGGTCTTATTTATTCTTCGGATTAAAAAATCCGATGCTGGCTTTAATCGAGATTATACTCTTATGGCTGCTGATTTACGAAACGTATTTAAAATTCATCAAAATCAATAAAACAGCAGGTTATTTATTGATTCCGTATTTGGCCTGGGTTGGATTCGCATCGGTTCTGAATGCCAGTATTTGGTGGTTGAATAAATAAATTTTGTTTTAGGTTTTCCTTGTTTCAAGTTTGAAAAAAGACTATCAAAATCCCTTAATGAATTCAGTAAATTCACCTTTATCAAACAGAACGGGACCGTGACCAAAGCACAATATTTTGGGTTGTAATGAAGCCAATTTTAGAATCGACTTTCGATTCGTTTCTTGATCTGAAGTGAATAAATTGGGAGGTTCATGCAAGCCGACTTTTGTTGTTAAAAGATTCATATTGGTCATAACATCTCCAACAATTAAAACACCATCTTTTTCTCTGAAAAAAGATAAATGACCTCGAGAATGTCCCGGAGTTTCGATAACCGTAAATCCGCCAATTTGGTCGCCTTCTTTTAAAGTTTGAGAAACCAAATGTCCTTTTCCAGCCCAGAAATTCTTCTGAAATTGGGATATAATATGATTCGGATTTGGATATTCTGTAATTACATTTCCATTCTCAGCGAATTCTTTTTCAGGTTCGCTGCATAAAAGCGGTATATTAAGTGTTTCACAGATTATTTTACTGCTTCCTTGATGATCGGCGTGGGTGTGCGTTAGTGCATGTTGGGTAACAGATTTACCTTTTATTGCTTTTAATATTTTACTGGCAGAAGTTCTAATTCCGGCATCAATTAAAACATCTTCAATCAAGTAACAATTGATGGCGTTTCGGGGGAATAATGGTATTTGGTAAACGTCTTTGGCAATATTCTTCATCTTTTCAAATTTTGTTTTGACAAAGATTCGAATTCAGTTTTTCAATCCACTTGATAAATGTTAAGAAATGTCCTGACGGATTCTGCTCAACGATTCGGGAGTAATTCCGAGAAAAGATGCGATATAAATTAAAGGCGTTCGCTGAATTATTTTGGCTGGAGCCGATGCTAAAAAAGTCTGGTATTTTTCTTTGGCAGGAATCATTTGAAGTTTTAAAACACGATCTGCCATGCAAAGGTAATTCTGTTCGGCTAAAATTCTTCCAACGCGTTCCCAGTTCGGGATTTGGTGATACAGAAACTGCATTTTTTCGAAAGTAATCGAAAGCACTTCGCAATCTTCGATGCACTGAATATTTTCAAATGATTGTGTCTGATTGATAAAGCTGGAATACGAAGCAATAAAACCTTCATCACAGCTTAAATAGGTTGTGATTTCTTTTCCATCTTTTAAGTAATACACTCTCGCCAATCCGTTTAAAATGAAAAAAATCTTGTTGCTGATTTTTCCCATTTCCGAAATATATTCTTTGGCATTAAAGGTTTCATATTCAAAACAAGAAGCAATTGTCTCGATTTCATTTTCAGAAAATGAGGCAATTGCTGTGATTTGTTTTTGTAATGAGAGATGCATTTTTATAAAATCTCAATCAATTCTGAAGCCCTATTGACAACCAGTTTTGCACCGCTGTTTTTCAATTCTTCTTCTGTTCTATAACCCCAAGTAACCCCAACAGGAAACATATTGGCATTTACTGCGGTTTGCATATCAATATCAGAATCTCCTACAAAAAGAATTTCTTCGGGTTTTAAATTCCATTTCTTGCCAATTGCTAAAGCTTCAAACGGATTTGGTTTTTTAAGTGCTTCTGTGCTCAAACCAACCGCTGTATCAAAATGATTTGGAAATATTTCCGATGCTATTTTCTTTGTCAATTCATCGGCTTTGTTCGAGAACACGGCCATTTTAATGTTTTGTGATGTCAGATTTTCTAACAACTCGACAATTCCGTCGTAAGGTTTTGTTTTCAGCGTGCAGATTTCGCGATATTCGTTAATCATACATTCAAAACAAATTTCGATCTGTTCGTCTGAATTGTTAGTTGAAGGAAGTGCTTTGCTAACCAAATTTCGCAATCCGCTTCCAATAAAATATTGATAGGTTTCGTAAGTATGAGTTGGGTAATTTAGACCTTGAAGTACTTTGTTCATCGCATCTGAAATGTCTTCTAATGAATTGACTAATGTGCCGTCTAAATCGAAAATAATTCCTTTAAATTTCATGTTGTATTAAATATTTTGAGCTAGAATAAACCCGCTTGTCCAGGCATTCTGAAAATTAAATCCTCCTGTTATGGCATCGATATTGACAATTTCACCAGCAAAATAAAGGTTTTCGTGAATTTTGCTTTCCATTGTTTTGAAGTTGATTTCCTTTAAATCGATTCCGCCAGCCGTTACAAATTCCTCCTTAAAAGTACTTTTTCCGTTGACTTTAAATTCGGCTTTTGTTAATTGTGAAGTTAGGTTCTGCAATTGGTTTTTAGATAAATCTGCCCATTTGGTTTCCGCATCAATTCCAGAAGCTAAAACCAAACTTTCCCATAAACGATTCGGGAAATCGAAAGGAGATTTTTTAGAAACTGCTTTTTTAGCGTGTTCCTGTTTTAAGTCTTTTAGGATTTTCTCTGCATCTTCAAAATCAACGTCATTTAACCAATTTACAAAAATGGTAAACTGATAATTTTTATCGTGCAGAATGCGCGCTCCCCAAGCCGAAAGTTTCAAGATTGCGGGGCCGCTCATTCCCCAATGTGTGATTAACAAAGGTCCTGTCGATTTTAATTTGGTGTCTTTTACCTTTACGGTAACTTGTGCTGCAACACCAGGCAATTCTTTAATTCGCGGATCTTTGATGTTGAAAGTGAATAGGGAAGGAACAGGGCTGACAATAGCGTGACCATGTTCCTGAAGCATTTCCCAGATTTTTGGGTTGCTTCCTGTAGCCATAATCAGTTTTTCAGTCGCAAAATTTTCGTTTTGAGTATCAATTTTCCAGTGATTTTCTTTCTTGAAAATCGACTGAACGCTTTGTCCTGTCAATACTTTAATTCCGAGTTTATCAGTTGCTTTTAAAAAGCAGTCTATAATAGTTTGTGACGAATTAGAAACCGGAAACATTCTCCCGTCTTCTTCGATTTTTAATTCGACACCGTGTTTTTCAAACCATTCAATCGTATCTCCGGAACAGAATTGATGAAACGGTCCGCGAAGTTCTTTTTCGCCTCTTGGGTAAAACTTCACTAATTCGTTGGGCTCAAAACAAGCGTGTGTAACGTTGCATCGTCCGCCTCCAGAAACACGGACTTTAGAAAGGACTTCTTTTCCTCTTTCTAAAATGGCGATTTTAAGTTTCGGGTTTTTCTCAGCAATATTAATTGCGGTAAAAAATCCTGCAGCGCCTCCGCCAACGATGATGATATCGAAATTTTTAATCATATTTTGTCTGGATTATCAGAGATAATTCCGTTTACTTTATAACTTTTTACTTTTTGAATGTCTTCTTCGGAGTTTACTGTCCAAGGGAAAACCAAGAATCCTTTTTCCTTTATTTGCTGAACGTTTTCTTTATTCAATAACTGAAAATCGGGATGAATTGCTTTTGCTTTTATCGATTCGGAGAAAGCCAAAGCATCATCAACATTTTCTTCTGTTAAAACACCAATCGGAATATTTGGATTTAGTTTTTGAACCGCTGTTAAAGCATTCCAATCAAAACTCGAAATGATAAAATGGTCATAATTCCAGCCTTTTTCATTGATGTATTCTTCAATTAACGAAACTACATTTTTTGAAGTATCGGCGTTTTTTAACTCCACATTGATGAAGCATTTTTTATCGACTAAATCAAAAACTTCGTTTAGGGTAGGAATCTGAAGTTTGCCAGCTATTAGAAATGATTTTAATTCGGCTAAAGTGTATTTGTTGATTTCACCTTTTGCGTTGGTCATTTTGTCGATGGTTTCGTCGTGCATTACGATTATATGTTCGTCAGCACTTAGGTGAACATCTAATTCGATGCCGTCTGAATGTAGATCTAAGGCTTTTTGAAAAGCTTGAAGTGTATTTTCAGGTTCGTATGCTTTTGCACCTCTATGAGCTATTTTTAGCATTTTCTGAGTTTTTTTCTAACCGCAAAGGTCGCAAAGTTTTACGCAAAGGTCACAAGGAATTTATTAAAAATTATATAGCCACAGATTATACGGATTAACACAGATTTTTAAATCCTTTTTAATCCAATAATCTGTGGCTAAAAAAATATAGCGTGCTTTGCGCTTTTTCCTTGCGACCTTTGCGGTTAAGTTTTTTAAATCTTTTCTAATAAAACAATTCCGAATTCGCTGTCAATAATTACTTTTCCATCAACAACTTCTGTTACTTGATTAGAGAAACCATCGCGTAATTTAGTTCCGTTTTCGAAAAGAGAATACACAGAAAGCTCCTTACGTCCTTCAGGTAAATCCAAACCAATTAGTACTTTGTCTGTAAATGATCCTTTAGAATAGATTCGTGAAAACAAATAAGGTTGACTGCTTAATTGTTTATGAACTCCAGCTCCAACTGCAGGATGATTTCTTCTAAACTGACCTAATTTCTGCCAGTGAGAAAGCATTTTCTGCGTATCTGGATTATTTTGAATATCGTTCCAATTCATGTTCGAGCGTAAAGTTGCATCACCTTGAGTTCCTTCAACAACCAAAGAACGATTGGATTCGTCTCCGTAATAAACCTGCGACATTCCAGGAGAAAGCAAAAGTTTTGTTCCTGCCTCAAAACCTTTCACACGATTAGCATCAAAAGGCTGTCCGTCATCATGAGAAGAAACATAATTAAGAACCGAAAATCCTTTTAATTCATTATTTAAATGATTGGAATATTTTGAAAATAAAGTTTCATAATCGCTTTGTCCAGCATTCCATTTAAATTCAAAATTGATCATGCTGTTGAAGCCATTTTGGAAATAATTGACTTTTCGATCTCCAAAATCATAATCTTGCCCGCCGCTTATTCCATAACCGTAAACTTCGGCAATGGTGTAAAACGGATTCTGATCTAAAACCTGCATTGGATGGTGTTTTTTCCAGGTTTCAAAAGCGTAATCACATTCTTTTTTGAAATCGGCCCAAACGCCTTCTTCGGTGTGTTTTACCGTGTCTGCGCGATAACCATCAATTCCAAATTCTAAAATATAATCAGTAAGCCATTTTATAATGTAATATTTCGGACTTCTTGGATAACCTGTTCTTTTGAAAAATTCATCTAACGAAGCAATTTCTTTTTCGTAACGTCCTTCTTTTTTCCATTTTTCGATTAAAAACGGAGGTAATTCTACATTTTGAGTGCTTTCGGTTTTTATATCCGGAAGATTTTCGACTAAAGTACACATTGTTGTTGTTTCAAACGATTTGTAATCGCAGACAACGCCGGTTCTTACCCAGTCAGAAGGCCAAACGGGATCTTCTGGAGTTACTGGTCCTGTGTGATTGATTACGCCATCCAGAACTATCCTGATACCTCGTTCGTGTGCTTTTTTTACAAGTTTGGCTAAATCTTCTTTGGTTCCAAAGTTTGGATCGAGAGCTGTCCAATCTTTTGCCCAATAACCATGAAAACCATAACTCAATCCAGTTCCTTCATCAACACCATCGTGGATTTGCTCTACAATCGGCGTAAGCCAAATAGCATTGATTCCTAATTTTTCGAAATATCCTGATTCGATTTTTTTAGTGATTCCGATGATGTCACCGCCTTCAAATCCGCGAAGTTTTCCAGGCGTTTTGGTTCGGTTGAAATTTAAATCGTTTGATTTATCGCCGTTGTAAAAACGGTCTGTAAGTAAAAAATAAACATTTGCTCCTTCCCAGACGAAAGGTGTTTTCGAAGTATTCTTGTTATTCATTGTAACTGATTTTGAGCCAGAACAACCCGTAATTATGAATACTAAAGATAAAAAAAGGAAAGTGTATTTTTTCATTATTCAGGATTTTTTGTTTTAAAAAATAGCCGCGACTCGAGCGATAGCGAATAGGCGAAGCAATTCACGAATTATTTTTTGACAATCTTAGAGAGTAAAAATTCGTGAATTTGTGGTGGAAAATTTTTAAACACATAGATTCATAGGCTTTACTTATCTTGAAAAGATTTAAATAAATGATTGATCATTTACACATAGTTTAGCGGGCTAAAACTATGTTTGTTTAAATAAGTGAAACGCCTTTATTGAGCTAGAAAATCTATGTTTCTATGTGTTTAAATAAAATTTATTCCAATTCTAAAACCAAAGCTGATTTTGGTTCCAATTTAATTTCAGAAGCTAAATCGAAAACGTTCCCTGTGATAACATCTTTTCCTGATTTAAAGTTTTTGATGCTTTCTTTGAAACGGTTTGTTTTTACAACCTGTTCTTTTGCATTGTTGTTGAAAACTACCATTACCGTTTTAGCATCTGTATATCTGAAATATACATATGTATTATTTTCAGGAATATAATGTGTCATTTTTCCGAAATGAACCGCTTCGTTTGTTTTTCTCCAGCTGAATAATTTTGAACTGAAATCAAAGTACGCAGCTTGTTCCGGAGTTCTTCCTTCTTTTGTAAAAGCGTTGTTTTTGTCGCCAGCCCATCCGCCTGGGAAATCCTGACGAATATCGGCATCTCCGCCTTTGCTTTTATCACCGCCCATTCCAATTTCTGAACCGTAATAAATTTGTGGGATTCCACGAACTGTAGCCAACAAAGTCATTGCCAGCTTGTATTTTGGTAAATCGTATTTGAATTTATCATTCATACGATCTGTATCGTGATTTTCGGCAAAAACCAAAATATTATTGGTGTTTGGATATAAGAAATCCATCGCAAAATTGTTGTAGAATTTGATCAATCCGCTGTCCCAGTTTGGTTCGTCTTCGTTGAAAGCAGAAGTGATCTGACTTTGAAGCGTAAAATCCATTACAGATGGAAGGTTTGAATTGTAGTTTTCAATTGCTCCAATTTTACTGTCTTTCTGCCAAAAAGCTAAATTCGCCTGATTGTGCATCCAGATTTCGCCCACAATATTAAAATTAGGATATTCAGTTGTAATTGCTTTTGCCCAATTTGCCATTGCGGTTTTATCTGAATAATTATAAGTATCTACACGGAAACCATCAAGATTTGCATACTCAATCCACCAAATCGCGTTTTGAGTTAAGTATTTTGCAACAAGAGGATTTCTTAAATTCAAGTCTGGCATAGATGGCACGAACCAGCCGTCAACACAAACTTCCTGATCGATTTTTGAAGCATGAATATCTGTAATTACTTCACGTCTGTGGTGTGTTTGTGTGTAGTTTTCAAATTGATTAAGCCATGATTTTGTTGGTAAATCTTTAACCATCCAGTGTGTAATTCCCCAGTGATTGGTAACATAATCCATAACCAGTTTCATGTCTTTTTTGTGCATTTCAGAAGAAAGACGAACATAATCTTCATTTGTTCCGTAACGAGGGTCAATTCTGTAAACATCAGATTGTCCGTAAGTGTGGTACGAATGTTGTTTGTCGTTGTCTTCGCATAAAGGTGTGCTCCAGATTGTAGTGGCACCAAGAGCCGAAATATAATCTAGGTTTTTGATGATTCCTTCGATATCGCCGCCATGACGTCCGCTTGGATCTTGACGGTTTCCTTTTTCAGTTAAAGAAGCATCGCTGTCGTTTTTCGGATTTCCGTTTGCAAAACGATCCGGCATGATTAAGTAGATTAAATCTGATGCATCATAGCTTTTTCTGTCGGCAGAATTCGCTCTTCTTTCTTTAAGCGTATATTTTTGTTTAAAAGCAACTTTGTTATTGTTTTTAAATGAAAAAACTAATTCAGAAGCTTTTACATCTTTCGTATCAATGGTTATGAAAAGGTAGTTTGGGTTTTCTGTTTTTTCGACATTTTTAATCGCAACATTGTTGGAAACCGAAGCTTCGTATTGCGAAATGTTTTTTCCGTAGAACATAATCTGCAGTTCCGAATTTTTCATTCCTGCGTACCAGAAAGGTGGTTCTACTTTTTGGATTTGTGCTTTCGCAGAAGCGGAAAACAATAAAACCAATAGGAGTAAATTATAGATAAGTGATGTTTTTTGGTTTTTCATAGTTTGTATTTTAAAAATTCTTGAAGAATTAATTGTTACTATTTTTAATCGGAGGTGATGGAGGCGGTGGCGGAAAAACTAAATTTGAAGTTACATAATTTATATGCTTCTCAGTTTCTTTTAATACGAGTTGTTTCTTTATATTACCAATCCAATCTGAAATTGAGTCAAGCTCTTTTGGAACTTCATGACTATGAACTAATATTGTTTTAGTCTTATTATTTTTCTTAATTTCTAGAGCATATAAACTTCCATCAAGGTAGTCTTCATAATACTCTGATTTGTATTTAAATAAATTGACTCTCCCTATGTAGTCATATAACTTTGATTTTTCTTTCAAATTTATAATTCCATAGTATTGCGTTTTACTTTTTGGTTGAGAAATACTATCATCAAAATTTCTTCTAATCCATTCTTGATATACATATACAGTATCATTTTCGGTGAATTTAAGAGAATAAAGTTCACTAAATGTTCCCCCAAAAGAATATTCAAATGAGTCAAATGCTTTCTCTTTTTGGCTACAACTAAAAAGTAATAAGCTTATGAAAATGATTATTGACTGTTTCATATTATTTAGATTTCTTTTGCTTGAGCATCCATTTGTATATTTCAGGTTTTGTTTCGTATAAATACTGAATTTCATGACCTTCATTTTCTAAACGGGTAAACTTGAAATTTTTATTGCTTTCGCAGGATTCCAGATCTTTTGCAATTCTTTCGGTTTCACTAAATGGAATTTTATCATCGGCAGTTCCGTGAAAAGCCCAAACAGGAATTTTACTTAAATTACAGATTCGGACTAAATCGCTGTCGTTTACTCCGCCGCAGAACGGTACAATGGCTGCAAATTTGTCTGGAAAATCCAATGCTGTAATGAATGTTCCATAACCTCCCATGCTAACTCCTGTTAGATAAACTCGGTCTGTATCGATTCTGTATTTCGAATTTAATTCGGCATAAAGCGATTCAAACCAATTCTCAGTTGACCAGTATTTGTTATCCGGACATTGCGGAGAAGCTATTATAAAATCGAAATTCTGACCTTTTTCTACTAAATAGGGTAGACCGTAGATTTTCAGTTTATTCAGATCGTTTCCTTTTTGCGAACCTCCATGCAGATAAATTACAAGCGGATATTTCTTAGTGTCTTTTGAATAGTTTTTTGGCAGATATAACAGGTAATCATATTTTGCCGCAACTTTGTTTTGGGAATATAGATTGATTCCTGAGAAGGTTATCAAAAGAATTAGAAATTTTAACTTATAATTCATTGTACAGGTCGTTTTTTCGTTCGTTCCTGCAAGGTTTTCCAATCCTTTTAGGATAAATAGGCTGCTATAATACCTAACAGGCTTTTAAACCTGTTAGGATATGTTTTAACAATTTAAAAAAAAGACAAGTAAATCTTGGGGAGGATTACTTGCCTTTTTGAAGTGTTATTTGGTTTCAATAATACTAATCGCGTAACCTCCTCCGGGAGCAGATAACTGCGATAATTTTGATTTATTAGTTACAGCGATTTTCTTGATGGTATAAGCTTGCGGATTTGTTTTGTAATGCGCATCTTTTGCATCAGCATAAATTGTTGCTGTATATTTTTTACCTTTTTCAAGGAAACTGAAATCGATGTTTGATGTACGAGAAGTTTCTCCGTTTACGTTTCCAACGAACCAGTTGTTTGTTCCTTTTGCTTTACGGGCAACAGTGATAAAATCTCCGGGCTCAGCCTCGATATATTTACTTTCTGACCAGTCTACAGCGACATCTTTAATAAATTGGAATGCATCCGGGAAACGGTTGTAGTTCTCAGGAGTATCAGCAGCCATTTGTAATGGGCTGTACATGGTAACGTATAAAGCTAATTGGTTACAGATTGTACTGTTTACATGCGATTTGTTATCAGGATTCATTTTGCTGATATCCATTTCGAAGATTCCAGGCGTATAATCCATTGGTCCACCGATTAAACGTGTAAAAGGCAATACAGTAACGTGATTAGGTTTAGAACCTCCAAACGCTTGGTATTCTGTTCCTCTTGCCGATTCGTTTCCAATTAAGTTTGGATACGTTCTTGCGATTCCAGTTGGACGAACAGCTTCGTGAGCGTTTACCATAATTTTGTAATCAGCTGCTTTTTCAATAGCATACTGATAGTGGTTTATGATCCATTGGCTGTAGTGGTTTTCACCTCTTGGTAAAATATCACCTACGTAACCGCTTTTTACAGCATTGTACCCATTATCGTTCATGAATTTGTAGGCAGCATCCATGTGTCTTTCGTAGTTACGAACAGATCCTGATGTTTCGTGGTGCATGATAATTTTTACACCTTTAGATTTTGCATATTCGTGAAGACCTTTTACGTCAAAATCCGGGTAAGGAGTTAAGAAGTCAAAAACATAATCTTTAGAATGCCCAAACCAGTCTTCCCAGCCTTCGTTCCATCCTTCTACTAAAACAGCGTCAAAACCGTGCTGTGCGGCGAAGTCAATGTATTTTTTTACGTTAGCATTGTTTGCTCCGTGCGTTCCGTTTGGTTTTGCTTTTGCGAAATCTGTAACACCCAATTGAACTGTTGGGTAATCGTTTGTGTATGACCAAGAGCTTTTTCCTGTAATCATTTCCCACCATACACCAATGTATTTTACTGGTTTAATCCAGGAAGTATTGTCAATTTTTGAAGGATCATTTAAGTTGTAAGTCATTTTTGATGAAAGAATTTCTCTTGCATCATCGCTCACGATAATTGTTCGCCACGGCGAATGATTTGGTGCCTGCATATGACCTTTATCTCCTTTTGCATCAGGAGTTAACCAAGATTCGAAAACTAAGTTTTTGTCATCTAAATTCAAGTGCATACAAGAATAGTCAATCAAAGCCGCTTCGTGCAGGTTGATGTAGATTCCGTCAGCCGTTTTCAACATCAAAGAAGTCTGCACTCCTGTTGGCGAAAAAGATTTTTGAGAAACGTTTGCTGTGTATGCTTTTTGAGATAAACCTCTAATTTCTGATAATTTAGATTTTGTGTAATCGTATTCCTGAGTATCGTAATCTCCAGGAATCCAGAAAGCTGTATGATCTCCAGTCATGGCAAATTGAGATCTTTCTTCTTTGATTACAAAGTAAGTAAGGTTCTTTTGCGCTGGGAATTCGTAACGGAAACCTAAACCATCATCAAACAAACGAAAACGAATTACGATTTGTCTGTTTGTGCTTTTTTGGTTTAAAGTAACTGCCAATTCATTATAGTGATTTCTAATGTGATCTACTTCTCCCCAAACTGGTTTCCAGGTTTCGTCAAAAGATGCGGTTTTGGTATCAGCAATTGTAAAGTCGTTTAATAAAGATTTTTTATCATCTTTAAGTTCAAGACCTAATTTACTGGTTTTTACAACTTCTTTATTTTTATATTTTAAATTGTAAGTTGGAGTTCCATCGCTTTGAAGCGAAAATTCCATTACGAACTTTCCTTCGGGAGATTTTAATTGCTGCGCTTTAGCAATCGTGCTCATCGCAAACAAAACTAAACTGGCGAAAAATAAGTTTTTCATGTTTTTTAGATTTTAGAGTATTGTAATTTAATTTATTTGTACAAATTTACTTGCAATTACAGGATTTCCATTCACTACAATTGTTAAATCTTGTTCACCATCTACAATAAAAGTTGTTTCGTTATGATTTACAGATACTTTAAGAATTTGGTTTCTGAAATTAATTTTAAACGAATACCCTTTCCATTCTTTTGGAATTTTTGGTGAGAAATGAAGCTGGTCATTTTTAACACGCATTCCTCCAAAGCCTTCCACGATACTCATCCATGTACCGGCCATTGACGTGATATGACAACCTTCTTCGACTTCTTTGTTGTAATCATCTAAATCCAAACGAGAAGTTCTTAAATAAAATGTATATGCCATGTCCATTTTATCTAAAGCCGCAGCCTGAATCGAGTGTACGCAAGGCGAAAGCGAACTTTCGTGAACTGTAAAGGATTCGTAAAATTCGAAATTGCGTTTTAATTCTTCTTTAGAAAAATGATCTTCGAAGAAATAGAAACCTTGTAAAACGTCGGCTTGTTTGATGTATGGCGAACGCAACACACGGTCCCACGACCATTTTTGGTTAATAGGGCGTTGAGAACGATCTAAATCTTTTACAGGAACTAAATCTTTGTCTAAGAAACCGTCTTGCTGTAAGTAGATTCCAAGTTCTTCAGAAACCGGGAAATACATATCGTCTGCCACTTTTTTCCATTCCTGAATTTCTTCGGCAGAAAGATTCACTTTATCCATTATCCTTTTGTGATCTGCAGGATATTCAGAAGCTACTTTAGTGATTTGTTCCGCAGCAAAATCAATACACCATTTTGCAATATAATTCGTGTAGAAGTTATTGTTGATGTTGTTTTCGTATTCGTTCGGGCCTGTAACTCCAAGAATTACATATTGATTTTTGTCTTTAGAGAAAGAAGCTCTTTGATGCCAAAAACGCGCAATTCCAATTAATACTTCTAAACCTTTTTCCGGAATATAAGAGTAATCTCCCGTGTAACGGTTGTAGTTGTAAATCGCAAAAGCAATCGCTCCGTTTCTGTGAATTTCTTCGTGTGTGATTTCCCATTCGTTGTGACATTCTTCACCATTCATGGTCACCATTGGATATAAAGCCGCTCCGTTTTTGAAACCTAAATTGTCTTTTGCATTTTCAATTGCTTTATCCAATTGATTGTAACGGTACGTCAATAAATTTCTTGCAACCTGCTGATCTTTTGTAGCCATGTAAAACGGAATACAATAAGCTTCAGTGTCCCAATAAGTAGATCCTCCGTATTTTTCTCCGGTAAATCCTTTTGGACCAATATTTAATCGGCTGTCTTTTCCTGAATACGTTTGGTTTAACTGGAAGATGTTGAAACGAATTCCTTGCTGCGCCTTAACATCACCTTCAATAGTAATGTCTGACATTTCCCAAACTTTTGCCCAGGCATCGATTTGGTTTTGAAGCAGCGTTTCGTAACCTAACGCCACAGCAGATTTAATTACTTTTTCGGCTCCAGCCAAAGTATTTTCGTGATTTAAAGAAACGGTGTAACCTCCAATTTTTTGGATTGTTGAGGTTTGTCCTTTTGCAATGATAGTTCCGTAAGTATACTGAACTTTATCGTGCGTTGAATCGATTGTTGAAGGCGAAATATGAGCATCTTCACCATTAGCAAAAATCGTATTGTGCATGAAAGTAGTTACTTTGAAATGCGTTTTGAAAGTCTGAGCTGTTACAAAAGCTTCGTTTGTGCCTTTTTTAACTTCAAGAGGTTCCCAGAATTTTTCTTCCCAGTTTGCATCTTCATTGGTTACACCTGCATCGATATACGGTTTGTAAACAATTTTTGCATCTTTGTTTAATGGCGTAATATCATATTTTATTACTCCGGCTTCATCTAAATCCAGTGAAAGGAAACGACGAATATTTACCGCAATTTCGGTCCCGTTTTTAAGAACAGCTTCAAAAGAACGATTGTACCATCCTTCTTTCATATTCAATTCTCTGCTAAAATTTCTAACTTCGGTACAATTATGTAAATCAAGGTTTTCTTCGTTGATTTCTATGTCAATTCCAATCCAGTTTGGGGCATTTAGAACTTTGGCGAAATATTTCGGATAACCGTTTTTCCACCAGCCCACTTTTGTTTTGTCCGGATAATAAATTCCTGCGATGTAACTTCCCTGAAAGGTTTCGCCGGAATAGGTCTCTTCAAAATTTGCACGCTGTCCCATAGCACCGTTCCCGATACTGAAAAGACTTTCAGACGATTTTACTCTTTCTACGTCAAATCCTTCTTCGATAATCGACCAATTGTCTGGTTTTATATAATCTTGATTCATTTGTTTTTACAGTGTTTTTTGTGATTGATTGATTTATGATTGATTGATTAAATTTTTTATTTGTTGATTAGTGATTTTATAAAGTTTTCGTCGATATGAGTAAAATCTTTAAAAATATAATCAGCTTCATGCAGAATTGTTTCCTCGCCAATTCCAACACTTGCCATTTCTGCAATGTTAGCTGCCTGAATTCCGGCAACAGAATCTTCAAATACGATTGAATTTTTTGGGTCAATCTGTAATAATTGGGCTGCTTTTAGGAAAACTTCAGGATCTGGTTTTGCATTGGTTACATCGTTTCCGTCGACAATAACATCGAAGTACGAAATGATTCCGGTTTTTTCCAGAATCGGTCTTGCGTTTTTACTGGCAGAACCTAATGCAATTCCTTGATTTTGATCTTTTAACAGCTGCAGGATTTTAAAAACCCCCGGAAGGATTTCGCTTTCATCCATGTCAACTAAGTAAGATAAATAATCTTCGTTTTTTTGAATAAGCCATTTGTCTTTGTCTTCCTGAGAAGCCTGAACATTTCCTAATTCAAGTATAATATCTAACGAACGAACGCGGCTTACGCCTTTTAAAAGTTCGTTATGTTCGTGGGTAAAATTTATATTTAATGACTGAGCGATTTTCTGCCAGGCCAAAAAGTGGTATTTAGCGGTGTCTACAATAACTCCGTCAAGGTCGAATATAAATGCCTTTTTGTTCATTATAGGAAAAGTTCTTTTTGATTACGATTTTTGAAAGTCGTCTACATCTTTTACTTTGTAGACTAATGCAGCGGCAATTAGGAAACTTACACCGCTTGTAATAAGGGCGTAAATTGCATCACCATTGTAAACGTATTTTACAATTGGCCCTCCAATTAGCGCATTTACGATTTGTGGGATTACAACAAAAAAGTTGAAGATTCCCATATAAACACCCATTTTTTTAGGTGTTATAGATCCTGCAAGAATAGCATAAGGCATAGCAAGGATGCTCGCCCATGAAATTCCTATTAAAATCATTGGCAGTACAACCCAGTTTTCATTTGGCATGAAATAAATAGATATTAAACCAATTCCTCCAATAACCAATGAAAGTGAATGTGTTGATTTTCGACCGATTTTTTTTGCGATGTAAGGCAGGAAAAACAAAGCTACAATGGCAGAAACTAAGTTGTAAACCCCAAATAGAATTCCAACCCAGTCACCTGCATCCTGATACTGCTGGCTTGAAGTGTCTTCTAACGGTAGTCCGTAAATATGGTGAGCAATGGCCGGAGTAGTAAATACCCACATTCCGAATAATCCAAACCAGGAGAAAAACTGCACCCAGCTAAGCTGGCGCATTGTTGTTGGCATTTTTGCAAAATCGGTAAAGATGTCTGTGATTTTTGATTTTTCCTCAGAATCAGAAACCACCTCATTTTGCGGATCTTCAAATTTTGCCAGTTCTTCCGGAGAGTATTCTTTTGTTGTGAATAGCGTTACTAAGATCGAACCAATTAAAACCGCAGCGCCTATTATAAATGACAGCGTGAGGTTTAAAGGAACACTTCCCGGGACTGTGCTGTTAGGCACATCAAAATATTTTGTTAGAATATAAGGTAATGCTGAACCAATTACGGCTCCAAAACCAATTAATGAAGTTTGGATACTAAATCCTGCCGTACGCTGATCTGTTCTTAAGTTGTCGCCAACAAGGGCACGAAACGGCTCCATGGCAATGTTGAAAGAAGCATCCATGATCATCAACATTCCGGCTCCTACCCATAAAGCGGGTAAAATAGAAATGAAAATATTGGCCTGAGGCATTAAAATTAATCCTACCGAAGCCAAGATAGCACCTACTAAAAAGAAAGGTTTTCTTCTTCCGAATTTCCCCCACGTTTTATCGCTGTAGTGGCCAATAATAGGCTGTACTATTAATCCCATCAGGGGAGCAATAATCCAGAACCATGAAAGTTCATGTACGTCGGCACCAAAAATTTGAAGAATTCTGCTGGCATTTGCATTTTGAAGTGCAAACCCCATTTGTATTCCTAAGAAACCGAAACTCATGTTCCAAATTTCCCAGAAACTTAATTTACGCTTTTCCATATCGTAATTGTGAAAAATTATACGATAAGCGCTTTGCTTATCAAAACTTGCTGTTTTTTTCGAAGTAAAACTAAAAGCCTTGACGCGGTAAAAGTATTAATTATTTTTTTATAAATACCAATAAAAAAGCCATAAATATTTTTTATGGCTTTAGAAAGTGTTGATTTTAAGTTTTTTAGTCAGTAGATTCTCTTTTTATGAGGTGAGTTTCGATGACTTCTGTGGTATAATTTTCAGTATGTTCTTCATCTTCGTCTTCTTCTGCTTCGATCCTTTCAATGAGCATTTTAGCAGCTTTATTGCCCATTTTTTCACCGCTTTGGCTTACGGTAGTAATAGTTGGCGTTGAGTATTTTGAGATGATTCCGTCAGTAAAAGCGATTACGGCTAAATCTTCCGGAACTTTAAGTCCCATTTTTGCTGCGGTTTTGATAATGGTTACGGCAAAAAGTTCGTTTACGGCAAAAACGGCATCAAAAGCTCTGTCGTTTAAAAGCTGGCTGATGGTGATTTCGCAGGTTTCTACGTCTTCAATTTTGATTATTAAATCTTCGTTAAACGGAATTCCGTTGTCCAAAAGCGCTTTTTCGTACCCATCGGTTCTGAGTTTTCCAACGCTTACGTAATCGACAGTAGTTACGAGTGCTATTTTTTTGCGTCCGTTATCGATTAAACTCTGAACGGCTTCGTATGCTGCGGCTTTGTCATCAATGATTACTTTATCGCATAAAATATCGTTTGTAACGCGGTCAAACATTACAACGGGCATGCCCTGATTTATGACTTCGGTAATATGGTGAAAGTCGCCTTTGAACTGTGTTTCTTTAGAGAGCGACATGATAAAACCGTCGATACTTCCGTTGGCCAGCATCTCCATATTTAAGACTTCTTTATCAAAGGAATCGTCTGAAACACAGATTACTACACTGTATCCGTATTCATTGGCAACCTGTTCGATTCCGTTGATTACAGTAGAGAAAAAATAATGTACAATTTCCGGAATAATAATACCAATACTTTTGGTTTTTCGATTTTTTAAACTAAGGGCAATATTGTTTGGCTTATAGTTGTAAAACTTGGCAAAAGCCTGAACTTTCAGGCGTGTTTCTTCTCCGATTTCCAGACTGTTTCTCAATGATTTTGAGACAGTTGAAATAGATACGTCAAGTTCCTTTGCGATTTGTTTTAAGGTTATTTTACGTTTCATGAGGTTGGTTGAAAAAAATCTAATTAATAATAAAGGTATCTGATATTTTTATAATTGACAATTTTAACGCTAAAAGATTACAAAAAATAGAAAGTTTTCAACACTACCACGTTTTCGTAAAGTAATAAAAATTGCCTCTGGTTGAGCACGTTAATAAATTCATAATTTTGGAATTCGAAGTAAAATTAAAAACTTAACTAACAATCACAAACTCAAACTAATTTAAACAAAAAGTATGAAAACAATTTACAAAAAGTTGTTATTTTTATTCCTATTGTTGCCTTTTAGTGTGTTAGCTCAAAACACTTTAAACGGGACTGTTGTCGATAAAGCAACAGGTCAGCCAATACCGGGAGTAAATGTAAATGTGCAGGGTGCTCCAAACGGTGCATCGACTGGATTTGATGGAAATTACCAGCTGTCGAATGTAAAAAGCGGTAGTAAGATTGTTGTTTCTTTCATTGGTTACAAAACAGAAACAATTGATTATACCGGACAAAAAACTATTAATGTAACTTTAGAAGAAGATACGAATCAGCTTCAGGAAGTAGTGGTTCAGGTAGGTTATGGTACTGTTAAGAAAAAAGACGCAACAGGTGCTGTAACGGTTTTATCTGCCAATCAACTTAATAAAGGACCGGTAGGTTCAGCAGATCAGCTTCTTGTTGGTAGAGCGGCAGGTGTTAGAATTACTACAGACGGTGGTCAGCCAGATGCTAATCCTAATATTAGAATTAGAGGAGGAAGTTCATTGTCAGGAAATAATAATCCATTGATTATCATTGATGGTGTGCCTATCGATAACACAAATCCGGCAGGTATTTCTAACCCTTTAACATTAATTAATCCTAATGACATCGATACGTTCGCTATTTTAAAAGATGCTTCTGCTACAGCTATTTATGGTTCAAGAGCGTCAAATGGTGTAATTATCATTACGACTAAAAAAGGTGTTAACGGAGCTCCTAAATTCAACTTCTCATCAAACATAACAGTAGGGAAAGTTAATAATCCTGTTGATATGATGTCAGGACCAGAATTTACAGCTTTTATGCAAAAGTACCACCCAGGATATACTAATTTGTTAGGTGTGCCTGATGGAAGTGGCGCAATAGACAATCCTGCGACTCCTCAAATAGAAGGAAGAACATTATATAATACAGACTGGCAGGATTTAATTTACAGACAATCAATTTCTACAGATAATAATTTCAGCGCAAGAGCAAATTTATTTGGTAAAGTTCCATTTAGAGCTTCTGTTGGTTATGCTAAAAACGAAGGAGTTGTTCGAACAAATGATTTAGAGAGATATACAGGATCGATTAAACTTTCACCTGTTTTATTAAATGATAATTTAAAAATTGATATTAATGCTAAAGGTATCTCTGTTAAAAAGAATGCTATAGATGCTGATGCAGTTATTGGAAGTGCTTTAGGAATGGATCCTACCAAGCCTGCTTATGACAGCCCGGGTGCATCAAGTGGTATTTTTGGAGGATATTATCAATTACTAAATACAAATAATTCTATCAGTGGTGCGCAGAATCCTTTAGCGATTTTAAACCAAAGAACACGTCCTGAGGAAGTTCAGAAATTATTAGGAAATATTGAATTAGATTATAGAATACCATTTGTAGATGGCTTAAGAGCAGTTGTAAATGGAGGTATTGAGGCTTCTAAAACAAAAATTACAGAGGTTTATAGTGATAACGCTATTCAGACTTATCAAATTAATAACTCTGCAGCAACTAACCCACCGACTTATGTATTTAATCCAGGATTGAATTATGCAGAAAATCAAACGGTTAATAACAAAACGTTAGACGCTTATTTCGCTTATAACAAAAGCTTGAATGGATTCGTTACAAGATTAGATGCTCAGGCGGGATATTCTTATCAGAACTTTGTTACCGATGGGAATAAACAAATCTTTAGATATAATACATCAAATGGTTCAAGAGAAGTTACGCCAAACCCGGCTAATGCAAATAACAGATACTATAATGAGAGAAACTTACAGTCATTCTTTGGAAGAGGTAATTTTGACTTGTTAAACAAGTATTTGTTTACATTGACTTTAAGAGCAGACGGATCTTCTTTATTTAAAGAAAATAAAAGATGGGGTTATTTCCCTGCAGCGGGATTTGCGTGGAGACTTAAAGATGAGTCATTCTTAAAAGAATCAAAAACATTCAATGATTTAAAACTAAGATTAGGATACGGTATTACAGGCCAGCAGGATATTACAGGAGTTGCAGGATCTTATCCTTACAGTGCTCTTTTTGCACCAACAAGTGCATCAAGTACTTATATTCCGGGAATAAACGGATATTATGCAAAACCTTATAACGAGGATCTTACTTGGGAAAAAACAACTACATATAACGTAGGGATTGATTTTGGATTCTTTGAAAATGATATCGTTACAGGTAGTATCGATGCTTATCAAAAATATACAAAAGACTTACTTTCTGTAGTTTCAGCTTCTCCTGGACAAGCTTTGACAAATGAATTCGTTTCAAATGTTGGAAGCATGAAAAATAAAGGTATTGAAACTAGCTTAAATGTTAAAGTAATAAGAGAAGAGAACTTTAATTTAGCTGTTAATGGAAACATTGCATATAACATTGGTGAAATTACTGATTTGAACAACAGAACCACAAATGTTGACAATGCATCTGGAATACCAGTAGGAACAGGTCAGAAAATTGCTTACAATACCGTAGGACAGCAGCCATATTCTGCTTGGGTTTTTGAGCAGGTTTATGATTCAAATAACAGACCAATCGAAAATGCTTTTGTTGATAAAAACGGAGACGGGAAGATTGATGATAATGACAGATCGTATGTTGCTTTAAGACCAAACTGGACTTATGGTTTTGGACTTACGGCAAACTACAAAAAGTTTGATTTAACAACTACTTTCAATGGTCAAATTGGAGGAAAAGTATATAACGCAAGAAAATTGCAATCAGGTTTTATTGATAAAGCATTACCGGCTAACTCAATAAGTTTGACAAATGTTTTGGATACTGAATTTGATTTTAAAACAATCAACGGAAATGTACCATTCTCTGATTTTTATTTGGAAGATGCAAGTTTCTTACGCTGTCAAAACATAACTCTTGGATATAATTTTGACAAAGCTATAAAAGGAGCTGTTTTAAGATTATACGCATCTGCAAACAATGTATTTATTGTAACAGATTATACAGGAGTAGATCCAGAGAATTTCAATGCAATTGATAATAATTTCTATCCAAGATCAAGAACATTCAGTTTTGGTCTTAACTTAGACTTTTAATAAAAAATATAAAGATGAATCAGTTTAAATTTAAGATTATAGGCGCTTTTTTAGTTCTTTTCTCTTTCGCTTCCTGCGTAGATGATTTAAATACAGAACCAAAAGTAGAATTGACCCTGGAGAAGCTTTTAGAGCAAGATCCAAATGCCGTAGATGGTTTGGTTTCTAAGATTTATGGAACTTTTGCTCTTTCAGGACCTGACGGACCGGGTTCTTCAGATGTAGTAACTCAGGACCCGGGAGAAGCAGCTTTTCTTAGAGGTATCATAAACTTGCAGGATTTTTCTGCAGATGGTATGAAAAACCGTTGGGGAGATGATGGTCTTGATCAATTAACAACAACAAGCGGATGGACACCAAATAATAAGTTTTTCAGATACTTATATGACAGAGCTTATTACACAATTTCTCAGTCAAGTAATTTGATTAAGATTTTAAAAACGTCTTCGGCTAATATTCCAAACAGAGAAAATCACATTGCGGAATTACGTTTTTTAAGAGCATTATCTTATTATTATCTAACAGATTGTTTTGGTAAAGGAGCTATTACAACAGAAGATGATATTAATACGTCAACACCAAAGGATGAATCTACAAGAGTTGAGCTTTTCAATTTTATAGAATCTGAGTTAAAAGATATTGAAGGTGTAATTACTCCAACAAAATCTTATGGTAAAGCAGATAGAAATGTGGTAAGAATGCTGCTTGCAAAATTGTATTTGAATGCAGAAGTATATACAGGAACACAAAGATATGACGATGCATTATTGTATACTAAAAAAGTAATTGATGAAGGTGGATATACACTTGCGCCAAGTTTTGTAAGTGTTTTTTCTGGAGATAATGATTCTTCACCTGAAATTATCTATACTTTAATTGCTGATGCAGTTGTAAGTCAGGCGTATGGTAATACAACTTATATTGTAAACGGAAACCTAAGTACAGAGACAATGAATCCTAACGATTTTGGTGCTACTGACGGATGGGGAGGACACAGAGCTACTAAAGCTTGGTACGGTTTGTTTAATAATGGTAATTTGGCAGCTTCTCCGGATGACAGAGCAAAATTATTCTGGACAACAGGACATGCTTATGAAATGAATGATTATAAGAAATGGGTAGATGGTTATCCAAGTATAAAATTTAGAAATACAAATTTCAACGGATCATCGAATGCAACAAGTTTCTCAAATACAGATTTTCCTTTATTCAGATTGGCAGATGCTTACTTAATGTATGCTGAGTGTGCATTAAGAGGAGCTGCAGGCGGATCAACAAGTTTAGCTTTGGATTATGTTAATGCTGTTAGAGACAGATCTCACGCAGGATTAATAACTGCAGGACAATTAAATCTGGATTTTGTATTAAATGAAAGAGCCAGAGAACTGAACCTTGAAGGTCACAGAAGACAAGACTTAATTCGTTTTGGAAAATTTACAGGCGGATCTTATTTATGGCCTTGGAAAGGCGGGGTGAAAGACGGAGTTTCAATTCCTGATACTTACAAATTGTACCCAATACCTACAAGTGCATTACAGGCTAATTCAAAATTAACTCAAAATCCTGGGTATCCAAACTAATATCAGAAACATGAAAAATATATTCAAATTAGGCATCTTTGCGATGCTGTTAATGTCGACAGGGGCATGTAATTCAGATGATATTACAGTGGTGACGCCTTCAAGTGCATCTGTACTGGAAACTCCTGCGGAAGGGACAGTTTTTGTTTTGGATGAAACGGAAGCCGACGAAGTAGCAGTAACTTTTAAATGGAGCGACGCACAATATCAAGGTGCTCCAATTGTTGTGAATTACGAACTTGAAATTGCAAAATCAGGAACAGATTTTAAAAATCCAATTATTCTATCTGTATCACCTGATAATATGCAAGCTATAACTGTTAGTGAGCTTAATACAGCTGCAATGAACTCCGGATTGACACCATTTGATCCTCAGGATGCTGATGTTCGTATTAAATCATACCTTGGAGAAGGTGGGAATGTTCAGTATTCAAATGTTATAAAATTAACTATTACTCCTTATGCAGGATTGGTTACTTATGAATTTACAGATTGGTACTTAATTGGTGCAGCTGTAGACGGAGGATGGGATAACAATGTTGATACTAACCACCAGCCAATGTTCAGAGATGGTACAGATGCAACTCAATACAAATTTACAGGATTCTTTAAGGCAGGTAACTTTAAATTGATTTCTGAAAAAGGAAGCTGGGCTTCTCAATTAGGAAGATCTGGAGAGGGAACAATTGAGATTAAAGACAACGCAGGTGAATTTACAATTGCGGCAGATGGATATTATACTTTGAAGTTTAACACGCAATCTTTAAAATATACTTTAGAAGCTTTTGACGGTGCAGCAGCACCAACATATTCAACTGTTGGTATCATTGGAAGTAGTACTGCAGGAGGCTGGGATGCATCAACAGCATTGGTTAAATCAGGATTCAATGCACATGCTTGGTCATTAGGCGTTACTTCATTAAAAGAAGGAGAAGCTAAATTTAGAGCAAACAATGCATGGGATGTTTCATGGGGTGGAAAAACTCCTTTCTCAGGTGGTGGTGCTGGTGATAATATACCGGTAGCAGAATCTAAATATGTAATTTATTTCAATGATTTAGACGGAAGTTATTTGATGATTCCAAATCAATAAAACTTCAGTTAATAACTGAAAAAGGGCTATCAGCAGATAGCCCTTTTTTAATCAGGCTGACTCCTAACCAATAACCACTATCCTTATGAAAAAAACTTTACTATTACTATTTTTACTGCTCACTGCATTTTCATTTGCACAGCAGCAAAACGTAACCTATTCAGTAAGTCCGTCTACTTTTGATGAGACGGCTTCAATTACCATTACTATCAATGGAAACAGTATAAACGAAGGTACCTGGGGAGTTACAGGAAACGCTTTGTACATGTGGGCGTGGGCTTTTGATACCAACGATATGACCCAAAAAGGAACTCCAAATAACGGATCATGGGATGCGTCAAGCGAGGCAAGTAAGTTTACTTATAACGCTGCAACCGATACATATACCAAAACAATTGTTCCAACTACTTACTATAATACTACAGGAATTGGAAGAATTGGTTTTTTGATCAAAGCTAAAAATGGAAACGGCGATAAAAAGTCACAAGATATTTTAGTTGAAGTAGGAACTTTTCAGGTTTCTCTGAATTCACCAATCGAAAACAGCACTTCAATTATTTCTTCCGGTGCAAACTTTGTCATTACAGCATCCAATACAAACGGACCGGCAAGCTATACTTTAAAAGCAAACGGAACGACTATTAATACCAATACAAGTACAGCAAGTTACTCGTATACACATACAAATATTACAGGTAACCAAACCTATGAATTGATTGCGGTTCAGGGTTCGACTACAATTTCAAAGAAATTTTCGGTTATTGTAAATCCAAATACCGTTTCTCAGGATATGCCGTCAGGTTTAGTAGACGGAATCAACTATAATCCTGCTGATGTTACAAAAGCAACATTAGTTTTGGATGCTCCTTTAAAAGATTTTGTTTACGTGGCCGGAAGTTTTAATAACTGGCAGCCAACGTCGGCATATGCCATGAAAAAAGACCCTGTATCACAGAAATTCTGGTTAGAATTAACCGGATTGGTTTCGGGTGTTAACAATACCTATCAGTATTGGGTAGTCGATACAACACCGCTTGCAAATTCGCCGGCGATGGTAAAAACCGCTGATCCTTATTCTACATTGGTTCTGTCTCCTTATGATGATCCTTGGATTCCTTCATCTTCATATCCAAATTTACCCTCATATCCGGCAGGCCAGCAATTTGAAGTTACAGTTTTAAAAACAGGGCAGACTCCTTACAACTGGAAAGTGACCAATTTTGTAAAACCTGAAAAAGAAAAGCTGGTTGTATACGAAGTTTTGGTTCGTGATTTTGACGCGGCAAGAAATTATCAAAGCTTAATCGATAAGATTGATTATTTCAAAAACCTGAAAATAAACGCTATCGAGTTAATGCCTGTAATGGAATTTGAAGGAAATGAAAGCTGGGGGTATAATACCTCATTTCATATGGCACTGGATAAATTTTACGGAACTTCGGATAAATTAAAAGAACTTATCGATGTATGTCACCAAAACGGAATTGCGGTTATTCTTGACGTTGCACTGAATCATGCTTTCGGGAGAAATCCAATGGTTAGAATGTGGATGAATGATCCTGACGGAGATGGTTTTGGAGCGCCAACAGTTGAAAACCCATATTTTAATACCGTTGCAAAACATACTTATAGTGTTGGAGAAGATTTTAATCACCAGTCATTAAAAACGCAGTATTATGTGAATCGTGTTATTAAACAATGGATCGAAGAGTATAAAATTGATGGTTTCCGCTGGGATTTAACCAAAGGATTTACACAGGCTTGCACAGCATCAGATGAAACTTGTACCAATGCCTATCAGCAGGACAGGGTAGATATCCTGAAACAATACGCCGATTATTCATGGAGTTTAGATCCAACGCATTACACAATTTTTGAACATTTAGGAAGTGATGCCGAAGAAAAACAATGGGCCGATTATAAAATTGACGAAAGCCCAAGTAAAGGAATTATGATGTGGGGAAAAATGACAAATCCCTACAATCAGTTGTCTATGGGATATTCTTCAGACAGTAATATTTCGAGAATGACAAGTTCAAGCCGTGGTTTTACGGCAAATCGTTTAATGGGTTATGCTGAAAGTCATGACGAAGAACGTTTAATGTATAAAAATGTGCAGTATGGTGCTGTGGGTGGAACTTACAGCGTAAAAACACTAAATACGGCATTGTCAAGAATGTCTGCCATTGGAGCAGTTTCTTTATTGGTTCCGGGACCAAAAATGATCTGGCATTTTGGGGAATTAGGTATGGATGATTCTATTTTTACCTGTAACAACGGTACTGTAAATGATGAATCGGGAACAACTGCAGGAGATTGTAAATTAGATACAAAACCGCAGCCGCAATGGACAGAAAACTGGCTGGGAGATTCAAACCGTAATAAAATTTACAACGACTGGGCAAAAATGATCACGCTTAAAACGGTGGAACCGGTATTTTCTGGAACGGCTGTAATTCCGAATGCGAATTCATTAACAGTAAATATAAAAATTACCAATGCTAATTTGACATCAGCACAATTAAAAGATGTTTTGATTCTGGCGAATTTTGATGTTACGGCTCAAAATGTTGCAACCGGATTTCCGTATACCGGAACCTGGTATAATTTGATGGATAATACTACTATTACTGTTACAAATGCAAGTGCGCCAATAAATCTGACACCGGGCGAATACAGAATTTATGGCAACAAAACAGCAACTTTGGCAATCGAAGATTTTGAAAAAGGAAATACAGTAAGTCTTTTCCCAAATCCGGTTTCAGACTATTTTACTTTGAGTTTTGAAGCTGTTAAAGTTCAAGTGTACTCAGTTTCAGGACAATTGGTAAAAACTTTTGCTCCAAATAATAATAAAGATTTTCAGTTTGGAGTAAGCGATTTACAGACAGGATTGTATATCGTTAAAGCTTTTGATGCAAACAATAAAACTCAGGTTGTAAAACTGGTAAAAAAGTAAACCTGAAAAAAATATATCTGACAGATTAAAAATTTGGTTTGGTTAGTAATGTGAAAGGGCTGTTCTATTGAAAAATAGACAGCCCTTTTCTGGTTTAGTTGTTTATTGTTTTTGTTATTTCTTGTTGTCATTATATTCTCCAATTACCGCAAAATACCCAAAAGTTCCTAAGCCCAAAACAATAAGAGGCGTCAGGATAAAAAGAATAATAATTCCAAAAACTAAATCATCCTGCTGATCCGATAATAATTTAGGCAATCCAAATTCAAACACGCAGAAATAAGCGGCCGCAACTGCTAAAATAACCCATAAAACGCCTAATGCCTGTTTGATTTTATCCATGTTTTTAAATATTAAAGATGATTAATTTTATTTTTATTGTCTATATAAATCATTCCAATTACAAAGCAGATCGAAGCAATGATAATAGGATACCAAAGTCCATCCAGATAAAAATCGCTTTTTCCTGATGCTTTGGCGTGTGTTACAAAGTAAGTCGAAATCGCGGGCAGAAGCCCTCCAAAAATCCCGTTTCCAACATGATACGGAAGCGACATCGAAGTATATCTGATTTTAGTTGGAAACATTTCAACTAAAAAAGCAGCTATTGGACCATACACCATTGTAACAAATATAACCTGAATGAAAACCAGAAAAATTAATGTCCATTTATCGGCAGGACAAATGGTAATTATAGTACTGGTCTGCGATTCTTTTTTATCATTAAAATCTGTTTTCTTTTCTACATACGTAGTTCCATCGGTATAGGATTTAGAAATGATGGTTATTTTATCATTATTTACGTTGTTTTCTGTTTTTTGAGTGGTTTTTTGTACAATTTCAGTTTTGTGTTTTACATCAGTCGTATTGTACATCATTCTGTAGATAGGCCGGTAAAACAAAATTGCCAGTAGCATTCCCAGCATCATAATATATTTTCGGCCTACTTTGTCGCTCAGCCATCCGAATATTATAAAAAAAGGAGTTCCTAATAACAATGCAATTCCAAGTAAACTGTCGACCTGAGAAGAATCTACGTTCATTACCGTTTTCATAAAGCTCATAGCGTAGAATTGTCCGGTATACCAAACGACTCCCTGCCCCATGGTGGCTCCGAATAAAGCCAGCAAAACAAATTTTAAATTATAGCGGTTTCCAAAACTTTCTTTTAACGGATTGGTGCTGGTTGTGCCTTCCTTTTTTGCTTTGGCAAAAACAGGCGATTCATCCATGTTTTTTCTGATAAGATACGATACGCCAACCATTGCAATAGAAACCCAGAACGGTACACGCCATCCCCACAAATCAAAAGCCTCGGCAGTAAGTACATTTTTAGTTGCGAGAATCACCATTAAGGATATAAACAACCCTACAGTGGCCGTAGTCTGAATCCATGATGTCCAATATCCTTTTTGTCCGGATGGAGCATGTTCTGCCACATAAGTCGCCGCGCCTCCATATTCGCCTCCAAGAGCTAATCCTTGTAATAAACGTAAAATTAAAACCAGTAAAGGGGCCAAAAAGCCTATAGACTCATAACTGGGAATACAGCCAATTAAAAAAGTAGAACCTCCCATTAATAACAGCGTAGCCATAAAAGTATATTTTCGACCAATGATATCGCCCAGTCTGCCAAAAAATAACGCACCAAAAGGTCTTACAACAAAACCCGCGGCAAAAGTGGCTAAAGTAGATAAAAACGCAGCAGTTGGATTATCGCTTGGGAAGAATTTGGTAGAAATGACAACAGCTAAACTTCCAAAAATATAGAAATCATACCATTCAATCATAGTTCCCATCGAAGAAGCTGAAATGACTTTCCAGATTCCTTTAGTAGAAGTTTTACTCATAAACAAATTTGTGTTCTTAATAATTATTAGAAACTAAAAATACTGTTTTACGAATATATAAGATAATTTTTTATTCAGTTGATACTTTTTTAACAAAAAGTATTTATTTGTTGACTTTTGCTTTTTTGAAGTAGAAAGGTTTTACTGTAAATCATACAAAGAAAAAACGGAGAGGTTCGCAAAGCCAGATAAACGCTGCCAACCTTTGCGAAGCATCTGTTGCCTCTGCGGTTAGATAAAAAAGCACTAAAAACAAAAAACCCGAATATTTCTATTCGGGTTTCGTGGTACCTCCAGGGATCGAACCAGGGACACATGGATTTTCAGTCCATTGCTCTACCATCTGAGCTAAGGTACCGTGCTTATTGCGGGTGCAAATATATAACCATTTTTGATTTGTGCAAAACATTTTTTAAAAAAAATCTATTCGTATCTTCGCATAAGTAAAAATATAAAGATGATTTTAGCGGTTGATATAGGAAACACCAGAATTAAAGCTGCTGTATTTGAAGGAAATACGGTTTTGGAAAATTTTGTTTTTGGAAAAGAAGAACTTGAAGAAAAAATTCAGAAAATTTTAGAAAAACATCCAAAATGTTCTGATTTGGTTGCGGCATCAGTCGGAAAAATCGAAAAAGAATCTTTTTTGGCTTTCGAAAAACAGCTGAAAGTGCATTTTTTTACACATGAAGATATTTTTCCTTTCCATAATAAGTATGCTACACCAACTACATTAGGAATAGATAGAATGATTCTGGCAGCCGGCGCAACGCTGCAGTTCCCAAAGCAAAACCGATTAGTTATAGATGCCGGAACCTGCATAACCTACGATTTTATCGACGAAAACGATAATTATTTAGGAGGCGCGATCTCTCCCGGCCTTCGTCTGCGATACGAATCCCTGCATAATTTTACCGCCAGACTGCCGTTATTAACGTTAGAGATTCCCGAAAGTTATATAGGAAACTCAACGGGACAGGCGATTCACTCTGGGGTTGTGAATGGTTTCGTCTATGAAATTGATGGTTTTATCGATGAATATCGCTTACAGTTTTCAAATTTTATAATAATTTTAACGGGTGGTGATACAGATTTTTTGGCTAAACGATTAAAAAATACCATATTTGCCAATTCAAATTTCCTTTTGGAGAGTTTGAACCAAACATATCAATATAAAATCGACAATGATTAAAAAAATTATAATAAGCGCTTGTCTGCTTATATCGTTCGTTTCATTTGCACAGCAAGGTACAGCCTCGCCTTATTCTTTTTACGGAATTGGTGATGCAAGATTCAAAGGAACACTTGAATTTCGATCTATGGCAGGAGTTGCAGTGGAGCAGGACAGTATTCACCTGAATATTGAAAATCCTGCAAGTTATGCCGGTTTGGGACAAACAACTTTTGCGGTAGGAGGTACTTTTGCTACTTCTAACCTAAAAACTACTTCACAATCTGAGAAAGCACAAAGAACAACTTTTGATTATTTGGCAGTTGGAATCCCGATGGGAAAATTCGGTGCCTCTTTTGGTTTAGTACCTTTAACTGCGGTTGGGTATAAAATCTTAAACGACAATACTGCTACACCGGGAGCTACAAGTGCACAGCTCGAAGGAAAAGGAGGTTTGAACAAAGTATATTTTGGTTTGGCTTATCAAATCAAAAAAAACTGGAATATTGGTGCTGATATTCAGTATAATTTTGGAAAAATTACCACTACAAGCATAGAGGCTGTAACAGGCATTGAAAGCAGTACAACAGAGGTAAATACATCTACATTATCTGGTGTTAATTTCAATATCGGAACGATGTATCAGACTAAAATCGATAAAAAATTATCCCTTTTCACAACTATGAGTTATAGTTTTGGAAGTGATTTGAATTCAGATATTACAAGTCAAATTACAGTAAGCGGTGATCCGGATCCTTATGATGGTGCACCGCCGTCTCAAAAACTAAAATTACCAAGTAAATTTACTATTGGTGCCGGTATTGGTGAAGCAAGAAAATGGCTTGTGGGAACAACATTGGCTTTTCAGGGAGAAGGACAGCTGGCAAATTACTACAATATTTCGCAGAACGTGAAGTATGAAAATTATGCAAAATATGCCGTGGGAGGTTATTATATTCCAAATTATAACTCTTTCACCAGTTATTTAAGCAGAGTGACATATCGTGCCGGTTTAAAATATGAGAAAATTGGTCTTATGGTTAATAACGAGTCAATTAAAGATGTGGGAATGACAATAGGAGCCGGAATTCCTATCACCGGATCTTTTTCAAATATAAACATTGGTATTGAATTTGGAAAAAGAGGAACGACATCTTCAGATCTGGTTCAGGAAAACTACCTGAATTTCAGTGTTGGATTCTCATTTAACGATAAATGGTTTGTGAAGAGCAAATTCAACTAAAACCTAAGTTTATATCTTTATAAGCTCACTACAATTTACTACTTTTGGCAAATGAATTTACCAAAGAGATATATAATAAGCCTTGTCACAGTTATTGCTGTGACACTGTTTTTTGGATGCGAAAGTAATTTTAAAGAAGTTCAGAAAATTAACTTCTCAGAATTCGTTCCCGGCAGTGATGCAGATACCGTTAATATAAAGTATACAGATTCAGGACGAATTACAGTTGTTTTGATCAGTCCAAAAATGCTTGATTATTCCAATCTCGAATTTCCTTTTACTGAATTTCCAAAGGGTATTGATGTTACTTTGTATGATAAAAAAGAGAAACGTACCTATATACTTGCCAATTATGCCGTTTCTTATAAAAACACAGGTATAATTGATTTAATAGGTAAAGTAAAAATTACATCTGAAGAAGGACAGGTTCTGGAAACAGAACAACTGTATTTCGATCAGAAAAATGAATGGTTTTATACCGAAAGAAAATTCAGGCTTACAGATGCAAAAGGAGTATCTTACGGGCAGGGAATTGACTTTAGCAAAGATTTTAAAGTGATTAATTCACAGCGTATAAGCGGTGAAATTGAATCATCAGATGATAAAATATAAATTATGGGTTATTTAAAATACACACAATACGTTTACATCCTTTTTGGGATTTATTTTATTTACGACGGAGTAGTAAAGTTTAATGAAGGAAACGAAGGTTATCCTTTGAGCTTTGTTATTGCCGGAATGGCGATTTTTATGTTTTTCTTCAGGAGAAGATTTCTTAAAAAGATGGATGATCGTAATAAAAACAAGTAAAAATGGAAATTAGTATTATAATACTGTGTTTAATACTAGCTGCCTTTTTTTCGGGAATGGAAATAGCGTTTGTTTCTTCAAACAAAATTTATCTTGGGATTGAAAAAAAACAGGATAATTTTCTTTCTCAAATCCTGACAAAACTTACTGAAAATCCTTCAAAATTTATCGCGTCAATGCTTATTGGAAACAATCTGGCATTGGTCGTATATGGATTTTACATGGGGGATCTCGTTTTAAAATGCATTACTGATCTGGGATTTCAATTCTCATACCCCACTACACTTTTAATTCAGACCCTGCTTTCGACTTTTATTGTTTTAATAACAGCCGAATTTTTTCCCAAAGTCTTTTTTCAGATTTATGCCAATTCTATAATCAAGGTTTTCGCAGTTCCGGCGTATCTGTTTTACAGGTTTTTTTATTACGTTTCGACATTTTTCATCTGGATTTCTGATTTTATTCTTAAAAAGTTTTTTAAATCAGAAGGCGATCAGGTACAGCTGTATTTCAGTAAAGTCGAACTCGGAAATTATATAACTGAGCAGATGAGTTCTGTTGAAGATGATGAAGAAGTTGATTCTGAAATTCAGATTTTTCAAAATGCATTAGAATTTTCGGGAGTAAAAGCCCGCGACATTATGACGCCAAGAACAGAGCTTGTTGCGATAGATTTGTTTGATTCGGTTACGGATTTAAAGGAGCTTTTTGTTGAGACTGGTTATTCTAAAATTTTAATAAGTCAAAATTCGCTTGATGATATTGTGGGGTATGTGCATTCTTTTGATTTGTTCAAAAAGCCTCAGACGATAAAATCGGTTTTAATGACAGTTGAATTTGTTCCCGAAACAATTTTGATAAAAGATGCTTTGAACCTTTTAATAAAAAAAAGAAAAAACGTTGCCGTTGTACTGGATGAATACGGAGGCACATCGGGGATAATTACGATTGAAGATATTGTAGAAGAACTTTTTGGTGAAATCGAAGACGAACACGATTTAGACGAAGAGTTAATAGAACAGGATTTAGGAGAAGGTAAGTATCTGTTTTCAGCCCGTTTAGATGTTGAATATCTTAATGAAACTTACAAACTGATGATTCCTGAAGAGGATTCTTATGGTACTTTGGGCGGTTTTATTGTGAATTCTACAAAGGAAATTCCGCAAAAAGGTGAGAAAATAAGTATTGATAAGTTTCAATTTGTAATAAAAGAGGCGTCAAATAAGAAAATTGAAGTCGTCAAATTGACAATAAAAGAGTGAATTTTTAAATAAATAAAAAAAATTGTGTAAAATAAAACCCTAGTTGTATTGTTATTAACTAGATAATTGTATTTTCGCAAACTGAATATAAAATTAACAACAATAAAAATGGCAGTTTTAGCAAAAATTAGACAGCGTTCCGCTTTATTGATAGGAGTTATTGCACTTGCGTTATTTGCATTTATCATCCAGGATCTTATCGGAAAAGGTACGTTTAGTCAAAGTTCGAAAGATGTAGGAAGCATCGATGGAAAAGATATTTCATTTGAAGACTTTAGAGTTAAAGTTAGTAATCTTGAAAAAAGTGGTCAGGGAATTACTTCCACTGAAGCTGCAAACAGAGTTTGGGATCAGGAGGTTTCAATCGCATTGTTGTCAACTCAATTTGACAAATTAGGATTGAGAGTTGGTGAAAAACATTTAATTGAAGTTTTAAAAGCAGATCCGAATATTGGAAAAAACCCAATGTTTTTAAATGCAGCAGGTGCTTTTGATGTAGTGAAATTTAAAGACTACTTTAAAGCAAATCCTGAAGCGGCTCAATATATTGCTGACAAAGAAAAAGATGCTGAATTAAACGCGAAATTTCAAATTTACAATACTTTAGTAAAAGCCGGACTTTACACAACTGCTAGTGAAGGAAAGTTAAAGTATGAAATGGAAGCAAACAAAGTAAATTTTGCTTACGCAGGAGCTTTGTACTCTTCTATTAAAGACAGTGAAGTGAAAATTTCTGATTCAGAGATCGTAGATTATATGAAGAAAAACGAGAAAAAATTCAAAGCAGATGAAACTCGTGAAATTCAGTACGTACTAGTTGAAGATAAAGCTTCTAAAGAAGACGAAGCTGAAATTAAAGCTAAAGTGGCTTCATTATTAAACGGAAGTGTTGTTTACAATGCAAAAACAGCTAAAAACGATACATTGCCAGGTTTTAAAAATGCAACGAATATTGCTGAATTTGTAAACGCAAATTCTGATATTCCTTACGATTCTACTTATGTGCCAAAAAGCAGTCTTCCTGCTGTAGATGCTGATAAATTATTCAGCCTTCCTGCAGGTTCAGTTTACGGACCATACGTTTACGGAAAATACTACTGTATTTCTAAATCATTAGGATTTAAAGCTGGAGTTAACGCAAAAGCAAGTCATATCTTAATTGGTTATGAAGGGTCTCAGACTCCAAACCCAAGAGAAACAAGATCTAAAGAAGAAGCAAAAGCTAAAGCAGAACAAATTTTAGCTCAGGTTCAGGCTAATCCGGATAGTTTCATGATGCTTGCTTTTACAAGCTCTGATGATTCATCTGCACAGCAAGGTGGTGATTTAGGATTTTTTGGTCCAAATCAAATGGTAAAACCTTTCAATGATTTTGTATTCAACAACGGTATTGGTAAAGTTGGTTTAGTTGAAACTCAGTTTGGTTTCCACATTATCAAAATTACAGACAAACAAGACGGAATTCGTTTAGCTACAATCGCTCAAAAAATCGAGCCTTCTGAAGCTACTTCTGATAAAGTATTTACTTTAGCTACTAAATTCGAAATGGAAGCTGCAGACAAAGATTTTGCTGCTACAGCAAAACAATTAGGATTAAAAGTTGAAGGTCCGGTTTCTGTAAAAGCTATGGATGAGCAGTTTGGTTCGTTAGGAAACCAAAGAAACATCGTAAGATGGGCTTTTGATAAAGAAACAGGTACAGGAGATGTAAAACGTTTTGAATTAGCTAACATTGGTCACGTAATTGCTCAATACAAAAATGAAAACAAATCAGGTTTAGTTTCTGTAACTATGGCAAGACCTTATGTTGAACCAATCCTTAAAAACAAGAAAAAAGCTGAAATCTTAAAAGCTAAAATGACAGGATCAAGCATTGAAGCAATCGCTAAAAGTGCTGGTGTAGCTGTACAGGAAGCAAAAGATGTTACACTTGATAATCCGGTTTTACCTGGAGGTGTAGGACAAGAGCCTAAAGTTGTGGGTAATGCATTTGCTTTGGCTGCTAACAAAGTATCTGCTCCAATCGAAGGAAATACAGGAGTATATGTTGTAAAAAACATCAGTACTGTTAAAGCTGCTGCTCTTCAAAACCATGCTGAATATGCTGCAAAAGTAAAAGCTCAAAGCGCACAAGACGCAGGAAGAATTTTACCAGCACTAAAAGCTAACGCTAAAATAGAAGATAACAGATTACAATTCAATTACTAGTTCTTAGTAAATAAGTCAAAATAAAAAACCCGAAACGTTCTTTTTGAATGTTTCGGGTTTTTCTTTCTTAAATAGCAGCTTAAAATGGAATGTAGTAAAATATTTATGTATTTAACTTAACTATATGGGAATAATAGAAATATAATTTAAAAAATTTGTGATTTTCAAAATATTACAGTTAATTTGTCCGAATTTTTGTTGTAACTAGTAAAATTCCTATTACCATCATTTTAAAGAAAAATCTGAAACGAATTAAAAGTAAATATTTTAAAATCAGGCATTTATTATCTATGTTTAAACTGTTTAGAAGAAAGCCCAAAGTATATTCCAAGATTGAGAATCATATCTATGGAATAATTACGGAACTTTTAAAAGTGAGCAGTACAGATATTAATGTAGATGAGCTTGGAGGAAAATATTACCTAAGTAATGAGGAGCAGCATTTTAAAGTTACTATTTTGAGTAACGATTACGTAATACGACTTACCAATACCCGTGATTCGGTTGCGGAAAAATATGATAAGGTTTTTGTTGAAGATGTGTTGAAAGCTGTAAAAGAAGAAAAGCACCGCCGTATGGAATTAGTTTACGATTCTATTACAAACAGCATCGAAAAAATGGCAGAACGCCTTCATAACACCCTTATTGAATCTAACGAACAGGAAAATGAAAAAGTGCGACGTCTCGAGTCAGAACCTGCTGAAGACCAAAAAGTAAACGTTTAGTTATTCCTGTAAAATCATTTCGTTGTAAGAAAGAATCGTATCGTATCCTTTCGATTTGAAATATTCCTTTGGATCTTCTTTTGAAACCACCATTACAAAATCACCGCCCCAGGCGCCAAGACTTTTAATAGTACCGTTAAAATCAGGAAAAGCAATTTCTTTTATGGTCTTTATTTCCAGAATGTCGCTTAAGTGATTTTCATGCTTTTCTACCGCGTATGCAAATTCTTTTAAAGTTTTTGCATTTAAGATTGCTTTTGTTATTTTATTATTTTCGGCAACGCTTTTGGCTAAGTTTTGATCTTTATGTTTGTTATAAGCATGAATCGCTGCTTTACTGCTCTGTTTTTTATTAAGGTAAACAAAGTATATGTTTTTTGTAAAATCAGGGCTGAAAGGCACTGTTTCAACTTCGTTGTTTTTTATCTTGTAAATAATCGGCGTGTTATTTTGAGCGCAGGCAATGTCATAACCGCTTCCGCCAAAACTGTTTTTGAGCAGGGTAAAAGCATTAATTTTTGTCCACTGCGCAATATTATTGATTAAAGTCGAAGATGTTCCTAATCCCCAGTTTCTTGGAAAAGTAAGATTCGTTGTAATTGTGTATC
The DNA here is from genome assembly GCF_027111295.1 of Flavobacterium gelatinilyticum. Taxonomy (NCBI): domain Bacteria; kingdom Pseudomonadati; phylum Bacteroidota; class Flavobacteriia; order Flavobacteriales; family Flavobacteriaceae; genus Flavobacterium; species Flavobacterium gelatinilyticum. The sequence goes on along the minus strand of NZ_CP114287.1, from coordinate 3,010,446 downwards.
CTTTAGACTGATCAATAAATTCCGGATTTAAAACATAAGCTTCATGCAGAATATTAATCAGTGTAGATTTCACAGTCTCAACCTCTGACTTAGAGTTGTTTATTATTTCATCAAATGAAATTGTGTTTTCAAACCAAAGTGTATTGTTATAATCATAACTTTTCCAGTTTATGATTCGGTCTTTTCCGTCTTCGACAACTAAATTCTGACCAAATTTTGTGGGTAATGCAAAAGCATCGGCACCGTCTAAAACAAGATATTCTCCAGAGATAAATAATTTTCCGTTACTGTAAAAAGTTGCTGGCATACGTATATTTTTAACCCGATGATAATCCCTGTTCTTTTCTTGTATTCTCAAAGATATTCCGAAAAGATAAAAAAGGGAAAGCGGGCAGACTTTTAATTATTTTCTTAAATTTTCAATAAACTCAACTACAGCGCTGTGTGTGACAGTTGTCTTTTTAAAATGAGTTTTGATTAAATGGCGTTCCTCTTCTGTGGCCTCAAATTGATTAATGATATTGTTCAGGTGCATTTTCATATGACCTTCCTGAATACCAGTGGTAGTTAAAGAACGTAAAGCGGCAAAATTTTGAGCCAATCCTGCAACAGCAGTTATTTCCATTAATTCAGTCGCCGATGGTTTTTGAAGTATTTCCAGGCATAATTTTACCAGTGGATGCAGTGAAGTTAAACCTCCTACAGTTCCTAAAGCCAAAGGGATTTCAAGCCAGAAAGTAAAGATTCCGTTTTCGATTTTGGCATGAGATAAACTAGCATACTGACCGTTTTTTGACGCGTAAGCGTGAACTCCGGCTTCAATAGCTCTAAAGTCATTTCCAGTTGCCAGAACAACTGCGTCAACGCCATTCATAATCCCTTTATTATGGGTTACGGCTCTAAAAGGCTCAATTTCGGCAATCTGAACCGCCTGAACAAAGCGTTCTGCAAATTTTTGTGGATTCGGGATATGTTTTTCTTGAAGATCTTCAATCGGACACGAAACTTCTGCGCGTACAAGACAATGTGGTACATAATTAGATAAAATACTCATAATGACCTCCAGTTTGTCGTCTGGAGAAAATAAATGAGAATCCTCAAATTGTTCTTTTAAAGTCGATGCAAATTGTTCAAGACAGGAATTGATAAAATTTGCTCCCATGCTGTCTTTAGTTTCAAAAGCAGCATGAAGCTGAAAGTAATTTTCCAGCAGGTTTCTTTTATCTTTTAACTGAATATCTAAAATTCCACCGCCGCGTTCCTGCATATTTTTGGTAATGCTTTGGGTTTCGGTGAAAAATTTAGGTTTTATTTCCTGAAAAAAAGACTGAAGTTTTTCGGCATCTCCATTAAAATTAAAATGCACCTGACCTATTTTTTCGGTATTGATTATGGTGGTTTTAAAACCGCCGCGTGTCGACCAGAACTTTGCTGCTTTTGATGCAGCGGCTACAACTGAACTTTCCTCAATCGCCATTGGAATGGTTTTATAGTTTCCGTTTATAAGAAAATTGGGAGCAACTCCAAGCGGAATATATAAATTGGTAATCGTATTCTCAATAAATTCATCATGCAGCTGTTGAAGCTTTTCGTCTGAATTCCAGTAATTTCTTATAATAGTAAGGGCTTCTTCAGGCGTAGAAAAATATTCTTTGGCAATCCAGTTAATTTTTTCCTTTTTGGATAATTTAGAAAATCCGGCAACAGCGTTGTTCATTCTCAATATATTAAATAATAATGTTGCTGCAAAGATACTATTTTAAGAGTTTTGATTGCAATGTATTTGAAACTTGCCCATACGCAATCGTTCTTTTTTTTAACATTTAACACTTAAAATGTGTATTATGTTTATTTTTTTTACTAAAATTGGGCTCTTTTTATATTTAAAATAATTCTAATGAATACAAGTAAATTTACTGCAGTATTTTTATTTTTAACTGCGGTCGTTTTTGGGCAGCAGAAAATTACTGTCGAAAATGTTTTTGGAGGCACATTTCGTGCTAAAGGAATGGACGAATTACAATCCTTAAAGAATACAAATCAATACACGGTTCTAAACGTTGATTATACCAGCAGAACAATGCAGGTTGATTTGTACGATTTTGCCACTTTAAAAAAAGTATCCAATTTAATTGATACTAAAAACTTTAAGGAACTCGCAGACGGAATTGACAGCTATGTTTTTGATGCTTCTGAAAAAAAGATTTTAATTGCTTGTAATTCAACTAAAATTTTCCGTCACTCGTTTACTGCCGATTATTTTTTATATGATATAGCTGCAAAAACACTGACAAAGCTGGTTGATTTCCAGATCCAGGAGCCTACTTTTTCTCCAGACGGCACTAAAATAGCTTACGCAAAAGAGAATAACCTTTATATTTATGATATTGCATCAAAACAATCGACTCCGGTTACAACAGATGGAAAGAAAAACGCAATTATAAACGGTATTACAGACTGGGTTTACGAAGAAGAATTTGCTTTTGTCCGGGCTTTTGACTGGAGTAAGGACAGTAAAAAACTGGCTTATATCCGTTTTGATGAAAGTCAGGTTCCGGAATTTTCAATGTCGATGTTTCACAAAGATTTGTATCCTACAATTGACACTTTTAAATATCCTAAAGCAGGAGAAAAAAACTCTGTAGTATCATTACACATTTATGATGCGTCAGGAAATTCTTCTAAAAAAGTAGATTTAGGAAATTACAATGATTTCTATATCGCAAGGATGCAGTGGACAAATGATAATAACGTATTATCAGCTCAGGTTTTAAACCGCCACCAGGATAATCTTGACTTGTTATTTATTGACGGAACTACTGCTGCTGCAAAAGTAGTTTTAAACGAAAAAGACAAAGCATATGTTGATGTTACGGATAATTTGACCTTCCTAAAAGATAACAGCTTTATCTGGACAAGCGAAAAAGATGGTTTTAATCATATTTATGTGTATGACAAAACCGGAAAACTAAAAAATCAGGTTACAAAAGGAAACTGGGAAGTTACTTCATACTACGGTTTCGACGAAAAAACAAAAACTATTTTCTATCAGTCTACAGAAAATGGTTCTATAAACAGAGATCTTTATCGTGTTGGTTTAGACGGAAAAAACAAAACTCGATTATCTTCAAAAGTAGGGACAAGTGCGGCTACCTTCAGTCCAAATTTCCAATACTTTATTACTACTTTCTCAAGTAATGCACAGCCTACAACGTATACTTTAAATGAGGCTAAAACAGGAAAAGAAATTCAGGTTATCGAAAACAATCAGGCTCTTGCCGATAAATTAAAAGCATATAACCTTCCTTCAAAAGAATATTTTGTTTTAAAAACAGCAAAAGGAAACGAGTTAAATGCGTGGATTTTAAAACCAAAAGATTTTGATCCTTCAAAAAAATACCCTGTTTTCATGTATCAGTATTCTGGTCCCGGATCACAACAGGTAAACAACCAATGGAACAATTCTAATGATTACTGGTTTCTTTCTTTAACGCAGCAAGGTTACATTGTAGCTTGTGTTGACGGAAGAGGAACAGGTTATAAAGGAGCTGATTTTAAAAAAGTGACTCAGAAAGAATTAGGGAAATACGAAGTTGAAGATCAGATCGATGCAGCAAAAGTAATTAGTGCTTATCCATATGTTGATGCTTCAAGAATTGGAGTTTTCGGATGGAGTTACGGAGGATTTATGGCGTCTAACTGTATTTTTCAGGGGAATGATGTGTTTAAAATGGCAATTGCCGTTGCTCCGGTTACAAACTGGCGTTTTTATGATAGTGTTTACACAGAAAGATACATGCAGACTCCACAGGAAAATGCAAGCGGATATGATCAAAACTCTCCTATAAATCACGTTGATAAATTAAAAGGCAAGTTTTTATTGATTCACGGTTCTGGAGATGACAATGTGCATGTTCAAAATACTATGCAGATGATGGAAGCTTTAATTCAGGCTAACAAACAGTTTGATTCTCAGATTTATCCGGACAAAGACCACGGTATTTACGGCGGAAAAACCAGAATTCAGCTTTACAATAAAATGACTAATTTCATCAAAGAAAATTTATAAAATAACTCTATAATTTAAAATATAATAATGGATAATATGAAGGAAACTCAGGTAAAAACCGCGCATCCGAAAGGACTTTGGGTATTGTTTGGAACGGAGATGTGGGAGCGATTCAATTTTTATGGAATGCGTGCTTTATTAACATTATTCCTTGTGAATTCATTATTGATGAAGGAAGAAGAAGCTTCTTTAATTTACGGAGGTTTTCTTGGACTTTGTTACTTAACTCCAATGCTTGGAGGCTTTGTTGCCGATCGTTATTTAGGAAACAGAAACTGTATTTTATTAGGGGGATTATTAATGGCAATTGGTCAAATGCTTTTGTTTACCAGCGGAAGTGTTTTTGAATCTAATTTAGATTTGGCAAAAATCATTATGTATTCTGCATTGGGTGTAATTGTTTTTGGTAACGGATTCTTCAAACCAAACATTTCCAGTATGGTGGGAAGTTTGTATCCAAAGCAGGAAAAGACAAAATTAGATAGTGCTTTCACTATTTTCTATATGGGAATCAACATTGGAGCTTTTCTTGGGCAGTCAATTTGTCCTTTATTAGGAGATGTTAAAGATGCAGGCGGAATTAGAGATATTCATGCTTTTAGATGGGGATTCATGGCAGCTTCTGTTGCGATGTTGTTGGGAACTATTCTTTTTTACATCTTAAAAAATAAATATGTAGTTTCTCCGGAAGGGAAAGCGTTAGGAGGACTTCCTTCTAAAAATGATGCTTCAGATTTTGAAGAAGGAGAAGCACAGCAGGCAAACTTTTCTACTCAGTCTCTTGCAATTGCAGGAATTGCTTTTGTGGCTTTAGGGTTCTTTTTTCATTATGTTGTAGGTCAGAACCTGATTTATACTTTGATTTACTCAAGTGGTCTGGCATTGGCAGGATTAATTATTTCGGATACTTCGTTAACAAAGATTGAAAGAGACAGAATTTATGTAATTTACATTGTTTCGTTCTTTATTATTTTCTTCTGGGCTGCGTTTGAGCAGGCAGGTTCATCTTTGACTTTTATTGCAGATAATCAAACAGACAGACATTTCTTCGGCTGGTCAATGCCGCCGTCGATGGTTCAGATTTTTAACGGAATGTTCGTTGTTATTTTAGCAGTTCCTTTTAGTGTTCTTTGGGATACTTTAAGAGCTAAAGGCAAAGAACCAATTTCGCCGGTAAAATTGGCTGCTGGTTTAGTAATAATTTCTATCAGCTTTTTAATGATTGCAACTCAGGTTTCTTATATTGGAACTTCAGGACTTTTGTTAGTTAAATGGCTTATTTTATTATATTTCTTAAATACATGTGCTGAGTTGTGTTTATCTCCAATTGGTTTGTCATTGGTTGGTAAATTATCTCCAAAACGTTTTGCATCATTATTATATGGAGTATTCTTTTTGTCTAACGCATCTGGTTATGCTTTAGGTGGAACTTTAGGTTCTATCTTACCTGCAACGGGTGATAAATTTGCAAAAGCAAAAGAATTAGGAATCGATCTTCAGGCTGTTTTAGATAAAACAATAACGCCTACAGCAGAACAGATTGCTTTATTAGATCACCATCAAATTAGTGCTCAAAATCCGGTTTTTGCAGGATTTGAGATTCATAACTTATATGAGTTTTTCATGGTTTTTGTTGTTCTGACTGGTATTGCGGCAATTTTATTATTTGCTTTAACTCCATTGTTAAAAAAATTAATGCACGGTGTTAGATAATGGAGAGTAAGAATAATACAATTACATTAGAAGAAATTCAAAATTTTAAAGGCAAATATCCAAAGCAATTATGGTATTTGTTTTTGGTTGAAATGTGGGAACGTTTTTGTTTCTACGGAATGAGAGGGGTTTTGGCTTTTTTTATGGTGGATCAGTTAGGTCTTCTGGAGGGAAAAGCAAATTTACAATACGGAGCTATTCAGGCTTTTGTTTATGCATTTACTTTTATAGGCGGTATTTTTGCCGATAAAATATTAGGGTTCAAGAAATCGCTCCTTTTTGGAGGAATTGTCATGATTCTGGGGAATCTGCTAATAGCAGCATCTCCGCATGATTTCTTTTACTATGGAATTACTCTTTCTATTATTGGTACAGGTTTTTTTAAACCTAATGTGTCTTCAATGGTAGGAGAGTTGTATCATGAAAACGATGGTCGTCGTGATGCAGGTTACGGTTTATTCTATGCCGGAATTAATATTGGCGGCATGCTGGGAGGTGCGATTCCTATTTACTTAGGAAAAAACTACTCATGGAGTCTTTGTTTTCTTTCTGCAGCAATTGTGATGATTATTGGAGTCGTAACTTTTCTTTTAACGAAAAAGCATTTAGCACCAATAGGAAACTCGCCGCTGGAAAATCAGACACCTAAAAAACGCAGTTTGTATGAAACAGCTGTTTATGTTGGTTCTTTTGTTGTTATTCCATTAGTGTATATAATGGTTATCAATTCTGATTTTACAGAATATTTCATGTACACAATCGGGATTGCTGCGGTAGGGTATTTTTTATATGAATTAATTCAGATAAAAGACTCTAAACAACAGCGAAAACTTTTAGCTGCTTTTGTATTTATTTTTGGGTACTTTATGTTTATGGCAATTTCTGAACAGTCAGGAGGTTCATTGTCACTGTTTGCCAAAGATAATTTATCAAACAAAATGTTGTTTTTTAGTATTGATCCAAATGTGGTAAATAATAGTATAAATTCACTTTATGTTATTATTTTCAGCCCTTTAGTCGGATTGCTTTGGATTTTCCTTTTCAAGAAAAAAATAGAACCTAATACGGTTATTAAGTTTGGTTTGTCATTCATTTTATTAGCTGCCGGATTCTTTATTTTTTACAGTGCCAGATTCTTTGTCGATGAAAACGGATTAAGTTCTCTGGATGTATTTGCTTTAGGATATCTTTTATATACACTTGGAGAATTGTGTATTGGACCAATCGGAATGTCGGTAATTACAAAATTATCTCCTAAGCGATTATTTGGAATGATGATGGGATTATGGTTTCTGTCGAGTGCATTTGGACAGTTTGCTGCCGGAAAATTAGGAGCTGAAATGTCTGATGCTAATACAGGAACAACTTTAATGTCTAAACTAATAGCGTATACAGATGGTTATTATCAATTAGCAGTGTATGCTCTTATTGCGGGTATTGTACTTATTGTTACTACTCCGTTGATTAAAAGATTAATGCAGGAAGTAAAATAATTACCGTTTTTGGAATTGGTTTTTTGTTTAAATTTGCTGAAAAATAACAGATTATGAAAAGAATAATATTGACAGCCTTTTTTATAGCCGTTTCTTTTGTTAGTCAGGCTCAGGAATTAAAGTGGTATACTGATGTTAGAGAGGCAATTACGGTAAGTAATAAACAGCAAAAGCCTATGTTAATGTTCTTTACGGGAAGCGATTGGTGCGGCTGGTGTATTCGTTTGCAAAACGAGGTTTTAAAAACTGCCGAATTTAAAAAATGGGCTCTTGATAATGTTGTTTTAGTAGAGTTGGATTATCCTCGAAGTGTTCCTCAGACACCTGAGATAAAAACCCAGAATAATGAATTGCAAATGGCTTTTGCTATTCAGGGATTTCCAACAGTGTTTTTTACAAGTGCAGAATCTAAGGATGGAAAAATCAACTTTAAAGGACTTGGTAAAACAGGATATGTTGCCGGAGGACCGTCTGCCTGGTTAACAGTTGCAGAAAGCATTGTGCATCCAAAAAAATCATAAATAGAAAATAAAGATTTTAAAAAACTCCTTACAATATTTTGTAAGGAGTTTTTTTTGTAAGAAAAGGTTTTGTGTTTTAGTAGGTTTTTATTATTTCAATATTTATTATCAAATAAAAAAACATATAATGTATTTTTTATCTGTATATAATTTGGATAATTAAAATATTATGTTAATTTCGTTATGCTATACTAACCAAAACCAATACATATGACTAAAAAATTACTTATCCTACTGTTTTTTTTAGGTTCATTTTTCATGCAGGCACAAACCTTAGCCTGGAGAACGAATATGACTGATGCAATTGCCATCAGTAATGAACAAAATAAACCAATGTTGATTTTATTCACTGCCTCAGGTGTACCGGAAAATCTTCAAAATGAAATCTTCAAAACGCCGGACTTTGCTGTTTGGTCAAGAGATAATGTAGTTCTTGTAAAACTGGATTTGTCTGATATAAATGCTTCAGATGGAGACAAAGAACAAAACGTTAGATTAAAAAATGCATTTGGAGTTCAGGATCTTCCTGAAGTTTGTTATGCAGTTGCTTCTGTGAGAAAAAACAAAACGACATTTAGTGCTCTTGGAAAAATAGCCTATAAACCGGGTGGAGCAAAAGCCTGGATTGCAGAATCGAATAATATTTTGCATCCAAGCGAATAAAAAATAGATTAAAATTAAGATTTCTTAGTTTAATTTGTAGAATCCCTTTTCAAACTAGCATGGAAAGGGATATTTTTTTATAAAAAAGTTAAATGTAAATTATACATTTATTACTTAAACGGCAGAAATTTTTCGTTTTTTTTAAATTTTAAAGCTTAAATAAATAATTTCATTTTAATGCGTGTTTTTATAACTATTTGTCTTAAAGAAAGTTGTTACGTGTTAGTTTTATGTTAATTTAGTTTTATTAACTCAACTAATAAACCAAATTAATTTATGAGCCGAAATCTACTTATCCTACTATTTTTATTGGTATCCTTTGTGATGAAATCCCAGAACCTGGAATGGAAAACAAATATGACAGATGCTATTACGCAAAGCAACGAAGAGAGAAAACCAATGCTGATTTTATTTACATCATCAAATGCTCCCGATAATTTGCAAAATGAAATCTTTAAAACGTCGGAATTTGAAAAATGGTCACGCAGAAATGTTATTTTAGTTCGACTTGATTTATCTGATAATGCTATTGCAAGTGAAGTAAGAGAGCAGAATATTATGCTGAAAAATGCTTTCGGAATTGTAAATCTGCCTGAAGTCTGCTTTGCGAATGCAGTAACGCGTAAAGGAAAAACAAATTTCAATACACTGGGAAAAACGTCGTATAATCCGGCCGGAGTAAAGGCCTGGATTGCAGCTTCTGATTTAATCTTGAATCCGGAATAAAAACTCAGTTCATTTTATAATATCCCTTTTCTGCCGTGGCGTGAAAAGGGATATTTTTTTGGGCACAGCTTTCTTTCCATTTTTTCTGAATCGTATAAGCATTTGATGCATCTGCAATAATTATTTTAGGACGTAGATTATCCAAAAGTCTGTCCAGATTAATTTTAGGTGTTTGGGTCAGGATTATAATATCCGGATTGACTTTGTTTTCATAAACACCGCTGCTGTCAATTACAGCTATTTTTCTGCCATTAAAAAATAACATATTGTTAAGTCTTTTTGTTTTATCAATTTTGCTGAAACTACCAACAACATAAGAGTTTAAAAGGTACTCTTTTTCTTTTTGGATGCCAAGCGTATCATTTGTAAAAAGAATGATATTCTGCCCTTTTCTGATCGATATCAGGCTTTTCTTTTTTGTATTATATACAATTAGTTCCTGTTGTACAGCCACCTCTTTTTTTGTATAAATGAAAGATAATTGCAGCAGGATTACAGAAATAAAAACGAGAACGAGTTTAAAGTAAGCCGCCTTTTTAAACCATATTGTAATGGTAATTATGACAAGTGATAAAGTAATTAAATAATAGAAATTAAAGCTGATATCCCGAATTACAAAAGATTCAAATGAAGCAACATAATGAATCATTTGGTTTAAAATGTAAATGCTTTTTTCAAAAATAAACATTAGAAACGAGGGAGGGTTCGTAAAAACAGCAGTCAGCATGACAATGATCCCTGCAATCATAATAAAGGATAAAACAGGGAGAATGATAATGTTGGTTACAAAAAATAAACCCGGAAACTGATGAAAGTAGTAAAGACATAGCGGAAGTGTTCCTATTTGAGCCGCAAATGACACCGTTAGAGCATTCCAGAGGTAGACTGCTATTTTGTTTTTTGGATTCCAGATTTTTGCCAAAACCGGCTGCAGCCAAATAATAAAAAACAGGGCTAAGTAACTCAGCTGAAAACCTACATCAAATAAAAAATAGGGTTCAAATAATAATATTAAAAGCATAGAAACCAGCAGTGTATGATAAATATTGCCGCTTCTGCGTAAATGATTCCCAACTGCAACAAAAGAAAACATTACAACGGAACGTAATACCGAAGGTGATAAACCTGAAATTACTGCAAAGCCGGCTAGAGAAATCAATATAGAAGCCAGTTTTAGTGCAGAACCTTTGCGCGTATTAGGAACTGGTTTTAAAACGAATGTAATGAAGAGCATAATAAAACCAACGTGCAATCCTGAAACAGACAAAATGTGGGTGGCGCCGGAATATTGGTAATCTTTGATAATCTCGGATGAAATTTCCTGCTGCTGGCCTAAAATTAGAGCAAGTGCCACATTCATTTCTTCGGTATTGAAATTTGATTTTTGAAGATTTCTTAAGATTTTCGAATGCAGACGGCCTGAATAATACCAAATGTCTTTTTGGATTTTTGTACTGATTTTAATTTCAGATTTTCTGCAATATAACTGAGCATATATTTGTTTGTCAGCCAAATATCTGCTATAATCAAACTGATTGGGATTTTTGTTGGAAGTTGTTTTTTGTAAAGTAGTTTTAACTCTTAGAATATTTCCTATTATCAGCGGATTTTGTAAGCTGTCTTTCTGGACATTTACAATAATTCTGCCTGTAAATATTTTATTATCAATTGTATTTATAAGTCCAATGTACCGATCGTTATAATCGTTACTTTTTAACTTTTCACGGAGTGTAAAAGTTATGTACTGTTGTTTTTCAAAAGCGCTTTGAGAATGTGTGTAATTTCGTTTATCAAAGCTGTCCGTATGAATAATGATAACACATAGCCCAACTGAAAGTGAAATTAAATTTGAGCAGATTCCGAAAAATGTACTGTAGTTTTTATTCCGTTTGGATAGGAAATAGGAAAGCAGTAATAAAAGGCCTGAAACACCTGCAAAAGCAAATGCTGTTTTCATTTCAGGATGACAGTAATATGAAATTAAAACACCGATTATAAAACTGATCGTTATTTTGAATAACGGAAAATCTAATACTTTCATCAAGCAAAAGTATTAAATATTTGTAAGAAAATAAATATATTTTATTTATTCGATAATTCGGTTTACCTGTTCAAACGAATTTTTGTAGTACGGTTCTTTTGTTGAAGAAATAATAACGCCTTTTGATGTAGAAGAATGCACAAATTTTATTTCATCTGAATTTACTTCGGTAATCAGGCCGACATGATTAATCTGCCTGCTTTTGTTTGTTTTAAAGAAGATTAAATCGCCTTTTTTGGCGTCGTTTAGCGGAATTACTTTTCCAATTTTTGCCTGTTCATAAGAACTTCTCGGCAGTTTTATATTTTCAGATTCAAAAGTAGTATAAACTAGTCCGGAGCAGTCAAAACCGCTTCTTCTGTTTGTTCCTCCGGCTTTATACTTTATACCGATATTATCTACAGCAGTTTCGATTAAATTTTTTACAAGAGTTCTGTTTTCTTTTTTCGATTCTTTTTTCGTTTCACTTTTGCTTACTGTGGTTGCGGTCGAAGCTGATTTACAAGAAGCAAACAGAACAGATAGAAAGAGAAATATAAATACTTTTTTCAAAACAAATATTTTTAAGCTTTTAAATCGGCAACGATAAGTTTTGCGGTTTTTTTACTTGCACCAACTCCGCCCAGTTTTTCTTCTAAAATATCATAATTTTTAAGAATTTTTTCTCTGTAAGAAGGCTCAAGTAATTTCGAAAGTTCTTCTTTGATGCGTTTTGTATTGCAGTCATTCTGGATCAATTCGGTTACAACCTCCTGATCCATAATTAGGTTAACAAGCGAGATGTATTTTAAGGTAATAATTCGTTTGGCAATCTGATATGAAATCTCACTTCCTTTATAACAAACTACTTCTGGTACTTTAAATAATGCGGTTTCCAGAGTTGCAGTTCCCGAGGTAACCAGAGCAGCTGTCGAAGAGCGTAATAAGTCATATGTTTTATTTGAAACAAATGCGATGTTTTTATTTTTGATAAACTGCTGGTAAAATTCGTAATCCTGACTTGGAGCGCCTGCAATTACAAATTCATAATCCTGAAAATCATCAACAACGCTTAACATTACACTCAGCATTTTGGTAATTTCCTGTTTACGGCTTCCGGGCAAAACGGCAATAATAGGTTTGTCACCTAATTTGTGTTCCAGTCTAAAAGCAGCTTCGTCAAATGCCGGCTGATTCTGAATAGCATCAATTAAAGGGTGGCCCACAAAATCTACCGGAAAATGATGTTTGTCTTCATAAAAACCTTTTTCGAAAGGAAGGATGACAAACATTTTATCAATGTCCTGTTTAATGGCATTGATACGGTTTTCTTTCCACGCCCAGATTTGCGGTGAAATATAATAATGTGTTTTGTAATTCAATTCTTTAGCCCATTTTGCAATGCGCATATTAAAACCAGGATAATCAATAAAAATCAAAACATCGGGCTTGAATTCGGCAATATCTTTTTTGCAGATCTTGATGTTGTTTAAAATGGTTTTTAGGTTAAAAAGCACTTCAATAAAACCCATAAAAGCCAGATCACGATAATGTTTTACTAAAGTACCGCCGGCTTTCTGCATTAGGTCACCGCCCCAAAATCTAATTTCAGCCTGAGGATCTTCTTCATATAAAGCCTTCATTAAATTTGAGCCATGTAAATCTCCGGAAGCTTCACCCGCTATAATATAGTATTTCATATCGACAAGTTTTTATTGCAGCACAAAGATAGGGTTTAAATAATAATTGTTGAAATGGCCAGAAGAATCACTGCCAGAATTACACCTCTTGCCATCATTTCTTTATTTCTGTTTAACAGAAGAAGAAATACAGCCAGGTCTAAGGTCGTTCCGATGGTAATTACTTTTCCTAAATAACCATGTTCTCTAATGGTTTGAACACCAGTTGAAATATCAAAATTGGTAAAAAATTTGATAAACAAATAACTGCCAAGCAGTGCTGTAAAAATTCCAACAAGGAATCCGATAATAAAATCTTTTTTATTCATTTAATTTCCATGTATTAAGTTGCTGCATAGAATGGTGAGCTGTTAAGTCAAACTGAACCGGAACTACAGATACATATCCGTTTTCAAGCGCCCATTCATCAGTGTCTTCTCCTTTGTCTTCGTTGGTAAATTTACCCGTCAGCCAGTAGTAATCTTTCCCGAAAGGGGTTTGTCTTTTATCAAATTTCTGGGCATAATAGGCTTTTGCCTGACGGCAGATTTTTATTCCTTTAATCTCTTTCTCGCTTAATTTCGGGAAGTTAACGTTTAAAACCACACCGGGAGGAAGTTTGTTTTTTAATGTTTCTAAAGTTATTTTTTTAACGAATGACTTTACAGGTTCAAAATCGGCATTCCAGTTAAAATCCAATAGAGAAAAACCAATTGCCTGAATCCCTTCAATTCCCGCTTCAACAGCCGCACTCATCGTACCGCTGTAAATAACATTGATCGAAGAATTGGTTCCATGGTTAATTCCTGAAACGCACAAATCCGGTTTTCTTTTTAATATTTCATTGACAGCCAGTTTCACACAGTCAACCGGTGTTCCGGAACAGCTGTATTCTGTAATCTCGTCATCGTCTTTGGAGATTTTATCCAAAAACAAAGTGTTGTTAATAGTAATGGCGTGACCCATAGCGCTTTGAGGTTTGTCCGGTGCAACCACAACTACATCGCCAATCGTTTCCATAACGCTTATTAAAGCCCTGATTCCGGGGGCCAGAATTCCGTCATCATTGGTTACTAATATCAGTGGTTTTTCATTTTTCATGCTGTGAATTGATTTTCAATTTATCAAAATTAAGGCTTGTTAGAACAAATGTAACAACTGATTTTGGTAGAATACTAACAAATAAATAAAAATTGTAAACTAAATTCGCGAAGACTTTTGAACAACAAACATTTTTATATCTTTAACAAAAAATTATACTGATCTTGGCATGTCGGCGTAGTTTTTACCGTAACTTAGATTAAAAAATTTGATGAATGCTATTATTGAGTTTATGAAAAGAAATTATAAAATACTTATAGCCGTATTATGCTTGTCTGTGACCCTGTTTGCTTTTAAAATAAATGCAGACCGCAATGAAGATCCGGATCCAAATAAGGACAAGACACTTTTAGAATTACTGGCATTTGTTATTGAAAAAGGACATTACAGCCCTGCTGAAATAAATGATGAATTTTCGAAAGGAATTTTTAAAGATTATATTGATGCATTAGATCCTTCAAAAAGATTCTTTTTACAATCTGATATTGAAGAGTTTAAACAGTATGAATTAATGCTTGATGATCAGTTTTTAAATAAAGACCTTACATTCTTTAATCTTACCTATACAAGATTGATGAAAAGAATGGAAGAAAGCAAAAAACGTTATAAAACGATTTTAGCACAGCCTTTCAATTATACTGCAGATGAGACTTTTAACTCGGATTACGAGAAAATTCCGTATGCAAAAAACTTAGCCGAAATTAACGAAAGATGGAGAAAACAAATCAAACTTTCTACGCTTTCTTCTTTGGTGGCCAAACAAAAAATTGAAGAGGAAAAGAAGAAAAAAGATGCCGCTTATAAAGAAAAATCTTTTGAAGCATTAGAAAAAGAAACACGCGAAAGCTCTTTAAAATCGTTAGATGATAATTTTAGTGTTATTAAAGATTTGAATAAAGATTACTGGTTTTCAGTGTATTTGAATTCTATAATGGCTCGTTTTGATCCGCATACAAGCTATTTTGCTCCAGAAGAAAAAGACCGTTTTGATGTTAATATCAGCGGAAAATTAGAAGGAATTGGTGCAAGACTGACTAAGAAAAATGATTTTACTCAAATCGATGAATTAATTTCAGGTGGTCCTGCATGGAAAGGAAAAGAACTTGAAGCTGGAGATTTAATCTTAAAAGTAGCTCAGGGCAATGAAGAACCGGTTGATGTAGTAGGAATGCGCCTTGATGATGTGGTGAAAAAAATCAAGGGACACAAAGGAACTGTAGTAAAACTTACAGTAAAAAAAGTAGACGGAAGTATTAAAGTAATTTCAATTGTGAGAGATGTTGTTGAAATTGAAGAAACGTATGCTAAATCAAGTATTGTTGAAAAGAACGGATTGAAGTACGGTGTTATCTATCTTCCTAAATTTTATATTGATTTTGAAAATCAGGAAGGCGGCCGTGATGCCGGAAAAGATATTGCTCTTGAGGTTGAAAGACTTAAAAAAGAAAATGTAAACGGTATTGTTCTTGATGTTCGTGATGACGGAGGAGGATCTCTTACGACAGTTGTGAATATCGCCGGTTTATTTATTGAAGAAGGACCAATTGTTCAGGTAAAATCTGCCGGAAAAAAGAAAGAGGTTCTTTATGATAAAGATAAAAAAATCGAGTGGGACGGACCTTTGGTAATCATGGTAAACAGTTTCTCTGCTTCGGCATCTGAAATTTTAGCTGCTGCGATTCAGGATTATAAACGTGGTATTATCATTGGAAGTAAACAAACGTACGGAAAAGGTACTGTGCAAAATGTACTTGATTTGAATCAGTTTGTTCGTAACGCAAATTACGGAGATTTAGGGGCTCTGAAAATTACCGGCCAAAAATTCTATAGAATTAACGGTGGTTCTACGCAGCTTGAAGGTGTTCACAGTGATGTGGTAATGCCGGATCGTTATGCTTACCTAAAAATGGGAGAACGCGATATTGATAACGCTATGCCGTGGGATAAAATTGATCCTGCTGATTACAGTACCTGGACTTACAATCAGGGATTCCTTAAGGCAATTGAGAACAGCCGCGCCAGAATTGCTCAAAATGCACAATTCAAACTCATAGAAGAAAATGCGAAATGGATTGATGTTAAGAACAAAGAAAACACATACAGTCTGAATATTACAAGTTTTAAAGCTACTCAGGAGCAGGTTGAAAATGAAGGTAAAAAATACAAACCAATTTCAGATTACAAAAACAATCTGATTTTCAATTCACTTCCTTATGAAGTTACCGAAATGAACAACGATGCTACCTTAAAAGAGAAAAGAGAAGCGTGGCATCAGGCATTGTCTAAAGATGTGTATGTAGAAGAGGCTCTAAATATACTTGACGATCTGCAATCATCAAGACCTCCTGTAAAAAACAGCATTTCAGGAAAAGTTAAAAAAGATAAATTAGTAAAATCGTAATATTTTAAAAATTTAATTTGTTATTAAAACGCTTCTTAAAGTAATTTATGAAGCGTTTTTTTTAATGTAAAAATAAATGTATTCATGAAAAATATCTACATAATTGGGTTGATCAGTCTGCTGGTATTCTCTTGTAAAAAAGAAAACGACACACAAATGAGCGAAGTGGTAAATCAGGAGCAGAGTTCGTTTGTTTCAAATCAAAGTAATACAGGATCTCTGTATTCAGTATCTTATGAGCCTACTTCGACGACCAATCAGATAGTGAAACATAAATATTATACGCTTTCATACAGTGAAAAACACGAACAGGCAGAATGGGTAGCGTATGAACTGAAGAAGGAATATTTGAAGAACAATAATTTTAAGCGCCCTTATTTTATAGAAGATCCTAAAGTAACAACTCGTTCTGCAGACTGGAGAAATTATAAAAAATCAGGTTATGATAAAGGGCATTTATGCCCCGCGGGCGATATGGAATTTAGTGAAGAAGCCTACAATGATACTTTCTACACTTCGAATATTTCGCCTCAAAAACATGATTTCAATAGCGGTATCTGGAATCGAATAGAACAGAAAACACGTTATTGGGCAGGAAAATACAATGGTATTTATGTAGTAACAGGAGGAATTTTAAAGGATACTGATAAAAAAATAGGAACAGAAAAAGTTTCTGTTCCTAAATATTTTTACAAAATTGTACTGACTAAATCAGGAAAAGAACATAGAGCAATAGCTTTTCTGGTTCCAAATGAAGACAGTGACAAGCCTATTTATGATTTTGTAGTTCCTATTGAAACTTTGGAAAAAATGACCGGAATTGACTTTTTTCCTAATTTGAAAAATTTAAAAAGCAGTAAGGACTTTTAAATCGGCAATAGTTTCAGTTGGGTTTTCTGCTTTAAAAACAAAGCTTCCGGCAACTAAAACATCCGCTCCGGCTTCTACTAATTGTTTTGCATTTTTGCTGGTTACACCACCATCAATTTCGATAAGTGTTGGTGCATTTTTGCGTACAATTAAATCTTTTAGTTTCTTAACTTTTGCATACGTATTTTCAATAAAAGACTGTCCGCCAAACCCCGGATTTACGCTCATTATGCAAACCAGGTCAATATCGTTTATTACATCTTCTAAAAGATCAATATTTGTGTGCGGATTGATTGCAACTCCTGCTTTCATTCCTTCGGCTTTAATGGCCTGCAGCGTTCTGTGTAAATGAGTGCAGGCTTCGTAGTGTACGGTTAGATTATCTGCTCCTAAATCGGCAAAAGTTTTAATGTAACGATCCGGATCAATAATCATCAAATGTACATCTATTGTTTTTTTTGCATGTTTAGAAATAGCTTCTAAAACCGGCATTCCAAAAGAAATATTTGGTACAAAAACCCCGTCCATAATATCAATATGAAACCAGTCTGCCTGACTGTTGTTGATCATTTCGACATCGCGCTGTAAATTGGCAAAATCTGCCGCAAGAACTGAAGGAGCAATAAGTGTATTTTTCATTGTAGTGTGTTGTTTTTCTTTGCAAAGATAATTTTTTTAACTGCAAGTTTTTTTGAACCATTAAGAGATTAATCAAATTAAGTCTTTATTTATGGAGCTTAATATTTTAATGGTAAAAAATAGAAATGAAAAACTCCGGTAATCAGCCGGAGTTTCAATCATCAATCAAAAAACGAACAGTCAATCAAACTGTTGTTTGCTTTATTGTCCAATTTAAGAAATTATAAACTAAACTCCAAGTAAATTGAAGTTTAGAATTTTTCTCATTGGAAATTTGGGGTGATTACCCAAGATACGTTTTAAGGATTTTACTTCTTGAAGTATGTTTTAATCTACGGATTGCTTTTTCTTTAATCTGACGAACACGTTCACGGGTTAAGTCGAAAGTTTCACCAATTTCTTCTAAAGTCATTGGGTGCTGATCGCCAAGTCCAAAATACAAACGAACAACATCTGCCTCTCTAGGAGTTAATGTTTCTAAAGAACGCTCGATTTCAGTACGTAATGATTCGTGAATTAACTCTCTGTCAGGATTTGGAGATTCACCGGAACGTAATACGTCGTAAAGGTTAGAATCTTCACCTTCAACAAGAGGTGCATCCATCGATAAGTGACGACCGGAGTTTTTCATAGACTCTTTTACGTCATTTACAGTCATGTCCAGTTCTTTTGCAATTTCTTCAGCAGAAGGCGGACGCTCATTAGACTGCTCTAATAATGCGTACATTTTGTTGATTTTATTGATAGAACCAATTTTGTTTAATGGTAAACGAACAATACGTGATTGTTCTGCCAAAGCCTGAAGGATCGATTGACGAATCCACCATACTGCGTAAGAAATGAATTTGAAACCACGAGTTTCATCAAAACGCTGTGCGGCTTTGATAAGCCCTAAGTTTCCTTCATTAATTAAATCAGGAAGAGTTAAACCTTGATTTTGATATTGTTTAGCAACCGATACAACGAAACGTAGGTTGGCTTTTGTTAATTTTTCTAAAGCTCTTTGATCACCAGCCTTTATTCTTTGTGCTAATTCTACCTCTTCATCAGCGGTAATTAGGTCAACTTTTCCGATTTCTTGTAGATATTTATCTAACGATGCAGTTTCACGATTGGTTACCTGCTTGGTGATTTTAAGTTGTCTCATCTTATTTGTCTCTCTATTTTTTAAAGTGTACAAATAGTTATACGTAAGAAGTATTTAAAAAGTTACAATTGTATCAAAAATATTTTTAAAATTTATAACTAAGGCCGGATTGAAGAGAAAGACTGTATGGTTTAGCATCTTCATTTTTATTGGAAGTGCTTAGATAATATTTAAATAATGGATTTATATCCAATGCTATATGTTCTGTCAGTTTATAACTTAACCCGATACCTAAATTATAAGAAAAGCCAGTGCCGGAAATGTTTTTTGTTTCTCCAATATTTTGTGCAGATACTTTTTCTGATTTTAAGTATAGTGCATTTTTATCTAATATTAAAAAACTAAAACCTGTAAAAGCTTCGATACCAATTTTGCTCTCATCTTTTTTTACTGCATAATTAAACTCTATAGGCAGTTCATAATAAGAGAGATTTTGAACTAAATCTACCTGGTTCGAATCTCCGAAGATTGCTTTTACGTTTACTTCTGTTCTTAAATTTATATTGTTGTAATCTGAAATTAGATCCTGATTTAATCGCGTTGATGTTTTTAAATTTATTTTAGAAAATCCAGCTCTGAAACCAATTTGGTTATACATTGTTTTTACATAAACGCCATAATGTGAGGTAATAGGATGGCTTCTGGATAAATCATTCATTCTGGGGCTGATCATGGATTTATTACTTAAAGAACCAAAAACCGCTGGACCATAAAAAGTAGAAATTGTAAATTCAGGTTCAGTTTCGGTTTTCTGAGGCTGAACAATTCGCTCTTTATACTCTCGTTTTGTTGTTATTTTTTTCTTCAAGTTTATACTGTCTTTTTTTGTAATACTATCAATTTTTGGTTCATCTATTACTGTAGTGACAGTTATATTTTTCTCAGGATTATTATAAGCTATAGTGTCTTTTTCTGGAATTTTGTTTTCTGCGATTGAGTTTTTAGGATTTGTGTTTCTTGTAATTTCATTAATATTCTTTTTTTGAGATTTCTTCGGATTTTTGTAATCAGCTGTTTCTGTTTTTTTTGCAATGTAGTTTCGAGGATTGTCTTTTTTGTAAGCTGTAATTGGTTTTTTACTATTAATTGTATTTGGATTTTTTGCGTTGGTTTTTAGTGGTCTTGCCGTAATTTGTTCTTTTTTAATAGTGACTTTGTATTTTTTTACAACTTCGTATTCTTCGTATTCGTTAGTTGATGTAACAAATTTGGTCGATTGTTTTACGAGTTTTACCGTCTTGGTTTTTTTAACAGTAGTAATATCATCTAATCCTTTTTTTTGCAGGTTTGCCGGCAAAGTTTGTTTTTTAGAAAAAACTATATCAGGAACGTCTTTTTGAGATGGAGTTTTTTGGGCTGTATTTTTTTCATGGAAATCTGAATTAAAATACAGCACTGAAGATAAAATTGTAAGAGTTAGAATGCTAGGAATCAGCCATAATAAAAATCTTTTACGTCTTTTATTATTTAAATCCTTTTCAATTTTTGACCATACAAAATCACTTGGACTTTTGTCTAAATTATCCAATTTACTTTTGATTGCTTTTCCTATTTCCGTTTTATTCTCCATTTTTTTGTTTTGAATAATAAAATGTGTTTTTTGATTTGATTCTTAATTTCAAAATCTGTTTTGCTCTATGTAAATTTGATTTTGATGTGCTTTCAGATATTGATAACATGGAGGCAATTTCTTTATGCGAATAGTCATCTAGTTCATATAAACTAAAAACCAATCGGTATTGGTGCGGTAGTTTCTGAACAAAAGATAAAATGGTTTCAAGAGAAAAATCTATTTCGCTATCATTTACAGTGTCGTCTTCAGAGAAATCATCTTTAATAGCAACAAGCAGGTACGATTGTTTATATCTCGTTATTGCTTTATTAATTGTAATTCTTTTGATCCAGCCCTCAAAACTTCCGTTTCCCTTATAGTTTTTGATATTGGTAAAGATTTCAATAAAAGAATCATGCAGATTGTCTTCGGCTTCCGCTTCATTAGGGCAATATTTCAGACTAAGCACAAAAAGAGTGTTTTTATACAATTGGTATAATTCTTCTTGCGCTTTTCTGTTTTGCCTGACACAATCTTTTATGAGCTGATCTAATTTCAAAGTGTAAAACTATAATTTAGAAATTAATATAGTACTTTGGCATTGCAGTGATTTTTTGTTGTATCCTGAAATCTCTCCTTTAGTAAAATTCTTGTTGAAATAAAAAGTTGCTTCTTTCGTGCCTTGCCCCTCCAGTAAAATTATTGAGCCGCTTAAAACAGTCCATTCAATTTCATTATCGACAGTAGGTGCATTAAAAGCTTTATAGTCGTAAGTGTATTTATAAGATGTTCCTGTCTCTACGAATATCCTGCCATCAACATCGCAGCAAGTCCCACTTTTAATTTCTTTGCAATCTGGATCCTGATCATAATATTTACTCTCATCTGTTGGATTTGGACTTATTGTTTCTACAGAGTCATTATAACATGAAAATAAAAAAATCAGCAGAATTGTCGAAATAAAAATTGTTGTTTTTTTCATAGTATTTATCTTTTATAATCTATAGTATAAAAAATAATTAAAAGGTTGCGTTACTATGAAAAAAAGCCCATGTCTCTATTGTTTAAACATGAGCTTTTAAAAGATCAGAAGTATCGAATGAAGTTAGTTTCGGAATCTTGATTTTGACTTTAAACCACTTTCAGTAGTGTGAAATCGGGAGGAGATGAAAGATTTTCGGAAAAAAGAACTGAAACAATATTTACTCGTGAGAATCATCATTTCTATTCAATATTTCATCAAATATTTTTTTTAGTGAATAAACGTAAATTGGTAATGCAATGACAAGTAATATGTATTCTACATTGAATTCAGATACATTGTCTAATATTTTGTACAGGCTTATAATAATGATGACTAAAGAAGCCGTTAAACCAACCCAGGGATTGTTTTTTATTTTTTTTAGTATGGTAATAAGTTTCATCTCAGGTTGCATAAGTATTATTCTGTCCATATGTGTCTATATTGATTTGAGGTTATAAAAATAAGATCGAAGAGGGCTTGATATTGTTTTAAATGTCACGAAACCTCGTTTTAGTGTCATGAAATAAACAAAATTGTTTTTTATGTTAATTTGTTGTATAAAAAGAAAAACTCTTCTTAACGGCCTTAAGAAGAGTTTTTGTATTGAGTGTAAAGTTAATGTTTAAGAGAGGATATTCATTTTCTTTATAAAATCTTTATAAGTATCACTCAGGTTTATTTTATGATTGCCTTTTAATATAATTAGATTATCAGCTAGAATGATTTCTTCTATTTTATCTGTATTTACAATTGTATTTCTATGGGTTTTAATAAACTTGTTCTTGTCTAATAAGTCACTGATTTTGGTTAGGGAAATCAGGATTACAAATTTTTCTTTTTCGGTAATGATGTTGCAGTAACGTTCTTCAACTTCGATGTACAAAATGTCCGTTAAAACCACTTTTTTTAATGAATTTTTCTTTTTGATAAACAAAGAATCATTACTTACTACCGTGTCCTGTTCTTCGGTAAGAAAAACATTTGTCTGCTCGTAAAACTTTTCGATTGCCATTTCGATAGCATATAAAATTTCCAGTTCGTTAAAAGGTTTCATTAAAAAACTGAAAGGCTTTGTAAGTTTAGCCCTTTCAAAAATCTGACGATCCTGCGAACTGGTTAAAAACACAAAAGGTTTTGAAACATTTGGAATAATATTGATAGATTCTGCAAAAGTGATTCCGTCTGGTTTGCCATCCAGAAAAACATCGATGATTATAATATCAATAGCTTTTTCGTAAAAAAGCTTTAAAGCTTCGGTGAAATTTTTGGCTACTCCGGCAATATTATAATTGTTTTGGAGCAATATTTTTACAAGAGCTTCGCTCTGCTCCGTAGTATCTTCGATTATAAGAACATTAATATTATCCATTTTTATTTTGTTTTTGGTAATGTTACTATCATTCGAGTTCCTTTATTAAGTTCACTTTCAATTGTAAACGTACCGTTATTTTTTGCAATCATCTGTTTACAAAGTTGTATGCCTAATCCGGTTCCAATAATTTCAGAATTGCCTTTTTTTGCTAACAATTCGCCTTCCTGAAGTAATTCTGCAATGGTGCTTTCGCTCATTCCGATACCTGTGTCCTGAATAATCAACTGGCAGAAATCAGAATCGATTTCATTAGAAAGGAATGTTATTTGTCCGTTTTTAGGAGAAAACTTTATGGCATTGTCCAGTAAGTTTCTCAATACAATTTTAAGCGAATCCAGATCGACAAATAAAAAAATGCTTTTTGAAACCGAATTCTCAAACTGAATTGATTTGTCTAATAATAAAGGTTTGTAATTATATTCAATTTGCTGTACAATAGAATACAAATGAACAGATTCTCTATTGAAATACAATTGCTTGGTTTGTAATAATGCCCAATGCAGTAAATTGTCTAATAAACTGTAAGCTCCGTTTGCAATTCCGCTGTTCTGAATGATAAGCTGGTTTAGCTCATCATAATTTTTGGTTTCAAGCGTGGCAGATAATTTTGCATTACTTGTTTTTAGCGCATTTACAGAAGAACGTAAATCATGGCTTACAATAGAAAAAAGCTGATCTTTAGTAGCATTTAATTCATCAAGTTTGTTTTTTTGACGTAAAATGGTCTTGCTGTTTCTAACTTTTTGTGCGTATAAATAAACGCCACCTGTCAATAATAATAATAACCCTGTGGCAGAAAAAAAGAAAATGTTACGCTGGGTATTTTTTAGTTTATTTTCTACTGTAAGAACCTTAATTTCCTTTTGTTTCTGCGCTACAGCGAACTTTTTCTCAAAATCAGCAACTGCCCAGATTTTGTTTTGATTATTTAAAGAGTCTTTCCAGTGATCAGATTCTTTTCTGTATAGCAGTGCTTTTTTAAAATTTCCCCTGTTTTCCTCAACAACTGCCATGTTTAGGGAAGATTTTCTTTTCAAGTCAAAATGAGCTGTCTTTACAGACAAATGATACGCTTTTTCGAAAAAAGGGATTGCTTCATTGTCTTTGTATTGAATATAATACAGATTTGCGATGTTTATGTAAAGTTCAATCAATGATGTTGTGTCTTTTTCTTTTTCTTGAAGCTTAAGACTTTTAAAAAAGAATTCTTCAGCATTTTTAAATTGATTTAAATGAAGATAAGAGCTGCCCAGATTTACATAAATTGTACTTGTTTTGATCACCTGTTTATTTTTAATAGACAGTTTTTCAGCTTCTTTAAAATACTGTATTGCTTTTTCAAAATCATTTAGCTCCAAAGCAATTTCCCCAAGCTCTTTGTGTATTAAGATATAAAATTCGAATTCCCTGCTGACTAGATTTAATTCAGACTTTGCTTCTTTAAATAGTTTTTTTGCTCTAAAGGAGCTTCCTCTAAAATAGTGACAATAATCTGTTACTATCTTATCTTTTGTAGAATTAAGAAGTCTCATAGAAAATACCAGAGTCGAATCGTAATTTTTTTCAATAAAAAAGTTCTGAACTTTATTGAAATTGGGTTCATGGCTAAATTCTATTGCCTTTTTTTTGAGTGTGTTGTGAAATGTGTTGTAGGCTATGTCTTGGGCAAGTATTAAAAAAGGAAATTGAAAACATAATGAAACTAGAAATATTTTGAATTTGTTCATTTCAAAGTTTTTTGTTACTAAAAAAACATCGTTTAATTTTTATAAAAGTAAACGATGTAATTTGTCTTAAAAGAAATAGTTTAGATAGATTAGTGACTAACCGCTGTTTCTGTTCCTCTTGAAGTAATAGGATCAATATCTTGTAAGAAGGATACAACTTCTTTGATGTTTTCAACGCCTGCAGATGTATAGTCTATTTCAATATACCAAACATCGTAAGCAAGTGGTTTTATTTCGCTGAAATCATAGCAATAATTAATTTCCAGCCTGCCATCTACTTCGTTTAATTTTCCAATGTAAGGATTTTGAGCATCTTTGTAATTAACGTATAAAATAGCGCTGATTTTTAACGTTTTTACTCCAAAACGATCGTAGGTTTTTGTCGAAACTAGAGGCGGTACCGGGTTATCAAGATTAACACCGTCTAAAAAGCCAAAAGGTTCGGTATTGATTTTGTTTTGCTGGACTACTGTAAAGTTAAAGCTCATAATAAGGTTTTTAGGGTTAATAATTTTATTTTTGGAGCGTTAAAGGTATTTTTTTTATTCAATAAATTGTAAGTTTACTCGTGTTTTTTTTGTTTTTTTACATTTTCTTTATAAAACAAGCTGTAATATTAAGATTACAGTAAGAAAATGAAAAATCAATACCTTCATGAATGTGAATGAAGCAAAGTTTTAAGTGTATTTAATTGGTTTTTAAAGGCTTTTTTGAGTGTTTTGGTGTGGAAATATCATTTTAAAAGTGAAATAACTAAAAAAAACAAAACCTTTATCCTGATTTTCAGAAATAGAGGTTTTATTTTTTAAAGATTTTTAGGTGTTTATTTTACTTCAAAACTTTCTTTTAAAGATACCGGAGTTCCATTGTTTGTAAATCCTTCAAGGTTTATTTCGTATATACCCGGAACATCAGAAGTAAAAAATGAGATTGTTTTTTCTAAACCTTCCAGAGATAATTCTGGTTCCCATAAAAGCTGATGTCTGTAGTCAGGAATACGATCATATTTATTGGTATTGGTGTAATCCGGTTTAAAGCAGATTGTTTTATTTAAAGGTCTCTGAATTTCGGTTTTTAAAATATGACTGCCTTTTTCTTTAGTGATATAGTCACCGTTTTTTGTCGTAAAGCTGATAATGCCGTCAAACGCTTTTGGACCATAGACATAAACGCCAGGTACAAGACTTATTTTATAAACATTCTCCATTTTATAATCGACTAATTCATTGCTGTTCTGGATCATCAGACCGTCAACAAGAATTAATGCCGGTTCAGCGAAAAATTTAAGATCATAGTTAATATCTCTGACATGAAGGGTGAAATTTTTATTTTCCTCGCGATAATAGGCTTCTTTAACTACTTCTGTAATCGTTTCTTTTAAAGAAGGAAATTTGGTGTAATCTTCAAGAATATATTCTCTTTCTAATAATGGATTATAAAAAGGAACTGTTTTTACGTCTGGCTGTAGACTGTCTTTTTTAGAAGTATAATAAGCGTTTTCAATTTGACTGGCGACAGATCTTTCTTCTATACCGGCTTTATAATCAAAACTAAGACTTAATTCTTCTGATGATGTTGTGTTTTTTAAATTGTAAACATTCGCTTTATCAATTTCAACTGTGTAGTCGTTTTTGTCTTCACCCGTAACCTGAATTACGGCATTTGAGTAATTTGGACTTTTATCTAAAATAAAATTGAATTTACCCTCTGAATTGGTTTTAGCAATCTTAAATGCAAAATTGTCTCCGGGTAATGATAGTGCGACATTTTTTCCTGCAACTTGTTTCGGATCTTTATTGTTGGTAATTGTTCCCGAGATAATTTCTCCTCTAAGTTCCGGTAGAAAAGAGAGTTGTTCCTTCAAGGTAGTTTGTAAACCCGAGTTGTATGCCGCAAATTCATTAGAGTTCATTTGTTTTTGAGAAGGGAGATTGTCTTTCTTTTTTACTGAAAGAGAAAAGTTTCCCTTCGTATTCATCGAATTTACTGATTTCAGGCTTATTGAAACCTGTTCTCTTTTTGCAAAAAACTTTTTATTTACTTCTAAAGCATAAGACCCTGAATTTGATTTCGCTTCGAAATTGTTTGTAACATCTTTTGAGTTATTTATTTTGTCGCTGTTCGTGGTATAAGGATTTATAAGTATCAGGTCAGTTGAAGATACTTTAGAATCACTATTGTTCAGCATCCATTTGGTATAAGCAATTAGTTTGTAACTGCCTGTAGCAATTGTTGCCGGAATAAAGAAATCGCCTTCTCCTGTTCCGTTTTCAAGGTTTATTTTAGCCGTGAGAATACTTTGGTTTTCTTTGTTTACCAATTCAACATGCGCAATTTTGCTTATAGAACTAAAATTGTTGTTTGGAGAATTTAAACAATACAATTTACAGTGTAAAGTTTCACCGGCAATTAATGTTGTGTTGCTTACATGAACGAATATATTTTCAATGGTCAGTTTACTGGTTTCATTTTTTTGCAATGAACCATTCTGCGCAATAGCTGCATTAACAATGAGCAGCATAATCAGGTTTGCTATTTTTTTTAATCTATCCAAAATAAAGGTCTAATGTTAGATGAAAATGAAGTACAGTCTCCGCAAGGTGAAGGTACAAATACGAAAATGTCATCAAATCTTCCGTAATAAGCGCCTGCAGTTTTTGGCGCTTTAACGATAGAAAGAATTTTTGGACCTCTGCACCCCGGGCCCGCATCCCAGCAGTTTTGCAGTTCTTCAGGTACACATGGTATATAATATGGAGGATAAGGATCAGCTACAAAGATATCCCTAAAATTGAAAAATATTCTTTTTGATGAAACTGACGATACTTCAAAATACCCTACTATTTTTTCATCGGCATTATCATCTGATTTGAGATTTCCATAATTAAATCCAGGCTGTACCTGCGAAAAAATACTTTCAGATGTGGATAGTTTTTTTAATGTACTGTAATACGTATACGACTCTAAATTTTGTACGTATTGACGAACGATTATACTGTAACGTTCATTTAGGATAGGTTCTGCTATGCCAATAAAACGTATTGGAAGATCAATTCGGTCTTCACTTAAATCAGTAGTATTCACTAAAATCAAATTATCTGATTTTTTTGTGGTAAAACAAACTCTGGTTTCTTCTTCCCTGGGAACCACTATAAAATCAGGAAATCCGTTTGTTGTAAATGGCGCAACTATTAATTTATTAGGTTTCCAGTCAGGAGCTACTATTTTATAAGTCTCGTCATATTCATATCTGTAGAATAGTGATTTTGCACTTGGATCAAAACTGGTTACCCTAATCTGAACACCCTTTTCGCCATCGATAGTTTCGATTTTTGGTTCTACATTAATTTCGTTAACAGGTGTTAAAGTTTCAATAGAAGACGAATATGATTTTCCTTCTTTAGTAGTAAAATGCAATTGATATGATTTTTCAGGAACAGCCTGAAATGGCGCCTTTGACACATACAGTCCCGTTGCTTTTTCAAATTCAAATTCATACGATTTACTGCCGTCCTCGGTAACATAAACATTTACCCCTTCTTCAGTTGGAGGTCCATATTCTTCCAGGCGGTATGATCTTGTGATTTTGATTTCCTGCGTTTTTAGTTCGTTAGTAATATTGGCTTGCACAACAAGTATGCTTTCGAATGTATTCGATTGGAAAACATATTGTTCTGTACAGCTGCTGACAGATATACAAAAAAGTACAAGAAAAACCTTTTTGTATAAATGTTTGATATGTTTGGTTTTAAATTTCATTTTTTAATAATTAAAATTTAATGTTATACGTTATTGTTGGAATTGGCACAGAAAATATCGAAGTTTTGTATGCTTTAACCTGTCCGTTTGTCGTTATAAAGAAAATCGAATACGGATTGTTTCTTCCTAACACATTGTAAATAGAAATATTCCAAAAACTGTGGGAGAGTTTCTTTATTTTATGATTTCCTTCAATATTAAATCCAATATCTAATCGGTAATAATCCGGTATTCTGAATTTGTTTCGGTCACTGTATAAAGTGTATTCCATGCCATTATACATATAGCTTCCGATAGGGAAGGTGATAGGTCTTCCGGATTGATAAACAAAATTGCTCGACAAGCTGTATCTCTTTGTAAATTTATAATTGAGTACAGCACTTACTTCGTGCGGTTTGTCAAAATTTGTTGGGAAATAATTGCCATTGTTTACTTTTTCTTCATTAAACTGACTTGGTAATCGTATAAAAGTTCTCGAATACGTATAGCCTAACCATCCATTCAGTTTTCCAATATTCTTTTTAATCAAAAATTCAATTCCGTATGCTTTTCCTTCTCCCTGTAAAAGCTGGGTTTCGGGATTCTCATTCAGCATTAAATCAGAACCCACTTTGTAATCCAGAAGATTGGCTGATTTTTTATAATATCCTTCAAGGCTTAACTCCAATTCATCGTCGTAAAGATTTTTATAAAATCCTAAAGAATATTGCTGTGCTTTTTGTGGAGCAATATTTAAATCAGATAATTTCCATGCATCTGTAGGAGATTGTGTGGTGTTGTTTGTGAGTAAATGAATGTACTGATATGTTTTGTCGAAACTTGCTTTTACAGAAAAATCATCTGTAAACAAATAGCGTAAAGCGATTCGGGGTTCAAAACCTCCGTAGGTTTTAACGACTTCATTTTTCTTATAATATTTTATATCAGCAACTGTATTGTCATTAACCGGTGAATTAGGTTCGTAAATTCGCTGTGTAGATTCGCCCAAAGCAGAATAAGTAGAATATCGCAGCCCGAGGTTTACGAGTATTTTTTCGGTTATATTATAATTATCAGCAAGATAAACAGCCGACTCTAAAGCTTTCTCGTCTTCAATTTTTACAGGAATTATTTTTGATGCCGGATCTTTGGGATTAAGATATCCCGGCGCAATATTGTAAAGTTTACTTGAGAGACCATAATTAAAAGCATGTTTTGAATTAGGAGCATAATTACCATTGGCGATAAACTGCGTTTCATTCAGTTTATATCCGTAATCAAAAGAGTTTGGAGTTCCGTTATCGTAATCTATGTTGAATTTATATTCACTGTTTGTAAAGATGAAATCGGCTTTGCTTTTCTCATTAAATGCATGATTCCATTTTAAAGAAACTAAAGCATTACTGTATTTATAAACAGAATCAGACGAGATGCTGAAACGATCCTTGCTGTAATATAGTGTTGCTTCAACATTATTGTTTTTGGTAATCTTATGGTTGTATTTTACAATTCCGTCAAAAAAAGCAGCCTCGCTGTTTTTTAAAGATTCATCTTTAAGCCTTTTTAATATCCATTCTGAATACGTTGTTCTAAATCCTGCCAGTATGCTGGCCTTGTTTTTTATTATAGGAGTTCCAATGGTCAGATTACTTGTTACAGACCCGATACCGCCTTCGCCCGAAAATTTTTCCGGATTACCGTTTTTTGAAGAAATATCAAAAACTGAAGATAATCTGCCTCCAAATCTTGCCGGAATACTTCCTTTGTAAATATCTACTTTACTGGTTGTGTATGGATTCACAGCAGAGAAAAAACCTAAAAAATGCGAAGTATTATACAATACCGCGTTATCCAGAAGAATTAAGTTCTGGTCGTCTTTTCCGCCTCGTACATTAAATCCTGCAGAACCTTCTCCTGTCGTTTTTATTCCGGGTAAAGTTGTGGCTACTCTAAATATATCTCTTTCACCAAGTACCAGCGGAATGTTTTTTATCTTTTCAACATCAATAGTCGATACGCCTGCAATAACATCTTTTACATTCTTGTTGGCACTCTTTTTAATAACGACTTCGTCTAATTCGTTAAAGGTTTCGTCAAGAGATATGTCTAATTTTCCGTCATCATAAACCATAATTGTTTCTGTGGTTTTCTTATGATTAACTAGTTCTACGTCAATATAATTAAGGCCAAAAGGCACAATTACTTTGTAATATCCTTCGTTGTTGGTAACGGTACTGCTGTTTTTACCCCGAACTTTAATCGTTGCATTAGAAAGTGAATTTTTTGTTTTTCGATTTTTTATATAGCCCGAAATTGTATACGATTTTAATTCTCCTCCCTTTTTTTCCTTACCAATATAAAGTATTCCAGCTGCATTATTCTTCTGTGCAACAGTATCGTATTGCTGATGAAACAGGGGAGTTACCGTGACCTTATTTGGCTCCGGATTTTTTGCACCGAAATAATCATCAGGCAGCGAACTGTGAATCGTGCTGTTTTGTGTCAGGATTATTTTGTTTTCGGTAATGAAATAATTTAAAGCCGTTTTTTCAAAAAGACTGTCAAGTATTTCATTTATAGAAATATTGCTGTAGGTTTTAGTTATTAAAACGGTTTCTTTTTTAAACCAGTTCTCATCAAAATAAAATTTGTAACCGCTGACTTTTTCAATACTTTCTATGGCTGTTTTTAAATCAGTATTGTTAAAATCTATGGATATTTTTTTGCTTTTTTCCTGACTAAATGATACTGTAAAAAAGGCAGATAAAAATAATGTGAGTATAATTTTTTTCATGTTCAGTTTAGTTCATTAGGGAGATAATTGTTGATTTCTTTAATTAGATTTTCAATAAAAACTTTATTATCTGATTTCTCTAATTGAACATTATTACTGTAGTAATTTTTTATGATGCTTTTGTGCTCAGGGAAAATTTTAATGAGATCACTTTTTGAATTTAACTTATAATAAACGTCTTTGTATTTTAAGACAAACTCATTTTTGTCTCTAAACGAATCCGTAGTGGGCTGATTTACACCATCAGAAATTGTTTTGGTGTCAATAACTTTTGTTCTGGTTTTATGGTGTTTGATATACAGTACATTGATTTTAGAAAAAACAATTTCCTGATAATATCCATTCATAAAGGGCGGACATTTAGGATTGTTGTAATTTATATTAATGAATTTTTTGTTGTAAATACTAAAGCCCGCAGTTCTTTCCTTTATTAGACAGATTCCCATATAATCGAATTCGCCTGTAGGTTTAAAAACCAGAATGTCATTGTTTACATCGTATTTAAGATCAAGATTAGAGTAAGTCTGGTTTTCGTAAGTAACATCTCCGGAACTATAATTACCTGATACATAATAACTATGGCTGTTGTCTAACGTTCTGTAGTAATTAACATGACGCGGACCATTATATATAGCAAGATTTTCTTTTCCTAAAGTCTGGTCAAACCAATTGTAAATAGAAATAGTATTATTACTTGTTTGGCTGTAAATTGGGGTAATACTTAAGAATAATCCAAGCAGAAGAAGGATTATATTCTTTTTTTTATAATTTTTCAAAGGATTGTATGGTTAAATGGTTGGTTTTGGTGATTTCAAAAGTATAAAAAAAAGTCTTTAATGTTGTATTAAAATGTTAAAATGCAGCGAAATTGTTACATTTCTTTAAATTGAAAGTTTTTCCCATTATTCGTCATTGGTTAAAGGGTGGGATTAAAAAATCAGAAATGAAGATCTACCTGCGAATTTATTTTTTCAACATAATAATCTATCTTGCGAATTGCACGGTTAAAGAAAAGATTCTGTTCCTTAATTCCAGATTGTCTTAACGGAATGGAATTGATAATCTGCTGTTTAAAAAAATGATGTACGTTTTTACAGCTTTCTTCATTATCCGTTATAAAATATCCTAATAAGGTATAAGGAACAAACATGGTTAATTTTTCATCCGTTTCAATCAGCATGTTGTTGTTGAGTAAGATCAGTTCGTTGTAATAAATTGAGAACTTGTCATCGGGTTCGTTACATTTTGTTTTTATAAGATTAATAATCCTTTTTAAATCAATGCAGAGCGCATTGGCACTTTTTAAATTCAAAAGACCTGCTTCATAAAAATAAAGAATCTGCTGCAGGCTGCTGTTTATAGTAGTATCATTCCAAACTTCGTTTACAAATGTATTTTCGTAAATCTTTTTTAGCTTTTGCATGTATTCAGAAAAAGATTCGTCAATTACAAAATTTTCAAAAGCCACTTTCTTCTGATTCGAATTTAAGAGATTCAGCCAAACAAAGGCTTTGAATTTGGACAAAATAGTTCCGTCCATAAAGTAAAACAACGGAATATCTTTCGCAGAGTAAAACAAGGTTGTTTTCTTGTTTTTTGTTAATGCTTCGATGTTTTCAGATGATGATTTAAAATACTGAAGCATGTCTTTTAAATTCTCAATTTCAATTGTTTTTTCGATAATCACTTTCTCTCTGTTCGAAAATAAATTGTCTAATGAAATATTGAAATGACCCGCCAGTTTTATTGTTTCGCCTATAGAAAATTTACTCTTTCCCGAAATTCTCCGGTGCGAAGCGTCATAACTGATTTCTAAAACTCCTGCGATTTCTTCAATTAAAGAAGCTGACTTAGATGTTTTTTGCCTGATTGCCTTTAAAAATAATTCTTGTGATTTCATAATTTGCGATAATCACAAATTTATGATTTTGTTTTATTTATTTCCACAAAATAAAATGTGATTATTGCAATAAGTTTGTCTCGTAATTTTAAAAAGAATAACATGAAAATTATAAACGTAGTTATGAAAAAAATGGCTTTTGCTTTTATCAGAAAGATGCAGTTTGTCGTGATATTGTTTTTCTGCGGATTCTCTTTTGCGCAGGAAAACGAGTCTAAAGTAACAGATACTTTGGTTCCGTCTAATTCTCCTATAGCTATTGAGGATTTAGATCTTCATTATTTTCGGTGGAAATCAGAAAATAATCACAGAAATGACAGTATTAAGATTTTTAGTTTATCGCCCATATCCAGAAGAGTTAATACAGTAAATGGTTTCGCTCTTGGAGTTGGTCATTATGAGAATAAAAAAATTAAACTTCAAACCATTAACGGTTTAAATGTAGAAGCCAGTCCTTTATCAATAGCCTTGTTTACAATTTCGATTAATGTGCCGTTTGAGTCTTTTTTGGTCGGAATTAATGACAATGTAATAAGTAACGTTGCTTTTTTTGATGATGTTACGAAAACGTATATTAAGATAAATGGACTGAATATTAGTTCAGGAGGTTTTACGGGCGGTGCAGAAATGAGAGGAATGAATGTTTCAATAATTTCCGGGATGAATACAATGAATGGTTTTTCTGTTGGAGGAATATTGCATACCGAAAACTTTGCAGGATTGAGTATTTCCGGTTTTGCCAATATTTCTGAATCAGGAAATGGCATTCAGATAGCTCCGTCGAATGTTTCGAGACGGCATAACGGAATTCAGATAGGATTGTTTAATCATTCTAAAAACCTTCGCGGCGTGCAGTTTGGGATTTGGAATACGAATGGAAAAAGAAAACTGCCTCTTATTAACTGGCAGTTTAAGAAATAAAACTAAAAAAAAATGAAAAATATACCTGTTTTGCTAATAGCTTTTAGGCTTTTACTTGGTCCTGTTTTAATAATTCTAACCTATAATTTTGGAAGCGAAATTCGAAAAGAGCTTGTGGTTTTAATCTTTCTAGGCTTGCTGACTGATATTTTTGATGGCATTATTGCTCGTCGTGAAGGTGTTTCTTCTGAAAAACTCCGAAGAATGGACAGTCAGACAGATTTGGTATTTTGGCTTTGTGTGGCCTGGTGTTCGTGGCTTTTAAACCCGGAAATAATAAAGGACAATGCGGCTGCAATAGTTGTTATTTTTATAATGGAAGGATTAACATATGTTTTCAGCTTTATGAAATTTGGCAAAGAAACCTGTACACATGCCTTTCTTTCTAAATTATGGGGAATAACTTTATTGCTTGCTTTTGTTGGGATGATTGGTTTTGGGTACTCCGGTATTACTTTTTCTTTGGCGGTTGTTTTTGGCATTGTTGGGCATATAGATGTTTTGCTTATTATTTTGATCCTGCCCAAATGGACATTTGATGTTCCCAGTTGTTATCATGCCTATTTGATTCGGAAAAACATTCCGTTCAAAAAGAATAAGCTTTTTAATTAAACTTAAAAACCCCAATTCAAATACATGAATTGGGGTTTTCTATGAATAAACCTTTAGTAAACTAAGATCTGATTACTCTTTTTTGTCCTCACGAGGAGGTCTTGGAACAAGTGCTTTTTTAGACACTTTTTCTTTTTTGGTTTTAGGGTCGATTCCTAAGTATTTAACCTGGAATACGTCTCCCATTTTTACAACATCGGCAACGTTTTCAGTACGTTCCCAAGCCAATTCAGATACGTGAAGCAACACTTCGTTTCCTGGCGCGGCAGTATATTCAACTACAGCTCCAAAATCAAGCATTTTGATCACTTTTACTTCATAAGCTTCTCCAACCTGAGGTTTGAAAGTTAAAGCGTCAATTTTAGCCAGTACTGTTTTAATACCTTCCGGATCAGTTCCTAAGATTTCAACAATTCCCTGCTCGTCTACTTCGTTGATTACAATAGTAGTTCCTGTAGCTTTTTGTAATTCCTGAATTACTTTTCCTCCAGGTCCGATTAATGCTCCAATAAAGTTTCCAGGAATAGTTCTGGTAATGATTTTTGGAGCGTGTGCTTTAACATCTTCTCTTGGAGCTGCAATAGTTTCAGTTAGTTTTCCTAAAATATGCAGACGTCCGTCACGAGCCTGAGCTAAAGCTTGTTCCATAATGTCATAACGTAATCCTTCGATTTTGATATCCATTTGACAAGCTGTAATACCGTCAGCAGTTCCGGTTACTTTAAAGTCCATATCTCCTAAGTGATCTTCATCTCCTAAGATATCAGACAATACAGCAAATTTTTCACCATCAGTAATTAATCCCATAGCAATACCAGAAACTGGTTTTGTCATTTGAACTCCAGCATCCATAAGTGCCATTGTTCCGGCACAAACCGTTGCCATAGAAGAAGAACCGTTAGATTCTAAAACCTCAGAAACAACACGGATTGTGTAAGGACAATCTGCTGGAATCATGTTTTTTAAAGCTCTTTGTGCTAAGTTACCGTGACCAACTTCTCTTCTTGAAGTTCCTCTTAATGGTTTTGCTTCACCTGTAGAGAAAGGAGGGAAGTTATAGTGTAAGTAGAATTTCTCTTCACCTTGCTCAGATGGAGAATCGATTTGGTTTGCTTCTCTAGAAGTTCCTAAAGTTACAGTAGCCAAAGCTTGAGTTTCTCCACGTGTAAATAAAGAAGATCCGTGAACAGATGGTAAATAATCAGTTTCACACCAGATTGGTCTGATTTCTGTAGTTTTTCTACCGTCCAGACGAATTCCTTTTTCAAGGATTACGTTACGAACAGCTTCTTTGTTTGTTTTGTAGAAGTATTTTCCAACTAAACCTGCAAGTTCTGCATTTTCAGCATATTCTTCTTCTGTAAACAAAGCTTTTGCTTCTTCTTTTACAGCAGCAAATTTTTCACCTCTTTCAGCTTTTCCAGAAGCTTCTTGTGCAATTGCGTAGCATTTATCGTAAGCAGCAGCTTTTACTTTAGCGTAAACAGCTTCGTCTTCAACTTCACCTTCGTAAGTTCTGTATTCCTGTGAGCTTAATTTTGCTCTTAGTTTTTGTTGAGCAGTAATTTGAACTTTAATGGCTTCGTGAGCAAATTTAATAGCTTCAACCATTTCAGCTTCTGAGATTTCTTTCATCTCACCTTCAACCATCGCAACAGAATCCATAGAAGCTCCGATCATCATGTCGATATCAGATTTTTCTAATTCTTCTCTGCTTGGGTTGATTACTAATTTTCCGTCGATACGTGCAACACGTACTTCAGAAATTAAGTTATAAAACGGAATATCAGAAACAGCTAATGCTGCAGATGCTGCTAAACCGGCTAATGCATCCGGCATAACATTTTCGTCATGAGACATTAATTGAATCATAACCTGAGTTTCTGCATGGTAATCGTCTGGGAAAAGCGGACGTAATACACGGTCTACTAATCGCATTGTTAATACTTCGCTGTCGCTTGGTCTTGCTTCTCTTTTGAAAAACCCGCCAGGGAAACGTCCTGCTGCAGCAAATTTTTCACGGTAATCTACCGTTAATGGTAAAAAGTCAACACCCGGGTTAGAGGTTCTTGCAGAAACTGCAGTTGCTAAAAGCATACAGTTTCCTAAACGCACAACAACTGAACCATCGGCTTGTTTTGCTAATTTACCAGTTTCGATTGAGATGCTTCTTCCATCTCCTAAATCGATAATTTCTTGTGAAACTTGTGGAATCATAATTTTTCCTTTTTGATTATACAATGGGTTTTAGTTGTGTTGTAGTTGTTGTGTGTGTAGTTGTTGTTATCTAAAACCCAATGAAAAACCAAACTTTTTTTCTTGTAAAATGCTTGTAATGTAAAAACAAAAAGAGGCACTCTCGCACCTCTTTTCTATATTGATTATTTTCTGATATTCAATACTTTGATAATCTCACGATATCTGTTGATATCTTTCTTTTTCAAGTAATCCAACAAAGCTCTTCTTTTACCTACTAATAGTACAAGAGAACGCTCAGTGTTGTAATCGTGACGATTTCTTTTTAAGTGTTCAGTTAAGTGAGCAATTCTGTAAGTGAACAACGCAATTTGACCTTCTGCTTTACCAGTATTTTTTGCATCACCGTGTTGTGCGAAGATTTCTTCTTTTTTTTCTTTACTTAAATACATTCCAATATTTGTTTAATGATTTTTATGTATGTCATACATCTTTTGTAAGACGGGTGCAAAATTAGATTAAAAAAACAGAAAAATCAAAAAAAAATAAGATAATCTAAAAATAACACCTAATAAATTCTTTTTTAGTTGTTTAAGTGATGGTTTCTACTCTGAATCTGCTGTATTGATTCTAACGTAAATCCGGGTATTCAGAGGCTTTTTTTTAAATAAACTTGTCTACTCTGTTTGTTGTCTTTCCGGAAACTAATTTTCAGGGTTTAACTTTTTAGCTGTTTAATTTGTGCTAAAAGATTTTTTACCTGAATTTTTGAGCTTTTTTTCCGGTTTGTTTTTCACTTAAAGACGAATATGAAAATTTCGAATTGTTTTCGTCTACGCTTATTCCTGAAATTAATACTCCCTTGTCATAATTATCAGTAAACGAGGTTTTCTTTGCACTGTCATTTCCCCGCCAGACACCTTGTTTCAGTCCGTCTTTTATGGTTCCTTTTTGTGTTATAAAATTATCTGTTTCTTCATAATCGCCATTTCCATCTGTAATGGCCTGTGTTTTGTCTTCATTCCAGTAATTCAGAATCAGAGTCTTGGATTTTTTGGTTTTAGGATCCCAGATATTCTGTTTCTCCGATTTTTTACTCTGGTTTTCGTACCAGTTAATTTCTTTTCCTGATTTATGATCTTCGGAGTAATTTACAACACTTTCTTTTGATCCGTTTTTGTAATAAAAAATAAACTCTCCGTCTTTCTTCATAACATCTCTGTCTAAAGTAGCACCGGTCATTTTTTTTCTTCCGTTTTTATAAAAATCGGTTACTACATAACGCACGCTTTTTTGCGAGTAATTGGTTATTACTCTTGTATAAGTGTACTTTTCAGGCGTTGTTTCATTATTTAACGAGTCAAGAAAAATCTTTTTCGAGACCATGTTAATTTGTGCGGATAGATGTGCTGAAATTAGAAACAGGGATATTATAAATATGCTTTTTTTCATTCAGATCTATTTTTTATTAAAAATAGCGTTTCTAGAATAATTTAGCAACTTCCTGGTTTACAAATTCAAGGAATCTTTCATCAGCTTCAGTAAAAGGATCAATAACATGGCTGTCAATATCGATTTGCCCGATGTTTACACCATTTACAAATAAGGGCACCACAATTTCAGATTTAACAGTCAGACTGCATGCAATATAATTATCCTGAGCTTTCACATCCGGCACTACAAAATTAGCATTGCTCTCTGCTACCTGACCGCAGATTCCTTTTCCAAAAGGAATAACAGTATGGTCTGTTTCAGCACCAACATAAGGGCCTAAATGAAGTGTTTTGTTTTCGTGATTAGCAAAGTAAAAACCTACCCAGTTGTAATATTCTACATTTTCGTTTAATAATTGGCAGACAGCTAATAGTTTTTCATCTTTAACAAGTTTAGTGTCAGAAACTATAGCGCTTATTTTTGGTTGTAATTCTTGAAATGTCATGATTTGAAAATTTTATACAAAAGTATTTAAAGCTAAACTCAAAAAATACATAAATTTGAAAAAAAAATCTGTTGAAAAAATATTTCATTCAATTCAGACCTTTTCTGGTTTTTATAGGAACTTTTTTTGGTGCTTATATTTTGCTTACAGTGCTGTATAAGTTCTATTTAGATAGCTTTACGGGAGTTGAAGCCGATGGTATTACAAGTATAGTTTCTCATAATGTAGAGCAGTTGTCCAATGTTTTTAACTATGATATTAAAGTCGAAAAAAATTTTGGCAGTCCGTGGTATGATGTTCTGTTTAATGGTAATTATATTGTTCGTATCGTGGAAGGATGCAATGCCGTAAGCGTTATAATTTTGTTTATTTCTTTTGTGCTTGCATTTTCAGGAAAATTAAAAACTACCCTGCTTTTTATTTTATTCGGAATAGTTTTTATTTACATTTTAAATGTATTCAGAATAGCTGTTTTGACCGTTCTGTTATATTATTTTCCACAAAACAATCATTTACTGCATGGTGTTCTGTTTCCGCTGATTATCTACGGATCGGTGTTTTTTTTATGGGTTATATGGGTAAATAAATTTTCTAAATATGCTAAATAGTTTCAAACAGCAAAAAAACAAAATTCTAATTACCATTGGAGTTGTTTTTTGTTTTGCATTGATAAGAGCCTTTGAAAATGCATTGTTTTACGATCCTTTTTTATATTATTTTGAAGGCGATTTTGCCAAAAAGCCATTGCCGGAAATTAATTCTTTTAAATTGTTTTTAAACTTGTTGTTTCGATATGCTTTAAACACAATACTTTCTCTTATTTTGCTCTACGGCCTTTTTAGAGATATGGGGATTTTCAATTTCAGTGCCTTTTTATATGGCTTTTTTTTGATAGTGCTTTTCGGAATGTTTTTTACAATTGTAAAATATTTTCCGGATAACAGCTGGCTTTTGTTTTATGTCCGAAGATTTATAATTCAGCCCATATTTGTAATTTTATTTATTCCTGCATTTTATTATCAGCTTCAAAATTTAGAAAAATAACATTTCATTTATAATTTTATCCCGGTCTTTTTGCCTACTTTTGCAAAATGAATATAAAGAAATGCACTGTTTTGTTTTTAGCTTTCCTGCTGTTGGTTTCCAACGTAGGCTTTGCTTTTGATGTGCATTATTGCGGCGGAAAAATCGCTTCTATTTCTTTAAATACAGATGTTTCTGTAACACCTAAGAAGAAATGCTGCGCAGAAAAAGAAGAAAAATCATCTTGCTGCAAAGACAAACTGGTTCACATTGAAAAAAAATCAGATGATGCAACCATTAAAATCTTCTTTTTTCAATTAGCATTTCCGGCTGTAATTCAGGAATACAAACCCATTACATTTTTATCTGTTCCGAATTTTAAAAGCAGTCAGATCATTTCGTATTATTCTGATGCGAATGCGCCCCCCTTATTCAAATTATACAGCCAGTATATTTTTTATTCCTGATTTTAATATTTTAGAATCAAGCTATTCTCTTATGGCTTGATATATCATGTTCGATTGTTTCTCATTATGCCGGGAAACAACAAACAAAATAATCTAAAAATATTAAAGTCTTTTTTATGCAAAAAAATATCATGCTTTTTGTGGTGTTTTTACTTTCTGTTCCTATGTTTTCACAAGAAAATCTGGAGGAAGTAAAAATCACAAAAAAGCAAAAAGGAATTAAAAAATCGTATACGCTTACTTCAAATACATCATTAATAACAAGTAAAGAGCTTTTAAAAGCCGCCTGTTGTAATCTGGCAGAAAGTTTTGAAACCAATCCGTCTATTGATGTCAATTTTTCGGACGCTTTAACCGGAACCAAGCAGATAAAAATGCTGGGACTGACAAGTCCGTATTTAATGATTACCGAGGAAAATATTCCTTCTGTTCGCGGTGCTTCACAAGCGTATGGTTTATCTTTTACACCCGGTACCTGGATCGAAAGCGTTCAAATCACCAAAGGAGCGGGGAGTGTTATTAACGGTTACGAAAGTATTTCAGGCCAGATTAATACCGAGCTTTTAAAACCGCTTAACGACATTCCGTTTTTTCTGAATGCCTACGGTTCTACCGATTCAAGATTTGAATTGAATACCCATTTCAATAAAAAACTGTCTGATAAATGGGCGACAAGTTTGTTTGTTCATGGAAATGCCCGTGTTGCAAAAAACGATATGAACAACGACGGATTTTTGGATAATCCCTTAGGGAAACAAATAAATGTTCTAAACCGATATCAATATTATGATGCCGAAACAGGTTTGGTTAGTTTTATCAATTTTAGATATATGAATGATAAAAAACAGACCGGAGAACTTGATTTTGATAAAGACCGCGATCGCGGTACAACCAATTACTGGGGATCTGAAATAAATACAGAACGTTTTGATGTTTCTACAAAAATAGGATATGTTTTTCCGGATATGCCTTATCAGAGTATTGGTTTTCAAAACTCATTTAACAGCCACAAACAAGATTCTTATTTTGGT
Organism: Flavobacterium gelatinilyticum; assembly: GCF_027111295.1. Lineage (NCBI taxonomy): Bacteria > Pseudomonadati > Bacteroidota > Flavobacteriia > Flavobacteriales > Flavobacteriaceae > Flavobacterium > Flavobacterium gelatinilyticum. The sequence continues at coordinate 2,969,108 of NZ_CP114287.1, read as the reverse complement.
TTAAACCTTTACGATATCAAGCAGAATAGTTTTTATTCGAATTTAATTTTCAATTCGATTATCAACAATACTATGCACAAATTCATAACAGGTTTAAATTTTTCATACGATCAGTATCAGGAATTTGTGAATGTTGTCGATTACAGCCGAATCGATAATTCAGTAGGGGCATTCTTTGAATATACTTACGACAATACAGATAATTTCAGTTTGATTTTAGGCGGAAGAGTAGACAACAGCAACCGATTAGGATTTTTCGTGACGCCTCGTCTGCACATGCGATATAATCCGTGGAAAGATGGTGTAATTCGTTTTTCTGCCGGAAGAGGAAAACGTTCAGCTAATATTTTTGCAGAAAACCAACAGTTATTTGCGAGTTCCAGAACTTTTTCAATTTTGGATAACAGCGGAAAAGTGTATGGTCTGAATCCGGAAATTGCATGGAATTACGGAATCAGTTTTTCTCAAAAATTCAAAATATTCAACAAAAATGCCGAAGCCGGTTTTGACTTGTACAGAACCGATTTTCAAAATCAGGCCATTGTCGATATTATGCAGAGTCCGCAGGATGTTATGTTTTACAATTTAAAAGGAAATTCTTTTGCCAATAGTCTTCAGGTTGAGTTTAATTATGAACTTATCCATAATCTGAATTTAAGAACCGCGTACAAATATTACGATATCCAAACCGATTATCTGAGAGGAACATTCCAGCGTCCGCTTCAGGCAAAACATCGTTTTCTTGGAAATTTGGAATACGAAACGAACGTAACCGACAAAAACAGACAATGGAAATTTGATTATACATTTAACTGGTCAGGTAAACAACAGCTTCCGTATACAGCTTCAAATCCTGCAGAAGATCAGTTTCCTGATTTTTCACCTTCTTATGTGGTAATGAATGCACAGGTTACAAGGGTTTTTTCTCCTGTTTTTGAAGTATATATAGGAGGAGAAAATATTGGAAATTACAAGCAGGAAAAAGCAATTTTAGGAGCTAATGATCCATTCGGTCCAAATTTTGATGCTTCTGTTGCTTATGCTCCAATTTTTGGGCATATGTACTATGCCGGATTACGATTCAAAATCAAATAAACAATAACAATAACAATATTAATTTATTACACTAAATATTATACAAATGAGAAATTTAATTTTAATTGCAGTACTAAGTATCTTAGGATTTTCAGCTCAGGCTCAAACTAAAAAAAATAAGAATTTAAAATATACAACAGAGGTAAACGGAAACTGTGAGCAGTGCAAAAAACGAATCGAAAAAGCGGCTTTTAGTGTTCCGGGAGTAAAAACGGCTTCGTGGGACGTTAGCTCTCATCAGCTGAATGTTATTTTAAATGAAGAAAAAGCGTCTCCAAAAGATCTGAATAATGCTATTGCAAAGGCAGGACATGATACAAAAGATGTCAAGGCGGCAGATGCAGACTATAATAATTTACATTATTGCTGCAAATACGAAAGAGAACAATAATCTTAGAAGCTCAAGTTGATACTTGGGCTTTTTTAATAGTTAATTTATCTTTAAAATATGGCTTTTAATTGTTGTTAAGGCAAATTATTGTTAATTTCACCAACTTATAATATAACCAAATCTTTGTATGAATAATTTTGATTGGACCCAGTTAATAAACCCTGAATTTTATATAACGTTAAAGATCGCAGGAGTTGAGATTGGGTTGTTTATTGTTCTGTTTATCGTTTTTGCCGAAACAGGACTTTTTGCAGGTTTTTTTCTGCCGGGAGACAGTTTACTTTTCTTAGCAGGTATTTACAGCCGCGATTTAATTCAAAATGTTGTTTATATTCCCGGAGACTTTTTAAATGTGTTTTTGCTTTCGACTGCTGTTGCAATAATGGGGGTTTTAGGTAATATGACCGGTTACTGGTTCGGAGCAAAAAGCGGTTATTATTTATTTAAAAAAGAAGATTCGTTCTGGTTTAAGAAAAAATACCTTTTACAATCTAAAGATTTCTTCGAGAAGTATGGCGGAAAAGCAATTATTTACGCTCGTTTTCTTCCAATTTTCAGAACGTTCGCGCCAATTATAGCAGGAATCGTTTCTATGGATAAAAAGAAATTCATGTTCTATAATATTCTGAGTTCATTTTTATGGTCATTCATTTTGATCTTTGCCGGACATTACCTGTACGGAATCTTTTTGAAACAAGGGATCGATTTGAAGCATCATATAGAATACATCATCATTATAATCGTGATTATATCGACATTCCCGGTTCTGCTAAAACTTTTAAAAAAGAAACCAACCGAGAATTTAAACGAATAAAAAAAGCATTTAAATAAAAAGTCCGAAGTTTTCACTTCGGACTTTTTTTATGCGAGTAATTCGATTTATAAAATAATAGAGTAGTTAAATTATTAGTGTTAGTATGTTCTAAACTTTCATTTAGTTTATAAATACTGAAACCTGAAACGAGTCATTTTAAACTTGAAATAAAGTTCCTAAGTCTTCCTTGGAATTTGGAATTTTAACTTATTGAATTGAATAGTCTCAAAGGGTTTACCATTCATTAACCTTATTGGCATCCATTTTTAGAAAAATAAACAACAATATCGTGAATCCCCAGAGTCCGGAACCTCCATAAGAAAAGAAGGGCAGAGGAACTCCAATTGTAGGGAATATACCAATAACCATGGCAATATTTACAAAGAAATGTATAAACAGAATTCCAGCAACGCAATAGCCATAAACCCTGCTGAATTTTGTTTTTTGTCTTTCAGCCAAATAGATTACCCTTAAAAATAAACCGGTAAAAAGCAGAATAACGACCAAAGAACCAGTAAATCCCCATTCTTCACCTACGGTTGTAAAAATGTAATCAGTATGTTGTTCCGGTACGAAACCTCCCTTGGTTTGTGTTCCTTCAAGAAAGCCTTTTCCAAGCCATCCTCCGGATCCAATTGCAATTTCAGATTGGTTCGTGTTATAACCAATACCTTTCATATCAACAGTTTTTCCTAGAAGAATGTTGAAACGGTCTCTGTGGTGCTGTTTGAAAATATTATCGAATACATAATCTACAGAAAGAACAAAACCGGAAATAATAGCCAATAAAATAGCACTTAAAATAATGTTTCGATCAACGGCCCTTCCTTTGAAATGAATAATCATTAATACTCCAAATGCGATTAAAATAACAGCATACGGTTCTAAAACGAGTGTCAGGACAAACAATAAAATGGTAATAAAACCAGTCCAAACGTACCATGATGGTAATCCTTCTCTAAACAAAACCAGAATGAATACACTGTAAATTAAAGCACTTCCTGGATCCGGTTGTGGTAAAATAAGCATTACGGGCAAAAATACAATGGCCAAAGCCTGCAGCTGCCTGTTTGTTTCCTTTAGGTTTATTTGTGTATCGCTTAGGTACTTAGCCAGTGCCAGAGAGGTTGCGGCTTTAGCAAACTCTGAAGGTTGCAATGTAAAACTTCCAATAGCATACCAGCATCGCTGACCTGCAATAGTTTTTCCAAATAAGAACAAACCGGCCAGAGATAGTAATGCAACGCCAAAAATTATACTGGCATATTTTTCGTAAAATTTTCCATCAACAAACAGTACAACAAAAATTAGAGGAATGGTACATCCAATGAAAATCAGCTGTTTTTGATAAGTTCCATCAGTTGATAATAAGGAAGAAGAATAAATATTCAACCATCCTAATGTTACCAGCGCAATGTAGATAAAGACACTTATCCAGTCAATATTATTTTTTACACTTTGATTTTTCATTTGAAATAATCTTTCTTAATTTTTTTTAGTAGTGTCTACTGCTGTTTTTTGAACTTCGGTTTTTGGTGTCGCTGTGGCAGCCGGAGCTTTTGGTTTTACGATTTTAGCTTGTAATATCGAATCTTTTGGTACAGATTCAATTTTACTCGCCTCATTCATACCGCCTAATTTGGCATATTCGCCAGCCAGACTTTTATTTAAAACTCTTGTTTCAAGATCGGTTCTTGTGATTTTTTTTCTTAAATATTTTTCTATCATCAAACTTGCAATAGGTCCGGCAACTGTTGCTCCAAAGCCTCCATTTTCAATCATGATCGCAATGGCAATCTTAGGATCGTCTTTTGGTGCAAAAGCCACAAATATAGAGTGGTCTTTAAGCTGTGTTCTTTTTCCGTTAATTTTAGCAAAGTTTTCGGCTGTACCTGTTTTTCCGCAAATATCAATTCCGTTTACTTTAAGAGCATAAGCAGTTCCTTTGTTGTAAACATCAAATAAACCGCTGATTACCGGCGGAAAATATTTCTGATCAATTGATGTGGTGTGTTTAGTCGTAAACTTAGCATCAATCTTTTTACCTTCAATTTTTTTAATGATATGAGGCGTATAATAATACCCTTGGTTTGCCACAGTTGCCATCATATTAGCAAGCTGTATTGGCGTCATTAAAACCTCTCCCTGTCCAATTGCGTTAGACACAATAGTTGTGCTTCTCCATCCGCCGTTAGGATAAATTCTTTTGTAGGTTTTGGATGTTGGGATATTACCTCTTTTTCCTGTTGGTAAATCGGATCCCATAAACTGTCCAAGTCCAAAGCTTTTTAAGTGATCGCTCCATACATCTACTGCTTTGCCTGGATTTGCGTATTTGTTAATAGTTAACATATAAGCCTGTGCAAAATAGGTGTTACACGAATTGTAAATTCCATTATGAAGCTGATGAGGTCCAAAACCGTGACATTTCATAAAACGGCCGCGTCCATAACTGAATCCATGGTGACACATAAAGGTGGTTTGTTCATTAACAACACCTTCCTGTAAAGCTATTAATCCGGTTAATATTTTAAATGGAGATCCCGGAGGATACTCGGCTAAAAGTCCTCGGTCGTATAATGGTTTTGCGATAGAATCATGATACAAAAGGGTATAGTTTTTAGATCTCTGTCTTCCAACTAAAATCCCCGGATCATAAGACGGAGCGGTTACTAAGGCTAAAATTTCTCCCGATTTAGGTTCAATAGCTACAATTCCGCCTCGTTTATTAATCATTAATTCCTCGCCGTATTTTTGAAGTTCGGCATCAATGGTTAAGTTAATGTCTTCTCCTGCAACGGCAATAGTATCGTATTTTCCTTCTTTGTAAGCACCAATCTCACGATTGTATTTGTCTTTCTGAATGTATTTTACACCTTTTATACCGCGTAAAATTTCTTCGTAACTTTGTTCTACACCTTGTTTTCCAATTAAGTCACCACTGTTGTAATATGGGTTTTTAGCAATTTGGTTTTCGTTTACCTGAGTGATAAATCCAAAAATATTGGCACCGTAATCTACTTCATAATCACGAAGAGAACGTTTTTGAAAATAGAAGCCTTCGTATTTTCTTATTTTTTCCTGAAAAGCAGCAAACTCATTTTTATTTAACTGAGATAAGAAAACAGACGGAAGTCTCGGGCTGTAAACTCGTGCTTTTTCAATTCTTTTATAATAATCTTCGGGTGTAATGTTTAGGAGTGCACAAAATTCAGTAATATTCAGATCTTTTTTAATATCTTTTGGAATAACCATGATATCATAAGAAGCCTGATTTGCAACTAATAATTTGCCATTTCTGTCGTAGATATAACCACGTTCGGGATAATCGTAGACTTTTTTTATCGCATTATTTTCTGATTTCAATTTAAATGAATCGTCAATTATCTGCAGATAAAATATCCGAATCACTAGCAAAGATGCTGCAATAATTATTAAAGAGGGCAGCAAGACTTTTCTCATCGTTTATTGGGCTTAATAAGATAAATTATTATAATTGAAGTGATTATTGTAAAAATGGTGCTGAACAGTGTTCGTAACAAAACGTCTATTATGAACTTAAACTGAAAAGCTTCTAATGTGAACAGTACAATATGATGTAATAGAACCGAAACTAATATAAACGAAAATCGTTCCGGTGTTAAAGATTCGTTTAGTTTAATAGTCTGGTATTCGTAACTCAGACCAAATGAAAATTTGAATATATAAGGCCTGTAATAAGAGAGTATAACGCAGGCCGTAGCATGAATCCCGCCCGAATTACAAAACATATCCATTACTAATCCTAAGAGAAAACTTGAGATAATTAAACCGGATCTGTTACTGTTTACCGGATATAAAATAATATACAAGATGTACGGAAAGGGACTTATGTACCCTAAAAAATTCATATTGTTAAAAATAACAACCTGAATTCCCAGCAGCATAATAAATCGAAAAATATTTACCAAAACAGCACTACTCATCTTTTTGCTTGCTTTTGTTTTCTAAATTAATAAGTTCGTCTCTGTCTTTACTCTTGATGATATATACGTGTCCTAAGTTGGTCATATCATTAAAAAGTTTAACATTTATGACATAATAACTTGTACCCGTTTTAATGTATATTTTGTCAACTGTACCAATGTTTATTCCTTCCGGGAAAATTACAGATTGTCCTCCGGTAACAATAGTATCGCCTTTTCTGATAGAAGCCAGCCTTGGTACATCTTCAAGCTGTACAAATCCTGTGTTTTTTCCGTTCCAGGTCAAAGAACCAAAGTGATTTGATTTCTTGATTTTGGCGTTAATCTGCGACTTCATATTCAGGATACTCACAACGGTTGAGTAATTTGGCGAAGTGTTATCAACAACTCCAACAATACCTAAACTATTGATAACCCCCATATCCTGCTTTACTCCTTCGTTTCTTCCGGAATTTAAAGTGATATAGTTTTCGTGTGTATTATATGCGTTATGTATTACCTTAGAAACGATAATATCTGCAGGCTTAACTCCTTTGATGCTGTCTGGAAACGGTGCTTTGGTAGTGTCTTCTTTATTGAATAAAAGACTTTTCAGCCTTGCATTTTCTAATACAAGTTCATCGTTTTCGGCTCTTAAATTCAAATATTCGTTTACACGATTAATTCTTTCATAAACACCTCCGCTCAAAAAATTGGCCGAACTGATTATTCTGCTTCTATGATAGGAATGCGACTGAATTGTGAGCGCCAACGAAATACCTAAAAGCAGCAAAAACAGCAATCGAATACTGTTTCTTATAATGAAATTAAAAATTTGCTGCATTTCTTGTTTGGTTATTTTGTTTCAGGATATGCTTTAAGGTTTCAGGTTTACAAGGGGCAGCTATTAAAAACGGACCCTTATAAAGGTAAATAATTGTTATTTTGAATCTTATTTGATTAAGATGCTTTTAAATTTTGCAATATTTTTAAGTGCCATTCCTGTACCGCGAACTACTGCTCTTAACGGATCTTCGGCGATATAAACCGGTAAATCTGTTTTTTGGGAAATACGCTTGTCAAGACCTCTTAACATAGATCCTCCACCGGCTAAGTAAATACCAGTGTTATAAATATCGGCAGCTAATTCAGGAGGAGTCTGAGATAATGTTTCCATTACAGCATCCTCAATACGTTGAATAGACTTATCTAATGCTTTTGCAATCTCACGGTAAGAAACATCAACTTGTTTTGGTTTACCGGTAAGTAAGTCTCTACCCTGAACCGACATATCTTCCGGAGGTCCGTCTAAATCTTCGATAGCGGCTCCAATTTGAATTTTTATTTTTTCTGCAGTACTTTCCCCAACAAAAAGGTTGTGTTGTGTACGCATGTAATACACGATGTCATTTGTAAAAACGTCACCCGCAATCTTAACAGATTTGTCGCAGACAATTCCGCCCAGCGCGATAACGGCAATCTCGGTTGTACCACCACCAATATCTACAATCATGTTACCTTTTGGCTGCATAATGTCGATACCAATACCAATTGCGGCAGCCATTGGCTCATGAATCAAATAAACTTCTTTTCCGTTTACTCGCTCACAAGATTCTTTTACCGCTCTCATCTCCACCTCAGTAATTCCCGAAGGAATACATACAACCATGCGTAAAGCCGGTGTAAACATTCTTTTTTTCAATGCAGGAATGCTTTTAATGAACATATTGATCATTTTTTCCGAAGCATCAAAATCAGCAATTACACCATCTTTCAAAGGCCTTATGGTCTTGATGTTTTCATGTGTTTTACCTTGCATCATGTTGGCTTCTTTACCAACAGCAATGATTTTGCCTGATACTCTATCACGTGCAACGATAGACGGGCTATCAATGACAACCTTATCATTATGAATGATTAAAGTGTTTGCGGTTCCAAGGTCTATCGCAATATCCTCGGTCATGAAATCAAAAAATCCCATAAGTTTTTTAGGGGTTTAAAATGTTATAAAATTATTTATCGAACAAAGTTAAACAAATTAATGTTTAAAATGACGTGTTCCTGTAAATACCATTGCAAGATTATTTTCGTTGCAATAGTTTATGCTTAATTCGTCTTTAATTGAACCTCCAGGCTGAATTACAGCTGTTATTCCTGCTTTTTTAGCCAGTTCTACACAATCTGGAAATGGGAAAAATGCATCACTTGCCATCGAAGCTCCGTTTAAATCAAATCCAAAAGCTTTTGCTTTGTCAACAGCCTGAATCAAGGCGTCAACTCTTGAAGTCTGACCCGTACCGGATGAAATCAATGTTCCGTTCTTTGCAAATACAATAGTGTTTGATTTTGTATTCTTGCAGATTTTAGAAGCAAAGATCAAATCTTCGATCTCCTGAGCAGTAGGTTCTGTAATTGTAACGGTTTTTAAATGCTCTTTATTATCCGTAATATTATTTCTGTCCTGAATTAACAAACCATTAAGACAAGTTCTTACTTGACGAGATGGTAATTCAACTTCATTTTGGACTAAAATAATACGGTTTTTCTTTTCTTGTAAAACGGTAACTGCCTCATCATCATATGCTGGAGCAATTACAACTTCGCAGAATAATTTATTTATTTCTTGTGCTGTTTCTAAATCAATTTTTGTGTTTGAAATTAAAACACCTCCAAAAGCTGATGTAGGATCGCAGGCCAAAGCTGCTAAATAAGCCTCACTGATTGTTTTTCTTGAAGCTAAACCGCAGGCATTGTTATGTTTCAAAATAGCAAATGTTGGTCCGTCTGTTTTAAATTCAGCAATTAAATTTACAGCTGCATCAACATCTAGTAAATTGTTGTAAGATAACTCTTTTCCGTGAAGTTTTTTGAACATAGCGTCAAAATCTCCAAAGAAAAATCCTTTTTGGTGCGGGTTTTCTCCGTATCTTAAAACCTGCCCGTCGGCAATACTTTCTTTGTAAATTGTTTCATCTGTATTGAAGTAGTTAAAGATAGCTCCGTCATAATGAGATGAAACGTGGAAAGCTTTTGAAGCAAACAATCTTCTGTTTTCAAGAGTTGTAGCTCCGTCTTGTTCTGTAATTAAATCCAAAAGCAGACTGTATTCGTTTACCGAAGCCACAATTACAGTGTCTTTGAAGTTTTTGGCACCGGCACGGATTAATGAAATACCGCCAATGTCAATTTTTTCGATAATATCCTGCTCACTTGCACCAGAAGCAACCGTTTTTTCAAAAGGATACAAATCCACAATTACTAAATCAATCTGAGGAATGTCAAATTCTTTCATTTGCTGCACATCACTCTCATTATCCTGACGGTTCAAAATTCCTCCAAAAATTTTTGGGTGTAAAGTTTTTACTCTTCCTCCAAAAATTTCAGGGAATGAAGTAATGTCTTCAACTGGAACTACCGGAATTCCAAGGTTTTTAATGAAATCTTCAGTTCCTCCGGTTGAGTAAAGTGTTACGTTTTGCTCGTGTAATTTTCTAACGATTGGCTCTAATCCATCTTTCGAAAAAACAGATATTAACGCTGATTGTATTTTTTTAGTTGTGTTCATTGTGTAGTTATGATTTTCAGACTGCAAAAGTAGTTTTTTTATATATTATTTTAAAAGATTTAGTGTAACAATCTGTTAAAAAAATCTACTGATGAGTAAGTTAACTTTTATTAGGTTTTTGTTTTTAAAATATTGAATTTTACTTGTTTGAAAAATATTACTATATGCTTCTTTATCTACGATTATTAAAAGAAAGTCTGGGCTTTGCCATAAACGCGCTGCGCAATAATAAATTGAGAACTTTATTGTCGCTTTTGGGTGTTACAATTGGTATTTTTTCGATTATAGCAGTTCTGGCAGCCGTTGATTCTTTAGATAAAAAAATCTCTAAAGATTTGAGCAGCTTAGATAAAAATACGATTTATTTAATGAAGTTTAACTTTGGACCTTCAGAAATTCCGCAATGGAAGAGAGAGCAGTTTCCAAATGTAAAATATGATGAATACGTAGGATTGAAAAATTCCCTGACTAATACGGATCAGGTAGGGTATCAGCTTTTTGTGAACAAGGAAACCTTAAAATATGATTCGAAAACAGTAGCTGATGTAAATATTGTGCCTTCATCTTTTGAAATGGTCGATATTGACGGATTGAGTTTTGACAAAGGCCGATTTTATAACGAATCTGAATCGAATTCCGGAACGGCAGTTATTGTTTTAGGATATGATATTGCTGATGGTCTTTTTGGCGGAAGTGATCCAATTGGAAAAAACATTCGTTTATACGGGCAGCGTTTTACTGTAATTGGTGTAATGGCCAAACAAGGTGCAGGATTTTTTGGAGACAGCAATGATACTTCGGTGTATCTTCCGGCTAACTTTTTACGCCGAATGTATGGTGATAGTGATGCGATGACGCCGGTTATTGTTTTAAAACCAACGAAAGGTGTAGATATGGATGCTTATAAAGCCGAGGTAGCACAAAAGTTAAGAGCTGTTCGCGGTATGAAAGCAGGGGAGATGGATAACTTTTTTATTAATGTCCTTTCTGGTTTTACAGATTTTATAGACGGAATTATTAGTCAGATGAATGTTGTGGGCTGGATTATAAGTGGTTTTTCTCTTTTGGTTGGTGGCTTCGGAATTGCCAATATTATGTTTGTATCGGTAAAAGAGAGAACGAATTTGATTGGAATTCAGAAATCATTGGGAGCAAAAAATAAGTTTATCTTATTTCAGTTTTTGTTTGAAGCTGTAATTCTTTCAGTAATTGGAGGTATTATTGGTTTGTTGATGGTTTGGGGAATTGCCTTAATATTAACAAAAGCCCTGGATTTTGAATTTGTCCTTAGTCTTGGGAATATAATTTTAGGAACGAGTTTAGCGGCGCTTATTGGATTAATTTCGGGAATTCTTCCTGCGGTTTCAGCTGCGAATTTAGATCCGGTTGAGGCGATTAGAACGGGGATGTGATTTAAAGGCATTTAGAATATGAGTGGTATAATTGAATTTTATAAAATAGATAAATCAAAAATTGAAAAGAATTTTTTACCATTAATGTCAAGCGAGAAAATCTTAGAGACTCTAAGGGAAATTGTTTTTGCACATAACTTGCATACGGAATATGATAAGGTTCTTTATGAAGACATTTTAATAAAGATAAAGTCCGATTTTTTTAAAATAAACCACACTGAATTTCAATTGATTTTAGATTGGATTACTAGTTGTTTTAGTGAAGAATTTGAATCAAGTCTTGATTTTTTGGGTAATCTGGGTTTAGTGGAAATTGGTTATTTGCATAGCAGGGAAGAATCAGCTATATTTTATGCTTTTGGAGCATATGGGTTAAATGATTTTAATGGTTCAAGTTCAAGTGACTTTAAGATTGTTTTGGATTTTCTTATTCTTACACTTTCAAAAATTATATTAAAAGAAAAAGAAATAGATACAGATTATAAAGATGAAGTAGAAGCGATAGTATCATTTTTGTCCAAAAAAGAAGATTTAAATTTAAAAACTAATGAGTTTTTGGATAATATTTCAAGCGAGAATGATTTTGAAAACCTATACATTAATGAAAAACAATATATGTTTGAGTGTTGTGAGGGATTATTATCTAAAATGAAATTTTTTAAAGAAAATATTATAGATTACAATGGTGTTGTTTACAGACGAGATTTGTTTTAATGCAAGAAATCCCAAGAAGTATTTTCTTGAGATTTCTCTATAATTTAAATATCATTGAAAAATATTATTTTTCCTTTAATAGCTTTTCTAAATATTCGACCTTTTCTTTTTCTGTCTGAAGCATACGCTCGTAAAGTTCAACCACTTTGTCCAATGGATTGAAGGTGCAATTGACAGGATTATTTATTCCATTAGCAACACTATTGTCATAAAATGTATTGAAATAATTAATCATATTTTCCTCAGTAAAGTTTTTTATTGCCTCGGCACTTACTCCAAGTGCTTTAGCTACTTGGGAAAGTTTTTCGTCATCTATGGTTTCACTATTTTCCAAAATAGAAATTGCCTGTTGGTTTGTTCCTAAAGCCTGAGCCAAAGCTTCTTGCTTCATATCTCTAAGTTCGCGAATACGGCTTATTTTTCTTCCTATGTGATTTGATTTTGTTGCTGTGCTCATAGTTCAAAGATATTTAGATTACTTTAGAAAAAATAGATTTCTGTAAAAAACAGGTTAATTTTAGTATGATACATTTTTGCAAATTCTTTTGTGGCAGAATGAGCATCATTTATGTAGAACAAAAATACAATTTTTCAGACAAGTATTAATTTTACTTATAAAACTTATATGGTTTAAAATAAAAAAAATCCCAAGAAGCAATTTCCTTGGGATTTCATATTTTGAATAGTTTTAAAACTATCGAATATCATTATTCTGAATTAAATCGATATATAAGTTGATCTTATCTTTCAATTCTTTTCTAGGCGTGATAAAGTCTAAGAAACCGTGCTCTAAAAGAAACTCGGCGGTTTGGAAACCTTCTGGTAAATCTTTACCTGTAGTATCTCTAACAACACGTGGACCTGCAAAACCAATCAAAGCACCAGGCTCAGAGATGTTAATATCTCCTAACATAGCGTAAGAAGCTGTTGTTCCTCCAGTTGTAGGATCTGTACAAAGAGAGATGTATGGTAATTTAGCTTCGGCTAACTGAGCCAATTTTACAGAAGTTTTTGCTAATTGCATTAAAGAATAAGCAGCTTCCATCATACGTGCTCCTCCGGATTTAGAAATCATTACAAATGGAAGTCTGTTTTTGATAGCGTGATCGATACCTCTTGCGATTTTTTCACCTACTACAGCCCCCATAGATCCCCCGATGAATGCAAAATCCATACAGCAGATTACGATTTCTCTTCCTTTAGATTTTCCTACTCCTGTACGAACAGCATCTTTAAGATGAGTTTTTTCCATTACATCTTTCAATCGCTCTGCATATTTTTTTGTATCCACAAAATGCAAAGGATCTTTAGATGTCATGTTTTTATCTAACTCAACAAATTCGTTGTTGTCGAATAAAATTTCAAAATAGGTTGCGCTTCCAATTCGAACGTGAAAATCATCTTCAGGGCTTACGAATAAATTTCTCGCTAATTCGTCAGCATCAATAATTTTTCCAGTAGGAGATTTGTACCACAATCCTTTCGGAACGTCCATCTTGTCTTCTGTTGCGGTTGTAATCCCTTTTTCTTGTCTTTTAAACCAAGCCATATTGAAATGTTTTATTTGTTTTAGGTTTCAAGTTTCAAGTTGCGGAAACCTGAAACCTGAAACACTTTAAACTTGAAACTTTTTTATTATAGTGTATTCACGTTGTTTAAATCTGCAAAAGCTTGTTCAAGTCTTGCGTTGAATGTTACTTCGCTTTCACGTACCCATTTTCTTGGGTCATAGTATTTTTTGTTAGGAACGTCAGCACCTTCTGGGTTACCAATTTGAGATTTTAAATACTCAATGTTGTTTACCATGTAGTCACGGATTCCTTCAGTATAAGCAAACTGTAAATCTGTATCGATGTTCATTTTGATAACTCCGTATCCAATAGCTTCTCTGATTTCTTCAAGCGTAGAACCTGAACCTCCGTGGAAAACGAAATCTACCGGATTGTGGCCAGTGTTGAATTTGTTTTGTACGAAATCCTGAGAATTTTTTAAGATTTTTGGAGTTAATTTTACGTTTCCTGGTTTGTAAACCCCGTGAACGTTACCAAAAGCCGCTGCGATTGTAAATTTAGGACTTACTTTAGATAATTCTTCGTAAGCATAAGCTACTTCTTCTGGCTGTGTGTATAATTTTGAGCTGTCTACGTCTGAGTTGTCAACACCATCTTCTTCACCACCTGTAATACCAAGTTCGATTTCTAATGTCATTCCCATTTTGCTCATTCTAGCCAGGTATTCTTTACAGATTTCAATGTTCTCTTCGATTGGCTCTTCAGATAAATCGATCATGTGAGAACTAAATAATGGTTTTCCTGTTTCTGCGAAATGTTTTTCAGAAGCGTCTAATAAACCATCAATCCAAGGTAATAATTTTTTTGCACAGTGGTCAGTGTGTAAAATTACAGTTGCACCGTACGCCTCTGCTAAAGTGTGGATATGTTTTGCTCCGGCGATACCACCAGCGATTGCTGATTTCTCACCTGCATTAGATAAACCTTTTCCGGCGTTGAATTGTGCTCCTCCGTTTGAAAATTGAATAATAACTGGCGCATTTAGTTTCGCTGCAGTTTCAAGTACTCCGTTAATTGTGCTAGACCCCGTAACGTTTACAGCAGGTAATGCAAAACCTTTTTCTTTAGCATAATTAAAAATCTCCTGAACTTGATCTCCTGTAGCTACTCCTGGTTTAATGTTGTGTGCCATTGTAATTTTTTTTATAGTTGTTTTTAGTTTTTAGGTTGCAAAAATACGAATTAATTAGCATTAGAATGGATAATTTATACCAAAATTTAAGACCGAATGCCCAAAATTATATTCTTTAAACCATCTGCTTCCCTTGTCATGCGCCGGATTATAGGTCTTGAAGCCTAAATCTAAGCGGATAACAAAAAAGCTTAAATCGTATCGCAAACCAAATCCGGAACCCAAAGCAATTTCTTCTAAATCGTTTAAGCTGGAAAATCTTGCCTTCTCATCTGTCACATTATCGAGCACATTCCAGATATTTCCGGCGTCTGCAAAGATAGCTCCCTTAACATCGCCAAAGATTTTAAATCGATATTCGGCACTAAGAGCGATCTTCATATTGGCCTCGTTAAAGTCGTCTACAGCATTCGTACTTCCCGGTCCAAGAGCATAAGGCTGCCAGCCTCGGTTATCGTTTGAACCTCCAGAATAATAACTTCGTGAAAACGGAATATAATCTGAATTTCCAAACGGAATCGCGATTCCAAAAAAGCTTCTTACCGCCAGAACTTTTTCTTTTCCAAAATCCCAGTGTTTGATGTAATCAAATTCAGTTTTGATATACTCAGCATATTCAAGATTAAAAATTTCGTAGTTGCCTTTTGCATTCTTTGGAAGGCCTCCTATGCTTGAAACCGCCGATAATAAAGTTCCTGCCGATTCAATTTTGGTTTTAAACTGATAGAAATTATTATCTGCAAGATCTTTTTTAGTTGTTTTGGTAAAAGTGTAGCTGGAAGCCAGAATAAAGTCGTTTTCGGTAAGACGGACTCTTCTTTCTTCGATACTTTCTACATCTCTATAAGCTGGGTCTCCAGGTTGTAAAGCAGTAGTGTTATTTAACACATCGTTGGTAAAATCTGCCGCCCCGTCAGGAATTGTTAGATTTCCCTGATCGTCTATATTCCCTGCATCAGTGTTGTAACTTTGTGCAATATTGTTTAATTCCCTGTAAGACGATGTATAAACCCTGTAATAATTATTTGGATTTAAGTTTCTTACGAATTGGGCATTAAGCAGGTCAAATTTAACTGTATTGTGTCGTTTAGGCGACCAGTTATAAGAGATTCCGCCCGTGAAGTTTTCTTTATCAAGACCAATATTGGTTTGTTTCGAAAAACCTGCCGAAATAGCAGTAGAAGGAATCATCCTTTTCGGGATAATTTTTTCTGTTCCAAAGGGAAGCAGGATTCTTGGGAAATTCAGTTTTAAATCGACTCCATACTCCGAAACATTAAAAAATGTATTATTCGGGTTTGCCATATCTTTTGATGATCCAATATTGGCACGTGCCGAAATTTCAAGCGTTTCGGCTCTGTTAAAAACATTTCGGATCGTTTCAGAAATACTGGCTCCAATACCAAAATCCTGAATATTAGAATGTGTAAAGTCCAGAGTAGCTCCAAAACTGTATTTTTTTCTTGGCGTCAGGTATACTTTTGCAATAAGTGACTGCGCTGTAGAATCACGTTTGTCGACTTCGTATTGGATCGATGGATAATTGAAAATCTTAAGATTGTTTAAATAACGTGATGTAAGTGTAGTTCTGGTATCTGAAAAAGTACTTCCTTTACTGATAAATATAGCATCGGTAATGGCACGTGGTTTGTATTTTAAGGTCTTATAACTGTATAAATTAAAATTGTTATACGATGTACTGTCTTGTATTGGCATTTTTGCATTTGCCGGAGAATAATCAGTATAGATGTTTACATCGCTGATTTTGTACAATTTAAAAGGCTCTGTTCTGCTTGAATCTCTTTCTTGGATATTGTTGTTATTGATTATAAGTGTTACATCGGCTTTATCTTTCTTGCCAATTGTATCAATATCAAATGTCACATAAGTGGGTTGAAAAAAGTAAGCGCCATGGTTTCTGAAATAAGTCGTAAGACGGTTTTTCTCTTCTTCAAAATCAGAAGTTTTGTATTGATTTCCTGATTTTAAAAAAGATGGCTCCGGATTTGTTTTATATAAAGAATCAAGGGCAGGAGTCGAAATTTTGCTCTTAATTGTGTCAAGTTTATAAGCCGGCCCAGTTGTAATGTTGTAGTTTATCTGAGCTTTTTTGTGTGCAATACTATCTATTGTGTAGGCTGTTGATACATTAAAATAACCATTGTTAAAGTAATAGAACTTTAAGCGGGTCAGCGTTTTTTTTGTTTTAGATGTATCGATGATTACTGGAGGTTCTCCGGTATTTTTTAAAAATTCATGGATTCCTTTGTATAAAAAAGACTGTCCAAGACGGTCTACCTGCTTAGCCGAAAGTAATTTTGACTGACGCTCATAAAGTCCCGGATTGTTTTTAAATTTTGCAGCATAAGTCGAATCCGGATTTAAATTAGCAAGATTGTATAAGTTTAAACGGAGCCTGTAACCAAGTAAAGTACCATTTGGTTTTTGATACATCTGGTTAGATGCATTTTCATCATTGGTGTTTTTTCCGTTTACAACAATATTATTTTTTACAAGAAGGTTTTTTCCATCAGGAACTCTTTTTACAGCATTACAAGCACAAATAAGTATTGCTATTAAGGGAAATGCTATTATTTTTGTGGAATTATTTTTCAAGTGTTTTTTAATATTTAATTCAAAAGTACATTATTTTATGGTTAGTAAAAACCAAATAAAACTT
Source organism: Flavobacterium gelatinilyticum (assembly GCF_027111295.1). Lineage (NCBI taxonomy): Bacteria > Pseudomonadati > Bacteroidota > Flavobacteriia > Flavobacteriales > Flavobacteriaceae > Flavobacterium > Flavobacterium gelatinilyticum. The sequence goes on along the minus strand of NZ_CP114287.1, from coordinate 2,951,790 downwards.
ATATCAGGACTGCATCAAAAAAAACAACGTTTTGCAAATCAATTATTTTTTGCCGAAGGAGTAAAAGTAATTCAAGAATTGTTGCAATCCAATTTTGAATTAGAGCATTTATACACCACTTTAAATGATTTTGAAAACGTTCAAAGCTCAAAGCGAACTCTTATTAATGAGCAGGAACTGAAAAAAATAAGTGCTTTAACGACTCCAAATACCTGTTTGGCAGTTTTTAAAATGCCAAAGGAAACAGAAATAATCAATTCCGGCTTAATCGTAGCGCTCGACGACATTCGCGATCCAGGGAATTTAGGAACGATTATGCGTCTCTGCGACTGGTTCGGGATTAAACAGCTTGTCTGTTCAAAAGAATCAGTTGATATTTACAATCCAAAAGTAGTGCAGGCTACTATGGGATCTATTGCCAGAGTTAACGTTAATTATGTTGATCTGAAAACATTTATCAGTCAGACAAAATTACCTGTTTTTGGAACCTTTATGGATGGCGATAACATTTATCAAACTGCCCTGCCAAAGGACGGAATCATTATTATGGGTAATGAAGCCAACGGAATTTCGGCAGAAATTGAAAAAATAGTTACCAATCGTCTTACGATTCCAAGATTTGGAGAGCTTCAAAAAACCGAAAGTTTAAATGTAGCTACAGCAACAGCAATTATTCTTAGTGAATTTAAACGAAATAGTTAAGATTTTGTTTTAATGAAAAGTAAAATTTATCAAAATTGCTCTTGATTTCATCGAATCGATATTATCTGTCCAGGGACTTGGCCCATTAATAGGTTTGTCGCGGATTAATTCATCTGTAATACCAAACATTCCTCTTACAGAAGGAGAGAAAATAAAATATTCTGTAAAGAAATCAATCCCAAAACCAACTTCATAAGCGGCTGTCCATTGTTTTACCCTGAATTTGCCTTCGAAGTTATCATCTGTCGATTTAGAGTTACTTGATAAATTTAGGGTAGTAGACATTCCTCCAACCAGGTAAGGGCGGATGTTTCCGGTACGAAGTGCTGAAAATTTTAAAAGCAGCGGAAAATGTATGTAAGTGCTGTTTACTTCTCTTAAATAATCTTTTTCCATTGTTCCTACTCCCGGAAAATACAAATCACGCTTGGTGTAGTACAATCCCGGTTCAAAACGCAGGTTGATGTATTCCTGTAATCTCAAGTCGGCTACAACTCCAACGTTGAATCCGGTAGTTTTTTTTACCTGAATATCCTGCTGCGTTACATTTTTGTAATCAAATTTAAAGTCAAAGCTGTTAAAGCCTAAATAGTACCCAAAATAGACACGTTGTTTCTGCCAGTTTTCGAGATTAATAATAGGATCTTTAGCAAACATGCTTTTGGCAAATTGAGAGTGTCCTTTTGTCGTTAAGACTAATAAAATTACGATTACAATTTTTTTCATATTACTTTTTAGATGCTGAATAAATGGTTGCTACACCAAAAGTCTGAGGCATTGCTGTAACATCTATAAACCCAGTTTTTCTTAAAATATTGTTCAGGGCTTCGCCATAAGGGAAAGCAGCGGCAGATTCTGATAAATAACCATAAGCAGAATTGTCTTTGGAGAACAATTTTCCGATAACCGGAAGTATATTTTTGGTGTAAAATTTATATCCTTGTCTGTACGGTGTTTTATCCGGAACAGAGGTTTCCAGAATTACAAAAACACCATTTGGTTTTAAAACACGTAAAATTTCAGAAAACCCTTTTTCCAGGTTTTCAAAATTACGCACCCCGAAACCTACAGTAATAGCATCAAAATAATTGTCTTCAAACGGAATGTTTTCAGAATCTCCCAAAACTAAATCTATTCTGCTGCTTAGTTTTTTTTCTTCGATCTTCTTTTTCCCAATTTCAAGCATTCCGGCAGAAATATCCAAACCTATAATTTTTTCAGCATTGGTTTTAGCCATTAAAATAGCAAGATCACCGGTTCCTGTAGCAATATCAAGAATCGTTTTTGGTTTAGAATCAGAAACTATTTTGAGTACTTTTTTTCTCCATTTAGTATCGATACCAAATGAAATTACACGATTTAAATTATCGTAATTCCCAGAAATGTTGTCAAACATTTGGGCAACCTGCTCTTTCTTACCTAAAGAAGAGTCTTTATATGGAGTGATTTTTTCAGACATTATTATAATTTACGCAAATATAAACATTCTAGTTTAACTGTATTGAGTTTTTTAAAATGTCAATTAAATGTTTTGCGCCGGCAGAAAATAAAGGAGTTTTGGTTCTTTCTTCGGCATCACTAAAAACAGGTATTTTACAAAAATCACCAAAAGTGGGTATTGTGCTGAGCTGATTTAATGCACACCTTTGTAAAGGTAAAAATGATTAAATATTTAATGATTGAAATATTGGCTTAAGCAGATGGTTGCTTCTTTTGCACTGGTGATTTATCTGTTCAGGTAGTGGTTTTTAAAATTGTTGTTCTTGGGGGAATACTATTTTTTAAAGTGCGAAATACGTTCTTAGGATTAAATTTGTTTTTGGAAATTTTAATTTTCTTGCCTTTAATATCTTAGTGGTATTTGTTATTAAAGGCTTATGGGACTCTTGTCTCATTTAGCAGTAATGTTATTCAGTTATTTCAAATGTTTTTAGCATTTGTGATTTTTTTACAAAAACGACTTCCTGAAAGAGTCAAGATTACAAAAATCAATCGTTTTAAAAAACATCCTCCAAAAGAGGGTGTTTTTTTATTTTATTTCCTAATGTAAGTTTCGTAGGTGTAATCATAAAGATGTTTTTCATCTTTATAATTTTCTTCAGCTTCAACCAGCTGCCATTCGCTTTTGCTGATTTTTGGAAAAAAAGTATCAGCATCAAAAGAATGATGTACTTTGGTTATTTCTATTATATCAGTATGAGGCATTCCTAAATTGTAAATTTCGCCTCCGCCAATTATGTATGAATCTTCATTCTCGGGACATAATGCAATGGCTTTTTCAATACTGTCGACAACAATGCAGCCTTCGGGTTTATAATCTATTTGTCGTGTTATAACAATATGTATTCTGTTTGGCAAAGGTTTCGGGAAGCTTTCAAAAGTTTTTCTTCCCATAATAATGTGATGATTGGTAGTAAGAGATTTGAATCTTTTAAAATCATTTGGGAGATGCCATATCAAATCATTGTTTTTTCCCAGGGCATTGTTTTCGGCAACAGCCGCAATCATTATAATCATAATATCCTGTAACTAAATTTTATTCTCAGTATCATCATTTATTTTTGACTCTAATTGAGCGATCCTTTTTTGCTGTAAAGCAACAAGTCTGTCAATTTGCTCTCTTTCCCATTTTTTATTCATGAAACGGTCTGTAATGTAAACCTTTATAAAGTGCAGTATAAAAAGAAAGAACCATAAAGTTATAATCCAAAGACACCAATTTTGTTCTGAAGAAGCTCCAAAACCGAAAAATTTATTAGCGACAAATATAAATAAGCTGCCAAGCAGAAAGAGTACGAAATGGAAATACAGGACTTTTTTTTGTCTGATGCGTCTTCTGGCATACTCATATTGTTCGTGAACTTCTTTTTCCATAAGATATAAATGAGATTATAAAGTTAAAATTTATTTTGTAAACACCGTATTTTGGGTGAATAAAAATTGTCTCAAAAAATCCGGTTAATTTGAAATCCGAAAAATTAACTGGTTTAAATTATAAATATAATTAAAATTATGTAGTCTTTTTATTATAATCATAAATCGGAGGTGGATGTAGGTATTGTTTAGCTGAATTTCTGTAATTTTAATGACGTATAAATCTAAAAACTAAATAGTTATGTCTCTTAAGAAACAATTTGTCAAAACAAAACCGGTTTGCAAAGTAACTTTTTCTATTGATGCCAAAGATGCTGATTCGGCAGCGGTTGTGGGCGATTTTAACAACTGGAATGCTGAAGAAGGTGTTTTAAGCAAGCTGAAAAACGGAACATTTAAAGCAACCTATGATCTTGTTAAAGATGCGATTTACGAGTTTAAGTACGTAATTGACGGGGCTTATGTAAACGATCCGGAAGCCGATTTCTATAAATGGAATGATTTTGCCGGAAGTGAAAATGGTGTAGTAGTTGTATAAAAAAATCCGCTTTAATTTTCTTTAAGCGGATTTTTTATTATTTATACGGCAACACTGCCTTTTATGGCAGGATGCGGATCGTAATCGACAAGTGTAAAATCGTCATAATCAAAATCAAAAATGTTTTTGATCTCCGGATTTAAAATCATTTTTGGTAATGGTTTTGGCTCACGTGTTAACTGCAATTCCAGCTGTTCAAAATGATTATTGTAGATGTGCGCATCGCCAAAAGTATGAATGAACTCGCCGGGTTCTAAATCGCAGACCTGAGCAATCATCATGGTGAATAAAGCATAAGATGCAATGTTAAATGGAACTCCTAAAAATATGTCAGCGCTGCGCTGGTATAACTGGCAGGATAATTTTCCTTTTGTTTCTCCTTTTTCCATGTCCGGAGCAGCAACATAAAACTGGAAAAAAGCGTGGCATGGAGGAAGCGCGGCTTTGTTATTGGCTACATTTTCTTCAAACGACTTTTTAGTATCCGGCAAAACCGAAGGATTCCAGGCAGAAACCAGCATTCTGCGGCTGTTAGGGTTTGTTTTTAACTCAGTAATTAATTCAGATATCTGGTCGATTTCTTCGCTGTTCCAGTTACGCCACTGATGACCGTAAACAGGACCTAAATCACCATGAGAATCAGCCCATTCATCCCAGATTTTTACACCGTTTTCTTTGAGATATTTGATATTGGTGTCTCCTTTTAAAAACCAAAGTAATTCGTAAATGATTGATTTTAAATGAAGTTTTTTAGTTGTAACCATTGGGAAACCTTCACTTAAATCAAAACGCATCTGGTAGCCAAAAACACTTTTTGTTCCGGTTCCGGTTCTATCACCTTTTTGATTTCCGTTTTCTAAAACGTGTTTTACTAAATCTAAGTATTGTTTCATTGTTGCTCTAGGCTTTAAGCTTTAAGTTCTAGGCTTTTCCTAAATGCTTAAAGTTTGTGTTTTTATGTTTGTGCTTTAAGACTATAAGCCTAAAGCTTGCGGCTTACAGCCTTAATTATCTTCTCGAGATTTCGTCTCTTATTTTTGCTGCTTTTTCGTAATCTTCCTGAGAAACAGCCTGATCAAGAAGTTCGTTTAATTCCTGTAAAGAATGTTTTGCGTAAACATCTCCTGACTGGTTGCTTTCTTCTTCTCGTCCGAAAGTTTCAGGATTCGACAATACATCGTCAATTTCCTGTGCGCCCTGATCTGTTTCTGCAGTATTTGATTTTAAATAAATTCCGGCTTTGTCCAGAATGTTTTTGTAGGTAAAAATTGGTGCGTTGAAACGTAATGCAAGTGCAATGGCATCAGATGTTCTGGCATCAATTATTTCTTCAATTTTATCTCTTTCACAGATTAAACTCGAATAAAAAACACCGTCAACCAATTTGTGTATGATTACTTGTTTTACGACAATATCAAATCTTTCAGCAAAGTTTTTAAATAAATCGTGTGTTAACGGACGAGGCGGTTTTATTTCTTTTTCTAAAGCAATAGCGATTGACTGGGCTTCAAAAGCACCAATAACAATAGGTAATTTTCTTTCGCCGTCGACTTCATTCAAAATTAAGGCATAAGCGCCATTTTGAGTTTGACTGTATGAAATTCCTTTTATGGATAATTTTACTAGACTCATATATGTTTGTAAAACGGGCACTTAGCACCGCATTTTAATACTTTTTTTGATTGGAAAATAAAGGTGCAATTTTAATCAAAAAATATGGAACAAAAAAGCTGCCTTAAAACAAAGATACGATTATCTTGTTTTTAGGCAGCTATATTTTTGAAGAGAATTCTTAGAATTAAGAATGTTGTGCTTTAAAAGCTTTTAATTTCTCTGTTAATTGAGGTACAATTTCGAATGCATCGCCAACAACTCCGTAATCTGCCACTTTAAAGAAAGGAGCTTCAGGGTCGTTATTGATTACTACTTTTACTTTAGAAGAGTTGATACCTGCAATGTGCTGAATCGCTCCTGAAATACCTACAGCAATATATAAGTTGGTTGCAACCGGTTTTCCTGTTTGTCCAACGTGCTCGCTGTGAGGTCTCCATCCCAAATCTGAAACAGGCTTAGAACATGCAGTTGCAGCGCCTAAAACAGAGGCAAGATCTTCGATTAATCCCCAATTTTCCGGACCTTTTAAACCACGTCCGCCAGAAACTACGATATCAGCATCTGCGATAGAAACTTTTCCTGATACTTTCTCTACAGATTCTACTTTTACACCAAAATCTTCGTCTCCAATTGCTGGGCTGAAATCTTCTGCAGCGGCTGCTCCTGCGCTTTCAAAAAGTCCGTAAGAGTTTTTAGCTAAACCAAGCACTTTTACCTCTGTGCTGATTTCTGTAATGTTGAAAGCTTTGTTTGAAAAAGCAGTTCTTTTTACCTGAAAAGGTGAAGTGCTTACCGGTAATCCAACTACATTTGAAGCGAAACCGGCTTCTAAAGCAACAGCAACCAGTGGTGAAAGATAAATACTGTCTGTAGTTGAAGATAGTAAAACTAATTTTGCTTCTTCTTTTTGAGCCGCTTGTTTAATGACATCAGCATAAGCTTTTGCATTAAAACCCGCTAATTTGTCATTGCTTACTTTTAGAACTTTGTCAACTCCGTATTTTGCTAATTCGCTTACATCGCTGATGTTTACAGTTAGAGCTGTAACAGTAGTTCCTAATGATTCAGCAACTTTCTTAGCGTAAGACGCTAATTCGAAAGCCACTTTTTTAAATTTTCCTTCTGCAGATTCTGCGTATATTAATATTGACATAATAATTTTAGATTTTAGATTCTAGATTTCAGATTTTTAAAACTGAAATCTAAAATGATTATTGATTTTAGATTTTGAAGTGAATCAAATGTTGATTTAGATTTAGCTGCGGTTTGCAATCTAAAATCTAAACTCTACAATCTTAAATCACCTTTGCCTCGTTGTGTAATAAATTGATTAACTCATCTAAATTATCTGCAGAAACTAATTTTACTGCTGATTTTGGAGCTGGTTTTTCAAATTTAACCGCTTTTGTGTTTACAGCTGCATCAACCGGCTCAAGAATAGTAAGTGCTTTAGTTCTTGCAGTCATAATTCCTCTCATGTTCGGGATACGCAGGTCTTTTTCTTCAACAAGGCCTTTTTGCGCACCAATGATTAACGGAAGAGTAGTGCTTACAGTTTCTTTTCCACCGTCGATTTCACGAACAGCTTTTACGTTGTTTCCGTCAATCGTTAAACTTGTACAAGAGTTTAAGAAGTTAGAACCTAAAATTGCTGCGATCATTCCCGGAACCATTCCGCCATTGTAATCTAAAGATTCTTTTCCGGCTATTACTAAATCATACCCGCCGTTTTTAATTACTTCTGCTAATTGTTTTGCAACAAAAAATCCGTCAGAAGGATTTGCGTTTACACGAATAGCTTCGTTTGCACCTATTGCCAGAGCTTTACGCAATGTTGGTTCTGTATCTGGACCTCCAACGTTTACTACAGTCACATTTGCGCCTTGCTGTTCCTGGAACCAGATTGCACGTGTAAGACCAAATTCATCGTTAGGATTAATTACATATTGTACACCGTTAGTGTCAAATTCTGAGTCACCGTTGGTAAAGTTAATTTTTGAAGTAGTATCAGGCACATGGCTGATGCAAACTAGTATTTTCATAAGTATATATTTTGAATTTATAATATGCTTCTACAAATTTAGAATTTAATTTGGAATAATTATATTATGCATGCATAATATTTTTTAAAACTATTACGATTTCGGAAATTGTACGGGTTTAGATGGATTTTGTTAAAATAAAAAATGAGAATAAGAGCAGTTTACCTGATTATTAGCATTTTTTGCAATATTTAGAAGATAAGAGGTTGTTAATTTTTAGCTCATTTATACTAGTTTTCGAATAATTCCGTTTTGAAGGAAGAATTCGAAGAAACAAGAATTAAACAAATGTATTGAAGTTTGTATTAAAATCAGGCGATAAAAGCGATTAAGTGTAAAAAATACGTCTATTATATCGATTTCGTTGTTATTGCAGTAAGCATTAAAAAGTTAAAACCTGCAGTGGTAAAGAAGTTAGTGTGATTTTAAATTCAATTTATGCATTTAAGTTATTTAAAATATTTATTTTTGCTCTTCAGAAAATTCAACATACAATAAAAAATATGAGAACAATACAATTTAGAGAGGCCATTTGTGAAGCGATGAGCGAAGAAATGCGTCGCGATGAATCCATATATTTAATGGGAGAAGAGGTTGCAGAATACAACGGAGCTTACAAAGCTTCAAAAGGAATGCTTGCTGAGTTTGGTGAAAAGAGGGTAATTGATACTCCAATCGCAGAACTTGGTTTTTCAGGAATTGCTGTAGGTTCGGCAATGAATGGAAACCGACCTATTGTAGAATATATGACATTCAACTTCTGTTTGGTTGGTATTGATCAAATCATAAATAATGCTGCTAAAATGCGTCAAATGACAGGAGGGCAATTTAATGTGCCTATCGTTTTCCGCGGACCAACAGCTTCTGCTGGTCAATTAGGAGCGACTCACTCACAAGCTTTAGAAAACTGGTTTGCTAATACTCCGGGGCTTAAAGTTGTTGTTCCTTCAACTCCTTACGATGCAAAAGGACTTTTGAAATCTGCAATTCGCGATAATGACCCAGTAATTTTCATGGAGTCTGAGCAAATGTACGGTGATAAAGGTGAAGTGCCGGACGGAGAATACACAATTCCATTAGGAGTTGCTGATATTAAACGTGAAGGAACAGATGTTACTATCGTTTCTTTCGGAAAAATCATCAAAGAAGCTTTTATCGCTGCTGATGAATTAGCTAAAGAAGGAATCTCTTGTGAAATCATCGATTTAAGAACAGTTCGTCCAATGGACAAAGAGGCAATCCTTAAATCTGTTAAAAAAACAAATCGTTTAGTAATTCTTGAAGAAGCCTGGCCGGTTGCGAGTCTTTCTTCTGAAATTACATATATCGTTCAGGAACAGGCTTTCGATTTCCTTGATGCGCCAATTCAACGTATTACAACTGCAGATACTCCTGCACCGTACTCTCCGGTATTGCTTAAAGACTGGCTGCCAAATGCAGGTGATGTAGTAAAAGCAGTTAAAAAAGTATTATATAAATAGTACAAATACAAAATACTCATAAAACTTCATCAGACAACATGGATTGGTGAAGTTTTTTTTTACATGATAATGAACAAATTAACTCAGCTTCTCTTATATATTGTATTTGCTTTTGCGAATTTTGCCGCTGCACAAACTAAAGTGAGTGGAGTTGTTTTGGATAAGTCAAATCAGCCGATACCTTTTGCAAATGTTGTTTTTAAAGGATCCAATACCGGAATTGTTTCTAATGAGGATGGGCGGTTTTATTTGGAATCTCCAAATACTTACACCGCTTTATTAGTTTCTTCTGCGGGATTTTCAGATAAGGAGGTTCCTTTGGAAAAAGCAGTAAATTATAATTTTAAAATTGTTTTAAGCGAACCCGAGGCGCTTAGCGAAGTGGTTATTTTTACAGGGAAAACTTCAAAAAAGAACAATCCGGCGATTGATATTTTGAGGAAAATATGGGAAAGAAAACGTAAAAACGGACTTTACCAGTTTAATCAATATCAAATGCAGAAGTACGAAAAAGTAGAATTTGACATGAACACTATTGACAGTGCTTTTATGAAAAATAAGCTTTTTAAAGGAATGGAATTTGTTTTTAATCATGTAGATACTTCGGATGTTACCGGGAAAACCTATCTTCCGATTTTTATTAACGAATCGGTTTATGATGTTTACGGCGATAACAGATTAAAAAAGGTAAAAGAGAACCTTACCGGAAATAAAATGTCAGGTTTCAATGGAAACCAGCAGATTTTATCTTTTGTAAAAGATCTTTATTCAGATTACAATATTTACGACAACCACCTTAAGTTTTTTGACAAAAGTTTTACAAGCCCATTATCAAGAACCGGAATAGATGTTTACAATTATGTGCTAAAAGACAGTGCTTACATTGATAAAAAATGGTGTTTTAATATTGTTTTTTATCCGAGACGTAAAAACGAGTTGACTTTTAAAGGAGATTTCTGGGTAAACGATACCACTTTTGCTATCAAGAAAATTAATATGGGCGTTACAAAAAGTGCCAATATTAACTGGGTAAAAGATATTTATATCGAACAGGAATTTGAAGTAGAAAACGATTCGGTTTTCCTTTTGACGCGTGATTATATGATGTCTGATTTTGCTTTGAACAAAAAAGAAAAATCAAAAGGAGTTTACGGAAAACGAACCACTTTGTACCGCAACCATAAATTCAATATCCAGAAACCAGAGAAATTTTATAAGGAAGAGGTCAATTTCATAGACAATGCGGTCTATGAACGGCCGCCGGAATTTTGGGAAGAGAATCGTTTTGAAAAACTAAATAAGGACGAAGCAGGTATTTATAAAATGCTTGATACTTTGCAGACCGTCAAGCGATTTAAGCAGCTCTACAATCTCGTCTCGATTTTAGGAAGCGGTTACATCGAATTTAAGAATTTTGATTACGGGCCAATTTATTCAACTTTTGGTTATAATGAGGTTGAAGGCTTAAGGTTAAGAGTAGGAGGAAGAACCTATTTTGGGCCAAACGATCCGTGGCGTTTACAAGTTTATACGGCTTATGGATTTGACGATAATAAATTCAAATACGGCGCTTCGGGAAAATGGATGATCGACAAGAAAAACCGAATCATTATTTCTGGAGGAAACAGGCGGGACATCGAGCAGATTGGAGCGAGTCTTACCACAACAAATGATATTTTAGGACGAAGTTTTGCATCTTCTGCCTTATTTACAACTGGCAGTAACGGGAAATTGACCAATATTAATTTAAGTAATATTTCCCTCGAAATGGAGCCTAAAAAGAATTTTATTGTTTCGGCAGGATTCTCTTATCGAACATTAGAGTCGGCATCGAATACTTTTAGTCTCGATTATTATACGACAATGCCAACTGCAGCAAATCCTATGGGAGTTGTAAAAAGCGATGTAAAACAATCAGAAGCTAATATTCAGTTTGAATATATGCCAAACCGTAAAACAATTGGATATGGCGTAGAAAGAGATTTAGTAGACAGCCCTTTCAGTCATTTCTTTGTGAATTTTAGTTATGGACTTAAAGGAGTTTTGCAAAGTGATTTTGCGTACGAAAAAATTCAGGTTTTTTATAAACAGCCTATCATCATCGGACCGCTTGGCAGAACCAATATTATTCTGGAAACAGGAAAAACATTTGGTACTATTCCGTTAGGATTAATGAGTGTAATTCCGGGTAACCAGACTTATTTTACGATCGAAAATACATTTAGTAATTTGAATTTCTATGAATTCGTTACAGATCAATATACAACCCTGCAGTGGAATCATGATTTTGGCGGAAGATTATTTGCCCGAATTCCATTTATGAGAAAACTAAACTGGAGAGAGTTTGTAGGGATAAGAGCGGTGCACGGAACTATTTCTGATGCCAATCGTGCCATTAACGCTTCTGGATTACCATATAATGCACCGGAAAAAGTATATTGGGAATACAATGCCGGAATTGGAAATATCTTTAAAGTTTTCCGTCTTGATTTTTCATGGAGAGGAAATTATTTAGATATGCCGGATGCTAATAAATTTGCAATAAAGGGATCTTTTGGATTTTATTTTTAAAGGGTTTTATTGCTGCAAAGACGCCAAGTCACTAAGTTTTATTCTTATGACTTGGCGTTTTTTTATTGGACTTAAATTGCTTCACGCAGATTTTGCAGATTTGTTATTATATTAAAGATTAAAATAAATCTGCTCTATCTTCAATATCGGCGTGAAACAAAACTGATATCCTCTGGTTCCTTCGAGAACTACCATCATTTTCCTTAATTTTGATTTACTTTAAAAACAATCATCATGCAGGAAGCCATTGATTTTCTTTCATCCAAAAGTCCGGTATTTCTGGAAATAATCGAAAAATATGGGCTTCCGCCAATCCCAAAACGTCCGCCGGGTTTTGAAACTTTGGTTTTGTTAATATTGGAGCAGCAGGTTTCTATTGATTCGGCGAAAGCCACATTTTTAAAAATCAAAGCTTATAAAACCTGTAATCCTGAAAATATGATGCTTTTATCTGATGAAGAATTCAGAAATCTTGGAGTAAGCCGTCAGAAAACAAAATACATTAAAATTTTAGCCGAAGCAGTTCTCAATAAAGAATTGGATATCGAAGGACTGGCTTTTAAAACTGCAAAAGAAGTACGGGAAGAACTGATTAAGTTAAAAGGCATAGGAAACTGGACAATTGATATTTATTTGATGTTTTGTCTTCAGGAGCCAGATTTGATTCCGCTTGGCGATATTGCAGTGGTCAATACAATAAAAGAACTCTTTGATATTCATGACAAGCAGGAAATGGAAACCCATGCGGCGCAGTGGAGTCCGTACAGGTCCTATGCGGCCTATTTGCTCTGGCATCATTATTTAACAAAGAGAAAACGGAAAATTACATATTAACTATCTGTTATATAAAAAGAAAAGTATATTAATTAATTGTATAAATGCATAGATTAATATACTTTTTTCATTGTAAAAAAGGATTCTTTAGTTACTTTTGCAATCGAAATTTTAGAAACATTAAAAAACGAAAATGACCGCAGACAAACTAACGACTTTCGATGTGTTGATCGAAATCCCAAGAGGAAGCAGAAATAAATATGAGTACGATTTTGAAATCAAAAGAATGCGTTTCGACAGAATGTTGTTCTCTTCAATGATGTACCCTGCAGATTACGGGTTTATTCCTGAAACTTTAGCTCTTGATGGTGATCCTCTGGATGTATTGGTTTTAGTAAACGAACCAACTTTCCCGGGATGTGTTATGGAAGTAAAACCAATCGGTGTTTTCCACATGGCAGATGATAAAGGACCGGACGAGAAAATTATTTGTGTACCAGTTTCAGATCCAATCTGGAATTCATTAAGCGACCTTTCTGATATTAACCCTCACTTAGTGAAAGAAATCGAGCATTTCTTTCAGGTTTATAAAGACCTTGAGCATAAAAAAGTAGATGTTGAAGGATGGGGAGATGTAAAAGAAGCTTACGACATTATCGCTGAGTGTACAAAGCGTTTTGATGACATTGAAAATAAACCGGCAGGATTATTTAGTATTAAATAATTTAGTCATACATATTTTATAAAAAAAGCAATATTCCGGGTCAGGAGTATTGCTTTTTTGCTTAAATTCGTTATAGTTAGTTTATTTTTACTATTAACCATAACCAAAAAATATTATGAATGCATTTATGATTTACCTGCCCATTATCATGGCAGTTTTAGGATTACTTTTCATGGGAATTAAACGAAGCTGGGTTTTAAAACAAGACGCCGGTGATGGAAAAATGAAAGAAATCTCAGATTACATTTACGAAGGTGCTCTGGCCTTCTTAAAAGCCGAATATAAACTATTAACCATCTTCGTAATTATAGGCAGTTTAGCGCTTGCCGGAATTACTTTTATCCCTGGAGTAAAAACACATTTATTAATCGTAATAGCATTCATTTTTGGAGCATTATTTTCGGCTTATGCCGGAAATATTGGTATGAAAATAGCAACCAAAACAAACGTTAGGACTACTCAGGCCGCCCGTACAAGTTTGCCACAGGCGTTAAAAGTCTCATTTGGAGGCGGAACTGTAATGGGGTTAGGTGTTGCAGGTCTTGCTGTTTTAGGATTAACAGCCTTTTTTATCATCTTCTTTAATTTATTTTCAGGCGGTGTCTGGAAAGATACAGATACAATGACTGTTGTTTTGGAAACTCTTGCAGGATTTTCACTTGGTGCAGAATCAATTGCTTTGTTTGCCAGAGTTGGAGGCGGAATTTACACAAAAGCAGCCGATGTGGGTGCCGATTTAGTTGGTAAAGTAGAAGCCGGAATTCCAGAAGATGATCCGCGTAATCCGGCAACAATTGCAGATAACGTAGGAGATAATGTGGGTGACGTTGCCGGTATGGGAGCCGATTTGTTTGGTTCGTATGTAGCAACCGTTTTAGCAGCAATGGTTCTTGGGAACTATGTTATAAAAGATATGGGCGGCAGTATCAATGATGCTTTCGGCGGAATCGGACCTATTTTACTGCCAATGGCCATTGCCGGTTTCGGAATTTTATTCTCAATTATCGGAACTTTATTAGTAAAAATTTCAGATGACAATGCTAAAGAAGCACAAGTACAAAAAGCATTAAATATAGGAAACTGGGTTTCTATTGTTTTAACTGCTGCAGCTTGTTTCTTTTTAGTACAATATATGTTGCCGGAAACCATGCAGATGACATTCTTTGGTGAAGGATCAAGAGATATTTCATCAATGCGTGTTTTCTACGCCACACTTGTCGGATTAGTTGTGGGCGGAGCTATTTCATCTGTAACAGAATATTACACAGGATTAGGAACAAAACCGGTATTAGCAATCGTTCAGAAATCATCAACCGGGGCAGGTACAAACGTAATAGCAGGTTTGGCAACAGGAATGATTTCTACTTTTCCAACGGTAATTTTGTTTGCTGTGGCAATCTGGATTTCGTATGCTCTTGCAGGATTTTACGGAGTAGCATTAGCGGCTTCGGCTATGATGGCAACAACTGCAATGCAGCTGGCAATCGATGCTTTCGGACCAATCTCTGATAATGCCGGAGGTATTGCTGAAATGAGCGAATTACCAAAAGAAGTCCGTACCAGAACCGATATTTTAGATTCAGTTGGAAATACAACTGCCGCAACAGGAAAAGGATTTGCAATTGCTTCTGCAGCTTTAACTTCACTAGCTTTATTTGCAGCTTATGTAACCTTTACAGGTATTGACGGAATTAATATATTTAAAGCGCCGGTTTTAGCCATGTTATTTGTTGGCGGCATGATTCCGGTTGTTTTCTCTGCTTTGGCTATGAATTCAGTTGGAAAAGCGGCAATGGATATGGTGTACGAAGTTCGTCGCCAGTTTAAAGAAATTGCCGGAATTATGGAAGGAACCGGAAAACCGGAATATGGAAAATGTGTTGAAATCTCCACAAAAGCAGCTTTACGCGAAATGATGCTTCCGGGAATCTTAACTATTGGTTTTCCAATTGCAATTGTTCTTCTTGGAAAATTAGTTTATGCAGATAACAATCAGCTTATAGCTGAAATGTTAGGAGGTTACATGGCGGGAGTTACCGTATCTGGTGTACTTTGGGCTGTTTTTCAAAACAATGCCGGAGGAGCCTGGGATAATGCTAAAAAATCTTTTGAAGCAGGGGTAATGATCAATGGCGAAATGACATACAAAGGTTCAGATGCCCATAAAGCGGCTGTAACCGGAGATACTGTTGGAGATCCTTTTAAAGATACTTCAGGGCCATCAATGAACATCTTAATTAAATTAACCTGCTTAATTGGATTGGTAATTGCTCCAATTTTGGGTGAAGGACATGCAGCATCAGATCTTGCGGGAAGAGCTTCCTGCTGTGCCAAAACAGAAATGCACGCAGGAATGTCTAAATGTGGCGATATGTCTGGAATGACAAAAGAAGAATGTATTAAAATGTGTAAAGAAAAAGGCTGTTCTGAAGAAGAAACAGCAAAATGCCTGGCTCATTTTGACGAAAAATAAAGAATTAAATTTCATATCCTAACAGGTTTTCAAAACCTGTTAGGTATCTTGTAGATAAATAGAATAAACAACAAAAAAATGCCTCTAAAATTATTTAGAGGCATTTTTTATATTTTGTGAAAATCTGCGCAATTTGTGTTCTAAAACAACCCGTTCAGTTCAGCATCAATTTTATTAATAATATTTCCTAAATCTTCCGGATTATCAACGAAGTTAATATTATCAACATCAATAATTAATAATTTTCCTTTTGTATAAGTCTGAATCCAGGCTTCGTATCTTTCATTCAGACGGCTTAAATAATCGATAGAAATAGAATTCTCGTATTCACGTCCGCGTTTATGAATTTGTCCCACTAAATTAGGAATAGAACTTCTTAAATAAATCAATAAATCAGGAGCTTTAACCAGCAGTTCCATTAATTCAAACAGCGAAGTGTAATTTTCAAAATCACGGCTTGTCATTAATCCCATTGCGTATAAATTGGGAGCAAAAATATGAGCATCTTCATAAATCGTTCTGTCCTGAATGATTTTTTTACCGCTTTCGCGAATCTGCTGTACCTGACGAAAACGGCTGTTTAAGAAATAAATCTGTAAATTAAAAGACCAGCGTTCCATCTGGTGGTAAAAATCGTCCAAGTACGGATTATCAACTACATCTTCATAATGGGGTTCCCATTTAAAATGTTTGGCCAACAATTTAGTCAAAGTTGTTTTGCCTGCCCCTATATTTCCTGCTATCGCTATGTGCATTACGGTATTACGATTTTATAATTTACAATTTCTTTGGTTGTAAAAATAGATAAAATTTGGTCTTTGTAACAGAATTTGTCAAACGATTTTTCTAAAATTTCAATTTCTAAATCAGTAGAGGTATTCGTCTTGTTAATACTTCTGAAATATAGTGAGTTATCTTTTTTGAAAATATATTTTTGAGGGTCAATTATTTCAATTTTTTCGAACTCGGGAACATTTCCTAAACTTGAAATTTTGCCAAAAATATTGCACAAAAACAAGTTGTTTTTTTTGTCAATCCAGTAAAAACTATTAAAGTCGGTTTGGTAATACTTTATGCTTTCTGTTAACGGAATAGAAACTGTCTTATATTCATTTTTTAAATAATCAAAAAGCCCGATCTGCTGATTCAAAGTGTTGTAAACCCAAAGCTGATTCTGTGTTGACATTCCAACTGCTCCGGCAGCTATTGGAACCGGATTTTGAGAAAAATTAATTTCAGTCATCTTGTTCAGCTGATTGTCCAGTAAAACCGCGCTGTTAAAATCTTCGTAAAAAAGAACAATCTTAAGCGGGTTCTGAATATCTGCTCTTGTGATATTTCCTAAAGAAATGTTCTTATACTCGAAAAACTCATTTCCTTTTGTTTTACTGAAAATATTGTTTTTGATTTGATATAAATAACCAAAAGAATCATAACCAATAAACTGGTCTGCATTATGTGCAAATTTTGAAATAACAGGCCCTGAAATTTTTTGGTTTTGCCCCCAAAAAGAAGAGGACCAACACACAATAAAGACACATAATAAAATACGCCGCATTGTTTTGCTCATATTGATTACAATTTTAAAGAGCCAAAGTACAAAATCTACTTCAAAGAAAATTACGGTTTTAAACTATTCCGGGATTTAAACCATCAAATTATAATAGTCTTACAAACATACGATTTTGTCGATTCGATTTTAGGATTGATATATTTAACTTTCAGTATTTTAAAATTAGTAATAAATTTGAGTGTAAGTTTAAAAGACTTACAATGTTTTTAAAAATAAAAAAGATGAAAAAACTATCATATTTGCTTTTCGTACTTGTTTTTAGTCAGGTGCAGGCACAAAAAGATTTTCAGGGAATGGCGGTGTACGAATCGAAAACACAAGCACCTAAATTTGAAGGAATGCGGGCGGGAAACCGAGATATAACGCCGGAAATGCAAAAGAATATGGAGGAGCGCATGAAAAAAATGCTTGAAAAAACCTTTATCTTAAATTTCGACAAATCGGCTTCTATTTATAAAGAAGAAGAAAAACTGGAAACTCCCGGACAGGGCGGAGGCGGAATGCGAATGATGATGAACTCCATGATGGGAGGCGGCGGTACATTTTACAAAGATGTAAAAAGCAAATCCTATACTGTAGACAAAGAATTTATGGGAAAAGAATTTCTCGTGGTGGATTCCCTGCCAAAGTTAAACTGGAAACTGGAACAGGAAACCAAACAAATCGGCGGTTATAACTGCTATAAGGCAACAGCGGTAAAAGAAGCCAGTAAAACCGATTTTAGAAACTTCCGTCCAAAAAATAACGAAGCCAAAAAAGATGAGGCAAAGAAAACTTCGGGAGAAACCAAAACCAATTTTGAAGACAATTTCGAAATACCAAAAGAAATCATCATTACAGCCTGGTATACGCCTGAAATTCCGGTTAATCAGGGACCTGAAAACTATTGGGGACTTCCGGGATTAATTTTGGAAGTAAACGATGGACGAACAACAATTTTATGTTCTAAAATTGTATTGAATGCCAAAGACAAAGTAGAAATAAAACCATCTAAAAAAGGAAAAGTAATTTCTCAGAAAGATTACGATGAAACGGTAATCAAAAAAATGGAAGAATTCAGGGAAATGAACCGCGGACGTGCTGGCGGACCGCCTCCAATGGGAAGATAAAATCCCTCTGGTTTATTATTTATTCTAAGCATTTTTTTAAATGAACAAATTATTTCTATTCTTTGCCCTTTTACTAGCATCTCTTTCTTTTTCTCAAAGTATTCGTTTTGAAGGATTTATTCAGGACGAACAGAAAAATCCGTTGGAAATGGCCAATATCATGGCTGTAAACAATGGTACAAAAGCTATGGATTCATATGGAATTACGAATGATAAAGGAAAATTTCAATTGACACTAAAACCCAATACGGCTTACACCATTAAGGTAAGTTATCTGGGAATGAAGTCTAAAGAAATTGCCGTTACCGCCAAATCAGAAAATATTGTGCAGAATATTGTAATGGACGGTGTGGGAATAGAATTGGAAGGTGTCGAGATCGTGCGTGAAATGCCGGTTTCGATAAAAGGCGATACCATTGTGTATAATGCAGATTCGTTTAAATCAGGAACAGAGAAAAAGCTCGAAGATGTTCTGAAAAAACTGCCGGGCGTTGAGGTAAATGCAGATGGAGAAATCGAAGTTGAAGGAAAGAAAGTCAGTAAATTAATGGTTGAAGGCAAAGACTTTTTTGATGGTGATACCAAATTGGGGGTTAAAAATATTCCTGCCGATGCGATTGATAAAGTGCAGGTTTTACGAAATTTTAATGAAGTCAGCGCTTTAAAAGGTTTAGAAAACGATCAGGAAAATGTGGCGATGAATATTAAGCTGAAAGAAGGCAAAAAGAACTTCTGGTTTGGAGATGTTACTGCCGGAACAGGCGTTGCAGAACTGGACAGCCGTTATATCGTTAACCCAAAATTATTTTACTACAGCCCAAAATACAGCGTTAATCTCATTACCAATTTTAATAATATTGGTGAACTGCCTCTTACGGCACAGGATTATTTTAAATTCACAGGCGGATTTAAAAATATGATGAAAAAAGGCGGCAGCAGCTTTAATGTTTCTTCAAATGATCTGGGAATTTCATTACTTAGAAACAATCGTGCTAAAGAAATAGAAACGAAATTCGGCGCTGCCAATTTTGCTTATTCAGTCAATAAAGCTTGGAATCTAAGCGGTTTTGGAATTCTTTCGACTTCAAAAACAGAATTAGAAACCAAATCACAGTCAACGATTTTAAATTCTGGAGATCAGGAAAAACGTGACGAAAATACAAATCAGAAAAATAATTTAGGACTCTTTAAATTAAGTTCAACTTACAAACCAAGCGATAAATTTCAGTTTGATTATGATATTTTAACCAAATTGACAAAGCAAGAAGAATATTCGGATTTGTTTAGAGAGCAAATTGTACAAAATGTATCAAGTCAGGAAAGTATTTTTACAACCAAAAAACAAGATCCAACGTCATTTAACCAGAATTTAAGTTTGTATTATACGCAAAGCGCCAAGAATATTTTTGCCTTTGAAATGCAGCATTTGTATCAAGACGAAAACCCGTTTTATAATGCCAATCTGCAAACACTTCCTTTCCCTTTGTCAGGATTTATTAAACAAAATCGAAATGATTACAATCAAGATCGATTTGTAAAAACCAATAAATTAGACGCTAAATTGGATTACTATTATATGGTAACGCCAAAAAGCAATATTAATATTACGTTAGGGAATACGTATTCCTATCAAAATTTCAACTCGCATATTTTTCAAATATTGGATAACGGAGAAAGAAATGATTTGAATAACAGTGAAAACAATAATGATGTAGATTACAGATTTAATGATGCTTTTCTAGGATTCCATTATAAAATTCTGACTGGAAAATTCACCCTGACGCCTGGTGTAAGCCTGCATTCGTATCAAATGACAAACGGACAACTGGGGGCTGATTATTCTCAGAACTTTGTGAAAGTCCTGCCAGATTTCTTTGCTTTATATCAAATTAAAAAATCGGAAACACTTACTTATAATTTTTCTCTAACGAATGATTTTACAGATATTAATCAATTAGCAGAAGGTTATGTTTTGTCTAATTACAGCAGTTTGTTTCGTGGAAATCGTACTTTAGAAAACGCGACTTCACAAGTACATTCACTTCGTTATTTTAAATACAATATGTTCAATTTCGAAAATATTTTTGCTAATGCTTCTTATACAAGAAAAGTTGATGCAATTAAAACTGAAGCGAAGTTTGACGGAATTAACCAATCTTCAGTGCCTTTTAACTCCAATTTAGCCGATGAAACTTTCTCTGGAATGGGGGCTTACGGACGTTCATTTTTAAAAAATTATAAAGCCTCAGTTAATGCAAGTTTAAACTGGTCCAAGTTTAATAATAAACAAAATGGTGATTTTACAACAACAGAAAGTTTTGTTCAGAGTTATACTGTAAGGGCTTCAACTAATTATAAAAAACTGCCTAATATTGAGTTTGGATATAATCTGATGGTTAATAAATACAGCGGTTCTACTTTCTACACAGATAAACCCTTTGCAAAATTAGATTACTATTTTTTAGATAGTTTCTCTTTTGTTTCGGAGTATGAATTTTATCATTATTACAACGGAGATAAATCGGTCGATAACGAATATGATTTCTTAAGTGCCAGTTTAATTTACCAAAAGAAAGACAGCAAATGGGAATATAAAGTGGCAGCAACCAATATATTAAACACAAGATATTTAAACGACGACAACTTTTCTCAGTTCTCTACACGTGTCTCACAATATACGGTACAGCCTCGGTACATCATATTTTCGATGAAATACAATTTATAATATTTAGATTACAAACAACTGCGGTTTATTGGTTCGTTTTCAATAAGAATAGAATATCTTTGTTATGCTATTAACGACAAAATTCACATCATGCGTAATTTTATTTGGAGTTTACTGCTGGTTTCTTTTGGAATCACGGTATCACATTCTCAAACTAAAAAACTTGAAAAAGGAACTTATCTTTCTACTAATAAAGGTCAAAAGATCAAACTGAATTTATTAAATGATAATAAATATGAATTGGTATTTTATTCCGGAGAATATGAAATAAAAGGCGATTCGTTAGTATTTGCTAAAAATACACCATCAGGAACCAGTTTTGATCTTGCTTTTAAGACTGATAAAAAAGCTAAAAACATAAAAATTAAATTTCTTGATCCGTCCTACTATTCTTTTTATATAGGGACTCAAAAAGGAAATGAAGAAGTTAAATACCAGAAACTTTCTGAGATTAGAAGTAAACAGGACCCGGACTGGACACAAAATAATATAGAATTTGAAATTGAAAAAGCAGATTTTCTGTATCTGGTTTACGAAGATTATTCATATGCTGGCACTGTCAGTAAGTTTGCGCTGCCAAAAGAGGTTTCAGAAATCACGGTTTCGTACGAATTAGCAGTAATAAGCGATTTAAATATTCAGGGATTTTTTGATAAGAATACTAACGAATTAAAAATCACTGAAAAAGCCGGATTAAATCCATTGGTTTTTGTTAATGAAAAAGACCCGCAGCCGGTAAAAAAAGATAAAATAGTTCCTCTGGAAAGTAAAACAGTGACAAACTGGACGTATCCGGGAAAAGAAAAAACCTTATTAAGCGATGATTTTGGATATGGAGCAGACAGTACAATTGTAGCTGCTGACTCTGCAGTTTATCCAAATTACACAAAGTATGATTTTAAGCTTAAGATTGAAAATACGTTAAGTAAGGCGCTTGTCGCAACTAAGGAATCAAATTCCAAGTTTTTAGTGGTGTATTATGACAGTAAAAAAACAACAAAAGAAACTTTTGATGCTTTTGTAAAAGATCAGGAAACACAAACCGGATACAATATGTACGATTCGTACAATGCACAATATGATGTTTTTAATTATTATCTGGCTGGTGCCGATGATAAAAAATGGCTTAAAAACAATAAAATTACTGCTGATCCGGCTATTTTTATTTTAAACGGACAAGGAGATCTGCTTGCCATTGCAAAATCAGATTTAACCGCACAGCAATATCAGTTTAGTTATTATGGTGATTTGTATCGTAAACTGCAGCGTGCAGATGCTTTTGTTTCAATCGAAAAAATATTCAAAAACAAAAAAGCATCAGATGCAGATTTAATTAAATCTTTTAATAAAGCCGCTTTATTGGAAACTTCATACGATTACGATTCAGAATATTCGCTGACAGATGCCAATTCTACTGAATTTGTGGTAACAAAAAGCTCACTTGATAAAACAGAAGCAGTTCAGGCATGGAAAAAACTAATTGAAGCGCATCAAAAAGATACAGCACCCAATATGTATCTGGCAGAAACAATTATAAAAGAAATCAAAAACCAGGGATTTACAAAACAGCTTTTTAATCAAGACAGAATCCTTAACGATACTGATTTTCTTGCCATAGATTATCTTCTAAAACATTCAGATAAAATTGAAGAAGGGCGTACCCAATTTAATAATGCTAAAGGTGTATATCCTGTAAACCCAATGAGCAATGCAGTTTCTGAAATTGCCGATGCATTACAGCAAAACCTTTATCTTTCTCAGGATGGAGTTTCCGGAGAAATCAACAAAGACAAAGTCAATTCTATATACAAGAAGATTATTGCATCAGGAAAAGGTAATTTTGATGCCTACAGAAATTATTTTTATTACCTAAGCCAGATTACAGATAATGACGGTTCTAATACAACTTATTTAAAAGAATTTAATCTTTATTTTGATTCTGCTCTGGAAGGCCCAAGTCCAATTGAAAAATTAGATGCACTGTTTTCCGGATTAGATTCAAGCTCAAGTTATTCATATGATGGATGGAATTCGTTTAAAGAATATCATTCAAGTATTTGTAATTCTGCAGCCTGGGCAGTAGTAGAGAAACCTATGAATTCAGGCTTTATTAAAGATGCCGTGAAATGGTCAGAATATAGTTTGGTTGTAACTAAAAACAACCCCTATTATCTAGATACTCTGGCACAGTTGTATTACAAAGATGGTCAAAAAGATAAAGCGATTGCAACGCAGACACTGGCAGTAAAATATTTAAATGCTGCGGTAGAAGAAGAAACAGCAAGTGAAATAAAAGACGTTTTATCAAAAATGAAAAACGGAACGTATTAGATATCAATTTTTTATAAAAAAAACAAACAGCCTGATAAATTTTTATTATTAGGCTGTTTTTATTTTGTAGTATATTATCTGCAAATAAATAGCTTGTATGGATAAATAGATTATTTTTGTAAGAATTATTTTAATTTTTTAATATGGTCGTTATGCAGAATTATTTAGCACTTTTGTTACTGTTTTCGTTTGCTGCGATTCCGTCTTTTTCGCAACAGCAGACTTTTAGGAAAGGATCTTTTTATTCACTGGAAGATTCTGGAAAAAGAATGAAATTGAATTTATTGGACGATAATAAATTCGAAATGATTTGGTTTTATGGTGATTATGAAATTAAGAACGATTCCTTAATTTTAAAAAACCGTGATATAGATAAATCTGTTTTTGAAGTTGAGTATCTTAAAAATAAAAAAACAGCTTTAGATAAAATTAAGATCAATTTTGGAGATGATTCATTATATGGTATATATATAGGTACACAAAATGGTACAGATCCTGTTCATTATCAAAAAGTATCTGATCTTGTACATTATAAAGAAGGAAATGATGCTTGTAACCAAAGTTTTGAAATCAATCGTGTGCAATATTTATATTTTGTAAATGAAGGATTTGATTTTGAACCAAGAGAAATAGTTAAATACGAAATCCCCAAGGCAATAACAGAGGTAAAGGTGCATGCCAGATATGATTTTTTCAGCAAATTACAATTAAAAGGTTTTTATGATAAGAACACTGATTTGCTGATGATTGGAGAAACAAAAGATAATAGCGCCGTTTTTCACAATGAGGAACCTCAAATAGCATCAAAAGAATCCCTAATTCCTCCATTAGAAATCAAGAGAGTGGCAACATGGACCTATCCGGGAAAAGCCGCAGGTGATTATGATGGAGAGAGGTCAGTTTCAGCACCGTTAGACAGCACAGAGGTTTCTAATAGGATACAGTACAAACTTAAAATTGAAAAAACATTTCCGGAAGCTTTACAACGAACCAAAAATGAAGAAAATAAGTTTTTAGCTGTCTATTACGACGATAATAAAGATGCTCAGGAAGATTTTAACCATTTTATAGAAAGACTGGAACAAACATTAAGCTATTATTTTACGGATTCCTACGATGCTCGGTATGATCTTTATAATTATTATTTTGCGACAGAAGAAGATGTTGTCTGGCTGAAAAAGAATAAGATAAAATCCCCGGCTATTTTACTATTAGACAGAAACGGAACCATTTTGGCATCGGCAGAATCAAAATTGACTCAGGAAAAAATAGATAAGTTTACATTTTATGATTCTTTTAATGGTAAATTGAAAACAACATATTTAAAAAACAATTTTGCACGTATAGTAAACAACAGCAATTCGACTGATTCAGAATTGGTAAAGGCCTATTATGATATCTCGGCATTAGGTTCAATAGGCGATTATGATTATGAATACAGCGAAGAATATGCAAATAACGAAGACTTCAAATTTATTAAGTTCGACTTACATTCAAAAAAAGCGCAGCAGGTTTGGAAGAAAATAATCGAAAACCACAAAAAAGATACAGAACCGAATATGCATCTGGCAGTTTCGATCATTCAGGAAATAAGAGGAGTTGGCTATACAAAACAAATATTCCTGGAAGATAAAGTTCTAAGTGATACTGATTTTGAATCTATCGATTATCTGATAAAACATTGCGATGCTATAAATGCGAAAAGAGAAGAATATAATAATTCCGGGCTTAAAGCTCAGACTCAGATTCAGAATGTGATCTCAGAAATTTCGAATGCTTTGCAAAACTCCACACGGTTATATAATGATAAAGAGAAACAAGAAGTATCAAATCAGAAAAAAGTAAAAGAAACATACGAAAAAACATTGTTGATCAATAACGGGAATTTTGAATTTTATAGAAATTACTTCCAATATTTGGCTGATAATGCAGAGACAGGAAGTGATAAAAAGAAATATATAGAAGAGTTTGCCGCCTACTTCAGTAATAATTTTGGAATTAAAGAACAACTTATTCAAAACTTAGATCAAATGTTTGATGTGGCTTTTGATGCCAATTCACTTTATTATCACGACTGGAAAGAGTTTAAAGAATATCATTCTAATTTATTTAATGAAGCGGCGTGGTCTGCAGCCGTAAATTTAAAAGATCCTGTTTATATTAAAAAAGCCATAAACTGGTCAGAATGCAGTTTGATATTAAGTAAAAACAACCCCTATTATCTAGATACTCTGGCACAGTTGTATTACAAAGATGGTCAGAAAGATAAAGCGATTGCAACACAGACACTGGCAGTAAAATATTTAAGTGATGCGGTAGAAGAAGAAACGGCAAGTGAAATAAAAGACGTTTTATCAAAAATGAAAAACGGAACGTATTAAGAATTATGATTATAAAAAATAAACCCGATAAGTTTTAAATCTTATCGGGTTTATTTTTTCTATTTCTTGATTCCAACCATAACTTTTATCTGGTAATTTTCTGGAATCCTTTGATTGTTTTTAATTATACCATTTGCATTTATATAGTCCAATAAAACGGTATATTTTGAAGTTACTATTTTTTGCTCGATTTTAACATCTGAGTTGGCAGTATTATAATTAAAATTTGAATTTGTTTTTATAAAATCATTTATTTTCAAAGGAATAGTATCCTTGTTAATTATTAAATCCTGACCGTAATCCTGTACTTCTGATTTAATGAAATACTTTTTATTATCTATGGTTAGTACATTCTTACTTTCAAATCCGTAGTTCTTGTATAAAACAATTATAAAATCGTAACCATGAATGTTAACGATCGTATTGCTGCTGTTCTCATAATAGTAATAAGAAAATGAGTCGTTTAGATCGCTTTTCCGGTCGTATTTTGAGCGGTATTGAAGTCCTAAAACTTGCATAATTTTTGTCGACCCCGGATCTTTATCTTTTTTATACAATGAATCTAATTTTTTATCGGCATAAGGGAGCATAATTTCAAATCCATAATTTTGGTTTAATAAATACACGATACTGCTTAACTCTTGCTCTTCTTCAAAAGTCAGTTTTTTAGTTTCAATACTCTTAATGTAATTTTCAAATCGCGATAACTGGCTGTATTTTGAAACAGAATCGGCACTTTGAGGTCCAACAATTGAAAACAATCCGGCAATGCACATACTAATAGGAATGAATTTTATTTTAGGATTTTTCTGCAGCAGAAAATAAAAAACAACAACTGCCAGCCACACTGATAATAATAAAACATAATAACGAAGATGCGTAAATCCGTAAAGATTAATTCGGTATAAAATAGCCCAGAATAATAAACATAACAGCGGAATTAATAAGAAATAAAACCAGCGGTTAAAAGTTCTCATCCAAAGATTTCCGCTTTCATTTGCAATAGGATGAACCAACAAAAAAGAAAGAATTCCGGTAATGGCAAAAGCCAAAACCAGATAAGAAACCCATCCTACAGGCAGAGAAAGTGTAAAGATAATTTTGGTTTCATAACAAATTAATATCACCAGATAAATACTGATAAGAGGTAGTAATACAAACTGCGTGAAATTTTTCAATCCTTTAGGATAGTTCAATTGAAGCGGGAACTCTTTACTATTAGTTTCGGGAACGCCGCTTAAAAAGAAAATTGTATTAAAGAGTCCGACAATTGCTACAAAAAGATAGCCGTAGATTTTATGATCAATATTTGTTTTAAATAGTTGATCTACAGCTAATACAGCCAGCGTTAATCCGCCATAAAGAACAATGCTGTATAATCCTGCTGTTAGTATTCGTAAGAAAAGATGTTTGTTAAATTCCCAAAACTCTTCCTGATTATAATTTCTTGGTAAAAAACCGGCAAACGAAACCAGCAAATGCAGTGATAGATTGAGTACAAAAAACTCTTGTACCTCAATTTGAGAAATTCTTTCCTGAAAACTAAATACAAAGGTTGTACATAAACCTGCAACAGCCAGACTGACAAGATACCGAACGATGTTACTGCTTTGTTTTGCAGTAAAGAAAAGCGTTGCAGATACAAACCAAACCAGACATAATGAACAGCTCATTATTACTTTTGAATAAAAATGTTCTGTTTGTGAATTGTCTCCATTGATCATTAAAATAGCAAAGATAGTCCCGCAGATTGCTGTAAGTGTTTCTAATGGAAATCGCACAACTGTTTTTTGGGTTATACGTAGTACTTTTTGTAAAGAAGGAAGTCTGCTCATTTTTATAGGTTATTTTTTACAAATAAAAGAGAATATCGGTATATAAACAAAAAAAATCCCGAATTCTAAAGAAATAGAATTCGGGATTATATAGTAAGATTAAAAGAGTTTAGCTGTAAAATCTAAAAAATAATAATCTGTGAATCAAAATTATAATCCAAATGCAGCTTTTACCTGATCAATAAAATCAAGTTTTTCCCATGTAAACAACTCAACAGTAACTGTTTTTTCGTTTCCGCCCGGAGCAGAGAAAGTTTTAGTAACCGTTTCTGGTTTACGTCCCATGTGTCCGTAAGCAGCAGTTTCGCTATAAATAGGATTTCTTAATTTCAAACGCTGCTCGATAAAGTAAGGACGCATATCAAAGATAGCTTCTACTTTTTTAGCGATTTCACCGTTAGTTAAGTTTACTTTAGAAGTTCCGTAAGTTTCAATGAAAATTCCCATTGGCTCAGCAACTCCAATTGCGTAAGAAACCTGAACTAAGATTTCGTCAGCAACACCGGCTGCAACTAAGTTTTTAGCGATATGACGAGTTGCATAAGCGGCACTTCTGTCAACTTTACTTGGATCTTTTCCAGAGAATGCACCACCACCGTGAGCACCTTTTCCACCGTAAGTATCAACGATGATTTTTCTTCCTGTTAAACCGGTATCTCCGTGAGGTCCTCCAATAACGAATTTTCCTGTTGGGTTAATATGGTAGTTGATTTTATCGTTAAATAAATGAGCGTGTTCTGGGTTTTTAGCGATAATTCTAGGAATCAGGATTTCAACAATATCTTTTTTGATTTTAGCAAGCATAGAAGCTTCTTCATCAAAATCATCATGTTGTGTCGAGATAACAATTGCGTCAATACGGGTTGGTTTGTTATCGTCGCTGTATTCTAAAGTTACCTGAGATTTTGCATCCGGACGTAAATACGTGATTTCCTTGTTTTCGCGTCTTAAAATAGCTAACTCCTGTAATAATTTATGAGATAAATCAAGTGCAAGCGGCATGTAGTTTGCGGTTTCGTTTGTAGCGTAACCAAACATCATTCCCTGATCTCCTGCACCTTGTTCTTCCGGCTTAGCTCTGTCAACTCCCTGATTAATATCAGCAGACTGCTCGTGAATTGCTGAAAGAATACCACAAGAATTGGCTTCAAACATATATTCACTTTTAGTATATCCAATTTTACGGATTACTTCGCGGGCAATTTGCTGCACATCAAGATAAGTATTCGATTTTACCTCACCTGCTAAAATAACCTGACCTGTTGTAACCAATGTTTCACACGCTACTTTTGAGTCAGCGTCAAATGCCAGAAAGTTATCAATTAATGCATCCGAAATTTGATCTGCAACTTTGTCTGGATGCCCTTCACTAACAGATTCTGACGTAAATAAATAAGCCATAATAATGATTAAATTTAAAATTAAGCGAGGAAAATAATTGCTAAAAAGAGCTAAAGGAGAGTTCCTGCTTTAGCATTTTTTACTGCTGAAATGAATCTTTCAGCATCCATAACGAAACATTTCATTATGAAGAGGTTGCAATCAGTTCAAATTTTTCCTCTGTATTCGCGTGCAAAGGTATAAAACGATTTTGATTTGCAAATTAAAGTTCAACTTTTTTTCTTTTTTACAGCATAAATTTAACAGTAATATACTAATTTGATAGGGTAATAGAAAATATTTAGGTTTTTGTTTGGCTGATAAAAAAATAGTTCGCAAATTTGCATCGTTAAAACAAACAAAAACAAAATGAAATTTACAATTTGCAATATGATGTCTTGTAAGATGCCGGAACTCTCCGCAGAGACTCTATTGTAGTTTTTTTTCAAAAAGATATATAGAACCTCTGCAGACCGCAGAGGTTTTTTTTTGTTCAAAGACAAAAGCTGTAAGATTTTTTTTAAACAAAAAACACTAATTAATCCTTAAAAAAGAAATGAAGAAAAATGTACTAATCGTATTGGGTCTTTTGACTTTTTCAGGTATTTATGCCCAGGATAATAAAACAGAGCAGGATACTTTAAAAAATAATGAATTATCAGAAGTTACTATTATTGGGTCAAGAAGTAAGAACAGAGTAAAAACAGATGTACCGGTTCCGGTAGATGTTTTTAACGTGGCCGATATTACAAAAGGAGCACCGCAGACCAGTGTTACCCAGATTTTGAATTATGTTGCACCATCGTTTACCAGTAACGCAACATCTACAGCAGATGCAACAGACCACGTCGATCCGGCGCAATTAAGAGGATTAGGACCGGATCAGGTTTTAATTTTGGTGAACGGAAAAAGAAGGCACACCAGTGCTTTGGTTAATATAAACGGATCACCGGGAAGAGGATCTGTAGGAACAGACTTAAATGCCATTCCGTCTTTTGCAATCGAAAGAATCGAAGTTTTGCGTGACGGTGCCGCTGCACAATACGGTTCTGATGCCATTGCCGGAGTTATTAATATTGTACTGAAAAAAGATGCCAAATACCTTAGCGGAGGTATTCAGTACGGAACCAATTTATCATCAGGATCAAACAATTTTAAAGGCGGTGCCGACGGACAAACCGTTCAGGTAGATTTAAACTACGGAACTTCTTTAGGAAAACCGGGAAGTTTCTTAAATATTACCGGTACAGCTGTAACCAGACAAGCAACAAGCCGTGCGGGGATTAGAAGCAATGGTATTTTTAATGCCTATAATGCGGTCGAAAACAGAGCAGCACAAAACGGCGTACAAATTAATTCCTTATTCAGTAATATTAATTCGACTGGAAATTCGGGACAAATTATTAGTTCGTTGCAACAATATGCACCACAGGTAAGTTACTTTACCCCGGCACAGCAAAACGCAATTGCATCGGCGACTACAATTGCTCAAATGCAGACTGCTTTGAATTTTGATGTTACTAATAATGAGCTGGCTTACAGAGGTCAGGAAAGAAGTGACTATAATATGAGTGTAGGGCAGTCAGAACTGGCATCGGGTCAGGCGTATTATAATGCCAAATATCCTTTAACCGAAAATACTTCTTTATATTCATTTGGAGGATTATCATACAGAAACGGCCAGTCGTATGCTTTTAACAGACTTCCAAACGGTTCAGGAACTTTTACACAAGTATATCAAAACGGATTTTTACCGGAAATAGAATCTACCATATTAGATGCTTCTGCTGCATTAGGTGTAACTACAGAATTATTTGGATTTGATACAGATTTGAGCACCAACCTCGGAACAAACTCTTTTCAATACGATGTAAATAATACGATCAATGCAACACTTGGAGTAAATTCACCTTCTAGTTTTGATGCCGGAAAAGTTTCGTTTCTGCAAAGCACAACCAATCTGGATTTTAGTAAAAAGCTGGATGTTCTTTCAGGATTGAATGTTGCTTTTGGAGGTGAATTCAGATATGAAAACTACCAAATCAAACAAGGAGAAGAAGCCTCATACGGATTGTATGATGTAAACGGCGCTTTGGTTACCGGAATTCTGCCAGGAAATTCGCCATTAATTGTAACCGACTTTTTCGGGAACAAACGCGGCGCAGGAGCACAGGGTTTTTCAGGTTTTCAGCCATCTGATGCTAAAGAAAAAGACAGAAAAAGCGGTGCGGCATATCTGGATCTGGAATTAAATGCAACCGAAAAATGGCTGGTAAACGGAGCAGCACGTTATGAAAACTATTCAGACTTTGGAAGTACCGTAACCTTCAAACTAGCTTCTCTTTTAAAATTAACCGATAATATTAACTGGAGAATTTCAGGACAGACAGGATTTAGAGCGCCTTCATTACAGCAAAAATATTTTGAATCAAGTTCAACCCAGTTTATCAACGGATCACCTTATCAGGTAGGCTATTTTACAAATGATTCGCAGGCAGCAAAAAGTATTGGAGTAGAAAACTTAAAACCCGAAAAATCAAAAAGTATCAGCACAGGATTTACATTTAAAATTCCGGATGCTAACATAACCATCGCAACCGATGCTTATTTTACAAGAATCAACGACAGAATCGTTCTTTCCGGGCAATATGCCAGACCGACAGATGCGCAGATAGATGCGGCAACTTCGCAGACGCAAAAAGACGCGCTGACTTTATTTCAGCAGGCATTTGATTTAAAAGGTGTAGAAAGAGCTTCGTTCTGGACAAACGGAATCGATTCTGAAACAAAAGGAATAGATGTAGTTATTTCTCAAAAATATGATGTAATTCAGGATTTTGTGATCAGAAATGATTTTGCTTTAAGTTATAATGAAACCAAAAGAGTCGGCGATTTAAACGTACCGCAGTCTATCGTTAATGCAGGAGGAGATCCTTATATCTATTCATTTTTCCCGGAATCAAGCCGAGTGTATTTAGAAGAAGCAATCCCGAAATTAAAAGCAAACTTAACAACCACTTTCAGTATTAAAAAACTGGATATTTATTTAAGAAACAGTTATTTCGGAAAAGTAACAGATCCGGGAGCAACAGATGTGAATCTGGACGGTTTCGCTTCGGTTTACGAACATCCGGAATACAGCGCAAAATTAGTAACCGATTTATCTTTTGGCTACCAGATCAACGAACATTTTAGAGCAACTGTTGGGTTTAATAATATAGGAGATGTTTATCCGGACAGAAACAATCCGTCGACTCCGGCATTTACCAATACCACGCCAACATTATCACCGGCGCCAAGTACAGATTTATCAAACGCCAATCAGTTTGCTTATTCAAGAGCCGTATCGCAGTTTGGACTAAACGGAAGATTTGGTTTTGCCCGTTTAAGCTTTAAATTTTAAGTTATAAAAAACCAGCCGCAGATTGGAGATTGAGAATTAGCATTGATTTTAAAATCACTGTAATCGTTTAATCTGCGGCTAATTTTTAAGTTAATAGAACAAGATAACCGTCTGGTTTTATTGAGATAAAAAAAATTAAAAGAAAATATCAAGTTTTATTTGGCGGTTAAAAAAATACTTGTTACATTTACTCTATCGAATTAGTAGAATTTAAAAAATCAGTTTAATTCAATTTTATATTAAAATGAAAACAATAGCAAGAAGAAATATAATGTGTTGTAAGATGATGCAAATGTGCATCCACTCCTGCTGTTGCCAAAAGTGAAAGAGACAATCTTTGTTATAGTTATACTATAAGCCCTTTTGGTCGCCATCCGAAAGGGCTTTTTCATTTCGGCATTTTTTTTTCATTTCAACACTTTAAAATTACACATCATGAAAACATTAAATTCAATCGCAATAGAGTATTTATTAAGAAACGATTCTCAAAGAAACAGCGATATATCAGAACAAATAGCAAAAGAAGTAACACGATTAAACGAAGAGCAGAGTGCAAAACATCAAAAATCACTGCTGTTTCAAATGTATGAACTGGAAGAAGAAGCAGAAGAACTTTTTGCTTAAATCAAATTCAACGACAATTACAATTGCAAAAATCAACTGACAATATATAATAGTATTAACAATACCCAAAAAACTAAGAAATCATGAGTACACAAAAATTCGCAACAAACGCCTTACACGCAGGACACGACGTAACTAAAAATTCAGGAACCAGAGCAGTACCAATTTACCAAACATCATCTTACGTATTTAATAACGCAGATCATGCAGCTAACTTATTTGGTCTTGCCGAAGCAGGATTTATCTACACCAGATTAAATAACCCTACAAATGATGTTCTTGAACAACGATTAGCAGCGCTGGAAGGAGGTATTGGAGCTGTCGTTACAGCATCAGGAGCATCGGCCATTTCTACCACTTTACTGACCTTATTAAGAGCAGGCGATCATATCGTGGCATCCAACAGCTTATACGGCGGAACTTATAATTTATTAAGCGTTACCCTGCCTCGCTTAGGAATTACCACCACTTTTGTAGACCCTTCAGATCCTCAAAACTTTACCAAAGCGGCAAAAGAAAATACAAGAGCATTCTTTGTAGAATCTTTAGGAAATCCAAAATTAGATGTATTAGACTTAAAAGCAATTTCGGCAGAAGCCAAAGCATTCAAAGTGCCGTTTATAGTAGATAATACAGTTGCGACACCTTATTTATTAAACCCAATTAAATACGGTGCCGATATTGTAATTCACTCTTTAACGAAATATATATCCGGAAACGGAACTTCATTAGGAGGTGCCATAATTGACGCCGGAAGTTTTGACTGGGCCAACGGAAAATTCCCTGAATTTACAGAACCTTCAGCCGGATATCATGGATTAGTGTATCACGAAGCTTTAGGAAACGCAGCCTTTATTGCAAAAGCAAGAATCGAAGGATTGCGTGATTTTGGAGCGGCATTAAGCCCGTTTAATGCTTTCCAGATTATTCAGGGATTAGAAACCTTACCGATCCGAATTAAAAAACACAGTGAAAATGCTTTGGTTTTGGCTGAATGGCTGGAAAAACAAGATGAGGTAGTCTGGGTAAATTACCCGGGTTTAAAAACGAATAAATATTATGATCTCGCCAAAGAATACCTTCCTGAAGGACAAAGCGGTATTATTACTTTTGGACTAAAAGGCGGGTTTGACGCAGCTAAAAAAGTGGTTGATGAAACCCGTTTATTTTCTCTTTTAGCCAATATAGGCGATACCAAATCGCTCATTATTCATCCTGCCAGCACAACCCACCAGCAATTGTCTGAAGAAGATCAGTTGTCAACCGGGGTATCAAAAGATTTAGTCCGACTTTCTGTTGGAATTGAAGATGTTGAAGATCTGATAGCCGATTTAAAAGCGGTTTTCGAAAGCGTAACCCAATCGCAGTACAGCATCAATAAAAATTAGGTTTTTTTGTTTTTTGTTTGAAAAATTGCCTTTAGCAGCGTGAGTTCTGCTAAGGGTGATTTTTTATGAAAAAGAATCATATATAAAATTAACCCTGTAAGTAGAGACGCAATGCAGTGCGTCTGCTCACTTAAAACGTAAGTTCATTAAAATATTGATTTAAATGAACTTATATTACTTATATGGCTGCAATAAACACAGATGTATTTTAAAAATTAAAATTATGTCAAAGCTTAAAATAAATATTATCCTTTTTGGAATTGGAAACATAGGAAGTACCTTAATCAATCAGATTATCGAAAGTCAGGAATTTTTTCTTCAAAGCCGAAATGTCGATTTTCACTTTCCAATAATTACCAATTCAACCGTAGCTTTCTTCGAGAAAGAAGGCGTTGGATATTCCTGGGAAACCAATTTTAGAGAATTGGCCGTTCCGTTTAGAGTAGAAGATATTATCCAATTTGCCAAAGAAAATGAATTCGAAAATCTAATTGCAGTCGATGCAACGGCAAGTGACGAGTTAATTGATCATTACAATACTCTTATCGAAAACGGGTTTAATATCGTCGCTGTCAATAAAAAGGCCAATACGCTCCCCATTGACCTTTATAAACAATTGAGAGAAAATCTTAAGAAATATGATAAAGAATTTCTGTATGAAACCTCGGTCGATACGGGATTTCCTGTTTTGCAGACTTTAAGAGATCTGTATTTCTCCGGAGAAAAAGTCACCAGAATCAGAGGCGTGTTTTCAGACAACCTCAGTTATGTTTTTAATCGTTTTTCTGTCGAGGAAAATCCCTTTTCATCGATTTTAAAAGATGCCAGTCTGCTTGGGCTGATGAAGTCTACTTTTAAAGAAGATTTATCCGGAAATGATACGGCAAGAAAACTATTGATTTTAACACGCGAAATAGGCAGAGAATTCGAATTATCCGACATTAAAATAGAATCGCTTATAAAAGAAGAATATTTAGAGAAAAATGGCATTCTAAACAAAGACGCAGTCGATAAAGCCTATAAAATTGCCAAAATAACCCAGGCAGACAATCACGTCCTGCGATATATAGGCGAATTTGATGTTGAGAAAAACACTTTAGAAGTAAAATTAGTTTCAGAACCCGTAACATCCGCCATTGGACAGTTAAAAGGTTCCGATTCTATTTTTGAAATTTATACACAATCTTACGCCAAAAAACCAATCGTAATTCAAAGTGCCGCTGCGAGCAGACAGGCGATTGCGAGAGGAGTAATATCAGATATTTTAAAAATAGCCGAAAAAATCAAAAATAAAGAAGCTGTCTGGCTTTAAAAGTGGTCCTAAATATTAGCAGTTCCTTGATAGATTGAAACAGAAAAACAGTTATTTTTTGTAAGACAAAACCTTCTTTAGTTCAAAATGTCATTTTGTAAGACGTTTTTTAACGGAAAAAAGACATTTTTTAACGTTTTTTATAGATTATTTGATTAAAAAAGCTTGTTTAAGTCAAAAAAAAATCTCAAATTTGTAAGACAGTAAAGGTTAAAAAACAAAAGCCTTTATTGTTTTAACAAAAACAACCAAATGCAGGAAATTTTTAAAATAAAAGTCAAATCGCAAATGAATAAGTCCCTACAGATGAACAAGATGTTTAACGTCGCACGTATTTGTGTATGCGTCTGTTGATACTAAAAGTATATATAAGTTCTATAAAAACTTAAACCCTTTTGGTATTAAAAATCCAAAAGGGTTTTTTTATTCAATTTGGTTACGATAACAAAGAATTAAAGAAATAATAAAGATTATAAAATATAAAAAATAACTGACATAAACTTAAATATCATGAGCGCAATTAACTACTTAAGAAAAAAACTTTCAATATTCAGAAACTTAAGAACCGAAAGAAATAACCCGCCGCCTGCAAACGAGTTAATCCACCCAAGTTTTGGAATAACTGAGACGGATAAAAAATTGTTGAAAAACCTTCCGAATTCATTAACATTTTTGATGTATTCAAAAGAAAATGAAACGCTTTTCATTTAAGCTGGTGAAGGATCAAAAGTTAGGTTAAAACCTGCATAATATTACTGGGCATAACGTTCGGTAATTTTGTGCGTACAATAGTTTCTAATTGAATTATATTTATCAAATTGAGGAATCAGTTTCGATAAAATTTGTTTGTTTAAGAAATTAGTAGTTAATTTGCACCGTTAAGTTCAAAAACGTATTGAAAATGTTATAAAGAAAGGAGGAGGGATTAGACCCTGTGAATCCTTAGCAACCCTTCGTTAAATCGAAGAAGGTGCTGCATTCTACCACGCCCAAACGTGGAAAGATAACAACAAGAATTTTTTCTAGTTTCACTCTAGACTTTCTTTCTAATATTTCCACATACAAATCAAAAATAAAAAGATTTGAAATTGGAAAATATACCAAGTCCCATTATAATTCAGAATTTCATCACCGAAAGTGGTGCAATTTACCCGTCACTGCCCTTAAGTTTTACACTTTCAGGTCTGCCGCTGCATACTGCTCCAATCGTGCTTGTAAATCATGCGCTGACAGGGAATGCACAGGTAACCGGAGAAAACGGCTGGTGGAGTGACTTAATAGGCGATGGTAAAACTATCGATACAAATAAGTTTACTATTCTCGCATTTAATGTTCCCGGAAACGGAAACGATTCTTTCATCATCGAAAATTATCAGGATTTTAAAACCCGCGATATTGCCCGAATTTTTTTAAACGGTCTCGATGCTTTAGAAATCGATAAGGTATTTGCCGTAATCGGCGGTTCTGTTGGAGGTGGTATTGCCTGGGAAATCCTGGCTTTGGCACCAAACATTACAGAACATTTAATCCCAATTGCAACCGACTGGAAATCGACTGACTGGATGATAGCCAATTGCTATCTGCAGGAGCAGATTCTGAACAATTCCTCAAAACCAATCGAAGATGCCAGAATTCATGCCATGTTGTGTTACCGATCTCCGGAATCATTCAAAGAAAAATTTCAGCGTACGATCAATCAGGATCTTTTAATTTTTAATATTGAAAGCTGGCTGGCACATCATGGCAGAAAATTACAGCAGCGTTATCAGCTGTCATCATACAAACTCATGAACCAGCTGCTTAAAACGATCGATATTACCAGAAACAGCGAAGATTTCGAAACTTTGCTGTCAAGATCAAATGCAGCAATACACATTATTGCCATCAATTCGGATTTATTTTTTACACCAAAAGAAAATCTGGAAACCTATAATGAATTAAAAAAGTTTAAAGACAATGTTTTATACAGCGAAATAGATTCGGTTCACGGACATGACGCTTTTTTAATAGAGTACAAACAACTAGATCATTTACTTGCCGGTATTTTTAAGGCAGAAACAATAGCAAAATAAAATGAAAGTATTAAAATTTGGAGGTAAATCATTAGCAAACGGAGAAGGACTTAACAAAGTTGTTTCAATTATTTCTGATAAAGTAAATCAGGGCGAACAAATTACCGTAGTAGTTTCGGCCCGCGGCAATGCTACTGATGAATTAGAATTTATTCTAAGCATTGCTGCTAAAAACGGCAGTTACAAAGAATTATTAGAGAATTTCAAAAAATACCAGATATCAGATTATCCGCATGTAGATTTATCTGAAGAATTTAATGTCTTAGATAAACTTTTTGAAGGTGTAAGCTTAATTGGCGACTACAGCAAAAAAATCAAAGACCAGATTTTGTCAAAAGGAGAATTGCTTTCGGCTAAATTATTAACGGCAATTTTATTGGAAAAAGGAATTCCGGCCAATTTTGTCGACACAAGAGAATTACTGAAAACCGATTCTAAATTTGGAGATGCGCAGCCATTAGAACAGCTTTCGAAGAAAAACGTAGTAAACTATTTTAAAGAGCATAACGGATCAACCGTAAATATAGTAACAGGTTTCATTGGTTCAAACAGCAACAACGACACCACAACCCTTGGAAGAAACGGAAGCAACTATACAGCTTCGTTAATTGCAAATTATTTAAATGCAGAGGAACTTCAAAATTTCACGCATGTCGACGGTATTTACACCGCAAATCCGGATTTAGTTGCCGATGCCAAAAAAATCGAATATTTGTCTTTTAATGAGGCAAACGAGCTGGCTAATTTTGGAGCAACAATTCTGCATGCCAAAACCATCATTCCGTTATTAGAGAAAAATATTCCGCTTCGTATCTTAAACACTTTCAATCATGAAAACCGAGGTACTTTAATCACTTCAGATTCAACAAAAGAAGGAATCAAAACACTTTCTGTTTTAGAAAATGTTTCCCTTGTTAATCTTGAAGGACGCGGATTACTTGGAAAAGCCGGAGTCGATGCCCGAATTTTTAAAGTAATGGGCGATCACAATATCAGTGTAAGTATCATTTCTCAGGGTTCTTCAGAAAGAGGAATCGGATTGGTTGTTGCCACTGATAAAGCAACGACGGCTGTAGTAGAATTAGAAAAAGAATTCGAAAATGACTTTTATTCTAAGGATGTTAACCAGATTACAGTAACCGATAATGTTTCTGTAATTTCGATTATCGGACAAGATTTGAGTACTTTTCATAAACCATACACGGCTTTAATAAAAAATAAAATTGTTCCTATCTTGTTTAACAACACTGTTACGGGTAAAAACGTGAGTTTGGTAGTTAAAAAAGAAGAATTAAACAAAGCCTTAAACGTAATTCACGGTGAAATCTTCGGTGTTTCTAAAAAAATAAACATCGCTATTTTCGGCCACGGATTAGTTGGCGGTACTTTGATCAATCAGATTTTAGAATCGGCTTCGGCAATTGAAAAACGTAAAGACATTAAACTGAACGTATTCGCTATAGCGAATTCTAAAAAACTGCTTTTAAACAAATACGGCGTTACTAAAACCTGGAAAAACGATATAGAAACCAAAGGCGAACCATATACCATTCAGGATATTATCGCATACGCAAATGAGCATCATTTAGAAAACCTTATTGCAGTAGATAATACAGCAAGTGCTTCTTTTGTAGAGAATTATATTCAGCTTGTAGAAAACAGTTTCGATTTGATTTCTTCAAATAAAGTAGCAAATACATTAAGCTATGGTTTTTACAAAGAGCTGAGAAGTGCTTTAGAAGAAAACCAAAAGAATTATCTATACGAAACCAATGTTGGTGCGGGATTACCGTTAATTGACACGATCAAATTACTGCATCTTTCAGGAGAAAACATCACAAAAATAAAAGGGGTTTTCTCAGGAACTTTGAGTTATTTATTTAATAATTTCTCTGCAAAAGATGCTCCGTTCAGCGAAATCCTGCAGGAAGCGATTGATAATGGATATACAGAACCGGATCCGCGTGAGGATTTATGTGGAAATGATGTTGGAAGAAAATTGTTAATTTTAGCTAGAGAATTAGACTTGCAGAATGAATTCGAAGAAATCTCAATTCAGAACCTAATTCCAGAACATTTACGCGAAGGAAGTGCAGCTGATTTCCTGACGAAATTAAAAGAATTTGATCCAATTTATGCTAAAATAAAAGCAGAACAACAGCCAAATCACGTGCTGAGATACATTGGTGAATTGTCCGGAGATTTGCAGAATGATAAAGGAAATTTAGAAGTAAAATTAGTTTCAGTTCCATCAGATACAGCGCTTGGCGGATTAAAAGGTTCTGATTCATTCTTCGAAATTTACACAGAATCTTATGGAGATCGTCCAATCGTTATTCAGGGAGCCGGTGCAGGTTCTGCGGTAACAGCAAGAGGAGTTTTTGGTGATATATTGAGATTGTCTGATCGAGGATAGCCTGATTTTAGATTGCAGATTTTTGTGAAGATTTCTCCTTACGTCGAAATGACAAGATTGCGCAAATTGAATAAAAAAACAAAAAAAATAACAACACAATGAAAGTAACTTTAAACAGAGTAAATGACGCATTTCATTTCAAAGTAAAAAATGAACGCGGACACGTAGTTGACGTTGACAGCAGAGCCGAATTTGGCGGAAGCGATTTAGGTGCCAGTCCAATGGAATTGGTTTTAATGGGGGTTGCAGGGTGCAGTGCTATCGATATGATTTCAATTTTAAAGAAACAGCGTCAGGAAATCACTTCATTTGATGCTGAGGTTGAAGGTCTTCGTGTTCAGGTTGGGGAAGCAAAACCTTTTAAAGAAATCGATGTGGTTTTCTATTTAGAAGGAGAAATCAATCCGGAAAAAGCAAAAAAAGCGGCACAGCTTTCTTTTGAGAAATACTGCTCAGTTGCTAAAACCGTTGAACCAACAGCAACAATTAAATACAAAGTCGTTTTAAATAAAGAAGCTTTGTAATAATTAGAAAATTAGTCAATTAGGGAATGAGATAATTTCTCTAAAGAGTTTGAATTTTAAGTTCAGTGATAACTTGAAACGTTAAACTTGAAACAAAAAAACAAAAACAACACAATGAATACAGAAGAATTTGGTTTTGAAACACAAGCCATCAGAACACAATTAGAAAGATCTCAATATTTAGAACACTCGGTGCCTTTGTACCTGTCGTCAAGCTTTGTTTTTGAAGATGCCGAAGACATGAGGGCTTCCTTTACAGAAGAAAAAGAAAGAAATATTTACAGCCGTTTCAGCAATCCAAACACAACTGAGTTTGTAGATAAAATCTGCAAAATGGAAGGTGCTGAATCCGGTTATGCTTTTGCAACAGGAATGGCTGCGGTGTATTCTACTTTTGCGGCATTATTAAATTCAGGAGATCATATTGTGTCTGCCAGCAGCGTTTTTGGTTCTACTCATGCTTTGTTTATGACTTATTTTCCAAAATGGAACATCGAAACATCGTATTTTGAAATTAACAAACCGGAAACAATTGAGAGTTTCATTAAGCCAAACACCAAAATATTGTACGCTGAATCTCCAACAAATCCAGGAGTTGATGTAATCGATTTAGAATTGTTAGGGAATATTGCTAAAAAACACAACCTGATTTTAATTATCGACAACTGTTTTGCAACGCCGTATTTACAGCAGCCAATTAAATTTGGCGCACATTTAGTGATTCACTCCGCTACAAAATTAATCGACGGACAAGGTCGTGTTCTTGGCGGTGTTACTGTTGGAAACGCAGATTTAATCAGACAGATTTATTTGTTTTCCAGAAATACAGGGCCGGCTTTAGCTCCGTTTAATGCCTGGGTTCTTTCAAAAAGTTTAGAAACATTGGCAGTTCGCGTGGACAGACATTGCGAAAATGCTTTAAAAGTAGCTGAATTTTTAGAAAGCCATCCAAATGTAAACAGCGTAAAATATCCGTTCTTAAAATCACATCCGCAATACGAAATTGCCAAAAAACAAATGAAAGCTGGTGGAAACATCATCGCATTTGAAATTAAAGGAGGCATCGAAGCGGGAAGAAAATTCCTGAACGCTATTCAACTTTGTTCATTATCAGCAAACATTGGAGATACGAGAACAATTGTTACGCATCCGGCTTCTACAACACACAGCAAATTATCCGAAGAAGATCAATTGGCAGTTGGAATCACGCAGGGATTAGTTCGTGTTTCTGTTGGATTAGAAACTGTTGAAGATGTAATTGCAGATTTAAAACAAGCGCTTGCTTAATTTTTAGATTTTTTTGAAATTTTAATAAACAACGACGATTTTTAACTGTAAATTTATTACTGTTAAAAATCGTCGTTTCTTTTGGCGTTTGTTTGGGTAAAAAGTATATTTTTGTTTCAGAATTAATTCTGATAAACCTAACATAAACAACCAAAACATGACCAAAACCACTTATATTCTTGATGATAAACTGATCGCTTCAAACGGAAGCCGTTTTATAAATTATATTTTTGATATTGTTGGTATACTCTGCCTGATTTTTATTGTTACCGTTATAGCAACATTCATTATGGCTCTTACAGATTCAAATGAATTTATCCAGTGGATTGGAAATTTAAGTGATTTAGAAGGGCAGATAATTTTCATAGTATTTTCAATTATTTATTATACCCTTACAGAAGGTTTTTTTGGAAGATCTTTAGGGAAATTTATTACCGGAACAGTTGTAGTAAACGAAAATGGCGAAAGACCATCTTTAGATATCATATTGAAAAGAACCTTATGCCGATTTATTCCTTTTGATGCTATTTCGTTTCTTGGAAGCAGAGGCTGGCACGATTCTATTTCAGATACTTATGTGGTTAGAAAAAAAGAACTGGCTAAGGAAATGAAATTATTCCACGAGTTCAATTTAATTGGTAATAACGAAGTAGTTTGATCGAATTAGTAGAATTTAACTATTCTGCTGTTACTTTTCTCATTTAAAAAACCTATTTTTGTTGCAGAAAAATATGCGGATTGTTTTTTGGTTCATTTTCTGATGATTAAGAGCTAAAGCCGGCGGTCTACAATTAAAACTTAAAAATGCTTTCAAAGAAAACAAAATACGGAATAAAAGCTTTAACCTATCTGGCTAGAAGAGAAAATAATGATCCTGTACAAATAGCTGAAATTGCAAAAAGTGAACATATTTCGATTAAATTCCTTGAGAGTATTTTATTGCTTTTAAGAAACTCAGGTTTTCTTGGAGCAAAAAAAGGAAAAGGCGGCGGTTATTATTTGATAAAAGATCCGAAAGATATTAGTATGGCGAAAGTCTATAGAATCCTGGAAGGTCCAATCGCATTATTGCCTTGTGCAAGTCATAACTTTTATGAAAGATGCGATGATTGTGACGATGAAACTACCTGCGCTGCACGACGTTTAATGACAGAAGTTCGTGATAATACACTTAAAATATTAGAAAGTAATTCTCTGGCAGACATAGCATTCTAAAAAAAATAAACCAAATAAGTCATATAATTTCATTTAATAAGCTTTGCGTAAGTCTAAAATGAACTTATATGACTTATTTGGTTTAAAATTTACCTTAAAATATCAATTTATATCCTACCATAAAAAGCATCACGGCAATTGCGTTTCTAAGAAACTGATCCGGAACTTTACCGCTTAATAAACTTCCTATAAAAATACCTGGAAGTGAGCCAAGTAATAATTGAGCCAGTAAAATTAAATCCAAATTTCCCATAGAAGCATGCCCGACACCTGCAACAAGCGTTAAAGGTACTGCATGTGCAATTTCGGTTCCAACTAAACGTGGAGTTGGTAAAAGCGGATAAAGGAAAAATAAAGTTACTGTTCCCAACGCTCCGGCTCCAATAGAAGTTAGTGTAACGGTTGCTCCCAGTAAAACACCAATTCCAATAGTAAGCATGTTTTGAGTTGTACTTTCGTTATGGAATTTATCTCCCGCATGTTTTTGAGAAAAATTTAAAAGTTTCTTCTTAAATATAATCGCTACCGAAGTAAAAAGTAAAGCCCAGCCTAAACTGTGTTTAATAACGCTGTTAATGGTTTCGATATCAGTTTTAATGCTGTTTAATATCCATAACGTAATTAAAGCAGCAGGAACACTTCCTAAAGT
The DNA here is from genome assembly GCF_027111295.1 of Flavobacterium gelatinilyticum. Lineage (NCBI taxonomy): Bacteria > Pseudomonadati > Bacteroidota > Flavobacteriia > Flavobacteriales > Flavobacteriaceae > Flavobacterium > Flavobacterium gelatinilyticum. The sequence continues at coordinate 2,907,773 of NZ_CP114287.1, read as the reverse complement.
CAGCCAGCCTGTAATTTTCCAGTTGATGTTTCCTTTTTTATTATGTACAAATATTCCTCCGGCTTTTGTAAAAGCGGCATAAAGCAAATCAGTTCCAACTGCTTTTGTTGGTGGAATTCCAAAATATAATAAAATAGGCGTCATTAAAGAACCGCCCCCAACACCTGTTAACCCTACAATAAAACCAACAACTAAACCTGCAATTACAAGACCAATCTGAAAATCCATAAATAAATATTTGGCGCTAAAATAGTAACAATTTTATAATTATCCTATAGATATGGTAGAGATTAAGTAAACTATTTAAAAACCAAATGCTTTTTGGTTTTATATTGTTTAAATATCAGGCTTTGCTGTTTTATTTGTTATATTATTAAACAAACGTTCTAAATCCTTCTATAAAGGTTAATTAGAACCTTAAAAAAATAAAAATATTGTTTTGATATTTAGAAATAAGTAGTACTTTTGCAAAGTAATCTACTAGTCCGATAGGGTAATGGATTTTTGTAAAAAATGATTCTTTGGAAATTTGATTTTGAATAAGTAACTGCTTTGATTATTAGCGGGTTATTTGTTTGTGAATTAAAAGAACAACCAACAGCAGTCAGATTATCAGATTATAAAATTGAATTTAAAACAGTATCTAAATTATTGTAAAAAATAATTTTAGAAAGGAAGAGATTATGAGTGCGAGTATTGTACAAGAATTATTAGAAAAAACAAAAGATCTTTCGCTTGACGAGACTTTAGTTTTTTTAGCAGAAGAATTTCCGGGAAAAGTAATTTTTTCGACTTCTTTTGGTCAGGAAGATCAGGTAATTACTGATTTTATTGCAAAGAGTAATACAGATATTAAAGTATTTACTTTAGACACCGGAAGATTATTTCAGGAAACTTACGATGTTTTTCATAAAACATTAAAAAAATACAAAAGACCAATCGAAGTGTTTTTTCCAGAAGCGGCGTCGGTTGAAAATCTTCTGAAAACAAAAGGCCCAAACAGCTTTTACGATTCAGTTGAAAATAGAAAAGAATGTTGTTTCATTAGAAAAGTAGTTCCGTTAAGAAAAGCTTTAGCAGGAAATTCAGTTTGGATTACAGGTTTAAGAGCAGAACAATCAGAAAACAGACAAGATTTAAGTTTGTTTGAATACGACGGAGGTTTCGAAATCATCAAATTCAATCCGTTATTAAAATGGACTTTAGAAGAAGTTGAAACGTATCTTTCAGAAAATAATGTTCCGCAAAATGCTTTACACAAACAAGGTTTCATAAGTATTGGATGCGCGCCTTGTACAAGAGCAATTTTCCCGGGTGAAGATATCAGAGCCGGAAGATGGTGGTGGGAATCAAGTCATAAAGAATGTGGTTTGCACAGCGCTAAAAAAGAGTAGAGTTTTTAGAAGAAAGAAGCAAGAGGCAAGACTTCTTAATAGATTATAGAATAAAGAAGTGGAGATTTTAGATTGGGCTAAAAACCTGAAACTTTAAACCTGACTCGAGAGCTATGCTCGAACAGGCGAAGCAAACAAAATTTTCACAAATAAAATATCAAACAAAAAAACAATGAGTTCAGTATTAAAAACAAACGCTTTAGAGAGTGAAGCGATATACATTTTCAGAGAAGTAATTTCACAGTTTGACAAACCGGTTTTACTTTTCTCAGGAGGAAAAGATTCTATTACATTGGTGCGTTTGGCACAAAAAGCATTTTTCCCTGCTAAAATTCCGTTTCCTCTATTACACGTTGATACAGGACACAATTTCCCTGAAACAATTGCTTTCAGAGATAAATTGGTAGAAGAATTAGGTTTAGAATTGATCGTTCGTAATGTTCAGGACGCTATTGATGAAGGAAAAGTAGTTGAGGAAACTGGAAAATATTCAAGCCGTAACAGCTTACAGACTACAACACTTTTGGATGCAATTGAAGAATTCAAATTTGATGCTTGTATTGGCGGTGCGCGTCGTGATGAAGAAAAAGCAAGAGCTAAAGAACGTATTTTCTCTGTTCGTGATGATTTCGGACAATGGGACGAAAAAAATCAGAGACCTGAGTTGTTTGATATCTTAAACGGAAAAATTGAAAATGGTCAAAACGTTCGTGTTTTCCCAATTTCAAACTGGACAGAATTAGATGTTTGGAGTTATATCGAAAAAGAACAAATCGAGATTCCATCAATCTATTTCTCACATAAAAGAAAAGTTTTTTTGAGAGACGGTTTAATCTGGTCGCATTCTCCTTTTGTGTACCAAGAAGAAGACGAACAAATCGAAGAAAGAATTGTTCGCTTCAGAACCGTTGGAGATATGAGTTGTACAGCGGCTGTTGAATCTTATGCAGCAACAATCGAAGAAGTGGTTGGAGAAATCAGATCATCAACAATTTCTGAAAGAGGTGCCAGAATCGATGACAAACGTTCTGAAGCTGCAATGGAGAAAAGAAAACAACAAGGATACTTTTAATTTAATTAAAAATTGAGAATTAAAAATTAAAAGTTAGAATCAAGAAAACAAAAACATACAGATTTAAATTTTAGAGAAAGCATTTCAGAAACCTGAAACTCGAAACAAAAAATTAAACCTGAAACAAAAATATTAGAATGGACGTTTTAAAAATAGCAACAGCAGGAAGTGTAGATGACGGAAAAAGTACTTTGATCGGGAGATTATTGTACGATACAAAATCATTGACTACAGATAAAATTGAAGCAATCGAAAAAAGCAGTAAACAAAAAGGATACGATTATTTGGATTTTTCTTTGGCAACTGACGGATTAGTAGCAGAAAGAGAGCAAGGAATCACGATTGACGTTGCGCATATTTATTTTTCGACTGCAAAGAAAAGTTACATTATTGCCGATACTCCGGGGCACGTAGAATATACAAGAAACATGGTTACAGGAGCTTCAACTTCTCAGGTTTCGATCATTTTAATCGATGCTAGAAAAGGAGTTATCGAGCAGACTTACCGTCACTTTTTTATCAATAATTTATTGAGAGTAAAAGAAGTAATCGTTGCCATCAACAAAATGGACTTAGTAGATTATTCTGAAGAAGTTTTCAATAAAATCAAAGCTGATTTTGAGGCTTTAAACGCAAAAAGTACTTTCAAAGAACAAAACGTAAGTTATATTCCGTTAAGTGCAATCAACGGAGGAAATGTTGTAGACAAATCGGAAAACATGCCTTGGTACGAAGGACAAACAGTTTTAGAGCATTTAGAAGGATTACATTCTCATGATGTTTACGAGCCAGGAAAAGCACGTTTTCCTGTTCAAACCGTTATTCGTCCAAAAACAGAAGAATATCACGATTTCAGAGGTTACGCAGGAAAATTATACGGAAATTCAATTAAAGTTGGAGATGCCGTTACAGTTCTTCCTTCTTTAACAGAATCAAAAGTTACCAAAATTCACTTCTTCGATAAATCATTTGACGAAGCTTCTGCAGGTTCTTCAATTACAATCGAATTAGAAAATGATATCAATGTAACGAGAGGTGATATGATTGTAAAATCAGACGAACTTCCAAGAATTGAAAAAGATATTACAACAACAATTTGCTGGATGGACAGTAAAAAACTGGTTCCGGGAACTAAATATTTAGTACAGCACAATACGAACAGAGTTTTAGCAAAAGTAGAAAGCATCAAAAACACGATTGCAACTGATTATTCAGGAACAACAGAAGCTTCTCAATTAGCGATAAACGAAATCGGAGAAGTAAGCATCAAATTAAGCAAGCCTTTATACTTTGACGCTTACAACGAAAACAAATCAAACGGAGCTTTTATCTTAATCGATACAGCGACTAACACAACAGCAGGAGTAGGATTCATTAGATAGTTGATAGTTTATGGTTTTTGGTTGATGGTTCTGCTGTCAACAACCAACTATAAACAACCAACAATAAACTACAAACTAAAAGGGAAATGGAAAGTTTTAGAACAGAAATAGAAAATCCGGTAGTTCAGAAGGAAATTATCGAATTAGAAAAAAAGATTCACTTATTCCGTGGAGGAAAAATTGATGATGAGCGTTTTCGTAGCCTTCGTTTAGCGCGTGGAATCTACGGTCAGCGTCAGGAAGGCGTTCAGATGATTCGTATCAAATTGCCTTATGGTAAAGTGACCAGCGAGCAATTGAGAAGAATTACGGAAGTTTCAGATAAATATTCTACAGGGCGTTTGCACATTACAACACGTCAGGATATCCAAATTCACTATGTGAGCTTGGACAGAACGCCTGAACTTTGGTCAGAATTGGCAAAAGACGATATTACTTTGCGTGAAGCTTGTGGAAACACGGTAAGAAATATCACAGGAAGCGAATTAGCTGGAGTTGACGTAAACGAACCATTCGACGTTTCGCCATATGCACACGGTTTGTTCCAATACTTATTAAGAAACCCGATTTGTCAGGAAATGGGACGTAAATTCAAAATTTCGTTCTCTTCTTCAGACGAAGATACAGCTTTGAGTTATTTACACGATTTAGGATTTATTCCAAAAATCAAAGACGGACAAAAAGGATTTAAAGTTGTTTTTGGAGGAGGTTTAGGATCTCAACCAGCGCATGCAGAATTACTTTCTGAGTTTATTCCGGTTAACGAAATCATTCCAACTGCAGAAGGAATCATCCGTATTTTTGATAGATATGGTGAGCGTGCCAAGAGAATGAAAGCGCGTATGAAATTCTTAATCAAAGAAATGGGGAAAGATGCTTTCCTTGATTTAGTTGAAAAAGAGAAAAAAGCAATCGCTTTTGAAACCTATGAAATTGACACCACTGCTTTTGATGGCGCAATTCCAGAACCAGTTTTAGAAGTGCCACAAGTTACAATCGAAGATACAAAAGCTTATGAAGCTTGGAAAAAATCGAACGTAATTGCACAAAAACAAGCAGGATATTATGCTATTGGAATCAAAGTTTTATTAGGGGATTTTTATACTGATAAAGCGAGATTATTAGCAGATTTAATTAAAAATTACGCAGCAAACGAATTACGTTTTTCATTGCGTCAAAATATTGTAATACGTCACGTAAAAGAGGAAAATCTTCCTTTCTTTTATCAAGAATTAGCCAAATTGGACTTTGTTCATTTAGGATATAATTCAGTTGGAGATATTACGGCATGTCCAGGAACCGATACTTGCAACTTGGGGATTGCAAGCAGTACTGGTATTGCCGAAGAATTAGAAAGAGTTTTAAGTGCAGAATATCCTCAATATTTAAACAACCGCGAAATTGAAATTAAAATTTCGGGCTGTATGAACGCTTGCGGGCAACATAATATGTCTGCAATTGGATTCCAAGGAATGTCTATCAACTCAGGAAAACTGGTAGCTCCGGCTTTACAAGTTTTATTGGGTGGAGGAAGATTAGGAAACGGAGAAGGACGTTTTGCTGATAAAGTAATCAAAATTCCAAGCCGTAGAGGACCAGAAGCTTTGCGTACGATCTTAAATGATTTTGACGCTAATGCGAATGGAGAAAAATTCCTAAACTATTATGATGCAAAAGGAGAGAAATACTTCTACGAAATCTTAAAACCATTATCTGATGTAACCAATTTAACAGAAGCAGATTTTGTGGATTGGGGTAACGCAGATAACTACGTAAAAGCAGTTGGAGTTGGAGAATGTGCTGGTGTTGTGATTGATTTAGTGGCTACTTTATTATTAGAAGCTAAAGAAAAAATCTCTTTCGCACAGGAAGCTTTCGACAACCAAAAATGGTCAGATGCAATCTATCACGCTTACGCTGGATTTGTAAATGGAGCTAAAGCTTTATTATTGGCAGAAAACCAAAAAACAAACCACCACGCAGGAATCGTTGATTTGTTTGACACTGTTTTTATTGATACCAATAAAATCGAATTGAATTCAACTTTTAAAGACTTGGTTTACCAAATCAATAAAAATGAACCATCTGAAGCTTTCGCTAAAGATTACATCGCGCAAGCAACAGTTTTCTTTGATAAAATCGAAACATTCAGAGCACAAGAATTAGCAAATGCATAATAAACCCAAAATAACTTTAGTCGGTGCAGGTCCGGGCGATCCCGAATTATTGACGCTAAAAGCTGTAAAAGCACTGGCTGAAGCTAATGTGGTTTTATACGACGCCTTAGCCAACGAAGAAATTCTGGATTACGCACCAAAAAACGCCATCAAGATTTTTGTTGGCAAAAGAATCGGAAACCATGCATACACGCAAGACCAAATCAATCAATTGATTGTGGATAATGCACTGACGTATGGAAATGTAGTTCGATTAAAAGGCGGAGATCCGTTTATTTTTGGAAGAGGAAGCGAAGAAATTGAATACGCAGAAAGTTTCGGAATTGAAACGATTGTCGTTCCCGGAATTTCATCTGTAGTTGCCGTTCCCGCAAGTCAGGGAATTTCGATTACAAAAAGAGGAGTTTCAGAAAGCTTTTGGGCCATTACTGGCACAACATCAGATAGAAAATTATCTTCAGATGTAGCTTTGGCAGCACAATCTTCTGCAACGGTTGTAATCTTAATGGGAATGCACAAATTGCCTCAGATTATCGATTTGTTTCAAAAAGAAAACAAAGGAAATCTGCCAGTGGGCATTATCCAAAACGGAACAACAGCAGAAGAAAAAGTGGGCGTAGGAACAGTCGATTCGATTTTAGAAATTGTAAAAGAGAAAGAATTAGGTTCTCCTGCCATTATCGTTTTAGGCGAAGTGGTTCGCGAAAGCCATAAATTAAAAGGATTTTACGAAGAATTTTGTCAAAAAAAGGAATTGAATAAAATGTTCCGTCAAAACCAATTCGTTGGTAAAAAATAAAAGTTCCCGATAAAATGTTCCGTTAAGAACAACTGGTCGGTAGAAAATGAACGGTTTCAAATATGTTCCGGCAGGAACATTTCGTCGGTAGAAAAAAAGAATGTTTTGATAAAAAATGTTCCGGAGGAACATCTGATTGGTTATCCGATTCAATAAAATCATCTAATTTTGATTGGATGAAAATAAATTAAAATGGAACAAAACGAATTATATCCAATATTTCTAAAGCTTCACAATTTAAATGTATTAATTGTAGGCGGAGGAAATGTAGGTCTGGAAAAGCTTTCATTCTTGCTTAAGTCAAGTCCGAATGCAAATGTTGAGGTAGTAGCAAAAGAATTTCATTTAGAAATAAAAGTTCTGGCAGAAAAACATCCTTCGATAAAATTGACAAAATCGAAGTTTAAAAAGAAAATGCTCAAAAAGCGCCACATGGTAATCGCTTGTACAGATAATCTTGAAGTCAATAAAAGAGTGTACGATTTAGCCAGAAAGCGTTATTTGATTTGCAATATTGCCGATACGCCAGATTTATGCGATTATTATTTGGGTGGAATCGTAACGAAAGGAAATGTGAAAATTGCCATCTCGACCAACGGAAAATCGCCAACAACGGCCAAAAGGCTTCGAGAGTTTTTTGAAGAAGTAATTCCGGAAGACATCAATCAAATGGTTGAAAATCTAAACGAATACCGAAAAAGCTTAAAAGGAAATTTTGAAGAAAAAGTGAAAAAGATGAATGAAATCACGGCTTCACTTAAAAATAATGAGTAAAAAAATGCGCATCGAAACGAAATGATAAAAATCATTGTCAATAGAATAAATTATTCGTTTCTTTGTATTATTAAGAATGATTATAAACAATACCATAATGATTAAAACAGATATACTTATAATTGGAGCAGGACCAACAGGTTTATTTGCCGTTTTCGAGGCAGGATTATTAAAATTAAAATGTCACATTCTGGATGCACTGCCACAGGCAGGAGGACAACTTTCAGAATTATATCCTAAAAAGCCAATTTATGATATCCCAGGATTCCCGGAAGTTTTAGCTGGAGACTTAATCGACGGACTAATGGAGCAAATTAAACAATTTGAGCCAGGATTTACTTTAGGAGAGCGTGCAGAAACGATCGAAAAACAAGAAGACGGAAGTTTCATCGTAACGTCAAATAAAGGAACTAAATTCCACGCGCCGGTTATCGCAATCGCTGGAGGATTAGGAAGCTTCGAGCCTCGTAAACCACTTATCGAAGATATCGAGTTTTATGAAGATAAAGGAGTAAAATACTTCATCAAAAATCCTGAGAAATTCAGAGACAAAAGAGTTGTTATTGCAGGAGGAGGAGATTCAGCATTAGACTGGTCAATTTTCTTGGCCAATGTAGCTTCAGAAGTAACTTTAATTCACCGTAGAAATGAATTTAGAGGAGCTTTAGATTCTGTAGAAAAAGTACAAGAATTAAAATCAGCTGGAAAAATCAAATTAATCACTCCGGCAGAAGTTGTTGGAATCAACGGTGCTGAACACGTAGAATCATTAGATATCGAAGAAAACGGAGCACACCGTAAAATCGAATGCGATTATTTTATCCCTCTTTTCGGATTAACACCAAAATTAGGTCCAATTGGAGACTGGGGATTAGAAATCGAGAAAAATGCCATTAAAGTAAACAATGCATTAGATTATCAAACAAATATTCCTGGAATCTTCGCTATTGGAGACGTAAATACATACCCTGGAAAATTAAAATTAATCCTTTGTGGTTTCCACGAAGCAACTTTAATGTGTCAGGCTGCATACGGAATTATCAATCCAGGTAAAAAATACGTATTGAAATATACAACAGTATCTGGAGTAGACGGTTTCGACGGAACTCGTAAAGAGGCGCCGAAAGCAGTTGTTAAAGCGATTGTTTAATCGAAGGTGCTGAGGTTCTGAGAGACTGAGGTTCTAAGATTTTTAAATATACTAAAAGCTCAAACTTTTAAAAGTTTGGGCTTTTTTTTTAGCTTAGTCCCTTAGAACCTCAGCATCTCAGAACCTAAAAACGTATCTTTGTATTTATAAATTTTGATTATCATGAATTTAGAAGCTAGAAAATATCAATTTATTCAAGAGTTGGTTAAGGTAGAAGATGAGCGTGTTTTAGAAAAACTCGAATTGGTTTTAAAGGCAAATCAAAGTGATTGGTATGATGATTTATCAGAATCTGAAAAAGAAGAAATCCAAATTGGATTACACCAAGCTGAAAAAGGTGAATTTACAAACCACAAAGATGTCATGAAAAGATTTTCAAAATGGCATTAAAATTTATTTGGACGTCGCAAGCTGTAAAAGGTTTTAATAAAGTTGTAGATTATCTTGAAGAAAAATGGACTAAGAAAGAAATCTTAAACTTGGAAAATAAAAAATTCAACAGGTAATAAATCAAATCAGTCTGAATCCAGAACAATTTCCAAAATCACATAAAAACGAATCTTTGCACAAAGCAATTATAGACAAAAATAATTATTTGGTTTATAGACTAAAAAAAGAATCTGAAACTGTTGAAATTATCAATTTTAGAGGGACAAAACAAAAGCCAAAACACTAACAAACTCATAACTTAGAATCTTAGTGCCTCAGAGTCTCAGAAACTTAAAAAAACACTTGCAATTGTTCAGCTTATGTCTTTACTTTGCACTGTTCTTAAAATTTATTGTTCGTTATCACGAAAGGCGGAGGGATAGACCCGATGAAACCTTAGCAACCCTTTACTATAAAGAAGGTGCTAAATTCTACTTTTTACCATAAACACAGGTATTTAAGATAGATAACACAAATACATTCTCGTATTTCTCAAAACTTTTCCAGACAACATACAAATAATTTACTGAAAGCAATTTCGGTAAGGAGCGAATCATTGGCGCATTTTTGCAGTCAATAGTTCCCACTTTCGCCTATATCTCTCCTCCTGATAGTTATCGGGATACGAGGATACCGGCTCAAACGCAGTTCACTGAACTCTTATGAAAATAGGAATAAGGTGAAGTAATCGGGGCTAATGAGCCAGCAATAGTGCCTTTTTGGAATTAAAAGAAACGATGCCTATCCTAACAGGTTTTCAAAACCTGTTAGGTATAACTTTCAAGATAATAAATTAAAAAAAGCTTTGTGCCTTAGAGCCTTAGCGGCAAAAGAGAAATGTCTATACAAGAAGCAATAAAGAAAAATATCCTAATCCTTGACGGAGCAATGGGAACCATGTTACAACGCTACAACTTCTCAGAAGAAGATTTTCGCGGCGAGCGTTTCAAAGATTTCCCGCATCCGTTAAAAGGAAACAACGATTTATTATCCCTAACACAGCCACAAGCAATTCGTGCCGTGCATGCAGCCTATTTTGATGCAGGTGCAGATATCGTAGAAACCAATACATTCTCTGGAACTACAATTGGTATGGCCGATTATTTCATGGAAGATTTGGTTTACGAACTAAACTACGAATCGGCTAAACTGGCGAGAGAAGTAGCGGATGAATTTACAGCAAAAAATCCAGAAAAACCACGATTTGTAGCCGGTTCAATCGGACCAACAAACCGTACGGCAAGTATGTCACCAGACGTAAACGATCCAGGTTACAGAGCCGTAACTTTCGACGATTTACGAATTGCATACAAAGAACAGGTAGAAGCTTTAATGGACGGAGGCTGCGATTTACTTTTAGTAGAAACGATTTTTGACACATTAAACGCAAAAGCAGCACTTTTTGCCATTGAAGAAGTAAAAGAAGAGCGTAACATCGATATTCCAATCATGGTTTCAGGAACTATTACGGATGCTTCAGGAAGAACACTTTCCGGACAAACGGTTGAAGCGTTTTTGATTTCAGTTTCGCATATTCCATTATTAAGCGTAGGATTTAATTGTGCTTTAGGAGCCGATTTGTTGAAACCGTATTTAAAAACATTAGCGCATAATACAAGCTTTAATGTTTCGGCGCATCCAAATGCAGGATTGCCAAACGCTTTCGGGCAATACGATGAAACACCAGAGCAGACTCAGGCATTCATCAAAGAATATTTAGAGGATAATTTAATCAATATCATTGGCGGTTGCTGCGGAACTACTCCAGATCATATTCGATTAATGGCAGAAGTTGCGAAAGATTATAAGCCTAGAGTGGCGCCAACTTTTGAATAACGTTTCCTGCAAGGTTTTCAAAACCTTGTAGGTATAATTTTGACGTACGATAAACAAACCTACAAGGTTTTGAAAACCTTGCAGGAAAGAAATAAGAATTAAAAAACTTAGAACCTAAGAATCTTAGGCCCTTAAAGAAAATGACTGAAAAAAGAAGAGACCTTGTATTATCAGGATTAGAACCTTTGATTATTACGCCTGAAAGCGTTTTTGTAAACGTTGGTGAGCGTACGAATGTAACGGGTTCGCGAAAATTCCTTCGATTAATCAAGGAAGAGAAGTATGACGAGGCACTTGATATTGCAAGACAGCAGGTAGAAGGAGGAGCGCAAATCATCGATATTAATATGGATGAAGGGATGTTGGATGGTGTAACTGCCATGACTAAATTCCTAAACTTGATCGCTGCAGAACCAGATATTTCGAGAGTGCCGATTATGATCGACAGTTCGAAATGGGAAATTATCGAAGCGGGTCTGAAAGTAGTACAAGGAAAAAGTGTTGTAAACTCGATTTCGTTGAAAGAAGGAGAAGAAGCCTTTATTCACCACGCTAAATTAATCAAGCGTTACGGAGCGGCAGCTATTGTTATGGCTTTTGACGAAGTTGGTCAGGCAGATAATTATGATCGTCGTGTAGAAATTTGTGCACGTTCGTATGATATTTTGGTGAACAAAGTAGGTTTCCCTCCACAAGATATTATCTTCGATTTGAATATTTTCCCGGTTGCAACAGGAATGGAAGAACACCGCCTGAATGCATTGGACTTTTTTAGAGGAACAAAATGGGTTCGCGAGAACTTGCCGCACGCACATATCAGTGGTGGGGTAAGTAACGTTTCGTTTTCGTTTAGAGGAAATGACGTTGTACGTGAAGCGATGCACTCGGTATTTTTATACCACGCCATTAAAGAAGGAATGACGATGGGAATCGTGAATCCGGAGATGTTGACGATTTACGATGATATTCCGAAAGACTTATTAGAACACGTTGAAGACGTAATTTTAGACAGACGTGACGATGCTACAGAACGACTTTTAGATTTTGCAGAAAATGTAAAAGGCGAAGTAAAAAGCGATGAAAAAGCCGTTCAGGAATGGCGTTTAGGATCGGTTCAGGATCGTATTACGCATTCGTTGGTAAAAGGAATCGATGCTTTTATTGAAGAAGATGTAGAAGAAGCACGTTTAGCAGCAACAAAACCAATTGAAGTTATCGAAATCAATTTAATGGCCGGAATGAATGTCGTTGGAGATTTATTCGGAAGTGGAAAAATGTTCCTTCCTCAGGTAGTTAAATCGGCTCGTGTAATGAAAAAAGCCGTGGCTTATTTATTGCCTTTTATCGAAGCTAGTAAACAAGCTGGCGATAAACAAGGAAACGGAAAAATCCTGATGGCTACTGTAAAAGGTGACGTTCACGATATTGGAAAAAACATCGTTTCGGTTGTTTTGGCTTGTAACAATTACGAGATTGTAGATTTAGGTGTAATGGTTCCTCCGGAGAAAATCATTGCAGCGGCAATCGAGCACGAAGTAGACATTATCGGATTAAGCGGATTGATCACGCCTTCGCTTGACGAAATGGTGTATTTGGCCAAAGAATTAGACAAACAAAATATTAAAATCCCGATTATGATTGGTGGGGCAACGACTTCGCGCGCACATACTGCCGTGAAAATTGCACCTCAATACAGAGAAACTGTAATTCACGTAAACGATGCTTCCAGAGCCGTTACTGTTGCAGGAAACTTGTTAGATCATAACCGAAAAATATATGCAGCAGATATTCGCGCAGAATACGATTCGTTTAGAGAAACGTTCTTAAATCGTTCGAGAGATAAAAACTTCTTAACGATTGAAGATGCGCGTAAAAACAAATTACCATTGGATTGGAGCGAATATACTCCGGTTAAACCAAAAGTAATTGGTGCACAAACTATAGAAGTAGAATTGGATGTTTTGGTTCCGTATATCGACTGGACGCCATTCTTTCAAACTTGGGAATTGTACGGAAAGTATCCGGCAATTTTAACAGATGAGGTTGTGGGCGAACAAGCGACTTCTGTTTTTAATGATGCTCAGGCAATGCTGAAAGTCATTTTAGAAGAGAAAAAACTTCAGGCAAAAGGTATTTACGGAATTTTCCCTGCGAATCAGGTAAATGATGATGATATCGAATTGCGTGATGAAAACGGAAAAGTATTAGAGAAATTCTTAACGCTTCGTCAGCAGTCACAAAAAACGAAAGGCGCCCCAAATATCGCTTTAGCCGATTTTATTCTGCCAAAAGAAAGTGGAATTGAGGATTACATGGGAGCTTTCTGTGTAACAACTGGTTTTGGTGTAGACGAATGGGCTGCTGAATACGAAAAGAACTTAGACGATTATAATTCGATAATGGTTAAAGCGCTTGCCGATCGTTTTGCTGAGGCTTTCGCCGAATATCTTCACGAAAGAGTACGTAAAGATTTCTGGGGTTACGATTCTGAAGAAGCTTTAACCAACGAAGAATTGATTAAGGAGAGTTATAAAGGAATTCGTCCTGCTCCAGGTTATCCTGCTTGTCCGGATCACTTAGAGAAACCAACAATCTGGAAACTTTTAGATGTTGAAAAACAAACAGGAGTGAAGCTGACAGAAAGTATGGCGATGTGGCCGGCTTCATCGGTTTCAGGATATTATTTCGGAAACCCGAAAAGTAGGTATTTCGGTCTAGGAAAAATAAAAGAAGATCAGGTTACAGATTACGCAAAACGAAGAAATGTACCGCTTGATTACGCAATGAAATGGTTAAATCCTAATATAGCAGATTAAAAATTAGTCATAAAGTCCAAAGTCTAAAGTCCGAAAGGAAAGACTTTCGACTTTGGACTTTACAACTTTAAGACTTAAAATGAAAGTAACAGAACATATAGAAAACGCCAAAGGAAAAACATTATTCTCATTTGAAATTATTCCGCCTCAAAAGGGGAAAAGCATTCAGGAATTATACGATAATATTGATCCGTTGATGGAGTTTAATCCGCCGTTTATTGATGTAACCACTTCTCGTGAGGAGTACATTTATATTGATAAAGGGAACGGACTTTTGGATAAAAAACTGACTCGTATGCGTCCGGGAACGCTTGGAATCTGCGCTTCTATAAAACACAAATACAATGTTGATACGGTGCCGCATTTGCTTTGCGGCGGTTTTACCAAAGAAGAAACCGAATACATGTTGGTTGACTGTCATTATTTAGGAATCAACAACGTAATGGCACTTCGCGGTGACGCGATGAAAGATGAGCAATCTTTTGTACCAAAAGCAGGAGGAAATCATTATGCAATTGATTTGGTAAAACAAATCAAAGATTTAAACTGCGGACAATATCTGCATGAAGTAATCGATGCTGATAACAAAGCCGATTTTTGTATTGGTGTTGCAGGTTATCCAGAGAAACATTTAGAGTCTCCTTCTTTACAATCGGATTTAAAAAGATTAAAAGAAAAAGTAGATGCCGGTGCTGATTATGTAGTAACGCAGATGTTTTTTGATAATGCTAAATATTTCGCTTTCGTAGAAAAAGCAAGAGAAATGGGGATCACAATTCCAATTATTCCTGGAATTAAACCAATTGCCGTTCAAAGACATTTACAAGTATTGCCGCAAATCTTCAGAATCGATTTACCAGAAGATTTAATCGATGCGGTAGACAAATGCAAAAATAACGCTGAAATCAAACAAGTCGGAATCGAGTGGGCAATTCAGCAGTCATTAGAATTAAAAGCAGCCGGAGTTCCGTTTTTACACTATTATTCAATGGGTAAATCTGAGAATATTCGTCAGATTGCTAGTCAGGTTTTTTAAGAAATTTTAAGACTGGTTTGTCATTCCGAGGAACGAGGAGTCACACTGGAAACTCCGCAAAGTAATTTCCAATCTTTGTAGACATACGAGTGTGATTTCTCCTCCGTCGAAATGACAAAAAAATAGAATTTGGAATTTGAATTGAGATATTGCTTAATTTAGAAGCTTAAAATTTTCACATCATGAAAAATGAAGAATTACAAGCCATCGCTTCTCAGTTAAAACATCCGTCAGGAGAAAAAGGAATCGAAATAGGAAATATGATGAACGAAACGAACATCAATATGACCAAACATTCCATTCAAAATCTAAATATTTCGGCAGCAAATAAAATTCTTGAACTAGGTCACGGAAACGCAGGCCATGTTGAATTTCTTTTCGAACAAGCTGACAACCTAAAATATTACGGACTTGAAATGTCTGAATTAATGTTTCAGGAAGCACGCCAGATCAACAGAAATTTTGTTTCTCAAAAACAAGCTTTCTTTTCTCTTTACGATGGAAACGCAGTTCCGTTTGAAGACGAATCTTTCGATAAAATATTTACAGTAAACACCATTTATTTTTGGCAGAAGCCGGAAGAATTGCTTTTGGAAATCTACAGAGTTTTAAAGCCAAATGGGAATTTCTGTCTGACATTTGCCGAAGAAGATTTCATGAAAAAACTGCCATTTACTCAATTTGAATTTGAGCTTTACAGCACAGCAAAAGCACAGCAATTAATTGAGAAAACAGCTTTTCAAATTGTTTACACCGAAACTCAGACCGAAAAAGTAAAAAGCAAAACAGGCGAATTGGTCGATAGAGCTTTTACTACGATTGTTCTGGAGAAATAAAAACAGCTATAAATTTATTTAAACACATAGAAACATAGTTTTTTTAGTTTTAATCGAAAAGGACTAAAAGAAAAAACACATTTTTTCAACATAGCTATGTGCATCTAAACAAGTGAAACGCCTTTGCAGCCAAAGATGACTATGTTTCTATGTGTTTAAATTATTTGCCACAGAATTCTAATCCAATTGTATCATTATGGAAACTAAAAAAATCAATTTTCTGCAAAGTTACAGCAGTATACTTTTGCTTCTTGGAGGTATAATCATTGGAAGTATTTTTGGATTAGTTTTTGGCGAAAAAGTTCTGGTTATAAAACCAGTTGGAGATATTTTCCTGAATTTGCTTTTCACCGCAATTATTCCACTGATCTTCTTTACAATTGGTTCTTCAATTGCAAATTTGGAACAGAAAGAAAAGTTAGGAAAACTGTTCTTTATTATGATTTTGGTTTTTCTGTCAACGATTCTTATTTCTGCAATTGTAATGATTTTTGCGGTTTATCTTTTTCCAATTCATGAGGATATTGCCATTGCGAAAGTTCCGTTTGAAAATATAGAATCAGGATCTGTCGGCGATCAGATTGCAAAATTGGTTACTACAAATGATTTCTTCGAATTGTTGTCCAGAAAAAGTATGTTGGCGCTGATTATATTTTCATTTTTAATTGGTTTTGCCACTTTGCAATCGGGAGAAAAAGGAAATGCATTCAAGAGTTTTCTGGATTCGGGAAATGAAGTGATGAAGCAATTGCTGAATATCATTATGAAATTTGCGCCAATAGGTTTAGGAGCTTATTTTGCGTATCAGGTTGGTATTTTCGGGCCGCAATTGTTTGGTGTTTATGCAAAACCTATGGCGGTTTATTACGCTGCCTGTGTTTTCTATTTCTTTACCTTTTTCAGTTTGTACACGCTTATTGCTGGCGGAAAACGAGCTTTTAAAGTTTTTTGGAGCAATAATATAACACCATCTTTAACCGCGGTTGGAACCTGCAGCAGCATCGCAACCATTCCAGCCAATCTGGATGCTGCACAAAAAATGGGAATTCCGGCACATGTGCGAAATCTGGTAATTCCGCTTGGAGCACCTTTACATAAAGATGGTTCCAGTATGTCATCTATCCTAAAAATAACTTTTCTGTTTGCTATGTTTGGGAAAGATTTTACGGAACCTTCAACCATACTTTTAGCATTAGGAATTACAGTAATCGTTTCCATAGTCGAAGGCGGAATTCCGAATGGCGGTTATATTGGAGAAGTTTTAGCCATTACCGTTTATGGCTTTCCGATGGAACAAGCTTTACCCGTTGCGATGATTTTAGGAACATTGGTCGACCCAATTGCGACCTTATTAAACGCTAATGGTGATGTGATTTCATCAATGCTGGTTTCTCGATTTTCGGAAAAAACCAAGTGGTAGGGTACTTTTTTTAACACACATTTTTTATAAACCTAATTATATCTGCGCAATCTGCGCAACATAACTAATACAACAAACTTATGAATTCAATACTGCAGAAAGATCTCGACGATTTTGAGAATATTTTAGAAAAAACAAAACAACAAGGAGTTGATTTTCTGAATGATATCGAAAACGTTCCGACTTCAAACACATACACAATTGATCCAAAAACGACTTTAAACGAATTAGGATTAGGATCTATTGATGCTTTAAAAGAGTTTAACGAAAGATTAGCTCCTTTAATGGTTTCTTCTTCAGGGCCAAGATATTGGGGATTCGTAACAGGCGGTTCCACTCCAGCTTCTATAGTTGGTGATTGGCTGGCGGCGGTTTACGATCAAAACACGCAGGCTGTAAAAGCACAAGGCGGAGCATCTGCTTTAATAGAATTTGAAACTATTAATCTATTGTTGCAGCTATTGGATCTTCCAGATTCGTTTTTGGGCGGATTTGTTACAGGAGCGACCATGTCAAACTTTACTTCTCTTGGTGTTGCCAGACAATGGTTTGGAAAACAATTTGGAAAAGATTATGCCAGAAACGGAATTTCAGAAACAGTTAACATTCTAACCGCAACTCCACATTCTTCTTCTGTAAAGTGTTTATCGCTTTTAGGAATTGGAAGCCAGAATTATACCACTGTAAAAACGATTGAAGGAAATCGTGAAGCGCTTGACATTGCTGATTTAGAAGAAAATATAAAGAAGTTAAACGGAAAACCATTCATTTTAATTTCTAGCGCTGGAACAGTAAATACAGCCGATTTTGATGATTTTGAAGCCATTGCAGCACTAAAAGAAAAATACAATTTCTGGTGGCATATTGATGGAGCTTTTGGCGGATTTGCTGCAGTTTCGGATAAATATAAACATTATGTAAAAGGCTGGGAAGGAGCAGACAGCATTACAATTGACTGTCATAAATGGCTCAATGTACCTTACGAAAGTGCTTTCTATCTGGTCAAAAAAGAACATATAAATCTTCAGATTGAAACGTTTCAGAATTCAAATGCGCCTTATTTAGGAAATCCGCTTGAAAATTTTAATTATCTGAATATAGTTCCTGAAAATTCTCGTCGTTTACGTGCGCTTCCTGCCTGGTTTTCGCTTAAGGCATACGGGAAAGAAGGTTTCAGGGATATTATTGAAAACAGTATAACGCTGGCATTACAATTTGGAAATGCCCTGATAGAAAATGATTTCGAATTATTAGCACCGATTCGTCTAAATAATGTCTGCTTTACTTTAAAAGGAAATGAAAATCAGGAAAAAGTATCGCAATTTTTGACAAAATTAAATGATACCGGAAAAGTATTCATGACACCCACTATTTATCAAAACAAAAAAGGAATCAGGGCTTCTTTTGTAAATTGGAGAACCAATGAGCATGATATAAAATTAGTAGTTGAAGAAATGAAAAGACTTTTATAAAAAGCAAATCGCTTTAAATCTTATAATCCTGTTTACCTGACGGTATACAGGATTTTTTTATTTCTTTTTGTAAGTTTTTTTAGAAAATAAAAATTTGAATTGCTTAATAGTTTTAATTTTTTTTAATGTGATTTTAATATTAAATTAATTAAATCTTAAGAATTGCTTTTCTTTTTTGCATAAAAAACATTTTTACATCTATTTAATCATTTTATTTAGAATAGTTAAAAATAATTTGCACGAAGCGTATGATGATGTTAATTTTGTGCTAAATTTAATTTAAACCAATTTTAAATAATGCAAATTAATAGAATATTAGGATTGCTTTTAATTTTCTTTACAGTACAACTCGGATTCTCGCAAGGCGGCAAAGTAATTTTAAGTGGTGTTGTACTTGGAAATAACGGACAGCCTCTGGAAGGAGTTTCTGCAGCACTAAAAGGAACATCTTACTCAGCCCTGACAAATGAAGAAGGAAGATATGAAATAAGTGCTGCGCCGGGGAACTATACATTATCGATCAGTTATGTTGGTTTTAAATCCAAACAAACCAAAATAAATCTGGACGAATCCAAAACAATTCCCAGTATCACGATCGAAGAAGATATGGCGGCTCTGGAAGAAGTTCAGGTTACCGGAAAATCTAAGGTTCAGCGTGTTCGTGAAGAGGCATTTAATATCACAGCTGTCGATTTAAAACAGCTTTATAATACTTCATCAGATTTAAATCAGGTTTTAAATAGAACAACGGGTGTTCGTGTGAGGGAAACCGGAGGAATGGGATCACAATTTAATTTTTCATTAAATGGATTTTCCGGTGATCAGGTTAAGTTTTTTATGGATGGAATCCCCTTAGATAATTATGGACCTTCTTTTACATTAAACAACATTCCTACCAACATGGCTGAGAGAATTGATGTTTACAAAGGAGTTGTGCCAATTGAATTAGGAGGTGATGCTTTAGGAGGAGCAGTTAATATTATTACCAATAAAAATGTTAGTCGATACCTTGATGCATCTTATAGTTTTGGTTCTTTTAATACACATAAAGCTTCTATTAATACCCGATACACAAGTAAAAATGGTTTTGTAGCTAATCTTAATGCTTTTGCAAACTATTCGGATAATAGTTATAAAGTAGAGGCTCAGGTTCCGGATCCTGTTACAGGTCTTTTTGGTCCAAAAGAAGAACTTAAACATTTCCATGATGGATATAAACAAGCCACTATTATTGCAGAAGTTGGAGTAAAAGATAAAAAATACGCAGACTATTTATTGGTAGGTGTTACCGGAAGCGCAAATAAGAAAGAAGTACAACAAGGTGCCAGTATGTTTAGGGTAGTTGGTGATGCTTTTGAAGATGGTCATAATTTTGTGTCTTCTTTAAAATATAAAAAAGCTAATTTGTTTACAAAAGGCTTAACAGCAACTTTGGCAGCTTCTTATAATATAGCAGAAGAACGTAAAGTTGATACTTCATCCAGAAGGTTTACTTGGAGAGGAGTTCGAACAGATGTGCCTAAATATAATACTTCGGGAGAGATTAATTCAACTAAAACCCTAATGGTTTATGATATAAAGTCACTTCAAAGTAATACCAATCTTAAATATGAACTTAATGAGAATAATGTTTTTGCATTTAATCATACTTATGTCGGATACTCCCGTACAGAAAACAATGAATACATTCCGACATATAAGGTTACAAAGCCATTTGTAAATAAAAATATAGTAGGATTGTCTTATAGTTTATCTGCACTAGAAAAAAGATTATCATACACCGCTTTTGCTAAAATACTTAGTTTAAATGGCGAGATTGTAACAGGTTCCGGTACATCTTCGGAACAAAAAGAGACACCTTCATTTAATAATACAGGATATGGTACAGCTGCTGCCTACTTCGTAATTCCGGAAGAATTACAGCTTAAAGCATCTTTTGAACATGCATACAGATATCCTTCATCTCTCGAATTACTGGGGGATGGTTTAAGAATAACACCAAATCCAACTCTTCAGCCTGAATCAAGCGATAATTTTAATATTGGCTTTTCTTGGAAAAAAATCTTCCCGATTCACTCTTTTAGATTTGAAGCAAATTACATCTTCAGAGAGGCTAGTGACTTTATACAGGCCAGACCTGACCGCCTGGATCCGAGTAAGGTAAAAAGTGTGAATTTTAAAAATATTCAGGTAAGCGGTGTTGATGGAGTACTGCACTATGGTTATAAAAGATGGCTTAACGTTGATTTGAATGCTACTTATCAAAAAACACTAAATAAAGACGTGACTATTTCTCCTGATACAAATCAAACGAATTATTTATATAATACGCAGCAGCCAAATATTCCAATTTTATATGGAAATGCTAATCTGGGACTGAATTTTAGAAAAATTAAGTTTGAAGATGATTTTCTAACGCTGAACTTATTAGCAAATTATTCAGATAGTTATTATTTAAGAAGTCCAAATCTTGGAGAGATAAATAAAAAAGAAATTCCTGAGCAGCTTTTCTACTCTGCTTCTGTTGTGTATTCATTAAAAAATGGACGTTACAATATTGCAGTAGAATGTTATGATATTACTGATGTTAAACTATACGATTATTATAATGTGCAGAAACCGGGAAGGTCATTTACATTAAAACTTCGTTATTTCTTTATGTAATTCAAAAAATATATAAAAATCTTATTCCCATTGATTGTATTGATATACAAGGGATAATTAACTAAAATTAAACAATATGAAGACAATTAAAATCAAAAATCTTTTAGCACTTGCGCTGCTTTCATTTACTCTATTTTCATGCAGCAGTGATGATGATAAACCAGTAGAAGAACCAGTAGTGGTTACGCCAGAGCCTATCGTTGTAAGTAAATATGTTCTGGGTTATCAAACTGATACATGGAATGAGAATTATATGTGGAGTTTTAGTTCATTAAATGATATAATGACTGGAACAATTGACATGACAGGAAAAGGAATTGAACAGGGAGGATCATATATTCCTATTGCCAACACTATGTTTGCTTTAAGTACTGATGATGAAGGTGCGGCTCCTTATTATTTAAACGCAGCTGCTGCTTTAGTTACAGGAAAGCGAGTTTTTATAGAATCACCTTTTGCTTATGGTGTTACTGAAGATGATAAATTATTAATTGTTGGTGCTTCATGGGAAGGTGCAAGCTCTAATAATGAATTAATTGTTTATGATCCTGAAAAACAATACATCACAAGCCGAAAATTTAATGATTTTGGTACTTCAGCAAATCGTTTTGACTTTCCTACAGGTGTAACAGTAGTAGGTGATAAAGTATTTGTATCTGTTTTCAATAGAGATGCCAGCGATAACTGGGATATCGATCAAAAACAAGCATATATCAGAATTTATGATTATCCATCACTAAACTTTGTTAAGAGAATTGCTGATCCACGTACTACTGCTGCGGGTATGTATTATACAAATACAGGTATTATCCGTACTGATTCAGGTAATATTTACACTTTTTCTTCAAATGCTATGGCAGCGGGTTATGTAGTAAAAGAAGACGGACATTCAGGAATTCTTCGTATTAATAAAGGACAAACTGAATTTGATGCTGACTACTTCTTTGATATTCAGTCAAGTTCTCTAAATGGTAAAGTAGTTGCTGCTTATCCGCTTGGAGGAGAAAAAGCATATATTGTTTATATTCCTACTGCAGACGATACTGCAAATTGGGGATTCCTTAACCATAGTTCATTCAAATTTAAATCAGCAATTATAGACTTACCTACTAAAGCAATTACACCAGTTACAGGCTTACCTTCTCATGCAGGTGATAGTTACTTTGGAATTGGAAGTTTGTACTATGAAGATGGAAATGCTTACAAAGCATTTGTTACCAATGATGAAGTTCGTGTTTACAAAATTAACATTGCAACCGGCGCAGCTACTGCGGGTGCAAAAGTAACAGGTGGTGGAACTGATATTGCAGCTATCACTAAATTAACTCACACAACACCAGCAACTACAACAACAGCAAAATAATTTAGAAACTAAACGTTTTTAATTTTATAACCATATAATCACTGTTTAACCGCGGTGGTTATATGGTTTTGTTATGTTTTTAAAATAGAATTTATAATGAATGTTATCAAAAAACAATCATCAAAACCAAAATCGAAAGGGAAATCTCTTTTTAGCAGAGTAAACGCCTGGCTGCATTTATGGCTTGGACTTGCTTCCGGAATTGTAGTTTTTATAATGGGAATTACAGGCTGTATTTTGGTTTTTCAGCAGGAAATTAAAGAATTGACTTCGCCTTGGCTGCATGTCGAAGCCCAAAGCCCAGATAAAGTACTGCCGCCGTCAAAAATATATACAGCAGTAAAAAAGGCTTTACCAAACAAAGAAGTTCACGGTTTGTGGTACAATGGTTTAGATAAGACAATAAAAGTAGATGTTGAGTCAGATTCATTGATTTATGTAAATCCATATAATGGAGCCATAACAGGGATGGTCGATCACGAAGATTTTTTTCATGAAATCGATGAAGGTCATCGTTACGTATGGCTGGGAAGAGAAGTGGGGACAGCTGTAACTTCATGGTCAACTTTGATTTTCTTCTTTCTTTTAGTCAGCGGACTTATTTTATGGTTTCCGAAGAAATGGAATAAAACAACCATCAACAGCAGTTTTAAAATCAAATGGAGCGCGCGTTTTAAAAGGCTTAATTATGATTTACACAATGTCATGGGGTTCTATACGCTCCTTTTAGCATTTTTAATTGCTTTGACGGGATTAATTATGAGTTTTCACTGGGTGCGGGAAAGCACCTACTGGATAACAGGCGGGTGGGATTCTGAAAAGCAAAAGAAAGAAAAAGTTACAGAAACCAAAACAGATACATTATCTAAACCGGAAATAGACAGGTTAACCGCAGCCGATTTCATCTTTAATAAAGTACGAAAAGAAATTGCAGTACATAATAAAGAAGCAGTAATTATTCATCTTCCGGATGAACCAAAAGATAATTTTTATGCCTGTACAGATATGCATAACGGAAATTGGAGGGATTTATATTTTGCCCCCCAAACGCTTGAAATGCTTCCGAATTCCAGAAAATATATAGGTGACGAAAAATTTCACGACTGGATGAGCCGATCCAATTATAGTCTTCACGTAGGTGCGATAGGCGGCATGACAACCAAGATAATTTATTTTGCAGGAAGTTTAATTTGTGCCAGTTTACCTCTTACAGGATTTTATATTTGGTGGGGAAGAAAGAAAAAAACGAAAACAAGTAAATAATTTATCTGTTTTAATATATTTAAAAAGCCTTTTAGAAGATCAAATTCTTTTTAAAAGGCTTTTTTGTGTTGTAAAATATATCATCTGATGAAACGAATATTTTTAGTCTAAAAATAGAAAGAGCCTGTTCAGATGAGCAGGCTCTTTTCTTCAAAAAAAAATAAAAAACAAAAAAACAAGTTTCAAGGGATGATTTAAATTCTATATGTAAAGGCTAATGTTGCAATACGGTTATCCAGATCGTATCGTTTATTAATAGCTGTTTGTGCCACTACAGAGTTAATGTAAAAGTTGTTTGTGTTTAAAACATCGGTAAAGTTTAATTTGAACGTTCCTTTACCTGCAAATACCTGTTTTGAAACCCCAATGCTTAAATCGAAGAAACCATCTCTCTGGTAAACTCCTAAATTAGATTTTGACTGATATTGTGCATTTGCTTCTGCCTTTAAAGTCTCGGTTATGGTAAATGAATTTTGTACGCTTAAGTTTAAGGTTAAAATAGGCTCAATGGTAGTTGAGTTTAAAACATTCCCCATAAACCTGTTCTCAAAAACATTAAAAAGTGTATTTACTGACCAGAACTTATAAAGCTCAGTTGTATTCGTAATATTAGCTCCGTAATTATAAGATTTAGATACATTTATTTGTGTGGTTACGGTAGTATTTGTATCAGGATTGTACATATATACATCTGTAAAAACATCTTTTGTTGTATTAAAATATAACGACGCCATAAAAGCACTTTTCCAGGCATATCCAATTTCAGCCGCATGAGTGATTTCAGGAACTAAGTTTGGATTTCCCTGAGAATAATTAAACGAATCATCGTAAAAACGAAACGGATTCAGGTCAAACTGGCTAGGTCTGTTGATTCTTTTGCTGTACGAAGCATGCATAGAATGACTGCTTGTAAATTCATATTTTAATGAAAGACTCGGAAACCATTTTAAGTAATCATCTTTATGCTCTTCGTTCAGTGTTTTCTGCAGAATTTCGATAGCTGTAAATTCGGTACGCAGACCTCCCTGAATGTTTAAATCCCCAATTTGGTGCTTATAATTAGCGTAAGCTGCATAAATCTGCTCTTTATACTCAAAATGATTGGTAGAATTGGCATCGATATTCCACTGATTGTTATCGTAAAATTCATAAACCGATGGATTATCATTGTTTTTCAGACTTGCTTTAAATCCCCATTCAACAGATTGTTTTTCTTTTATAGGATTTGTAAAATCAACCTTTCCGGTAAATACTCTTAATTGAGAAGGGATATATCCTCTTCTGTCATTAATTACAGTCGGATTTGAAGCATCTGTATTATCGGCACTCTGAAACTGGTTCGATCTGAATTTTGAAGTTTCATATTCAAAATCAAAAACCATATTTTTTCCTTCAGTATTAAATTTATGAACCCCTGAAACGGCATATGTATAATCGAACCATTTTTCTTTGCTGTCATTATACGTAATGGCATCAAACTGTAATTGATTCATAGCGTTTAAAAGTTTGTTTGTTCCATCGGCCATATTTTCATAACGCCCGATTTTAGCATCAACATACGCTTCAATATTTGTTTTTGGAGAAATCTCGTATTGAGTTCCAACTTTAAAATTATTCGAAGTCAAAGGCTCGTCAGTAATCGAAGTCTGGTGATTTGTGGTCGAAATCTGCTGGCGGGTTTGATCTGTATATTGAGTCTGATTGAATTCTTTTCTTTCTTCTTCTCCTCTAAAAGTATAACTGTAATTACCGTAAACACCCAGTTTGTTTTTGTTGTAACTAAGGTTTACTCCAGAGTTGGTTCTGTTTTTGCGTCCTCTTCCGTAGCTGGTAAAGGCAGTTCCTTTTAATCCGGAAGTACTTGGTTTTTTTAGTATGATATTAATAATACCGGCTTTTCCGGCAGCATCATATTTTGCTGAAGGATTCGTGATAACTTCAATTTGTTTAATATTTGATGAAGTAGTCGATTTTAGGTAATTCGCCAGTTCCTTCTGCGAAAGCTGTGTCAGCTTTCCATTGATCATTACAGCAACACCCTGCTGACCGCGAATAGATAAATCGCCATCCTGAGAAACTACAACACCCGGTGCACGCGATAAAACATCAAGTGCAGTTCCACCTTCAGAAACGATGCTGTTTTCTACATTAAATACTAAACGATCTGATTTTTGCGTATATAAAACTTTCTTTTTTGAGATAACAATTTCATCTAAAACATTTATGGATGTCTCTACAATACTGTCTTTCTCCTTTTCGCTTTGTGAATAGGAGTAAACTGAAAACGCCAGCATTACAGAGGTTACAATATTTTTCATTTTATTCTTGGCTTTTATTTGGTAATGGCTTGTTTTTACTGCAAAACAATTTGTTCAATTTTGTCGCCTGCTTTTCTAATAAAACCTTCAGTCTGATGTAAAAAACGAAAGACAAAGGTTTTTAGAAATAGTATTACGAACAACATTGGCTTATAATTATTGACTTTAGCGTCGCAAATATAACATTATTTATAACAAGTCTAAATAAAAATAAATTTAATTTACATGAAAAATTGTTAATTGCTTGAAACCGAAGAGATAATGTTTTAATGAAAAGTGTTATTTATTAAGAGAAATCAGAAGTAGAACTAAAAAAACAAAACCAACTTATTCATAATTGAATAAATTGGTTTTTTATATTCGGTTCAGATTGCTGAGGTTCTAAATTCATAAGTTTTCTCTTTATTGAAAAAACTGAGCGGGCGGCGAACTTAGTTTTAAAGTGAAACTTTCTGCAAACTGCCACTAATAAATGTGACTAAATACTGCCGTAGAAAACTCAAAAAAAATAAACTTACTTCGTAATTTCTCTAAAAACAGCTTCGAGGTTTTTGTTCTTCTGATTAAGCTGTAAGGTTTTTAATCCGTTTTCGTTTGCGAAGTCAAAAATTGCCGGGCGCATGTCTTTTTCTGTCACAAAAGTCAGTTCCCATGTCATGTCATGCGTGTTAATAAATGAAGAAATATTTTCAAGTTTTGCTAAAATCTGCTCCTCTACTTTGTAATCAAACTCAACCTCAATGACTTGCTCTTTATTTGCGGCAACTAAATGATCTAATTTATTGTCCGCAACAATTTGTCCTTTGTCAATAATTATGACACGATCGCAAATTGCTTCGACTTCCTGCATGATGTGAGTCGAAAGAAAAACGGTTTTATTTTTACCTACATTTTTAATTACGTTCCGGATTTCCATTAACTGGTTTGGATCCAATCCGGTCGTGGGTTCGTCCAAAATTAAAACATCCGGATTGTGTAATAAGGCGTTCGCGAGTCCTACACGCTGGCGGTATCCTTTAGATAACTGACTTATTTTTTTGTGACTTTCAGGTGTCAGTCCTGTCAGTTCGATAACTTCTTCGATTCTTGATTTTGGCACGTTATAAACATCGGCGTTAAAAGCCAAATACTCACGAACATACAGATCCAAATACAGCGGATTATGTTCTGGTAAGTACCCAATCGAGCGCTGCACTTCCTTGGTATTTGTCATGACATCGTAACCATTTACAAGAGCTGCGCCGTTATCGGCAAGTAAATAGGTCGTCAAAATTTTCATTAAAGTAGATTTTCCGGCCCCGTTTGGTCCTAAGAATCCTACGATCTCTCCTTTCTCAATTTTAAAGGAAATTTCATTTAGCGCTTTTTGCTCTCCGTAACTTTTTGATATACTGTTTACTTCTATCGACATGACTTTTTATTTGTTACAAAAGTAACGAGAAATAGTATTGTTTGCTAAATTTTGGCACGCAAAAGGAATTAAAATTAAATGTTAACAGCGGCATCGTTATTGTTAAAGGGTTATTAAATTTCTTAAAAATAAATAACCATGAAAAAAATGCTAGTAGTACTTGCATTGTCAGTTTTTGGCTTTGCAAACGCACAAAAAGGAACAATCTTAGTTGGTGGTAACATCGGTTACTCTTCTCAAACTGTTGATTACACTGTAGGCGAAACAAAATCAAATGAATTTAGTTTTTCTCCTAAAGTAGGTTACCAATTCCACGACAATTGGACTGTTGGAGGTGAATTTACAATTGCTTCTTCAAAAGAAGACGAAGGTGTAGACGAATTCAAAATGAACCGTTCTAAATTTGGAGCGTTCGTACGTTACTCTGTGCCATTGAGCCAGACTTTTGCTGTTTTTGCTGATATGGGAGCAGGTTTCCAAAGCTTAACAGAAAAGAACTATACTGGATCTAGTTACTCAAAAGCTAAAGCAGACGGTATGTACGTTGGTGTAACTCCGGCTCTTTTCATCAACATGAAAGATGGTTTTGGTCTTAACTTCAGTATTGGTGGTTTAAGCTATGACAAATACAGCTATGACAACAATGGTCCAGACGTTAGTACTTTTAACTTCAACTTCGGTCAAACATTCAACATCGGTATTTCTAAAAACTTCTAATCTTTTTAGAGATATATCAATTTCATAAAGCACCCAATTGGGTGCTTTTTTTATTACATAACAATTAGGTTAAGATTTATTAATTTTTGCTTTGAAAAAAGTACATTAAGTTTAATGAATTGTTATTAAATATGTTGCATTTAAATCGTGGTATTTTTATTGTTTATTGTATGTCAAATCTTAATAAATAAACATATGAAAAAAATGCTACTCATTCTTGCATTGTCAGTTTTTGGCTTTGTAAATGCTCAAAAGGGAACAGTTTTAGTTGGAGGAAATATTAGTTATTCTTCTTCTGATAGAGATTTTCAAACATTTAGTGATAATTTCCATGAATTTGGTTTTTCTCCCAAAGTAGGTTATCAGTTTCATGATAATTGGACTGTTGGAGGAGAATTCTCGTTTGCTTCTTCAAAAAGTGAGATTGATGGAAGAATGACTGCAAAATCAAATGGTTTGAAAGCAGGCGCATTTTTACGTTATACCGTTCCATTAACAGAAACTTTTTCAGTATTTGCTGATTTAGGCACTGGTTTTCATAATCAAAAAAATACTGTTAATGTGTTGGACGCAGAAAACGAATCGAAAGGAGATGGTTTTTATGCGGGTATTACTCCAGCTCTTTTTATTAATATGAAAAAAGGTTTTGGATTAAATTTTAGCATTGGTGGTATTGGGTATCAAAATTTGAGTTTTAATAATGATGGACCAGATGTTAAGGAATTTGAATTCAACTTTGGAAAAACTGTAAACATCGGGATTTCTAAAAACTTTTAGTTTTAGATCTTTTATTAAAATAGGAAAGCGTTCCAATTGGAGCGCTTTTTTGTTGGTAAAATTTAAAAAAAATCTACAAATAAAAATACCAGACAAAAGGAAGCCGAAACTAAATCATAACTAAATTTCGACTCCGTCTGTCGGCATAAAAACAAAAATATTCTGGTAAAACTATTACGTAACCGGATTTTCAACAGCAGTTCGCATTTCCTGAGCTGCGACAACCATTTCAATTAAAGCTTTTTTGGTTTCGTCCCAATGACGGGTTTTTAAACCGCAATCCGGATTTACCCATAATTGATCTACAGGAATTACAGCCGAAGCTTTTTCTAACAAACGGACCATTTCGGCGCTTGATGGAACTCTAGGTGAGTGAATATCGTAAACCCCCGGACCAATTTCGTTTGGATATTTAAAGTTGGCAAAAGCATCCAGAAGCTCCATTTGCGAACGAGAACATTCAATTGTAATCACATCGGCATCCATGTCGGCGATGTTCTGAATGATGTCGTTAAATTCGCTGTAACACATATGAGTGTGAATCTGCGTATCATCGTTTACACCGCTGGCGGAAATTCTAAAGGCACGAACCGCCCAGTCTAAATATTTTGCCCATTCTTCTTTTCTCAACGGAAGACCTTCGCGAATAGCAGGTTCGTCGATCTGAATGATTTTAATTCCGGCTTTTTCTAAATCAACCACTTCATCACGAATTGCCAAAGCAATCTGCGTACAGGTTTCAGAACGAGGCTGATCGTTGCGGACAAAAGACCATTGTAAAATAGTTACAGGTCCGGTAAGCATACCTTTTACCCATTTTGGAGTTAGAGATTGTGCATATTCAGACCATTTTACCGTCATAGGATTTGGTCTTGAAACATCGCCGTAAATAACCGGAGGTTTTACGCATCGGCTGCCGTAACTCTGAACCCAGCCGTTTTTGGTAAAAGTAAATCCTGATAATTGTTCTCCGAAGTATTCCACCATATCGTTACGTTCAAACTCACCATGAACGAGGACATCGATTCCGGTTTCTTCCTGAAAACGAATCGCAGCCTCGGTTTCTTTTTCGATCAAATCGTTGTATTCAGAAGCTGTTAATTCTCCCTTTTTAAATTTTGCTCTCCAGCTTCTGACTTCTGCAGTCTGCGGGAAAGACCCAATTGTGGTAGTTGGGAACAATGGTAATTTTAAAGCCTCAATCTGGCTTTTTCTTCTTACAGCAAATGCGCTTTTACGTTTGTCATCAGAAGCTGTAATTCCTGCCACACGTGCTTTAACATCATTATTATGTATTAATTTTGAAGTTTTACGGTTTTCATTGGCCTGAACATTTTCTTTGAAATCGGCTGAATTTTCAATGGAAACTTCGTTTGAAGCAAATTGTTTTAAAAGTACAATTTCGTTAATTTTCTGCTTAGCAAAAGCCAGCCATTGTTTGATTTCCGGAGTCAGTGTCTGATCATTTGTTTCCAAATCCAAATCGCACGGGCTGTGGATTAAAGAGCAGGAAGGCGCAATTAGAATTCGGTTTTCGCCCAAAGCGTCAGCAGCTTTTTTGATTAATTCCAATGATTTTTTAAAATCGTTTTTCCAGATATTTCTTCCGTCAACCACTCCAAGAGAAAGATTTACGTTTGAGTCTAGTTTTCCGGATTCTAAAATATCGTCTAACTGAAGCGGACAGCGTACTAAATCCAAATGAAAAGTGTCAACCGGAAGAGCCAGAGCTGTTTGTAAGTTCTCGCCAAAACAATCAAAATAATTCGCCAGAACGATTTTAAGTTTTGGGAAACGAGTGTTGATTTCGTTGTACACTTTCGTGAAAGCATTTCTTTCTTTATCTGTTAAATTTAAAGCTAAGAAAGGCTCGTCTAACTGAATGTATTCGGCATTTTCGGCTTGTAATTTCTCCAGAATTTCAAAATAAACAGGAAGCAAAGCATCAATGAGATCAATTCGGTGAAAACCTTCTTCTTTCTCTTTTCCTAATAACAAGTAAGAAACTGGACCGATTAAAACCGGCTTTGTTTTAATGCCAATAGAAATAGCTTCCTTGAATTCGTTGATTATTTTTTCTGAAAACAATTCAAATTTTTGGTTTTTTGTGAATTCAGGAACGATGTAATGGTAATTGGTATCAAACCATTTTGTCATTTCCATAGCAACAACATCTTGTCCGTTTTTCTGAGATCCTCGTGCCATGGCAAAATATAAATCAAGAGATGAATTGCTTTTTGCCAGTTTGTGGTAGCGAGTTGGAATTGCGCCAACTGCCAAAGTAAGATCAAGTACCTGATCATAAAAAGAAAAATCATTAGACGGAATCAAATCTACTCCTGCCTGAGCTTGTAGTTTCCAGTTTTGAAGACGAATTTCTTTTCCGGCATCGATAAGTTCGTCAGCCGAAATTTTTCCTGCCCAGTACAGTTCGCTGGCTTTTTTTAATTCTCTGTTGCTGCCAATTCTTGGGTAACCTAAATTGTTTGTTTTCATTTTTATTTCAGTATTTTTTACTGTACAAATTTATTGTATTGGTTTTTTAAACTTATATTTGGAGTTTATTTCAGTAAAATGTGTTTTTAAAATTATGTTTTAAAGATTATATTACTGTATATTTCTTTTAAACGAACCTTCAGCCGTAAAAAAAACTATGGAAAGCTTAGATAAAACCGATCTGCTGATCCTGAAACACCTTCAGGAAAACTCAAATATCAACACAAAAGACCTTGCGAGTAAATTATTTCTGACAGTAACGCCTGTTTATGAGCGTATCAAAAGACTAGAAAGAGACGGTTATATTACTAAATATGTGGCGCTTTTAGACAAGAAAAAAATGAACCGCGGCATGACGGTTTTTTGCAACGTGCGTTTAAAAGAACACGCCAAAAACGTGGGAAGCAATTTTGTAAAAGATATTGTAGCCCTGCCCGAAATTATAGAATGCTATAATATTGCAGGCGATTATGATTTTATGCTAAAAATCCTGGTTCAGGATATGGCGAGCTATCAGGATTTTGTAATGAACAAATTATCGACGATAGAAAACATAGGAAATACAAACAGTATTTTTGTAATGGGAGAGATCAAACACAGCACAGCCTTAGAGTTTTAGCTTCATTTTTCTTTATAAATCGATTTCGTAGTTTTCTGGTTTTTTAATCGAAAACACGATAAAAATCACCTTTTTTGTAAATCACGGCTTCTACATTTGTTTCACCAAAATAAATGTATAATCTTATGAAAACAAAAAATAAATGGGTAGTTGCACTAGCAGGAATGATGCTGCAATTATCAATTGGTTCTATTTACGCTTACAGTGTCTGGATAAACCCTATAAACTCTCTAAA
Source organism: Flavobacterium gelatinilyticum (assembly GCF_027111295.1). Classification (NCBI taxonomy): domain Bacteria; kingdom Pseudomonadati; phylum Bacteroidota; class Flavobacteriia; order Flavobacteriales; family Flavobacteriaceae; genus Flavobacterium; species Flavobacterium gelatinilyticum. The sequence continues at coordinate 2,875,317 of NZ_CP114287.1, read as the reverse complement.
CGGCTGGGACAGCAGCCAGTTAAAACTTTCCTTTAGTCTTGCCATTTGCTTTTTAGGACTTACGGCGGCTTTTATGCAAAAGTTTGTTCGCAAAATCGGCCCTAAAAATGCAGGACTGCTTGCGGCTTTATTCTTTGGCATTGGTTTACTTGGAAGCGGTTTTGCGATTGCCATAAAATCCCTGGTCTTATTTTATTTATTTTTTGGGATTATAAGCGGTATAGGTCTTGGCTTTGGTTATATAACACCCGTTTCGGTGGTGGTCAAATGGTTTCCTGATAAACCCGGTTTTGCCAGCGGACTCGTTATTATGTCATTTGCAGTAGGCTCTGTCGTTGCCTCAAGGCTTATTTTGCCTTTAGTAGAATTATGCGGTGTTTCGGGAACTTTTTATTTGCTGGGAAGTATTTATTTTCTTTTAATGATATTGGCGTCATTCTGCCTTTCGCTTCCTGATTCAAGTGCTGAAACCGAAACTGCGGCAGTGCAGAATTCTTCGATACATTTAAAAGAATTATTAACAGATGTTCGTTTTTACAGTCTCTGGCTGTTTTTATTCCTTAATACTACCTGCGGTATTGCCTTAATTTCGATTGCGGCGCCCATGTCTAAAGAAGTTATTCATCTAGATGATGCGCAGGCCATCAATTTCGTGGGTTTAATTGGCTTTTTTAACGGATTTGGCAGGCTGTTCTGGTCGAGTGCTTCTGATAAGATAGGACGATGGTTAACCTTTTTCCTCTTTTTTACAATAGGTACTTCCTGTTTCTTTATTTTAACCCAGACTCAAAATGCGGTGTTATTTCAGCTTCTTGTTTTTATCATCATCAGTTGTTACGGGGGAGCATTTGCCACTATGCCGGCGTTTGTAAAAGACGTTTACGGAGCAGATAAAATGAATGCTCCTTTTGGTTTTATATTAATCGCATGGTCAGTTGCGGCTTTTGCAGGGCCCGGATTGCTGTCATTTACTAAAGATTATAACGTAATCTTCTGCTTTTTTGCAGCAATTTTAGGATTTACTTCAATATTTTGTTTATTGACAAAATCGAGACTTATTTCTCGATAACGTTTGCGGATTTTTTAAAAAATAAGCTGATTTACTGACTATTATCATGTTTTTTAAACGTGATTTTGTCGAATTTTGATTACAATAAATCTATTAAATACCAATAGTTATGAAAGCAAGTGTCGAAAAAATTGAATTTGCACCCGGAAAATGGGAAACATCAGTAAATGTTCAGGATTTTGTATTAAAAAATATTACTCCTTATGAGGGAGATTCATCTTTTTTATGCGGACCATCATCAAAAACTACAAACTTGTGGAATATCTGTAAAGAATCTTTATTAAAAGAAAGAGCCAGCAACGGATGTTTAGCAATAGATGTAGAAACTATCTCAAGTATAAATGCGTTTAAACCAGGCTATATTAATAAAGAAGACGAAGTAATTGTAGGTTTGCAGACTGACCAGCTGCTAAAACGTGCCATGAAACCTTTTGGCGGTATCAAATTAGTTGAGTCTGCTGTTAAAGAAAGAGGATTAAAAGTATCAGACCGCGTATTGGATATCTTTAATTATGCTAAAAACCACAACGAAAAAGTTTTTGATGCTTACGATAAAGAAATCAGAGATTACCGTTCTAAACATATCTTAACAGGTTTGCCTGATAATTATGCCCGCGGCCGTATCATTGGAGATTTCCGTCGTCTGGCTTTGTATGGTATTGAGCAGCTTATTAAATTTAAAAGAGAAGACCATGTAAAAGTGGGCGGCGAAATGACAGAACACAAAGTTCGTCTTCGTGAAGAAATCGCAGCTCAAATTAGTGCCTTGCAGGATATGCTTGTAATGGGAGAAGATTACGGTTTTGACCTTTCTCGTCCGGCTCAAAATGCAAAAGAAGCTGTACAATGGGTGTATTTTGCTTATTTAGCAGCAGTAAAAGAACAAGACGGAGCTGCAATGTCATTAGGTAATGTATCTTCTTTCCTTGATATTTTCATCGAAAGAGATCTGGAACAAGGAACAATTACAGAAAGCGAAGCCCAGGAACTGGTAGATCAGTTTGTGATGAAATTAAGAATGGTTCGCCACTTAAGACCAGGTGCTTACGATGAAATCTTTGGTGGAGACCCAACATGGGTTACAGAATGTATTGGAGGGATGTTTAATGACGGAAGAACAAAAGTTACTAAAACATCATTCAGATTTCTTCAGACTTTATACAACTTAGGAGCTTCTCCTGAACCAAACTTAACTGTTTTATGGTCAGAAAATCTTCCGGAAGGATTCAAAAATTTCTGTGCCGAAGTTTCAATTGATACATCATCAATTCAATACGAAAATGATGATTTAATGAGACCAAACAGAGGTTCTGATGATTACGGAATTGCATGTTGTGTTTCTCATCAGGAAATTGGAAAATCAATCCAGCATTTTGGAGCACGTGCCAACCTGCCTAAAGCTCTATTAATTGCTTTAAACGGAGGTAGAGAAGAAAAAGGCGGTGCTGTAATCATGAAAGATATTCCGTTTATTAACGACGAAGTACTGGATTATGATGTAGTATACAATTCTTTTAAAAATGCAATGAAAGAATTGGCCAGAGTATATGCTAAATCAATGTATATTATTCATTATATGCATGATAAGTATTACTACGAAAGAGCACAAATGGCATTAATCGATTCAGATCCGCACGTTGATATTGCATACGGAGCTGCCGGAATCTCTATTATTGCCGACTCATTATCAGCTATAAAATATGCTAAAGTAAAACCGGTAAGAGACGAAAACGGACTTACAGTAGATTTTAATATTGAAGGGGATTATCCTAAATTTGGAAATGATGATGACAGGGTAGATTCAATTGCAAAAGAAGTGACTGCTTTCTTTATCAATGAGCTTAGAAGACACGAAGCATACAAAAATGCAACGCCTACACTTTCATTGTTAACAATCACGTCAAATGTAATGTACGGAACAAATACAGGAGCAACTCCTGACGGACGTAAAGATGGTGAATCTTTTGCACCGGGTGCAAACCCAATGCACGGACGTGACAGCAGCGGGGCAATTGCTTCGTTAAATTCTGTTGCAAAACTGGATTATAAAGATGCGCAAGACGGAATCTCGAATACCTTCTCTATGATCCCGAAATCATTAGGAGATAACAGAGAAGAACAGGTTACGAATTTAGTAAATGTAATAAACGGATATTTTGAGCAGATGGCACATCACTTAAATGTAAACGTACTAAATCGCGAAACACTGCAAGATGCTTACAATCATCCAGAAAACCATCCGCAGTTAACGATTAGAGTTTCAGGTTATGCTGTTAACTTTGTCAGATTATCAAGAGCACATCAGCTGGAAGTTATTGCACGTACCTTCCACGAAGCGATGTAAAAAACAATTATAAGTCAAAAAGGCTGGCTAAAGTTAGCCGGCCTTTTTTTATCCAATTTTATTCAGGAACTATGTATTTTCCATTACAAGATATTGAAGCTGTTAAATTAAACATTGACGATCCGGATCATTTGAGAATACATTCTCTTGAAACTTTCGGAACCCACGACGGACCCGGCATCAGAATGGTGGTTTTTGTACAAGGATGCCAGTTTAGATGTTTGTACTGCCAAAACCCCGATACACTCGATGTAAAAGGCGGTTCATTAGTCGAAATAGAAGAATTGGTAAAAAGAGCTGTTCGTCAAAAAAGTTATTTCGGGAAAACCGGCGGTGTAACCGTTTCCGGCGGAGAACCCTTATTGCAGCGAACAAAATTGCTTCACTTTTTTAAACGCCTTCATGAAGAAGGAATTAATACCTGTCTGGATACCAATGGCAGGCTTAACAACCATCAGGCACACGAACTTTTTGATAATTCAGATATACTTCTTCTGGATGTAAAACACATCAACGACGATATACATCACAAATTAACAGGCCTGACCAACAAAAATACTTTAGAAGTTGCAGCTTACAGAGAATCAACGGGAAAACCTATGTGGCTGCGCTATGTTCTAGTTCCCGGCTGGACAGATCAGCCCGAATATCTCGAAGAATGGGGGCAGTATTTTACAAATTATAAAACCGTTGAAAGAGTCGAAATTATTCCGTTTCATCAGCTGGGATCTCAAAAATGGGAATTGCTGAAAATGCCGTATGCACTAAAAGAAACAAAGCCGCCTACGAAAGAAAGCAAAGAAGAAGCATTGGCCATTTTTCAGAAATACTTTAAAAATGTCATACTTAAGTAGATAGTTTTTGCTTAATCTGAATCCTTTGCAGATTATCTTTAAAATAGTATTTTTTGTTGAATGAAATCCTAAATAAAACGTATTTTTGAATTTTAGATGAAAAATCTAAAAAACCTGCAATCTGAAATCTAAAATACAAAAATGAACTGGGAACAACTTTTATCTCTTAAGAAACAAGGCGACACAAGTAAAAGATTACGTATAGAACAAGATGATACACGATTAGGTTTTGAGGTAGATTACGACCGCATTATCTTCTCGGCCGCGTTTCGCTCATTACAGGATAAAACCCAGGTTATTCCGCTTTCTAAAACAGATTTTGTTCATACACGACTCACACACAGTTTAGAAGTATCGGTTGTAGGAAGATCTTTAGGACGTTTGGTTGGAAAAAAAATCCTTGAAAAATACCCATATTTAAAAGAAGTTCACGGCTATCATATGAATGATTTTGGTGCTATTGTGGCTGCGGCTTCATTGGCACATGATATTGGGAATCCACCATTTGGACATTCTGGAGAAAAAGCAATCGGCGAATATTTTTCCAGCGGAAAAGGACTAAAATACAAAGACAAACTTACGGCTAAACAATGGCAGGATTTGATTGATTTTGAGGGAAATGCAAACGGATTTTCTGTCCTTACCGGAAGCCGTCCCGGAATTGAAGGCGGACTTAGGATTTCATACGCTACTTTGGGCGCTTTTATGAAATACCCAAAAGAAAGTCTTCCTAAAAAACCAACCAATAATATAGCCGATAAAAAATACGGTTTCTTTCAGTTAGACAAAGTATTCTTTCAGGAAGTTGCTGAAGATATGGGGTTGATTGCCAATAAAGAAGACGGCGATCTAGGTTACGAAAGACATCCTCTGGCTTATTTAGTTGAAGCTGCAGATGATATCTGCTACACCATAATTGATTTTGAAGACGGAATCAATTTAGGTTTGGTTTCTGAAGATTATGCTTTAGAATATTTAATCAAGCTGGTAAAAGATAATATTGGTGTTGCCAAATATAAACTGCTTGAAACAAAAGAAGATAGAATCAGTTACCTGCGTGCTTTGGCAATTGGAGCTTTAATTAATGATGCAGTTGATGTATTTATTGAAAATGAAGAAGCAATTCTGGCAGGAAATTTTCCGTATGCTTTGACAGAAAAAAGCAAATACAAAGCCCAGATGAAAGATATTATTAACTTAAGTGTCGAAAAAATCTATCAGAGCCGTGAAGTAATCGAAAAAGAAATTGTAGGTTATCAAATTATCCAGACACTTCTGGATAAATTTATAACGGCATTTAATAACAAATATGAAGGGACAGCATCAAATTATGATAAATTAATCCTAAAAATGCTCCCTGAAAAACATCATCTGGAAAAAGCTAATTTATACGAGCGTCTGCTTCATATCTGCCATTATGTATCTCTTTTGACAGATGGAAATGCGTTAGAATTATATGAAATGATCAGCGGTACAAAAAAGCGCTGATCATATATATTGTTTATTTTATTGAAAAGCATAAACCAGACCAACACCAAGAACTTGTCTTAGCTGCATTCTTGGTCCGTCATTAACCTGCGATTTTGCACCAGTCGCTGGGTCAACAATATCTTTTTTGGTTTTAATATCGTCGTCATACACTAAATGTACGCCAATATTCGCTTTTACATAAGCATTTACGACAAGATCAAGACGTGTATCATAATCGATATCGACATTTCCAAATCGGTTCAAATAATCAGTATATAAGCTTAATCTGTTTTCATAAAAAACGTTTTTATAAATTTCGTTTTTCATGTAACCCGTAAAAAGAATACCAAACTCCGCTTTGATTCTTTGCCCTTCCTCAATTAAAATCTGATTAGCCGGATCTAAAGGATCTGGTCCGTAAATAGCTTTTTTAACACCAAAAGAACCTTGATTGGCAAGATATTGGTCTAATACTAAAGTAGTTTTTAGCGTAATAGGAGAGAAGTAAAATGTTCTGTTTTTTTGTTTGTTCGAATTCTCTGCTCCGGCTCCAAGGAATACATAAGCTGGTGCAAAAGGTTTCGATATGGCAATATCCTTGTTTGGATAATTATAACCGTTTGTAAATTGGGTATTGAAGTTAAATTTAGCAGAATAATACCAGTTTGAAAGTGTATCTTTTCTAAAACCATAAGTCGAGTTTAGCAAAAGAGCGTCATCTGTTTTTCTAAGCTCTGTACCGTCCTGTTTATTTAAACCATATTTTACAATAAGCTCGTTAGCCCATTTATGATTCTTTTTTATGTAAGTTCTGTTAAATTCACCTTTAAATAAACCAGAAATAGAACTGGTTCCCCCCGCGCTCCAGTTTACAAAAGCGATCTCTGAAATGTCAAATCCTAATTGATTTTTTTTATTCCAGTTTGATGGAAGTTTTGGTATTTGATTGGGATCTAATGTCGTTTGTATCAGCTGAGCAAAGTTCTTGGTCGAGAACAAGAGCAGCAGTAGTAAAAGGGTGGAACGTAGTAAATTCATCAGGCTTGTTTTAATTTTTTTTTTGGTGCCGCAAAATAATTATTTTACACCGTTTGTAAAAAGATTTATTAAACTTTTAACGTCAATATTGCACAATTGTTGCAGCTGCAGTACGGTTCCGTGTTCAATGAACACATCCGGTACTCCTAAAATATGAATATTATTTTTGAAATTCTGTGATGCGGCAAACTCTAAAACTGCACTTCCAAAACCGCCGTTTTTCACGCCGTCCTCTATTGTAATTATGTTTTCGAATGTAGAAAAAACAGAGTTTAAAGTGTTGTAATCTAGCGGTTTAACAAATGGAAAGTCATAATGGGCAATCGTTTCTGAATTTGGAGATGCCGTCAAAGCCTCAATCACATTATTTCCAATAGTTCCGGTAGATAAAACAGCAGTTTTTGTACCCGTTTTCAGGCACAAAGCTTCGCCTATATTTATTTTTTTGTACTGTCCGAAATTTTCTACTTCCCATTTCGACAAAACTCCGCGTCCTCTGGGATAGCGGATTGCGATAGGATTATTCAGACCTAATTGGGCAGTGTATAAAATATTTTGAAGCGCAATTTCATTTATAGGCGCATAAATGATCATATTTGGGATCGAACGCAGGTAAGCAATGTCAAAAACACCATGATGTGTTGCGCCATCTTCGCCGACTAGTCCGGCTCTGTCGAGACAGAAAATTACAGGTAAATTCTGCAGTGCAACATCATGAATAACCTGATCGTAAGCACGCTGTAAAAAAGTCGAATAAATATTGCAGTACACCATCATTCCCTGTGTTGCCATTCCGGCTGCAAGCGTTACGGCATGCTGTTCTGCAATGCCTACATCAAAAGCGCGTTCCGGCAGTTCCTCCATCATAAATTTTAAAGAACTTCCAGATGGCATTGCCGGTGTAATACCTATTATTTTCTCATTTTTTCTGGCTAAATCCAAAATGGTCAATCCAAAAACATCCTGAAATTTAGGAGGAAGATTTTCTTCAGATTTTAAATGAATTTCTCCTGTCAAAGCATCAAATTTTCCCGGTGCATGATATTTCACCTGATTTTCTTCGGCCTGCTGCAAACCTTTTCCTTTTGTGGTTACGATGTGCAGGAATTTTGGCCCCTTAATCTTTTTTAAACGATTTAATTCTTTAATTAAAAGCGGTATATCATGCCCGTCAACAGGACCTGAATAATTAAAATTAAGCGATTTGATAATGTTGTTCTGGCGTGGATTTTTTCCGTTTTTAACCGCAGTAAGATACTTTTTTAAAGCCCCTACGCTTGGATCGATTCCTATGGCATTGTCGTTTAAAATAACCAGAATATTGGCATCTGTAACTCCGGCGTGATTTAAACCTTCAAAAGCCATTCCGCTGGCAATTGAAGCATCACCGATAACCGCAATATGTTCTTTGTCAAAATCACCTTTTAATTTAGAGGCAATCGCCATTCCGAGTGCCGCTGATATAGAAGTAGAAGAATGTCCAACGCCAAAAGTATCGTAAACACTTTCGCTTCTTTTTGGAAATCCGGAAAGTCCGTCTATTTGTCGGTTTGTATGAAAAATTTCCCTTCTTTCAGTCAGGATTTTGTGACCGTAAGCCTGATGACCTACATCCCAGACCAATAAATCTTCAGGCGTGTTAAAAACATAATGCAAAGCAATCGTCAGTTCGACTACGCCAAGACTCGCACCCAGATGTCCCTCTTTTACCGAAACCACATCGATGATAAACTGACGCAGTTCCTGAGCGGCTTGAGCAAGCTGTTCTTCTTTTAAAAGACGTAAATCGGCGGGATTATATATGTTCGAAAGTAAATTGCTTTTCATTGTAACGTAAAAAGCAAATTTACGGTTTTAAATTTAATTTCTTTACTGCTTATTGTGCAGGAAAATAGGTGTAGAATATTGCATCCTGGTTTTTTTTCCGTTCAATTCTCCGGGCCGCCATTTAGGACATAAATTTAAAACCCTGATGATTTCTTTTTCCAGAGGTTCTTCAACCGCAGGAGAACATTCAAGAAATGAAACACTTCCGTTTTTCTCTACTGCAAATGCAAGTGTAAAATTTAGTTTCCAATAATATACGTTTTCCGGTTTTTTATATTCTTTCATAAAAAAAGCATTGAATTGATCAATACCGCCGGGAAATTCAGCGTTTATTTGAGAGGAAGCTGTTTTGGGAACAGCAGCCGTTTCTTTTGATACGTTAGTTTTCTGATTATCCGCTTTTTCAGATTTTATATCAGATTCTTTTTGAGGTTTTAAATCAGTGGTTTCTTCTGGTTTTTCAGATTTAACTTTGTCTTTTTTCGGTTGAGGCAGAGGGATTTGTTTTGAGTTATTCTCTATTATCGTTTTATCTAAAGTAATAGGTTTTGTTGCTGCAGTATCGATGATAACTTCAACCTCCTCATTTTTTTGTTTTTTCTCTTCTTTATTTTGACAGCCAAATAAAATTGTTCCGGCAGTAATAAAAAGAGCCGGCAAAAACATTCTGCGATAATTAGTTTGCGAATATTTGTCCATTATTGAATTATAATAGGTAAAGTATAAGACGATCGCACAACACGGTTTTTTAGTTTTCCCGGAATCCAGTTTGGAGCGGTTTTTAAAACCCTGATAGCTTCTTCTCCTATTTCTTTCGGGGTATCATTTACAATGTTGAAATTGCTCAGACGGCCGTCTTCTTCTACAACAAATAAAATAGATATTTTCCCCTTAAACTTTTCTGTTTTATTTGGAGCGGTATAATTTTTATTAAAAAAATCGTAGAATTTTTCCATTCCGTTTTTAGAAACAGGCAAAACATCCAAATCGGTTTGATTGTATATAATGTGATATTTAAAATTTCCTTCCTGAAAAGCATCAGGAGGAACAATTGCTCCCATTGTTACATGATGTCTTTCTTCTTTTTGTTTTTTAGGCTCAAATTGATGTCCGTAACATGCTGGAACAGCTTTACTTTCGTTTTGATTTTGCTCTGTATTACCTACAATTTCGATTTTATCAATACTGTTTTTATTTCCCTCAGCATCTGCGCAGCTAAACAAAGTCGTTCCCATAGCAATAAACAAAGCCAGAAGAAACATTTTATGATAGTTTGTCTGTGAATATAAAATACGATCCGGAATTTGAATGGTAATAGAAGCCAGCTGCGAATTTTTAAATCTTCCGCAAATTTTTTCATTTTGATTTTGAATAAAATAATGCTGAATTTCTTCCGGAAGCATCGCAGTAAAATCAATAACCGTTTTAGAACAGCTCATACAAAATCGGCCATTTTCGCTGGGAGTCATTTTATCCCAGTTTTCGTGGCAGGGTTCCGGTATGATTATTTTATGATTACTGCTCATAATGAATTTCAAAATTTAAATGTAATAAAAAATAGACAGCAAAAGCGTGTTTTATGACTTTTCTGAATTTTTGTAAAAAAATCATGAGACGATTAATTTATGAGAGCTTAAAAAGAAATCATTTCAAAACCCTATTTTTGCAGTTATGATAAATCCTTTTACCGACGAATACTTTATGAAAAAAGCTTTACAGGAAGCTGAAATGGCTTTTGATAAAGGCGAAATTCCTGTTGGTGCCATTATTGTAGTTGCTGATAAGGTAATTGCAAGAAGTCACAATTTAACCGAATTATTAAATGATGTGACGGCTCATGCGGAAATGCAGTCGATAACCGCTGCAGCAAACTTTCTTGGCGGGAAATATTTAAAAGATTGTACGCTTTACGTAACGCTTGAACCTTGTCAGATGTGTGCAGGAGCTTTGTATTGGAGTCAGATTTCAAAAATTGTTTTTGGAGCACGCGACGAGCAGCGTGGCTTTTTGAATATGGGAACAAAACTGCATCCTAAAACCACCGTTGTTTCTGGTGTAATGGCAAACGAAGCAGCCGATTTAATGAAACGTTTTTTTCTTGAAAGACGTAAATGATTTATCTAAAACTGCATGACAGATTTTTCAGTACTAAAAAAACTATTCCACATTACAGAACCAAACGGTTTTACAGATGATGAACTTCAGGTCGTAAAAAATATTTTTGGAGAACTCCCTCAGGTTTTTGTCGATTATTATAAAGAACTCGGCAGAATTCAAAATTTAAATCATACACAGGATTTATTAATTATACCGGAACGTTTTCAATATTATAAAAATGACGATTATCTGATTTTTTATTCTGAAAACCAAAAGGTATGCGTTTGGGGAATTCATAAAGATGATTTGTCGAATCCGAATCCGCCGGTTTATATGAGTTATGATGAAAAGGAATGGAATCCAGAAACCGAAACTTTAACAGATTTTTTTACTGCAATGGCATTTCTTCAGGCTGGTTTTGCATTAGAATTTACCTGCGATACATTTTACGAATTAGAACCGCATGAACTGGATTTTATTTCCCAAAACTTTAGAAACAAAGAGGTTTCATTAAGACAATGGGTAGAAGGGGTAAAATTTTATGGAAATCACGATGATGATGTAATTATCATAATGAGCGATAATCAAATGTATTATTCATCCAATACCGAAGAACACTTTCTTGAAATGGATAAAGTATTGTCAAAACTGGGAACAGAATTTTAAAATAAATAAGCCATGTACAGACACACAAATATCATAAAGGAATTGAAACAAATGATATTGTAAAATGTGTTTTCAGAAAAACCTTTTTTCGAAAGAAGTATTCGTATGCTTATAGATGCTGAAAGTAAAAGTGTACAACAGGTATAAAATTGTATTCCGTTAATACTTAGTCCGCTGGACAGAAGCTTTGTGTAGTCGGTATTTTTTGATTTGACTTTTGTTACAGATTTAAATAATAAAGAATACTCAAGTTCTACATCTCCTTTTTCGATAGAATGATTTACTGTTGAAAAATTAAAACCTTTTTGGGTATAATATTGATGAGAAACAGTTTGTGGTTTGCCTCCATTTTTTCCGCTTGAAGTTCTTACAGCGTAGCGTGTTATAATATCTGTTGTTTTTAAAGAAGGCAGAATGTAATAATCCGAAAAACCCAGAAGAATTGTAAATATTACAACAGCAAATAAATATACAATTACATTTCTATTGGTAGTAATGAATTTATTTTCAAAAGAGTAGCTGTTTGAATTTTTTGACATTTTTATCTTGTTAAAAATAGAACAAATGTAATATTTTAATAATTACATTTTAGCTAAACTTCAACAAAAGTTAAATAAATAATGCTGTAGAATTTTCTTCTTAAAGGATTCTAAAAATATTTTACTTTTATCATAATTTAATTTGTATTTTGCTGTTTATGGCTTAAATGGCATACATATTAATTTCTCAATTTGATAACCAATTAACTCTAAATAAAAGTGAAAGCAAAAGGACTATCCATCGTATTTTTTGTGTTTTTTATTTTTCAATCCTGCGGACGAAAATCAGCAGCCGATTTCAATTCGGATTTTTCGTTGTTTAAAGATTACATAACCAGTTTTACAGGCGGTATCGTTTCGGCAGATTCTGATATTCGCGTGGTTTTGGCATTCGATAAAAACGACTGGAAACCCAATCAGGAATTAGACGACGATTTGTTCGATATTTCGCCAAGTGTAAGCGGAAAAGTCATAGCACTTTCTACAAATACTTTAGCTTTTATTCCGGAGAAAAAACTCAAAATGGGAACAGAATATCAGGTTACTTTAAACTTAGATAAGCTGACAGCCATTCCCAAAGAGAAAGAAAAAGAACTTTCTAAATTCAATTTTACAGTTAAAACCGTAAAGCAGGACTTTACGATCAATACTGGTGATATTCAGTCGTATAGTAAAGAATATCAATATTTAAACTGCACTTTAAAAACAGCAGATAATATTGATTTAGAAACTGCGATTAAATTGGTTAAAGCCAAACATAACGGAAACGATCTTAAGATTAAATTTGATAAAAATCCAGCTTCAGGAAAAGAATTTCATTTTATAATTGACAGTATTCAGCGCCAGTCAGAAACTTCAAATTTAGAAATCATCTATGACGGTAATGATTTTGATATTGATCAGAAAGGACAGATTGATTTTCCAATTACAAGCATCAATGAGTTTAAAGTGATTAAGGTTGAAATTCCGGACGGAAACAATCAGCAGGTTTTAATTAACTTCTCTGAACCTTTAGAAAAAGGACAGGATTTTGCCGGATTGGTTTCTATTCAGAATACCAATAACTTAAAATTTTCTACACAAGGAAATTTATTAAAAGTATATTTTACAAATCAAAATGCACCTAAAAAAGAAGAGCCTGTTGTTGCAGTCATAGAAGAACCTGTTGCAGTGGCAGTAGATTCTGCTGCTGCTGTAGTAGATTCTGCCGCAGTTGCCGTAGATTCAGCCGTCGCATTTGTAGAAGAAGCAGTTGAATATGTACCGGATGAAGAACCGGAACAAGTTATTACAGGCGAATTATTATTAGAAGTTTTTGAAGGAATCGAAAGTCAATACGGTAAAAAGCTGGAGAATAATTACAGTGAAAAAATCTCTTTTGACCAAATAAAACCAAATATTCGTTTTGTTAAAAACGGAACCATTCTGCCAAGTTCAAATAATTTAAAACTGAATTTTGAAGCCGTAAATCTTAGTGCAGTAGATGTAAAAGTGTATAAGATTTACAAAAACAATATTCTGCAATTTCTTCAATATAATGAATTAAACGGCGGGCAAAACCTCAAAAAAGTAGCGCAGCCAATTGCCAAAACAACACTGAATTTAAGGGAAAGCACACTCGTAAATCTGGCAAAATGGAATACGTATGCTTTAGATTTATCTAAAATTATCAAACCGGAACCGGGAGCGATTTACAGAGTTGAGTTTGTTTACAAAAAGAAATATTCATTATACAAATGTGAAACATCAGAAGGAAATGACGATGAAGCTGAGGAAGAAGAAGTTGATGAAAACGACGTAAACTACAGCGGCAATTCGTATGATGATTACTATTATTATGACGACTATAACTGGAGAGAAAGTCAGGACCCTTGTTCAGGTTCTTACTATTACAATGCCAGAATAGCAACCAATATTTTAGCTACAGATTTAGGTGTTATTGCCAAAAGAGGAGAAAATAAATCGTATTTGTTTGCTGTAAATAATATCGTTACAACAGAACCTGTTTCGAATGCAAGAGTGGATCTGTATAATTTCCAACAGCAGAAAATTGGTTCAGAAGCGACAAATAGTGAAGGAATCGCATCTTTCCAATTAGACAAATTCGCTTATTTCGCAATTGTTACTTTAGGCGATCAGTCGACTTATGTGAAACTGGATGACGGACTTTCGTTATCAGTAAGTAATTTTGATGTTGCAGGAGAGACTTTACAAAAAGGATTAAAAGGGTTTATTTACGGAGAAAGAGGCGTTTGGCGTCCGGGAGATAATTTGTATTTGTCATTTATCTTGAATGATGCTGCGAATAAATTACCGAAATCACATCCAATTAAATTCCGATTAAACGATCCGAACGGAAAAACGGTTTATCAAACGGTTCAAAAAACGAATGATCTCAATCATTACGCTTTTACAGTTCCGACAAACCAAGATGCACCAACAGGAAACTGGGAAGCAATGATAAGCGTTGGAGGCGCAAAATTCTATAAGAGTATCAAGATTGAAACAATCAAACCAAATCGTTTGAAAATCAAAAATACGTTTAGCAGAAAAACACTTTCGGCATCGTATCCAAATACAGATAATCTTGAAGTAACTTGGCTTCATGGAGCAATTGCTAAGAATTTGAATGTAGAAATGCAGGCTAAATTCTCGCAGCAAACCACAACTTTTAAAGGGTATGAGAAATATACTTTTGATGATTTAGCTCGTCAATTCAGTACAGAAGAAATAAATGTTTTCTCAGGAAAATTAAATGAAAGTGGAAAAGCTTCGGTAAACATTCAGCCAAGATTGCAGGGCCAGGCTCCGGGAATGCTTCGCGCTTCCTTCATTACAAAAGTATATGAAGAAGGAGGAGATTTTAGTACAGATGTAATGTCAACGACATATTCTCCGTACAAAACCTATGTTGGACTTAAAACGCCTGAATTGAATAAATACAGTATGCTTGAAACGAGAACAAACAATCGTTTTGAGGTTGTGACTGTTGACGAAAACGGAAGACCAAAATCGGTTAGAAATCTTGAAGTACGAGTTTATAAAGTAGACTGGAGATGGTGGTGGGATTCATCAAGCGATAATTTATCAAATTATAACTCTTCCAATGCAACGACTTCATACAAAACGTTTGTAATCAATACCGATTCAAGCGGAAAAGGAAGTTTCCAATTCTCGTTGACAGATGAAGAATGGGGACGTTACTTAATTCGTGTTGCTGATCAGGAAGATGGTCACGCGACTTCGTTAACTGTAAATATCGACTGGCCAATTTGGTCCGGAAAAACACGAAACAGAGATGCCTCGACAGCCAATATGTTAGTATTTTCTACCGATAAGAAAAACTATGCAGTGGGTGAAAAAGCACAGATTTCTTTCCCTTCAAGTGAAGGCGGACGTGCATTGATTTCTGTAGAAAACGGATCTAGAGTTGTGAAGACTATTTGGGCAGAAACTAAAAAAGGAGAAACCAAAGTTGAAGTTCCAATTACTGGAGAAATGGCACCGAATGTATATTTCAACATTACGTTATTACAGCCTCATGCTTCGACCAAAAACGATTCGCCAATTCGTATGTACGGAATTGTTCCAATTGAAGTCGTAGATAAAAATACCATTTTAGCGCCAACAATTGAAATGCCGGATGTACTGCGGCCAGAACAGCCATTTACGGTAAAAGTAGGCGAGAAATCAGGTAAAGAAATGACCTATACCATCGCAGTTGTCGATGAAGGACTTCTGGATTTAACTCGTTTTAAAACACCAAATGCATGGGAAAGTTTCTACGTTCGTGAAGCTTTAGGTGTAAAAACCTGGGACATTTACGATGATGTAATTGGCGCTTACGGCGGAAAAATAAACCAGATTTTCAGTATTGGTGGTGACCAGGATTTAGGTGGTGGAAAAGCTAAAAAAGCAAACCGTTTTAAACCAGTTGTATTGTATTACGGGCCATTTAAATTAGGAAAAGGAGATACGAAATCACATCAGCTAAAACTGCCAAAATACATTGGTTCTGTTCGAACAATGGTGGTGGCAGGAGATGCAAATACAAGCGCTTACGGAAGTGTTGAAAAAGCAACACAAGTTAAGAGTCCGTTGATGGTTTTGGCTTCGTTACCAAGAAAAATTTCACCATCAGAAAAAGTAACGCTTCCTGTAACCGTTTTTGCAACTGAAAGTAAAATCAAAAATGTTTCGGTTCAGGTAAAAACAAGCAACGGATTAAAAGTTGTGGGAAGCGCGGTTCAAAGATTGAATTTTGCGCAGCCAGATGAGAAAATGGCATACTTTAATTTGGTTGTAGGATCTGCAACGGGAATTGCAAAAGTTCAGGTAATCGCGACATCTGGAAGTGAGAAATCAGTGTATGATGTTGAAATCGATATGACGAACCCGAATCCAGTTACGAGTACTTTTACCGATGTTGTTTTAACGCCAAATAGCACTAAAACAATTTCATGGAAAACATTTGGAATCGCTGGAAGCAACAAAGCAAGATTGGAAGTTTCGTCAATGCCGTCTATGAACTTGAACGGAAGATTACAATTCTTGATTCAGTACCCGCATGGATGTGTGGAGCAGACCACTTCATCAGTTTTCCCACAATTGTATTTAGGTGATGTAGCTGATATTGATGCAAAACGTAAAGACTTGATTCAGAAAAATATTGCTGCCGGAATTGCGAGATTGGGTAATTTCCAATTATCAAACGGCGGTCTGCCTTACTGGCAGGGAAATGCAATTGCAGACGATTGGGGAACTTCTTACGCTGGCCATTTCTTAATTGAAGCAGAGAAAAAAGGATATGTATTGCCAATTAATTTCAAATCAAAATGGTTGTCATATCAACAAAAAGAAGCGAAACAATGGCGTTTTGAACCGAAATACGGAAATGATTTAGCACAGGCCTATCGTTTATATACTTTGGCTTTGGCAGGAAACGCCGACTTATCAGCAATGAACAGATTGAGAGAAACAAAAGGCATTTCGAATGAAAGTATGCTTCGTTTGGCTGCGGCGTATGTTTTAGCAGGTCAAAAATCAGCTGGACAAAGTTTGTTCTTGAAAACCAGTATCGACGGAAGTTCAGATGGTTATAGTTATTACTATTATGGTTCAAGCGAAAGAAACAGAGCAATGGCTTTAGAGACGCTTCTTCTTTTAGATCAAAAACAAAAAGCATTTGTAACAGCAGCGAAATTAGCCAAAGAAATGTCGGCTAATCAATGGATGAGTACACAGACAACAGCTTATTGCTTGTACGCAATGTCGAAATTTGCAGTGAGCAATGGTCCAAAAGGAATCAATATCCAATTTAGTAAAAACGGAAAAGGAGAAACCATAAATACAGGAAAATCGGTTGCAGACCGCAGTTTGTCTGTTGCTTCCGGAACAAATAGTATTACACTGAAAAACAACAAAGCCAATACGGTTTATGTTCGTGTATTAAACACCGGAATTCTGCCAATCGGACAAGAAAATGCAGTTCAAAGCGATGTTACAGCTTCGATTGTTTTCAAAAACAGAAAAGGAAGTGTTATAGATGTTTCAAGAATCAATCAGGGAACTGAATTTGTTGCCGAGGTTACCATTAAAAACCAAAGAGGAGAAAGCATTCAAAATGTGGCATTATCGCAAATTCTGCCTTCAGGATTCGAAATTGTAAATACGCGTTTCACTGATTACGGAGATGCGGTAAATAACATTGCCGATTATATTGATATTAGAGACGACAGAACGAATTTCTATTTCGGAATGAAAGCGAGAGAAACAAAAGTTTTCCGTATTCTGTTGAACGCATCGTATTTAGGAAATTATTACCTGCCAGGATTACAATGTGAAGCGATGTATGATAATACATTCTTAGCAAGAACAAAAGGATTCTGGGTTGAGGTTGTGAAATAATATAAAGAAAAAGTTACGTATCCTAACAGGTTTTCAAAACCTGTTAGGTATTATATTTAAGTCAAGTTCAATAAGATAAAAAGCATACCTAACAGGTTTAGAAAACCTGTTAGGATAATAAAGATAATAAATTTGGAAAAGGAAGTTTTTGAGGCAGGACAATATTATCATGTTTACAATAGAGGAAATAATAATGAGAATATTTTTATCGAAGAAAAGAATTATAGCTATTTTCTAGAAAAGCTTAAAAAATATATTTTGCCCATTGCAGATATTTATGCTTATTGTTTGTTAAAGAATCATTTTCATATAGTTCTGAGAATAAAAGACAAGATTGATCTACCTGAAAAGTTCAAAGAAAAGATTCATTTGCCATTTTCTAATCTTTTTAATTCATATTCAAAAAGTATAAATAAAATGTATGGAAGAAATGGAAGTTTGTTTCAGGAACATTTGCAAAGAAATAGGGTTGAAGATGAAAAATATCTAAAGCAATTAATCATCTATGTTCATCTTAATCCAGTTAAACACAGATTTACAGAGTTCTTTGCAAATTATTTACATTCTTCTTACCGGGCTTATTTATCTGCGAAATCAACCAGTTTAGACCGTGAGTTTATTTTAGAGTTGTTTTACGATTTAGATAATTTTAAGTTCGCTCATAATGAAAGAAGAATTATTTACGACGGAGTAATAAGTGAAATAGATCTACAAGATGAATAGTTTTTATATCCTAACAGGTTTCTCAAACCTGTTAGGTATCTTTCGATTCTATAAGAAATAATTAGAATAATCTAATATAATACCTAACAGGTTTGAGAAACCTGTTAGGATAGCAAAAAAATAGTACTAATTCGAGTTGAAAAATAAATTAAAAGCGTTTCTCCAGCGCATTATAAACTGGATAAAAAAGAATAAAATAAAATCAGCAATTGCATTTCTGCTCTTGCTGATTTACTATTTTTCGATACCCCGAACATTATTCAAAGAACCTTATTCAACCGTAATAGAAAGCAAAGAAGGAGAATTGTTAGGTGCTAAAATTGCACGCGACGGACAATGGCGTTTTCCGGCACAAGACAGCGTTCCGGACAAATTCAAGAAATGCATTGTTTATTTTGAAGACGAATATTTCTATAAACATCCCGGCTTTAATCCTGGTGCGATGATTAACGCTTTTAAACAAAATAGAAAAGCAGGGAAAGTAGTTCGAGGAGGAAGTACGCTGACGCAGCAAGTTATAAGATTATCCCGAAAAGGAAAAAACAGAACCTATTTCGAAAAGATAATAGAAATTATTCTCGCTACAAGATTAGAATTAGGCTATTCTAAAAATGAAATTCTCGAAATGTATGCAGCACACGCGCCGTTTGGAGGAAACGTTGTGGGGTTGGAAATGGCTTCATGGCGTTATTTTGGCGTTCAGTCGAATCAATTATCTTGGGCAGAAAGTGCAGTTTTGGCTGTTTTACCCAATGCGCCAAGTTTAATTTATCCAGGGAAAAATCAAATAAAGCTATTAAAAAAACGAAACCGACTTTTATTAAAACTCAATGAGGAAGGCATAATCGACAAGCAGACGTACGAACTTTCGATAGAAGAACCATTACCTCAAAAACCGTATGATCTACCTCAAATCGCACCGCATTTGCTTCAAAGAGTCGCTAAAAACGAAGAAGGAACAAGAGTCAAAACAACAATTGATTATGCACTTCAAAACAGAGTCAATCAAATTGCGAGATATTATTACAATCAATACAAACAGAATGAAGTTCATAATCTGGCCATTTTGGTAATCGATGTTCAGAACAGAAATGTAATGAGTTATGTTGGAAATTCTCCGGCAGATGCAGATCATCAAAAAGACGTAGATATTATTGATGCACCAAGAAGTACCGGAAGTATCTTAAAACCACTTTTATACGGTGCGATGTTAGACGATGGCGAATTACTGCCAAATACTTTAATTGCTGATATTCCAACACAGATTTCGGGTTATACACCGCAAAATTTCAATCTGACTTTTGACGGAGCAGTTCCTGCACATCGAGCATTATCGCGTTCACTAAATATTCCTGCAGTTTTGATGTTGCAAGATTTCAGCGTAAATAAATTTTATGAAGAGCTGCAGAAATTCAAATTAAGAAATATCAATAAAACACCTGACCATTACGGATTATCACTGATTTTAGGAGGCGCAGAAAGTAATTTATGGGATTTATGCCGAACGTACGCGAATCTTTCGTCTACGGTCAATTATTACACTAAAAATAAAGGACAATACAGAACCAACGAATTTACAGAACTCAATTATAAAAACGATTTTAAGCCCGATTTTGGATCAGAAACCAATCAGAAGAATATTTTAGGTGCAGGATCAATTTGGCTGACGTACAACGCCATGGAAGAAGTCAACAGACCGGAAGGAGACGAAGCCTGGAAATTTTACGACAGTTCGCTTAAAATTGCCTGGAAAACAGGAACCAGTTTCGGAAATCGTGATGCATGGGCAATTGGAACAAATTCCAGATATGTGGTTGGAATCTGGGTTGGAAATGCAACAGGCGAGGGAAGACCAACTTTAACTGGAGTTACAAGCGCAGCGCCAATTTTATTTGATGTTTTTAATTTACTGCCAAGACAAAGATGGTTTGATACGCCGTATAACGATTTGGCAGAAGTTGAGGTTTGTCGCTTAAGCGGTTATTTGGCAAAAGATAATTGCCCGAAAATCAAACAATGGGTTACTAAAAAAGGAAAATCTACTAAAGTTTGTCCGTATCATAAAACCATTCATTTAGATAAAACAGAACAATTTCAGGTAAATAGCAGCTGTGAAAATGTAGATAATATTGTGACTAAGAGTTGGTTTGTACTGCCTCCGGTTATGGCCTGGTATTACAAAAGCCAGCATATAGAATATCTGCCTCTGCCTCCGTTTAAAGAAGGCTGTGAAGGAACACAAACCACAACGATGGATTTTATTTATCCAAAGGCAAACAGTAAAATTTACTTAACAAAAGATTTTAACAGCAATGTGCAGCCTGTGATTTTAAAAGTTGCTTATTCTGAAAGAGATAAAGAATTGTTCTGGTACATTGATGATGTGTACAAGGCAACAACCAAAACGTTTCATGAATTGCCAATTACGCCAACAACAGGAACGCATTATATTACAGTCGTTGATGCCTCTGGAAATGAAATTAGAAGAAAAATTGAGATTGTAAGGTAAGACGCCTTGTTACATTAATTTAATGTCTCTATAGGCGTTTTTAGAATGACTGGCAAACCTGAAAGTGGCTCCAAATGTAAATCCTTTGATTATTGGAAATTCATCTTTGTTAAATTGCTGTGAGTAACCAAAACCTAAATCTAATAAATTTAAAAGAGTAATACCAGCCAAAGCATAAGCGTGTTTGTCTGAAGTCCCTCCTTTAAAGAAGATTGCGTTTTTGGTATTATAAGACAAATGAAGATCGGGTAATCCATAAGTAGTTCCGTTATAAGTGGTAATTCCGAATCCTAAGCCTAAAAAGAGTTTGTTGTCATTTTTACAATCCAAACAAAACTCTAATCCTCCTATGAACTGACTTTTTGTGGCAATTTTATAGTCAAGATAAAAAATAGGTAATTCTGGGATTTTAAATTTCGGGGCGTTGTTGTTTTCTTTATAGTTAAAATCTCTTATGTTTTTGTCTTTTCCGTCTTCGCTCAACCATTTGGCTTTACCCACCAGATATGTTGCGTTATAATCTGTTGAATAGCCCTGAAATTGTAATTTATTAGTACTCATGTAGTAATCGTTAATTACAAAAAGAGAATCAGTGTTTTTTATTTTGTAACCAACAGCATCTTTTGTTTTTACTTTATAAGGTTTGATTCTGTAATAAACAGCAGAATCTTTACTTGTATTTTTCCATTTCTGATTAAAATACAAAGTGTCGTTTTGAGCTGTAATTTTAAATGAGCATAAAACTGCAATTAAGATATAAAAAACAGTTGCTTTGTAAGGAAAATAACGGTGATAAATAAATGCCATTTCGGATGAAAAAAAAGATAATGTACTTTTGTAAAAGTAAGAAAAATAATCTGTTTTAAAATTGAAAAAGCACAAAAAAACCGCCCTGATGCATCAGGGCGGTTTTTGTTGTTTTATTCTGAAATAACATTTCCTTTATTGTCATAGAAATGGTATTCTAAGTACGTGTAAGCGTCACGAGGTATGATTTTCACCCATTTTTTATGTTCAAAAAACCATTTTGAACGTAATGATGGAAAACCTTTGCTGAGGTATGCAGCCACAAACGGGTGTGTATTAAGCACAACTTTATTGTGGGTTTTTAAAAGTCTTTCTAAATCAGAGGTGATTCTGTCAATGATTAAAATTGGAGCTTCAATTTCGCCATTGTGTTTATTAGGATCTTCCTCTCTGGTTTTGATATTCACTTCTGGTCTTACTCGCTGTCTTGTAATCTGGACCAAACCAAATTTACTTGGCGGTAATATTTTATGTTTTGCTTTATCGTCGCTCATTTCTTCTCGCAAGAAGTCGAACAAGACTTTCCTGTTTTCCGGATTCGACATATCGATAAAATCGACTACGATTATCCCGCCCATATCACGCAGACGAAGCTGTCTAGCGATTTCTGCGGCGGCAATCATATTAACTTCCATAGCAGTATCTTCCTGATTAGTGGCTTTATTCGAACGGTTGCCGCTGTTTACGTCTATAACATGAAGAGCTTCTGTGTGTTCGATGATAAGGTAAGCCCCTTTACTCATAGAAACGGTTCTGCCAAAAGAAGTTTTGATTTGTCTCTCTATATTGTATTTCTCAAAAATCGGAGTGTCATTTGATTGATAAAACTTAACAATCGATTGTTTTGAAGGTGCAATTTCCTGCAGATATTCCTTCGTTTGATGGTACAACTCTTCATCATCTATTTGAATACCGCTGAAGGTATCGTTGAATACATCTCTTAATATCGAAGAAGCTCTGTTAAGCTCTCCTAATACTTTTGATGGATGATGAGCAGTTGGTAATTTTTTACACATTGCAGACCATCTGCCAAGCAGGTTCTGCAAATCTTTTTCTAATTCGGCTACGTTTTTGCCTTCGGCTACTGTGCGAACAATAACACCAAATCCTTTAGGTTTGATCGATAGTACAAGTTTTTTTAGACGATCCTTTTCTTTTTTGTCCTCTATTTTTTGAGAAATAGAAACACGGTCCGAAAAAGGAACTAGAACGATAAATCTTCCGGCAAGAGAAAGCTCAGCACTTATTCTGGGTCCTTTGGTCGATATAGGTTCTTTAACTACTTGAACTAAAACAGATTGATTGGCACTTAAAATATCAGTAATGATGCCATCTTTGTCAATCTCTTTTTCAAACTGAAAGGTTTTTAGGGAGAAATCTTTTATTTTACCTGCGCTTACAAGTTTTATGAATTTCAGTTGGGAAGCTAAGTTTGGACCTAAATCATGATAATGTAAAAAGGCGTCTTTTTCGAAGCCTACATTTACAAAAGCAGCATTAAGCCCGGCAACTGGTTTTCGTATTTTGGCAATAAAAATATCACCAACCTGAAAGTTGCTTTTCTCTTCTTCTTTGTGTAATTCAATTAGTTTTCCATCTTTTAATAAGGCAAAATCTACGGCTTCAGAACTAGATCTAATGATTAATTCTTTATTCACACTGTAAATTTTTATCTGTTTTTTCAGAAGATAGAAAAAAGAGAGAAGAGTATAGATTATAAAAATCTAAAATCTTAAGTCTAAAATCTAAAATCTTATCTACAGATGGATTAAACAATATTTTTAACAGGTATTAACCCGGTGAAAAGGAGATTAATAGAGAACTGAATAAAGAGAATGGACTTTTTGCGGTCTATATTCTATTTTCTCTTCTCTTTTATCTTTTTTCAATTTCAATGAACGTTTAAAAAGAAAAAAGTAGTTTAAAACTACTTTTTCTTTTTGTGGCGGTTAGCTCTCGCTCTTTTTTTTCTTTTGTGAGTAGCTACCTTATGTCTCTTTCTTTTTTTACCACTTGGCATATCGTGTCAGATTTTATGTTAATTAATAAGTATTATTTTGCTTCGTTATTCGTTTTTACTCCTTCTACAAATACTTTTGCAGGTTTAAATGCAGGGATGTTGTGTGCTGGAATTTTAATTGTAGTGTTTTTAGAAATGTTTCTACCAGTCTTTTCAGCTCTTGTTTTTACAATAAAACTACCAAAACCTCTTAGGTAAACATTGTCTCCAGTTTCTAAAGAAGTTTTAACTTCTTCCATAAACGTTTCTACTGTTGCTTGAACATCTCCTTTTTCAAGACCTAATTTCTCCGAAATTTTCGCTACGATATCTGCTTTCGTCATTTTCTTTCCTATTTAATTTTATAAATGGTGTACTATTTTTTTGAGTTTGCAAATATAGGAATTAAAAAAATAATTAATCAAGCTAATTCGTTAAATTTTAATTACATAAACATTTACTTTTGCATTTTAAGGATTTAGCGATGGATTTTCATAACAAACTGATAAAATGGTATTTACAAAATAAACGTGATCTTCCATGGCGAAAAACCGTCGATCCTTATCAAATTTGGCTCTCAGAAATTATGCTGCAACAGACAAGAGTTGTGCAGGGAATGCCTTACTTTTTTGCTTTTACAAAGGAATTTCCTACTGTTTTTGACCTCGCAAATGCCTCAGAAGAGAAGGTTTTGAAACTTTGGCAGGGACTTGGCTACTACTCACGTGCCAGAAACCTGCATAATACAGCCAAATATGTTGCCTATGATCTGGACGGAATTTTTCCGCTTTCCTATAAAGATTTACTTAATTTAAAAGGTGTGGGCGAATATACGGCCGCGGCTATAGCATCTTTCTCTTATAATGAAGCTGTTCCTGTGGTCGATGGAAATGTTTTTCGTGTTTTGTCCAGATATTTTAATATTGAATCGGATATTGCGCTGCCGGCAACGAAAAAAGAATTTGCAAAACTGGCCTCAGAATTAATGCCAAAAGACAATCCTGCCATTTTTAATCAGGCGATAATGGAGTTTGGTGCCCTGCAGTGTGTTCCAAAAAATCCTGTTTGTAAAACTTGTGTTTTTAACGACAGCTGCCTGGCATTACAGAAAAAGAAAGTCAATTCGCTGCCTGTAAAATTAAAAAAGACAAAAATTACAAAACGTTTCTTTAATTATCTCATTTTAGAAGATCATTTGGGAAATACACTTATACAAAAACGAACCGCAAAGGGAATCTGGCATAATTTATACGAATTTCCTCTTTTGGAAACCAAAGAGATTGCAGGTTTTGACTACGTTTCTGCAGCTGTTAAAAGTGAAATCTTTTCAGACTATACTATTATAGGTATAGAAGAATGTGCTGAAGCAGCAATAATTCATAAACTTTCACATCAGCATCTGCATATTCAGTTCTGGAAAGTAAAAATAAAAGAGACTCTCGAAAACGGGATTGATGCGAAAAACCTAAAAACTTTTCCTTTTCCTATCGTTATTTATAATTTTATAGAAAAGCAGGAAATAATTTGCTAAAAAAATGTATCTTTGGGAGAAATACTGCTATTAATTATGAACGGAACATTAAACAAGGTTATGCTTATTGGTCATTTGGGCGATGATGTAAAGATGCACTATTTCGACGGAGGGAACTGCATTGGGCGTTTTCAACTGGCAACAAATGAAGTTTATATTAATAAAACGACCAATGAGAAAATAACTTCAACAGAATGGCATAACCTGGTTGTGCGTAATAAGGCTGCTGAAATTTGTGAAAAATATCTTTCAAAAGGAGATAAGATATATATAGAAGGAAGGATAAAATCGAGACAATGGCAGGCCGAAGACGGTACTACTAAATATACTACCGAAATTCAGGTGACTGAGTTTACTTTTCTGACAACTAAAAAAGAAACTGCAAATCATAAACCAAATCAGGATACAGAACCGGCAAAAAGTACTAACTTTGATGCTTCAAACGAAGGGCTTCCTATAAATGACCTGCCCTTTTGATTGTTTAACTAATCTTATATAATTTGGACCCGGAGCCCAGTTTATTACTTTCATCAACTTTAGACATCAATTTAATAATTGGTTTTGTCGCAATATTTATTTTGCTGTTCTTGTCAGCAATTGTTTCAGGTGCCGAAGTGGCGCTTTTCTCATTATCTCAAAAAGATATTGACGACACACTCCAGGAAAACCTCTCAAAAGGAAAAATTATTTCGGATCTTTTAGACAGACCCAAAAAGCTTTTGGCAACTTTACTCGTTGCCAATAATTTTTTAAACATAGGTGTAGTTATTCTGTTTTCATTCATTGGGAGAAATATTTTTGCGAATGTAGACTCTCTCGTTTTTAAATTTATCCTCGAAGTAATTCTGGTAACTTTCCTCATTTTATTATTTGCCGAAGTACTGCCAAAAGTATACGCAAGCCGGAATAATGTGAAATTTGCAAAACGATTTGCTTATTTTATTTCAGTTTTAGATAAACTGCTTTCTCCTGTAAGTCTGCCAATGCGCAGGGTTACTTTATATCTGCATACTAAATTAGGGAAACAAAAAAATAATTTTTCGATTAATCAACTCTCTCAGGCTTTGGAATTAACAGATTCTGAAGGAACATCTACCGAAGAGCAAAAAATACTCGAAGGCATTGTTTCTTTTGGAAATACCGATACAAAGCAGGTTATGAGTCCGCGAATTGATATCTTTGCGCTGGAAATATCCGAATCGTTTAAGGCTATTTATCCGAAAATAATTGAAAAAGGATTTTCGAGAATTCCGGTTTACCGCGACAATATCGACCAGATCGAAGGCGTTTTATTCGTAAAGGATTTATTGCCTCATATTGACAAAGACGATTTTGACTGGGCCTCTTTAATACGAGAAGCTTTTTTTGTTCCGGAGAATAAAAAACTGGATAACCTTTTAAAGGATTTTCAGGGCCTTAAAAGTCATCTTGCAATTGTGGTTGATGAATACGGAGGTACATCAGGACTGGTTTCTTTAGAAGATGTAATCGAAGAAATAGTAGGGGATATAAGCGATGAATTTGACGATGAAAATTTAAATTTTTCGCAGATAGACGATAAAACATTTCTTTTTGAAGGAAAAATAAATCTTAAAGATTTTTACAGAATTACAGATGTCGACGAAGATGTTTTTGAAGCCGGAAAAGGCGAAGCAGAAACTCTGGCGGGATTCATCCTCGAAATTTTAGGTAATTTCCCTAAAAAAGATCAAAAAGTGACTTTTGAAAACTGTGTTTTTACCATAGAAACCGTTGATAAAAAGCGCGTAAAACAAATAAAAGTAACAATAGAATAATGTTAAAAAAAATAATTTCGGTAAGTGTCATTTTGGTAGTTTTAACTCTTGTAAGCTGTAAAGACGATGTACTGCCAAAACCCGGAAGTTTCCTGAGACTTGATTATCCTGAAGCAAAATATGTAAACTTTGCCAATAATTGTCCGTTTGGTTTTGAAATGAATGAAGATGCCATCATTAAAGGAGAAAAAGACTGTGGTTTTGCCATAACGTATCCAAAAATGAAAGCAACGATTTATTTGACTTATAAACCTGTAAACGGCAATATAGAAAATCTTTTAAAAGACGCTCAAAAACTAACTTATGAGCATGTTATTAAAGCTGATGATATTTTGGAACAGCCGTATTTAAATCCTGAAAAGAAAGTGTACGGAATGTTTTATCAGGTAAACGGAAATGCTGCCACAAACTCGCAGTTTTATGTGACGGACAGTACAAAACATTTCTTAATTGGGTCTGTTTATTTTTATGCAAAACCTAATTTCGATTCGATTATGCCGGCAGCAAGTTATGTTAAAAACGACATGCAGCGAATTATGGAAACATTAAAATGGAAATAAAAAAGGATCTAATAAGATCCTTTTTTTGTGCAATCTTTATTTTAAATTTTTAGAATAAACCATTAGAGCGCAATTTTTTAAACACATAGAAACATAGTTTATTGCAGCCGGAAAAGACGTTTCGCTCATTTAAAATTCACATAGCTATGTGTAGAAACGGGTTTCTTTTACACCCTTTTCTGATATAAAAATCTATATTTCTATGTGTTAGGATATTTTTTTATTTCTCTCCGCTCCGCAGATTAAAACAATTTCAAACCGATGATTCCTGCAACGATTAAAACGGCAGATAAAAGTCTGAGAATATTAGATGAATCTCCAAAAAATAATATCCCGACTACAAGTGTGCCAACTGCGCCAATTCCTGTCCAAACCGCATAAGCAGTGCCTATAGGAATTGTTTTTTGAGAATAAAACAACAAACTTCCGCTCACGACCATTGATAAAACAGCAGTAAGTATCCAGATAAATTTATTGTTTTCTGATTGTTGGGCCATTTTCATGCCCAAAGGCCAGCCAATTTCGAAAATTCCTGCAATGACTAAAGCAATCCAATTCATTTTTTATAATTTAATATTGAACTGCAAAGTAACTTCAGAAAAAAAGGCGATTTTTTGATGTAGATCAAATTAAAATTCCAAATTCATTGTTTTCTAATTCGGCTTAAGGTTTCCTGAGTAATGCCCAAATAGGAGGCGATATGTCCGAGATTGATTCGGTTTAGAAGATTAGGCTGCAATCGTATCAACGTTTCATAACGCTCTGCAGCCGATTCTGTATGCAATGAAACCGCTCTTTCTTCGAGAATGATGCAAACCTCTTCGGCTATTTTTCTTCCAATTAAGTTTAACTCGGGATAAATGCGGTAGAGATCATTTAAATCATACGATGAAATGGCATATATTTCTGAATCTTCAAGAAACTGGATATTCTCAAACGATGGTTTATCAGCATAGACAGGCAGAATAGAACCAAAAATTTGATCTTCTTCACCAAACCATGTATTAACTTCCTTTTCGTTTCTATGAAAATAAGCGCGTATTATTCCTTTGGCAATTACAAAATAGCTTGATAGATTTTGCCCTTCTTTTAAAAAATGCTCATTCTTCTTTTTAAGAAAATGCATGGTTCTCTGGTCAATATCTTTTACAGCTTCGGCACTCAGATTACCATATCTAAGAAATTGCTGCACGATTGGATTTGTAGAATAAGCGGACTCTAATGTCATTTCTATTACTGTATTTTATCCATTAAGTGTATTTTTTTACAGATAGGAACATAGTTATCGTAACTTTAAAAAGGCATTTTACTCATTTAAAATTCACATGCTATGTGTAGAAACAGGGTTTCTTTTATACCCTTTTCCAGCATAAGAATCTATGTTTCTCTGTGTTAAAAAAAAATTTCGGATTGTATTTAAACAACAAAAGGCGTTCAAAACGAACGCCTTTTATGTAATTAATAATCAATTACGACTTAAAGTTCGAAACTTTATATGTTTTTCCGTCTCCAGTTGCCTGAACAATTTTGGTTAAAGATTCCGGATTTTGAACTGTTTTGTCAAAAGTAACCGTTGCTGTTTTTTTGTCAAAGTCAACCGCTGCTTTTTCTACACCATCTAAGTTCGATAATTCTTTCTCGATAGTTTTAGCGCAGCCCATTGCACAAGTCATTCCTTCGATTTCGAAACTTGCAGTCTGTACATTTTCAGGTGCAATTGCCACGTGTGCTTTAGGAGCAGTTTCTTCGGTTTTTATATTAGCAAGATTTTTATCTTCTTCTTTTTTACAGCTTACGAATGTTAAACCGGCGATTGCGGCAACAGCGATGATTTTTGTAATTTTCATTATATAATGATTTTGAATGAGTAATTGTGTTCTTTGCAAAATTAGGAAAAAACAGAGGTCAGTTCGCAAAAATAGTACAAATTTGCACTAAAATACATTTTATGGAGGCAAAACAATTAAAATGGGCGTACTTATTAGTATTGTCTTTGGTTTGGGGAAGTTCATTTATATTGATTAAAAGAGGATTAGTCGGTTTATCGGCGGTTCAGGTTGGGGCATTCCGAATCATTTTTGCAGCCTTGCTTTTGCTTATTTTTGGGTTTAAAAGTCTGTTGAAAATCTCTGCCGGTCAATGGAAATTTGTGGCTATGACGTCTTTTTTCGGGACTTTTGTTCCGGCGTTTCTCTTCGCAATTGCAGAGACCGAAGTCGATAGTTCGATTGTAGCCATCATGAATTCGCTTACCCCTTTGAATACTTTGGTTTTGGGAGCGATTTTATTTGGAATCCAATTTCAGAAACGTCAGGTTTGGGGTGTTTTCATTGGTTTGATTGGCTGTTTACTGCTGGTTTTAAGCGGGGCCGTGGCACATCCGGGACAAAACTACTATTATGTAGGTTTGGTAGTTATTGCCACAATTTGTTATGCGGTAAATGTAAATTTGATTAAAAGATATCTTCCTGATTTAAATTCGGTAAGTATTACAACAGGAAATTTTGCCGTTTTGCTGATTCCGGCCTTGATTATTTTAGGTTCTACAGATATTTCTCAGAAACTAAGCCTCGAAGAAACGCAGCATTCTATTTTCTTTGTCATGATTTTAGGCGTTGTAGGAACAGGAATTGCGAATATTTTATTCTTTAAACTTATTCAGATTTCGTCTCCGGTTTTTGCAACATCGGTAACGTATTTAATCCCTATTGTAGCTTTCTTTTGGGGATTATTAGATAACGAAATGCTTACGCCAATTCAGTTTTTTGGAGCGTTTATTATTTTGATTGGAGTATATTTGTCAGCGAAGAAGTAAGGTATTAATTTTCTTTTGACAAGATCAAAGAGAAACCTTGACAAAGATTCTAAAAATATATAAAACTTGCCCGTGTGGTATGGTGGCGGTATTGGAAACAACCGCAACGCCTTGAACAGCGTAGGACACCTAATCCATGCGGGTTTTTTCAATCAACTTTAATTGTAGTATTTTTCTTATTTTTGTATATTTGCATTTTTTTAAAGTCAGTTAATGTAAACTCAAAGAAATTTACCCGTGTGGTATGGTGGTGGTATTGGAAACAACCACATCGTTTTGACGGCGAAGAACACCTTAGCTATTCGGGTTTTTAATTTTTTATACTTCCAAAGTTTAAACCTGTGTATTGTGATGGCGGTATTGGAAACGACCGTAACGTTTTTTTGCGACGTAGGACATCTTTACTACACAGGTTTTTTACTTAATAATGTAGTATTTTTCTTTTATTTCTATATCTTTGTAATTCCTAATTGTTCACTATATGATTTCAACTAAACGTTTGCCCGTGCAGAATGGTGGCGGTATTGGAAACAACCGCAACGCTTTGACGGCGTAGGACATCTAATCTATGCGGGTTTTTACTTCCAAACCGTCAAACATTATGATTACAAACACCCTTTCGAAAGAAACAGAATTAAGGTTGAAAGATTTTTTCAGCAATTCGATTGATCCTAAACTTATGGCAAAAAACATTCGCAAAGTGAATTACATTTTAGCCTTAAGTATAATGAGAGACTGCGAAACCATGGAAATCGAGAAGTTAGGTCTTCAGGATGGTTTTTACTGGCTGAATGAATTAGCAGAAATTCTAAATCCGTATCTGGATGTTGAATAATCAATAAGAAAGGCTGTCGTAATTGACAGCCTTTCTTGTTTTTATTGGTTTATGCCGAAGTTTGTTAAGTGAATTTTAAAAAGCTTTATCCAAGTTTTAAACTTTGACAAAATCCCCTTAAAAACTTAGAGTTTTAGCAGTTTATTTAAAATCTGCATCAGAAACTCCTTCGTTGATTTTGATTTCAGACATTTTGATGTCCAGTTCAAAGCCAATATTTTGTACGAGGTTAAAAGGAACTTTTACGCCTTTTACTTCTTTATAATCATTGAAGTTTGTGATTTGTGTAACCGATTTTCCGCCTTGTTCGCGTACTTTTGATTCTGCTACTTTTAATCCAGATTTTACATCATAGAAATAAGTCGTTTTGCCGTCTTTTATAGCGTAGGCATCTTTTCCGTTAATTGGTTCAATGCCGTCAACTTTTAAATCGGTTCTTTTTAGCAATATTTGAAGTTCTTCAAAAGGAGCAGCGTTTGCCTTCATATCATTTAAATCTTCGCCTTCAAGGTTTTTGCGTTGTCCCTGTTGTTCAATATATGCCCCTTTTTCGTTTACAACCTGTTTCATCAAAGTCATGGTTCCCATAGAAAGCGATACCATCATTTTTCCTTTAGAATCTAATTTTGAAGTAAAAGTAAGCGGTCCCGGAGCCTGCGGAATAGTCGTTGTTCCGTTCATGTAAAGTGTTTTTACGGCAGCAACGGCTTTTTCTCCTCCAATGGCTTTAATGTAGTTTTCGAAAACAGTTTTGGCTGTAATATTCGATGGTGCTTCTTTTTTTACAGCTGGTTTTTCAACCGGATTTCCGTATTTGTCATAATAATAAATCGGGATTTGAAGTTTTTCAAGACCTTCAATTACATCAGAACCTTTCCCAACAACCACAATTCGCATATTATCAAGCATGAAATATTTGTTGGCAACACGATAAATATCATCGACCGTAACATTGTTAATGGTCTGAATGTATTTTTCGTAGAAATCTGCCGGAAGTTTTTCTGTTTCGATGTTTAAAGCATATCGGGCAACGGCCTGAGGTTTTTCGACCTGCATTACAAAGCGGCCAATATATCCTGCTTTTACATTTTTAAGGACATCTTCAGAAACTTTTTCGGTTCTTACACGTTTAATTTCTTTTATAAACTGAACCACAGCACTGTCTGTTACAGTGTTTCTAACAGCAGACGAAGCTTTGAATTTGCTGACATATTTTCCGCTTCCAAGGCTTGAATTTGCACCATATGTCCAGGCATGTTGTTCGCGCAGATTCATATTTAAATAACTGTTGAAATCGCCTCCTAAAATCTGATTGGCAATAACAGCCGGAAAGAAATCAGGATTACTCATTCTTAAATTAACGGTATTTACCAAAGAAATTTCAGACTGAACGGCATTTGGCACATCAACAAAATCAATTTGAAGTTGTGAAGCTTTTTCCGGATCCGGATACGTATTTTTTGGAGCGGCTTGTTTTTTCCATCCCTTAAAAAGTTTTTCAACCGCCGGTTTTACTTCTTTTAGTTTAACATCGCCAATGATAACCAAATAGGCATTTTCGGGAACAAAATACGTGTTGTAGTTATTTTGAACATCAGCAAGGGTTACATTTTTTACTGTTTCTTCAGAAAGATATTCTCCATTAGGATGGTTTTTTCCGAAAGTTAAAACATCAACCACGCGGTTTGCAATAGCCGGAACGCTTTTTTCATCGGCTTTAAGCCCTTCAATTAATTTTGCTTTTTCTTTATCAAATTCGGCTTGGGTGAAGTTTGGCTGTAAAGCACCTTCGGCCAAAAGTTCCAGAACACGGCCTGAATATTTAGAAAGTGAACTTGCAAATGCGCCTTGTGAGGTAAAATTGATATTGGCTCCGTAAAAATCAATTTCTTCGTTAAACGCTTCTTTTGATGTTTTTTTGGTTCCGTTTCCAATTAAACTGCTCGTTAATTCGTCGACGCCTTTTTTATTTCCTTCGGTAAAAGGAGCGTTGTCCAGTGTTAAATTGAAACTTACTCTTGGCAGTTTATGGTTTTCGACAACCAAAACTTTCATACCGTTGTCCAAAATAAAAGTCTGAGGCTTTTTAATATTGACAACTGGCGGGTTTCCTGGTTTTGGCTGTGGACGATTTTGTGCTTGCATAATTCCGGTAAGGAAAAAAAGGATTAAAAAAGTGTGTATATATTTCATGATTCGATAGCTTAGTTTTGAGATTTTTGAGAAGGAACATAATCTAAAATCAATCGCTGATTAGGGTTTAGATATTTCCTGGCTGCTTCTCTGATTTCTTCTCTTGTAATCGAGTGGTAAATATCAATTTCGGTGTTGATCAGGTTTACATCTCCGTACAATAAATAATAAGAAGCCAGGTTTTCTGCAATTCCTTCTACGCTGGAATTTGCATTCACAAAATTATTATCGAATTTGTTTTGTAATTTTTGGTAATCTTTATCAGAAATCAAATCGGTTTGAAGTTTTACAATTTCTTCATCCATTTCTTTTAAAATATCGGCTGTTGTATAAGGTGCCATTGGCAGACCGTATAATATATAGGTTCCGTAATCTTCCTGACTAAAACCAACTGCGCCTATTTGAAGCGCCATTTTTTTGTCGTCGACAATTTTCTTGTACAGTTTAGAGCTTTTCCCGTCACTTAAATAAGAAGAAATCAGATCGAGGATTCTGGCGTCTCTTGTTTTCATAGACGGCGTTCTGTACGAAGCCACAACCATTGGGATCTGAATGTTTGGGTCTTCATACGTTGCTTTTATGGTCTGGGTGATTGGCTCTTCGGTAAAAGTTTGTTTTTTTACTGTTTCGCCTTTTGGGATTGGTCCAAAATATTTCTGAACCCATTCTTTGGCTTTTGCTTTGTCAAAATCTCCGGCTACAACCAGAACAGCGTTGTTTGGGGTATAGAATTTTTTATTAAATGCCTGGAACTCTTCAAGTGTTGCGGCATCCAGATCTTTCATAGAACCGATAGTCGTCCAGCGGTACGGATGGTTTTTGAACATATTCTTTTTTACCTCCGGCAGAATATTTCCGTAAGGCTGATTGTCGTAACGCATTCTTTTTTCTTCTTTTACGACTTCGTTTTGTGTTTCAACTCCAATTTTATTAATGATTGGGTGCATTAATCTTTCAGATTCCATCCATAAACCTAATTCTAAGTTATTTGACGGGAAAACTTCATAATAATACGTTCTGTCGTCTGAAGTGTTGGCGTTATTAACACCTCCGTTTGCGGTAACGATTTTCATCCATTCGCCGCGTTTTATATTTTGTGTGCCTTCAAATAATAAATGTTCGAAGAAATGTGCAAAACCGGTGCGGTCAGGGCGTTCGTCTTTTGAACCCACGTGATACATTACCGATGTAATCACTACCGGAGCCGATGGATCGTTATGCAGGATAACATGCAGACCATTGTCTAAATTGTATTCTTCAAAAGCTACCTTTTGAGCATGAGCTGTTCCGCCAAGCATTAGTGCTGCACTTAACATCATTATTGAATTTTTCATATTAAGATTAATAAATTATAGTACCTAAAATAAATAGGTATCTAAAAGATGAATATAGTTACTCCAAAAATAACTTTTTTTACCCATGAATTATTATTTTGTCAATATTTTCGCCTTATTTTAACAATCTTTTACTGTTTGTTGTTGTAAGAATACGCGTGAAAAGCCTTGAAAAACAGTATTTAAACAATAAGAAATATTTTTCCGGCAAGGGATTGCGTAGTAAATTATTAGTTGTATATTTGCAACCTTAAAAATCAATAAATCAATTTGATATGTATGCAATCGTAGAGATAGCAGGGCAACAATTTAAAGTAAGCAAAGACTTAAAGGTTTATGTTCACCGTTTGGCTAACGAAGAAGGTTCAAAAGTTTCTTTTGACAAAGTTCTTTTATTAGATGATAACGGAAATGTAACTTTAGGCGCCCCAGCTATAGAAGGTGCTTCTGTAGAAGCTAAAGTGTTACAACACTTAAAAGGAGATAAAGTTATCGTTTTCAAAAAGAAAAGAAGAAAAGGATACAAAAAAAGAAATGGTCACAGACAATATCTTACTCAAATTGTAATTGAAGGTATTACTGCAGCAGGAGGAACTAAAAAAGCAGCAGCTAAAAAAGCAGTTGTAGCAGAAGAAGCACCGGCTACTGAAGAAGTAGAAGCAGCTCCAAAAGCAAAAAAAGCAGCTCCAAAAGCAAAAAAAGAGACTACTAAAGAATAATAACAATATTTAAACTCATACGTCATGGCTCACAAGAAAGGTGTCGGTAGTTCGAAGAATGGTAGAGAATCAGAATCAAAACGTCTAGGCGTTAAGATTTATGGTGGTCAAGCTGCTATTGCTGGTAACATCATCGTTAGACAAAGAGGTTCAAAACACAATCCAGGAGAAAACGTTTACATTAGTAAAGATCACACTTTACATGCAAAAGTTGATGGAGTTGTTAAGTTCCAAAAGAAAAGAGATAACAAATCTTATGTATCTATTATTCCATTCGAGGCATAATAATCATAAAGATTACTTTTTACAAAAACCCGTTCTGAAAAGATCGGGTTTTTTGTTTATTATATTTTGAAGACAGACTTTTAAACTTACATTTGTGAAAAAGGAAATTCAATTCCTGTGATCTCTAAATTTTAAAAGTTGAAAAAAATACTAATTTTTATACTCTTATGTTGTTTGAATACCTACGGAAAAGTATTGTCAGACAGCATAAATACTAAGTTAAGCTCTTTAAATACCGAACAGAAAAATGTTTTATACGAATTGGCTGTTCTTATAAAAAATGGCACCGATGTAAAGCAGTTTTGGCTGCAGCATAAAAATCAGTTTCCGGAATTAAATGATGCTGACAGAGATGAATTGGCAAAACAGGTTTTTGAAAATTCTCATGTAATTTATACTCCTCCGAAAAATTCGGCTATTAAGTTTTGGATGCAGACAGAATTTCTAACAAATTGGATGTTTTATTTGTCGGCTTTTATTGCAATTTGTGCTGTTATCGCATTATTTAAAAATTACTGGAAATTGCTAATTGACTTTTTAATTCAGTATTTAGCACCAATATTTAGATATTTGTTTTCGCCGATTTTGCTGACTTATGAATTATGGATAATAAGTGTATTGTGTATATTTTACGGATGTTCAGTTGAAGAATTTGTATTTCGAACCGTAATTATTCATGTAGGATTGTGTTTGTTATGGAGTCAGTCTACAGCAATATTTGCAAAAGAATATCTGATGAAAAGGTATGTTTTTAAAATTGAAAATGATTTTTGGGGACAAAACCCATGGACTGCAGTAAAAACCATTTCGCTTCCTGCGGTTATTCTAACAATTGCCCTTTCGTACGTTTTGTATAGAGTCCCAGATGATATTTTTTATAATTACGAAATAGTCATATCGGGAATTACGGCTATTTATGCGTTGCCTTTTTGGCGCTTTTTGGAGAAATATTTATATCCGGTTTTATTTCCATTCAAAAGTGATAAGAGAGACAGAAGTATAAATTCTCTCGGAGGATGTATTGTTATAGCAATTTTAGTTACTTCTGTGCTTATTTTACAGTGGAATCCTCTTTTTTATAATGTAATTGCGGCATTGTTGAGTTTGTTGACAATATCTTTTTTAATTCTGTCTTCAAAACTAAATTATAGATATCATTTTGGGAACTATTATTATTTGCAATTCGTTACGATTCTTTTTTTGGCTGCAGTTTTTATGTATGGTTTGCATATACAGTTAAATGAGATTGTCTGGTTTTCATTAATAGGAGCGAGTATTTTTATCATAATAAAATATTTCGAAATCTTTTCTTTTTTCTCTGACTGGAAAAGAGGCAAGGCGTGGGCGTGGAAATTGTTGGGTGTTTCGGTATTGTTATGGCTGCTGGCAAAGGGAATTTTGTATGTTTCTAAGGTAATTTTTTAGGTTTACATTTATAAAATAAAAAAACCTTTGTCAAAATTTAAAAATTTGACAAAGGTTTGTATTAAATAATTTGAATTTCAAAAACTTGGAATTTTTATTTTATTTGTTGTTCCTTTTTCCATTTGCGTATTCTTCCTCTGGCGTTAGTATAAGGCGATGAAGTGTTGAATTGTATCATTCTGCCTAAAGTCCATTTTTCATACCATGCGGTTTCGTATAGTTCGGTATTTGATTTTTGTTTGATTAGAGAAAGGATTTTTAAAACCACCTCGTCTAATTTTGTACATAAAGTTTGAAAATCAAGTTCTTCGTAATCTTTATAGAATTTTTGAGCCAGTTTTCCGAGTTGGTTCCATTTGTAATCTGTTTCAGGAAAGTCTACCGCTTCGTTATTGTCTTTTTTGATGTTCCATTTCAAAACCAGCTCTCCCCATCCAACTAAATAAGAAACAAGATTGTTGATACTCATTGTTGTATCTTTAATCTGTCCTTCAAGGTTTGAAATAGTGGTCAGTTCAATAGGAATACTCTTCAATTCCTTTTTAAGCTTGTTGTAATTGCTTGTAATTGCGTTTTGCAATTCTTCTTTGTTTGCAGGAACAGCCATAATTTAGAATTTGAATGTTGAACTTATTGGTGTGTGACAATCTTGGAATTTAGAATTTCTTTGTTCTTAGTCTTTAGTTTCTTCCAAATCCTCAGTTGTACGCCCCACTTTTACTTTTGGATTTTCTCCTGTTCCCGTAACCGTTAACGGAATCCCGAAGATACCGAAAGGAGGAAGGCCTAAGCGCATTTTTAAGTTTAGTTTTCCGTCAAGGCTTGTTGTGCCTTCGATTCTTGGTCTAAAGCCCGCAAATTTAAATTTAAAACGCTCTATCGTCATGATGTTATTCTTAACCGTAGTTTTAATATCTACTTTAGAAACATCGGGATTTTTCATCGATTCATTATCTGTTTTCTTGCTTACGGCATTAAACAGTTTCAGGCCTCTTACTTTTACATCTTTTACTGATAAAATACCGCCGCCAACAAGAGATGGATAAACAGGTTTCATATCTCCGTCTAATCGGCCTTTTAATTTATAGTCAAGAGAAACAATTCCCTGTGCTTTTTCGGCAGCACTTGCCATTTTTCTGAACACGTCGATTTCGTTGTACGCCCTTTTAATATTAAAATCAGATGCTTTGATTTTGTACTCAAAATTAGCATTTTGAGTATTAACAGCTTCATAACTTCCGTTCATTGCAACGTGGCAGCCAATTAAATTAAAGCCGGTCTGCTGCATTGTAAGTTTGTTGTTGTTTATTTTTAGGTTGCCTCCGGCATTCTCAAGTATCAATTTATCAAAATAAACTTTTTGCGCATTTGCGATAAGTTCTAAATCAAAATTATCAGGAATTATAATAACCCCGGACTTGGTTTTGCTTTTTGACGAAGAAGTATTTGGTGTATTATTAAACATAAATTCGTCTACATTAATATATTTCGAAGAGACAGTAAACGAACCGTGTAAAATTCCTTTTTTTCTTGTGACATAATTAATTGCATTTTGCAGATAGCCATCCATTTTAAAATCAGACTGTCCGTAAGATGCCAGGAAATTATTAAATAAGACTTTATCCTGATTAATTTTAAAAAGACCATCTCTTATAATAAACTTTTGAGGCAGAAATTCTGAGGTGATGCCAATGTTTCTAATCTCCAGAGTTCCTTTATTGTTTAGTCTGTCATAATTTCCATTTATAGCATCGCTTTGCTTTCCTTTTAGGGCCAGATCTGCTTTTATAAAACCATCTAAGTTTAGTCCTTTGTGAGAGAAAACTTTATATATTTTTTGTACATCAAGTTCGCCTTTTGCTGTAACATCGTAATTTAAATCAGCAAAATTATTTAGAAACGCCTGAACAAAAACCGGCTTTTCTTCAAAAGTAAATTGAGCAGGTTTAAGGTTTAATTTTAGATCTTCAAAAGTTCCTTTTTTGTCCTCGATTGTAGTTTTAAATTCAATATTTGTAATAGGGTTAGGGTAATAACCTGTTTTTACAAATCCTTTTTTTAGTTCTATCGTGCCGTTTGCAATTGGGAAAAGTTTATTCTTTCTGTCGAATTTACCTTTGGCTTTAACATCTCCGGTCAAAATTCCTCTTAAAGTTAAACCAGGAACTCCTAAACCTTTATTGAGTTTTTCAAGATCCAGTTTGGCTTTAAATTCAGCATCTACATTAGGTGCGTCTATTCCTTCTAAATAAAATTTCGATTTGAAATAATCGTCACCTACATTTAAAGATAAATTTGCAGCATTTACAATTAGCAAACCCGGCTTTAGAGAAGGAAGTTTACTTTTGATTTCAACATTCAAATCTGAAACCGGAAAATCGCTATCGTCATAATTTATAAAACCATCTTCTATTTTTAAATCGAAATTTAAATCCGGCGCAATGTTTTGTGATGCGATATACTTTCCTTTTAAGGTTAAAAGTAAATTAGTATTTCCTTTTAATTCTGTTTTAGAAAGCCAGGTGACGTATTTTGGAGGAAAAGCAGTAAAGACATCGTACAACTCGCTATCGTCAGATTTAATGACAAAATCCATGTTATAGCCATCTTTTAAGAAATCAAATTTCCCTTGAAAATCAACAGAAAGCTGATTGATTTTTAGATTGTTCTGCTGAAAAAAGAATGATAAAGAGTTCATGTTGACCTGAGTAATAAGATCAGCATCTACTTTTTTATTCATTAAATAAGGTTCATTATCGTAAATAATATTCAGCTTCTCGATTTTTGCCTTTGAATGAAGGTCGAATACGGCTTTATTTATATCTCCTTTTCCTAAATAATCAAAGCCAAGTGCGTCAAAATGCACTTTTGTTGATTGATCGTCATAAATAATTTTACTGTTTAAGATTTCGATTCGATCAAGTTTTAAAGCTGTGTTGGTGCTGTCTTCAGGCTTAGAATCCTGCGGTGTAGATTTATAAATGTTGTAATTTGCTTCGCCATTTGGATTTACTTTTACATTGATAAAAGAATCTGATAAATAGATTTCATCAATTTTTGCTGATTTACTAAAAATTAAACTTAGGACATCAATACCAAAAGAAACCTCTTTTGCTGTAATAAATTTTTCATTTTTATAAGGTGCAGAACCGTTTAGTTGTAAATCTTTCAGAGTTAAAGTCAGCGATGGAAAGTGACGAAAAAATGAAACAGAAACATCAGAATAATTAAGTTCTGCAGTTAAGCTTTCGTTTGCTGTTTTTTTTATTTTTTCTTTAATCTGATCTGCAAAAAGAACAGGGGTTAAAAAAAGTAATGCTAAAATTACAGCAAGCGTAATTCCTGTGTATTTGGCGGTTTTTAATAAAAAAGGTTTTGATGTAATTTTAGACATATAGGCTTAGGTACGGTATTTAATTGATTCTTGGGGGCAAATGAAATAAAAAAGTATAAGTGTTATCCGTGAACGGTTTCACTTTTACCATAGTTAGTAATAATAGAACCTTCATACTCGATCCATTCTTTCCATCGTTTGTCGATGTCAATGTTGTCCTGGTATTTTCTGGCAAAGCCTAAAAATGTAGTATAATGTCCGGCTTCGGAAATCATTAAATCGCGATAGAATTTTGCTAATTCTTCGTCTTTTATGTTTTCCGAAAGAACTTTAAAGCGCTCACAGCTTCTGGCTTCGATCATGGCCGAAAATAATAAACGGTCGCACAGCGCATCACGGCGGCTTCCGTCTTTTTTCATGAATTTAAAAAGTTCATTTACATAATGATCTTTTCTTTCGCGTCCCAGTGTAAGGCCACGTTGTTTTATAATGTCATGAACCATCTGGAAATGTTCCAGTTCTTCTCTTGCAATCACGAGCATTTCAGTTACTAATTCTTCTATTTCAGAATTGTAGGTTACGATACTAATGGCATTTGAAGCCGCTTTTTGTTCGCACCACGCATGATCTGTCAAAATTTCTTGAATGTTTGACTCTACGATATTTACCCATCTTGGGTCTGTAGCTAATTTTAATCCCAACATAATTTCCCTTCATTTATTTCGTGCAAAATTAGTCTTTTTTATTACTAAAAATTACGAAATGCAACGGGATTAAACGTAAAAAAGCATTATTTTGTAAGTTGAAAAAAATTACAATGAATCAGATAAAAAAACTTTTAATTATTGGGTTTGTATGGCCTGAGCCAAACTCTTCTGCAGCAGGCGGAAGGATGATGCAGCTGATTTCGATTTTTAAAGAAAACGGCTTCGAAATTACTTTTGCAAGTGCGGCGCAGGACAGTGATTTTATGGTTGATTTATCTGAATTTGGCGTAACAAAAAAAAGTATCGAACTAAATTCTGTCAGTTTCGATGATTTTGTTTTGGAATTAAATCCAAACGTCGTCTTGTTTGATCGATTTATGATCGAAGAACAATTTGGCTGGAGAGTTACAGAAAATTGTCCAAAAGCAATCCGAGTTCTCGATACAGAAGATTTACATTGCCTGAGAACTGCCAGACAAAAAGCTTTTAAAGAAAACAGGGCGTTTGAAATCACGGATTTGTTTTCTGAAGAAGCAGCAAAACGAGAAATCGCCAGTATTTTAAGATGTGATTTGTCTTTGATTATTTCTGAATTTGAAATGAATGTTCTAAAAGAGGTTTTCAGAATCAATGAAGATTTACTGTTTTATCTTCCGTTTTTAGTTGATGAAATGAAGGAAGAATATCTCTTAAAATTGCCTTCTTTTGAAGAAAGAAAAAACTTTGTTTTCATCGGAAATTTTCTTCACGAACCGAATTGGAATACGGTTCAATATTTAAAAGAAGCAATCTGGCCTTCGATAAAAAAGGATTTCCCTGAAGCTGTTTTGGAAGTTTACGGGGCTTATCCGTCACAAAAAGTTTTGCAATTGCATCAGCCAAAAAATGGTTTTTATATAATGGGAAGGGCGGAAGATGCAAATGAAATTGTAAAAAAAGCAAGAGTTGTTCTGGCGCCTATTCGTTTTGGGGCAGGTTTAAAAGGAAAATTATTAGAAGCCATGCAATGCGGAACGCCAAGCGTAACTACTTCAATAGGTTCTGAAGCCATGCATGCAGATTTATTATGGAATGGATTTATAGAAGATCATCCTGAAAAATTTGCTAAAAAAGCGATTTCTCTTTATAAGGATGAAAATCTCTGGAAATCTTCGCAGAAAAATGGAATTTCAATTATTAATGAATGTTATCAGAAAGATAAATATTCAGATGGATTAATAAGTTTTGTAAATACATTATTGGTAGATTCTAAAAGCCATCGCCTTCATAATTTTATGGGGAATTTATTGCAGCATCACGCATACAAAAGCACGATGTATATGTCTAAATGGATTGAAGCGAAAAATAAAAATTAAAAATCCCGATTATATTGTAATCAGGATTTTTAATTGTAGAAATTGTATTATTTCAACTATTTTAACACGCTTTCAACAGCCTGAATTGTTGTTGCATGATAGCCTGATTTTGCTTTTTCAAAAACTTGTTTTGCCCAAACTTTTCCTTGTGGAGTTTTAGCCATTTCTTTATAAAGCATCATTACAGAGCCGGTTCTGCTGATTCCAATTAAAAATTGTTCGATTTCAGGATTTGCAGTTTTATAATCATGGCGAATTGCCTGAACAAACCATTGACGTTTGATGATGAAATTTCCGCCTTTTGTAAAGTTGAATTCTTTGTCAATCGCTTCCATTTCTTTTGCTGTAATATCAGTCGGAAGATGATCTATAAAATGCTGTTTTTCTGCTGTCGTTATAACTTTTTTGTTTAAGCCTGCTACACCCGTTTCTCTCCAGCTTTTTTGGATTTTATCAATCGCATCAAAATCAACTGAACTTACCGGAAGTATGTTAGATGGAATTCCAGGCTTGTAAATCCAGTCTTCCATTTTAATTTTGTCGGCAAGCGCTTTGTCGCCTTTGATAAGATTTTCATTGATATATTTTACAAAATCTTCTGTTGTGATCGATTTGAATGCGTGAGAATCAAAGTAATTTTTGATAAACGGATCAAATTTCTCACGACCCACGGCATTTTCAATAACTCTTAAAAAAGCATATCCTTTTACGTAAGGAATTTGACTGATTCCATCATCAGGATTTCTTCCTGTAAGACTTACTTTTAATCTTGTGTCAGGGTTTTTATCGCCATATTCGGCTACGTTATCAACTAATTCTTTGTTGGTGATAACATTTTGCATTTCAAACTCTTTTTTGCCAAAGATGGCTTCTCCAATTCGGTGTTCTACGTAAGTGGTGAAACCTTCGTTTAACCAAATGTCATCCCAGGTTGCATTGGTAACTAAGTTTCCGCTCCAGCTGTGTCCTAATTCGTGTGCTAATAAACTTGTTAGTGAACGATCTCCTGCAATAACGCCCGGAGTTAAGAAAGTTAGGTTTGGATTTTCCATTCCGCCGTAAGGAAAGCTTGGAGGTAAAACCAAAACGTCGTAACGTCCCCAACGGTATGGTCCGTATAATTTTTCAGCTGCATTCACCATTTTTCCTAGTTCGGCAAATTCGTAAGCTGATTTTTTTAGCATAGACGGTTCTGCATAAACTCCAGTTCTGTTATCGATAGCTTGAAATTCAATATCTCCAACGGCAATTGCCATTAAATAAGATGGAATTGCTTTGTCTTGTTTGAAAGTATAAACTCCGGTATCGTTTTTCTTCTGTGGGTTTACAGCGCTCATAACAGCTAATAAATCTTTAGGAACTGTCACTTTTGCATTATACGTAAAACGGATTCCCGGCGAATCCTGACACGGAATCCAGGTGCGCGACCAAACGCTTTCTCCTTGAGA
This sequence comes from Flavobacterium gelatinilyticum, assembly GCF_027111295.1. Classification (NCBI taxonomy): domain Bacteria; kingdom Pseudomonadati; phylum Bacteroidota; class Flavobacteriia; order Flavobacteriales; family Flavobacteriaceae; genus Flavobacterium; species Flavobacterium gelatinilyticum. Next base: position 2,831,131 of record NZ_CP114287.1, on the reverse strand, counting down.
AAAAACAAAAGGTTTCTTTTTGTCGGCAGTTTGTGCCGGAGTAAGCCATTGTAAAGCAACGGCATCTTTTGTTGTGTTGTAATAGATGTTTACTTTGGTTGTATTGGGGTCAATTGTAATGTGAAGTGGTTTTCCGTGAAATTCAGTATCCTTTCCAAGTTCGAATTTGGTTTCTTTTTCGTCATCGCCTAAAGTAACTTTCGTAATATTCAGGGTGTTTTCGTCGAAGATAATTTCGTTTCCTTTGCTGATGTTATCAATTAACCAAGATGCTTTTCCTGAAATAGTCTGAGTGTCAAAATCAACTTTGATGTCAAGATCAAGGTGTTTTACAACAGCAAGTTCAGGTTTAGAATAACTGTGCTCGTCGACAACAGCTGTTTTTTCGGTTTGTTCTTTTTTCTGGCATGCAATCGCTGTCAGAAATAAAGCGACAAGGATTAATTTTTTCATTTTGTGTGGTTTTGAATTTGAGGATGAAAATTAAATAAAAAATCCCGTTTTGAACAAACAAAACGGGATTTAATTATAAAATTAACAACGATTAAGCCAGCATAGTAACTGGGCTTTCGATGTATTGTTTTAATGTTTGTAAGAACTGAGCACCAGTTGCACCGTCGATTGTTCTGTGGTCGCAAGCTAATGATAACATCATTGTGTTTCCAACTACAATCTGACCGTTTTTAACTACTGGTTTCTCAACAATTGCACCTACAGAAAGGATTGCAGAGTTTGGCTGGTTGATAATTGAATTAAATTCAGTGATACCAAACATTCCCAGGTTAGAAACTGTAAATGTGCTTCCTTCCATTTCTTGTGGTCCAAGTTTTTTGTTTTTGGCTCTTCCGGCAAGATCTCTTACGCTTCCGCCAATTTGAGATAAACTCATGGCATCTGTAAATTTCAATACTGGAACTACTAATCCGTCTTCAACAGCTACAGCAACACCAATGTTTACGTGGTGGTTGATTGTAATAGCATCATCTTTCCACTGAGAGTTGATTTTTGGATGTTTTTTCAATGCTAAAGCACAAGCTTTGATTACCATATCGTTGAAAGATACTTTTGTATCCGGAACGCTGTTGATGGCAGTTCTTGCCTGCATAGCTTCGTCCATGCTTACTTCGATCACTAAGTTGTAGTGAGGAGCAGTAAATAATGACTCAGATAAACGTTTAGCAATGATTTTACGCATTTGAGAATTTTTGATCTCTTCTGTGTAAACTTCTCCGGCAGGAACAAATACTTTTGGTGCAGCAGGAGCAGATGCTTCTTGTTTAGCAGCAGGAGCGGAAGCAGCAGTTTGCGCTTGTGCAGATGGAGTAAAGTTTTCGATATCGCTTTTTACGATACGTCCGTTTTCTCCTGTTCCTTTAACCTGGCTTAATTGGATTCCTTTGTCAGAAGCGATTTTTTTAGCTAAAGGTGAGGCTAAAACTCTTCCGTTTGAAGTTTCAGCAGCAGCTTGCGGCGCTTTTTCAGCAGCTGGAGCGGCTTTTGTTTCTTCAGCAGCTGGAGCACTTGCAGTTGCAGCACCTCCGCCTGTATAGTTATCAGCAATTCCGGAAATATCAGTTCCTGCAGGTCCAATGATAGCTAATAAGCTGTCAACCGGTGCGGTACTTCCTTCCTGAATTCCTATATGCAATAAAGTTCCGGCATTGAAAGACTCAAACTCCATAGTTGCTTTGTCTGTTTCAATTTCGGCTAAAATATCGCCTTCAGCTACAGTATCGCCAACTTTTTTCAACCAGCTTGCTACTGTACCTTCTGTCATAGTATCGCTCAAACGAGGCATAGTTACTACTACAACACCTTTTGGTAATTCAGCTGCTGCTTTTGCAGGAGCTGCAGTTTCAGTTTTTGCTTCTGCAGCAGGAGCGTCCGCTTTTGGAGCTTCGGCAGCTGGTGCATCACCACCGGCTAAAAGAGCAGAGATATCTTCTCCTTCGTTACCAATGATGGCTAATAATGAATCAACCGGAGCAGTTTCTCCAGCCTGAATTCCGATATGTAAAAGAGTTCCTTCGTTAAAAGATTCGAACTCCATTGTTGCTTTGTCTGTTTCAATTTCAGCAAGGATATCTCCTTCGCTAACTTTGTCGCCTACTTTTTTTAGCCAAGCCGCTACCGTTCCTTCCGTCATAGTATCGCTTAAGCGAGGCATTGTTACTTTAATCGCCATAATATATTATAGTTTATGAGGTGTAAATGGATAGTCTTCTTGTGCGTATACTACGTCGTATAATTGTTGTAAGTCCGGATATGGAGATTCTTCAGCGAATTTCGCACATTCTTCAACCAAGTCTTTAACTCTTTGGTCAATTACTTCAATTTCATCTTCTGTAGCATATTTTTGATCCAATATAACATCTAAAACCTGAGTAATCGGGTCAATTTTTTTGTACTCTTCAATTTCTTCTTTAGAACGGTACAATTGTGCATCAGACATAGAGTGTCCTCTGTAACGGTATGTTTTCATTTCAAGGAAAGTTGGTCCGTCTCCGCGACGAGCTCTTTCGATAGCTTCGTGCATTGCTTCGGCAACTTTTACCGGGTTCATTCCGTCAACTGGTCCGCAAGGCATTTCATAACCTAAACCTAATTTCCAGATATCAGTGTGGTTTGCAGTTCTTTCTACAGAAGTTCCCATTGCATAACCGTTGTTTTCAACGATAAATACAACCGGTAATTTCCATAACATAGCCATATTGAAAGCTTCGTGTAAAGAACCTTGTCTTGCAGCTCCGTCACCAAAATAAGTCATAGTAACGCCTCCGGTGTTGAAATATTTGTCTGCGAAAGCAATACCGGCTCCAACAGGGATTTGAGCTCCTACAATACCGTGACCTCCATAAAAACCATGTTCTTTTGAGAAAATGTGCATAGAACCTCCCATACCTTTAGAGGTTCCAGTTGCTTTTCCTAAAAGCTCTGCCATTACGTTTCTAGGATCAACGCCCATACCAATTGGCTGAACGTGATTTCTGTATGCAGTAATCATCTTGTCTTTAGTCAGGTCCATAGCGTGAAGAGCTCCCGCTAATACAGCTTCCTGACCATTATATAGGTGTAAAAAACCTCTAACTTTTTGTTGAATGTATAATGCTGCAAGTTTGTCTTCAAACTTTCTCCAAAGCAGCATGTCCTCATACCACTTTAAATATACCTCTTTTGTAACTTCTTTCATCTGAATTCTTTCTTTTGCTAAAGTTGTTTGTGTTATCAATTGTTGCCTGTAACGCAAACTAGTTTCCTCCCACAAATTTGCGCCCGAAAGGTCGGGATGCAAAAATAAGACATTACATTTAAGAACTAAAATTTAAACGCTACTTTTTGGCTTTTTTTTACAAGAACTTTTTATCAAACATAAAAGGGAGTAAATTTTTTAGGGATGCTGATTTGTAAACTTCGCCAATTTCTCCCATAAAATAAATTTCAATAGGGGTGTCTTGTTTGATTTCATATTCTGCAATTGACTGACGGCAAGAACCGCACGGCGGAATTGGAGCTTTGGTTTGATTTGTATCTGACGCTGCTGTTATCGCCATTTTTAAAATTTTTGCATCCGGATAAATACTTCCCGCGTGAAAAACAGCCACTCTTTCTGCACATAATCCTGACGGATAAGCGGCATTTTCCTGATTTGAGCCTAAAATTATTTTCCCATTATCAAGAAGTAATGCTGCTCCAACCCGAAATTGGGAGTAGGGAGCATAAGCTTTTTTGCGAATTTCGACTGCCTCATTCATTAAATCCTGAACATCCTTTGAAAGTTCATTTAGGTTATCGTATATTATAAATGACGATGTAATGCTTATTTCTTTCATTTTTTTAGAGGAAAAAAAATCCAAATTCCTGAAAATTCAGAAATTTGGATTGTAATTGTATTTTATGTTTTATAATTTAATAAACTTCGTATTTGTCGCCAAAGTTAAACGTTAAAGAGAAACGAAGTGTATTTTCTAATGGATTTCTCATTTTTGATGCTGAAAATAAATAAGAGACATCTACTTTCATAATGTTGTATTTGAATCCGGCTCCTAAAGAGAAAAATTGTTTTGCTCCTTTCATAGGGCTTTCGTGGTAGTATCCTAAACGCATTGCAAAGGAATCCTGATACATATATTCTGCTGCTGCGCTATAGGTAATTTCTTTAAGCTCTTCGCTGAAGCCATCAGGGGCGTCTCCAAAAGATTTAAAAACACCTTGCACCCAGCCTGTGTCTTTGTATTTTTTATAATTTGCATCGTAGGATTCAGCCGCTGTAATATCTTCCGGGTCATCAAAATCTCCGTCATTATTAACATCAACCGGTACTCCGGGTCCCGGAGGAGTTGGAACTAGAAGTTTAGTAAGTTCAACACTTACTCCTAATTTATTGTAAGGATCGAAAATAAAATCAAAACCTCCGCCGACTCTTAAATTAGTTGGCAAAAAGTTATTGCTTATATCGTCGTTGTCATAGCTTATTTTCGGACCTAAATTTTGTATGTTGAAACCAGCTCTCCATCTTCCGTTAAAATCAGTGTAGGCGATTTCTTCAGACTGATAAAAACCGGCCACGTCTACAGCAAAAGATCTTGCGGCAGAAGCATCAACATCTTCAGAGGCAACTTTTAAGTTAGAGTTGATAAAACGGAAAGCAACCGCCATAGAGAATGTTTCGCTGAGTTTTAATGAATACGATCCGTCAAGGGCAAATTCATTTGGATTTACTTCTCTTACCGGTTCTGTAGGATCTCCGGTTTGTCTTAGTTCAATTCCTCCAAAACCAAAATAGCGGAAACTTGCTCCAAAAGCACTTTTTTCGTTGATTTTGTTATAATACGTAACCTGACCCAGCGAAATATCGTTGGCAAGATCTGTTAAGTAAGGTGTGTAACTGATAGAAAGTCCTTGTGCATCTTCTGCAAATGCATATTTCGCCGGATTCCATTGCTGCGAGAAAACATCTGATGATGTGGCAACACCCTGGTCTCCTAAACCTGCTGCTCTCGCATCGGCTGCGACTAATAGAAAAGGAACTCCAGTGGTAATGGGACGTACAATATCCTGTGCTTTTGCGAATGAAATTATTAAAAAGCAGATAATTAAAAGTGTTTTTTTCATTAGTAGGGATAAATGGTATTTATGTTACAAATATATATTTTTTTATAGAATAACAAGTTTTTCGTACTTTTCTGCTTTTTTATTTGTTAAATTGGATTTTACGGTAAGTTTATAAATATAAACTCCTTTACCAATTCTATCACCAAAATCATCTTTTCCGTCCCATGTTATTTCTCTTGACAAAAATCCTTCGGTTGTAACGATTTGATTTTTTGTCCAGACTACTTTTCCGGTAATGGTCATAACCTGAACCTGAACACTTAACGGTTCGTAAGGGCGGTTATGTGAAAACCAAAACTGAGTATATGTTGAGAACGGATTTGGATAATTAAGAACATGTGATAAGGTCAATTCTTCATCTCCTACTACTATAAATTGTATTTCGCTTGTTACGGGATTGTTGTACACATCCCATGCAGTGAAACTTATTGTGTGCAGTCCGGCTGCGAGATTTCGTAACGGAAAACGCAGGTTTCCGTTGGTGTAATCGTCTAATTTTGTCTGATAATAATCATTCAAAATGTATGGATTACTGGTATCTCCATCTAAAACAGCTGTAATGTCATGTCCAATTCCGCCGGCAGTATTTATACCATTTTCATCTTCAAGAAATGCCAATAGAAAAGGGGAGGAATTTGTTATTCCGCCCGACACAAAAGTTTCATCATTCATATATAACTTAACTTTTGGACTTATATTGTCCTGAGGTGCATTTTCATTTATTCCTCCAATTTTAATGGCCGTATTGTAACCGGTTTGATTTTCTAATGCCTGATTTTTCTTTGCATAAAAACTGATTCTTCCATTATCTACAGGGATTCGGATATCTCTCGGAACCACAAAACTGAATTCGAACTGCCCGTTGGTTACAGAAGCGTTTCCTTTAAAAATTGTTTCTCCAAGCGTTTTAAATGACATTGCAGGGCTATAACCATCATTATTTAAGGTTGTAGAAGTGATCATTTTATCAAAAATCGCCGTGGCAAGTTCTCCGTTATAATTGCTTAAAAGCGTATTGTTTTCATCTGTGATTTCGCCTGATATTTTAATTTTTGCCAATGATTTAAAATCCGGAACGGCTTGCGAAATCACAATATCGTTTACTTTCGTTAAGTTAATTCTGGGTCTTGGAATTGCTAACATTAAGGCCGGATCACCTATATAAGTAACAACATTACTGGCAGAGGTTGGTCTTTCGTTCTTAGAAACTCGAAGTGATTCGGCTATGCTGTTGTATTGATTTGAGCCATAAGACAAAAGATTTTTACTAAGAATAAAATTGAATTCCTCAGCATTTATCTGCCCAATTTCGCGAATTGTTGTTAACATCGAAATGGCTCCTCCTTTGGGATTCCAATATACATACTCGCCGGCAGTAGGTCTTGTCGGGTCATCAAACTTTGAAAATTCGCAGGTAATTGTAATGAATAACGGGTATTTGTATTGATTGCTTATGTTTTGTCCGTCAGCTTTTTCCCAGATTCGTTCGCCTGCCAATCCGTCTTCGCCGCCATGTCCTAAATAATTAAAAACCAAAGCACCTTTTTCGAAAGCATTAAAAAAATCGGTTCTGGCTTTAGGATATCGCGCTCCTCCGGCAGAGGCTTCTTGTGTATAAGCGTCTAAAAATATCTTTTCGACATTAAAGAAAGGTTTTTCTGTGCTGATTAGATCTGCCAGCTGATTTTGATTTGCCTGTAAAGTCGCATCGCTGCTTTTATCCGAATCATCGCTGATTAGTACAAAGTTGTTTCTCCAGTTTCCGTAGGATTTGGTGTCGTAATATTCGAGAACTTTATTGACCATTTCGCCTGCCTGAGCATTATCAGAAACCAGCATTCTTCCTACGGCAATGTCAATTCCTGATGCGTAAGTGGTAATGTTTCCTTCGTTTGAATCCATCAATCCGTAAAAATCGTCACTGGCAAAAGAATATTCTCCTGTGGAGTAACTGTACAAGGCCTGATAAATAGGTACGATATTGGTGTTGTTCTGAGTGCGGTTTTTGTAATCGTAAGAGGCGTCGCCAAATAAGTTTACATATTTAATTCTTTTTTCAGGAGATGAGGCGTTGTCGTAGATGTATTTGATGCAATTTCGAATAGCGGCTATGTCTTGTTTACCCGAAGAAAATTCTTGATAGATATTTTCTAAAGAAATAACTTTCGTATTTAAATTAGAATGCGTTCTGTGAAAACTAGCCAGTTTTTCTGCTTGAGACGCTAAGAATGCAGGTGTAATAATTACGTAATCAATATCCTGAAATGCGTTCTGGTTGTTTCGGAATAATGTCCCTTTTAGGTTTTGATTGGCAATTTTGGACTGATTGTCTTTTAAAGGAGTGTAATAATCTGCAGGATCAATGGCGATATAATTCCTGACTTCTCCTAAAGCGGCTTTAAAACTTACAATTGCCTGATTAGGGTTGTCTATTTTAGATATATTATATAGGTCTGTAATATCCCAGATTTGAGAAATTCCGGAAGCATTGGTTATTGTATAATTTGCAATTCCGGCCGTAGATCCCGCTGCAGCATATTGAAATGGGAATTGTTTTCCTGTTCCCAGTAGTTTTCTTTTAGCAATTAATCTAATGTAATCCAGATAGCCTTTTGAGCCCGGTACACCGTTATTATTATAGGTAAGTTTGATTTTTACATTTTCGGCTCCTGTAAAAGTACTGTTTGACGGTAGTTTTGCATCATTAAATTTTCTGTCTGTATCAACAGATAAAGCGGAAAAATTTAATGTTGCAATATTTTGCGCATTAGCAGAAACCATAAATGAAGTAGGAGTGTAGGCTGCGGAAATGGCGTTTAATTCGATTTTTACCGGAACCGAAGTTTCAATATTAGGAAAGCTGAAATCAAATTCCTGTTCTGTTTTTATTTCAAAGGCTTCTCCAAACCACTGGCGTCCTGTGTGGGCAATGTTTATATTGTCGACTTCATGGTACTGATAGTCGTCATAAGTTGTTAATTGCAATGTAGTGCCCCCAGACGGCTGGTTTAGATTTGGAATCCTTTTGCCTTCTCCACCTGAAACTGTAACATAATAATAAGATTTGGTATCGTATACATTAATATAGGTCTGGCTTTCTGTATTCCAGTTTTCAATTCCTTCACCATAAAAAAGAATATAGTCTTCATTATTAAAAGTACCGTCCTCTTCGCCAATTACCTGGATGGCATTTTCTGTTAAATCGTCCGGATAATACGTGTTGTTCGCAAGAGGAAGCATTCGACCGCCGTTGCCGTAAATTTTGATTCTTCTAGGGTCTACTTTTGCAGGGTCGAAACCTAAACTTTGTAAAAAGGACCTGTTTAATTTGTATACACCTGATTTTTGAATGTAAAAGCGATACCAGTCTCCTGATGCTAAAACCGAGTTTGAAATAGCAGCTGTTTTTCGTGTCGATGCGATGCTGGCGCTTCTTGCTGCAGAGGCAGCGATATTGTAAGAAAAAGATCTGATACGTTTAAAGCTGTTTCCTTCTCTTATAATAGGACTGAGAGAAAGAAAAACCCGTTTTATGTCTCTTGAATTGGTAATTAATAAGGTTTCATTTGGCTTTTCAGGAATGTTTTCAACCGCGAGATCACCAAGATCTGTTCTTGAAACCGACTCGTAAATTATACTGCTAAGCTGGACTAAACTGCCGTCAGGAACGTTAGATATGTTCAGATTTTGTATGAAAGTTATGCTTTTTTTGGCAGGATCAAGACTGAAACTGCCTCCGGAAAAATATGGAATTGTGATTTTAATTTCGCCGTAATTTGTTTCTTTTTTAGTCTGCCAATCGATCGTTAAGCTCCCGTTTGACTGGGAAAATGAGAGAGTTGGGATTAGAAGAAGAAAGATTAAAATTGCCTGTTTCATTAGTTTAAAAAGCGAAATTTAAGTAAAAAATAATTAGTAAGTAAAAATATACTATTTCATGTTACAGTAAATAATAAAAAGTATATTTTTGCGTTCGTAACTAAAGGTTATTTTCTGGTAAAAAACAGCGAAATAAAATTATTAGAACAGATGTTGCCAATTAAATGTTAATTATTATATTGCAGCACCTAAATTTATCACCTAAGAATGAGTATGAAAGTAAACAAAATTGTAGTCTTGCAATTAATGATGTCAATAGTATTGATGTTGGGCACGGCTAGTTGTAGCAAAAAATCTAGTTCCTCTCATGCATCCAGAGCAACTGGGTGGGATGTAGATAGTCAGAATGGAACTGCGGCCAGAAATGCAGGAAAAAAACAACAGGCAGGACCTGGTTTGGTTTTTGTTGAAGGAGGTACGTTTACTATGGGTAAAGTACAGGATGATGTTATGCACGATTGGAATAACACACCAACTCAACAACACGTTCAATCATTTTACATGGATGAAACTGAAGTTACGAATGGTATGTACTTAGAATACCTGGAGTGGTTAAAAAAGGTTTTTCCTCCAACAGAAGAAAACTACAAAAACATTTATGAAGGAGCATCTCCGGATACTTTAGTTTGGAGAAATCGTTTAGGTTATAATGAAACGATGACTAATAACTATTTAAGACACCCTTCTTATGCTAACTATCCTGTAGTTGGTGTTAACTGGATTCAGGCTGTTGAATTTAGTAAATGGAGAACAGACCGTGTTAACGAGGCTGTTTTAGAGAAAAACGGATACCTTAAAAAAGGTGCTAAAACACAAGACGTAAGCGCAGAAAGTTTATTTAATACTGAAGCTTACTTAGCTTCTCCTTCTACGACTTATGGTGGAAACGAAGAATTAGTATTAAAGAAAAACCCAACAGGAAGAAGACCAAGAGCCGGTAAAGACGGTGTGGTTCCTGAAGAGAAAAACGTATACGCACAGCGTTCTTCTGGTATTATTTTACCAGAGTACAGACTTCCTACTGAAGCAGAATGGGAGTACGCTGCAGCTGCTGATGTTGGACAAAGAGAATACAACATTTATAAAGGACAAAAGAAATACCCTTGGTCAGGAGATTATACACGTTCTAACAAACGTAAAAACAGAGGTGATCAATTGGCTAACTTTAAACAAGGAAACGGTGATTACGGTGGAATTGCAGGATGGTCAGATGATGGTGCAGATATTACAAATGCTGTAAAAAGTTATGCTCCAAACGATTTTGGATTATACGATATGGCTGGTAACGTAGCAGAATGGGTTGCCGATGTTTACAGACCTGTTATTGATAACGAAGCAAATGATTTCAACTATTTCAGAGGAAATCAATACGCTAAAAACAAAATTGGTAAAGACGGTAAACTTGAAATCGTTTCGACTTCAAACATTAAATATGATACTTTAAGCAACGGAAAAGTTATCGCAAGAAACCTTCCGGGAGAAATTGCTCAGGTACCGGTTGATGAACAAGAAACATATTTGAGACAAAACTTCAGCACAAGTGATAATATCAACTACAGAGATGGTGATAAACAATCTTCAAGATATTTTGACTTTGGAGATTCTGAATCAGGAGGAAAAGCAGATCAGGCAATGTACAACTCACCTAAACACAATGTAACAACAGACAGTTTAGGTCAGATGATCAGAAAATATGATAACTCTAGCAAACGTACTACTTTAATCGATGATAAAGTAAGAGTTTACAAAGGAGGTTCATGGAGAGACAGAGCTTACTGGTTAGACCCTGCTCAAAGAAGATACTTTCCTCAGGATATGGCAACTGATTACATTGGTTTCAGATGTGCAATGTCTAGAGTAGGTGCTAAAACTGAAAGAAGAAAATCACCAAGGAATTAAGATTTAGAAATTCTAATATAAAAAATTCCAAATTCCAAAGCTGCATAAATCAGTCTGGAATTTGGAATTTTTTTATTGTTTTTTTTCTACTTTTATGATCTATTAAAATATTTATAAATGAACATTCAGGACATTCATCATTTATTTTTACAATGTAAATCGCTTTCAATTGATACACGAAAAATTGAAAAAGATTCTATGTTTTTTGCCATTAAAGGCGAGAACTTCGATGCCAATACTTTTGCAAAAGAAGCACTTGAATTGGGGGCTTTATATGTTATTATAGACAACGAATCGTATTATATTGATGAAAAGACTATATTGGTAAAAAATAGTCTCGAAACACTTCAAAATCTGGCTAAATTTCACAGAACTTATCTGAACCTGCCAATTGTTGCCCTGACAGGAAGCAACGGGAAAACGACAACTAAAGAGCTTATTAATGTAGTGCTTTCTAAAAAGTTTAAAACTAAGGCCACTATCGGGAACCTGAATAATCATATTGGCGTGCCGCTTACACTGCTTTCATTTACAGAAGATACTGAAATGGGTATTGTTGAGATGGGAGCAAATCATAAAAAGGAAATTGAATTTTTATGCGAAATCGCCCAGCCTGATTATGGTTATATCACCAATTTTGGGAAAGCCCATTTAGAAGGTTTTGGAGGTGTAGAAGGTGTTATTGATGGAAAAAGCGAAATGTATCACTATCTTCTTAAAAACAACAAACAGGCATTTATAAATCTGGAAGATCCTATACAGATTAAAAAAGCAGCCGGAATAAAGCTGTTTACTTTTGGTGCTGCTAACGAAACTGCCGATCTGAAAATAACAGCCGTCCAGGCAAATCCCTTTGTAGTTATAAATTATGAAGATTTTACCGTTGAGTCGCATTTGATAGGTTTATACAATGCAAATAATATTAATGCTGCCGTGGCAATTGGTAAATATTTTGGGGTTGATAATACAGCTGTAAAAGAAGCAATAGAAAATTATATTCCGGCCAATAATCGTTCTCAGCTGCTAAAAAAAGGCTCGAATGAAATTATTCTGGATGCCTACAATGCAAATCCAAGCAGTATGGCAGTTGCAATTGCTAATTTCCTGCAATTGGAAAACAAGAATAAGATTATGATTCTGGGTGATATGTTTGAACTGGGTAAGGAAAGCAGACAGGAACACAAAGCGATTGTTGATTCATTATCAATCCAGACTGAAGCCATTTGTTATTTGATAGGTAAATCTTTCTACGAGAATAAAATTTCAAGCAAATACATTCAATTTTTTGAGTCATTTGATTCTTTTGCGGATTATCTGAAAACGCAAAAATTTGAAAACAATACCATTCTTATAAAAGGATCCAGAGGTATGGCCCTGGAACGTACATTAGAATATATCTTATAATTAAAAAGCCATTTGATACTAAATCAATTGGCTTTTTAAATTTAAATCGTCATAAGGAAACCAATAAGATTTTCCTTTTTATTCAGTCCGAGTTTCTTTCGAAGACGATAACGCGCCAGCTCGACCCCTCCTGTTGAAATATTCATGATTTCGGCAATTTCTTTCGTAGACATATTCATCAATAAATAAGTCGATAAATCAAGTTCGCGCGGTGAAATAGTAGGATATTGTGCTTTAAGTCTTTTTAAGAATTCAAAATGGACGTTTTTAATGTGTTTTTCCAGATCCTTCCAGCTCTTGTCTGTGTTTACTTCTTTTACAATGCTTTTGTGTAATTTGTTAAACTCAAATTTGGTCGAATCGTCTAATATATTCGTGTCGATATCTTTTAGCTTATGAATAATCCCATTTAAGACTTTGTTCTTTTTTACAACCTGTAGAGAGTTGTTGACCAATTCTTTGTCTTTGGCAAGTATTTTTATCTGAAGTTTGTCATTCTTCAGCTTTTCAATTTCTTTTTCAAGCTCATGCTGTTCATGTCTTATTTTCGATTCTTTTTCCAGGTATAAACGGCGCTGTTCAATAGTTTCGTAATACCTGTTTTTTCTGATTTTCAGTTTGATTCTGTTTGAGATAAAATAAATCCCTGCGATTATCAGAATAATGTAAAATAAGTAAGCCAGAAAATGTCTATACCACGGAGGCATAATAACAAAGCTTACTTCGCTGGTATCAGAGATGATTCCGTAACTGTTTTTAGCCCTAATCTTCATTTTGTAATTGCCTTCTCTTAAATTGGTGTATTCTTTTATGGCAAGTGTAGACCAATTACGCCAATTATCGTCAAAAGGTTCAAGCTTATAAGAATACATTATATTTTCCTGATTTTCGTAGGTAGGTGAAGAAAAGGTAAATTTAACGTGATTGGAGCTGTAAGGAAGATAAAAATCTTTACTTACAGACAAATTGCCGGTTAAGATAGTGTCTTCCGGAAACGAAAAGCTTTCAACAAAAACTTTTGGTTTTGTAATAAACGTATTAGGGATTTTAGAATCATAATGTGTTAAGCCATCAGTTAAGCCAATAAAAATATTTTCCGGATCAATTGTGTTGACCGAAATGTAATGGTTTACCAGATTGCCGGAAAGATTAGAAAAAGGTGCCTGATTTTTGACAAATCCGCCTTTTTTGTTTTTGGTTAAAACGCCCAGTGTCTCATTAAACGAATACCATAAATTGCCGTAAGAGTCTTCAATCAATGTGTTTATTGGCGGCATTCCTTTGAATAAATCACCAAATTTTTTGTCTTCAAAAAACGATTCGAACTCTTGTGAGTATCTGAAAAAATGATTGTTTGTCTGAAAATAAATTTTCTTATTTACATATTGTAAGCTTCCGATGCCTTTGTATTTTGGCGAAATCTGAGTGTGTTTTTTGATACTCTCAAATTTTTTCAGGTCATACGAAAGCGACATTTGATACAGATAAGGATCTTTTTTCAGCCAGAGGTAGTTTTCATCAAGTTCTATTTCGAACGTGTTAGTGGTTTCATCAAACCCTTCGACCTGATTGACAAATTCGATTCCGTCAGATCCAATTTTAAAAATCGAAAACCCGTTGTAACTTTCGCCAATCACATAATTTTCATGTTTCGGGATAGCTTTAAAACCAAAATATCCTTTTTTGTCCAAGATTTTTAATACCCTGTTTTCTTTAATGACCAGGGCTCCGCTGTTGCTGGCACACAGCAGGGTGTTATTAATAACCTGAACGTTCCAAGCCTGCGCAATTGTACCTTCGACTTTCATAAAAGGTTCGTCTTTAAATGGTTTGCTCCAGTGGTGATAAAATAATCCCTGATTGGTTGCCACATACAAATAGCCGTTATGAACTACAGAAGAATACACCGTTCCTATATTATAACTATAGTCAAAAAAGGTAAAAGGCGAGTTCTCGTTTACAAAGGTGATTCCGTTATCTAATCCAAGCCATAAATTGTTTTTATTGTCTATAAAAGAGGTTAAAATAGTATTGTTTTGAAGTCCTTTCTGGCGGTTAAGATGCTGAATGATTTTACCGTTTAAATCGCAGACAATAAACCCGTCTAATACCGAATTAAGGACAATGAACTTGTTTTTTATGATAGAGCCTCCAAGCGAAGTATTTTTTTTGATGAATTCGTTTGCTTCAGTTTCCCAGGGTTTAACCGAATTTCCGTCTGTAATATAAAGCCCTTTTTCCAAAGTAGCCATTAAGAGCTTGTTGTTCGGCAATGGAAATACAGACCAGATTTCTTTATCATTAAAAAAAGTCGATCCTTTTAATGGATTTAATCTGCCGTTTTTATATTCCAGAATTCCCAAAACTTTGTCCTGAAAGTAAAGTTTTTTGTTTACTAAAAAAGAAAACTGGAACTTATTTGGGGCATTTATTATGTGTATTTTATTGTTTTTGTAAAAGAAAGCTTTTGTGAAAGACTGAAAAATAATTTCTCCTTTATATATATGTATTCTCCAGATTAAGTTGATGTTTTTGTTGATCCTTTTGTCAATTAATTTAGATAAGGAAAAATATTTTAAAATCCCTTTTTCGTCGCTTTTAAAATAGCCAAATTCATCATTTCCGCCTACAAATATTCTTCCGGTATCGTCAATTTTTAAACTACGTATTGCTGTGCCGCTTGGCAGGGAATACTTATGCCATGTAGTTCCGTCAAATTGAATAAGGCCGCTGTTGTTTGCAAAGTAAATATTGCCCTTTTTGTCCTGATCTATATTCCAGTTTTGAGTACCTCCTTTATATTCTGTACGCTTATAGTTTTTTATTTGAGGCAGTCCTATATTTTTTACCTGGCCTGAAGTTTTATTATTTAAGATAAAGACTACAAATATTAAAATTAAGGTATTTGTCAATTTCATAATTTTATGAGTATATTTTTACAGCAAATGTTTTATTTTTTTGAATTTATTTTAAATAAGAATATTGTGTATCTGCTTTTTAACTTCAATTTTTCAATAAAAGCGAAAATAATTACTTTTTTATAAATGTAGTGTTTATTTTTTCAATTAACATTTTGATAACATCTTTTATTTTGTAATTATTTATTTGAATATCAATTGTTTATTGGAAATTTGATGTGTTTTTGTAATAGATAAAAATTTGGTTTGATGTGTTTTTGTAATAAAAATTTAGTGACGATAGTAAAAAAATAAATTTATTATTGCATCAAATTACTAATTAATTAACCAAAATTTTTAGAAAAATGAAATTAACAAAATTACTTATTTTTTGTTTTTCATCTTTGTTCTCAGTTATCGCAATGGCACAGGATATTACGGTAAACGGAACTATTAATGATGAAAGTGGAATGCCCGTCCCGGGAGCGACTATTTTAGTTAAAGGCACAACCAAAGCAACCGCCTCTGACTTTGATGGAAAGTTTCAAATCGGCGTTCCTTCAAACGGAACTTTAACTATCAGCTTTGTTGGATATGTTACCATACAGGAAGCCGTAAACGGAAGAAATAAAATCAATATTACATTACTTCCGGAATCTCAAAATTTAAATGAAGTGGTAGTAGTTGGGTACGGTGTTCAGAAAAAGAGCGTTGTAACTGGTGCTATCTCAAGTGTAAAAGGAAAAGATTTAGAAAATCTTCCGGTTACCAGAATTGAACAGTCACTGCAAGGAAGGGTTTCAGGAGTTTCCATTGCAGCAAATGCTGGTCAGCCGGGTTCTGCCTCCACAATCAGAATCCGTGGTTTTACTACATTAAACAATAATGATCCATTATGGGTTGTTGACGGTGTAATTATTGACAATGGCGGTATTGGATATTTAAACCAGTCGGATATAGAATCTATAGAGGTTCTTAAAGACGGTGCTTCGGGAGCTATCTACGGTTCACGTGCAGCAGGAGGGGTTATCCTTGTAACGACTAAAAAAGGAAAAGCTGGTAAAATTACAGTAAACTATACTGGTTTTTCAGGAGTTTCTCAGGCAGCTAAAAAACTAAATCTGTTAAATGCAGATCAGTATGTAACGATTATGAATGAGGCTTACACCAATGGTGGAAAAGCGGCTCCATATTCTACAGCAGCGAACTACGGTAAAGGTACTAACTGGCAGGATGCTATTTTTAACGACCATGCCAACCGTTATTCTCACGAATTGAGTTTCAGCGGCGGTAACGATGTTTCTACATTTTACATGTCTTTCGGTTTAATTGATCAGGAAGGGATTATTACAACAGATATTTCAAATTACACCAGAAAAAACATCCGTTTAAACTCTTCTCATAAAATTGGAAAATATATTAAAATTGGCCAGACTTTAGGATATTCCAATGAGAAAACGCTGGGTATCGGGAACACAAATGATGAATTTGGAGGCCCATTATCTTCTGCAATCAACTTAGATCCTTTGACTCCAATTATAGAGACAAATCCAAATCAGCCTATTTATACTAATAATCCAAATGCTCTTAAAGATGCAAACGGAAATTACTATGGAATCTCGACTATTGTAACGCAGGAAAATACAAATCCATTAGCCTATACGCAGACAAGATTAGGAAATAATGATTTTGCAGATAATTTCGTAGGAAACATTTTCTTTGAAGCAGAACTTTTACCGGGTTTAAAATTTAAATCGGCAGCGGGAGGTAAATTAGCATACTATGGTTCTGATAATTTTACTCCGGTTTTCTTCTTAAACGGAGCGACAAAAAGAGATAAAAATGAATTATTCAGATCATACAAAAAATCATTCAGCTGGAACTTTGAAAACACTTTAAATTATGCCAGAAAAATTGGAGATCATAATTTTAGTGCTTTAGTAGGGCTTGGTACTTATGTAGACAACATTACATCCGGAAATGATGTTACGTATCAGGGAGTTCCTGCAACTACTCACGCAGAAGCTTCATTCAATGTTGAAATTCCTATTTCAGATAAAATTGCAAATGCTTACAATTCTCAGGCTTATGAGCACAGAGTTGAGTCTATCTTCGGAAGATTAAACTACGATTACAAAGAAAAATACATCTTTACCGGTATTATTCGTCGTGATGGTTCTACACGTTTTGGACCAAACCACAAATACGGAACTTTCCCTTCTGCATCGTTAGGATGGGTGCCTTCTAAAGAAGGATTCTGGAAAGAAAACAATGTAGTAAATACATTAAAAATCAGAGGAGGTTACGGGGTAACCGGTAACGATTCTTCTCCTGATTTCTTATACATATCAACAATTGGAATTCGCAGAAACTATACTATTGGCGGTACTCCAATTCCTGGACAAAGCCCGAATGCGATTCCTAACCCTGACTTAAAATGGGAGGAAACACGACAAGGAAATATTGGTTTTGAAGCAACTTTATTTAACGATTTCAGCTTATCACTTGACCTTTTCAAAAAAGAAACAGTTGGTATTATCATGCCGGTTCCAAACCCTGGTTACGTAGGTTCTACAGGAGATACTTATGCTAACTTGGCCAGTATGGAAAACAGAGGGTACGATATCGAATTGGGTTATCGTAAAAGAATTGGAGGATTAAACCTTTCTGTAAATGGGAACTTCTCTTATATCAAAAATGAAATAACATATCTTGACAAAGGAGTTAACTTTCTTGCTGGAGATGAAACAGTTCAGTCAAGCTCTTATGAAATTAACAGAACTCAGGTGGGTCAGGCTTACAACTCTTTCTACGGATTTAAAACAAATGGAGTTTTCCAGAGTGTTGAAGAAGTTAACGCATACAAAAATGCTTCAGGAGGTTTGATTCAGCCAAATGCTAAACCGGGAGATTTCCGTTGGCAGGATTTAAACGGAGACGGTCAGATTGGCGGGGAAGACAGAGCCTTCTTAGGAACATCTTTACCAAAATTTACGTATGGTTTTACACTTAATTTAGATTACAAAGGAATTGACTTATTGGTTTTCGGTCAGGGAGCAGGAGGAAACATGATCTATCAGGGATTAAGAAGATTAGATATTATCAATGCCAACTATCAGACAGATGTTTTAGGTCGTTGGACAGGACCGGGATCAACAAACAGCTATCCAAGAGTTACAACTGATGATGCAAATAAAAACTTTAGTAATCCATCTGATTTTAATTTAGAAAAAGGAGATTTCTTCAGATTCAAAACGATTCAGCTTGGATATTCTCTTCCAACAGATTTAATCAGCAAAATCTCTTTAACAAAAGTGAGATTGTATGTAACAGGAGAAAACCTTTTCACTATTACAAAATATAGTGGTTTCGATCCGGAAATTGGAGGACCTACTGCCGCTAACATGGATAATGTACAAGGTGTTGACAGAGGGTATTATCCTCAGGCAAAATCATACATGTTAGGAGTTAATTTGCAATTTTAATTAAAAAAGAAAATATTATGAAACTTATAAGTTTTAAACATTCATTAATCGCCTGCGGCGTGTTATTAACACTTGGAGCCTGCGATACCGATGAAAAATTGGAAGTAAAAGGAGACGGAGTTGTGCTCGAACAAGATTTTTACAGAAACGAAACAGAAGCATACTCTGGTTTAGTTGCTGCTTATGATAAATTAGGAAAGTTTGCCGGAGCAATGGAAAATGCACCATTATTGTTTCTGAATTCTGCATCGGATGATTTTTATGCAGGAGGAGGTAACTCCGGTGACCAGCCGGGTCTTCAGGTAGCATCAAATTACACGGTGAGCCAGTTTAATATTCCGCCTGCTATCTGGGCAGATTATTACAAAGGTGTGGCGAGATGTAATGTGATGATCCAGAAACTGCCAGAAATTCCAATGGATGCAACAAAAAAAGCAAGATTCATGGCAGAGGTAAAAGCCTTACGTGCTTATTACTATTTTGATCTTGTTAGAATATTCAAAAAAATTCCGCTGATCTTGACACCGCTTACTAAAGATGAAATTCCGTTAGTAGTACAGGTTGCCCCTGAAGCAGTTTATGCACAGATGGAAAAAGATTTAAGAGAAGCTATTAACGATCTTCCTGTTACGATTCCATCAAATGAATCAGGTCGTTTTTCACAAGGCGCGGCTATTGCCCTTTTAGGTAAAATCTATTTATATGATAACAAAAAGAGCGAAGCAGCTGCCGAGCTGGCTAAAGTAAACGGTCCAACTCCGGGCGGAACAAGCAGCTACGGTTACAAACTGTTAGGCAGCTTTGCAGATTTATGGAATCACAGCAATAAATTCAATACCGAATCTATTTTTGAAATTACGTATTCAGATAAATCAAATGCTGACTGGGGTAATTTTGAAAGAGGTGATGATGAAGGAAATGTTGCCGCTCAGTTAATGGGGATGCGCGATTATTCCAGAACAGATGCCGGAAAAGCAGCGGGTCTTCCTGACTACATCAACGGCTGGGGATTCATCGTCGTGACTACAGATTTAGCGAATGCCCTTAAAACAGATCCTCGTTTCGCGTCTACTATTTTTGATGCAAATGCAGCAAAAGCAGCAAAGCAGATAACATTTACGGATAGTTATAACGAAACAGGGTACCATTTTATAAAATATGCGGCAGTAAATGCTGATATTAAAGCAACAAACCCGTTCCTGAACTTTGGAATCAATACCTATGTGATCCGTCTGGCTGATACCTATTTGTTAGAAGCCGAAGCACTTGGAGGGACAGGAGCAAGAGCTCAGGCACTTTTAGATGCTGTAAGAGCGAGAGTTGGTTTAGGTTCTGTGCCAGTTTCTCTTGATGCTATTTATGCAGAAAGAAGATTGGAACTTGCAGGCGAAGGACACCGTTGGTTTGACTTGGTAAGAACAGGTCAGGCAGGAGCGAAGTTAGCATTTAAAGGATTTACAGTAGGTAAAAATGAAGCTTTCCCAATTCCGTACAGTGAATTTAATAACACTAAAATGGTTCAGAACGATCAATACGATAATTAATTGAATCTAAAACACATAAAATCATACGCAGTGAACCGAAATGTTAGTTTTTCAAACCATTTAGTATGATTATAATTTTGAGTTAAGTTTAAGTTTGGTTGTCAGAATAGCCCATATTCTTTTTGATTATGGGCTATTTTTAAATCAGTCCTGTCTTAATTTACAAGAAAAATAATTCAAAAAAGCCTATAGACCAAAAACATATACAATGAAAAAAATGAAATTTATTATCACAACTTGTTTATGTTTCTCTTTATCTGTTTTTTCACAAAACACACACAAAAAACAGGTTCAGAAATTTACAACAGCCAATAAAAAAATAACCGTTTACACCACTGCTGCCAATACGAATTTAAAATTAACTGCAACAGACAATTTAAGTTTTACAGCATCGACACAGCCGGTTGAAACTGAAATTTCAGTTTTTGTAGAACCATCTAAAAAATTCCAGACCTTTATAGGGATTGGAGGTGCCGTAACCGATGCCAGTGCTGAGATTTTCGCAAAATTATCCAAAGAAAAACAAACCGAATTTTTAAACGCCTATTACGATACTCAAAAAGGAATTGGGTATTCATTGCTAAGAACAACGATTCAAAGCTCTGATTTTAGCAGTGGAAGCTATTCCTATATCGAAGAAGGCGACAAAGATTTGAAAACTTTTTCAATTGATCATGATCGAAAATACAGAATCCCGCTAATTAAAGAGGCTATAAAAACAGCTGGCGGAAAATTGCTGACTTATGCCACGCCATGGTCGCCAAACGCATTTATGAAAAGCAATAAAAGCGTACTTAAAGGCGGAAAATTACTGCCTGAATTCTACCAGCCGTGGGCAAATTTTTATGCAAAATTTATAAAAGCGTATAATAAAGAAGGCATTCCAATCTGGGGAACATCGGTACAAAATGAACCAATGGCAACTCAAACATGGGAATCTTGTTTGTATACAGCAGAGGAAGAAAGAGATTATATAAAAAACTACTTAGGGCCAACTCTTAAAAAAGAAGGACTTGGCGATGTAAAAATTATTGCATGGGATCATAACAGAGATTTAATGGTTCAGAGAGCAAATGTTATTTTCTCAGATCCCGAAGCTTCAAAATATGTATGGGGATTAGGTTTTCACTGGTATGAAACCTGGACAGGCGCACAGCCAATGTTTGAAAATGTGGCCCGGGTACACGAAGCTTATCCTGATAAAAAACTAATGTTTACAGAAGGATGTGTCGAAAGATTTGATGCTGCCAAATACCAATTCTGGCCAAACGCAGAACGCTACGGAACTTCGATGATAAATGATTTTAATAACGGAACCGTTGCCTGGACAGACTGGAATATTCTGTTAGACCAGTTTGGAGGACCTAACCATGTGGGCAATTTTTGTTTTGCACCTCTTCATGCCGACACTACAACGGGGGAATTAATTTACACACCATCGTATTATTACATAGGACATTTTTCAAAATTCATTCGTCCAAATGCAGTTCGTGTAAGTTCGTCAGTAAGCAGAAGTTATTTATTAAGCACATCATTTTTAAATACTAATGGCAAAATGGCAACCATCGTAATGAATCATACAGATAATGAAATAACATACAATTTTATTATTGCTTCAGAAAAAACAGTGGTTAAAATTCCGGCTCACGCTATTCAAACGCTGGTGTATTAATATTTTCAAGGGTTATGATATCAACAAAAAGCATACTGCTGACATCGGCACTAATTTTACAACTCAGCGGTCCTCCGTCAAAGAATACAACTGTAGAAAGCATTGCAGCTGTTTCAAATAAAAAATTAGAAGTTTATACAACGGCCGAAAATTCAAATTTAAGATTATCCCTTTCAAATGATTTGATTTCGAATAAATCTGCAGCCAATGCAACAGTTTTTATAGAAATAAATCCGGATAAAACTTTTCAGACTTTCCTTGGAATCGGCGGTGCAATAACAGACGCAAGTGCCGAAGTTTTTGCAAAGTTACCTGCAGATAAACAGCAGGAATTTCTAACAGCTTATTATGACAAAAATAAGGGAATAGGATATTCGCTTGCCAGAACAACTATTCACAGCTGTGATTTTAGCAGTGAAAGTTACACCTATGTTCGTGAAGGCGATAAAGAACTAAAAACGTTTAGTATCGATCACGACAGAAAATACAGAATACCATTACTTAAAAAAGCAATTGAAAATGCCGGCGGGAAATTAACTTTATTTGTTAGTCCATGGAGTCCCCCAGCTTTCATGAAAGACAATAATGATATTTTGAACGGCGGTATTTTATTGCCTGAATTTGCTCAGTCGTGGGCAGATTATTATGCTAAATTTATAAAAGAATACGAAAAAGAAGGAATCCCAATTTGGGGATTAACCATCCAGAATGAGCCTATGGCAAAACAGCGTTGGGAATCCTGCATTTATACGCCCGAAGCCGAAAGAGATTTTCTGAAAAATTTCTTAGGACCAACCTTAGAAAAAGACGGATTAGGTTCGAAAAAGATTATAATCTGGGATCATAACCGCGGCGATATGTTAGAGAAAAGAGCACAACTGGTTTTCTCTGATCCTGAAGTTTCAAAATATGCATGGGGAATTGGTTTTCACTGGTATGAAACATGGAATGGAGGTACGCCAAAATTTGAATCGGTTGCCAAAGTTCATGAAACTTTCCCGAACAAAAATCTGATTTTTACAGAAGGCTGCATCGAAAAATTTGACGCATCAAAATATCAGTTCTGGGTCAATGCAGAACGTTACGGCCTTAATATGATTAACGATTTCAATAATGGAACAGTGGGCTGGACAGACTGGAATATTCTTCTGGATCAAAAAGGAGGTCCAAATCATGTTGGCAATTTTTGTTTTGCACCCATTCATGCCGATACCAATTCCGGACAGCTGATTTATACACCTATGTATTATTACATAGGACATTTTTCAAAATTTATTCGTCCCGATGCTAAAAGGATAAATGAAACAGTAAGTAACAAGAAACTGCTGAGTACTTCATTTAAAAATCCTGACGGCAAGACTGCCACAATAATCATGAACCAGGAAGATAAAGGTATCGTTTACGCCATAACCATTAATTCTCAAAAATATACGATTACCATACCGGCACATGCCATGCAGACACTGGTATACTAAGATTTTATTTGGTATTAATATTAAAAGTATAAAATGAAAAATATAAAGTTTTTTGTGCTGATGTTCCTTCTCTGCGGAGCAGTCTGGAGCCAGCAGGTTAAAAATAACAAAGCAGAAATTGATGCTAAAGTTTCTGAATTAGTATCAAAAATGACGCTCGAAGAAAAAGTAGGGCAGATGACCCAGATTACGGTAACAATTTTTGAAGATACCAAAAAATCGGGTTATTTCGATGCTGCAAAATTAAAGCAGGGAATTCAGGATTATCATATTGGTTCGATATTAAACGTGCCAAATCCGGGAGCTCCCACTTTAAAAAGATGGCAGGAAACCATGCAGGCCATTACAAACGAGGCTAATAAAACCAGACTTAAAATTCCTGTGCTTTATGGTATCGATGCGATTCATGGTGCAAGTTATTCAGCCGGAGCAACATTATTTCCGCAGCAAATAGGTTTAGCCGCGACTTTTAATACCGATTTGGTAAAACGCGGAGCAGCAATTTCGGCTTATGAAACCAGAGCTTCCTCAATTCCGTGGGTGTTTTCGCCAGATTTAGATTTTCCAAGAAATCCAGCCTGGTCAAGAATGTGGGAATCCTTTGGAGAAGATGCTTATTTGTCATCAAAAATGGCCGTTGCTTTAGTCGATGGTTTCGAAGGAAATAATAATGTAGGTTCAAAATACAGTGTGGCTTCCTGCATGAAACATTATATAGGTTACGGAAGCACAACAACAGGAAAAGACAGAACTCCAAGCATTATTCCGGAAAGAATTTTAAGGCAATATGATTTAACGATTTATCAGGCTGCAATTAATGCCGGCGCAAAAAGCGTAATGGTAAGTTCAGGTGAAATAAACGGAACTCCTGTACATGCGAGTAAACATTTAATTACAGATATTCTTAAAAAAGAACTGGGTTTTTCTGGAGTGGTTGTAACCGACTGGAAAGATATTATTTATCTGTACACCAGACATAAAGTGGCCGAATCAAAACGTGATGCGGTTCGTATTGCCGTTATGGCCGGGATAGATATGAGTATGGTGCCCGAAGAATTTTCTTTTTATACGGATTTAGTTGATTTAGTAAAAAAAGGCGAAGTACCGATTTCAAGAATTGATGATGCTGTTTCCCGAATTTTAAAAATGAAATACGAACTGAATTTGTTTCAAAATACTGTAGCTGATTTAAAAGATTATCCAAAATTTGGATCAGCAGAACATATTCAGGAAGCATATAACACGGCAGCCGAGTCCATTACTTTACTAAAAAATAATGCATCGGCTCTGCCATTAAACAAAAACGAAAAAATCCTTGTAACAGGCGCAACGGCTAACAGCATGAAATACCTTAACGGAGGATGGTCATACACCTGGCAGGGCGAAAATTCAGATACATACGCAGCTGATAAATTCACCATTCTTGAAGCTTTTCAAAATAAATTAGGGAAAGAAAATGTACTTTATACAGCCGGAGCTGATCTTGAAAAAGAAGATGATGCCGAAATTCAGAAAGCAGTAGAACTGGCAAAAAATGCTTCTAAAATTGTTTTATGCCTGGGAGAAAAAAATTATACAGAAACTCCGGGTGACATCAGCGATTTGTATATGAGTACTTCTCAGATAAAACTGGCTTTGGCTTTAGCAAAAATAAACAAGCCGATTATTTTAGTTTTAAACGAAGGAAGACCAAGACTAATCAGCAACTTCGAAGACAAAATGAGTGCTGTTGTACAGTGTTACCTTCCGGGAAATGAAGGCGCAAGGGCATTAGTAGATATTTTATACGGAGAGGTAAATCCAAGCGGAAGACTGCCGTATAATTATCCAAAATACCCAAATTCATTAGAAAAATACAATAGAAAATATACCGAAAGTATTTCTGAAGGAGAACAGAATAATGATGCCACATATGAGAAAAGTTATGCTCCTCAGTTCGAATTTGGAACCGGATTATCGTATACCACTTTCACTTATTCAAATTTAAAAATAGACAAAACAGAAATTACCAATACTGACCAAATTAATGTTTCGGTTGATATTACCAATTCAGGAAACAGAGCAGGAAAAGAAGCCGTTTTACTGTATTTATCAGATCATGTAGCCAGTATTACACCTGAATTTAAATCTTTAAAAGGATTTGAAAAAATCGATTTAAAACCAAATGAAACCAAAACGGTAAAATTTATCATAAACCAAAAAGATCTGCAATTTGTAAACGAAGACCTGAAATGGATTTCTGAAAAAGGAACTTTTACCATTCAGATAGGAGATCAAAAAAAGGATTTTCTGTTGAAATAAAACATCAAAACCTGCAAAATTATACGGTTTTGCAGGTTTAAAATAATGATCAAATAGCATGAAAAAAATAATTATTCTACTGCCGTTTTTACTTTCAGTTACCGTTTTCGGACAAGGTTTTTTGCACAGAGACGGACAGAAAATTGTTGACGAAAATGGGAAAAATGTACTATTAAGAGGTCTTGGCATAGGAGGCTGGATGGTTCAGGAAGGATATATGCTGCAAACACAGCCCTTTGCAAGTCCGCAGTATCAGATAAAACAAAAAATTCAGGACCTTATTGGCGAGAAAGACACAAAAGAATTTTATGCAGCTTACAAAGCAAACGGCTTAACAAAACGAGATGTCGATTCATTGGCAGCCTGGGGGTTTAATTCCATCAGACTTCCAATGCATTACAATTTGTACACTCCGCCAATTGAAGAAGAAAAAAACGGTGAAATAACCTGGATCGAAGAAGGTTTTAAAATGACCGATGACCTATTAAAATGGTGCGAAGCCAGTAAATTATACCTGATTTTAGATTTGCATGCTGCTCCGGGCGGACAAGGGAATGATGTTGCTATTTCAGATTACGATACAACAAAGCCTTCATTATGGGAAAGCGAAGCCAATCAGAAAAAAATGATTGCTTTATGGAAAAAACTCGCTTCCCGTTACAGAGACAATCAATGGCTTGGTGCTTATGACATTATCAACGAACCAAACTGGAATTTTACAGGATCGAACAAAAATGGCTGCGACGAGAATTCAAACGGACCTTTGCGAGATTTAATGATTGCTGTAACAAAAGCAATTCGTGAAGTCGATACCAATCATTTAATTTTTATTGAAGGAAACTGCTGGGGAAATAATTATAACGGAATTTTTCCGCTTTGGGA
The DNA here is from genome assembly GCF_027111295.1 of Flavobacterium gelatinilyticum. Classification (NCBI taxonomy): domain Bacteria; kingdom Pseudomonadati; phylum Bacteroidota; class Flavobacteriia; order Flavobacteriales; family Flavobacteriaceae; genus Flavobacterium; species Flavobacterium gelatinilyticum. Next base: position 2,804,581 of record NZ_CP114287.1, on the reverse strand, counting down.
TGATAACATGGCTCTGAGTTTTCATAAATATTGGAATTACAATACCAAAGAGTCAATTCAGAAAATGCTGGATTACAGAACGCAGTACAACGTACCGATCTGGTTAGGAGAAAGCGGCGAAAACTCAAATGTCTGGTTTAAAGATGCCCTGACTTTAGTAGAAAGCAATAATATTGGCTGGGCTTTCTGGCCCATGAAAAAAATCGAAAATATTGCCGGAGTAACCTCAGTAACTAAAATTCCGGAATATGATGTTTTGCTGCAATACTGGAAAGACAGCGGTCAAAAACCATCGGCAGAATTTGCGAAAAAAACACTAATGAAAATGGCAGATAATTACAAAATGGCAAACGTAACGGTTAAACCGGATGTTATTGACGCCATGTTCAGGCAAGTGCAGACAAACGATACAAAAGCTTATAAAAAGAATACAATTCCGGGAAAAATTCCGGCAGTGTATTACGATTTAGGAACAAACGGCTATGCGTATTCAGATACCGATTTTGTGAATTACAGAGTAGAAACAAACAAATTTGAAGACTGGAACAAAGGAAATTCCATGCGAAATGACGGCGTTGATATACTGCCTTGCAAAGATGCCGGATCAAACGGTTATCAGGTTTCGTTTATTGAAGATGGAGAATGGCTGCAGTTTACAACCCAGGTTAAAAAACAAGCTAAATATAATGCAGCAATCCGTTATTCAGCCGAAAATGCAGAAGGGAAACTTTATCTGGAAACCGGAAATGGCAAAAAATCAAATTCGATACGCTTGCCCGCCACGGGAGGAAATGACAAATGGAAAACGGTTATTTTATCTAATTTAGAATTAAATGCAGGAGAGAATAAAATAAAAGCTGTTTTTGAAAAAGGAGGTTTTAATCTGAATTACATTGATTTTTCAGAAAATAAAAAAGGGAGTTCAAAAAAATAATATCAATTAGAAAAAAATGGATAAATCCGGTATTCTGACCTTTATTTTACTGCTGATTTTTCAGTCCTGCAGCAATCATAAAGATAAATCGAACGAAAAGGAGTTTTTTGGTCTTAAATCCATGACAGGATTTGAAAAATTATTGCTGAAATCATATTTAATTAATGGGCAAAATTAAAAAAGAATTTTTAGCTGTACATGCTGCCGGTTTGTAAAAGGATTATGTTGCTAAAAGAGTAAAAAAACAAGTTTTGATATTGATAAACCATGCATATTGAAACAGGTGAAAATGTCTTTTTTAACAAGACAATATAATATGTTTCTATACGTTGGGATAATTACGCCAAAGGGTTATAATTAACATAATTTTTAAATAAGTTTTTTTCTTTAAGACTGTGGAAACACTAGATTTACGGATTAAAATTTTTTAAACATGAAAAAGATAAGCAAAATTGGATTAGTAGTATTTTTACTTTTTGTAAGTGGAATTTTTTATGGTCAGAATTTAAAAATTATGACTTATAATATTCGTTTGGATGTAGCCTCTGATGGAGAAAATGCATGGCCAAACCGAAAAGAATATTTTACTTCTCAAATACAATTTTACAGTCCCGATATTTTCGGGGTTCAGGAAGCAACACCGGGTCAGGTTGATTACATTGCATCGGCTTTAACAGATTATAATAAATTTGGCATCGGAAGAGAAGAAGGAGGATTAGGAGAAGCCTGTACGATTTATTATAAAAAAGACCGTTTTAAGCTTGAAGATTCGAATACATTCTGGCTTTCAGAAACACCAGATAAAGTGTCAAGAGGATGGGATGCCGCCTGTAATAGAGTCTGCACTTACGGACTTTTTAAAGATTTAAAAACTAAAAAATCATTCTATGTATTTAATATACATTTAGATCACATGGGTGAAGAAGCAAGAATAAAAGGAGTACAGCTGGTACTTTCAAAAATGGCAGCATTAAATACTAAAAAATATCCGGCGTTTTTAATGGGAGATTTCAATTCAGAACCCAGTACTCCTCAAATAGCTGAAATTAAAAAAGTAATGGATGACACTAAAGATATTTCAAAAGAAAAACCATTTGGACCATCCGGAACATTTAATGATTTTAAACATAATGAACCCGTGACCCTATTACTGGATTATATCTTCATCTCTAAAAACAGCGGACTGAAAGTTGAAAAACATGCGGTTTTAAGTGATTCTAAAGATTTGAAATACCCTTCGGATCATTTGCCTGTGTATATAGAAATTAAATAAACATAAATGAAAAAACTAACCACTCTAACCTTGCTTATGGTGTCATTTTTTGTCACCGCCCAACAACAAACCATAGATCAAAAAGTCAATGATCTGTTGAAAAAAATGACTATCGAAGAAAAAATAGGACAACTTAATCAGTACACAGGAGATAATTCTGCGACCGGACCTATTACCATTAATCCCAACAAACAGGCAGAGATAAAAGCCGGCTTAATTGGATCGATGCTTAACGTAATCGGAACCAAATATACCAGACAATATCAGGAACTGGCCATGCAGTCACGCCTTAAAATCCCGCTGTTATTTGGCCAGGATGTAATTCATGGTTATAAAACCACTTTTCCGCTTCCGCTCGCAGAGGCTGCCAGCTGGGATTTACAAGTGATAGAAATGGCCGCAAGAGTAGCCGCAACCGAAGCTGCTGCAAGCGGTATTCACTGGACATTTGCGCCAATGGTAGACATTAGCCGAGATCCGCGCTGGGGGCGTGTAATGGAAGGTGCAGGAGAAGATACCTATTTAGGATCTAAAATTGCTTATGCAAGAGTAAAAGGTTTTCAGGGAAATAAATTAGGCGATTTAAATTCGGTTATGGCCTGCGTAAAGCACTTTGCCGCTTACGGAGCTGCTGTTGGAGGAAGAGATTACAACTCGGTTGATATGAGTGAAAGAATGCTTTTTGAAACCTATCTGCCGCCTTTTAAAGCTGCTTTAGATGCCGGAGCTGCAACTTTTATGAATTCATTTAACGACATAAACGGAATTCCCGCAACCGGAAATGCACATCTGCAGCGAGATATTCTAAAAGGAAAATGGAACTTTCAGGGATTTGTAGTTTCAGACTGGGGGTCAATTGGCGAAATGGTTGCGCATGGTTATTCAAAAGATTTAAAAGAAGCTGCATATTCTGCCATTACTGCCGGAAGCGATATGGACATGGAAAGTAATGCATACCGATATAATCTGACCCAGCTGGTAAAAGAAGGCAGAGTATCTGTTGATTTAATTGATGATGCTGTAAAACGTATTCTTCGCAAGAAATTCGAACTGGGTTTATTTGACGATCCTTATAAATACTCTGATGAAAAACGTGCTGAAAAAGCATTGAACAACCCGGAACACAGAAAAGCAGCGCTTGAAGCAGCCCAGAAAAGTATTGTTCTGTTAAAGAATGAAAACCAGACGCTGCCTATTTCGAAAAGCGTAAAAACAATTGCTTTTATTGGCCCAATGGTAAAGGAATACAAAGAAAACATGGGATTCTGGTCTGTAGAACTTCCGGAAGTAGATTACAATAAATGGATTGTTTCGCAATGGGACGGTTTGCAGAATAAAGTGGGAAAAAATACCAAGCTGCTTTACGCAAAAGGCTGTGAAATAGAAGGAAATAACAAAGACGGTTTTGCCGAAGCAGTTGCTACTGCCAAACAAGCTGATGTTGTTATTTTGAGTATTGGTGAAAGACGCGACCAGAGCGGCGAAGCTAAAAGCCGAAGCGATATTCACCTGCCGGGCGTTCAGGAAGATTTAGTAAAAGAAATCCAGGCAACAGGAAAACCGGTTGTAGTGCTTATAAATGCCGGAAGACCGCTTGTTTTTAACTGGACAGCAGATAATGTTCCAGCCATTCTTTACACTTGGTGGCTGGGTACAGAAGCAGGAAATGCCATTGCGAATGTTTTATTTGGAGATTATAATCCGTCAGGAAAACTGCCTATGACATTCCCAAGAGAAGTAGGGCAGATTCCTATTTACTATAACCATTTTAGTACAGGAAGACCGGCTAAAACAGAAACAGAAACCAATTATGTTTCGGCCTATATTGACTTAAAAAACTCACCTAAATTTCCTTTTGGATATGGGTTGAGCTACACCACATTTGATTATTCAGGTTTGAAATTATCTGCATCAAAAATAAAAAGCGGTGAAACCATTAAAGTTTCTTTTCAGTTGAAAAACACTGGAAAAGCATCCGGAGAAGAAGTTGTACAATTGTATCTGAAAGATAAATTTGGATCTGTGGTGCGCCCGGTTTTGGAATTAAGAGATTTCCAAAAAGTGAAACTGAATGCAGGAGAATCAAAAACAATCGAATTTACAATTGACAAAGAAAAATTATCTTTCTACAATGACAAATTAGAATGGACAGCAGAGCCCGGAGATTTTGAAGTTATGATAGGCGCTTCGTCTGCCGATATAAAATTAAGATCAGATTTTGAATTACTTGCGAATTAGTAAATTAAAAACGGGGCTTTTCTAAAGCCCCGTTTTTTTATCGAATTATTTAAGACGTTTCTTAAAACTGTATTTCAGCATATTTAATAATCCCTGCTCGATAACATCAATTCCAATTCCGAAATTACTGTCGGCAACCGTGTGGTGCGCGTTTCTAAAATCTTCAAAATCTTCCTGAGGAATTTCTAAGTTTACCAGGGGCTTGTAATCAATATAAATTGAAGCCCCGTTTTTCGTAACTTTTTTACGGCTCGTATAATCAAAATACGGATTGTTGATCGTGCTTTCCTGAATAGTAAATTTTTCCTGAACGTCGATTTTCTGATCTGTCATTAAATTGATTTCATACTTTTCGTTATCGAAATTATGCCAAAACGGAATATCACTATGAATAAAATCTCTTGCATTATTTTTTACCACATTTCTGTCAAAATACATCAGGAAACGATTTTTCTGCTGATCTGTAAAATAAGGATTTTCTATAGAAGAAGTATACTGAATTGTAAATTCGTTCAGCTTTTTATCATCACTTACAATCTCAATTGCAGCATCTTTAAAAATCGTTCTGACATCAGTTCCGTTTCGGTCATTAGAATAATTCAGGGTATAAAACAGGAAATTATTCCAGCTGTCAATGATTTCTCTCTTATTGGTATTCTTAAAATATTTACGCATATAATTGGCACGGTTTCCTTTATACGTTGTAGTAAGTTTTAAGGCACCGGAATTATTCTGAGCGCTAAAATCTGCTTTCTCATTAATACCATAGTAAGGAAACTTATATGGTTGTTTAACCTGTAATTCCTGATTTGGTTTTACCTCCAGATAATGCAGGAAATAAATATAACCACGGTTTTCAATCAATCCAAATTCATCGCGGGAAGTTGCATCAATAAAATACGTTTCACCTTTATAATTGATTTTTACAATAACATGATTAAAAGTCAGCAGTGAAGGCAGATAATGTTTAATGTAATGATCTGAGTTAAAATTAACCAGAACTACAGAAGAATCTACCTTGATATAATCTAAAACCACTTTTAGTAAAACCGATTTTGCCTTACAGTCACCCTGTTTGTTTTCATACGTTACAGCAGGTTCCTGAGGCTTATGTCCGTTCATTTCATCGGCATTAAAAATATAATACACATGATTCTGCACATAATCGATCGCAAACTGCAATTGTTCGTCTTTATCTGTAATAGCGTCCAGTTTTTCAACCAGTTTTGGAGCAAATTCCTTTAAAGAAGATTTGTTGTAGATTTCTTCATACAGCGGCGCAATATAATTTGATAAATTAATCCAGTTACTGTCTGTAGCAAAATCGATAAAAGGAGCAATTTCTCTGTTGGCATCAAAAGAATTGATGTAATTTTCTTCTTCAAATACAAAACGTTCTCCTTTTTTCAGGTAATTAATTTCGGGTTCTAAAACATTTCCGTAATCATCTCTGAAAAAAGCTTTTTTATAAGCAATAGTTTCTTTTCGATCGTTGATAAAAGTAAATTTATAGTTTCCGTAAGCCCAGTAACTGCTAGGAGTTACATACACATGTTTAAGGAATTCCTTACGCATAAAATCACGTTCTGTAAAAACCTTAACTCTCGAGTCTTCAATGATTAAAACATCATAAAGGCGCAGATCTTTAATCGTAATATTTACTTTTTTATTACTGCTCAAAATACCGCCTTCACTTTGATTTTCGCTGTCAAGTACTTTTATTTTTGTATCGGGAATTTTATCAATCAGCACACCTTCTCTGAGTACACTTATTCTGTGAATAATATAGGTTTCATTTTCCTCGACCACAACATCTTTTACAGAAGCGCTTTCCAGGTTAGAAGGTTCGTTAAGCGTATAAGCAACACACGCATATTCGCTGTTTTGAGTGTCGCTTGTATAATAAATTTTATCTAAAAGATAGCAGAAGTCTCTTCCTTCTTCAACTTGTTTATTCGAGAAATCAGATTCTTTAATGCAGTCAGTTAATTGAGAATCGTCAATACTTGGAGCCCAGTTTTCAGGTTTTTGAAATTTGTAATTTTCTACTTCTAAGGTATTTTCCATGTTTCTAGCGTTTATAATGTTTACTTGCGTATATTCTTACTTTGGTAAGTAACAAAAATAAATAAATTACGGTATATATTCAGGACGATTATTCAAATAATATAGTTCTTCAAAACAAAAAAACTCGCTGATAAAGCGAGCTGACATTAAAATTCTAAAATTTCTCTGATTTTATTTTAAGACAGTATTTATAAAATCCATTGCGCCAATTCCTTTATAAGATGCATAAAGAGCTTTGTCAAACGCTTCGTTTTTAGCATTCTTATCTTTAGATTCTGCAATCATTTCATTGAAAATCTTTTCCTGTTCTTCGCTGTACTTTATCGAAGCCTCTAAAAGATACGTTTTTGATACAAACCCAAATGAAGTCCAGATTTTAGTCCTAATTTGTTCCTTTAATTTTTTTAATGAATTACTTTTCATAAATCTCTCGCATTTAACATTAATACAGCCTTTCTGATAAGTTTAACAAAATTAATCTTTAATGTGTTATAATGACGCAATGTAAGTAATTTTTTTATTGAATTTTCATTTTAAGTAAAAATTGTGATTTGTACACTTATTAGTAAAAACAAGGGTTTGAAAGATTTTACATATAAAAACAAAAGACAATATATTTAATGACTAACTTGCACGTTTTTTCAATCTAAATTTTTAAGGCAGTATTTAAAATGCTAAACGATATTCTTGATAACAGTCATAATTATCAGCCCGGTCTTTCGATCGATTGTGTGATCTTTGGATTTCATGATAACCAGCTGAAGGTATTGCTGATCAAAGTAAACCAGAATAATAAATGGTCGTTACCCGGCGGTTTTATACCTATAAATGAAGATATTGATACTGCAGCAGTAACAGTTTTAAACCAAAGAACCGGCGTCGAAGGTGTTTTTTTAAGACAGTTTGGGGCGTTTGGAAATGTAAAACGAAATGAACACCATTTTGATAAAAAGGTTTTTAAAAGTTTGAAAATAGATCCCGAAAAAGGAAAATGGCTTACACAGCGATTTGTTACTCTTGGATATTATGCATTGGTAGATTTTTTAAAGACGATTCCAAACTCTGGTCAGTATGAAACTGCAGAGTGGATTGACCATAAAGAAGTTCCGGAACTGATCCTGGATCACAAGGAAATTCTGGACAAAGCCCTTGATACCCTGAGGACCGAATTGAATTTGATGCCCGTTGGATACAATCTCCTTCCTGAGAAATTTACAATTCCGGAACTTCAAAAATTGTACGAAACAATTTTGGACAGGAAACTCGACAGAAGAAATTTTTTTAGAAAAATAACCAATATAGGAATTCTGGTTAAACTTGACGAAAAGAAAAATAATGTCGCACACAAAGCGCCTTATTTATATTCTTTTGATAAAGAAAAATACGATGAGGTTCTAAAAAACGGGTTGAACCAAGGCTGGTAGATTTATTACAATTAAACCTGACAGTTTTCAAAATTATTAGCGGACAATAGTTCTAAAAGTCAGATTAACTCTGGGTTTCTGAGTTGTTTTGGTAGGCGGGAGCCGATGAAGCCAGTATGTCTGGGTTTCATCTTTCATTACCAATACACTGCCGTGTTCGAGAATCAGAGAAACGGTTTCTTTAGATTCTTTATGTTTAAAAGCAAACTTGCGTTCGGCACCAAAACTTACAGATCCAATTGCTCCGTTTTTCTTTAAATCTTTTTCGGCATCGCTGTGCCATGCCATTCCTTCTTCTCCAGAATGATATAAGTTAAGCAGACAGGAATTAAACGTTTCTCCTGTTTTTTCTTCAACAATTCTTTTTAACTCTAAAAGCTCTTTTGTCCACGGAAGCGCCTTTTTGGTGGTATTCGAATAGGTATATTCAAACTCCTTATCGCCGTACCAGGCCACTTTACGTTTGGTAGTAATTAATTGTCCGAAGATAATCGCTTCATCATTTTTCCATTCAATTGTATGTAATAAAATATCACGATAGAAATCAGCCTGATCTCTTGAGAATATTTTTCCGTAATAATTCACCGTTCCGTCTTTTGGAAGCAGATTTGTGTTTTCGTTTGATTCAGGATTAAATAAGTCCATTTTTCCATTTTTGATATTCCGGTTTCATACAATGTCCGCAAGGTCTGAATCCATTTTCTTTGGCTTCATTTTCAGAAGAAAAGAAAATCCGGTTTTCGCGTTTCATTCTTTTTCCCGAAGAACATTTAAGTGTTCCGTAGATTCTTAATTTTTGGTTGCCGCCAAAGCAAATTTCGCCATTTTTAATTTTATTCCGAAGATCTGAATCTTGAGTTTGATTATGTTTAATCATATTTTTCGAAGATAAATTTCTTGCAAAGTCGCAAAAATGCAAAGTCTTTGTCTTTATTGAAGGAGCAAAGGAGGAAAACTTAAAACGCAAAGTTACGTTATTGTTTTTGCGACTTCGCGACCTTGCGAGAGATAATATTATGAAAGAGCGTCATGGAAAATAATCCCCAAAGTAAATCTTTCTCCAGAATGAACCTCGCTTACACCATGTTTCATATTCACCCGATAATACCCTTTTGATCCTTTTACCGGACGGAAATTGGTTGTGAAAGCCAGGATGTCTCCTTTTTTTGGTTTTAAAACAACAGCTTTTGATTGCGCTCTTGGCGTTTGCTGTGTTAAGACAAATTCGCCTCCGGTAAAATCTTTATCCGGTTCATTTAGGAAAAGCACAATTTGAATTGGGAAATAAACATCACCATATAAATCCTGATGCAGCGTATTAAATCCGCTTTTACCATATTTTAAAATTAAAACCGTTGCTTTAAGCTGATTATTATCGTGGCATTGTTTTAATAATTCTTCATGCGCCGGCGGAAAAATGGTGTTAATATTTAACGCTTTCATCCACGAATTGGCAATTGGAGCCAGTTTTGGATAAATTGATGCCCGAATGTTCTGAATTAAATCAGGCAGGGGATAATCGAAATATTTGTATTCGCCCAAACCAAACCTATAGCGTTCCATAACAACCGTTTTTCGATACAAATTAGGATTAAGGTAATCAGCTTTTAAAGCTTCACATTCTTCATTGGTCAGGATATTTGGAAGGATGGCAAAACCATTTTCGTGCATAGATTCGGTGATGCTTTCCCAGTTTTGAGATTCTATTTTTGTTTTCATGATTTTGTATTTGATAAACCGCCATCGACTCTTAGTTCAATTCCGTGAATGTATGAAGCATCATCTGAGGCCAGAAAAAGTGCAGTTTTAGCAATTTCAGAAGCTTCTCCAAAACGTTTAAACGGAAGAGTAGGTGTAACAGCATCAATTGTATTTTTGATACTTTCCTGATCCATACCAGTATTATTGAAAATATTAGTAGAAATATAACCTGGACTGATTCCGTTTACTCGTATTTTTTTTGAAGTACATTCAGCAGCAAAAGTTTTAATGAAAGATTGAACCGATGCTTTTGCAGCTGTATAGATTGACATATTGGGATGTCCAATATCAGTTAAAAAGGTCGTATTTAAAATAATAGAACTTCCTTGTGGCATTAAAGGTAAAACTTGCTGTACAGCAAAAAAAGTTCCCTTTACCAGAATATCAAAAACCTCGTTAAATTCTTCGATAGTTACATTTTCAATAGAATTGAATTTACCATATCCGGCATTCACAAACAAGACATCTATTTTATCAGCATGTTTTTTTATCTGATTTTGTAATTCGAAAATATCAGTCAATTGCCCTGCGTTAGAGACGATCCCAACAGCATTTTTACCTAATGTTTCAACCGCTTTATTTACGCTTTTTTCAGTGCGTCCGGTTATAATTACTTTTGCGCCATTATTGATGAATTCCTGTGCCGTTGAAAATCCCATTCCGTTAGTACCGCCAGTAATGAAAGCCGTTTTGTTTTTTAGTTTTTCCATTTTTATATGATTTTAGAATGCAAAGTTTCTAAAATCAGGAAGGCTAAAAAATCCGAAACTTGCGGTATTAAAATTCAGCGTTTACCTGCGCACCTTCCCAGCCAATAATGGCAGTTTTTCTTGTATTTCCCCACATATATCCGCCAAACGTTCCAGAGGATTGTATAACACGATGACACGGAATTAAAAATGCAACAGGATTACTTCCAATCGCTGTTCCAACGGCACGTGATGCATTTGGTTTTTGAATTTGATGCGCAATAGAACCATAAGTAGAAAGCTGTCCCATTGGGATTTTCAATAAAGTTTCCCATACCTTTAATTGAAAATCGGTTCCTTTTAAATGCAGTTTTATTTCTGATAATTTACTCCAGTCGTTCTGAAAAATAAACAACGCATTTTGCTGTGATAAATCCAGTTTTTTAGAAAACTGAGCATTTGGAAATTTATCCTGCAATGCTGTAAATCCGGTTGTTTCATCTTCGGCGAAAGCCATAAAACAAACACCTTTTTGTGTTGAAGCCACAATAATATTCCCAAATGGACTTTCGGCAAAACTGTAATTGATGGAGAGATTTTTTCCGCCGTTTTTATATTCCGCCGGTGTCATTCCTTCTATATTTACAAATAAATCATGTAAACGGCTTGTGCCCGAAAGTCCGGTTTCGAAAGCTGTTTCAGAAATAGTTGACTGATTTTCTTTGAGCAGTTTTTTAGCGTGTTCGATACTGGTATATTGCAAAAACTTCTTTGGGCTCGTTCCTGCCCATTCGCTGAAAAGTCTCTGAAAGTGAAACGGGCTCAAATGTACTTTTTCTGCAACCTCATCGAGATTGGGTTGCTCTTTAAAATTAGCTTTGATATAATCTATAGCTTCGGCGATACGATTATAATTGATGGTTTCCTGTGTATTCATTTCATTTCCATTTTATAATACAAATATCGATTGGTTTTAGAAGCTATAAAATCCGAAACTTGCGGAAATAGCTTTTGTTATTTTTGTTTCAGGTTTCAGGTTTCAAGTTTTTCGTTAACTTGAAACAACTACAAAAGTTCCTTTTCCATTCTATAGTTAATCAATTCAACATTCATACGCATGTTTTTTTGTTCTGCTTTGACGATAAAACCTTTCTTTTCGAAATAAGATTTTGCTGTAATGCTAATGTCAGAAGTGATGATTTTTGAATTATATTTTTTTGCTTCGAGTTCTAATTCGTTTAGAATTTTATCTGCAATTCCTTGTCTTTGAAAATCTTTATGAATGTAAAATAAATCAATATAATTTTTGTCTTTTAAAGTTCCGAATCCGACAATTTGGTTGTTGATAATGGCTAATAAAACAAATTGTTTTTCAATTATTTCAATCCAGCGTTCTTTGTTTTTTACGCCAGAAATCCAAGCTTCAATTTGTTCTGAATTGTAATCGTTTTTGCAAACCGATTGAATGGTTTCTACAAATAATTTTTGCATTTCTTCTAGCTCTGAAAGTGTTGCTTTTTTGAAAATCATTAAGTGGTTGATTTTTAGTTGTTTTTATGGTGTGGTACTATCAAATAATAGTGTCAAAAAGCTCTAAAAAATGATTCAATGTGCTACTGTTTTAGAAAAAACATTAATCACAATCACGCCAATTACAATCAATGCAAGACCAATAATTGCTGGTAAATCTGGAATTTCTTTGAAGAAAACAGCGCCAATAATTGTGATTAAAACAATACCGACTCCAGACCAAATCGCATAAGCAAAACCAACCGGAATGGTTCTGATAGCAAAACTTAAAAAATAAAATGCACCGCAATAACCAATAACGGTAATAATGCTTGGCAGTAATTTGGTAAATTCTTCGGACTTTTTTAATGCCGAAGTAGCAATGATTTCGAAAATTATGGCAAGGAATAAAAATAGAAAATTCTTCATAGTTTACTTTTTTGCAAAGTTAAACTTTAATGCCGAAGAATTATTTCAGATTATCTTTTGCAGCAGAAACGCTGATTAATTTATAACCATTTTCGGTTCTTAAAAACTGAATATGATCTTGTTTGAAATCGGCTTTGTTTTTAGGGTTGATGATAATGCTTTTAACCGGATACATCCATTCTTTTGCTTCATGACAGTTGTTGAAATAGATATCGTATTCGCTGGTTTCAAAAATAAAGGGATTTAATCCGTCGGTTGTTACAAAATAATCGGTTTTTAGGCTTTTTAGTTCCTGAAGTTTTAATTTTAGATAGGTAAAATTCTGCTCGATGAATTTGGTTTTTGAGATGTTTACCCAGCCGGCCGGTTCTCTCCAATAGATAATTTTATCGAAAGAATGCTTTTCTAAATTCCCTTTGGATAAATCAGAAAGCAAAGTGTTTTTGAGCCAGTGTTTAAATTCTTTATCATAATTTATGAAGGAATAAAACTGGCCATCAATGCCTCGGAAATTATCTCTGGTTTCGTCTTTATTGGGTTCTTTTGTTTTTTCTAATGAATAAAAATTGAGTTCGTTATTGTCTTTGAAATCTTCAATCAGGATTTTGTTCTGAATATCTATAACGAACTGTTTGCCGCCAGTCCAGAAAAAATGCTCGCCATCCTGCTTTTTTACGGCATCTTTCAGAGCGATGATAATGCCGTTATGTACTTTTGATAATACGCTGTAATCAGCCGGAATTACAATTTTACCATTGCTGTTAAAAATTCCCATTTTATCAGTTTTTGGATCTCTAAACCTGATGAAACCTTCATTTTCACAATCCGGACTATTATCGAAAACATACAAACTGTCCTTGCCAACAACTTTTCCTTGTTTGGTTAAATAGTAACTTTTCCATTTATTATTTTCCTCTTCAGAAACCGCGATTATATTTTCGAATTTACGTGCTGTTGTAAATCCCGAAAATTTGGGCTCTATTTTTATAGTGCCGCTTTTATCTTTAAAACCTGTAAGGGTGGTGTCTTTATTGTAAAACGCAGTCCAGATATCATTACTTTGAGCAAATGCCGCAGCGTTAAGACAGAAAAATGTGTAAAGGAAAATAATCTTTTTCATGAGGATATATTTATCTGATATGAACTTCTTTCTAAATTCTGAATTGTAAAAGATGTAACTACATTACTTCAATTAACTTAAATTTCAATTGATTATTGTCAAATTCAGTATGTAAAGTTAATTCGGTTTCTTTACCATCAGCGGTGAATAACCCTGCTTCGATACCAAATCCTTTTGCAGTATTATATTTAAAGATACTGAATTTAGCGGGATCGATTTTTAGTTGAGGTAAGTTAGAAGTTTGAAAATAATCGAATAACTCTTCTTTAATTTCTTCCAGAACAGCGGGATTAATCCCAAAGTTTGCTTTTAAAGCTTCAGAATCCAGTTTATTGATGTTTTCTATCAATTCAGAGTTTAATTGGAAAGCCGTTTCTTTAATACTGTTTTCAGTCATTTTTATAGATTAAGCTTTTTACTTTTTATTTTCCTGTTTTTCCTTTTCTTTTTTGTCTTTTTCTTCCTGTTTGAGTCTTTTTTCCTCCTCGTGTTTTTTCTCGAGTTCTTCTTTTTTGATTTTATCTGCTTCTATTTGTTTTTGCAAATCCTGGATTTTATTAGAACTGGTTTCTATATCTTTTTTTGATTTGTTTATTTTTTCTTCAGATTTGGCTATTTTCTTTTTAGCTTTTTCTATATTTTTTTGAGCATCGGAATTGCTGTCTGAATTATTTTCTAAAAAAGATAATTCCTGCTGATCGGTTTTTAAATCAGCTTCTCGTTCTGTTATTTTTTGTTCCAGTTTTTTGATTTTTCTTTCTTCTTTTGCAACTTTATCTTCATTGGTTTCGATGTTGCTAAGCGTGCGAAGCATAGTTCGCTGCTGCTGCTGCTGGAGCATAAACATTTGATTCTGCTGTCTGTTCATAGCATTTGCAGCCTGCATTTGTCTTTGAAGACTTCCGGATTGAGCAATTGTAAAAAATGGTAAAAGTAATAACAGGACTAAAACAAGGCGTATTCTCATGATAAGGTTTGTAAATTGGGGGTTATATTTTCAAATGTAGGATTATATTTTAAAAACCTTGTGAAATATTCGATGAAATTTTGGTCTCTGCTAAAAAAACAAAACCCGACAAGTTTAAAAACTGTCGGGTTTGCATATGGTAAAAATCTAAGATTTGCAATCTTAAATCTATTAATATCTGTAGTATTCCGGTTTGAATGGACCTTTTACATCAACACCAATATAAGCCGCCTGATCTTCGCGAAGAACTTCAAGTTCAACACCTAATTTAGCTAAGTGTAAAGCAGCAACTTTTTCATCTAAATGTTTAGGTAACATGTACACTTCATTTTTGTAAGCTGCACTATTGTTCCATAATTCGATTTGAGCTAAAGTTTGGTTTGTAAATGAGTTACTCATTACGAAGCTTGGGTGACCTGTAGCACAACCAAGGTTTACTAAACGACCTTCAGCCAGGATAATGATATCTTTACCGTTGATGTTGTATTTGTCAACCTGAGGTTTGATTTCGATTTTAGAAGCACCGTGAGTTTTGTTTAACCAAGCCATGTCGATTTCGTTATCAAAGTGACCAATGTTACAAACAACAGTTTTGTCTTTCATTTGCTCGAAGTGCTCTCCAAGAACGATATCTTTGTTTCCTGTAGTTGTAATGATGATGTCAGCATTAGCAATTACAGTATTTAATTTTTTAACTTCATAACCGTCCATTGCAGCTTGTAAAGCACAAATTGGATCGATTTCAGTAACTGTTACAATAGAACCAGCACCTCTGAAAGAAGCTGCAGTTCCTTTTCCAACGTCACCGTATCCACAAACCACAACTCTTTTTCCAGCTAACATTAAGTCAGTTGCACGACGTACAGCATCTACAGCAGATTCTTTACATCCGTATTTGTTATCAAATTTAGATTTAGTAACAGAGTCGTTAATGTTGATTGCAGGCATTGGAAGAGTTCCGGCTTTTACTCTTTCGTAAAGTCTGTGAACACCAGTTGTAGTTTCTTCAGAAAGACCTTTAATTCCAGGAACTAATTCTGGGTAACGATCGATAACCATGTTAGTTAAATCTCCTCCGTCGTCAAGAATCATGTTCAATGGTTTTCTGTCTTCACCAAAGAATAAAGTCTGCTCAATACACCAGTCAAATGACTCTTCGTCAAGACCTTTCCATGCATAAACCTGAATTCCTGCAGCAGCAATTGCAGCAGCAGCCTGATCCTGAGTAGAAAAAATGTTACAAGAAGACCATGTAACCTCTGCACCAAGAGCAATTAAAGTTTCGATTAAAACAGCAGTTTGAATCGTCATGTGTAAACATCCAGCAATACGAGCACCTTTTAAAGGTTGTTCATCTTTGTATTCAGCGCGAAGTGCCATTAAACCTGGCATTTCAGCCTCAGCTAGTTCAATTTCTTTTCTTCCCCAAGCTGCAAGAGAAATGTCTTTTACTTTGAAAGCCACATAAGGCGTAGTTGTAGTACTCATTTATATTATATTTGTGTAAATGTAAAATTTTCGCAAATTTACGTAATAGCTTTTTATTTTTACTATTTTCTGTAAGATTTGTGAAATCTTTAATTTCTTAATCTTTAGAATGTTAGTTTAAGAATCGTTTTTGAACCATATAAGCGATATAAGTTCATTTAAAAAGATCCTTAACTATTACCTTTGTCGCTAATTGCTTATATTTACTAATACATTTTTTTAGCCAACAGTTATATTTTTTTATATCACTGATATGGTTTAAAAATCAAAAGAAAATAATTTATAATTCACCATTCATAATTTACAATTAAAAGAAATGCCTTTATTTAAGACTATACAGTTTAACGAATCGACTAAGATTTTAATTTGGGAAATAACAGAATCCCTGGAAGAGTTATTGACCAAAGTAGTTTTTTTAAAGGAAAAAACGCAGAAGAGACTGGACGGAATGAAGTCTCAAATGCACCAGCGTGCTTTTTTAAGTGTTCGTATGCTGATTCAGGAGATGGGTTTTACAGATAAAGACCTGCATTATGACGAATTTGGGAAACCGTATTTTGATTGCGATAATTACATTTCGATAACGCATTCGTATCATTTTGCCGCAATCATAATAAGCAAGGAAACTGTAGGGATTGATATGGAATTGCAGCGCGAAAAAATTCAGAGGATTGCAGATAAATTCACAGATTATGAATGTGGTTATTTAGATCCGTTATCTACAGATGAATACATAAAAAAACTTACCGTTATTTGGGGAGCAAAAGAAGCAATCTTTAAAATCAGAAATGAAAAGGGTATAAGCTTTAAAGATCATATCAATGTGGGTAACTTTTCCTTAGATGAAACCCAAACGCAGGCAAGTCTTAATTTTGACGATTTGATTAAAGATTTCAGCGTTCATTATCAGGAAATCAAATCGGATAATTTTGAAGGTCGTTTTACTTTGGTTTATGCTTTTGAAAAATGAAATTTCAATTAGATTAAATTCCAGAAATTGAGCTATTTTAATTTAAACTTCGCTTTCTTTTTTTCGGTGTTCAAACATGCTCATAAACAAATACGTACTCATTTTTCGGGCGCGCCTTTTTAATGTCTCAACATTTTCGCCTTCAAAATGTTCGTCCAGAGTCTGAAACCAGTGGTTAAGCCAGATTCCGAATTCATCTACGGTTATTTTTTCGTCAAAATGGGCATCTACTTCGTTGTGAACAGAATGTGGATCGCCTTTGTATTTACGAACACCAAACAGATTGGTTTCCCAGAAATCAGTAAGCTTTTCAAGATGGGCATCCCAATCGGTAATAACTTCGTTAAAATAAAAGCCGATCTCTTTATCGGCTCTTATTTTAGCATAAAACTGATTTACTAAAAAAGATACATCAGCTCTATTTTCTATTTGTTTTTTCACAGAATAAAGGTATTTAACAGAATAAATAATACACTTAAAAATGAACTAAGAATTAAAAGATTAAAAACCACTTTATGTTTCATTTGTGCCAAAATTGAAGTGTTTACAAAGATACAGGCTAAAACAATAACTGCCAGCTGGATCATTTGAGGAATTGAAGTTCCGTTTGCTAAAACGTACATTGCAGCAGCGCCGCCTAAACAGCTTTGACCAATTACTGCCATTGCAGCAGAACCCATATAGTTTCTATTGAAAATGTCGAATGTTGTTTGATAAAGTGTCATGATATTCAGTTTTTTATATCAACAAAGGTACGGTCACTTTACCGCTGTATTTTATGACTTAAATCATAAAAACAGAACTATTTTATCTGTATACTTTTCGATTAATAATCTTCAATTCTCCTTTTTTTTCAAGCGCTTTTATGGTCCTGATAACTGTTTCCACACGCAGCCCTGTTAAGTCTCCAATCTGCTGTCGGGTAAAATTAATAAGATAGCCGTTTTTGTCTTTTTGAAAATTAAAATACGCAATTCCGTGGTCGATTAATTTGAGTACCCTATGTTCCGGTTCGTGTGTAGAAATTTCGGCAGCCATTATCGATTTGTAATACAAACGCTGCGCAAGATTTTCAATAATTGTAATACTTACAGAAGGATTTTCTGCGAGTAATTTTAAGAAATTAGGTTTAGATAAAAGAATGATTTCACTTTCTTCAACCGCAATAGCATTTGCCGGATATTTTTGGTTTAAAAACAAAGGAGGTTCGCCAAAGGACTGTTTTTTGTAAAATATTCCCTGAATAAATTCGCGCCCGTCATCATTATAATTACTCATTTTAATTTCTCCTGAAAGAATCTGGTAATAATGCGCAGGCAGATTTCCCTCTTCAAAAATAATTTCGTTTTTGTTGAAGGATTTTTTTGACGCACCATATTTTTCTAATAATGAAACGGCAATCATAATTGTTTTCTTTTGGTTTTCAAAGGCGATTGTACAAATATAATTCATTCAAAATAGTTCTTCTACGTTAAAAACTTTTACTTTTACACCCGTTATGGAGCAAAAATTACGCATGATTCACCAGCAGATTTTAGAAGCCAAGAAGAACGGACAAAAATTATTAGCCATACTTTTGGATCCTGACAAAATAGTCTGGGAAAATTTAGATCATTTATTACTTAAAATAAACCAGTCTCCTGCAACACACATTTTTGTTGGAGGAAGTATTGTACAAAGCACTATTCTGGAGGATTTAATTGCACAGTTAAAACAAAAAACAAACTTACCGGTAGTTATTTTTCCGGGAGATCCGTCGCAGATTTCTCCTCAGGCCGATGCAATTTTATTCCTATCCTTATTATCTGGCCGAAATCCGGATTATTTAATAGAATATCAGGTTCAGGCGGCGCCAATTCTTAAAAGAATCAATCTGGAAATAATCTCAACGGGATATATTTTAGTAGAGAGCGGCAATGAAACAGCTGTGGCACGCGTTAGTAAAACGGAACCGCTTAACAGAGAAAATTTAGATTTAGCTCTTGCAACCGCTCAGGCAGGAGAAATGCTTGGCAATAAACTGATTTATCTCGAAGCCGGAAGCGGGGCAAAAAAAGCAGTACCGCTGGAAATGATTTCTTTAATTGCTCAAAACATTGAAATTCCTATTATTGTTGGCGGCGGAATCGTAGATTTGCACGGAATTCAAAATGCTTATAATGCGGGGGCTGATTTAGTTGTAATTGGAACCGCTTTTGAGAATAACAGCCATTTTTTTGAGTTATAATACTATTTAAATACGTTGTCAATGATTGATTTTTTTTTAGAAAGCTATAAAAATGCACCGCTATGGCATATTATTCTGGAATTTTTGGTTTTTGTATGCGGTATTTTAAGCGTATGGTTTGCTAAAAAAGAAAACATTTGGGTTTATCCCACAGGACTTATTGCAACAGTAATTTCAGTATATCTTTTATATATTGCAGGTTATATAGGAGACATGATTATCAATGCTTATTTCTCTGTTATGAGTATATATGGCTGGTATATGTGGGCAAAAGGAGGAACTGTAGAGGATAACCTGCCTATTACAAGAACAAATTTTAACGAAAAAATTATAGGGTTTATTCTCTTTTTTGTAACCATTTTTGTAGTTTTCGGCATTTATAAATATTTCGATTATGAAATCCATAATGATAATTATGTCGATATGATTTCATCAGGAATATTTTTTGCCGGTATGTGGTACATGGCCAGAAAGAAAATCGAAAACTGGACGCTTTGGATTATTGGTGATATTATTGTTGTGCCTCTTTACGCATATCGCGGTTTAGGGATGTTGTCGCTTCAGTATTTAATTTTTACAATTTTGGCTATTTCAGCTTATTTAGAATGGAGAAAAATCTTAAACAGCAAAAAACAAATATCATAAAAATTGCTTTGTTTGGTCCTGAAAGTACAGGCAAAACAACTTTGGCAAAACAGCTTGCGGCTTACTACGAAACCCAATGGGTTCCTGAGTTTGCACGCGGTTATCTGCAAAAAAGATGGGAAGAAAACAAACATATTTGTGACGCAGGAGATATGCTTCCCATTGCTTACGGACAGGTTTTACTGGAGAATGAAAAAGTTTCATCTGCCAAAAAATATTTGTTTTGTGACACCAATCTCATGGTTACTAAAGTCTTCTCCGAAGTGTATTATGGTTTTTGCGATCCACTTTTAAATGAAGCAGCTTTAAAACATGATTATGATTTGTTTTTCCTTACAGACATAGATGTGCCTTGGGAAAAAGATGATATCAGAGATAAAGCAGAAGGAAGGGAAACTGTTTTTTCTGTTTTTAAGCAGACTTTAATAGATAATAATAAACCTTTCATAACCCTTTCCGGAGATAAAGAAAGTCGTTTGGCAAAAGCAAAAACGATAGTAAATGCGTTAAGTGCTTTAAAAGAAAAAGGATTGTCATCTGAAGATTTTGTCGAAATATATAATCACGGAATTTCTTCTGAAAACATTTTAAAGCAATTAGAAATATTTAAAAACGGGATTGCTAAAAGTAATTTAATCAGTCCTGCCACAATTGGCAACGGAATTTTGAGTTTATCAGAAAAAGATTTTGAAGAAAAAGCAGCGTTTTTTGATGTTCAAAAAGAAGAATTAAAAATCAAGAAGTTTGTTCCTGCATCTGGCGCGGCAACGAGAATGTATAAGTTTTTAACCGCTTTTTTGAATGATTTTGATATTCAAAAAGAGACTATAAATGCTTATATAAACAGAAAAAAAGATAAAGAACTTGCTATATTTATTATAGGGATGGAAAAGTTTCCCTTTTTTGATGCGGTTGATAAAAAATTAAGGGAAATTTAT
Source organism: Flavobacterium gelatinilyticum (assembly GCF_027111295.1). NCBI lineage: Bacteria > Pseudomonadati > Bacteroidota > Flavobacteriia > Flavobacteriales > Flavobacteriaceae > Flavobacterium > Flavobacterium gelatinilyticum. Next base: position 2,783,902 of record NZ_CP114287.1, on the reverse strand, counting down.
TCTGATTTTGAAAGTTTAGAAAGAGATTATAAAAATTATTATTTCATAAAAACATTGTTGTCTTCGGACTATTTTAATTCAGCAAATAAACCCAAAGCAGTTCTGCCTTTTCATCAGTATAAAGATCATATCGCAAACCCAATCGAAGAGCATTTAAATGAATGTGTGCATTACGCCACATCAAAAAATGTTTCAAATCTTCATTTTACTGTTTCAGAGATTCATCAGGATTTGTTTGAAAATGCCGTAAATGAAATTAGAGGGAAAATAGAAAAACCTTCGGGAGTTGCCATTGACATAACATATTCTTACCAAAATAAAAGCACTGACTCTATAAACGTTGATGCGAAAAATAAACTTGTGAGGGATAAAAAGGGAACGTTGGTTTTTAGACCCGGCGGTCATGGTGCTTTAATTGAAAACCTGGACATTCTGGATGCCGATGTGATTTTTATTAAGAATATCGATAATGTAATTCAAAATCATATTGATCAAATCACCTTATATAAAAAAGCTTTAGGCGGAATTTTAATTGCAATTCAACAGAAGACTTTTGCTTACTTAAGAGAAATTGAAGAACAAGAGGTAAATGAGGAAAGCTTATTGCAGATTATTGAATTCTTAAAGCAAAAACTTCATATTGAATTAGGTAAAGATTTTAATAAATTCACTTTTGAAAATAAGATTATTAAAATCAAAGAATTGTTAGACCGTCCAATACGGGTTTGCGGTATGGTTCGAAATGAAGGTGAGCCGGGAGGCGGACCATTTTGGATTATGAACGGAAAAGGAGAGATTTCGCTGCAGATTGTTGAGACTTCTCAGGTTGATTTAACAAACAAAAAACAGCTTGAAATATTAGAAACAGCAACGCATTTTAATCCGGTTGATTTAGTCTGCGGTATTAAAAATTATAAAGGCGAAAAATTTGATCTTAAAGAATTTGTAGATCACGAATCCGGGTTTATTGTAGAAAAAAGTGTTGAAGGGAAGCCAGTAAGAAGCTATGAACTTCCGGGACTATGGAATGGTTCAATGGCCGACTGGTTAACGGTTTTTGTTGCCGTTCCTTTAATAACTTTTAACCCTGTAAAAACGGTAAACGATTTGTTAAAACCGGCACATCAGCCACAATAATGGATAACGAAAAAATCATATCAGAATTAGGTTTTAAAGCCGTTCGGAGCAGTGGCTCGGGCGGACAGAACGTGAATAAAGTTTCATCAAAAGTAGTGCTGACTTTTGATTTAGAAACTTCACAAGCTTTATCTGATGATGAAAAAATACTTTTAAAAGCTAATTTAGCTCCTCGCTTAACTTCTGAAAACATCCTGATTTTAAATTGTGATGAAGACCGAAGCCAGCTTAAAAACAAAGAGATTGTTACGAAACGGTTTCTGGAAATCGTCAAAAAGGGATTATACGTCCCAAAAGTCAGAAAAGCTACAAAAGTCCCAAAATCTGTAATTAAAAAAAGAATTAAAGACAAAAAGAATATTTCGGACTTGAAACAATCAAGAAGAAAACCAAACTTGGAATAAATCTCAAATTTGATTTTTGAAATTTTTAACAGTACATTTGCACTGTCTCAAAGGGGTGCTCTAAATAACGAGCTGAGATCATACCCAAAGAACCTGAGCGAGTAATGTTGCTAAGGGAAAAAACGACACTATCGAGAGTGCACACTTTATTTTGTCGTGAAACACATTTATTAATTTAACAAAAGAATAATTCCCCCTTTTATTCGTAATTTTTTACGAATGAAAAATTTTATTTTAGGTACTGAGGTACTAAGCTGCAAAGGTTCTAAGGTTCAAAAAATGAGCAGAACCAAATCTATTTTCTTTCTTCTATCTTCCGGATTCTTCACATTATTTTCTTTTGCACAAGTACAGGATTCTACAAAAGTAAATCAGCTTGATGATGTACTGGTTTCTGCGGTTCGTGTTACTTCAAAAACGCCGGTTACGTTTAGTAATATGGATAAAAAAGAAATTAGATACAGAAATCTTGGACAAGATATTCCGGTCCTAATGAACTATCTTCCTTCTGTTGTTACAACAACCGATGCCGGAGGAGGAATTGGATATACCGGAATCAGAGTCCGCGGAAGCGATGCCACTCGTGTAAACGTAACCATTAACGGAATTCCGTACAACGATGCTGAAAGTCAGGGAACTTTCTGGGTAAACATGCCGGATTTTGCTTCCTCTGTAGAAAGTCTTCAATTACAGCGTGGTGTTGGAACTTCGACAAATGGTTCAGGAGCTTTTGGAGCAAGTTTAAATATGCTGACCGACAGTTACGCATCTAAGGCCAATGGCGAAATTTCAAGTTCATACGGAAGTTTCAATTCCAATAAAAATACCGTAAAATTCAGTACTGGTTTATTAAATGATCATTTTGAATTGGCAGGACGTTTGTCTACTGTTAAATCAGATGGTTATGTAGATCGCGCAAGTTCTGATTTGAAATCGTATTTTCTTCAGGGAACTTATATCGGAAAAACAACTTTAATCAAAGCTTTGGTTTTTGGCGGGACTCAAACCACATACCAGTCCTGGAACGGAATTGATGCTGATAAATTGAATTCAGATCGTACATACAATTCGGCTGGAGAATATACAGATGAATTTGGAAAGACCCGTTATTATGATAATGAAACTGATAATTACAAACAGGATCATTATCAGCTGCACTGGAGTGAATCTCTTTCTGATAAATGGAGCAGCAACCTGGCATTTCATTATACAAAAGGAAAAGGTTATTTTGAAAACTATAAGCCGGATGCGGCTATGTCAGAGTATAATCTGACTTCTGTAGGAGCAATTGAAAAAACAGATTTAATTCGCCAGAAATGGTTAGACAATGATTTTTACGGAACTACATTCTCTGTGAAATACAAAGAAGAAAAGCTTGATGTAATTTTAGGAGGCGGATGGAATAAATATGAAGGGGATCATTATGGAAAAGTAATCTGGGCGAGGTACGCATCACAATCTGAATTGGGAGACCATTATTATGATGATTTTTCTACAAAAACGGATGGAAACATCTTCGCAAAAGCTAATTTTCAATTAAATGAGGTAGTAAGTTTTTATGGGGATTTACAATACAGGAGAGTGCGTTATGAGGCAAATAGTGCCGAAACCGGTTTAGTGAACGATACTTTTAATTTCTTTAACCCCAAAGCGGGTATGAATTTAGAATTCAATGAGCAGAACACACTTTACTTTTCGTATGCACGTGCGAACCGTGAACCGAACAGAACCGATTACGAAGGGGGTAATGTAAAACCGGAAAAATTAAATGATTTTGAATTGGGATGGCGATTTAATTCAGAAAAATTCCAGATGAACTCAAATTTTTATTATATGGGATACAAAGATCAGCTGATTCTAACGGGAAGATTAGATGATGTAGGAAATCCAATTCGTGCAAATACCGAGAAAAGTTACCGTTTAGGTTTTGAATTTGATGCAACTATTTCACTTTCAGAAAAATTTATCCTTAGACCAAACTTCACTTTGAGCAGTAATAAAAACGTTGATCTGGCTGTTGAAGGCCAATATTACGGAACAACAAAAATTGCTTATTCTCCGGAAGTTATTGCAGGAAATATAATTGTTTATAAACCAATCGAACGACTTTATGTTTCATTATTACAGAAATATGTTGGCGAACAATATATGAACAATATCGAACTGCCTTCCGCAAAACTGGCAGATTACTTTGTAAACGATTTAAATATTTCGTACGAAATAAAAACAAAATCTGTTTTTAAATCTATTACCATTACCGGGATGGTAAACAATATTCTGGACAAGAAATATGTTTCAAACGGAGCAATGTGGGATATTTATCCCTATTATTATCCACAGGCAGGGATTAATTTCCTAGCCGGATTATCTCTGAAATTCTAAGTAAAAAAGCCTGAAAATTTAAACTTTCAGGCTTTTTTTATTTTTTAATTGTAAACGTGAATCACAGTTCCGGTTACTTGTACTTTGTATTGTTTTAAAGCGTATTCTTTTCCTCCCAGGCCTGTAAATAGGCTGTAAGATGTTTTGTCGCAGGAGCATACGGCGTTTATGCCATCTATCGTCATGGCGGTGCATGAATTTACTTCCTGATTAGGGCAGGCCGCATCAAATGCATTGTAACCGCTTCCGGCATTAAAAATAATAATTCCTTTTGCTCCCTGATTAGGAACAATTACTGCGTTGCTTGCATATTTAAGGTCAGAATATAAGGGCAGGTTCATATCTACAGATAAATTTACAGCATAGCTGGGAATGTAAGGGTTCTTATTGCTGCGTTCGTGGTCGCTGCAGGCAGAAAGAACACAAATAAAAACGATAAAGAGCCAGATTTTTTTCATTATTTTAATAAGAATTAGTGAAACAAAAATAATTTATTTAGATTTGATTTTTATATGATTAACATATAATTATGTACTATTAAAAATAATAGTATATTTGTATTACAAAATCCCGTCCCGATGGGATTTTTTCTATTTATGTAAACGATGAAGTTATGAGTAAAGTATCTTATTATACCGCAGATGGTTTAAAAAAATTAAAAGATGAATTGGAGCATTTAAAGAGTGTAATGCGTCCTAAAGCATCTCAAGATATAGCAGACGCAAGAGACAAAGGTGATTTATCTGAAAATGCCGAATACGATGCTGCAAAAGAAGCACAGGGTTTATTAGAAATGAGAATTGCTAAACTTGAAGAAGTATATGCAAACGCAAGATTAATTGACGAATCTCAATTAGATGTTTCTAAAGTTTTGGTTCTTTCTAATGTAAAAATTAAAAACCAAAGCAACGGAATGGAAATGAAATATACACTTGTTGCCGAAAGTGAAGCCGATTTAAAAACGGGGAAAATTTCTGTAACATCTCCTATTGGTAAAGGTTTATTGGGGAAATCTGTTGGTGAAGTAGCGGAGATTACAGTGCCAAACGGCGTTTTGAAATTTGAAATTCTTGATATTTCGAGAGACTAAATTTTAGTTTAACTGGTTAATCGTTTATTCTTTTAACCTATTTAACGATTAAACAAATAAAAAATGAGCTCAATATTCACTAAAATAGTAAACGGAGAAATTCCTGCTTATAAAATTGCCGAAGACGAAAACTATTTGGCTTTTTTAGATGTAAATCCAAATGCTAAGGGCCATACGCTTTGTATTCCAAAACAAGAAATCGATAAGATTTTTGATATGGATGAAGAACTGTATTTAGGTCTGATGAAATTCGCTAAAAGAGTGGCCGCAGCTTTAGAAAAAACGGTTCCATGCAAAAGAGTTGGAATTGCGGTGGTTGGACTTGAAGTTCCTCATGCACACGTTCATTTAATTCCGTTAAACGAAATGGATGAAATGCGCTTTATTAACAAAGTATCACTTTCTAAAGAAGAGTTTGAAGCTTTAGCCAAAGATATTCAGTCAAATCTTTAAGGATTAAATCAATAAAAAAACACCAATTCAAATATTATTCTGAATTGGTGTTTTTTTATGCCTGATTTTTATCTGAATCACTAATTTTATAGCTTATCTGAAACGTAGTTCCTTTTCCAATTTCAGAATGTAAAACCTTAATTTTGCCCTTGTGATATTCCTCTACAATTCTTTTTGTCAAGGAAAGACCCAATCCCCAGCCGCGTTTTTTTGTTGTGAATCCGGGCTCAAAAATAGTTTTGAACTGGTGTTTGGCAATCCCGCTTCCGGAATCTTTAATGTTTACTTTAACATGCTGCGAATCTTGTTCAATTTTGATGTCCAGCGTTCCCTTTCCTTTCATGGCATCAATGGCATTTTTAATCAGATTTTCAATAGTCCAGCTGTGAAGAGTAGGATTTATCAAAGCAAAAACAGGTTTATTAGGAGAAGAATAAGAGAATTCAACCTGTTTAGAAAAACGGGACTGCAGATATTCGCAGGTATTTAAAGTTTCTGAAACAATATTGTGAGGTTCTAATACCGGTACCGAGCCAATTTTAGAAAATCGGTCAGTGATGGTTTGCAGACGTTCAATATCCTTTTGAATTTCTACGGTAATGGACTGGTCAATATTTTCTGTTTTTAAGATTTCAATCCACCCAATTAACGAAGATAAAGGCGTCCCGATTTGATGTGCTGTTTCTTTCGCCATTCCTGCCCACAGTTTATTCTGAGTGGCCATCTTAGTGCTTTTATAAAAATTGTAAACCAAAGCACCGCACAGAAAAATGATTAACAGCAAAGCAACCGGATAATATTTTAGTTTATTAAGTAAAGCTGAGTTTCCATAACAAATCTGCTGAAATTTTCCCGGAGCGTATTCAATTACAATAGGATCATTTTCGTTTTTCAGATTTTTTAAAAACGACATCGACTTCTTTTTGTCTTTAATGATATGATCAGGAACATTTACAGAACTAATAACTTTATCATACATTACAAGCATAACCGGAACCGAAGTGTTGCTGTTTGTTATTTCGAGAGGTAAATCAAGATCAGTATTTTCATCAGCGTTAATGATTGTTTTTTGTGCACTGGCCCACAGATTCATTTTCATTCTTTCTTCATTTTTAAATATCTGGAAAAAAGTGTAGGTATTCCAAAGAATCAGGGAAATGATTAAAAAGGAAATAAAGATGATAACCCAGCGTGTTGTATTTGTGCTTTCGGAAAAGTGCATAACTAATTTTTGAGGTATAAATATAACGAATTAAACACATTTTATATTTTGTACCGCTTTAAAGATTTTGTTTTTATCTTCTAAAAGAATTTCCCCGAATTAAACGATTTCTATATTTTTGTACCTGCCAGAATGAGGTTTGGTTAAAAATAAAAGTTATGATTAGCATCGATCCAAAAGAAACACCAACAGCAAAGTTACAAGGCTATCTGCAGAGTTCTGTAGGGCCAAGGCCTATTGCTTTTGCCAGTACAATCAGCGAAAAAGGAATTCCGAATTTATCACCATTCAGTTTCTTTAATGTCTTTAGTGCTAATCCGCCAATTTTGGTTTTTTCGCCTTCAAGACGTGTCCGCGACAATACTGTTAAACACACCCTTATTAATGCCGAAGCAACAAAAGAGGTGGTAATTAATGTAGTAAACTATGATATAGTACAGCAGACATCGCTTGCAAGTACCGAATATGGAGACGGTGTAAACGAATTTATCAAAGCCGGATTAACTCAGGTTCCTTCAGATTTGGTAAAACCGTATCGTGTAAAAGAATCTCCGGTGCAATTTGAATGCAAGATTACGCAGATTATTCCGTTAGGAACAGAAGGAGGTGCCGGAAACCTGATTTTGTGTGAAGTAGTAAAAATCCACATTAGTGAATCTGTTTTAGATGAAAACGGATCGATCGATCAGCATAAAATAGATCTGGTTTCGAGATTAGGAGGAAATTGGTATTCGAGATCGAATCAGGGACTTTTTGAAGTAGCAAAACCGCTTACAACTTTAGGTGTCGGCGTAGATGCAATACCCAATTTTGTTAGGGAAAGTACTGTGTTTAACGGGAATGACCTCGGAAAATTAGGAAACATCGAAGCCTTGCCTACAAAAGAAGAAGTTAGTATATTTGTGAAAGAAAATTTTTCCGTGAAAGGAGTTCTAAGCTCAGATGATCAGGAAAAAGTACATTTAGAAGCCAAAAAATATCTCGATAAAGAAGATATTGCCTCAGCCTGGAAAGTGCTTTTAGCTAAAAAATAAGAAAAGAAACAATAATTAATTTATAGACGAAGATGGAAGTTATAGGAAAAGTAAAAGTCGTTAATCCTGAGCAGCAAGTTAGTGCTTCATTCAAAAAAAGAGAGTTAGTAGTTACTACAGATGAGCAGTATCCGCAGCACATTTTAATCGAATTTACACAAGATAAATGCGATTTATTAAGCAGCTATAAACAAGGAGAGGCAGTAAAAGTTTCTATCAATTTAAGAGGAAGAGAATGGGTTAATCCACAAGGAGAAACCAGATATTTCAATAGTATTCAGGGCTGGAGAATCGAAAGATTAGCAACTGAAGCTCCGGGACAAGCACCAGCAATGCCTGCAGCAGAAACATTTGCTCCGGCTTCAAATGTAAGCGAAGACGAACCAGACGATTTGCCATTCTAAAATCAGGCAGATTCCAAAACTATAAATTCCAAATTTCAAATCATCAGAGTGTGATATGGAATTTGGAATTTTTTTGTATAAAGTTTTGAAATTGCCGGCCTTTGAAATTTGGAATTTCACTACTGGAATTTTTTTAAACTATTGATTATTTTAAAAAATGTATTTCTTATTTGATAATTTATATTTCCCGCCCGTTTCCGAAGCCGATGAAGAAGGCATTCTGGCAGTTGGCGGTGATTTAAGCCCCGAACGCTTAAAGCTGGCCTACAAAAAAGGTATTTTTCCTTGGTTTAATGAAGGAGAACCTATTCTTTGGTGGGCTCCGGATCCTCGTATGGTTTTGTTTTTAGATGAATTAGTGATTTCTAAAAGCATGCGGAATATTTTAAACCGAAAGCATTTTACGGTTACCTTTAATACCAATTTCAAAGAAGTAATTTCGAACTGCCAGAAAATACAACGAGACGGTCAGGACGGAACCTGGATTTCAGATGATATAGTCGAATCATATTGTGAACTTCATCGTCAGGGAATCGCAAAATCGGTTGAAGTATGGCAGGAAGGCGATCTGGTTGGCGGTTTATATGGGATCGATTTGGGACATGTTTTTTGTGGCGAAAGTATGTTTTCGAAAGTTTCAAATGCTTCAAAAGTGGCTTTTATATCTTTGGTAAGACATTTACAAGCCGAAAATTATAAACTATTAGATTGTCAGGTTTACAATCCACATTTAGACAGTTTAGGCTGCAGGGAAATTGATCGTGAAGAATTTATGGAAATTTTGAAAAACAATCCTTAAATCAAACAGCTTTTGTATGAGAAAGCTTAAAAAGTTATCGTTAATTTCAGCATGTTAAACCCATTATTTCTGGAAGCATTAAAATCATAACTGTATTTTTTGTTTTCGGTTAGCAGTTCACTTTTTTTCATTTTTCTTTTGGCAATATTTTTACCAATAATATACCCCATTACAAGAGCTACCGGATAATCAGATACCCAGTGTACATGACTCTGTGCCATTTGGAACCCTAGAATTCCTATTAAACCAAAACCAACTGGTTTAATCCATTTTACTTCGGGATAATTTCCTAATATAACATATAATGCCGATGTGGCAGTCATTACATGTCCTGATGGAAAAGCATCGTAATTCGGAGTATTGTTTGCATAGGCTTTAAAACTTGGAAAAGGATTCCATTCTCCTCCCGGAACTCCACCTTCAGTATCAGATGGACTTTGTCTTCCGGAAATTCTTTTTATTGTCTGGCTGAAAATGCCCGATATTGCAATACTTTCTATTAAACCAGAAGCTGTGTGCAATGACCTGTAATCATTATTGATTAATCCATAAGCTGTAAAACCCATACTTAATAAAATTGGGGTCGTACCATTTCCTATTAAATAAATTGCCGATGGAATATCTGGAGGAATATTACTTAAAGGACCAAAAGTTTTATACCGGGCAACCGGAGCCATTCCTAATTTTCCGCCTATTTCGCGGGAACGATCTGTTAAGTATTGATCTGCCGGGAGTAAGGCAACTGTTGTTACAGTAGCAGCCCCAAGAGCAATAAGATTTTCTTTTTCTCCAATACCTTTTATTGTTCCGGTAAAATCTTTAGGCAGTTTGGTTATAAAATCAAAGAATCGTGGTCTGTCATAAGTATAAATTTCACCATTTGGAAGTTCATATATCTGATGCTTGGAACCATCAATTAGAGTATCTTTGGCTTGTGAATTTATGTATTGGCAGCCAAGTAAAAATATAAATGCAATAAATAATTTTTTCATAAAAATAAACAAAAGACTGCAAATATAAGAATAAGACTACAATACAGGGTGTTTTATGATGTTTTTTTAGTGAAAAAGACTTGATAAAAAGTTTGTCTTGTTCTAACTAAGTGATAATATGGTTTCTATGTTTTTAAAAATTAAAACTTAATTTTACAATAATAGAATTTACGAATGCTATTTAGAAAAAACTAAAAATAAAATGAGTGTAATTTACAGTGTAAAAGAAATCTATATCTATCCGATAAAAAGTTTAGCGGGCATTAGCTTAAAAAGCGCCAATGCCGAAGAAATGGGATTTGAAAACGACCGAAGATGGATGCTGATTAATGCTGAAAATGTTCATGTTACACAAAGGGAATATCCGATAATGAGTCAGTTTTATCCTGAAATTTATGATGATACAATTAAAATTACTTTTGAAGGAGAAACGCACGAATTTTCTACAAATGAGCATTTAGAAAATGCAATAGAATCTCAAGTTTGGGACGATAAAAGTGAAGTTTTTGAAGTAAATAAAAACGCTTCAAAATGGTTTAGCGATAAACTAGGCTTTAATTGCAGATTGGTAAAAATTATAAAAATTGGAGACAGAAAGCATGAAAGTTCGAGATTAAAAGAAACTTTCAATGTGAGTTTGGCCGATGGTTATCCGTATTTATTAATTGGATCAGAAAGTCTTGATTTTTTAAATGAAAAATTAGAAGAAAAAATCACCATTAAAAGATTTCGTCCGAATATCGTTATTAGTACAAAAAATGCGCATGAAGAGGATGATTTTAAGTCTTTTACAATTGGCGGAGTTCAGTTTAAAAACATAAAACCCTGCGGAAGATGTATTATGGTAAACAACGATCCGCAGAAAGGAATTGTGAAAAAAGAACCTCTAAAAACCTTGAGTAAATATAGAAATGTAGATAATTCAGTTTTATTTGGAACTAATCTTGTGAGTCTGAACTCGGGAATTATTAGCGTTGGCGATGAGGTTATTTTTTAGAAATTCAGTTTTATAAAATTCCAGTTTAAAGTATTGAAGATTACCAATTCATTGTTTAAAGTTGGCAATTCTAAAATTAATTTCAGCGTTTCGTGCGCCATCATATTTCCAATAATTCCTGGCAATGTTCCTAAAACACCATTTAAATTACAATTCGGAACATCTTTTGGATCTGGCATTTCCGGAAATAAATCACGCAAATTTTTGCTTCCGTTATGATTAAAAACCGCAATTTGTCCTTCAAACTTTAAAATACTTCCATAAACTAAAGGCTTTTTCAATTCAACGCAAGTATCATTTACTAAATAACGAGTCGAAAAATTATCCGAACCATCGACAACAATATCATATTGTTCGATGATTTTTGAAGCATTTTCAGCGGTTAATTTTTCATTAATCGAAACAGCTTCAATCAACGGGTTTAATTTAGAAACTACTTTTTGTGCAACAATTGCTTTATGCTTTCCAATTTCACTTTCAGTATATAAAATTTGTCTGTGAAGGTTGTGAATTTCAATGGTGTCAAAATCCATAATTCCAATAAATCCAACTCCAGCAGTAGCAATATATTGTAAAATCGGACAGCCTAAACCGCCCGCGCCAATAACTAAAATACGTGCTTTTTTTAGTTTTTCCTGACCTTCATCGCCAATTTCGGGAAGTATAGTTTGTCTGTTGTAACGAAGGAATTCTTTTATGATGCTCATTTTGTGAATTGTAAAATGTAAAATGTTGTTTGTAAAACTTGAAACCTGAAACCTGAAACTTCAAATTTTACGTTTGAAACTAAAACTTCTGTCCCAATCTTTCCAAACTGGTTCATAACCTGCTTTTTTTATAATTTTTGAAATTTCTTCAGCAGATCGTTCATCACTGATTTCGAATTGTTCCAAAGACTGCGGATCGACCACATATCCGCCCGGATTGGTTTTAGAACCTGCACTCATACTCGTAACGCCAATTGGAATTATGTTGTTTCTGAATTTTTCGTTTTCACGCGTTGAAATCGAGATTTCCAAATCTTCATTCCATAAACGGTAAGCGCAAATTAACTGTGTTAAATCTTTGTCATCCATAATGAAATTAGGTTCGATAATACCTTCAGCAGGACGAAGACGCGGAAAAGAAACCGAATATTTTGTCTGCCAATATTTCTTCTGCAAATAATCTAAATGCAAAGCATTGAAAAAACTATCCGTTCGCCAATCTTCCAAACCTAATAAAACGCCCAAACCAATTTTATGAATTCCAGCAGTTCCAATTCGGTCGGGAGTTTCCAATCGATAATCGAAGTTTGATTTTTTGCCTTTCGTATGATACTTTTTGTAAATTTCCTGATGATACGTTTCCTGATAAACCAAAACCGAATATACTCCAGCATCATGTAAACGCTCATAATCTTCTGTTGAAAGCGGCTGCACTTCAACAGAAATAATCGAAAAATCTTCTTTGATTAAATTAATTGCATTCAGAAAATAATTAATGTTTACGGTATAATTTGCTTCACCCGTAACCAGCAAAATATGATCAAAACCAGTATTTTTTAAGGCTTCGACTTCGAGTTTTATTTCAGCGTTAGAAAGTGTTTTTCTTTTGATTTTATTGTCTAAACTAAATCCGCAATAAGTGCAAATATTTTGGCATTCGTTGCTTAGATAAAGAGGTGCGTACATTTGAATGGTTTTCCCAAAACGTTTCTTGGTGATTTCATGGCATTTTTGTGCCATTTGTTCTAGATAATTTTGAGCAATAGGAGAGATTAAAGTCAAAAAATCATCGATGTTGTATTTGGTTTTAGCCAAAGTTCGTTCGACATCTTTTGATGTGGTTTTGTATATTCTGGATTGGATTTCATCCCAATTGTATTGCTCAAAAATAGATTTGAATGTTTTCATAATGTTTAACCGCAAAGAGCGCAAAGTTTTACGCAAGGTTCACAAAGCTTTGCGTTCTTCGCGCTTGTCTTTGCGGACTTTGCGTTTGAAAAAAAATTATTCATAAAGAAAAGAAGTCAAAGGACTAGAAGCCGAAGCATAATGTTGCTGATTCGCAACTTTAGCTTCAAAAGCCTTTCTTCCTGCAATAACAGCTTCCTTAAAAGCCTCAGCCATTAAACTTGGATTTCCGGCAACGGCGATGGCAGTATTTACCAGAACAGCATCGGCACCAATTTCCATTGCTTTTGCAGCATCAGAAGGCGCTCCAATTCCGGCATCGACAATAACTGGAACCGTACTTTGTTCGATGATTATTTCTAAGAAATCAATCGTTTTTAAACCTTTGTTACTTCCAATTGGCGAGCCTAGTGGCATTACAGCAGCAGTTCCGGCACTTTCTAAATGTTTGCATAAAACAGGATCGGCGTGAATGTAGGGAAGTACGATGAAACCCAATTTTGCCAATTCTTCGGTTGCTTTTAAAGTTTCAATCGGATCGGGCATTAAATATTTTGGATCGGGGTGAATTTCTAATTTTACCCAATTGGTTTCTAATGCTTCACGAGCCAATTGCGCAGCAAAAACAGCTTCTTTGGCATTTCGCGCTCCAGACGTATTTGGTAATAAATTGATATTCGGATGTTTTAAATGCGATAAAATAGCATCAGTATCGGTTTCTAAATCAATGCGTTTTAAGGCAACGGTTACCAATTCACTTTCTGAGGCTAAAATGGCGTTCTCCATGTCTTCATTCGAACCAAATTTTCCCGTTCCAAGAAATAAGCGGGATTTAAAGGTTTTGACTCCTATATTAAACAATGATGTCTGCATATAATTTTTCGTTTAGTTGTTGAATTAATTTTTCTTTTTCATCACTTTCGGTAATGATTCCAGAAACGGCAATTCCATGAATTCCAGTCTCCATTAACGGACTCACATCTTGCAATGTGATGCCTCCAATAGCATAAACCGGAATATTGATTTTATTTTTTTTTAATTTTTGAAGAATATCAAAATAGCCCGCTAAACCTAAAATTGGACTTAGTTTTTCTTTTGTCGCAGTAAAGCGGAAAGGACCTAATCCAATATAATCACAACCGTTTTTGACATGATTTTCAATATCTTCAAAAGTATTGGCAGTTCCTCCAATCACTTTTGAAGCGCCTAAATAAGCTCTTGCTTCGTCGATTTTGGTATCAGTTAAGCCTAGATGAATACCGTCTGCGTCAATTTCTTTGGTAAGATGTAAATTGTCGTTTACAATAAAATTGGCGGTGTATTTTTCGCATAATGGTTTTACCGCTTTTGCTAAAGTGAAAGCGTCTTTTTGTGTTTGGTTTTTAAAACGCATTTGTACCCAATTGCATCCCGCATCAAGCGCCTGATGAATATTGTACAATTGTTTTTCGATGGTTTCGCCCTGCGAGATATATTGAAGTTTGCTATACATAATGATATCCGATTAAAGTTGGTGTTGAACTCAGGTAATTTTCGATATAGATTTTAGCATTTTTACAGGCTTCTTTTAGCGTTTGATTTAAAGCTAAATTGGAAGCAATTGCAGAAGAAAGTACACAACCTGATCCGTGTTTTTCAAAGCAGTTTTTTCCTGAAGGAAGCAATTCTAAAACTTCATCTTTTAGAAATAAACGATCTGTCCCTAAGGATTTTTCATTGTGTCCGCCTTTCAACAAAATGTTCGTTGGAAATTTATTTTCTTTCGAAATGAAATCAGGAAATAGAATTTCGGCTTCAGGATAATTTGGCGTTATTAAATCGATTTTTGAGAGTATTTTATCTAAATCTAAACAATCTTCAATATTCATAAATTCAAATTTGGTGGACGATTTCAAAACGGGATCCCAAACAATTTTTGTTGTTGGAGAAAGCAGTTTTATAGTCGAAACTATTCGGTTTAAATCATATAAAGAAGGTAAAATTCCAATTTTTACTACTTTGATTTTATAATTCAAAAACAACGTTTCGATGGAACGAATCACAAAACTCAAATCTGTCCACTGAATTTCATAAAATTGATTTTCAGTCTGAATGGTATTGGCTGTCGAAATAGCAAAACCGGTTACTTTATGCTGTTCAAATGTTTTGATGTCAGCTAAAATTCCGGCACCACCCGACGGATCTAAACCTGCGATTGAGAGTACGAAAGGACGATCTGTTGACATAATTTAAATTGTTTTAATGGATTTTCATTCTTCCAAATACTACCTAAAAGCGCGACATCGTCGAAACCTTTTTCGAGAACTTTTTGGACATTTTCAGAATCAATTCCGCCCAAAGCGACCATTTTTGTTTTATGATTTTTTCTTGATTTTATTTCTTTGAAAAGATCTTTTTCGGGATAATAATTTTCTTTAGAAATACTTTTAAATACGGGACTCAGAAAAGCATAATTAAATTCAGTTGATAAAGAATTGAAATCGCTTATTGAATGTGTTGACGTTGATTTAGACCTACAAGGTTTTGAAAACCTTGCAGGAAAGTCATTCGGCATTTTTCTTTCTTTTTCAGAGAAATGAAATCTTTCAATACCAAAATCTTCCCCTAATTGATGATGAGTATGCAAAACCAAATAGGATCTAAATTCCAATTTTATTTGATGGATAAACTGTGCCATTTCCAACTCAGAAAAATCAGGTTTCCGAACATGAAGCAAAGACAATCCTTCCTCTAACAAAGAGTGAAGAATGTCTATTTCGCCTTCAACAAAAAAAGGATTCGTAATCAAAATCATAATTGTAAAATGCTTTTTGTGAGATGTAAAATGTGAAAATTATTGCATTTCACATTTTACAAATCTCATCTCACTATATATAAATCTCTTTCCCCTGCTCAATAAATTCCTCTGATTTCTCCTGCATCCCTTTTTCTGCAGCAGCGACATCCCTGATTTCCTGCGATATTTTCATAGAGCAGAATTTTGGCCCGCACATCGAACAGAAATGTGCCACTTTTGCGCCATCGGCAGGAAGTGTTTCATCGTGAAATTCTCTCGCTGTATCTGGATCTAAAGCCAAATTAAACTGGTCTTCCCAACGGAATTCGAAACGGGCTTTACTCAAAGCATTATCGCGATACTGCGCTCCCGGATGACCTTTTGCCAAGTCGGCAGCATGAGCAGAAATTTTATACGTGATTACACCGTCTTTCACGTCTTTTTTATTCGGTAAACCTAAATGTTCTTTTGGCGTAACATAACACAGCATTGCACAGCCATACCAGCCAATCATAGCGGCACCAATTGCCGAAGTAATATGATCGTAACCTGGCGCAATATCAGTAGTTAAAGGCCCTAAAGTGTAAAACGGAGCTTCGTGGCAGTGTTCTAATTGTTTGTCCATGTTTTCTTTAATCATGTGCATCGGAACGTGTCCCGGGCCTTCAATAAAAACCTGAACATCGTGTTTCCAAGCGATTTTTGTCAATTCGCCTAAAGTTTCTAATTCGGCAAATTGTGCGGCGTCATTAGCATCGGCAATCGAGCCTGGACGTAAACCATCTCCTAAAGAAAAAGCGACATCATATTGTTTCATAATCTCGCAGATTTCTTCAAAATGCGTGTACAGGAAGTTTTCTTTATGATGAAATAAACACCATTTTGCCATGATAGATCCGCCTCGGGAAACGATTCCGGTAACACGATTGGCGGTTAAATGGATGTAACGAAGTAAAACTCCGGCGTGAATAGTGAAATACGAAACACCTTGTTCTGCCTGCTCAATCAAAGTGTCACGGAAAATTTCCCAAGTTAAATCTTCGGCAATTCCTTTTACTTTTTCTAATGCCTGATAAATGGGAACGGTGCCAATTGGAACGGGAGAATTTCGAATAATCCATTCTCTGGTTTCGTGAATGTTTTTCCCGGTTGATAAATCCATAATCGTGTCAGCTCCCCAGCGACAGGCCCAAACGGCTTTTTCAACTTCTTCTTCGATACTTGAAGTCACGGCGCTGTTTCCGATATTGGCGTTAATTTTTACCAAGAAATTACGCCCTACAATCATGGGTTCGCTTTCTGGGTGATTGATGTTATTTGGAATAATAGCTCTTCCGCAGGCTACTTCAGAACGAACAAACTCTGGAGTGATTCTATTTTTTGGCGTATTTGCACCAAAGCTGTTTCCGTCATGCTGACATTGCATGGCGCTGGTCTGTTCGTTTAAAAGTTCGATGCGCTGGTTTTCACGAATCGCTATATATTCCATTTCCGGAGTGATGATTCCTTGTTTAGCGTAATACAATTGTGTTACGTTTGCATCTTTTTTGGCACGTTTTGGCTGATGTAAATATTCAAATCGAAGATGGTTTAGACTTTCATCTTTCAATCGGCTTAAGCCATAATCTGAAGTTATTTCGTCTAGAATTTCAACATCATTTCGGTCTAGAATCCAGCTTTCGCGTAAGCGTGGCAAACCTTTTCTAATATCAATTTCAATATTCGGATCTGTGTAAGCGCCCGAAGTATCGTAAACAGTTACGGGCGGGTTTTTCTCAATGCCGCCATTTGAAAGTTTGGTGTCGCTCAAAGCAATTTCGCGCATGGCTACTTTTATTGGATGAATTTCTCCGTCGATATATACTTTTTTAGAATTCGGAAACGGGGTTCTGGATATTTGTTCTTCGTTTGTCATAGCTTGTATTTTGTAAAATGTGAGATGTAAAATGTGAGATGTAGAGACGCACTGCAGTCCGTCTACGCACAGTATGGGAATTGGAATTTTTATATTGAAATTTAACCGCCCTGCGTAGCAGAAATAATCAAAATATCATCGGTTTCGTGTACGAAGAATTCGTTCCATTTGGTTTTTGGAACAACGGTATTGTTGACAGCAACGGCGATTCCGTTTTGTTTTTGCGGAATTTCGAGATCGAGCAATGATTGAACGCTTAGCGATTCAGCATTGAATTTTTTGGTTTGTTGATTGATTTTTAGTTCCATTCCTTTTTGAGTTTAGTGTATAGATACACAATAGGAATGGCTACAATAACGCATAGAAATGCGTTTAAGAAGTCATCTTACTTTTCCCTACGCTAGTATGAACTAGATCAGGTTCAGAGGGTAAAATCTCAGCCTACAAGTTGTAGACACCCCTAAAGTGTGAAGCAAATATAGAAAATTTTTGTTTGGAAGTTTAAAAAAGTTTCATGTTTCAGGTTTCAAGTTGTTGGCAGGGCGAATTTTTCATTCGTATTTCAGTCGCAATATAACCTGAAACCTGAAACCTGAAACAAAAAATTACTTTATTCTCGTCCAGCAGTCTTCCGTATGATCATTGACCATTCCGGTTGCCTGCATGTGAGCGTAGATAACGGTTGAACCGACAAATTTGAAGCCGCGTTTTTTTAAATCTTTGCTGATTTCATCTGATAGCGGAGTAGTGGCCGGAGCATCTTTTGAATTTTTCAGATTATTTATGATAGGTTTTCCATCAGTATATTTCCAGATATAATCAGAGAAAGTTCCAAATTCTTCCTGAACCTTCATAAATGCCTGAGCGTTTGAAACGGCAGCTTTAATTTTTAATTTGTTCCGAATAATTCCAGTGTTCTGCATTAATTCTTCGATTTTATCTTCAGAATAATCAGCCATTTTTTTATAATCGAAATAATCAAAAGCGGCTCTGAAATTTTCTCTTTTGTTTAAAATCGTGATCCAGCTCAATCCAGCTTGAAAAGTTTCAAGAATTAAAAATTCGAATAAAGTTGGGTCGTCATAAACCGGAACGCCCCATTCTTCATCATGGTATTTTTTGTATAAATCACTTGCTGTACACCAGCTGCATCTAATTTTGTCTTCCATCATTTTCCAATTTTCCAGTGATAACCTTTTACGCTCGGTATATACGCTTTTGTTCCAATTATGATTAGATCAGTATAGATTTTCTTTTTGTACTTAATTCCTATTGCATTTCCGGAAGTATACATTTTATTGGCTTCAAACTTGAATTTTATTTTTGCATCGGTAAATTTCGCATCCGAAATTTTTTCAATAAACCACGTTGATTTCCATTTTATTTCAATTTCATCTTCGGCTGTTTTGGTAATGCTCTTTATTAGTTTTATTCCATCCGCAGGAATATTATGGTTTTCAATCAGTTCTTTTTGAGTTAAAGTCTCTCCGGTTTTGCATTCTGCAATAAAATTTTTGAAATAGGTGATCCCTAAAAATTTTTCGTTTTCGATTTTCTTTTCAATAATACTGTCTTTTAAAACAACTGTATTTTCGACAGGAACCTCGGTTGTTGCAATTTTATCTACAATCGAATTTTTATACTCTTTTACAGTCTCAACAGTGCTTTCGGAAATACTTTCTATTTTGTTTGAAATCTCATTTGTGACTTCTAATATTTGCTTTTTTGAATCTTTAGAACAGCTTACAAAACATACAATGATTACTAAAAAGTATATTTTATAGTTTCTCATTTTTGTAAATGTTCTTTGTTGTTTTGAAGATTGTCTTTTTCCAGATATTTTTTAATTAAATAATGTCCTAAATAAATGGCAGGAGTCAATAAAATTGCAATTGCCAGTTTGAATGTGTAGCCAACTAATCCCGAAGATATAAAAGTGTCAAAGTCAATTTTTCCCGGAAGCCAAAAAGCAATTCCGAGCACAATAAACGAATCAAACAACTGCGAAATTACGGTTGAACCGGTTGCTCTGAGCCATATTTTCTTTTCACCTGTTCTGTTTTTGAAGAACCAGAATATCCAGACATCAATAAGCTGTGATGCCATAAAAGCAATTAAACTTCCTACTATAATCCACATGCTTTGGCCAAAAACGGCTTCAAACTGATTGTCGTCAACAGGGCTTATTCCTTTTGCTGCCGGAATCGTAATGGCCATAAAAAGTATAATAAAAGCATAAGCAATTAAACAAGCTGTTATAAAAGAAAGTTTTTTTACGCCTTTTTCGCCAAAATATTCATTGATTAAATCCGTAGTTAAAAAAACAATTGGCCAGGGCAGGATTCCGATACTCATTACAAAAGGACCAATCTGAATTAGTTTTCCTCCAATAAGTTCTGCCACAACGGCATTGGTTATAAATATTCCGGATAAAATTACAAAGACGATTTCTTTTCGGGTTTTAAACATATGATGTGCTAAATGATGTTTCAAATTTAAGCTATTTATTCAAATCTTAGAAATAGATTAATCTTTATGACCTGATTTGAAGTTTGCGAAGTATTGGTTAATTTTGGGTAATCTGTCGTTGTTTTAAAAAGAAAAAGACGTGCAGAATTTAATTGATATGTAATATGGAAAAACAAACGAATTTCGATAATCCGCTGCTTCAGCGATGGTCAGGACCTTATGGAGGCGTGCCGGATTTTACAAAATATAAAATTTCAGATTTTAAACCTGCAATCGAATCTGCCATTCAGGAAAAACTAAATGAAATAGAAGCAATTGCCAATAACGCCGCAGAACCCACATTTGAAAATACTATTACTGCGCTGGAACTATCGGGTGAAAAACTAAACCGCATTAATGCCGTTTACGGAATATACAGATCTAATTTAAGCAATCCGGAATTTAATGTTGTTGATACAGAAATGTCTCCAAAACTGGCTGAAATTAGTGATAAATTATACCAAAACGGGAAGCTGTTTTCTCGAATCGAAGCGTTGTACAAATCAGGTGAAAGTAAAAAACTGACTAACGAACAGCAGCGTCTGCTTTGGGTTTATTATTCTCATTTTGTAAAAGAAGGAGCGGAGCTGAGTGTAGAAGATAAAGAAAAAGTTGCCCGAATTAATCAGGAACTGGCAGGATTTTTTACGCTTTTCAGCCAGAAGCTGTTAGCAGAAGAAAATGATCAGTATCTGGAATTGAAAACGGAAACTGATTTTGAAGGTCTTCCGGAAGAATTTAAAAATGCCGCTATTGCCGAGGCCAGAGAAAGAAATTTGAGTGTTCTGGGATGTATTGGAAATACAAGGTCTTCAATTGAACCGTTTCTGACTTTTTCAAATCAAAGAAGTTTAAGAGAAAAAGCTTTTGATGTTTTCGTGAAACGAGGCGATAACAAGAACGAAAATGATACAAATGAAACATTGGTTTCAATTTTACGATTAAGAGCAGAAAAAGCAAAGATATTAGGGTTTGCTAATTTTGCAGAATGGAGCTTGTCTGATAAAATGGCAAAAGAGCCGCAGAAAACTTTAGATTTAATGCATTCTGTATGGAAACCTGCTGTTGATAAAGTTAAAAATGATGTTTCGGCGATGCAGGAAATGGTGGATAATGAAGGAGGAAATTTTAAGATTCAGCCTTGGGATTACCGTTTTTATGCCGAAAAAGTGCGTAAAGCAAAATACGATTTAGATCAAAATGAAATCAAGCAGTATCTGCAGTTAGAAAATTTACGCGAAGGAATGTTCTGGACAGCGGGGGAATTGTTTGATTTAGGCTTTAAGCAATTATTTGACATTCCGGTTTATCATCCTGATGTTCGTGTTTGGGAAGTAAACAATAAAAATACAGGAGAAGCAATTGGTTTGTGGTATTTTGACCCATACGCGCGCGTTGGCAAGCGTTCCGGAGCGTGGATGAATTCACATCGCGATCAGCAGAAAATAAACGGAAAAGTTCTTCCAATTGTGTCAAATAACTGCAATTTTATAAAAGGAAGCGGTGACGAAGCAGTTTTAATTTCGTGGGATGATGCTGCAACATTATTTCATGAGTTTGGACATGCCCTGCACGGGTTATGTTCTAATGTAACGTATCCTAGCCTTTCGGGAACTTCGGTTGCGAGAGATTATGTGGAGTTTCCTTCTCAGTTATTAGAACATTGGCTGGCAGCTCCTGAGGTTTTGAATAAATTTGCGCTTCATTATAAAACAAACGAACCTTTGTCTCAATCGTTGGTAGAAAGAATTGGAAAAGCAGCCAATTTTAATGAAGGTTTTGCAACAGTAGAAACGATTTCAAGTTCGTTTGTTGATATGAAACTGCATCTGACAACCGAAACAATTGATCCTGATAAATTTGAAAAGAAAGTCTTAAGCGAAATCAATATGCCATCAGAAATTGTAATGCGCCATAGAATACCGCAGTTTGCACATATATTTTCGAGTGATGGATATGCGGCAGGATATTACAGTTATTTGTGGGCAGATGTGATTAATGCCGATGCTTATGAGGCTTTTCTGGAAGCCGGCGGGCCATTTGACAAGAATGTTTCTGAGCGTCTTTATAAAACAGTTTTAAGTGTAGGAAATACGATTGATAACGAAGAAATGTATGAGAATTTTAGGGGTCATGCTCCAAAATCTGATGCATTGATGCGAGCAAGAAACTTTCCTGTTGAAAGCTAAAATGAAATAAAAAAAGCCCGAATAACTAAATATTCGGGCTTTTTAATATTGAAAATAATATATTAACCTAAAGTAACTCTTTTGAAACCTGTAATTTCAACGTTGAATCCTTTTACGTAATCACCAACTTTTTTACTGTCATCTTTGATGAAGTTTTGATCAAGTAAAGCTTTTTCCTGATCTAAAGTAGTGTTGTCAGAAATGAAACGTTGAACTTTTCCTGGAAGAATTTTATCCCAGATTTGCTCTGGTTTTCCTTCAGCTTTTAATTCAGCTTTAGCATCTTCTTCTGCTTGTTTGATAACTTCAGGAGTTAATTGAGAGAAAGAGATGTATTTAGGAACATTTTTTAAAGTTTTTCCTAAACGTGCAGCTTCTTCATTATCTTTTTCAATTACAGCAATACGAGCAGCAAGTTCAGATTCAACGAAAGCAGGATCAAAATCTTTGTAAGATAATGTATCAGCTCCCATAGAAGCAACTTGCATAGAGATGTCTTTTGTTAAAGTCTCAGCGTTAGCGATTGGAGCAGAAATTGCAGTTAAAGCAGCAATTTTGTTTACGTGAACGTAAGATCCAACGAAAGCACCTTCTAAAATTTCGAAACCACCGATTTCGATTTTCTCACCGATAACTCCAGTTTGCTCGATTAATTTTTCAGCAACTGTAATTCCGTTGAAGTCAGAAGCTAAGAAATCTTCTTTAGAAGAGAAATTGATAGCTCTTTCAACTAAATCTTTAGCTAAAGTTACGAAAGCCTCATTTTTACCTACGAAGTCAGTTTCGCAGTTTAAAGTAAGGATAGCTCCTTTAGTGTTGTCAGCATTGATAAAAGAAACAGCAGCTCCTTCAGAAGACTCACGGTCAGAACGGTTAGCAGCAACTTTTTGTCCTTTTTCTCTAAGGATTTGGATTGCTTTATCGAAATCTCCTTCAGCTTCAACTAAAGCTTTTTTACAGTCCATCATTCCGGCACCTGTAGATTGTCTTAATTTATTTACGTCTGCAGCAGTAATTGTTGACATAATATTTTGATTTTTTAATGTTAAAAGTAAAAAATTCCATCTTTTAAATCCCAAAATCCAATTTTATTAAATTATCAACATAACGTTTTTAATTTTGTTTTGGACTTTGGAATTTAAAATTTGGAATTTAAAATTTGATTTATTCTTCAGTTTCAGTTGCAGGAGCTTCAGCTTCAACAGCAGGAGCTTCTTCAGCAGCTTCAACTTCTTTTTCAGCACCTCTGTCAGAAAGACCTTCGATTACTGCAGTAGTCACTAAAGATAAAATTTTGTCAATTGATTTAGAAGCGTCATCATTTGCAGGAATCACGTAATCAACCTCTCTTGGGTCAGAATTCGTATCAACCATTGCGAAAACTGGAATGTTTAATTTTTGAGCTTCTTTTATTGCGATGTGTTCAGCTTTGATATCTACTACGAACAATGCTGCAGGCAGTCTAGACATATCAGCAATTGAACCTAAGTTTTTCTCTAATTTAGCACGTAGACGATCAACTTGTAAACGCTCTTTTTTAGATAAAGTGTTGAAAGTACCATCTTTCTTCATTTTATCGATAGAAGACATTTTTTTAACTGCCTTTCTGATAGTTACGAAGTTAGTCAACATTCCACCTGGCCATCTTTCAGTGATGTAAGGCATGTTTGCAGCTTTTGCTTTATCAGCAACGATGTCTTTTGCTTGTTTTTTGGTAGCTACGAATAAAATTTTTCTACCTGATGCAGCGATTTTTTTCAAAGCTTCGTTAGCTTCTTCGATTTTAGCTGCAGTTTTATATAGATTGATAATGTGAATACCATTACGTTCCATATAAATGTAAGGAGCCATATTTGGATCCCATTTTCTAGTCATGTGTCCGAAGTGAACACCTGCTTCTAGTAATTCTTTTACTTCTATTTTGTTTGCCATTTTTGTACTAGTTTACGTTCTGTTGATTAGCAATGTGTTTTGAACTTTTAGCTTCAGGCAATATGCTTTTGGCTTTAAGCTTTATGACTTTCAGACTTTCTCCTTTCGGTCTCAACCCATTTAGATGCTAAACTATATCCTACCTCGATAGGAGAGCAACAATAACTGTGTTTTTTAATTTCAATAAATAATTGATAATGTCTTGTCCCATCTGAACAAGGCAGGTAATATTAACGTTTAGAGAACTGGAATCTCTTACGAGCTTTCTTCTGACCGAATTTCTTACGTTCAACCATTCTAGGGTCTCTTGTTAATAAACCTTCTGGTTTAAGGATTCCTCTGTTTTCAGCGTTAACTTCACACATTACGCGTGCTAATGCCATTCTTACAGCTTCTGCCTGACCAGTTGTACCACCTCCGTAAACGTTTACTTTTACGTCAAAGTTGTTTACGTTTTCTGTCATAGACAATGGCTGTAAAACTTTGTACTGTAAAGTTGCAGTTGGAAAGTAAGTTGCGAATTCTTTTTTGTTTACAGTGATGTTTCCAGTTCCTTCAGAAACGTAAACACGTGCAACAGCGGTTTTTCTTCTACCGATTTTGTGAATAACTCCCATTACTTAAGATCATTTAGGTTAACAGTTCTAGGTTTTTGAGCTCCGTGAGTGTGCTCAGATCCTACAACAACATTTAGATTTCTAAAAAGTTCAGCTCCTAATTTGTTTTTAGGTAACATACCTTTTACAGCTTTTTCTACTAATAATGCAGGGTTTTTAGATTGCAATACTTTAGCAGTTAAAGTTCTTTGTCCTCCTGGGTAACCTGTATGACGCATGTAAATTTTGTCATTCAATTTTGTACCTGTAAGGTTAATTTTTTCTGAGTTGATAACAATTACGTTATCTCCACAGTCAACGTGCGGTGTGTAACTTGGTTTGTACTTACCTCTTAAGATCATAGCAACCTTTGAAGCAAGACGTCCTAAGTTATGACCTTCAGCGTCAACAACAATCCACTCTTTAGTTACAGTGCCTTTGTTTGCCGAAACTGTTTTGTAGCTTAATGCGTCCATAATATTATTTTAATTAAACATTCCATCCCCAATAAAGGGGATGCAAAAGTACAATTAATTATTTTAAAACCAAATACCTGAAAAGAATATTTTAAATACTGAAAATCAGGCTCTCAGTTTTTATTTTTAAAATCATAAAAAAACCATCTTTACAATAACGCAAAGATGGTCCGGTAATTTGAAATTATTTTTATATTAAACAATAAATATATTGGCAATATCGACTACTTGCTGTGTTGTAAGCGGTTCGTCGTATGCCTCAGATCCGGCTGCAGCGCCAAATAAACTGGCTGTGTTATATCCTGCCTGCATGGTTACGCCTTCGCCGTCATAAACAGCCTGTGTGGCTGCCGGCATTCCTGCGCCTCTTTCTGCGTTAGAAATCCAGCCTTTCAGACCGCGCAGTCTTCGTACCTCAGAGGCGTGGCGGGCTTCAACGGAATGAATCTGCAAAGCAGCGGTTAATAAATCCGGTGCCGAAATTAAATTTGCCGCTTGACCTTTATAAGCTCTTACTCCTGTGTCTTCAAAAGCCTGTGCCAGGGCTAAAAAGGTTGGGTAGTCATTAAAAGGATCAAATGCACCGCCTACAGTAAAGTCAAAAGTAGGTTTCGGGACAAAATTAGCACTCATTGTGCCGCCCAATCCAGCTATTAAAAATGAAACATGATCTGCTTCGTGTGCTGCGATCTGCTGAAAAACTTTTAAATCCCGTCCGCCATTTTCAGATGCAGGAATAACACCTGAGTCCAATGCCATGGCATAAAATTCATTTTCGAGATATTCTAGAGTTAGTGCAAACTGCAAAGCGCCAATTGGAGTTGCAGGTGTTGCTGTAATGTCTTTTGCAAATGCTTTACCGGTCAGGGCAGATAATCCAAAAGGAATTGAAGCCAGTGCTAAATTTCTTCCTATGTTTCCAAACTGCGTGAAACTGTCTCTTCTTGATCCGTGTGCCGACATTAAGCTGTCGTCGGTAAAAGTTTCTATAAATTTTAAAATATTCATAATTTCCAGGTTTTATCAGTTACTATTAAGGAAGGTATTTTGCCGTGAATTTTGTGGTAATAAATCCAGCAGCAACAGGCAGGATTTTAGAAGGATCTTTCGCAGCATCTAATCCGGTTGAAGTGCTGACAATATCGTCTCCGGCAAAATCTTTAGAATTAGGATTTATCAAACTGCGTATCGCAGAAGCGTGACGGGCTTCGACAGAAACAATTTTTCCTGCCAGTAATAAGTAATCGGGAGTTTTAATTAATCTTCCTGCTCCGTTGTAAGCGGCGACTCCGGTATCTTCGAGTGCTTTTGCAGTAGCGAGAACTTCTGTGCGGCTGTTAAAGTTTAATGAGCCGTAATTAAAGGCTAAAGACGGAAGCAGTTGTGTGCCCGGATCCGGAAGCGAGGCACTAAGCGCTGCTTTAAAAAAATCTCTGTGTACTACTTCGTGATGGTATAAATCCGTCAGAACTTGACGTTCGATATCATTAAATACGGTATTAAAGTTTGAGGCATTCACAACTTTAGTATAAAAGTCGGCTTCCAGCTGCTCTAAGGCATAAGCATAGGTTAGTACGCCAAAGTCACCGGAACCTAAATCAAAAACACCATTCTTTATTCCGGGTAAGGAGTTGTCCTCCATATTATTATCATCATTATCATTATCATTATCGCTGCAGCCAGCCATAACCAAACCTGCGGTAACCAGCGTCAGCCCACTGAGCTTTAGAAAGCTCCTTCTGCTATTCAGTGAAGGGTCAGCTTCATGAATCTTAACTTCGTTTTTCATAATCAAGTTTTTTAGGTTAAATAACATGTATTCAGTTATTAACGAAATTTTAGTAAGAGCGGTTTTAAAAACAGGGGTATATTTTTGCATTTTTTCGAAAAGACGTGATATTTTTAAATACTAGTAGGTCTTTTTGTTTTATTTTAGGTAATTCTACTATATTTGTATTAATTACATAAAATTCAATTGGATGAAAGCTAAAGCAACTCTAAAACAAATTGCGAAGGAACTTGGTGTTTCGGTTTCGACTGTATCTAAAGCATTGAATGACAGTCCGGAAATTAGTGAGCAAACAAAGGTGAAGATTAAAGAGTATGCCAAACTCAAAAATTATAAGCCGAATGTTATTGGTCTGAATTTGAAGAATCGTAAGACTAAAACGATCGGTGTAATTATACCTAATATATTAAATTCCTTTTTTGCTAAGGTTTTTAGCGGTATCGAGAAGGTAGCTGATAAAAAAGGTTATAATGTAATTACCTGTATTTCTAATGAATCTTTAGAAAAAGAAGTTCATACCCTTGAGATGTTAAGTAACGGAACAATTGATGGTTTTATTCTTTCTGTTTCTCAGGAAGCACAAAAACTGGAGGAGTACAGTCATTTTTCTGAAATTATCAATGACGGAACGCCGATTGTAATGTTCGATCGTATCGCTGATGGAGTTGACTGTGATAAAGTGGTAGTAGATGATTTTGATTCGGCTTTAAACTCAACACAGCATTTGATCGATTTAGGCTGTAAAAATATTGCCCTGATTTCTTCTGTAGACAATATAAGTGTTGGGAAACTTAGGACAGAAGGTTATTTAAAAGCTTTAAAAGACAATAATATTCCAATAAACGAAAAAATCATTCTTCGTACAGATTCAGAAGAGGATATGAAAGCTAAAATTGATTCTCTTTTTGATCATAAAATTGACGGAATTTTTGCCCTGGACGAAAATGATTCAGTTGCGGCATTAAGGGTAAGTCTTAAAAAAGGATTCAGAGTACCGGAAGATATTTCGATAATTGGTTTTGCAGATGGTATTCTGGCATCAAGACGATTATCACCAAGTTTAACAACGGTAAGCCAGCATGGTGTTGAAATTGGAGAAGTTGCGGCAAAAAGATTAATCGAGAGATTGGAAGAGCCGGAAGGAACAGTTTCTGATTATGAGACGATTGTTATCAAAACAAAATTGAAAGAAAGAGAATCGACTCGAAAAAAATAGAAATATAAAAAAACCATCAGCAGAAACTGATGGTTTTTTGTTTTTAAGGCATTATTCTATTTTCTTAATAAGGTACAAACGCCCCTTTTCTTTGTCATGTATCAATGTAAATTTTAGGAAAGGATTAGTATAAAATGCATATCCTAATCTTAAACTTTTTTCTAATTCTTTTGGTGTGTCTTTTACGGTGCTATATATTGATTTTTTGTTAGTGTCATAATCACTTATAAAAACATCTTCTTTTTTAAATTTTAACGTGTCTTTTTTAAAAAGAATATTGATATAAGCAACAGCGTTCCAATAATAGTAGGTGTAAGTATCATTGCTCTGAGTTCTTCCCATAACATTTGAATTATAATCTAATTTTTGAAAGTGCTTAAATACGATTCTTTCGGAGGGAATCTTATTAAGTAGATTTTCATTAATGATTTTTTTCTTTTGATTTAGGACATCTTTAAAAATTTCATTAGGTATACCATACATTACATACCAGTCATTGTAAGCAAAATATAATACAGATGATTTTTTATCAGCTGGTATTGAAGAATCTCTCCATGCATAAAAGTTATCCAAGTAAACACAATTAGGCAATATAGTCTCACGGTAATATTTTAATAATTTTTCCTGATTCCATGTTAAATCTTTATTTACAGGTATAAAATTCTTTTTTGCTTTATTTCCGTCAGTTGGCCAGGTTTGATAAAATAACAGGTCTTTGTTTACGATTTGTTTGTTTAGTAAAAAGGTGTCGCCAAAATCGGATTCATTTGACGTAGAAGTTTTAAAATTAAGAGTGTCCAGAATGTTCCCGGAAGTATCCATTTTAAAAACTGTGTTGAAAAAATTTTGCCCCGTGTTTCCGCCTCCATGATCATACGGTTCTTTTTTGTCGATAATTTTAACTATAATTTGTTCTTTAGAAACTTCAAGTACCAGACAGCTGCTGCTGGGGTAATCCCAACTGTTTTTATTAAACAGTATTACATCATGATTGCTAAAGTTTTTAACTTGGGATAAATTTTTATAATTGAGAAATTCGGCGGGTAATTTTTTAGAAGGCAGACTGTTTACAAAAAAAGTATCAATGCCTAAAGCGAACTCAAGATTCACTTTGTAAACTAAGAATAAGATGGTTATTGCTGCAAGGCTGTACTTTGTTAATTTTTGTCTCATTTTAGTTTTTATGCAGGAAGTAAAAAAAACGTATTCCCGAAGAAATACGTTTTTTGAGTAAAATTATTATTAATGCGCTTCAAGCCAGTCTTTTCCTAAACCAAGTTCAACTTCTAAAGGAACGGACATTTTAAAAGCATTTTCCATTTCATGTTTAATCATAGGCTGGATTTTTTCGAGTTCATCGTTGTGAACATCGAACACAAGCTCATCATGCACCTGCAGCAGCATTCTTGATTTCCAGTTTTCGTCGCGAAGTTTTTTATGAATGTTAATCATCGCAATTTTAATTACGTCTGCAGCGCTTCCCTGAATAGGTGCATTTACAGCATTTCGTTCTGCAGCGCCTCTTACTACGGCATTGGCAGAATTGATATCTTTTAAATAACGGCGGCGGCCTAAAATGGTTTGCACATATCCTTTTTCGCGAGCAAATTCAACTTGTTCTGAAATATAAGATTTAAGGCGAGGATATGTTTTGTAATACGCATCGATCAAAGCGGCGCTTTCGCTTCTTGAAAGTGAAGTCTGGTTACTCAATCCAAAAGCAGAAACACCATAGATAATTCCGAAGTTTACGGTTTTGGCATTGCTTCTCTGTTCGCGTGAAACTTCTTCTAAAGCAACATCGAAAACCTTTGCTGCGGTTGCTCTGTGAATATCTTCTCCGTTTTGGAAAGCTTTAATCATGTTTTCTTCACCGCTTAGAGCTGCAATAATTCGTAATTCAATCTGCGAGTAATCGGCAGAGATTAAAGTATGGTTTTCATCGCGTGCTACGAAGGCTTTACGAATCTGACGACCTCTTTCGGTACGAATCGGGATGTTTTGTAAGTTCGGATTATTAGAACTTAAACGACCCGTTGCGGCAACTGTCTGCATATAATCGGTATGAACACGCAATGTTTTTTTATCAACCTGTTCCGGTAAAGCCAAAATGTAAGTACTTTGAAGTTTTACCATTTGGCGCCAGTCCAGAATATCTTTTACTATTGGATTGTCGTTTGCTAAATATGTCAAAACTTCCTCGCCGGTTGCGTATTGACCGGTTTTGGTTTTCTTTTGTTTTGCCCCGCCAATTTTTAATTTGTCGAATAAGATATCTCCTAATTGCTTTGGAGAAGCCAGATTGAATTTTTCTCCGGCTGTTTCATATATTTTTTGCTCAAGAGATTTGATTTCGACATCCATTTCTGTTGACATTTCTTTTAAAAACTCAACATCCAGACGGATACCTTCTGTTTCCATGTCAGCTAAAACGCTTACTAATGGGATCTCGATATCATCAAATAACTTCTTTGTTTCCGTTTTATCTAATTCGGTTGTGAATATTTCTTTTAATTGTAACGTAATATCTGCATCCTCAGCTGCGTATTCTTTAATATCTTCCAAAGGAACATCACGCATTGAAAGCTGATTTTTTCCTTTTTTACCAATTAAGGTTTCAATAGATTTTGGGGAGTATTTTAAATACGTTTCGGCCAGGATATCCATATTATGACGCATATCCGGATTAATAAGATAATGCGCAATCATGGTATCGAAAAGTTTTCCTTTTACCGTTACCCCATAATTAGAAAGGATTTTTAAGTCGTATTTTAAGTTTTGCCCGATTTTCTCGATGTTTTCATTTTCAAAAAACGGAACAAATTTTTCAATTAGAGTTTTTGCTTCTTCCTGGCTTTCCGGAAACGGAACATAGAATGCTTTTCCTTTTTCATAAGAAAATGACATACCTACCAGTTCTGCATGCAGGGCATCGATTCCTGTAGTTTCAGTATCAAAACAAACAGATGTCTGTTTTTGTAAATTTTGTAAAAGCAGTTTAATTCCCAAATCACCCTGAACAGTTTGATAAGAATGTTCAGTGTCTTCTAAAGTATTGTAGAAAGAAGTTCTTGGTGTTTCTGAATCTTCATCGGAAGTGCTTCCAAAAAGATCAAACTGATCTTCGTTTTTAGCAGCTTTTTTAGCCGGTTTAGTTTCAGAAGCTGCAGTTTGAGTGCCGTCTGTTTTAAACAAATTGTCAAATTGTTCTGCCATTCTTCTAAACTCCAGTTCCTGAAAAATAGCATCTGTTTTTTCAATATCCGGACGCGAAAGTTCGTAGTCAACTTCATTAAAAACAACATCGCAGTCTGTAATAATTGCAGCCAGTTTTTTAGACAGAATACCTTTTTCTTTATTCGCTTCGATGTTTTCTTTCATTTTACCTTTTAGCAAATGAGTATTTTCTAAAAGATTTTCCATGGTGCCAAATTCCTTCAGGAATTTTTTGGCTGTTACTTCACCCACACCCGGTAATCCCGGGATATTATCTACGGCATCCCCCATCATTCCAAGAAAATCGATAACCTGTTCCGGTCTTTCAATTTCAAATTTTGCCAAAACCTCAGGAACACCCCAGATTTCGATTCCGTTACCCATACGGGCCGGTTTGTACATGAAAATATTTTCAGAAACCAACTGCGCAAAATCCTTATCAGGCGTTACCATAAAAACCTGATAGTTTTGTTTTTCTGCCTGTTTGGCGATAGTTCCAATTAAGTCATCGGCCTCACAGCCCGCCATTTCAATAATTGGAATATGCATAGCTTTTAATAATTCCTGAATGTATGGAATAGCAATTTTAATTGCTTCGGGTGTTGCATCACGATTGGCTTTATATTCTGCGAACATTTCTGTTCTTACCTGGCTTCCTTCTTTATCGAAAGCAACGGCTAAATGATCGGGTTTTTCTCTTTTAATAACATCCAGTAATGAGTTCATAAAACCCATAATTGCAGATGTATCCATTCCTTTTGAATTGATTCTCGGGTTTTTTATAAAAGCATAATAACCACGAAAAATTAGTGCATAAGCATCTAGAAGAAAAAGGCGTTTTTGAGTTGACATATTAAAAATATTAGTCTGTAAAAATAAACAATTGGGTTTTAAAAAACGATTTGGTTTCTGAAAATTAATTTTGTTTGACCATATATGTGTGTAGACATGCACCGAAGTACATCTTCTTGATATTGCGACATAACGTTAATGTCTCGTTAAAAATTATCCGTTACGATGTTTCTTCATTTTTTCTTCATTTTACGAAGGTAATTTTGATCTGTAAAATAAAAGGTATTAATTCTAAACTTTAGAAATCATGAGAAATTTAGTAATGTTATTAGTAGCAGTTTTAGGAACAAGTGCGATGGTTCATGCATTTCCTGCAAAAGACGGAAAAGAAGTTCCTGCAAAAGAAGTAAAAGCAACAAAACATCCTAAACACAAATCTGATAAGAAAGCAAAATCAGAAAAAAGTGAAGCTTCAAAAACAGAAACTGCGAAAACAGAAACTGCAAAAGTGAAAAAATAGTGATTGTTCTCGTTTTGTTTTCGGAATCATGGTAATGAAGACAAAACAGGAATAATGATTATGAGAATGCGATTGAAGAAGGCTGATGAAGAAATTTGTCAGCTTTTTTGTTTCGTTAATTTTTTGATAACGCACAGCAGGATTTTTTATAATTGATTAATTTTAGCAGTGCTTAAAACGCTGTTTTTATGAATGTTTTAATTGTTGAAGACAATAAGGAACTTGCTGTCGAAGTATATGATTTTCTGTGTAATGCAGGATATATTTGTAAAATTACGCACAATTGCTCCGATGCTCTCGAGGAATTTGGCAGTAATGATTATGATGTTATGCTGCTCGATTTGGGATTACCGGATGGTGATGGTTTTGAGGTTTTGAAAACAGTTCGAAAAACCAAGTCAAAAATGGCAGTCATTGTGCTTACAGCAAGAGGAGAATTGGATGACCGAATCAACGGGCTTCATCTTGGGGCCGATGATTATTTAACAAAACCTTTTGCTCTGACAGAACTTGCAGCCAGATTATTTGCGGTTATTCGCCGTATTCATGGTTTTACTTTAAACAATTTAAGTATTCACGGCTTTTTGCTCCAGCTTCAGGATTATAAAGTCAGCTTTGCTGAAACGCCGATAAGCTTAACAAAAAAAGAATTTGATATTTTTCAGTATCTGGTTCTTAATAAAAACAGGGTAATAACAAGATTACAGCTTACAGAGCACATTTGGGGAGATATCCTGGAAGTGAATTCTGATTCTAATTTTATTGATGTCCATGTTCGTAACCTTCGAAAAAAACTGGACAAACATACTTCTATCGATTGGTTCGAAACCGTTCGTAATGTTGGTTATCGTATTAACGAATAAATAGTGTACTTGTGAAAATAAAGCACCAATTAGCCATTTTTAATGCACTGACAAGATTGCTGGTGATTTTGATTTTATGGCTGATGCTTCCCATATTGGTCGAAAATGTAGTTTACAGACATATAAATAATGGGTTAATTGAAAAGAAAAAGAAATTCATAGATCATCTGAATCAGCAGGAGATTAATGATTTTATTGAAAATGAAGATGATTCAACCGAAACCTATTCGCAGTTTTCAACGCTTCACAGTGAATTTTTAGTGCTGTCAAAAAGTTCTTTTAAACCCAATCAGAAGCAGACAACATTTAGTAATGAATATCGGATTATTGAAGGGGAGGAAAATGAGTACAGAATTTTGCAGCATCATTTTAATTATGAAAATCAGGATTATAAACTCGAAATAGGAAGCAGTTTAAGTGAAGTAAAAGACCTTACTTTTATCATTAAACTATTTATCATAATTGTTTTGGTAGTAATTCTTTTGGTCACTTTTCTGGCTGATACTTTTTATATAGAATATCTGTTGAAGCCGTTCTACAAAATTATCGATACTAAAATAAGGCGCGTCAACGAGCCTGAGGTTTTTGATCATACGCCTATAAAAGCAAAGTCAAGGGATTTTAGAGAACTGGATTTGGTTTTAAATCAAATGATGGATCGTATTGCAGAACTTTTTAAAAAAGAAAAACAGTTTATTTCGAATGTCTCGCACGAACTTTTAACGCCTATCGCGCTATTGAAAAACAAACTGGAGAATTTATTGCAGAACGAATCTTTAGATGATCATGCGGTTGATAAAATTGCGGGTTCATTAAAGACTTTGGATATGCTCAAAAAAATCATCAATAATCTCCTGCTGATTTCCAGAATCGAAAACAATCAATATGAACTCAATGAATCAATTAATTTTCATGAGCTTATTACAGATCTGCAGGAAGATTTACAGGACAGGATTGAAGATAAAGGGATTCAGTTTATCAATAAAATGGAACATGATTTTGTTTTTAAAGGCAATAAAACCCTGATTCATATTTTGATTTATAATCTGGTAACAAATGCCATAAAATACAATAAGCCAAACGGAAATATTACGGTTGCAGATGGTTATATTCAGAATCAATATTTTATTTCGATAACAGATTCTGGTATAGGTTTAAATGAATCTCAGATCGAAAATATATTCAATCGCTTTGCCAGGATCAGTTCAGATCAGGAAGGGCAGGGGCTGGGACTTGCCATAGCAAAAAGTATAGCGGTTTTTCATCATATAGAAATAAAGGTTATCTCTTGTTTGAAAGAAGGAACAACCTTCACGTTATTGTTTCCAGATGAGCTAAAACACAATTAAAAGTTAATTTTTTCAGATAAGTTCAATCTTCATTTTGTCTTCATTTTGCGATTCTATCTTTGGTGTACAATAAATGAAATACTAAATCATAAAACTTACAAATCATGAAAAAATTAATTATGTTAACTGCAGCAGTTTTAGGAACTGCAGCAATGGTAAGTGCGCAAACAACTCCAGCACAAACTGCTCCGGTAAAAGAAGCTAAAACGGCTAAAAAAGAGAAAAAAACAGACAAAAAAGCTAAAAAAGTAGAAGCAGCTAAACCGGAAGCCTCTAAAGGACAGAAATAAGATTGTAGAGATTAAAAACGTTTTGGATAATTTTTGCTCAAAAAGCTGATGGAGAAATTCATCAGCTTTTGTTGCTATTTGAGTTAAATTTTTGATAATAAAAAGCGATAGAATTTTCATTCTTTGTTACTTTGTTTAAAACTATAAATTAGATGATCCTTCGTTTTGTAATTCTGTGTGCTCTTTTTTTATTTATTGAGTTCTATTCCTACCAGGCCTTTCGCACTTTAATAAAATTAAGATGGGTTTTGACAGCCTATCAGGTTATCAGCGTACTGCTTTTAGTATTCATTATATATTCTTTTTCTCAAGTAGACAGATCAGTCGGGCAGACCAGACAATTCATGTTTACTACAGGTTTGATGCTGCTTATTTATGTGCCAAAAATCGTGATGACACTGGTGTTATTCAGCGAGGACATTTTTAGAATAGGGGCGGGCATTATGAATTATTTTGTTTACCATGCTCCCAAAAAAGAAATGATGCCGGACCGACGAAAGTTTGTCAGCCAGCTGGCGCTTGGTTTGGCCGCAGTTCCGTTTTTGTCTATAATTTACGGAATACTTGAAGGGAAATATAACTTCAAAGTCATTAAGCAGACGATATTTTTTCCGGAT
Organism: Flavobacterium gelatinilyticum; assembly: GCF_027111295.1. Lineage (NCBI taxonomy): Bacteria > Pseudomonadati > Bacteroidota > Flavobacteriia > Flavobacteriales > Flavobacteriaceae > Flavobacterium > Flavobacterium gelatinilyticum. The sequence goes on along the minus strand of NZ_CP114287.1, from coordinate 2,748,049 downwards.
CTTCCGGATGAATTTGATGGTTTTAAAATAACCCAGATTTCAGATGTTCACAGTGGGAGTTTTGATAATCCTGAAAAGATAAATTATGCGATCGATCTGATTAATCAGCAGGAATCAGACATGATTTTGTTTACCGGCGATATTGTAAATACGCATGCGAAGGAAATGCATCCGTGGCTCGAAACATTTAACCGAATCAAAGAATATAAGTACGGAAAATTTGCTGTTTTAGGCAATCATGATTACGGCGAATATGTGACCTGGCCTTCTGAGAGCGAAAAAGACGAAAATTTCGCAGAAATTAAAAACCTGTATAATAAAATAGGTTTTGATTTGTTATTAAATGAGAACAAATACATTCACAAAGGCGATGATAAAATTGCTTTGGTTGGTGTTGAAAACTGGGGAATGAATTTTAAGAAAGCCGGAGATCTTAACAAGGCTTCTGAAAATCTTCATAAAGACGATTTTAAAGTTTTAATGAGTCATGACCCAAGCCATTGGGAATATGAAGTTAAAGAACACCCCAAAAACTTTCACTTAACTTTATCCGGTCATACACATGGTATGCAGTTTGGAATTGAGATTCCCGGATATTTTAAATGGAGTCTTGCGCAATACATTTACAAACAGTGGGCAGGGCTTTATGAAGAGGCTGGAAGGTATGTGTATGTGAACCGCGGATTTGGTTTTCATGCCTATCCGGGACGTGTTGGCATTATGCCGGAAATCACGGTAATTGAACTAAAAAAGGGTGACAATGTGGCTTAATTCGTTAAAAATGCTACATTTGTATTAATTATCTCTTTTTATAACAGATTTAAAGAATTAAATTTTTGGTTTTATGTCAAAATTTGGAGAACTTATAAATGCTCAGGTTCCAGTGTTAATTGACTTCTACACAGATTGGAACGAATCATCAGTATTGATGCATCCGGTAATTAAGGATGTAGCGGCTGCTCTAGGCGATAAAGCGAAGGTAATTAAAATAGATGTCGATAAAAATCAGGAGCTGGCAGAGGCATTACGAATTAAAGGCCTTCCTACTTTAATGATTTACAAAGAAGGACAGATGATCTGGAGACAGTCCGGCGAACTTGATGCGAATACAATAATTGGAATCGTTCAGGATCAGTTTAATGTATAAAACTTCTAAAAGATATTGTTTCTTTTTTAGTGAATAATATCAAACTTATATCCGTTTTCTTTTAAGAAATGCAGTGTTTTAGGAAGAGCAAATTTTAAATTTGGAGATGCTTTTACACTGTCATGAAAAACAATTACACTTCCTGACTTTACGTTTTTAGTAACGTTTTCAAGACACTTTTCGGGAGTTATAGACTGATCAAAGTCTGCGCTCAAAACATCCCACATAATAATCTTATAGCCTAGTTTTCGGAGAATCTTAGATTGTGCTTTTTTGATTTTTCCGTATGGCGGACGAAATATAAGACGGTTCGAATGGAATTCTTCTTCTAAAACTGCAGCACAGCTTTTAACATTTTCAACATAATCCTGTGTTTGAAGTTTCCACCCGTTTACGTGATTCATAGTATGGTTTCCTATAGAATGTCCTTCACGGATTAGTTTTTCAAACAAAGATAAATTAGCTTTAATGTTTTTTCCAATACAGAAAAAAGTGGCTTTTGCATCAAACTTTTTCAATTCAGATAAAACCCAGTCAGTAATTTCAGGGGTAGGGCCATCATCAAAAGTAAGGTATATTTTCTTTTCATTGTTTGGGATATCCCAGCAATATTTAGAAAACACCGTTTTAATAAATGAATTAGTTTTTACCCAATAAAAGCTCATTTTTAACTTGATTTAGATATACGTAAAAATAAAAAATGCCGTACTGTTTGTCAAGCTGTACGGCATTTTTTTAATCAATATGTTTTTCGTATATTATTCTTTCTCGCGTCCAAAACGCTCAAATATATTTACATACGTATTAAATACTTTTTTGTGGTTCTCATAAAAAGCAGTGTCTTTATTGGTCTTCATAACCTGAAGCAGGCTTCTGTAACGCTCAATATCTGTGATAATATCAATTGCTAAATCGGTCTGGTCTGAACCGCTCAATGTTTTGTAGTAGTTCAGGTTTTCTTTGTATTTGTTAACCAGTTTTTCTAATAAATCATGTGCTTTGGCAGGTTCTCCCACTTTGTAATAGCCATCAGCAAAAGGTTCAACCAAAGAATAATAACCGTATTTATCCAAAGGCATTTTTGTGATAGCTAAATTGATAACATTTTTAGCTTTGTCAATTTTGTCCTCTGCAATAAGCTCGTTCATTAAACGGGATAAATTAGTACGGTATGTAATACTGTTTCTTCTTGTTTCAGGATCGTGGTAAATTTTGTCGCTTTCGCTGTTGCCCCAATCCCATTTCATAACAATATCATACATTTTATCAGCATCGATTTGTCCCATGTCCATTGGCCCGTTGTCTTTAGAATAAGCGTTTCTAACAGGAACCAGTTTGTAAACCATTCCGTCTAACTGCAGATAATCTTTCAGCCATAAATAATCTTCATCGTCAAAAGCACCACCGCTAAAATAAATAGGACGTTTCCAATTATTGTTGGCCAAAATGTCAAGCATCATTAAACGGTTTTTGTACAATGCGTTTCCTTTGATGTTGATGTCCATATAAGGAACAATCGAATCATTGTATTTAGGATTTACAACTTTATTCTTAATGATAGTGTTTTTGTCAACATTTACCCTGATTTTATTCGTTGGGTAAAAATGGATTGTCTGTCCGTTTTGAAGACCTACAGTAGATTTAGGGTTTTTAATAAAATCAATAAAATCAGTAATATTCCAGCGTGTTTCGATTTTAGGAATATGAGCTACATAATCCAGATTGTCCCCAACATACTGCTCATGTTTGAAAGATATTGGCAGAGGGTCTGACTCGTATGATTTAGCTTTCATTTGATCGATATACCAGTCTGTCATGAAAAGACTTGTGTTAACGATTTTCACGTCGGTTCTAAAATGTTCAATTTCTTGTGCATACCATAGCGGGAATGTATCATTGTCTCCAATGGTAAATAGGATAGCATTTTTATCGCACGAGCTTAAATAGGCTTTTGCCATTGCAACAGCAGTATATCGGCCTGATCTGTCATGATCATCCCAGTTTTGAGAAGCCATTAAGATTGGTGCGGCCAGTAAACTTCCGGCAATAATAACCGGTCCTGCAATTTTAGGTGCAACATATTTCTGGAAGCTTTCGTATAAAGAATAAACTCCAAAACCAATCCATATTGCAAAGACATAAAATGATCCTACAAGGGCATAATCTCTTTCACGAGGTTCAAAAGGTCTTTCATTCAGATAAATTTTCAAGGCAATTCCTGTAAATAAGAACAAAGCAAGCAGTACATAAAAGCTCTTAAGATCTTTATTAGCATGATACATTATTCCAATTAAGCCTAAAATAAAAGGAAGGAAATAGTAAACATTACGTCCTTTATTATTTAAAACATCAGAAGGCAGATTGTCCTGAGAACCTAAATGAATAGAATCAAGAGGTTTGATACCGCTGATCCAGTTTCCGTCTAAGTTGTCATATTTACCCTGAACATCACTTTGACGTCCAACAAAATTCCACATTAAATATCTCCAGTACATATATCCAAATTGGTATTCGAACATAAAACTGAAATTGTCAACTGTAGTTGGTTTTTCTATAATTAAATAATCCCCGTAACTTCTTAAGAATTTAACATAACCTTCGTTATCGATTTGTTTTTGAGCATAAGCTGTTCTGAATTCAGAAACTGTTTTCTCAACCTCATTACGCAATTGTGCAATTGCCTTGTTGTATTCCTCTTCGGTTAACTGGCTTGGGTCAATTCCGTATTTGCCTAAATCATCTTCATAATTATAGTTAGGATTGATTCTGAATTTAGGAGGATTTGTAAAATTGATATAGTTTTGGATGTGTCCGGTTTCGGTACTCCACATTCTAGGCAGAACAGCTTTCTGGTTGTCATCCGTATTCTGTTCAGCATTTTTGTAATTATTGGTAATAATGTATTTACCTGTTTTGTAATCTCTCTCGTAGTTAGGTTTTTTATCTAAATAAGGAGTAGTGGCGTCAAGACCTGCAAAAACTTCGGTATACTGAGGACCGTAAAATAGTGGATTTACACCATATTGCTCACGATTATAATAAGCTAAAACCTCGGCAGCGTCAGATGGTTTGTTTTCGTTAATTACCGGATTTGCATTGGCACGTACAGGCAGCATAATCCAGGTAGAGAAACCTATTAATATAAATAGGATGCAAAGAATAATAGTGTTATAGAAAATTAATCCTTTTTGTTTAGTGTATTTAAGTCCAAAATAGAAAAAGGCAATTAATGCTAAAACTACAAAAATGGTTCCTGAGTTAAATGGCAAGCCCATATTGTTAACCATGAAAATTTCAGTTTTACCAAATGAAGCCATGGTTAATGGCAGAAGTAATTTGAAAATGAATAATAAAATTCCAATTACAACGATATTGGCAATAATGAAGTTTTTGATAGTAACTTTTTCGTAATGTTTGAAATAGTATAGAAAACCAATTGACGGAATGGTTAATAAAGCCATGAAGTGAACTCCAAATGAAAGCCCGATAACCAAAGAAATAATCAAAAGCCATTTGTTTCCTTTTGGCTTGTCCATATCCTGCTCCCAGCGTAATCCCAGCCAGAAAAGCAGAGCAATTAGTAAAGATGCCATAGCATATACTTCGGCTTCAACGGCGTTAAACCAGAAACTGTCAGAAAACGTATAAGCAAGAGCTCCAACTAATGAGCTTCCTAATATAACTATAGAGTTATTTTGGTCGATTTCGGCAAAACGCGCTACAATCTTTTTTAAGATCATAGAAGAAGACCAAAACATAAATAAAATTGTAAATGCGCTAGAAAAAACAGACATCATATTAACCATTACGGCTACATGCTGGGCATCGATTGCAAACATGGCAAAGAAAGCGCCCATCATTTGGAATAAAGGTGCTCCCGGAGGGTGACCGACTTCAAGTTTTGCCGCTGTGGCAATATATTCGCCGCAATCCCAAAAGCTCATAGTAGGTTCAACAGTTAGTGTATAAGTAATTAAAGCGATTGCAAATGCAAACCAACCAATAATTGTATTCCATTTATTGAAATTGAATTGTGCCATATTTAGGTATTATAATTTTGTGTGTTTTTCTATCCTACAAAGAAAATGTTTTTTTATGTAAAGAAACGACCATTAACAAAAAATTCTATAAAAGTATCTTTAAAGACTAATGTCTTGGTTATAAGTGACTTTTGATAATTGGAATGAGTCGGATCTAAAAAAAAGCAAAAAAAATGATTTTTTTTGATCAAAAAGTTTGTGCAAACTAAATAAAACCTTAAATTTGCACTCGCTTAACCGCACTGCTGGTCTATGGTGTAATGGTAACACTACGGTTTTTGGTGCCGTCTTTCTAGGTTCGAGTCCTAGTAGACCAACATAAAAAGTCTCTCAGAAATGAGAGACTTTTTTTTATATAAAAAAGTTGGTTGTAAAATTTGCATAAACAAAATAAAGTTCTAATTTTGCACCCGCTTAACCGCATTGCTGGTCTATGGTGTAATGGTAACACTACGGTTTTTGGTGCCGTCTTTCTAGGTTCGAGTCCTAGTAGACCAACATAAAGTAAAGAGCTTCTCATTTGAGAGGCTCTTTTTTTTTTTTGTGTGTCTTAGGTTTAAAATAAAAAAAAACCAGCCAAAGAAAATTGACTGGTTAGTTTATTGTTGAAAAGATTATCTAATTAGATTTTAACTGTGATAACCGGTTTGATAGAGTGGTTAACCAATCCTTCGCTGATGCTTCCGTTAAAGAAGTGAGCAAGTCCTGTTCTTCCGTGAGTGCACATTCCAATTACATCTGCATCGATACTGTTTGCGAAATTGATAATTCCGTTTTCAATGTTAGTGTCATTATATATATGTGTCTCATAATTCGTAAGATTGAAAGCACTTGTAAAATCTTCAAGCGTTTTGTTGATTACGTGAGTTGGTTTAAAGCTGTTTGGTGTACAAATAGAAACTAAATGTAGTTTTGAATCAAATAATTTTGTAAAATTTAAAAGTTTTTCAAAAGGCTTTTTGGTTTCTTCAGTAAAATCAGATGCAAATACAACATTGTTTACATTGAATTCAGGTGCGTCTTTTTTGATAACAAGTACAGGTACGTCTGAGTTTCTAACAACTTTTTCAGTGTTAGATCCAATTAGTAATTCTTCTACCCCAGAAGATCCGTGAGATCCCATGACAATTAAGTCAATGTCATTTTCTTTGCTTACCTGAGTGATTCCGTGAATTGGTTTGTCCATTTTTACCATTTCGGTAATAGGAATTCCGTCTAAAAACGGACTGTCTGAAATTTTATCCAGAGTTTCGTTGGCTTTTTGCATAAAAAGCATAGTCTCCGGAATGCTTACACCTCCAAATATTGCATCGTTTGCCTGATGCGGCAGTTCAAGCATGTGTAAGATGATGATTTCAGAGTCGTTCTTTTTTGCAATTTGTGCAGCTACTTTTAAAGCGTGTTCTGCATGTTCAGAGAAATCAGTAGGTACTAAAATTCGTTTCATGATTTTTGGGTTAAATTATTTTATAATATGTTATTATTTGGAGCGCGAAAGGTATGGAATATTTTTAGAGCAATCTAGTTATTTGATTTATAAAAAAATCACTATATTTGCATCGTTATTTATTAAAATCTAAATAATGAGGGGACTAGTGTCCCCTCTTTTTATAAAATTATGACATTTAAAGAGAAAGTAAACGGATTAATTGAAGAGGCTCTTCTGGAAAAACCATCGATCTTTTTGATTGATCTGGCTGTGTCAGATTCTTTTAAGATCAGCGTAGGTTTAGACGGAGATAATGGGGTTGCGTTGCAGGACTGCATTGATATTAGTCGTGCAATCGAGAATAATCTGGATCGTGAAGAACAGGATTTTTCGCTTGAAGTAGCATCTGTTGGAGTTGGATCTCCTTTGAAATTGATAAGACAATACAAGAAAAATATTGGTAGAACGTTGATTGTTACTACAAATAATGAAAAAATTGAAGCAGAATTGGTAGAAGCTAATGATGTTTTTATAATTTTGTCTTGGAAGGCAAGGGAACCGAAAAAAGTAGGAAAAGGAAAAGAAACAGTTCAAAAAGAACAACAAATACCTTATACAGAAATTAAAGAGGCAGTTGTTACAGTAACATTTTAATTTAAAGAATTCGCATGGAAAATTTAGCATTAATCGATTCATTCTCGGAGTTTAAAGATAATAAACTTATTGATCGTGTAACGCTTATGGCAATTTTAGAGGACGTGTTTAGAAATGCATTAAAGAAAAAATACGGTTCAGATGAAAATTTCGATATCATTATTAATCCTGATAAAGGAGATATGGAAATTTGGAGAAGAAGGGTAATTGTTGCTGATGAGGATCTTGATTTTGAAAATGAGGAAATTACATTGACTGAAGCAAGAAAAATCGAAGCGGATTTCGAAATAGGTGAAGAGGTTTCTGAAGAGGTTAAGCTGATTGATTTAGGAAGAAGAGCTATCCTGGCACTGCGTCAAAATTTAATATCAAAAATTCACGAACACGATAATACTAATCTTTATAAGCAATTTAAAGATATTATTGGCGATATTTACACCGCCGAAGTTCACCATGTTCGTCCAAGAGTGGTTATTTTAGTCGATGATGAAGGAAATGAAATTGTGCTTCCAAAAGAGAAACAAATCCCATCTGACTTTTTCCGTAAAGGAGATAATGTTCGTGGAATCATTGAAAGTGTTGAATTAAAAGGAAACAAACCGCAGATTATTATGTCTAGAACTTCAGAGAAGTTTTTAGAAAAATTATTTGAGCAGGAAATTCCGGAAGTTTTTGACGGTTTAATTACGGTTAAAAACGTAGTTCGTATTCCGGGTGAAAAAGCAAAAGTTGCTGTAGATTCGTATGATGACAGAATTGATCCGGTTGGAGCCTGCGTGGGTATGAAGGGTTCTCGTATTCATGGCATTGTACGTGAATTAGGAAACGAAAATATTGACGTAATTAATTATACAAACAACATTCAGTTGTTTATTACAAGAGCATTAAGCCCTGCAAAAGTTTCTTCAATCAAAATTGATGAAGATAACAAGAGAGCAGAGGTGTTCTTGAAATTAGAAGAGGTTTCCAAGGCAATTGGTAGAGGAGGCCACAATATCAAATTAGCCGGTCAGCTGACAGGTTATGAATTAGATGTTATCCGTGAAGGCGATGTAGCCGGAACAGTTGCAGATGAAGACGATGTTGAATTAACAGAGTTCTCAGATGAAATTGAAGAATGGGTAATAGAAGAGTTTGCTAAAATAGGTTTAGATACTGCAAAAAGTATCCTGAAACAAGAAGTAGAAGATTTAGTAAGAAGAACAGACTTAGAAGAGGAAACGATTCTTGATGTTATCAAAATACTAAAAGAAGAGTTTGATAGTTAAGCAATAGCTGATGTCTGCTCTAACAACACAACGAAAAAGGTAATAATAAAAAGGTTATATGTCTGAAGAGAGAGTAATAAGAATAAACAAGGTTTTAAGGGAGTTAAATATCTCGTTAGAAAGAGCTGTGGATTATCTAAAAGATAAAGGAATTGCTATTGATGCAAATCCAAACGCGAAAATTTCTGACAGTGAATTTAATATCCTGCAGAATCAATTTGCTGGCGATAAGGGGAACAAGGAAGCTTCAAAAGAAGTTGGAGAAGAAAAAAGAAAAGAAAAAGAAGCTTTGCGTGTTGAGCGCGAGAAAGAACTAGAGGATAAACGCAGACAAGATGAAGAGCGTCAAAAGCAACAGGAAATTATAAAAGCAAGAGCTGTTGTAACAGGGCCTGTTCAGGTGGGTAAAATTGATTTAAACCCAAAGAAGCCAGCTGCAGTTTCTCCTTCAGAAGAACCGGTTAAAACCGAAGAGCCTAAATCTGTTGCTCCATCTCAACCAGAAAAACCTGTCCAAAAAGAAAATGTACAGACTGAGGCATCAGTTCCTGTTGTTTCTGAGGAAAAAAAGGTTGAAAAACCTGTTATTACTGAGAAAAAAGAAGTAAAACCAGAAGTTTCTAAAATGGCTCAGGAGCCAATTATTTCATTGGATCCAACGACTTCTGAAGAAACCATTACTACACAATATCAAAAATTATCAGGAACTACTCTTACAGGCCAGACAATTGACTTGTCTCAGTTTAATAAGCCTAAGAAAAAGAAAGAGGATCCGAAAGCAGCGCAGAATAAGCCTGGGGTTCCGGGAGCCGGGAATAATAACAACGCTAATAAAAACAAGCGTAAAAGAATTGCTCCTAAACCAGGTGCACCTGGTGCTCAAAAACCTGCAGCAGGAAATGCGCCGGGAACACCAAATCCTAATAAAATTACTCCTAATACAGGAGGTGGAGGTTTTAATGCCAACAGAAGTGCAAGACCTGGTTTTGTAAAAGGAAACCGTCCTGCAATTGTGGCTAAAGTTGAGCCTACCGAAGAAGAAGTAAAAAACCAAATTAGAGAAACTCTTGAAAAACTTCAGGGTAAAGGAGGTAAATCTAAAGCGGCTAAATACAGAAGAGATAAAAGAGAAACGCACCGTCAGAAATCTGATGATGAGCAAAGAGCTCTTGATGAAGGAAGTAAAACCATTAAGGTTACTGAATTCGTTACAGTAGGAGAGATTGCGATTATGATGGATGTGCCTATTACGAAAGTAATCGGAACCTGTATGTCTCTTGGTATCATGGTAACAATGAATCAGCGTTTAGATGCTGAAACCTTAACGATTGTTGCTGATGAATTTGGTTACGAAGTTGAATTTATAACAGTGGATATCGAAGAAGCGATTGAAGTTGTTGAAGATAGAGAAGAAGATTTAGTTACAAGAGCGCCAATTGTTACTGTAATGGGTCACGTCGATCACGGTAAAACATCTTTACTGGATTATATTCGTAAAGAAAATGTTATTGCCGGTGAGTCAGGTGGAATTACACAGCATATTGGAGCTTACGGAGTGACTCTTGATAATGGACAAAAAATAGCGTTCTTAGATACACCGGGTCACGAGGCGTTTACCGCGATGCGTGCGCGTGGTGCTCAGGTTACGGATATTGCTATTATTGTAATTGCAGCGGATGATGATATCATGCCGCAGACAAAAGAAGCTATCAGTCACGCTCAGGCGGCTGGTGTGCCAATTATATTTGCAATCAACAAAGTGGATAAGCCAAATGCTAACCCTGATAAAATTAAAGAAAGATTGGCAGGTATGAATTTACTTGTTGAAGATTGGGGAGGAAAAATCCAGTCACACGATATTTCTGCAAAAACAGGATTAGGTGTTAAAGAACTTCTTGAAAAAGTTTTATTAGAAGCTGAGATTTTAGATTTAAAATCAAACCCAAATAAAGCAGCTCAGGGAACTGTTGTTGAGGCTTATCTTGATAAAGGAAAAGGATATGTGTCTACGATTTTAGTACAACACGGTACTTTAAAAATTGGAGACTATATGCTGGCAGGAAAACATCATGGAAAAGTTAAGGCGATGCATGACGAAAGAGGGCATAATGTTATACAGGCAGGACCTTCAACTCCGGTATCTGTTCTGGGATTAGATGGTGCGGCAACTGCTGGTGATAAATTCAATGTGTTTGAGGATGAAAAAGAGGCAAAACAAATTGCATCTAAACGTTCTCAGTTAATGCGTGAACAGTCAGTTCGTACACAAAGACATATTACACTTGATGAAATTGGACGTCGTATTGCTCTTGGTCAGTTTAAAGAATTGAATGTAATCCTTAAAGGAGATGTGGATGGTTCTGTTGAAGCATTATCTGATTCGTTCTCGAAACTTTCTACAGAAGAAGTTCAGATCAATATTATACATAAAGGTGTTGGTGCGATAACCGAGACCGATGTTAACTTGGCTTCTGCGTCAGATGCTATTATTATTGGATTTAATGTTCGTCCGGCTGGAAATGCAAGACAGCTTGCTGATAAAGAAGAAATCGATATCCGTTATTATTCTATTATCTATGCTGCAATTGATGACTTAAAAGATGCAATGGAAGGAATGCTGGCTCCTGAAATGAAAGAAGAAGTTTTGGGAACTGCTGAAATCCGTGAGATTTTCAAAATTTCTAAAGTGGGTTCAATTGCAGGTTGTATGGTAACTGATGGTAAAATCCTGAGAACTTCTAAGATTAGAGTTATTAGAGATGGAGTTGTAGTTCATACGGGTGAGCTTGTTGCTTTAAAACGTTTCAAAGACGATGTTAAAGAGGTAACAAAAGGTTATGACTGTGGTATTCAGATCAAAGGATTTAATGATATTGAAATAAGCGATGTTATTGAAGCGTACCACGAAGTAGCGATTAAAAAGAAATTGAAATAATAGTCAGTTGATATATCTTAAAGTCCCAATTATATTGGGACTTTTTTTATGAAATAATGCTTTAAAACCGCGGTATCAGGCAGTATTTGTGATTAAATACGTAAATTAGATCTCTTAAAATTTAAAGTTATTTTATAATGAAAAAAGATCTGATAAATAAGAAATCAATACTGTGTTCAGTTGTTTTGTTTATATGTTTTAATGCGTTTTGTTTTTCTCAGGAAGATGTCGAAAAACCAGCTCCTCCGGCAGGTAATGCGTTAGTAGGAGATTATTACGGAGAAGATGTTTCGGCGGCTGTTGTAAATAAGGCGATTTCAGCTGAAGAGTTAGAAAAAGAATTAAATGGCTCTGCTAAAGTTGAAAATGCTGTTGTACAAGGAAAGGTGACAGATGTGTGTGGAAAAAGAGGGTGCTGGTTAACCATTAAAACAACAGAAGGTTCGTCTTTCTTTGTTAAGATGAAAGATTATGCTTTTTTTGTACCTACAGCTGTAAAAGGAAAAAATGTGGTTTTGACAGGAAATGCTGAGAAGAAAGTTACATCAGTAAAAGAGTTGAAGCATTATGCAAAAGAAGCTAAAAAGACAAAAACAGAAATAAATGAAATCAATAAACCGAAAGAAGAAATACAATTTTTGGCCAGCGGTATCAAAGTAGTAAATTGATTTTTTAGGGTAAATTAAGTCTTGTTTTATGGTTGAATTAGGCGAATCCTAAAAGAACCTGAAAAAAGATTTTACCTTTAAATGATAAATGTTAGGATTTTTTTGAGAAAAGTAACAGGTTATTGTAAATAAAAAAAAGCGAGACAATTTGTCTCGCTTTTTTTATGTGATTTTGTGCTATTTTCCCGGCTTTATCAGGAATATATTTTTATATTTTTTTCTGATTTCGATCATATTTCGTTCGGCTTCAATTCGTGATTTGAAGTTTCCAACTATAACCTTGTAGTTGGGTGTGTTAAAAATGATGGTTCCGTCTATGTTTGTGTACTCTCTTTTAAAGTCCGAAAGTGTCTTTTTAGCCTCTTCACTTTTACCGCTAAAGATTTGAATTCTATAGGAATCGTTTGTACTTATTGATGTGTTAAATTTACGTTTATCATTCAATAACTGCTCAAATTTAGGGTCCTGATTCAATGTTAAGTTTTGACTTTGTGCTTGAAAACTAAATGTTACGGCAGCGATTGTAAATGTAAAAAAAAGCTTTTTTGAAGGGCTTAAAATTCTCATAATGTGATGGTTTTTATGCAAAAATACTATTTAAAGTTTGTATGTAAAATTTTAATATTATTTAGAATTGATATAAATTGATATTTAAGACTATTTTAAGGTTTTGAGAATAGTTCATAAGTCGTATTTTTGTGCAAGTTTTAAAAGAAGGTATTAATTTTTGTCTGATTTATTACAGAAAAAATCATACCAAAAATTAGTAGATAATTATTATACTATATGAAAAAGGTGGGTAACCATAATTCGATCTCAAGAAAATTGCTGCTTAGCTTATCGCTAACGTTAATTTTCTCCCTAACTTCATTTGCTCAAGATCCTGCTGCTCCAGCTGCAGCACCAGAAGCTGCGGCTCCTGCTGCAACATCAGGTGGTGATCCGGTAAAAGGGAAAGAACTTTTTAATGCAAATTGCGCTGCATGTCACAAACTAGATGCTAAATCAACAGGTCCAGCTTTAAGAGATGTTGCTTCTAAGCATGATAAAGCATGGCTTTACAAATGGATTCACAACAGCTCTGAAATGATAAAATCAGGCGATCCAGTTGCTGTTAAACTTTTTGAGGAAAATAACAAAGCTGTTATGACCTCTTTTCCTCAGCTGTCTGAGGGTGATATTGATAATATTATTGCTTATACTTCTGAAAAGAAAGCTGAACCGGCTCCTGGTGCAGGAACTGCAGCAACACCTCCGGGAACTAATACTGAAGCAGGCGGAATCTCTAATAATGTTATTTTAGGAGCTCTTGCTCTTGTAATGGCCATCTTAGTTGTTATGTTGTTCATGGTGAACAAAGTGTTGACTAAAGTTGCCAGTAATAACGGAATTGAAGTTGCTCCTAAAGAAGGAAGAACTCCAATCTGGAAAGCTTTTGCAAGAAACCAATTCCTTGTATTAGTTACTTCTATATTTTTACTTTTAGCTAGTGGTTATTTTGTGTATGGATATTTAATGCAGGTTGGTGTAGATCAAAACTACGAACCAATCCAGCCAATCCATTACTCTCACAAAATTCACGCTGGGGATAATGAAATCAATTGTAAATATTGTCACTCTGCTGCTCGTGTGAGCAAGACTGCTGGTATTCCTTCATTAAATGTTTGTATGAACTGTCATAAAAATATTTCTGAGGTTGCTGAAACTACAGCTACTGCTGAATACAGCAAAGCATTCTACGATGCACAGATTCAAAAATTATATGATGCTGTTGGATGGGATAAGACTAAACAGGCTTATACTGGAAAAACACAGCCTGTTAAATGGGTTCGTATTCATAATCTTCCTGATTTTGTTTACTTCAACCACTCGCAGCACGTTTCTGTTGCAGGAGTTGAATGTCAAACTTGTCACGGTCCGGTACAAGAATTTGAAATCATGAAGCAATACTCTAAATTAACTATGGGTTGGTGTGTGGACTGCCACAGAAAAACTGATGTTAAGATGGAAGGAAATGCATATTATGAAAAAATTCATGCTGAACTTTCTAAAAAATACGGTGTAGAAAAATTAACTGCAGCGCAAATGGGAGGTTTAGAATGCGGTAAATGCCACTATTAATCGAATTATTAAGATTTTAATATTTATATACAATGTCATCAAACAAAAAATACTGGAAAAGTGTTGAAGAACTAGAAAATAGTTCTATTGTTGAGGCGCTTAGAAATAACGAATTTGTTGAAGAGATTCCTACAGATGAATTCTTAGGAAATGCTGATGCGTTAGCTTCATCTGGAACTTCACGTCGTGACTTTTTAAAGTACGTAGGATTTAGTACTGCGGCAGTTACACTTGCTGCTTGTGAAGGTCCTGTGCACAAGTCTATCCCTTATGTATTACAACCAGAGCAAATCATTCCTGGTGTTGCAGATTATTATGCAACTACTGTTTTTGATGGTTTTGATTTTGCAAATCTTTTGGTAAAAACTCGTGAGGGTCGTCCAATTAAAATTGAAAACAATACTATTCCCGGAGCTAAGTTTTCAGCAAACGCGAGAATTCATGCATCTATCTTAGGTTTATATGATAGCATGCGTTTGAAAGCACCGAAAGTAGAAGGAAAAGAGTCTACTTGGTCTGCTGTTGATTTAAAAATTAAATCAAGTTTAGCTGATGCAAAAGCTAAAGGAGGTCAGGTGGTATTGTTAACAAATACTTTAGCGAGCCCTTCAACTGAAAAGCTGATAGCTGAGTTTATCGCTAAAAATCCAAATGCTAAACATGTAGTATACGATGCAGTTTCTTCTTCTGATGCATTAGATGCATTCGAAACTGTATACGGAGAAAGAGGTTTGGTTGATTATGATTTCTCAAAAGCTTCTTTAATTGTATCTGTTGGTGCTGATTTCTTAGGAGACTGGCAAGGTGGCGGATATGATGCTGGATATGCAAAAGGACGTATTCCTCAAAACGGAAAAATGTCTCGTCATTTTCAGTTTGAATCAAATATGACATTATCCGGAGCAGCAGCTGATAAGCGTGTTCCAATGACTACAGCTGATCAAAAACAAGCTTTAGTTCAGATTTATAATATAATTGTTGGTGCTTCTGTTCCTGTAACTTTAGATGGTAAATTTAAAGAAGAGGTTATAAAAGCAGCTCAGCAATTAAAAGCAGCTGGTACAAAAGGTATTCTGGTATCTGGTATTGAAGATAAAAATGCTCAATTGTTAGTTTTAGCTATCAATCAGGCATTAGCCAGCGAAGCTTTCACAACGGCAGGAACAAGACAAATTAGAAAAGGTTCTAATGCAGTTGTTTCGCAATTAATTAAAGATTTGAATGCAGGAAGTGTTCATACTTTAATTATGAGTGGAGTTAACCCGGTTTACACTTTAGCTGATTCAGCTTCTTTTGTTTCCGGATTGAAAAAAGTAAAAACGTCAGTTGCTTTCTCTTTAAAAGAAGATGAAACTGCTGCTATATCTACAGTTGCAGCTCCGGCTCCTCATTATTTAGAGTCTTGGGGAGATGTAGAAATTACTAAAGGAACTTATAGTTTAACACAGCCGACTATTCGCCCAATTTTTGATACAAAACAATTTCAGGATGTTTTATTATCATTGAATGGTTCAACTGGAAGTTTCTATGATTACTTAAAAGCTAATGCAGCTTCTGTTATTGCTGGTTCTTCTTGGAACAAAGTTCTGCACGATGGTGTTTTAGTAATTGGTTCTGCTCCTTTAGCTGGAGGGTCTTATGATTTCGCTAGTGCAGCAAGTATACTTTCTAAATCAAAATCTAACGGTGAACTTGAGTTAGTATTATATACTAAAACAGGTATGGGAGATGGACAACATGCAAACAATCCATGGTTACAAGAGTTCCCGGATCCAATCACAAGAGTTTCTTGGGATAACTATGTTACAGTTTCAAATGCGGATGCTAAGAAATTAAATTTATCAAATGAAATTGTTGCAAATGGTGGTTTAAACGGAAGTTATGCTACAATTACAACTGCTGATGGTCTTAAATTAGAGAATGTGCCGGTAATTGTTCAGCCAGGACAAGCTGTTGGTACAGTAGGTTTAGCTGTTGGTTACGGTCGTAAAGCAGCTTTAAAAGAAGAAATGCAGGTAGGTTTAAATGCTTACGCTTTATATAAAAATTTCAATAGTGTTCAGTCTGTTTCTATTGCTAAGGCAAATGGAGAACATGAGTTTGCTTGTGTTCAGGGACAAAAAACATTAATGGGTAGAGGAGATATCATTAAAGAAACTACTTTAGAGATTTTCAATACTCAGGATGCAAAACATTGGAACGAACAGCCAATGGTATCATTAGATCACCAGGAAGTTGAGGCTACAACTGTAGACTTATGGGAATCTTTTGATCGTACTACTGGTCACCACTTTAATTTATCTATCGATTTAAATGCTTGTACTGGTTGTGGAGCCTGCGTTATCGCTTGTCACGCTGAAAACAACGTTCCGGTTGTAGGTAAAGCAGAGGTTAGAAGAAGCCGTGATATGCACTGGTTACGTATCGACAGATACTACTCTTCTGAAAGTACTTTTGAAGGTGATAACGAAAGAAAAGAAGGAATTGCTGGTTTATCTAGTTCATTATCTACATTTAATGAAATGGAAAAACCTGGAGATAATCCACAAGTAGCATTCCAGCCAGTAATGTGTCAGCACTGTAATCACGCACCTTGTGAAACAGTATGTCCTGTTGCTGCAACTTCTCACGGTCGTCAAGGTCAAAACCATATGGCATATAACAGATGTGTTGGTACTCGTTACTGTGCTAATAACTGTCCATATAAAGTTCGTCGTTTCAACTGGTTCTTGTACAACAAAAACAGCGAATTCGATTATCATATGAATGATGATTTAGGTCGTATGGTATTAAACCCAGACGTAAACGTTCGTTCTCGTGGAGTTATGGAAAAATGTTCTTTCTGTATCCAAAGTACTCAGGCTGTAATCCTTGAAGCTAAACGTCAAGGAAGAGTTGTAGGTAAAGATGAGTTCAACAATGCTTGTGCTTGTTCTGCAGCTTGTTCTTCTGGTGCTATGGTATTTGGAGACGTAAATGATAAAGAAAGCGAAGTTGCTAAATTAGCAGAAAGCGAAAGAATGTATCATTTATTAGAGCATGTTGGTACTAAACCAAATGTTTTCTATCACGTTAAAGTTAGAAACACTTAGTAAAATTATTAATTAAGAAACAATATAAAGGATTATGTCGTCTCATTACGAAGCACCCATTAGAAAACCTTTAGTTATAGGTGATAAATCATATCACGATGTAACTGTAGATGTGGCAGCGCCTGTAGAAGGACCTGCAAATAAACAATGGTGGATTGTATTTACAATCGCATTAGTAGCCTTCCTTTGGGGGTTAGGTTGTATAATTTACACCGTATCTACCGGTATCGGAACATGGGGATTAAATAAAACAGTTGGTTGGGCCTGGGATATTACTAACTTTGTTTGGTGGGTTGGTATTGGTCACGCGGGAACTTTGATTTCTGCAGTACTTTTACTTTTCCGTCAGCGTTGGAGAATGGCTATTAACCGTTCTGCAGAAGCAATGACTATTTTCTCAGTAGTTCAGGCAGGTTTATTCCCAATTATTCACATGGGTCGTCCATGGTTAGCATACTGGGTATTACCTATTCCAAACCAGTTTGGATCTTTGTGGGTAAACTTTAACTCACCATTACTTTGGGACGTATTTGCGATTTCAACTTATCTTTCAGTATCATTAGTTTTCTGGTGGACTGGTTTATTACCTGATTTCGCTATGCTTCGTGATAGAGCTATTACTCCGTTTAATAAAAGAGTGTATTCTATCCTAAGTTTTGGATGGAGCGGTAGAGCTAAAGACTGGCAGCGTTTTGAAGAGGTATCTTTAGTATTAGCCGGTTTAGCAACTCCTCTTGTACTTTCTGTACACACAATTGTATCTATGGACTTTGCTACTTCTGTAATTCCTGGATGGCATACCACAATTTTCCCTCCATACTTCGTTGCTGGAGCGGTTTTCTCTGGATTCGCGATGGTAAATACATTGTTGATCGTTATGAGAAAAGTTTCTAACCTTGAAGCATATATTACATTACAACATATCGAGTTAATGAATATCATTATCATGATCACTGGATCTATTGTAGGTGTAGCTTATATCACTGAGTTATTCGTAGCTTGGTATTCAGGTGTAGAATATGAGCAGTATGCATTCTTAAACAGAGCTACCGGACCTTACTGGTGGGCATATTGGTCGATGATGACTTGTAACGTTTTCTCTCCACAGTTTATGTGGTTCAAAAAACTTAGAACCAGTATCATGTTCTCATTTATTATTTCAATCGTAGTAAACATCGGAATGTGGTTTGAAAGATTCGTAATTATTGTTACTTCTTTACATAGAGATTACCTTCCATCTTCTTGGACAATGTTCTCACCAACATTTGTTGATATTGGAATTTTCATTGGAACAATTGGTTTCTTCTTTGTATTGTTTTTATTATACTCTAGAACATTCCCTGTAATTGCTCAGGCAGAGGTTAAAACAATTTTGAAAGGAACAGGAGATAATTACATTAGAGAAAGAGCAAATAAAGATTCACATCATGAGTAATAAAGTAATATACGCCATTTATAATGACGATGACGTTTTGATGGACGCAGTAAAGAAAACCAGAGCTGCTCATCATCATATTGAAGAGGTTTTTACTCCATTCCCAGTTCACGGATTGGATAAAGCTATGGGATTAGCACCAACAAGATTAGCAATATGTGCTTTCTTATATGGCTGTGTAGGTATTTCTGTTGCAACATTCATGATGAGTTATATCATGATTCATGACTGGCCTCAAGATATTGGTGGAAAACCAAGTTTCAGTTTCATTCAGAATATGCCGTCTTTCGTGCCTATTATGTTTGAGATGACTGTATTTTTTGCAGCGCACTTAATGGTTATTACTTTCTATATGAGAAGTAGATTATGGCCATTTAAACAAGCAGAAAATCCTGATGTAAGAACAACAGACGACCATTTCCTAATGGAAGTGGCTGTAAATAATAACGAAGCAGAACTTGTTTCTTTTTTCGAAGGTACAGGAGCTGTTGAAGTTAAAGTAATTGAAAAGAATTAATTGTAGCTATGAAAAGGATATATAAAATAACACTTTTAGTTGGTATAACTATTTTAGTTTCATCTTGCCACAATAATTCGGCACCAAACTATCAGTATTTTCCAAATATGTATGAATCTGTAGCCTATGAGCCTTACGCAGAATCAAAAATATTTAAAGGAGGAAAAGAAGGACAACTTCCTGTAGAAGGAACTATTAACAGAGGTTTCGAACCTTATGAATATGAAAATTCAACTGCTGGTTACGAATTAGCAAAAGCTAATTTAAAATCTCCGTTGGATTCAATTGAAAAAAATTCAGGAAAAGGTAAAGAGCTTTTCGAAATTTACTGTATGAGCTGTCATGGTTCAACTGGAAATGGTAAAGGTAAATTGGTTGAAAGAGAAAAATTTCTTGGAGTACCTAGCTATAAAGACAGAGATATTACTGAAGGAAGTATATTTCATGTTGAAACTTATGGTTTAAACGCGATGGGATCACACGCAAATCAATTGAGTGCCCACGAACGTTGGTTAGTTGCTGACTATGTTCTAAAACTAAAAAGCCAATTATAATTGTTGAACAAACTGATCGTAATAGATATGTATACATTTTCAAGTAAATTAAAAACTTTTTCTATCATCCTAATGGTTCTTGGTCTGTTAGGAATTGGGTATGGTTTTTTAAGTGCACCTAAAGATATTCAAGAAGTTGAAAAATTACTAGCTGCAGATGCTCATGGTTCACATGGTGCTGCACACGGAGAGGCTGCAGAAGCTTCTCATAAAGAAGCTGGACATCATGAAGCTGCAGAGGCTTCTCATGAAGAGCACAAAGGAGGGGAGCACGCAAAAGTAGGTGCTGCCGATGAGCATACAGAACATTTGAATCATGTATTGCACCAGTTGCAAAATAAACCATGGTCTGCGGTATATGTTGCTTGTATCTTCTTTTTATTGCTTTCAATGGGAGTTTTAGCTTTTTATGCTATTCAGCAAGTTGCTCAGGCAGGATGGTCTCCTGTATTATTTAGAGTTATGCAAGGTATAACTGCTTATTTACCTGCAGGTTCTATTATTTTCTTCGTAATTCTAGTTTTATGCGGACTTCACTTTAATCATATCTTTGTATGGTTAGGCGAAGGGGTTACTGATCCTAAAAGCCCGCATTATGACGCTATTATTGCTGGAAAATCTGGTTATTTAAATTTCCCATTCTGGATTGTAAGAGCTTTTATATTCTTACTAGGCTGGAACATCTATCGTCATTTCTCTAGAAAAAACTGTTTAGCGCAGGATGAAGCAAATGATGATCTATACTACAAAAAGAACTTTAAAATCTCTGCGGGATTTTTAGTATTCTTTATTGTTTCTGAGTCTATCATGGCTTGGGACTGGATTATGTCTTTTGATCCGCATTGGTTCAGTACATTATTTGCATGGTATGTATTTGCTTCTTTCTTTGTAAGTGGTATTACTGCAATTGCATTAGTAACAATTTATTTAAAATCTAAAGGATATTTAGAATATGTAAATACAAGCCACATCCATGATTTAGCTAAATTCATGTTTGGTATTAGTGTTTTCTGGACTTACTTATGGTTCTCTCAGTTCATGTTGATCTGGTACGCTAATATTCCTGAAGAGGTTACTTATTTTGTAACAAGAATTCAATTATATAACCTGCCTTTCTTTGGAGCAGTTGTTATGAACTTTGTTTTCCCATTGTTAATATTAATCAATACAGATTTCAAACGTCTTAACTGGGTTGTTGTTATGGCTGGTATTGTAATATTATTAGGTCATTATGTTGATTTCTTTAATATGATTATGCCTGGTACAGTAGGAGACAAATGGTTTATTGGAGTTCCTGAAATTGCATCTATTCTTTTCTTCTTAGGTTTATTTATTTTTATTGTATTTACTGCATTGACTAAATCTCCTTTGCTTGCAAAAAGAAATCCTTTCATTGAAGAAAGTAAACATTTTCATTATTAATATTTAAAGAAGTAAACAGATGACAAGTTTGTTGGTAATTATAGTTTTAGTTTTATTAGCAGTTGCATTATGGCAGTTGACGAAGATATTTGATCTTACTCAGGTAGGAGCATCTTCTTCTGATGATTCTCAGGTTGCATCAGATAATGATAATAACATTCAGGGATATATTTTGTTTGGCTTTTTAGCTTTCATTTATATATTTACTATTTATGGTTTACTAAAATGGGGTAATTTGGCACTTCATACCCCTGCTTCTGAGCACGGTGGTTTAGTAGATAATTTAATGAATATTACCTGGGTTTTAATCTTTACAGTTCAGGTTATTACTCAAGGTTTATTATATTGGTTTTCTTTTAAATACAAAGGGAATAAAGATAAAAAAGCATTATTCTTTGCTGATAGTAATAAATTAGAGGCAATTTGGAGTATTATTCCATCTGTAGTTTTAGCTTGTTTAATTCTTTACGGGTTGTACGCTTGGAATAACATTATGTTTGTTGACAAAGATGAGGATGTAATTGAAATTGAATTATATGCACAGCAATTTAAATGGACTGCAAGATACGCAGGAAATGATAATGTATTAGGAAAAGCTAACGTTCGTTTGATTCAGGGTATCAATACATTAGGTGTTGATATGTCTGATAAAAATTCTCAGGATGATATTGTTGTTTCTGAACTGCATATCCCAAAAGGAAAAAAAGTACATTTCAAAATGCGTTCTCAGGATGTTTTACATTCAGCTTATATGCCTCATTTCAGAGCTCAGATGAACTGTGTTCCAGGTATGGTTACAGAATTTGCATTCGTTCCAACTTATACAACTGCTGAGTACAGAGAACTTCCTTTCATGGTTGAAAAAGTGGCTCACATCAACAAACTTAGAGCTGAAAAAAGCGTAGAGTTAGTTGCAAAAGGCGGTGTTGCATTAGATCCTTATACATTTGATTATTTACTATTATGTAATAAAATCTGTGGTGCTTCACACTACAACATGCAAATGAAAGTTGTTGTTGATACTCCGGAAGATTATAAAAAATGGTTAAGTGAGAAAACTACTTTAGCTCAGGATATCAAAGCAGCCGCTGCTTCTGAAAAACCAGCTGAAGGAGCTGCACCAGCTGCGGACACTGCTGCAAAAGTAAAAGATACCGTTAAAGCGGTAGTTGATACTGTAAAAGCAGCTGTAGCTAAAGTTGCGATGAAATAATATTATTTAGAAAATTTAAAGTACACATATATGTCAGCAGAAGCGCACGGTCACGATCACGGACACGATCACGAGCACGAACATCATCATAAAGAAACGTTCATTACTAAATACATCTTTAGTATTGATCATAAAATGATTGCTAAACAATACTTGATTACTGGTATTATTATGGGGATCATTGGTATTGCAATGTCCTTGCTTTTCAGAATGCAATTGGCTTGGCCAGAAGAGTCTTTTAAGATATTTAATGTTTTATTAGGAGATAAATTTGCACCTGATGGTGTAATGGCTAATGATATTTATCTGGCTTTGGTTACAATTCATGGTACTATCATGGTATTCTTTGTACTTACAGCTGGTTTGAGTGGAACTTTTAGTAATTTACTTATTCCTCTTCAAATTGGTGCGCGAGATATGGCTTCCGGATTCATGAATATGATTTCGTACTGGTTGTTTTTCTTGTCAGCTGTAATAATGTTATGTTCTTTATTTGTTGAAGCTGGACCAGCTTCTGCAGGTTGGACAATTTATCCTCCATTAAGTGCTTTACCTCAAGCGATCCCTGGATCTGGTACAGGTATGACTTTATGGTTAGTATCGATGGCTATCTTTATTGCATCTTCATTAATGGGATCTTTAAATTACATTGTTACTGTAATCAACTTAAGAACAAAAGGTATGTCTATGACTAGGCTTCCTCTTACTATCTGGACATTTTTCGTAACAGCTATTATTGGTGTTATTTCATTCCCGGTATTGTTATCTGCAGCATTATTATTAATTTTCGATAGAAGTTTTGGTACTTCATTCTTCTTATCTGATATTTATATTGCTGGTGAAGTTCTACATTACCAAGGTGGATCTCCTGTATTGTTCGAGCACTTATTCTGGTTCTTAGGACACCCTGAGGTTTACATTGTAATTTTACCTGCAATGGGTCTTGTATCTGAAATTATGGCTACAAACTCTCGTAAACCAATCTTTGGTTACAGAGCGATGATTATGTCTGTTCTTGCAATTGCATTCTTATCTACTATTGTTTGGGGTCACCACATGTTTATTTCAGGTATGAATCCTTTCTTAGGATCTGTATTTACTTTTACAACTTTGCTGATTGCAATTCCATCTGCTGTAAAGGCATTTAACTGGATTACAACTTTATGGAAAGGTAACTTACAGTTTAACCCTGCGATGTTGTTCTCTATCGGAATGGTTTCTACTTTCATTACTGGAGGTTTAACTGGAATCATTTTAGGAGATAGTACTTTAGATATTAATGTTCACGATACTTACTTCGTAATTGCTCACTTTCACTTAGTAATGGGTATCTCTGCACTTTACGGAATGTTCGCTGGTATTTACCACTGGTTCCCTAAAATGTACGGAAGAATGTTAAACAAAAACTTAGGTTATATTCACTTCTGGATTACGGCTGTTTGTGCTTATGGAGTATTCTTCCCAATGCACTTTATAGGATTAGCTGGTTTACCAAGACGTTATTATACTAATACAAACTTCCCATTATTTGATGATTTACAAAATGTGAATGTTTTAATTACAACATTTGCTCTTGTAGGAGGTGCGTTCCAGTTAGTATTCTTATACAACTTCTTCAGCAGTATTTTCTACGGTAAGAAAGCAACTCAGAATCCATGGAAATCTACAACTTTAGAGTGGACTACTCCGGTTGAACATATCCACGGTAACTGGCCGGGAGAAATTCCTCACGTATATCGTTGGCCGTATGACTACAGCAACCCAAATCATGATGTAGATTTTGTTCCTCAAAATGTACCAATGAAAGAAGGTGAAGAAGTTCTACACCACTAAAAAATAATACAAAGACTGTCAGAAATGGCAGTCTTTTTTGTTTAGTTAAAGTTTTAATCGTTCAGTTTTACTGTTTTAGAAACTGATTACTTTCTATATCTTTGCAGGATGAACGAAAATCTAGATCCTACAACTAAAGGATATAACTCAGAAGAATTAGATCTTGAAAAAAGATTGCGTCCGCTGTCATTTGATGATTTTGCCGGGCAAGATCAGGTTTTGGAAAACTTAAAAGTGTTTGTTGCGGCGGCCAATCAACGTGGTGAAGCACTTGATCATGCTCTTTTTCACGGACCTCCCGGTTTGGGAAAAACTACTTTGGCTAATATTCTGGCAAATGAACTCCAGGTAGGCATTAAGATAACATCAGGTCCCGTATTAGACAAGCCGGGTGATCTTGCCGGTCTGCTGACTAATTTAGATGAGAGAGATGTTTTGTTCATTGATGAAATTCATCGATTAAGTCCTGTTGTAGAAGAATATTTATATTCGGCTATGGAAGATTTCAAGATTGATATCATGATTGAATCCGGACCAAATGCCAGAACGGTTCAGATTAATTTGAATCCGTTTACTCTAATCGGGGCAACAACACGGTCCGGATTATTAACTGCTCCTATGAGAGCCCGTTTTGGGATTTCTTCACGCTTGCAATATTATACTACTGAGTTATTAACCACTATTGTCGAAAGAAGTGCCTCTATATTAAAAATGCCAATTGACCTGGAGGCAGCAATAGAAATTGCAGGTAGAAGCCGCGGCACACCTCGTATTGCAAATGCGTTATTGAGAAGGGTTCGTGATTTTGCGCAAATAAAAGGAAATGGCAGAATTGATTTGGAAATTTCAAGATATGCTCTTAAAGCATTAAATGTCGATGCACACGGGCTTGATGAAATGGATAACAAAATACTGCTTACGATTATCAATAAATTTAAAGGCGGTCCTGTTGGACTTTCAACTCTGGCAACAGCAGTTTCTGAAAGCAGTGAGACTATTGAAGAAGTTTATGAACCATTCCTTATTCAGGAAGGATTTATAATGCGGACTCCAAGAGGTCGTGAAGTAACGGATAAGGCCTACAAACATCTTGGCAAGATAAACACGAATACTATTCAGGGCGGTTTATTTTAAAAACTTTTATTTATGCCGGCAGGTGAAAAATACAATTACCCTTCTACATTATCCATAATAAGATTTTTTTTGGATGCAGAAGGGGTGCGTAAAAATCCTATTCCTTTTCACAAAAGATACTTTGACAAATTAGGAGATTCTTTTTCAATCAGGATTGGTTTATCAAAATATATCATTTTATCAAGGGATAATGATATAGCACAATATATTTTGGTTAAAAACCAAAGGAACTACGACAAATCAAAATTTCAATCTGTATACCTTTCCAAATATTTAGGAAAAGGACTTTTAACCAGTGATGGTGATTTTTGGTTAAAGCAGAGAAGACTTATTCAGCCTGCATTCCATAAACAGAAAATGAATATGCTGGTCGATAATATGAATAAAACTATTACTTCTGAAATTGATAATTTGAAAGAAGAGCAGTTTTTTGATGTTTTCCCTGCAATGAGTGAATTAGCTTTTAATGTTGTGGCCAAGTCATTATTTGAGTTTTCTATCTCGGAAGATAAACTTCAAAGAATAAAATTTATAATAGAAGAAGTTCAGAAATTTTTGATTAAAGAAATCCGGCTTCCACATAAAGCATTTTGGTTTTCGTTAAGCGGACAAGTTCGAAAACATCTAAAGCTTGCTGAAGAAAACAATACTATTATTCAGGAAATTATTGAAGCAAGAAACGATTCAAATGAAGAATTCAACGATTTACTGAACATGCTTATGGAAACCCGATATGAAGATACGGGAGAAGGCATGTCGATGAAACAGTTGATAGATGAAATTAAAGTACTTTTTATTGCCGGACATGAAACAACAGCTAATGCTTTAACTTTTACATTGCAATTTTTAGGCAATAATACTGAAGTACAGCAGAAGATTTTTGATGAAATTGCAGAAGTCGAAGCAGAAACAGATAATGTTATCGAACAGCTTCAAAAGATGGTTTATACCAATGCCGTAATAAATGAATCTATGCGTTTGTATCCGCCTGCCTGGATTACAGACAGACAAAATGTTGAAGATGATTCTTTAGTTCATTTTAATATAAAAAAAGATACCCTGATTGGAATTTCGTTTTATGAACTGCACCGAAATCCCAAATACTGGGAGAGACCGGATGAATTTATTCCTGAAAGATTTCTTGGAGAACAGAAGAAAAAATCAATGCCTTATTTTTATCCTTTTGGAGCAGGACCGCGAATGTGTATTGGCAGCGGATTTGCTGTCTATGAAATGTGTCTGGCCATTTCACAGATTGTAAAACGATATGTAATTAAATCTAAAAGTACTTCCATAGCATTTAATCCGCTGGTAACTTTAAAACCGGTGAATGTTGAAGTTTCATTTTCTAAAAGATGAGTATTAATTCGAAAGAGATCTATTCAAAATTTATAAAAGAAGAAGCTAAGAGGCTTGGTTTTATTTCGTGCGGTATTTCGAAAGCCGGATTTTTGGAGCAAGAAGCACCTCGTTTAGAAAAATGGCTGAATAACAATCATAATGGCCAGATGGCTTATATGGAAAATCATTTTGATAAACGTTTAGATCCAACTTTACTAGTGGATGATGCAAAAAGTGTGGTTTCTTTACTGCTTAATTATTTTCCTTCGGAATCGCAGAATACAGATAGTTTTAAGATATCGAAATATGCTTACGGACAAGATTATCATTTTGTTATTAAGGAAAAGCTAAAAGAATTACTTTATTCTATTGAGGAAAATATAGGCGAAGTTTCCGGACGCGCTTTCGTAGATTCTGCGCCTGTTTTAGATAAAGCCTGGGCCGCCAAAAGCGGTTTGGGATGGATTGGGAAAAACAGTAATCTTATTACCCAAAAAGTAGGTTCATTTTACTTTATAGCAGAACTTATTTTAGATTTGGATCTGGAATACGATCATGCTGTAACAGATCATTGCGGTTCTTGCACTGCTTGTATTGATGCTTGTCCTACACAGGCAATTCTTGCTCCATATATCGTTGATGGCAGCAAATGCATTTCTTACTACACGATTGAACTCAAAGAAAATATTCCGAATGAGATGAAAGGAAAATTTGATGAGTGGATGTTTGGCTGTGATACCTGTCAGGATGTTTGTCCCTGGAACCGTTTTTCGAAACCACATTCGGAACCATTATTTAATCCAAATCCCGATTTAATTTCTTTTTCAAAAAAAGACTGGACAGAAATTACTGAAGAAACTTTTAAAACTGTATTCAAGAATTCTCCTATAAAAAGAACAAAATTTGAAGGGTTAAAACGAAATATTAAATTCTTAAAATAGATTATACAAAGAAATAGTTCTTAGGTCTTTGTAAGTTTTTATGTATTATTTTTTATTTTGATTTAACTGTTTGTTTTTTAATTACTTGCGATATATTTCGTGATAATCTGTCTTTTTGTTTTGTAAGATAATATCACGATTTAATTGCTTTTTTCTTATAAAATTGATTATATGTCAATATTTTAAGAAATTTCTCCTGTTTTATTGCTAACTATCTAAGGTTTATAACAGATCACTTCTATTTGCAGCTCCAAAAACATGTCGTTTAACGTTTTTCTAAGTTGTTTATCGAATAATGTGGTTATAAATTATGCCATTATATACTTTCGCACTTCCAAAGCTACTAATTTAATCCAAAATCAACTTTTGAATATGCGCCTACGTAATATGGTTCAAACACTTCATTGTTCATTTTATGATTCTGAAAGTTTTTTCAGATATCTAAAATCCAATCTTTTTATTTTATCGTATCTGCTAAATAACCTGAAAACAGAGTTCTCGTATTCAGGTTCCATCATTTATTTTACTCACATTAATACCGAGTGTGTCTATGCGTAACTCTACTTTTAGAAAGTTTAATTTATTTAAGCTGTTTATTGTTGTTTCATTATTTTTTATCACAACTCAAACCAGAGCCCAGTTTCCATATTCTGAATCATTTAAAAATTCTACTGCGCCAGGTATTCTGTTTGGCGGCAGCCCCACTGCATTTTTGACAGCCGGAGCAGGATTGAGAGATGGGTACGATGATCCAAACGGATCTGGTTATTTGCGACTTACCAACAATCAGGGAAATCAAAAAGGGGTAATCTACTCGGATATGTATTCTTTTCCATCTGCTTATGGTATGACAATTTCATTTGAATACTATACTCATGGCGGAAATGGTGCAGATGGTATTGCATTCGTGCTTTTTGATGCAACTGTTACTACAATTGTACCGGGAGCATTTGGAGGTTCTCTGGGGTATGCACAGCGTAATTCTGAAACGGGATTTCCGGGAGGATACTTAGGTATTGGTATTGATGAATTTGGAAATTTTTCTGCCAATAATGAAGGTAAAAGTGGTGGAGTAGGCGTTTTGCAAAATAATATTACATTAAGAGGGCAGGGTTCAGGAACTACTGGTTATGCGCATTTAACATCGGTTCAAACCTCTACATTAGCGACATCTCCTTTTAATATTGCGGGAGGAAATCGTGCGGCAACAACTACTGCTTCTACAGGATTTAGAAAAGTCTCTATTAAACTTACACCTCGTACCGGAGGAGGTTTCATTATAACCGTTAGTACAACTAATGGTAATACTACAAGAACTATTATTAATAATTTTGAATATCCAACGGTAAGTCCGCCTAATCTTAAATTTGCGATAACTTCATCTACCGGAGGATCAAATAATTTCCATGAAATTAGAAATCTGGATATAACAGTAGATCAGTCCACACTTTTAACACCTGCAGCGAATCCGGATACGCTTACAGGTTGTATTGGTTTACCGGCTACCTCTGGTGATATAACAGCAAACGATAACGGTTCTGTTAATACTTTAGGAAAAGTAAACAAAACAACAGTAGACTTAGATACTGCAGCTCCTGGAATTCAGACTACAAATACAGTTGCAGGAAAAGGAACATTTACTTATGATGCGACAACTGGTGCAGTAACATTTACACCGGTAGATAATACAGTTACAGGTTCAACTTCAATAAATTATACTTTTAATGATACGTATGGTAAAACATCGAATGCCTCTACGATAACATACACAGTAATAACACCAATAACAAATAATACGCTGACTGCACCGGCTGTAACATCGTTTTGTGAAAGCGGTGATCCTGCAAATATAGTAGGATCAGCTGCAGGCGGAGGAACATCAGCTATAACCTATCAATGGCAGAGTAGTTCCAACAATTCTAGTTTTTCAAATATTGGTGTAACTACGCAAAGTTATGATCCGCCTTCACTTTCAGCAACAACGTATTTCAGACGTATTGCAATATCTGAAACGTGTCAGAACACAAGTAATGTAATTGCCATTTTGGTTGGTAAAAACGTTTCGAATACAACATCAACAGCTTCAATCTGCGAATGTGCAACAAAAACATTGTCAGCAGCTCCGGCTGGAGGTACATGGAGTGTTGTTTCAGGAGGAGGAACAATTGCAGGGAATATTTATACACCGGCAGATGTTACAGCAGATACAGCTGTGACGCTTAGATATACAGTAAATCCAAATGGAAGCTGTACTGCTAATTCAGCAGATGTTACTTTTATTGTAAATTCGGATAATGACCGTGATGGTATTATAGATTCAGTAGATTTAGATGATGATAATGATGGTATTTTAGATACTGATGAATGTTTCTCATCTGAATTATTAACAAATACTAATTTTAAAGACGAGGGTAGAGATGTAAACATAACGACTGTTCCTGGCTGGACTTTGTCTAATGGCAATTTATATGCTGATGCTTTAGGAATTCAGTTTGAAAACAATAATACCACCCAGACATTATCTCAAAATATAACGAAATTTTATCCCGATGTAAACGGTAAAAAGATTATCAACGTTGGATTCTTTTCTGCTACAGGAAACCCTGTTTTAAACTCAGAAAGTATTCAATTTACGATTCGATATAATGGAGTGGACTATGCTCAAATTCAGACAGTAAAAGAAACTAACAATACACCATCTCCTACTGCTACGATTACGTATTTGAATGGTGCGACAGGGAACTTACCTAGTTCGATTCCGCACTTTAGCAGATCGGGTTCTCCTGTTGTACAAAACCTTCAGTTAGCGATACCGGGCACAGCTCCTTCATCAGGAACTTTGGCATTTTTCTTTAATACAATGCTGCCAGGAAATGATAATAGCAGCTCAAGTATTAATGATGACGATATCTTTTTAGTTTCGGCATCAGTTGGTTCTTGTGCCGATTTTGACAATGATAATATTCCTAATTTCTTAGACTTAGATTCAGACAATGATGGTTGTTCTGATGCTAATGAATATTATGGAAATTATAATGCAGATGGTAATATTTCAGGAAATGATAATGCTATGTATGGTACGGGTTCTCCAGCAGTTGGTTCTGATGGAAAAGTTACGGGTGCCAGTTATTCAGGTACTTATACCAATGTAATAAATGCAGGTGGTACAGCCAGTACATTAGGTACAGCTAATCCGGTAGACCGCAGCGTTGGATCAGGTTTGAGTACAACATTTTCAGTAACAGCAACCGGAGGATCAGGAACAACATTACACCAATGGCAGCTGAGTACTGATGGCGGTACTACATGGACAAATATTGCTAATGGAGGTGTGTACTCAAATGCCACAACGGCAACTTTGAATCTTACTGGGGTAACAGCTTCTATGAATGGTTATAAATATAGAGACTTGGTTTATCAAAGTAATAAAGTTTGTGCTGTAGTATATTCAAGAGCTGCAAATTTATGTGTGATGCCGGCAACACCGACTATTACTTCGACAGCAGCAACATGTTCTGCGGCAGGATCTTCAGCAGTATCCAATTATGATGCAGCTTTAACCTATACATTTTCACCTTCTGGTCCGGCTATAGGAACAGGTGGTGCAATTACAGGTATGAGTTTAAATACTGATTATACGCTTACAGCAGCAAATTCTACTTGCTCATCAAACGGTTCATCAATATTTAGAAATAATTCTATACTTCCTACACCGACAGTTCCGACTGTTACGGTAACAGCAGCGACATGCTCTGCAGCGGGAACATCCACTATATCGAATTATACATCAGGTGTTAGCTATGTTTTCTCACCAACAGGTCCTAATGTAGCACCAAGCGGATTGATTTCAGGAATGACTGCTGATACAGATTATACAGTTTCGGCAAGAGGCTCAAATAACTGTTCATCGGCTGCTTCATCAACCTTTAGAAACGCTTCAATGCTTCCGACTCCTGCAGTTCCGACTGTTACGGTAACAGCGGCAACCTGCTCTGCAGCGGGAACATCCACTATATCAAATTATACATCAGGTGTTACCTATGTTTTCTCACCGACAGGTCCTAACGTAGCACCAAGCGGATTGATTTCAGGAATGACTGCTGATACAGATTATACAGTTTCGGCAAGAGGTTCAAATAACTGTTCATCGGCTGCTTCATCAACCTTTAGAAACGCTTCAATGCTTCCGACTCCTGCAGTTCCGACTGTTACGGTAACAGCGGCAACCTGTTCTGCAGCGGGAACATCCACTATATCAAATTATACATCAGGTGTTAGCTATGTTTTCTCACCAACAGGTCCTAACGTAGCACCAAGCGGATTGATTTCAGGAATGACGGCTGATACAGATTATACAGTTTCGGCAAGAGGCTCAAATAACTGTTCATCGGCTGCTTCATCAACCTTTAGAAACGGTTCAATGCTTCCGACTCCTGCAGTTCCGACTGTTACGGTAACAGCAGCAACATGCTCTGCAGCGGGAACATCAACTATATCCAATTATACATCAGGTGTTACTTATGTTTTCTCACCAACAGGTCCTAACGTAGCAACAAGCGGATTGATTTCAGGAATGACGGCTGATACAGATTATACAGTTTCGGCAAGAGGCTCAAATAACTGTTCATCGGCTGCTTCATCAACCTTTAGAAACGCTTCAATGCTTCCGACTCCTGCAGTTCCGACTGTTACGGTAACAGCAGCAACATGCTCTGCAGCGGGAACATCAACTATATCCAATTATACATCAGGTGTTACTTATGTTTTCTCACCAACAGGTCCTAACGTAGCACCAAGCGGATTGATTTCAGGAATGACTGCTGATACAGATTATACAGTTTCGGCAAGAGGCTCAAATAACTGTTCATCGGCTGCTTCATCAACCTTTAGAAACGGTTCAATGCTTCCGACTCCTGCAGTTCCGACTGTTACGGTAACAGCAGCAACCTGCTCTGCAGCGGGAACTTCGACTATATCAAATTATACAGCAGGTGTTAGTTATGTTTTCTCACCAACAGGTCCTAACGTAGCACCAAGCGGATTGATTTCAGGAATGACTGCTGATACAGATTATACAGTTTCGGCAAGAGGTTCAAATAACTGTTCATCGGCTGCTTCATCAACCTTTAGAAACGCTTCAATGCTTCCGACTCCTGCAGTTCCGACTGTTACGGTAACAGCAGCAACCTGTTCTGCAGCGGGAACATCCACTATATCAAATTATACATCAGGTGTTAGCTATGTTTTCTCACCAACAGGTCCTAACGTAGCAACAAGCGGATTGATTTCAGGAATGACGGCTGATACAGATTATACAGTTTCGGCAAGAGGCTCAAATAACTGTTCATCGGCTGCTTCATCAACCTTTAGAAACGCTTCAATGCTTCCGACTCCTGCAGTTCCGACTGTTACGGTAACAGCAGCGACATGCTCTGCAGCGGGAACATCAACTATATCCAATTATACATCAGGTGTTACCTATGTTTTCTCACCGACAGGTCCTAACGTAGCACCAAGCGGATTGATTTCAGGAATGACTGCTGATACAGATTATACAGTTTCGGCAAGAGGCTCAAATAACTGTTCATCGGCTGCTTCATCAACTTTTAGAAACGCTTCAATGCTTCCGACTCCTGCAGTTCCGACTGTTACGGTAACAGCAGCGACATGCTCTGCAGCGGGAACATCAACTATATCAAATTATACATCAGGTGTTACCTATGTTTTCTCACCGACAGGTCCTAACGTAGCACCAAGCGGATTGATTTCAGGAATGACTGCTGATACAGATTATACAGTTTCGGCAAGAGGTTCAAATAACTGTTCATCAGCTGCTTCATCAACTTTTAGAAATAATTCAGCACTTCCAGTACCAGCGAAACCTACATTTAGTACAGTTACGCAGCCTACTTGTAGTACATCAACAGGAAGTTTTACAATCACAAATTATAATCCTTCTTATAGTTATGTTATAACTCCTAGCGGAGCAACTTTAAATACTTCAACAGGTGTAGTTACAGGGACTAACGGAACTTATACTATAACAGCAACATTAAATACTTGTACTTCTGATGTTTCTGATTCGGTTAAGATTAATTCAATACTTTGCGCAAATAATGATACAGCTTTTGCTGTTCAAACTTCAGGATCAACAGCCGTAACGGTTGGCAATGTCACATCCAATGACACCTTAAACGGAGCAGCGGTAACATCGGCCAATACGAATGTAACACCAAAAACAACAGGACCATTAAGCGTTGATGCAGACGGAGAACTTACCCTTGCCGCCAATACAGCATCAGGCACTTATACCATTACATATGAAATCTGTGAAGAAGGAGCATCTCCTGCAAACTGTAAAACAGCAGCGGCAACAGTTGATGTTGTAAACGGATTAATGGCGAATGCCGATAATTCATTCGGAGCACAGACTTCAGGATCAACAGCCGTAACGGTTGGCAATGTCACATCCAATGACACCTTAAACGGAGCAGCGGTAACATCGGCCAATACGAATGTAACACCAAAAACAACAGGTCCATTAAGCGTTGACGCAGACGGAGAACTTACCCTTGCCGCCAATACAGCATCAGGCACTTATACCATTACATATGAAATCTGTGAAGAAGGAGCATCTCCTGCAAACTGTAAAACAGCAGCGGCAACAGTTGATGTTGTAAACGGATTAATGGCGAATGCCGATAATTCATTCGGATCACAGACTTCAGGATCAACAGCCGTAACGGTTGGCAGTGTCACATCCAATGACACCTTAAACGGAGCAGCGGTAACATCGGCCAATACGAATGTAACGCCAAAAACAACAGGCCCATTAAGCGTTGACGCAGACGGAGAACTTACCCTTGCCGCCAATACAGCATCAGGCACTTATACCATTACATATGAAATCTGTGAAGAAGGAGCATCTCCTGCAAACTGTAAAACAGCGATGACAACAGTTGATGTTGTAAACGGATTAATGGCGAATGCCGATAATTCATTCGGAGCACAGACTTCAGGATCGACAGCCGTAACAGTTGGCAATGTCACATCCAATGACACCTTAAACGGAGCAGCGGTAACAACAGCCAATACGAATGTAACCCCAAAAACAACAGGCCCATTAAGCGTTGACGCAGACGGAGAACTTACCCTTGCAGCGAATACAGCATCAGGCACTTATACCATTACATATGAAATCTGCGAAGAAGGAGCATCTCCTGCAAACTGTAAAACAGCAGCGGCAACAGTTGATGTTGTAAACGGATTAATGGCGAATGCCGATAATTCATTCGGAGCACAGACTTCAGGATCAACAGCCGTAACGGTTGGCAGTGTCACATCCAATGACACCTTAAACGGATCAGCGGTAACATCGGCCAATACGAATGTAACGCCAAAAACAACAGGCCCATTAAGCGTTGACGCAGACGGAGAACTTACCCTTGCCGCCAATACAGCATCAGGCACTTATACCATTACATATGAAATCTGTGAAGAAGGAGCATCTCCTGCAAACTGTAAAACAGCAGCGGCAACAGTTGATGTTGTAAACGGATTAATGGCGAATGCCGATAATTCATTCGGAGCACAGACTTCAGGATCGACAGCCGTAACAGTTGGCAATGTCACATCCAATGACACCTTAAACGGAGCAGCGGTAACAACAGCCAATACGAATGTAACCCCAAAAACAACAGGCCCATTAAGCGTTGACGCAGACGGAGAACTTACCCTTGCCGCCAATACAGCATCAGGCACTTATACCATTACATATGAAATCTGTGAAGAAGGAGCATCTCCTGCAAACTGTAAAACAGCAGCAGCAACAGTTGATGTTGTAAACGGATTAATGGCGAATGCCGATAATTCATTCGGAGCACAGACTTCAGGATCAACAGCCGTAACGGTTGGCAATGTCACATCCAATGACACCTTAAACGGAGCAGCGGTAACATCGGCCAATACGAATGTAACGCCAAAAACAACAGGCCCATTAAGCGTTGACGCAGACGGAGAACTTACCCTTGCAGCGAATACAGCATCAGGCACTTATACCATTACATATGAAATCTGCGAAGAAGGAGCATCTCCTGCAAACTGTAAAACAGCAGCAGCAACAGTTGATGTTGTAAACGGATTAATGGCGAATGCCGATAATTCATTCGGAGCACAGACTTCAGGATCAACAGCCGTAACGGTTGGCAGTGTCACATCCAATGACACCTTAAACGGAGCAGCGGTAACATCGGCCAATACGAATGTAACACCAAAAACAACAGGACCATTAAGCGTTGACGCAGACGGAGAACTTACCCTTGCAGCGAATACAGCATCAGGAACTTATACCCTTACATATGAAATCTGCGAAGAAGGAGCATCTCCTGCAAACTGTAAAACAGCAGCAGCTGCGGTTGATGTTGTAAACGGATTAATGGCGAATGCCGATAATTCATTCGGAGCACAGACTTCAGGATCGACAGCCGTAACGGTTGGCAATGTCACATCCAATGACACCTTAAACGGAGCAGCGGTAACAACAGCCAATACGAATGTAACGCCAAAAACAACAGGCCCATTAAGCGTTGACGCAGACGGAGAACTTACCCTTGCCGCCAATACAGCATCAGGCACTTATACCATTACATATGAAATCTGTGAAGAAGGAGCATCTCCTGCAAACTGTAAAACAGCAAGCGGAACAGTTGATGTTGTAAACGGATTAATGGCGAATGCCGATAATTCATTCGGAGCACAGACTTCAGGATCAACAGCCGTAACGGTTGGCAATGTCACATCCAATGACACCTTAAACGGAGCAGCGGTAACATCGGCCAATACGAATGTAACGCCAAAAACAACAGGCCCATTAAGCGTTGACGCAGACGGAGAACTTACCCTTGCAGCGAATACAGCATCAGGCACTTATACCATTACATATGAAATCTGCGAAGAAGGAGCATCTCCTGCAAACTGTAAAACAGCAGCGGCAACAGTTGATGTTGTAAACGGATTAATGGCGAATGCCGATAATTCATTCGGAGCACAGACTTCAGGATCAACAGCCGTAACGGTTGGCAATGTCACATCCAATGACACCTTAAACGGAGCAGCGGTAACATCGGCCAATACGAATGTAACACCAAAAACAACAGGACCATTAAGCGTTGACGCAGACGGAGAACTTACCCTTGCAGCGAATACAGCATCAGGAACTTATACCCTTACATATGAAATCTGCGAAGAAGGAGCATCTCCTGCAAACTGTAAAACAGCAGCAGCAACAGTTGATGTTGTAAACAATTTAGTGGCTAATATTGATATCATTGGATCAGTTTTAGCATCAAATACAAGTCAAACATTAGGAGTTAATGTTTTCACGAATGATACAAAAAATGGACAATCTCTAAATTCTGCAGATGTAAATATGACCATTTCTGTTGTAGATCCGAACGGCTACTTAACATTAGATACAGATGGAAGTGTGATTTTAGCAGCGAATGCTCCGGCAGGAACATATGAGTTAACTTATGAAATTTGTGAAAAACCAGCATTATCAAATTGCAGTTCAAATATTGTAAGAGTGATTGTTGATATGCCGGTAATCGACGCTGTAACAGAAACGACAGCCTCAATCAACGGAAATGCAGGAGGTACAACTCCGGCATTAACAGCAAACGATAAATTAAACGGAAATCCGGTAGTGATCGGCACCAACCCTGGTGAAGTAAAACTGACAGCAGTAAACGTGCCGACAGGTCTGACTTTAAATGAAGACGGAACGATAACAGTGGCACCGAACACCCCGGCAGGCACTTACGATGTGGAGTACAGCATCTGTGAGATCAGCAACCCTTTAAACTGTGATGCTGTTATCTCAAAAGTAGTGGTTGGATTAGCAATAATCGATGCTGTAACAGAAACGACAGCCTCAATCAATGGAAATGCAGGAGGTACAACTCCGGCATTAACAGCAAACGATACCCTAAACGGAAATCCTGTAGTAA
Organism: Flavobacterium gelatinilyticum; assembly: GCF_027111295.1. Lineage (NCBI taxonomy): Bacteria > Pseudomonadati > Bacteroidota > Flavobacteriia > Flavobacteriales > Flavobacteriaceae > Flavobacterium > Flavobacterium gelatinilyticum. The sequence continues at coordinate 2,710,298 of NZ_CP114287.1, read as the reverse complement.
TCGGCACCAACCCAGGTGAAGTTAAACTGACAGCAGTAAATGTGCCGACAGGTCTGACTTTAAATTCAGACGGAACGGTAACCGTTTCTCCGAACACCCCGGCAGGCACTTATGATGTGGAGTACAGTATCTGTGAGATCAGTAACCCGTTAAATTGTGATACTGTTATCTCAAAAGTAGTGGTTACAACCGGAACGTTAGTTGCCAATGCCGATGTTATTCCATCAGTAAAACCATCAAACGTACCTCAGACATTAGGCGGAAACGTATTTGATAACGATACTAAAAACGGACAGCCGTTGAACCCGTCAGATGTAACACTGACAACAACAACGCCAGATCCAAAAGGAGTATTAATCTTAAACCCAGACGGAACCATCACCCTTGGAGCAAACCCGCCGGCAGGAACTTATGAACTGACCTACACAATCTGTGAAAAACTGAACCCTGGCAACTGCAGTTCAAACACCGTAAGAGTAACAGTTGATATGCCTGTAATTGATGCAGTTGCAGAAACGCTTACACCATCAATCAACGGAAGCACAGGCGGAACGACAACAAATTCAGTAATTGCAGGCGATACCTTAAACGGAGTTCAGGCGGTTATCGGAACTAGTGCAGGACAGGTTAAATTAACCGGAATCAATATTCCGGCAGGCTTAACCTTAAACGCAGACGGAACAGTAACAGTAGCACCAAATACTCCATCAGGAATCTACGATATTGAATACAGCATCTGCGAAATTACAAACCCGGCAAACTGTGATACAGCCATTTCGAAAGTAGCTGTAAACAACGGAACATTAGTTGCCAATGCTGATGTTATTCCATCAGTAAAACCATCAAACGTACCTCAGACATTAGGCGGAAACGTATTTGATAACGATACTAAAAACGGACAGCCGTTGAACCCGTCAGATGTAACACTGACAACAACAACGCCAGATCCAAAAGGAGTATTAATCTTAAACCCAGACGGAACCATCACCCTTGGAGCAAACCCGCCGGCAGGAACTTATGAACTGACCTACACAATCTGTGAAAAACTGAACCCGGGCAACTGCAGTTCAAACACCGTAAAAGTAACAGTTGACATGCCTGTAATTGATGCTGTTGCAGAAACGCTTACACCATCAATCAACGGAAGCACAGGCGGAACGACAACAAACTCAGTAATTGCAGGCGATACCTTAAACGGAGTTCAGGCGGTTATCGGAACTAGTGCAGGACAGGTTAAACTAACAGGAATCAACATTCCGGCAGGCTTAACCTTAAACGCAGACGGAACAGTAACAGTAGCACCAAATACTCCATCAGGAATCTATGATATTGAATACAGTATCTGCGAAATTACAAACCCGGCAAACTGTGATACAGCCATTTCGAAAGTAGCTGTAAACAACGGAACGTTAGTGGCCAATGCCGATGTTATTCCATCAGTAAAACCATCAAACGTGCCTCAGACATTAGGCGGAAACGTATTTGATAACGATACTAAAAACGGACAGCCGTTGAACCCGTCAGATGTAACACTGACAACAACAACGCCAGATCCAAAAGGAGTATTAATCTTAAACCCGGACGGAACCATCACCCTTGGAGCAAACCCGCCGGCAGGCACTTATGAACTGACCTACACAATCTGTGAAAAACTGAACCCGGGCAACTGCAGTTCAAACACCGTAAGAGTAACAGTTGATATGCCTGTAATTGATGCTGTTGCAGAAACGCTTACACCATCAATCAACGGAAGCACAGGCGGAACGACAACAAATTCAGTAATTGCAGGCGATACCTTAAACGGAGTTCAGGCGGTTATCGGAACTAGTGCAGGACAGGTTAAATTAACAGGAATCAACATTCCGGCAGGCTTAACCTTAAACGCAGACGGAACAGTAACAGTAGCACCAAATACTCCATCAGGAATCTATGATATTGAATACAGTATCTGCGAAATTACAAACCCGGCAAACTGTGATACAGCCATTTCGAAAGTAGCTGTAAACAACGGAACGTTAGTGGCCAATGCTGATGTTATCCCATCAGTAAAACCATCAAACGTACCTCAGACATTAGGCGGAAACGTATTTGATAACGATACTAAAAACGGACAGCCGTTGAACCCGTCAGATGTAACACTGACGACAACAACACCAGATCCAAAAGGAGTATTAACCTTAAACCCGGACGGAACCATCACCCTTGGAGCAAATCCTCCGGCAGGCACTTATGAACTGACCTACACAATCTGTGAAAAACTGAACCCGGGCAACTGCAGTTCAAACACCGTAAGAGTAACAGTTGACATGCCTGTAATTGATGCTGTTGCAGAAACGCTTACACCATCAATCAACGGAAGCACAGGCGGAACGACAACAAATTCAGTAATTGCAGGCGATACCCTAAACGGAGTTCAGGCGGTTATCGGAACTAGTGCAGGACAGGTTAAATTAACCGGAATCAATATTCCGGCAGGCTTAACCTTAAACGCAGACGGAACAGTAACAGTTGCACCAAACACACCATCAGGAATCTATGATATTGAATACAGCATCTGTGAAATTACAAACCCGGCAAACTGTGATACAGCCATTTCGAAAGTAGCTGTAAACAACGGAACGTTAGTGGCCAATGCTGATGTTATTCCATCAGTAAAACCATCAAACGTGCCTCAGACATTAGGCGGAAATGTATTTGATAACGATACTAAAAACGGACAGCCGTTGAACCCGTCAGATGTAACACTTACGACAACAACGCCAGATCCAAAAGGAGTATTAACCTTAAACCCGGACGGAACCATCACCCTTGGAGCAAACCCGCCGGCAGGAACTTATGAACTGACCTACACAATCTGTGAAAAACTGAACCCGGGCAACTGCAGTTCAAACACAGTAAAAGTAACAGTTGATATGCCTGTAATTGATGCTGTTGCAGAAACGCTTACACCATCAATCAACGGAAGCACAGGCGGAACGACAACAAATTCAGTAATTGCAGGCGATACCTTAAACGGAGTTCAGGCTGTTATCGGAACTAGTGCAGGACAGGTTAAACTAACAGGAATCAACATTCCGGCAGGCTTAACCTTAAATGCAGACGGAACAGTAACAGTAGCACCAAACACACCATCAGGAATCTATGATATTGAATACAGTATCTGTGAAGTAACGAATCCGGCAAACTGTGATACAGCCATTTCGAAAGTAGCTGTAAACAACGGAACGTTAGTGGCCAATGCTGATGTTATTCCATCAGTAAAACCATCAAACGTACCTCAGACATTAGGCGGAAACGTATTTGATAACGATACTAAAAACGGACAGCCGTTGAACCCGTCAGATGTAACACTGACGAAAACAACGCCAGATCCAAAAGGAGTATTAATCTTAAACCCGGACGGAACCATCACCCTTGGAGCAAATCCGCCGGCAGGCACTTATGAACTGACCTACACAATCTGTGAAAAACTGAACCCGGGCAACTGCAGTTCAAACACCGTAAGAGTAACAGTTGATATGCCTGTAATTGATGCAGTTGCAGAAACACTTACACCATCAATCAACGGAAGCACAGGCGGAACGACAACAAATTCAGTAATTGCAGGCGATACCTTAAACGGAGTTCAGGCGGTTATCGGAACTAGTGCAGGACAGGTTAAACTAACCGGAATCAACATTCCGGCAGGCTTAACCTTAAACGCAGACGGAACAGTAACAGTAGCACCAAATACTCCATCAGGAATCTACGATATTGAATACAGCATCTGCGAAATTACAAACCCGGCAAACTGTGATACAGCCATTTCGAAAGTAGCTGTAAACAACGGAACGTTAGTGGCCAATGCTGATGTTATCCCATCAGTAAAACCATCAAACGTACCTCAGACATTAGGCGGAAATGTATTTGATAACGATACTAAAAACGGACAGCCGTTGAACCCGTCAGATGTAACACTGACGACAGCAACACCAGATCCAAAAGGAGTATTAATCTTAAACCCGGACGGGACCATCACCCTTGGAGCAAACCCGCCGGCAGGCACTTATGAACTGACCTACACAATCTGTGAAAAACTGAACCCGGGCAACTGCAGTTCAAACACAGTAAAAGTAACAGTTGATATGCCTGTAATTGATGCAGTTGCAGAAACACTTACACCATCAATCAACGGAAGCACAGGCGGAACGACAACAAATTCAGTAATTGCAGGCGATACCTTAAACGGAGTTCAGGCGGTTATCGGAACTAGTGCAGGACAGGTTAAACTAACCGGAATCAACATTCCGGCAGGCTTAACCTTAAACGCAGACGGAACAGTAACAGTAGCACCAAATACTCCATCAGGAATCTATGATATTGAATACAGTATCTGTGAAATTACAAACCCGGCAAACTGTGATACAGCCATTTCAAAAGTGATTGTTACCATTCCTTCCGGATCAACATTACAGGCAAATGCTGATGTGATACCATCAGTTGTGGGAACAAATCAGCCAAAAACAATTATCAATGTTTTTGACAATGATACGAACAATGGATTACCGCTTGTTCCATCTGATGTAAACCTTACCATAGTAACACCAGATCCAACAGGTTTCTTAACCTTAAACCCTGATGGAACGGTTACATTGGGAGCAAATGCACCAAGAGGAACATACGAAATAGTATATCAGATTTGCGAAAAAGCAAATCCGGGAGTATGCAGCTCTGCTACAGTAGAAATAGCAGTTGAGGAACCTACAATGACAGTAACAGCAGACAGTTATTGTTCGAACAATGTTCCTTATGTAAATTACAATGTAGTGCCGGATAACTTTACACCAACTGATTTATTAACCATTAAATGGATTGACAGCACAGGTAAAGTAGTTGCAACGCAGTCTGGTTTACAATTAAGCGGTACCGTTTTATGGCCGGGAGCAGTTGTTGATGCAAACAATAACGGAACAGACTGGCCGGGATGGATATTTGCAAACAACCAGTGGACTGAAGGTGCTGACGGATTTGAAAATACTAAACCAGCGGTTACAATGGAGTTTTCAGTAAACCCGACAGTTTCAATTTCAGTAAATTATCCGCTGCCATCAGCACAATGTAATTCAAGACCAACATTTGTAATTAAGGCAAACGATGACAATGCAGGACCAATAGATAGAACAAAAGGTTCAGACGCAGGAATCAACATATTTGATAATGATACACTAAACGGATCAAAAGTAAATCCGGCAGATGTAACTTTGACTACTATAGATGCAAATGCGGCCTTAACCTTAAATACAGATGGTACTGTTACGATAAAAGCAGGAACACAATCAGGAACTTATCAGTTAACTTACCAAATCTGCGATGCTCTAAATTCATCAAGCTGCAGTCAGGCAATTGTAAAAGTGATAGTTCTAAATACAGTAGAACCGGTTAACCCGCCGGCAGTAATTGAAGCTGTCGAAGATGCCCTGGTATCTGTTGATGGTCTAAACGGAGATCTTGAATTTGTAAATGTTCTGGACAACGATTTGCTAAACAGTTTACCTGTTAACGCTGCAGATGTTGTAATTACAAATACATCAAACAATACGAATTTTGAATTTAACGAAGACGGAACCGTTAACGTTAAACCAAATACACCGGGAGGAACGTATCAAATAAGTTATTCAATCTGCGAAAAAGCAAAACCAACAAATTGCAGTTCGGCTATATTGAATGTATTTGTAGAAGTTCCGGGAATTGCAATTGTTAAAACAGCGGTATTCAACGACGAAAACAATAACAAAATTGCAAATGCAGGCGAAACCATTACATACAAATTCGTGGTAACCAATACAGGAAACGTACCATTAAAAGGAGTAATGATAAGCGATCCGCTTCCGGGAGTGGTAGTTTCAGGACAAGCTGTAGATTTGGCAGTCGGTGAATCAAACGATACTAATTTCAGTGCGCTTTACAAAATAACACAAGCCGATATCAATGCAGGAAAAGTAACCAATCAGGCAAGTGTAAAAGGAAGCAGCGCAAGAGGAGTAGTGGTAGAAGATATGTCTGACGGTCTGGATATCGACGGAGACAAACCTACGGTAATTACATTAAACGGATGTGAAATTAACGTTCTAAATGCTTTCTCTCCAAACGGCGATAATAAAAACGAGAGATTCTACATTCAGGGATTAGAATGCTACCCTGACAATACAGTAGAAATCTACAATCGCTGGGGTGTTTTAGTATTTGAAAAAGAAGGTTATAACAACGAAGACAGAGTCTTTAAAGGATATTCTGAAGGACGCACAACAATGAAACAGTCCGAAGGATTACCGGTAGGAACCTACTTCTACATCCTGAAATACAAAGACAGCGGTTCTAACCCACACCAAAAATCAGGTTACTTATACATTAGTAAATAAAAATTACAAACGGCTTAGTGCAGGCTGAGCCGTTTTTAAAACTCTCAGAAATGAAAAAATTAGGTTTACTTTTCATGTTTTTTACAATCGTGTGTTCAGCGCAGCAAGACGCTCAATTTACACAATACATGTACAATACGATCGAAATCAACCCCGCCTACGCAGGTTCGCGCGGTGTGATGAGCGTTTTTGGTTTATACCGTACACAATGGGTTGGTCTTGATGGTGCTCCAAAAACCAGTACTTTTTCTTTAAACACACCTTTAAACAACAGTAATCTTGGATTAGGAGTTTCGCTGGTAAACGATAAAATCGGGCCAACGAACGAAAACACCCTTTCTGCAGATCTATCATACAGTATTCCAACATCAGAATCATTTAAACTTTCCTTTGGTATTAAAGCAACAGCAAACCTGTTCAACCTCGATGTCAATAAACTGAGTTATGAAAATCCTGATGATCCTATGTTTCAGAGCATAAAAAATAAATTTACGCCTAATATTGGAGCCGGAGTATACTGGCATTCAGACCGCGCTTATTTAGGATTATCAGTTCCTAATTTTATCGAAACAAACCGTTACGATGATAACGATACGGCCATTTTCAAAGAAAAAATAAATTACTATTTCATGGCAGGATACGTATTTAATCTCGATCGTTTAGAGTACGTAAAATTCAAACCGGCATTATTAACCAAAATGGTCGAAGGAGCACCGCTTCAAGTCGATGTTTCGGGTAATTTTATGTTCAATGATAAGTTTGTGCTGGGTCTTGCTTATCGCTGGAGTGCTTCGGTAAGTGCAATGGCCGGTTTTCAGGTTTCAAAAGGAATGTACATTGGGTACGGTTACGATCACGAAACGACACGTTTAAGAAGATACAATTCAGGATCACACGAAATTTTCCTTCGTTTTGACTTCTTCAATAACTACAGCAAACTTACTTCACCAAGATTCTTTTAATTGATTTACATATGAAGATTAAAACTTTACTTTATTCATTTTTATTCTTTTGCTTTTTTGCAGCAGTAAATGCCCAAACGGCCGCCATCAAAAATGCTGATAAAAAATATGATAGTTACGCTTACGCGGATGCTATAAAAGCGTATGAAAATTTAGTTAAAAAAGGAGTTAAAGAAGAACACATATTTCAAAGACTCGGAAACTCCTATTACTTCATAGGCGAATTAAAAGAAGCCCTGAAATACTATCAGGAACTGTTTATCCTGAACGAAAATCAGGAACCGGAGTACTTTTATAAATATGCCCAATGCTTAAAATCAGAAGGAAATTATACTAAGGCCGATGAAATTTTGGAAAAATTCAGCCAGACAGTACCTTCAGATAAAAGAGCCGTTTTGTTCTTAAAAAACAGAACCTATTTAGAAGATATCAAATCAAACTCAGGTCGTTTTGATATTGCAGATGCCGGAATCAATACCGCCGATTCAGATTACGGAAGCACCATCCTAAACAATAAATTAGTATTTACATCTGCCAGAGATACGGGCGACATCATAAAAAAGAACTTTAAATGGACCAATAAAGCCATTTCAACACTTTACGCCGTTGATTTAAAACCGGACGGAAGTATCGGAAAACCAATGTTGTTTCATAAAAAGAATTTAAAAGTAAACCTAAATCAGTCAACTCCTGTTTTTACAAAAGACGGAAAAACGATGTACTTTACCAGAAACAATTCGGTAAACGGTAAACGCAGACAAAACGAAAACAAAGTTACCTTCCTAAAATTGTATAAAGCAGCTTTAATCGATAACGAATGGAAAGAAGTACAGGAACTTCCATTTAATAGTGACCAGTACAGCGTGGCACACCCAGCTTTAAGCCTGGACGAAAAAACATTGTATTTTGCATCAGATATGCCCGGAACATTCGGACTTTCAGATTTATTTAAAGTAAGCATACTCGCAGACGGAACTTTCGGGAAACCGGAAAATTTAGGTCCGGAAATTAATACCGAAGGAAGAGAAACCTTTCCGTTTATATCAGATGAAAACGAACTTTATTTTGCCAGCGACGGACGACCAGGATTAGGCGGACTCGACATTTATGTTTCGAAAATAAACAAAGACGATTCTTTTGATGAAGTGCAAAACGTAGGCGAACCAATAAACAGCAAACAAGACGATTTTGCGTTTATGATAAACAGCAAAAACAGAAACGGTTTTTTCTCTTCAAACCGGGTAAACGGCCACGGACTTGACGATGTATACCGATTTACAGAAAACAGAAGATTAATCTGTGAGCAGCAGATATCCGGAACAATTACAGATCAGGAAACCGGAGAAACACTTGCAAATGTTGCTTTGGTTTTGTTTGATGAAGCCCGTCAGTCAGCGGTAGAAGCAGTATCAGACGCCAATGGGAATTATGTTTTTTCGAATGTAAAATGCGGAAAAAAATATTTCATAAAAACATCAAAAGAAGATTATTTCTTAAAAGAAGTTTCGCTGACACTTAAAAAAGCAAACGGATCAGCTGCAATGCCAATCGCTTTAGAAAAGAAACCAAAACCCATAACAACAATTCCGGCCGTTGTAATAAAAGCAAATTCAATTAAACCCGTAAAAGTAAATATTACTGTAGGAACCGATTTAGCGAAACTATTAAACATCCCGATGAACTTTTTTGATTTAGGAAAAGCCACAATCAAAAAAGAATCAGAGCCAAAACTGCAAAAAGTAGTCGATTTATTAAATCAATATTCAACTATAAAAGTGGATATTCGTTCGCATACCGACAGCCGTTCATCAGCAGAAAGCAATCAGATTTTATCAGACAAAAGAGCCCAGTCGACAAAAGACTGGCTGATAAGCAGAGGAATCAACGCAAATAGATTAACAGCAAAAGGATACGGAGAAACACAATTATTAAACCGATGTGCCGATGGCGTAAAATGTACCGAAAAAGAACATCAGCAAAACAGACGAAGCGAGTTTATAATCATTAGTTTGTAATTTATTTATATTTATATAAAAGGACTGTCTAAATATTTTTAGACAGTCCTTTTTGTTTTTATAAAAGAAAACCATGACAGGGCGGCATATTTCATTATTCACCAATAACATTCGAATCTTTAATAATCATTTCGCTGATTTCTATAATATGTTATTCGAAAAAAAAATATTAGAATATTCTTTTAAAATCAAATCTATAAAAATGTAAAATAATATTGCGCGACATATATGTCGGGTTGTTTTTTTATTTCAAAATGTTTAATGGTATTGTAAATATTTGTAGAAATTATAAAGAATCTAGGGAGCAAAAGGATAGTAATAAGCAGTACCTCAAAAAAGTTAAAAAATCTAATTTTTCATAAAAAACCTTTATAATTTTTTTTCTTCATTACGATATAATTTTAAAAAATTGAAATACGCTTTATTTTGTTTAAAATCAATACGTTGTGAGTTTAAAAAAATCTGTTCCCTGCAAATTATATTTGTTTTTATTATAACTTTATAAAAATAAAATTTTTCAGATATGACTGTAGATCAAATACTAAAAGCAAAAGGGAAAAATGTTTATTCGGTTCGAACCACTACAACTGTTTATGAAGCATTAAAAGTAATGGGCGAAAAAAACATTGGAGCCATTCTTATAATAGACGGAACCGATTTAAAAGGAATTTTGTCTGAAAGAGATTATGCTCGAAAAATTGTTTTAAAAGACAAATCTTCAAAAGAAACTTTTGTAAATGAAATTATGGAAAGCAATGTATATTCGGTACAATTAACCAATAACATTGATGACTGTATGGAACTTATGAGTTCAAAAAGAATCAGACACCTTCCGGTTTTAGAAGATGGAATTGTGGTAGGAATTATTTCTATAAGCGATGTGGTTAAAGCCATTATAGAAATTCAAAAAGACACTATCCAGCATCTAAACTCTTATATTTCTCAATAGAGAATTTAATAAAAACACCTATACAACAGCCCGGATTAGTACGGGCTTTTTTCGTACCATGCCCGAATTGATATTTTAACAAAAGAAACCAGCAAAAGCGTCCCATTTTAAACTAAGACTTATATCTTTGTAAGCTAGAATAAAAGCTAAAAATAATGAACAAAGAGAGTAAAAGAAGAGAGGCGTTACTGTACCACGCAGAGCCGACTCCAGGAAAAATTCAGGTAGTTCCAACAAAAAAATATGCAACCCAGAGAGATTTATCATTGGCCTATTCGCCGGGAGTTGCAGAGCCATGCTTAGAAATCGCAGCAAACGTTGAAGACGTTTATAAATATACCGCAAAAGGAAATTTGGTTGCCGTAATTTCAAACGGTACAGCTGTTTTAGGACTTGGAGACATTGGTCCAGAGGCCGGAAAACCTGTAATGGAGGGAAAAGGTTTATTATTCAAAATATTCTCTGATATTGATGTTTTTGATATCGAAGTAGATACAAAAAACGTAGAAGAATTTATACAAACGGTTAAGAACATTGCTCCGACTTTTGGAGGTATTAACCTTGAAGATATCAAAGCACCGGAATCTTTTGAAATCGAAAGAAGACTGGTAGAAGAGCTGGATATTCCGGTAATGCACGACGACCAGCACGGAACAGCAATTATTTCTTCGGCAGCTTTAATTAATGCACTTGAATTGGCAGGAAAAAAAGCAGAAGAGGTTAAAATGGTCGTTTCGGGAGCAGGATCTGCAGCAATTGCCTGTACAGATTTATATGTTTCATTGGGCGTAAAAGTCGAAAACATTTTGATGTACAACAGTAAAGGACTTTTAACAAAAGACAATCCTGCACTTTCAGAATTACAGTTAAAATATGCTGTTAACGGCGGTCAGATTGCTTTGGCCGATGCTGTAAAAGATGCCGATGTTTTCATCGGATTATCATCTGGAAATATCTTATCGCCTGAAATGCTTTTATCGATGGCCAAAAGCCCGATTGTTTTTGCAATGGCAAATCCAAATCCGGAGATCGATTACAATCTGGCTGTAGAAACCAGAAAAGATGTTATTATGGCTACAGGGCGTTCAGACTTTCCTAATCAGGTAAATAACGTTCTTGGTTTTCCATATATTTTTAGAGGTGCATTAGACGTACGAGCTAAAAAAATCAACGAAGAAATGAAAATGGCCGCTGTAAAAGCATTGGCTATTTTAGCAAAAGAACCCGTGCCGGAGCAGGTAAACGTAGCTTACGGTGCAACAAAATTAGGTTTCGGACAAGAATATATCATTCCAAAACCATTCGACCCAAGATTAATTACTGTTGTAGCCCCTGCAGTGGCAAAAGCAGCAATGGAATCCGGAGTAGCAAAAAATCCTATTACAGACTGGGCCGCTTACGAAGACGTACTTCGTGAACGTATGGGGAACGATAATAAAATGGTGCGTTTAATTACCAACCGTGCCAAATTAAATCCTAAACGAATTGTTTTTGCCGAGGCAGACCATTTAAACGTATTAAAAGCAGCTCAAATTGTTTACGAAGACGGAATTGGTTTTCCTATCTTATTAGGAAACAGAGAAATCATCTTAGAATTAAAAGCAGAATTAGGTTTTGATGCCGAACTTGAAATCATCGACCCTAAAGATGAGCAGGAAAACGAAAGACGCAGCCGATTTGCAGCTTCATTGTGGGAAACAAGAGGACGCAGAGGAGTTTCTAAACTTGATGCTGAAAAATTCATGCGCGAAAGAAACTATTTCGCAGCCATGATGGTAAACGAAGGCGAGGCAGATGCTGTGGTTACTGGTCATTCAAGAAGTTATCCAAGTGTGGTAAAACCAATGCTTCAGTTAATAGAAAAAGCATCTGGAGCTTCACTTATTGCGACTGCCAATATGATGATGACTACCCGCGGGCCGATGTTTTTATCAGATACAGCAATAAACATCGATCCATCTTCTGAAGATTTAGTGAATATTGCCCTTATGACGGCAAAAACAGCTAAAATGTTCGGAATTGAGCCGGTTATTGCCATGGTTTCGTATTCAAACTTTGGATCATCAACACATCAAAACGCGGCAAAAGTGAGAGATGCGGTTGCTTATCTGCACAAAAATCACCCGGATATGGTCGTAGATGGTGAAATTCAGGCGGACTTTGCCTTAAACTCTGAATTACTTCAGGAAAAATTCCCTTTCTCTAAATTAGCCGGTAAAAAAGTAAACACGCTGGTATTCCCTAACTTAGAGTCAGCTAACATTACTTATAAGCTGATGAAAGAGTTAAATAAATCAGCTTCTATAGGACCAATTATGATGGGGATGGGCAAACCTGTTCATATCGTACAGTTGGGAGCAAGTGTAGAAGAAATGGTAAACATGGCAGCTATTGCTGTTATTGATGCTCAGGAAAAAGAAATAAAAAAGAACAAATTAGCACAATAGTGTAATAAATTAAGGATCAAATAAAAATGTCTTAATTTTATTGCATTTTTATTATATTTGATTTCTTATTAAGAATAGTATGATAGCACATTTGCAGGGGAAATTAGTCGAAAAAAATCCCACGGAAGTTGTAATAGACTGTGGTGGAGTAGGATACCACGTAAATATTTCATTACACACGTTTTCATTAATTCCTAATGCTGAAAATATAAAATTGTATACGCATCTTCAAATAAAAGAAGATGCGCATACTTTATATGGTTTTGTAGAAAAGTCTGAAAGAGAGATATTTAGAATGCTTTTGTCTGTTTCGGGAATTGGAGCCGGTATTGCCAGAACAATGCTCTCTTCGATAGAACCCAAACAAATTATAAATGCAATTGCAGCAGGAGATGTCGCTGTAATCCAGTCTATAAAAGGAATTGGAAACAAAACGGCACAGAGAGTAATACTTGATCTAAAAGAAAAAGTGTTAAAGTTGTACGATTTGGACGAAGTTTCGCTAGTTCAAAACAATACAAACAGAGATGAAGCGTTATCTGCTTTGGAAGTTTTAGGATTTGTTAGAAAAGCTTCTGAAAAAGTAGTAGAAAGGATTGTAAAAGAAGATCCTGAAGCAACTGCGGAAACGATCATAAAAAAGGCTTTAAAAAGCTTATAACCTCAATTTTGATAAACGAATTGTATGCGTAAAATTTGTATTTTTTTACTGGTTTTATTATGTGGTAATGTTATACGGTCACAGGTAAATCCGGCAGTTCAAGATACAACCAAGACTCAGTTTTCTGTTGGGAAAATGGAGCTGGAGAATCCCCCAAGCATACTTTCGGGTTATAAATACGATCCCGTTACAGATCGATATATCTACACAAGTTCTGTTGATGGTTTTTCAATAGACTATCCGCTTGTTCTTACCCGAAGAGAATATGAAGATTTGGTTTTAAAAGAAGCCAGAAGAGATTATTTCAGAAAAAAAATGGATGCCATTGATGGTAAGAAAAACAACAGCGAAGCAGCCAAAAAAGATTTACTGCCAAGATATTACATCAATTCAAGTCTTTTCGAAAGCATTTTCGGGAGTAATACCATTGATGTAAAACCTACCGGATCTGTCGAAATGGATTTGGGGCTTCGTTATACCAAACAGGACAATCCGGCATTTTCACCCCGAAACAGGTCAAGCCTTACTTTCGACTTTGATCAGCGTATCAGTATGAGTTTGATGGGAAAAATCGGAACCCGTTTAGAGGTAAACGCAAACTACGATACCCAGTCAACATTTGCTTTCCAAAATTTATTTAAACTGGCGTATACCCCTTCAGAAGATGATATTATTCAGAAAGTTGAGGTCGGTAACGTAAGTATGCCGCTTAACAGCACCTTAATTCGTGGTGCTCAGAGTTTATTTGGGGTAAAAGCACAGCTGCAATTTGGTAAAACAACCGTTACAGGAGTTTTCTCAGAACAAAAATCACAGACCAAAAGTGTAGTGGCCGAAAATGGAGGAACGGTTCAGAATTTTGATTTGTTTGCTTTGGATTACGACAGCGACCGACACTTTTTCCTTTCGCAGTACTTTAGAAACAGATACGACGAATCATTAAAGAAATATCCTTTTATCGACAGCCGTGTTCAAATTACAAGGATAGAGGTCTGGGTAACCAACAAACAAAACAGGGTTGCCGTAAACAACAATAACTTAAGAAACATTATTGCACTTCAGGATTTAGGAGAATCTCAAATTACCGGAATTCCGGATAATCAGGTAGTAGTGATTTCGTCAACAACAGGATTCTTTAATAGTGCGCCTGACTCGCCAACAAACAATAACAACAATAAATACGATCCAGCTACAATTGGTAAGGGAAATTCGTTCTTAAAACCGGAAATTAGAGAAGTTGTAACAGCAAAATCCGGATTCACGGAAGCGAATGTAAGTGAAGCAACCGATTACTCGATTTTAGAAAATGCACGAAAATTAACCACAAACGAATTTACTTATAATGCACAATTAGGATATATTTCTTTGCAGCAGCGTTTAGCAAATGATGAAATTCTTGCCGTTGCCTTTGAGTATACCGTTGGAGGAAAAGTGTATCAGGTTGGGGAGTTTGGTAGTGATGGTGTTGATGCAACTGTAGTAACAGGAAACAGTAACGGAAATCAGGCCGTTATTACACAAAGTTTGATTTTAAAAATGCTGAAAAGTAATTTGACAAATGTTCAAAATCCGGTTTGGAACCTGATGATGAAAAACGTCTATCAAATTCCGCAGGCTTATCAGCTTAAGCAGGACGATTTCAGGTTAAATATCCTTTATACAGATCCTTCGCCAATAAATTATATTACACCGGTATCTGAATCTCAACCTTTTCCAGAGCATGATGATCCGAATTTAAATGTAAAGAATACCGCTTTATTAAACGTATTCAATCTGGATCGACTCAATTACAATAATGATCCGCAGGCCGGAGGAGATGGTTTCTTCGATTATGTTCCGGGAGTAACAGTTGATGTTCAGAACGGACGTATTATCTTTACAACCAAAGAGCCTTTTGGAGAACTTCTTTTCAACAAATTATTAGAAACAAATGGTTCAAGATCTTACGACGATCCAAGTACATATAACGATAACCAGAAGAAGTATGTATTTAGAAATATGTATCGCAATACACAGGCTGCGGCTTTGCAGGACAGTGATAAAAATAAATTCTTATTACGAGGAAAATACAAATCTTCAGGAAGTAACGGTATTCCAATTGGAGCGTTTAACGTTCCTCAGGGATCAGTAGTTGTAACCGCTGCCGGAAGGGTTTTGGTAGAAGGTATCGATTATAGTGTCGATTACCAGCTGGGAAGAGTTCAGATTCTGGATCCTTCATTGCAGGCTTCAAATACACCAATTGAGGTTTCATTAGAAAACAATTCGATCTTTGGACAGCAGACCCGAAGATTTATGGGATTCAATGTTGAACACAAAATCTCGGATAAATTTGTTGTTGGCGGAACTTTCTTAAAAATGACAGAAAGACCGTTTACACAAAAATCAAGTTACGGACAGGAATCAGTAAACAATACTATTTTTGGATTCAACGGAAACTATTCAACAGAAGTTCCTTTCCTGACAAGATTAGCCAATAAACTTCCAAATATCGATACAGATGTTCCTTCGAATTTATCGATTCGAGGTGAAGTTGCCTTTTTAAGACCAGATGCGCCAAAAGCAAGTGATTTTCAAGGAGAAGCTACTATATATGTAGATGATTTCGAGGGGTCGCAGTCAACCATAGATATGCGTTCTGCTTATTCATGGAGTTTGTCTTCTACACCATTTATAAACTCTGCGGGAGATGTTACCTTTAATGCACATTATGAGGATTTAAGATATGGTTATAAAAGAGCAAAATTATCATGGTATACCATTGATCCGGTTTTCTATTCTTCAAAACCATCAGGTATTTCAAACGATGACTTATCATTAAATACTACCAGAAGGATTTACAGTAAAGAATTATATCCAAATACTGATATTGCACAAGGACAGATACAGGTGATCAATACACTCGATTTAACGTATTATCCTTCTGAAAGAGGACCTTATAACAACAATCCTGATTTTGGAGTAACTGACCCTTCAACTAATTTTGGAGGTATAATGCGTGCCTTGAATTCAACAAACTTCGAACAGGGAAATGTTGAGTACATTCAGTTTTGGGTACTTGACCCCTATGTAGGAAATTCACAGGCATCAAATGGTAATATTGGAAAAATATATTTCAATTTAGGGGAAATATCAGAAGATATCTTAAAAGACGGAAGAAAACAATATGAAAACGGACTAGGACCTGATCAGGTATTGGTTAATCCAAGACCGCTTTGGGGAGATGTTCCGGCATCGCAGTCTTTGATTTATGCGTTTGATAACAATGCTGATAATAGAAAAAATCAGGACGTTGGTTTAGATGGTTTGTCAAGTCCGCAGGAAGGTGCAATTTATACCAATTATGCAGGCGAAGCGGATCCTGCTGCTGATGATTATTTGTATTACCTTAATACAGACGGAGGCGTTTTAGAACGTTACAAAAACTACAACGGTACCGAAGGAAACTCGGCAGTAAGTATCAATGATCCTAACCGTGGATCGACCACACTTCCGGATGTTGAGGATATTAACCGTGATAATACCATGAGTACGATCAATGCATATTATGAGTATAGTATTGATATTAAACCGGGAATGGAAGTAGGAGACAAGTATGTTACCGATGTAAGAGATGTTCCAAATGCCGAACTTCCAAACGGGGCGACAACACCTGCAAGATGGATTCAGTTTAAAGTTCCGGTTTCGCAGCCACAAAATACAATTGGTAATATTACAGATTTCAGATCTATCCGATTCATGCGTATGTTCATGACCGGATTCAACGATCAAATGACACTTCGTTTTGGTGCTTTAGATTTAGTACGAGGAGAGTGGAGAAAATATACAGGAACTCTTGATATTAATCATCCGGCGAATCCAAACTCTTCAGTTGAATTTGAAGTAGCAGCGGTGAACGTTCAGGAAAACGGAACGAAAGAACCGGTAAATTACGTAATGCCTCCTGGTGTGCAAAGAGAGCAGTTATACAATAACAATACAATTATTAACCAAAATGAACAGGCATTATCACTTCGTGTTGACGGTACCGGCTTAGAATATCAGGATGCAAGAGCAGTTTTCAAAAACGTAAGCGTGGATATGCGTCAGTACAAAAAACTGAAAATGTTTTTGCACGCTGAATCACTAACAGGAGAAGTGCCGTTAGAAGATGGAGAAATGATTGGTTTTATTCGTTTTGGTAATGACTTTACACAAAACTTCTATCAGGTTGAGGTACCGTTAAATGTCACCAGACCTGTTGGTTCTGCTCAGGTAGCTGCAGATCAGGTCTGGATGGATTCAAACAGCATAGATTTGGCATTGGAGCTCTTGACCAGAATGAAAATTCTTGGAATGAAAATCGATATTAATAGTACCAAGAGAGATGAAAATGGTATTTATTATCCGGATAATGACCCCGAGGTAGAAGGCGGAGATAACAGTGACAGATTAATTTTAGGTATTAAAGGAAATCCAAATTTTGGTCTTGTTCGAAACTTAATGGTGGGGGTAAAAAACCGCTCAGATCATAAAGTTCTTAAAGGGGAATTTTGGTTTAACGAACTTCGTTTAGCCGATTTGGAAAATAAAGGCGGTATGGCGGCGATCTTAAATGTGGATACCAATATGGCCGATTTTGCAACGCTTTCTGCAACAGGAAGAAAAAGCACAATAGGTTTTGGATCTTTAGAACAAGGTGCTAATGAGCGTGACCGTGAAGATGTGCAGCAATACAATATTGTAACCAATTTGAATTTAGGAAAATTACTGCCTCCAAAATGGGGTATTAACCTGCCGTTTAACTATGCAATAGGCGAAGAAGTAATTACGCCTGAATACGATCCTTTTAATCAGGATATTAAATTAAAACAGCTGTTGGAGGTAACAACAGATAAAGCTGAAAGAGATAACATCAGAACCCGTGCGGTCGATTATACAAAACGAAGAAGCATTAACTTTATCGGCGTTAGAAAAGACCGTGCCCAGGAACAAAAACCACACGTTTATGATGTAGAGAACTTTACTTTCTCACAATCTTACAATCAGGTTGACAGACACGATTATGAGGTAGAAGATTATAAAGACGAACAGACTAATACAGCTGTAAATTATGCCTATACTTTTCAGCCAAAAGAAATTACGCCTTTAAAGAACAATAAGTTCATGAAGAAAAGTGAGTACTGGAAGATATTAAGTGATTTTAATTTTAATTATCTCCCTACGAATATTTCTTTCAACAGTAATATCTTAAGGCAGAGTAATCGTCAAATGTACCGCGATGTTCAGGTAGAAGGAATAGAGATTGATCCGCTTTACAGACGAAATTTTGCCTTTAATTACCAGTATGGTTTTGGTTTCAACTTAACCAAATCATTAAAACTGAATTATTCTGCAACATCAAATAATATTGTGCGTAATTTCATGAACGATGATAATGTGCCAAAAGAAGATTTTAATATCTGGGACGATTATTTTGATATAGGAACACCTAACCAGCATGCGCAGCAATTGGTATTGAATTATGATATTCCAATTAATAAAATTCCGGTTTTCGGTTTTGTAAAAGCAAGTTATTCCTATACAGCAGATTATATGTGGCAGCGTTCATCAACAGCGTTTTCGGAATATGTGGATGACACTGGTAACATATTTAATTTAGGAAATACAATTCAGAACTCAAATTCAAATACGCTTACGACAACATTAAATATGAATACGCTGTATAAATATTTAGGTTTGACTCCGGGGGCAAAAACACCAAAGGCAAAACAGCCTGTTGCGGCACCAAAACCGGGAGAAAAAATTGTAAACACAGCAAAACCAGTCGCTGCGAGCAGTCCGTTTTATGATGGTTTGATAGGTGTTTTAACAAGTGTTAAAAACATTCAGATTAACTATACTAAAAACAGCGGGACAGTATTACCGGGATATATACCAAGTGTGGGTTTCTTTGGTACAACCAAACCTAGTTTAGGTTTCGTTTTTGGAAGCCAGGATGATATTCGTTACGAAGCGGCAAAAAACGGCTGGTTAACTACCTATCAGGATTTCAACCAGAACTTTACACAGGTTACCAACAAACTTTTAAAAGTAACGGCTAATATCGATTTGTTTCCGGATTTAAAAGTTGATTTGACTATGGACCGTTCGTACTCAGAAAATACATCAGAGCAGTATAGTGTAAATGAACAAAATGAATATATGCCATTGTCGCCATATACATACGGAATGTTCTCGATTTCAACCGTACTGATTAAAACGGCATTTTCAACGAGTGATGAATTCCAGTCATCGGCATTTGATGATTTTAGAAGTAACCGTCTGGTAATAGCCAATCGTTTGGCGTTAAGCCGTTACGGAAGCGAAGCGGCAATTCCAAGATATGGTGATGATAACAATAAGATTCCGGCACCATCAGATCCTAATTATGCAATATATGTGGCAAATCAGGGATATCCTATTGGGTATACCAAAAGTAATCAGGCTGTTTTACTGCCTGCATTTTTAGCTGCGTATACAGGAGCTGATGCTTCAAGTTCGTCAACAAGTATTTTTAGAAATTTCCCAATACCAAACTGGAGTATTAAGTACAACGGATTAATGCGCTATAAATACTTTAAAGATAAATTTAAGCGTTTTTCATTACAGCACAATTACAGAGCTTCGTACACGGTTAACCAGTTCAGATCTAATTTTGATTACAATGATTCGCCGCAGGTACAGGATGTGAATACGAATTTCTATAACAAAATCATCATGTCTAATGTCAATCTGGTTGAGCAGTTCAGTCCGCTGATCAGAATGGATTTTGAGTTGAAAAGTTCACTTCGTGTTCTTTCTGAAATCAAAAAAGACAGAGCCTTATCAATGAGTTTTGACAACAATTTATTGACAGAAGTAAAGGGAATGGAATATATAATTGGTCTTGGTTATCGTTTTAAAGATGTTATTTTCTCTTCCAGATTAGCAGATAATCCAACTGGAATTATTAAAAGTGATATCAATATCAAGGCAGATTTTTCTTTAAGAAACAATGAAACCCTGGTGCGTTATTTAGATTACGATAATAATCAGCTGGCGGCGGGGCAGAATATCTGGTCAGTAAAATTAACGGCAGATTATTCATTCAGTAAAAACCTGACAGCGATATTCTATTACGATCATTCGTTTTCAAAGGCAGTTATTTCGACTTCATATCCTTTAACAAACATTAGATCGGGATTCACACTTCGTTATAATTTCGGAAATTAAATTTAGTTTTCTAAACAGGAATTTATTAGAAGATCATTACATTTGTGACATAATTACTAAATTATCAATTTTTCAAACATACAATTATGAGCATACCAGCAAATTTAAAGTACACAAAAGATCACGAATGGGTTAGCATCGAAGGCGATGTTGCAACTGTAGGAATTACTCATTTTGCACAAAAAGAGTTAGGGGATATCGTGTATGTTGAGGTAGAAACTTTAGATCAGACACTTGCTAAAGATGAGGTTTTTGGAACAGTTGAAGCTGTAAAAACAGTTTCGGATTTATTCTTGCCTTTAAGCGGCGAAATCATTGCTTTTAATGAAGATTTAGAAAGCGCTCCTGAGACAGTAAACTCTGATCCTTATGGAGATGGATGGATGATCAAAGTTAAAATTTCTGATGCATCAGAAATCGATTCATTATTGTCTGACGAAGCTTATAAACAACTTATCGGTGCCTAAACAATTACTGTTAATCTGGGCAATAGTCTGCTCAGGAATCATTGCTTATTTTTGTTTAATGGATTCAGGCAATATTCCGGTAGTTAATTTCCCGAGCATTGATAAAATTGTACACTTCTGTTTTCATTTCGGTTTTACGATTTCCTGGATTTTGTTCTTCAAAAAAGAACTGAAAGGCAGAGATGCAAATGAGTATAAAGCCTATTTGGTTTCGTTTATATTTTCTGTTTTTTTTGGAATAACAATCGAAATCCTGCAGGGTGTTTTTACGGTAACCAGAGCTTCAGATGTATCAGATGTTTTGGCAAATGCATTAGGGGCAGTCGCGGCCGTTTTCTCAGCCATAGCCTTTAAAAAGCAGATCGATAAAATATAGGAATATAATTACCCACTTCGGTGGGTTTTTTATTGCCGAAAAATCAAGCTTTTAAAACAGTATTTTTTGTGAATTTAAATGTATTTTTGCCCTTATTTTTAACTGCAAAACAATGAATATTAAGCAATATTTAGATTCTACGTATTTAAAAACTGCTTCTCAGGCCGGAATTTCGGAAGAGGAAAACAGTCTTGTAGTTAAAAATGCCATTCAGGAAGCTATTGACGAAGAGTTTAAACTCATCATGATAAGACCTGAATATGTATCATTAGCTAAAGAAATGATTGTAAATGCCAATTCGGCTCTGCTTGTGGGTACGGTGATCGATTTTCCGGAAGGAACGTCATCTATAGAAACCAAAATTAAAGAAGCAAACGAAGCGGTTGAAAACGGTGCAGACGATTTGGATTTTGTCTGTAACTACGAAGCTTTTAAGAATGGCGATATTTCATTAGTAAAAGAAGAAATTTTAATTGGCACCCAGATAGGACTTGCCAATAATAAAACAGTAAAATGGATTATCGAAGCAGCGGCTTTAAGCGACAAAGAAATTATTCAGCTTTCTGCTTTAATAAAAAATGTAGTCATTTCAAATTTTAAAGAAGATGACTATACCTCGGTTTTTGTGAAATCATCTACAGGATTTTATCAAACAGAAAATAATCTGCCAAACGGTGCAACGGTTCACTCTATAATTATAATGTTAGAAAATGCATCACCTCTGTCTGTAAAAGCGGCCGGCGGCGTAAGGTCTTATGAAGATGCTGTTGAAATGATCAGTTTAGGAGTAAAACGTATCGGAACTTCTGCAGCGAAAACAATTGCTGACGGGAAAAATACCTCAAATCAATATTAAATAAAAGTCTCAATTTACGTGAATAAGTTTTTTTTATCAATTGCTATTATTTTACCTCTATTTGTTTTTAGTCAGGCAAATATAAAGCCCGGTTTTGCATCGGAACAGTTTCCGGTTTTTCCTAAATGTGAAAACCTTCAGGCAAAAGAACTTGAAAAATGTTTTTACAGAGAAGTTCAGGATTTTGTTTATAATACTTTTGAAGTTCCGGCAGATCTGAAACAGAATAATTATAAAGGTGAAGTAAGGGTGCTTTTTGAAGTTGATGCAAATGGCGAGTTTAAGGTTATTTATGTAAATGCAATAAATGATGAACTGGCAGAAGAAGCAAAACGTACTTTTTCTAAATTTCCTAAAATAAAACCGTCAACCTATAACGGAAGACCAACTTATTCTAAGTATACAATTGTAATAGATATTCCTTTAAAAAATGCCGGTCAGATTGAAGCAGAAGCTTTGGCGGCTGCTGAAATTTTACAGCCAGTCGAAAAACCAATGACAGAACTGGACAGCATTGTATATAAAAAATACAACATGCCGGAATTTGAAAGTCATTTAAATATCCCGTTTTCTCACAGCTACTACGCGCAGTTTGACGGAGCAATGAATCAGGTTGGAAGTAATAATCACACCGCTTCTAAGCCATATACGTATGCAGAGGTTTCGAAGTATTACAATTTAAAAGCTGTAAATCAGTCGCTGCAAAAAAATGTTTCAAGCTGGCTGGGAAGAAAATGGTGGAATGAAAATATGGTGCAGATCCAGGGAGAAGATTACTGGCTGGCTTTAAATCCAATCGTAGATCTTCAAATGGGAAAAGCCTCAGACCTTGATGCGTCATATTCGTATGTAAATACGCGTGCACTGAATTTTAGAGGAGGTTTAGGAAAGCAAATTAACTTTACGACTACCGTTTTTGAAAGTCAGGGGAGATTTGCAGGATATTATAACAGTTATGCCGAAACCCTAAAACCTTCGGGAGGAAATCCTGCGATTATTCCGGGAATGGGAATTGCAAAACGATTCAAGACAGATGCCTATGATTTTCCTTTGGCAGAAGCAAATATCACGTTTGCGCCGGGAAAAATATTTGATTTTCAATTGGGCTACGGTAGAAATTTTATTGGAGACGGATACCGTTCGTTGTTAGAAAGTGACGGAGCAAGCCCATATCCGTATTTCAAAATCAATACTAACTTCTGGAAGATAAAATACACCAACACTTATATGTGGCTGAAAGATGTTCGTCCTGACGTTACGATTGAAAGAACCTATGCGACTAAATTCATGGCTAATCATTATTTGAGCTGGAACGTTTCGAATAAATTAAATTTAGGATTTTTTGAATCTGTAGTCTGGACAGATACAAACAACAGAGGTTTTGATATTAATTTTGTAAATCCAATTATTTTTTACCGTTCAGTTGAATTTTCATCTTCGTCAAGAAGCGGAAATGCTCTTTTGGGAGCTACAGCTAAATACAAATGGAACAACAGTCTGAATTTCTACGGTCAGTTTTTGCTGGATGAGTTTTCAGTAAGCGATATGGGAGCAGGGGAGAAGAGCTGGAAAAATAAATTTGGGTATCAGTTAGGAGCAAAATACTATAATGCTTTTAAGGTTAAAGACTTATTGCTGCAATTAGAATACAATCACGTTCGTCCGTATGTGTATTCACACAGTGCTGTAATTACGAATTACGGACATAATAATCAAAGCATCGGCCATCAGTGGGGCGGGAATTTTAACGAATTGGTCGCAATTGGCCGTTACCATAAAGGACGTCTTTTTGCAGATGCTAAATTTACAATGGGAACAAGAGGACTTGACTTTGACACTGCAGAAGATAGTTATAATTACGGAGGCAACATCTATAAAAGCTACGATGAAAACCGCCCTTATGATAAAGGAGTAAAAGTGGGTCAGGGAAATAAAACCAGTGTTTTTATTGCAGACATTCAGGGAGGATATTTGATTAATCCGATGACGAATTTAAAACTCTTTGGAAATTTTATTTACAGAAACTTTGATCCGGCTCAGGAAACTGCGGCAACATTCAAACAAAGCTCTACCTGGTTTACCATCGGATTACGTTCTGATATCTTTAACTGGTATTTTGATTACTAGGATTTTTAATAAGATTTTTCGAAATAATAGTGTTAAAGATTAGCAAGTTCTTATTCTGTAAAGGGTTTATTGGAAAAAATCTAATTTTAGAGGTTTAGATTCTACAATCTAATTTGTACATTTGCAGCACTCAAAAAAAAATCACAAAGACTACGGTATTGAACGCAGCAAAAAATACATTTTCAATAAAATCAATATTTCTGGATTTCAAGGAGATTACAAAAGCTGGTTTGGCTATTAGTGTTTTGTTCTCCTCAATAGCCGGATATTTATTAGGAGTGAATGATGAACATCCTTTTAAATGGAGTGTTCTGATTGTTTTGGCAATTGGCGGTTATTGTATGGTTGGAGCTTCCAATGCTTTTAATCAGGTAATCGAAAAAGATATCGATTCGTTAATGGACCGAACTAAAAATCGTCCGGTCGCTTCTGGCAGAATGTCAAAAATTACGGCATTACTGGTTGCCAGTCTTCTTACTATTACAGGTATTGCATTGTTGTACACGATCAACGCCAAGTCGGCGATGTTTGCAGCGATTTCAATTTTCTTATATACCAGTATTTATACACCATTAAAAACGGTAACTCCATTATCAGTTTTTGTGGGTGCCTTTCCCGGAGCTATTCCGTTTATGTTAGGCTGGGTAGCAGCCACTGGTGAATTTGGCATTGAAGCCGGAACCTTATTTCTAATTCAGTTTTTCTGGCAGTTTCCTCATTTTTGGTCCATTGGTTGGTTTTTGTTTGATGATTATGCGAAAGCAGGTATTTTTATGCTGCCAACCGGAGATAAAGACAGAAAAACGGCTTTGCAGATTATTTTGTATACCATTTGGCTAATCATAGCATCATTACTGCCTGTTTTAGGGTATACAGGACAGTTGTTTATTTCGCCAATTGCGGCAGTTTTGGTATTTTTATTAGGAATATGGATGTTGTTTTATGCTGTTCGGCTGTATAAGCTGCGAACTGCAAAAGCGGCACGAACATTAATGTTGGTTAGTGTGTCGTATATTTCTTTATTGCAGATAGTATTTATAGTAGACAAATTTTTAAGATAGTTATGGAAATGACATTAACAACAAGCGAAGAGCAGGTAAGAAAGTCAAAATCAGCAAAATTGATTTTGTTATTTGCAATGGTTAGTATGACCATGATGTTTGCAGGACTTGCCAGTGCATTTGTGGTAAGTAAATCAAGAGCAGACTGGCTGCAGAATTTTCAAATACCAAGTGCGTTTTATTTCAGCACAGCAGTAATTATTGCCTGCAGCGTTACTTTTTACTTAGCCAAAAAAGCAATTTCAAACGGAAACAGAAATGCAACAACCGCTTTTCTTCTGGCAACATTAGCTTTAGGAATCTTATTTATAGTACTGCAATTTGCAGGATTTGGTCAGATTATCGAAGGCGGTTATTATATGACAGGACAAGGCAGCTCTATTACTACAACATTTTTGTATGTAATTGCGGTTATGCACTTGCTGCACCTTGCGGGCGGGATAATTTCACTTTTAATTATAATTTATAATCATTTTAAACAAAAATACAATCCGACTCAAACTCTTGGAATAGAACTAGGTGCGATGTATTGGCACTTTTTAGACCTATTGTGGGTATTATTATTTTTATTTTTATATTTCTTTAAATAAGAAAAAAACGTAAATTTGGGAACTTTTTAACGAATATCTTTTATGGAAGCGACAGTAACTACTGCAAATAACGACGAAAAAACTTGGGGAGGCGGTCATGAAATCCAGCCATTAGGAGCAAGTTATGGTAAAATGATGATGTGGTTTTTTATCGTATCAGATGCCTTAACATTCTCTGGATTCTTAGGTGCTTATGGTTTTTCTAGATTTAAATTTATCGAAACCTGGCCATTGGCTGATGAAGTGTTTACTCACTTTCCTTTTATGCATGGTGTTTCGGCTCCTATGTATTATGTAGCCTTAATGACTTTTATTTTGATCTTTTCTTCTGTAACAATGGTTTTGGCTGTTGATGCAGGACACCAATTAAAAAAGTCAAAAGTTGCTGTTTACATGTTCTTAACTATTATTGGAGGTTTAATTTTCGTTGGCTCTCAGGCATGGGAGTGGAAAAACTTCATTAAAGGTGAGTACGGTGCAGTAGAGACAGTAGGAGGAAGCTTACTGCAGTTTGTTGATAAAGACGGTAAAAGAGTAGCACTTGCTGATTTTGCACAAAAATTACCGGAACAAAGAGAAGCTTTAACAAGAAGCAAAACATCTTGGTTCATGGAAGATGCTGCGGCACTGCCAACTTATTCAGTAGCTGAAATTCAGGCCGGTTTTAAAGCACATCCTGATTTATTAATCAGAACAGAAAAGCTTACTGCAGAAAAGAAAAAAACAGTTTTAACAAGAGCAGAATCTGAAGCTCATTTAGCTGATGCAAAATACGTTGTAGAAGGTGCAAACCTTATTAGAAATGAATACGGTAATAAATTATTTGCTGATTTCTTTTTCTTTATCACAGGATTCCACGGATTCCACGTATTTTCCGGAGTTATCATCAACATCATTATTTTCTTTAATGTATTGTTAGGAACTTACGAGAAAAGAAGAAGCTACGAAATGGTTGAGAAAGTTGGTTTATACTGGCACTTCGTAGATTTAGTTTGGGTATTTGTATTTACAGTTTTCTACCTAGTTTAATTTTTAGATTTATTTATTATGTCACACGAGCACGTATCAAATACAAAAAGAATCTGGTTTGTTTTTGGATTACTATCACTAGTAACTACAGTAGAAGTTATCTTAGGTATCTATAAACCAAAATCATTAGAGTTTACACACTTTATCGGTTTAAATTTATTAAACTGGATATTTTATATCTTAACAATATTCAAAGCTTACTATATTGTATGGGCATTTATGCACATGGAAGGTGAGAAAAGCAGCTTTAGATGGTCTGTTGTTTCACCGGTTATTTTCCTAGTTTTATATTTATTGTTCATCTTGTTAACAGAAGGACATTATATTTATGGGGTTTTTAAAGATTCTATCATTAAATGGAATTTTTAACATGATATTAATTCGAAAAAAAGCTCCGGTTAACGGAGCTTTTTTTATTTTTGTACCTCAATAATTTCCGTTAATACAATGAAAAAAAATATAGTTCTCTTTGTACTTTTTGTTTTGCCTATTGTAGCTTATTTATTTTTTGCTTCTGGTGTAAATAGTTTTACAACACTTCCTGTAATAACACCTAAAGTTGCTGATTTTGGCAATTGGAATTCATTAAACGGAAAAAAGATTTCTCTTGATAAAAAAATTTCAGTCCTGGGTTTTTCCGGTTCTAATATTTTAGAAAACAGGGGTAATTATTTTAATCTGAATGAAAAAATCTATAAACGTTATAATGGTTTTGAAGATCTTCAGTTTGTAGTTTTATGTCCGCTTGGAACAGAAAAAGAAGCACAAAAAATTGTGGATGCCCTTTCTCCTTTCACCGATGTTAAAAACTGGAATTTTGTATTTGCTTCAAAAGAAGAAATCCAAAAATTTTATGACGGACTGCATTTAAAAGAAAAACTGAATCAAAACCTTGGAACTTCTCACGTTTATATCATCGATAAAGACCGCAGTCTAAGAGGAAGAAAAGACGCTAAAGAATATAAAGAAGGCTATGATACTTTTCATCCGTCTGAACTAAGCAATGAAATGCTGGACGATTTTAAGATCATTTTATACGAATATCGTGCAGCCTTAAAGAAAAATCACAACGCCACTAAACAACTTTAAAATTACTTTTCATGTTTAAAAATAAATCTTATATAGGGATTTCGTTTATTATTTTGATTTTCGGAATTTACGCGGTGCCTAAAATTGTCGAAAGGGTTAAAAATGGTGATGTAGTAAAAGGCAATCGTCTCGATAACGTAGATTCTAAAAGCGCAAAATCAGGTGCTAAATTATTAACGATAGGTCCGGCTCCAAAATTTGAACTGACCAATCAGGATAATGCTAAGATTTCGAACGAAACGTACAAGGGAAAAGTATATGTTTTAGAGTTCTTTTTTACAACCTGCCCTTCAATTTGTCCGAAGATGAATATGAGCATGCTGGAAATTGAAAAAACATTTTTTGGCAATCCTAATTTCGGAATCGTTTCCATTACGATCGATCCGGCACACGATACACCGCAGGTTTTAAAAGATCATGCAAAACTGCTGGGAGTAAAATCAGCAACATGGAATTTCTTAACCGGTGATAAAGCCACTATCATGGATTTATCTAACAAAGGATTTAATCTTTATGCCGGAGAAAATGAAAAAGTAAGCGGCGGTTTTGAGCATTCGGGACTATTTGCTTTAATTGATAAAGAAGGAAATATCCGCTGCAGAAAAGATGAATTTGGCAATCCGGCCATTTACTATGACGGATTAGATAAAAAAGGAGTTAGAGATATTCAGCAAGACATAAAAATACTATTAGAAGAATAAAATGGAAGATCATTCATTAGAAAAAAAATACAATAAATTTATTATTGCCGTTTCGATTGTTATACCGGTAGTTGTGGCAATTTTATTCGGAATCAAATTAAAAGATTTCGGAATCAACGTTGAGCCTCTTTCATTTCTGCCGCCTATTTACGCTACTACAAATGGTATTACGGCAATTGTTTTAGTCTGGGCAGTTATTGCCGTAAAAAATGGAAAACTTAAGTTGCACGAACGATTAATGACTTTTGCAATTGCATTGTCAGTTGCCTTTTTAGTTATGTATGTGGCGTATCATATGACATCAGATTCGACTAAATTTGGAGGTGAAGGAGCCATTCGTTATGTTTACTTTTTTATATTATTAACACATATTTTGCTGTCTATTGCCATTATTCCACTAGTGTTAATTACCTATGTAAGAGCATTGGCCCAAAGATTTGACAGACATAAAAAAATAGCTAAAATTACCTTTCCGCTTTGGTTATACGTTGCGGTAACGGGAGTTGTAGTTTACTTAATGATTTCTCCGTATTATGTATACTAAAAATAAAATACAAAAGTCAAATTCTAAGATTAAAAGATTAATTCTTGGAATTTGTATTTTCCTAATTGGAATTTCGGCAAATGCCCAGTGCGCCATGTGCCGTGCAGCACTTTCCGGAGATTCTAATGTTAAAAAAGCAGAAGCGGTAAACGACGGAATTGTTTTCCTGATGATAATCCCGTATTTACTCGTAGCAATTATAGGATTTCTTATCTATAAGATGTATAAATCCAAACAACAAAAGGCAGAATAATTATTCTGCCTTTTGTTGTTTAGTAATGTAGGATCTCGCCTCTTTTTTAAATGTGCCAATTTTGTCAGACGGAATCTTAATGGGAAGATCAATTATTTTTTTAGCGGTTTCTATTGCTTTCTTTTTTTGATTTGTTCTGACATATAATTGAAATAGATCGACGCGGGGCTCAAATCTAAAAGGTTCTGCATTTATATTATAGATGTATATTTTTTCAGCGTTCGAAAATTGATTTTGTTTTTCGTAAATGCCGGCCAGAATTTTGCCTAAACTTGGCTTGCCTGAACATTCAAACCCTTTTTCTAAATAGAAAGTTCCTTCCTTAGTATGTTTGTTTTTTAATAGAATTACTCCAGCCATAAAAAACTGCTCTCCATTTGCATCTATTTTTGAAATATAGTTTTCAATTGTTTTAAAACTGGTAAAAGACACTTTTTGCTCATACAGTTTCAATAATTTATATTCTGCATTTATCCTAAAAAGCAGTACCGCAAAAAAAGAAATCGCAAAAGTTATGTTTAGAATTTGTGTAAACTTGTAATTATTAAATATATAGATAGGTTTGTTCTTGATTGTATTGATGATTATTACAGAGAAACAGCAGCCTAAAACAATAAATAGCGGTACAGACAAAACACTATTTGTAAAAGCAAAAATAATGAGACAAAGAAGCATAGTAGTGCATGACTTTATTTCTGAGGTTTGAATTGAAAAATAAAACAACATGAAAATAATTAAAGTAAAAACGAAGATCCAAATTAATCCAAATTCAAAAGTCAATTCTAGAAAATCATTATTAGCATTGTAGATATAGCTGGCATTCTTTATCTCCTGCCACGATCTTTCGCTTTCAAAATATTGTGCCTTTGCTGTATTGTACTTCAGGGCAAATGAATCAAAACCATGTCCGGTTAGTAATTTATCTTTAACTTCTTCTAAAACTCTCTCTGTAATAAAAACTCTCCCTGAAGTTGATTCTGATTTTAGGGCAGCTGTATTGA
Source organism: Flavobacterium gelatinilyticum (assembly GCF_027111295.1). Taxonomy (NCBI): domain Bacteria; kingdom Pseudomonadati; phylum Bacteroidota; class Flavobacteriia; order Flavobacteriales; family Flavobacteriaceae; genus Flavobacterium; species Flavobacterium gelatinilyticum. The sequence continues at coordinate 2,679,539 of NZ_CP114287.1, read as the reverse complement.
AAAATAGAAAAAAGAATCCACATAAAAACAATAAAAGAGGAACCATAATTTTCCATCTAATAAAGCGAACACTATTTTTGGATTTGTAAAAATCATAAAATAATGCAGCCCCTAAACCTAAACAAGCTCCCCTGCATTTTGATAAATATAAACCATAGAGAGAAATCAGAAAACAAAGAATACATAGGGTTTTAATATAGCCTTTGTACTTTTTAATTAGCTCTATTGAACTTAAGCATCCAAGTGCCATAAAAAGCCCCAGCTGATTAGGTGAATAAAAAAGCGCGGTACTTAGAAAATGTTCATTTTTAGATAAGAGCAGATGATTTTCCTGCAAAACAGCAATACTGCCATTTACAATTGCTGTGACGGCTATAAAATGATGCAGAAAACTTTGGCTTTTTCGAATTATTTCATCTGTGTTTAAACTTCTTCTTAAGATTACATAAACAAGCAGATAACCAAAGAAGTACCATAGTTTTAAATTGAAAACTGCAGCTTTTGATAGAAAAATCAGATTCCAAAATGTTATGCAAGTCAGAATCAGCATAAGAATATCAAAAATGTTTAAAGATAACTTAGTGTTTGATTCTTTATAAAGAAACAGTACAGTACCTCCAATAACAGCAATTAACCAATAAATATATTTTTGATTTAAAAAGGGAAGTGAAGTGCATTCGCATTTAGCAAATAAAAATGCCAATGTAAATGTTAAAAAAATGATGATTCTGTGAATTTTCATTAGTAGAGTCTAAAATCTATTTTTTAATATTTTGCAAAATTAACAATTATTTATTTTTTTTCTTACGTTTTTGTTATAAGATTGTAAAGTAAAACTTATAAAATAATGATTAAGTACTTTGTTTTTTCTATTTGCTTGTCTTTTTCTGCTGTTTTTTCGCAATCGATTTCGCATTCAAATTTGTCAAAGGAGCGTTTAGAGAGGGTTGTGTACAAGCATTATCAATTTGACACCGAAAAAAAAGAAGCCGCGAAATTTCTAATTTCTAATATGGATATTCATTATGGCAGAAATTATAACTGGATAGACAGGGACAATAACAAGATTTATTTTAACGAATTGGATTACCCAAATCCTGAAGAAGCGATAAATGCTTTTTTAAAATTGCAGGACAGCATTAAGCTAACTCCAAAACTATATGATGTAAAAGATCTGGATGTTGTAACTCCGGAATTATTAATTAAAAATATTGATCTGGCTTTTAAGGCTTGGAAAAGTAATACGTGGTCAAGTTCGTATGATTTTAAAACATTTTGCGAATATATACTTCCTTACAGAAGTTTAACTGAACCTCTTGAAGACTGGCGTGATGAATACGTGCAATTAGTATCTCAGGCAGTGTTTACGGCCAATAAGAACGAACCGGTTGATGCAGCGACAAAGACCATTTTAGAATTAAAAAATTTCCGTTTTTTAGGGAGTCGTCCGGATCCCATTCCTTACCTAAGCCCGCAACAATTACTTTTTAGAAGGGAAGGAGATTGCAGCGACCTGGCAAATTTAACTTTACTGGCATGCAGATCAATTGGACTGGCTGTGACTTTTGACTTTACGCCGTTTTATGGAGCATCTTCAAAAAGACATTTTTGGGATACAATTATTGATGAAAACGGTAAACACATTCCGTTTAACGGAAACTGTTTTGGTAATCCGCAAGGACTCCCATACGCATACAATGCCACCGAAAAACGGCTGGCCAAAGTTTTTAGGAAAACCTATTCTATTCAGCAAAATACTTTAGCAGTTTTAAAAGACAGTTTATTTATACCTGCTGGATTTTTAAGAGAAAAAAATCTTATAGATGTGACATCAGAGTATGTTCCCACGGGAAAAATAATGTATCCATTTGCCGCGGAAAACAAAGAAACTATTGGCTTTATCAATGTTTTTAATCTCGGAAAATGGAATACTACCGATTGGGGAAAGAGGTCTGAAAATAACATGGAGTATGAGAATTTAGGAACCAACATTGTGTATCTGCCCAGTTTGTACAATAATGTTTCAAAAAAAATGAATTACGCTCCCTATCCAGTACTTCTGGACAGCAGTAAAAAACAACAGATACTCAAGCCGGATTACAGCAGAACTTTTTCTTATAACATATCCAGAGACATAACTAAAAAAGAACCGGGACTCGATTTTAATTCTTTCGAAGTATTTGAGAATGAAATGTTCACTCTCTATGTGTGGGATAAAGGCTGGAAAAAACTGGAAGAATCAAAAGCAGAAAGAGATCATATAAAATTTTCCAGAATTCCTGATAACGGACTGTTTGTGGCTCTTTGTTCAAAAAGTAATGGTTATGAGCGCATATTTAGAATTAATTCACAAACCAGACAAATCGAATGGTATTAGCGGTTCATAATATAATTATCCAAAAAATAAAAACATGAAAAAACAACTATTTCCGGTCATCATGATCTCGCTTTTTGCATTGAATCTACAGTCTCAAAACAATAAAGAACTAAATAATGGAAGTGAAACAGGGGCTAAAGACCGATTTTATAAAAGCGCAGAGAAAGCCGGTTTAACAGAAGCAAAAACGAATGAGTTATTAAAAATAATAGAAGAGAGAAACAAAGTATTAAAAGATTTAGATACAAGAAAGAAGCAGGCAGATGCACCATACAGCATTCAGGATCCCGGATCGCTTTACAATTTTAAGATTAATAATGCCCGAAATTATTATGCCCAAAAAATTAATAGTTCGCTGACCTATAAAGAGTACAGTGAATTTGCTGTAGACGATTATAAAAATGAAGCCATACAAAATGTAAAAACAGAATATGAGCCGATTATTAATAACAACAGCAGTCTGCCCGAAAGTCAGAAAGAAAAACTATATGCCTTGCTCTACCAATACCACTTAAATCATTTACTGACAACAGCATACTACAGTTTTGATAAAACAGTTCAAAAACCAAAATTAGGAATCTTGCGATTTAGGTTCGAAAAAGAGTTTAAAAAACTAAGTACAGAATATAATCTGAAAACCACTGAAGCGGCAAGCAAAAATGCAAACGGTTTTGAGTGGAATGAAAACAAAAAATAAACTAATTAATAACCAAAAAATGAAATAATGAAGAGGATATTTACCCTTGTTTTCCTGCTCGCAGTACTGGGAGCAGGAGCTCAGTCTAATTGTGAACAGAGTATGCAGCAAGTAAAAAAGCTTTTAGACAGCAAACAGTTTTACAAAGATTACAGCACCTTGTTCCATGATATATTGCCCTGTGCAGAAGCAGGGAACAGCGGTGCTCAAAACTATATAGGACTTATGTATAGTTATGGTCTTGGAATAGAGAAGAACGAATCTATAGGATTTAATTATGTCGAAAAGTCGGCACTAAACGGTGAGCCGGCAGGACAAAGTAATTTAGGCAATTTTTATCGTAAGGGGACAGGCTGTACGATAGACATGAAAAAAGCAGTAGAATGGTATACAAAAGCAGCTGATAAAAATCACGATCGTGCCAGTTACGGTCTCGGGTATATGTATCTTAAAGGTCTTGGTGTAACGCAGGATTATGATAAGGCTGTTGAGTGGTTTAAAAAGAGTAATTACGGCATGGCAAAACACTGGCTGGGAGTCTGCTATTATTTAGGTTACGGTGTACCACAGGATACAGAAAAAGCTTTAGAATATCTATACGGAAACAATACACCAAACAGCGTAGCTTTTTTGCAGAACGTAAAAACAGAAAAACGGGATCAGGTTTTAAATCTGGCAGAAAAAGCTATTAGCGAAGCAGGCAATGGAGATAAAAAAATTGAGGCTGAATTAATTGCTGAAAGCAGAGAAAGCCTGATAAGAGATGAAGCCGAAGATCAAAAACTGAATGCTGGAAATATTTTAGGAGAATGGACAGGCCGCTTTATAGAATACGACTGGTCCGGAAAAACGCCATTGCGTATTCTGCCTTTAGAAATAGTTTTTAGTAAAAATAAACGAGGAGATTTGAGCACACGAATACATTTCGAAAACAAAACTTTTGAAAACACCGCACTGCTAAAAAACAACACTCTTATTGTATCCGGCTTTACATTTAAACTCGATCAGTTATATCCGCATGACTTTAAAAATGACCGGCTCACGTACGAAGTTTTAGGAATGAATATAAGTTCCAAAATCTACAATAATACGCCTTATTTACTTATAGATGTTGATAGTTATATTGATTATTGGCGTGAACCCGGAACACCAATAACGCTGGTTTTAAGACCCAAAAACGATGCTGTTTCTGCAGAGGATGAAGCCTTGTTTTTGGCACTCGCCGCACAAAAAACAGAGTTTATAAAAGTATTCCCTGTACCATTTAATGAACAGCTTTATGTCGCATTCGATTTAAAAGAGCCGGCAAAAGTACAGTTGCAACTTATAAGTGTAACAACAGGGCAGACACAAAAAGTAGCTGCTGCAAGTCTGGAAGCAGGAAATCAGTCGTTTACTGTAGACACAGCTAATCTGCCAAAAGGCTTTTATGTGGTACAGGTACACGAAAACGACAAATTACATTCGAGAACGATAATAAAACAATAAGATATGAGCGAAATTTTTAAACAAAGAAATACTTTCTTCCTGTTACTTATGTTGCTGTTTTTGGGAAGTAAAGTAACGGCACAAGGTAATGAAAATGACGGTGGTGGTTTTAACTGGGACGGAATGAATGACCTCGACAATGTAGATATTTATGCAGGAGCAGGAGATAATGATTCCTGGGATTATCCTTCGCTGTACTGGGATCATGACCCTCCCAATTATATTGGTGTTGATGACAATTATTCCGACTTTGGTTCGGGAGGATCTACCAGTGGGCAGACAAACAATAACGCAAACCAAGATCCAAGCACAGACAAAGAGAAACAAACTGTATCGAAGGTTGAATTAACCAAAAAAGTAAAACCCGGTGAAACCCACACTCAAGAAGTTAAGGTGTTAAGGGACCCTAATACCAGTACCGAGAAAAAAGTAGTAGATCTCATTATTAATGGGGAAAAGGTAGGTACTGTTACTTTTGATAAACCTATAAGGGATTCAAACGGGGTAGATATTTATTCCAGAATGACTGTCGAGCTTCTGCCGACCTGTCCCGTAGCCATTACGAGCATTACCTTTGACAACCCCGAAACCTCAAAATACGATGATACCAAACAAAGTAAAGATGGCAATCTTGAAAAAGTTGCAGGAGATTTGAGTTTGTATAAAGATTTAGGGATTGTGGAATTTAATACTCACATAAACAAAGAAGAAGATGTTGTTATTATTGGAAGTACTGTTGCAGCAACTGACTCTTCAACAAATAAAAAAGATCCTTGTGTAGTTGCAAAAGAATTGACAACTATAGCAGCAAGCCCAACTTATAAAAAAGCCATAAACGATATTAAAAAAGCGGCTATTGATAACTTCGAACACAGCATTACTTTAGGAATAACAAATGCGCAGATAACTGCAGCTCCTATTGTACACGGTGGCAGAAGTGTTTATGTAACTACCAATTGGCCCGGAGCTTTTACAGTCCTGCACAACCATCCTAATGATACACCGCCATCAGGTGGAGACATATATGCAATTGCCCGACTCAAAAAAAACAATAGTAATTTTGACAGCTGTTTTGCAATTACAGGAGACGGAACGTATGCATTAGCCATAACAGATTTAGCAGCTGCACAGGAGTTTTCTGCAAAATATATGGCAAATAGAGGCCCAGACGATAATAAAGAGTATCCTGGATTTATGATTAGTGAAATGTTAAGTGTATGGAATGATATGCATTCATACACTATGGAATCACAAGCAAAAGCAAAGGCTTTCGTAGTAAATAAATATAATGGTGGAGTTACTTTTTTTAAACAGAAAAGTGATGGACTTTTTTACCCTCTACTTACAAAACAAACAACTCTTCCGAACGGATCTAAAATGTATAACCCAATTCCTTGTATCTAAAAATGAAAAATATATATAAACTTTTGACACTAGTGTTTTTATACTTTTTACAATATAATTGTTATTCACAGCAATTAGTACTCAAAACAAGCGATGTTCACAAATTGGCAGAAAACAAAGAACAATTTATCAATCAACCATTGAAAAAATTATTAAACGAAATTAAACCAGAAATTAAAACAGCTAATCCACTCAATAGTGAATTAAGTTTTGTTTTTGGTTTTAGATGGACAACTTTAACTCAACAAAGAAAAAGAGAAGGCTCAATTACAGATCGTGTAACCTTATTAGTATATGTCAAGCAGTTTATTCAATGGAACTGGAATGAAAGACCTATTGGAAACGAAATAGCCTGGACCCAGCAAGATTCTTATAAATATGGCGATCTCACTGTAATCGACATTGAAGTCATATTGCCAAAAGATTAAAAGAATGATATGAAAATCATTTTGAAAATTTATGCATTACTATTCGCAGTACAAATAGGGTATTCTCAACAATTAGTACAAACTACTGCTGATGTTTATAAATTGGAAAAAAATCAAGCAGTATTTGTCAATAAACCCTTAAAAGATTTATTAAAAGAAATAAAGCCTCAAATCCAAACCGTTATTGGGATTAATGATTATCCTGGTTATTTTAATTTTCGATTCACTACGTTAGAGCAGCAAAGATTCAGACAAGGTTCAGCTCAAGATCGGGTATCACTGTATGTTACAATTAAAGAACAGTTTAACTGGACTTGGGAAGAACGACCAAAAGGGAAAGAAATTATTTGGACAAACGAAGATGCTGTAAAGTACGGAAATCTAACCGTTGTGAAGATTGAAGTTGTTACAAAAAAATAAATCAAGAATCCTGAATTTCATTACGATGAAATTCAGGATTTAAAATCAAAACAAATCAATGAAAAATATTTTAAAATTTACAATACTATTCTGTTTTCTAATTCATAGTGATACTTATGCACAGCAAATGGTACAAAACATAAATGATCTTTATAAACTAAAAGAGAACGAACAGTTATTTATCAATAGGCCTTTAAAAAATCTACTTCAGGAAATTAAACCCGAAATAAAAACAGGCAGTGTTATTAATGAAAAACACAGTTTTATGTTTTGTTTTAGGTTCACCACTATAGAGCAGCAAAAGAAAAACGAAGGAAATAGTACAGAACGTATCTCTCTTTTGGTGCAGGTTAGTGAACATATTCCCTGGTATTGGGCGTTGAGACCTAAAAATAAAGAGATAATTTGGACTCACAAAGACAGTTATGAATATGGTGATATGATAATTACCCATATTGATATTACTGCTGTCAATGAAGAAGTCTAAAAAGCTGTTTTTTCAGAAATTAAAAAGACCATCATTTGATGGTCTTTTTTCTGCTGCATTATTAAATAAAAAATTGAAAAGCTTGATTATTTCAATCCGTTTACCGAGACATTTACTGTTCCGTTTATTTTGATAAAAGCGATAATTGCCTGATTGGTCAATTGTATTTTATCAAACTGAATATCTTCCATTTTTCCGTTTACAAAAACACCCGGCATTGGCGAATAATTTTTAAGATACGCTGCCATGCTTTTTTTGCCTTCTTCTAAATTTGGCTGTATCGAATAACGGCAGTTTTCTTCCATTTTTCTTAAAATATATCCCTGCGCTAACCAGTTGGCTGTTCGCATCAATTTGCTTTTGGTATCTAAAACATAATCCAGTTTATCAAAATAAATTTCTTTTGTCTGCGGATTGTATTGCGGAAAACCATTTAAATACAACGTTCCGTTTATCGATCCCAAAACATCAAGGGCAATTACCATTTTGCCGTCTCTGTGCCAGATCGAAACGTTTTTTACCGTTACTTTTTTACTTCCTGATCCAAATTCCTGACCGGCAAAATTCTGGGTCATTATTTTTGAAGCATCAACATAACTTGAAATCGCCGCAATATTGGCAGAAATCTGATTTGGGATTTTGGTTACCGGTTTTAAAACAATTTTATTAGCGTTGAATTTCGATTCCGGTTTTTTGCCAACAATCGTTTCCATGTTGCATTTCATTCCCATTTCCATCAAAAAAGAATCATTTTTCAGCTTGGCATTGGTAGAGTAAATTTCAACAGGAACAATTCGCAGCCAGCTTTCGTAGGTATCGCTCATTTGAAACGGCGTACAGATTTTTTCCAGAGCAGCCAAAACATTCGGTTTAAAATCCATTGATTTTTCGATGGCGTCATCAATTGTACTTTCCAGTTTCGATTTAAAAATAGAAATCGCAGGATTAATCAAATACGTAATCGGCATATTTTTTCCAAAAACCGTCATCGTTGGACTTTCATTCCAGTTTAAGGATTTAAAATCGGTTTTGGTGCTTAACTTCCAGTTTGACAGTGCGGTTTCGCTTGATAAAGTAATCACGCCGTTTAGATTAAATTCTCTGGTGTCATAAAGTTCAACGCCCAGTTTTTTAGTTCCAATCCGGTATTTTATGTTCGCTTTTAAAGGCAGTATTGTTTTTATTCTTTTATCCGGATTTGCCGGGTCATTTTGAATTTTTATAGGAGCCTGTTTCCAGATTTTTATTTCGATATCATCATCTTCAATATTCGTGTCCTCATAAATTAATCCGTTTAAAAGAGCATTCGTCTGCGATTGAATGTCATTGAGCTTCACCGTGATAGGTAAGTTAATAAAAGATGGGCTCGCGTCATAAACCAACGGACTGGCATCATCCGGTTCCGGCTTCAGCGTTTCTAATTTTTGAGTAGAGGAACAGCCCGCAAGAACTGCGATTAGGCCAAATAAAGCAATAGTTGAAGAAAACTTCATAGTTAATAATTTTTTAAAACGACACAAAATTAAGAAAACAATTAAATTATTCGGAAAAAGTGTAACATTTGATATTGTTCACCGTCTTATTTAAAAGGTGTAATAAAATTATTAACTTTTTATTATCATAAATTACTTATAAAATATAGTATCATTGTTTTAAAATTTAACAATACCATGATCGAAATCAAAGATTTACACAAATCCTATAAAATGGGAAGTTCAGAGCTGCATGTGTTAAAAGGAATAAATTTTAATATAGCCGAAGGAGAATTAGTAGCGATCATGGGATCATCTGGGTCAGGTAAATCAACCCTTCTTAATATTTTAGGAATTCTGGATGAAGCCGACTCAGGCAGTTATATTTTAGACAAAACGCCAATTAAAAAATTAAACGAAACTTTAGCTTCAAGATACCGCAACAAATTTTTAGGTTTCGTTTTTCAGTCTTTTAATTTAATAAACTATAAAACAGCGCTGGATAACGTTGCCATGCCTTTGTATTATCAGGGAATAAAAAGAAAAGAACGTTACGAAATCGCGATGAAATATCTGAAGAAAGTGGGATTAGGTTCACACTCTCATCATTTACCAAGCGAGCTTTCAGGAGGACAGAAACAGCGTGTAGCCATAGCAAGAGCCCTGGCATCGAACCCAAAGGTTCTGCTGGCAGATGAACCTACCGGAGCTTTGGATACCAAAACTTCTTATGAAGTGATGGAACTGATTCAGGGAATTAACGACGAGGGCAAAACGATTTTGATCGTAACGCACGAACCTGATATTGCTGCAATGTGCAAAAGAAATGTAGTCCTGAAAGACGGATTAATTATCGATGATAAAATGGTAGAACAAGTTAGAGCTTCATCTTATGTTTAATATCGAACGCTGGCAGGAAATATTTGAAGCCATTTCAAAAAACAAACTCAGAACCTTTTTGACAGGGGTTTCTGTAGCTTCGGGAATTTTTATTTTGGTGATTTTACTGGGGGCCGGGAAAGGACTTCAGAATGGTATCGAAAAACAATTCGAACGTGATGCGGCAGGAATTATCGAAGTCTGGTCCGGAACGACAACTAAAGAATACAAAGGACTGAATCCAGGAAGACAAATTCAGTTTAGAAACAGCGATTACAGTCAGTCGGTTCAGAAGTTTGAAGATAAATTAGACCTTAGGGCATCAACACAAAATTATTGGGGACAGCCATTCGCTTACGGAAAAGAATCAGGCAGTTATCAGTACCGTGGCGTTGATCCGGATTATGGCGGAATAGAAAACTTAACCATTGTTAAGGGGCGATTTGTGAATGCAAAAGATCTCGAAAGTAATGCAAAAGTGGCGGTTATTGGTATGAAATTAAAAACCGATTTACTTAAAGATAAAGAGGCAATAGGCGAAGAAATCTTAATTAACAATATCAGTTTTAAAGTAATCGGGGTTTTTACAGATCCGGGAGGAGAAAGAGAAGAAACCCGTGCTTACCTGCCATTGTCTACTGTACAGAAGACTTTTGGAGGCGGCGATAAAATAAGTAATTTGTTTTTTACCCTGAAAAAAACAGATAATTACGATGAAGCACTGGCACAATCTGAAAAGTTTACACAAGATTTAAAAGACTTATTAAAAAGCAAAAATATTGTGGCTCCCGAAGATGAAAGCGGTGTAAACGCTTATAATTCGGTAAAAGATGCCAAACAGTTTTACGATCTGAATTTATACATCCGATTGTTTTTTTGGTGGGTGGGTATTTGTACTATTATCGCCGGTGTAGTAGGGGTAAGTAACATCATGCTTATTATCGTAAAAGAAAGAACAAAAGAAATTGGAATTCGTAAAGCATTAGGTGCTTCTCCGTTTTCTATTATTTCGATGATATTGCACGAATCTATTTTTATTACCACAATTGCCGGATTTGTCGGTCTTTTGGGAAGTCTGTTATTATTGGAGTTCGTTGGGCCGATGGTTCAGAGTGAGTTTTTTAGAAATCCCGAAGTAGATTTTAGTGTAGCCTTAACAACACTGTTTTTACTGGTATTTGCCGGAGCGGCAGCAGGATTTTTTCCTGCTTACAGAGCAGCCAAAATTAAACCTATTGTAGCACTTAGAGACGAGTAATTATGTTTAGCAGAGATAATTGGGATGAAATTTTACAGGCTTTAACAGCCAACGTCTTTAGGACAATTCTAACCGCATTTGGGGTATTTTGGGGTATTTTTATTTTAGTAATACTGCTTGCTGCCGGAAATGGTCTGGAGAACGGAGTGAAAAAAGGGTTTGACGGAATTGCCACAAACACAATGTTTATGTGGAGCCAGACTACCTCTAAAGCTTATAAAGGACTGCCTAAAACACGTCGTTACGATTTTAGAAACAGTGATGTTGCTGCTTTAAAAGCGGCACTGCCTGATTTATTGTATGTATCGCCCCGAAATCAGTTAGGGGATTTTAACGGCACCAACAATGTAGTACGTGGTACAAAAACATCTTCTTTTACTATTTATGGGGATTATCCGGAACTGATAAAACAACAGCCAATGGATATCATAAAAGGAAGATTTATGAATCAGCAGGATATTAAGGAAAAAAGAAAAATTGCTGTAATTGGTAAAGGAGTCATCAGTGAACTTTATGGAAAAGAAGAAGAAGCTATTGGAACCTATATAAAAATCAACGGTATAAATTTTATGGTTGTTGGGATTTATAAATCCAAGCAGCAGGGCGGAAATGCAGAACAGGAACAAAAAAATATATTTATTCCTTTTACGACTTTTCAGCAGGCATTCAATTATGGTGATAAAGTAGGCTGGATGGCTATCACGGCAAAAGATGATAAATCGATCACCGAATTAAAACCGAAAATTCTGGAAATAATAAGAGCACTTCATTCGGTTCATCCTAATGACGAAAGAGCGGTAGGGAATTTTGATTTGTATGAACAGTTCAATAAAGTGCAGAGTTTGTTTAATATTTTGAAAGTTATTGCTTACTTCGTAGGAACATTAGTTTTGATTTCGGGAGTAATAGGTATTTCAAATATTATGCTCATTGTAGTTAAAGAACGTACCAAGGAAATAGGAATCAGGAGAGCTCTTGGAGCAACGCCGGCAGCTATTCGCGGACAAATTTTAACTGAATCAATATTTTTAACTATCGTTTCAGGAATGCTGGGTATTGCCGTCGCAACCGGAATTATTGCGCTTTTGAATATGGCTCTCGATTCGATGCCGCCGGGAAATGACACGATGTTTGCCAATCCAAGCGTCGATTTAGGAGTTGTATTTGTGGCCTTAATAATATTAGTAGGATCCGGTTTGCTGGCAGGATTTATTCCGGCACAAACTGCAATAAACGTGAAGCCTGTAGATGCTTTGCGAACAGAATAAAATTATCAATCAAAAAAATAAACCAAAACAAAATGAAAAAAGGAGTTACCGTAACCATTTTAATTTTAATTGCTGTAGTTTTTTTTGGCGCACTTTACTATTTGTATGCAAAGAATCAGGAATCGCCGGTTGTTTTTAAAACAGAAAAAACAGAAATTAAAACCATCGTAAAAAACACAATTGCTACAGGAAATATTCAGCCAGATGAAGAGGTCTTAATCAAACCAAACATTTCAGGAATTATTGAGCAGGTATACATTAAAGCCGGAGAAAAAATCAAAGCCGGAGATATGATTGCCAAAATTCGAGTTGTAGCAAACGTTTCGAATGTAAGCAGTACCGAAAATCAGGTGCAGACTGCTAAAATCGCTCTTGATAATCAGGAGAAAATTTATCAGAGACAAAAAACACTTTTTGAAAAAGATGTTATCTCTGCAAATGATTTTGATGCTGCGCAGGTAGCTTACAAACAAGCCAAACAAACTTATCAGGCAGCCAGACAAAGTCTGGACATTGTAAAAACCGGAACAACATCTTCGTTAGGAAATTATGCCAACACCCTTATTCGTTCGACTGTTAACGGAATGGTCCTGGCTGTTCCTGTAAAAGTAGGAAATCAGGTTATTGAAAGTAATAATTTTAACGAAGGAACTACAATTGCAAGTGTTGCAGATGTGGGAAGAATGATCTTTATTGGAAAAATTGATGAATCTGAAGTAGGTAAAATCAAAGAAAAAATGCCAATTGAAATTACAGTTGGAGCTATCGAAAATAAAAAATTCGAGGCTGTTTTAACGGATATTGCACCAAAAGGAGTAACAGAAAACGGAGCGATTCAGTTTGAAATTAAAGCTTCACTTCAAAATAGAGATGAAACATTTATCAGAGCCGGTTTAAGTGCCAATGCTTCTATTATACTTGAAAAAGCCGAAAAAGTGATGGCAATAAAAGAATCGCTGGTTCAGTTTGATAAAAAGACCCAAAAACCTTATGTAGAAGTTGAAAACGCTCCACAGAAATTTCAAAGAAGAGATCTGGTTTTAGGTGTCAGCGACGGAATCTATGTACAGGTTAAAAGCGGTCTTAAAAACACAGACAAAATTAAAATCTGGAATCAGGGTTTAATAGATGAAAAAGAGAAAAAGTAATTTGAAATTCTAAAGGGGTTTTCGGTTTTAAAAATGTTAAATTTGCGTAGTTTGTTTACTGCGCTTCATTCAAAATATATGAAAATAAATAAATATAACGGTCTTGTTTTTGCTATGCTGTTCGGTTTTGGATTAGCCGGACATGCACAAACAAAACAATGGACATTAGAAGAATGTGTGAGATATGCACTAGAAAATAATATCACAATAAAGTTGACAGAACTGGATGTGAAAAGTGCAGTTATTGAAAAAAAAGGTGCTTTAGGAAGTTATCTGCCAACAGTTAATGGTAATGCTTCACATTCATGGAATATTGGTTTGAACGTTAACCCAGTTACCAATATCGCAACTACACAAACCACACAATACTCTTCTGTAGCTGTAAATGCAAATGTTGACATTTATAAAGGTCTGCAAAATCAGAATACATATAGACGAACACAGCTTGGTATTGTAGCTTCAAAATATCAGTTGTTAAAAATGCAGGAAGATATTTCCCTGAATGTGGCAAATGCTTTTCTTCAGATTTTATCAAATAAAGAAGATTTGAAAGTTAAAAAAGAACAGCTGATTATTGATGAAAAGCGATATACCCGTTCTGAAGAAATGGTAAATGCGGGAACGATTCCTCGCGGTGATTTGTTTGATTTGAAGGCAACAGTAGCTACAGATAAGCAGAATATTGCTGTTTCTGAGAATAATTTATTGATTTCAAAATTGAGCCTTGCGCAGCTTTTGCAATTAAAAGAATTCGCAGATTTTGACGTAGTAGATGATATCAATGCGAAAGATGAAAACAATATCATGGCTCAAACACCGGTTGATATTTATAATAAAGCCAAAGAGACAAGAACCGAATTGAAACTGGCTCAGACAAATCTTGAAATTGCAGAGAAAAATGTTTCAATTGCGAGAGGTGCTTATCAGCCAACTTTGAGAGGATTTTATCAATTCAGTACCAGTGCAAGTTACAGTGACAGACTAACAAGTGATCCTATTACAGGACTGCCTGTTTATGTATCTCCAGATCCGGTTATGACTCAGTTTAGTGATAATAAAGGACATAATTTTGGATTTCAGTTAAGTGTTCCTATTTTTAATGGCTTTTCTACCAAAAACAATGTTGAAAGAAATAAAGTAAGTTTAGAGAAATCTAAAATAGATTTAGAGCAAAAAAGTTTAGATTTGCAACGTAACGTATACACGGCATTTACAGATGCAAAAGCGTCTTTAAATACCTATGAAGCGTCTACTGTTACTTTAGAAGCAAGGCAGCAGGCTTATAATTATGCTAAAGAAAAGTATGATGTGGGGTTGATGAATTCATTTGATTTTACCCAGGCGCAAACTTTGCTGACAAACGCACAGTCTGAAGTTATCAGAACGAAATACGATTACATGTTCAAAATTAAAATACTTGAATTCTATTTTGGCATTCCAATTGTGCCAATTATTACAAAATAATAAATTATGTCAAAAAAAGTAATTTACTTCTTGGCCGGAGCCGTACTTCTTATAGTTGTTTTAGTCGTTCTGTCTAAATCCGGAGTAATAGGAAATAAAGACGAAGGAAAAGAGGTCGAAACCTCAAAAGTAACAGCTTCAACTATTGTTGAAACCGTTTCGGCAACAGGTAAAATTCAGCCGGAAATTGAGGTTAAACTTTCTTCAATGGTTTCGGGCGAAATTATCGCCTTAAATGTAAAAGAAGGACAGGTTGTTAAAAAAGGAGATTTACTTGTAAAAATAAATCCGGATTTATATACCTCCGGATTAGAAAGATCTGTAGCGAATCTGGCAGGTACAAAAGCTGGTTTAACACAATCTGACGCCAGTTTTAAAGAAGCAAAAGCCAATTACGATCGTAATAAAACATTATACGACAAAGGCGTAATCTCAAGATCAGACTGGGATAAAGCCGTTTCTACTTACGAAGTAGCCAAAGCAACCAAACAAAGTGCATATTATAATGTAGAGAGCGCGGCAGCATCGGTTACAGAAGCAAGAGACAATTTAGGACGTACCACTATTTATTCTCCGGCAGACGGTACTATATCAGTGCTGAATGTTGAATTGGGAGAGCGTGTTTTAGGAACGCAGCAAATGGCCGGAACAGAACTTTTAAGAGTGGCCAACCTGAACAATATGGAAGTTGAAGTTGATGTAAACGAAAATGATATTGTAAAAATTAAAATTGGGGACGAAGCAAATGTTGAAGTAGATGCCTATTTGAAGAAAAAATTCAAAGGTGTCGTGACCAGTATTTCTAACTCGGCAAGTACTACACTGACTTCGGATCAGGTTACGAATTTTAAAGTTAAAGTCCGTATTATAAAAGAATCGTATCAGGATTTATTAGAAGGAAAACCAGCGGCTTATTCTCCTTTCAGACCCGGAATGACAGCTACAGTTGATATTATTACCACCACAAAAAACAATGTTTTGGCAGTGCCTATTAGTGCTGTAGTAGTAAAATCAGATACAGCTGCTGTGAAAGATTTTACAGTTGAAGATCCAAATGAGAAAAAAACAGCACCAAAAAGCGATAAAAAATTCGAATGCGTTTTTGTAAAAGCCGGTGACAAAGCTAAAATCAGAATTATTAAAACCGGAATTCAGGACGATACCAATATCGAAGTAATGTCTGGATTAAAACCGGGTGATGTGGTGATTACAGGACCTTACACAACCGTTTCTAAAGAATTAAATTCAGGAGATAAAGTAAAGCTTAAAAAAGCAGAAACTCCGAAGAAATAAACAATAATTAAAAAAAAATATTTTGTCTTTTATTCTCAATATCGAAACCGCTACCAAAAATTGTTCAGTATCAGTTGCTAAAAACGGAGAATCCGTTTTATGCAGGGAAATCGCTGAAGAAGGATATTCACATGCCGAAAAACTACATGTTTTTATAGAAGAAGTGATAGCAGAGTCGGGAATTTCTGTTCAGGATTTAGCGGCAGTTGCCGTGAGTCAGGGCCCGGGTTCTTATACCGGTTTACGAATTGGGGTTTCGGCAGCAAAAGGTTTGTGTTTTGCTTTGAATATTCCATTAATTGCAGTTGATACTTTACAGACTCTGGCTTCAAAAGCTTCGGTTTCAGAAGGAAAAATTATTCCCATGCTGGATGCCCGCAGAATGGAAGTATACAGTGAAATTTTTAATCATGATTTAAAAGCCGAAAGAGAAATTCAGGCTGAAATTATCACCGAAGATTCGTTTTCAGAATTCACAGAAAAAATCTACTTTGTTGGTGATTGTGCAGAGAAATGCAAACCTGTTTTGACAAAAGAAAATTTTGTATTTCTGGAAGATATCAAATACCCTTCGGCAAACGAAATGAGTAAAATCAGTTATGATAAATACCAAAAAAGCGACACTGTTGATGTCGCTTATTTTGAACCGTATTATTTAAAAGATTTTATGATAGCACCGCCGTCAAAAAAACAATAATTAGAATTTATTTTTGAAGTGTAAACGGCTGAACAGAAATTCCTGCTTCGTCCAAAGCGGCTTTGCAATTTTCCAGCGTTTCAGAAAAAACAGCTCCGTAATTGGCATTTTTAGCCCACGGACGAACTGCAAAATCAACAGAACTTGCTGATAAATTTTTAACGAAAACTTCCGGTGCCGGCTGTTGCAGCACTTTCGGATTGTTTGTTAAAACACTTAAAAGAATATCCTTTGCTTTTTTAATATCAGAATCGTACGAAATTGAAAAAGTCAGATCAGCTCTTCTTTCGCCCTGCATCGAATAATTAATAATCGTTCCGTTGGATAAAGCACCATTTGGAACAAAAACGGTTTGATTATTTCCCGTAAGCATCTTAGTTACAAAAATCTGAATTTCCAGAACCGTTGCAATTACACCCTGAGCTTCGATCGTATCGCCAACTTTAAAGGGTTTAAAAACGATAATAAGCATTCCTCCTGCAAAGTTAGAAAGAGAACCTTGCAGTGATAAACCAACAGCAAGTCCCATTGCACCTAAAATGGCAACAAACGAAGAAGTCTCGATTCCGAGTTTTGAAATAAAAGTTACAAATAATAAAATTCGAAGCGCCCATAGCAAAATATCAGCAAGAAATTTTGTTAAGGTTGGGTCAAGATTTCTCTTAACCATTATTTTTCGAATGACTCTGTTGATTAATCGAATAGCATATAATCCAACAAATAAAATTAGAAATGCCGAGATTAATTTTGGAGAATAATCGATTAAAATGTTGATAAATTTTGCAGCATAATTACTTAACTGCCCCGTATCCATGTCCATGTTATTTTGAATAAAAAAACCTTCTCAAAAGAGAAGGTATATTAGCGCTGCAAATATAAAAATATTTTAATTCCTTTGTGTATCTCTGTTTTTTTACTTGTCAGATTCTTCACTTATTTCGCTTACCGAATCTTCGCTTACATCAAAAACAGTTTCTGTAATTACACGATGGTTTTCGTCAGTACTTTCGGTAATCGAATCAATAATATCATGTAAAGTGTCCGATGCTTTATCTGCATATTCAGTTAAGGCATTTTTTGCCTCATTTGCAAAGTCGGCGGCAGTTTGGAGAATAGGTTCGGAGACTTCCTGGATTTTTGTAATCGCTCCTTCTGCGATCGTTTCGGCTTTATCTGCAAAATCTTCTGCGGTTTCTTTCGCCGGGCCGAATAAATTCTTGAAAAATGATGATAATCCCATGGTTTTGTGTTGATTAGTTGAGATTACAATATTAATTGTTTTTAGAGAAAAACAATTTAAATTTCAAAATTTTTAATGAACAGCAGCCATAAAAAAAGCGCCTCAGATTTGAGACGCTTTGTATGTTTCTATTAAATGTTTTAACCGTTTAAAGCCTCAACTTTTATCGATTCGTCGTTTAACATACTTTTCAGCATATTTTCGATACCGCTTTTTAAAGTAAAAGTCGATGACGGACAACCGCTGCAGGCACCTTGTAAAACCACTTTTACTGTTTTGTCTTCTTCATTATAAGAATCAAAAGCAATATTTCCTCCATCGGCGGCAACAGCAGGTTTTACGTATTCTTCCAGAATGTTAATAATCTGCTGAGAAGTTACATCCAGTTTGTCGAAAGCTTCGTCTTTTGCAGCGTCATTTTTAGCTGTTTTCTGGATTAAACTTTCGTCTAAAACAGTACCGCCATTTTCGATAAACTGTTTAATGAAAGTTCTTAATTCTAATGTGATTTCCTGCCAGTCGTTGATTTCATATTTTGTAACCGAAATATAATTTTCATCAATAAATATTTCTTTTACATAAGGGAATTTAAATAATTCCTGTGCCAGCGGTGAAGAAGCCGTCTGGTCAATATTTTTGTATTCAACGGCATTACGTGTTAACATTCTGCTTACAACAAATTTCAGTGCAGCCGGATTTGGAGTTGTTTCTCCGTAAACTGTAATAGGCTGTTTTTTGGGTTTGTTTTCATCTGCTTTAATAATAACACCGCCTTTGTCTACAAATGCGGCAATTTGATCGGCTACGGCATCTTTAACGTCGTCCCAGTCTACAATGCTGTATCTTTCAACAGCAATAAAGTTTCCTGAAATGTAAACCGTCTTTACAAAAGGCAGATAAAACAATTGCTGTGCAAGCGGAGAAGCCTGTGCTTCATCAATATTTTTGAATTCAAAGTTTTGATTCTGGGTAATAAAATCTTCAAATTCGAACTTTAGTATAGTTGGATTTTGAGTCTCTTTTATAGTGATTTTTGTCATGGCAGTAATTTTTTGCAAATTTAATAAAGTTATTTTCTACTAATGGCTATATTTGATTTTTTAATGAAATAATTAAGACTCTTTACAAGTAATTCGTACTAAATTATTAGAGCCGTAATTATTTTAAAATAAAATTGCCTTTATGAGATTTAATATCAAGGTTTTATATATTTTTTTAATTTGTTCTTTCTATTCATATTCACAAGAAGGAATACCGGTGTACTCCGATTATTTGTCGGATAATTATTATTTAATCCATCCTTCGATGGCCGGCGCGGCAAATTGTGCTAAAATCAGGCTTACGGCAAGGAAACAATGGTTCGGTCAGGAAGACGCACCATCTTTGCAGACTTTAAGTTTTAACGGCAGAGTAGGAGAACGTTCCGGGGCCGGAGTAATCGTTTTTAATGATAAAAACGGCTATCATTCTCAAAAAGGTGTTAAACTTACCTATGCGCACCATATTATGTTTTCCAGAGATGAGATCGATTTAAATCAGCTTTCTTTTGGTATTAGCGGCGGATTAATTCAGAATCAGTTAGATGAAACTAATTTTGGAAATACTTTTGATCCAATTGTTTTTGGTTCTATACAAAAGGATTCTTATTTTAATATGGATATCGGAGCTTCCTATAATTTCCTGAATTTTTATGCTCACGCGACTATCCAGGGACTTTTGGAATCCCGCAGACAATTATATACAGATTACGAAAGTGATAATCTTAGAAAATATCTTTTAAGTGCAGGTTACGTATTTGGTAAAAGAGATAAAATTACCTGGGAACCTTCTATCTTGTTTCAGATGTTTGACCAGACAAAAGAAAAATCGATTGACCTGAATATGAAAGCTTACAAAAATATGGACTTTGGAAGTTTATGGGCAGCACTTTCGTATAGAAGAAGTTTTGACGGTGCGCAGTATAGTTCTGGCGGCGGTGTTTCGTCTCAAAAATTACAATACTTTACCCCAATTGTGGGTATAAATTACAAGAACTTTATGTTTGCTTATACCTATTCGCAGGTTACGGGCGATGTGAAATTTGATACTGGTGGTTTTCACCAAATCACGCTGGGAATTAATTTATTTTGTAAAAAAGAACGTTACGATTGTTTTTGTCCGGCTGTTAACTAAAATCCTTTTATTATGCTTATTAAATCTGTAAACGGAAAATCACCTTCTATTCCAGAAGATTGTTATGTTGCTGAAAATGCGACAATTGTTGGCGATGTGTCTTTTGGAGAAAACTGCAGTGTGTGGTTTAATGCTGTTATCCGCGGGGATGTTCATTATATTAAAATAGGAAATAAAGTCAATATTCAGGACGGCGCCGTGATTCACTGTACCTACCAAAAACACCCTACGATTATAGGAAATAATGTTTCTATAGGTCATAACGCCATTGTACACGGTTGTACGATTCACGACAATGTATTAATAGGAATGGGGGCTATTGTAATGGATAATTGTGTAGTCGAAAGCAATTCGATTATTGCAGCCGGAGCGGTTTTAACCCAAAATACGGTTGTTCCTTCCGGAACTATTTTTGCTGGTGTTCCAGCCAAAAAAGTAAAAGATATTGACCAGTCTGATTTTGCAGGAGAGATAGGGCGTATTTCGAATAATTACGTACTTTATTCCAGCTGGTTTAAAAACGAAGAATAAAGTTTAAATAGAATATTGAAAATTCCAATTTTAACCGGAATCTCAAATAAAAATTCCAAATTTCAAGAGTGAGTGACTCATTTGGAATTTGGATTTTTTTTTTGGAGTTATCTAAAGATTTATCTTTTCAAAGAAAGCATTCTTGTAACTTTCGCTTATCGGAATTCGTTTATCACTAATCAGAACTTTATTTTTCTGAATAGATTTTACGTGTTTGATATTGATGATATACGATCTGTGAATTCTTGAAAAACCTTTGCTTGAAAGCAGGTTTTCAAGCTTTATTAAGCTGATTAAGGTCAGCGTGTATTTATTATCTGTCGTGTAGATTTTTACATAATCTTTTAAACCTTCGATAAATAAAATATCGGCAAAATTCATTTTCACGTTTTCATATTCCGCTCTTACAAACATAAAATCCTGCTCGGCTTCGGGAACAGGAACCGTTTCTGAAACTGACTGAATTGCTGCCGGATTAGTGGTCTGCTGTGCTCTGACAACGGATTTTAAAAAACGATGAAACGGAATGGGTTTTACCAAATAATCTACAGCGCCAAGATTAAAACCTTCAACTGCATAATCAGAATAAGCGGTTGTGAATATTACAAGCGGTTTTTTTTCGATGGTATTTAAAAAATCTATTCCCGAAAAATGAGGCATCTGAATGTCCAGAAATATCAAATCAATATTGTTTTGGTTGATAAATGAAATGGCATCAATAGCGTTGTTAAAAGTCTTGATTAATTCAAGTGAGTCTACTTTTTTGACAAAATCTTCTAACAGTTCAACTGCTAATGGTTCATCATCTATAATTACACATTTCATTTGTCGGGGAGTTTATTTTTTTAATTATTTAAGCATTCAAAAGTAGTTTTAAACCAGTAAATTAAGTTTTAAAATTATCATAAAAATACTGGTTTAATTTATAATTATGCCCTGACAGTAATGGTTTTAGTCAGCGTATATCCATCGGTTAGATTTCCTGTCATTGTTGCAAGTTCCTGAGAAAGACTGTCAGAGAACACATTGTCGTTTGCATTTGCAGTATCTGCCTGTCCGTGTGCGGCATAATTGGCACTCGAATAAACGGTGCTGGATATGTTTTCCGGAAAAGCAATCTGAGTAACTAATAAAGAAGTACCGCTGCTGGTTAAAACTTCGACATGAACATGAGGAGCACGCCCCTGGTACCAGCCCGGATAAATGGATATAAACGAAACTTCACCGTTTGAATTTGTGGTTTGTCTCCCTCTTAAAAAATGAACCGAAGTATAATCTGCAGACTGCATTTGTGTACCGCCGTATTCAGAATAATTTCCGTCTTTGTCGCAATGCCAGACATCAACCAAAACATTTGATAAAGGCAGACAGTCGTTGTTTTTGTTTTCGATTTTTAAATTAATAAGAAGTGCAATCCCCACACGGTCAGATTTGATGTTTTCCAGTACAAGCTGACTTGGCGTTTTGATAGGAAACGGACCTTTTGTTTCAGATGGCGAAACGGTACAGCTTCCATCATCAGAAGAACCGGTGTCCAAATTATCATCATTGTCGCTTTTGGAACATGATTCTAAAAAAGCAGCGGCTCCTGTAAAAGCCGTAATTCCTAAAAGCCCATTTCGAATGAATTTTTTTCTGTCCATGATTGCAAAATTTTAGTTTACTGTGGTTTTAATTTCGTCTAATTTTAGATTTAAATGAACTCGGTAATATTGATTATCCTGGTTAATAGTTAGTTCGTGGGCATTAGGATATAATAAATCAAGCCTGTTTTGAATATTTACAAGCCCGATGCCTGAATTATCAGGGTCTTTTGCATAATTTTCAATCGTGTTTTCGATCCAGAAATCAAGATTATTTTCAGAAATAAAAATTTTAATCTTTACATGTGCTGCACCCTTATAATCGGTGCCGTATTTAAAAGCATTTTCAACAAAAGAAATCAGGAGTAAAGGTTCAATAAATTTGTTTCGGGTATCGCCGTGAACGTTTATAATAATATCTTCGATGTTGTTGAGCCTTAGTTTTTGTAATTCAATATAATTCTGAATATAATTGACTTCTTTTTCTAGAGCCACCGTTTTGTTATCTGTTTCATACAGCATATAGCGCATGAGCTCAGATAAGGTCACGATGGCATCAGGAACCAAATCAGATTTCTTATGAGCCAGAGAATAAATACTGTTTAGGGAATTGAATAAAAAATGCGGATTGGTCTGCTTACGCAGATAGATCAATTCAGTATTTGTTCGGTGTGTCTCGGCAATTAATTTATTCTGCTGATTATTGTAGAACTCGGTTAAAGTTCGGATAATCGCACTTATTGTTATAATCAGTATATAAAAGAAAGAAGGACCGATTTTAAAAAAAAGCGGTTGTCTCATTTCTATTTTGAAATGTTTTCCTCTCGGAATAAAATTTGGATCCGGCGGAATCATTCTGGCCGGAACAATATTGTGAGGTCTTAAATGTCTGAATTCAGGAATAAAATAATTAATCCTGATGATCATAAAAACGGCAATAATTATGAAAACAAAAAGAAAATATTTCCAGTATTTTTTTTGCAGAAGCAAAGCCGGAACCAAATAAAAATAGTTCAGATAAAACAGGACAATTCCTGTTGCCCACTGTACGTAAAAATCGTTGTTGATCCTAAATGGACTTTCATAAAACTGAATCAGGGAAGTCAGAATAAAGAAAATCCAAATGATGCAATGGAACAAAATTTTATTTGAATTGGTATTTTTAATGGCGTCTATTTTCATTATAATTTTATTTTCAATAAAATTAATTCATTTTTACTTACTGTCGGCGACACGTTTTTTTTGAGTTTTTCTATTACCAAATGAGCTGTTTTTAAGGCATCTTCTTCTGTCGAAAAACTTTTATTGTCATTTATAACCGGAATAATAGATTGTTTTATAATGATTTTATTTTTATAAGCAATCGTATATCCCCATCCTGAGTCTGTTTTAAAAGTTTCTGTTTTCAAAACCTCTTTTTTAGTACAGGATATGGTTAATAAAACAAGAAACAAAAGCAATACATTCTTCCGGATTTGGGCCCGGAAGAATGATTTATTTTTAGTTATCATCGTCATTCTGTTCCTCCAAAGGTTTAAATTCCCATGCATCATCAAAATACGTAGAACCTGTTCTGCCCAGCATGTAAAAACCACGATTGTTAATTGCAAATGCTACAGCATCAGTTCTTGCTGCTCCTTCCATTGCTGTTCTTTCTACCCAAAGATCTGTTGACGGATTGTATTCCCAGATTGTTTTCAGGTTTTCACCTCCAACAACATATCCAAGTCCATTCATAGAAAAGCTTGAAGCATTCGCTCTGATGATAGAATATTCATCATTGTATGAGTAATCATCATCTGTATCTTTGTCGATATCTCTTTTTCTTGTCCAGACATCTGTTGACGGATCAAATTCCCAAAAATCTTCCTGATACGTACCATTATTGATACCGGTAACCAGATAAGCTTTGTCTGAAACTACAAATACAGTAGCATTACGTCTTTTATTACCACTGAAACCGTTTACAAGCGTCCAGGTATTGGCTGTATCATTGTACTGGTAAAAATCTTTAAGATAGTTTCCGTCATAACCCGTTCCAAAATAGGCTTTTCCGCCAGCCTGAAAACCAACGGCTCCATAACGTCCTGTTCCTCCAAAATCAGTTTTTTGTGTCCAGCTGTTGGCTGCAGGATCGTATTGATAGAAATCTTTTAATTTGTTGGTTCCATCATAACCAAGACCTACATAGCCTTTATCGTTTAAGGCAAAGCTGGAAGCAGAACTTCTTCCGGCTCCGGTAAAATCTGCTTTTTGTTCCCAGTAATCTCCTCCTGAGTTGTAAGCCCATAAATCTTTTAAATAAACATCGCCAGTATAACCTGTTGCCACGTAAGCATAGTCTCCGATAACAAAACTTGTAGAACTTGATCTTGCAGGCCCGTCAAAAGCCGATTTTCTAACCCAGTTTCCTACCAATTCTTCATCCTCGTCATCATTGCTGCAGCTTATAAAAAAGAGTCCCGAAAGTAATGTTGCGAATAATATTCCTTTTTTTAGATTATTCATAGTGTATTAATTTATTTTATTGTTTGTATTTGATCCCAATTCCTAAAACATAACTGTTCCCGATATTAAAGTCATGCAGGGTATGATTTTGGTTATCTGTCAGTATGTACTTTTTGTCAAAATCGTATCCGGCTTTAAAATTCAAAAACCAGTTTTTGTCTACATTTCTTTCATAATTAAATGAAGTTGTCATTTGCGATGTAACAGCTTTTGTTCCGGCTGCATCTGCATAATTTGAAACATTCAAATTGTAAAAATTTCCGTTAAAACGGTTATCAAGGCTAAACTTGTTCCGGTCATTGTTCGAGTATGAAATTTCCGAATCAGGAAAACCAAGCACCAATTTTGTTTTATCATTTATTTTATACTGAAACGCCGCAACAGGCAGGAATTTCGGGTTTCCAAAAGCGGCTGATCGTGCTGCACCTGCACTAAAAGTTGTTTTTTCATTCAACTGCTGTTGTATTTCAAAACTTCCTAAAAGTGTAAAATCATCAGAATTTAAATTACGCTCAAAATTTACTGTTGGTATAACCTCAAAATTCAGTTTCGTTGTATTCGTGATTTTCTGCGAAATTTCAAGTTTGTTTTGTAACTGCTGCAAACGATCCGGAATTTGAAATGCTCCGTAATTTTTTGAATCATAATTCACATTCAGGTTCGAATATTCCAATGTGTTTTTCAGACCGGTTTTAGGACTCAATTCTTTTTTAAATGTCAGTCCGATATTCGTTTCAGTGAAATCAATTTTGTCTGCCGACTCGTTTTTTAAATTCACTTTTACCGCTGCATTTTCCTGAGCATTTATCTGAAACAACACTAAAAAAAACAAACTAATAGTTAACCTTATTTTCATTCTTTATTTATTGGCTCAAAAGTAGTCTGGCAAAAGCTGTAAAAAAAAGAATATATATATATGGCTCTTTTTGATAGATAAATCAGCCCTTTTTAAGGCTGAATCAGATCGTAACCAGGGTAAACGTATTGTAGATAATATTGAGGCTTTTGTAGTGTAAAAAAGCGTGACTGTATATGTTATGATGCACCGCCAAAGCGTCCAATTTATATTTGCTGAAAAATAGAAATTATGTATAAATATGTATTAATGTCATTTTTGGCTTTTACACTATTTTCATGCGGTACAGATACAGATGCCGGTGAGTTTGTTGTTGGATCTGATTATTTAGCTCTAAATAATAATATTGTGATGATCGACACAGTTACAGTCGAAATGTCTACCATTAATTTTGATTCATTGGTAACTTCGAGCCAAAGCCGTATTCTGATAGGAAATTATGATGACCCTGTTTTTGGCAAAGTAAAATCCAGCAGTTATTTTCAGGTTTCGGGAACTTCTTATGCCTTACCCAGTTCGGGATCAGATACTGAAGCCGTTAACTATGTTTTTGATTCTATTTCGATGATTCTAAAATATGACAATTACTATTATGGTGATACTACACAGGTTCAGAAATTTGATATTCATCGCCTGACGCAGAAAGTAAAGCCAAATACAGATGATGACAGCTTTTACAATAATTCGACTTTGAGCTATGATGGGGAAAGCCTTGGAACAATATCGTATAAACCCCGTCCGGTTGGAAAAGATTCTATTAATATAAAGATGAGTGCGGTATTTGGTGCGGCTCTTTTTCAAAGAATTAAAAACAGAGACATTACTGATTTTGACAGTTTTACCGAATATTTAAAAGGACTTGTTCTGGTACCTTCTTCAGATAATTCAGCAAGTGCAATTGGTTTTGATGTTTCAACAAGTAAAGTTCGATTGTATTATTCTAAATATCAATTAGATGATGATTCCAGTTATCTTGATTTTACAATTAATGATGGTTCTAAACAGTTTAATTCTATTTCGCTAGATAAAAGCGGCACCATGCTCGAGAATCTCCCCGTTTCCAGCAGTAAACTTTCCAGTACACTAACCAATAAGCAGGGTTTTGTACAATCAGGTACAGGAGTGGCCTGCCGGGTAGATTTTCCAAATATACGGCAGCTTAAATATATTGCCGATAATGGTGCTATTGTCGATGCACAGTTAATCTTAAAACCTGTAAATAATTCCTATTCCGAAAAATATCCTTTGGCAGATTCCCTTCAGGTTTATGTAGGCGATAATTTAAACAGAATCAGCAGTTCTTTATTAAACTCGGCAGGAACAACAGTATATGGGATTTTGAATAAAAAAAGTGATGAGTTCAATGAAAATGTTGGTTATACAATACCAATAGGCGCTTTTCTTCAGAAGGAAATGCTCAAAACATCTGATTCAAAACTGGGATTGATCCTTACTTTACCGGGTATTTATAAAACAGTAAACAGGATTGTTTTGGGAGATCAGAAGCATGTCGACAATAAAATTCAACTTAAAATTTATTACATCTCCTATTAAATGAAAAATACAGTATTTCTTTTAACCTTTGTTTTGGTTTCGTTGACGTCATTTTCGCAAAGCATTTCCAGTTCTCCTTATTCGTTATATGGTGTTGGGAGTTTGTATGATGCTGATTTTGGATCTATTTCCTCAATTGGTTCATCGGGAATGGCTTTGCCGTCAACGAGTTTTATTAACAACCTGAACCCGGCATCATTAGGTTTTATGCCTTTAAACCATTTTATGCTCGATGTAGGAGGAAAGGCGATAGGAACAACCTACGAAGGATCTAAAAAGACTGAAAAGCGTAATAATTTTCAGTTTTCTCATATTGCTTTTGCTTTTCCGGTTACTAAAAATTCGGGTTTCAGCGTTGCATTACGGCCTTACTCCAGTGCGTCGTATAAGATTTCAAATCTTGTGCTGCCCATTTCTGACAGCATGGAATCGTATAGTCTGACAGCTGCGGGTTCCGGAGGATTAAATAATTTTGATTTTTCGTACGGATATAGATTCGGTGATAAACTGACCGTTGGTGCTTCGGCCGCTTTGTTGTTTGGGAATATAGAGGATCAGCGGTATTTAGTGGTTTCAAATTCGATTACAACCATAGAGAAAAAAACAGATTACAACGGACTTAGAGCAACTATAGGATCTCAGTATAAAATTGATTCTACTTTTACAATTGCCGCGACATTTAAATTACCGGCACAAATAAAAGGATCAAAAGTACAATCTGTAAGTACAATTGCCGATGAAGTTTCGACTACAGTTGAATCGAACGTAAGTTCGGATGTCGATGATTACTACATGCCTTTAGAAATAGGAGTGGGGATTAGCAAACGATTTAAAAATGTTTTGAATATGACGCTTGACTATGAGAAAAGTTTGTGGAAAGACACAAATCAATCGGATTCATACGGCACTTTTGTAAATCAGGACCGGTTTGCCCTTGGCTTTACTTATTTTGATGCCAATAGAAATATGCGAAAATATTGGGATCGAATACAATATTCAGCGGGAGCTAATTTTGATACCGGTTATCTGGAGATTGACGGTAAAAGAGTTAACAATGCTTCGATTTCTGTTGGTATCAGTCTGCCTATTGAGAATACATTTTCGGCACTCAATATATCCTATTCATATGGACAGAAAGGAACTGTTTCTAATAATCTGATTAAGGAAAACTATCATAAAGTTTCTGTCAATTTATCTTTAGACGGAATCTGGTTTGTGAAACGAAAAATTGAGTAGAGCTTAAAAGTCTTTTTCGATAACAGGATATTTATTCTCCAAAATTGATTTTAAAACCGTTGAATCAGAGTTTACATAAAAAACAGGATCGTTGTCCGGGCTTTCATTAAAACCTGCTTTTTCGCGCAGTACATTTTGTGTCTGCCTGGCAACAGCTTCTCCTGAATCAATAATCTGAATATGCTCAGGAAGTATCTTTTTTATTTGCGGAATTAAATACGGATAATGACTGCAGCCCAATACAAGATAATCTATGTTGGCGTCAATCATTGGCTGTAAATACGATTCTAAAAGCTGTGTCATTTCGGGAGAATACAAGTTTCCGTCCTCGATAAGCTGCACCAATCCATAGCCGACTTGTTCTATAATTGTAGTATGCTGGAACATTTCGGCTGTTTTGTTAAACAACTCACTGTTTAATGTTCCTTTTGTAGCAAGAATTCCAATAACCTGTGTTTTCGAATTATTTGCGGCCGGTTTTATGGCCGGTTCAATTCCTATAAAAGGAATGTTGTAATCACGGCGAAGTTCAAAAATTGCATTTGTTGTTGCAGTGTTGCAGGCAACAACAATTAATTTGCAATTGTTCTCCAATAAAAATTCGACATTTTTTTTGCTCAACGCAACAATTTCCTCTTTGCTTTTCTGACCATACGGAGCATTTTTACTGTCGGCCAGATATATTGTTTTTTCGTTTGGAAGTAATGTGTGGATAGCGCTCCAGATTGAAGTCCCTCCAATTCCAGAGTCAAAAACGCCTATAGGATTATTGTTTGTCATAGTGCAAAATTAGTATTTTTTAAATCAAAAAGATATTTGAATTTAATAGAAATCTGCCGTTTTAATGTCTTTTTAATTTTAAATAAAAGTAAAAAAAAACTGCTTAAATTCTAAAATTTAAGCAGTTTTGATAAAAGGAATTCGTTTATTAGAATCCTAAGTCTTTTTTAACATCAGCAGTAATGTTTGGACCATCAGCTAATAAAAGAGTAGAACCATCTAAGATGTATTGGAAACCTTTAGCTTTTCCAATTTTTTGGATAGAAGCTCTTACTTTTTCCATTAATGGTTTTACGATGTCAGTTTCTTTTTGTTGTAATTCTTTTTGAGCATTGTCTCTGTAGTCAACAATTCTCTTTTGCATATCCTGAACTTCTTTAGAACGATCTCCGTTTACAGCTTCACTTACAGTTGCAGCTTCAGCTTCGTACTTTTTGATTTTAGTTTGATATTCGTCAACCATCTTTTTGTATTCAGCATCATATGTACCACTTAATTTTTGCAGTTGATTTTGAGCATCAAGCATAGCAGGCATTTTCGACATAATCTCGCTAACATCAACATGGGCAACCTTCGCCTGTGCGTTCATTGTGTTACTCGCTCCTAAAACTAGAATTGCAGCAATTAGTAAATTTTTGATTTGTTTCATCATTTTTAAAAATATTAATTAATTATTGGTCGTATTTGTTTTTTGTGTATCGGCTTCTTTTGCTTTTTTAGCCGCTTCTCGTTCTTCGAGTATTTTTTTTCTTCTTTCTTCTAATTCTTTTTTGCGCTGTTCATAAAGCTTTTGTCTTTCCTCGGCTTTACTTGCTGCAGTTTCTGTCTGTGTTGTTGTTGTCGCAGCAGGTTTCGCAGTTTCGCTTGTGCTTGTTTTTGCAGTTTCTGCCGGTTTTGCTGTTTCAGTCGTTTTTGCAGTTTCAGCTGGTTTTACAGTTTCAGAAACCGTGCCATTTTTTTTGGCCTCTCTTTCAGCCTGAAGTGCTTTTCTTCTGTCGTCATACTCTTTCTTCTTCGCTTCCTGCTCCAGTCTTCTGTCTTCTATAAGCTTTTCCCTTGCGGCTCTCTTTGCATCTAATGCTTTTTGGCGGTCAGCAAGATCCGGATTTTCATCGATCGCATTTTCCTGTCTTTCCTTAGCTTCTTGTTCTTTCAGCTGCTTTTTGGTCAGCTGCTCGCGTTTTTCCGTTCTGTTAAGAATACGTATTACCTGATCGCTTATGTCAAATCTTTTATTGCTGAAAAGCATCGTCAGATCGGATGATTTATCAAAAATAAAATCATAATTTTTTGCTTCGGCAATATCCTGAACAGCTGTAAAAACCTGATCCTGGATTGGCTTTGCCAAGGCGCTTTTTTGTCTTATTAAATTTCCGTCGGCTCCAAATTGTTTTTGCTGGTAATCCAGCATTTCGGTTTCAAGAAATTTTATCTCAGTTTCGCGTTCTTCAATTAATTCTTTAGTCAGTAATGCTTTTTCAGTTTTTAAATTCTCTTTTAACGAATTTATATTTAATTTTTTGGCTTCGATTTCCTGTTTCCATTTTTGGGCCTTTAACTCTAATTGAGATGTGGCTTCTTTATAATCAGAAACATTTTCCAGGATGTATTCCATATCAATGTAACCAATCCTAGTCGTTTTACCTTGTGCCTGACTTGTATTTGCTACAATCAAGGCTAAAAATATAAATAAAAATTGTTTTCTCATAACATTACTTTATTTGATGATTTTTAACCAAACGCTGTTTCTTTAAAATTGTTGTCCAATGATGAAATGTGTTTCCCATCCATTTGGTTTGTTAGTACCCGGCAATGCGTCGAAACCATAACCAAAGTCGATACCTAATAATCCAAATGCAGGCATGAACACACGTAAACCAGCACCCGCCGAACGATTTAAGTCGAATGGGTTATAGTTTTTAAATCCATCATAAGCAGAACCGGCTTCTAAGAATGTTAAGGCGTATATTGAAGCAGATGATTTTAATGTAATTGGATAACGAAGTTCCATAGAGAACTTGTTATAAATTGTTGCCCCGATTTGCTGTCCTACAGAGTTTATAGGTGTTAATGAGTTGTTTGGATAACCTCTTAACTGGACATTTTCTCTACCATCCATTGAGTAGTTAGCCATACCATCTCCTCCTAAATAAAAACGCTCAAACGGTACAACACCTCTTGACTGATCGTAAGCTCCTAAGAAACCAAATTCAGTTAAGGTTCTTAAAACTAATTTACCATATACTTTGGTATACCAGTCGGCTTTGAATTTAACTTTATAATATTCTAACCAGTTGAATTTTTTCTGGTCTACTTTTGCAACATCAGTGTCTGCACTTTCGTAATCAGATCCCACACTCACATATTGACTGGTTCCGTTAACGTTTTGTGCTTTTAGATAATCGCCAGGTCTGATTGGTGTTCCGTCAGGACCATCTTTTGCATCTCCTGTATATTGCAATTTATATTCTTTCTGATTTTTTAAATCAGAATAATCAACTCCATTAAACAAAGAATAAGGAGGCGTTACTTTTGCAGAGATACTAAATTCAGAACCATAAGTTGGGAATATTGGGTTAACCCCTTTATTACTTCTTGAAATTCCAATTGTGTAAGCAAGGTTTCTCGACGCTCCGTTACCAAAAGTAAACAATCCTGTGTAATAATTATTCAAATCATAGTGTTGGTAACTAACAGATTGCGAAAGTACGAAATAATCATCAGGTACTGTTAAACGTTTTGCTAAACCAACTTGTACTGTAAAAATATTAAAACTTTGGCTTCTGTCAACAGTTCTTGTTATATAATTGTTGTTGAACTGTTTACTGTATGAAATAGAAGAACTGAACTGTACCGGTTTTTTACCTCCAAACCATGGTTCAGAGAATGAAACACTATACGTTTGAAAGTATGTACTTCCTTGTAAACGCAATGCTACTTTTTGACCGTCTCCCATAGGAAGCGGTTTGTAAGCATCTTTATCAAACAGTTTTCTGGCCGAGAAGTTGTTAAATGACAGACCTAGGGTTCCAATGAAACCACCGCCTCCATAACCACCTTGAAGCTCTACCTGGCTTGATCCTTTTTCTACTAACTGGTATTCGATATCAACTGTTCCTGCACCAGGGTCAACGTTTCTAAACTCAGGTTTAATTGCCTCAGGATCGAAGAAACCTAATTGTCCAATTTCACGAATGGTTCTTACCAATTCTTCTTTACTGTATTTGTTTCCAGGTTTCGTTCTTAACTCACGATAGATTACGTGGTCATTTGTTTTGTCGTTTCCTGTAACATAAATTTTGTTGAAGTAGGCGATAGGACCTTCGGTAATTCTAATCTCAAAATCGATTGTATCGTTTACTGTTTTTACCTCTACAGCATTAATTTTAGAGAATAAATAACCGTTGTTCTGATATAAGTTTGTGATGTCTTCTCCGTCAGGTTTAGTGTTATCTGCGATTCTTTTTTCAAGTAAAACACCGTTGTATGTTTCTCCTTTTTTGATACCTAAATAACGGTTTAGCTGCTGATCTGAGTAAACAGTATTTCCTAAGAATTTAATGTTTCCAAAGTAGTATTTGTTTCCTTCTTCTACATCAATTTTAATAGCAAGCATGTTTTTCTTCTTGTCGTAAGTCACAGAATCATAGATAATACGTGCATCACGATATCCTTTTTCTTTGTATGCTGCAATAACTTTTTCTAAGTCGGTTTTGTATTTTTCAGGTATGAATTTAGAGGCTTTAAAAATACGCAGGACATTTTTCTGCTTCGTATCTTTCATAGCAGCTCTCAGCTTCGAATCTGTAAGCTGTTTGTTTCCTGTAAAGTCGATTTTGCTGATTTTTACTTTATCACCTTTATCTACCCGTACAAGCATATTTACCTGATTTCCGGAAGTACTGTCAGGAGTAGTTGTGATTACTACTTTTGTGTTGTAGAAACCGTCTTTTTTGTATTTGTTTTCTATGTAATTCTTGGTTGTTGTAATTAAGTTTTCGTTTACAATTTTATTTTTGGTTAAATTGTTATCCTTAATTAAACCCTCGACCTTACTTTTCTTAACGCCGACTATTTTAACATCGTTTAATTTAGGAAGTTCGACAATATCCAAATCCAGATAAATACTATCGTTTTCTACCTTATTAATATAGAAGGCAATTTCGTCGAAAAGACCAAGCTTTCCTAATTTTTTAATGGCACCGCTGATTTCTTCACCGGGTACGGTAATTTCCTGACCC
Source organism: Flavobacterium gelatinilyticum (assembly GCF_027111295.1). Lineage (NCBI taxonomy): Bacteria > Pseudomonadati > Bacteroidota > Flavobacteriia > Flavobacteriales > Flavobacteriaceae > Flavobacterium > Flavobacterium gelatinilyticum. Next base: position 2,646,058 of record NZ_CP114287.1, on the reverse strand, counting down.
TTTTGAAGGCCTGAGAAGGTAACAACGGTTTGTTCGTTAAAGCTTATTTTACCAACAACAGAAACTTTAGCCAGAATATATTTTTTTCCCTGATCAAAAGGAACTCTTTCTTGAGCTTTAATTTGTGAAAAACTACCCAGAAGTAAAAGGGTAAAGACTATTTGTATTCTTTTTTGCACTAAAAAATTATTTAATTTGTTCACTGGTTTTTCCAAATCTGCGTTCTCTTTTTTGATAACTAATAATAGCCTCATATAAATCCTGGTCTTTAAAGTCTGGCCACAAGACATTAGTAAAATACAATTCTGCATAGGCAATCTGCCACAGCAAGAAATTACTTATTCTATGTTCTCCACTTGTTCGTATTAATAAATCTACGTCTGGTAAATTTTGCGTGTAAAGATGCTCATTTATAATTAAATCGTCAATAGTGTCTATTGAAATTATATTATTTTTAACTTTATCACTAATTGCCTTTACAGCACTTACTAATTCCTCTCTGGATCCGTAGCTTAAGGCTAGTGTTAACGTAAGACGAGTGTTGTTTTTGGTTTTTTCAATAACCTCTAAAAGCTCTTTTTGAGCATTTTTTGGTAACTTTTCAAGATTGCCTATTGCATTAAGCCTGATATTGTTTTCCTGCAAAGTAACCAGCTCTTTTTTTAAAGAATTGATCAGTATTTTCATTAAAGCCTCAACTTCCAGTTTTGGGCGGTTCCAGTTTTCTGTCGAAAAAGCATACAGCGTTAAATACTCAATGCCTAGTTTAGCACAGGTTGTAATCGTTTTTTTTACAGATTTTGTTCCGTTTTCATGTCCAAAAGCTCTTAAAAAGCCTTGTTGCTTAGCCCATCGTCCATTACCGTCCATGATAATGGCCAGATGTTTAGGTAAGTTTGAGTGATCTATAGAGTCTATTAAATTCATTTTATTATTCTGCGCAATAACACGGTTTTTGCCCAAAGGTATACGTTAAGGTAATACCAGAAAAGACATACCAGTCATTATTGTTTAAATTCCCAAATTTTTTAATGTTTATATTACTAGTTTTAGGATTACTCCCGTCAATATTATCTGTAAAAGTATATCGTGCACCTATTTCGGCTCCCACAACAAAATTTGGGAAAATATTTGATTTAACGCCCAGTGTCATTGGTATTGCAAATGAATTAGAATTTACTTTATAAGTAACATTTGGACTGGTTGTATAACGGTATAAACCATCATAAAGAAAAAAGCTCAGACCCGAATATATATAAGGTGTAACTTTTGTATGATAATCATGAAGATTAAAATCAAAAAAATTAAATTCTAAACCGGCAGAAAACTCTTTTACATCATTGTCAAAACGATATCCTCTTCTGTTTCTTCCTGTTTCCTCAGAGTGTATGTCATTTGCTGTAATTTGTGACTGGGTATACGAAAAACGATACGAATGTCTCGGGCTTTTGTTCCACTTGTACAGAACGCCAAAAGCCAGTTTTTCAGGGTTGATGTAGGCTGTGTTTCCTACATCTCCAACAAAGTTGCTTCCGCCAATAAACACACCAAGCTCATTGATTTGAGCATTTAGTGCGATAAAAGGGAAAAAACATAACAATAAATTAAAAATTTTCTTCATTTAATTCAAAATTGCGTGCAAATATAATAATTATCAATACGAATCAACGTTCCTTTGATTAAATGTGCTTTTTTTTCAATTTACCTTATGATTTAGAGACATTTAATGATGATTCACTACATGCAGAACGAGAAAATGCGGCGTTATCGTATAGTTATAAATAAGAAAAGAGATTAATTTCTCTTGTCTTCTCCCCAAAGCAGTTTGTTTCTTAATGTTTTTAAGAATGTTTCGCCCGGAATTTCAACCATTTTGATTTTATAATCGGTTTTTTTAATTTTTAAAATTGATTCATTCTTTACAGAAGAAGTTCTGGAATCCAGAGAAACCAAATATTGGTCTTCTCTTCCTGTTACGCGAAGTGTAATCTCGGTATCATCCGGAATTACAAGAGGTCTGGCAGTTAAATTGTGTGGTGCAATAGGAGTTATTACTAAACTTTTAACGTCTGGAGTTAATATTGGGCCGCCGCAGCTTAGAGAATATCCTGTTGAACCTGTTGGTGTAGAAATGATAAGACCATCTGCCCAGTATGAATTTAAATATTCATCGTTTAAGTAGGTTTCGACTGTAATCATCGAAGTTGTGTCTTTTCTGCTCACCGTAACTTCGTTCATCGCAAAATTAAGTTCTTCGATGGCATCATTTTTTGGGTTGCAGGTTAAACCCAGTAAAGTTCTTTCAGACGTAGTGTAATTTTGGTCAATAACATATTGAAGCAGGTTGTCGATATTCTCTTTCTGTACTTTCGCTAAAAAACCTAACCTTCCGGCATTGATGCCCAAAAGGGGCACACCTGAATTACGAACAAAAGCGGCAGCTCTTAAAATCGTTCCGTCTCCTCCAATACTTACAAGCATTTCGAAACTGTTATCTAAAGTCGTACTGGGCGAAAACGTTTTGTATTCTTTTTTTACAAGCTGTTTTTCGTAAAGCATTTTCAGGAAATTTTCTTCAATAACCATTTCAACGTTATTGGCATTGAAAAACAAGAAAATATCTTTTATGATGGGCTCCGTACTATTTTGATAATATTGTCCGTAAATGGCTACTTTCATTCTTTTTAAATTAGATAATAAGGTAATTAGATAATGAGGCAATTTGAAACTTAGATAATGCTGCCGGCGCAGAAATTGTCTAATTGATTGTCTAATTTTTCTAATTAAATATTAAGGTACTTGTCTAAATAATCGGATCTTTCTTTTAAACTATTGATATACGTGTCTTCCTGATGTTCTGAAATGATCTCATATCCATATCTTCTAAAAGTCTGGATGATTTCATTAATGGCTCCCAAACCTATTTTTACGGTAATCTGAACATTTTCTAAATCAGCTTCAGACACAAAACAGCCCAAAACCTTACCGTTATTGCTTTCTACAATTTGCGTGATTTCACTCATCGAATAATCTAAAAGACCTTTCTGAACGATAATAATGCCTCCCTGTTCTTTTAAAAACGGTGTTTCCTGAAAGAAATTCATAATATCTTCCATTTCGTAATACCCTATATAGATATTGTTCTCGTCTAGAATTGGAATAACATTGGTATGGTTTTTTGCGAAAATTTCTAAAACATCAAGCCAGATCATCGATTTTCTGGCAAAAAAACGTTCTAAAGTATATTTGTAATCAATCGCTTTTTTGTCTGCATCAAAAGTTTCAATGTCATCAGAAGAAATGCTTCCAATGAAAATTCCATCCTCTAAAACAGGAAAATGAGAATAATTCACATCGATAAAAAAGTCCTGAATCGAGGCTATCGTTTCCTGACTATCAATCGCTTTGAAATCATTAGTGATATAGTTTGTAATTTCTGTCATAAATCAATTGAAGATATTTCATGCAAAATAATCAAAAAATACCAAAACAGCTGCGTTTTACTTTGTATTTTTGCGGTAACAAATATAGTATTACTTGAATTAATTATCTATTTATATGACAAAGTTAAGTGTTAATATCAATAAAATTGCAACGCTGCGTAATGCCAGAGGCGGAAATGTACCTGATTTATTAAAAGTGGCAGCCGATATTCAGCGTTTTGGTTCGCAGGGAATTACGATTCATCCGCGTCCGGATGAGCGTCATATTCGATATCAGGATGCACGCGATTTAAAAGCCGTAGTAACAACAGAATATAATATTGAAGGAAATCCGCAGCATAATTTTATTGATCTGGTTTTAGAATGCAAACCGGATCAGGTAACACTGGTTCCGGATGCCATAGGTGCTATTACATCATCTGCCGGCTGGGATACTATAAATAATCAGGCATATTTAACTGAGGTTATTCAGGAATTTCAAAGAAACGGAATTAGAACTTCGATTTTTGTTGATCCGGTTTTGGAAATTATAGAAGGTGCCAAAAAAACAGGAACAGACAGAATTGAATTGTATACCGAGTCTTTTGCACATCAATATGGTTTAGGAAACGAAAAAGGAATCGAACCGTATACAAAAGCAGCGGAACTGGCAATTGAATTAGGTTTGGGCATTAATGCCGGACACGATTTGAGCTTGGATAATGTTCAGTTTTTTAAACAAAATATTCCGGGATTATTAGAAGTTTCTATTGGTCACGCTTTAATTTCAGAAGCGCTTTATCTGGGTCTGGATAATGTGGTGAACATGTATCTGAATAAATTGAAGTAAAAAGAATTAAGAATTAAGAATTATTAAGAATTATTAAGAATTATTAAGAATTAAGATTGATATTATAGTCTGGTCCAATGAAAATGTGGGTCAGGCTATTTTTTTGACGAAAGATTACTAGTTTTTTAATATGGTTTCTAAACTGAAAAATAGTGCAGATTAAATCCTTATTTCTTCTTTTAAATGATTTATAATTCATTACTTTAGCGCTCTTTCTGATAAAAATTTTAAAGTATTGAGGGCAATTATTTTTTTTCTGTTTTTCTGTTTTTCCAGTGCATTTTCTCAATCTAAAATTACACTTTCCGGAAATATAAAATCGAATGAAAACGGCGCTTTAGCCGGTTCTAATATTACCTTTCTTTCTAATAATCATAAATCACATGCTGTTACAGATTCGGTTGGGAATTTCTCAGCCCGATTCGATTCTGGAATTCTTCATATGTATGTTTATCAGCTTGGATATGTTGAAAAAAAGATCGATTTGAATCTTAAAAAAGATACAATCCTGTCGCTTGTTTTAGAAAGAGATCCTAAAATTTTGGATGAAATAGTAATCGCCAATACAAAAAAAAGTGCCATTTCAAACACATCTGGAGGTAAGCTTACTTTTAATATGAAAGAATTAAGCGCTGTGCCGACTATCTCAGGTACTACAGATATTATCAGGCTGTTGCAGTTGACTCCGGGAGTTCAGAATTCAGGTGATGCAAACGGATATTTGTATGTGCGTGGCGGCGATCCCGGACATAATGCCATTTTGTACAATGGAACTCCGGTTTACGGAATGTCGCATTTATTGGGGATTTTTCCTTTTTACAATGCCGATCATATTAAAGATGTCGAATTTGATAAGTCAAGTTCGAATTCAAAATATGGAGGACGTTTAAGTTCGACTACAATGTTAAACTCAAACAAAAAACTTCCTTCAGAATTTAGTGTGCAGGGAAATGTAGGACTTCTGGCATCGCAGTTGACATTGGCAGTTCCTGTTAGCGATAAAACCGGTTTTTATATTTCGGGAAGAAAAACCTACATCGATGAAGTTTTAGGGCTAATATTAAATTCAGGATCAGATGACAACGATGTCAAGGATATGAAATATGGCTTTTCTGATGGTAATTTTACTTTTTTGTCGCAGGTCTCAAAAAATAATCTGCTAGTTGTGGATGCTTTTGCAAGCGGTGATAATTTAAGAATTATTGATGGAAACCTCGAACTGAAAACCCATTTTAAATGGAGTAACTTAACAGTCTCGCCTTCGCTGATTACTACTGTTTCACCAAAAGTAAGTATGACAAATTCGGTTTACTTCAGCCGGTATTCGAATGAATTAAGAATGAGTCAGGCTACCATCGAGTTTGATGTTAAGTCAGATGTAAAAGATTTTGGATTTGCCAATTCAGTCCGGTATTCGGTTAAGAATGTTCCTTTTGAATCAGGATTGCAGTATGTATATCATAATTTACGTCCGCAAAGGGTAGAGGTAGAAAATCTGACTACAATCGATAACAAATCTCAGGGAGATATGAATGCCTATGAAACAGCAGTTTTTACCACGGCAAAACCAAGATTATTCGAAAACCTGACAGCTGATTTGGGGCTTAGACTTAATTATTATGCTTCGGGAGCTGATTCTTATCTGCATTTTCAGCCGCGTGTTATGCTGCATTATGCCGCAAATCCTAAATATTCTTTTTACGCATCTTACAACAAACAATATCAGTATTTAAGTTTGATAACAACTTCAAGTGTTGGAATTCCTACTGATTTCTGGATTGCCAGTTCCGACGGAATAAAACCACAGTCATCTGACGAATTTTCTGTTGGATCAAATCAGAATTTATCACGAAACTGGAGTTCTTCTTTTGGAGGATTTTACCGTTCGATGAAAAACCTGCTGGAATATCCGTACGGTATAACGCAGTTTAATGAAATTACGACTTTTAAAAATGATTTATATGTAGGTAAAGGAAAAGCGTACGGACTTGAAATGATGCTGAAAAAAAGCAACGGAAGATTTAACGGCTGGCTGAGTTATACCTTAAGCTGGTCTGATCGAAATTTTGACGAACTCAATAAAGGACAAACGTATTTTGCAAAATACGACAGACGTCATAATCTTTCTTTGGTTGGAATTTATGATTTAAGCTCAAAATGGAATTTAAGCCTCACGCAGATATTCAGTTCCGGAAACCGTTTCACAATGCCTACTTCCTGGTATTTTATAAACAACAATCCTGTTAAAGAATATTCGCAATACAATAATGCGCATATGCCCAATTATGTTCGTACAGATATTTCGGCAAGTTATTTTTTTGTAAAAACAGCAAAAAAAGAAAGTGCATTGAATTTTTCGGTATACAACACATTTAATGTTCCAAACCCAATTTATGTGGTTTTGAATGTGAGAGTGGGCGAAAATAAAGACAAAGTAGTCGTTTGGCAGGATCAAAAGATCTTGTATAGAATTCTTCCTTCTGTAAGCTGGAGATTTAAATTTTAAGAATATGAAAAAGTATCTGCTGTTTCTTTTTGGTTTAGTTATAACAAGCTGTTCTTCGGATAATTATACTGATGAAAAAAGTATTGAATCCAGAATAGTCGTAGAGGGCTGGATCGAAGAAGGAGATTATGCCAATGTTCTGTTGTCGAGCAGTATTCCGGTTGCTGGTATAGTGGATTCTACGAATGTTTTGAACCACGTAATTCGATCGGCAAAAATTACCGTTTCGGATGGTGTGAATTCGGAAGTTTTAAAAGTCAAAAATGATAAGAACCGTGTGCCGCCGTTTATTTATTTTGGAAATACCTTAAAAGGAGAAGCCGGAAAAGAATATTCGATTAAAGTGGAATATTTAAGCAGAGTAGTGCAGGCTGTAACGACAATTCCAAAATCAGTACAGCTTAAAAGTGCAGAATATATTAAAAAGAACCCAACAGATACAACTGGTTATGTTTTTGTAAAATTTGATGATCCTGCTGATGAAAAAAACTACTATCAGCTTGCCACGAAAATTGATGTCGAAGAACCTATTTTTGTGCCTTCGTTTTATGGAAATCTGGATGATAAAAATTTCACATCATCGTCTGTTGCGATTCAGATAAACAGGGGAGTGCTGCTTTTCCCTAAAACAAAATTCCAGCCTTATTTTATTGACGGAGATTTAATTCATGTAAAACTACGAACGCAGACAAAAGAATCACTTGATTTCTGGAACAGCTGGCAGAACGAAATTGTAAACAGTAAAAACCCAATATACCCCTCGAACACGAGTTTGAAATCGAATATAAAAGGAGGAATAGGTATTTGGGCAGGTTACGGACATAGTACTTTAATTGTAAAAACGCCGCCTAAAAAAGAAAAGCCGGTTTGATAATTCAAACCGGCTTTATTATGTTTTAGAAAAAACGATTATTTTTTTTCAAAACGATTGATGAAATCATCAAATTTGTCTAGTAAATCATCAAATCCTTCAGAGAAATAAACACTCATAGCTACTTGTGTATTGTCTTTGAAATTTAAATAGTAATTCTCTGTGTAATACTCTCTGAAAAACTGCTCACTATCCTGGTTGTTTGACCAGTAACCGCCATTCTCATACCATTCACTAGGTACCCAGACAGGTATGCTGTCATAGTAACCGCCGTCTTTTTCTGCAACCTGCACGATATCAGCAATTTTACTTCCGTCTTTTCTTGATATTAAAGTTAATTTGATGTTTTTATTGAAGTTAGCTGCGCTTCCTTCAGAATATTTTTTCTCGTATGCATTTCTGGCTGTAAAAAATCCTTTGAAATCTGCGTTAGGACTTGAATAATCCGGATATGCTGGATATGGAATATTTTCTAATGCTGCATCATCAATTGCTTCAGCAGCAAGATCTATATCAGCAATAATAACAAAATTATCAAGGATTTGAACCAATCCGTTTCCTTTTCCTCTGTATTGAGTTAATTCGTCATCGGTTAATAAAGCATCAATATCAGTAGTACTTCCTGCAGTAAAACTAACCAGATTTTTTCCGTTGTACGTAAAAACCGCTTTTGCTGTATTGTTTTGTGCTGCTTTTTTACCGCTAATATCCCAGCTATAACCATCATTTAAGGTCATTTTGTATGTAAAGTCAACGGGAGCCTCGTTACCATTGTAACTTGCAGTCTGAGCAAATGTAGCAACTTGTGTATTGTCGATTGTTAATGTTGCATCAGATGAAGTTGGTAAGAACATATAATCATTTACATAGCCTCCTAATACCCATTCATTTGTTTCTTCGTTATACTGCCAGTTTCCGTTTGAATCCGTAATTTTTACTTTAATGTTAGAAGCAACACTTTTTGCAGTAAATATAGCATTGTTTGCTGATTGAGAAGATTTTGCAGGGAAAACAAATTTTAATTCTGTAGTTGAAGCAGTTTTGGCCCAGCTTTTATTTGTATTATTCCAGGTGTATACCCCGTAAACATCAGCCATATTAAGGATGTCTTCTATTTCATTATCATTTTTTCCGTCAAAAATGTCAATAGCATTTTCGCTTAATAAGCTTAATAAATTTTCGATTGCTTCAATAGCACTTGAACTTTTAGTTTTATCTAGCTGCACAAGCATATCATTAGCTTCAGCTTCAAGCTTTATTTTTTGCTGTTCAGGAGGAAGGCTTGAATAAGGCTGTTTAATGATGTTGGCAATTTCTTCTTCTAAAGTCAGTTCTTTGTCCGGTGTTGTAGGATCTTCTGTGTTGTTGTCATCATCACTTGAACAAGAGATTGTTAACTGAGAAACAACTAATGATAATAAAAGGAATTTTTTAATCATAGATGTGGTATTTAAATTAGTTTTATTAATCAAATTTGATTTTGATTTTTTTGACGCCGCAAGGTACGATCTTTAAAATTTTTTTGATTACGGAAAGACGTAAAAAGTACACTTTTCTTTAATAAAAATAAATCAAAGGTTTTTTTTGCATAATACTAACTTTTAGCGATTAATAGATAAGTTTTTTACATTTGTAATATAGAATTGATAAACTAAAAAATAGGATGTTATACTCAAAAATAGAGGGCGAAGGAAAACCTTTTGTCATCATGCACGGATTTCTTGGAATGTCTGATAACTGGAAAACACTAGCCGGACAATATGTAGAAGCAGGGTTTCAGGTGCACCTTTTGGATTTACGAAATCACGGACGCAGTTTTCACTCAGACGAGTGGAGCTACGAAGCAATGGCTCAGGATGTTTTAGAATACTGTAAGTCTAATAACTTAACCCGAATTGATCTTCTCGGGCATTCGATGGGGGGAAAAGTAGCCATGCTTTTCGCTGCATTACACCCCGAAATTGTAGATAAATTAATTGTAGCCGATATTGGTCCGAGATTTTACAAACAGCACCATCAGGATATTTTGGCAGGTTTAAATGCGGTCGATTTTTCTATAAAACCGGGGCGAAATGATGTGGAAGCAATTTTGTCTCAATACGTTCCTGATTTTGGAACACGCCAGTTTTTGCTGAAAAATCTATATTGGAAAGAGCCGGGACAATTGGCTTTCAGGTTCAACCTCGAAGTTTTTAATAACAACCTCGATGCAATAGGAAAACCGCTGGCAGATGATTTGGTTTTTGAAAAACCGACATTGTTTATCCGTGGAGGAAATTCAGGTTATATTCAGGATGTTGATGTTGAGGCAATCCGTCGTCAGTTTCCAAATTTAAAATTAGAAACCATTCCGGATGTGGGACACTGGCTTCATGCCGAAAACCCAAAAATGTTTTTTGAACTCACAACCGTGTTTTTAAAAGAATAATTTGAATTGTAATAAATGAGTGATCATAGTATAGCAATAGTTCCGAAAAAATCGGTTTATGATAACAACGAAACAAAGGCTGAAGAAATATTAGAATGGCTGATTTCGAAAGACATTGTAAAGCCAGAATTATCAGATTGTATTTTGTCTTTTGAAAAAGGGTATGCAGTTTCTGACGGAGCAAAACAAATTGTAAATTTTCCTGATTATCTGCCTTTCGATTTGTTATCAAACGGACTTGAAATTATTACCGGCAAAGAAGTTTTTCATGCTGGAGAATCAGGAATGGAGGAATGTATTTGTTCTAATTGCAATGAAAATATAGCTCACGAAGAATGGACTTTTATTGACGAATGGTTTATGGGGGCTGGAGATAAATCGGTTTGTCCTTTATGCAATGTTATGTTTGATATTCATGAACTAAAAATGAAACCGCAATGGGGTTTTAGCGATTTAGGATTCAAATTTTGGAACTGGCCTATGTTTAAAACCGGTTTTATTGAAGAATTTCAGGATAGACTAAAATGTGAAGTGGTGGTGGTTAGGCAGCATATTTAAAATGTTATTCGATTTACGATTAAAATTTTAGTACTTTTAAATAAAATTTAAAACCAGAAAAACGATGAAATTATTACTTAGACTCCTTGTAACTGCGGCCTTGGTTTTGTTATTGTCTAATCTTTTAACCGGGGTTCATGTTGCCAGTTTTGGAACAGCTGTAATTGTTGCAGTAGTTTTAGGTCTGCTCAATGTGTTTATAAAACCTATTCTGGTAGTGCTTACACTGCCTGTAACGGTTATAACACTCGGTTTATTTTTATTGGTAATAAATGCTGTAATTATTTTATTATGTACGAACATTGTGGGCGGTTTTGCGGTCGATTCATTCTGGACGGCATTAATATTCAGCGTAATATTGTCTATACTGCAGTCTATCACATATAAGATATTAGGAGACGATAAAAATTAAAATTGAAAGCACATTAAAACTGCTTCAAATACAATAGATTAAAAACTTGGCTGGGTTGCAAAAATTTTATAATTTTGCAACCCAATTTTATTATGTAAATTAAAGAAGAAGATGGATATTAAAAGAGTAGCAATAGACGCTGTAAACGAGACCATTGTTATGAACGTTGTTCATATGGATTATAAAGGTCAGGTTGCAAAAAGAATTAACGAAAAAATGCCTTTGGCACAGGTAAAAGGATTCAGAAAAGGACAAGTGCCTAAAGACCTTGTTGAAAAACAATACGGAAAATCTATCAAGCAGGAAGAGATCAAAAAAGTAGTTGATTTGGCTTTAGAGCGTTATATTCAGTCTGAAAGACTAAATCTTTTAGGAACTCCACTTCCAAAAATAAGCGAAGATTTTAACTGGGATGCCGAAGAACTTACTTTTGAATACGAAATTGGTTTAGTGCCAAACTTCGAACTTGATTTAGAAGCTAAAAATGATATCGTAAAATACATCGTTACTGCTGATGATAAATTAATCGACGGACAGGTAGAACGTATTCAGAAACAATTTGGAAAAGCAATTCCTCAGGAAGTATCTGATGCAAAATCTGACTTAACCGGAACTTTCTCAAGTGAAGCAGACGGAATCAACAATACTACTACAATTGCAGTTGAAGCATTCAGCAAAAAAGCAGGAAAACAATTCATTGGTAAAAAAGTTGGAGATGTTGTTACAGTAAGCACAAAAGGTTTATTTGATGACGACCACCAATTAATGGATTACTTAAAAGTTGGTCACGAAGGTGTTCACGGTTTAGATGTTGAAGTAAACTTTACAATCGAAGCAATCAACGGTTCTGAGCCGGCTGAATTAAACCAGGAATTATTTGATAAACTTTTTGGTGAAGGAAAAGTAGCTTCTTTAGATGAGTTAAAAGCAAAAATTAAAGAAGATGCTGAGTCTCAATTTGCACAGCAGGCTGACCAAAAATTATTATTAGATGTTCAGGAATTTTTAATCGAAAACACAAAATTCGATTTACCGGCTGAATTCTTAAAAAGATGGTTACAAACTGTTGGAGAGAAAAAACTTTCTCCTGAAGAAGCAGAAGTTGAATATGCAAGATCTGAAAAAGGTTTACGTTTCCAGTTAATCGAAGGAAAAGCATTAGCTCAAAGCAACATCCAGATTACTTTTGAAGACTTAAAAGAATTTACTTCAAACGCAATCAGACAGCAAATGGCTCAATTTGGACAAACAAATCCAACTGACGAAGAAGTACAAGGAATCGTAGCAAGAGTTTTATCTAATCAGGATGAAGTAAAAAGACTTTCTGAGCAGGTTGTAGCAGCAAAGATGTTAGACATCTTTAAAGAAAAAGCAAACCCAACAACAAAAGAGGTTACTTACGACGAATTTATTGCCGCTTCTTACGGAGAATAATTTCTGAAAAATAATTATATTTGAGCGTCGGCAGTTTTCTGCCGGCGCTTTTTTTGTTTAAAATGTAGGATTTAGTTATCTATATTAACGGCATCAAATAGAAAACTTAGCAGCTTAGAATCTTAGAACCTTTGCAGCTAAAAAATAAGACATATTGACATCCTTTATAAAAAGGTATGACCTTTGCGGGGATAAAGAAAAATATACACCAATAAAACGTAAAACAAATACATATGAACTACGGTAAAGAATTCAAAAATTTTGCTACAAAGCACCACGGAGTAAATGCCATGTACTATGACAAAATCATCAGTGCTATGACACCGACGAATTTAACTCCAAACATCATCGAAGAACGTCAGTTAAATGTTTCTATTCTGGACGTTTTTTCAAGATTAATGATGGACAGAATCATCTTTTTAGGAACAGGAATCGATGATCAGATTGCCAATGTTGTTCAGGCACAGCTATTGTTCTTAGAAAGTGCCGATGCATCAAAAGACATTCAGATCTATTTAAACTCTCCAGGAGGAAGCGTTTATGCAGGTCTTGGAATTTACGATACCATGCAGTACATTAAACCGGATGTAGCTACAATTTGTACAGGAATGGCCGCTTCTATGGGAGCCGTTTTATTATGTGCAGGAGCAGCAGGAAAACGTTCAGCACTGCCTCATTCAAGAGTAATGATTCACCAGCCTTCAGGAGGAGCACAAGGTGTTGCTACAGATATGGAAATCAACTTACGCGAAATGTTGAAACTAAAAGATGAATTATACAACATCATTTCGCAGCATTCCGGCCAGCCTTTCGAAAGAGTTCATAAAGACAGTGAGCGCGATTACTGGATGAAAGCCGATGAAGCGAAAGAATACGGAATGATCGACGAAGTATTAAGAAGAGGATAATTTTCTTAAAGTTAAAGTTTGTTTCATGTTCCATGTTTCAAGTTGCTGCGGTTAACTTGAAACATGGAACATGAAACTATAAACAAAAAATAAAAAATATTAAGCTGTAAGGAGTTAAGTTTTAAAGTTTTAATTTAAAAAAGCTTAGAAACTTAGTATCTTTGCAGCTTAGTAACTAAATATAGAATGGCAAAAGTAGTATTAGAATGTTCGTTTTGTGGAAGAAAAAAGCCAGAAACTAATTTATTAATTGCCGGTATTAATGCACATATCTGTGATAAGTGTATTGAGCAGGCACACGGAATTGTATTAGAAGAATTAAAATCCAGCGGAAGCGCAAAACTGGTAGGTGACTTAATTTTAAAGAAACCAAAAGAAATCAGAGCTTTTCTGGATCAATATGTTATTGGTCAGGATCAGACCAAAAAAGTAATGTCGGTTGCCGTTTACAATCACTACAAACGTTTAATGCAGCAGCAATTAGACGACGAAGTAGAGATTGAAAAAAGCAACATTATCATGGTGGGACAAACCGGAACAGGAAAAACATTAGTAGCTAAAACTATTGCAAAAATGTTAGACGTTCCTTTGGCTATCGTAGATGCAACCGTACTTACAGAAGCAGGTTATGTAGGAGAGGATGTTGAAAGTATTTTAACACGTCTTTTACAAGCTGCAGATTATGATGTAACCAAAGCCGAAAGAGGAATCGTATTTATAGATGAGATTGATAAAATTGCCCGTAAGAGCGACAATCCGTCTATAACACGTGACGTATCTGGTGAAGGGGTACAGCAGGCCTTACTTAAATTACTAGAAGGAACCGTTGTAAACGTACCGCCAAAAGGAGGACGTAAACACCCGGACCAGAAATTTGTTGAGGTAAATACCCAAAACATCCTGTTTATTGCCGGAGGAGCTTTTGATGGCGTAGAACGAATTATTTCAAAACGTTTAAACCGTCAGGCAGTTGGTTATTCGACTTCTAAAAATGCAGACAATATCGACAAAGACAATTTGTTGCAATATATTATTCCAAAAGATATTAAAGACTTTGGTTTGATTCCGGAAATTATTGGTCGTCTTCCGGTTTTAACCCACATGGATCCTTTGGATAAAGAAACGCTTCGTGCGATTCTGACACAGCCAAAAAATGCATTGGTAAAACAATATCAGAAATTATTCTTAATGGATGAAGTTGAATTTACTATTACCGATGAAGCTTTGGATTTTATTGTAGACAAAGCCTTAGAATACAAATTAGGAGCTCGTGGATTACGTTCGCTTTGCGAAGCTATCCTGACAGATGCAATGTATGAACTGCCAAGTTCAGATGATAAAGTACTGTCAATCGACAAAGATTATGCACAACATACTTTGAGTAAAAACTTATTGAAACGCATGGAAATTGCTTCTTAAACCTAAATAACTTTGACAAAGTGGAGCTTAGTCGAAGTTTAAATTTCTAGAAACCTGTTCATTTATTTGAGCAGGTTTTTTTATATCAAATTTTTAGGTAATACTTTTCTTTCGTTCTTTTTAAAGGATATATTTGAAGATTAATTTAAAAACATGATAACCGAAGTTTTAAAAAAATTAGCATACTTATATTAATAATCAAATAATTCATAGAGATGAACATGGTAATTAAGAACTGTTTAATTTTGTTTTGTCTTTTTGGATTTTCCTGCAATAAAGAAAACAAAACGACTATTTCTGAAAATAAACATAAAAGCGAAATAGCTTCAGTAAAATCCCGAATTGAAATTAATTACACCGACTACTATAAAGAAGCAAAATTCTATTGTAAAAAAAACAATCTCAATCAGGAAAAATTCATTCTGATAGATCTGGGACTTCATTCCGGTTTAAAAAGATTTTTTGTTTACGATTTTAAAAAGAATGAAATTTCGAAATCCTATATGGTAAGTCACGGCTGCGGTGATAATCAGTGGGGGAAAACAGCATCAAAAGACAAACCGCAGATTAGTAACGAGTTTGATTCGCATTGTTCGTCATTGGGTAAATATGTGATTCTGGATCGTGGTGTAAGTCAGTGGGGAATCAAAGTGAATTATGTTTTGCAGGGAAAAGAAAAAACAAATTCAAATGCCCGAAGCCGCGCCATTGTTTTACATTCCTGGGAAGCCGTTCCGGATGATGAGGTTTATCCATACGGAACACCCGAAGGCTGGGGTTGTCCGGCAGTTTCAAACGAAAGCATGAAAGAAATAGATGCACTTTTAAAAACCAATAAAAAGGTTTTAATGTGGATTATCAAGTCCTGATTTTTGGTGTTTTGAAAACCGAAGGTCTTGTTTAGCCCTGATCGAAACGGCATCCTTTTGCGGTCTCGTTTTTTTCTAACGAGACCGCAAAAGATACAGAGGAGAGCAGGACAGAAGGTTTATATAGAAAGGAAATTATCTGCTCCTGAAAATTATTGAACCCTAAACTTTTCTCTGTATTCAATTGGTTTCATCCCCACCATTTTATAAAATACTTTTCTAAAAGCCTTTGGATCATTATAACCCGTTTTTTCGATAATTTCTGAAATCGAAAGCTGGGTTTGTTCCAAATATCTCTTCGAGCTTTCGACCCTGATATTCTGCAGATATTCGATTGGAGGAATTCCTGTAACCTGTTTGAAACGGCGTGTCATGTTTCGGGCGCTGGTTGGAATATCTTTCGTGATTTCTTCCAGTTTTTCTATCGAATGATACTGACTTTCAATTTTTTGCTGCAACTGTGCGACCAAAGCATCATTGTGCAAATGATTCGGTCTGAAAGTGCTGAAATAACTTTGTTTGTAACGATTTAAATCGATAGAAAAAATCTTGGCAATCTGCACGGCAATTTCGTTACCGCAATATTTCTGAACCAGCAGAATCAATAAATGAAAAGTTGAGGTCGAACCGCCGCTGGTGTACAAACTGCCATCAGCAGTTAAGGTTTCTTCCGGTTTTAATTTCACCATTGGAAAAGCCTTTGTAAAAGCACTGCACGCATCGACATGTGTTGTGGCCAGTTTTTCGTTTAACAATCCCGAAGCTGCAAACAAAAAAGCGCCCGTACAAAAACTTGCCAGTTCAGCTCCCGTCTTATGCTGTTTCTGCAGCCACGGAATAAATTTTTTATTCTTGGCGATCATCTCACTCATATTGTCTGTGGTAAAAGCAGGAATCAAAATAAGGTCCAATGCAATATCGCAATCTTCAATTGCGTTGGTTTTATAACCAGACAAAAGTTGAGGCGTAACTTGTTCTGCAGACTGGAAAAGCATAATGTCAAATGCTTTTCCGGTTTTAGAAGTAAGTTTATTGGCTGTTTCAAACACTTCTAAAATAGCGGCAACGCTTAGTAATTTATAGTCGTGAGGGATGATTAATGCTAACTTTTTGCTCATATTTTTTGGTTTAGTGGAAGTTAACTTCAATTACAAAAATAGACATTTTGTCTTAAATGCCCCTAAAGTTGACTTTTATTGGTGCGTCAGACTATTCTTAATTTTTTAAATTTGCTATAAATAATTTGTAATTTTATAAATATGGAAACAAAAATTTTCTTAAATCTTCCTGTAAAAGATTTAAATCGCGCAATATCCTTTTTTAATAAACTGGGTTTTTCAACCAATCCAAAATTTTCAAATGAAAAGGGCGCCTGTATCGTGATCGGATCAAATATCCATGTCATGCTTTTGGTAGAAGAGTTCTATCAAACTTTTACCGACAAACAGATTTGTGATTCTTCTAAAGCGAGCGAAGTGCTGATTTCTATTTCTCTGGACACACGCACGCAGGTAGATGAAATGATGGAAAAAGCGGTTAAAGCCGGCGGAACCGATTATAGAAGAAAACAGGATTTCGAATGGATGTATCAAAGAACTTTCCTGGATCCGGACGGACATCACTGGGAAATTTTCTTTATGGATGAAAGCCAGTTCCCGGATCAAATGTAATGTAAGGTAGATGATCAGAGTACAAAATACGATTGAAGCATCGATAGAGAAAGTCTGGCATTTGTGGACTTCTCCTAAACATATTCAAAATTGGAATTTTGCTTTTGAAGAATGGCATACCCCTCATGCCGAAAATGATCTGCAGGTAAATGGTAAATTTAAATATCAAATGGCTGCAAAAGATAAAAGCGAAGGGTTTGATTTTGAAGGGATATATACTAAAGTAGAGAAATTCCAATTAATAGAATATAAGCTTCTGGATAACAGAACCGGAATTGTATATTTTGAAGATCTTGGCAGTAAAGTCAAACTCACAGAAGTATTTGAACCCACAAAAGAAGATTCTGAGAGCATGCAGAAACAATGGTGTCAAAATGTAATTGATAACTTTAAGAAATATGCTGAAAGTATTTAAAACAATAAAAACCTAAAAAACGCATGATAACAATACAAACTACAGTAAAGGCATCGATAGAAAAAGTGTGGAATTTCTGGAGTACACCCGAACATATTACAAAATGGAGTTTTGCTTCTCCTGACTGGCACACTCCTAATGCAGAAGTAGATTTAAGAGAAGGCGGTAAATTCACATCGACTATGGCAGCCAAAGACGGCAGCATGAGTTTTGATTTCTGGGGAAATTACACTCTCGTAAAAGAAAATGAAGCCATAGAGTATACAATGGGCGATGGAAGAAAGGCGATTATTCATTTTAAAGAAACAGCAGGCGGAGTAGAAATTACAGAAAGCTTTGATCCGGAAAAAGAAAATCCTGAAGAAATGCAGCGTGGAGGCTGGCAGGCAATTCTGGATAATTTTAAAAGTTATGTTGAGTCGAATTAGGTTCAAATTGACAGAGAAAAAAAATTAAGGAGGATTAGATCACTTGTATGATTTAAAGCCTCAAAGTTTAAAGCAAAACTTAAATTAACTTATATGGTTTAAAATCAAAAAAAATAATTGTGTAACAAAAAAACATCAAACAATGACAAAACAAATTTGGTTAAATCTGCCCGTGAAAAGTGTGGCAAAAGCAAAAGATTTTTTCTGGAAAATAGGTTTCTCATTCAACGAACAGCACGACACACCAAGTTCGACCTGTATGGTTGTGGGAGAAAATCATTTTGTGGTGATGCTCTTTGAGGAAATTCTTTTTTCAGGCTTCTCTCAAAATGCAGTTACAGATACAAAATCAAGTTCTGAAATATTGATTTCCATTGATGCCGAAAGCAGGGAAGAAGTAGATGAACTGGCCAGAAAAGTCAAGGAAGCCGGCGGTACGGTTTTTTCTGAACCTGCAGAAAGCCAGGGCTGGATGTACGGATTTGGTTTTGCCGATTTAGACGGTCATCGTTGGAATGTTTTATTCATGGATTTTAGTAAACTTTCTTAATTATGGAAACATTAGAATTTACAATAAGAATTAAAGCTCATCCGGACAAGGTCTGGAAGGCTTTATGGGACGAAGAATCGTATAAAAAATGGACAAGTGCTTTCTGCGAAGGTTCTTACACCGAAAGTGGCTGGAACGAAGGAGATAAAATATATTTTATGGCACCTAACGGAGAAGGAATGTACAGCATAATTGAAACCAAAACGCCAAACGAATATATGGCTTTTAAGCATATAGGCGAAATGAAAGATTTTAAGGAACTTCCTCTGGATGAAGAAACAAAAAAATGGAGCGGGGCAATGGAAACGTATCGGTTAATTCCTGATGATGAATTCACAGATTTAATTGCTCAGGTCGATTCGGGAGAAAAATTTGTAGATTATTTTAAAGATGTTTTTCCTAAAGGTCTGGAAATCGTTAAAGAATTATCTGAAGAAAGTAAATAGAGCAAAAAAAAGACATTCACAATTCATAATTTACAATTAACAATTTTAAAAAAATATCATGGCAGCAGTAAATCCATACTTAATGTTCAACGGAACATGCGAAGAAGCGTTCCTGTTTTATAAATCAGTTTTTGGCGGAGACTTTCCGTATATCGGAAAATATAAAGATGCCCCGGCAGAAGAAGGAGAAGTACTTTCTGAAGAAGCTTTAAACCGTGTTATGCACGTGTCACTTAAAATTGGCAATACCATTTTAATGGGAAGTGACTCACATCCAAGATACGGCGATGTTGGTTTTGGGGATAATTTCTCTATTTCAATCAATACAGAAAGTACAGAAGAAGCAGATCGAATCTTCAACGGACTTTCGGCAGGAGGGAAAGTAGAAATGCCTCTGCAAAAAACGTTCTGGGGAGCTTATTTCGGAATGTTTAAGGATAAATTCGGAATCAACTGGATGGTAAATTTTGATGAAAATGAAGCAAATCAATAACCAAAAAGTTACGTTATTTTAATAATAAAACAGAATTGTTAAATTACTCGAAAAAGCGCATATAGATGCGCTTTTTCTTTTCAAAAAAACAAAGATTATTCTTTTTTATCAACTGGAGATTACCGATTTTTGTCGCTTCAAAATCAATTAGGTAAAATGGCAATAGAGGATAAGGAAATAATTTTATTAAAAGTTTCAGGACACGATAAAATAGGGGTTACAGCAGGCTTAACAGCTGTATTGGCGGCGTATGATGCTAATATTTTAGATATTGGCCAGGCCGATATTCACGATACCCTTTCTTTAGGAATTTTGTTCGAAATTGCAGCAGGTTCTTCTTCTGCTCCCGTTTTAAAAGATTTATTGTTCAAAGCGTATGAACTCGAAATCAAAGTAAAATTTATTCCGATTTCTATCGATGATTACGAAAAATGGGTAAAATCACAGTCGAAACAGCGTTATATTATCAATATTCTTGGCGAAAAACTGGCCGCATCTCAATTAGCGGCAGTAACCAAAATAATGTCAGACCAAAACCTGAATATTGATTCTATTATACGATTAACAGGAAGAACTTCAATTGTTGAGAAAGAAGAATATCCGCGTTCTTGCATCCAATTATCGGTAACCGGCGAAATTGTAAATAAAATTGTCATGACAGCAAGTTTTATGGAGATTTCGAGAACCTTAAATGTCGATATTTCGTTTCAGGAAGATAATATATACAGAAGAAACCGTCGTTTAGTTTGTTTCGATATGGATTCTACTTTAATCCAGACCGAAGTAATTGACGAACTGGCAGAATTAAACGGAGTAGGCGATCAGGTTCGCGCTATTACCGAGTCGGCTATGAATGGCGAAATTGATTTTAACGAAAGTTTCAAAAAACGTATGGCGCTGCTTGAAGGTTTAAGCGAGGAAGTTTTGCAAAACGTTGCCATCAATTTACCAATAACACAAGGGGCACATCGTTTAATGAAAGCTCTAAAATACTACGGATATAAAACTGCAATTCTTTCAGGAGGTTTTACTTATTTTGGAGAATATCTTCAAAAAGAGCTCGGAATCGATTATGTTCACGCCAACCAATTAGAAATTAAAGACGGTAAATTAACCGGTAAATATTTAGGCGATATCGTAGACGGTCAAAAGAAAGCCGAATACCTAAAAGCAATCGCCGAGAAAGAAGGAATCCACATCAACCAGACTATAGCAGTCGGCGACGGTGCAAACGATCTGCCAATGCTTAATTTAGCAGGTCTGGGAATCGCTTTTCATGCTAAACCAAAAGTAAAAGAAAGTGCTTCGACTTCAATTTCAAGTTTAGGTCTTGACGGTGTTTTATATTTATTAGGATACCACGACAGATACATTGATATGATGTAATAAGTGCATAAAGTGTATAACGCAGGGATTCGCAGAGGTTTTAGAC
The DNA here is from genome assembly GCF_027111295.1 of Flavobacterium gelatinilyticum. NCBI lineage: Bacteria > Pseudomonadati > Bacteroidota > Flavobacteriia > Flavobacteriales > Flavobacteriaceae > Flavobacterium > Flavobacterium gelatinilyticum. The sequence goes on along the minus strand of NZ_CP114287.1, from coordinate 2,624,947 downwards.
AAAGTTATTCTCATTTTTGTCATTTCGATGAAGGAGAAATCACACTAGAAACTCGATAATTACAGACGAAATTCTGCTTGTATGACATACAGAACGTTTATATAAATATAAAAACCTCGGTCTTTCAATAATACTGAGGTTTTTTTATTTAGGGCATGTCCCTGCGGGTCGGGCTATCCATTTCAATCTTTTGTGCCGAACCCCGGCACAAAAGGATTTTCATTCCTATCCCTCATGCGGGTTTAGTGGAATCAGTGTAATTATATTTATTCCATTCTTCATGCAATAATTTTTCAAGATCACTGAAATTATAATTTAAAGTATTAGAAGTAATTAAAACTGGAGTTCCATGCATCTTTAGGTTAGCTTTCATAAACGATGCTTTTAATCTTGAGCCTTTATCAATAAATTCTTTTGGGTCAGAGACATCAATTAACAAAAACTTGGTCGACATAACTTGCTGGGTTCTTATTCCTTTTATTTTCGACCAGGCAATTAATCCGACACTGCTGTAATTTGAATTATCAGTAATTCCATTTTCATTAATAATTAAAGCGGGCTTTTTGTCCAAGATTTTAAAAAGAATAAAAAGTAAACATAGTCCAAAAAAAGAAACTGATGCAAACCCTGCGATTTTTATTAATTCAATGTTTCTATAAATACGCGAAACATACTGTTCAGGATTAAGAATGAATTGAATTCCTAATAGAATAAAGATGACTGAACCCAGAACAGCTGAAAAACTTTTTTTCTTGCTAAGTTCAATTTTAATTTCTTTCATTTCTACTTCTCGGTGTTTAATTAGGAGTGTGTTTGATTAAAATCTAATAACACATCTCCTTCAACTGCTCCAGATAATCCCTTTCATTTGAAAGTCTCGGAATCTTATTTTGCCCGCCCAGTTTGTCGCGTTCTTTTAGCCAGTCGTAGAACAAGTTTTCACGCGCTATATTAATCACCAAAGGATTTAGCGTCATATTGTTGTAGCGTTTAGCTTCGTAATCAGAATTCAGGGTTTGCAGGGTTTCGTCGAGAACTTTTTGGAACAGACCAACATCTGCCGGATGTTTTTTAAATTCGATCATCCATTCGTGTGCTCCTTTTTCTTTATCCTGCATAAAAATAGGAGCAACCGTATAATCGATCACTTCGGTTTGGGTTACCTGACAAGCTTTAGCAATCGCCTGATCTGTATTTTCTACCATTAATTCCTCACCAAAAACATTAATATGATGCTTGGTTCTTCCCGTAACTCTAATTCGATATGGATTCAAAGAAGTAAAACGAACCGTATCGCCAATTAAATAACGCCATAAACCGGAATTAGTCGTAATCACGATTGCGTAGTTTTTGTTAAGCTCAACATCGGCTAAACGGACTACTTTTTGGTTTTGACTTCCAAAAGTATCCATCGGAATAAATTCGTAGAAAATTCCGTAATCCAGCATCAGTAATAAATCGCTGGAATTATTTAAATCCTGAATAGCAAAAAAGCCTTCAGAAGCATTGTAAATTTCGTAATATCTAAAATCTTTGCTTGGCAGTAATTTTTTATACTGGTCTTTATAAGGAGAAAAACTCACACCTCCGTGAAAATAAACTTCAAGATTCGGCCACAATTCCAGTAAACTTTGTTTGCCGGTATTTTCCAGAACCTTGTTCATTAAAACCAGCATCCAGGATGGAACTCCGGCAAAACTGGTCACATTTTCGTTTTTGGTTTCGTTAATAATTGCAGCAATTTTACTTTCCCATTCTGTCATCAACGAAGTTTTACTGCTTGGCGTGCTGCTGAACTCAGCCCAGATAGGCATATTTTCGATCAAAATTGCCGATAAATCACCAAAGAAAGTATTGTTGTTTTCATAAATCTGCGAACTGCCACCTAAACGAAGACTTTTTCCCAAAAACAATTCAGAATCTTCATTATTATTCAAATACAGACATAATAAATCTTTGCTTCCTTTATAATGACAGTCTTCAAGCGCTTCGTTGCTTACCGGAATAAACTTGCTCTTGGCATTGGTTGTGCCGCTTGATTTGGCAAACCATTTTATAGGAGATTCCCAAAAAACATTCTGCTCGCCCTGACGCGTACGCTCAATAAGAGGCTGTAATTCTTCGTAAGAGGCAATAGGAACCCTCTCAGCAAAAGTTTTATAAGAGTTGATCGATGCAAAATCATACTGTTTTCCAAAAATCGTATTCTCAGACGCTGTCAATAAATTATGTAATAGTTCCTCCTGAACTTCATTTGGGTATTTTAAAAAAAGTTCAATCTGATGAATCCTTTGTTTCAGGACCCACGAAGCAAAAGAATTAATTATTGATAAAGGCATGAATAATGGCAGATTTTAGAAGTTAGTTGTTTGCGGTGTTAGTTAAAATCCAGAAACTTAAAATTTGAATATCAAAAGACAAACCTTAACTTTGCTGTCATATCAAAAATAGTGTTTTTTGTAATAAAAAACACGCTCTTGGAACTAAAGATTTTAACTCAAATAATAAAAAAATAAAAGCTAAATTCTCTGCTTTTAGCAGTAAACAAAACACTTTAGCATCAAAAACTTTCAATTTTATATCCCATGACTTATCAAGGCGTACTCACCAAAATGCAGACTGAATTAGGAAATCCAATTCAATATTATTTAGTTTTTGAAGATAGTTTTTTGAATGTTAATCAATTATTAAACAAAGAAATTGAAATCGCCTTTTCGGGGTTTCAATGTTTAAACTGCAATAAAAAGAAAAAAATATTCAGACAGGGCTTTTGTTACGATTGTTTCTATTCGAGTCCTGCAGTAGGAGACTGGATTATGAAACCGGAATTAAGCACCGCGCATTTAGGAATCGCAGACCGCGATCTGGAATACGAACAAAAAGCACAGTTACAGCCTCATATTGTATATTTGGCTTTATCAAGTGAAATAAAAGTAGGAGTAACACGTAAAACACAAGTGCCGACAAGATGGATCGATCAGGGCGCAACACAGGCCATTGCTATTGTTGAGGTGCCCAACCGTTACCTGGCGGGAATTACCGAGGTTGCCCTAAAAGATCATTATGCTGATAAAACCAACTGGAGAAAAATGCTGCAATGCACAGCCGACTCATGCGATTTGATCCTTGAAAAATCAAAAGTCGAAAATTTAATTCCTGCTGAGGTTAAGGATTATTTCTTCAGTGAGAAAAACGATGTTTACGAACTGCAATATCCGGTTTTACATTATCCGGCAAAAGTTGCGAGCTTAAATCTGGATAAAACACCAACTTTTCAGGGTAAATTAACGGGCATAAAAGGGCAGTATTTAATTTTTGAAAACGGTACTGTTTTTAATATCCGCGGTTCCGAAGGTTACGTTGTTACTATAAACGTCTAGCGTATTACCCTTTTCGTCTATTTTTATTAAGAGCTTGTCTAGTAATTGATTAAGAAGCCTGATTATAGTCGTATTTTTGACTTTAGGCGAATAGGTGATGTGAATTTTGATAAATTTGGTTACAATTTTGTAATAATAACTTATTCAAAGAATTTAATTTTAAAAATAAAAAGAGCCTAGATTTGAAGTTTGTTCCATCTAGGGCTTTTTTTTTAAAGTTAATTTGAAATTAATTTAATCCTTAATTTATTGAATAATGAGTGTTTTAGGCAAAGTAAACCAGTTTAGGCGTGGTGTAATGCGTGGTCTGACCAAAAATATTGGGAAACAAAAAACAGATTACAGCATTGTTTTGGTTGATAAAACCGAAATTAAACGAGTCTTAATCTGCAGACCCAATGGCAGACTTGGAAATCTATTATTGATTACCCCGCTGGTTCAGGAAGTTTCAGAAACATTTCCAAACTGCAAAATTGATTTATTTGTAAAAGGAACTCTCGCGCCTATTATCTTCGAAAATTATCAGGTTTACAATAAATCCATACACCTGCCTAAAAAGCCTTTTAAAAGTCTGGTCGAATACATGAAAGTCTGGGTGTCGATTATGAAAGAACCCTATGATATGGCGATAAATGTTGACCAAAATTCCTCTTCGGGCCGTCTTGCCGTAAAGTTTTCAAATGCCAAATATAAATTCTACGGAGATTTAGACGGAGAGCTAAAAGAACCAAAAAGCGATTACGACCACATTGCCAAATATCCGGTTTATAATTTCAGAAACTACGTAACGAAATTAGGACTGCCAAAAAGAAATAAAATTGTTCCTTCCTTGGATCTTAAACTAAGTTCTTCTGAACTTGAAAACGGAAGAAAAATTCTAGACAATTTAATCGATTCTTCAAAACGCACTATTTGCATTTTTACATACGCCACCGGCACAAAATGTTTTTCTGAAGAATGGTGGGAAAGCTTCTACTCCAGATTACAAACAGAATATAGCAATTATAACATTATCGAAATCTTACCTGTCGAAAATGTTTCTCAAATAGGATTTAAAGCCCCATCTTTTTATAGTAAAGATATCCGAGAAATGGGATCTTTCCTGGCTCATGTTGATGTTTTTATCGGAGCAGACAGCGGTATTATGCACCTTGCCAGTTCAGTTCAGACACCAACAGTTGGATTGTTCTCTGTTTCGGTTATAAAGAAATACGAGCCTTACGACAATAGCAGTGTTGGAATTGATACTACTGCATGTCCGCAGGATGAATACTTCAAAATTATCAATTCAATCTTAGAAAACAGAAAATTAAAAATATATTCAAAAGCAGTATAAACAAAAAGGCCAATCGTGAGATTGGCCTTTGCTTTTGCTGCTAGTTTTTCTTTTTGAAAAGACCGTTAATCAGGTCACTCGCTTTTTTAGCAGTTTCCTGTGTTTTTTGTTCTTTTTCTGTTTTGGCCGCCTGAGTGGTATCTTTAGCCTTTGTATTCTTATTGATTAAATCAGTAAGGGCAGAAGTTCCTTTTTGAGTCAGTTTTTCTTTCTGCTGATTCACTAACTGGGTAGTTAAACTTGTTACAGCCGATTTCATATCAGTGCTGATCTTCGGATTAGAGAAATTACCTGTCAATAGAGCATTGATTGGAATGTTTTCTAATTTCGCTGCATCGGCAGGAGATAATTTCGCAATCAGGTTATTTGCTTCCGTTCCCAAATATTTAGCTGGAACATCCAGTTTTAAATTGTAATTCATGGTCTGGTCGAAACCGTGTGTTCCTCCAACTGTAATTTTAATATCCTGATATTTAATGTCGAATGGTTTTACATTCACTTTTCCGTCATCAAAAGTCAAAGCCATTTTCAGGTCATTCAAATTCAGTTTACTTGGATCAAGGAATTTAATATTTGAAGTCAGCGAATTTAATACCGTAGAATTTTGCGCATTTACAGTTGTAGAAAGCAGCTGTCCTAATAAATCTCCTGAAATCGATTTTAAATCCGGAGTTAATTCTTTTTCATCTAAATTTCCATTCAGTTTAATAGTCGAATTTAATTTTCCGTTGATGATTCCTGCAATCGGTGCCATTTTTTTCATCATGTCCAATTGTGTAAACGTCTGCGCAATATCTACCTGATTAAAACCTAAATTCATATCAAATGTCGGAACTTTATTTTTTGTAGAAACGGCACCTGTTAATCCAATTGTACCGCCAAAAATCGACGTTTTAAAGTTTTCAAGTAACGCTTTTTCGTCTTTTATAATCAATTTCCCTGAAACATCTTTCAGTTTAAGATTGTCATATAAAACAGTCGTTGCTTTTGCATTTAATGTACAATTTAAGAAAGCCGGAATTTTCATTGCCTCAGCCGGTTTCGCAGCGGTTTTGGTTTCTGTTTTTCCTTCTCCGGCAGGAGCAGTTGTTTTTGCAGGTTCGCCCGCAGTCATAAAATCATCCACAGCCAATTGATTCGAACTCATATTGAAGTTTCCTTTCAATTCCTGTTTCTTAAACATAAAACCGTAGAAATTTTCTAAAACACCATTAATACTGATGTCGCTTTTTCCTGTTGTAGCATCAAACTGTTTTAAGTTGATCCTGCTTGGATTAAACTCAACCAAAGCCGTGCTGATATTCATTGATTTGTTGTTTTCATCAGTATATTTAAATCCTGATAAACTCATTGTTCCGGCATTTTTGATGTTTTGATATTGACTTTTTTCAACAGAAGCCATATCAAAATTCGTAGTCACATCGGCTTTTAAAATACCAGCTAAAGGTTTGTCCAGTTTAATTGGATATGCTTTAGAAAGATTAGCAAGGTTAATGGTTCCTTTTAAAGCGGCATCTACAATTGGGTTAACGGTAATGTTTTTAACATTCGCTTTAGCACTGAAAATATCCTGATCAATTCTAAATGATAACTTATCTAAATTTACATAGGTATCGTTTAGAATCCCAGTCTCATTTATAATTTTAGTATCAATTACAATATTCTGAACCGATTTTGGCAAGTTTGGATATTGGAACGAAGAATTGTTGGATGCGATAGCAATATTGAATTTAGGAACCGTAGTATCTGTTAACTCACCTTTTGCAAAACCAACTACCGTAAAATCTCCTGTCGTTTTTACTCCTTCAAGACTCGAAGCGTAAGCGGCAGGAATTAATCCTAAGAAATTTGTAAAGGATGAAGTAGGCGTTTTAAATTTTAAATCATAAACCTGAGCTTTGTCTGTCATTTGAATAAATCCGTCAAATTCAAGAGGAAGCTGATTAATTAAAGCTTTATTTTCTTTAAAAGTATATTTACTCTGGTCTAAATCAATTCCTAAAACGGCATCAAGAGTAAGTTTTACATTTTTCATGTAATTCATCTTATCCATATCCAAAGATACGTTTGCAGTAGATTTTGTAGTCAAATCTAATTTGGAATTGGTAAAATCTCCTGTGCCTTCGTGATTTAAACTGTCGATAACCATCTTGATTTTGGAACCCTGATCGATATATCTGAAAGTAAAGTTTTCGATTTTATAGTTCTGGATTTTTAAAGAAAGCGGACTGCTTTTTTCGTCTTTTTTCTCCTCATCTTTTTTGTCTTTTAAAGCAATATCAAAATTTCCTACACCATCTTTATTAAAGATAATATTGATTAAACCATTTTGAGAACTGATTCCTTCAATGCTCAAAGGTTCATCTTTTCCTTTAAAAAGCTCTTTAATGCTCATTTTAAGGTTTAATTGTCCCAGCGAAACCAAAGTATCGCCTTCAAAAGGGGCTTTGTTTATGATCACCAGTTTTTCAATTCCAACAGCGGCATTCGGGAAATTTTTAAATAAACTCAAATCAGCATCGGCAAAACTTACTTTGGCATCAACACTTTCGTTGATTGCATCGGCAATTTTTGCTTTGATCTGGTCTTTAAAGAAATACGGAATGGCAAATAATGCGGCTACAAAAACCACTAGGACTATGGCCGTTACTTTTAAAATTTTCTTTAACATATTTATAGGTTTGAGGTTTAATTTTGATAATTGACTCGTTGCAAAAATAGTTTTTTTTGATTGAGTTTGAAGATAATTTTTTCTTAAAATGTAGGAAAAATATTTAATTTAAAATCAAAAAAAATCCGTCTGATTGTATTCAAACGGATTTTACTTTTTAATGTTGTTTATTTTTTAATAAAAGAGACAATCTTACTTGTCAGAGATTCTGAAATGGGAAGGCTCTCGTTATTATAGCTCTCCATATTGGCCTTTTGATCCCCCTCGATTATTTTCATGATATGGTTCATTTTATCTACAATTTCAAGCTCAGCTTTTGGATTGGCCTGTTTTAAATTTTCGGCATCTTTAACAGAAACCTGCAAATCATTATTGCCCTGAAGTATCAAAACCGGAATCGTAAGTTTTTTAATTTCGGTCTGCGGATCGTATTTAAACCACGAAATTAAATACGGCTGAATACTGGCCCTGAAAAGTGAATTCAGCATTGGATCTACTTTTTTAACCGTATGCCCGTTTTTCAGACTGTCGATTATAGGAAAAGTCATGTCCTCAAGCTGTTTCATTGATTTTGAACCAATCTGGGATTTTATCAGTTTATCTGCAGATTCTCCTGCTCCTGCAATCGAAACAAATTTGTTTGCTTTTCCACTGGCAATCATGCCAATCAGCGATCCTTCACTGTGACCAATAATCGTTAATTGCGTGAAACGTTTATCCTGCTTCAGGAAATTAATCCAGCTTTTGGCATCTTCGGTATAATTTTCAAAAACCAGACTCGATTCTGTTACAGCTGACGCTTTGCTTTCGCCGATGCCTCTTTTGTCAAAGCGAAGAGAAGCAATTCCGTTTTTTGCCAAAACTTCGGCCAGCATTTTCAGCGAATTATTTTTCATCATCGGATTATTTCCATCGCGGTCTGTTGGACCGGAACCTGCAATAATCAAAGCGACCGGACATTTCTTTGCTTCATCCGGAACGGTAAGTGTGCCGTAAAGCTGGTCGACATTGATTTTTAAAGTTACATTTGTTTCTTTAAAACTATCTTGTTTGGTATTTTGAGCACTTAAAACTGACAAAAACAAAACACTGCAGAACAGAAATATCCTTTTCATATTTAAGAAATTTATTTAATATCTATTTGAAATGGCATCATAGCCTGAACACCTTTTTGTTTCTGCATTCTTTTTACCTGCTCAATCAGCATATAATTCTCTTCACCAATTTCTTCTTTAATGAAAGCTTCTTTAGAGCGTGCAAAAGGCATGTTGGCAAATAAGTCGCTTACTGTTTTTTCGTATTCAGGATAATTTACGGTTCCGTACTCTTTTATTTTAGCAATTCGGGCTGCTTCGGCAACAGCATCATTCAAACCACCGATTTTATCTACTAAACCAATTTTTAAAGCCTCAGATCCAGACCATACTCTTCCCTGAGCAATTTCATCTACCTGAGCAAAAGTCATTTTTCGGCCTTGGGCAACATGCGAAACAAAGGTGTTGTAAACCTGCTCAACGCCTTCGAGTGTAAATGCTTTGAATTTTTCATCAACAGGCACAAACGGACTGTAATTTGCTGCGTTTTCATGTGTTTTTACTTGTTCTGTATTAATTCCAAGTTTATTGGCAAGTGGTGTAAAGTTTGGCAATACGCCAAAAACACCTATCGAACCTGTAATGGTATTACTTTCTGCAAAAATGGTATTGGCATTGCAGGCAATATAATAACCGCCCGAAGCTGCATAATTCCCCATAGAAACCACAACAGGCTTTACTTTTTTTGTAATTTCAATTTCTCTCCAGATTAAATCAGAAGTTAAGGCACTTCCTCCCGGGCTGTCGATTCTTAGAACGATTGCTTTAATATCGTCATTTTTGCGGGCATCCTGCAAAGAACGGCGCATTGAACCCTCGCCAATTACATTTACATCGCCTTCGCCGCCTACAATTTCTCCCTGAGCATAAATAATAGCAATCTGATCATCGGCAAAATTGGTCAAAGCCGTCGTCATATTGTTCTGAGTATAATCTAAAATAGAGATTTTGTTATACTCTTCGTCATCTTTTACTTTTAAAGCTTTTTTGATGGCATTGTGGTAAGCATCTTCGTAGGCTACAATATCTACCAAACGCTGGTCTTTGGCCATTTTTGGTGTTCTGGCCAGTAAACCGTCTGCGATTTTGTTTAATTTTTCAACCGGAATATTTCTGCTTTTCGAAATATCACTGCAAACCGTTGACCAAATCGAATTTAAAAGAGCCGTAACCTGTTCTCTGTTGGCATCGCTCATTTTATTTTCTAAAAAAGGCTCAACTGCGCTTTTGTATTTTCCGTGACGGATTACTTCCATGTGAATACCGGATTTCTCCTGAAAATCTTTAAAGAACATCACCTCAGACGAAAGTCCTTTAAAATCTAAATCTCCGGCCGGGTTCAGATAAATGGTATTGGCAACAGAGTTTAAATAATATTCTTTCTGTGAAAATGTATTAGCATAAGCCCAGACAAATTTTCCTGATTTTTTAAAGCTCTCCAAAGCATTTCTTAGATCTTTGTATTGAGCAAGTCCTAAAGAAGACTCATCATTGAGGATAGAAATTCCTTTGATTTTGTCATCTGTTTTTGCCGCTTCAATTGCGGTGATAACATCGGATAAGCCGACTCCTTTTTTATCTGAAAAAACAGTTACCCACGGATCTTTATATTTTCCGGCATAATCGTTATTAACTCGTTTAAGGTCTAATTCGATAACCGAATCACTTTTAACTGAAACCTTGTCGTCTCCGCCAAAAATGGCTCCAATAAGAATTACCCCAAAAAAGAAAATCATTATAAATACAAAAATACCGATAACTGTGGCAATTACATTTCCTAAAAATTTCATATGTATATTTTTTTTATATAGGTAGCGCGAACGGCTGTTATGTTACAAATTTCGTACATTATTTTATTATAGATCGCATGTCGTTTCACAAATATATTGGTTAATTCTAAAATAGTTTTAGTTAATTTGCATTAATTATGAAGTCACAGCATCAAGTCGTTTTATCCATAGGCAGCAATCAGGGAAACAGGTTAGAAAATATAGAAACTTGTATCAGTTTAATACATCAGGAAGCAGGAACTGTAATCAGGGTTTCGAAGCTTTATGAAACGCCTGCCTGGGGATTTGAGAGCGATGCATTCTATAATTGTGCCCTGCTTTTGCATACTTCTTCATCGGCACAAAAAATACTAAGCCAGGTTTTAAAAATTGAAAAGCAGCTTGGAAGAATCCGTTCTGCTCAGGAAGGATATCAAAGCCGTACGATTGATATTGATCTGATTGCTTTTGATGACGAAATTATCAATTCAGAAAAATTACAGATTCCGCATCCCATAATGCAGAACCGAAATTTTGTTTTACTGCCGGTACAGGATTTAAAATTAGACTGGAAACATCCGGTTTTTCATAAAACGATTCCCGAATTAATTGCCGTTTCGCCGGACGACAGCGTTTGTACCATTGTACAGGATTTAAAATGTCCGTTAAACGAAATTTCGCTGGATAAGTTTAATTATATCGCTTTTGAAGGAAATATTGGAGCCGGAAAAACGACTTTGGTTCATAAAATTGCCGAAGATTTTAATGCCAAAACTGTTTTTGAACGTTTTGCCGACAATCCGTTTTTACCAAAGTTTTATAAAGACCAAAACCGATATGCTTTTACACTCGAAATGTCTTTTCTGGCAGATCGCTATCAGCAGTTATCCGATGATCTGGCGCAGTTTGATTTGTTCAAAGATTTCATTGTAGCCGATTATCATATTTTTAAATCGCTGATTTTTGCTAAAATCACGCTGCAGGAAGACGAATATCGTTTGTACCGAAACCTCTTCAATATTATCTACAAGAAAATGCCAAAACCGGATTTGTACATCTACCTGTATCAAAATACCGACAGGCTTCTGCAAAACATAAAAAAACGAGGACGGAATTACGAACAGAATATCGAGGCAGAATATCTGGACAAAATTAACTACGGTTATTTAGAATATATCAAATCCCAGTTTGACTTGAATGTTTTAATTATTGACGTTTCTGATCGCGATTTTGTAAAAAATCAGGATGATTATGTTTTTGTTCTAAACGAAATCAGGAAGAAGTTGGGGTAATTAGATAATTAGATAATTTGGCAATTAGATAATTTATATACGATATAACTAAATTATTGAATTGACACATTCCCTCATTAAGAAATTATCTAATTGACACATTGACTCATTCAAAACTTATCTTTTCAGCGAAAAATGCCCTCTTAAAATCGGTTTTGTATCGTCTATTTTAAGTGAGTACCAATAATCGGACGCAGGAAGAGGCATTTTTTCAAAAGTGCCGTCCCAGCTCATTTTAGATCCATTTAGCTGCGTGATTAATTTTCCGTAACGGTCAAAAATGGTTACTTGTGCCTGCGGATAATTTTCTATTCCGGTTACTTCCCATAAATCATTGTAAGTATCGTTGTTTGGAGTAAAGAAAGCCGGAAAAACCAGTACAACAAAATTTTGGGTCGTACCTCCGCAGCTGTTCTTTTCCCGAACATAAGCCGTTTGGAGTCCGCCCGGAATATCATAAAAAATATTGGAATCCTGAAAATTAATTCCGTCAACCGAATATTCGTAATAAGCTGCTTCCTGTTTTAAATAAATTACGGCACGCGTTCCGTTTACATCAATCCGATCTATTTGAGGCAGTTTATGCTCGTCAACCGTAATTGTTTTTCGACTCGTACAGCTTTCAGGTGAAGGGCTCGTCACGTCAACGGTATAAACACCGCCTTTTGTGGCCTCTATAGTTTGTGTGGTTTCGCCGTTTGACCATAAATATTCCATTCCTGAAACTCCTGCGTTTAATGTAACTGTTTGAAACTGGCAGAGAATCACAGTTTCATCAATAACCGCCGGCGGGGTATAAATTACAACATCAACAGGTGTACGGACTGGATTACTACAGCCTGAATTTGAGGCTTCGGCATAATAAGTAGTGTTCGCGCTGACAGATGATAGTGTAAAAGCATTTCCTGAATGAATACTGCTGCCGCCTGTGGCAGCTGTAAACCAGTTAATGGTGCCAATGTCAGTACTGGCGTTCATTGTTACAGAGCCTGTTCCGCATCTTGAAACAACGGGCTCAGCAGCTGTGGGAGTATCAGGAGTTTTATTAATTCTGGCAATTACAGATTTACGGTTTATTTCGCATCCTGCATCGACATAAAATGTAGTGGTGTTGTTTAATAGCGGAGTAGTATAAGAAGTTCCTGTTGCTATTAAATTTCCTCCTGTTGCAGCATCGTACCAGCGTATAGCTGCACTGGATTCTGTAGACGCTGTAAGTGTAAAACTTCCGGAATCGCAGATCGCATTTGGCGTAAGCGGAACAGCGGCGGGAATTGTAATTTTGGTGCTGGCTGCAATTTCAAGGGGTGCTTCGCCCGGCATACCGCCATATTCTACAACATATCCTTTTGGCTGGTAATTTCCTTCGCTGTCTCCGGTATTGGATAAATCGTTCCAGGAACCTTTAATTCCAATACCCGGCTGGGTAATATGAGCATAATCTTCGTCTCCCTGCTGGTTAGGTTCGCCTGTATTCCAAAAAGCAAAATTGGGTGTTGAGCCGGATGCATTGCCGTTCCAGAAAACAGTTCCGGCTTCAGGACCGGTTACCCATTTCCAGATGCCTTCGGTTTCTGCATCACTTCCGCCAATCCAGCCTGTGCCGGAGGCCTGCTCACCAATAAGTTTAGCTTCATCTGCAGATAAAATAGTAGCCAAATACCCTTTTAATCCATAATACGTACTGGTCTCGGCGGCGGTTTTTGCATTTGTCCACGAAATCCCGACATTGGGTACAAATAAATAAAAATGCTGCGTCGAAGGCAGATAATTAGCCTGTCCAATAGTTATCGAAAATGTTCGGGTTCCAGAAGCAGCGGCAGAAGAATTTATAAAAACAACATCTTTTACAGCATTTACAAAATCAGAATACAAAACGTCAGTCCCTGTTGGACTTGATAACTGAAGTTTTCCTGTCGTTATATCCCAGCTTGTTGTAACAGCTGGATGAAGTGTTGGATTTGAAAGCTCGAGCTTGTCAAAACCTTCAGAATAACCGGATGAAATCTGAATGTAAACCGCTTGTGTTGCCGGTTCGGCAGGATCATGTGTTATGGTAAGGTCGGTTACGATATTAATGCTGCTTTGCGGGCAGTAAATCTGATCGCCTGATGCTTTTATTACAGGAGGTACAATATCAGCATTTGATTTTAGATTCTTTTTTCTGCCGGATTTAATGGTGTCGTTAAAAGCGGAAACTGTATTCTTAATTGTAACTGTATTTTTAGTATTTGCATAAGTTTCTGTAGAACTTAAAACAAATACTAAAAAGAAGATTTTTAATAAGATACATTTTTTCATTTCATAAAAGTATCAATTTTATAATAACAAAAAAATATATCTGATTTTATAACAATTAAAGTTTTAAGAGTATATAAAAATCACAATTTCAAAAAAGACAGCCAAATTTAGAACTTGGAATTTGATTTTTTGGAACTTGAACTATTTACCTGGCCAGTTTAATTTCTGAAATAAATCCCACACTACAATTCCGGCACTCACAGAAATATTTAAAGAATGTTTGGTTCCTAGCTGTGGAATCTCAATACAGCCGTCGCAGATCGCAACTGCTTCCTGAGATACGCCGTAAACTTCATTCCCAAAAACCAAAGCGTATTTCTGATTCTTTTCGGTTTTAAAATCCTGAAGAAAAATGGCACTTTCAACCTGTTCAATGGCAAGCGTTAAAACATTTTCTTTTTTTAGATTTTCAATAACTTCCAAAACATTTTCGTGATGCTCCCACGCCACGGTTTCAGTCGCACCAAGAGCAGTTTTGTGAATTTCTTTATTGGGAGGTGTGGCAGTGATGCCGCAAAGGATTATTTTTTCAATTAAAAAAGCATCGGCTGTTCTAAACACAGAACCAATATTGTGCAGGCTTCGAATATCATCCAAAACCAATATCAAAGGAGTCTTGTCTGATTTTTTAAAGTCTTCAATAGATTTTCTGTCCAGTTCGCTGTTTTCAAGTTTTCTCATTGGTGTAATTTCAGGTCATAAAAAAAGCTTCCAAAGATAAGGAAGCTTTTCGATTATTTACTTGTTTTTCAGATTAGCTTTTTACTGGATCTGGTAAAACAGTACCTTTAATTGTAAGTACTTTTGTTGGTTGTCCTTCAGCGTTAGAAGTTACAGTAACCGTTTTTGTAAAAGCACCAACTCTGTCAGTAGCATATTTTACACCAATAACACCTTTAGCTCCCGGAGCGATTGGTTCTTTTGGAGTAGTAGGAACTGTACATCCGCAAGATCCCTGAGTGTTTGTAATGATTAATGGTTTTGTACCATTGTTAACAAAAACAAATTCACGTTTACCGTCAGCATTGTGAGCGATAGTACCGTAGTCGATAGTTTCTGTTTCGAAAAGCATTCCGGCACCTTCGATTTTAGCAACCTTAGCAGCTTTAGCTTTTTTAGTTGTTTGTGCATTAGAAGCCGTAATACCAGCTACAGCTAACATAGCAAATAAAATTATTTTTTTCATCTTTTTACAGTCTTTTTTAATGATGAACAAAGCTATGTAAAATTCTTAAATCAGGACCTAAAAATATCTTAAAATATTTTAATTTTTGAAGCCTTAGATATTCCCTCAAAAAAATTATAAATTCGCTGTCTTAATTTTTCATTTAAAACATATCAATTTTGGCAGCTAAAGAAAAAGTGGTGAAGGAAACACCTTTAATGAAACAGTACAATGAGATCAAGAGAAAATATCCTGATGCCTGTCTGCTTTTCAGAGTAGGGGATTTTTATGAAACCTTTGGAGAAGATGCTATCAGGGCTTCTAAGATTCTGGGGATTACATTAACAAAAAGAGGTGCAGGTTCTGATACCGAGACAGCTCTTGCCGGTTTTCCGCATCATTCCGTAAACACTTATCTTCCAAAATTGGTTAAGGCCGGACTTCGTGTGGCTATCTGCGATCAGCTCGAAGATCCAAAAATGACGAAAACTATCGTAAAAAGAGGAGTAACGGAACTTGTAACTCCGGGAGTTTCTTTAAATGATGAGGTTCTGCAATCCAAATCAAACAACTTTTTAGCTTCGCTCTGTTTTGCCAATAAAAATATTGGAATAGCTTTTCTGGATGTTTCTACAGGTGAGTTTTTAACTGCTCAGGGAAATGCCGAATATATTGATAAGTTATTGCAGAATTTTAATCCGAGTGAAGTTTTAGTTCCGAAAAACTGCAAAAGTGAATTTAAAGACGCTTTTGGAGAAGATTTCCATAGTTTCTATCTGGAAGACTGGATTTACAAAGAAGATTATGCGCTGGAAACGCTGACTAAGCATTTTCAGACCAATTCCTTAAAAGGTTTTGGGGTTGAAGAATTAAAAGAAGGAATTATTGCGGCGGGAGCCATTTTGTATTATTTGTCTGAAACGCAGCATAACCGAATCCAGCATATTACTTCCATACAGAGAATTGCAGAAGATGCCTATGTGTGGATGGATCGTTTTACGATTCGAAACCTGGAATTGTACCACAGTTATAATCCAAATGCCGTAACGCTTCTGGATGTAATCGACAGAACGCTTTCGCCTATGGGCGGCCGTCTGCTGAAACGCTGGCTGGCTCTTCCTTTAAAAGATAAAAATAAGATAAAAGGACGCCACGATGTAGTTTCGTACCTGAAATCAAATCCTGAAATATTACACGATATTCAATATCAGATCAAACAAATCTCTGATTTAGAGCGTTTGATTTCAAAAATCGCAGCCGGAAAAGTTTCACCTCGTGAAATTGTCTATTTAAAAGAATCTCTGGATGCTATTATTCCTATAAAAACACTTGCGCTTCAAAGTCCGCAGGAAGCTGTAAAAGTAATTGGAGACAGCCTGCATTCCTGTGATTTACTAAGAGAAAAAATTCAGGTTACTTTAAATCAGGATGCTCCTGTTGCTATTGCAAAAGGAAACGCCATTGCGACAGGTGTAAATGAAGAACTGGATGAACTTCGTGCGATTTCAACTTCGGGAAAAGAATTTTTGGAAGGAATTGAAAGAAGAGAATCAGAACGTACAGGAATTTCATCTTTGAAAATATCTTTCAATAATGTTTTTGGATATTATATAGAAGTTAGAAATACACATAAGGATAAAGTGCCGGAAGAGTGGATTCGTAAGCAGACTCTGGTAAACGCCGAGCGTTATATTACTGAAGAATTAAAAGAATACGAAACTAAGATTTTAGGTGCGGAGGAAAAAATCCACAAAATAGAATCAGAGCTTTTTGAGCAGTTAGTAGCCTGGATTGCAACTTACATCAAGCCGGTTCAGATGAATGCTTTTTTAGTAGCGCAATTAGATTGTTTGTGTTCGTTTACGCAGCTGGCAAACGAAAATCAGTACGTGTGTCCGGAAATTGATGAAACCTTCGAACTGCAGATTAAAAACGGCCGTCACCCTGTAATTGAAAAACAGTTGCCGGTTGGGACACCGTACATTGCCAATGATGTGTTTTTGGACAGGGAAACGCAGCAGATTATCATGATTACCGGGCCTAACATGTCGGGTAAGTCGGCTATTTTAAGGCAAACGGCTTTGATTGTACTTTTGGCGCAGATGGGAAGTTTTGTTCCTGCAGAAAGTGTAAAAATGGGAATAGTAGATAAGATATTCACAAGGGTAGGAGCATCTGACAACATCTCGATGGGAGAATCGACTTTTATGGTTGAGATGAATGAGACGGCTTCGATTTTGAATAATATTTCAGATCGCAGTCTGGTTCTTCTGGATGAAATTGGAAGAGGAACCAGTACATATGACGGAATTTCAATTGCGTGGGCAATTGCCGAGTTTTTGCATGAGCATCCGTCAAAAGCTAAGACTTTGTTTGCCACGCATTATCACGAGTTAAATGAAATGACAGAATCGCTGCCAAGAATCCAGAATTTTAATGTGGCGGTAAAAGAGTTAAAAGACACCGTTCTTTTTATCAGAAAACTCGAAAAAGGAGGAAGTGCTCACAGTTTTGGAATCCATGTAGCAAAAATGGCGGGGATGCCTCAGCTGGTAATTTCAAAAGCACAAAAACTTTTAAAGAAATTAGAAAAGAATCATTCAAGCGATGCTTTAAACGGAATAAAAGCGGCTAATGATGAAATGCAGATGAGTTTCTTTAATTTGGATGATCCTTTGCTGGAAGAGATAAAAGAAGAGATTCTGAGCCTCGATATAAATGCTATTACACCGGTAGAAGCCTTAATGAAGCTGAACGAGATTAAAAGAATGCTGGTGAAGAAATAAAACCAAAAAAAAAATCAAAGTTTAAAGTTTAGGTTATCAGAATGTTATAAAATAAGTGAACTTTTTTTTCGAAAAACGCTTGTGTAATTGAATAAATGTCCTAAATTTGCACTCGCAATACGAAACAAATCAAGTGTTGCGGTTCTTTAAAATTTGAATGCGAAAATAGCTCAGTTGGTAGAGCGCGACCTTGCCAAGGTCGAGGTCGCGGGTTCGAGCCCCGTTTTTCGCTCAAAACCATATAATGCTCGGATGGTGAAATTGGTAGACACGCTGGACTTAAAATCCAGTGAACAGCAATGTTCGTGCGGGTTCAAGTCCCGCTCTGAGTACTAAAGCCTCTTCTTTTGAAGAGGCTTTTTTTATTTGCAAAACTTGTGAATGATAAATTTACGTAGTAAATTTATTAGAAAGTCTAAGAATCTACGGGATTCTAAATCTAAAATCAACAATCTAAAAATTAAAATTTCTAAATGGGTGCTTTTGTAATTAGCAGACGGTTTAATGATGAATATAAATTTGTGTTTACTTCAAGAAAAGGGAAGGTTATTTTTACCAGTCTGAGTTATGAATTGCGATTTGAGTGTGAGGAAGATATAGAGAGGTTTAAAAGGACGATAGAGCTTGCTAAGTTTTTGAAATTTAAAGGCTCGGGAGGGAAGTATTTTTTTAAACTGATGCTTGATGGTGTTCATTTTGCAACAAGTCGAAAATATACAACAGAATTGCTTCTTCAGAAAGGGATAAAGGAAATTGTTACCTATGCTTCGAAATCTGAGATTCTGGATTTCTCGTCAAACGATTTGATTTTTGAAGATCAGGAGGTTTTGGTTGAAGAAGAAGCGGAAGAATAAAAAAAAAGCGTGCTGAGAAATCAGGACGCTTTTTTTTTTATGGGTTAACCGGATTTTGAGGTCTGGTCAAAAAAAAACCATCGATTTCGATGGTTTTAAAATCTTTAGAATTTAGGTTCTAATTATTTTTTTACTTCTTCAGCAGCTTTAGTAGCTTCAGTAGCAGCAGAGTCAACTTTTGCAGCAGCAGAGTCAACAGTTGTAGCAGCAGAATCAACTACAGCAGCAGCAGAATCAACAGCAACAGCAGTAGAATCTACGTTTTCAGTAGCTGCAGCGTCAGCTTTTTTACAAGATACAACAGTTAAAACAGCAACAACAGCTAAACTTAAAAATACTTTTTTCATCTTACTTTATTATAAAAGGTTAATTATTAATTCGTGGCAAAGATATAAATTTTTTAATATGTAAAATATTTTTTCACTTTTTTTTTAAAATATTTTCCTTACTCACGTTTATCTTATTTATCAAAGAATATGCCAAAATTATAAAATTATCTTAAATTATTTAATGTTTGGCTTAAATTATTTTTTGTTGAATATTCGTTAGAACAATTGGCTGTTTGAATTAAGAGCTTTGCAGTTTATTTTGTTTTTTAAGAGTATTGCATCATTTTAAAAAAGGAATAAAACAGTAGTCTTTGGTTTTTTTAGCGCAAATAAATCTTAAAATTGTATCTTATACAAGATCTGTTATGAAACAACTCTCAAAATGGTCTCAGTTGCTCCTTTGTTGTTCTGAATGAATGATTTGCAAATTTCGCTTTTCTCTTTTAAGAAGTTTTCGTCAGTTAATAACCGATCAAAAATTTCTTTCAATTCGTTTGTATTGGATATTGGTATACAGCCTCCAAGTTCGGTCAGCGAAACAGCTTCTGCAAAATTAGAATAATTTGGGCCTATTACAATCGGGATTCCAAATGCGGCTGGTTCCAGTATATTATGGATTCCCGGGTTTCCAAATCCGCCTCCAACATAAGCGATGGTTCCATAACTGTAAATTTTGGTCAGAAGACCTATTGTGTCTATTATAAACACATTGCAGTTTGATAAATCTTTGTTTTCTTTTTCAGAATATAAAACGACCGATTTAGAAATCTGCGATTTAAGGTTGGAAATCTGATCAGCTTTAATGTTGTGCGGGGCAATAATAAACTTCACATTGTCCGGAGCCTGATTGATATATTCGGAAATTAGAACTTCGTCTTTTGGCCATGAACTTCCTATAACGATTGTAGTTTGATTGTTTTTGAAATTTTCAATAAAATCCAGGCTGTTATCTCTTTCCAAAATAGCGTTCACACGATCAAAACGCGTGTCGCCGGAAACAATGACATTTTTAAAACCAATGCTTTCAATTTTTTGTTTGGAGCTTTGGTTCTGTACAAAAAAGTAAGTAAAGGCATTAAGCGCTTTTTTGTAAAAACCGCCGTACCATTTAAAAAACATTTGTTTGTCTCTGAAAATTCCTGAAACCAAATATGTTGGAATTTGGTTGTTCTCTAATTCTTTGAGATAATTAAGCCAGAATTCGTATTTAATAAAGAAAGCAAATTCAGGGTGAACCAGTTTAATAAATTTCTTTGCATTTCGTTTTGTGTCAAGTGGTAAATAGATTGTAGCATCTGCGACTGTGTTATTTTTACGCACTTCGTATCCAGATGGTGAAAAAAAGGATACAATGATTTTATGCTCGGGATATTTTTCTTTGATTTTTTCAATAACAGGAAGTCCCTGTTCGTATTCGCCCAGTGAAGCAGAATGAAACCAGATGGTTTTGTCATTGGGTTTTATTTTTTCTGCTAAAGTTTGAAAGACGTTTTTCCGGCCTTCAACAAAAAGCTTAATTTTCGGACTAAACAGTGCTATGATTTTTAAGAAAAATCCTGCGACGTATATGGTTAAATTGTATAAAAAAAGCATCTAATAATTTTTGTGGCTAAATTACATTTCTTTCGACTATTTTCATTGGTTTGAAGCTATTAATAACTATTTTTGTTCCTCCCTTTAGAGATTTCTGTTGTTAAAAACAGTGTCTTTAATTTTAAATACATTCAAAAATGAAAAAAATTCAAATGGTTGACTTAAAAAGTCAATATGAAAAAATAAAATCTACTGTAGATGCTTCAATTCAGGAAGTTTTAGATACCAATACTTACATTAACGGACCTTTAGTTCATCAGTTTCAAAAAAATCTTGAAAATTATTTAGGTGCAAAACACGTTATTCCTTGTGCAAACGGAACAGATGCTTTGCAGATTGCTATGATGGGACTGGACCTGAAACCTGGCGATGAGGTTATTACTGCCGATTTTACTTTTGCAGCTACAGTTGAGGTTATCGCTTTACTGCAGCTGACTCCGGTTTTAGTTGATGTTGATCTTCACAACATGAATATCGATATTGAGGCTGTTAAAAAAGCAATTACGCCAAAAACAAAAGCAATCGTTCCGGTTCATTTATTTGGACGCGCTGCCAATATGGACGCGATTATGGAAATTGCAGCAGAACATAATTTATATGTAATCGAAGACAATGCTCAGGCAATTGGTGCTGATTATATTTCGAAATCCGGAGCAAAAACAAAAGTTGGAGTTATCGGGCATGTTGCGGCAACGTCGTTTTTCCCTTCTAAAAATTTAGGTTGCTACGGAGACGGAGGAGCTATTTTTACAAATGATGATAAATTGGCGCACATCATCCGCGGTATTGTAAATCACGGAATGTATGAGCGTTACCACCACGATGTTGTGGGTGTTAATTCACGTTTAGACAGTATTCAGGCAGGTGTTTTAAATGCAAAATTGCCTTTACTGGATGAATATAATCAGGCACGTCGTCTGGCTGCAACAAAATACAATGCTGCTTTTGCCGGAAACGCAAAAATTATTACTCCGGAATTTGATGCAAATGAAAACGATCACGTTTTTCATCAGTATGTATTAAGAATTATCGATGCAGATCGTAATGCTTTGATGCAGCATTTATTAGATAAAGGAATTCCGTGTGCAATTTATTACCCAATTCCGCTTCACTCTCAAAAAGCATATTTAGATCCTCGTTATAAAGAAGAGCAGTTTCCTGTTACTAATCAATTAGTTCAGGAAGTAATTGCTTTACCAATGCATACAGAACTTGATGACGAACAGATCAAATTTATAACTGACAGCGTTATCGAATTTTTAAAATAATATAACAGCCAAAAAAATAACCACAAATAACCAAATAATGAAAATATTAGTAACTGGAGGACTTGGATTTATAGGATCTCATACAGTAGTTGAATTACAAAACGTAGGTTTTGATGTTGTAGTAATTGATGATCTTTCTAACTCTTCTGAAGAAGTTTTAAAAGGAATTGAAAAAATTACAGGAAAACAGCCTGCTTTTGAAAAAATTAATTTAAGAGAAAAGAAAGCTGTAGAAGATTTCTTTAAAAAATACTCGGATGTTACAGGTGTTATTCATTTTGCGGCGTCAAAAGCGGTTGGAGAAAGTGTTGAAAACCCATTATTATATTACGAAAATAACATCAGCAGTTTAGTGTATCTTTTACAAGGGTTACAGCAAAAACCGGAAGCGAGCTTTATTTTTAGTTCTTCCTGCACTGTTTACGGTCAGGCCGAAAAAATGCCGATTACAGAAGATGCACCGGTTCAGGCAGCCATGTCTCCTTATGGAAACACCAAACAAATTGGCGAGGAAATTATAAACGATACGGCTAAAGTTACCAATATAAGCGCAATTTTACTGCGTTATTTTAACCCGGTTGGAGCGCATCCTTCTGCAGAAATTGGAGAATTACCATTGGGAGTTCCTCAAAATCTGGTTCCGTTTATTACCCAGACAGGAGTAGGACTGCGTCAGGAATTATCTGTTTTTGGAAATGATTATCCAACACCTGACGGAACTGCTGTTCGCGATTATATTCACGTTGTGGATCTTGCAAAAGCGCACGTAATTGCTTTGCAGCGTTTATTAAACAAGAAGAACTTAGCAAAAGTAGAGACTTTCAATTTAGGAACAGGAAAAGGAAGTTCTGTTCTTGAAGTGATTAACAGTTTCGAAAAAGTCAGCGATAAAAAACTGCCTTATAAGATGATGCCTCGCCGTGAAGGTGATATTACTGAGGCTTACGCAAATACAGATAAGGCAAATAACGTCTTAGGATGGAAGGCTGAATTAAGTCTGGATGAAGCGATGGCAAGTGCTTGGAAATGGGAACAAAAAGTGAGAAATAAATAGTTTTTGAAATAAAATTATAAATTTTAAAGTCCCAGATTATAGCAATATAGTTTGGGACTTTTCTTTTAATGGTATTTAATTTTTATGAAAAAAGATTTAGATTATAAATTAATATTTGCCTTAGCGGCTGTTGGAATTATTTGGGGCACAACATTTTTAGGAATTAGAGTTGCGGTTGAAACTATTCCGCCCTGGTTTGTAACCTCAATTCGTCAGGGATTGGCGGGAATAATCATGATGATAATTTTATTGTTCAAAAAAGAATTAAAATGGATCGGCTGGGAAAATTTAAAACATCAGCTTGTTCCTTCTATTTTGATGATTGTGGTGGCAAATGGTTTTACGACCGTTGCAGAACAGACTGTGCCAAGCGGACTGGCTTCGGTAATCAGTGCTATGTCTCCTATATTAATTTTTCTGGGCAGTATTTTATTTAAATTACAAAAGCCAAGTTTAAAAGGATTTGTTGGAGTCATAGTAGGATTTTCGGGAGTGGTTTTTATATTTAAAGATGGGCTGGGATCTTTTTTAGATGCCGATTACAGAATCGGAATGATGTTTATGGGATTTGCGATTACTGCCTGGGCAGCCGGAACAATTTATACCAAAATTCATGGGAATAAATCTAAAAATATAGTTCTGAATTTATTTTACCAGTTTACAATGGCTTCGTGCATTCAGATCGTTTTGGCATTTATTTTTTCACCTGCTATCGATGTCAATTTATGGAGTACTACAAGTATTTTAGCTGCATTGTATTTGTCAATTTTTGGATCTGTAATTGCTTTTTTCAGCTATAATTATGCCTTAAAACACGTTACGCCGGTTCAGGTTTCTATTTTAGCGTATATCAATACCATAATTGCGGTATTTTTTGGCTGGCTGATTTTGAATGAAAAAATTACTGTTGATTTTATAATAGCTACAATCCTGATTATTTTAGGCGTTTTTATTATTAACTACAAAAAGAAGGAAAAGACAGCTTTGTAAAAACGATCAAGTTTGATTCAGTCTATTTTGTAATTTTATAAGAATCAAGAATAGGAGTTATGAGCAAGGCTAAAGAAAATAAAAAGAGCGACAAGGTTGAAGAGCCTGCAGCAGAATATGAAATTCAAAAACCAAGACGACAAGGTATAGATCCTGAAACTTTTGATTTTGATGCTGAATTTACAAAAGGTTTAACTCTGGAAGAAGCAAAAGTGGAATCAATTAGAAGAATCCTAGAATGGTGGCCAGATAATTTTGATTATGAGTTTGAAAATGGCTTGACTCCAGAGGAATTTAAAATTGAAATGTCTAAAAGAATTAAAAGTTATCCTTGGAAAAAATAACTTAGTATATAAAAAACAAAATCCTCATAAACTGATTAAAGTCTATGAGGATTTTTTGTTTTTTGTTATCCTGCAAGGTTTCCAAAACCTTGTAGGCCTTTTTAAGCTTAGATACCTACAAGATTTTGGAAATCTTGCAGGAGTTACAGCTGAATACTCAAAATTTAAGCATTAGCTGTAGCAGCTTCTTTATCAATTTTATTAATCAAGCCAGCTAGTACTTTTCCAGGGCCAACTTCAGTAAATAAAGTTGCACCGTCAGCGATCATTTGCTGAACAGACTGAGTCCATTTTACAGGAGCAGTTAATTGAATGATTAAGTTCTTTTTAATTTCGTTTGCATCAGAAACTGCATTTGCAGTAACGTTTTGATACACTGGACAAATAGGAGTAGAGAATGTAGTTGCTTCAATTGCAGCTGCTAATTCTTCTCTTGCCGGCTCCATCATTGGAGAGTGAAAAGCACCTCCAACAGGCAAAATTAAAGCACGTTTTGCTCCGGCAGCTTTCATTGCTTCGCAAGCTTTTTCAACAGCAGTAGTTTCTCCGGAAATTACCAATTGACCTGGACAGTTATAGTTTGCAGCAACCACAACACCGTCGATCGAAGCACAAACTTCTTCTACAACATTATCAGCTAAACCTAAAACAGCCGCCATTGTAGATGGAGTAATTTCGCAGGCTTTTTGCATTGCCAGAGCACGTTGAGAAACCAATTTAAGTCCGTCTTCAAAAGATAAAGTTCCGTTTGCTACTAAAGCAGAGAATTCTCCTAAAGAGTGTCCTGCAACCATTTCCGGTTTGAAATCTTCTAAAGTTTTTGCTAAAATAACAGAGTGTAAAAATACAGCAGGCTGTGTAACTTTAGTTTCTTTTAGTTCTTCGGCAGTGCCTTCAAACATGATATCTGTAATTCTGAAACCTAATATTTCATTAGCTTTTTCGAATAATTCTTTGGCTAAAGCCGAATTTTCATAAAGGTCTTTACCCATTCCTGTGAACTGCGCTCCCTGACCCGGAAATACGTATGCTTTCATTTGTCTAATTTAATTTTTACTTTTTTTAAAATTGAAAATTAGTTTCAATTGGAAAGCAAAAGTACTATTTTTTTAGCTCGTATAACCCTTGAACATATAAATCCACGCTAATCTCGAAAATCTAAGATTAAAAGGAGTCAGTAAAGTAATCACAACAGCAATGATTGGAAGGATTCTTAAGTCGAAGTTGGTTTCGAAAAAATATTGTGCAATACAATATGTCGCAATTCCTTGAGCTACTGTTAATCCGTAGTTTACATACATCGCTCCAAAGAAATAACCAGGTTCTTTTTGAAATTTATAATGGCAGTGACTGCAATATTCATTCATTTTTGGAAAACTGAAATTGAAAAAAATATTTTTGTCGGTAAAAACTTTTCCTTTGTGACAAACAGGACATTCGTTTTTTAAAATATGAGTTAATGCGCTTGACATGACTTTGTTATTTTTGTTTATACAAAGGTAATTTGTAATGACTTAAAAGTCTTTTTTATATCTTCGCTTATTATAGCACAAAAAAGACATTTATGAAAAAATATCCAATTTATAGTGTTCAGAATTTTAGCTGTAACGATATTCATCGTGATTTTTACGTCAATACTTTTGCAGAACATTTAAAAAGTCACAGTTTTGTCGAAGAACCACACCGTCACGATTCCTATTTAATGGTCTTTTTTACCAAAGGTTCAGGATTGCATGAAGTCGATTTTGACCAATTCGGTATCAAAAGAGGAAGTCTTTTCGTGCTGCAGCCCGGACAGATGCACCATTGGAATTTATCCGAAGACATCGAAGGTTTCGTCATTATCTTTTCTCAGGAATTGTACAATTTGTATTTCGGACAAAAAAAGATCAACGATTATAATTTTTATCATTCGATTCATAACCGGCCGGAAATGGTTTTTGAAGAAAATGAAATTCCAAAAATTCTTCCTTATTTTGATTTGCTGATTCAGGAAAACAGCCAGAATAATAAATATCAATTAGATAAATTACTGAATTTATTAGACTGCATTCATATAGAAATAGCGAGAAAATATAATGAAACCTATTCGCATCAAACCCATTCCTACAACGTCAAAATCAATACGTTCGAATCGCTTTTAGAAGAATATTTCAGAACTGAAAAACTACCTTCGTTCTACGCAGAAAAACTAAATATTACACTGAAACATTTAAACAGAATTTGCAACGAAATTCTTCAAAAAACAGCAACAGAAGTAATCACAGACCGAGTTATCCTGGAAATCAAAAGAATGTTGATGGATAAACAATTAGCTATAAACGAAGTCGCATTGAAAGTCGGCTACGAAGATTACTCGTACTTCTCGAGATTCTTCAAAAAACAAACCGGAATGTCACCCACAGAATTTAGGAATACTGTTAGATAGCCACGACCCGAGCGACAGCGAATAGACGAAGTAATTCACGAATTATTTTTTTATTAATCTTTGGGGGGTATTTTGGTTTCACGCAGATTTTACAGATTTAAGCAGATTAAGAATAAATTTGCGTAAATCTGCTCAAATCAATTTAAATCTGCGTGAAATAAAAAAATAATTCGTGAATTCGTGGCGGAAAAAATAAAAGCCCTGCGAGTAAACGCAAGGCTTTTAACCAACCAAATTAAAACCTAATTTTTATAGATTAAGCTTGTTTTACGAATTGTAATTCGATGTTTAATTTTACTTCTTCGCCAACTAACACACCGCCAGTTTCAAGAGCAGAGTTCCAGTTTAAACCCCAATCTTTACGATTAATTTTTCCTTCTATGCTCAAACCAACTTTAGTATTTCCCCAAGGATCAGTCAGGATTCCGCTGTATTCTACCGGAAAAGTTACGGTTTTAGAAACACCTTTAATGTTTAAATCTCCAGTGATTTCATAGCTTCCTGCATTGATTTTTTTGAAAGAAGAAGCTTTGAAAGTTAATTTAGGGTGATTTTCAACATCAAAGAAATCCCCGCTTCTTAA
Organism: Flavobacterium gelatinilyticum; assembly: GCF_027111295.1. Lineage (NCBI taxonomy): Bacteria > Pseudomonadati > Bacteroidota > Flavobacteriia > Flavobacteriales > Flavobacteriaceae > Flavobacterium > Flavobacterium gelatinilyticum. The sequence continues at coordinate 2,597,710 of NZ_CP114287.1, read as the reverse complement.
ATGTCCGTCTCTGTCTGCATTTGCAGTATCAACAGACGCAACATCAGCAGAAAACTGAATGTCTGCATTTTCAAAATTTTCTCCGTCTGTAGTAATTTCAGCGCTGTATGTTCCAAATTTACCTGAAACATTAGTAAACATCATGTGTTTTACTTTAAAACCAATTTCTGAGTGAGTTGGGTCAATTGACCATTTTGTAGTTGCCATAATTTTATTTTTTTAAATAATTAATTTGTTTCATTTTGATAGGACAAAGTTACGGTGACAGTTGTCCTGAAGCACTTAACCTAGATTAAGAAATAAAAAATGTGATAATTTAATAACCAATTTTAATTCGTTTTGAACAGACCTAAAAGGTTATTAAAACCTGTCAGTTCTCCGCTTATTAATAAAGTTAGCCTTTCTTATTTTGTTTTTTATCAATTAAAGGTTAAAAAAAAGAAACGATAATAATCTGATTTCCAGATTTATTATCGTTTCAAGGTACAGGTATTTAATTGTTTTTGTTTGAATTAATAATTCATCGGAATGTCCATTAATAAAAATTCAGCATCTGTATTTGCTTTAATGTTTAAAGTATCAGTTCCTGAAATTCCAACCGCGTCACGAGAATTTAATTCCTGACCGTTGATGGTTACATTTCCTTTTAAAACGAAAGCGTAAACTCCGTTTCCTTCTTTTTTAATTTTATATTCTGCAGTAACTCCAGAATCGAAATTTCCCATATTAAACCAAGCATCCTGGTGAATCCAAACACCTTCATCATCTTGATTTGGAGATAAAACCTGAGATAATTTGTTATGTCTGTCAGCAACATCTAAAGTAATCTGCTGATAACGCGGCGTAACATTTCTTTTGTTTGGGAACAACCAAATCTGTAACAATTTAGTCTGCTGGTCATTGTTTGGATTAAACTCGCTATGCTGAATTCCGGTTCCGGCACTCATTACCTGAATATCGCCATTTTTGATCACTTCAGTATTTCCCATACTGTCTTTATGAGCCAAGTCACCTTCTAACGGAATCGTAATAATTTCCATATTATCGTGAGGGTGGGTTCCAAATCCCATTCCGGCAGCAATCGTATCATCGTTCAAAACACGAAGTGCCCCAAACTGAATTCTGTCCGGATTGTACCAGCTTGCAAAACTAAAGCTATGATAAGCATTTAGCCATCCGTGATTTGCATTTCCTCTTGATTCTGCTTTGTGTAATACTATATTTTCCATGATTTTGTCCTTTTGTTATTTTTATAGTACAAAGATACCACCATGGTAAAGGAAAAGCACTTAACCTAGATTAAGAAAAGATTCTGAGGCTCTAAGTTGCTAAGATTCTAAGGTTTTCTTTTAAAGTTTAATTATCTAATTGACACATTCTCAAATTATCTAATTTATTTTTTGAAGCAGAAACATTGGTTTTTAAAAGACGTTCAGTCCCGCTATCCGTTTCAATCTTTTGTGTCTCGTTAAAAAACGATACACAAAAGGATTTCCACTTCTATCGGGGCTAATTTAGAAGTTTTTGTTTTCATAACTAGAGACGGAAAGTAACCACAATCTTGTCATCTCGACGAAGGAGAGATCTCCACAAGTAGCTCTACAAAGATTGGTTATATTACATGAGGAGTTTCTAACGGAGATTCCTCCTTCGTCGGAATTGTAAAAGTTAGATAATTCGGTAACAAAATTTAACTTTAATAAATTTTGTTGGGATGAGAAACAATAGTCAGGATTCAACATTGGAAAGAAACTATTTAGAGAAGTACCGTTTTCTAATTAAAGAATATGAACAAGTTAAAAACAAGACCCATCCCTTGTACAAGAAGGCAATGGATTTTTATACGGCCAATGATACTTGCAGAAAGAGTTTTTTAAAGTATTATAATCGATATAAACAAAGTGGAAAGTCAGTAGATTTACTGCCTCAAAAACGTGGCCCAAAATATAAAACCAGACGCCCTTTGCCGTTCATAGAACAAAAAGTGGTTGAATTACGGGAAAAGGGAAACAATAAATATGAAATTGTTAGTATCTTAAATCCCAAATTGGGAAAATACACACCCTCATATTCTGGAGTTTACAATATTTTAAAGCGGCATAAAATAAACAGATTAACTCCGAAGATCAAAAAGAATCATCAGAAAATAATCAAAGAAAGAATGGGACAGCTGGGTCATATTGATTGTCATTATTTAAGCAAAAGCGTAATTCGCGGAGAAAACAAAAAACTCTATTTAGTCTGTGTAATTGATGATTACAGCCGTATTGCCTGGGCAGAATTAGTTCCGGACATCACGAGTTTAACAGTAATGTTTGCCTCATTAAAGTGCTTGAATATCTTAAGCAGTCATTATGAAATAAAATTTGAAGAGATATTGTCTGATAATGGGGCTGAATTTGGAATCAAAACAAGCAAGGTAAAAAATCAGCATCCATTTGAAAGAATGCTCATGGAATTAGGAATAGTTCACAGGTACACAAGACCTTACCGTCCGCAGACAAATGGCAAGGTTGAACGTTTTTGGAGAACTCTCGAAGAGGATTTATTACGGGATACTGATTTTGATTCGCAAGAAGAACTGAAAGAGGAATTATTACAATATTTGTATTATTACAATCATGAAAGACCACATCAGGGAATTGATGGAAAAAAACCAATTGAAATGATAAATCCGTTACCGAAATAAGTAACCTTTACAGGAATGACAAAAAAAGCGCGGCAAGAAATAAAAGAAACTATTTTATCTTAATTAATCTCCCTTTTCCACTTGTTATATCCAGGTAATTACCGCCGCCACTCTTATCATGCATATAAAATTCAATGGTATCTTTTTGAATTTGATCTTTTGAAATAGTTATAATTAGATCAGTATTTATGAAGTTTTCTAATAGTATAATATTGCCATAAGAAATCTTTCCTTTCGGCATGAACTTGTTGTCAAAAATAAAAACACTATCCTTAAAAGTAATTTTATCTTTTTGAATGTAAACATTTTCGTTTTCAATTAAATAATTGTAGCGGCCATTAAGTTTGTCTGTTTTCTGGCTTAAGGGAATTAATAACAAAATTAGTACTGAAGCGAAATATTTCATAATTGCTATTGATGTTTTAAATTTTAAATTTTTTCCGCCGCGAATTCATAAATTTTTTCCCTGTAATTATTGAAAATAAAAATGAGTGCATTACTTCGTAGGTTTACTTTCGTTCGGTTCGCGGCGGAAAAATCTATTTCTTCAAAAGCCGGGCTTTCATTTTGCTGAAAAATTCAGGTGTTACCCCAATAAAAGAAGCAATTTGTTTTTGAGGAACTTTGTGAACTAATGTTCCGTATTTTTTAGTGAATTTTTCGAAGCGTTCTTCGGCTGGTAAACTTAAGTTGTCCATTAATCGCTGTTGATTCGCTACTAATGAATTTTCAATTAAAATCCTGAAAAAACGTTCCAGTTTTGGGATTTCAAGATACAATTGTTCCTGATTTTCTTTGGATAATGAAACCACTTCGGCTTCTTCGAGAACTTCAATAAAAAGCTGTCCCGGTTTCTGCGAAAAAAAACTGTACATATCACTCATCCACCAGCCTTCGCAGGCAAAAGAAAGGACATGTTCAACAATATTATCATTGATATTAAAACTTCTTAAAATGCCGGAATTTACAAAATACGAATGTTTACAAACTTCGCCGGCATTTAATAAAAGCGTTTTGGCTTTGTATGTGTTTGTTTCTAATTTAGATAAAAAAAGCGCCTGTTCTTCCGGGGTCAGCGAAACGTGTTTGGCAATGTTTTCAAGAATTAATGCCATTATTTTTTATCGTCAATTAAAGTAAATGAAGTTGCTTTGAATCTATTGCCTACAATTTCTCCTGTAACAGAAGCTTTTCTAACGGCGTTGCAAAAACCTTTATCTGAATGTGCATCTCCATGATCGTGAATGGATGTTCCGTCAACAAAATAGGTTTTTCCGTCAATACGGACAGCTAAATCACAGCTTTTGCCTTTCATTCCAAATTGACATTCTCCGCAGGAAGCTTCAACTACTGTTGGTTTGTCAAATTTCTTTTTGCTTTGTGCCTGTACAGCGATTCCAATAAAAAGAAATGCTGCTAATACTATATTTTTCATAATTAAGAATTTACAGTTATTAATTTCGCCGTTTCTTTGGCGCGTTCTGTTACTTCATTGATTGGGGTTGAAAGTGTATCGTGACTTAAAACGACACCCATTCTTCGGTAAGGTCTTGAGGTTGGTTTTCCGAAAATCCTGAAATCGGTTTTAGGTAAAGCCGCTGCTTTTTCAATTCCGGTAAAAGTTGGATTTGTCGAATCTTCCGAAGCTAAAATTACAGCACTTGCTCCGGCTTTTTCTAAAGTGATTTCGAAAATTGGAAGACTTAGAATTGCTCTTAAATGCAATTCGAATTCGTTGAAGTTCTGTGTTCCTGCCAAAGTCACCATTCCGGTATCATGCGGACGCGGCGAAAGTTCAGAGAAATAAACGCCTTCGTTTGTCAGGAAAAATTCAACACCAAAAAGTCCGGCGCCTCCAAGCGCTTCAGTAATTTTTTCGGCCATATCCTGAGCTTCGTACAAATCTTTTTCTGAAACTAAAGCAGGCTGCCAGCTTTCCTGATAATCACCTCTTTCTTGTCTGTGACCAATTGGTGAACAGAATAAAGTTGGATTACCGTTTTGAGTAATCGTTAAAAGCGTAATTTCTGAATGGAAATCTACAAAAGCTTCTACAATTACTTCGATAACATCACCACGTGAACCTGCAACAGCATACTGCCAGGCTTTTTCGATATCACTTTCGGTTTTAATTGTCGATTGCCCTTTTCCGGAAGAAGACATCAATGGTTTTACAACACACGGAATTCCGACTTCCTGAACGGCTTTTTGAAGTTCTTCTGCCGATGTTGCGTATTGATATTTTGCAGTTCGTAATCCGAGTTCTTTTGCTGCTAAATCGCGGATTGCTTTACGATTCATAGTAAAGTTAGCGGCTTTTGCAGAAGGAACAACCGTAATGCCTTGTTTTTCGTAATCGTAAAAACGTTCGGTGCGGATGGCTTCGATTTCGGGAACGATAAAATCCGGTTTGTGTTTGGCTACGATTCGGTCAAGTGCTTCGCCATCTAGCATATTAATGACTTCAAAACCGTGTGCAACCTGCATGGCTGGTGCATTTTTGTAACTGTCAACTGCGATTATAGTTTGTCCGATTCGTTGTGCAGCGATGGCAAATTCTTTGCCTAATTCGCCTGAACCTAGAAGTAGTATTTTCATTTTGGAGTGTTGTATTGTTGGAAAAGTAAAAGTAGGAAAAAAAGCTTTTTTTAACCGCAAAGAGCGCGAAGATTTACGCAAGGAACGCTAAGTTTTTGTTTTTTAAGTTAAAAGAATGGTTATGAATGGTTCTTTCGCAGATTTTAAAGATTTGGTAGTTATACAATCACAAAGTTGAAATCGTACCAGAAACACGCCCTAATTCAGATACTTTTATTTATGAATAACGTCTACAGGTGTTTGTAGAAAATTCAGGTTAAATTAATCCAGTAATTTCCAAGGTAAGCCTTACTATATTTTTATATTTGCGCGCAAAACAAATAATCATAAGATGAGAATAAAATTTATTTTAATAATGAGTGCTTTATGCATGACATCATTAGTACATTCACAATCAGCAGGACTTACATTTAATTTTGGAATGGGAGAACAAAAAGCTAATGCTGTAATTTTTAAAAAAGATCAGCAAAAAATCAGTGGTATTGTCAACTTTCCTTCATTTGCGGATAAAAAAGTAAAAATTAAAGTTGGTGAGCAGAATGAAAAGTATGCTAGTGCTGATATAGATTCAATTCAGATTTTTGATGATAATAAAAAGCTGTCTTATACTTTTGTAAGAACCAAAACAAAGGTTTACAAAAAGAAGGGAACGGAATTTAAAGTTATTGATGAAAACTGGATTTGTAAAATTATGACAGGTAAAGCTTCTCTATATTTAGGTGGTGAAGAATACGGAATAAAGGATGTAAAGGTTGAGGATGAGAAAACGAAAGAAAAGATTAAGGTAAAGAAAATGCAGGTTGTTTCTAAAGAGATCAATCATTATTTAAAGAGAAGCAATGAAGATTATCCTGTGCTAGTTTCTGTGAGCTCAAACGCTCTTTCTGCTGGATATAATGCTTTTTTTAAGGAATACGGAGTTTACTATTTTAGCGATAGTCCTGAAATTGCTAAAAAAATTGAAGATAAAGAATTTAAATATGATGATATTGAGAAGGTTGTAGAATTATATAATGTAAAACGAGAGAAAAAAGCCGAACCAAAATCAGCACTGAAGGCGACAAAAATTAAGGTTACACCGCCTGAACCAAAAGCAAAAACTACAAAGAAGAAATAAATAAAAAAGCGATACTTGATTAGGTATCGCTTTTTTTATATTAATGAAAATGATCTTCTTCAATCTCAAATTCGGCATCTTTTTCCCAGATTTCCATTTCGCAGGGTTTGCAGTTGAATTTTAGTTTGTATTCTAACTCGCCCTGTTTTAAAACCAAAGGTTCTTTTACCTTAACACCAACAATATCTTTTTGGTGAATCGGACATTTTTTTAATTCGTATTTGATGCAATATTTGGTTGTCATTACACGAGATTTTCCCGGATCCCATTGTAATTCGAATGCTTTTTCGATTTCGGTAACACCGTGGCGTTCGTAGAATTTACGAGCCGTTTTGTTCGAAACGTTGTACATAAAATCCAGTTTCGTTTCTGGATAAGGATGTGACGTTTTTACCAATTGATGTTCTTCGCGTTTATAGTTTGCCAAACGAATTTCTGATAATTGTTCGAAAACATTTCTTCTCATTTCGTTGATTTTCGAAATAGGAAGGAACCAGTTTTGAGAGAACATTACATTGATTTCATCGGCGCTGTAAGGTGTAAAACCTGTTTTTGCCAATTGGACTTTAATATTTTCTTCGATTGATTCACCAGTTTTAGTAGGCTCTTTTGCGTGTTCTAATTTTACAGTGCTCACGTTTCCGTCTTCGTCGGTTGAGATTAATTCGAAACCATTTTCGTTTTCGGTAAGCAATAAAGTCGTTCCAATTTTACGGATCGCACTATCTTCTCTTTCAACAATTTTGATGAAAGCAGTATCGTTGTTACGGTAAATGAAAGTTCCGTCTTTGATTTCTTTTAAAACGTTTGGATACACTTTTCCGTTTTCGGCTTTGTTTACATAAATTCCGTCGGCTTCGTTGTTTTCGTTGATGAAACAAAGTCCGTCTCCGTTGTTTAATAATTCACCGTTTTCGATTTCGTAAGCGTCTCCAATAGTTCGGATTAATTTACCAATATATTGCCCTTTTGATTTTGGACTTTCCCAAGAACCAATACTAGCGTGTCTTTCGTTTACGAAATAATCTGTATAACCACGGTTGAAAGTTCTGCTTAAAGTAGAATCGAAAGTATAAGTACATTTTCCAGAAGAAGCTTTGATGTATTTATCACTTCCTTCTAAGAAACTATCTAATTTTTGACGTAAATAAGATACGTTGTTTTTAACGTAAGCAACATCTTTAAGACGTCCTTCAATTTTGAAAGAAACAATTCCAGCTTCGATCAAATTCGGAATTTGATCTGAAACATCTAAATCTTTAATCGAAAGCAAGTGACTGTTTCTGATTAAAGTATCTCCGTTTCCGTCGATTAAGTTATATGGTAAACGACAGTTTTGAGCACAAGAACCACGGTTCGCGCTGCGTTCTCCGTTTGCTACACTCATATAACAGTTTCCACTGAATGAAACACAAAGCGCTCCAGTTACGAAGAATTCTAGTTCAACATCAGCGTGATCATAAATAGTTTTGATTTGATGCAGGTTTAACTCACGTGCTAAAACCACACGTTTGATTCCGGCATCTTTCAAAAATTTAATTTTATCGGCATCACGATTATTGGCTTGTGTGCTGGCGTGAAGTACGATAGGAGGCAAGTCCATTTCCATAATCGCCATATCCTGAATAATCAAGGCATCAACACCAATATCGTATAATTCCCAAATCATGGCACGACACGTTTCTAATTCGTTGTCGTACAAAATGGTATTCATTACCACAAAAACCTGAGCATTAAATAAATGCGCATATTTTACCAATGCGGCAACATCTTCAATAGAGTTGTTGGCATTAGAACGTGCTCCAAATTGCGGCGCACCAATATATACTGCATCGGCACCGCTGTTAATAGCTGCCATTCCGCCGATTAAATCTCTTGCTGGAGCTAATATTTCTATTTTCTTCTTCATTTCTAAAACTTTAGCCTTTGTGGTATTCACGGAAAAAAGTTTGCAAAGGTCTTATAAATTATTTGAGATTGCTAGAAATGAAGTGATTTTTTTTGAAATTGTTAACTTAATAGGGGATGAAGATCTTTATTTATTGATGTAACTTATGATATATGTTTCTTTCTTCCTCAGAGAAGTAAAATTTAAATCCGGTTTGTTTTACCTCTATGTCAAAATTTCGTCGGATAGAAAAACTGGTTTCAAATACCGTTGCAAATGATGCTTCAATTCCGAATAGTATTATTGCTATTGTATAGATGATTATAAGTGGTTTTTTGTTTAATTTTATTTTTAGTCCAAACTTATCTATCAAAAATAACAGCGTAAAGACGATAAAAAAATAGGTAATAAAATCAACTAAGAACTCTAGTATAAAAAACTGTTGTGCCAGAGAAGTATGAAATGCCGGAGCTTTATAAATTAAGGGAAATCCATACGTAACACAATCAGAACCGTCAATAACATCGACAATCCACCATTTTGTAAAAAGTATAAATAAGATAAGCGCTAATGGTAAGGCCAAAGTTAAAAGTCTTTTCTTGCTCATCATTTTTTTTGAATTAATCTAATGGAAAACTATATCCAACAGCAAAAACTCCAGTTGATTGTTTCGCAGCTGGATGGAAATAACCTGAAAAACCAATTTCCAGACTATTATGTCTGCCTACAGCTAATCCAAAATTAAATGGAATATGTAGTAAAGCATCACTTTTATTAAAATTAACATAAGGGGTCAGGGTCTCAAATTTACCAATTGAAGCTCCAATACCGCCTTCAACAAATGGTGCAACCCAAGGAATTGGTGCGCACAAACGAACTTTTCCACCTATTAAAAAAGCATTTGTCGTTACTTTATACTGAGGCTGATTCTGTATATTTTGATTTTTATCAACAGATTCAAAAATGGCACCGGCATAGGGTCTTACACTAAACCATGATTTTATTCCCATAACATATTCAGCTTGGAGATAAAGTCCTCCTCCCATAACATCAACGTCCTCTTGACTGCCATAATCTTCTATGTAATACGAACTGCTTGCTCCGTAACCTATGGAGCCTTTTATAAAATTACCTGTGGTTTGAGCTTGAGTTTGACTTGTAAAGAAAATCGTAAAAAGAATAAAAAAGAGGTTTAAAGTTATTTTCATTAAATATGATTTGTAAGTTAGAATTTGATCGTGGCGAATGTAAGATTTAATTTTCAATCTAAACAAAATAAAAAAAACCGTCCCAGTCCGAAGATTGAAGCGGTTTTCAAAAAAAGCATGAATCGATCGATCGATTAGTTTGCTCTCATTTTTATTTGCGATAAAGTATTTTGAATACTGTTTAATTGTTTAGAAACAATGTAAACCTGATCGTGTTCTAAATGATTTTCTTCAAGAGCTTTTTTGTATTTTTCGATAGCAGCTTCTTCACCTGTAATGCAGGCATTGATAATTGCTTCTGTATCGCCTCCTGTAAAAGCGGATTTTATGTCAATCCAGGTACGATGTAAGGCTCCAAGCGGACCTCCGCCTGAATTATCTGTCGATTTTCCTAATTTGTTGATCTGGTCTTGTAATTCTACAATAAATAAATCTCTTTCACGGGCATATTCCAGAAAATCGGTTTTCATGGCCGGATTTTCTACATGCAGTGCCGCATCTGTATATCCTAGTTTCCCATCTTCAAGAATTGAAATTAATCCTTCAAGAGTTTTAACTGCTTCTTTTGTGGTTTCATCTGTATTTGTCATGACATATAATTTTTGAAATTAATATGTTACAAAGTTTGTTATTTATAAGCTGTTGTGTTTTATAGGATTATGTACGGGGTTTTATAATATTGTGGAATGGGAATTTTGAAAGTTTCGGAAAAATTTCACGAAGATTTAAATTGATTAAGGGAAGATTTTTTCTTTCTGAACTGATGCTTCTTTTGTGCCGTTTTGTTTGAGGAGAAGATTCAAAAGCCCGGAGACTGACGGAGGAAGTCGGTTTACAGAAGCGAAACACGCCTAAATTAATGTCATAAAAAAACAGCTTAAAGTATAAAAGTGATGAAACTTTTGAACCTTAAGCCGTTTTAATAAACTTAGAATATTGTTATGCAGCCAGCGCTTCTTTGATTCTGCGTAGAGCTTCTTTTAATAAATCTTCGCTTGTTGCGTAAGAGAAACGAATACAGTTTGGATTTCCAAAAGCGTCTCCGGTTACTGTTGCAACGTTTGCTTCTGCTAAAAGATACATCGATACATCGTTTGCATCTTTAATTTCAGTTCCTTTTAAAGTTTTTCCGAAGAAAGAAGAAACATCCGGGAATACATAGAAAGCACCTTCAGGAACGTTGATTTTCACACCTGGAATTTCTTTTAATAACCCAACTACTAAATCTCTTCGTCCGTGGAAAGCTTTTACCATTTCGTTTAATACGCTTGGATCTGCATCTACTGCTGTGATTGTAGCTCTTTGCGCAACAGAATTAGCGCCAGAAGTTACTTGTCCCTGAATTTTTGTACACGCTTTTGCGATGAATTCCGGAGCTCCAATATAACCAATTCTGTATCCTGTCATGGCAAATGCTTTTGCAACTCCGTTTACAGTGATTGTTTTTTCTAACATTCCCGGAATAGAACCGATGCTGCAGAAAGTTCCTGAGAAATTAATGTGCTCATAAATTTCGTCAGCCACAACGTAAATATTTGGGTGTTTTTCTAAAACTTTAGCCAAAGCGGTTAATTCTTCTCTGCTGTAAACAGATCCAGAAGGATTACAAGGAGAAGAGAACCACATCATTTTTGTTTTTGGCGTGATTGCCGCTTCTAATTGTTCCGGAGTAATTTTGAAATCAGTATCAACAGAAGTTGGAACCTCAACAGGAACTCCGCCTGAAAGTTTTACGATTTCGAAATACGAAACCCAGTATGGCGCCGGTAAGATTACCTCATCACCATCATTTAGCATTACCTGAGCAATGTTGTATAAAGATTGTTTTGCTCCTGTAGAAACTACGATTTGAGAAGGTTTGTATTCTAAATCATTATCTCTTTTGAATTTTCTGCAGATAGCTTCTTTTAAATCCTGATATCCGTCAACAGGAGAATATGTACTGTAGTTTTCGTCGATTGCTTTTTTAGCCGCTTCTTTAATGAAGTCAGGCGTATTAAAGTCAGGCTCGCCTAAACTTAAACTGATAATGTCTTTTCCTTGTGCCTTTAATTCGCGGGCTAAAGCAGCCATGGCTAATGTTTGCGAAGTAGCTAGATTGTTGATTCTGTCCGAAAGAATATGGTTCATTATAAAAATTTTGATGTCCTCAATTTGTTGTGTTGATTAAGGAAGGTTATTATTAATAGATTTTTTTTAGTTTACGGATAATTCTGGTTTCATTCCCAAATCACGTAAATGCTTAAAGTGAGCAATAATGGCACTTCGCATTGTTTTGTATTCATAATAAGGCAGGTTGCATTCTTTTGCCGTTTCTTTTACAATTTTTGCAATCTTACCATAATGAATATGACTGATATTTGGGAAAATATGATGTTCGATTTGATGGTTTAATCCGCCTGTGTACCAGTTCACAATGGCATTTTTTGGAGCAAAGTTAGTGGTAGTAAACAATTGGTGAACAGCCCATGTATTGTCCATTTCTCCTAAATCATTTGGTGTTGGATTTGTAGTGTGATCTACAACATGTGCCAATTGGAAAACCACGCTTAAGATTAATCCGGCAGTATAATGCATTACGAAAAATCCAAGAAGGACCTTCCACCATGTAATACCAATAAGTATTGGAAGAATAATCCAGATAGACAAATAAATTACTTTTGTGATGATTAGAGTTGTCCAGAGAATTTTTGGGCTTTTTGGTTCTCCGTACGATAATTTTCTTTTGATGTAATTGCGCATCTGTTTAAAATCTGTTGTAAGCGCCCAGTTAAAAGTTAATAATCCGTACAGGAAAACAGAATAATAATGCTGAAAACGGTGAAAACTATGCCATTCTGCATGTTCAGTAAAACGAATAATACGTCCGGCATCCAGATCTTCGTCATGTCCCGGAATGTTCGTATATGTGTGGTGAAGTACATTATGCTGTACCTGCCAGTTGTAAACATTTCCTGCCAGTACATAGATAGTTCCTCCCATAAATTTATTAATCCAGTTTTTGGTTGAATACGATCCGTGGTTTCCGTCGTGCATGACGTTCATTCCCACGCCGGCCATTCCTATACCAATTACGATAGATAAAAGCAGCATTACCCAAAAAGGCATGTCAAGAGTCAGAATTAAAAAATATGGAGTTAAAAAAACGGCAAATAGAATAACTGCTTTTAAATGCAGCTGCCAGTTTCCGGTTTTTTTGATGTTGTTTTCTTTGAAATAATTGTTTACACGAGAATTAAGCGTTCTGAAGAACTTTAAATTGTCTTGCCTTGCAAAAGTAGGTGCGTTGTTATTCATAATTATTTTAAATAGATTTCAAAGGTAATTATTATAAATTTTCAATTTGCAAAATTGAGTTAAATATTTCAATCGTAAAGTAGTACTTTTGTTAAAAATTTAGAGCAATGGATGAGATATTGAAATATTTTCCTGATTTGACTGATCTTCAAATCGAACAATTTCAAAAATTAGACTTTTTATACCACGACTGGAACGAGAAAATCAATGTTATTTCACGCAAAGACATCGATTCTTTATATACAAAACATATTTTACATTCGTTAGGAATTGCCAAGGTTATGAAATTCGTACCGGGAACTACCGTTTTAGATGTTGGAACGGGCGGAGGTTTTCCGGGAATTCCTTTAGCGATTCTTTTTCCGGAGACGCGTTTTTATCTGATTGATGTAATTGCCAAAAAAATAAAAGTGGTTCAGGGAGTTGTTGACTCGTTAGAATTAAAGAACGTAAAGGCAGAACAAAAACGTGCTGAACTGGTAAAAGGCGACTTCGATTTTATTGTAAGCCGTGCCGTAACCAATATGCCTGATTTTGTTTCATGGATAAAAGATAAAATCAAAAAACAGCATAAACACACTTTAAAAAACGGAATCTTATATTTAAAAGGAGGCGATTTAGCCGAAGAATTAAAAGATTTTCCAAATGCTGCTTTATACGATCTGGCAGATTTTTTTGAAGATGAATTTTTTGAAACTAAGAAAGTTGTTCATCTTCCTTTGAAATTTAAAGCATAACAATAACAAAGCCGAGTCTAAAATTAAAGATTCGGCTTTTTAATTTGAATTAAAGTATTTTATGAATTACTGCTGATCTGTTTGAAAAGAAAAAACTTCTTAATTATAACGATTTTGTGTGCTAAAGTTTTTAAAATAATAGGAGTAGACAAGAGCTTTTTAGAATATCCTGCTAGTATAATGAACATAAAAAAAAGCCGGTCAAAATTTCGACCGGCTTTTTTTGACTTAATCTTATTTGACTAAGATACCTTGAGAATAATTTACAAAAGGGTTAGCCTTAAGATCTAAATTGTCAATAAAGTTATGTAATGCATCTTGTGATGTTTCGCTAGTGCATACAAACTCTGAATCAAAGAAAAATTCTCGTGAAATTGCAGGTTCATGCGATGAGTCATAAACTTTCTTATCAGTATTGCTTAACTCATGATTTTTATATGGACAAGGATACTGAAGAATCAGTTTTGTTAACGTTTCACTAAGCCATTGATCAAATTTTTTCTTCTTTGGGATAATATGACGTGCTAATAACACCAATCCTGTTAATTCATTTTGTAAAAAATAAGAGCCTTTTCTATAATGTACATCGATTAGCCTTACATCCATTAAGGCAATCCATAAAGCTCCGTTTACAGACCCTGTTGCCGGCATATCAAGATCAGTGTCAAATAACAAAGGATTCGTCTGTTCTCTATTTTCTATCGAACACCAAAGGGCTTCTATACGTTTTTTGGTATCATTTATATGCTTTGTATAGCCGTTAAAACGCCAGTAAACCCATTCAAGCAAGGCAGCTGTAAGCCCCATAGATCCCTTGTGATTAATTTGCATTAAAGTATTTTCAAGATCTTCATTTCCTTCAAGAGGATCCAGTAATTGATCGATTTTTCTTTTTGTCCATTTAAAATTAATAGGATAGCCAATGCTTTTAGATTCAGAAATTACTTTTGGAATGTTGTTTAAATTTCTCATAAGTTAATTTATTCGCTTAAAATTAAATACAGTATTTTTTATGAGACAAAAGTAAAACAGAGGCAGTTTTTAATCAGGAACAAGAAGGTTTTAAAGTATTAAAATAGGCTTTTTCTATTCTTAATGTATTGAATTTCAGTATTATAAGAAAAGTATTACAAAAAAATAAATCATTCAAACTGATGCGATATTAAACTGAAAAGCCAGGGTTTCGAACGACCCTGGCTTTGTATAATCTCAACTCTAAAAGCAGATTAACCTAAGAATGGATATCTGTAATCTTCCGGAGTTACAAACGTTTCTTTGATAGTTCTTGGAGAAGCCCAACGTAATAAGTTCAATGCAGAACCTGCTTTATCGTTAGTTCCAGAAGCTCTTGCGCCGCCAAATGGCTGCATTCCTACAACAGCTCCAGTTGGTTTGTCGTTAATGTAGAAGTTACCAGCAGAATTTTGCAATTTAGTTGTAGCTACTTCAATTGCATAACGATCCTGGCTGAAAACTGCTCCTGTTAAAGCATACTCAGAAGTAGTATCAACTAATTCAAGAGTTTCTTCCCATTTAGCATCTTCGTAAACATAAATCGTGATAACTGGTCCAAACAACTCAGTTTCCATTGTAGTATATTTAGGATTAGTAGTTACAATAACCGTTGGCTCAATAAAGTATCCTACAGATTTATCATAATTTCCTCCAATGATGATTTCAGCATCAGCATCTTTTTTAGCCTGATCAATATAACTTGCTAATTTGTCAAAAGATCCTTCGTGAATAACTGCTGTAATAAAGTTTCCAAAATCTTCTGGAGAACCCATTTTCATAGATTTAACATCAGTAATCAACTGTTCTTTTACAGCCGGCCATAAACTTTGTGGAATATAAGCTCTGGAAGCTGCAGAACATTTTTGTCCCTGAAATTCAAAAGCACCACGAGTAATTCCAGTAACTACTTGTTTTACGTTTGCGCTTGGGTGAGCAATGATAAAATCTTTACCTCCAGTTTCACCAACGATTCTTGGGTATGTTTTGTAATTGTGGATGTTTGCACCAATTTTTGCCCAGATATCTTTAAATACATGAGTTGATCCTGTAAAGTGAACACCGGCAAAATCACGGCTTGCTAAAACAGTATCAGTAATCATTAAAGCGTCTCCAAAAACTACGTTGATAACACCGTCCGGAACTCCAGCTTCTTTGAAAACATCTAAAATAATTTTAGTAGAAAATACCTGGCTGTCACTTGGTTTCCAAACGACAACGTTACCCATCATGGCAGCACTTGCAGGAAGGTTTGCAGCGATAGCAGTAAAGTTAAAAGGAGTAATTGCGTATACAAAACCTTCTAACGGTCTGTATTCTACACGGTTCCAAACAGTAGAATCAGATTTTGGCTGATCGTTATAGATTTGAGTCATGAACTCAACATTGTAACGTAAAAAGTCGATTAGCTCGCAAGAAGCATCGATTTCTGCCTGATGAATATTTTTAGACTGACCAATCATTGTAGCGGCGTTAATACGGGCTCTGTATGGTCCTGCGATAAGTTCAGCAGCTTTTAAGAAAATAGCAGCACGTTGTTCCCATGCCATATTTGCCCATGCTTTTCTTGATTCAAGTGCATTAGCAATTGCTTTTTCGATATGTTGTTTTTCAGCTAAATGATATTTTCCAACTACGTGTTGGTGATCGTGAGGAGCTGTAATATTTCTTGTGTTTCCAGTTCTAATTTCTTCGCTTCCAATATGTAAAGGAACGTCAATTTGAGAATTCCACATTGTGGTATAAGCTGCCTGAACAGCTGCTTTTTCTGGTGAGTTCGGTGCGTAACTTTTTACAGGCTCGTTTACCGCTTTTGGTACATGAAAGAATCCTTTTAACATGGGATAAATTGTTTTAAAATTTACGAATTGTTTAATTTTTTACAAAAGTACAAATGATAATTTGATTATATCACAATACAATATTAAAAAGTTGTAATTTGATAAACTAATTTCACGAAGTTGTAAAACAGAAGATTTTATAAAGCTTTAAATTTGAGTTACTTCTAAAAGAATGTCTTAATTCTGTTACTATGAAAATACCGCTTTTAGCTTTTAACGACAAAGGTATTTACTGCCAGCAGGCAGATGTTTATCTCGATCCGTGGCGTCCGGTAAAAAACGCCATAATTACCCACGGACATGCCGACCATTCGCGTTGGGGACATCAAAATTATATTACACATCATTATAATGTTCCAATCATTCGCCATCGATTGGGCGAAATAAATGTGACGGGAAAAGAATGGGGAGAAACCTTTGTAATCAACAATGTAAAATTTTCGCTTCATCCCGCCGGACATATTATTGGAAGTTCACAAATAAGGGTGGAACACAAAGGCGAAGTCTGGGTTTTTACAGGCGATTACAAAACCGAAGACGATGGAATTTCTACGCCATATGAAACCGTAAAATGCGACACTTTTATAACCGAATGTACTTTTGGACTTCCGGCATTTAATTGGACACCGCAAGCCGAAGTAATTTCAGAAATCAATAATTGGTGGGCAGAAAATAAAGCAGAAGGCAGAACTTCAATCCTGTTTGGCTATTCTTTAGGAAAAGCACAAAGGCTTTTAAAATACCTCGATACCGATATTGGAAAAATCTACGCACACGGTGCAATTGAAAATATGACGAATGTTTTACGACCGATGGTATATTTTCCTCCAACCGAATTAATTACAAGAGAAACCAAAAGAGAAGCACTTTTAGGAAATATTGTTCTCGCGCCGCCAAGCGCACACGGAAGTATCTGGATAAGGAAAATGACACCTTTTGTAACCGGGGCAGCAAGCGGATGGATGGCTTTTCGTGGAGCAAGACGAAGACGCGCCATTGATAAAGGTTTTGTATTAAGCGATCACTGCGACTGGCATTCTTTATTAGAAAGTATAAAAGCAACCGGAGCCGAAAAAGTAATTTGTACACACGGTTACACCGATATTTTTGCTAAATATTTAAGAGAATTAGGTTACGACGCCAGAACCGAAAAAACACAATATGAAGGTGAAACTGCAGAAATGGAAAAAGCCGAACTCGATCAGGAAACGTCTATTGTTTCTGAAAATTAATCATTTGAACTAAATTAATTTTAACACATAGAAACATAGATTAAAATTGAAATAAAAAGGGAAAAGAAAAAACTAGTTTTCACACATAGTCTATGTGCATTGAAGCAAGTGAAACGCCTATACTCACAAAGAAAAACTATGTTTCTATGTGTTTAACAATTATAGACAAAGAGTTTAAAATTAGTAGATGTAAATGAAAAATTTTGCCCAACTTATAAAAACGCTGGACAGTTCCAATAAAACGAACGTAAAAGTCGATGCGCTAACGATGTATTTTAAAAATGCATCGCCTGAGGATAAAGTCTGGACCATTGCGATTCTTTCGCATCGTCGTCCGCCAAGACCTGTCAATACGACTTTGTTACGACTTTGGGCAAATGAACTGGCAAATATTCCGTTGTGGCTGTTTGAAGAAAGTTATCATATTGTAGGCGATTTGGCTGAAACTATAGCATTGATAATTCCAACAACAAACGAACATTCTGATAAAAGTTTAACCGAATTTCTGCAGGAAATTATTGCTTTGAAAAAGAAACCTGATTCTGAAAAAAAAGAATACCTGCACGAAAACTGGAAAGCACTCAATTATTACGAACGTTTTGTTTTTACCAAACTAATAACCGGAAGTTTCAGAATCGGCGTAAGCCAAAAATTAATGACAAGAGCTTTATCAAAAGCAGAAAATGTAGATGAAGATGCTTTGGCTTACAAATTAATGGGAAATTGGAATCCGAATGAAATTACATTTCAGGAATTGATTTTGGACGAAAAAAGTTCAGATTATCTCTCAAAGCCATATCCATTTTATCTCGCGTATCCAATTGAAGGAGAAATTGAAGATTTAGGAAATCCCGAAGACTGGTCGATAGAACATAAATGGGACGGTATTCGCTCGCAGACTATTATTCGGGATAACGAAATTTACGTTTGGTCAAGAGGCGAGGAGCTGGTTACCGATAAATATCCGGAATTTCATAATTTGGTTGGCTTAATTCCAAACGGAACTGTTATTGATGCCGAAATTTTGGCTTTTCCAGAAAATCAAATCGGAACTTTTAATGATCTTCAAGCCCGAATCGGACGAAAAACCATATCGGCAAACCTGTTGGAAAAAGTCCCCGTTATTTTAAAAGCATACGATATTTTAGAATGGGAAGGTAAAGATATTCGAAATCTCGCTTACAGCGAAAGAAGAGCTTTACTCGAAGATTTATATGAAGATATCAAAGATTTAAATACACCTTTTCGACTTTCAGAAAGAGTTTCGCTAAAAACCTGGGAAGATGTGGCGAATGAACGAATGCGCGCCCGCGAAATGAAAAGCGAAGGTTTGATGCTAAAACGAAATACGTCGCCTTATCAAGTCGGAAGAAAAAAAGGAGATTGGTGGAAATGGAAAATCGAACCTCTTGTAATTGATGCGGTTTTAACCTACGCCATGCGCGGACACGGACGACGTTCGAATTTGTTTACCGATTATACTTTTGCGCTTTGGCAGACCAATGAAAATGGAGAAAAAGAACTCGTAACTTTTGCGAAAGCCTATTCCGGTTTAACCGATGCCGAATTTAGACGTGTAGACGACTTTATAAAAAAGAATACTTTAGAACGTTTTGGCCCAGTTCGAAGTGTAACTCCTGAATTGGTTTTTGAAATTGGTTTCGAAGGAATTTCACTTTCAAAAAGACATAAAAGCGGTGTGGCAACACGATTTCCGAGGATTTTAAGATGGCGGCACGACAAAAAAATCGAAGACGCGAATTCTATTGAAGATTTAAAAAATATGATTTCGTAATTTTTAAACACATAGAAACATAGACTAAAATGTTTGTAAAAAGAATATAAAAGAAACAAGTTTCCACACATAGCTATGTGAATTGAAACAAGTGAAACACCTTTAAACACAAAGAAAATCTATGTTTCTATGTGTTAAAATTAATTATTTAAATGAATCGAGAAAAACTATATACAATTGCCGAAAATTGGTTTAAAAGTCAGGGATGGAAAGCTTTTCCGTTCCAAAATCAAACATGGACAGCTTTTCTGCAAGGCAAAAATGGTTTATTGAACGCGCCAACCGGAAGCGGAAAAACCTATGCTTTGTGGTTTCCTGTAGTTCTCGATTACATCAAAAAAAATCCCGATTATAAAACCAAACATAAACCCGGATTAAAAGCTATCTGGATTACACCTTTACGCGCGCTTTCTGTAGAAATAAAACAAGCAGCAGAACGAATTATTACCGATTTAGATTTGCCACTAACCGTTGGAATTCGTTCCGGAGACACTCCTCAAAGCGAAAGGGTGAAACAGAAAAATAAAATGCCCGATCTTTTGATTACTACGCCAGAAAGTTTACAGCTCCTTCTGGCGGCAAAAGGATATCCCAAAACTTTTGCAAATTGTAATGCCATAATTGTAGACGAATGGCACGAATTGCTGGGAACCAAACGAGGTGTACAAATGGAATTGGCACTTTCGAGATTAAAAACAATTGCGCCAAAAATGCGTATTTGGGGAATTTCAGCCACAATTGGAAATCTCGAATTAGCGCAGCAGGTTTTATTAGGGCATAATACTGAAGGATATCAAAATTCGGTTTTGATAAAAGCACATATCAATAAAAAAATAAAAATCGAATCGATTCTTCCTGAGAAAATGGAAACTTATCCGTGGCGCGGACACATGGGATTGCATTTAATCGATGAGGTGGCTAAAATCATCAGAAAAAGCAAAACCACTTTAATTTTTACCAATGTCCGTTCTGCCTGCGAAATCTGGTATCAGGCAATTTTAGAAAAATATCCTGAATTTGCCGGAGAAATGGCCATGCATCACGGAAGTATCAGCAGAGAAATTCGGTTATGGGTTGAAAGCGCGATTCGTCATGAAGAATTAAAAGTCGTGGTTTGTACTTCGAGTCTGGATCTCGGCGTTGATTTTGCGCCGGTTGAAACTATTATTCAAATTGGCGGGCCAAAAGGTGTTGCACGTTTTTTACAAAGAGCCGGACGAAGCGGACATCAGCCGGGAAAAGAAAGTGTGATTTATTTTCTGGCGACGCACGCCATGGAATTAATCGAAGCTTCGGCATTAAAAAAAGCAGTTGCCAAAACCGTTGTCGAAGATAGAATGCCGTATTTAAACAGTTGGGATGTTCTGGTGCAATATTTAAATACGCTCGCAGTTTCTGACGGATTTTTTCCAAATGAAATTTTTGAAGAAGTAAAAACGACTTTCTGTTATCAAAATATGACCAAAGAAAACTGGAACTGGATTCTCAATTTTATTACAAACGGAAGTCAGAGTTTGCAGGCTTACGACGAATTTAAAAAAGTAGAAATTGAAGAAGACGGACGTTTTAAAATCAACAGTAGATTTATTGCCATGCATCACCGAATGCAGATTGGAACTATTGTGGGTGATGCGGTTTTGAATGTGAAATTTTTAAGCGGTGGCTTTATTGGAACTATCGAAGAATGGTTTGCTTCGAAATTACAGCGAGGTGATGTTTTTACTTTTGCAGGAAGAAGGCTGGAATTATTTCAGATTAAAAACATGCAGGTTCTCGTTCGAAAAGCCGATCCTAAAAAAACATCAAAAACCGTCAGCTGGATGGGCGGACGAATGACATTATCGGCACAAATGAGTAAATTGCTTCGGGAAGAATTATATGCTGCAAATACTGAAAATTTATCTCCTGAATTAAAGGCATTAAAACCTATTTTTGACAGACAGCGCAAGGAAAGCATTGTTCCTGATAATGATGAATTTCTAATCGAAACTTTTAAAACCCGAGAAGGATTTCATGCTATTTTTTATCCTTTTGAAGGTCGTTATGTGCACGAAGCTTTGGCCAGTTTAATTTCGTATCGGATAAGTCTGCTTTCGCCAATAACATTTTCACTGGCCTATAATGATTATGGTTTTGAACTGCTTTCGGATCAGGAAATTGATATGCAGGCCGTTTTTGATAATGATTTATTTTCAATATCTTACGTTCATCACGATTTGCAGAAAAGTCTCAACTCAACCGAAATGGCCAGAAGAAAGTTTCGCGATATTGCCGTTATTGCCGGTTTAGTATTTACCGGAATGCCTGGAAAACCAGTTAAAACAAAACATCTGCAAAGCGGTTCTCAATTGATTTTTGAGGTTTTCAGAGATTATGAACCAGATAATTTATTGTTACAACAGGCTTTTACCGAAACATTCGAACATCAGTTGGAAGAAGGACGTTTGATTCAGGCAATGGAAAGAATAAACAATCAGGGAATTGTCTGGAAACAATGTTTAAAACCAACACCGTTTAGTTTCCCTATTATTACAGATCGTTTGAGAGAAAAATTATCGAGTGAAACTTTAGAAGAAAGAATTAAAAAAATGACAGCGAGTTACATGAAATAATGACAACATGAAAATTACAATCCATAATCAAAATTTTGTTTTACATCCGTGCGGTGCGTCATTTTGGGAAGAAAAGAAAATTCTATTAATCTCTGACCTGCACCTGGGGAAAATAGCGCATTTTAGAAAACACGGAATGGCAATTCCCGAAAAAGCGGTACAAGAAAACTTTACCAGATTAAATAATGTTTTGCATTTGTTTGATGCAGAAACGATTATTTTTCTGGGGGATTTATTTCACAGTAAAATCAATAACGAGTGGGATTTTTTTGCAGACTGGACTAAAACCGTTACACAGCAGCTTATCCTGGTAGAAGGCAATCACGACATCATTTCTAAAAAATATTATGCCGATTTGAATATTGAAATTCATACTGAAATTATACTTGATGATTTTCTGCTGACGCATCATCCGTCAAAAAGAGAGAACTTTTTTAATTTATGCGGACACATTCACCCCGGCATTAAACTGAAAGGAATGGGGAAACAATTTTTGAGTTTGTCTTGTTTTTTTAGAAAACCGGATCAGTTAATTTTTCCGGCATTTGGCGAATTCACAGGCAATTTTTATCTGATTCCTGAAGAAAACGACAAAGTATATGTGCTTGCAAAAGATGAGGTAATCGAAATAAAACGCTGAATTAGTTCAGGGCAAATGGAGCACACATTCTAAAAGTAGGAACAATCACTTTGAATGTTTTGGTCGTTGTGAAATTGATCATATTAAAATGACCTTTCATGGCACCATAAGGAGATGATAATAAACAACCAGAACTGTATGTGTGGTTTTCACCTGGTTTTAAAACGGGTTTTTTACCAATAACACCTTCACCGTCAACAACATCTAAGTCGTTTAAGGAGTCGTAAATTTCCCAGTGGCGCGAAGTTAATTGTACAGAATCTTTACTGTGATTTTCGATTGTAACGACATAACTAAACGCAAAGTGAATCTTGTAGTTCTTGAAGTAAGTCCCTTCAAAACTAGTTAAAACCGATATTTTTATGCCTCTTGTAATTTGAGAAACCATACTAACCTAGTAAATCTGTGTGCGTTATAAGTGCAAAGCTACGAAAAAAAACTATGAAACCTAAAACCTTAACAATGTTTTAATTAACGATATTTAAGGAGTTTGCATTTCCTTTTCCTATCACTCTTTGGTAACGATCGACACTTTCTCTGTAATAAACCAGGATAGTGTACTCGTTTTCTGTCTGATAGAAATTGCCGTCGACTGCATTTTCATTATCAATATTTCCTTTTTTATCAGCAATCGTATATTGAAAATTAGTGAAACCCTGTTTAATCATTACAGCTTTTTCGTAAACACCTTTTTCAGAATTATAATCCATTTTGTATTCTGGTGATAAACTGTAATTATTGAACATTCCGGTAATGTAAATGTCTTTGTTTAGCCTGAAAGCCGGAGCTGATAACGTGAAATATACCCACGCATAATCGGCTTCGATACTGTTGTCTGAACCATTAATGTTTTTTACAACAAAATTTCCGTTTATATCCTGATAATTGGTGTAAATTTGATTTCCTCTCGCGGCATTCGTGTACAAATAAGCATTATAAATATCATTATTAGCCCCTACACGGCCTACATTGTTATTGGCTGCACGAATGTCTTTGTTTTCAAAATATAAAAACTCATTGCCGCCCCAAAATTGTGTTTCCCCATCGTATTTATACACCAGCTGATTCCCGATTGTATATTGCGGAACAATGTTTTTTATGGCAGTATTAAAGTTTCCGTTTTGCAGTAAAAGTACTTTTACATTCTGTGTAGGCGTCTGAAACGTAATGTCATTGGATGAAATTGCAAAATCTAAATTCTGTTTCTGTTCTATGTTGCTTAAATTACGGCTTCTTTTTACCTGAGCAGCAACAGTGCAGCGGCTTTCATATAAAATAAACTTTCTCGAAAAAACAACCTCTTTGTCTTCATTTAGAATTTTCAGCATATAATTTCCGGACAAACGAATCTGAGTTGTAAACTGATTGGGAAACGAAAGTCTGTAATGCGAATATACCTGAAGCGTATTAAACGAATTCGAATATTCTGTTATTCTCTGGCCGTCAAAACCACGGATATAATCGGTTTTAGGGATATCACTTGGTTTCCAGTTGTAATCGCAGTGTACGAGTTCAAAGTAATAATTGGCTTCGCTGCCAAACAAATCATCAAATTGAAAATCAATCGTAGATCCCAATTCAAATATTGGAACGGCGTTACTGCCATTTTGAATAAAAGTGACGGTTTTGATATTATAAGGGGGATCTATTTCTTTTTCCTGGGCTTTTGCAAAAGTGAAAACAAAAAGAAAAATAAAGCTTGTATATAAAAATTTCGGCATCTTATTACGTTGTAAGATTGTAAATATAAGAATTTTATTAAACGTAGTAAGATGCCGTATTATTAGTTTTTGTTAAGAATTTAAAATGTACTCTAAATTAGCTTCGATTTCGTCGTTAATATAACTTTCTTCCAAAAGCGAATCCGATAACAGTTTTTTATTTTCCTGCAGTTTGATGATCTTTTCTTCTACCGTATTTTTCGAAATAAATCGAATTACGTTTACTTTATTCAACTGCCCAATTCTATGCGCTCGTCCCACGCCCTGCTTTTCAGCAAAAGGATTCCACCACGGGTCAAGGAATAAAACATAAGATGCTTTGGTAATATTTAACCCAACACCACCGGCTTTAAGTGAAATAAAAAACAACAACGGGTTTTCATTTTCCTGAAACAGTTTTACCTGTTGTTCTCTTTTTGCCGAAGGAGTTTCTCCGGTAATTTCGCAGAATGCTATTTTATTTTCTTTGCACCAATCTGTGTAGAAATTCAAATTGGTAACAAACGAACTGAAAATGATTACTTTTTGTTTTGCTTTTACTAAGTTTTCAAGATAATTGGTAACTGCAATAAATTTCCCTGAATCAATTTCAGACTCCATATCGACCATTTTAGGATGGTTGCTCAGTTGTCTTAGTTTCATCAAAGTATTGATAATGCTGATTTTATCCGGGCTTGAACCATCTGTTTTAAGCAGGAAGTTACGCGCTTTAGATTTTTCCTGCTCATATAATTTTTCCTGCTCAGGATCCATATCGCAATAATAAATCTGTTCTGTTAATTCCGGTAAATCTTTTAAAACCTGCTCTTTAGTTCTTCTTAAAATATAAGGCTGCACCAGATTTTTTAATTCAGCTAAAACATCCTCGTTCTGCTTTTTCTCAATTGGATTTTTAAAATTTTCCATAAAAAAAGCATAACTTCCTAAAATATCCGGATTTATAAACTGCATCTGCGACCACAAATCGTCAAGCGAATTTTCGATTGGCGTACCGCTTAAAGCAATTTTATGTCCTGTACTGATTTTGTTTATTGCTTTGAAAATCTTAGAATTTTTGTTTTTGATGTACTGGCTTTCGTCCAGAATCAAATAACGGAAATTGTATTTTTCAAGAATCGATATATCTCGATGGATGATGCTGTAACTTGTAAAAATTAAATCAGATGTTTCTAACCGGCTCACTACAGATTTTCTGTCATTGCCTACATATTGCACTTTCGAGAAGTGAGGTGTAAATTTTCCGGCCTCGTTAAACCAGTTAAAAACCAATGACGACGGCAGAACAATCAACGCTTTTAATGGTTCTCTTTCGGTTGTGGTTTCGTTAGAAAATAAATCAAAATTGGTAGTTTTGGTTGTAAAGCCCAATTGTTCCTGTACCGAAACCAGAACAGCCAGAGTCTGCAGTGTTTTTCCAAGACCCATATCATCGGCCAGACACGCACCTAAATTAGAATTGAAATGCCCCAAAAGCCATTTTACCCCATCAATCTGATACGGTCTTAAAGTCGCTTTCAGTAAATCCGAAGCAATATATTCGGCTTTTGTGATAATATCGCTGTCTATTTCGGCAATTCCGTCCAGAGCAGTAAAATTACTTTTTCGTAAAAGAAGCGCTCCGTTTTCGGTATTAGCCAGTTTTGCCAGAGAACTGTATTTGCTGAACCATTCCAGCGGAATTAAAAAATAATTCCCGTCCGTGAGCATAAAGAGTCTTTCTTTACTTTTGATATTTGGAATAATTTCGCTGAAATTAATGGTGTAATTGCCAATCGTAATGATGATTTTAATATCAAACCAGTCTTCTTTGGTTTCTTTTGAAGCCGAAATAGTATGGCTTCCGGTTATGATTTCTTTGCTTTCGAGTTTTAAATTTTGAATAGTAAAACCGAGTTTTTCCAGTTTTTCTTTGTTATCAATAATTAATTGAATGTTGGTATAAGGATCTGCGTTTTCTTCTTCTGAATCTAATCCGAATAACTCATTTTTGATTTTTATTAAGCCAGTTTCGTATAGTTTTTCGGTATATAAATTTTCTGCAGTATTTCGTTTAAACTGAATTATTTTAGGTTCATTGGCAACGCTGAAATCAACAAATGAATGTGTTTTTTTAGTTTTATTGGCATCAAATACATAACCGTTATAATCAAAATACAGGTTGAGGTAATAGCAGTTTTTAAAGAAATC
The DNA here is from genome assembly GCF_027111295.1 of Flavobacterium gelatinilyticum. Taxonomy (NCBI): domain Bacteria; kingdom Pseudomonadati; phylum Bacteroidota; class Flavobacteriia; order Flavobacteriales; family Flavobacteriaceae; genus Flavobacterium; species Flavobacterium gelatinilyticum. The sequence goes on along the minus strand of NZ_CP114287.1, from coordinate 2,571,137 downwards.
AAAAACGGGCTGAATCGTGCAGGAAACAATAGTATCACGAAGTTCGACTTCAAAACCTGTAGCTTCAATGTCGATTTTTTTAGCTATTTCGGGAATGAAATTTTTAAAATAATTATCAACTAATTTAGAAGGTATTTCGATTGATTTCTTTTTTAAAAAAGGAGTCAGTTTTTTAGAATTCAGTTCTTTCAACTGTCCTAATTTTTTGTTGACAATCAGCCAGCCAGGTTCGTCCAGAAGAATTTCAACATGATTTTCCATGGGCAGAAATGAAGTTTCGTTTTCTTTTAACGAAAGGGTATAAGTAATACCTTCTTCATGTTTGTCAAACTGAATCTGAGGTTCAAAATCAAGAGGATCGATACTTACTCTGGAGCGGTAAAAATCTTTTTCAATTCCCATATTAATAGATAATGGAAACTGATCTTTAACTATTATGTCGTAAAAGGAACTTAAATTGAGTTTTAAATGCTGGCGAATGGCAAAATCAATCTTTGAATCTTTGTACAAATCTGCAATAGTTTTAGCCGATTTGATTTTAGCACTGAATTTTTTGAAGATAAATTCGGGCTTTAAGGATTCGCAGGCAGTCAGTATTCTTTTGGTATTGGAATCTAAATTTTCAAAAACGATTCCAAAGCTTTCCAGTACATCGTTACTGGCTTTTTTGTTTAAATATTTAATTTCTTTGGTGTTCTCAACAATATAGGCTGTTGGGATGAAGACATTCAGATTTTTTTCGAAACTGATGTCAAAGCAGAACTGAAATGAATTTGTAGGTTGCAAGGTTTAGGGATTTGGTTAGGCTTGTATTTGGGGATTGGGCTAAAAAAATAAAGAGTTTTCAAAATATTAATACTTTGAAAACTCTTTTTTAAATGAACTATATCACTTATAGGGTGAAAAATTAGTTTTCCTGTTTAAAGCAAAGCGGAATAATTTCGCCTTTTGCCAAACAGTATTTTTCAACCAGTTCAGGTGCAATTTTATTGGTGTAATCCTCTTCGATTACAATAAAACCGATGCTTCTTAATTTATCAAAATAATCGCGTCCGTAAATACGAACGTGATCGTACTGGCCAAAGATTCTCGCACGTTCTTTTTGGTCTGTAATCGAATCATCAGCAAATGTAACTTCACGTGATAAATCCTGCGGAATTTGTAAAACAGCCATACCGCCCGGTTTTAAAACACGGAATAATTCCTGCATGGCTTTCGTATCATCCGGAATATGTTCTAAAACGTGATTGCATAAAATAACGTCGTATTCGTTGTCCTTGAAAGGTAAATTGCAGATATCTGCTTTTACATCGGCCAATGGCGAAAACAAATCAGTTGTCGTATAATCAAGGTTTTTCTGCTTGCGGAATCTTTTGTAAAAAGCTTGTTCCGGAGCAAAATGCAATACTTTTTTGGGTGCTGTGAAAAAATCAGTCTGATCGTTTAAATACAGCCAAAGCAAACGGTGTCTTTCTAACGAAAGTGTACTTGGTGAAAGTACATTGTTACGTTGTTTTCCGTATCCGTAAGGTAAAAACGATCTAAAGCTTTTTCCATCAATAGGATCTGTAAATTTATCTCCTTTTAATGAAAAGGCTAAAATAGGACGAGCCACATAACTCAAACGAATTAATAATGGACGCGGTATTGTATTAAGTACAAGTTTAAATAATTTTTTCACAAGTTTAGATTCGGGTTGTTTTTATTATAGAACCAACGGCACTTTTCGGAATTCATCTTCTTCATTGCTTTCGATTCCTAAAGCTTTATAGATGTATTGAAAAGTCGATAATAATTCAGGTTTGCCATCGACAAGAGCTACATCATGTTCGAAATGCGCACTTGCTTTTCCATCGGCAGTTGTAATTGTCCAGCCGTCTTTATGCTGTTTGATATTTTTTGTTCCAAGGTTAATCATTGGCTCAATTGCTACAACCATTCCTTCAACAAAAAGTTTTCCCCGGCCGCGTTTTCCGTAGTTTGGCATTTCCGGTTCTTCGTGCATTTTTTGCCCAACACCGTGCCCAACCAATTCGCGGACTACTCCATAACCGTGAGCTTCAGTATATTTTTGGATTGCGTTTCCAACATCTTCAACGCGGTTTCCCGCTTTAAACTCTCTAATTCCAACGTAAAGAGATTCCTTAGTCACCTGCAGAAGTTTTTTAACTTCAGGAGCAACTTCTCCAATTTCGAAACTGTACGCGTGATCTCCGTGATAGCCGTTTTTAAAAGCACCACAGTCTACAGATATTACATCACCGCTTTGTAAAGGCGTATTGTTTGGAATTCCGTGAACAACCTGCGAATTCGGGCTCATACAAAGCGAATTCGGGAAACCGTACAATCCTAAAAAGCTGGGAACTGCACCGTGATCGCGAATGAATTCTTCGGCTAATTTATCTAGATATAATGTAGTAACTCCTTCTTTAATTTCAGAAGCAATCATTCCTAGTGTTTTTGATACGATCAAAGCACTTTCGCGCATTAATTCGATTTCTTCTCTGGTTTTTTGGATAATCATATTTTTCAGATTTTCAGTTGGCAAAAATACAATTTTTATCTCATTTTTTAAGTGATTTTTTCGTCGCAAATTCACGATTATCTCAAATAAAAAACTTTAAAAATCGAATCTCACAAACTTCATTATTAAAAAATTTAAAGATGAAGTTTAAAATAGTTCGTGAATTCGCAGCGATTAAACAATCGATAGAGTTAAAGTGTTTGAGAAAAAAGCCATAAATTAGTAGTAAAAACGTTTTGTAATCATGAAAACTACTATAGATCAAGATATTGTTAAAGTAAAAGCGCTTAGAAAAATGAAGCGAAATGCTTTGGCGCTTTTGGGAGTGGCGGTGCTCCTGTTTATAATTGCCATTTACTTTAAAATTCCAATGCTGCAGGCTTTCAGCGAAGCGGCAATGGTGGGCGGTATTGCCGACTGGTTTGCTGTTGTGGCTTTGTTTCGTCATCCTATGGGAATTCCAATCTGGCATACGGCTATTATTCCGACCAAAAAAAATGAAATAGGGGAGAATCTTGGGAATTTTGTTTCAGAAGAATTTCTGAACCGCGAAAAAATGGAAATGAAACTCGAAGAATTCAATTTTGCCGTAAAGGCTTCTGACTGGCTTTCGCAGGAAGAAAATGCCAATAAAATTGCCAATGTTGTTGCAGTAAATCTTATTCCCGGAATTTTAAAAACAATAAAAGATGAAGATGTACGACGATTTATTCAGGTTCAGTTTAAGGAAAAACTCGAAGGGATAAATTTTGGAAACTGGGTTGCACTGGCTTTGGAACCGCTGCAAAAAGGAAATCTGAAAAATCAAATGCTGACGAATCTTCTTGAAGTGATGAGCAGTGAATTAACTAACAATAAAGATTTAATCAGGAAGAAGGTAAAAGCATCAACGCCTTTTTTAAGTTTCGGACTGGCGGATAAAAGTATAACCGAAGGGGTTTTTAATGGTTTGCAGGATTTTTTAAATGAAGCTAAAAATCCGGAAAGTACCGTTCGCTTAAAAATTGATGAGTATATTTTTAACTTTTTAGAAAAAGTAAAAAACTCCGAAGAAATGCGAATTAAAATTAACGATATGATCTTAGGTTTCGTTGGGAAAAAAGAAGTTCAGGATTATATCAACGGAATTTGGGACGAAATAAAACTGTCGATTAAAAATGATTTAAATAAAGGTGATGAATCTTCTATCAAAAATAATATCGCCAGTCTGATTCAGGGTTTTGGAACCGGAATCAAGGAAGATCCTGTTATGATCGATAAAATCAATAACTTCATTAAAAACGATCTTTTATCTGTGCTTTTGAATAATAAAAAAGTGATTGGCGATTTGATTTCATCAACCGTAAAAAGCTGGGACGGAAAAGAAGTTTCAGAAAAACTGGAATTGGAAATTGGAAAAGACCTTCAATATATCCGAATCAACGGAACGTTAGTAGGCGGTGTTATTGGACTTATAATTTATGGAGTAGAACAATTGTATCATTTTTTTATAATGTGATATCTGCAATGACAAATAAGCGCAAAAAGAGAGGCAAATTCCTAAGAATTCGCCTCTCTTTTGTCAGCTCTATTTAAATGAACTTATATCACTTATATGGTTAAAACCTTTTACAAAAGTGAATGACAAGTCATAGCATTTGGCTGCTGTACTCCCATTAATTCCAAAATAGTTGGAGCAATATCGCCTAAAACACCATCGTTTATGCTTTTTAATTGTTTGTCAACTAAAATAATCGGCACCGGGTTTGTTGTGTGTGCAGTATTCGGGCTTCCGTCAGGATTAATCATGGTTTCGCAGTTTCCGTGGTCAGCAATTACAATTGTGGTGTAATCGTTGGCAAGAGCTGCATCGATAACTTGTTTTGCACAGGCATCAACCGCTTCACAGGCCTTAATTGCTGCTTCCATAATTCCGGTATGTCCAACCATGTCGCCGTTTGCGAAGTTTAAGCAAACGAAATCAACTTCACCTTTGTTTAATTCAGGAACAAGGGCATCTGCCAATTCGTAAGCACTCATTTCAGGTTTTAAATCGTAAGTCGCTACTTTTGGAGAGTTTCTTAGGATTCTTGATTCGCCTTCAAACGGAACTTCTCTTCCTCCTGAGAAGAAGAAGGTTACGTGAGGATATTTCTCAGTTTCGGCAATGCGTATTTGTTTTTTACCCGCTTTTTCTAAAACTTCACCAAGAGTTTCTGTAATATTATCTTTGTTGTAAACTACTTTTACGTTTTGGTACGTTTCGTCGTAGTTAGTAAGCGTAACATAATACAAGTTTATTTTGTGCATGTTCTGCTCGTGGAAATCGTGCTGCGAAAGTGCTTCTGTAAGTTCACGGCCTCTGTCTGTTCTAAAGTTAAAGAAGATAACCACATCACCTTCAACAATTGTTGCAAGCGGTTTTGCATTTTCATCAACCATAACAACAGGCTCGATAAATTCATCGGTTACCTCTTTTTCGTAGCTTTCAAGAACACTTGAAACCGGGTTTGTAGATGGAGTTCCAATTCCGTTAGCTACTAAATCGTAAGCCAGTTTTACACGTTCCCATCGTTTGTCACGATCCATCGCATAATAACGTCCCACGATTGAAGCGATTTTTACAGGAGTATCTTTAATATAATCTTCTAAATCGTGAATGTATTTTGCGCCGGATTTTGGGTCAACGTCACGTCCGTCTGTAAAAGCGTGAACATAAACCTGATCTAAACCATACTCCTGAGAAGCGTCAATTAACCCGCGCAGGTGAGAGGTATGTGAGTGAACACCTCCATCAGAAACCAGTCCTAAAAAGTGTACTTTTTTGTTGTTTTCTTTTGCGTATGTAAAAGCATCAATTAAAACTTGTTCTTTAGCCAGAGTTTTGTGGGCTACTGCTAAATTAATTTTTGCCAAATCCTGATATACAATTCTTCCCGCACCAAGGTTCATATGACCAACCTCGCTGTTTCCCATCTGCCCTTCAGGTAAACCAACGTTTAATCCATCAGTACGAAGCTGTGCACTTGGGTAATTTTTGTAAAGACTATTTATAAAAGGAACATTTGCATTGTCTATTGCAGATACTTTAGGGTCGGGAGATTTTCCCCAACCGTCTAAAATCATAAGGATAACTTTTTTGTTCATTACATTTTTGTTTTCTACAAATATAAGGCATTTCTAAAATTTGAAACCTGAGAAATGTTACATTTATATTTAATAAAATGAACTATAACAAAAAATACTTATTTTCTTGAATATGTCTGCATTTTTTAAAATTAATTCACGCTAAGCTTTCTTTCTGAGCTTATTTTTGACAGCGTTGTAGTCTATAAAATATTTTACGCTGATCGAAAAAATATGTTTTAAAGCATCGTTAGTCAGCAGATTGGTTACGTTACGCTTGAAATCTTTATCGATAATGCGTTCAAAGTTAGATGCGTTATTTCTGTACAAGGCAGACAGCTGGCTGCCGGGCGCGAACCACCAGGAATACGACAGATCTGCATTCCAGGAATAAAAACTCGAATTTTTGTTTTCGGTATACTGCGGGTACGGATCTAAATTTCCGTCTGAATCCAATTTTAGAATATTTTTATTTTCGGCAGAAGACCAATATTGGCGAACTGCCAGATTAAGTGTCATCGCACTGTTAATGGCATATTTGCCGTTTAAAGTATTGGCGTAGGTAATAACATCGCGGTTTGCAAAAACAATAGTTTCCGGAGTTTCTTCATAATCGTCATCATCATAACTGTCGATGTAACCTTTGTTGTTGTTTCTTTTTAGAAAACTAAAAGTATAAGTCAGTAAAAGTTTGTCGTTAAAACGGTATCTCGGTCCAATATCCACACCGTAAGCGGCTCTTCCTTTTTCATCGGTAACCGAAATAGAAGGGTTTAAATCTAAAGCGAATTTATGGTTGTAATTGGTTGAAACACTTGCCCAGAAATCAACTTTTCTTGGCATCAAAACATATCGTCCATCGGTTCTGGGTTCATAGTAGTCATACATTTCTATAGGGAAAACGGTAATTCCCATTCCGTAATAATTGTTTTTTACGGTTGTTAAATTTACATTGACATTAATATTGGCATCCTGTGTTTTTCCGGAATCTTTGTTGAATTCAATATAATTATTAAGGTTAATTCTAAAGCTGTTGAAAAGTTTCGTTGGGTTTAGAATTCTGTAATTGACATTATTGAAGAAGTTATAATAATTGGTATAGAAATTAATCCCCAAGTCGTTAGGATTAAAATCTTTGGTGACAAAATCTGATCCAAAACTATAACGGTATTTGCCGCTCGTTTCTGCAAAACCAATCGTTGCATACATTCCTTTTTTGTCCTCTTCGGCATTTATGGTGCTGTATTTTACATTTCCTGATAAATTATACGTATTGGCCTTTGTATTTAAATCCCAAACCAGACCAGTTACATTTGCATCTCTAAAATGACTGTTTCTGGTAACATTTGTATTTATAAAAGTAACCGATGAAGTTTTTCTAAAACGCTGGTCAAGAACCAAAACATTGTAATTAGCAAGCGGTTCTGCCACGACACGTCTTTCTGCACCTGTAATAGTGTCTTTTATAGTGGCAAATGTTTTTTCGGTAACAGCATTAAGGATTCCAATGCCTAAGCCGTTTTTGGTTCTTCCTGAAAGTTTTAGGGCATTAATTAAATTGACGTTTTGAACCTGTTCAATTATTTCTTCATTATCATTCAGTTCCGGTTCCGGTGGTCTGCCGCCAATTCTTCTGGAATAAAACATTTTACCTTTATTAAATAAATCGGTTCCTTCGGTAAAAAAAGCCCTGTTTTCGTTAAACTGCTGTTCAAACGGGCCTAAATTTAAAATCTGGTCATCGTATTTGGTCTGCCCAAAATCAGGAATCAAAATAGCGTCAATAGTAAAAGCATCGTTGATTCCGTATTTAATGTCCATGCCGCCTTTTATCGTTCCGTAAGTTTTTTGTCCCTCACCGGCATTTAAATAATACGAAGCATAAGGCATAAAAAACAAACGGGTAGGAGGTTTGATGTTTTCGATTCCGGTTAAAATTCCGGCTTGCTGTGTAAAGGTTCCCACTTTCTGATCAACAAAGTTCCAGGTATACTTATAGCGCGTTCTTTTTATTTCCCTGAAAAAATTAATCCCCCAGGTTTGTTTGTTTTCAGTCGAAAAACGCAGTGCCGAATATGGGATTTTCATTTCTACAACCCATCCGTCCTCTGTCAGCAGCGCTTTGCTAATCCAGACTGCATCCCAGGAATAATCTTCGCCGGTGGCATCAGTCATAATACAGTCACCCTGAACATCTGCTGCCGAGACATAAAACATGAAATCCTGTTGTCCGTCATTAAAACCATTAATGAAAACCCCAAAAAGATCGGCGGTTCCAAAATTATCACGCTGCGAAATCTCTTTTAGAATTTTATTGGGTTCATCATCGTACATTTTTGCTCCTATATATATGGCATCATTATCATATACAATTCTGACTTCTGTTTTTTTACCTTCAGGAGCAGGTTTTCCGTTATCAGGTTCAAGAGTGATAAAGTCCGAGGCTGCCGGAGCATTTTTCCATGCTGCTTCATTTAGTTTTCCATCAATAGTAATGCTCTGCAAAACAGACTGTGCCTGTAATACTTTTTTTTGTCCGTAATTACAGAAAGTGCAGAATAGAAAAACAAATAAAACGGTGGTTTTCATTGAAATTTTAAATAGAAAAATTACTGTAAATGTACTTTAATATAGAGATAATAGACCGTAATTTTTTCTACTTGTTACAGTTTTCGTTTCATAATTTCCATTTTGTTTGGTTTTTTTTAAGAAATAAAGCCTAAATATTAGCGTTTTAAGCATAAGATAAAATCTTACATAAACAGCAGGATTATGTTAATAATGTTAAATTTTAAACAAAAAAGGCCTGATTTTCAGGCTTGTATTTGTCGAGGCTCGAATTTTTTCTACTTTTGTCCTACCCAAATTTATTATTAACCTAAAGAAATTCAATGATTTACAAAATTTATCCGCTACTTGTGTTTTTATTATTATCTTTTGGTAAAGATTCAAAAAGCACAGCCGACGTAAAAACAACAGTAACAAAAACAATTGCAAAAGTTGAAAATAAACTGACTGTTGAATCAAAAATTGAGAGTATTTATAACTCATTAAATTCGAACAATTACAAACTTCCTGAGTTAAAAACTTTTTCTGAAGCTATGAAAGGCTTTTATCTTTTGAAAGAAAGAGGAATTATTCAGAAAAACATTTTGACTTTAATTGATTTTAGTCTGTCATCCAATACAAAACGTCTTTGGGTAATCGATATGACTACAAATACTATTTTATTTAATTCTTTGGTGGCTCACGGAAGAAATACGGGTGAAGAATTTGCAACCGCTTTTTCAAACTTAAATTCTTCTTTTAAAAGCAGCTTAGGTTTTTATACTACCGGCGAAATCTATCAGGGAAAACATGGTGCTTCATTACGTTTAGACGGTTTAGAAAAAGGTCTGAACAGTAATGCCCGCGAAAGAGGTGTTGTAATGCACGGTGCCGATTATGTTTCTGAATCGTTCATCAGAGATCACAAAAGATTAGGCAGAAGCCAGGGTTGTCCAGCAGTTCCGGTGGAATTGACAGATGAGATAATCGAAACAATTAAAGATAAATCATGTTTGTATATCTACCATCCGTCAAGAACTTTTACGATGGAAGAAAAATTAATTTCGTAGATTATTATACAATTCGGAATCTAAATTATATATATCAGCTCTGAAAATGAGCTGATTTTTTTTGCTCCATGCTGTCCAGTACCACTGGTATAAAGCATATTTTTTTGTAATTCTGATACTGGTTGTTTTTTTTGAAGCAATTATAGTGTCGATCTTAACTTTAGAAAATCTTTCAGAATCATCCAGAATATGTTCTGCCAGTTCAAGCGGATTTTCCACACGCACGCAGCCGGAGCTTAAAGAACGGTTGGTTCGGACAAAATTACTCCTGTGATTGGTGTCGTGCAGATACACGCTGTGATGATTAGGGAATAAGATTTTCATTAAACCCAATGAATTATTATAGCCCGGACTTTGCACGTATCTGTAGCTGTTAGGTCTGTTTTCGTTCCACGCCGATGGTTCCACGACATTTCCGGAACTGTCGTAAATCGTAATATTCTTTTTAGCTAAATAATTCCTGTTTTTTTTCATGGCTGGAACCACATCTTCTTTTAAAATAGTAGGCGGGACAGTCCAGGTTGGGTTGAAAACAACTGTTTTTAAAACAGATGTTATAATTGGTGTTTTTCTTTTGCTGGTTCCCACTACAACATTTCGAACCAAAGTAGTGTCTTGGTTTTCAACTACATTTAAACTGTAATCCGGAATATTAATGATGAAATAGTTTTCTGCTAACTCATTAGGGTACCATCTCCAGCGTTCCAAATTGGCAATAATCTGCTGTTTTCTTCTTTCTTTAGAGTAATTTAAGGCATTAATGGTTCCCTGGCCAATAACCCCGTCATCAGCTAAGCCATGTCTGGCCTGAAATTTTTTGATCGATTCAAATGTTTTTTGATCATATATATTAGTAAGGCTGTCTTTTCCGGACATATCTTTCCAGAACAGTAGTTTTTTCTTAATTGTTATAAGAGCGGTATTTGTGTCTTTTACCGTAATTTTCTTGAGCGATCCAATGTTTGCGGCCTCTATGTCTTCATCAGGAAACGAATTGATTAGTTCCAGTGATTTTAATAATTGCTTATACGTTTCTGATTTTGGCTGGATGTTTTCGACAACACTATCCAGTTTATTTTTGTTGAAAGCCTTTATTAAAATAGTATTGGCATCGAATGTTTTTTCATCGAGATCCCAGTCTGTATAAAGTTTTTTGGGATCGAGTTTTCCCTGGTACAAATGTTTTAGGTATTTCTCGAAATTATATGTCAGCAGAATATCGTAAGTGGCTAATTCAGTATCGTTTAGTTTGCTGATTCTGCTTTCTAATTTTAGTAATTGCGAAGTTTTATAGTCTTCCGGATCTAATCCTAGTTCTGCGGCTTTTTCTAATTGAGATAAAACGTATTTTCTTTTTTTTAAGTTTCCCCAAACCGATTTATTTTCAGAAGCGCTGTAAAACTGTTTAAGCGTCTCGCTTTTAAAAGTGCTTAATAAAGCCGTGTCTACTTCTACTTTTCTCTCATCTGTAAGGATAATAGGAGGAGCTTTTTTAACTTGGACAGGAATGGGTTTTGGTGTTTCTTTTTTACAGCTTATTATACTGCATATCAATAAAAAAAAGTAAAATTTCTTCATTCTATAATTTTTTAAACATTAGATAATGTTCGCCTACATCTTTAATTTCAAAGGGATCACCCATAATCTGGTATCCCAGCTTTTTGTAAAAACCAGTTGCTGCGGTTCTGGCATTAAACCAAATAAGTTCCGTTTTATTGTCTTTGCAATATTTTTCGCAATGTTTTACTAAAGCGTCTCCAAATCCTTTTTTCTGATGGTTTTCGAGAATAGCCATACCGCGAATCTGTCTCTGATTTTTTTCGGCAAATATAGGGTTCGTTTGTTTAAATAACGAAATAATTCCTGTTAAATCTTCATTTTTGTACAAGCCAAAGTGATGTGTCGTATCGAGATCATCACCTTCAAAGATGCAGGATTCTATAGGTTTTCCTTTTCTAAGTACGGGCTGACGGACAATATAAGTTTCTTTTGACGGGATTTCTTTGATTGTATTCATGATTTTTGAAAAATAATTGCTTTTATAACTTTTTAATTTTAAATAGGTTATAAAATAATGTTGATTTTTATTAATTTTTTTTGACCAAAAGCTTGTTTTGAACTGAACTTTCTTTCTATATTTGCACCACCAATGCGAAAGTAGCTCAGTTGGTAGAGCTCCAGCCTTCCAAGCTGGTTGTCGCGAGTTCGAGCCTCGTCTTTCGCTCTAAGAAAACAAAACTTCATCGTTTTGGTTTTTTTGTCAAAAGTAAATAATTTTTGATTTTTGTTTTTTAAAAAGAATTAATTATTTATATTTGCACCCTGTTAATGCGAAAGTAGCTCAGTTGGTAGAGCTCCAGCCTTCCAAGCTGGTTGTCGCGAGTTCGAGCCTCGTCTTTCGCTCTTCAAAAGCCTCAAACATTGTTTGAGGCTTTTTTGTTTTTATATCTTTTTATTTTTTTTAAACCATATAAGAAAAGTTTAGTGAATCAATAAACTTGTTATTACTTATATGGTTTAAAAATTATTTTAGACTACTCAAATCGCTTTCGGTTTCTAATTCTGCCGGCGTTTCGTTTTGTTTAAATAAACGTGCTGTTAAGTTTCCTTTTAAAGTAATTTTTTCCCCTTTAACTTCGAGCCAGCTTCCTTCTCTTAAGCCTAGAACGGGAATTGAATTAAAAGCATGAAATTCTTTAATTCTGGTTTCGCGGGTTTCGCCCATGTGTTTAGAATTAGCATCAGGATCCAGATAATGCGGATTTAAGTTGAATGGAATTAATCCTAAAGTCTGAAAACTTGGCGGATAAACAATCGGCATGTCGTTTGTTGTCTGCATAGACAAACCGCAGATATTACTTCCTGCACTGGTTCCAAGATACGGAGTGCCGTTCTTAACTTTTTCAGAAAGCAGCTGCATGATTTTGTTTTTGTATAACTGAGTTACCAGAACAAAAGTATTGCCTCCTCCGGTAAATATTCCTTCAGCATTTTGTACAGCTTCTTCAGTATTTTTAAATTCATGAATTCCCTGAAGATTCAGATTAATGGATGCAAAAGCTTCTGCTGCTTTTTTGGTATAATCATCGTGTGAAATACCGCCCGGACGAGCATACGGAATGAATAAAATGTTTTTGCAGTTTTTAAAATGTTCTTTTAAAACCGGCAGTAAATATTCTAAATAATTGCCGCCATGCAAGGTAGAAGTGCTTGCTATAATGATGCTTTTCATAATTTTTTTAAACTCATATTCTTTGTGCTAAAGATATTAAAAAAGTCTATTTTGAAATGTATGGCAGGAGTTTTAATTAACATATTTTTACCAACTCCTTAGTATTAAATTTGCAATACATTAGGATATTTTTACCTTTTAAATAATTTTCTAATTTTTTCATTTTGACAAAGAATATTGTGTTTTTTTTGGTTGCCGTTTTGAGTCAGAATTCCTGGGCTCAAAATCAGGAGCGCTCTGTTATCAATGGAAAAATAAAAGCAAATACTAACGATTTAGAAGGGGTATATGTTGTAAATGCTAAGACGGAGGAAATGACGACTACAGACGCTTCCGGAGCTTTTTCGATCTTAGCAAAGCCGGATGATACTTTGGTTTTTTCTTCGATTCAGTTTAAAGAAAGCAGGGTATTGCTGGCTGCAGAAAATTTTACTGATTTAAATTTTACCGTAAAACTCAGTCTGGTTATGCATCAGCTGCAGGAAGTGGTGGTGCGCAGATATGATAATATAAATGCGGTTTCTTTGGGAATCGTGCCTGCGGGACAAAAAACATACACAGAAGCCGAAAGAAAACTGCATACAGGAACGGCTTTAAATCCTGAAGCAAGTACAAGTGGTATGGCTGGCGGTTCTATTTCGGCAGATCCAATGTTTAACTTTTTTTCGGGACGTACCGCTATGCTGAAAAAAGAGGTTGAAGTAGAGAAAAAAGAATTTTTTATGAAACTTCTTGAAAAAATGTTCAGCCTTGAGCATTTTGTTGAGCGCTTGCAGATTCCTCTTGAATATGTAAAAGGATTCGAATATTATGCGGTTGAAAACGATAAATTTACAGCTATACTGAATTCAAAAAATAAAACTTCCACTGAATTTTTACTGGGTGAACTGGCAGTAAAATACAAAGAAATGATTGCAGGTGAGGTTAAATAAAGCTTTAAATATCATCGCATTTTTGGTTTTTGCTCAGTTTTGTGCGGGGCAAAATGCCGTTTCCAAAGAAATTTCAGGACAAATTTTCGAAAAATCTACTTCGGTTGACGCGGTAAATATTATTAATAACAATACACAGGTTTCGACAATTTCAGATGCTCAGGGACGATTTTCTATTGTGGCAAAAGAAGGTGATGTTTTGGTTTTTTCGTCGGTAAATCTCGAGCCTCTTAAAAGGCGGATTTCTGCTGAAGATCTTAATATGACTTCGCTTGTAATTAAAATGACACCCAAAGAAATTGAGTTGAAAGAAGTCGTAGTAAATGATAATCTGGGTATTACGGCTGAGAATTTAGGAATTGTGCCCCACGGACAGAAAACCTACACGCCGGCAGAAAGAAAAGTGTATACGGCAACTTCTACTTCGATTGATAAGATTCTGAATAAAATTTCAGGACGTACCACAATGCTGAAAAAAGAAGTAAATGTCGAGAAAAAAGAAGCTCTTTTTAGAAAAATAGAATATCTATTTGAAGAGAATTATTATACAGAAAGATTGAAAATTCCGGTCGATGATATCAAAGGATTTCAATTATATTGTGTGGATGATCCCGATTTTGCCGTATCTTTGAATACAAAGAACAAAACAATGAGTATGTTTTTGATCACAGATTTAGCCAGAAAATATCTAATAATTCTAGAAAATGAAAAATAAATTAGGAGTATTCGTTGTTTGCTTGTTTTGTCAAATTACTTTTGGACAAAATAATTTGAGAAAGCCGCTGCACGGTCAGGTTACAAATAAATCGCTGTCTATAGAAAGCGGATATGTATTGAATATTAATGCCAAATCAAGAACTTTTATTGGTCCGGGCGGGCTTTTTGATATTCTGGCACAGCCAAAAGATACCTTGTTGTTTACAGGTTTGGCATTTCAGTCAAAAAAAATAGTTTTAACAGAGAAAGATTGTTCTCAGATACTTTTTTCAGTGTCTTTAGAATTGGTCAGCAATGAATTGAAGGAGGTTTTGGTAAAAAAAGACCTAAAAGTAAAATCGCTGGACAAGAATACACAGAAATATGTGGATATGCAGTTTGAAGATGATAAGCAATCCGTAGCAAAAAATACAGTGATGTATTCTGATCAGACGATTAAATACGGAACAGATTTTGTCCGAATTTTTAAGGATGTCAAAAAACTGCTTTCAAAAAACGATGTAAAAGAAGAGGTGATTACAGATATTGCTTTTGTTGAATATTCTAAAGCGAATTTTAAAACAGATTTTTACACCAAAACACTTGGTTTAAAAGAAGATGAAATCGATTTGTTTTTAATGTACTGTTCAAACGACCCGGAATCAAAAAGACATCTTAATCCGGATCAGAAATTTGAACTGATCGATTTTTTAATCAATAAAAACAAAGAATTTAAACTTGTGAATGCCCAGCAGTAATGAAAAAAATGTTGATTTATTCTGTAATCGGGATATTGTTCTTATCGCTTTCGGCTTTTGCGTTTCATAAATTTTATGTGGGTGTTTTTCAGGTTGAATATGCATCCGAAAAAAAGATGATCCAGATTACATCGCGTATTTTTATTGATGATCTGAACAATGGACTTGAGAAGAAATATCACAAAAAAACATTTGTCGGGACCGAAAGAGAGACCTCGGAAGATCTTGATCTGCTGAGAAAATACCTTGCAGAAAATTTCACTATTAAAATTAATGGTCAGGTAAAAGCGATTACTTTTTTGTCTAAAGAGACAGAAGGCGATGTTCTGGTTTGTTATTCCCGAATAAAGGATGTTGACAAATTTAAAAACATCGAAATCTCAAATACAATACTGGTTGACTGGAATTCAGATCAGCAGAATATTACACATGTTTCAGTATTCGGCACCAAAAAGACAGTTCTCTTTACACAATCTTCAAGGAAAGAATTGTTAAAGTATTAATTAATAATTTGAATTACTATATTAATTAGTATTTTCACACTCTGACTAAAATTACCATTAAAATTTTATGAAAAAGCTTTCATTATTGTTACTTTTTCCTGCAATGCTGGCTGCTCAGGAAAAAACAACAGCACCGCGCCAGCAGGGTAAATACGATACGAATAAATTCAGCCAGATGTATGATTTGCTGGCAACTCCCAATATGTTTCGTACTGCTTCGGGAGCACCGGGGCCGGCATACTATCAACAGCAGGCAGATTATAAAATTGATATTGAATTAGACGATAAAAATTCAAGATTAAGTGGTTCTGAAACCATCACGTATTCTAATAATTCTCCGGATAGTTTAGAGTACTTATGGATTCAGTTAGATCAAAATCAGGCGAGAGCAAACGGACAGACTTCTTTGGCAGAAGGAGAAAAAATAAATCAGGTATTGCCGCTCGAAGGTTTTTCGAGTAAATATCTAAAGAAAGATTTAGAGCGCGGTTTTAATATCGAGCAGGTTAAAGATGCTAAAGGGAATCCGTTGTCTTACACAATCAACGAAACCATGATGCGTATTAATCTGGTTTCGCCATTAAAACCGGGAGAGAAAATTTCATTCTCAATAAAATGGTGGTACAATATTAATAATTACCAAAAAGAAGGCGGACGTTCTGGGTATGAATTTTTCGAAAAAGACGGTAACAAATTATATGTTATTGCTCAATTCTATCCAAGAATGGCAGTTTATAATGATGTTGAAGGATGGCAGAATATGCAGTTTTGGGGAAGCGGGGAGTTTGCGCTCCCGTTTGGGAATTTTGATGTGAACATCACGGTTCCTGCAGATCATGTTGTAGATGCAACCGGAGAGCTGACAAACAGAAGTGAAGTTTTTACAGCAGAACAAGTTAAACGTTACGAACAGGCTCAAAAATCATTTGACAAACCGGTTGTGATTGTGACTCAGGCAGAAGCTGAAGCGGCTGAAAAAGGATTTTCTGAAAAGAAAAAAACATGGAAATTCAGCGCTAAAAACGTTCGAGATTTTGGTATTGCTTCATCAAGAAAATTCATTTACGATGCTATGGCCGTAAAATTGAGCAATAAAACTGTGATGGCAGAATCTGTTTATCCAAAAGAAGCCAATCCGCTTTGGGGAGAAACTTCGACAATGACAGTAGCGCATACTTTAAAAAGTTATTCTTCTCATACTTTTGATTATCCGTATCCAAAAGCAGTTTCTGTTTCGGCAGAAGATCAGGGAATGGAATATCCAATGATATGCTGGAATTATGGCCGCCCGGATGCAAACGGAGTAACAAGCAGAGAGGTTAAAAACGGAATGATAGGGGTTGTAATTCACGAGGTGGGACATAATTTCTTCCCGATGATTGTAAACTCAGATGAGCGTCAGTGGACATGGATGGACGAAGGTCTGAATTCCTTTCTGGAATATTTAGCAGAGCAGGAATTGGATCCAACTTTCCCTTCAAGACGCGGACCTGCAAAAAATATTGTTCCTTATATGAGTGGTGACCAGAAATTTTTAGAGCCTATTATGTCTAATTCTGAAACCATTCACCAATTTGGAAACAATGCGTACGGAAAACCGGCAACAGGTCTTAATATTTTAAGAGAAGTGGTAATGGGGAAAGAATTGTTTGATTATGCGTTTAAAACGTATGCAAACAGATGGAAGTTCAAGCACCCGACTCCGGAAGATTTCTTTAGAACGATGGAAGATGCTTCGGCAGTAGATCTGGACTGGTTTTTTAGAGGATGGTTTTATTCAACTGATTTTGTAGATATCGGAATTAAAGATGTAAAGCAATATTATGTTTCTGATACGCCTACGACAGATATTAAAGATATCAAAGTAAGAAAGGGAAGATTTGGATACGAAAAAGGACCTTTTGTATATCTGGTTTCCGGTGATAATGCAGAAGTGAATGCTTCTAAGAAAAAAGCCCTGAAAGTAGAAGATTTCAAACCATTGTCAGATTATGTAAATCAGACTTTTACAGCAGAGGAAAAAGCAAGCATAAAATCGCCTAAATATTTTTATGAAGTAGAATTCAATAAACCAGGGGGGATGATTATGCCTATTCTGGTTGAAATTACATATGAAGACGGTACAAAAGATAATTATCACTATCCGGCTCAGATCTGGAGAAAAGGAAATGAATCTGCGAAGAAAGTTTATGCGACTTCAAAAGCAATAAAAAGTATTCAGATCGATCCGAAATTATTAACCGCAGATATTGATGTAACCAATAATTCATGGCCAAAAGTTGAGCAAAAATCAAAATTTGACTAGAACAAACACTAAAAGACTCCTAAAAGGAGTCTTTGTTTTTTTAAGGAAATTTTAAAGTTCTAAGCTTCAAAATTTAATATCTTTGTGTCCAAACAAAAATAAAAGATATGTTCGGTATAGGAGGAGGAGAATTAGTTTTCATACTGTTTATAGTGCTAATGCTTTTTGGATCTGATAAAGTTCCGGAAATTGCCCGTACTATGGGAAAAGCTATGGCTCAGTTAAAAAATGCAACTAACGATATTAAAAGCGAAATTCAGAAAGGAGCAGAGGCTAATGGTCTTGACGCTAAATCTTTGAACAGCTTAACAGGTAATATCAATGCCGAGATTGAAAGTGCTAAATCGAATTTATTAGGTGATACTAACAATTTATTGGGCGATACTGCAACAGAGATTGATAAAGTAAAAGAAGATATTGATTCACTTTCAGGACCTATAAAACGTCAAAGATAATATGTTGGAAAAAATACAGGAATTAGATATTCGTTTATTGGTATATCTAAATGGTTTAGGTTCTGAAACTTTTGATAAATTGTGGCTGATTATTACTCAGCAGTTTTATTGGACACCTTTTTTTTTATTTCTGTTTTATCTTATCTATAAAAAAATAGGAGGAAAACAAACATTGTATCTGCTGCTTTTTGTAGCGGTTCTGATTGCTTTTACAGATCAGACCTGTAATTTGTTTAAGCACACTTTTCAGCGTTTACGTCCATGTAACAATCCGGATCTGGCATCTGTTATACGAATTGTTCAGGTTCGAAAATCATTCAGCTTTTTCTCAGGGCACGCAGCCAATACTATGGCTGTAGCAACCTTTTTATTTTTGGTTTTAAGACGTTATTTTAAATATTTAGGATTCCTGTTCTTATGGCCTTTAATTTTTGCTTACAGCCGAATTTATTTAGGATTGCATTATCCTGGTGATATTCTTGCCGGATATTTCTTTGGAGCCTTTTTCGGTTTCCTTATTTATCTGCTGTACCGCAGGTTAAAACCGCTTTATTTTCCGGGATAGTTTTTTAAAGTTACTAAGTTCTGAGGCGCTAAGTTTCTGAGTTTTTCTTTTCTTGATTAATTCTGAAGAATTGTTTTTTCGCTCCATTCTAATCCGGATGGAAGCTGTTTTTTACTGAATTCAATGTGGATAACCCTTCTGCGTTCATTATTGGTAGTTTTGTTTGATGCATGAAACAAAAGTGGTTTCATAATCATAATACCGCCTTTTTCAACTTCGCAAATGGTTTCTTTTTCATTTTTAAAATCAAAATTTTCAATTCTCACTATTCCTTTTGAATGTGAATTGTTGATTACTTTTAAAGCACCATTGTCTTTAGTTGTCTTGTCAATATGAATCCTGATGGTAAAATTGTCTTCGAGGATTTCTGCCGGAGGCTGTACGGCAAATTGATTTTGTTTTACGGTCCAGTTCTCAAAATTTTGTACGTCAGCTTTCTTGTCAACAGAAATGGTTAAGTCCTGATGATAAGCCACAAACCAGTTTGAATTTTCCGGTTTGTCAAAGTAAATAGATTTGGTTATAAAATATCCTTTCCCAAAATTCGATTCAATAATGTCCTGTACATTTTGGTTGAATATAAAAGGTAAAGTTTCGGGAACTTCTTTATGAAACTGCCTGATAGCAAATAAATCCTGAGATTTTCTAAAAGTGCTGTTTTCAGGATTGTTTCCGGTTGTTTTTTCAATCAGCGAAATGATATTCTCAATTTCACTTTCGGTAAAAACATTGTTGATTATCGAAAAACCTTCAGAATGGATTTCTTCAGTTCGCGGCATAATTAAATGTATTGATTTTTAACAGGAAAAACTTAGTATTTCAGCATCAATAAATTATAAAACTCTGCTCACTGTTAATCCATCGCGAATTGGCAGTAAAACGGTTTCGACTCTGGGATCTTCTTTTAAAAGTTTATTGTATTCTAAAAGAACTTTAGTGCTGGTGTCATTTGGATGAACCGGATCAAGGATTTTACCGCTCCATAAAACATTGTCAGATAAAATAATACCTCCTTTATTCATTTTAGGAACAATCATTTCCCAATAGTTTAAGTAGTTTTCTTTATCGGCATCAATAAAAACCAAATCAAATTTTAAATCAAGAGTCGGAATAATATCTACGGCTTCACCCAAATGCTGGAAAATCTGATTTCCCCAAGGTGAGGCGTCAAAATACTTCCTCTGAAAATCAACCAGTTCTTCTTTTATATCAATGGTATGCAATTGTCCGTTTTCCTGCATGCCTTCGCATAAACACAAAGCTGCATAGCCTGTGTAAGTGCCGATTTCAAGAATATTTACCGGACGAATCAATTTAGATAACATGCTTAATACGCGACCCTGAAAATGACCGCTGAGCATTCTGGGAAGAAGAATTTTTTGATACGTTTCTTTGTTCAGTTTTGCTAACAATTCCGGTTCGTTTTCAGAATGCTGCTCGATATAATCTTCTAATTCCTGTGATATAAAATGCATGTTGTAGTACTTCTAAAGATTGAAAAGCAAAAATACAAAATTATAATCTCGTTTATGGGAATAAAAAAACCATTCGTTGCGGCGAATGGTTTTTCAACTTTGTTTTTTTGTTTTTAATAGAATTATTTTTTCAATGCCTCATTTACATCTTTTGCTGTTTTCACAGTTCCGTCTTTGGCAGCTTTTGCAGCATTTTCTATTTTTTCGGCTCCTTTTTTAGTAGCGTCTTTAACATCATTTGCTGTTTTTTTTGCTGCGGTTTCAACGTCATCAGCTGTTTTTTTAGTGGCATCTTTTACATCCTGCACTGCATTATTTGAAGCTTCTTTTGCTTTTGCGGCAGCATTTTCGGCTTTGATTACAGCGCTGTCTTTTACTTCTTCAATGTCGGTTGTCAGAGAGTCAACTCTGTTTCCAAGAGTTAAATTGTCATCGGCAGTTTTTTCTTTTTTATCGCAAGATTGTACTGCAAATGCTAACAAAACGATAGCGGCCAGACTTAAAATTTGTTTTTTCATAAGAAATGTCTTTTTAGGTTATCAAAAAATTTAAAAGGTTATAAAGTGGAATAATAAAAATACAAATTTTAAAATTACGCGCGCTTTGTAAGATTATTTATCTTTTGACAGCAAGACAATTCTCATGCCAAATTTTTCAATTTTGAAATACCGGCTGATTTTTTTGAAGAAGAACGTGTATTTAAGACAAAGTGGTTTTTTTTAGTTTTTAGTTTTTTGTTTAGTCTTTGTACAAACTAAAATTAATTATGATATCATCTTTTACTTTGATTAATCCAGCCATTTTTACGGGCGGTTCCAGTTCGATATCGGAAAATTTTAAATTAAGTGTTCCGTGAAGTTTATCGTCTGTATTGTATAGGATAAAGTCTTTGTATTTAAGGGTTTTATCAGTAATGTAAAAGTTAAGTCTGCACTTGTAATTTTTGCCGTTTGGCTTTATATCGGTTATGGAAACAACACTGTTAGGGAATTCTTTTACCTTTACAGTACCTTGTAAATCTTTTGTCATGATTTTGTTTCCACAATCAAATTTTGACATTTTTATTTCAGTATTTAAAACATTTTTTTTAGCCGAATTGATGTATACCGTATCTGTTGTGGGAAAGGTATTTGAGCAATTGTACTTGCCAACAGTTGATAGTCCCGTAATTTCTATTTTAATTTTGTTTATTACTAAGGTTGTATCTTCTGCTAAAAAAGTGGGTTTAGCACTTCCTAAAAGAAAGAAAACTACTAAACCCGTTATTAATATTGAAAATCTCGTTTTCATTTTTTTTTATATTAGAATGCAATTGTTGCTTCAAATACTAAACCTTCAAATTTACCTCCATAAAAGTTGTTAAAATTTCCGGTAGCAGGATCTCCAACAAATTGTGAGTAATCTTTATATTGTTGATTAACATAGTTTAATTTTGCTAAAATATTTTTAGTCATAAACCAGCCAGCGCTTGCTTCAAATTTATCTACTGTAACCTTTTTAGCATCAGCATTAGATAATTTTCCAGATACTGTGTTGTATTTTCCGCCGATATAGAATTGTTCAGTTTTTCCAAATCTGTAAATAAGCTCTGATGCATATTGATTAGCAGTACGTTTGTCATCTGTACCTGCTTTATCTCCTCCTGAAGCTAATTCAAGTGTTCCGAAGAATTCAAGTCCTTTGTATTTTACAAAAGGGTTAATCATGTATGTAGTAGCCCAGTTTTTGAAACCAGGGTTGAATGTTGCCTCCGGAGTAGATGTTTTACTGAAACTAGTAGCAACATCAGTTGTGGTTTCAGAAATAACAGCACCATTAACATCAGTCTTAGTAATAGTATTTTTATAAGCGTTATTATTTAAGATACCCCAATAACCAAATCCTGATCTGTTAGCAGAATAGATGTTTGCGTTTCCAAGATTTGCATTATGGTATAAAGAACCGGTTAATCTCACTCTTAAATCGTCATTAAGCTGTTTATCGTAACCAAATTTAGCTAAGATTGAAGGGCTGTGTGTTGTATTAGTGTTTGGCCCGGCAGTGTAAAAAACTTGTTCATTACTTTGATTTAAATTACCATTTGTAACTCCTAACATGCTTACCCATCCGCTTCTGTTGTAGTAAATCTCCATACCCATTTCTGTAGTGAAAGAATACATGATGTTGTTTCCAACAAATGCATTTCGGATTGTATTACCATTATCAGAACCTCTGAAGTGAGCATCACCAAAGTTGTTCTCCATTTGTCCAATTTTAATTGTAGCGTATTTCATTACATCAGCAAGGAAGTCTTTTTTGATGAAGTCTAATTTGTCAATTTGTAAGTATCCGCCTTTTACATAAGAATCATTGTGGTGTCTTGAAGCTAAGTAGATATCTAAATTTACTCTTACTCCGTCAAACAATTGAGCACCAAGATACATATCAGCTCCAGGAAGAGTAAAATTGTTTTCAGTATTCATTAAACGATATCCGGTAATTGTTCTAACAGTAGTCCCGGCAGCTGTAGTAGTAGTTGTAGTCGTAGTACCAACAGGCTGGTCGTTAAATGAATTTGTTGCCTGAAAATCCATGTTGAAAGCACCTCCAAGGTCAATACTTAGGCCTTTAAATTCTCTATCGTCTTTTTGTACGTCGAAAACGTTGATACCATCTTTCCCTCTAGAGATCTGGTTTTGCATATTTCCGAAGCTGACCTGTGCATTGACAGCAACCGTACTAATTAATATTGCGAATAATATATATATTCTGTTCATGGCTATTGGTTTAGTATTAATTAAAATTTAAATTAAATTTGATTGTTAAGTCTTGTCCTGTTTTAATAGTTCCCAGCATTGCAGTTGGAGATTTCATTCCGAAGTCTGTAAAAGTGATTTTGTTTGACCCCTGTAAGTTTAGTCCATCTTTTGTTACAGTTGTTTTTACAGTTGTTTTGTACACTTTGCTAACCCCGGCTATTGTGTAAGTTCCTGTTAACTCCCAAGTAGTCTCGTTTACTTTTTCGGCAGATTTTAGAACGTATTTAATGTTTTTGTTTTTATCTGTTTTTAAAGTTTCGTAAGCTACTTTATCCATGCTTTTTTTCTCGCTTTTAATAGTTTCAACTAAAAGAGTAATTGACAATGCTTCGATATCAGTAAGCTTAGAATTGGCTATCGTTAAATTTGCTGTTCCTGCTCCAGATGCTGATTTCATTTCCCAGTCATGCAGTGTTGAAGTACCTGCAACTGAAAAGGTAGATTTGTTATCTAAAGTGTACGTTTTTTGTGCAACAGCAAATGAGGTAATACCTAGGAATGTAATTACAAATGCGAATAATCTAAATTTTGTGGCTTTCATTTTTGTAATGTTTTTGTTTTTAATAAAAAGTTGATAATCGGCTAATTCAATTTTTTAGTACTAAGATTGTTGTTTTAACTTGTATCAAAGGTCCTCCTATAAATCAGTTTGTTACATGATAAAAGTCATTGTTAAAATTTTATTAAATTGCTATTTATTTACTATAACGTTTTCATTTTGGGGTCAAATCGTCATTATGGCAAAAAAGACACCTGTTTTTTATCAAATTGTTATATTTCTAACTTTTTTTATTTCATTTCGTATTTATTGCCCGAAATATTGAACTTTTGATAAAAGGAGCGCGTAGGAATACTGTTAAAATTGCTGTTTTGAGAAGTATTTATTCAGGATGAAATCCAGGTTTTTAGTTTTACTGGGGATAAAACAAAAAAGGGACTTAGCAAGTCCCTCTTCAAAAAAAAAAATAAAAGCTGCACATAATCGCGCAATTGTTTTTGTTAACTTAAAGTGATGTTAAAAAATATAGTTAAATCTTTTCCGGCTTTTACAACACCAAGAGCGGCTTTTGGAGGCGCCATCTCAAAATCACCAAAAGTAATCTGATTAGAACCCTGTAAAATAAAAGCACCTTTATTAGAGGTTACTTTTACCTGAGTTACATATTCTTTGCTTACACCTGCAATAGTAAAAGTTCCGGTAAGCGACCAGGTATTGTCGTCTATCCTTTCAGCAGATTTTAATACATATCCAATGTTTTTGTTTTTTTCAGTATCCATGGCTTCATAAGCCACCTGGTCCATACTTGTTTTGTAGCTTTTTAAACTTTCGGCTAATAATGTAATGTTTAAACTGTTTATACCGGCAAGCTTAGAATCTTTAACGGTTAAGTTAGCACTGCCTGTTCCTTCTGTCGATTTCATTACCCAATCATGCACTGTAGAAGTTCCTGCTACTTCAAAAGTCGAATTGCTGCTTACAATGTAGTTTCTCTGTGCATTTGTCTGTAATGACATAGTTGTAAAAATCACTGTCAGTAAAATTGAGTTAATTGTTTTCATGGTAAGAATGTAGTAAAGGTTAATCATTAAAATAGGCAGTTTGAAAATTCGATTAGTCGGTAGAATTATCAGGCTCTATTTCCTGAAGCAAAATTACTTTGCACACTCTGGAACAGGGATGATAAAAATCATAGCGAAAGTTTTATTAAATTGTTATATATTAAAGAAAAGTCAGCGAAAAAGGCTTCGAATATTGTTTCAGGACAAGAAATAGGCGGTGTTAAGTATTTGTAAGTTAGTTTGTTATTTCTTTTTTACTGAGACTTTAAATTTGTTTGAAAAATCTGAAAAAACAGAATCCAAAGCATTTAAACAATACCCTAAGTTGAAATATTCGCGATATTTTTTTTCGATTTTTTTGGTTTTAATCTAAGAATAGAGGTAAAAAATAAAAAAAATGACAAAAGTGATTAACTTTGCAGCATGCAAATTGAGAAAAAAGACATAAGAGCCTTATCAAAAGATCAGTTACGTGATTTTTTTGTCGCAAACAACGACAAAGCATTTCGCGGTAATCAGGTTTATGAATGGCTATGGAATAAAGGGGCGCATAGTTTTGATGATATGACCAATGTTGCGAAATCAACACGGTCTATGCTTGAAGAAAATTTTGTTATCAATCATATTAAGGTAGATACCATGCAGCGCAGCAGTGACGGAACAGTGAAAAATGCCGTACGTCTGCATGATGGTTTAGTGGTAGAATCGGTTTTGATTCCTACCGAAACCAGAACAACCGCCTGCGTGTCCAGTCAGGTTGGCTGCAGTTTAGATTGTAATTTCTGTGCTACTGCCCGATTAAAGCGTATGCGAAATCTGGAACCGGGCGAAATCTACGATCAGATTCTGGCTATTGATAAGGAAAGCCGTTTATATTACAATCATCCGCTTTCGAATATTGTTTTTATGGGGATGGGCGAACCTTTAATGAACTATAATAATGTCATTAAAGCAATCGATATGATTACTTCGCCTGAAGGGTTAGGAATGTCTCCAAAACGTATTATGGTCTCAACATCGGGAATCCCGAAAATGATCAAAAAAATGGCCGATGATGATGTGAAATTCAAACTGGCTGTTTCCCTGCATTCGGCAATTGATGAAATCCGTGCGAAGATCATGCCTTTCAGCAAAAACTTTCCTTTGAAAGATTTAAGAGAAGCATTAGAATACTGGTACAGAAAAACGAAAAGTAAAATCTCATACGAGTATGTGGTATGGAAAGGAATAAACGACGATAAAGCTTCGGTTGATGCGTTGGTAAAGTTTTGCAAATATGTGCCGTGTAAAGTTAATTTAATCGAATACAATCCAATTGATGACGGTGAGTTCCAGCAGGCTTCAGAAGAATCGATTATGGCATACATAAAAGCATTGGAGAATATTGGTGTTGTGGTTAAGGTAAGACGAAGCCGAGGCAAGGATATTGATGCCGCATGCGGACAATTAGCGAATAAGGAAGCGTAAGATTTCGTAAAAATACTCCGGAGGAGGAGTGTTCCGGAGGAACATTGAATCCTAACAAAAAAGCATTAAAAACAAGGGTGAAATCTTGTTATTAATGCTTTTTTTTCGGGCAAAAAGGGACTCTATTTTTTTAGGTCTATTTCTTCCGTTACGCCGTCTTTGGTTACAGAAGCCAGAGTGTCGCAATCTCCATTGCCATAATCAATAATAGCCGAAGCTCCGTTTTTAGTTATCGATACAACACCTTTTACAGCAAAAGATTTTCGGCATGAAGCTTTAAATTCTAAAGGTGTCGTAATGTTTGCAGCGAAAGTATCTCCGTTAGGTAAAGTTGTAGAACCGCTTCCGGTAACCACAAATACATTATCTTCCCAATTAAACCAGGTATCATAACCTGCAGTCATTTCTTTTACAAGAGAACCTTTTCTTGAGTACACACTCCCGTCGTCAAAAGTAATGGTCAGATCAATTGCAGCAGTCGAAACTGGATGTTCTTCTGCTAATAAATCAGTCGCTTTTACTGTTCTTTCGATGCTTTTACTTCCCTGCAGTTTTTTACCATTATGATAAAACCCTTCAAAAGTATAACTGATGGTTTGAGTAGAAGCCGAAAAGTCATTGGCGAAAGAAACCATCATTTTTCCTTTTACTGTATTTCCGTTATCAAGTGTACAGCCGTCAACACCAAAATCTATTGTTTTGGTAAAAGTATTATTGGTTAAAACAGTTGTAATAACAGCGCAGCTTGGTAAAAAGTGTTTTACAGGTCCTGAATGTTTGCTGTTTATGTTTAATTGTGAATTAAATTGGTCTTCGGCGATATTTGTAACATCATCTATTGAAGCATCTATCTTAGCATTTGCAATTATCTCATCATTAGTAATTACTTTACTAGTTTCATCATTTGTGCTTTCATCAGAATTACAGCTTGTAAAAAATGATAAAGCGATGCACGTTCCCATTAATAAAAATTTTGTTTTCATAATAAATAGTTTTTTTGGTTTTACTTTTAATTATTGAATTCAAATTAGTATTAGATTGAGGTGTTTTTGGATGGATTTTTTTAATTAGTATTGAAATTGTTGATATACTAACATAAAATAGACAACGTTTTTTTATTTAAAATAGTATATTTGGAATCGAAATGAATATTACTTCACAAATAAAACAGCCCATTATTGCCGAGATGGAACTTTTTGAAAAAAAGTTCCATGAATCGATGACCTCTAAGGTTGCATTACTGAACAGGATTACCTATTATATTGTAAACCGTAAAGGAAAACAAATGCGTCCGATGTTTGTATTTCTTACGGCCAAAATGGTTTCCGGCGGTACTGTAAACGAGAGGACCTATCGTGGCGCTTCGGTAATCGAATTAATTCATACAGCAACTTTGGTACACGACGATGTGGTAGATGACAGTAATCGCCGCCGCGGATTCTTCTCTATCAATGCGCTCTGGAAAAATAAGATTGCCGTTTTAGTTGGAGATTATTTACTTTCAAAAGGATTGCTTTTATCGATTGATAATGGCGATTTTGACCTTTTAAGAATCATTTCGGTAGCCGTTCGCGAAATGAGCGAAGGCGAATTACTTCAAATAGAAAAAGCCCGCCGACTTGATATTACCGAAGATGTATACTACGAAATCATCAGAAAGAAAACAGCAACGCTTATTGCCGCTTGTTGCGCGCTTGGTGCGAAAGCCGTAATCGAAGATGATACGCAGGTAGAAAACATGCGTAAATTTGGAGAACTTATCGGAATGGCTTTCCAGATCAAAGACGATTTATTCGATTACAGTGATGAAGCAATTGGTAAACCAACCGGAATCGATATTAAAGAGCAAAAAATGACTCTGCCTTTAATTCACGTTTTAAATACTTGTACTCCGCAAGAAAAAAAGTGGCTCATAAACTCCATTAAAAACCACAACAAAGATAAAAAACGCGTAAAAGAAGTTATTGCCTTTGTAAAAAACAACAATGGTCTGGCTTACGCCGAAAACAAAATGGTCGAATTCCAGCAGGAAGCCCTTTCTCTTTTAGAGAATTACCCGGATTCTGATTTCAAGGCAGCGCTTACCTTAATGGTAAATTATGTTATTGAGAGAAAGAAATAATTTCTTTAATTAAATAATTAGAAAATTTGTTAATTAGGTAATTGATTTACTTTGTTGTAAATCAGTTATGTATTTCTGTGTTTTGAAGTTTGGAATTAAAAAAAATGGATTTTTTTTAAGTTCATGCAACCATTTCGAATCGACAATCGTCTATGCTGATAGAAGTCTGTTTCTAAAACCAAAACCGAACGCTTATTAATGAAAATTATTCAGTTACATCAGGAAGAAACCAAAATCATAAAGCTGGCTGTCGAGAACAATCGTCAGGCGCAGCAGCAGATTTATGGTAAGTATTCTTCGAAAATGTTAAGCGTATGCCGTCAATATATAAAGGACATTCAGCTGGCAGAAGATGTAATGATAACCGCTTTCATGAAAGTATTTACCAATCTGAGCAAATTTGAACACAAAGGAAGTTTTGAAGGCTGGATCCGCCGAATTATGGTAAACGAATGCATTTCGTATTTAAGAGTTCAGAAGAAAGTACAATTTACTGAAGATGAATTTTTTTCAGAAGAAAGCTTTAATGAAATCGACAGTCAGTTTACTGTAGAACAGATTCAATATTTAATTGATGCCTTGCCTGACGGATACAAAATGGTTTTCAATTTATATGCAATAGAAGGATACAAACATAATGAAATTGCCAGGATGTTAGGAATTAATGAAGGAACATCGAAATCGCAGTTATCGCACGCCAGAAAGATGCTGCAAACACAAATTACTATTTTAAAAAAACAAGAGAATGGAACCGAATAATTTTGAAAAGGATTTCCGTGAAAAACTAAATCAGCGAGAAATTGAGCCCAGCAGCAGAGCCTGGGATCGATTGGATGCTATGCTGAGTGTTGCCGAAGAAAAGAAACCAAAGAAAAACAGAAAATGGCTGTATATCGCAGCAAGTTTCATAGGTTTTCTGTTGGCAGGAACTTTCTTTTTTAATCAAAAAGAAAATACAATCGAATCACCTGAAAATGTTGTGACAGAAAAAGAAATCAGAAAAGATTCTGTTGAAAAAACAATTAGAAATATTGCTGATTCAGTAAAAACTCAAATCGCGGTTTCAGAAAATTCTTCAAAAGAAACTTCAAATAAAAAAGAAAATCAGAACCAGATCTCAAATAAAACCATTCAAAATAAATCCAATTCAATAGCGGAGTCTTCAGTCATCATCAAAAACAATCCCGAAAATCAATCAACAACCAATCAGCCGGTAATTACCGAAAATCCAAAAAAAGAAAACACCGATCAATTATTAGAAACTGCCGAGAATAAAGTTATCGCCGAAAATTCAATGAAGACCAAAAAAGCCAGAGTAAGAATAAATGCAGCCGATTTACTAAATCAGGTCGATGGCGAATTGGAACTTTCTTTTAGAGAAAAAGTCATTACAAAAGTGAACAAAAATCTTCAGGAGGTTAAAGTGGCTTTGTCCAACAGAAATCAGGAAGAAAAGAAATAACAATTCGCAAATTTTAAAAATCATCATCAATCAACAATCAATTAAAAAATCAATCATGAAAAACTTTACCATTTATCTCGTAATCCTCGTTTTCTTATTTGTCAGTAAGGTTTTAGGACAGGAAACTTTCGAATCAAGGGCGAAAGGAATAGCCAATAAAATCGAAAAAATAACCAAAGAAGAAAAAGCAGCTTTAAAAGAAGAAATAGAAGTTATAAACGTTCAGTTGTCTGAAGGGAAAATTACTCAGGAACAGGCAGACAAACGCAAAAAAGAGCTTGCAGAGGCCAGGGCGGTAATTATAGAAGAAAAAGTGACTTTGGCACAAAACGAACTTAATGATCTTGTACAGCAAAAAGTTGACGGTAAAATTAAGGAAGATTCCTCTCGTGTTTATATGATTCGTTTTAATCATAAAAGACGCGATAAAGATTCTATACACGGCGAGAAAAGGACCACTTCGCAGTTTGTTTTTGCCATGGGGCTAAACAATATGATGGCTGACGGAAAACTGCAGGATTCCAACTATAGTTTTATAGGTTCGCATTTCTACGAATGGGGTTTTACCTATAATTCAAGATTAATGAAAAACGACAATCTGCTTCATGCCAAGTACGGACTTTCGTTAATGTACAACAATATCCGTCCCACAGAAAACAGAAGTTTTGTTGTAAACGGCGATCAGACCAATCTGGAAGTAAATCCCATTCATTTAAACGAATCCCGCTTTAGAAATGTATATCTGGTGCTTCCTGTGCATTTAGAATTTGATTTTACAAAACCGCAGGAAAACAACGGAAAAAGATATTTCAAAACCCATAAAAGTTTTCGTTTTGGAGTGGGAGGTTATGCCGGAATCAACTTAAAATCGAAACAGATTTTAAAATTTGAAGAAGAAGATTTGAAATACAAAACCACCATAAAAGGCGATTACAATGTAAATAACTTTATATACGGTTTGAGTTCCTATATAGGTTACAGAGAGTTGAGTTTGTATTTTAAATACGATTTGAATCCATTGTTTCAGGATAATTTAATCAAAGAAAACAATGTTTCATTAGGATTACGTCTTGATATAAATTGAGAATAAAGTTTAAGTTTAGTTAGTAGAAAAAGTGCTTCGAAAGGAGTACTTTTTTTTGTAAATTAAGATTTGATTTGTGTACTTTTACAGGCTCTAATTTTTAAAAAAAACAATTTACGTTTTGATTTCACAAACTACAATAGACGCTGTTTTTGAAACTGCTCGTGTCGAGGAGGTTATTGGTGATTTTGTCAATTTAAAACGTGCCGGAAGTAACTTTAAAGGACTGAGTCCGTTTTCAGATGAACGTTCGCCGTCGTTTATGGTTTCGCCTGCCAAAGGAATCTGGAAAGATTTCAGCTCCGGAAAAGGAGGGAACTCGGTTGCCTTTTTAATGGAGCATTCTCATTTTACCTATCCAGAAGCCATTCGTTATCTGGCTAAAAAATACAATATCGAAATCGAAGAAACCGAGCAGACAGATGCCGAAAAAGCAATGACAGATGTTCGGGAAAGTATGTATCTCGTATCGGAGTTTGCTGCAAAATACTTTCAGGATGTGCTTATAAATTCAGAAGAAGGAAAAGCAATTGGTTTGTCATATTTTAAAGAAAGAGGATTTACTCTCGAAACCATTAAAAAATTTAATTTAGGATATTCTCCCGAAACCTGGGATGCCCTGACCAAAGAAGCACTGGGAAAAGGATATAAATTAGAATTTTTAGAAAGTACAGGTTTAACTATTGCCAGAGAGGACCGTCCTTTTGACCGTTTTAAAGGTCGTGTCATGTTTCCTATTCAAAGTATGTCCGGAAGGGTTTTAGGCTTTGGAGGACGTATTTTAACTAATGATAAAAAAGCGGCAAAATATTTAAACTCTCCCGAAAGTGATATTTACCATAAAAGTAAAGTGCTTTACGGAATCTATCATGCCAAACAGTCGATTGCCAAGCAAAACAACTGTTATTTGGTCGAAGGATATACAGATGTTATTCAGTTTCATCAGGCCGGAATCGAGAATGTTGTAGCTTCATCCGGAACTGCCTTAACGCCGGACCAGATTCGTTTGATAAACCGTCTGACACGAAATATTACCGTTCTTTTTGATGGAGATGCGGCCGGACTTCGTGCTTCTATCCGCGGAATCGATTTGATTCTTGAAGAAGGCATGAATGTAAGAGTCTGTAATTTTCCTGATGGAGAAGATCCGGACAGTTTCGCCCGAAAAAATTCGCATGATGATCTGGTTGCGTATTTAGAAAACAACAGTAAAGATTTCATACAGTTTAAAGCTTCGATTTTGATGAACGAAGCCAAAAACGATCCAATCAAAAAAGCCGATCTGATTCGCGATATGGTTACGAGTATTTCTAAAATACCGGATCGTATTCAGCGTGAAGTATATATTCAGGAATGTGCCCGTATTATGGATATTTCCGAGCAGGTTTTGGTGAGTACTTTAGCACAGCTGATTCAGAAAGATATAGCTGACGCGAATAAAAAGCAGAAACAGGAACAAAGACCTTTTGAAGTAGTTAGGAACCAGCCTCCGCAAGCAGGAACGTTTTCAGGCGGAGATCCGGAAGACCCAAGAACAGGACCTCCGGATGATTATCCGGGAGATCCGGGATATTATCCGCAAGAACAAAATCAAAAAGTAGATATTTTATATGGCTTTGAAAGAAAAGTTATTGAGATATTGTTATTGTACGGCAGTGTAGTTGAAAATTTTGAAGATGTTTTCCTGAAAGCAGATGAAGAAGGAAATGTAAAAGAAGTGTCAGAAAAAAGAGAATATAAAGTATTCGAAAAAGTATATTTAAGCCTTCAGGAAGATGAGGTAGAATTGTCTAATGCTTTATTTCAAAACATTTATAATAATATTATTGATTTTTATAATCAGAATGAGACATTTAGTTTAGATAAATATTTAATGCATTTAGAACCTGAATTTGCTCAGGAAGTTACCAATATTTTAATGGAAGACGAAAGATTGACCATTCATAACTGGGAAGGGCAGAATATTTTTCCAAAACATAAAAATGTAACAATCGAACAAAATGTTTCAGATACGATATTTTCTATGAGATGGTTTTTGGTTTCTAAAATCATTCACGAATTAAAAAATTCTTTGATGACTGATCCGCAGGACGACAATTCAGAAGTCCTGTCTATGGTTGTAGATTATTCGAAACTGCTGAATAACTTCTCGAAAAAGCTGGGCAGGGTAGTAGTTCCTTATCACTAATAAATCAAAAAGCTCTATACTGATTACAATATAGAGCTTTTTTTATGGTTGATGATCTGTTGAACAAATCAGGATACCATCAAATTAAATAATTTCTAAAGTCTTAGCTTTATTTACTAAGTCAACTAAGTTAGTAACATTTAATTTCGTTAATAACCTTAGTTTGTAAGTACTGATCGTTTTTTCGTTCAGACTTAAGATCTTAGAAATTTCATTGTTTTTCTTACCATCACTTAAATAACGTAAAACCTCGATTTCACGGTTAGATAATTTTCTGTACAAACGCTCGCTTTTGCTTTGTTTAGCGATAAGCGCCATGTTTTTACGTACAGTTTCGTTGATGATAATTTTTCCTTCGTGTACTTTAATAATAGAAAGACCTAAAGTTTCAAGTTTTTCTGTTTTGTGTACATACCCGGATACTCCTGCTTTAATAGCATTTGGAGCGTACATTTGCTCAGCAAGATCACTGAAAATTACAATTTTTGTTTTTGGGAAATTTTTCAAGATTGATTTAACCTCAAAGATACTTGAAAGACCTTCTAATTCCAGATCTAAAATTAGGATGTCGATCTCCTTTGTTTGAAGGATATCTCTAACCATTGAAAAATTGCCTACGTTAGCAACAATTGAAATTTGATCGTGGTCTTTGAAATAAGACTTAACGCCAAAGTGAGTCACAGGATGATTGTCTGCAAGACATACTTTAATCATAATTTTACCTTTTTAGAATTGTTATCATGTTTTTGGAGCTGTAAAATTAATAAATAAATTCTGTAATTAATTGCAGACAAATGTTAAAATATTTATTTTAACGTTTTTGGGATGATACAAACCGGAATTGGATCCATTTTATGCTTGTTGCTGGTGTTTAATCTTTTATAAATTTCAAAGACAGATTTTTCTCTCCCATCGAAGTCATCTGCCGTATTTCCTGACTCTGAGGCCAGCATAGCCCATTCTAATTCGTCGTAACTGGCGCCTAATTGATCCTCATCTGTACGGTTATCTCCAAAAAGTCCGTCAGTAGGAGCGGCAGTTAAAATTGATTTCGGAATGTCTAAAAATTCTCCTAAGGCGTAAACATCAGATTTCATTAAATCGGCAATCGGACTCAAATCTACACCTCCATCCCCGTATTTTGTATAAAATCCTACACCAAAATCTTCGACCTTATTGCCTGTCCCTGCTACTAATAGCCCGTTTATTCCTGCTAAATAATATAAAGAAGTCATGCGTAAACGTGCTCTTGTGTTAGCAAACGATAAATTAACTTTTGTTGAATCTTTTGATATGGGTACAATACTCTTAAAAGCTTCAAAAGTCGAAGTTAAGTCAGTTTCAACACTTGAAACATTTGGGAAACGACTTTTTAACTGATTAATATGTTCTCTTCCTCTAGAGACCTGACTTTCAGCTTGATGAATTGGAATTTCGACGCATAAAACCTGCAGTCCGGTCTGGGCGCACAGCGTAGAAGTTACTGCAGAGTCTACTCCGCCGGAAATTCCAATCACAAAACCGTTCGATTTTGCGTTAACAGCATAATTTTTTAACCATTCAACAATATAGGTATTTACTTTTTCTGTCTGAATTGTGCTTTTTTTAGCCATAATAGTTCAAGTTTTAAGATGCAGGGGTTATATTTGCAGAATTATTTTTAAGTATATCATAACTTAAAATCCAGCAACACAAATCTAATTAAAATAAAATGAAATTATATCGCTTTGCAGTGGTTCTATGCTTGTTTTTTTTGTCTTGTGATCAAAAAACAAAGGTTGAAAAAGCAGTTGAGGAAATTCCGGTTGATATTAAAGTAGAGCGCTTTGATAAAGTGTTTTTTGAATCTAAACCCGAAGATCTTTCTAAAATAAAAAAACAATACCCATATTTCTTTCCGGGGAATGATGATAATGTATGGCTTCAAAAAATGAAAGAACCAATCTGGAAAGAGGTGTATGATGAGGTTCAGAAGAAATACAGCAATTTTGAGCCGGTTCGTGAAGAATTTAATTCGCTTTTCCAGCACGTGAAATACTATTTCCCAAAAACCAAAACGCCAAAGGTTATTACTATAATAGGAGAGATGGACTATAATTCTAAAGCGATTTACGCAGACAGTCTTGTTGTAGTTGCTTTAGAATTGTATTTAGGTAAAGATCATAAATTTTATGAGTTTCCAAATTACCTGAAACAGAATTTTGAAGAAAAGCAGATCATGCCGGATGTTGTTTCGAGTTTTACATACAGAAATATTCCAGCCTACGCAGATAAAAACCTGATTTCGCAAATGATTTTTGAAGGGAAACAATTGTATGCAAAAGATTTACTGCTGCCTGAATACACAGATGCCGATAAAATGGGATACACTCCGGAACAGATAAAATGGTGTGAAGAAAATGAAAACTATATGTGGCGCTATTTTCTTGAAAATGAAATGCTCTATAGTTTAGATCCTAAATTAACATCCCGTTTTATAGCACCGGCACCGTTTTCTAAATTTTATTTAGAAATAGATAATGAATCTCCGGGAAGAGTCGGGGCCTGGATAGGCTGGCAGATTGTTCGCTCGTATATGAAGAACAACAACGTATCGCTGTCAGAATTATTAAAAATTAATGCAAAAGAAATTTTCGAAAAGTCAAAATATAAACCTAAGAAATAATGTCAAATACAATAAAATCAGAAATTAAATTTAACGTCGAATTAGACGAAAACCGTGTTCCGGAAAAATTAACATGGAGTGCACAGGATGGCGGTGTAGTTGCAGAAGAAGCAAAAGCCATTATGTTGTCTATCTGGGACAGTAAGGCGCAGGAAACTATGCGTATTGATCTTTGGACAAAAGATATGCCGGTTGATGAAATGAAAATTTTCTTCCACCAGACTTTGGTTGCAATGGCAGATACTTTTAAACGTGCCACAGACGACGAAAAAATGTCAGATACTATGAAAGATTTCTGCGATTACTTTGCAGAGAAACTGGAGCTTACGAAATAATAAATCAAAATTTCGATATTAAAATTCCAAATTCCAATTCTGTTGGGGTTTG
Organism: Flavobacterium gelatinilyticum; assembly: GCF_027111295.1. Classification (NCBI taxonomy): domain Bacteria; kingdom Pseudomonadati; phylum Bacteroidota; class Flavobacteriia; order Flavobacteriales; family Flavobacteriaceae; genus Flavobacterium; species Flavobacterium gelatinilyticum. The sequence continues at coordinate 2,535,237 of NZ_CP114287.1, read as the reverse complement.
GAATTTTTTGTGTAATTTTTTCTGCGTATTGTACTAATTTTACTGACTCATGTGTTGATTATATACATTTTGTTATTTCGTAAAAAAAAGAGAAAAATAAAAAAAATCTGCGATCTCAATTTTTGCTTGTAAAATCTCTTTTGTACTTTGCTTAAAGCCTTTGCATACATTGCGGTTAAAAGTACGATCCAGTATTGGTGGAATTTATTCTACTTGACAGACTTTTTCTCAATGTCTTTAAATGCCTTTTTTAGAGCTCCCTTCATCAGCGCGTACGTATTTTTGTAAAGCGCCACATTATCTATAAGTTTATCTGATTTTTGTGTTTCCCAAACCGATTCTGTAGATTGTTTTCTGGTTACACCTACCACGTTTTGCGAGTAAATAATTTGCTGCAGGTTTAAGTCGTAAATTTCTACAATTACCGAAGCTTCATTTTTTCCTGTTTCACGATCACTTTGATATAATTCAATAGCAGAAAAGTCGCTTCTGTTCTTTTTTGTAGAAATATTAATGAAGAAATCAAATCCCGTTCCTTCCTTCAGTTCTTTTAATCGGGTTGCATTTGGATTTAGCGGAATTTTTCTGGGAACAAGCAATCCGTTTACATCATGAATATAGGATACACGATCTACTAAGTTTTTTCTAAAGAATTTTAAAGACGTCTCGGTTAATTCGTCTTTGGAATCTTTTGGCGCGTCCAGTTCGTTTAATAACCATTTTCCGGAAGTAAAGTCAACGCCGGTTTGTTTTGGAGTTAAGAAAATGTACGATGGTGAACTGCACGATAAAAAAAGAGAAAGAAGAAAAATAGAACAAAGCAGTCTGGTTTTCATAGATCTTAGGGTTAGTTAATTCAAATATAATCAAATTAAATTCCAAAAGTAAGGGTAATAATCAATGGTGAAATTTCAAATTCCAATAAAGCGGAGTTAATATTCAATAAAAAAATCCCAAAATCCAAGCTTTGCAATTGGATTTTGGGATTTCAATAGTATTGATTCCGAATTTGGAATTTAATTTTTAAAACTATGAGTTGTTTTTAAACATTTCCTGGTTTACTTCATCTATATAAGATAAGACTTCATCTCTTCCAATTGATTCTGTTGAAGAAGTTACAAAGTAATGAGGCATCTCTGCCCAGTTATTCGCGTACATCTGTTTGCGGTACGCTGCTATATGGGAATCAATTTTTCCTTTACTTATTTTATCTGCTTTGGTAAAAATAATACAAAACGGAATTTCACTTTCGCCCATATATGACATAAATTCAATGTCTATTTTTTGAGCTTCGTGACGAATGTCAATCAAAACAAAAGCACATACTAACTGCTCTCTGTTTTCAAAATAGTCTGTAATGAACTGCTGGAAAACCGACTTTGTTTTTTTAGAAACCTTAGCATATCCATAACCAGGTAAATCGACCAAAAACCAGTTGTTGTTGATTTTAAAGTGATTTATTAATTGAGTTTTTCCCGGCTTTCCTGATGTTTTTGCTAAATTTTTATGGTTGGTAAGCATGTTAATCAACGATGATTTACCAACATTTGACCGGCCGATAAATGCGTATTCCGGCAAAAAATCCTTCGGACATTTTGAAGCATCAGAATTACTGACAATAAATTCGGCGCTGTTAATTTTCATGTTTTTTATTTTTTAACTTCTAAAAAAGCGAAGTTAGATGCTATAAATTCTTTTCGGTAAGCCACTTTTCGAGAATTTCGTTGAATTCGTCAGGGTGCTCCATCATAGCTGCATGTCCGCATTTGTCAATCCAGTACAAAGTCGAATTAGGCAGTAAAGTATGGAATTCTTCAGCAACATTTGGCGGTGTTACCGAGTCATTTTTACCCCAAATGATACAGGTTTCAACTGTCATTTTTGGTAAATCTTTGGCCATATTATGGCGTATTGCACTCTTGGCAATTGTTAAAGTTTTGATTAATTTGATGCGGTCATTTGCTGTTGCGTATACTTCATCAATCAGTTCCGGAGTTGCAATTTTTGAGTCATAAAATACATCTTCGGCTTTCTTTTTAATGTATTCGTAATCGCCTCTTCTTGGGTAGCTGTCTCCCATTGCGCTTTCGTAAAGACCTGAACTTCCTGTGATTACGAGTCCTGCAACTTTTTCAGGATATAGCTTCGTGTGATATAGTGCGATATGTCCTCCTAATGAATTTCCTAGTAAAATAACTTTGTCAAAGCCTTTAAAGGTGATAAAGTCTTTTACATATTTAGCAAAACTTTTTACGTTCGTTTTTAAGATACTCTGCGTGTATATTGGCAAATCAGGAATAACAACTTTGTATCCTTTCGTTGGGAAATATTGTGCTACACCATCAAAGTTGCTAAGGCCTCCCATTAATCCATGTAAAATAACAATAGGGGTTCCTTCTCCAGCTTCATAATAGCTGTATTTGCCTTCTTTTTTGTAGTTTTTGTCCATCTGGTTTTGTGCCAATTTCAATTTCGACAAATATAGGGTTTAATAAATAAAAATGGATTTTTGACGCCATTTTTTAACTACATAATTTTAGTAGAATTTCTAAATAATTAAAAATCAACTTTTTGAGTGGGTTTTGTTAGATTATGTAAATGTTAAATAGGCTGCGATATACTTAATTTTTTAAGAGAATGACTGTTTAATTTTTGTAATTGTTAAAAGAAATTATCTTTTGATTAATTAATGTCTAAAGTATTGATTAATTAATCTTTACGCGAAGTGGTAGTAAAGTGGTTAAACTTATCAACAAAGTGGTATTAAGTGGTAATATGTGGTAAAATTTTTTATATTTTTGCTGTGTAACATGTTAAGTAGTTTTTTTTCTTGAATACGATTGTTGGAACATATGAGTGTAAGGTAGATGCAAAGGGGAGGTTAATGATACCGGCACCCCTAAAAAAGCAGTTGTCTTCCTCGCTTCAGGATGGTTTTGTCCTGAAACGTTCTGTTTTTCAGCAATGTCTGGAGTTGTATCCAATGGAAGAATGGAATTTAATGATGGCGAAAATTAATAAGCTGAATCGTTTTGTAAAAAAGAACAATGATTTCATCCGCAGATTTACTGCCGGCGTAAAAGTGGTAGAGATTGATGCATTAGGTAGATTATTGGTGCCAAAAGATTTAGTTACGTTTTCGGGTATTTCTAAAGATGTTGTTTTTTCATCTGCGGTTAATATTGTGGAAATTTGGGATAAAGATTTATACGAAAAATCAATAAGCGGCGAAGATATGGATTTTGCTGATTTAGCCGAGGAAGTAATGGGAAATATTAATGACGACGACAATGGAATATCATAATCCGGTTTTGCTTCATCCGACTGTTGATGGTTTAGATATTAAGCCGGACGGCATCTACGTAGATGTTACGTTTGGCGGAGGAGGGCACTCAAAAGAGATTTTAAGACGATTAGGCCCAAACGGAAGGCTGTTTGCTTTTGATCAGGACGAAGACGCACTGGCAAATGCACTGCCGGACGAAAGGTTTACCTTAATTAATGAAAACTTCAGATTTATAAAAAGATTTCTGCGTTTTCATGGTGTTAAAGCGGTGGATGGGATTCTGGCCGATTTAGGAGTATCATCACATCAGTTTGATGTTCCGGAAAGAGGTTTCTCTACCAGATTCGATGCCGAACTGGATATGCGGATGAGTCAGAAGAATGATTTAAATGCTTATCGGGTGGTTAACGAATATGAAGAACAGGATTTACGTCGTGTTTTTTTTGATTATGGGGAGTTGAAAAACGCACCGGTTCTGGCCAGAACAATTGTAGAAGCCAGAAGAGATTACCCAATCAGAACGACAGATGAATTAAAAGAAGTGCTGAAAAAATACCTGCCGGAAAAAGTACGAAACAAAATTCTGGCCCAGATTTATCAGGCGATTCGAATTGAGGTAAATCAGGAAATGGATGTTTTAAAAGAGTTCATTGAGCAGTCTCTTGAAATTTTAAAACCGGGCGGACGATTTTCAGTAATCTCATACCATTCTCTTGAAGACAGACTGGTAAAAAGATTTATTAAAAACGGAATGTTCGAAGGAGAACCAGAAAGAGATTTTTACGGAAACTTTTCGGTACCGTTTAAAACCATCGGAAAACTGATTGTCCCGGACGACGAAGAAATCAAAATAAACAACAGAGCAAGAAGTGCAAAATTGAGAATTGCCGAAAAGATATAATATATATAGGTAGAAAAAATGAAAAGTGGAGTATTCGCAATATTAAAAGCAAGGTTTCTAATTCATGATGATGCCATAAAAAACTGGAGGTTCATTGTGTTTATAATTCTGCTGGCGATTTTGATGATTGCAAATACACAGCGATACGAACAAAAGGTTTTTGAAATAGCAAAACTAAACAATGAAGTTAAAGAACTAAGATCTGAATTTGTAGACAGGCGTTCTGAATTGATGAAATTAAAAATGGAATCCACGATTTCGGATAAAATGCAGGAAAAGCAAATATTCCCATCGACGGTTCCGCCAATAAAAATAGAAGTTAAAAAAGAAGAAGAAAAAAGTTTCTTTAAAAGAATATGGCAGTAGACGATAAACATATATCCTACAGAATTTACCTCGTAGCAGTTTTCATCTTTTTGATGGCAATTGCTATTGTCGTTAAATTAACCAATATTCAGTGGGTGCAGGGAGACTATTACAGAAAACTGGCAAAACAGCGTACTGTTAGAAATTTTGTAATTCCGGCCAACAAAGGAAATATTTATTCTGCTGACGGAAGCTTACTGGCAACCTCAATCCCGAATTATGAAATTCGTTTTGATGCAAAAGCGCCAAAACAGGAAACATTTGAAAAGTATGTAAAACAACTTTCAGATTCTCTTGAAACAGTTTTAGACAGACCGTCAGGATATTATGAAAAGGAATTACGAAAAGCAAGAGTCAATAAAAATCGTTATTACCTGATTGCCCGAAATTTAAGTTACACAGAATATGTAAAAATCAAAGGATTTCCATTATTCAAATTAGGCGCTTTTAAAGGTGGTATAATAGTAGAACAGGAAACAGTAAGAAAACACCCGATAGGGAAAATTGCCGAAAGAACCATTGGTTATGACCGTATTGATCCTGCAACAGGAACAGAGGTAGGAAAAGGAATCGAATGGGCTTTTAAAAATTACCTAAACGGAAAAGACGGTAAAATTTTAAAACAAAAAATTGCAAAAGGACAATGGAAGCCTATTCGTGATGTAAACGAGGTAGATCCAATTGATGGTTACGATGTAATTTCGACAATAGATGTTTTTATTCAGGATATTGCGCATCACGCTTTACTGAAACAATTAGAAGATTACGAAGCAGATCATGGCTGTGTGGTGGTTATGGAAACCGAAACAGGGCATGTAAAAGCGATTTCGAATTTAGGAAGAGCAGAAGACGGATCGTATTACGAAACTACAAATTATGCAATTGCTGAGTCTCATGAACCAGGATCTACTTTTAAACTAGTTGATTTAATGGCTATTCTAGAAGATAAAGTAGCTGATACAAGTACCGTTTATGACAGTCAGGGCGGTGTCGTTAAATATTACGGAAGATCTGTACGTGACTCGCATCATGGCGGCTACGGAAAAGTTTCATTAGCACGCGGATTCGAACTTTCGTCAAATACGGTAATGGTTCAGGCAGTTTACAATAATTACAAAAACAATCCCAGAAAGTTTGTAAATCATATTAAATCATACGGATTAGATAAAACATTAGGACTGCATTTTAAAGGAGAAGGAAGACCGTACATTCCACAGCCAGGAGACAAACATTGGTCAGGAACTACACTTCCGTGGATGGCTTTTGGGTATAATGTTTCGGTTACGCCAATGCAGACACTGGCTTTTTACAATTCAGTTGCCAATAATGGCGTAATGGTAAAACCTCAGTTTGTATCTGAAATTAAAGAATGGAATAAAACCATTAAAAAGTTTGATGTTGAGGTAATTAATCCAAAGGTTTGTTCACCTGAAACGTTGAAGAAAGTAAAAGCAGTTTTAGAAAATGTAGTTAAAAAAGGAACAGGCTCTAAATTGTATTCGAAAGATTTTTCGATGGCAGGAAAAACCGGAACAGCTATGGTTAATTATAGCAAAGCAGGAAGAGAGGGAATGTATTATGCTTCTTCTTTCGTAGGATATTTTCCGGCAGATCATCCCAAATATTCCTGTATTGTAGTGGTTCACAAGCCAAATACAGCTAAGAATAATTATTACGGAGCAGATGTTGCAGGGCCGGTTTTTAAAAGAATCGCTCAAAAGATTTTTACAGATGCACCATCAACCAATAAAATAAAACAGCTTGATTCTAAAATCGCCAAACAGGAAACCAGTTATGATAAATACGATTTAGAATCAAGAAAGAAAACCAATCAGATTCCGAATTTAAAAGGAATGCCGGGAATGGATGCCGTTGCCTTACTTGAAAATCTGAATGTAAAAGTGAAAATTATTGGAGTTGGAAAGGTTAAAAAACAATCTATTCAGGCCGGAGAAACTATAATTAAAAACACAACTATAGTATTAGAATTATCGTGAAAATACTAAAAGACATATTATATAAAGCTGCCATTGAATCTGTAACAGGTTCAACAGAAATCGGCATTCAAAAAATTGAATTTGATTCACGCAAAGTGCAGTCAGAAGATGTTTTTGTGGCCATTCGCGGTTCACTTTCAGACGGGCATGATTATATAGAAAAAGCGATACAACTAGGGGCAGCTGCAATTATTTGTGATACGCTTCCTGAAAATATTCAAAAAGGAATCACTTATATTCAGGTAAAAGATACCAATACAGCTTTGGCATTTATGGCTGCTAATTATTTTGAAGATCCTTCTGCAAAATTAAAATTAGTTGGCGTAACCGGTACAAACGGGAAAACTACAATTGCCTCATTATTGTTTCAGCTTTTCAAAAAAGCAGGATTTAAAGTTGGATTATTATCAACCGTAAAGATAATGGTCGATGAAACAGAATATCCGGCAACGCATACTACACCAGACTCAGTCACGATCAATCAATATTTGAATGAAATGATTGAAGCAGGTGTGACACATTGTTTTATGGAAGTAAGTTCACACGGAATCCATCAAAAACGTACCGAAGCCTTGCATTTTGCAGGAGGGATTTTTACGAATCTTTCTCACGATCATTTGGATTATCACGCAACTTTTGCAGAATACAGAGACGTTAAAAAATCATTTTTTGATTCGCTGCCAAAAACAGCTTTCGCATTATCAAATATCGATGATAAAAACGGAACCGTAATGCTTCAAAACACAGTGGCAAGAAAGTTTACCTACGCTCTTAAATCGTATGCCGATTTTAAAGCTGTTATTTTAGAAAGCCAGTTATCAGGATTGTTATTAAAGATAAATGATAATGAAGTCTGGGTAAAACTAATAGGAACTTTTAATGCATACAATGTTCTGGCTATTTACGGAACTGCCGTAGAGCTGGGAATGGACAGCCTTGAAGCCCTGCGTTTATTGTCTGATTTAGAAAGCGTTTCAGGACGTTTTCAGTACATCGTAACCGATGCAAAAGTAACTGCAATTGTAGATTATGCACATACACCGGACGCTTTAGAAAATGTACTGAAAACAATTGATGATATCCGTACAAAAAACGAACAATTGATTACAGTTGTAGGCTGCGGTGGAAACAGAGACAAAACAAAGAGACCAATTATGGCAAAAATTGCTTCAGATTTAAGTGATAAAGCAATTTTAACATCAGATAATCCAAGAAACGAAGATCCGGAAGTGATTTTAGATGAAATGGAACAAGGTGTAGAAGCTCATAATTACAAGAAAATATTAAGAATTACGGATAGAAAGCAGGCTATAAAAACGGCTTGTCAATTGGCTCAGCCAAATGATATTATTCTGATTGCCGGAAAAGGACATGAAACCTATCAGGAAATAAATGGTATTAAACATCATTTTGATGATATGGAAACGGTAAAAGAAATTTTAGATCAACTAAATAAATAATAATAAATTTTTAAGTTCAAATACCGCCGCACAATTGGAATTTGGAGTTTCAAAATTGGAATTTAAAAAATAGAAAAATATGCTGTACTATTTATTTGAATATTTTGACAAGACACTGGATATACCGGGAACAGGAGTTTTCCAGTATATAACTTTTAGATCGGCATTGGCATTTTTGCTTTCATTGCTGTTGTCAACTATTTATGGTAAAAGAGTGATTAACTTCCTTCGCCGCCAGCAGGTTGGAGAAACAGTACGTGAACTTGGTTTAGCAGGTCAGAACGAAAAAGCGGGTACACCAACTATGGGAGGGTTAATTATCATTTTTGCAACATTAGTTCCGGTTTTTCTGTTTGCCCGTCTGCACAACATTTATATTGTTTTGCTTATTGTGACAACGTTATGGATGGGAACAATTGGTTTTGTGGATGATTATATCAAAATATTCAAAAAAGACAAACAAGGGCTTAAAGGGATCTTTAAAGTTATTGGTCAGGTTGGATTAGGAATTATCGTAGGAGCTGTTCTTTATTTCAATCCTGCCGTTACCGTAAGAACAGATACAGGCCGTACCGATGTTTTTAAAGCAGCAGCAAATACAACAGTTATACTTCCGGCGCCGGTTGAAGAAAAATCGACAGCAACGACGATTCCTTTCGTAAAAAACAATGAATTTGATTATGCGGAAGTTCTCTCGTTTATGGGAGACGGATACGAAAAATGGGCTTGGCTGATCTTTATTCCGGTAGTAATTTTTATTATCACCGCAGTTTCAAACGGAGCAAATTTAACAGACGGCATCGACGGTCTCGCGGCCGGAACCTCCGCAGTCTCAGTACTTGCACTCGGGATATTTACATTTGTTTCGGGGAATATTATTTTCTCAAACTATCTAAATATAATGTATATCCCCAATTCAGGTGAAATGACGGTTTTTATCTCGGCATTTGTGGGGTCTTTGATTGGTTTTCTCTGGTACAACTCGTTTCCTGCCTCAGTGTTTATGGGTGATACAGGGAGTTTAACAATTGGAGGTATCATCGCAGTTTTGGCAATTGCAGTTCGTAAAGAAATATTGATTGTTTTATTCTGCGGTATTTTCCTTGCCGAAAGTGCTTCGGTAATTATACAGGTTAGTTATTTTAAATATACCAAGAAACGTTTTGGTGAAGGCCGAAGAATTTTCCTGATGTCACCACTGCACCATCATTATCAGAAAAAAGGATATCACGAAAGTAAAATCGTAACCCGATTCTGGATTGTAGCCGTGATGTTAGCCATATTATCAATCGTTACTTTAAAATTAAGATAATCTCAATTAAAAATTGAGAATTAAAAATTAAAAGGTTGCACGTTCTTATAAAATGAAAGAAAATATTGTTCAGGATAAATCATTTGATTTTGCGGTGAGGATTGTCAATTTGTACAAGTACCTAACCGAAACAAAAAAAGAGTTTGTTCTGAGTAAGCAGGTTCTCAGATCTGGAACTTCGATAGGAGCAAACATCGAAGAATCAATTGGAGGACGTTCTGATAAAGAGTTTTTATTCAAGCTTGAAATTTCATATAAAGAAGCAAGAGAAACGATTTATTGGTTAAAGTTGTTAAAAACAACAGATTATATCTCTGTAAATGAATTCGAGAGCATCTTTAAAGAAGCAGATGAGATTTGCAGAATATTGGCGAAAATTATATTAACCTTAAAAGGAAAATAGGAATTTATTAAAAGTCACAGCTGATTTTTAATTTTTAATTCTCAATTTTTAATTAAATAGAGTATGAGGCTAGTAATATTAGGCGGAGGCGAAAGCGGCGTTGGAACCGCGATCCTCGGTAAGAAACAGGGATACGATGTTTTTGTATCCGATTTTGGAAAAATAAAAGAGAGTTACAAAGAAGTTCTTATTATTAATAAAATTGCCTGGGAAGAAGAACAGCATACAGAAGATTTGATTCTAAATGCCGATGTAGTGATGAAAAGCCCTGGAATTCCGGAGAAATCTCCGATAGTAAAAAAGCTGATTGCTGCGGGAGTAAAAGTAATTTCAGAAATCGAGTTTGCTATACCTTTTACAGAAGCACTCACCATAGGGATTACAGGAAGCAATGGTAAAACCACCACCACAATACTCACGCACCATCTGCTGAAATACGCAGGATTAAATGTAGGATTGGGAGGTAATATAGGAAAGAGCTTCGCCTGGCAGGTAGCCGAAAACAAATACGACGCATACGTTCTTGAATTAAGCAGTTTTCAGTTAGACGGAATTATAAATTACAGGCCCGATATCGCTATAATAACGAACATCAGCCCGGATCATTTGGACCGATATGAATATAAATATGAAAATTATATCAATTCGAAATTCCGAATAACGATGAACCAGACCGAAAGTGATTATCTCATTTATGATGCAGACGATGAGGCAAGTACAGAGTGGTTAAAAAACAATAAAACAAAAGCAAAATTAATTCCTTTTTCATTGACCAAAACATTCGATGAAGGAGCTTCTATAAATAACAACAAAATGGAAATTAAGATCAACCAAGAAGAGTTTACAATGGACACAGAACACATTGCGTTAGAAGGAAAACATAATATGAAAAACGCAATGGCAGCAAGCTCTGTAGCAAAATTGATGCAAATTAGAAATGCAACAATCCGCGAAAGTTTATCTAATTTCCAAGGTGTTGAACACCGTTTAGAAAAAGTATTAAAAATTCAGAATGTACAATACATCAACGATTCAAAAGCAACAAATGTAAACGCTACTTTCTTTGCCTTAGACAGCATGAATGTTCCAACGGTATGGATTGTAGGCGGGGTTGATAAAGGGAATGATTACAACGAATTAATGTCATTAGTGCGCGAAAAAGTAAAAGCCATTATTTGTTTAGGAATCGATAACCGTAAAATCATCGACGCTTTTGGAGCCGTAGTAGATATTATGGTTGAAGTAAATAACATGAATGATGCTGTAAAAACAGCGCAAAGATTAACAGAAAAAGGTGATGCCGTTTTATTGTCTCCAGCATGCGCAAGTTTCGATTTATTCGAAAACTACGAAGATCGTGGAAAGCAGTTTAAACAAGCAGTGCATAATTTATAATTTTAGATTTTAGAGTTCAGATTTTAGATTGTTTCTAATCTTTGAATTCAACGATAAGTTCTTTTGAGTATGACGACGAATGAAATGAAGGTGAGAACTAAGAAATTCTCTTTGATGGTAATTGATTTAGCTGAAAAACTGCCTAATACCAATGTAATTAGATCAATTGCAAGTCAAATAGTAAGAAGTGGAACATCGGTAGGGGCGAATTATAGAGCCGTTTGCAGAGCTCGAAGTGATAAAGAATTTGTTGCCAAAATGAATATAGTTTTAGAAGAAGCAGATGAAACCTTGTTTTGGATCGAAATTATAAAAGAAAAAATGTGGCTTTCCAAAGAAGAACTGGAAATAGCTATAAAAGAAGCGAATGAATTGACAGCAATTTTTGTAAGCAGTTTAAAAACAGTAAACAACAGAATCGATAAATAAAAAAATCGAAGATTTTAAAAATAATCTAAAATCTAAAATCAGAAATCTAAAATTAAGATTATGAAAGAGCTGGTAAACAAACTAAAAGGAGATAGAGTAATATGGTCATTCGTGGCTTTATTGGCTTTGTTTTCGTTTATGCCTGTTTTTAGTGCGAGCAGTAATCTGGCGTATATTGGTCATGGAACAGGAAATACGTTAGGATATCTGGTAAAACATTTAGCTCATGTTTGTATAGGCTTCCTGATTATTTACTGGGTTCACAAAGTGCCGTACCATTATTTCAGGGCGATTTCAAAAATTGCGCTTCCTGTAGTTTGGTTATTATTGCTTTATACCTTACTGAAAGGAACTGTAATAGCAGGAGCAAATGCAAGTCGTTGGATTCAGGTACCCTTTATCGGAATCACGTTTCAGACATCAACCTTAGCGGCAAGCGTATTATTTATTTACGTTGCCCGTTATTTGTCGAAAACCAAAGAAGAAAACGAACCGTTTCAAACTTCGTTTATTCAGCTTTGGATTCCGGTTTTTATTACACTGGCATTAATTTTACCGGCAAACTTTTCGACCACCGCGTTGATTTTTGCAATGGTAATGATGCTGACGTTCATTGGAAAATATCCGTTAAAATATATTGCCTTTATCATAGGATCAGGAATTGCTATGCTGGCATTTTTCCTTTTGGTGGCAAAAGCATTTCCGGATTCAAGATTCTTCAGCAGGGTGTCAACCTGGGAAAGTCGTATTATGAACTTTACCACAGACAAACCCGACGAAGATGATTATCAGATTGAAAAAGCAAAAATTGCAATTGCATCAGGAAAGTTAGGCGGATTAGGACCGGGAAAAAGCGTTCAGAAAAACTTTTTACCGCAATCATCTTCCGACTTTATTTATGCCATTGTAGTAGAAGAATATGGTTTAGTAGGCGGGGTTTCAATATTGGTATTGTATTTATTATTACTCTTCCGATTTGTAATTGCCTCACATAAAGCCACAACATTATTTGGAAAATTAGTCGTCGTTGGTCTCGGTTTCCCTATGATATTTCAGGCCATGATTAATATGGCAGTTGCCGTAGAATTGCTGCCGGTAACAGGGCAGACATTGCCGCTGATCAGCTCCGGAGGTAGTTCAATCTGGATGACTTGTTTCTCTCTTGGAATCATTATCAGTGTAACCAAGAAAGAAGAAGAAATTGCCGAAGAACAGCAGGAAAAAGAAAGAAGAAAAGAAGCACTGCAAAGATTAATAGATAAAGAACTCGCCGAAGAAGATTTGGCAAGTAATGAAAAAGAAGAGATTTACGAAGAAGAAGCAATGTATTCAATCGAAGATGCTTCGAGAAATCCAATGAATGCAGTTTTAAATAAATAAAGGGATAAATAGTTTAACGATAACTATTAGAATATGACAAAGTATAAATTCATACTAAGCGGAGGCGGAACAGGAGGACATATTTATCCTGCAATTGCGATTGCAAATGAATTAAAAATGCAATATCCTGATGCTGAATTTCTTTTTGTAGGCGCCAAAGATAAAATGGAAATGCAGAAAGTGCCTCAGGCGGGGTATGAAATAAAAGGTCTTTGGATCGCCGGTTTACAGCGAAAACTGACCTTGCAAAACATGATGTTTCCGTTAAAACTGGCATCTAGTTTATTGGAGTCAAAACGAATTATTAAAAAATTCAAGCCAAATGTAGTAATTGGAACCGGAGGATTTGCCAGTGGTCCTTTATTGCAGGCGGCAGGCGGGGCAGGAATTCCAACTGTAATTCAGGAGCAGAATTCTTTTCCGGGAATTACAAACAAACTGCTGAGCAAAAAGGCGAATGCTATTTGTGTGGCATACGAAAATTTAGAACGTTTTTTTCCAAAAGATAAAATCGTTTTAACTGGAAATCCGGTTCGTCAGGATCTTATAGATATTGAAACAAAACGTGACGAGGCAATTGCTTTTTACGGTTTGGATCCAAATAAAAAAACACTGTTGGTTTTAGGCGGCAGTTTAGGAGCGAGAAGGATCAACCAGCTAATCGAAAAAGAACTGCAGAATTTCCTTTCGCAGGACGTTCAGATTATCTGGCAGTGCGGAAAATTGTATTTTGAGGATTACAAAAAATACAATCAGGAAAACGTAAAAGTGGTTGATTTTATCGAAAGAATGGATTTTGTGTATGCAGCCGCAGATGTCATTATTTCACGTGCCGGTGCATCATCAGTTTCAGAATTATGCATCGTGGGAAAACCGGTAATTTTTATTCCGTCTCCTAATGTAGCTGAGGATCACCAGACTAAAAATGCTCAGGCGATTGTAGAAGCAAAAGGCGCGATTTTGTTGAAAGAATCTCAGCTCGACGACGAATTTAGCATTGTTTTTGAAGCGCTGCTGAAAGATGACGGAAAACAAAAGCAACTGAGTGCAAACATTAAAAAACTGGCTAGACCGGATGCAACAAAAGTTATAGTAGAAGAAATTAAGAAGTTGTTATAATATAATATTTTACGAAAATTATACAACGCAGATAGTAAAAAAGAAGGCTATTTTAGGCAATTTAGGCTTGAAAAGACTTTAGAAAACGCAAAGAGTTAATTGCTAGATTCTTACAAAAAAACGTAAGACGGTAAACAAGTCTGAAAAACAAATTTAAAATGAATTTAGATCAAATACAAAACGTTTATTTTATAGGTATCGGAGGCATCGGGATGAGTGCTTTGGCTCGTTATTTTAAGCATATCGGGAAAAATGTTTCCGGTTATGATAAAACGCCTTCCATGCTTACAAGTGAATTGATTGAAAGCGGTATTGATATTCATTTTGAAGATAATATCAGTTTAATTCCATCTGACTATTATGTAGAAAACACACTGGTTATTTTTACGCCGGCTGTACCTATGACACATTCAGAGTGGAATTATTTTATCGAAAGACATTATCAGGTTAAAAAACGTGCCGAAGTTTTAGGGATCATTACAAAAGGCACCTTTAGTTTTGCAGTAGCCGGAACACACGGTAAAACCACAACATCCAGTATTTTAGGGCATATTTTACATGAAAGCGGTGCCGATGTTACGGCATTTGTAGGCGGTATTGTAGAAAACTACAACTCAAACTTAATTGGAAACGGTAAAACTGTAACCGTTGTAGAAGCAGATGAATTTGACCGTTCGTTTTTGCATTTACACCCCAATATTGCGTGTGTAACTTCTATGGATGCAGACCATTTGGATATTTACGGAACCAGCGATGCAATTCAGGCTTCATTTGTTGAATTTGCCTCAAAAGTAGAAGATAGAAACAAGTTATTCATTACCAAAGAATTGCCTCTTGAAGGCGTTCAGTGTGCGATAAATGAATACGCGGTATACAAAGCATACAATGTTAGAATTGAAGACGGAAGTTATGTTTTTGATGTGCAGACGCCGTCAGAAATCATGAAAGACCTTCGTTTTGGACTGCCGGGAAAACACAATCTGATGAATGCGTTAATGGCAATTGCAATGGCAAAAACATACGGAACAACAACAGATGCTGTTGCAAAAGCACTTGCTTCGTTTAACGGAATCAGAAGACGTTTTTCATATCAGATTAAATCAGAAAAATTAGTTTATATAGATGATTATGCACATCATCCAACAGAAATAAATGCTGTACATCAAGCTGTTAGGGAATTGTATCCGGGACGTAAAGTTTTGGCTGTTTTCCAGCCTCATCTATTCAGCAGAACAAGGGATTTTGCCGATGGATTTGCAGAAAGTTTATCGCAGTTTGACGAGGTGTTTTTAATGGATATTTACCCTGCAAGAGAACTTCCTATGGAAGGAATTACATCAGAATGGCTGTTGGGAAAAATGACAAATTCGAACAAAAAAATTGTTACAAAAGAAAAATTATCAGCAGAAATCAAAGCCAGTGATGCGCCGGTAATTGTAACAATAGGAGCTGGTGATATTGGAGAAATGGTACCGTCAATCAAAAAGATTTTAAATGAAAATATTTAATTGGACAAACATTCGATTAGTACTCATTTTAGGCCTTGTTTTGTTCTTATATTCGTTCGCTCAGCATCGAAACGGAGACAGAAAACTGAAAAAATCTATGGTCGTTTTTGTAGGTGAAAATACGCTTTTCATCAAGCCTGAAGCGGTTAATAAATTGTTAATAGAAAATAAACAACAGGCTTCCAGTATTAGAAAAGATGAAGTAGATTTGAATAAAATAGAGAAAACCCTCAATGAACAGGACATGATCGAGAAGTCGGATGTTTTTGTAAGTATTGACGGGGTTCTGAAAGCGGTAGTAAAACAGAAGACACCCATAGCAAGAGTTTATGATGGTGTCAGCTCTTTTTATATTGACTATGAAGGAAATAAAATGCCTTTATCAGACAATTTTACGGCGCGAGTTCCTCTTGTTTCAGGGGCAATAAATGAAAAAAATAACGAAGATTTAGCTGCTTTATTTCGCACAATTTACGACGATGCGTTTTTGAGAAAAAACATCATTGCCATTCAAATTATGCCGAATGGCAGCCTAAAAATGTTTAACCGAAACTATGATTACTTCATAGATTTTGGCCGTACAATGAATGTTGACAGAAAATTTAGAAACTATAAAGCCTTTTTTCAAAAGGCTGTTTTGGATAGTTCGTTATATAAATACAGTAAAATTGACCTTAGGTTTACGGAACAAGTAGTTTGCACTAAATAATAGAAAATGGAAAAAGATAATATTGCAGTAGGTCTAGATATTGGAACGACAAAGATAGTTGCCATGATAGGCAAGAAAAATGAGTATGGCAAACTGGAAATTTTGGGTATTGGCAAATCCAAAAGTCTGGGAGTTGCAAGAGGAGTTGTAAATAATATTACGCAGACTATTCAGTCAATTCAACAGGCGATACTTGAAGCAGAAAATAATTCAGGATATAAAATAAAAGATGTTGTTGTGGGTATTGCCGGACAACACATCAGAAGTATTCAGCATACAGATTACATCAGCCGTAACAATCCCGAAGAAGTAATTGGCGAAAAAGATATTCAGCTTTTAATCGATCAGGTAAATAAACTGGCAATGCTGCCGGGAGAAGAAATTATTCACGTACTGCCTCAGGAATTTAAAATCGACGGACAGTCTGAGATTAAAGAACCAATCGGAATGTATGGCGGAAGACTAGAATCCAGTTTTCACGTTGTAGTGGGACAGGCTTCATCTATCAGAAACGTAGGCAGATGTATTCAGAGTTCAGGAATTGAATTATCTGGATTAACATTAGAGCCATTAGCTTCTGCAGATGCGGTTTTGAGCCAGGAAGAAAAAGAGGCCGGTGTTGCGCTTATCGATATTGGGGGCGGGACAACCGATTTGGCTATTTTCAAAGACGGTATTATCCGTCATACAGCCGTAATCCCTTTTGGAGGAAATGTAATTACAGATGATATTAAAGAAGGCTGTTCGATTATCGAAAAACAAGCCGAACTTTTAAAAATAAAATTCGGATCAGCATGGCCGGGAGAAAATAAAGACAACGAGATTGTTTCTATTCCGGGGCTGAGAGGAAGAGAACCAAAAGAGATTTCATTAAAAAATCTTTCTAAAATTATCCACGCTCGTGTGGTGGAAATTGTAGAACAGGTTTTTGCAGAAATTAAAGCCTACGGACACGAAGATCCACGCAAGAAGTTAATTGCAGGAATTGTTCTTACAGGAGGCGGTGCGCAATTAAAGCATATTAAGCAGTTGGTTGAGTACATCACAGGAATGGATACCAGAATTGGATATCCAAACGAGCATCTGGCAGGAAATTCAAGCGAAGAAATTTCAAGTCCGTTATTTGCAACTGCTGTTGGTTTAGTAATGAACAGTATCGAAAACAGTACACAAAGTGCTGTAAGAATGGAGCTGGTTAACGAACAGCCAAAAGTGGTGTATAAAAACGTAACTCCGCCGGTACAGCGATACGAAGTAGAAGAAAACTACGTTGAAAGAGTAGAAGCTGTCGAGGAAAAAACTGTAGAAACAAGAACAGTGAAAGCTGGGGCAGAATCTACAGAAACAAAAATTAGAAGATCATTTTTTGACAGATATGTCGACAAAATCAAAGATTTTTTAGACAACGCTGAATAATAATAGAGAGAGAAAAGGAATTACTTTTTGCCCCAAGTCAAGAAGTAAAAAATGTACTAAATAAGAATTTCAAAAAACCAAAAAGATGATGAGCAACTCAGAATTTGGAAGTATTTCATTTGATTTACCAAAAAACCAATCAAATGTAATCAAAGTAATAGGTGTAGGTGGAGGTGGAAGCAATGCTATTAACCACATGTTTAAACAAGGTATTAAAGGTGTTGATTTTATAGTTTGTAATACCGATTCGCAAGCACTGCAGAACAGTTCGGTGCCTAACAAAATTCAGTTAGGAGTAAATTTAACAGAAGGTCTGGGAGCAGGAGCAAATCCTGATGTAGGACAACAGTCTGCTATTGAGAGTATTGCTGACATCGAAAAAATGTTAGACCGCGGTACCAAAATGGTATTTATTACTGCTGGTATGGGTGGTGGTACAGGTACAGGTGCTGCTCCGGTAATTGCTCAATTGGCAAAAGAAAGAGAAATCCTTACGGTGGGTATCGTGACAATTCCGTTTCAGTTTGAAGGGAAAGTACGTCAGGAGCAGGCGCTTTTAGGGATCGAAAAACTGCGTAAACAAGTTGACTCTTTAATTGTTATCAACAACAATAAATTAAGAGAAGTTTACGGAAACCTTGGTTTCAAAGCAGGATTCTCTAAAGCTGATGAAGTTTTGGCAACAGCCTCAAGAGGTATTGCCGAAGTAATTACGCACCACTATACCCAAAATATCGATTTACGTGATGCCAAAACTGTTTTGGCAAACAGCGGAACAGCTATTATGGGATCTGCTGTGGCAGAAGGAGAAAACAGAGCAAAAGATGCTATCGTATCTGCACTGGATTCACCTTTATTAAATGACAATAAAATAACAGGAGCCAAAAACGTATTGTTGCTTATCGTTTCTGGGTCTAACGAAATAACGCTTGACGAAATCGGGGAAATCAACGATCACATCCAGGCAGAAGCAGGTTACAATGCTAATATTATCATGGGAGTTGGTGAAGACGAAACTCTTGGTGAGGCTATTGCCGTAACTATTATTGCTACTGGTTTTGATGTTGAACAACAAAACGAAATCGTAAATACGGAGCCTAAAAAAATCATTCACACGTTAGAAGATGAGCAGAGAAGCGTTCATAATTTAACAAACAGAACTCTTACTTCTTTTGATGTAAATGCTGAAACACCTGCAGCAAAACAAGAAGAAAGAATTGTATTTGATTTAATGGAAGATACGGTTGCTCCCGTAGCTCAAACTCCGGTAACACAAGCATCTACACCAACAATCAATCAGGAGGAATTGGTGGTAATGTCTGAGTTTATCAAGAATCTTGATGTAACTTTTGAAATCGTTTCGCCAATTACCGATATTGATTTTAAAATTTCGACTCCGGCAGCCGAAACTTTCCAGCAGGAAGTAAAACCTGTACAGCAGCAAAGAACTTTTGAAAGAGAAGAACAACAACAGACTTTTTCATTTGATCTGCCGCTTTTCAGATCTGAGCCAGAAGTTAAAAAAGAACCGGCTGCAGAACAACAGCAGGATAATAAAATTGTTTTCGAATTAACAAACGAAACTAAAAATATCAAAGTAAACGATCCGGTTTCATTTGTTCCGGTAACAGAGCTTTCTGATAAAGGAATTATTAAATATTCTCTGGAAGAATACATGGAAGTCGAAAACGACCTAATGGCATCTAAACCAGTTGAAAAAGTGGTTGAAGATACCATTCCGGAAGAATTGAATATTACGTTAAAATCAAGAGCTGATTTTGCAAGCCAGCCTGATTTTTCAACAACTTCGGAGGTTTCTCCAATGGAGTTGACAATTGAAGAAACACTGCGTTTACGTGCAGAGGAAAGAAGAAAGAAACTAAAAGAATTTAATTATAAATTTCACAATAACGTTTCAAGAATCGACGAGCTGGAAAAAGAACCGGCTTATAAAAGATTAGGAATCGATTTGTCGAATTCGCAGTCAAACAACGGAAGTTCCAGAATTTCTGTAGGGACAGACAGTAACAACGATTTACAGCTGCGTTCAAATAATTCATTTTTGCACGACAACGTAGATTAAGGCTGTAATCTTAATAATTTAAGATGACCCGAAAATTGCATTTAATTTTCGGGTTATTTTTTTTATCTTCGCACAGAATTTAGAAATTTGACTTCTTTAATTAACTTTTAAAGTTAATCTTATTCTGTCTGACGTTTTTTAAGTACTTTCAGCATGAATTAAAAGAAACTTTCAATACAATAACAATTCATAAGCATTTGGCTTATTTAAATAAAATATAAGATGAGTTTACAAGCAAAAATCATGGACGAAATCAAAACGGCCATGAAAGCAAAAGATACAGTGGCATTAGAAGCATTACGAGCAGTTAAATCTGAACTATTATTAGCTTCAACAGCTTCGGGATCTAAAGAAGATTTAAAAGAAGACGAAGAAATTAAATTACTTCAGAGACTGGTTAAAACCCGTAAAGAAAGCGCAAGAATCTTTACAGAACAAAACCGTCCTGACTTAGCTGAACCAGAATTGGCTCAGGTAGCTGTAATCGAGAAGTTTTTACCGGCTCAGTTAAGCGAAGCGGAAGTAGAAGCTGTAATCGCAAAAATCATTGCTGAAACCGGAGCATCAGGAATTGCTTCAATGGGTAAAGTGATGGGATTAGCATCTGCTCAATTAGGCGGAACTGCTGAAGGAAAAACTATTTCTACTATCGTGAAGAAATTACTTTCGTAAATAATTTTAGATTTTAGACTGTAGGTTTTAGATTCTATTGAGTAATCTAAAATCTACAATCTGAAATCATAAATCAAACTGACCGCGTAGTTCAACTGGATAGAATATCAGATTTCGGCTCTGAGGGTTGGGGGTTCGAACCCCTCCGCGGTCACTTGACGGGGCAAAGAAGATTTTTTCTTCTTTGCCCCGTTATTCTTTGGGTCTAATTCCTTATTAATTAAATAAACTATCTGAACAACTTCATTTATTCTTGCGGTTCGAAACTGCTTTTCGTCAATTGTGAATTTTTCGGGATATATTGAACCGATAATGTTTCGGAAATGAGTTAAATCCGCTTCACTACAGCATTCATTGAGTTTCATCAAATTTTTAATTCCTGTTTTTAATAAATCCGAAACGCTGATATTCTCCTGAGATAAATCCGCTAATTTAACTTCAAGTCGATGAATTTTGCCGTCATAATTTGTTTTCATTTCGCTGTAATCTTTCACATCGATCTTTCTTGAAGCCAGTAAATCCCTAATGCAGGAAATCTTCTGTTCAAATTCTTTCAGCTGAGAAATGACTCTGTTTTTTTCTGCTACTGCCTCCTTGTTGAAATCATTAAAGTATTCTTTGACAGCTGTAATGTAGATCTTTTCTGTTTCAGGTTTTGGAATATACTTTCTCAGCTGATCATAGAAAATGCGGTTAACCTCACATGATCTGATTCTGTAATTACAGCCTTTATAGTAGTGATAATATGAATAATGGCTGTTTCTGCCTTTAGATATGCTTGCAGTTAAAATTTTATCGCATAAAGGGCATTTAAATAAGCCACGAAGCGGAAACGGTTCAGAGGTTACAGATTTAGCTCTAAAATTCTTTCTTCGTCCATCTAAAACATCTTGAACAAGGTAAAACAACGCTTCAGAAATTAACGGCTCATGTGATCCCATTACATATTTTGCTTCCTCATCTTTGTATTTGGGAATTAATATTTTTCCGCAATAAATAGGATTGCGGATCTGTCTCCAGAAATTATTTTTGCTTGTCTTAAGTCCTTTGCTTTTTGCCTGAAGAAAAATCTGTTCCGTATTAAAAACATCTTTTGCAATTTCTTCAAAACACCATTTTAAGATAGATGCTTCAGGCTGGTCAAAAGTTATATACTTCTTACCATCTTCAGTAATTTTGTTTATATAGCCAGAAGGGACAAGCCCCATGTATCGACCCTCTTTTCTTGCTCTTCTCATACCATGAAAAGTGTTTAATGCACGTCTATCATTTTCTACTTCTGGAGCTGCCAAATAAAAAGCAAGCATCATTTTATTTTCTGGAATAGACAAATCCAAAGGCTGTTCTATTGCCTGAGGCTCGACACCCAGTTTTCTAAGTGTGTTAATCATCTGGTATGCATCACCTGCATTTCTGCTAAATCTGTCCCATTTGGTAAACAGAATCAAATCGGTTTTGTTTTTGTATTTTTTAATTGTTGCCAGATAAAGTTTCCATCTGGGTCTGTTAAATGTTTTTGCAGAATGATCTTCATAAATAATATCTCTTACCGCAATAGAATTAATCTCACAGTACTTTCTTAGCATTTCCTCTTGATTTCTTTGAGAGTAGCCTTTTTCCGCCTGCTCGTCTGTACTCACTCTCACATATAAATCTGCTGTCTTTTTCATCCCTCTTCTTCTTTAAATAATTTAAAACCGTTACTTTGGCAAGCAGTCGTAAAAATTCTAATACTCTTCCTGCTTGTTCAAGCGTTACATTTACATTCTCATCTTTCAGCATTTTCATGGCTTGCTCTGCCGTCATCTTCCCTCTTTCATTCTCATCTTCACTTCTCATTTCACAATTCCTCTTCATTAAAAAAAGACCGAGCCTCGGTCTTTTTTGTTCCACAATCATTCATTGCTATAAAGTTAAAACACTTTTATCATTTTATCCTGCGCAAAATTTGGGTAGGATAACACAAATATAAAACCTAATCCGCTGAGGATCATAAGTAAAATTTACCTATCATCACTCAATCCAATTTTTGATTCTAACAAAGATAAAATGCTTTCCTCTCAATGTCATGGACATAATATGTTCATGAAAACGGTATTGAAACCATTGATAAGCCCAATATTCATTTATCTTCTTTCTTTTCATTTAGCATTCTGTAAATTTCATCCAGAACTTCTATTTCTGCGCTTGGAATAAGCTGAAGGGCAAGTTCCAGAACAGAACCCATGTATATTTCTCTGTTATCAATTTCATCAGAATAAATGATATTCAAACACATGCGGATCAGATTCACTCCCAGACTCGTCATGTCTGAATATCCGTAAAATCTTATCTCCCGTACTGATTCCCCGTCTTTGTCCTGAGCAGGTTTGAGCAGTCTAAAATGATAAGATGCAAAATCTTTAAATTCTTCCAATGTTTTTATTTTGTCAGTTTCCATAATTCTAAATATTAAAACTTTATGTTGGCTATTCTGTTTCTTCTTTATTTTCTGAAAACAGATCCGTAATCTCATTTAAAAATTCAAGTTCGTCAACTGGAAGTAACTGCAAAGCAATTCCTAGTATAAGCCCAACATCAATGTATCGGTTTTGAATTGTAGGCGGAACTTCTGCGCTATCCTGATCTAATGCGATAATGCACAGTTTCATTAGGTTTCTAACAACAGAACCGAGTTCGCAATAGCCATAAACCCTGATTTCTGCATTATACATCCTTCTTTTATCCTCTGCTTTTTTCAGGGTATTAAGCAGTTTTCCGCTTAACCTCCTGATGTCTTCCAGTTTTTTGATTTCATCGGTTTCCATAACTTCGGCTTTTATGCTGATAAAGCTTCTTCCAAATGAATTCCCTCAAGCCTCTCCAGTTCTTTTTGAATCAGAACTTCTGCCTCTTTCATAAAATCACGGCATCTGTCTTCCATCAGCCCATAGTACAGATAATCAAAACTGTTCCTTCTGCTGAATCGAAGCGTGTTCGGATTCTTTTTCAAAAGCTTGAACATATTTTTTTCATCCCTGCTGTTTCGGGGAAAGTGTTCAGAAGTCAAGCTCGTGAAGTATTCACAAAGCTCAAATAAGTAGCCAAGAGAAAAATGATTAGGTGTATATCCCAGAAATACCCTTATAAGAGAAAGGCAGATCTGTTCTACTATCTGATGAAGGGAGCACATTCTGACTTCATACGAAAAATACTGGTCGTTATTATAGATAAGATCCCAGATTGATGCAGTAACATTTCTTCTGTCTCCTGCATATGCTGAAGTGCTTTTCACATATCTCTTTTCTGGATTCTTAGCCCAGATTATTGGCGACCTGTATGCGTCTATATGAATTCTCTGCGCATTCTTAAAAACGTTCCAGAAAAAATACTGCTGGTCTCCATATAGTTTTATAATATTTCTCACTCTGTGAAGCAGAATTGTGACGGTTATCTGGCCTCTTGATCTGCTCTTTATTTTATCGGTGATGTCATTGCCTATGTTATCTTCGAACTCTTCGGCTATAATAAGCAGATAAAGATGGACATGCTTTTCTTTCTGAACAGATTTCTGAAAAGGCTCATTAAAAGTATAACTGCTTTTCTTCTGTGCAAAACAGTAGATGCCTATCGGATCGATGTTTTGTGAAATAACTCGATAAATTAAATCGGATGCGGTGTTTTGAATTGCTTTCATAATTTTACTCATTTTAGTTAATACTTGTCTGAAAAATTGTATTTTTGTTAAACACACTGGCAAGTAAGCAATTACCCGTATGGTACGCTATCAAATTGTTCCGTACCGTACATAAGAAAGTATGTATCATACATAAATCTGGCTTTTTTATTCTTAATTATTACCTTTGAGCTATGAGCACACTAACAAAACCAAATCACATGGGGCGTAAGATCAGCCGTATCCGTGAACTGAAAGACATGAAGCAGGAAGCATTGGCGCAGGCTATGGGAACAAACCAGCAGGCTGTTTCTATTTTGGAAAACAGCGAAACCATTGATGATGAAAAATTAAAAGAAGTGGCAAAAGCCTTAGGAGTAAGCGTGGAAGCAATTAAAAACTTTTCTGACGAAGGCGTGATTAATTATTTTAACACCTATTATGATACTAAGGATAGTACATTTAATTCAGGGAGTCATTCAGGTAATTATTGTACTTTCCATCCATTGGATAAACTAATGGAATCCGTAGAAGAGAACAAAAAACTCTACGAAAGATTATTGAAAGCTGAACAAGACAAAGTTGAATATTTGGAAAAATTACTAAAAGCTAAATAAGCTTTTATAAAAGACATATTAATTCGCACAAAAGAGACTTTACAGTCTCTTTTTATTGTTCTATGCTAAAAGTTTATTGCTAATTCTAAAGCAAGTTAATAATAACTTTACCAATCTCTATTTGAAATAAGCTCTTCGACATCTGCCTTGAAACCATATGATTTGCAAATAAAATCAAAATCCATCGCGATTGATTCTCTAGCCCCTGTTTCAAGTTCGCTCCCGTTTCTATAGAAATCATCTTGCAGGTTATTAATTTTCTCAGTAGCAGTATGAGACAATTCATATAATTGATCAAGATTCTTAGGCTTTCTTTTCTCAATATTGAAACAAAATTCCAATAAGACATCTCTGACCTTGTCAACAGATTGTGGAGGAAAATAAGAATCGTTGTACATTTCTTCTAAAATCCTATAATTTCTAATCTTCTCATTTTTCAGATCATTTTGTTTAACAGCAATAACTTCCCCATCTGAAGAATGATTTTTATTTAGACAGCTCGTAAAAACCAAAGAGACTAATAAAATTATAATGTTTTTCATATTTTAAAAAATTAAAAGATTGAGCTAAATGTTTCGACTAATTGAAAATAAGGTTTAATAAGTTAATTGATCTAACTCCATAGATCATTTACAACAGCAATATGTAATCATTTTTACCATTTCAAATTTTCATAGTCAAAATCATCATCATTTATTTCAAGTTCAGATATTTCACAGTTTAGCTTCTTAGCGTCTGTTTCTAAAAACGTTAGATAACTTTTATATTCCTCTGTATAAAACACACCTCTTTTTAGTAATTCAGGCAGCTTTCTGAAAGCTCGCTTTCCACCTCCTAAAAGGAAAAAATCAAGATTAATGCTTCTCATAAATTGATATATGTAATCATTACCTCCATAAAGCCCATCTTCTATAAAGCCAATTAAATTCTTAGCTCCAATTTCATCATAGTCCTTCATTGCTTTTTCGAGCCAAAATTCAATTAAAAGAATTTGTGAAATATCAAGTTTATTAGTTTCACTATATCTCATGTTAAATTTCAATGAAGCAAGTGAAAATAAAAAATGAACCCAAGATATTTGAGCACCATAATGAGTTTGTTGAGTAAATGAAAAATGGCTGTTGTCTTGTTTTAATCTATCTCCGTCCTTTGCCTTACGAATTTCATAAGAAAACCCACTAATTAAATAATCTCTATTCTTAAATCCTTTTTTGTTTAATTTGTTTTCATCATTCCAAAACTTGCTCATAACTTCATAAAAATTGTTTAAATCTTCAGATGTCCCCCAAATTTCTACTCCTAAACCTCCTTTTGTTGGAATTATGTATATCATTATTATAATTTTTAAAATTGTCGAATACTTTTTCCATAATAATATGGGCATTAAAGTAGCCTAACGGCACAATACTAAATAAAAAATATAGAAAAGCTGTACGGTTTACCGTAAAATTAAAAATGTTTTCTAAATATCAAAATTGAGCCTGCTGGTCACTTCTTTAAAATATAACCAACACATACCTATATCTTTTGCTAGCTAAAACTACATAAAAGAAAAAAAGCAAAGCAAGGTATTGGACTCAGTCAGAGAAGTGCGCATAACATTTTTCTTCGTTCCTCAAAAAATGCCCTGCGGGATTTATAGCACTTCAGCTGTCTGCCTGTCCAATTTTAGACTGCTTTCTTTTTTCCCTTTTTCTTTTTTTAAGCATTTATTGGTTGTAACAGCCTACGGCCATCATGCACATATTTTGCGCATGATACATTCAATTATTTTCTCTAAATTAGAAGCCTGCTTTTAAAAAATCTCCAAAGATGTCCACGTTCCTGACATCAGCAAGATGAACGGTTGTTAAACAACCACCTATCTTGCCACCCATTTGCCTCGGAACTCGGCGGTGGAAAAACTTAAAAGAAAATTCCAAAAAAATCCACTTAAGTTATGAGCATCTAATTATTATATGTTATTCTAGAGGTATTAATTCGATTGTAATGTTGTGAGCATCCTTAAGCAATTCTTTAAATTTGTGATCAATTCTTTTTTCCAGACTGTCAATCCCTTTTTTCTCTGACAAGAAAACTAATTTTTCCAGTTTAATTTCATTGTTACAGTTATGAGTAAGCACTTTAATTACATTCTTATAAAACTCATGATGAGTATTTTTTCCTGAAACTTTTAATTCATAGGCTATCAATTTCTCGTAATCTACCAAATCAAACCTTTCATTATTCATTTCAGAAACCCTTACTTCTGATTTTATAATTTTCCCCTTTACAACTTCCTTCTGCCATTCACGAGTAATCATTTGTGCATCCTTAGTTTGGGTAGATACGTCACCAGATTGAACCCGATGTTTTTTATGAATTTCTTTTAATTTAGATATAATATTGTCTGACATTTTAATGAGTTTAAGCAATCATTTAAATCCGTTTCTACCAGCTAATATAATGCATTCTAAAACCGATTAAATAAATCAAAAAATAAACTTCTAATTTTGTTTTCCGTTACTGATTTCCTACTCTATAAATTTTCAAAAATCTCTGCCAGCGAGTTCCGAGCAAAAAAGGCAGCAAGATATCGGTTGTGATACAACCGGACATCTTGCAGATTGCAAAAAGACAGCAATCTTAAAGTTGTTTTCAAAGAATAATAATTGTGAGATGACTGCAAAATAAAATCAAAAAGAAATGGAAAAATAGAATTAAATCATCCTCAAAATAAAATTTTTAAAAGAAAAAAGAGAAAAAGAAAGCCTTAAAAAAACAGGATGTCAGAGAGTGAAAATGCTATAAGTCCCAAAGGGTTTTATGGTGAGGAACGAAGCATGAAATTATGCGCATTTTCACTCTCTGATGTCCTATAACTTTGCTTGCTTTTTTTCTTTTAGGAATACTTTTATTTAACTTGAAAAAACATAATGGAACAATAATTTCCTTAATTTTCTATTCTTTTTTTTACATCAAGTCCAAAAAGTAAAAAATCTATGGAATATGAAATAATTGTACTGCAAGTTTTATTTCTCTATTTCTATCTCCGTTTAAATGAAATCGATAATTAAACCAATTTTCGTCACTTTTAGAAACAAATGATAAATAGTTACTATGTTTCTCTGTGGCATTCTCTACTTTAGAAAGAATAGCAGTAAAATCTTTTTGCTTGACAAATATTATAATTGAGGCTTTTGTATCTCTCCATGTCAAGTACTTAAGTAGTTGAGCAATAGTTTCTAAATAACCTTTTTCTCCTGTCCAAAATTTACACTCCGCAATAAATACAATTGAACTGTCGAATCTTAATTGAATATCAGTTTTGCCCGTCTTATTAAAAGTTTCCCCTGTAACACTTCCGTATTCAAAATTAGGGTCTAGAGTCATTATTATATGATCTCTTAAATCTTCCTCTCCTTTATTGCTATAAACACTTGGCAATCTTTCAAAATTTTTGCCCACATCATTTATTAATTTTAGGATATGATGATAAGTCCCATTTTCTATAGTTGGTTCTGGTTTGAAGTTTGAATTTACAACCTCAGGCTTAGTAACTTTAATCTTTGTTCTTAATAACGGTTTTGGAATAGCAAATGTTTCTGGTGTGTCAGCTTTTTTTCTCAAGGGCACACCTAAAGAAGACATAAAATCATTTTTTGCCAACAATTCATTTTTTCTTTTTCTAATTTCACTAATAACGTAAGAATTCATAGAATTGTTAAAATCAGCAATATTTTTTTTGAGTATAGAAAACTTTTCATTTGACTGTAAAACATTTTCATCGTATATATCTTTTATATGCTGTGGGTCATCATAAAAATCAATAATTTCAAGTTTTAATTTTCCCTTCTCGACTTCGAAATTTGTACCTTCATCATCAAAGACCATATTGTTTACAGCAGGTTTATATTTAAGTAATTCATAATCACCAGTAACTGGAATAAAAAATTGAATAATTTTCCGTTTATATTTCTCCCCGTAATAAACATCAAAATTGGGAGGAAAGAATGATGCCAAAATTTCTTTTTCATAATGATCGGCATAAACATCATCAAAATGTATAACTGGTTCTTCAATAGAATTTTCGCTGACTATATACTCTGCATATTGTTCCTCACTTACATTAAGTAGATAATTTTCACTTACCAAGTCTAATTCTGAATGGATTTTTTGCACTTTCGATCTAAGATATTCAATTATTGATCCTTTTCCGCTAAAAATTTTACCTGTATACATTACCGTAAATTATTTCTTTGACCTTATTTGATTTTAATCTTCTGTAACTCAATCAAATTTAAAACTATAGGATCAATATTAGGTAATAATATTTTTAAAATTTATCCTCCTTTAATAACTTGAAAACTTCTTTAAGAATTTTAAAGATTACCTCGTTTCTGTAATCTGCCAGATGTCAGGTTGTTAAACAACTACCTTTCTACCACCATTTACCTCCGAACTCGGTAATGGGAGAATTTTAAAAATTTAGATTAAAAATAAAATGATTCCAATATATATTGGAGAAAGGAAGATAATTAGGTATAAACACTTATGTCCTCATAATTGTAAATTAATATTTTTACAAATTCAGAATTTAGAAATTTTGACTTATGGTTTTCCGTAAAAATATTTCAAATTAAATCTTAATATTTGTTTGTTATAGAAATTTCTAATTCTAATCTAAGGATCGAAACTATAAAAATTGGTTTAATAATTGATAAAATGCAACCGCTTTATAGAAATTGCTAGACACTATTATAATTCATGATGTAATAGGTAAAAAAAATGAATAATACTTAAAAAAATAAAATGTATACGATTGAAGATATTAAACTTGCTTATAATAAATTAAGAACATATATATATTATGACAATACAGAACTTTTATTAAGACAAAAATTAGTTGAATTTGAAACAGATACTAAAAAGGACAATAATTATGTTGTATGGGGAATATCATATCCCTATAACGAGTCTGAAGATGAATTGATAAATATTTTTAAAAGTGACAAACAAACAGTAAAATCAAATTTAGAGATAAAATTCAACCGTATTTTACAAGAAATTAATGATTATAATGAGAAAAGCCAATTTGTAAAATATCTTTATGCTTCAATTGATTCTTCTTTTTTTCCAAAAAAAATAAAACCAAATGAAAATGAATTAAATGAAAATTTTATTTCCAATAAAAAGACAGATGATAAATATTCCTTAGAAAAAATCACAGCATTTATAGATGTTCCTATTGAAATTCATCTTTTCTCTGTAATGTGGATAATTAAGAATGGATATATATTTGAATCCCAATTAATGGATGTCTGCAAAGGAAATAGGTTACTTCTAAATAAGGATAAAACCGCACTAATACAGAATTCATCACTATTTAAACCTTATTTTAGTCAATATCAACAGTGGAGAGATGAATCTGTATCAACTGCTCAAGAATTGCTAAAAAGTAATAAAAATGCATTATTTATAAATCTCGATATAAAGGACTATTATCATTCTACACGAATTGATCTAGATTTATACTTTCCAGAAGATGATAATGATAGTATTAATACAATTCTAAGAAAGGTTCATTTATTATATTCACTTAAATTATCAAAAAACTATAAACTTCCAAAGGATTTTTCTAAAGAACTAGATAATAAGTCAATCTTACCAATTGGATTACTATCCTCTTATATAATTGCTAACCATTATCTACATGATCTTGATAATATAATTTGCAAAAAATACAAACCGGCTTATTACGGTAGATATGTAGATGATATTCTAATCGTTTTTGCGGAGCCAAAAGATGAAATTAATACAAAATCGAGATACAAAGATTATAAATTTAAGTTCGAAAAGTATGAAAAGCAATTTTTAGATCTAGATGTTGAATTAGGTTTTAAAGAAAAAGATTTAACAACAGTCGAAAAATATTTGTTGTATAATTTAAGTCCACTCTTTAAAATTGTACCTGCAGAAAATAATAAAAGACTGATTCAAATCGACAAATATCATTCTTTATATTGTCAACCTGACAAAACTTTGATGTATTATTTTCATGCTGACGAATCTGATTTAGTAATTGACAAACTAAAACAGGAGTTAAATTATAAATCAAGTGAATTCAGAGATTTGCCTGATGATAATGAAAATTTGGGAGATTTTGATAAAAATGCCTTTTATTTAAATTACACTGACTCAGATGGCAAAATTAGGACACTAAAAGATTATAAAGAAAACAGGTATGGTCTAACCGTATATCTTACAAATAAAATTTTAGGAGCTATCAAGCATAAAAAGAATGTCGATGATGATGAAATAAGCAAGTTGCTAAAAATTTTTAAAGGAAAAAATTGTATTGAATTTTTTAAGCTTTGGGAAAAAATTTTCACATTCTTAATGGTTAATAATAAACCTAAAGAATATGTGGATTTTTATTTTCATTGCGTAAATGAAATTCACAAAATTGGAAAAAGTGAAAAAGTATTTTTTGGCACGAGAGTATCCTACAATAGAATTCAGGATTCCTTAATTGCATATTTAGATAGTGCCCATGAGATTGTACTTTCTTTACATCCAAATTTTATAAATAATGACAAAAAAATTCTTAAAAATTTTGAATATAAAAGCAATTTAATTGAAAGCGAGTATTTCTATAATGAAATTACGCGTAGCAAATCAATATGGGTATCTAGATATAGAAAGACAAATATGATGCGACATCATTACGTTTCTATTCCCTTGTTAAACTACACAAAAGAAAGTTATGAAGGAAAAATTAATTTAATTAATTATAATTTTAAAATTGAAAAGTATACGATTGATAAATATTTAATCAAGAATTCTCCACGTCCAGTGAAATTTTGGGAATGCAGTATTTCACAATTATTTACCAATTTAAAAAGTACAAGTTCCAAAATATCAGTTGGAAATCTTAAAACTAATATTGCCGACTGGGAGGTAAAAGGGTCAAAACATTTTCTAGATCAAGCTTTTAAAAGATTTAGATTAGCAAATCGCAATCATAAATCAAAAGACTTATTTGAGGATAAAATAAATCCTTACAAAAATAAATTCTTTGAATTTTCTCCATCTTCATCAAAAGAAATTATAACTATAAAAACTGATTCGAATTTAATTAATAAACTAGCAAAACCAAAAATTTCTGTTGCTAATACATTTGTCAATGAACAAAATATAATTGATGCTTTACGGAATAAACCTAATGTATCTAAAAGTAGGTACCAAGACTTAGTGGATTTTCTCAAATCAACAAGAAAAAATAATTCCGATATAGTTATTTTTCCAGAATTTTTTATTCCTATTGAAATTCTTTCAAGTTTAGTTAGATATTCAGAGAAAAATGAATCGCTTTTAATTTCAGGATTAGAGCATATAACAGTAAATAATATTGCTTTTAATTTTGTAGTAACTATTATGCCTATTAATATTGATGGTTATAAGGATGCTACTTTGGTATTTCGTTTAAAAAATCATTATGCACCTGTAGAAGAGGATATTATTGTGGGTAATCACTATTTAATACCGAAACCTTTATATACAAGATATCATATATTTAACTGGAAAAATATTTATTTTAGTGTTTTCTATTGCTTTGAACTTGCAAATATCATACATAGAAGTTTAATAAAAAATAAGATAGATTTATTAATCGCAGTTGAATACAATAAGGATGTAAATTATTTTTCAAATTTAGTAGAATCAGTCTCAAGAGATTTACATTGTTATGTAGCACAGGTTAATTCAAGTCACTATGGAGACACCAGAATTTCTCAACCTTCAGAAACTTATAGAAAGGATATTGTAAAATTAAAAGGTGGAGAAAATAATGTAACAGTAATGGGTACAATTGAGATTGATAAATTAAGAGAATTTCAAAGAAAGAAATATGGGTTAACAAAAAATGATAAAACTTTTAAAGTTTTACCTCCCGATTTTGATCCTACATATGTTACTAACAGAATTAAAAATAAATAACGATTATGGAGTTTAGATTTGAAGATATATTAAAAAACATAATACCTGGGACTATCGTTCTTTTATCAGTAACTTTAGTATTTATTAATCAAATAACATTTGAGGATATAAAACAAATTATAAAATCTGATTTAAAAGAATATTCTGAAATTATATTGTTTGTGATTCTTTCAGTAAGCTATGTACTTGGTTATTTGATCGATTCCATAAGTAGCTATTTTGAAAATTACATTTTATATCCTTGCATCAAAAGACCTTCATTCCATATTTTAACCAACTCTTGCAAAAAGAAGCTTGGATTAACAAACCTTGAAGTTATTGAGAATAAAATAGAACAAAAATTTTCTATTAAAATTGATCCTTCTTTAGATACACCTTCTGAAATAGAAAATAAAACTACTCAGATTTTTAAAGAGATAAATCAAATAAAAATAGATGATGCACATTTAAAAGAATATTATTTCTCATATATATTTTCGAGAAATATCTTTTTTGCTTTCATAATGTTATCATTAGCTATAGTCACATCTAATCATTTGGATTTACACTGGTATGAATATTTAACTCTGATGCTAATAGTAAGTATATTATACTGGAGAAGGGTTGAAAAATCTTTTTATTACAGCAGAAAAGTTATACTGAGCATTTTGTCAATTTAACTGCATAGTAAACCATAAGTTTATGTTTTTTATAAAATAAATTTCTACTTCATGAAAAAAGAAAGTCCAATTGAATTTATAAGAAAAAAAGATTATAAATTTTTAGAAGAAATAGGACAAGGTGGAACTGGCAGAACAGTTTTGCTTCAAGATGAATTAATAGATGAGCTTTTTGTATGTAAAAAGTATCAGCCTTTCTATAAAGAACATACTAAATTGTTTTTCAAATATTTCATAGATGAAATAAAAATTTTGCATACAATTTATCATAAAAATATAGTACGAGTTTTTAATCATTATTTATATCCCGATAGAAATACTGGCTATATTTTAATGGAATACATTAAAGGAGAAATTATAACAGATTTTCTACGTGTTAACCTAGATAAAATTGAAGATATTTTTTTACAAACAATAGAAGGATTTCGATACTTAGAGGAAAATAATATTTTACACAGAGACATAAGACCAGAAAATATTTTAATTTCTGATGATGGAGTAGTAAAAATTATTGATTTTGGATTTAGTAAGAATATCAATTTTGAAGAGCAAACTAAAAGCATTTCATTAAATTGGAGATATACAACCCCTAACGAGTTTACAAAAAACATCTACGATAATAAAACTGAAATCTATTTTGTGGGTAAACTATTTGAAGAAATATTATTAGATAGTGAAAATGTTAATTTCAAGTTTTCAGCACTAATTTCCAAAATGATATTACCTCATGAAGAGAGATATTCTTCATTTTTTGATATTTACAGAGATAGTATTAAGTCTACATTGTCAGAAAATGAATTTACACTTGAAGAGAGAAAAAACTATCAGTTCTTTGCAAACAACTTAATTGAATTATTTAGTCAAATGCCCTACGGAACTAAGTATAATTCAAATCTTGATGAGATACTAAAAAAGCTTGAGGAATTATATAACAATTCAATACTTGAAGATAATATTCAAAATAATAACAAGTTGACCAAAATTTTTATTAACGGTAAATTTAGTTACTACCCAAAGAAACAATTTAGTGTATCTAATTTATCTTCAATTATTCAATTATTCAAATCTAATTCAGACAATAAAAGAAAAATCATACTTAATAATCTTTGGGAAAGATTTGACAAAATTGAAAGGTATAATCATGTCGATAATGATTTACCATTTTAATAAATAAAAACCCTCTCATTCTTAACTTCGTAATGTCATTCGTTATACATTTTAAAGTTTGCTTTTTCTTTGAGATGGGATAAATATCTATATATTTGAAATAATTTAACAGTCTTTTTAAGATAAGTAAAGTAATTTGAATGAACATAAAATTTTTAAAGGCAGGATCAGGTGATTCAATACTAATTCATCATAAAAAGTATAATGTTTTGATTGATGGTGGTAATGATAGTAGCTATCTGATAAATGAAGTAAATGAAATTTATTCTAAGGAAGAAGCAATAGATTTATTGATTATTACTCATCATGATGATGATCACATTAAAGGCATAATAGAATTGGTAAAATCTATAAAAAATGGAAATTATGGAAAGGATTTTATTAAAAGAGTCTTATTTAATTCTCCTCGAAAAATATTAGGACTAGTACCTTTACCTCAAAATGACAATCTACTTTCTTATAAACAATCTTTTGAATTAGAAAATTTGTTTTTGGAACTATCTATCAAGTGGGAACAATGTACTGAAGAAACTGCTCAGATAGTTTTTGATGATTTAAAAATTGATTTCCTCTCTCCAACTTCTGAAGATCTCAATATGTACAGCAGCCATAAGAGTGTAAGGCTTTCTGATGCTAAATGCGATTGGACATCCACAATGTCTGAATTAGAAAAATATATAGATGATGAAAATCAGGATACCTCTTTGCCTAATAAATGCAGTATCGTTATTAATGTGGAATGTGATGATAAAAAAGTCCTTCTGACTGGAGATGTAACACCTGATAGATTAGAATTAATTGTTCTGAATTTGTTAGCAGAATCTCTTACTGATAGACTGTCTTTTGATTACATTAAACTTCCGCATCATGGAAGCTATAGAAGCTTAAATAGAAAAATTTTAGAAAAGATAAAATGTAATAATTATATTTTCAGCACTAGTAGTAAAAGACATTATCTGCCAAATAAAAGGGCACTTTTAAAATTATTAAAATTTGTTAAGAGAGATAAAGATAAACTGGATTTTATATTTAATTACAATGAGGCTTTAATAAATCTTCAGATAACAGAAAAAGAAAAAGAAAAGTATAATTTTAAATTAACTCCAAATAATAAGGACTATGGGATTATTATCTGATGAACTTAAGCACTGTGGAGTTAAGATATTGACGACAATAAAAGGAGTTCATAATTTTGGTTCGGGAGTAGTATACGTTACGCCAAATTATCTGGATTATAATTATATAATTACAGCAAAGCATATTTTTCAGGAGGATCCTGATTTGCCTCTGAATCACGATAATATTGGTAAAATTGAAGTGTTGTATAGTAGTCATGAAGGGCAACTTAAACGACTTGAATATATTAAAAAATCAGATGTTAAGAAGCGATTGATCGGTTTTGAAAAAGATTTTGCTATAATAATAATCAACAAGAATGAGGAGATAACATTTTCTCCAATATTTGTTTCTGATAAATTAGAAAATGAAGATCTGGATTTCTTTTCTTGGGGCGTATTTCTAGCAAATAAAGATCGATTGAAAAAATTCGAGCTTAAAAGGGACGACACAGAAATGAAGAGTTTTAAGCTACAAGGAAATTATGATCCTAATTATTTACCTGGTATTTCTGGAGGTGGTGTTTTCCATGCAAATAAAAACATTTTGTTTGGAATAATATGTAAGTATCCAAATGAAAAATTTCAAGGAGAGACAATAGATTGTACTCTAATTAATTTTTCAGAAGTTAATGAGAAATTAAAACTATTAAATAAAATTGAGCTTGATACAGAATCATCAAGAAGTAAAAGAGAAATTAACAATAAAATTATTGATATCCATCAAGCATTTATTAATAATGTTTGTCTAGACTTGGAAATTGCAAGAAAAAGGCTGAAGATAGACATGATGGATGATTGGTTTCATGATCCATTGCAATATATTGATCTTTTAAATCAAGATTATTTATTTGAGCAGTTTAAGACTTTTTTCGAGGTAAATAAATATGAAGCTGAAGAAGCTGAAAATTTTTTTGTTCCTAAAAAGAAACTGACTCTTAGACAAGCTTTAATTTCTCCATTTATAGATAGAATTATGTATATGGCGACCGTAGGAGTTCTTGCGGACAAACTTGATAAATCAATGATCCCCAATGTTTATTCTGCAAGGTATAATAAATTTTCTGAAAATCAACTTATTCTTAATGGGGTTGAGCAATGGAGAAAGATGAAGTATATCTGTTCAGAAAGTGCTAATCAGGTGGACGAGCATGGAAATTATATATATGGAGCTGTAATACAAATAGACATTCTTAATTTTTATGATAATATCAATAAAAAACTTTTAGTTGAAAAGATAAAGAGAGTTTGTGAAACTGAAAATGAAAAAAATGCATCAACCCTTCTCGAAGGAATGATAAAGAATTTTTCTAAAAAAGAACTAGGTCTACCTCAAAATAGTGATGCATCATCACTATTAGCATCATTTTACTTAAATCAAATAGATGTACTCATGAGAAATATTTCTCCAGCGTATTATCGATTTATGGACGATATTAGGATTTTTTGCAAAGATAAATATGAGGCACGACGAATTCTCCAGACATTTGAATTTGAATTACGACGATGTCATCTATCTGTTAATTCCCAAAAAACAGAAATACTGAATTTTGTAGATGTTGAAAAGACTACGTTATTAAGTAATGAATGTCTAAGAAATCTTTATGATGACACATTTGATTTAGAGCTGAATAAATTAGCTACACTTAGGAAGTCTGAAAATTATACTCATCGAAATGAAGCATTCCATTTAAGTATAAGATTGCTGAAAGAGAATTTAAATGAAGATTTAAATAATTCCGAGGAATCAGCTAGTAAATTAAATTACTCCTTAAATACAATTGCATTATTAGTTAAAACAGATATTAATTCTCATACTACAAGTTTTGAAGGAGTAATTAAGAGTGCTGTATCAAGTTTAAAAGACAAACCATGGATTACTACCCAAATTTGTAAAGTATTAAACTTAATTCCAACAGAAACAATAATAAATGATTATTTGGGTCTTCTCAAAATGATCGTTTTAGATGATAGATATAATACATATTCTTTTCAAACGTATCAAATTTGGTTGCTTTTAGCAAAACACAAATGTGATGCAAGAGATTTAAGAAGATTTGCCTGTGAACAAATTGAAAAAAATGATGAAACAAATCGTGCAGTTATTGCATCTATGATATTGTATATATGTTCTGTGGATACCGACTATAGAAGAGTAATTCTGCGCAAGTTTGGAGAAAAATTCACACGTAGATATTTTCAGAATAGAATTGCTTTAATAGCATTAAGATCATTTCCAGTTGATATCATTGATAGTAAGATTATTGATAAATCTTTAATTAGTGCACATCAATTTACACATAAATATAAAAATAGAGATTTAATATTTGTCCAAGGCTTTGAAGAACAAGATGACGAAGAATCAGAAAATTTAATGGAACAATTATATTCAATTTAAATATGAAAAAGTATATCTTAATGTGCATTGAGTCTCAATGGTATTCGTTAAACTTAGAAGATTTTGAAAGTTTTGAAGCAAATAATTCTTTGAGATTCAGAAGTACCGATAGATTGATAACTTTTCAAGCTAGTGATTTGATTAGGGAATTGTATTCAAGAAATCCAAAGGTTAATTTACCAATAATTATAGATTTAGAATCGTTTGATAAACAGATGTCACAGGAGGGCAAAGAATTCCGAGAGTATAAAAATTGGAAAGTATTAAATTTTTTAAAGCATCATCAAATTATAGATTCTGGATTTGAGTTAAATTTCGATAACTTTAAATTAGTTCTGCAACATTTAGCTGTTTTGTATTTAAAACTTATAGAAAACGATGTTTCTGAAAAGAATCGTTTTGAAAATGTTGAAATAACAATAAATAAATTAATTCATGAAAGACAAATAAAAGGTGTTAGAATTAATAAAGAAATTGCTGAAAAGAAATGTGTTGAAATAGATAAGGAAATTTATAGAATAAAAAATATTCTGCAACTACAATATAATATTTTTGCACCCGAAAATGAAAAACAGCAAAAAACTTATCTAAACTCAAAAGGTTATACAATTTTCGAATCTTTACTTTATACCTTTAAAACTAGAAGAAATGATGATTTAATTTGTGAGTATTTCTATGATCTTCTTAGAAATAAACAGGATTTAGAAAGTCTTTTGTACATCATATCGAGATGGGGAGGAGAACAGAGAACTTATCCAAGATATTTGGGGTTTGGTACTATAACATCAAGAATCATTTTACGTGAACCATCTTTACAAAACTTAAGAAAAGTTAATAGAGATGTAATTGTTCCCGATTTAGGCATGAAATTGTTATACATTGATTATTCTCAGTTTGAAGCAGGAATTTTAGCATCATTAAGTGATGATGAAAATATGATTGCATTGTATAATTCTGATATTTATAAAGATTTAGCTAAAAGTGTTTTAGGAGATGAAAGCAAAAGAGATGATGCGAAAATAATTTTTTATAGATATATGTATGGAGATAAATCATTAGACTTACAGGCTAAGTCCTACTTTCATAAATTTAGAAAGTTAGAGAATTATAGAAAAAGTATTGCTTTAGAAATTTTTCAAAATAAGAAAATAGGGACTTTAAATGGCAACTTTAGGTGTCCAAAAGACGACGACGAAGAGATTATATGGTCTCTAAGTCATAAAATCCAAGCTACTGCATCGTTAATCTACAAGAATGCATTATTACAAGTTTATAATAACTTTTTTAGAGGTGTTGAATTTTTGATCCCAATGCACGATGGAACTCTGTATCAAATAAATGAAATCGAATACGATAAAATTCGAAAAGAAATAGAGAATATATATATAGAAGAATTTAAAAAGGCTTGCCCAAAGATAAATCCAAGAGTTAGAAGTAACGAACTTTTTCAGTAAACAAATGACAAATTTTTTTGATAAAAATAGAAAGTTCCAATTTACGATTTGGGAAATATTGTTAATAATAATTCTGGGCATATTTTTTTTAGGTATGCCATTAATTGTATTTAATGATCATATTGATTTAAAATACTTAGATGATCCATCGAATGTCGGTAGTAATATAGCAGGGATACTAGCGCCATTTCTAAGTTTAACAGGAAGCGTTCTAGTGTACCTTGCATTTAAAGTGCAATTTAAAGCGAATCAAGATATTCAAGTACAATTTAAGAGACAAAATGATGATCAGCATTATTTTCGTTTAATAGACTCATTAGATAAAAGAATTACATTATATTCTTTTAAAGCAACAAATGACGAACATTATTCAGGGTATAATATTTTGAGTTATTTCTTAAAAACAATTCAAGTGCGAATTGATAAAAGAATGGAATCTTTTTCAAAAAAAATATTTTTAAATGATCCAAATATTTTTTCAGATGAAGACTATGAAAAAA
Source organism: Flavobacterium gelatinilyticum (assembly GCF_027111295.1). Classification (NCBI taxonomy): domain Bacteria; kingdom Pseudomonadati; phylum Bacteroidota; class Flavobacteriia; order Flavobacteriales; family Flavobacteriaceae; genus Flavobacterium; species Flavobacterium gelatinilyticum. Next base: position 2,495,259 of record NZ_CP114287.1, on the reverse strand, counting down.
TATTTAAGCATGTTGTTTCTAGAACAATATTTCCAACATTTGAAAAATTCAAACATGATTATTTGAAAGCTGATTATGATGAAAGATATAGAATTAACATGTATGACATTGATTATGAAGACAATCTTAATAGAACTCTTAAAGAACTGATAAGTTCTAAATTTTATTATTTACCTGTTAGTTATATTAGAGGATTTTACCAAAACATTTTAAATGAATTAATTAAAGAAAATAGTAGTTTTTTTGATGGTTATTTTAAAACTTTAGATTTGATAATGAATCATATTGAACAGAGTGAGAACTCTGTATTTTATATTGATTTTTTAAAAGGAAATCTTACCACAGCAGAAAAAATTATAATCTTACTCTATCTTGGAAGTTTTAATAATAATAGTAATTTAGAGAAAAAGATTTTAAAACATAAAATAGTTGATTCATTAATCAATGTCAAAGGTGTGAAAATCGGTAATGTTACTGAACAGGAATACCTAAGACACATTGAGACTCTATTGACTCGTATTTAAAAACTTTAATTTTAAATGGGTAGTTTAGCTATATAAGAATACGTTGATTTGAAATTGTTTTAAAATATTTAAAATGGATGAATAATAAAATAATTGAATAAAGTAACATGGACTTATAAGCTGCTATCTAAAATTTTCAAATCTTCCATCAAATGGTTCGAATTCTGTACCGTCAAGGTCACTAATAAAATTTGAAAAGCCTGCAAAGTTTATATTTTGCAGGCTTTTTTATGGTTCGGAAATTCATTTCGTTTCATCTTTTTTTAATTCAAAATCAGGCTAATATTATAGCAACTGTTACTACTTGCTTTTATTCTTTGTTTTTTAATTGTTCTAATCTTAGTAAAGCTTTGGATAAATCATATTCTTCTTTGGGCAATTCTTCTATAAGTTCATAATTTAGAAATCTATATCTTTTTATTCCGCAGCCTTTATCGAGAATATTAAGTTCAGAACACTTTACACATTTAATTATATCAAACTCAAAACTAGGAATTTCATTATCTCGTTGCAGTATAAAAGTTTCCAATTGAGTTTTGCATTTTTGACATTCTATAGAAAGAATTTCATGTCTTTTCTTTTCTTCTGCTAATACTTCTTCTGATGCTTTTCTTACAGCTTCTTCATGATTATAAGTTTCAGTTCCGTATGCCCAAAAGTTTAGTTTTTCGTTAAGACTATCGATCTTTAAAATTTCGGCAATCTCGTCAAAATAATCCATTACAAATTCTCTTTCTTCTGTATCTAATTCGTCAAATTTAATTTCCTTGTAATGGAGATCAAATATATCCTCAATTTCTTTATCTGATTTTTTTGTATTATTTGCAAAAATTAAATTAGTTAATAGATCGTTTAAAGAATTTTCAAGTGAAATGCATAGACTTTTTTCTGACGGATTCAATCCACGACTTTCCCATTCTTCGTTTGAGAATTTTTCCTTGTCTTTTAATTTTTCTAATGTTAAAATTCTATTATTCACAATTTTTCTTTAAGGTAGTTCTTTCTTTTAATGTTTTGTCGAAATCTGTTCCCAGTTCATCAATCAATCCATCAGAAAAATGGCAAAAATAAAGTTCACCATTTTGATCATTTTCTTTTACAGCAATTATTCCATCATCAAATTCAACTAAATGAAAATAATCTCCATCATCTAATCCGGTTCTTTGTATTTCAGAAATTCCTAAAATTCGAAAATCATTAAACTCTAAGCCCTCAGTTTGCTCAATGATTTGTATGTAACCATTAGGGAGTACAGAGTCAATTTTTCGTTTAAATGTCTCAATTTGCTGTGAAATTAACGGATTATATGCAGTTTTAATTGTTTTCACTTTTACAATCTCTCCAATCACGCCGTCAAAATTTGGAATTGTCTTGAATTTTGTTTTTTCAATACTAATTACAACCTTCTCATTTGGATCATTGTTAATCTTTTTGCTAATTATTTCAATATTGTCTGTCTTCTGAATTCGCTTGGGATTAGGTCTTATTTTCCATCCCCAAATCCTACCGTCATAACTATCAAACACAATGCTGTATTGTTCTTCGTTTACTTTAAATTTAATGGTTGCAATTTTACTTTCGTCTTGTCTCGAATATTTTAAGTCAGGTGACATTTTTTTATCTCCATATAATTCTATTGACATACTCTTCTCCCAATACTGCCTCCATTTGCGTTTGTTTTCGAAGTATTCAATTTGTTTCTTGATTTTTTCAGCTAAATCAGGATCAAACATAGATGTAAAAATATCCAAAAGTTTTTTTTCAAGTTTTGTATATCCCTTGTTATTGAATTTTGGTCTGCGGATTTGAATTAAAATAAATGCTAATCCAAAATATAAAATTACTAACACTGTAATTATACATAATAATGTTATGAGTATTTCCATTGTATTAGCTGTAACGGTAGTTTTTTATTTTTTCAAACAATTAAAAAATATATTTCTTTAAAAATTCTGTGTTAAAAGTTTTGCGATATATTTCATTATTTTGTTTTAATTTCTATTTGTCACTTTCACCAAAACAGGTACCTTTTTTAATCATTTTTGATAAATCGAACATACATTCCATTCGCTGTGGTATGTGCAGAAACTTCACCCATAACAGAATTATCTTCTGTCGTTAAACCAATAAAATCATTACTGTTTTTAGTTGCCTGAAGACTCCAAAACAAAGTACAATAGTCTAATGGGTAAAAATCGGTTTCATTTACAGTACTTCTGTATCCGCCTGAAAGAGCGTTAAAGCCAGAACTATTATCGCCATCCCATTTTTTAGATTTTAAATGTAAACCAGCATTGTCGTAACCGCCTAAAGAAGTAATTATTGCCTTCCATTCTTTATGTGTTGGAATATGAAATCCTTTAGGACATATACCTCTGGGGTCATTAACGGCAAAACCATTATAAATTTTCCCTATTTTTTTCTTGTTTTTTTGATTGTTTTCGTGATAGCACCAGGCTGGTTTTTTTAATTTGCCATACTTTCGCCATTCTTGCATTGTTTTTACTTCGGGTATTAAATCACCATTATTAAAACGGCTTACATTTAAATTTTCACTAGAGATTAAGTACTTGTCAATTTTTACTAAATTGTATTTATTTCCATCAATATCAGCAGTTATATTATTTTGAGATTTGTTAGGAAGAAGGAATAATAGAATGAATGATAAAAATAGTTTGTGCATATTTTAGTTAGGTTTAGTTAATTAAATTGTCTTTGGTTTTATAAATGGCGTCCAGCCTAATGCATATCAAATATATAATAATAAGCATATAAATCATCAAATGGGATTTAATACTTTAGCTTTGTGTAAAGTTGTCAAGTACTTCAATAATGTATCATAGTTTTCAGCCTCTTTCCAAAATGGCGATTATAAAAAGTTGTAAAAGTTACTCTATAACTAAACAGTTTATTTAGAACTTATATTTAGAAGATATTACAAGAAAAAAACACAAATTCTTAAAAAGGATAATCTATTCAAAAAACGGCTATAATATCCTTTAAAAATCTGTTTTTCGGGATATTTTTTATCTTTAGAAATCAAATTTTTTAATCCGAATAACTTTATCTTTGATGATTCGGAAAAAATAGATATGCATTATGGAACAGAAAATACATCAGGGACGAAACGTAAAACGTTTTAGAGAAATGCTTAACATAAAGCAGGAAGCTTTGGCTTATGATTTGGGAGAAGACTGGAACCAAAAGAAAATTTCGATGCTCGAGCAGAAAGATGTAATCGAAGATAATCTGCTGAAACAAATCTCGGCAGTATTGAAAATTCCCGTTGAAGCTTTTCAAAATTTTGATGAAGAACAAGCCATAAATATTATTTCTAATACTTTTTCAGATTTTAAAGATGGAGCCTCGGCAATTAATCTTCATCCCATATTTAATCCTGTAACAGAGGTTTTAAAACTCCATGAAGAAAAGATTGCTTTGTACGAGCGTATGCTCAAAGAAAAAGAGGAAATGATGCAAAGGCTTGAAAAATTAATCAAGTAAAAAAAAAAATGAATTTGTTTGTAATAAACTAGAACAAGGAGAAAAGCAGTTTTGCCTGTTTTTTTTCTGCTTTAATTACCAAATTCAGCTTTGTGTTTTCTTATAAAATTTACTTGTAACTGCTCTAAATTTTCAGTTTTCTTGAGGTCATAAAATTCATCGTCATATTTGTTCAACGGATTGTTCTCGTACGATTTGCTGAACCCTTTTACCGTTCCATCCTGATACTGCGTAATTTTGGCGTTTTCTTTTTCGAAAGTTTCATTGGCTTTTTTTGCCAGTTCAGAATTTTTAACAGCTCCAATTAACTTTAAAGCGTCAGGCAGAAATTCGTTTAACCGTCCGCTTGAGTTGGCGTAAAATTGGTTGTGACCTCCATTGTTTACTTCTGCTTCCCAAATTTCAGTTATATAAATGGCCTGCTTTGATTTATTCCAGGAACTTACAATTTCAAACTCTTTGTTATAATTTGTTATTTCTTTTGATAAGTAAAAAAAAACGATTTCCATTAAATGTTTATCGTCAGTAGTATCAATTGTTTTTTCAGTCAGCTTATAAACGGGATTATTATTAAAATCTTCAACAGATTTATTAATTTCTTTTTCGATTGACTTTAAGTAGTTTTCCTCTTTTTTATTTCCAGTACAGCCTGATAAGCTTAAGACTGCTGCTGTAATTCCTGTAATTATAAATCTTTTCATTTGTGTTTTTTGGTAAAAGGAATTACTTGTACATAATTCCTCATTTTAGTTTTCTAATTTAATAACTTATTTAATAGTTTCTCCGGCATTTCCTGTTTTTACGTCTCCGGCTCGTTTATAACTGGCGAGAATGACTCCAGTTGTAGTAACGGTGCTTTCGGTTAATGTAAATCCTGATGGATGAGCATTATCATCAAAAAGTTTTTTTCCTTTACCAAGAAGAACAGGATGAATTTTTAATCGGAGTTCGTCGACCAAGTCATTTTTTAATAATAAATGAATGAGTTCACTGCTTCCCCAAACCTGAATATCCAAGCCTTCGGAATTTTTAAGTTTCTTTATATCTGCCAGACTTGAGATAAAATGAGAATTTTTCCAGTCTGATTTTTCTCTGGTTTTAGAGAGAATATATTTATTGCCTTCGTTAATCCCCGGCCAGAATTGAGCATTGTTTGGCCAATAGTTTTCCCAAATTTCAAAAGTTTTTCTTCCTAAGAGATAATCTGCTGGTTTTAATTCGTTTTCAACCGCTTTGCTATACACTTTATCGCCAAAAGGTGCTGTCCAGCCGCCAAATTTAAAATCGTTTGAAGTATCTTCTTTTGGTCCGCCCGGTGCCTGCATTACACCATCTAGTGAAATCATCGACAATACAATTATCTTTCTCATAATCTTGAAGTTGGGTTATATACAAATTTACCAAAGATTATCGAAGTTTGGAATATTAGATTTTACTTATACTTATCAAAAACCTTTAATGCCTGAGTTTTTAAATCATCATAATTAAGGTCATCATTAAATCCTATTCCCGGATTATAACGTGCACCTGTTTTAGTGGCACAAAGCAAATATTTAGGACCGCCCAGTTCGACAGAAATGGGCGAAAATTCGGTTTGAACCCGCAATACCAGCTTATCTGAATCATCAAAAAAATAAAAAATATGTTTATTGTAAATATTGCCTGTGTTTTTATTTTCGTAACGCTCAAATACCTGAACAGAATAACCATTCCATTTAAATTGATCGAAACAAAACATATCTTTTACATTATCTTTTAGTACTCCTTTTGCGTACGCTTCGTATAGTTTGTCTTTGTACGGTTTTGCTTTTTCATATTCTTTTTTGTGGTAATATACCTGAATGAGTTTTGCATAAGAATGATAGTCAGAAGGGTCTATTTGAATGAGTTCTGTAAATGCCGGTTCTGCCTTTTCGTAATTTCCCTGTAAAGATTCAAAAAGACCGATATTAAACAAAGCACTTAAATAAGAAGGGGATTCTTTTGAGATTTTAGATTTTGCGGTATAAAATGCTTCCAGAGCTTTGTCATTTTGTTTTTGAGCCGAATAAATCTGACCTATCATTAAATAAGGCCGGTTTGGACATGCATTTTGTTCTGTAGCTTTTTTGTAGCTGTCCAGAGCGGCGTTGTAATCTTTAATTTGATAATAAGAATCTCCGAGTCCGCTGTAAAATTCGGCATCATCTGCTTTTAAACTAATGGCTTTTTTGAACCATTTTACAGCCTCGTCGTATTTGCCCATATAATTTAAAGTTGAAGCTTTTATATATATTGGCGAAGGATCTTTATCGTCTTTATTTATAGATAAATCAAGGAATTTAAGACAGTTTGCATCATCTTCTTTCATATAATAAGCCTGCCCGATGTAATACAGCGATTTTGCCGAATATTCTTTGTAATCTGATGTGTACTGACTGATTATTTTGTCAAATTGATCATTATCTAATAAATTTTTCAGTTCATCGGCTGTTTTGTCCTGAGCAGTAACTGCAAGACTGTAAAGGCTTAAAAAGAGCTTTACTAGAAGCTTCGATTTATCAATTATAGTTTTCATGGTTTTTGAATCTGATTGGGTTGATAAAAGTTTGAATGAGAATTTTAGGTCAGCAAATTTTACTTCATCTGATTATCTTCATCCAGTCTTTTGTTTATAAAACGAATCATTTTATCTACTGCATAACCTGCATCATTCGCCCTGCTTAAGCCTAAATAATAGTATGAAACCGCTCTGCCGGAATTGAGAATACTTACACATACTCTAGTGCCGTCAAGCGCAGGATGGCTGTCTTCGGGATTAAATTTTTCTTTAACACTCTGAAAACAGCTGAAAAGAGTATCTTGTTCAGCAGGATTTAGTTTAATTTTTTTAGTTATAGTCGAATCTTTGCCGTCTATATTCCTGAAGTTCGAGACATACAAAGTATCTTTTGTTTTATCTGTCAGATTAAAAAAAGCAGCGCAGGCATGTTCTCCCGGTCTGCCATAAATTCTAAGTTCAAGCTGACAATCACGGCTCAGTTTTTCGGGAGCTTTTTTTTCGGAACAGGCAGTAAGTATAAAAATTAAAAGAATTGGGTATAGTAATTTCATAAAGCAGGATTTTATTTCGTCATTTTATTAAACTCAACAACATAATCGTAACCCAGTCTGCCTTTCAGGATACAAAGCTCGATTTGTTCTCCTTTGTAAAAGGTTTTATTTTTATTTACCGAAAATCGTTCATTGCGATGATCTTCCATATCGAGGTAAACGAAATATTCTTTAGATCTTTTTTTAGTAATTCTTGTTTCGGTTATGGTGAAATTTTTGCAGACTCTTTGTTCGTCAGCAAGAGTGTGATTTACAAAGCTGGAAACGGAGGGAGTAAGGAGAAAGAAACCTAATATGAAACCAGAAATCACGGTATATCTTCGATTGTTTTCGTCATAAACACTCGGCGAAAGTATTTTTAAAAGAACAGCAAATGCAATTCCAATTCCTATTCCAATAAAACAGGTGTTGCGGAAAAATACGGCTCCGTTAATGGTACGGTCAAAATTTCTAATCTCAAATATCAAACCTAATAATCCGGAGAAAAAAATGGTCAGCGCAAAATAATGAAAGAACTTATCCAGTGGTTTAGCAATTTTATTCGATGGCGTTTTTAGCGGGAAATATTCATTGATTAGATATTCGCAAACCTTAATAATTGCAATAATCTGGTAGAGCGCAATGAAAAGAAAGGGCAGAGGAACGAGTCTGAAAGCATCATTGTTATTGGCAAAAAGGCATATGATAATGATACACAATCCGATATACAGAAGCCTTTTGAAAAATTCTTTCCACAATTCAGAAGTTTCGTTGGAAACAGGATTTGGAATAGTTTTTTTTATTTTCATTTTATGTTTTCGGGTTAACTCAATAATCAGCTTTATATAGTTCTTACGATCTTCGGCTATATCTTTAATGCTGATAAAGATTTGGTTTTGGCAGAGCTAATATAAGTAATGTTTCATTGCGGGAAATACTTATTTTTTGTAACTGTTTTAAATCTATCAGTTTAAGGAAAACGTTTTATGAAGGTCTTTCTTTTTACAAATAGTATAGGATCATTTTTTAATGTACTTTTTTCTGAATATTCCTCAATTATAATTTTTATAGAATCATCTAATTTTTTTAAAAACAACTCTTTATACTTCATCTGACTACTTGATCCTCCAAATTCATTAATAGAATCTAAAGCTTTAAAGCTAAAAGGAGGCATTTTCGTTTCATTTTCTTTACAATCAAAGTAAATTGTAAAACTTAAATCATTTTCTACAGTTTTTTTATTGCTAAAATATTCAATAGTTGAAATTGCAGAATCTATTTTTAGAGTTGATCCGTCCAGTAATGTTTTTTTATTATTTACAGGCAGATAAGTGTAAGTTTTAGAATGTGTTAAGTATTTGTCATAATTATCAATTGGAAAATAACATATTAAGATATACACTAATGAACTAAAATAAATAAGTATAGTGAGTGACTTGTATACTTGTATAAATCTGTCTTTTTGATGTTTGTAAAAATATCTTGAGAAGAAGAATGTCTGAATAAGAAATAGAATAATGAAAAATGTAATGTAAAGAATTTTTTCAGGTAAATCATTTTTTTGGCTAAACATCAAAATATAAACACCGAATATGAAACTGAGGATATAGACGCAGATTAAAGTTCCATACAGCGCTAAATTTGACTTTAGAACTGTTGAAAAAGAAATCACTTTCCATTTTCTAAAAATAGTTATTAATACAATTGAGAAAACTATTGAAACTAAGAAAAAGAGGATGATATGAATAAATAAACTAATTATAGTGTCTATATGAGGGCTTCCGTAAAACATTATTTAATTTTTGTAATTCACTATTTGAGGATGGGATAAAGCTAATAAATAAAAAAGCTCCATTTACATAAAGAAAATGAAGCTGAGATAATTTTATATTTTAGAATTATAAAGAATATTTAAATTCTGGATTACTATTATTTTTTAGAAAATAAATTCTCCACAACCCAAGCCGGACCTATAAGTAAAAACTGAATGTCTTTTAAGAAAGACGGTTTTTTGCCTTCGATATCATGACCATAAAATTGTCCGACCCATGCCACTGCAAATAAGCCAAGCGAAAATATCCATAACGGAAATATCTGCGCCAGATAATAATTTGCAATAAGGCAGAAAAAAGAAAAAACAGCAATTTTAAGCGCCATTACCACCGATAACCGAATGTAGAACAGCAGGACAAAAACAAGAACAACACAAGCCCAGTTTTCAATTACCGGTGAATTCAGTTTTAAAGTTTCGGCAATAATCCCGCTCGGAATACTCATTAATAAACCCACGATCGAAAAGTAAATGACCGGAACGCAGATATAATGTATAGCCTTGTTTCTTGGATGCTGGTGGCTTACGGAATATTCCGCAAACCATTGTTCTAGTGTTTTCATTTTTTTGGTTTGTAAGGTTAGTTTTGTAAAGCTAATAAAATAAATGTAATCTGCAGCTAAGGCGTTAAGGCACAAAGTCTTTTAGATAAGTTAAGATTTAACCTTGATCCTTAGCGGCAAAAAAAATTAAAAGATATTATTAAAATCTGTAACCAGAATCAATTTTTTAAAACGGCTTTTGTCGTAATCTATACGGCTGGCTTTTACGGCTATGGGGAAATAAATTTCAGAACTCGAAACCATTTTTAATTTTTTCTGATTACTGATCGAAAAATCCAGTTTTCCGTTGGCGACTTCGTTTAAACCTGCGATAAGATTAGTATCGAGCGTAAAATCTGTTTCAATATCAACGATCAGGTTTTTAGCAAATACGGTTCCGGTAATAACAAGAATATGATTTCGGTTTGCGTTTTTTAATAGAGACGGATTTGGATGCACAAAATCAGCGTTGTACATAAAATCTTCAATGTTCCCGAGTGCATATTCTTTGGTAACCGAATTATCGTAACTAATTGTTACTTTTTTCCCGGATTTGATTTTATTTTCAAGCTCAAATGCGCCCAGACCAAGCGTTTTCAGGATTTCCTGCAAAAGGGTAATACCAATATTAAATCCGTATACATCGTTTTGATTGGTGCTTACATTTAATGCCGGATTTTCGATTTCAGTCAAAACAACACTGCTTTTAAAAGCATGCTCAATATGGGCGTAGTACAGCTGTGCTTCATCAAATGGTTTTTTAATCCATAATTGCAGGGGCTTGTGGTTTCGTACAGGACCTTCGATAATGTCGTAACCCTGATCGCTTAAAAAATTGGTAAGTTTCATTTTTTGGGGCTTTTAAAGTTGTTTACTATTAGTTATAGGACGAATAAATAAAGAGATTTTCTAAAAATATAATTTACAAAACCCGTATTCTTCTTACAAATTTAAAAATAGATTGCAAAGTCCCGCTAAAAAAAGCATTTTTTAAGCGTTAATTTTCAATATAAAATCCAATACCTAATTTTGATTGTACTGAAATACGTTATCCCACAAATAATCAATCTTAACCAGTGCATCGTGGAGCGGAATAACCGTCCATCTGCCATTGTTTTCTGTGCCAAGACCAATGCTCTGCAATTTTAGTAAAGCATCGTGAACATCAAAATCGAGATTAGTTTTGAGTTTGGTTTCGAACCAGGATTCGATTTGTTCATCCAGTTCTTCGGCGGTCAGCGGTTTTTCGCTTACATGTAAAAACGTATAAGCTAGAATAGTTTCTTTTAAAGCTTCTTCTTCGGATGAATTTAGAAGCGAGTAAAAAGCACCGCTGTTGTTCCCCACATTTTTAAAGTACAAACTGTCGGACAACGTTTTAGAATATCTGATTTTTCTATTGATGAAGTTATTGTACTGACGGAAACAATAAGCTCCCAGAATTCCTAAAGCGATTAAGCCCTGATTCAGAGACGTTTTACTGTTTAATAAATTGATCGTTTCTCCAGTTTGGTAAGCTTCGTACATATTAACTAAAGCCGGAATTACTTTGGCACTCAGCAGCGAAATACCTCCAAAAATACCCGGAACCCAAAGCAGTAATTTGTCTTTTAAGGACATTCTAGGAATCGCATTTGGGAAAACCGTTTCAATATCATTTTTAGGAACGCGTTTAAAGATTTTCAGAGCGATAGAACCCGGATCGATTGGCATTTTTCCTAATTTGACTTTTTTGGCTGTCAGGAAATCGGCATCGCTGTAGTTTAGGTAAATCAGGACACGATCGTAATATTCGATTTCGACTTCTTTTTTCCAGAAGAAAAATTTTGTAATTTTTTCTTTTGCTTTATGTGTGCCGCGTGCATAGAGTTCATAATCTTTAAAGGCATTAAAATCGATAACGAGATCCAGACCAATTAAGTCAGATTCGTTAAAAGCCTCCTCTAAAGTTTCTTTTTCAATCCGGTAATAATTGCCGCGCTCCAAAACTTTGAGCAGTGTTTCTTTAAAAACCGGGAAATTACTTTTTCCTATAAACTGCTCACGTTCTTTTTCGCTCAAATCCGGATCATACAAAGCATAGTTTTGCTTTAAGTTTCGGTTCAGGTTAAACGATTCGTAGTGATAATAATGTTCGATTATATCGAATAATTTTTTAAAATCGTCTGTCTTCTGCGGATCTTCAGCGAAAGCGGCAAGCTGTTGTTCGAGTAAAAATTCTTTGTTGAACGGGATATAATGTTCTCGTTTCATATCGATTTTTTGGCTTTAATTTTCGTGGCGTTTATGAGGTAAAGGTACAAAGGTTTTGCTAAGGTATCTTATGACATAAAGTTTTTTTAGCGGCTGGTATTTAACTGCAAAGTTCGCAAAGAATTTCTGCCATAATGTTTGTGGGTAATTGAATTTTAAATCTTCCAAAGCAGTTAAAATTCCTTTTAAATCTGCGTGAAACAAAAAATATTAGTGCCTTCGAAGCCGACTCTGCATAAAGGCATAAAAAAAAGCGAGATCCAAATCGGCTGGGACTGAATCTCACTTTGTTTTTTTCAAAAAAATGACAACGTTTACACAAATTATCCTTTCGGAAAACTAAATTCTAAAAAAAAATTATTCAGACCGCAATGATACTATTAATTAAAGTTTCTGCAACACGTATTTATACCTGTTTTTTGTTGTACTGCATTTGATGTGATAAATTGTAGATACGAAGATTATATTAGGAAAAGTTAAAAAGCAAAGCCGCAATTAGAAAAATCAGTCATTACGGTCTGCCTTTCGCGGCTAATCTGAGCAAAAATTTATTTTAGGTAAAATGGTTTGTAGTTCAAATTCTATAAATCTCCGGCCTTACTCTCGATGGCTTTTTTTGCCTCATTATTTAGCCTGTGATATTCGTTTTTCAGAATGTCGCAGATAACGCCTGCACGGTCTCCTCTAATCGATTTTCGTATATAGTCGTAAGAATACCCGTATTTATTTTTTAGAATATTTAGCACGTCTTGGTTGTAACTTAACTTAGTTTTTATATTTTTGCTCATTGTTCAATTTGTATTAAAAATAAGACAAATATACGTAAGATATTTCTTAATTGAAAGGATTTATAAGAATATTTCTAAAAAAATAAGCTATGGTAGAAAATACAATTAAAAGAATCAAGCAATATATTGATTTCCGGGGAATGAAAGTGAGTGCTTTTGAAAGAGAAGTGGGAATGTCTAACGGATCTTTTGCAAGCCAGCTAAAAAACGATAAAACTATTGGAGTTGATAAATTAGAGAATATCTTAAACAGATACCCTGATATTAATGTAGAATGGCTTATGTACGGTGTGGGCGATATGTGCAGACCGAATATCCTGAATGAAAATGCGGCTGCCTATTTACGAAACGGTAAACCGCGTAAGAATTTAAACATTCCGCTTTATGACAGCAGTACCGCGGCGGAAATTGTGGAATTGTTTGGAGATCATAATCACCAAAGACCTGTAGATACGATTAGCATGCCTAATATCTCGGACTGCGATGGTGCTATGTATGTTGCGGGAGACAGCATGAGCCCTTTGCTGCGAAACCGCGATATTGTTATTTATAAGATTTTAAAAAATCCGGAAGAGAATATTATCTGGGGCGAAATGTATCTGATTTATGTGAATAACGATGGTAATGAGAATTTCTTTACCCGTATTTTAAAGAAATCAGATCGTGATTCTTTTGTGCAGTTTGTAGCGCAAAACCCAGATCATCAAACTTTTGAATTTCCTCTGGAAAGTATTAAGGCTATTGCACTGGTTAAGGCTTCGATTAGAATTAATTCGCAGTTTTAATGCAGGGTTCAGTCTCAGTATTCAGTTTTAAGCTTGCGGTAATTTGATCTGCGTTTAAAACTGAATACTGAAATTGAAAACTAAGACTAAACTTTAGAGTCAATAACCAACTGTATGTATTTGATAAGGTGTTCTTTTTCGACCGAAAAAGGAGCTTTTTCGTCTTCGGTACTGAGATAGAGATTTGCGATACTTTCGGCATCCATGTTTTGCGACAAATGATGCTCTGCATAGCGAATGATATTGTCTACAAAAAGTTCGCGTTGTTTTCCTTTTTCTATGGCCTCTTCGTGACCTTCTTTTATTTTTTCTATTTCAGAATCGGGCAGGTCAATCGTAAGATATGTACAATCTACAGCTACTTTTAAGAGCTGCTCTTTTGGAACCTTGCCAATGCCGTTGCAATATGCGCATGGAGCCGGAACCCAGCGAAGCTGTTTGTTTAAACGCCGAATATCTTCCCAGTCAACAAGTCCTTTGCCAAGACATCTTGGACATTCTAAATTTGTTTTCCTGAATAAATTGAAAATGCTCATTGTTCTACAAAAATAGGATTAACGTTTTACGGCTTTGCGAAGGTAATTAATTAAGTAGGAAATTTATTTAAGGAAGGCGTTTTTTAAAAGAGAAAATTAACACCATTATATTTTCTGCCCAAAATACAGGCGATTTTTGTTTAACTTAAAATAAAAAAACTGCAGGTTTTTGCTGCAGTTCTGATTTTTTGTTTGCTGTAAAAAGAAATTGGTTTTTATTCCTTTTTCTTCATTAAGTAATAATAGGTATTCGATTTTTCGATGGTTACGATATTAGATTGTACAAATTCATATCCGTATGCCGACATGTAGTTTAAAGCATCCATAATAGAGTTAAAGTCCAGGACTTCTCCTTTTTCATCTTTAATGCGTGCTGTGTCTTTGTTGCTCGAAAGGAGTGCGGTTCGCTGGCCAATGTCGATTGCAATATTTAATTTCGACGACATGTATTTTTCGGTTCCGATAATCTGCAGATATTTTACATTTAAATCTTTAATTGGAATTCCGTTAATGGTTTGTCCAAAACTGCTTAAACAGCTTAATAAAATGAAGGCGGGTATCAGTTTTTTCATTTTTGTGAGGATTTTGAGGGTTAGACGTTTCTGGTTTTAGAGAGGAACACAAAGATAATGCCGAGATAGACAGCGAGTTTTATGAACTTTCTATTTGAAACGTGGGTATCTCATAATTTTTTGATCGAAACTTTACAAAGAAATGAAAGTCTTTCTGTTGTAAATTTGAAAGAAGATTTAAACAAAACGTATGGAAACGATAGAAACTACTAAAACCCAGAATTTCTTCAGGATACTTCTGGGACTTTTTATGATAACAGCAGCGATTGGTCATTTTACTTTCCAGCGAACGGAATTTCAGGCGCAGGTTCCAAACTGGGTTCCGATGGATAAAGATTTAGTTGTAATACTTTCCGGAGTAGTAGAAATAACCTTGGGATTGAGTATGGTATTTCTAACGAGATATAAAGTTATAGCGGGTATTGCTCTCGCAGTATTTTATATATTGGTTTTTCCGGGCAATATAGCTCAATATATAAACAAAACTCCTGCTTTCGGACTCGACACAGATCAGGCACGCCTCATCCGATTATTTTTTCAGCCTGTTTTAATTTTTCTGGCTTTGTGGTCTACTGGGGCTATTGGGTATTTTAGGAGGAGGGGTTAAATATAGAAAAAGAGTCTGTCTTTATTTAAGATCGACTCTTTTTTAAGGTATATTGTGAATTAAAGATTCTTTTTTAATTATAGAAAAATGTTTTTGGATATGTTTTTATTGTATTGAAAATAAAATAGCTATTACAATACCGACAATCGCGAAATAAAACCAAAATTGCAAATTGACTTTTATTCTTTCGTTACTTTTCTCAATATTCATTAAATGAATAGTTTGTTTTTCCATTAGTTCTCTATCAGTTAACTCTTTTAAAGAGTTTGTAGTTGGTGATTTTACCTGATTTAAAAAATCTTTTTCTTGTTGGGTTGTTGAGTACATAGTTGTTTTGGTTAGTTGATTTCTAGTATCAATTAGTAAACTTTAATCTCTTTTTAAATTCTTACTTTGTTTATTGTCTTCAAATATCTGAATAACTTAATTATTTGCTTTATGGAAAAACATAATTCAAATAAAAATTTTATTCAACAATTGCATTAATAAATAAGCATAGGGCATAACGTATCTTTACGTGATTTTTAGTATTGAGATATGAAAGCTCAACTTTTTGAGTTGAGCTTTCAAGTGGAAGTATTTAATTAAATGTATATGGTTATTTGTTATGGTTTTAATTTGGTATCTAATTTTTTGATTATTTCTTCTGAAACTCTCCAAGTATAATTTTCACGAATTATTTTTAATGCTTTAAGGTATTCGTTATTATTATTTGTTATTTTAGATTTGTTGTCATTTAAAAACTTTACTATTTCAGATGAACTATGAAATTGTGGTACTTCAATTTCAGATTGCTTGAAAGCGAATATAGCTTTATCGAATTCTTTTGATAAAATATAATCGAAACCTTTTTCTTCCCATTCTTTTGCAATTAAAACATTTCTGCCTCCAACCAAATCTATGATTTTAGGTGTTTTTTTTGAAGTGTTATGAGCTAAAGAATCTTTTGTGGTATCTTTTGAAAATTGCTCTAAAGAAGATTCGATATTACTTTTTCTGTTTAAATAGGTGAAAATTTCGGTAATATTCGAAGTACTATTTATAGTATTATAATTATTATTTAATTGTCTATACTTCCTAATTAAATCCTTAGTTTCATCTTGTAAAATTGATAATTTTAAACTATTTATATTTTTCTTAATTGTATCAATTTCAATTTGAGATAAATTATTTTTTTCAATTGTTCTTAGCTTTAATTCTAATAACTCAATTGATTCTAGCATTGGATAAAATGAATACTCAAGAGATGCTCTATATTCATCCATTACTGGGATTATTTGTGGCTGAACAATTAGTTGTTTATTATCTTTAACTTCTTTGTCTTCGTTATCTTTGAGATTTCTTATGAAATCAATTATTTTTTCGTAATCACTATATGTTTTTACATCGAAGGTAGTATTAGATGGTATAGAAAGTCTGGAATCAATACCTGTTAGTCCTATTGTTTTTATTGTTAAATTTACTTTTTGTGAATTGGTTTCAACCTGAGCGGCGAGACCAGCTAATGAACCAATGCCTTGTAATTGAGATTCTGATTCTATTCCAATTATTCTAAACTCAGCTCTTATACCTACTGCATATCGTATTGTGGGTAGACCGGAGCAATTGATATCTTGATATTGTAGATAATCTGTAATTATGTATAAAGAGTTTTCTTTTACTTCACTATTGACAATGCCAAATGCTTGCATAGCAGCACGATTAGAACTTTTAAATACATAATGGTTAAATTGAAAGCCACTCTGTAAATCTTTTAATTTTAAAGGTAAATCATAAAAGCAGGTTCTAATCCCTGATTCTAATAATTTTGTTATTGTTGCATCAGTGTTAGTGTTTGCATATGATGTATTTGTGGATAGTTCTGGGAAAAGTGCAATTTGAAGAACTTTTTCAGTGTTTTCATTTTTGGGATTGTTTTTCGGAATTCCAAATTCTCTAATACTGTTTCCATCTATTATTTTTTTAATTAGGAGATAATCAATTATAGCTTTAGTATAATAATTGTTATTTGCATTTATTGCATTTAATCCTAATACATTATTTTTTCCAGAAAAAGATTTCGAATCTAATCTTTTTAAATCTTTGCTGGAATTACACGAAATGATAAAAAATATCAATAGTGTGAAGGTTACATAATTTTTCATAATTGGTTTGTTTTTAGGTTTGTTTTTTGGTAAAAGCCAACAAATTATTGTGGACTAATTTGTATCAAGAATACCACAATTCTAAAAAATAATGTCAAGTATTTATACGGTTTTTTACCACAAAAAAAAATCTCAACTATTTGTATTTGAGATTTTTATATGCGTAATGATTATGTAACGTTTACTTAAAGAAGCTGTCCAGCAAGATCTGGTATTTTCGGCCTACGGGGATATTTTCTCCGTTTGACATGGTTAAATTTTTGGAGGTAACAGAGGAAATCTTACCCGCATTTACGATGAAAGAGCGATGCACCTGTACAAAATTTGTACTGTCAATTTCTGAGGAAATGCTTGAGAGCGAACCGTAAATAATATGCGGCAGATTCAGTTTGGTGCTGTAGAGTTTCATGTAATTGCCCAGACTTTCGATATAAATAATATCTTCAAGCGGCATGTCGACCGTTTGTCCGTTTATGCGATAAGAAAGTGTTTTGGAATTTGTTGAGGTTTCCTTTTTCAGGCTGTTGCCTGAGAAAAAGGTTTTTGCTTTTTCGATTGCTTTGGCAAATTTGTCCGGTGAAATGGGTTTCAGCAGATAATCAATAGCGTCGTTTTGGTACGCCGAAAGCGCAAAATCAGAATAAGCGGTGGTGACAATTGTCAGCGGTCGGTTGGGCTGTAATTCCATTAATTCTACACCCGAAATAACCGGCATATTAATGTCCAGAAAAATAATATCGTATTGGTTGGCATTGAGCATCTTCAAAGCTTCCATACCGCTGAAGGCGCTTCCGGAATGTTCCAGTTCGTCGTATTTTGAGATGTGCGAAATCAGTGCTTTGTGCGCCGGAGACTCATCATCGATTATAAGACAGCGGTAGGTAAATGCCATATACTTAATTTTACAGTAAACATGTTTTTGTCTTTTTTACAGCTTAAATCGTGTTTTAAGCCATAAACTTCCAGACGTCTTTTAAGATTTTCAATGCCAATTCCGGTACTCGAAAGACGCGAACCCGAATCCAGATAATTGTTTTTTAAAGTAAACGTCAGATTTCGGCATTTTACTTTTAAATCCAGATTTATAAAAGGCTCCGATGTTTCACCGGAGAATTTAATAGCATTTTCTACCAAAGGTAAAAAGAACAAAGGCGGAATTTCGATTTCATCATGAACCCCTTCGATATTTTGGGTTACAGAAAGCCTTTCGTTTCTAAATGTATAATATTCAATGTATTTCTGAACAAACCCTATTTCCTCTTCCATCAAAACATAATCCTTTTTAGAAGCTTCGATCTGGTACCTGAGCATATCCGAAAGATTCAGGATTCGGTCCGGAACTTTATCAGGTTCCGCCAGTGCTTCTCCGTATAAATTATTCATGGCATTCAATAAAAAATGCGGATTCAGCTGTTGTTTTAAAAACGAAAGTTCAGATTTGAAATTCATAATGTCTTTATCAGCCTGAGTCATTTTTTTGGTTATGACGATATGCACAAAATAGAAAAATGTTCCGTTGATAATCAGAGATAATATTTGCAGTGTTTTTAAATTTCCTAATCCTACAAACGGAAAAAACCAATCCATAAAAAAGTAAAAACCGGTCCAGTAGATTAAAAGCAGCAGACAAAAAAGCTGAAACTTTTTACGGAATAAAAACGGCTTAATAATAAAAACATTAAAGCAGGTTATCCAGATAATACAGGGAAAATAACCAATGGCAATCTGGCTGAGGATATACTGCCAGGTATGTCCGTCGAGTTTTATTTCGTCGTAAACACAAGCCAGAATAACAAGATATACAAGTGTATTTACGAAGATGTTTCGAAGGATAAAGTTTTGATAAATTTTTGCAATCGTCATAACGGCAAAAATACTATAATAGTATAGTTTTTACTGTTTTGGAGGAGATAAATTATACAAACGCCGTTCGTATAAAATAGACGCCACTGGTATAAAATTACTGTTATAATAGGAGTTGGTAATTTACTTTTGACGCTGAATTTCAATTACAATCTCTAACAAAATCCTATACTCCAATTTTATGAAATCAAAAATCATGTCGGTTTTATTCGTTTGTACCACTTTTAGTTTAACCGCTCAGGAAAAAGAACCTGGCGTAAAAACCTTTGCCAAAGCGGTTGTAGATAAGTTTCCTAATACACGAACTTTTGATGTGCAGTACGAAGAATTAGGACCGTCTAATTATGATTCGGATTTTTTGGGGAATAAATTTGAAAGAGGAAGAATTGAAAATCACAATAGGTTTAAAGCCGCTTTCAATATGCCGTTTTATGCTTCAAAATCTAAGAAACTGGTTTTGACAACCTCGCTTCGTTATAAATACGAAAGTTATGATTTTGGTGATATCTATAATTATACAACTGCCGAAACTTTTAGAAGAGACCGTCGGGAATTTCATTTTTGGGCAGGTGCTTTAACAGGAACCTATATGTCTACGCTTTTTAAAAAACCGGCTATTTACAATGCTACAATAACTGTTGACGGAAATGAAGATAATGCACAGCGTGTAAAGGGTTTTGCCTCTGCCGTAGTGGTGATTAAAAGAACGCCGAGTACAACGATGACGCTGGGGGTTCTGGCTTTGCTGGATCCGTCGTCGATTGTGCCGGTTACACCACTTTTTTCTGTCAATCATAAATTTAAAAATTCAAAGTGGGATATGGATTTTATTCTGCCGCAGCGTCTTTTGTTTAGAAGAGAACTGCTTGAAGATGGAAGAATTTCTTTGGGAACAGAATTAAACACAGAAAATTTTTACCTCAATTTAAATACTTCAAATCTAAAAGGAATTTATGAGCTGAACCAGCTGGAATTAAAAACCGGAATCACCTATGAATATTGTTTTACCCCAAAAATTATAGCTTTTGTAAAAGGCGGTGTCAATAATGTTTTCAGCGTTCGTCTTACCGAAAGGGGAGAACGCACAAGCAAATATGTGTATGATCATAAAGAAGATCCTCAGGGGTATGTGCGATTTGGGATATCGTATAATCTTTTTGGTAAAAAGTAATTCAGAGTTTTTAAGATTTAAATCTAATAGTTATGATTGTTGAGATTTTTAAAACCAACGTGCAGAAGGAAGCTGAGACCAATTATATAATAGCGGTAATTAAAAGACAGTTTCCGGCCTATAAAATTAATTTTGATTTAGAGGATTGCGATAAAATCCTGCGTGTAGAAGGTATAGAACTACAATGCGATAATATTATCAATTATGTAAATTGCCTTGGATTCATGTGTATCCGGCTGGAATGATTATTTTGTTTCAGGTTTCATGTTTCATGTTTCATGTTTCAGGTCAGATTAGTCACGTAAAACATGAAACTTGAAACAAACAAAAACAAAAATTAAGTTACGGTTTTATTACATTTTTCAGGTTTAGAAAGAGATATTCTCTTTTTGGGCATTATTTTCTACATTTGTGCCCTATGAAAAAAACGTTTCAACTCTTCGATTTTACCCAAAAGGTTAATTATAAAAATGAAATTTTAGCTGGTTTAACTGTGGCTATGACGATGATTCCGGAATCTCTGTCGTTTGCCATTTTAGCCGGATTTCCGCCTTTGGTAGGATTGTACGCGGCTTTTATTGCCGGATTGGTAACTGCCATTTTTGGAGGAAGACCCGGAATGATTTCGGGCGGGGCAGGAGCAACAGTCATTGTTTTGATTGCGCTGATGAAATCGCACGGAATTGAATATGTTTTTGCAGCAGTCGCCCTTGGAGGTATTGTACAAATAGTCATCGGACTTTTTAAACTCGGTAAATTTATCCGACTCGTTCCTCAGCCTGTAATGTTTGGTTTCGTAAACGGACTCGCAGTGGTGATTTTTATGTCGCAGCTGGAACAATTTAAGACTATTGTAAACGGACAGGTGTCCTGGCTTCAGGGAACACCTTTATATATTATGCTGGGTTTGGTTGCGCTGACTATCGGGATTGTACTGCTTTTTCCGAAGATTACTAAAGCAGTTCCGGCTTCTTTGGTTGCCATTATGGTAGTTTTTGCTTTAGTAATTGTTTTTAATATTGAAACCAAAACGGTAGAAGATATTGCATCTGTTCAGGGAGGATTTCCTCCTTTTCACATCCCGAATATTCCATTTTCATTTGAAACTTTACAGATCATATTTCCTTATTCGGTAATTGTTGCGGCTGTTGGTTTAACAGAAGGTCTGCTCACGCTGAATTTGGTTGATGAAATTACCGGAACCCGCGGAAACAGTAACAGAGAATGCATAGCACAGGGAAGTTCAAACATTTTAAACGGTTTTTTCTACGGAATGGGAGGCTGTCCTATGATCGCCCAGACCTTAGTGAATCTTGGTGCCGGCTCAAGAGCAAGACTTTCGGGAATTATTGCCGCTTTGACTATTTTGATTATTATTCTTTTTGGCGCTCCGGTTATTGGGAAATTACCAATGGCGGCTCTGGTTGGTGTTATGATGATGGTAGCGGTTACTACTTTTGAATGGGCAAGCTTCAGGATTATCAATAAAATGCCGCGACATGATATTTTTGTCGGCATTCTGGTTGCTGTCGTTACCATTGTGTTGCATAATCTGGCTTTGGCGGTTTTGATTGGAGTGATTATCTCAGCTTTGGTTTTTGCCTGGGAAAGTGCCAAAAGAATCCGTGCACGTCATTATATCGATGAAAACGGAATAAAACATTATGAAATTTACGGACCATTATTTTTTGGCTCTACAACCGTATTCTTAGAAAAATTTGATATTCAGAATGACCCAAAACATATTATAATCGATTTTAAAGAAAGCCGTGTTTCAGACATGTCGGCGATTGAAGCGCTTAACAATCTGACAAAAAAATACAATCAGGCCAATAAAGTGGTTGAGCTGAAACATTTAAGCGAAGACTGCAGAAAGCTGCTGAAAAATGCCGATGCTGTTATTGATGTAAATGTAATTGAAGATCCGACTTATAAAGTGGTGTCCTAATTAGAGAATGTGTCAATTTGATAATTAGAAAATAATCGCAACAAACGTATTGTAGTATTTTTTGATAACCCCGACAGGTTTTAAAAACCTGTTGGGGTTACTTTAATTCATGACGATTTCTGTAGAGACGCACAGCAGTGCGTCTACGTGCCGTGTATGAAATGTTGAGATTACATGCGTAAGACGCACTGCAGTGCGTCTCTACAAATATGTGTTGTGTCAGATCATTATCTAATTTTCTAATTGACACATTCTCAAATTATCTAATTAAAAATAATTTGATTTTTGTAACTTTGGAAAATGAAGCCGACAGAAACCTTAGAAGATTTTTATACCGTTAAGATAAACGGAATGCCCGAAAACCTTAAAAAAGAAATCGGACATTTTAATGTTTTTAAACTAGATGATTACGTGGGAAGTACCTGTAATCCGTTACCGTATACACGGAAAGACTTCTATAAAATAAGTCTCATTATAGGGAAAAACAAAGTGCATTATGCAGATAAAGTTGTGGCTATTGAGGATCAGGCTTTGTTTTTTGCTAATCCGCAGATTCCTTACAGCTGGGAACATATAGATGAAAATCAAACCGGATTTTTCTGCATTTTTACCGATGCCTTTTTTAGTCAGTTTGGGAATTTAAAAGAATATCCCTTATTTCAGCCCGGCGGTAATCCGGTCGTTCCGGTTTCTGAAGAATTAGCCGAGTCCCTGAAAAAAGTCTATTTAAGGATGTTTGATGAAATCAATTCAGATTATGCTTTTAAATATGATGTTCTTCGCAATCTGGTTTTTGAAATTATTCATTTAGCATTGAAAACGCAGACTGTAACCGCTTCATTATATAGTAAATCAAATGCCACAATAAGAGTTTCTTCTTTATTCTTGGAATTGCTTGAGCGTCAGTTTCCAATAGAATCCATCAAACAGCAGATTAACTTCCGTTCGCCTTCAGAATATGCCAGTCAGTTAAATGTGCATGTTAATCATTTAAATAAAGCTTTAAAAGAAACAACCGGAAAAACCACTTCGCAGATTGTTGCCGAAAGGGTTATTCAGGAAGCGATGATTCTTCTTAAACAGACCAATTGGAATATTAATGAAATAGCCTGGTGTTTAGGATTTGAAGAATTGTCTCATTTTATTAATTTCTTCAAGAAAAACGTTCAGGTTTCGCCTAAAAACTATCGTTTGAACGAAATTGTTTGATTTTTGCAACTTCTTACTTGATTGCTTTAATTTTTAAGAAGCACTTCGCCAATACCTTTGTCCTGTAATTATAAACGTAAAAATTTAAAATCATGGAAAATAACAAAGTTTGGTTTATCACAGGTGCTTCAAAAGGACTTGGATTAGAATTAGCTAAAAAATTATTAGCAGAAGGTTTTAAAGTTGCCGCAACTTCAAGAAATGAATCTTCTTTGATCAAAGAATTAGGAAACTCATCAGAAAATTTTCTTCCCCTTGAAATGGATTTGGCAGATGAAAAAAGCGTAAAAAATGCGATAGAAAAATCTGTACACCATTTTAAAACTATTGATGTTTTAGTAAATAATGCAGGTTACGGATTGTTAGGTGCATTAGAAGAGCTGACAGATGCTGAGGCCAGAAAGAATTTTGAGGTAAATGTTTTTGGTTTGTTAAATGTAATCAGAAATACAATGCCGATTCTTCGTGCCAATCAATCAGGACATATTTTTAATATTTCTTCTGTTGGAGGATATTATGGAGAATTTCCGGGGTGGGGAATTTACTGTTCGACTAAATTCGCCGTTGCTGGTTTAACAGAATCATTAGCTGCAGAAATAAAACCTTTTGGAGTTCACGCGACTATAGTGTATCCGGGTTATTTTAGAACTGATTTCTTAAAAGACAGCTCATTATTATTGCCTGAAAATCCAATTGCCGAATACAAAGAAGTGAGACAATCTCAAAGTGCGCACAAAGAAGATATCAATGAAAATCAGCCTGGAGATCCTGTAAAATTAGCCGAAGCTTTAATTAAAGTAAGTCAGGATCAAAATCCGCCGCTGCATTTGTTTTTAGGTGAAGATGCCTTCAACATGGCAAACCAGAAAATTGCTAGTGTTCAAAGTGAATTAGGGAAATGGAAAGAGGTTTCTGTTGGGACTAATTTTTAATTAGATAATGTGTCAATGAGAGAATTAGATAATCAGAAAATGATTTGACATATCGCATATCTGTAGAGACGCGCTGCAGTGCGTCTTATGTCCAGTAAACCTGACAGGTTTTAAAATCTGTCGGGTTTATTGTTTGTTTTGTCAGGCTGAGCGAAGCCGAAGCCTATGGGGCAGTCCTGTATTATCAAATTTTCTAATTGGCACATTTTCTAATTGACACATTATCTAAGCATTCCATCAACATCGCTCAATTTGCCATCAATTTCTCCAATTTTTAAGCCTAAAATCTCTGCTATTAAAGGATAAACAGAAACATTTTCAAATGTTTTAATTTTCTTATTGACTTTAAAAGCTGGACCTTTGGCATAAAAAATAGCGTGCATATCTTTCTCGTTATTATCATAACCGTGAGTTCCTCCTTTTATGTGATTACTTTCTTTGCTTACTAAACTCCATCCTTTTTCGGCCTCAATAACAAAATCATGTACACGCGGATTTGTTCCGTAATGTAATCTTTCCGGAACTTCTGATGCTTTCCAGAATTTAATATGCGGTACTTTTTTTAAAGCTTTTGCAATAGAATCCTGAAACCCCGGTTTTGCCTGTAAACTCATAATTGGGTTAATTACATCTTTGTAACCTAGCCATTCAGGTTTTAAATAATCGAGAACCGCTGCTTTTTTCTCATTACTGATATCAGCCATTCCGTGGTCTGAAACTATGATTAAATTGATTTGTTTTCCAATTGGCAATTCATTTAGTCTTCTGGATAATTCACCCATAATCGAATCCATTTTGATTACCGTTTTTTCGGTTTGAGGCGAAAGCGGACCAAAATTATGCCCGGTATGATCCGGTTCATCAAAATATAAAGTAACCAGATGAGGTCGTTGTTTTTCAGGAAGCTGCAGCCATTTCATAACCGTATCGATTCTGGCTCCGTATGGAGTTTTGCCATCGTAATTTTTGTAATAAGTCGGATTTCTTTTGTCAATATCAGAACCCGGCCAAAAGAACGAAGCGGTTTTAACACCTTGTTGTTCAGCTAAATTCCAAATTGGATTTCCACCATAAAAACGGGAATCATTTTTGGCATCGCTTGATAATGAAAATGATTGGTTTAAAGAAGCATCATAAAAAACATTGTTGATAATACCGTGATGATCCGGATAAAGACCTGTTACTATCGAATAATGATTTGGAAAAGTTTTGGTTGGATAAGAAGGTTTCATTGATTTGGCATGAACGCCTTCTTTTTCAATCTGCTTTAAATTAGGGAGATTGAAATGTTTCTCATAATCCCAGCGAAATCCATCCATAGAAACTAAAACAACATAGGAATCTTTGTTGTTTTGAGCTTGTAAAGTGATAGAAAGTGCAAGGAAAAATAAAGAAAGGAGTGGAGTGAAATATTTTTTCATTTTAAAAATTTATTGTCTTTGCAAAGTTATCTATAATAGATTTTTTTAAGAAAAAGAGAATGTTAAATAAAAGATTAGCCGCAAATTCACGAATTGTTTTTTTAAATCTTGTGTTTAAAAATAATTGTCTTTAAATTACACGAATGCTTTGTATGGAAAAAATTTACCGCAGATTATAATTCTTTTGATCTGCGAAATCTGTGGTAAATAAAAATAGGTGTAAAGATTAGAAAAAAATAATTCGTGAATTTGTGGCGAACAAAAAAAGCGCCAGATAAAATCCGGCGCTTTTAAGTTTTAAGAAGAGAATGAATTACATCATTCCTGGCATTCCGCCTCCCATTGGCATTCCGCCTCCGGCATTTTCTTCTTTAATATCGATTAATGCACATTCTGTTGTTAAGATCATTCCAGAAACAGATGCAGCGTTTTCAAGAGCTACACGAGTTACTTTTTTAGGATCGATAATACCTGCAGCAAGCATATCTACATATTCGTCAGTTTTTGCATTGTATCCAAAATCACCAGAACCTTCAGTAACTTTTGCAACAACTACAGAACCTTCAAGACCAGCATTTTCAACAATAGTTCTTAATGGAGATTCAACTGCACGGGAAACGATCTGGATTCCGGTTGCTTCGTCAGCATTGTCAGCTTTAAGATCAGCTAAAACAGCTTTTGCTCTTAATAAAGCAACACCGCCTCCGGCAACGATTCCTTCTTCAACAGCAGCACGAGTTGCATGTAAAGCATCGTCAACTCTGTCTTTTTTCTCTTTCATTTCTACTTCAGAAGCAGCACCAACATAAAGAACAGCAACACCTCCGGCTAATTTAGCCAAACGTTCTTGTAGTTTTTCTTTATCGTAATCAGATGTTGTAGTTTCCATTTGGCCTTTAATCTGGTTGATACGGTTTTTGATGATGTCAGCTTCACCAGAACCACTTACGATAGTAGTATTGTCTTTATCGATAGAAACTCTTTTAGAAGTTCCTAACATTTCGATAGTTGTATTTTCTAAAGTATATCCTCTTTCTTCAGAGATTACAGTTCCTCCTGTTAAGATAGCGATATCTTCTAACATTGCTTTTCTTCTGTCTCCAAAACCAGGTGCTTTTACAGCAGCAATTTTAAGAGCTCCTCTTAATTTGTTTACTACTAATGTAGAAAGAGCTTCACCGTCAACATCTTCAGCGATAATCAATAATGGTTTTCCTGATTGTGCAACCGGCTCTAAAACTGGTAGTAATTCTTTTAAAGAAGAAACTTTTTTGTCGTATAATAAGATGTATGGAGAGTCTAATTCAACTTCCATTTTCTCTGGGTTTGTTACGAAGTAAGGAGAAAGATATCCTCTGTCAAACTGCATTCCTTCAACAACGTCTACAAAAGTGTCAGTTCCTTTAGCTTCTTCAACCGTGATAACCCCTTCTTTGCCCACTTTTGCAAAAGCATCAGCGATTAATTCACCAATAACTTCGTCGTTGTTTGCAGAGATAGAAGCAATTTGTTTGATTTTGTCAGAATCGCTTCCAACAACTTTAGCTTGTTTTGCTAAATCGGCAACGATAGCTTCAACAGCTTTATCGATACCACGTTTTAAATCCATTGGGTTTGCACCTGCAGCAACGTTTTTAAGACCTTCTTTTACGATAGCCTGAGCTAAAACTGTAGCAGTTGTAGTTCCGTCACCCGCTAAATCATTGGTTTTAGAAGCTACTTCTTTTACCATTTGCGCACCCATATTTTCTAATGCGTCTTTTAATTCGATTTCTTTTGCAACAGAAACACCATCTTTAGTAACCGTTGGTCCGCCAAATGATTTTCCGATGATTACGTTACGACCTTTTGGTCCAAGAGTTACTTTTACAGCATTTGCTAATGCATCAACACCACGTTTTAAACCGTCACGTGCTTCAATATCAAATTTTATATCTTTTGCCATTTTAATTTTGTTTAAAGTTTGATTTGTTTCAAGTTATCGGAGTTCTTAATCCTTAAAAATCCGTACTTGATACAATATGTTTTTAGATAATTGCTAAGATGTCGTCTTCACGCATAATCAAATAATCAACTCCTTCTGATTTTATTACTTCTGTTCTGGCAAATTGACCATAAAGAACAGTGTCTCCAACTTTTACAGTCATAGTGTGATCTTTAGATCCGTTTCCTACTGCTACAACAGTACCTTTTTGTGGTTTTTCTTTGGCAGTATCTGGAATAAAAATACCTGAGGCAGTTTTAGTTTCAGCTGCAGCAGGCTCAATAAGTACGCGGTCTGAAAGCGGTTTAATGTTTAAAGCCATGATTTTATATTATTAATAGGTTATACGTTTTTTAATGTTCTAAAAACTTTCAGAAATTGTGCCATGCTCTATAAACTGACATTTTTTCCTAAAAAAAATGCCAGCTTTGACAGGCTGGCATTTTCAATTATATCAAAATTATTATTTTGCTGCTGGTGCTGCCGGAGCAGGAGTTCCTTGTGCTGGCGCTGCTGGTGCAGTTGCTGCAGGAGCTTCACCTTTTTCAATGATTTTAGATCCTGTATCACCTAAAGCTCCAGTGAAGCTTAAGCTTGAAAGAAGGATTAAAGCAATCAAAATAGTAGCTAACGTCCATGTACTTTTGTCTAAAAAGTCAGTTGTTTTTTGTACACCGCCTAACATTTGAGTTCCGCTGATAGTAGAAGACAATCCGCCTCCTTTAGGGTTTTGTACCATAATCACTACGATCAATAGAAAGCAAACTATTGTGATTAAAACTAAGAAAATTGAAAATGTGCTCATTTGTATTAATTGTTATTGTTATTTTGTTGTAAAATCTTTATATCCGAAATGCGGTCTGCAAAGAAACTAATTTTTTCTGGATATTTCAAAATTAATATTTCATATGCTTGTATGGCCTTTGTATATTTTTTTTGTTCTAAATATACACGGGCCAAAGTCTCTGTCATCAGGTATGAATTCTCCTCTTCATTGATGTTAAATTGAATCGGCGGATTTGCCATTGTTGGTTTTATTGGAGAAATTTTTGGATTTGCTTCAATAAATCTGTCAATTATTTCTGCTTTTTTCTTCTTTTCGTCTTCAGTTGAATCGGTTCCGGTTACTTCACCGCTTTTTTTTTCACCCTTATCGGTTTCCTGATGCGCATCTGCTGTCCGGTCAATAGGCTCAGTTCTTGCTAATTGAAGCCATTCCTGAAAAGAATGTTTTTCATTGCCGGAAAAGTCTATTGGTTTTCCTATTTCTAAATTCTCCTCTGCTGTTTTTACAATTTCAGAAACATTTTCAATTTGGATAACTTCCTCTGATTGAGTTGTGTCTTCCGTTTTAGAAATCACTTCACTTACAGCTGTTTCTGTAGTTTCTTCAGCAGAATCAGTGTTAGCTGCATCATTTTGTTCAGCTTCTTTAGCTTCTTCAAAAACAACTTCAGCAGGTTCTGTAATCGCGTTTACGATTTTGGCGGCAGGAATCTCGGTTTTTTCTGAAATTTCCTCATCATCTTCATCGTCAACAAATTCCTCAAAAAAGGTTAGCCTCACAGGTTTTGCAGGTTTTTCTACAATTGGCTGAGTGGTTTTTTCTGTATTTTCGGTTTCTGCTGAAATATTTATAATTTCCTCTTCTTTGCTGCTGTCAGAAACTGGTTTTTCAATAGGTTCAGAATCGTTTTCTTCAACTTTAGTAAAAGTATTCAGAATTTCGTCTTCGCTTGGACTTGCAATCGATTCTTCAATAACAGGCTCAAAGGTTTGTTCTTCAACTTCTGTTACTTCAGTAAAAGTTTCTAGTATCTCTTCCTCGGTTTTATCTGCTAAAACAGAGTCAGAAACTGCTTCCTCTACCTTTTTAAAGGTATCTAAAATTTCTTCCTCGCTTGGGCTTACAATTACAGGTTCTTCTGCAGTGGTTTCTTCAGCTTCTTCTTCTGTATTTGTATTTTCAACAAAAGAATTTAAGATTTCTTCTTCAGTAGGAATTGAAATAGGAGCTTCAATAATTTCTTCAGAAGTATTTTCTTCAGCTTCTGAAACTTTTACAAAACTGTTCAGAATTTCTTCTTCGGTAGGAATAGGTTCTATGAAAATTTCTGTTTCCTGAGCAGTATTTGCAGCCGGCTCTTCAATTACCGGTTCAATTGTTTTTTCTTCTTCTTTAACTGGTCTTTCAAAAACAACTGTGGTGGCTTCTTTAATCGATTTTAGAATTGATTGTTCAATTGGGTCAATTCTTATTTCGGGAGTTTTTTTAACTTGTTCATATGAAACGATTTCACTTCCAAAAACATTCATATCCATAAGCTCTCTGAGTTTTTGGTCATAAAAGTCATTTTGGATCGAAGTGAATTTTTCTGAAGTAATAAAATCAAACAAAACCGAACGATCTGCCGTATGTGCAGCCGTAACTTTTAAAGCATAATTATACTTAAAGCTGTTCTGGCTGTAAAGTCCTTTTAATCGAAGTGCTCTTGCACTTTGAAAATACGGAAATTCATTCAGAACACTTCCTAATGCTTCCGTTTGCTTTTCTGTAATAGCATCGGGCTTGTTCATTAAGTAGGTATAATCAGTTACATTCATTATTTTTTATTTAATCTTCGAATTGTCTTAATTAATTGTTTCTGGTTTTTTGTTTTGTCAGCAATGTATTAAAAACTTACCATTTTGCAAGAGACTCATTAAAGATGTCCTGCGTAATTCTTTCAAAAATGGTTTTAATAGCTTCATTTAGAACACTTCCGGTAGGTAGTGCATTTCCTTGGAA
This sequence comes from Flavobacterium gelatinilyticum, assembly GCF_027111295.1. Classification (NCBI taxonomy): domain Bacteria; kingdom Pseudomonadati; phylum Bacteroidota; class Flavobacteriia; order Flavobacteriales; family Flavobacteriaceae; genus Flavobacterium; species Flavobacterium gelatinilyticum. The sequence goes on along the minus strand of NZ_CP114287.1, from coordinate 2,464,785 downwards.
ATCAAAATAAAATTCAAATGGTTTCTCAAAATCATCACTTTCTTTGGCTTTATTCGTAAATCGTACATTGATACGAATAGTCAGACGGTTTTGTGCTGCACCCGCATCACCGCCGGATGTTACTGCTGTTGCGGTCATTGGGGTAACTCTGTAATCTACAATTTCTCCTTCGTAAATTAAGTCACCGCCGTTGCTTACCAGATTCAGGTTGGTCTGATTCATAATCAAATCCTGTAATGCCAGTGTAAAATCTCTATCGATTCCCGGTTCAATCAAATCGGCATTGTTTTGAAAGAAGTTTACCTGAAACGTTTTTGCATTGATTTGGCCTGTGCTTCCGGTAAAATTGTAATACCCGCAGCCACTTAACATGAAAAGGCTGAGAAATGCGAATAGAGAATATATTTTTTTCATATGTATTTTAATGAATTCCAATGTTTAAAAATCCTGATTTTAATAGCTGTAATGTCTGCTCTTCAAAATTGAATTTGGGTCAAATATACTAATTTGAAGTTTGAGATTTTACTTTCTCGAAATTGGAATCAGGAATTTTAACTTAGAATTTTATAATTTTTATAAATCGAATTGTTTGATTTTTCTATATAAAGTTCTTTCTGAGATGCCTAACTCATCTGCGGCAGCTTTTCGTTTTCCTTTATTCTTTTCCAGAGATTTTTTGATCATTTCAATTTCTTTCTGCTCCAGACGTAAAATTTCTTCCTCCTCTATAGTTTCGGCAAATAAATAATTGTCTTCAGGAATCTGATAGTTTTCTTCGCGTACAGCAGGAGTCATTACAGCGGTTCTTGGTTCTTCTTCAAAATCAATTTCGCTTTCATTTTCCTGATTTCCATATATTTTCTGAATTAAATTTGGATTGATATCCTGCACTTTTGAGGTGCCGTTTTTCATTAATTCAAGAGTCAGTTTTTTTAGATCGTTCAGGTCGCTTTTCATATCAAAAAGCACCTTATATAATATGTCTCTTTCGGTACTAAAATCACTGTCTTTTTTCTGATCGTTTATTACAGAAGGCAGATTGCTTCCTTCGGCAGGCAGATACGACTGTAATGTTGCCAGATTAATATCGCGGTTGGTTTCTAAAACCGAAATCTGTTCAGCGACATTTCTAAGCTGACGTATATTACCGCTCCATCTGAATTTTTGTAAAAGCTGCACCGCATCATCATCCAGTTTTAAAGGCGGCATTTTGTATTTATGGGCAAAATCAGCCACAAATTTTCTGAACAATAAATGTATGTCATCGTTTCTTTCTCTTAAAGGAGGCAGTGTGATTTCGACTGTACTTAAACGGTAATACAAATCTTCACGGAATTTTCCTTTTTCGATAGCGTTAAACAAATTAACATTTGTTGCGGCAACGATACGAACATTTGTTTTTTGAACCTGAGACGAACCTACTTTTATAAATTCTCCGTTTTCAAGAACACGAAGTAATCGTACTTGTGTTGTTAATGGCAGTTCGCCCACTTCATCAAGGAAGATGGTTCCGCCATCGGCTACTTCAAAATATCCTTCACGTGTGCTTGTCGCTCCGGTGAAGGCGCCTTTTTCGTGTCCAAAAAGTTCACTGTCAATAGTTCCTTCCGGAATAGCACCGCAGTTTACGGCAATATATTTTCCGTGCTTTCTGTGCGAAAGCGAATGTATAATTCTTGGAATGTTTTCTTTACCAACACCACTTTCCCCAGTTACCATAACCGAAATATCAGTAGGAGCAACCTGAATGGCTTTTTCGATAGCACGATTTAATTTCGGATCATTACCAATAATCTCAAATCGTTGTTTTATTGCTTGAACTGTTTCCATATTAGATTTTGTTTCAAGTTTTTATTTGTTTCAGGTTTCAAGTTAACTTTTAGGCTTATAATTTTATTGTTTCAGGTTTCAAGTTTCAAGTTACGCAAAGAACTTGAAACCTGAAACTTGAAATAACTTTTTAGTTCATGCTGCTAAGCCCCACAGCTTCACCTTTTAAAGTTCCACTGGTGCAACTTGTAATTTTTACGTTTACGAAATCACCGATTTTATAATTCTCTTTCGGAAAAACTACTGTAATGCTTTGAGAGTTTCTTCCTGAGAATTCGTCTTTCGATTTTTTAGATACTTTTTCGACTAAAACTTCAACTGTTTTACCAACAAATTCTTCGCTTCTAAACCAGGCGTGTTTTTGTTGTAAATCAACAATTTCCTGTAATCTTCTGGCTTTGGTTTCTTCTTCGACATCATCTTCCATTTTTCTTCCTGCCAAAGTTCCCGGGCGTTCAGAATACGAATACATATAACCGAAATTATATTTTACATATTCCATTAAACTCATTGTATCCTGATGATCTTCTTCAGTTTCTGTTGGGAAACCGGCAATCATATCCTGCGAAATCGAAGCATCCGGAACAATTGCTCTGATTTTATCAATCAAAGCCATATATTCTTCACGAGAATGCAGACGATTCATTTCTTTTAAAATTCGGTTACTTCCGGATTGAACAGGTAAGTGAATATGTTTGCAGATATTAGGGTATTTCGCCATAACGTGCAGAATGCTTTCGTGCATATCCTGCGGATTAGAAGTCGAAAATCGGATACGCATTTTCGGGAAACCAACAGCAACCATTTCAAGCAGTTGATCAAAATCAACAGCTGTTGCTTTTTGCATTTCAGAAGCGTTTACGAAATCTTTTTTCAATCCCCCGCCGTACCAAAGGTAACTGTCAACGTTTTGTCCAAGAAGTGTGATTTCTTTAAAACCTTTGCTCCATAAATCCTGAATTTCAGCCATAATACTCTGCGGTTCACGGCTGCGTTCACGTCCTCGTGTAAAAGGTACGACACAAAACGTACACATATTATCGCATCCACGAGTGATTGAAACCAAAGCAGTAATTCCGTTACTCATTAAGCGAACAGGCGAAATATCGCCATACGTTTCCTCTTTCGATAAAATTACATTGATTGCGTCACGGCCTTCCTCAACTTCCGCCAATAAGTTCGGCAGATCTTTATAAGCATCGGGACCTACAACAAGATCAACTATTTTTTCCTCTTCCAGAAACTGGCTTTTCAAACGTTCTGCCATACAGCCTAAAACACCTACTTTCATTTTCGGATTGGTGCGTTTTACAGCATTGTATTTTTCGAGACGTTTGCGAATAGTCTGTTCCGCTTTGTCACGGATGGAGCAGGTGTTTACCAAAACCAAATCAGCTTCTTCTAAAACTGAAGTGGTATTGTATCCTCCATCGGACAAAATGGAAGCTACGACCTCGCTGTCCGAAAAATTCATCGCACAGCCGTAACTCTCTATAAATAGTTTTTTAGTATTCTCAGGTTTATTTTCCAAAACAAGACTTTCACCTTGTTTGCTTTCTTCGATAATCTTTTCCATTATAAAAATTCAAAGTGCAAAGATAGGGCAAAAAGCTCTAAATATGACAAGATGGCAGAAGGGAAATTTTAGATTTTAGATCGCGGATTAAATGTTTAGGAAAAAAAGCGCGGTTTTTTCGAGAAATTCTAAATTCTAAAATAAAAAGAGCATTCTCGGTCATAAACCATTAAAAATTGTACCTATATATATAATAGATGATATTACAGATAAATCTTCAATTTTAAGTTTCATAATATCAAAATACCTCAAAAATGCATTCATAAGGTTAATATTTAAAAAAAATAAATACTTTTGTTGCAGAAAATAAGAGCGATGGCAAAGAATTTAGTAATAGTGGAGTCACCTGCAAAGGCGAAAACGATCGAGAAATTTCTCGGGAGTGATTTTCAGGTGGAGTCGAGTTATGGTCACATAGCCGACTTACCTTCCAAGGAAATAGGAGTAGATGTTGAAAATGGTTTTAAACCTAAATATGAAGTTTCTCCTGATAAAAAATCCCTGGTAAGTAAACTTAAAACACTATCTAAGAATGCCGAAACGGTTTGGTTAGCAAGCGATGAGGACCGCGAGGGAGAGGCTATTTCATGGCACTTGGCGGAAGAATTAAAACTGGATACAAAAAAGACCAAACGTATTGTTTTTCATGAGATTACAAAATCTGCGATTCTTAGAGCAATTGATAATCCTAGAGAAATTGATTATAATTTAGTAAACGCACAACAGGCACGTCGTGTTCTGGATCGTTTAGTAGGTTACGAATTGTCTCCGGTTTTATGGAGAAAAATCAAAGGCGGACTTTCAGCAGGCCGTGTACAGTCGGTTTCTGTTCGTTTAATAGTTGAAAGAGAACGCGAAATTCAAAGTTTTAACGCAGTTGCAACGTACTCAATTGTTGCTGAATTTGTTAATGAAGGAGGTAAAACCTTCAAAGCAAAACTGCCTAAAAACTTCAATACTAAAAAAGAAGCCGAAGATTTCTTAAATCAAAACATCGGATCTAAATATAAGGTAGCCGATTTAGAAACTAAACCTACCAAAAAATCACCAACAGCTCCTTTTACAACTTCTACTTTGCAGCAGGAAGCAGCGAGAAAATTGTATCTGCCGGTTGGAATCACCATGCAGTTAGCACAGCGTTTATACGAAGCGGGACTTATTACGTATATGAGAACCGACTCTGTGAATCTTTCTAAAGACGCCATGGATGCAGCTGAGGCTGAAATTATAAAATCATACGGAAAAGAGTTTTCTAAACCGAGGTTTTTTGCCAATAAAAACAAAGGCGCACAAGAAGCGCACGAGGCAATTCGTCCGACGGATATGTCACGCCATTCAGTAAACATTGATCGTGATCAGGCTCGTTTGTACGATTTGATCTGGAAAAGAACACTGGCTTCGCAAATGAGCGATGCACAGCTTGAAAGAACAAACGTAAAAATTGAAGCAGATAATCATGATGAACTTTTTTCAGCATCAGGAGAAGTTTTACTTTTTGAAGGTTTCTTAAAAGTATACTTAGAAGGACACGATGATGATGAAGAAGAGCAGGAAGGAATGCTTCCGGCACTAAAAGTAAACGAAAAGCTTACTAATAACTATATTACAGCTACAGAACGATATTCAAGACCGCCGGCACGTTACACAGAGGCATCTTTAGTTAAAAAACTAGAGGAACTTGGAATTGGGCGTCCGTCTACTTATGCACCAACAATTTCGACTATTATCAACAGAAATTATGTTGAAAAAGGGACTCTTGAAGGGCATGAGCGTAATTACACACAACTTACTTTGCAAAATAGTAAAGTAGGTGAGAAGCTTTTAAAAGAAAATACAGGATCTGATAAAGGAAAACTTGTTCCAACAGATATCGGTACCATTGTAACGGATTTCTTAGTTAAGAATTTCGGGAATATATTAGATTATAATTTTACTGCAAAAGTAGAACAGGATTTCGATGAAATTGCCGAAGGTAATATCGACTGGGCTAAAATGATGCAGGAATTCTACAACCAGTTTCATCCTAATGTAAAAGAAGTTGAGGCAAATGCTGAACGTGAAAGCGGAGAAAGAATTCTGGGGAAAGATGCTGACGGAAGACAGGTTTCTGTTCGTTTAGGGAAATTTGGGCCGATGGCACAGATTGGAGAAGCAGACGATGAAGATAAAAAGTTTGCCAGTTTAATGGCAGATCAGAATATTGGAAATATTACACTTGAAGAAGCTTTGAATTTATTTTTGCTTCCTAAAAATTTAGGTACATATAAAGGAGAAGAAGTTGAAGTAAATAATGGTCGTTACGGCCCTTATGTACGTCACGGAAGTGTGTTTATTTCATTGCCGAGAGGTGAAGATCCTTTAGGGGTTTCAAAAGAAAGAGCTCAGGAACTGATTGATGAAAAAGCACTTGCCGATGCACCGATCGCAATGTATAAAGGAGAAGCCGTTCAAAAAGGAGTAGGTCGTTTTGGTCCTTTTATTAAATGGAATGGTCTTTTTGTAAATGTGAGTAAAAAGTACAATTTCGATAATTTATCTCAGGCAGATGTTGAAGAATTAATCGAAGATAAATTACAGAAGAATATCGATAAGGTTATTCATAACTGGGAAGAAGAAGGAATTGTAGTTGAAAAAGCACGCTGGGGACGTTCAGTAATTTTGAAAGGAAAAGTCAAAATTGAATTAAGTAAAGATGTGGATGCTTCAAAATTAACACTGGCTCAGGTTCAGGAAATGATCGAAGCAAAAGCACCGGCTAAAAAGGCTCCGGCTAAAAAAGCGGCAGCAAAAAAAACGACAGCAGCGAAAAAAGCTCCGGCTAAAAAGACAACAACAGCAAAGAAGAAATAATTTAAAAACAATAGATGGAATTTGATTTTTTAGAACCAGTAAACGACGTAATTGTAAAATATGTCCATTCACTGTCTTCTCAAGAGCTTGGCAGCAAAGTAGTCTTTCATACTCAAGATCAGTTTCCGGATATGGATAAAATTCATATTGCGATTGTAGGTGTTTTAGAAGACCGTCGTAATATAAATATGGTCAATGAAGTTAATCTTACTGCAGTCCGCAAGAAACTTTACGGAATGTTTCCAGGTAATTGGGATGCTTCAATTGCAGACTTAGGGGATATTCTTGCAGGTGATTCTGTAGAGGATACTTACTTTGCAGTTAAGAAGGTAACTTCTGCCTTAATCAAGAATAAAATCATTCCTATAGTTCTGGGAGGTTCTCAGGATCTTACGTACGCTTTGTATCGTGCTTATGACGATTTAGAGCAGATGGTTAACCTGGTTTCAGTAGATAATAAATTTGATTTTGGCAAAGAAAACGAAAGCGTTTCTGCTAATTCGTATCTTACTCAAATCATTATAGATGAACCAAATAATCTCTTTAATTATTGTAATATAGGATATCAGACTTATTATAATTCTCAGGAAGAGATTGATTTAATTGAGAAATTGTTTTTTGATGCCTATCGCTTAGGTGAGATTTCTAATAAAATTACGTTAGCAGAGCCTGTTTTTAGAGATGCTGATTTGGTAAGTATAGACTTAAATTCGGTAAAATCTTCAGCTTCAGGCAATATGATTTCCTTCGAGCCAAACGGATTTAACGGAAAAGAGATTTGTGCTTTAGCAAGATATGCCGGAATAAGCGACAAAGTCTCTTCTTTTGGCGTTTTTAATCACAACAGCACAGTGCAGGAAGCTCCTATTATTGCTCAGATTGTCTGGTATTTTATCGAAGGATATCACTATCGTTCTAAGGAATATCCGTTTGGAAGCAGAACCAATTATTTAAAATATATTGTACCGCTTGAAGAAGAAGAATTGGTGTTTTATAAAAGCGATAAAACAGAGAGATGGTGGATTGAGATCCCATACGAAACAAACGGCAGTAATAAATTGAAAAGAAATACGTTATTACCGTGTTCTTATGACGAATATTTGAGCGCCTGCAATCAGGAACTGCCCGAAAGATGGTGGAAAGCACAACGAAAAAATGCTTTGTAAGAAGAAAAAATGAAGGAATTTTTTCGTTTTGTACAATTAAAGAAATTAAGTTAAAATAATTAGTAAGATAAGGTTTATAAAGCATAAAAATTAATGTTTTACATCGATTTTTTTAATCAGTTTGTCGATGAAATATTTTTTTTTTATTTTATTTAACATTATTTTTGACCGGTAAAATAAATTTCGCAAGTAGTATTGTTTTTTAGATAAATAATAAATACGTTTACGGACTTTTAATAATGAATAGATAATCCAAATTTATATGAAGAAGTTTATTGCATTTGCAGCAATGTTAACACTAGTAATTGGCTGTGGTAAGTCAGGTGACAAAGGTGAATTAGTAGGTGTTACCGGAGGGAAATGGCATCCTGAAAAACCTTATGGAATGACTTTGGTTCCGGGCGGATCCTTTATTATGGGTAAATCTGATGCTGATTTAGCGAATGTCGAAGATGCTCCGACAAAATCAGTAACCGTTCGTTCTTTTTACATGGACGAAACTGAAATTACTAACAGTGAGTACCGTCAGTTTGTAGAATGGGTAAAAGATTCTACAATGAGAGTTCGTCTTGCTATTTTAGCTGATGAAACTGGTCAAAAAAGCACTGGTGGAAAAGGTAGTAAAGGCGGTAGTATCGCTGATTATGCATTTAATGATTCTGAGCCGGATAAAATGACCGCTTACGATAAATATATGTATGATAACTACTATAGTGTAGGGACAAAAGATGATCCGTATGCTGGTAGAAAATTGAATAAAAAAGTAAAATTAATTAGAGATACTAAAGCTTACCCGGATGAGTACTATGCTGAAGTAATGGACTCTATGTATTTACCAATTGAAGAATCATACAATGGTTTAAGAACAATTGATGTAAACAAATTAAAATTCCGTTATTCTTGGATGGACATCCAGGCTGCTGCAAAAGCTAAAGTTGGAAAAAGAAAAGACTTCGTTAAAACTGAACAAGTTAAAATTTATCCTGATACAACAGTATGGATTAAAGACTTCTCTTACTCATATAATGAACCAATGCATAATGACTATTTCTGGCACAAAGCTTACGGGGATTATCCTGTAGTGGGTGTAACATGGATACAGGCAAAAGCATTCTGTGCATGGAGAACTTTAAATAAAAACAGTTATATTAAATCTAAGAAAAAAGGACGTGATTTAGTAAACTCTTTCAGACTTCCAACAGAAGCAGAGTGGGAGTATGCTGCGAGAGGTGGTCTTGAGTCTGCAACTTTTCCATGGGGAGGTCCTTACACTAAGAGTGACAGAGGTTGTTTTATGGCAAACTTTAAGCCAAACAGAGGAGATTATGCAGCTGACGAAGCTTTGTATACTGTTGAAGCAAGATCTTACGAACCAAATGGTTACGGATTGTATAACATGGCAGGAAACGTTTCTGAGTGGACAGATTCAGCTTACAACCCAAATGCATACGAATACGTTTCTACAATGAACCCTAACGTTATTGACGGAAACAACCAAAGAAAAGTGGTTCGTGGTGGATCATGGAAAGATGTTGCTTACTTCTTACAAGTGAGTACTCGTGACCACGAATATGCTGATTCAGCAAGAAGTTACATTGGTTTCAGAACTGTACAAGATTACATGGGAACTCAGGTAACCGGAGGCGGAAGAAAATAATAATAATGAGTATAATTAATAGTTAATATACAAAAACCAAATCGAATCTATTTAAAATTAAAACCTAAAAAAAAATTATTATGGCATTATTAAGTAAAAAAGTTATGAATTTCGCTTATGGTATGGGAGCGGCAGTGGTAATCGTTGGAGCTTTATTCAAAATTACTCACTTTGAGATTGGACCATTGACAGGAACTGTAATGCTTTCTTTGGGTCTTTTGACTGAGGCGGCAATCTTCGCGTTATCTGCTTTTGAACCAGTTGAGGATGAGTTAGACTGGACTCTTGTTTACCCGGAATTAGCTAACGGACAAGCTAGAAAAAAAGCCGACAAAGTAGAGAGTACAACTGATGCCCAAGGTTTATTATCTCAAAAATTAGATGCAATGTTAAAAGAAGCTAAAGTTGACGGTGAGTTAATGGCAAGTTTAGGAAACAGCATCAAAAACTTCGAATCAGCTGCTAAAGGAATTGCTCCAACTGTAGATTCTATCGCTTCTACTAAAAAATACGGAGAAGAATTATCTCTTGCTGCTGCTCAAATGGAATCATTAAACAGTTTATATAAAGTACAATTAGAAAGTGCTTCAAGAAACGCTGAAGCTAACAAAGAAATCGCTGAAAACGCATCTAAATTAAAAGAACAAATGGCGTCTATGACTGCAAACATTGCTTCTTTGAACAATGTTTATGGTGGTATGCTTTCTGCAATGAGTAACAAAGGATAATTAGTTTTTAACTATTATAGTAGATTTATTAATAAGAACTAATTAGAAAAAAATGGCAGGAGGAAAATTAACCCCTAGACAGAAGATGATTAACCTGATGTATCTGGTTTTCATCGCGATGTTAGCAATGAACGTATCAAAAGAAGTTATTTCGGCTTTTGGTTTGATGAATGAAAAATTCGAAGCTGCAAATGCTACTTCGATTACAACAAACGAAGGTTTATTAACATCTTTAGATCAAAAAGCTGCTGAGGCAAAAGGAGAATTTGCTAAAGCTGCTGAAACAGCACACAAAGTTCAGGCAATCTCTAAAGAATTTTATGATTTTATTGCAGGCTTAAAAGCTCAGTCTATCAAAGGTTTCGAAGTTGAAAAAGAAACTGGAAAATTACCTTACGAGTCAATGGACAGAGGTGATAATATCGACGACTGGTTTACAGGAGACGGATATACAGCAAAAGGTAATAGTATTATCGCTGCAATCGAAAAATATAAATCAAACCTTAAAGCTGCTTTAGGAACAGATAAAAAATATGCAAGTATTATTTCTGAGGTTGAGAAAAAATTTGATGTTTCTGACGTAAAAAACAAAGAAGGTATAAAAGAAAAATACTTAGCTTACCACTTTAAAGGTTTCCCTGCAATTGCATCTGCTGCAAAACTTTCAACTTGGCAGAATGACGTTAAGAAAACTGAAGCTGACGTTTACAACAGTGCTTTAGGAAAAGCTGCGGTTGCTGCTGCATCTTACAGTAACTATCAGGCAATTGTGGTTTTAGATAAAAACGCTTATTTTCAAGGAGAAAAAGTAACTGGTAAAGTAGTTTTAGGTCGTTATGACGAAAACACTAAACCAGAAAGCGTTACAGGTGCGGTTTTAGATGCTGCTACAGGTCAGGCCAAAATTAATCTTACTGCAGGAAGTGTAGGAGAACAAAATATTAATGGACAATTTAATTTTATTGAAGATAATAAGAAAATTAATTTACCGTTTAAAGGAACGTATGTTGTAGTACCAAGACCAAATTCTGCTACAATTTCTGCAGATAAAATGAATGTAGTCTATAGAGGTGTTGTTAACCCAATCTCTATATCTTTCGCAGGTGTTGATGCTAATAAAATTAATGCAAGTGCTCCAGGATTATCATCTGCTGGCAAGCCTGGTAAATACAACATGAACCCTGGACAAGGTACAGAAGCTACAATTTCTGTTACAGGAACATTGCCAAATGGTGATAAAGTTACAGATAAGAAAACATTCAGAATTAAAGGTATTCCTGGACCAACAGGAACAATCAGAGGTGAGATGGGAGTTGTTAAAGGTCCTAAATCTAACTTAGAGATTGCTACTATTGGTGCTAAATTACTTGATTTCGATTTCGAAGTTGGTTTAGATGTTGTTGGATTTAACATGAAAATAGCAGGACAGCCTACAGTTGTTGTTACTGGTAATAAAATGAATGCACAATGTAAATCAGTTCTTGCAAGAGCAGGTAAAGGAGATCAGGTTACTATTTCTGAAATTAAAACTAAACTTGTTGGAGCCGGAAGTTATTTATTACCAAGAACTGCTCCGGTAATTTACGAAATACAATAATAAAGTAGTTTAAAACTACACTCAATATCTTATAACGATACCACGATGAAAGTAAGAAATTTTTTAATAGCTGTTGTTACTATCGCTGGAGGTTTTGCTTCTAATGCGCAATCAAATTTGCTAAATGCGAAAACACCTGCTCAAATAGGACTTAAAACTCCTGCGCAGCTTATCTCAGATAACGATAAGCCATTAGCTTATGGCTATGTAGACGATAGAGATATTTTGATGGGAAAAACAACATGGGAAATTATTGATTTGAATGAAAAAATCAACTTTCCATTATACTTTCCTATAGATACAGCTAATATTGGTACAGACAGACGTTCTCTTTATGAAGTCCTGACGAAAGCTGTTAAGAAGGGTAAAATAACTGAAATTTACGCTGACAGCTATTTCAATACTAAAAAATCTATGAAAGACATCGAAGGATCATTATCTCGTATTGATACAACAGATGCTGGTAGAGAGCTTATCAACCAATACCCTGATGACTACAAATCACGTGTATTGAAGAAAAAAGTAGTTACAGGAACTGGTAAAAACAAAAAAGTAAACTACGTTGAGGAAACAGTAGGACCATCAAGAACAGTTCCGGCTGAGTATATCTTAAAACAAGATCTTACTTCGGCAGACGTGGCTCAGTATAAGATTAAAGGATACTGGTATTTTGACAAACGTCAGAGTGAGTTAAAATATCGTTTATTAGGAATCTGCCCTGTAACTCCGGACGTTTATACAATGAACAGTGACGAAAAGGATTATATCGAATTATTCTGGGTTTTCTTCCCAAATGCTCGTGAAGCGCTGCATGAAGCGAAAGCTTTTAACGACAGCAATTCTGCTCTTCCTATTTCATTCGATCAGATTTTAAATTCAAGACGTTTTAATGCTGTTGTCTACAAAGAAGAAAACTTGTACGGAGATCGTGAGATCAAAGATTACATGAAAGATAACGCACAAAATCAGTTATTAGAATCTGAAAGAGTAAAAGAAAAGATTCGTAACTTCGAACAAGATATGTGGAATTACTAAGTATTTGATACAGAACAAGAAAAACTCTTACTACATTTGTAGTAAGAGTTTTTTTTATATGGATAATTCACAACCGACTAATTTTTTTTAAAGCCAATAGAGATTTATACTTTATTTTATTCATGTAAGAAAAATAAAACAATATTTAATAATAACTTACGTTTAATTTCTTATAATTATTATCATGATGAAAATGAAGAAGATTTTACTAGCTATTGCTTCCTTTGCCGGAGTTTTTGCTTCTACTGCGCAATCCAATCTGCTTAACGCAAAAACACCTTCGGAAATAGGACTGAAAACCGTTGCCCAGATGATGTCAGATGACGATAAACCATTACCTTATGGTTATGTAGATGACAGGGATATACTAATGGGTAAAACAACTTGGGAAATTATTGATTTAGATGAGAAGATAAATTTTCCGTTGTATTTTCCGGTAGATACATCTAATATTGGTGCAGACAGACGCTCTCTTTATGATGTTTTAACAAAAGCCATCAGACAAGGCAGGATAACCGAGGTGTATACAGACAGTTACTTTAATACCAAGAAATCATTAAAAGATATCCAGGGATCTTTAACGCGTGTTGATACTACCGATGCAGGTCGTGAACTCATTAACCAATATCCGGATGATTTCAGATCACGTGTTATAAAGAAAAAAGTAGTAACCGGTACAGGTAAAAATAAAAAAGTAAATTATGTCGAAGAAACTGTTGGTCCTACGAGAACTGTTCCTGCGGAGTATATTTTAAAGCAAGATCTTACAGCAGCCGATGTGTCTCAGTATAAAGTAAAAGGCTACTGGTATTTTGATAAACGCCAGAGCGAATTAAAATACCGTATGCTTGGAATTTGTCCTGTGACTCCGGACGTTTATACCATGAACAGCGATGAAAAAGATTATATAGAATTGTTCTGGGTTTTCTTTCCCAATGCCCGGGAAGTACTTCATGAAGCAAAAGCTTTTAATGACAAAAACTCTGCGCTTCCTATCTCATTTGATCAGATCTTAAACTCAAGACGCTTTAACGCTATTATCTACAAAGAAGAAAATATGTATGGAGATCGTGAGATTAAAGATTACATGAAAGATAATGCTCAAAGTCAGCTGCTGGAATCTGAAAGAGTAAAAGAAAAGATTCGTAATTTCGAAGAAGATATGTGGAATTACTAGGCTTCTGGACCTATTATAAAAAAAACTCTCACTACCTTTGTAGTCAGAGTTTTTTTATTTTATACATTATATCATGCTTGATTATTTAATCATCGGATCCGGATTAGCCGGAATTTCATTTTCCGAAGTCGCTCTTAAAAACAACAAAACAATTTTAGTGATTGATGATAAGTCACAACACTCATCGAGAGTGGCGGGAGGTTTGTATAATCCGGTTATTTTAAAGCGTTTTAGTGAGGTTTGGAATGCGCAGGAACACTTGGTTCTGATGAAAGAATTTTATGATCGGGTTGAGGATAAATTACAGGAAAAATTCAATTTCAGAATGCCTGTTCTTAGAAAGTTCTTTTCTATCGAAGAACAAAATAACTGGTTTGCTGCTTCAGATAAAATAAATTTAGCACCTTTTTTATCTACAAAATTAATTACCCGAAAGTTTAACAGCATCGACTCGCCGCACGATTACGGAGAAGTTTTAAATACCGGTTATGTTGATTTGGCATTACTTTTAGATACCTATAAAGAATACCTGCTCGAAAATAATTTATTACGCGAAGAAACTTTTGATTACGATGCGATTGAGTTTCTTGAGTCCGGTGTTAAGTATAAGGATATTCAGGTAAAAAATATCATTTTTGCAGAAGGATTCGGAATGCTTAAAAATCCCTTTTTTAAGTATCTGCCTTTAGATGGCACAAAAGGCGAATTGTTTGTTATCAAAGCCCCGGATTTAAATCTTGATGTGGTTGTAAATACAAGTGTATTTATTCTGCCAATAGGAGATGATTTATTTAAGGTTGGTGCTACCTACAACTGGCATGACAAAACAGATGATCCTACAGAAGAAGGAAAACAGGAACTTTTGGCCCGTATCAAAGAAATTATAACCTGTGATTTTGAGATCGTGAAACATTTTGGAGGGGTTCGTCCTACTGTTGCAGACAGAAGACCGCTTATTGGAACTCATGAAGAATATAAATCCATACATCTGCTTAACGGTTTAGGAACAAGAGGCGTTATGCTTGGACCGGCTATGGCACAAGCATTATTTGATCATATCGAAAAAGGAATGCCCGTCGACCGCGAGGCCGATATTAGACGTTTTCACAAAAGATATTTGAAATCTATTACTTCTGGCCGACCTTTGGATCGTAAGAAATAAACATATTAATGTATAAATTTCTAGAAAGACGAAGTACAAACGGAAACAAAAGAATTAAGGTAATCACGATTGCAATAAAAGATTCTTCTATTGTAGATCCAAAAAATACAAATGATACGATAAAGGCAGCAATTCCTACTGCAACATTCAACCCGTAACTCACATACATTGCCCCATAAAAAAATGAGGGCTCTATTTGATATTTTAATCCGCAGTGGCTGCAGTGATCATTCATTTTGAGAACTTTGGCTAAATGAAGCGGATTTTTGTCTTCATACATGCTTTCTTTTTGGCATTTTGGACAGCTTCCTGTAAAGATACTATTGATTTTGGATCCTTTTTTAAACATTTGTATTAGATGTGTTTTGCAGTATTACGAACCCTTTAGTAAAAGTGTCTGAATTTACAGCTCGTAATGCCGGTTTTGATCATTTAAAAGAGGCTGTAAATATAGTGATAAAGTTTGTCTTTTCTGCTCAAATCAGTGATCTCTTTTGCGTTTTTGAAGCCATAAAATTTGTAGTCCTTTGTCGTTGAACAGCTTCACTATAAAATACTGAAATCATTTTAATTTAATAAGATAATTATTGATTTTGTTAATAAGTATTTCTCTTTTTACGCGATCCCGCATTTTTTAAGGTCGGCTTTTTTGTATTATTGTATAGGTTAAAATTTTAAATAAATAGTATAATGGCAATAAATTTACAAAAAGGACAAAGGATCGATATTGGACTGTCTAATATAACTGTTGGTTTAGGCTGGGACCCAAATGAAGGCACAGGACATGATTTTGACTTAGATGCTTCGGCAATTATGATCAATTCAGACCGAAAGCTTTTAGGTGAAAGTTACTTTGTTTTTTATAATAATTTATCATCTCCGGACGGTGCATTAATTCATACCGGAGACGACCCGACAGGAGGAAACAGTGACGGCGATGACGATGAAGCAATAAAAGTTGATTTAAGCAAAATTGATCCTGCTGTTGAAGAAGTTCTTTTTGTGGTTACTATTGAAGATTTTGAACGCAGAAAACAAAATTTTGGACAGGTAAGAAATTCGTACATCCGAATTGTCGATGATGCAAACGGACAGGAAATTGCCAAATATGAACTTGGAGAAGATTTTTCTATTGAAACCGGTGTTGAGTTTGGAAGATTGTACAAACGAAATGGAAACTGGAAATTCGAAGCTTCAGGTATTGGTTATAAAGCTGATCTGGGATTTTTTCTTGAGAAATATTATTCAGGGGAAATCATTAAATAATTATAAAATTTCAGTTTTGCAGTGCATTTGGTTTTAGTCACTAAACCAATGTTTTTATTGTAAATTTTAAAAACAGACTTTTGAAAATAAACTATGAAAATTACAGCCATCTGTCTTTTGATTTATGGCTTACATTAATAAAATCATCCCCTGAATTTAAGCAGAAAAGAAATGCATTGTTCAGGGATTTTTTTGAAATTGAACATCCAATCGAAAAAGTAAATGAGATTGTGCGCTATTTTGATGTTTTGTGTAATAATATTAACGAAAAAACAGGATTAAATATAGACACATACGAAATTTATTACCTAATTTTAAGCGCTTTGGACGTTGATATTGTTAAAAATGACACAGATCGTCTGTTTCAGTTTTACGGACATACAGAGGAATTGTTTTTAGAATACAAGCCAGTTTTGATTTTTCCCGATATAAAAAAAATGTTTCAGGAAATTACAAATCAGGACAAATCGATAAGTATTTTGAGTAATACGGCATTTATAAAAGGAGCGGCTTTAAGAAAACTGCTCGAATATTATGAACTGTCAGATTATTTCAAATTTCAGATTTATTCTGATGAAGCCGGGTTTTCAAAACCAAGTGCAGCTATTTTTCAGCTTGTACTCGATGAAATAAGTAAATATAAAAAAATAGAAAAAAAAGAGGTACTGCATATTGGCGACAATAGTATCGCTGATTACAACGGAGCGATACAATTTGGTTTTAATGCACACCTTCTAAAAATATAAAAGTGAATAAAAGTTACAGCTTACATAAAATCACAGATCAGGATATTTGTCCTTTTAAAGAAGCAGAATACAGCCGGTTTAAATTTGGCGACAAATTCTATGCAGAGAAATTTGCTGAGGATCTTTTTGACGGATTTATAGAAGAATACGGAGATTTAGTATTGTCAGATAAAGACATTGTAATTCTCCCAAGTCCGTATTTGTCTATTCCTACGGCTTCCAATTTTTTATGCTATTATTTTAAAAAAGAACTCAACGGCTTTTTATTTAAAAACGGTAAAAAAGCCTGTATCGAATCAAAAATTTACAGAAACCAGACTTATGTAACAGATTACGGCAATCTCGATTTTGAGCAAAGGGTAAAACTAATCTCAAACGATACCTATTACATTGATCGTAATTTTATCGAAGGGAAGCTGTGCATTTTTGTAGACGATATTAAAATAACCGGAAGCCATGAACATACCGTAAACAAAATCCTGAACCAGTACGATGTTCAGGGTGATTTTGTTTTTGTGTATTATGCCGAACTGACAAACAAAGAGGTTCACCCAAAAATCGAAAATCATTATAATTATTTCGCCGTTAAAAACGTAGAAGATATTATTTCGATTGTTAACAGCGAAGATTTTCAATACAATACCAGAATTGTAAAATTTATCCTGAGTATGGATGATAAACAATTCGCGTATCTGATTTCGAACATTTCAAGAAAAAAAAGCAACGAATTATTTCATCTGGCGATTAGTAACAACTACCATCAGATTTTAGAATATAAAAACAATATTAACGTAATAAAAATAGATTAGATTATGGCTATTAATTTGCAGAAAGGACAAAGAGAAAATATAAATGCACCCAAATTTACAATTGGTTTAGGGTGGGATACAAACAACAGCAGTACAGGTTCTAGTTTTGACCTTGACGCTTCGGCTTTTATTGTTGGAGCTAATGGGAAAATATTATCTGACGATCATTTTATTTTTTACAATAATCTAAAAGCTCCGGATGAATCAGTTATTCATACAGGAGATAACCTTACGGGAGATGGCGACGGAGACGACGAGCAAATCAAAATAGACCTGACTAAAATCAATTCTGCCGTAAAAGAAATCTGTATCGTGGTTACCATTCACGATGCCGAAAGCAGAAGACAAAATTTTGGGCAGGTGCGCAATTCATTCATTCGTATTGTAGATGATTCTAATAATACAGAAATGGTGAAATACGAACTTGAAGAAGATTTCTCTATTGAAACAGCAGTTGAATTTGGAAGAATTTACAACAAAGACGGACAATGGAAATTTGAAGCAATGGGTGTTGGAATGAAAGGCGGATTACAGGATTACTTAAATAAATATAACTAAGATATGGCAATTAATTTAGAAAAAGGACAACGTATAAATCTTGAAAAAAGCAACGGTTCAAAACTGGTAAACATCTGCGTAGGAGTAAACTGGGGAGCAATCGAGAAAAAAGGATTTTTTGGCACCAAAAAAGAACCTGTAGATTTAGATGCAAGCTGTGCAGTTTACGATGAGAAAAAAACACATATTGACTCCGTAAACTTTAGAAAATTAATTTCAAACGACCGCGCTATCAAACACAGCGGAGATGATTTAACAGGAGATTTAAATGGCGACGACGGACTTGATAATGAAGTTATTACTTTAGATTTTTCTCAATTAACGCCTTCTGCAAGTTATGTTGCATTTTTTATAAACAGTTTTAGAGGCCAGGATTTTAAAGATATTCCTTTTGCTTCTATCAGAATATACGAAGGAACGCCAACAAGAGTAAGTCAGGAATTTGCCCGTTATGATATCGCAAACGATGCTTCTTTTGCAGGAAACGTTTCGATGGTATTAGGCGTTTTCTACAAAAGAAACGACGAATGGAAATTCAACGCAGTAGGAGTGCCTACAAGCGATAAAAAACTAGAACAGACAATCGTTACAATTCAACAGAATCACTTATAAGATCATGGAAAATCAATTAGTTACTCAGGAGAATACAGCCTTAATTGATAAAGACGGAAATGTAAATTTAGCTGTTGTTACAGAAGCAGATGTAAATAATTACAAATCTATATCAAATCAGTTAAACGAGAACGATGCCAATTCGATACTGAATTATGGCGCTGAAATTCAAAATTCTATTGCCAAACAAAGTGATAATTTCTTAACAAACGTAAGAACTTATAATTCAGGTGAAGTAGGAGGTTTGATCAATGATTTATTAACAGAACTAAATTATGTTGATGTTGATCAGCTGGATCAGGGACCTTTTAAACGATTTGTTTCAAAAATTCCATTGCTGAATAAATTTATTATCGATGTTAAAAAACTGTTTCAGGAATACGATAAAATTACTGTAAACATTGATAAAATCAGCAATAAGGTAAAAGCCGGAATGATCAATTCTGTAAAAGATAACAGCGCCCTTCAGACTATGTTTGACGGAAACGTGAATCTGATCAAAGAAATGGAAAAACACATTATTGCAGGGCAAATTCGTTTTAAGGAATTAAACGAAGAACTTGCTGTAATGGAAGGAAACAGCGCACAATATCAGGATTATCAGATTTCTGATAAAAGAACTTTCATTAATCGTTTAGACAAACGTCTTGCTGATATGAAAATCGTGCGTTTTATTATGCTTCAGTCTCTGGCTCAAATTAGAGTGGTGCAGAACAACAACACGTCGATTGCCGAAAAAGCACAGTCTATCCTGACTACAACACTGCCAGTTTGGAAAAACCAGCTGACGCTTGCCGTTGCATTGCAGAGACAAAAACAGAATATCGAAGTACAAAGAAAAGTATCAGAAACTACCAATACTATTTTGCAGAAAAATGCCGAAATGCTGAAACAAAACAGTATCGAAGTAGCCAAAGAAAACGAAAACACAATCGTTTCTCTTGAAACACTAAAAATGACAACAAAATCTTTGATTGATACACTGACAGAAGTAAAACAAATACACGAGCAGGGTACAGAAACCAGAAGACAGCTTGACGCAGGTTTACAAAGTCTTGAACAAGAACTGAAAAAAGGCGTAGTAAGCTAAGAATAATAAAAAGAATGTTTGAAAATAGATAAATGCAGGAGGAAGAGGAAAGATATCTTGAAATAATAAAAGAAAGTAACAGAAAACTTGTGATTTTAGAATTGCTGGCCAATTTCTTTAATCACAAGGATCTTGTTGGAGTTTTGGTACGGACAAAAATCATACACAAACTCTTTGAAAACAACAGAATATTAGATATTAATAAACTGGAACTTTTTCATATTCAATATACTAACAGTCTGATCGATTTATTTCAAAAACTAAAAAAATCAAAGGAACAGCAGTACGTTTTAATTTCAGATGAGATTTATATTAATGAAGACATTCTGGTAAAACTAAAACAGGAAATAGGCGATACAAAGTTTGCTAAACAAATGCAGCTTCATGCGCTGAATATGTCCAAAAAGATAGAAGAACTCTATCAGCAGCTAGCGTCAGATAAAAAAGATGTTTTCTTTAACTGGAACGATCTCATAACATTTTCTCAAAGGGTGCAATCCGAATATTACAGGGAAATAACCATCGACCAGTATGAAAAATTGTCGCAGTTTAACAAAAGTGTATACGAAAATGCACATGCCAGATTTGAACGAAGACTTTTAGGACGTTTAAACATCCTGAATTTCAAAATAAAATTTTCGTGCGGACTGGTCTGTAATAATGAAATAATAGAGATTTACGAGTTTAGGGATTCTAACGATAAGTTTGTTTTTGTAGCCAATGAAAAATCGTTTTACTTTCTCAATGAAGAAGCTGTAAAAGGAATTGATCTTTCTAAAAATGATTCTTCTAAAGAAACGATTGTAAAAGGATTAAAAAACAAAAATGCCGAACTTAAGAAAGAACTCAGCACGATAAAAACCACATTGCCGGAAAGTGTTCTGGAAGTATTAAAAGAGTATCTTGAAAAAATTTCATCAGTAGATTTTCTGGATGAATTGCAGAATGTCGATGAACAAACCAATATTTTAAAAACAATGTTGAATATTAATATTAATTAAAAAAATAAAATGGCAATTAACTTAGAGAAAGGACAAAGACAAAGCATCAGCGCTCCTAAATTTACTGTAGGATTAGGCTGGGATAGTAATTCAAGCAGCACAGGATCAAGTTTTGATTTGGATGCTTCAGTTTTTTTAGTTGGTGCAAACGGAAAAATTCCAAACGACAATCATTTTATTTATTACAATAACTTAAAATCTCCGGATCAGGCAGTTATTCACGCAGGAGATAACCTAACCGGCGACGGCGATGGCGACGATGAAAAAATCTACGTTGACTTATCTAAAATTTCTCCGGAAGTTCAGGAAATTTCATTTGTAGTTACGATACACCACGCCGATACGAAAAGACAAAACTTCGGACAGATCAGAAATTCATTTATCAGAATTTTGGATGAATCAAATACAGAATTGGTAAAATATGAACTTGACGAAGATTTCTCTATCGAAACAGCAGTTGAGTTTGGAAGAATTTACAAAAGAAATGACGAATGGAAGTTCGAAGCGGTTGGAATTGGAATGAAAGGCGGTTTACAGGATTACTTAAATAAATATAATTAATTTAAACAAGATTTACAGAAATGGCAATTAACTTAACCAAAGGACAAAAGATTGATTTAAGAAAATCAAGCGGAGAAACATTAACAAACTTCTGTGTGGGAGTAAACTGGGGAGCAATTGAAACAAAAGGCTTTTTAGGATTATCAAAAAATGTAGTAGACATCGACTTAGATTTAAGCTGCGTTTTAATTGATGATCAGAACAAACTTTGCGATCATTTATACTCACCTTTATACAGAGTTGAAGTATTGCAGCAGTTTGGTTTACCAAAAGGTAAATTAGTAAGTGTTGACAGTGCTTTAAGACACACAGGTGATGATCTTGAAGGTGATAAGGGAGGAGATGATGGTTTAGACAACGAAATTATCACAGTTGACCTTTCGAAAGTTGATGCCAAAGTAAATCAGATATTTTTCTTTTTAAACAATGCCGGAAAAGAGGATTTCTCTCAAATTCCATACGCAAAAATCAGAATGTACGAAGGTACGCCGACAAAAGTAGTTTCTGAGTTTGCATCATACAATGTATCTGCAGACCGTCAGTACGTAAACAAACGCTCTATCATCATGGGTAAATTGTACAAACGTAACGGAGAGTGGAAATTTAGTGCTATTGGAGATCCAACGGATGATACATTCTTAGGACAGACTATTCACAAAATCGTTCAGTCGTACCTGTAATGTTAATCAAAAACATAGAAGGACTGCGAGTTTCTCAGATAAGAGACCTGGTCGATCAGGGCGGAAAATTTGTTGTTTTCCCATATACTATTTCGTTCATATTAATGACTTTGAAAAGAAGTTCAGACATTTATTTTATCAGACCCGGCGAAAACACTTTTAAATATTCGTACGGATATGTCTTGCTGAATTTCTTCATTGGATGGTGGGGATTTCCATGGGGACCAATTTATACAATCGGGTCGCTTTATCATCATATCGTGGGAGGAAAAGATTTTACTCAGGTAGTTATGAGTGAATTAATCCAGCACGATCCGGAAGCAAATACAAGCACATATAACATTGGCGGGGTAGTAAGCTCAAATTCAGGAGACGATACGGCTCAGGCACCAACTTACAATATTCCTGTATAAATAAAATAACACGATGAGAAGACTACCTGTATATTTATTGTTAGATACATCCGGATCAATGACCGGAGAACCTATTGAAGCTGTAAAAAATGGCGTTCAAATGATGATTAGTTCATTACGTCAGAATCCGCAGGCAATCGAAACAGCTTTCTTAAGCGTGATTACTTTTGACAGTACTGCACAACAGATTATTCCTTTAACCGATTTGGCTTCTTTTCAAATGGTCGATTTAAAAGCAACAGGAGTAACGGCTCTGGGAGATGCTTTGAGATTAACGGCACAAAAAATTGAATCTGAAGTTGCCAAAACAACAACAGAACAAAAAGGAGACTGGAAACCGCTCGTATTTATTATGACTGACGGAATCCCGACAGATAACTGGCAAAACGGTCTGGCAGAATTTAAAAAAGTAAAAACAGCTTTTACTGTTGCCTGTGCAGCAGGAGGAGGCGCAGATACGAATGTCCTGAAACAAATTACAGATACTGTTGTAAGTCTGGAAAACGCAGACAGTTCCAGTATCGGGAAGTTTTTTCAATGGGTAACCGCTTCGATTGGCGTAACATCAACAAAAATAGAAGATTCAGGCAGAGAACTCACCAATTTTAAAGAATTACCTCCGCCACCATCTGAATTAAACATTGTAGTTTAATTTCAGTCGTGGCGGAGTTAAATAAATTGAATTTTAAAGTTTGCATTTTCATTGTTTTAATATTTTTTAAAAAGTAATATGAGAAGACTACCCGTATATTTTTTGCTGGATACTTCAGGGTCTATGTATGGAGAACCTATTCAGGCTCTGAATAATGCTTTAAGCGGTATGATTAATACGCTGCGCTCAGACGCTCAGGCTCTTGATTCGCTGTGGATTAGTATTATAACCTACGACAGAGAAGTAAAAGAAATTGTGCCGTTAACAGAACTGGTTCATTTTCAGCTTCCCGAAATAACTTGTCCGCAGAGTGGCCCTACCAATACAGGAGCAGGACTGGATTTTGTAATTCAGAAAGTAAAAACCGAAGTTATAAAAGGATCAGCAACGCTCAAAGGCGACTGGAAACCGCTGCTTTTTGTTTTTACAGACGGAAAACCATCCGATATTCAGTTTTACAGAGAAAAGATACAGGAAATAAAAGCCCTGAATTTTGGCGCCGTTGTAGGCTGTGCAGCAGGTCATATGGCAAACGACAGTATTCTGAAAGAACTTACAGATAATGTGGTTCATCTTGATTCGGCAGACAGCTCTACTTTAAAACAATTTTTTAAATGGGTTTCCGAAACAATCGAACAGGGAAATAAAAGCCAGGGAACAGGAGAAAGTGTAACACTGCCGCCACCGCCAAGCGAAATAACAGTTGTAGTTTAATCTTAAAAAATACCGGATATGCTAATTACATTTTCAAAACTACTCATTCATGCAGCAACAGCAATTGATGAGGCCTATCAGGAAGGACGAGAAAATGAGCTTGAAAATATAGAATTAAGTTCGGATCAGATATTAGAAACCATGGATATAGATAACATTACTATATGCTATGAAACTACCGGAATTGCCAATTTTGATATAAAAAAAACAGAACAGATTTTAAAACAAAATTACACCAAAAACGAGTTTGATATTCATGATGTTATTGTTCGGAAAAACTGTGCGTATCTAAAAGTAAGACATGATATTCCGCTTCAGGGAAGAAATAAATGCTACGGTGCCTGTTTTTCAATTAATTATATGGAACCTAATAATGGAGTAGCGGTATATGGATATTCAACTAAAAATGCTGCTGAAAGACAAGTTTTTAAAGAAATAGCCAACGAGCTTATAAAGTCACTTTTGTAATGGATTTGATTAAAATATTCCTCAATATTCTAATTGTCGGCTTGTTTTTATATTCAAAATTACTGCCTTACAAAGATAAATTGCATCCTCAGTACAAATCGATTTTTGACTTTTTCAACACTATATTTTCGCCCATATTCAATTTTCTGAAAACCTTTATAAAACCTTTTCAGGTTGGAGCAGGATTAGCAGTCGATATGAGCCAGATTGTACTCTTAATTATATTTTTAATGCTATTAAAATTCCTTTAAAATGAGAAGATTACCAATATATTTTTTAATTGATATTTCAGAGTCAATGGTTGGCGAACCTATTCAGCAGGTCGAAGAAGGACTATCTACCATAATTCAGGCATTAAAAACAGATCCGCATGCGCTTGAAACCGTTTATGTCTCTATTATTGTTTTTGCCGGACAGCCAAAAACTTTGGTGCCGCTGCAGGAAATAGTGAGTTTTTATCCGCCTAAATTCCCAATAGGAAGCGGTACATCACTAAGCAAAGGACTCGGACATTTGATGTATGAATTAAGAAGCAATATTGTTAAAACAACTTATGAAGTTAAAGGAGACTGGAAACCAATTGTATTTCTGTTCACAGACGGAGTCCCTACAGATGACACACAGGCCGCTATAAATGAATGGAAAAACAACTGGCAGCGAACAGCAAATTTAATTGCCGTTTCGTTTGGAAATGAGACCGACACAAAATTATTAGGACAGCTGACAGAAAACGTGCTTCACTTTAAAAACACCAATGTACAATCGTATAAAGAATTTTTTAAATGGGTAACAGATTCTATCAAAACCAGCAGTATTTCGGTAGAAAATAATTCGTCAGGTTTTGAACTCGCAAAATTAGACGGCGAAACACTTTCTAAAATAGATTTAACCAAAGAAGAACCCAACAAACAATACGTTGATGACAATTATGTAGTTTTAAACGGAAAATGTCAGAACACCAAAAGACCCTATCTAATGAAGTACCGCAAAGTTATTGCGCCTTCGATATATGCAGGAATCGAACTGGCATCTAAAAACTACAAACTTGTTGGAGCCTATCAGGTTGATAATACTTATTTTGAACTGGCAGATTCTAGTAATTTTAATACTAAAGTAAATACAGAAGAACTTATTGGAGGACCAACTTGTCCGTGCTGCGGTAATCAGATTGCTTTTGCCGTATGTGTATGTCAAAAAATACATTGTATTGGCGACGAGCAGGTAAGCACATGCCCGTGGTGTAACAATCAGGGATCGTACGGCTATGGAGAAGGCGGTTTTGATGTAAACAGAACACAAGGATAAACCTATGGAAGAGACTAAAAGATATTTAGAGTCTTTTTTATTCCAGAATAAAATCGAAATTCCAAAAAGCAAACAATCGCTTTTTGAAGATTTTATTTCCAATGAAACCAATATTATAGCAGTAAAATTAATTAAAGAAAAACAGCAGATGATTATGCAGAACTGGAACTTAAAAAACCGAATTGACGATATAATGCATCAGTCTGTTTTTCTGCCAAACGGTACTGTAAATAAACCATACGAAGCCAAAATTGACTTTATTCAATTGGGCTGGGATGATATTATTTCGTACGAAATCCAGAATTTAGAAGAAACCGGACTTAGTTTTGATCCCGAAAAAGAACTTCTTTCAGGAAACCCAAAAGTAAGCGGTGACTTAAAAATAAAACTGCTTTTTAAAATTGATGGTGAAGCTGAAGAAACACCATTAAATGAAAAAGTCTTTACACTTATTGTAAATCCGGATCCAAAATCACTTTGGAAGAATATCGAAACCGATCAAAATGCGCTTTTTGCCAAAGAAGATAATATCTCAGTTTCGGGTACTTTCTTAGATAAAAAAATTGTTGTTGCTTCAAAAAGAGGAAGAAGTCATGCCAATTCAGGCTCATTTAGAGAAGACGATTTTGCATTCAAAAATTTCAGTTCAAACGGCTGGAGCGTTCTGGCAGTTTCAGACGGAGCTGGCTCTGCAGCGTTGTCCAGAAAAGGTTCAAAACTGGCCTGCGATACCGTAATTGATTATTTTGAAGAAAATCTCGATAAAGAAAACCTTGCGGATTTTGACGAAATTTTATTCAGCCATTATAAAAAAACAGATCCCGAATCATCAAAAAAAATCAGCCATTTTGTTTACAGTACGTTATTAAAAGGCGCCCATTTTGTTAATCAGAAAATCGAACAATTTGCCCTTGAAAATAACGAAGAACTTAAAAAATTCCACGCCACTTTAATTTTTGCTTTAGTCAAAAAATATGAGTTTGGTTACGCCGTTCTAACTTTCGGAGTAGGTGACTGCCCGATTGGTCTGCTTAATAAAGATGTAACCGAAATCACGCTGATGAACACTATAGATGTGGGCGAATTTGGCGGCGGTACACGATTTATAACCATGCCGGAGATTTTTCAGAGCGAAAAACTTTCATCCCGTTTCGGATTTAAATTAGTTGATGATTTCTCTTATTTAATGCTGATGACAGATGGTATTTACGACCCGAAATTTGTTGTAGAAGCCAATCTGGAAAAAATAGAAAAATGGAACAACTTTCTGTCTGATCTGAAAGGAAATAATGAAGACGGTTCTAAAGTTGATTTCGAAAATGATAATGCACCTATAGCAGAACAGCTTTCAAACTGGATGGACTTTTGGAGTCCCGGAAATCATGATGACAGAACCCTTGCTATAATTTACTAAACATGAGTACAGTTACAGTAAAATCAATAAACGACCCTGCAAAAACCTATCAATTTGTTGATAATGGCGAACCTATGCGCGGCGGTGTAAAAGATGTCTACTTCAGCCCCGACAGAAAATACGTTGTGGCAATTTTTAGAGAAAAATTAGATTTTAATCAAAAAGAAAGACTTCAGAAAATCACCAATAAATATTACATGCAGATTCAGAACGGAGAAGCAGGAGAATATTATTTAAATGAAGTTTTCAGATGGCCGACAGATGTCATCGAATATAACAGTTTAACAGGGATAATTGTTCCGGTTTACAAGCCGAAATTCTTTTTTAGAAAAGGATATCAGACCAGTGATTTAATTCAGGGCAAAGAGAAAAACGGAAAATGGTTTGCAGGACCAAAATTCAGAAACCCTCATTTTCCATTGCGTGTTGCCACTTCAGAATTAGGCGACTGGTTAAGCTATTTTCAGGTTTGCGTAAACCTTTCCCGAGGTGTTAAAAAAATGCATGCTATGGGACTGGCGCATTCTGATTTATCATACAACAATGTTTTGATCGATCCTATAGAAAGATCAGCCTGCATGATCGATCTGGACGGATTAGTTGTTCCGGGGTTATTTCCTGCGGAAGTAATTGGTACTGCCGAATTTATTGCTCCCGAAGTACTTTCAAGCAAACATTTAGATAAAAACGACCCGAATAGAAAGTTGCCAAACAGGTTAACAGACCTGCATGCACTTCCGGTTTTAATTTATATGTTTTTATTACACAGACACCCGTTAAAAGGCGGGAAAGTCCATGATCTTGATACAGAAAAAGATGATTTACTGTCAATGGGAGAGAAGGCGATGTTTATCGAACACCCGACAGATGATACAAACAGACCTAAACTCAATCAGGTTTCAAAATGGGATTTGCCATGGGCGGATATAACTAAACTCCCATATACCATTACAGGGCCTTATTTAAAAACCTTATTTGATAAAGTCTTTGTAGATGGACTTCATAACCCGATGCAGCGCCCTAATGCGGAAGAATGGGAAATTGCGTTACTCAAAACAACCGATTTAATGCAGAAATGCCATAATCCGGCCTGCGAACAAAAATGGTATGTATTTGATAATACTAATACTCCAAAATGTCCGTTTTGTAGTACAGCACATCAGGGTACACTTCCGGTTTTAGATCTCTATTATCAGTTTCAGGAAGGCACCTGGAAGCCCGAGAATCACAGATTGATGGTTTATAATGATCAATATTTGTTTCAATGGCATGTTAATCGTAATATTGCCAGAAATGAGAAATTAACCCAGGTGCAAAAAGTGCCTGTAGGGTATTTTACATTTTTTAACGGGAAGTGGGTTTTGGTCAATCAAAAACTGACTTCGCTAAAAGATTTAACAGAAGACAAAGAAATACCGATTGGTACAATGGTGGAGCTTACAGACGGAAAAAAAATACTGCTTTCGAATGAAGAAGGTGGAAGAATAATTCATGTGACCATGGCCAATACATAAAAATAAAAAATTAACTAAATTAATATCTAAAATGAATCAACACCCAATTTTTTCGGAACATCCCGGTTTAATTATCGTTTTTGCGGTTGCAGTAGTCATCATGCTGTTGTTGGATTTGGGAATCTTCAACAAAAAAAGCCACGTAGTATCAAACAAAGAGGCAATTACCTGGTCATTAGTCTGGATAAGTTTAGCCATGATTTTCAGCGGACTGGTATATCACTATGCCGGAGCAGCCAAATTTTACGAATTTCAGTCGGCTTACTGGATTGAAAAAGCATTATCAGTTGATAACCTTTTCGTATTCATATTAGTATTTAAATTTTTTGATGTACCTAATCAAAACAAACATAAAGTGCTGTTTTGGGGAATCATTGGAGCATTAGTATTAAGAGCCATCTTTATATTCTCAGGAGCTTTCTTAATCGAACTTACGTATCTAAACAAACTTTTAGGTCTTGCCGGAATAGAAGGATTCAAATATGACATTAACCTGATTATGACTGCTTTTGGATTATTTCTTGTATATGCAGGTATCAAATCATGGTCTTCAGGAGACGATGACGACGATCAGGATTACAACAACACAAGAGGTGCAAGATTAATTAGAAAATTCTTTAAAGTCAGCGATAAATACGACGGAGACAAATTCTTTACATTCGAAAACGGAAAAAAATTAGCAACACCGCTTTTAGTAGTAGTAGCCGTAATTGAGTTTACAGATTTACTGTTTGCAGTAGATTCTATCCCTGCGATTTTTGCAATCTCAAACGATCCGTTTATCCTGTATACCTCTAATATTTTTGCTATTTTGGGACTTAGAGCATTGTTTTTCTTACTAGACAACTTCATTCACTTGTTTAGTAAATTACAATATGGTCTGGCAATTATCTTGTCATTCATCGGAGTTAAAATGATTATTTCTCCATTCTACCATATCGATTCTGTTTACTCATTAATGGTAATTGGCGGTGTATTGATCATTTCTGTAATCGCTTCGATCTTAATGCCGGAACCAAAAGAAGAAGAATAAAAGTTATAAAACAAAATAAGATTTTAAGAAGGACTGAAAGTTAGATTTAATTTTCAGTCCTTTTTTTATTGGTAATATTCCAAAACCTGTTGTTTTTCAAAGTAAAAACTTCAATTAAAAATTATACTTTTGCACTTTAAAAATTGTAAAAGGCAATTGGCTTATTTACAGTTTGTTTTTAATTACTAAATCATAAAGGTTTTTAACAGCCTTTAGTTTGCAGCAAAATATTATGCTTAACATACACAATCTTTCAGTTTCTTTTGGCGGAACGTATTTATTTGAAGAAGTTACCTTTCGTTTAGGCGCCGGAGACCGCGTAGGTCTTGTAGGTAAAAACGGAGCGGGTAAATCGACCATGCTTAAAATGCTGGCAGGAGATTTCGCACCGGATTCAGGAGTAATTTCTCAGGAAAAAGACATCCGGATGGGCTTTTTACGTCAGGATATTGATTTCGAACACGGAAGAACAGTTTTGGAAGAAGCTTATGAAGCCTTCACAGAAATTAAGATTGTAGAAAAAAAGCTGGAACAAATTAATCACCAACTCGTTACAAGAACAGACTACGAAAGCGAAGAATACGGTCAGATCATTGAAGATTTATCTGACTACACCCATCGTTTTGAACTTCTTGGAGGTTACAACTATGTAGGAGATACCGAGAAAATTCTTTTAGGACTTGGTTTTAAAAGAGAAGTCTTTAATAACCAGACAGAAACTTTTTCCGGAGGATGGAGAATGCGTATCGAATTGGCTAAATTATTATTGCAGTCAAACGATGTACTGCTTCTGGATGAGCCTACCAACCACTTAGATATCGAAAGTATCATTTGGTTAGAAAATTTCCTTCGTAATTATCCGGGAGTTGTGGTAATCGTTTCGCACGATAAAATGTTTTTGGATAACGTTACCAATCGTACAATCGAAATTTCTTTAGGAAAAGCATACGACTTTAATAAACCCTATTCTCAATATTTAGAACTGCGTCATGAGATTCGCGAAAAACAATTAGCAACTCAAAAGAACCAGCAGAAAAAGATTGAAGAAACCGAAAAATTAATCGAGAAATTCCGTGCAAAAGCTTCAAAAGCTTCGATGGCGCAGTCTTTGATTAAAAAATTAGATAAAGTAGAAAGAATCGAAGTTGATGAAGACGATAATTCAGTAATGAACATTTCGTTTCCGGTTTCTAAAGAACCTGGAAAAGTAGTTATCGAAGCAGAACATGTAACCAAATCATACGGCGACAAAACGATTCTTAAAGATATTAGTTTATTGGTCGAAAGAGGAAGTAAAATTGCTTTCGTTGGTCAAAACGGACAAGGAAAATCAACTTTCATCAAAGCATTAGTAAACGAATTTGAGTATGATGGAAATATCAAATTGGGACACAATGTACAGTTAGGATATTTTGCTCAAAATCAGGCCGAATATTTAGACGGAGAAATCACTTTGCTTCAAACAATGGAAGATGCCGCAACCGACACAAACCGCATGAAAGTGCGCGATATGTTAGGTTCTTTCCTTTTTAGAGGCGATGATGTTGAGAAAAAAGTAAAGGTACTTTCAGGAGGAGAGCGTAACCGCCTGGCACTTTGTAAATTATTATTACAGCCAATCAACGTATTGCTGATGGATGAGCCTACGAACCACTTAGATATTAAATCTAAGAACGTTTTAAAAGCAGCACTTCAAAAATTCGGAGGAACATTACTGTTAGTTTCTCACGACAGGGATTTTCTTCAGGGAATGTCGAATATCGTTTACGAATTTAAAGATCAAAAAATCAAGGAATATCTGGGAGACATTAATTTCTTTTTAGAACAGCGCAATCTTGAAAACATGCGTGAAGTAGAGAAAAAAGATGTTGTAAAAACAACAGCTCCAAAAGAAACGACAAAAGCATCTTACGAAGACCAGAAAAAAACAAAAGCGCTTCAAAATAGATTAAGCAAAATCGAAAGCCAGATTCAGCAGTTAGAAAAAGACATTCAGCACGACGATAAAATGCTCGAAACTAATTACGACAAACATATCGAAGACGCTTCATTCTTTACAGCATACAACAAAAAGAAAGAAGATCTGGATCAGTTATTAATTGACTGGGAAGCTGTTCAGGAAGAGATTGATAATTTTAATTCTTAGTTTTTTAGAGTTTCAATTTTTAGATTTCAAGTTCAGCAGGAACGTATTACAGACCTTTGTTAAAGTTTTTAAAACTTTGACAAAGGTTTTTTAATTTCAGAGTAAAAGCAAGACTGAAAACCTGAAACCTGAAACAAGAAAAACTCACTTAATAATCCCAATAGAGCGGGAATGTTCAATCGCTTCGCTGCTGTCTTTAAAATAACAAACCGCAACATCAAGACTTTCCAGATTCTTCAATATTTTCTGAACTTCCCTTTTCTGATATTTTCCCGTCTGCCTGATGTAAACCGCAATTACCGTAACCGGAAATATTTTGCAGATACGCTCGTATAGAACCGGATCGTGCTGCGAATCATCACCCATTAAAACATATTTAAGAGTAGGGTAAAATTCGACAACGTGTTTTATTTTTTCGAATTTATGATCGTGATTCCCTCTGCCGCTCATAAAAAAATCAGTGATACCTCTTTTGATGTCCTTCAGCAGAAAAACTGCTTTTGGAAGTTTGTTTATTCGGGTAAATTTGGCAATAAAGCGGTATAAATTCCATTCACTGCTGGAAATGTAGAAAAAAGCATTTACTTCTTCTGTAGTATGTCTTCCGGCCGAACTTAAAGCCTGATAATGCGGTACAACATCTTTAAAAACTTTGCGGTCATTTACATTTCGGAATAATAAAATATAAATTTTACGGAAGAAATTATTGGTATGCGAAATCAAAAACGTATCATCAATATCCGATATGATGCCGAGATTTCCTTTGTGCGGCCTAATAAAACTGCCTTTACAAAGCACAGTCTGATCTTTATATTTCAGGCTTACTTCATAAGGCATCCAGCCAAAATGTGTTTCTTTCTCGAGCGGAATACAAAAATTAAAAAAACCATCGTCTAAAGTCTTGGTATGAATTATCTTGTCGTTGTAATGAAGATAAATATCAAAATTTTTAATGGTTTTAATTCGGAATAATTTGAGGACTGAGGTTGCGTTTTTTAATTTCTTTTTCTCAAAATCATAATTGTGTTCTCTTCTTAAAACATGCCCCATCACAATTAATTCCTGTTCATTTGCATAACCCCGGTATAATTGTAAAATTGGTTTCATTAATTACGTATATTTATGTAACTGTAATTTACTTATTTTAATTGGTTTTAAAAATAAAATTTTGAAAAAGAATATCCTATTTGTCGTAAATCCCATATCGGGAGACCTTGATAAATCTGAACTAATCGAGGCTGTTCAGGAATTTGCAGCGACAAATCATTTCGATCTGGAGGTATATGAAACCACCGGAAAAAACGATTTGAAAGCAATACAAAACATATACAATCAATATGCTCCCGAAAGAATTGTCGTTGCGGGAGGCGACGGAACAATAAAAATGGTGGCAGAAGCCATGGAAGATCAGGACGTGATCATTGGAATTCTGCCCGCCGGATCTGCAAACGGACTTTCGGTCGATTTAAATCTGCCTGCCGGAATCGAGGAGAACCTTAAAATTGCCTTTCTGCATCATTATATCGAAATGGATATGATTTGCATCAACGGTAAAAAAAGCATCCATTTAAGCGATCTGGGTTTAAATGCCAATCTGGTTAAAAATTACGAGCAAAGTGATGTTCGGGGTTTTTGGGGATATGCCCTGCAGGCGTTTACAACTTTAAAAGAATCTGAAGAACCTTTTGTAGCCACAATTTCGGCAAATAACAAAACAGTACAGCATGTCGCAAGAATGATTGTAATTGCCAATTCGCAGAAATACGGAACAGGCGTAATCATTAATCCGAATGGCACGATGAACGACGGTAAATTTGAACTGGTGATTCTGAAAAGCCTTGATTTATTATTGATTGGAAAAATAATTACCGGAAACATGCCCATTGATTCAGATGATATTGTAATTATTTCGACAGACAAAGCAACAATAGAAACCGATTATCCGGTTAATTTTCAAATTGACGGAGAATATTGCGGTGCGCAAAAATTTTTAGAAATTGATATTCTGCACAAACAAATGAAACTGGCGGTTCCGTAATTTTGATTGATGCTTTTATTGCAGATATTGGTATGCATTATGCCGCTCCGCCGGAGCTTTTTACTTTATCGCAGATTTTTCTATAAATATTTCGTTCCTAAAGGAGCTTTTTCAGTTCAGGAAACGAAGAAATATTTATAGAAAAATATATCAAAGTAGTAAAAAACTCCAGCGGGGCGGTACATTTTTTATTTAAAAGGATTACGTTCCTGCCATTCCGTTTTAGGTTCCAGATAATTAAAAAATCGGGAAATATTATGATTAATCAATGCATTGCTGTGTGTGATTAACCCGTACATTTTTACCGGTTTTGCACCAACCGAACTTTTAATTTCGAGTGCGGTTCTGGCAAAAACAATTTCTTTGAAACCTTTTTTGATAGAATAAGCAATCATATCGTACAACATGTTGAGGTATAACATTTTTTCGCGCTGTACACTTTCGTCATAACCTAAAAAATAGGTATCCATGACCTCGCCGTTTTTTATAAGAGTATTAAAACCTATTAGTTTTTCATCTAAAAAATAACCATAAAGCAAAAAGTTTTCTCCCATGATTTCTTTGAAAAAACTGAAATGATTTCGTGCTAAAAAGAAAGTATTAAAAGGAGCGTTTTTTGCCACATGAAAATACAAATCATAAATTACGTCTTCGTATTTTTTAATATCCGATAATGACATTTGCTGTTTTACAATTCCGTCCGCTTTTTTTCGGGCACGTTTGTATTGGTCCCGATATTTTTTGGATAATGCATCAATATAATCCTGTTC
Source organism: Flavobacterium gelatinilyticum (assembly GCF_027111295.1). Taxonomy (NCBI): domain Bacteria; kingdom Pseudomonadati; phylum Bacteroidota; class Flavobacteriia; order Flavobacteriales; family Flavobacteriaceae; genus Flavobacterium; species Flavobacterium gelatinilyticum. Next base: position 2,430,217 of record NZ_CP114287.1, on the reverse strand, counting down.
GGTTTTCCAGTTTTCATTAATGTCAAAAATCATGTTCGGCTGAGTAGAAAACGTATAATTGTTTTTGAATTCATCCTGCAGCGGTTTGATTTCTTTTTCGGTAAAATCTTTTATGCTGGTAATGTGAACTTTCTTGCCTTTCTCTTTTAAATCCTTTTTGAGCTGTGTAATAGCCTTGTGCAGCGTTTTAATTGCTTTTGATTGTTTTATGTTTTTATCAAAAGCAAAAGCATTTTGTCCCGTCAGCATATTATTGCCTATAAACAATACGTGCGAGGCAAAATTTTTAAGAGCAAAATTCCGAACAGACGTTTTTAAACATTTATCGCGTTCACCAAACGATTCAAGTTTTTCGGCAAACAGAAACTGAGATAAAACAATCCCGACTAGTTTTTTTTCTTCTTCAAAAATCCCTATAAAGTGACAGGTCATATTAACCGGAGAAGAATTTTCCAGTACTTCGAGATATTCCCGCGTTAGAAAAATGTTAGATGAGGCAAGCGCATTCCATTCTGAAGGCAGCTGCGAAGCGCTTTTATAAATTCGGAAAGAATAAGTTGTATTCAAATGAGTGAACTAATTTCTTCAAAATTAGATAATATTTACAATAACTCAATTCCTTTAAGTTATTATTAAGAAAAACCCGCTTGATAAATTTCAAACGGGTTTAAGAATATTTTATATTATACAAATGCGCAGATAATACCGCCCATTAAAGTAAGCGATACGATCCAGAAACCGGCATGTACAAAAATGTATTTCCATGATTTTCTTTCGAATAAACCATTGATTCCGATAAGTGGGAAAGCAAAAAATAATCCCGACATGAAGCCATGAAGTGCTCCGTGTTTAAAAGTTCTGAAAGCCGTTCCGTAGTCAGCCATAAAAGCAGCAAAAGAGGGTTTAGCACTTGCAATCATAGGCGGACCGCCAATCATTCCCACTGCTCCTGACTGATGAATGGTCAGCGACAATAAAGTCGTTGAAATCATTAAAGAGAAAATGTAAGTAAGCCCGAAAATTTTCAGCATATTGCCTTTTCTCAGTTCTTCCTGAGTTAAGTTGTTTTCTCTCATCCAGATGGTTCCAAATACTTTTGGATTGTACCAGATAAAGCCCACGACAAGCGTTACGACTGCAGAGACCAGAAATGCGTAAAAGTGAAATTCCATACTATTAGGTTTTTGTAATTAGTTAGTTCAAAATTAATCAAAAAAAAGTATTACAAGTAAAAGTTTTAAAAACAAGAAAAATAACACAGACTTTTATTTATCAAAACTTTATCAATATAATTCGCTTTGTGTCTTGTATTTATCTAATTTTGGAGCGGAAAAACAAAGTCCCAAATCTGTTATGAAAAGCCTTGCAACTCTTTTTTTAGCATTTGTTTTTTCTCTGAATATTTTTGCAGACACAGTTTCGGAAAAAGAGAAAAACGCGCTATTAAAACTATATCATGCGACGAATGGATCGCAGTGGAAAGTAAAATGGGATTTATCGTTGTCGGTTTCGGCCTGGTATGGCGTTCATACCGAAAAAGGAAAAGTAACCGCAGTATATTTATCCGATAATAATTTACAGGGAGAACTTCCTGCCGAATTTTTCGATTTAGCAAATTTATCCGTCATCGACCTTCATAAAAATAAGCTGACAGGGATGCTGCCGCAATCAATTGGCAATTTAAAGAAACTCGAAGTTTTGAATGTTTCCCATAACCAATTGTCAGGAACAATTCCGGAAACCATTTGCGATTTAAAGAATTTGAGAGATTTAGAACTTTTCAAAAACAATTTTTCAGGAACGATTCCGTCAGAAATTGGAAAACTAAATCAGCTGCAAATCCTTTGTTTGTTTGACAATACATTAGCAGGAACAATTCCGGATTCTTTATACAAGCTTTCGTCTTTAGAAATTCTTCTTTTAAATAATAACCAGTTTTCAGGAAACATAAGTCCCGAAATTTTGAACTTTAAGGCTTTGCAGAATCTAAGTTTCTTCAATAATAATTTTGAAGGAGAGATTCCGAAAGAACTCGAAGAACTCGAAAATTTATCTGAAATGAATCTTTCATACAATAAATTTAAAGGTTCAGTTTCAAAAAACCTGATTGTATTAGACGCCATGAATATGACCATGTTTGATGAAAATGGAAAACCTTATCTGCTGGATGCTGCCAAAGAAAAAAAATCAGAAAATAGTATCTTAAATTAAATGTCAATCTTAAATTTAATTTAAGTTTGTAAATCAGTTTCGTTTTTTTTCCTAACTTTAAATGTGAATACTAAGTTCTATCTGAAATTACGAAAAAGAAAATACCAACCTTAAAAATATAAAATTATGACACTACAATATCAGGGCGAAGAGTACGGAAAGCCAACTACATTCACAATTAGAATTATTGGTAATAATTTATCAAAAAGCAGTTCAAACTATCAGATCGACCTTTTGGTAGGCGATAAAAAACTGCCGACTTTTACAACCGAAATTCACCAGAGTCTTTCGAATTGTTTAAAAGAAATTTACTTATTCAGAAAACACCACGGAATCAATTTTAATGAATCATCAGAAAAAATTGTTTCGCTTTACGTGCCATACGATAAGGTTTTGTACAATTATAATAAATACGCTTTGTTTAGAGCTTAATTATTTTAAAAGATATTTTTAAGAAAGACCGTTCTTTTTGAACGGTCTTTTTGGTTTATATAGATGTTACTGTTTAGCAGTTAAGAATTTCAAGTGCAAATGTCTCCGGATTTTGCATTTTTTTGTACGTCCTGTTTATTTTATTCCTGATAAAAATTGTCTTGTGACTCATAATCTCTGCTTCGTGTCATTTTTTTATAAAAGAGTTGATATGACCGGTAATTTAGACTAGAAAATCTTTAGGGTTATTTTTGGATTAAAGCCGTTATACCGGTTCCTTAATTATTACTTAAGATTGATAATAAAATCAACTTCCGGGAAAAGCGTAAAATATTTTATTATACGCTTTTTTCATTTTTAAAATGGCAAAAGTAAAACTTCTCTGCTAAATTTTAAAAATAAGATAATTCTTAATTTTTATTTGAAAACAATCAAAGAGTTTGATTTGTAAAATACTAACAACCTAGTCTTTACGATATATCTTAAAAGCTGTTTTGGCTAAAAAAGAGATTTTGTTGGTATAGCCCTACATTTTATTTTTCAGAAAATTAATACCTCGAATCAGGTAATTTTCACTTTTTAGTCGATTTTCGGTTTATCACATCAATAATTAATACATATATTCGCGGAAATTTTTGCCTATGAAAGTAATATTACCCTTAATAATATTCAGTTGTTTATTTAATACCACAAGTTACAGCCAGAACGAAACCAACATCACCTACGGATTAAAAATAGGAGCTTTACACTCTACATTCAGTAATTTACCCGCAAGCATCAAAGGACGAGATAACACCTTTGATAACAGTGTTTTGGAAAGCAAAGGCAAGTACGGACTCGAGGGCGGATTCTTTTTAAACTGCAAACTTCACGATACCCGTGTTGCCATTCAGCCTGAAATTTTATTCAGACAATCAGGAGAAACCGTTACCTACCGTGATGCAGTGGGTAAAGAATTCGAACTGGGGCTTAATTACGCATTTCTTCAGTTAGGAGCCTTATACAAAGTATACCCGTATGAAGGCCTTAATTTTGGAGTGGGCGCTTTTTACGGAATCAACTTATCGCCAAACGATATCACCTATACTTCGAACGAAGCAAACGGAGCGTATGACGTTGCCACCAGACAGTTTTACAAAGACGGACTTGACGGAGCGGATGATTTCTCGCTCTGCCTGGCATTAGGCTATGAACTTCATAAAAGCGTTCACTTTGACTTTCGCTACTATCTGGGCGTAAAGGACATGATCAAAAGCAACGCATCCTCATTTCAGTTTATCGAAAACCAAAACAAGAGCAGTGTGTTCTGTTTTTCTTTAGGCTACAGTTTTCACCAATGGTAATTTAATAAAAAATGAAAAAACTTATTCTGCTTCTTTTACTAGTAAGCACCAAAACGTTATTTGCACAAGGCGACAGAGAAATCACATACGGACTTTTTGCGGGAGGGATTTATTCATCAATGTCGGGACTTCCTGATATGATAGTTGAAAAAGGTTTGTATGACGGATTTAGTTTTAAAGAAAAAGGCAAATTTGGACCTATGGGCGGTTTTTTCATCAACTGGAAATATCCGTATGCCAATGTAGGAATCCAGACCGAAATCTCGTACTCAATGCAGGGCACAGATTTGGATTATCAGGACATAAAAGGACTTAAGTATACGATGAGTTTCGATTACTCGTACATCAACGTCGGGGCACAGTTTAAATACTACCCGGTTGAAGGATTTTACATTGGAGCAGGACCTTATGTGGCTTTTAATGTACAGTCAGATAATGTCAAATACACCTCAAATGCCCAGCAGATTTTTGCAGATTCAGGCGTTTATTTCGAGCCCGATGCCAATGTGGAGAAGGTGCTGAAAGAATCCTTTACAGGAAAAAACTATTTCTACGGAACCTTTTCACTAGGATACGAATTCAATTCTAATTTTTCGGTAGGTGCTCGATATATGCTTGGACTTACAGATGCCCTTATGACCGAAGAAAACGGACATAAATACACCGAAAAGAAAAACAAAATAAACGCCTTTTCGATCATCCTGGGCTACTCATTCGACTTTGACGATTTGGGGAACTTTTAATACAGCATCATCATAAAAATCATTTTCAGACTATGAACAAAAAGATTTTTTTACTGGTAATTATACTGTCAGCCTTTTGTGCTGACTTTGCTTTTTCACAGGAAAAAGTACTTCCCGGAGCCGTTTTAGAGCCTTATTTCTGGCTGAAATCTAAAAATACAGGCGAGAATTATTACTGGGAAAGCCTCATTGAAAATAATGAAGCCAAAATAACAGCCCAAAAACAAAGCGGTGCCGCTTTCAATTTTAACCCGAGTATTGTTTTTGACACTACTCAGGACTCATTAATTGTACCCCTTGGCGTAAGCAGTAAAAGACGTCAGACGCTTTTTATGGTATACAAAGTAAAAGACAGTCTGAAAGAACAGTTTTTATGGACCATCAACGACCCGAAGAAAATCATTTCGGCCGCAACAAACAAACGATTAGTCGACCTAAAAAAATATTCCTACCAGTCGTATCAGGAAAAAATCAAACCCCATAAAGCCAATATTCACTTTTTTCAGCAGAATATTACGGACAGTGTGGCCAAACTTTCCTCATTGACCATCGGGCAGAAATCCAAAATGGAGAAACTCCCGCCGGAAGAATTTAAAGGAAACATCAGCGAAATACTGGTATACAACCGAGTTTTATCCGGACAGGAAACTCAGAGAGCAGCAAGTTATCTGGCCATCAAATACGGAATTTCCCTTTCACAGTTTGACAATAAAAATTACGTAAACAGTAAAGGAGAAACCATTTGGGATGTCGAAAAACACAAAGACTTTACTTCGTCTATAACGGCTGTGGGACGTGATGATGCCAGCGGATTGCTTCAGGTAAAAAGCAATAATATGATCGAAGAAGGACTTTTGACCATGGAGCTGAAAAGCAAAACCAACAAAATACCGAACAACTATTTTGCATTTTGGAGCGATAACGGTAAAAACCTTCTCGTAAAAAAACAAGAACAGGGCGAACCTGTAGGCGTTTCACGAGAATGGCAGCTTGATTTCGAAAACCCAACCGATCTAAGCCTTGACTGGACCTTTAATCCATCATTTGTAAAAGGAACGCTGCCCAAAGATACCTATTACTGGCTTTTGGTAGACTATTCAGGAAAAGGAACTTATGACGAAAATGACTCGGAATACATTCGTTTAGGAAGCACTTCGGCAAAAGAAAAATTAGTTTTAAAAGATTTTGACTGGAACAAGCACAAAACCGGAACTGCAAAATTTACCATAAAAGTAGCCCCGCAGATGTTCAGCAGAGTCTGGATTACCGAGGCAGTATGCGGTGTGGCAGGATCAGGAGAACTCAATTATACTATTGAAGGAGGAGAAGCCCCATTTACCGTAACCGTTAAAAAAGAAGGCAGCGAAGCCGTTGTAAAACAATGGAACCAGGCAGCCAAGAGCCAAAGCGGCGTACAGCTTTCCTCAGGAACGTATGATTATATCGTAAAAGACAAAAAAGGAAATATGTACTCAGAAACCGTTTTTGTGGCCGATAAAGAAGGAACATTCCCAAACCTGAAATCAGATTATCTCCTCACAGACGGCAATGCACTGCTTCTTGATGCAGGCAAAGACCTTCCGGCAGGAAATTACCAGTATGAATGGTTTTACGAAGGCAATTTTATAGATGACAATTCAAAAATATTAATCGATCAGCCCGGAGATTACGAACTCCGACTGATAAACGATCAGGAATGTAAAACATCAAAGAAAATTGCCGTTAGCACAGACGGTAAAGAAGTTACAGATTCAAATATTCTGATCTTATACCCAAACCCGACACCCGACGGAAAATTTGCCATAGCGATGCAGTTCCCTAAAAAGACCAATGCCTCAATAAGCATTTATTCGCCGACAGGATCACTTATACAAGAAAAACAATACAGCCAGATCGAAACCTATCTGCACGAAGACGCTATAAAAGGTTCTGCCGGTATGTATCTGGTAAAAGTAAGCTCAGACTCGGGCACCAAAACGTTTAAAGTTATTGTAAAATAATCCGGCATTAGAAGAAACAAACCTTCACGCTGAACGAAATATAATATAAACCGATTATCCCTAATCGATTACCCTGTTTTATGAAAAATAAAATTATATTCCTGCTGTTTTTAATAGGCACCTTTCTATTCGCTGCTAATTTTGGCGAGTACAAAATCCCTTCTTTTTTTTCTGAAAATGATTCAGAAGAAAAGCAAGCTGTTATAGAATCCGATTCGGCAGCCGTTTTTAAAAATGAAGAAAAAACCGCAAAACTATTTACTGCCGATATCAAAGAAGGAATCATTGGTACAAGCCATGCAGATGAAGTAGATGATGCCTATGATAACGTTTTTCATCTTAAAGTTGATGAACTGCCGCAGACTGGTGAAAACGCCTATCTGGAATACGAATTGTTTGGTTACGATCAGGCAGCATCGGTTTCAAGAAGTTTGAACAATCAGCCCAGTATTGGAGGACAATTTGTATCGGAGAATAAAGCTTGGACCAGACAATCAGAATTACTTTCTGAGAAATCACTGCGAGAAGGAGACAACGTATTATTATTTACAGCACCCGAAGGAATTTCAAATGCCTATAAAGTAAAAAATGTCCGCATTGTTTATAGAACCACAGCAAAACAGGACCACCTTACACTCTTAAAAGCAGAAGATAAATTATATATAAAAGGAACCAACTTTCCTTCCCAAATCAAAAAACTTACCATTGCCGGAATCAGCATCGATGTAAATCAGCCTGAATTTGAATTGGTTTTGGATGCCGAAAATGCAGGAAAATCCATTTCGATTATCAAAGAAACAGCTGCAGGCGTACTGGTAAGCGATAAAATAGAATTAAGCCAGTTTTCTAAAGCCGAAAATTACAGGCCTTTAGAAAATGCAAAAGAACGTATCTTTAAAAATATAAACTTTGAAACCGCAAATACATTAGCCTACAAAGAATTTTCAGCTGTATTCCCAATAGGAGCTTTAAAAAACAATGTAACAGTTTCAGTAAGCGGACTTCGAAAAATTGACATCGCGCCTTTAAATTCGGCTATGGTCAATGTAACCAATGTAAATGCCGGATTCAGATTACTGCCTCACGGAACTACTTTTGAAAATGCCGTAACCCTGTCGCTTCCGTACAATAAAAAAGCAATTCCCGAAGGTTATACAGAAAAAGACATCAACGTATTTTACTTTGACGAAAACAAACGTTTGTGGCAGGAAGTAACCAAAGACTCATTAGATATAAAACAAGGGGTAATTAAGGCTAAAACCACCCATTTTACCGATTTTATAGCCGGAATTATCAAAATGCCGGAATCTCCTGAAACATCAGGATATACCCCGACAAGCATTAAAGACCTTAAAGCGGCAAGTCCACTGGTAGGCATACAATCTATTGCCCCGCCATCAGCAAACGGAAGAGGAACAGCAAGCACCAGTTTTGCAATTGTGATCCCGAACGGAAGAGGAGGTATGCAGCCGTCGTTAAACCTTCAGTACGACAGTGACGGCGGACACAGCTGGGCCGGAATGGGCTGGGATGTTTCTGCCCCTTCGGTAAATATCGAAACCCGCTGGGGAGCACCGCGATACGATACTTCAAACGAAACCGAAAGTTATTCGATTGCCGGAGAAGCCCTGATCCCGAACTCGCACAGAGCAGAATGGATCGGCAGAACCACAGATAAGCAGTTTTACCCAAGACGCGAAGGCGCTTTTCAGCAGATTATCCGTAAAGGATCATCTCCTAAAAACTACTATTGGGTGGTAAAAGACAAAAGCGGTGTGGCGAGTTATTACGGAGGAACAGCAGGCGGACTCCAGACAAGCGGCATCCTTCAGGACGCAAACGGAAATATTGCACACTGGGCGCTTTGTCTTCAGGTCGATTTAAAAGGAAATACCGTAGAATACGAATACGATAAACGAGACGGCGAGCTGTACCTTAAAAAAGTATACTACACCGGATTTGGAACCCAGAAAGGAAACTACAGCGTAACGTTTATAAAAAATGCCGATCTGGGCGAGTCAAACCGTCCCGACGTTCAGGTTTCAGCCCGATTAGGATTCAAACAGCTAAACAACCAGCTGCTGCGCAAAATCGAAGTGCGTTACAAAAACGACATGATCCGCAGTTACGAACTGAAATATAAAGAAGGTGCGTTCAAAAAGACTTTATTGGAATCCATTTCAGAATACGATTCAGAATCAAACCTGTTTTACACCAATACCTTAAGCTATTTTGATGATGTTCGTGACGCTTCAGGTAAATATGTTCCTTTTGGACCGGAGCAGGCTTGGAGCGTACCTGATGATAATCTTTCGAATTCTTCAATTCCGTCTTTCAGCGATGTTTTATTTTCAGGAAAACATTCTCTGGTAAGCAGTACTGAAGGAACGACAGAAGGAGTGAGTTATAGGCTGGGTATTGGTTTGGCAACCAATGCAGGAAGCCTTAAAGGATTTACTGTTGGAGGACACGGAGGAAACAGCTGGGGGCGATCTGATACTGCTGCAGTATTAGAGGATATAGATGGTGACGGACTTCCGGATAAGGTATTTAAAAATAAAAACGGAGTTTATTACAGAAAAAATCTGGCAGGTACAGGTAAATTGGCTTTTGGCGAATTGCAGGAAATTAATATCAGCGATGTTGGTTTTTCTAAATCGACTTCGTTTAACTGGGGTGTCGATTTAAATTTGAAATACGGTAATATTGGTTACGATCAGCAGCGTTCGACCAGTAAAACCAAATCGTATTTCATGGATTTTAACGGAGACGGATTAGTCGATTTTGTTCGTAACGGACAAGTATATTACAATCGTTTAGAAAACGGAATACCAACTTTTAAAAACAGCAGTACCGGAACGCCGTCGCCTGTTTTTGGAGGAGGTAATATTACTATTCCGGGATACACGACAATTTCGGCAGAGGAAATAGAAAAACAAAATCCGCTGCACGATGTAGTGCGTATGTGGGAAGCTCCGGTTAAAGGAATTATTTCGATTTCACATCAATATCAATTAGTAGAAGAAACAACTCCGGAAAGAATAAAAGCCCGTGCAGAATATGTAAACAATGCCGGCGATGATAAAGCAGACGGGGTTCATTTGTATTTTCAGAAAGGAAACCAGTTACTATGGAACGAAGCGATTGGAGCCAAAGATTATGCTGTTAAAACCAAACAAAACACGGTAGTTTCTGTTGAAAAAGGAGAAAGATTGTATTTCAGAGTCAGTTCTGTAAAAGACGGAAATTTTGATACCGTAATCTGGGACCCTGCTATTACTTATACACAGTTTAAACATTTTGACAGAGGTGCCGGCGGAAATATAACAGAAAGCGATTTTACAGTTACCTCTGCATTAAAAGATGCTAATTTGTACTCGTTAGCGACTTACAAGGCAAGCACCGATTTTTTCAGCAGTTCACTTGCAGGAAAAGCAGTTCCGGCAGCCGGAAATGTGGTACTGAAAGGAATTTTGAATAAGCCCGTAACTTCAGATCATATTCGTTTGGTTATTACTAAAACTTATTTAGATCAGAGCAGTCCTTCTGTGGTGGTTTTCGAAAAAACATTTTTAGCAAATGAGGTAACGACATTCGATCTGGCTTCTGTTTCTTTACCTGCATTTCAGGCCGAAACGCAGATCAGCATGGCTTTAGAGACGGCAACCAATATCAATTGGCAGACTATTTCTTTTGCGCCAACTGTACGAGTTCCGGTATATCCCGGAGCAGCTGCAGAAGAAGTTCCTATGGAAGTATCTCATTTATTGTACAATAAACGAGAAGGCAACTATAATATGCCGGGAGTAACTGCTTCGACAGGCGGAAAAGTAAAATTAAGCATCCTGCCTCAGGATCTGGTATTGGCGACTCCTTTTCAGTATCCAGGCAATATCAATAACTATAATGGAGAGGTAATTATTTCGGCTAAACAAAACAATGTTTTATTGGCACGTAACCGCTATCAGATTACGGCAGGAGCATTAGTCTTGCTAAATAATGCATTTGATAATGCGGTTAATTATCCAGATGCTGTTTTAGGGGAACCAATTCAGTTAGAAATGACCGTTTCTAATGAACAGTCTATTACAATTATCAAAAACTATCCAAAAGCGGATGCCCTTAATGTTCAGGTTCAGGTTACAGATTTAAAAGACATAGCAGATCTTACTGACGATATTATCTGGACAAAAGCGACAGACGATTTTGCAATTTACAGTCTTTTAAAAACAGACGAGAGAACACTTGGATTGTACCATCGCCAATGGGGAGGCTTTGTTATTAACGGAACTCTGGCTTCAAACACGATCGATCAGACGAAGTTAAAACAATCTGATGCTTATAACAATGAGCCGGATCTGGATAATACAGATCCTGAAAACTATGACGGAAAAGGATATGAAATGGCCGATAATTATTTTGTGTCATTGAATCCGTCTTATACCAAAACAACATGGGAAGGTCTTGAAGAAGGAATTTATATAAAAGGACAGACTATTGCCACTTCAAGATTAGGAGAAGATGACATTGCAGATTATACAGATTTCTCACTTCCAAACCTGCAGGGCGGCAGTACTTCGGCGCTGGATATGATCAGCGAAAATAAAAGTAAAAGTATTTCTGCAGGCGCTTCTGCCGGATTTGCAAATGTGGGGTACAGTAAATCGATTGACGGAGATTCGTACGTTACACAAACAATGAGCGATTTCAATGGCGACCGATTCCCGGATTATATCCGAGGCGGTAATGTACAGCTTACGGCTCCTGTAGGAAAAGTTTCTGATGAAGTAATCAATATTGGCGATAATTTCAGTCATGCAACTACCACTTCTGAGGGACCAAACTTTGGAGGAAGCTACAGCCATGGTACAGCGAAAAGTGGTTTAGGAATGACAGTTGGAAAAGTAGCTGCACAGCGTGAATCAGCAAAAACAGCTGCTGAAAAAGAAGCTGAAAAAGCAAAAGACCAGCTTTCTGTAAGTGCATCTCAAGGAAAAGGAACAGACCGTGCCCGAATGATTCATAGTGATATCAACGGTGACGGACTGCCGGATAAAATTACAGACGCCGGGGATGTAATGCTGAATACGGGTTACGGATTTGTGCCCGGAGGAAATTGGAATCTGGGAAGTTTAAATAAAGGATTTTCAAAAGACTGGAGTGCTGGCTTAGGTTTTAGCATTAAACAGGGATCAATTTCTGGAGGTGCCAATTATGCAAGATCAGAATCAGATGTAGATGAGTCGTTTATGGATATTAATGGTGATGGTCTGGCAGACAAAATAAGTTATCAGGGCAATACAATGCGTGTTGCATTTAATTTAGGAGATTCGTTTGATACCCCGATAATTTATCCAAAATATTCAGAAATGAATTTAAACAAAGGAGTAAGTTACGGAATGAATGCTAATTTCTCTTTTGATATTACGGTTTGGTTATTGCGTATTACACCAACTGTTGGAGGAAGTAAAGGCTGGAGTACAAGCCGTTCTGAAGGAACTTATATGGATATTGATGGTGACGGAAATCTGGATTATATTGTTTCTAAAGATAATAACCATTTGACAGCACAGCTTTCCAATATCAAAAGAACCAATAAACTAAAAAGCGTTTCAAACGGAGCTGGAAACAGTTATGTTGTAGATTACGAATTAACCAAGCCAACTTATGAAAACCCTTCAGTAAAATGGGTTTTACAATCAGTTGACGTTTTTGACGGACATGTGGGTGATGGTATTGATCATTCTATTGCCAAATTCAGATATGAAGACGGTTATCAGGACCGCCGTGAAAGAGAATTTTATGGTTTTGGTAAAGTAATCCAGGAACAGATTGATGCAGCCGATAATTCTGTTTTTACAACCACAGTTCAGGAGTTTTACAATCAGGATTATTTTAGAAAAAATCTTTTGAAACACAGTTACACGTTAGACAAAAACGGAAAAATGCGTCAGGAATCTGAAAATGAATACAGTCTTGTCGATGTGGCGACACAGGCCAGCGTTCCGGTTTCAGATTTAACTTCACCTGCTTATGATGGCAAGCGTGTTTTCGTTGGATTGATCCACACGAATCAAAAAGTATATGAAGGAGGAAGCGATTATCTGGAAACTAATATTTTTAATACCTACGATGCCAATGGAAATATCATTCAGTATGAAGATTTAGGTAACGGCACTGCAGATGATAAAGTAACGGCTAAAATCAGTTATTACGAAAGCACAACGCCATATTACGGCGGAATAGCAAAACAACTGGAAGTGTTCACAACCGAGGGACTACGCCGTAAAAGAGCCACAACAATCAATACGACAACGGCCGAAGTTACACAGATAAGGAATTATGCTGCTGCAGATAAAATCGCAGTTACCGATATTGCTTATGATACCTATGGAAACCTGCAGAAAATTACAGGCCCGGTGAATCATAAAGGACAGCGTATGACTTTGGAATATGTGTTTGACACAGAAAACAATCAATATATAACGGAGATAAAAGATGCATTTGGTTATCAAAATAAAACGGAATACGATTACCGTTTTGCCGCGCCGCTGAAAACAACTGACCGAAATGATCAAAACACTATTTATACACTGGATGCTAGAGGCCGTCTAGCAACTATAAAGGGACCTTATGAAATTGCTTCTGGTAAACCTTATACCATTGCTTACGAGTATTTCCCGGAAGCAAAAGTACCTTACGCGAAAACAAAAAATTATGATCAAGAACAGGACAAAGACAATGAAACATATACATACACTGACGGTTTAGAGAGAGTATTGCAGGTAAAAAAGACAGCCAGTTTGTTTACTCAGTCAGGAGGTGCAGATCAGGAGGCACAAATTATTTCTGGTAAAATTATTTACGATGGTTTAGGACGCGAAGCTGAGAGTTATTATCCGACTAGCACTACTACAATTGATAATAATTTCAGTACGGCAGTATCCAATGTGACGCCAACTAAAACTGAGTATGATGAAGTTGGACGTGTTGTAAAAGTAACTTTACCGGATGGAAGCAATAACATAACAACATTCGCATTAGAGAATTATGAGGGACTTACTGTATTGAGTACTATACAGGCAGACGGCTTAAATAATACAAGCCAGACTTACACCGATGCAACTGGTCAAAGTTTGGCAAGCATGCACAATGATTTATTAACTAAGTTTGAGACTAATGCGTTAGAAGAAATTATAAAAGTAACTGATCCAATGGCTAATACTGCCAAAAGCAGTTATGATTGGTTAGGAAAACGTACTGAATTTGTTCATCCTGATGCCGGAATAATTACCATGCAGTACGATTTGGCAGGGAACTTAATCTCACGTATCACACAGGATATTAAAAACACGGTACCAAATGGAGGAATGATAGAATATGGATACAATTATAACCGTTTAGAAAGTATAAAATATCCTAAAAACCCGCAGAATAATGTGCAGTATAATTACGGAAAAGCTGACGGAACAGCGTCCAGAAGAGGTCGATTATGGTTTGTACAGGACGCCAGCGGCGGTCAGGAGTTTTTCTATGGAAAATTAGGAGAAGTCGAAAAAGAAATCAGAACACTGCGTATTACCCCTACAGATGTGCAGACCTACATTTCGCAGTACGAATACGACACCTGGAACCGTATCCAGAAAATGACTTATCCGGATGGCGAAGTAGTAGAATATACTTATAACCGTGCCGGAAACCTGCAAAGCATGCAGGGTAAAAAAGAGAGTCATACCTACGATTATATCAAACAACTGAGTTACGATGAGTTTGAACAGCGTAAATATTTAAAATACGGTAACGATGCCGAAACGAATTACACCTATGATCCTGTCATGAGAAGATTGCAGCAATTACAGGTTAAAAGCGGATCAAGACAAGTCATGAACAATGCGTATGGATATGATTTGATTGGGAATGTTTTAAGTATAAAAAATACGGCTCCGGTTGTAAACAATACATTGGGAGGAACTTCGTCTCACGAATATCAGTACGATGATTTTTACAGGTTAAAATCAGCAAAAGCAAGTTATCAGGGAGAGTTTACCAAAGCCAGCTATGAGCTCAATATGAGTTATAACAAGATGCACAATGTTACCAAAAAAGATTTGGTACATATCGTAAATAACGAGCAGAAAGGTTATGTTTTAGATTACAATTACGATAACCAACTGCATCCTAATGCACCAAATAAAATTGTAGAAACCGGAAAAGCAGAACCAAGGCAATATGCGTATGACGGAAACGGAAATCCAACCAGTTATACCGAAGATAAAAGCTTCAGAAAAATGACCTGGGACGAAGAAAACCGCTTGATGGGAATAAACGATAATGGAAGAATTCATCAATTTACCTATGATGCGAATGGAGAAAGAGTGTTAAAAAGTTCGGGAGATTCGCAGAATGTGGCAATAAACGGACAAACCGCTGCGACTATTGTACACACAGATGATTATACGGGTTATGTAAGCCCTTATTTTGTAATAAGTAAAGGGAAATTTACAAAACATTATTTTGAAGGCACTGGACGTATAGTAAGTAAACTGGGTAATGGAACTTTTGCACAGCCATTAGGCATTACCGCTGGTGGTGTAAATTACAGCAAACTGACAGCAGAACAGCAGAAAGCTTTAAATAATTATGTAAGAAGTCTTGGAGTGCCTCCCGGACCACCAACGCAACAGGGAATTTATGCCACTCCGGAATTTACAGGAGATCCTTATCCAAGTGAAGTTTTAAAACCGGTAGAAGAAAATCAGGAACCGCCGGAAGGCTGGCCTAGAAACCCAATTTTCAATGCACCAGGCGATGTTCCTGGACCTCCTGTACAATTCGGGCCTCCAGTAGAGCCTGCAACAGTGAAGCCTGGGGAAGGCTTTACAGGAACCGGAATGCCTGAAAATGATATTTTTTATTTTCATCCTGATCATTTGGGAAGTACTTCGTATATTACAACTAAAAATGGTTCTATTTCGCAACATGTGGAGTATATTGCTTTCGGTGAGGTTTTATTTGAAGAGCATTCTTCTAGTTTTTCTTCGCCTTATTTGTTTAATGGAAAGGAGTTGGACAGGGAGACAAATCTTTCTTATTATGGGGCGAGGTATTATGATGCAAAAACAAGTTTATGGTTGAGTGTTGATAAAATGAGTGAAAATAATCTTAGCATTTCAGCATATGTTTATTCATTCAATAATCCAGTTAATTTTATTGACCCAGATGGTAATTGGCCATGGCCAGGTTTTACCCTTAAACAGGCAGCAACAGCCTTAAAGATATGGAATAAAGCATGGGATAAATCCTATAACCCAGAGACAAGTAATCATGATGTTGCTGCTGCTCCAATATATGCTCTTTCTGGTTTGGTTGAAGAAATTAACACATATAAAGGAGAGACAAAAGCCAAATTGAGAAACGATGATATTGGATCTACCGCAACTTCAAAAAATGGAGGGAATGAGAACGAAAAAACAACTGGTAAAAAGCATGGTGACAATATCGATGCAGATGCCTTTTTAACAGCAGCACCAGGAGGAGCAAAAACCGGAAATAAATATAAAAAGGTCAAAGATTTTGCTGAAGCACTAAATGATGTGTTTGGCGGTAAAGATTTAGGTGGGAGAGCTGCTGAAAGTGTACAAAAAGCTGTTGATGAATATAAAGGGAAACGTGAACTTAAGTCAAAGGCTAAAGATGATGACTACGTTACAACTTACAATCCAAAAACACAGACATACACACAAATTAGAAAGGATCAGTATGAAAAGCAGCAAAAACAGCAAAAACAAAAGCAACAATCACAAGGACAATAGTAAGAAAGCATACCACTCTAATTGTAGATTTAATCTGTAAAAATTGATAAGATGCCAAGTATAGAATCTTGACATGTCAAATTATACTTTTAGTATTCCTTTTTCAACAGTAGAAAAAGGAATACTAAATGATTTGTTAAAAATACCTTTTTAGCAATCTAAATTAAATGAAGTTGTGCTCAGAATTTACTATGTTGTACTTTAATAGAACTAATGCAGATTGCAATGCTTATAAATTTAAAAGTTGGGATATGAAAAATTGATAAAGACAAATAATTATGCTGTTAGAAAATAAAGTGTTTTATGTTTATTTATAGGAGTGAATTTTTCCTTCTTTATTTGCAATTTGTCTTTGCATCATACTCTTTTTATTTGAGTACAATTTTAGTTTTTTTGATATTATATTTTATTTTTTTCTACTTAAATAAGAAAATGAAATGGAATGTTGATTTGAATGTGTTCAATTCGATTGTTATAATTTATTGCTTTCTTTATTTTATTTAGTATAGTATTTATGTCTGATGCTTTTGCGAATAAAAATAACGTAGAAACTAAAGAATATACTGTTGTTATTAAAGGATAGTATACAAAAAAAGTGGATGGAGAAATATTTGATTTAAAGGAAAAACTTTTGATTTAGTCAATCAGGTTTCAAATTAAGTAAGCACTACTGAAAATTTTATGAAAAATATCGTTTAAGGTTATCTGTTAAAGAATTTAATTTTGATATCTACTTGCAAAATCTGGTACTTTAGCAGAAGGACTGTATAGCGCAAAATTTAGTCATAGAAACACTAAAAAATATCACAATGAATTAGCAATAAGAATTTATAATTTATACGGAACAGATGGATTACCAACAGTAAATAGAAGCATTAATATAGATAAAACGTATGTTGCGAAACCAAGAATAATACTTTAATCAAATATCTATGAACAAATTATTTTTTTTATCTGTTTTATTAAGCATGTGCTTTTCATGTATAAATAATAAATCAGAAGCGATCACAAATGTTGATAAAAATAAAATTAAAAATCAAAACTTGAAAAGACAAGATAGTGTAAATCTGAATAATACAAGATGGGAATGTGCCATAAGCGACGACTGTGTAAATAAATATGAGTTTAAAGCTAATAACAAATTTATTCTTCATAGTTGTGAAATGGAGGATGATTATTTCGGAGATTATTATTTTAGAAATGACACATTATTTATTGACCAGAAGGGTAGTCTTAATGATAATGAATTGCCTGAAGGTTCAACTGAAAGGGCAGAAAGAAAACTATATGAATTAATAATTGTGGATAATAAATTAAAGCACCTTTATGTAAGTGATTGGGTAAAAGGTAAATGGGTTAGATCAAATTTCCAATTTGATAATCTTTATTTATATAGTAAAGTTGACTAGTAGGATTACCCCAGCTCTCCGAAGAGTTCCGATCACTCGGATATTTTTCAATGATAGTGGAGATTTGCAATCCGTGCCCGCAATGTAATTTCTTAAATTTGGGGAGTATTTTCTCAGCATAGATATATTGAGGAAGAAGATTTAAAACTTATTGATATTGTTCAAACCAAAATAAAGAATGATACGATAGCTTATAAATATTTTTTGTTTACCAAAAAATGTTTATGCTGCGATAAGGTTGATAACAAAAATGTTATTTCTGAAGAAATTATAAAATTTTCAGAAGTTAAAGATGATGTTTTTTATTTTGTAAAAGGGGATAGTCTGTTTATTTATAAAATGAGCAACGGTAAATAAATGATCAAATGAAAAAAATCGTAATTATATTAATTTGTTTGTTGTGTTATGGATGTAAAGAGGAATCTAGAATACCGATTTCAAATACATTAGAAATTGCCCTAGGTGATAATTACTCTTCTTATGTCACAAATTTAAATTTAGCTTATGAAAAAGATAGAAGTGCAGCAATAAGGATCTTAAAAATTGATTATATCTACGATGCAGGAGGATATGACCATGGTTATATTTTATATCAACTAATAAAAAGATATAGTGATAATGAATTCACGGCTATTTTAAAAAAGTTATCAAGAAATGATTTAATCACTGTAAATCAATATTTAGAAGTTGGTCTTGATGCGAATGATAAGAAAAGAGAAGAATTTAAAAGAGATTATCCTATATCTTTATCTGTTTTGAATCAATAGATAGTATATTCATAAGTTTGCATTAATGGCAATTATATTATTGTGTAATAAAAAAATGATAAA
Source organism: Flavobacterium gelatinilyticum (assembly GCF_027111295.1). Lineage (NCBI taxonomy): Bacteria > Pseudomonadati > Bacteroidota > Flavobacteriia > Flavobacteriales > Flavobacteriaceae > Flavobacterium > Flavobacterium gelatinilyticum. The sequence goes on along the minus strand of NZ_CP114287.1, from coordinate 2,411,437 downwards.
GACAAACAATCATGCTCCTAGAAAATAAAGTTTTTTTATGGTTGCTTATAGGAGTGAATTTTTTATTTTTCCTTCTTTATTTGCAATTTATATTCGCTTCTTATTATTTTTATCTGATTACAATTTTAGTTTCAGTCATATTTTATTTGATCTTTTTTTGCGTAAAAAACAAAATGAAATGGGATCTTGAATTGAATGTGTTCAATTCAATTGTTATAATTTATACCTTCTTTATTTTATTTAGCACAGTATTTATGTCTTATGCTTTTGTGAATAAAAATAACGTAGAAACTAAAGTATATACTGTTATAATTAAAGGATATTATACAAGAAAAGTGGATGGAGTACTATTTGATTTTAAAGGGAAAACTTTTGATAGACCTTTTGATTTAGCGAATCAGGTTTCAAAGCCAGAAAGCAGTACTGAAAATTTTTATAAAAAATATCGTTTAAAGTTATCTGTTAAAGAATTTGATTTTGATATCTACTATCTTAATTCAATTGATTTAATTAGAAAAGAAGAGCTGTCTTTTTAGTTGTAATAATTTATGAATTATAGATATTTACTTTTTAGCATTTTGTTCTTAACAGGAGCATTTGCGTATTATAAGTTTAATAAGTGGTCTTTAAAGTCCAAAGACGGAAACGAGAATCCGGATATTTATTCTAAGCCCCATACAAAATTGCAGAACTTCAACAGCTGGGCAGTTATTTTATGTCTAGTAATAGCTTCAATTGCTTATTTTTTCAAATCAATAGAATAAAATTAAAAACATGAAATATATAATACTCACGATGGTTCTTTTTCTCTTTGTGTCATGTAAAAACAATGATGAAGAAATTGGCAGACCGGATCCTTATATATTAACAGAAAGGGATATTTCAGAAGACTGCGGTGCTTTTCAAATGCGATTTAAACATGGAGATTGTATTCTAAATTTTGCTCTGTCAGGTCCTTGCGAACAATTAAAAACCGAGGAATACATAAATGAATATTCCGAATATTTGCAAAAATATCAGGATAGTCTTTTGGTTAAAAAAGGTTTTATACTCCTTCAGTATCACAGACATAATTTTGCAGATACCAATATTAAAAACCTTCAGGACTCTATAATAAACATCACCAAAAAAAGCTTTAAAACGAATGTTTCTTTGAAAGAATCGGGTAAAGGGTATTTTGAGATTAATGTTGGTAATGATAAGTAGTCATTTTGAGTAATATAAGCAGAATGTATTTCTATTTTGATAAATTTATGCAATTATAAAGTGATAGTTCTTAATCGATAAGACGTTTTACTGGTAGTAAAAAACTATGAAAAAATTATTTATACTCCTTCTGATTATAACTTTTTTCAGTTGTGATTCAAATGAAAGAAAAAGACCTGCCAATCTTCCTAAAACTGCGGTCTGGAAAGGAGGACTCGATGGAGGATGCTGGATTGTTTTTCATTCACTTTCAGAAAAGAAAATCGACGCAATTGTTTTTTATGAAAACGGCGAATTATGGGAAAGAGGCATATTTATAAAAGATAACAATTGTAAAACGCAAAATATCACAGCAGAGAATATTGAAGGGTTTGATGGCGAAAAATTAATTACAAACGAAGGCTGTGTTTTTAAGATGAAGGATAATCTTTAATAGCAGAAAACCCATTTGTTAAGCTGTATAAATAAACTTAAATAATGAATTACAATACATTTAAAAAAGTTTTAGTCTTAAGTTCATTTGTCGTTTTATTTTTTGCTGGGTGCGGAAAAAACAAAAAAGAAAATGCTTTCTATGACCACGTAGAATATTATCACAGCGATTATTATAAGATGCCTACGCCGCCGGCTCCAAATGAAAGTCCGGAACAAAGAGCAAGATATGATGTTTATTATTCTGATTTTGTTGATGAAAACGAAAAGAATAATTATAAAAAACTTTCAGAATTTGGATTTGTGAAAAACGAAATCAGTAATGAGTTTTCGGATAAAATAACAGACTTTTTTACAGATGAAAATCCCGGTAGAAAAATGCCTGATTACAAATGTTTAACGTGTTATCAGGATATAATGCTATTTTACAAAAAAGAGAAATTGATTGGAATTGCCAAATTTGACTTTAAGTGTAATAAATATTATTACATCAATTTTCAAGCAGACCAAGATATTTATATAAAGAAAAATTGTTTGCAATACAGATACTTATTTAAAGCAGATAACTTCTAAATCCGGGGCATTTATCAATCAACGGGATTTCATCCGTTGCTGCCCATATTTAATTCCTAACAGAACTTAAACCTTTGTGTCTTCGTGTCTTTGCTGCAAAACAATAAGACCAAAAAAAAGCTCCGGATTTCTCCGAAGCTTTATAGGATTAAAAAAACAAGTATTAAAAATTTGTATTTACTTTTTTAGAACGGTCTGCAATGTATGAGATTAGCCATGTTACCTGACCTTCTTTTACAAACAATACTTTCTTTGTTGCCAGATTAGGGAAACTTTCAAGGAAAGCCACTAAAATAGTATTGGCCGAGATAAGATATTTTTGATCATAAGTACTTAAAACTCTCGCTGCTTCTTTGTTTGTTTTTGCAAGACTGGTAAACTTCCCAAAGTTATTCTTTAAAATAGCATCGTAATTAACAGCATCTTCCAGAGTCAAAGGAATATAATGCTCCTTAACGTTTTCGTTATAATACAAGGTTGAAAACGCCCAAACAGCACCACCAGATAAATAAATCTTATCTTTTTTTGCCAAAAGCGGATTCGCATCCAGCATTTCTTTTATTTTTTTACGGATAGTCGGCGTAAAATCAAAAGCTTTTTCCTGATAAACCAGCATGTCATTTGCCTGACTTTGATTCAATACCGTTTTCTGAACCGCATCTGTAAGCGTCATAGTTCCAAAATCAAGTTCCAGCGGAATAAACTCTAATTTATCGTCCGGTTCATCGATATAACCGCCTTTTGTAGTCTGCGCACCAATGTCAAGCAATAAGGCACTTGAATAATCAACTGGAGGAATAGCACCTTTAACCAAAACTTTAGCCTCTTCGTTAACGTTAAGCACATCAAGAGTTTTGCTGGTTAGGGTAGAAATTCTATTTTTTAGAGCGTCGATGTTGCGGGCAGATGCAAAAACAGGAGCAGCAACGATAAAGATATTTTCTTCCGGAATTTTATATTCGGCTCTGATTCTTTTTAACTGATCAATAACGATGGTGCCAATTTTGTTAATGTCGTCCTGAGGCACTTCGCCGGTTGTGGCAATATGCTCGGCAAAATTAGTTCTGTCGGTTGCGAAGTATTCAATTTTATATTCTGCTTTTCTGATATTGTTTACCTGAATAACAGAGATTTTAATGGCACGGCGTCCGACTTCGATTCCGGCGTAGTGATTTTTTTGAGAAAATAAATTAAGGGTAAAAAATAAATTTAAAAGAATAAGAATTAGAATTTGGGGTTTGTTTTTTCTAAGCATAGTACTTTTTAATTATGGTTATCATATATTTCGAACAAGAAAATGTAAGATAATTAACTATTCTTTGTTCGTGAAAGTAAAGAAAATCGATCAAAACACACGAAGTTCCTTTAGTTTATAAATTAAAAAAAGCTCCAGATTTCTCTGAAGCTTTACTTAGTAGCGGGAACAGGACTCGAACCTGTGACCTTCGGGTTATGAGCCCGACGAGCTGCCTACTGCTCTATCCCGCGATGTTTCGGGTGCAAAGATACACACTAAATACAGTTATCCAAAGAAATTCGTGAATTATTTTAAAAAACTATTTTACAAGTCTAATTGTTTGACATGTAATTGATTAACTGTTTGGGTTTTGAGAAATCAGATTTTAAAATCAAGTAATTCTGTGTAAGGGTCTGTTTTTAAGCCCAATAATTCGCCAAAAGCAGGCTCGGTTTTGTAACCGTTTTGTTTGAGTTTTATAATTTTCAGTCGGAAATCGTCGTTTTTTGACATCAGAATTTTGTATTCTATAATCATGTGTTTGTATGCGTTTTGATCTTTCGTTGGGATATTCTGCCCAAAGATTTCAATTTCAAAAGCATCTAGTTTAAAATTTGCAATTACAGATTCCTTTCCGTTTACAATTGTTTCTTCAATTTTAAAATAGGGATTGTCTTTAAAAAGAGAAGTCACTTTTTCGATAAAATCACATTTGTTTTTCCAGTAACAGATAATATCAAGATCGCTGTTTTCAATATCAATATTTATCGGGATTGTGCCTGCCAGAATAGGATTAAATTCAGAGAGGTTTTCCAAAACCTTATTTTCGGTCAGGGTTTTGTAAGCCAGAATCTGTTTCGGGTTTCCGTCTTTCAAATAATCGAGTGTTTCGAAGTGAATCATTTATCGTAATTTTTTTCTTCTGCGATTTCCTGTTCCAGTCTTTTTCTGATGTCGATTTTGGCATCTTTAAAAATAAAAATAGTCGTTTTATATTCTCTCGCATACGGATTTGTTATGCCGGGACAAACAGACGAAGCCTCAAAAAACGGACTCGTTTCGTTAAATTCATTACTGTTTTCTTCAAATGTTTTAACCCTGATGAGGTTGGTGTATTTAATGTCGAGATTAAACCAGTTTACATAATCGGCATTGAAGGAAACGGCTTTTATTCCTTTTTTAGTATAATAATTAATCGCTCCGGCTTGTCCGTAATTGTCGCAGAGAACGAGTGTATTTTCAGATTTTGGAAATTTTACATAAATAGAATCTGTTTTTCGGGCGAGTTCTTTCCATCCCAGCATATCAGCAAAATCCTGCGATAAATTGTGTTCTTTTCCGTCTTCCCAGATATGAGTGCCCAATTTGTTTTTTACAATATATTCCGGACTTTTATTTGGGAATGCAAGCTGGTGCATCGGAATAAAAAACAATAAAGGAAGTGCAATAAATACAGGTTTCAAATATCGTTTCCATCCTGAATTTAAAACATCAGCCAAAAAAACCGATCCAAAAGCAATGTAAACCGGATATAAACCTATTGCATAATAGGCTTTGGCTCTAAAATATATAAACACAATAAGCGTAAAAAGCAGCGATGCAAAAAAGAATCTAAACTTTTCAAAAGGTTTGTAAAACAACAAAGCATAGAAAGATGAAAGAATTACCAAAAGACTGCCAATGAAATATAATAGTTGTTCTTTTAAAAAATCAAATCGGTCAACGTTTACCAATTGCGTTTCGGCCAGTTCTTTCATGTGGTGTACAATTGGGAAATGATTGTTGTACTGCCAGATTAAATTCGGAAGAATTAAAAGCACTCCCAGAACAAGCGCGAAATAGAGTTTTTTCTCAGTCAGAATTTTTCTTTGTTCCGAAACCAAAAGCGCTGGCAGAAGACCTATTAACAGAAAAAGAATATTGTATTTGTTCAGGAAACCAAAAGCAAATACAACGGCGCCAATATAAAACCATTTGGGTTTTTGGGTCAAAATATATTGAATTACAATATAATAAAATGCCGTCCAGCACAAAACGTCAATCGAGTTGGGCTGAAACAGCATATTGATTCGCAGCAAAGCCGAAAACAAAACACAAAAGGCGCCCAAAACCAAGGCGTACAAATTTCCTTTTAAAGCTTCGATAGTTTTCCATACCACCAAAATTGTTAAACCGCCAAAAAGGGCAGGAAAGAACCTGACCCAAAAAACCGAATTGCCGAGTAATAGAATAATATACGAAAACCACGAAGTTACAGGCGGAACAGACAAATAGCCCCAGGCCAGATGATGTGCCTGATCGAGATGCAGATATTCGTCGCGCTGCAAATCATATTCAGGACTTACGAGTGCGTATTGTAAAACAAATTTTAAAATGATAAACCCAATTAAAATAATCGTTTTTTTGTTCATAGAAAATTTGGTTTTAGCGTAAGTAGTTTTGTTTCAGTTTGAAAAATGAAAGCTAATATAATATTTATTTTGATGCTGAAATTATTTAAACACAAAGGGATTATGTATTAAATTGATTTCAGGAAACAGATTAGAAATTAAAATAAAAAAGCTCCAGATTTCTCTGAAGCTTTGCGTTTTATTCCTCTGCGGTTTCAAATTCCATGTGGTCAATGATTTCTTCTGCTTTTACAGGTTTTGATGCCTTAAGCGCGTTGAATCTTTCCAGCATTTCGGTTTCTTCTTCCTCACCGCTAAAGTATGGGAAAACGTCCATAATTGGCGATTCAGAAATTGCCGGGATCGAATATTCGCCCATTGTATTTTTCATTACATGAATCGTATTGTCGTAAGCTTCTCTCACATCGTTTGCCTGAATAAGCATGTACATGTTCGATTTTCTTTCCTTTCCGGTTTCTTCATCGTAGGCAATCAAAGAAACTTTAGATCTAAACCAGCGATCAGTGTTTTCAAACGGATGTATTTCGGCAAAATTCGCCACTTTTATATTCGTGATCTTAAATTCCTCACTTACATACGCGGCCATTTCTTCATTAATTCTTTTTTCGGCTTCAGTATACGATATAGCATCTACCAAATAAGGCTCAGTTACAACCTTTTGACCTCCGGTTTCATCTGTCTTTCTATATTTTACTTTGCATTCGTACCAAGTTGCGCTCATCTTCTATATTTTTTAAAGGATGCCAAAGATAAATTTTGCTGTTAAAATATAGCTGCGATTTTTAAAATAGATATTCACAATTTGATAAATATTCGCAGATTGCTTTATATTCGTCACGGCAAAAATGCAGTCATTACCAATGCTCAAGCATATTAAAAACATAAAACAGAATCGTTTATGAACAAAGACGAAATCGTAGAATACATTGTTGATTCTATAAACGCCGGCAATGATCAGGATGACATTGAGGCTTCTTTAAAAAGAAGAGAAATCGATCCTTCTCAATTTGATGCTTTGATAGGCGAGGCACTGGCTCAAATTTTAGAATATAAATTAAAAACTTATCCAAGGCAGAATCTTATCAGGTTTATAATCTGGACTATTTTGTTTTTGTCCTTTGCGATAGTATTCTTTTTTATATTTCCAGGATTAGGAATCAGCCAAAACATATTCTTGATTTCTCTGGTAGGAACAATACTTTTAAGTATTTCGCTTTTGCATGTTTTTGTTTATTATGGAAGCTGGAAAAAGCTTTATATCGAAAAATTCGGAAAACCAAAACTGCCTGTTGAAGGGTATCTTATTGTGAATTTGTTCCCGGGGTTTATTTTTTATTTCATCATTTCGAGCTGTTTGTCTTCGGGAGCAGACAGAATGTTAAAAGAAACTCAGGAAGATGCTGTAGCAACAGTTATTAATGGTTCTTCGGTTGAAGGAAAATTAAATTATGCTTCTGTTACAGTCGAATTTACAACAAAAGACGGCAGAGTTATTTCGGCAGTCGAAGATGTTTCGACTTATGAGTTTAAGGATTTTTATCTGGGACAAAAACTGAATATTGTGTACTCTAAAAACGATCCTCATAATATCGATTTATTGATAGACGGTACGGCTATGTATAAAATGAAAGGAAAAACAAATAGAGAAATTGAACCTGATGATCTTTTAAAATTAAGCACGGTTTCGTATTCAGATTTGGGAACCGAACTTAACAAAATCAGCAATAACTGGGTTTTTAATGATTCTGAAGGGGTTTGGGTTAATGATAAAAGCCAACAGGTTATTTCTACCAGAAAAAATCCCGATCAGGTTGTTTTGATGATGCCGACAGGGTATGGCAATGATTTTAAAATGGGGGATAAATTTGCAGCAATAGGATTTGAAAAAATTGTTGCAAAAGATCTGGGAATTGAGGCTGATCCTAATGAAACAATTTATATAAAAGACGGTTATCTGGCTAGTCTTAAAAATGTAAGAGGCAAAGATTTTAGATCGAATCTTGTAATTATAGTCGAGAAAGTTCCGGAAATGAGCAAATAGGTCGTAATATTGTAAATGAGAAGGTTTTGTAAGCAGAACCTGAAAATTATAAAAAGAATAAAATTATGTCGATAACTACAGAAGCAGAATTAGCCGGAATGAAAAAAGCAAGCCAAGCAGTAGCTTTTGCTTTAAAAGAAATGAGAAAATTTGCCAGACCGGGCATTTCAACAAAAGAACTGGATGATTACGGCGGACAAATTTTGAATGATTTAGGAGCAAAATCGGCGCCGTATTTAACGTATGGTTTTCCAGGCTGGACGTGTATTAGCGTTGATAATGAATTTTGCCACGGAATCCCGTCAGACAAAAGAATACTTCAGGAAGGCGATTTGATTAATATTGATGTTTCGGCAGAATTAGACGGATTTTGGTCAGACAATGGCGGTTCGTTTGTTATTGGCGAAGATCTAAATCAGCATCAAAAACTGGTCGACGCATCAAAAGAAATTCTGCATAAAGCGATCTACAACATAAAAGGCGGCGTTCGTATTCAGGATATTGGATTTTTAATCGAAACCGAAGCCAAAAAACGAGGTTACAAAGTAATTAAAAACCTCACGGGGCATGGAGTAGGCAGAAGTCTTCATGAAGAACCGCACGAAATTGCCAATTACAGAGATCGATTTAATATTACAAGATTCAAAAAAAACTCTGTTGTGGCTATCGAAACTTTTATTTCAACCTCTTCTACTTATGCCGAAACCCTGCAGGACGGCTGGACAATGGTAGGAAACAGAGGCGGTTTTATGGCGCAGCACGAACATACAATCGTAGTGACCGAAGGAAAACCAATTATTCTGACAGAAACAAACGAAATTTGGAATTAGATTTAAAGCCTGAAAATATAGATTTTTCAGGCTTTTGATTTTGAATAATAGGTTAAACTTGGAAAATTGAAAATAAATAATGATTGAAATTATTAGATCTCCATACGGTAAAATAGTAGATAAAATTGCAAAACCAATAGATTTGTCAATGCTTCCCTTGTATGGGGAAAAAGAGATTTTAAATTTATCAGTTGGTCGTTATGGTAAGGTTAAAATAAAACTGGAAGTAGAAAGTGATTTACATGCATTAAATGTTGTAAATGAGTATAAGGAACGTTATAAAGAAAATAAAAATTACCATACTTACCAATGGGAGGTCGAAGAGAATAAATTGCCAAAGCAATATGAATATTTGATTAGATCTGAAATGACAAGGTTTATTGAAATTTTTTCTGTTTTAAACAAAGATCCCCATGTTTTTCGTTTTTCAATTGTGGATGGAGGTTTTAGGGATTTAGAGAGACCAGTCCATGCTCAGGCAGTAAGAGAAGCTATTATAGAATTGTTTAATCAAATTTGATGGACTTAAACTATTTTTACGGACGACGTTTGCCAAAGTTTGCGGATATTTTTAGAGATAAAGTACAGAAGAAACTTGAAGCTGGTCATTTATTGATGGTTAAAAATTATCTCAAAATTTTTCTTGATTTTTTTGAGGAAAACAATGCATTCACTTGTTTTAAAGACTTTAATATAATAAGAGATTCTATTACGGTTTCTGCTTTTATTAATAATTATAATAACAAAATTAGTTTTGAACGTCAAATATGTATTGAGGACTGTGATGAAGAGTATCAAATACGTTGTGAGTTAATTTTTGATATTTCACCTTTAAAAGATGTTTATTATTACTTTGACATTGAAAGAGATCAGTTGAATGATTTTTTTAATACTGATTTGGGGTATTTATACATGTCAGATTTTGAAAAAATAATACTAGAATCAGAAGAAATGAAGCAGTTTGCAGATAATATTCCTAAAGATTTTAGCATAGTTTTAAATGCGGATCATTAAAACATTTGGGTAGTTATCATACAGGATAACCGATTTTAGAGAACATTTATTGAAATTTGAAACATTGTAAAATGAATGAATTTTTGATAATGGAAACAAAAGGAATTAAAAGTTTAGAAGATATTAAAAAATTGTCTGTTCGGTATTTAAATGCTCTAAAACAATCATCGGTTAAAACAGAAAATAATTCGCTGCCGTATTACGAAAGAGGATGTGTGATTACAAATATGCTAAAACTATGTATTTTGGCGCTGGACCAGAATGCCGAAAAAAATGCATCGATAAATGTTAGTTTAATTTTAGAACATGTTTTAGAATTATTTCCTTCGGATGAATTTGAACTTCTGGATATTATTCAGGAATTTTCGGCTGAATCATAAATAATATTGTGTAAAAACATCTTTGTCAGAGTTTTAAAGCTTTGACAAAGATTATATTTCGGCTAAAATTAAAATCGATAACCTGCACTTAATCCAATTTTTGAAACAATATTACGGTCAGTTTTATTGACACTTATTTGTTCGAGATTCTGTATTCGTTTGGTGTTTTTCCCGTTACTTTTTTAAAAGCATTATAAAAAGTTGTTTTTGAGGTAAAGCCAGATTCTAACCCCATTGTTAAGAGATTGTAGTTTTCGTATTCAGAGTTTAAAATCATTTCCTTAACCGCTTCAACCCTGTATTGATTAATATAGTTAGCGAAATTGTCTCCCGTAATTGTGTTTACAATCTGCGAAAGATATCCGGCACTTATACCTAGTTTTTCGGCTGTTTTTTCTCTGCTCAACGTACTGTCGGTGTAAATGTGATGTTCTTTGCAGAGAATCTCAAGATTCTGAAAATAAATATTATCGGCCGTGATGGGTTCTCTGGTTTCTTCTGCTTCAATAGTTTCTTCAATTGGCAGATCGATGTACGAAATCGCTAAATCTTTATTTAGAAAATTGTAAATACCATCTTTGTCTTTGGCCAGTTTGTATTTGTAAATGCCAATGTATGTCGTCCAGTGAATTAAAAATGTGCCAAACAAGGCAAGTATTTTCATTATATACGAAATGTCGTATTGAAAAAACAAACCGGTAAGAATAGTGATAACCCACGAGAAAAGTAATGTTGAGACAAGACTTAACAGAATAAAAATCCATTTTTTTTCCTGCTTATCTTTTAAATGTTTTATCATAAAATAAGAATAAAACAGCAGGAAAGGGATAAAGGTAAGTGCTAAAATGAGTTCGATCTGACTCAGAATATCAATTAGTCCTTTGCTCCATTCCGGAATATGGTAAACGCCGCCCACGGTATCGAGATCGCAGGTAATATTAAGCACAGCCGAATAAGCAAACGGAATAAAAACCAAAGCTGTTTTTTGCCGGCTTTTCACGGCATCATCGATCCGGTTGATTGTAAACAGAAAAATGAAGACCGGCAATAAAAATGCCCATTCGACATCGTCTATAAAACGTAAAAAAGGGTAGGGCGTATAGGCTTCTTCGATTTCGAGAACAAGATTAAGTAAAAGTATCGAAAGGGTTAAAATTGCAAATGCCAGATATTTATTTGAAGTACTGTTGAATAACGGCGATTTTAAGATAATAAAACCTAAAATTATTCCCTGAAAAATCGCAATATTTAAAAGTGTTGTATAAATCAAGGTTTGCTGTAAAGGTTGTTTTTAAGATTGGGTTCTAAATTGTTTTAAGCAATCGGCAAAATGAGTTATTTGTTAAAACATAACTTATTTGTACGAATTGACACGACGAATTTATAGTAATGCCGATGATTTTCTTAAGAGATTATGAAATGATTAACTATTGATGAGTTTCATATTGTTGAATAAGTTCGGATTTCTTCACTTTTAAGGTTTTGAAACCTCGGCTCTTTTGGTCTCTCTACTTTTGAGGCATCATAATCAACTTAACATTTCAAATGGTATGAAACTAAATCGGCTCTTGTTTACTACTGCGATTTTGTCTGCAGTATCTGTTCAATCACAAACGACTCAAAAAAAGAATCAGCTCGAATTTTCTGTCGGCAGTAATTTTGGGTTTTTAAAAAATCTCGAATTTGCTCCCGTGGCAACATATGAGTATGAAGGTCCGGTTTATAAACTAAACTATACCCGCACGAGTAAAAATGATAATTTATTTGAGGCAAAGCTGCATTATCTTTCTACGGATTTAAAAACCGACAGACTTTCTAATCTCAACACAGATTATTATAAGGGAGGAATGGAGTTTTCGTATTTAAAACAGGTTTACAGCAAAGATAAATTTGCCATTCATGCAGGGCTGCAATCGCAGACTACTTTGTCTGTATATCACAATGGAGATTATGTTTCGTTTCATCAGGAATTTGGAATTTCGGGCAGGATTGGTTATCAAATAAATGAGAAACACTATCTGTCGTCAAAGCTTACTCTTCCTTTAATATTGCTCAGGGTTACGAATGCCGAGGGTAAATTTTATGCTTTAGATAAGTATCAAAGTGCTTTATGGAATTTAGAATATGGTTATAAAATTTCCAATCATTTTGATGTAAAGGCGTCATACAACTTCAATTATTCCCGACTTCAGATTCCGAGTGCTTATAGAGAATTGCAGCATCAGCTAAATCTGGGTATTAACTATAAATTTTAATCATGAAACATATCAAATCTACAGTTTACGCTTTTGCATTTGCTTTTTTGCTGACTTCTTGTGCCGAAATGCTTATGGGAGACGAAGGTAAATTCGACGAAGAAGTTTATTTGAATTACAAAACAAAAACAGTTCTGGAGCTGCCTTTTGAAGACGACTGGTACATAGCTGCGGGAGGAAAATCGCTGGAAGAAAATCATCATTTTTCGCCTAACCGCCACCAAAGATATGCACTTGATATGGTTCAGATAATAAACAGAAGAGGCAATACAGGAGACGGAACAAAAAATGAAGATTATTACTGTTTTGGCAAGCGTTTAAATGCTCCGGGAGACGGAAAGATAATAGCAATGGAAAATACTATTGAGGATAATGTTCCGGGAGTTAAAAACACGAAACAAACATTTGGGAATTATATTATAATTGATCATTTAAACGGAGAATATTCTTTTATGCTTCATTTAAAAAAGAACTCGATAATAGTCGAAGTTGGAGATGCTGTAGTTAGAGGTCAAAAAGTAGGTCTGGCGGGAAACAGCGGTTACTCTACAGGGCCGCATCTGCATTATCATTTGCAGACCACTTCGTCTCTTGCTACCGGTACCGGGCTGCCTATGCAATTCGTAAACTATTATGCCGATGATGTTTTTACTGAAAGAGGAGAACCTGTAACATCTCAAACGGTGAGGAAAAATTAAAAGACAAAAAAAGAAGCTTCCTCGGTTTTGAGAAAGCTTCTTTTTTATTATCGAACTATTTTGAGATAAGCGCTGTAAATGTTTTCCTTAAGAGAAGTTCGCATATAATACACGTTTTCGTCTTTTTCTTTTAAATCAAACTGAATTAAGCCGGCATCGCAATAATAATAAAACAAGTTATCATCGTTCGGGAATTCAATGTTTGAAACCGGCTGCGTTGTTAGTTTAACTTCGTATGCGATTTCGCCATTTGTCAAATCGAGTTCAAAAAGTCTTCCTTTTTTGGTGTATCCCCATAAATTTTCAACCTCTCTTACAATGTATTCAATGTTATCTTCTTTAAAATCGGTTTTCCAAATCTGAGATCCTGTTTTCGAATCAACAGCATATATTGAAGTTGTATTTGTGCCCTGCGCTCCAAAATAAAGAATTTTATCTTTTTCGAAAATGCGTTCCTTTACGTTGAATTGATTTTCGTCTAATTTAAATTCCCATACAATATCCAGTTTATCAGGGCTTAGAGCATACAGCGTATTTTTTTCATTTGCTATAAAAACATTTAAACCATCTGTTACAGGTTTTCCTGTCATGGCTTCTTCAAAAGTTTTCTGGCTTAGTACTTTTCCTGTATTGGCATCAAAACTGTAAACATTTGGTCCGCTTTGAGTAAAAATTTTGTTGTCGAAAAAAAGCACCGGAATATCGTTGGCTGCAGTATCGAGTTTGTAGTTCCATGCCAGACTTCCGTCTTTTAAATCAAGCGCATACAAATTGCTTCCTTCGTTTTGGTTTTGAGCGGTTATGTACAATTTTCCGTTAGCGATAACCGGAGTCTGATCTTTTAAAACAATCTGATCTGTAATATTTCCGAGTCTTGATTTCCAGAAAATGTCACCCGTAAGATTGTCGACTGCGAAAATTTCGCCATTCACAAACGGAACATACACAACTCCGTCATGCAGAGTTATTTTATTGGCGCACATTTCAGAATGATTATCTGCTGCTTTTACAGTCCAGGCGATTGATTCGGTTTCTAAATCGTATGAAAAAAGAGCGCCGTCGTAATCGTAAATCAGGATTGATTCATCGTATAACTTTACTTTTTTAAGCGGTCGCACCGACTTGTTAGTGACCATTTCGCCTGCAGGTAAAGCTTTGTTGGAGTAATTAGTTTTGTTGGCCGGAGCCTGTCCAAACATGCTTATAAAAGTAAATACAAATAAAAGCGTTATTAGTTTTTGTTTCATTTTAAGATTTGGTTTTATTTCTTGATTGCTTTTTTAGATTCGAAATTACCCATTCATAACTTGTAGGCTGCTTAATTATTGCATTTGTTAAATTCGCAGTTACAATCACTTTGCTAATTGTGAACTATGAACCGAATTAATGCCGAACAAGGTTTTATTTCGCTCTAATTTGATCGGGTAAATATAAACAAAAAAAGCTCCAGATTTCTCTGAAGCTTTTGTCTTTGAAAGTAGTCCGTGGGGGAATCGAACCCCCCTTACCAGGATGAAAACCTGGCGTCCTAACCGATAGACGAACGGACCTGCTTTTTTAATTCGGGTGCAAAACAAGGGAATTAATTCCATATTTGCAAAAGAATGGAGGATTTTTTTTGAGGTTTTTTAAACTAAGCTTCGTTTTTTGAATGATAAAGCGGTGCTAAATTAAGTGTAAGTGTGTTGTATTTGTTTGATTAATAATTGATTGTTTTGTATGAAGAAGTTGTTTTTGTTCTAGTTTATTGAAGTGAAAAAATTTTGGTAAAATTTTATTTTGAAGGAATATTTTTATGTGTTTTTTCGATGCTTTGTTTTGCCGACGCCGCGCATGTTGTGCAAATGTATCTGACTTTGTGTATTTTTTTAACGCTTCTTAATTTATATTTGTTTGAAAACGCAAAGTCGGAGATATTTGCGTAACGAGGATTATATTCTTGTATCTAACAGTAAAAAGACAATGGGACAATTAATTGTATTATTAATCATAATGATTGTTGCTGGCGCTTTTATTTATATAACTAAATATAAAAATACTATAAAGAAGAAAGCCCAGCCAATGTGATTACAGATAGACTTAAATTAAATATTAGTTTAATTCTAAAATAAATAGTGAATTCAGAATTATTTATATGAGGTTTTACAGAAATAATATCTGGTTATGTTGTAAAACAATAGAAATTGGCAGAAATTTTAAACGCACATTTATGAAAAAAAATACACAAAAAGAGACTCGAAGTCTCTTTTTGTTTGAATTAATATATCTTTTATAAATAATTATTTATCGATCAGTTTTTCAAGCTTCTGCATCATTTCATCTTTCTCTTTTAACATACGCTCATATAAAGCAATTTTTTCTTCGTGAAGCTGGATCAATTTTTCAATTGGATTGTTGTTAAAAGTCGGGTTGTAATTTATTAGACCTTGAGTGTCATGAAAAGTATTCGAAATAATATTTATGGCCTGTTCTTCATCAAAATTCTGAAAAGCTTCAACAGGAATTTTTAAAGAATTTGAAATTTGTTTAAGCAGATTTTCTTCAATTACATCTTTCTGCTCAAGCATCGAAATTTTCTTCTGATTCCAATCGTCCCCAAGATCATAAGCCAATGCCTCTTGTTTGATGCCAAGCATTTCTCTAAAACGTTTTACATTTCTTCCCTGATGTATTTTTTGTTCCATAATAAGTTTTGATTTTCCCGAAGGCTCAAAGATAAAGTCATTCGGATAAAAAGTCTGAATTTCAAAGATAAAAAAATATACCGTAAAGTGTTTTTTTTGTCAGATTATTATATCTAAAAAATGGAATATTTTATTCTTGCAGAAGTGTAATCTGCAAGGAAAAATAAATATTACGTATCGCGATTTATAATGTAAAAATTATATATTTGAGCATAGTATTGTGAGATATTTTTCACACATATTTAGCTCAGTTTGGGTTGCTTTTGCGTAGTGATAATTCTAAAAAATAAACTAAAAAAATGACTTTCATTAAAACAATTTCTACATTTTTAATTGCGTTTTTATTTTTAACAACAGCTTTTGGGCAAGAATCTAAACATAAAACTAAAATCTTATTAATTGGGACAATTCATTTTGAAAACCCGCATACAGATAAGTTTGAATTAAAAACAGACGATTTTCTTAGTGCTAAACGACAAACAGAATTAGAAGACTTAACGAATGTTCTGTCTCAAACAAAAGCGACTAAAGTGATGATTGAAAGACCAGTCGAAAATCAACATTCCAGTGACAGTTTGTATAATTTATATGTAACAGGCCAGTATAAACTTCCAGTTTCAGAAAGAGAACAAATTGGCTTTAGGTTAGGTAAAAAATTAAAATTGAATCAAATAAATTGTGTAGATAAATTCTATGGCTTAAAGCATGACAGCTTAATGGCGGCAACTGCAAAAGAAAACAATCAACTTTATCTGCTAAAAGATCTAGGCGTCATGGCAAATGGAATGCTCAAGGATTATGATGATAAATTGAAAAAAAGCTCAATAACCGAAGTTTTAAAACACTTAAATAAACCCGAAGAGTTACAGAAAAATTTATCAATTTATCTAAAGTATATAGCAAAAGTTGGTGCTGGTAAAAATTTTGCCGGAGCACAATATGTATCAGATTGGTATTTACGAAATCTTGCTATTTATTCAAATATTGTAAATCAGGTAAATTCTAGCGACACATACGTTATTCTAATATTTGGACAAGGACATATTCCTATATTAAAACACTTGCTGCAAAACAACGACGACTTTGAAATCGTTGAATTAAATAGTGTGCTAAAATAAACTGTCGCAAACATCTGCCCTAATTTGTATAGCTTTTTGTACTTTGTCGCACATATATAAAAGTTATTGGGCATTTTAGAACGACACAGATAGATGAGATAATTAAACAAAATGGGAGCATTTTTTACAAACATTCAATTAAAGACTTCGAACTTTGATAGAACTGAAATAACGGAAAAAGTAATTCAATACATTACAAATTATAATCAGGAGTCAGGTTTTGTTAAAGTAGACAACGAAGCAGATGCAGACAAAACAATAATTATTTCATTTTCTAACGATTCAGAATGGGTATCTGTTTATGATGAAGAAATGGAGTACGAAGGTCCAAGAAAACTTAATAAGTTAGCATCAGTACTATCAAAACAATTTAAAACCACTGCACTTAGTATTTTAGTAAATGATAGTGATTCAGTGTATGTTGGTCTTAATAATAATGGAATACTTAAAGACTCAATAAGTAATTTATCCAAAAAAGTTGATTTTAATAAAAGCAAGCCGAATGCTTGGACTGACATACTTTTAGGCAATTACGCATTTGACGATATTAAAATGGCTTGGCAAAACAGCTCTTTTTTTGTTGAGGGATTTTTGACTGAATTTGCGAAATTTATCAATGTAGACAGTTCAAAACTGTTGACAGGTTATAATTACATAAGTGAGGAAAATCAAAGCGAAGGAATAAAACTAAATTTTGCACAAAAAGATAAAAAGGAAAATACGGAATTAGGTTTGACTAAATTCAGCATGCTCTCAGGCGCAGGGCTAATTGACATCAAAGAAGGTGAAAAGAAAGACCGTGGGTGGGTTTTAACAAATTATGGAACATTTTCTAAGGGCGTTGATGTTGTCATTGCAGGAGAATGTATTGAAAAGTCATTATTAGTGCCCGAAACTGTTCAAATAAATTACGTAATACCGCAGCTTGATAAAAAAAACGAATTCAAAGCGTCATTTATAGAGACAGTTGCCACAACTGGAGAAAAAATATTTTATGCTAGAATTGAGGATATTTATATTCCTAAGGGCTTTAAGCCTAATTATCCAATGTCACCAAAAGAAGGGAAACGATATGAGAAAATTGCATATGATTGTGCTATAAAATTTAATATTAGTTTTATAGGAGGAAATGAAGAAAGTGGAGAAGTAGCCGTTTTCTTCTCGCCTTTAGAAAATCGACAAGATGGTTCATATTGTTCTAATTTGACCAAAGCAACGCTTCAAGAATGGATAGAAAAAAATGCATTGTAACAACACAACGAATTTGGATAAGTAATGGAAGTTGAGAAAATCAAAAAAAGATGCTTTTTTAGATAAGGCTTTAAAAGCTGATAGTGAGGTAAATCTTTATATAAAATTAAACCAGATTTAATCTGCCTAAAGAAAAAAGAATGGGATAAATTACTTCAATATATGATTAAAGAGTTGCTGCAATTTGTTTGGAATACTGAAACCATTTATGGAAGATTATTATATGAGTATTGCACTTGCATTTTATGATATATTTTGCAGGCACGGATTACAAATCCGCGCGATTGGATTTAATATTCTTTCAATTCAAAAGCATGTTTTTCTAGCTCATTTATAAAAAAATATCGATGGTAAAAAAACAATTTTACATTTGAAATTGTATATTTTACTATTAAAATGAAGATGTTTTTAATTTTGTGAGACTTAATCAAATGAGTTGCGAAAAATGATATATTTGATGTTGCAGATTGGATAAACTTAAAGGAAAATGCAGGGAATAAAACAACGTAGATTATTTAAAAAAATAGAATATAACATTCTTGAAAACAAATTGCATTATAAAACATCTTATCTCGGGGGTGAAAGTGAAGGTATGGTTGCATTTGAGAATTTGGTAAAAGAAAAAACTACTTATAAAACAACAAATAATATCATTTTGGTATTTGCTTTGTTTTTTTTCATGCTTAGCGGAATGTCTTTTTCTTATCGAAATGATAAAGAGGTAGATCCTGAAATGTGGATTGCACTTGCATTGCCGGGAGTAGTTTTATTTGCAGTATATATTTTTATGAATGAGAATTCGTGGAGAATAAGAACTCATAGCAATGGTTATCTCTATTTATTGAAGAAAAGTCCAAATGAAAGTACTGTAAACGATTTTATACTAAAATTGTTTGCTGAAAGGGATGAATATTTAAAAGAAAAATATTTAAGTTTAGATCCTAATTTGAGTTATGAAACTCAAGTAAATGATTTGAAATGGCTCAGAAATGTTGAAGCAATTTCAAAACAGGAATTTGATAAATATTATTTAGATCTTAAATTGCTTTATGCACCCAAAACAGGAAAGATTGGTTTTGATAGATGAATTTACTAAAGTATAAAAAATCTTCAGATTTCTCTGAAGATTTGTATTAGTAGCGGGAAGCATCAAATTATCTAACCACTTTATTGCAGATTGTTATGAGATTTTTGCATTCGCATCTTAAAGGGATATTTTACAACTAAATCCGTTGTAGTAACTGTTATTTGATGTTTTTCTCAATATCATCTAATGATCTTCCAAAAGTTTCCAAAATAAAATAATTAAATTCTTCTTTAGATTTTATTTCACGATAGGAAAGAGAAAGGTGTTCGTTAATTATATTCCACAGTATTAATTTTTCATTTGAAAAATCTCTTTTTTCAATAATTCTTAATTTATTCAATCCCCATTTTTTTTCTTCATTGTTAAGTGAATTAATTGATTTAAATATTAATTTGTAAACATCTCCAGAAATGTATTTTTGAAATGTTTTTAAGTATCTATCAAATTCCATATTGTATTTTTGAGAATCAGTACTTTTGTCCGTTCTCAAAATCGGATTATTTTCAATTATGTTATTTTTGAGTGTATTATCTAACAGATATGCATATTCATTAAAGAGATTGATCTTTGTATATTCATCTTCAGGACTAATTTTTGTGATTGTAATAAATTCACAAGGCATGCCTAAATATAAATAAGCTAAGATTTTATGATGACCATCTAAAATAAATTCTACATTATTATCAGAATTATTATTTGCAATTGTTAAGACCTTTGGTTTACCACCTGATTTTATTAAATTCTTGTAAAAGGTCACTCTTTCATTTGAAATTAGTGAATAAGGTTGAGTAAACATATAATTGAAATTTTGATTATAATTTAAAAAATGATAACCATAAATATTTGAATTTTCATTATCTCCATATTCGGAATGTATATCTGCAAATTTTAACAATTTACTAAACGAACTAATTTCGTATTCACCTGATTTTAATAGTTTTAAAAAGGTAAGTATTTTAGATTCCAATTCTTCTTCACTTCCATTAATTAAAACTTCATTAAATTCAGAAATAAGTTGTTTTCTATCATATTCTGCGTTCAAAATAAAATAATGACCAACAGTTCCTTCATTATCGTTCCAGTCTGCAATGATTGGTTTTAAAATCTTTAGACATATAACGAGACCATCAAAAGAAATGTCAATTATATTTTGACCATTTTCTATTATTACATTTTTGTTCATATAAAATATCACATAACTAGTATATACTACTGATAACCGAATGCTTATTACCCCAAAATTGATAGATATGTCTAATAAACGTTAGGGTTTATTGTCAAATATGTAATAATAAACTTATAATTATCAAAAGGACTTTTAATTGTTGAATGTTTTTCCTAATAATGGGATTGTGAAATCTATGATCTTTTCACAGTGAACGCCGATCACTCCGAACACAACGATAGCGCAGATTTGTAATCTGCTCCCGCAAAGAAAATAAAAGTAAATATAAACAAAAAAAGCGGGAACAGGACTCGAACCTGGTGTCCGCCGTGGCGGATATGAGCTCTTTGATTATGAGGATAAATAAAAAAGCTCCAGATTTCTCTGAAGCTTTTGTCTTAGTAGCGGGAACAGGACTCGAACCTGTGACCTTCGGGTTATGAGCCCGACGAGCTGCCTACTGCTCTATCCCGCGATGTTTCGGGTGCAAAGATACGTCGATTTTTGAGAATTCCAACGAAAATTTTAAAAAATGTTTTATTTTCTGTATTAACTTGATATGACTACCTTTGCAAAATAAATAAAACAAAAAATGTCACATAAAGCAGGTTTCGTAAATATCATCGGAAATCCAAACGTTGGAAAATCAACATTAATGAACGCCTTTGTTGGAGAAAGATTATCGATTATTACATCAAAAGCGCAAACAACCCGTCATAGAATCCTCGGAATCGTAAATGGCGATGATTTCCAAATCGTATTATCTGATACTCCCGGAATTATAAAACCGGCTTACGAAATGCAGGAGTCGATGATGAACTTTGTAAAATCGGCTTTTGAAGATGCTGATATTTTAGTTTATATGGTCGAGATAGGAGAGAAAGATTTAAAAGACGAGGATTTCTTTAAAAAGATTTTTTATGCAAAAATTCCCGTTTTACTGCTTTTAAACAAGATTGACAATTCAAATCAGGAACAATTAGAGGAGCAGGTGGCTTTTTGGAAAGAAAAACTGCCAAATGCTGAAATTTTCCCAATCTCGGCGCTTCAAAACTTTAATGTACCGGAAGTTTTTGGAAGAATTATCGAATTACTGCCGGAATCACCTCCTTATTATCCAAAAGACCAATTAACCGATAAACCGGAACGCTTTTTTGTAAACGAAACCATTCGTGAAAAAATCCTTTTGAATTATAGTAAAGAAATTCCGTATGCGGTTGAAATTGTGACTGAGGAATTTCACGAAACCGATAATATTATCAGAATTCGTTCTGTAATTATGGTTGAGCGTGATACACAAAAAGGAATTATCATTGGACACAAAGGAGCTGCTTTGAAAAAAGTAGGAACTGATGCCCGTGCCGATTTAGAAAAATTCTTCGGAAAACAAATTCACCTTGAACTTTATGTAAAAGTGAACAAAAACTGGAGAAGCAACGCCAATATGCTGAAACGATTTGGATATAATCAATAAGATATAATATTGTTTCAGGTTTCACGTTGCCAGTTCTGTTCAAGCGTGAACCTGAAACAAAAAAACTAGGTACTTAGAAACTTAGCATCTCAGCAACTTTTTTTAACTACCTTTGCAAAAAATTTAAATAAAGTGTTTTGGATTTGTAATTCATTATGATTTAGTCAAAAACGAAATCTGAAATTGTAAATCTGGAATCTAAAATTCAAAAAAATGAATAACATTGTTGCGATAGTAGGAAGACCTAATGTAGGGAAATCGACCCTTTTTAATAGGCTGATACAAAGAAGAGAAGCTATTGTAGATTCAGTATCTGGGGTTACCCGTGATAGAAACTATGGTAAAAGCGAGTGGAACGGAAAAGAGTTTTCTGTCATTGATACAGGTGGATACGTTCGAGGGTCTGATGACGTTTTCGAAGGTGAAATCCGTAAACAGGTAGAACTTGCTATCGATGAAGCCGATGTTATTATTTTTGTTGTAGATGTAGAAGAAGGTATTACACCGATGGATGAAACGGTTGCTAAGTTGCTTCGTAAAGTAACAAAACCGGTTCTTTTAGCTGTAAATAAGGTAGATAACGCAATGCGCGAAAAAGATGCTGTTGAATTTTATAATCTTGGTTTAGGAGATTATTATACTTTTGCTAGTATTTCAGGAAGCGGAACAGGAGATTTATTAGATGCTTTAATTGAAGCTTTTCCGGAAAAACCAGAAGTTGAGGTTAAAGAAGATTTACCTCGTTTTGCTGTTGTAGGGCGTCCAAATGCCGGAAAATCAAGTTTTATCAATGCCCTGATTGGTCAGGATCGTTATATTGTAACCGATATTGCCGGAACAACCCGTGATGCTATTGATACAAAATTCGACCGTTTCGGTTTCGAATTTAACTTAGTCGATACTGCGGGAATCCGTCGTAAAGCAAAAGTTAAGGAAGATTTAGAGTTTTATTCTGTAATGCGTTCTGTAAGAGCTATTGAGCACGCAGATGTTTGTATATTGGTAATCGATGCTACACGTGGCTTCGAAGGTCAGGATCAGAGTATTTTCTGGCTGGCAGAGAAAAACCGTAAAGGTGTTGTAATCTTAGTTAACAAATGGGATTTGGTAGAAAAAGATACCATGTCGTCACGCGATTACGAAGAGAAAATCCGTAAAGAATTAATGCCTTTTACAGATGTGCCAATTTTATTCGTTTCGGCTTTAACAAAACAGCGTTTATTAAAAGCTTTAGAATCTACAGTTCAGGTTTTTGAAAACAGAAAACAAAGAATCCCGACTTCAAAATTCAACGAATATATGCTGAAAGTAATCGAAGCATATCCGCCGCCGGCTATGAAAGGGAAATATGTAAAAATTAAATACTGCATGCAATTGCCAACACAAACGCCTCAGTTTGTTTTCTTTGCAAACTTACCGCAATATGTAAAAGAACCATACAAGCGATATTTAGAAAATAAAATTCGCGATAATTGGGATTTTGCAGGAGTTCCAATTGATATATATATCAGAGAGAAATAGAAAAAATCAAGTCCCCCGAAATAAGGGGACTTTTTTTTGCCGCATTTTTAATGGCACGTTATTTGGATAAATGTAAAAAACACAATTAAACCTTTTTGTTTTTTTACAGTCTAACCAATCAAACCTAACCAAAATTTATGACTAAATTAATTTCATTCCTATCGCTTTTTTTTCTTTTCGTTTTTGCTGGCCATGCACAAAACGATATAACTGTCAGAGGGACAGTACTGGACGTTAATACCCAATTGCCATTAGAACTTGCAACGGTATATTTTACCACAGTAAAAGATTCTACCGTAATCGAATACGCTACTACAGACAAAAACGGTACTTTTCGATTAAATATGAAAAAATACGACCGGCCTGTATTCTTAAAAGTGAATTATATGGGATATCAAACCTATTATGAAGAATACAAAAGTGTTACAGAAAGCAAAGATTTTGGGAAATTATATCTTATTGAAAGTGTAAATACCTTAAACGATGTTGTAATTAAGACAGAAGCCGCACCGATTACCATTAAAAAAGATACTTTAGAATTTAATGCAGCGTCTTACAAAGTCCGTCCGGATTCGAATGTGGAGACTCTGATAAAACAGCTTCCAGGTTTTGATGTTGATAATGATGGAAAAATTACCGTAAACGGACGGGAGGTAAACCAGGTCCTGGTAAACGGAAAAACTTTTTTTGATAAAGACGGAGCAATTGCAATCAAAAATCTTCCGGCAGATATTATAAAAAAGATTCAGGTTTCGGATTTTAAAACCAAAAAAGAAGAACTTTCTAAACAAGAATCAACTTCAGATTTTTCGAGTATCAATATCACAATTGACGAAAAGAAAAACAAAGGATATTTTGGAAAAGTAATGGGCGGGTACGGAACCGATGATCGCTATGAAGCAAATATCAATTTAAATTATTTTAATAATCAGCAAAAAATAAGTCTGCTGGCATCTTCTAATAATATCAATTCAACCGGATTTTCGATGGATGATGTTTTTGATAATATGGGAGGAGGTCGAAATAGCAGCGGAAGAGGAGGGAGTTCTAATTCTGGCGGAGGCGGAAAAGGAATTACGCAGTCTAATTTAGTGGGGCTTAATTATTCTGATGACTGGACGAAAAAATTATTGGCAATGGGAAGCTACAATTTTTCGAACACAGTAAATAATAATGACAGCAAGTCTAATGAGCTTGTTTTTCAGCCTACTGGAAATAATATAACACAAAGTGAGTCTAAATCTAGAAATGAAAATACAGGCAATAACGCAAACTTTGAATTAGAATACAGACTGGATCCCAAAACACGAATTGTTTTTGCGCCAAAAGTAAGTCAGTCAAGAAGTATTGGCCGTTCATCGTCTTCAAGTTCTACAGAAGATGAAAATGGAAATGAGTTAAATACAAGTGAGGGAAGCTCTTTGTCTGAAGGTACCAATACAAATTTCTCTAATTCATTAAATTTTAATAAAGCATTTGATAAAAAATCAAGAAATTTAAGTTTTGTATTTACAAACAATAATACAGACAGTGATTCTGATGCGTTGAATATTTCTGAAACAATTTATTACCAAGGAAATAGACCTAATGACTTCAGAAATCAGAACACAAAAAAGAGAGCCGTAAGTGATGCTTATTCTGCTGATATTGAGTATACAGAACCGATAACCGATTCGTTAAGGGTAAGAATTGGTGCTGATTTGGATTGGAAAAGCAATAGTAACGATCAAAAAACGTATAACTTTAACGAAACTACTCAGGAATATTCTGATTTTGATTCAAGATTTAGTAATTATACAAGCTCAATTCAAAATTCGGTTACACCAAAAGTTGGGATTACTTTGCAAAAGAATAAATTTACCATAAATCTTGACAGCCGTACTTCAATTGTAAGATTTGATAACTATTCATTTTACCAAAGTACTGCAACAGATTTAAGTAAAAAGTATGCACTGCCTTTCGCAGCTGCCTTGCTGCGATATAAATTCAGCCGTTCTAAAAATTTATCATTCAAATACGATTATTCAAATGCATTGCCTGCAGCGAATCAATTAATGCCGATTATAAATTTGAATAACCCTTTGAATACTATTGTTGGTAATCCTGATTTGAAGCCAGTTGAAAAAAACAGCGTTAATTTCCAGTTCAGAAATTATGATTTTAGATCTCGTTCAGGATATAGTTTTAATTTAAAAGGAGATTATTATAATAATGATATTGTTTCTATTTCAAGCTTTGATGAGGGCGGACAAAGGTTTACGACCTATACCAATATTTCGGGAGTTTACAATCTTTCAGCAGGAGCAAACTGGAATCAGTCGGTAAAAAGCGGGGCACATACTTTGCGTTACGGATTGGGACTGAGCGGAAATTATTCTTATGATAAAGGATTTACCAATGATGTATTGTACTATGCAAAATCAACAGGAATTACACCAAAGGTTTATATGTCTTATGATTACGGAGAAGTATTGAGCATTGCGCCTTCTTATAATTTATCATACAATCAGTCAAAATATGAAAATTATTCGAGAGACGCTACTTCGAATGTGGTACACCGCATCAATTTGCAGACGACTACGTACTGGCCTAAAAATTTAATCTTTGGAAATGATTTTGGATACACGTACAACTCTAATATTTCTGACGGATTCAAAAAAGATTTTTATCTCTGGAATACCAGTTTATCGTATGGATTTTTAGATAAAAAATTATATGCAAAAGTAAAAGTGTATGACGTTTTAAATCAGAATTTAAGCGCAACCAGAACCATTTCGGCGACTTCTGTTCGTGATGAAGAAAACACCGTCTTAAGACGTTACGTAATGTTTTCTTTAGCCTATAAAATTGGAAACTTCACCGGATCTGAAAAAGGAGGAAACAGAAAAGCGAGAGGATAGAGTTTTTCTTTTGACAGAGAAAATAGAAAAAAGAGTAAAGAATCAAGAAAAAAAGCGGATCAAATTGGAAATTTGATCCGCTTTTTTTCTAAAATCTAAAATCTAAAATCTAAAATCTAAAATCTAAAATCTAAAATCTAAAATCTAAAATCTAAAATCTAAAATCTAAAATCTAAAATCTAAAATCTAAAATCTAAAATCTAAAATCTAAAATCTAAAATCTAAAATCTAAAATCTAAAATCTAAAATCTAAAATCTAAAATCTATCAATTTTATGATAAAAAGTAAACCGGATAATATCGCGGTCATAAAAATCCAGTCCGCTGGAACGTCTTTGAAAACTATTTAAATATCCCAGTTCCAAACCTATATTTGGATTAATATGATAACGCATTGCAAGATAAAGACGATTTTGATCAAAAGTATTTCGTTTATTGTCTTTTCCAAAGTTGAACATAACTTCATCAGAAATAATCCCTTTAAGGCTTCTTTTTTCTTTTTCCCAAAGTGTAAAAGTCGATTGAAGTCTGTAACGAAAACGGTATGCAAAGGAGAAATCATTCAGTAATTCTGTCTTTGCTGCTTTCTGAATAAAGCGTTCTTCAAGCTGAAAACGATTATGGAAAGTAATTTTGGCAATATCGTGTATAAGTGTGATATCCTGCTGCGCCCTATATTCGGGAACCGAGAAATCAGGGTCGTTATGCGGATCTTGCGTATTTACATTAAAATAGGCAAAACCACCGCCTAATTCTGCAATTTTAGAAGCCCGATATCGGCCTTGTGCCCGTAATACAAATAGATTTTGATGAATGGGATTAATGAAACTTCGATTATCAAATTCCGAGTGAATGGCCCATTTTTCAGTAAGAGGAAAAATATTGTAATAGCGAATCCAGGTCAGTGTCTGCTGATCTGTTTTCTTTATATTTTGTGCCGATAAAAAAGGACTTATAAGACCTAAAATAAATACTAATTTGAAAATCTTCATTCAACCCATAAATTCAGGCTGCGAATATAGAGAAAGAAGAATTGATCTGAAGCAGAATTAAATTTGATTTAAATGCTATTTTGTGATTTTGATTTCAGGAATAAAAAAACGAGATACATTTGTGTATCTCGTTTTCTTAACTTTAACTAACTAACTTGTTTACAGCGAATACTTCAAAGTAACTCCATAAGTTCTTTGATCACCAAGAACACCAGCATATTGTCCTGCGTTACCACCTGCAGGCAATAACTGCTCGTAATAATCTTTATCTAACAGGTTACGTCCCCAAAAGTGAACCGATAATCCCTGAGAAGCACGAAAACCTAAACGGGCATTAAAAATAGCATAACCTTGAACTACTAAATATTTTGAAGCCGAAGGGCTTGAAGAAAATTCAGAACGCGCGTAAGAATCAACAGCAAGGAAAACTTTTCCTGTGTTACCAAAGAATTTTGCCTGATCTGAAAGTTCGCCGCCTAATGATCCTGCCCACCTTGAAGCACCCGGAAGGGCAGAACCCGAAACATCTTTGAAAGATACCGGAGCTCCTGTTTCTTCTAATGGAAGCGGTGCATTTGTAAATTTTACATATTTACCATCTGTATAAGTTGCAGCACCGTTTATAGTTAAGTGCGAACTGATAACAAAACTTGCATCAAGCTCAACACCTTGTACACGTACTTTATCGGCATTGGCAAGATAACCGCGGTTTACGCCTAATTCAGCAGCCTGAACGTTGGTTTGGAAATCTTTAATATCTGTTTTAAAGAACGCTAAATTGAAAATTGAGTTTTTAAATGGCGATGTTTTTACACCAACCTCATAATGATATACTTTTTCAGGTTTAATAACTGCTAGTTCTAATAAAGGCTGACCGGCAGAATTAGTTGGAAGACCAGCTACGTTTACACCAACCGGTTTGTAGCTTTTTGCAAAAGTTCCGTAAGCATTGATTTTATCACTTGCTTTAAAAGTCAGCGTTATGTTCCCTGAAAAGTCTGTATTGTCTGTACTTGAGTCAAATGCCTGATCAGAGTAAACTTGTTTTTTCAAAGCCAGTAAAGCAGGATCTGTCGTTTGTAATCCGCCGTATGTTGTACGGGAATAACTAGCATCTTTTTTATCAAAATTATATCGTAAACCTGGCAAAACGTGTAAACGATTTGTAATAGCCCAGTCTAACTGACCAAAAACAGCTGCGCTGGAAGCTCTGATTCTGGCATCTGTCTTAATTCCGTAACCTTCAAAAAGCCCCGGAGTTTTCCATAATGGACTTGTAGAACTCTGAGAAAATCTCCATTGCGCATTTCCAGACTCTTCTGTACCATCAGTCTGCGAAGTCTGATCGATAAAGAACACACCTGCAACACCGCTTAATTTAGAGGTTAACTGTCCGGCATAACGAACTTCCTGAGTAATTTGTGTCTGTCTGGTTGGATTTTGAGATTTAGCCAATACTTGAAGCCCTGTAAAATCACGATCATTTGAAGGATCCCAGTTCCAGAAACGCCATGCTGTTGTAGAGGTAAGCGTTCCGCCTCCAATTTTAGTATCAACATTAAAAGAAACACCTCCCATATCCTGTCCTGAACGCCAAGGTGTATCCTGATCGATTTTGCGGTCAAAAGCATTTCGGCTTGGAAGCTGATAATTTAAATCGGCAATAATGGCATCAAACTGACGGTAAGCCGCTCTTTGAGTAGGAGCAACACCAGCAATTACCTGCGCATATCCGTCAGGACGCTGCGTTGTAATATCTCCTGCTAAAATAATATTTGTATTTTCTGTTGGAGTCCAAAGTAACTGACCTCGGATTCCCTGATTGTTTAAAGTATTTGTAGCTCTTCCTGTTGCCACATTATCAACAAGACCATCTCTTTGAGTTCCTGAAAATGATAATCTGCCCGCTACTTTTTTGCCTAAAGCTCCTGTAACAGATGCTTTGGCCTGCAGGAAAGCAAAATTTCCGTAGCTTACTTCGAAATCAGCACCAGAAGTAAAACTTGGTTTGCGAGTGGTAATGTTAAAGGCTCCAGAAGTGGTGTTTTTCCCAAATAAAGAACCTTGCGGACCTCTTAAAACCTCAATTTGCTCTACATCGATAAAGTCAAGCGTTGTAGCAGCCGGACGTGCATAGTAAACACCATCTACATAGAAACCAACACCAGGATCGATTCCGTCATTAGTTAATCCGAATGGAGAACCTAAACTTCTGATATTAATACCTGTATTTCTTGGATTAGAGGAGTAAAGTTGTACAGAAGGAACTAATTCTTTAATACGGTTTACGTTGAAAGCTCCGGTTTGTTCGGCCTGTTTTCCGGTAATAACCGATACTGCGATTGGTACATCCTGAACTTTTTCGATACGGCGTCTTGAAGATACCACTACTTCAATAAGTTCGTTTTCTTCTTTTAATGAAATCTGAATTGGATTAACCGGTATTGCTGTAACTTCAATTTCAGCAGTTACATAACCTACGTACTGAACTAATAAAGTTAATGGTAAACGACCTCTTGAATCGATGACAAATTTTCCGCTGTTGTCTGTTACAGCACTGTATGTAGTTCCTTTTATTACTACGTTGGCAGCTTCTAAAGGAATATTTTCATTAGTTGTAATTACACCTTCAATATTTTGAGCAAATGATAAAGAGAAGGTTAAAAAGAATAAAATTGTAAATATATTTTGTATAGATGTTTTCATTTTATATTAAGTATATATGATTAGTAGAATTTAAAGTAAATTTTTTTTACCAACACATACACATCATACATGAACTGTTTTTTACAGCTGTGAAAAAGCTATTCTGTTTTTTTTGCAAAAGACTCCTGACATCTAAGGGACTAAATTTTTCTTTCATGAGTTAAAAATTCTAATTGGTTTGTTAAATGTTTTTTGCAAATGTATATATAAATTCTATAGATTTAGTAGGAATTAGAAAATATTTTTTTATTTCTTCACTAATGAAGCTATAGTAATGCCTTCCATCGCCTTTAAAGTTTTGTCTCTAATAAGCATTAAACCGTGGCGCAGACTGCATTCAGCCTCAGTTTTACAATCAGAGCAAGGCTCGTAAAAATTTAAGGAAGCACATGGCAAAAGAGCAATTGCACCATCAAATAATCGGTGAATTTCTGCCAGTGTGATGTCATTTTTTGATTTTATCAGATAATATCCGCCAAATTTTCCCTGCTTACTGCTCACAAAACGTCCTCTTTTTAGATCCAGTAAAATCTGCTCTAAAAACTTTTTAGGAATATTAGCACCCTCAGCAATTTCCACCGTTCTGGAAATGTGATTTTCGTCTTGTTCTGCTAAATAAAGTAAGGCCTTCAGGGCGTATTTTGCTTTATGTGATAACATTATAATAGAATTGTAATTTGTAAAAGTATGAATTATTAATTACTAAACTTGAAACCTGAAACAAAAAAACTTGAAACGTGAAATTACCAGCTTCCGCTTGAACCTCCTCCGGAGAATCCGCCTCCGCCAAATCCACCGCCGAAGCCTCCGCCTCCGCCAAAACCACCTCCCGATGATCCGCCGCCGAAGCCTCCAAATCCACCGCCGCTTCTTCCAAGATTACTCAGGATAATAACATCTAAAAGACTTGGACCGCCGCCATTGCTGCCGGAATTTCCGCCGCCGCCTTTTCTGCCTCGCGAAAGTAAGATTAAAACAATAACGACAATAATAACAAATGGGAGTATAGGGAAGTCTTTTCCTTTGGCTTGTTTGCGTTCGCCTTTAAATTTTCCTTTAAAAACATCAATTATGGCATCTGTTCCTTTATCTAAGCCATTATAAAAACTTCCTGCTTTAAATTCAGGGATAATGATATTTCTGATAATTGTACCGCCAATTCCTGCAGTTAAACGATCTTCAAGTCCATAACCGGGATTTATTGCAATTTTCTTGTCATTTTTAGATAAAAGAATAATTACACCATTATCATCTTGGGCTGTTCCTCCAATTCCCCAGGTTTGTCCCCATTTGGTTGCTAACTGGCTTACATCTTCTCCTTTAAGGCTTTCGATGGTAATTACAACAATCTGGGTTGTGGTTGAATCGGAATAGCGGATAAGTTTTTCTTCTAATTGTGCTTTTTCTGAAGCACTTAAAACCTTTCCATAATCATAAACAGATGTTTGAAAACTTGGTTTGGGTGGAATCTCAAATTGCGCAAAAATAGTATTGCTGATAAAAAGTGCGATAAACAAAAGGGTAATCTGAAAAATTCTATTGGAATTTGGGATTTTATTTTTGGAATTTTTCATTATTTATCCTTTTGAAATTTCGTTAGATAGTTCGTTTGTATCGTCTTCTGTTGAAGGGAAGTATTTTTTTAATTGCTCACCGGCATTTAAAATACCATCAACGATTCCCTGCTTAAAGTTACCGGCTTTAAAATGATTGGTCATAACATCTTTGGTGCAGTTCCAGAAATCATCTGCAACAAGATCGTTAATTCCTTTATCACCGCAGATTACAAAGTTTTTGTCCTCAACTGCAAAATAGAAAAGCACGCCGTTCTGCAATCTGGTTTCGTCCATTCGTAAATGGTGAAAAACTTCTAAAGCTCTGTCAAAATGAGCTTTAGAAGATGTTTTTTCTATATGAACTCTAATTTCTCCGGAAGTGTTTTCTTCGGCTATGCGAATAGCTTCAACAATTTCCTTCTCCTCTTCCTGGGTTAAAAAATCTTCTACTTTTGACATGGTGAATAATTTTAGATTTTAGAGTTCTGATTTTAGATATATTTCTAAAAAACTTAGAATTTTACTTCAACCGGTTTATCTGCACCTGTAGAAGCTTCGAAGTATGGTTTTTCTTTATATTCGCTTAAGAACCAGTTGTTCGGGATTTTTAATACATATCCGTTGTAAACCTGTACAGATTCATTAAAACGAGTTCTGGCAGTTAAAATCTGATTTTCAGTACTGGCTAATTCATCTTGCAATTTTAAGAAGTTTTCATTTGCTTTTAATGTTGGATATTGCTCAACAGAAACCAATAATCTTGATAAAGACGAAGATACACCGCTTTGTGCCTGATTAAACTGTGCTAATTGTTCAGGAGTTACGTTACTTGGATCAATTGTTACCGAAGTAGCTTTTGCACGAGCCTCGATTACAGCAGTTAAAGTTGATTTTTCAAAATCAGCAGCACCTTTTACAGTGTTTACTAAATTCCCAATAAGATCATTACGTCTTTGGTAAGCTGTTTGTACATTTCCCCAATCCTTATTTACAGCCTGACTGTGTTGTAAAGCAGTATTTTTAATTCCAATCGACCAAAATGCGATAATAGCGATAAGCGCTACAATAATTCCTACAGGGATTAACCACTTTTTCATGTTTGTTTGATTTAAGTTTATTTTTATTTAATTACAATTCGTTTTTGATTTCGTTTAATTGTGTTTTGATAGCTTCTAATTTACGTATTATTTCGAATTTATCTAACGTTTTCTTTTGTCCCTCTTTCAGGTGTGTTTTGGCACCTTCAAGTGTAAAACCTCTTTCTTTAACCAGATGATAAATCAGCTGCAGATTGGTAATATCTTCGGGAGTAAACATTCTGTTGCCTTTGGCATTCTTTTTTGGTTTCAGGATATCAAATTCGCTGTCCCAAAAACGTATCAATGATGCATTGACATTAAAAGCTTTGGCAACTTCGCCAATGCTGTAATATCTTTTATCTTTTGAAAGCTCAATGTGCATGTTTTTTGTTCTAATTTATTTCAAAAATAATACTTTTTACAGTATTAATCTAATGACTGATTTTCCTGGTTTGCCATTTGTGAAATTACAACATATTCCGCCGCCGAAATATTACCGTAATAAAAATTAAGCGGATTGACCACTTTTCCGTCTTTATGGACTTCATAATGGCAGTGTGGCCCTTCAGATCTTCCGGTACTTCCTACATACCCAATAACATCACCTCTTTTTACGCGCTGTCCGGGTCTGCAGTTGTATTTGCTTAAATGAGCATACAGACTCTCATATCCAAAACCGTGCCTGATGACAACATGGTTTCCAAATCCGGAGGCCGAGTTGTCAGCCCTGTCAATTACACCGTCGCCCGTTGCATAAACGGGAGTTCCTGTACTGGCTGTAAAGTCCATTCCGTTGTGCATTTTTCTCACTTTCGTGAAAGGGTCAATTCTGTATCCAAAACCTGACGCAACCCGTTTTAAATTTTCGTTGCGGACTGGCTGAATGGCAGGAATTGCCAGTAATAAATTTCCTTTTGCACTGGCGAGTTTTAGAATTTCATCTAATGATTTTGACTGAATCGCAAGTTCTTTAGAAAGCTGATCTACACGTTTCGTGGTATTCAATACCAATTGCGAGTTATTATAGCCTTCCAGAATCTTGTATCTTTCCGGGTTTCTGAAACCTGCTTTTCTAACCGAATCCGGAATTTCGGCTTTATTGAAATAAATTCGGTAAATATTATTGTCGCGGTCTTCTAAGGCATCCGCAACAGCGTCGATTTCGTCCAGTTTTTTATTCAGAATCGAGTACTGCAGTTTTAAGTTTTCAATTTCACGTGCCTGAAGCCTGTCTTTTGGAGTTTCGAAATAAGGAGTGTTAATTAAAAGCACAAAAACTAAAAATCCGAACAGGGCAGAAGCAAGCAAAAACAACAATGCATAACCGATTTTTATTCTTTTTCTGGTTTTTATTTTTGTATAAGCCAGATTTTCTGAGTCATAATAATATTTTACTTTCGCCATATTTTAAAATACGCTATTTTTGCTGCTTGTAAAATAAGTTAGACGAACAAAAACACGAAATGTTTCAGTTAGTCGGGGCTTTTTTACAAGATCAAAAGAATTTGATAATTGGGGCAATTGGATAATTTAGATAATGCGCAAAATAGCGAATTTATTGTTGAAAATCATAAGTTTTTTAATTTTCAGTTTTAAAATTAACGCATTATTAATTTAATAAGATCTTTAATTATCACATTATCAAATCAACACATTTTAAACAGACACATTTTCTAATTTAAATATGAAATCACAAGACGTACGTAAACAATTTTTAGATTTTTTTGAGAGTAAAGGGCATACCATTGTTCCTTCGGCTCCTATTGTACTTAAAGACGATCCAACCTTAATGTTCAATAACTCGGGAATGGCCCAGTTTAAAGAATTTTTCTTAGGAAACGGAACGCCAAAAAGTCCACGTATAGCCGATACGCAAAAATGTCTTCGTGTTTCAGGAAAACATAATGATCTTGAAGAGGTGGGAATCGATACGTACCACCATACCATGTTTGAAATGTTAGGAAACTGGTCTTTTGGTGATTATTTCAAAAAAGAAGCAATCAACTGGGCTTGGGAATTATTGACTGAAGTTTATAAAATCCCAAAAGAAAATCTTTATGTTTCTGTTTTTGAAGGAAGTAAAGAAGATAATGTTCCGTTTGACCAGGAAGCTTGGGATATCTGGAAAACTTTAATCGATGAAGACCGAATTATTTTAGGAAATAAAAAAGATAATTTCTGGGAAATGGGAGATCAGGGACCATGCGGACCTTGTTCTGAAATTCACGTTGATTTACGTTCTGCAGAAGAAAAAGCTTTAGTTTCAGGAAAAAGCCTTGTAAATAACGATCACCCGCAGGTAGTTGAAATTTGGAATAATGTATTCATGGAATTCAACCGTAAAGCAGATGGTTCTCTTGAAAAACTTCCGGCACAGCACGTAGATACCGGAATGGGATTTGAGCGTTTGTGTATGGCATTACAAGGAAAAACATCGAATTATGATACAGATGTTTTTATGCCTTTAATTAGAGAAATTGAAACCATTACGGGTACAAAATATACTGTAAAAGCATCAAACGAAGCCGAAGAAAAAGTAAATATTGCGATTCGTGTAATTGCAGATCACGTTCGTGCGGTAGCTTTTGCTATTGCCGATGGTCAATTGCCGTCTAATACAGGAGCGGGTTATGTAATCCGAAGAATTTTACGTCGTGCTATTCGTTACGGATTTACTTTCTTGGGGACTAAAGAAGCTTTCATCTATAAATTAGTAGAAACATTAAGCGAGCAGATGGGAGATTCTTTCCCTGAAATCAAATCGCAGAAAGCACTTTGTTCAAATGTGATTCGTGAGGAAGAAAATTCATTCCTTCGTACATTAGATCAGGGATTAATTCTTTTAGACGCTGTAATTTTAAATAATTCAGGTGATACAATCGATGGTAAAAAAGCTTTCGAATTGTATGATACATACGGATTCCCGATTGATTTAACAGCTTTGATTCTTTCGGAAAAAGGATTGAAACTGGATGAAAAAGGATTTCAGGAACAATTACAATTACAAAAAGAAAGATCCCGTGCGGCATCAAAAGTAACGGCTGGTGACTGGCATGTCATTATAGAAGATGATATTCAGGAATTTGTAGGTTACGACAGATTGGCTCATCAGGTAAAAATTACGAAATACCGCAGAGTTGAGAGCGCAAAAGACGGTGAAATTTTTCAGTTGGTTTTCAATGCAACTCCGTTTTATGGAGAGAGCGGCGGGCAAACAGGAGATAAAGGATACCTTGAAGCTCAAAACGGTGATATCGTTTATATTATCGATACTAAAAAAGAGAACAACCAAACAATACATTTAGCAAAATCGCTTCCTGACAATCTTACAGGAACATTCAATGCTGTTGTTGACAAAATTCAGAGAGCTAAAACTTCGTCAAACCACTCGGCTACGCATTTATTGCATCAAGGGTTACGCAAGATTTTAGGAACGCATATTGAGCAAAAAGGTTCTATGGTTCGTAATGCTTCTTTACGTTTTGACTTTTCTCATTTCTCTAAAGTTACTGATGAAGAATTAGTAGAAGTAGAGAACTTCGTAAATGCAAGAATTCGCGAAAGCTTACCATTAATCGAAAAAAGAGCTATCCCGAAAGAGCAGGCTCTTGAAGACGGCGCAATTGCTTTGTTTGGTGAGAAATACGGCGATTTAGTTCGTACCATTAAATTTGGTGATTCTGTCGAATTATGCGGAGGAACACACGTTGCCAATACATCTGATATCTGGGACTTTAAAATTATTTCTGAAGGTGCAGTTGCATCTGGAATCAGAAGAATTGAAGCAATCACAAGTGAAGCTGCTAAAGAATACTTTGAGTCTCAGGCTGTTTCTTTAACTGAAATTAAAGAAGCACTTAAAAATGCTCAGGATCCTGTAAAAGCGATTCTGTCATTGCAAGACGAAAATGCTCAGTTGAAAAAACAATTGGAAACTTTATTGAAAGATAAAGCGAAAAATATGAAAGCTGATTTAGCGAAAGAATTACAGGAAATCAATGGAGTTCAGTTCTTAGCAAAAGAAGTTGATTTAAATCCTGAAGGAGCAAAAGATCTGGCTTATGAATTAGGAAATTCATACAATAATCTATTTGTGGTTTTTGCTACAGCTCACGAAGGAAAACCAATGTTAACTTGCTACATCTCTAAAGAAATTGCAGCAAGCAAAAACTTAAACGCCGGACAAGTAGTTCGTGAATTAGGGAAATACATCCAAGGTGGTGGTGGTGGACAGCCTTTCTTTGCAACTGCAGGAGGTAAAAATGTAGATGGAATCGCTGAGGCACTTGCTAAAGCTGGAGATTTCTTGAAGTAATTTTTTTTAATCTCGCAAAGACGCAGAGTCGCAAAGTTTTTTTATAAGCTTTGCGACTTTTTTTAAAATATTATTGACGAATAATGTTTTAATCTCGCAGAATCGCGAAGTTGCAAAGTTTTTGTTTGTCTAATTTTAATTTGTAAGTTTATACTTTAAATTTTAAGTATGACTGAAAATGAAATTTCAGCTGTCGTAGTTGATGTTTGCTATAAAATACATGTAAAACTCGGACCAGGATTGTTAGAATCTGTTTATGAAGCGATCTTGTTTCATGAATTAACTAAAAAAGGTTTAAGTGTTGAAAGGCAAAAAGTATTACCTGTAATTTGGGATCAAATAAATTTGGATATAGGGTTTCGTGCAGATATAATTGTTGAAAATAAAGTTATTTTGGAGATAAAATCAATTGAGCAGCTTACAGATGTTCATGCCAAACAGGTTCTAACGTATCTCAAAATCACAAAAATGAAATTAGGATTGTTAATCAATTTCAATGTTCCAATAATTAAGTTTGGTATAAAAAGAGTAGTTTCAAATCTTTAAAAACTTAAAATAAAAGCAGAGTCGCAAAGCTTATAAAAAAACTTTGCGACTCTGCGTCTTTGCGAGATTATTTAAAACAAGAGAATTATTTTCTTTCCCCAATCTGCTGACGCCACATAGCATAATACAAGCCTTTTTCTACAATTAAATCATCATGTTTACCTTGTTCGATGATTTTACCTTGTTCCAGAACAAAAATTCTGTCGGCATGCATTACCGTTGATAAACGGTGCGCTATTAAAACTGTGATTCTGTTTTTGTCTGAAATATTTCGGATCGTGTCATTGATTTCCTCCTCTGTAATAGAATCCAAAGCCGAAGTTGCTTCGTCAAAAATCAATAAATTAGGATTTCTTAAAATTGCTCTTGCTATAGATAATCGCTGTTTTTCGCCGCCCGAAACTTTAATTCCGCCTTCACCAATTGTAGTGTTTAAGCCATCTTCGGCACGTTTTAAAAGTTTGTCACAGCTTGCTCTTTTCAAAGCATCATATAAATCTTCGTCGGTTGCATTTGGTTTTACAAACAATAAATTTTCGCGAATTGTTCCTGAGAATAATTGTGCATCCTGCGTTACAAAACCCAATTGTTTTCGTAGATCTAATAAATCAATTTCAGTCGAATCGATATCATTGTACAAAACCTGACCTTCTGCGGGGGTATATAAACCTACTAATAATTTCACCAAAGTAGTTTTTCCGGAACCTGACGGACCTACAAATGCAACGGTCTGGCCTTGCTTAATTTCGAAATTGATATTTTCTACAGCCTTAAATTTTGCGGTTCTATGCTGAAAACTCACATTAGAAAATAATAAAGACTGAATTGCTCCAACATGTTTTGGGTTTTTTGGACGGAATTCTTTCGGGGCATTTAATAAATTTCTAAAATTTTCCATTGAAACTTTGGTTTCGTTAACCGCAATAATAAAGTTTCCAAGTTCCTGTAACGGACCAAAAATGAAGAAAGTAAAAAATACCATGGTCAATAAATCACCCACAATAATTTTTCCTCCAAATAAGAAATAATACAAAGTAAAAACTACACAGGTTCTTAAAAAGTGAACTGTGGTTCCCTGAATAAAACTTAAACTACGGATAAAACGGATTTTCTCTAATTCCAACTGAAGGATTTTAAAGGTATTCAAGTTCAGACGTTTCTCTTCCTGATACGTTAAACCAAGGCTTTTTACCAATTCGATATTACGTAAACTTTCGGTTGTAGAACCCGCCAGAGCATTGGTCTGATTCACGATTTTTTTCGAAACTACTTTGATTTTTTTACCCAGATATGAACTTACCAATGCGATAATTGGCGCTGTAATTAAAAAGATAAGCGAGATTCGAAAGTCGATTCTTGCAACATAGAAAATAACAAATATAAACCCGACAATGGTCTGGAAAATAAGAGAGATCGACAGTGTAATTAGTTTTTCAGAATCAGCACGAACTTTTGTCAGTTTGCTTAACGTTTCACCGCTTCGCTGATCTTCAAATTCTGCATAAGGGAGATCAAGAGATTTTTTAATACCATCGGTATACATTTGAGCACCGGTTCTCTGAATGACAACATTGGTAAAATAATCCTGGAAATTTTTGGTAATTCTGGAAATCATTGCAGCACCAAGCGAAAGACCAAGCCAGAAGGCTAATGATTTGATAAAGCCCATTTCGTTTCCTGCGTATTTAGCAATCCCGACACCGCAGTCCTGCATTAATTTACCGGTAATAATAGAGTCTGATAAACTGAAACAAATGTTTATAGTAGCCATAATCAAAGCAAAAAACAAAAGCATTTTATGTTTGATTATATAAGAGTATAATAATTTCATATAAGATTAAAAAAATGGAAGATGCAAAAATAAACAATTGTTTGGGTTTGTAAAGTTCCTTTTTGTTATTTAAAATGTAAATTATTGTTTATGGAAATACTATACCTTAAAAATACTTTCTTTTTGCTTTTTTTGAATTCCAAACAGCATAACCATTCCATAATACCAAAAGATGTCCATTATCCTGAAGACTAAGTACAGCTCCCGGATACCCGGCAGTTTCTGTGCTCCATATTATATTTTGAGTAAGTTCGCCTCTTTTTTGCCCTTTTATTACAAAATTCCCATTTGGCAGCAAAAAATACGACATATTGGTGTAGAAGTTTGGGTTAACGGTAAATATCTGCCAATGAATTCTATTGCTGATTATATCTGTGACAAATAAAGTGCCAATAGGCGAAAACGTGAGTGAATACCTCCCGTTTGGAGATCTTATTTCTTTAAGAGCGGTATAAGTTATTTGACCAGCTCCAATGGCTGATTTAAAAGGATACCATTTATGTATAGAAAGCTTATCAATATCAGATAAAACACTTTGTCTTGCTACAGTAACACCGTCTAATGTTAAAGCAGCAGGTACATAATAATGCATAATTGACAAAGGATCATATTCACTATAATCATTTACAATAGGTTTATTAATTATATCTTTGTCAACTTTTTCTTTTGATAAGCCCATCAAATCATAATAGTAAGCATATACTTTTGATAAATTCCACTTAATAGGAGACTTTGGATTTGTCATTTCATGTTTTAGACCTAATGCATGTCCAAATTCATGTAGTATCGTTCTTCTGGAACTTTCGCTGTCATCAATTGGCCCTAATCGCATTGATGGGGTGTCCTGGTAATCCTTATAAATAGATCGTGGAAGCAAAAGCTGTGCTCCTAAATCAGACCACGCACCACCACCTCGGTCATCATTATTAAAGACAATCCTGAGATGAGTATCTTCTTCTTTTGAAACAAAATCAAATTTAAGATTTGCATATTTTGTCCACTCACTAGCATATTTTTTTACTATTTCGTGCTCTGTTGAAGTGCCATCCAAAAATTTGATTTTAATAGTATCGCCTATTTTCCAGCGAGGGTAATTAATAATTACTGTTCCAGGTTTAGGTGCACCATTTATTTGGTCATTAATTAAATCAAAAGTACAAACAAGTCCCTCATCAGCATTTGATTCAATGGTTTGTTCAGTCTTGTCAGAAGTACAGGAATACGATAAACAGGTTAGGCTTATCAGTAAAAAAAAGAATTTTTTCATAAAGATTTTGATTTAACCGGAATACAATTTTAATGAAAAAAGAATGCTGAATGTTGTGTTGATTTGAATTATGTCTTATAGTGTTATAAAAATGTCTTTTTGTGGATTTTAAGGATTTTAGAAATCAATCATTTTTGTATAAAACTTTGTTATCAAAATCATTATGAAAAAAATAGGTTTCTTTTTATTAAGCTGCTTAACTGTTTTAGTTTCCTGCAATAACGATGATGAAAAGAGTTTTGAAAACAAATTGGTCTTACCTAAATCAATAATTTACAAATCCGTGAATGGATCATACGAAACTGTAACAAACCTGTTTTTTGACGGCAATAAGATTTTAGAAATTAACAGCATAAATAAGAGAAATGAATATTTGTATGAGGGAGATAAAATTGTAAAAGAGATAAAATACAGTTCTGAATCAGGAGGAGAGGTGAAAATTTCGGAAACATCATTTACTTATGAAAATGATAAATTGATTGTCGCAGATAAAATTTTAAAAGACAGCCGATTTAAATACCTATACATTCATAATGAAAATGGGACAATTACACGAGAAGAGTATTCAATAGATAATAATACGGGTAAAGAATTGAAAACCAAGACATATGAAATTTTAACTTTTACTGAAGGAAATTTAACAAAAACAGAATCACATTATGAGTATGACGCTATTACTTTTACTAAAACTCTTTTATACACTTACGACACAAGTAATAGTGCATTTAAAAACGTCTTAGGAGTAAAATACTTATTGGATGAAGGGAGCTTTGATGGAATAGGAATTTTTTCTCCCGTAAACAATTTAAGCGGAGTGAGTCATTATACAACGTATCAATTTGATTATATCAACTATGATTATGCTAATGGTATTAAATATGAATATAATAGAGAAGGTTATCCAACTAAAAAAATATCATTTACGGGGGATGGTACAGGCGAAATAACTGAATATAAATACTAATTTAGGCAAAATTTAAAATCTTGAAAAACCAAATACTTTTTGTATTTGGTTTTTTTATTGATGAAAATTGGTGAAATTCGTGTTTAAATTTACAAACCATGCAGTTCAGAACCCAGATCCCAATTTCAAAAAGTAACAATCCCGTCGGTTATAATTCGAAAGTGCTTTCTATTGGTTCCTGTTTTGCAGAAAATATGTCATTAAAATTTGACTACTTTAAATTCCAAAACGAGACCAATCCGTTTGGAATTATTTTTAATCCCGTTTCTATTGAAAAATTATTTAGAAGAGTCTGCGAACAGGATTTCTTTGGCGAAAAAGACGTTTTTTTTTATAACGAACGCTGGCATTCTTTCGAGGTACATTCTGATTTGAGTAATGCTGACAGACAACAGTTACTGGAAACACTCAACAAAGCTATAACAGAAACTTTTAAACAGTTAAAGGAAGCGACGCATATTATCATCACTCTGGGAACTGCGTGGGTATACAGAAATATAGAAAGTGATCAAATTGCCGCCAATTGTCATAAAGTACCTCAAAAACAATTCTCAAAAGAATTACTTTCAATAGAGGTAATCCAGAAAAGTATTCAAAATACAATTGAATTAATTCAGGGATTAAATCCAGATATAAATTTCATTTTTACTGTTTCACCCGTACGTCATATAAAAGATGGTTTTGTAGAAAACCAGTTAAGCAAATCACACTTATTTACTGCACTTCACGATGTTTTAAAAACTCATAATTCACAACTTATAACGCATAACTATTTTCCGTCCTACGAAATCATGATGGACGAACTTCGCGATTATCGTTTTTACAACGAAGATATGCTTCATCCCAACCAAATTGCGATTGATTATATCTGGAAACTTTTTAGTGAAAATTACATTTCAGAAAACAGTTTTCCGGTAATGAAAGAAGTAGACGAAATCCAAAAGAGCCTCCGCCACCGAAGCTTCAATCCCGAATCTGAACAGCACCAAAAATTCTTAGCCAAACTTCAGCAAAAAATAAAAACTTTAGGAGAAAAACAGCCGCATATAAAATTTTAGAAAGAAAAAAGTTCTGTTTCTTTGAACTTCTGCACCTTGTCTCTTGCGATTAGAAAGTAAGAAAATTAAGTGTTTCATCGTAAAATTTTAGAATAATTGCTCATAATTATGTAAATTGTTAAAGGTTTAAATTTTACAATTTTGTAAGATGTGTAATTCTGCTTTTTTCAGAAGCAGTTAATCTATTGATTTTATTGGCGTATGAATAAGAAACCCGTTTATTTTCTTAAAAAAACACTTCGCATACTACTTTGGTGTGCGGTTTCTGTTGTGGCACTCTTATTACTTGTTATTATTTTAATTCAGGTTCCGTCGGTTCAGAATTTTGTTAAGGATAAAGCGGTTACATATCTTCATAAAAAGATAAAAACAAAAATTTCACTCGATAAAATCCTTATTAAATTCCCTAAAGATGTAGTTCTGGAAGGTTTCTATTTCGAAGATCAAAAAAAAGATACACTGCTGGCAGGTAAACGTTTAGAGGTTGATGTTGATCTTTTTAAACTCGTTAGCAGCGAACTCGAAATCAATTCAGTTTCACTTGAAAATGTAAAAGCGAATATTTCCAGAAACAAAGACGGTGTTTTCAATTTCGATTATATCATAAAAGCATTCGAATCTAAAGAACCAAAAGTAGAAGATCCAGACAGCAAACCCTTTAAAATATCGGTTGTAAAAGTAAATCTGGATCAGGTAAAATTCAATTTTAAAGACGATTATTCTAAAAATGATATTCGGGTAAACCTGGCGCATTTCGATACCAAATTCAGGGAATTCGACCTGGATAATATGAAATTTAATATCCCGAATATTAATCTTGACG
Organism: Flavobacterium gelatinilyticum; assembly: GCF_027111295.1. Taxonomy (NCBI): domain Bacteria; kingdom Pseudomonadati; phylum Bacteroidota; class Flavobacteriia; order Flavobacteriales; family Flavobacteriaceae; genus Flavobacterium; species Flavobacterium gelatinilyticum. The sequence goes on along the minus strand of NZ_CP114287.1, from coordinate 2,368,024 downwards.
GGTTAAAGCTTGTTTTAGATCAGGATGTTGTCGAAAAAATAGCTGAAGTTTCGGTTGAAACGGTTGATACAATTTCAAAAAGAAAAGATTTCAATTTAGAACTCGGAAAAATAAGCCTTTCTAAAATTGATATTCTTTACGATAACAAAGATTCTAAACTTAATTCAGGAATTCGTTTAGGAAATTTAAATTTAATAGTAAATGAGGTTGATCTTAATAAACAGTTTTTAGATTTTGATACTTTTGAAGTTAAAAATCTTAAGGGAAATTTACGTCTGGGGGCAAAAGATAAGCAGATTCAAGCACCAGATTTAGATTCGACTGCCATAAAACAAGCCGGCTGGAAAGTAAAACTAAACGATGCCAATCTGGAAAATATCGCTTTCAAATTTGATGATATGCAGTCAAAACCAGTTACAAAAGGTATTGATTACATGCATCTGGATCTGAATAAATTCAACTTTAAAGCAGAAAAATTATATTACGGAAATGACACCATTTCGGGAAATATAAAAACTTTGACAGTAAACGAAAAAAGCGGTTTACAGATTCAGGCATTAAAAACCGATTTCTTTTACGGACCTCAAAATGCATCTTTAGATAATTTGTATTTAAAAACACCGCAGACATTAGTTCAGGACAAAGTAAAAGCACAATATAAATCGCTTGCATCACTTCAAAAAGATTTAGGAAATCTTGCTGTTGACGCGAATTTAAAACAGTCTAAAATTGGTTTCAAAGACATTTTGTTATTCGTTCCGGATTTACAAAAAACAAATCCGTTTAAAAGCAATCCAAATGCGATTTTATATGTAGACAGCCGTGTAAGCGGGAAAGTGAAAGATTTGACTATTTCGAAATTCGAAATGAGCGGTATTGGCGCAACAAAAGTTTCCCTTTCAGGGAAAATTGCCGGACTTCCTGATGCTCAAAAAGCCTATTACGATCTGAATATCAAGAGGATTTCGAGTACTTCAAAAGATATTAATATGGTTGTACCGGCCGGAACAATTCCTAAAAATATTCAATTGCCTTCGCAGTTAAATCTTCAGGGAAAATTTAAAGGTTCGGTTCAGAATTTTAAAACCAATCTGGCTTTAAACAGCAGTTTCGGAAATGCTAAAGTCGATGCTTTATTCGATCAGCGTATCAAGAAAAAAGAAAAATACGATGCTGAAGTTTCGCTGCAGGAATTCGATTTGGGCAGATTAATTAAAAACGATTCAATTGGAAAAATTACGCTTAAAGCGAAAGTTAAAGGAAATGGTTTAGACCCCAAAACAGCCAATGCAGTAATTGACGGTTTGGTTCAGAAAGCTGTTTTTAACCGATATGAGTATAAAAATTTAGCATTAAAAGGAAATATCGAAAACGGATCTTTTGCTGTAAAGTCAGGAATGAAAGATCCTAATTTGAATTTCGATTTAACGGCCAGCGGTGATACAAAAGAAAAATATCCAACTGTCAAATTAAAACTAAATCTGGATATTGCCGATTTAGAAAAACTAAACTTACACGCAGGGCCAATGAAACTGCGCGGCAATGTCGATGCCGATATTACCAATAGTAATCCTGATTTTCTAAACGGAAAAGTATTCCTGTCGAATGTTCAGATTTTACAGGATGCGGAGCCAATCGTTTTAGATTCGGTTCGTGTAATTGCGTTTTCAGATAATACCCGAAATAATATAAAAATCTCGTCTCAGTTTCTAAAAGCCGAAGTTGACGGGAAATACAAATTAACAACACTTGCCGATGCAGTAAAAAAATCATTATCGAAATATATTGATTTAAAAACTCCAAAAGTAAACGCAGAATCAGATGAACAAAGACTGGCATTTACTTTAACGGTTGATAATGACCCGATTCTTTTTAAACTGATTCCGAAATTAACTGGTCTGGAGCCAATTAAAATTACCGGAAAGTATAATAATGCAACAGATTCATTGGAAGTTAGAGGAACAATTCCAAGAATTACGTATGGCGACAACACAATTTCTGACGGAAGAATAAATATTGAAGCCAAAGAAAATGCTTTAGAATACTCGGTTTCTATCGCTACAATCGAAAGCGGCTCGTTAAAAATTCCGTTTACAACTTTAAAAGGCGATGTGCAGAATAATACTTTGACATATGCTCTTGAAGTTCAGGATGCCAAACAAAAACAACAATATTACATAGCCGGAGAATTTAAAACTGAAGATTCTAAAAACATTGTAAAACTCGATGCCGAAAACTTTGTTTTAAATTATGATAAATGGAATATTGATCCTGAAAATACCATTGAATTTGGTGAAAAAAGATTGTATGTAAATAAATTCAATCTTAATAATAACGGAAATGAATTAAAAGTTCAGTCTCAGGGAACGCAGGACAACGCACCTTTGCAGGTCGATTTTGTAAACTTCAAAATTGAGACTATTATGAATATGGTCAAAAAAGATGAAGTTTTGATGCAGGGTTTAATTAACGGAAATGCAGTAGTCGAAAACGTAATGAGCAGTCCGACTTTTACATCAGACCTAAAAATTGATGATTTTGCCTTTAAAGGAGAAAAAGTCGGCGATTTAGAAGTTAAAGTGGATAACAAAACTGCCAATACTCTTGCTGCCAATGTGACGTTAAGCGACGAAGGAAATGATCTTAAATTGACGGGAGATTATCAGCTCGATGCCGGAAATTTTGATTTTGATATCGACATCAATAAACTGAACATAAAAAGTATTCAGGGTTTTACAATGGGTAATATTACCGAAGGAACAGGATACTTATCAGGCAATTTTAAAGTAACCGGAAATACTGCAGCACCGCAGATTAATGGAGAATTAAATTTTAACGATACTGGTTTTAGAGTCACACAGCTGAATTCGTATTTTAAAACTAAAAACGAAAAAATTACTTTCAGTAATGAGACGATTACATTTGATAAGTTCTCTCTTTTTGATGAAAATGATAATGAACTATATGTAAACGGAAATATAAAATCGCCTGATTTTAGGAAATATAGTTTTGATTTACAAGTTGAAGCTAACGATTTCAGAGCCATAAATTCAAAAGCAAAAGACAATGATTTATTCTATGGCGATTTGTTTTTGGATACGAAACTAAATATTAAAGGAAATCTGGAAAGCCCGGTTGTCGACGGAACAGTTAAAATCAATAAAGAAACCAAATTTACAGTCGTGCTGCCGCAGTCAGATCCTTCAATCGCTGACCGCGAGGGAATTGTTGAGTTTGTGAATGAAGACAATATGTACCTGAAACAAACAGTTGAACTGGAAAATAAGCTGAATCAGTCTGAGCTTAAAGGAATGAACGTGAATGTTGCTATTTCGATTGATAAAGAAGCTGAATTAACCTTACTGATTGACAAAGCAAACGGTGATTACCTAAATTTAAAAGGAGAAGCTGAATTGGTGGGCGGAATCGATCAATCCGGAAAAACAACTTTGACCGGGAAATATGAATTTTCGGATGGTGCCTATCAAATGAATTTCAATGGAATAAAAAGAAAATTTAATATTCAGAAAGGAAGTTTCATTACCTGGAACGGCGAACCTACAATGGCTACTGTAAATATAACTGCAATTTATAAAGTTAATACAGCACCAATTGATTTATTAGGAAACCAGCTGAAAAGCGAAAGTACAACGATACAAAATACATACAAACAGAAACTGCCATTCAATACTTTATTAAAAATGAATGGAGAATTAATGAAACCGGAAATCTCTTTTGGAATTGAACTTCCGGAAGGCAATTACAATGTAGCGTCTGATGTGGTTGAACTTACGCAAAGCCGATTAAAACAATTAGAACAAGATCCGGCGGAATTAAACAAACAGGTTTTTGCCCTTTTATTACTAAATCGATTTGTAGGCGAAAATCCTTTTCAAAGCGAAAGCGGCGGTGTAAATGCCGAATCTTTTGCAAGACAGAGTGTGAGTAAGATTCTTTCGCAGCAATTAAACAATCTGGCAGGTGAATTAATAACCGGATTTGAAGTTAATTTTGATCTTGAGTCTACAGAAGATTACACAACAGGCACCATGCAAAACCGTACGGATCTTAATGTTGAGGTTTCGAAAAAACTCCTCGATGACAGATTAAAAGTAACTGTGGGAAGCAGCTTTGGGGTAGAAGGCCAGGAACGCGCCAATGAAGAAAGCACCAATATTGCCGGAGATGTTGCGCTGGATTATCAATTAACAAAAGACGGTCGTTATATGGTTCGTGCTTATAGAAAAAACCAGTATCAAGTGGCAGTTGAAGGCCAGGTTATTGAAACCGGAGTTGCTTTTATTATCACGATGAGTTACAATAAATTCAGAGAGCTTTTTCATCGTACAGAACAGGAAAGAGAATTGATAAGAGAAGAGAAACTCCGTAAAGAGAAAGAAAAACAAAAAAAGAGAGAAGAGAAAGAAAAGGAAAAATTGCAGGAAGAGCAGCAGGAAAATCAAATTCAGGGAAATGAACAAAAAACATAATCATATAAAAAAGCATTTTGTAAAGTATATGGCACTGTTTTCCTTATTTTTTGCTTTAGGATGCAGTAATACAAAATACCTGCCGGAAGGCGATTTGCTTTACACAGGAGGTTCTGTAGAAGTGAAAGATTCTTTGATGAAAAGAAAAGAAAGAAAAGCGCTTGAAACAGAACTTGAAGGATTGCTTCGTCCGAAACCCAACAAACAAATTCTGGGATTACGTCCCAAATTATGGATTTATAATCTTGCCGGAGAACCAACAAAAGAAAAAGGAACACGATATTGGCTTCGCAATAAAGTGGGCGAACCGCCGGTGCTTTTCAGTCAGGTTGATTTAGATTATAACTCATCTGTTTTAAGAAATTATACAGAAAACAGAGGATTTTTTAAAACCCGTGTCAGCGCTGACTCTACTGCTAAAAATAAAAGAGTGACAGCAGAATATACAGTTACACCTAAAAAACAATATAAAATTAAAAGCGTAATTTTTCCGGATGATTCATTGGCGATGTCAAGAATTATAGGAAGATCAAGCCGAAGAAGTTTATTAAAAGTCGGAAATCCATATGATCTGGATGTCATAAAAGCCGAAAGAGAACGAATCGATGCCCGATTAAAAGAAAAAGGATATTACTATTTTAATCCCGATTATATTCTGGCAAAAGTGGACAGCAGTAAAGGCGATCACGAAGTCAATATTCGATTGGTAATAAAAGATGATACACCTGTAAAAGCACTTACAGCTTATAAAATTGATAAAATCTTTGTGTATCCTAATTACTCGCTGACCAACGACAGCATGGTGTACAGAAAAAGAAACGTTCAGCAGTATAAGGATTTTACGATTATAGATACTACAGAGACTTTTAAACCAAGAGTTTATGATCGTACGATTTATTTTAAAAAAGGAGATTTGTACAATAGAAAAGATCATAATCTAACCTTAAACCGTTTTGTAAATCTGGGAACTTTTAGTTTTGTAAAGAACGAATTTAAACCGTCAGACAGTATTAAAAATGCCTTAGATTCCTATTACTACTTAACACTTTTACCGAAGAAATTCATACGCGTTGAGGTTTTAGGAAAAACCAATTCAGCAAGTTATACCGGAACAGAAGTAAATGTAAACTGGAATAATCGTAATTTTTTCAGAGGTGCAGAATTGTTTTCTTTCTCCATTTTTGGAGGTGCAGATTTTCAGCTTGGAGGTGTAAATAAAGGTAAAAACATCTATAAACTCGGAGCAGAAACCAGTTTGACATGGCCAAGATTTATAACGCCTTTTAACATTGAAGGAAACAGTGAGTATGTGCCCAGAACTAAAGTAACACTTCGATACGAATATCAAAAAAGAACTCAGTTGTATGCCTTGAATTCATTTAATACCTCTTTTGGATATTTATGGAAAGAGAACATCCGTAAAGAACATCAATTAAATGTGATGGATATTACGTATGTGAGTCCAAATCATGTTACGCCGGAATATATGGCCGATATTGCTCAGGATGCTGCGTTAGGTAAAGTAATTGAAAAACAATTGATTTTTGGTCCAACCTACAATTATACATATACCAATACAATGCAGAAACGCCGAAAAAATACCATATATTTTAATGGCGAATTGGATTTGGCGGGTAATTTAACCGGTTTAGTGACTGGGGCAAATATCAAAAAAAATGATACTATTAAAATATTTGACGTTCCGTTCAGTCAGTATGTCAAAATCAGATCAGATTTTAGGCATTATTTTAAATTAGGTAAAGAAAGCGAACTAGCCAGCCGATTAATCGTAGGTGCAGGATTTGCGTACGGAAACTCGAATACACTGCCAACATCAAAACAATTTGTAGCAGGAGGAACCAATAGTATACGTGCTTTTAGAGCAAGGACTTTAGGTCCCGGAAGTTACGTTGTTCCTGATAATTTAACCAATAATTATACGCCTGACCAGTCTGGAGATATAAAACTGGAGTTTAATACTGAATACAGAGCAAAACTTTTCAGTATTGTAAGAGGTGCGGTATTTTTTGATGCTGGAAATATTTGGCTTTTAAATGCCGATCCAAACAAACCCGGAGCCGAAATTTCAAAAGACTTCATGAAAGAACTTGCCGTTGGAGCAGGAGTAGGACTTCGTTTCGATTTGTCGTTCCTGATTTTAAGAACAGATTTAGCAATCCCGCTTCGAAATCCCGCGTTACCAGACGGACAAAGATGGGTAATTGACGATATTAATTTTGGAAGTGGTTCCTGGCGAAAAGACAACTTAATACTGAATATCGCAATTGGATATCCTTTTTAGGTTTTTTGCTGGAGTCGATTTGCCACGAATTCACGAATTATCTCCTATTTAATTTGTGAAATAGGAACATATTTATTCCTAAGATGTTAGCGAAAATTCGTGAATTCGTGGCGAAAAAAAGATAAAAAAGAACTAAATTGGTCATAAATATTTTATTCGAATGCAAAACTTGATCAAAAGAATTATAGGAGTTGGAGTTATTGTTTTACTCATTGTTCTCGCTTTTAAATACTGTGAATTCAAAAAAGACGATGATTCTTCAATTGACTATAATACTAATTTAATTCAGCAGCAAATACTAAATGTTGGAAAACTCGTTGTTACCGAAGGGCATTTCTCAGAAGTAATCACTTATAAAAATCAACAGAAGTATTTGATGGACATGATTTCTTTTGAGAAAAAAGCGCTTATTGTGGTCAATGCCGATGTTACTGTGGCTTACGATCTGCATCAGATGAAGTATGACATTGACGAAAAAAATAAAACAATCACGATTTTAAATATTCCAAAAGAAGAGATTAAAATCAATCCCGATATTCAGTTTTACGATGTTGAACAGAGTAAATTAAACCCTTTTACGGGTGATGATTATAATAAAATCAACAAATCAGTAAAAGCGAATCTGGCAAAAAAAATCGAAAAATCTACACTAAAAACCAACGCCCAGAACAGACTGATAAGCGAATTGTCTAAGATTTTAATCATGACCAATTCTATGGGATGGAAATTACAATACAATGGTAAAGTAATCGAATCAGAAACTGAACTGAATCAGGATTTGAAGCTTTAGATTTTGTTAAAGGTTCAAAGTGACAGAGTTGCAAAGGTTCAGAGTTTTTTTTATTTTAATAAAGAAAAAGGCTTTAGCCAAAACTACTGTTTGGCTAAAGCCTTTTTGAGTATAAATTATTTTTCCTCAAGCTAAAGCAGGACGCAATTTAAAACTTTGCAACTCTGCTCCAGATAGTTATCTGGATTGTGCAGAGAGAAAAAATCTGTGCAATCAGCTTAAATAAACAAAAATCTGCGTGAAATAAATAAAAGAATAACTTCGTGTCTTAGTGCTTTTGTGGCAAAGAACTATCAAAAATCAAATCCAATCCGCCGGAAATTAAATGTGCAATTTCAGGACGTCTTTCTTTCAATTGATCCAGATAAACTAAAACTTCCTGTAAAAGCTGTTTTTCATCAGAATCCTTTAAAAGTTCTGCAATTTCAACAGTCAACAGCCAATCGTTGGAATGATCTTTTTTTAGTTTCTCAAAAACAGATTTTAGTTCCGTTTTAGAATCTTTATTATTTCTGATGTTTCGAACCGTTGCATAAAGAATCTCTAAATCATCACGTTCATCAGAATGCTTGGCTTTTATGGTTTTTGTTTTCGGAACAATATTAATTAAGTCAAAACTGTTTACATCGGCTGGACCTGAAAAAGCAGAAATCACTTTTTTACCAATTGCCATATCATAATTGCCCCATTCCGGTTGGAACAAAATAGTTTCGCCGTGAGTAACGGTACAATTTCTAAAACTGATTAAAATAATTTCACCGTGCAGATTTCGGGATCCGGTAATGATTTCACCTTCTACAATAATATTTCCTTCAAATTCCAGTTTAACCGTTTCGCTTTCTACAATACGATACGCCTGTAAATCCTTCGGACTCATATCTTCAATTGCCAGATTAAAACCTTTTAGTTTTCCAATCGGGCTTCCAAAACCATGAGAATGTGTTAAAGTTCCATGGCCAACCAATTCTTTTTCACGATAAGAAAGAGCAGTTTTTCCAGTTGTCTGAATGTAAACCGGTTTTCCGTCTTCTTCAATAACATTCGTAAAAACTCCTGAAATCTGTAAACCTGTACTTAATTCAATCGTTCCTAATGCATTTGACTGAATCAGTTTTTTGATTCCGGATAAACCTCCGGTTCTTAAAGCCATTTTATTGGCAAATTCTTCAAGAATCAAACTTAAATGAGAAAAAGTAGGCGTTACATACAATTGAGGCTGTAACTGTGTAATATCAAAATTTTGATTCGCAGCCGAAATATCATAAGGGATTTTCTTCACATTATCGGTCATACAGTGAGCACTTTCACCAATTGAAGAAAGTAATCCCGCACCATAAATTTTCGGATTTTCGACGGTTCCAATCAAACCGTATTCAACTGTCCACCAATGCAGATTTCTAATCTGAGCCATTTCAGACAATTCGCCCATATCGTTTTGTAAATCGGCAACCGCTTTTTCAGCTTCGTCAATTTTTTCCTGTGGTGTATCTTCTGCTTCTTTTAAGATAGAAAGCAGCCGAATTGCTTCATACATCTGGTAATCTTTATGAGAAGAAATCGCTTTACAGCCAATTTCACCGAAACGTCTTAAATATTCGGCATATTCAGGATTAGCAATAATAGGAGCGTGGCCGGCACCTTCGTGAATGATGTCCGGTGCCGGAGTATATTCGATATGTTCCAACTGACGGATATCTGAGGCAATAACCAAAACATTATACGCCTGAAATTCCATAAAGGCATTTGGCGGAATAAACCCGTCAACCGCAACAGCAGCCCATCCAATTTCGCTTAAAATTCGGTTCATGCCGTACATACTTGGGATAGAATCAACTTCGATTCCGGTTTTGCGTAAACCTTCCAAATAAGAATGATGGGCAACTTTAGAAAGATAATCTACATTTTTGCGCATAACATATCGCCAAACCGCCTGATTGATAGGAGTGTAATCGCTATAATCCTGAGGTTTAATAAATTGCTGTAAATGCTTAGGCAGTCTGTCTAATAACGGATTGGTTTCAATATTCGGGTTCATTTCGAAAACGTTGTAGATTAGAATGTAAAATTACGAATTTAGGCTGCTATTTTTTATCATTCATCACAATATTTTTATTCGAAAGAATCTTTTATTGCGTTTTTTACTGATTTTAAAGTTTTAAAAAAGAACTTCTTTTTAACAGTCATTATTCTCGAAACTTACTCTTTCCATTTCGGCTTCGTATTCTTGAAGTTCTTTTTTAGTCATGGGGATTTCCTTTAAATCGATTTTTAATTGTTTTTTAGCATCAGTGCTGATCCATAAACCAGAGAAAGTATTTCCTGCTTTTTTTACAATTAAAGCACCACTGAAACCATGTTCAATCATGATAAATTCACTTTCGACTTTTCTGTTCTGTGTAACATCGAGATAAATCCATTTATTTGATTTATAGCGGTACATCGCAATATAGGTTACATCAGGAATACACTGATTTTCTTGTGCTTTGATATAAAAAGTTACAGGAGTTTTTCCGTCAACTGTTCCTTTATATAGATTTGAAACCAGGGGTTTTGATTGGGCGTTTAGATTTAAAAAAGAGAAACAAACGGCAAAAAAAAGAACTGTTTTTTTCATTATAAATTTGATTTGGTTATTGGCTTTTATTTTAATTTTTCAGCTAAACCAAATGTATTTAAATAATAATAGTATTCCAATCTGAAAGAACCTTTTTACTATTTAATAACCATATTTTTTAATTCATTTTCGATATTTCGAAAGTGTTCAATTTTGTGGCTGAACATGTGTGCCATATTTGTTGCACGCATTTTGGCTTCTTCTGTAACCGGGCCTGCAAACTGGGCATCAATTGTAGTATTGAATATCGAAATCCAGCGGTCAAAATGTGTTTTTTCTACTGGTAATTGTTTGTGCGGAGGAAAAGGTGATCCGGAATAAGCACGAACATCAAATAAAATGGTCTGCCAGAATCCGTACATTTTTTGTAAATGCGGTTCCCAGCGGTCTTGTAATTTATCATTAAAAATTGGTCCTATAAGATCATCTTTTCTAACATTAGCATAAAAGCTGTTTACCATTTGTTTGATGTCTTCCAGAGTTGAAATATCTTTTAGTGTCTCCATGTTTTTACCAGATAATTTAAAAATGCAAAAATACAACATAAGTGCTTGTAATATCCATGATATTTGTCATTTAACAAACAGATAATTTAGGAAGACACTAAGAGGTTAAAAATTTAGAATGCTGTTGTTTGGGTAAGAATTGTAAATGATAAAATTAGTCATTATAATGCTTTTATTAAGCACTATACAAATGCTGAAACAGTTACACCGGTTATGATAATAGATTATTGAAGTTATTATCCAATGAGCTGTGTAAACAAATCCTGATTGTCATTTAAGTATTGAAATTCAAATCCGTTTTGCGTCATATTCAGTTTAATGGCCATAATGTCGTTTTTGTTTTTTAGTTCCAAACCTACCACTACAGAACCAACTTCGCGATTGTTCTTTTTATGAAACTGAAAATAGGTAATATCGTCATCAGGTCCCAAAATATTATTTACAAATTCTTTTAAAGCGCCCGGACGCTGCGGAAACTGAATCATAAAGTAATGCATTAAACCTTCATAGAGTAAAGAACGCTCTTTTATTTCGGCAGTTCGTTCGATATCATTATTGCTGCCGCTTACAATACATACCACATTTTTTCCTTTGATTTTATCTTTATAAAAATCAAGGGCAGCGATTGTTAAAGCACCAGCAGGTTCTACAACCATCGCTTCTTCATTGTATAAACGTAAAATTGTAGTGCAGACTTTTCCTTCGGGAACCAGAATAATATCTTCTAAATTATAACGGCAGATTTCAAAAGTCTTGTCACCGACTTGTTTCACAGCGGCGCCGTCGACAAATTTGTCAATTGTTTTCAAGGCTGTATTCTGATTTTCTTCAATCGAAGTTTTCATCGAAGGAGCGCCTTTGGGTTCAACGCCAATAATTTTTGTGTGCGGACTTAAATGCTTAAAAACCTCCGATAATCCGGAAGCCAGTCCGCCGCCGCCAATTGGAACAAAGACATAATCAATAGGTTCTTTAAAACTTTCTAAAATTTCCAAACCAACAGTTCCCTGTCCGGCAATTACTTTTTCGTCATCAAATGGGTGAACAAAAGTTTTATGGTTTTTAATGGCATCTGCCGTTGCAGAAGCGTAAGCATCATCAAAAGTATCTCCTGTTAAAACAATTTCTACAAACGATTTCCCGAATAACTGTACCTGTTTTACTTTTTGTTTTGGCGTTGTTTTCGGCATGTAAATTTTGCCTTTTATTTTAAGAAGATTACACGAATAAGCAACACCCTGCGCGTGGTTTCCGGCACTGGCGCAGACAATTCCGTTTGCTTTTTCTTTTTCATTTAATGAAGAAATCTTATTATAAGCACCCCTGATTTTATACGAACGTACAATTTGTAAATCTTCCCGTTTTAATAATATAGTAGATTCAAATTCGTCAGAAAGATTTAAATTTTGGGTCAGGGGAGTGGCAGCAACTACGCTTTCGAGCTGCCTTTTTGCGTTAAGTACTTCGTTAAATAAATCCATAGTGTTTTAAGTTTTTTTGCCAAAGATTCAATGATCCAAAAAAGATTTTTTCTGTGAGAATCTTTAATCTGTTAAAATAAAAAACCTCCCGAATTGGGAGGTCTTCATAATTATATTTTACATATTTATACAACACCCCGCCATTACTGCTGAATTGCAATAATGCTGCTAATAGCGATAATAATGTTGGTATTGTTTGTCATTTTTGTTGTCTGAATAGCAAATGTATTAATTATTTTTTGAAGTAGTAAACAGCTGTTTTAAGTTTTATAAAAAAAAACAAAAACTGAAAACGGAGACTAAAAACTATTTCTTAACCGGCGGATACTGAGCTAAAATTTTGTTTACAAACTCAGCTACTTTCTGATCTTTTTTATCGACGTTTTTAGTTAAAGTTCCCTGACCTTCGCCCTGCCAGATCATTTCTTTCTTTTTGGCATCGATTAAATCAATAAACAAAGTACCTTCGGTAGAAGTAGATACCATAGTCTGGTTTCCGCCGTACATCATCCACGGATTCCATCCCCATCCCCATCCGTAGCCCCATCCGGCGCTAAACTGGTTTACGTTTACCTGTTCTCTCGATTTGGTAAAAATGTTTACCAGTAAATCAGGATTTTCACTTTTGGTTAAACCTTTTGCCTGCATTTCATTATCTATGGCATGAAGAATTCGTCTTTTATCCAAATCAGAAATCTCGACCTTGTCAATTCCGGGCTTAAAGAAAGCATACGTTTTGTAAGGCGCAAAATCGACGTTTTTGTCGTAGTCAGAATATACAGTAACACTGCTGCAGGAAGAAAGAATCAAAAGCAGCAAAATCGGAACTAATTTGAATGTTTTCATATTATGGAAATTTAATGTTCTCTTTTTATTTTTTCTAAAGCAAACTTTCATTTACAAAATTAGGTAAAGTTACTTTAAGTAAAGGCTCAGCTTCCATTGCTCTTTTTATGGCAAAAACAGCACCTTCGTTTCGGGCCCAGCTTCTTCTTGAAATTCCGTTGTTAACATCCCAGAAAAGCATTGAAGCTAAACGCTTTGAAGCTTCTGTAGAACCATCAAGAACCATACCAAATCCGCCGTTTATAACCTCTCCCCAGCCCACGCCGCCGCCGTTGTGGATGGATACCCAGGTTGCGCCCCTAAAGCTGTCTCCAATCACGTTATGAATCGCCATATCGGCAGTAAAACGAGATCCGTCATAAATATTTGAGGTTTCTCTGTAAGGCGAGTCAGTTCCTGAAACGTCATGATGATCGCGTCCTAAAACCACTGCGCCAATTTCGCCTTTTGCAATGGCTTGATTAAAAGCTTCGGCTATTTTAATTCGTCCTTCGGCATCCGCATACAAAATACGAGCTTGTGAACCTACAACTAATTTGTTTTCCTGAGCGCCTTTAATCCATTTAATGTTATCCTGCATTTGCTGCTGAATTTCATTTGGAGCAGTTTCGGCCATTTTTTCTAAAACTTCACACGCAATCGCATCTGTTTTTAGCAAATCTTCCGGTTTCCCCGAAGTACAAACCCAGCGGAAAGGCCCAAATCCGTAATCGAAACACATTGGTCCCATAATATCCTGAACGTAACTAGGATATTTAAAATCGATATTATTTTCGGCCATTACATCGGCTCCGGCGCGAGAAGCTTCTAATAAAAAGGCATTTCCGTAATCAAAGAAATAAGTTCCTTTTGCAGTATGTTTATTGATGGCATCTGCATGACGGCGTAAACTTTCCTGAACTTTTTCTTTGAACAAATCCGGATTTTCAGCCATCATTTTGTTAGCTTCTTCAAACGAAATTCCAACCGGATAATACCCTCCGGCCCAAGGATTATGAAGCGAAGTCTGGTCTGAACCTAAATCAATTTTGATGTTTTCCTTGTCGAAACGTTCCCAAACATCAACCACGTTTCCTAGATAAGCGATAGAAATGGTTTCTTTTTTGGCTTTCGCCGAAGCTACTCTGGTAACCAACTCATCTGTAGAAGTTACCACTTCGTTAATCCATCCTTGTTCGTGACGGATTTTCGTAATTTTTGGATTTACCTCGGCGCAGACCGTAATACATCCTGCAATATTTCCTGCTTTTGGCTGTGCGCCCGACATTCCGCCCAATCCAGAAGTTACAAATAAACTTCCTTCGGGATTTTGTTTTATTTTTCTAAAACCGTTTAAAACCGTAATCGTAGTTCCGTGTACAATTCCCTGCGGACCAATATACATATAACTTCCTGCCGTCATTTGTCCGTATTGCGAAACTCCAAGAGCATTCATTCTTTCCCAATCGTCAGGTTTAGAATAATTTGGAATGACCATTCCGTTTGTAACCACAACTCTCGGTGCTTCTTTATGTGAAGGAAACAATCCCATTGGGTGTCCTGAATACATCGTTAAAGTCTGCTCATCTGTCATTTCAGACAAATATTGCATCGTTAATAAATATTGCGCCCAGTTTTGAAAAACGGCTCCGTTTCCTCCATACGTAATCAATTCATGCGGATGCTGCGCCACCGCATAATCCAGATTATTCTGAATCATGTGCATAATCGCTTTTGCCTGCAATGATTTCCCAGGATATTCGTCAATTGGCCTTGCGTACATTTTGTAATCCGGACGAAGACGATACATATAAATACGTCCGTAAGTTTCTAATTCTTCTGAAAATTCAGGAAGTAATTCGGCGTGGTGTTTTGGATCGAAATAACGTAAGGCATTTTTCAGCGCCAGCTTTTTTTCTTCTGCCGAAAGAATTTCTTTTCGTTTTGGAGCATGATTAATAGCCGGATCGTAAGCTTGTTTTGGAGGTAATATAGAAGGTATTCCTTGTTGTATTTGTTCTTTGAAAGTCATTTTTTTAATTTTAGATTTCTGATTTTAGATTTTAGATTGAAATTATCTAATTTTCAAATTGTCACATTTTCTAATTAAAAATAACTAGGGATAACGGATATCCGACCTGTGATACGATTTGTAAATCGTAATCTTAAACTTTCTTGAACGAATATCCATTTATAATTTTAGATTTTAGATTGTTGATTTTAGATTGGAATTTGGTATTTTAAAAAATTGGAATTTAAAGATATACCTCTTCGTTAACACAAAATGGCATCTTTTTATCTTCAAAAAGTGCAATTATATTTTGTGCGGCGCAAACTGCCATTCCATTTCTGGCTTCGTAAGTTGCAGAACCAATATGCGGTAAAATACAACAATTAGGAAGGGACAATAACGGATTATCAAATTCCATAGGTTCAGGATTCGTTACATCCAATCCAGCGCCCCAGATTATATCATTTGTTAAAGCATCATATAAATCATCTTCATTATGAAATTTTCCTCTTGCTGTATTAATGAAAATCGAACTGCGTTTCATTTTAGCAAAAGCATTTTTATTGAAAATTTCATTGTTTTCTTCGCTGTAATTAGAATGAATACTTAAAACGTCGCTTTCAGAAAGTAAGGTTTCAAAATCTACATATTTCGCATCCAGTTCTTTTTCGGCAATTGTATTATGAGAACGATTGTGATAAATAATATTCATTCCAAAAGCTGCTTTGCATTTTTTAGCCATTTCAAAACCAATTCTTCCCAAACCGAAAATCCCCAATGTTTTGCTGTAAAGTTCCTGACCTAAATTGGCTAACGGATCAAAACTTCCCCAATCATCATTCAAAATTCTTTTATGATTGAAAAATGATTTTCTCGCAACACTCTGCATCAGTAAAAAAGCTACATCAGAGGTTGCTCTGCTTAAAACATCCGGCGTGTTTCCAACAGGAATTTTTCTGCTGTTTGCTGATGGAATATTCACAGCATCAAATCCTACGGAAAATAAAGCGATTCCTTTTAGATTCGGGCATTGCTGAAAAAAATCTTCGTCTAAATTATTAGAACCAACATTTAAAAGAACATCATTTTGCTGGCATATTTTTATAAATTCTTCTCTTGATAATACATTATCTGCTGGGTTTATTGTAAAGTTAATTCCTTTGTCCTGAAGCAGTTTAATTCCGGCTTCGGGTATATTTTTATTGATAAAAACCTTCATTTGTAGTATTCTAATTTTTATTTATTCTTCCTGTTTTTTTATCATATCCGTACGGACAGTGGCGGCAGCCGCTTTTACAGCAATAGCCGCGTTTTAAATGATGTTTTTCAGTAAAGCATTTGTAACCTTCGGGCGTATAGTAAAAATCTTCGCCTTCGATTAATTTATTTTCATTACTTTGCTCTTTCATAAATCTGCTTCGGGTTCAATTTTAATAAATGTAAAAATCAAAAATATAAATATTGATTGTAGTTTTGTTGAAATTGAACAATTCTATAGCTACAAATTTATAAATTTTACAGCCAATGTTTCTGATTGTTGCTAAATATTTAATTCCGAAAGGATATCGGGGAATGGTTGTTTTTCCTTTTGTTTTGATGAAATACGATCTTGACAGAAATAATGCGGTATTTGTTAATCATGAAAAAATCCATTTGCGGCAGCAGTTAGAAATGTTAGTTCTGCCGTTTTTTATCTGGTATGTTTTTGAATTTTTTATTCGGTTAATTCAATATAAAAACAAAGATTTAGCGTACCGAAATATTAGTTTTGAAAGAGAAGCTTACACTAAAGAAAGGGATTTAAATTATCTGAAAAACCGATCTTTTTTTCAATTTCTGCATTATTTGTAGCTTTAGGCTATAAGCAATAGGCTTTAAGCTTTACAATATTAAGATGTGAATTATCACTTTTGACTTTCGACTTTCCAACTTTCGACTTAAATTAAAATGAATCCAGTTTTTAATCAACATATAAATATTCAATTTCCAAATAATATTTCTCTAACTATAAAACGCGAAGATCTCATTCATCCGTTTGTTTCAGGAAATAAATTCAGGAAACTGAAATACAATTTACTTCAGGCGAAAGCCGAAAATAAAACGACTTTATTAACTTTTGGCGGCGCATTTTCCAATCATATTGCAGCTGTTGCATATGCAGGAAAAGAGCAGGGTTTTAAAACAATCGGCATAATTCGCGGTGATGAACTTTTTGATAAAATTGAAGAAAATCCAACCCTGAAATTCGCTCAGGAAAACGGAATGCAGTTTGAATTTGTTTCGAGAGAAGAGTATCGTTTGAAAAGTGAAGCTTCTTTTATAGAAAAGCTGAAAGCCAAATTTGGTGATTTTTATCTGGTTCCCGAAGGCGGTACAAACGAACTGGCTGTAAAAGGCTGTAAGGAGATTTTAACAGACGAAGATTCGGTTTTTAATTATGTCTGCTGTGCTGTTGGAACAGGCGGCACGATTTCGGGATTAATTAACAGTTCGCTGCAAAATCAGAAAATTTTAGGCTTTCCGGCGTTAAAAGGTGACTTTTTAAAGGATGAAATTCGTATTTTTGCAAAAAAAGATAACTGGAATTTAATTTCTGACTATCATTTTGGAGGTTATGGCAAGATAAATTTAGAATTAATAGAATTTATTAATGCTTTTTTTGAAGAAACAAAAGTGCCCTTAGATCCAATTTATACAGGAAAGATGGTTTTTGGCGTTATAGATTTAATCAGCAAAAATT
The DNA here is from genome assembly GCF_027111295.1 of Flavobacterium gelatinilyticum. Lineage (NCBI taxonomy): Bacteria > Pseudomonadati > Bacteroidota > Flavobacteriia > Flavobacteriales > Flavobacteriaceae > Flavobacterium > Flavobacterium gelatinilyticum. The sequence continues at coordinate 2,350,265 of NZ_CP114287.1, read as the reverse complement.
ATTTTCCTGCACATTCAAAAATTTTACTCATTCACACCGGCGGACTGCAGGGAATTGACGGAATGAATATAAAGTTGAAGCAGAAGAAATTACCAATACTCAAACAAGATGATTAAAAAAATCGTATTGCTTTTTACAGTACTAATTTTGGCAAGTTGTTCATCAAGCAAACCTGCTATCGCGACGACCAAAAAAGCGGCAGCCCAGCAATCAAGAGTTGCAGCAAAGAAACCGGTAAGAACCGTTAAAAAATATCCTTCTACAAATAATACAACCGAGGTTATTCAGTCTACTTCGAGAACAGTTGTAACCAGCGATTTAATTTCGAATTATGTTTTGCAGTATAAAGATATTGCGATGGGAAACATGAAAACATACGGAATTCCGGCCAGTATTATTCTGGCGCAGGGAATCTTAGAATCGGGTGCGGGTAAAGGTGATCTGGCTGTTGAGGCTAATAACCATTTCGGGATTAAATGTCATAAAGACTGGCTTGGTGAAAGCGTTCGTCACGATGATGATGCAGCGCAGGAATGTTTTAGAAAATATCCTCAGGCTTCAGAATCGTATAAAGATCATGCTTTATTTTTAGTGGGCAAAAAAAGATATGAAGCCTTATTTACTTACGAAAAAGACGATTACAAAGCATGGGCAAAAGGATTAAGAGCAGCAGGTTATGCCACAGATCCAAAATATCCGGATAAGTTGATCAGTTATATCGAGCGTTACAATTTACATCAATACGATTGTCAGGTTACGGGAAGGAATTATGTGCCAATTAATACTTCGGCTCCAGCAAGAAGTTCGTCTTCTGTGGCCTCTTCTGATCCAAAAATAAATATGAACTCATATGACCCAAATTTATATGAAGTTCAAAAGGGAGATACGCTGTATTCCATTTCGAAAAAATTCAATTTACTGGTTGATGATTTAAAACAAAAAAACAATCTGACTGATAATGCTATTTCGATAGGGCAGAGGTTGAAGGTGAAGTAGTTTTTAGTCGCAGTGACAGTTTTCAGTAAATTATGAAAAGGAAAATTTTAATTCTGATTTTAATTTTTGTCACAGGTTTAACAATCAGACTTTTTTGCGGTGTTTATCATCACGATGAATTTGCAGAAAAATATTTTTTTGTAAAATACAGACCAACTTGGAAATGGAGTTTTTATTCACCAATAGGAATGTCTGATACAAAAATGGAAGAGCTTTCAAAAGAAGAACAAATAGAACAAAAATATTTCAATGAGTTTATTAAGGGACAAGGTTTAAGCCAATAATTTTAATCTAAAATCTGAACTCAAAAATCTAAAATAAAAAAATGTTATATAAAAGAAGTAGTCAGCTTTTTGCTGAAGCAGAAAAAGTAATTCCCGGAGGAGTAAATTCGCCGGTAAGAGCATTTAAGGCCGTTGGCGGTACTCCGATTTTTGTAAAAAGTGCTAAAGGTGCTTATTTATATGATGAAGACGGAAATAAATTAATCGATTATATTAACTCCTGGGGGCCAATGGTTTTGGGTCATGCTTATCAGCCGGTTGTAGATGCTGTGATCGAAAAAGCAAAACTGGGAACTTCATTTGGAATGCCTACAGAACTGGAGACAGAAATTGCAGCTTTGGCAGTTTCTATGGTTCCAAATATTGATAAAATCCGTTTTGTAAATTCAGGTACAGAAGCTTGTATGAGTGCGATTCGTCTGGCTCGCGGATTTACAAAAAGAGATAAAATTGTAAAATTTGCAGGCTGCTATCACGGGCATTCAGATTCATTCCTTATTCAGGCTGGAAGCGGAGCAGTAACTTTTGGATCACCAAACAGTCCGGGCGTTACAGAAGGAACTGCAAAAGATACTTTACTGGCAAAATACAATGATTTAGAGAATGTAAAAACGTTGATTGAAGCTAATAAAGGCGAAATTGCTGCTATTATTATTGAAGCAGTTGCCGGAAATATGGGCTGTATTGTTCCTAAAGAAGGTTTCCTGCAAGGTTTAAGAGATTTGTGTACTGCAAACGGGATTTTATTAATCTTTGATGAGGTTATGACAGGTTTCCGTTTAGCTCGCGGCGGTGTTCAGGAATTATATGGTATTGATGCTGATATCGTAACTTTCGGAAAAGTTATTGGGGGCGGATTGCCAGTTGGAGCTTTTGCTGCACGCGAAGAAATCATGAATTATTTAGCGCCTCTTGGGCCGGTTTATCAGGCAGGAACATTATCAGGAAATCCGTTAGCAATGGCTGCTGGATTGGCAATGTTGAAAGCGCTTGATTCTGATAGAGAAATCTTTACCCGTTTAGAAGAAAAAACAGCTTATTTAGAAGCAGGAATTGACAGGGTTTTAAAAGCAAATAATGTTGTTTTCACCATTAACAGAGTTGGTTCTATGATTTCGGTTCACTTTGATGCAGATCCGGTTACTGATTTTCAAACTGCTGCAAAAGGTGATAACGAAACGTTTAAGAAATTCTTCCACGGATTGTTGCAAGAAGGGGTTTACATTGCACCGTCTGCATACGAAACATGGTTTATTACAGATGCATTGACTTACGAAGATTTAGATTTTACAATCAATGCGATTGATAAAGTATCAAAATCATTTTAATAAAAAAAAAGGAGGCTTTTAGCCTCCTTTTTCTTTTTAGAACAAGATTATTTTTTGTCTTTTCTGTGTTCTTTCATTTTATCTTTTCGTTCTTTTTGAATCGCAGTCCATTTTTTATACTGGTCAGCAGTCAAAATCGATTTCATTTTTGCATCATAAGTTTTATGATCTGCTTGCATTTGCTTTTTCATGGCTTTCTTTTCAGCATCGGTTAGCTGAGCAGTAGAATCTTTTCTGCTTTTTTTAATCATTGCCATTTTTGTACTTCTATCAGCTAAAAGTTCACTAACTTGTTTTTGCTGATCAGCATTTAGATTTAATTCTGTTGACAGCTTTTGCAAATGAGCCTGATTACGTTCCTGAGACGATTTATGGTCTCTTTTTCCTCTGTGATGATTTTTGTGCTCTTTTTTTAACGCAGTCCATTTTGTGTATTGATCAGCATTTAAAATCGATTTCATTTTTGCATCGTTTGCTTCTTTTTCAGCTTTTATTTCTTTTTTAAAAGCTTCTTTTTCAGCATCGGTTGGTTTTGTTTTATTGGCTTTTCTTGTTTCTTTAAACTTTTCTGCTTTGGTATTTCTTTCAGCCAAAAGCTGTTTTACTTTTTCCTGCTGCGTTTTATCCAGATTCAAATCAGAAGTTAGTTTTTGCAGTTGTTTCTCACTGCGCTGTTCCGGAGTTAATTTTTCTCGCTGCTCACGTGCCGGTTTTTGATTGATGTCTTGTGCAAAACTTACCATTCCAACGAATAATAAAGCTGCGATAAATACTTTTTTCATAACTTGTTTTTTTTAAAGGTTTATGGCAGTTAGACTTTATCAGTATGATTAAGTTTAACGGGATTGTCAGATTTATCTTTTATTTAACAGATATTCTTAAAATTTACAATGTAGTATTATGATCAGATTGCAGCTGTAATTAAGTCTGGATATTGAAGTAAATAAATGGAATTATTTAATTTTGAAACTTATATAGTAATATGGCCCTGAGAAGAATAATTGTAGAAGATAATTTGTATTTATACAAAATGTCAGGAGAAGTAAATGCCGTAACAGGAGATTGTTCTATGTATTTAAGAATATTTTTAAGCGGTTATAAGCAAACGCCGCTGGTAATAAATTTCTGCAGCTGGGATGATCCTGTAATAGGTTTTCCTTTAAACTCCGGATTTCCATTGTTTAATTCAGTAACGGGACAGGAAGAAATATTGAACTTGAACCGTCCAAAGTACATCAGAGAATCTATTGTGTATGGTAAAACGAAAGGGTGGAATGGGAAAAATAAATTTGAACCTGTTGACGGATTAAAAATGTTAACCGATTTAGGATATGATATTTCTATTCTGATTCCTAAAAAAGACAAATAAAAAAAGAGGTTTTTTAGACCTCTTTTGATTAATTTAATTGTTTTTTTCCTGATATTCTTTCATTTTTTCTTTTGCTTTGTCTTTGTTTTTTTCCTGAAGAGAATGCCATTTTGTGTATTGATCAGCATTTAAAATCGATTTCATTTTAGCATCGACAGCCTCTTTTTGGGCTTTTAACTCGTTTTTAAAAGCTTCTCTTTCTGCTTGGGTTAATTTTGTTTTATTTTCTTTTCTTTCTTTTCTGATTTTTTCAGTTTTAGCACTTTTTTCTGCCAGCAGTTGTTTTATCTGAGCCTGTTGATTAGCATCCAGATTTAATTCAGATGTTAGTCTTTGCAATTGTTTCTCAGTGCGTTCTTCAGGAGTTAATTTTTCCTTTTTGTCTTGTGCAAAACCCGCTATTCCTGCAAATAACAAAGCTGCGATTACTAATTTTTTCATGATTTGTTTTTTTTAAGTTATGGTATTTAGATTTCTTTTTTACGAATAGGTTTAATCTGACTTTTAAAATTATCTGTAATACTAATTTAAGTTCTAATCTCTTAACGGAGAATCGATCTTTTATATTAAAATATTTTCTTATTTTTAGAAAGTCAACAAATTATAATCCCCCAAAACAATCATTATGAGTACAGTAAATATTTTAGCCGGGAATAAGATTGCTTTTTTCTCAACACAGCCTTATGATAAAACTTTCTTTAATAAGTACAACACCGACTTTGGTTTTCAATTAGATTTCTTCGAAACGCAGCTTAACCCGCAGACCGTTGCTTTAATCGAAAAATGCGAAATTGTCTGTGTTTTTGTTAATGATATTGTCAACGAATCGGTTATAAAACAATTAGCAGAAAAGAATGTAAAAATTATTGCTCTGCGCTGTGCCGGTTTTAATAATGTCGATTTAGAAGCTGCAAAAAAGCATAATATAAAGGTTTGCCGTGTTCCGGCTTATTCTCCTCAGGCAGTTGCAGAACATGCTATGGCGATGATTTTGACTTTAAACCGAAAAACGCATAAAGCATATAACAGGGTTCGTGAGCAAAACTTTTCTTTAAACGGGCTGTTGGGGTTTGATTTATTCGGAAAAACAATCGGGATCATTGGTACCGGAAATATCGGAAAAGCATTCTCTAAAATAGCATTAGGATTTGGCTGTAAAGTTTTGGCGTATGATATTATAGAAAGCGAAGAAATGAAAAAAGACGGTGTTGCTTTTGTTGGTTTAGAAGAGATTTTCAAGACAAGTGACATTATTTCATTGCATTGCCCGTTAAACGATCAAACCAAACATGTTATTAATAAAACGTCTATTTCTTTTATGAAAGAAAACGTCATGATTATCAATACAAGCCGCGGCGGGTTAATAGAAACTTCATCGGTTATTGAAGGTTTAAAAGAAGGAAAAATTGGGCATCTGGGAATTGATGTTTATGAGCAGGAGGAGAAATTATTCTTTAGAGATCTTTCTGCCGATATTATTCAGGATGATGCAATTCAGCGTTTAATGAGTTTTCCGAATGTTTTGGTAACAGCGCATCAGGCGTTTTTTACCAACGAAGCTTTAACTCAGATTGCATTGGTAACTTTCAATAATATACAATCCTTGCTGCAAGAAAATGATATAGAAAATAAAGCGGCATTGCTGGTTTAAAATTAAAAGTTCAAACTCCGGCAGATTTTTTAAAACCTGCCGGGGTTATGATGTTGAATATTTTTTGTAATTTAATTGAATGTAAAACTCTGATATGAATTAAAATACAAAATTATGAGACGTATATTCATACTTATAATCGGAATTGCGGTATTGTATTCCTGTCGTAACAAACAAACCGAATCCAATAATATCGTAAAAGCAATCGCTCAGGATACCTTGTCTAAAACTGTTGCCGGAACTGCAGATGTTGGTGATGTTTCTCCAAAAAATGATGAAACGGTCAAATTAATCCAAAAACAATTAAAGGTCTTATTAAAAAATGATCTTAAGTCAATGACAAATGAAGACCGGTATTTTTATTATGAAGCTTTTGATTTAAACAATGATAAAAAGGATGAGTATTTTGTAGGCTTTTCCAATTCTTATTTCTGCGGAAGCGGCGGTTGTTCCGGCTATATTTTAAATCATGACGGAAGTGTAATCAATTCTTTTTCTGTAACCGATTTTCCTATTTTGGTTACAACTGATTCTTCGGAGAAATTCTATAATCTTTTAATGAAAAGCGGCGGTTTGTTCCATCTCGTAAAAATGAAAAACGGAAAATATCCATCAAATCCTTCAATCGAAGAAAAATGGAAAGGAGAAGTTCCTAAAGAAAGTACAAAAGTGCTGGATATTTATGAGAAGAAGCTGGAGAAGTATTCGTTTTAAAATTAAAATAAAAACCCGACAAGTTTAAAAAAACTGTCGGGTTTGAAATATTATGAAGCTCAATTGGAATTTATCCCACCAATTCCACAAATTTAAAATCGCCGTCAACGACAACTTTAGTCAAACCGTGTTTAGATAAATTTTTCATAGAAGCATCCCATTTTTTACCGCTTAAATTTGCTGTAATTTTTAACTGCTGCAGATCCATTCTGTTTTCATTTCCTTTCAATAAATCAACAATAAATTTCTCTTCATCAGAAAGTTCAATTGTTTGTTTTTTCTCAGGACGCATTTGCGGGAACAATAAAACTTCCTGGATAGAAGCATTATTTGTTAAATACATAATCAAACGATCCATTCCAATTCCCATTCCAGATGTTGGCGGCATACCGTACTCAAGCGCTCTTAAGAAATCTTCGTCGATAATTCCGTTTGCTTCATCATCACCTTTTGCAGCCAAACGCATTTGATCTTCAAAACGTTCTCTCTGGTCAATTGGGTCATTTAATTCAGAATACGCATTTGCGATTTCTTTTCCGCAAACCATTAATTCAAAACGCTCAGTTAAATCCGGATTATCACGGTGCTCTTTACAAAGCGGCGACATTTCTTTTGGATAATCTGTAATGAAAGTTGGCTGAATGTAATTTCCTTCACATTTTGCTCCAAAAATCTCATCAATTAGTTTTCCTTTACCCATTGTTTCGTCAACCTCGATTCCCATTCCTCTGGCCGCTTCAAACAATTCCTGTTCTGTTTTACCGGAAATATCAAAACCGGTAAAATGTTTGATAGAATCTGTCATGGAAACACGAGCATAAGGCGCTTTAAAGTTGATTTTGTGCTCTCCAAAAGTAACTTCACTAGTTCCGTTTACGGCAATGGCACAATGCTCTAATAAGCCTTCTGCAAATTCCATCATCCAGTTGTAGTCTTTGTAAGCTACATATATTTCCATGGCAGTAAACTCAGGATTATGCGTTCTGTCCATTCCTTCATTACGGAAGTTTCTAGAGAACTCATAAACGCCTTCGAATCCGCCTACAATTAATCTTTTTAAGTACAATTCGTTTGCAATACGCATGTAAAGCGGAATATCAAGCGAGTTGTGGTGCGTAATAAAAGGTCTTGCCGAAGCACCACCCGGAATTGACTGTAAAACCGGAGTATCAACTTCAAGATATCCTGCGTCGTTAAAGTAACCACGCATTGCAGTAAATAGTTTGGTACGTTTAATAAAAGTTTCTTTAACCTGCGGATTTACTGTTAAATCTACATAACGCATTCTGTAACGTAATTCAGCATCATTAAACGCATCGTGTACGTTTCCTTCTTCGTCTACTTTTGGTAATGGTAACGGACGCAACGTTTTACTAAGGAAAGTAAAAGCATCAACACGAATACACTGCGCGCCTACTTTTGTTGTAAACAATTCACCTTCAATACCAATAAAATCTCCTAAATCAGTTAATTTTTTAAATACCTGATTGTATAAAGTTTTATCGTCGCCTTCGCACAAAACATCACGGTTTACGTATAATTGTATACGACCTTCGCTGTCCTGTAATTCGGCAAAACAGGCTTTACCCTGATCACGAACACTCATCAAACGTCCCGCAACGATCACCTTCTTACCCTCTTCAAAAGACTCCTTTATCTGCTTAGAAGTATGATTTACAGGAAAAAGATTAGCTGGATAAGGGTTGATTCCCAGACTGCGTAAGTTTTGAAGTTTTTCTCTTCTGATGATTTCTTGTTCTGATAATGCCATTTTTATTGCTATTTTTTAAGTGCGCAAAGATAAAGAAAAGAAAGTAGATTTTAGAATGCAGATTTTAGATTTTTTGCATCATCAATTTATTGGGTTTCAATCACCTTCTGTTGTACTGTCTGCTTGTAATTAAGAAGTAAAAACAAATACACAAAGCTTCTGTAAGAAATCAACTAAAAAACTTAGTATCTTAGCCTCTCAGAATCTTAAATCCTTTAAAAATAATGAGATACGTGTCGATTTTTCTATTGATGATTTTGTTTCCCGGCTGTAAGATTACTGAAACCATCACCATCAATCCTGACGGGAGCGGCGATTTGCAAGTTGTGCAATTACGAGATGAAAACAGTTATATGCAATTGGCAAGAGAAGAATACGCTAAAGAAAATATAGTTCAGGATACCTCTTTTGTATTTAAAGAATACATCGAAAAATACAATGAAACTTTTCTAAAATATAAACCGGAGGAACAGGAGTTGTTTCAAAAATATGCCAATGTAAAAGTACACATTAAAAACAGTTCTTTCGAAAAAGAATTCAGGACGGTATTGTCTCTGCATTTTAATCAGGTTTCGGAAATTCCGGATGTATATAAAACTGAAAATTATGCGGATGACATTAAATATAATTATGCGTTAACAGCAGAAAAACATTATTATAAAATAGATTATGCTTTTGATGGAAATGTTTTTAAACGTGTCGTATCAATTACAAATACAGAAGAATTACAAAAGGCAAAAGATCAATATGAAAAACTGAAACCCGTATATGGAAATTTAAACCTGACTAACCTGTATGTTTTAAAATATAGTTTTCCGAAAAAAATAAAATCAGTTTCAAATGATAAAGCTTCTATAAGTACAGATAAAAAATCGCTGATTTTAGAATTGCAGCTGGCGGAATGTCTTAGAGATCCTGAGAGTACAAATCTGGAAGTTGTTTTAGAATAAAAATTAGAATAATTCTTAAAAGAGAGTATCTTCGCCTGAATAACCTATAACCTAAATTATGAAAAAATATCTACTCTGTTTTATTGTATTGATTTGCATGACAAGCTGTATGTTTAAGGAAAAGATGATCATAAATGAAAATGGATCAGGAACTTTTTCATACGGATTTGATATGTCGCCTATGTTTAAAATGGGTTTTAAAAGCAATGATTCTATAAAAAAGAAACAAGTATTAGATACTGTTTTTACTTTTAAAGAGGTTTTTGCAAAAGTAAAAGACAGTATTGCCAAATTATCTAAAGAGGATCAGCAAAAAATAAAAGCCCTTGAAAAGTTCAAGGTGACATTTAAGGTAAATGAGGATAAAAAACAGTTTGAATTTAATATGGAATATAATTTTCCATCATCAGACAGTCTTAAAAATATGGTTTCGCCTCTGGAAGGTCTTGAAGCAATGCCCAAATTAGGTCCGGGTAAAAAATTAGGGGCCTTAAGTGCCGTTCCGGAGGATGAGAAGAAAAAAAGCAGGTTTACTTATAATTATGACGGAAAAGTTTTTGAAAAAATTTTAGTAGATGGAGATGCTGTTAAATCAAAGAAAGAAAAAAAGAAAAAAGAGAAAGAGGAGGAAAATATTTTAACAAAACAAATGGATGAGGCTTTTAAGGAATGCAAATATGCAATGGAATACCATTTTCCTAAAAGAATAAAAACGGTTTCATTAAAGAATGCAGTCATATCAAAAGACAGAAAAAGTTTTACGCTGGATATTCCAATTAAGGAACTTCCGGAAGATGAAGAAAAAATGGGTTTTAAAGTAGTATTTGAAAATTAGATAAAAGCCGCAATCAAACAATTAAAAATAGTCTTCGTATCTTTGATAAAAATTACAATACAATGAAATTATATAAATTACTGAGTTTTTCTTTTTTATTAGCAGCACTGACGAGCTGTACTTTCACTGAAAATATTTACATCAACGATAACGGAACGGGAAAATTCTCTGTAGACATTGACGGTTCTGCTTTAATGGAAATGGCAGGAGACCAGATAGGAAATCAAATGGGAGCCAATGCGCAAAGAGATATTGATTCGACTTTTACATTCAAACAATTATTTGCTGAAAAAAAAGACAGTATTGCCAAATTATCTCCGGAGGTTCAAAAAGAGATTAAGAAACTGGAAAATTTTGTGGTAACAACAAAAATGAGCGCCGAGAAAAAGCAGTTTTTAATGACAATGGCAACTGATTTTAAAAATGTAAACGAACTTCAGGATATTCTGCAGACAGCCAGTACACTCCAAAAAATAGATGGAAAATCAGGTGCAAACCCAATGGGAAGTAGTTTTGGAGACAACAACAGTAAATTAAGTTATACATACGACGGAAAGATGTTTACAAGAAAAGCTGTAATCGATCAGCAGAAATTGGCAGCAAAAGCAAAAGATTCTGCTGCAGATATGTCAAAAATGATTTTTGCATCATCAAGTTATATTGTAAAATACCATTTCCCGAAAAAGGTTAAGAAAGTCTCTAATCCAAATGCTTTATTCAGCGACGATCGTAAATCAATTACCATTCAATACTCTTTTACGGATTATATGGAGAATCCGGACAAGCTTAACTTTGATGTTGAGTTTGAAAAATAATCAAAATGAATAAAAAAATTCAACTTCAGGATCTGGGAAATAGAGATTATAAATCGACCTGGGAATATCAGGAAGAAATCTTTAAAGATATTGTCGATTTAAAGATCAAAAACAGAAGAGAAGAACGCGATCTGCCAACACCTAATTATTTGTTGTTTGTTGAGCATCCGCATGTTTACACTCTGGGTAAAAGCGGCGATCTTGAAAACTTGTTATTAAACGAGAAACAGCTCGAAGCCAAAGGAGCGACATTTTACAAAATCAACCGCGGAGGCGACATCACCTATCACGGACCGGGACAGATTGTAGGTTATCCTATTCTGGATTTAGAAAATTTCTTTACAGATATACATAAATACCTGCGTCTGCTGGAAGAATCAATTATTTTAACTTTAGCGGAATACGGACTGGAATCAGGCAGGAGCGAAGGTGAAACCGGTGTATGGCTGGGTGCAGGAACTCCGTTTGCCCGAAAAATATGTGCAATGGGAGTTCGTGCTTCACGATGGGTAACCATGCACGGATTTGCTTTAAACGTAAATGTCGATTTAGGATATTTTGATAATATTATTCCGTGCGGCATTCGCGGAAAAGGGGTTACTTCTTTAAATGTAGAATTGGGTGTCGAAAAAGTAGATGAAGAAGAAGTGAAATCTAAAATCATCAAACATTTTACAAATTTATTTGAAGCTGAATTTGTGTAATAAATACAGCATCATTTATCATAAAAAAAGGAAGACTTATCAATTTGAAAAGTCTTCCTTTTTTAGAATAAATCAAGTTCTAATTGTTCCGGTAAAAGTCTAAAACTCATGCGGTGATATTTAGTAGTTCCAAATTCCCTGATTGCATCGCGGTGTTCTTTGGTTGGATACCCCTTGTTTTGTTTCCAGTTATACATTGGGAATTCCTCATGAATTTGATCCATGTATTCATCACGATAGGTTTTGGCCAGGACAGATGCTGCGGCAATACTCAAAAATTTAGCATCACCTTTTATAATGCTCTGGTTTGGGATCGACTTTAATAAGGTAATTTCTTCTGTAGAAAACTGTCTTCCAAAAGTATTTTTAAGTCCCAGTTTTGCATTTAGAGAACGGTTTCCGTCTACGATAATAAATTCAGGAACATGTTTTAATTTCAAAATACATTCCTGCATGCCCTTCATTGATGCATTAAGAATATTTATTTCATCAATTTCATCAGGAAATAAATGTGTAACGGCAAAACAAACCGCCTGTTCTTCGATTACAGGTCTTAAAAGTGCTCTTGTTTTTTCGGATAACTGTTTACTGTCATTCAAAATCTGATTCTCAAAATCGGCTGGAAGAATTATGGCAGCAGCAGTTACAGGGCCGGCCAGACAGCCTCGGCCTGCTTCATCGGTTCCGGTTTCTAAAACAAATCCTGAGAAATTTTTTTCAAGCATTTTTTAAAATTCTAAAAGATAATAAGTAAAATTTTATGCAAAAATATTCGTTTTCATTCTGTCTGTCAAGGTAATTGTATAAATTGAAGTGTTTTTTTATTTATATGTTTTTATCATTTACCTTTGCTTAGCAAATTTTGTCGAAATAATCATATACAAAGCCATCAAATGAGAATATTCATTTTTCTATATCTATTAATTGTACCAACATTGTTGTTTTCTCAGGAAAAACCTGCTTCTAAAAATAATTTAGATATGAATACAAAATATTCAAGTATTACAGATACAGTTAAAAAGAAACAATCTAAAATTGCAAAAATTGATCAGTATCAGATTATTACACTGGAGCATGACACTATTTATGCCGATACTTCTCTTACGATTAAAAGTGCATACAAACAAAATCATCTTCGAAAAGATCTTTTCGGACTTTTAGAATTTTCAAATATTGGGCAGCCGTTAAATACTTTGCAATACAGTTTAACAAGTTTTTCTCCTTATCCTGAAATAGGTTTTACAGCTAAACATTCTAATTATATGCGGGCAGAAGATATTCGGTATTATTCTGCTGCAACACCTTTTACAGAGTTATTTTTTAATACCACAATTAATAAAGGACAAAACGTAGATTCATTTATTACTTTAAATACGTCAAAAAATCTAAATTTTTCTATCGCTTACAGAGGTCTGCGTTCAGAAGGAAATTATATAAATCAGCTTGTAAGTGCCGGAAATTTCAGATTTACAACGAGTTATGCAACCACAAACAGAAGATATGCCTTAAATGCGCATTATACCTATCAGGATAATCTGAATGAAGAAAACGGCGGTATTACAACGCCTGCAGATTTTGAAAGCGATAACCCTGATTTTAAAAACCGTCAGCGTCTGCAGGTTTATTTAACCAATGCTGAATCGTTTTTAAAAGGACGACGTTTGTTCTTTGACCACGCTTTTAGAATAAATCCTACGCACGGAAATAATAACCTGTACATAAATCATCAGTTTAATTACGAAAATAAAGCTTTCGAATACAAACAGCCAACAGTACTTTCAACTGTTGATGGAGAACAGGTACAGCGTTTTGGGGAATCGTATGTGACAAGCAATATAAACGATCACACACGCTTCGAAAGATTGTATAACAGAGTGGGTGCTGCCTATGAAAATTCGCTTTTAGGAAAATTTAATTTTTTTGTTGATGATTACAGATCGAACTATGAATATGGTAAGATTATAATTTATAAAGACGGAACAATTGTACCTAATAATTTGTATTTGCAGATTAATAATTTTGGGGCGCAGTACGAATACCAAAAAAACAAATGGAACGGACGTTTCTTGTACTCAAGATCCATTACAAACCAGTCACTCTCAGATCTTGATGCAAAACTGCGTTATAATTTAAACGAGAAAATCCAGTTTGATTTCAGATACAGAAATATAAACAAACTGCCAAATAACAATTACAATTTGTACCAAAGCAGTTATGTACAGTATAATTGGTCAAATAATTTTAAAAACGAAAAAATTAACTCTCTCGGCGCTAATGTTTATACACCCTGGTTAAATGCAGAAGTAAATTATACAGTACTAAATGATCATTTGTATTTTAGAGATGCATCTAGTGCAGCCGAAGTTGTGGCACAGACACAAATCATAAAGCCGGCTCAATATGGAAATGTGATTAATTATCTGGAAATAAAAGCCAACAGAGAGTTTAAATTTGGAAAATTTGCGCTGGATAATACCTTATTATATCAAAAAGTAGATCAGTCAGATTTGATTTTGAATGTCCCTGATTTTGTAACCAGAAATACGTTTTATTACTCAAACTATTATTTCAAAAAAGCTTTGTTTGCACAAGCTGGAGTTGTATTTAATTATTTTACCAAATATTATGGTAACGATTATAACCCGGTTATTGGAGAATTCTTTGTTCAGGATAAAAAAGAAATAGGAAATTTTGCTACTATCGATGTTTTCTTAAATGCAAGAATTCGTCAGACGCGTTTTTATTTAAAAGCCGAACATTTAAATGCATTGTTTTCATCAGGCAATTATTATTCTGCACCTAATAATCCGTATCGCGATTTTGTAATCCGATTTGGGTTAGTGTGGAATTTCTTCCAATAAAAAACGTACCCCTTAGAACCACATATAAAAACTTAATAGAATGGACTTTTCAAATAATATTTTAGAAACAATTGGTAATACACCATTGGTAAAACTCAACAAAATTGTTGCTGAAATTGATGCGTTAGTATTAGCAAAAGTCGAAACCTTTAATCCGGGGAATTCTGTAAAAGACAGAATGGCCGTAAAAATGATTGAAGATGCAGAAGCGGACGGAAGACTAAAACCGGGCGGAACGATTATCGAAGGAACCTCGGGAAATACCGGAATGGGGCTGGCGCTTGTTGCCATTGTAAAAGGCTATAAACTGATTTGTGTAATATCTGACAAACAGTCCAAAGAAAAAATGGATATTCTTCGGGCAGTTGGAGCAAAAGTAGTGGTTTGTCCTACAGATGTTGAACCAACAGATCCTCGTTCCTATTATTCAGTTTCAAAACGTCTGGCCGAAGAAACACCAAATTCATGGTACGTAAACCAGTACGATAACATGTCAAATTCATTGGCACATTACGAGCAGACAGGTCCTGAAATCTGGAAACAGACGGATGGAAGAATCACGCATTTTGTAGTAGGTGTTGGAACAGGAGGAACAATTTCTGGAGTAGGAAAATATCTAAAAGAGAAAAACCCGAATATTAAAATCTGGGGAATTGATACGTATGGTTCTGTTTTTAAGAAATATCACGAAACAGGAATTTTTGATGAAAACGAAATCTATTCGTATATAACAGAAGGAATTGGAGAAGACATTCTGCCTAAAAATGTTGATTTCTCTTTGATTGACGGTTTTACCAAAGTAACAGATAAAGATGCTGCGGTTTATACCAGAAAAATTGCCCTTGAAGAAGCTATTTTTGTAGGTAATTCAGCAGGAGCCTGTATAAAAGGATTATTACAGTTAAAAGAACATTTTAAACCTGACGATGTGGTTGTAGTTTTATTTCACGATTCAGGAAGCCGTTACGTGGGTAAAATGTTCAATGATGACTGGATGCGTGAGCGTGGATTCTTAGAAGAAAATGTAACAAAGGCAGAAGATGTAATCAAAGATCATATCGATAAAGAATTAATCGTGGTTCGCACAGAAGAATTGGTTTCTCATGCTATCGAGCGCATGCGTAAATATAAAATTTCGCAGATTCCGGTTGTGGATATAAACGGTTTTGTAGGTTCTGTAGACGAAACCGATTTGTTCAGAAGTTATGTTGCCGATAAAAATGTTGCCGAAAAACCAATCAAAGAAGTGATGGGTAAACCTTTCCCAATTGTAAAACTGGGAACACCAATCGAAGAAGTTTCTAAACTATTCTCAAAAGAAAACGATGCTGTTTTGATTGATTTAGGAAACGGAAATCATCATATTATAACCAAATATGATATTATTGGCTCTATAAAATAAACCCTGAAAAAATAAAATCTTATCCATAAATCTAATTGCATCAGTAATTGGGTTTATGGATTTGTCTTTAAAGAAAATAGAATGAATTTTACAGCTATAGATTTTGAAACCGCGACGGGATACCATCCGTGTTCTGTTGGAATTGTTACGGTCGAAAACGGAATAATTGTCGATGAGTTTGTGACCCTGATTAAACCGCCTAAAAACGAATACAGTCCGTTCACAATTCGCGTTCATGGTATTTATCCCAAAGACACGATTAATTCGAAATCTTTTTTGCAGGTTTATCCCGAAATCGAAAAGAGATTAAAAAATAAAGTAGTAGTGGCACATAACGAGAGTTTTGACCGAAATGTTTTAATGAAATCCATGCTGCTGTACGGATTAAATTATGAAGATTTGAACATTGCTCACAAATGGGAATGTACAGTTAAAATCTACAAAGCAAAAGGTCTAAAACCAACAACTCTAAGTGACTGCTGCCGTGAAATGGATATTAAATTAAACCACCATGAAGCGTTGTCAGATGCCAGGGCATGTGCTAAATTATATCTGCTTCGCTAAATAGATAATTTTATTTGTAAGAATAATATTAAATTTGTTATTTTTAAATTTTGTTACACAAATAAAATTTAAAAATGAAAGAAGACTTTCTTCATTATCTCTGGAAATTCAAAAAATTCAATACCTTAAATTTAATGACCGTCCGGAATGAACCAGTTACGATTATTAAAACGGGTGATTATTTAGAACTTGCCGGACCTGATTTTTTCAACGCCCATATTAAAATCGCAGACCAGAAATGGGCAGGAAATGTAGAGGTACATTTGAAATCTTCAGATTGGTATTTGCACAATCATGAAAAAGATCCCGCTTATGAAAATGTGATTCTGCATGTTGTCTGGGAAAATGATACCGCTATTTTTAGAGAAGATAATACGGAAATTCCGGTTTTGGTACTAAAAGATTATGTAGATCCGGAATTAATTCAAAATTATAAGGCATTGCTTTTTCCAAAGACATGGATTTCATGCGAAAGACAAATCAAAGAAATAGATGATTTCGTTTTTAAAAACTGGCAGGAACGATTGTTTTTTGAACGGTTAGAACGCAAGTCAAAGTTTATTTGTGAATTACTCGAAGAAACCAATCAGGATTTTGAAGCGGTATTATTTTGTTTGTTAGCCAAAAACTTCGGATTGAATACAAATGGAAATGCTTTTCTGCAAATGGCGAAATCGATTCCGTTTTCGGTTATCAGAAAAGAAAGTTTTGAAGTCGAAAATCTCGAAGCATTATTTTTAGGAACGGCAGGTTTGTTAGAATCTGAAAAAGAAGATGTATATTTTAAAGATTTAAAATTCAGATATTTTTTTCTGCTGCATAAATATCAGCTTGAAAAATCACATATAGATGCTGTTCACTTTTTTAAACACAGACCCGATAATTTTCCGACTATACGACTTTCTCAACTGGCAAATTTGTATCATAAGTATCAAAACTTGTTTTCGAAAATAATTGCGCTTAAATCAGCTAAAAGTGTTTACGATTTATTGAATGTATCGGTAAGCCCGTACTGGCAGAATCATTATCAGTTTGATAAAGAAAGTTCGAAAAAATCAAAAGCAATCTCTAAATCATTTTTAGATTTACTGATCATCAATACAATTATACCGTTTCAGTTTACCTATGCTGACATAATGGGAGAATCTACAGCCGAAGATCTAATTGAATTTATGAATGAAGTTGATACCGAGAAAAATGCGGTTATTGATAAGTTCAGCTTATTTGGAGTTAAATCTAAAAATGCATTCGAAAGCCAGACTTTATTGGAATTAAAAAATGAATACTGCAATCAAAAAGCCTGCTTAAAATGTGCTCTTGGACTTGAACTGCTTAAAAATAATTAGATAATAAGAAAATGCGGCAATTAGATAATTTGTACTTTTGTAAATCCGACGGCAAAGCGGTCGAAAAATTTAAAATCTAAAATTAAAAAATGTCAGCAATTTTAAAACTCAAATTCTTTTTTGAAAAATACGGTTTTCATGTATCTTCAAGACTGGCAGATAAGCTGGGAATGCGTGTTACGAGCGTGCGGCTGTTTTTTATTTACATTTCGTTTGTAACAGCAGGTTTAGGTTTTGGAGTTTACCTTACACTTGCTTTCTGGATTCGGCTGAAAGACTTAATCCGTTCAAAAAGAACTTCTGTATTTGACTTATAAAAAAAACTCCAAATCTAAATTTGGAGTTTTTTTGTTTCTTATTCTTCAGAAGAGTCGTTAAGTCTTGACCTTCTTTTACTGTATCCAAAATAAACCAGAATACCAATTGCAAGCCATCCAATAGATAATAACTGAGCATCTAAGCTCAAATTGATAATAAGGTAGGTATTAATAGAAATTCCTAAGACAGCAATAATTGGTAAAGCAGGAACCTTAAAAGTTCTGTTTAGTCCAGGTTGTTTTACTCTTAAGATCCACACCGCAATACAAACCATTGTAAAGGCAAATAAAGTACCAAAACTAGTCATATCGGCTAATTTGTTAATTGGAGTAAAAGCAGCAACCGTGGCAATAATACCTCCTAAAATCATTAAGTTTGTTTTTGGTGTACCAGATATAGGGTTAACTTTTGAGAAAACAGACGGAATTAAACCATCTTTAGACATTCCAAGGAAAATTCTTGATTGTCCCATGATCATTACCATTAATACAGAAACAAGTCCAATAGTAGCGGCAATAGTAATAATAAAGCCAGCCCAGCCTTGTCCTGCAATGTCAAATGCATAAGCAACAGGAGCTTTAATTGCTTCAGGATATTTTCCAAGCGGATTAAAATCCTGGTAATTCATCATTCCTGTTAAAACTAAAGAAACAAGAATATATAAAGTAGTACAAATTAATAAAGAAGCAATAATAGCAAATGGTACATCTTTTTTAGGATTAATAGCTTCTCCTGCCTGAGTAGATACAGCATCGAAACCAACATAAGCAAAGAAAATTGCAGCAGCTCCGGATACAATTCCACCAATTCCGTAAGCATTGTGAGTAGTTTCTTTTTCAATAATCTGAGTAGCCTCAGGAATAAAAGGACTCCAGTTTGCTGTATTGATAAAGAAAAGTCCTGCTACAATTACAAATATTACCGCAGAAACTTTAAGGATTACAATAGCATTATTAGCTTTAGCGGCACTTTTTGTACCTTTAATAAGCAGTGAAATAACCAAAATAACGATCAGGAAAGCCGGAAGGTTCATTGAGAAACCTTCTCCGGTATACGTTGCCGGATCTGTTGTAAGCCATTCAGGGAGTTGAATGTGAAATATTTTGAGTAATTTATTAAAATATCCTGACCAGGAAACGGCGACCGTCATAGATCCCATTGCATATTCGAGAATAAGTCCCCAGCCGATTATCCAGGCAAAAATTTCTCCAATTGTACCGTAAGCATAAGCATACGCCGATCCTTCAACAGGTAAAATTGAGGCAAATTCAGAATAACAAAGCGCTGCAAACACACAGGCAATACCTGCGATTATAAACGAAATTGCTAAGGCTGGACCTGCATGGTAATAAGCTCCCGTACCGGTAAGTACAAAAATTCCTCCACCGATAATGGCACCAACTCCAATGGCAGTAAGACTCCATTTTCCAAGGACTCTCTTTAAATCACTCTTTTTCATATCGGCCTCAAAGGCTGATATTGGTTTAACTCTCCAAATTGACATACTATATTATTGGTTTATTTGTTATTAAGTTCCAAATGTATAGTTTTTTGTAAAAAATAAAAACAATTATCATGTTTTAAGTTACAAAATGTTTAATTTTTAATGGAAAAAAATACAGGGTTTGTTTTGATACCTGAGATTCATTAAATTAATTGAGAAAGAATTAGTGTATGTTTAACTATTTGAAAATTTTAGTTTCTGTTATTTTTCTTGTTAAATAAGTAAATTCTTATGATTTTTGCACTTTCATAATTCTAATAAATTTCATCGATAATGAATTTTAAGCTGCTTAATCATTATTTTAAGTTCTCAAACCAGCAGAAAACAGGTATCGTATTATTGTTTATTGTTGTGATTGCTTTACAGTTATTTTACTTTTTTGCAGATTTTAGCCAGCCCTATTATTCTTCCGTAGAAGAAGATCAGTGGATGTTGCTTCAAAAAGAAATTGACTTACAAAAGGAGGAAAAATTAAAAACAAAATATACGGTATACAAATTCAACCCCAATTTTATTTCCGATTATAGAGGGTATAAACTTGGAATGTCTACTCAGGAAATAGACCGTCTGCTGGCTTTTCGAAAAGAAAATAAATATGTGAATTCTGCCGAAGAGTTTCAGAAAGTAACACAGGTCTCAGATTCGTTGTTAAAAGTATTGTCACCACTTTTTAAATTTCCGGATTGGAAACAAAATAAAACAGAATTCAAAGAAGAAAGAAAAGTATTCGATAAAAAACCTCACTATAATAAGGAAAAAATAGTACTGCAGGATATTAATGAAGCAAGTCAGGAAGATCTAATGAAACTATACGGTATTGGCGAAGCACTTTCTCTGCGAATAATAAAACAGAAAGAAATTTTAGGAGGTTTTGTGTCTATGGAACAACTTCAGGATGTTTGGGGACTTTCTCCGGAAGTAATTGCAGAATTAAACAATCGTTTCAAAGTTGTCATGCCTTCCGGTTTTAAAAAGATTGCTATAAATGACGCTTCTTTAAAGGAATTGTCTCAATTCCCGTACTTCAAATACACACTTGCAAAACAAATTGTAATTTATAGAAGTATGAACGGAAATTTTAATAATATTGAGGATTTATCAAAAATTAAAGGTTTTCCTGTTGAAAAAGCAAAAATAATTAGTTTATATTTGGAGTTCTAAAAAATAGCGAAACAATGAATTTTGAATATAACGAAACGCAGTCCATGATTGTTCAGTCCATAAAAGACTTTGCAGAAAAAAACATAAAACCTTTTATAATGGAGTGGGACGAAGCCCAGATCTTTCCTGTTGATCTTTTTAAAAAATTAGGAGAAATGGGATTTATGGGGATTTTAGTGCCGGAAGATTACGGAGGGGCAGGATTGGGTTATCACGAATATATTACTGTGCTTACAGAAATTTCAAAAGTCGATCCTTCGATAGGGCTTTCAGTAGCGGCGCATAATTCACTTTGCACAAATCACATTCTGACTTTTGGAAACGAAGAACAAAAGAAAAAGCATCTTCCCAAATTGGCAACTGCAGAATTTATTGGCGCTTGGGGATTAACAGAACATAACACAGGTTCTGATGCAGGAGGCATGAATACTACCGCTGTTAAAGATGGTGATTTCTGGATTATAAACGGAGCTAAAAATTTTATTACACATGCCATATCTGGTGATATAGCAGTTGTAGTGGTGCGAACAGGAGAAAAAGGAGATTCTAAAGGAATGACTGCTTTTATATTAGAAAAAGGAATGGCTGGTTTTTCTTCTGGTAAAAAAGAGAATAAATTAGGAATGCGTGCCAGTGAGACTGCTGAACTGGTTTTTGACAATTGCCGTGTTCCGGATGCCAACAGGCTGGGAGAAGTTGGTGAGGGATTTGTTCAGGCGATGAAAATCTTAGACGGAGGCCGAATTTCTATTGGGGCATTGTCATTAGGAATTTCAAAAGGAGCTTATGAAGCAGCATTGAAGTATTCTAAAGAGAGACATCAGTTTGGACAGCCGATTAGTAATTTTCAGGGAATTTCGTTTAAACTGGCTGATATGGCAACAGAAATTGAAGCTTCGGAATTGTTACTGCATAAAGCGGCTTACTTAAAAGAACACCATAAACCGGTAACGACAGCCGGTGCAATGGCAAAGATGTATGCTTCAGAAGCTTGTGTAAAGATTGCAAATGAAGCAGTGCAGATTCATGGAGGTTATGGTTATACAAAAGATTTTCCTGTAGAAAAGTTTTATAGAGATTCTAAATTATGCACAATTGGTGAAGGAACAACTGAAATTCAAAAATTAGTTATTTCCAGAAATTTATTGAAGGAGTAAATTTTGTAAAAGTGAAATGTGCTTTTCATCTTATTTTTCACATTTTACATTTAACAGAAAAAAATAATAATTTATAACTCATAATTAATAATTAATTTTTACATTTGCAGCCTTAACGAGAGGAGGTGTCTATATTATGTTAATTATACCAATTAAAGACGGAGAAAATATCGATAGAGCATTAAAGCGCTATAAAAGAAAATTTGATAAAACAGGAACTGTTCGTCAATTAAGAGCACGTACTGCTTTTATTAAGCCTTCTGTTGTAAAAAGAGCTCAAATTCAAAAAGCTGCTTACATCCAAACTTTGAAAGATAGTTTAGAAAGTTAATAGTAAGCTTTTCAGAAATAATTACCGTTAGTTGTCAAAATGTTATAATTTTGATACTAACGGTTTTTTGTTTTGAAAATATTCTGAATCGTGTATTGGTTGAAGGTAGATTATAAAAGATTATTTGTATGCAGTCAAGTAAAGAAGCGTTTCGTGATTATCTGCAGCTGGAAAAGAAATATTCTCAGCATACGATTATAGCTTATCTTAAGGATATTGATGTTTTTGAGGAGTTTAATCGGGATAATTTTGAGCAGGATGGAGTTGAGAAGGTAAATTATAGTCAGATTAGAAGCTGGATTGTTTCGCTGGTTGATAGCGGGATTTCTAATGTCTCTGTGAATAGAAAAATGGCTTCTTTAAAAGCTTTTTTTAAGTTTCTTTTGAAAATAAAACAAATTGAGGTGAACCCGATGCTGAAGCATAAGGCTTTGAAAACACCGAAAAATGTTCAGATTCCGTTTTCTGAAAAAGAAATAAATGATTTGATGTTTGGTGTAGGTTCTGTTTCTGGTTTTGAAGAAGTGAGGGATAAGCTTATTGTGGATCTTTTTTATGCTACTGGAATGAGACGTGCAGAATTGATAAATTTATTGATGAAAAATGTTGATTTGTCTTCAAGTACAATTAAGGTTTTGGGTAAAAGAAATAAGGAACGCATAATTCCGCTTCTGCCTATTGTTGAAGAGCAGATTGTGTTGTATTTGAAAGAACGTGAATCTGTTGAAGAAGTTGTGGATTCTGATTGTTTTTTTATTTCGAAAAAAGGGTTAAAATTGAGTGAATCGTTTGTGTATCGATTAATAAATTCTTACTTTAGTAGGGTCTCTGAAAAGGTAAAGAAGAGTCCTCACGTGCTTCGGCATACTTTTGCGACTCATTTATTAAATAACGGGGCAGATTTAAATTCAGTTAAAGAATTATTAGGGCATTCCAGTTTGGCATCAACGCAGGTTTATACTCATAACAGCTTAGCTGAGCTGAAAAAAGTATATGCAGATGCTCATCCGAGGAATAAATAGTAATTCTTGAAATGTTTAACTTTTTAAAATTTGTATTATGAAGGTAGATGTTCATGCAGTTAACTTTACTGTCGACAGAAAATTGGTAGATTTTATTCAGGAAAGAATGGATAAGCTCGAGAAGTATTATGATCGAGTTGTTTCGGCTGATGTTTTTTTAAAAGTTGAAAGAACAAGTGATAAGGAGAATAAGGCGGTAGAGATTAAGATTAATGTTCCAGGGGATGAATTTCTGGTAAAAAAACAGTGTAAATCATTTGAGGAGGCGGTTGAGCTTTCGGCGGAATCATTAGAACGTTTACTTGTGAAAAGGAAAGAAAAAATAAGAGCACACATTTAATTGAAATTTTTTTTAAAAAATGTTTTGATTAAAAGATAAAATAGCTACATTTGCAGTCCGTTAGAAATAGCGGACTTTTTTAATGTATTGCCGATGTAGCTCAGCTGGCTAGAGCAGCTGATTTGTAATCAGCAGGTCGTGGGTTCGAGTCCCTCTATCGGCTCTAAAAATATTCTAAATGCGATTTAGGATAGGTTCTTTAAAATACTGAGAATTTAAAATTATGGGGAGATACTCAAGCGGCCAACGAGGGCAGACTGTAAATCTGCTGTGTGAACTTCGCAGGTTCGAATCCTGCTCTCCCCACAAATTTTAATTTCGGATTATGTGATTTCGAATTTTAGATTTGTTTTTAATCTAAAATCAGGAATTTGAAATCTAAAATTAAAACTCTGCCGGTGTAGCTCAGGGGTAGAGTGCTTCCTTGGTAAGGAAGAGGTCTCGGGTTCAAATCCCGACATTGGCTCAAGTAAGTAGGAAATTGAAAATTAATATATAACTAAGATTAAAAATTAAGTAAAATGGCAAAGGAGAATTTTAATCGTTCCAAACCGCACTTAAACATAGGTACAATTGGACACGTAGATCACGGAAAAACTACATTAACTGCTGCAATTACAAAAGTATTGTCAGATGCTGGTTACTGTCAAGCAAAATCGTTTGATCAAATCGATAACGCTCCAGAGGAGAAAGAAAGAGGTATTACTATTAATACATCACACGTAGAGTACGAAACAGCTAACCGTCACTACGCTCACGTTGACTGTCCAGGTCACGCGGATTACGTAAAGAACATGGTTACTGGTGCTGCTCAAATGGACGGAGCTATCTTAGTAGTTGCTGCTACAGATGGTCCAATGCCACAAACTCGTGAGCACATCCTTTTAGGACGTCAGGTAGGTATTCCAAGAATCGTTGTTTTCATGAACAAAGTGGATATGGTTGATGATGCTGAGTTATTAGAGCTTGTTGAAATGGAAATTAGAGATTTATTATCTTTCTACGAATATGATGGAGATAATGGTCCTGTAGTTCAAGGTTCTGCTTTAGGAGGATTAAACAATGATCCAAACTGGGTACCTAAAATTATCGAATTAATGGAAGCTGTTGATAACTGGATCGAAGAGCCGGTACGTGACGTTGCTAAGCCATTCTTGATGCCAGTTGAGGACGTATTTACAATTACAGGTCGTGGAACTGTTGCTACAGGTCGTATCGAAACTGGAGTTGCTAACACTGGAGATCCTGTTGAAATCATTGGTATGGGAGCTGAAAAATTAACTTCTACTATTACAGGGGTTGAGATGTTCCGTAAAATCCTTGACAGAGGTGAAGCTGGAGATAACGTAGGTTTATTGTTAAGAGGTATTGATAAAGCTGATATCAAAAGAGGTATGGTTATTATTAAGCCAGGTTCAGTAAAACCACACGCTAAATTCAAAGCTGAGGTTTATATCTTGAAAAAAGAAGAAGGTGGACGTCACACTCCATTCCACAATAACTACCGTCCACAGTTCTACGTACGTACAACTGACGTAACAGGAGTTATTTCTTTACCAGCAGGTGTAGAGATGGTAATGCCAGGTGATAACTTAACTATCGAGGTTGCTTTATTAAGCCCAATCGCTATGAACGTAGGTTTACGTTTCGCTATCCGTGAGGGTGGTAGAACAGTTGGTGCTGGTCAGGTTACTGAAATCGTAGAGTAATTCTATTAAAATAAATAAAAAGCCAGTGGTTATTTTTTAATCACTGGCTTTAATTACGGGCGTAGTTCAAGGGTAGAATAGCGGTCTCCAAAACCGTTGATGGGGGTTCGAATCCCTCCGCCCGTGCAATAAAAAATATATCAAATGACAAAAGTTACTAATTATTTATCAGAGGCTTTCGAAGAATTAAAGTCAAATGTTACTTGGCCTACTTGGGCAGAAGTTCAGAAATTGACAATCGTTGTGGCTGTATTTTCGATTCTGTTCGCTTTGGCAACTTGGGGAGTAGATGAATTTTTTGCAAAAGCTTTGGCTGGATTTTTTAACTGGTTAAAAGGATAATTTTTTTGTGATGGCAGATAATAATGTGAAGAAATGGTATGTAGTAAGAGCTGTAAGCGGCCAGGAAAATAAGGTTAAAGCTTACATCGAAACTGAGATTGCCAGATTAGGGATGGAAGATTATGTTTCCCAGGTTCTGGTACCTACTGAAAAAGTAGTTACTGTAAAAGAGGGGAAAAAAATGTCTAAGGATAAAGTGTATTTTCCTGGATATGTTATGATTGAAGCTAACTTGGTTGGTGAGATTCCTCATATTATTAAATCTATTACAAGTGTAATTGGTTTCTTGGGAGAAATTAAAGGAGGGGAACCTGTTCCTTTAAGACTTTCTGAAGTAAATCGTATGTTAGGTAAAGTGGATGAGCTTACTGTAAATACAGATACTCGTTCAATTCCATTTAGTTTAGGGGAAACTGTTAAAGTAATTGATGGTCCTTTTAATGGGTTTAATGGTACGGTTGAAAAAATCAATGAAGAAAAGCGTAAACTTGAGGTTATGGTTAAAATTTTCGGAAGAAAAACACCATTAGAATTAAGCTTTATGCAAGTAGAAAAAGTATAATTTTTTGTTACACTATAATAAACCATTGCAATCGCTTCCAATTGATTGCAGTGTTAAATTTTTTAAAAATGGCTAAAGAAATTAGTAAGGTAGTTAAACTACAAGTTAAGGGAGGTGCTGCGAACCCGTCGCCACCGGTTGGACCTGCTTTAGGAGCTGCTGGGGTTAACATCATGGAGTTTTGTAAGCAGTTTAATGCTAGAACTCAGGATAAACCTGGCAAAATTTGTCCAGTGCAAATCACTGTGTACAAAGACAAATCATTCGATTTTGTTGTTAAGACTCCTCCAGCAGCAGTTCAGTTAATGGAAGCTGCAAAGCTAAAATCTGGTTCTGGTGAGCCTAATCGTAAAAAAGTAGCTAGCGTTACTTGGGAACAAATTAGAGCTATTGCTGAAGACAAAATGCCTGACTTAAATGCTTTTACAATCGAAAAAGCGATGAGTATGGTTGCTGGAACAGCTAGATCTATGGGTATAACTGTATCAGGAGATGCTCCTTTTTAATTAAGAAAAAGAAATGGCAAAATTAACAAAAAAGCAAAAAGAGGCTGCTTCAAAAATTGAAAAGAACAAATTATACTCTTTAAAAGATGCTGCTGCATTAATTAAAGTTGTTGCTTCTGCAAAATTTGATGAGTCTGTTGATATCGCAGTTCGTTTGGGTGTTGATCCAAGAAAAGCGAATCAAATGGTTAGAGGTGTGGTTACTTTACCTCACGGAACAGGAAAAGACGTTAAAGTATTAGCATTGGTTACTCCGGATAAAGAGGCTGAAGCAAGAGAGGCTGGAGCAGATCACGTTGGTCTTGACGATTACTTACAAAAAATTAAAGACGGTTGGACAGATGTTGATGTAATCATCACTATGCCGGCTGTTATGGGTAAATTAGGTCCATTAGGTCGTATTTTAGGACCTAGAGGTTTAATGCCAAACCCTAAAACAGGTACAGTAACTATGGATGTTGCTAAAGCTGTTCAAGAAGTAAAAGCTGGTAAAATTGACTTTAAAGTTGATAAAACTGGTATCGTTCACGCTGGTATTGGGAAAGTTTCTTTTGGAGCTGAGCAAATCGTTGAGAACGCACACGAAATTATTCAAACATTAATAAAACTTAAACCAACTGCTGCTAAAGGTACATACATCAAAGGTATTCACCTTACAAGCACTATGAGTCCTGCTATTGCATTAGACCCAAAAGCAGTATAATTGGTAGTTAAAAATTTTTAGTATGACTAGAGAAGAAAAATCAATCGCGATTGAAAATTTAACTGCGCAGTTAGCTGGTACAAATATCATTTATGTATCTGATATTTCTGGTTTAAACGCAGAGACAACTTCAAACTTGCGTAGAGCTTGTTTTAAAGCGGGTATCAAATTAGAAGTTGTAAAGAACACTTTGCTTGCAAAAGCAATGGAAGCTTCTGCTAATGATTATGGTGATTTACCTACAGTTTTAACTGGTAATAGTGCTATATTCATTTCTGATGTGGCTAATGCACCTGGAAAAATTATCAAAGATTTCCGTAAGAAATCTGATAAACCAGTTTTAAAAGGAGCTTACATCAATTCTGAAGTTTATATTGGAGACAATCAATTAGATGCATTGGCTACAATTAAATCTAAAGAAGAGCTTATTGGAGAAATCATTGGATTATTACAATCTCCGGCTCAAAGAGTTATTTCTGCTTTGCAAAATCAATTCGCTGGAAGCGAGGAGACAGAAGCTTAATAACAAAAACGGGAAATTCTATTTCCTGGTTGCCTAATTAGCGCACAATAAATAAATTATATTTTTACAAATCATTTTAAACGATAGAAAAAAATGGCAGATTTGAAACAATTCGCAGAACAATTAGTTAACTTAACAGTTAAAGAAGTTAACGAATTAGCAACAATATTAAAAGACGAGTATGGTATCGAGCCTGCTGCTGCAGCTGTAGTAGTTGCTGCTGGTGGTGGAGAAGGTGCTGCTGAAGAAGCACAAACTGAATTTACAGTTGTATTGAAAGATGCTGGAGCTTCTAAATTAGCTGTAGTAAAATTAGTTAAAGAATTAACTGGTTTAGGTCTTAAAGAAGCTAAAGATGTAGTTGACGGTGCTCCAAGTAACGTTAAAGAAGGTGTTTCTAAAGAAGAGGCTGAAGGTCTTAAAAAATCATTAGAAGAAGCTGGAGCTGTAGTTGAGCTTAAATAATTCAACTCAGTTTTAAGAACTAGGTTTAGGTCCTGAGTTAACACTCAAAGGCCTAAACCATTTTTCGTATAATAAAATCCATTAAATTTTATTATCAAATAGTTTAAAATACGAAAAAGTTTTTGATCGATACGAAGAAAGAAAATTGAACTAAATTTTGTTGGTTTATTTTTAAAGATGTATTGATTTTAAAAAGAAAGTATAAACTACGCAGTGTGTTTTTACACAAAAAAAATTACTTTTTTTTAATCAAAATTTTGTCCATTGATGATAACAAATCAGACTGAAAGATTGAATTTTGCCTCGACAAAAAACATTCCTGACTATCCGGATTTCTTGGATGTTCAGGTTAAATCTTTTAAGGATTTCTTCCAATTAGAAACGAAATCTGACGAAAGAGGCAACGAAGGGTTATACAATACCTTCATGGAAAACTTCCCAATTACAGATACGAGAAATAACTTCGTATTGGAGTTCCTAGATTATTTTGTTGACCCACCACGTTATACAATTCAAGAATGTATAGAGAGAGGTCTTACTTATAGTGTGCCTTTAAAAGCTAGGTTGAAACTATACTGTACAGATCCAGAACACGAAGATTTTGAAACAATTGTACAAGATGTTTATCTTGGAACAATTCCTTACATGACTCCGAGTGGTACTTTTGTAATCAATGGTGCCGAGCGTGTTGTAGTATCTCAATTACACCGTTCTCCAGGGGTTTTCTTTGGACAATCATTCCACGCAAATGGAACTAAACTTTATTCTGCGAGAGTAATTCCTTTTAAAGGTTCTTGGATAGAGTTCTCTACAGATATCAACAGCGTAATGTACGCGTATATCGATAGAAAGAAAAAATTACCTGTAACAACTTTATTCCGTGCTATCGGATTCGAAAGAGATAAAGATATCTTAGAGATTTTCGACTTAGCGGAAGAGATTAAAGTTTCTAAAACAGGAATTAAAAAATATATTGGAAGAAGACTTGCTGCACGTGTTTTGAACACATGGCACGAGGATTTCGTTGATGAAGATACCGGAGAGGTAGTTTCTATCGAGCGTAACGAAATCATCCTTGATCGTGATACCATTATCGACAAAGATAATGTTGAAGAGATCATCGATTCTAACGTAAAATCTATTTTGTTACACAAAGAGGATAATAACCAAGCAGATTATGCTATTATCCACAACACGTTACAAAAAGATCCAACAAACTCTGAAAAAGAAGCTGTAGAGCACATTTACCGTCAGTTGCGTAACGCTGAACCGCCTGATGAGGAAACTGCTCGTGGTATTATAGATAAATTGTTCTTCTCTGACCAACGTTATAACTTAGGTGAAGTAGGTCGTTACAGAATGAACAAAAAATTAGATTTAGATATCCCTATGGATAAGCAAGTGCTTACTAAAGAGGATATTATTACAATCGTAAAATATTTGATCGAATTGATCAACTCTAAAGCAGAGATTGATGATATCGATCACTTATCAAACCGTCGTGTTAGAACAGTTGGTGAACAATTGTCTCAACAATTCGGTGTTGGTTTAGCACGTATGGCTAGAACTATTCGTGAGAGAATGAACGTTAGAGATAACGAGGTGTTTACTCCAATTGATTTGATTAATGCTAAAACATTATCATCAGTTATCAACTCTTTCTTTGGTACTAACCAGTTATCTCAATTTATGGATCAAACGAATCCATTAGCTGAGATTACACACAAAAGAAGACTTTCTGCACTTGGACCAGGTGGACTTTCGAGAGAGAGAGCTGGTTTCGAGGTTCGTGACGTTCACTATACTCACTATGGTCGTTTATGTCCGATTGAAACTCCTGAGGGACCAAACATTGGTTTGATTTCATCTCTAGGTGTTTATGCAAAAGTAAACGGAATGGGATTCATCGAAACTCCTTACCGTAAAGTAACAGATGGGGTAGTTGATTTAGAAAGCGCACCAATTTATTTAAGTGCTGAGGAAGAAGAAGGAAAAATGATTGCTCAGGCAAACATTGAGATGGATGATAATGGTAAAATCACTGCTGGTAATGTTATTGCTCGTGAAGAGGGTGACTTCCCGGTTGTTGAGCCAACTTCAGTACATTATACAGACGTTGCTCCTAACCAGATTGCATCGATTTCTGCATCTTTGATTCCTTTCTTGGAGCATGATGATGCGAACCGTGCGTTGATGGGATCAAACATGATGCGTCAGGCAGTTCCTTTGATCCGTCCTGAAGCACCGATTGTTGGTACAGGTTTAGAGCGTCAGGTAGCTTCAGATTCTAGAGTATTAATCAATGCTGAAGGGCATGGAACTGTAGAATACGTTGATGCTAACATCATTACTATTAAATACGATCGTACAGAAGACGAGAGAATGGTAAGTTTTGATGCTGATGAGAAAACGTACAACTTAATTAAATTTAGAAAAACCAA
Source organism: Flavobacterium gelatinilyticum (assembly GCF_027111295.1). NCBI lineage: Bacteria > Pseudomonadati > Bacteroidota > Flavobacteriia > Flavobacteriales > Flavobacteriaceae > Flavobacterium > Flavobacterium gelatinilyticum. The sequence continues at coordinate 2,319,591 of NZ_CP114287.1, read as the reverse complement.
TCAAGGTACAAGTATCAACTTGAAACCTATCGTAAGAAGAGGTGACAGAGTTGTTCCTGGTCAAGTATTGTCTGAAGGATATGCTACTCAAAATGGAGAATTAGCTTTAGGTAGAAACTTAAAAGTTGCGTTCATGCCATGGAAAGGATATAACTTCGAGGATGCGATTGTAATTTCTGAGAAAGTAGTTCGTGATGATATCTTTACATCTATCCACGTTGATGATTATTCATTAGAGGTTAGAGATACGAAGTTAGGAAACGAAGAGTTAACAAACGATATTCCTAACGTTTCTGAAGAAGCTACTAAAGATTTAGATGAAAACGGGATGATCAGAATTGGAGCAGAGGTTAAACCTGGCGACATTTTGATCGGAAAAATTACGCCAAAAGGGGAATCAGATCCAACTCCAGAGGAGAAATTGCTTCGTGCAATCTTCGGGGATAAAGCTGGTGATGTGAAAGATGCTTCATTAAAAGCTTCTCCATCTTTACATGGTGTAGTTCTTGACAAAAAATTATTTGCAAGAGCCGTAAAAGATAAACGTAAACGTACTCAGGATAAAGATGCTTTAGGCGCTTTAGAAATGGAGTTTGAAACTAAATTTGTTGAATTGAAAGACAGATTAGTTGAAAAATTATTCTTGATCGTTAACGGAAAAACATCTCAAGGTGTAATGAATGATTTGGGTGAAGAAGTTTTACCAAAAGGTAAAAAATACACTCAAAAAATGCTTTACGCAGTAGAAGATTTCGCTCACTTGAGCAAAGGTCAATGGGTTGCTGATGATGCTACTAATAAAATGGTTAATGATTTGATTCATAACTATAAAATTAAGCTGAACGACTTACAAGGATCTTTAAGAAGAGAGAAATTCACTATTACAGTTGGAGATGAATTACCATCTGGAATCTTGAAATTAGCTAAGATTTATATTGCTAAGAAACGTAAGTTGAAAGTAGGGGATAAAATGGCGGGTCGTCACGGTAACAAAGGTATTGTTGCTAGAATCGTTCGTCATGAAGATATGCCTTTCTTGGAAGACGGAACGCCAGTTGATATCGTGTTGAACCCACTTGGAGTACCTTCACGTATGAACATCGGTCAGATTTATGAGACGGTATTAGGTTGGGCTGGTATGAACTTGGGTAGAAAATTTGCTACTCCAATTTTTGACGGTGCTTCTCTAGACGAGATCAACGCTTTGACTGATGAGGCTAACGTACCACGTTTTGGACATACTTACCTATTTGATGGTGGAACTGGAGAGCGTTTTGCACAAAAAGCGACTGTGGGTGTAATTTACATGCTTAAATTAGGACACATGGTTGATGATAAGATGCACGCACGTTCTATCGGACCATACTCATTGATTACGCAACAGCCACTTGGAGGTAAAGCTCAATTCGGAGGTCAGCGTTTTGGAGAGATGGAGGTTTGGGCACTTGAGGCTTATGGAGCTTCTAGTACACTACGTGAAATCTTAACTGTTAAGTCTGATGACGTTATTGGTAGAGCTAAAACTTACGAAGCTATCGTTAAGGGTGAAACTATGCCAGAACCAGGTTTACCAGAATCATTCAATGTATTAATGCACGAATTGAAAGGTCTAGGATTAGATCTTCGTTTGGAAGAATAATAAAAGTTTTGTAATCGGTCTCATTTTTTAATGGGACTGATTACTCATTTATAATAAGTTTTTAAAGATTTATACCCGTAACCCGTTCCGATTTTTTATAACAATGCGAGGCATTTTATAACTAGCGCTTCAGACAAGAATTTGAAGTTTAGAGAAGTAACCCGAGGTAGTGTTTTAAGTCGAAAGTTTGAAAGTCCAAAGCCTAAAGTCATTCGTGACTTTACAACTTTATGACATTTGACTTTAGACTAGGCTAAGAATCAATTTTTTAATTGCAAATAAATCAATAGTAAAAACTATGATGAATAACAGAAACAATAAAGATAAAAATCCAGTAAAAAGATTTAACAAAATCTCTATTGGATTGGCTTCACCAGAATCTATCCTAAAAGAATCAAGAGGAGAGGTTTTAAAGCCAGAAACAATTAACTATAGAACTCACAAACCAGAGCGTGACGGACTTTTCTGTGAAAGAATCTTCGGACCAGTAAAAGATTTCGAATGTGCTTGTGGTAAGTATAAAAGAATTCGTTACAAAGGTATCATCTGTGACCGTTGTGGTGTTGAAGTTACTGAGAAAAAAGTACGTCGTGATAGAGTAGGACACATCAACCTTGTTGTGCCAATTGCTCACATCTGGTACTTCCGTTCTCTTCCAAACAAAATTGGTTATATCCTTGGTCTTCCATCTAAGAAATTAGATATGATCATTTACTATGAAAGATACGTAGTAATCCAAGCTGGTATCGCTAAAAATGCAGATGGAGAATCATTACAAAGATTAGATTTCTTAACTGAAGAAGAATACTTAAACATTTTAGATACTCTTCCACAAGAAAACCAATATTTAGACGATTTAGATCCTAATAAATTTGTTGCCAAAATGGGAGCAGAGTGTATTATGGATTTATTAGCTCGTATTGACCTAGATGCTTTATCTTATGAATTAAGACACAGCGCTAACAACGAGACTTCTAAACAAAGAAAAACTGAGGCTTTAAAAAGATTACAAGTTGTTGAGTCTTTCCGTGAGTCTAACGAAAACCGTGAAAACCGTCCTGAGTGGATGATTATGAAAGTGGTTCCAGTTATCCCGCCGGAATTACGTCCGCTTGTGCCACTTGATGGAGGTCGTTTTGCAACTTCAGATTTGAACGATTTATATCGTCGTGTAATCATCCGTAACAATCGTTTGAAAAGATTAATGGAGATTAAAGCTCCAGAAGTTATCTTAAGAAACGAGAAACGTATGTTGCAAGAATCTGTAGATTCATTATTCGATAACACACGTAAAGCTTCTGCTGTTAAAACAGAATCAAACAGACCATTAAAATCATTATCTGACTCGTTAAAAGGTAAACAAGGACGTTTCCGTCAAAACCTTTTAGGAAAACGTGTGGATTATTCTGCTCGTTCGGTAATTGTCGTTGGTCCAGAGTTAAAATTATATGAGTGCGGATTGCCAAAAGATATGGCATCTGAGTTATACAAACCATTCGTTATCCGTAAGTTGATCGAAAGAGGTATTGTAAAAACAGTAAAATCTGCTAAGAAAATCATTGACAAAAAAGAGCCTGTAGTTTGGGATATCCTTGAAAACGTAATTAAAGGACACCCAGTATTACTTAACCGTGCTCCTACTTTGCACAGACTTGGTATTCAGGCATTCCAGCCAAAATTAATTGAAGGAAAAGCGATCCAGTTACACCCATTAGTATGTACGGCATTCAACGCCGATTTCGATGGTGACCAGATGGCGGTTCACTTACCATTAGGACCAGAGGCTATTTTAGAGGCACAATTATTAATGTTGGCTTCTCACAATATCTTGAACCCTGCAAATGGTGCTCCAATTACTGTACCTTCTCAGGACATGGTCTTGGGTCTATACTATATGACCAAAGAGCGTATTTCTACAGAAGATCACAAAATTATTGGTCAGGATTTGACTTTCTACTCTGCTGAAGAAGTAAATATTGCATTAAACGAAGGAAGATTAGAATTGAATGCTCGTGTTAAAATCCGTGCAAAAGATTTTAATGACGCTGGAGAATTAGTGTACAAAATTATTCAAACAACTGCAGGGCGTGTATTATTTAACGAAGTAGTACCTGAAGCAGCTGGATATATCAACGACGTATTGACTAAGAAAAACCTTAGAGATATTATCGGACACATTTTAAGTGTGACTGATGTACCTACAACGGCAGCTTTCTTGGATAATATGAAAGATATGGGTTATAAATTCGCATTTAGAGGAGGTTTATCATTCTCTTTAGGTGATATTAGAATCCCAGAACAAAAAACGAAGTTAATTGCAGATGCCAGAGAGCAAGTTGAAGGTATCTCAACTAACTATAACATGGGTCTTATTACAAATAACGAGCGTTACAACCAGGTTATTGACGTATGGACTTCAGCGAATGCTCAGTTAACAGAGTTGGCAATGAAAAATATTAGAGAAGACCAGCAAGGTTTCAACTCTGTATATATGATGCTTGACTCTGGGGCGAGGGGTTCTAAGGAGCAGATTCGTCAGTTAACTGGTATGCGTGGTTTGATGGCTAAGCCTAAAAAATCTACTGCCGGTGGTGGTGAGATTATTGAAAACCCGATTCTTTCTAACTTTAAGGAAGGTCTTTCGATCCTTGAGTACTTCATTTCTACTCACGGTGCTCGTAAAGGTCTTGCGGATACGGCTCTTAAAACAGCCGATGCTGGTTACTTGACAAGAAGGCTTCATGACGTTTCTCAAGATGTTATTGTTAACATCGAAGATTGTGGAACTTTAAGAGGTGTTGAAGTTGCAGCATTGAAGAAAAATGAGGAAATCGTTGAATCTTTAGGAGAGAGAATTCTAGGACGTGTTGCATTACAAGACGTTATTAATCCTCTTACTAACGAAGTAATGGTTAAATCTGGAGAGCAAATTACTGAATCAATTATGAGAACTATCGAAGCTTCTCCAATTGAGAAAGTAGAAGTTAGATCTCCATTAACTTGTGAAGCTTTAAAAGGTATTTGTGCTAAATGTTACGGTAGAAACTTAGCTACAGGTAAGATGACACAAAGAGGTGAAGCTGTCGGAGTTATTGCCGCTCAGTCTATTGGAGAGCCAGGTACACAGTTAACACTTCGTACGTTCCACGTTGGAGGGGTTGCCGGAGGTATCTCTGAAGAGTCTAGTATTATTACAAGATTTGCAGGTAGACTTGAAATTGAAGATTTAAAAACAGTTAAAGGAGAAGACAGCGAAGGAAACTCTGTTGATATCGTAGTTTCACGTTCAACTGAGTTAAAATTAGTTGACGAGAAAACCGGAATTGTTTTAAATACACATAACATTCCTTATGGATCTAGTATTTTTGTAAATGATGGAGATACTGTTGCTAAAGGAACTGTAATCTGTAAATGGGATCCATATAACGGTGTAATTGTTTCTGAGTTTACTGGTAAGATTGCTTACGAGGATTTAGAGCAAGGACAATCGTTCATGGTTGAGATCGATGAGCAGACTGGTTTCCAGGAAAAAGTAATTTCTGAGGCTAGAAACAAAAAATTAATCCCAACTTTATTGGTTTACGGTAAAGAAGGTGAATTAATTCGTTCTTACAACTTACCGGTAGGTGCACACTTAATGGTTGAGAATGGAGAGAAAATTAAAGCAGGTAAAGTATTAGTTAAGATCCCACGTCGTTCTTCTAAAGCGGGCGATATCACGGGAGGTCTTCCTAGAATTACTGAGCTGCTTGAGGCTCGTAACCCTTCTAACCCGGCTGTTGTATCTGAAATTGATGGTGTTGTATCTTTTGGAAAAATTAAGAGAGGTAACCGTGAGATTGTTATCGAGTCTAAATTTGGTGAAATTAAAAAGTATTTAGTTAAACTTTCTAGCCAAATCTTAGTACAAGAAAATGACTTCGTAAGAGCGGGAGTTCCATTGTCTGACGGTGCAATTACGCCAGATGATATCTTAAGAATTCAAGGTCCGGCTGCTGTTCAACAGTACTTGGTAAATGAAATTCAAGAGGTTTACCGTTTACAAGGGGTAAAAATTAATGACAAGCACTTTGAGGTAGTTATTCGTCAAATGATGCGTAAAGTAAGAGTTCAGGATCCTGGTGATACTTTATTCTTAGAAGATCAATTAATTCATACTAAAGATTTCATCGTTCAAAATGATAAATTATATGGTATGAAGGTGGTTGAAGATGCGGGAGATTCTTCAGTATTGAAACCAGGTCAGATCATTACACCTCGTGAATTACGTGATGAAAATTCATTATTGAAACGAAATGATAAAAATCTTGTTGTAGCAAGAGACGTAATTACTGCAACTGCAACGCCAGTTCTTCAAGGTATTACAAGAGCTTCGTTACAAACTAAATCATTCATTTCTGCGGCTTCATTCCAGGAGACAACGAAAGTACTTAACGAAGCTGCTGTAGCTGGTAAGGTAGATGATTTAGAAGGATTAAAAGAAAATGTAATCGTTGGACACAGAATTCCTGCAGGAACTGGTATGAGAGAATACGATAACACTATCGTAGGATCTAAAGACGATTACAACGAAATGATGGCTAATAAAGAAGAATACATTTATTAATTAGGAAACTATGAGTAATCCGAAACAACAACAGGATCAAATTAATATTGAGTTAGACGAAACTATCGCAGAAGGAATTTATTCTAATCTTGCGATTATTAATCACTCATCATCAGAGTTTGTTTTAGATTTTGTGAGCATTATGCCAGGGATTCCTAAAGCCAAGGTAAAGTCAAGAATTGTTTTGACACCACAACATGCTAAAAGATTATTAAGAGCAATAGGTGAAAATATCCACAGATTTGAAGCAGCTCATGGCGAAATCAAAGAAACGGAACAAGCACCAATACCGCTTAATTTTGGTCCTGCGGGACAAGCATAAATTTTTAAAAGACCCCATTTATTTGGGGTCTTTTTTTTGTATATAGTTGAGACAAAGTGCATTTGAACTGATTTAATTTGCATTCATCGACTAAATTTCTTTTTGGTTAAGTATTGTTTTAATTTGCTTAAGCCTATGAAAGATTAATTTTTGAAATATAATGACTTAGTAAGGTTGATTTAATTCAAATTAAGAGAAGCGCTGATTGAATCAGCGCTTTTTTTTGTTCTTTATAAATTTTGAAATATTTCTTTTTTCCTTCCCAACCTTTTCTTAAAAAATATGCTCTATATAAATAGGAGTCATCAGGAATGATTTAAATTTAAATAGAGTAAAGTATGAAAAAGAGATTCACTTTAGAAATTGCAGATCCTTGTTCTGAAAATTTTGATAAAATGATTCCTAATACAGGAGGTTCATTTTGTAATTCATGCATGAAAAATGTAATTGATTTGAGCAAAAAAACGAATTCAGAAGTAGCTAAATTCATTGCAGAAAACAAAGACAAAAATATTTGTGCGAGACTGAAAACAACACAGTTAAATGAGAAATTTGAATACAATGAAACTTCTAAGATGAATACTTTAAAATATGCAGCAGTTGCAGCATCTGTTTTACTGGCCTCAAATCTTACAGCGCAAGAAAAAGAGCCAGTTAAAACTGAAGTAAGTCCAAAACCTTATGGTTATAAAGTTGGTAAAGCAGCTTATCGCCAAAAAGTAAACGAAGAAGTTTCAATAACAATAAAAGGAAAATTACTAGAAGCTAAAACAGGAAAACCCTTCGACAGAAAAGAATATTCAAATTTAATGCTCGCCGTTAATGCTTCATCAAACCCTGTAACTGTAAATCCTAAGACAGGAGAGTTTGCTATAGAAACAAAAGTTTTAAAGAATAGTAAAAGTCTAATGATTACAGTTAGCGGAAATGACTATTATTTGTCAAAAGAAATATCTTTTTCGATCAAATCAGTTAAAAATAATGTCTTGATGCAGAATATAATAGTGAGTCAAGATGAACTTACCAGGATTTATATTGCCGGAGGACTAGGAATTAATTACACTGAACGATAATCAGATTTACATATTGGGGAATGTAAATAAAAAAGGCTGTCTATTTTTTTTAGACAGCCTTTTACATATTTATTGAATAAAGTATTAATCAAATTCTGATGTAAAGTATAGTTTCACAGAAGGATATTTACTCTGTGTCATTTGAATAGTAAAATCAGAATCGGCTAAAAATACCAACTGACCAAATTTATCATGAGCAAGAAATTTTTGTTTAATACGTTTAAACTCTTTGAATTCCTCATTTTTTGCATCGTCAGGTTTTACCCAGCAGGCCTTATGGACAGGAAAGTTTTCATAAGTACATTTTGCACCGTATTCGTGCTCCAAACGGTACTGAATAACCTCATACTGAAGTGCCCCAACTGTCCCGATAACTTTACGATTGTTCATTTCAAGTGTAAACAACTGTGCTACACCTTCATCCATTAACTGATCAACTCCTTTTTCCAGCTGTTTAGCTTTCATTGGATCGGCATTGTTGATGTATCTAAAATGTTCCGGAGAGAAACTAGGAATTCCTTTAAAACTCATAATTTCGCCTTCGGTTAAAGTATCTCCAATTTTAAAGTTTCCTGTATCGTGTAATCCTACGATATCTCCCGGATAAGAAATATCTACGATTTCTTTTTTCTCTGCAAAAAAGGCATTCGGACTTGAGAATTTTAAATTTTTCTTCTGACGAACGTGATAATAGGGTTTATTTCTTTCAAATGTTCCCGAAACGATTTTAATAAAAGCTAAACGGTCACGGTGCTTCGGATCCATATTAGCGTGGATTTTAAATACGAAACCGGACATTTTCTCTTCTGCGGGATCAACTGTTCTGGTCTCTGAATCTTTTGGTCTTGGAGATGGTGCAATTGTAATGAAACAATCTAATAATTCGCGAACTCCAAAATTATTTAAAGCAGAACCAAAAAATACGGGTTGGATTTTTCCGTCTAAATAATCCTGACGCTCAAATTTTGGATAAACTTCATCGATCAATTCCAATTCTTCACGAAGTTTATTGGCTGCTTTTTCACCCACAATTTTATCTAATTCAGGATTGTTCTGAACATCAGAGAAAGCAATTGTTTCTTCGATGTTTTTGCGGCTGTCTCCGCTGAAAAGATTGATGTTTTCTTCCCATAAATTATAAATTCCCTGGAAATCATACCCCATTCCGATAGGGAAACTTAAAGGTGTTACTTTTAAACCTAATTTCTGTTCAACTTCATCCATCAGGTCAAAAGCATCTTTACCTTCACGGTCCAGTTTGTTGATGAAAACAATCATCGGAATGTTACGCATTCTACAAACGGCAACCAATTTTTCAGTCTGCTCCTCAACCCCTTTTGCAACGTCAATTACAACGATTATACTATCAACAGCGGTTAAAGTCCTAAATGTATCTTCGGCAAAATCCTTGTGTCCCGGAGTATCAAGGATATTGATTTTTTTGTCTTTATAATTAAAAGCAAGTACAGAAGTCGAAACCGAAATACCTCTCTGGCGTTCGATTTCCATAAAGTCACTCGTTGCTCCTTTTTTAATTTTGTTATTTTTTACTGCTCCTGCTTCCTGAATAGCACCTCCAAATAACAGTAATTTCTCTGTTAATGTAGTTTTACCGGCATCAGGGTGCGATATAATTCCAAATGTTCTTCTGCGTTGTATTTCTTTTAAAAAGCTCATATTTCGTATAAATAGGTTGCAAAAATACTATTAATTACCGCTTAATAAAAATATTCGGTTCTTTTGAGAGCGAAAAAATTAATAAAAAAGGCTGTTCAAACGAACAGCCTTTGAATTAGTCATTTTAAATTACTGATTAATTGACCAAATTGAATATCCTTTTGGAGGACATTGTATTTTTACCCATTTATCTGCCTGAGTAGTCGGGTACCAGGTTGAATTTCCTGTGAAATCCTTAATTTGTGTATTGGCCCAATTGGTTTGAATCCATCTTTCCTGCCAGGTGTCAGAATTATTAATGTAAACTACCAATCCCGGATTTCCATTGTAGCCGTTTCTTCTTGCTACATATTCGTCATTATCAGAATATAAAATAGAAGTTGTTCCGGTTGCTTTATTGTTGTGAATCCAGATTAGGTTATTCAGCTTGTTTTTGTCTAACCATTCTTCATAATCCCTGTAAAAGATAGTTGGATATCCTTCGTGAGTCAATATATACGAATACGCCAGAAGTTTGCTCCAGATTTCATCCGTATCATGATTGGTTACAAAAGTAACGGCTTTGTATGGATTACGTTTCCACATCATGTCATCATTTAAAAGCGCAAGATTATTTCCGTCAAAAGCATCGTTCATTTTATAATAACAGGCAAAATCAAAAACAGAACTATTGGCATTATTAGCCCACCATTCAAGAGTGTTTACATTTGAATCCCAGTATTCTCCAACAGAAAATCCGCCTACATTTGCATTCCATGCATTTACTACCCACGGACCAAAACCTTTAACATAATCAAATCTCCATCCGTCAAATTTCATCGTGTTTTTATAATATTTCCCAACTCCGTCAGCTCTCAGCCACAGCCAGTCCTGAACATGAGGATTTGCATGGCATAAATCAGGAAAGCCTCCAAATGCACCTTCATCATTGTTTCCGTAACTGTTTTTGTAAAAATCATTGTAATTTCGAGTAAATTTTCCCGAGGCTACACCGCTGAAATTCGTCCAGGTATTGGTTCCGGTGTAAGGATTAGCTTCAGATTGTCCGCCGCTGTTATGATTGATAACGATATCGGCATAAACTTTAATATTTTCATTATGAGCAGCTGTAATTAAGTTTACCAATTCGGTTTTAGAACCAAATCTGGTTTCTACGCTTCCATTCTGATTGTAATCTCCAAAATCAAAATAATCTGTTGGATCATATCCCATCGAAAAAGCTCCGTTTTGTGCTTTAGAAGCAGGAGGAAGCCAGATCGAACCAATTCCAGCATTTCCCCAGGCAGTTACTTTACTGCTTACTGTGTTCCACCAGTTTCCGCCCGCAGGAACATCCCAGTAAAAGGCCTGCATCATAACACCTCCTCCCGGATTATCAACATATTTCCCTGTCAGCGACGATTTAGAATCGCCGGTACTAAAAGGTTTTCCATCGTGATGTGTTACGTTAATGATTTGAAATTCTTTGCTTTCTGCTTTTGCTTCAATTTCGTTTGTTTCGTTTTCCGAGCAAGAATAGAGAAATGTGGTAACAGCAGCCAGCAAACATAATTTTGCAATAGGTTTTTTCATAATAGATGTGGTTAAGGTTAAATAGTAAATTTTGTAATTCTTAATTTTAAACATCAAAAACATTTATATTGATATTTTTAGATACTGTAAATTATTAATTACGTAACGAATGTAGGTTTTTTTTGATTCGGTTTTAATTTGTAAGAAAATAGTTTTTTACGAAAACGTTGTAGTGTTGAGAACTTTTTTTATGATTAAAAAATTTTGTACTTCAAAGCAATATTTCGTTTGATTCCGTGCCGTAAAAGGGCTTAAAATAAATCCGTACTTTATTTGATTTTATTTCTGTCCCATAATTTTTTGTTAATACTATTGCTGATAGTTGTATTATGTAATTGAATTGTTATTTTTGTTCGTTATTAGTTAAAAGAACCGAGATTTATTATTTAGGCTTTTTAGTGTTTCTAAAAGTTTAAAATTGAATTAAATACCAAAGCGATTTTACATTAAAATAAAATTCTGAATAAATGTTATTAAAAAAATTACAGCTAAAAACAATTGATTACAAGTTTGTAATAATGTTTTGTTTTTCACTTTTTTTCACTTCAATTGCAGCAGCACAAGAGATAATTCCTGATGTTGTGGCTGAAAAACCAGCTGAAATTCCTTCGGGCGGAAAGCTTAAAGTTGACGGTATTATTGCAACGGTAGGAGATTATATTGTACTTGATTCTGATATCGACAAAGGATTTCTGGAAATAACAAGTCAGGGGGGGAATATTAAAGATATTACAAGATGCCAGATGCTTGGAAAACTTTTAGAAGACAAATTATATGCACACCAGGCTATTCAGGATAGTATTATTGTAAGTGATGCCGAAGTTAGAAGTATGATGGAAGAACGTCTGAATTATATGACGCAGCAGGTTGGAGATATCAACAAGGTTGTAGCTTACTATAAAAAGAGTTCTGTAGAAGAATTTAAAACGTATTTTGCCGATATCTTAAAAGAGCAGAAACTGGCCTCAGAAATGAGAGATAAAATCGTAAAAGAAGTAGAAATTACGCCTGAGGAAGTTCGTAATTTTTTCAAAAAAATACCTAAAGAAGAACTTCCGACTTTTGGTGCTGAAATGGAAGTAGCACAGATCGTAGTTGAACCAAAAGTTTCAAAAGAAGATAAACAAAAAGTAATTGACAGATTAAATGCTATCAGACAGGATGTTTTAGACGGTTCTAGTTTTGCTACAAAAGCAGTTTTATATTCACAGGATCCAGGGTCTTCGCCTAATGGAGGATATTATAAAATGACCCGTAAGACACCATTCGTAAAAGAATTTAAAGATGTTGCGTTTAGTCTGCAGGAAGGAGAGATTTCAGCTCCGTTTGAAACCAGTTTTGGATTCCATATTATTATGGTAGATAAAATTAAAGGTCAGGAAGTTGAATTACGTCATATTTTGATTGCGCCAACAGTTTCTGAAAGTGCTTTAAAAGATGCAAAAGAAAGAATTACCAATATCAGAGCTAAAATTGCAAGCAAAGAAATTTCTTTTGCAGATGCTGCAAGAAATGAATCTGATGAAAAAGAAACAAGAGCTAACGGAGGTACTTTAGTAAATCCAAATACTCAGGATACACGTTTCGAACTTACAAAAATGGACCCTACATTGTATGGACAGGTTTCTAATTTAAAAGATGATGAAATTTCACAGCCTCTTTTAAATACAGATGACAGAGGTAAGAAAACATACAAGTTGATTACGGTTACCAACAGAATTGACGAGCATACTGCTGATTATGCTAAAGATTACACTAAAATTAAAGAATTAGCATTAAAAGAAAAACAAATCAACGCTATTGCAAAATGGTTTGATACTAAGATCAAAGATACTTATATCAAAATTATCGGTGAATACAGAGATTGTTCGTTTGCTAACAACTGGTTAAAAAAATAATTTTTATTAAATAAATAAAAAGAGTTAGTTTTATGAATTCATAAAGTTAACTCTTTTTAATTTTAAATACACTCATAAATGTCTGACGTTACAGCAATTCACAATTTAGTTCAGAAACGCAACGAATTAAAAAACGAAATAGCAAAAATTATTGTAGGGCAGGATGCCGTTATAGATCAAATTTTACTTTGTATATTTTCAGGAGGACACGCGCTTTTAATTGGTGTTCCTGGTTTGGCAAAAACTTTAATGATCAATACTTTGTCTCAGGCATTGGGTTTAGATTTTAAAAGAATCCAGTTTACTCCGGATTTAATGCCTTCTGATATTTTAGGAAGTGAAATTTTAGATGAAAACAGACATTTTAAATTTATTAAAGGACCTATTTTCTCTAATATTATTCTTGCTGACGAGATCAACAGAACACCGCCTAAAACTCAGGCAGCTTTATTAGAGGCCATGCAGGAACGTTCGGTAACAATTGCCGGACAAAACTATAAGTTAGATTTGCCGTATTTTGTACTGGCTACACAAAACCCAATTGAGCAGGAAGGAACCTATCCTTTGCCGGAAGCACAGTTAGACCGTTTTATGTTTGCGATTAAATTAGAATATCCAACTTTTGAAGAAGAAGTAAAGGTGGTAAAGCAAACCACATCTGATAATAAAGTAGAAATAAAACCTCTTTTTACTGCTCAGGAAATTATAGATTTCCAGCATTTAATCAGAAGAATTCCTGTGGCAGATAATGTTATAGAATATGCAGTTACTCTGGTAAGTAAAACACGTCCGGATAATGCTTTGACAAATGATTTTGTAAAAAACTATCTGGATTGGGGAGCAGGACCAAGAGCGTCACAGAATTTAATATTGGCAGCGAAAGCCCATGCCGCTTTTAATGGAAAGTTTTCTCCGGATATTGAAGATGTAAAGGCTGTAGCGACCGGAATTTTAAGACACCGAATTATTAAAAACTACAAAGCAGATGCTGAAGGAATAACAGAAGAAGTTATTATTAAAAAGCTGATGTAATTTGTTTTAAAAATATAGAAACCCAAACCAGTTCCGGTTTGGGTTTTTTGTTAAATAGATTTAATGGTTTCATTAATAAGAAAGATGGGCTTGTTGTAAATTAACTTTTGCAGTAAAACCCCGATTAATGAAGTATACTTCTTTCCGTCACATTCATACCACCAATACGAACTGTATTTATAATTGGCTTTTTCCATTTTGTTGAACCAGATTTCATCATGATTAGCAATTACAATTTTCTTTGATTTAATAATTTTGTACCCGTCGCCGGTCCAGCAGATCAAAGGATTATGAGATACCGTTTTTATATAAGTGAGTTTTGTTCTGGTATCGATTTTAAAAACCTCATTGTTTATCCAAGTGCCTTTTGTAGTATCGTATGTTGAATTGAGATCACGAATGAAATTTTCGTCAGTTTGGTTTATAAACTGGAAACTTGTTGTCAGTAGAATTACAAACGATACAATTACAAGACGGATTCCCGATTTAATTTGCGGTGCTTCATGCTGTGTGAATTTTGGTTTTATAAATTTGATAAGAATCAGCATCGGAACAATCTGGTATAAAATAAAACATAATAACCCAATAGTATGATGCAGTGTATTCTCTTCTGTACAATTGAAAATAACTAATGTTATAATTCTAAAATAATTTGAAACGATATTCAAAAGTATAACTAAAAAGCAAAAGAAAAGAATCTGCAAAGTTCCATAAAATTGTTTTTGCTTTTTTTCTTCTAATGTCATTAAGACTGCTCCTGATAATAATCCGGTTTTAAACATTGATAATCCCATACAGGCAGTGTCAATTGTTATTTTGGCATTATTGATATAAAAATTAACACCTTCGATTTTATCTATAGCGATAAAGTTTTTCAACGTTAGATAAACCCCATAACAAAGTCCTTGTTTTATTTCTGAAGTTAAATGATTTGAAAGAGCGCTAAAAAATGTCGAAAAAAGAATGATACAGATAAAAGCAATAAAAGAAAATCTTCCGGTAAAATAATGAAACACAAGACAGCAGAATAAAATCAGGGATAAAAAATGAACCGATTTAGTATGAAGCCTGAAGCTGATTAATTCCAAAAGCACAATGAAAGCGAAAAGAAAATAGTTTAACTTGAAATTTGTTTTTCTTCCGCCAATAACAAAGAGACTTATTCCTGCCAATATTCCCAGAAAATCTGTGTTTACGATCGTTAACAGCATCCTGCCGTTAATTGCGAAAAGAAATACTATCGCAATAACGGCTGACACTGTATGGTTTTTAAAGAATATTTTTTGCATTAACTGGCGAGCTTTTGTTTTTTGTAATACAATAGAATCAGTGATATTCCTAAAACGATCATCAGCCATTCATGCGGTTCAGGGACAGCTCCGTCGTTATTTATCGAAGCGTTTCCTAAGGTATTTACATTCTTTTCAATTCCATTTTTCTTATAATCGTCATCGGTTTCCAAAACAATCAAAGAAGAAATAGGTGTTACAATATTGGCATCTTTTGCCAGATCGACATATTTGTTTTGTTTCAATGTGTCATTTTGTATTTCGACCTGATCATTTAGTACTTTTCCAAAACAAAACATTCTGTACAAATGATTAGAACCTTTTAGAGCGGTTTTATCACCAGCCTGGTTTTCCTGAATCGAAATACCGGCAGTTTCCAGATTTACGCTGTCGTCGCTTGTTTTGAATTTTACAAATTTGTTTTTGCCAATTAGGGTTACGCAGTTCGTAAGATCTGTAGTTATGTAGTCAACATATTTTTGTTCTTTAACAGTCTGCCAAAACGGATTAATTTCATCTGAAATATTGATGACTTTTAAATGCTTATCCTTTGCTTTGGTTTTGATTTTTGTCAAATAATCAGATGATTCTAATTCTTCAAAATTGCACGAAAATGTTCCTGATTTGGTTATGATTAAACTGTTTTCTTTTAGATCAAATAGAGGAAGCAGGGAGTAATTCAATTCTTCAAATCGATTAAAAAGTTCCTGATAATTAGTATTAGTCAATAATTGCTTTTCATTATGCAGTACAACAAAGTATTTTTTGTCTCGTAATTGTAAAAGAGCTTCAATTTCTTCAATTTTCCATTTGTTGCTAAGATCCAGAATAATTTCATCAGGTGCAAATGCCACTTGTTCTTTTATAATTGGCTTTGCTTCATAACTTTTACCTTTCCATATGAAGGCACTTTTTTGTGTTTGCTTATTTAAAGGAACAGAAGCCTCCCATTTATCAAGACCTTTACTGTTGTTTATGTAATAGTTACTAACGAGATCAAAATCTTTTGAGGCATTAAAAGACGTATTTCCATCTATCTGAATTCTGGAAATAGTTACAGCATTGTTGATATTGGGACCTTTTATATTCAGACTTTTATACGTCATTTTATTATTTGTGACTTGCAAAGGAGTAGTAAAACCGCATTTAAAAGTTCGGGGTAACTCGCTCGTAATTGGAAAAACACGAACTGTTACCCGATTACCTTCTTTCCATTGCATTAATGACGGATCACGGGCTTCGACACCTACAATTTGATTATAGGCAGCTTTAGCTTTTTCTTTAGTAGTTAAAACTCCTTTTCTTTCTATTCCGTTTACCCATAAGGATAATGAAGTAGCAACAGAACCTTCAGGAAGCTGAAATGAATAAATAGCTTCGTTTTGGCGCCAGCTTTTTTCGTCGCAGACAATGTCCATTGTAATCTCGGTGTAAGCAAGGCGGTCGTTTGGATAGATTTTTACATCTTCTTTGATGTTTTTAGTCGTGAGATCTTTTCCGCTCCATAACTGTTCTTCGGTTTCTAATCTTTTATCGAAATTAGATTTCAGAATATTTATTTTATCATCAGTACTTAAATTAATAGTCTCAGTAAACTTATAAGCAATGTTTAAGAAGGGATTATGGGTTTTTCTTTCGTTGTACTGCTGTTTGCCTGGCAAGCCGCCAAGTCCCCTCATTTCAAAAAAATCCTCAGTTGCGATGTAAACAATGTCTTTTTTTAGAAGAATTTCATTAAAAAAGTTCGGTTTTAGATTCTGCGAAATGATAATATATTCAGGAAGATCAGTGCTTTGGCCTTCGAATGTTTTTGCGGCGCCAAATTTATTTATTCTGCTGCTTTCCGTATTTAGCAGCAAGATAAAAACAATCAGACCGACAAAAACAATTCCTATTCCGGAGCAGAAAGCATATATATTGCTTTTTTGCTTCGTAAGTGTTTTGAAAAGAATTGAAATATGAATGATAGATACAATTCCGGGCACCAAACCATAAAAGCCCATTCCTAATATAAGTATACCTACTGCTGAAAGTCCGCAGATTGGTAATAGAAATACAGTGTAATATAAAATCAACAGAAAAGATCCTCCATTTATAAAATAAGATACGATGCTGCTGTTTTTTGTCTTTGGAAAATCACCGTAAATAATAAAGTTTGAGAAACAAAAAAGAAAGGTTGTAACATACACCCAAATTGGCAGATTTTCAAATACATTGACAAAAATATTGGTTGAGAAGCATCCTATAAACCAGTTCAGGAATAAAAACGGAATTAAGTGCTGGTATTTAGCTCTTTTACGTAAGATGTTAAAAGACAGGATAACGCCGTAAGGAAGAAGGATGACAATGTTGATCATTGCGAGAATTTCAAAACCTTCGCCGCTATGACTGCTTCCTATTAAAGAAAAAACTAAGATGGCGATGCTGATTAGGGTTACAATCAGGCTTATGTTTACGCCGGTTTGATTTTTGAAATATTCTTGTATTTCGTTTTTCATAATTATTTTTGGTTTTATCAGAAAGTACTTTGAGTTGCAAAGTTACAATAATATTTCAATCGGTAACATTTTTATGTTCTTTTTTTGAGAAGTAACAATTTCTTAAAACAGGATAAATGTGTTCTGTGTTTTGAAGAAGGAAATCAGAAGAAAAAAGGGTAACTATAACGTTATAATTGGTTATTTAGAAAGGTTCTTAGTGAAAACAGATGTAAAATCTGACTTCGGGCTTAACATTAAATTTCGACTTTGTTAAAGAAAAGATTTTAAAATGCCAATAATTCATTTTTTTAATTTGAAATTAAGATTTTGGCAAAAACAAGCAGTGAAAATCGTTTTTTAGCAATAATAATTTTTGAAAAGGGGAGTTCTATTATATTTTTTTTAATTATCAGCTTTAATGTTTAAATTTGCATCAAAAAAATAAATCTGCCTTTATTATGAACATTTATAAGGATTATATTCAAGAGATTGAAGAAAGAAAAAATCAGGGGCTTCACCCTAAGCCAATTGATGGAGCTGAATTATTAAGCGAAATTATTGAGCAAATTAAAGATTTAAATAACCCATATAGAGAAGATTCTCTTAAATTTTTTATTTACAACACTTTACCGGGAACAACTAGTGCTGCCGGTGAAAAAGCTAAGTTTTTAAAAGAGATTATTCTTGGTCAGTCTGTAGTAAATGAAATTACTCCTGCTTTTGCTTTTGAGTTATTATCACACATGAAAGGCGGACCTTCAATCGAAGTATTGTTAGATTTGGCTTTAGGAAACGATGCATCTATCGCTAAACAAGCGGCAGAAGTTCTTAAAACACAAGTTTTCCTTTATGACGCAGATACAGATCGCTTAAAAGAAGCATTTAAAAACGGTAGTGCAATAGCTAAAGAAATTATCGAAAGCTATGCTAAAGCTGAGTTCTTTACTAAACTGCCGGAAATCGCAGAAGAAATTAAAGTTGTTACTTATATAGCAGGTGAAGGTGATATCTCTACAGATTTACTTTCTCCTGGAAATCAGGCTCACTCACGTTCAGATCGTGAGCTTCACGGTAAATGTATGATTACGCCGCAAGCACAGGAAGAAATTCAGGCGCTTCAGGCAAAACATCCGGATGCAAGTGTAATGCTTATTGCAGAAAAAGGAACAATGGGAGTTGGTTCTTCGAGAATGTCAGGTGTAAATAACGTGGCACTTTGGACAGGAAAACAAGCAAGCCCGTATGTTCCGTTCGTAAATATTGCTCCAATTGTTGGAGGAACAAATGGTATTTCGCCAATTTTCCTTACTACTGTAGATGTTACAGGTGGTATTGGAATTGACCTTAAAAACTGGGTTAAAAAACTGGATGCAGATGGAAAACCGGTTCTTAACGAAAATAATGAACCAATTCTTGAAGAAGCATATTCTATTGCTACAGGAACTGTTTTAACAATAAACACACAAACTAAAAAACTGTATAACGGCGATCAGGAATTAATTGATATTTCAAGATCATTTACGCCGCAGAAAAAAGAATTTATCAGAGCTGGAGGATCATATGCAATTGTATTTGGTAAAAAACTTCAGACTTTTGCTGCTAAAGTTTTAGATATCGAAGCTCCGGCTGTATTTGCTCCGTCTAAAGAAATTTCTAATGAAGGACAAGGTCTTACGGCAGTTGAAAAAATCTTCAACAGAAATGCGGTTGGTATTGCTCCGGGTAAAGTTTTACATGCAGGTTCTGACGTACGTGTAGAAGTAAACATTGTAGGTTCTCAGGATACTACAGGACTTATGACGGCTCAGGAATTAGAATCTATGGCTGCGACAGTTATTTCACCAATTGTTGACGGTGCTTACCAGTCTGGTTGTCACACTGCTTCAGTTTGGGATAAAAAAGCGCAGGCAAATATTCCAAAATTAATGAAGTTCATGAACAACTTTGGTCTTATCACAGCTCGTGATCCTAAAGGTGTTTACCACTCAATGACCGACGTTATCCACAAAGTACTTAACGATATTACTATCGATGAGTGGGCTATCATTATTGGTGGTGACTCTCATACCAGAATGTCTAAAGGTGTTGCTTTTGGTGCTGACTCCGGGACTGTTGCTCTTGCACTTGCTACTGGTGAAGCTTCAATGCCAATTCCTGAATCTGTAAAAGTTACTTTCAAAGGAGATATGAAAGGGTATATGGATTTCCGTGATGTGGTTCACGCTACCCAAGCTCAGATGCTTAAGCAATTCAACGGTGAGAACGTATTCCAGGGAAGAATTATCGAGGTTCACATTGGAACACTTACTGCTGACCAGGCCTTTACATTTACAGACTGGACTGCCGAAATGAAAGCAAAAGCTTCTATCTGTATTTCTGAAGACGATACTTTAATCGAATCTTTAGAAATTGCAAAAGGAAGAATTCAGATCATGATCGACAAAGGAATGGATAATGAAAAACAAGTTCTTCAGGGATTGATCAATAAAGCAGATAAGAGAATCGCAGAGATTAAATCAGCAGAAAAACCTGCTCTTACTCCGGATGCAAACGCTAAATATTATGCTGAAGTGGTAGTTGATTTGGATCAAATTGCAGAGCCAATGATCGCTGACCCGGATGTTAATAATAAAGATGTTTCTAAACGTTATACTCACGATACTATCAGACCATTATCTTTCTACGGAGGAGAGAAAAAAGTAGATCTTGGATTTATCGGGTCTTGTATGGTTCATAAAGGTGATATGAAAATCCTTGCTCAAATGTTGAAAAATGTTGAAGCACAAAAAGGTAAAGTAGAATTTAATGCACCGCTTGTAGTAGCGCCTCCTACTTATAATATTGTAGATGAGCTTAAAGCCGAAGGTGATTGGGAAGTTCTGCAAAGATATTCAGGTTTTGAATTCGACGATAATGCTCCTAAAGGTGCAGCTCGTACAGAATACGAAAACATGTTATACTTAGAACGTCCGGGATGTAACCTATGTATGGGTAACCAGGAAAAAGCGGCTAAAGGAGATACAGTAATGGCAACTTCTACTCGTCTTTTCCAGGGAAGAGTAGTAGAAGATTCTGAAGGTAAAAAAGGAGAATCATTACTTTCATCTACGCCGGTTGTTGTTCTTTCTACAATTTTAGGAAGAACTCCTACTATGGATGAATATACAGCTGCGGTAGACGGTATCAACTTAACTAAGTTTGCGCCATCTAACAAGCAATTAGTTATGTAATCGAAGATTATTTAATCATAATTCAAAAGCCCGAGTCGATAAAACTCGGGCTTTTTTAATAATAATTGCGCTATTTTTTGTAACTTGTCGTGTTCAAAAAAGAATAATAAAAACAATAAATCTATGGCTTTTGATATTGAAATGATTAAAAAGGTGTACGAAAACATGCCGGGCCGCGTTGATAAAGCGCGTGAGATCGTCGGTCGTCCACTTACTTTAACAGAGAAAATTTTGTACAATCACCTCTGGGATGGAAATCCGTCAAAGGCGTTTGGCAGAGGAGTTGATTATGTTGATTTTGCGCCGGATCGTGTTGCTTGTCAGGATGCAACCGCACAAATGGCATTACTGCAGTTTATGCATGCCGGTAAATCAAAAGTTGCGGTTCCTACAACAGTTCACTGCGATCACCTTATTCAGGCAAAAATAGATGCTGTAACCGATTTGGCAAGGGCAAAAACACAAAGTAATGAAGTATTCGATTTCTTGTCGTCTGTTTCTAATAAATACGGAATTGGTTTCTGGAAACCGGGAGCAGGAATTATTCACCAGGTAGTACTTGAAAATTATGCTTTCCCTGGCGGTATGATGATTGGTACCGATTCTCATACTGTAAACGCAGGAGGTTTAGGAATGGTCGCAATTGGTGTTGGCGGGGCAGATGCTGTAGATGTTATGTCAGGAATGGCATGGGAGCTTAAATTTCCAAAATTAATCGGAGTAAAACTAACTGGTAAATTATCAGGATGGACAGCTCCAAAAGATGTTATTCTTAAAGTTGCCGGTATTCTTACTGTAAAAGGAGGAACAGGTGCTATAGTTGAATATTTTGGAGAAGGAGCAACCTCAATGTCTTGTACAGGTAAAGGAACTATTTGTAACATGGGAGCCGAAATCGGAGCGACAACATCGACTTTTGGTTACGATGATTCAATGAGCCGTTACCTTCGTTCTACAAACAGAGCTGATGTTGCAGATGCAGCAGATAAAATAGCTTCTTACTTAACCGGAGATCCAGAGGTATATGCTGATCCTGAGCAGTATTTTGATCAGGTTATCGAAATCAATCTTTCTGAATTAGAACCGCATTTAAACGGTCCGTTTACTCCGGATTTAGCGACTCCAATTTCTAAAATGAAAGAAGAAGCCATTAAAAATAACTGGCCATTACAAGTTCAGGTAGGTTTGATAGGTTCTTGTACAAACTCTTCATACGAAGATATTTCACGTGCCGCTTCTTTAGCTAAGCAGGTTGCTGCGAAAAATTTAAAAACAAAAGCAAAATTCACTATTACTCCGGGATCTGAAGTTGTGCGTTCTACAATCGAAAGAGACGGATTCATTGATACATTTAATAAAATCAACGCAACAGTATTTGCTAATGCCTGCGGACCATGTATTGGTATGTGGGATAGAGAAGGGGCTGAAAAAGAAGAAAGAAACACTATTGTGCATTCTTTCAATCGTAACTTCTCCAAACGTGCAGACGGTAATCCAAATACCTTGGCATTCGTAGGTTCTCCGGAACTGGTGACAGCTTTAGCTATTGCAGGTGATTTAGGATTTAACCCGTTAACGGATAAATTAATCAACGAAGATGGAGAAGAAGTAATGCTGGATGAACCAACCGGAGATGAACTTCCAGCCAAAGGTTTTTATGCTGAAGATCCGGGATTTCAGGCTCCGGCAGAAGATGGTTCAGGGGTTCAGGTTGTGGTTAATCCGGAATCAGATCGTCTGCAGTTATTGGCGCCGTTCGATCCTTGGGATGGACAAAATATCATAGGTGCTAAATTGCTGATCAAGGCATTTGGGAAATGTACTACAGATCATATTTCTATGGCTGGACCATGGCTGCGTTTCCGTGGTCACTTAGATAACATTTCTAACAATATGCTGATTGGAGCTGTAAATGCATATAATCAGAAAACAAACTCTGTTAAAAATCAATTAACCGGACAATATGATGCTGTTCCTGCTGTTGCGCGCGATTACAAAGCTGCTGGAGTTCCGTCTATTGTAGTGGGAGATCATAACTACGGAGAAGGTTCTTCTCGTGAGCACGCTGCAATGGAACCTCGTTTCTTAGGAGTTAAGGCAGTATTGGTAAAATCTTTTGCCCGTATACATGAAACAAACCTTAAAAAACAAGGTCTCTTAGGATTAACATTTGCAAACGAAGCAGATTACGACAAAATTCAGGAAGATGATACTATTAACTTCTTAGATTTAACCGAGTTTGCTCCGGGTAAACCTTTAACGCTGGAATTTGTTCATGCAAGCGGTACAAAAGATATCATTCTGGCTAATCATACGTACAATGAAGGACAGATTGGATGGTTTGTGGCAGGTTCTGCATTAAACTTAATTGCAGCTGGAAAAGCTTAATAAAATAAGATTGAATTATATTTATGAACGCCCTGTAAAAACAGGGCTTTTTTTTTAAAGCAGATTCATTTATTGTTTTTTTTAGCAGGTACGTATTTTTTTATGTTTTATTAAATACAGAAATACCTTACTGTGTCTTTGTTTAAGCACAAAAAACATGTTATGAAATAATTATTAAAAGAAGATTTTATAACTGTCAGGAATAGTATAAGTTACGGATTTTTGATTTTAAACCCATTAATTTGAGGTAAAATAATTGTTAAAAAATGCAAATTTTTTGCATAAAAAAGTTAAATTCGCCTTTTAGGCAATATATTTGCAGAAATCGAGTTCAAATTGTTGTTTAAACTTAAAAAAGTAGTAACAAAACTTTAATAGGTATGGTTTTTAGATTAATTGTAGTAGTGTTTTTTTTTAGTGTAGGTGTCTTTTCTCAGGAAAAATATACCAAACATAAAATATCAAAAGGAGAAAACCTTACTGTAATTGCTAAAAAATATGGTGTAAAAGCTAAAGATATTCAGGAAGCAAATCCTAATGCACCAAAAGTATTAAAACTAAATTCGGTTTTATTAATACCAAACAAAAACGTAAAGTCAAGTCCTAAGCCCGCAGAAACTATTGCAGCGGCCTCTTCCGGTTCACACGAAGTTTTAGCTAAAGAAACCCTTTGGGGGATTTCAAAAAAATACAATGTTTCTGTTGATGAACTTAAGAAAGCCAATCCTTCATTAGAAACAGAAGGACTAAAAATAGGACAGCAAATTGCAATTCCTTCAAAAACATCTTCATTGACAGAAAATACTACTAAGGAAACGGAAATAGTAAATTCAGAAATACCTTCAACAGATGTTGAGGTTATTATAGAAGTACAGCCAAAAGAAACAAAATATGCCATTGCCAAAAAATACGGAATAACAGTAGCAGAACTTGAAAAACAAAATCCATTTATAAAAGGAAAACTTCCGGTTGGATACGTTTTAAAAATAAAAACATCTAAAGAAAAAGCAGACGCTGCTGCAACTCAAAATCCTGTTCAGGATCCGGCAGGAATCCAGCCTTTAAAAGAAGAAAATATACAGATTGCCGATAACACCACTGTAAAAACAGATTCAAGTTTAGTACGTCTTAACAGCAATTCAGATTTAATCGATAAGTTAATTGTAAGTGCCACAGAAAACATAGGAACACGTTATCGATCGGGCGGTACTACAAAAGCAGGATTTGACTGTTCCGGTTTAATGTTTTGTACTTTTGGAAATTTCGATATAAAACTGCCAAGAAGTTCAATTGAACAGTCTCGTGTAGGAACAAAAATTGCTTCTGCAGAAGCTCAAAAAGGAGATTTAATTTTCTTTAAAACAAATGGAAGACGCCATATTAATCACGTAGGCATGGTGGTTGAAAATGCAGAGGGTGAAATTAAGTTTGTTCACTCTTCAACACACGGCGGTGTTATAATTTCTTCTACAAAAGAACCTTACTATCAAAGGTCTTTCTCTCAAATAAATCGTATTCTGGAATAAGATTTTATGAACTAAATCTTAGTTTGCATAGGTGTAATTACTCTAATTCATCTAATTCATGCCAGAAATGACCACAGCCATTTTTGCATTCAGTATTTCTTCTCTCTGTATCTGTTATTTTAAAAATCCAGAGTAATGACGTAATTGTTTTTTTGTTTTCGTCTGCGGGTAAATTTGCCAGCTTTTGAAACGCTATTTTTGTTGGATATGTTTTTAAAATTACAATTGGAGTATAAGTTGGTTTTAGTGGAATAGTATTTAAAGCTCTTTGATACGCTTCCGAACTGTAATCGGTTTTATTTGGAATAGCGTTAATGATATAATATCTTAAAGTTGTAAATAGGTTTTCAAAATTATAATCAGCATCTTCTAATAAAGATTGTAAACCCAGTTTAAAATCTATTTTATCCTGGGCTGTTTTGTTTATTAATAATTCTTGTTTATTCATGAGTTAAAACGATAACTTAAAAGATTTAAGGTAATTGCTTTAAAGCTAAAGTAATTATTTTGTGGAGTAAGACAGGTATTTGTTATCGTTTTTTAAAACTATTCCTGTCTTGAGGACTTACATAAGTTCCGTCTTTCCATGTGTCTTCTTTTACAGAACTAGGACCTGCTGCCTTTTAACAAAACAAAAGATATAGTTGAAATCAGTCCAGTGAGATACGTTTTTAGGAATTGGAATTTGGAATTTTCAGGATTGAATTTTCTAAAAAAAGTATATCTTTAACCAACCTAAAACCAATAAAATGCAAGAAAATAACCAAGAACATTTTAAAAGAGAACTCGGGCTCTTAGACGGAACCATGCTTGTTGTGGGGTCTATGATAGGATCCGGAATATTTATTGTAAGTGCCGATATCGCCAGACAAGTAGGCTCTGCAGGCTGGCTGACACTTATCTGGCTTATCTCCGGATTAATTACCGTTATCGCTGCTGTGAGTTATGGCGAATTAAGTGCGATGTTTCCAAAAGCAGGAGGGCAGTATGTTTATCTTAAAGAAGCCTATAATAAATTAATTGCCTTTTTGTACGGCTGGAGTTTTTTTGCTGTAATTCAAACCGGAACGATTGCGGCGGTTGGAGTGGCTTTTTCAAAATTCGCTGCTTACCTTTATGAGCCTTTAAGCGACGAAAATATCCTGTACGAGCTGGGTTCCTTTAAACTCAATGCTGCACAGCTTGTTTCAATTTTTACAATTGTATTACTGACTTTTATCAACAGCCGGGGTGTGAAAAACGGAAAAATTCTGCAAACCGTTTTAACTATTATCAAAATTTTATCTCTACTCGGGTTAATCGTATTTGGATTAACACTGGCAGCAAAAGCTTCTGTTTGGGATGCTAACTGGGCCGATGGATGGAGTACACGTACCTTTGATAAAGACACCGGTTCATGGCTTCCAATTAGCGGAACAGCTTTGATTTCGGGAATTTCAGCTGCAATGGTTGGCTCGCTATTTTCAAGTGATGCCTGGAATGGCGTTACTTTTATTGCAGGAGAAATTAGAAACCCGCAGCGAAACGTTGGTTTCAGTTTATTTCTGGGAACTTTTATTGTAACCATTATTTATGTTTTGACAAACATCATGTATTTGGCAGTCATTCCGTTTGATGAAATTGCAACAGCAAAATTTGATCGTGTAGCCGTTGTAGCTTCCGATTATATTTTTGGAAATATTGGCGCTTTGATCATTGCCATTATGATTATGATTTCGACTTTTGCCTGCAATAATGGATTAATTATGGCGGGAGCCAGAGTTTATTATACAATGGCAAAAGACGGTTTATTCTTTAAAAAAGCCGCTGTTTTAAATAATTTCAGCGTTCCTGCCTGGGCACTCTGGGCACAGTGTATTTGGGCTTCGGCTTTATGTCTGACAGGAAAATATGGTGATTTGCTTGATTTTGTAATCATCATTGTATTGATTTTCTACATACTGACCATTTGGGGGATTTTCATTTTACGCAGAAAAATGCCGGATATAGAAAGACCTTACAAAGCATTTGGATATCCATTCCTGCCAATGTTATATATTATTGTTGCAGCTGCAATCTGCGTTTCGCTGTTAATTACAAAATTTTCAACCTGTGGATGGGGCGTCTTAATTATGCTGACAGGAATTCCGGTTTACTACTTTACAAAACCAAAAGAAGAATAAAAATTGTTTCAGATTTCAAGCTGAAGAATATTATTTATAAAAATTGAAAGCGTCTTGTAATTTACAAGACGCTTTTTTAATTAAATCTTTATCTGAGTTCTAACATAAATTGACGATTCTCCAATAAAAAAATCAATAACCGGACAAATCATTCGTAATCCTGTCCTCTGTTGGTCTTAAGAAAACCAGATAAATTATAATCAGTATTCCGAATAATATAAATTCAGGTTTTAGAAATAATATCAAAAATGCAGCACCTTCCAGAATAGCCCAGCGCATGATTGAAGCTGCCTGATAAATAGGAAGTTTGTCTTCGAGTTTTAATTTTGGATCAATCTGTTTCAATTGCGTTTTAAACAATATACCGCTTAATACAAAGGCCAGAACAGGAATAGCAACATAGACAACTGAAGAAGAATCGATAGTTGGAATCGATAGTTTTTCAACTGAAATCTCGCCCAATAAAAAATAGGCAAGAATGGTTCCGGCACAAATGGCGAGATGGATAATCTGCAGTGTTTTGATTTTTTCAGTCATGATTTGGTTAGATGTGAGGTTGATAATATGCAAGTTAGGGCTAATTATTTTTAAAATGAATTATTTATCAAAGAGATTCATAAGCTAGCATCAGAGTAAAAGTATGTAATCTGATTCGATTATTTTAAATCTGTTTGAAAAATGCAATGAATGCTTTATGGCTAAAAACAAAAAAAAGACACTATAATTAGTGTCTTTTTAATGTAAATAATCGTTGTAGGCTTTGGTTATAGTACAACCGGCTCATCAACAGATTTTATAGTTGAATTAATAATAGACAAAGTAAGCGGATCAGTTTCTCCGGAAAAGAAAGCTTCCAGTACTTCCTGAAATATTGGATTTGCATTTTCGATCAATGAAAATAAAGTCATACAGGAACGTAATTTTCGGGCATCTAAATCTCCAAAAATCCCATCGGCAGATTTTCTTTTAAAAGTTAGTAAAAGCTGTGAAATCTCAATTAAATGTTTTCCTAAAATTGGATGTTCCAAATATTCTGAAGCTTCATTTAAATCATTAATGGCATAAAGATTTGCTGTATCGCTTTTGCCCAGACCTTTTATTTGCGGAAAAATAAACCACATCCAGTGTGTTTCCTTTTTCCCCTTGCTGATTTCAGAAAGAGCGGTAAGATAAAGTTTGTTCTGCGCATCTAAAAAACGCGCTAAATCATTGTTAGAATAAGCCATTACGGTATATATTTAAAAAAGGGTTGCAAAAGTAGTAAAAAAGATAGGGTCTGCCTAATAAAAGCTTCATAACGTGCATGTTTTAACTTTTTAAAGAAGTAATATCTTATCTTTTTTTTAATAAAAAAAGCGTTTTTTGAGTGTTTAATTCGATAAAAATCAAAGATTTCGATTGGTTCTTCTAAAGGTAAGATTGATCCTTGGCAAAACTTTTCGGGCTGTTTTTGGAACCTGATGCTGCCAAAAACTATTCGTCGTTCCAGCCATCAACAAAAATGAACCGTGATGCAGCGGAATCTCAATTGGCGGAATATCTTTCCTGAATTTATGCCGAAGTTTAAACATTCTCGTCTCACCAAAAGTAACCGAAGCGATGATAGGATCCGGTCCTGTATTGTGTTCTTTGTCGCTGTGCCATCCAACACCATCATTTCCGTCCCGATACAAATTAAGTAGAACAGTATTAAAATCCAGTTGTGTTTCTCTTTCAACCCGGCCTCTTATTTTTAATAATTCATACGTCCAGTCAGGCCCTTTTGGGTCTGCGCCAACATTGTCTTTGTCTTCGTACCAGGCAATCATGCGGGGAACGGTATACGTTTTATCGTAAATTTCCATTTCGTGTTCTCTCCATTTTGTTTTACGAAGTATTCTTTCGTAAAAAAGGTCCGATTCTTCTTTGGTGAAAAAATCGTCGATTAAAATCAATTCAGAATCCGGGATGTCAAATATTTTTTTTCCTCCCAAACCTGTTGTAAACAATTCGGTGTCGTTAAATAGTGTCATTTTCCATTATTTTTTTCTCAATTTCAATCCAGACAGGAGCATGATCGCTGGTTTTTTCCCAGCCTCGTACATGTCGGTCAACGCCTCCTGAACGCAATATTTTTGCCATTTGCGGGCTCAGTAAAAAGTGATCAATTCGCAGACCGGCATCACGCTGATAGGCATTTCTGAAATAATCCCAAAAGGTGTAAATTTTCTGGTCAGGATATAAGATGCGAATTGCATCTGTCCATCCCTGTGAAACCAAAGCAGCAAAAGCTTCTCGAACTTCTGGCCTGAAAAGCGCATCGTCAGCCCATTTTTCTGGTTTATAAACATCAAGTTCTGTTGGCATCACATTGTAATCACCAATTAGAATTACAGGAACCTTTAAGTTCAGTAAGGTTTCGGCACGATGAGCCAGACGGTCAAACCATTTTAATTTATAATCAAATTTTGGTCCGGGAGCCGGATTTCCGTTTGGGAGATAAAGACAAGCAATTACGATTCCGTTAATCAAAGCTTCTATATAGCGACTCTGTAGATCTTCTTCATCGCCAGGAAGTGCACGTGTTATTTCTTCAATCTCCATATTTCGGGCAAGAATTGCAACGCCGTTCCATTGCTTCTGTCCGTGCCAGATGGCGTTGTAACCAGCATCATTAATTGCTTTAATGGGGAAATTATCCTGTGGCGCTTTTAATTCCTGTAAACAGACAATATCCGGAGCCGCTTCTTCCAGCCAGCGTAATAAAACATTTAATCTTCCATTGACTCCGTTTACGTTATAAGTGGCTATTTTCATAGTAGATTTTCAATTAGTTCTAATCTTAAATTTACAGCTTTTCAGAGTTTTATTTTAAAAAGTGTTTGTTAAAGAACACTTTACCCGGATGTTTTTCGGCGTAAGCAAAAATTAACTGCTCAATATACTGATTGCTTTTATAAGGTGTAACATAACTTTTTACATCGTCAGGATCCTGAATTGCCACATCTCTCGGGATATAGCCCATTCCATGAAAATGACCATTTTCGATCCAGATACAGCTTCGTTCATCAGTAGATCTTCCTTTGTCTATAATGGCAAAACTGGGTCTGTTGTTCAATAAATAATCAATTGCATTATCTATTTGTTCATTGTGAAGAAGAGGATCAGGCAGTTCTTTTATTTCAGGAGTATAAAAAAAATCGCCTTCTTCAGGTCTTGAATATTTACAAAAACGATGATCGATTTCAAACTGCTCAGCCAGACTTCGCAGTAAATTAATGCCGGTGTACAGACTGTTACATTCATGAATGCAGATTTGAAACTTACTCATTTTTCCTATTGCCAGATATTTATAACCGTTTCTGGCTTCATATTGATAAATACCAAATTTAGCCTCAAAACGTTTTAAAGCCCTGTTGTAAGTTGGCCAGAGTTTTTTGATTTCGGTACATTCTAAAAGAAGCGCCATTAATTCGGTTGCACATACTTCAAAAGAAATTCCGTGAATATCTCGAAGGAAATGTTGTCTTTGCGGCTTTATATTATTGCCGGTGAAATGCGATGTAACCCGTTTTTTTAGATTGACAGCTTTTCCAACATAAATGACTTTTTTGGCCTGATTATAAAAATAATAGATACCTGGTTTTTCAGGCAGTTCATTAAAATCTTCAGGCGGAAGATTTGGTGGTAAACGTTGATCCTGAGCGTTTTTTTTGATCATTTTATCGATTTCTCCGGCATCGTCCCATTCTAATAAAAGAGAAAATAACAGAGCAGTAGCATCTGCATCTCCGCCTGCCCGGTGCCTGTTTTCTAAAGAAATATTTAAAGAATTACAAAGATTTCCTAAACTGTACGAACCTAATCCGGGTTTGATTTTTCTGGCAGCGCGAACGGTGCACAGTTTTTTTGCCGACCATTTAAAGCCTGCCTGTTCCAATTGATGATGAACAAATGAATAGTCGAAGTTAACATTGTGCGCCACGAAAATACGATCGGTCAGCATTTCCAGTACTTTTTCTGAAATATCATCAAAGATGGGAGCATTGGCCACCATTTCGTTATTGATGCCTGTTAATCCGAAAATAGAAGGAGGTATGTCCTGCTGCGGATTCACAAGTGTTTCGTAACGATCCAATACATTTGTACCGTCATGAATAATAATGGCAATTTCTGTAATACGACTCCCGCTGGCATTTCCGCCTGTGGTTTCGATATCGACTATGGCATATTCTTGCTTCTTCATTTGTATATAACGTAAAATGTTCTATTTCTGTTGTTTATGTTTTTAATCTCGCAAAGACGCAAAAGCGCAAAGTTTTCCTTGTTTTAAGTCTTTAAAATAAGACTTTGCGACTCTGCGACTTTGTGAGCAATTTTCATTATTAAGAATTAAACTTCATTCTATGTCTCGGCATATTAATCTCATGTGCCGAAGGATATGGCTTTCTATTCGTCATGCTGATATCTTCTTTAATCTGACTTTGTGTTCGATATTGATCTTTAGCGTCCATGTAGCGCGGATCCGGGATAAAGGGCATCTTGGCCATTTTAAGAATCGTAATGGTAGGAAAGTGATAATCGACTTCTACATTTCCTAACAAAAGGTAACAGCCTCCGCCCTGAAAAGGATGTCGCGCCAGACTATCCGGAAAATGTGCTGTATCAAAATAAGTACCTTCATGGTCAATCCAGGTTCCAAAATACATGGCTCCTTTTTTGGTTGGTACATGTTTTCTGGAAATTAAATACGCCAGCATTCTAACTTGTTTTTTATGATATTTTACTAAATCTTTCGCCATAATATCACCTCTGTGTTTGGTTTGTAAAAGATCAAAAACCGTACATGAAATGGGAAAACTCAACAATTCGATTTCATCAAAAGCATCTTCAAAAACGGATCGTTCCAAAACAGGAAGCTTAAACTCTCTGGCAGGTTCCTGAAGTAATTTCAAATTTCTGTTTTCAGGTTTAAAATTGTTCAATAACAAACTCGCGCTAATCAAAAGCTG
Source organism: Flavobacterium gelatinilyticum (assembly GCF_027111295.1). Classification (NCBI taxonomy): domain Bacteria; kingdom Pseudomonadati; phylum Bacteroidota; class Flavobacteriia; order Flavobacteriales; family Flavobacteriaceae; genus Flavobacterium; species Flavobacterium gelatinilyticum. The sequence goes on along the minus strand of NZ_CP114287.1, from coordinate 2,287,706 downwards.
ATTTTTTGTTTTTCCTGTAAAGCGAAAAGCGCCAATAAAAATCAATATTTTCACACCTTCAATTCCAATTGGAATGCGGTTGATGAAATCTTCTAAAGAAAGATAATCACCATTTTTGGTTCTTTCTGATTCGATTAAATACGCAATTTTAGATTCTAAACTCTGCAAATGCATAAAACCTAAATAAATATCGGTTCCGTATAAAGTCGTTTGATATTCGCTTTTATTCACGCACGGATTATGAACAATGCCGCCCGACATGCGCGCTTCATGTACATAAACCTCGGTTCTGTAAAATCCGCCCTGATTGTTGATTACCGCGGTCATAAATTCGACAGGATAATTGACCTTCAAATACAAACTTTGATAACTCTCAACAGCATAAGAAGCCGAGTGTGCTTTGCAGAAAGAATAGCCCGCAAAAGATTCAATCTGACGGTAAATTTCCTGACTCAAAGCTTCTGGGTGCCCTTTTTGCGCGCAGCTAGCAAAGAAGTTGTCTTTTACTTTTTGTAAAGCTTCCAGCGATCTTCCTTTTCCTGACATGGCACGGCGCAGAATATCGCCATCGGGAGCAGGAAGCCCGCCGTAATGCTGGGCGATTTTAATCACATCTTCCTGATACACCATAATGCCGTAGGTTTCACCAAGATGTTCTCTAAAAACTTCATGAAAATATTCAAACTGATTTGGATTGTTATGGCGAAAAATATATTCTTTCATCATTCCGGATTGCGCCACTCCGGGACGAATGATAGACGAAGCGGCAACGAGAATTTTATAATTGTCACAGTTCAATCGGCGTAATAATCCGCGCATGGCTGGACTTTCGATATAAAAACAGCCAATTGTATCTCCTTTTGCCAAATAAGAATTGCAAACCGCTTCATCTTTAGAAATCGAAGTATTTCGAATGTCAACTTTTATACCTCGGTTTTTTTCAATTAGTTTTACGCTGTCGTCAATGTGGCCAATACCTCTCTGACTTAAAATATCAAATTTGTCAAAACCAATTTCTTCGGCAATATGCATATCAAAAAGTACGATTGGAAATCCTTTTGGAGGTATTTCCAGCGGTGTATAATTGGTTATAGGTTCTTCAGAAATAATGATTCCGCAGGCATGCATACTGCGCTGGTTTGGGTATTTTCCCATCATAGCCCCATATTCCTGAACCAGCCGCACAATTTTATTTGTGGGATGAAGTTCTTCCGGATTTTTTGCCAATATATCTAACTCTTCTTTCGGAAGACCAAACACTTTTCCTACTTCCCTAAAAATTGATCGGTATTTAAATTCGACATTAGTACCGCAGAAAGCAACATGATCTCTGCCGTATTTTTCGAATATATATTCTAAAATTACATTGCGTTCCTGCCAGCTCCAGTCAATGTCAAAATCGGGGGGCGTTTTGCGGTTAAGGTTTAAAAAACGTTCAAAATACAAATCAAGTTCTATAGGGCAGATATCGGTAATCCCGAGACAATAAGCAATAATGCTGTTAGCGCCGCTTCCGCGTCCAATGTGCATAAAGCCTTTGCTGTTGCTGTATTGAATAATATCCCACGTAATTAAAAAATAAGCGCTGAATTTTAATTCGTCAATAACTTTTAATTCTTTTTCAACACGTGCTTTTGCTGTTATATTCTCTTTTCCATAACGACGTTCAAAACCTTCCATAGCTAAGTATGTCAGCATTTCTATATCTTCTTCACGACTTGTTTTAAAGAATTTTTTGTTTTGAGGAACACCAAATTCATATTGAAAATTACAATTGTCAATGATGCGTTGCGTGTTCGAAATGATTTCAGGATATTTTTCATAGAAAGGCAAAAGAGCTTCTAATGGTTTTATAAAATCTGAAGTTTTGCAATGATCTGATTCGGTAAGTTTAGACAGAATAATATTGGTATCAATGGCACGAAGCACTTTATGCAGATTATATTCTTTTTTACTGCCAAAAGTCACGGGCTGTAAAATGACCATTTGGGCAATTTTATTTTTATGTTTTGATGTCAAAAGACTTGTAACTTCTTCAGGACGAACTCCGATAAATTCATTTTCATAAAGTGTTTCGGGAGCATTTTCTAAAGTATAAATGACAAAAGCCGATTCAAATTTTGGAGCGCGCAAAGGCAGAACTTCTCCGCTGAAATTATGATCCGTTAAAAAGCGATTCATTTCGGCAAGTCCTTCAGCATTCTTTGCTAAACCAATATATCGGAATTGATGATTACAACGAAACTCCATTCCAACCAAAGGCTTGATTTCGTTTTTCTCGCATGCTCTTATAAAATCATAAATTCCTGTAACGGTATTAATATCTGTTAATGCCATTGTTTTTACATCATGCAAAACAGCCTGCTCGATAAGTTTATCAAGAGGAATCGTGCCATAACGCAGAGAATGAAAGGAATGACAATTAAGATACATGATTTATTTAATACGTTTTAAAATTTCGTCTTTAGTATTGGGCTTAAAGTGGGCTCCGGCACAACGCATTACAGCATCAAAACCGTAACGGCTTTTCATTTTATCCATAGCTTCATAAAGCGCTAACATTTCCTGAGTATCTTCAAAAAGATCAATTTGATACGTTCCGCGAACCAATCCGCTAAAGCGAACGCCAATTAAACGAAGACGCATACGACGCTGATAAACTTTTTCAAAAAGTTCCATTACATTTTTAGTCAAAATATGATCGGCAGAAGTATAGGCAACACGACATTGTTTGGTTTCGGTATCAAAATTGGCGTAACGAATTTTAACTGTAACAGTAGAAGTCAGCCATTGTTCAGAACGCAATTGAAAAGCCAGTTTTTCGACCATTCCCAAAAGCACTCTTTTCAGTTTTGCAATATCAATCGTATCTTGAGAAAAAGTATGTTCTGTTGAAACAGATTTTCTTTCGCTATACGGTTCAACGGGTGTATGATCGATTCCGTTGGCTTTTTTCCAAATATCCAGGCCATTTTTGCCAATCATTTGCTGTAAAATCTCAGCAGGCATTTCGGCTAAAGTCTGAATTTTGCGAACACCAATTCGGGACAACAATTGGAAAGTTACAGTTCCCACCATTGGTATTTTCTGAATCGAAAGCGGATTTAAAAAAGTCTGCACTTTATGTTCCGGAATTTCAAGGTTTCCTACTGGTTTGCCTTCGCCCGTAGCAATTTTAGAAACGGTTTTATTGATCGATAATGAAAAACTAATTGGTAATCCGGTTTCCTTAATTACCTTTTGAGCCAATTCATCGGTCCATTTATAACTTCCGTGAAAACGGTCCATTCCGGTAATATCAAGATAAAATTCATCGACACTTGCTTTTTCTAAAACAGGTGCTTTTTCCTGGAGAATTTCGGTAACATCATGAGACATTTTCGAATATAATTCCATATCGCCTTTGATAATTTTTGCATCGGGGCAAAGCTTCATTGCCATTGCAATAGGCATTGCAGAACGTACTCCAAATTTGCGGGCTTCATACGAGCAAGAAGCGACAACACCACGTTCACCACCGCCTACAATAAGCGGAATTCCGTTAAGTTCAGAATTGGTGAGTCGTTCGCAGGATACAAAAAAGGTATCCAGATCCATATGTACAATTGCCCGTGCCATTTTCTTTTTGTTTTTGTATGGAACAAAATTAGCACAGGTAATAACATTTTTTTATATATTTGCTGTTCCAAATTATAACAAAATCAATTATGTCCTTATTTTCAGACAACATCAGAGCATTAAGGGTTAAGCATAAAATATCGCAGGAGAAATTAGCTGAAAACCTTAGCATTACCAGAGGCAGATATGTGAAATACGAAGACGGAACTTCGGAAGCGCCGTATGACATTTTAAAGAAGATTGCATTATATTTTCATATGAGTATCGATTTGATATTATCGGTCGATATACGTAAAATTGATGTGCAAAATTTGATAAAACTCGAAGGTAACCGACTTATTTTACCTATTCAGGTGGATAGTTTTGGAGAAAACTTTATTGAAATTGTATCTCAAAAAGCAAAAGCAGGTTATCTAAACGGATATGCTGATCCGGAATATATCGAAAGTTTACAGCAAATTACACTTCCGTTTTTAGGCCCGGGAAAACACCGCGGATTTCCCGTTGAAGGCGATTCGATGCCTCCACACGAAGATGGTTCTATTATTATTGGCCGTTATGTGGAAAAACTGGGAGAAGTGATGGATGGCAAAACTTATATTTTGATTACTAAGACTGAAGGAATGGTATATAAACGTCTTAATAAAAACAAAAAGAATGCTTTGGTTTTAGAATCGGACAACAGCTTTTACCCGAATTATGAAGTGAAAGCTTCTGATATTTTGGAAATTTGGGAATACGAATGCAACATCGGTCGTTCAGATAAAAAACAGGAAACGACAGAAACCGGAGCAATGAAAGATTTGCTTTTAGAATTGAAACGTGAAGTTCGAGAGATTAAGAATAATACTTCAAATGCTTAAAAATCTAAATGACAATTTCAAAAATCAATTTCAATTTAAAATTCTGATTTAATTTATCATAATTAGTGAACATTCAAAAAGCCAAAATCGAAGACCATATCCGTTTAACGGAAATTACCAAAAAGTCAAAAGCGTATTGGGGATATTCTGAAGAACAAATGGAGAAATGGAGCAATAATCTAACGATCACGATAGATTATATCGAAACAAATCCTGTTTTTAATTTGGTTGAAGAAAATCAGATTGTTGGTTATTATTCTTATTTAAAACAAGAAGATAATCAGGTAAAATTGGACAACTTATTTATTTTACCTGAATATATAGGAAAAGGATTTGGCTCTTTTTTAATGAATGATTTCTTGGAAAGAATGCGAAATGAAAAATGCAAAAAAATCATTTTGGATTCAGAACCAAATGCCGAACAATTTTACCAGAAAATTGGATTTACAAAAATTGGCGAATTTGAAACTTCAATTAAAAATAGGTTTATGCCCATTATGGAAATGAATCTATAATTTATTTTAAATCAATTTTCAATTGCATTTCATTTTTCATATACAATAATGCCTCAGCATTTCCCATAGCATCATCAACAGGATTGTGCGTGTGCTCTGTTTTTCGAAGATGTTTCCATTGAGCGAAAGTATCATTTACTAAACCGCAGTACAAATCGCCAATTCTTCTTGATGAATATCCAAAAGGATTTCTATTTAAAAAGTGATGAAAATACCAGCAGATAAACATCCAGTCAAAACCATTATTATCGCTAATAAATATGGGTCTTCCTTTTGAGTTTTCTTTTATCCATTCTTCGAAATTTAGCATTACCGTTTTAGGATCATCAAACCCTAAAGTTGTTTCTCTGTCGAAACCTGAAATTGCTAAAGCTTGCGGATCAAACTTATCGGAAATAGGCTTTAGTTGTCCGTAAAATGTTTTGTCCAATTTGTCATTTACAATGACCGCACCGAAAGATATCATAGAATAATCTCCCGGAATTGGCCCATCAGATTCGATATCTACAACTATATAACTCATTTAATTTGTGATTTGTTTTTCTAACAAACTTAAGCTATAAATTAAGAATAATTGACAGATTATAAATTAAAAAACTTTAACAAAAGCCAAACCATATTGCTGACCATTATAAAACGGCATTATCATGGCAGTCGATTTGTTTTCAGGTGATGATTTAAATAATACTTTAGTCATATATGGATTGATCCAGTAAGCTGCTTTTGTACTCAAAATCCCAATTCCGGCTCCCGCAGCAACATCAGTCAGCCAATGACGGTTGTTGTAAATTCGAAATAATCCTGTAATTGTTGCGACAGAGTAACCGGCAATGCCATACCAAACAGATTTATGTTTGTATTCCTGATATAAAAATTCGGCCCCCATAAAAGCGGTGGCAGTGTGTCCTGACGGAAAGGAATTGCGGGAGCTTCTATCTGGTCTTTCTTCCTGTATAATATATTTTAAGCCGTTAGTGCTGGCACCCATGATAAGATAGGAAGTAGCAAGAATTACTGAACGGTCACGAAGATTGTTTTTGCCTTTTATGCCAGCCATATTCAAAGCATAAACTGATAATGCCGGAGCATATTGCGAAAAATCATCAATGGTAATTTTTTTATCAATATTTTTTTCGACTTTCGATTTAATTAATCTGTCTAGGTTTATCAGATTATTTTCCCCAAGGCCAATAGCGCCATATCCTATTAAGACAGTTGGAATAATTAATTGCTTATAATTGAATTTTAGCTGAGACGAAGAAATGCTGTCAGTTTTAGCAATTGAATCATTTTGTTGAGCATTTGTACTTAAGAAACTGAATATAAGTACCAGAGAGGTAATTTTAAATAACATTGTAACTATAAATTTTTTGCGATCGCAAATATATAGTTATTTGTAAGTTTTAAGCTTCATTTTTTACGTGTTAAGTGAAATTTAACAGTTATTTTCTCTTTTAAATTTATTTTATCATAGAATTAATCTTGTAATTTATAGATCAGTATTAAATAAATCTGAAGCATATTCGCTCTCCAGAGCTTATACCTTCAATGAAAACCAAAACGTACTTCCCAATCCTAAATTGCTCTCAACGCCAACGTTTCCGTTTTGAGCTTCAATAAATTCTTTGCTGATCGCTAAACCTAATCCCGTTCCCGATTTCTGGCTTCCCGGAATTTGGAAATATTTATCAAAAACTTTGTCTTTATATCTAGTGTCAATTCCGAGTCCGGTATCGATAACCTGAAAAACCATTTGATTATTTTCTTCTTTTAATTTAATGAGAATTGTACTTTTTTCAGAAGAGTACCGAATGGCGTTGGATAAATAATTAATCAAAACCCAGCCGGTTTTTTCTGCATCTGCTTTTACGCTTTTGAGGCTTTCATTGGCATCCACAATTAACTGAATCTGTTTTTGATCCGCCTGAATTTTTACAGCTTCAACAGCATATTTTACAATTTCGTGTGGATTGCTTTTGCCAATATTCAACTGAATATTTCCCGTTTCTAATTGTGATAAATTGAGTAATTCGCCTGTAATTTTCAACAAACGCTGACTATCGTCTTTTATGCTTTCTACCAATTGTTTCTGATCGTCGTTCATATTGCCCGTTTTAGCATTTTCAAGCAATTGGAGACTTAATTTTATAGAGGCAATTGGCGTTTTTAATTCGTGTGAAACGGTGGCAATAAAATTAGTTTTGGCAAAATCCAATTCTTTAAAAAGCGTAATATTTCGCAGAATAATTACATCGCCAATATTGATTTCTTTTTCTTCACCAGTTGGCGTTATGGTGATATTATGGATTTCTTTTTCGAAATAACTTTCTTTTCCGTGAGCAAAAATTTTGAGAGGCTGTTTTTTCGGAATTTTACTTTCTTTCAGAATCAAAGAACGAATCAAATCATTAGAAACCGCCAATGCAGACGAAGGTTTTCCAATAATGTCTTCCAATTTCAAACCAATAATTTTCAGCGCTTCATCATTCACAAACAAAACAATTCCTTCATTATCCAAACCAATAATGGGATCATTCATATTATTGATCAGCGTTTCCAGTCGTTTTTTCTCAAAAAGGAGTTTATAAACATTACTGTCGTGATATTCTTCGAGCTTTTGTGCCATCGTATTAAACGATTTGGCAAGATCTCCAAATTCGCTGTGACTGGTAAAATGAACACGTTCAGAGTAGTTTTTATTAGCGATTTCTTTAATACTTAACGTTAATTCTTTAATTGGATTGGCAATATTATTTGGAAGGTTAACCAATAAATTAAAAGCAATTAAAAAACACAAAGTGCCCACAATCGCAATCGACAAATTAGCCGTTTCAGCAGAATGTTTGGCGATGTCACTTTTCTGTTTTATAGCATCGAGATTCAGTTTCATAATAGCAAAAATATCCTGACGGATTTGTGCTTTTACAGTTTCATCAGAATTGTTTTTAGAGAGAAGAGCGAAACTTTCTTTCAGTTTTTCAGTCGCTTGTTTTTCGCCTGGTTCTGTAATATTTCGGGTTTGCTTTTCGAGATTTTCTTCAAAATTCTGAATTGTTTTTTTCGAATCCGATTTCATTCCGTCCAAAGCAAAAATCATATTTCGCGAATATTCCAGCGTATTGTAATTCGATTTCAAGATGTTTTCGGTATCCTGCTTAATCAAAAAAACAGAATAAGCACTCACTAAAGAGAGAATGATGATCATTAAAAATAACAATCCAACACCCAGATTCAATTTGGTTTTAATTCTCATTTTATAAAACATTTTTTTTGAACCATATAAGTTATATAAGGAAATGTAAGCTTTGTTTTTTAACCGCAAAGAGCGCAAAGTTTTACGCAAAGTTCGCTAGGTTTTTTGCTCGCAAAGTCGCAAAGTTTTTTAATTTAATCTTTGTGTGCTTTGCGAAATCTTAGCGCCTTTGCGGTTAAACTTCAACGTTCCCTAATTTAAATGAACTTATATGACTTATATGGTTTAATATTTTTCACGACAGAATAACAAGATCAACGTTTGATAACGACAATTTATTCAGCAGACGCCTGAAAATTGTTGTAGACAAAATTACTTTAAATAAATTCAAATGCGGTTTCCCGATGCAGACAGTTGTAATTTGTTTTTCTTCTACAGTCGTCAAAATCGCATTGGCAATATTCGAATTTTCCAATTTAATAACTTCGGCTCCCAATTGCACTGCGAGTTTAAAGTTATTAATTAAATGCCTTTGTTTATCAAGTGCGATTCTTGTAGGGGTTTCTGGCGGAGTTTCAACATATAAAACATACCAGCTTCCGTTGTAATAACTTGCCAAACGCGCTGCTTTTCTAATTACGATTTTAGCCGTTTTATCATTACTGCTTATACAAGCCAACAATTTTTCATGACGTAAAGCATGCAGATTCGGAACCTCGCTTTCTACTTTTCGAACGACCTGACTTGCCACTTCTTTCAAAGCCAATTCGCGCAATTGCAGAATTTGTTCCGATTTGAAAAAGTTTTGCAAAGCCATCTGAATTTTATCTGCCGTATATATTTTCCCTTCCTTTAAACGCGCAATCAAATCTTCCGAAGTCAAATCGATATTCACCACTTCATCAGCCAGACGCAAAACATTATCCGGAATTCTTTCCTGAACATCAATATTTGTAATGCGTTTTACAGCTGAATTTAAACTCTCGATATGCTGAATATTAACCGCCGAAATCACATTAATTCCAGCTTCCAGAATTTCCAGAACATCCTGCCAGCGTTTCTCATTTTTGCTTCCTTCCACATTTGTATGCGCCAATTCATCAACAATAACCACTTCTGGTCTAAGGTTTATGATGGCTTGAACATCGAGTTCTTCGAGTTCTTTTCCTTTATAAAAAATAGTCCGTCGCGGAATAATCGGCAGACCAGACAATAATTCATGCGTTTCCTTCCGCATATGCGTTTCGATGTAGCCGATTTTTACATCGATTCCGTTTTTCAATAACGAATGCGCTTCCTGAAGCATGCGGAAAGTCTTGCCCACACCGGCGCTCATTCCAATGTAGATTTTGAATTTTCCTTTCCGGGATTTCTGAATCAAATCCAGAAAGTGCTGTGCGTTATTTTCGTTTTCCATTTTTTTTTGATTTAACCATTAAGAGATTAAGTAAATTAAGTTTTGGGCTTTATCGTTTGTCTAAAAATTAGATTATTAAGCAAGCTGAGCTTAATGTTCTTTTGCCAAAGAAAATCTTAACTTTCTTAATCTCTTAATGGTAAAAAATAAAATTTTAATGTTTAAAATGAAATAGCCAAAGCTGTCGTTACAAAAGTATTAGTGTCTGTTGGCAGATTGTTTTTGGTAAAAATTTCATCTTTGCTTGACAGATTTCTTGCTTCAATTCTAAACATAATAGTATCAGTAATTAAGTAATCAAAGTTAGCTGAAAATCCATAAGTTTTAAATCCGTTTGGCGTTTCTGTCCCGATAATTACTACTTTTTCGTCGCTGTAATATTCACCTCGCGCTGCCAGCTGAATTTTATCTGTCGGTTTGTATTGCAGAATCAAAACAGGTGAAAACCACGTATCATATTTGTTACTGTTTTTAGCCGATTGTTGCGAACCAATATCAAAACCAGCCGTTAGATTCGTTTTGTCTGTTACTTTAAATTGTCCGTAGAAATTATTAAAATAACGCCATTTTTTATCGATATCTGGCTGTTCGTTTCCTGCGTATGTACTCCAATTCAAAACCACTTTGTCAGTAGGTTTATAGGTAACCTGCGTTCCAAAAGCCGGAGTTTGATTCCCGTCTATTTTCTGAATTCGTTGCCAGCCGTTTAAATACATTGCCGCCAAATACCATTTTCCAGAATCAGAAGTATAACCAATTTTTACGCCCGCTTCATAATAAGGCGAATTCTCAGCTAGAATGCTTCGGGTTAAATTTGCGCAGTCTTTTCCAATCGCACTTTCAAAACCAATATGCGAAGGCATAATTCCCGCATCAATCCACAAATCATGTTTGTGCGAAATCTTCACACCAACATTCGCTTCGTAAATATTTTTCAGCAAATCCTGCTCAGCCGACATATTATATTGGGCATAAGTTCCCGCCATCAGCGCAAAATTCCCTCGGACATTTCCTTTCGAATAATTCACTTTCGCCAAACCTAAATTCAGGTTTACCTCATTACTTCGGTTATAATTATAAAAAAAGTTTGGTCGCGTATGATTTTCCGGTTTCCCGAAATCATAACTATAATAAACGTCTACATATCCCGAAAACGTAAACGGACTTTTAGATGCTGACTGTGCGTGTAAATTGCTAAAACCAAAAGCGATTAAAGCGGTAAGTATTATTTTTTTCATTGTTAATTGTGGTATTCAACCCAAAAGGGGGTAATTAATTTATTTAATAGATTTTTTAGGAGCTAATCCCGCTATCCGTTTCAATCTTTTCCTGGCTAAAGAAGCCAGAAAAAGGATTTCCACTACTATCGGGGCTAGGGCATTTGGGGTAAAAAGGCGTCTAGTATCCTAACGGGTTTCCAAAACCTGTTAGGTATTTTTAAAATTTTAGTTTTTAGGTTTAGTTTGTCATTTCGACTGAAAGGAGAAATCGCACTCGTAATTCGACAAAGATTGACTATCAACTATGCGGAGTTTCTAGTGCGATTTCTCCTTACGTCGAAATGACATAAAAATGACGAAATGACTTTTGGCATACCTACAAGGTTTTGAAAACCTTGCAGGAGAAAACTTAGGAACTCAGAATCTTAGAACTTTAGCATCTTAGAGCTTTAGCGAAGCTTATCAAGAGCCACATTCAACTCCAAAACATTCACAGTTTCAGGCCCAACAATAGCCGTATTAATTTTAGATTCTACCAAAACTTTTACTTTGTTTTCAGCTAAATTTCGTTCTTTGGCCACACGTTTTACTTGAATCAAAGCACCTTGCGGAGAAATATTCGGATCTAAACCACTTCCAGAAGCCGTAACCATATCAGCTGGAATTTCAGTTTTTTTCAAGTAAGAATGTACAACAAGAAAAGTATCGATTCTCTTTTGAACCAAAGCCAAATACTCAGCATTGCTCGGACCTTTATTACTTCCGGCACTTCCCGCAGCATTGTAATCAACTGCCGAAGGTCTTCCCCAGAAATAATTCGACTTATCGAACTTTTGTCCGATTTTTTGATAACCAATAACTTTTCCGTTAACCGAAAGTGTTTCTCCTTTTCCTTGATTGGGAGCAATTTGTGCGATTCCGTAAATCGCAAGAGGATAAATAACTGCGAATAGAATTAAAGTAACCGCAGTAAGTTTTAATATTGGGATTATATTTTTCATGTTTTTTGTGTAAAATGTTAGATGTAAAAAGTGATTTGTAAATTGTTATCTGTGTTTTTTGATTTCGTCATTTCACATTTTACAAATCACATTTCACTAGATAAAAAGTGTTACGAGTAAATCAATCAATTTGATTCCAATAAAAGGAACAATCAAACCGCCTAAACCATAAATCAAAAGATTACGTTTTAGAATCGCGCTCGCTCCAATCGGACGATATTCAACACCTCTCAACGCCAGTGGAATCAGGATCGGAATAATAATCGCATTGAAAATTACAGCCGATAAAATCGCACTTTCAGGACTATGCAAATGCATGATGTTCAAACCTTGCAATGCTGGAATCGCACTAATGAAAAGCGCAGGAACAATCGCAAAATATTTGGCAACATCATTGGCAATAGAGAAAGTGGTTAAAGTTCCGCGAGTCATTAAAAGCTGTTTTCCAATTTCGACAATCTCGATAAGTTTCGTTGGATCATTGTCGAGATCGACCATATTTCCGGCTTCTTTTGCAGCTTGAGTTCCACTATTCATCGCTACGCCTACGTTGGCTTGTGCAAGGGCAGGAGCATCATTTGTTCCGTCTCCCATCATCGCAACCAGACGACCTTCAGCTTGTTCTTTTCGGATATAATTCATTTTATCTTCAGGCTTCGCTTCGGCAATAAAATCATCAACACCTGCTTTCTCAGCAATAAACTTAGCCGTCAGCGGATTATCACCTGTAACCATAACCGTTTTGATTCCCATTTTACGCAAGCGTTCAAAACGTTCTTTCATTCCGGTTTTAATGATATCCTGTAATTCGATAACACCTTGAATTTCGTTGTTATTGATGACAACTAAAGGCGTTCCTCCGTTAGAAGAAATTGAGATTACCTGTTGTAAAGTATCTTCAGGAAAAGCATTTCCAGCTTGTTCTGAGATTTTTTTAGCAGCGTCTTGTGCACCTTTTCGAATATTCGTTCCATCTTTTAAAATCACGCCCGAAGTTCTGGTTTCAGCAGTAAATTTTATGGTGTGCGAAATGTTGTCTGTGAGAAGTGAAATGTCTGACTGCATTTTACTATTTTCATCTAACATCTTACCAAGTTCCAGAATACTTTTTCCTTCAGGAGTATCATCCGCAAGTGAACTCAATACGGCAGATTTGACGAAATCTTCAAAAGAAATACCTTTTGTTGGATAGAAATTGGTTGCTTTTCTGTTTCCAATGGTGATTGTTCCTGTTTTGTCCAAAAGTAAAACATCAATATCTCCAGCAGTTTCGACCGCTTTCCCTGATTTTGTAATTACGTTGGCACGTAAAGCTCTGTCCATTCCTGCAATTCCAATCGCAGAAAGCAAGCCTCCAATTGTCGTTGGAATCAAACAAACAAACAATGCAATAAAAGCAGCAATAGTAATAGGAGCGTTGGCGTAATCGGCAAAAGGTTTTAAGGTAACACAGACAATCACGAAGATTAAGGTAAAAGCAGCTAACAAAATAGTCAGTGCAATTTCGTTTGGCGTTTTCTGACGGCTCGCACCTTCAACCAAAGCAATCATTTTATCCAAAAAACTTTCGCCAGGTTCTGAAGTTACTTTTACTTTGATTTTATCAGATAATACTTTTGTTCCTCCCGTAACAGACGATTTGTCTCCGCCCGCTTCACGAATTACAGGAGCACTTTCTCCCGTAATGGCACTTTCGTCGATCGTAGCCAGACCTTCTATAATTTCACCATCAGCAGCGATTAAATCGCCCGCTTCGCAAATAAAAATATCGTCTTTTTTTAATTGAGAAGATGAAACATGTAAAATTTGGAATGTATCAGATTGACCTGCGACATTTGACTTTTCACTTTTTACCAATTTTGCGGGAGTTTCTTCACGGGTTTTTCTTAAACTGTCGGCTTGTGCTTTTCCTCTGGCTTCGGCAATAGCTTCGGCGAAATTGGCAAACAAAAGCGTTACAAATAAAATTAGGAAAACAATTAAATTGTAAACAAAACTGCCTTGATCGGTTGCGCCCATTAAGATCGAAACGCAAACGGCAAACATAATGGCAGTTCCAATTTCTACGGTAAACATTACCGGATTTTTAATCATCATTTTTGGATTCAGCTTCACAAAAGACTGCAGTAAAGCTTCTTTTACCTGTTTGCTTTCAAACAATGATGTGGATTTTGTATTAGTCATTTCTTTATATTATTTAGTTGACTGTTTTCTAACACATAGAAACATAGATTTTACTTTGAGATTAAGTCGTTTCACTCGCATACATTCACATAGCTATGTGTGAAAAATGAGTTTTTCTTAATCGCCTTTTTTTTAAAATTTTTATTCTATGTTTCTATGTGTTAAGATTTATTGTTAAGCATTAAATGTTAAAGTGAAAAATATTCCGCCAATGGTCCCAATGCCAGAGCTGGGAAGAAAGATAGCGCCGCAACAATTGCGATTACGGCAAAAATCATAATTCCGAAAATTGTTGTATCTGTTTTTAATGTTCCTGCACTTTCTGGAATGTATTTTTTGTTGGCTAATAGACCTGCAATTGCAAGCGGACCGATGATTGGAATGAAACGGCTTAATAGTAAAACAATTCCTGTAGTGATATTCCAAAACGGATTATTATCGCCTAAACCTTCAAAACCAGAACCGTTGTTAGCAGCGCTTGAAGTATATTCGTATAACATTTCAGAGAATCCGTGATTTCCAGGATTGTTCAGCCATCCTGTTGCATTTCCGCTGAACCAATAACCCATCGCAGTATCATTAGCAGCAAAATAAGAAGCTAAAGCTGTTCCTGCTAAAATCAATAAGGGATGAAGAATAGCAATAAAAGCAGCAATTTTGACTTCGCGGGCTTCGATTTTCTTTCCGAAAAACTCAGGAGTTCGACCCACCATTAGTCCAGAAATAAATACAGCCAGAATAATGAAAATGTAAAAGTTGAGGTAACCAACACCGCATCCGCCATAAAATGCATTGACCATCATGGCTAATAACTGCATAGCTCCAGAAACGGGCATCGAACTATCGTGCATACTATTTACAGAACCTGTAGAAATCACCGTTGTGGCAATACTCCAAAAACCTGAAATAGCTGGGCCAAAACGGACTTCTTTTCCTTCCATCGCGCCGTTTAACTGAGAAATTCCCATTTTTTCGATAGCAGGATTTCCACTGATTTCACTTGATATTGTTGGAATTACCAAGAGTAAAAATCCAACCGTCATTACACCAAAAATGATGTAAGCGAATTTTTGTTTTTTAAGGAAGAAACCAAGTGCAAAAATCATTGCAAACGGAACAATCATCTGCGCCCAAAGCTCAACCGCATTCGTAAAGTAAGTTGGATTTTCTAAAGGATGTGCAGAGTTAGCTCCGAAGAATCCGCCACCGTTTGTACCAATATGTTTAATAGCGATAAAAGCAGCAGCTGGTCCTCGAGAAACTTCAACATGATCGCCTTGCAAAGTAGTAATAGCATCTTTTCCTTCAAAAGTCATTGGAGTTCCGCTGAAAACTAAAGCAGTTGCTACGATTGCTGAAAGAGGCAATAAAATACGAGTACAGCTTTTTACAAAAAAGTTGTAGAAATTCCCCAGTTTGTCTGTTGTTCTTTCGCGCATAGCAGTAAAAACCATTACAGCAGCAGCGATTCCGGTACCAGCCGAAACAAATTGTAAAAACATTAATACCATTTGCGACAAGTAAGAAACTCCGCTTTCGCCAGAATAATGCTGTAAATCGCAATTGACCAAAAATGAAATAGCCGTATTAAAAGCCAAATCGGGCGAAATTGATGGATTATTATCTGGATTTAAAGGTAAAGAACCCTGAAAAAGCAGTACAAAAAAGCAGAAAAAGAACCAAAGCATATTGATACTTAAAAGTGCTTTTAGATGCTGTTTCCAGTTCATTTCTTCGGCTGGATTGATACCGCTGATTTTAAAAATAAATTTTTCAAGCGGATTGAAAATCGGGTCAAGAAGTGTTTTGTTTCCTAAAAATACTTTAGCAATATATTTTCCGAAGGGAATGGCTAAAACAATAGTTAGGAGAAAAATACCTATGACACCTAGTAATTCTGTATTCATAATGTGTGAGTTGTTGATTGTAAAAAGTGAAATGTGAAGTTGTGAAAAGTGAGATGTGATTTGTAAAATGAAAGACATCTAACATTTCACTTTTGACATTTCACTTTTGACATTTCACATTTATTAGAATTTTTCAGGTTTAATTAATACATAAACCAAATACACGAAAACGGCGATTGAAACAATAAAGAGTGCAGTCATGATTTAGATTTTTTCAAAGAATTCAACAGA
Organism: Flavobacterium gelatinilyticum; assembly: GCF_027111295.1. NCBI lineage: Bacteria > Pseudomonadati > Bacteroidota > Flavobacteriia > Flavobacteriales > Flavobacteriaceae > Flavobacterium > Flavobacterium gelatinilyticum. The sequence goes on along the minus strand of NZ_CP114287.1, from coordinate 2,271,557 downwards.
TTTAAAACAAATCGCAAACAGTAAAACTGCCAGTGCGAGTAAAATAAAAGTGATCATAAGATTGTTTTTATTGTGAGATGTAAAATGTTACTTGTTAGATGATGTAATCTGAGTAATGTGAAAAGTAAACGGAAAGACATTTTACATTTCACAAACTACATTTCACACTAAACGCCCGAAGCATTAACCTGCTTGATATATTCTGCTTTAAGCGTTTGTGGAAAAAGATGCGAAATATTGCAGTGTCGCATTTCCATAAAAGACGAGACTGAAAAAACATACACGTTTGAAATCGCGTTTTTGGTTTCGATACTTCCGGTAATAAATAACCGTTCAGCAAGTGCTAAACATTTTTTAGCCCGAACGATATTACCGCAGATAATATTTTTTTTAGTTATCTCAGCAAAGCGTTCGGCTTGTTTGTAAATAGAATTAACTTGATTTTTCATGAGAAGGAATTTTTATGTTCTTCCTCTTTATGCCAAAATATATTCCGAAAATGTAGAGTAGGGTGTAAGATGTTGTAAAATAAGAAGTTGTTGTTTTGTGCCAAAAATCAGGCATAAAAAAAGCCTATCAAAATGATAAGCTTTTATTAAAACGATAAGGTTTATTTTTATCCGTTTCCTGCAAGGTTTTCAAAACCTTGTAGGTATTCTAGGTTAATCTAATACTTTAAAATTTAAACCTACAAGGTTTTGAAAACCTTGCAGGATCGTAAATGATGAAATGATTTTAAAAGTGAAATATTGGAATTTGGAATTTTAAAAAATTGGAATTTATTCTATTGAATCCCGTATTCTTCAATCTTTCTATACAAAGTCGCAATCCCAATTTCCAACAATCTGGCCGTTTCAGCTTTATTTCCTTTAGTATAATTCAAAACTTTTTGAATATGCAGTTTTTCAATACTCTGCATTGAAAAAGCGGACATAGATTTTGTGTTTTTTTCCGTTTGATGCTGCATTTCATAAGGCAGAACATCAGAAGTCAGAGTATCTCCATTACTCAAAATAACCGATCGTTCAATAACATTTTTGAGTTCGCGGATATTTCCCGGCCAGGAATAATTTTCTAATTTCTCAAGGAAATCAGCTGAAGTTTGTAAAGTCTTTTTATTCGTTTTTTCTGAAAACTGTTTCACATAAAAATTAGCCAGTAACGGAATATCTTTCACTCTTTCACGAAGCGAAGGAAGTTTGATTTCGAAAATATTCAAACGGAAATACAAATCAGAACGGAAACGATGCGCTTCACTTTCTTCCTTTAAATCTCTGTTTGTTGCAGCAATTAGTCTAAAATTTGATTTTTTAGAAGTTGTATCTCCAACCGGAATATATTCACTCGTTTCTAAAACACGCAATAATTTAGCCTGAAGATCGATTGGCATTTCTCCAATTTCATCCAGGAATAAAGTGCCGCCATTTGCTTCTTCAATAAAACCTTTTTTATCTTTTAAAGCTCCAGTAAACGCACCTTGTTTATGACCGAACAATTCGCTTTCTAAAATTTCCTTGCTGAAAGTACTGCAGTTCAAAGCCACAAAAGACTTTCCTGCACGATTGCTGTTTTCATGAATTGCTTGCGCAAAAACCTCTTTTCCGGTTCCCGTTTCACCAGTCAATAAAACAGTCGAATCGGTTTTGGCTACTTTTTGAGCCAAATCGATAACCTGTTCGATTCCTTTTGATTTTCCGATTATGGTATTAAAGGAATATTTATCGCCAATGCGTTTCTCAAGCTGTTTTACTTTTTTCTGCAAATGCACTTTTTCGACCGCTTTATAAAGAAGCGGAATAATCTTGTCATTATCATCGCCTTTTACAATATAATCGAAAGCGCCATTTTTCATTGCCTGAACGCCATCCGGAATATTTCCAAAAGCGGTCAGCAAAATAACTTCTGTCAAAGGAAAACTGCTTTTTATGTTTTGAACAAAATCAACGCCGTTTCCGTCGGGAAGTTTTACGTCACACAAAACAACATCAATATCGGTTTGCTCCAGTTTTTTTAAACCAGACTTTAAGTCTTTTGCTTCAGAAACCTCAAATCCTTCCGATTTAATAATACGAACCAGCAGACTTCTTAGTTTTTCTTCGTCGTCTATAATTAAAATTTTGTGTGTCATTTTGCAGATATACTAAAACCGAATTGGTATTTTGATGTACAAATTTAGGTTTAAAATTGGTTCTCTTTTTTGAATTCTTGAAAATTCTTGCAAAATCAAATTTTTAAGAAATGCCATTGTAAGTTAGCTTTCAAAAAAAAAACAGATACAATATTTGTAGCTACAAATATTATAATTCTATTAACATTCGAAAAGAAAGTCATTCATATAAATGAGTTAATTTTGCACTTTAGCTTAATTTTATATGAAAAAACCAATTTCAGTCTCCATATTAGAGCTGGCGATTATTACTCAGGACAGTAACGCCTCCGAAACATTTCAGAAAACAAAAGACATTGCGCAATTAGCAGATCAATTAGGATATAAACGTATCTGGCTTGCAGAACATCACAATATGGCCCATGTTGCCAGTACTGCAACTGTAGTTTTAATTGGTTATGTTGCAGAAAACACAAAAGACATCAGAGTAGGTTCTGGCGGAATCATGTTGCCAAATCATTCTCCTTTAGTAGTTGCGGAACAGTTCGGAACATTGGAAACACTTTATCCAAACCGAATTGATCTTGGTTTGGGCCGTGCTCCAGGAACCGATCAGCCAACTGCCGAAGCAATTCGAAAGGATTTTTTTGAACAAGCACAGCGATTTCCGCAAAATGTCTCAAAACTGCAGGAATACTTTTCAGCACAAAATGAAAATGGAAAAGTAAGAGCCTTTCCTGCCGAAGGTTTGAATGTGCCAATCTGGATTTTAGGTTCAAGCATGGAAAGTGCGGCCTTAGCCGCAGCTTATGGTTTGCCATATGCTTTCGCTGGGCACTTTGCACCGAAGATGATGATTCAGGCATTTGAATTTTACAGAGAAAATTTCCAGCCATCAGAGTATTTAGATAAGCCAAAAACAATGGCATGTGTAAATATCATCGCCGCAGATACAAACGAAGAAGCAGAATTATTGTCTACAAGTTTATATCAAATGTTTCTAAATCTGATTCGAAATGATCGTAAAGGATTACAGCCGCCAGTTCCATCATTAGATGATATAATGAACGAAGCAGAGCGTTTTCATGTAAACCAAATGACAGCGGGAACTTTTACAGGAAACAAAGAACAATTAGTAACAGATCTTAGGAAATTTATAGACTATGCCAGAATAGACGAACTTATGTTGACAAGTCCTATTTTTGACCATCAGGCAAAACTAAAAAGTATTCATATCACCAAAGAAGTAATAGATACTCTAAATCAATAATACATATATATATAAAGAATAAGTTATACTATAATAAAGAACAACTCTAGTTCTGAACCCGGCAGGTTTTCAAAACCTGCCGGGTTTTGTTTTTTATACATATATATAATAAGTGCAAATTCTCCGGCAGAGCGTAGTCGAAGCTTTTTTGGAATTTCAGATTTATCTAGGGGGCTTTATCCTGCTATACGCTTCAATCTTTTAGCGCCGAACGCCGGCTGGAAAAGGATTTTGGCTTCTATCGGGTCTGTGAAATGAGTTTTGCTAATAGTTTTTTGGAAAAAGACGGGATTTAAAAAGATAAAGAATCACCTTAAAAAGAGGTCAAAAGAATAAGAACTCCTCAAAATCGAGGGTCTGAAACCATCCCAAAATAATAAAAAAGGTAACAAAAGAGGAAAAATCCTGCATACGATGCGAAATAATTAAAATGTAAAAATGCTGTTATCAGTTAGTTAAGAAAAAGAGCAAAAAAAGATTAAAAAAACTCTTGAAAAAAGCTTGTTTAAGCGGAAAAAGGTTCTACTTTTGCACCCGCAACAGCGAAAAACGCTCTTCGAAATACTGACAAGGATTTGAATTAAGAGAGGAAGAAAATTTCTTAAAAAAAAAGATTCAAAAAAGCTTGTGAGATTTGAAAATGCTTTTTACATTTGCACCCCGCAAAACACGGAAAGTTCCTTGAGAGATTGATAAGAGAGATTAGAAAACGAGACGAAAAAAAAGTTTCAAAATTTTTTAAATTTTTCTTGCCAGAAACAAAAAGAATTTTTAGTTTTGCACCCGCTTTGAGAAACAAGCGATAAAGATTAAAAGAATACGTTCGTAGACATATTGAATTGACAGCTGTCCCGATTACTCGGGACATAAAAAATAAGGGTAATAGAATTGAGAGATTCGAGAAGAACCGATAGAATCTGCATCGCATAATAATATAAAAATATACGATGAAGAGTTTGATCCTGGCTCAGGATGAACGCTAGCGGCAGGCTTAACACATGCAAGTCGAGGGGTATGCTTCTTCGGAAGCAGAGACCGGCGCACGGGTGCGTAACGCGTATGCAATCTGCCTTTCACAGAGGGATAGCCCAGAGAAATTTGGATTAATACCTCATAGTATTACGACCCGGCATCGGGATGTAATTAAAGTCACAACGGTGAAAGATGAGCATGCGTCCCATTAGCTAGTTGGTAAGGTAACGGCTTACCAAGGCTACGATGGGTAGGGGTCCTGAGAGGGAGATCCCCCACACTGGTACTGAGACACGGACCAGACTCCTACGGGAGGCAGCAGTGAGGAATATTGGTCAATGGACGCAAGTCTGAACCAGCCATGCCGCGTGCAGGATGACGGTCCTATGGATTGTAAACTGCTTTTGTACGAGAAGAAACACTGATTCGTGAATCAGCTTGACGGTATCGTAAGAATAAGGATCGGCTAACTCCGTGCCAGCAGCCGCGGTAATACGGAGGATCCAAGCGTTATCCGGAATCATTGGGTTTAAAGGGTCCGTAGGCGGTCTTGTAAGTCAGTGGTGAAAGCCCATCGCTCAACGGTGGAACGGCCATTGATACTGCTGGACTTGAATTATTAGGAAGTAACTAGAATATGTAGTGTAGCGGTGAAATGCTTAGATATTACATGGAATACCAATTGCGAAGGCAGGTTACTACTAATTTATTGACGCTGATGGACGAAAGCGTGGGGAGCGAACAGGATTAGATACCCTGGTAGTCCACGCTGTAAACGATGGATACTAGCTGTTGGGCGCAAGTTCAGTGGCTAAGCGAAAGTGATAAGTATCCCACCTGGGGAGTACGAACGCAAGTTTGAAACTCAAAGGAATTGACGGGGGCCCGCACAAGCGGTGGAGCATGTGGTTTAATTCGATGATACGCGAGGAACCTTACCAAGGCTTAAATGCAGACTGACCGATTTGGAAACAGATCTTTCGCAAGACAGTTTACAAGGTGCTGCATGGTTGTCGTCAGCTCGTGCCGTGAGGTGTCAGGTTAAGTCCTATAACGAGCGCAACCCCTGTTGTTAGTTGCCAGCGAGTAATGTCGGGAACTCTAACAAGACTGCCAGTGCAAACTGTGAGGAAGGTGGGGATGACGTCAAATCATCACGGCCCTTACGCCTTGGGCTACACACGTGCTACAATGGCCGGTACAGAGAGCAGCCACCTCGCGAGAGGGAGCGAATCTATAAAGCCGGTCACAGTTCGGATCGGAGTCTGCAACTCGACTCCGTGAAGCTGGAATCGCTAGTAATCGGATATCAGCCATGATCCGGTGAATACGTTCCCGGGCCTTGTACACACCGCCCGTCAAGCCATGGAAGCTGGGGGTGCCTGAAGTCGGTGACCGCAAGGAGCTGCCTAGGGTAAAACTGGTAACTAGGGCTAAGTCGTAACAAGGTAGCCGTACCGGAAGGTGCGGCTGGAACACCTCCTTTCTAGAGCCTTAGTGTTAGCTTTAATGAGCACGCTTAGGAAATAAGATGCAGGAAATTGAGGTTCTGAATCTGAGATTGTATTACTCTTGCTGTTAATTTAAAAAAATGAAAGAATTAAGTAAAACAGAGTCTCGTAGCTCAGCTGGTTAGAGTACTACACTGATAATGTAGGGGTCGGCAGTTCGAGTCTGCCCGGGACTACTTTTTTAAGCTTCTTGATTAAAAATTAAGAATTAAAAATTAAAAAAGACTGTTAGCTTAATAAAAAAAAGGAAATTTTAGAAGTTGAAAGATTAAAGGATCAAAAGTTCATAATTTTTAATTCACGATTTTTAATTTTTAATTAAAATGGGGGATTAGCTCAGCTGGCTAGAGCGCCTGCCTTGCACGCAGGAGGTCAACGGTTCGACTCCGTTATTCTCCACCATCCCGATAAATAGGGAAAAAGTTCATTGACATATTGAGATAAGAAAATAATAAGAAAGTAGAAAGCGTTTTTTGTTATAGTAGAAATACAAAGACAGAAAACAAAAAAAAACGGTCTCATTGTAATAATGAGATTGGTACAATAAGCAAAATAAGGGCGTATGGGGAATGCCTAGGCTCTCAGAGGCGATGAAGGACGTGATAAGCTGCGAAAAGCTGCGGGGACTGGCACACACAGATTGATCCGCAGATATCCGAATGGGGCAACCCGTTATATTGAAGATATAACACACCGATAGGTGGGCAAACCCGCTGAACTGAAACATCTAAGTAGGCGGAGGAGAAGAAAACAAAAGTGATTCCGTAAGTAGTGGCGAGCGAACGCGGATTAGCCCAAACCAATGTTGTTACGGCATCATTGGGGTTGTAGGACCGCGACATTTTATGCACAAGGAACCGGAAGTTTCTGGAAAGGAACGCCATAGAGGGTGACAGCCCCGTATGGGTAACAAGTGTAATAGATAGCGGTATCCTGAGTAGGGCGGGGCACGTGAAACCCTGTCTGAATTTGGCGGGACCATCCGCTAAGGCTAAATACTCCTGAGAGACCGATAGTGAACCAGTACCGTGAGGGAAAGGTGAAAAGAACCGTGAATAACGGAGTGAAATAGATCCTGAAACCATACGCTTACAAGCGGTCGGAGCCCTTTCGTGGGGTGACGGCGTGCCTTTTGCATAATGAGCCTACGAGTTAACGCTGCTGGCAAGGATAAGTACTTCAGGTATGGATCCGCAGCGAAAGCGAGTCTGAATAGGGCGCTTTAGTCAGTAGTGTTAGACGCGAAACCGTGTGATCTACCCATGGGCAGGTTGAAGCTGTGGTAACACACAGTGGAGGACCGAACCGGTTGACGTTGAAAAGTCTTCGGATGACCTGTGGGTAGGGGTGAAAGGCCAATCAAACTCGGAAATAGCTCGTACTCCCCGAAATGCATTTAGGTGCAGCGTTAGTTATAAAGTTATATAGAGGTAGAGCTACTGATTGGATGCGGGGGCTTCACCGCCTACCAATTCCTGACAAACTCCGAATGCTGTATAATGTTCACTAACAGTGAGGGCTTGGGTGCTAAGGTCCAAGTCCGAGAGGGAAAGAACCCAGACCATCAGCTAAGGTCCCCAAATATATGCTAAGTTGAAAGAACGAGGTTTGTCTGCCCAGACAGCTAGGATGTTGGCTTGGAAGCAGCCATTCATTTAAAGAGTGCGTAACAGCTCACTAGTCGAGCGGACGAGCATGGATAATAATCGGGCATAAGCATATTACCGAAGCTATGGATTTGACGTAAGTCAAGTGGTAGGGGAGCATTCCAACAGGGTTGAAGGTGTATCGTAAGGTATGCTGGACCGGTTGGAAAAGAAAATGTAGGCATAAGTAACGATAATGCGGGCGAGAAACCCGCACACCGAAAAACTAAGGTTTCCACAGCTATGCTAATCAGCTGTGGGTTAGTCTGGTCCTAAGGCGAACCCGAAAGGGACAGTCGATGGCTAACGGGTTAATATTCCCGTACTACTAATTACTGTGATGGGGTGACGGAGTGATGAAAGCGCCGCGAACTGACGGAATAGTTCGTTGAAGTACCTAGCTATAGGTCCTGTAGTAAAATGCGCAGGAACTGGTGAAATACGATAGTACTCGGAGTCTTCGGACAAAGAGATAGTGCGCCTAAGGGCTTCCAAGAAAAACCTCTAAACTTCAGGTAGTTAGTACCAGTACCGTAAACCGACACAGGTAGTTGAGGAGAGAATCCTAAGGTGCTCGAGAGATTCATGGCTAAGGAATTAGGCAAAATAGACCTGTAACTTCGGGAGAAAGGTCGCCCCGAGCAATCGGGGCCGCAGTGAAAAGGTCCAGGCGACTGTTTATCAAAAACACAGGGCTCTGCAAAATCGTAAGATGACGTATAGGGCCTGACACCTGCCCGGTGCTGGAAGGTTAAGAGGAGATGTTATCTTCGGAGAAGCATTGAATTGAAGCCCCAGTAAACGGCGGCCGTAACTATAACGGTCCTAAGGTAGCGAAATTCCTTGTCGGGTAAGTTCCGACCTGCACGAATGGTGTAACGATCTGGACACTGTCTCAGCCATGAGCTCGGTGAAATTGTAGTAACGGTGAAGATGCCGTTTACCCGCAGTGGGACGAAAAGACCCTGTGCACCTTTACTATAGCTTAGTATTGACCTTGGATAAATGATGTGTAGGATAGGTTGGAGACTGTGAAGCGGCGTCGCCAGGCGTTGTGGAGTCATTGTTGAAATACAACCCTTTGTTTATCTGAGGCCTAACCCCGCGATGTGGGGGACAGTGCTTGGTGGGTAGTTTGACTGGGGTGGTCGCCTCCAAAAGAGTAACGGAGGCTTCTAAAGGTTCCCTCAGTACGCTTGGTAACCGTGCGTAGAGTGCAATGGCATAAGGGAGCTTGACTGAGAGACATACAGGTCGATCAGGTACGAAAGTAGAGCATAGTGATCCGGTGGTTCCGCATGGAAGGGCCATCGCTCAAAGGATAAAAGGTACGCCGGGGATAACAGGCTGATCTCCCCCAAGAGCTCATATCGACGGGGGGGTTTGGCACCTCGATGTCGGCTCGTCACATCCTGGGGCTGGAGAAGGTCCCAAGGGTTGGGCTGTTCGCCCATTAAAGTGGCACGCGAGCTGGGTTCAGAACGTCGTGAGACAGTTCGGTCTCTATCTACTGCGGGCGTTAGAAATTTGAGTGGATCTGATTCTAGTACGAGAGGACCGAATTGGACAAACCTCTAGTGTATCTGTTGTCCCGCCAGGGGCACCGCAGAGTAGCTACGTTTGGAAGGGATAAGCGCTGAAAGCATATAAGCGCGAAACCCACCACAAGATGAGATTTCTTTTAAGGATCGTGGAAGATGACCACGTTGATAGGCTATAGATGTAAAGGCAGTAATGTCATAGTCGAGTAGTACTAATAATCCGTAAGCTTATGTACACCCTTTTCCTCTCTCGTCCCAGACGAGAGAGGAGGAAACTTTCTAAAGTATGCTTATTGTGTTTCTTTATCTCAGTATGTTAAAATATTTGCTCGACGCAGAGCAGTCTTTAAGTCGAAAGATTAAAGTTAAAAGTCAAAAGACTTTACCACTTTAAGACCTTTGACTTTAGACTAACAACCTTAAGGTGGTTATTGCGGCGGGGCTCACCTCTTCCCATCCCGAACAGAGAAGTTAAGCCCGCCTGCGCAGATGGTACTGCAGTTTTGTGGGAGAGTATGTCGTCGCCTTTCTTTTCAAAAACCCTATCCAATAATGGATAGGGTTTTTTGTTTTATAAAATTATCAAATACTTGACCTCAAATAACGGATATACGTTCCAAAAGAAAAATACTCTAAGTTTTAAAAGTGTTAAATTATAATCAATTGTATAAGGTTAGGTATTTATAGTTTCGGGCTATTATTTTCTATCAATGAAGAAAACTTGTGGAACGCCTGCTTTTACTGCAAAATTATCTATAGTTGATAATATTTAAAGTGTTCTATACCAGATCAGTATTTTTTTTGCTTCGTTCTCTAAAAATTAAAAAGAGTAAAAATCACTATTTATAGTGATGTTTAAAAAATGTCCGGACTATAGTTTTGCATTTTCATAATATGTGCAAAATTATACGCTATCCAGAATGACAAAATTTAAAAATTTAGGTGGGAAAATCCGAGTAAAGTATATCATTTTACTATTTTTTTCGTCCTTTATAATGAGTTATGCTCAGGTTAAAAATCCACCGAAATCAGAACTAAATAGATTGACGCTGCTTGATAAAACCAGTTTTAAATCTGTAGAAAAAACTCTAAAAATTATTTCAAGCAAAAATACTGGTAAAACTGCCAGAGTTACGGCTGATACAGAACCTCCTGTCTTAATTTGTCCGCCAAATCAATTATGGCATTGTGGTACAGCAGTTCCTGATTATTTTAATCTTTTATCTGTAGATGACAATGTGGATAATGATATTCATCTTACTCAATTCCCTGGAGAAGGATCCTTTTTTTATGATGGAATGAAAATTGATTTTACGGCAACCGATGAAGCCGGAAATACTAGTTATTGCAGCATTATAGTCAATGCTATCACACCTGATGTTTCTCCACCGACTTTTACGTGCCCTTCGAATATTAAATTGAAATGCGGCGATGTCATTCCGAATTATGCTATAGATCCCATGATGAATCTCGCAGATGACTGTAGTGATCAGATTTTGTATTTAATGACTCCTGCTCCGGGTAACATTTTTGGCGGGAGTGCAACACCTGTAGAAATAGAGTATACCGATAAAGCAGGTAATAAATCGTATTGTAACTTTACAATTACGCCTGATGCAGATTCTAATAGTCCTGTTATTAGAAATTGTCCTGGAAATCAGTTATTATCCTGCGGATCTGTTCTTCCTGATTACAGGCTGAGAATTTCAGTTTCGGATGAATGTGAAGGTACTATTACAGTTTCTCAGACTCCCCCTCCGGGAAGTGCGTTTATTCCGGGAATGACCGTTACCATTGATGTTAAGGATTCGTCAGATAATACGACCAGTTGTTCTTTTATGGTTAATATTGGTACAGATAGAGAACCTCCGGTTCTAAATTGTCTTGGAAATCAAACACTATCGTGCGGTTCTGTGCTTCCAAATTACGCTGCATTGGCAAGTGCCACAGATAATTGTGATAGTTCACCAACAATTACACAGATTCCTGCACCTGGTTCACTTTTTATTCCGGGGATGACCATTACACTTACAGCAACAGATGCCTGGTATAATAGCAGTGTTTGTACGTTTGTTGTTAATGCAGCTCCAGATGTTGTTAAACCTGTAATTATCTGCAGAGGCGATCAAACTCTTTCCTGCGGTTTACCTTTACCTGATTTTACATCAATTGGACGTGCAACTGATGATTGTGATGTAGCTGTTGTAATTACCCAAAATCCGCCTATGGGCAGTGATTTTATTCCTGGAATGACCGTGACGCTTACTGCGACTGATGCCTCCGGTAATTTTTCAGACTGTACTTTTATTGTAAACGCAGCAAATGATATATATCCACCATCAATTTCCGGTTGTTCTGCAACCCGAAGATTGGCCTGCAGTGCTGTTTTGCCTGATTACAGATCTGATATGACAGTTTCTGATAATTGTGATCCCGAACCTCTTTTTGTTCAAGACCCTCCTCCGGGAAGTCCATTTGTATCAGGTATGGCAGTAACTATGACAGCAACCGATGCTTCCGGTAATAGTGCGGTATGCAGTTTTATAGTAAATGTATCTGATGATAATATACCTCCTGTTATTTCAAATTGTCTCGGGGAGCAGACTTTAGAATGTGGTTCTCTCATTCCAGATTATACCTCGCTTTTGATTATTACCGATAATTGTGATTCTACGCCAATTATTACACAAAATCCTGCCCCAGGAACGGTTTTTACATACGTTACAAGTTTGACAATAACAGCCAGGGATGCAGCTGGAAACAGCTCATACTGTGATTTTCGTATAAATTTGCTTCCCGATGTTACCGCACCTGTTTTGTCGGGTTGTCCCTCAGATCAAATACTGACCTGCGGTTCAGTCTTACCGGACTATACTTCACTAGTTACCGTGACAGATAATTGTGATACGGGGCTGAGAATTGTACAGTCACCCTCGGCAGGAGAATTTTTTACACCCGGTATGACAGTCACGCTTACTTCTACTGATTATTCAGGAAATAGGGCAAACTGCAGTTTTATTATTAATGCCGACAGTGATACGACAAAACCAATTATAAGTGGCTGTCTTGGTGATCAGAATTTATCTTGTGGCTCTGCCATTCCGGATTACAGGCCTCGCTTAAGTATACGGGATAACTGTGATCGTTCTCCTGTTGTAACCCAGACTCCTGCTCCTGAAAGTATATTTACTGAAAAGACAATTTTAACTATAACAGCTGAAGATGCCTCGGGAAATATTGAGACCTGCAGTTTTAATCTTATTCCTTCGGGAGATTATACACCTCCGGTTATTACATGTCCGGGTGATCAGACTTTAGCACTTGGGGATGCTTTACCTGATTACTCGGCTGTAATAATGGTTACAGACAACTGTGATCCTTCTCCTATTATTTTCCAGAGTCCGTCAGCAGGAACTCCATTTACTCCGGGAATGCGTATTACTGTCTCGGTAAAAGACTTTAGCAACAATTATTCATTCTGCTATTTTTTCGTGAATGCTTCGGGAGCAACAGGTGCTCCGGAAATTATCTGCCCTGAGAATCAGCAATTATACGCTGGTTCAGTTTTGCCTGATTACGTCTCCTTTCTGCAATCAGTTAAAGATGATGCTACAGATAATAAAGATTTGATTTTTATCCAGATGCCTCCAGCCGGAACATTATTTAATGCAGATACAAATGTAACAATAGGGGTTGAGGACGCTTCAGGAAATATTAGTTCGTGTACATTTTTAGTGGGATTAAAAACAGAGTCAGAAGTTATAGATTGTGATCACATGTTTAATGTATCTAATCTCGATGGTACAAACGGATTCACAATATATGGAGAAAGAATAAGCCATCAGACTGGCTACAGCGTTAAAAATGCAGGAGATGTAAATAATGATGGTATTGCAGATATTATTATAGGCGCTCCCGGAAATCAATATACTTATTATTTATATGAACCGGTTAACGGAGCAGCTTACGTAGTTTTTGGAAAAGCAGGAGGTTTTGCTCCTAATTTGAATCTAAATTCACTTAATGGAACAAACGGTTTTAAAATTCGCGATGATATTGAGTCTGGCCCTTATGATGCTCCTTATGCAGGGTACGATGTTGGAACCGCAGGTGACCTTAACGGTGACGGAATCGCTGATTTTATGCTTAGTTCTCCCTCTGCCGCAAATCAAAAAGGACAAACTTATATTGTTTTTGGAAAAAGTTCAGGTTTTCCCTCCGAAATTAAGCTGTCAGATCTGGATGGTAATAATGGTTTTGTTTTTAGAGGACTTTCAGATTACGAGTCGTCCGGACGCAGTATTTCTTCTATTGGAGATATAAACAATGATGGTTTCGACGATATAGCAGTAATTACAGCAGCATCGGGAGCAGTAAATGGAAGATGTTACATTGTTTACGGTAAAAATTCCGGTTTTCCTTCTGTAATAGAAGCCGTAGATCTTAATGGTGTTAGTGGATTTACAATATCCGGCGATGAGGCAAAAGGCAGTGTTGGATATGCTGTAACCGGCTTAGGGGATATAAATGGTGACGGCATAAGTGATTTTGGTCTGGGATGCTCTTACCGTAATTCTCAGGACAAACGATATATTATTTTTGGAAGATCATCAAACTTTCCGGTAAACTTTAATACAACTGAATTAAACGGAACTAATGGTTTTACCATTAAAAATACAGCGGGATCATTAAGTTATTCTACGGGAATAACACAGGCAGGAGATTTAAATAATGACGGCCTAAACGACATGGTTATTGGAGGAAGCTATATATTATTTGGAAAATCTTCCTTTTCTGAGATTGTAGATTTACAGGATCTGAATGGATCGAATGGATTTAGAATAACAGGAACCACAGGTTTTAAATTTGGTTATGGCGGCGATTTTAACGGTGACGGAATAGGCGATTATGCCTACAGCAGCTATTGGTCGAGTTATATTTTGTTTGGAAAAAATACCTGGCCTGCAGAAGTTCATACCGAAAATGACAAGGTATTTCGCATAAATTCTATTTCTTCTGATGATTACAGTATTAATTATGCAGGTGATGTAAATCATGATGGCATTGATGATATTATTATAGGGAGTAGTTTTAGTGCTTCCGGAAAATATCTTGATGATAATTTTAATCCGGGAATGGCCTTTGTCGTTTTCGGACAGAAAATCGCAGATAACCAAAAACCTGTTATCTCATATTGTCCTTCGGATGAGATTCTTTCTAACGGAGATTTAATTCCGAACTATAAAAATAGGGTTACGATAAAAGACAATTGTGATTTTAACCCTTCAATTACACAATCACCCGCTCCCGGAACTATTTTTGACGGAACAACTACTGAAGTCGTACTTTCTGTAACCGATATAAGTGGAAATAGTGCTGAATGTAAATTTATAATCAGTTCCAATGCTGATACAGAAGCACCTGCATTAACCTGTCTTTCAGATCAAATATTGAATTGTGATGATTTGGTTCCGGATTACACAGAGCAGATTACAGTTAGTGATAATACAGATGCTTCGCCTGTCGTAACTCAAAATCCTCCTGCCGGAAGCACGGTTGTTGAGGGTATGACAATTACAATTACAGCCAAAGATGCGTCAAACAACAGTTCGGCCTGTACTTTTGCAATTACTGTTGCAGCCGATACAGAAAAGCCGGTAATAACCAGCTGTATTTCGAATCAAATAGTCGAAACAGGAAGTATTATACGAGATTATGCTGCTTTCATAACCGTAAGAGACAATTGCGACTCCAATCCGTTAATTACACAATTACCCGCTGCCGGAACTATTTTTGACGGAACGGCTGCTGAAGTTGTACTTTCTGTAACCGATATAAGTGGAAATAGTGCCGAATGTAAATTTATAATTAGTTCCAATGCTGATACAGAAGCACCTGCATTAACCTGTCTTTCAGATCAAATATTGCATTGTGATGATTTGGTTCCGGATTACACAGAACAGATCATAGCTACTGATAATTCAGATCCTTTGCCTGTCGTAACTCAAAATCCTCCTGCCGGAAGTACGGTTGTTGAAGGTATGACGATTACAATTACAGCCAAAGATGCGTCAAACAACAGTTCAGCCTGCACTTTTGCAATTACTGTTGCAGCCGATACAGAAAAGCCGGTAATAACCAGCTGTATTTCGAATCAAATAGTCGAAACAGGAAGTATTATACGGGATTATGCTGCTTTCATAACCGTAAGAGACAATTGTGATTTTAACCCTTCAATTACACAATCACCCGCTGCCGGAACTATTTTTGACGGAACGGCTGCTGAAGTTGTACTTTCTGTAACCGATATAAGTGGAAATAGTGCTGAATGTAAATTTATAATCAGTTCCAATGCTGATAAAGAAGCACCTGCATTAACCTGTCTTTCAGATCAAATATTGCATTGTGATGATTTGGTTCCGGATTACACAGAACAGATTACAGTTACTGATAATACAGATCCTTCGCCTGTCGTAACTCAAAATCCTCCTGCCGGAAGTACGGTTGTTGAAGGTATGACGATTACAATTACAGCCAAAGATGCGTCAAACAATGAATCAAATTGCAGTTTCAGGATAAACATTTCTTCAGATGTAACAGCCCCTGAAATTATATGTATACAAGATCAAACTTTATCATGCGGCAACGTAATTCCAGATTATACAGGATTAATTTCAGTAACTGATAACTGCGATCCTTCTCCTGAAATCATGCAAAGCCCGTCAGCCGGAAGTGCATTTACAGATGGAATGACCATTACCATAACAGCCAAAGATATATCAAATAATGAATCTAATTGCCAATTTAAAATAAATGCTTCCGCAGATGTGACTGCGCCTGTAATTGTTTGCATTGGAGATCAAACTTTATCATGCGGCAGTATAATTCCAGATTATACACCTCTAGTTACAGCAAATGATAACTGCGATCCTTCACCAATAATTACACAAAATCCTTCTGCCGGGAGTGTTTTTACAGACGGAATGAGTATAACAATTACAGCCAAAGACATTTCGAATAATGAATCCTATTGCAGTTTTAAAATAGATGTTTCTGCAGATGTAACAGCACCATTAATTACATGTGTTACTGATCAAAATTTAGCTTTTGGTGCTGTTCTTCCAGATTACCGTTCTATGACAGGGATTGTAGATAATTGCGATTCAGACTTAATCGTTACACAAATACCAGGACCTGGAACCAATGCTGTCGACGGAATGACTGTAATAATGAGTACTATTGATAACAGTGGAAACAGTACATCATGTTCATTTAAAATTCATGTTACCCAAGATGTCGAAGCACCTGTTTTTGCCTGTATTGCAGATCAAATGTTTGAATGCGGCATAACGACAATTCCGGATTATACCAAAATGATTTTTGCGGAAGATAATACTGATCCAAATCCAACAATCACGCAGACACCAGTTGCCGGAAGCGATTTTTCTGAAGGAATGACAGTTAAAATAATAGTTTCAGATAAAAGCAATAACGCCTCAGTCTGTACTTTTCAGCTCTTTACTTATCCGGTTTTAGTTGATGCCGGAGAAGATATAGAAATCAATAAAGACCAATCTGTAAAACTTTATGCGGCGGCATCAGAACAGGGAACATTTTTATGGTCACCGTCAAAAGGTTTAAGTGATACAAAAAAAGCAGATCCAATTGCTTCACCTTTAGAAACAACTACTTATAAAGTTGTTTTTACAAATGATGACGGTTGTGAAGCCGAAGATTTTGTTACAGTAACAGTGATTTCATTAGAGGAAGATGAAACAAGATACGGTTTTTCTCCCAATGGTGACGGCATTAATGATTTTTGGGAAATAGACAAGATAACAAACTATCCGGAGAACGAAGTTTTGATTTACAGCCGCTGGGGCGATTTGGTTTTCCAGACCCGGGGGTACGATAATGCCTCAAATGTTTTTAGCGGCATTGCTAACAAGAGCCGGAATCTTGGAGCCGGTCAGCTTCCTGAAGGAACATATTTCTTTGAAATCCGTGTCAATCAGCCCCATCACTTTAAAAAACTCAAGGGATATCTTGTTTTAAAACGTTAATTCATGAAAAGTAAATTCAATATCATTTTCGCTTTATTTATAATCATCATTTTTTTAGAAAGAGTTTATGGACAGCAGACTCCCGTTTTTTCAAGTTATAATTACAATGCCGTTTTAATTAATCCTGCTCATGCAGGATATTATTCGGATTTAGATATTGCAATGACTACAAACGGCTATTTTAACTCTGTTGACGGCAGTCCAAAGAATTTTGATCTTTCAGTAAATAAACTCACCTGGGGAGAAAAAATAGGATGGGCAGCGGGATTATCCCACGATCAGGTTGGAGTAACCAATACTACCGGCTTTTTTACTTCGTATTCGTATAAAATTTATCACGACTCGCAATACAAATACGGAAAATGGTGGGCATACGATCCTAACATTATTTCATTTGGAGTTACCGCAGGAGCAATGCTGTATCAGGAAAATTTAACCCGTCTGGGAATACAAAATGATCCGGAATTTCAGGAAAACGTCAATAGTTTTACACCCACTTTTGGAGTAGGTTTTTTATACAACCGGGATAACATATATTTTGGCTTGTCTTCTCCAAATCTGCTGAGTTCAGCCTTCAATTCCAGTAACAATACACATTTAAAGAATGTATATTACAGCTATTTCGGATATAAATTCTTTACGAATCGTTTTGAAGAACTACTTGTAAATCCAAGCATATTATTTAAATACGTTGAAGGAGCTCCTTTTCAGGCCGATCTGAATCTTTTAATTAATTACAAAAACAAACTGGAATTTGGAGGCGGTTACAGAACCTCAAAAACATTCAATTTTCTGGCAGGATTTCACCTTTCAGATAATTTCAGGGTAATTTGTACTTATAATAAATCAATTGATAATGTGGTAATTCCTGATACTTTTGGATTAGTTTTAAATTACAGGGCCGGAAAAGGATTTTAATCAACCAAACCGTTTTCAACCGCATATTTTACAAGACCCGCCGTATTTTTAGCATTCAGTTTGGATAATAAATTACGGCGGTGCGTATTTACGGTATTTAGACTGATGAATGTTTTTTCGGCAATTTCAGCTGTATTATATTCGTGGGCAATCAGGACCAGAATTTCTTTTTCTCTTGAACTCAGTTCCGTTAAATTTGAAACCTGCTTTTCAATTCTTGAACTGTTCGAAAGATGTTTTTCTTCTAATTCTTCTGCAAAATAATTTTCGCCTTGAGCAATGGTATTAATTGCCTTAAGAAGCTCTTCCTTCTCGGCATTCTTCAATAAATAACCATTCACGCCAATTCTTATTAACCTCGAAACCATCATCACGTTACTGTGTGTGCTTACAATCAAAATTTTGACATTCGGATGCTGTTTTTTTACAATTTTACTCAATTCAATACCATCCATTTCCGGCATACTCACATCGAGAATTATAAAATCTACAACACCTTTTTTTACTATTTCCAGCGCCTCGATGCCATTTACGGCTTTATCGACAATAGTAATATTCGGTTCTTGTTCCAATAAAGACATAATACCCTGAAGAAACATGGTATGATCATCGGCAATAAGTAGGTTAATCTTGTTCATTCAACAAATATATTAGCTGCTTTTTAATTCATCGAGCTGATTTTTCAAATCAATACCCTTTATTTTATTCTTTGGTTTTACAGGCTGAGCCGGAATTTCAATATTAGCAATCGTACCTCTTTTCAGCTTAGAATCAATTAAAAACGAACCATTTAGCTTCGTAATTCGATTTTCTAAATTAATAAAACCAATTCCTTTAGACTTTTTTTCGGCATCAAAACCCACTCCGTTATCTTCAAACAAAAGATTTACAATATTCTCAATAAAATTCAGCTGAATTTCAACTTCCGAAGCCTTTGCATGCTTAATTGTATTGGTTAAAAGTTCCTGAATAATTTTAAAAATTTCAATTTGAATATCCTCATTCAGCTCATTTACATCCTTTTTTGGATATGGAATAAAAGAAACCTTAATCTTACTCGCTTCACTGATATTTTTGAGATACGATTCTAAAACTTCCAGAAATTTATTCTGGCTGAATTTCTTCGGAAGAAGTGTATGCGATATACTTCGAACCTGCTGATAAGTCTCGTCTAACTGCAGACTGATTTTTTGAATATTAGAAAAATCAGAAGCACTTAAATGATTTACCTGAAGTTTTATCGCTGCTAAATTACCGCCAATACTGTCATGAAGCTCCTGAGAAATACGCTGTCTCTCTTTATCTTGCCCGCTGATTGACGCTTTAATAAGTGCTAATTCCTGATCTTTAAGAATCCCGTCGATTTTTTGAGAACTTATTTCAGCCTGTTTTATATTTAATAAATGCTGTACTTTAAAACGTTTATAATATTGAAACAAAAGTCCCGTAATAGGCAGTAACAAAATTAAAAACGCAATTATTGTAAACAATTTTGTTTTCTTCTGCTGATTAATTTCCAGCATTTTTAACTGTTGATCTTTCTTTAAAAGAGAAATTTCATTTCTTTTTTTGTTAGATGAATTCTGAAAAGCCAGAATTGTATTTTCATTGTCTTTATTCGAAATTTCTTTCTGCAGCAGCATGTTTTTTATTGCTTCTTCCTGATTGGCCAGTGTCAGCTTTTTTGCCTCATTTTCAAATCGAAGAACTTCAATTTCTTTTTCTTTCTGCGCTGTTTTATATTTGATTTCGAGTTCATTGATTTCTTTAATTTTTTGAAGCCTGTTAATAGAATCCTTCATTCGTGCCGATTTTTCAAAGAAAGAATAGGCAGTTTTATAATCTTCCTGATGAATGGCAATTTTTTTCAGTTCATCATAAATATGCGTCTGATTTTGCAGCAGACCAAACTGCACCGATTTTTGCAATGCTTCAGAAAATACCAATTTAGCATCATTGTACTTTTTCAGTGAAATATACGAATCGCCAATACTGCTTCGGGAAATAATCGACAGTTGGTTCAATTCACTTTTATCAGCAATTGCCTGCGCTTCCTCAAACATTTTTAAAGCCTCCTGAGGTTTATTTTGAAGCTGGTAATTCTCGCCAAGCCCCAATAAGATAATCACACGTCCCTGATTATTATTTGTTTTCTCGCAGAGAATCTTTCCTTTTTTGTAAAAAATACCGGCGTTGTCAAAATCTTTCAGTCTTGAATAAATATCGCCAATGTTAATGCAGCTGCCCAGGATAATTTCATTATCATCTTTATAATCAAGGCATTCTTTAAAAAGTTTCAAAGCATTATTGTAATCACCCAATTCACTGTAAGTCTGGGCTAAACCATGCGTATGCGTATAAAAAAGATTCTTTTCATTGTATTTTTGAGAAGCCTCGATACCTTTAAGATGCCACTTTTTACTCTCATTTAATAAACCTCTTTTTTTATAATTAATTGCCAGTAAATTGTAACCAAGCGAAGAAAGTCTGCTTTTTAAAGAATCATTTACAACAGTATTGAATTTTAAAGCCTGATTCGTGTAATAAATAGAAGAATCGATTACAGCTCTTTTATTGAAATAATAAGCCAGAAGCAGGTTGGTACTGGCAATAGTTCGGTTATCAGCTTTTGATTTTAAAAGCAAATGGGCTTTTTTATAAGCTTTTTTTTCGTCGCCTTTATTATATAAATCATACACAGCCAGAACCTTAGGGTCCAATTTTACCGACGGTGTTTTTTTGACAATAAAAGTCTTCTTTTTATTTTCAATCTGAGCCTGCAGACTGAAAGATAAAAAGATGAAGATCAATAAATAAAGTCTTCCTGACCAGATTGCCATACGTTTTTGGTTTGAACTCTAAATAAGAATTAGAGTAATTTTTAAAGTCTTGTAAACTTGGGATTTAAAGAGTCAATTTATTTTTGACCGGGAGGTAAAAGTACTACAAAACAATTGAAAAAATCTTTCGAAAAATAAAATTTTTAATCGAAGTTGTGATATAATGTATAATTAAAATTACTTGATAATGAGTTTGTTATGATTTATAAAAAAGACTAAATGTTTCTTAAATTAATTTGAATGTAAATTTTCTTACAGTAAATTAGTGAGACTATACTTAAAAAATCAAATTATGAAAACGAAAATATTTTTAGCCATAGCATTGTTACTAATAACAATCTCGGCCAGCGCTCAAAAGAAAATCGAAGTAACAGAACTGCCAAAACCCGCACAGGATTTTTTAAAGAAACATTTTAGTCATACTTCAGTAGAAAAAGCGCAAAAGGATCCTGAGCACGGAGAAAAAGGCTTTGAAGTAAAATTAAAAGACGGAACAGAAGTAGAGTTTTGGAAAGACGGCTCCTATCGTGAAGTAGACGGCGGAGATAACCCAATCCCAACCGCATTCATTCCCGACAATATTAAGGCTTATGTGGCTAAAAATCATCCCAACGAAAAAATAACGCATATCGACTATGGGCACAAAGATCTCGATGTAGATTTAACCAATAAAATCGATTTGGAATTTACCAAAGACGGTAAAATTTTAAAAGACAAAAAGAAAGACAAGTAACCATTATTGTCACAGTGAATGCTCCCTAAAATATCAGATTTATAAAGTCGGGATATTTTAGGGACATTTTAATTTATAACCAATTTTCGAAAAGAACATCTTGAACGAAAATAGTTTATATTTACATCTTCTATTAGTTTTTTTATGGAAGAGAATAAACATGTAACGATTTACGATATTGCCGAAAGACTTAATCTGGCAACATCGACCATTTCACGAGCTTTAAAAGATCACCATACTATAAGTGATAAAACGATAAAGAAAGTGAAAAAAACAGCCGAAGAAATGGGGTTTGTACCAAATACTTTAGCTGCAGGTTTGCGTGGCAACAAAACCAAAACCATTGGAGTTCTGATTCCCACCGTTACACAGCCCTTTTTATCGTCATTAATCAGCGGGATCGAAATTACCGCTCAAAAGTCTGATTATACCGTAATCATTATGCAGTCGCATGACTCGTATGAAGAAGAAGTCAATATGGCGAAATCTTTGTACAGCAATCGTGTAAGCGGTGTAATTTGTTCGCTCGCAATGGAAACGCGCGATACATCACATTTTCATCAATTCTCAAACAATAATATTCCGTTAGTTTTTGTCGACAGGGTACCAAAAGATTATAATACTTTTAGAGTTGTAATCGATAATTATTCAGCTGGATATAAAGCGACTAAGCACCTTATTGAGCAGGGCTGTATTCGTATTGCGCACATTACGGCAGGATCAGAATTAGGAAATTTATATAATGAAAGAAAAAGAGGGTATATAGAAGCCTTAAAAGATCATAACGTTGATATAGACGAAAACCTGATTATCAATTTAAATTCAGTTACTTACGAAGATGGTGTAAAAGCCAGCAACGCTTTATTTGATTTAAAGCCAATGCCGGACGGATTATTTGCTCCCGGCGATATTATTGCCGTAAGTGCTGTCCAAACTGCTAAAAAACGCGGTATAAAAGTCCCGGAAGAATTTAAAGTTATTGGTTTTAATAATGACCCGATTTCGCAGATTATAGATCCTAATTTGTCGACTATAACACACCCGGCTGAAAAAATGGGAAAAGCAGCAGCAGAAATCATTATCAAGAATTTGAAATCGGCTAAAAATGACGATGCCAAAGAAATTACTTTTTTAAATACAGAAGTACTCGCGAGAGAATCTACTCAAAAATAAAACTAAGAACATTAAATAATAAGGCTTATCGATTCATTTGGTAAGCCAATATTTTTTATGAAAACAATTACACTTCCAGACGAAATGAATTTAGAAAAATCACAACAGGTACACGTTGTGGGCTACAGCAGTTCTAAAGATGTTTCGAAACAACAGATTATTCTAAATCAGAACATAATAAGTTTTTTGATTGAAGGCACAAAAGAAGTCATTTTTGATAATGAAGCCTTATCGATAACACCTTCTAAGTTTATTGTAATGCGATCTGGAAATTGTTTAATGACAGAAAAAAGAATCTCTGAAACTTCTCTTTATAAAAGTGTTCTTTTATTTTTCTCTAATGAAATGCTTCATAATTTCATTCGAAAAATGGAATCTGAAAAATCAGAATCAATCGAACCAAAATCGGTTTATGCATTTGATTATGATGATTTTTTAAAACGTTTTGTAGAAAGTTTAGTCGATATTTCTAATCTTTCAAAAGCAGTTCAGCTAAAATTATTAGAAGTGAAATTTGAAGAAATTATGCTTTATCTCACAGATAAATATGGAACAGACTTTCTTTATTCTCTAACTACAAACAGCGATGATGCTGCGCAAAAATTCATTCGAACTATCGAAAACAGTCATTTGAGCAAGCTGACTTTAAAAGAATTAGCTTTTTTATGCAATATGAGTGTTTCTACTTTTAAAAGAGAGTTTGAAAAATACTATTCAGAATCGCCTATAAAATGGTTTCAGAACAAAAGACTGGAACATGCTCATTACTTGCTGAGTCAGGAAAAAAGTCCTTCAGAAGTTTATTTTGAAGCAGGTTACGAAAATCTTTCAAGCTTTAGTCAGGCTTATAAAATTAAATACGGCGTTACGCCCAAACATCACAAAACGATTTGAGCTTTTAGCAACAGTTTTTGAGCCTTTGCCTAAAATTATTCAGCTGTTCCAAATCTAACTTTGCTTAAAATTTTAAATCAGATAAAATGAAAAAGCTAAGTTTAATTTTGGCGATGTCAGCGATTTTTTCGACATCTATTTTTGCACAAAAAACATTTACCTTAACCAGTAAAGATTTAGGAGGAGAAACGACTAAAATTCAGGAATTCAACGGATTTGGATGTTCGGGTGAAAACCAATCTCCGCAGCTATCATGGAAAAATGCTCCAGAAGGAACCAAAAGTTTTGCTGTAACCATGTACGATCCAGATGCGCCAACAGGAAGCGGATTCTGGCATTGGGTTGTAGTGGATATTCCGGCAAATGTAAACGAATTGGTGACCAATGCAGGAACAAAAAATCTTGTTCCAAAAGGAGCAATTCAAAGTGTTACCGATTACGGAATTAGAGGTTTTGGAGGACCTTGCCCGCCAGTTGGTCACGGATATCACCAATATATTATTACGGTTTATGCTTTAAAAACAGATAAATTAGGAACAGACGAAAATACAAATCCGGCAGTTGTTGGATTCAATCTTTGGAACCAGACTTTGGCAAAAGCCAGTATTGTAGCATATTACAAAAGATAATATTAAAACCGGTTGTTTGAAACAGAACAAAGATTAGTTTTAACACATAGAAACATAGATTTCTATTGCCATTGTTTGAGATTATAGAAAAAGCAAGCTTTAGCACATAGCCATCTATGTGCATTGAAATTAGTGAAACGCCTTTTTAAAAGTTTACAAAAGCTATGTTTCTATGTGTTAAAAGTAATTTGACTCAATTAGCAAAAAAGCATGCAGAAATTTACGGTTTAATACTCGAATTTTACCGCACTATAGGCAGGATAGTTTTTTAAATTATCCTGCCTTTATTTGTTAATGAAATTATTTTTTTGAAAAAAGCAGCTTTAAAATTTTTTTCTTAAACAACAATCCTATATTTTTACGCAACCGATTGCAATTGTTGTTTTGTTTAGGATAATGTATTTTTTAAATTAAAATTTTGTCAAATACATTTAATCGGAAATAAAATATTGATTCTTTCAAAAAATAGAGATTGTAAAGAATAAAGTAAAACCAAATGACTTCATTAAGATTTATTTTCCTGTTTCTTTTGATTTCCTTTTCGGCTTCGGCACAAAAGGATTATAAATTGTGGCTTCAATATAATGCGGTAAGTAACTCAGCATTGGCTTCAGAATACAAAAACGATCTTAAAAGAATTGTGGTTTTAGGAAATTCAGAAACTATTAAAATTGCTCAGAAAGAACTTCAAACAGGTTTTCAGGATATGCTGGGAACTATTCCAGAAATCAAATCAGATGTAAAAGAAGAGAATAATCTCGTTGTTGGTTCGCAATCGAATTTAAATGCCGAAACTAAAAACGAATTAAAATCGGATTTCGATAAAATAAATGAAGAAGGGTTTATCATCAAATCCATTTCCCTTAAAAACAAAAAACAAATTATCATCACAGGAAAAAATGACGTTGCCGTTTTATACGGAGTTTTTAATTTCCTGAGAATGTTACAGACCAATAAATCGCTTAAAAACTTAAACATTGCCGATTCACCAAAAACTAATATCAGAATTTTAAACCATTGGGATAATTTAGACCGAACTGTCGAAAGAGGTTACGCTGGATTTTCGCTTTGGAACTGGCAGAAACTTCCAGATTTTATAGATCAGCGTTATATTGACTACGCTAGAGCGAATGCGTCAATCGGGATTAACGGAACGGTTTTAACCAATGTAAATGCCAATGCTTTAATTCTGACGCCGCAATATTTAGAAAAAGTAGAAGCTTTAGCCAATGTTTTCAGATCTTATGGAATAAAAGTTTATTTAACGGCAAGGTTTTCGGCGCCGATTGAAATTGGAAACTTAAAAACGGCTGATCCAAAAGAACCAGAAGTTATTAATTGGTGGAAAAATAAAGCAGCAGAAATCTATAAACGAATTCCGGATTTTGGCGGATTTTTGGTAAAAGCCAATTCTGAAGGTCAGCCGGGTCCGCAAAATTACGGAAGAGATCACGTCGACGGAGCCAATATGCTTGCCGATGCTGTTGCGCCTTTTGGCGGTGTAATTATGTGGCGAGCGTTTGTCTATTCGGAACATGATGCGAACGATCGTGCGAAACAAGCTTATGCTGAATTTCAGCCTTATGATGGAAAATTCAAAGAAAATGTAATTGTTCAGGTAAAAAATGGAGCGATCGATTTTCAGCCGAGAGAACCATTTCATCCTTTATTTGGCGCGATGCCAAAAACGCCTTTAATGATGGAATTTCAAATCACGCAGGAATATTTAGGTTTTAGCACGCATTTGGTTTTTCTGCCAAAATTATTTCAGGAAGTTTTAGAATCAGATACGTATCAAAAAGTAAAAGGTTCAACTGTTGCCAAAGTTGTTGACGGTACTTTATACCAAAACAAACTAACCGGAATTGCAGGTGTTGCTAATATCGGAAATGATTTAAACTGGACAGGACATCCTTTTGCGCAAGCAAATTGGTATGGTTTCGGAAGATTGGCTTGGAATCCGTATTTAGATTCGGAAACGATTGCTGATGAATGGTTGAGAAGCACTTTTTCGAATGATGAAAACTTCATTAAACCTGTAAAAAATATCATGATCAAATCGCGCGAAGCGGTTGTAAATTATATGACACCACTTGGATTGCATCATATTATGGATACGGGTCATCATTATGGACCAGGACCTTGGGTTTCGAATTTGTCCAGACCAGAATGGAATCCGACGTATTATCATAAAGCAGACAAAAACGGAATTGGTTTCGATCGATCAAAAACAGGAACCAATGCTACAGCACAATATGCGCCTGAGGTTGAGAGACTTTTTGATAATTTAGAAACTTGTCCAGAGCAAGATCTTTTATGGTTTCATCATGTTTCGTGGGATTATAAACTCAAAAACGGTCAAACACTTTGGAACGGCATGTCATTGAAATATCAGGAAGGCGTAAATCAGGTCAGTGAAATGCAGAATGTCTGGAAGAAAACTGAAAAATATATCGACCACGAACGTTTTCACGAAGTCGAGATGTTATTAGAAATTCAATACAAAGAAGCAAAATGGTGGAGAGATGCGTGTCTGCTATATTTTCAGCAGTTTTCAGGAAAAGAACTTCCGGCGGGAGTTGAAAAACCAACGCAGACTTTGGATTATTTTAAATCATTAAAATTCCCATTTGCACCGGGAAATGGATAAATAAATTATTGATTAACTAAGTGAATGTAACGCGGATAAAACGGATTTTTTTCAGATTAAAAATTAAAAATTAAAAATTAAAAATTAAAAATTAAAAATTAAAAAAATCTGCTTAAATCAGCTTTTTCGCGATAGCGAATCCGTAAAATCCGCGTACTAAATAAAATATATTTTTAGAAATTATGAGTAATAAAACAGCAATTGTAACCGGAGGAAATTCGGGATTAGGCTTTGCAACAGCAAAAAAACTTTGTGATAACGGAATCAAAACGTACATAATCGGAAGATCAAAAGAAAAAACAGAAGATGCCTGCGCGGCAATTGGAGAAAATGCTATTCCGGTAATTTTCGACTTGAATAATCTGGCTGGAATTCCTGCGATGATTGAAAACATTACAAAAGAAAATCCAATTGATATTTTGGTAAACAACGCAGGAATCAACATGAAAAAAGAAATTCCAGATGTAACTGATGAAGATTTTCTTTCGATCATTCATACCAACTTACTAAGCGTTTTTTCTGTTAGCAGAGAAGTGGTAAAAAATATGAAAGCTAATGGAAGCGGAAGCATTATCAACATCAGCTCTATGGCATCTCAATACGGAATTCCAAAGGTAATAGCCTATTCGGCAAGTAAAGGTGCAATTGAATCCATGACGCGCGCTATGGCAACAGAATTAGCTTCTGCAGGAATTCGCGTAAACTGTATCGCTCCTGGATTTATTAAAACCAAAATGTCTGCCGCAGCTTTGGATAATGATCCGGAAAGAAAAAATAAAGTATTGGGAAGAACACCAATGGGCTTCTTAGGAGAACCTTCAGACATTGCAGATGCAGTTTATTATTTCGCTTTAAGCGAATCAAAATATACTACTGGTACAGTTCTGCCGGTTGATGGTGGTAATAGCATTGGATTTTAATTTAAAGTTGCTAAGGGTCAGAGGCTCAAAGGTTCAAAGGTTTTTTAAAGACACAGATTAAAGGATTAAAAAGATAAAATCAGCTCAATCTGCCATCCCGATAGCTATCGGGAGCGGGAAACAAAACTTTGCGCCTCTGCGCCTTTGCGAGACTAAAAAATAAGGGAGTATGATAAAAATGCAGCAAACCATGCGTTGGTTTGGACCTCAGGACAACGTAACTTTAGTAGATATTAAACAAGCAGGAGCAACAGGAATTGTAACGGCTTTGCATCAAATTCCGGTTGGAGATATCTGGACAGTTCAGGATATTCAGGAAAGACAGGAAATAATAAGAAATGCCGGTTTGGAGTGGTTGGTTGTAGAAAGCCTTCCGGTTCATGAAGAAATCAAACGCGCTTCTGGAAATTATTTGCAATACATTGAAAATTATAAAACCAGCTTAAAAAATCTGGCAGATTGTGGAATAAAAATCATAACCTACAATTTTATGCCGATTCTGGATTGGGTGAGAACCAATCATAATTTTATAAATGAAGATGGGAGTAAAGCTTTGTTGTACAATCAGGATGCGTTTACCTATTTTGATGTGTTTCTTTTGAAAAGACCAAATTCAGAAAATGATTATTCGGATGCGGAAAAAGAAAAAGCATTGCAGTTTGGAAATCAATTGTCTGAAGACGAAAAAGCTTTGCTATTTAAAAATGTTTTATTGGGATTACCAGGAAGCAAAATCAATTTTACCGCAGAACAGATTTTATCGCTTTTAGATAATTATTCCGATATCAACAATGAAAAACTAAGAGAAAACCTGATTTATTTTCTATCAGAAGTAACGCCAATTGCAGAGCAAAATGGACAAAAATTAGCGATTCATCCAGACGATCCGCCGTTTTCGGTTTTGGGACTTCCAAGAATTGTTTCAACAGAAGCTGATTTGAAAGAGATTTTTAGTGCGGTTCCTTCGACAGCAAATGGATTGTGTTATTGCACAGGTTCATTAAGCGCCGATCCAAAAAATAATCTGGAGAAAATAATAGATGATCACGAAAATCGAATCCATTTTTTACACCTTCGAAATACCATCCGCGAAAGCGAAACTATTTTCAGGGAATCGGAACATTTAAACGGCGATGCAAATATGGGCGCAATTGTAGAAAAATTATTGCTGTTGATGAATAAAACAAAAGTAAGCTTGCCAATGCGCCCCGATCATGGTTTTCTTCACCAAGTCGATGAAAAAACAGAAACGTATCCTGGCTATTCTTTAACTGGAAGGCTAAAAGGTCTTGCCGAGTTAAGAGGTTTAGAAATGGGGATTGGGTATAAATTGAATTTGTAATTTACCTATCCTAACAGGTTTTAAAAACCTGTTAGGTATTCTATGAAGAAAGCAAATATTCGCCCAGTTTAAACCTGAAGTTTTTTTTAAACCTGTCAGGTTTACTATGAGAGAAGAAAGAATGTTAACTGATACCTAACAGGTTTTTAAAACCTGTTAGGATGCCGAAATCTATGATTCTATGTGTTTGAAAATTAAAACATCCTACATTATCTCACTGCTTTTCCTAATTGGATTATGCGCAAAATCGCACGCCATAAATCCAGAGAAATATGTAGTTAATCAAGCTTCTCAAGAAAATTTTCCTTTGGTTTCAAAAGGGAAAACGGCTTCGATTTTGATGAGCGATAAAGATTTTGCAGGAGTTTTAAAAGTGGTTGGACATTTAGAAAATGACATTTTTAAAGTTTCAGATTTACATCCAAAAAAAGTCAAAAAGATTGCTGAAGCAGAAGATTTTGTTGTCATAATTGGAACATTAGGAAAAAACGAAATCATCGATCAATTGGTCAAAGAAGGAAAAATTGATAAAAATCAGCTTCAGGGAAAATGGGAAAAATTTACCACACAAATCGTAGAAAATCCGTTTATAGGAATTAAAAAAGCGTTGGTAATTGCTGGCTCAGACAAGAGAGGAATGATTTACGGGATTTACGATTTGTCTAATCAGATTGGAATTTCGCCTTGGTATTTCTGGGCAGATGTTCCGGTGAAAAAGCAATCAGAATTACACGTTTTGCCCGGAATTCATACACAGGGAGAACCAAAAGTAAAATATCGTGGGATTTTTATTAATGATGAAGCGCCAGCATTGACAGGTTGGGCTTTTGAAAAATATGGCGGATTCAATTCGAAATTCTACGATACTGTTTTTGAGTTGATTCTCAGGATGAAAGGAAATTATGTATGGCCGGCAATGTGGGGCAGAATGTTTTATGTCGAAGATCCGCAGAACGCTGTTTTAGCCGATGAATACGGAATTGTGATGGGAACTTCGCATCATGAACCCCTGACGCGGGCACACGCCGAATGGGGAAAAGCAAATGGAAAATGGGATTTTAGTACCAATTCGGAAGCTTTGATTAATTTCTGGAAAGACGGAATTAAAAGAATGGGCGATAAAGAAACCATTGTTACGATTGGAATGCGTGGCGATGGCGACGAACCGATGACGGAAGGAACGGCAATTGATTTGTTAGAAAAGATTGTCAAAACCCAGCGAAATATCATTCAGGAAGTAACCAAAAAACCGATTGAAGAAACGCCTCAAATGTGGGCTCTTTACAAAGAGGTTCAGGATTATTACGATAAGGGAATGACTGTTCCAGACGATGTAACGCTTTTATTGTGTGATGATAATTGGGGAAATATTCGCAAATTACCAGAACTTAACGCAAAACCTAGAAAAGGCGGTTACGGAATTTATTATCATTATGACTATGTTGGCGGTCCGCGAAATTACAAATGGATCAACACAAACCAAATTGAAAGAACTTGGGAACAAATGGATTTGGCGTATCAATATGGAGTTGATAAAATCTGGATTGTAAATGTGGGCGATATTAAACCAATGGAATTCCCGATTGAGTTTTTCCTTGATATGGCTTGGAATCCTGAAAAGTTTAATGCACAAAATGTTCAGGATTATTATGTGAATTGGGCAAAAGAAAATTTCGGAAACCAGTTTACGGGAGAAATCTCAGAGATTTTAAAGTTATACACGAAGTACAATGCGCGAAGAAAACCGGAATTATTAGACGCTAAAACATACAGCGTAACCAATTATAATGAAGCTGACCGAGTTGTTGCGGATTATCAGAAATTAGTTGAAAAAGCCAATGCCATAAACGAAAAATTGCAACCAGAATATAAAGACGCTTTTTATCAACTGGTTTTGTTTCCTGTTTTGGCAAGTTCGAATTTAAATGAATTATATGTTGCAACAGCTAAAAATCAGTTTTATGCAGAGCAGGGAAATGTTATTGCAAACACATATGCTGAAAAAGTAAAAGAGTTGTTTGAAAAAGATAGTCAGTTGACGAATTATTATCATACGAAATTGGCAAACGGCAAATGGAATCATATGATGTCGCAGACGCATATTGGCTATGATAATTGGCAACAGCCTGATAAAAATGTGATTCCGAATACAAAAACAGTTGAAGTTTCTAGCAAAGCTCAAAAGGAAATTTCTGCTGAAAATTCTCCAAAGGCTGAAAAATTAATTAATAAATATTCAGACAATGTTCACGGTTTTGTTGAAAGCAACGGTTACATTTCAATAGAAAGTAAAAATTATTCGAAAGCCATAAATTCAGGCTCCGTAAAATGGACTATTATTCCAAATCTCGGTAAAACAGATTCTGGAATAACTATAAAACCTTCAAATATTCAGCCGTTTGAAATTTCAGAACAATCACCAAGGTTAGAATACAATGTTCATTTTTTTACTAAAGGGAAGATAAAAGTAAAAGCTTATTTTTCGCCAACAATCAATTTTAAAATAGGCAACGGATTAAAATACGGAATTGCTTTCGATTCGGAAAAACCTCAAATCATAAACCTAAACGCTGATTCTTCAGAGAAAAATTGGGCAGAATCGGTTGCAAATAATATAAAAGTAATTACTTCAACACATCAAATAGGAAAAGCAGGAAATCATGTTTTGAAAATTTATGCCGTTGATCCGGCTTTGGTACTTCAGAAAATTGTAATTGAAACAGAAGAAGATAAAGTTCTGGAGTCGTATTTGGGACCACCGGAAAGTTTTAGAAAGGAATAATATCATAACGTAACACGTCCTGTTTGTCATTTCGAGGAACGAGAAATCACACGCGGGATTCGACAAAGATTGGAGACATTCTGTACGGAATTTCTAGTGTGATTTCTCGTTCCTCGAAATGACAAACGAAGCGAAAAAAAACGATTAACTATTTTAAACCAAAAGATATGAAATTTATTAATCCTTACTTATTGGCCGTCACAACTTTATTTGTGGTCAGCTGTACATCGCAGAAAGAAACGAATTCATTAAAAGATGTTTATCAAAACGATTTTTATATCGGAACCGCTTTAAGCGCAGATCAAATTGAAATTAAAAATGCCAAAGAAGATTCGCTGATTCGAAAAGAATTCAATGCTATAACGGCCGAAAATATTATGAAATCGATGTACACACATCCGCAGAAAGACAAATATGATTTTGCTTTATCGGATAAATTTGTGGCTTATGGAGAAAAAAATAAAATGTTTATTCATGGGCATACTTTGATATGGCACAGTCAATTAGCGCCTTGGATGGAGAAAATCGCTGACAGCACAGAAATGAAAGCTTTTATGCAGGATCATATTAATACCATTGTCTCAAAATATAAAGGAAGAATTGATTCCTGGGATGTTGTAAACGAAGCTTTGAATGAAGATGGAACTTTGCGACAATCGGTTTTTTTGAAAACGCTTGGAGAAAAATATTTGGTTGATGCTTTTAAACTAGCTGAAAAAGCAGATCCTAAAGCCGAATTATATTACAACGATTATAATATCGAAGAACCGACAAAAAGAGCCGGAGCAATTGCTTTGATAAAAAAAATAAAAGCTCAAGGCGGGAAAGTAGACGGAGTTGGTATTCAGGGACATTGGAGATTAGGAAGTCCTTCATTAGAAGAAATTGAAAAAAGTATTCTGGAATATTCTGCTTTGGGAATTAAAGTAGCATTTACAGAATTGGATATTACTGTTTTGCCAAATCCGTGGGATTTAAAAGGAGCAGAGATTAGTCAGAATTTCGAAGGAAGCGAAAAAATGAATCCGTATCCAAAAGCATTGCCAGATTCTATTCAAAACAAACTCGCAGAGCGTTATGCATCAATATTTAAATTATTTTTAAAGCATAAAGACAAAATTAGCAGAGTGACTTTTTGGGGTGTTCATGATGGTCAATCCTGGCTGAACGACTGGCCAATAAAAGGAAGAACAAATTATCCTTTGCCATTCGATAAAGATTTGAGACATAAAAAAGCTTACGATAGTATTTTAAAGTTGAAGGAAACTAAAGAATAAGGACTAAAAATATCGAGTTTTTGTAAATTAATTAACAATCGGTTGTGGTTTGAAAAACAACTTAAATAAAGTAAAGTAAATTTGCATAATATGTTTTTTTGTCTAATTTTACACAACCGATTGTTTAAATTGTAATTCACGTTCCTGCAAGGTTTCCAAAACCTTGTAGGTATGATTAAAGAGCACTTTAAAGGAATAGGAAACCTACAAGGTTTAAAAAACCTTGCAGGAGTAGAAACAAACTAACCAACAAACTAACCACAAAACCACCAAATGAATAACATTTCACAAAAACTATCCATCAAAGAAAAAATAGGATACAGCTTAGGAGACTTAGCGGCCAATCTGGTTTTTCAGACTTTGATGACGTATCTGGCGTATTTCTACACCGATATTTACGGCTTGTCGCCAACAGATTCTTCTATCATTATGCTGATCGTTGGTCTTGTTGCAGCCTTTATTTTTAATCCGATTATCGGGGTTTTGGCAGACCGAACGAGTACCAAATGGGGAAAGTTCAGACCATGGATTTTAATAACCGCAATTCCGCTTGGAGTGGTGGCTTTATTAGCCTTTTCAACTCCGGATTTCTCATATAAAGGAAAAGTAATTTATGCGGTTTTAACCTATACTTTATTATTGCTTTTTTATGCTGCAAACAATTTGCCGTATTCTGCTTTAAGCGGAGTAATTACAGGCGATATGAAAGAACGAAACAGTATGTCATCGTACCGTTTTGTAGCGGTTATGTTTGCACAGTTTTTCGTTCAGGTTTTCATGCTCGGCATTATAAAAAGTGCTGGAAATGGAGATAAGGCAGTGGGAATCGAGAAAGTAATGACCGCTCTGGCAATTATTGGAACAATCATGCTTTTAATTACGTTTTTAACGACCAAAGAAAGAATCATTCCAAAACCAGAACAAAAGTCAAGTGTTAAAGAAGATTTGAGCGATTTAATCAAAAACAGACCTTGGGTAATCATGCTTACGCTGACGACTTTGGTTTTTGTGACTTTGGCAATGAAAGGCGGTTCGTATGTATATTATTTTGAAAACTATGTCAACAAAGAACAATTAGCTGTTTTTATTCAGCCGATATTGGATTTCCTAACTACAATTGGGCTAAATCATTTTGGCAATGATCCTGTTTCTGCGGGCTTTGGTTTATTCAATGCAGGCGGTATTATCTTTATGATTGTTGGAATTACATTGTCTAAAAATTTAGCAGACAGATATGGAAAACGAAATGTTTTTGGACTGTTTTTATTCATTTCGACTTTATTCATTATCGCTTTCTATTTCTTTCCGCCAGCTTCAATCGGATTGATATTTTTCTCTCAAATTCTGCACGGCTTTTTCTACGGAATCACCATCCCGATTCTTTGGGCGATGATTGCTGATGTTGCCGATTATTCAGAATGGTTGAATAACCGTCGTGCCACTGCGATTATTTTTTCTGCCATGATGGTTGGACTAAAAACAGGATTAAGTATTGGAGGAGCTTTAACAACCTTGTTTTTAGGGTATTTTCATTACGTTCCAAATGCTTCTCATCAATCAGAAACAGCCATAAACGGAATCAAATTACTAGTGAGTATTTTCCCTGCAATCCCTTTTTTAATTGGAGCCGGATTGCTGTTTTTCTATAAAATCAATAAAGAAATGGAAGTGCAGATCGAAACAGAACTAAAAGAACGAAGAAGTTAATTATTTAAACAAAATAGCACTATGCCTGAAGATAGCATTGAACACATTGATTTCAAGGAAATTGATGAACTGGCGATTTCAAAGCCTTTAGTATCACATATTTATACAGCCGATCCTTCGGCACATGTATTCAATGGTAAAATTTATATTTATCCGTCGCACGACATCGATGCGGGAATTCCGTTTAACGATAATGGCGATCATTTCGGGATGGAAGATTACCACGTTTTTTCGATGGAAGATATTTCATCAGAAGCAGTTGATAACGGAGTTGCATTACACGTAAATGATGTTGCCTGGGCAGAAAAGCAAATGTGGGCGCCAGATGCAGCACACAAAAACGGAAAGTACTATTTGTATTTCCCTGCTAAACGTGCCAACGGAATTTTTCAGATTGGAGTGGCGATTTCAGATTCACCAGTTGGGCCCTTTATTCCGGAAAAAGAAGCTATAAAAGGAAGTTACAGTATTGATCCGGCAGTTTTTGAAGACGAAGATGGCAAACACTATATCTATTTTGGAGGAATTTGGGGAGGACAGCTTCAGAAATATAGAGACAATATTTACGATCAGAATAACGAAGAACCAACAGCAGATGAAAAAGAGTTAGGGCCTATCGTGGCCAGACTTCGAGAAGATATGCTGGAATTTGATGAAGAACCTAAAGAAATTTTAATTCTGGATGAAAATGGAGAAGTTATAAAAGCTGGAGATAACGACCGCCGTTTTTTTGAAGCTTCGTGGGTTCATAAATACAACGGGAAATATTATTTTTCATATTCGACAGGAGATACGCATTTTATCTGTTATGGAATAGGTGACAATCCCTATGGGCCGTTTACCTATCAGGGAAGAATCCTGAATCCGGTTGTTGGCTGGACATCACATCATTCTATTTGCGAAGTAGAAGGCGAATGGTATTTGTTTTATCACGATTCAAGTTTGTCAAAAGGCGTAACGCATTTGAGAAGTATGAAAGTAACCAAAATTGATTATTTAGAAGACGGTTCGATTATTACTATTGATCCTTATGGAATAAGAAGATTAATTGATTAAGATTTTTGGGTTAAAAATTTGAAGAAAATTACAATCGGTTGTGTTGTTTGTTTTTATTTTGATTTTGATTTCAGTTTGTCATTTCGAGGAACGAGAAATCTTCGTAAGTAACTCGGTATAGAATTTCTCCAATCTTTGTAGAGCCGCTCGCGAAGATTTCTCGTTCCTCGAAATGACAAAACAGGATGGATAACCTTTGCGTTCTCGATAGCTGTCGGGATTGCGAACTTTGCAGTTGAGTAACATTGGATTCTGAAATAAAAAAAATATCAATTTTAATCTAAAAAAATAATTTTTTGTAAAAGATTTTTAGCTACTTTAGCATAACAGAACGGAACAGAACGGCATGCCAAAAGAAGAAGGAAAATTTGAGTTTATAATGAATCACGAAAGTGATATTCCGAAGTACCAGCAGCTGGTTGACGGAATTACAAATGCTATTGCAGAGAATATTTTACAAAAGGGAGATTTGCTTCCGTCTGTAAATGTAATCTGCAAGACATATCAGCTTTCGAGAGACACCGTTTTTAAGGCGTATTCGATTTTAAAAGATCAGAATGTTATAGATTCTGTCCCAAACAAAGGGTATTATGTAGCGGGCGAAACAAGAAAAGTGCTTTTGGTTTTAGATACGTTTAAGGCTTATAAAGAGGTTTTGTATCATTCGGTTGTAAACAATCTGCCTGATAATGTGATTATCGATGTACAGTTTCATCATTATAATATTGACGTTTTTAAAACGATCATTAATAACGGAATCGGGAAGTATTACAAATATGTGGTAATGAATTTTGACCACAAGGATATTCCGCCGGCATTATCTGCAATTTCAAAAGATAAACTGCTTTTGATTGACTGGAATATCAGGGCTGATAAAGCGAATAATTATGTATTTCAGGATTTCGGAAAAGCATTTTATGATGCTTTAAAAGAAGCGGTGGATTTGTTTAAAAAATATAAAAGAATAGAATTTATTTATCCGGATTTTACCAATCACCCATGGGAATCGGTGGAATATTTCAAGAAATTCTGTGCTGATTTTGATTTTCAATACACGATTATCACCGATTCTAAAAAGTTCAATATCGAGAAAGGAATTGCTTATATCAGTGTAAGCGACAGGATTTTGGGATACTTTTTAGAACAGTGCAAAGAGAAGGATTTTGAGCCTGGAAAAGACGTTGGTTTTCTTTCGTACAACGAAACGCCAATGAAGAAATTTATATACAAAGGAATTTCAGTTGTTTCGACTGATTTTAACGAATTAGGAACCAAAGCAGCGGCATTTATTACGCATGACGAAGAAACGCAGTGTTATGTGCCGACTAAATTAATAATAAGAGAATCATTGTAAGTTATGTATTATATCGGTTATGATATTGGAAGTTCTTCTGTCAAGGCAGCCTTGGTAGAAGCAGAAACAGGCAAAAAAATTATTGTTCTGAATGAACCTCAAAACGAAATGGAAATCCTTTCGGTTCACCCGGACTGGGCAGAACAGGATCCGGAGATTTGGTGGCAATACATTTGTACGGCAACAAAAAGAGCAATTAAAGAAGCGAATATTGATGCGTCTAAAATTCAGGGAATTGGTATTTCGTACCAAATGCACGGGTTGGTAATTGTGGACAAAGAAGGAACTGCATTACGAAATTCAATTATCTGGTGCGACAGCCGTGCAGTTGAAATTGGAAATAAGGCTTTCGCCGAAATTGGAGAAGAAAAATGCATGTCACATTTATTGAATTCACCAGGAAATTTCACTGCTTCTAAACTGAAATGGGTTAAGGAAAACGAACCAGAAATTTACAATAAAATCGCTAAATACATGCTTCCGGGAGATTACATCGCTTTGAAATTGACAGGCGAAGTAACGACAACCAAAAACGGTTTGTCTGAAGGAATGCTTTGGGATTATAAAGAAAATAAAGTAGCTGACTGGCTTTTGGATTACTACGGAATCGATCAGTCGTTGACGCCAAAAATTGTAGAAAATTTTACCAATCAAGGAGTTGTTACAGAGAAAGCTTCACAAGAATCGGGACTTCCTGCGGGAATTCCAATTGTATATAGAGCAGGAGATCAGCCAAATAATGCTTTATCATTAAATGTGTTACGTCCGGGCGAAGTTGCGGCGACAGGCGGAACATCAGGTGTTTTCTATGCGGTTACAGAAACCAATTCAGGAAAAAGTACTCGTGTAAACAACTTCGTTCATGTAAATTATACAGAATCAAATCCGAGAGTCGGCAAACTGCTGAATATAAACGGAGCGGGAATTCAATACCGATGGATGCGAAACAATATTGGAAATGAGTCGTATGAAGAAATGAATGAAAAAGCATCTCAGATCAATGTAGGTTCGCAAGGATTGGTTGTAATTCCGTTTGGGAATGGTGCCGAAAGAATGTTCAATAACAAAAATATCGGGTCTCATATTTTAAACCTGAATTTTAATATTCATACCAACGCGCATTTATTCAGAGCATCTTTAGAAGCCATTGCATTTTCGTTTGTATACGGAATGGAATGTTTGAAAGATGATAATGCAACGATTAATGTCATTAGAGCCGGAAATGATAATCTTTTCCGTTCTGAGATTTTCTCGAATACCGTTGCAACATTAATTGGTCACGAAATCGAAATTTACAATACAACAGGAGCAGTAGGAGCGGCGCGAGCAGTAGGCTTGACAGACGGTGATTTTGAAAAGTTTGGTTCAGGAATTACAACAAACGATCACGTAATGACCTTTTTGCCTCTAAAAAACAAAGAGGAATACGAAACGGCTTATAAAAAATGGAAACAAGAATTAGAATTAATATTAACAACTAAATAAAATACAATGATAACTTTAGGAGATAAAGAATACTACAAAGGTATCGGCCAAATTAAGTTTGAAGGGAAAGAATCTGACAATCCTTTGGCGTTTAAATATTACAATCCAGACCAAGTTGTAGCTGGAAAAACAATGCGTGAGCACTTTAAATTTGCTATTGCTTACTGGCATACTTTCTGCGGACAAGGCGGCGATCCGTTCGGGCCTGGAACTCAAAATTTTGCTTGGGATGCATCATCAGATCCGTATCAGGCTGCAAAGGATAAAGCAGATGCTGCTTTTGAATTCATTAGTAAAATGGGATTCGATTATTTCTGTTTCCACGATTACGATTTGATTAACGAAGGACCGACTTTCGCAGAATCAGAAAAACGTTTGGCTTTCATTACAGAGTATTTAAAACAGAAAAAAGCAGAATCTGGAATTAAATTGCTTTGGGGAACTTCAAACTGTTTCTCAAACCCAAGATTCATGAACGGAGCGGCTACAAATCCTGATTTTAATGTTGTAGCAAGAGCTGGAGGACAAGTAAAATTAGCTCTAGACGCTACAATCGCTTTAGGCGGTGAAAACTATGTATTCTGGGGAGGTAGAGAAGGTTATATGTCTTTACTGAACACAGATATGGGAAGAGAATTAGACCACATGGCACAATTCTTAGCAATGTCCAGAGACTACGCAAGAGCGCAAGGTTTTAAAGGAACTTTCTTCATCGAGCCAAAACCAATGGAGCCATCTAAACACCAATACGATTTTGACTCTGCAACTGCAATTGGATTCTTAAAAAATTATGGTTTAGATAAAGATTTCAAAATCAACATCGAGGTAAACCACGCTACTTTGGCACAGCACACTTTCCAACACGAATTAGAAGTGGCTGCAAAAGCAGGAATGTTAGGAAGTATCGATGCGAACAGAGGTGATTACCAAAACGGATGGGATACAGATCAATTTCCAAACAACATTCAGGAAACAACTGAAGCAATGTTAGTTTTCTTAAAAGCCGGCGGATTACAAGGCGGAGGAGTTAATTTTGATGCTAAAATCAGAAGAAATTCTACAGATTTAGAAGATGTTTTCTTAGCGCACATTGGCGGAGCTGATACTTTTGCAAGAGCATTACTAACTGCTGATAAAATCATCTCTTCTTCTCCATACGAGAAATTAAGAAAAGAAAGATACAGCTCATTCGATTCTGGAAAAGGTAAAGATTTTGCTGATGGAAAATTAGGTTTAAAAGATCTTTATACTATCGCTCATGAAAATGGAGAATTAAACCTTCAAAGCGGTAAACAAGAATTGTTTGAAAACATCATCAACCAATACATTTAATTGGTTTAACTTTTAAAACATACCAACCTAACAGGTTTTAAAACCTGTTAGGTTTCTACAAAATATCTAAAAAGATTTAAGATTTTAAATATGATAGCCGTAAAATGGTAGTATAGTTAAAAGTGCTTTTTAGATGAAAAAATTGAGAAATGTGTATCAAGATAATGACTTGATTTTTTGAAGTTTAAATTTTGAAGAAAATAGATTGAAGGTTTAGTTACTATTTTTTAATAAATTCGAAATAAAAGAAATAAGTCAGTTTTGATAAAAGTTGAGGTGAGTTCTATTTTTATCAAATGTTTTTGACGAGCAGATCAGGATGCACATTTTTTTCTCATTGAAATATACAGGCAGCTTTGTCAAAGTTTTAAACTTTGTCAAACTTCTCACAAACGATATTTTTACAAAAGCTCCTTAAAAAAGGAGCTTTTTTTATGACTTATAAACAACCGATTGCCTTTTTTAACAATTTTAACAACCTATCCTGTTAAAATAAAATTGTATTTGCTTTTAAATCAGTTATCTATTGTAGTGTGCCGTTAGTATTGAGATGACAAAAACTTCCTCTAAACATTCTGTACTTTTAAGATTACTAAAACGATGTAGTTTTGGTTTAATGCGCTTCGAAAACGTTTTTTTTATATTTTTTTTAAGATTTTGATTTAATCGTTTCTATTTCTTCAGTTATTCTTCTAATTGGCTTCTATATTTTGAGTATTATTTAGTGTTTTGGCTTTTTTGATAAACGATTAGTTTTTTAAATTGATATTTTTTTTATAATTCGTAAAAAAAAATAACGCAACCGATTGTGTGTTGTTGTTTTTTGTATATATTTGTTTCAATAATGATTTTAAGTTGTTTATCCAGAAATTGAAATGACTTTTTAATCGGCCAAAAAAAACTAAACTAACTAAACCATACTATTAACTAACTAAATCAATTATTTATGACTAACCTTTTAATTACTAAAAGCAAATCTAAATACTTTAAAAATCTGGGTTTATTAATCCTCATGCTGGTATTTTCTGCTGCGGTAAATGCACAAACCACTGTGTCAGGAATTGTTTCTGATAGTAACGGACCAATACCGGGAGTAAATATTTTTGTAAAAGGAACCAAAATCAGTTCAGTTTCAAATTTTGACGGAACTTATTCAATCGGACCTGTTGCAGCAAATGCTGTTTTATCATTCAGTTTTATAGGGTACAAGACTCAAGACATTTCTGCAGCTGGAAAAAACAAAATAGATGTCCTGCTGGAAGAAGATTTAAACAGTCTGAAAGAAGTGGTTGTAATTGGGTACGGAACCATGAAAAGAGGCGATCTTACGGGATCTATTTCTTCGGTAAACAGTACAGCTATTACACAGTCTGTTGCAACTAGTGTTGAACAGGTGCTGCAAGGACGTGCCGCAGGTATCAACATACAGGCTACAAATGGTGCGCCGGGAGCGAGTTCAACAGCCCGTATTCGTGGTATCAGTTCGATTACCGGAGATAACGAACCTATTTATGTAATTGACGGTGTGGTAATCAGCGGATCATCTAATTCAAATACCAATAATCCGCTTGCCGGGATTAACCCGGCAGATATTGCATCGGTAGATATTTTAAAAGATGCTTCTGCAACCGCTATCTACGGCTCAAGAGCAGCAGGAGGAGTAATCATCATTACGACTAAAACCGGTAAAAAAGGAGAATTGACCCTTAATTTTGACAGTTATTTGGGCTGGCAGGAAATCCCGAAACAATTACAGGTTTTAAACCTGAGAGAATACGGAACCCTAAAAAATACCCGTGCCGATCTAGGAATTGTACAGCGCGATAATACTTTCATCCGTCCTGATTTGTTGGGCGAAGGAACCAACTGGCAGGATGAGTTATTCCAGACCGCTTTAATGCAGAGTTACAACTTATCGGCTTCAGGAGGTTCAGATAATACGACTTATGCATTTGGAGTAGGATATCTGGATCAGGATGGTATTGCGATTGGTTCTTCGTTTGACAGGCTGAATCTTAGAGGGATTATCGATTCGCAGATTAAAAGCTTTTTAAAGGTGGGTGTAAATACAGCTTTGTACAAAACCAATCAGGTAAATACGTTTTCTGATGGTTCTTTAATATTAACGGCATTAAAACAAACTCCAAACGTAGCGGCACGTAATGCCGACGGGACTTTCGATGGTCCGGACACAACAGAATTCGTTCAGAACAATCCGCTGGGTCTGGCTTTAATGAGAGACAATCACAACAAAAATTACGGGATAAGAGCCAATGCTTACGCAGAAATTACGTTTTTCAAAGACTTAAAATTGAAATCCCAATATTCTGTCGATTATAATTTTGCCAATACCTACACCTTTAATCCATCCTACACTTTTGGAGCATTGGTAAACGATGTAAGAGAAGGATCCAGAACCAAATCATTGGGCGATAACTGGATCTGGAACAACTTATTGACCTACAATAAAACGTTTGGTAAACATACTGTAACAGCTATGTTAGGTCAGGAAATGCAGGAACAGCACTGGGAAAATCTGTACGGATATCGTTCAGGATATATAACAAACGGTGCGACTGATTTAAATGCCGGAGATTCTACAACAGCCCGAAATTCAAACGCAAGCTCAACAAAATCCTTAAGTTCTTATTTTGGAAGATTATTTTACTCTTTCAACGACAAATATTTGTTAACAGCTACTTTAAGACGAGATGGTTCTTCTCAGTTTGCTCCGGAAAACCGCTGGGACTGGTTTCCATCAGCCGCTTTGGCCTGGAAAGTTTCTAATGAAAATTTCTTAAAAGAAAACAAAACAATCAACAACTTAAAATTAAGACTAGGCTGGGGAATTGTTGGAAATCAAAACGTAGTATACGAATTTCCTACTACAGCAGTTTACGGCACATCGGC
The DNA here is from genome assembly GCF_027111295.1 of Flavobacterium gelatinilyticum. Classification (NCBI taxonomy): domain Bacteria; kingdom Pseudomonadati; phylum Bacteroidota; class Flavobacteriia; order Flavobacteriales; family Flavobacteriaceae; genus Flavobacterium; species Flavobacterium gelatinilyticum. Next base: position 2,228,445 of record NZ_CP114287.1, on the reverse strand, counting down.
TACCAACTGGGGAAGCGGACAAATCGCTCTTAACACACCCAATAGAGATTTAGGCTGGGAAAAAACAAAATCAACAAACATTGGATTTGATTTAGGACTTTTCAATAATAGAATAGAATTAATTACAGACGTTTATTATAAAAAAACCGAAGGTTTATTACTCCCGTTATCACTTCCTGCTTATGCCGGAACAACCGGACAGGGATCGACTACACCGCCAATTTATAATATTGGTTCTCTTGAAAACAAAGGTCTTGAGATTACGCTGAATACGATCAACATGGAAAGAAATGATTTTATATGGAAATCAAACTTCATTTTTTCTATGAACAGAAGCAAAGTACTCGGATTAAATTCGGCAGCGGGAGTTTACAATGCAACCGTACAGCAGGGTTCAGATGTTACAGTGGTAACCCGTACGGCGGTAGGACAGCCAATAGGACAGTTTTTTGGCTATAAAGTAATAGGACGTTTTGAAAAAGCAACTGATTTCTACTATAAAGATAGTCAGGGAAATGTTAAACCTACTGCACTGCCGGAAGGCATGCAGATTTCGGAAAACGGAGTTTGGATTGGAGATTATATTTTTGAAGATGTTAATAAAGACGGTGTAATCAACGAAAAAGATGCAGGTTTTATTGGAAATCCCGCACCGGATTTCACTTTTGGAATAGGAAACACCTTTTCGTTCCTTGGATTTGATGTTAATATTCTGCTGACAGGTTCTTACGGAAACGAAGCTTTAAATTACCAGAGACGCTGGTTAGAAAATCCTCGTGAAAATACCAATTTATTGAAGTCAGCGTTAGGATATGCACAATTGGAGCTAATTGACCCGAACGGACCAAACGATTACCGTAATGTACAAATTGTAGGCGGCGATCCAAATATGCCGAGAATTGGTGCTTCATCAGCCTCATCAGCTTCAAATTACCGTTTAAGCAATCGTTTTGTAGAAGATGCTTCTTACGTACGAGTGAAGAATATTTCTATAGGATATAATTTACCAAAAAGTCTGTATTCAAAATACGGTATTTCCAATATCAAGATATATTCTAATGCGCAAAACGTACTAACCTTTACCAAGTACAAAGGGTTTGATCCTGAAATTGGATCAATCAACCAAAACGTTCTTTTAACGGGTGTCGATAATGGTCGTTATCCTTCTCCAATCATTACCACAATTGGATTAAACGTTAATTTCTAAACTCTACTAACTATGAAAGCAAAAAAAATATTTTACTCGATTCTTATGATCGCCATGCCATTTGTTTGGACTAGTTGTAGTGATCTTTTAGATATTGAGCCGGATGACCGAATTACAAACGAGAACTTCTATAAAACCGAATCTGATTTTCAGGCCGCAACAGGTCCGTTATACAACAGAGTCTGGTTCGATTTTAATGATAAATTTTATTATGGACTAGGAGACGGGCGCGCTGCCAATATGTATGCCCCTTTCTCAGATTACGTGTATCCGTTTACAGATTTAACCGAAACAGGTTTAACGGGCCCTTTGGTTTCGGCCTGGGGATCATTATACAATGTCGTGCAGCAGTCTAATAACGTTATAATCGGGATTTCCGGAAGTACCGTAGACGAAACCGTAAAAAGCAGGTATATAGCCGAAGCCCGTTTTATGAGAGGAACAGCCTATTGGTATCTGGCTTCTTTGTGGGGAGATGTTATTATTTCTACCGATGCGAAAGAATTGGTAAAGAACCCGATAGTAAATAAAAATCCAATGAAAGATGTATACGAATTCGCCATTCGTGATCTGGAATACGCAGCAAAATTTCTTCCTGAATCTGCCGGTCAGTCAGGGCGTTTAACCAAATACAGCGCTTTCGGAATGCTTTCTCGTGTTTACTTATCATTTTCGGGTGTAAGCGACAATCCAAACAGCGGTTCAAGAAATCAGGATTACCTTAATCTGGCAAAAAAAGCGGCCGAAAAAGTTATCAATTCAGGCGCTTACAGTTTAATGCCAAATTATGCTGATTTGTTTATGATCGAAAATAACAACAATCCAGAGTCTATGTTTGCCCTTCAGTGGGTGCCAAACGGTGACTTTGGGGTAAACAATACACAACAGGCTTATTTTGCCTTAGGATCTGACATTACAGGAGATGATGCTGCATGGGGATACTGGACAAGAGCTTCTTACGACGTTTTAAAAGAATATGAATCCAAAGACCTTCGCCGCAGATCAACCTGGATGGGGGATGACGATTTTTATCCTGAAATCAACAAATCAAACGGAGGTTATACAGTAGATCACAGCAAAGAATTTTTAACGGTAAAAAAAGGAGTAGTAGGTTCAACCAAAGATAATCCTAAAATTACCCGTATGAATTCATCCCTAAACACCTACATGCTGCGTTTAGGCGAAGTCTATCTTAATTATGCCGAAGCGGCTTTAGGAAACAACGCCTCAACTGCCGACGCTTTAGCTCTCGAAGGCGTAAACAAACTTCGCACCCGTGCCGGATTAGATCCAAAAACAACCCTTACATATGCTGATATTATTCACGAAAGAAGAGTAGAATTATGTATGGAAGGACAATATTGGTACGATTTGGTTAGAAGAGCCTACTACAAACAGCAGGAAGTAATAAACTACATTACCGGACAGGACAGAGGAACAATCGTACCTATTTTGTACGATACAGCAACCAATACTGTTTCTGTTGACCCTTCAAAAAGCAACAGTCCGCGTGCGATTGGAGTTGTAGATGCCACTATTTTTCTTCTGCCTTATCCCGAATCAGAGCTGGTTCAGAATCCGTTATTGAGAGAAAATCCGGTTCCGTATCAATTTACAGAAGAAAAAATCAAAGACTTATTCTAGCATTACGAAGTAAAAAATCTAAAAAAGATTACTATGAAATATATTTTAAATAAAAAATATTGGGCACCCATCGCACTTCTTGGCATGATGGTTTTCAGTATGCTGTTCACCTCATGCGACAATAACGATTCAGAAGGCGGCACCATTACGATTACAAGGGTGTTTTTAGAAGATGTAAATTCAACCGTACCGGACAGACCGGTTACCTTTGCCCGTTTAGGACAAACGCTGCGTATTGAAGGGTCAGGATTTGCAGGATTAAGAAGAGTTTATATAAACGGATATTCAACATATTTTAATGTGGTTTTTGTTTCCAATACTTCAATGCTGATTAATGTTTCGGCAGATACGCCTATTGTCGATGCCGATCCTTCGGTACGAAACACAATCCGATTTGTAAATGACAACAGCGAAACGATATTTCCGTTTGACATCAGAGCAGGAAAACCCGCCATTACCAGAATTTCAAACGCAATGCCGAATGCAGGCGAAACCATTACCGTTTACGGAAGCGGTTTAACCGAAATTTCAAAAGTAGTTTTCCCGGGCAATATCGAAGTAACATCCGGAATAACTTCTGATGAAGACGGAGAATTCTTTACCGTAGCTGTTCCAAACGGAGTTTCAGACAATGGAGGATCTTTATTTGTTATGGGATCAAACGGAGGAGCGTATTCACCAGCCTATTTCAACTTCAAAAAAGGAATACTGTTAGATTTTGACGGAAGAGGAACTCAGGGTTCTTGGAGCACCAGCACAATGCCGGGTATGATTGCACCTGCAGATCTGGAATCGGCACCTGTTGGAGAAATCAATATTTCTCAGGGAAAATACGTACCGCATCGTCCGGCCCGTCTTGCCTCTATTGCTGCCGCTTCCGGAAGAGCCACAGAAGCCTGGACAGCCGGAACAGGAGTCGATGACTGGAGATCGCAGTTGGTGCCTTCAATCCCGGCCGGTACACCGCTGGATAAAGTGGCCTTTCAGTTCGAAATCTACGTTCCGGAAGCCTGGAAAGATTCAGGATATTTAAAAATATGCACCATCAATAACTTTAGTGCAGGAACGTGGGCAGGCGGTGTTTACAACTACATACCGTGGCTTGTAGACGGAAAATCGGTTGCATTTCAAACCACAGGATGGACAACCGTTACCATTCCGTTCAACAAATTTTACCAATGGTCTAAAGAAGCTTTTACTTTCGAAACAGTTTTAGCCTATCGCGAAGCTGCAACGTATCAAAACTTTGGTATCTGGTTCGAAAATTTAGATGTAAAAATGAAAGACGTTTTAGGAACCGAGAGCGAAGTAGAATTTGCTTCAAAAGCAACTTCTGTAAGAGTGTATACAGACAACTGGAGAATCGTACCATTAGATACACCGGTTTACAATGATTTCCCTAACTAAAAACTGCACCAAATGAAATATAAATATATACTGCCAATTATTGCTTCATCACTTATGATTTTGTCATCATGCGATGATAATCTGATGGAGTGGGGAAAAGACCCTGATCACGGAGAAGTAACCGGAGCAGAACTTCCGTTAGCTTTAGTCGAAAAAATCAGCCGTTACGAACCTCTTAAAAACTATTCCCCTTTTCCGTTAGGAAACGGAATTGGGATCAGCATGTACATGAGCGACGAAACCTACCGCAAAATTGTAAACGAAAATTTTGATGAGGTAACTCCGGGTTACGAAATGAAACACGGCGCGATGGTAAACTCTAAAGGAGAAATTAATTTTACCAATGTAGACGCCTTTATCGCAGCGACCAAAAGCGCAGGACTAAAAGTCTTTGGGCACACCCTGATCTGGCACTCAAATCAAAGTGCAGGTTATTTAAACAGTATTATTGCCCCAACAGTAATTCCGGGATCAAGCGGTGCCAATATTTTAGATTTAACACCAGTTAAAAACGGAAGTTTTACAGGCTGGGCACGTTACAATGCCGGTAAAGGAATAAATGTTATTGATAATGAAGGACTGGTTCCGGGTACAAAAGCCATTCAGCTTATGTCCAGTTCCACATCATCGCAGCCTTATAACTTACAATTAATATCTCCTGATGTTGCAATTAATGCAGCCCACAATTACGAACTTTCATTTTATGTGAAATCAGACGTGGCAGGAAAAGGCCGAATCTCATTTGATGCCTCATTAGTAAATCAGTATCCGTATAAAGATTGGTACAATACAGGATCAGAAACAGATGGTTTTGCCACTTCATCACAATGGAAACAGGTAAAAATCAAATTAAAACCAACCGATTTTGTTGCAGGAAGCACGAAATTCAAATTCAATATCGATTTGGGTTATCTGCCAAATGTCAATTACTTAATTGATGTAAATACATTGGCGGTGGTCGATCTTGATGCCTCAACAGCCGTTGTAAACATGATTTCAAACGGAAATTTCGAAAACGGAAGTCTGGGAAGCTGGGGAGGCTGGGGTAACGGTTCAACCCGGGCAATTTCGGCAAAAGGAGAAGGATATTCCAGCGATTACGCGATGGTATTGACAAATCCGAAAGTGGCAGAAAACTACAACGCACAACAGGTGTATACATTGAGTACGCCATTGGAGCAGGGAGTTGAATACAGTTTTTCTTTTATGGTAAAATCTACTGCAGCAGCAAGTTTACAGGTAGAAGCTCAGGGAGCCAATTATAATGCCGATTATTACGGCGGAATAAGCGTTACAACCGGATGGACACAGGTTACTAAAACCATTGTTCCGTCTAAAGCAGACCGTGACAAAATAATCTTTGATTTTGGAGCAGATGCCGTAACCTATTATATCGATGATATTGTTTTAAGCAAAAAAGCAGCATCAGGCGGAGGACCTACAGCGCCTATTACCATTGAAAAAACTGAAGCCGAAAAAGCAAAAATCATTGCAGATGCCATGACCGACTGGATATCTAAAATGATGACACACTATAAAACCAGTGTTTTTGCATGGGATGTTGTAAATGAACCAATGAAAGAAGACGGAACATTGCGCAACGGAACCGAAGGCGATACCGCAGCAGATTATTTTTCATGGGTAAAATACCTTGGAAAAGATTATGCAGTATCGGCATTTAAACTGGCGCGCCAGTACGGTAATGAAACCGATAAACTTTTCATCAACGATTATAACTTAGAATCAAGACTTGATAAATGCGAAGGTCTGATTAAATACGTAGAATATATTGAAAGCCAGGGCGCAAAAGTAGACGGAATTGGCACGCAGATGCACATTGGTTTAAATACAGATAAAGAAAAAATTGTTCAGATGTTCCAAAAACTGGCCGCTTCAGGAAAACTGATTAAAATCTCAGAACTGGACGTTAGATTAGGAACCAAAACCCCAACCGTTGCACAGCAGGCTTCGCAGGCCGAAATGTACCAGTACGTAATCGATATGTACAGACAGCACATCCCAACAGCGCAGCAATACGGAATCACGATCTGGGGCGTATCTGATCATCCAAAAGAACACGAGTACTGGCTTCCGGACGAATCGCCAAACCTTTGGGATGCAAATTACGTTCGTAAACATGCTTATAAAGGAACAGCTGATGGTCTTGCAGGAAAAGATGTAAGCAAAGACTTTTCAGGAGAGTTGGTTAAGTAAGTGAGTTTTTATTGTAATTTAATCCATAATATGAATCTGTAAAAGGGTTTGTATTATGGATTATTTATTTTTTAATTTTTAAACAGAATTAGAATGTATAAGCCTTTTAAAAATATCGTTATTATCCTGTTTTTTGCCATATCTCAATTCGGACTTTCGCAGGACAAAATACCGCATCTCAAACAAAAAGGAAACAAAACACAGCTGTTTGTAAACGAAAAACCTTTTATCATAAGAGGAGGCGAATTAGGAAATTCCTCAGCAACCAGTATGGAAAGCATGGAACCCATCTGGTCTAAACTGACCGATATGAACCTCAACACCGTTTTAACCCCGGTTTATTGGGAATTGATAGAACCGCAGGAAGGAAAATTTGATTTTCAGTTAGTAGATGATTTAATTCTTCGTGCCCGAAAAGAAAACCTGAAACTCGTTTTTCTTTGGTTTGGATCATGGAAAAACAGTATGTCCAGCCACGCTCCGGAATGGGTAAAACTAAATCAGAAAAAATACCCAAGAGTTAAAGACGACAAAAACAAAAGTCATGAAATACTGACGCCTTTCAGCGAAAATAATCTTGAAGCCGATTTAAAAGCTTTTAAAAAACTGATGGCACACCTAAAAGATTTCGACCAGAAAGAACAAACCGTAATTATGGTTCAGGTTGAAAACGAAATCGGGATGCTGCCAACCGCCCGAGATTATCATGCTTTGGCAAATGCTGCGTTTCAGAAACCGGTTCCCGATCAATTGATAAAATATCTGGAAAAAAACAAACAAAAATTAGTTCCCGAATTTTTAGAAATCTGGAAGAAAAACGGATTCAAAACCAAAGGAAACTGGGAAGAAGTATTCGGAAAAGGACTTCACACCGATGAAATTTTCATGGCCTGGTATTTTTCAAAATTTACCAATATTGTTGCCAAAGCTGGAAAAGACGCGTATCCAATTCCGATGTTTGTAAACGCGGCCTTAAACGCACCCGAAAAAAAGCCAGGACAATATCCGAGTGCAGGACCGCTTCCGCACATTATGGATGTTTGGAAAGCGGCCGGAAACTCAATTGATTTTTTAGCACCGGATTTCTACAATCCGTCATTCAAACAATGGAACGATTTGTTTACCCGTCAGGGAGATCCGCTTTTTATTCCGGAACACCGTTTTGATGAAACCGCACCATTCAAAGGATTATATGCCATTGGACATTACGAAGCCATTGGTTTTTCGCCTTTCTCAATAGAATCCGTTGCCGATGCTAAAAAAGAACCTTTGGGCAAAATTTACGATTTGGTACAACAGCTGACTCCTTTAATTGAAAAATATAAAGGACAGGGAAAAATCGACGGTGTTTTGTTAGATAAAGAAAACAACACGCAGCTTATTAAAATGGGCGATTACGAATTCACTTTTAAACATGATTATACCTTAAATTGGTCTGACGGAGCAAAAGCAGAGGTTTGGCCCAAATCAAGCGCCATTATTATAGAAATTGCCAAAGATGAATTTTACATTTCTGGTTCAGGAATTGTCGTTACTTTTAAAGCTGTAAAAGAAAATGTAAATGCCGGAATTTTAAAAACAGATTTTGGGAAATTCGAAAACGAAGTCTGGAGAACGATAAGACATTTCAACGGAGATCAAACCCATCAGGGAAGACATTTAAGAATCTCCGTTGGTGATTACGAAATCCAGAAAATAAAATTATATACGTATGAATAGGTTTATCTATCCTAACAGGTTTTCAAAACCTGTTAGGTATGAATTTTTAAATATAATTTTAAACATGTCTTTTTTTTAGAATAAAAAACAATACCTGACAGGTTTTGAAAACCTGTCAGGATACGACGGTTCTACTGTGTGTAAAAAACAATATTATGAAAAAAATAATACTAGCATTTCTAATAACAATCAGCCTCAACGCCCAGATAAAACTTCCCAAGCTTATAAGCGACGGAATGATTTTACAACGTGATACAAAAGTCAACATCTGGGGATGGGCGTTGCCAAATGAAAAAATCGAACTCGATTTCAATCACAAAACATACAAAGCAATCACGTCACAAGAAGGAAAATGGACAATACAACTTCCATCGCAAAAAGCAGGCGGACCTTATGAAATGACCTTGAAAGCATCCAACACTATTGTGCTTAAAAATATTCTTTTTGGAGATGTCTGGCTCTGTTCCGGGCAATCGAACATGGAATTGCCAATGGACCGCCTCAAAGACAAATACAAAGAAGAAATTGCGAAATCTTTTAATCCCAATATCAGACAATTTTTAGTACCCGATGAGTATTATTTCGAAAAAGAAAGAAACGATTTCTCCTCCGGTTCATGGGTTGAAGCCAATCCCGTAAACGTTTTACAGTTTACAGGCGTTGGTTATTTCTTTGCTTTAGAAATCTATGAAAAATACAAAATTCCGATTGGCTTAATCAACAGCGCTTTGGGCGGTTCTCCTGCCGAATCCTGGATCAGCGAAGAAAACATTAAAAAGTTCCCTGAATATCATCAGGAATATTTAAAATTCAAAGACGGAAAACTCGAAAAACAAATCGATGAAAACGATCGCAAAGTCAGTTCAGAATGGTATAAGTTAGTAAACAATACCGATGTTGGCGTTAAAAATAAATGGGCAAATTCTGTCGATATTTCAGATTGGAAGGAAATGAAAATTCCGGGTTATTGGGCCTATGGCGAACTCGGAAAAACAAACGGTTCAGTTTGGTTTAAAAAAGAATTTGTTCTGGAAAAAGTAAAAGAAAATCAGGCAAAACTAATTTTAGGACGAATTGTAGATGCCGATTCGGTTTTTGTAAACGGACATTTTGCCGGAACCACTTCATACCAATATCCGCCAAGAATTTATTCCTTTAATGCCAATTTTTTAAAAGAAGGAAAAAACGAAATTACCATTCGCGTCATCAACAATTCAGGCAGAGGAGGTTTCGTGACCGATAAACCCTACGAGCTGATTATTGGCGATAAACCCATCGATTTAAAAGGAAACTGGAAATACAAGCAAGGCTCAAAAATGGAACCTCTTCCGGGACAGACATTCGTGCGCTGGAAACCTGTCGGACTCTACAATGCCATGATCGCGCCTTTAAAAGAATATCCAATAAAAGGAGTTTTATGGTATCAGGGCGAAGCCAATACCAAAAAGCCATTAGAATATGGAGCATTAATGCAAACCTTAATTTCGAACTGGCGTACGCAATGGAAACAGGAAAAACTGCCATTTTTATTGGTACAGCTTCCTAATTTTATGGAACCAAAAACAGAACCTGCAGAAAGCAATTGGGCCGCTTTGAGGCAACAGCAATTAAATATGCTGAAAGTTCCAAATACAGGATTGGCCATAACCATAGATTTAGGCGAATGGAACGATATTCACCCTTTAAACAAATACGATGTTGGCAAACGATTATCGCTGCAGGCAGGAAAATTGGTTTATGACGATAAAAATGTAGTCGCTTCTGGGCCTATTTTTCAATATATGAAACAAGATGGAAATAAACTGATTTTAAATTTTTCTGATATAGGAACAGGATTGCAAATCAAAAACGGAAACGAATTAAAAGAATTCGCCATTGCCGGAATAGACGGTAAGTTTGTCTGGGCAAAAGCAATAATCGAAAAGGATAAAATCGTAGTTTGGAATGATACAATCACAAATCCCGTAAAAATCCGTTACGCCTGGGCAGATAATCCCGTTGAAGTGAATTTATACAATAAAGAAAATTTACCGGCTTCGCCTTTTGAGGCAGAGTTGAAGTAAATTTTGTACCCAATTTTTGTCATTTCGACTGAAAGGAGAAATCACACTAGAAATTCCATAAAGTTAATTCGTCAATCTTTGTAGAGCTGTTTGTGTGATTTCTCGTTCCTCGAAATGACAAATTACGGTGTTGATCTTGGGCAAATCTTAAAAAGTACTACTTTAAATTCTCTACCAATATTTTCAAGAAAGCCGTAACCGCTTTTTTCTCATAAACTTCCTTCAGCGAAATAAGCATTGCGGTGCGTGTCATGTTTTTACCGCTTATCGGGATTGCGTACAAATCTTCTTCGTTTTCAATTGTCGTTTTAGTTAAGATCGTATGCCATTTTCCAGTTTTGATTAACTCCACTAATGTCGGAATATCATTTATTTCAATCGTAACATTTGGATGCAGATTACTTTTTTCAAAAGCCCTGCTGATAAATTGAGTGGTGCTGAAACCGCCCGCAGGCATTGCAAGAGGCAGAGTACTGATTTCTTCAAGAGAAATAGTCTTTTTGTTTTTTAAAGCAGTTTCAGAAGACGTAACCAAAGCCATGGGCGACGTAAACAATTCCAGATATTTAAAATGCGCTTCAGAAGCAATTTCTTCAAAAGTCAGAATAACATCCAACTGAAAATGATTTAGTTTATGAATCAGTTCCTGCGAAGTTCCAAATATAATTTCGAACTGTATTTTCGGATATTCAGAACTGAATAAAATCAACGCTTTCGTAACCACATGGCGCAAAGCATACGTCACACCAATCGCTACTTTTCCCGTTTCGAGATTATTTAAATCTTTTAATAATTCCAGTCCGTCAGAAGCTTTATTGACAGATTGCTGCGCATAAACCGCAAATAAATCACCGGCTTCTGTCAGCGTAATTCTTTTCCCTATTCGGTTAAAGAGCGGTACTTTGAGTTCGTCTTCCAGTTGTTTAATCTGCTGCGAAAGGGTACTTTGGCTAATATAAAGTGCCGAGGCTGCTTCGGTAAAATTCAGTAATTCTTTTGCTTTAAGGAAATATTTAAGCTGTCGGAGTTCCATTTCTAAATCGGTTTTATCGATTGATTATATCGAAAAATAAGGTTTTACAAATATAGAAATTCTTAAGAACTTTGTTTCGTTGTAAAATTAGAAGAAAAATAAAATGGAAATTATAGCTTTACGAGAAGGAAATTATATTGTCAATTCTCAAAAAGAGTTTCAGCTTTTAACAGAGAACACGACCGATTTAGGTTTAAAAATGGCCATTCAGCCTTTTGTTGTTATTACAGACCATGATGTTATTTTAATAGATTTTGGTTTAGGATTTGTTCATAACGGCGTTCCGTTTATTTACGAAATGCTTAGAAAAAACAATATCGAACCGCAGCAGATTACCAAAATTCTGGTTTCGCATCTTCACAAAGATCATATTGAAGGAATTGGTTATTTTGAAAATGATCAATTCGTTCAAAATTTCCCGAATACGAAAATTTACATTCAGGAAAGAGAAATAGATTTTGCTTTAGGACAGCTGCAAAATCCGTCGTATGTTCCGGAAATATTAAATGAGTTAAAACAATTACCAAACGTTGAATTGTTAAATGAAGACAGCGGTAATATAACTGACGAAATTTATTTTGAAGTTACAGCAGGACATACCCAATTTCAGCAAGTATTTTGGATTAAGGCTGATGATGAAATTGTTTTTTACGGAGCTGATGATCTGCCTCAAAAAAGATATTTAAAAATTCCCGTTGCCTACAAAACAGATTTCGACGGAAAACGCGCCATGGAATCCCGAAAAAAATGGGAACAACAGGCAAAAGACGAAAACTGGAAAGTGCTTTTGTACCATGACATGAAGACGCCTGTTTTGGATTTTGCCGAAGAAAGAAGCCAGATGAAAGATGCTGTATAGAAACGAAAAGCTATTATAGAAGCAAGAGCAAAGACTTTTAGCTTAAAACAATAAAAGGAAAATTCAGATTAAATTATTTAGTCTGAATTTTTTTTTAGCAGAAAACAAAAGAAACAAAACACTCTTTACCTTTTCTTCAAGAGAAGTCCTCAAAATCGAAAAAGCTTTCGTAATCTGCGCTTCAACCGTTTTGATGGAAACGTCCAGATGTTCGGCTATTTCGATGTTGGTTAAACCTTCTTTTTTACTCAGTATAAAAACCTCTTTACACTTTGGCGGTAAATTCTGGATCTCCTTGTTTACGGCATTCAAAACCCTTTGAAAAGCTTCTGAATCCTCTTCCTGAACAATTCCGTTTAAAGCATCGTAATACGATTTTTCAAGAGAAAACAACGACTGGTTTTTTCGGTACAAATCGATAAATTCATTATAGACCAGTTTGTAGAGAAAACTTTTTAAAGCATGATCGGTTTTTAACCTCGTGCGCTGTTCCCAGACTTTTATAAAAACATTCTGCACGATATCTTCGGCGCTGTAGACATTTTTTACCAGACTGTTCGCATACACGCAGAGTTTATGATGATACGTATCGATTAAATAGGTATATGCTTTTTCATCTCCGTTGCGAAGAGACTCAATTAAGATTTCATTATTATGGTAATCAGCAGTCATCATAACAAATATATAAATTATAATTTTTAAGGGTAAAATAGGACACGTAATTCATTAAAATTTCTCCTTTTTTCCGGTTTCTATTTGAAAATTAGTACAAATAAAAAGTGCGAAAAAGGTCAGAATAAATCATCAGTCTTATAATTTCTATCAAATTAGTCGTGTTTTCTGAAAGAAAAGACTTGTGAAAAATAAAAAAATCATCAAAATGAAAAAAACTTTATCAAATTGTTAGGGTTTTGTTTTTTGGCTTCGTAATAATATTAAAAATAACGCAAATGACAGCGAAAAAATCAGAGCGATTAATCGTTAAATTTATCACAAATCAGGCTTCAAAAGATGAAATTGAGGAACTGACCGAGTGGTTAAAAGAAGATGAAAATCAGAAGATATTTAAGGATTTTGTAAAAACCAATTATGCGGTAGATACCGTGATGAATAATTTTGATTCTGCCGAAGTCAAAAAGCAGTTATCTGAAAGAATACAGCAGGAAAATAATGTTTTTTACAAAAGAAGATTTTCGTCCTATTATAAATATGCAGCAATTGTAATTTTTGCTTTAGGAGGATTTTATTTTTATAAAAGTTCGACCAATGCAGTTGAGCCAAAACAAAATGTGGTGATTCCGCGAGAAGAAGCTATTGTGCTGCAGATAGGAAATGAATCTGCCCAGACGATCGATCCGTCAGGAGTGCGAAACATAACCGATAAGTCAGGAAAAGTAATTGGAAGACAGGAAAAAAACAGACTGGTGTATACCAGCGAATATACCGAAGGCGAATTGGTTTACAACACATTGAAAATTCCATACGGGAAAAAATTTGAAGTACAGCTTTCAGACGGAACTATTGTGCATTTAAACGCCGGAACAACACTGCGTTATCCGGTTCAGTTTTCAAAAAATCAAAATAGAAAAGTTGATCTTTTGGGAGAAGCTTATTTTGAAGTTTCAAAAGACAAAAAACATCCGTTTACTGTCGATACACAAAACATGAATGTGGAGGTTTTGGGAACTAAGTTTAACGTGAATTCGTATACTGAAAATACAAGCACCGATATTGTTTTGGTTGAAGGAAAAGTGTCGCTTTATACAGATGAGAAAACAAAAAACAATGAGGTAGTTTTAAAACCCGGTTTTAAAGGATCGAACGTAAAAGGACAAACAACATTTAAAACCGAGGAAGTCAATACAGATTATTACACAGCCTGGGTAAAAGGAAGCCTGGTTTTTAAAAACGAATCGTTTGATCAGATTATCGCAAAACTCGAACGCCGTTACAATGTGACTTTTATCAATCGGAATAAAATGCTGGGTAAAGAAATTTTCAACGCCCGTTTCGACAACGAACCTATTGAGGTAGTACTCAAATATTTCAGCGACAGTTACGCAATAGATTATAACATTGACAGGGATAAGATTACGATTAAATAAATTAAAAATTAAAAATTAAAAATTAAAAATTAAAAATTAAAAATTAAAAATTAAAAATTGAGAATTAAAAATTAAAATTCAGCATACTCTAAAATCTAAGATGTAAAAAAGTCAGCGGTATGCTGAGCGAATCTAAAATCTAAAATCAGAAATCTAAGATGTAAAAAAGTCAGCGGTATGCTGAGCCAATCTAAAATCTAAAATCAGAAATCTAAGATGTAAAAAAGTCAGTGTTATGCTGAGCGAATCTAAAATTTAAAATCAGAAATCTAAGATGTAAAAAAGTCAGCGGTATGCTGAGCCAATCTAAAATCTAAAATCAGAAATCTAAAATAAAGAAGCCTATGTAACAACAGTCCGCAAGAAAAGGATCTGCATTAAATAAAAAAACCGGAAAATGCGCCAACACTTCCCGGTAGAATAAATGCGATCAGTTAATTAACCAACCAACATTAAAAAACATTTTAAAAGTATGAAAAAACTATTGAACAGAATTAGGTTCGACAAGCCTTTTTTGCAATTCGATCTGAAGATGAAATTGACCACATTATTTTTATTAACCACTTTCACGGTTATGCAGGCGGGAGTAACGTACTCCCAAAAGGCAAAAATGTCTTTCAATGCCAGTAATATGTCAGTTGCCAAAGCAATTGAAAAACTGGAATATACTACCAATTACCAATTTGTTTACAATGTAAGATCTGTTGATTTAAACAGAACAATCGATGTTAATTTAGAAAATACTTCTATAGAAAATATCTTAAATACTATTTTTAAAGATACCAGCACAGATTACAAAGTATCCGGAAAACATATTATTTTGATGGCTAAAAAAGCTCCGGTTGAAAAACCAATTGAAGCAAAAAAAGAAGCGGCCGATTTTATAGTAAAAGGACGTGTTACAGACGAAAAAGGAATGCCTTTAGTAGGTGCAGCAGTTGCAGATAACGGATCAGGAAGAGGTGTAAATACCGACTTTAACGGAGATTATCAGATTATTGCCGTAAGCAGCGAAACAACATTGGCTTTTTCTTATTTAGGATATGCAAGACAGGAAATTAAAGTAGATGGAAGAAGCGTAATTAACGTTGTCCTGAAAGAAGATGCAATGGAACTCGAAGGTTTGGTGTTAACAACAGGATACCAGAATATTGCGGCAGAACAGGTAACGGGATCCTTCTCAAACTTAAAAACAAAAGATTTTCAGGAACAGCGTTTAAGCAGTTTGAATTCGATTCTGGAAGGACGTATCGCAGGGTATCAGGATGGTAAAATTCGTGGAACGACTTCTATGACAGGCGTAACATCGCCATTGTATGTTATAGACGGATTTCCGGTAGAAAGTACAAAACTGACTCCATATGCTTCTATCGAAGAAAATGTGCCAAGCCTGAATTTAGAAGATATTGAAACCATTACGGTTTTAAAAGATGCCGCAGCTTCCTCTATTTACGGAGCACGTGCAGCAAATGGAGTAGTGGTAATTACGACTAAAAAAGCAAAATCAGGAAAATCAAACATTTCGTTTTCAAGTAACTTAACCGTTAAACCTTATAGAAACTATACCGGAAACCTGACAGATTCTGCAGATATTATAGGTCTGGAAAGAGGATGGGCAAACGGAAATCCAAATTTACAGGGAGCAAATGCGGGAACTTACGCTCAGTCACTGCTTAACAATGCGGTATTTACAAGTTTAGGAATGAATACCATTTTAAACGGGTATGCAGGAAATATTTCGCAGACAGAAATGAACAACCGTTTGAACACATTGGGTTCACAAGGCTACAAATATTACAATGATATTGCGAGATATGCAAAACGCGATCAGTATTTTATGCAGCATAATATCAGTTTAGGGAAAGCAACAGAATCGAATGCGTTTAATGCTTCCTTAACTTATAAAAACAACCAGCTTGAAGATCGTTTTTCAGATAATCAGTCAATTGGTATTAATCTTAAAAATTCAACTCAGATTAACAACTGGCTTTCTCTTGATTTAGGAACATATATCAATTATGAATTAGGAGATACGCAGAGCTATATGGCGAACAATCCTGGTTTTAAATATCAGCCATACAATCAATTGGTGAATAATGACGGAACGAATTTCGTTTCAACTGCAGCGTCTCGTTACAACAACTTTACGCTTCAGTCTATGCAGAATTACGGACTTTACAATATGGATATCACGCCAATGGATGAGTTCGGAAGAAATTTAACAGAAAACAAAAACTTCCTGAACAGAACTTTTGCCAAATTCAATGTAAAATTCAGCCGTGCCTTTACCTACAACGCGATGTTTCAGTATGAATACGGTTCAGATCGCGCCAGCCAGTTAAGAAGTAAAGATTCATTTAATGTTAGAAGTCTGGTAAACAGTTTAGTAACCGTTTCAGGAACAACACCAACGTTTAATTTGCCTTATGGCGACATTATAAAAGAAACCAATCAGTTCACAAATGCTTACAATTTCCGTCAGCAGTTAAACTTCGAGCAGACTTTTAATGGTAAACACGATGTTTCTGCCATTGCCGGTATGGAAATTCGTCATACAAAATTAGAATACAGCGATAATACCCGTTACGGTTATGATGACCAGACATTAGCTTACACACCAATCAATCAGGCCGATCTTCTTAAAGTATACGGAACCGTTTTTGGCGGCTATATGATTCAGGATAATTTTTCATTAGAAAAAGAACTGCAAAACCGTTACGTTTCGGTTTACGGAACAGGAGGGTATACCTATGACCGAAGATATTCTGTATCTGGAAGTGTTCGCTGGGATCGTTCGAACCTTTGGGGAACAGACAGTAAATACCAAAATAAACCAACCTGGTCAACAGGAGCAGGATGGAATATTGCTAACGAATCATTCTTCAGCGTTTCATGGGTAGACGCAATTAAAGTTCGTGCTTCTTACGGTATTGGAGGTAACGTAGCCAAAGATTCAGCTCCGTATTTAACAGCCTATTACAATTCAAACCCTAATGTTGGCGGAAGTCAGGGATCTGTCAACAAAAGACCAA
Source organism: Flavobacterium gelatinilyticum (assembly GCF_027111295.1). NCBI lineage: Bacteria > Pseudomonadati > Bacteroidota > Flavobacteriia > Flavobacteriales > Flavobacteriaceae > Flavobacterium > Flavobacterium gelatinilyticum. The sequence continues at coordinate 2,211,162 of NZ_CP114287.1, read as the reverse complement.
ACCCTGAATTATCATGGGAAAAAACAACAACAACCAACCTGGGTCTGGATTTTTCATTCTTTAAAAACAGATTAGGCGGAACTTTTGATCTTTACAACAAAAAAGGACAGGACTTATTAGCAAGCAGCCAGGGAATCCCGACAGAAGGATGGGGATATTCAACATACACCATCAACAATGGAGAAATGACTAACAAAGGGATCGAGGTTAGTTTAAGAGGAACAATCGTAAAAACACCTTCATTTTCATGGGATGCCGGCGTTTTGTATGCTCATAACAAAAACAAAGTCGATTACGTAAATGTTGAAGCACCGATTTATATATTACAACTGGATTATCCAAAATCTTTCCCAAGAGTTGGAAACGATTTTAACTCTATTTATGGTTTCAAATGGGCAGGTTTAAGTGATAAAGGATTACCTCAGGTGTACGATGCAGATGGAAATGCAACTGTATACAATCCGGGAAGTTTAGGATCTATCAAAGATTTTGGATCAACAGTACCTACGCACAGCGGTTCATTTAATACTTCGGTTAAATACAAAAACTTCTCACTTTCGGCACTTTTCATTTACGAGTTAGGACATAAAATCAGAAACACATTCCTGCCAATGTTAGGCAATGAATACTCAGGTTCAATGGGCGGTTATGTAACCACTATTTCAACGGTTAACAATCATATTGCAGACCGATGGATGAAACCGGGAGATGAGGCTTTTACCAATGTGCCAAGAGCCGTTTACGAATACGAACCGGAATTTAACTCTGAATCCCGTACCATTTACTCGTATGCAGATATTAATATTTTGGATGCCTCAAATGTCAGATTAAGCAACGTTTCTTTGTCTTACCAACTGCCAAAAGAACTGATTCAGAGAGCAAAATTAGACGGAGTACGTTTTAATTTAAACGCAGAAAATGTATTTACTGCAGCTAAATCAAGAGACGCAAAATTCATTTTAAACGGCTTCCAGTCTCCGAGTTTTGTTTTTGGCGTAAATGTTAATTTCTAATTTAAAAAGACTAAACAATGAAAAAAATATATAAAAATGTAGTGGGCTTATTAGTTTTAGGATTAACTTTTGCCTCTTGCGAGAATTATTTAGATGATGTGCCAAAGGGAGCCAAAGCACCCGCAACATTAGCAGATTTTGAAGCTTTCCTGCGCGACGAATACAATTTCAGGGTAGAAGCCAAAGGAGCTTCAGACTTATTAAACGACCGTTTTTTAGGAATAGCAGCCTTGTCAAACGACCGTCTGGCAAGTGCCAATTATATGTGGGATGAAGAAGCAGACCGTATCCAGTTAAAACCATCAGATGAAACGGCTTATTATGCAGGATATGCATCAATTTCGACTTGCAATTTGTTGATAGAAAATGTATTAACCGCAACAAATGCAACCGAAGCAGAAAAAAGAACGGTTTGGGCACAGTCTAAAATTCTGCGCGCCATGTCATACTACAATCTTGTAAATTTTTATGCAGACACATATGTGGCATCTACGGCCGCAACAAAATTATCAGTTCCGTTAATTACCAGCGCCAATATTAATGCACCAAGCAGACAGGTAACGATTCAGGAAATGTATGATTTTATTTTAGCCGATATTAAAGAATCGATTCCGTATCTGCCAAAAACAGCACAAACTATTCTGCATCCAAATCTGGGTACAGCTTATGCTTTCAGCGCAAGAGTATATCTTCAGATGAACAATTATACCGAAGCTTTAAAAAATGCTGACTTAGCATTGGCAGAAAACAATAAATTATACGACTGGAAAGCCTATTACGAAACAAATAAAGCCATTATCGATGTTCCGAATTCGTATACGACAACAGTTTCGCCAATGGGATATAATTATGTAGAAAACTACAATATGCGTCACAGCCAGCAGATTTATTCGTATTCGACATTAATTACAGAATACGACATTCCGGTAGAACGTGCACAGCGATTTGAAACCGGCGATGCCCGCTTTATTTCCCGCTGGAAAATCAGAACGGTAGGAGCAGAAACCTATTACAGAAGAACACTTTCGGGTTCTTTTAACTATGCAGGTATGACCACCGTTGAGGTGTATTTGATTAAAGCCGAATGCCTTGCACGTGCCAATCAGATCAGCGATGCATTGGGCGTTTTAAACACCGTTCGTAAAACGCGTATTCTTGCAGCTTCTTATCAGGATATTGTAACAACTGATAAAACAACGGCCCTGAATGCGATTTTCAGAACTAAAAACAACGAACTTATTTTAACACTTATTCCGTTTGCAGATGCCCGTCGTTTAAATGCAGAAGGAGTTTACAAAGTTGGTTTCACAAAAACAGCAGGCGGTACAACTTATACGTTATCTCCGGAATCTCATTTATGGACTATGCCTTTCCCGCAGGGCGCCTTTAAAAATCCGGGTAACGGAACTTTAACGCAAAACGTAGAAAAATAATAACCTAAAGCTTCCTGATCAGGATTCCCCCGAAAGGGAAGCTTTTTCTAAAATATCAATCAAAAATGAAAGCAGTTAAATACAAAATATTAGGATCCTGTCTCTGTTTGTTTATGGCCTCTGTTAACGTTCAGGCGCAGACAAAAAAAACAGCTCCGGTTTCTTCTTATACAATTGAGGGAAATATCACAGGATTAACAGACGGAACAGCTGTAAAACTGATTCCGGGAGCCACACATTCTTCTGAACTGCCGGTTGCTGAAGCAGCATTAAAAGACGGGAAATTTACTTTTACAGGAAAATTAAAAGAACCTCGTTTTTTCTATGTTGTCTTTGGTAAAAGCAAAGGAAATATTTCTGTAATGGTCGAAAATTCAAAAATAAAAATTACAGCAGCCGGTACAGTTTCAGATCAGGAAGGAGAATGGATCAGTTTTAAAGATGTAGTCGTTACAGGTTCTAAATCGCACGATTATTATCTAAAAGAAACAGCTTTTAAAGAAGAATTGAATAAAGATTATGCTGATTATCATGTAGGAATAAACGAACTTAGCAATCTGATTGGCAAAGCAAGAAAAGAAGGAAATAAAAAACTTATGGACTCTGTTTCTGCCACAGCACAATGGAAAAAGTTTGAAGCAGACGAAAAAGCATTTTTTACGAAAGTAGAATTATTAACAACAAACTTAATTGCAAAACATAAAACAAACTGGTGGGGACCGTTTTTTATGATGACACAGTTCAGCTACTTTACACCGGAACAAAAACCGCTTTACGAACAATTTTCTGATGCAGCAAAAAAAAGCTACTACGGACAATTAGTCGATAAAGATTTGAATCCAAAATCGTTAGTAGGAACAAGTATTGCCAATTTTGGATTAAAAGATAAAGACGGAAAAACATTCAATGCAAAAGATATTACTGCAGGAAAAAAATATATATTAGTAGACTTTTGGGCTTCCTGGTGCGGTCCATGCCGAAAAGAAATTCCAAACCTAAAAACGGCTTATGCAGAATATGCTCCAAAAGGATTTGAAATTTTAAGTGTTTCTATTGATAAAGATGAAAAAGCATGGCAGAAAGCACTTGGACAGGAAAATATGCAATGGCACAATCTTTTAGACGACGATAAAGTGAGTAAATCATTTAACGTAAAAGCAATTCCGGCAACTTATTTAGTAGACGGTAAAGGCGTAATTATTGGAGAAAATTTGAGAGGAGCCGAATTAGAAGCAAAACTAAAAGAACTTTTGAAATCGTGATTTCAGTTCAGTCACAGTTTACAGTTAGCTGAGACAGAATACCGAGACTTAAAATAAAAAACATCGTAATAAATAAAAAATAACACATGAAAAGTACAATCGTAAAATCAGGCTTTTTAGCCTTAGCGCTTTCAGCAGCAATTACTTCCTGCTCAAAAAAAGAAGGATACACAATCAACGGAAACATCGCCGGATTAGACAAAGGAACCGTTTATCTGGAATATTCAGATGAAAAAGGAGAGAAAAAAATCATTGACTCGGCTGTCGTAAAAGAAGGCGCTTTTACTTTAAACGGAAAAGTGACAGAACCTTTATTTCACACCCTTAAAATTAAAGGACAGGAATATGGAACCTACTTTATTTTGAGCAATGAAGATATAAAAGTAGAAGCCAAAAAAGATTCTATGTTTATAGCCAAAGTAACGGGATCTGTACAAAACGGATTCTACAAATCATATTACGATAACGAATTCAAAAAAATACAGGGAGTTGCAGGCCCTATTTACAAATTATCTGATTCGTTAACCCAAAACGGAAAAGTAAAATTAACTCCGGAACAGCAGACCATGATGGATAAAAAATGGAAAGATCTGGGTGATTTGGCAGATGATCTAACTGATAAATTCATCAGAAAAAACAAAGACAATATAGGAGGTGCATTAGTAATTGAAGACCGAATTGTGGCTTACGGAACTCCTGAAAAAATAAAAGAATATTATGGAATTTTATCTCCGGAAGTTCAAAAATCATTCTACGGAAAAAAATTAAAAAAGTCTATTGATCTTATCGAAAAAACAGCCATTGGTGTTACAGCACCTGAATTTTCTCAAACTGATGTAAACGGAAAAGTGGTAAAATTATCAGATTATAAAGGAAAATATGTTTTAGTAGATTTCTGGGCAAGCTGGTGCGGACCATGCCGAAAAGAAAATCCAAACGTTGTTGAAGCATACAAAACATACCATGATAAAGGATTTGATGTTTTGGGAGTTTCATTGGATGGAAAAAAAGAACCTTGGGAAAAAGCAATCGAAAAAGACGGTTTAACCTGGACACATGTTTCTGATTTAAAAGGATGGCAAAACGAAGCTGCAGTTTTATACGGTGTAAAAATGGTGCCAACCAACTACTTAATTGGACCTGACGGAAAAATCGTTGCTAAAAACCTAAGAGAAGCTGAATTACAATCTAAACTTAAAGAAATTTTCAGTAAATCGTAAATCTGGTATTCAGTCACAGTATTACTGAAAACTGTGACTGAAAACTAAAAAATAATCTCTCAAAAAAATGAAAAAATACATCTTCCTGGGCTATTGCTCACTAGCATTCTGCACGATTGTTTCTGCGCAGAGTAAATTAGGTAACTTTAAGAAAATAAAAGAGTTAGGTGGTATTGAAGAATATTTATACCAGCCAAACGGCATGAATATTTTGCTTTTGCAGGACAATGCTTCGCCGGTTGCAACCGTACAAATTGTATATCGCGTAGGTTCTAAACACGAAGTTTTAGGAAACACAGGATCAACACACCTTTTAGAACATTTAATGTTTAAAGGAACACCAACTTTCAACAAAAAAAATGGAAACACTGTTACTGATGTTCTGCAAAATACAGGAGCACTGTTAAATGCGACAACCTGGTACGACCGAACCAATTATTTTGAAACGCTGCCAAGTGATAAAATCGAACTGGCACTTCAAATCGAAGCCGACAGAATGCGTAATTCTTTATTGCTAAAAGAAGATAAAGATGCTGAAATGACCGTTGTACGTAACGAATTTGAGCGCGGCGAAAACAATCCAAACAGTTTATTAGACAAAGAAATCTGGGCTTCGGCATATATCGCACATCCGTATCACCATTCTACAATTGGATGGAAATCAGATATTGAAAACGCGCCGATCGAAGTATTACGAAATTTCTACAATACCTATTACTGGCCGGATAATGCGACTTTAACGATTATTGGAGATTTCAAAAAAGACAATGTTTTTGAATTAATCGAAAAGTATTTCGGAAAAATTACAAAAGCGCCAAATGTAATGCCGCAGCCTTACACCGAAGAACCGCAGCAATACGGAGCACGTAAAATAATAGTAAAAAAACCGGGCGAATTGGGCGTTGTAAACAAAGCGTATAAAATTCCGGGCGCTTTACACGAAGACCTTCCTGCCTTAAATATTCTGGCTCAGATTATTGGTGTTGGACCATCGGCAATTTTAAACAAAACTTTTGTTGATACCCGTTTGGGAATTTATTCTTACGCAAGTGCAACAAACTTTAAAGAAGTTGGACTTTTCACGATTGGGGTTGGTTTTCCAACTACCTCAAAGCACGAAGATATTGATGCTAAAATCAGCGAAGTTGTAGCTAAAATCCAAAAAGAAGGCGTAACGCAGGATGAAGTAAATCGAGTTGTGGCAAAAATCAGTGCGCAGACTATTTTGGCACGAGATGGTTCCGGCGTAATTGCATCGGCATTAAACGAAGCAATTGCTTCCGGCGACTGGACAGACTACATTACAGGAGTCGACCGATTGAAAAAAGTAACTCCGGCCGATGTTTTACGCGTTGCAAATAAATATTTAGTTGAAGACCAAAGCACAACCGGATATTTTATTCCGAAACAAGCGGGAGCTCAAAATAATGATTCGGCGAAAGCGAATAATTTTATTCCGGAAAATGGTCCGTTTTATTACAGACATTCAGAAGAAGGACATACTCATGAAGAAACTTCATCTGCTCCGGTTTCAATAAAAAATACAACAGAAGAAAGAATTTCTTTTAAAGACATTATCGAAAAATCAGCATCAGCTTATAAGAGAGAAAAAGTGTCGGGAATTGATGTCGTTTCGGTAAAAACGTCAGCAAAAGATTTTGTAACCGTTGCAGCAAGTATTTCATTAGGAAATTATGCCAGCGAAACTAAAAATGATATTATTCCGGCATTAACGGCTTCAATGTTATCAAAAGGAACAACGCTGAATGACAAATTTAAATTCTCGGAAAAACTGCAAAAATTAGGTGTAAACCTCAACGTAAATGCATCAACATTTAAAATTAATATTGGATTTAAATGTCTGAAAAAAGATCTAGATCAGGTAATTGCTTTATTGGCTGAGGAATTAAGAAACCCGTTGTTTGATGCCAAAGAATTTGAAAACTTAAAGCAGCAGTTTATCGGGAATACACAGCAGGATTTGAACGATCCGGGCGAAAGAGGAAGCATTGCTTTAGTGCAGGCAATTTATCCAAAAGGAAATCCAAATTACAGCTTAAGCGTAGAGGACAATATCGCCAATATCAAAAATGCATCTTTAGATGAAGTAAAAGCTTTCCATAAAAAATATTTCGGAACAGCTTCAATGCGCTTGGTAATTGTAGGCGATACAGATGGTGCAAACCTAAATGCTTCATTAAAAAAATCATTTAAAAACTGGAATGGCGGCGTTACCGAAAAACTAAAATTTGAAGAAGCTTCAAAATCTGCTGCAAAAACAGAAGTTGTAACCATTCCGGAAAAACCAAGTGCCGAATTGTATATCGGACAATTTACAGGTTTAAAAAGAGCCGATGCTGATTATATTCCGTTTTACATCGGAAATTACACTTTAGGAGCAGGTTTTGCCGGACGTTTAATGCAGACGGTTCGTGACAATGACGGTTTAACGTATAACATTTCTTCTGGTTTAGATGGCAACATCGAAACTGGAGGATACTGGTTTGTAAACGCTTCCTTCAACCCGGATTTATTTCAAAAAGGACTTGATGCCACAATGGTTCAGGTTGATAAATGGGTAAAAGACGGAATCACGGCTGATGAATTGCAAAATAAGAAAACCAATTTAATTGGAAGTTTTAAAGTCGGAATGTCTACGACAAACGGAATGGCAAGAACAATTTTAAATTTTATCGAAAGAGGTTTAGAGCCAAGTTACATCGACCAATATCCAAAAGATATAGAAAAAGCAACTTTACAGCAGGTAAACGATGCTATTAAGAAATATATTCAGCTGGATAAAATGATTATTATTAAAGCCGGTTCGCTTGATAAATAGTCTTTAGTCTCAGTCCCAGTCCCAGTTTTCACTTTAAAAGCGGACTTTGACAAGTTTGCGACTGTGACTGAGACTGAAAACTGAGACTAAAAAATAATTTTAATAATCGTCTTTCATTATTTCATTTTAGAATCTGAATTAGTAAGCCATTTTCTGTGAAAGACCCCAAAGAGCTGTTTTTCCGACAGCTCTTTTTTTTCAAAAATTAAATCAAAAACAATGAAAAACACCATACTTACATTCCTGTTATTGATTTCGGCAGCCATGTCCGGACAAATGTACAATCCGGTAAAGTGGAGCACATCTGTAGAAAAAATATCAGATAAAGAATATATCTTAAAAGTCCAGGCTAAAATACAATCCGGCTGGCATTTATACGGACAATACATCGAAGAAGGCGGGCCATCGCCAACAACAATTACATTTAAAAATTCGAAGAAAAACTTCGAACTAATCGGGAAAACAACCGAAGAAAAGGGGTACGAAACAGTCGATAAAATCTTCGATATGAAAATCAAATATTTTGAAGACAAAGCCCTTTTTACACAAAAGATAAAATTCACTTCAGATGATGTTTCGAACATTGCCGGAGAAGTTGATTTTATGGTCTGCGACGATACCAGTTGTTTACCGCCGTCGACAGAAGAGCTGACATTCAAAATTCCGAATGAAAAGAAAGCGGCTTCTGCCGAAGAAATTCAGACAGTAAAAGGAGATACAGCAATTGCAGAAGAGAAAACCGTTGTTCAGGCAGAAGAGAAAACAACTAAAATGACTGTTGATCCGCCAAAAGAAGAGTCAAGAGGATTACTAAGCATTTTTATTATTTCGTTCTTATCCGGTTTTGCAGCTTTACTGACACCCTGCGTTTTTCCAATGATCCCGATGACGGTAAGCTTTTTTACCAAACAAAGCAAAACCAAAGCGGCAGGAATACGAAACGCAATGATTTACGGAATTTCAATTGTCATTATTTATGTTTTATTAGGCTCAATTGTAACCGCAGTTTTTGGTGCCGATTCGCTGAATGCGCTTTCAACAAACGTTTGGTTCAATCTGATATTCTTTATTTTATTGGTCGTTTTTGCCTGTTCATTTCTGGGTGCTTTCGAAATTGTACTGCCAAGTTCATTAGCCAGCAAAGTCGATTCACAAGCCGATAGAGGAGGACTTATCGGGATTTTCTTTATGGCTTTGGCTTTAGCCATAGTATCATTTTCGTGTACCGGACCTATCGTAGGAACCTTATTGGTTGAAGCAGCTTCAAAAGGCGGTATAGCGCCAATTGTGGGAATGTTAGGATTTTCGATTGCTATTGCATTACCGTTTTCATTATTTGCTGCTTTTCCGGGCTGGTTAAACGCACTGCCAAAATCAGGCGGCTGGCTAAATACGGTTAAAGTAGTTTTAGGATTTTTGGAACTGGCTCTGGCTTTCAAATTTTTATCCAATGCCGATTTAGTTTTGCAGCTGCATTGGTTAGAAAGAGAAGTTTTCTTAGCCATTTGGATTGCCGTTTTCGGAATGCTGGCTTTTTATTTATTCGGAAAAATTACATTGCCACATGATTCACCGTTAAATCATATTTCCGTAGGAAGATTAGGTTTAGGATTGATCGTTTTAAGTTTTACAATTTATTTGATTCCCGGGCTTTGGGGCGCACCTTTAAAATTAATCAGCGGATTTTCCCCTCCAATGCAGTACAGCGAATCGCCAAACGGACTGGGAGTTTCGGGCAATTCCGATCTAAAAATAACAGGTTCATTACCGGAAGGCGCAGAACACGGTCCGCAGAATATTATAACTTTCCACGATTACAACAAAGGAATGGAATATGCGAAAAAAGCAGGAAAGCCGGTTTTACTGGATTTCACAGGATATGCCTGCGTAAACTGCCGAAAAATGGAAGAACTGGTTTGGTCAGACCCAAAAGTTTTGGGCGTTTTAAATAATGATGTTGTTTTGATTTCGCTTTATGTAGACGACAAAAAAGAACTTCCGGAAAACGAACAATATGTTTCTGAAACAACAGGAAAAAAAATTAAAACCATTGGGAACAAATGGAGCGATTTGCAAATCAAAACCTATAAGGCAAATGCACAGCCTTTTTATGTAATTGTAGATCATAATAGTGCAAACCTGACGGAGCCGTCAGCTTATAATCCTGATATCGAGGAATATTATAATTGGCTTCAGAGCGGAATTAAAAACTTTAAAAAATAAATGCTAAAAGGCTTTAACCAACTATAAAAGTTCGGTTAAAGCCTTTTGTAATTAGAATGAAATACCCATTTTTTGGGGCTGTAGAGACGTACCGCAGTGCGCCTGCGCTCCAAAATTCATTATTCGATAAAAGTAAGGTCATAACGTTCCTCATAAAAAGTCTTTCCCCATTCCTGAACCTCATCAGACTGAGTAAGTTCAAATCCCATCATTTTATACATTTGCAGTGCTTTATCCTGTAAGTTTGTGGTAAGCAGAAACACATTTTTAAATTTTTTCTCTTTACAGAAATGGATTGCATCGGTCAATAATTTTTTACCAATTCCAAGACCTCTAAAAGCAGGATCAAGAAGAAACCATCGCAATTGCGCCTCTTCATCAGACTGATGTACAATTGCCACGCAGCCCACAATTTTATTATTGTATTCCGCCATCCAGATACGGTCATTTTCAGGAGAATATTTTTCCAGGAAATCATAAAAAGTCTTGGTGACATACTTTTCAAAATCAGTCGAAAAATTATACTCTTTCCCGTAAATCGATCCGTGCAGATAAATAATATAGCCAATATCTCCCGGCGTAATTTCATGACGATACGTAATGTCTTCGCGTGCAATTTTATGTTCAGTCAGCAGATTTCTGACAGTCTGCATAGAATTGACTAAAATCTCTTTTTCAGAAGAGTTGAGGTTTTCAATTTTACCTTCTATTTTGCTTTCAGATTTATCATTTAAAACAGCTAACAATCCCTGTCCGGAATCAGTAAGTTCGATATTGAAAGCCCGTTTATCTTCTTCTGAAGAAACCTTTACAATTAAATCTTCCTTTAAAAAACGTTTTAAAATCCGGCTTAAATATCCTTTGTCCAGATTTAAAATTTCAGTGATTTTTTGTGCCGTTATAAGTTTGCCTTCGCTGATTTCATAAAGGATTCGTATTTCGGTTAAAGAATATTCGCTGTCTAAATAATGCTGGCTTAAAATGTCTAAATGTGCTGTATAGAATCTATTAAAACTCCTAATTTTTGAAGTTGTGGTATTCATAATTTTTAAAAAATGTATTGCAAATACAAATATATAAAATTAGTTGCTTTTGTCAACTAGTTTTTGAAAAAATATTCTAAACTTTTTGTAAAATGAATTAGAATGATGAAAATTCCTATATTTAGAAAAAAATCTAACCTTACCATTTTGAACCGGAAAATTACCCAATTACTTTTTTTTTTAATAAGCCTTGTCTTTATGAATACTTCATTTGGACAAAAAGCACCCAATTTTAAAAACTACACTCAAACTGATTTTGATAAGAATAAAGTATTCAATGAAACGTATAGTTTTTGGGATAAGAACCTAAGAAATTGGTTCACTGTTTCTAAGGATAGTATCACAGAATCACACTTTGTAGATGCCCGGAATTATAAAGGAATCGTTAATTACGGTGTAACCTTTCGTACTAAGACATTTAGGAATTTTCATTTTGTCGAGCATTTATCGATGTGTTTTTTAAAAGTTGAAATCACCAAGTGTAGTTTTAATCCAAAAGACAGCATTGCAGATATTGAAGGTTTTGTAAGTGGCAATGACGATTGGGGAGCAAACGTAATGATTAAAAGAAAAAAGATAAAGACGTATGTAGAAATCTTTTTAGGAGAAAAGACCGATACGACCAGAATCTGTTATTTGGGACGAACTGTCAACAGAGATTCTGTAGATGTGCGATTAGACAACAAAGAAACGAATGAGTTTACGGTTTTGGATACTTTTCCGGCGTTTTATTTTAAAAAATATGCTTACGATAAAATCTTGATGGCAGAAAAGCAGCCATTTAAAATAAGCGGTAAAGTTACCAAAAATACGCTGCTTGCCTTTGGCTCAAGTTATTCTGAAATATTCGATGTTGGAGCCATGATTTATAATCCTGAAAAGAATAAACGAAATAAAATAATTCACAGGGAAAATTATGACTGCATTCCCATGATTACAGCTAATAAACTGGTAGCAAATATTGAAAAAGAAGAAGCAGAAAAAAAGGAAATCACCTATTACACCTATACAAAAAAGGCAGAAGATTATATTCTGAGCAGGCAGTATGCCAAAGCAAAAGAAGGGTACAATCTTTTAGCTCAAAATTATACTATTTTGTTTACAAGAGATATTCACAATGCTGTTCGCTGTGCTGTATTGTCAAGAGATGTAAAAGCCGCATTTTGGTGGGGCGAAAAACTGGCTCATAAAGGTATCGATCTACCGTATTTTAATGCTAAGATTTTTAACGGACTGCGCAAAAATCCGGAATGGAAAAACTTCAGCATTAAATATGACTCCATATCTAAAACAGCAAAAGCAAACTGGAACCTTAACTTAAAAAAAGAATTAGATAATTTACTGAATGAAGACCAAGTTGATTACGGTTTGGAAAACAGAAAGAGTCCAAAAGTATTATACGAAACGACAGAAAGAGTAACAGCCAAATTAATTGATCTTCTAAAAAAAGAAGGTTATCCATCAGAAGAAAAAATAGGCAGTCATGTAATTAGAGATACTGTATTGATTCCTTTTCCTGATTTTAATATTTTAATTAGACATGCTGTGCAGCAAATGCCGGAAAATTTGAAAACTTTAAAAGAATTATTGGATATAAGTATCAGTTCTTATGAATACGATAGTAAAAGAAGTTTTAACAATGCGACTGAATTATACTCTTGTTTTCGTATTTACAAAGGTAATTTATACAGTTCCAAGTCCTGTGGCAGAACTGATGATGTACAGGTTCGAAAAATTACTTTCAAATTTAATAATCCCAATGGTTTTATTATGGACTATGGAAATTTTGCAATTGATGCACATGATGCCAAAGATCAAAAAGAGGTAGATGACTATTATAATGAAAATTATAACTTAATCATGAAATTAACAGATGACTGGGAGTTTTATGAAAAATACTAAAAAGACAAAATCATTTGTTTTTTTAACTTTACGCATAAGACGGACTGCAGTACATCTATGCACTGAATGTCACAAAGATTACAACGAAGTCGCAAGTTTATCCAGAAACTGAAAAAGTTTAGCGTTCATTTCAGAATAATCATAAGACTGAATAAAATCAGGATGCTGAACGAATTTGTATTTTTTGCTTTTTGCAGCAAGATCATCTTCGCTTTCAATTAAAAGTGATACAACTTCAGTCGTTAATTCCATGTGGCACTGAAAACCATATACAAGATTTGAATACGAAACAATTTGAACAGGACAGCCTTCGCTGAATGCCAAAACGTTGCTTTCTGTTGTTAAACCGGGCATATCGTTGTGCCAGTGTCCAACATTTAAAGAATTGCCAAAGTGATTTATTTTGTCATCTTTCTTGCCTTCTTCAGTTAATGTTATTGGGAAAACACCAATTTCTTTTTCAGGACTATGATTGAATTTTGCACCCAGTGTCTGGCCAATTAACTGAGAGCCCAGACAAACACCAACAACTGCTTTTCCTTTCTTAATACATTTTTGAATCAAAGCCATTTCGGCTGCCGCATCAAAATGCGGACATTCTGCTGTAGTTGTATCTGGAGACTGTGGCCCGCCCATTACAATAAGCATATCAATTAAATCTGCCGAATCGGGGAGAGGTTCGTTTTCATAAACTTTAGAAAAAGATATTTTATAATTTCTTTCTTCTGCCCAGTTTAAATACGCTCCCGGCGCTTCGAATATTTCGTGTTGTATAAAATGTATGTTCATTGTCTAAAGTTTATTGCAAATTTAGTTCAATTAGAGATTTTTGAATAGTCCACTTTTTTATTTTGATAATAGACCAGGTTAAACATTTTTTTACCCATTTTATTCTGTAGAGACTCATTGTTCTGCGTCTTATGCGCAACGTATATTCGTTGTCGACATTCGTTGTGTAGACGCACTGCAGTGCGCCTCTACGGATATGCTTTGTTTTTTTTTAAACACATGTAGACTGAAAACTAAAAACAAAAAAACTACCTGTTCATAGCAATATAATCCGAAGGCGACATTGCAAAATGCTTCTGGAAATTACGTCCAAAACTCGTCTGCGATTTGTAACCCACCATTTCGGCGATTTCGTACATTTTGTAATTTTCGGTTAAAAGCAGTTCGGCGGCACGTTTTAGGCGCACGATGTTAATCAGCTCATTCGGACTCAGATTCGAAATGTCTTTGATTTTTCGGTACAAAGTCGAACGGCTCATATTCATAATTTCAGCCAGAGATTCTACGCTCAAATCCGGATCGGTTATGTTTTTTAGGATTTCTTCATCGAGTTTTTTCAGGAACTTTTCATCGGTTTTGTTGTGGGCGATGCTTTTAATGTGCGAAAGCGGCGAACTCGCATAATAATTCATAATCTGTTTTCGGTTTTCGATTAAATTATTCGCCTGAACTTTTAGATAATCCATAGAAAAAGGTTTGGCGATATAGGCATCAGCTCCCACTTCCAGACCGTCAATCTGCGATTTCAGCGAGTTTTTGGCTGTAAGCAGAATCACCGGGATATGACTCGTTTCCAGATTCGTTTTGATTTCTTTGCACAACGTAATTCCGTCCATAACCGGCATCGAAACATCGCTTATAACCAGCTGAATATTTTCGTTATGAATAATTTTTAATGCATTTTCGCCATTATCAGCCTTAAAAATAGTATAATGCGAAGAAAGTTCTGTTGTAATAAAATGCAGTAAATCTTCGTTGTCTTCTACTACCAGAATTTGTGTTTTTTCATCTTTATTTTCAACTTCAACCACTTCAGGTTCAGATTCTGTTTCCTCTTTTTCAGTTTCATTGTAAAACATAAATTCCTCTTCCTGACGAAGCGGTACAATGAGTTCAAAAATATTCAGTTTTGCATCCGGAACTAATTGCAGGTTTCCGTGATGAAGCTGTGCCAGAGAATGCGCCAATGAAAGACCTATTCCGGTTCCGGACGCCGTATCTGAATTATCAACTCTGAAAAAAGGTTCGAAAATTTTCTCTTTTAAATGAAACGGAATCTGATTACCGTCATTTTTTACCGTTAAAGTCAGTTTCTTTTCATCTCTAAAAAGCGTGATCGAAACCTTGTCTTTTGAATATTTAATGGCGTTGTTCATTAAATTACTCAGAATTTTTTTGAATGCTTCCTTATCTACAAAAGCAAAAATATCTTTTTCGCCAAGTTCGGGTTCAAACTCAATCCCGCGTTCTTCGATTAACTGGCTGAAACGCAAATGCAGATTCCGAACCATCGATGAAATATTCGCTTCTACAAAAGTTAGTTTCAAGCCGCCAATTTCTGATTTTCGGAAATCCAGTAATTCATTTACCAGTTTTAACAATCGCGACGTATTTTTCTTCATAATCGAAAGATTCTGAGGAACCTCAGCCGATTGATGTTCCATAACGAGCAGTTTTTCCAAGGGACCTTTTATCAATGTAAGAGGTGTTCTGATTTCGTGCGCGACATTGGTAAAAAAGTCAATTTTGGCCTGATAAATTTCTTTCTCTTTTTCGTCGTTCAGATGCTTTATTTTTCGGTTGTTTTTAATTTCGGTCAGGTTATTAGAATAGCGGATAATGTAATAAAACGAACCGCATATCAGCAGAAAATAAAAAAAGTAGGCATAATTGCTCGCCCAAAACGGAGGCAGAATCCTGATTTTCAATTCTACTTCTTTGCTCCAAACCCCAAAACTATTCAGCGATTTTACTTTAAAAACATAATCGCCCGGCGCCAGTTCCGTAAAAAAGACTTTGTTGTTTCTTTCCAGATAAACCCAGTCATTGTTAACGTTTTCAAGTTTGTACCAATATTCAGTCAGTTCCGGAGCGGTATAATTTAATGATGCAAATTCAAGATTAAACGATGTTTGGTTGTTATCAAGTTCCAGTTCGTCAATATGCGAAATCGAATTATGGAGCGGCGAATCGGTTTTATCTACATCAATATCTTTATTATTAATTTGAAGATTGGTAATAAAAATCGAAGGCGTGTACTTGTTTTTGGTGAAGTTTTTAGGATTGAAGCTGATCATTCCGTTCAGGTTTCCAAAATACATATTGCCGTCAGCATCCTTAAAAGCCGATGCATAATTAAACTGATCACTCAGTAAACCATTTGCAGTTGTATAGATTTTTACACCTTTATGATCGGGACTGAATTTTACCAGACCTTTTGATGTCGTAAGCCATAAATTACGGTTATCATCTTCTAAAATTGAATATACGACATTACTCGGAAGTCCGTTTTTGGTGGTGAATTTTTTAAACGTTCTTGTTTTTTTATCAAATAAATTCAGTCCGTTTTCAGTCGCAAACCAAAGATTTTTCGAACTATCCTCAAAAATATAGTTGATCGAATTGTTGCTTATGCCTTTTGCGTTTTTATAATCATAAATAAAAACTTCTCTTTTTCCTGATTTCGGATTGTAGTAAAACAAACCATCTCGGTAACTTCCCGCCCAGAGATTTCCGTCGCTGTCTTCTTTATAGGTTGTATAATGCGTGGTTTCGGGAAAAGTTTTCAGAATATCGAAACTGTCTTTTTGTTCATTATAGCGGTACAATCCCATTGTGGTTATGACAATTAATTCGTCTTTTTTGGTTTCATAAAAAGAAAAAATAAAATTGCTGTGCAGTCCCGTTGCAGGATTATTGGCGCTGTAATGTTTAATTACCATTCCTGAATTTCGGTCTAAAACATCCAGACCATGCTCAAAAGTTCCAATCCAGATTTTGTCTTTTCTGGGCATTAAAGCATGAATATTATAATAGGAAACACTGCTTTTACTTCCGTTTGGAAGATACGAAGTAAAAGTCTGCGTTTTCGGATTGAATCGGTTTAGGCCGGCATCTTCGGTACCAATCCAAAGATCGCCGCGGTCGTCTTTATGAATTTCTCTTACGGCACTTCCGCTGATGGAATTCTGGCCTTTCTGCGGAAAATATTTCTTAAACTGCGTGTATTGTTTCTGATGGTAATTAATACCGCCAAAATAAGTGCCTACCCAGACACCGTTTTCTTTATCAATCGTAATCGAATACGCTGCATTATCTGAAATCGCGTAAGGATCGTTGTAATTTTTTCTAAGATTAAGACTTGTTTTCGTAATCAGATTATAGACATACACTCCGGATTCGCTCGCAATCCAGAGTTCGCAGTTGTCTTTCTTTTTAAACTGACGCACATAAACCGGTTTTTTTGATGAAAATTCCAGGTTCGAAGTCGTTTTGTTTTTGATATTGTAAATCAGAACGCCGTCTTCCTGTGTTCCAATCGCGATATTGTTTTTGTCCAGAGCATAAATCGTGGTTATTCTGAAATTTGATGAATTGGCCGGAGGCGTAATCGGAATATGTTCAAACGAAAGACTTTCCTCAGAATAGCGATATACCTTATTTAAGGAAGCAGCCCAGATCTCGCCATACGCATCCTGAGAAATCGAAGTAGCAATAAAATATTTATTAGGACTGAAAGTTTTTGTTTCTTTCTTGGTTGTAGAATATTTGTACAGAATATTTCCTGATACAAACCAGATATTTCCGTGTTTGTCATGATTAATATCGTTGATTCTGTCATTGATTGCTTCATTTAAAACCGTAAACTGGTCATTCTTTTTATTGTATCGGTACAAACCTTTATCGGTACCTACCCAAATAATGCCTTTATATTCGTGAAGCGACTGAATATAATTGCTTCCTAAACTATGAATCGGGTCCTGATTGCTTCTGTAAGTCTTAAAGCGGTAGCCGTCAAAGCGGTTTAAACCATCTTTTGTTCCAAACCACATAAAGCCGTCTTCGTCCTGTAAAGAAGTCAGAACGGTGTTGTTGGAAAGACCTTCTTCAACCTGAAAATGTTTAAAATAATATTCCTGTGCCTGAATAAAATTTGTCGAAAAAATGAATAAAAACCAAAAAAGAAAGAATTTACGCATAGTTGTGTTTTTTATGATAAAATAAGGACTTCTGCAAATCGTGTCAATTTTCAACAAAATGTTGCAGGCCTTGATTTATTTGAGCTTTTTTATACAATTTGAATCATTTGAAATAGAAATTGACACAAAAGAAGCATTTTATTTTGAATTTAAATCATCTACTTTGACTTTTCAAATAAATCATATTGATAATTTTTTAGCTCAAAAAATATTGCATCAGTAAAATAAAGTTTGAAAAATAATATCATTAATAATTTTGAATTAAAATGAACACATTATTAACAGAGGGTGTTTTAAATTCCGTATTTGCCCGCATCCGAGATGACTAACATTTAAAAAAAATCCAAACCAACCACAAAATGAAAACTATCTAAAATGAAAAATCAATGAAAACAACGCTCACTCAAATTTTAAAGAAGAGGTACTGCCTTTTGTTTTTCTTTAGTTTATTACTACAACAAACGTACGCACAGCAAATAACCATAACGGGAAAAGTAGCTTCAGAAACAGGAGAACCTATTCCGTTTGCCAACGTCGTTATCAAGGACACTAAAAACGGAGCCGTAACCGATTTTGACGGCAGATATAAAATCGCTGCAGGAGCAAACCAAACATTAGTTTTTAGCTCGCAGGGATTTAAAACAACAGAAATTGCGATTAACAACAAAACCACAATCGATGCCACATTAGCCGAAGATGCCATGAAACTTGATGAGATAGTGGTTGTAGGTTACGGATCGCAGCAGAAAAAAGACCTAACAGGTGCAATTTCGCTGGTAAAAGCCGAAGAAATCCAGAAACGTCAGGTCACTACAATCGCCGATGGACTTCAGGGATTGGTAACGGGAGTTAAGGTTCGAGGAGGAGGACGTCCGGGACAGGAAGCTAATGTCGAGATTCGAGGACTTAAAAACCTTCAAAACACAAATCCATTATATGTTATTGATGGTCTGGTAACTTCCGGAAACCGCGATTTTAACCCAAATGATATTGAATCGATTCAGGTTTTAAAAGATGCATCGGCAGCCGCAATCTATGGTTCCAGAGCGGCAAACGGAGTAATCATTATTACGACCAAAAAGGGTAAAAAAGGACCGCTTAAGGTTGAAGTTTCGGCAAAAAGCAGTTTTACAGTTATGCCTCGCTATGATTTAATGGGAACCGAAGAGTTTGCCAGACTTAACAATATGGCCTATGATAATGCCGGACTTCCCAGACAAAACCTGAATATGGCTGTTGACACAGACTGGCAGGACGCTGTTTTTAGAACCGGAATGATGCAGGATTACAATGCCAGTTTTTCGGGAGGGGGCGATAATTCGACCTTCTTTATGTCCGGAAATTATTTTGGAAACGAAGGTACTGTTATTGGAACTGATTTTGACAGAATTTCATTCCGTGTAAATTCAAGCGGCACAAAAGGAATTTTTAGTATTGGAGAAAACTTAGCAATCAGTAATTCCAAAACAGATGAAATGTCCGGAAGCCCAATTATTGATGTGTACAGAATGACACCTACTATTCCGCTTTACGACCCTTCAAATCCGGGAGGATACGGTTACGGAAAACAAGGTGTTGCTGATACTTTTGGTACAAACCCTCTGGCACTTGCTGATTTTTCGAATACAACAAACGAAAATTTTAGAATTAGAGGAAATATCTGGTCAGAATTAAAATTTGTTCCCTGGCTGAAATACCGTTTCAATTTTGGATATGAAACTAGTTTTGATTCGTATAAATACATGAGAAAAAAAGGAAGCTGGACCTTAAATCAGCCGGAAGATCCATCTCAGACCGATCAGAATAAAGGAAGATCAGAAACAATATTATTTGAAAATACGCTGACTTTCAAAAAAGAATTTGGAAAACATGATATTACCGTTTTATTAGGCCAGACGTATCAAAAGGATAATTACAATCAAATTTACGGTACAAAAAGAAACCTGCCTATGAATTCCGGAACAGGCCAGTATTACGAAGTTTTAAATCAGGGAGATTCACCGGTAGTAGGCGGATTTATAAACGAAGCTGCTCTGGCCTCTTATTTAGGAAGACTGGAGTACAACTACGATAATCGTTATTTGTTTAATGCGGTACTTAGACGAGATGGTTCATCAAAATTCAGCGATGGAAATAAATGGGGTAATTTCCCGTCACTTTCAGCAGGATGGAGAATAAGCAACGAATCATTCTTTAAATCAGAATTTATTAAAGATTTAAAACTAAGAGCGAGTTATGGAGAACTGGGGTCTGGAAATATCAGAGAGTATGAATCCAGAAGCTTCGTTAATAATTTTGGACAGATCGTATTAGGCAGAGATCAAAATTTATATCCTTCTGCCACGCAGGTAAAACTATCCAATTCGCAATTGCGCTGGGAGAAATTAAAACAAACCAATGTTGGGTTAGATTTAGGAGTTTTAAATAATGATTTACGTTTAACGGCTGATTATTTTATTGCGCGCACAGAAGATGTATTATTTGGTTTCCCAATTTTATTGACTACCGGAAATGATGGCGGAAACCCAATTTCTAATGCTGCAACGGTTGAAAATAAAGGGTTTGAACTTGAACTGGCTTACAGCAAAAAAATCAATGAATTCTCTTTTAATGCTTCTGTAAACTTTACGAAAGTAAACAACAAACTGGTTTCTTTAGGTAACGGTCAAAACGAAAACATTATTGGAAACACCATGACCCGAAGCGGAAATCCGGTAGGGATGTGGTATGTACTGCAAACAGATGGATTATTCCAGTCTCAGGATGAAATTAACAACTACAAAAATGCCGATGGAAAAGTAATTATGCCAAATGCCGTTCCCGGAGATATTCGTTTTAAAGATGTTAATGGTGACGGACAAATTACTAACGAAGACAAATCTATCGTAGGAAGCCCGTGGCCGGAATTTGAAATGGGATTAAACGCTGGAGCAGAATACAAAGGTTTTGATTTTTCTATGAACTGGATTGCTTCTCACGGAGCGACTGTTTACAACGGATTTAGAAGTGTTGTAGATCGTTTTGATGATAACAGTAATTACAGAGCAGGTATTCAGCCCTGGACACCTGAAAATCCAAATACTGATTTTCCTAGAGTTACAAAAGGTTCAACTTTAAACTCAAGAGGAGATAGTGACCGTTTCTTGGAAAGCGGCGATTTTATCAGACTAAAATATATTGGTATTGGTTATAATCTGCCGGACAGTGTTTTAAAAAATTCAGGAATCACAAGAGCAAGATTAACCTTATCAGCACAAAACATTATCACGATTACAAAATACAAAGGTTTAGATCCTGAGTTTAGTAATACAGGCGACAACAGGATTTTTGAAAGAGGGGTAGATAATGGTTCTTTCCCAAATCTTAAGACGTATTCTTTTGGTGTAGAGTTTAGCTTTTAATTAAAAAAACAGCGTAATGAAAAAAATAATAATAATAACAGCAGCTTTTTTAGGTCTTGTTTTTACAGCTTGTGAAAACGAATTAGATCTGAACAGCCCAAATGATATAACAACAGACCAGTATTGGAAAACCGAAAGTGATGCGCAAGCCGGTGTAAACTCAATTTATGCCATGTTTTACAAAGATGGATTGTGGGCAAGATGGATTTATTTTCGTTTAGACCTTACTTCTGACGAAGGCTACAGCGTAAGTCCGTGGACAGAATTAGCAGACTGGACACGATTTAATTACATCAATTATAATTTTTGGGAAGGAAATGCCGTAACCTGGAGAGATACGTACAAAGCTATTTTTAGATGCAATCAGGTTTTAGCCAATGTGCCTAATATTACTTTTCAAAATGAAGAGGATAAAAAGAAAATTATAGCACAGGCTAAATTTTTCAGAGCCTTACATTACTACTATGCAGCCGTAATATGGGAAGATGTTCCGTTAGTTTTAGACCCATCTACACCGGCAGATTTACCACAGCAGAAAAAGGTAGATGAAATCTGGGCGCAAATAGAAAAAGATTTGAACGAAGCTTATGAAGACCTGCCAAGAGACTGGGCAGCAGATCAGCTGGGAAGACCGGATAAAGGTGCCGCAAAAGCTTTTCTTGCCAAAACCTATATGCAGCAGCACAAATGGCCTGAAGCCAAAGCAGCTTTGGAATATCTGATAACAGGAGCAGGAGCAAAGTACAGCCTGGTATCTAACTACAGAGACAATTTTACAGATGTAAATGAAAACAACAGCGAGTCTGTCTTTGAAATCCAGTTTGGAGATCAGAGAAAAGGAGGAACTGATGAAGCACAAAATGCAGCAGTTTCAAGCAACCGTTCTCAATTTTTTGCCCCAAGAGGAATTGGATGGTCAGATGGTCAGGCACGTCTTTGGTTAGTAAATGCTTTTAAAGAAGAAAAGAACAAAGACGGTAATCTGGATGTTCGTTTAAGATGGACTTTGTACTATCCACAGTTATTGGCTGATTTTGGAGACAAAACTTACGATAGAAACTGGGAATGGAACAATGACGAAGCCTGGTTTAGAAAAGGAAGCCGTGACTATTACAGAAATAATGAGGATTATTACAACCAGGTAAATTACAGATTAGTTCGTTACGGTGATATTTTACTGCGCTATGCAGAAGTGCTGAACGAATTAGGAAACACGGCAGCAGCTTACCAATATGTTGACCTTGTAAGAGCTCGTGTAAACATGAACACATTGGCTGCTGCACATCCTGAGATTGGAAATGATCATGACAAGTTCTTAGAGCGTTTGAAAATGGAAAGAGTTCTGGAATTATGCGGCGAAAGTGTTCGCTGGGAAGATCTGAAACGCTGGGGAGACTTAAATACTCAGGCTTCGGTTGATAAAATTGCACTTCGAGATCCTGATTTCAAAAACTTTACAGTAGGTAAAAACCATAGAATGCCAATTCCTCAAAGTGATGTAGATAATAACCCAAATCTGGACCAAAACTCCGGATATTAAAACTGAATTTTTAAGGGAATCAGATGTACAAGTCTGATTCCCTTATCATAAAGATCGATTTTTCAAAAAAACAAATAAAATGAAGAAAGTAAAATTGTGTCTGACATTTATGTTAGCAGGACTCGTATTGCTTAGCTGCAACAACAAAAAAAGCAATCCCGAAGAAAAGAAAAGCGAAACCGCCTCTGTAGAAAAAAGAGAAATCTGGACAAAAGAACAAGCCAATACATGGTACGCAGAACAGCCTTGGTTAGTAGGGGCAAATTATTCTCCCAGCACAGCTGTAAATCAGTTAGAGATGTGGCAGGAGGATACTTTTGATCCCAAAAGAATTGATCAGGAATTGGGCTGGGCAGAAGATTTAGGTATGAATGTTATGCGCGTTTATTTGCATGATTTATTGCACCAACAAGATGCAGAAGGGCTTTACAAAAGAATGGATACTTTTTTAGGAATCGCTGATAAACATCATATCAAAACCCTTTTTGTTTTGTTTGATTCCTGCTGGGACCCGTTTCCTGCTTTAGGAAAACAACGTGCTCCAAAACCACATACACACAATTCAGGCTGGATGCAGAGTCCGGGACAAAAAGCATTACAGGACAAAACACAATACCCTCGTTTAGAGAAATATGTAAAAGAAACAGTAGCCAAATTCAAAGACGACAACCGTATTTTAGGATGGGACGTTTGGAACGAACCAGATAACATGACCGGGCCATCTTACGAAAAAGTAGAAATTAAAAACAAAGTCGATTTAATACTGCCGCTTTTAAAAGATGTTTTTGGCTGGGCTAGAGAAAGTAATCCATCGCAGCCGTTGACTTCCGGAGTTTGGGTTGGAGACTGGAGCGACGAAGCTAAAATGAAACCAATGCACAAAATGCAGATCGAGCAGTCTGATATTGTTTCTTTCCATAATTATGACAAACCGCAGGATTTTGAAAGAGTCGTAAAACAATTACAGCGTTACGGAAAACCATTAATCTGTACAGAATATATGGCAAGACCGAACGGAAGTACTTTCGAAGGATTTTTACCATTAGCAAGAAAATACAATGTGGGTATGATAAACTGGGGATTTGTTGACGGAAAAACACAAACCAAATATGCTTGGGACAGCTGGACAAAAACCTACACAGCAGAACCAAAACTATGGTTTCATGATGTATTGCACACAGACGGAACACCATACATAAAAGCCGAAACTGATTTAATCAAAAAAATGACAGCTGAGGCGAATAAAAAGAATTAGAAAATTAGATAATGTGTCAATTAGATAATTTTTAAAAATGCTTTAATTGACTAATTATTTAATTGTCACATTTTTTCATTATTTAATTATCAAATTGACTAATTGGCACATTTAAAAAAAGAGCTTATGAAAACAGTAAAGAACTTATTTTTTCTGGCAGCATTTTTAGTTGGATTTTATGCGAAAGCACAACAGCCGGATCCGCCGGGACAGGTAAAAGGAAACGAAAAACCAAAAAACGAAGCCTATCTTTTTGCGCACATGACGCACAACGATTACGGCAGATTGTATTATTCTGTGAGTTTAGATGGTTTGCATTGGGAAAACCTCAACAGCGGCAAACGCGTTTTCGAAGAATATAAAGGACATCCCGATATCTGCAAAGGCCCTGACGGAAAATATTACATCGCGGGGAATACCGGAGACGATGCAAAAAGCATCAATATCTGGGTTTCCGATGATTTAATTACCTGGAAAAAACATTCCGATTATACGCCCGATTTAAAAAGCACGCCTGATTATTCAAATGCTTTACAGCGAATTGGTGCGCCAAAATTATATTATGATGAGCCTTCTCAAAAGTTCATCATGACCTGGCATACGCCGCATCTTGAAGGAACAAAAGAAGATGGGGAACGTTATTGGGCAAGTCAGCGTACATTGTATGTTTTGTCTAAAGATTTAAAAACATTCGAAGGAACGCCAAAACGTTTATTCGATTGGAATATGGGAACCATCGATGTTTTTATTCGAAAAGTCGGCGATTCCTACTACGCCGTGATTAAAGACGAAACGTACCCAACTTTGTATTGGACAACCGGAAAAACCATCCGGATTGCCAAATCAAAATCCCTTTTAGGACCTTATTCTTTGCCCCAGCAATCTATCAGTCCAAACTTTAGAGAAGCCCCAATGCTGATCCCTTCTCCAGATGATAAAATATGGTACATGTATTACGAACAATATCCGGGAGTTTCCTACGGATTATCCATCGCAGATAACCTAAACGGACCTTGGTATCAAGCCTCAGGCTACACTTTTTTCTCCGATTGGGACAAATACAGTCTTCCGGAAAAAGTACGCCACGGCTGCATGATTACAATCTCTAAAAAAGAATACGACAGTCTGGTTAAGAAATTTGGCATCACAAAAAAGTTATAAGTTATAAATTATGAGTTATGAGTTGAGGTCGTAAGTTTTTTGAGTTAATAAAACAAGATTATTTAATCGGAAATAAAATAATTAATAACCCAACTCATAACTTCTAACTCAAAACTCATAACTAAAAAATATGGTTAGTTAGTTTAAGTGTTTGAAATTACCAGACTTGTGTGGCAATAAGTCTGGTAATTCAATTTTGATTTAGAAGAAACATTATCGCAAATATTTTCACCATATAAGTCATTTAAGTTCATATTAAATCTTGCCTTAAATAAAAGTAAAAACTCATATGCTCTTGGCATTTTTTTAAGCGAGTTAAACTAAAATGAACTTATATGACTTACATGGTTTAAAAACTTACAAGTATAAAAATGTAAAGCATGAAAAGAAATAGTATCCTTTTTTTAGCCCTGTTTTCATTGTTTGCTGCAAATGCACAATGGAAACCGCAGGGTGATAAAATCAAAACAAAATGGGCAGAGCAGGTCGATGTGAAGAAACCATTACCAGAATATCCCCGTCCGATTATGGAGCGAAGCCAATGGAAAAATCTGAATGGCTTATGGAATTATGCTATTCAGGAAGCTGGAAAAGCAGCAACTTCAAAATATGACGGGCAGATTCTGGTTCCGTTTGCAGCAGAATCCAGTTTGTCTGGTGTTATGAAAGAAGTAGGTTCTAAAAACGAGCTTTGGTACGAAACCAATTTTTCAATTGAATCCGGCTGGAACGGTAAAAATATCCTTTTGCATTTTGGAGCCGTAGACTGGAAAACAGAAGTTTTTATCAACGATATAAAAGTGGGTTCGCATACTGGCGGTTACACCCCGTTTTCATTTGATATTACACCTTTTATCAAAAAAGGGAACAGCCAAAAACTGGTTGTAAAAGTTTGGGATCCTTCAAACGACGGACCTCAGCCAAGAGGTAAACAAGTTAAAAATCCGGAAGGAATCTGGTACACGCCAGTTACGGGAATCTGGCAGACGGTCTGGATTGAACCTGTTAATGCTAAAAGCATAACTTCATTACACACCACTCCAAATATCGACCAAAATACCATCAGTATAAAAGCAGATGTGCCTGGAGCAGAAAAAGGAGATTTAGTAGAAATTTCGGTTTTTGATAACGGAAAAGAAATTGCAAAAGAAAAAGCAGTTGTTGGCGAAAGCAACGATATTGTTATCAATGCTCCAAAATTATGGAGCCCGGAAAATCCCTTTTTGTATCAGACAAAAGTTCGATTAATCAGCAAAAATAAAATAGTTGATGAGGTAAAAAGTTATTTCGCCATGCGTAAAATTTCATCTAAAAGAGATGAAAACGGCATTATGAGAATGCAGTTAAATAACAAAGATTATTTCCAGTTCGGACCTTTAGATCAAGGATGGTGGCCTGATGGATTGTACACGGCACCAACCGATGAAGCTTTAAAATATGATATCATTAAAACCAAAGAATTAGGTTTTAATATGATTCGTAAACACGTAAAAGTTGAGCCGGAACGCTGGTACACGCATTGCGACCAGTTAGGAATTTTGGTTTGGCAGGATATGCCAAGCGGAGACGAGCAGCCAATCTGGCAGAATAAAAAATACTTCGACGGAACAGAATTGCAGCGTTCGCCAAAATCAGAAGAAATCTATAGAAAAGAATGGAGAGAAATTATGGATCATTTGTATTCGTATCCAAGTATTGTGGTTTGGGTTCCGTTTAACGAAGCCTGGGGACAATTTAAAACGGTTGAAATTACAGAATGGACAAAAAACCACGACCCAAGCCGATTAACAAATTCATCAAGCGGCGGAAATCATTTCCAAACCGGAGATATTCTGGATTTACACAATTATCCGGGCCCGGAAATGTTTCTTTATGATGCCAGAAGAGTTACCGTTTTAGGTGAATACGGCGGAATTGGTCTTCCGTTAGAAAGTCATTTATGGAGAGCAAATGATAACTGGGGTTACATCAAATTTAAAAATTCTGATGAGGTAACTGCAGAATATACCAAATACGCTCAAATTCTTAAAAACTACGTTAAAACCGGATTTTCGGCAGCAGTTTACACACAAACAACCGATGTTGAAGGCGAAGTAAACGGTTTTATGACCTACGACAGAAAAGTTGATAAAATGGATTTCAAAGCTGTAAATAAGATTAATACTGAGGTTATTAATACACTAAATAAATAATTTTTAAACACATAGAAATATAGGTTTTTAATCTTGTACAATAGTCGCTAATATTTGTCGATTTCCGAGTGTGATTTCTCCTTACGTCGAAATGACAAAATTGAGAGTATTTTCTATGTTTATTTAAAAAAGTGAAACGCCTTTTTTATAGACAAACAAAATCTATGTCTCTATGTGTTAAAAAAAAAATCAAGCAAAATAAAATGAAAAAATACCTAATCCTTTTGCTGCTCACAACAATAGGTTTTGCCCAGCAAAAAACCTTCACAAATCCAATACTGCCGTCAGGAGCAGATCCTTACAGCACCTATTACAAAGGGTATTACTATTACACGAATACACTGGGTAATAAACTGACTTTATGGAAAACAAAAGACTTATCTGATATTAAAAATGCAGAAAGCAAAGTCATTTGGACACCGCCAAAAGGAACTGATTATTCGGCAGAAATCTGGGCGCCGGAATTTCATATCATCAACGGAAAATGGTATTGTTATTTCGCTGCAGATAACGGCGATAACAACAATCACAGAATGTATGTTTTAGAAAATAAATCATCAGATCCGTTTAAAGGTAATTTTGAATTTAAAGGAAAAATAGCTGCTAAAACCGATAAATGGGCAATTGACGGAAATGTATTCGAACACAAAAAACAATTGTACATGATTTGGGCCGGCTGGGAAGGCGATACTAACGGACAGCAGAATATCTACATCGCCAAAATGAAAAATCCGCT
Organism: Flavobacterium gelatinilyticum; assembly: GCF_027111295.1. Classification (NCBI taxonomy): domain Bacteria; kingdom Pseudomonadati; phylum Bacteroidota; class Flavobacteriia; order Flavobacteriales; family Flavobacteriaceae; genus Flavobacterium; species Flavobacterium gelatinilyticum. The sequence continues at coordinate 2,182,954 of NZ_CP114287.1, read as the reverse complement.
GGAAATTGAAGGAGATCGTGTTCTAATTTCTTCGCCTACAAACGATTGGGAAACGCACGGTGCCTTGCACGACGATGTAAATCCGCCACAGGTAAATGTGAACGAAGGACCTCAGTTTTTAGAAAGAAACGGGAAAGTATTCATCGTGTTTTCGGCAAGCGGATGCTGGACAGATTTTTATTCTTTAGGATTATTGACATTTAACGGAAGCGATAATTTACTAGATGCTTCGGCGTGGAAAAAATCACCTGAACCCATTTTTAAACAATCCGATAAAAATAAAGTATACGCTCCGGGACACAATTCCTTTTTTAAATCTCCAGACGAAAAAGAAGACTGGATTTTATACCACGCTAATTCAAATCCTGGGGAAGGATGCGGTAATAAAAGATCACCAAGAATGCAGAAAATAGAATGGGATGCCAACGGGTTTCCGGTTTTAGGTGAACCGGTTAGCGAAGGAACTAAATTGGCAATTCCGTCGAAATAAAATAGAAAAAGAGTTAATCAGAGGATGATTGCTTCGTTTCTCGCAATGACATAAAAAATGAAAAATATTCAAATCGCTGCGGTTGTAATGCTGGCTCTTTTTCAGTTTAATTGTAAAGACGCCAAAAAGGAAAATACCGTTTCAAAAGAAAGCACTGAAAAGGTTTCAGATTCTGTAAAAACAGTTTTAGAAACTAAAAATTTCGATACCCTAATCGATGGTAAAAAAGTCAATTTATACTGGATTGAAAACAAAGGCATAAAAGCCGCTTTCACCAATTACGGAGGAAGATTAATCGGACTTTGGGTTGCGGATAAAAATGGAAAACAAACCGATGTTGTTGTGGGAATGAACAGCACAAAAGGTTTTAAAACTTCAACAGAACCTTATTTTGGAGCTACAATTGGAAGAGTTGGAAACCGAATTGGAAAAGGAAAATTTACTTTAGAAGGAAAACAATATCAGGTGCCGCTGAATAATGGAAAAAATGCTTTGCACGGTGGCATAAAAGGCTTTCAGGATGTGGTTTGGAATGCCGAAAAAACCGATGAGAAAACATTAGTATTTACGTATGTTTCACCAGACGGTGAACAAGGTTTTCCGGGGAATTTATCGGTAAAAGTAACCTATACGCTTACTGATGATAATTCGGTTAAAATGGAATACGAAGCGACAACCGATAAAACTACGATTGTCAATTTAACCAATCACGCCTTTTTTAATTTAAACGGAGAAGGAAGCGGTACGATCTTAAACCACGAATTACAAATTTATGCCAATGAATTTACTCCGGTTGATGAAGGCTTGATTCCGAGCGGTGAATTAAAACCGGTAAAAAACACCGTATTTGATTTTACTTCAAAACATACTATTGGTGAAAGAATCGAAACCAAAGATGAGCAATTAACATTCGGAAAAGGTTACGATCACAATTACGCTCTAAACGGAACCAAGAAAAACGGACTAAATCATGCCGCAACGATTTCAGGAGATAAATCAGGAATCACTTTGGATATTTATACTCAAGAACCGGGATTGCAATTTTACAGCGGTAATTTCATGCAGTCTAAAAACACTTTTAAAAGTGGTGCAAAAGACGATTTCAGAACAGCCTTTGCTTTAGAAACGCAGCATTTTCCGGATGCGATAAATCAGCCAAAATTCGCTCCGATTGTTTTAAAACCAGGAGAGAAATACCATACGGTTTCGTATTATCAGTTTTCTGTGAAAAAGTAATAGTTTAACGAGTTTAACCACAAAGCACGCAATCCCGATAGCTATCGGGAACGCAAAGGACGCTAAAGAATTAATCCTTGGGCTCTTTGCGAAACCATTGCGCTCTTTGCGGTTAAAAAACACACCATCAAAATCAATAAAAAATGAAAAAAACACTATCCTTAATAACATTACTTTGTGTTTTCGCTGCCTGTTCTCAGGAAAAAAGCACAGACAAACCAAAAGAAGCAAAAGCCAGTACAATTTTGTTAGCAGATCCAACAATCTTCTACAACAACGGATTGTATTATTTATACGGAACGACAAGCGGCGATTTCCCAAACGGCGAAGGATTTCAGGTATATACCTCATCAGATTTAAAAGACTGGAAGGGACCTGTGGGAGCACAAAGCGGGCTGGCTTTAAAAAAAGGAGATGCTTTTGGAGACAAAGGTTTCTGGGCGCCGCAGATTCTTCAGTATCAAAATAAATTTTACATGATTTATACGGCGAATGAAAACATTGCTTTCGCAACGAGTAATAGTCCGTTAGGACCATTTAAAAACGAATCAAAAGAACCGATTATCAAAACCGGAAACCAGATCGATCCTTTTATATTTATTGATGAAGACGGAAAAAAATACCTGTATTATGTTCGTTTAACAAACGGAAACCGAATTTTTGCAGTAGAAATAAACGACGATTTTCAAAGCATAAAATCGGAAACTTTAACCGAATGTATTTCGGGAACTCAGCCTTGGGAAAACACACAAAACGTAAGCTGGCCGGTTACAGAAGGACCAACGGTTATAAAACACAATGGTTTGTATTACATGATTTATTCGGCTAATGATTTCAGGAATATTGATTATGCTGTTGGTTATGCTACAAGTAAAAGTCCGCTTGGACCTTGGGAAAAAGCGACAGACAGCCCAATCATCAGCAGAAAAAATACCAATCAAAACGGAATAGGACACGGCGATGTTTTCTGGGATAAAAATAATAAAATGCATTATGTACTGCATACTCATTACAGCACAAGCGGTGTTTCTCCAAGAAAAGCCGGAATGATTTCAATAGAATTCAAAAATGGAAAAATTGTGGCAGATCCGGCCAGTTTTCAGTTTCTGAATGTGAAATAGTTTTTTTTGTTTCAAGTTTCAGGTTTCAAGTTGCCACCCAGAACCTGAAACCTGAAACCTGAAACTTTAAACTTTAAACCTGAAACATGAAACCTGAAACCTGAAACCTGAAACTTTCCTCATCTTACAATCAACAATTAAAACCCGTTGTTGGTCGAAATAATGACAATTAAAATAGTAATTTACCTTAATATTGTGTTGTTCCTATTTTAATAATATGTTATTAATCACCGTGCGATGAAAAATATTTTTCTTTATTTGTGTTTGTTCTGCATCATATTTTCTATGAATAGTCAAAAGATTGTAAAAGCTCCGGAGCCTTTTGGACCGCTTCCTACGCAGAAACAGCTTGACTGGCAGGAAATGGAATTTTATGCTTTTGTGCATTTTTCATTAAACACTTTCACCAATAAAGAATGGGGTTATGGCGATGAATCTCCGGCCTTATTTAACCCGACGAATTTAGATGTTCGTCAGTGGGCGCGCATTGTAAAAGCGGCCGGAATGAAAGGAATAATTCTCGTTGCCAAACACCACGACGGATTCTGTTTATGGCCATCGGCGTATACAGAGCGTTCTGTGAAAAATTCACCTTGGAAAAACGGTAAAGGCGACGTGGTAAAAGAACTGGCAGAAGCCTGTAAAGAATATGATTTAAAATTGGGTTTATACCTTTCTCCATGGGACAGAAACCATGCTGAATACGGAAGACCGGAATATATAACGTATTTCAGAAACCAGTTGAAAGAACTGCTTTCAAATTACGGAGATGTTTTCGAAATGTGGTTTGACGGCGCGAATGGCGGAGACGGTTATTATGGCGGAGCAAACGAAACCAGAAAAATCAATACACTTGAATATTACAATTGGGATGAAACTTATAAACTAATTTACCAAACCGCACCTAAAACGTTGGTTTGGGGAGTCGGCCCATCAGAAGCAAGATGGATTGGAAACGAAGAAGGACGCGCCGGAAAAACAAACTGGTCGCTTTTACGCCAAAAAGATGAATTAGCCGGAAAAGTGCATTATACCGAATTTATGTCGGGGCATGAAGATGGCGAAAAATGGGTTCCGGGCGAAGCCGATGTTTCAATACGACCGGGATGGTTTTATCATGCTGCAGAAGACGATAAAGTACGTCCGCTGGATGAAATGGTCGATATTTATTATGAATCAATTGGACGAAATGCCACTTTATTACTGAACCTTCCGGTTGACAGAAGAGGTCTGGTTCATGAAAATGATGAAGCCCGATTAAAAGAACTGGTTTCAACCATAAAAGCCGATTTTAAAACCGAGTTATTAGCCGGAACTAAAATTTCTGCCGATAATGTTAGAGGAAACAGCTTAGAATTTGCTGCAAAAAATGTAACCGACGGAAATAAAAAAACGTACTGGGCAACAGATGATAATGTCAAAACAGCTTCTATTACTTTTGAATTTGATAAACCAACCGCTGTAGATCGAATTTTGTTACAAGAAAATATTGCTCTTGGACAAAGAGTAAAAGCGTTTAATGTTGAGGTTAAAGTGGATGGAAAATGGAAAACCGCTGCAACAGAAACGACAATTGGTTACAAAAGAATCCTAAGAATCGAAAGAGTTGAAGCATCAGCCATCAGAATCAATATTACAGATTCGAAAGCGAGTATTGTAATCTCGAATATCCAGGCTTACAATGCGCCCACTTTTGTGCGTATGCCGGAAATCAGCCGTGATAAAAACGGCGATGTAACTATTAAATCAGAAGAAGGAAACCCTGTTTATTATACTGTCGACGGAACCAATCCAACAGAAAAAAGCACTTTATATAAAGGAGTTTTTAGATACAATAAAGCCGTTCAGATAAAAGCAATTGCTTTTAACGATTCAGAAAAAATAAGAAGCGCTGTAAAAACGGCAAAATATGGTGCTTCAAAAGAAAACTGGAAAATCATTAAAGTGTCAAGCGGTGATATAAAATCAGCGGATCGAATCATCGACGGAAATCCAAATACGGAATGGGCTTTTGGTAATGATCAAAATAAATTACCACAGGAAATCATAATTGATATGGGGGCTTTTTTAACTATAAACGGATTTACGTATTTACCGCAGCAAGTTGGTCATAATTTGAACTTAATTTCCAATTATGAGTTTTACACCAGCCCTGATAATGTGAAATGGAAACTGGAGTCAAAAGGCGAATTTTCGAATATAAAACACAACCCGATCGAGCAGGTTAAAACCTTTAAAAAAGTTAAGGCAAGATATATTCGTTTCAGAGCGACGTCAGCAGTGGCAAAGGAATCGACGGTTTCTATCGCAGAAATTAATGTAATCGAAACGCCATAAACAGACTTTAAAATCTGGAATGATTTTGCTTAAAGTTTCAAATCTTGTCTTATAGCGAAGCTTACAGGTTATTAGTCGAATTTTTGATTATTTACATTATCTAATATTTAATTTTATACTAAATAATTAGAACAACAGGCAAATGATTAAAGAAAGTATAAATTTTAAAGAAGCAGGAAAGTTCGAGGAAACGCGTTTTGAAAAGATACATAATGTAATTTTCGATTCATCTAAAGAAGCTTCGGTTTTAGTCGCTCAGGAAATCGCCAACATCATTCAGCGAAAAGAAGAATTGAACGAGCCTTGCGTTTTAGGTCTGGCAACCGGATCTTCTCCTATAAAAGTATACGAAGAATTAGTCCGCCTTCATAAAGAAGAAGGATTGAGCTTTGCAAATGTTGTTACGTTTAACTTAGATGAGTATTATCCAATGGATAAAAACGATATTCAGAGTTACTGGTACTTCATGCACGAGCATCTTTTTAATCATGTTGACATTCTGCCTCAAAATATTAATATTCCTGACGGAAACGTAAGCAGTGAAGATCTTCAGCAATATTGTATCGATTATGAAATGAAAATCAAAGCATACGGCGGATTGGATTTTCAGCTTCTTGGAATTGGAAGAACAGGACACATCGGTTTCAACGAACCGGGATCTCACGTTAATTCAGGGACCAGAAGTATTACGTTAGATCATTTAACGCGTGTTGATGCGGCATCATCTTTCTTAGGAATTGATAATGTGCCTAGAAAAGCCATTACAATGGGAATTGGTACTGTAAAAAATGCCAAAAGAATTGTACTTCTTGGATGGGGAATCAGCAAAGCGTCTATTATAAAGAAAACAATCGAAGGTGAAATTTCATCGAGAGTTCCGGCTACGTATTTACAACAGCACAGCAACACAACGTTTGTTTTAGATACAGAAGCTTCATCAGAATTAACGAGAGTAAAAACACCTTGGTTAGTAAAATCAGTAATCTGGACAGAAGAGTTAAAATTGAAAGCAGTGGTTTGGTTAAGCGAGTTAACGAAAAAACCTTTCCTGAAATTAACGGATAAAGATTACAACGATAACGGAATGTCAAGCGTTTTGTCTGAAGAAGGAACCGCATACGACTTGAATATTAAAATGTTCAACAAAATGCAGCAAACCATTACAGGATGGCCGGGCGGAAAACCAAATGCTGATGATACCTACAGACCGGAACGTGCAACTCCGGAGAAAAAGAGAATCATCATCTTTAGTCCGCACCCTGATGATGACGTTATCTCAATGGGAGGAACTTTTGACAGATTAGTAGAGCAGGGGCATGATGTGCATATCGCGTATCAGACTTCGGGAAATATTGCAGTTTCGAATGAAGAAACTTTAAAATTTGCTGAAATTACAAAAGCCTTAAATCCTGAATCAGCAGAAGCGGATACTATTATCAACTTCTTAAAAAATAAAAAAAGCAACGATATCGATTTGCTGGAAGTGAGAAAACTGAAAGGTTTGATCAGAAGAAGCGAATCTTTAGGAGCAACACGATATTTAAGCGTGCCGGATTCGAATGTAAATTTTCTTGACCTGCCGTTTTACGAAACAGGAACCGTTAAGAAAAATAATCTTGGCGAAGCTGATATCCAGATTATGTGCGACATTATCGAAAGAATCAAACCGCACCAGATTTATGCAGCCGGAGATTTAGCAGATCCGCACGGAACACACAAAGTTTGTCTGGACAGTTTGTTTGAAGCTTTAAAAAGATTAAAACACAAATCATTTATGGATGACTGCTGGGTTTGGTTGTACAGAGGGGCTTGGCACGAATGGGAACCTTACCAAATTGAAATGGCAGTTCCTATGAGTCCGGATCAGGTTCTTAAAAAACGTCATGCAATTTTCTTTCACCAGTCACAAAAAGACGGTGTAATGTTCCAGGGCGATGACAGTAGAGAATTCTGGATTAGAGCAGAAGACAGAAACAGATTAACTGCAGAAAAATATCACGCTTTAGGTCTTGCTGACTATTCGGCAATCGAAGCTTTCAAGAGATATTTCTTTTAAGAAAATCTTTAAAATATAATAAACTATTTCATGTGGTTTATTTGGTTAGTTACCAAGTTTTGAAATGCAGCCGTGGTTGGCTGCATTTTTTTGTGCTTTATTTTTTGGCGGTTAAGAATTTTAACCGCAAGGTTCGCAAAGTTTTTTTGCTTGGTCTTTTAAAAAAAAGTTCGCAAAGCTTTGTGAATAAAACTTTGCGAACCTTGCGTAAATCTTAGCGCTCTTAGCGGTTAAATACTATATAGAAGAATTCAAAATTCGTTGTTTCACATGATCGATATACGATCTGCCTATCACATAACGCAAACCTTCAATCTCGATACTGTTTCCTTCAACAGCATCGATTTTGTCAATCGCGATTGTGTACGATCTGTGGATTCTTAAAAAGTTTTTTTCCGGCAGTAAATCTGTAAAGTCAGACAAAGTGCTGTGTATTATGTATTTACCGGTTGTGGTGTTGATTTTTAAATAATCTTTTAAGCTTTCGATCACCAAAATTTCGTTGAAGAAAATCTTCTTCATTCTCTTTTTGTCAATCTTTACAAAGATAAAAGGATTGTCGGCGCTGTTTTCCTGAGGCGAACTGCCTTTGTTTTCAAGCCTTTTACTTATTTTATTCAACGTTTTCATTAACCTTGGAAACTCAATTGGTTTTACCAGATAATCCAAAACGTCCAATTCATAAGTCTCAAGAGCAAACTGGCTGTAAGCACTTGTAATAACTAGTAAAGGCGGATTTTCAAGGCTTTTTATAAAATTGATTCCGTCCAGAACCGGCATGTTAATATCCAGGAAAATAACATCGACTGTATTGTTTTTTAGGAAATTCAGTCCCTCGATAGGATTGCTGAAAGTGTCTATTACCTCAAAATTCTCAAGCGGTTCTAAGTAACTTTTTATAACGTTGATTGCCAATGGCTCATCATCTATAATCAAACATTTTATTTTCATTTCTTTAATCTTAGTTATTTTTGAGCGAAATAAATTTCGTAGGTAAAATTAAATAGGGAGCAGGATATATTACGTGACTTTAATCACAAGCTTCACGACAAAAATATTCTTTTTATTTTTAAAAGAAAGCCTGTAGTCATTTTTATTATAGCCCAATTCCAGTCTTTTTTTGACATTCTCGATACCTATACCACTTGACTTGTTAAAATAATCGGTATGCTGCGTAATTTCTGGCGTTGGATTTGAGATCGAAAAATGCAGGTAATCACCCTTTACTTTAAAGCTTATATCGATGGTTACTTTTCCTGTATTCTTGTTTACACCATGCTTAAAAGCATTTTCGATAAAAGTGAGCAGGATAACCGGAGAGATTTCCTTATCGTGAATATCTCCCGAAATTTCCATATTTACCTCCAGTCTTTCATCATTTCGAATACGTTCCAGATCCAGATAGTTCTGAATGCAGAGTATCTCATTTTCAAGAGTCTGTTTCTTTCCGCTTGTGTCATAAAGCATATAACGCATTAATTCGGAAAGTTTCAGGACTATTTTTGGTGTCTTATTCGATTTTTCGACAGAAAGCGAATAGATATTATTTAAGGTGTTAAAGAAAAAATGAGGTGAAATCTGGGATTTCAGGAAAAGAAGTTCGGTTTCCAACTGCGATTTTTCAAGATCCGTAACACGTTTTTGTTCCTTCAGGAAATCCAGTGTGATTTTAATGGCAGTTACAAAAGTTATAACATACAATTCGCCCATCATCATATCTATAGTATAATTCAGAGTCAGCTTGTCGATTGTTTCAGGACCTTCCGGCCAGACCTCGTGCGTAATAAATAAATAGGTAAGATTGAATTTCAGCACCACCATTATAAAAATGACGGAGAGTACCGAAAGTACATACAAAACATATTTTTTTCGGTATACCAGATACGGCATAAAAATCAGGATATTCAGGTAACACAAGCTCATGTGAATAGGAAAACCTATCAAATTTGTCTTAAGCGAATAGAGATAATCATTAAAATAGCTTCCCCATCTAAAAGTATTAAATAAGAAATAAGTCAGCCAAAAAATAATATGATAATGCAATGGGACACGGTATAATTTGCTAGAATTGAAATTCATAATCCGAGGGTGTTTTGTGACTTTTTTTGATGTTTATCTAAGTTTATATGTTATCCGTCTAAATAAGTTTTAATAAAAAGTCAGTTTATTTAAATTTAAAGTTAAATTAAGGTTGTATTATATGAAGAAATTTTTTCTGCCTCTTTTATTTGTAATTCTGGTTACAAGTTGTAAAATAAAAGTAAACAAAAATACGAATCACAAAGATATTTTTGTGAGCCATGTAGATCCTTTTATTGGAACTGGCGGACATGGACATACGTATCCGGGAGCTACAGTGCCTTTTGGGATGCTTCAGGTGAGTCCTGATAACGGAATTTCGAGCTGGGACTGGTGTTCCGGTTATCATTATTCGGATTCTATTGTGTCTGGTTTCAGTCATTTACATCTCAGCGGAACCGGAATTGGAGATTTGGCAGATATTTTATTCATGCCAATCAATAAAAAAGTCGACTTAACGACCAAAACAACATCACGCGATCAATTACCTTATAAATCATCATACAGTCATGTTAACGAAAAAGCAGCACCGGGTTCTTACCAGGTTTTTCTTAAGGATCCTAAAATCAATGTAGAATTAACTTCTTCACAAAGAACAGCTTACCACAAATATACATTTGCCAAAAACGACAAACAATCTGTTGTGGTCGATTTAGGATTTGCCATTAACTGGGATAAAGCGTTAAAAACAGGCATTACAATCGAAGATGAATATACTATTAGTGGTTATCGATATAGTAAAGGCTGGGCGCCAAATCAAAAAGTATATTTCGTTGCCAAATTCTCAAAACCTATTTCAGAGTCTGTTTTAATTGCTGATAAACAAATTGTTAATGGTAAGAAAACCGACGGAGAAAATACTTCGGCACAATTCTTTTTTGATGCCAAAAACTCAAATGAATTATTTGTAAAAGTGGCGCTTTCGTCTGTAAGTGTGGCTAATGCAAAAGGAAATTTAGACGATCCAAAAGTCAATTTTGACGAAACTAAAAAACAAGCCTCATCAATCTGGAATGAAGCTTTAAGCAAAATAAAAGTTGAAACACCGATAGATTCGTTAAAAACGATTTTTTATACTGCATTGTATCACGCTCAGGTTGCGCCTGTAACGTACAGCGATAAAAACGGTCAGTTTAGACAAGAAAACGATGAGATAGTTACAGCAGGTAATTACACAGCCTACTCGACATTATCGCTTTGGGATACTTTTAGAGCCGAAAATCCTTTGCTGACTTTACTGGCTCCGGACAAAGCTTCAGACATTGTAAGCTCAATGCTGGCCTACTACGACGTTAAAAAAATACTTCCGGTCTGGACATTGTATGCTAATGAAACCAATACCATGACAGGATATCACTCTATTCCTGTAATTGTCGATGCGTATTTAAAAGGTATTAAAGGTTTTGATGCCGAAAAAGCGTATCAGGCCATGAAAACCACTATGATGCAGGACGAAAGAGGACTGAACTTCTATAAAAAATACGGCTATATTCCTTATAACTTATTAGACGAATCAGTTACCATAACTTTAGAATATGCTTATGATGACTGGTGTGTGGCACAAATGGCAAAAGCATTAGGAAAAACAGAAGATTACCAGTTTTTCTTAAAACGTTCTCAGGCTTACCAGCATTTATTTGATCCGAAAACCGGATTTATGAGAGGAAAATCAGAAGATGGAAAATCATGGAATGAGCCCTTTGATCCCAAACATTCAAATCACAGAGAACACACTGATTATACCGAAGGAAATGCTTGGCAGCACAGCTGGTTTGTACCTCATGATGTAAACGATTTTATTAAACTTCACGGAAGTAACGAATTATTTACCAAACGTTTAGAGCAGTTGTTTACAGAAAGTTCAGAAATTACAGGAAACAATGTTTCGGCTGATATTTCAGGATTAATCGGGCAGTACGCACACGGAAACGAACCAAGCCACCACATTGCCTATATGTTCAATCATGCGGGACAGCCTTGGAGAACACAATATTGGGTTCGTCATATTTTAGACACACAATACAATACAACACCGAACGGATTAAGCGGAAACGAAGACTGCGGTCAAATGTCGGCATGGTACGTTTTCAGTTCAATGGGATTATATCCAATGAACCCGGCTTCAGGCGAATATGAAATTGGAAGCCCGATTTTCGAAAAAGCAACCATCAATCTTGAAGGCGGCAAAACGTTTGTAATCGAAGCCGAAAATGTTTCAGATAAAAACTATTACATACAATCGGTAACATTAAACGGAGTTGAGTTTAACCAGACAGCAATCACGCACCAACAGATTTTAAAAGGAGGGACTTTACATTTTGTAATGGGACCGCAGCCAAATAAAAACTGGGGGACGAAAAAATAAATCACAAAAACAAACAAAAACAAAAACGTAACTAACAAACCTAACAAACAAAAAATTAAATGGATATTATTGACGTATCGATAATCGTAGCATACATTCTGCTCTCGGTAAGTATCGGAATCTGGATTTCAAGAAAAGCAAAAAAAGGACTTGATGACTATTTTCTTGGAGGAAAAACAATCAAATGGTATTTTTTGGGTCTAAGTAACGGATCCGGAATGTTCGATGTTTCAGGAACTTCCTGGATGATTGGGGTTCTGTTTTTATACGGAGTAAAAAGTTTCATGTTTATGTGGCTGTGGCCGATATGGAACCAGATTTTCGTTATGATGTTCCTCGCAGTCTGGATTAGAAGATCCAAAGTAATGACAGGTTCTGAATGGATCCTGACGCGATTTGGGAGCGATAAAGCCGGAAAAGCATCTCATATTATTGTAGCTATTTTTGCCATTATCTCAACAATTGGTTTTATCGCCTATTTCTTCGAAGGAATCGGGAAATTTGTAACCATTATTCTTCCGTGGGATTTAACGCTTCACTACGGCGATATGATATTATTAACATCAGAGCGTTCTTATGCTTTGTTAATCATTTTCTTAACTACAATTTATACCGTAAAAGGCGGTATGTTCTCTGTAGTAGCGACAGAAGTGGTGCAGTATTTAATTATGATTGTAGCCGGAGTTTTAATTGCGGGTTACGCTTTTATCAATTATACCGATATTCAGATTAATTCGGTTATTACCGAAGAATGGAAAAATGTTTTCTTTGGCTGGCAGTTTGAAACCCAGTGGAGTGATAAATTCCAGACCTTTAATAATTTAATTGATACTGAAGGCTACAAAATGTTTGGCGCTTTTATTGGAATGACTTTATTCAAAGGTTTCTTTGCGAGTGTGGCAGGACCAACGCCAAGTTACGATTTACAAAGAGTTCTTTCGACTAAATCAGTAAAAGAAGCCGCATATATGAGTGGTTTTACCAACCTGATTTTGTTTATTCCAAGATATTTATTAATTACCGGAATCGTGGTAATTGCATTGGTGAACCTCGCACCTGAATTAAATGCAAACGTAGGTTTAACAGGAGCCGATTTAGAATTATTAATGCCAAAAGTGGTGAATTTATATATTCCGGTAGGAATTAAAGGAATCCTTTTAGCCGGTTTATTGGCCGCTTTTATGTCGGGATTTTCAGCATTCGTAAACGCTGGTCCGGCTTATATTGTAAATGATATTTATAAAAAATATTTCAAACCAGTTGCTTCAAATGCACATTATATTAAGGTAAGCCAGATTTCGTCTTTCCTTGTAGTGGGATTAGGCGTTTTCATGGGATTCTTTGCAGATTCTATTAATTCTTTGACTTTATGGATTACAAGTGCTTTGTACGGAGGTTACGTAGCCGCGAATTTCCTAAAATGGATCTGGTGGCGTTTTAACGGCTGGGGGTATTTCTGGGGAATGTTTGCCGGATTAATCATCGCTTCGTTACAATTCATTTTAGGAATGAACAAAGCAAATTTAACCGAAGGTTCTTTCTTATACGATTTATCACAAGTTCAGGCCATTTACTTGTTCCCGTTAATATTTGGATTCTCGATTTTAGGATGTTTATTAGGGACTTACCTAAGCAAACCGACAGAAATGGAAGTTTTAAAATCTTTCTACTCAAACGTAAGACCTTGGGGATTCTGGAATCCGGTTTATAAAGAATTAAAAGCCGAAGATCAGGCTTTTGAAAAAAATAATGATTTCTGGATAGATATGATGAACTGTGCGATTGGAATTATCTGGCAGTCGAGTATGATTCTGCTTCCGATATTTTTCATCATCAGAGATTATCCAAAAGCAGTTGCAGCATTAATCGTGTTTTTAGTAACCACAACAGTATTAAAATTCACGTGGCTTGATAAAGTTCGCAAAATAGCAGATTAAGTAAAATAACACCGCAGTTTGTCGAAATGACAAGATTGTGCAAAAAAACAAACACATAGAGACATAAGTTTTTATGTTTAGAAATACAGTAATAAAAAAAAGAAACAGGTTCCACACATATAGCAATGCCTTTTGGATTAAACTGATGCCCTTTTTTTAAATTTTAAAAACTATGTTTCTATGTGTTTAAAAAGTTGAATTCGCTTTGTCAAAGTTTTAAACTTTGGCAAAGCTTTAAAAATAAAAACAGTAAACAAAAAATAAAAAAAATGAGCAGTATTCCTTGGCAAGACAGACCCGAAAACAGTAAAGATGTAATGTGGAGATATTCTGAGAATCCAATTATCGACAGATATGCGATTCCGTCTTCAAACAGTATTTTTAACAGTGCAGTTGTGCCTTTTGGCGACGGATATGCAGGTGTTTTCAGATGTGATAACAAAGCGGTTCAAATGAATATTTTTGCTGGTTTCAGTAAAGATGGCATCAATTGGGACATCAACCATGAACCAATTGAGATGAAATCCGGAAATACAGAAATGATTGAATCTGCTTATAAATACGATCCACGTGTGGTTTTTATCGAAGACCGTTACTGGATTACGTGGTGTAACGGGTATAACGGACCAACAATTGGAATTGGATATACTTTTGATTTTAAAGAGTTTTTCCAATGCGAAAATGCCTTTTTACCATTCAACAGAAACGGAGTTTTATTCCCGCAGAAAATAAACGGTAAATACGCCATGTTAAGCCGTCCAAGTGATAACGGACATACACCATTTGGAGATATCTGGATCAGCTACAGCCCCGATATGAAATATTGGGGAGAACACAGATTAGTAATGAAACCAAGTCCGTTTGAACAAAGCGCATGGCAGTGTACAAAAGTAGGAGCAGGACCAATCCCGATTTTAACTAACGAAGGCTGGTTAATGATCTACCACGGGGTTATCAATACCTGCAACGGTTTCCGTTACGCAATGGGATCTGCACTTTTAGATGTAGACTCACCGGATAAAGTAAAATACAGAACACAGCCTTATTTATTAGGACCTGCAGAGATTTATGAAATGGTTGGAGATGTGCCAAACGTAGTTTTCCCTTGCGCAGCTTTACACGATACAGAAGAAGATAAACTGGCAGTTTATTATGGTGCAGCAGATACAGCAGTTGCTATTGCATTTGGAAAACTAAGTGAAGTAATTCAGTTTACAAAAGATAACAGTTTATAATACAAGCATGTTTTTAAAAAATCAATGGTTAACAATTGTTTTAGTTTTTTCTTCGATTGCTGTTTTTTCACAATCGAAGAAAAATACTATTGTGCCTAAAACCTATACAGCGACAAAAACTACAAAAGCAATTACAATTGACGGCGATGAGTCTGATCCAGCCTGGCAGAAAGCAGAATGGACTGACCTTTTTGAGGATATCGAAAACGACGTTAAGCCAAAATATGCAACAAAAGTTAAAATGCTGTGGGATGAAACCAATTTTTATATTTTAGCAAAAATTGATGAACCCCATGTTTGGGCCAATCTAAAACAACGCGACACCATTATTTTTTATAATAACGATTTTGAAGTTTTTATAGATCCCGACAGCGATACTTTTAACTATTACGAATTAGAAATAAACGCCTTGAACACTGCTTGGGATCTATTTTTATCAAAGCCTTACAGAGAAGACCTGGTGGTTTTAAACGACTGGAATATTCCGGGTTTAAAATCAGCAGTAAAAATTCACGGAACCCTTAATAATCCTGACGATATCGATCAGGGATGGGTTTTAGAAATGGCACTTCCCTGGGAAGCTTACAAAACGTCTTATTACGATCAGAACGTTCCCGCCGATAAATTCTGGAGAGTTAATTTCTCAAGAGTAAACTGGGATCACTCTATTGTAAACGGCAAATACGAACGCAAAAAAGGAACTGACGGCAAGTTTCTGCCTGAGTACAACTGGGTTTGGTCGCCAATGGGCGTAATCAATATGCACGAACCTGAAAAATGGGGTTATGTTTATTTTTCTACAAAAGAAGGAAAAGATACCTTTACCATTCCGCAGGACGAAAAAGTGCGATGGGAACTGTACAATTTGTACCGCGCTCAAAAAGAATACAATCAAAAAAATAAAAGCTGGGCAAAATCATTGGCCGATCTCACAAAAGAACCGATCAAAGTTGATGGTAAAATTTTGAAACCAGTGTTAGAAAATCATGCCTCCGGATACAATATTTCTGTAAAAAGCCCTTTTTCAAACCAAACGTTGATTATAAGGCAGGACGGCAAAATAATATCAAAATAAACCACTATGAAACTACCAAAACTACTCCTTATTTTACTGGCACTAAGCATTTTTTCATGTGCGAAGAAAGAAGAAGAAAAAACTACTGCATTTAAATTTGGTGTCTGGACAACTGCCGACCCAAAAAAATCGGATGCAGATTACACAGCAGAATTCAAAAAATACAAAGACGGCGGTATCGATGAAGTATTAATTAATACCATCACAGACCCAAAGCTTTTAAAAAGATTAGTGCCTCTGGCTACAAAAGAAGGTCTAAAAGTGCATGCCTGGATTATGGCAATGAACAGACCTGGCGATTCAATCGCATTACAGCATCCGGAGTGGTATCAGGTAAGCAAAGAAGGAAAATCTTGTTTTGACCACCGCCCGTATGTAGATTACTACCAATGGTTATGTCCAACCAGAAAAGAATCAAGAGAACACGTTTTGGCCTTAGTTGAAGAACTGGCAAAAGTAGAAGGAATCGAAAGTGTACATTTAGATTACATTCGTTTCCCGGACATCTTTTTACCAATCAGCCTTCTGCCTAAATACAACTTAGTTCAGGATGTAGAATTACCTCAATTCGACTTTTGTTACTGCGATGAATGTGTAAAAGCATTCGAAAAAATCCACCACAAAAATCCAAAAGAAAGCCACAATACTTCTATCGACATGGAATGGAAAAACTTCCGTTTAAATGCCATAAAAGCCGTGGTTAATGATGCTTATGATATTGTTCATAAACACAACAAACAATTAACGGCAGCTGTATTTCCTTATCCTGAAATGTCAGACCACATGGTACGTCAGCGTTGGGATAAATGGAATATCGACGAAGTTTATCCAATGATTTACCACAGTTTTTACAATGAAGAAATTGACTGGGTTGGCTATGCAACAAAACAAGGCGTTGATGATTTAGAAGACAAAAAGACAAAAATCATTACAGGAATTTATATTCCGGGCCTTAAAAACGACGCAGAACTAAAGCAGGCGATTTTAGAAGCAAAAGAAAACGGAGCTGTCGGAGTTTCTTTCTTTGACGGAAATGCTTTAACAGAAAGCAATTTAAAAACCATCAAAGAAACAAAAGCCAGTTTAAAATAGTATTTTCAACACATAGAAAATAGGTTTTTATAGGTTGAAAAAGAATAAGCAAATTTCCACACACAGTCATGTTTGTTGATAAAAGCTAAACACTTTACCATTTCAAAAACTATGTCACTGCGTGTTGAAATATTCAAGACAAAGAATAATCTCAGAATTCCATTTAAAAAGTAAGCAGCATGTCAAATAGAAGAGATTTTATCAAAAAAGCAGCTTTAGGCGCAGCAGCCGTAAGTTCTGTTGGCTTTAGCGGATTTGCGAAAGACAGAGAAGATGAAAAAGGAGAAGCATTAGAAATTCCTTCAAAAAAAGTTAAAAAACCAATCGTAATTTCGACATGGAATCACGGCTTACCCGCGAATCAGGAAACCTGGAAACAATTACAAGCCGGAAAATCTGCTCTTGAAGCAATAGAAGCCGGTATGAAAATTCCTGAAGCAGATCCGAATGTCCGCAGTGTTGGTTATGGAGGATATCCGGATCGCGAAGGAAAAGTAACGCTTGACGCCTGTATTATGGATCATAACAGCAACTGCGGTTCTGTTTGTTTTCTTCAGGGAATCAAACACCCTATTTCGGTTGCTAAAAGAGTCCTTGAAAATACGCCTCACGTTATGTTAGCCGGGCAAGGCGCTTTGCAATTTGCCTTATCAGAAGGCTTTAAAGAAGAAAATTTACTAACTCCCGAGTCTGAAAAAGACTGGAAGAAATGGCTGGAAGATTCAAAATACAAACCGGTTATTAATATAGAAAATCACGATACCATAAGCATGCTAATGTTGGATAAAGACGGAAATCTTTCGGGAGGGTGTACCACTAGTGGTGCTGCCTGGAAGATGCATGGCCGCGTCGGTGACTCCCCAATAATCGGCGCGGGTCTTTTTCTTGATAACGAAGTAGGTGCTGCAGCGGCAACAGGATTGGGCGAAGCCGTAATCAGAACTGCCGGAAGTGCTATGGTAGTCGAATTAATGCGTCAGGGAAAATCGCCTTACGATGCCTGTAAGGAAATCACAGAACGTATTTACAAAAAACACAAAAACCACAAAGACATGGAATATCTTCAGGTTGGTTTTATTGCGTTGAACAAAAATGGTGAACACGCAGGTTACAGTCTGAGATCTGGTTTCAATTTCGCTGTTTCAGACGAAGAAAAAGGACACCGTATGGAAGATGCCAAATTTAAAATGTCGTGGGATAAATAGATTACGCAATATTGTTATTTCGACGTAAGGAGCCCGGACGATAGCGAACAGGCGAAGCAAATCACACAAGTTAATCGACAAAGATTTACGAATTGACAGAGGAGTTTCTAGCGCGATTTTTCCCTTCGGCCGAAATGACAAACTAAAAACAAAAAAAATAAACACATAGAAATATAGATTTTTCTCTCACAATCTATCCCGATGTTCATCGGGGCTATGTGTTCAAACAAAAACAAAGAATGAAAAAAACAATATCCATATTATCCCTGCTGATCGCCTCGATAGTATCTGTTAATGCTCAGGAAAAAGTTCCGTTCTGGCAGAATGAAAAAATCAATGAAGAGAATAGAGAGCCTATGCACGCTGCCTATTATGTTTTTGAAAATGAAACTGCTGCTGTTAAAAACAACTGGAGAGAATCTAAAAACTATTTAGATATCAACGGAGCATGGAAATTCAAATACGTTGAAAAACCGGCTGATCTTCCAAAAGAATTTGAAAAAAGCACTTTTAACGATAAATCATGGGATAACTTCAAAATCCCGGCAAGCTGGGACGTAAACGGATATGGATATCCAATTTATGTAAACACTTCGTATGATTTTGATTATTTAATGGCTCCAAATCCGCCGTTTGTACCCACAAATTACAACCCGACAGGAGTTTACAGAAGAGAAGTAACGATCGATAAATCCTGGGAAGGAAAAGACATTTTTCTTCACATTGGTACAGCAAAATCAAACTTAACGGTTTGGGTAAACGGTGTTTATGTAGGATATGGAGAAGACGGAAAACTGCCTTCTGAATTCAATCTGAACAAATACGTAAAAACAGGAAAAAACCTTATCGTTTTGCAGGTAATGAAATGGAACGACGGTTCGTACCTGGAATGTCAGGATATGTGGAGAATGAGTGGTATTACCAGGGATTCTTACCTGGTTGCCAGAAACAAAGCGCATTTAAAAGACTTCGAAATCATACCGGATTTAGATGCAAAATATGTAGACGGAACATTGAAAATTTCAACTGAATTTTCGGATATAAATAAAAAAGAGGCTTATACATTTGAAGTACAGTTAAAAGACAACGGAAAAGTTATCGAAACTAAAAAAGCAAATTTAGGCGATGCTAAAAAATTAACTTTTGATTTCGCAATAAACAATCCGAAGAAATGGAGTGCCGAAATCCCGAATTTATATCAGGTAAGTTTTATTTTAAAAGATAAAAAAGGAAGTATTGTTGAAGTAATCAATCACAACGTTGGTTTCAGGAAAGTTGAAATTAAGGGCGGACAGCTTTTAGTAAACGGAAAAGCGATTTACATAAAAGGTGTAAACCGCCACGAAGTGGATCCAATTACAGGACAAACGATTTCCAGAGAAAGAATGGAGCAGGATATTAAACTAATGAAAGAGTTTAATATCAATGCGGTAAGAATGTCGCATTATCCAAACGACGAATATTTCTATGAATTATGTGATAAATACGGAATTTATGTTGTGGACGAAGCCAATATCGAATCGCACGGAATGGGGTACGATATTACCAAAACCCTTGGTAATAAACCAGACTGGGAACTGGCGCACATTCAGCGTATGCAGCGTATGATCGAAAGAGATAAAAACCACACATCTATTATCATCTGGAGTATGGGTAACGAAGCCGGAAACGGTTATAATTTCTACAGAGGTTATTTATGGATTAAAAACCGTGATAAATCAAGACCAATTCAGTACGAAAGAGCAACTGCAGGAGCCTGGGACGGGAAAGATTTAAAATTCGAATGGGATTCTGACATCATCGATCCAATGTACAGTTCACCAAATAAAATGGAAGAATACATTCTGGCAAATCCAAATCCTTCGAGACCTTACATTCAGTGTGAATATGCACACGCAATGGGGAACTCAATGGGGAATTTCAAAGATTATTGGGATGTTATTCGTAAATATCCAAACTTTCAGGGAGGATTTATTTGGGATATGATCGATCAATCAGTCTATAAGAAATTAGACAATGGAACTACAATTTTAGCGTATGGAGGAGATTTTGGACCAAAAGACGTAAAAAGTGATAACAACTTTGTAAACAACGGTGTTTTCACGGTTGACAGAAAACCAAATCCGCATGCATTTGAAGTAAAAAATGTACATCAGAATATTTTGACTTCATGGGAAAATGCAGCAACAGCAACGATTAAAGTTTACAACGAATTTTCGTTTAAAGATTTAAGCAACGTAACCCTTCACTGGAAATTAGTTCTGGACGGCGTTACAGAAGCAACAGGCGTTATCGATTATTTGGCAGTGGATCCAAATCAGTCAAAAACCTATACACTTCCGGTTAAACTGGGAGACAAACCATTTCAGGAAGCTTTTATCAATGTAACCTATCATCTAAAAGAAGAAGAACCGTTTTTACCAAAAGGTTTCGAAATCGCATCAGATCAATTGGCTTATAAAGGCGAATGGAAAAATGATATTACGGTAAAAGGTGCAGGAAAAATTACAGTTGAGAAAAAAGCAAATGCGACTGTTTTCAAAAGCGATAAAGCCGAAATTACTTTCGATAAAAAAACAGGATTCATTAACAGCTATTCATTCAATAATTTACCAATTATAAAAGAAGGATATCAGTTACGTCCTAACTTCTGGAGAGCACCAAACGACAATGATTTTGGAGCAAACTTTCAGAAAAATTTAGCTGCCTGGAAAGAAGCAACAGAAAACCCAACATTGGTAAACTGGACTTTTGTTCCGGCAAAAGACAATAAAATTACAGTTAAAGCAACGTATAGTCTGCCTCAGGTAAATTCGACTTTAGAGCTGAATTACGAATTTAACAGCAATGGAGAATTAGCCGTAAAAGAAGTTTTAAATATTGATAAAACGAAAGAACAGCCAATGCTGCCAAGATTTGGAATGGAAGTAATTGTTCCGAAAGAATTCAGTAATTTAACCTATTACGGAAGAGGCCCGCACGAAAATTATATCGACAGAAATTACAGTTCACAAGTAGGATTGTATAATCAAACGGTTGCCGAACAATATTATCCGTACATCCGTCCGCAGGAAACCGGAAATAAAACCGATGTTCGTTTCCTGGAATTAGTAAGCGATAAATTGAAATTAACCGTAACATCAGATAATTTATTAGCCATTACCGCTTTACATTATTTAAACGAAGATTTAGATGATGGTTTAGAAAAAGATCAGCGACACGCTGCCGAATTGAAAGAGAGAGATTTAACAAGTTTAAAAATCGATTCGAAACAAATGGGAGTAGGAGGAATTGACAGCTGGCAGGCATGGCCAATGGAAAAATACCTTTTAAGAGATAAAGATTATTACTATAAATTTAAAATAACACCATCATTAAAATAATTACGATATGAGAATTATAAAATCTTATTTGATAATTGGTTTTCTTGCTCTTGTAACTTCTTCGTATGCTCAGAAAGTGTTTACGGAAAAAGACATTCGCATCATCCCAAAACCAACTCAGACTTTTATAAAAACAGGTGTTTTTGAATTTACAAAAAATACAAAATTTGTAGTTAACGGCGATTTTCAGAAAGAAGCGGCAAATGCTCTGGCTTCTAAATTTGAAATTGCAGCCGGATGGAAACCGGAAATTACAGCAAAAGCTCCTGCAAGTAATTTTGTTCAGTTTAAAGTAGATCCGAATCTAAAAAATGAAGCATATATTCTGGATGTAAATCCAACAAATATTGTTATTTCGGCAAAAAGCAATACCGGATTTATGTATGGTTTGGAAAGTATTAGACAATTACTTCCCGAAGCCATCGAAAGTACGTATACTGTTTCATCTGCAAAATGGCAGATTCCAAGTTTAACGATTAACGATGAACCGCGTTTTAAATGGAGAGGTTTAATGCTCGATTTATCGCGTCATTTCTTCGATAAAAATTATATTCTGGCCACAATTGATCGTTTGGCGATGCACAAAATGAATGTTTTGCACCTGCATTTAGTAGACGATCAGGGCTGGAGAATCGAAATTAAAAAATACCCAAAACTAACAGAAGTAGGTGCCTGGAGAGTCGATCAGGAAAACTTATCCTGGAACGCCAGGCTTCCTGTAACGGCAGATCAAAAAGGAACGTACGGAGGCTTTTTTACTCAGGAAGAATTAAAAGAAATCGTAAAATATGCCGCATCAAAAAACATCGAAGTAATTCCGGAAATCGAAATGCCGGCACACGTAAGCAGTGCTATTGCATCGTATCCTGAACTGGCTTGTTTTGATCAGCGTATTGGAGTGCCATCAGGAGGATTATGGCCTATTACTGATATCTATTGTGCAGGAAAGGAAACTACGTTTGAGTTTCTGCAGAATGTGTTAGACGAGGTAATGACCATATTTCCTTCCAAATACATTCACATTGGAGGTGATGAAGCTACGAAAACCAATTGGGCAAAATGTCCGCACTGCCAGAAAAGAATCAAAGACAATAACCTTAAAAGCGTAGAAGAATTACAAAGCTACTTTGTAAAACGCATGGAAAAGTACATTAACTCAAAAGGTAAAAAAGTTATTGGCTGGGATGAAATTTTAGAAGGCGGTCTTGCTCCGGATGCAACAGTAATGAGCTGGAGAGGAACGAAAGGCGGAATCGAAGCAGCAGATCAGGGACATGACGTTATTATGACTCCGGAATCTCCTTGTTATTTCAACTTTTATCAGGGTCCGCAAAACGAGGAACCATTGGCTTTTGATGCTTATAATCCGTTAAACGAAGTGTATAAATTTGATCCTGTGGTTCCAACTATGTCGCCTCAGGAAGCAGCGCACATATTAGGAGGACAAGCCAATTTATGGGCAGAACATTTAGCCTTGCCAAAAGATTCTGAATATATGATTTTTCCAAGACTGGCCGCTTTATCAGAAACGTTATGGAGCCCGAAAGAAAAACGTAACTGGGATGATTTTACAACAAGATTGTTTTCATTACTAAAACGTTACGATTATTTAGGAATCAATTATGCAAAAAGTGCGTATTTGGTAACCGCTTCTTCAACTGCTGATTTAGCAAATAAGAAAATCAAAGTTGAGCTGAAAAACGAGTTTCCAAATCCGGATATCCGTTACGTTTTAGGAGATAAAAACATTGATCATCACGCTGTAAAATATACAAGTCCAATTGAGTTTACAGAAACGACAATCTTAAAAGCATCTTTGTTTCAGGATGATAAACCGGTTGGAAAAACCTTTACCGATACCATTATTTTCCATAAAGCAGTTGCCAGTAAAGTAAAATATTTAACTCCTTTTAATCAGAGTTATAAAGGTGATGCCAATACAATGGTAAACACAATTAGAGGAAGTAAAAATTTCCATGACGGACAGTGGCAGGCATGGCTTGTAAACGATATGGAACTGGTAATTGATTTTCAAAAACAGGAAAGCGTAGAACAAGTTTTAGTAGGAACTTTAGAAAGTCAGGGAGCAGGAGTTAATTTTCCGGTTGAAGTAAAAGTATTGGTTTCTAATGACGGAATAAAATACAAACAGGTTGGAAAAATTACACGTCCGTATGCTGTAAATCCCCTTCCGGAATTGAAAGATTTTAAAATCAGTTTTCAAAAACAAAATGCACGATTTGTAAAAGTAATTGCAGGCAACTTAAAGAAAAGCCCTAAAGGAGAAAGTTCATGGCTGTTTGTGGATGAGATTGTCGTGAACTAATTATACCGCATGAACTTTGTCAAAGTTTTACGCCCGGTTTGTAATTAAGAGGAACGAGACCCGGGCGATAGCGAATAAGCGAAGCAAATCAAACTCGGGAATTGACAAAGATTGAGGAGTTACTTACGAAGATTTCTCCTTACGTCGAAATGACAAAAATGAGGAGAATTTGGGCTCAAAACGTCCAACTCGTTAAATGTAAGTTTTACAATTAAATAGAAAGAACAAAAACAAAAACTATAAATAGAATAAAGATGAAAAAAGGAATATTCATAATCGCGATGTTATTTTCGGTTCAGATGTTTTCGCAGGCCATTTATGAAGATGAGCGCTATGTACCAGAGACAGATCCGTTAGTGTTGAAAAACTTAGACGAGTGGCAGGGCAAAAAATTTGGTTTGTTAATGCACTGGGGAACGTACAGCCAATGGGGAATTGTAGAATCTTGGTCAATCTGTCCAGAAGATTACGGTTGGTGTGAGCGTAAAAAAGGAAGTAATCCTGCTAATTACAATCAATATATTGCCGATTATGAAGGATTGAGAAAAACATTTAATCCTGTGAAATTCGATCCTGCTAAATGGGCAAAAGCTGCTAAATATGCCGGAATGAAATACATGGTTTTTACAACAAAACACCATGACGGATTTAATATGTATGATACTAAATATTCTGATTATAAAATAACGAACAAAGACGTTCCTTTTAGTACAAATCCAAAAGCAGACGTTTTAAAAGAAATTTTCAACTCTTTTAGAGGTGAAGGTATTTCAACCGGAGCTTATTTCTCTAAACCAGACTGGCATAACGAAAATTACTGGGATCCGTATTTTCCTCCATTCGACAGAAACGTAAACTACGATCCTGCTTTATATCCTGAAAAATGGCAGAAATATGTTGATTTTACTCACAACCAAATCTTAGAAATCTTAACGAACTACGGAAAAGTAGACATCTTATGGTTAGATGGAGGATGGGTTAGAAAAAGAGATCAGCAAAATCTAAAAGAAAACTACGATGAGAAGTTTACAGAAAACGAATCTAAAAACGGTTTCATTAAACACAGAGTGGTAGATCAGGATCCGAAAATGGATGAATTGGTTGTAAAAGCACGTCAAAAACAACCAGGATTAATTGTAGTAGACAGAGCAGTTCATGGTAAAAACCAAAACTACTTAACGCCGGAAGGACGCGTTCCTGCTAAAACTTTGCCTTACCCATGGGAATCTTGTATTCCAGCCGGAGGAGGATGGTCTTATTCTCCGGGAGCTGAGTACATGACTGGAAGACAAGGAATTCACATGTTAGTTGATATTGTGGCAAAAGGCGGAAACTTGTTATTAAACGTGGCTCCAAGCCCTGAAGGAGAATGGGATAAAGGCGCTTACGATTTATTACAAGCATACGGAGACTGGATGAAAGTAAACAGTACAGCGATTTACAACACAAAACCAATCGAGCCTTATAAAGAAGAAAACATTTGTTTTACACAAAATAAAGCAGGAAATGTATTCGCATTTTATTTAGCTAAAGAAGGAGAAGATAAAATTCCTGCAGAAGTTATAGTAAAATCTATCAGCCCTAAAAAAGGAACAAAAATTACGATGTTAGGTTCTAAAACTTCTTTAAAATGGACAAAAGAAGGAAATGGATTTAAAGTAATTATTCCAGAAAGTTTAAGAAACAACCTTCCTGCAAAAGAAGCGTGGACTTTAAAAATTGAAGCGATCAACAGATAAGAAGGAAACCTATGGTTTTAAATACTAAATATAAATTTAAGACAGCATGTATTTTATACATGCTGTTTTTTAGCATCACTATTTTTGCGCAGGAGCCTGCAGATTTTGTTAATCCGCTTATTGGAACTTCTAATTATGGTGCTGCTTTTCCGGGTCCAATTGCACCGCGCGGAATGGCTAGTATTAGTCCGTTTAATGTGGCCGGAGTAAAAAATACTCCTATGGAAAAAGACAGTCAATGGCTTTCTAATCCGTATGTGAATGAAAATACTTTTTTGACTGGATTTAGCCAAGTGAATTTAAGCGGAGTTGGCTGTCCGGAATTGGGCGTAATTTTATTGATGCCAACGACTGGAGCAGTAGAAATCGATCATTTAAAATACGGTTCTACTTATTCTAATGAAGTTGCAAAAGCGGCTTATTACAGTGTAAACATCGATAAGTACAAAGTAAAAGGCGAATTCACGGCTTCAAAACGAGTTGGGATCAGCAGATTCACTTTCCCGAAAGGGCAGTCTAATATTTTATTAAATCTTGGTTTAGGTTTAACAAATGAAGAAGGTGCAATGATAAAAGTAGTGTCATCGACAGAAATTGAAGGAATGCGTTCGGTTGGCTCGTTTTGTTACAACAGCCCGGAAGATGCTTACCCAGTTTATTTTGTGGCTCAATTTTCTAAACCTGCCGATAAATTCGGAGTTTGGAAAAAGCCTGCGAAATACAACGGTGTTGAAGCGCAATGGATGGGTTACAACGGAAAAGCAAGAATGATGGATAATACCATTAAGACTGTTGTAGGTGATAGTATTGGAAGTTATTTTACGTATAAATTCGACAAACAAGAAACGGTTGAAGTAAAGATCGGAATTTCGTACGTAAGTATCGAGAATGCCCGTGAAAACTTAGCAAAAGAAGTGGGTAACAGATCTTTTGACGCAATTTATAAAGAAACCTACAACGAATGGAACGAAGAATTATCTAAAATTTTGGTTGAAGGAGGTTCAAAAGATGACAATACGATTTTCTATACGGCTTTGTATCATACACTAATCCATCCGAACACTTTAAATGATATTAACGGAGAATATCCGGTAATCAAAAGAAGTAAAATTGCTAAAACCAAAGATACTCGTTATACCGTATTTTCATTGTGGGATACCTACAGAAATGTGCATCAGTTAATGTCATTGGTTTATCCAAAACAACAATCTGATATGGTAAAAAGTATGTTGGAGATGTTTGATGAAAACGGCTGGTTACCAAAATGGGAATTAAATTCGACTGAAACTTTTACCATGGTTGGAGATCCGGCAAGTATTGTTATTACAGATACTTACATGAGAGGAATTCGTGATTATGATGTTAATAAAGCGTACTATGCGATGTTGAAAGGCGCCGATAATATTGAAAATAATCCGCTTCGTCCGGGATTGAAAGATTATATCAAAAAAGGATATTTGACAACTGACAACAAAGGTCCCGTTTCTACGACTCAGGAATACAATATTTCAGATTATGCTATTTCGCTTATGGCCAACGAATTTGGAGACAAAGACAATGTAAAACGTTTTAAAGAACGTTCGTTATCCTACAGAAAATTATTTGATAAGAATCTAAATTTACTTCGCCCAAGAATTGCAAACGGAAATTGGTACGAACCTTTTGATCCTGCTTCCGGGGCTAATTTTGAAGAAAATGTTGGTTTTATCGAAGGAAATGCCTGGCAGTATAATTTTATGGTTCCGCATGATATTAAAGGATTAATGAAATTAATGGGCGGTGAAAAAGCTTTTTCAGCCCAATTGCAGAAAATCTTCGACATTAATCAATTTGATATGGCAAATGAACCAGACATCGCCAATCCGTTTTTGTTTAATTATGTGAAAGGTGATGAATATAAAGCACAAGAACATGTGAAAAGATTGGTTAGAGAACATTTCAAAAATGAACCAAAAGGATTACCAGGAAATGACGACACCGGAACAATGTCGGCTTGGTTAGTGTATTCGATGATGGGAATTTACCCAATTTCTCCGGGAGATCCGGTTTACACGATTACAGCACCAATGTTTCATAGAATTACGATCAAATTAGATCCAAGATATTATAAAAAAGAAAGCATTGTAATTGAAAGACAAATCAATAATGATGGAAAAATCAATTCGATTGAGCTAAACGGAAAATCACTTAACAGCTTTTTTATTTCGCACGATGATTTTGTGAATGGAACAAAGCTTAAAGTGATTCAAAACTAAACAAACACAACTATGTTACAATTAAGAATGAGAAAAACGGCCATTATTTTTGTAATGGCTGTTGGTTTTTTAAACCAGACCCACGCCCAGAAAAAGTATCTGTATCAAGATGCGCAAGCGCCTGTTGAAGACAGAGTAAAAGACTTGTTAAGCCGTATGACACTTGAAGAAAAAGTGCGTCAGATGGATATGTACAGAGGTGATTTTTTTAAAGAAAAAGAAGATTTTGCTAAAGGTAAATCAGCTGAAAAAATTGGAAAATTAGGAATTGGAGCGATTCATGATCTTTATCCGCGTTCGGCAAAAATGATCAACGACCTTCAAACAAACGTTATTAAAGGAAACCGTTGGGGAATTCCGGCTTTGATTATGTGTGAAATGCTTCACGGATATTTAGACGAAGGAAGTACCACTTTCCCAATGAACATTGGACTTGGTGCGACTTGGGATACTTCTGTTTTAGATAAAGTAGGAAAAGTAATTGGTATGGAAGCCAGAGCGCATGGAGTGCATTTTGGTTTTGGACCAAACTTAGATTTAGGACGCGAACCAAGATGGGGAAGAGTTGCTGAAACTTTTGGAGAAGATGCTTTCTTAAACAGTGAAATAGGTTTGGCATTCATCAAAGGATTGCAGGGAGACGATTTAAAATCAGATCGTTCTATTATTGCAGAACCAAAACACTTTGCAGTTCACGGTATTCCACAAGCGGGAGGAAATTCTTCTCCAATTTTAGTGGGGGAACGTTCGGCCCGTGAAGATCACCTTCCTTCATTCGAAAAAGCATTCAGAAAAGGCGGTGCGTTAGGAACTATGTGTGCATACTCAGAATTAGACGGAATTCCTTGTGCTGCAAACAGCTGGTTATTAACAGATGTTTTAAGAAAAGAATGGGGTTTTAAAGGAATTGTGGTTTCAGATTTAGGAGCTATAAAATACATTCAAACAACTCATAAAGTTTCTGATTCTCCAAAAGAAAGTATCAGAGAAGCGGTTTCTTCGGGCGTTGATATGCAGTTTTATGATTTTTCAAATGAATTTTGGCAAAATACCATCATTGAATTGGTAAACGAAAAGAAACTGACAATGGAAAACATCGACCGTGCTGCGGGAGGCGTTTTACGTTTGAAATTCTTATTAGGATTATTTGAAAATCCGTTTACAGAAAAAAACCTGATTAAAGAGCGATTTCATACCAAAGAAAACCAGGCAGTAGCTTTAGAAGCGGCTCAAAAATCAATGGTTTTACTGAAAAATGATAACAATATTTTACCATTAAGCAAAAATCTTAAAAACATTGCTGTTATCGGACCAAATGCAAATGCTTCAAGGCTTGGAGGTTATTCTCCTAAAAATAGTGTTGGAGTAACCGTTTTTGAAGGCGTACAGCAAGTAATGGGAAAAACGGCTAATGTGGTTTATGAAGAAGGTGTACCGCTGATTGTAAAAGGACAGGCTATCCCATCGAAATATTTATTTATTTCAGACGGATCTCAAAACGGATTAAAAGGAGAATATTTCAATAACAGAAATTTAGAAGGAGCTCCGGCTTTAACCCGTATTGACAGCCAATTAGAATTTGACTGGCCTTGGGCACCTGGAGATGGTGTGAATGTGGATGATTTTTCTATTCGCTGGACAGGTTATATTCAGTCAGATAAATCATTTGATGGCTGGTTAGGTTTAAGTTCAGATGACGGAATCAGAATGTGGATCGATGATCAATTGGTTATAGACAACTGGACAAAAGGAGCAACAAGTATTGTGACTACTCCAAAAAATATTGAAGCAGGTAAAAAATACAAAGTCCGCATAGAAATGTGGGAAGGAGGCTGGGGAGCCAGAGCTCACTTGCGTTGGAACTTAGAAAAAGTAGATATGCAGCCGGCAATCGAAGCAGCTAAAAAAGCAGATGTTGCCATTGTAGTTTTAGGAGAATCAAATGAATTGGTTGAAGAAAACAGAGATGTTGCTGATTTGAATTTACACGGAATGCAGCAGGAATTTATTGAAGCGATTCAAAAAACAGGAACTCCGGTAGTTTGTGTGTTATTAAATGGTCGTCCGCTTTCTACAAACTGGATTGCCGAAAATATTCCGGCAGTAATTGAAGGCTGGTTCCCGGGAGAATTTGGAGGAAGAGCTGTAGCTGATGTTTTATTTGGAGATTACAATCCGGGTGGAAGACTGCCAATCACGGTTCCAAAATCAGTAGGACAGTTACCTATATATTATAATCAAAAACCATCTGCTATTCATAAATACGTGGCAGAAAGTGAACACCCGTTATATTCATTCGGTCACGGTTTGAGTTATACAACCTTTGCTTATTCAAATTTGAAGTTAAATACAAAAGAAATTAAACCAAACGGAGAAATTAAAGTTTCTGTTGATGTTAAGAATACAGGAAACCTTGATGGTGACGAAGTGGTGCAGCTATACATTAATGATGTATACAGTTCTGTAACTACGCCGGAAAAAACATTAAAAGGCTTTAAAAGACTAAACATCAAAAAAGGAGAAACTAAAAATGTAGAATTCACGCTTACACAAGATGAATTATCTATCTGGAACAGACAAATGAAAAGGGTTGTAGAGCCCGGCGATTTTGAAGTAATGGTAGGAGGAAATTCGACAGATTTACTAAAAACCAATTTTAAAGTTTCGAACTAATTTAAGTTTAATTTAAGAATATTTTTAACGTTTTTAGGGTATTAAAACGAATAGTGTCAAAGAACGGATAAAACGTTTAGATTAATTCGGCGCGAGTCCAGTAAATAAAGAGGATTAAGCTTACAACTTAAAACGTTTTCGTACCCTAAAAAGATAAATGTAATACCAACACCTTTCCAAAATTGTCATTTGTCGAAATTATATTTTGTTAACAGAATGTATTCTTAAGTTTAACATGTTATTAACTCAAAAAACAACTAAATATGATCAAGAACGTACTAAAATTACTGTTTGTGATATGCTTATTTGGATTCCAAAATCTACAAGCACAAACAACAGTAAAAGGAACGATAACAGATGCTCAAAGCGGAATTCCGATCCCTGGGGCAAACGTTGTTGTTAAGGGAACAAAAACAAGTACATCATCGGATTTTGATGGTAAGTACACGATTACAGTTCCAAATCAATCAGCAGTTTTGGTTTTCTCTTATGTTGGTTCAGCTCCAAAAGAAGTAACCGTAGGAACTCAGACTACAATTAATGCCGCTCTGGGTGCAGCAACACAACAATTAGGAGAGGTAGTTGTTACAGCTCTTGGTATTAAAAGAGAGAAAAAAGCAGTTACTTACTCTGCACAAAACATTGCAGTAGATGAGATTTCAGAAGCAAGATCATTAAACGTTGCCAACTCACTTTCAGGTAAGGTTGCAGGTCTTAATTACTCTACAACTTCAAATGGTGTTGGGTCTTCTTCTAGAATTACATTACGTGGTAACAGATCGCTTAACGGAAACAACCAGCCATTATATGTAGTAGATGGTGTGCCAATCAGCAACGGAACTACAACAGGTAACTCTGATGTTGATACAGGAGGAACTACACAGCCGGATGGTATTTCGAACATCAACCCTGAAGATATCGCTTCGATGACCGTTCTTAAAGGACCATCTGCAGCGGCTCTTTACGGAAACAGAGCGAGTAATGGTGTTATCATTATTACTACTAAATCTGGTAAAGCCGGAAAAACTTCAATCTCGGTTTCGTCTAACTTTATGGCATCTTCAGCTTATAACTTGACTAATTTCCAAAATCAGTATGGTCAGGGAGACGGCGGAGCTTACAATCCGATTTCAGTTTCAAGCTGGGGAGGAAAATTAGACGGACGTCAGGTTTCAGCTTGGCAGTTAGCAACTAATCCTAACTATGCAGGACCAGCTACAACAGATTACAGTTCACAGCCAAATAACGTTCGTGATTTCTGGAAAACAGGATACAACCTTGCTAATACATTATCTATCACTACAGGAAATGAAAAAGCACAAGGATATTTTTCTTACACTAACACAAGAGCAGAAGGTATTGTTCAGGGGAATGCTTTAGACAGACACAATCTTAACTTAAGATTGACAAGTAAGCTTACAGACAAATTATCATTAGATGTAAAAACAAACTACATTGTACAAAAAATTGATAACTTATTAAGAACAGGAGAAGAATCTATAGGTACATCTGCTTATTTACTTCCTCGTAGTATCAAATTTAATGAGTACCGTGATTTCGAATACAGAGACGGTTCTGGACAATTACAACAAAATTACTTTATTGACGAGGCAGGTTCTCCAGGTGGAAACCCTTATTGGTCAGCATTAAGAAGTGATGCTCGTGATGATAAAAGAAACAGATTTATTGGTCTTGCGTCTCTTAAGTACGACATCTCAAAAAATGTTAGCTTACAGGTAAGATCAGGTCTTGATCAAATGACAAACACTACTGTTAGAAACAGATATGCAACAAAAGCATTCAATAATAACTTAGGTCAGTACAGCGAATTTTACGAAACGGTAAGTGAATTTAATACAGATGCTTTACTTTCTTATAAAGAAACATTTGGTGATTTCACAGTTGGACTTAATGCCGGTGCTAACTTGTTAAAACAATCTAGTTCATCTTTAACATCAGGCGGTGTTTTAAGTAAAAGAAATTATTTTTCTTTGATCAACGTAACGACAGTTCAGTCAACTTCTACAATGTCAGAAAAACAAGTTAATTCAGTTTATGGATTCTCTCAGATTGGTTTCAGAAATTACCTTTTCCTTGATATCACAGCAAGAAATGACTGGTCATCTGCTTTACCATCACAAAACAGATCTTTCTTCTATCCATCTGTAGGACTTTCTGCAGTTGTTTCGGACATGGTTACTTTACCTGAAGTTATCAGTTTTGCAAAAGTTAGAGGATCTTATGCTAAAGTGGGTAACGATACAGATCCTTACCAGACAAGTTCTCAGTTATCTTACATTGGTGGTAATGGTGGTATGTTGTATTCTCAAACAACAGCTGCAAACCCTAATTTAAAGCCTGAAATGTCAAGCTCTACTGAGTTTGGTGCTGATATTAGATTTTTCAAAAGCCGTTTAGGATTAGATTTTACTTATTTCCAGACCAAAACTTCAGATCAGATTTTCTACATAAATACACCTGAATCTTCTTCAAAATCAAGAGCAGTATTAAATGGTGGTGATATCGAAAACAAAGGTATCGAGTTAACTCTTACAGCTACTCCTGTGCAGACAGAAAATTTCTCTTGGGATATTACAGCTAACTACGCTTCTTATAAATCAAAAATCACGTCTATTTATGATAACAGAGAAGAATTAGTTATTGGTGACGGACGTATGGTAAGAAGTAAAGTAGTTAAAGGTGGTGAATACGGAGATTTATACATTAAAGGATTTTCAAGAACACTTGACGGACAAATCGTTGTAAACGCTGCAGGTATACCATTAGCAACAGATGATTTTGTAGTACGTGCAGGAAACTTTAACCCAGACTGGACAGCAGGTTTCAAAAACAATTTCAGATATAAAGATTTTTCTTTAAGCTTCTTAGTTGATTTTAGAATTGGTGGTGAGGTTATTTCTTATACACAAGCAAGACAAGCAGGTTTAGGGGTAAGTGATGTTACTCTGGCTGGTAGAGAAGGCGGTATTATTGTTCCTGGAGTTGTTGATGGAACTTTCCTTCCAAACACTACAAGTATTACTGCAGAACAATACTGGACGTCAGTAGGACAAAGAACTCCGGTAGCAGAACCATTTATTTATGACGCTACTAACATTAGATTGAGAGAGCTTGTTTTTGGATATTCATTACCAAAACGTATATTACAAAACTCTGGATTTGCAAATATCGATTTCTCAATTGTGGGAAGAAACTTGTTCTTCTTTATGAATAAAGCTAAATATTTTGACCCTGAAGCTGGAGCGGGAACAGGAAACTTACAAGGTATTGAATCTTTCAATATTCCTTCTACCAGAGAATATGGTGTAAACGTGAAGTTTGGATTTTAATTTAAAAAAGAGATAAAATGAAAAATAGTTATAAAATTAAAACAATAGGAGTTGTCGTATCGATGCTCGCTGTTTTTTCAAGCTGTACACAGGATTTTGACGAAATAAACACGAACAAAAATACACTTACAGAAGACCAGCTTGATCCAACTCTTGCAGGACCGGCATTTGCTTCGGCATTATATGCAGGTATTCACAATGGTTCATATTCTTCTCCTGTAGATGATCAGGGAACATGGGGTATTGCAACAGGTATTTTGCCTTCTACATTTACTCATTACTTAAGCTGTGGATACGGAACAGAAAGAAATGCATTTGTTAATGGTTATGAAGGTCGTGGATGGTTACGTTTTTATACTGTAGCTGTACCGGCATTAAACAATGCAATTAAAGCATCTGAAGGAAATGCAGACGCACTTGCAGTACTAAAAATCTGGAAAGTATTTATGTACAACCAAATGGTAGACTGCTACGGTCCGATTCCTTATACAGAAGCAGGAAACAATAAAGAAAAAGTTCCTTACGATAGTGTAGAATCTATTTACGAAGACTTTTTTAAATTGTTAGACGAAGCAAACGCAACACTTAATGCTACAGCTGCAACAACAGTGGGAACATTACAGCCAAACGACCGAGTGTACGGAGGAAATGTACAAAGCTGGAAAAGATTTGGAAACAGTCTTAGATTACGTCTAGCATTAAGAATTTCAGATATTGATCCTGCTAAAGCAAAAGCTCAGGCAGAAGCTGCAGTAGCAGCCGGTGTGATCGAAACTAACGAGCAAAGTGCTACTTTTAAAGTAAGTAACATTACACCAAACAACCTGAATATGATTGTAAATGCTTGGGGATATTTCATGACAGCTTCTATGGAAAGTCTTCTTGTAGGATACGATGATCCAAGATTAGCTAAATGGTTTTCTCCTATCGATACAGGTGTTTATCAAGGAAGACCGGTTGGAGGATTACAAGGTCAGTTTGGAACAACTAAATTCTCAATGTTTAATAATGATGTATTAGGAAGCGGTGCAAATGGAACCCTTATGGATACTAAAAATATTGAAATTTTCATGGCCTCAGAAAACTATCTAAGCAGAGCCGAAGGTGCTTTAAACGGATGGAATATGATTGGTACAGCACAAACTTTATACGAGCAGGGTATCACATTATCATTAAGACAGTGGGGTATTACAGATGCGGCTGAAATTTCAAATTATATCGCCGGAACATCTGTTCCATCTATACCAAACGCAGCAACAGCTTATCCTACTATTGGTTTGCAAAATGTTCCTGTAACTCTTCCTGTTGCATGGTCATCTTCTGAAGCTAACCAGCGTACACAAATTGCAGTTCAGAAATATTTAGCTGTTTTCCCTGAGTCATGGGAAGCATGGGCTGATTTAAGAAGAAGTGATGCTAAAGTTATTTATGAGCCAATCAATACAGATAATCTTGAGCCAGGAGTAGGTAAAAGTTTAATGAAACGTGTTATTTACGTTACAAACGAATATTCTGCAAATGGTGAAGCAGTTGAAGATGCCATTAAAAAACTTGGAGGTCCTGATTCAGGAGGAACAAGACTTTGGTGGGATACTAAATAATACTAAGTAAAGAAAACGAGATTCGTTACTTATAAACAGCAAAAGGAGAGGTAACTCTCCTTTTGTTTTATATAACAGTCAAATTATGAAATTAAAAAAATATTATCCGGCTGCTTTACTGGTTTCGGTTTTTGTTTCCTGCAATTCAGTTAAAGAAGATCCAAAAGCTGTAAACATTACCCAAAATTATATTGCCGATAAACCGGTTACCGCAGCAAGTCATGCTTCGACATTGGTCGAATTAGAAAATAATGAACTTCTGGCAGCGTGGTTTGGCGGTACCTACGAAGGTGCAAAAGATGTTGGTATTTATGTTTCATCTTACAAAAACAAAAAATGGTCGGCTCCAAAAGAGCTGATAGAACCTTTAATCAAAGACGGCGATACACTGCCATGCTGGAATCCGGTGTTGTTTAAAAGCAAAGCCGAGAATTTGTATTTGTTTTACAAAGTCGGGAAAAATCCAAGAGAGTGGTTTGGCGCTATGATCGTTTCTAAAGATGACGGAAAAACATGGAGCGAAGCAAAATACCTGCCAAAAGGAATTTTAGGACCAATTAGAAATAAACCAATCGAAACTTCTTCCGGAATTATTTTATGCGGCAGCAGCACCGAAAGTGTAGACGACAACAAATGGAGGGTTTTTATCGAAACTTATAATGAAAATAAAGACAGCTGGACGATTGCCGATATTAATGATAAGAAAAACTTTGACATTATCCAGCCGACGTTTTTGGTGCATTCTGATAAAAAAATCCAGATTTTATCCCGAAGCCGACACAACAAATTAATCTCGTCCTGGTCTGAAGACAACGGACAAACCTGGCAGAAAACGGATAGTATAAATGTTGTAAATTCGAATTCAGGAGTAGATGCCGTAACTTTATCAGATAAATCATTTTTATTGGTCAACAATCCTTTAAAAATGGGGAAAGACTGGTTTAACGGACGAAACGTTCTCGATGTAGAATATTCTAACGATGGTGTAAACTGGAAAAAACTGTTCGATCTCGAAAAACAAAAGGAAGGCGAATTCAGTTATCCGGCCATTATTCAGACATCAGACAATAAAATACACGTTTTGTATACCTATAACCGTAAGTATATCAAACACACCACATTCGATTTACAATAAAAAACAAAATTATGCAAAAGTACTGCCTAGCCTTAGATTTAAACAACGATCCCGATTTGATTGCCCAATACATTGAGTATCATAAAAATGTCTGGCCTGAAATACAGAAAAGCATCAAAGATTCCGGAATTTCCAATTTAGAGATTTACAATGTAGGCGATCGTTTGTTTATGATAATCGAAGCCAATGATACTTTCTCATTTGAAGAAAAAGGAAAAATGGACGCCGAAAATCCAAAAGTGCAGGAATGGGAAACCCTGATGTGGAAATTCCAAAAAGCACTGCCACAGGCAAAATCCGGCGAAAAATGGATTTTAATGGATAAGATTTTTGAACTGAAATAAGTTTGTATTTACACGCTGATTAACTGATTCGCTTTGCGGAGCACTTTTATAGATTTTTAAAAACAGTCAGATTTAAAATTCGTTTTATTGGTGTCTTCGCAAAGCGAATTAGTAAAATCAGCGTCTAATTTTTTAGATAAGAAAATATGAAATTTAGGCAAAACTTCAGCATTGTTTTAAGCTTGCTGCTTTTGAGTATTATGGCAAATGCTCAAAAAAATAACATGGCACAGACTTTTTACAAACACGATAAATACCTTTCATCAGATAAAATGGAAGGACGTTTTGTGGGAACAAAAGGAAATAACGATGCAGCAGCTTACATTAAAAAACATTTTAAGAAATACAGATTACAGCCATTTAGCAGCGGTTATTACCAGCCTTTTAAGGTATTTGTAAAAGAAGGGATCAACAAAATGAAATCCGACAGCGTTTCGACCCAAAACGTTTTCGGGTTTATTGAAGGTTCTGATGAAAAACTAAAAAATGAGTTTATCGTTATAGGCGCACATTATGATCATTGGGGCTGGGGCGGAACAGGATCCGGAAGCAAGAAGAAAGACACCATTGCGATTCATAACGGAGCCGATGATAATGCTTCGGGCGTTTCGGCCTTGTTATGTATTCTTGAAGAAGTTTCAAAACTTAAAATAAAACCCAAACGAAGCATTATTTTTGTTTCTTTCAGCGGGGAAGAAGAAGGATTACTGGGATCAAAATATTTTGTAAACCATCTTCCCGTAAAAAAAGAAGCTGTAAAAGTCATGCTCAACATGGATATGGTAGGAAGATTAAATTCTGAAAAACAAATCTATATGGGCGGCGCAGGAACTTTCCCAAACGGAGTTGAACTTATGAAAAACCTCGGGCAAAACAGCGGACTAAATCCTGTTGTTCACGCCGGCGAAGTAGGAGGTTCGGATCACGTTACTTTTTATAAATCTGGAATTTCTGTAATTGGTTTACACACCGGCGGACATCCGCAGTACCACACTCCGGAAGATGATATTGATTTAATTAATTTTGAAGGCGGCGCTTTGGTTTCGAAATATATTTATAATGCTTTAGTAAGTATTGCGAATTATAATGAAGATTTGGTTTTTATAAAGCAGGATTAAACTAATAAAATAAAATTGAAAAGCCGTTTTGGTACTGTAAAAGTGCCGAAACGGCTTTTTTTATTGATTGTTATTTTTTTTGATTTTTTTAGATAAATCTTAATGTTTCGATTCTGTAGAAAATAACTTCGATAAAAAAACAAATCTTTCAATCTCTTACATACTGTAGTTTCTAAGATAATTAGTATCATTGTTAACGCAAATGTATTTTTGACACATGGCTTATTTATGATTTCATATTATTAAATATCTTAAAAACTAAAATATATCTTATTTTTTAAATTTGCGAGTTTTGTTTGTTTTTATTTTTATATTTTGAAAGAAAATTATTAAAGAATATTTTAGTTGCATTTTAAATAATTTATATCTTTTTTAAATACTGCTTTTTACGAAATAGTAGTAGATAAATGTGGGATTCCGTAAAAGAATCAAAATCTTAATGAGTATGTTTGTAGTAAAATTCTCGATATACACCTCATAAAAATACCTTTTAAAATCTATTACAAAAAATGTTAGTTCCTATGTTTAATTTAATTGTAAAGAGTTCATTTAGATTTTTGTTCTCTCTGTTCTTTCTCTGTATAGTATCTTCCTCTAATGCCCAGAATACTGAAGGCGGTTTTCTGCCCAATATAATACCTCCGTCTCCTGTTGCCGGAGAGTTAGGTAAATTTGGAAATGTCCCTGTAGGATTATTTACGGGATCGGCCAATCTTTCAGTTTCACTGCTTACTTTTAAGACAAAAAATTTAGAATCGCCATTGTCACTTTCGTATGGTTCAAACGGAATTAAAGTCGACGAAGTAGCTTCAAACGTAGGTTTGGGGTGGAACCTTAATGTGGGAGGTGTTATTACCCGTACCGTAAGGGATCTTAATGATGATTCAAACCAAAGTATCGATATTCCGAATTTATATACTGCAACACCAGAACAACAGCTTCAGTTTTATAAAGCAGCAGGACAAGACTTTGCTGATACAGAGCGTGATATCTATTCTTTTAACTGTAATGGTATTTCAGGAAAATTTGTTTACGATAAAAATAATGTTCCGGTATTGGTAAACAATCAAAAAATTAAAATAGAAAGAATTGGTCTCAACGGTGAAGATTTTAAATTAACAGCCGCCAATGGTGTTCAATACTTTTTTACAGAAAAAGAAACTACTACTTTTAGAAATCAGGGGGAAGGACATTCAGTAATAAGCGGCAGTGTAACGGCCTGGTATCTTACAAAAATTGCGCATCCAAATAATTCGGCAATTGTTTTTACTTACGAACCAGAGCCTGTTAACCTGGAGTATACGGCTTCAAATTCCCAAAGATTAATGTTGTCAAACGGAGTCCAGTTGTCGTGCAGCGGTCCTGCGTTTACAGCACCAATATTAAGCGGTATTTCTTCGTACAATATGAAAGTTATTGGAAAAAGAATAACCAAAATAAGCAGCAGTAACAGCTCTGATGGATATGTAACAATTGCTTATTATGCAAACGGAGTTAATGCAGAGGTTACCGGCAACAGTAAAATAGAATCGATAACGCAATATAATATTACAGGAGCTATTATTGAAAAATTGAATTTGAATTATCTTAAAACAGGTAATTCGCGTGTTTTTTTACAGAATATAACGTATAACGATCCTTCAAAAAAATACAGTTTTGAATATATAGCCCCTGATAGTTTTCCAAATAGACTTTCAAAAAGTCAGGATCACTGGGGGTATTATAACGGCAAAAGCAATATCAATCTGGTACCTAAAAATATAACAGAATACGGATTAAACAATCTTGATTACCAAGGGGCAAATAAAGAACCGGATGGCGATTTTGCTAAAATAGGTTTGTTAAGTAAAATTACTTATCCAACAAAAGGATATACCCAATTTGATTATGAAAGCAATACGTATTGGGGCTCAAAAACGACATATCCAGCAAAAGTACAGGCTAGAATTGATCATATTTTTGAAGATGAAAATGGCGACAATATAGAGGATTATAAAAATGGAAAAACTATCACGATAACTTCTCCGATGGATCAGACAATTACATTTTCCGGCTTTGTTGATTATGCAGATTTAGAGGCTCCACATGAAGGAGGCAATGGTCCTGTACGTGATCCGCTTGACAAAGGAAATTATACTGCCAGAGTTCGAGTGGCTAAAGCTGCTTCACCAACAAATTATTTGAAATTTTATACAATGAGTCAATTTGGCTCAAAAGTATCTGCAGATCCTCATGTTATTGTAGAAATGGCAACAGAGCCTTTTTATTTTGACGCAAAAGCAGGACAGACGTATATAATTACACTTACAAAAAATGGAATTCGTACTTCTGCCGGAATAAATTTTTACTATTATGCAGATGTTCCCAAGACTGAAGACACAAATATAGAAACGGGTGGAGTGCGTATTAAATCGACCAAAGATTTTGCATCTGCAGCAGCAGCTCCTGTTTATAAAAGATTCTATTATGGGCCTAAGCATGATCTTAATCACTCATCTGGCGATAAAGGCAGGAATCCTTATTACATTGATCAGACTATGATTAGATCGATGTGTACATCAGAATGGGGGGTTGGATTGTGTGCTTTTGTAGATAATTATTATCTAACGTTGAGTTCCAGCAGTTTGGTCTCGTTGTTTGATACCGGCAGCAGTAACTGTTTTTATAAATATGTTACCACCAGCGAAGGAGGAGACAACTTCGAAAATGGAGGAGAAATGAAAGAATTTATTGTAAACAGAGATGAGCATGGAAGTTCTCTTTTTAGTACTGATATCAAAGGTGCGCCGCTTACCAATTCCGGTTGGGATAATGGATTGGAATTAAAGTCAGAAATATTTAAGAAAAAAACACCCAATGGCCCTTTTATAACAATAGCAGAAACTGAAAACAAGTATAAAGAAGATCCTGCTTACTCTAAAGAAGTTATTGCCTATAGAGTAAGGAAAAATTATACGGAATTGTGCCCAAATGTACAGACTGTAGATAATATGAGTATGGTTGAATACAAAACATTAGGACATTGGTTTTATTTAGAATCCTCAATCTCAAAAAAATACGATCTTGACGGATTAAACCCTGTTGAAACCCAAACGGTTTATAAATACGGTAATCCAAGCCATATCCAGCTTACTTCGCAGAGCACCAAATCATCTTTAAAAGAGAATCTGGAAACCCGATATTATTATCCTCATGATCTTCTTTCGGAGCCTTTTGTATCAGAAATGATTGCAGGGAACCGAATCGATACCCCGCTGAAAACAGAAACCTACAGAGGAACTGTAAAACAGTCTGAGCAAAAAACAGTTTTTGGCAAAGATGCCTCAACAGCAGATTTGTTACTGCCAAAATTTATTTATACAGCCAAAGCTGCAGCATCATTAGAGAAAAAAATCACCTTTGGCAAATATGATGAAAAAGGCAATATCCTTGAATATACTCCGGAGAACGGCACGCCTGTATCGATAATCTGGGGCTATAATAAAACCCAGCCTATTGCCAAGATAGAAAATGCGCTTTACAGCCAGGCTGCTTCTTACGCAGCTAATTTACAGGATAAATCAGATACAAAAACAGAAACCGAACTAAAAGAAGCCCTCGGTCTGTTTAGAACAGCACTGCCAAATGCCATGATTACAACCTATACTTATAAACCGCTTGTCGGGGTAAGCACCGTTACAGATCCTAAAGGCCAGACTACAACCTATACCTATGATGATTTTGGCCGTCTTGATGTTGTAAAAGATGCCAAAGGCAATATCCTTTCAGAAAACCAGTACCGTTACAAACAATAAAAAAAACCAAAAGCACCATGAAAAATCTAATCAAATTCCTTTTGGTTTTGTTCCCTGTTATGGTAATGAGCCAGACCCAGAGTGAAAACTATGTTAAAACCGTTACCTACAAAGTGCCGGTTACACAGAAGATAGTGTCGCCTTCAATTTCGCAGGCATCACAGAGCACCACCTATTTTGACGGACTCGGGAGACCCATACAGAAAATAGACGGCCAGCAGTCCAAATCCGGAAAAGATATCGTAACGCATATCGAATACGACAGCTTAGGAAGACAGGTTGAAGACTATCTTCCTTTTAAGGCAGAAACCACCAATATGGCTTTTGAACCTTCGGGAAAAGCTAAAGTAATGAATTATTACAAAACCGCATCCGAAGCCGTTACCGGAAACTCCGCCATGGATATTACCGATTTCCCTTTCAGCCGAAAAGAACTTGAAGCATCACCTCTTAACCGTGTGCTTATGCAGGCCGCTCCGGGTAATGACTGGAGATCAGGATCAGGACATGAGATCAAAATCAGCTACCAGAGTAATGCCAAAGATGAAGTCAGGCTGTTTACTGCCAGTACATCCTGGGATGCTGTATCCGGCTTGTATACTATTTCTTTTAACAATAACGGCTTTTATGAAGCAAACCAGCTTTATAAAACCGTTACTTATGATGAAAATACCGCTCCGGCCGTAAAAGCCGGAACACAGGAGTTTAAAAACAAAGAAGGACAAATCGTGCTTAAAAGAACCTTTGATGCGGGTATAGAACACGACACCTATTATGTTTATGATATTTATGGAAACCTTACCTATGTAATCCCTCCAAAAGCGGTGGATTTAATTGGAGGTTCTTCAAGCACACAGTCAGATGTAACCTCTACAGCCAAAGTAGAACCGGCAGGCACCCTGCATTTAACAGCATCAAATTCCATCAGGCTCCTTGACGGTTTTCATGCCAAGGCAGGAAGCACCTTCAGTGCCGTTATTGATGCCAATAAAGCTATCCTTGACGATTTGTGCTACCAGTATAAATACGATCACAGAAACAGATTAGCTGAAAAGAAACTCCCTGGAAAACAATGGGAATTTATCGTATATGACAAACTCGACAGAGTCGTGGCCGCAGGACCTGCCAATTCCCCGTTTTCTGATTTAAATACTGCTGGGTGGATTATTACCAAATACGATGCCTTCAGCCGTCCGGTTTATACCGGCTG
The DNA here is from genome assembly GCF_027111295.1 of Flavobacterium gelatinilyticum. NCBI lineage: Bacteria > Pseudomonadati > Bacteroidota > Flavobacteriia > Flavobacteriales > Flavobacteriaceae > Flavobacterium > Flavobacterium gelatinilyticum. Next base: position 2,139,798 of record NZ_CP114287.1, on the reverse strand, counting down.
GTCGACAGCTTCCCCGGCCACGGCATCAGGAAGGATCACCCTGCAGACAGCGCAGAACAGTCCGTCGCTGACTGTACTGAACGAAACAAAACTAACCAGCGGAACTCTTGACGGCATCCCGGCTTATTACTCCAATACAGTTTCGCCGACTAGTTTTAAACTTCTGTCGGTGAATTATTATGACAATTATACCTTCCCGAGCACTCCTGCAATTGCAGTGCCTGCAATTATCGAAACACAAAAAGTTCTCTCTGCCAGTGAGGTAAAAGGACTTCAGACGGCTTCATGGACAAGAGTGCCTTCAGCCAGCACGGCTGTTATGGGAGAAACCACCGCTACATTTTATGATGATAAAGCCAGACCGATTCGTATTTATACCATAAACCATCTGGGAGGCTATACCTATACCGACACCAAACTTGATTTTCCGGGTAAAACAGAATATACGATAACCAGACATAAAAGACTGGCAGGAGATACCGAGCTGAAAACAAAAGATACTTTTACCTACTCGCCTCAGGATCGTTTAATAAGCCAGACACACCAGATAAACGATGTGGCTGCACCGGAAGTTTTATTTACCAATACCTATGACGAATTAGGACAGCTTATTTCTAAAAAAACAGGCGGTGCCGTGCAGAACATCAATTACACCTATAACATCCGAGGATGGCTTACGGGGATTAATGATGTGACTTCACTTACAAAAGCAGGAGATCCTAAAGATCTCTTTGCTTTTAAAATTAATTACAATACAAGTACAACAGCTGGTGTGAATCCTTTATACAACGGGAACATAGCAGAGACTTATTGGGCAACCAACTCAGACAACGGCATCATACGAGGCTACGGGTATAGATACGATAATCTTAACCGTTTAAAGACCGGGATCTCTAAACAAAACGGCACTGTAAACAACTTTTTTGATGAGACCCTGACGTACGATAAAAACGGAAATATCATGTCGATTGCTCGTAACGGAAACAATGCCCTGCAGCAGATTGATAATTTAGTCTACAGTTACCAAAACAGTAATAAAAGCAACCAGCTGGCAAAGGTAGTCGATAATGCTCCTGCAGCTTATAAAGCAAAAGGTTTTACAGACAGTGCTGCTAATACGGTTGATGATTACAGCTATGATGCAGACGGCAACATGACAAAAGACAATAACAAAAACATAACAGCAATAACTTACAACCATTTAAACCTGCCGTTAAAAATCACCTTTGGCGCCGCTGGGAATATTGTGTATCTTTACAATACAGCGGGACAGAAGGTGCAGAAGATTGTAAGCGAAACAGGAAAAACAGCAGTAACTACCGATTATCTTGGAGGTTATCAGTATGACAACAGTGCATTGAAATTTTTTCCAATGACAGAAGGATATATTGAACCTTCTGGAAGTTCTTTTAGATATATTTACCAGTACAAAGATCATCTGGGCAACATTAGAATCAGTTATGATAAAACTCTTGCTATTAAAGAAGAAAGTAATTATTATCCTTTTGGGTTAAAACAGGAAGGGTATAATACTGTGAAAACTGGTGTAGAGAATAAGTATAAGTACAATGGAAAGGAGCTTCAGGACGAGCTATCATTGAATATGTACGATATGGATGCACGTCAGTATGACCCAGCAATTGCTAGATGGCTTGTTCACGACCCAATTGTTCATCATAATCAATCTCCATATAGCGCGTTTAATGAAAATCCTGTTTATTGGGCAGACCCTAGTGGAATGGCAGGAGAGCATTATGATGAAAAAACAGGAACTTATATAAACAGTAAGAACGAAACTATAAGTTTTGAAGATGCAATGGCTAGCTATGGGCTTAATCCGAATGGAAGTGAAAAATCTGAAAATAATGAATCTCAAGAAAGTAGCAACGACTCTAATACAAATAATGAATATAGTATAAAATTTCCAAAGGGTTCAGATTATGAGAAGACAAGACCACGATTCACAAAGACTGTTAAACAACTTAAAGCGTATGTCAAAAGTAATTCGAATATACTTGATTGGCTAGCTCGCTATTCGGGGTTTTCTACTATGGAAGTATTAGAAGAACTAGAATATGGTAAAGGAGGGACTCTATTAACGGAAGTAATCAAAGCGAAATTTGGCACAACAGCTCCAGATGGTACAATGAAAGTTAATCTAAAATGGGCAAATGGTCTAGAAATTGTTAAAAATAATGAAAGGCTTCAAGCAACATCATTTTTAGTAGCAATTACAATTTTACATGAATTTGTTCACTATGGTAGGATGAAAAATAAATTGAGTGAATCACCGTATGAATATGGGGATGGTTTTGAACAACAAATATTTAGTCCCTACGAAATGATTGACAATGAGAACGCATATAAACTACTTAAAAAATATGGAAAAGGTTGGATTTTTAAAGATTAACAGAATACTCATATTTTATATGACAATAACTTTCTGTTTTTTACTTAGCTGTAAAAAAGAAAGTATAAATAAAGAAGCTGTGATTGCTGATAATTTTATACAATTAGTAGATACGTTTGCCTATAAAACAGGAACATTTATACCTGTACCATTCATAGAAGAAGAAAAATTTGATTCTAATAAAAAACAGATAATTCCTAAAGTTCCATTTTCTGTTAACTTGGTAGATTCAATTGTTTATGATAAAATTATCAGTAGAGATATAAATGATTTATTTAGTAAAAATTCCAAATTAGATAAATTATATGGTGAAATTCTAAGAAAGGGGAAATATGAAAATTTTCAATTAACTTCACATTTTCCTAAATCAATTGGTAAATATAATATTTATACTGATTCTTCGATTGAAAAACCAAACTTCGTAGGTGAAATCGAGCTTTGTAATTTCAAAATGTATGAAAATAAAATTATGTTAGTTTTAATTAAATCGGTAGGGCATAGTAAAAGAGCGGATTTAATAATTTTTAAAAAGACGAATAATTTATGGAAGATTATTGATCGCGCAAATTTATTTGTATCTTAGTTATTAGACCCGATCGCGCAGATCTATCGACAGCGATAGCGCGGAAATTTTTTCCGTGAACGCAAAGATCATCGATAAAGATATAAAAAAGAAAACCTCGCCAATCGGCGGTTTTTTTTGTGTTTTAAACTTTGGTAAGTGTGCTTGTTTTTGTTGCATAAATGCCTGTCGTAAATCTGAATTGAAAAGAAAAAGTTCTCGCATTTATGTAGCAAAAACAACCCGATCGCTCGAATATCCGCAACGATCGCGCGGAAATTCTTTCCGTGTCCGCAAAGGAAATCCCTGGCTGGTGCGAGCATCTTGCTCGTGAATGCAATGAGGATCGAAAATGAATATAGAAAGAAATTTACCGTAACGGAAACAGCGAAACGGTAACTCCAATTGATAATTTAGTTTATACCTATTCCAATACCAATAAAAGCAACCAGCTGGTAAAAGTTGCCGACAGCAGCAATAAAACAATAGGATTTATAGATGGTACCAACACAGGAGATGATTATACTTATGACCTAAACGGAAATATGATCTCTGATGCCAATAAAAACATAACGGCAATAACCTATAACCATTTAAATCTGCCGTTAAAAATTACCTTTGGCACTGCTGGGAATATTGTGTACCTTTACAATGCAGCGGGACAAAAGGTCCAGAAGACTGTAAGCGAAACAGGGAAAACAGCTATAACTACAGATTATCTGGGAGGTTATCAGTATGAAAATGGCGTATTAAAATTTTTCCCAACTGCAGAAGGTTATGCTGAACCATCTGGAAGTTCTTATAGATATATTTACCAATACAAAGATCATCTGGGCAACATTAGAATCAGTTATGATAAAACTCTTGCTATTAAAGAAGAAAATAATTATTATCCTTTTGGATTGAAGCAGGAAGGGTATAATACTGTAAAAACTGGCGTTGAGAATAAGTATAAGTACAATGGAAAAGAGCGCCAAGACGAGCTGAGGCTTGGGATGTACGACTATGGAGCGAGGAACTATGACTCTGCACTTGGTCGATGGATGAATGTTGACCCTTTGGCAGAAGTATCGAGACGCTGGACGCCTTATAATTATGCTTATAATAATCCTGTAATTAATGTTGACCCAGATGGAATGCTATCGCAATCTGTGATTCAAGATTTATGGAATAAGTCTGATAATAATGCGGAAACGAAATGGACTTTTAATAATGGTACTGCAACAGCGAGTAACGGAGCAACAGCGAATGTTTCAGAAGATGAAGACGGAGCGAGTAGTTCAGAATGGAATCCATTAACGGCCAACATTTTTAATAGTTATGTTCAAAATAAATATGGTATATCTGATAAACAAATTGGAGACTTTGCTGGAAAATTATTTGAAAATGCATTTGTAAAATTTGGAGAAAAAAACTTTGAAGAAGATGCCAACTTTGAAGGTGCAACAGGTCGTTCAACTTTATCTCGACCAGATGCATATTCAGATGGCTTACATTTTAATTTTAGCAGACTAATGTTGGTTAGATATAATAAATCAGTTTGGAGGGAAGTAAAAGCTAGAAACAAAAATATTTCACTAGATAAGCAGATAAAAGGATTTATCGATGGAATATACGAGGAGTTTAAGCATTCAGCAACAAAAACGGGAGCGGCTTATTTATGTTTAGTAACAACGAGTAATAGTAATGTAAGTCCAGAAGTATATGTATATGCACAATCAAAAGGTGTTCAAATCCAACACTGGGTATCACAATATAGGATGAATGGTGGTAACATGCAGGTGGATTTTGGTTATAAGACAGGTCCTCTAAATCCTGCAGTATATGAATTTAAAAAACCCGTTAAGCTATGATGCTAACCAAAAAAATATCCGTAACTATATTATTTTTTTCTTTTTTTTATGGATATAGTCAAGAAAATAATAACCGAAATATGAATATAGATGACATTAGAGAATTGGAACAAGAGCGAATCTCTGATATTTCAAATACTGTTAAGTTATATGTGGAGGAATTAGAAAATAAATTCGATATAAAACTGGATTATAAAAATGTTTCTACATTAGATAAATTTGATGAGAAAATTCACTTGTATGGATTAGAAAAACTTAATGAAAAAGATTTATTTTCAATTAGCCTTTATTTGGATGAATTTTTTAGAACAAATACTGGTACATATTGGATAATTGAGAAGATTAAATCTAGTAAAGGGCATTATTTTGTTCCCTTTTTAAAGTCTAACGATTCAAAAAAAGAGTTTAGTTTTTTTAGAGATATTCTGAAAGGACATTCCGAAAACGAAAGCGGTTATTTATTATTGAAGTATTGTTATATTTTACAATTAGCCAGATATAAAGATATACCTCCGTTATCAAAGGAAGAAATAGAATTTTTTAAATCTTTCAATTGATTGGTAGTGTTTCAAAGTTAGTGATATGAGATTTTAGAATTCTAACCTCTTGAAATTGAATAAATTTCAGAAATAAATAATTTAAAGATGAGCAGTAATGCTCATCTTTTTTGGTTTAATATTGCCTTAAATGAACTAAAATGAGTAAAAATCCGACATGGTGTTCCAAAGTTCGTGATGGTATGAATTGTCCAAGATTTAACGAGCAAAAGGTTATTAAATGCAACTGCAAGAGGAGTTAAAGCTGAATGTTTTATAACTATGGAGCACGTAATTATGTCTAAGCACTGATACATGGATGAATATTGACCTATTAGCGGAGATTTCTAGAAGAAATTCTCCTTATGTTTGCGTACTTAACAATCCAGTTTATTTTATAGGCAGCGAAAAAGGATTCAAAATAGGAGTTAAATTTTAATATTATGAAAAAAATATCTAGTAAAACAACGTACTTTCGAAAGAAAATAGTACCAATTATTCTTCTAATTAATGCTTTAATTTTGCTTTTTGGTTTTATCATTTTTGATTTGACTTTTAAAAATTTAGCATTTATTTTTTTTCCAACTTTAATTTTTTTATTTGCATGGGTATTTAATTTTAGAAAATTAGAAGAAGTTTATCTGGGCGATAAATATCTTGAAATTAAGAACGAAAAGGTATTATTCGAAAATATTCTTTCTATTGATAAAATAAGTTCATTTCGTTATGAACTCACTTATCAAAAAACTAATACAGTAAAATCGGTTATATTTATGGTTGACTCATTTCCTAAATATCCTACTTCAACTCCAGATTTTCTGAAAGAAATTAAAGATTTATAGAAAAAGATAAAGTTAAGTAGTGAAAGAACTTTTACATTTAAGCCATTCCATAAAGGAGTGGCTTTTGCTTTTATAGCACATTTAAGTATGTAGTGTTCAAATTAGGTATTTTCCCAAATAGCAATGTAACTAACTGAATAATAATGTGAAATTTTAATTATGAGTAAAAGATATAACCACACGGTCTTTTTTTAGTAGATATTTAAAAGAAAACCTATCGTCCTCAAATCCCCCATACCTTAACGTAGACCTCAAAACAAGCATAGTAACCCGATGGAATGTAATGATCACCAGACAATGATTATGGATTAGACGAATCAGGTAAAATAGAGTTATTAAAAGAAACTGATGATAAAAACGAATACACTCTTTACTTTGCATCAAGAGATAGTAATGGTAATCTTAAAAAGATGAAAATGCCGAATCAATTACTATTGAGAAAAGTATTCTTAAATACTATTGAAAATACGCAGTTTACTAATTCAGTAAAGGGGAGATAAAATATGTGTTCAATTAGTTGATTTACAGTAATATGGTGAATTATAATGAATTATTTGAATTTGTATCAAATAACTCCATTAATGAATTTTCATTGACTAAATTTGAAAATGAAGTAAATATTATTGGCACAAGTTTTAAAGAGAGTTAAGAACTTAGTTTAAATATTAGTGCATCAAGGAATAATAGTGCAATAAAAGGCTATGACCATTGTCATCCAATGGATTTTGAAGGAATTTATCCTTCTCCAGCTGAAATTCAAACAGCAGGAAAGTTTAGTCCAAGTGCTATTTTGAGGGTTTATGCTCCTCTTCTTAAACAATATAAAGATTATAATTCAAATTCACCAAATGTGGAGCTTAAAGAAGTACTGATTCCTAGAAGAAAATCTAAAAAGTAATTTAATGAAAACATCATGAAGTTATTAAATATATTATGTCTGTTTATAGCATTTAACAGTTTTTGTAATGCACAAGTAGTAGTGCCGGAAAAAAATCATACATCTGAAATTATCTTTTTAAATGACTCGCATTTGAAAACAGCGATAAAAGAAATTATGGAAAAAGACAGGGTTTGCCAAACAAATAGTGTCCAGTGGAGTATTGAGATTATGAAAAATAATATGATATTAATCACTAAATATAGTCTTGAAAATTTTATAGCTTCAAAAGGAATTATAAACATTTATACAACTGTAATAGATGATAAGTTTTTATTTCTTTACAATAAAGAAAATGTTAATGGAGTCTTTACTAAATCTGGATATTCTGTTGATCTGGCCGCTTTTATAGGTAAAGGAAATTTTTCTACTATAGATTATTCATTTTGGGTTATTCAAAAAAAAGAAGGAAAAAAATATAAAATAATTAAAGAGAAAAAATATACTTGCAAATAATTGGTAGTGTTTGAGATTGGTTAGTGGTTAATTATTGAATGTATAATTCGCATATTATCAGTCCAAAATCAAAAGGCACTTCATTATGGAGTAGCTTTTGATGGTAGTGTTTCAGATTAGGTATTTTTAAAATTTAATAGCTTAACTGATTTCCCTCCATATTACATTGTTTTAAGGAAAATTTCGAATATAAAAATGGTTTGAATCTATCTTATAATTGATTCAAACCATTTTGTGTTTTCTTAAAATACTAAGTCGAAAAAGTCAGTCCTTTAGCTTTAAAATTGCTAAATAGAACTTGTTTCGCGGTACTGATTGTTTCTTCGGTTTTGTAAATACTGCACCAAAATTTAATCTGTAATTTGAATTTACCATCCGAAATTGAATTGTAGTAAATCTGTGGTGTTCTCGTGTTATTTGCAAGAGGCAGACTTTCGAGCGCGCTTAAAACAATTGCATTAATATCGTCCGGTGTAGCATCGCCGTTTATTTCTATTAAAATATCCACTAGTTTAAAATTGTCAGTATACGTCCAGTTAGTGATATTCTGAGATAATAAATTACCATTTGGGATAATGATTTCGGCACCATTTGGGGCATTGATTTTCGTAGTTCTTAATCCCATCGATTTTACACGTCCGGATTCTGAACTTATATTAACAACGTCTCCAATCTGGATAGGTTTGTCGAATATCAAAATAATACCTGAAACGAAATTGCTGACGATATTCTGAAGTCCGAGTCCGACACCGACACCTAAAGCTCCTAAAAGAATACTTAGTTTATCCAATGGCATTCCTGATGCCGCAACAGCTAAAAGATATCCTGCAATTAAAACGACAAGTCTTGTAATTAATAATTTAGAATGCTGTCTTTTGTTGATGTTTTCTTCGTTTTCGTCTTCGATTTCCCCAAAAAAGTACGCTACATATTTTTGAAGTAAATGTGCGATCCAGACAATTATAAAGAACAAAACAATATTTCCTAAAGTAAAAGTAATGCTTCCAATTGTATTAGGTCGGCTTAGCAAACCGGCAAAAGAATCTCGTAATGATTCCCAGATATTTAAGTTAGAGGCAATAACCACCAGCCACATATAACTGATTACGATAATAAAAGGTTTTTTTAGCGTACCGGATAAATTTTCGTGGTCGAATATTTTTTCGATTCCTCGTTTTACTCGGGTTGTATAAATCTGTAAAAGGATTATTTCCAGGATTATTTTCAAAAGAACACTTAAGGCCACAATCTGCGTAAGCGAAATAAACGCGGTTAAAGTCAGCATGTTTGAAAGCGAAACCCTTCCGAAAAGGTTATATAAAATCGATAAAGCATTTAGTCCGATAAATATAATATTAGCCCATTTAAAAAAAGCTTTGATATACAATTGATCTTTGAGGCTTTTAATCTGAACAAGACCATATCGTATACCCAGAATGTTGATAATAATAAATGAACAACGCTGAATAAGCCCAACGCCAATAAACAAATCGAGGAAACAAAGTGCTAAAAATAGTCCAGAAAGCATGAGCCAGTTTCGCATGGAAACTCCTGACCAGTCTTTTTTGAACAAGACTGTCAGCACTGCTAGCAGCAGAAGCTGCAATAGTTCTAAAACAAGGGCAGGCGCGTACAAGTTGGTTACCACAGCAATATTAAGAGCAATGGCTGCAATGGGCAAAATTACGCCTCGGTTTAAGTATTTAAAGTTAAAAAGAGAAAGGTTTTCGGCATAGCCATTGGTTCTTAGATATTTTAAATTACGCGAAATATACCAGGCCAAAAGCCCCATGAAGAAGCACAATGTAATCAATCCGCCCGCTTTATAGCTTAAATAATAAGCAGCAACATTTTCTTCAATTATAATTTTTGATTTGATGGTTTGTGCCACTACTTTTTTAGCAGTAGAATCGGTGCTCCATAAAGATGGATATTCTTTGTTAAGAATACTGATTCCGGATTTTTCCAGTTTGGTTTCTACAGTTGTAAGAGCGTTCGAAACCGCAATTTTGTGTTCGACCGTCAGTCTTTTTTTATCGTTTAAAATCTCCTGATTTTTGGTCATGAGACTATCCGTTTTTAGGTATGTTTTTTTGAGATTCGTTAATTCGGTTTTGAATTGTTTTTTACGTATTGTATCTTTTAAAAGTGTAAAAAGAGTAGTGTCTTTACGCAGATCGATGATTCTGTTTTTAATCTTTTCAAGATTTTGATTGTGGTCATTAATAGCCGTATTCTGCTCGTTTAGTTCTTGTTCGATTTCTTTAAGTACAACACGGTACATCTGCTGGTTACGCACATTTGGATTTGCACCTTTTAAGCTTTCTAAAATCAAATTAAGTTTGCTTTCGGTTCTTTCAATTTCTCCAAAAAGATGAAAAGCACTTCCTTCAAAATCAATATCATGTCCAGCTGATTCCAGTACTTCACCGGCTTTTTCGATAGCAATTAAATAATCACTATCTGTTATGGTTTCTTCAAACAGTTTAGAACGGTTTTCGGTTTTAGAAGCAGTCTGCGAATACGAAATCGATGCAAAAAAAAGCATCATTATAAAGGCGGGTAAATAGAACGAATTTCTTTTTGAATTCATAATTAATTTGGGGATTTATGGTCGCCAAATGTAATTGTTTTTTGGATAGGATTGGTTTTTGAAGATGTGATTTTTTGATTTGTAAACAGAATAAAAAACTTACAATAGTTCAAGCTGTATTTATTTGTAATAATAAAATCTTCAAAAAGATCTGGACAAATCTTTTTGAAGATTTTTTATGCTCTTTTGATTTCACTTGTTTTCTTTAAAAGGGTTATTTCACTATAAGCTGTAAACAAAAAGCATGCAGGTCATGTTTATTTTGTAAGACTGAATTTTGTCTCTAATCTTATCCTGACAGATATGATTATCAGAATGTTCGAAATATGATTATGAAGTTTTTGCATTTTGCTGTTGTGATTTTAGCAATTCGTTTGTCAGCTTTTCATTCATAAGGGTTAATTCCTTGTTCTGTATTTCTGTCTTTTTAATGATTTCGGTAGCGGCTGTGAGGCGCGTTGTAATGTCGTCAAGCAGGTCGCGGTAGTATTTTACCGCACTTACGGCGTTGTCAAGTTCGGCGGCACGATCTTCGGCCAATGATTTTCTCTTAGAGAATAACCAGGTAATAAATGAGGCAAAAAAAGCCGTCAGCGAAGGATAGAGAAATTGTTCCATAAAAATGTTGTTAAAAATTTGGGCATAGGATTAAAACTCTTTAGGTGTGGACCTTTAAAATCGTAGTATTTTCTGTTATATTTTCTTTTTAGCGTAGTATTTCTGGTTTTAAGATTGTTTTTCATTTTTAAATACTTTGTAATCAAGTTTTTGTATTTTTTTTTTTTTTTTTTTTCTGGAAATAATATTAGGAAATGTGCTTTATTTTATGGTTCTATCGCTTGTTTTTGTTTTTTATTTTTCTTTCCTTTGCAAATATAGCGTAAAATATTACATCAAAACAAAATTTTAACGTAAAAAAAATACATTTCCTATGGGTTCAACTGAAAGAATGCGTGAATACCTTGATGCGAAAGGGATAACTAAATATAAGTTCTGTAATGATCTGGGCTTTTCTAATAAGTTTTTAGATAACAGCAGTAATATGGGAACAGATAAAGCGTGTAAAATATTACACTACTATCCCGATATAAATTCGGAGTGGCTTTTAACCGGAAACGGACCTATGCTCAAAGAAACCGGTACCGATATAGTATTAATAAACAACGACAGAAAAACAATGGATTCATTGCATGTAAGCCAGGAAATACCTTTATACGATCTTGAAGCAGTAGCAGGATTAAGAGAATTATTCAGCAGCGGGAAACCACAGCGAATTCTTGATACCATAAAAATTCCGAACCTGCCAAAATGCGATGGAGCTATTTCGGTTACAGGAGACAGTATGTATCCGCTTTTAAAATCGGGAGACATTATCTTATATAAGGAAACCGAATTTGAAAATATCTTTTTTGGCGAAATGTATCTTTTAAGTGTAAAACTCAATGACTGGGAAGAGTATATTACTGTGAAATATGTTCAGAAATCAGAACAAGGTCCGGAATTTGTAAAACTGGTAAGCCAGAATTCACATCATCAGCCAAAAGATATCCACATCTCAAAAATATCTGCTCTGGCACTTATCAAAGCCAGTATTCGTATTAATACGATGATGTAAATTTTAGCAGAAATTTTCGTTTCAGCGAAAACTGCAAGAGTGTAATTAGAATATCCATATTAAGATCCTGTAAAATCTTATTATGGATATTGTGGTTTCGCAGGGTTATGTTTATTTTTGCAGCCTTGATTTCCTTGATAATAAAAGGGAAAATAAAAAGTATACGCCCCAAACTGCTTTAGATTTTTGATGACTTTAGATAACTGGCCCAAACATATTCAGAAATATCTTTTTTTACTGAAAGATGATTTTTTTCAATTTCCGTATCTGTTTAATTCCCCTCAGATCATGCTCGAAAGCATGTTAAAACTGCCTATCAGTAAACATTTTCCTTTAAAAAATCTCATTACCTTTAATACCCCGCTGGCAAAAGCCAAAATGTATTACAAAGAAATCGAAGAAGGTTTCTGGCTTTTGACTTTTTATTTAAAGATGAAAGAAAATATCATGGCTTTATCCGGTTACGATATGGATAAAAGCAGTGAGTATTATTTGTTGACCTTTTCGGTTTTTGAATATCAGTTCCCTCTAAAAGACGGCAGTTCGTTACCGCTTTTAAGCACCTGCTGGACAATCAGCAAACCTTACACAGAGATTTCCAGTTATTTTTATAAAGAAGCTGATGGAAAATTTTTCAGTATTGCCATGACAAAAGACTGGGTAAAAAAGAACTTTTCATCTAAAAAATTCAAAGAACGAAAAACGATCCTAAAGTTTCTAAATGGAGAAAGAGGATCATACACCTGGCTCGATATTTCTGAAAAAGCCCATAAAGTCGGGAATGATTTATCAGATCTTCTGGAAAAAGAAAATCATTCCGAAGCCGATAATGCAGGAATTAGAAAAAAAACGATGAAACTCATCACAGAGTTTTTTGATAATGCTTTTGAAGACAGCCGTATAGCAGATAATATTTCGTTGAGTAATCAGGATTATCTCAATGTTTCAAGGGCAGAAAAAATCGTACTGCAAAATCTTCATCTTCCATTTCTGGGCATCGAATTTATAGCCAAAGAAGTCAATACATCTGCAACCAAATTAAAATCAAATTTTAAAGCTGTTTATGGTTTTTCGATGCTTCAGTATCACAAAGAAAAAAATCTGGTTCTCGCTATGCAGCTCATTTTAAAATCAGATTTCAATATTCAGGAAATTGCCGTAATTACAGGGCATGATTCGGCCGGAAGGTTTGCTTCAAGTTTTAAAAAACGATTCGGGAAACTGCCTTCAGAAGTTCGTTTTTAGACATCAAAAAAAACTGTTTTTTCATAAAATATAACAATTAGTTCTTTTTTATGGCTTCAGTTTTGTTTTGAAGTTTAATTGGTAACTTATTAAAAAATAGTGTGTTAATTACACTTTTGTTTTTTTGGATATAAAAAAAATCTTTCAGGAAACGGGCTTTTTTATAACCGTTAAAATATGTCCGAATTGACTATTCATCCCTTTATTTTTCAATTACATTTGGCCGCGAAAGAAGTGATTAACATTTTTCGGGATCAGCAAATCTGATCGTTAATCCTTTGTCTCTGCTGGTTTTCAGCTTTTATAAAAATTTATTTACAACAAATTTACGCCAGGTTTAAAAATAGAAATCTGAGCGTACAGGACTTGTTATGCTTATTCGTGAATTTTAATTTATTTATTATATGGTGAACTTTACTTATCTAAAAATTTTAATGTTAAATAAAGAACGGACCCTGAAACAGTTTTTGGTCGGTTTTTTGTTTTTGTGCAGCCTCAGCGGGTATTCACAAACAAACATTTCAGGAATAGTAAACAGTTACTTTTCTGTTGTTGGAATTAATCAGCCCAACTGCGATCCCTGCGATTTAAGCTGTATTAATACCATTACAGTTACAAACGCTGCGGGTCTTGTTCCGGGAGACAAAGCTCTGATTATCCAGATGAAAGGAGCTGAAATTGATTTGACCAATACCATTGAAGGAGGTAAGATCAATAGAATTCATAATACTGGAAATTATGAATTTTTTGAAATCAAAAGTATTACAGGAAACGTACTTACGCCAATGTACCCGCTGCTAAAAAACTATACTCTGGCAGATATGGTGCAGGTTGTAAGAGTTCCTAAATATACGGGACAAGTAAATATTACAGCTGAGCTTACAGCAAAAGACTGGAACACAAATGATAAAAACGGGGGTGTTCTGGCTATACAGGCAGGCAGAGTAGTATTTAATGCCGATATTAATGTGGCCGGAAAAGGGTATGAAGGAATTCAGATGACGATAAACGGTCCTAATAACGACTGCGACCCGGACCCAAATAATTTGTATGTGCTTTCTAATACTGCTACAGCTTCATTTACAAAGGGTGACGGAATTGTTATTGATAATATAAACTACAACAGAGGCCGTGCGCCGAGAGCAAATGGAGGTGGATCCGGAGTTGCGGGAGATTCAGGCGGAGGCGGAGGATCTAATTATGGTGCCGGAGGTGAAGGAGGAAAACGCTGGTGTAATGTCAACGGAACGAACGCCGGAGGTCTTGGGGGTGTTTCTTTAGCCTCTTTCTTTGCACAGGACAAAGTTTTTCTGGGCGGTGCAGGAGGATCTGGTTATGTAACAACCAATAACCCGTCATCTGCCGCTGATGGTGGAGGTATCGTAATTATTTTTGCAGATGAAATAGTTGGAAACGGACATTCTATTATAGCAGATGGTTTTGCGCCATTAGCTGTTAATCCGTCGGGAGACCCTGATGGAGGAGGTGGAGGAGGAGCAGGAGGTACGGTTGTACTTAAAACACCTCTTTTTACAGGTAATCTTGCTGTTTCTGCAAAAGGAGGAGACGGACAAGATTTAAATACCAATACAATTCACGGTCCCGGAGGAGGGGGCGGAGGCGGTGCTTTGCTTTACTCGCTTGCCGCATTACCTCCTAATGTTACTTTAAATGCCAACGGAGGTGTTGGAGGAGTACATTTAAACGGAGAACGTAACGGATCAGAAGACGGATTAATCGGTGGAAGTGTTTCATTGTATATCCCGGTAGAAAATCCAAACTATATGGGAATTGACGATGAAGACGGACTGGATATCGAATGTGATTTAGATGATGATAACGATGGAATTTTAGATTCAGTAGAAATTCCAGCCGGATTACCGGATCCTTTTGGAGATCATGATAATGATAAAAAATTCAATTTTATCGATAAAGATGCACCTGGTTTTGTTGATAATAATAAAGATGGTATCGATGACCGATATGACGAGGATTTAGACGGAATCATCAACCAGTTTGATCTGGATTCAGATAATGACGGCTGTCCTGATGCGATTGAAGCTTATGGAACTACAAATGCAGATCCGGATAACAATGGATTTTACGGTACAGGAAATCCTCCTCCTACACATCCAAATGGTACTGTAGTTGCCGCTTCATACACAGCACCGGTGAATACAAACGGAACTTCTAAACCTAATTATTTAGTTTCAAACATAGTTCAAATTACGACCAGCCCGGTTAATGCCGATACTAATTTAGGCGGTAATGCCACTTTTAGCGGTGTGGTTACAGGAACACATTTAGTATATGTCTGGAAACAAAGTATAGATGGCGGAGCAAACTGGACTACGGTTACTGACGGAGGTACAAACCCGACGTTTTCAAATGCCGATACCAATTCGCTGACACTAACAAATATTCCTCGCTCATTTAACAATTATCAATATAGACTGGATGTAACCAGTACTTCAAATGCCTGTGCGCAGCCAAATTCTGCAGCCGCACGTTTGAGAGTAGTGAACAGAAATCCGGTTGCTGTAAATGATATCTACACAGTTCAGGAAGATAACACGTTAACATTAAATCCGTTAAACGGAGATACTGATGCTGATGGAGATACTTTAACAATAACGTCAATTAACGGAACTGCCTTAACAGGTTTCGCTCAGACAATTACGGTTGATAATGGTACAGTAGATATTACAGCTTTGGGAGTAATTACTTTTATTCCGGATGCAGACTTTAATTCTGCGACAGCAGTTGTTATTCCATATTCAATTGAAGACGGATTTGGAGGAACTGCCAATGCAGAACAACGTATTACTGTTACAGCTGTAAACGATGCTCCTGTTGCTTTGGCCGATAATTACACAGTTGCCGAAGGAGGCACAATAAACGTGAACACAGCCGACGGTGTTTTATCAAACGACAGTGATGCTGAAGGCGATGCAATTACAGCCATTTTAGTTGCCAATCCATCACATGGATCGTTAACCTTAAACGCAGACGGATCATTTGATTACACACATGACGGAAGCGAAACCACATCAGATAGTTTCACTTACAAAGTAAACGACGGGACAATTGACGGAAACACAGTAGCCGTTACCATCACCGTAACTCCTGTAAACGATGCCCCGGTTGCCTTGGCAGACAATTACACTGTCGCCGAAGGCGGAACCATAAACGTGAACACAGCCGACGGAGTTTTATCAAACGACAGTGATGCCGAAGGCGATGCTATAACTGCTGTTTTAGTTACCAATCCATCACACGGATCGTTAACTTTAAACGCAGACGGATCATTTGATTACACACATGACGGAAGCGAAACCACATCAGACAGTTTTACCTATAAAGTAAACGACGGCACAATTGACGGAAACACAGTAGCCGTTACCATCACCGTAACTCCTGTAAACGATGCCCCGGTTGCATTAGCCGACAATTACACCGTTGCCGAAGGCGGAACCATAAACGTGAATACAGCCGACGGAGTTTTATCAAACGACAGTGATGCCGAAGGCGATGCTATAACTGCTGTTTTAGTTGCTAATCCCTCACACGGATCGTTAACTTTAAACGCGGACGGCTCATTTGATTACACACATGACGGAAGTGAAACCACAACCGACAGTTTTACTTATCACGCAAACGACGGTACAGTAAACGGAAATACAGTAACTGTTACCATCACCGTAACTCCTGTAAACGATGCACCAATAGCTGTAAATAATACGTATACAGTTGCAGAAGATAACTCAATTACAGTAAATCCATTAAGTGGAGACAGTGATCCGGAGGGAGATACTCTAAGTCTGGTATCAATTAATGGAACATTATTGACAGGTTCAGATCAGACAATTACAGTTTCTCATGGAAAGATAGATATCACGTCTGGAATAATTACTTTTATTCCTGATGCTGATTTTAATTCAACGACACCAATCACCATTCCATACGTTATTAGTGATGGTCATTTAACAGCAACCGCTGATTTATTAATAACAGTTACAGCTGTAAACGATGCCCCGGTTGCCTTGGCAGACAATTACACTGTCGCCGAAGGCGGAACCATAAACGTGAACACAGCCGACGGTGTTTTATCAAACGACAGTGATGCTGAAGGCGATGCAATTACAGCCATTTTAGTTACCAATCCATCACACGGATCGTTAACTTTAAACGCAGACGGATCATTTGATTACACACACGACGGAAGCGAAACCACAACCGACAGTTTTACCTATAAAGTAAACGACGGCACAATTGACGGAAACACAGTAGCTGTTACCATCACCGTAACTCCTGTAAACGATGCTCCGATTGCCTTGGCAGACAATTACACAGTTGCCGAAGGCGGAACCATAAACGTGAACACAGCCGACGGTGTTTTATCAAACGACAGTGATGCTGAAGGCGATGCAATTACAGCCATTTTAGTTACCAATCCATCACACGGATCGTTAACTTTAAACGCAGACGGATCATTTGATTACACACACGATGGAAGCGAAACCACAACGGACAGTTTTACCTATAAAGTAAACGACGGCACAATTGACGGAAACACAGTAGCCGTTACCATCACCGTAACTCCTGTAAACGATGCACCGATTGCCTTGGCAGACAATTATACCGTTGCCGAAGGCGGAACGATAAACGTGAATACAGCAGACGGAGTTTTATCAAATGACAGTGATGCTGAAGGCGATGCTATAACTGCTGTTTTAGTTGCCAATCCATCACACGGATCGTTAACTTTAAACGCAGACGGATCATTTGATTACACACACGACGGAAGTGAGACCACATCAGACAGTTTTACCTATAAAGTAAACGACGGCACAGTTGACGGAAATACAATAGCTGTTACCATCACCGTTACTCCTGTAAATGATGCTCCGGTTGCTTTGGCAGACAATTATACCGTTGCCGAAGGCGGAACGATAAACGTGAATACAGCAGACGGAGTTTTATCAAACGACAGTGATGCCGAAGGCGATGCAATTACAGCCATTTTAGTTGCCAATCCATCACATGGAACGTTAACTTTAAACGCAGACGGATCATTTGATTACACACACGACGGAAGTGAAACCACAACCGACAGTTTTACCTATAAAGTAAACGACGGCACAATTGATGGAAATACAGTAGCTGTTACCATCACTGTAACTCCTGTAAATGATGCTCCGGTTGCTTTGGCAGACAATTATACCGTTGCCGAAGGCGGAACGATAAACGTGAATACAGCAGACGGAGTTTTATCAAACGACAGTGATGCCGAAGGCGATGCAATTACAGCCATTTTAGTTGCCAATCCATCACATGGAACGTTAACTTTAAACGCAGACGGATCATTTGATTACACACACGACGGAAGTGAAACCACAACCGACAGTTTTACCTATAAAGTAAACGACGGCACAATTGACGGAAATACAGTAGCTGTTACCATCACTGTAACTCCTGTAAATGATGCTCCGGTTGCTTTGGCAGACAATTATACCGTTGCTGAAGGCGGAACGATAAACGTGAATACAGCAGACGGAGTTTTATCAAACGACAGTGATGCCGAAGGCGATGCAATTACAGCCATTTTAGTTGCCAATCCATCACATGGAACGTTAACTTTAAACGCAGACGGATCATTTGATTACACACACGACGGAAGTGAAACCACAACCGACAGTTTTACCTATAAAGTAAACGACGGCACAGTTGATGGAAATACAGTAGCTGTTACCATCACTGTAACTCCTGTAAATGATGCTCCGGTTGCTTTGGCAGACAATTATACCGTTGCCGAAGGCGGAACGATAAACGTGAATACAGCAGACGGAGTTTTATCAAACGACAGTGATGCCGAAGGCGATGCAATTACAGCCATTTTAGTTGCCAATCCATCACATGGAACGTTAACTTTAAACGCAGACGGATCATTTGATTACACACATGACGGAAGCGAAACCACAACCGACAGTTTCACTTACAAAGTAAACGACGGCACAATTGACGGAAACACAGTAGCCGTTACCATCACCGTAACTCCTGTAAACGATGCTCCGGTTGCTTTGGCAGACAATTATACCGTTGCCGAAGGCGGAACCATAAACGTGAATACAGCAGACGGAGTTTTATCAAACGACAGTGATGCTGAAGGCGATGCAATTACAGCCATTTTAGTTACCAATCCATCACACGGATCGTTAACTTTAAACGCAGACGGATCATTTGATTACACACACGACGGAAGCGAAACCACAACCGACAGTTTTACCTATAAAGTAAACGACGGCACAATTGACGGAAACACAGTAGCTGTTACCATCACCGTAACTCCTGTAAACGATGCTCCGATTGCCTTGGCAGACAATTACACAGTTGCCGAAGGCGGAACCATAAACGTGAACACAGCCGACGGTGTTTTATCAAACGACAGTGATGCTGAAGGCGATGCAATTACAGCCATTTTAGTTACCAATCCATCACACGGATCGTTAACTTTAAACGCAGACGGATCATTTGATTACACACACGATGGAAGCGAAACCACAACGGACAGTTTTACCTATAAAGTAAACGACGGCACAATTGACGGAAACACAGTAGCCGTTACCATCACCGTAACTCCTGTAAACGATGCACCGATTGCCTTGGCAGACAATTATACCGTTGCCGAAGGCGGAACGATAAACGTGAATACAGCAGACGGAGTTTTATCAAATGACAGTGATGCTGAAGGCGATGCTATAACTGCTGTTTTAGTTGCCAATCCATCACACGGATCGTTAACTTTAAACGCAGACGGATCATTTGATTACACACACGACGGAAGTGAGACCACATCAGACAGTTTTACCTATAAAGTAAACGACGGCACAGTTGACGGAAATACAATAGCTGTTACCATCACCGTTACTCCTGTAAATGATGCTCCGGTTGCTTTGGCAGACAATTATACCGTTGCCGAAGGCGGAACGATAAACGTGAATACAGCAGACGGAGTTTTATCAAACGACAGTGATGCCGAAGGCGATGCAATTACAGCCATTTTAGTTGCCAATCCATCACATGGAACGTTAACTTTAAACGCAGACGGATCATTTGATTACACACACGACGGAAGTGAAACCACAACCGACAGTTTTACCTATAAAGTAAACGACGGCACAATTGATGGAAATACAGTAGCTGTTACCATCACTGTAACTCCTGTAAATGATGCTCCGGTTGCTTTGGCAGACAATTATACCGTTGCCGAAGGCGGAACGATAAACGTGAATACAGCAGACGGAGTTTTATCAAACGACAGTGATGCCGAAGGCGATGCAATTACAGCCATTTTAGTTGCCAATCCATCACATGGAACGTTAACTTTAAACGCAGACGGATCATTTGATTACACACACGACGGAAGTGAAACCACAACCGACAGTTTTACCTATAAAGTAAACGACGGCACAATTGACGGAAATACAGTAGCTGTTACCATCACTGTAACTCCTGTAAATGATGCTCCGGTTGCTTTGGCAGACAATTATACCGTTGCTGAAGGCGGAACGATAAACGTGAATACAGCAGACGGAGTTTTATCAAACGACAGTGATGCCGAAGGCGATGCAATTACAGCCATTTTAGTTGCCAATCCATCACATGGAACGTTAACTTTAAACGCAGACGGATCATTTGATTACACACACGACGGAAGTGAAACCACAACCGACAGTTTTACCTATAAAGTAAACGACGGCACAGTTGATGGAAATACAGTAGCTGTTACCATCACTGTAACTCCTGTAAATGATGCTCCGGTTGCTTTGGCAGACAATTATACCGTTGCCGAAGGCGGAACGATAAACGTGAATACAGCAGACGGAGTTTTATCAAACGACAGTGATGCCGAAGGCGATGCAATTACAGCCATTTTAGTTGCCAATCCATCACATGGAACGTTAACTTTAAACGCAGACGGATCATTTGATTACACACATGACGGAAGCGAAACCACAACCGACAGTTTCACTTACAAAGTAAACGACGGCACAATTGACGGAAACACAGTAGCCGTTACCATCACCGTAACTCCTGTAAACGATGCTCCGGTTGCTTTGGCAGACAATTATACCGTTGCCGAAGGCGGAACCATAAACGTGAATACAGCAGACGGAGTTTTATCAAACGACAGTGATGCCGAAGGCGATGCAATTACAGCTGTTTTAGTTGCTAATCCATCACACGGATCGTTAACCCTAAACGCAGACGGATCATTTGATTACACACATGACGGAAGCGAAACAACATCAGACAGTTTTACTTACAAAGTAAACGACGGCACAATTGACGGAAACACAGTAACTGTTACCATCACCGTAACTCCTGTAAACGATGCACCGGTTGCAAACAGTGATACAAATGCAAATATCCCATCAACCGCGGGAGCAACGGTAATCAATGCACTTTCTGCAACAGATGTCGACGGAACAATTACTGGTTATACCGTTCTTACTTTACCTGCAAATGGAGTTTTAGCTTTATCAGGTACGCCAATCACAGTAAATCAGGTAGTGACACCTGCACAGGCTGCGATGCTTACATATGCGCCAAGCGGAACATTTACAGGTTTAGACACATTCACTTTTAGTGCAGAAGAT
This sequence comes from Flavobacterium gelatinilyticum, assembly GCF_027111295.1. Lineage (NCBI taxonomy): Bacteria > Pseudomonadati > Bacteroidota > Flavobacteriia > Flavobacteriales > Flavobacteriaceae > Flavobacterium > Flavobacterium gelatinilyticum. Next base: position 2,118,089 of record NZ_CP114287.1, on the reverse strand, counting down.
AATCTTGGAGCCGTTTCAAATACTGCAGTTGTTACAATTCCAGTTGGAAATAACGCTCCTGTAGCAATTGATGATACTAATTCGAACATTAAATCAAGAGCTGGTGCAACAGCAATCAATGCTTTAACTGCAGCAGATTCTGATGGAACAATTGTGAATTACATCATCTTAACATTGCCGTCAAATGGAGTTTTAGCCCTATCAGGCACACCTATTACGGTAAATCAGGTATTGACACCTGCACAGGCTGCAATGCTTACGTATGATCCAAGCGGCGCATTCTCAGGAAATGATTCATTTACTTTTACAGCAACAGATAACAATGGAGCTGTTGACGCAACGCCTGCCGTAATAACAATTCCGGTTGAAAAAGCACTATTAATTGCTGTTAAAGACGAAATTGGTTCAGTTGTAGGAATTAATAAAGTAGTTGAGGTTGTGAATGTTTTGGACAACGATACTTTAGACAACGATCCGTTACAGCTTTCAGATATCAATTTGAATGTTACAACTCCGGATCCTGATAATATTTTGACGTTAAGACCGGACGGAATGCTGGAGCTCGCTCCAAATGCACCTGCAGGAACTTACACATTAACATATGAAATCTGCGAAAAAGCGAATTCAGGTAATTGTACTTCTGCAACAGTTTCGGTTACAGTTACAGCACCTGCGATGACTATTACAGCAGGCAGTTATTGTTTAGACAACGCTGCTTATGTTGCATACAATGTTACCGCAGATAACTTTACACCAACAGGTTTATTAACCATTAATTGGATTGACAGCTCAGGACGTACTGTAGCAACTCAAAACAACATGCCTTTATCAGGAGATGTATTATGGCCGGGTACAGTTTTAGGTACAGATAATAAACCAACGGACTGGCCGGGATGGGTTTTATCAAACGGACAATGGACAGAAGGAAATGACGGATTTGAATTGACAAGACCTGCCGTTACAATGGAATTTACAATAAACCCGACACAATCGGTAACTGTAAATTATCCTGATGCTTCTTCTGGCTGCAGCGCAAGACCTCAGTTTGGAATCGAAGCTGGAAATGACGATGATATAGCTCTTGCCGATGGACTAAACGGTTCATTAGAAGTGATCAACGTTTTAGATAACGACAAATTAAACGGAGTTCCCGTAAATCCTGCCGATGTAGTTTTAACAGGAGTAAATTTCCCTGACGGAATTACACTAAACGAAGACGGAACGATTGATGTAGCACCTGGAACAGCACCAGGAAATCATACACTAACGTACCAGATTTGTGAAAAAGCAAACGGAAACAATTGTAGCACAGCAACAGTTCAGATTTTTGTTGAAGTACCGGCAATCACATTAATTATGGATGTGAAACTGAATGACGAAAACGGAAACGGAAATGTTGAAGCAGGAGAAACCTTAACCTACACTTTCATAATTAAAAATACAGGGAATGTTCCTTTAGAGAATATCTTAATTTCTGATCTTATTCCGGGAGTTGTTATGAACGGAGGACCTATAACTTTAGCTGTTGGACAAAGCGACAGCACAACATTTACAGGAACTTACACATTAACACAAACAGATATTAATTCAGGATCAGTAAGTAATCAGGGAACAGTTTCAGGAATTACACAAAGCGGTATAATCGTACTGGATAAATCAGATTCTAAAAACGAAGGAGGAAATAATCCGACAGTAATAGAATTAAACGGATGTAACTTAAAAATCTACAACGCAGTTTCTTTAAACGGAGACGATAAAAACGAGAGATTTTACATTAGAGGAATCGAATGTTATCCTGACAACACCGTTCAGATTTTTAACCGCTGGGGAGTTTTAGTATTCGAAAGAGACCATTACAACAACAATGATGTTGTATTTAAAGGCTACTCAGAAGGAAGAACAACAGTAAAAGAATCAAACGGATTACCGGAAGGAACCTATTATTACATCGTGAGATATAAAGATAATGCCTCAAAGCCTAAACAGGAAGCAGGATACCTATATCTGACAAAATAATATTTCCGTATTAATAAAATGGCCTGACAACAGGTTGGGCCATTATTTTAAAAATAAATAAATGAAAAAATTAGCTTTAGTTTTATTGTTTTGTTCTGCAGCGGGATTCGCGCAGCAGGATGCACAGTTTACACAATATATGCACAATACCATAAATATAAATCCTGCTTATGCCGGTTCCAGAGGAGTGATGAGTATTTTCGGATTGTATCGTACACAATGGGTTGGGCTTGATGGTGCGCCCGAAACGAGTACATTATCAGTAAACACACCTATTAATAACAGTAATTTAGGATTGGGTTTTTCGCTGGTAAATGACAAAATCGGACCTACGACAGAGAATAATTTTTCAGTAGACCTATCATATTCCATTCAGACATCTGCGACAGCAAAACTTTCCTTTGGTATAAAAGGATCTGCCAATATTTTTAATCTGGATCCAAATAAACTTACATTCGAACATCAGGGCGATCCCCAGTTTTCAGATTTTAAAAATAAGTTTTCACCAAATGTAGGAGCAGGGGTTTACTGGCATTCAGACAAAGGATATCTGGGTTTATCAGTTCCTAATTTTATCGAAACCAGCCGTTATGACGATAATGATACGGCAATTTTCAAAGAAAAAATCAACTACTATTTAATTGCCGGTTATGTCTTCAATTTAGATCGTTACGAAATGATCAGATTCAAACCCGCTGCTTTGGCAAAAATGGTCGAAGGATCACCGCTTCAGCTTGACGTTTCGGCAAACTTTATGTTCAACGACAAATTTACAGCCGGAGTATCTTATAGATGGAGTGCCGCTTTGAGTGCAATGGCCGGATTTCAGATTAACAAAAGCATGTACATAGGTTACGCATACGACCGCGAAACAACAAAGCTGAACAACTACAATTCAGGATCGCATGAAATCTTCCTGCGTTATGAATTTATGAAAGGTTACAGCCGCATTACATCACCAAGATTTTTCTAATTATGAAATTTAAGAAAATACTATTTACCCTTTTTTTGTCACTGCTCTTTTTTAGCGCATCGGCACAAAAAGCACTTTTGCTTCAGGCAGAAAAAGAATATAATAATTATGCTTACGCAGATGCTATAACGATATACGAAAAGCTTGCAGCGAAAGGATACGAAGATGAAAAAATGTTTCAGAGATTAGGAAACGCTTACTATTTCAACGCCGATCTGCCAAAAGCTGCCGGCTGGTACGATAAACTTTTTGCACTCAATGCAAAGCAGGACCCGGAATATTGCTATCGTTATTCACAATCCCTTAAATCGATTGGAGATTATGCTAAAGCAGATAAAATGCTGGATGAATTCAATAAAAAAACAAATACTGACAGCAGAGGAATTTTGTTCGAGAACAATAAAAATTACCTTGAACAAATCAAATTGAATTCAGGCAGATATGAAGTTTCTATTGCGAATGTTAATTCAGAACAATCTGATTTTGGAAGTACATTTTTAAATAACAATTTAGTTTTTAGTTCAGCCCGAAAAATTGGAAAGAAAGAAGGAAAAACATTTAAATGGACCAATAAATCGTTTACAAACTTGTACATAGCAGCTATTAAACCAGATGGAAACGCATACAATCCTTCTTTGCTGAATAAAGAGATCAATTCTAAATTCAATGAATCGACTCCTGTATTTACAAAAGATGGTAAAACGATGTATTTTACCCGTAATAATTTTCTGGATGGAAAACGCGGTAAAGACGATAAAAACATCACCTTATTAAAATTGTACAAAGCCAGTCTGGTTGACGGAAAATGGACTAATATTACCGAATTGCCATTTAACAGTGATAAATACAGTACAGCTCATCCGGCCTTAAGTTTAGACGAAAAAAAGTTGTATTTTGCTTCAGATATGCCCGGAACCAAAGGGCAGTCTGATTTGTATTCTGTAACCATAAATGCAGACGAAACATTTGGAAAACCTGAAAACCTGGGAGCTGCAATTAACACCGAAGGAAGAGAAACTTTCCCGTTTATTTCAGGAGATAACGAATTGTATTTTGCCACCGATGGACGCCCGGGACTTGGAGGACTAGATATTTTTGTTTCCAAAATTCTTGAAAACGGAACATTCGATCAGGTTCAGAATATCGGAGAACCCATCAATACTAAATTTGATGATTTCGCTTATATTATCGACAGTAATACCAGAAAAGGGTATTTTTCTTCAAATAAAAAAGGCGGAGTAGGGAATGATGATATTTATAAATTTACCGAAACAAAGAAGCTGGTTTGCGAAAGAACCTTAACCGGAACTATTTTCGACAGTAAAGCAAACGAAGTTATCGAAGGAGCCAAAATTACCCTGTTTGATGAAAATAATCAATTGTTGGAAGAAGTAACAACCGGAGCAGACGGAGTTTATAATTTTAAAGTAAACTGCAGCAAAAAATATACAGTTAAAGTCGAAAGAAAAATGTATCCTGCAAAAGAAAGTGCCATTGCAATTTCAACAGGACTGGATAGCAAATTAGATTTTACATTAGAAAGAGAAAAAATCCCTGTAGTAGAAATTCCTCAAATAAAAACGATCAAAGTAGGAACTGATTTAGCAAAAACGCTGAACATTTCTATGATTTATTTTGATTTAGGAAAATGGGCCATAACGGATGCCGCTGCGGCCGAGTTGGAAAAGATTCTGGCCGTAATGCAGGAATATCCAAAAATGAAATTAGATATCCGCTCTCACACTGACAGCCGATCTTCGGCAAAATCGAATCTGGTTTTATCCGATAAAAGAGCAAAATCAATCGCAGCCTGGCTCGTAGAAAAAGGAATCACAGCCGACCGTCTAAAAGGAAAAGGATACGGCGAAAGCAAACTCCTTAACAGATGCAAAGACGGGGTAAAATGTTCTGAAGAAGAGCATTTAAAAAACCGAAGAAGCGAATTCCTGATTTCATCGATGTAATTAACTAAGAAAAAAGACCTGCAGAAACATTTCTACGGGTCTTTTTTTATAGGATAACAGTTATTTGAAAACTTTAGAAATCATTTTCCCAATTTCAGTAAAGTCATCATGATTAGTCACAGAGCGTTTCTCTAGTGCTGTTTCATTTAATGTTCTGTAAGGATAAATTAAGATGTAATTATTATTTCTCATATTTCTGTTCAGGAATTCAGGAACTTCTCTCATCTGCTCAAAGTAGGATTTCATGCCTTTGTCAGCCATCAGGATAATCAGACCTTCATTTTCATTTATGTCTTCAGCAGCAGTCTGGGCCTGCTGCCATGAAGTAATTAGATTGAATTTGGCTTCAATATTGTCTTTGTCGCAGATTCTTTTTAGAATTTTGGCTGTATTATCATTGGAATAAAATAGCATTTGAGCACCCGAATTTTTACTGATGTTCCAGACCCTTAGCAGGGAATGAAAAAATCCGGGTTCCTTTTCTGCATTTGCAGGTATGAGCACCGTATAGCTTTTGACTGTTGCGATAGGCTGCGCTGCGTGGTAAATCAAAACATTGCTCTGTTTATTCTGAAGATAGCCTTTGTATAAATTGTAGATAAAAGATGCAGAAAATCCCTTGTCGTTTTCAAGACCCACTACCAGATCGGAAATCTGCTGTTCCTTAATCACATTATTGATTCCCGAGACCACATCGTGATCATGTCTTGTTATGGGAATGATATTTGTATCGGATGCCGCACCCATTTTTACAGTTTTATCTAAAAGGATTTCAGCATTTTTGGCTGATGATTCATTTTTACTTTCACTGATGACGTTCAGGGCATATATGTTGATATGATGGGACTTGGTCTTTATCAGCAGTCCAAGATTTACCATTTTCTCAACGGTGCTTTCATGGTTAAGAGCTAGCAGGATTTTATCTTTTTCTTCGCTTTCGCCTGACACGGTACTTTCTTTTTCTTTTTCGGCTATTCGCTGGGCGGATGCCATTGAAACAAAAGAAGATATGGTGCAGGAGATAAGGATAAGAAGTATGCTTCCGTTCAACACATGTTCATTTAATAATCTTATAGGTTCTCCTGCTTCATTTTCGGAGAGTATAATGTTATAACCAACCATTACGGAGGCCAATGTAGCGGCTGCAGATGCGGCGCTCAGTCCAAATATCAATTTTCCTTCATCATCTGTAAAACGAAAAGTTTTCTGCGTTGCAACGGCGGCAAGGTATTTCCCGCCAATTGAGGCTATAAGCATTATTACGGCCACGCCTAGCGTTTCCCAGCTTTTGAAGAAGGCATTAAAGTCAATAAGCATTCCCACGCTGATAAGAAAGAACGGAATAAATATAGCATTGCCGACAAATTCCACCCGGTTCATCAAAGAAGAGGTGTGGGGTATAAGTCTGTTGAGTGCCAATCCCGCAAAAAAGGCGCCGATAATGGCTTCAATACCCGCCAATTCAGCCAGAAGCGCGGCCATATAGATCATAACGAGAACAAAGATATATTGTGATATTTTATCCTGAACATTCTTAAAAAACCAGCGGCCTATAATTGGAAACAGCATTAATACAATAACACCAAAAAGCACCATCGATATAGAGAGTTTGATCCAAAAAGATGATCCCACTTCTCCTTGTGACATGCCGACTACCACAGCCAGAACTACTAAAGAAAGAACATCGGTTATCATTGTTCCTCCAACGGTGATATTTACAGCCAGATTTCGGGTAATACCAAGTGAGCTGACCATCGGATACACAATCAGCGTATGGGAGGAGAACAGGCTGGCAAAAAGAACGCAGGTAAGGATATTAAAACCCAGTATGTAATAGCCTCCAACCAGCCCCAGTAGAAACGGCACGGCAAAAGTATAGATGGAAAAAGTGATACTTTTCCATTTATTCTTTTTAAAATCTCCCATGTTAATCTCCAGTCCTGCAAGGAACATGATATATAAAAGTCCTGTTGTGCCGGTAACCACCACACTGCTGTCTCTGGAGAGAATATGGAAGCCATTAGGCCCTACTACAGCCCCTGCAATTAAAAGCCCTAAAAGATGCGGTACTTTGATCTTGTTGAGCAGAAGCGGGATGCATAGAATAATGATCAGCTCTAAAAGAAATTTCAATAGAGGATCTTCAATAGGAAAGGTGATATGATGTATACTTAATAACATAAATTATTTTTTTTGGGAAGGGGAAAGCTCAACTGAGAATTTTACAAGACACCCGTCCTCTCCGGAGAGCGACTGCACGCCTTTAATCACTTTTCTGCCGAAATTATCTAATAGGGCAGTGGTCTTATTATTCCCCGCAACAGTGCTGTCCGGCAGATATATATTTAGTCGGGCCTGCCCATCTTGGTATTCAGCTCTAAAGGTGCGTTTGAGTTTATTATTATCCATAACTTTAATTATAGGGCCGATGCTGTCATTGAAAAAAATCCATTTTTCAGTCCTTTGGTCACCTATAACGTAAGTGCCGCATGCAGATTCACGGCACACCAGCCTGCTATTCCAGCTTCCGACGAGGCTGTCAGGCCAGAATCTCACAATAGAATCCTTTTTTTTCTCTTTCATTAAAACAGCCTGCTGCAGACTGTCGCGAAGTTTCAGCAGATTCTTGTAATCTTCTTCTTTTGCTGAAAACTCTTTTTCCTTGAGCATAAGCTTTTTTTCTCTGACTTCCAGTTGACTTTCTTTTCCGCCGGTGCAGGAAACAAAAATTAGTATGATAATTGCAAATGCCGTTTCTGATATTTTCATAATAAGAGATTTAACCTTCAAGTTATTAAATTATCCTGATACTAAAAAAGGGTGCGAGACTTAATCGCTTCATTTAACATGTTTTTGCGTTTTTACCTGTTAAAACTCAATAAAAACAAAAACTGAATTTGCTAGCTCAGGATGGATTTCTAGTTAAGAACTAAATCTTAATTTTAAAGAGAAAGCTGTCTAATTATGTTATGAAAGGGATTTCTAGAGAATAGATGGAACTTGAAATTTCAATAAACATCTAAATTTGGTATAATAAAAAAAGAAGTAATTCGGCTTTGAACTATAAAACAAGTAAATCTATGCCAAGCCATTTGAAAATTTCCTTAGACTATAGTAAAACAGAAGAAGTACTAAAACTTTTTGCTTTATAATATTTAAATAAATAATCATAAATGATTAACTCATACATTCTTTGTTTAGAAGTATACTGCCTGTTAGTCATCATATGTATGTGACTAGCTAAAAGAGATTTTAAAGGAATTTCGTTTTTAATTTTAATTTCTAAAGCTTTTTTTGCTGTTTGTCTTGATTTTTGATTTACAATCTTCGTTATTTCTGTAAAATTGTTTTTTGAAGCTGCAGTCAAAAGAGTATTCATTTGCGGATATAATGAAGCATAACTTTTAGACATTTCCTTTTTTTGTTGCTTGTCGGTTTCAAATTCTATTTTAAAAGAATTTTGCAAATCATCCATCAAAGATAATTTTTCTTGAATCGATAGTTGAAACGAATTTAAAAAGGAATCAATAGCATAAAAACTAAATAATAATGGTGTCTCTTTTGTCTTAAAACTTGGTATAGCTTTAATATATTGCAAAGCCATTTTACTGTCTTTCCAAAAAAAGAATTCAGAATCAATCATCGTAGTTTTGCCATATCGTTCTATTTCTCTTTTATACGTGTCGGTTTGTATATTCCAAACTAAATTTTGCTCTAAAAGTTCTTCAAAAATTGGATAGAAAGCTTGAATAACTGAGGACAGTTTTTTTTGGTTTTTTACTAAAAACCGAATACGAATATGTTCTTCTGGATCTTTATATCGAATGAAAAACCATTTTTGAATGATTTTTTTACTTTCAAGATTTGAAATAATGGGCTGTAATTTTTCTAGTAAAATATAATCAGCTGTTTTTACACCTGTATAAATTTTATAATACAGCCATTCGCTGCCCAAACAAAAATCTCTTTGCATTTTTATATTTTTTCTTTGTAATAGGATAATATAATCTGGTTCGAAAAATGATCTCCAGAACTGTTTTCTACAACTGATTTTTCTGTAAATAAAAATTCTTCAAGAAAAAATTCTTCTTCTTGTTTAAGCGATTTTAGGAATAATTCGATACAAATTGACGATTCAAAATCAAATAATAAAGTATTGTCAGAATCAATCCAATTTGCAAATCGTGGAATATTTCTTTCTAATCTCCATTTTAAAAATTCTTCTGTTTTATGATTTTGATTCATAGTGTAAAAAGATCTTATTTCGCTATTCTTAATTTTCCATTTTGCTTTTGAAAGTATAACGTCATTATACAGAACTCTCGGGAAAAAATCATATTGTAACTCCAAAACGCCCCAATAAAAAGAATGAATGGGCTTGGTATCCTGTGAGCAAAGATCACATAAAAAATGATAAATAGGAAGAGAACTCACTGAAGAAAAATTATGTGCGTTTGATAAACAAGGAATTATTTCTTTATTGTATTTTTTGGATCGCAAAATAATTCTATTTGATTTAACAGATAGGTATAAATCTCCTAAATCTAAATTATCTTCCTGAACAACACCGTGTTTGCATAAATAGCTAATTTCATGTTTTCGAAGAACAGGTCTTTTTAATATATTTCCAGTTCGTGCCTCCGGAATGTGTACAATTTCAGCTAAGATTTTATCATGATGATATTCATCTTCTTTTTGAATAATTTCTTTTGTGATATTATATATTTCCCTATTACCATTGCAAAAACGGCCTAATAATTTTGCCGCACTTACATTTCCAGTTGCTGTCAAGGCAATTTGATCTTCATTAAAAAGTTCGATAGTTGCAGAGAAAGTTACGGGAGCATTCTTAATGTTAGAATCAAAATCAGGGAAATCTTTTTCAGATAATACGATATTTTTTTCTTGTTTAAGAATACAATGCTGCAGTTTTTTTTGCAAAATAAAATCGACAGAAGTCCAGGTTTGAATTTTTTCTTTTACTTGTTTGGGCTTAAAAGAAAAATTTTCAAGTATTTCGTTAGTGTCATTCATCTCATGATTTTGCAAATAACCAATTCCTGTTTCAGTATCCAATACAATGCTTAAAGGCAGTTCTTTAGATTCATATCTTTGAATGAAAGCTTTTTTAAAATTCTCCTGATTTTTATTTTTTTTATTTCTCTGATAACCATTTAAAAATTGAATTGCCCTCAACACTTTTTGAGGAATCTTTTTATTTAAGTTATTTTTTAAAGTTGTGATGCTTAGGTCAGTTTGGAAAAGATGCTTTTCATCATAAGCAGTTCCAATTTCTTCTATTGCCTGCTTAATTTCTGTGTAGCTTTCTTCGGCAGGAGATAATGTAAGATCTAAATTAGAAAGTTTAATATTTAGATTTTTAAATAATTCTGTTTCTTTATTAAAAAAAGGAATAGAAGTAAAGGTATCAATAATCCTTTTCCATTCATCATTTCCGCTTACTACAGCATCTAATTCACTAATTAAAAACTGAAAATCAATTAGTTTAAAAACATAGGCTTTTGCTTGTTCTTTTTCAGAATCATTATCTGCTAAAAAAGAAATCATTTCACTTATGGTAATTCCTGATTTTGCCTGATTTAGTATTTCTTCTAATAAATAAGATTTGCGTAATGCAGAAATTTGATGTTCACGTTTTGTGTTGACATATTTGTATTCAATAAATCGATAAAAATCACCGATTTCATAAATTGAAGAGTTAGGAAAAAATTTTAAATGAAACCTGGCTTTGTCACTTTTTGCAATATCCTGGAGCATTGCAACCCAATATTGCATATCAAATTGTGTAAATCGCTTATGTTTATCAAGAGATGCTATCGTAATATTAGTTTCAGAATTCAGTTTTCCTACAGAGCATCCCGCAAATAAACCAAATGGTGTACATCGAGAAGACATTCTTGCTATATATTTTAAAGAAGTAAGTTCCAGAGCTTCTTTTTTTTTGTTAGATAAAGAAGAATCATCTAAGAGCCATTTATCCAATTGTTTTTTTAAATCTGGCGAAGCAAGAGTAATAGCTTCTTTTACTACAGGATTTTTAAAAAATGCTGCGGACTTATCAGGAGAATAATTTTCAATTATCTTAAAATAAGTAGATAATGGAAATATGGGGGTTCTGAGGACGTATTCAGAAAAATATTTGATTTTATAATCTGACATTATTTCTTGTTTTTACTTATTCTTTTTCAGCAAGCTTCATTACATTGAAAAATGTTTAAAACCTTATCGGATTTTGATAATACAGAAAAAGAGGAACTTTCTTATTGTTTGTAGCCGATAGTATAACTTCAATACTATTTGCAGGCTGTAAAAAATAGAAGGAGAATATGCTAAAAATAATTTTATTACTATTTTGGAAATAACTTAAGGAATAAAAAAGGATTCATTATCATGATGTAAAAGCGTTGTGATTCTTAAAATAGCTGATTTGTTCTTATTGCCTTAAAATTCGGCAATAAGAACAGTAAGTAAGATTAGTAGTTTTCTAATTGATTGTCACAATTTCCAGTTGATTTATGCTTAGGGTCAATTGGATCGCTTCCTCCTTTAATTAAATGCAGGGATTTAAATTTGGCGACTTCCATTTTTTCCAGATCAAATTTTTTTATTTCTTTCTTAGATTTAAATAATTTCATGTTTTTAATTTTAAGGATTTAGACAAATATAAATGTTGGTTTTAAAAAACATTATAATTATAATTTCAATTTGTCGAAATTCAGGAATTTCGATACAAAAAATATTGTATATGTTTGTTTTAAAGTTGTTTATTTTTAATTGAATCTTCAAGTTGTTTGATGAAATAAGCAGGTTTTATGCCTGATTTTTTATAAAAAGCAGAAGAAAAAGACTCAGCACTATTAAATCCAAACTCTACAGCAAGTGCCTGAATTGTATATTTTCGCAATTTAGAATCCTTTTTTAAATTTTCCAGCGCATAATCTATTCGTAAGTCATTTATGTATTGTATAAAAAATTTATTTCTGTAACTGTTTACTATTTTAGATAAATATTTAGTATTGGTTTCAAAAACATTCGATAGCGATTGTACGGTAATATTAGGTTTCAAAAAGCCATTTTCTTTCTCAAAAGAATTTAATTTCTTTAAAATTTGTTCGATCAATTCTTCGCTAATTCCAATATCACTGGATTTAGAAATGGCAGTTTTGTTATTATTTGTACTTTCATTTTCTTTTTCCTGAAAATCTTTGTCTGCAGTTTCCTTCATTATTTTTTCAAATCGGGAACGATATTTTTTTTTATGTCGAAATTGATAAAACCCAAACGTCGATACTGTAATTATCCCTAAAATTAGTATGCCATTTCCCCAAAACGATTTCACTTTATCTTCTTTTAAAGATTTAATAATGTTTTCTTTTTCTGATATTAAATGCGGAATATCGTATTCATTTCTTAAAAAAGTATTTAGATTTCTATACTTCTTTTGCAGGACACTATCAATAGCCATATTTTTTGAAATATATTTAAGCTGATTTTCTTTGTCTCCTATATTTTTATAATAACGAATCAAATAAGGATAAGCATCCATAAATTCTGTCGTTATTTCCTTTGTTTTAGAATAGGTAGAATCAACTTTCAGGTAATTTTTTACAGCATTTTCTTTTTGTCCTAATCCATCGTAAGCTTTTCCTAAATAAAAATAACAAGCCAGAGTATTTCCTCCCATATATTTGTACTCTTTCATTTTAGGCAAAGCTTTATAAATACTATCAAGAGCTGCGTTATAATTTTTTTTTAAAACTTGATTTGCTCCTTCATTTAAAACAAATGAATAATGTAAAGCCATATTGTTAGTAAGTTTTGTTTCCCGTAATCCTAATTTATTATAATAGGTTGTCGAATCAATATTTTTTAATGATCTATAAGAGTTAGCCATTCCAAAAATGATATATTGAAAGTTGTTTGCATATTTTTTTGATCTGTAATTTTTTGATCTGTAAAAACGAAAACATTCTTTATATATATCCAGAGCTTCTTTATGATCTCCAAGATCTTCAGATTTAGTGACTGCAATGTAACCTCTTACTACATAATAATAATTTAGGTTTGTTTGAAGTGCTATTTTTTCAGCTAGCTTATAATTGAGCATAGCTTCTTCAAACTTAAACTGTATTTTAAGGAAGTCAGCTTTTTCACAGTATGCAGCGACAGGAAAAGATCTGTCATTTGTACCTGTGGAATATTTTATAACGCTATCAAGATATTGAATTGCTTTATTGGTGTCAGAGTTATAATACAGTAGGGCAGTTAGATAATTACCACGAGCTTTTCTAATCTTATTATTTTCTTTGTAAGCTTTCGCCATGTAGACATCCCTATATAAAATCTGTTTTTTGATATTATTCTCATTATCAAAATAAAGTTTATGTAATTCATCAAAAGATAATTTCATAAGTTCTTGTTTTGATTCTTGAGCCGATAAAAAGATAGGAAATAGTAATAGTGGGGAGATTTTAATGAATTTTAACAAAGTCATAACTATAGGTTTAATACAAAAATAGGGAGATATGTACGAATTTATGCTGTTAAAATATGTATTTTTATTTGTTTGTAAAATTTTGATTATTAGTATTTTATTTTTTTTGTGATACGAAATTCCCGAATTCCCTATCGAAATTCCTGAATTCCGAAGTACATAGTTTGTACAACATTGCATCAATATATAGTTTTGACTTCAGGAAAATGAAACTTTTTGATAATAGGAAATTTTCATTAATACGGATTTTCAAATAATATCTTTTCAGAATCATATTCGTAAAGAAAAAACAAAATTCAGATCTAACAATCACTAATTAAAATAGAATATTTCAAGTTAAAAGTGAATAAAGAAATCAATTACATACCATTCGATAAATACATATTGAGAACTCCCTATCTAACTTTTAATGAAGTAAACGATTTAAATGTAAATAAGGTAAGAGAATTATGTATGAATCCATCAGTCTCGGAGGCAATTTATTTAGCATCACCAGAATTACATCAGGAAATGCTCAAATATTTGCAAAGAGATCATCAGGACGTGGATGAAAAGTTAGTGTTTTCTTTGTTAAAATATTTGCTAAGAATGGGTACACGCTGTACTCCTTTTGGATTATTTAGCGGCTGTTCAGTTGGTAAAATTGAAAATGAAACAAATATTGTTTTAAATAATTCTGTAGACTATAAAAGAGTTACACGTTTAGATATGAATTATTTATGTGCTCTTTCTCAAAAATTAGAATCAGATAAAGAAATCAGAAATGAGCTTTTATATTTTCCAAATACTAGTTTGTATACTATAGGAAATGAAATGAGATATGTTGAATATCAATATGTAGATACCAATAGAAAACATTTTTTAATGTCTATTGATGCTAGTGATTTTATTGATGAAATACTTAAAAAATCAGAAAATGGTATAACAATTAATGAGTTAGTTTCTTTTATAATCGAACCAGAAATTTCATTAGATGCTGCAATAGACTTTGTACATGAATTAATTGATAGTCAGATATTAATTAGTTCGATTTCTCCCACAGTTACCGGCAGAGATTATTTTGAAGTATTGAGAAAAGAAGTGAAATCAAAAACAATTATAAGTAAATTCAATCAAATTAAGGACAAACTGGAAGTATTAGATACTAATAAAAAAGGCGATAACTTATTGTTGTATAGTGAGATAGAAGCAATAGGTTCTTCCTTAGATATTGAAGTAAATAAAAAATATCTTTTTCAAACAGATCTTAATGTGACTTTTAGAGAAAACAGTCTTGATTGTAATATAATTGAAGATGTTAAAGAAGGATTGAAGATATTAAACAAAATATCTTCCAATTTAGAAAATAAGAAATTGAACCATTTTAAAAAGAACTTTCATAAAAGATTTGAAGATGAAGAGGTTCCTTTAGCATTGGCATTAGATGTTGAAACAGGAATTGGATTTGGAGAAGAGCATGAAAATTCGGATGCCTTTAGTATTTCAGAACTGGTAGATGACATATCAATAAAAATTCCGGAGGCGAGAAAAAAAGCGAACACTGTAAAAAAGGTTTCTAGTACAAAATTAAGCAAACTTTTATTGAATAAAATAGTAGCAGGTTTTGATAGTAAAGAAAAATCAATCGAATTAAAAGAAGAAGATTTTGTTGGTTTTAAAGAAAGTTGGGATGAAGTTCCGAATACTTTTTCGTCTGTTATTAAAATTTTTGAAACGGATAAAAACAAACCACTTATCTATTTATCAAATTTTGGAGGCACAACAGCAACCAATTTATTAAGCAGGTTTAGCCATGTTGATGCAGATATATACAGTTTTATTGAAGAAATATTAGTTAAAGAAAATTCTGATAATGCAATTTTTGCTGAAATAGTGCACCTGCCTCAAGCGAGAGTTGGAAATGTGTTATCCAGATCTAATTTAAGGAATTATGAAATTCCTTATCTGGCTAAAAGTGCGCTGCCAAGAGAAAGACAATTACCGATATCAGATCTTATGGTTTCTTTAAGAAATGGACATATTGTACTAAGGTCGAAGACGAAAAACATAGAAGTCATTCCAGTTTTGTCAAATGCCCATAATTTTAATGCAGACCCATTGCCTATATATAGCTTTTTAACTGAAATACAAGCTCAAAATTCCAGATCTTATTTTGGATTTGACTGGGGAGATATCTTAATAAATCAGCCTTATTTACCGAGGGTAATGTATAAGAATATCATTTTTTCATTAGCAACATGGAAATTTAAAAAAGAAGAACTTTTGGAGTTAAAAACAATTGAACAACTGAACAAATGCAGAAAAATTAAATGTATTCCAGACAGAGTTCAGATAATTGATTTTGACAATAATTTATTTGTTGATTTTAAAAATGAATTAAGTTGTAAAATGTTCTTGTCTGTAATTAAAAACAAAGAATCTTTGATTATTAAAGAGTATTTATTTAATGAAAATAAGGCGCTTATAAAAAAGAATGAAAAAGCTGTAGAAAATGAATTTATCCTTTCATTCTATAAAGAAATGTTATGAAAAATAGTGTAGATGTGCCAACACGATCGTTTATAGTTGGAAGTGAATGGTTGTATTACAACCTGTATTTAGGACCTGAGACATCTGATAAGTTTTTGATTTTTAAACTTTTACCACTAACACAAAACCTGATTGAGGAAGGTATTATAGATAAATGGTTTTACATACGATATAGTGATGAAAATGGCTTTCACTTAAGAGTACGATTTCATTTGTGTGACACAAAAAACTGCAGCAAAATTATTTTAAAGTTTTATGACCTGGTTGCGCCTTATTTAAATGAAAGGTTGATATCTGACATTACTATTAACACCTATAAAAGAGAATTAGAAAGATATGGATTTAGTACTATTGAAGAATTTGAATCATTATTTTTTATCAACAGTCAG
Source organism: Flavobacterium gelatinilyticum (assembly GCF_027111295.1). Taxonomy (NCBI): domain Bacteria; kingdom Pseudomonadati; phylum Bacteroidota; class Flavobacteriia; order Flavobacteriales; family Flavobacteriaceae; genus Flavobacterium; species Flavobacterium gelatinilyticum. Next base: position 2,101,703 of record NZ_CP114287.1, on the reverse strand, counting down.
CTCATATTAAAATTAATAATTCTGGCAGAAGATAGTCAGGAAAACAGGTGGCTTTACGGTATGAAAGCAATAGATGCTTTTTTAGAAAACTGCGGTTATAGTTTGGGGCAAAAAAAAGACTTACTGGAATCGTTAAAAATAAATTTTGGGAATGAATTTGGGATCGATAAAGAAATCAGAAAGCAATTAAGTAAAAAATACAGGGATAATAAATATAAAATTGAAGCTGTTTTTAATGATGAAAACCCAGAACTAGACGCTTTAATTAAAGTATTCGTAGAAGAAAGTAAGGTGTATTTTGCTATAATACTCAAAAAAATGAAAGTTGATATTTTGGATAAATCTATAGTTATAGAAAATTTTCTTGCTAGTTACATACATATGCATTGCAACAGGCTTTTTAAATCCAAACAGCGTAAGAATGAATGGGTTTTATATGATTTATTATATGAATATTATTATAGTCAAATAGCAAGATTCAAATATTCTTCAATAAGAGAAGAGCAGAAAAATGCAATACGAAACTAAAATGAGAAATATATTTTTAATAATAATTTTTAATATTTTTTATTTTGTTGGTAATACGCAAAATTTCAATCCGAAAATTTTGAATTTACCTGAAAATCCTTCAAATGACGATTTTTCTTTTTTAAAGGAAGAATTAAAAGGTGTACAGGTGCTAATGTTGGGAGAGAAAACACATTATGATGGAAATGTTTTTGAGATGAAAACTAAGATCATTCAATATTTGCACCAGGAACTCGGTTTTAGTACCATCGCATTTGAATCTGGAGTTTATGATGTTTGGAAAGCTCAGAATGAAATTAAGAAAGGAACCAACACGTTATTGGCTTTTAAAAATTCATTATTTCCCGTCTGGTCCAATAGGAAAGAGTTTCAAAGTTTTGTTCAATTTTATGATACAAACAAATTAAATATAAAATTGTTTGGCTTTGATAATCAAATTACAGGAAAATATGGAGATGAAAACTTATTTATTGATTTGTTTGAATATTGCAACAAAAATCAATTAGAGCTTAAATTAGATAGGGGAGATTTAGAATTACTGATTGAATCAATTAATTACTCTTTTGTTTTTGATGAAAATGATATCACGTACAGCCAGTATAAATCATCTCTTGAAAATTTACTAAAAGCAATTGCCAAAAAGCCCAAAACCGAAACAAATTTTTATTGGGCGCAAATAATAAAGAGTTTGCTGGTATTGGGAGAAAATTCATATTCAAAAAAAACACAAATTTTAAGTCCCTATAATACAACATCTGATGACAATGTAAGAGATAAACAGATGGCGGATAATCTATTGGAGTATATTAAAAATCATAAGGATGAAAAGATAATTTGCTGGGGGGCAAATCAACATTTTGTCAATAATATGTCTTCTGTAACAAATCCTGTTCTCAAAGATTTTGTTCCTATGGGGACTTATATAAAAAAAGCGTTAAAGGAAAGGGTGTATAGTTTAGCAGCCGTGACTGCATACGACTCGATTTTTTTAGGAGGAAAATGGAATAACACTTTAATAGATAATAAGTCTTTTGAATATTATTTAAGAGGCAAAAACATTCCTCATATGTTTGTTTCATCAAAACAAGAGGGAATGGAAAAACCACAGTTAAACAGGTTATTTTCTCCTGAGGTTTTTGTTTATGCAGGATTAAATTCAATTCATGACGGTTATTTTTATTTTAATAAAGTAAATCAATCTACTTTGGTCGAAAGTGTTGAATATGAATTGTATAAAGCTGAAAACAGTATTGAAAAGAGTGATAATAGCATACAGATCATAGGTAATCAAAAACAAAGTAAGGAAAAAAGCATTGCCTTAAACGAAGTTATTATTCGAGGAAGAAAATATCCTTACAGTATTGTAAAAAAAGCAATTATAAATAAAAAAAATAATTACCCATTAAAAGATTTTAATTCAGAATTGCTTTCAAATATTAATGTTAAAGTTCGGGACACTACTATGCTGGACCTTGATTTTATTGCAAAGCAATATGAATTTGGTTATGACAAGATAAATCGAAGTTACCATCAGTTAAAAGAGATACGCTGGAATATAAAAAATGGATATAGTCCGAAAAGTTTGAATTCTGATTTTTTTTATGTCTATCGCAGTAACCCTATAATTTTTGGCAAGTATCTGGATGAGAAAAAATTTAAAAAATTTGTTTTTACAGAAGATGATGACATAATTTATAATAACAAGGAAGTTTATGTAATACATTTTTCTACACTTCGGGATCAATATAGTTATACTCAGAGGAATTTTTTGTGTGATTTTTCAGGAACATTGTACATAAATAAGGATGATTATGCAATTGTAAAAATAATTGAGAAATGGGAAATTAAAAAATACGACAGCAGTTTTGATAAAATGATAGAATTGCAAGGCTGGCAAAAAAAATATATTCAAAAAGAATCTACATTAGAGATTATTGAGACTGATTTTAAAAAAATTGAGGGACTTTATTATGTTAGTGAAATGAAAAATAATATTTATGGTAACATAGTAGACAAGGATAATGGCATTCACCCATTTCAAATTGTAGTCAATTCATTTTGGAATGATTTTAATATTCGCAATCCTGAAAAATTCACCTACCATCAAGAGCAGACTTTATTTGAGAAAGCGCAATACAGCAAAGCATTTTGGGATAATTATAATCTTCTCAATAAGTTATAGAATACTTTAGGAGCAAGCTGAAAATCCTTAAAACAGAGTAGGCTAAACATAACATTATTTCAAAATGAAAAAATTGCAATTAAACAAAAAAACAATTTCAGTATTAGATATGAAAGAAATGAAAACTGTAAATGGTGGATTTACATCAATTTATAGTTGCATTGCCTCAGATAATGATCGCGCTTGTTGTCGTCGTGCGGCCGCAGAAGAGTTGGATCATTGACATAATTAAATTTTAATAAAGAATAAATCTGCGCAGGTTTTAGGAAGCAGCTGAAAATCCTATATAACAGAGTAAGCAATAAATATAATTTTATTTACCATGAAAAAATTACAATTAAACAAAAAAACAGTTTCAGTATTAGACAAAAAAGAAATGAAAACAGTAAACGGTGGATTCTTATCAATTTTCAGCTGTAGTGCTTCTAATGGAGACAGAGGTTGCTGCCGTCATGAAGAGCAAAATTACTAAATAGTTTTTAGCAGGTGCTTGTAAACAAGCACCTGTTTTTTAATGTACAAAATGAATCAAGCTTTAGTTGAAGAAATGGATAGTTTATTTAAGAAAATTGATAAAATTTTATTTGCTTCTGCAAAAAAAATGTCGAATCCTGTAATTAATCATGACTTGGGAGTTTTGATTTATTTTGCTGCGAGATACAAAATAAATAAGGAGCAGTTATATAAAAAAAGATGTATTTATTTATTAAATAAATTTGTAGCTATTTTTAATGATCATGAATTTTCAAGAGGATCATTTGATGGATTTGAAAGTGTTTTTCTAACTATCGAATATCTAAAGAAATGCGAAATTATTGATGATGCGAGCTCTTTTCTGGAAGAACTGGAAGATAATTTATATCAATCTATAATGAATGATATAGAAGAGAATATGTTTGAAGTTTTTTACGGAAGTATAGGTAAAATACAATATTTTCTGGATGAAGATAAAATTAAGGAAGATAAAATTTCTAATCTCATTAATCTATTTGTGAATTCTTTATGGGAAAGCAGAAAAGAAATTGAAGGCCAGATTTATTGGATTGATAAAGTGAAATATGATGAAAAATTAGAAGTCATAGATCTTGGTATGGCACATGGTATCTGTTCTGTTTTGATTTTTTTTGTAAAGCTAAAAGAACTTCAGTTTAGCAATCCCTATTTAGATAATTTAATTTCAGGACTTATAAAAACTTTTAAAAATGCAGAAAATGCAGTTAAAGGAACTTCTTTCTTTCCAGATGTCTATAGTATAAAAAACAAACACCTTAATTTAATTAATAGCAGACCTGCCTATTGTGTTGGGGACTTGCCAATTTCTTATGCATTTTGTTATGCCGGCAGAGTTTTAAACAATGAGGATTTGATTCAATATTCTAAAAAAATAATAAAAGTAAATGCTCATGCTACAGTGTCAACTTCTTCATTATACTATTTTGAAGAGCATGATTTTTTTGATATTGGATTTTGTCATGGAATAAGTAGTTTTTTATTTCTATTTCATAAAATAAACAGATATCATGAAAATGATTTTATAGATTTTAAAATAGAGTATTGGAAGAAAGAATTAATTAAGAACATTTCTAAAATTATAAAAATAAAAGGGACCATTTATTATTCTCATCCTTATAATGAAGTAAGATATAAAGTTCCGGTTAATAAAAATTCCTTTTTAAATGGGTTATCTGGTGCTGCTTTAGCTTTATTAGCCATAGAGTATAATGAAACGGATTGGAGCAGATTTCTATGTCTTAATGAATAAATTGCTTATTTATATGTGACAAATTCTGTAGGTAAACAAAGAGTGTTTTTAAATTAATTTTAGTTAAAGAAGGTTATAAGCCTTTGAAAAATAATGAATAAGATGAATGGATTCCCATTTTTAATACAAGCCGATGCTAAAGATTGTGGGCCAACTTGCATAAAAATAATTGCAAAACATTATGGCAAAACTATTCATATTCAGGATTTAAGAAACTACAGCGAAACGACTCGTGAAGGAAGTAATTTGCTTTTTTTAAGTGATGCTGCTGAAAAGATTGGTTTTAGGACATTGGGTATTAAAACAGATGCAGATACATTAAGTGAGATTCAATTACCGTCCATTCTGCATTGGAATAAAGACCATTATGTGGTATTGTATAAAATCAAAAAAGAGATCTATTATATTTCAGATCCTGCTTTTGGTTTGATAGAATATAATAAAGAAGATTTTATTAAATTCTGGATCGGAAATAATGCAGATGAATCGACTCAGGAAGGAATTGCATTATTGCTGGAGGTCACACCACAATTTTTTCAATCAAATTTTGATAAAGAAGAAAACAAAGGATTAGGTTTCGCATTGCTGTCTCAATATGTATTAAGGTATAAATCATTTTTGATACAACTTAGTATAGGCTTGTTTTCGGGGAGTTTATTACAGCTTATTTTTCCGTTTTTAACACAAAGTATTGTAGATGTTGGAATACAAAATCAAAACATCAGCTTTATCTATTTAATTCTTTTCGCACAATTATTTCTTTTTGCAGGAAAAACAGGTATAGAGCTTATAAGAAGCTGGATATTGCTGCATCTTTCAACACGAATAAGTATTTCGCTAATTTCAGATTTCTTTATAAAATTAATGAATCTCCCTATTTCGTTTTTTGATGTTAGAATGACCGGAGATATTATGCAGCGTATTAATGATCATCACAGAATAGAGAAAATACTGACCACATCATCATTAAATGTTTTATTTTCTGTATTAAACATGGTCGTTTTAGGTGGAGTCTTGGCGTATTTTAACCTGCAGATCTTTTTTGTGTTTTTTGCGGGGAGTATACTTTATTTTGGATGGATTACTTTATTTTTGAAACGACGAGAAGCTATTGATTATAAGCGTTTTGCTGAGGTTTCTAAAGAACAGAGCAAAGTAATGGATCTTATTAACGGAATGCAGGAAATCAAGCTCCATAATGCTGAAAAACAAAAACGTTGGAGTTGGGAATACGTTCAGGCAAGATTGTTTAGGGTTTCTATCAAAGGATTAATTTTAGAGCAGGCTCAGTCTACGGGATCTTCAGTAATCAACGAATTAAAGAATATTTTTATAACATTTCTATCAGCCAAATTGGTCATAGATGGTTCAATTACACTCGGAATGATGTTGGCGATCAATTCGATTGTTGGAAGTTTAAACGGCCCCATAGCACAACTCATTCAGTTTGTTCGTGAGTTTCAAGATGCTAAAATTTCATTGGCAAGATTATCAGAGATTCATGAAAAAGAAGATGAAACACAAGCAGAAGAACATCAAACCAGTGAAGTTCCGTATGATTCAGATATTAATATCAGGAATCTTTCGTATCGCTATCTGGGAGCAGATCGTCCTGTTTTAGATAATTTGACTTTGAAGATTCCGGCTAATAAAGTAACCGCAATCGTAGGTGTCAGCGGAAGCGGAAAAACTACTTTAATGAAATTACTACTCAAATTTTATGTACCTGAAAAAGGAGAAGTTACTATTGGCAATGCAGAATTAAAAAACATTTCGCAAAAAGCCTGGAGATCTAATATTGGAGCGGTTATGCAGGAAGGATTTATTTTTAGCGATACCATTGCTAATAATATAGCTGTTGGTGTTGATAAAGTAGATAAAGAACGTTTGGTTTATGCCGCAGATGTAGCTAATATAAAAGAGTATATTAGTGAACTCCCTCTGGGATATAATACAAAAATTGGTACTGAAGGATTAGGAATGAGCACCGGGCAGAAACAAAGATTATTAATTGCAAGAGCAGTTTATAAAAATCCTGAAATATTATTCTTTGATGAAGCTACATCTGCTTTAGATGCTAATAATGAAAAAGAAATTATGCAAAAATTAGATGTTTTCTTTAAAGACAAAACCGTTGTTGTGATTGCACATCGATTAAGTACCGTAATGAATGCAGACCAAATTGTAGTTCTAGACAAAGGAAAAATTATCGAAATAGGAAATCATGCTGCATTGGTGGAACAAAAAGGAAATTATTTTGAGCTCGTTCGTAATCAATTACAATTAGGAAATTAAATCATGGCTGAAGATATTACATTTGAATTAAGAAGTGAGGAAGTTCAAGACATTCTAACCAAAGTACCACATTGGATGATAAGGTGGGGCACCGTTTTGATATTTGTCATTATTTTTATGCTGTTTTTTGTATCCTGGTTTATCAAATATCCAGATGTTGTAACGACCGAAATTATAATTACAACTAATATTCCACCCGAAAAAATAGTTTCAAAGACCTCGGGTAGAATTGAAGTGATTTTAGTTAAAGACAAATCGATTGTGTCAAAAAACAGTACGCTGGCTATTATTGAAAACACTGCCAGTTATAAAGATGTTTATTTGTTGAAAAGTATTGTGGATCAATATAATATCAATGATCCTAAAAAAGAGTTCCCTTTTGCTTTGCTAAAAGGTACGCAATTAGGTGAAATAGAAAGTGCCTTTGCTGTTTTTAAAAAAGATTACCAAGCAGAGCAGTTAAACGAAAAACTGCAGCCTTTTGAAGTAGAAAATCGGGCTCAGATTTCTGAAAAAGTTCAAATCAAAGAAAGACTGGATATTCTTCAGCAGCAAAAAGTAATTAATGAAAGCGAATTACAGCTCCAAAAGAATGAGATTGTACGTTTTGAGACGTTATTCAATAAAGGAATTATTTCGGCTCAGGAAATGGAAGTGAAGAAGCTGACCTATCTTCAGGCTCAAAAAAGTTATAGAGGCCTTTTATCTTCTATTTCTCAGTTAAAGTCTTCTTTGATTGATAACTCGAAATTAAGTCAGAATACACAAATAAGCGGTACTAAAGAAGAAGTTACTTTAGGAAGAAACATGGCACAATCTTTCTATCAGCTAAAAAAAGTAATAAAAGACTGGGAATTGACCTATGCTTTAAAGTCATCTGTAAGTGGTGTGGTTACTTTTCTGCAGGTTTGGATAGAAAATCAGACCATAACTGTTGGAGATAATGTCTTTTCTATAATTCCAAATACAAAAAATGGTTTGATCGGAAAAGTAAAAGCCCCAGCTTTAAATTCAGGAAAAATAAAGGTAGGACAAATTGTAAATATCAGATTAGCAAATTATCCTGATAGAGAATTTGGCGTATTAAAAGGCAGAATAAAAAACATATCCCTTGTTCCGGATAAAGATGGAAATCTTTTATTGGATATTGCACTTCCAAACGGATTACAGACTTCTTATAAAAAACAAATTCATTTTCAACAGGAAATGAAAGGCAGTGCTGAAATTGTGACCGAAGATTTGAGATTGATAGAAAGAATTTTGTATCAGTTTAAAAGTGTTTTTCAGCAAGTCTAAAATAATAAGTGTGCATACAACTTATATGAAATACGACATTATATTCGTTCATAATACCCAATAGCACTACTCAATTGCAACATTGACAGTACTTCGCAACCAAATAAAACAGCAATTAGTCAAGATTTTGCCACTAGACTTTTGTACGGTTTTGAAAATATTGAAAACAGCATTAAAAGACAAAACTCTGTAAACTTTCTGATCTGTAGTGTTTTCTGTGAATTTAAGCCTTTTTTTAAACTTTGAAAAGTCTCACTTTAAGCTCTCAGCGGAGGAAGAGGCTCCGCAGTCTTTATCGCAATCCCGCTAAATATGGGCATTATTCATCATTTTTCAGAACAGGTACACCTATAGGTACAGTACAAATTTGTGCTCTCAATAGTTAATGGCAAAAGTACGAAATTTCAGGGATTTGATGTGCCTAAAGTTGATATTTTTGTTATTGTACTTGTTTGAAACTGCAGATCAAAAACAAAGCTTGACTTAAGTTTTATTCGAAATACTGATGAAGCATCGTCTGCGCAATAATCACTTTGTATTTCGAATCAAATAGTAGGTTTTATTGGATTTTCTATTTTTTAATCCTCTAGCTACGATTCTACCACCAGGATTATTTAGATGAGATATTTATAAAATTTGCTTTAGCTTTTAGTGGAAGAAAAGGTATCAAGTCCATAATGATATTTAATTTTTTGTTCTGCTACTAGAGTATGTGATTTTTATATTATTTTATTAATTTAAATCCAGGACTGCCCATTTGCCATAGCGCAAATGCATATTGATCAGCAAAATCACTATATAATTGCAGATTGGAGTTGTCTAATCCGTGGCCAGCATTGTAGTCAACTGCAAAAATAACAGGATTTTTTGATGCTGTTGAAACTTTTAATCTTGCCACGAACTTACCTGAAATCCATGGAGCTACACGGGCATCGTTCATACCGGTAGTTATTAAACAAGCAGGGTATTTTACTCCATTTTTAATATGTAGGTAAGAATCCATTTCAATAAGCGCTTCATGCTCTTCTTTTATTTCTGGATTACCAAATTCTTTCATACAATTTGGTCCATTTGGAGTTTCTTTAAGTCTCTCTGTGTTTAATTCTCCATTTTTGCAGATCATTACTTTAAATAAATCAGGTCTTTCAGTAATTGCTCTGCCTACTAAAATACCTCCGGCGCTGCCACTGGTTATGGCAATTCTTTCTTTTGATGTAATTTTTTCCTTTATCAGATATTCAGCCGTGGAGATCAAATCTTTCCAGGTATTTGGTTTTGTTGATTTATATCCGTTCTTATACCAATTATCTCCTTTTTCACTGCCGCCTCTTACATGAGATTCTACAAAGACACCGCCGTTTAAAACCCAGGTTAAATAAATAGTTCTGAATCTTGGTTTCATTGAAATCCCGAATGAACCGTATCCATCAATTAGAATATTGTTCATTTGATCTTTTTTAAGGCCTTTTTTGTAAATTAATGATACCGGAACCATAGCACCATCATGTGATGGAATTTCTATTTCTTCTACAACGAAATCTTTAAACTCCGGATAAAGGATTGGTGCTGTAACATTTGCTTCGGTAAAACTGCCCTTTACAGCATCGTAGCTGTATCTGGACTTAGAATTTAGCCATCCGCTAATGCTTACCCATAAGCCGGAATCAGAGCTGTTTTTGTTTTGTATAGAGATAGCTCCGGCTTTTATTGGTAATTGTATTTGTTTTATTACATTATCTTTTTTCTGATAAAGTCTGGCTTCAACTCCATTTTTAGTTGTAGAGTAAAATAGTCCTTCTTTATTAATAATATAATCTTCAATAGATTCTATTTGATTTTCTGCTGCAACAACTTCTGGATTTTCAAAATCAGGATTGTTTATAGTAGTTTTAATAATCTTAAAATTGGGTGTGTATTTTGATGAAACACAGTATAAATCATCGTTGATTATTTTTGGATTTAAGAGTCCGTCTTCTTTTTTATATAATGGTTTCCAGTTTATTTTTGGATTGTTTAATTCTTCAATATTGGCATAATAATAGTCTTCATAGGTTGTGGCACCGCTTAAACTGCCTGTTATATACTTATCGTTAGAGTCAAAATCGTATACTACAGGAAAATCGGCATCCGTGATTTTAATTTCAGGATTATTACTTTTTGAAAATATTATTGTATGCTTTTTCGGATTATCACCTAGTTTATAGATAACTGATTCTGTATTTAATATATAGTTTTTGTCTTTTGTATCAATTACAGGTATGTGAATGTAAACGATTCCGGAATCATCTAAAAGCCACTTTACACCCGCTAATGCAGATGGCCAGCATTGTGTTATTATTTCAGGAAGTAAAGTTTTTTTAGTTACATCAAGAAAGGCTATATCTCCAATTTCTTCTCCATTTTTAGACAAACCTATTGCTACTATATTGTTATTACGTGAAGGTTTTAAGTAAGTTATTGAGTAATTACTGCCTGATTCTTTTTTATAATCTGCAGGGTCAAAAAGCAAAATTTCTTTTGCTTTTTCCCCATTTTTATAATAAAGTTTTCCTGTTTTATCAGTATTAAATTTCTTTAAATAGAAAGAGTAATTGTTGGTTGAAATATTAAGTAAAGTTATATCAAATAAATTTCTTTTTTCTAATTCAAGTAATTTTTCAAGTATTTCTTTTCTACCTGAAATATTATCTAATAGTTTCCTGCTTTCTATACTATTTTGTTTGAACCATTTTTGTACCAGCATATCATTTGGATTTTCCATATATCGATACGGATCATTAATTACTTTGTTATAATAATTGTCAGTAAATGGTTTTTCGGTCAAAGTAATTTCTTGGGCAGCTGAAATATTTGTGAAAACAAAAGCACAGATTAAAAAGAATAATTTCATTATAAATGTTTTTAAATATTTAACTTCAACAAACTTTACTTTCAAAGAATTTTAATAGTTTACTGTCCGGAATTTGTTGGAGGGGTAATTGTTCCAGTATTACCATCGTTAACATCGCCGCCAATTATTGTCTGCATGTTTTTAAATTCAGCTACTTTAAATTTGTCTAATGATAATTTTTTGACAGCTTTTGCTTCTTTCTTTTTCATAATTTTTAAATATTATAATTGATTTTCAGCGAATGTACTGCCTGCTGTTTACAGTTGAAAATTGTTATTATCGATATTTATAAATATAGACCCGGGGTATTTGTAACAAATTAATTGCTATGATGTTAGAAGATGTTTTTTTAGAACTATTTTTCACTGTTTTTTATGAAATAAGAAGGCTGGTATCCTGTTTTTTTCAAGAAAGCTTTTGAAAAAGATTCAGAGTTACTAAATCCAACTTCTTCTGAAATTGCTTTTATAGAATAATTTCTAAATTTTTTATCCACACTTAATCTTGTAATAGTATGTTCTATTCTTAGATCATTAATATATTTGCTGAAATTTTTATTCTTATATTGATTTATGGTTTTGGACAAGTAAGTACTATTGGTTTCGAGTTTTCTTGCAAAATCAATTTGATTTATATTTGGTTCGAGATAGCCTTTATTTTTTTCAAATTCTTCCAGTTTTTTTAATATTTCAATTGCTTTTTCTTTTGGAAGATCTACTGTTTTAGTTGTATTTTCTTTTAATTCGATAACTGATTCACTTTTAACAATTGATTCCGTTATTACAGCATTTTTATTTTGCTCCTGATAGGTTTTAACTAATTCTTTAACTCTGTTCTCGTAAACGATTTTTTCTCGTTTTGTTTTCGATAAATAAAAAAGAGAAAGACCTAATCCTATAAAGAAGAAAAAAACAATACCAATATAAATTTGTTTTTCTCTGTTTATTTTTGAAATTATTTTTTCTTTCTCTGATAATAAATGTGGCCGTTCATAATTTTTATTGATATGATCTTCTAAAATAATTCCGTTTTGATTTAAATAGGAATCTATTTCAATTAATCTGTTTAAGTAATACAATTGTTTGTCATTTTGTTTTAGTTTTTTACTAATTTCAATTAAACGAACACAATTATTATGTAAATCGGCTGTATTTGAACCACTTTTGACTAATATAGAATCTGCTTTTTCAAAGTAATTTTGAGCTTCAATTATATTTTTTTCATGTTGTAAAATATTTTCTCCTCTGTAATAATAACTAATTGCTAAATTCAGTTTATCACTGCCCGATGTTAACATTTTAATTGCTTTATCCAAAAGAATGCTGCTTTTAGTATATTGTTTTTTAAAATGACAGCATACGCCCTCATACATAATAGAATATTGATAAAACCGATTATCCGGCTTAATTTGTTTTTGCAGTATTTTAATATAATATAAAGCAGTGTCAATTTCTTTTAGACGAATATATATATCAGATAAAATCCAGGTAGTATATAGATAATCTATTGAATTAGTGTTTTTAGATTTAAAATAATCGTAATTTTTTTTAATTAAAGACAAAGCTTCCCCGGGTCTTCCGAGTTCAATTTTAATCAAGGCTATTTGTTGATTAACAATCAAATTTTGTTCGATATTGTCTTTCTTCAAAGAATATTTTTCTGCTTCAAGTATATTGGTAAGAGAGGATTTTAAATCCATATTTTTCATTAAAAAACTACTCTTTAAAATATAGCCTTTTGCAGGATAATAAAAATCGCTGCTGTTTTTAGTGAGCGCTATAATAGAGTCAGAACACTTTAATGCAGTTTTATCATCGGCGCAAGATATCGCATATAAATATAATCCGTTGGCGCGAATGATTTTATCATTTTGAAGTATCGATTTTTTGTAATAAGTTTTCGCGTACAGTTTTTTTGTTTTATTATTCGAAAAAGAATTTTCAAAACGTTTTTCCAATTCTATGAAAGATGTATTCTTTAATGAATCAGGGATAATGAAAGTTTCTTTTCTTTGAGAAAATAAAACTGTTGTGCAAAGCAGTAAAACAAGCAGGAAGTTATTTTTCATTTTTAGCAGCAATACTTTTGTAATATCTAGTCATAAAATCATAACAAAGCATCTCATATTGTCTTTGTTTTGATCTGAATATTCGATTAACGTTCATATGGATAATGGAGGAAATAAGGTTTTCTAAAACCAGAGATGGTTTTTTATTTATGATTTCATTTATTACTAAAATTTCTTTTTGGGTTATTTTAAACATTTTTATTATTCCTTCCAGATAAAAAGGTTCTTTTTTTTCTTGTAGATATAACTCGATTTCTTTTCGGTATGTTCGATATAGCTGATTTAAATTTTGGTTATTTTTTTTGTTAATGTAATGTTCAGTTTTGTAATTCTCTTCCATAGATTTTACAAAATTAATTCGATCCTCAAATGAAATTTGAAAATGCTCTAATAAGTCATCAATCATTAATAGAGAAGCAAATATCCTGGCTATTTCATCATTTTCTTTTGTGGTGTTAGAAATAAGTTTTACAGTTTTTTTACTTTGATAATAAAATAACTTTTCGACTAGTTCAATTGTTGTTTCTCCATATCGTTCAATTTCTCTTTTGTAAGTTGCAGTTACTATATCATCTGCCAGATCTTTTTCTATCAAATCTCTAAAATTTTCATGAACTAAAAATAGTATTTTCTGAATTTTATTTTCATTTATTTGAAAGCGAATTCTTAAATGATTTTTAGGATCATTATAACGTATAAAAAACCATTGCTTAATAAGTTTTTTTTTGCGAAGTTTTTTTGCGATTGGTAAAATACTTTCTTTTAGAATTTTGTCTGCAGAATAATTTCCACAATAAATTTTGTAGTAAAGCCAATTTTCTCCCAAAATAAAAGTTCTTTTTACTTTTTGACTCATCTTAAAATTGATTATTTTTTAGACCTGCGATAAATTGGTTTGAATAAACACCCTTTTCTCCTTTAACTGCTTTATTTGACGGAAATAAAAATTCTTCCAGAATAAATTGTGTTCTGTTTTTAATTGCGTTAACTAGCATTTTTAAACAAGTATCATTTGCGAGATTAATTACTAATGTATTGTCGCCATCGATTAAGGAAACATACTGAATTTCTTTTTTTATATTCATAGAAATAAGAGCAGAGCGAACTATTTCAGGATTGAATTTATTTTTAGAAGTCAATATGTTGAAAAAATCAGTGTGTTTGTTTTTGCTAAAAAGCCATTTTGCTTTAGAAATAATGCAATTGCCTATTGTAATTCTTGGTATATAATCAAACAGTTTTTCAAATTTCTCACTTATTCCTATTGCAGATTTACAATTTTCAAATTGCATATCACATAAAAAATGATAAACAGGTAAAGCATTATAAGAATAATTGTGAGCATTAGTAAGCCTTGGAACTACTTCTTTATCATATTTTTTGCTCCATAAAACTAATCGATTGTTTTTTACAAATAACAATAAATCTTCAATATGTATTTGATTTGAAATTTCAAGATTTGACTGTCCTAAATACGGAATTTCATAAGTTCTAAAGCTTGGTCTTCTTAATACATTTCCTGTTCTTGACTCTGGTAAATGAATTATTTCAGCGATAATTTTATCGTTATTACTATCACATTCAAATTGGGTAATTTCATTTACAAAGCTATTTATTTCAGAATTGCCATAACAAAATCTGGCTAATAAATTTGCAGCGCTGGAGCCTCCAATGCTTTGAATTACGATCCATTCTTTTTCATTCTCTTCAATTATTTCAAAAACACACGAAAAAGTAATCGGCATTTTTTGAGTTGATTTTTTTTCATTTTTAAAATCATTATAACTTAGCTGAATGTTCGTTTTATTATTCTGCAGTGCATTTTGCAATTTATCATAAATGATTTTTTCTGTTCTGTTTAAATTTATTTGATATTCGGTATTATTTTTTGGTTTTATTTCGATAGTATCTAATAGGGGAGTAGAATCAAAAGCACTATCTTGCAGATAGCCAAGGCCTGTTTCAACATCAAGTGCCTTAACTAACGAAACAGCTTCGTTTTCATATCTTTCAATAAAAGCTTTTTTAAACTTCTCTAAAGATGTTTGTTTAGGTTTTTCTGAAATACTATCCAGAAGATCTATTGTTTTGGATAACGCCGCTGTATACTTTTTATCCAGCTGAAAGTCATTAGAATTTAGAAATAAATCGGTTTGGAAAAGGTACTTTTTATCGAACGAAAATTTGGATTTTGTAAGTACTTCTGACATTTCTTCATATAATGATATATCATTAGTGAAATTTGAATCAATTTTAAGAAGCATATTTTCCACTTCCTTACTGATGATTTCAATTTTAGTATCTGTTTTATTTTTTAAATCATTTAAAAAAGAACTTCCGGTAAGTTTTGGTTCTAATTCTGAAACTAGTATCTGATTAGAAATTAACTCTTCAACAAATTCCAGAGCTTCGTTTATATTGATTTCATCATTAACTAAATAACCTGCCAGATCTTTTTTCTTTTTACCAATAGATGCGGCTTGTATAATTAGGTCTAAATAATCACTTTTTTTTAATGCTTCAAGAGAATATTTACGTTTATTTTTTTCGAGAGTATATTCTATATATCTGTAAAAATCACCCAATTGATAAAGTGTGGTATTTGGATAAAAAAGCAAATCTTCCTGCAGCGATGTATTTTGACCTAATTCACTTAATACATTACAGATTAATTGCATGTCTAAACGTGTTTTTCTATAAAAGGGATATTTTTTATCAGATAAATTAGCAGTGTAATCCTCAATATTTATTTTGGTATGATTTGATAATCTGCCATAACCACATGAGGCAAAAAGACCAAATGGAGTGCATCTGGTCGACATTCTGATTAGGTATTTTAAGACCGCAAAACTGATTTTTTCGCTTTTATCAATCGAGAAGTTTTTTTCAGTCTGCCATTTCTGAATTTCAGAAAATAACTCAGATGATGCTAAATATAGTGCTTCATTTAGTTGTGGATTTTTTAGTAATTCTTTCAATTTATCAGGTTCTGTTGAAAGATCGTTTGTAAGATTTTTGTAAAAATCAATTGGATATGCAGGAGTACGAATTATAACAGACGAAAAAAAGGTGAAATTAATTTCTGGTTTCGACATATTGGTTATTAAATAGGTATAGAAGAATTAAAAAAGTGGCCAAAATTATACATTTTTCAATCATTTTGTGTGAAAATATGATTGAAATTAATAAATAAAATCGTTTTTGTAATTATCTATAAAACAGCTATTTATGTTCTTTGTGATCTGAATTTTATAAAACAACTCACGATATTTATAAATGCAGACTTACATCATTTGTACTGATCGCTCTTGTTTATTTAGTTTTGGATTCAGAAAATTACTCACAAAAGGAGTCTTTAATTTATAATTTGGAATGATAAGAATAATCGTAATTGCTTATTTACTGTTTTTCAATTCACTTTTGTTTGCGCAGGTGAAAGTTAAAGGTAAATTGATAGATGCTAAAAATAGACCAATTGAACTTGCAGAGGTTTTGATATTAGATAAAGATTCAGTTGCAATAAAGAGTGAAATAAGCAGCAGTAATGGAGACTTTACACTATATGCAGAAGCAGGAAGCTATCTTTTGCAAGTAAAACAAGCAGGAAATATATTATGGGCACAAAAGATGAACATAATACATGATATTGACCTTGGAAATATCGAAGTATTTGAAACAAAAGAAAAATTATCTGAAGTAGTAATTAAGACTAAAAAGAAAATCTTAGAAAGGAAAGTCGACAGATTAATTTTTAGCGTTGAGAACTCTGTTTCTGCAGCAGGAGGTGATGCAATTGATGCCTTGCGCATTACACCAAGTATTAAGGTTCAGGAAGATCAAATAGCTATGATTGGGAAAAAGACAATGTCTGTAATGGTTGATGATAGATTGATACAACTTTCAGGGGAAGATTTAATAACTTTTTTAAAAACAATTCAGTCGGATAATATTAAAAGCATTGAGGTTATTACAACTCCACCGGCAAAATACGATGCGGAAGGAAATAGTGGAATTGTGAATATACTATTAAAAAAAGCCAAGAAGAACAGTTGGTTGGGAACCTTTAGAAATGCGTCTGTTCTGGCATCTAATTTTTCAGGAACAACAGGAGGTGATTTTTTATATCAAAAAGATAAATTAGATATTTCAACAAGTATTTCCGGAACAATTAGAAAAAACGTTAATACGAATAGTCCAAATGCTTATTTTACTGAGGAAACCTGGAATCAGGAAGTATACACAAGATCCAGTTCAAAAAACATATCAGGTAATTTTCAAATTAATTATCAGTTAACTCCAAAAACAAAAATTGGGGCATTCTATAATGGATTCAATTTTAGCGGCGATGATTATCAGCGAAATAAAAACTTAATGTATTCGACTTCAGATGACTTGACTAAATACTATCATTCAACGGGAGATTCAAACATAAAAAGTTACAACAATACAGCTAATTTAAATTTAACTCATAAACTTGATACTCTGGGTAAGCAGATTTCTGTGGATATTGATTATTTCAAAAGAAATCAAAATAAAGACAACCCATTTTATACAATCAATGAAGATTATAAAAATTCAGAAGTTACTAATTACTACACATACAATTCTGGAAATCAAATTATAGATAATTTCTCATTTAAAGCAGATTTTGATGCGCCTTATTCATGGGCAAATTTAAATTACGGAGCTAAAATCAGCTTCACAAAAACAAAAAATGACGCTTTGGGAGATTTCTATGAAATAATATCAGGAGAAAACCAGCTTTATTTAAATCAGATAAATGATTTTGAATATGTCGAGAACAATCAGGCTTTTTACATTTCTGCTCAGCATAAATTTCAAAAAAAATGGGACATTAAATTGGGATTGCGTGCAGAGGCGACTTATACAAAAGGAACTTCTGAACCCGAAAATTTAGTTAACACAAATAATTACATAAAATTTTTTCCATCCGCATTCATCTCGTATAATCTAAATAGCAGCAATAATTTCAACATCAATTATTCCAGACGAATTCAAAGACCTGCATATTGGGAATTAAACCCTGCAAGATGGTACACAAATCTGAATTTTATTAATTATGGAAATCCTTTTTTACAACCCTCATTTAGTCATAATATAGAACTAAATCATAGTTATAAAAATAAACTAAATTCAGGGCTCTGGTTCTCTATAACAAAAGCAGAATCGGGTCAATTGACCATTAATCAGGATGAAAATACGATATTAAGTATTCGCGAAAATTTTGCAAATACATTATCAGCGGGCTGGACAGAGTATTTTTCCTTTAATGTTTTCCCCTGGTGGTCACTTACTAATAGTTTAAATGTATTTTATGCAGAGAATAGCAGTACAAGTATTTACCTAAAATCGTATTATTCAGGATGGGGAGGAGATATAAATTCAATTAGTACATTTAGTTTAAATAAAGAAAAAACCTTCAATGCAGAACTAACCTATTTCTACGATTTCCCTAATAAATATGCTTATGATACAAGAGAAGGGCGTTCGTATTTAAATCTTGGATTTAAATACGGTATGCTGAATAAAAAACTTCAGATGAATCTTTTATTTAGAGACCTATTCCGTTCCTATAAAACAGTTGGCACGAGAAACACTCAGACAACATTATATACTTTCAATATTTATAATGATTCCCAATCAGTTCGATTTTCTATTAATTATACTTTCGGAAATAAATCTATAAACGTTAGTAAGAGACAAGGAGGAAATACAGAAGAAAGTAATAGAGCAAACTAATTTATTGAATTTATCAGGACTAAGTAATTTGTAGTGCACGACAAAAGAACGGTTTTATAAATACCCTTGCAAGGAAAGTCCATGTAGAATTCATAAGACTTTAAAAGATGAATTAAATAATTTTTAATCATAAAAAAAATAATTATGAAAAATTCAAAAATAAGCCTTCAAAAGTTAGTTTTAAAAGAAGGCAGATTCTCAGGCGGTTTTTCTTCTTTAGATGCAAGTCAATTAAATAAAATCAAAGGAGGGAAAGATGTACCAGCAGTCAACAATTGTGATTGTAAAAACGGAGCACATTGTAATGTGTAATTAATTTATCTTTTTTTAAATCAAATTATTATGAAAAAATCAAAAATCAGTCTTCAGAAATTAGTTTTAAAAGATGGTAAATTTTCAGGTGGTTTTTCTTCTTTAGATGCAAGTCAATTAAATAAAATCAAAGGAGGAAAAGATGCACCAGCAGTTAACAATTGCGATTGTAAAAATGATGCGCATTGTAATGCATAATTAATATTCTGCCTTAAAATCAGATTATTATGAAAAAAACAAAAAACAGCCTTCAAAAATTAGTTTTAAAAAACGGCAGGTTTTCAGGTGGCTTTTCTTCTTTAGATGTAAGTAAATTAAATAATATCAAAGGAGGAAAAGACGCACCTGGAGTTAACAATTGTGATTGTAAAAAAAACACATACTGCAGCGAATAGGTGAGCCTTCTTTCTATCACTTATGCAACTAAACAGGCTGAAAATTAAGTTTTAACATTTAAATCAATTATTATGAAAAATTCAAAAAATAATCCTCAAAAATTAGTTTTGAGCGAAGGTAAATTTTCAGGTGGATTTACTTCTTTAGACGCAAGTCAGTTAAGTAAAATTAAAGGAGGAAAAGATGTACCCGCTGTTAACAATTGTAATTGTACAAACGGGCCGCACTGTAACGTATAATAAACGGAATGCGAGGGCATTTTGCCCTCGTTTTTTTTAAATTAAAAACTCTCAATTACCATGAAAACAAGCCAGTTTAATTCTTTTTTTCCACACGAAGATAAAATTATAGGATACAACGCCTATAAAAATGATTTCACCATACTTGATCCTGAATTATATGATTTGTATCAGGCAGCAGCAAGAGAGGATATCGATGAATTGCAGGAAGTTCATCCTGATTTTTATGCACATTTAACAGAAAAAGGATTTGTAATTCCAGCAGATACTAATGAAATTGAAAAGGTAAAAACATTAGTTTATGAAATTGATCAAAAAAATAATAATGTTTTCCATGTTATTATTAATCCTACGATGAACTGTAATTTCAAATGCTGGTACTGTTATGAAACCCATATCAAGGATTCGAAAATGGGAGAAAAAGAAATTGAAAAAGTTTTAAATTTCATATTTCGTGTTTTAAATCAAAATGATCTTGAGCATTTTTCGCTTTCCTGGTTTGGAGGTGAACCGTTATTATATTTCAATAAGACCGTTTTACCGATTTTAGAAAAAGTTAGTAATGTCTGTAAAGAAAAAAATATAAAGCTGCATTCTGATTTTACTACTAATGGATTACTCATTAATCAGGATTTATTAGATAAATGTTTAAAATTCAATGTAGGCCACATGCAGATTACATTAGACGGGCATAGAGAACGTCATAATAAGGTGAGGTATATTTCGAAAGAAAAAGGATCTTATGATGAAATCATAAAAAATATTAAGTTGTGCCTCAAAAATAAAATGAGTATAACTTGCCGCTTAAATATATCAAAAGAAACTTTGGAGGATATTGATAAAATCGTTGATGATTTTGCTGACCTTGATACCGAAGAGCGTAATTATTTAAATTTCTCATTTAACCAAGTCTGGCAGGAAAAAGAAGACCTCCATGAAGCAATGCTTGAAACAATGAGTTATTTTAAGCAAAGTAATTTTTATGTAAGTTATAATAAAGACATAGATTCAGTAAGAGAGTCTTGTTATGCAGACAAAAGACATCAAGCTACCATTAATTACAATGGAGATGTTTTTAAATGCACTGCGAGAGATTTTAAATCTGAAAACAAAGAAGGAATCTTGCTTGATGAAGGAATGATTGAATGGAATGAGAAGTTTGACTTAAGAATGAATGCAAAATTTAAAAATCCACCTTGTTTAGAATGTAAAATACTGCCAATTTGTAATGGTGGATGTTCTCAAAATGCGCTGGATAATATGGGAAAAGAGTATTGTGTAAATGATTTTGATGAGAGCAAGAAGTTAGAAATTGTAAAAAATAAATTTTTAGTAGCCATTAGTTAATTATGATTTTCACCCCTCAAAAAGACCAAATGGATTGCGGGCCGGCTTGTCTGTGTATGATGGCTGATTTTTATGGTAAAAAATATTCTTTGCAATACTTGAGGGATAATTCATTTATAACTCGGGAAGGAGTTTCCTTGTTAGGTATTGTAGAAGCAGCAACCAAAATAGGATTTGAAGTTCTATCTGGGAAATTAACAAATGAAAAGCTTAATGAAATGCCTTTGCCTTGCATTCTTCATTGGAATCAAAATCATTTTGTTGTTCTTGAAAAAGTAAAGAAAAATAGGCTGACCGGGAAAAAAAAATATAAAATTGCCGATCCGGGTTATGGTTTTATTACAATAAATGAAGAAAAGTTTACTAAGTCATGGCTGTCTGATGATGATAGCGGGGTAGCTTTATTTCTTGAGCCGGCCGAAGAGTTTTATAAATTAATCCCGCCTAAAGAAAAAAGACTAAATATCAGATATCTTTTTAATTATTTAAAACCTCATAAAAATCAGTTAATCGGGCTTTTTACAATGCTTTTATTAGGAAGTGCTGTTACTTTGGTTTTTCCTTTTTTAACTCAAAGTCTAATTGATAATGGTGTAAACAAGAAAAACTTAAATTTAATAAGTCTTATTCTGTTAGCGCAGCTAAGTTTGTTTTTTGGATCGATAACGATCGAAATAATTCGTAACTGGTTAATGCTTTATATAGGAACAAAAATCAGTATTAACATTATATCTGATTTTTTAAAGAAATTATTGCAATTGCCAATAAAGTTTTTTGACACTAAAATGACTGGAGACTTTAATCAGCGTATACAAGATAATGAACGTATTGAGAATTTTTTAACTTCTCAAAGTCTAATTACTTTTTTTTCGATGATCACATTTTCTGTTTTCTTTGGAGTACTTTGGTTTTATGATGTAAAGATTCTTATTGTTTATCTTTTTCTTACTATAGTCTCTATCAGCTGGTCATTCTATTGGCTCAAAAAGCGAAAAATTCTGGATTATTTTCTTTTTCAGCAGCGAAGCCAAAATCAAGAATCAATTTTAGAAATTATTGGTGGTGTAACTGAGATAAAATTAAACCAGTTTGAGGATTTCAAACGAAAAGAATGGGAAGGGATTCAAGAGAAATTGTTTAAAATAAATATCAGAATTTTAAAACTAAACCAATTTCAGTTGTCAGGTTTCGAGTTTTTGAATCAATTTAAAAACATTTTGGTTACTTTTTTGGCTGCAAGTTTTGTTATTAAAGGACAAATGACTTTGGGGCAGCTTTTAAGTGTATCGTACATTGTTGGGCAAATGAATAGTCCAATAAATCAGCTTGTTGGTTTTTTTAGGTCTTTACAGGATGCAAAGCTTAGCTTAGAAAGGTTGAATGAGGTACAGAACCACCCGACCGAAGATAGCGATGATAATCTTTTAAAAATAAATAATATTAAGACTCAATTTCCTTTAGGAATAAGGGGAAATAATTTAAGTTTTCAATATGAAGGACCTCAATCACCCTTCGTTTTAAAAGATATTAATTTTTTCATTCCTGAAGGAAAAATTACAGCTATTGTTGGTGCAAGCGGAAGCGGAAAAACTACTTTGCTAAAATTGCTGTTAAAATTTTATGAACCAACAAAAGGAAGATTGTCTGTTAATTCAGCAAACATAAATGATATTTCTAACAATAGCCTGCGTAAAAATTGTGGTGTGGTTATGCAGGAGGGATTTGTTTTTTCGGATACTATTGAAAGAAATATTGCTATGGGTGAAGAGAATATTGATAAAGAAAAAATGAAAATGGCAGTTAAAATTGCCAATATTGAAAATTTTATTGAAGGATTGCCACTGGGGTATAATACGAAAATAGGGGCTTCCGGAAATGGAATTTCAGGCGGACAGAAACAACGTATTTTAATTGCCCGCGCAGTTTATAAAAATCCTCAATATATTTTCTTTGATGAAGCAACATCTGCACTAGATGCAGAAAATGAAAAAATTATACATGACAATTTACAGGGGTTTTTTAAAGGAAAAACAGTTGTTATTATTGCACATCGTTTAAGTACTGTAAAAAACGCTGATAATATTATTGTATTAAAAAACGGTGAAATTGTAGAACAGGGAAATCATTCAGAATTAGTGTATAATAAAGCAGATTACTTTAATTTAGTGCGGAATCAATTAGAATTAGGGAATTAAATCATCAAAAAGGATTAAATGTTAAAAATGCTTTAGTTAAATTATTGGAGATATAATAAGGGTGCAATTTGTACCCTTATTTGTTTTATAGAAATATCATTTTTATCGTAGTAAATGAGCCTTAAATATTCGTCTTAACTATTTGTGGCAGAAATAATATCAAGTTCAAATACTGGTGTGCCATGATTCTGCAACGAAACTTTTGTGCGGTTTTGAAAATATTGAAAAATGCAGTAAAAGACAAAACCCTGCAAATCTCAGGATTTGCAGGGTTTTCCGTGAATTTTAGCCTTTTTTGTAAACTTTGAAAAGTCTAGTTTTAAGCTCTCTGCGGAGAAAGAGGGATTCGAACCTAAGCTCCGCATCCCGCTCTTATACTGCATTTCTAATTTTTTTAATCTCTGTGCCACGATTCTGCCACAAACTTTAAAACGTGCTGATTTTGTATGTAAAACCTTGTTTTTTAACAGGTTATAATTCTGTTTTTTTAATATGACAAAAATACATTTTTTTATAACATAATCAATTTCTGATGTAGTTATTTATATTTGTGATTAATTTGAATGCATAATTTAATGCTGCTTCCGATTTTTTTATTGTATAGCAAATTATATGCTTTTTAATATAAAAAAGTGTATACTTTTAAGAATATATGCTTTTGCATATAAAGAGGCACACTTTTCTTAAAGTCATATATAAAAAAGGCCCTTTTACTGCTAAAGCAGTAAAAGGGCCTTTTTTATATTCATTTTGAATCCTCTGAATTTTCAAAATACATTTTTTACTGCTAAAGCAGTAAAATTATTAATACTTCAAAATTTGGAGATTTTTACCCGTGTCATAATTTTCTTGAATTACATAATTGTATTCCAATACTTCTTTTCTGCTGGAGCTTATATGCTTTAAATTTAATGTAAAAACTTAAAAGTTAAATAAATAAATAAAAAGGTCGAGTGTGACAAATGATACAGATAATTCCATTTTCGACAATTACTTTAGCATTGTTTGTAGTCAGATTTGTTTTACAGCTTAATAGCCCAAAAGCATATGACTAATTGTTCGACAGAAACTTCTGTTGGGGAAAAATCAGAAATAATAATTTCTTTAAATGACAAAAGCCAAGACCTCTGAAATTTTAGATAATTTCTTTAAGCTCGATAAGAGAGTAAAAAAGATTGAAAACTTATTGCTCTTAAATGATTTTCAGAGTAATCAATCATTGTCTGAAAGATGCAAAAGCTCTTATAGTAAAAGTGAGCTTGCAATTCTTTTTTATATCCTAATGGATGAAGGTCTTTTATTTTTTGATCCATCTGATGTGAAAAAAAATCGAATCAGTATTCAGGAATTTCTAAGTAAAAATTTTACATATAAAAATAATGAAGGAGTTCAGAAAAAAATAACTAGAATAAGCAGACAATTTTCTGAGTGTAAAGGTTATACTTATAAAGAGAAACAGATTAAATTTTTAGATGATTTGATTGGGATATTGATGGAGCGAAAAAGAAAACTTGAGAACTGGTAAGCTCGGGATGAAAAAAAATATAACATTAACTAACAATTCAATATGACAAAGAAAGAAAAGAGACAGGCCTTTATAATGGAGATTAAAAATATTATAGATCCTTTAATGGTAAAACTGGAAATGATCGATTCAAAAATCAGTAAAGGAAAAACCTTGAGACCTGCCTATTACAGAAATGAAGATTTAAAAAAGATATTTGGTCTATCTAATAATACTATTATAAAATACAGACAGACTGGGATTCTTCCATATACTAAACTAGGAGATATATTTCTATACGATAGTGTGAAGATTGAGGAAACACTTCGTAAAAATAGTATCTAAATAAATCTTTTTTTTATAACAATATAAAGAGCAACTTTCTTTCTTTTTGGGAGTCTTGGTTCTTTAAAAAATAATAATATGGAGATAAACAGAATTCAATATGCTTCAGATCTGCATCTGGAGTTTATTAAAAATAAAGAATTCATGAGAGATAATCCATTAATTCCAAACGGAGATATCTTAATTCTGGCTGGGGATATTGTACCTTTTTCGCTCATGGATAAACATCAGGATTTTTTTGATTTTTTATCCGATAATTTCCAAATGACGTATTGGATTCCTGGAAATCATGAGTATTATCATTTTGATGCTGTTCTTAAATCAGGAACTTTTTATGAGAAGATTAGAAATAATGTAATCCTTCTAAATAATTATGTTGTAGAATATGATAATTTAACACTGGTCTTCTCGACTCTATGGACCCACATTAGTGAGGTTTCCCGATTGAACATTGAAAGAGGACTTAGTGATTTTCATGTTGTTAAATACGATGGAGACAGGTTTTCAGCAGATAATTACAATAAGCTGTATTTTGAGAATGTAGATTTTATTAGTAATGCCTTGGAAATAATAGATTCTAAAAAAGTTGTCGTTGCAACTCATCATGTTCCAACTTTTAAAAAATATCCGAAAATGTATAAAAAGAGCCTGTTGAATGAAGCTTTTGCTGTTGAACTTTCAGAGCTTATTGAGCGGTTCCAGCCAATGTGCTGGATATATGGACACAGCCATTATAATACTAAGGACTTTAAAATTGGAAATACAAATATGGTAACAAACCAGCTGGGATATATTCAGAGAGGTGAAAATGAAAGATTTGCCGCTGATAAGGTTTTTATTGTTTAAAATTTAAGATAGGAAATTTATTTTTTACTAATGATTTCGAATTTAGATTTGATGTTTTTCTTTTAGTTGTCGTTCTGTGAGTTAAGGCCGTTCTCTTTAAAGCGATCATTAAGAACATTTAATCTTTCTTTTAGCATATCATAGCTAAGTGTTGCGCCATAAAACATATTTTCTCTCATTTCTGTATAGTCCTGTCTCCATGCTTCATCCACTTCTGGAGGTGGAAGGAATGATAAAGTAGAATGGGTGTGTCTTTCATAAGATATACCTCTCACTGTGGTGTATTTTTGCCTAAATTCTACAATGGTAAAAAATAGATTTTTATCCTTGACTGCAGAAATTCCGTATTCATTATCCATGACTTTTTCTAGATCATATAAATGTCTGGTCAGCCTACTAAATCTTATTTTATCAACTGGCTTACTAAATTCTTCATGAAGCAGAAAAACTTTCTCAAGAAAAGTTCTGGATGGTAATACTACATTTGCATTAAAAGCAGGGATATTAAAAGATTGTTCAGGGAATGTTTCATCAAGTATGGATGAAATAGGACGCATTTCAGAGGGCTCTCTTAGTGATCTGGCTCCGATTTCGATCAGAACTCTTTGAGGTAAGTAACCTGATCCATGATTAATTACAGGCTTATATATTAGTTCAATTGAGTGCGGGTCGCTTGTGTCATCGATATTTTCATCAGTTTTGAGGCTGAAGAGAGTACTTGGTATTCCAATTTTTAAAAGTTGCGCTTCAAGTTCATTTTTGAAGTCAGCAATGATGAATTGCCCAGAAGCTTTGCGAAGTTTTTTGATCGCAGTTTTAGAAAGTTCTCCTGGGAATTTAAGGAAACTTCTATCTATAGCAAGATCTATATCCTCAGAGAAGCGTTCAATTAAATTGTAAGCTTTACTTAATGAAGTTCCTCCTTTGAATATGAGGTGATCTGAATATTGGGAGGTAAAAATTGCCAGCAGTGTCACAGTGACCCACCAGTCTTTTTCAACAGCATAAGCAGGAAGTCCTTTTTGTGCTGCTGCTTCTGTAAATAAACCTGCTTTTTCTTCATCTGATAATGAAATCCAATTTTTTATCATAACTGCTGGTTTTCTGGTAATGCCTCTTTCATTATTGTTCGGATCCATTCAGGAGCTAATTTAATATCATGACGCAGGCGTTCTGTCTTTTCTTTTTTTAATATTTCAATTACTTTTAATATCTCGTCCTCATTAAGCTGGTCTTTTCCCAATGCCTTAAGGCCTTGAATTACCAGTCCGCTTATTTCTCCAATTGAGGCCAGATTTTTTGTTGCTGTTTTTTTAAAATGTAGCGATCTTTTTCCTATTGCTATTTTTCTGGCAACACCATCTGTAAGATATATAGCATTCATTGGTATCTGTGTAGAAAGTCCAAGAATGTTTAGAGAATATGCACCAGTAGGAATAATACGTGCCCGATCTCGACGCGCTATTGCCTTTGCGATATTCTCAATTGAAGGAGTTATTGTGATTCCAAGGGTTTTGTTTATTTCGGGCCTTGTATAAATACCTCTAGAAACTCTCATGATTTCTTTTTTTTCAGTGAGTCGTTCTAAGGATTTACTGATTGTTTTTGCACTTCCGAAACGAAGAAAATCGTCAGTAAAAAACACAGACCCCCTCTTGGCTTTTTTTATGCGTTCAATTACTTTATTTTCAGTGCTTTCTGTCATTTTTTAAGTGCTATTTTGTCGCAAATATAGTAAATATTTGCGACAATTATATTGATTTTGTATTCTTATGAATGGAGTGATTTTTTTTGTAGAATGTACCCTGTAATTTACGTTAAGGTGGAAAGTAATAAATGTATTGGATTTTTAAGCTGGATGGTAAAATTTACGATAGTTCTTCATCACAAAGACGAAGTCTTTGTGATGAAGAACTATCAGTCTCTCAATGGGTACATAAGACGCTTATTGCTTACTTAATTTTTGGAAAAAGCCTTATTGTTTAAGCAATAAGCGTCTTATGTACCCATTGAAGCAAAGTTAGTCTTTTTTTTTGAGAAAGTCAAGAGTTTGGAGATGTTTTGTTTGGATTAAATAGTTGATTGTTAGTGTTTTGTTTTTTTTTAATAAACCTTTGAATATTATAAAGGGAAATAGTATTTACTTTAAAATCGAGATCATAAATTTGGTGCTTCTGCATTTTCTTAATTTTAAGATTCTTTTACTATGTGAATTTAAATTAAATAATTCAGAGTGCTAGAAGTGATTAACTAAATGGCATCGAAATTTTGTTTTTCTACCCATGTTTTCTACCCATATAATTGTAAATTTCTTACCAGTTAGTAAGACGGGCTTTAAATTTTCTTTAATTATGATATAGTCGTTAATTATGTTATCTACCTACCTTATCTACCCACCTTTCAAATTTAGAGCGTCTTAATTTAAGAATATCAAAACTGGAAAGTATATTTATTTTTAGCTAACTTATATGAAGTTAAATCATGTTCATTTTTTCGTATTGTTCACGAAACTTGAACTATTAAAAAAAAGTGAACAAATCACAAGATACGAATCTGCTGCCCCCAAATCAGCAAACATATCTGTCTCAATCCGATTCGAACCACGGTTTAGTATCGTTGGCTTTAATTACTTTCAATAAGGGATTTTCAACTGTGCCACGATTCTGCCACAAACTTTTTATCCATAATAAATAAAGGTTAGGATAATGAAAAACTCTGCAAATCAAAAAAAATTGCAGCGTTTACTTTTTTATTTGGCTTTAAATAAAATTTGTTATCCTTTATTTAGGGCCTTTCAGCGGGCTTTCAGGGTTTGCAATCAAACACGTAATCCCAATTTTGACAGTATTGAAGCTATAAAACTGAGTTATTTAATAGCTTAAAAAATATTGTAATTTTAATTACAAGCTTAAGCTAATATGTTTAGATAGTAAAGATATAGGAGAAGAGGTTAAGGTTGAGAAAAGATACCGATTTTTAATATTTAATTTTATAAGACTTCAAAAATTATTCTAGGTAAAAACATGCTACTCAAAGAGTAACCCAAAGCTTTTATTGCTGTATTTTATATCTGTTTTATTATTTCAATGAAATTGTAAGCATGCATTTATTGGGTATTTATTTGATTTTTCTTCTTGGCTACACTGAGAGTATTCTTCTTTGCTGACTCTGATGTAAATGATTAATGTTGTCATGAGTTTTTCATGATAACGTTAAATATAATGATCAATCAACAATTTTAGCATTTCATCCTCATGATTTTTTAAAACTTCTATCAATTTAATGTAGTCATTGTCATCATGTGATTCTTTAATCAGATTATTTTTTTCCAGATCGTCGAATAGCTTTGTCATCTTTAATGGAGGGTTTGACAGTTTTTTTCTGTACTCATTTTTTTCCATTACATTTTTATCAGAAAAACCGGAATTTTCAGAAACCGTTATTAAAATTAGATTACCTAATTTATCAATATCAATTTCTTTTTCTTCATAAAGTGTTTTTTGACTTTGTGGTAAAACATGTTCTACCGATGTTCTGGATATAATTTTTGACGAATTATTATTGTCTTTTTTCCATAAAAGATATTCTAACTTGTAAAACCAATACCTGTTAAACCCTTTAAATATGAAAGGTTGATCAAATAAAACAGGTTTAAGTGATTGATTAAGAAAGTCTTCTGGATTTTTAAAATAACTTTGATATGTTGCTTGTGTATTTCCTTTGATGGAAATAATGTTGTCAATTTTTTCTAATATCTTTATTGAATTAGTCACCTGTGAACTTAATAGTTGATCCAGATAGATGCCCAACCAATAATGTATTGTATCATTATTACTATGATATAACATCCTTTGGAGCTGTTCAATATTTTTATCGTTTTCCTCTTTCTCTTCTTGCTTATTTTGAAGACTACTGAGTAACGCAAAGTCATTGTCCTGTAAATCTGAAAAAATAATAGAATTAATAAGCTGTTCTTTTATCTTCACTAAGCAATCAATAAAATCTTTTGCGTATTTGTTTCTTGGCTCCGTATTAGCATTGATCACTTTGTACCTAAATTCATTAAAGACTTCTAAAAGTTTATCCGTATTGAAAAATTTAGGAAGACTTAATTTTAAATTATCATTTTCATTTTTAATGTATATAAAAAGAGTATGAATTAATAGCGTACTGAAACTAATTATCTGCTGATATGTATCTGTAGGTTTTTTATTTGCATTATTATTTTGCTCCTTATAAAATAATTTTTCTTCATCGGAATCTAAAATATCTACTAATTTCTCCGAAATGGAGAGGGATACTTTTTGCTCATAATTACCTTTGCGATCAAACATTCCCGAACAATTGTCCCACTTAATAGAATATCCATGTCTTTCTTCTTCTTCAATCGCATTTATTAACTCCGATTTCAAAATGTCATAATGCTGCAACTGCGCTCCATTTGTATTTATCTGGATAAACAGTTTGTTTTCGTCCGTTCCTTGTGGAGCAATTAAGAATTCAAATGTTAGTTTTGTTTTTATAAACTCTAAGAAACTTTTTTCTATATTATTCTCATCAATCCATTGATCAATAATCCTAAAATTGTTTGCGATAATTTGATTTTGTGCTAAAGAAGCGTCTTGCACACCTACCACAGGTAATAAATTCTGGAGTTCCCAAAAACTTTTGTTGTCTTGCTTTTGAGCAATCAATAATTGTTGCAAATATTCGTTTGTTTTATCGCGTATGGCAAAAATTAAACGTGACTTTCTATTCAGACAACAAAAATTAATAATATCAGTGTCTGTAAAACTTTTACTTAGATAAAGTGCTAGCATCCATAAAGTCGTAAAACGCTGTTGCCCATCTACCAAATCGAATTTTCCATTATTAGAAAGAGCTATTACATTTCCGATGAAGTATATTTTGTCGTGCTGATTTTCTTTCAGGTCACTCAAGAGCTTCGTGATTTCATTATATCCCCAGCTGTAAGGTCTTTGATATGCTGGTATAACAAATAACTCATTATTAAAATCACTAAGGGTCTTTCTATTTATTGTAAATAATTTGGAGCTCATTACTGATTAAAAAAGGGTTGTTTATAATTCTTATTTTTGTACCCAAAGCTGTCTTTAAACGCTTGAATTCTTCCCGTTGTAATCTTTTCAGAATCCTTAAGAGTTGATTCGTCAAAAAAATCACTACAATAATTTATAATTTCATTTCTGTCAAAAGCATATAGTATTCGTTTCAATAATTGGTTTTCCTCTTCTTTTTTCTGGATTGAAATTTTTGAACAAGGTTTTGTTAGTCTCGTATAAAAACACACTTTAAAAAGTACTTTGGCGATCTCCGTAAAGCACTCGTCTTCAATAGCTTTTTCGCCATACTTACTTGCATAGCATAGCAAAGCCATTTCATAATATTCCTTGTGAAACTCAACTCCTTTAAGTTTATCCAGTTTATCAAATATTTCAGATTTCAATTTCTTTTCAATCTTCATCCACAATTGTCCCCAATAGATAAGATAATGGATGGCATTCTCTCCTTTATATAAAGGTTGATTTATTTGATATGTAAAATCTGGTGTTATGGAAATGCCTTTTTCTTCTACTACTGTTGCATATTTATAATCATGTCCGGATTGCATTTCAATGTTGGCAAATTCTTCAGGAAGAATTTCTTTCCAACTGTCTACATGATTTCTTGGAAAATCACGAAAAGGAAAACCCACCCAATATCGAATCCTTAAACTTATTTTTATTATGTTATCCAAGAGGCTATTTGAGAATTGATACTCTTCAAATAGTCTAGCCTTTTCTTCTTGTTTTTCTTTATCTACAGCTTGTAGATGAAAAGGTTTGACAATATCTAATCCATTTAGCCTTTTCCCAGAAGTATTAAGAGTTGTATAAAATTTGAAAGCCTGATCTTGATTTTCAGCAATAATGTAGGTAATATTGATGTTTTCAAACTTTATTTTCTCTAGATTTCCTGTTATGTAATGCCTGAAATATGACGCATTTACTTTAATGTTATCCTTAGAAATTGTTGAAGTGATCTCAAGGTCCTTATTACAGCCGAATACCTCCTTTTGGTCCAAAAGATTCGCTAGCATTAACAAACTTGTTATTCGTTGTTGCCCATCGATTATATCATATTCTCCGTTATTATTTTTAACCAGAATAATGTTTCCTAAATAGTATAGCGGGGTTGAATCTTCTTGGTTAGTCTTATAATCAATAAGATCTTTATATAGCTTTAAAAACTGTGTGAAATTCCAAATGTAAGGTCGTTGGTAATCCGATATTTTTAGCTGAAATTTTGATAAAAAATCAGTTAAAACAACAGAGTCTTCATTCTTATTGCTCATTTTTTAGGTTATCAATTGTTTTATTGATCTGCTATTAAAAATAAAAGAAAAACCCTGTAAGTCGTTTGATTTACAGGGTTTTTAAGTCTTTCAGCGGAGGAAGAGGGATTCGAACCCCCGGACCTGTTACAGTCAACAGTTTTCAAGACTGCCGCATTCGACCGCTCTGCCATTCCTCCAGTAAGATGCAATTATTTTCTCATTGCGGGTGCAAAGATAAAATGTTTTTTCGATTGGAGAAATTTTTTTGATAGTTTTATAGGTGAAATAATTTTTATCTCAGTCTATAATTTTAATTTAACGTATTAAGTTGTTCTTAAGTAGTATTTTATAATTTTATAAATGGTCGTGCAGAGAATACAATAATTTAGTGTTGGAATTATATTTTTATTAGGTAAGTATACCCATTTTACACTAGAATTTTAAAAATAACAATTATTAACCTTGATCCGCTTTAATTAGGCGGATTTTTAATTTATAGGAATCATGAATAAAAGAGACGGTGAATTTGCAAAAGGTTTTATTATTTTTTGCTTTGTATGTTTTTTAATTGTTGCTACGGGTGTACTTCTTTCTCGCATAGTAGATGCGATAACAAACTAAAACAAGAATCCATATCCCAGTAACTCTAAAATATAATTTTAGGTATTCTGTAATATCCATATCATAATATACTCCTACTAATATGTAAATACTTTTAAGAACAACCAAAGCAGAAAGATAAAACTCAAGTCTAAATCTCGTAATATCTTTTGAAAATTCACGCACTAAAGGTTGTAAAAAAGCTTCTGTATAAAGGAATATTGGAAAATAAAGGACTACAGATAGAAACGAAGGTGCAAATATGATAAAAAATTGAATGTGATAGGGCTCTATAAAAATACAAGGAGTAAAAAGGTAGAAACAAACTGCCCAGAAACAAGAAATAAGACAAGTGTATAAAAGATACCTAACTGTTCCTTTTTCTATTTTATTAATAAGGTTTTCAATCATATGCAGTAGATTATAATATCATAGCCAAATTTATTAAAACACACCTAAACAATAACTAAGTACAAATACCTGATTTTATAAGCCTGAACATCTAAAAACCTTAACATCATTATGTTACAGAAAAATAAACATGTATCCTGACTTGATATACAATTATATTTCTTAAATTGATTTAAATAGAAAATCTTAATTTTAATAAGATGGGAAAGTATAAAATTTATGATCGTGATTTTAGAGTTAACGCGGTCAAACTAGGACATGAAACAAATTTTTTTAAAGTTTCTAAAGAGCTTGACATAGCAACTACAACCATATATAGATGGCGAGATGAACTTCAGAGAGACGAATCAAAAAGTTTTTGTGGCAGGACTCCTGAACAACAAAGACTTGCAGAACTTAAAATCGCACTGAAAAGAAAGCTAAAAAAGACTGAACTTCATGTTGAAATTTTCAAGAGGGCAAGTGAATATATTTCTAAGGGTAAACCAATGATCTTTTATTTTATTGAAAACAATTTAGATAAGTATTCACTTTGGAGAATGTGTGAAGTTTTAGGCATCATACCTAGTACATATCTTAATTGGAAAAACAAAATTCTTACCCCTAGACAACGTCATAGAAATTTTATTGAAAATGAAATTTTGTCCATTTTTTATGAATACAAAGAAAGATATGGGGCTTCTAAAATTGCAGCTGAATTGTGGAGCAAAGGTATTATATTAAGCACAGCAACAGTTGGTTCGTATATGAGAAAACTAGGTATTTTTAGTAAACTCAGCAGCAGACACAGTATCAAATCTAGTTCGAGATTCATACCTAATAATCCTTGCATTTTTCCTAACATTTTAAACAGACAGTTTACAGTAAGTGAACCCTCTCAGGTATGGGTGTCTGGTATAACAAGTTTAGAAACATCTGAGGAGCTGCTATTTCTAACAATTATAATGGACTTATTCGATAGAAAAATTATTGGATGGAATTTGAGTGAATTGCTGACAATAAAGGCAACTTCTTTACCCGCTTGGGAAATGGCTGTTCGAAATCGCAAAATAAAGACGGGTCTTATTTTTCATTCTAATAGATCATTCCAATACGCTAATAAAGTATTCACCTGTAAATTGAGCTCTTATAAGCATATTAAAAGAAGTATGAGCCGACCAGGGAATCATTTAGACAATGCAGTGGTTAGAAGCTTTTTTGCTTCCCTTAAATCTGAATTAGTCGATTTAAATATGCTTTTTACAAAAAAAGATACAGAAGAAAAAGTATCGGAATATATTGAAAATCTAAATTCAAAAGTTATTGCTTTATAAAATATCAAACTTAAAGATATGATTAGAAAATACGAGCTTAGTTTTAAAGAGGAAGCAGTTAGATTAAGTTATGAACGTGCGGAAATTAGAAGTGTTGAAAAGGAGTTTGGAATAGGGCGAGGTTGTATACACAAGTGGCGAAAAAAATTCGAATACCTAAATTTTTCCTCAAAGTATGCTGCAATTGGTGAACTCAACAAAAAAATTAAAGATTCTCAACTTACACTGGAAATTCTAAAGAATGGAAGCGAATATGTAGCACAAGGAAGAATAATGACCAAAAGATTCATTGAAAACAATTTATCAAAATATTCTTTAGTAAGGATGTGTAGAGTTTTACAAATGTCTAAAACTGCATATTATAAAAGAAGAAGGCAGGAAATCTCAGATAAGCAAGCTCGAATAACTTTGCTTAAAGATGAAGTTTTGTCTGTATATTATGAATTTAAAAAAGTATATGGATACAGCAAAATTACAAAGGAACTTCGTAGGCGAGGATTTAAAGTTGGAGAAGGGCAAATAAAAGTTTATATGAGGGCTTTAGGTTTGCGCAAAAAAGCTAAAACAAGATTTAGAGTAACAACTGATTCAATTCACAATCATTATATTTCACCAAATGTTTTAAATAGACAATTTACAGTTAGTGAGCCTGCTAAAGCTTGGGTTTCAGATATTACATTCATTGCAACGATGAAAGGCTTTCTATACCTTACTATTATTTTGGATTTATTTGACAGGAAAATCGTTGGGTGGAGTTTAGCAGAAAGCATGAGTACAAAACATACTACCCTGCCTGCTTGGGAAATGGCAGTTAAGAATAGAAATATCACTGGTGATTTAATTTTTCATTCCGATAGAGGTGTTCAATATGCGAATAAGATTTTCACAAAGACTCTAGATTCATATAAATTTATCAGACGCAGTATGAGCCGTAAACAAAACCATAATGATAATGCTGTTTCAGAAAGCTTCTTTAGTAATTTTAAAAGAGAAATAATCCACGGCAGCAAACTGCTCACAAAGGAACAGATGAGAATAGAAGTTCACGAATACATCGAAAATTGGTACAATAAAAAGAGAAGACATGCACATTTAGGTTATAAAACAATCGAAGAATTTAATAGAGCAACTTAAGAATATTATTACCTGACTAAAAATAATTTTTAACAATAAAGCCACTTCAATTAAGAAGTGGCTTTTTAATTCTTAATATTATGGAAAATTTAAAAATGCTAAGTAAAAATGAGTTGATTGTAAGATACAACATTCAGGAAAGTATATTACAAAAAACAAGAGCACATAATTTAGTTCTCAGCTCTTTTTTAGTGGCTGTAATAGCAAAAGCACGTAATGCACAAAACAATGTTATTTATGACACTCCTATACCTTACAAAATTATTGAAAATGATGAGTTTACAAAATATTTGAGTCCAAAGGCGGAAAAATGATAGGCTTGATTTTATTTTGAAAATTCTCCTGTATTATAGAATCGGTTTTTATTGTGTATAAGTGCAGTATTATAGAACTTTTCGCATATTCCGATTCTTTAACATTATTAATATCTATACCATGTTCTTCAAGGAGTTGGAAAAGTAATCCCCCTCTTTGGACTATAAGACTATCTTTATGTTCATTGCAAAGGTACATAAGCTCATTATAGTGTAAATTTTTCTTATTCTCTATCTCCTCAATTATTGCAGGAAAAAGATCTTCAAACTTTTTTATATAATCATTTATCAATTTGTAATTTACCATAGTAAGAAAATTAGATTATTTTTATTGTAATAAAGATAGTTAATTGCATTCTTTAAAGTTGTCACAAGCTATTTTTAAAACACCTTTAGACAAAAATGATATTAAGTCATCAGTAACTGAGTCATAAGATAAATCATATGTACCATATCTAATTTTATTCACATAATAAACATCAAATTCAGTAACTGATCTTTTAGCTTCTTCATGAGTAAAGCCTTTACTCTTAGAACAAGCATAAATATAAGTTGTAGCTTCTTGTATCTCATTTTAGATTCTTTTCAAGTTAACATCATACTTAGATTGCTTATAACTAAGTGTTTTTTGAACTAAATCTAAATTGACACTTGACTGTGCAGGTTGTATTTGATAACCCTGAGATTGAGTTCTATTATCATAATATTCCCATTGATTTTTGTATGTGTTATACTGCTTATAGCCGGGAGCAATCGGCATATATAAGGATGTCATTAAAACGATAAATGATGATCAGGCTGTGTGTGATACCGATATTGTTCTAAATGTCGATGAACTGGAAGATGCAATCTTAAATTACGGATTTACCATATACAGCTTATCGAGAGATGAATTTGTGCAGAAAGGAGAAGTGAAGAGAATAACAGCCTTTGGAAATGTCTATGTTGAAGGCTACATCCGTGCAGTTTAGAAAAAGACCCACGGAGCATAAGCAGATAATTGTGGTGAGGCCGTTTATCCGACAAGTCTACAGCGACTTAATCTGATCTATTACCTCAATGCCGAGGCAGTTTTTAACACTGAGAAGTTTTGCTGGAAATGTGCCCTGCAGTGCGAGAATTACCATGGTGTTTGGTTCCATATTTTCGACGATTTGTTCTGCCTGTATCAGATATTTATATTTTACGCATTGGAAGAGTCCTCTTAAAATATCTATATCAGCTGATATTGATGATTTGACTTCAACGGCAATAAGCTCTGTTTTGTTTATAAAAACAACGTCTATGCAGTCTGCTGAAAGGAGCCTGTATTCAGTCCGGCCCGGAGGGACATCCAATCCAAGAAGATTTGGATTTTGGGCTACAGCGTTCTTGAAATTTTTGTGGTGTTCACTTTCCCCGCCGCCAAAGCCAGCGCTTCTGGCTTTCTCCATGAGCTGCTGCAGGACACTATTTACTTCGTCGAGTTCAAATGCTGCAAGCACCTTATTCCAATCGGGAAATTATAAATTTTTCTAAGCTGGATATCGAGAACTTCTGTTTTCTTTGTTCTGCTTAATTTTTTAAATTCCTTCTGATCCATAAACCATTCTATACCTTCCCGGGCAGGCCGGTTGCTTTATTAATGACCAGACATTGGATAGGAGGTATGTCAAGTTCGATTTTTTTCCAAGGGAGATTAAAGCATTTCCAATTGCTCCCAGGGGATAG
Source organism: Flavobacterium gelatinilyticum (assembly GCF_027111295.1). Classification (NCBI taxonomy): domain Bacteria; kingdom Pseudomonadati; phylum Bacteroidota; class Flavobacteriia; order Flavobacteriales; family Flavobacteriaceae; genus Flavobacterium; species Flavobacterium gelatinilyticum. The sequence continues at coordinate 2,063,919 of NZ_CP114287.1, read as the reverse complement.
TTCAAATTTCTAGGATTTGGAATCCAATTTCACTGGCGAGATCAGAATAATATATAGGTTTTCCTGCTCTCTCCTGTCTTACTAAATAAGGAAGTGCCGTCCTTGCCCTTTTCAGAAATAATTTATCTCCTGAGATCAAATCGGCATAACTGGTATAAAAGGTTTCATTTTTTGCCATTTGCTATTGTTTTATCACACCAAGCAGTGAAAATCAATTCCCAATTTTTAAAAGTTCCTTTTGAAAGTGATCTGTAAGCTGCTGGTCGATATCATGGATAAATTTGCTCATCGGACGTTTATGAATGCCTTCATTCTGGCTGTAGGTTCCCAATTCTATACGTTCATCTATTGAGGTTTTATGAAATAGATTTGGAAAGGATTGCGTTAATTTACCTTTATAGGTATCAGAATATTTCAGTTTACGGATTATGAGCTCTTCAATCAGGTCAATCTGATTGTTGTATATGCCTTTGATATCAAACCTCTTTGCCAAACTTTCCATACCGATATAGGTGGTTTTATCAATGAAATCTATTTTCATTGCTTTTTGATTTAAAAGGAAGGCTGTAAGTGATTTTTCCAAGATTTTAAAGGTAAACTTATCATCCCAGTCATTTGGGTCTGATGATAAAAAATCGATTCCCAGATCACGTTCCCCTTTTATGGAATTGCAGGGAGAGCAGATTGGGAAAAGATTAAAAAGCGAGATGCTGAGGGCAGGATATTTAGCTTTAGGAAGATAGTGGTCAAACTGAAATTTTGCCTTGTATCTATCCTGAACCGCAACAGTTCCTTTTGCCGGTCTGTTTTCAGGAACTGCGTTTAGCGCATACTGGGCATTGCATACATAACATGTCTTTAAACCAAGTCTGGAATACACTTTTCGCAGCGATGCTTTTCCATTGTTTTCATAATCAAGGGCTTTCAAAATCTTTTCACGGAAGCTTATTTTTTCTGCATTATTCCGGCATGGTATGCAGTTGCCGCAGCCATTGCCAGCAGTGCAGTCCTCAAAGTCAAAACTGATGCCGCAGGAATCAAATTTTTGCTTGAATTCCTTGAGTTTAACGTTATCGGCACCAATGATTTTTTTGAGTTTTTTTTCGGTGTTTATCAAATCTGTGAAATTTTGAAACTTTGGATTTAACTTTTCAAGTGCCTGTATTTTTTTAACTATCTTTTGAATTTTAAAAAAACTGATGTATTTGTATTTTACGGTCTTAAACTTCGAAAAATCAAGTGGTCCCATTGTTTTTTAAATTTTTATTGATGAATTCTCTTTCTTTGTCAACTTCTTCCAATCTTCTCTCCCAATCTATATAATCTTTGAATTTTTTATCCAGGAGGGATTTTAGTGAATTCCTAATAACCGCCTCTCCAATTAAATTTATTTTATCAAGATACGCGTTGTATTTTTTTTTGCTCAGCTGCGCAGTCTGGGTCTTTTCAATTTTTCTGATCAGTTTGGTAATATAGCTTTTTGCAAATTCTCCCATGAAGCCCTTGAGGAAAAAATCGTTCGCCAACAGGTCATGTATGTTTGCTCCAAATGTCGGGTCGAAATTCCTCAGAGAGGGAAAACCATCTTCAAGCCGCAGAATATTTTCATTAGGTATGTCCGATAAGATAAAAGGGGAATGAGTAAGGAACATAATATTGAAACTTTTTAAATCTCCCAAGGAATCAATTTTTTTGATTTCCCTGCGAAGATCTTTAATTAAATTTTTCTGATATTCCGGATGATAATAGAGTTCTATTTCGTCCAGTACTATATTGATATAATTGTAATTTCTAATTTTAGTCCCCTCAATGGGTTTTATAGTTTTTAAGTTGTTGATATGATAGGTTACAGTGTTGATATTAAAGATATACTGCTGTTCACCCGAGCTTAAATCGGAGAGCTTGATTCGAGAGCCGTCTTTTTTTTCGAACTCAATATCAATATCAAAAATAGCTGGGAATAGGTGGTTTATAAGTTCATGAGTCCCTTTGGCTTCAAGCGCAAATTTATTTACAGAAAATTCGATCCATCTGGTGAGCTCTTCTTCATTTATTCTTATATCGTCAAAGAGATTCCAGCTGTTAATAAATTCCAATTCTGAGCCAAGCTGTTCGATGCTTACCAGAAAATTATAAGTCTGGTTAAACTTTCTGGCAACATGTGAGTCGGATGATAGAAGAAATTCTTTGGTTTTTGCAAGCTTCCATTCTCGATTCTTCTCAATCTGTTCAGAAAAGGGCGTCTGCTCTAAATTTTGAGGTTCATAAAAATGATCAATATAGATTGAAGCTATTTTTTGGAATTTTTTAATCAGATATACGATGCACAGATCGCCTATGCCGTTATGCCCGATATTAAAGTCCATGCTTTCAGGCAGTCTGGATAGGAATTCCAGAAATTTTTCCTTGTCAGAATAAGTAACATTCAGCTCCTTTAGGTTGTAAGTGCGTTTATCTTTTAGCCGTAAAATAAATCTCTTGAACCCATATTTATTGAGTATAACAGCCTTAGAGCCTCTGCGATACTGGTCTATGATGTTGTATACCAGTCGGTCTGTGGATAGTGCCAATTCCGAGTTTACGTTTATAATCCCTTCTTCCCTGTATGGATTGATTACATTTGGAGTCTGATAGCCGTCATTTTTGTGAAATAATTTGAATATCCATGCTCCCAAATTTTTTGAATTCATCGAGTGGAGTGAATAATTGAGAAGTATGGTATAGAAAAAGGTCTGATCATCGAATTGAAGACCATTTTTATCTTTTTTAATTTCATGTGTTTCCCCGTCAATCTGGTAGATTAATTGAAAACGTAATTTTTTTTCCAGTTTTTTATCAAACTTTTTTTCATTACTATAATCGGCTATTATTTTTTTGAGTTTAACCGCAAAAGATCTCGTAAGTTCCTTATAGAAAATAGAAGCCTTGCTTGAATTTTTCTGCTGTCTGATTCCATAATTTTTGGCACCTTCTACCGAATACCATTGTAAAGCAGTGAGGAAGTCAAGCTTTTTGCCCAGATCGGCAGTTTCCAAAAAAATCCAGTTGTACCTAAATTCTAGATTCATAATTAATTTTTCTGCTGCCGCTAACAGCTGCAGATCATTTAAGGAAGCGGTATCTGTCATATCAACGGCCGGTTCGGTATCGATAATCTGAAATTCTTTAATTTTCGAATAGTATTCTTTTACAAAATGAAATAAAAAACGCAGCTGATCTATCAACTGTACGCTTGTCGGTTTCATTGTCTCGAATTGATTGCATGCCAGATAATACAGTATAAGATTGTAAAAGTCGATGAGGCTGCTTTTACCGCTGCCATTCTGTCCCACTACGGCACTTATGTTTATGCTGAGACCTTTCGTGGAATAGATGTCCCCCGCATTGTTCTGCGGAGGGAGTACATTGATGAGATCTGTCTGGAGATTTTCGTTGCCTTCTAATATTTCATCGCCATTCTGGTCGACAAATTGATAATTCTGGTAAAACTTATAGATTACCTGATTTTTGAGGTTTTTTCTAAATTTTCTAGAGGTTCCTTTTAAGGGACGAAGAGCCAGAAGGCGGAATCCTTGCATATTTTTTTTAGTTGTATTTATAAATGAAATTTATTCATCAGTATCAAAGATGATCTTATCCCGATATTGAACGCAAAGGAAGATCTTACATCCTTTTCCTGCATTCGCTGCGGAAGTAAAATTGGAAATTATTGGTGTCAATACTGAGACGGAGGCATCTAAGGGAATTGGACCGGAGACTTAATGTTGGTTTTACAGTTTCTTTTAATGGCATATTGAGGGTCTCTATTTGGTTCAGCATCCCAGGAATGTATAATTTAACCTGATTTTTACAGCATTTTCAGCGAATATAGGATTATTTTTATAATTAAAAAGCAGGCTTTACCTAATTTTTTAGTAAAGGATGAGAGCTGTATTAAAAATTAGATACTATTGTAAAATTTAGCTGCACATCTATTGCATTTTCTGCCGGGGCAGATTAATTTCATGTTCCTAGGGATAAGGGGCACGGTGTGTCATGCTTACATCTTCGCGCAGCTGCTGGTGGACTCTGAACTGCCTTTCGGAATCACTGGAATATCTCGGATCTGCGATAAACGGCGTCTTAGCCATCTTAATAAGGGTAATGGTTGGAAAATGATAATCCACTTCCACAGTTCCAAGAAGTAAAAAAGTTTCGAATCTAAAGCCGGTAGGCCTTGATTTTGCTGGGTTTTTAGTTTACAAAAATATAAAGTGCCACGATTCTGCCACAAAACTCAGATTAATGATTTTTATGACATTTTGATGTAGTAATGTTTCGAACTTAAACTTTTAACTTGTTCTTTTTCTGTTTTTTATCTTTTTTAATTCTACATGCACCGATTCTGCACCCATAAACTTAGGGGTAGAGAACAAATGGAAAAACTATTTATCATATAAAATTAAAGTTTTATATTTAAAAATCAGGTAGTTATACTTGTTGTCGATGCTTTTTTGTTTGATACATTTACAGAGCTTTTCCACAACAAAAGACTATTAATTACTGCTAACTTAAGTCCCGATGAAAAAAAATATACATTTCTCCCTTGTTTTGATTTTTTTAAATTTTTCGCATTTGTGGTCTGCTGCCACGTACCATCTTGCTGTCGGACTTGAGTATTTAAATACGATGGCCTATCAAGCAAAATACAATGTCAGTTTTAGTGATTATGCCACAAGTGGTGTGGCAAAAGATTTGGAAAGAATGAAAAGGATTGCACTGCGAAACGGCCACATTTTTGAAAAGATTACCAATGAAGATGCCACGGTTGAAAATATTAAAAAGAAGATTTCAGAAATAGGTGGCATCATAAAGGAAGGAGATACTTTTGTCTTTTATTTCTCAGGGCATGGCGCTGAGCTTCCAGACCAGAATGGGGATGAAGAGTCAAAATTTGATCAAGTGCTTGCTGCTTATGATGATTATTTAGTGGATGACGAAGTTTATAAGCTTCTTAACAGGTATTTCCAAAAGACAAAAAACATAATGATTGTTGACGCATGCCATTCTTCAAGTTCCTATAAGATCAATAAATCTTTTCTTGATTTTAAGATTGATAAAAATAAGCGGCTTAGATTCCAAAATGAAATTATAGCTGACAGGCAGCTAGAGAAGCAAAATAGCTTAATATGTGATTTTGGTAATATTGAGGATATTAATGAAGACTTTAATTTAATCTATATTGGCGCGGCGGAGGATTCGGCTGAGGCAAGCGGGGGAAGCAATGGCGGTCTGCTGACAATCAATCTTGAGAGCATTATTATAAATGCCATGGCGGTGGGAAATTGGAACAGTTATACGTATCCAAGGCTGGCATGTGAGCTTCGCACGCGAATTTCGCTAATGCAGAATGTCCAGTATCATGAAATTGGAAAATCAGTAAATAAATATGCTAATACTATACCATTTAAAACTCTTTAGATATGAAACTACCTTTACCCTTACTAATTTCCTGTTTATTTTTTTGCGAAATAAATGCTCAAGAATATATGAAAGTTAAAGATACAAGCAAGATTAATGGGGAACAGGCTTATATTCTGCCCAAGGTCGCACTTGTGGTGGAAGTGCAGTGCATAGCCACAACTTTTTCTAAAGGCACTCTTTTTGACGACCAAAACTATACAGATTTGGAAATTGCGCAATATGCTATAAGATATGGAGTTGACAAGATAATATATAAAGGTATTAAAAAAGGAGACAGCACTTCTTATAAAATAATTGATGATTCCATAAAAATAAGCATGAAAAGTGTGCCTGATTATTCTAAAATATTTTATGTGAATCCTAATAAAAGGTGGTATAAAGATCAAAGGGTCTCTTTTACCTATAGCACTGACGGTATTTTGTCAGAAGGAGAATCCAGCGCAGAGAATAAGTCTTTTGATCTGGTGGTTAAAGGGCTTTCCGGCGTTGCATCAATTGCCGGGAGTTTTTTTATGGGGAAAAGCATTTTGTCTAAATCAGATCCTGTAGTCTATAAAATCCCCGCTCTAGAGGAGGCCTTGGCAAAGTTTGATTTATTAGGCACTCAGAGCAATTATGAGATTTATAAAGATTTGAAAAACAGATATCAAAAGGCCTATGATGAAGTTTTTGCCAGGTATTTTTATAAAGAAAAGAAGGAAGTGAAAATAATGAAATTTTTGTATGTTCCATCAAGTGTAAAACCTGAAACTATAAAAGATTCTCTTAGGACTGCCCTTTTTGCTTTTGATAAGGGAAAAATAACCTTAAATAAAGAATTAAAAAATGAAATTCTTGCAAAAGATGGACAGTTTGGCGATATGGGACAGTTTGGCTACTTCCTAGTTTTTGAAAGAAACCGAGAGCAGCAATTAAATTATTTTACAGAGAGAGGAGAGGATGAATTGGGATTCGCTTATAACATACCATTAAATGTCCAACTCAAGTTAGTGAAAATAGAGGAAAAGAAAGCGTCAAAAGAAAATAAAAAGACAGAAGAAAACAAAAAAATAGTAGATAAAGAAAAGACGGAAGCTAAAGAAAAAACAGCTGTTCTTTATTATGAGCAAGTTAAAATTCCACAGTATGGAGCAGTGGGATATTCTAAGGCAAAAAATAAAAAGCTATCATTTCAGCTTGACCCGCTTACAGGCGAACTTAAAAGATTAACAATTGAAGGCAAGGCAGTGAGTGCTGATCAGGTCGGTTCCATTGCTCCAGTCGCTGTTGATGCAGTGAAATTAGCAAAAGGCGATAGTGCTGCAACAAAATTGGAGAATGAAGTTAAAGAGCTGGAAAATATGAAGAAGAAAAGAGATTTGATTAAAGAGCTTGAAGTACAATAAAATTGGCAAAGTCCGTTATAACCTCGAGCCCGGCGGCCGTCAGGCTGGCGGGCTTCCGAGACATAAGTTAGCACCATAAAAAAGCCGATGCAGTCATCGGCATTATTTTTTGTCTTTTCTTTTTTTCATGCGCTCCCTAATTTGATAAAGGTTCTCTGAAAGGAGCTGCAGTATCTGTTTATGGTGCTCGGAGAGTTTGTTTTTCATTCCCCTGCATTGCAGGATTTTCATTCTAGAGAGTGAGATTTCGATGGTTTCGACGGATTTGTCCTCGACCTTTGCCGAGAGTATCAGCGAATCCTTTCTTTCATAATACTCGTTGGTAAATGCGCAATGCACCAAGTCGTCGCCCTCTCGCATAAAATCCTTTACTTCTTCAATAACTGAAATGCTCAGTTCTCCTTTTTGGAAAGACAGTCCGAAAAAGCACCTTTTATCGTTTGCATACTTTTTCTGAGCCTTTTCGATTTCAAGGCGCAGGTCCTGCAATTTTTTCTTTCTGAGCAGTTCCCTTTTTTTGCGCACCAATCAGTCGTGAGAATCGTGCAGGTTTTCAGGACAGGCGCAAAGCGGAATTGCGGGATCTTTTTTGAAATACCGCAAGAGCTGCAGATAATCCTCCCAAATGGAAACATCGGAAATCTTATACTTATGTCTGATGACCGTTTTGACCGTCTGCCAGTTTCGGCGGATATCCTGACCTGAAACGCGGAGATAATACTGCAAGAGGCTGAGCTGACGCGCTTTTAAAAGGGTTTCGGTAATGGGGTCGGATAAAAGCGATGAAAACAGCAGGTGGGGCGTTATATCATATACAGAAGCCTTAAAGCCGTTGCGTCTTAAAATAGGCAGTACTTTCATCTGCGGATAGACTTTGTAGGGATTGATAAAGAACTTGGCATTGCGGCTGAAATCCTTGGGTTTGATTTCAAGCGGGAAATAGAATTTCCAGGCATCAGGGGCAGATGAAAACACATTGTTGCTGCGCGAGAGCGTGCGCACTTCGCCATTGGTGGCAATCCAATGCTGCATGACCTCATGATGAAAATAGGTCGGGGCGAAATTCTTTTTCATGTGCTTGTAGGCTATGAACATGCGCACCACCTGAAACCCTGCGCAGTTCTGAACCACGGCAAAGTATTCGGTTTCCTTGAAATGCACCTGATTATAGGGCATCATCTTCAGCCTGCCCCCGCAGGCAGGACAGGCGGTATACTTTGCGCAGGTGCTTGGACAGGAGGTTTTCCACACGTGGGTGCACTGCAAGCAGTAGAATTTGGAGCGTGAGAGCACGCCCCATTTCAGGAAGATATTTTTCTCCGCCCAAGTGGAGACTTCGGGTTTTATCGGAGGAAGGGAAGCGCTGAGCGCAATCAATTGCTTTTCTATGCGGGTTTTGGGTATCGTAGGCCAAAGAGTGTCAGGGCTGTCTGTGCCGCAGGTTTTACATCTTTCTTTACAGGGAGAACAGGTTCTGTCCTGATAGGCACAGCGGGGATTTCAGGCTGCGAGAAAAGGTCGGCAGGGGCAGGTTCCTGTACTACGGCTTTATAGGGCATAGGGGCAGGCGTGCCGATGGAATTATCGGTGTAGTATTTTACAGCCATGTCAAAGATTTCCTGATTGTCAAAGGCACACAAGCCCGTTTTTTTGACCTCACCGCCTATGTAATCCAAACAGCTTTCGAGGTTCTTGGATGCTTTGGCATAGTTTGGCGCAAAGGCGGCATCGCCCTGCGCCAAAGTGCTCAGATAGTTCTCTATGGCGTTTTTAAAATTTTCAGAAGCTTTCATAAGAAAATATTTAAGGTTGAAAATTTTTACTCAAAGAGTCTTGAATAGAGGTCATAACAGTATTCCTCAAAGCAGAGCCAGCATACAAACGTGTAGTGGGGGACTTTAAAACGGTTCTCAATCGGTTCGCCGATAGCTTCTTCCAATTCGGTTCTGATATTTTCGAGGTCATCAATATGCTCGACGTAGAAATCGCAGCAGTCGGCATTGTAGATAAATTCTGAAATCATACCGCTGACGCAGCCACCCTGCTGCAGGTCAAGGAAGAAAGATTTCAGCTGCGCACTGCGTTTACCGTCGTAAGAAGTGATGCTGCGCAGGATAATCTGATTAAAGACATCACTGACACGGAACTCGTTATAATTGGATTTTTGTAAGGCTTTCATAATATTGTATTTAGGCGTGTATAAAAATTATAGGTTTGAAAGGTTTAGAAAGGCAGGTCGTCGGGATCATCCGCTACGTTTTCCTGTTTATCTGCAGCAACAGCTTTTGTATTATCCGCCCGTGCAAATACCAGTATCTTAATATCGGAAGTGTGAAAGGTCAATGCCCCGTGTGCCTGCGCATCATTTCCGATATAGACATTCAGTCCGATGCGCCCAAAGAGCTGCACGAGCGTTCCTTTACGGAGCCACTGCGCCAGTCCTGCGCTGAGCCAGTAGGAACAGTCGATATAGGTTACAATCTTTTTGGTTTCGGTACTTCCTTTGGGTTTATAGCTGTCGTTGACTGCTATGGAGAAGTTTACCACCTCACGGTTTTCCTTTACTTTAAAAACTGAGGCATCTTTTACAATTCGTCCTGTGATTTCCATGACATAAAATTTTTAGTGAATACTTGTTTGAAGTCTTCTTTTCCCATAGTCCCCAAATGAAATTTTTCAAAAGAAAAAACGGGAAAAAAGAAAGCAAAAAATGAGTATCCGGTTTAGGAGCCGGAGTGCTATAAGTCCCGAAGGGCAGCGCAGCTGTTATGCGCATGCAGGTGAGGGCGGATACTACTTTGGCTGCCCTTTTAACCCGTTTTGAATGGAAAAGCCAGTCTAGAGACCTTTATAATCTTCGTTGGGAATAGAAGGAAGTATTCTATTGGAAGCCTACAGGGGAAAGTTTTTAGTTAGAGGTTATTTTGTAAGGAAAAATCACTATTTTGGACATTTCTGCCAGGTGGCGTTTTAGTTGCCGCCTTTGCAGGGAATTGAAAATTATCACAGAAGCAAAAGCAGAATATTAATCTATAAAAAACAATCAGAGTGGATGAAATTGTTTTGAGCAGGAAAGTAAAGCATGATATTTTTGAAACCCTCTCATCAAGGGAAGATTTTATGGGGGTATATACTGATTTTGACGGTATTATAACCTTTCTGAATAAAATCTGGCCACTGCAGGAAATGCCTTCGCAGGATGAAAGGTATATCAACGCAATGGAGGATGCCAAACAGCATCTGATCAACAATGAGGATTGGAGTCTGGAATACACATTCCTCAATCGGTTCGGGCTGGTGGATGGGGATAACAGCTACTACAATAAATTTCTGGAAACTGTTGTAAGCCCTGATGTGAGGCCGTCCAAAGAGGGGATTCAACTTTACGCGCATCTGATTAATAAGCATGTGGAAAAATCAGGGAGCCGAATGGCAATAGTGGACTATTTTGAAGAAATGCCGCTCTATAAGCTAAGGCCGCTGATGAGCGCAGGGGATCTGCCGCTTCAGATAGCGAAAAACAGCATTCCTTTTTTTAAAGGACCGGACAAGATAGATGAGTATCCGTGTTTTGTCCTGTATTATGATAATTGGAATGACTACAGCATACGCACCCTTATGGGGCTGCGGTACCTGCCTGCGTCTAATGCCAGAAGCCAGGACCTTTCTATTAAGATCATGAAGCGCGATTGTGAGAAAACCTGGGATGAGCTGGAAGATAAATTTGTATCGCTGGGAGATGAATTCTGCTCCTGCGGCACCAGCGAGGAGTATTATCTTGATTTAAAGGAATTATTCCCAAGCTCCTATCAGAGCGTGCTTTTAGCCATAAGGGATGTTGGGCTTTTTCCTAGGATAGCCGAACAGTTTGAGAATGATTATATATTCAGGACTTCACTAACTCGCGACAATTCCAATGAAAAGATGCTGCGGACCATCCGATTCCAGCTTAATGATATCGATTATTCGCAAGCCTTTAAGTTTAATTTCAACTACCGTCCGCCTTATGCCGGCAATGATTTGCGCCTTAATTTTGATTTTCAGTCAGAAGGTATCCTGCAGCATAGGGTCTTTGGACTCATTGGAAAAAACGGAACAGGAAAAACGCAGATTCTCAATGCGATTGTGAGAAGCCTTTCCTCGGATTCACCCCAGAGATAACGCCCAGAAAGCCTATTTATGGAAAAGTGTTTACCATATCGTACAGTTTTTTTGATAAATTCAGCGGGCCTCCCTCAAATGCCTCGTTCAATTATGTGTACTGCGGGCTCAAAAAGGCAGGTGGTGGGTGGCTTTCAGAGGAAGAGCTGGTTGACCGTTTTTATACTTCCACTGAAAAGATAACCATTAAGAAGGAAATAGAGAACTGGAAGATATTACTGGAGACCTTCATTCCAAAAGAAACGGTTTCAGTCATGTTTAGCAGAGGATTCATGGGACATGAATTTTTGCCTGAGCAGTTTCCGCAAGTTTATTCCAGAGTAAGTTCTGGGCAGAATATACTGCTGTTTATTGTCACTGAAATAATTGCGCAGATACGCTATAATTCGCTGATCCTATATGACGAGCCAGAAACGCATCTGCATCCCAATGCTATCAGCGAGCTGATGAATATGATATTTGAACTTGTCCAGAGGTATGATTCCTTCTGCATCCTTGCCACGCATTCGCCGATTATTATTCAGGAACTCCAGTCAAGGAACATTTATGTCATTGAAAGGGATGGGAGTTATGCAGGCACCAGACGGCTGGAAAAAGAGCCTTTTGGTGAGAATCTGACAGTGATAACAGATGAGATTTTTGGCAATAGAGAAGTGCCGCGGCATTATTTAAAGCTGCTTCGCAGTTTAGTTACTGCGGGGCATTCCTTTGAGCAGATAGTATCTTTGATAGAACATGATGATGTTCCTTTAAGCCTGAGTGCGAGATTATTTATTAAATCATTATTAGCAGACCGCAATGAAAAATTTTAGAGAGTTTGATGGGGATTCTAAGGAAGTCTACAGGAATGCCGTTGAAAGAAAAGAAGATGCGCTGCTTCGAGCACGGCTTACAGGCATTGCCGCAACGCTAGGAGGCCAGTATGATGTATATGACTATAATTTTAACAGGGGCAGCCTCTCAATGCTTCATGGCAATCCTCTATTCGTTCATCACGGACCGGATATCAGGAGCCTTTACGGATATGATACGCTTGTTTTGAGGGAGTTAAGAAACAGAATCCAGAGAAATATTCCTGCATCGGTGCGCTATACCTGCCAGTACTGCACTGTTACGCCGGTGGAGTCCTTTGACCATTACCTTCCCAAGGAGGAATTTCCCGAATATTCGGTTCATACCAATAATCTTGTTCCCTGCTGCAAGACCTGTAACGGCTATAAATCTTATGTATGGCGCAATAATGCCGGTGAGCGGCTTTTTCTGAATTTCTACAGAGACATACTGCCGGCTGAACGCTTTTTATTTGCCGATGTCATCGATGACGGGCAGGGGGATATTGATTTTAGATATTATCTTGCCAATCCTTCGGGTATACCTTTGAGTACTTTCAATCTAATACAATCGCATTTTACAAGGCTCAGGCTTGAAGAGCGCATGAGAATGAAGGCAGTGGGCATTATTTCCGAACTGGAAAATTCCCTTCTGGTCTCCACCTTAAGCACTGCTGAAAGTACAGCTGAAGTGCTGGCATCAGCTCAGCGTAATTTTGCCTCATACGGGACTAATTACTGGAGGTCGATAGCCGAAATCGCATTGGTTCAGAGCCCTCTTTTTCTGGAAAGGCTGGAGGTTTAGCGATGAAATGCTGCAATTCGGCCGTACTGTCTGTAACCTTATAAACTTTATAAAGCTTCAGTAATCATTAGATTCTGTTATGGCCAGATTTGGAGAAGTACCATGAATTATCGAAATTTTGGAATGCGAAAAGCATTGGAAAAATCGGATTGTAGATAGGTTTCCACCTTTCCAGTTCTGGGTTAAAGCATCTTTTAAACTGCTCTAATGAGGCATTCTGCAGCAAAATCTTAAGCGCTAGCTTTAAAACTATATGTAATACGGTCTTATTCTGATAGAATCAAAACCTATAGGGATTCATCTTTTTCTGTCACTGGGTTAAGTTTGCTTAAAACTTACTGCATTGGAAACAAAGCGCATCAACCTTAAACGGATAGAAAGGTTGGTTCAAGAAAACCATCAGCGAAAAGAAGAGCTCCGTGATAAAAGGAGCAATAGGCTGCTTTACGGGCTTCTTTTTTTTCTGGCTTTATTTCTGCTTTTCTATTGAAATGAATCCATTATAATTGATTTTCAAATAGAAGGGATTAAAATTTCATCCGGTGGCGTGGCAGATTGATTTAATGTTTAGTATGTAGGTCTTTTTTTTGATTTTTATGCATAGCTATTAATATTTCCCAAAGAGACAATCAAAGTTAATAGCCATTTTATAATCTGTGGTTAAAAAACTATATATTTGAAAATAAATATGATGACATTTACCATACATATTGACTCAAGTTTAAATTGCCTTTTGTATTGACATACACATTATAATAAAACATTGGAATGACGGAAAAAGCAAATCAATTCACGGGACCAAAACAATATTTAGAAAAAAGCTTTCTAGAGGAACTGAATTATAAAATTTGGTCTACAAAAGCATCCAGATTTAACGCTGATAAACGTTTAAAAACGAAAGCAAAAATTTCAAATATAAGCTTAGCTTTTCTATCGGCGTATTTAATTATTGCAAGTTTAATTTCTGTCTACAATATTAATACTGGGAATAATGAAAATATCATAAACTATATAATAACTGCATTATCGATTTTATTATTGGTGGTAAGTCAGTTTGAAAATGCACAGGAATATACGTTGAACGCTCGAATATTTCACGATTGTGGACTTGAATTATCTACGTTATATAACGATTTAAGAATGTTTAAAACCCTAAAGCATAGTCCTTCTGAATATGAAATGTATACTTTCGCTAAAAATTTATCTGAAAAATATCAGACAGTATTGAGGAATTATCAAAATCATTCACCTATCGATTATGATATGTTTCAAATTAGTAATATAAATTATTTTGAAAAGGTTGCACCAGAAAAAGTAACGCCAAAAAATATAAAAAAAGTAAAACAGAGATACTTATGGGAGATTTATGGCTGGTATTCAATTATGATTGTTTTACCACCAATATTGATTTTAGGAATTATATTACTAGCTAATTCCATAAACTAATGTGTACTAACAAAATTTTGCAAAACTGGCTTTTAGTTTAAAGAAAGGTTGGTTTTTACATTTGGAGAATTTGTGTTTACTCAAAAAATAGCGCAATTATTTTCGAGTTTCAGCAAGTATCAAAATCTTAATAACAACTGAAAAATAAAAAAAGTATACAGTTTCGAACCTAAAGCCGTAAGGCGTTGATTCTGCTGTTTTGTAATTTTTAAAATACCGATGTGCCACGATTTTGCCACAAAACTTAAAACGTCTATTTTCAAATAGATTTTAGATCATTTGTGGTAAGTTTGTTACGGATGAAGGGGTAAGACTTCAAGCTAATATTGATTTCTATCTAGCTTTATTATATTATTTAGATATAAACTAAAAAAAGTAAATAATTAGTTTATAGAGATATAAATTTAAAAATACTTCGTTGTTTTTTATTCTTTGAAAAGACTAAAAATAGGTGTTTATACTGTTGCGTTTCTACTATTAAAAGAAGTATTTAGCAACAAAATATTAAAAATGCTTGATCAAATACTAAATGGTTTGGGAAGTTTGAGAATGAAAAATGTTCACGGAATGGGTAATTTATTATATTGAATTAAAGAATAATGACGAATTAATAGAATTGGCTAGTGTCGCTTAATAGGTTTGTGCAAGGAAGGCTGAATTTTATTATTAATTTGTCGAGCAAATTATTATCATAGTTTTAAAAAAATGTTGATAGATATTGTTAAGAAAAAATGAGAAAATCTGAAGTAATACAAAAAATACAACCAAGCTTAATGGACCTTTCTGAACTTGAAATCCGTGAAGAGTTTAAGAATATTGTAAAGAGTGAGAATTTGCCTATAGGCCGTTTTTCTTACGAAGTCTATTTGGGTGGGGACATTTTATTTGAAAAACAAAATGATACGGGGCTTTGGAATATTACAGTTTACAAAAGATTGGAAGGTACACCACTTGAGAGATTAATGGTTATTTCTGCATTTGCAAGTATTAAGCGAATTGAAAATATTTGGTACAAAGACGATACTTCACCTTTTGATGTAATTGGACCAGAAATACAAAATGAATTTCATTTAAATGATGAAAAATCAAAGCAAATAGCTGAAGAAGTTTTGTGCTACTCAAGAAATAGTTTGCATTACATGTTTGAAGCTGATTTTCTTTTGCAGAAGAAATATTTAAGTAAAGAAGATGTAACTGAGTTAGCAAAATATTATCAATCGATAAGTATGATGCCCTTAATGCTCTTTCAATTTTTGGCTTGTATTTCGGCTTTAAAAAAACATGGTGGAGATGTAACGGAATTTAATGAACATTTAATATCAATTAAGCGTTATGAATTGTTGCAAATTATTGATGTTAAAAAAGATGTATTAGACAATTTACTAATAACTAAAAAAAATATTAAAGATATATTCAATTTGTTATATCCGGACATAGAAAAATTATTGGCGAAATTAGAATTAGAAAAACAATTAAAGGAGATAAAGGGTAATGAAAAATGCTTTATTCTTACGGAAGATAGCAAGTCAAACAACTTAACTAAAGTTATATTTGAGTCCAATGGATTTAAATTTTCAGAGACAACAATATTATCTTATGAAAGCTGTAGTCAAATTGGTTCAGTAAACTTATTCTCTACCTTTATAAAACAAAAATTTCCTCATATCACAATAATTGTTCACCGAGACAGAGACTATTTAACAAATGAAGAAATTGAGAAATTGCAAGTACAATTTAGTGACATCGGTGTTTATTTATTTATTACAAAAGGTACGGATATTGAAAGTCATTATGTAAACAGTTTTCATGTTAATAAATGTTATCCTGAAATAGAAATAGAAGAAGCTGATCAATTGATAGAACAATCTTTTGATTTAGTAAAAGAAAAATCTATTGATTTATTTAAGAAAAAGGAATTTGGTGAAAAATACAAGAATAAATCATCACATTTAAAGGAAGCAATAGATGATCTATATTTAACCAATAAATTCCGTTTTTCTCACGGCAAATCTTTATACAAAGCTTTGAAAAGTTTAATTCAGATAAGAACAAAGAAAAATCCGAACCTTGAAGTTTCGACTGAGTTTTTAAAAATGGATAATCTATTAGAAATATCTAATACGATCTGGAAGTAAATTGAGGTTATGTTTTTTGAAAAACAGCTACTTATTTATTTTGTAAAAGAAATATGGATACAAAACCCTTCCAAAAGCAAGCAGAATATTACATTTTCTCAGAATTATTGAAGTATAAATTTAAAGTAGCTGAACCATTTTTCGATGAAGAAGGGACAGACTTAATTATTGTCCAAAGTATTGGATTAAAAAGTACCAAATTTCTTAAGGTTCAATGTAAGGGACGAAATCTAATAAATGGAAATTCTTTTGTAAAAATACCGAAGTTTTACGTTAAAGAAAATTTTGTAGTATTTTTGTACATAACTGATAAGTATAAAGTCGATAATCTCTACTTATTTTTTCCAGAGGATTTTAAAGAATGGAAAATAAACTCAAAGCATGAATATATATTAGCTTTAAATCAAAAAAAAATTTCCACAGATTATTTTATAAGTAAATTGTTTAATCAAAAAACAGCAGAAAGCTTAAGAGGTTTATTAAATAAAGTTGAAACGAAAAAGTATACATCCGTATTAATTGATGGTATTTTTTTAGAAAAGGCAATGGAGAAAACCTTAGAAATTTATTCAGAGATTTGGCCACAAAAAGAGTTTATCAAACCAGATCTCATAACTGTTTTGAAAAATATTCTAAATAGTTATGACAGACACACCTCTGAAAAAAAAGTGGTTAATTGCTATGTCTTTTTAAGCGAGTCTTTTAATCTTGACCACAGAATTGATTGTGGTTTAGTTTCTTCAAACTTTACTACAAAAAATGGAAATGAAGCTAAAATTTTTATAAACAGGACAGATGAAATAATTGGTTTTGAGATATTAGAACAGTTGGATCGATTAATAAATAATGACAATATAGTTCTAGTTGCTAACGACAGAATATATGAAGACGAGTTAGAAAAGTTATCACAAAAGAATATTGAAATTATCGTAGTAAAATTTGATCAACACAATGGAAATGATATGTTTTCTAAATTTAGATGGGGCGATATAATTTATCCTCTAGGTTTTTCAATAGGCTTGAAACCTCATGAAATTTAAGTTTTATATTGATTTATATTTTCAGTTTGTGGATTTATTTTAATTACGATTTTATATAAAAAAAATGTATTTAATATTATTATGGTATTTCAATAGTAGCAAAATTTGTTAAATTTGATTTTTTACAGAAAAATATGGATAATTTAGATTTAGATAATAGAGAATTTGAAGAACGTGCAGATTTTATTGATTTTAACGATTTGATTAATTGGACAGTTGAAACAAGTTTTTTTGCTAAGATTCAAAGAAAAATAATAGAAAGAGGAGCAAAATTAATTGTTGGACCTAGAGGAACTGGGAAAACACATCAGTTTAGACATGCATACTATACTTGCATAAATGACGGTTCAAAACCCCTTCCTTTATATGTATCTTTTGGTAAATATTATCATCTTGAACCACTGCTTTTTAAATCTGCAAATGCTTTAAACGTATTTCATACGTGGATAATAGCAAAAATTGCAGTTGAAATTTTTGAGACTTCGTTAAAATTAAACATTGATTTGACTCCTTATTTTGTCGAGCTAGATATTGAAATAGACGATATTTCTGATTTTATACAGAATGCTGAAAGAAACTTAATTGACAGCAAAAATGACGAGCTAATTTCTAAGTTAAGTATTCAGCGTGTAATTTCTATTATTGACGAATTGTTGAAACATTCAAAGAGGAAAAGATGTATATTACTTTTGGACGACGCAGCATTAACGTTAACACCTGATTATATGGTGGAATTTTTTGATGTTTTAAGAAGTCTAAAAACACAAAATATTTCTCCAAAAGCGAGCGTGTATCCAGGAACAACACAATACGGCCCAAGATTTCATATCGGTCAAGATGCTGAAGAAGTGACAGCATGGCTTAATGTCGAAGATGAAAATTACAGTTCGTTTATGTCTGAAATATTAAATAAACGTCTTAATATTACAGATATTAATCCTGAAATTATTGAAATCTTTAAATTTGCATCTTTTGGAATTCCTCGAGCATTTATAACACTTTTAAGAGATTACGGGCAAACTACAAGTAAGACTAATCAGCAGAGATTTAATAAAGTAATTGAAAATCAAAAAACTTTGTTAGAAAAAGAATATTTGTCGTTGTCGTTAAAAATTCCGCAATACAAGTCAATAATTAAAATTGGTTCTGAATTCTTTACTAATATTGTTAATATAGTTTTGGACTCAAATAAGACTAACCCGTTGGAGAAGAAAACACATATTGGAATATTGCAAGATGAATTGCTTCAAAAGTCTTCAAGAATGATTAAATTCTTAATAGAAGCAGGATTATTGTATGAACTTCAATCAGTGAGTTCTGGACAAGAAGAAAGTTACAACAGGTACATACCACATTATTTATTTCTTATTAATGCTAAAGTTTTTACTCATACTCAGGGATTTAATCCTAAGTCCATGGTTGAATCAATAAATAAGAAAACAGAGAAAAGACCAATTAGGAAAAAAATAAGTACAATATTAGATAAAAGTCAAATAGACAGTTTAAAATTAGATTTGCCTTCGTGTAGCAATTGTGGAGTAGCACGTATGTCAGATGAACAGAGATTTTGTCATAATTGTGGAAGCCCTTTGGTTGGTCAATCAACATTTGAAACAACTCTTAAGATAAAAATAAAGGATTTGCCTCTACCTCAATGGCAAATTGATCGAATTTTAAGGGATACAAATTTGAAAAACTTAGAAGATCTCTATTCCTCGCAAAATCTGGCTAAAGATTTAAAAAATGCAAAGGGTATAGGTAAGGTTAGAACAACAAATATTGATAATATTGTAAAAGAACTGTTAGAAGAATTTTTAGCATAATGGCAAAAAAAAATACAGAATTTAAGTTCAAGATTAATGCTGACGCTACGACAGTTACTAGCTTCATTACAAATAATTGTTTTGATCAAACTTACATTGAAAACAATAATTCTCCAATTGACAACTGTTTAGTTAAAATTGAGCAGTTAAATTTGATTCATACGCAATATTCTGCAATTCCAACAACGGCAGATAACATTCCAACGATTTATAATCTGATATTATTAGGATATATATCTGCAATTGAAAGCTACATAAGAGAAGTAGTAAGAAAGATTATTGTTATTGATAAAACCTCAAGGATTTCATGTGAGCTTGAGGAAATCAATTATGGAGCAGCGATTAATTATCCAAAAGATTTATTACCGGAGGTTATATTGGAAAAAGCATCTTTTGCAAGTAAGAAAAATATAATAGATTCGTTTAAAAAATTCTTAGGTTTGGAAGGTCATCAACCGGATGAATTACTTAAAACTTTAGAAGAGTTCGAAAAAATTTGCCATTTAAGACATTGCATTGTCCATAGGTTTGGAAAGCTCGGAAGTCAAAATGCAATTAAATTTGGTTTAGATAATCATTCTTCACTGATTGAAAAACCTTTAAAATTTAACATTGATATGGTTTTTGATTTATCAATAATTTGCACTAATACTGTTTTAGTTGTCAATAAGTATTTATTTAATAAAATCTTAGAAAGAACTGCGACTAAAAATGATAATATTTGGGAGTGGGATCTAAGAAAGGATAAATCGAAGTTTTTAATGTACTACAATTTATTTTGTTCTACTAAAAAGCCACATGCCACAACCTCTCTTAATAATGCATATTCTGAACTTAAGAATTTTCATCATTCATTATGAGAGCTTTTAACAATTGCGAACTCTAATAGATGTTCTTACTTTTAAATAATTAGGTAATCATTTAGTAAGGAGTATGTTTACATTGTTAAACATTTCTCCTAGATTATCGTATGTCTGTTCACATGCCTGGGCATAATTATTGGTAATGGAATTTACCTTTATACCTAATCCCATCAATGCAGTATTTAACTTTGATTTGGAGTCACTTGTCTTGTGAGAATCTATTTGTCTAATATCGTTCAAAGCAAATAACTTTGTTAGAGTATCAAATTTTTCAATTTCTAAAACTCGTTCGACAATAATAGCTTTGTCCTCTATAGGATTTAGACCGCTTTCATTTACAGTTTTCAAGTATGCAAAAGCTAATTCTAGTAATTTAAGACTTCTATGTGATTTAGTTATTGAAACAGGGAAATCTAAGCTGTCAATTATCTTTCGTAAAGTTTTTTCTTTAAGGTTTTCACCTAAAATAATATATAATTTTTTGCAGCGTGAAATGAACTGTTCTTTTGAAAATCGTGTAAAATTAATGTGATGAGCAATAGGTTTATAGTCGGAAAAAATAAGATATCCCATATCATTAATGTAATTTTCATCAATTGTGACTATATCTGAGGCGGTTAAATCCATTCCGAGTAAATTATTGAATAAATCACTAAAATTGTTTCCAAAGATGAAGTATTGTTGAATTAGTCTTTCTGCTTTTAAAGTTATATTTTCACCCTCAATTATTTTAGATTTATCAATTGAATATTTATTCCAGAAATCTATAATCTCAAAACTTGTTCCTTCATAAAGCTTTTTTAATTCTATTTTAATTGCATTTTTTCCTATTCTTTCGGAACAATTAACAGCCCACTGATTAGCATAAGTTACAGTTCCTGATTTGAAGTTAATTTCGTAATCATCATCTGTTTCATATTTCGCTAATATTTCATCCAACACATATATATACTGATATGGCATCTCAAATCTAGCTCGTCTTTGTGTTACCAATCCCTCAATTCCTTCCCAGTAATGCCCTGCAATACTTTTATTATCATCAAAATTTCGAGGATTCTCATTGAATAATGCACGATAACCATTAATTTCTAAGTGAGCATAATTTTCTTTATGTTGAAATCGTTGTATTCTAATTTCAAATTGTTTAAATTCTTCTACGTAATAATCTTCGTTTCTTAGTAATAAGCTGATTTCATTTGTGATAAAGATTTCTCTCTTTAAGGTGAAAACTTGTAATGCTGTTTTCTTTCTAAGCGAGAGATAGTCTTTTAAGTAATCTACTTTTATTTTTACAAATGCTTCGGAATGCTTAAAATCATAATGAGATACTAATTTGTTTATTACTACGTCATAATTTGGTTTTTTCAGATCATCCCACATAATTTCTTTATCCAAAAGTCTTGGCGTTAGATAATAGGTACCTAAAAATCCTTGGTCAATACAAAAGGTGGTATGATTTCCGGAACACCAAGATACAACTAGTGGTTCAGCTTTGTTTAGTCCAGAAGATTTAGACAGATATAGCCAAAAAGAAGGTTTATAATCATAACCTTTTTCATAATTCACACTTGAACGATTAATGTAGGGATTTAAGTGTGATGATCTTATTTTATTAACCAAGCTATTTGAAATTATAGAAGTATTAACATCAATTGTTTCTTTTAGACCATTCTTTTCAATTGTTTTTAGTTCGGCAACCGTAATGTATTCTCCCTCAATTTGAATATCTAGAAAGTCAACAACTAACTTTTCTATAATCTGATTTTTCATTTAATATTTCAAAAATAATATTTTAAGATTCCCTAAATTTGAACTATAAGTATAAATATTTATGTTACTTCAGGTTTTCCTGTTTTGGCTTTTAGTTATCTATCTTTCAGGATTTACTTTACCTTGTTCTTTTTCTTTTTTTGTTAGTTCGATTGGCATTTTCCTTGTTTCTAATGCGTGTTTGTAATACTTATTCATCCAAACCACTTCAGTTCTGTTGTGTGAGTGGCCTTTAGAGTTTTTTGTATTGGTTTCAATAGTTTTTTTACTCCATCCATTTTTTTCAGATAAAATACTTTCATATAAATCATTTTCGTAGCCGCTAATAAAAATCATACATTTTGCGCTATTGGAAAGTTGTAATAATTCCTCATGAAAATTTTCATCATTTGCGTCTTTATTGTATCCATTTGTTCTATTGCCTAAATAAGGAGGATCTAAATAAACTAGTGTTGCAGGTCTATTAACGTATCTTTTCAAAAGTTTTATAGCATCTTTATTTTCTATTCGAACTTTTTTCAATCTAGTAACAACTAATTTAAGTCGTTCAGGTAAGTTATTCCACCTATTGACCCTAGCATCGTGTCCATTTCGTGCATATGAATCCGAATAAGAGAAACCTCCTTTTGCTTCGCCAAATAAACCATTAATAGCCATCATTGATTGAACTAAAAAGCGTCTGGCTCTTTCAATATTTGATAAACCATCGACAGGAATTCTAGCATTATTAAGTTCACTTTCGGCGTAAGGTGTTAATTCAATTGCGTTGCACAAATCACTGTGATTATTTCGTAACTGTTCGAAAAAATTGACGATTTCATTGTCAATATCATTAATTATTTCTATCGGTGCGGGCTCTTTTTTTAATGTTAGTGCCGCTGATCCGCAGAAAGCCTCTACCCAGCAATTATGGGGAGGTAGGTCAGAACATAATTGTAATGCTATTCTATTTTTTGAACCAAAGTATCCAAACGGCGCATTTATTTTATGTACCGACTTCACTTTTTTTATTTTTATTTCTTTCTCCATATTATTTTTTGCCTAAAAGTCTTTTATAAGCTTCTATATCATCTTCATCATTATCTTGATAGATATCTAGATCATAAATGTTATAATCTTGTTCGATAATATCATACATTTTTTCAGCTTTTGCTTCTAGATTTTTTTTTATGTCTTGATCTATTGAATTTTCATATTGTAAAAAATAATAGTTAGCTTCGTTAATTTCAGAACCTCCCACTCGATGAATACGATCTAAAGATTGAAGATATTGAGCTCCATTATAGGATAGATCGTAATAAACAGCATGAAAGCATGATTTATGTAAAGAAATTGATTCAGCACAGGCAGCGGGATTTGCTATTAAAATATTTAATCCGCTTTCCATATCTAAAAACTCATCCCTTATATCTTCGCGAGTTTTTTCCTCATTAACCAATATGATATCATCTTTTCGCACTGGCGTTTTTCCATAAATTAGTTCAGCTCTTTGCCCAATAGAGTTGAAATGGGATTTAATTAAATTTAATGTTCCTATAAAATTCGACCAAATTAGAACTTTCTCCCCTTTATTTCTAATTGTCATTACTAATTTTTCTAAAGCTTCTAATTTTCCAGAAATTTCATAGTCGTCATAATTTTTAATTTCTAATTTTAAATCAGAGTTTTCAATAAATTTTTCTGTATAATTATCAACTGCAGAGAGAAGTAATTTTGGGTAAGAGACAGCTTGTCTTAAACGCATCATACGCCCTTTCCAAAGTTTGTTTAAAATATCTTCGTTTCGAAAGTAGTCTGATCTATCTAACTCAAATATTTTAGCCTTTATTGATTCGTATATTTTTTTCTCTACCCTCTTCATGGGAACAATAATTGGCTCATGAAAAATTGCAGGAATAAGACCTAAATCTTTTTTTCTTACTCTATAGAAAAGAGGCCCAATATTATTTTCTAACAAGTTTTTTATATTTTCATTTTTTTTATTTTTTTCCCAAGTTCCGATTTGTATCTTATCATCTTGTGAGAGTGGTGAGTTTTCCTGCCACAAAAAGTCAAATAAGTTAAAGATGTCTTTATAACTTTTGGGAATAGGTGTACCAGTCAAAATTCCTTTGTAAGCAGCTTTCTTGCCAATTTCTAACAGTGAATTTGCCCATGAACCTCCAAGTTGCTTAATGTAATGTGCCTCATCGATTATTAGAAATGCTTTTAAATTAATCTGAGAAAAAAAAGTAATTATATCTTTAGAATCATTTAGAGCAGTATGAAAAGTGCTCAGGTATAATTCATGAGCATTTTCTTGTGATCTATAGTATTCACTTTTTCTAAAAGATTGATTTCCTCCTGATAAAATAGTAAAAGAAGGTTTTCTGCCAAGTGTTTCATTAAATTCATGTTGCCACGGCTGAAAACATGAAGGGGGGCCAACTATAAATAAAAGATTACATTTACCTTCTAATCTCAGTTTTTCATATACAGACAAAATTGTTGAGGTTTTACCACTGCCAGGGACTGAAAAATTAGCTCCATTTTTTAACGTATAAAAATGAAAAGCGGACTTTAATTGATGAGGTTTTAGTTTTCGTGGTAAAGTTTCTGAAAATGCTTTGAACTCATCAAAAGAATTATCCAAGACAGCTTCCTCTTTTATTTTTTTTGCTAGTAAAATTACGGTATCTAATTCACGTTTTTCTTCAATATTTTTACTTACTATATAATTAACATTTTCTGAAAGATCATATAAAATATTTTCTTGGTCAAAATATTCTATGATTTTCAATATGTCAGCTTCAGTACTATTCGATTCCTTATTCCAAATATTTTGAGATTGTAAATATCCATAATAATTTAACTGAGAGATTTGGTATTTTTTTAAATCTTCAGTATTGTCTATCAGTATTATTTTATTAATATCTAAATCTATCTTCAATTTTTATTTTTTTGTTTTTCCCAGACTCTTATACTTATATCTTGCATGATCAACTTCCTTGTAGATATCGTCTGCTTTTTCAACTATTTTTTTTATGAGCTCAAGTGCTTTTTCGTAATAAGTTGTGCCCATATTATCAATTTTTAGATTATCATGCTGTAGTTTTTTTAAAGCGTCTTCTAATAACTCTAAAGGCTTATCTCTTTCTTCTTGATTATGTATATGACGATAAGCTTGTATTAAATTGCCTAATATTTGTTCTCGATTGTCAGCGCCCCATTTTTCGTCAATATCCCTATCGGATAATTTAATACCATCTTTATCATTCTTCAACTCTTCTGGAATATCTTCAGGTACATTTTTTATATCTAAGATAAGTTTTTTTGCCTCTTCATTTCCTAGATATTTAGGCAGTTTCCTTACAAAGTCGTGAACTTTTCCAATGTCAGTGCCTTTAACACTTAAACTCCTTTTACGTATTATTTTAAAAACCGCATTCTCAATATTTCCAACCTCATTTTCCTTAATTTTTAAATCATTCATTTTTGACTTGTTTTGAAGCGTTCCTGAAACAAAACCGCTATAATCAATAAACGCTTGCCATCTCCCTTCTTTATCATTTGCGCCTTCAGAAATTGTGTTATACATCCCGATTCGATCAAAAGTAGCAAGATATCTATCGGCACACTCTAATGGGAGCAAATATTTTTTTTTAAAATCAGCAACGACTTTATTAAATTCTCTAGGCCCCATATCATGATAATTCGGATCATCTTTTAATTGAGCTTCCAATGTAAATCCTTTTTTTTCATTTGCGCGAATTGTTAAAGCCCTATTTAAACCTTGGTATTCTGATTTGCCTTCACTTTGTAATTGTAATCTGTTTTCTAGCTTCTGAATATCTAATTCTGTAGATCCATCATCTAAAATAACAACTCTCATCATTTGAAATCTTGGATCTTGATTTCTTTCTATGAAAAGTTCCTCCAAAGCCATTTTTCGTCTGTTTCCATTTATTAGAAATCCATCACAAGTAATAATAGCAGGTTCTCTTTGTCCTTTTTGAATTAAAGATCTTTTTAATTCATCATTCTTTTCAGGGTCATTCTTTATTAGAAAATTTTTAAGTAAAGATTGAGTTGAATCATCAGCTTCTTCTAGAATTATGTCATTTGTTTTTTCATAACTTTCTACATCAGCTTTAATTCTTCCATTCTCTTTTCTAAATTTTAGAAATTTTACATCAATAGTTACAATATCCCGTACTGTTTTATCTTGTAGTTCATTTTTGAAATCGATAACAGTTTTTTCAGGTTGACTTCCGGTTTTTTTGTTATTAGAAATTAACGTTTTCAAAGTATTATTAACCTTTCGGGCTCCATCTATAAATGGTTTGTCGTTTAGGGATGAATAATTATGAATAATTTGTGAACCTATTTGTGTTCCAATATTTTGCGTTCCAGCTTGATTATTAAATTGACTACCAGAACCATTTGTGTTAATTTGCTCCATATATTTATCAATTGCTTGTTTTACAATATTATCAGATATTGAATAATCACCTCTTTCATGTTCGAATTTAAATTTTTTTAATTTTTCAGTAGGATATTCATGAACATTATTAGTTTTTTTATGATGATTACTGCACAATAAAATTAAATTGTCAAAGCTTCTTCTGTATTCATCATTTGAATCATGGTTATATCTTTCTCCTCCCACTTCTGCAGCTTCAATATGACAAATTTCGCCTATAACAGTTCCAAATTTATCTACAATAACATTTTTACAGCTAGGATATGCACATTCATTTTTAGAGACTGCAAATAGTCTTTTTATAACTGTTGGTTTTAGCGGTAATCGTGACATAGTACTATTGTTTAATTTAACACATTTAAACTTTACTTCACTAGAAAATGGATTCTGATATATTGTTTACTTATCTAGTTTGTTCAATTGTTTTTTAGATTACATCAATTAACCTTTGTCTAAAAAGGGCTTATTATGGCAATTATTATTATTGTATTCCGAATTTTAATACGTTTATCGAAAGAGTATATAAAACAAAATAACTTCAAAAAAATGGTATAAATAAAGAAATAATAATTACATTTTTCTAGAATTGTATTGATAGCAAAGAGTTAAATTGTTTCTATATTAACATTATCTCTTTTACCTCCTTAAATAAAGGAATAATATGATTCTCTGTTCAAACAATTTGTATCTTTATATTTGACCTAAATGGAACATTATTCTATAAATATTAATGATTTGGACATTTGCCATAATACGATGATTTTATACCACTTTGATCTAGCATGTTTTTGCTTCTGCTACAAATTTTCTTACGTTATATTTATACGTAAGATGAATTCTGCAACTTTTGTAATATTTATGTTCTTTACTTCTTTTAGAATAAATCCAAAAAATCCAATTTACATTTTTGCATATATCCTCCATTTTTTACAGTTTTTAATAATACTTGAAAGCTAATATAGCTTAAACTTTGAATTACTAATTATACTAATTTTTTACATATCAATCAAGTTATTCATTGTAAATTTATTTTCTAAATTTAAAGATGTCGGCTATTCTATTTTGGATTTGTATTCTTTTCGTGTATCGTTCGAGTTTTTTTTCAAACATTACTTGTTTAGCACGTGCGAGTGTATGAGCTTCTGAATCTAAACCAAATAAGCGTATTGATTTAATTCCTTCCGGAGAACTGGAAGATATTAAAATTTTAAATTTTCCATTTGACCATTTATAATGCAATCCGGGATCGTCAAAGTAAGGATGTACTATTTTAAATGTGCATTTACTGTAATTGGCTAAATCAACATTAAGCATAATGTCTTCTTGCCCTTTTTTGGATGAGCTGTTGCAAAATTGGCAAGCTATTGCAAGATTCTCTTTTGTGAAAACAAATTCAACGTAAGCAGGCCTTTTTAATCCTCCCTTATTTGCAATGTGCTCGACTTCGGCTCTACCAGCTTCATTTACCTTTAACCCACAGTAACAGCAGTTGTTGTTCTGAATAATCAATAACTGTCTGTGTATTTCCTGTTTTATAGCTGAAACTCTTCCATCATTCCATATTCCAGCAGGAAATGGAATTAAACCATCAATCACAGCTTGATCACCGGCAGTTAACATATATGTTGATGTTAATTGTTTAATCATTTTCGTTTATATAGGCTGTTGCTTCTTCGATGACTGCATGTAATGGGTCATTTTCACTTATGCTTAAAGATTTAATCGATTTGAGTAGTTTTTTGATTTTATCTAAATCGTCTGACTTATCAGAAATCAGTCCTAATAGATCTATTAGATCAGATTCTATAAAATGGTTTCGAACTGTTTTTACATTAAAGACAGTATATAATATTTCTTCGGCTGACCACCCATAAGTTGGTTCTTCTATTCTTTCTGATTTTATTAGTCCTTTTTTATTTCTTAACATAATTACTGACGATTGCTGAGGTGGCAAATCGGTGACAAGAAAATGGGAATGTGATGCTATAATAATATGGCAACCTTTAAAGTTAGAGAATATTTTGTTTATTAAATCAATATATTGGGATTGCCATAGAGGATGTAGACTTATTTCAGGCTCATCTATGAGTACAAGACTATTATCCTGTACAACAGGAATTAGAGCAATTAGAGTTGAAAGTATATTGGCTTCTCCCGAGCTTGCATCGTTAAAGTTAAATTCCGAACCTCCTTTTTTGTATACTTTAATCTGAATATTTCTAATTATATCAAGTTGTTTTAATATAGTAATGAGTTTATAAGACTGGACATTATCTATATACTTTGAGTTATCAATTAAAATTCGGTTTATATTTTTTGCTGAAAAATTGATTACCAGTTCTCCTTTACCTTTGCGATAAGAATTTAAGAAATCGCATATTTCCTCCATTTTATCACCAATTATTTCCATAGTTCTACCAGGACCATAGGTGCGGAATCTAAAATTATCATTTAACTCATTAACATATGTAAAAAGATAGTCTGGTGTAATTTCAGCATACGCTGTATTAAAGATTCTTGATGTAACTTTATAATCAAGTTTTATGACTGGTTCATAGTCTAGATAGTCAAAAATGTGCCTGTAGTTTCTTGAAACATCTAGTTCAGAATAGCTTTCAAAAAGAATGTCTAATGCTCTGTTCATTAAAGATTTGTTGGAAAAACTGTTGGCCTTGCTTCTTGTTCCTAAATAATTATATTTGAAATCCTTAAAATATGTAGTGCCTAAAGAATATTTTGACGGTCTAAAACTTTCGTCGATAGGAAATTTATCTGAACCGCTATTGGTTAAAGCAATTATTTTTTGAGGAATTCTGTTGTATTCGAAAACTAAATCAAGTGAAGATTTTGAATTTGATGTTTTGCTTTTCTCAAGAAAAAAACGTGCTATTTTGCTAAGAACCCGGCTTTTTCCCGTACCATTATTTCCCACAATCAGTGAAATATAATTAGCATCACCTTTATGCTCAGTATTAACAAAACGTATTTCATTAGTTGTAAAATCTTTTTCCTCAAAACGCGCACTATATAGTCTAAAATGAGTCATTTTTATGCATTTATGGCAAATTTATTCGCCTGGTAAAACCTTTTTTATAACTCTATAAAAGTTCATTGTAGTTTTAATATTTGCTAATATATAAATAATTTTACTACAAATTAATATAACATTCAATCAAAAAAATAGTTGAGGCTTGGAGATTTTTAAACCTGTTCAGAATTTGTTTTAACAAAAAGGTAGTAAATGATAAACTAAAATTTTGTAACATAAGAATTTAATGCATTTTTTAGATTATTTCCAAATTCTAAGCGTATCTAATCTGTGATGTTTGCTCATTACAAGTCTACTTCTTTAGCTTCCTGATTGATTTCAAAAGAATGTTTAAAATCTTTATAATACATTAACTAATTTAAAAACTCGCTGAAGGTCAATCAAACAATGCAAGTGTAAAAATATTATTATTTTTTTAAAATAACTAAATGAGATAGTGCAGGATCATGCAAAAGACGCTCCATTTCTGAATTTACAATTTCGGATATATCTTCTTTTATCTGAAGAAAATTGCGTTCAATCATTGTGTTGTTTATAATACGCACCGTGCTGATTCCCTGATATGTGTCTTCTTCTTTTTTAAGCTTCTCGTGATCATTGATTATTTCCGAATGGAATGTTTTGAGTTCTATTTTACAGTCGGGATTATCGGCAGTTATGCCTACAAATTCACCAGAACTCAAACAGGAAATTTTAGAAGCAGGCATGGCAGCTTCCAACTGTTTTGATTTGCTGATTGAGGTGTCCGAGCTGTTTATGGAAATACTCTCGCGGTCCTGCATTATTTTTCCAAATCGTTCGGAGAGCTGTTTAGCCGTATCTCCGCTGACCTGTCCTGAGACAATATTTCCAACTATGTTAACAATTACATCCGCCTGTTCGCGGCCGTAATCTTTGCGCAGCTGGCTGAAGTCCTGAATCCCCAAACAGGTGCTTACTTTATTGCTTCGGGCTGTAGCTATAAGACTGTCCATATTATTGAGATAGATAGTTGGGAATTCATCAAATATGAGACTGCTTTTAATCCTGTCTTTCTGGTTTACCTGCTTGATGAGCCTGCTGACATAAAGCGAAAGTACTGCACCATAGGTCTGGATTTTAAGCGGGTTGTTTCCCATGCATACGATCTTAGGATCTTCAGGATTATTAATGTCAAGTGTGAAGTCATTTCCAGAGAGCACATAATAAAGCTGTGCACTGGAAAGCCTTGCCATTGATATCTTAGCTGAGGCTATCTGGCCCTCCAGCTGCTCCATGACATTCTGAAGGTAGGCACTGACAAATGGATCTATTAGAATCTCTATTTCTTTTTCAGTTCTCAGCAGCGTAAAAAGGCTGTTATATTCAACCTGCATGAGTTCAATTACATGAGGCAGGGTGCAGAATTCGCCGTTATTGTATTTACGCAGATACCATATTACAGCAGTAAGAAAATTGATAGGAGATTCAACGAAAAAGTCTCCCTGCTTTTTTATCCATTCACGGTTTAATCCCAGAAGAATAGTGCGTGCTGATTCAGCCGCATCTGTAATGTCGTCCATTGATTTTGGGTCAAGGGGATTGCATCTGTGCGTACGGCTCAGGTCATCAAAGTTAATTACATAGAATTTCGGTTCAACCTTATATAAATGCCTGTTCTCAAGCCAGGTGTTATATGCTATTATGCTGAGGTCATCAAACTTAAAATCATATACAAACATTGAGAAACCTTTGCGTATGTGCTGGGTTATGATATGACGGATCACGAAATAGGATTTTCCTGAGCCCGGGGTTCCTGAAACCAAGATGCCTCGAAAAGGGTTTATGATATTGATCCAGCTTTTTCGGACTTTGTTTTTTAATCTATATAGTGCCGGAAGGTTAATGGAATATTCATTTTCAAGGAGCCTTTCTTCCTGCGGGAATGTTTCATTTTCAATGTTGAAAATGTCCTTGTTGCTGAGATTTCTTCTTATGATTCTCGACAAGAGTGTTCCGCCAGTAAGCAGTAGCAAATATCCCAAGACAGTACAGAATATATAAAGTGCTATTTTTTTTTCAGGAGGAGCAGGGATGATTAGAAAAAAATAACTCAAAAAATAAGCCAGGAGTCCTAAAGGAATATAATAGAAGGCAGTTTTGAAGTCCAGTTTTTCGTTTTTTCTGCCCTTTGCACCAAGCAGGGAAATGCATAAAAATCCCAAAGAAAACAGCTTGGATAAATGGAAATAATCAAAAAGCCCGGTGCGAAAAATATTTCCCAGCAGTTTATCCCCAAAACTGCCTCCAAGTCCCCATATTTTAAATACATTATATCCATAATAATAGAAATGAAGACCTAACAATATTATGCTGATAAGCCTTGTCATATCTAAAATTTTTCTAAGCGCCTGTTCATTTTCACCTGTCTGCATAGTCTTAGTTTTTTAGTTAGTAATCTGAATGTCCTTTTCCTTTTTTTCGTTTCTTTTTTCTTTTCAGCTGAGGGGGAACAAAATCAGTTGAAAACTCGGGCTGGAGCACCGAATCAATTATCTTATGCAGCTCGGCAGCAGAAATAAAAGCGGAATGTTGCTGTTTATTTTTTAATTCATCGTGATCTAGTATTTTACCGGCGGCAGTTCCAGTGCTGAAGCTTTTAAGACCACAGCGTTCTTCAATGCCGGAAGATGAGTAAGACTTTCCTAAAGAGCTTCCGTTAAAAACACACTTTGTTTTATGGTCTATGTAGGTCAGACCGTAAAGAATCTCCTGTTCATTTCTTCGTTCAGCAGTCTTGATTCCATCTTTTATCAGAATTCTGTCAAGGTCTGAAATTGACTTTATACTATTCTGTAGAAAGGCGAGATCAACCGCATTTTTTACTCTCTTTAGATGGGGATTCCGTCCTCCCTTGTTTGATGCAAATTTTATTTCGAGATTTTTAAGGGTGGGTTTAATGTAAAAGCTGCTGGCTTTTAAGGGAACGCCTGCAGGCTGTTTTTTGTCGTTTAGGATCTGGTAAGCGAGACCTTTATGGAAAAACATTCTTGAATCTTTATTTCCCTGCACGGCGGTAACATTATAGAGATTCAGGACTGCATTTAATTCTCCTAGGGTTGTAAATTTATAATTAGGAATTACTGCGTTTAATACAGCTGCAATTGCTTTTTTAGTTTCAACTGTTCCATACTTTATAACATTGCTTTTTGCAGGTTTTATATTTAGTATTTTTTCCTTTTGTCTGCCCTGTGCAGGAACCAGGTTGAATGCCTTTTCAATTTCCTTACGGGCTGTTTCAGATTGGTTCCTGCCTATGTTCTGCATGTCAATTCTCTTTCCGTCTGACTTCACTTTTACAGATACTATATGTATGTGCGGATGTCCTGCATCATAATGCTGATAGACCAGATATGGCTGCGATCCGAACCCAATTTTAGCCATATAGGAATGTGCAATTTCCATAAGTTTTTGTTCTGACAGATTATTTTCTGAGGAATCAAAATTGAGCGATATGTGGACGCTTCCGCGCTGTACATTTGCATTTAATTCGAGCTGTTTTAAAAGAAGTTTCAGCCTTGAATCTTTGTGAAGTTCAGAGGCTACTGCAGGATAATTTCCTTCTCCTATAAGTTCCGCTTTTCCTGCTTCGATTTTATTTTCATTATAATTGAAAATGCTTCTGACTGATGATCCCGTGTTTATGACTGCAACCATTTTTCAGAAAGATTTCGAATAGTCATTCTAATGTCTTCAATAGAATTAAACAGCATTTTTTTATCTGTTTCAAAACCCAGAATCCACATTTTGAAATCAGAAATCTGCGAAAGCGAGTGCAGTTTTTTCACTGCCTGATTAAAGTTGTTTCCAATGGGATTCAGTTCTGTTCTGAGCTTTGTTAATTCAGATATCAGCTCATCAAGAGATTGGTTTCTGTATTTTAAAACAACAGGTTTACGCAGCAGATTTTTTCGGGCAAAATCACTCAGTTTTGGGCAGAGAGAGTCTGCAAAATATTTCTGAAGGATCTTATATTCATGCTCATTCAGCCTTAGATGAAGCCATCTGTTTCTGTTTTTTTTCTCGTCTTTCATCATTTTTTCCTTTTCATTCGACATTACAAATCTTCCAGTTTTCACTGCCAGCGAGTTCCGAGCAGAGAGGCAGCAAGATATCGGTTGTGATACAACCGGACATCTTGCAGATTGCAGCAAGGCGTGGCAATCTTACTGAGTCTATGTAAAAACTCAGACTTCCTTCAAATATTCAGACGAATTTATGCAGGAAAATCGAATGCATCCTATCATAGGTAAATTTTGCTTATGATGCTTTAGTTAGTCATTGCTAACTTTAGACTTTGATTTATTAATTTAAAAAAGCTGAAATTATGAGTACAAAGAATTATGCAGCCAAGGTGTTCGATACTGTATTGAGCATCCCTGGCATGAGTGAGCCAGTGAAGATTGATCTAAAAATTTCACGCAAAAATGTACTGCTGTTATGCCACTTTATCGACAGGGGAGTGTTGCTTGAAAAAGATGAAGGAAGTCTTATGGGTAGCATAGCAGAGGAGGAACTACTCGAACTGAAAAATGTTTCACAAGAATGTCTTCAGAAGGCTGGACTTGTGGAACTCAATCAAAAGCTTTTGACTTTTATAGGAGATTGAAATTCTTAAGTAAAGAGAAGCTTTAAAATTGAAAATGCTTTACGAATTTTTAATCTGTAAAGCATTTTTTATTGCATTCTATCCGAAAGTAAATTGGTATGGTTTTGATACTTTTTGGTTTGTTTTTGATGTTTTTTCTTTCAATTTACGGTTTTAATTTTGTG
Organism: Flavobacterium gelatinilyticum; assembly: GCF_027111295.1. Lineage (NCBI taxonomy): Bacteria > Pseudomonadati > Bacteroidota > Flavobacteriia > Flavobacteriales > Flavobacteriaceae > Flavobacterium > Flavobacterium gelatinilyticum. The sequence goes on along the minus strand of NZ_CP114287.1, from coordinate 2,029,896 downwards.
TATGCTTTTTAAGAATGTTTTTTTAGCTTATAAAATAATTAATATTCAATATTATGAACATTCGTCCTCATATAAGAAATCTTATTATTGAAATCATCTGTCTTCTATTTGTACTGTTATTCGTTTATGCAGCAACAAGTAAACTAATGGATTTTCAAAAGTTCAAAATTGAGTTGGGTCAATCTCCCCTTTTGAGTGCGTTTGCAGAATGGTTTGCTGTTCTTGTTCCCACAGTTGAATTTATTATATGTACGTTGTTAATTATACCAAAGTTTAGGATTATTGGGCTGATTTCTGCTTATGGATTAATGGTAATGTTTACGGCTTATATTTTTATTATTTTAAATTATACATCGTTTGTTCCCTGTTCCTGCGGAGGAGTTTTGGAAAAACTAGACTGGAAATCACACATGATTTTTAATCTGGTATTTGTTTTTCTAGGTTTTTTAGGAATTCTGCTTTACAATCGAAGTATTAAAATGAACAGTTCTTTAATGAAAAATAAAAGCTTGGTAGTCATTTTATCTACCGTAACAATTGGTGGTCTTGGGATAGTATCGACATTGTTTATGCTTTCTGAAAATATTGTACATTATCATAATAGACTTATCAGACGGTTTCCCCAGCATCCGATACTAAAGACAATTGATCTGGATCTTAAAATGAATTCGTATTACATTGCCGGACTAGACAATTCTCATATTTACTTAGGAAATTATTCAGCTCAACTATCAATGATGGTTTTGGATTCCAAGCTGGTACAGACCAAGGAAAAGATGATAGATATAGATCGAAAAGACATTCCTTTCAGAGGTGTGAAAATTTTGGTGCAGACTCCATACTTTTTTGTAGTGGATGGAACAGTACCATGTATTTTCAGAGGCCAGGTGTACGATTGGAAAGCCAGGATGATTCATCAAGGAGGAGAATATTTTGGAAATGCCCTAGCAATTGATTCTAGTAAAATAGCTGTTAGTACCACTAGTAAATTAAACGGTGATACAGTCTTGGGACTTATAGAAATGGGGGAAACGAACAAAACCATTTTAAATCCTGACATACTGCAAAAACAGGTGGACGGAGTCTTTGATACTGACGGCCAGCTGGCATACAGTTCCCATATGAAAAATATCATTTATCTGTATACTTATCGTAATGAGTTTACGCTGGCGAATACTGAATTAAAAATCAACTACAGAGGAAATACGCTTGATACTATTTCAAAGGCACAATTGCAAATTGCAAAGGATAAAAAACGCCATCAGAGAACTTTTGCAGCACCTCCATTGTATGTCAATAAAAGTAGTGCGGTTTATAATAATCTGCTGTTTGTAAATTCAGCTATCCCAGGAAAATATGAAGATGATCGGGTGTGGAAATCGGCCAGCATAATTGATATTTATGATCTTGAAAAAAGAAGTTATGTTTTAAGCTTTTATGTTTATAATATCAATGGAAAAAAAATGAAAAGTTTTGCGGTACAAAATGACAAATTGTATGTACTGCTGGGTGATTATATTATCCAGTATCATTTGGACTCTCAAATCACTTCCAACTATAATAATTCAGTTACAAACAATCTATTGGCCAAATAGCAGGAAATTGATCGAAAACCTGTAAAAAAGAGTAGATCATTAACCCTATTAATTACTATTATTATGAAAACAAATGTTTTTAAAATCGTTTTGCCAATGGCAGTGGTTGCACTGGGATTGGCTGGTGCTGCCAGCACAAATATGATGGCAAAAAATAAAGCGGCTTTTGCCGTTCAAGGCTACAGACAAGTCGCGACACCAGATAAATGCGCTATTGATCAGCAGTGTTCTAATAACGGAAATTACGATTGTCTGGCGAGTGATAATTCTACCCAATTATTTGAAAAAATAGGTAATAATTGTGATGTGCCGCTTAAGAGAAACACTCCTTAAGTAAATTATTTTAACTGATGCCGCCACCTAGATTTTACGTGGCGGCATTTTATTTACAGTGAAGGAAATTCTTATCGATTTGCATTCATCCAATCCTTACGGTCTCCATTTTTCAAATAATAGTCGAACCATTCCAAAATCCGGTTGGTCAGATCTTTCCGATTCTGCTTTTGATCTAACTGATGACCTTCGCCGGGATACACCAGTAAGGTATGTTCTTTATTTAACCTTCGCAGAGCCAAATAAAATTCCATACTTTGAAAAGAATGAATGTGTCTGTCGTTTTCCCCTGTCCAACCCAGTAAAGGTGTTTTTACATTTTGTGCCAATAAAACAGGTGAGTTTTTCAAGTAACTTTCAGTATCTTCGTACAGTGATTTTCCAATCCGAAGCTGGTCTTTCTCAGCGCGGTAGAAATCGGGTCTTTTAGAAGTCCCACTCACATACAAATAACAGCTAACTAGATCAGTCCAGGCAGCACCAGAAACTGCGGCCGCAAAGCGATCTGTCTGGGTGATAATGAGATCGGTTTCATAGCCTCCGAACGAATGTCCCATAAGCCCAACCTTGGCGGGATCAACCATGCCCATCGTCACTACTTTATCAACAGCAGAAAGCACACTTTGCGTAACGGATTGAGCTAAATTTCCAAATTTATACTGAATATCTGGATACAGTATAAAATAGCCTTTCGCTGCGATATGATTAATGTTAAAACCATCAGGGGAGAATTCGGAAGGGTTTTCATAATCATTCAAATAGGCAAACTGTCGCTCGTAAATGTGCACTAGCAAAGGATACTTCATCCCTGCCTTGTAATCGGCAGGATAAAATAAAATTCCTTTTGTTTTAACTCCATTCACGTCATATTCGATGGGCTGGTTTTTACTCCAATAAAAATGCTTCTGCTGGACATTACTTTGTAGAATTTCCTTTTCTTTTCCGTCAAACAGCATTAGGCGTGGTGGCGACTCAAAGTTCTGCTCTAAATAAAGGTAAATATCTTTGTTTTGCGCTTTAATAAGTTGATTTATTTTTTTGTTTTTCCAGACAATCTGCGACAGTCCTGTTTTAGCATTCCATCTGAATAGTCCTGAATTCCCGGTGTCCTTATTTACTGCTTCTATTATAAAACCTTTTTCCAAATCTAGGAAACATTTTTTCGACTCTGTGTCACTGCCGTACATTGGATCGGAACTGAATTCCCTTAACCTGAATGTTATGTTCGTCTCTCTTTCCTTTGTGAGTCTTTTTGCAGTCTGCCCGTCCAACGGCATCAGCCACAAATCAAATCTGTCGTAGAGAATAACGCTTCCATTTTTAGTCCAGCCGCCAATGCCGTAGGGCTGCTTTTCGTCAGGTATATTATTGTCTTCCCTAAAAAAAGATTCGGAAATCTGATGCGTAAGATTAGTATGAGATTCTTTCTGAATATCGTATACCCACCAGTGACCATCCTTCACGTAACACAAGTATTTCCCATCGGGCGATCCTGCGGGCTTCTTTTCGGAGGTATATTGTTTTACAATACATTTTTTCACCCCAGATTCAAGATCAAGTATGTATAAATCATAAGGACCAAAAAGATTATTTTGGGGCTCATAAGCTGTTCGATCATAAATAAAGGCATGGCGGTAATCGGAACTTAAAAAACCTTGTGTCAGTTCTTTGTCCTGAATGGGCAGAACTACGTTTTGTTCCACCGACCAGCTTGCCATTTTATCATAATATCGGATGTCTCCATAAGATTTCTTGTAATCAAATAAAACCCTGTCATTTGCATTCCAAATTTGAACGGCATTGGGATCAATCTGGGTTTTATCACCGCCTTTGTTTTTTAGCCAAAAAATCAGGCGCGTACCATCTTTGGAAAGTATCAGACTGCTTGCCTGATTATCAGAAATAGTCATATCCGACGGAAAGCCTTTAGCGGTCGTAGGATCTAAAGCGTAAAGTTTTTTTAGTTTTATGTCGTAAGTATAAAGTAGCATGTGTTCAGCCTCATTTTTAATGAAAGCCACATGATTTTCTTTCCATGCCAGACTTATAAAAGGCGATTTACTTGCCTGTAAGATTGTTTTTTTTACAATTTTTCCTTTTAATTGAAATACCCCAATGCTACAGTTATCTGCGGATTTAGTACTGTATAAAATACCGTTTCCGGCAGGATCAAAATGCCAGTTTGTTACTTCCATTATACTATCCTTTAAGTTGCCAGAATCATCAATAATTTCAAGATTGTATTTGCCATCGGAACGCTTTAAAATAAGCACTGTGAATCGGTGGTCAGCTGAAAATCCCAATGCTTGACCATGAGGAATTTTTCTCAGCAAGCCTGAGCGCAGGTTTTGCAGTATTAATGTATCACCGGTAATACAGCCAAATTCAAGCTCGGCATTGAATCGACCATCCCTTCCCAGCGGAAAAGCATACCTTTTGCCTGTAGTATTGTGCTGTACAAACAACGTGTCTTTCCTAGAAGGATATTGCAATAGATATTCACTCCAATTGCCATACTCTGACAAGTTTCGAGGTATCAGGTTACTCCACAACTTATAATCTTCAGGAGTTAACAGTCGCTTTTGGTTAGCCTGTCCCAATGAAGAAGGACAGGTTACTAACCAAAACATGAAACAGGTAAACCTGATAAAAAGACTTTTATTTGACAATCTAATATCCTTCATTTTGCGGAGAGAGATTTGGGTTTAATAGTAGCTCTGATTCGGGTAATGGCAGGAATTGATTACTGCTTTTCCATTGCAGTTTCTGCGGAGTTAAGGTTTTATCCAGTAATCCTGCTCTTTTAAGATCGAAAAATCGATGGCCGAATTCTGTAAAAAATTCAAGTTGTCTCTCTTTTAGCACTGCATCAATAATCTGAGGTGCACTAATGGCGGTCGTATTTTGAAGTCCTGCCAAATTACGTGTTTTGTTTAGGTCTTCCTTAGCGCCGATAAGGTCTCCGGCCTGTGCACGCGCCTCAGCCCTAATAAGATATTGTTCAGCCATTCGCAATACTATGGAGTATTCCATTGAAGTGCTGGTATTGGTGGCAAGCTTGTATTTGTAGGCATGATACCAAATGTTTGTTCCATCAGTTATACTCTTAATCCAATGTGTTTTACGCAGATCATTACTGCTAAAATTGCTGTATAATGTAGTGCTGATCGCCATTACTGGGGGAGGAACTTGTGAAAAATTGAAAACATTCCCCTCGTAGGTATTAGTTCCATCGGTAGCAGGCATTAATTGCCAAATGGTGGAGAGACTTTCTTTTACAAATAAAGAATCGATCGAAGATGGCCATACGTACAGATCGGTCTGGTTCAATACAGCAGAAGCGGCGTTGGAAGCCTCTTGCCACTGTCTGAGATATAAGTAAACTCTTGCTAGAAGAGCTTGTGCTGCTCCTTTGTTTGGTCTTATCCTGTTACTTCCGTTATAGGCTGGCGGCAAAAAATCAATCGCTTTTTGTAAATCATTTTTAAGATTTTCATAAACCTGCGTTTCTGGCATTCTTTTCACAGAACCGTTAGCCCTGTAGTCAGTTGTACTGATATATGGAATTGGACCAAAAGTATTGACCAGATAAAAATGTATCAGGGCACGTACAAAAAGCGCTTCACCAATAAGCTGCTGTTTATCAATTGCCTCTAGAGTTTTGGATAAAGCGACACCTTCCAAAACAGCGTTTGCGGCATAAATCTGACTATAGCTGCTGTTCCACCACTCCGAAATTTCCGAATCTGACGCCAGAATTGAATTATTGTAAAAATTTGCCTGTCCGGTTCCTGATTGACCATAATAGGTTAGCTCATCAGTATACAAACCAAATTGGCTTCCAGTGCCAGTGCTTTTGCCTGTAAGAAGACCGTTTTCCCTGATTTTGGAATAAATATCGATCATGGCTGCATTGGCGGTCTCTTTAGTTTCAAATACAGCTCTGGCGGTAAGCTGTGAAGACGGCAGTTCTACTTCAGTAAAATTGTCACAGGCATATACCAGTTCCAAAAAAATAACGAACAGTAGAAATATGTTTATTTTATATTGAGGTATTTTCATGATAAAAGGATTAAGATTAGAAAGTAAACTGTATGCTAGTACTGTAAATTCGCAGCGGTGGCAAATAGCCTGGCGTAATAAGTTCTGGATCAACTCCCTTATATTTGGTGAAGATTAACACATTCTGACCCTGCAAACTGAGTTTACAATTAAATTTTTTTGTCCAGTTTAGCGGTAGATCATAGGAGAGGGAAATGTTTTTCAATCGAATAAAGGAAGCATCACTAATAGCAGCATCACTCTGGGAAAGTCGTGCATTGGAAGACCTAAGAACCGGACTATTTGTGCTGTAATATTGATATGGTCCCATATCACCTGATTGTTGCCAGTGATTGGTTACGGCACTTGCCTGATTGAACATGGTACCTGGCATTGATGCTCCAAAATTTTCATTGAAATTTTCTTTTTTTACAAACTGAAATAAGAAATCCAATGTAACATTTTTGTATTTAAATTGGTTTTGAAGCCCGCCATAGTATTTTGGGTTCAGGTTTTTAGTGGTTGTTTTATCATCCGCTGGTGACAATATCCCATCGCCGTTCACGTCTTCAAACGTGTAGGCTCCTGAAACTTGGTCAAGTCCCTTATAACGATATACTTTAATTATATTGGTTGGTTCACCGATGACATATTGGTTTTTATAAGTTGAGGCCTCTAGTCCGGGAAAAGACAGCAGTTTATTTTTTGCAATGCTTATATTAAAGCTGGTACTCCATGTAAAATCGTTTTGTTTTATGTTCAAGGCTCGAATTGTAAATTCCAAACCGCTATTCTGTACTTCTGCATCTAGATTCGCTTGGAGGTTGCTAAACCCAGTCGTTCCTGCTAATGGAACCCCAACAAGCTGATTGGATGATCGATTACGATACCAAGCCAAAGTGGTGAAAATGCAATCGTTTAGAAATCCGGTTTCTAGTGCCACTTCTAATTTTCGATTAGTTTCCCAGCCAAAATCAGCATTGTAAAGCCTGGTTGGTTCCATACCCGAGATTCCCGCGTAGTTTTGACTTGAAGTACTGTAAGTATCTAGATACTGATAATCGCCAATTTGATCGTTTCCGCTGGTTCCGTAACTGGTACGCAGCTTTCCATAGCTTAAAAAAGGTAGATTTCGTTTGATGAGACTTTCATCGCTAAAAACCCATGCAGCTCCAATTGCCCCAAAGTTGGCAAATCGTTTGTCGGAGCCAAAACGGCTTGAACCATCGCGTCTACCAGTGAAATTAAAGAGATATTTACCAAGAACATTGAAATTAACGCGGGCAAAAAAGGCATTGTATCGATATAGATTTTCATCAGATTTTAAAACAAGATAGGTTGATGCTGAGGCAGGATTTTCCATCAAGCTGTTACTGGCAAACCCTCCTGCATAGCTATTAAACTGATTTCCTTTTTGCTGTTGAAAAGTAGTTCCTGCGAATGCTTCTAATTTTACTTTTCCGATGTTTTTGTTCCATACTAACTGAGGTTCAACGATCCAAGAACTGCGCACAAGATCATTGGAGTAAACACTTGAGTATTCGCTTCCAGCGCCATAGGAAGGATTGTAAATAGTGGATGGAGAAAGTGTCAGCTGTTTCTGGTTCAGGTTTGTATACCCAAAGCTGCTTTTAATGGTAAAGCCTGTGCCCAAATCATACGAAAGTAGTGCATTGGCAAGCAGGTCATTTGTGTTCCCTTGAATTTTCCCCTCTAGTCTGGCTAAAGGATTCTCAAAAGTATTGTTCTCCCAGTTTAAATTTCCGTTTTCATCGTATAATGATGGCGCATTGGGAGCCATGGTTAAGGCGTTTCTGGTAATGTCAACCGAAGGCAGGCTACTGGATTGCAAAGTGTATGATGCGGAGATGTTGATACGGAACTTTTTATTTGCTGATTCATGGCTGACATTTAAATGTCCACCACCTTTGATGTAATCAAAATTCCCTGGGAACACGGTAGTTTCTTTGCTGTAATTCCCACTCAGCAAAAATTGCGTCTGCTCTGAACCGCCAGTTAGTGCGCATTGAATATTGGTATACGAAGCGGCACCTCCTATAAGTTCTTTTTGCCAGTTGGTGTTACGGTTTTGGTCCCATGTTCCGTTGACATCATATGCCGATGAAGGGTAATTGACTATACCATCGTTCGCGAAAGCTTCACGACGCATGTTAAGATAGGTAGGAGTTTCCATAACATCTAGAAAACGGGTGGCATGACCAATACCTCCTGCGTAGGTAGTTGTAAAGCGGGTTTTACCTATTTTGCCTTTTTTAGTGGTAATCAAGACTACACCATTTGCACCGCGTGAGCCATAAATGGCGGTTGCATCAGCATCTTTTAATACTTCGATATTAGCAATGTCAGAGGGATTTATGCTGTTTAATGGGCTATTTTGTATAGGCATGTTTCCTGATGTATACCTGCTTCCGATGGTCTGTGAAGAATAAGGAACTCCGTCAATAATATACAAAGGGTCATTTCCCTCTGCCCTAAGACTGTTTTGTCCGCGAACCTCTATGGTAAAACCACCTCCAGGCATCCCGGTATTCTGAATTACATTCACACCCGCCATTCTTCCCTGCATGGTTGCCACAACAGTAGTGACAGGCTGTGTTTCAATATCTTTGGAGGTAATCCGGGCAATACTCCCCGTACGGTCGCGTTCCTTTACGGAATAATAACCAGCATTTACCCGGACCTCCTGTAGCGTAGTTGTATCATATTCCAGCTTAATGTCAATTTTAGTGCTGTTGTTTACTGCAATAAATTTAGTTTTGAATCCTATAAATGAGACAATCAGTGTATCCTTAGCTAAGGCATTTATTGTGTACTGTCCATTAAAGTCGCTAATGGATGAATTATTAGTTTTACCCTTTATCGAAATTGTTACGCCAGGCAGAGGATTTGAGCCATCAGTTACAGTTCCGTGTACCTGATTTTCCTGAAAAAATGTATTATACCGATCTATATTACGGCCAAATGATGATGAAAAAGAAAAAAGAAAGCCTATAAATATTAGGCAATAAAATCCCTTTCCATCCTTGAAGAATGAAAAATAATTCATAATATTGGTTTTGGTTAGTTAAATTGATTTTGATTAGCTAAGGTCCTCTTCGCTAGTTTGGTCGCTGCCGTTGAGGGCCAATTTTATGCTTAATTTTTAAGCAAATTTGATTTTAATTCACAGGCATTTTTTTTTGGTTAGTATACAGTTACTAATGCGATAGAAAAATAATGAAGGATTTGCGATGAATAGGAAAGAGGAGTTAAAGTAAAAAAGGCGTAGAACTCAGCTTAAACGATTCAGAGGTACTGGTATACCTTACGCACGAATAAGTGAGCCCACGCCTATGACGTGAGCATCTTACTTATCATCTCGTGCGTTAAAAATTACCAGTTTTCTGAAACGAGATTCAAAGCGAATGCTTCAAATATTTTAATTGAAGAGTCGCAAAATTACATTTTTGAATGTATTATTTGTGACAAATATAACAAAATATTCTATTCGATACAAATTTGTATCGAATAAATTAATCTTTTTTCTCAATTTTTACTAAATGGAAACAACAAGTGAAATAGAGTTAAATTTAATTAATCTGCAGATTGGATGTATGCTTCGATTGGGTAGATTAAAACAAAATTTATCTCAACATACACTTGGACTCAAAATAGACTACAGTTCAACGATGATCGGAAGAGTTGAGCGTGCTGAAAGTATTAGTGGATGGGATAAGATTTATACGATAAGTCGTTACTTAAAAATAGACTTTAAATCTTTATTTGTCTTAAAAAGTTTGGAATCGCTAATAGTGATTGTTGAAGAATCGTTTAACTTAGAGGCTAAATTAACACAGGAAAAAATTGATTACTATAATATTCTAAAAAAGACTTTAAGAATTCAATTTGATTTGCTTGAAAAGGAACGTCAGACCAATAAATAAAAAAGCCTTCATTTCTGAAAGGCTTTTTAATTGAGCATGTAGCGATTATTTTTTAGATTCCTCAATAGAAACTTTTCTAAACTCTTTTAAAAGTTTTTCAATTTCCAAAGAAGATTTACGAGCTCGAGCTCCAGCAGCTTTAACTCCTTTTTCCGATAGAGAATCAGATTCAGTTTTGAATGTTTCAATCTCTGCATTAATCTTTGCGATTAGATCTTTCATATTGTCTTTTTTTTTAATTACGGCAGCAAATGTAAAAGTTACAGATTAAAACGAGTTCAAAAAAATGAATTATTTGCTTATTTGCTCGATAAAAAAATTAACTGGCATTTGGGTCTTTTGCCTGAACGCAAGAGCAAATTGCTGCGTACTGCTGAAACCAGCCATTTCCGCTAAAGCTGAATTAGTATATTTTCTTGCCATTCTATCATTCTTTAGTAATTCTATTATATAATCTATTTTTAGGTCATTAATATATTCTACGAAACGTTTTCCTTTGTAATGTGAAATTACTTTGTAGAGATATTTTGAGTTGGTATGTAGCATTGAAGCGACCACATTGAGGCGAAGATCTTTTCCTAGAAACTTTTTAGAATCTTCAAAATTCTGTAATGCATTTAAAATAGAAGTAATTGTCTCGAAGGGTATATCAAGTATTACTCCTTTCTCTTTTGTCGATTCTTTTGTATCTTGAGGTTTGGTGTTTAATTCAAGTATAAGTTCATCAAATTTCTTTTTATAAAACTTTTTATTCTTTTGATGCCTGTAGTTAAGATAAAAAGATACGGTAAAAAGTACCAATATAACCCCCGCAAAAATTAAGTCATAATGCTTTTCCTTTGCAAGTTCTTTATGAATCTGCGTATTTTCAGTTAGAATTTTTTCTTTCTCAATTATTAGTTCTTTGGTATCATAGCTCTTATGTATTTTAGTCACAAGATATTTGTACGTATTATTTAATATTGTATCTGCGCGGAGTAGCTGGTCGATGTAGTACAATTGCTTATTGAGATCTTTTTTATTTTTGTAATAACTAATTAAAAGCTCGTATGCCTCACGAAGATCAGGTCTTATATAGTTTTTGTCTTGAAAAACAGAATCAACTTTTACTAAATAGGGAAGGGCTCTCTCTTTATTTTTTACTGCCCAAAAACTCTTACCGATATAAAAGTATCCTACTGTTTCATTAGCAAAATCTCTATTGTCTTTTACTTTTCCAATAACTGATTCTATTTTTGACACTGCTAGATGATAATTCTTTTTGAAATATTCATTAATTCCATCCGAATGAATAAAATAGATCTCCATGTCAGGAATTCCCATAGATTTGCCTTCACTAATCCCCTTTCTATTAATATCAGAACACAGTCCGTAATTTCCAATTCTGTTGTAGCACACTCCAATTGAATGAAGTGTGTTGAGATAAGCTGTGGTATTTTCAATTTTGAAATAGACTAAGCAATCATTAAATAATGAAATGGCTTCGTCATAAAACCCAAGATAGTATTTGATTTGAGCCATATGATATTTTACCTTATTGATAAGATATTTATCATCTGAAACAGAAATATAGATATTTGCCTTAATGTAATACTGGAAAGCATTCTCATAATCTTTACGACCATAATACACTATTCCTTTTGAGAGATATGATGAGCCAAGCATAGTATTGTCAGCTGATCTTTTAGCACTGTAAATCATGCTATCTGCGTAAATTAGGCGTAATTTTTCAGGAGAATGATGAAGAATATTTTGGTATGCATAAATTATCTGTTTCCAGTTTTTTTCTCTTTTAGCTTTATGTAGATAACTGAAGAGATATACAGACGCTTTCGAACTGTCTTCTCGATACTTATACAATTGATCGTCTAGGTAAGTATAAGTTTTATATTTTAATGAATCAGTTGATTTTAATTCTCTTTTCTGTGCAAAACCGAATTCAGAATAAAAAACACAAAACAGCATTACAAATATTAAATTTTGTCTCATACGGGCGATATTTTTTAGAGATATTTCATTGTGATTTAATGAATCCTGAAGAAAATTTGCCACTGCAGGATTATCTTTCTAAAGCCATTTGTAAAAATAGGTTAAATAGTTGAATGTTAAGGAATTGTTATGTTAAAATGAGGTATGGATTTCCATGAAATCCATAGTGTAATTTCATGGAAATCCATACACAATGGCTTGCGCAAGGCTTTTTTACGAAATAGATTTGCTCCGAATTCAAAGGCAAAATGTTCAGCAAGGTGCTGAATTAAAGTTCTGCCAATCCGGATGAAATGGACTGGGGTAATTCCCGCTCACCGTCAAACTATTGAGAAATGAAAAGTTTTTTATTAATGAGCATGACCGCTTTTTTGGTACTTTCATGTTCAGCTGACCAAGATTATAATTCTGAAATTGTGAACACTGTGGTTCCAAATGCAAATGAAAAAGGAATAAATGCTTTTAATAAGTTTAATCCTTTTGAACAGACAGGTATTAATTTTTACAATGACCTTGACTTCTATGTTTCTAAATATGGATATCCTAGCTCTAATGAGCACTTAATTGATCAAGTATTCTTTTTACTGGCTAAACGCGGAGATAGTAAAATGACAGGTAAAAGCGTCATTACTATAACACCAGAATTGATATCATTGATTTTATCAGATCCTGAAGGAAAACTTGTAGAAATTATTAATGAAGCCGATTTGAGTATAGCTGTAAAAACAAATTTAAATGAATTTGTTGCGGATTTAATTAGTAGAGCGCAGGACGATTATGATGAGGTATATGAACACATCGTATCATATGAGGCAGCTGTTGTGGTTGATTCAATTTTGGAAGAAGATGAAAAAGATACAATTTTAAAAGTTTCATCAATTTCGAGATACTCCCTATATGCCGAGGCTAGACAACGTGATCCTGATTGGAAGACATCAGTGACAAACAGGCCTTCAGTTCCCTTCCTGAAAGAGAACCAAATGACATATATTAATCTGGCGGTTCTTTTAAACGCAATCAAATAAAATTGAATAGATTATTAAAATCCTATTAGAATGAAACTGCGAAGCATTTTATTTCCACTCTTGATTTTAGTAAATCTTATAGGTCTCTTTTTCATCATAGGTCTTTTTACCTATGATGAGATGGAAGCCGAAAATCATAATGTATTAAGTTTATGTAACAACCTTAGAATTTCTGCATATGTTCTATATGTAATTACTCTTTCCAATCTTTATTTCTTTTTTTTTCTCATAATTAGAAGGAAATTTAAAGATTAAATACTTGGATACATCTTAAAAATGATAAAATTAGGATAATGTTAAAGAATTTAATCAACACGAAACTGCAAAACCTTCCTATTGACGGATTCGATATTCACCTTATTAAAAAGTATGAAAAAGTCACTAATAGTGTAGATGAATTTAAGTCTGAAAATTTAGCCTTTTTGCTAATAAGATCAGGAGGATTTAAATTAAAACTTGAAGACGTTATTCAAGATTTGTCGGCACGCGATTTAATTATAATTCCTAAAGACTCAGATTGTAATATTCTTGAAATTCACGATAAACTGCAGATTTATCTAGTTACATTCTCTTCAGAGTTTACGGTTAAAAACTGTCTCAAAAAAGAGCTAATCGACTCGTTTTACTTTTTTATAAGGAAAGAAACAATGAAAGCATCACTGAATGAAAACGAATATTCAGTTTTGTCTCTTATTTATAGGCTTGTATATTATGTAAATGTGAATGCACAAAGAGAGGGATATGAAAGTGAGCTACACCGCATAAGTTTAAATTTATTCCTTTATGAACTTAAAGTTATTTATACGAAGTATGTTGGGAATTCGATGCCTAAGTTCACTCGAAAGGAAAATATTGTTATGGAGTTTTTGACAATATTGTCAATTCACTATAAAAAACAGCATCACGTTCAATTTTATGCAGGAGCTCTTTTTATCACTCCAATTTATTTAAACAGAGTGGTAAAAGAAATTACCGGCAAAAGCGTCAAAATATTAATTATAGAGGCACTTATAAGCGAGGCTAAGATTCTTCTGGAAGATGGTCAGCTTAGTTTGTTAGAAATATCAGAAGAACTGGGATTCGAAAGTCTGTCAATTTTTAGGATATTTTTTAAAAAGTACACTTCTTTATCGCTTTCTGATTATCGATCTAATTCTTTTGAAAAATTCAAAGGCAGCTAGTGGTTGATGTAATTATCGAAAAAAAACTATGCTATGATGAATAATATATATCCATTAGAATGGTTTGATTCTTTGATACTGCAGACTTTTGATCCATTAAGCATGAATATTGACAGTTTGACTGATAATGATATAGCAGTTATTTCTGAGAATATTTCCAAGGAATCTATAAAAATACAGGTGCATATAAAAAATGAAGTTTTTTCATTAAAGAAGAAACGACATATACGCGTCACAGTCAGGCAATATCATTCAACACTAATTTTTCTGCTGGACAGTATTATGGAAAATCGAACGGAAAAGGTCATTCAATCTGACAAAATACGGAAGCTTGCTGATCTTCTCATTTCAAACCTGGATTATCTGATTTCTTTCATCGAGGATAGATTCTCTTATTATTTGAGCCTAGATGAAAGAGTTCCAATTACCTATCTTATGGTTTGCAGAAAGGAACTAGCATTAAAACTGCAAAGAATCAGTAAAAGGAATTTAAGTTGTGAGTCTGACAAAGTAACAATCAAGCGAGTTGTAAAAATAGTACAGAATGCAATTGAAGCAGAAAACGGAAAGAAACTAACTTATCGCCGGATCCTTTATTTCCGGGAGCTTTTAAAGCTGTTAGATGAACATAATGATGAGATGGAAAATCTTTCCATTTTCAGTCCTCTTGATGAACTTCTAATCGACCATAATTTTAATTCGGTGCAATATATTTCAATTCTAACAGAAAGAATGACCGAACAGATTTACAAAACCGAGAAACAATCTGCCAAATTAAACCTGCTTCTGCTATTTTTCAAGGATTTTAAACAGCTTCACTCAAATGTGAAAATAACGTTCGATGCAAGCCATCAGAACATTAAGGATGTTTTGGAGAATTGGTTTGTATCAGAAATTAGTTTCCTTCAAAACCGAGATAAAATTGAAGCTCAAGATATCTCATCTTCTAAAAAAAATAGCAATCCCTCACATCTTGCTGACCAAAATAAAATCCAATGCACCCTTTCTTCTGATCAAATGGGTCTGATTTTAAGAGCAACCGATGAAACAAGGATATTAAAGGCCAAGTCAATGAGCCTGATTTTTAAAACGATTGTTCCTTATCTGTCAACACCATTTAAACGGAATCTATCGTATCAGTCGGTAAGAAGCAAGTCCTACAATCCTGAGGAAAAGGATAAAGAATTTGTTATTAAAACATTAGAGAAAATTATTAAGCATATAAAAGAATATTAATTTAATTATTGAGATTATGAAAACATTATTAAAAATAATACCATTGCTTTTGTTTCTTTTTATCTCCTGCCAGAATAAAGAATTGGATTTTAAAACTGCGGAAAACTTGATTATTACAAAATACAAATATCCAACTGTTATAGATTTTGAAGTTTTTTGCAGCGATCCTATTCATGCAAGAAGAATGCTGGACTTTGGTCTGGAGGAGAAAGGCCTTGTGAAGATTATGGAAACAAGAGAATTTAAGGATCGCGATAAGCCTTTGATCGAATTTACAGCCATGTCAAAATACTTCTTGCTTGAAACAACTTTAGAGGAAAGAGAATCTAAAATTCAGAAGGTTAAGATTGGAACTAGAAAGTTTGATAAAATCATTTTGATAACTGCAGAAACTAGTGACAACAGAATAGCGGTAGCCGAGTACAATGTAAAATATGATATGAATGCATTTGGAGTACTATGGCCAGGCCTTCCTGCCGAAAAAAAAGAAAAAGCATATTTCATATTCTCAGATAATGGCTGGCAGATTATTGAGAAGAAAGATGCCGAACTTATGATGCTTAAGAAAATTATGGAAAAATAAATATCTAAAAAAAGCAAAAATCAGCCTCCTAATAAGGAGGTTTTTTTATGGACTTAAATTACTGCCCTTTGCTAAGCCCGTAATATCATTGAGAGGTACAGGGGTACAGCTGGGGTACAGAAAAAGTTGTACTTGTAGAAGTTTTATTTCCACAGTTACTTTGGAATGTAAAATAAACCATAATTGTTCTTTCTGGTTTATTCATAGTATGAGATGATGTTGAATGATAAATGAAAAATGCTATGTTAAATTCTATTTCTTGGAACAGTTACCTAGTGGCTGTTATTACTCTATTAGTTCTCTGGTATCTGTATACAGGGTTACGCTATTATTCTTCTGAAATAAAGCAGATTCTCTCAGGCAGAAAGAAAATTGGTTTTCCGTCATTAGGAAAAAAAACAAAAAATGATTTCTTGCCTTCTTCTGACCAGGAAGATGGTAATCCTGCAAATCTCAATGAAGCATTTCAAGAATCTTTTGCTACCCTTGATGAGGTTAAAGAACTGTCAGAACGATTGACTGGAGCAGTTTCAGAAAGCGCCGAACTGGGCCGTGCAAAGCAGGAATTCAATAATTACATCAGATTAATACTCTCTGAATATCCTTATGTGAAGATCTCTTCTTTACGCAGCAATGTAAATAATCTGCTTGCTTACGAAACCAAAAAGCACCCTGAACTGCTTCTCACTTCTACTGAGGCAGACGAACTATGGGAAGAAAATAATTAAATGACAGCAGAGGAACTTTCCCCGTCCGCTCTAGTGCGGTATGGTAAAATGTGACAAGGAGAATAGATGATGCGACGGCGCTGTTCCTCTGCTTTTTGAAATAGTATTAATCTTTAAAATGATGTACGATGTTGAGTGATGGAATAAAGTTAAAGCGTTTTTTTAAAACAAACAAGGTATTCATAGCCACTATTCTTTTGGTTATGATAATTAGTGGGAATGGATATGCCCAAGATGGTGTTGCCGGAATCAATGAGGCCAACCAAAAGGTGAGAAGCTATTTTGATGCCGGCACAGAACTTATGTATGCAGTTGGAGCAATACTGGGACTCATAGGAGCGGTGAAAGTATATCAGAAGTGGAATGCAGGCGATCCCGACACAGGTAAAGTGGCAGCAGCATGGTTTGGCAGCTGCGTCTTTCTGGTAGTGGTTGCCACTGTGATCAAATCTTTCTTTGGTGTTTAATCGGCTTTAAAATGAGCAGTGTTTATCAGATTAACAAAGGGATCAATCAGTCAATTGAATTTAAAGGCCTGAAAGCCCAGTACGTATGGTATCTGGGCGGAGGTGTCGTGGGACTTATGATTGTTTTTGCGGTGCTTTTCATAGTCGGCATTCCCTCTCTTGTCTGTGTGGCTTTAATTGGTACGGCAGGAACTGTGATGGTGATTAAGATCTATAAAATGAGCAGGCAGTATGGTGAATTCGGCATGATGAAAGCTTTAGCTGCGAGGCAGATTCCTAAATGTATTAAGGTGCGCAGCAGGGCAGTTTTTATTAAGTGATAGTTGAAGAACGTTAAATAGATGAGGATGGATTATGAAGGTCTTAAACTTATATGCCGGAATTGGCGGAAACAGAAAAAACTGGGATGAGATATCGGTTACTGCAGTTGAGCTGGATCCTGCACTGGCAGCATTTTACTCGCAGAACTTTCCAGAAGATAAAGTGATTGTAGGGGATGCACACCAGTATCTTTTGGATCATTACAAAGAGTTTGATTTTATCTGGTCATCACCGCCGTGCCAGTCACATTCCTCTTTCCGGCAGAATATCTGCGTGAGATTCCGAGGCACTCCTGCTGTATTTCCCGATATGAGGCTGTATCAGGAAATTTTATTTCTGCAGCATAATGCCGAGTGTTTATGGGCCGTTGAAAATGTCAAACCTTATTACACTGCGCTTATCGAACCTGATGCAGCCCTTCAGCGTCATCTTTTCTGGTCCAATTTTCAGATTCCAGAATTGGAAATAAAGACAGTGATTAAAATACGTCATGCACAGATTCCTGAACTTGAAGAGGCTTTAGGTTTCTGCTTAAAGGGATCTAATATTTCAAACAAAAGACAGGTGCTTCGCAACTGTGTGGACCCAAATCTTGGGCTCCATATTTTGAATACCGCCAGAAGTCTCTATATGAAAAATGTGAAGAGTAAAACTAGGAAAAATGGAAAAGGAGTTAGGTGATGTTTTACCGATAATGGACGTGCAGCATGACTGCATTTTATCAAAACAGGGTGATATAACAGTGGTTTTTAAGGCGGATCTGCCGGAAATTTTCACAATGTCTGACCAGGAGTACGAGGCGTTTCACCAGTCATGGATAAAGGCGATAAAAATTCTGCCGAAGTTCACAGTTTTTCATAAACAGGACTGGTTTTTACAAAGCAGCTATAAAGCGGACTTTGATAATGAAGACAGCAGTTTTTTAACCAGAAGCAGTGAGAGATTTTTTAATGAAAGGCCATTTCTGGATCATTCATGTTATATAATGATTACCAAGAAACCAGCAGGAAGAAAAAATTCCAGTTCGTTATTTTCTAATCTTATAAGGAATAATCTTGTGCCTGACGAAACTCTCAATTTGCAGTTTCTCCAAGATTTCATTGACAGCACCGGCCAGTTTAAAAGGATCATGGAAGACAGCGGGTTTATACGGCTGACAAGACTTCAAAATGATGAACTGAAAAGCCAGAGCAGAAACACAGGGCTTATTGAAAAGTATTGTTTTCTTTCTGAAAATGAAAATTTGTATATCTATAATGATCTCAAGTTTTCAGACGGGATGCAGATAGGGGATAAGCACAGCCAGCTTTTTACTCTTGGGGATGCCGCTGATCTGCCGGCGCTCTGCGGTTCAAGAATCAATTTTGACCGTTACTCAACTGATAAGACAAAGTTTAGCATTGGATTTGCCTCAACACTGGGCCAGCTGCTGTCCTGCAATCACATATACAACCAGTATATTTTCATTGAAGATTCGCAGAAAACAATCCAGAAACTGGAGAGCAAAAGATTAAGACTTCAGTCATTGTCTGCTTACAGCAGAGAAAATATGATTGCAAGGGACGCAACCAACGATTTTTTGAACGAAGCTATCGCGCAGCAGCGCCTGCCTGTGAAAGCGCATTTTAATGTTCTTGCTTGGACATCTGAAAAGGAAGAGCTGAAAGACATAAAAAACAAAGTGTCATCTGCGCTGGCGCAGATGGACGCGGCCGCCAAACAGGAAACTGTTGGAGCTCCGCAGATTTACTGGTCGGGGATTCCCGGAAACGCAGCAGATTTTCCAATGAACGATGCTTTTGACACTTTTACCGAGCAGGCAGTCTGTTTTCTGAAT
This sequence comes from Flavobacterium gelatinilyticum, assembly GCF_027111295.1. Lineage (NCBI taxonomy): Bacteria > Pseudomonadati > Bacteroidota > Flavobacteriia > Flavobacteriales > Flavobacteriaceae > Flavobacterium > Flavobacterium gelatinilyticum. Next base: position 2,010,616 of record NZ_CP114287.1, on the reverse strand, counting down.
ATGGAGACGGGTTATCGATCCTCTCTAAGCCCTTGCGGCATTCGCTTGGGAGATCGCCTGACCGGAAAACCTGTTCATGTGGATATCAGTGATGAGCCAGTGAAAATGGGAATCTGTACTAACCGAAACAAGTTTGTGTTGGGGCCTTCTGGAAGCGGAAAATCCTTCTTTACCAATCATATGGTCAGAAGCTATTACGAACAGGGGACTCATATTGTTCTGGTGGACGTTGGGCACAGCTATAAAGGCTTATGTGATATGGTAAACGGCTATTATTTTACCTACGACGAAAAGAACCCTATCCGTTTTAATCCATTCTATATCGGGGAAGGAGACAGTCTTGATACCGAGAAAAAGGAAAGCATCAAAACACTTTTGCTGGCTTTATGGAAGAAAGATGATGAAACCTTTAATAGAAGCGAATATGTGGCGCTTTCAAATGCGTTGCAGCTGTATTTCGAAAAACTGGATAAGGATGAATCGATTTTTCCTTGTTTCAATACTTTTTATGAGTTTTTAAAACAGGAGTTTGTAACAGTTCTTCAGGGTGATAATGTAAAAGATAAGGATTTTGATGTGAATAATTTCCTTTATGTGCTTCGTCCTTATTACAGCGGAGGAGAGTTTGACTATCTGCTCAATGCTGCTGAAAATCTGGATCTGCTAAAAGAGCGCTTTATTGTATTTGAACTGGACAACATCAAAGACCATCCGATTCTTTTTCCAGTAGTGACCATCATCATCATGGAGGTATTCATCAGCAAGATGAGAAAACTGAAAGGCATACGAAAAATGATTCTAATTGAAGAAGCATGGAAAGCCATTGCGAAGGAAGGAATGTCAGAATATATCAAGTATCTTTTTAAAACTGTGCGTAAGTTCTTCGGGGAGGCAATTGTCGTAACTCAAGAAGTGGAGGATATCATTTCATCGCCTGTAGTGAAGCAGGCAATCATCAACAACAGCGACTGCAAAATTCTGCTGGACCAGAGCAAATATCAAAATAAGTTTGACCAGATTCAGGAACTGCTTGGGCTGACTGACAAGGAAAAAGCTTTGGTGCTTTCGGTGAACAAAGCAAATGATCCTTCCAAGAAATACAAGGAAGTTTTTATATCTCTTGGAGGAATGCTGTCCAAGGTTTACAGGACAGAGGTGTCTCTGGAGGAATATCTTGCCTACACTACAGAGGAAAGCGAGAAAGTAAAAATGAATGCCTACGCCCAGAAATTTGGAGGAGACATAAAAAAAGGAATTGCCGCTATGGCTCAGGAATTAAGAAGCGGAACTTAAATTAGTGTAAAAATGAAAACGAAAATTAAAGCTGTCACATTTTTAATGTGTTTCTTTTTAGTAAGCATGCCTGCAAGACCAGCAGAAAAGTCAGCAGCCCTGCCGATACTGGAGATTGTAAAAGCAGTTACCAAGAAAGTAATAAAGGCAATTGATCTGGGGATCCAGAGAATGCAGAATAAGACCATCTGGCTTCAGAATGCACAGAAGCAGATTGAAAACACGCTTTCAAAACTGAAACTCGATGAGATTTCGGACTGGACAAAAAAACAGCGTAATCTCTATAAAGATTATTACGACGAACTGCAGAAAGTAAAATCTATTATAACCTACTATCAGAGAATTAAAGAAATTTCAGAAAAACAGACCCGTTTGATTGAGGAATATGAAAAGGCCTGGAATCTTTTTAAAAGAGATGACCATTTCAAGATCTCTGAACTTGAATACATGGAAAAAGTGTATGACGGAATTCTTGGAGAAAGCATGAAAAATATCGACCAGATATTTTTAATGATAGAATCTTTCACCACGCAGATGAGCGATCTGAAAAGACTCGAAATTATAAATACAGCAGCGGATCAGATAGATTCAAATTACAATGATCTGAGACTTTTTAACCAGCAGAATGTACTGCTAAGCCTCCAGAGAGCAAAAACAGATGCTGATGCAGCTAAAGTGAAACAATTTTACGGAATTCCGTAATCAACATTAAAAATGATGAAAAAGATAATAATGCTTCTTGCGATTGTTTGTTTATCTGCATACCAGCTTCAGGCTCAGCAGGCAAAACAGAAAAGAATGCTGCTGCTTCAGATAGCAGCTTTGCGAACTTATGTGGATTATGCTGCAAAAGGCTATAAGGCAGTTAAAAGCGGACTTAACTTTATATCAGATGCAAAGAAAGGAGAAGTAAACCTGCACAACGATTATTTCACATCATTGTTATCGATTAATCCTACAGTAAAAAACTACGGCAGGGTGGCTGAAATAATCACTCTTCACATTGAAATTTTTAAGACATATAAAAATACTTTAGCAAGTCTCGCACAGGATGATCTATTTCTCGGAAATGAACTTGAATACATTGAAAGGACTTTCAGGCGCCTGCTGGACAGCTGTGATGACAATCTTGATATACTGGTTCTAATCACAACCAGTACATCGCTTGAAATGAAAGATGATGAACGTATTAAACGTATTGATAAGCTTTATGAAGCTGCGCGGGATGATTATGCTTTCTGTAAAAAATTCAGCGGTGAGATTAAACTTCTGGGATTATCAAAAGCAAGAGAAAAAAATGATGTAAAACAAGCCGAAGTTCTGCTTGGCTTATAAACACTAATAACATGAAAAAGTTACTTATATATTTTGGAATGCTTTTTCTGATGTGTATGCCTTTTTCGGTAAAGGCGCAGTCAGCCGAAATCCAGCAGCTTATTTTAAATATTGAAAAGCTGTCGCAGTTTAAAAAGATATTAAGCGACATGAAGAAAGGATATGATATTCTCAGCGGAGGGTATAAGGCTGTCAAAGATATGTCGGAAGGAAATTTTTCACTTCATAAGACTTTCCTGGATGCCCTGATGCAGGTAAGTCCCGTTGTTAAGAATTACAAAAGAGTCGGGGATATTATTTATTATCAGTTTATGCTTATGAGGGGAAGCAGAAAAGGGATAGACCGTATCATTAAAAATCAAAGTTTCAGGCCGCAGGAAATCCAGTATTTTGAAAAAGTGTATTCTAATTTAAGCAGGGAAAGCCTCAGAAATTTAGACGAACTGACTTCCATCGTAACAGCTGATAAACTCCGAATGAGCGATGACGAAAGGCTTGCAGCTATTGACAAGATATATGAAGATATGCAGCAGAAGGTGCTCTTTCTAAATGATTTCAATGGATCAATATCAGTGCTTGCACTGCAGCGTTCTAAGGAAGCTAATGATGTGACTGCGGTGCGGAACGTTTATCAATTTAAAAATTAACTCTGGCCTTATGATAAATATTTTCAAATCAGCTGTATTAGTATTAATGCTCTTTATGTTCCCTGAAACAGTTTCTGCACAGGGACTCGGAGATAATATCGTCAGTCTTCATGCAGTTCTGGAACAGCTTTACGATGAGATGATGCCGCTTTGCAGCAATCTGATTGGAGTCGGGCAGGGGCTGGCGGGATTTGCTGCAATTTTCTATATCGCTTCAAGAGTCTGGCGTCATATTGCCAACGCAGAACCGATTGATTTTTATCCGCTCTTCAGGCCCTTTGTGATCGGTTTCTGTATTATGATTTTTCCTTCTGTTCTGGCGCTCATAAACGGGGTCATGAAACCAACAGTTACTGCCACAGCTTCTATGGTTGAGGGGTCAAACAAAGGAATCGAAGTGCTGCTGAAAGAAAAAGAAAAAGCAGTCAAAGAAAGCGCACCCTGGAAAATGTATGTCGGAGTGCTGGGCACAGGCGACCGCGACAGATGGTATAAATACACCCATGACGGTGCAGATCCTTCAGATGAAGGACTTATGGAAGGAATCGGGAATGATGTAAAATTTGCAATGGAGAAAGCGTCATATAGTTTTAGGAATTCTGTAAAGGAATGGGTCAGCGAAATTTTGAGAATTCTCTTCGAAGCTTCTTCATTGTGTATTGATACTCTCAGAACATTCCAGCTTGTGGTGCTGTCCATCTTAGGGCCTTTGGTATTTGGTATCGCAGTCTTTGACGGATTCCAGCATACCCTGACAGTCTGGCTCGCCAGGTATATAAACATTTATCTCTGGCTTCCCGTTGCCAACATTTTCGGCAGCATTATCGGGAAGATTCAGGAACAGATGCTGAGGCTGGATATCTCACAGATTAATACTTCGGGAGATACTTTTTTCAGCAGGACCGATATCGGATACTTAATTTTCATGATTATAGGAATTGTAGGGTACTTTACTGTGCCTTCCGTGGCCAATTATATCGTGCATGCATCAGGAGGAAGCGCATTGGGACAGAAAGTGACAAGCTTGTTTGGCGGATCAACTTCTACTGTGATTGGTGGTGCTGCCACTGGAGCAGGAATGGTTATGGATTCAATGGGAAATGCAGCAGGCAGAATGAGCCAGAGCATGTCATCTTCAGCAGCTGCGTCGCCTTATTTTGAGGAAAAAGGAAATTACATGAGCGAGAAGCTCAAGGGAAACTCTAAAAATTAAAAGCACTCGATTATGTTTAGTAAAATGAAAAATATAGATACTGCTTTTCGTCATATAAGAGGATTTACCATGCTGGTTATTCTTTGCTGCGCTGCCATAACCTGTTATGCTCTTTATAAAAGTTTCAGTTCCGTCGCTTTGATGCAGGACAAGGTTTATATCCTCGCAAATGGAAAAGCTCTTGAGGCATACGCATCAGATCGTAAGGATAATGTACCTGTTGAAGCAAGGGATCATGTCAGGACATTCCATCAGTTTTTCTTCAGCCTTGACCCAGATGATAAGGTAATTAAAGCCAATGTAACCAAGGCCTTGTATCTGGCTGATAATTCTGTTAAACGCATATATGATGATTTAAAAGAAAACGGATATTATTCGGGAATTATATCAGGAAATATAAGCCAGACTGTTATTGTAGACAGCGTCCGAATTGATATTAATGAATATCCCTACCGCTTTAAATGCTATGCCCGGCAGAACATTATAAGGACAACAAGCATATTGAACAGAAATCTGATTACAGAAGGAACGCTGCGAAATGTTTCAAGGAGCGATAACAATCCGCATGGGTTTTTGATTGAACGCTTCAATACTCTTGAGAACAAAGATCTTGGAACAGTAAACCGAAAGCCATGAGAAGTCTGATGCGAAAACAAAGACAGAATGTAAAGTCTTCAAGGTCATATATGCTGATCAGATTCTGGTGGGTAACAGAAATGAATAGGCTGACTAGAGACCTTTCAAATTCACAGCTTAAGTTTTCACTAATCATTTTTGCCGCCCTTGGAACGATTTTATGTGTTTATAACGCATTGAGCGGTTTTCTGTCAGAAAGTCAAAAATCAATGAATATTGATGCAGTAAAAGTAGTGAAGCCTGCTTATAATGATGAGGTAGGCCATATGCATTCTCTGGATCTGCCATTTAACAAATATGCTGAGAGATCCAATCTCAGCAGATATATCGACAGTGTAATAAATGCAGCAGACTTAATCGATTTGTCTAAAAATCAAAATTCTAACGTTGACGATTTTACCAGCAGTCCGAAGCTCAACGAAACTAATTCATCTAACTATAAAAAATAAGATTATGGAACATAAAACACTTTCAGCCAGAGAGAAAAAGAATCGCAGTATGATGCTGGTTCTTCCACTGCTTGTTCTTCCATTTATAACCATGCTGTTCTGGGTGCTTGGAGGAGGCAAAGGAACAGAAAATCTAATTTCAGGAACTGAAAAAAAAGGATTTAATATGCTGCTTCCAAATCCAAAACTAAAGGAAGATTCCAGTTTGGATAAAATGAGCTATTATGACCAGGCATCAATTGATTCGATAAAACTGCAGGAACAAAAAAAGAAAGATCCTAATTATTCGGTTGGTGCGGAAGATAATGATAATCTTGAATCAAAACGTTTTTTTGATACGGATGAGGTTGCATGGAATGATAAACAAAACGGACTGAAAACAGACTATCTAAAACCAGAGAATGAAAAGAAGATGTACCAGAAACTTGAAGCGCTCCAGAAAGCTATTGCGGAGCCTCCAAAAGAATATCAGAGCGGTCAGGATATGAGGGAATTTCAGTACCAGAAAATGCCTCATGGTGAATCAGCCGAGTTGAAAAATCTTGAACAGCTCATGGCAGCCATGAGTGCGCCTTCTGAGCCTGATCCTGAACTTGTCCAGCTTGGCGGCATGCTGGAAAATATTCTGGATATCCAGCACCCAGAACGTGTACAGGAAAAACTGCGTCAGAACTCAAAGCTTCAAAAAGGAAAAGTTTTTTCAGTGAACAGAAAAGCTGAAGAGCTAAACCTGAGCTCTCTTCAGACCAACAAAGTAAATTATGAGCAGTCAGCAAATTCATTTTATTCGCTTGATGGTGAAATCAAAGATGAACAAAATCAGAACGCAGTTGAGGCAGCGGTTCATGAAACGCAGACGATTGTCAACGGTTCTATTGTAAAAATCAGACTTGCAAGTGACGTTTTTATCAACGGTGTACTAATTCCAAAAAACAGTTTCGTTTTTGGGACAGCCTCACTTAAGGGAGAAAGGCTTGAAATAAAGATCAATACCATAAAATACCAGAATTCCCTTTTCCCGGTTGAACTATCTGTTTTTGATATAGATGGCATTAAAGGGATTTACATTCCTGGAGCCATAAACAGGGATGTAGCAAAAGCATCCGCTGATAGGTCCATGCAGAATATTGGACTGGCAGGAGTCAGTGATTCTTGGGGAGCCCAAGCAGCAGGAATGGGAGTGGAGGCGGCCAAATCACTTTTAAGCAGGAAAGTTAAGCTGATAAAAGTAGGAGTCAAGGCAGGTTACAAAGTGCTTCTCTACGATGAAAAAGAAAATAATGAACAATAACTTTAAACTAAAAGGAAATGAAAAATTTAAAGACACTAATTATCACATTTATTTTTCTGGCTGGTCTTTCAGTTTCTGCACAGTATGATGCTAAAGCCGAATTTAATAATATACAGCTTAGCTATACAAAAACCACCAGTATTTTATTTCCGTATGCAGTAAAAAGCCTTGATATCGGAAGCCGTGATGTTTTGGTGCAGAAAGCAAAGGGAGTGGAAAATATCCTGCTTCTTAAAGCCGGTAAACAGAATTTTCCACAGACTAACCTGACTGTTGTAACTTCCGACGGTAATCTTTACAGTTTCATTTTAAATTTTGATGATCTGTGTCCTACATTAAATGTGGATGCACGGTTACGAATTGGCGAGGATAAATCGCTGCTGTTTTCCCTTGAGAACGAAAACCAGAAAGAAATAAAAGAATATGCCCTGCTTGCTCTATTCAAGAAAAATAAGGTAAGCGGACTGGTTTCAAAAAAAGCAGAAATTGAGTTTAAGGTTGACGGCATTTTTATTCATCAGGACGTGATGTATTTCAGATTGGTTTTAGGGAATGATTCCAGAATTAATTACGATGTGGACCAGCTTCGTTTTTTTATCCGAGACCAGAAAAAATCCAAAAGAACTGCAGCTCAGGAAATAGAAATGACACCGCTTTTATGCACCGGAGAATTTAGCAGGATTTCCGACAAATCAGAAACTACAGTAGTATTTGCGATATCTAAATTTACGATACCGGAAAAGAAGAAATTCACAATGCAGGTCTTTGAGAAAAATGGAGGCAGGAATCTTGAACTTAATATAAAAAACAGGCACCTGGTAAATCTTGAAATACTGGGTAACTTATAATCAGTACTAATTTTAAATGTGAATATCATGAACGAGAAAAATGTACAGTATCTGAAAGACCAGTTAAAATATACTGGATTCGGAGAAACTTTTGATGCTGAATTAAGAGAGAATATCCAGAAAGGGGATAAGGACTTTAAATTGATGCATACCGGTATTATGAACAATGGTGTCCCTAACAAAGATACAGTAACCGTTGAACTGAATTTTAAAAAGTCCGACCAGAGCGATATGTATTTTTTCAATAGCTATCAGGTTAATCTCCAGAAAGAGCATAATAAGCCGGGATTGGAACAGACTTTTTATATTAATAATGATAATACCAGCATCACTCTCAAAGAGGCGTATAATTTGATGGAGGGCAGATCGGTCAATAAGGATTTAAAGAATAAGGACGGTGAAGCCTATAATTGCTGGATTCGTATGGACTTCAAAGAAAGTGACGACCGTGGAAATTTCAAACTTCAGCATTATCATCAGAACTATGGATATGATCTGGAAGCTTCGCTGGAAAAGCATTCAATAAAAGAACTTCTGACACCTCAGTACAAGGAAGATCTGATGAACTCTCTGAAAAAAGGCAATCTGCAGTCCGTAACTTTTGTGGTGGGAGGAGAGGAGAGAAAACAGTTTGTGGAAGCTAATCCCCAGTTTAAGACTATTAAGGTTTATGATTCTTCTCTGCAGAGAATAAATGACCGTGAAAGCAAGAACGAGAAGCAGTCGCAGTCCAAAGGAAAGAGCGCAGACCTGACTGACAATTCCGATGAGACCTCTCAGAAAGAAAAAAAAAGTAATTCCCGTTCAAAAAAAGCGGGCAGATCGGTTTAAGGTGCTTAAATAAATTAAAACTGAGTTATGTCTTCTGAAAACAATCGAGTAGAAAATGAGATAAAAGTCTGGCAGTCCAAGGAAGAAAAATTAAAATTTTTATTTCAGAACAGCCCGCAAATAGAACGCTCTTTTGGCATAGAGAAACTGAAATTTTTTAAGATGCTGCTTTTTAAATATGAAAAGACGAAAGCTGTAGATGAAAAAATAACTCTAAGGTTTCTTAAGCATGAATTTAATAAATTGAAGCATCAAGTCTATCCTAATATCATCGTCCGGCTTTTAAATGAAGTGCTTAGTTCTGTTGTTTTTGAAAGGATAGATAAACAGAATTATCTTAAAGATCTGGAATTAAACAAGAAAACTTTAGAGGAACAGCTTATAAAAAGCGGTTTTCATGTGGCTTATGGCAAAGTATTGGAGCATATGCAGGAGCAGCAGTTAAATTTTACTGTTCCTGTTTCTTATCACATCTCAGAGAATGAAAGACTTGAACATTCCCTGCAATTTGTAAAAGATGCACAGGGAGCTTACCAATTTGATGGATTCAGATCAATTCTTCATACAGATTCATCGCCATCCAGTCGCAGCGTTCACTACTTTAAGAATGAAAAATCTGAGGACTTTAGTGCAGGTGAATCATACGAAATGCTTGCGGGAAGAGCAGTTCTAAAAAGCGGAACCTGGAAACAGTTTAACTTCAACGACAGGGATCTTAATGACAATTATCGGATGCATGAATTTCCAGAATCGTATGGATACAATGTAAGCGATGCTTTAAGGACTGTTCCTCTTAAAAATGATGACTATGAGACATTCGAATCCCTGGTCGATTCTTTGAAAAAGGGGAGGAGGGAAGAAGTTCTACTTATGATACAAGGGAGAGAAATGAAGGTTTTTTTGGAAGCAAATCCACGCTTTAAAACCTTGAATTTTTATAACGACAGGATGCAGAAACTTAGTCTGGCGGAAATTAAAAACGGCTGTAAAATTAGTCCGCTGCTAAAGCCTCAGCAAAATATTGAGTCGCAGACCGCAAAAAAATCTCATCATATGTGATGTTTATTTATCTTATACAGTTATGGAAAATCTTAATCTTTTATCGGGATTTTTTCAGGCAATTGAAAATGACTTCAGAATCAGCACAACTCACATTGCTATTTTTGCCGCCCTGCTTCAATTTCGCGCAAGCAAAGATTTTGTAAATCCTATTCAGGCTTACAGCATAGAAATCCAGAGTCTTACTAAGATCATGTCTCACAAAACCTATCAAAAATGTATGCGTGAATTGGATGAGTACGGTTATTTGATTTATGTGCCTACAAAGAATAAGAACAGAAGGAGCAGTATTTATTTTCACTTGGAATAAGTTGTACTGTAAAAATTGAAAGTAGACAGAGTTTTGTTTTAAAGTAGATGATCAAATATTATAATGAGTAAAACCAGAATTTTATGGAAGAATTTATAACGAAAGATGATTTAAGACAGTTTGGGCTTATCATGGCCGATACAGTGCGTACTGCTGTTGCAGAAGCATTTCAGCCAAAAAATATTGAGCGGGAATCTGAGTGGCTGAAAAGTAAAGCTGTTCGTAGGCTGCTTGATATTTCTGCAGGCTCGGTGCAGAATCTTAGAACCTCGCAAAAAGTACGTTTTAAAAAGGTGCTTGGATCTTATTATTATAACAGGGAAGATATTCAAAAACTCTTTAGCGATGACAAAGATTAATAAATTTAAAGAAAGCCATATAATGAGTTTTTTGTGTATGTACGCTAATGATCCCAAACTAAATGTTTGGCACCTGTCAATTTTGACAGCTATACTAGGGTTAGGATACAGGCAGGGGCAGAGGAGGAGGATAAAAGTAAGTCGCAGTAAAATTATGGAGTTATCCCATGTGAACACTCTGCCAACTTATCATAAGTATTTTAAACAACTTCAGGATCTAGGATACGTTAAGTATACCCCTTCGTATCATCCTGGCTATAAGAGCGAAGTAAAACTATGTAAAAAGAGGCTATCTCAAAATATTTGAGATAGCCTCTTTTAAGTTTGAATATGTCATAAAAATATTTATCAAGAAGTGATGTTGTATTTTTTCTTGATTGCCTGGATTTCTTTTTCCAGTCTACTGAGAACTGCCAAGTCCGGCTTAGACATTTTAGGCTCAGTTTTATTGAGTTTTTTATTTAGAATTGACATTTCACGGCCGATTGTTGCCTGTTCAGTTATGGCGTATGCTTCGGTCTGCTTCACTGAGGAGTGCCCAAGCAGTTCTTTTACTACATTTATAGGGACATTATTATTTAATGTTACAGTGCTTCCAAAAGTACGGCGTGCTATGTGTGTATTTAATGTAAATGGAAATCCGCAAAGAATTGCAATCTCTTTAAGGTATTCATTCATCTTCTGGTTGGATGAAACTGGAAGCACCGTTCCTCGTTGAATGCATAGTTTATGATCTTTATATTTCTCAATGATTTTTAGCGCCTGAGGGAGCAGCGGAACATTGGTCGTAGAATTAGTTTTCTGTCTTTCAGACATAATCCAGAGGTTTCCATCGATTCCTTTTTTGATATCAGTTTTCTTTAATTGGTAGGCATCTATGTAAGCCAGTCCAGTATAGCATTGGAATACAAATACGTCCCTGACTACATTGAGCCTGTCAGTTGTAAAATAATGTCTTTCTAGTTCGTACAATTCCTGCGTGGTAAGCGGTTTCTTTACTATTCTTGTTTTTCGACCCTTAAAGTTTTTAAAAGGGTCTTTATTGATAATTTCTTTATCAATTGCACGTATTACAATCTTTTTAAAATTTGCAATATACTTAAGCGTAGTGTTGTTGCTGCAGTCGCGGACTGTTCTGAGGTAAAATTCAAAGTCTTTTACAAACTCAAGAGATAAATCTGCAAATTCGATATCATCTTTATTTAGCTTAAATCTAATAAATGCTGTTAAATGATTTTTTGTGATTGTAAATCGTTGAAGAGTGCCTCTTGCGTATCCTTTTCCAAGTAGAGCTTTCATCTCGTCATTGTGCTTTTGAAATTCTTCAAGGACTTTAACTCTTGGTGCTATTCTTCCCAATAAATGATCCATAATTTTTTCAACAGTTAGTGGTTTACCGCTGTACATAATTTCTGTTTTAATTTCATGGACTTTAAAAGTCAATGAATCCAGAAAGAAATTTAAGGATTTTGCATCTTCTTTACCGCCGACTGCACGTTCATTCTTTTGGTCCCATCTAGAGATGTGCCATTTTCGCTTAGTTGATGTTTCTTTGCTGATTCCGTCTACAGTCACTCTTAAGTGAACTGCTCTAATTTTACTTCCTTTGTGGGCGGTTTTTAAAAAAAATGCCATCCCAAAACTGTTCTCTAACATAATTCAGTCTTTTAGATTAATAAATGTAGAATTATAGCGTCAAAAAAACAAGTCGTTAACCTCCTTAACCCCTTTGTTTATCAGGGATTTTTCCAATTTCTGTGGCAAAATTTTCATCGTGGATTTTTTGCCACGATTTTGCCACAGAGATTTTGTTAGGTTTTAAAAAATTTGAAAAGCAGCATAAATGAAAAAAGCCTGCGAATCTTACGATTTGCAGGCTTTACCACGTTTTTTGAGGGTTTTTGAAAAGATTGAAAAACTTTCGTTTCGGCTTCTTTTACCCTTTTTGTGGGGAGAGCAGGACTCGAACCCGTGAGGTATCTTTTTGACATGTTAAAGATGCTGAAATATGGATAATTTTAAAATTGATAATTCTTACAAATTGATATATTGTTTAGGTCTCGTTTTAATGCTAAAGTGATGCATTTTTATATTTATTTTTAATTAATTGAATTTCTTTTTCAAGTTTTTCAAGCGTGGTTAAATCCTCTGTAGAAATCTGAGTTGTCTGCGGATTGAGTTTTTGATTTAGTAGAGACATTTCTCTTCCTATAGTTGCTTGTTCTGTTATGGCATAAGCTTCTGTCTGCTTTACAGATGAGTGTCCCAACAGTTCTTTTACTACGTTAATAGGGACATTATTGTTTAATGTTACCGTGCTTCCAAATGTGCGGCGTGCCATATGGGTGTTAAGTGAGAATGGAAATCCGCATAATACAGCAATTTCTTTAAGGTAGCCATTCATTTTCTGATTAGAATAAACTGGCAGTAGAGTGCCTCGTTTAATACAGAGAGGATGATTTTTATATTTTTCAAGAATTTTGACAGCGTGGGGAAGGAGTGGAATTTTTGCTGTGGAGTTTGTTTTCTGTCTTTCAGAGATAATCCACGGTTTTCCATCTACTCCGTCTTTTATATCAGCACTTGTGAGCTGGTAGGCATCAATGTATGCAAGTCCCGTGTAGCATTGGAATACAAAGATATCACGTACTACATTGAGTCTTTCAATTGTGAACTGATGTGCTTCCAATTCTGCTAATTCTTTTGCAGAGATAGGTTTTTTTACAATTTTCGTTTTTTTACCTTTAAAGCTCTTAAAAGGATCCTTTTCAATGATTTCCTTATCAATAGCCCGTATGACAATTTTTTTGAAGTTAGCAATGTATTTTAGGCTTGTGTTGTTGCTGCACTTGCGGACCGACCGCAGGTAAAACTCAAAATCTTTTACGAATTCAAGATCTAAGTCGGCAAATTCAAAATCATCAGCATTATACTTGAATTTTATGAATGTGGACACATGATTTTTGGTTATGTTAAACCTCTCCAGGGTTGCGCCTGTATAGCCATTGCCAACTAGCGCCTCCAATTCATCATTATGTTTCTGGAATTCCTCAAGAACTTTTGCTCTTGGAGAATTTCTTCCCATGACATGGTCCATTATTTTCTGAGAGGTTATTGGTTTTCCGCTGTAGAGGATCTCTGTTTTGATGTCATGGATTTTCGTGGTAAGCGAGTCCAAGAAAAAATTGAGGGATTTTGCATCTTCTTTTGTGCCTATTGCTCTCTCTGTTCTTTTGTTCCAGCGCTCAATGTCCCATTGGCGTCTGGTAGATGCTTCTTTTGGGATACCGTCTACGGTAATCCTAAAATAAACGGTTCTAATGTTACTTGCATGGCGGGGTACTTTCAAAAAGAAAATTAGCCCAAAGCTGTTCTCTAGCATAATTCAACTTATTAGATTAGTAAATGTAGAATTATAACCTTATTTAAACAAGATGTAAACGTGCTTAACCCCTTTGATATCGGGACTTAAGATGAAATTTTGTGGCACACTTTTGAAATCTTAGCCTGTGCCACGAATGCGCCACGAAGATTTTGTTTGTTTTTGAAAATATTGAAAAGCGGTATAAAAGAAGAAACCCTGCAAATCACTTGATTTGCAGGGTTTTCCGTGAATTTTGGCCTTTTTTGCAGACTTTGAAAAGTCTATTTTTAAGCTCTCAGCGGAGAAAGAGGGATTCGAACCCCCGGACCTGTTACAGTCAACAGTTTTCAAGACTGCCGCATTCGACCGCTCTGCCATTTCTCCAGTATATTGCTTTCATCGTCTGATTGCGGGTGCAAATATAGAATGTTTTTTTGATTGTGAAAAATTTTTTGAGGTTATTTATAAAGAAAAACAACAATATGTCTAATAGGTATTTTAAAGCCCAATACTTGACTTTCTGAGTAAAAAAGATCTTTGATTTTAGTAATACTAAACAGAACTAGAGATAGAAATAATGTATCTTTTTGGTAATGAGTTATTTGTGTGTAAGATCTCCCGTTGTCAGATTTTCAGTTTTAAGATGTTTTTTAGTTTATTGTAAGAATTTTATTTTTATTTTGTGTTTTGCAGTAATGGCGGTCTTCCGGTTTCGTTTTTAAAAGTTTTTGATAAGAAATCGTAGTGGGCAGTGTACTGTAGTAATGTTTTTTCTATTCATATTTTGCAGGATCCTGCTGTTTTTTGGTAATCATAACAAAGATTTCTCTGGTATTTTTCATTATAGTAAAAGTAATATATAATAATATGCTGTGAGGCAGTCTGCTTGTAAAATGGTTTCATATTATAAGATGAAACATAGTTTTTGTGTTTTTATGGCATTGATTTTTAGAATGTTATAAATTAGCTTTTAATTGATACACCTATAAAAAAACTTTTTTAAGTCTTAATTTTTTACAGCTTGTAAAAAAGAAAACGAAGCAGCTAAAGAGCAATTCTGCAACATCCAATTATGAATCAAATCGTATATCATTAACTATTAAAGAACCAGAAGCTCCTTTATAAGATGAGCTGGACACATGTAATGTAAAAGCGCCAAAAGGAGCTATTCCCAGGACATACTTTATTTTCGGTACTGCTAAACTGCTAATCTAGGGCGTGATGATGCAGCTCCGGTTATAGAAGATTAAATGGTCTGGAACAATAAATTCACAAGTTAGATCAAGAAAATAAAAATTGATTAGAAACCTGAAAAAAGAAAGGAATGGCAATATAATCCTATAAGTCTGATCTTTGCTTTTTGAGCCTGAACCTTAGGGTTATTTCTGACAGTTTGTTCAAACTACTCTGCAAAATCTGCTGCAATGCTAAAACAGGTGAAATGTACTTAAAATTTTGCCTTAGCATTTGTCAAAGAGAGGCTGTCAATCGCATTTTTAAAGGTGTTAAAATTTTCACTTTGTTTTTTGTTGCTGCTTAAATAAACAGCAGCCTGAAAAAAGTACCTGAATTGACAAATAGTTTTTGCGTCTTTTCGTAAAGGCGAAAATTATTAATTGATGTATGCTATGTAGTTTTTGTTTAGTTAATAATTAAGTACGTATGAAAAAAATTCTACTCTTAAGTATTGTGTCGGCATTTGTTTTTCCCTGTTTTGGCCAGCAGCAATCACAGTACACACAATATATGTATAACACCATGACTGTTAACCCTGCTTATACCGGTACACGCGGACTGCCAAGTGTATTTGGTCTGTATCGCGCGCAATGGGTTGGGATGGATGGAGCGCCCAGTACCGCAAATTTTGCTGTAGAGGCGCCAATTACACAAAATGGCCAGGGATTAGGTCTTTCCTTTATTAATGATCAAATAGGACCGGCTTCAGAATCTATAGTAACCGTTAGTTATTCGTATCCCATCCAATTAGCTGCAGAACTTTTTCTTTCTCTGGGAATCTCCGGTTCTCTGGATTTTACCAAAGTCGATTATAGTAAATTAAATGTTTATGATCCTGACGACCCATATTTGAGCGGCATACTAAACAAAACCTCTCCTAATTTAGGGGCTGGAGTTTATCTGCACAGCCCGAAGTGGTATTTTGGACTCTCGGCCCCGCTGATTCTTGAAACAAAGTTTTATGATGATGTAAAAATGTCTGTGGTTTCGCAAAACATGCACTTTTATGCCATTGGCGGTTATGTTATAGATCTTAGCGGTAACACAAAATTTAAACCTGCAGCATTAATAAAAGCGGTAAGCGGCGCGCCTATTGCTGTCGATGTATCGGCAAATTTTTTATTTATGGACAAGCTTACACTGGGTGCTGCTTATAGGTGGGATGCCTCTGTAAGCGGTATGGCAGGCTTTCAGGTTAGTCCGGGACTTTATATAGGGTATGCATACGATTATGATACCAGTGGCATAGGAAACTACAACCCGGGATCTCATGAAATTTTTCTTCGGTTCGATTTGTTTGCAATGACAAAATATCGACTGGTATCGCCAAGATTTTTTTAAATAGTATACTAATGAAGTGTAAAAATAGGAACGAAATTTTAGATCGTTACTTAAATTATGGTCTGCTGAAATTTGGTGTTTAAAAGGTTTTCAGTGAGACAATAAATGTGATTTGCAGTGTAATTAAAACGTGATAGTATATTATTTGTAAGATTTTACGTAAAACACTTGTTTGTAGTGCTTTATTAAAAACCACTTTTGTAAAGTATATCTTAAATTATTAGTTTAAAAACTTTTGAGGGTAAAAAAAAGAGGATAACAGGGGGAACTTTGCATCGTGAAGTTAAGGATAATTAAGTTGTTCGAAAAAGAACCTTTAATGCATTGATAATCAGTTGGAAATGTATAGTTCAATTTTGTTGAAACGAAATTTATTTATTCTTAGAAATAACTAAATAATTAATAATAAATATCATGAAGAATAGATTACTTCCTTTATTTTTTGTTTTAGGTGCTTATTCTGCCTACTCGCAGGTTGGGGTAGGAAAGGTGGATCCAAATGCATCTTCGCAATTAGAAGTTTTTGCTGAGGATAAAGGTATTTTAATTCCGAGAGTAAAGTTGAAAAGTTCAACAGATAAAACTACGGTTGTTAATGGCAGCAGTGGTTATGAAAACAGTTTAATGGTTTTTAATACTGAGCTTATAGCTGATATTAAACCAGGTTACTACTATTGGTATGATAACAGATGGAACAGATTAGCTGTTTCTAGTGAAGCTGGTTCAGGAACTGGAACAGTTATTTATAATCCAACTACGAAAGAGTTTTTCTATATTAATGATTCAGGTATTAAAGAGGTAATTAATATTACGGATCTTATAAAGGAAACAGTTACTACAATTACTAAAAACACAAACGGTTCTTACACGTATAAAAACGAGAAAGGAACCGAGGTTATAATTGATGTTGTAGGGGATGTTACAAAGAACTTCTCAGAGATTGTAAACAATACTGAGGTTAAGGAGATAATTGAGAACATTGTAAACAATACGGAAGGAAACGTAAGCTACGATGGAACAACCAAAGAGTTTACCTATATAGATGCAAACGGGGATACTAAGGTTATAAACATCAACGATCTTATTAAGCTGAACGAAACAGTTACTACAATTACTAAAAACACAAACGGTTCTTACACGTATAAAAACGAGAAAGGAACCGAGGTTATAATTGATGTTGTAGGGGATGTTACAAACAACTTCTCACAAATTGCAAACAATACTGAGGTTAAGGAGATAATTGAGAACATCGTAAACAATACGGAAGGAAATGTAAGCTACGATGGAACAACCAAGGAGTTTACCTATATAGATGCAAACGGAGATACTCAGGTTATAAACATCAACGATCTTATTAAGCTGAACGAAACAGTTACTACAATCACTAAAAACACAAACGGTTCTTACACGTATAAAAACGAGAAAGGAACCGAGGTTATAATTGATGTTGTAGGGGATGTTACAAACAACTTCTCACAAATTGCAAACAATACTGAGGTTAAGGAGATAATTGAGAACATTGTAAACAATACAGAAGGAAATGTAAGCTACGATGGAACAACCAAGGAGTTTACCTATATAGATGCAAACGGAGATACTCAGGTTATAAACATCAACGATCTTATTAAGCTGAACGAAACAGTTACTACAATCACTAAAAACACAAACGGTTCTTACACGTATAAAAACGAGAAAGGAACCGAGGTTATAATTGATGTTGTAGGGGATGTTACAAACAACTTCTCACAAATTGCAAACAATACTGAGGTTAAGGAGATAATTGAGAACATTGTAAACAATACAGAAGGAAATGTAAGCTACGATGGAACAACCAAGGAGTTTACCTATATAGATGCAAACGGAGATACTCAGGTTATAAACATCAACGATCTTATTAAGCTGAACGAAACAGTTACTACAATCACTAAAAACACAAACGGTTCTTACACGTATAAAAACGAGAAAGGAACCGAGGTTATAATTGATGTTGTAGGGGATGTTACAAACAACTTCTCACAAATTGCAAACAATACTGAGGTTAAGGAGATAATTGAGAACATTGTAAACAATACAGAAGGAAATGTAAGCTACGATGGAACAACCAAGGAGTTTACCTATATAGATGCAAACGGAGATACTCAGGTTATAAACATCAACGATCTTATTAAGCTGAACGAAACAGTTACTACAATCACTAAAAACACAAACGGTTCTTACACGTATAAAAACGAGAAAGGAACCGAGGTTATAATTGATGTTGTAGGGGATGTTACAAACAACTTCTCACAAATTGCAAACAATACTGAGGTTAAGGAGATAATTGAGAACATTGTAAACAATACAGAAGGAAATGTAAGCTACGATGGAACAACCAAGGAGTTTACCTATATAGATGCAAACGGAGATACTCAGGTTATAAACATCAACGATCTTATTAAGCTGAACGAAACAGTTACTACAATCACTAAAAACACAAACGGTTCTTACACGTATAAAAACGAGAAAGGAACCGAGGTTATAATTGATGTTGTAGGGGATGTTACAAACAACTTCTCACAAATTGCAAACAATACTGAGGTTAAGGAGATAATTGAGAACATTGTAAACAATACAGAAGGAAATGTAAGCTACGATGGAACAACCAAGGAGTTTACCTATATAGATGCAAACGGAGATACTCAGGTTATAAACATCAACGATCTTATTAAGCTGAACGAAACAGTTACTACAATCACTAAAAACACAAACGGTTCTTACACGTATAAAAACGAGAAAGGAACCGAGGTTATAATTGATGTTGTAGGGGATGTTACAAACAACTTCTCACAAATTGCAAACAATACTGAGGTTAAGGAGATAATTGAGAACATTGTAAACAATACAGAAGGAAATGTAAGCTACGATGGAACAACCAAGGAGTTTACCTATATAGATGCAAACGGAGATACTCAGGTTATAAACATCAACGATCTTATTAAGCTGAACGAAACAGTTACTACAATCACTAAAAACACAAACGGTTCTTACACGTATAAAAACGAGAAAGGAACCGAGGTTATAATTGATGTTGTAGGGGATGTTACAAACAACTTCTCACAAATTGCAAACAATACTGAGGTTAAGGAGATAATTGAGAACATTGTAAACAATACAGAAGGAAATGTAAGCTACGATGGAACAACCAAGGAGTTTACCTATATAGATGCAAACGGAGATACTCAGGTTATAAACATCAACGATCTTATTAAGCTGAACGAAACAGTTACTACAATCACTAAAAACACAAACGGTTCTTACACGTATAAAAACGAGAAAGGAACCGAGGTTATAATTGATGTTGTAGGGGATGTTACAAACAACTTCTCACAAATTGCAAACAATACTGAGGTTAAGGAGATAATTGAGAACATCGTAAACAATACGGAAGGAAATGTAAGCTACGATGGAACAACCAAGGAGTTTACCTATATAGATGCAAACGGAGATACTCAGGTTATAAACATCAACGATCTTATTAAGCTGAACGAAACAGTTACTACAATCACTAAAAACACAAACGGTTCTTACACGTATACGAACGAGAAAGGAACCGAGGTTATAATTGATGTTGTAGGGGATGTTACAAACAACTTCTCACAAATTGCAAACAATACTGAGGTTAAGGAGATAATTGAGAACATCGTAAACAATACGGAAGGAAATGTAAGCTACGATGGAACAACCAAGGAGTTTACCTATATAGATGCAAACGGAGATACTCAGGTTATAAACATCAACGATCTTATTAAGCTGAACGAAACAGTTACTACAATCACTAAAAACACAAACGGTTCTTACACGTATACGAACGAGAAAGGTACTGCAGTTACGATTGATGTTGTAGGGGATGTTACCAACAACTTCTCGGAGATTGTGAACAACCCAGCGGTTACTGAGATTATCGAGAACATTGTAAACAATACGGAAGGAAACGTAAGCTATGATGGTGCAACGAACCAGTTTACCTATATAGATGCAAACGGAGATACTCAGGTGATCAATATTTCAGATCTTGTTAAATTAAGCGAAACAGTTACTACCTTAAGTAATAACAATGACGGTTCTTACACGTATACGAACGAGAAAGGTACTGCAGTTACGATTGATGTTGTAGGGGATGTTACAAACAACTTCTCGGAGATTGTGAACAACCCAGCGGTTACAGAAATTATCGAGAACATCGTAAACAATACGGAAGGAAACGTAAGCTATGATGGTGCAACGAACCAGTTTACCTATATAGATGCAAACGGAGATACTCAGGTGATCAATATTTCAGATCTTGTTAAATTAAGCGAAACAGTTACTACCTTAAGTAATAACAATGACGGTTCTTACACGTATACGAACGAGAAAGGTACTGCAGTTACGATTGATGTTGTAGGGGATGTTACCAACAACTTCTCGGAGATTGTGAACAACCCAGCGGTTACTGAGATTATCGAGAACATTGTAAACAATACGGAAGGAAACGTAAGCTATGATGGTGCAACGAACCAGTTTACCTATATAGATGCAAACGGAGATACTCAGGTGATCAATATTTCAGATCTTGTTAAATTAAGCGAAACAGTTACTACATTAAGTAATAACAATGACGGTTCTTACACGTATACGAACGAGAAAGGTACTGCAGTTACGATTGATGTTGTAGGGGATGTTACAAACAACTTCTCGGAGATTGTGAACAACCCAGCGGTTACAGAAATTATCGAGAACATCGTAAACAATACGGAAGGAAACGTAAGCTATGATGGTGCAACGAACCAGTTTACCTATATAGATGCAAACGGAGATACTCAGGTGATCAATATTTCAGATCTTGTTAAGCTGAACGAAACAGTTACTACATTAAGTAATAACAATGACGGTTCTTACACGTATACGAACGAGAAAGGTACTGCAGTTACGATTGATGTTGTAGGGGATGTTACAAACAACTTCTCGGAGATTGTGAACAACCCAGCGGTTACAGAAATTATCGAGAACATCGTAAACAATACGGAAGGAAACGTAAGCTATGATGGTGCAACGAACCAGTTTACCTATATAGATGCAAACGGAGATACTCAGGTGATCAATATTTCAGATCTTGTTAAATTAAGCGAAACAGTTACTACCTTAAGTAATAACAATGACGGTTCTTACACGTATACGAACGAGAAAGGTACTGCAGTTACGATTGATGTTGTAGGGGATGTTACCAACAACTTCTCAGAGATTGTGAACAACCCAGCGGTTACAGAAATTATCGAGAACATCGTAAACAATACGGAAGGAAACGTAAGCTATGATGGTGCAACGAACCAGTTTACCTATATAGATGCAAACGGAGATACTCAGGTGATCAATATTTCAGATCTTGTTAAATTAAGCGAAACAGTTACTACCTTAAGTAATAACAATGACGGTTCTTACACGTATACGAACGAGAAAGGTACTGCAGTTACGATTGATGTTGTAGGGGATGTTACAAACAACTTCTCGGAGATTGTGAACAACCCAGCGGTTACTGAGATTATCGAGAACATTGTAAACAATACGGAAGGAAACGTAAGCTATGATGGTGCAACGAACCAGTTTACCTATATAGATGCAAACGGAGATACTCAGGTGATCAATATTTCAGATCTTGTTAAATTAAGCGAAACAGTTACTACCTTAAGTAATAACAATGACGGTTCTTACACGTATACGAACGAGAAAGGTACTGCAGTTACGATTGATGTTGTAGGGGATGTTACAAACAACTTCTCGGAGATTGTGAACAACCCAGCGGTTACAGAAATTATCGAGAACATCGTAAACAATACGGAAGGAAACGTAAGCTATGATGGTGCAACGAACCAGTTTACCTATATAGATGCAAACGGAGATACTCAGGTGATCAATATTTCAGATCTTGTTAAGCTGAACGAAACAGTTACTACATTAAGTAATAACAATGACGGTTCTTACACGTATACGAACGAGAAAGGTACTGCAGTTACGATTGATGTTGTAGGGGATGTTACAAACAACTTCTCGGAGATTGTGAACAACCCAGCGGTTACAGAAATTATCGAGAACATCGTAAACAATACGGAAGGAAACGTAAGCTATGATGGTGCAACGAACCAGTTTACCTATATAGATGCAAACGGAGATACTCAGGTGATCAATATTTCAGATCTTGTTAAATTAAGCGAAACAGTTACTACCTTAAGTAATAACAATGACGGTTCTTACACGTATACGAACGAGAAAGGTACTGCAGTTACGATTGATGTTGTAGGGGATGTTACAAACAACTTCTCGGAGATTGTGAACAACCCAGCGGTTACTGAGATTATCGAGAACATTGTAAACAATACGGAAGGAAACGTAAGCTATGATGGTGCAACGAACCAGTTTACCTATATAGATGCAAACGGAGATACTCAGGTGATCAATATTTCAGATCTTGTTAAATTAAGCGAAACAGTTACTACATTAAGTAATAACAATGACGGTTCTTACACGTATACGAACGAGAAAGGTACTGCAGTTACGATTGATGTTGTAGGGGATGTTACAAACAACTTCTCGGAGATTGTGAACAACCCAGCGGTTACAGAAATTATCGAGAACATCGTAAACAATACGGAAGGAAACGTAAGCTATGATGGTGCAACGAACCAGTTTACCTATATAGATGCAAACGGAGATACTCAGGTGATCAATATTTCAGATCTTGTTAAATTAAGCGAAACAGTTACTACATTAAGTAATAACAATAACGGTACTTACACGTATACAAACGAGAAAGGTGCTGCAGTTACGATTGATGTTGTAGGAGATGTTACAAACAACTTCTCACAAATTGCAAATAATCCTGCGGTTACTGAGATTATCGAGAACATTGTAAACAATACGGAAGGAAACGTAAGCTACGATGTGATAAACAATCAGTTTACGTATACAGATGCAAGCGGCGATACTCAGGTTATAGACATCAACGATCTTGTTAAGCTGAACGAAACAGTTACTACATTAAGTAATAACAATAACGGTACTTACACGTATACAAACGAGAAAGGTGCTGCAGTTACGATTGATGTTGTAGGAGATGTTACAAACAACTTCTCACAAATTGCAAATAATCCTGCGGTTACTGAGATTATCGAGAACATTGTAAACAATACGGAAGGAAACGTAAGCTACGATGTGATAAACAATCAGTTTACGTATACAGATGCAAGCGGCGATACTCAGGTTATAGACATCAACGATCTTGTTAAGCTGAACGAAACAGTTACTACATTAAGTAATAACAATAACGGTACTTACACGTATACAAACGAGAAAGGTGCTGCAGTTACGATTGATGTTGTAGGAGATGTTACAAACAACTTCTCACAAATTGCAAATAATCCTGCGGTTACTGAGATTATCGAGAACATTGTAAACAATACGGAAGGAAACGTAAGCTACGATGTGATAAACAATCAGTTTACGTATACAGATGCAAGCGGCGATACTCAGGTTATAGACATCAACGATCTTGTTAAGCTGAACGAAACAGTTACTACATTAAGTAATAACAATAACGGTACTTACACGTATACAAACGAGAAAGGTGCTGCAGTTACGATCAATGTTGTCGGAGATGTTACAAACAACTTCTCACAAATTGCAAATAATCCTGCGGTTACTGAAATTATCGAGAACATTGTAAACAATACGGAAGGAAACGTAAGCTACGATGTGATAAACAATCAGTTTACGTATACAGATGCAAGCGGCGATACTCAGGTTATAGACATCAACGATCTTGTTAAGCTGAACGAAACAGTTACTACATTAAGTAATAACAATAACGGTACTTACACGTATACAAACGAGAAAGGTGCTGCAGTTACGATCAATGTTGTCGGAGATGTTACAAACAACTTCTCACAAATTGCAAATAATCCTGCGGTTACTGAAATTATCGAGAACATTGTAAACAATACGGAAGGAAACGTAAGCTACGATGTGATAAACAATCAGTTTACGTATACAGATGCAAGCGGCGATACTCAGGTTATAGACATCAACGATCTTGTTAAGCTGAACGAAACAGTTACTACATTAAGTAATAACAATAACGGTACTTACACGTATACAAACGAGAAAGGTGCTGCAGTTACGATCAATGTTGTCGGAGATGTTACAAACAACTTCTCACAAATTGCAAATAATCCTGCGGTTACTGAAATTATCGAGAACATTGTAAACAATACGGAAGGAAACGTAAGCTACGATGTGATAAACAATCAGTTTACGTATACAGATGCAAGCGGCGATACTCAGGTTATAGACATCAACGATCTTGTTAAGCTGAACGAAACAGTTACTACATTAAGTAATAACAATAACGGTACTTACACGTATACAAACGAGAAAGGTGCTGCAGTTACGATCAATGTTGTCGGAGATGTTACAAGCAACTTCTCAGATATTGTAAACAATACAGAGGTTAAGGAGATAATTAAGAACATCGTTAAAAACGATGAAACATTAACTAGTTTAACATTTGATGCTGCAACTAAGAAATTGACTTACAAAGATGAGAAATCTGTATCTAACCAGATTGATCTTAGTGCGATTTCAGCTCAACAGCAAGTAGTAGATGAGTTTTTAGCAACGAAAGATCAGATTGATTTTACATTAACGGGTACACCATCTTCTATATCTAAAGTGAAGTTGTATATAAACGGTGTTAGAATTAAAAATAATGCACTTACTATAAGTGGCACTACAGCGACCTATCACCCGGAAAACAATGGTTCATATACATTTATGGCAGAAGATAGTGTTACTATCGATTATATGAAATAATTTTTAAAGTGTTTTTGAAGAAAACTGCACACCTGATACAAGGTGTGCAGTCTTCAAAATTATAAGAGTAGATGTATTGGTATTTACTGTCTATTTATAACATCAAGATGAACCAGAGCGGTTTGTCTTGATGTTTTTTATTTAAGTATTAAAGAGTTTTAGTATTGAGTGTCAGATTTTAGATTATTAATTTTTGTACTCAATTCCCAATACTTGATATTTTTATTTAGATGACAAAAAAATACAAGCTTATACCTTAATATTATATTTATTAATCGTATTAGGGTAATTATAGGTTTAAAGACTAAAGATATTTGTATAATTATTTTTCATTACTTCTAGGGGAGTAAAATAATCTTTTTGGTAATTGTTTTCTAAATGAGGAAGTTCACACTTCCTCATTTTTTTATGCTGTTATCGATACGATCAATAGGTATACTGCCGCATCTGTTTTCTTACATCCCACATCTCACATTCCTATATCTCACATTCCCACATCTCACATCTCACATTCCCACAATTAATCTGTCTTAATCTGTAATTCTAAAAACTTCTATAGGCTATTTAAGATTTGCTTATGGAAGAATTTTGCAGCGTAAAATTAATTTAAAAGCTGTTTAGTTTTTAAAGTATTTAAAATCAATTACATAGTGTAAACAGGGCAGCTGTTAATTAATCCTATTCTAATATTCAAATGACTTTGACAGGTTATTTGGGTTTTGGGCGCGAAGTAATTTTACATCATAAAATAACAATGTGATTTATACCAAAAAAATTATATCGAGATGAAAAATAATACTTTACATAAAGTGAATAAACAAAAAAAAACAGAAGGTTTTTTTAAAAGTGGATCGGTTTGTGGTTTTTGTCTTCTTGCGGGACTTTTAGCTTCTCAGCAGGGGAATGCCCAGTTTTCTAATAAAGGAAACGTTACAGTAAAAGACGGTACTATTTTGTCTGTTCATGAAGATTATAAAAATCAGGATTCAGCAACATTTACCAATGATGGTCAGGTTTATATCTTTAAAAACTGGAACAACGATGGTACTGTAGATTTTACAGAAAGTGCTGCCGGTAAAACATTTTTTATAGGTAAAGCAGATCAATATATAGAAGGTAAAAAACGATCTGATTTTCAGAATCTGGAATTTAACAACACATCTGATATTACCCCTTTTTATTTAGGAACAGAAATCTCAGTTAATAATAAAGCTGAATTTACAAAAGGTATTGTTGATGGTGTGGAATTACCGGGTGCCTTGGTAATTTTTAAAGACAATGCAATACATGATAAAACAGGAGACCAATCTTTTGTTGACGGAAAAGTTCAGAAAACAGGAAAAAAAGAATTCAAATTCCCAGTAGGTTCAGGGACATTCTACAGACCGTCAATTCATGCTGCAACTTCAGATAATAATATTTATACAACACAATATTTCCTTAAAAATTCAGCAGAGCTTCATAGCCATGAATCTAGAGATAAAAAAACAATCCTGGAAATTAATAACGCGGAATACTGGGAGGTAAAACAAGATAAGGGGGCAGAAAAAATTGTTTTAAGTCTTACTCTTGACAGCGATACTACACCTTCACAATTTTTTACAGAAACCAAAGGCGTAAAAGTGGCTATCGTACGCTGGGACGATGTCGCTAATGAATGGGTTAATGAAAAAGGACAGCTTGGAGAAACAGGAGGAGGCGAAGCCTACTCTAAAATAATTACCGCCCAGGTTGGAGGATATGGTTTGTTTACCATCGCACTGGTTAAAGACGAAGAGGCTGAAATAGATGATCTGGTAGTGTACAATGCAGTATCTCCTAATGGCGACGGTAAAAACGATAAATTCTTGATTGAAGGAATTAATAAATACCCGAATAATACTGTTGAAATCTATAACAGATGGGGGGTAAAAGTATATGAAGCTAACGGTTATAATGAAAACGACAGAATGTTTGAAGGATATTCTGATGGCCGTGCAACGGTAAACAGAGGAGAGAAGCTGCCAACAGGAACTTACTTCTATATCCTGAAATATTCAGACGGTAAAAAATCAAAAGAAAAATCAGGATACTTATATATCAACAATCAATAATTCCAAAAAAGGAAAATTAAAATTTAGTGAATAATGAAAAATATATACCACATAATACTAATATTGTTTGCCGGGGTCTTCAGCGCCTCAGCGCAGCAAGAATCACAGTACTCCCAATACATGTACAATACAATGTCCTTTAACCCTGGTTATACGGGATCACGAGAAGTATTGAGTGTATTAGGATTGTATAGAACACAATGGGTTGGTCTTGAAGGAGCACCCAAAACAATGAACTTTTCGGCTCACAGCCCTATAGGAGAAAGGTTTGGTATTGGTTTAAATATTGCAAACGATCAAATTGGTCCAACAAAAAATACCGGAGCAACACTTAATCTGTCATACACGATCTTAGGAAGCACAGATGTTAAATATTCGTTTGGTGTAAGCGGCGGGTTTGACAATTTTACGGTAGACAACGACAAATTAACCAGAAGAGATATGGATGATCCTTTGATGAGTGGTGTCGTAACGCAGTTCTCGCCAAATGTAGGGGTTGGTTTTTATGTTCATTCTCATAACTGGTATTTAGGGGTATCTGCACCAAAATTATTAAAAACAGAATATTACAAAGAAGTAAAAAATACAACGTATTCAACGCAAACACATTTTTATCTGTTGGGAGGTTATGTGTTCGATCTTAACCCTTATTTAAAGTTTAAACCAGCCTTTTTGGTAAAAGCAGTACAGGGCGCACCTCTAGCAGTAGACGTTTCAGGTAATTTTTTAATCAATGACAAATTTACTCTGGGTGCAGCTTACCGCTGGGGAGCAAGTGCAAGTGCCCTTGCAGGTTTTCAAATCACTGACGGAATCCAGCTTGGTTATGGATACGATCATGATGTGTCTGGCTTAAGAGCATATAATTCAGGTTCTCATGAGTTTTTCTTACGATTCGAATTGGTTAACAAATCAAAATCACGTTTAGTTACACCTAGGTTTTTCTAATAATTGTTAATACAAAGTACAATGAATTTAAAAAATATAAATAAGGCTTTTTTACTCTTAATAGTATGTATATTTAGCATTACGGGTGTAAATGCCCAGAACAAAAAACTCGATAAAGCAAATCAGGCCTACGACAAATTTGCTTTTATAGAAGCTATAAAGCTATATGAACAGCAATTAGAAAAAGGAAACAATGCCGGAGATATTTATGCCAAATTAGGTGATTGTTATTACTTTAATGGGCGATACGATGAAGCAATAAAATGTTATGCTAAAATCATGTCTACTAAAAATGGTTTAAGTTTAGAAAACTATTTTAGATATGCACAGGCTTTGAGCAGTATAGATAAACATGACGAGGCACAGGCTGTTATGAAAGAATATTTTGCCAGAACAAATAAAAAAGACATAAGCGAGAATTGGGGAAAAACTAAGCTGGCGGCAGATATTGCAAAACAATCCAATCGTTATGATTTTAAACCGGTAGACATTAATAGTCCTGAGTCTGATTTTGGAACGGCTTTTAATGGTAAAGATATGGTAATCTATGCTTCGGGAAAAGATACAAGTTCTATTTTTAAAAGTAAGCACAGCTGGAATGAAAAATCATTTTTAAAACTATATTCTGCTGATGTTACTGTAGACGGAGGATTGCAAAATCCGGTCCTGTTAAAAGGAGATATAAATACAAGATACCATCAAAGTACGCCGGCGATTACCAAAGATGGTAAAACCATGTACTTTACCCGAAATAATTATGTTGACGGAAAGCTGGCAGCAGATAAAAAAGGGACTACTTATTTGAAGATTTACGTTGCAGATAACGTAAAAGGAGAATGGAAAAATATCAGGCCTTTAGGTTATCCTATCAATAGTGACGGATTCTCATCTGCACATCCGGCATTAAGCGCTGATGAGTCAGAGCTGTATTTTGTTTCAGACCGAAACAATAATTTTGGAAATTCAGATATTTATGTTGCATCCCTTAAAAAAGGGGGATTCGTAGGAAATGATGTAAAAAAACTGGGAGACGAGATCAATACATTAGGAAGAGAAACTTATCCTTTTGTTGATGATAAAGGGATTCTGTATTTTTCATCAGATGGCCATCCGGGGCTAGGAGGTTTAGATGTGTTTGCGGCAATAAAAGATACTGACGGAATTTACCACGTTGTAAATATGGGAGATGAAGTAAACAGTAGTGCAGACGATTTTGCTTACATAATAAATGATGAAACCAAAAAAGGGTATTTTTCGTCTAATCGCGCGGGGAACGACGATATCTATAGTTTTACAGAAAACCGAAAAGTTGTTTTTGATATTAATATTCAGCCAATTGTATACGGAACTTTAAAATACACTTCGGGACCTCCAATTGAAGATGTTAGTGTAGAAATTTACGATACTGATAATACTTTGATTAAAACGGTTAAAAGTGATAAAGAAGGGTACTATACTGCTGATTTAGAGCCTTACAAGTTGTATAAAATTCTATACAAAAAACCAAGTATAGTAGAAAAATCACAAGAGGTGCCACAGCTTAAACCATTAGAGAAGAGAGAGTATTCTTTTAATTTTACAAATGAAATGGAAGTGCAGGTGGGTGATAAAACAGTTACACTTGAACCAGGAGACGATTTAACCCGTGTATTGAAGTTAAGCCCTATTTTCTTCGATTACGGAGGTTATAATATTAGAAAAACTTCAATGATAGAGCTGGATAAAGTGGTAGAAGTGTTAAAGGCTAGACCAAGTTTAACTTTAACTGTAAACTCACATACAGATAGCAGAGGACGTGATGATTTTAATATGAAACTTTCTGAAAACAGAGCTAAAGCAACTGTAGACTATATTATAGCGCATGGCATTGATGCAAGCAGGGTGCAAGGACACGGATATGGTGAAACACAGTTACTAAACAGATGCGCTAACGGGGTGAAATGCTCTGAAGCAGAACATCAGGAAAATAGACGTTCAGAATTTATAATCAATGTAGTTGGTAAATAATTAATTTTTGGTAAAGAAAAAGGGTATTCAGTCGAATACCCTTTTTTTTGTTGCATTTTTTTTTGTGACCGTTTATTATTGATCAATATGAGTTTGAGTAGTTCTCTGAGTATGATTTTTTACAAAATGCGCTGTAGGTTTTGCTTTGCATATTTCCTGATACTTTGATGAAAAGTAGCTGAGTTTAGTATAATTTAATTCATAAATCACTTCGGTTAAAGTATGGTAATTGCCACTCTGTAAAAGTAATTGCGCAAGTTTCATTTTTTCGGTTATAAAAAAACTATTTGGAGAATCTTTGAAACATTTTTTAAACAAAAGCTTATATTTCGATTCAGACATTCCTGCCATTGCAGCTAAAAATGTAACCGATGGGAATGGCCCGTATAAATTATTTAAAAGATAATCCCTGGTTTTGGTTATAGCTTCGTTTTCAACTTTTGTAATACCTTCATTAGGGCTTTTGGTTTGATAAAATTTATTTAAAAAATTCCCCAGCAGCTTTAAGGAAATACCTTTCAGCATAGAATCAAATGAAAGATCGTCAATTTTTTTGTTCTTTAAGGACTGAACCAGAACCGTACTGTTGCTGTCTATATTTCCATAGTGGTAAAATACCTCCGCACCGGATTCCTTATAGGGAATAATATCTTTTTTTTCTGAAAATTTTGATGTAAAATCGTTTAACATAGACTTGTTTACTAAGATCCTGATGGCTATGGCCCTGCGGTTTACCTTTAATTTGAAAGAACTTTGTAATTCATTGTCGATAATGGCTAAATCCAGTTTTTGATAAGGCCCTATATCATAATCTTTGTTATTGATTTTTATAAGGTTTGTATGTTCGCTTAACTCAAAATGAAAAATATAAATCGGACTTTCAGATTTGAGCCGGGTTATTTTTATTGGAACTGTTGGGGTAAAATCTAAGAGTACTACAGATATTCCGGAGGTAACTTGTGTAAAATATGAAAAACCACGGCCAAATGGTTTTGGAAAAACAAGTAATTTGTTGTCTTTTACTTTTATATTTAATTGATCAGCAATCTGTTGCTGCCATTCTGGTGTTAAGCTGTAATAATGAGTAATGTTTTTCATTTTATATGGCATTAAATGGATAAAAATTTACTTTGTTTATAATTATAGCTGTTTGATATATAATTTTGGCGAAATGCCAAACTGTTTTTTAAATTTTGATGCGAAATAAGAATTGTTGGTAAAATTAAGCTGATCTGAAACCTGGGATATCGATAATTGTTTTTTTGAAAGCAGTTCTTTTGCAAGCAAGAGTTTGTTGTCCATAAAGAAGGCATTTGCTGTATCGCCTGTTATTTTTTTAAATAACGTTTTAAATTTTGACTCAGACATATTGACCATTTTGGCCATTGAGGTAATACTTGGAAAATGATCTTCTAAATGATCAACCAAATACATCTGAATTTGAATAATATTGGCCAGATCAGACTCATTTACTGTATGGACAATAAGTCTGCGTGCTGCGATTTTTTTAAGGTAATTTGAAATTAACAAATGAACGGTCCCTCGCAAGTTTAAATCGAAAATTGGTCCGCCCACCTCCAGTTTTCTTAAATCATTTAGTAAATGATAACTTTCACTGCTCATTCGGTCAAAGCGTACAATTGTGTTTTCTTTAGAATCGACAAGAGTGTCAATGTTTTGAATAATAATATTGTTCTTCTTTGCATAAGCTTTTATCATACTTTTTTTGATAAAAATGCAAAGGGCAAAAGTTTTGCTTCCTTTTACAACATTGTATTTTGATTCTAGGGAGCCGTCTATAACAGCTAAGTTATATTGCCATCGTCCAACATTGTACATGAAATTTTCAGTACTTACCGTTGCATTTCCTTCTGTAAGATTATAATAAAACCCTACAAAATCCTGGTTTAAATTTTTTTGTATGAGCTGATAATTTCGATGATATTCAACATTTATATAATAAGCTAATATACCATCACCGCAATCTAAAAAGTACCTGATACCGGATTGTGAATCTTCTGGCAGAGTAATAAAATTTCCATCAATTTTTCCCCCAATCTGTTTGGTATAATGCTCGATCCAAGTCAGATCCGGACCATAATAGTGTTCAATTATTTTCATAGAAATGTGGATTTTACTCCTAAAGTTACGTTATTTTAACTAAACTTTTTGGCTTTTTGTGTTTGTAAGTGTTTGGTTTTAAGAATTATGTAAGTTGTTTTGTTTGCTTATGACTGCTAGGAATATTGGTAGGATGTAAAAAGCAGTTACTTTTTCTGCTGCACTAAAGAATGCTTGAGACACTGAAATAATGCAATTATTTATAAAGACATGTTTTTAATAATTTGATTTATTTTAATACTATTTTGTCTTCTGCAGGCAAATAACATGCCTTTAAAAATATAGCATTATAAATCAGTTTGTTAAAAACTGAACATCGCTTTTTGTATTAAATCGACTAGGTAATTTGTGATCGAATGAGGAGAAAATACTCATTTTTAGGTTATTTTCTAATTAAAACTTAAGCAATCTCTGCTATTTATATAGGTCTGGCGTATGTTGTTATTTAGGGAAACTCACATTTTTAAGATAAACTCTATTTAGTGTTTTTCTAAAGATTTAAAAATTTCATTTGAAGCGGGATATGATATTTCGAGTTTTGTTTTAACGCGATGACAGCAGGGCGGGAAGTGATTTGTAATTAGCTTTTGTACTTGCTAATGTAGAGTTGTAAACTTGAAAAAGACTGTATTTGAGAATCAGAAAAACGTTATGTTGATGCTCTAATCGTAAAATTTCCCATCTTATAAAACTTGGTTGCATATTATAATTTGAAACCAGATTTCAGTGCTGGCTGGTAATAAAATTCCTTCTTTCTTTAATTGTAAAAGCGACTGCATTATTATAGAATTACAGACACGATAAAGATGCATTTTTGCAATACTTTAAAACCTATAAAGTTGGTGCGGCAGAAATTGAAAAATGATCACTATTAGTTTTTATTTGGATAAAAGAGAAACCGCAAATAGTGGTAGTTCTCTGATTGCACTATTAAACTTTTGAAGATACTTGAATGCATACAAAAGAAAAAACCCTGAAAATCGTCCGATTTTCAGGGTTTCTCGTGAATTTTAGCCTTTTGGCAAACTTTTTTAAAAGTCTCTTTTTAGCTCTCGGCGGAGGAAGAGGGATTCGAACCCCCGGACCTGTTACAGTCAACAGTTTTCAAGACTGCCGCATTCGACCGCTCTGCCATTCCTCCAGTATAACGCAATCATTTTCTCATTGCGGGTGCAAAGATAGGATGTTTTTTTGATTGCGAAAATTTTTTGGTAGTATTTTTGAACTTTTTGAAAATAATTACAGGTAATTAATTATCTATATTCCCGAAAATGAGTTTTTTTTTTAAAGATTAATCTAAATCGTCCAAAATTGGCGTTGGTTTCTTACTTTCGTCGACAGCAACAAACGAAAAAGTTCCTGATACAACCGTTTCACGAAGTTCAGAATACATTTGTTCCATAAAAATATCAACGTGAATTTTACAGCTGGTTCGTCCAACGCTGTCTACTTTTGCTACTAATTCGATTAAAGTTCCGGCCGGAATTGCTTTTTTAAAATCAATTTGACCTGTAGAAATCGTTACAACCTTTTTACGACTGAATCGGGTAGCGCAGATAAAAGCAACTTCATCCATTAAATGAAGGGCTGTTCCCCCAAATAAGGTATCGTAATGATTTGTTGTGCTTGGAAAAACGGCTTTAAAAATACGAGTTTCTGATTTTTGAATTCTTTCTTCTACTGTTCCCATATTAATAATTAACGTATTCTGTAATTTCAAGACCATAACCAATCATTCCCACACGTTTTGTCTGTTCTGTGTTAGAAACCAGTCTGATCTTAGAAATATCAATATCGTGAAGAATCTGAGCACCAATTCCGTAATCTTTGCTGTCAATA
Organism: Flavobacterium gelatinilyticum; assembly: GCF_027111295.1. NCBI lineage: Bacteria > Pseudomonadati > Bacteroidota > Flavobacteriia > Flavobacteriales > Flavobacteriaceae > Flavobacterium > Flavobacterium gelatinilyticum. Next base: position 1,976,516 of record NZ_CP114287.1, on the reverse strand, counting down.
ATTACTTTTGGGGCTTTCAGAGTTCCCTGCGATTGAAGCGTTTTAAGCTCAAAAATTCGGTTTAAAAGATTAACTGCCGTCATATCCTGGTTAATGAAAATAACAGCACCTTTTCCATTCTCATTAATTACTTTAAACATATCATCCAATTGTTGTTCTGCATTATTGGTTAATGTGCCTAATAGATCGTTATTAACCTGAGAAGAGTGGATTCTCGTTAAGATAGGTTCGCCAAGATTCCACGTGCCTTTAGTTAACGCAATATGTATTTGTTTGTTGGTAGTCTGCTCGTAAGCTCTTAATCTGAAAGTTCCAAAACGGGTTTCAATATCAAAATCTTCTTTTTTAACGATTAAGCTGTCGTGCTGCATTCTGTAAGCAACCAAATCTTCAATAGAAACTAATTTCAAATTGAATTTTTGAGCGACTTTAATAAGCTCCGGTAAACGAGACATCGTTCCGTCTTCATTTAGAATCTCGCAGATTACACCAGCTGGTTTAAATCCGGCTAATCTTGCAAAATCAATAGCAGCTTCTGTATGTCCGGTTCTTCTTAAAACACCTCCCTGTTTTGCAATCAAAGGAAAAATATGACCCGGACGTGCCAAATCTTGTGGTTTTGTATTTGGATCAACTAATGATTCAACTGTTTTGGACCTGTCTGCTGCAGAAATACCGGTTGTTACTCCGTTTCCTTTTAGATCAACAGAAACTGTAAAAGCAGTTTCCATATGATCAGTATTATTGGTTACCATAGCGCGCAGGTCAAGTTCCTTGCATCGGCTTTCGGTAAGAGGGGTGCAGATTAATCCACGTCCGTGGGTAGCCATGAAGTTGATCATTTCCGGAGTTACTTTTTCGGCTGCTGCCAAAAAATCACCTTCATTCTCACGGTCTTCATCATCGACTACAATGATAACTTTACCCTGACGAATATCTTCTATAGCTTCCTCAATGGTATTTAGTTGAATTTTTGTTGACATAATTATTGTTTGTTTTGAGCCGGTAAGAACCGCTCAGAAATTTTTTGAATGAATTGTGATATTGGAGTAGTTATCGCATCAAAATTAATTAAGCCGTTATCGTTAGTGGCACGATACGTTAATAATACCGCTAATGGTGACAATATAAACGACGACATCCATGATCCTATAAATGGAGTCATACCGCCTTCCTGAGATACTCTTTTTCCAAAAGTATTGATGAAATGGAAGGTAATAAAAATTAAAACCGCAAAAACAATTGGTAAACCAAGTCCTCCTTTTCTAATAATTGCTCCCAGAGGGGCACCAATAAAGAACATTAAAAAACAGGCAAAAGCGATAACAAACTTTTCGTAAAGAGCTGTTAAGTGTTTGTTGATATCACGCTGTTTGTCTTTTAAATCTTTTTGAGTCGATTCGATAGAGTAGATGTTACTGGCCACGTTGCTGTTAGCCATTTTTAGAATATCTGATTTTTCTTTGTTGTTGTACAAAGATAAAAGATTGTCCGGCAGCGTTTTTTTCTTTTTAGTTTTATCAATGTTTAACGGAATAGTCACTTTTCTAATCCCAACACGCTGATTTATATTTTCTGAAAAAGAAATAATTTCGTTATTGAGGTTTTTGTTTAAAGAGTCTAAAGTGTAGCGTAATTCATTTACATTCAGCATGGCATTGGTTCCTGCAATACTTTCTTTGCTGTCGTCAACTTTATTCAGGTCTGATAAATCAATATTGATAATATGTTTTTTGAAAGCCGCTTTTACAAAAGGCATTTTTGCACGGTCTTCGTATTTTTTAGGCGTCATATCCTGATAGTAAAAACCGTCATTTAGAACCAGTTTTAAAATACTTGATTTTTCATTACTGATTAATTCTCCATTTTTGGCTTTAATAACCGTTTTGTTTTCACCAACGTTATTTGCTTTCTCATGAATCGTAACTCCGGTTAGGATATTTCCGTTTTCACCTGATTTTTTGTTGACTTTAATATTGTAAGTTCCAACATCGTTAAATTGTCCTTCTGCAATTGCCATAGCAGGTTTGGCCTGAGCAATGTTTTTTCTAAAGTTTATAAATTTAAACTCAGCATAAGGAATAACGCTGTTGGCAAACCAAAATGCCACAAAACTCAAAACGCATATAAAAATGATTAAAATCCGCATGGCTCTCTGAAGGGAGATTCCCGAAGATTTCATTGCAGCAAACTCATAATTTTCGGCTAAATTTCCAAAAGTCATGATAGAAGCAAGCAGAACCGAAAGCGGTAAAACCAGAGGAATAATACGAGGCATAGAGAACAGCAGGAATTTCAAGACTAGTATTAAGTCGAGATCTTTACCTGCCAGTTCTGATATGAATAGCCATACTGTTTGTAGTATGAATATGAAAAAAAGGATTACAAATACCGTAGTAAATGTAAATAGAAATGTCTTTAATAAGTATTTGTCTAGAATTTTCAATCTTCCTGATTAATCTAATTTATTGATGTAGTATTTTGGATATTTGGCCGCTACAAAGGTAAATTGATTTTTTGATAATGGCTGATTGGTTTTAAAAGAATTAACGGTTAAAGTTGTTTTTGTTCCGTTTTTTCCTGTTTCAATCAAATTGTAAATGTGTTTTGTCTGAACGTCAATACCTAACAAAATTTCTTTTCGTTGATCTTTTGCACTTGTTGGTGCTAACTTGATGTATTGGATTTTTCTTCCTTTTACATTTTGAACGATATCCATATTGTATTTATATCCCGAATTAAAGAAAGTAAGCATTTTCGAAGGCGTAATAGCATTATCGTCTTTCTCATTTACTTTAGAAATAGTAACTTCTTCATCCTCCGGAACGATTGTATAGGTTTTTTGACCGTCAAAAATTTTTGTAACACCCATAAAATTCAATACATATTGATTTCCTTTCATTGTTACATTTCCTTTGCTGTCCTGATTGATATTCTCTTTAGCATTATTTAAAGAATATTTAAAATCGATAACAATATTATCGTAGCTTTTTATTTTTGTAGTTACTTCGTTCAATAAATCTTTAGCTTTTTTATCCTGAGCCTGAATAGAAGTGAAGCTCAAAAGAAATAAAACAGCCATTTGAAAACACTTTTTAGTCATGTTAGAGATAGAATTGTTTGCGATTTCCTGAATGTTTGTTCTCATGATGGGGTTTAATTTTGTTCATTATTAAAAAATTGATCAAGAGCACTTAAGTCTAAAATGTTCACGCTTCTGGCTTTACTGCCTTCGAATGGTCCAACAATTCCGGCTGCTTCCAGCTGATCGATCAGACGACCGGCCCTGTTGTATCCTAATTTTAATTTTCTTTGCAGTAGTGAAGCAGAACCTTGCTGTGCGTTAACAATAATCTCGGCAGCTTCTCTAAATAAGGCATCTCTTTCAGAAATATCCACATCAAGATTGATGCCAGTTTCTTCTCCAACGAACTCAGGAAGCAAATAAGCGGTTGCATAAGCCTTTTGCCCGCCAATAAAATCGGTAATTTTTTCTACCTCAGGAGTGTCTATAAAGGCACATTGTACACGAACTACGTCATTTCCGTTTGTATAAAGTAAATCCCCTCGTCCAATCAACTGATCGGCTCCTTGTGTGTCCAAAATGGTTCTGGAGTCAATTTTTGAAGTTACTCTAAATGCAATTCTGGCAGGGAAGTTTGCTTTAATTAGACCGGTAATAACGTTTACAGAAGGTCTTTGTGTTGCAATAATCAAGTGAATACCAATAGCACGGGCTAATTGAGCCAGACGTGCAATCGGGATTTCGACTTCTTTTCCGGCAGTCATAATTAAATCGGCAAACTCATCGACAACCAGAACAATGTAAGGTAAAAATCGGTGGCCCGCTTCTGGGTTTAATTTTCTTGATTTAAATTTTTCGTTGTATTCCTTAATGTTACGAACCATAGCATCTTTTAATAAAGAATAACGGTTGTCCATTTCGGTACAAAGTGAATTTAAAGTGTTTACTACTTTTGCATTATCGGTAATAATGGCATCTTCTGTATCAGGAAGCTTGGCTAAATAATGTCTTTCAATTTTATTAAAAAGCGTAAGCTCCACTTTTTTCGGGTCAACCAGTACAAATTTTACTTCGGCAGGATGTTTTTTGTATAAAAGAGAAGTCAAAACCGCATTTAATCCAACCGATTTTCCCTGTCCTGTAGCACCTGCCATTAGTAAGTGAGGCATTTTGGCTAAATCGACTACAAAAGTTTCATTTGAAATTGTTTTTCCTAAAGCGATTGGCAGTTCCATTTCGGCTTCCTGGAACTTTGCAGCTCCAATAACACTTTTCATAGAAACCATAGTAGGGTTCTTGTTAGGAACCTCAATACCAATTGTTCCCTTACCCGGAATTGGAGCTATAATACGAATTCCCAGAGCAGATAATGATAAAGCGATATCATCTTCTAAACTTTTAATTTTAGAAATACGGATTCCTGCTTCCGGAACAATTTCGTATAAAGTTACCGATGGTCCAACGGTTGCTTTAATCTGTGCAATTTCAATTTTGTAGTTACGAAGTGTATCTACAATTTTATTTTTATTTTCTTCTAATTCTTCCTGATTAATGGTAATGCCGCCAGTTGAATATTCTTTTAATAAATCAATGGTTGGGAATTTATAATTTGATAAATCCAAAGTTGGGTCAAATAAGCCAAAATCAGCAACAAGGCGTGAGGCCAGGTTTTCTTCGATAATGTCTTCTTCCTCGGCTCTTTCGATTACAAATGCTTCGTCCGGAGTTGCGGTAATCTGCTTAGACGGCGGAACAATAGGTTTTAAGATCGGGTTTAGTTCAATTTCGGAAGAATGTGAAATAGTTGGTTTTAAAGCCTCTTTGTTGATTTCGAATTGTGTATCTTCTGTTTTAAGATGAATATTATCTAATTCGGGATCTTCTTCGATGGCAAATTCTTCTAAATTATAAGCGCTTTCAGGTTCTGACGACTGTTGCTGCTGTACAGGTTTAATTGAATTTAATTCCGATTTGAATTCTTTTTTAGTAGAATCAAAATAGGACTGGATTTTTTCCGGAGATACATTTATTTTGAAAATTAAATAAACAATTAAACCGAAAAGGAGAGTTAGCAATGTTCCGGTTTTACCAATATAATCCTGAAGGAAATAGTTTAGTTCGTAACCAATAGTTCCTCCTAATTCGGGAGCAGAGGTTGCGAAAAAACCAAACAGAACAGATACTACTATAATGGCGAAAATATCCCAAAACCAGGTGTTTTTTAGTTTTTGGGTTGTAAGTTCCAATGCCAGAAATAATCCGGTAAGGAAAAATAAACGGACGAAAATAAAAGAAGCGATCCCAAAACCTCTGTAAACAATTAAATCGGCCAGATAAGCCCCGAATTTTCCGAGCCAGTTTTGTACTACTTCTTCACGATCTCCAAGCTGGCTCACAGCACTTTGATCTGTCTGCCATTGCCCGTTCACATAAAAAGAAATAAATGCAACTAATAGTGCAATAGAAAAGAGTATCAAAAGGCATCCCAGAACAAATTTTTGCTGTTTGCTCATTTTCCAGGATTTTATTCCTGCTGCTTTTGATTCGGTTTTTTTGTCTACAGTTTCTTTTTTACTTTTTGCCATTCTTGCGTTCCTGCCTATATAAATTTTGGAATATAAATAATTAGACCTATTGCAATTGCTGTCATTGCGGCAAAAAATACCGCTCCTGCAGCAATATCTTTAATAAATCCGATTCGTCTGCTGTAATCCGGATGGATAAAATCGGCAATTTTTTCAACTGCCGTATTTAATCCTTCAATGCTTAAAACCAAACCAATGGCCAATGTCTGGCACAGCCATTCGGTTTGTGAAATATGAAAATAGAACCCGGCAACAGTCATTACAATCCCTAAAGAGAATTGCACCATTACACTGTGTTCTGTTTTAATTAATTTTAGGGCTCCTTTAAAAGCGTAGGTTACACTTTTTAAACGGCCTGTAACAAAAGTATTGTCTTTTTGAAACTCCATTTAAAGGATATTAAAGTGCTGCTAAAGCTGCTTCGTAATTTGGTTCGTTTGCAATTTCGGCAACTTGTTCTGTGTGAACGATTTTTCCATCAGCATCAACAACAATGATTGCTCTTGAATGTAAACCAGCCAATGGTCCGTCAACGATTTCTAAACCGTTTGCTTTTCCAAAAGCACCATCCTGAAAATCAGATAAGTTTACTACATTTTCTAAACCTTCAGCACCGCAAAAACGTTTTTGGGCAAAAGGTAAATCTCTGGAAATACATAAAACAGTTGTATTTTCTAATCCGCTTGCACTTGCATTGAAAGTTCTAACAGATGTTGCGCAAGTTCCTGTATCAACACTTGGGAAGATGTTTAAAACTAACTTTTTGCCAGCGAAAGTGCTTAATGAAGCAACAGATAAATCGTTTTGTACTAGTTTGAAGTCAGCTAATTGTGATCCAACTGCCGGCAATTCGCCTGATGTATGAACAGGATTTCCTCCTAATGTGATAGATGCCATGATTTTTGTTTAAAGTTAATGAGGCTCAAAAGTAAGGATTAATATTTGAATCTAAAAGTATTTGTTATGGGTTTAAGGAGAGATTAAGGACTCCTTTTTGACAGCCTCGAATTCACGAATTTGTGATTTGTTTCAGCAAATTATTTCTAGTGATAACTTTAATTTTGAGATAATATTGTTCTCTTTATTGTAGAGTTTTTAGTGTGATTCTTCCTTACTCAGTATGACAAGATTGTGAGGAAAACTGCAGTTGAAGACTAAAAACTGACCAACTAAAAAAAGCGTCCCTAAAAATAAGAAACGCTTTCTGCATCATGTTTTTTTGTTTTTTCTTTTGAAAAAGAGCCGATTATTTGTCGATTGAACCTAAAACACGTTTCATGAACGTATTTAAAGCTTCTTTTTTATCGGTACCCTGAGCTACCAATTTTTGTACTTCAAGAGCACCGTACATATTTGAGATCAATTCGCCAATTACGTCTAATTCTTCATCTTTAAGAGAAGGAATTTCGGTCATGGCTTCAAGAACTTCGATCGTTTCGATGATGTAATCCTGATCGTTTTCTTCGATGAATTGTGTTAAATGCTTAATTACTGGTAATTTCATGTTTAGATTTCTTAGATTTTTAGACATTCTTAGACTTCTTAGACTTGATTAAACTTTAGACAACATCTAAGAAGTCTAAAAATCTAAGCCAGTCTAACGATCTAATTAAGCAATTGCGTTTACTAAGTCGATTAGAACTTCTTGTTTGTTAGTCTGCGTTTCGCCAACCAATTGTCCGTTTACGAAAGTAGCAAAAGTAGGCAGATTGCTTACATTAGCTAATTTTCTTGATTCCGGAGAATTTTCAGCATCAACCAAAACAAAAGTAAGAGCTTCATTTTCTGATGCTAATTTTTTGAATTTTGGTTTCATAATACGGCAGTTTCCACACCATGAAGCTGAATATTGTACTACTACTTTTTCGTTTTTAGCAACTAAATCTGCTAACGTATCTTCGTTTAAGTCGATTAACATTTGTTTATTTTTTTAAGGTTTAAAGTTGCAAAGGTTCAAGGGGACAAAGTTTTTGGAAACTTTATATATATGTATTTTGCAAAACCAGGTTGTTTTGCATTTTGACCTTTGTTTAATTAGAAAGAAATTTTAAAGTAACAAAAGTTCAGGGGCAAAGTTTAGGACTTTGTTTATACGTAGCAAAGAAAGCCTTTACCACTTTGTACCTCTGAACCTTTGTACCTTTATAAAAAATTAGTTTGCGCTTAAGTATTCAGCAGTACTGTTTCTGTCAGCAGTCATAGCTTCTTTACCAGCTTCCCAGTTTGCAGGACAAACTTCACCTTTAGTCTGGATGTGAGTGTAAGCATCAACCATTCTTAAATATTCGCTTACGTTACGTCCTAATGGCATATCGTTAACACTTTCGTGGAAAATTTTTCCAGTTTCATCAATTAGGTAAGTAGCTCTGTAAGTTACGTTTGAACCTTCAATGATAACTGAATCTGTATCTTCGCTGTAGCTTGTAGATTCGATATCAAGAATACCTAAAATGTTAGCTAAGTTACGGTTTGTATCTGCTAAGATTGGATAAGTAACACCTTCGATACCACCATTGTTTTTTGGAGTATTCAACCAGGCAAAGTGAACTTCGTTAGTATCGCAAGAAGCACCAATTACGATAGTATTTCTTTTTTCGAATTCTGGTAATGCAGCTTGAAAGGCGTGTAATTCTGTTGGACATACAAAAGTAAAATCTTTTGGGTACCAAAATAAAAGTACTTTTTTATTGTTGTTTACTGCTTCTTCAAAAATGTTGATTTTTAAGTTGTCACCCATTTCTGAGATAGCATCTACTGCAATACTTGGGAATTTTTTTCCTACTAAAGACATAATATTCGTTTTACGTTAAAAATTTATTTCTGATGCAAAAGTAGGGTAGAAGTAGATATTGATACAATAAGATGTGATTATAAAAACTTATAATTTAATAAGATTTGATTATTTTTGATTATAAATCATTGAATTTCAATATTTACGGGTAAATTGCCATTGAAAGAATTTTTCTCTAAAAATTGAATTCCTGCTGTTTTTTGAAATTCTTCAAAATCCTGATATCCCTGAATTAATCCCGCAGCTTTTTTTAGATTCGGGATAAGCGGTAAAACGTATGGATTTCCGAAAACGTAAACAATACATTTTTTAGTCTGCAATAAACCTGAAAGTAATTCGAAGATTTCATTATCGACTTCGAAATTATTCAATGGTTTTGCTTTTGGAACAAATAATGAAATAATTATGGTTTCGAAGTTCTCCAATTCATTTTTAAGTGAAGAAATATTCGAGGATTCTAAACTTTCAAAAGCAAATTCCGGCGAATGTAATTTTGAATTTAAAGTTTTAAAGAAGGTGTTTTCTGTATTTTTGTATAAACTCAGTTTTGCTAATTTGTTGTTTTTTTGAGCTTCAAAAACTAAATCTAAAATTCCGTTATCGATGATTTCGGTAATCGCATTTTGGGCAATTTCAAGATTTAATTGAGATGTTTTTTTAAAGTTCAATTCACCCGAAGCAAAGTTTTCATCCGAAAATAATCCTGCCTTTTCTTTGGCTTTCCTGATTCTTTCATAACTTTCAAAAATACGGTCCGGTGAAGCATTTTTAAAGATAGCTTCAATTCCTTCCGGAACATTCTCGGCGAAACACAATATATCGTTTCCTGCATTGAAAGCTTCCCATTCCAATTGTCCTTTGGTTTCATATAATTTAGAAACACTGTGCATATTAAGAGCATCAGAAATTACTAAACCATCATAACCTAATTTGTCACGCAAAAGATCCTGAATAACAGCTTTTGATAAAGTGGCCGATGTATCTTTCCCGTCATTTAAACTCGGAACAGCCAAATGCCCAATCATAATCGAATCGACATTATTTTCAATCCCTTTAATGAATGGATATAATTCGTTTTCTAATAATTCTTCAGGAGTTTCTTTTAAAACAGGTAATCCTAAATGCGAATCAACATTAGTATTTCCGTGTCCGGGAAAGTGTTTCAGACAGCCTAAAATCCCAACTTCTGACATTCCTTTTAAATATTCAACGGCAAACTGGGCTACTTTTTCTTTGTTTTCACCAAAAGAGCGATACCCAATAACAGGATTATCCGGGTTGTTGTTAATGTCTGCCAGAGGCGATAAATTATAATGAATTCCGGCTGCTTTTAAATCTAGACCAATTTGTTTTCCAACTTCATAAACCAAATCAGCTTTAGCTGAAGGTAAAGCACCAAGCGTAATAGCATACGGATATTGCGGTGTTTTTTCGATACGCATTGCCAGCCCCCATTCGGCATCAATGCTGATTAAAAGCGGCGTAGAAGCGGCTTTTTGATAACGAACAATCAGTGCTTTGATTTTTTCGTAACTGTCATCATTAAAAACAACTTTTTTCTTGCTTTCGTAATTGGTTGCAGCACTTGCCCGACTATGAAAAAAGGTTAGTCCGCCAATATTGTATTCTTTAATAAGGCGTTCTGTTTCCTGGATATTTTCTTCGGTATCGTTGATAAAAACGGCAGGAAAGAAAAATTGTCCTATTCTATGTCGTAATGCTTCGGCTGTCATTTTCATTATTATAAAGTCTTTTTCATGCAGACACTATTATCCATTTCCTCGTAAGGCGGATAATTAGGTATTATGGTATAATTTAATTTTTGGTATAAATTGATGGCTTCCGGCTGATTTTTTCCGGTTTCAAGAATCGTATACGTATAACCCGCTTCTTTTGCCCAGATTTCGAGTTCTTTTAAAACGGCCGATGCAATGCCTTTTTTGCGATGATCCGGATGCACGTACATACGTTTAATTTCGGTTGTTCCGGGTTCTTTTTCACGAAAAGCGCCGCATCCAACCGGAATATTATTTTCGTAATACACGATGGTATGTTTTATTTTATCGGTTTTATTAAACTGATTATAAAATGCATGATCTTCACCGTCTCTAATTGCTAAATCCTGATCTAATAAAGCAACCAGTTTTATGAAATCGGCATCGTCTGAATTGGTTCGTTTTAAAGTAATCATGTTGGTGTTTTATAATTTTTTTATTCAAAACCTTTTCCTGTAAACCAATCAAAACCTTCGATATTTTTATATTCATCCGGTATTGAATCTACTTTGATTTCCTTTTTATTTTTGTTGTAGGCTCCGTATTTAGAAATAATTATTTTTCCTGTTTTTTTCTCTTCTTTGTCCATTTCGTAATTGATATATTCTAAAGTATCAACCGCCTCACCATTCCATTTGTATTTATACATCCCTGTATATCCGGCATGACCATATGTAATTCCTCGTATTACTTTTTCGCGGGATGAAAACGTTGGGTTGATAAACTCAAATTCTTTTGAAAATGTTTTTTCACCTTTTTTAAGAAGGTAAACATCGCTAAATGCTTTCAGACAGCAGCCATTATTACCATACCAGTTTACAACAAAATCTTTTAATCCGTCTCCGTTAATATCCTGAATTGTATCATTTTGATAAGTCAGACTCCATATTTTGTAAGAGAGCATCTTTTCAAATTTACTATTGGCTTTTGAATAAATATCGATATGAACATCGTTTTCTCCATATCTGTGAATGATTAAATGCGGAAAATCTTTCGTGAAATGATAATCCAGATTTAATTTTACTTCAATGTCAGATGATGTTTTGTATGTTTTTTGAAATTTATTTTTATCGTTTTGATCCGCAATTTTCAGAGCATCAGCTAAAACTTTTTCAAATGCTAAACTGTCAATTCTTAATTCTTCTTTAATTTTTTTCTCTCTTTTCAGACGTTCTTTTTCTGTTTCGACAAAAGTTTTCGGAATAGAGTCTTTTTGAACTAGAATATCTTTTTTCTTTTCATTTGATTTTCCGCATGAAAACAACAGCACTAAAAGTGCCGATATTGATACGAGCTTCAGTTTTAATGTCATGCGGTTACAGACAAATTAGAAATTGATAAAAGTATTTTTATTTCAACTTTGCTTTCTTTTGTTTAGCCTGCTGTTTTTTAGTTTCGATTGCTTTTTCTAATCGGTTTTTGAAACGGAAAAGTTTTGGCAGACCTTCCAGACGATCTTCTACAGTGATTTCTTCGTAAACTACAATGGCTTTTTCAAGAACGCGGATTTCATTTTCGAGATCGTTTTGATTTTTGTAAATAGTAGCCAGTCGGTCGTAAGGATGATTTCCTTTAAAACCTTCTGATACATTTTCTTCATAGAGCTCAATTGCTTTTTCAAGATCTCCGGTTTTTTCGAATTCGGCTCCTTTTAAGTTGCGTTCGTTCTGCAAATTTTCATTAATTTCCATAAATTGTAAGAGTTTGATTTGGGGTTAAACTTCTTCAGATTTCTTCCCAAAATCTTTTGGGAAAATTAAAAAACGTGATAAAATAAGACCTGGAATTGTGGCAATTAAAACCCAGATAAAAAAGTTTTGATAGCCTAAATATTTTTGTATAAAACCGCTTAGCATTCCCGGAAGCATCATTCCTAATGCCATAAATCCGGTTGCCAGTGCATAATGCGCTGTTTTTGATTCTCCTTCTGCAACATGAATTAAATACATCATAAAGCCCGTAAAGCCAAAACCGTAACCAAATTGTTCTAAAATTACAACGGCATAAATGTAATAAATTGATGAAGGATGAAAGAAAGCCAATAAAATAAATCCTAGAATTGGAAGATGCATAGCCAGAAACATTGGGAACATCCATTTCGTGAGTCCTTGTTTAGAGATTGCAATACCGCCTAAAATCCCGCCAATAGTTAAAGCAATTAAACCGAAAGTACCGTATATTAAACCAACATCTTCAGTGTCGAGCCCCATACCGCCTACCTGAACTGTTTTTTGATTTCCTTTTTTTGAAATCAATTCATCAATAAAACGAATTCTTGCTTCGTTTACTTTTTTATATTCTTCATTTTTTTTAGGCTGAATTTCTGCTACGGCTTTTTTACCATTTCTGTTTTCAACCACAACAGGTAATTTTGAATATAAGAGCTGTAATTCTGATTGTTCAGGTTTTATGCCTGCTTTTACCTTTGTATTAAATATTTCTAAAGCTTTATTTTCATTTAAATCTGAACTTGTCTCTACTAACTCATATTTGATAGGGTCAATTAAGAATGGAGTCAGCATTTTTAATAACTGCGATTCTCCTAATCTGAAAACAAGGATAAAAATTAAAATAACAGCAATTTGTTTTTTCTTAAAAAAGCTGATGAAAATAGTTCCGAAACTTTGATGGTGATGTTCTTTATTTTCAACAGGATTTATTTCGTTTTTGGGCGTAAAAATAAAATTATAAACCGTAATAAAAGTCATTAATAAACCAACACAAATCATCGTGTATGACCATGCTTTTGTATTGTCGCCATATTTATGTTCCAAATAACCGGCAAAAAGAACAATTAATCCGTTTCCGGCCAGCATTGATAATCTGTAAAAAGTACTTCTGATTCCGAGGAAAAACGACTGCTGCTCTTTTGGTAAAACCAATAAATAAAAACCGTCACTCGCAATATCATTTGAAGCCGAAGCAAAAGCGGCAACCCAGAATATAGCCAGAGTCATCATGAAAAAACCATTCGCAGGAATGGTAAATCCTACGAGTAAAAATGCAATTGAAATTAGTAATTGCATCGATAAGAACCATTTTCTTTTGGTTCCCGTAAGTTCGATAAACGGACTCCAAAGTGGTTTAATAACCCAAGGCAGATATAATAAACTGGTATAGAGTCCAATGTCTTCATTGGTTATTCCGAGGTTTTTGTACATTAATACTGAAACCGAGATAATTACGGCATACGGTAATCCCGAAGCAAAGTTGAGAAGCGGAATCCAAAACCACGGTTTGGTATTATCTGTTTTCATTTGGCTGAGCAGGTGAATAGATTTTAAAACTCTTTTTTATATCGGCAAAAGCGGGTGAACTTTCGTTCGCAAAATAATCAATAAATGTTACAGCGCAAGCTTTATACTGACTGATTTTTTCAACCGGAATTGTAAATGAAATCACACCGTCTTTTTCAACTGCTCGTATCTTGGCTATAATTTTTTCGGCATCATTTGTATTTACTTTTGAGATGTGTTCGCCGCCGTAAAGTACAATATAACGCACTTTTGTATTAAGCGGACTCTTGATCTTAAAAGAATATTTTAAACTGTCTTTTGTAAATTCAGTAAAAATGGGATTATCAATTATAATACGTTTTAAATTGGGAACCGCATTTGGGAGTGCCGGATATTTATATTGGTTTTCCTCTAAAAGTCGCACAATATCAAAGTTTTTGCCCATGAACCATTTAGCGCTGAAATACGCACTTCCGGAAACATTCTTGAAGCTTCTGGCAAAATTAATCTGTGTTGGGATTTCATTTATATAATTCCAGCTTTTATCGCCGTCACCTCGAATTTTATACGAAGCATGACCAATATAAACGGCTGTATTATTGGAGTTTTCGGCCCACCATTTTACCAGTTTAGAATAAGAAGCTCTTGGATTATTCATACTCCAATATAATTGGGGCATAATATAATCGATCCATTTTTGATCCATCCATAAAACAGGATCTGCATACAAATCGTCGTAATTTGAAGTAGACTGTGTTTCTGAACCTCTTGGGTCCATCGATTTATTTCGCCAAACCCCAAACGGACTAATTCCAAACTGAACCCATGGTTTGCTTGCCTTTATAGTTGTCGAAATCGTGTGTACAAAATTGCTCACGTTGGCACGGCGCCAGTCGGCAAGGCTTAAACCTGAACCGTATTTTTTGTATGAAGCTGTATCGTTAAAAACTTTTCCGGGAACGGCGTACGGGTAAAAATAATCATCAAAATGAATGGCATCGATATCGTATTTATCAACGACTTCTTTGATTACTTTTGTTAAATGTGTCTGAACTTCCGGCAGGGCAGGATCGTAATAATATTTACCGCCATATTCGATCATCCATTCCGGATGTTTGAATAAATCGTGATTTGGACTTAAAAGATTTTTGTTTAAATCAAAAGTCGCGCGGTATGGATTCAGCCAGGCGTGAAACTCAAAACCTCTGTTGTGTGCTTCTTCGATCATCCATTCCAGAGTATCATAATACGGATTTGGAGCCTGACCTTCTTTACCGGTTAAAAATCGGGACCACGGCGCAAGTTCTGACGGATAAAATGCATCGCCAACACTTCTAATCTGAACAATCACAGCATTGTAGTTCAGTTTTTGATAGGTGTTTAAAATCTCTAAATAATCAGCTCTTTCTTTTTCTACGTTGTCTCCTGCCGTTTTTGGCCAGTCGATATTAACCACTGTAGCAATCCACACACCTCTAAATTCGTTTTTAGGATGCATTATTTTTTCCTGTGAATAAGATTGTAATCCAAAGAAAAATAAAAGTATGATGGAGTATAGTACGTGCTGATTTTTATGCATTTTCAATGTTTTTTTAACAGGAATCAAAAATAGTTTTTTTAACTGAATTATAATTGTCTTTTTTCCGTCACGAATTCACGAATTATTTTTTTAATATTTTGAACAAAAATGAATTCGTGAATTACTTCGTTTGTCTCTTCGGCCGAGTCGTGGCTGTTTTTATTAATCTGGAAACGAAATTTTACCCATTGTTACAGATGGAATTTTACTGTTTCCGAAATTATAATTGCCGCCCGCCACTGTTTCGTTTGCCAAAAGCGCAAATAAAACGGCTTCTTTGGCATCGCTTAAAATACCCAGATCTTCACTGGTATGAAACTGACACGGAAGTAATTCCTTTAACCATTTTACCAATAACGGATTATTTGTTCCGCCTCCAGACATATAAATATGAAAATCTTCTGCAGGAGTTTTAGTATTTTTTATGGTGAAATAAATTGCTTCTGCAATCGTTTCGGCACTCAGACGCGTTAAAGCCGCAAGCAAATCTGATGCCGAAATATTTTCTAAACCTAATTTTACCAAAGCCGACTGCACAAAATCGAAATTAAACAGCTCCTGACCAATCGATTTTGGAAAGCTTTTTTGGAAGAAGCTATCTTTTTTAAGTTCGGCTAAAAGTTCCTGATTTACAGTTCCGCTTTTGGCAATTTCAGCATCTTTATCGTAACTTTTTTCAGGGAAATAATGTTTTGTATAAATGTCGATTAACGTATTTGCCGTTCCGGTATCGGTTACAAAAACTTCCTCGGCGTTTAGAGAGGCTGGGAGATAAGTGTAATTCCCTATTCCGCCCATGTTGAGCATGATTCTGTTTTCGCCTTTTTTTCCAAATAATAAATAATCGCCGTAAACTGCTAATGGAGCGCCTTCACCGCCCGCTGCAACGTGTTTTTGTCTGAAATCCGAAAGAGTGATGATTCCTGTTTTTACCGCAATATGATCGCCGTCGCCAATTTGTAAAGTCGCGTTTGGAAATTTTTCCTGCTGATGCAAAAACTTCGGAGCATGCAAAACCGTTTGCCCGTGCGAAGCAATCAAATCTACTTCGCTTGACGAAATATTCCATTTTTTTAAACAATCGTTAATCATACCGCTGTGCAATATTCCAATCCACTCATTTAATAAAGCCAAATGCTGAAAATCGATTGTTCTCTGAGCAAATACTTTTCTGATTTCGTTTTTAATTTCTTCAGAATAAGAAATCGTTTCAAACTCCAGGATTTTTACATCTGTATTTTCACCAGAACCAGAAACATCGCATAAAGCAATATCAAGTCCGTCTAGTGAAGTTCCAGACATTAAACCCAATATTTTTCGAGTTTCTTTCTGCGCTATATTGTAGAGTTTGGATATGTTTTTATTCATTTAAAATGAGGATTTTTAGAAGTCGGTTTATTGATAACGCTAAAATGGGATTATTTAGGGTACAAAGTTATAGATTTTAGAAAATTTTTATTTTTGGTCATCATTTAAGTAAATAAAAATTTGTGATATAAATCTTAAAAATTAAAATCCAAACTTACTGCCTTTTCTATATATTTGCTCATAACCAATTCAAAAAAATAAAATCATGTTTGTTATTATAGGACTTTTTGTTTTCCTTTTTATTATCGGAATCGTAATCTACAATTCACTTATCGGAAAAAGAAATCAGGTTACCAATGCTTTCTCTGCGATTGATGTGATGCTGAAAAAACGTTTCGATTTGATTCCGAATCTTGTTGAAGTTGTAAAACAATCCACAAATTACGAACAAAGTACTTTAACTAAAATCGTTGAACTTCGTGCCAAAGCAACTTCAGGAAATTTAAGCGACGAAGAAAAAGCAAGTTTAGATACTGAATTGAGTTCTGCCGTAAAAGGTTTGATGGTAACAGTTGAAAATTATCCTGATCTAAAAGCCAATACCAATTTCTTAAACTTACAGACTACTTGGACAGAAAGTGAAGAACAAATTGCTGCTGCAAGAAGAACATATAATGCAGTTGTAACGGATTACAATAATGCAATTATGATGTTTCCTGGAAATATGTTTGCCGGAATGCTGGGCTACACTAAAATTGAGGTGCTGGTAACTCCAGAAGAAGAACGTAAAAATATTAGTGCAAAAGAACTATTCAATAATTAATGGATTCAGAGATAAATTCGAAAGCCAATCTGCAGGAAATACTGAATGCCTTAGAAGTTGACCGAAAAAAAATAGCCGAAACGTATCAAACCTGTTATATTTTAATTGGACTTGCGGTGTTGATTTTAGCTGTTGGATTTTTCATTCAATTTGTTCCATTGGGAATTATTGGTTGTTTAGTTCCAGTAATTATTGCTGTTGTCATGTATTTTCGAATATATGATGATGCCAAAAAA
Source organism: Flavobacterium gelatinilyticum (assembly GCF_027111295.1). NCBI lineage: Bacteria > Pseudomonadati > Bacteroidota > Flavobacteriia > Flavobacteriales > Flavobacteriaceae > Flavobacterium > Flavobacterium gelatinilyticum. Next base: position 1,959,158 of record NZ_CP114287.1, on the reverse strand, counting down.
TACAAATCAGCCTATAAAATCAATGTGGTTGGAGCGGCGTTAAAAGACATTAACGAAACGCTGGCGATTACGCCTTTAAGCGGACTTCCTGAATATGAGTTTGTAAGTTCTGAGCTTTTTACAACCGAACCGGATCGTTATAAAACACAAGATTTAATAACTGGTACAGCCGATAAAACTTCTTTTTGGTTTGCCGAAGTCCATGCCGAATATAAAACGGAAACTCGTGACAAAAACGGAACGAAAACAACTTGGCATACCATTTTTAAAGGAATTATTTTCGTAGCCGATTTCAATAAAAATTTCAATGTTTCGACTGTTGTGCGCCCAAAAAGTTTTGGTGCTAGTCTTGGAGCGTGGTTTTCTAAAAATGTTTTCAGTTTTGGAAATACCGAAATCGTACAGCTTGAAAACACTGACTTTGACAATAAGTTTGTAACCTATTCTAAAAATCAAATTGAGGCACGATATATTTTAACGCCGGCTATGATGGAAAGAATTATGGATTTAAACAGCAAATCCGACGAAACGATTTCGATCTCGTTTATACATTCTAAAATGTATATCGCTTTTCCGTTGTCTAACAATTATTTTGAACCGCCAATTCATTCTTCGCTTTTAGCTCCAGATTTACTTACCGATGATCTTTCGATTGTGAAATTCATGCATGATATTGTTCATGAACTGGATTTGAATACTAGGATTTGGGGGAAGGAGTAAGGAAGTTGCAAGTTTTCTAATCTTTAAGATATGTTTCATTTTATAATGCAGAGGGTACTTACTCTTCTATTATTCTTCGCTTTCTCAAAAGTAAAATCGCAAGATTTAGCAGATAAAATTGTTATATCAAGGATTACTTATGTAAATCAGTTCGATGATTATGAAACGGAGAAAGTGTATAAAACGGAGAAGAAGGAAATAAAATCGCAAAAATCTATTTCAAAGTTGTTATCAGAATTGAAGAAATCTGATGATAGTACTCAACTATTGCAAAAATTTAAAATAGATATTGATTACATAAAGAATAGTCCTGATGAATTATTGAGTTTGTATAAAAACGAAAATAAAATTACTTGGAATTCACAACAAATGGAATACGCTTATAAACTCTTAAAAGATTTGAGTCTATATAGTTCTTTATTGAAATCTTATTTAGCTAACGGATGCTGTTACACAATGCATAATTCTTATAGAGCACAATTTTTGATTGAAGTTTTTAAAGACGATATATTGATGAGAACTTTTAGATCAAGAAAAGCGGTTTGGGGTTTTATTATGCCTTATCAAGATGTTTCAGGTAGCTTAAACTATAATTTTGAGATTGATAAAGAAATTGATAAAATATTTAAAATCAAATCAAAAACTAAAGCGCCACTTGAAGGGACGGAGTTGTTGCGATATTTGGTTAATAAAATAATTGATAATAATATGCAGGAGCTTTATAAATTGTCTGCATATAATTATTTGACAGAAATTAATGAATTAAAAACAGATTTTGAAGTTTTATCTTTCGAAGAAATGTATGGGAGAGGAAGATATATATGGAATGAGCCAAAAACATTTAAAATAAGATTAAAAAGTAAAGAAATGTTTCCTAATGTGTATCTTAATTTTCTGGCTTCAAAAACAGGCAAATCTATTTATTCTAGAGACTCTATAAAATCAGATTATAAAGAAATTGTAAAAAGAGTTCAGTCTGTAAAATTTATTAAAGATTATTTAAGCTCAAATCCAACAACAATTCTTGATATTTATTATTTCAACAATAGCGGCATTAATGCTTATAATATTGATGGCGTGAATAAAAACCCCATGCAATGGAAAAAGCAAGATGATTATATTAAAAGCTTAGAATGGGAGAAAGAACATGGTATCAACTCGACTTTTGATGTTAATAAAGCGGTAAAAACAGCGGAAAGAAATAATTGTGGCTGTAACTATAGGTTTAGTCAGGGCTTTATAGAAAAAGCAATTTTCTTTGAATTAACTGATGAATCTAAAAATGAAAATTCGATCTGGTTTTTATTGCCAGATGATACTGTTTTGTTGTATATAATGTCAGGACAAAAAGTACTTTATCATAGCTATTCGGAATTTGGGGAATATACAGGAATACAATATCCTTGTGTGTTATTTGATACAGATGGAAAGAGTATTAATAAAAAATGATTTGATAAATTGAAAAGATAAAAAAACCTCGACTTAAAAAATCGAGGTTTTTCTTTTTAAACTTTTACTCCACTTCCAAATAAGGATTTAAAGTTTCTGCCAATTCGTTAAGCCAGTAAAAGCTTTCTCTTAGTTTGGTAATTTCGTTTTGAAGCGTTTCGTGTTCGCTCATAATTCCTAATGCAAGTGCAAAATTTACCTGTCTTAGTGTTTTTGCCATTTCTTGCGGATCAATTCTGTCGTTGAAAAAATTGATCAGCCTGATTTGGGTTTCTTTTGAAAGAGTGCTGTTACTCATAACCTGACATTTTTTTAATAACCAGTACTGAAAGGAAATATAAAATCATCTTTGTTCAGTAGCGGTAAAGTTTATATGATCTTAATGTCGTAGTTTAAGAACGGCAAATATAGTAAAAAAATAAAGTAAGAAAAATAATATGTTTTCAAAAATCGCAAAGTAAAGTTACAGGATATTTTTCTTCGCGAAATACTTTCATATGATTATCAAGATCAGAAAATATACTTTCAAATCTGTCAAAAGACGATTCATAACCATAGCTTCCATCTTTTTTGAAACTTTCTTTAATTTTGAGCTTGCCAATAACTTCGAATTTATCCTTGAAAGAAATAATATCTCTATGTGTTACCAAACGATAGGAAAGTCCAAATAAGAAATTATCTTGATTAGCATATTCCCAAATTTCATCTACATTCGGTTGTTGCTCTAAAATGGTTTTCCAATCATAAGTTGAAGGAATTTTTCTGCCAGAAATGAAACAAGATTTTAAATCTTCAACAGTTGGTTTATTTTTGCCTTTATATGTGGTAGTAGCCAAATCGTATGTACATTGACCTCTTTGTTGCGTAACTTTTGCGCAAATTACCGCATAATAATGATTGTCTGAAAGTTGGAAAGTTAGTAAATCATTTGGCTGAAAATATAGATTTTTAATAATTCTGTATTTTTTTCTTTTTCTTACTTTCAGATTTGGCTGACTTATTTTCTTTAAAAGTTTATCAAGCTCTTTTTGTCTTTTTTTACCTTCATTGGAATCGCATTCCTCAGTCCAGATTTTTACTCCAACTTTTAGTTCTATTACACGTTTTACTTCTTCGAGAATTTCTTCGGTTAATTCACCAATTTCCCAAAAAGCAAGTGCATAAGAAGTTACAAATATTTCGTGATAAAAATCGGTTTCGTCGCCGTAATTTTCTATGATAAAAGGAATTTCGTTTTTAATGGTTTCTATAGTTGCGTCGCTGTCATATAAGTCCATTATTGATTCGTAAGTGTCTCGAGCCAAATCGCCGTCGATTATTTTTACGCCGTCTGTTGCCATTGTGTTTTTGGAATTGTTTTAAAAGAATCTCAGGCTAAATATAAAAAGTTTTGGATATTTGTTCTTAATTATGATCGAAAAAATCTTAACCGACTACATTACATTTATCAGAAGCTTCGAAGCTTTATTAAAAGATAAGTACCAGAAAGACATAAACCCATGTTCATTTTCAATTACTTTTTTTGAAAGAATTGGCTCAATTGACGGAATTGAATATCATTTTCACGGAAGTGGCTGCACTGCTAAAAAAGATGATGTTATTTATGAATACGATATTTCAGTAAATGTGATTAAGTTTTCACAATGGAAGTTTTCTGAGTTTATTAGAACGCATCCCGAATATCAAAAGTTAAATTATAGTGCTGATTACATTGAATATGAATTGTTTCAGCTTATAAATAAAGGCGTTTTAGAATGGGAGATAATTGAAGGAACTCCTTTTGGCTGCGTTTTTAAATGTTATAGAGTTGTTCAGGAATCGTTTTTTGCTTGAAAAGTAATTTAGTTTTTTTGTCATTTCGAGGTACGAGAAATCACACTAGAAATTCTACAAAGATTAGTCATTCTCTTGCGTAATCCCGCGTGAGATTTCTCGTTCCTCGAAATGACAAGATTGAGGAGATTCGTTGTGGGAATTTTAGGTTTCATAATGTTCTTATGAAACCAAGTGCCCTAGCCCAGATGGAAGCGGCATCCTTTTGTGGTCTCGTTTCTTTAACGAAACCACAAAAGATATAGCGGACAGCTGGAAATAGCTCCTGAAATAAAACCTCAGAACCTTAGCATCTCAGTACCTCAGATCCTTTATTTAAGTACAAATTCATTTTCTTTCAACTTCTTCAAAACAGCAGCGATAATTTTAGAACGGCATTCTGAATTTTCGGTTGTTGATGCCGTTTTAACCCAATACCGGATATTAAGCTGAATAATTCCTCCGGCAATAACATCGGTAATTACGGCGGCATTTCCGTGGTCTTTTTCGGTTACCTCTTCGCTGTTTCCAAGAATTTCTTTTACGAGTTCGATAGCACGGGTATAATCAGAACCATATTCAAGGCCTACGGTGAAAGTCTGGAGCAGAAAACCTTCGCTGTTGTAATTGATAAGCGTGTTTTTTATAAGAAGCGCGTTGGGAATATAAATGATTTTAGAGTCGCTTTTTACTTCGGTATCGCGAAGGTTGAGGTTAATGACTTCGCCTTTTACGCCGTTACTTTCGATAATATCTCCAATAGAAAACGGTCTTTTAAAAGCCAGCAGAATTCCGGCAAGAAAATTTTCGCCAATATCTTTAAGCGCAAAACCAATTACAAAAGCCGAGATTCCCGCACCCGCCAACATACTTTGCGCAACGCCTTCGAGACCAATAATTCGGAACATAAACAAGATTCCGATAATAATCAAAACGGATTTAATTAAACGGGCAATAAAAGTTGCCAGAAGACGATCGTGCATTCTGGCTTTGAGTCGGTTTCCGGCAAAAATACCAATACGGCTTGCGATAAACCATGAAACGAGAACTACCAAAACAGCCAGAATAAATTTAGGCGTAAGATCGACTATGCTATTGTAGTAACCTTCGAGATGGTTGATGACGTCCTGAAAGAAATTTTCCATAATAATTAAGGCGTAAAATAAAATTATAACTCGTTGTGTAAAGTTTTCTAACACATAGAAACATAGCATTTGTTTGCGTTTAAAGGCATTTCATTTACTTAAATTCACATAGCTGAACGTAAAGTACTATGTGTTAAAATCTAGATTTTTTCAACTATTCTCAGAATTTAAAGAGATAAATCTATGTTTCTATGTGTTTGAAAATATCACCTAACTTGGCAAAACCTTAAAATTACTTTTTAATAAGTTTTATGCTTTACAGGATTCTCTCAGAATTTTATAAAATATGGTGGAGTTGTTAGATAAATTCCCAAAATAGAATCATTTTGCCCTGTGATATTTTTATCTTTGTGGTCTGAGTTTTTTCAGGAAATATTTTTATAAAAAGCACATTTACATGTTGACCCAATCTCATTTAGAGCAATTAGCCGCTAGTCTCGAAGGCACACTTTTATTCGATGAGCTTCATAAAACGCTTTATTCTACAGATGCTTCGGTGTACCGAATTAAGCCCAATGCGGTGGCAATTCCTAAAACGACTGAAGATATTGCCAAACTAATTAAGTTTGCGGCAGAACATAAGCTGTCGATTACGCCAAGAACTGCAGGAACTTCGCTGGCAGGACAAGCGGTAGGAGACGGATTGGTGATTGATGTGTCGAAGCATTTTACAAAAATCATTTCATACAATGCCGAAAAGAAAACCGTAACGGTTCAGCCAGGCGTAATTCGCGATGAGCTTAATTTATTTTTAAAACCTCACGGCGTATTTTTCGCTCCAATTACATCAACATCAAACCGTGCCATGATTGGCGGCATGGTAGGAAATAACTCTTCGGGAACAACTTCGATTCGATACGGTGTTACGCGTGATAAAATTGCTGCCGTAAAAGCACTTTTGAGCGACGGTTCTGAGGTGGTTTTTAAAGACCTGACTTCGGCTGAATTTATAGAAAAAACAAAAGGCGATTCTTTAGAAAATAAAATATACAAAACGATTTACGACGAGCTTTCGATAAAAGAAGCTCAGGAAGAAATTGTAAAAGAGTTTCCGAAACCAGAAATTCACAGAAGAAATACAGGTTATGCGGTTGATATTCTGCTGAAATCAGAATTATTTGGCGGAAATGAACCAACTATAAATCTTGGAAAACTGCTTTGCGGAAGCGAAGGAACTTTGGCTTTTACAACCGAAGTGACGCTGAAAGTTGACGATTTACCTCCGCCTCACAGCATTATGGTTGTCGGACATTATCATACGATTCAGGAATCTTTAGAATCGGTTGTGGTGGCAATGAAACATCATTTGTACACTTGCGAAATGATCGACGACACGATTTTGGATTGTACGAAAACGAATCGCGAACACATTAAAAACCGTTTCTTTTTGGTTGGAGAACCAAAAGCGATTATGTTGTTCGAAGTGGCTTCGCATACTTTAGAAGATGCCGAAAGACAAGCCGACGCTTTGATTGCTGATTTAGAAAAAAATAATTTTGGTTATGCCCGAGTAAAAATTTACGGAAACGATATTGACAAAGCCAACGAACTGAGAAAAGCTGGTCTTGGACTTTTAGGAAGTATTGTAGGCGACGATAAAGCAGCCGATTCTATTGAAGATACAGCGGTTGAATTGAGTGATTTACCAAATTATATTGCAGAATTTTCGGCAATGATGTTACGTTACGGACAGGAAGCGATTTATTACGCGCATGCCGGCGCGGGAGAATTGCACCTTCGTCCGGTTTTGAATTTGAAAAAAACATCTGATTTAAAATTATTCAGAACCATTGCGACAGAAGTAGCGCATTTGGTGAAAAAATATAGAGGTTCGCTAAGCGGTGAACACGGAGACGGAATTGTACGCGGAGAATTTATTCCGTTTATGATTGGCGACAAAAATTACGAATTGCTGAAAAGAATCAAATTGGCATTCGATCCGAATTCAGTTTTGAATATCGGGAAGATTGTAAACGCCTTGAAAATGGATGAAAATCATCGTGTAGTTTCGGGAAGGGTAGAACCGGATATTAAAACTTTTCAGGATTTCTCAGACAGTTTAGGGATTTTACGTGCTGCAGAAAAATGCAACGGTTCTGGAGATTGTAGAAAATTGCCGTCTGGCGGAGGAGCGATGTGTCCGAGTTATCGTGCGACTAGAAATGAAAAAGAAACGACGCGTGCAAGAGCGAATGCGTTGCGAGAATATTTAACATATTCTGAAAAAGAAAATAAATTCGACCAAAAAGAATTATACGAAGTTTTTGAGTTGTGCGTAAGCTGTAAAGCCTGCGCAAGCGAATGTCCGAGTAATGTAGACGTAGCGACTTTAAAAGCGGAGTTTTTATACCAATATCAAAAAGCAAACGGATTTACAACCCGAAATAAGATTTTTGCCAACAACGCGAAATTGAATAAAATGGGAAGCAAATTCCCAACGATTACGAATTTTATTTCGAATCAGTCTTTGGTGAAAAAAACTATGGGAATTGCTGCGGAAAGACAAGTTCCGTTATTGGCGAAAAAGACGTTTAGAAAATGGTATGCGAATAATAAACCTATAACGACTGATTTTCCAAACGGAAGATTGTATTTGTTTGTAGACGAATTCACGAATTATTATGATGTCAATATCGGAATCGATGCTTTCGAATTATTGACGAAATTAGGGTATCAGGTTTTGGTTATTGATCATGAAGAAAGCGGACGAACCTATCTTTCAAAAGGATTTCTAGAAGAAGCCAAAAAAATCGCCAATCATAATGTAAATGTGTTTAAAGATTTGGTTTTAGGAAATGCGCCTTTAATCGGAATTGAACCTTCGGCGATTTTGACTTTTAGAGATGAATATCTTCGTTTAGCCGATGATAAAGAAGCTGCTGAAAAACTATCCAGAAATGCTTTTACAATTGAAGAATTCTTCAAAAAGGAAATCATAGACGGAAAAATCACAGCTGATTCTTTTTCAGAAGAAACCAAAGAAATTAAAATTCACGGACATTGCCACCAAAAATCGTTGAGTTCTGTTGAAGCAACTTTCGCTATGCTGAATCTTCCTAAAAATAATACGGTTACGATTTACAATTCAGGCTGTTGCGGCATGGCAGGTTCTTTTGGTTATGAAAAAGAACATTACCAAGTGAGTATGCAAATGGGCGAGGACACTTTATTTCCAAAAGTGCGTGCTACTGCTGAAAGCGTAAAAATCGCTGCTGCAGGAACAAGCTGCCGCCATCAAATTTATGATGGAACGAGTCGTGAAGCACAGCATCCGGTTAGTATTCTGCGTAGCTGTTTAAAGTAATTTAACCGCAATCCCGATAGCTATCGGGAGCAAAGAATTACGCAATGTTCACAAAGATTTTTTGTCTCTCGCAGATTTAGCAGATAATGCAGATTATTTTTTATTTCACGCAGATTTTGCTGATTTGAGCAGATTTTACAGATTCAATTTTTAAAAAATCTGCCTATAAATCTTTTGATAGCAATCAAAATCCATATTATCTGCTAAATCTGCGTGAAAAAGAAAATTCGAGAAAATTAGTGCAATTAGTGGCAAAGAACTATTTCAAACTAACTTTTTTTCCTGTTTCGGCAGCTTTATAAATAGCATTGATGATTCTGACATCTTTAATTCCTTCTTCGCCTGTAATATGATTTGGGAGTTTTTTGTCTGCTAAAATCACTTTACAAATCTCATCCATTTGAGTTTGTTGTTGATTTATTACCGGAAAATTAAATGGTTTTCCATCCGATCTTTTACCTACAAAAGGACCGTAACTCACAGCAGGACTCATTTCGAAGAAACCTTCATCTGCGGCAGCATGAAATCTATCGATCCCAAAACCATACGAACTGCTGCAATTCGCAACAGCACCGCTTGGAAATTCCATTTGCCAGGTGATATTTTCTTCAACCTGAGCAAATCTATTTTTGTTGTTTATGGTTCCAAATTGAGCCGTAACGGCAATTGGTTCTTCACCCAAGACATAGCGGGAAATCTGAATACAATAAACCCCTAAATTAATCAAAGCACCGCCGCCGGCCCATTTTTTAGTAAGTCTCCATTCGTTTCGGGCGTTTAAATCTACAGGTTTATTAGTATCACGAATATCGTAAGTGCTGTAACCAAGGCCGGTTTCGATATAACGAACCTGTCCGAGAACTTTTTCCTGTCCCAGTCGTTTTACTTCCAGATGATTCGGTTCGTAATGCAGGCGATAGCCCATTGCCAGTTGTACGTTATTATCATTGCAGACTTTTATCATTTCTTCGCAGTCTTCAACAGTAATCGCCATTGGTTTTTCGACAATAACGTGTTTTCCTGCCTTTGCAGCACGAACAGTAAACTCTTTGTGAAGTGCGTTAGGCGTTACCACATAAACCATGTCAATATCTTTGTTTTTTGCAATCGAATCGAAGTTTTCGTAGTTGTAAATATTCTTTTCGGGAATATTGTATTTCTTTTTCCATTTCTCGGCTTTAGCAGGCGTTCCAGTGACGATTCCGGCAAGCTGGCAATATTCAGATACCTGAAGACCTTCGGCAAGCAATGAAGCGTAATTTCCTAAACCGCAGAGGGCGATATTTAATTTTTTTCCTGTATAGGGTTTTCGAACCATTTCTGTTTCGGTTAAAAAAGAAGGAAGCGTGGTCATGACAACCGAAGCGCCAACACCAATCCCAAATTTATTTACAAAAGAACGTCTTGTGATTTTTTCCATAAAATGATTCTTTAAAATTAAATACTACTTGTATTAGTAAACTCATTTTGAGAAATGTTACATTTTGTGATTGTGATTTAACCGTAAAGATTTTGTTTCCCGCTCCACAAAAGAAGGATTCTAAAAAAAAACAGTCTTACTATTTCAAAAAAATAATAAGACTGAGTTTGGATTTTTTTTGGAATCTATAAAATTATTTAGCTCCGGGAGGAGAATTCTTTCTGATGTATCTTAGGAAAGTATCAGCCAGATGTTTGTCTGTTCCTTCTCCTTCAGAAATGTTATGAGAACGATTTGGGTAAATCATCAGATCAAACATTTTATCATACTTAACTAATTCATTAATTAAAACTTCGGCATTTTTATAATGTACATTATCATCGCCCGTTCCGTGAATGTATAATAAATTTCCTTTGAGTTTTTTAGCATGAGTTACCGGCGAAGCTTGAATGTAAGCGGCTTCATTTTCATTTGGTAATCCCATGTATCTTTCTGTGTAAATGTTATCGTAAAAATGCTGGTCTGCAACAGCCGCAATAGCAATTCCGGTTTTGTAAATCTCAGGAAACTGAAACATTAAATTTAAAGTCACGGCACCGCCGCCACTCCATCCATGAACAGCCACTCGGTCTGTGTCAATAAAATTCCACTTCAAAACCTCCTTCGCTGCCATAGCCTGATCGTGGGTATTGATAATTCCGATGTTTTTATAAATCGATTTTCTCCATTTTGTACCTTTCATTACAGGAGTTCCTCTGTTATCCATTGCAATTCCAATATATCCTTCCGGGATTAAAGCAGCAATAAAATAATTAAAATAAGGTTCATCATTTGCTACAGAGGCCATTGGCTCGCCATAAACATAAAAAAAGACAGGATATTTTTTGGCCGGATCAAAATTTAGAGGTTTAGCCATAATTCCGTCAATATCTATTCCGTCTCCTGTTTTTACTTTAAATTTTTCTAAAGAATAATTGCGGTTTGGTGCTGTAAAATTATCTGCTTCAGTAGGCAGTATTTTTTTATGGTTCGATAAAGCAACCAGACGAGTGTTATAATTTCGATTGATATTTGAGTTGGTATGCTTGGCATATTTTGCATCTGTAGAAAATCTGTATTCGTTTGTGCCCTCAAATTCTTTAGAAGTAACACGCTTTGTTTTCTTAGTATTTAAATTGGTTTCATACAAATAACGCTGTGTGGCATCTGTTGGACTTGCAATAAAATAGATCGATTTTGTTTCCTTATTGTAAGCTTTATAATAAGCGTCAAAGTTTTCTGTTGTAATTAATTCTTTTGATTTTCCGTCACTGCTTATTTTGTAAATATGCATCCATCCATCAGCATCTGAACTCCATAAAAAAGCTTTACCGTTATCTACAAATTGACATGGAAAAACATCGTACTCTCCTGCAGAAATATCAAATACATCAATCCATGATTCTGATTTTTCCTGATAGATTAAATCCGCCTGTCCGGATTTTGCATTACAATTATAGATAGAAGCCTGATTTTGGTTTCGGTTTAACTGAACAACCATCATGTTCTGATTGTTTGTCCATTCCATTCGGACTAAATAATTATTATCAGGTTCTCCCGGAATTTGCAGCCAATTAGTCTGTAAAGATGAGATATCAATTACACCAATTTTTACCGACGAAGGTTTTTCGCCTGCTTTAGGATATTCTACCGGAACAGTAAACGGATACAACGCATCGGTATTATTGATCATTAAATGAAATTTTGTTTTTGTGGCATCTACCCGCCAGAATGAAATACTTTTTCCGTCAGGACTCCATCTGAAACCATCGCGGGCGGCAAGTTCTTCTTCATAAACCCAGTCAAAGGTTCCGTTAATGATTTTGTCTGTTCCGTCTGTTGTTAAAGGCGTAATCTTTCCCGAATTCAGATTTTCAAGATAAATATTGTGCTGCGAAACGTAAGCTGCATTTTCATTATCGCTTGAAAATTTGGCAAACATCAATGAAGATTTTTCCAGACTTTTACCCAATTGTCTTCCTTTACCGGTAACTAAATCAAAAAACCAATAATCTCCTTTTGTATTTGCTCTCCATACTTTTTTCGAATTGGTATATATCAATACTTTTGTTTTGTTGTTATTCCAGACCAATTTTTCGATTTCACCTGTAAAGCCCGATTTTTTTAATTGATCATCTGTCAGGATTATCTTTTTTTTGCTGAGGTTGTCAACATCATATACCTCAATGTTATTCTGACTGTTTACCCAAAAGGAATGCGAGTCGGGGAGCCAGTTTAAATGGTCAATATCAACGTTTTCTTGCGCAAAAATGCTGAAAGAGATAAATAATAAGAATAGAAAAAATTTCCTCATTTTGATCTTGGTTTTGAATTAGTGATTGCAGTTATTTTAGAAAAGTAAATCTAGTAATTAATAACAGTATTAAAAAGGTTTTTGTTTCATGCAGATTTAGCATGTCTGTTTTGGTTTCACGCAGATTTAAGCAGATTTATTTTAAAGATATGTAGATCTTCTTGCAGCAACCAAAATTCTGCATTATCTGCCTAAATCTTTTTTAATCTGTGTGAAGTAAAAAAACTGTAATGATTAGAGTTATCAGTGCCAAAAAAGAAAATGTGAGAAATTAGTGTAATTCGCGGCGAAAAAAAACACCAGAAAAACAAAATCGTTTTATATATTTGAAATCAGGATATTTTTTGCATTATTTGCAAAATAAAACAAGAAGGACTGAATTAAATCAATTTATAATAGCAAAACATATATGGCATTTTCAAGTTTATTCCGAAAAAAAACAGTGCAGGATATTCTGAAACAGGTTGCAAAGAACGAGGCAGATGGGCATGAGGCGTTAGGAAAACACCTTACAACCAAAGATTTAACTGCTTTTGGAATTGCTGCGATTGTTGGTGCGGGAATTTTTAGTACTATTGGAAAAGCGAGCGCAGACGGAGGACCTGCCGTAATATTTTTATTCCTTTTTACAGCTCTTGCCTGTAGTTTTGCTGCCTTTGCTTACGCCGAATTTGCTTCGATGGTTCCCGTTTCAGGAAGTGCCTACACATATTCGTATGTAGCTTTTGGAGAAATTATCGCCTGGATTATCGGATGGGCTTTAATCATGGAGTATGCCGTTGGAAACATAACGGTCGCCATATCGTGGAGTGATTATTTTACCGGACTTCTCAAAAGCGGCGGTATCCACCTGCCCCAGTGGATTCAGATGGACTATTTAACCGCTTCAAACGGCTTCAACGATGCCGAAGCCTTAATGAGAGGTGGAAAATCATTCGAAAATTTAAGTACCGCTTTACAAGATGCACACACAGCCTGGATGACATCGCCAACTATAGGATCATTTCATTTTGTGACTGATTTACCTGCTTTATTCATTATTATCCTGATTACCGCTTTGGTTTACAGAGGAATGAAAGAATCCCGTAATGCCAGTAACTTAATGGTGGTCGTTAAACTTTGTGTAGTTCTTTTGGTAATTGCTGTCGGGATATTTTATGTAGATACCACAAACTGGGATCCGTTTGCACCAAATGGAGTGAGCGGTGTTCTAAAAGGAGTATCGGCAGTTTTCTTTGCTTATATTGGTTTTGATGCGATTTCGACAACGGCAGAAGAATGTAAAAATCCGCAGCGCGATTTACCACGCGGAATGATGTGGGCCATTATCATTTGTACACTTTTATACATTGCCATAGCCTTGGTTTTGACGGGAATGGTAAAATATTACGAGTTAAATGTTGGAGATCCTCTTGCGTTTGTATTCGAAAAATTAGACTTAAAATGGATGTCTGGAATTATTGCTGTCAGTGCCGTTGTGGCAATGGCAAGCGTTCTTTTGGTTTTCCAGATGGGACAGCCTCGTATTTGGATGAGTATGAGCCGTGATGGACTTCTTCCGAAGAAATTTTCAACCGTTCACCCAAAATTCAAAACACCATCTTTCGCCACCATTGTAACAGGATTTGTAGTAGCTGTTCCGGCATTGTTCTTAAACTTAACCATGGTTACTGATTTATGCAGTATCGGGACCTTATTTGCCTTTGTATTGGTTTGTGCAGGAGTTTTAGTTTTACAAAACAAACCCGAAATTCCAAGAGGAAAATTCAAAACGCCTTATATCAATTCAAAATATATTTTACCCGTTTTACTTATCGCCGGATTGTATTATGCTTTTGCTTTCAACAATAAAGCAACAATGGCATTTATTAATAACGATGCACAAACTTTTGATGCAACCTCAATCGTAACTTCTTTGGATAAAGAAGATTCTGAAAAAGTTTTCAGTTATTTGAAAAGCATAGATACTGATAATAAAACCTCTGAAACTTCAGATTTAGAACATTTATTAAGCCAGTATCAGGATGATGAGGTAAAATATGCCGAAGTTGTAAAAGGGCTGCCAATCAGCGATTCATTAAAATACGAAACAGGTTTTCATTTATTTAAACACAAAATTCCAATGTGGATCTTCTTGTTTGTTTTGATTGGATTAACCGTTTGGGCTTTCAGAAAAAACCTTTCGTTGATCCCGCTTTTAGGATTAATCTGCTGTTTGTACATGATGGCCGAGTTAAGTGTTTGGAACTGGATTTACTTTACCATTTGGTTAATAATCGGATTGTTGATTTATTTTGGCTACAGCCGAAAAAACAGTAAACTGAACTTTGTAGAGAAGATATAAATTAAAGTTATAAGCTAAACGAAAGCCGTTTTGAGAAGATTCTCAGAACGGCTTTTTTTATGGATAGAAATTAGGTTTTCACGAAGCTTTAAAATGATTTAGGCAGATAATAGCTTATAATTGAAAATCTAATTAATCTGTTCTAATCTTTTAAATCTGCGTTAAATATTTTTCGAAAAACCTAACTTATTCGCTCTGAGAGAGTTTTAAAATGTTTAAGTTTTTATACAAATATTCTTAAGTTTTAAAAGTACTTTTCCTTAAGTTTGTTTTCAGTAAATTTTTAAATTTAATAAGTAATACATGGGTTTTCTTGATAAAATATTGGGCAGAAAAGAGGCGTCAATACAATCAAACAATGATTTCTGGAATTGGTTTTTAAAACACGAAAAAGAGTTTTTTACAATCGTTAAAAGCAGACAAAATATACATCATGGTTTTTTTGATAAACTGGCACCAAAACTGAACGAAATTCACGACGGTATTTATTTCGTTACCGGAATGTTTGATGACAATACAGTTGAATTAATTTTAACGCCCGACGGAGCAATTCGAAATATTTATGCTATAGAAGAACTCGTAAATGCAGCACCTCAAATGGAAGGCTGGAAAATTACAGCCTTAAAACCATCGTCAGATATTCAGAATATTGGTGTTGATTACGAAGGATTTAAATTTAATAAAGATAATTTGAAATTTTATCCAAATATTCATGAAGAATATCCGGATGAAATAGACTTAACCATTGTTTATGATGATTTTACGGAAGAAAAAAAATCAATTCTGGCCAATGGCGTTTATATTTTCTTAGATAATTATTTAGGCGAACTGCATTCCGTTACCCTGATTGATAACATGAAAGTCGTTGGACCGGATTTTGTTTCAGAAGAATTAATTCCAATCGAAAAATTAAAAGATTATTTAATTTGGAGAGAGAAAGAATTTGTTGAAAAATACGAAGGAACCCGACATAATACCGAAAATGACAATTATTCGAGTTTTGAGGGAACTACAAAAGACGGCGGACTTATTATTGCAATCATAAATAGTGATATTTTACGATGGGATAAAAAAGCATCGCATCCGTGGGTATTTATTATTACTATCCCATTTGATGGAAGTAATAATAACGGAATGCCGGATAAAGAAACATATCAATTATTGAATGAAATTGAAGATGAGGTAGTGCCAAATCTCAAAGATATTGATGGTTATTTGAACATCGGAAGAGAAACATCAACAAATAGAAGAGAAATCTTTTTTACCTGTAAAGACTTTAGAAAACCTGCAAAAGCAGCAGATCAATTAATTAAAAAATACAGTGGTACTTTAGATATAAGCTTCGAAATTTATAAAGATAAATATTGGAGAACGTTTAGAGCTTACGAACCAAGATAAATGATTTTATTTCACGCAGATTTTAGATTTAATTAAAAATTAAAAATTAAAAATTAAATCTGCTTTATCTGCAAAATCTGCGTGAAACAAAACTTAGCGCCTTTGCGCCTTCATGGCAAAACTACAAAACCCCGATCTCCGCCATACAAGCCCTCATCATTTCATAAGTTCGCTGAATATCATTATCCAAACCAATTGAAAAGCGAATCAAACCATCTGTTAATCCCATTTCTTTTTGTTCTTCCAGCGGAATTTCACTCGAAGTCGACGTTCCAGGCGCACTAAACAGCGTTTTGTAAAACCCTAAACTTACAGCCAGATAGCCCAGATTTCGATCCTGCATTAACTCCATTAATTCATTGGCTTTTGTCAGAGAACCAACATCAATGGTCAGCATGCCGCCAAAACCATATTCAGGATTAATCATCGTTTTATACAATTCATGACTCAGGTGACTTTTTAATCCCGGATAAACCGTTTTTAAACCGTCTTTTTCAAATTGATCAGCCAGATAATGCGCATTGTGGCTGTGTTGTTTAATTCGGATGTGAAGCGTTCTCAAATTTTTCATCACACTGGCAGAACGCAGGCTGTCCATTGTTGGGCCTAAAAGCATGCTGGCTCCTGTATTGACATTTTTTAGTGAATTAATAAATTCTTTCGAAGCACAAGTCACACCGCCCACTGTATCACTGCTTCCGTTGATGTATTTTGTCAAACTATGAATTACAATATCAGCACCCAGTTTTGCAGGAGAAACCGATAGAGGTGAAAACGTATTGTCAACAACCAGTTTCAAATTGTGTTTTTTAGCAATCGCTGCCAAACCACGAATATCAGCTACTTCCAATAATGGATTACTTACCGTTTCGCAGTACAAAACTTTGGTTTTAGAAGTAATCGAGGCCTCCACAACGTCCAGTTTAGTGATGTCTACAAAAGTGGTTTCAATACCAAAACGAGGTGTAAAATTTTTTAGAAAAGCATAAGTACCGCCATAAATCGTTCGGCTTGAAACAATATGATCTCCCGCACCGCACAACTGCAATAGAGTAGGCGTAATAGCGCCCATTCCCGAAGCCGAAACGTTAGCCGTTTCTGTTCCTTCCATTGCCGCCAAAGCTTGGTCCAGATACAAATTACTTGGCGAAGAGTGGCGCGAATACAAATAACAGCCTTCCATATTCCCCTCAAAAGTATCGAACATGGTTTTTGCCGACAAAAAAGTATAAGTCGAAGAATCAGAAATAGATGGATTCACGCCGCCAAATTCCCCAAAATACTGCAAATCCTGAATTTTATCTGCTGGTTTAAAGTCTTTCATATAGTTAGTTTTTTGTTTGTTTTGTTTCAAGTTTCAGGTTTCAAGTTCCAACAGCCTTAAACTTTAAACCTGAAACAAAATTATTAGAAGCGATTTACTTCGTCAGTCGCTATCGCTTGTGTCCTGCTATCCTGCTATCCGTTTCAATCTTTTGTGCCTCCCGATAGCTATCTGGACCGGCACAAAAGGATTTCCACTTCTATCAGGACTAGGACACTCGTTTTCAAAAGAAATCCTTGTCAAAGAAAAGTTTAATTAGAAAAAATGTCAATTATATGTTGTATTTATAGATTTTAAAACTATAAATAGTATTTTTGAGTGATTTTTAATCTAAATTTGTTTGAGAAACCATACTTAAATAGATTTTCTTTCGTTTTAATAAAACCATCAACGATCAACCACAAACCATCAACTAAAATGATTCTTGACGCAATAGATAAAAAACTTCTTGTTTTGCTTCAAACTGACAGTAAAAAGACCAATAAAGAATTGTCTTTAAAACTCAATTTATCTGTGACAGCAGTTTACGAACGAATCAAAAAACTGGAGCGGGAAGGTATTATAAAAAACTATGCAGCTTTGGTTGATAAATCCAAGATAGAAAAAGGATTTGTGGTCTTTTGTCATATAAAACTTATTCAGCATACCAAAGAGTTTCTTACCAAATTCGAAAATGAAGTCATCAAACTAAACGAAGTTTTAGAATGCCACCATGTAAGCGGTGATTACGATTATATTCTAAAAGTTTTGATAAAAGACATGGAAGCATATCGCGAATTTTTGGTTACCAAACTTACTTCTTTACAGCATATCGGAAGTACTCAAAGTATGTTTATGATTAGTGAAGTGAAGAATTCTACGGTGATTTCTTTTTAAGGAGGTTCAAAGGTTTTTCTGTAAAGATGCACAGTAATTTTCCATTAAATCAATTGCCTGTATCAATTTTAGTAACGTTTAGCGTAAATACTTTTGCTGTTTTCTATTTCTGGAATCATTAAATATATATTCAATTGTGAATGTCTTATCTGAAATATTTATTAAATGAATTCTATTCAATATTTCTGGTTCACCAAAAAACTTCTTTTGTAAACAGTTTTATTTTTTTTCATAAAAACTGCTAATATCAAAGTAGTAGCTGATTTTTTCGCCATTTGATTTGATATATTGTATTTTATCATACTTTTTCCCATTCTTAAAAATTAAACTTTGAGAATTAAACGTACAATCAGAACATTGTTTTTTAATGAAATCATATTCCTCTCTAACACTGTTTACAATTATGGCTTTTTCAATTGAATTATAATTGGATTCTGTTTCCGTTTTTTTAGAACAGGAAAGAAGTAAAATTATGGTGGTGAATGTGACAAAATTTGACTTAAACATTATGCCTGAATTTATATTATTGAAAAATTTATGTTATAGTAGGCTTAAAATTAATTTAGGTTTGCCACTTGAATGCTATTGAAAACAGGTAAAGCAAATTATTATAAATATAAAAATAGCTTTTCATTGAAGCAATTGAGTAAATCTGTTGTAGTTGTTGATACTAGCTATTATTATTTAATTTGATATATCCCTTTTTCTGAATTCCAAACTAATTTTTTGTGATTTTCATTCCAAAAATTCGACCACCAGCTACCATTTTTAGATTCATCTGTTTTTTCGTCACCGAACAACATTGCTAAATATGTGTATGTATAAGTGTCAGGATTGCAATGACTTGCAGAAGAGCCTTTTTCCTTTGGCATTTCATCTAATTTGTAAACATTTTTTAGGCACTTTTTAGTTATTGCTTCCTTTGCAGGATTAGCTTGTAATGATATTATTAGAGCATTAACTGCATTTAAACTACTAATTTCTGGAATTTTAGAATTTTTATATTCTAAAGGTTTGAATTCTTCAACATTCTTATTTGATAAATAGTTTAACCAATTTTTTTTAAGATTTTTTAGTTCTTTTTCAGTTGAATTTACAGTTACATATCCAAAATTCTTTTTCGTTAAACTTTGCAGAATTTGATTGGCTCTTCCCGAAACAGTGAATAAATCGTTATCCATAACTAGCCCTTTACCTTCAAAAACTATATCTTTACTTATGATTCTATCCCAAATAATTAAACGGCTTGTACCTTCAAGTTTTGTTTCGGTTTTGTTCGTTAACTGATTGGCCAAAGATTTTAAATAATCTTTATCTTTTACATAATTATTTAGTGAAGCATTTAAAGTCAAAAAAACTGCACTCCAACTTTTATCATCCAAGTTTTTAGCTAAAAGTTCGGCTGATGTAAGTTTTTGTACTTCATCATACATTTCTCTGGTATAATTTTCAATATTTTGTTGGCTCCAAGAGACTAATAACTTTTGAGAATATGAAAAATTAAAAGTAATTATGAATAACGTTATTAAGATTTGTTTAGTCATTTTGGCTCTATTTATTTTTTTTTGCTTTTAATATATAAGTATAGTAAATGTTCTGACGTTATAGTGAGTTTGAGACTAATAATTCCTATTTTTTTGGATTTGTCAAATCATTCCAAATCTGTTTTTATAGAGTTTATTATTTTACCAACTTTTTCAATTTCAATTTCATTAATCGTTGCATTATTTTCAGGATTAATTAAAAATGAGCAAATATATACTTTTGCGTTTTTAAATAAATGCCAGTAATATATTTTACCACCTCTTGAGTTTTCGGAATATTTAAATCCTTCTAGACCATTTTTAGTCGAGATTTTTTTAGCATAATCATGGCTTTGAAAATCATCTTCGATAAATTTACGATCTACTTTTTTATTTATTTTAACAACTGATATTCTAAAATTTCCAGTCCATTTTGTAGTGTCAAAAAAGGCATCAACATTCTCTTCATCTTCATATTCTGTCCAATTTTCAGGCAAAATTATAGAATAATCAAATTCTGATGTAAATTTTTGACTTTTAGATTGTGAAATACAGCTCATAAAGATTATTAATATTAAAAAACAGGAGTATTTCATTGATTGTTATTAAACTTGTTTATAACCGCTTTTTTTTGTTAAAGATAAAATTTTCTGCAAGAATGAAAATAATTTTTTGTGTACCTATACCATTGGTGATTTGCGTAATTCTTTGTGAACCTTTTTGGCATAAACAGCACCCAAAATTTCACACAAAAAACATTGAAATTTAAACTTTAAACAAAACTTTATTCCTTAAATTTGTGACGCTTAAAATAAAATAGATAAACTATGAGTTCATTTGACGTAGTCATTATAGGTTCAGGTCCTGGCGGATATGTATCAGCAATTCGTTGCGCACAATTAGGTTTCAAAACTGCTATTGTAGAAAAATATAATTCATTAGGAGGAACTTGCCTTAACGTAGGTTGTATTCCTTCAAAAGCATTATTATCATCTTCTCACCACTATTCAGAAATTGCTCATTTTGCAGATCATGGAATCGAAGTTTCTGGGGATGTAAAAGTGAATTTAGAGAAAATGATCGCGCGTAAACAAGCCGTTGTAGATCAAACCGTAGGTGGAATCAACTACTTAATGGATAAAAATAAAATCACAGTTTTCAATGGTTTAGGTTCTTTTGTAGATGCAACTCACATTGCTGTTGCAAAAGCAGACGGAACATCTGAAACTATCGAAGCAAAATATACTGTAATTGCTACAGGATCAAAGCCATCTTCTTTACCATTTATCAAAATTGATAAAGAAAGAATCATCACTTCTACTGAAGCATTGGCTTTAAAAGAAGTTCCAAAACACTTAGTTATTATTGGTGGAGGAGTTATCGGAATCGAGCTTGGACAAGTTTACCTTCGTTTAGGAGCTCAGGTTTCTGTTGTAGAATTCATGGACAGAATCATTCCAGGAATGGACGGAGCGCTTTCTAAAGAATTAACTAAAGTGTTGAAAAAACAAGGAATGAAATTCTACGTTTCTCACAAAGTAAAATCAGTTGAAAGAAACGGTGATGCAGTTACTGTTCAGGCTGAAAACGCAAAAGGAGAAACTATCACTCTTGAAGGAGATTACTCATTAGTTTCTGTTGGCCGTCGTCCTTACACAGACGGATTAAACGCTGACAAAGCCGGAGTTAAAATTTCAGACAGAGGACAAGTAGAAGTAAACGATCATTTACAAACAAGTGTTCCAAATATTTACGCAATTGGTGACGTTGTTCGTGGCGCAATGTTAGCACACAAAGCGGAAGAAGAAGGAGTAATGGTTGCTGAAATCTTAGCTGGTCAAAAACCTCATATCGATTATAACTTAATTCCTGGTGTAGTGTATACTTGGCCGGAAGTTGCTGCAGTTGGACAAACTGAAGAGCAGTTGAAAGCTGCAGGAGTGAAATACAAATCAGGAAGTTTCCCGTTCAAAGCATTAGGACGTGCAAGAGCAAGTGCTGACTTAGACGGATTCGTTAAAATCCTTGCTGATGAAAAAACAGACGAAGTTTTAGGAGTTCACATGATTGGAGCGCGTACAGCAGATTTAATTGCTGAAGCGGTTACTGCAATGGAATTCAAAGCTTCTGCCGAAGATATTTCTAGAATGAGCCACGCGCACCCAACTTTTGCCGAAGCAGTAAAAGAAGCAGCATTGGCAGCTACAGAAAATAGAGCTTTACACGTATAATTTACGTACAAGAATATTGTAAAACCGTCAGAATTTATCTGACGGTTTTTTTATATCCATGATTTTTAGATTTATATAATGTAATAATCAAAAATAATTTTGTAAATTAGATAGGTATTTCAGATGCTATCTTTATGATAATTAAAAGAATAGCATCATGAAAAGTAAATATATAGTTCCAGTTTTGATTGGAGCGGGAATAGGAATCGCACTGACTTCGTGCGGAGGAGGAATTCCTGATAAAGCAAAAGCAGTAACTAATTTTGACAAAGCAAAATATTTGGGTAAATGGTACGAAATTGCCAGATTAGATTACAAATGGGAAAGAGATTTAAATAATGTTACGGCCGAATATTCTTTAAATGATAACGGCACGATAAAAGTCGATAATAAGGGCTATGATGTCAAAAAAGACAAGTGGGAACAAAGCATCGGGAAAGCCAGATTTGTCAAAAAAGACAACATTGGTATGCTTAAGGTCTCATTTTTTGGTCCTTTTTATTCAGGATATAATGTTATTGCTGTAGATACAGAGTATAAATATGCTCTTGTAGCAGGCGAAAGTTTAAAGTACATGTGGATACTTTCGAGAGAAAAAACAATTCCGGAAAGTGTAAAAGCAGAATTTCTTATCAAAGCTCAGGATATAGGTTATAAAGTAACCGATTTAATCTGGGTGAAACATGATAAAACAAATTAAAAGAAACCCGGCACTAAGTGTCGGGTTTTGTATTTTACATTTTGAAATAAATCAAGGAGTGAAAACAGTTTTGTAATTATCCCAATACCTGTAAATCAAAAATAAATTACCAAGAAATAACAGTCCGGCAATTGGCAGTCCCTCCGGAGCTAAAAAGTAATTGATAAATAAAATGTTGATTGTAATGGGTAAAATTAAAATGTTTGCCAATGTAACAAAACGACCTGTTACAAATGAAAGACCACAAAGTAATTCAACCGTTTTTGCCAGCGGCAGTAAATAAGTCGAAGCAACCAAACCCATATTGAAGGCCTTGAAATTTCCTGTAGTTTCCGGTTCCGGTGCCAGTTTAAAGAAAAACGAAATGGAAGCAAAGAGCAATAAAAGACCAATCAAAACACGGACAATAATAGTAGCAATTTTCATAATACTTAAGAATTTGAATAGGTTAAAATGATATAATTAACGTGCTGAAAATGCAAAATCTATATTCCTCAATTCAAATGAAAATGGAGTTTAAAAATCATTAAATTGAGAATTTAATAATCAATAATATTTTATTTTGAGATTAGTTTAAATGCTATATCAAATATAGTGATTTTTATTTTATGATATTGTTGAATTTTAACAGTTTTAATAAATATTTTTTAGTTTGAATAGCTGAGAGCGACCCTGATAATTTTTCTTCTTTCTAACAGCAAGCATTTTTTTATTGTAATTTTGAAGTTTAAAAAAAATATCATTTTTGAGAGTTTCTATTCATAAACATATTTCAAATCCTTCTGATTTTAAGCAGCAGCTTTTAACGTGGTCGCAGCAGTTTCGAGAGGTTGTTTTTCTGGAAGGCAACGGCTATCCCGAAGAATATTCGAGTTTTGACTGCATCCTGGCAGTTGATGCTTTTACATCCATTAAGACTGATTTCCATAATGCATTCGATGATTTAAAACAATACCAGCAAACCACTAAAGACTGGCTTTTTGGTTATTTATCGTATGATTTAAAAAATGATATCGAAGCTTTAAAATCCAATAATTTTGACGGATTAGAATTTCCGGATTTATTCTTCTTTCAGCCAAAAAAAATATTTCTGCTTAAAGGAAACGAACTGGAAATACAATATCTTCTTTTTTGTGATGATGAACTTGAAGATGATTTTGCTGAAATTATCCAAAGCCATTCAGAAGCTTTTGTTTTATTAGATAAAATCGAAATCAAGCCGCGTATTTCAAAAGATTTATATGTAGAAAAAGTAAACCAAATGCTTCATCATATTCATATTGGCGATATGTACGAAGCTAATTTCTGCATGGAATTTTATGCTGAAAAAGCTGTTATAAACCCGCTTGAAAAATTCAGGAAACTGAACGAAATATCACAGGCTCCTTTTTCGGTTTTCTTCAAGAATTACAAACATTTTCTGCTTTCGGCATCTCCGGAACGTTATGTAAAGAAAGTAGGAGAAACGATTATTTCACAGCCAATTAAAGGAACATCAAAAAGATTTTCGGATCCGGTTGAAGATGAAAAATCAAAAGCTGTTTTGTCTTCTGATGAAAAAGAACGTGCCGAAAATATCATGATAACCGATTTAGTTAGAAACGATCTTTCTCATACAGCGCAAAAAGGTTCGGTTGAGGTTAAAGAGCTCTGCGGTATTTATTCATTTTTGCAGGTACATCAAATGATTTCGACGGTTGTATCAAAATTAGACCCGCAATATTCAGCTGTTGATGTTTTAAAAACCACCTTTCCAATGGGAAGTATGACCGGAGCACCAAAAATTTCGGTTATGAAAATTATTGAAAATCTGGAAGAAACCAAACGCGGATTATACAGCGGTGCCGTTGGCTATTTTACTCCCCAGGGCGATTTTGATTTTAATGTTGTCATCAGAAGTATTTTATATAATCAGGAAAAACAGTATGTATCATTTTCCGTAGGAAGTGCCATAACATCGCTGTCAGTTCCTGAAAAAGAATATGAAGAATGCCTGCTGAAAGCCAAAGCAATGCATCAGGTTTTAGAGTAATAATTAGCAGTAGATAAAAGGATTTAATCGTTTAATCTGTGCCAGGAAAAATAAAATCGTGCTTAACATTTCATTTAAAAATAGATAGAGTTTAATTTTTTACATTTATAAAATGTTTTCAAAATTCAAAAATCATATCATTTCCCGATTTCCTTCTTTGGCAGAAAAAAAGCTTTTTCTGGCAGTCAGCGGTGGATTAGACAGTATGGTTTTATTGCATTTGTTTAAAAAATTGGGCTATGAAATTGCGGTTCTGCACTGTAATTTTCAGCTTCGCGGATTAGAAAGTTTCGGTGATGAGGAATTTATCCAGAAATTCTGTGAACAAAATAATATTCCCATTTTTACAACCCAGTTTGATACCGAGGCTTTTGCAAAAGACTATAAACTTTCGACTCAGGTTGCAGCAAGAGAATTAAGATACAGCTGGTTTTATGAACTTTTAGAAGAAGAAAATTTCGATTATATCTTAACTGCGCATCATGCCGATGATAATCTGGAAACTTTTATTATCAATCTGACCCGAGGAACCGGATTAGAAGGTTTGACAGGAATTCCGGAGCAGAATGATAAAATCATTCGACCGTTACTTTCTTTTTCAAGAGAAGAAATTCTGAATTATGCTCATGAAAACAACATAGAATGGCGGGAAGACAGCAGTAATGCATCAAATAAATACCTTCGGAATAAAATCCGCCACAATTTAGTTCCTGTTTTAAAAGAAATCAATCCAAACTTTCTGGATGCTTTTCAAAAAACACAATCGTTTTTGCAGGAATCTCAGGAAATGGTCGAAGATGCCTCTATTATGGTATATCAGCGTGTAGCAAAAGAAGCCGGCGATGATATTCATTTTGATTTGAATCAGCTTAAAAAGCTACCGAATTATAAATCCTATTTGTACCAATGGCTGAATGAATTTGGATTTTCGGCATGGAATGATGTTTACGATTTAGTCGAAGGACAATCCGGAAAGCAAGTTTTTGCAGAAGAATTCAGGTTATTAAAAAACCGGGAAACGCTGATTTTAAGTCCTTTTTCAGGATTGTTGGAAAACGAAGAATTCGAAATAAATGAAACGGATTCAGAAGTTAATTTTCCCTTAAAAATGACACTTTGTAACGTAGGTCACACAACATTCGGATCAAATAGGACTATATTTGTCGACGCCGAAAAAATCCACTTTCCACTTGTATTGCGTAAATGGAAAGAAGGTGATGTTTTTCAGCCTTTTGGAATGGAAGGTAAGTCTAAAAAAGTCAGCAAACTTTTTAAAGACGAAAAATTATCCCTGATCGAAAAAGAGAAAATATGGATTTTATGGTCGGATAATCAAATAGTCTGGGTTGTTGGGATCAGGCAGGACGAACGCTTTAAAATAGAAAATACCACAAATAAAATACTTAAAATAGAATTGCAATAATGAATCTTAATCAAAACCTTCAAACGATAACTTCAAGGAGTGTCTGGAATACAATAGCAGCCTTTTTACTGTTTTTCTTTTTTGCGTTAAATGCTAATGCACAAATGCTTGAACCTGTAAAATGGACTTCTAAAATCGAGAAAAAAGGAAATAATGCAGTCTTAATTTTTGATGGAACAATCGAGAAAGACTGGCATATGTACTCTCAGTTTACTCCTGACGGCGGTCCTTTGGCTCTGGAAATTACTTTTAAAAATCAAAAAGGCAATTACGAATTAATAGGAAAAGCCAAAGAAGGAAAAACAAGAACAGCTTTTAATGATGTTTTTGGAGTAGATGAAACCTTTTTTGAAGGAAAAGCGCATATCGAACAGGAAATAAAAATCATTAACCCAAACGTGAAAACGGTTGATGTAGATTTTGATTTTCAGGTTTGTAAAGAAGTATGTATCAATTCGAGCAAGAAATTCTCGATTACTGTACCTTCGACTTTTAAAATAGATGAAGTTCCGGTTGTAACAGAGGCTAAAGCTGATGAAACAAAAGTAACCGGAATAGCTGTAGATACAATTAAAAAAGAAGAAGCAGAACAGCCAAAAGCTGAAAAAACTGTTGATACGGCTAAGGAAGAAATTCCGGCACCGGCTCCGGCAAGAAGCTTATGGTCAATCTTTTTTATTGCCTTCTTATCAGGATTTGCAGCATTATTAACACCTTGCGTATTTCCAATGATCCCAATGACGGTAAGTTTCTTTACGAAGCAAAGTAAAAGCCGTGCAAAAGGAATTAGAAATGCAATTATTTACGGACTTTCGATTATTGCTATCTATGTAATTTTAGGTCTTATTGTTACTAAAATATTTGGTGCAGATGCCTTAAATGCATTGTCAACAGATGTTTGGTTTAACCTGATTTTCTTTGTGATTTTGATCATTTTTGCTACTTCATTTTTGGGTGCTTTCGAAATCATGCTGCCAAATTCATGGGCAAACAAAGCAGATCAGCAGGCAGACAGAGGCGGTATAATTGGTATATTGTTTATGGCTTTGGCTTTGGCAATTGTGTCATTCTCTTGTACAGGGCCAATTGTTGGAACTTTGTTGGTCGAAGCAGCTTCAAACGGCGGAATCGCTCCTGTTGTGGGAATGTTAGGATTTTCATCTGCATTGGCACTTCCGTTTATGTTATTTGCGATGTTCCCGGGCTGGTTAAATTCACTG
Source organism: Flavobacterium gelatinilyticum (assembly GCF_027111295.1). Classification (NCBI taxonomy): domain Bacteria; kingdom Pseudomonadati; phylum Bacteroidota; class Flavobacteriia; order Flavobacteriales; family Flavobacteriaceae; genus Flavobacterium; species Flavobacterium gelatinilyticum. Next base: position 1,931,884 of record NZ_CP114287.1, on the reverse strand, counting down.
CCAAAATCAGGAGGCTGGTTAAACACGGTAAAAGTTGTTTTAGGATTTTTAGAATTGGCTTTGGCATTCAAATTCTTATCAAACGCCGACTTGGTGCTGCAATTGCATTTCTTAGAAAGAGAAGTTTTCATCGCTATCTGGATTGCAATTTTTGGAGCCTTGACCTTATATTTATTCGGAAAAATTACATTACCTCACGACAGTCCAACGCATCATATTTCGGTTGGAAGATTGTACTTAGGATTGCTGACTTTCGTATTTACCATGTATTTAATTCCTGGACTTTGGGGAGCACCTTTAAAATTAATCAGTGCATTCCCGCCGCCGCCGCAATATAGCGAAAGTCCGTTTGGAGTGGGAGGATCAGGACATGGAGCTGTTTCGACAGAAGCTGGAAAAGGCCTTCCGGAAGGAGCAGAATTAGGACCGCACGGTATTATGGTTTTTCACGATTACGAAGATGGTTTAGCATATGCAAAACAAATCAACAAACCAATCATGCTCGATTTTACAGGATATGCTTGTGTGAATTGCAGAAAAATGGAAAATAATGTATGGTCTGAACCAGCGATTCTTCCCATCTTAAAAAACGATGTGGTTTTGATTTCGCTTTATGTTGACGACAAACGTGAACTGCCAAAAGAAGAACAATTTGTAACCGAAGCAGGAGATAAAATCATTACTGTTGGAGATAAATGGACCGATTTTATGATCTCAAAATATAAAACAAATACGCAGCCTTTATATGTAATTACAGATTTAGAAGGTAAAAACATGAACACTTCTAAACCAACCATAAGTTACGTAAGCGCAGATGAATATTTACATTGGCTGAAAGAAGGAATTGGCAATTTTAAATAAGTTGTAAAGAATAAAGAAGCAAGATGAAAGATAATAGGAATAGATTGGAGATGAAAGAAAGAATCAAAGTCTAATTGAAATTCTAAAATCTGCAATCTTAAATCTACAATATAAAAGGTTGAAGTTAATTCAAACAAAAAGCACTCTAAAATTAATTAGAGTGCTTTTTTTATTATCAAGTAACGAAAAGTGAAAATTAATATCTTATAAAAATTCTCCGTGCTGAGAAATATCTAAACCTAGTTCTTCTTTCTCTTCAGAAACTCTTAGCGGTGTAATTTTGTTTACAATGAAAAACAATACATAAGAAGCCACAAAAGCGAAGATTGAAACAATTACCAAAGCAGTTAACTGGTTGATGAACAAAGTGGGAGTTCCAAAAATTAAACCTTGATTATCTCCAACAGCAGGATTGATTGCTTTTGATGCAAAAACACCTGTTAAAAGCATACCTACCATTCCACCTACACCGTGGCACGCAAATACATCAAGAGCATCGTCGATTTTTCCTTTAGGAAATTTACTCACTACAAGGTTACTCACAATTGCAGAGAATAAACCAATAAAGATGGCGTGAGAAATGCTTACGAAACCAGCAGCAGGTGTAATAGCTACAAGACCTACAACTGCGCCAATACAAGCACCAAGAGCAGATAATTTGTGACCTAAAATTTTATCAAGGAAAACCCAGGCCATTGCAGCAGCGGCAGCAGCAACAGTAGTTGTTCCTAAAGCCTGAGCAGCAAGTCCGTTTGCTCCTAAAGCAGAACCGGCGTTGAAACCAAACCATCCAAACCAAAGTAAACCTGTTCCAAGTAATACATACGTAATTCTTGCCGGATTTACTTTTTGAACTTTTCTTTTTCCTAAAAAGATTGCTCCTGCTAATGCAGCCCATCCTGCACTCATGTGAACTACAGTTCCTCCGGCAAAGTCAAGAACCCCCATTTTAAAGAAAACCCCGTCAGGATGCCATGTCATATGAGCAAGAGGAGTATATATCAATAATATAAATAAAACCATGAATAACAAATATGCCCAGAAACGTACACGTTCTGCAAAAGCACCTGTAATTAATGCAGGCGTAATGATGGCGAATTTTGCCTGAAACAATGCGAATAAAATAAACGGAATTGTTGGTGCAAGGCTCCATGCTGTATTGGTTCCAACTCCTTCAAAGAATAAATTATAAGACGGATTTCCAATAATTCCTCCAATAGTTGGTCCAAAAGCCAGTCCAAAAGCAACTACAGTCCATAGAATAGTAACAATTACCATTGCCATAAAACTCTGAAGCATAGTACTAATTACGTTTTTCTTTCCTACCATACCTCCGTAAAAAAATCCTAAACCTGGTGTCATTAACAATACAAATGCAGTGGCAACGATCATCCAGGCCGTATCTCCTGTGTCAAACTTTACAGCTTCTGCCGGAATTGGATTATCAGCAATGATAAAATTGGATATAAAGGTTAGGACTAAAATTGTGATAAGAATCACAGTTAAAATAATTTTTCGCATAGTTATTTAGTTTTAAAATTTTTGATAAAAGTATAAAATGATTTAATACCCCCTAAAAAAATAGGGGTGTATGTTTAATTTTTGTTAAAATTTAGAATTTAACCCCTTTAAATTTAAATGTGTTTCTTAAAACAAACTTAAAATTTACATTTTGGCAGCATTTTATTTCAGTAATTTTCAAAAAAGGATAGTTTTCCGGAATTTTTAGCAGTCTTTTTTGAGTTAAAAACTGCTGTTTAGTTCATAAAAAGATTTAATTGTTGCTTATGATGAAGTATATTTGATCTTTTTAACAATTTTTGTAATTAAAATTTAAGAATGAAAAATCATAAAGTTAAATGGGGAATTATAGGTCTGGGAAATATTGCACACCAATTTGCAGCAGATTTATTATTGATAGAAGATGCAGAATTAACAGCTGCAGCTTCGAGAGATCTTTATAAGGCTAATGAGTTTGCAGAAAAAATCAAAGCTGTAAAAGCCTATGATTCTTACGATTTACTTTTTAAGGACCCGGAAATTGATATAGTGTACATTGCCACACCACATAATTCACATGCCGAATTATCTATAAAGGCACTAGAAAACGGAAAACATGTTTTATGCGAAAAACCAATGTCGTTATCGTATAAAGATGCAGTTCGTATAATTGAAGCTTCTAAAAAACACAATATCTTTTTTATGGAGGCATTCTGGACACGTTTTATTCCATCTGTTCAGGATATTTTACAAAAAGTAAATCATGGCGCAATTGGAAATGTAAATTATATTAAAGCTGATTTTGCCTTTCACGGAAGTGAAACCGAAAACAAACGTCTTTTCGATAAAGAATTAGGAGGAGGGGCTTTATTTGATATTGGTGTTTATCCTTTATTTCTGTCTTATTTACTATTGGGATATCCAAAAGAAATTGCTGCAAAAGCTATTAAACATAAAAATGATATTGATTTGCAGACCTCTATGATATTGCAATACGAATCTGCTCAGGCAGTTTTGCATGCTTCTATTGTTTCAGAATCTGATATGAAAGCAACTATTGGAGGAACAGAAGGAAGAATAGAATTAAATGCACCCTGGTATGCAGCAGATGGTTACTCGTTATTTAAAAATGAAGAAAAAGAAGCTGCTTTCAGTTTACCAGCTTTAGGAAAAGGGTATTCTCATGAAATTATCGAATGTCATAAATGTATTTTGAATAATGAAATTGAGAGCAGACTTTGGTCGCACCAGAATTGTTTGGATTTGAGCAGAATAGTTGAAGAAATTAAAACTCAGATTGGACTGAAATTTTAAAACTTTACAAAAAGTAGTAAAATATTTACATTTAAATATTTTTTCATTAGTTTTAAAAACAATTAATGAAAGGAATATTATGTTAGTAAAAGTTTACGGAAGTGCTGTTTTTGGAGTGGAAGCAACAACCATTACAATCGAAGTGCACATGGATAAAGGGATTGGATATCATTTAGTTGGACTTCCGGATAATGCCATAAAAGAAAGCAGTTTTAGAATCGCTGCCGCTTTAAAGAATAACGGACTCAGTTTTCCAGGTAAAAAAATAACGATCAATATGGCGCCTGCCGACCTCAGAAAAGAAGGTTCAGCTTATGATTTACCTCTTGCAATGGGTATTTTGGTTGGTTCTGACCAGATAAAAGCTCCTGAAATCGAACAATATATTATTATGGGTGAACTTTCGCTTGATGGAAGTTTACAACCCATTCGCGGAGCGCTGCCTATTGCTATAAAGGCTAAGGAAGAAGGCTATAAAGGATTTTTTCTGCCAATTCAAAATGTAAAAGAAGCTGCAATAGTTGCCGGACTGGATGTTTACGGTGTTTCGAACCTTCAGGAAATAATTGATTTCTTTAAAGGGAAAGGCACCTTACAGCCAACGGCGATCGATACACGAGCCGAATTTTACAAAACACTTGATTTTCCAGAACATGATTTTTCAGATGTCCGCGGACAGGAAAGCATTAAACGCTGTATGGAAATCGCTGCCGCCGGGGGACATAATATTATTTTAATTGGTCCGCCCGGAGCAGGAAAAACCATGCTGGCCAAACGTGTTCCGAGTATTTTGCCTCCGATGACTTTACGTGAAGCTTTGGAAACAACTAAAATTCATAGCGTTGCGGGAAAATTGAAAGAAGTCGGGCTGATGAACCAGCGTCCGTTTAGGAGTCCGCATCATACTATTTCGAATGTGGCACTTGTAGGCGGAGGAAGTTATCCGCAGCCGGGAGAAATTTCGATGGCACACAATGGTGTTTTATTTTTGGATGAACTGCCGGAATTTAAAAGAGATGTTCTCGAAGTAATGCGTCAGCCGTTAGAAGATCGGGAAGTAACTATTTCGCGTGCTAAATTTACGGTTACATATCCTTCGTCATTTATGCTGGTGGCAAGTATGAACCCAAGTCCAAGCGGGTTTTTCAACGATCCGAGTATGCCTAATACTTCTTCGCCGCATGAAATGCAGCGTTATATGAGCAAAATTTCCGGTCCGCTTTTAGACCGAATCGATATTCATATTGAAGTAACGCCTGTTCCCTTCGAAAAACTGGCAGATGACCGAAAAGCGGAAAGCAGTGTAGAAATCCGTAAACGTGTCACGGCAGCAAGAGAGATTCAGACCAAGCGTTTTGGGGAAATTGAAAACATACATTACAATGCACAAATGAGCAGTAAGTTGATTCGTGAATTTTGTGCTTTGGATGAACAATCGAAAGAACTTCTGAAAAATGCGATGGAACGTTTGAATCTTTCGGCAAGAGCTTATGACAGAATCCTGAAAGTAGCACGCACGATTGCCGATTTAGATCATTCTGAAAATATAGTTTCGTATCATATTTCTGAGGCTATTCAATATAGAAGTTTGGATAGAGAAGGATGGCTGGGGTAATGTTTTAGTTTCAGGTTTCACGTTTAAAACTTGTTTAGCTCTATGCTTAATTAACGTGAAACCTAAAACTTGAAACCTGAAACTAAATCTGTATAAATTCTTCGATTCCTATTTCTTCCAGAAACAAATCATCATGCGAAACTACAATCAAAGTTCCCTGATATTCATTGATTGCAGCTGTCAGGATTTCGATATTCTGAATATCAAGATTGTTCGTTGGTTCATCCAAAATAATGATATCCGGCGCTTTTGTATTAATCGTTAAACAGCAAAGTAATAAACGCATTTTTTCGCCTCCGCTTAAAGCAATACACGGTTTATCCCAATCATTTTGAGAGAACAAAAACTTATTCAGTTTCATCTTTATGGTATGCTCCTCTAAACCCGAATCATTAAATTTCTGAACCTGATCATAGACGGTTAACTGATTTTCGATTAAAGAATAATCCTGATCGATATAAATTATTTTAGCTTCTGCTTTAGAAATTGTTCCTATTTTAGGTTCAATTTCTCCAGTGATCATTTTGATTAAAGTTGTTTTTCCAGAGCCGTTTAAGCCTTTTATGGCAATTCTTTGACCGCTTGTAATTTGAAGATTAAGAGGTTCTTTCCATATTAATTTATCTTCAAACGAATGATTAATACCTTTCGCTGTAAAAAGAATTTTGCCCTTATGTAAATTAGTTTTTTCAAAACCAAATTTCATTTTATCAATCTCTGGTAATGCCGAACGTAAATCTTGCAGGTCCTTTGAAATGCCGCCAATTTTTTCAGCATGAACACCTTTTACTTTGGCGGTGCTGTTTTCTGCATTATTTCGCAGCGTATTCATCATGATGCGGGAAACTCCTGCTTTCTTTTGTTTTTTCTCACCGCGGGAATCCAGTTTGTTTTGGCGTTCCAGGGTTTCGCGTTCTTTTTCTTTCGCTTTCCGAAGTGCTTTTTCTTTGTTCTGAATATCCTGACTCAAAGCATTGTTTTCGATTTGTTTCTGCTCTGCATAAAAATCGTAATTGCCGCCGTAAACACTGATTCCGTGTTTTGTAAGTTCTAAAACGGAGTTTAATAAATTCAGTAATTTTCGGTCATGACTCACTATAATTAAAGCTGCTGTTGTGCTTTTAATAAAATCATATAACAATTTTCGGCCGGCAGTATCTAAGTGATTACTTGGTTCGTCTAATAAAACCAATTCGGGCTGGTGAATAGAAATTCCTGCCAGAAAAACTTTTGTTTTTTGTCCGCCGCTAAGTGTTTCCAGTTTTTGATCCAGTTTTAAATCATTGAGCTGCCAGTAGTGTAAAGCTTCGTTGCAGCGATCTTCGATCGTCCAGTCGTCGTTTAGCGTATTAAGGTATTCTTCGGATACATTTCCGTTTAGAATTTGGCGAAAAGCATTCAGTTTATCCTCAACCTGTAAAGCCTCAGCAATAGTGAGATGATTAAACTGTCCAATGATTTGAGGTACACAATAAGGAACGGAATTTGCCTTAATTACACCTTCTGCTGGTTGCAATTCTCCGGCAATAATTTTTAATAAAGTTGATTTTCCAACTCCGTTATTGCCAATTAAAGCAGTTTTTTCGTGATTGTTAACTGTAAAAGTGACTGCGTCAAACAAAACTTCTTTGTTCGCATGCGCGTATGAGATATTCTGTAAAATAACCATAATTTCTTTCTTAAAGTAATAAACAAATATGCAAGCCGATTTTTTGGCTTACCTTAAAATTGTCCGAAAGAAATTTTTATTCACATAGAGATTGTGTGGTTTGTTTAATGATGCAAAGATATAAAATTATTTTTTTACGATTTTACGAATGCAGATAAGTGAAGTAAAAAATAAAAAGGTCAGGGCAAAAAACATTCGTTTTAATGATCAATAAAAGTGATTATTAAACGTAAATGCAAATTTAATTACAGCTTGCTTTTTTTACCCGGACCTTTTTATGTTATCAAATAATTATTTTGTATTCCCGGCAAAAATCTCATCCAGACCTTCCATTGCGATTGTAAAGCCTTCTTTAAAGCCCATTTCGATAATCATTTCGAGATCAGAAAGTTTTTCATGTTTGATGATTACATCAACAAAAGTAGAATTGTCTTTTTCTGAAAAAGTTACATCCCAGTCAGAACGAGGAAAATCCTCGTTTAAATTTCCTTCGCTGTCGCAGAAAGCATCGAGCCATTTAAAATTTGTTTTCGGACTTATCGAAGTATAATCGGCAAGTGCCCAGTGTTCTTCGCCTTCTGGTCCAACCATAGCATAAAGTCTTCTGCCGCCCTCTTTAAATTCCATGCTTTTAGTTCTTGATTTCCACGGAGCCGGCGCCCACCATTGGTCGAGAATTTCAGTTTCTGTCCATGCAGACCAAACGTTCGATAATGGCGCGCTGAATTCACGTTTTACATTTACAGTATTATTTTCTTTGTCTACAGTAAAATTCATTAACAAATTTGATTTCATTTTCTTTAGATTTTTTAGTCGTTAATATTTTTTTTAATTGTTTAATAACGTGTGTTTTACTTTCTTGTTTCAAAAATTTTATCCAAACTTTCCATAGCAGCGGTAAATCCTTGTTTGAAACCCATTTCGACGATCTTTTCCAATTCTTCCAGACTGTCTCTTCTAATAACGATGTCGACAAAAGTTGAGTCTCCCTGCTCAGAGAAAGAAATGTCCCAGTAAGAACTTCCAAATTCAGAATTTGGATTTCCATCGGCATCACAAAAAGTAGCAGCGTATTTGAAATTTGTTTTAGGAGAAATCGAAGAATAATCAAAAGTACTCCAACGCTCAACACCGTCAGGAGCAATCATGGCGTATAATCTTCTGCCTCCTTCTTTAAATTCCATACTTTTGGTTTTGGATTTCATAGGAGCCGGCGCCCACCACAGATCCAGAATTTCGGCTTCGGTCCAGGCAGACCAGACATTCGACAATGAGGCGTTAAATTCGCGTTTTACATTCACGGTTTTATTTTCCTTATCTATGGAAAAATTCATTAATAGATTAGATTTCATTTTCTTTAGATTTTAAATTCAATAATACTTTATCTAATTGACTAAATCGGCTTTCCCATATTTTCTTAAATTGTTCGAGCCAGTGATCTATTTCTTTCATTTTATCGATTTTTAGCTGATAATAAATTTCTCTGCCCACTTTTTTTTCTTCCAGTAAATCACATTCATTTAATATTTTGATGTGTTTAGAAACCGCCTGTCTGGTGGTGTCAAATTCTTCTGCAATAGCATTTGGTGTCAATGCAGTTGAAGAAACCAATACCAGAATGGCTCTTCGGGTCGGATCGGCAATGGCCTGAAAAATATCTCGTTTCATTTTAAGTAAAAATAATAAGCAACTAATCAGTTGCAAATATACGCAACTTTTTGGTTGCGCAATAAATAATTCTATATTTTTTTGATAGTGAGTTAAATAAATAAAAAAAGACGCATTTTTTGAATGCGTCTTTCAAATATTAAATTATGTTTTTAAGTGTTTGATTGTTTGTGTTTTATCTGAATTTATTTCGGACAATAATATCTTTCAGCTTCGCTTTTAAATCTTCTCCCGTATCAAAAACCATTTGTTCATTGTTCGGGAAAGGAACGGCACGTTTGTCAAAATACCCCAGATAATTATCATCGCAGGCACCTCTGTTTCCTTTGTAAGTCGAATAAATATTCTCAAAAACAAACTCGCTGCTAACCGGGAAAGTCTGCACTAACTGATTCGTTTTCAAATCTACATAATCTACTTTAGCCGTTACCTGACATGATTTAAACTGTCTGTATTCGTATACATTAGCGCGAAGCAATTTATAATTATCAACCTTAATTTCTTTACCCAGACTGTCTTTTACAGGTCTTCCGCGACTGTCAAGAAGTGTTTTTACACCGTCTTTCACCTGTTTTTCTTTTATAAATTCTTTCTCCTTTATCTGCTCAGGCGAAATCAGAATTTGTCTGAAACTGATAATCAGGCTGTAATCGTAGGAAACATTTTTTTGTTTTACGTTATGATATACGGTCCATTTATCATCTAATCCGTAGGTTTTAAAGTCCAGTAAATCGTCCTGCAAAACTTTAGGAATCACCGTTTCGGTTTCGTTTTTGGCGTATACATCAACAAAGTCAGTTCCTTTAAACTGTGCTTCATCCATCAGTTTTTGGGTGTTTTTATAATTCGGACTAAGACTTGCCAAATAAGCAAAATCATCATAGGCTTTTCTGAAATCCATTTTGTTTTTTGATTTCATTAAGGCAGAAGCATTCTCATATAAATATTTGGTAAGTGCTATTTTACTGCTCACAATTCTGTCCGAATAATTATCAAACGGAAACGAGGCATTTTTTCCCAGTTTTAATAAAGGCAGAGGCAGTAAAGGACTAATTTTTTCCTGACGGTTATTCAGTTGTAAATACGTATTATAAACACGTTCAGCATTAGCCGGATTGGCTTCTTTAATCATCAGTTCAAGACTGCGTAAATCCCTGTCCTTTGCTTTTGCAAATGCTTCTTCAAGCAGATATACATAATCTTGTTTTCCTTTAGAATCTTTTTTTGTTCGCAAAGCTTCGACCGCGCGGTTAATAGCACCGTCGTAATCACCATCATTTAAAAGTGACTGTGTGGTCTTTACGCCGCATGACGAAAGGACCAAAAAAAGTATAGAAAATAGTAAAGTAGTTTTTTGCATAGTAGTCACTTTTTGAAGGTGTAAATATATCCTTTTTAACTTTCAACAACTATGCCTTTTTTAAAATTATTATGCAGCAGGCGAGACGTTTTCAAAACACCTTTAGTCCCGCTTTTGCCTTTATCTTTTATGGTCCCCGATATTGGGACCACAAAAGGATACCGGCTCTATCGGGGCTGGATTAGAAGTTTGTTTTTTATAAGAAATGAAAAACAGACTAGAGAAGAAAATCTTTTAATCTTCCCATTTTTCAATTACATTATCATCCCATAATTTTTGGGCAAACTCTTTAAATACTTTTGGTCCTTTTTTAAAGTTTTCATCAAACTTAAATTCACCGCCTATGTATTGTTCTGTGCCATTATCGCCAATCCCCACAGCGACCTTATTTTCCCCGCGCATAGCATATTTGGTGCTCCCTTCGTACATAATAATTTTCATCTCAGATGGGCTCACATCGCCATGACAGGCGGTTTTGTACATCAGCCAGATTTCGGCGATTCCGTTGTTGTTATTATCAGTGACCTGAAGGGTGTTTTTAACAAACGAAGCAATAATATCTACCGGACAGTCCGAAACATAATCGTAAACCTTCCAGCTTTGTTTTGCTTCATTTCCGGAAATAATGTAGTGATAAGCAAACAATTCAGCATCTGAACCATCAGACTCATGAGCGAATTTCTTGTTAATATGATAACCCGTTTCAGTAATAATTACAATATGATCACCGGCTTTGTCTTTCCACTTAAGGGCATTTTTTACAAAACCTTCGTATTTTATAGATTTAGGAAATTGTGTCGAATCGATTTTTTCAACCTTTAAAACAAATGGTTCATCATTTGAAGTTTGTTCGGTTTGGGCAGTGGTTTTTATTTCTTCTTTTTTGTCGTCTTTACAGCTTGCAAAAAGAGTAATAACCAATAATAGTATTGAAATTTTTTTCATGAAAGGCGTATATAAATTTAATGGGAAAGTAATTTTTTAAGCAGCACAATTTGTCCTAAATGATAATAACTGTGTTCGATCATACAGTCGATATTTCTTCTGTAAGTACCGTATTTTTCGTCAACGAAAGATTCATTTAGTTTTTCATCGGGCATTTGTTCAATGAGTGAAGCAAATTCTTCAGAATCATTCCAGAATTTAGTCAGGAAATTTTCCCATTCATCCTGGGATTGAATAGGAAGGAAGTCGAAACTGAATTTGTCTTTTATATCAAGCGGACCGCCTTTAAAAACCAGATTAAGTCCGTTAATGTAATAATGAATATGCTGCGCGAGAACTGCAATTGTGTTTAAGTTTTGAATAGGAGTAACGGCCGTTTTCCAATCCAGATTTTCGAGCTGGAGTTTGTAATTGGTGTTGGCGACCCAGGTTCCGTTAAGGATAATTTCTCTAAAACGACTTGCAATTTCTACTGTACTTTTCATATTCAGAATAATTTAGAAGTTCATTATTTCAATTTTATTCCTGCTGAATCCAGTTGTATTTTCCGTCTTTCAGGTAAATAATACCGCCCCCGCAGCTTTCTTCGGCGTGAATAAAGATTCCATCATTTGGAAGTTTTATTTTGTCTTCTTCTTTTATATCTTCTTCACCAATAATTTCGCCGTCTTCGTTTACATTATTAAAGTAAATTTCGTTTTTTGGTGCTTTTTCAAAAATGCCTGCCCAGTCAATTTCATCAAATCCCTGCTGCAGGATATCATTTCCAAAACCGAGATAATCAGTTCTTTTTCCGTTTCCGTATGTAATTTTTAAACCGCTTTTCTGGTTTTTTGTGCTTCTTGCAATTTCTACAGTTTCGTCTAACTGATCTCCGTCAAGATCACATAAAATTTTGTTGGTTTTGTGTTTTGTTGAAATGGTAATAGTATCTGTTTCCTGGGTTTTTGGTTCTTCTTTTACTGAAACCTTAACAGTATCTTTTGTTGTGACCTGCAAAGTTTCGATTTCTGTTTTTGTTTCTTTTTTACACGAAATAGCAATTACAGATAACGCAAGTAGAATTTTAGTTTTCATAATAATGATTTTGGCTGATAAAAATTTTAAGAACGTAAATATAGATAATTACTTACCAAATCACATCAATTTATTGATTTGTGAACTTATTTTCGATATTAATGCCATTATGTTCGATTTTAAGTATCCAGAAAGCATATTTGGTATATTCGATTTCGACTGTATCGTGGGTATTTATAGCATCAAAGGCTTTTTTTTTGATCTCATAACTTTTAATATCTTCCGAATTAAAATCAATATAATAGGAGTAACTGTTGCCGCTGTTTTTACTTTGGTGTTTTTTGATTACTGTAAATTGATCAATCACTTTAATCTGCTGCTGAATATCTTTTTGTGCTATGTTGAATTTTGTGACCACATCTATAAAAAGTGCTATGGTAATAATTACAAAAGCGATTGTAAATACAATAAGGAACAGCGAGAATTCATCAGTAATTGAAAGCCATAGTAAAAAGGAGGTAATAGCAGCAAACCCAAACAAAAAAAGTACTGATTTGATATTTTTATGTTTTACGATTTTAACTTCTGCATCATTCATTGGGGCTTCTGTGGAGGTCATTTTTTAAATATTTTTGGGGATTATTAATGTAACAGTATATTTTATTAATTGTCTTTTTTGTAAATTAAATGTATCGCAGCCACCAATGCTGTTTTTGGGCTTTATATTTTCCAAACCATGCCGAAGGTTTGTAAAGTAAAGCCACAACAAAAATCCATATTAAATAAATTGACCAAAGAGGCAGGCCGCTTTCTAAGCCTTTTGGTCTTCCAAAAGTTCCAGATGCAAATTCGAATTGTGACCAGCTGAAACCTTGTGCAAAAAGCAGAATAAGTGTTAAAATATGAATGACATAAAAGTGTACAACGAAATAAAACAAAGGAACTCTGCCGTAAACTAAAGTTACTTTTTTGATTTGGCTTTGGAATTGTTCTGCAATGGAAAGCAGTAAAAACATTATTCCTAAAGTTACGAGACAAAAGAGGAGCGAAGGCGGATATTTGGTAACATTTATAAATGATAAAAATGTAAAAACCGAATCTTTCTGCGAAGTCCACAAAGCAGGATCACCGTAAATATTAATAAATCGGATGATGACAAAAAGAACTAAGGAACTTAGCCCCATTTTGATAAATATTCTTTTTCTTTTTTCTGAATCGAATTCAAAGAACCTTCCCGCGGCAAAACCGGTAAGCATGATGCCAAGCCACGGAATTGGCGGATATCCCATTACAAATACTCTTCCGGAAAACGGAATTGCTGCCGGACTAAAAAATGGCGATAAAATCACTTTTAAAACCGAATTTTCGGCAAAAGGAATGAGAGGTAAAAGATTGTGGCAGAAGATGATTACCAAGCCGATAATTCCAAGAGTTTGAGAACGTATGTTAAGAAGTAATCCCAAAACAACAAACCCGAAACCTATTGCGGCTATGACCTCAAATAAAAGGGTGTGAAAACCAATATCAAAAAAGAGCCCCAAATTGATAATTGTAAATTCGAGCACGATTAGAAACAGACCTCTTTTTATTAAATGCGATCTTTTTTCGGATACATTATTCTTGCTTTGCAGTGAAAGATATACCGAAGTTCCGGCCAGAAAAACAAAAATAGGCGCACATAAATGTGTAATCCAGCGCGTAAAAAACAACAAAGGAGCAGTAGTTGTTAAATCGGTTGGACTTTGAGTGATAGAATCGACATGCATCAAATCCCGAACATGATCCAATGCCATAATAATCATTACGATGCCCCGGACTATGTCGATGGATGGTTGTCGTTTCATGGTTTTGATTCTTAAATGCTTAGAGTAAAACTAATGAATTATTTTGTAAGTATTTGTAATCAATTTTCATATTTGAGATTTTAAAATTCTATAAAGTCAAAATGAATTGTCTCAAGCTTTAACTGGAGGTCAGCATGAAGTAAAAAAGAAAAAGGCTTTAGCCAAAATTTATTGATTTGGCTAAAGCCCATTCCGGACTAATTTTTTAACCTTTAGCTAAAACTGAAGGTAATTGATATTATTGCTTTCTAATTTTTACCTGATACACAATTTCCCAGAAAATAATCGAGAAAACCGCATTAGCAAAAATGGCAGTTTTAACCTGATACGGATCATAATCTATAAATAAATGCAGATTTGTAAATTGTAAAGCCAGAAACAGGGCTAAAGCAGCAATTCCGGCTGAAAAGATTATATTTAAAAGAGGCTTCCATTTTAAACCTAAAAAGGCGTAAATAAGATTTAGAACCCCAAAACCACAGCCCAGAGTTATGTAAGGATCTGTTTTTAAGATTTCGCCCAGCGAAAGTAAAAAATGTGTTGAAGTGAGATATAAAAAGAAAAGAATTGAATAGAACAGGAAGCGTATTTGAGGTTTCATTTTGTACTATTTAAGATGGAGTTTTTAATAACGAATATACCATTAAAAGTTGAATGCTCTGCAGCGCCGGGAAGACTTTGCAGAGCATTGGTTTTTAGTTTATTTTTATTTTGTATGATCGGGTTGTGGTGTCTCCACATAAATTATCACCTATTTCCTCATCATAATCAATTGGCTCGACTGTTATTGTAACCTTAAATTCGTAGGTGCCCGAAGCAACAGGAACTCCTTTTAAGTTTATTATTCTATTATCGATAACGCCGTAATTTATACCCTTAGGAAGTCCATCGATTGAAAGCGAGGAGATCATATAATTGCTGACGTTTTCATTTTTTATTTCAAAAGCGATATTCTCATTATAATCTGTAGACACAGCACCATTTCTTAATTCTTTGGCAATTAGATTTGGGCTTCTTCCAAGAATACAATCTGCTGTTTTTTCGCAGTTTGTCAACAAGAGCAGGGTAAAAAATAAAAGAACAATTTTAGAGAATTTGTGTTTTTTCATGTTTAATTCTTTATTGTAAAATTGCTTCGACTTTAGTTTCAGATTTTTCTTTTAGAGGACTGTCTGCATGCAGACTCCAAATAACCAGGAATCTTCCTTTTGCAATATATTCTTCCGGATGTTCATCTGTTGGCTGGCCTTCTTTTCCCCAAAGTAATCCCTGAAGGAAGCGGTCGCCTTTAAAAACATGATCAAATTCAAAATACATAATAGAGCCGCGGTCTGCTTTACTTTTAAAACTCTGAATGGCTTTACTTTTTACCGTTCCCACAATATTACTGTAGGTTTCGATATCATTATAAAAAGTGCAGGCTTGAGGCGTAATACAAACATTACCGTCGCTTACCATATAACCGCCTTTAGGGATTTCTTTTGGCTTTAGTTTTAAATCAGCAATGGTTTGACTGAACAAATTGGTTGTAAATAGTAGGAGCAGAGTTGATAGGGTAATTGTAAATTTCATTTGTTTTGGGAATTATTACATATTAGATTTGGTTTTACAAAAAAAGCACAAAATCATAAGATATTTGTGCTTTTGCAGAATTTTATTATTGAGGAAATTATTTTCCGTTTAATAATTTCTCTAAATATTCATTTTTGTCTTTTTCAGCCTGAACCAAACGTTCGTAAAGTTCAACAACTTTATCAAGTGGGTTGAAAGTGCAAGAATTATTATTTCCTCCAAAGAAGTTCCCATGACTTTCATGAAATGTATTAAAATAATTAAAAATATTTTCCTCTGAAAAATTTTCAATCGCTTCTACAGTTACTCCAAGTACTTGTGCAATTTTTTCAAGTTTTTCTTTATCAACAGTTTCGCTTCCTTCAATGCTGGAAATAGTCTGTTGGCTTAAGCCAATTTCATACGCCAATGCATCCTGCTTCATACCTTTAAGTTCTCTAATTCGGCTGATATTTCTACCGATATGTCTTGGTTTTGTTGTTGTGCTCATATTTCAAAGGTATTTATTTTTTTCTGAAAAAATAGAGGTTGGTGAAAAACATGGGTTTTTAGTAAGTTACTATTTTGAATAAAACAAAAATACGTTTTTTCTTATGTAAATAAGTACGAAGCTTAACTTTCTTAGAATTGATAGCGTGGATTACGAATCTGTGCTATCGGGTATCGCTCTTGCAAGCAATGAATTATATTTATAATTTTAAGCTGTTAATTCTTTCTCGATTTTTTCGAATAAATTTAGAAAGTTTTGTATTTCAGGTTCAATAAAAAGAAGATTATCATTCGCTATAATAGTTCCCGAATCTAAATTTAATTTGTGCAGAGAAATTTTAGAAAATAAATCACATACTTTTAATTGACCGATTAATAATATTTCATTTGCTTTCAAATTACTATCAAGTTTGAGAATTTCTTCACATATTGGTTGGATTTCATTTTTAAGTCTATTTGTGCGTTCGATCCAGTTTTTTTCATTGGCTCTAGTACTATTTAAAGGAGTACATTTTGCTAAAAGTTCAATTTCTGAAATTGATGGATAATAATCTTTAATTATTCCGGTTTCACTAGGCCAGTTAATTTGTTCTCTATTTGATACAGATGCGATGAAGTATAATTCAGAAAGCCATACCTCCTTTAATGATTTAAGTTTTTCTAAATGAGAGATTAATAGAGGTGAAATATGACTTCTTTTTTTATTCTCTTTTAAATGAACTGCGAAAAAGTAAAAAATAATAGATGCCATTATAGAGTAACATATTTTTAAAATTATCAGACCTATAACGTAACCTCCATTGATTATTTCTGGAATATCAATTAAGTAAGATTCCATAAATATAATAATACTTATACTTATAGAAAATAGCAAATAGAGGTCTTTACGAAAGTTTTTTAAATTTTTAATCATATATGGTTAAAGTTAGATAACTATGAAGGATAAAAATAGTTTTTTTTATTCTTCATAGTTAAGTAATAATATAAAAACGTATCATTTCTAAGAAGGAGAAAGGTTTGTAAGAAACTCTACAAAGATTGGATTCTCGTTGAGGAACTACTCGCTGAGATTTCTCCTTACGTCGAAATGACAAACTTTGTGGTTACTTTTTGTGGGCTTCTCCCGAAGTTTTGTGATCGCTCGGCCTGGTAAAGCGTAGTAAACAATCTAAAATCTAAAATCAGAAATCTACAATAAAAAAATCCCGCCTCAACTAAGAAACGGGACTTCGTAGATATTCTCTTTTTTTTTATTTTTAAACTGTTGCAGCAATTTCTTCTGGCAACGGAATTTGATTTTTAAGTAAATCTTCGAATGTTTCGGCTTGACGTATCAAGATTCCTTGTCCGTTCATCCAAAGAACTTCGGCTGGTTTGTATCTTGAGTTGTAGTTCGAAGACATTGAGAAACAGTATGCTCCGGCATTTTTGAAAGCTAAAATGTCACCTTCGGTAATTTCCTGAATTCTGCGGTTGTTTGCAAAAGTATCTGTTTCGCAAATGTATCCTACAACAGAGTAAAAACGCTCTTTTCCTTTTGGGTTTGAGATATTTTCAATGTGGTGTGAAGATCCGTATAACATTGGACGAATTAAGTGGTTGAAACCACTATCAACTCCAGCAAATACTGTAGATGTTGTTTGTTTTACTACGTTTACTTTTACTAAGAAATGACCTGCTTCGCTCACCAGGAATTTTCCTGGTTCGAAAATCAATGTTAAATCTCTTCCGTATTCTGAACAGAAAGCGTTGAATCTTTTAGATAATTTTTTACCTAATTCTTCGATGTCTGTTTCGATATCGTCTTTTTTGTAAGGCACTTTGAATCCGCTTCCGAAATCTAAGAATTGTAAATCTTTAAAGTGTTTCGCTGTATCAAAAAGGATTTCAGCAGCATACAAGAATACTTCGATATCTAAAATATCAGACCCTGTGTGCATGTGAATACCCACAATGCTCATTTTTGTGTTCTCTACAATTCGTAAGATATGCGGAATTTGGTGAACAGAGATTCCGAATTTACTATCGATATGTCCAACAGAAATATTTGCATTTCCACCCGCCATTACGTGCGGATTGATACGAATACATACTGGAATATGAGGATGTTTTGTTCCGAATTGCTCCAGAATTGATAAATTGTCGATATTGATTTGTACACCCATTGCGGCAACTTCTTCGATTTCTTCAAGAGAAACTCCGTTTGGTGTAAAGAAAATTCTTTCGGGTTCATAGCCAGCGTGAAGTCCTAACTGAACTTCCTGAATTGATACAGTATCTAAGCCAGACCCCATGTTCTTTAATAACTGTAGAATCGCAACGTTTGACAATGCCTTCATGGCGTAATTAACTCTTAAGTTTTCTACCTTAGAGAAAGCTTTAGTTAATCTGTTGTACTGAGATTGGATTTTTTCAGCATCGTAAACATACAATGGACTTCCAAATTGGTCTGCTAACTGCAGTAAATCTTTTGCTTGCATTTTTAAAATTATTTTAAGCAAAGTTATTACTCTTTTGTGTATCAACAAATAAAATACAGAAAAATAACAAATTATAACAAATTGTTTTATTTTAAACAAAAAGTTGTTGTTTTTGGAGTTTTATAACTATTATTAGGTACAAAGGGGCAGAGGCTCAAAGGTACAAAGTTTTTTTCGCCACGAATTTCACGAATTGCACTAATTATGAATGCTACTGAAAAATAAAATTAGTAAAAATTTGCGCAATTGCTTCGCCTGTTCGCTACGCTCGGGTTGTGGTAAACATAAAAAACAAAACCCCTGAATGCAAATTCAAGGGTTTGTCGAATAGTATGTGTTGTGTTTTTTATAGTTCTTATAGGCTAGGAAGATCTCCTTTTCCTTTAGTAGGCAAGTTGGTAGATCCCATTAGGAATAAATCTACTTCTCTTGCTGCTTCGCGACCTTCTGAAATAGCCCATACAATTAATGATTGTCCTCTTCTCATATCACCGGCAGTGAAAATGTGAGGAACGTTTGTCTGATAGTTGTGCGCTTTATAGTTGCTTCTCATATCAGTTTCGATGCCTAATTGCTCGCTTAATGTTTTCTCCGGACCTGTAAATCCAAGAGCTAATAATGCTAAGTCGCAAGGCCAGATTTTTTCAGAACCTTCTTTTTCGATTAGTTCTGGTCTTTGTCCCGGAGTCATTTTCCATTGTACTTCAACCGTTTTCAATCCTGTTAATTCCCCTTTTTCGTTAGAGATGAATTCTTTAGTATTGATTAACCAGTTTCTGTCACAACCTTCTTCGTGAGAAGAAGATGTTTTTAACTGTAATGGCCAGAAAGGCCAAGGAGTTGTTTCGCTTCTTCCAACTGGAGGTTTTGGTAAAATCTCAAAGTTAGTTACCGATTTAGCTCCGTGTCTGTTAGAAGTTCCAATACAGTCAGAACCTGTATCTCCACCACCAATAACGATTACATCTTTACCAGTTGCTTTAACTTGGTCTGGAATAGATTCTCCGTATAAAACTTTAGTTTGTTGAGTCAAGAAATCCATTGCTTGAACAACGCCTTTGCTTTCGATTCCTTTAGTTGGCAAGCTTCTTCTTTCAGTTGCTCCTCCGCATAAAACGATAGAATCGAATTGGTTTAATTCTTCAACGCTGAAGTTTACACCAACATTTACATTTGTTTTGAAAGTGATTCCTTCTGCTTCAAGAATCGCTACACGACGGTCGATAATTCCTTTTTCTAATTTGAAATTTGGAATTCCGTAACGTAATAAACCTCCAATTGCGTTGTCTCTTTCAAAAACAGTAACCGTGTGACCAGCTCTGTTTAATTGTTGAGCAGCAGCAAGACCAGCAGGACCTGAACCAATTACAGCTACAGTTTTTCCTGTTCTAGTTTTTGGCGCTTGTGGTTTAATCCATCCTTCAGCAAAACCTCTTTCTACGATGCTTTTCTCGATGTTTTCGATAGAAACTGGATCTTTGATGATTCCTAATACACATGATTTCTCACATGGAGCAGGACATAAACGACCTGTAAATTCTGGGAAGTTGTTAGTAGATTGCAAAATTTCTAATGCACTCTGCCATTCTTCCTGATGTACCATGTCGTTGAAGTCAGGAATTAAATTTCCTAACGGACATCCGCTGTGGCAAAAAGGAATACCACAGTCCATACATCTTGATCCTTGTTCTTTTAATTTATCTTTTGGTACCGGAATAGTAAATTCGTTGTAGTTTGAAACACGTTCTGCAACTGCTAAATTACTTTCGTCGGCTCTATTATATTCTTTAAATCCGCCTATTTTACCCATGACATTTTAATTAGATTTAGTTGTGAGATGTGAGAGGAAAGATGTAAGAAGTGAGTTGAAACTCAAACCTTAGTACCTTTGAACCTTAGCACCTCAGAACCTTTTTTAATTAGCTATTAATTCTTCTATTTGTTTTTCTTCTGCAATTCGTTTTAATGCTTTTTTGTAATCAGTCGGCATTACTTTTACGAAGTGCTGTTGTTCATTTTCCCAGTCTGCTAAAATTCTCTTAGCTAATGGACTGCTTGTGTACAATGAATGGTTTTTGATCAGTTTTCTTAGTTTAGTAACGTCCTCTTCTTCCAACGGATCGAATGCAACCATTTCCATGTTACAAACTGTCGAATCGAATTTCTTTTTCGGATCGTAAATGTAAGCTACACCACCGCTCATACCGGCAGCGAAGTTTCTTCCAGTTTTTCCTAAAACTACAACTGTACCACCTGTCATGTACTCGCATCCGTGATCTCCAATTCCTTCTACAACTGCTGTTGCTCCAGAGTTTCTCACACAGAAACGCTCTCCTGCGATACCATTAATATAAGCCTCTCCGGTAATAGCTCCGTAAAGGGCAACGTTCCCGATAATGATGTTGTCTTCAGGTTTAAAAGTCGCAGTAGGAGGTACTTTTACAATTAGTTTTCCTCCAGAAAGACCTTTTCCTAAGTAATCATTACAGTTTCCGTGAATTTTAAATGACAATCCGTTTGTTGCAAATGCACCAAAACTTTGTCCGGCAGAACCTTCAAAATCAACTAAAATAGTGTCAGCAGGTAATCCTTGTGCGCCATAAATTTTTGAGATTTCGTTACTCAAAATCGCACCTACAGAACGGTCTGTATTTTTGATTTTGAAAGTAACTCTCGTTTTCTCTTTTCTATAAATAGATGGAATAGCTTCTTTGATGATGTCGAAATCCAATACATTTTCAAGAGCGTGATCTTGAGTTGTTGTATTATGATTTGGAACCGTTTTCGCTTTTTCCGGTTTGTATAGAATAGTCGATAAGTCTAAACCATTAGCTTTATAATGTTTGATAGCTTTGTCTACGTTTAATTTTTGAGACTGACCTACCATTTCTTTTAAAGTTCTGAAACCTAACTGAGCCATGATTTCTCTTAACTCTTCAGCAATAAAATACATGAAGTTGATTACGTGCTCTGGAGTTCCTTTGAAATTTTTTCTCAATTCTGGATCCTGAGTTGCAATACCAACCGGACAAGTATTTAAGTGACAAGCTCTCATCATGATGCATCCAGAAGCTACAAGCGGAGCAGTAGCAAATCCGAATTCTTCAGCACCTAATAAAGCGGCGATAGCCACATCACGTCCTGTTTTCAACTGTCCGTCACATTCTAAAACTACACGGCTTCTTAAGTCATTCAAGATAAGTGTTTGTTGTGCTTCAGCTAAACCAAGTTCCCATGGAATACCTGTGTGTTGTAATGAAGTTAATGGTGCAGCACCTGTTCCTCCATCATAACCAGAGATCAAGATCACGTCAGCTTTTGCTTTTGCAACACCGGCAGCAATTGTTCCAACACCAACTTCAGAAACTAGTTTTACGTTGATACGAGCTTCACGGTTTGCATTTTTCAAATCATAAATCAACTGAGATAAATCCTCAATAGAGTAGATATCGTGGTGAGGCGGAGGCGAAATCAAACCTACATAAGGAGTAGAGTTTCTGGTTTCAGCAATCCAAGGCACTACTTTTTCTCCAGGTAACTGCCCGCCTTCTCCAGGTTTTGCTCCCTGAGCCATTTTGATTTGGATTTCTTTAGCGTTTGTCAAATAGTTGATCGAAACACCAAAACGTCCTGAAGCAACTTGTTTGATTGCAGAGTTTCTGGAATCTCCGTTAATTTCTTTCTGGAAACGTTTTGGATCTTCTCCACCTTCTCCAGAGTTACTTTTTCCGCCAATTCTGTTCATTGCAATCGCTAAGTTCTCATGCGCTTCTCTAGAGATAGATCCGTAAGACATTGCTCCAGTTTTGAATTTCTTAACGATTTCTGTCCAAGGCTCTACTTCATCAATAGAAATAGGATCTAAATTGTTGAATTCAAATAAACCTCTAATAGTCATTAAGTTTGAGCTTTGCTCGTTTACAGCATTAGCATATTCTTTATAGCTTTCCGGGCTGTTTAAACGAACTGCCTGCTGTAATTTAGAAATCGTAGTTGGGTTAAACATGTGTTTTTCACCACCACGTCTCCATCTGTAAATACCTCCAATTTCAAGAGAAAGCAAGTTTGCAATTTTTGAATTTGGGAAAGCTTTTTGGAAACGTTTTTTCACTTCTTTTTCCACTTCCATTAAACCAATTCCTTCGATTCTAGAAGGTGTGTAAGGGAAATATTTAGACGTAAATGTTTTGTTTAATCCTAAAATCTCGAAAATTTGAGCCGCTCTGTACGAATGTAAAGTAGAGATACCAATTTTGTTCATGATTTTTACGATCCCTTTTGCGATTGCTTTGTTGTAGTTTACAACAGCGTAATCTGCTTTTACTTTTGTAATGAAACCTTTTTCGACCTGATCGTGAATGATTTCGTTTACCATGTAAGGATTGATCGCACTTGCACCATATCCGAACAATAAAGCAAAATGATGCGGTTCGCGTGGTTCAGCAGATTCGATAATGATTCCGAATTTAGAACGAACCTGTAAAATGTTCAAAGAGTGGTGGATGTAAGAACAAGCCAATAACATTGGGATTGGAGCTAATTCTTCGCTAACGCCTCTATCTGATAAGATAATGATATTGCATCCTTCTTCAACTGCTTTATAAGTTGCCTGAACACATTTTTCAAGAGCACGCTCTAAACCGTTAACTCCTTTTTCTATTTTATATAAAGTAGAAATTGTAGCTGATTTGAAATCTGCGTGATCGATATTTCTGATTTTATCCAAATCCTCATTAGAAATAACCGGATTTTGGATTTTTAATTTTTTACATTGTTTCGATTCGATTTCGAAAATATTGAAATCTCCTCCAATTGCTAAACTGATATCGGTAATAATTTCTTCACGAATACCATCCAACGGCGGGTTAGTAACCTGAGCAAACAATTGTTTGAAGTAGTTGTACAACAATTGCGGCTGATCTGATAATACTGCCAAAGGCGTATCGTTACCCATAGAACTGATTGCTTCAGCTCCGTCGCTTCCCATCGGGTTGATGATTGTTTTTAAATCTTCAATTGTGTAACCAAACAAACGCTGTCTTGTTAAGAAATCTAATTTTTCAACAGGAGTAGGGTTGTTTGTGTAAGGAACTTTTGCAAGCGGCAATAAGTTTTCGTCAACCCATTGCTGGTACGGACGTTTTGTAACTATCGCTTTCTTAACTTCCTCATCTTCGATGATACGGCCTTCGTTCATATCAACCAGGAACATTTTTCCTGGCTCTAAACGACCGTGTTGAATAACATCTTCAGGATCGATATCTAATACACCAATTTCGGATGACATAATTACGAATCCGCTATGCGTTAAAGTATAACGAGAAGGACGTAAACCATTTCTATCAAGTAAAGCACCAATTACGTTACCATCTGTAAACGGAATAGAAGCAGGACCATCCCAAGGCTCCATGATACAAGCATTGTATTCATAGAATGCTCTTTTTTCCGGAGACATTGTTTGGTGTTTTTCCCAAGCTTCAGGAACCACCATCATCATTGCCTCTGGAAGAGAACGGCCTGTCATTAATAAAAGTTCAACCACCATATCCATAGAAGCAGAATCTGATTTTCCTTCTAAGATAATTGGGAATAATTTTTTGATATCATCGCCAAAAACTTTGCTCTGCATAAGCTCTTCACGAGCACGCATACGGCTTACGTTTCCACGAAGTGTGTTAATCTCACCATTATGACACATGTATCTAAATGGCTGAGCTAAGTCCCAGGAAGGGAATGTATTGGTAGAGAAACGCTGGTGTACAAGTGCTAGACGAGTTACCAGGTCCGGATCTTTCAAATCAACATAATAACGGCTGATGTCTTCCGGCATCAATAGACCTTTATATATTATAGTAGTTGTCGATAAACTAGTAAAATAAAACATATGGCTTTCAGAAGTTTTAGATCCTCTTACGGCATGTTCTGCAATTTTTCTAGCTGCAAAAAGTTTTGCATTAAATTCATTTTCAGTTAAATCCTGACCGTTTTTCGAAACGAAAACTTGTTTAACTGTTGGTTCTTTTTCTGCGGCTATCTCTCCCAGATTCTCAACTTCAACCGGCACATCTCTCCAACCTAAGATCTTTAAGTTTTGATCTTTAATAGTTGCTTCAAATGCATTAATACAAAAAGAAACCTGGTTTTTGCTTTTTGGTAAAAAAACCATTCCTACTGCATACTCACGCGCTTCAGGGATTTCAAAGTCGCAAACTTTCTTAAAAAAATCATGAGGAATGTCGAATAAAATTCCGGCTCCGTCACCAGTTCTTCCATCAGAACTTACGGCACCACGATGTTCCAATTTAATTAAGATGTCTAATGCTTTGTGAATAATATCATTTGACTTAATACCATTCAAATTACAAATAAATCCTGCACCACAATTGTCGTGTTCAAATTCAGGCAGATAAAGCCCTTGTTCTTTAACTCTCATTCTTGATATTTTTTCTACAAAAATAAAGATTTCGTTAAACATAATGTATTGAAATTATGCTTTTGCTTTCATTTTTGTTGTAATATTAGAAAAAGGGTTCTTAATTAATAATATTGTCATATAAACCGCTGCGAATTGCTAAAAATACAAATCCTCCTAAAATATATTAGGAAAAATCGTCTCGCAGGTATTGGTATCAGTGAAGTTTTTGTTAAATATCAAACGTTTTAGGGATTTTGTGTTAACATTTTCGATACAATTGTTTAATGTTTTTTTTGCGTTGTCTTTAAATAGTCTTCGAACACCCTCCTTATATATTATTAAATTAAAAAAGATTTTACTTTTAAGTTGAATTTTGCTACTTTTGTCGCACTTTTATTCTGAAATAAATTCAGAACCAGACAAATTCTATATTATGAACATACACGAATATCAAGGAAAAGAAATTTTAGCGAGTTACGGAGTACGCGTACAACGCGGAATCGTGGCTAATAATGCAGTTGAAGCTGTGGCCGCTGCAAAACAATTAACTGCCGAAACCGGAACAGGATGGCATGTAATTAAAGCACAAATTCACGCAGGTGGTCGTGGAAAAGGTGGTGGAGTTAAGCTGGCAAAAAACTTACAACAAGTTGAAGAGTTAGCAGAACAAATCATCGGAATGCAGTTAATTACACCTCAGACTCCTGCTGAAGGTAAAAAAGTTAACAAAGTATTAGTTGCTGAAGATGTTTACTATCCTGGTGAAAGCGAAACTTCTGAATTTTATGTTTCTGTTTTATTGAATAGAGGTACAGGACGCAACATGATTATGTATTCTACTGAAGGTGGAATGGATATCGAAGAAGTTGCTGAGCACACGCCGCACTTAATTTTTACTGAAGAAATTGATCCTTCTGTAGGATTACAAGGTTTCCAGGCTAGAAGAATTGCTTTTAACTTAGGACTTTCCGGAAATGCTTTCAAAGAAATGGTGAAATTCATCGATGCACTTTACAATGCTTACATTGGTTCTGATGCTTCTATGTTTGAAATCAACCCTGTATTAAAAACTTCTGATAACAAAATCTTAGCTGTAGATGCTAAAGTAAATATCGACGATAACGCTTTATACAGACAACCAAAATATGCTGAAATGAGAGATATCCGTGAGGAGAATCCAATCGAAGTTGAAGCTAAAGAAGTTGGTCTTAACTATGTTGACCTTGATGGTACTGTAGGATGTATGGTAAACGGAGCAGGTCTTGCAATGGCAACTATGGATTTAATTAAATATGCTGGTTTTGAGCCTGCTAACTTCCTTGACGTAGGAGGAACTGCTGATGCTAAGCGTGTTGAAACAGCTTTTAGAATTATCTTAAAAGATCCAAACGTAAAAGCTATCTTAATTAACATCTTTGGAGGAATCGTTCGTTGTGACCGTGTTGCTCAGGGTGTTGTTGATGCTTACAAAAACATGGGAGACGCTATTAAAGTGCCAATTATCGTTCGTCTGCAAGGAACAAATGCTGAAATTGCAAAAGAATTAATTGACAACTCTGGTATGCCTATCTTATCTGCAGTTCAATTCCAGGAAGCTGCTGACCAAGTTAAAGCTGCTCTTTCTTAATTAAAATAAGAAATCAATTTATATAGAAAAAACCATTCCGAAAGGAATGGTTTTTTGTTTTTATAGCCAATAATGTATATTGTAGAGACCCACTGCAGTGCGTCTACGCAAAGTTTAGCGATGTGGTTACGGTACGTAAGGCGCACAACAGTGCGTCTCTACAATAAATTCTGTGTAAAAAATATAGCCACGAATTCACGAATTATTTTCAATTTTTTAAAAATAAAAATTCGTGAATTCGTGGCAAAAAAAACTTTGCGGGTAAACCGCCCAGTTAAGATTTTTTCTTATTGCCGTTTTTGAAAACCACTTTTTCTACAACAGATGGTTTTCCATTTCCTTTTGGGAATGCTTTCTTTTTAGGTTTTCCGGCTGATGAACCTGATTTTGATGGGCTTTGGTCGCCTCTGTACTTTTCAGAATCTTTAGGTACGGCTTTAAATTCAGTTCTTTCTTTAGAAGTTTCTTTTTTCGGAATTTCAGCTTTATGTTTTGCTAAAACCTCATTTGGGTTTTTCGGATTTTCTTTGGTTCCTCTTAAATGAATCACCAATCCGTTTAGAAAATTTCTTAAAACCTGATCACCGCATTGTACATAATTAGGATGATCTTCGGCTCTGAAAAAAGCGCTCAGTTCTGATTTTGAAATTCTAAAATCTACTAATTCTAAAATTTCGACTATTTGGTCGTCACGGAGCATTAATGCCACGCGAAGTTTTTTTAATATATCGTTATTTGTCATTTTTTATGTTTTGTTTACTTCGTCGGTTCGGCTTTCAGCCTTCGGGTTCCAACTCCTTATTCTATTTTGCAAAGGTACACTATTTTCAAAGTAAATATCAGAATAAAATAACACCGTTTCCGTTTCTGTCCGGATAAAAAGTTTTTCCGTTTACAATTTTAACTCCGCTTGCAATATCTTCGGCCAATAGCAAAGCGCCATCCATATCCACATAATCCAGTTCCGGAAGTAAATGCGCAATTGCAGAAATACCGACAGAAGATTCGGTCATACAGCCTACCATCGTTTTTAAGCCGAGTTTTTTTGCTTCGGCAATCATTCTTCGGCCGGGAGTCAGACCGCCGCATTTCATTAATTTAATGTTTACACCGTGAAAATAATGATGGCATTTTACAACATCTTCTTCGCTGATACAGCTTTCGTCGCCGATTATAGGCAGAACAGAATTTTTATAAACTTCTCGCTGGCCTTCCCAATCAGCTGCTTTTAAAGGCTGTTCGATAAATTCGACGTTGAGGTTTTTAAATTCTCTGGCGTTCATTATAGTTTCTTCAACTGTCCAGGCACAATTGGCATCGACTCTGAAAATTGCATTACTATGTTTTCTAAGTTCTTTTATAATAGCAATATCATCAGGAGTTCCAAGCTTGATTTTGTAAATAGGCCACGGAAGTTCTTCCATTTTCAGCACCATATTTTCGATAGTGTCAATTCCTATTGTATAATTCGTCAACGGATTATGGCTGGTGTTGTAATTCCATAATTCATACAGTTTTTTGCCTTTTTTGCGGGCATATAAATCGTTGTATGCATTGTCAAGTGCGCACAATGCAAAAGGATTGTCTTTTAAAAACGGACTTATTTTTGACCAAAATTCTTCGGGAGTTTCGTTTGAAATTTGTTCAATAATATCTCTGATTTTCTCAATATCATTCTGAATTATTTCGATCGTAATGTTGTAATACGGATTTGAAGTTGCTTCGCCATAGCCTGAAAATCCGTTTTCATATAACTGGACAATAAGTGACGGCTGAAAATCGATTGTTTTTCTGGAAATTCTAAAAGTATGTTTTAGCTTAAGATTGTATTCTCTTAAAATGAGTTTCATGAGGACGCCTGTGTGATTGTATTTTTGACTAAAAGCATAAACTAACTTTTTTTAATCGACATTTTTACCCCAATACCGGTTTGAAGATCAGGTGCGTTGTCGAGATTTAAATCTTCTCTTAAATATACAAAATAAGAGAATCGTTTAGTAGAGTAGGTGCATATAAAACTCCATCCCTCTAAATCTTCGTATAAATGCGAGATTGTTTTCTGCCAGTGTGTGTTGATCCTTTCTCCGGTTAAAATAATATAATTTAAATCTTTTTTCTTGTTGTAAGAGCTTTGAAAATTATAATTAACGCCATAAGAGATTCGGTTATTGTTTCTTAATCGGACTTTGTAATCGATCTGCCCTTCAAAGCTGTACAAAAAATTGCGATTGCTGATATTTACCCCTTCTCCATATTCTATAAAATGCTGCCGAAGTGCTCCGGCGCTGGCTCCAAAAGTTAGAATATTTTTATTTTTGACAATCATTTTTTTGAGGATGGAGGATGAAAAACCAATATCGGCAGCAGGATTGTACTGAGAAGTGTTTATGCCTAATTGTGCTCCAAAATTAAGATAGATACGATGTTTTTTGTTCATTTCTAACTTTGGATAATAATTGTAATTGATGTCGATTCCCGGAATTATAAAATCATTATTATCCATTGTCAAAACCTTGTCGTTCTCATCTTTATACGATATTCCTGCCTGATTTATTCCGTAATGATAACGCGAAAAAGGATCTTTCCCACCTGCGATATTCCGGTGAAACCATTCGATAGATTCATCAGAAGTAAAAAATGAAAAAGGATATTTGCCGCGGTCAAGAGAATTTGAACGGAGACTGAAATTGAGTTCATGATTAATTGTTAGGGGTAATGTAAAAGTCAATCGGTACGATCGAATGACCCCATCGGCAGTAAATTCTTTAGTTTTTGCCGGGACTTTATCTAAATCAAAAGCATACTCGCGGACATGCCAAACTAAATTTTTAGATGTTTCACGATCGTTAGGATCGGTCAGTTCATATGATTTGACATAAGGCAGGACGACGTTACCGCTTGAAACTTCAAATGAAAAGGAGTATTTGTCAGGAGAACGTACGCTGAAATTATGATGTAATCTGGAAATGTAAATTCCAAGAGGATGTGTGGAAAGAACGTAAGGTTTTATAATATCTGAAGAATTTTCTATTTCTTCATTCCAAAACTCATTAGTATTGGATTGTGCCTGAGAAAGCGTGCCACAAATTAAAAAAAGAAAAAAGAGAAAATAATATTTCATTTCAGAATTTAAAAATTTTAATAAATCTACTGATTTTAAGATTTCTAATGAAGTATTTCATTAAAAAATCTTAAAAATAAAACTTATTTATCCTTTTTAAATAATCTGTTTAAGGCAGCTGTTCCTGTAGTTTTTTAATTTCATCACGAAGTTTCGCAGCCTGCATAAAGTCTAGTTCTTTTGCTGCTTTTTCCATTGTTTTGCGTTTCTCACGAATCATTTTTTCCAGATCAGCTTTCGACATATAGGCTGTTTCAGGCTCTGCTGCAGTTGGTACAGTATGTCCTAATTCATATTCAACCAAAGGATTTTTAGTAAATACACTTTCGATTTTCTTGTTTAAAGCCTGAGGTGTTATGTTGTTTTCAACATTAAAATTAATCTGTTTGGTACGTCTGTAGTTGGTTTCGTCAATCGTTTTCTGCATACTGGCGGTAATTTTATCGGCATACATAATTGCTTTACCATTTAGGTTTCGGGCCGCACGTCCTATCGTTTGGGTTAACGAACGGTGATTTCTTAAAAAGCCTTCCTTATCAGCATCCAAAATAGCGACAAGAGAAACTTCCGGTAAATCTAAACCTTCACGAAGTAAGTTAACTCCAATTAAAACATCAAAAAGTCCTTTTCGTAAATCCTGCATGATTTCGATACGTTCTAAAGTATCAATATCAGAATGGATATAACGGCATCGAATACTAACTTTAGTTAGATATTTGGCTAATTCTTCGGCCATTCTTTTGGTTAATGTTGTAACCAAAACCCTTTCGTCTAATTCGCATCGAACCTGAATTTCCTCGATCAAATCATCAATCTGGTTTAAACTTGGGCGTACTTCTATAGTTGGGTCTAGTAATCCGGTTGGACGAATAATCTGCTCGACATAAATTCCATCCGATTTTTGTAATTCGTAATCGGCTGGGGTTGCAGAAACGTAGATTATCTGATTCTGCATGGCTTCAAACTCTTCAAATTTCAGAGGTCGGTTGTCCATGGCAGCTGGTAACCGGAAACCATATTCTACCAGATTTTCTTTTCGGCTTCGGTCACCTCCGTACATTGCATGAACCTGCGAAACGGTTACGTGGCTTTCGTCGATTACCATTAAATAATCACTTGGGAAATAATCCAGCAGGCAGAAAGGTCTTGTTCCGGCTTCACGCCCGTCTAAGTAGCGGGAGTAATTCTCAATTCCGGAGCAGTAGCCTAGTTCCCGAATCATTTCTAAGTCAAAATTGGTTCTTTCTTCCAGACGTTTGGCTTCGAGATGTTTTCCTATTTCTTTGAAATAATCGACTTGCTTTACTAAATCCTGCTGAATCTGCCAAATGGCTCCTTGCAGGACTTCAGGAGAAGTCACAAACATATTGGCCGGATAAATCGTCAGTCTTTTAAACTTTTCAATTACCTGAGATGTTTTGGCGTCAAAAGATTCAATTTCCTCAATTTCATCTCCAAAAAAATGAATCCGGTAGGCATCATCTGCATAGCTCGGATATACTTCTACGGTGTCGCCTTTAATTCTAAAAGTCCCCGGATTAAAATCGGCTTCGGTTCTGGCGTATAAACTCTGCACCAGACTATGTAATAATTTAGTTCTTGAAATAACCTGATCCCGGCTGATTTCAATTACGTTTTTTTGAAATTCAACAGGATTTCCAATACCATACAAACACGAAACAGATGCTACAACCAAAACGTCACGTCGTCCCGAAAGAAGGGAAGAAGTGGTACTTAAACGCATCTTTTCAAGTTCTTCATTGATAGATAAATCTTTCTCAATAAAAACTCCCGTTACAGGCATAAAAGCTTCGGGCTGATAGTAATCGTAGTACGAAACGAAATATTCAACAGCGTTATTAGGGAAAAACTGCTTGAACTCTGAATACAATTGCGCTGCCAGTGTTTTATTATGGGCCAAAACCAAAGTAGGTCGCTGAACTTCCTGAATTACATTGGCTACAGTAAAGGTTTTTCCGGATCCTGTAACTCCTAATAAAGTTTGATATTTATCTCCGTCGACTACGCCCTGAGCCAGTTTTTGAATGGCTTGCGGCTGATCTCCTTTTGGACTGTATTCTGAAGCTACCTGGAATTTCATGTTTTTATGGGCTGAAAAATTTAGTTTTGTAAAGATACAAAGTTTGAATTCGATTCTAAAAAATTAATGATGGCATCATTTGTAATTTTTGGCTGATCGATGGTCAGGAAATGTCCGGCATCTTTTATAATTTTTGTTTTGCTTTTTGCTAAATATTTTTGGGCACGTTCCAGGCTTTCTTCAGAATTTATAACGTCTTTATCGCCAATTAAAACCAAAACGGGATTTTGAATCGACTGTAGTTCCTTGTCTGAAAACGGATGCATTTTGAACATGCTCGAATTTGATTTTGCGTATTTGTTGGCCAGATAGAATTGTCTTTTGTAAACCGGACTTATGTTTTCCGGATGTGTTGAAAAGGTCGATAATGTTTTTCCGAATTTCTTTTCACTTGGAAAAAGTTTCAGCATTAACGCTGAGGTTGTTTTGCCAACTTTATCGATGAATTTAAAAGTTTGTGCCGGACTTAATAAAACAATTTTATCAATAGAATTGTTTTTTTGAGACGCGAGTAATGTTGCAATCCAGCCGCCTCGTGAAGCTCCAATGATGTCGAATTTCTTTAATTTATAATGATCGAAAATTTCATTGTAATAAACCACTATTTCTTCAGATGAAAGCGGCTTTGCTGTTAGATTAGATTTATTAGGTTCCATAATAAAATCGATTGCATAAATGCGATGATTTTTTGCTAAAGTTTTGATATTAGGATACCACATTGTTGAGCTGGCGTCCATTCCGTGCAGTAAGACCAAATCTTTTCCGTTTTTTGGACCTGCAAGTATAACATGCGCAGTCCCGAAACTGGTTTTTATATTTTCCTCAGTGTATGGAACATTCCAAAGCTTCAGGGATTTATCGTAAGCAGTTTGATATTTTATCTCTTCGTTTTTGGTTTTAAAAACATAGTCGTCAAATTTTGCTTTTTTAGAAGCACAGCTTGTAACTAAAAAGAGCACGACAGCTAATCTGGAATATAGTTTTAACATAGTAATAAAATTCAATTTTCAGCTTAAAGTTACGATTAACGTAAGCGGAAAACGTATCAGAATTTTATTTTAAAGTATCATAATTTTAAGATTCATTCTTTTTGGACAAATAATATACCTGAACCAAGGCTAAAATTGCATTTGGAATAATTACGGGTAAAAGCCATTGGTTTAAGTCTCTGTAATCGTTTAGAAAAATCCCATAGATTACAAAACAGATACATCCAAACATATTAATGAAACGGATTGCTCTGAGATTTTTCAACAAAAAACCACCTACAATAAAAACAGACGCGAGATAACCTATATATTCTGCCATAATTTTGATATTAATACTTTTTATAAATGTAGGAAAAGTAAATTGTAAAATCAAAGTTTGATTTTGTTGTGTTTACATTACTTCAATTTTTTAGGATTTCGGCTGGTATGTCTAACCCTTAAAATGTGAATTTCTTTTTGAGTTGTTTTATAAGATATTCTGTAGCTGTAAATTTCGTAGGCACGATAATTACCATTATTATCGATCTT
The DNA here is from genome assembly GCF_027111295.1 of Flavobacterium gelatinilyticum. NCBI lineage: Bacteria > Pseudomonadati > Bacteroidota > Flavobacteriia > Flavobacteriales > Flavobacteriaceae > Flavobacterium > Flavobacterium gelatinilyticum. Next base: position 1,898,769 of record NZ_CP114287.1, on the reverse strand, counting down.
CATCTCATCCAATTCATAAATTTCCGAACTTGATTGTAAAATAGCTGCTGAATTATAAATAGTATCAATGACCTTGTTTGTTACATTTCTGCTTTTTGATTCTTTAAGTATATGAAAGTAGATTTTTTCGAGTTGATTTAAAGCTGTTTTTGACCAGATTACTTCTTTTTCCATTCCTCTATCTTATTCTTAACTTCATCATGAGAATAAAAATTACCGCTTTGAATATCTTCTTCGGCAACTTTTAAATCATTATTGTACTCTTCAGAATAGTTTTTAGAGGGGGTTTTTCGACTATCTAATATGGTTTTTAATGCTGCCAAAAAAGTGTCATCATCAATTTTTTCGATTTCAGAAATCAAAATATTTTTAAGTTGAAGCGTGTTCATAATAGAATAATTTCATCGAAGTTACGAAACAAAATTTATAGAGAATACTAAGAAATCTTAAAATTTCCAAGATTTTTGTTCAGCTTCACTTAAAAAACTCCAAGCTATGATTCGGCTGTTTTTTTGTCCCTGTGCCATATCGATGGTTTTAACAGAAACAGCGTTTACTTTTTTTAAAGTTTTATAAATCGATGGAAGATTTTCTTTTTTAGATACTAAAGTAGTGAACCATAAACACTGAGAAGCATATTTGGCACTTTCGTAAATCATTTGGGTTATAAATCCAATTTCGCCGCCATCGCACCACAACTCTGCATTTCTACCGCCAAAGTTTAAAACAGGATTGGTGTTTCTTTTGTCCTTTGGATTTAAATTTGAAACTTTTCTTGAAGCGCTTTTGTTCGCTTCTTCGGCAGAAGCATGAAAAGGCGGATTACACATCGTAAAGGTAAAACGGTCTTCGGGGATAATAATATTTTTGAAGATAAACCGCTGTTCTGTTTGCTGCTGTAAACTGATGGCGTCTATTAATTTGGGATTACCTTCGATAATTTTACTGCAGTTTTCTATTGCTTTTTTGTCAATATCTGTTGCAACAAAACTCCAGTCATAAATCGAATTTCCTAATATCGGATAGATACAGTTTGCGCCTGTTCCAATATCTAAACCTAAAACAGATGAACCTCGCGGAATCTGGTTGTTATTGCTCTCGGTTAATAAATCAGCGATATAATGAATATAATCAGCACGTCCTGGAATTGGGGGACACAGATAATTTTTAGGAATATCCCAGTTTTGAATGTCATAATACGTTTGAAGCAAGGCTTTGTTTAAAGTCTTTACGGCAAGCGGATCACTAAAATCAACAGTTTCGATTGCGTGTTTGTTTATGGAAACAAAGTCTTTGAGTTCCGGACAATTTGAAATGAGTTTTTCAAAATCGTATCGCGTACGATGAAGATTTCTGGGGTGTAAATTGCTTTTTTCGGAATTGTCGTTTGCTTTCATTTTCATTGATTTCGAAGCAAAGATAAGGATTCAATTTTTGTTTAGAAAAAGCAGCAGAGAAGCTTCATATTTATAGCTTATTAATTTAACCAAAGAAAAGAAGCTGCGTAGAAGTGAAATGACAATTTGCGTTACCTCTCTAGAGCTTTAAATCTTTCAAATTTAAAAACTATAAATATATCGTTCTGTTGGGATTTTTTTAATCAAAACATTCCATTAAAAGAAGATCGCCTTCACGATGTGTGATGGTTACAAGACCGTCTTTTTCAACAGAATTACTGCTTCCGGTTCTGTATCCCATTGTCAGTGTATCGTCATGTAACTCATATTTCAGATTTTCCGAAGAGATTCCGTTTACAATACCAATCGGGATAAGCGAAATAGGCGTTTTTGCTGTATACCACTTTTCGAATTTTGTTGGTAAAAGAAAAATTTTCGAATGATCGTCGAGAATCACAATTTTTAATAAATCGCGATAACGAACAATTTGTGTCAGGTTTGTAATCGTATGATCGGCGCGTTTTCCGGTTGCCCAAACTACGTTTACGGCAGGTATTTTTCTTTCGATTAAGTAATCAAAAGCTTTCTCAAGATCTGTTTTGTTCTGATCTGGTGTGTGAACAATTTCAATTGGATATTGAGAAGTTTTGTAAAATTCAGGATCAAAGCCCCTGTCGAAATCACCCAAAAGCACATCGACTTTTATTCCTAATTCCATAACCCTTTCTATAGCTGAATCGAGTACAATTACCAATGGAGACCATTCTAGTAATTGACCTAATAATTCAGGGTTACAGGCCGCTCCGTTTGCAATAATTAAGGCAGGTTCCTGGTCGTCGCGTACGATATGGTGTGAAGACATTTGTGTTTATTTAAAATGTGGTGCAAATGTACGAAAGTTATGGGCTTTGACCGGAGAACTATTATTTTAATTGGCTTTGAAAGCGACAGCATCAACTTCTATCTGCATTTTGTCGAGTGCTAATCTTGGTACAGGAATCAATGTGCTGGCAGGAAATGGTTTGTTTTTCCAGATTTTGCTAATTTCTTCTTCCCATATTTTTAGTTTTTCAGAAGAATGGTCTACAATCAGAATCGTAATTTTCATTACATTTTCCGGCTTCAAATTATAACTGTTTAGAACCGTTGTAAGGTTTTGCAAAGCAGTCTGAACTTGTTCTCTAAAATCGGGGCTCAAAATATGTTCTTTGCCTAAACCGCCGCTCTGACCTGAAATATATACCAGTTCTCCAGATGTTTTTACAGAAGATGCATGGCTGAAGCCATACGGAGCAGGATTGAATAAAGACTCGGGATTTTTGAAAGTTTGCGCTTTTGCGTGGAATGTACAAATACACAATACAGAGAGAAGTAAAAGTTTCATGTTTTAAAAATTAGAATTAAGATGCAAAGGTTTCTCAATTCTAATTTTTAAACATTTACATATGTTGAGATTTATAATTTTAACGAAAATTAGATTTAGATTAATCAAGAAGTCTTCTGTGATAATTAATCTGCCCTAAATGATACGCTAAATGTGTTGAAAGGTGAATTAAAAAGAATCCGGTTGTCATTTCTTTTTCAAAAACAATTTCAGGATAAATGCTTTCTAGTTCGGTTTCAGTCAGAGAGTCCAGAACTTTATTTACAACAATAATAGTATTTTCAATTTTGACTATTAATTCTGTTTTCGGAATATCCTTTGAAGAAAATTCCAGCGGACGATTTCGGATATATCCGGTATTTCCAAGCTGAGCTCCAATATAAGTATTCAGATTTCCCATCAAATGCAGACACAAATTGCCTGCTGAATTTGCTATATTTTTATCAATTGCCCAGATGGCTTCTTCGTTTTGATAGGATTCTATTTCGACTTTTAGTTTTTCTAAATCTCTGTTAAAAAGAGTTTTTAAAGATTCAATTACCATCTTAATTTCTGTTTTTTATTGGAATCCAGATTTCTTCTTCAGAATCAGGATCGTCTTTTTTATATTTATGATCCATTACAGCAAAATGTGGGCGGTCGTCTACCGTGTATTCAGATTTCGGGAGCCATTCGGTAAAAATAGAATGATACGTTGTATGTGCGTTTGATGCAGGACCATAATGTACAAAAACAGCATACAAACCATCCGGAACGATTAAGGTTTCCATATCGGACGGAATTTCATCGTAATTTTTAACTTCTACAGCAGCCCATTTTTGAAAGGTTTTGCCGGGATCAAAATTATCAAAATGATGATTTGGAAAAACTTCAAGAGAGTATAAATTTTCGTTTACCGTATTTTTAATGTTTTTGCGGTGAGGCATAAAACCGCTCCACAATTCAAAGGTTTTATTTTCTATAAAAGACATATCGATGTGCCTGCCGAGCAACTTTTTTTCGGCTGAAGTTTCTATTCTTGCTTCCATATTTTTAATTTATTCAATTGTGAATTTTTTTGTCTGACATTCACTCAGCGAAAAATACCCCAGCGGATAATTGGCTTTTTCAGTCGTATTAATAATATTTCCTTTTACTGTCGCGGGCGGTGATTGAAAAGGACCGCCAACATTGGTTCCTGCTATGCTTACCAGTATATTCATGTAATTATAATATTGTTTGGAAATTCCGAAATGAGTAATTTCAATTACATCTCCGGGTTTTAGTTCATCATCATCTGAAACGCTGAAAAATTCATTCCCCTGAAAAAACTTATCTTCATCTACATAAAATTTTGAAGTTACTTTGTTCGAATATACATATTTGTACAAATAAAAATTGTTTATATCGGGCGGATCATTGTAATAGGCGCGAATTTCGATATCTTCTCCCGTAAAACCTCCCTCATTGTTTTGATCTATTCGGGTAATTGGGGCTACTGGTTTTAAAGTTTCGGATGCGGTATAAGTATTACCGCCGCTTATTACGGTAAGGGTATAGGTTTCGTCAATTTTAGGTACAAATGTATTGCAGACATAACGGCCTGTATTTTGAATTTCGGTAAAATTAAACTGCACGTTCTGACTGTTTTTAATATAAATAACAGCATCGGAAACAGTTGGAATTACATTTTCAAAATAGCCTGTGGTTGTACTTAATTTTACGGTCTGCTGTTTTCCTGTTGTGCCTTTTTCCCAGTTTATAGAAGCTTCTATAACTAATTTTGGAGGCGCTGTATCCAGATCGACATCTACAACTTCTTCGCAGCTTGTAATGAAAACCGAGACAAATAAGACAAAAAATGTGATTGCTTTTTTCATGATATAACTGGTGTATTAAAAACGCATTCTTAAAATTTGAAATTATAGCTGACGGCCGGAACAATGCCAAATATAGATAACTGAACGGCTTCGTTTACACCGGTATCTGTATTTTGTCTGAAATTAATAGACGCGGCATTACTGCGGTTGTATAAATTGTAAATACTGAAAACCCATTCGCCTTTCCAGTTTCGGCCTTTGTTTTTTGAAGGTGTCAGTGTTGCCGAAATATCCAGATGATGATAAGCAGGAAGACGGTTTTTGTTTCTTAAACCATAACTCGGAACCGTGATTCCCAGATATTCATATTGTGAATTTGGATACGAAACGGGCTGTCCTGACTGCAAAGCGAAGTTAGCGCCAAAAGACCATTTTTCGTTTAAATTGTATGCAGAAGTAATCGCTAAATTATGGGTTTTATCGTAAGGAGAGCTGTACCATTTTCCGTTATTGATTCCGGTTTCTTCCGGCGTTCTTCCGGGTGTCTGCTGTTCTGATTTTGATAAAGTATACGAAATCCAGCCATTGAATTTACCAGTATTTTTTTTGAACATTATTTCTAAACCATACGCACGCATTTGGCCGTTTAGAATTACCTGTTCAATAGCATTGTTCGCAATTAAATCGGCTCCGTCAATGTAATCCAGACGGTTTTGGATTTCTTTGTAAAAAGCTTCGGTTTCAAGAGAATATTCACCGTCTTTAATATTTCTAAAATAACCCAATGCTGCCTGATCAGCAATTTGAGGTTTGATGTAATTATCACTAGGCATCCATACGTCAAGCGGTGTAGGGGATGAGGTATTAGATACCAGCTGAAGATACTGCGCCATACGATTGTAACTCGCTTTAATGGCCTGATCATCGTTTAACTGATAAGAAACAGAAAATCGCGGTTCTAAATTATTATAATCTTTAATAACCTGATTTTTGCCGAAATATTTAGTAGAAACCGGTTCTCCTTTTTCATAAATCTCTGTATTAGGATCAAAAACAACGGGATTGTTGTTTTCGTAATAATTAACGGTTGAAGCACCTAAACGATAAAACAAACTGTAACGAAGCCCGTAAGCCAATGTGATTTTTTTTGAAATCTGATTTTCGGCATCCAGATATATTGATTGCTCAAAAGCATATTTTTTGTCTAGCTGTTCGGGGTTGATTCCGGATATTTTGCTGCTCGGTTTTATCGTTCCGGGATTAAAATCATAATAAATTCCGTTAAGACCGTAATTCAATTTGAATTTTTCTGAAATGTAATTTTTGAAATCGTATTTCAAATTGTAATTTTTGATTCCCGAATCCCATTTAAAACCAACATAATCAAGATCTAATCCGTAATAGTAATCACTGTAAATTAAAGATAAATTTGAAAATAATTTACTGGAATATAAATGATTCCAGCGGAGATTTAAAGTTGAATTGCCGTAAATGTTAGTGAAGCTTTTATTAAGACTGAAAACATCACGTCCAAAATATCCGGATAAATATAAACTGTTGTTGTCGTTTAATTTATAGCTTAATTTGGTGTTCAGGTCATAAAAATAAGCAGCATTATCTTTATTGTCTTCCGAAAGTTTCAGGAATAAATGAGCATAAGAAGTTCGTCCTCCAATTAAAAAAGAACCTTTGTCTTTTACAATAGGACCTTCCAGAAGAAGCCGGCTGGAAATCAAACCGATACCGCCATTTATATGGAAATTTTTGCTGTTTCCGTCTTTCTGATATATTTCTAAAACAGAAGAAGCCCGTCCGCCAAACCGTGCAGGAATACCACCTTTATATAATTTTAAATCCTTTATGGCATCGGGATTAAAAACAGAGAAGAACCCAAATACGTGAGAAGAATTGAAAATCGTTGCTTCATCCAGTAAAATCAAATTCTGATCTGCACCGCCGCCCCGAACATTAAATCCTGAAGCGCCTTCTCCGACATTGGTGACTCCCGGGAGCAGTAAAATAGATTTTAGTACATCAACTTCTCCTAAAACAACCGGCATTTTTTTTATAGCCGAAATAGAGAGTTTGTTAACGCTCATTTCTGGCGATTTGATGTTGATTTTGCCTTTGTTTTCGGTTATGATGACTTCCTGAAGCTCTTCACCGCTTTCGTTTAGTAAAAAAATAGTTTTAGTATTCTTGTTTAAAACAATAGTTTGTTCAATTGATTGATAGCCTATGTAACTGATTTCGATTTGATGCTCGCCCCGCGGAACGGTCACGGAGTAAAATCCGTATTCGTTTGTGATGGTTCCGATTTTTAAGGCCGGGAAATAGATAGTAACGCCAATTAGTGTTTCATTATTTTTTGAATCTTTTATAGTACCGCTTAAGGTAAATTTTTCCTGAGAGTAAGAAGTAAAAGCCGTGAGGATAATAATTATAAAAACACTAATTTTTTTTGTAATCATTGTACTGGTTTTGATATACATAGATAACGATTCTCACTAAATATCACGGCAGAAGTTTTGTTAAACATTAGTTAAGAATAAAAAAAGGACAACCTTTAGAGTTGTCCTTTTATAGGATAAAAATACGCTTAAAACGTATTTCTGAATTATTTAATTTTTGAAATAATAGCGTTAAATGTTTCGCTAGGACGCATTGCTTTGCTTACTAATTCCGGAGTAGGCTGATAGTAACCGCCAATGTTCTGAGCTTTTCCTTGTGCTCCAATTAATTCTGCGTCGATTTTAGCTTCATTAGCTTCAAATTCAGCAGCAATTGGAGTGAAGATCGCTTTTAATTCAGCATCTTTATTTTGAGCTGCCAAAGCCTGAGCCCAGTAGAATGCTAAATAAAAGTGAGAACCACGGTTGTCAATCTGACCTACTTTACGAGCAGGAGATTTATCGTTTGCAAGGAATTTGTCGTTAGCCTCGTCAAGAGTTTCAGCTAAAACAATAGCTTTAGAATTGTCTAAAGTTTGTCCTAAGTGCTCTAATGAAGCACCAAGAGCTAAAAATTCTCCTAATGAATCCCAACGTAAATATCCTTCTTCTGTAAATTGTTCAACGTGTTTAGGAGCAGAACCTCCGGCACCAGTTTCGAACAATCCACCGCCGTTCATTAAAGGAACGATAGATAACATTTTTGCAGAAGTTCCTAATTCTAAAATTGGGAATAAATCTGTTAAGTAGTCACGTAAAACGTTTCCTGTAACAGAGATAGTGTCTAAACCTTTGATAATTCTGTCTAAAGTAAATTCAGTTGCAGCAATTGGGTTTAAAATGCGGATATCTAAGTTTGCAGTATCGTAATCTTTAAGGTATTTTTGAACTTTTACGATTAATTCTCTGTCGTGTGCTCTGTTTTCGTCTAACCAGAAAACAGCAGGAGTGTTTGATAAACGAGCTCTGTTTACAGCCAGTTTAACCCAGTCCTGAATTGGAGCGTCTTTTGCCTGACACATTCTGAAAATATCGTTTGTTTCAACGTTTTGTTCCATTAAAACATTTCCGTTTGTATCCACAACACGAACAACACCGTCAGCTTTCATTTGGAAAGTTTTGTCATGAGATCCGTATTCTTCTGCTTTTTGAGCCATTAATCCAACGTTTGGAACGCTTCCCATTGTTTTTGGATCAAAAGCACCGTGTTTTTTACAGAAATCAATTGTAGCTGTATAAACTCCAGAGTATGATCTGTCCGGGATAACAGCAATAGTATCTTGTGCTTTACCTTCTTTGTTCCACATTTGTCCCGAAGTACGGATCATTGCCGGCATAGAAGCATCAACAATAACATCAGAAGGAACGTGTAAGTTTGTAATTCCTTTATCAGAATTAACCATTGCCAGGGCTGGTCCGTTTTCGATTGCCTGGTTAATAGCCGCTTCAACTTCAGCCTGCTCAGGTCTTCCAGCAATTTTAGCGTAGATATCGCCTAAACCATTTTTAGTGTCAACATTTAATTCAGCGAATAAAGATTCGTATTTTTTGAAAACATCTGCAAAATATACTTCAACGATAGCGCCAAAGATAATTGGGTCAGAAACTTTCATCATAGTTGCTTTTAAGTGTACAGAAAGTAATACTCCTGCCGCTTTAGCTTCAGCAATTGCATCGGCTGCAAAAGCTTTTAATTTTTTTACACTTAAAACAGAGCTGTCAATAATTTCACCTGCTTTTAATGGTGTACTTGCTTTTAAAACAGTTGTAGAACCGTCTTTAGCAACGAATTCAATTTTTACATCATTTGCTTCATTTACAGTAAGTGATTTTTCACTTCCGTAGAAATCGCCGTTTGACATAGAAGCAACCTTAGTTTTTGAGTCAGCAGACCATGCGCCCATTGAGTGCGGATTTGCTTTTGCAAAGTTTTTAACGGCTCTTGGAGCTCTACGATCAGAGTTTCCTTCACGTAAAACAGGGTTTACAGCAGAACCTAATACTTTAGCGTATTTTGCTTTAATTTCCTTTTCAGCGTCATTTTGCGGATCTTCAGGAAAATTAGGCACATTGTATCCGTGAGACTGTAACTCAGCAATAGCTGCTTTTAATTGAGGTACAGATGCAGAAATGTTTGGTAATTTGATAATGTTAGCTTCCGGCTGTGTAGCTAACTGACCAAGTTCAGCAAGGGCATCACCTGTTTTTTGAGCATCTGTTAAAGACTCAGGGAAATTAGATAAAATTCTTCCTGCTAAAGAGATGTCTCTTGTTTCGATAGCAATACCTGCTGTAGAAGTAAAAGCTTGAACAATAGGTAGTAAAGAGTAGGTCGCTAATAGAGGCGCCTCATCTGTTAAGGTGTAAAAGATTTTTGAATTCTGTGTCATTTTTTTTTTTTTTTATAAGCGTGTCGTCATAAAATGACGATTTGTAAAGTATGGTCGGCTCAAAAAATGAGCGGAGCAAATATAATAAAAAACCTTCCGAAATCGGTGTAGTTTTGATTTGGAGGGTATGAATTACGAGATTGTTATTTCGGGCTCCTTAAATTATCAAATCGATGAATTAGATATTAAAAAATTGCAGTATTTATATTCATTGACCTTAAGGCATAAAAAAAACTCGTTTCAATTGGATTAAAACGAGTTTTTTATAACAATTTGATAAATGATTATCTTCTTTTATCTTTAATCTTAGCTTTTTTACCAGTAAGTTCTCTGAAGTAGAAAATTCTAGCTCTGCGAACTGCACCTTTTTTGTTAACTTCGATTTTTTGTAAAGCTGGTAAGTTTACCGGGAAGATACGCTCAACTCCAATAGCTCCAGACATTTTACGAATCGTGAAAGTTTCTGTGTTACCAGAACCTCTTCTTTGAATAACAACTCCTTTAAAAAACTGAGTTCTTGTTTTTTCACCCTCTTTAATTTCGTAGAAAACTGTGATTGTGTCTCCAGCTCCAAATTCAGGGAAATCTTTTTTAGCAACGAATTCGTTTTGAACGAACTTTAATAAATCTGCCATGATAATTTTTATATTATTGTTTAGATAGAGCAACATTCACGGATCTCGCCAGAGGTTGGTCTAATTCGGGTGCAAATGTAAAAAATAATTATAAATTATGAATTATAAATTGTAAATTTTTTAAGTTGTTGATAAAATGGCAGTTATGGTTGTTTTTGTTTCAGGTTTCAGGTTTTGCTTTTAGAACTTGAAACAAATAAAACTTTAAACCTGAAACAACTTTAGTTTCCTTCCAGTAAATCCGGGCGTCTGTTTTTAGTATGTTCGTATGCGGCATCTTCGCGCCATTTTTCGATTTTTGCGGCGTGTCCGCTGGTTAAAACTTCCGGAACTTTCCATCCTTTATAATCCGCAGGCCTTGTATATATAGGTCCAGAAAGTAAATTATCCTGAAAACTATCAGTCAAAGCCGAGGTTTCATCACTTAAAACCCCCGGAATCAATCGAATCAAAGCATCAGATAAAACCAAAGCTCCTAATTCTCCTCCGGATAAAACATAATCTCCAATTGAGATTTCTTTGGTAATAAAATGATCCCTCACACGCTGGTCTACACCTTTATAATGACCGCATAAAATAATAATGTTTTCATACATCGACATTTTATTTGCCATTTTCTGGTTTAAAGTCTCTCCGTCAGGCGACATATAAATGATTTCATCGTAATCCCTCTGACTTTTTAAATGCGTAATACAATCGTCAATAGGCTGTACCATCATAACCATTCCGGCACCGCCGCCAAATTGATAATCGTCGACACTTTTTTGTTTATTAGTGGTATAGTCGCGTAAATTATGAAAATGTACTTCGACTAAACCTTTATCAATTGCACGTTTCATAATCGATGCCTCAAACGGGCTTCTCAATAATTCAGGTAAAATCGTTATAATGTCAATTCGCATTTTTTTATTCAGGTTTTGAAGTGCAAAGATACAAAGTAAATATTTGAGAATTTTAGTGTTTTTAAAATTGCTGTTTTCTGAATTAAATTAATAATTTTAAATAAAAAAGAATAGATGTCCTCCCAAAAAACAAAAATTGCAGCCATAACAGGCAGTACAAGAAAAAATTCGAGTAATTTTAAAATTCTAAAATATATTTCAGAGAATATAAAGCAGAATTTTGAAGTCGAAATATTTGAAGGTCTGGATCAATTACCGCATTTTAATCCCGATTTGGATATAGAGAATCCGCCAAAAGAAATTACCGTTTTCAGAGATCTGATTTCTAAAGCTGACGGTGTTATAATTTGTACTCCCGAATATGTTTTTAGTCTCCCCGGAAGTTTAAAGAATGCTTTAGAATGGTGTGTGTCTACAACCATTTTTGCTAATAAAAAAACGGGTTTGATTACAGCATCGGCATCAGGAGAAAAGGGACATGAACAGCTTATGCTGATTATGAAAACACTTGAAGCCGGGTTTGATAATGAAACACAGCTTTTAATTCAGGGTATTCGTGGAAAAATTGATGGAGAAGGTAAAATTACAAATGAAGAAACCGAAGAGGCACTTCAAAACTTTATAAAAAATTTTGAGAACCAATTTTTAGATTAGATTTAATTTCTGAATTTAGCGTAAAATGATTACACGAAGAAATTTTATTATAAATACAAGTCTCGCTGCAACAGCTGTTTTGGCTTTACCTTCATTTGCATTTACTATGAATAGAAAAGAAATTGGTTTACAATTATACACCCTTCGAGATGAGCTTCCTAAAGATGTAAAAGGGGTTTTAGAAAAAGTGGCGAAAGCAGGATTTACAACTGTAGAAACATACGGGTTTTCTATAAAAGACCGTTTTTGGGGATTATCTCCCGAAGAATTAAAAGAAATCCTCGATGATAATCATTTAAAAGCTGTAAGCGGACATTATAATTTGGGCAGTTTTTTATACGATGGAAACACATCAGAATTAATTGCTTCAATTGAAGCGGCAAAAACTCTGAAAAGCGAATTTCTTACCGTACCTTGGATTGATGAACCTTTTAGACGAAATAGTGAAGATTATAAAAAAATCGCATCCCGTTTAAATGAGGCTTTAAAAAGGTGTAAAGATGCCGGACTAAAACTGGCCTATCACAATCATGATTTTGAATTTCAAAAATACAATGGCGTAACGGGTTACGATATTTTATTAAATGAAACCGATAAAGAAGTTTACTTCGAATTGGATTTATACTGGGTAGTCTATTCAGGAAATGATCCTTTAAAATTGTTTAATGAAAATCCGGGACGTTTTAAAATGTGGCATGTAAAAGACAGGGATAAAGAAAACCAAAATTTGAATACAGAAGTTGGTTCCGGTACAATTGATTTTAAACCATTTTTTAAAGAAGCAAAGCAATCAGGAATGATTCATTTTTTTGTGGAACAGGAAAATAATTTTGAATTTAGTTCTTTTGAATCGATTAAAAAGAGTTGTGAATTTATATCCAAAAACGTAATCTGATATTAGTAATTTATGAAGAAACTCTTTTTTTTATTATGTGTGATTTTGTGTTCCTGCCAGTCTAATAAAGAAGAAAAAACAAAAACAAACCACATTCAGGCACCGCCTCCAGCTCCTTATTTTACAGATATTAAGGTGAATGACGTCAAATTGGGTAAGCCGGCTTATGGTGACTGGCTTTTTTCGCATAAAGAAAAAGGACAGAGTTTTGAGCAATTTCTGAACACAAAACATATTGTCCCGACAAAAGAGGAAAATATTATTTATTTACAGCCTATGGGGAAATTCAATTCACTGCAAACGAAGCAGATTGAATTGATTCGTCAGTATTTAGAAATATTTTTTCAGTTGGAAACTAAAGTTTTAAGTACAGTTTCGAATGATGTGGTTCCAAAACAAGCCAGACGAATAGGAGATATGGGACAGGAACAATTTCTGGCAGGTTATATTTTAGACAGTGTTTTAAAAAAGGAAAAACCACATAAAGGAATCGCTTTAATGGCTATAACAGAAAAAGATTTGTACCCAAAACCAGAATGGAATTTTGTCTTTGGACTGGCTTCTTACAGAGATAAAATTGCGGTAAGTTCAATCTACAGACTTCATGATGAAAATCTGGAAGGAGCAGATTTTAGTGTATGTCTGGAAAGATTATTGAAAATATGTTCGCATGAAATTGGACATATGTTTGGGCTTCGTCATTGTATTGAAGCAAATTGTGTGATGAACGGAACAAACAGTATTGCAGAAACCGATATGCATTCGATAAGATTATGTTCGCTCTGCCAGCTAAAATTACAATCAGGATTTAATTATGACAATGTAAAAAGACTGAAAGACCTGGAAAAATATTTTAAAGAAAACAATCTTGTCGAAGATTTAGAATTAATGCAAAAGGATCTGGAAAAGATTAAAAATAAATAAGAAATAAGAAATGAAAACAAGTAAAGAGTTTATAAAAGGAGACGAAATAGAATGGGAAGCAGCAGGAGAAGGAATCAAACGTAAAATCCTGGCTTACGATGAAAGAGTAATGCTCGTAAATGTGCATTTTGAAAAAGGAGCAATCGGTGTTTTGCACGATCACTACCATTCACAGGTTACATATGTGGCAGGTGGTAAGTTTGATGTAACTATAAGCGGTGTAACACAGACTTTAAAAGAAGGTGATAGTTTCTACATTCCGCCGCACGCAGTTCATGGAGTAGTGTGTCTGGAAACCGGAATGCTTACTGATGTTTTCAGTCCAATGAGAGAGGATTTTTTGAAATCATAAAGGATTTAAAATCAATAAAATTGTCTTTAGAACGGTGAGAATCAAATGCTGGTTTTTTAAAATTATATATTTTTTAAAGTTTCAATAAGAATTAGATTGGTATTTTTGCAGCATGAATTTATCTAAAACGAATGTACTTTTTATGGCAGTCTGCACTGGTCTTATAGTTGCAAACTTATATTACTGCCAGCCTTTGATTGTTTTAATTGCCAACGAATTTAAAATTCCTGAAGCCAATGCCGGAACAATAACCTACTTAACACAGGCAGGTTATGCTGTGGGATTGTTTTTTATGGTGCCGCTTGGTGATAAAATAGAACGTAAAAGGCAGATTTTAATGACCACTTTTGCCTCTGTAATTGCATTATTGATTGCAGCGACGGCCAGAAGTTTTCTTATTTTACAAATTGCTTCATTGCTTATTGGAATCACTTCGATTGTACCCCAGCTTATTCTGCCTCTCGCAGCCTCATTGAGTGCTCAGGAACAGCGTGGAAAAGTCGTTGGAACCATTATGAGCGGTCTTCTGGTTGGAATTTTACTTTCCAGAACTTTAAGCGGTTTTATTGGAGAAGTTTTAGGCTGGAGATCGATGTTTTATATCGCAGCCGGAATTTGTCTGCTGATCTTTTTTGTCATTCAAAGTAAATTCCCTGTCAATAAACCTCAGTTTAAAGGAACGTACGGTCAGTTAATTCAGTCTTTGTTTACACTTATTAAAACACAGCCTGTTTTAAGAGAAGCAACCGCAATAAACGTTTTCAGTTTTGCACAATTTGGAGCTTTCTGGACTACAATGGTATTACTGCTTTCAGGCGAACCTTTTAACTTCAACAGCGCCACGATTGGTTTATTTGGGATTGTTGGAGCTTCGGGAGCTTTGGCAGCTCCTTTGGTGGGCAAAATTGGTGATAAAGGAAATTCCAGAATTGCAGTTGGGTATGGTTGTTTGTTGATATTAATAAGCTTTTTGGTCTTTTATTTTTCAATAGAAAGTGTCATTGGAGTTGCTGTTGGAATTGTATTTATTGATATTGGGATTCAGGGTGTTCATATTTCAAATCAAACCCGAGTTTATTCATTATTACCCGAAGCCAGAAACCGATTGAATACCGTTTTTATGTCGTTCAGCTTTTTAGGAACGGCTGCAGGATCTGCATACGGATTATTGCTTTGGAAACTGGGCGGATGGCACGCTGTCACTATCGGCTGTGTGGTTTTATCTTTAGTATCATTAATGGTTTACGGACTTACTTATAAATCAAAATCTAAAAAAAGGAAAGCACAAAACGATTAAAAAATTAATTTGTAAATTTGCTTTCGAATTAAAAATAACAACAATGGAAAACGGAATATACGCTAAATTCAATACTAGTAAAGGTTCGATTTTAGTAAAACTTACACACGATTTAACACCTGGAACTGTAGGAAACTTTGTGGCTCTTGCAGAAGGAAATATGGAAAATAAGGTAAAACCTCAGGGACAAAAATTCTATGATGGTTTAACTTTTCACAGAGTAATTGCTGATTTCATGATTCAGGGAGGATGTCCAAAAGGAACTGGAACAGGAGATCCGGGTTATAAATTTGATGATGAATTTCACCCAAGTTTAAAACACGATCGTCCGGGAGTTTTATCTATGGCAAACTCAGGACCTGGAAGCAATGGTTCTCAGTTTTTCATTACACACGTACCAACTCCTTGGTTAGACGGAAAACACAGTGTTTTTGGATACGTTGTAGAAGGACAGGATATTGTTGATGCAGTGGCTCAGGGTGATGCTCTTGAATCTGTAGAAATTATCAGAGAGGGAGAAGAAGCTCAAAAATGGAATGCAATTGAAGCATTCGTTGGTTTAAAAGGTGCTCGTTTAAAAAGAGAAGCAGCTTTAAAAGCAGAATCTGAAGCTAAAATGGAACAATTGGCAGCTGGTTTTGATAAAACTGAAAGCGGTTTACGTTACAAAATGATTCAAAAAGGAGAAGGAAAAAGAGCTGAAGCAGGAAAAACAGTTTCTGTTCACTACGAAGGATCTTTAGAAAATGGAAAAGTTTTTGATTCATCTTACCCGCGTAAAAAACCAATCGAATTTAAATTAGGAATTGGACAGGTTATTGAAGGATGGGACGAAGGTATCGCTTTATTACAAGTAGGAGACAAAGCTCGTTTTGTTATTCCTTCTGATTTAGCTTACGGACCATCAGGTGCAGGAGGAGTTATTCCGCCAAATGCAACTTTGATTTTTGACGTTGAATTAATGGACGTGAAATAAGAATTTACAAAACAATTTAAAAGTTGTTTTTAAATAATAATCCCATTCGGCGACCGAATGGGATTTTTTTACTTATAAAAGAAATGAGGAGAACTATAATTTCATCAGTTACACTAGTATTTCTTGCAGCATGTGGTACAAGACAATCGCAAGTAGAAACGCCGTCTGGCTTTGATAAAAAGTTTTATTGATTCACAATTGTAGTCTTTCAAAATAAACCATAAAAAAAGACAATTCAGTTTTATATTGAATCGTCTTTTTTGCTTTCAAATAGATATAAAAAAACACCGTCACAAAATGAGGTGTTTAAAAAGTTACGAATGATGTACAGCCGTGTTGTCTACCGCGATTATTTTTAAAGTTTTAACGCCCGCCGGTAATTCCCAGTCTACTTCGTCATTTTCTTTAAAACCAATAATAGCGACGCTTAAAGGTGCCAGGATCGATATTTTTGATTGTTTTACGTCTGCAGATGATGGTAAAACGATTTGTATTTTCATTTGCTTGTTCGCTTTTACATCTTCGATAGTTACAAAAGAATTAATTCGTATAACCGAACTGTCCAAATCGCTTTCTTTGCTGATTACAGCACGGTCTAATTCCTGCGAAAGCTGATTGGCTTCTTTTGTATTTGTTGAGTTTTTACTTTTTAAAATCAATTCTCTTAGAAATTGATAATCTGATTTACAGAAAGTGGGTGTTGGTTTCATATCTATTTGAATTTTATTATTATACTTTGTTATTTAATTTTTTTGAATGATTTTTCTTCTTTTGTGCTTTTCGTAACGAGTTTTTCTCCTGCCTGCTTGTTTAAAAACAGGATTTATGCATGAAAAAATTAATTTGAAAAACAAAAAAATATCTGACCAAATTTGAATTTGTCAAATAAATAAATGTTTAAAATTGATGTAAATCCTCCGCCTGAAAGAAGAAAAGTGAAATAGACGGAGGCCTAATTAATAAAGGCCTTACTCTGTGAAATAAGTACAGCAGAAAGCGGCTTTCTCCTGAAAGAAAAAAGCAAAGCAGAAACTGTAAATATTGTTATAGTGTTCACAATGAGTAGTTTTGTTTATTTTGCAAAGATAGTAAACTTTTTTTAAATGAGTTATAAAAGTCTATTTCCATTTAATATTGCACCCAATACTTGGTTTTTGGATCTCGCTTAATGTACGATTGTAAATCAATGCGTCTATTGCATTTCTTAAATCAGTTCCGCTTAAAGGGATTCCGTTTCCGGGTCTGGAATCGTCCAGCTGTCCTCTGTAGAATAATCTGTTCTGACTGTCAAATAAATAGAAATCAGGGGTACAGGCTGCATCATACGCTTTTGCTGTTTCCTGGTTTTCATCATATAAATACGGAAAGTCGATTCTGTTTTGCAAAGCAAATTCAGTCATTAATTCCGGTGAATCTTCAGGATATTTTTCGACATCGTTGCTCGAAACAGCAATAATGCCCAATCCCTGAACACGATAATCATTGGCGATCATCACAATTTCATTGATAACATGAAGCACAAACGGACAATGGTTACACATAAAAACAACAAGAGTACCTTTTGATCCTTTTAAATCTTCAAACGAATAGGTATTGTTTGAATTGGTGTCTTTCAGGTAAAACTCCGGAGCAATTGTTCCAAGCGGAATCATATTTGAATTTGTACGTGCCATTTTTACAAATAATTAGATTTCAAAATTAACTTTAATTATCTGTAAAAAAAATAATGCAGGAATAAATATAAGGTTATGCCGAGGATGAGGTAATTTTTGATGCATATCCTAGCCACAGATTTTAAAGATCAAAATAGATTATAATCTTTAAAATCATTCAATCTGTGGCAGAAAATTTTCTTATGAATTCAAAAAGTCAACTAAATCCCTGTTCAGCCTGTCTTTTTCAGTATAAAACAAACCATGAGGTGCTCCTTCATAAACTATGAAAGTGTTGTTTTTGATTGCTTTGGCTGTTTTTTCTGAGCTCACTTCAAGCGGTACATTTTTATCATCGTTTCCATGAATTATTAAAGTAGGAACGTTAATGGTATGAAGTTCATCTCTAAAATCGGTCGTATTTAAAGATTCTGCACATTTTAATGTTGCTCTTGGTGAAGCTGCAGAACATAAATTTCTGTAATATTCTAATAATGCTGTACTTAAAGGTTTGTTGATGATGTTAACTCCAAAAAATATTTTGCCAAAATTATCCAAAAAGCCAATTCGGTCTTCGTTTATAGAAGCTGCTGTTGCTTCACTCTTTTCTTTTGGACGTCCTTCCGGATTATCTTCGGTTTTTAATAAAAATGGAATTATAGAAGAAATTAAAGCTGCTTTCTCAACACCTTTTCCATGATGCCTGCTAAAGTAACGAACTACTTCGCCGCCTCCCATAGAAAAACCTACTAAAGTAACATTTTCTAATTGCAGCTGATTGATGATTTCGCTCAAATCATCTGTAAGGGTATCATAATCATATCCGTTCCATGGCTGTGACGATTTGCCAAAACCGCGGCGGTCATAAGCAATTACCCTGAAATTATTTTGTACCAAAAAGTCAATTTGATATTCCCACATTTCGTTAGAAAGAGGCCATCCATGAATTAAAATTACCGGTTTTCCTTTTCCATAATCCTTTACATAAAGTTTTACGTTTGTGGCTGTTTCTATGTATTTATCTGTATTTTGCTGGTGAATATTAAAGTCTAAATCTCGCAGAGATGTTTCCGGATTAATGATATTGTTTTCCATCTGTATATTTTTTTACGATTAGTTCAAGAAAATTGATTAGTAAAATTAATTTGACCTGTAAAAAAGCGGTTATAGAATTAGTACTATTAATTACAAAATTTATAGGTTTGTAAATAAACCTTTTAAAATATGGATTTAACCTGGAGCGAGTTCGAAAGAACCGATATGCGAGTGGGAACAATTGTAGAGGTAAATGATTTTCCCGAAGCCAGAAAACCGGCTTATCAGTTAACAATAGATTTCGGTTCCGAAATTGGAATCCGAAAATCATCGGCACAAATTACAAAACGCTATAAAAAAGAAGATTTGGTAAACCGACAAATCGTTGCAGTAGTAAACTTTCCGAAAAAACAAATAGGGAAATTCATGAGCGAATGTCTGGTTCTTGGTGCTGTAGGCGAGGAGGGAGATGTAATTTTATTAGCTCCTGATTTTAAAATTGAAAATGGACTTAGGATTGGATAGTTTTATAGTGTTCAGTCTCAGTTTGAATCTGATGACTGTAATCTGAGACTGAATACTAAAAACCTGATAACTTAACTAATCTTTTCAATAAGCTGCTTCAAAATTTCCTGTCCTTCTTCCCAATATTTCAAATCAGAATCAGAGTTGATGTGTCCTTGTAGGCCTACGTTTATAAAATCGCTTCCCCATTTTTCGGCAAAATATTTTTTTCTTTCAAATAAGGCGTAAGGATCATTTTCGCTTGCTACAACTATCGACGGGAACGGAAGCGTGTACAAAGGCATTGGTGAAAAATTTCGGATACTATCCGGAGTATGTTCTGGTGAATCAACATCCGCAGGAGCTACTAATAAAGCGCCAATTATATTTTTATTGCTATTGTTTTCGGCCCAGTGCAGTACTAAAGAAACTGCCAGACTGTGCGCTACTAAAATAGTTGGACTTTCCAGTTTTAATACCGTTTCGTTTAAGCGGGCGATCCAGTCTTCGCGAACCGGCTCATCCCAGTTGTCCTGTACTAAACGAATTGAGTTTTTGAATTTCTCATGCCAAAAGGTCTGCCAGTGTTTTTCGCCTGAGTTTCCCAGTCCTGGTAAAATTAATAGTTGTGTCTCCATTGCCGTGGATTTTATTTAGTGATTTATTTTTTGCGTTCGTTTAGAATTCTGTGCACTTCATTTACAAGAAGAGGGAAAGCAGGTTCTGTCATTCCGTGATTATAACCGTCTAATTCATAGATTTTTGTCTGTGTATGTCCCGTCAGTTTCATCATTCTGGCCAAATAAGCATTTTCTTCATAACGTCCCAGTATTTCCAGTTCGCGGTCGCCGGTAATTAATAAAAGAGGCGGAGCATCGGCACGAACGTAATACAAAGGTGCGAAAGCATCAATTATAGGTTGTTTTTCCGGAATTCCGTTTTGTCTTCTTATTTCAAAATGTGTGATGCATTGCGCACTGAACGGAATAAGTCCTGCAATTTTATTGGCGTCGACTCCTTCTTTTTGGAGCCATTTTTTATCTAATCCAATTATGGCACCCAAATAACCTCCGGCAGAATGTCCGGAAACAAAAATCTTAGAAGGATCGCCCCCGTAACTGCTGATGTTGTTAAAAGCCCAGCTTACGGCTGCTGCTGCATCTTCAATGGCTTTTTCGGCTTTTGCTCTTGGTGATAATCTGTAATTAACTCCAATAATCGCAAAACCTTTATTTTTTAAAGCTTCAGGAATTTCTTTGTTTCCTCCGGTTAACCCGCCGCCGTGAAACCAGATAATAGTAGCAAAGTCTTTATTGTTTTTAGGGTAATAAATATCTAAAACACATCTTTCGTTTATATAGGAGTCTGATTTGTTTACAGCGATATTATAATATTGGATGTTTGATTTGGTGTCGTAATCTAATTTTTGTGCCAGAGATGCCATGCTGATAAACAGAAAGCTCAGTAGAAAAGTTAATTTTTTCATTATAAAATATTTGAATTTCGATTTACAGATTCAAAATCTAAAATCGATTAAATTAATAGAATTTAAATATATAAAAAAAGTCCAAAATGCTGAACAAATTGGACTCGTACTTTTTTAAAAAAGTTATATGGACTTAAATATCGTCAAAATCAATATCGGTAAAGCTGGATCTTTGTACTTCAGCTTTATCAGAACTGTATTCTTTTTTGAAATCTTTTTGATGTCTTTCAGAGATTACTTCTTCGCCTTTGTGGTTTAAAACGTATGAAGTCATTTCTTCTAATATTTCTGCGAAAGCACTGAAATCTTCTTTGTACAAGTAAATTTTGTGTTTTTTAAAGTGAAACGAACCATCTTCCTCAGTAAATTTTTTGCTTTCGGTAATTGTAATGTAATAATCGTCAGCTTTGGTAGCTCTCACATCAAAGAAATAAGTTCTTCTTCCTGCTCGTAATACTTTAGAAAAAATCTCTTCTTTTTCTAACATGTCATTTTCTCTCATAATACGTTCTATCATTTTTGGAATTAATAGTACTCAAAAATCATAAAAAATTATCTATTACGCAACATTTAAAGTAATTCTTTTTCCGAAAGTTGTTTTAAATATAACGACGCGTAATACCCCTCCTGATTTATTAATTGATTATGAGAGCCTTGTTGAATTATTTCACCATCTTCAAGAATGAGTATTTTGTCGGCATTTTTTGCTGATGAAATTCGATGACTGACAATAATAGTAGTTTTATTCTTGCAAAAATCATATAGATTATTCAGGATCGTTTCTTCTGTTTCTGTATCTACTGCAGACAAGCAATCGTCAAAAAGTAAAATGGCAGGATTTTTAATAATTGCCCTTGCGATAGATACACGCTGTTTTTGTCCTCCTGAAAGCGTAATTCCTCTTTCTCCTAAAATAGTGTCGTATTGTTTATTAAATGCAATGATGTTGTCGTGAACCACAGCGCTTTTAGCGGCCAGTATTACTTCTTCATCTGTTGCGTATTGATTTCCAAATTTGATATTATTTTTAATTGTATCCGAAAACAAAAAGGCATCCTGAGGCACAATTCCGATGCTGTTTCTTAAATCATTTAAATTTAAGGTACTGATTTCGCTTCCGTCAATTGTGATTCTGCCCTCGGTTACATCATATAAACGAGAGATTAAAGATAATATTGTGGATTTTCCTGAACCTGTTTTTCCGAGGATTGCAAGTGTTTCGCCTTTTTTGACTGTGAAGCTTACATTTTTTAAGGCTTCTATGTTTGTATCTTCATAGGTATAACTTACGTTTTCGAAAGCAATTGATCCCTGAATGTCGGATGAATTTTCGTTGTTGTTTTTGATTTCCGGTTCAATTTTCAGGAATTCATTCAAACGTTTTTGCGAAGCTTCGGCTTCCTGAACCATCGATGAAACCCAGCCAAGAGAAGCAACCGGCCAGGTAAGCATGTTTACATACAGGATAAACTCTGCAATGGTTCCAATATTAGGGATCGATCCGTTGATATACATTACACCTCCAAAATAAATAACAACCAAATTACTAATTCCGATAAGGGCAATCATTAAAGGACCAAACAGTGATTGCACTTTTGCCAGTTCTAAACTTTTACGTTTGCTTTCGTCAGAAAGATCAATCATATTGTTTTGATGCTGATTTTCTAAAGAATAAGCTTTTATTACACGGATTCCTGAAAAAATTTCCTGAGTAAAACTGGAAACTTTTGATAAATACTGCTGAAAAGTGGTGCTTCGTTTATTGATTTCAGAACTCAGCTTAAAGATGCAATAGGATAATATAGGTAAAGGCAGTATAGTATAAAGTGTCAGCAATGGCGAAACATTATACATATATAGTATAACAATGGCAAAACGTATAAACGTATTTATGGTATACATAACCGCTGGTCCCACGTACATTCTCACTTTCGAAACGTCTTCGCTGATTCGGTTCATTAAATCTCCGGTTCGGTTTTGTTTGTAAAAATTCTGCGAAAGTTTCTCGTATTGTTTGAAAACTTCATTTTTTAAATCAAACTCAATGTGGCGTGACATTACGATCAAAGTCTGTCTCATTAAAAAGGTCAAAAACCCAGCAACAATTGCACTTCCAATGATTAACAGTACGTTATGAATCAGTTCCTCCTGATAAAAAGCAATAATCGTATCTGATTTTTGATCTGTATTGGATAATTTTAGAAACCTTTCGATTACATCAAAAGAATGACTGACCAATTTTGGAGTAAATAAAAAGAAAATTTGTGCGATTATGGTGATTAAAATACCTAGAGAAAAACTGTATTTATATTTGATGAAATATTTGTTTAAATAGCTTAATTCTTTCATTTTTTTAAGAAATTCAATATTGAATTGGTTTAATTTTATGAATTATTATTAAATAAAATTATAATAAATTGCAATTTAATTAAAACAATTAGATTGTAAAATTGTTATTTTAAAGATAAAAAATTAGCACATGTATATTTTTTGTTTATGTTTGAGAAGTCTTTTTGACGAATTCGTAATTTTAACAAATAAATAGTAACGCTATGAATGCAGCTTTCGCAACTGGAAAGGAACTTCAAAAAATGGACCCTGTTTTTGGTCAGTTATCTTTTGATGATCACGAACAAATTGTATTTTGCAATGACAAAGATACAGGTTTAAAAGCAATTATTGGTATTCATAATTCGGTTATGGGACCAGCCTTAGGAGGCACAAGAATGTGGAATTACAATACCGAATGGGAAGCATTAAACGATGTTTTACGCCTTTCAAGAGGTATGACCTATAAATCTGCGATTACCGGACTCAATATTGGCGGGGGTAAAGCAGTAATTATCGGAGATGCAAAAACTCAGAAAACACCTGAGTTAATGCGTAAATTTGGTGAATTCGTTCATTCTTTAAGCGGCAGATATATTACAGCTGAAGATGTTGGAATGGAAACTAAAGACATGGATACTGTAAGAGATGTTACGCCTTATGTAACAGGTATATCTGAGGAAAGAGGTGGTTCAGGAAACCCTTCCCCTGTAACGGCTTACGGAGTTTATTTAGGAATGAAAGCGGCTGCTAAATCTCAGTTTGGTTCTGATGTTTTAGATGGTAAAAAAGTTTTGGTTCAGGGAATTGGGCACGTAGGTGAAACTTTGGTTGAATATTTAACTAAAGAAGGTGCTCAGGTAACTATTACTGATATCAATGAAGAAAAATTATATCAGGTTGCTTCAAAATACAATGCTTCAATTTATACAGGAGAAGATTTATATACAGCTGATGTCGATATTTATGCGCCATGTGCAATGGGAGCAACGATCAACGATGCTACAGTAGATAAAATTAAAGCTAAAGTGATTGCCGGAGCAGCAAACAATCAGCTGGCAGACGAAAATGTTCACGGTGCAAGACTGCAAGAAAGAGGGATTTTATATGCTCCTGATTTCTTAATTAATGCCGGTGGAATTATTAACGTGTACGCTGAATTAGAGCACTACGGTAAAACGGAAATCATGGCAAAAACCGAAAATATCTATAACACTACTTTAGAAATTATCGATTACGCTGTGAAAAACGGAATTACAACGCACAAAGCAGCACTTACAATTGCTCAAAATCGTATCGATCAGCGCAAAATCGAGAACGCAGCTAAGTAATTAGTGTTCAGCATTAGTTAAAGGTCTCAGTTTGCAGTTTGTCTGTAAGCTGAGATTTTTTTTATCTGCAAACTGTAACTGATCAAATAAGAACTTTGACTGATCGCTAAAATCTGACGGCTGATCACTGAAAACCGCGACTTTTTTGCAAATTAATTTTAATATAAGCGTCAAAAGTTATACTTTTGCAGACTAATTTTAAAATGTTCTTACAAGGTGGTAAATAGAAGACACATACGCGTTAAAGTAATGCAGTCCATTTATGCAATGCATCAAAGCGGTTCTGACAATATGGAAAAAGAAGAAAAGTTTCTTTTTTACAGTATTGATAATATTCAGGATTTATATCTTATAATGCTTTCTTCATTGATTGAAATATGTAAAAAAGAATCTGTTTTTTTACATTTATCAAGTAAAAAACATCTTGCTACTCCGGCAGAACGCAACCCAAACGAAAAATTTATCAAAAACAAAATCTTTCAGCTTCTTGCAGAAAGTAATTCTTTAAGCATTGCTTTAGAAAATCGTAAAATCAATAACTGGTCTTTAAATGATGATTATATCATTTTGCTTTTGAATGATATTAAAGCCAGCGATATTTACAAAAAATACATGTCGAACAACATTAACACGTTTGAAGAAGATAAACAGTTTGTAGCTGATTTGTTTTCGGAAGTTATTGTGCCGAACGAAAAGTTATACGAGTATTTAGAAGATGATAAGTTAACATGGGTAGATGATATTCCGGTTGTAAATACCCATATTATTAAGCAGTTAAAAGCAATTAAAACCGAAGATCCGGACGATTTTAGAGTTCCTAAGTTATATAAAGATGTTGAGGATAAGGATTTTGCAAAAGATTTGTTTAGAAGAACGATTTTAAACGAAGCTGCTTTTGCAAAAGAATACGATGATAAAACGCCAAACTGGGACAGCGAAAGGATTGCAGAAATTGATACAATTATCCTTAAAATGGCGATTTGCGAATTCTTGAAATTCCCTTCAATTCCGGTAAAAGTAACTCTTAACGAATATTTAGAAATTGCAAAAGAATATTCTACTCCAAAAAGTAGTATTTTTATCAACGGAATTTTAGATAATCTGGTAAAAGAGCTTGAAGCCAATAAAAAGATGGTGAAGGTAGGAAGAGGGTTAATGTAAGATCATAAATTCCAAATTTCAAAAAGAAAACATTAAATATAAATCAAAAACAAATTTAAATTATGGGACAATTATCTCAATTTGCGCCTTTCCTTTTAATGTTTGTGGTAATCTATTTCTTTATGATCAGACCACAGCAAAAAAGAGCAAAAAACGAAAAAGAATTTGAAAGCAACCTAAAGGTAGGTGACAGAATAGTTACAAAAAGTGGATTTCACGGTAAAATTGCTGAATTAGCAGAAACAACTGTTGTAATCGAAACAATGTCAGGAAAATTAAAATTAGAGCGTTCTGCTATTTCTTTAGAAATGAGTTCAGCTTTAAATGCTCCTAAGAAAGCTTAGGTATTTATTAAATTTCAATTTTTAAAATCCCAAATTTCAGTATGCTGGAATTTGGGATTTTTTTTGCTGTAAAACGGGTGTTTTGTCCTTTGTGTTCATTTCTTCAATTGCCTCAGGCTTTATCCGGAAATGAACAGTTTACAAGGCTTTAGTCAAAAGTGATTGTTAGGCTAAAATCGGAGAGAACTGATTTTCTTTAATGTATTGATTTTAATTATGCCTTGTTTACAATGACTCCAAAAAGAAAAACCTTTGTCAAAGTTTTAAACTTAGACAAAGGTCTCTTCTATAGTTTTTTAAATTTGGAATTTTAATTTATCTGTATTTATCATTAAGTCCCACATTCTGCAATATCATCGGAATTACTTTTTCAATCCTTGAGATTTTAGTTTTTTCCTGCTTTGCGCTTTCAATGTATTCTAAAAACTCATATTGTTTATACGGAGAAAATTTTTCGAAAGCCTCTTTTAAAGCCGGATTCTGAATCATTTCTTTTTCTAAAAATTCAGAAACGATAGTTTCTTTTTTAGAAGGTTTGATGATTTTTCCCTGTTTTTCGTTTTCTATTGCTTCGGCAATATATTGTAAAATTTCTTTCTCGTTTAGTTCTTCTTTAGATGTAAAACGCCATTGGCGTAATGATTTTGTTCGGTCTTCCTGAGCATTTAAGAGTCTTTTTTTCTCATCTTTCAGGAAAACACCATTAAAAAACCAGATAGCAAAATAATCTTTAAATCCGCCAAGTCCAACGACATTCTTTTTTTCGTAAACATAAACCGGACCGCCCCATTTTGTAGTTTCGGTGAGTTCAGTTTTATCAATGATTGTTTTTAGAAGAAGCAGTTCTTCTGTCCACTTTTCACTGTATTTCCAAATGCCTTTATTTTCGGATTTCGGTTCCAATTTATCTTTTTCTTTTTGGTTTTTCAGTAACATCAAAAACTCCCGGAACAGCTGTTAATTCAGCAATTTTTACAATCACATCAGTTGCTTTCTGAATACTTTCTGCCGGAACATATTCGTATTTTCCATGGAAATTATGACCGCCCGCGAATATATTCGGGCACGGCAGTCCCATAAAAGATAACTGAGAACCATCAGTACCGCCGCGGATAGGTTTTATAATAGGTTTTATATTTAACTCGCGCATTGCTTTTTCGGCAATATCTACGATATGTTTCACCGGAAGTACTTTTTCTTTCATATTGTAATACTGGTCTTTTATTTCAGCAGTTACAATATCCTCACCAAATTTCTTCGCGAATTTTCTGTTGAAACTCTTCGCAATTTTAGTGATAAGTTCTTTTCTCTTTTCGAATTTTTTCTTGTTATGATCGCGGATAATCAATTCCAAAACAGTTTCTTCGATATTTCCTTTAATATGATGAACATGAAAAAAACCTTCATAACCTCTGGTTTCCTGCGGTGTTTCACCTTTTGGAAGTTCATTTATAAACTCATTTGCCAAAAGCATCGAATTGATCATTTTTCCTTTGGCATAACCCGGGTGAACACTTTTTCCTTTAAAAGTAATTTTTGCTCCGGCAGCATTGAAGTTTTCATATTCCAGTTCGCCAATCTGGCTTCCGTCCATAGTATAAGCCCATTGAGCGCCAAATTTCTCTACATCAAAATGATGTGCACCACGGCCAATTTCTTCATCAGGAGTAAAACCAATTCTAATTTTTCCGTGTTTAATTTCAGGATGCTGAATTAAGTATTCCATTGCTGAAACAATTTCGGTAATTCCCGCTTTATCATCTGCACCTAACAAGGTAGTTCCGTCGGTTGTAATGATGGTTTGCCCTTTATATTGTAATAAATCCTTGAAATAATCCGGAGATAAAATGATGTTTTTCTCAGCATTTAAAATAATATCTTTTCCGTCGTAATTCTCTACAATCTGAGGTTTTACATTGGCGCCGCTAAAATCCGGTGAAGTGTCAAAATGCGAAATAAATCCAATTACGGGAACTTCATGATCAACATTGCTCGGGAGCGTTGCCATGATATACGCTTTATCATCAATAGTGACATCTTGTAAACCGATAGCTTTTAGTTCTTCGACTAATTTATTGGCGAGATTCCATTGTTTTTCTGTACTTGGGGTTGTCTTTGAATTTGGATCTGATTCAGTATCAATAGTTACATAACTGATAAAACGATCTATGATGTGCTGCATTTTAATTTTATTTTTAGCAAATATAGACATTTTTTTTAGCAGAGGTATTTTGCGGTTTCCGAACTAAAACAAATAAAAAAGGATTCTGTTTTGAGAATCCTTTGAGAAAATTTCATATTAGATGCTTTTTACGCATCGAAAACCTACATGGTTAGCTGCAGATCTTATTTCGCCTTTTCCTCTCGTTCCAACCATATAGCGCGTGCAGTATTGGTCTGTACATAAAAACGAACCGCCGCGGTGAACGCGTTTTATCTCTGTTGGATCTTTAGGATCGTAATAGGCATCCGGACCCTGCGGATTTCGGGTTACCTGCCCGCTTTCGCTTACTGATTTGTAATAGTCTACGCTGTACCAGTCATTTACCCATTCCCAGACATTTCCGGCTACATCATACAATCCGTATGCATTTGGAGCATATTGTTTTACAGGAGCAATACCTTTAAAACCGTCTTCTCCTGTATCACCGTCCTTAATAGGGAAATGTCCCTGATAAATATTGGCCTGAAATTTACCTTTTGGTTTCAATACATTTCCCCAGGCATAAATTTCTCCCGCTTTTCCGCCTCTCGCTGCAAATTCCCATTCAGCTTCGGTAGGAAGTCTTTTTCCTGCCCATTTTGCATAAGCAGCAGCATCTTCGTATGTAATATGTACCACCGGATATTTTTCTTTTCCTTTTATGGAACTTTCCGGTCCAAGAGGATGTTTCCAGTCAGCGCCGGGAACGTAAGACCACCATTGCAAAAAGTTGTTTAAGTTAACGGCCGTTGGGGTAGGAGTAAAAATTACAGATCCGGTAATTAAATCTTCTTCGTTTGCTGTTGGAAATTCCTCTTTTGTTGGTTTTTGTTCAGCAACGGTAATGTAGCCTGTTGCTTTTACAAATTTTTCGTATTCTTCGTTCGTTACTTCGGTTTCATCCATATAATAACCATCGACATATACTCGATGAATTGGCGCTGCATCTTTTGTAACACCTTTTAAACTGCATAAACTTTCGTCTTCTACATTGCTTCCCATCGAGAATTCGCCGCCCGGAATCCAAACCATGCCTTTAGGGGCTTTTCCTGCTGGTTTGTTTTTGTTTTCAATTGTAGGTTTAAAGAGCGATGTTTCATCAGTATTAGGAACTTCATGACAGTCTATCGCTGTTTGAGCTGTTTTTTCTTTTGGTGTAATTAATCTTGTAAATCCATAAGTAATTGAAATGATGGAGATCGTTAATAAAGCGAAAATCCAAAAGGTTTTATTTTTCATGGTTTATGGTTTTTAAGCTGGTTTTGGTTTTCAATAAGCAAGGTTAAAAATAGAAAAATAATTCTTATAATTATATTAACTTGATAGAATTAATAAAATAAAACTATTTTGTTATTTATCCTGCTCAACAAGAACGACTTCATATTTATTTTTGCCATCAACCTGAACAGGCTGATAGTAGGTTTCTCCAAACTTGATATATTTTACATCGCCAATGGTTACTTCTTTGCCGCCTTCAGGAAGATTATCTACTAAAGTTCCGGCAGTAGGAGGAACGACTTTGTATGAGTTTCCGTCTTTTTCATAATAGGTACCGCCATAATAGTAGTTGTTGACTGTTCCGGTATTTACAGTCTGCGCCCCGCTTGGGATATTGTTTACAGTACCGCCAACAGGTGCCGGAACAACCTGATAACCACCATTTGAAGGTGTATACCAGACCCCCTGATCGTAATGATACTGAGTGCTTTCTACACTGACTACAATAGCAGTAACGGCCAGTGTTGTAATAAAAAATCCCCACGGATGCCAAACCGGTCCCCAGGAATAAGGTCTGTACGGATGATAATAATACGGATGATAGGCATTGTAGCGATAACCGCCATATACATAAGGAGGTCGTGCATATACGACTGTATTTCTACGCACAACGGTATTACGATTGTAAACGTTGATGTCTCTGCTTCGGTCTACATTGACATTTACATTGTTACCGCTGATATTGGTGTTTCTATTGCCTGTTCTGTTATTATTGTTTCGGTTGGAATAGTTTCGATTATTATTTATGTTGTTATCCCTCGTATTTTGTGTTGCAGGTCTTGTAACCCTGTTTGTGGAGTTTGCGGGTCTTGCAGCTCTGTTATTAGTATTTGCCGGTCTGGTTCTGTTTGCAGATGGTGCGGTGGGTCTCTGAACTCCTGAACCGCCTGCTCCGGGGCGTGTATTTCCGGCGTTTCCTCTTCCTCCGGTATTCCCGCGGCGTTGGGCTAAACTATCAATTGAAATAAGGAAAAATGTTCCAATCAGACAGAGTAATGCCGATTTTTTGAATGTGCTGGATATGTTTTTCATTTTCAGTGATTTATATGAATTAAAGTTATGAAAAAATGAATTGGTTTAAGCCAAAAAAAGTAAAACTTTTAATACATGAATTTGATATTGAGTGTTATAGTGAAATATCCCATTGAATTCTAAAACGCCAGCCCTGTTCGAGCGGAAGTGTTTTGTCCTGAAAACTAAAATAACTGAACTCTGAAGTCAGCTTGTTTTTATGTCCTTTGAAGAACCAGTTAAATGCTATAGTAGATTCGTCCTGTCTGTTTTGTCTAACTGAATTATCCGGTCTGTATGCGGCATGTCTTCCGGCCATTTCCAAATGTTGCGGCCACCAGTCGAAAATGTTATGAAAGAAGTATCCGGCCTGAATGTAGTAACCTTTTAAAATAGTTGTTTCATCGTTGTTCAGTTTGTCTATAATTTCTTTAGTGTGCCATTCGCTCTGCCAGGAAAAACCGCGGTACATAAAGGCAGTTTCCAAATTCCACTGGTTTACCCTGTATTGTCCCGGCGCACCATTCTCATAACCGTCTAAAGAACCTCCTCCGGCCTGAGAAAATCTCGTATACGGGCTTCGGTTGGTTATGGCCGAAAAAGCGATAATTGGAGTAGGTTTTTCGTGAAATTCTAAATCAGAGCCTTCAAAATCCAAAAATCGGCCAAGGAAATTCCATTGTGCCCTTCCAAAGTACATTAAATTACCGTCGTCATTGGCGGTACTGCCTCGTCCGGTTCCGGTTAAAGCAGCTGCCCAATAGTTAAAATCGGCAATGCCGGAGCCTTTTAAATGACCATACACTTCGACTCCTAACTGTCTGTCAACGGTAAACGGACGGTTAATTAAAGATCGCTCAACCATCTGTTGTTCGCCGCTGCTAATGTAACGTTCACGTGTAAATTCGGTTTTCCATTGTCCTACTTTAAAACTCAGCCAGTCCCATTTTTCGATCATGATTCTAAAATCAAGCAGATTGGACTGACTTAATTCATATTCCCAATAATAATTGAGCCAGGGTTCAAAGGCATGACCGCCCACCTTTAATCGGGCTCGGTTTATTTTAAAAGTTGTCTGCGCATCCTGGCTGTAATCGTCATACGTTAGAGGATCTGCATCGTAAGGAGTAGAAAAACGAAATTGTAAACGACTTTGCAGCTGAAAAAGAAATTTATTATCTCTGGTGCGAAGTTCAATTCCTTTATCGCCATAACGTACATTCATGAGTTTGGCAGTGTCTTTTTCCTGCTGAGCAGATAAAGCAGTACTAATTATAAGAAATGAGATGATATGTAAATATTTAGCGAATTTGTAAAGTAAATTTAAGCAGTGTGTCATAGTCTCATTTGTATTAGTGTTTTATCGGCATTTATCTTTTATTGGTGATTAAAAAAGAGGTATTTCAAAAACAGTATAGTTTCTGAAAATACCTCTCTGCTGTTATTTTAATCTCTGCCTAAAGCTCTTCTTGCTTCATTGTTTAAATCAGAGTATTCGATTTTTCCAACGTTTACACCCACACCGTAAATTTCGCCCCCTTTAAATGTTCCTGGTGTTTTGTATTCTTTACTTACAGCATCACCGCTGTCAAAACCTACACAAAGACCATCTCCTGAGAGTGTAAATTTTCCGGTTTGAGTTCTCATTGGTCCGGAAGCGATTTCTTTTCCGTCAATATAGAGTTTCATGGTTCCGATGGATTCACCGTTCGGACCTGCTTTTTCCCGGTTAAATTCCATTCCAAAAACATGTTTTCCCGGTGTTATGGTAGTATTTGAAGTGAATTTTTGTTCAGGTGCAATTCCTAAAAAGTTGTAGACATAGTGCAGTTTTTTATCTTTTATAAATAAACTGTGTCCTCCAAAACGCGAGCCATGAGCAAAAAGAACTCCCGATGCATTTGCATCTTTTACATCGACATCGGCTACAATTTTATACGAACGGCCGCGAACATTTACAGCGACACCTTCAGGTACCGGTGAAGTGCCCGGATAATACACATATTGATCTCGCGGTTCTTCAGATGATGGTCTTTCAGTTCCTAAAACTTCTATGGCAGAACGGTCGTCTAACGGAAGTACCAGATTTTTGGCTGCTTCCTGATTCCAGTCATTGATTAATTCTTTTAATTTGTCCGGATATTTTTTGGCTAAATTGTTTGATTCAGAACGGTCAATATCTGTGTTGTACAATTCCCATGTATCTTTATCAAAATTCCCTTTTCCTCCAAGAGGAGCGTGTAATGCTACAGCTTTCCAGCCGTCTTTCCACAAAGCACGGCTTCCTAGCATGGCAAAATATTGAATATGTTTCTGTGTTTTTGTATTTGGGGCAGCGTCAAAAGTATATCGCATAGAAACTCCGGATAACGGATATTGCGATACTCCGTTGTATACTTTTGGCATTTCCAGACCGCAGATATCCAAAATAGTGGGTACAATGTCTGTTGAATGATGAAACTGATCGCGTACAACTCCTTTTGCTTTAATTCCTTTTGGCCATGAAATTACTAAAGGATCGCAGGTTCCTCCGGCATACTGACTATATCTTTTGAACATTTTGAATGGTGTCGAAAAAGCAGCAGCCCAGCCGGTAGGATAATGTTCGTAAGTATCAGGCCCGCCTAATTTGTCTAGATATTTAAGGTTTTCAGCCAATTCATCCGGATATCCGTTAAAGAATTTATTTTCGTTTACAGAGCCGGACGGAGAACCTTCTCCTGAAGCACCATTATCTGCAGCATAAATTACAACGGTATTTTCCAGTTGACCTGTTTTTTCCAAATAATCAATAATTCGTCCAACCTGTACATCGGTGTATTCAGAAAAACCGGCATAGACTTCAGCTAATCTTGAAAATAGTTTTTTTTCTTCAGGTTTTAATTTATTCCAGTCCAGTACACTGTCAGCTTCATTTGCAATTCCGGGAGGTATTGGATTA
Organism: Flavobacterium gelatinilyticum; assembly: GCF_027111295.1. Classification (NCBI taxonomy): domain Bacteria; kingdom Pseudomonadati; phylum Bacteroidota; class Flavobacteriia; order Flavobacteriales; family Flavobacteriaceae; genus Flavobacterium; species Flavobacterium gelatinilyticum. The sequence goes on along the minus strand of NZ_CP114287.1, from coordinate 1,865,440 downwards.
AAATTGTCAAATTTTGTTCCTTGCGGTAAAATTCCTTTAGCAATCATACGCGGTAAAACCCATTTACGATAAGCATCATAACCTTCGTCAAATTTTCCTTTGTATTTAGCAATATATTCAGCAGGAGCATGATGAGGAGCATGATTAGCCCCGGGACAATACCACATATACCAGGGTTTTGAAGGATTGGTTGCCTGCTGGTCTTTAATATATTCCAATGCATGATCGGCCAGATCTTTAGATAAATGGTAACCTTCTTCCGGAGTTGCCGGCGGTTCTATAAAATGGTTGTCTTCTACTAAATCAGGATACCACTGATTGGTTTCGCCGCCAAGAAATCCGTAATATCGGTCAAATCCCATTTGCAATGGCCAGGTAGAACGAGGTCCTCCCGAAGCAACATCCTGTTCCGGAACGTTGTGGTTTTTTCCTATCCAGAAGGTACTGTAGCCGTTCTCCTGTAGAATCTGTCCAATTGTAGCAGCTTGTTTTGGAATTCTGCCGCTTGCTCCGGGATAACCGTCTGCAGTTTCTGTGATAGCGGCCATACCATTAAGATGATGGTTACGCCCCGTTAGTAAAGTGGAACGTGTAGGCGAACATAAAGCAGTGGTGTGCCACTGTGAATATGTAATACCATTTTCTGCCAGTTTCTGCATAGTAGGCATATTAATGGCACCTCCATACGGAGACCAGGCAGCAAGTCCGGTGTCATCATATAAAATGAATAAAATGTTTGGAGAACCTTTTGGTGCTTTCTTGGGCAGGTAAGGAGTCCAGTCGCTTTTAGAATCTCTGATATCCAAAGCTATTTTGCCATGAAAAGTTTCTTTAGTTACTTGTTGAGGGTCTGCCTGAGCATTTGACTTTAGGGTTAAGCCTAATGAAAGACAGAGCAAAAGTGTAAAAGAAAACTTTTGAAACATTGAATTTTTAATTACTTTCATGATTTTGCGGTATTAATTATTATTGATCTTTTTAGGGGGACTTTTAAAAATTCTCTATAAAAATTAATATGAAAGTGGCGTTTTTATTTTCCCAGAAAGAGAAGTACTTAAGGGCTTGTAGATTTTAAGTAGAGATTTAAGTGCTTCAAAATTAGGTAATAAGTGGCTTGAGCCAGGTTTCATAAGAGACTTAACAGGTTTCATATTATAATTTGCAACCTAAAACCCTGTTTTTTAACGCAATTTTTTTATTGGATTGAAATGCGTGTTTTTTTAAAAAAATTATTTGATTTTGCTGGAGAATTCTATAAAAATTGGCGCATTTGTTTGGCTAAAAGCCCCGTAGTTCCAAGTTTAATAGTTAAATTTGCACCTGAAAACTAACAACACAACAACATAACCCATGTACAAATTAATTATCCGTCCGATACTTTTTTGGTTTGATCCCGAAGAAGTGCATTACTTTACCTTTTCATTTGTAAAATTCATTTCAAAAATACCTGGAGTTTCGGCGATAATACGATCGGTTTATGAGGTAAAAGACAGTAGATTAGAAAGAGAAGTTTTCGGAATTAAATTTAAAAATCCGGTTGGACTTGCAGCAGGTTTTGATAAAGATGCCAAGCTTTACAAGGAATTTGATGATTTTGGTTTTGGTTTTATCGAAATTGGAACTGTAACTCCGGTTGGACAGGAAGGAAATCCAAAGAAACGTTTGTTCCGGTTAAAAGAAGATCAGGCGATTATTAACCGAATGGGATTTAATAACGGCGGTGTTCTCGAAGCTGTAGAACGTTTGAAAAAAAATAAAGGCGTTCTGATTGGAGGAAACATCGGAAAAAACAAAGTGACACCAAACGAAAATGCAGTCGATGATTACATTATTTGTTTTGATGCCTTGTTTGATCACGTAGATTATTTCGTAGTCAATGTAAGTTCGCCAAACACACCTAATTTGAGAGCTTTACAGGACAAAGAACCTTTAACGGCTTTATTGCAGACTTTGCAAAACCGAAATATTGAAAAAGAAAAAGCAAGCGGTCAAAAAACAAAACCAATTCTGTTGAAGATTGCTCCGGACTTAACAGATGAGCAGTTATTGGATATTATTGATATTGTAAAAACGACTCAGATTGCAGGTGTAATTGCTACGAATACCACCATTGCAAGAGATGGTTTACAATCTGCTAATCAGACAGAAATAGGAGGGGTATCCGGAATACCATTAACAAAACGTTCTACAGAAGTAATCCGTTTTCTTTCGGAAAAAAGCAATAAAGCTTTCCCGATAATTGGAGTAGGAGGAATACATTCTGCCGACGATGCAATCGAAAAATTAAATGCAGGAGCAAGTTTAATTCAGTTATATACCGGATTTATTTACGAAGGACCGGGATTAATCAAAGCAATTAACAAAAAGCTTTTAAAGCAGCTGTAGCAGCAGTGTCTGCATAATTAGTCCGGTAATTATAGCAATTCCGAAACTAATTAAAGTACCAATCATTACATATTCAGTAAGTTTTCGGTCTTTGGCTTCTTTTAAATCTCCAAACCTAAAAATAGATTTGGCTGCCAATAAAAGACCGATAGCTTCAAAATGTCCTGTGAGAATAAAAAGCACAGTAAGGAGACGCTCTAATATGCCGATATAATTTCCGGCATGTGAGAGCGAATTTTCCTGATGGCTGTTTGGGCTTTCCGGACTCCAGATCGAAATAATGGTTTTGATGAAAATTGAAGCCGGCTTTGTAACCAGTATAATTCCGGTAATCAAAATCCAGAATCGGTTGTCGAACCAAAGAAAACTGATGTTATCGTTTTTGTAAAGAAGGACAACCCCAATTAAGATTAAAAGATGTGCAATCTGGTCGACTACAAACCAGGTGCGTTTGGTTTTATTTTTCTGAAAATTCAGTTTAATGAGATCAATAATACCGTGTGTGACGGCAATTAAAAAGGCATACGGAATAAAACGGATTTCTCCCGCCAAAACTGCAGCTAAAACCCCGTGAAGTAAAATATGAAGATATAAATAAATACTTTTATGTTTATTTGCTTCTTTGTGAGCTACCCACGAATTGGGCTGCCAGATAAAATCGCCTAACAAATGTGCCAGAAGCAGTTTTATAAATAAAATCATAAGGTAAGTTGTTTTATTTGAGTTCTAAAATAACGATCTAAATTCATAACCAGATCAAACTGCGCGCGTTTTTGTCTTCGGCTCACCGCAGCCTGATTAATGCCTAATTTTTGTCCCAGTTCTTCCTGAGAAAGTGTCGGGTTTTCTATAGCCAGAGCCACAAATTCTGCCGATTGTACCAGCCAGCTGTCCATAAACGTCAAAGCCAGTTGCAGCATTAAATTCAGTCTTTCGTCAATATCAGTTTCATCCGTTCGTAAAGCCAGTGTGACTTTTTGTTTTTTCAAAGTTTCAAAAAGTTCTCCCGAATGTATAAAAGCAGATCCGTTGCTTTCGGATATTTTTTCGGCATCGTGGGTTTTATCTCCAAAGCCAATACTCATTCGCGCATCTGATTTTATGGCTCGAAGACGTGCTTTAAGCAAAATAGCGGTCAATAAAGCTTCTTCAGGATTTTTAATTTCTATTTGAAATTCATCACCGCGATAGACTTCCCATTGACTTGGTGTTTTCCCAAGCGGTGCTAAGATTTGTTTCAAATCTTCAACCCAATGTTCAGATTCATGCTGTCTTGAGCCAATTATATCTCCTGTAATTACACTAGTCATAATCAAATATAATTAAAAATAATAAACTTTGTATTACAAATATAAGGAATAACTTTTATTATTACGTTTTTTGGTAATATTTAAAAATATTACACTTTTTGGTAATATAAGTAAATATTACATTTTTAAATCATATTCGCAATTATTACCTTTTTACGTAGTATTGTTCATTATTACAATATTGAGTAATAATAATCTATCTAATTTATAAACCAGAATCATTAGTTTCATATTTAAATAAATTAACATGGAAAGAGTATTAATTTTTATTTGTTTAAAAAAGGAACTACCTTAGCCTTTGCAAAAGAAAAAAGTTTTGAATACAAAAATCAAGATTATCGAATGTCCACGAGATGCCATGCAGGGTATTAAAACTTTTATTCCAACCAAAAATAAAGTTACATACATACAGGCACTGCTTCGTGTAGGATTTGATACGATTGATTTTGGAAGTTTTGTATCGCCCAAAGCTATTCCTCAGATGCAGGACACGGCTGAGGTCCTGGCGCAGCTTGATCTATCGCAGACATCAAGTAAACTTCTTTCGATAATTGCGAACACACAAGGTGCTGCTCAGGCATCAGAACATGAAGCGATTCAGTATTTAGGATTTCCTTTTTCTATTTCTGAGAACTTTCAGATGCGTAATACTCATAAAACCATTGCCGAATCTCTAATTACTCTGGAAGAGATTCTGGAAATTGCCGATAAAAAGAATAAAGAAGTCGTAACCTATCTTTCAATGGGATTTGGAAATCCGTACGGCGATCCGTGGAATGTTGAAATAGTAAGCGAATGGACCGAAAAACTGGCCGGAATGGGCGTAAAAATTCTTTCGCTTTCAGATACAGTTGGAAGTTCTACTCCTGAAGTTATTACGTATTTGTTTTCTAATTTAATTCCGAAATATCCTGAAATCGAATTTGGTGCGCATCTCCATACAACACCCGACACCTGGTTTGAAAAAATCGACGCAGCGGCAAAAGCAGGCTGTACCCGTTTTGATGGTGCAATTCAGGGGTTTGGAGGCTGTCCAATGGCAACAGATAAACTAACAGGAAATATGCCTACAGAGAAACTGGTTTCTTATTTTACAGCTAATAAAAAAGTAACCGGACTTAATTCTTTAAGCTTTGAAAGTGCTTATAACGAAGCATCAAAAGTATTTGGTAAGTTTCATTAAAAAAATGACTGATTGGCTTTGAATGAATTTTAAAAAGTATCAGAACCTAAAATTATAAGTAATTTCATAAAAAAAATAACTATATTTACTATTCACAGATAATAAGGAACTTAAAAAAGAGTTCTAATATGTATTATCAGTTTATTAGTTGTTATGAAAGCTAACTTATTTGCCCGAATTTCAAGAGTACTAATACCGCTTATATTTTTTTCCTGTTCCAGCAATTTAGATTTCGATCAGGTAAAGGATTTAAAACTCGAACCCGTTTTTGCAGCCAACCTTGCTTATTTTGATGTTCCTGCCAATCAGTTAATTGATGACGGGGGAATTCATGCCGGATATGATGCCCGTAATTTTGATATTTTTAAAGATAAGTTTTTCAATAATCGCTTAAAGAGAGTCGATTTTGATATCGAAATCGAAAATACAATCGACAGATCTTTCTATCTAAATCTGCAGCTTATAAATGCCAATGATGAGATTATGGAGACTATTCCTTATCCGGTTCCTGCCTATACAGGAGGGCAGAATATTATAAAATACCCCGCACAAGTTTTCGAAAACCAAAGACTGGATCTTTTAAAACAAACCGTAAAAATTGGGTTTGCAGTCTTAATAGCTTCCGGACCGCCTTTAGACGAAGACAGTTTGGGAAGCCTTAAATTACGATCTGGTGCAACAGCTTATTTGGTGATCGAATGAAAAAAGTCTGTCTAATTTTATGTTTGTTTGGTGTGATTTCCTGTTTTTCTCAAAATAAGGAAGTGCTGTACAATTTCACGTCTATTCCGCAGGCTTCGATGGTAAATCCCGGAGCCGATGTTTCATATAAATTTTATTTTGGAATACCAATATTGTCAGGAATTTCAGCTAATTTAGGATCAAAAAGCTTTTCTGCCTATGATTTGTTTGCAGATAACGGAGTCGACTTTAATCAGAAAGTTCGAAATGTAGTCAATAAATCTTCCCGAAATGATAAAGTAATTACGAATCAGCAGTTGGAAATATTTTCCGGCGGATTCAGAATAGGAGGAAAGGAGAGCCGTTCGTATATATCATTTGGAGCTTATCAGGAATTTGATTTTTTTATGTTTATGCCCAAAGATCTTGCTTTGCTGGCTTTAGAAGGGAATAAAGACTATATGGGAAAATCATTTAATCTGGGAGATTTGAGTCTGAAAGCTGAAGTCCTTTCTGTTTTTCATGTTGGTTTTCATAAAAAAATCAGTGATAAACTTGTTTTGGGCGGACGCGCGAAAATTTATTCAAGTGGCGCAAATGCGGTTTCAACTAATAATTCGGGATATATTTTAACAAATCAGACTGACGGAACGCCAAATATTTATAATCAGGTTGTTTCTTCTAATTTAGAACTCAAAACTTCGGGGATTTCGGCTTTTACAAAAGATGAATACGAAGGAAATATAGCATCTGATATTGCTCATAATACTTTTTTCAACGGAAGTTTAGGCTTAGGTCTCGATGCCGGAATTACGTATTATTTTAAAGACAATCTTCAGTTTACGGCCAGTATTATCGATCTTGGATTTATAAAGCAGTCCAAAGATATTGAAACGCTTACTTATAAAGGAACGTATCAGTATCAGGGTGCCAATCCTGATTTTCTGGGTTCTGATGATCCTGAGGATGTTTTTGATGAATTTGATAAAGCAATCCCAAGAGATACTTTACACAACAAATACACCACCTGGCGTCCGACAAAATTATACACTTCGCTTCAATATTCTTTTGGTGAATCCCGCTCTGATGATGATTGCAATTGCAGGGGACAAGTGAATAAAAGATACAAAAATGCTGTTGGCGGACAAGTTTTTGCCATGTCTGCACCACGAGTTCCAATCGCCGCGTTGACATTTTTCTATCAAAGGAATATTTTCGAAAAACTAGATGCTAAAGTAACTTATACATTCGATACTTTTTCAAATAAAAATATAGGCCTTGGGCTTTCGGGAACGCTGGGCAGTTTTAATATTTATGCTTTGGTAAATAACGTTTTGGAATACAAAGATGTATCAAAAGCCAATAGTGCAGCTTTTCAGGTGGGACTGAATTTTGTTTTTCAACAAAAAGAATAAAATTCCAAAAATCTTTTTATGTTGAAATTTTCAAATTTCAATTTTGGTAAATTTTTTGAAATTTATTTCTCTGCTTGAATGTTGGAATTTGCATTTCAAGATTGCAATTTATTACACCGTTTCTGGAATTTCGGATTTTAAAAAACGGAATGTAAATACGTGAGTATTTTCCTGTAAATACAAATTTATGAGAGTGTTAGTACTCAAGTTAGCAATTTATTCACTATATTTGCACGCAATTCAACTAGAAATTGCAACATGATAGCACACAACTCCAAGATTATCGGCGAAGGTTTAACTTACGACGATGTATTATTAGTACCTAACTACTCGAATGTGCTTCCCCGCGAAGTGAGTATTAAATCAAAATTCTCAAAGAACATAACATTAAACGTTCCGATCGTATCTGCTGCTATGGATACGGTGACCGAAAGTGCAATGGCAATTGCTATGGCTCAGGAAGGCGGAATTGGTGTTTTACATAAAAATATGACCATCGAGCAGCAAGCGGCGAAGGTTAGAAAAGTGAAGCGTGCTGAAGCAGGAATGATTATTGATCCGGTAACATTACCAGAAAACTCAACAATTGCAGACGCAAAAAACGCTATGAAAGAATTCGGAATCGGGGGTATTCCAATCGTTGACGAAAATAAAATCCTAAAAGGAATTGTTACCAATCGTGATCTTCGTTTCGAGAAAAACGGAGCAAGACCAATTGCTGAGGTAATGACAAGTACAAACCTGGTAACAGTTGCCGAAGGAACTTCATTAGAACAGGCTGAAGTAGTTTTACAAGGTCATAAAATAGAAAAATTACCAGTTGTAAACGCTAAAAATGAATTAGTTGGTTTAATTACATTTAGAGATATTACAAAACTGACTCAAAAACCAATCGCAAATAAAGATTCATTTGGACGTTTAAGAGTTGCAGCTGCAATTGGAGTTACAGGAGATGCGGTTCTAAGAGCTGAAGCTTTAGTAAATGCAGGTGTAGATGCCATCATTATCGATACGGCACACGGACACACAGAAGGTGTAGTTAATACTTTAAAAGAAGTAAAATCTAAATTTCCTCAAATAGATGTGATTGTTGGAAACATTGCAACGCCGGAAGCTGCTAAATATTTAGTAGAAAATGGTGCTGATGGTGTAAAAGTTGGTATAGGACCTGGTTCTATTTGTACAACCCGTATCGTTGCAGGTGTTGGTTTTCCTCAATTCTCTGCGGTTTTAGAAGTTGCTGCTGCTATTAAGGGAACCGGAGTTCCGGTTATTGCAGATGGTGGTATTCGTTATACAGGAGATATTCCTAAAGCGATCGCAGCAGGTGCTGACTGTGTAATGTTGGGTTCATTATTAGCTGGAACGAAAGAATCTCCGGGAGAAACAATCATTTTCGAAGGAAGAAAATTCAAATCATACCGCGGAATGGGGTCTGTAGAAGCAATGCAGACAGGTTCTAAAGATCGTTATTTTCAGGATGTTGAGGATGATGTTAAAAAATTAGTTCCGGAAGGAATTGTAGGACGTGTGCCTTATAAAGGAGAATTAAACGAAAGTATGCTTCAGTTTATTGGAGGTCTTCGTGCCGGAATGGGGTACTGCGGTTCAAAAGATATTCCAACATTGCAGGAAACAGGGCGTTTTGTTAGAATTACTTCCAGCGGAATTACCGAAAGCCACCCGCACAACGTAACTATTACAAAAGAAGCTCCAAATTATTCAAGATAATTTTTAGTTTTCAATATAAACAGAAAGGCGTAAAAGTATTTTTTACGCCTTTTTTTGTTTTGTATATCGAATGAAATCTTTTCTGTATTTATTCATTGCTGCCGTATTTGCTGTATTTTGCATTCCATCCATTTTCCGAAAAAGATTCACCATGAATGCCGTCACTTAAATCGACAATATTTTTTTCATTTACCAGAATTTGAATGTTATTTTCAAAATCCGCCAATTCTTGTATAGCAAATAGAAAATCATGTATGGCAGCATCTATACTTTTTATAACAACTTCCTGTATGAGTTTCTTTTCTGAATCTGTAAAATTATTCAATTCAGATTGTAATTTTAAAAGTGAAGGGCTTTTGGATTTAGCATTTAAAAGCGTTTCCGCATTTTGAATTCCTTTGTCTCTTAGGTTTTTAACTAAAAATTCACCAAAAATATCTAATTCGCTGTTGGTTTTCATAGAGTTGAAAATTGATAATTATCTTTTTAAAGGTATTGAATTGTTTTAAATATTATTGAATCTAATTTTGGCATATAAAAAAAGGCGAAAGAATTTAAATCTCTCGCCTTTTATTTTTGTTGTTTGACTTTTAGATTATCTAAATCTAAAGTAAATATTTTTTCTAAAGAGAGGTTGTTTTTTTCTCCGTTTCTCTTAAGGTTTGATTTTCTAAGATTTCCTGAATAAAAGGTTTTGTTTCCTTTTCTATAGTAGCTTCAGAAATATTTAAAGCTTTAGCGTCAGAAGCTAACTGCAGCCACGGTTTTGGTCCATCAAAATTATAACTTCCAAAAACTACTACCGGCGTACCTTTCACTTTTACATTTTCTTTGTCTTTTAAAACCCATTCATCTGCGAATTTATAAAGATATTTGGCATCTTTTTCTAATAATCTCAAGCAGGAATGCGAAGCCGGATAACCCGGAAGATCGTATTCGTGGAAACCAACTCCCAGTTTATTTTCAATATTGAAATTCCATTTTAATTCCCATTCGTCATTAAAAGTACTCGTTGTTTTTTCTGCTTTCCAGTTGGTAAAAAACAATCCGGTTGGAGTAGGATCTTTTTTTCTTCCCATGTTTGTTGGACCTGTGCGAACCAGTTGTCCGTTTTCATAAGCGGCAAAGGTTTGTGTAGGATAAGAGAAAATAATAATTTTTGAAACATCCTCTAAAGCCGAAACATGCAGCGGAAATGGTAAATAATAAACCAGATCCCCGCTAAAATCTGCAGGAATTACTACTGAATCCAGTTTTTTAAGATTCGCTTTGTCGGCTCTGTTTACTGCATACACAATATCCATTTTTGTGCTGTCATTTTCATTTGTTTTCAGCCATTCTTTTGCATTGGTAAATTGATAAGAAACTGCCGATTCCGGTTTTTTATATTCAATTGTTTTCTTTGGTCTTTCAACCGTATTTTCAGTAAGGTTAATGGTATCGCTTTTTTTGCACGATCCCAAACCTAATAAGACTAACATTAATATAAGTAGTACGTTTGCTGTGTAATATAACTTTTTCATAGGTCGTGTTTTTATGAAAATAAAGTTATGATTATGATAGCTGAAAAGGGTTACATAATTTTTTGAATTGGTTTCGGGATTTTCATACTGAATTGTAATTTACAAGAAGGTAAAGGTAACATTGCTGTCGATAAGATACGAAGTAATATTTAAAAATAAAGCTGAATAAATTCATCTAATCCAAATGCGTAAATACTGTTTCCTATTTAATTAAGCAAGGTTCTAAAAATACTCAAAAAACATCTAAATCAAACCTTTTATTTTTGCATGCTGCAAGAGCATAATGGTCTTGGCGTCAGTAATTTCTCCTGATTCAATCATAGAGTAGGCTTCATCAAAAGTAAATTCCAGAACCTCAATGTTTTCCTGTTCAGCGTCAAGTCCGCCGCCCTCGCTTACTTTCATGCTTTCGTCATATTCACCGACAAATAAATGTAAAATCTCGGTTACAGATCCCGGAGACATATAAGTTTCAATGACTTTTTGGACTTTGCTTAAGCGATATCCTGTTTCTTCTTCGGTTTCACGAATAATAGCCTGTTCTGCATTTTCTTTGTCCAGAAGTCCGGCGCAGACTTCGATCATCATTCCGGTTTTGTTTCCATTAAGATAAGTTGGTAAACGAAATTGTCTTGTTAAAACAACCGTTTTTTTGGGAGAATTGTACAATAAAATTGCGGCGCCGTTTCCGCGATCGTATACTTCGCGAATGTGAGATTCTACAGGCTGATTTTCTTTTTTATAATTAAAAGTTACTTTGTGTAACAGGTACCAATTGTCTGATAATAATTTATTTTCTGTTATTTCTATTTCAGGATTTTTTCTCATAACTATAGTGTCAAAAAAAACGCTCTGATTATCAGAGCGTTTAAAGTGTATTATTTCGTGATTGTTTGTTTTCTGTCCGGTCCAACTGAAACAATTTTAATTGGAACCTCGATTTCTTTTTCAATAAACTCAATATATTCTTTCAGCTCAATTGGCAATTCATCATAAGTTGTCAATCCTGTAAGGTCAGCTTTCCATCCTTTAAACTCTTTGTAAACCGGTGTAACATTTTCCGGTTCGATGTTGTATGGGAAATGAGAAATATTTTGTCCTTTATAGTTGTATTCTGTACATACTTTTAAGGTTTCAAAACCAGAAAGAACATCGCCTTTCATCATCATTAACTGTGTAACTCCGTTAACCTGAACAGCATATTTTAAAGCAACTAAGTCTAACCAGCCGCAACGTCTTTGTCTTCCTGTTACAGAACCAAATTCGTTACCTACTCTTGCCATTGTAGCGCCCACTTCGTCAAAAAGTTCAGTTGGGAAAGGTCCGCTTCCTACGCGTGTAACATACGCTTTGAAAATTCCGTAAACCTCTTTGATTTTGTTAGGAGCAATTCCTAAACCAGTACAAGCTCCGGCTGCAGTAGTATTTGATGACGTTACGAAAGGATATGTTCCGAAATCAACATCTAATAAAGATCCCTGAGCTCCTTCGCAAAGAATAGATTTACCTGCTTTTTGAGCCTGGTGCATGTATTCTTCACTGTCAATGAAATCTAATTTTTTAAGCTCTTCAATAGCTTCGAAGAATTCTTTTTCAAGTTCAGCAAGATTGTACTGAATAGCTACATCGTGAAAAGCGATCATCGCCTCGTGTTTATCGGCCAAAGCTCTGTAACGCTCTTTGAAATCTTCTAATTCAATATCACCCACTCTTAATCCGTTTCTTCCGGTTTTGTCCATATAAGTTGGGCCAATACCTTTAAGAGTAGAACCAATTTTTGCTTTACCTTTTGAAGCTTCAGAAGCAGCGTCAAGCAAACGGTGAGTTGGTAAAATTAAGTGTGCTTTTCTTGAAATGATTAATTTGCTTTTGATATCAAGGTTGAATTTTTCTAAACCTTCGATTTCTTTTTGAAAAACTACAGGATCAATAACAACGCCGTTTCCGATTATGTTTACTGAATTTTTATGGAAAATTCCAGAAGGAATAGTTCTAAGTACGTGCTTAATTCCGTCAAATTCTAATGTATGCCCTGCGTTTGGTCCTCCCTGAAAACGAGCAATAATATCATAATTTGAGGTAAGAACGTCAACAATTTTTCCTTTACCTTCATCTCCCCATTGTAATCCTAGTAATAAATCTACGGTCATTCTGTTTTTAATTTGCGTTGGGACAATCTAAGCTGTCCTACTGATTATGTAGTTAATTTTCTTTTTTTTAATTTTTTAAAAAAGTCTGTTTAAAGAGACTATGAATTTGAGTTTTGCTTTTTGTTTCCGTAGAAATAAAGCGAGTGATTGGTGATTTCAATATCAAAAATTTCTTCTATAGTCTTTTTGATGGTCTGAATTCTTGGGTCACAAAATTCGATTACCTCACCAGAATCTGTCATAATGATGTGATCGTGCTGTTTATCAAAGTATGATTTTTCGTAGTAAGCCTGATTTTGCCCAAATTGATGTTTTCTAACCAAAGCGCAGTCTAACAATAACTCAATCGTGTTGTAAAGCGTAGCCCTGCTCACACGATAGTTTTTGTTTTTCATTTTGATGTATAGGTTTTCTATGTCAAAATGCTCCTCGCTATCGTAAATTTCCTGAAGTATAGCATAACGCTCAGGAGTTTTGCGATGCCCTTTTTGCTCAAGATACAGTGTAAAAACATTTTTTACAATTTCTTGATTCTTAGTGTTGTCAGTTGAAATAAGTGTCATATCCGGCAAAGATAATTTTTTATTTTAATGAATAAAAGTTTCGGGTTTAAAGTTTAACGTTTAAACTTGAATTTGATTAGTAATAATGCATTAAATACAGGCTTTTACGTAAGAAATATTCTGAAAGCCCGAATTGGTTTAATTAACATAATTAAATTAATTTATGATAAAACTAACAAATATTTTAATTCGATTTCGTCATATACATGTACCAGTTCCATTCCCATGTTTTTCCTTTGTCACCAGACATTGCCTGACTCCATACAGGATTATTTTCATCCCGCGCATCCCATCGAAATACCTGAATCACGGCTTTACCGTTGTAATTGTCTTTAGAGAAAAAATGTCCAACCTTGTTTGTAAATGATCCAATAACAGGTTTATCCAGAATTCCGGTATTTGAATCTGACCAGTAAATGCTCCATAATTTTGTTACGGGATTAAACAATCTGAGTGTCATTCCTTCAAATGGTTCTCCGTCAAATTCGGCCAGAAAATTATCGATATTGCCAATTCCGTTCAGGATTTTATACATTTCCTGGGTAGAAGGAAATTCAATCCATTCATCGCAATTGGTAAATCTGGATTTTAGTTTTCTGTTTCGAATAACCGATTTGCCCTGAAAAAAATCGAAATCGTCTTTTGAAGAAGATTCAGAAGCAGTAATCAGCAGTTCTTCATTTTCATCAAAGTGTATTTTGGGAATTTCTAAAGATGTGTTTTCCATCAGTAAATATTTTTTAGTAACCCATTATGTCCTGTATTCTCTGGTAACCTTGTCTACACCATCAATTTTTTTAATGGCATTGATCATTTTTTTCAGAATTGTATTGTTTTGCACAATTACAGCAACCTGTCCGTGGAAAATCCCGGCATCTGTACTCAGCGAAATGCTCTGGATATTTACACTCATATTGTTCGAAATTACTCTCGTTAACTGGTTGGTAAGTCCTAAAACATCCATTCCGGTAATATTGATAATGGCTTTAAATTCTTCCTGAGAAGAGTCGATCCATTTGGCACTCATGATTCGGTATGCATAATTGGACTGCATTCCAATTGCGTTTGGACAATCTTTTTTATGCACTTTAATTCCTTCGTTGATAGTCACGAATCCAAAAACATCATCACCCGGAATTGGGTTACAGCATTGCGAAAGTTTGTAATCCAGTTTATCATGTTCCGTACCAAAAACCAGCATATCGTAATTACTGCTGATAACCGGTTTGTGAATATCTTCAGAAACTGTGGTGTCTTTATTTCTTTTAATTTTATTTTTAAAGAAATTGATGAACGTATTGCTTTTCTGTGCCGCGTAGTCTTTTAACTGCTGGTTTTCGATAGCGCCAATCCCAATTCGGTAGAATAAATCTAAACTCGTTTTTAATTTAAAAAAGTTAACGAGTTCGTTTGTAACCTGCTCGTTAAGTGTAATTTTTAAATGTTTGAGTTTTCGGGTAAGTAATTCTTTTCCTTCTTCGGCGATTTTTTTCGTGTTCTCGTTAAGAACGTTTTTGATTTTATTTTTTGCTCTTGATGTTGTAACATATTCAAGCCAGTTTACGGTTGGTTTTTGACTTGCCGATGTAATAACTTCGACCTGATCACCGCTTTTTAACTCGTGGTTTAAAGGTACAAGGCGTCCGTTAACACGTGTTCCTCTGGTTTTAATTCCAATTTCGGAGTGAATGCTGAAAGCAAAATCCAGAGAGGTTGCACCTTTTGGCAGTGATTTTATTTCTCCTTTTGGTGTAAAGACAAAGATTTCTTTTGAATACAGATTCATTTTGAAATCCTCGACAAAATCTACTGCGTTTGTTTCCGGGTTTTCCAAAGCTTCACGAAGAAGATTCAGCCAGGTATCCAGACCGCTTTCTTCGGTTGCACCGTTTTTGTATTTGTAATGGGCTGCATAACCTTTTTCGGCAATTTCATCCATACGTTCACTTCGCACCTGAACTTCAACCCAGCGTCCTTTTGGACCCATAACAGTAATGTGAAGGGCTTCATATCCGGTCGATTTTGGCGATGAAATCCAGTCGCGTAATCGGCTCGGGCTTGGTCGGTAATGATCTGTTACGATCGAATAAATTTTCCAGGCAATGAATTTTTCGTCATGCGGATCTGATTTATATACGATTCTCAAAGCGAATTTATCGTACACTTCATCAAAACTTACGTTCTGTGCACGCATTTTTCGGCGAATCGAATAAATAGATTTTGGACGGCCTTTTATGATATAATCGATATTTTCTGCATCGAGGGATTTTTTTATTACCTCCGAAATATCGTTGATATAAGCATCCTGTTGTTCTTTGGTTTCTCTGATTTTGCTTACGATATCTTCGTAAACAGCAGGTTCTGTATATTTTAAACCTAAATCTTCAAGTTTGGTTTTAATGTTGTAAAGTCCAAGGCGATGGGCCAGGGGCGCATAAATATAAAGTGTTTCCGATGCGATTTTGGTCTGTTTATATTCCGCCATCGAATCCATAGTCTGCATATTATGCAGACGATCGGCTAATTTGATCAGGATTACACGAACATCATCGTTCAGTGTCAGGATCATTTTACGGAAATTCTCTGCCTGCATCGAAGCATTCAGGTCTTTTTGAACTAATGAAATCTTCGTTAAACCCTCAACAAGCTGTGCCACTTTTGGATTAAACAAACGCTCAATATCTTCAACAGTCATTGGGGTGTCTTCGACAACATCGTGTAATAAAGCTGCGGCAATAGAGGTCGCTCCCAGACCAATTTCTGAGGCAACAATTTTCGCAACTGCAATAGGATGAAAGATGTATGCTTCGCCGGATTTGCGTCGCTGCTCTTTGTGGGCATCAACGGCAACATCAAAAGCTTTGCGAATTAATTTTTTGTCAGCTGGGCTTAAAGTCTGGTAGCTGATTCGTAGTAATTCTTTGTATTCCTGCGCAATAGCTTTATTTTCTTTTTCAATATCAATTTCTGTCATAACGGCATAGTTCAAGTACTAAAAATAAGAATTAGTTTGAACATACGCAAGGGGAGAATTGGGGATTTTAGATTTCAGATTTGATGAAAATTTTAGATTTTAGATCTCAGATTTCACATTGATTTACAATGACTTGCAAAAAGATGTTTTAGATTGCGGGTTTAGATTTAGATTGATTATACTATCTGTAAATGAGGGTGCTGATTTTAATTTGGCGCAGCCAGTCTGAAATTAAAAACCTCTTTGTCTTTTTGCTTCAAAAATTAAAATCGCAGCTGCTACAGAAACATTCATGCTGTCGATTTCGCCCTGCATGGGAATAATGATGTTTTGTGTGGCTTCATCTCGCCATTTTTGGGATAATCCTGTGGCTTCTGTACCCACAACAAGAGCGGTTGGAGTAGTGAAATTTTGGGTATGGTAAGAAGTTGAATTTTGAAGTGTTGCCGAATAAAAACGGATCTTTTTTTCTTTTAAAAACGCAATAATTTCTTCTGAAGTTCCGGTTGCAATTTGATTGGTAAACAAACAGCCTACACTGGAACGTACAATATTTGGATTGTATAAATCGCTTTTTGGATCTGCTATTAAAACAGCATCTAGTTTAGCGGCATCGGCTGTGCGTAAAACGGCACCAACGTTTCCCGGTTTTTCCAATGATTCTGCAACGAGAATCAGCGGATTATCAGATAATTTTAAATCAGATAGTTTGAGAGATTTGGTTTTGGCTACGGCCAGAATTCCTTCGGTTGTATCGCGATACGCCAGTTTTTGATAGACTTCTTTATTGATTTCTATTATTTGAAACGGAGAATGAATGAGTTTGTTTATTTCTGTCTCGGTTACCAATTCCGGTAAAAATAAGACAGTTTCGATTTCATAACCGCCTTTTATTGCTAATGAAATTTCGCGTAATCCTTCAATTAAAAATGTTCCGGTTTGTTTTCTGGCCTTGGATTTTTCCTGAAGTAAAGCCAAAGATTTGATAAACGGATTTTGAACGGAAGTGATTTGTTTCATTTTTTTAAAGACTCAAAGTTGCAAAGGGTCAAAGGTACAGAGTTTTTTTAAAGCTGCAAAGATACAAAGGTTCTTCACCACAAATTCACGAATTATATTGATTAAAGCGATTATTTATGATTTTTCTTCCTTTTATAATTGATCAAAGTTATTACTGTAACTAAAATAAAAGTGACAATAAAAATGATTAATATGATTATAAAACGAGAATATAAAATGTCTAATCCGTTACCTTGATGAACTATAGGTTTAGAAGAAAGAGGAGGATAAATTGTAGTTCCAGGCAAAATCACCATCATTTTTATTACTTGAGTACAAAATGACATTATAATAATCATCAAAAGATTTGCAAAAAGGAATATACAATTTATTAAGATGCTTTTAAATTTAGTGAAAATGATCCTTAGAAGGTAACTAAAATAGAAAACAACTCCAATTATTAGAATTAAAATGTTAGTTGAGGCAATTACAAAATAAGCATCATGAATGTTGATATCGATAGTAGAATCTGGTAAATCTAAATCCAGGATTATTTGAGGATTCCAAATACTATAACTTATTAGTAATAATGCAATTATCCATATAATTTCTTTATATAATTTTTTCATTTATAAAAAAGTGTAGATCTGCCGCAAATTCACGAATTTTATATTAATTACAAACTAAATAATTCGTGAATTGGCGGCAAAAAAACTATTTCGTAAAAACTTCTTTAACTTCATCAGCAACAGGATGGTCTGTTGTGAAATTATAGCCTAAAAATTTGGCAATTGTTTGTGCAAATTGTTTTTGGTAGAATTGCGAATCTGTTTTGATTTCACCTTTTGCTGCGATTTCGGGACCCATTGCGGCAAACCAGATTTCTGAGGCACCGGGAACATCAGCGCCGTGATCTGTCCATTGTGTTTTTGTTTTATCGCCGCGTCCGTGGTCGGTCGTAATGAAAATTGTAGTTTTGTTTTTGTACTGAGGATCGTTTTGCACAAAAGTCCAGATTTCTTTAATCCATTTATCAACCTGATTTGCAGCATCGAGATACGATCTGTAATGACTGTGATGCGCCCATTCATCTGTTTCTCCATACCCGATAAACAATACTTTAGGCTTTTTGTTTTTCAGTTCGTCCATTGCCTGATAATGGGTAAAAACATCTAGGCATTCATCTTCATGAAACGGTTTAAACGAATTGTCGCGCATCTCGTTTAACAAATTTTGAGCAGCTGTTGGAGCATTGCCGCCTACTTTATCAAAAGCAGAAATTACAGGAAATCCGGCTCTTTCTTCATTTAAAATTCGGTCAAAGGCATTCCAGGCGCCAAAAGCGGCGATTTTGCCCTGAAGTTCCGGCTGTTTATTTAAAAACTCCAGAACATTGATATTCGGATTAGGTTTGTACCCATTCGAGTTTATCTTACGATCGACATTTCCGGTAAAAATTTCGCTGTATCCGGGATAACTGAACCAATACGGATTTGAAACGTCTACTTTGCTGCCCAATTCGCGATTACCGTAAATTTGTCCTTTCAAAGCAATTTCAGACCAGAAAAAAGGCATTATTTTTTGGCGTGAGTCTGAACCTTTATATTTCTTACGGATATAACTTTCGTCGTCCTGATTGAATTTTTTATCATTGGCAATTTCCGAATCAACGCCTTTAAAAACTTCCTGCCAGCGAAGTCCGTCAGTGGTAATAATGATGATGTTTTCTGTTTTTTGAGCAGAAGTTAAAAAGCTCATTAACACAAATGCTGATAAAAATATTTTTTTCATTTGTTGTCTTTTTTAATAAGAGATTTGAAAGCAATTATAATCAGAAAAGTATTAAAAAGAAAAAGAGATCAGGTTATCTTTTCTTTAAATATTTAATTGCTTCTTCAAGCGCTGTATCTCGATTGTTCATATAGTCTTTTAAAGTAGGAACAACCTCTATATCCGGCTTTATGCCGTAACCTACAAATTCTCTGCCATCCGGATAAGTATCTTTTTTAGTACATACTCTGGCATAACCGCCTCCAGGCAGATCGAATACAAAAGGCTGACCTGTACTTCCATACGATCTTTCACCCATTTTAATCATATGTTTTTGGTTGTCTGCCAAAATTAAAAAATCTTCTGCAGCAGAAGCTGTATTATGACCAAACAAAATTACGGTTGGAACCACAATTCTTTTTGCATTTAACTCAATTATTGTTGGGTTGTAATCAAAATCAAAGTAGAATTGATCATGATACGACAAATAGTGTTTTTTATTCCATGGAATGTTTACAGTATCTTTTGCTTCGACAAATTTCCCCCAGGCTTTATATGCCGGAACATGAAAACGACTTTTTTGCTTTGACCCGTATAGAATAGTGTCGTTTGTTAAATACTGGAGTATTTCAGTTCCAACATTAGTGCTTCCGCCTCCGTTAGAACGCAAATCGATTATTAATGATTTAGCTTTATATAACTCAGGAAGTTTGGATACAAATAAGCTGTCAATTTTTTCATCGCTAAAAGAATTTAACGATACATAGGCAGTTTCTTTATTTACCCATTTAAAATTTAAAAGTTGTTTTTCGGCCTCGGCAGGAAAAACTTCTTTTTCCTCTGTTTTTTTGTGCGTTAATGCCAGTTCTATTATTTTTTTATTTGGCTTTTTTATTTTGACTATAAATGTTTCACCATCTAAACCTTTTAGTAAATTTGAAATACTCAGGTCCTGGAGAACATAATTTGTTGAAGTAGATATATACGGACTTACGTTTTCGTCAATAAACTTTTGAGTTGGTTTTCCGTTAACTTCTATAATTTCGCTTCCTACCGGAATTTCATCCTTTTTGCTTAGGTTTGTTCGAATGATGATGGCTTTGCCTTCAATGTTTTTAAGAAAGATTTTATAATCTCCAAACGTATTGACCATTTGTTCAATACTTTTTGGTAAATAAACATTAGTATGTCCGTCTTTTAAGAGTGCGCAGAACTTTTGAAGTTCTCGATAATATTCATAATCATCTTTCGTGTTTTGAACAATTGAAATAAGCTCTTTGTATTGGTTATCCCACATTGTGCGGTCTACTTTATCCAAATAAATAAAATTATAATTTACTTCCTGCCAGAATTTCGAAAGTCCGTAGACCTTATCATTTGCTGTTAAGGTTTTTGGAATCTGTGCAGTAATAGTAATTGTTATAAAAAGGAAAAGAATTCCAAAGAATGATTTCATTTGTATTTTTTGGTTTTAAATAGATATAACTAGATGGTTTACAATATCCCGCGTGACTTAATTTCCAAATATTTATTTATGGCATCCAATGTCAGGTTTTCAGGTTGTGTTAAAACCGAATGTATTCCGTATTTCTTTAATTCATTGGCGATAAGACGTTTTTCAAACATGAATTTTTCGGCAATTACTTTATCGTATACTTCCTGAATCGTATCGGTTTTTCTGTTGATGATGGAGTTTAATTCGGTATTTTGGAAAAAAACTACAACCAATAAGTGACTTTTTGCAATTCCTTTTAAGTACGGCAGCTGACGATGCAGTCCGTCCATTGTTTCAAAATTGGTGTAGAGAATAATTAAGCTTCTCTGATTGATGTTTTTCTTAATATCGGCATACAATCGGCTGTAATCACTTTCGAAAAAGTCGGTTTTGATGTTGTATAAAGTTTCAAGGATTTTTTGCATCTGTGAACCTCTTCGTTCTGCAAAAACTCTGTTTTCGACTTTTTTCGAAAAAGCAAAAAGTCCGGCTTTATCTTGTTTTTTTAGAATCACGTTTGATAAAACCAAAGTCGAATTTATAGCATAATCTAATAAACTCAAACCATCAAAAGGCATCTGCATCACACGGCCTTTATCTATAGCCATGTAAACTGATTGTGATTTTTCGTCCTGAAACTGATTCACCATTAAGGCATTTTTCTTTGCAGTAGCTTTCCAGTTTAAAGTTCTGAGATCATCGCCCTGAACGTATTCTTTAATTTGCTCAAATTCCATTGTATGACCAATTCGGCGTATTTTCTTGATTCCGTATTGGTACAAATTATTTGAAAAAGCCAAAAGATCGTATTTTCTTAACTGAATATAAGAAGGATAGGTGGGAACCATTTGATTGTTCCCAAAAGAAAACCTGCGGGAAATCAATCGCAAAGGCGAAGAAGCATAAATATTTAAAGCCCCAAAATGATATTCGCCTCTTTCTGTCGGGCGAAGATCGTAGCCGATTTCTTTTTGACCGGATGCTTTTATACTTGTAATAATTTTGAAATCACGTACCTGAAACTGAAACGGAATTTCGTCAATTATTTTAACCGAAACGAGAAAAGTATAATGATTTTTAATTTGAATGTTTACAGGATTTAAATCTCCGTTGGATAGTTTTTCGGGTACAGTTCTCTCAGCTTCTATTCCGGTCTGGGTGACATACAAAATTAAAATATCCAATCCTACAAAAGTAAGCAGAATCAAAAGTACAAACCAAACCGCATTGTAGAGGTTTGGAAAAATAAAGGCACAAATAAATAATCCTATAACGCCCAAAAGCACATAGAAAAAGAAATTATTGAGATATAAACTTTTTATAAAATTCAAGTTTTCTTAGTTTTATATTTTACTACTAAATTTTGATAAACTGATCGAAATTAACCCTTTGCAGATAAAAAAACTATCTCGGAATTTCTACAGTTTCAATAATTTGTTTAATAATTTCAGAACTTGTAATGCCCTCCATTTCACGTTCAGGAGTTACGATAACACGGTGCTGGAGAACCGGAATAGCAGCTTCTTTAATATCTTCTGGAGTTACGAAATCGCGTCCTCGGATAGCGGCAAAACCTTTGGCTGCATTTAAAATAGCAATCGATGCACGAGGAGAAGCTCCTAAGTATAAAAACGCATTTTCACGCGTGTTTACTACAATTCTGGCAATATATTCCAGTAAGTTTTGCTCGACTCTGATTTGTTTTACAAGACCTTGATACTCATTTATTTCAGATGAAGAAAGAATTGTTTTAATTGCTTCGAGTTTTCCATGATCCTGTAACATATGTTCTCTCTGGATGATCAGGATTTCTTCGTTTAATTTGGGATAATCAATTGTGATTTTGAACAAGAAACGGTCTAATTGTGCTTCCGGTAAACGGTAAGTTCCTTCCTGCTCGATTGGATTTTGGGTGGCAATTACCAAAAACGGAGCTTCCAGTTTAAAGCCGGAACCGTCAATTGTAATTTGTCTTTCTTCCATAACCTCAAAAAGAGCGGCCTGAGTTTTGGCAGGGGCACGGTTGATCTCATCAATTAGAACCAAATTGGAGAAAATAGGACCTTTTTTAAATTCAAATTCAGAATTTTTTAAATTAAAAATAGAAGTTCCTAAAATATCCGATGGCATTAAATCCGGTGTAAACTGAATTCGGCTGAAATCTATGTTAAGTGTTTTTGCAAGAAGTTTTGCCGTGATGGTTTTGGCAACACCGGGAACACCTTCTAACAAAACATGACCATTTGATAAAATAGCAACCAAAAGCTGATCGACCATTTTATGCTGTCCTACAATAACAGTTTCGATTTCTTTTTTAATAGCGTTAACGTGGTCTAAAAGAGGTCCCAGGTTTATTCTGGTTTCAAAATTCACGTTTTCGTTTGTAATTTCAGTTTTATTGATATCGTCCATGATGGGTATGTTTTTCTTATTGAGTTTATATGCTGTTTTTATATTTATTTAGTGTAAAATCTTTTCGATCGCATTGTTTATCCGAATTAAATCTGATTCAATGCTGGCATGATAGCTGTTTTTGTGTTCGTTGATTAAAAATACTAATTCCTGAATATCGGCTTCGTTTTTTCCTGTTTTATGCTGCAGTTTTTTTACAAATTCATCATCAAGATTTGTGGTATCGATTAAATAATCGGTTCTTACTTTTTCGAGGAAATAAATGATCTTCTTGTCAATTATGTTGGTATGATCGCCTTCCTGATAATATAAGTTTCCAATTGTTTTGGTAAAATCGACTGTCAGATTTTGCAGTGGCTGCAAAATGGGAACAATACGCTGTTTTCTTTTAGCATTGAATAGTATAAAGACAAACATTCCGATAAGGAATAAATACCAGGCCCATTTTAAAGCGGGCTGACTCAAAATATATCGCATTGGAGACAAAGAAATATCTTCGCTGTTGTGCACTTTTGTGTACCAGAAAATATCTCCTTCCGGGATATACGATAATACATTTTCGGTGTATTGAAAACGGTCTTTTTTCAATAAATTATAATTTGTAAAAGCAACAGGATGTGTATGCAGGAAAAAGTATCCGTCGTGAAAGGGAACGGCTATAAAATTGATGTTTTTCTTCTTTTTCTGATTGCTCTGGTATCCTAAAACAGTAGTCTGAAGGGTGTCAATTTTACTAAAATACTCAGCCACATCGCCGGTAGATTTGTATCTTTTTGTACTCAGGGTTTTATTCGCCATCCAGACAGAAGAACTGTCTGTTGGGATAAAATCAGATTTGTACTCGATTTTTAAACTGTCTAACAAAGGTTTAGGGAAATCTCCCATGCTTAAAAAAGCATTGTTTCCATGTGATACAAAATACATGATTTCCTTCATCGACTGATCGTCAATATTATTCTGCAAAGAAATATTGATAAAAGTACCCTTGATGCGATAGGTTTGTACAAGGGAATCCGGATCGTATTTAGAATCTAAAAATTCATAAGGCGTTACAGAAGAAATTCGTTCAATCTTTTGTTTTTTTAGAATTCCTCCCATTTCTTTATCAAGGACAAATAAGCCATACGGAATTTTGTCGTTTACAGAATACGTGGGACGCCAGTCTATTGGTTTTGGTTCATTGTAATCTGAAATCAGAATTGCGGCAAAAATTAAAACCAGTACAGCTATGTATATTTTGACATTCTTACTCATCAGCTAAAGGTTTTTAAAGCATTCTTAAATCTGTTTTCTGCTTTGACAAAGGTGGTTTCGTCAATTTCAAATTCTCCGTACCAAATATAATTGTAGAGGTATGATAAATAGGTAAACTCTTCTCTGTGAGATGGTTGTTGTATTTCGTATAAATAATCTGAATTGGTTTTTTCGATATCCCATTCGATATAATTATTCTGGGCCATTATTTTTAAAAGCCAGAGATAATAGTATCGGATTGCCACTCGTTTTTCGCCCAGTTCGAGACTTTCCTTTATTAATTTTTCAAAATCCAGAAGATGGATATTCTTTTCAATATCAGAATAATGAATGGTTCTCTTTTTTGAATCTTTCCCAAAAATCCACTGGCCTTCTTTATTGATAATTGATTTTACAATCATATAAATTACCACAACAATTACGATGACAATTACAATTCTAATGATTAAATCGACAAACTTTAATGATGATTCGGTTGTGTTGAAAGAAAATAAACTTCTTAAAATACCGGCTATCAAGTCTTTGAAACGCTGCCAAAGACTTTTTTCAGGCGCTTTGTGTTCGTACACAAAATCTTTATCGGTATATTTTTTCTGATAATCTTTAGTGAAAGTTTTGGCTTCGATAGAGTCGGAGTCAACATAAATATCGTCTTCCGTAAATTTTTCGAAATTAGCTTTTGGAGGATCCGGCATTGCCAGGCTGTCCTGAGCGTTTGCGGTACAGCAGAAAAAAAGAAAGGATAAAATAATTAAAATTCTATTCATTACAGGTTCTGATTAATTCGTTTTGGCTGATAATTTTTGCATTTTTCTGTAAACAATAGAAGGGTATATCAAATAATAAAATGAAATAATTCCTAATGTAAATAATATAATAAAACTGCTTAACCAGTTTGGCATGTCTATAGAATATCTCGTTATAAAACCTTCCAGAAATCCGGCGCTTATGGTAAATGGGAAAGTACTCAAAAATATTTTGAAACTGTTTTTAAACCCGATTTTAAACGAATTCATTCTCGAAAAAGTCTTTGGAAACAGGATAGAGGCTCCCAGAATAAACCCTGCGGCAGATTCTATTACGATAGCAAAAATTTCCATTGAGCCATGAATCCAAATACCGCGGACACTTTTCCAGAAAACATTCTGCTCAAAGAAAAAGTACTGAAATGAACCCAGCATTAATGAATTTTGAAGAAAAATATAAAAGGTTCCAAGTCCGCCTAAAATTCCATACATATAGCATTTTGCACCTACTACAAGATTATTTATTGTAATACCAATAAAGCTTCCCCAGTTTGATCCTGATTTGTAAACTGCCACCGGATTTCCTTTTTTAATATTGTCCAAAGTCATGTTTACATAATCGTCTCCTAATATCAGCCGGACAAAGTTATGATCATAGCGAGCGGATACAACCCCCATTGCAACGGTGGCAAAAAACAGTACAAAAGCGTAAAGAAGGTACCTTTTGTACTCAAAAAGCAAAAGAGGCACTTCGGTTTTAAAAAATTCAGCAATTCTGTTTTTTTCTGTCCGCTTCGTTTTATATATCTTTTGATAAATCTGCGATGCAAGATGGTTTAAATAAATAACTGTCTTACTTTTAGGGTAATAAGTTTGTGCATACGACAAGTCATTCATTAATTGAATGTACAAGTTAGCTAAATCGTCAGGATTTTTCTTAGCTTTACCAAAAATAGCTAGCTCAAATTCCAGCCATTTTTCTTTATTTTGTTTTATAAAAGCAACTTCTCTCATTGAGGGCTAAAATATAAAATATGTCAGAATTATCTATTACTACAACACAAAATGTTAAAATAAATTTTATTGCTGCTACTGTAGGCGAGCGTATATCAGCTTACCTGATAGATTCGGTAATAAAAATTGCATATCTGTTAATGGTTTTGTGGGTATTTTACGGTATGCTCGACATGGACCGATATATGTCCGGACTGGATATGTGGTCCAAAGGCGCAATATTTATAATACTATTTTTTCCGTTATTAATTTACTCTATAACCTTAGAAAGTATTTTTGAAGGACAATCGTTCGGAAAAAAGCTGGTAAAAATAAAAGTAGTAAAAATTGATGGTTATCAGGCCGGTTTTGGCGATTATTTAATTCGATGGTTTTTTAGATTAATCGATTTTGACTTGTTTAACGGTCTTATTGCTCTCATTGCGGTTTCATCCGGAAAAAAATCACAGAGGTTAGGAGACATGGCAGCCGGAACAGCGGTTATAACTTTAAAGAATAAAATTAATATCAGCCACACGATTCTTGAAGAAATCGGAGATGCTTATGTGCCTACTTATCCGTTGGTAATTAAGCTTTCCGACAATGATATGCGTATTATTAAGGAAACTTTTCAGAACGCAATGATGAAAAACGATCATGAAATCATTTATAAACTGGTGGCAAAAATTGAAAGTGTGACCGGAATAAAAAATCAATCCGGAAATAATGAGGATTTTATCAGGGTAATTTTAAAAGATTATAATTTTTATACGCAGCATATGTAAAAAAATAAACAGAATCAGTTATTGCAGTATTTCCTAAAATAAAATATATTTGCAAGAAAAAACTTGTAAAAAAATAATTTATTTATGTTCTGCACTATTGATTTTATGAAAATGAAAAATGTATTTATTCTCGCTCTTTTATTAATTATTTCGTTTAATGCTGAAGCTCAGTCTGCTAAAAAGTTAGATAAAATTATAAAGCGTAATTATGAGATAATTGAGTGCAGCATTGCGAAAATGTCTGATAAAATAGTTGAATATTCGCTGCCGGGAGAGACAATTCAAATATCGCTTGATGCATCACAAATTGCAAGAATTGACTTTGCCAGCGGACGATCTCAAACTTTTGATGCTGCTTTATCTGCTCCATCAGTTTCATCAGCTCCATCAGTTTCATCAGTTTCATCCGTTCCATTGCAAAACGATTCTGAATCTAAAATATCCGATTTCAAAATAAGTTATGCTCCAATGAAAATTAATACTATTGCTGTATTACCTGTTCTTTATATAAACTCAGACACGCAGGAAAGTTCAGAAGATATAGCAAAATTTGCGCAAAATGATTTATATAGTAGATTATTAGATCGATCAGCAAATATATTCCCTCTTACGGTTCAGGATTTAAGAACAACAAACGGCTTACTTCGCAAAGCAGGAATTGATTATAAAAATGCTGATGAGATTCCAATTGAAGATCTTGAAAAAATACTGGGAGTTGATAATATTGTAACTGTAAAAGTTTCTTACAGTATTGATGCCCGAACTTCTTCGACAACATACAATAGTGGCGATATAAAAGTTAGCGGCGATCATAAAAAGGTCAGTAGTAGTGATATTTCGACAACAGATTCTAATACAGAGAAGGTTTATGATTATACTATTTACTTTGATATGTATAAAAATTCGACCAAAATTTACTCACAAAGCCGTAAGCCTTTTTTTAGTGACAAGGACAGCTGGATGGATTCTGTTTCCTACTTGTTAAAGAGAAGTCCAATTTACGTAAAAAGATAATGAATGTTTTCATGATTTAGATTTGTTGGTATTATCGGTACAGTAGATTATTCTACCTGTAGTATATGTAATCTTTTCTTTAAGGATTTTAAAATGTTTTTCAGGTTTTGGTGATAATTTTTTATATTTAACTGATTATTTAGTTAGTACAGTTGAATTAAAAATTTGAAAATGAAAAATTTGAAGCCTTTTCTTATTGTGTTTTTGTTACTTGGTACTTTTTTTAGTTTCGCTCAGGGCGAAAAAAAATTAGACAAAATTATTAAAAGAGATTATCAGATTATTGATTGTAAAATTGCCAAAATATCTGATAAACAGGTCGAATATTCGCTGCCGGGCGAAACTTTGTTAATCGTACTGGATGTTTCGCAGATTGCCCGAATTGATTTTGCCAGCGGACGTTCTCAGACTTTTGATGTTTCGGCTTCAAATACCTCACAGGATAATTCGGGCCAGCCTGTAACTGCTGCGACAATGAAAACAAATACTATTGCAGTACTGCCTGTTCCTTATGTTAATTCTGATAGTCAGGAAGGATCTGAAGATATGGCAAAATTTGCACAAAATGACCTTTATAACAAACTGCTCGATAAGTCGGCCAATATTTTTCCGCTTACTGTTCAGGATTTAAGAACAACCAACAGTTTACTGCATAAAGCCGGAATTAACCACAACAATATTGATGAAACACCAATTGAAGATCTTGAAAAGATATTAGGAGTAGATAATATTGTTGCAGCAAAAGTATCGTATACAATAGGATCAGGAACTACGGCTACAACGTATAGCAGCAGTAATACCAAATCAAATGATAATAATAAGAAGAAAACCAACGATGTATCGACAACAACTGCTAATACTCAGGCCTACTATTACTACACCGTTTATTTTGACATGTATAAAAACACAACTAAGGTGTATTCGCAGACCCGAAAACCTTTTTTAAATGTAAAAGACAGTTGGATGGACTCCATAACCTATTTGTTAAAAAGAAGTCCTATTTATGTAAAAAAATAACTAATTGTAGGTGAATTGTCTATTTAATCTTTGTACCTCTGCAGCTTGAAAATTTAACTAAAAAAAATGTTTCATTTATTAGATATTATTGGCACTATGGCCTTTGCTATGTCGGGTGCCTTAACTGCAATGCATAAAAAACTGGATCCGTTTGGTGTCTTTATCATTGCTTTTGTAACAGCTGTAGGAGGCGGAACGCTTCGTGACGTCTTAATAGGAAGAACTCCGGTTGGATGGATGCAGAATCTGCAATATGTTTATGTTATCATTCTGGGCTATTTTCTGGCGATTATTTTCAGAAAGAAATTTGACAAATTAAGAACTTCCTTGTTTCTATTTGATACCATCGGGCTCGGGGTTTTTACGCTGATTGGTCTCGAAAGAGGACTTTTAACGGGACTTCATCCTGTAATTTGTGTTGCTCTTGGTACCATGACGGCTTGTTTTGGAGGCGTAACAAGAGATATTCTGTGCAATGAAATCCCAAACGTTTTCAGGGAAGAAATCTATGCGACCATCTGTATTTTTGGAGGAATTGTTTTTTTTGGCCTCAGAAAGCTCAATTTAAACGACGATATTTTATATTTGGTCACTTCTCTGATTATTATTTTGATTCGACTGCTGGCAGTGAAGTACAAATGGAACTTAAAAGCATTCGATCATAAGTAATTTTTAAAATGACAGCATACACCGTAAAACGATACCACAAAAACGATTATACCTTATGGAATGACTTTGTAAGTCAGGCCAAAAATGCGACGTTTTTGTTTCATCGGGATTTTATGGAATATCATGCAGATCGTTTTGAAGATTTTTCGCTTCTGATTTTCAAAGAAGAAAAGTTACATGCCATTCTGCCCGCTAATACACAAGGAAATTCAATTCATTCTCATCAGGGACTTACTTATGGAGGATTGGTTTATAAAGAAGAAACCAAACAAACAGCCATAATTGCCATTTTTAACAGTGTATTGCTTTTTTTGAAGAATGCCGGCTTTAAGAAATTATACATTAAAACTCTTCCGTCTATTTATCATATCAAACCCGGGGAAGAAATTTTATACACCCTTTTTTTGGCAGAAGCAAAACTGATAAGACGTGATTCACTTTCGGTTATAGACCAATCACAGGAAAAATCAATTTCTAAAATTAGAAAGAGAGGATTAAAAAAAGCGATTTTAAATAAACTTATAATTAAAGAAGAATCGAAATTTGAGTTGTTTTGGAATGAAATTCTGATTCCGAATCTGGAAAACAGACACGATGCAAAACCCGTTCATTCAATTGAAGAAATAAGCCGACTGAAAGCATTTTTTCCGGATAATATTCATCAGTTTAATGTTTATTTTGAAGATAAAATTGCGGCGGGAACAACCGTTTTTGAAACCGGAACAACGGCACATTGCCAATATATTTCAAAAAATCCTGATGCAGAAAATTTAGGAAGCCTGGATTATCTTTTTCATTATTTAATCAATGAAAGATTTGCCAATAAACGCTTTTTTGATTTTGGGATTTCAAATGAAAATCAGGGAAAAAATCTAAACGAAGGTTTAACGTATTGGAAAGAAAGTTTTGGGGCAAGTACTATAATTCATGATTTTTACGAAGTCGAAACTTCAAATTATACTAAGTTAAATGGTATTTTTGTCTAAAAAAACAAAATAGATGATTTCGTTTCTGGACCTGAAAAAAATAAATCAACCGTATGAAGCCGCTTTTCACGAAAAACTGAAAACGGTTTTAGACAATGGCTGGTATATTTTAGGAAATGAAGTCGATACTTTTGAAAAATCTTTTGCCGCCTATTGCCAGACTAAATACTGTATTGGAGTCGGGAATGGTTTTGATGCACTTACACTGATCTTTAAAGCCTATATCGAACTCGGGAAATTAAAAAGGGGAGATGAGGTTATCGTTCCTGCGAATACGTATGTAGCAAGTATTTTAGCTATTTTGCAGGCCGGTTTAATCCCGGTTTTGGTTGAACCAAAATTAGAAACCTATAATATAAATCCTGATTTGGTTCAGGAAAAAATCACCTTAAAAACAAAAGCTATTTTGGTAGTTCATCTTTACGGACAATTGACCGAAATGGACAAAATAATCAAAATAGCTGCAAAAAATAATTTAGTTGTTGTTGAAGACTGTGCACAATCGCATGGAACAGAAGTGTTTAAACTTCAATTTTTAAAGACCAAATTCCAAAGCGATGAAAATCTACAATCTGCAATTTACAATTTACAATCTGCCTCCGCGTATAGTTTTTATCCGGGGAAAAATCTGGGATGTTTAGGAGATGGCGGCGCTATAACAACAAATGATCCTGAGTTAGAAAAAGTGCTTCGTTCGCTGCGAAATTACGGTTCTGAAAAGAAATATTACAACGAATTTGTGGGCGTAAATTCAAGACTGGATGAAGTTCAGGCGGGATTTTTAAACCTGAAACTCCCTAATTTAGATTCAGATAATGAAAAACGAAGAGCGATTGCCAGACGATATCTGTCTGAAATAAAAAACGATAAAATAATACTGCCTTTTTGGGATTTTTCGAATAATCATGTGTTTCATTTGTTTGTTATACGAACAGAAAACAGAGATGATTTACAGAACTATTTGCTTCAGAATAAAATTCAGACCGTTATACATTATCCGGTTCCGCCACACAAACAAAAGGCTTTTCCGGAATGGAATATTCTGTCTTTTCCTGTAACAGAGAAAATTCATAATGAAGTTTTGAGTCTGCCAATGAGTCCTGTTTTAGAAGAATCGGAAATTGATTTTATAATTGAAGTTTTAAATCAGTATTAATTTTTGATTTGATACAAATGAAAAAATTAAAACTGACAGTTAAACGATTCATACCCGAAATCATTTGGATTTCGCTTATCCGAATTTATAATTTTACAAAACTTCGCGCAGTAAATGATTGGTACCAAATAAAAAAAGCGCCTGAGAATCACCAAAAAGCATTGCAGCTTGTCAGGAAAAAGGAAAAAGTTAAAGTGGCTTTTTTTTTAATTCATGAATCGGTCTGGAAATACGATGTATTGTTTGATTTGATGTTGCAGCATCCTCGTTTCGAACCTCAGATCTTTGTTTGTCCGGCTGTGAATTTTGGTCCGGAAAATATGCTTTTTGAAATGAATAAAACATTTGAAGCATTTAAAAAGAAAGGATACAATGTTATAAAAACGTATGATGAGGCAGCAGGAAGTTATGTAGATATACACAAAACTTTTGCTCCTGATATTGTATTTTTTACCAA
The DNA here is from genome assembly GCF_027111295.1 of Flavobacterium gelatinilyticum. Classification (NCBI taxonomy): domain Bacteria; kingdom Pseudomonadati; phylum Bacteroidota; class Flavobacteriia; order Flavobacteriales; family Flavobacteriaceae; genus Flavobacterium; species Flavobacterium gelatinilyticum. Next base: position 1,833,772 of record NZ_CP114287.1, on the reverse strand, counting down.
TCCGTACGAAGGATTGCAGGATTACAGGTATTATATAAAAGAGTTTTCAAAAACATTAACCTGCTATGTCCCTTATGCTATTATGACCGTGAATTATGATTTTATTTATAATTTAAATTTTCATAATCTGGTATGGAAGATTTTTGCTGAAACTCCCATTCACAATGAAATAGCTTTGCAAAAACGAAAAAATAAAGGAAAAAATAACGTTTTAACAGGTTACCCGGGATTTGATCAGTTACTGTTAAATAAAAAGCAGCATAATTCTTCGGTTTGGAAAAATGCAAATCCAGATTTAAAAAGAATCATCTGGGCGCCGCACCACGCAATTTCTGACTGGAATAAAGTAGCTAATTTTTTAGAGTATTATGATTTCTTTTTAGAACTGGCAGATACATACAGTGATAAAATACAAATTGCATTTAAACCGCATCATTTATTACGAATTAAGCTGGAACAGGAATATTGGGGTAAAGAAAAAACAGATGCGTATTATACAAAATGGATGAATCTTTCAAACGGTCAGTGTGAAAATGGCGAATACACCACTCTTTTTTCAACATCTGATGCCTTAATACACGATTGCGGTTCCTTTATGGCAGAATATCTTGTAACCGGTAAACCGGCGCTTTTTATGGTTCGAGACGAATCGGTTATGGAACACTGGAATGCGTTTGGCGAACAGGCGGTAGCCGTACATTATCAATCCAGAACCAAAGAACAAGTAATCGATTTTATTGAAAATGTGGTTTTAAATGGCAGCGACCAAATGATGAAAGAGCGTACTGATTTTGTAGAAAATATGTTGCTTCCTAAAAACAAACTAACAGCATCCGAAAATATACTGGATTATTTAGAAAGCCAGATTTTTCAATAATTTAGAACTTTTGTAATTTTTATAAATGGGTAATAATTCTCTAAAGTCAACCGCAATAAAAGGAGTAATTTGGTCAGCAGTCGACAAATTTGCTGTTCAGTTCGGCCAGTTTGTTGTGGGTATACTGCTGGCCCGAATTTTACTTCCGGAAGATTTTGGCTTAATAGGAATGCTGACCATTTTTATAGCCGTATCGCAGACATTTACAGAAAGCGGATTAGGGACAGGTTTAATACAACGTCAAAATAGATCCGGCATTGATTTTTCGACATTATTTGTATTCAATTTAGCTGTAAGCGGTTTTTTTTATTTGCTGTTATTTTTTGCGGCGCCTTTTATTTCTTCTTTTTTCGGACAGCCGGAATTAACGTATTTAACCAGAGTTTTAGGTCTGACGCTGTTTTTTAATGCTTTTGCAATAGTCCAGCGGACAAAATTAACCATTGCAGTAGATTTTAAATCTATAGCAAAAAGCAATGTTATAGGAATGATTACAGGCGGTATCTGCGGGGTCGTGGCAGCAATAAATGGTTATGGAGTCTGGTCATTGGTTATTCAAATGCTTGCCGGAGCTTTCAGTTCCTCATTGTCTTTGTGGTTTTTAAGTAACTGGATGCCTTCTGTCGCTTTTTCAAAAAAAGCATTTCGATCTTTATTTGGTTATGGTTCCAGGTTATTGATCGCAGGTTTGTATGCTCAGATTCTCAATAACATCTACAATATCTGCTTAGGGAAATTTTATACTCCGGCTTCATTGGGTTATTATACACGTGCCAAAAGTTTTGCCGATATAGCTGCGGGAACAATTGGGAGTATTTTACAACAAAGTACATTTCCTATTCTGGCGTCTGTGCAGGACGATAAAGAAAAACTAATTTCTATTTTCAGCCGGATGATCCGTATGTCGGCTTTTCTCGTACTTCCGCTAATGACTCTTATTGCCTTACTGGCAAAACCGATAGTTTTATTATTATTGACAGAAAAATGGAGTTCTGTAATTCCGCTTTTACAATGGATCGTTTTTTCGCGTGTTTTTCTTCCGGTGAGTTCACTCAATTTGAATTTATTAAACGCTGCAGGGCGTTCAGATTTATATCTAAAAACCGATTTGTCTAAACTACCCGTAACATTACTGGCTATGGCCATTACAATTCCGCTTGGAGTAAAAGCTATAGTAATTGGACATGTGGTTACATCGGCACTGTTTTTTGCGGTAAATGCCTATTTGCCCGGAAAACTTTTTGGTTATGGTATTCTGAAACAGATAAAAGATATGCTTCCTTTTTTAGCAGCGACAATAGGAATGAGTATTGTAGTATTTATAACTTCTTGGCTAACAGAAAATTTAATTTTACAGCTGTTCTTAGGCGGTATATCTGGAGTGATAACTTATTTAGTTATCTGCAGATTATTCAGATTAGAAGAATTAAAAGAAGTTTGTGAAATCGTATTGAAAATGAAAAAAGGGTAAAAATCGGGCTGTTTATTTTACCCATGTTTGCAGATAGCGTTTGGCAATCATGATACAATCGTGTTCTTTTTCTACAAAAGCCCTTGCCCGTTTTCCAATCGCCGTTATTTCATTTGGATTTTCTATTAAAAACGATAATTCTTCAACTAAATAATCAACATCAGGACGCGCATTTACACAAACCCGGTCTGTAATTTTGTAATATTCTGTAAAATCATTTTCGGCGCCGGTAAAAACCACTTTTCCTTTTGCCATTGCTTCGAGTGCATTATACCCCTGATCTCTGCTGAAAGCCTGATCCATCAAGATATGAGCTTTGTTGTATAAATCAATATAAACAGGATAAGGAACTGTATTTGTAATGATAACTTCTACTTTGTCCGGATATTTTTCTTCAATCAGTTTCAGTGCTTTTTCAAAATACGTTATCCCTTTTTGATGGTAACTGTATTTATTAATCCCTAAAAAAATAATGACTTTATCGGCAACCACTAGTTCCTTAAAATTCAATTTGGTTAAATCTATCGGATATGGAATAAAATCAGAGAATATAGGATATTTTTTTGCAGCATCAGCATAATCGAAATCAGTCGCGATCAATCCGTTAAAATTGTTCATCATATATTGGTGAATTTTAATATGCCCTTTTTTAAAATAATCAAAAAACCAGTTAAATTCTGTAGAAGGATTTTCTATAGAAGGCTGATAAATAGATTTATAATCTTTGTTTTCAGTATAAAACTTAAGGGTCATATAATCCAGTCCACAGGATAATAGAAAAATGGACTTATTATTTTTCACTATTTTTTTTATTAGATAAAGCTCAAATCTTCGGGTTGTTTTTACAGAAGCTTCGTTAACAAACTGCACAACATCAAAATCCCTTAATTTGGGAAGAAACCTGAAAAAACGAATGCCATATTCGAGACTGACCAAATCAAATTTGAAGAGTCTGAATATAATTTTTCTGGGTATCGTGAAAATTTCTTTCTTAAAAAACTTTGCTTCATAATCGTAATCAACAGGATAACATCTGTAGCCATTGCTATTGCCTATCAAAACAACTTCGTGTCCCAGCTCTGTTAATCCTTTTTTTAAGGAATTATGTAAAAGACTGTATTCCCCGATTAGTAAAATGCGCATAAACTGTGTTCGTTAAAGAAAAAAAGTAAAAGTAAAACAATTACAAAACAAAAAAATTGCATTTTGTATTTAAGGAGAAAAAAAAATTACATTTGTTTAAGCTGAAAAAACATTTGAAAGAGATTTACAACATAAGCGACATCGAAATTTTAATTTCTACAATGAACCGGGAGTCATTGGATTTTTTAGTTCCAATGTTTCCTTTTGATCATTTTGCTAATTTTCAGATTTTAATTGTGAACCAAACCCAAAATGAGAAAACCTTAACTTCAGATTATTCAAATGTGAGAGTTATAAACTCATTTGAAACAGGTTTGGCAAAAAGCCGGAATACAGCTCTTGAAAATGCTGTTGGAAAAATCCTTCTTATTGCTGATGATGATGTAGTATATGAGGAAGAATTTTTGAATAAAATTATTCAGGGATATCATAAATTTCCGGAAGCGGCTGTAATACATTTTGAAGCCGTAAATTCAAACGGAGATTTGATTAAAAAATATCCTTCCGGTTCTAAACCGAATCTGAATATTTTTGATATTCTGAATGTGAGTTCAATAGAAATGACACTTAATAAAAGAATCATTGATGAATCGAAAATACGATTTGATGAAAATTTTGGTTTAGGAAGTGCTTTTGAAATGGGAGAAGAAGCTGTTTTTTTATCGGATTTTAAAGAAAAGAAGAAACAGCTGGCATTTTATCCTGAAATAATTGTGAAGCATGAAAGCCAGACTTCTTCAAATAAGAAAGATGATACTGAAAGATATTATATTCAGGGCGCATTATTTTCGAGAATCTTTAAAAAGAAATATAAGATTTGGCTGTTTATAAAATTGTTTTTTGATTTAAAACAGAAAAGAATAAAATTTAAAAACATCAAAACCGTTCTGGAAAGTGGCAGAAACGGACATGAAAAATTTGAAAAAATACCACGATGAAAATAAAAAATAACAGAGTAAAAATTATCCCAATTCCTAAAATTGAGGAACGCAGAGGGAATTTATCTGTAATAGAAAATGACACAATTCCTTTTGAGATAAAAAGAGTGTATTATTTGTATGATGTGCCGGCGGGATCAGAACGCGGCGGGCATGCACATAAAGACCTGCAGCAGTTTTTAGTAGCTTTAAGCGGCAGTTTTGATGTGGTTTTAAACGATGGAAAAGAAGAGGAAATTATTACGTTAAACAAACCTTATGAAGGTTTGTTGATTAATCCCGGAATCTGGAGGGAACTGCAGAATTTTTCTTCGGGTTCTATTTGTCTGGTTGTGGCTTCAGAGGTTTATATTGAAGAAGATTACATTAGAGATTTTGATGAATTTCTGGAATATTCTAATTGTAAATAGAGAAATCAAACCCTAATCTTTTTAAGGTATTCTTTAATCTTAAAAAGAAACGTAAAATACCGGAAGGCATTTTCATTAAAAGCCTAATTTTTAAGCTGATATTTTGCGGATCGACATCTTTTATATAAAAGTTCATTTTCTCTTTGTTTCCAAAAATATAATAGCGCAGGCCGTATTCGATTCGGTATAAATCGAGAAAACTTTTAAGTGAAGGATTTTCTTTTTCTGAAGGTTTAAATTGTTCAAAATCCATTAGTTTCATCGTATTTACAGGATTTTTAGCAAGACTTTTTGGGATGTTGTAATTATAAACTGCTGTGATTTTATTGGTTAAGGCAACCGGATATTTTATGCCTATTTTAGTCCATAATTCCAAATCCTGACCGTTTGTTACTTCGGGTGTAAACAGATCGTTTTCTTCTGCGATTTCCTTTGGAACTGCCAAAGCTGAAGTCCAGGTGATTCGAAAAGGACGGTTTGAAAAAAAATAATCTTTTACAATTCCTCTAAAAGACGGGTCTGTTCCATTATAAAAAGGGATTTGAAAATTATTTTTAGAAATCCTGATTTTATGGCGGGAACAATAGATGCCACAGTCTGGAAAATCACGATATAAATTTGATAATTCCTGCAGATGATCCGGAAACCAAAAATCGTCTGCATCCATAAAAGCAATAAGTTTTCCTTTTGATTTTTCTATTCCCAGATTTCGGGCGCTTGAAACCCCCTGATTTTTTTGATTGAAGATTTTGATTCTTTTATCTGAAAAACGATTTACAATATCTTCACTTTTATCGGTCGAGCCGTCATTTACTATAATAATTTCATAATCAGTAAAAGTTTGATCGAGGACACTTTTTATAGTCTCTTCAATATGAGCAGCTTTATTGTATAATGGAACAACAACAGAAAAAAATACCATAACCAATTATTTTTTTAAAGTGCAATAATACCCTAATTTATAGAAATCTAATAAATATAAGTTCGGGTTTTCTGAAGTTAAATTGTTTGTAATCCGGTTTTTAGCTGTCTGAAAAAATGCTTTTGCAATTTCGGTTAAATACAGTTTTTTTAAAAGTAAATAAGCTTTGGCCAGCCGAATATTTTTTGGATCAATTTTTTGAAACTGAATTAAAGCGTGCAGGTTTTTAACAGCCCTTTCAGATTTTTCAATAAAATCGATGCTGTTTTCATTATTGAAATGAATTAAAAGGTTTTCGGTATGAAGTACATCAACTGAATTTAAACGCAGATTTTCTATAAAAATCAAATCTTCGTATCCGTAATCTTTTATAAATTCCGGAAACGGAAATTTTAGCAGAATTTCTTTTTTTAAAAGCAGATTCCAGGTAAATACGAAGTTGTAATTATTTTCTAGTCTTTGTTTTAAAGATTTGGTTTCTCTTTGAATGCCGTATTTCCAGCGAAGTAATTTTTCTCTGGCGGGTAGAGAATCCGGGTATCTTACACCTCCAAAAATTACAGATGGCGAATTTGACAGTAATTCGATATAAGATTTAAGATAGAATTCATTCTCAGGCAGCGCATCTGCTTCCATAATCAAAACATAATCATATTTTGATTTGGAGCACAATAGGTTAATATTTCGTCCTCTGCCTAAATTTTCTTTATTAATAGAAAAATGACAGTTTTCAAAGGTATTTATATGTGAATTCTCGCTCGTAAATTTTTGGCTGACATCATCCTGTACCAAAATTTCATATTCAATTCCTAAATTATCTGCCTGCTGTTTAAGTTCTAAAACAAGCGGTACAACATTATAATTATAAGCAGGAATTAAAACAGAAAGCATTACACGCTTCTTTGCACTACTTCAAAAATTCTTTCATCCTCACATTTTAATGTTTTAGATGGGAATTTCATCAATAAAGCATAATCGTGAGTTGCCATGATAATGGTTTTACCCGCCGCGTTAATGGTTTTTAAAACTTCCAGAACCTCAGTACTCGTCTGTGGGTCAAGGTTTCCGGTTGGTTCATCGGCTAAAATAAATTCAGGATCATTTAAAAGTGCTCTGGCAATCGCAACACGCTGCTGTTCACCTCCGGAAAGCTGGTGAGGCATTTTGTTAAGGAAATCCTTCATTCCTACTTTGTCCAGAACTTCATCAATTTTGTGCTGCATGGCTTCTTTTTCAACCCATCCAGTAGCTCTTAAAACAAAAAGCATATTGTCTTTTATAGAACGATCCGGAAGCAGTTTAAAGTCCTGAAATACAATCCCGATTTTACGTCTCAAATACGGAATGTCTTTTTCTTTTAAAGTCGCAAGATCAAATTCTACAATATTTCCTTCTCCCTCAATTAAAGGCAAATCAGCATAAAGGGTTTTTAAAAAAGTACTTTTCCCTGAACCGGTTTTCCCGATAATATAGATGAATTCGCCATGCTGAACATCTAAATTAATATGAGAGATAATTTTTCTTCCTTCCTGATATATAGTGACTTCCTTAAGAGATAGTACGGTTTGTGACATAATAAAATTGATTTGAATGGTAAAAGTAATAAGATAACGACTGGATTCAAAATAAATTTCAATCATTTCTTAAGAAAACTCCCTGAAACGAATGGGCAAATTGAACGATACGACTAATTTGGAATATAGAACTAATTTTAAACCATATAAGTCATGTAAGTTTATTTTAGCTTTGCGTGTTGATTTTGTGTTGGGCAAAATCACGGCTGAAAAACTTAGCTTATAATTACTTATATTTCTTATATGGTGAAATTTAAGCCGCAAATAGCCGATCGTTAACATTTGTTCATAATAAAATTAAGAAACGTTTCGTTATAAACGGTATAAAATGATAAATTTGAATACTAAATATAACTAAAATGCGTAAACTTTCCTGGTTCTTTTTATTCCAAATTATCCTTATTTCTACAGCAGTTTCAGCACAAAAATCAGCTATATATACTTACGAATTAAAGGATTTTGACAAAGCACTGGCTTTATATAATGACAAACAATATGCTTCGGCACAACATATTTTCGAAAATGTAAAAAACACCGCAGTTACCGAAGAAGTAAAATCAGACTGTGCCTATTACATTGCCAACTGTGCTATCAGAACCAATAAACCCAATGCCGATGCTTTGATGGAAAAGTTTGTTGAGGATTACCCAACAAGCACCAAACAGAACCAGGCGTATATCGAGGTAGCGCAATATTTCTTTGAACAAGGCAATTATCCAAAAGCTTTACAGTGGTTTGACAGAGTTGACGAAAGTTACATGAGCAAATCAGAATCGGATAAATTTAATTTCCAGAAAGGATACGGCTATTTTAATGCTAAAAAGAAAAAAGAAGCGACAACATATTTCAATAAAGTGGTGAATTCTCCTGAATATGGTTCGCAGGCCAAATATTACTTAGGTTTTATGGCTTATGAAGGAGATGATTATAAAGAGGCTACCAAATATTTTGATGAGGTTTCGGGAGAAGAAAAGTACAAAGAGAAACTTTCGTACTATCAGGCCGATATGAATTTCAAATTAGGAAATTTCCAAAAAGCAATCGATTTGGGGCAAAAAGCAATGGAGAAATCCAATGCAATGGAAAAATCGGAACTGAATAAAATTATTGGAGAAAGTTATTTCAACTTAAAACAATACGGAAAAGCCATTCCGTATTTAGAGCAGTATGCAGGTAAAAAAGGAAAATGGAACAATACCGATTTTTATCAGTTAGGATATGCGTATTATGAGCAGAAAGAATATGAAAAAGCCATTTCACAATTTAATAAAATCATTGAAGGTAAAGACTTTGTGGCTCAAAATGCGTATTATCATTTAGGTTTGAGTTATTTAAATACGGGTAAAAAGCAAGAAGCTTTAAACGCGTTTAAAAATGCTTCCGAAATGGATTTTAATGCACAAATTCAGGAAGATGCTTCTTTAAATTACGCAAAATTAAGTTACGATATTGGAAACGCTTACCAGACCGTTCCGGGAATTTTACTGGATTTCTTAAAGAAATATCCAAACAATTCAAGCAGGGCAGAAGTAGAAAAATTATTAGTTGACTCTTATATTTCTACCAAAAATTACAAAGAAGCTTTGGTTTTATTAGAAAAAAACAGAACGCCTGAAAACAAAGCAGCGTACCAAAAAGTACTTTTTTACAGAGGACTTGAATTGTACAACGAATCAAATTATTCAGAAGCTTCAAAAATGTTCAAAAGTGCCATTGCTGAACAAAAAACACCTGAATTTACAGCCCGTGCGACTTTTTGGAAAGCAGAAACAGAATATCTTAACGACGATATGCAAAATGCACTATTGACGTACAAACAATTTGCAGGACTTCCGGCAGCAAAAAGTACAGACGAATATAAAAACATCAATTATAATATTGGATATACGTATTTTAAATTAAAAGAATACGATCAGGCTGCTAATTCATTTCAGGCGCAGATTGAGAATTCTAAAGAAGACAAAGTACGTTTAAATGATTCTTATTTACGTTTGGGAGATTCACGTTTTGTAACTTCTAAATATGCTCAGGCAATGGAAGCATACGGAAAAGCAATGGATGCCAAAAGTGTCGATGCAGATTATGCTCAGTTTCAAAAAGCACTTTCGTATGGTTTTATGGGGAAAAATGATCAGAAAATCAGTGAACTGAACAATTTCCTGAAAATGTATAAAAAATCAGAATATCGTGATGATGTTTTATTCGAATTAGGAAATACGTACGTGGCAGATAAGAAAAATGATCTGGCAATTAAAACGTACGACCAGTTAATTTCTGAATACAAAAACGGTTCGTTTACTTCAAAATCTATCCTGAAACAAGGTTTGATTTATTATAATTCAGATCGTGACGAGCAGGCTTTAACAAAATTCAAAAAAGTTGCAGCTGAATTTCCAAAAACGCCGGAAGCCTTAGAAGCCGTTTCTACAGCGAGATTAATTTATGTTGATTCAGGAAGAGTTGATGAATATGCGACATGGGTAAAGACGCTGGATTTCGTTTCTGTAACCGATGCTGAACTTGATAACGATACTTACGATGCGGCTTTTAAACAATACAGTCAAAACAACAGCAAGGCGGCGATTACCGGTTTTGCAGGTTATGTAAGCAAATTTCCTTCTGGTTTACATGCTTTAGAAGCTAATTTCTATCTGGCACAATTGTACTATGCAGAAGGTTCAGAAACAAAATCGACTTCTAATTACCAATATGTAATCGACCAGCCAAGAAGCGAATTTACAGAGCAGGCTTTAAACAGACTGGCTCAGATTTATTTAAAAGCAAAAGACTGCGATAAAGCAATTCCTGTTTTGGTACGTTTAGAAGCCGAAGCTGATTATCCTCAAAATAAAAACTTTGCACAGGCTAACCTGATGAAATGTTACTACGACAAGAAAGATTATGATAAATCGGTTACAGCAGCAGATAAGGTTTTAGAAAATCCAAAATCAGATGCCGGTGTAAAAGCCGATGCACAGATTGTTGTAGCCCGCGCCGCAATGCAGACCGGAAACGAAGACAAAGCAAAAACAGCTTATGCTAAACTTTTGGCAACTTCAAAAGGAGAATTAGCAGCAGAAGCTTTGTATTATGATGCCTATTTTAAAACAAAAGAAGGAAAATTTGAAGCATCAAATACTGCCGTTCAAAAACTGGCTAAAAATTATTCAGCCTACAAATATTACGGAGCGAAAGGATTGGTGTTAATGGCGAGAAACTTCTACGGATTAAAAGACAGTTATCAGGCTACCTATATTTTAGACAACGTAATCAATAATTTCACCGATTATCCGGATGTTGTTGAAGAAGCTAAAAATGAGTTGAATGCGATTAAGCTAGAAGAATCAAAAACGAATTCATCAATTAACAGATAGTTTATTAGTGAAAAGTAAAATGTTATCTGTGAATTGAAATAAAGCAGAAATACATTTTACCTTAAACACATTGTACAAGATATGAGTTTACCTTTTTATATAGTAGATGTTTTTGCAGATAAAAAATATGCCGGAAACCAGCTGGCGGTTTTTTTGGAAGCAGGAAATTTAAGTTCAGAAGAAATGCAGCAGATAGCGCGCGAAATCAATTTTGCCGAAAGTACATTTGTTACAAAACTGGACACAGAAAATAATAAAGCCGAGATCAGAATATTTACACCATCGCAGGAAATGCAGTTTGCAGGTCATCCTATAATTGGGACTTCGTGGGTTTTGATGAATAAAGTGTTTGATAATTCGCCTGACCAAATTAAACTGGAAGTGCCAATTGGACCCATTGCGATTCATCAGTCAGAAAGCTTGATTTGGTTAAAAGCAGCACAGCCAAAATTTTGGGATGTTTTTTCGAAACAGGATATTACATCATTCAGTAATTTGACTGTGAGTGATTTCGAAAACCAATTTCCGGTTCAGGAAGTTACCACCGGAAGTGCCTTTGTAATGGTAGGTTTGAGCAGTAAAAGAGCACTTGAAAATCTGGTTTTGGATAAAGATAAAACCGATCTATGGCTGAAAAATCATTGTAAAACAAGTCATCGAGGATTGTATTTTTATTATTTAGAAGGTTCAAAAATCTTCAGCCGAATGCTGTGCATTGAACACAACCAATTGGTTGAAGATGCCGCTACCGGAAGTGCCAGTACTTGCTTACAGGCTTTTTTACTAAAATATCACAAACCGGAATTAGAATTAACGAACCATCAGGGAGATTATATCAATCGTCCGTCTGAGATTTATTTCAAAGGAAAATTGACCAATGATCAGTTTGATATACAAATAGGAGGAAAAGCCCAGTTTGTTGCCAAAGGAGATTGGGAAGCATAATAATTTAGAGAATTAGAAAGTTAGATAATGTACGATGTGAAATGTGAAAAGTAAAAAAAGAGAGTCGTAAAACATCTGACATTTTACAATAGACATTTTACAAAATAAAAGAAATATGAAATTAAACTGCCGAAATAAAATCATCATTTTACTAGTGTTATTTGTTGTTCAGCTTTCGTTTGCACAAAAGAAAAATGAAAACATAGGAACAGAAACAGTAAACGTGGTAAAACCTTATTCGCCAACGATATCAGATGCGTTTAAAGTGAAAGAAATTCCTTCACTTGACGATGCCGGAAACCAGCCTAAAGAAACGATCAAATACAGTATTTTGTCTGTTCCGGTTGCCTCGACTTTTACCCCGGCAAAAGGAAATGCACAAGCTGTAGATAAATCTAAAAAAGAAAGATTGTTCAGCAATTACGCAACGGCTGGTGTTGGTAATTACGGAACTTTAAATGCTGAATTGTTTGTAACACACGATTTAGGAAACAACGATTATCTGGCAGGAATGTTTCGTCATCATTCTTCCCAGGGCGGTATTAAAGATGTACAGCTTAATGACGAATTTTACGATACAGCTTTAAATATTGGGTATGGCGTAAACAACCGCGATGTTTCATGGGGAGTTGATGTAGGATATCAGAATCAAATTTACAATTGGTACGGACTTCCGGCGGGATTTGGATCGACTTTATCACCTGAACTGCAAAATGATTTAATTAGAGGAATAAGTCCTGATCATTCTTATAATACGATTTCAGCAGGCGGGAATGCCGAATTTACAGAAGGTATTTTTAGCAAGATTTCGACAAGATTTACCCATTTTTCGGATAGTTTTTCTTCTTCAGAAAATCGTTTCTACCTAAAGCCGACTTTTAAAGTAGATGTTATGGATCAGGCAATAAATACAAATATTATTGTAGATCACGTAAGCGGTTCATTCAAAAATAATTACTTAAGAGATAATCTTGAACCGGTAAAATACAGTTTAACCAATTTTGGTATTGAACCGAGTTTTGTGGTTCATGAAAACGAATGGACATTAGAATTGGGTGCCGGATTGTTCTATGCTCTGGATTCTGAAAACAGCGGCAACAAATTTTATATTTATCCAAAAGTAAATGCTTCTTATAAATTAGTTGGCGATTTAATGATTTTCTACACAGGAGTAAATGGAGCGTTAAACCAAAACTCGTATGCTGATTTTGTGACCGATAATCCGTTTTTATCTCCAACTTTAAATATGAGACCAAGCAGTACACAATATAATGTGTTTGCGGGTTTAAAAGGAAAACTGGCCAATAATGTAAGCTATAATCTGACAGGTTCGTATTTAAATGAAAAGGACAAAGCGTTGTTTAAAAGCAATGATTATACAGAAGATTTCACAAACCAAAACTACGCTTTCGGGAACTCTTTTGGTGTAACGTATGATGATATCAGGACTTTCCGTTTCTATGGAGAATTAAAAGCTGATTTCTCTCAAAATGTGACTTTTGGAATTAACGGAACTTTTAATAGTTATCAAACAGATAATGTGGCCGAAGCGTGGAATTTACCATCAATGAAACTGAGTTCAAGTCTTGATGTAAATATTACCAAACAATGGTATGCCGGTGTAAAGGTTTTCTATGTAGGCGAACGTAAAGATATGCAGACTAATTTAAGTTTGGGAACAGATCCCGTTATTGCCACTTTAAAAAGTTATTTCGATGCCAATGCGCATTTAGGATACAAATATAATGAGCGTTTAACTTTCTTCCTTAAATTAAATAATATAGGAAATCAGGCTTACGAAAGATGGCTGAACTATCCGGTTCAGGGATTTCAGGTTTTAGCCGGAGGGAACTATAAATTCGATTTTTAGGACAGTTTTTGATGCAAAAGCAGTGAGGTACGAAGTTTTTTAAACAGAAAGTGCCTTTTTAGCCATAGGTTCATGGATTTTTTGGAGTAGATTCGTGAATTTGTGGCTATTTTTGTGACTAAATTAAAGAGTAATGGAAGTTATAATTAGACAAGAACAAAAAGACGATTTTGAAAGTGTTTTCCAGCTGATAGAAAAAGCTTTTGAAAAAGAAGAATATAGTGATCACAAAGAGCAGTTTTTAGTAGAAAGATTAAGAAAATCAGAAATCTTTATCCCGGAATTATCTCTTGTTGCAGAGATCGACGGAAAAATTGCCGGGCATATTTTATTTACAAAACTAGAGATTGTAAATGAACTTGATACTTTTGAATGTCTGGCCCTGGCACCGGTTTCTGTTTTACCTGAATTTCAGGGAAAGGGAGTAGGAGCAAAACTTATTTTAGAAGGTCATAATGTGGCAGAAAAATTGGGATATAAATCCGTTGTTTTGCTTGGTCATGAAAATTATTATCCAAAATTTGGATACGAACGCTGTTCAAAATACAATATCAAAATGCCATTTGATGTTCCTGCAGAAAATTGTATGGTTATTCCCCTTACAAAAGATGGATTGAAAAAGGTATACGGAAATGTAGTTTATCCGGATATTTTTTTTCAATAAAATCTTAAATTAAGAAACCTTAGCATCTCAGTACTACAGAATCTTACCAGCTAAAAAAATGACATTTAAAGAAAAAATATATTCACACTATATCCAAATGGTTCAGGATCGAATTGATGTTTTCAGAGACATGATTTCAAACCTGACCGAAGATTCTCAAAACGACGCCAAAGGTTCTGCCGGCGATAAACACGAAACCGCCTTATCGATGATGCACATCGAGCAGGAAAAACTAACCCATAAATTAAAAGAATCGATCGCACAGATAGCCGTTCTGGATAAAATTGACCCCGCCAAAACAACAGAAAACATCGTTTTGGGCAGTCTGGTAAAAGCAAACGGAATTTATTTGTACGTAAGCGTTGCACTTCCTAAAATTGCAATCGACGGAATTAATGTCATTGCACTTTCTCCGCAGTCACCTTTAGGAAATCATTTAATGGGGAATAAAGTCGGGTTTCAGTTTGAGATTAATAAAACGCATTATACTATTGAGAGTGTAGAGTAGTTATTTTCTAATTCTGCACAATCTTGTCATTTCAACAAAGGAGGAATCGCACTAGCTTATCCACAAAGTATATTCTTTTCGGAGCTGCTAGTGCGATTTCTCGTTCCCCGAAATGACAAACAATCCGCTGGATTATGTAAATTATAATTCCAGAACAACTTTCTTTCCTGACTTTACGAATCTTTCATTTAGATCTATACAACTCAAAAAATAATTCAAATACTTCTTAAAAACTTTCAATTTTAAACCAGTTTTATCCTCAAAATTAAAAATTTTAAGTTTCAGGCTTTTTTTGATGTTAGAATTTTACATTTTGTATGTAAATTGATTATTTTGATTGATAATTGTAATTGATATTGTTGTTTGTGTTTTTCAATTGTAACTAATACTTCATCTTTGCCCTATCAAAATAAAATTTAAAAGTAAAAAATATAAAATTATGTGCGGAATTGTATGTGCCTTTGATCTAAAGCAAAAAGCAGAAGCTTTAAGACCTCAAGTATTAGAAATGTCTAAAATCATTCGTCACCGCGGACCAGACTGGAGCGGTATTTACAGCAATGATAAAGCAATTCTTTCTCATGAGCGTCTGGCAATTGTAGACCCGGCTTCAGGAAAACAGCCTTTATTTACAGAAGATAAAAAACTGGTTTTGGCAGCAAATGGTGAAATTTACAATCACAGAGAACTTCGTAAACAATTTGAAGGAAAATACAACTTTCAAACTGAAAGCGACTGCGAAGTTATCCTGGCACTTTACAAAGAAAAAGGAGTAAGCTTTGTTGATGAATTAAACGGAATCTTCGGTTTCGCGATTTATGATGTTGATAAAGACGAATATTTCGTTGCCCGTGACCATATGGGGATCATTCCATTGTATATTGGATGGGACCAGCACGGAACTTTCTACGTAGCTTCTGAGTTAAAAGCTCTTGAAGGATACTGTACAAAAATCGAATTATTTCCTCCGGGACATTATTTATCAAGCAAAGACGGAGAATTTGTACAATGGTACAAAAGGGACTGGACGGAGTACGATGCAGTAAAAGACAACGAAACAAGCATTCCAGAAATCAGAAAAGCACTTGAAGCAGCGGTTCACAGACAATTAATGAGTGACGTTCCTTATGGAGTTTTACTTTCAGGAGGTTTAGATTCGTCTATAACTTCGGCTGTAGCCAAAAAATTTGCTCAAAAACGTATTGAGTCAGATGATACTACAGATGCGTGGTATCCTCAATTACACTCATTCTCTGTTGGATTAGAAGGTTCTCCGGATTTAGCTGCAGCGAGAAAAGTAGCAGATCATATTGGAACTATTCACCACGAAATTAAATTTACAATTCAGGAAGGTTTAGACGCTGTTCGTGATGTAATTTATAACCTTGAAACATATGATGTAACTACTGTAAGAGCTTCGACTCCAATGTGGTTAATGGCCAGAGTTATCAAATCAATGGGAATCAAAATGGTTCTTTCAGGAGAAGGTGCAGATGAGTTATTTGGAGGATATTTATACTTCCACAAAGCGCCGAACGCAAAAGAATTCCACGAAGAAAACGTTCGTAAATTAGGAAAACTTCATATGTATGACTGTTTGCGTGCTAATAAAAGTTTGGCTGCGTGGGGAATCGAAGGTCGTGTGCCTTTCTTAGATAAAGAATTTATGGATGTTGCCATGCGTATCAACCCGCAAGATAAAATGATTAACAAAGAACATCCAATGGAAAAATGGGTAGTTCGTAAAGCTTTTGAAGATATGCTTCCTGAAAGTGTTGCCTGGAGACAAAAAGAGCAGTTTTCTGATGGAGTAGGATACAGCTGGATCGATACTTTGAAAGAAGTTGTGGCAAGAGAAGTTTCAGACGAGCAATTGGCAAACGCAAGATTTAAATTCCCGTTACAAACACCTACTTCAAAAGAAGAATACTACTATCGTTCAATATTTACAGAACATTTCCCAAGCGATGCAGCTGCATTATGTGTGCCGCAGGAAGCAAGTGTTGCCTGCAGTACAAAAATCGCTTTAGAGTGGGACGAAGCTTTCAAAAACCTAAACGATCCTTCAGGAAGAGCGGTTGCAAACGTTCACGACGATGCTTATGTAAAAGCATAAACAAGTTAATTTTTAGAATTAGTATATAATTTTCGCGAAAAACGTTCTCAGAATTGAGGACGTTTTTCTTGTCTTATAATGTTAAATTCTAAAAATCAACATGTTGTGAATAAGTTTTTGGCAATTATTTAACTTTCTTTTGATATATTTGGAATATATCGATTTCGAGTTAAATCGTTGAGATTTTAGCATTAAAGTATAGAAAAGCAAAAAATAATATTTAGTTTTGCTTTTAGTTGAATTTTTTAATGATTTTTTAATGTTAAAGCTTATTACAATCATTAAAAAGTAAAAAAATAAAATAGTATGTCTGGAATATTGGCCGTTATCGGCAAAGGAAAAGACCCGCAGCTTGTAAAAGAGCTTTCAGAAAGAATGTCACATCGTGGTCCTGATGAAAGCGATTTACATATTATGGAAAATGGCAGCGTGCTCTGTCATGAAAGCTTATCTATTATCGATTTGAAATCAGGTAAACAGCCTATTCAGGGAACAAAAAATGCCTGGATGGTGCATGATGGGGAAATTTATAATTATGAGGAATTAAAAAATACGGTTTTAAAAGACCATACTTTCAGGACCAATTCAGATTCAGAAGTAATCGTGCATTTGTATGAAGAATTTGGCTATGATTTTTGCAATAAACTTGATGGAGATTTTGCTTTCGTAATTATCGATGGAGATAATTATGTGGCAGGAAGAGATCCAATTGGGATTAAACCTTTATATTATGGATTGGATGAAAGAGGAAGGATTTATTTTTCTTCAGAAATGAAATCTATTGCAGACCAGTGTAAATCATTTTCAACTTTTCCTCCGGGACATTATTATACGGCCAAAAGCGGTTTTGTAAAATACTACCGTCCGGAATACGAAGATCATTTAAAAGCAGACCAATGTCTGGATTTCGATTTAATCCGCCAAAGTTTAATCGAGGCCACCCGTAAACGTTTAATGAGTGAAGTTCCCGTTGGCGTTGTGTTATCAGGAGGTTTGGATACGTCTTTAATTTCTTCTATAGCTTCACGATTATTTAAAGAAAGCGGTAAAAAATTACCTTCATTTTCTATTGGGTTAGATGCCGATTCACCGGATAATTTGGCAGCAAGAAAAGCGGCGGCATTTTTAGGTACAGAACATCACGAAGTTCATTTTACGGTAAAAGAAGGAGTAGAAGCTTTAGAAAAAGTAATTTCGTCTATCGAAACCTACGATATTATTTCAGTTCGTTCCAGTGTTCCTATGTATTTATTGTCTAAAGCAATAAAAGAAAAGGGAGTAAAAGTAATTTTATCCGGAGAAGGTGCCGATGAAATTTTTGGAGGACATTTGTATTTTAGAAATGCACCATCAGCAGAAGAATTTCAGGATGAAACCATAGAAAGAGTTCAGAAGTTATTTACTGCTGATTTACTTCGTGCTGATAAAACAACAATGGCTCACGGAATCGAAACCAGAATTCCGTTTTTGGATAAAGATTTTCTGGATGTTACGATTCGAATTAAAACCGAAGAAAAACAGCCTAAAACCTATAACGGAGTTGAAAAATATATCTTAAGAAAAGCTTTTGATACGGCAGAAGATCCTTATCTGCCTTCTGAAATTTTATGGAGACAAAAAGAACAGTTTTCTGATGGAGTAGGGTACAACTGGGTTGATGAATTAATCGAATATTGTGCTTCTCAGGTTTCAGATGAACAACTGGCCGGAGCAAGTGCAGAATTTCCATACAATACACCTACGACGAAAGAAGCGTATTATTACAGATCAATTTTTCATAAATACTATCCGCAGGTCAGCGCAGCGCAAACGGTTCGTAAATGGATTCCGAAATGGCAGGAAAACCTGGATCCAAGCGGAAGGGCAAATGCTGCCCATTTAAACGGAAACTTTGAAGCTGTAAAATCCGGAATAGCAGTTTAAGGCATAAAATCCAATATTTAAAATTCTAAAATCCGGTTTGGCTTAAAATATAAAATCCGAATACTATTTGTGTTCGGATTTTTTTTATGCTGTAATTTTGGAATTTGATTAAATTTTATCGTTTTTAATACCATTGTGTTGATAACTTAAGTGCTTTAACTCGGGATTTTATAGGTATATACCCTGCGTTTTTATATATTTGCCTGTTAGACAATAATTATATTTTTTAGAACAGATTATATGAGCGAAGAAATCAAGAAGAACAATTATTCAGCAGATAGTATTCAGGCATTAGAAGGAATGGAGCACGTAAGAATGCGTCCGTCCATGTATATTGGAGATGTAGGAGTTCGAGGACTGCATCATTTGGTTTACGAGGTTGTTGATAACTCTATTGATGAGGCAATGGGAGGACATTGTGATACTATTGGTGTTACAATAAACGAAGACGGTTCTGTTACTGTTGAAGATAACGGACGTGGTATCCCGGTTGATTTACATAAAAAAGAAGGCGTTTCTGCACTTGAGGTTGTAATGACTAAAATTGGTGCGGGAGGTAAATTTGATAAAGATTCTTATAAAGTTTCAGGAGGTCTTCACGGAGTTGGGGTTTCGGTTGTAAATGCACTTTCTGTTCATATGAAATCTACTGTTTTCAGAGAAGGGAAAATTTATGAGCAGGAATACGAAAGAGGTAAATCTTTATATCCTGTAAAACAAATTGGAGAAACAGAAAAAAGAGGTACACGCCAGACTTTCTTTCCGGATGACACTATTTTTACTCAGACAATTGAGTTTTCGTATGATACATTGTCAGCCCGTATGCGTGAGCTTTCTTTCCTTAATAAAGGAATTACCATTACGTTTACGGACAGAAGAGAAGTAGATGAAAAAGGTGAATTCAGAAGTGAGGTATTTCACTCTGATGAAGGACTTAAAGAATATATCCGTTACTTAGACGGAAACCGTGAACCAATTGTTTCTCACGTTATCAGTATGGATAATGACAAAGGAGAGATTCCGGTTGAGGTTGCCTTAATTTACAATACAAGTTATTCAGAGAATATTTTCTCTTACGTAAATAACATCAATACACACGAAGGAGGAACGCATTTACAAGGTTTTAGAAGTGGTTTGACAAGAACGCTTAAAAAATATGCTGATGCTTCAGGTTTACTTGATAAATTAAAATTCGAGATTGCCGGAGATGACTTCCGTGAAGGATTAACAGCAATTATTTCGGTAAAAGTATCTGAACCTCAATTCGAAGGACAGACAAAAACTAAACTTGGAAACAGAGAGGTAGTTTCTCCGGTTTCTCAGGCGGTTGGAGAAATGTTAGAGAATTATTTGGAAGAAAATCCAAATGACGCTAAGCTGATTATCCAGAAAGTAATCTTAGCAGCTCAGGCACGTCATGCAGCGAAAAAAGCGCGTGAAATGGTGCAGCGTAAAACCGTTATGGGCGGCGGTGGACTTCCGGGAAAATTATCAGACTGTTCTGAGCAGGATCCTGCAAGATGTGAGGTTTATCTTGTCGAGGGAGACTCGGCGGGTGGAACGGCCAAACAAGGACGTGATCGTAACTTTCAGGCTATTCTGCCACTACGTGGTAAGATTTTGAACGTTGAAAAAGCGATGCATCATAAAGTTTTCGAAAACGAAGAGATTAGAAATATCTTTACAGCCTTAGGTGTAACAGTTGGTACTGCAGAAGACAGTAAAGCACTAAATATTGAAAAACTAAGATATCATAAAGTAATCATCATGTGTGATGCCGATGTCGACGGTAGTCACATCTCTACCTTAATATTAACGTTCTTCTTCCGTTTTATGAAAGAACTTATTGAAGAAGGACACGTATATATTGCAGCACCGCCTTTATACTTAGTAAAAAAAGGAAATAAAAAGGAATATGCATGGAATGATGTGCAGCGCGATCAGGCTAACGAAAGAATGGGTGGAAGTGCCAATATTCAACGTTATAAAGGTCTTGGAGAGATGAACGCCGAGCAGTTATGGGAAACAACAATGGATCCTAATTTTAGAACATTGCGCCAGGTAACCATCGACAGTCTTGCCGAAGCAGATCAGGTTTTCTCTATGCTGATGGGGGATGAGGTGCCTCCTAGAAGGGAGTTTATAGAGAAAAATGCAGTTTATGCAAATATTGACGCATAAAATGAAAATTTAATAAAATCAATTCGTTTAATTGTTTAAATTTACTAGACAATTAAACGAATTGTCTTTTTTAAGAATAGACAAATTAATTAATAACCGATAAAGTAAAAAAATATGAAAGTTACCATTGTAGGAGCAGGAAATGTTGGAGCTACCTGTGCAGATGTTATTTCTTATAGAGGAATAGCAAGCGAAGTAGTACTGTTGGATATTAAAGAAGGTTTTGCCGAAGGTAAAGCGTTGGATATTATGCAGTGTGCCACAAATACAGGATTTAATACCAAAGTTTCAGGCGTTACCAACGATTATTCTAAAACCGCAGGAAGTGATGTGGTAGTAATTACATCAGGAATACCAAGAAAACCAGGAATGACTCGTGAGGAGTTAATAGGTATAAATGCAGGAATTGTGAAAACAGTTGCCGAAAATGTACTTAAATATTCTCCGGATACTATAATTGTTGTAGTTTCTAATCCAATGGATACTATGACATATTTGGCATTAAAAGCGACAGGGCTGCCAAAAAACAGAATTATTGGTATGGGAGGAGCGCTAGACAGCTCTCGTTTTAGAACATATCTTTCTCTGGCTTTAGATAAACCTGCAAATGATATTTCGGCAATGGTAATTGGCGGTCATGGTGATACTACTATGATTCCGTTAACACGTTTAGCATCTTATAACGGAATTCCGGTTTCTCAGTTTCTTTCAGAAGACGTACTTCAAAAAGTAGCTGCCGATACCATGGTGGGCGGTGCTACTCTTACAGGATTACTGGGAACTTCGGCGTGGTATGCTCCTGGAGCGTCTGTAGCGTATTTAGTAGACAGTATTTTAAATGATCAGAAAAAAATGATTGCCTGCTCAGTTTTTGTAGAAGGCGAATATGGTCAAAATGATATTTGCATAGGTGTACCTTGTATAATAGGTAAAAATGGAGTAGAAGAAATTGTTGATATTAATTTAAATGACCAGGAAAAGGCATTATTTGCGAAAAGTGCAGATGCAGTTCGTAACATGAACGATGCTTTAAAGGCGATTTTAGTATAATAAAAACCGTAATAAAAAGAAAAAGCTGCACTTTTGCAGCTTTTTTTTTGAGATTAATTAATAAATAAATTGGTAAATATTTTCGTTAATTATATATTTGCTCGATTTAAAAAAAAATTGGTAATTCGTGATCTCGTTTTTTTGTTTTAAAAATTCATGTCAGGGCTTATTAAAAGTGAATTTAAAACCAGAAACAAACAATAAAACATAATTAATTTTTAGTAATAATGCAGAATAAAGGACTTATTAAATTTTTCGCAATTCTATTTGCATTGGTAAGTATTTACCAACTCTCGTTCACTTTTGTGGCAAATAATGTCAAAGGTGAAGCTAAAGCTTTTGCAGGAGATAATCCTGATAAAGAGCTAAAATATTTAGATTCTATTGGTAAAGAGAAAGTATTTAGTCTTGGTTTTACAGATTTTACTTACAACGAAGTAAAAAACAAGCAGTTAAACAAAGGTCTTGACTTAGAAGGAGGAATCAACGTAATTCTTCAAATCTCTATTAAAGACGTATTAAAAGGTTTAGCTAATAATTCTAAAAATCCGGTATTTAATAAATCATTAGCCGATGCAAGTGCAAATTTAGAAGGAAATAAGACCTATTTAAATAAATTTTTTGAAGCTTTTGAAGCAAATTCAAAAGGAACAGTGAAATTGGCTTCACCGGATATTTTTGCAAACAGAAGTCTGCAGGGTGATGGTGGGATCGATTTTCAAATGTCTGATGCTCAGGTTCAAAAAGTAATCAAAAGAAAAGTTGATGAATCTGTTGAAAGTGCTTTTAAAGTATTAAGAGAGCGTATCGACAAATTTGGTGTAACACAGCCAAACATCCAGAAATTAGGAGAAACAGGAAGAATCTTAGTTGAGCTTCCGGGTGCTAAGGATGTTGACAGAATTAAAAAATTATTAGGTGGAAAAGCTCAGTTAGAGTTTTGGGAAACTTATAAAATTGAAGAAGTTGGTAACTTCTTAGTTTCAGCAAACGAAGCTTTAAAAGCAACAGAAGTTAAGAAAACAGAAACTAAAACTGTTGCTAAAGATTCATTGAATGCTTTATTAACTGATGCTAAAGATTCAAGCGACGTTAAAAAAGGAAACAATCCTTTATTTGATAAAATGATTGTCCAGGGCGGTGGTCCGGTTTTAGGATACTTCGCTGTAAAAGATACTGCTGCAATCAACGGATATTTTAAAAGACCGGAAATTAGAATTTTATTGGCTGCTGATCAGCATAATGCAAAATTCGTTTGGAGCAAACCAACGACTATTAAAGATGCTAAAGCAAAAGAAGTTGAAGCTGTAGAATTATACGCTTTAAAAGGGAACAGAGATAACGTACCAGCTATGAGCGGTGGTGTTGTAACTGATGCAAAAGATACTTTTGACCAAATGGGTAAGCCAGCTGTTTCTATGCAAATGAACAGCCAGGGAGCTAAAGTTTGGGAAGAATTAACAGGAAGAGCTTTCTCTCAAAAAGGATATATTGCAATTGTTCTGGATAACATCGTGTATTCTGCGCCTGGTGTTACTAGCGGTCCAATTGCCGGAGGAAGATCTGAAATTACAGGTTCTTTTGATGTTGCTGAAACAAAAGATTTAGCTAACGTATTAAATGCGGGTAAATTGCCGGCTTCTGCAGACATTATCCAGTCTACAGTTGTAGGACCATCTTTAGGTCAGGCTGCAATTGATGCAGGTACAACTTCATCTGTATTAGGGTTTTTATTAGTTTGTGCATGGATGGTGTTCTATTATGGTAAAGCAGGATGGTATGCAAACCTTGCTTTATTATTAAACTTATTGTTCTTGTTTGGTATTATGGCAAGTTTTGGTTTTGTATTAACATTACCAGGTATTGCAGGTATCGTATTAACATTAGGTACAGCGGTAGATGCGAACATTATTATATATGAAAGGGCAAAAGAGGAATTACGTGAAGGTAAATCATTATCTGAAGCTGTAGCGGCATCTTATGGATGGCATGGTGCAATGCGTTCTATTATTGATGCTAACGTAACACACGTTTTAACTGGAGCGATTTTGTTTATCTTCGGTACAGGTCCAATTAAAGGTTTTGCTTTAACATTGCTTATTGGTATCGTAACTTCATTGTTTACATCAATCTTTATTGCGAGAATCTTTATTGATAGAAATATTGCAGGAAAAGGTGATTTAACTTTCTCTACAAATATTACTAAAAACTGGTTTACTAATTTCCACTACGACTTTATTAAAGTTAAGAAATTTACTTATGTTTTCTCTTCTATTGTAACAGTAGTGAGTTTAACTTCTATTTTCTTCATTAACGGATTAGATGAAGGTGTGGATTTTGTTGGAGGTAGAACATTCCAGGTTAAATTTGAAAAACCTGTTGATGCTAGTGTTGTTTCAGATGAGTTATCTGCAGCTTTTGGAACTCCGGTTGAAGCTAAGATTTTAGGTGATGATGATCAGTTGAAAATCACAACCAAATACAAAATTAAAGAAGATGGTATCGCTATCGATGAAGAGGTGAACCAAAAATTATACAACGCATTACAGAAATATTACCCAAATACGACTTACGATAAATTCATCAACTCTTACAATGGTAAACAGGTTGGGGTTTTACAAGCATCGAAAGTAGGAGCTTCTATCTCAGAAGATATTAAAACAAACTCGTATTGGGCAGTTCTTGGAGCAATGGCAGTTATTTTCTTATACTTAATGGTGTCTTTCCGTAAATGGCAGTATTCATTAGGTGCGATTGCAGCTGTTGCGCATGATGTAGTTTTCGTATTAGGAGTTTATTCATTATGCTACAAATTCATGCCTTTCCACATGGAGATGGATCAGCA
Organism: Flavobacterium gelatinilyticum; assembly: GCF_027111295.1. NCBI lineage: Bacteria > Pseudomonadati > Bacteroidota > Flavobacteriia > Flavobacteriales > Flavobacteriaceae > Flavobacterium > Flavobacterium gelatinilyticum. Next base: position 1,808,961 of record NZ_CP114287.1, on the reverse strand, counting down.
CTTTATCGCTGCGATTCTTACTGTAATTGGTTACTCTATGAACGATACGGTAATTGTATTTGACAGGGTAAGAGAATTTATCATCGGAAACCGTAAAGGAAGTTTCGAAGATATCGTAAATGCTTCTATTAATACTACATTATCAAGAACATTGAATACTTCATTAATGATGATTATCGTATTGTTAACGATGTTTATCTTTGGTGGTGAATCAATCAGAGGATTTATCTTCGCGATGTTAATTGGTATTATTGTAGGTACTTATTCTTCATTATTTATTGCTACTCCGGTATTGGTTGATACAATCTCTGCTGATGAGAAACACACAATTGAAGATAAGCACAACAAAGCTTAATTAATTATGTTTTAAATATTAAAAAAATCCAGCTTTCGCTGGATTTTTTTTTGTTTATATTTATAGAAAACAAATGCTTGTTTATGAATAAAAGAATACTGATGTATCTGGTGTTTCTTTTTAGTTTTTCTGAGTTAGCGGCTCAGGAAAAGCTTTCCCGCTTTGCAATTGGGTTTAATTATGGTTTCGGAAGTGAATTTAGCAATACAGATTATACTTTTACAAATCACTTTTATAAGCTTCAATTGTATTATAATTTAAAGGAAGGAAAGCATTTTCAATATCAAATTTTAATACAGCCAGAAATCAACTTTGCAAAACATCAATTACTGAATTTCTATTTTGTTAAACCTGATTCGCCGTATTTTGAAGAAAAAAGAGAAAGATATACAAAGTTGAAAGATGTTAAGGAATATGTTCTGAATATCGGTTTTCTGGTTCGGAAACCACTTTCTGAAAGATGCTCTTTTTATATTTTAGGAAGCATTGGTCCAATGATAAACGATACTGAAACCGAAAGAATGTCTGAAGGGTTTGCTTTTGCAGATGTTTTAGCGGTTGGTTTTTCTTTTAAATTTAAAAAAATGCAATTTGATATCCGTCAGGAAGTAAGGCATGTTTCAAACGGAGGATTAAGTGATACAAATGCGGGCTATAATACCAAAAATATTGAATTTGGGATTTCTTATCCTCTCTAATAAAAAAGTCCGGCATTTACGATTAAATGCCGGACTTTTATAATTTCTATAATTAATTTAAGATGCTGCTAAAGGGTTTCTTTGTGCTCTTATAACGAAGAATAAACCAATAATAATAAACGGAATACTCAGCCATTGTCCTGTAGAAAAATAGCCTAATGAACTTTCGATACCGCCCTGGCTTTCTTTTACAAATTCTACAATAAAACGCACAACAAATAAAAGAACTAAAAATAATCCGAATAAGAATCCTGTTTTAAGTCTGGCATTGGTTTTCCAGTATAAAAAGAACAAAATGGCGAATACAAAAACATAACAGATTGATTCGTACAATTGTGCAGGGTGTCTTGCCGGAACTTCTGCTAATAACTGAGAAAATCTGGGATCAGTTGCAATTGCATTATAAGCTTCTTTAGGATCATTAATTCCGGTTTTACCAACTGCCTGAGCTTTGTCGAATTTATCATGTAAAAAACGAATTCCAAATGCCGATGTCGTTTCGTTTCCTATAATTTCAGAGTTCATGAAGTTTCCTATACGTACAAAAATGGCACCGCTGGCTACAGGAATTACAACACGGTCTAATATCCATAACATAGGACGTTTCAGAATTTTTTTACTGTAATAGTACATGGCGATTATGATAGAAATCGCAGCGCCATGACTTGCTAAGCCTTGGAAACCTGTGAATTGGAATTCCGGTTGAAATCTAAACGGAAGGAAGATTTCTAATAAATGATCTTTAAAATAATCCCAGTCATAAAATAAAACATGACCTAATCGTGCTCCGATTAAGGTGGCTAAAACAGTCCATACAAAAAGAGAATCCAGCTTTTCCAGTGTTTCGTTTTCCCTTTCGAAAATCTTCTTCATCAGAAACCAGCCTAAACCAAAGGCAACTACGAACATTAAGCTGTAATATCGAATCATGAAAAATCCTAAGTCAATTCCTTCTGACGGATTCCAAACAATGTTTAAAGACTGTGTCATATATATATTAGATGTTTTGTGTATTGTAAAAATAGCTATTTAAATTTGAGATCTTCATAATGCAGCTTAATGTTTATGTGAACATTTTTTCTCAGGAACCGGATCGTAACCCGTTCTTCCCCACGGGTGACAGCTCAGGATTCTTTTAATTCCTAAATAGCCTCCATAAAATAATCCGTGAATTTGCAATGCCTGAATCATGTAGGTTGAACATGTTGGTTCAAACCGGCATGAAGCAGGTGTAAAAGGTGAAATGGCAGTTTGATAAAAACGTACTAATAAAACAAATGGGGTTGTAATTTTCATAGTTTATTAGTTTTTTACTTTTTACATTGAGAAACTGGTTCCTTCTTTACCGTCTTTTAACTGAATTCCCAAAGCAATAAGCTGGTCACGAATCTGGTCAGATAATGCGAAATTTTTATCGGCTCTTGCCTGATTTCTCATGGCAATAAGCATATTTACAACGCCTTCTAATTTGTCATTATTGCTGTCAGCTGCTTTTTCATCTGATAAACCTAAAACATCAAAAACAAATGCATTGATTGCAGCTGAGAATGTTTTTAGATCTTCGGCAGAAATAGTTTCTTTTCCATCTTTTAATAAGTTGATATAACGAACTCCCTCAAATAATTGTGCAATTAAAATTGGGGTATTAAAATCATCGTTCATTGCATCGTAGCACAACTGTTTCCAAGCGTTGAAATCAACAGAGCTTGAGTTTCCTGCCGATATAGAAGGAAGAGCATCAAGAGCTTCCATTAATCGTTTATAACCTTTTTCGGCTGCAGTAATGGCATCATCAGAAAAATCCAAAATACTTCTGTAATGTGCCTGAAGCATGAAAAATCGAGTTACAGATGCTGAGAATGGTTTGCTTAAAACAGTATTGTCTCCACTTAAAATTTCTCCGGGAAGTATATTGTTTCCTGTAGATTTAGCCATTTTCTTTCCGTTAAGGGTAAGCATATTGGCATGCATCCAGTAATTTACAGGAGACTGACCAGTGCAGGCTTCATTTTGTGCGATTTCGCATTCGTGGTGAGGGAATTTTAAATCCATTCCGCCTCCGTGAATATCAAAATGATTTCCTAAATATTTAGTGCTCATTGCTGTACATTCTAAGTGCCAGCCAGGGAAACCATCGCTCCAAGGCGAAGGCCATCTCATGATATGTTCCGGTTCAGCTCTTTTCCAAAGTGCAAAATCTTGTGGGTTTCTTTTGTCTGATTGCCCATCAAGATCACGGGTATTAGCTAGCATATCTTCGATATTTCTACCGCTTAAAACACCATAATTGTTGGTTTTATTATATTTTACAACGTCAAAATATACAGATCCGTTTGCAACATAACCAATTCCGGTATCAATTATTTTTTTGATGATTTCGATTTGTTCAATAATATGTCCTGTTGCAGTAGGTTCAATACTAGGCGGTAAAAAATTGAAAGCTTTTAGAATGTCATGAAAATCGACAGTATAGCGCTGTACAACTTCCATTGGTTCTAATTGCTCTAAACGTGCTTTTTTAGCAATTTTATCTTCTCCTTCATCAACATCATCTACAATATGTCCAACATCGGTAATATTGCGAACGTAGCGAACTTTGTAATCTAAGTGAAGAAAATATCTAAAAATTACGTCAAAAGACATAAAAGTCCTTACGTTTCCTAGATGTACGTTACTATAAACCGTTGGTCCACAAACATACATTCCAACATTTCCTTCATGGATTGGTTTGAAATCTTCTTTTTCGCCAGAAAGCGAATTGTATATTTTTAGTGGTTGACTGCTATATAAGGGCATATTTGCTTATTGTTTGTTGTTTGTGGTTTGTTGTTTGTGGTTCGACGGTAAAAAGTATTATTTGAATTTGAGTCCTTTGATTTTACATTTGTTTAAATAGTTCATCATTGCACCAATTTTATTTTTCACCAATTCTACTTTTTCATTTAGTTTTAAATGTTGTTCTTCGCTAATTAAATTTTTATCAAAAGCTCTGTAAGACTGTGATTTTACTTCTCCTGCGGAGCCTTTTGCAATACTTAAGAAATTGATGAATTCTCTGTTTCCATTTCTTTCAAAACCTTCCGCAATATTATCCATAATAGATCCTGAACTTCTGTCAATTTGATCTTTTAGGGCATAATTGGTTTTTAAGCTCGTGGTTTGGATTAAATTTTCAATTTGTTGGCAAATCTCTCGTGCTAATCTCCAGATTTCCAAATCTTCAAATTTTTCTATTTTCGCCATCAGAACAATAAACAATTAACAAAAAACAACAAACTTTTTAAAACTGTGTATCTAACTTAATATAATCAAGAAATTCTCTTCTAGTTTGAGGATCTTTGAATTTTCCACCAAATTCAGACGTTACTGTACTGCTCTCGATATCTTTAATTCCTCTTGAATTTACGCAAAGGTGTTTTGCGTCGATAACGCAGGCTACATCTTCTGTTCCTAAAGCTTTTTGAAGTTCCTGAACAATCTGCATTGTCAAACGCTCCTGAACCTGAGGTCTTTTTGCATAATACTCAACAATACGGTTCATCTTTGATAGTCCAATAACTCTTCCGCTAGAAATATAAGCAACATGAGCACGTCCGATGATTGGTAATAAATGGTGTTCGCAAGTAGAGTAAACAGTAATGTTTTTTTCTACCAGCATTTCTCCATACTTGTAGTTATTGTCAAAAGTTGAAGCTTTTGGTTGTTTAGAAGGATTTAAACCGCCAAAAATTTCTTTTACGAACATTTTTGCAACTCGGTTTGGGGTACCTTTTATACTATCATCCGTTAAATCCATTCCAAGTGTTTGTAGAATGTTTTCAACATCTTTTTTAATTTTTTCTATTTTTTCTTCATCGCTTAAGTCAAAAGCATCCTCTCGTAAAGGGTTTTTTGCATTGCTGCTGAAATGACTGTCACCTATTTCGTCTAAAAAATCGTCGTTATTTATCATTAAAAACTACTATTATGTGTGGTTTATCTTTTTAAGGCGGTAAAGATAATTAATAAATGGGAAACCTTTTCTATGGTTTTTATTATTTAATTGAACCTTTTTGGATATAATTTAAATTTTCTCTAATTGGCTTTTAAACACAAAAGACAATAACTGGAAAGTTATTGTCTTTTGAAAGTTTAAGTTTAGTTTTAACTATCTGCTTCTGTATGCTAAAAGAGCTTCTTTTAAAATATTAACAGCAGTAATTAAGTCTTTTTTATTTAAAACATAGGCAATACGAACCTGATTAAGTCCCATTCCCAGAGTTGAATAAAATCCTTTTGCAGGGGCAATCATTACTGTTTCACCGTTTAAGTTGTAACTTTCCAAAAGCCATTGTGCAAAATCATCTGCATTTTCGATTGGTAATTGAGCAATACAGTAAAAAGCACCTTTTGGTTTGGTTACAATTACGCCTTCTATTTTGTTTAATTCAGAAATTAAAGTATCGCGGCGTTCTTTATATTCTCCAATAACTTCATCAAAATAACTTTGAGGTGTGTCAATGGCTGCTTCGCAGGCAATTTGCTCAATAGTCGGCGGACTAAGACGTGCCTGTGCAAATTTCATTACAGTTGCGAGAACTTCTTTATTTTTAGTAATCAGACAGCCAATTCTTGCACCGCACATACTGTAACGTTTCGAAACAGAATCGACCATGATAACGTTTTGCTGTACATCTTCTAAATTCATTACAGAATAATGAACATCATCTCCGTCGTACAAAAATTCACGATACACTTCATCGGCAATTAAATACAGGTCGTATTTTTTAATTAATCCTGCCAGTTGTTTAATTTCAGTTTCTGAATATAAATAACCGGTTGGATTACCGGGATTGCAAATTAAAATGGCTTTTGTTTTTGAAGTAATCAATTTTTCAACTTCTTCGATACTTGGCAAAGCAAATGCTGTTTCGATAGACGAAACAAGAGGCACAACTGTTGCACTTGTTGAAGAAGCAAACGCATGATAATTAGCATAAAAAGGCTCAGGAATAATAATTTCATCTCCCGGATCTGTAATCGTGGCCAGCGCAAACAATAAGGCTTCAGAGCCACCAGTCGTAACGATGATGTCTTCTGAGTTAACATTTACATTTTGGCGTTGGTAAAATTGAGCTAATTTTTTTCTGTAACTTTCATATCCGGCTGACGGACTGTATTCGATAAGACTTAATTCAATATTTTTTACCGCCTCGATGGCCGCTTCGGGTGTCTTGATATCCGGTTGACCAATGTTTAGGTGATACACTTTGTGTCCTTTCTGTTTTGCTAAATCAGCATAAGGAGCAAGCTTGCGTATCGGTGATTCGGGCATGTTTCTGCCTTTGTTAGAAATTGTTGGCATGTGATTTTTTATTGAAGTGCAAATTTGCATTTTTTTTTCGAATTTAACGTAAACAATGCGGGTGCTTATAAAAATGTAACAATAATAAATATATTTGCTAATTTTATAATAAAATATTGTCAATGAAAAAACATATTGTCCTGTTTTTTGGGTTATTGCTGCCTTTTTTGGCAAAAGCACAAGATAATTTTATTATAGAAAACAATCATAAGAAGGTTGTTATTCCTTTTAAATTGATCAATAACCTCATTTTTATTCCAATACGAGTAAATGGTATCGAATTGAATTTCTTATTAGATTCAGGAGTCGAAGAAACTATTTTGTTTAGTATGGATGAAATGCAGGAAGTTAAGTTTAATAATGTGGAGAAAATCAAGCTTCGCGGTTTAGGTTCTGAAACTGAAATTGAAGGGCTGAAATCGACTAAGAATATTTTTGAAACACACGGATTAAAATCTGAAAACCACATGCTATATGTTATTTTAGATCAGAGTTTTAATCTTTCTTCTCATATTGGTATTCCTGTTAATGGCATTATAGGATATAAATTTTTCAAGAATAACCTGGTTGAAGTGAATTACGAAAAGAAAAAAATCACGGTCTATTCTGAAAACGAGTCTGTTAGAAAGAAGATAAAAAGAAAATTTAAGGAAGTTCCCATTACTATTGAAAGATCTAAACCTTATATTTATACCACTGCAGTAGTAGATACTGTTGAAATACCTGCAAAGCTGCTTATCGATATTGGAAACAGTGACGCATTCTGGATTTTTGAAAATAATAAAATAAAGCTTCCTAAAAAGAATTTTCCGGATTTCCTGGGAAAAGGTTTTAGTGGTGATATTGAAGGACACCGTGCCAGGATTCCAAAGTTCTCTATAGATGAGTTTGATTTTAAAAGACCAATTGTAGCTTTTCCTGATTCTACCTCTATTCGCAATGTTAAGATGGTTCCGGGGCGTATAGGTTCTGTGGGAGGAGAAGTACTTAAACGATTTACAGTTGTTTTAGATTACGCCGGCCAAAAAATTTACCTTAAAAAAAACAGTAAATATAAAGAACCTTTTGCCTATAATAAAAGCGGTATTACCATTCAGCATAACGGATTACAATGGGTTCAGGAAACCGTACATTTGGAGACAGTAAAAGTGTCGAGCTCATTAAATGAAACCGACATAAATCAGAACAGCAACAGTGGTAATTTCAGATACAAATTTTCTCTAAAACCAGTATACGAGATTGTTAATATCCGTAAAAATTCTACAGCCGAAAAATGCGGGCTGCAAGCAGGAGATATAATTGTTACCATTAATAAAGAACGGCCATACAAATACACATTGCAGCAAATAAACCAGATCCTGAAGTCAGAAGATGATATTTGGATAAACTTAGAAGTAGAAAGAAAGAGCCTGATTTTAAAATTTAGGTTCAAACTTGAGGATGAATTGTAATTGATTGATTATTATTGTATAATATTTATTAGTTTTTTGTTTTGTGAAAAAATAATTAAAAATCATTTTCTCACAAAATGAGTATTGATATTTTCATAAGTTTACCGAAAATTTATTCATTCATGGTCAAAAATTACAATGGATTTCTGCAAAAAGTACTTTTTCTTCTTTTTGTAGTATTTAGTCACCAAACATTCTACGCACAATGTGCCGGAGACGATGCGAGTTTAACAGTTTGTGATATTCCTGATCCAGCCAATCAGTCAATTAATTTATTTTCTTTAATTGGATCGGCTAATTCAGGTGGTACTTGGAATGATGACGACAGTTCAGGAGGATTAAATGCAACAAGTGGTGTTTTAAATGCGCACGCAATTAGACAAAGCGGTATCTATAGATATACATATACTGTAAGCGGCGCTGCGGGTTGTACTGACAATTCAGCTACCGTTACTGTTACTATTGGGGGATATGCTGGAAAACCTTCACCAACTGCGACAGTTTGTAGTGAAGATAGTCCCTTTAATCTTTTTCAGGCTTTTGACAGTGCTTATCTAAGTCCGCATTCAAATGGTCAATGGCATAATGATACTACAAATCAAAATATATCCGGATCAGTTATTAATGTTAAAGATTTAGAAGGAACCTACCAATTTACCTACACAATGCCTGCAATAGGCACTTGCCCTTCGCCGCCTCCTTCAACGGTGTTTATAACTGTTTTTCAGGCACCAAAAGCAGGAGATGCACAAAGATTAACATTATGCGCTAGTAACGGATTATCTGCCTATACAAATTATGATCTGTTTAGTTTGATTTCGGGACAGGATCCGGGAGGAACCTGGGTAGATAATAGTAATACCGGAGAACTTAATTTTAAAGGAGATCATGAGATAAATATTGAAAAAATATATAATAGTTTTGGGTCTAACGAATATAGCTTTTCATATAGAGTAAACTCAACAAATCCTATTTGTCCGAATAAACAAGCAACAGTTGTAATTAGACTTGAAGAAAAGCTTGATTTTACCGGAGCAGTTGTAGAGGTCAATTCGGATATATGTGAAAGTGAAATTACAACGGCCAATTATACAGTTACTATTACAAGAGGAGCAACAAATATACCAAATGGGAGCTATTATGTAAGATATAGCGTGTCGGGGCCAAGGGCAGCAACAGAAACAGTTTTATCTAATTTTAACAACGGTGTCCTTACTTTTCCATTAAGACCGGATTTTTTCCAACAAGTTGGTGTTTTTAAAGTTAACATATTAGATATTTACGCTTTTAACAGCCGAAGAGCATGTCAAAATATTATAAATAATTTATCAGACGACTTGATTATTTACCCCAATCCAGACTTAGAGGGAGCTGTTTTAACATCTGAACCTACTTGCCAAAATAAAGATGCGATAGTTCATCTAAGTAATGCCATTAAACTTGCTGATGGAGACTATAATATTATATATAATGTAACAGGTGCAAATACAGCATTTTCACAAGTAGCAAGAATTACGGTTACCGGAGGAAATGCAGATTTTATAGTGCCTGACCAGTTGAATTCAAGAAGCGGCACCTCTGTAATTAGAATTACTGCTATTACACATATTGAATCTCAATGCGTCAGTGGGGCAGATGTAGCAGGAAACATTATTATCAATCCGCTGCCAAATTTTTCAGCTCTGACCATGCAAATCGCAAGTGTTTGTTTCGGCAGACCGGTTCAGGTTACAATATCCGGTTTTCAGGCTTTAACAGATGTTACATTATCGTACCAGCTTTCAGGGCAAAACACTTCTCCAGTACAAACAATTGATTTAAATCCGGTTAATGGAATAGCAAGTTTTGTAATTCCATCTGCTCTACTTCCTAATTCAGGATCATCAGCAATTACTATCACTAATTATAAAAATAATACAACAGGCTGTGATATTGATGTTACAGGAAAAACAGGAAGTTTTATTCTACATCCTATTCCAACGGCTCCGGCAGCTGCAAATCAGTCGTTTTGTAAAGCTGATGAAGCAACGGTACTAGACCTGCAGCCTCAGGGAGTACAGTATAAATGGTATATTTCTGAAACTGCGGCAACACCACTGCCTGACAACTATCTTCTAAAATCGGAAGATTATTTCGTCAAAGAAACTTCTCCTGCAGGATGTGTTTCCGAAGCCTCTAAAATTACCGTAACTATAAATGATGTTCCTGCACCGGTATTAATTGCTGATGGACAAAATTTCTGCGGATTAGACAATCCAACAATTTTGAATTTATCTAACAATACCAATTCGCCTTCAACGGTTGTATGGTATGATGCGGCTGTTAACGGAAATGTACTGCCTTCTTCGACACCCTTAAGCGACAGGACAACGTATTATGGATTTGATTTTTCGAATACCGAAAATTGTATATCATATGAAAATCTGGCGGTAACAGTTTCCTTAATCGATTGTAATTCTCAGGAATATGCATTTTTTGTTCCGGATGGATTCTCTCCAAATGGAGACGGAATTAACGATACTTTTATAATTCCTGATATTGACTTTTTATATCCGGATTATACAATTGAGATTTTCAACAGATACGGAAACGGAATGTATAAAGGTCATAAAAATAAACCGGGATGGGACGGAATGAATTATGAACAAAGCGGTCTCAGCGGAGGAATAGCACCAAATGGAGTATATTTTTATGTTCTGAATTTTAATAAAAACAATAAACCTCCGCAGCAAGGAAGAATTTATTTAAACCGATAGTTTCTTCTTTTATTATTTAAGATTATTTTCAAATGAAAAAAATACTACTTACAATAAGTTTATTACTTTGTCTAACAGCAGGTTTTGCACAGCAGGACCCGGAGTATACACATTATATGTACAATATGAGTGTTGTAAACCCTGCTTATGCAACCGGAACTCCTGCCATGATGAACTTTGGAGGATTGTACAGGACACAATGGGTAGGTGCTGTTGGTGCTCCCAAAACTTTTACTTTCTTTGGACATACTGCTTTATCCGAAAAAGTTGAAGTAGGATTGTCATTCATATCAGATGATATTGGAGATGGTGCCAAAAAAGAAAACAATGTGTATGCAGATTTTGCATATGTATTAAATTTAGGAGGAAAAAATAAATTATCACTCGGATTAAAAGCCGGTTTTTCGTCAATGCAGACCAATTTTAATGGTTTCCGTTTTAGTGACCCTGCAACAGATTTCGCTTTTGCTGAAAATATAAATGCAACAAAACCAAATATTGGAGTAGGAGCTTATTATTTTAGAGATAATCTCTATGTCGGAATTTCAGCGCCAAATTTGCTTAAGTCAAAATACATTCAGGAAAAATCAGGAGTAAATGCTTTTGGAGCCGAAGAAATTCATACTTTTTTGACCGCCGGATACGTCTTTCAGGTAAATGATATGTGGAAACTGAAACCTGCATTTATGTCAAAATTTGTAAAAGGAGCCCCAATCTCTCTAGACGTTACGGCAAATGTTTTGTACAATGAAAAATTTGAATTTGGCGCAGCATACAGAATCGGTGATTCGGTTAGTGCCCTTTTTAATTTTAATATTACGCCTTCTTTAAGAGCAGGATATGCATATGATTATACACTGACCAATTTAGGTCAGTTTAATTCCGGAACGCACGAGATCATGCTGCTTTTTGATCTGGATTTACTAGGAAAAGGATTTGATAAATCTCCAAGATTCTTCTAAAATGAAAAATATGAAAAAACTACTCGTTATTATATTCGTATTTTCAATACAGTTTATAAATGCTCAGGATCAGGAAATGATTAGGGCAAAGAAATTTTTTGACAGAACTTATTATACTGAAGCTATAGTTTTATATCAAAAACTGGCTGATGAAAAACCATCACAGGAAGTTATAAAAAATCTGGCCGATTCTTATTATTACACAAATGACCTTATTAAAGCCCAGCGTTATTATCGTCTTTTAATAAAAAACTATAATAATAATCTGGACAGGGAATATTATTACAGATATGCACAGACATTAAAAGCAACAAACAGCTATGATGATGCTAACGAGGCTTTAAGAGAATATTACAATAAATCAGCCAATACAGAAGATGCCGCTAATTTTGAAAAAGATATTAAAACTTTGGAAAATGTCAGCGCTATCGGACAGCGTTTTGAGATTAAAAACCTCCCGATAAATACTCCAAATTCTGAATTTGGAGCGGTAAAATACAAAGACAATTTGGTTTTTGCTGGAGTGAAATTAAAGCCGGGATTGTTTGATAAAAAATTTAAATGGGATAATGCGGGATATTTAAATTTGGTCTCAATTCCGCTCAAAAATAGTAACTCTTCGGATTCTATTGTTCATTATTTTGCTAAAGAATTAAAAACCGGAATGCACGAATCAAATGCTGTTTTTACTAAAGACGGCAAAACGATGTATTTTACCCGAAACAATTCGAAAAACGGAAAGAAAAAGAAAGACGATAAGAAAATCTCAAATCTTCAGATTTTTAAAGCTGAATTGGAAAATGGAAAATGGACGAACATTACGTCTCTTCCTTTTAACAGCCCGAATTATTCGGTTGAGCATCCTGCTTTAAGTGCAGATGAAAAAGTATTATATTTTGCTTCGGATATGCCGGGATCATTTGGTTCTTTTGATATTTATTCTGTAAATATTAATAAAGGAGCATTTGATACACCAAAGAATTTAGGCCCGGAAATTAATACTGATAAAAGGGAACAGTTTCCTTTTGCTTCGGCAGATAATAAACTTTATTTTTCATCAGACGGGCATCTGGGCTATGGATCCCTGGATGTTTTTGTTTCAGAAATAAACGGAAATGAATACTCAAAACCAGTAAACATTGGTCTCCCGCTAAATTCAAATCTGGATGATTTTGCTTTCAATATTGATTCGGATACCAAAGAAGGATATTTTTCTTCTAATAGAGAAGGAGGAAAAGGGAAAGACGATATTTATCAATTTAAAGAAATAAAAGATCTTATTGTTGAAGACTGCAAACAGTTTATTGCCGGAACCATTACCGATTTTGATTCTAAAGCAGTATTAGAAAATGCAACAGTATTGCTTCAGGATTCCAACAATAAAATGCTGTATACGATCACAACTTCTGCAGACGGAAAATTTAGTTTTACGGTTCCCTGCGAAGCCTCATACAAAGTTTCGGCATTCAAAGAAAATTATACAAATGCTTCCAAAACATTAATGACAGATAAAATCCGCGATAAAATAAATGATGCCTCTCTGGAATTAAGATCGCTGGAAGCAATCAAACAGGAAGAAAAAGATCTTGCAGAAAAGAAAAGAAAGCAGGAAATATTAATAGAAGAAGAAAACAAGAAAAAAGAGGTACTTGCAGCACTTGAGCTGAAAGAAAAAGAGAAGAAAGCGAAAGAAGCCGCAATTGTTGCCGCCGAAATTAAAAAGAATGAAAAAGTAAAAGAAATTCTGGAGAAGGAGAAAGATGTTGTAAAAGATAAAGACAGGCTAATTATTAAGACAGACCCAATTTATTTTGATTACAACATGTGGTACATTCGTAAAGAATCGAAAGTGGTTTTAGGACGAGTGGTAGAGCTTATGAAGAAATATCCGGGAATGGCAATCGAAATTGGATCGCATACAGATTCACGCGGAAATGCTAAATTCAATGAGAATTTATCTCAAAAAAGAGCCAATTCGACGCGTGAATTTATCATACAATCAGGTATAGATGCTAAAAGAGTTACTGCTAAAGGATATGGCGAATCAGTGCCGATTGTAAAATGCAAAACAGATGATGCCTGTTCTGAAGAAGAACATGAGTTAAACAGAAGATCTGAATTTGTCATTAAGAATCTATAACCGTTTTTTAAACAATAAATTTAACTAAGAAGCCTTTTTATTGGCTTCTTTTTTATTAATTTTATGGAATAACCATGAAATTTAAATCAGCAATTATGAGAAATCTAGTTTTGTCCTGTCTGCTTTTACCTTTAATAGGATTGCAAAGCTGTAAAAATGAAGAAAAACAAAAAGAAGCCGAAGCAGCAAAAGCCGAAGGTGAAAAAATAGTAAGTACACAGTGTTATCAGGCTCTTTATGAAAAAGATACGATCCAGTTAAAACTTAATACTTTAAAGAACGGAAAACTAACAGGTAACATGATTATGAAAGTGGCTCCGTCAACAGTTAGAACAGGCGAAATTGCCGGAGAATTTCATGGAGACACCTTATTTGCCGACTATACTTTTAAAGATTTGGCAAGCAAAGATAAAACGTTCAAAAATCCTATGGCATTTTTAAAACGTAACAATCAGCTTATTTTAGGAAACGGAACCATGCAGACCACAATGGGAGTAACATATTTGGTAAAAGATAAACCAATTGATTTTGACAGCGTAAAATATAAATTTGACAGTGCTGAATGTGCCGGGGAATAATCGTTGATGAAATTAATTTCTAAGTAAATAAAAAGCCGTTTCAAAATTTTGAAACGGCTTTTACTATTTTAAAGGTTTTAAATTTTTATAAAACTTCTCCTTTGATTTTTAAGGCAACTCGGCCGTCAGGATAATTTACTGCATTGGTTTCAACTGTAATTGTTTTACGAATAGGTCCCGCAGCCATATTGTATTTCACATCAATTTTTCCTTTTTTTCCTGGCATGATGGCAGCGCCTGGTTTGGTAACAACTATAGAACTAACTGTAGATGCCGCACCAATAATTAAAAGCGGTGCATCGCCTGTATTAGTAAATTCAAAGGAACGAACCCCGTTATCTGTTTTAGGAATTTTTCCGTAATCAATAGTGTTGTCCGGGGCTGCAAATTCAATTTTTGGGCCATTTTGTGCATATCCTATTATACTAAAAAATACGACTGCAATAAAAGAGGCAACATTTTTCATTTTGAAATTGTTTTTAAGTTGTAAGTAAATATACATTCTTTTAATTAACACACAAATTATTATTTAGTTTTTTATAATCTACTTAATTATTTACTTTTGCTGTTAGTTATAATTACAAAAATTGAACCAATTTTTTGTTTAACTGTTTAACCGCTATTTTGTTTAATCGTTTTGAATCGATTCGTGAAATAATGGTATTATGACAGTTAAATAATTAAAAAGTAAATTTATAAGTAACTAAAAACATCGATTAAACAATTAACAAATTCAACGATTAAACCTATTTAAATGACAATTCCAGCACAATTTGACGCTAAGACGATTGAGAGTAAATGGTATGATTACTGGATGAAAAATAATTATTTTCATTCAGAACCAGATCATAGAACACCGTACACCATTGTAATCCCGCCGCCAAACGTCACTGGAGTCCTTCACATGGGACATATGTTGAATAATACGATTCAGGATGTTTTAATTCGTCGTGCGCGTCTTAAAGGATTCAACGCCTGCTGGGTTCCGGGAACAGACCACGCATCTATTGCTACTGAAGCAAAAGTTGTGGCGAAATTAAAAGCTGAAGGAATCAACAAAAACGATTTGACCCGCGAAGAATTCCTAAAACATGCTTGGGAATGGACCGATAAATACGGAGGAACAATCTTAGAACAGCTTAAAAAATTAGGAGCTTCCTGCGATTGGGAACGTACAAAATTTACAATGGATCCAGATATGTCTGCTTCTGTAATTCGTTCTTTTGTTGATTTATACAACAAAGGGTTAATTTACAGAGGATACCGAATGGTAAACTGGGATCCGGAAGCTAAAACAACTCTTTCTGACGAAGAAGTTATTTACGAAGAACAACAAGGAAAATTATTTTTCTTAAAATATAAAATCGAAGGATCTGAAGATTTCTTGACGATCGCTACAACACGCCCTGAGACTATCTTTGGAGATACTGCAATCTGTATCAACCCGAACGACGAACGTTTTACACATTTAAAAGGTAAAAAAGCAATCGTTCCAATTTGTGGCAGAGTAATTCCAATTATCGAAGACGAATATGTAGATGTAGAATTCGGAACAGGATGTTTGAAAGTAACGCCTGCACACGATATGAACGATAAAACGCTGGGTGAAAAACACAACCTGGAAATCGTTGATATTTTTAATGAAGATGCAACTTTAAACAGTTTTGGATTACAGTATCAAGGAAAAGACCGTTTTGTGGTTCGTAAGGAAATTGAAAAAGAACTTCAGGAAATTGGAGCTTTAGCAAAAACAGAGATTCACTTAAATAAAGTTGGAACTTCTGAAAGAACAAAAGCCGTAATCGAGCCAAGATTATCTGACCAATGGTTCCTGAAAATGGAAGAATTAGTAAAACCGGCAATTAAGTCGGTTTTAGAAACGGGAGATATTAAATTACATCCAAAACGTTTCGAAAACACGTATGCACACTGGTTGAACAATATTCGCGATTGGAATA
Organism: Flavobacterium gelatinilyticum; assembly: GCF_027111295.1. Classification (NCBI taxonomy): domain Bacteria; kingdom Pseudomonadati; phylum Bacteroidota; class Flavobacteriia; order Flavobacteriales; family Flavobacteriaceae; genus Flavobacterium; species Flavobacterium gelatinilyticum. The sequence goes on along the minus strand of NZ_CP114287.1, from coordinate 1,792,719 downwards.
TTTCTCGTCAATTATGGTGGGGACAACAAATTCCAGCGTACTATTATGGAGATGGAAAAGAAGATTTCGTAGTTGCAGAAAACATCGAAGATGCATTAAAATTAGCACAAGAAAAAACTAACAATTCACAATTAACCATTAACAATTTAACTCAAGATGTTGACGCGTTAGATACATGGTTTTCTTCTTGGTTATGGCCAATGTCTGTTTTTGGTGGTATTATGGATCCTGAAAGTGCAGATTACAAATACTATTATCCAACAAATGATTTAGTAACGGGTCCGGATATTTTATTTTTCTGGGTTGCGAGAATGATCATTGCAGGTTACGAATATGCAGGCGAAAAACCATTTACAAATGTATATTTGACTGGTTTGGTTCGTGATAAACAACGTCGTAAAATGTCTAAATCATTGGGGAATTCTCCTGATCCTTTAGATTTGATCGATAAATTTAGTGCAGATGGTGTTCGTGTAGGATTGCTTTTGAGTGCTTCTGCAGGAAACGACATTATGTTTGACGAAGAATTATGCAGTCAAGGAAAAGCATTTTCAAACAAAATCTGGAATGCCTTCAAATTGATTAAAGGATGGGAAGTTTCTGAAACTATTCCACAGCCAGAATCGTCAAAAGTGGCAATCGAATGGTACGAAGCGAAATTACAGCAGACTTTAGTTGATATTGAAGATAATTTTGAAAAATACAGAATTTCAGATTCTCTTATGGCAATTTATAAATTGGTTTGGGATGATTTCTGTTCTTGGTTCTTAGAAATGATTAAACCTGCATACCAACAGCCAATTGACAGCGTAACTTTTGCGAAAGCGATCGAAATGCTGGAAAACAACTTGAAGTTATTGCATCCGTTTATGCCTTTCTTGACAGAGGAAATTTGGCAGTTAATTGCAGAAAGAACCCCAGAAGAAGCTTTAATTGTTTCAACCTGGCCGGAAGTAAAACCATTTGACGCAAAATTAATTTCTGATTTTGAAAATTCTATCGAAGTAATCTCTGGAATTAGAACGATCAGAAAAGACAAAAATATTCCGTTTAAAGATGCCATCGAATTAAAAGGAATCAATAGCGAAAATGTTTCAACTTATTTCGATTCAATTATAACGAAATTAGGAAATGTTTCTGCCTTTGAATATGTTTCTGAAAAAGTAGACGGGGCATTGTCTTTCCGTGTAAAATCAAATGAATATTTCATTCCGATTACAGGAAATATCGACGTTGAAGCTGAAATCGCAAAACTGACAGAAGAATTGAATTACACAAAAGGATTCCTGAAATCTGTAGAAGCAAAACTTTCTAACGAGAAATTCGTAAACGGAGCTCCGGAGAAAGTCCTTAATCTGGAAAAACAAAAACAAGCAGATGCTTTAGCAAAAATTGCTACAATCGAGCAGAGTTTAGCAGGTTTGAAATAATAAAAATTTCTTCAAATACAGACCTAACAGTTTTTTTAAACCTGTTAGGTCTTTTTTTATGAAGATTTTCCAAGAGAAGTAAGGTTATTTCACAGGTTCTCTAAGTATGGTTTTTAATTTGTCAGGAGCTGTTTTACGAAAGTCTGAAAGATAGATTTCGTGATGCAAACCATTTTGCTGCAAATTATTTTCAATACTAAATTCCTGAATTTTTTTCAATGTCGCTGGTTCGTTATCAAAAGGCCCGATATGAAGAACCTGAATCACTTTGCCTTCTTCCAATTCAAATAATTCGATTGTTCGGGCTAATTCATTTTGCTTTTTGTTGACAGCAATATCTATAGATTTGTGAATTTGTTTTTTGGTAACAAAATCCGGCATTCTAATCATAATTCGGTAATCCCACTCAGCACGTGGTATTTTCAATGGTGCTTCATCCATCGAAATGTTTTTATATTTTTCAGTATCAAAACTCCAGAGAGCTTCCAGTTTTGGAACAACAAAATCATTATTTATGGCCTTTAGCATAAATTTTATTGCATAAGCTGTGGTGTATAATGCCTGAATTTTTTCTGCAAATTCTATTCCCGAAGGATCTCCTTTGCCTGTAAGTGATATGTAATTCGTTTTTTCTATATAAACAATTTCAGGATTCGTTTTAGCAGTATAATAGTTCTTGTCCGTTTTTATTAAGTCTAATTTGTTCATTTTTTTTCGGTTTTATATTACAAATTAAATCATATTAAGTGACAACAGTCTGTCAGCTGCTTTTAAGTTTTTTTGCCTTAACCCGCGTGAAAGCAAATAGACGAAGTAATTCGGGACTTTTTGTTAGAATTATGACTATTCTCTCTTCTGCAAAGCCAAAAATAAAGGATAAGAAACCGCAGTAATTCCAATAATAATTATAAAACTTTTTGGATCGCTGTAAATAAATCCGGCAAGTAAAGCAATCGAGGCTATAATGGCGATTATGGTTGTCCACGGATACCAGAATGAGTGGTAAGGTCTTGGAAGATTAGGTTCTTTGCTTCTTAATTTTAAAAGCGAAAAATACGCCAGCCCCCAAACGATTATCGAGATAAAAGCGGCGAAAGAAAACAACACTTCAAAAGAACCAATGCAGATTAAAAACAAACTGAAAAGCGACGATACAAAAAGTGCCACTATTGGAGTACCGCCTTTGTTTACTTTTGTGCCTTGTGCGATAAAAAAACCGTCACGGCTTAATCCGTAAAGGATTCTTGGAGGAATCATCATAAAGGCATTCAAAATACTGATTAAAGAGAAAATAGAAATTACGGTCACGATTTTAGCACCGTTTTCGCCAAACAGAATCTTGGCAACATCGGCAGCAGCGAGATTCGACTTGGCCAGAGTTTCAATAGGCAGTACATGGAAAAAAGCGGCATTTACCAAAACATAAATTGCAGCAACAAGTATAACACCGCTGTACAAAGATTTTGGAATGTTTTTATTTGGATTTTCATTTTCTTCGGCAAAAAAGCAGACGCTGTTCCAGCCATTATAAGTTCCTATAATAAGCTGTAAAGATTTAAAGAATCCAAAAATAAGTCCGATATGAAAAATGGAGTTATCAGTCTGGATTTTTGGAACTTCGACACCCGTATACATAAAACAAGCGGTAACCAAAGCCACAAAACAAATCACTTTTAATAAGCTTGTAATCTGCTGAATGATGCTTCCGTTTTTTACACCGCTTAAATGAAGCAGCAGAAAAGCAAATAGCAGGGAAATAGCCATTACAGTAGAATAAGACGCCAGAGAAGGAAACAAAATAATGATATATTCACTAATTACTATGCAGTAAAATGCAGGCGGAATCACATTGGTAATATAATCGTACCAGCCGGATAAAAACCCGGCATATTCGCCCAAAGCTCTTTTAATATAGTTATAAGAACCTCCCGCTTTTGGCAGCATGGTGGCGAGTTCAGAATATGAATTGGCGCCCAGTAAGATGTACAAACCTCCAAAGAGCCATGAAGCCAGAACCAGCCAGTAATTGTTAAGCATTTCGGCAATGGTTCCCGGTGTTCTCAGGATTCCAACTCCAATTGTACCGCCAATTAATACGGCAATGTTAAAACTTAGGCCAAGGCTTTTCTTCAATTGGTTTTTGGCGGTATCAGACATGTTTCGAAATTTTGTTTTATGACCGCAAAAGTAATTATTCCTGAAAGACTTTCTTTTGTTAAAATCAAAAACCTCATTTAGTAATAAATGAGGTTCTGAATAAAACCAAAACTTCTTCTGTTTTTCAAATATGAAATCCGGAATAAGTTTTGAAAATAATCTAATTCAAATTTTTAGAATTTATAACGCAAGCTTGTCATTATCTGGCGCGGTGCTATTGGGTTTACACTATAATTCTCGTGTACGGTATAATTTAATTCATTTGTAACGTTTGATAACTTGCACAGAATCGAGATTTTCCTCCACGTATAACCTGCAGAAACATCAATTGTAGCATAGTCATCTAATGGAATATCACGATCTCTGACAGATATTGTGTATGCAGGATCCGGTTTAGGATTTGCAGGCGTAGGTTTAACAGCTGTCCACAAATAATCGTCGTTCCATCCGCCAATTCGTTTTCCTATATAATTTCCAACAGCGCCAAGCGAAACACCTTTAAAGAAACCTTCAGGAACAGTATAAAAAAAACTTAAATTGGCTGTATTTACAGGAGTTCTTGCTACACGGTCTCCTTGAACAAAACTTCCGTTTAAGCCGGATGTTTTAGTATAACGCATATCATTATAACTGTAACCGGCAATAATATTCAAACCGTCAATTGGTCGGGCAGTAACGTCAACTTCAACACCTTTGCTTTTGGTTTCACCGCTTAAAACCTTAATGTTTGGATCTGAATTTTCTGTTCCGTCGGCTTTAGTTGGCGACATTTGAGCCAGGTTGCTGTTTGTAATTTGATACACCGTAACATTAGTACTTAATAATCCTTTAAAGAAATCTGTTTTAATTCCGGCCTCATACTGATCAATAATAGAGGGTTTTATAGCTTCTCCGTCTGCAGTATTTCCTGAGTTTGGTGTAAACGAGTTCGAATAACTTCCAAATACCGAAATGTCTTTTGCCGGCTGATATACAATTCCTGCTTTTGGAGAAAAAGCATTGTCCAGACGTTTTGGCGTTACAACCGGAACTGTATTTTCAGGTCTTCCGTCTCCGTTTGTTTCTTTATAAGTAGTTACCTCGGCTTCCTGCCATGACCATCTTAAACCTGCTAAGACTTTAAATTTGTCTGTAATCGAAATAAAATCCTGAAAATAAACCCCAAAACGATTCGTATCTGTTTTTACAATTTGGGTTGCTCTGCCAGATAATGGAATGTCCATTCTTTGATTATTGGGATCAAAAGTAAATAAGTTTATCGGATCATAAAGGGTAGGCCCGTAAACGGGTTTGCCGTCTTTTACGCCAGTTTGTACGTATTGCTCATTAAATGTAAAAGTATACGCAGTTGCAAAAGAGTTTTCCCAGTCTGCTCCGGTAAAAATCTGGTGTTTTACAGATCCGGTATTGAAATTCCCCTGAAGACTTAACTGATCTCCAAATATTTGTTCTAAATTTTTGTTTTTTGCCAGCCCTCGATTCCAGTTTCCGGGAATCGCATACGTATCTAAACCAGATAATTGTGCTGTAGAAAAACTTCCTCTGTCATAATTTTGAAAAGAAGAATTAAAGTTAAGTTTCCAGTTTTTGTTGAAATCATGGTTTACCAGGACAGAAGCACTGGCTGATTTTGTATTACCATTTGACCATAAAGATCCGTAAAAAGCATTACGCGGTAAATCTAAAATTTGTTTTCCTATAATCCCGGTTCCAAAATCCGGCGTCCAGTCGGCAGATAAATAATCTCCCTGAACTGTAATTTGTGTTTTGGCATCGATTATAAAAAGTAATGACGGATTAATGTAAACGCGCTCATTTTTTACCACATCCCTAAAGCTTTCTGAGTTCTCGTAAGAACCATTGATTCTAAAAGCAATTGATTTGCTTAAAGGGCCGTAAAAATCGATAGAAGGCTTGTAGTAAGCAAAACTTCCCATCTGCATTGAAATTTCGCCGCCGCTTTTAAATAAGGGGGTTTTGGTAACAAGATTCACAATACCGCCCGGAGCAACATTTCCGAATAATAAAGCCGAACCTCCTTTAAGAAATTCTACTTTTTCTAAACCTGAAACATCCGGAATCGAACCTGAATTATAACGAAATCCGTTTTTGAACATATTATTGGCAGACATATCATATCCTCTTGAAAAGAAAGATTCCTGCGCGCCGCCCCGGGCAGAACTAACATAAACACCGTTGGCATTTTTTAGTACTTCGCTTAAGCGGATGGCTTGCTGCTGTTCGATAATTTCAGAACCAATAACTTGTATCGACTGCGGATTATCCATTGGTTTTAAACCGGAACGAACCGCGGTAACCGGTTTTGGTTCTTTGGTTTTGGTAACGATAACTTCGTTTAAGGTTTCGCCTTTTTTATTTTTTACGGTATCCGTTACTTTGGTGTTTTCTTCATTTGTATGGTTCTGGCTGTGAACCGCAAAACTTAATAAAGAAAGAAAGAATAGTAAGTTGTATTTCATGTTATTTATTTAGATTTAATAAAAATAAATTTCTGCAAATATAAATACACGTAATCCTTACTACAGAATTTCAGGGGTGATTTCTTACTTAAAAGTTTATTAGTTTTGTCTTAAGATTTGCTTAATAATTAGTGTTTTTTGAGTAAAATATTTAAACTTAAGAGCATAAAAAAAACCTTGCTCATAAGAACAAGGTTTCAATTGAAAATTAACTGGATATTGTAATCGAAAAAATAGCCTGAAATTATTTTACCGCAATTTGGTACGTCGCCATTTTCCAGATTTCATCATATTTTTTACCATTGTGTTCTCCGGCAGATTTGTCAGTATGAGCGTATTCTACCATATAATTTCCTGACCATATAGGTGTAAAAGAGAACATCCCTTTATCATCTGTCCATAATTCTTTTTCCCAGCCGTTTGGAGCGATTACTTTAATTTTTGTTTGTTTAGCCGATGTTCCGTCATAAGTCGCAAAACCGGAAACTTTTGTGTTCTTTTTTGCAATGTCTGCATCTTCAGAAAATAAACCAATTTGGTTTTTGTTTGCCATAGCATAATTTCCTGCTGTTTTGTTTCCTACCACTACAGTTGCGCTTGAATTGTAGTCTAATTTCATGGTACCGTAAACGTCGCCTACAGTGTGGTGCATTACGATGGTGTAAACTCCGTCTTCATCCGGCGTAAAGAAAGCCTGGTATTTATTATCCAGCGCTTTTGCTGTAAGTTTTGTTTCTTTTTTTGAAGGCGAAACTACTATAAGTGAAAAATCTTTTAAATCAGAAAACCATTTATCTGCTTTTGTAATATCGTTATCAGAGAATTCTCCAAAATAAACTGAAATTTCCTGTGCTTTTCCTTTTGTTCCGGTTGCTTTAGTTTCGATCCAAAGGGCGTGAGCAAAAAGTTGAGGTGCTGCAAAAAGCATTAAAAATGCAAATGTTATTAATTTAAAAGTTTTTGATTTCATAGAGTACTATTTAAAAATTAATATTAAAAAAAATCTTAGAAAAATCTAAGTATTTTTTATTGGTTTTGTTGTACAGCAAATGTACTCTTTTTAATCAGTTACACAATGCTTATTTAGAATAATTATCAATAAATAAATATAAAAGCAAGACTAAAAAAGCCCCGTCAGTATTTCGACGAGGCTCAAAAAAAAATAAAAAAAAGTTATGAATTAAAATTTATAGGCAAAACCTGCTATGAAGCTTCGCGGTTTTTGAGGATTTATTGTCGACCATCCTCCATTGTAATATTCTTTATTTGTAATATTATTTATATTTACGCTTACGCGGAATTTAGCTGCATTGTAAAAAACCGTCCCGTTGAATATGGTATAGTCCGGTAAAACAAATTTTCCGGTAACTTTACTGTCCAAAATGGCATTTTTGCTCGCGTAGTTCCCGCCAAAACCAAGACCGAAATTCTTTAAAATACCTTCGTCAAATTTGTATGTGGCCCAAAGGTTTACTAAGTTTTTCGGACCGGCCCAGAAAGGTCTCTGCCCCTGATCGAGCCAGACATTTTTTGGATCCCCTTTTATAATTTTACTTTCGTTATAGCTGTATCCTGCAATAATGCTTAAACCTTTTACGGGTGCCGCATTCAGATCAAATTCAAATCCGTTGCTTCTTGCTTTACCGCCTTGTGTGCTGTACAAAGGGTTGCTGGTAACTAAATTGGAGACATTAATAGTGTAGTAACTTATCGTCGCTGTGAGTTTATCAGAATACAGGTTTCCTTTTGCACCTATTTCGAACTGATTAGCGTGTTCGGGTTTAAAAGTTTGTGTGCCAGTAAAATCTCCATCATCATCATAATTAACAGTTGGCGCGATATTTTTAAAACCATTCATATAGTTGGCAAAAACAGCTAGTTTATCTTCTATTGGCTGATACAGCAATCCAAATTTTGGCGATAAAGCGGTTTGTTTGTCATTGTCTTTATCATCGTTTATATTTCCTTCGGTATCAAAATAATCAACTCTTAAACTGGCCATCGCAAAAAGCGAAGGCGTAATGTTAAGCACATCCGAGACGTAGGCACTATACGCAGCATCTCTTGAATGAAAATCAGGACCCGGTTCTGCAGCGAGAAGATTGTCAACAGAATCTACAGTCAGGTAAGCCGGGTTCGATTCATCAATTTGTCTTACTTGTCCCTGTGCTGTTAAATTATAAAGTTTAGCATAGCCCGTTCCGCCAAAATCTACTTCTCTTTTAAAATAATCAAAGCCAATTACAACACGGTTACGCATATTGCCAATTTTAAAATCCCCAGTGAAATTCTGTTGAATATCCGTAGTGGCAGTCTGAGATTTTTCTTTAGTAATCCAGAAACCAAAATCCCTGTTTCCGTCTTCGTTATCATAGATATACGAGTAGTATCCGTTAGATTTAGAAGTTCCTCTTGAAAATACGGTCTGCGAATTCCATTTAGAAGAAATCTTATAATTCATCTGAGCCTGTAAACTAAATCTTGGGTTTTTTATTGATAAATCATTACTGTAAAATGATAAATCGGTATTGTAATTTAAATCAGCCAGATCGGTAAACTGAAGCGGTTTATCTCTTCCAAGGAACAACATAGAGGGTGTTGTTTTTTCTTCTTCCATAATTTCAGTAGTCAGAAGAAAAGACAATTTTTCATTTACTTTATATGATACAGAAGGCGCTATAAAATAGGAAGTACGAAAACCGGCATCCTGAAAAGTATCCTCAGTCTGAAAAGCCGAATTAACCCTGAACAAAATCTTTTTATTTTCGTCCAGTGGCGTATTTACATCAACCGTCGCTCTGTTTAATCCAAAACTTCCTGTAAGATAGGAAATCTCGCCTCCAAAACCATTGTAAGGTTTTTTGGTAATGGTATTAATCAGGCCGCCATAACTTATTAAACTGCTCCCGAATAAAGTTCCAGATGGGCCTTTGATTACCTCAATTCGTTCAACATTTGCCGGATCAAGAGTTCCGTTTGTCAAACCGGGAAGTCCGTTTATGATATTTGCCTGAGTTTCAAAGCCTCTAAGGGTATAGTAAGAACCACCGTCACCGCCGCGTCCTGTAGATTCCCAGAGTTTCTGGATACCAGGTACATTTTTTAAGGCATCTTCGTAATTTGTAATGGCCTGTTCTTTCATAATTTCAGAAGAAACGACATTATATACCTGTGGATTTTCGATATTTTTCAGCGGTAATCGTGATACATAGTTGCTTTGCTTCGGAAAAGCTTTTCTACTGCTGCCGGTAATGACAACTTCTTTTAGCTGCTTGTTGGAAACCTTAAGCTGTAAATTCAAGGAAGTAGTTTGATTTGCTTCAACAATTACTTTTTCTTCCAGTGTTTCATAACCGGTTAAGGAAATCTGGAGAATGTATGTGCCGGGTTTTACGCGGATAAATTCAAAAGTACCATCATCATTACATATCGTGCTGTATTTCGAATTTTTAAGGATGACATTTACCCCCGCAGCAGCCTCTCTGTCTCGCGTTGTGATTGTGCCTTTAATTTTTCCGCTGTTTTGCTGTGCAGCTAAGGTGCCTGTAAAAATAAAGAACAGACAAATTTGGTAAAGGGCATACCATCTGCTTGATTTAGAGTGATTCATCTACTGGTTTTTAGTTAGTAAGTGGTTATTTAGAATGAATACAAACAAAGTTATGAAATTATAACATCCTTAACAAGAAATATTTAGGCTGTCTTAGATTATTTTGTGATTTTAAAAGAAAGAATTTACTTGACAGTCTTTTCTTTAGAAGGGGTTTTCTTCTTTTTGTTATTTCTTCCCCACCAGATTAAAAAGCCGGTTACCGGCAGGCTGGCACATACCAGACTGGCAAAAAAAGCCAGGACTTTTCCGGGAAAGCCCAGAATACTTCCTACATGAAGATCATAATTTATGAAGCGGAATTTCTCGCCATTATTTTTATCGTCATAAGTAGTTATTTTAAGCGGTTTTGCAGTATACCGGTCAAATTGCATCGAAACATCATTAAAACGGTTTTCATAACGCACAAATGTTTGAAATACAGCCAGAGAATCATCGGCTTTTGGGAGAAACAAATAGTAACTTTTGGCATTAGGTTCTAATTGTTTTGTTGCGGCGTATATTTTATCGGCAGGGTTGTTTTGATTGTATTGCGAAGTATCCGAAACGATTTTTTCCCTTTCGTATGTTTTTCCTCCGTTAAAAAGCCACTGAACCCCTTTGTCGTAACATTCGAAAGCCCAGACTAATCCGGTAAGGGCAAGAATCAGCGCAAAAATCATCATGTAAAAGCCCATGATATTATGCAGGTCGTAATTTTTGCGTTTCCACTGTGTAGTGTTTTTCCATCGAAACCAAAAACGTTGTTTTGCGGCCTGTTTGTTCTTGGGCCACCAAAGCACAAGTCCAGTAATAAGCGAAATAATAAAAATAATAGTCGCAGTTCCTACAATAGGATCGCCAATTGTACTGTTTAGGCAGAGTGTCTGGTGAAGCATTCTGATAAAAACAAAAAACTCAAAATTATAGTCTTCTATTTCTTCAATGTTTCCGGTATAAGGATCCATGTAAAAATAGGTGCTCTGATAGCGATTCCAGTACCATACGGCATCTTTATCCAGTTCTTCAAAAAACCAGATTATAACCGTGCGTTTATCATCACTAATTGTCCTGCATCCCGAAAGTATTTGATTTGGATTTATCTTCTTGTTCTTTTCCTGTGCAATTTCTAGTAACCGGCTGATGGGCAGTTTTTGGCTTTTTACCTGATCGACATAATAATAGTCGTGAACAATAGGGCGTAATTCTTCTTCAAAAGCATATAAACAGCCCGTTATTCCCAATATGATAACAATTAGGCCGGAAGATAATCCCAGCCATAAATGTACTTTTTTTATAAAATTTTTAAATGTCATGGTTTTACTTTAAAAAACAAGCTGATTTTAGTAAAAAAACACCTCATGACTTTTAGGACAGAGGTGTTTTTTTTTGAGACTAAGTTTTAAAATTTAATAGTCAGGTTTGCCAGAATAGTGCTTGGAGCATTTGATGAACCCCAGAAATCCCAGTATTTTTTATTCGTAAGGTTGTTGCATTTTAAACCAATTCGCCATGAAGAATGATCGTAAAATACAGTAGCATTATAAATTGTATACGACGGCATGTAAACCGTATTCTCTGCTGTAAAGTAATTTTTATCAATATAATTGGCTCCGGCACCCAGTCCTAAACCTTTTAATTTGTTTTGAAAAGTATACGTTGTCCAGAAGTTTGCCACATTTTCGGGCGCACTGGCCGCTTTGTTTCCTTCTATGCTTGTACCGCCTACGGCACTTGCTTTTACAATTCGGTTATCATTGTAAGCATATCCTGCCACAATGTTTAAACCATTAGCAGGAGTCGACATTAATTCAAATTCAAAACCTTTACTAACCTGTTTTCCGTCTTGTATGGTATAACCTGTATCATCAACTCTGGTAGCATTATCAATAGTAATGTTGTAATAACTTACAGATCCGGTTAGTTTTTTGTTAAAGGCTTCGGCTTTTACCCCTCCTTCATACTGTACGGCATAAATAGGATCTAAAACCAGTAAAGACTGATTTGGCTGTGTTACCGGCTGCATATTTTGAAAACCATTCATGTAATTTCCAAATACAGAAACCTGATCTTTAACCAATTCATACACTAATCCCAATTTTGGAGATAAGGCATTTTGATGATAACCTTCAACTGTTCCTACTTTTTCGCGTTCAAAATTGTCAAAACGCAAACTCAGCATTGCCGAAAGACGGTCTGTAAAATTAACCACATCACAGGCATAAATACTGAACGTTTTTTGATCGGCTACAGGAGAAGTTGTTAAAACAAGTCCGGCATCTACATCTTTTCTCCTGATAGGAGCAAAGGGAGCTGTTACATCAATATTGTCAAGAGTGAATGTTCTTCCTCCTGAAAAGTTAGAACTGTAAAGTCTGTAATTTACACCGGCCAAAAATTTGTGTTTGATGCTTCCGGTAGAAAATTTTCCGTTAAGGTTTTCCTGTATATTGGTATAATTATTAAAAATAGGTCCCCAAAGTCCAACTCTTCGTTCTGCCTGTGTTGGTGAACTCCAAACGGCATAACTCTGATAGCTGCGCTCTACATCTTCGCCGACAAAAGAAAATATCGTGGTTGATTTCCAGTTTTCTGATAGTTCATATTCTGCTTGTGCAAAAACTTTTGTTGCAGTACTTTTTGCATCATTATCGTCATGGAACATCGATTTTTTGTAGTCTATTTTTAGATCGCCAGGATTTGTAATTCCTGATGTTGGAGCATACGTATTGTAAGTACGTCTGGTATTATTTACATTGTAAATTTCGGCATCAAAATTAAAAGTAAGTTTGTCAGATGCTTTGTACGTAAGACTTGGTGCGAAAAGAAGCGTGTTGTTAAACCCGTAATCCAGGAAACTTTTTTCTCTGTTTACAGCCATGTTTACTCGAAACAATACGGTTTTATCTGCATTTAACGGCGTATTTACATCCGCAGTAAGACGGTTTAAGCTGTAACTTCCTGTTGTATATGATATTTCGGCTGCTGTTGTTTCAAAAGGTTTTTTTGTAACAAGATTTACAACCCCTCCAAATGAAGAAACAGAAGAACCAAATAAAGTTCCCGAAGGACCTTTCATAATCTCAATTCTTTCAACATTTCCAAGATCTACAGAAGAACGTCCGGAAACCGTTTCCATTCCGTTTCGGGCATTTACACCAACAGAAAATCCTCTGAATATTAATCCAATTCCTCCCGAAGGATAACTGATAGGTACAACACCAGGCGAATTTTGAACCGCATTTTTAATGTCTACTGCAACCTGCTCCAGCAGAAGTTCTTTATGGATCACACTGTACACCTGAGGGTTTTCGAGGTTTTTAAGCGGCATTCTGGCTACATAATCTGTTTTTTTTGAAGTGATGCTTTTTTTGCTGTTTACCACCACTTCCTGTAATTCTTTGTTGGAAACTTTTAACTGCAGGTTAATTTCGGTTGTTTCGTTATCGGCTGCAATGACTTCTTTTTCAATAGTTTCATAGCCTGAAAGAGAAACCTGAAGGGTATAAGTATTGCTTTTTACACGGTTAAAGTCAAAACTTCCGTTATCATTGGTGATGGTCCAGTATTTTGAATTTTTTAAAATAACATTTACTCCTGCAGCAGGTTCGCCGTCAGAGGTTGTGATGATTCCTTTTATTTTTGCGCTGTTTTGTTGTGCAAAAAGGGCAAAAAACGAAAATAGAAAGCTGATTGTAAATAGAAAACGACTTGTTTTCAGACTAAAATATTTCATTGGTTTTAAATTGGTTAAATATTATTTCTTATTTAGAATAAATAAAAACAGCGCAAATGTAAAAATTATTGTTTTGTGGGCAAATTTTATTGTAATGATTTGAAATAATGTGTCTTTTTCTGCTAAAAATGGCGAATTATCTTTCATTTTAGCAATTGGGAATTCTTAGAAATCATACGTATTAATAAAGCGTAAAAAAGACAATTATTCGTTCTAAAAGGCTTAATTTTGCACTTTGAAAAAAAGAAAGCATGATTTTACCCTTCTTAAAAAAGATGCAGTATACGCCAAGAGGATACCGTATTGCTAATACTGTCTTTTTTTTCCTTTCCGGTTTTGGATATTCTTCCTGGGTTTCGAGAATCCCGCATATACAAGCACAATTGCATTTAAGTGAAGCCGAATTTGGAGCGGTTTTATTTGCTTTTCCCATTGGTTTAATGCTCACGATGCCTTTTACAGGCAAACTTTTAAATAAATACAGCAGCCGCTATATTATGCTTTTAGGCGCTATTATGTTTAATATCGTATTGTCACTGCCCGGTTTGGCGGCTTTTGTGTGGCAATTGGTTATTATTCTTTTGATTTTTGGAGCTTCCCGAAATATTTTCAACTTGTCTATTAATGCACAATCGCTTGAAGTGCAGAAACTATATCCAAAATCGATTATTACCCGTTTTCACGCAGTGTGGAGTATTGCTGTTTTCTCGGGCGCTGGTCTGGGGTATGTAATGGTCACACAGCACATTGCGCCGGCACACCATTTATTGGGCGTGAGTGTTTTTATGCTGGCTCTTACGGCTCTTTTTTATCCTATGAGTATTCATAATGAGCCTGTTCCGGTTAAAAAGAAATTCTTTTCGATGCCGGAAAAAAATCTGGTAAAGTTCGCCCTGATTTGTTTCGTTTCTATGGCCTGCGAAAATACGATGTACGACTGGAGCGGTATTTATTTTGAAAATATATTAAAAGCTTCACCAAAGTTAACCAGTGCTGCTTTTGTATTTTTTGCCAGTGCTGTAACTTTAGGACGTTTGTTTGGCGATTATGGGGTAATGAAATTTGGGACCAAAAAAATCCTGCTTTACAGCGGTATATTAATAACAGTAGGTTTTGGAATTTGCTTTATCCTGCCGTATGCTTATCCCACGATTTTTGGTTATGTTTTAATCGGATTTGGGGTTTCCTGTGTGGTGCCGCTGGTGTTTAGTATTGCCGGAAGATCGTCTAAACTGAGCAGCGGTTCAGCGTTGACTTCTATTTCTACAATTGGTTATCTTGGGTTTTTACTCGTGCCGCCAATGGTAGGTTTTATCTCTGAATATCTAAGTATGAAATGGGCGTTTTTAATAATGGCGCTTTTGGGTATAATGATGATCTTTATGGTGAATAAGATTGGGGAGAACGAATAACTTGTTTTTGCTGTTGCGGGTATTATTTAACCGCAAACAAAGCAAAGATTTTGCAAAGTACGTCGGATTTTGAGTATTGCCTCGAAGCGCAAAGGCGGAAAGTTTTTTACATATTTATTTCAGGATAAACAGTATTATCGCTTTTTCATTTTAAATAGTTCCGATGCCGGTTTTCCTTTTTTGATACCAAAAATTTCAGCGACCATTGAATCGTTTCCAACTTTTTCGTACACAATTTTACTTGGATAATCGTGTTTTGGATTTTCGAAAACAATTTTATTTTCTGTAGAAGAGGTCATTTCAAATCGTACAGGAAGTTCGTCATTCTGCCCCGGAACGGTTACTATAAACGCCAGTTTGCCCCCTGCATCTTCAAGATGCACATGCTCCCCGAAAACGGTGTCTTTTTCGCCCACGACAAAATAAGATTCGCCAAAATAAACCGAATCATTTTCTTTTCTCCAGCGTTCGGTAAGTTCGCCTTCGGCAGATTTATTCCCCCATTCGCCAATAAACCAGTCTGCTTTAGAAATATTGGGATAGGTTTTAACTGCTGTTTCAATTTTAGTTTCCTGATTTGTTTCTTTTTTACAGGAAAGAAGCGTTAAAGCTGTGAAAGTGAATAATAAAATAGTATTTGATCTCATCTTTTGGTGGTTTTGGAAGTTTACAGTTTGAAATCAAATATATAATAAAATTCTGATTTGTAATTGTTTATAGTAATTTAAAAAACAGTTTTCTGTGTTGGTTTTTCTTTTTTTCCCGAAGAGCCTTTACAAGAAAAATGAGCAGTACAATTAAAAGCCCTATAATACTCAATACCGAAATGCCATAATAAATCAAAATCAATTTAAAAAAATGACTGTCGGCACTTTGGTTCTGAATTGCCAGATTTACCTTAATTGCTTCCGGATTAGCAACAGCAACAGAATAAAGTCCATTTTGAGAAATGGTAATGTCTCGTAAAAGCTGGTATTTTTTATCGTTTAATGTAACGGTTGAGGCTGCACCTATGAACCAGCTTTTCTTGCTTTGTAATACTGAAATTTTTAAATGCCGGAGCTTTTTATTTTCAGCGATTTCAATGTCAAAATGAGCATTTGGCGCCTTTTCATTGGTTATGTTATATAAGCTGTAATTTCCCTTTTCAAGCTCAACTTTTGATATTTTTAATGAATTAAGTTCTATAAAACTTTTTTTATATTGTACAGTTGCAAAATAGAATAGGGGAGCGCTTACAGCAAAAAGCAGGACAGGAATCGCAATTGTAAGGAGTCGTTTTTTTGTTTTGGTCATAACAAAAAATTACTTCTTTGTCATAACAAACTTTTCCGAACTCGGTTTCCCGTCAATTTTTCCGGAAATTTCAGTTGTCAAAGAATTATCAGCACTTTTTGTATAGGTGATTTTTTGCGGATAATCGTGTTTCTGATTTTCAAAAACAAGCTGTGTATCTGTTTCAGAAACAGAAGGGAAGAAAACCGGTTTGTCTTCGTCCTGACCTTTTACAGTAGCTTTATAAGTCAGTGTTTCTCCTAATTGAGCCAGAATGATTGTTTCAAAATGCAGCGTATCTTTTCCTTTTACAAAATAAGAAGCGGCGCTGAAAGTACTATCGTTTAATTTCTGCCAGTTTTCGGTTAGAATACCTTCAGCAGACGTATTTTCCCAGTTTCCTATTAACCAGTCGGCTTTTTTTATTTTGTCTTTTTCAACGGTTTCTTTTTTCTCGCACGAAACAAAAGCTATGATAACAGACAGGAGCGTAATTTTTTGAAACATATTTATGAGTATTAGTTAAGCGCCACTAAAGTATGAAAAAATGTTGAGTGAAAATGCAGAATGGTAATAACTGCGAATTCACGATTTTTTTAAAAAAAGGAGAGTAGGCTTACCACAAATTCGCGTCAAAAAAAAAATTAAATGCTCGATGACAAAATAGAATGTACCAATTCTTTTGTTGGTTTTTGGTCTTTTAGTTTCGCGCGGACTTCATCAAAAGTGACTTTAAAATCACAGCCTGATTTATATTCGGCGCAGCCATAGGCTGTTTTACCTTTTAATATAGTTCCTTTTTTACATTTCGGACATAACAAAGAATCCGATGCTTCTTTTGAAGTTTCTTTCGATGTTTTCGTGCCCGTTTTTTTGGGTTCTAATTTTAATTTGTAGTTTTCTTCAAAGCGTATTAAACCTTCAACCGTTCCGGCTTCGGTTTTAAAACCTTTTATATTTACTGTCGAGCCCTTTTGTAATAATCGTAAATATTGGCTTTCGGTGATTTTTTTATCCGAGAAAACATAAGGCAGAACAAAGTCGCAGCCCGATTTATACTCGCTGCACCCAAAAGCCGATTTCCCTTTTATCAGGTTTCCTTTTTGACATTTCGGACAATTTTCTGCCAAAATTCCGTCGGCTTTCTTTTTTTCCGGTTTGGCAGCAGGTTTTTGGATCGTTGCGGCATGCGAAATATTGGCATGTCTCGTTTCACTTCTAACTTCGGTAACTAAAGCTTCGACCATGCTTTTCATGTTTTTTATAAAGGCAGAAGCTGTAAAAGTTCCTTTTTCGATATCTTTGAGCTGTTTTTCCCAGGTTCCGGTAAGCTCAGCCGATTTTACCAGTTCATTCTGAATCGTATCAATAAGCTGGATTCCCGTTAAAGTAGGTAAAACCTGTTTTTTGTTACGAACAATGTACTGACGTTTAAAAAGCGTTTCGATAATATTAGCACGGGTAGACGGACGACCAATTCCGTTTTCTTTCATCAATTCGCGCAAATCCTCGTCATCAACCTGTTTTCCGGCTGTTTCCATTGCGCGAAGTAAAGTTGCTTCGGTAAACTGATTGGGCGGTTTGGTTTCCTTTTGAAGAAACGACGGTTCATGCGGGCCTTTTTCGCCCACGACAAAACCCGGCAGTAAGTCCGGTTCTTTTTCCTTAGCATTAGGATCTTCAAAAACAACTCTGAAACCTTTTTTCAGGATTTCTTTTCCCGTTGCTTTAAAAGTTACATCGGCCGCTTTTCCTATTACAGTTGTATTGGCCACCAGACAGTCATCGTAAAATACGGCTATAAAACGTTTTACGATAATATCATACACCTGCTGCTGATTATACGGCAGATTGTTCTGGATTCCGGTTGGAATAATCGCATGGTGATCTGTTACTTTTTTGTCGTTGAAAACCTTTGGCGATTTCTTTATTTTTTTTCCTAAAAGAGGTTCAGTCAGTTCGGCGTAATTGGTTAATTTTTGCAGAATCCCCGGTACTTTCGGATAAATGTCATTTGGCAAAAAAGTCGTATCAACCCTCGGGTACGTAATGACTTTCTGTTCATATAATGTTTGGGCAATTTTCAGTGTTTCTTCTGCCGACAACCCAAATTTCTGATTGCTGTATACCTGTAAACCCGTTAAGTCAAAAAGTTTCGGTGCATATTCGTTTCCGTTCTTTTTGTCGACAGAAACAATTTCAAAATCACTTTGTTTTACTTTTTCAGCCAGAATTTCCCCGTCTTCCTTATTCAGAAAACGGCCTTCTTCATAGCTGAAAAGTGTTTCTCTGTATAAAGTCTGTAATTCCCAATACGGCTGCGGTTTAAAGTTTTCGATTTCCCTAAACCGGTCAACCACCATTGCCAGAGTAGGCGTTTGCACGCGCCCAATAGACAAAACTTGTTTGTAACCGCCGTGTTTTACGGTGTACAAACGAGTGGCATTCATTCCTAATAACCAGTCGCCAATGGCTCTGGAAAATCCGGCGTAGAATAAATTATCGTAATTCGAAGAAGGTTTCAGGTTTTCAAATCCTTCTTTTATAGCTTCGGTAGTAAGCGACGAAATCCATAAGCGCTGAATTTCGCCTTTATAATGCGCTTCGTTCATGACCCAGCGCTGGATGAGTTCTCCTTCCTGTCCGGCATCCCCGCAGTTTATCACCACTTCGGCTTTATCAAAAAGACTTTTGATGATTTTAAACTGTTTTTGTATCCCGGAATTCTGTACCACTTTGGTTTCGAATTTTTCAGGAAGCATGGGCAGATTGTTCAAATCCCAGCTTTTCCAGTGTGGTTTATAATCGTTGGGTTCTTTTAAGGTGCATAAATGACCAAAAGTGTAGGTTACGGCATAACCGTTTCCTTCGTAATAGCCGTCATGTTTGGTATTGGCGCCCAAAACAGATGCTATTTCTCGTGCTACACTTGGTTTCTCAGCTATACAGACCTTCATTTTCTCCTTTCTAATTAAAGAGCGAAATTAGGAATTTTATAAGAAAGGTACAAAGGTTTGTTTGCCTCTGGGAATGGTTTACAGAAGAGGCGTAAGGACGCAGAGGTTTTATATTCCAGCGGAATATTTCATCGGCCGGATGTGAAAATTAGCCTTATTTTTTCTGTTAATTAGGTTTTAACAGTTTTTATAATTTATTTTGTCGGAATTAACAAATACCCTAATTATGAGCCAATTTTACCCTTTGAATTCTGTAAAAATCAGCAGAATATTATTTTTGTTTTTAGCAATTATCGGGATGAGTTTATCGTCTTGCAGCAGCGACGATGCCCCGCAGGCACCTCCTGTAACTGTTCCAACTACAGGAAGTGTTTCCGGATTTGTACAGGCAGAAGGCGTAGTGGTTAACGGAGCCGTAGTAACTTTAAAACAAGACGGACAAACTGATAAAACCGTAACAACAGGAGCAGACGGAATATTTAAATTCACGACTATCCCAACAGGAAAAATCAGCCTTGTGGCTGCTTATGCAAATTATATCACTAAAACTACTCCGGCCGTAGTATCAGGAGGCCAGGATCTTCAGGTAACGATAAACATATCTGCAGACGAATCGAAAGTGACAGCAATTCCTGATGCTGCTTTTGAGAAAAAACTAATCGATATGGGGCTTGATTCAGGACCAATAAACGGAAGTGTGCCAACCTATAAAATCAGTTCAGTTAAAAATTTAAGTCTTAATGACTCAGGAATAGCAGATGTAACAGGACTTCAGGATTTTACAGCTTTAGAATCATTCTCATGTTCAAATTTATATGGCAGCTCTGTTATAAAACTAAAATCTATTGACATTTCAAAAAACACAGCGCTTAAAAGCCTAAATTTAGCTACGAATGAAATTACCACTCTGGATATTTCAAAAAATCTGGCACTGGAATCAATCGATATCAGCGGAAATTCTATCAGCACTTTAGATGTTACAAAGCATACAAACCTTAAAATGTTGTCTTGCGGCGATAATAAAATTACAACACTTGATCTTTCAAATAATGCAGCATTGCAAGATTTGTACGTAAGCCAATTGGCACTTACAAGTATTGATGTTTCTAAGAACCCGGCACTGCGATATTTTTATATAAATGCTGTTGGATTGAATACAATCGATGTTTCAAAAAATCCGGCTTTAGAAGTTTTATACTGTATCGAAAATAACTTTCAAACTATTGATGTTTCAAACAATAGTATTTTAAGAGTTCTTAATATTGATAAAAACAAGCTGACTTCTTTGGATTTGACGAAAAATGCTGCTCTTACAACTGTTTCTTGTGGAAGAAATGAAATTACATCAATCGATGTTACTAAATGTTCAGAATTAACAACACTGGTATGCAATAATAATTTGCTGTTAAATTTAGATGTAAGCCAAAATACAAAATTACTTAATTTAAGCTGTGCTTATAATGTTCTTGGAACTTTGGATTGCTCTAAAAACCCGCTTTTGGCAACAAAGGATGGTTATTATTTAATTTGCAATAACAATGTTTTGACAAAACTAAATCTTAAATCAGGTAATAATAAAAACTTCAAAGGAGGTAACTTTTTAAACAATACTTCAATGCTTCAAATTGCAGTAGATGATGTTGCCTATTCAAATGAAAAATGGAAAGATCATAAAGATCCTGCCGCAACTTTTGTAAGTTCATTCTAAAAAATCCAAAAGAATTTATTTCTTTAACAATAAAAGCTGCAGTAATTATTTCTTGCAGCTTTTTTTATTGTGAAACAATTATGCAGAGGTTTTATTTATAAAATAAAAGTACCTTCTAAAACAATTACGGCTTCCCCCAGTATGTAGACCTTATCTTGTACAAGCTCTGTAATCATGGTTCCGGTTCTTAAGGAAGATTGAAAAGCATTTAATTTTGTTTTGTTTAGCTTTAAAGCCCAATATTTAGTCAAAAATGTTTGAATTCCTCCTGTTACAGGATCTTCATCAGTGCCTGCCCACGGCCAAAAATAGCGATAATGAAAATCAAAATTTTCGTTGTTAGAAACAGCAGTAACCAAAACTCCGTTTATTCCGGTATGTGAATTTAGTAAGGCAGTAAAATCTGGTTTTAAATTTGCCAGATCATCGGCGCTTTCAATTTCAATTAAAATTATTTTATTGTTTGGACTGTACTTTTTTTCTATAATTTCAGAAATTCCAAGCGCATCCAGCAATTTTTGAGGAACTTCGGTTTCTTCAAGATCGTAAACCGGAAATTGCATTTTGATTTTATCTGTTTCTTTTTCAATAAACAACTCAACATCATTGCAATTAATAAATTTAATACTGTCAAATAAAGTTGTACTGAAAAGAATTTTAGACGAAGCCAGTGTCGCATGACCGCATAATGGAATTTCAGTTTTTGGACTAAAAAACCGGATGCTGTATGTATTATCTTTTATTTGTTTAATAAATGCAGTTTCAGAAAAGCCAATTTCTGCCGCAATATGCTGCATACTTTCTGCATCTAATTCTATGTCAGGAAGACAGACTGCGGCGGGATTTCCTTTAAATTTTTCGTTTGTAAAAGAGTCAACAAAATACGTTTTCATTTTTGATTTAGGAGAATTAAATATATAATAGAAACCTACTCAAATATAATACATTATCCTAATTATTAAGCATACGATCCAGTTCGCTGTCTTTATTTCGTAAATCCAATCCGCCTTCGTAGACTGATTTAAGATTCGTTAGATAAAAATGCCAGCCGTTTGAACACGCCAGCCTAAAATTTTCTTTAGAATAATCGTCTGTCGGGATATCATGCTGCCGAAGTTCCAGAATTGTGTAATCGCTTGTTTCTTTTAGTTTTACATCGACCAGACAGCTTCCTTCAAAAGTAAACTGAAGATGATCTTTTCCGTTAACAGAAGTAATTTTTCCCAGCATTGGTTCATCATACAAATACCAAAACCATTTGTATGTATTGCCATCTGCGGCGTTTTGGTTTTTGTTCAGTTCCTCATCGGTATTAAAGAAAGACGCTTTTTCAAGAAACCAATTTTCTAACCCATTTGCTGTTGTCCAGGCATTATAAATGTCCGAAAGTTTAGCTTTAACGGCTATTTTTTTTGTGAAAGAAGTCCAGTCGAAGTTTTCCATAATTACAGTTGTTTAGTTTCGGTTTTTGCCGCAAAGGCTCGAAGACGCTAAGTTTTTATTACCCTCAATCTTGTCATCTCGACGAAGGAGACCCGGGCATATTTTTAATAAAGTTAAAAAAAATCTACATTTTAAAGTTGTTATTGTGTTTTAAATCAAATGTATAAACAGTCAGTTGTAAACGACCGATTGTTTACAATCACTTAAAATTCATCCATTGTTTATACTTTTGTTTCAAATAAAAAATAGAATTAAATATCTACTAAATTTTTAAAAACTATGACTGCAAATACCCTTTCAAAAGAAGAAGAAATCAGATTAATTAGATTTTTTAACGAAACCGTAGAACCAAAAGTAATAGCCAAAGCTATACGGCAACTAAATTATACATTGGCTCTAAGTGTAATGAGAGAAAATGAAACACTTTTAAATAAGATGGATAAACTTGAAGACAGCTTTTACTGGCTCAATGAACTGGCCGAAATTTTAAATCCTTATCTGGAGACTGAATAGTTTTTTGTAAGAAAAAAAAGTCGTATATTGCCCAATTATTTTGAATATTACAATGGTTACTGCAAATTTTTATTTAACAAATAGTTCTTTGATGTGTTTAGTATGCACATTATTGTATTTGCATGACGATACTTTCTTAAAAAGCTCAAAAGAGTTTATTCATTTTGCCCTGTCACAACTCTAGACAGGGAATCCCTTTTTATTAGTTCCAAATTTATTTTAAATCTTCAATTTTCATTCAGGATATGATATCACTGAATAAGATAGAACTGCGCGATATTCAGTGAAGAGTTGTATATCATACCCAATGAAAATGAAGGCAAAACAAGAAAGTCATGTCACAAAATATAATATTAACAACAGGAACCTACGATTTAATTAAAGATCATATACGAAGAAAAAAAGTAACACCGCAAGAGGAAGAATTACTGCTGAGTCAGTTAAAAAATGCTTCTCAGGTACTGAGAAAAAACCTTCCGGAAGACATCGTTTCGATAAACCGAAGAGTAACATATAAAGACCACGTAAAAAACGAAGAAAAAACAATTGTTCTCGTTGGTCCGGATAAAGTAAAAGTGAGCAAAAATAAGATTTCGGTTCTTTCAGACGAAGGAATTGCAATGATAGGGTACAAAGAAGGTGACCTTATCGAATGGCCTGCCAAAAAAGGCAATCTGAAACTCGAAATTTTAAAAGTAGCAGAGATGGCGTAACGATTTCGGCTTTGTGATTTATAATATAAAAACATCCCAAAAAGAATTTTCTTTGCGGGATGTTTTTTTGTTGATAAAGACCTGAAAAATAATAAGATAATTGCTTCAAAATATCGTTCATCGAAAGATTAAAATAAGTATATTCGTTCTTCTCAATTAACCATAACCAATTAATAATGAGTATGAAACAAGCCACAAACATCAACGAGGTAATACAGTACCTGGATGAAATAATAGCAAAATCAATAGATGATAAAAGTAATCTGGGTTTATTTGCCACGCTGTACCGCGAAGTTACGGTAAGGGTAAAAGAAGGTATTCTGGCGGGTTCTTTCCAGAATGGGGAACGAATGGAAAAGCTGGATGTTATTTTTGCCAATCGGTACATAAAAGCCTATTATGAATATCAGGCCAAAGAAAAAACATCTGAATGCTGGGAATTTGCCTTTAAACAAGCCGAAAGATTCTGGCCGATAGTCCTGCAGCATTTACTCCTTGGTATGAATGCACACATTAATCTCGATCTGGGGATAGCCTCGGCAGAAGTAAGCACAGTTGAAGATATCGAAGATTTAAAACATGATTTTGACCAGATCAATGTTATTCTGAGCAGTTTGGTAGGCGGCGTCGAAAAATGTCTTGTAAAAATCTGGCCTACGCTGGCGTGGATATTAAAATGTACAGGCAAAATAGACACTTTTTGTATTGATTTCAGTATGGAAACGGCAAGAAACGGCGCCTGGAAATTCGCCACCGAATTTGTAGCGGTTCCGCAAAACGAAAGGGAAGCTTCCATTGAGCAGAGAGATAAAAAAATAGCAGAAATAGGACGATTGGTTTCAAACCCGGGTTATTTGATGAGTGCCGTTTTCAAATTCATCCGTATATTCGAAAGAGGAACCATAGCCGACAAGATAAGGGATATGCAAATAGCCGAACAAAATAATACTGCATGTATGGCTGCGGCGTGATTTTGTAGAAGAGATGTGTTGACAGAAGGGACTATTCGTTTACGATTTAGTTCTCATCGCTTTAATTAGTTCCTTATTACGTTTGTCGGCTCTTGAATTCTGTAAAGAAATTACAGCCCAGATTGCAGCCGGAATCCAGCCAATTAAAGTTATCTGCAGAATTAGACAAATAATTGAAGTTAAGATTCTTCCTCTCAAAAAGAAAGAAGCAAAGGGAAAGAAAATTGCAATCAGCGTCATAATATTTTTGGTTTGTTTTTCTGTAAATATAAACAAAAGCTGCAGGATTTTTTGCAGCTTTTGTTTTTTGATGAATTGTATTGTGACCCACTGCTGCGGGCATGGATTGAAATCAATTAATGCAAATGAAATAAACAAGCATTTATAGTATATTTGAAGTTGATGAAAATGACAAAACCATTGTTATAATGAAAAACAGCCAAATAAAATTTTACAAAAAAGACTTTTTTATATTGTTGATTTTGTGTTTGTTGTTTTCTCAAAGTTATTCCCAAAATAAAAAGTCTGCAGATTGTTGGGAAGCCAACACATCTTACAACGATACTAATTTCAAAGAAAACTATTATAACTTGATTTTTCAGAAGGATTCTATGAACCTATCGATAAATCATAAATACCAATATAAGTTTAAAATTTACAGAGATAAAAAATCAAGATACTTTTATTTAGATAATGATAAAATGATTCTTCAAGAATTGGATATTGATAAAAATAAATATCTTTTCGTTAAGTATAGCAAGAAAAGAGAGGTACAAGTTAATGAGATTACAATGGTAAGATTTGCCAAATGCTTGTAATTTGTTCTATTGTAGTATTTTATTATTGTATATCATTTTTGAATCTAATTTTTGATTATTATGACCAGAACCGAAAAAATACTTGGTATTGTTTTTTGTTTGACACTAGTGTTTTTTATATTTTTTTCAAATAGAGATGAAAGCGAAAAGAGTGAAATAATTAATAAAAATAAATTTTCTACAATAGCCAAAGTTTATAAAATAGAATCAGGGAAAAATTACACTTATGCTCATTTCTTTTTTTCTTCAATAAAAGAAAATATTACTCTAGTGAGTTTATTACGAATGATATGAGAAAAAATATAAATAGATATTATAAAGTTGATTTATCAAGTGTTGAACCCAGATATTCTAAAATACATTTAGATCAAGAAATTATAGATTCGACAGAAATTATTAAAGCCGGTTTTGAATAAATCACGTCGCTAATGATAGCGTCTCGCTCGTTCCAGTTTTTTAAATTTTCTTTTGTACCAAAACATGTTCCAGTTATGTCTTAAACCGCCCAATTCCCAGTTAACATCAAATTTGTGGTTTTCGTTTCGATAGGGAGGATGTGTAATTTTGCAATGCAGCATTGATGGATTGTCCGCAACGACTGATAAAAAGTCAGGATCAAGTTCGCTTTTAAGAAAATACCGAATATCAAGTATTGTTAGTTTTTTTTCGGCTTTATAAACGTAAAGGTTTATATCGTAAACCGAATCGTAAATTTTTTCCAGATCGGCAATGGCTTCGTTGAAGCTTTTGGGTGTTTTCTTTTTGTTGGCTGTATTTCTGTTTCGGCGATGAACAAAAGCGTTTTCTCCTGCAATATCAGTTTCCGAAATATTCGACGTAATATACACAACATTTTTTGAAATCGTATTCCAACAATACGTATTTACCATTTCGAGTAAACTGTTTGTGAGGTTTTGTATTTCTTGTTCGATGTTGTTTTTCATTTTCTGATGTGAATATTTGTCAATGTTTAATTGTCCCAAATGTTTTAAGTTCAACTCTGCTTTTCTTTGAATAAAATTAAACTTTTTATCTAATCCAAAGTAAAGGCAAATTTCTTATAAAATCTTGTGCAATTCATCCAACAATTCCATTTCATCATTTGGCAGAAGCTGTACGGCTATTTCAAGTAAAAGCATGGCATCGATAGCGGTTTGAGATTCTTCATTTTGCAGCATGCTGATATTTGTTCTAATGAGAGAAAAAATCGTCTGCATTAATTCGTTGTAACATGTTATTGTTATATCCGTTTTAAGAGAATTATGATCTTTAAGATTTGGTTTAAGCTTTGTGAAATAATTTACATTGGCCGCAAATTTTAAAAGATCATTTATTGGTTGTTCCAGCTTTTCTTCCATTGCTTTGTATTTTAATTGAGTTTTACTTACATAAAGCAAATATAACAAAATTCGACTTATAAGTCGAATTTGTTTTAAAGATTGATGAGGTTACTTCATTTTCTTTGTTTTATGAAGACGATTGATAAATTAGAAGCAGAAATAGTCGATAGAATTTATAAGCTTTTCCTTGAAAAATACACAGGAAACAAGAGTGCTTTTGCAAAAGCAAGTAATTGTACTGAGACCACTGTACGAAGAGTTTTAAGAAAAGAGCAAGGTATCACTATAAATCTTCTCATTAGAATGGCAAAAGCGCTTGATACAACTTCAAGTGAACTTTTGAAGGATTTGTATATTAAAGACGAGGAATAAATTTTGCTCTGCAAAGTATCCTGATTTCGTGCAATTAATAAAGTTGTTGAGCTTTACGAACGTTTGGTTCAGGCTGAAAAAGATAAGAATGAATATTTAGAGAAATTTCTGGGAGGGAAGTAAGTTTCTTTTTTGATATATAAGAAATGCGCAAAAGGTTTTTGGATGGCTTTTGCGCATTTTTTTTGTTTAGCGGGCTATTGTGTGAGTTAAATGTTTTCCATTATCTGTTGAATGAAGCGTTGAATTCTTCTTAATTCGGCTAAATCATCTTCTTTCATCTCTTCTGGACTAAAATGCATTACTTCATTTCTAACTTTGTTTACGTCTGTTAGCATTTTTCGAAGTAAAACGCGGTCTATTTTGAGATCGATTTTTTTAAACAAATCTTCATTTTCAAATATTCTAACATAGTGTCCAAAAGTCAAATCTGATAAATGTTTTATTTCTTTTTCGATTTTTGTCAGATCTAAAACTTTATTAATGTCCTCATAAGTTAATTTATCATTCAATATAATTCTTATTGAATTTTCTATTTGCTCAATCAGAAGGAATGGTTCAGAAAGAATTAAAAATTGCTGACCAATATCAGTCGCAGTTACTATACCAGATATTTCGTTTTTAATATCTCTAACTAATATAACTTCTTTTTCGAGTACTATTTTTATTGCTTTGAATAAAGGTTCGTCGTAATTGATAATTTCAATTGGTTCAAAACAATCGGCGACTGTTTTACATTCTTTACCAAGAGCTAGAGCTCTACCAATGCTTTTCCAACTTACTAGTCCATACACATCTTTTTTACTCGATAATATTGGTATTTGGGAAAAATTATGATATAGCATAAGAGAAACAACTTCTTGTATTGGCATTTCTTTTCGAACAGTAACAAGTTTGAATTCATTAGTTTCAGAATCATTCAGATCAGAAGATTTGATAATGCTAACTCGAGGAATTGCATCAGAGTACTTAGGTTTTTTGATCTCAGAATTAATACCTATGGTTGGTTTTAGTTTTATTTCTACATGATGATATGCATTTGCACTTGCATAGGTGGGTTCCATGATTAGTTCATATTTTTCAAGCCACAAATTTACAGTATAGATTACCCTTGGGCCTCTGCGTGAAACCCCGTATAGTTGTGTTATTGTAGCGGTTGGAATTCTTTTTGATTGCTTGTCTTTTTTTATTTCTAAAAAAAATGCTTCTAATTTGTTCATTTTTGATCGCGATGTTTTACTTGTATAGTAATCTTATTTGAATGTTTTAAAAATTCCTTTGTTGATAATTTCTTTTTTTTGAAAGTAATTTCTTTTACAGTAAGACATTCTTTCATGGTTATTTTTTGAAGATAGTTTTTATTTGGATTGCATTCACGAGCTATACGCTCTAGCCAGTGGGATGATATCCATTAAGTTTGTAAAGCTGGTACAGAAAAAAATTATATTACTGATTGATCTAAGTAAGAAATAACTGTTTTTGCATCCTCAAAATAATCTTTAACGTCATTGAAAGTAATTCCAGGATTTCCTCCATGTGCAAATTGATTCCTAGCATTATTTAAAGATGATATTGATAATTTTATTCGATCTTTGTTAGAATCACATTTCAATAAGTTTTTAAATGTTTCATTCCAATTACTGTCGAATCTACATAATGATTTATGAATATTATCAATACTTGGATTTATAGAGCTTTCTCTAAATGTTATATCTATATAATTTCTTATTTGTTGATTTTGGTTCTGGCTACAAAAATCAGATATTATAATTTTAAAACATTGCTCTAAAGTACCACATGTTTTAATTATGGAATATTTACTTAGAAATGGAACAGCAGGATTTGTACTTGTTAAGACTTCTATAATTTTTTCAATTCTTTCTAAATCATTTTCACATTCATCTATTAAATCTTGGGCAGTTTGATTATTCATAATTTACACCGTATAATATTCTACATGCCAAATTTATTCTCCCATTAATATGCTCAATATTTGTTGTTCTTGATGAAGTGTAAACTTTATATTCAGTATTTGATAATAATTCTTTATGTTTAATCTCTGCATTCTCCAACTTAATTTTTAAATTCTTAATATTTATGACGAAATTAGTGGCTATAGATATTGAATCAAAAATGGTTGGATGAAATCTTGTCAGGTAAGAGTTTTCGGAATTTATATTTTTAAAAGCATTTACTCCAAAATTTTCAAATACAAATTCCATTGTTGTTTGAAATTCTTTTCTTTTATTTTCGATGAAAGATTTACTATTATTTTGTTTTTTGCCCATAAAATTATTTAAAAAAAGTTTTAATGAAATTTGACCATCACTTTTTGATTTGATTTCGTTATCCGAAAGAGCAAAGAATCTTAATATAAATTCTAAATCATTCATTCTGGCATCTTCATTTTGTCCAAATAAATCTCTCCAGAATTCATTTTTGTTTAATGTAAATAGTAAAGAGTTTAAATTACCTTGATAAACACAATTCCTTATCTCTTGTGGTTTTAATATTTTTCCACTTGTATTGATTCTCTCAAAAATTTGAAAAAGACTTGAATCACTTTCTTTTGGATGCTTTTGTTCAAAAATTATTGCATGTATTGTTGTCTGTCTAATTTTTTTTTGATCAAATTCATTTAATTCATTAAAGGCTTTTCCTCTCCATCGTTGATTAATTTTTTCATTATTAGTAAGTTTGAATGTTTTATTATCTTTTGAGAAAACACCTTTTTTTACATAATCGTAAACGGTCATAATTCTTTGATATCCATCAATAATTAGTTTGTTACCTTCTGGTGTATTTGCTAAGAAAATTGAAGGTATTGGAAGACCGAGTAGAATTGACTCAATAAATCTACTTGCTTCTGCTTTTTCCCATACATACTTTCGTTGTAGTTCGGGCTTTAAAAGTTCATCATCATCGTACATACTAATTAACTCTCTAAATGACATATCGGCTCCCCATGAAGTAATATTAAATAAATCGTCATTAGCATAATCTTGTTCAATTGAATCAACTTGTTCAATATTTGATAATTCTAAATCGTCTTCCATAAATTGCTAAATAATATTTATATTTCTTTTTGTTATTTTTACGAGTAGTAAGATTTATTAATTGTTATTATATATATCTTATCAGTTTGTACGGATCTCTTCTTATCGACAATCGGAAATCTATTTAAATTATCGTTATTGTTTGATTCTATAGTAACCCGTTAGCGCGGATTTGCAATCCGTGCCCGTAAAGATTGGCTAAAAAGTATGGTTTGTTTGATAAACTTACTTTTTTCATATCTTCCAATAATCTTTCCCATTGATCCTCTCCCCAAACATATGCCCTTTGAAAAAATGGAATTTCTAAAATTCTATTTCCATTAAAAATTTCATTGATTCTTTTTCCTCCATCTATTTTATATTTTAATATTCTTCAAAATCGTAAGCAATTCAGGAATTTTACTAACCTGCGATTCCGTCCAGAAATAATGTGAATTATCTCTAGCACCATTATCTTTAGTATAGATTGACATTCTTCTTGAACTTTTTTGAATAGAAAAATGAAATGTTATTTCTCTTGCATTAAAAATATAGGTGGTTGATTGTTTCTTTTCAGTTTTATCTTTAATGTTAGGAATAACATATTGTTCAATAAATAATATGAATTGGTCAACTTCATTTAAATCAATCCATGAAGATTTAAAATAATTATCTGCTAATGCCATATCCATCTGCAATGCTTTTATTTTATTATTTGATTTTAAATCAATTGCTTCAATGGGATAAAAAGATAATACTTCTTTTAATCCAGATATAAATTCAGCTTTTACATTCCAATCTCTATTTACTTGAACCATCATTGTATTGTCAATAAATAGTCTGGTTTCAGAATTATTTTGAGAATAGTTCTTCGATACTATTAATAGAAATAAAAACGTAATTAATATTTTATTGAATTTCATAATTGGTTTATTTTTCTTTTAATACTACCAAAACTAATTTCTTTAGCATCAATTAGATTACGGAAAACCATAATTTCTTAAACAAGCTAATTTTACAGTTCGACAAACTTCATTTTTATTTTTAACAAACAACCAAGTAAAAACACCTGATTTTAAAAATATTTGGAAAAAATGTTAATGAAATCAACGTCACAAGAAAACTCCAAAACTCAAAATCACACAAAATCCCACCCCAAAAAACACAAAAAATCAACAAGTAGAATTTTCCACAAAAATTTTGTAATTTTGCAGTCCAAATAAAGGAAAAAGAAAATGTTAGATAGACTTCAGTATGTAAAGCAGCGTTTTGATGAGATTTCGGATTTGATTATTCAGCCGGATGTTATTTCTGATCAAAAGCGTTATAAACAGCTCAATCAGGAATATAAAAGTATTAAGGCTCTGGTTGAAAAGAGAGAAGAATACATTGTAGTTTTGGCAAATATCGATGAGGCTAACGAAATTATTGCTGACGGCAGTGATGCCGAAATGGTAGAAATGGCCAAAATGCAGTTGGATGAAGCCAAAGAGCGTCTGCCGGAATTAGAGGAAGAAATCAAATTTATGCTGATTCCTAAAGATCCTGAAGATGCTAAAAACGTAATGGTGGAGATTCGTGCCGGAACGGGAGGGGATGAAGCAAGTATCTTTGCAGGAGATTTATTCAGAATGTATACTAAATATTGCGAAACACAGGGATGGAGAACATCTGTTGTGGATATGAACGAAGGTACTTCGGGAGGTTTCAAAGAGGTTATTTTTGAAGTAACCGGAGAGGATGTGTACGGAACATTGAAGTTTGAAGCGGGTGTTCACCGTGTACAGCGTGTACCGCAAACAGAAACTCAGGGACGTGTACATACATCTGCAGCAACCGTAATGGTATTGCCGGAAGCAGAAGAGTTTGACGTTCAGGTGGATATGAACGACGTTCGTGTGGATTTCTTCTGTTCATCAGGACCAGGAGGACAGTCGGTAAATACTACGAAATCGGCAGTACGTTTAACGCACATTCCAACCGGATTAGTAGCGCAGTGTCAGGACGAAAAATCACAGCACAAGAATAAAGATAAAGCTTTAATGGTATTGCGTTCTCGTTTGTACGAAATGGAATTAGCCAAAAAGCAGGAAGAAGATGCGAAAAAACGAAGCTCTCAGGTAAGTTCCGGAGACCGTTCGGCTAAAATTCGTACCTACAACTACGCTCAAGGCCGTGTAACGGATCACCGTGTAGGTTTAACGCTTTACGATTTAGGAAACATCATGAATGGCGATATTCAGAAAATTGTATCTGAACTTCAGCTGGTTAACAACATGGAGAAATTGAAAGAAGCATCGGAGGTTTACTAAGGTAAGGTTCTGAGTTTTTCTCTTAGAAATATTATTATAAGAAAGTCGAACTTTTAGTTCGGCTTTTTTTGTGGAAAAAATAAAAAAAACTTAGCATCTTAAAAACCTCAAAGCATTAGCACCTCAGATTAAGATTTTTCTTAAACCCTTAAGAACAAAAAGGCATCTGATAAAATATAAAAATTCTGTCCGTAATACCTTCGAAACTTTTTGGTTTTGGAACATAAATAAGTCCAAAGATTACATGAAGTTTTGATGAAGTAAGATTTCTAATATTTTTTCTGTAAAACATAGTAAATTAATGAATTATGCTGTTTTTGACTTAGCAAAAACTTAACCTTGATATCTGTTCGTAAAATTTTTTTTTGATTTTTTTTGTTTGATATTTACCTGCCTTCGTACTAAAAGGCATGTGCTAATCAACCAACCAAAACCTAAAAACTATGAAGAAAATTTTACTAGTCTGCTGCTTCTTTGGAAGCTTTTTTTGTGTCAGGAGCCAGTCCTATTTCGGATTCAGGGATGATAATTATGCCGGGATTCAGGGTGCTTTGTTTAACCCGTCGGTTATTGTAGATTCGAAGTATAAGGCAGATGTTACCATTTCGTCAATAAGCGCAACGGGACAGAACAATCTTTACGGCGTTAATATAATGGATGCTTTGCGAAGCGGTTATGATTTTGATACCAATGCTAATAAGCATATTAAAACAAATAACAGCGGAAATTTGAATTTTGATATTCTTGGTCCTTCCTTCATGATGAATATTACTCCGGCGCACAGTATAGCAGTTTTCAGCCGTGTACGAAGTGTTACGAATCTGGTAAATGTAAACGGTGAACTGATTGATGAGATAAATAAGGATATTGATGCTTCGAACTCTTTTTTAATAACAGGAGGAAGTCCAAATGGGGTTACGAATTCCTGGGCTGAGATTGGGGCAAGTTATGCCGCAGTTTTATTAGACCGCGATGAGCATTTTATAAAAGGCGGTATTACCGTAAAGTATTTAATGGCGGGTGTAAATGGGTACATCAGCGGGAATAATTTAAGTGTTGCTTTTAACAGAAATAATCTTGATCCGGCTTTGAGCAGCTATACTTCGACGGGAACTTTAAAAACGGCTGCGAGTTACGATTACGAAAACGGAAAAGATCCTGAGTTCGATGCAGCGTCTGCTGGCGTGGGAGTAGATCTGGGTTTTACGTATGAATATCGCACGAACTGTCATACTTGTATAGGAAACCGTTATAAATTTAAAGCTT
This sequence comes from Flavobacterium gelatinilyticum, assembly GCF_027111295.1. Lineage (NCBI taxonomy): Bacteria > Pseudomonadati > Bacteroidota > Flavobacteriia > Flavobacteriales > Flavobacteriaceae > Flavobacterium > Flavobacterium gelatinilyticum. The sequence goes on along the minus strand of NZ_CP114287.1, from coordinate 1,759,192 downwards.
CCGCCTCTGTAACAGATATTGGAAAACTCAATTATAAAAACCTAACGGAAAACACCTATGATCTAACGGGAAATGTTACTCAGGATGATATTGACAATGCGGGTGATTTATTTGAATTCTTCGATAAAAACTACACTAAAATCGCATCCAGAAAAGGAGTGCAGGCGAATCTTCCAACAGCTTTTCACACTGCTTTTGACTGGAATATCGATAACAAATTTTACCTGAACTTGAGCGGTGATTTTAGTTTAATCGATGCTGAAAAAATCAACGGAACTGCGATTGCTAATTCGGTTACTTTTTCGCCACGATACGAAACCAGACAGTTTAGCTTTTTTGTTCCGGTTACCTGGATGGAGTACAGCGGTACGCAGATTGGAGCGGGGTTTAGGGCTGGTCCGTTGTTTATTGGTTCAGGAACACTTATTTCAAATTTTGTTTCGAATAATTCAAAAGGCGCAAATGTGTATGTGGGACTAAAACTGCCTATTTATCAGAATTATAACTAGGAGGCTCAGAGTTACTGAGTTTCTGAGGTTTTTAGTGACAGAGGGACAAAGTTACAAAGAGGTAAATAAGTTTAACCGTCAGGATAGTAAAGGTTTACGTAAATATCGCAAAGGATTTTTTCGTATTTTTGTTATGACAATATTGCGGCTAAAAACTCAGAACTTTAGTTCCTTAGCGACTCAGAGCCTTAGCGCCTAAAAAGAAAAAGAGACTTTTCTACTTTAAAGTAAAAAAGTCTCTTTTTTAGTTGAAGATTCTGATTGTAAAACTTAGAAGTTTAGTAATTCAGTACAACAACTTATATTTATAGTGATGTATTAACCGTTTAATCGTTTGTTTCTAAACGTATAATAAGGTTAGATACCTAGAAATACTCTTGTGTATTCAAAACATTTATATAGGTTAGAGTACATGTATACACCGTTTTTTAATACTATTTGGCTTAACTTTTCCATAATGAATAAAATTTTAGTTAGACAAATTACTCTTATGATGGTTCATATTGTGATGATTCTTCATCCTCTTCTTCTGAAGATTCGTGAGGTTTCGAAACCAGATTGGTTACTATAAGCTGTACAATCGAGCCCAGAATGCCTTTAAACATCGAGTCGCCTTTTCCAACTATAAATCGTTTGGCAAAATACCCAATGGCAATACTAATGGCAGATTGTGCAAGATGACTTTTAAAACCAACCGTTTCATTGATTTCTTCTACCGTATTTCGAATCAGGTTAATAGGTTTTAGATTTTCTTTAAGATCGTCGATATGGTCTTTTATAGCGCACCATTCTGCGTCCTGACGGTTTTCCAAAAGTTTTATTCTCTGATTTAATTCATCAATAGTATAAATAGGCTCCATAATAGTCTTTTTTAGTTATTAATTTATTTTTAAATCAGTTTTACTTTTTTTCCTTTAAGATGCTCGAAATAATCGAATTACCAATAGGAGTTTTGATTAGTTTATGATGAGATTTGTGTATTATAATGGCAACTAATAAATAGAAGAGCGCCATTATAAAAAATCCAAAATAATATTCCCCCAGTTCTTTCCCAATCCATAAGCTTAAACCAATATTAAGGAATAAGGTAAAAAATGCAACAACAACGCCAACTGCGATCTTTGATGCCAATGATGATACACCATCGGCCACTGAACATACAGTTTTAAGTTTTAATAGTTCTAAACTTGTTTTTGCGTAGTTTTCAGCTTTTTCATAAAGATTTAAATTCTCGTTTGTTGTTGCATTTGGTTCCATGATATTGGTATTTATGGTTTGAAAAAATCACTTAGTATTTAGTAGTTCGATTTTACAGTTTTAGCTTCGTCTTTCACTGGGTTGAAATCATCTTTTACCTGATTGAATTTTGCTTTTCCTTCTTCGATGATTTCTTTACCGTTTGAAGTGATTGTGTTTACAATACCATCAAATTTAGTTTTGATATTATCTCCGTAATCTTTAGATTTATCTTTGATTTTTTTTCTTGTGTTAGAACCTTTGTCCGGAGCAAATAAAACTCCTAATAATGCTCCTGCTGCAGCAGCGGCTGCTATTCCTAAAATTGTGCTAGATGCTTTCATAATATTTGATTTTTAATAGATTAATATATTTATTTAATGTTGATTAATTTTTAAATCTCCCGTCCTTTAATAAGTCTCAGCAGTATGGCAATAATGGCAATTACCAATAGTATATGAATTATACTTCCGAAACTGTAAACAAAGAAACCAAGAGCCCACAGAATCACCAGGATTACTGCGATTGTGTATAATAAGTTTGACATGGTTTTTTATTTAGTGGTTTGTAACTCAGTTTTAATTTAACTTATACGAAAGGTATAATGTTAAGTTGCTGTTCTTTGCGTCAGGAGCAGTATATGTAACTCCTCCAACAGTTCTTTCTTTTCCAACGGTAGTAAGACCATAGTTGTAACGTAATCCAATGCTTATAGGGTTAAAGTCAACTCCTACACCGGCTGCGATACCAGCATCAAATTTGTTTAAATCATCTCTGTCAATTTCCTGATCAAACTCTATATCACCGTCTCCTGTTACTTTAGAGCTTACCAGGTAAGAAGCGTAACCACCGGCATGAACGTTGAAGTTTTTAGTAATGTTAACTCTTACTAAAAGAGGAACTTCGATATAATTTAATTTGAATTTAGTCGACCCGCTTGCAAGAAAATTGTCGTATTCAAATTCAGCACCCTTTGTTGTAAATAAGATCTCTGGCTGAATGGCAACAAAATCAGAAACAGGTAATGTTGCATATACACCGGCATTAAAACCGTATAATATATTATTGTCATCTACTTCCTCACCGCTTCCGTACAGGTTAGACATATTGAATCCTCCTTTTACACCAAACTCGGTATTTACATTATTGTCCTGAGCGTGCAGCATTCCGAATGAAGCTGAAATAAAAAGGGTTAAGGCGCATAAAAAATTGGCTTGCATTTTCATAGTTAAATAATTTAGTTAATGTTTGAATAGGCTTTTAATTAATTCCTTTCTTTAATTTTTTGTTCGACCTCCCGTAAGAGATCGTACTGTTCAGGCAAATATTCCAATACTAATTTTAAAATCGCTTTATCGTTGGTTTCTTTCGAAACAGTTTCAAGTAAATCAATCTGCTCTTCTAGACATTTTTTCATCGCATTTAAATACACTTTATTAAAATCTGAAGAATTTTTTGCGGTAACCAGATCGTAAGTATCTCTTCTGTGTGTTGCATTTATTTCTGAAATAATCAGCAGCTTTTTGTTTGCCAGTTCGGTCACTTCCTGCAGCAGACGGGTTTGATGCTTTTCGATTTTGTTGCCTAAAATCACTATTGAATTTTCTGAACTTTTTTGTTGTGCAATCTGACTTTTAGAAATAATGGTTTTTCCAACATTTGCCGTTGCAATAAAAAAGAAAGCTTCGACTTCTTCTTTTTCATTTTTAGTGAAAGTTTCATTTTTCTTAAGCGCATTTTCTATCGAATTGGATTTTCTGCATGATGCTGCTAAAATCATTATCAATAAAAAAAGAGCTTTAAAAAAAGCCGCTTTCAGTACGGGTTTTGCTTTCATTATTACTTCTTAAAGTATTACATTACAAAGATGCTAACGAATAAAGCGTTTTACCTTACAGCATAAAAAAGAAACGTTATATAATTCCCATAAAGAATTTATATAACGTTTAATTGTAGTGTTTTAAGGGGTTTCGGCGATTAGTCCGGCAGGAAAATAGTAAAAACAGATCCTTCGTTTTGTTTACTGTCGGCTGTAATATAGCCTCTGTGGTTGTCTACGATTTTCTTACAAATTGCAAGACCAATTCCGGTGCCCGGATAATCTGTTTTAGAATGCAGACGCTGGAACAATATAAAGATGGTTTCTTTAAACTGAGGATCAAATCCCATTCCGTTATCTATAAAAGTAATTTTATAGTACTTTTTAATATTTTGATCCAGTTCAGGATATTCGGCGGCGAGTATTTTTGAACAGTCAATTTTAATTTCGGGTGCCGCATCCGGGCGACTGTACTTTAATGAGTTTCCAATAAGATTGATAAATAACTGTTCAATCTGATACGGAATAACGGCCAGTTTAGGAAGTTTAGATGTTGTAATAACCGCATTTTTTTCCTCAATTACTTCTGTTAGTTCCGATTCGGCATTTAGCAGTAATTCATTTAAGTTCGATTTTATAAACTCTTTCTTAGTGGTATTGGTTCTCGAAAATAAAAGAAGATCATCAATAAGAACACGCATTCTTTTGGCCGAAACTTCTATTTTGGCAATATAATCTCTGGCACTTTGAGACATTACAGCTTTATCTGCATCTGAAACTCTTGAAATAAAAGTCTGGATTTTTCGTAAAGGTTCCTGTAAATCGTGACTCGCAACGTGGTTGAAAGATGCCAGTTCTTTATTGCTTTTTTCTAGTTCTTTATTACGTTCCTGCAGCTCTATATTAAGAAGATGCTCATCTGTAATATCAAAATTAATACCCAGAAGGATTTTGCTTCCCTGCTGGTCAGTGAGTAATTTTCCTGTCGATTTAAAATAACGTACTTCATGACTTGGAAGCAGTGTTTTATAATACACAAAAGGAACCTGCCTGTTCTCGATAATACCATCGATAGAACGCGCCACATTTTCTTTGTCATCAGGGTGAACAAAACTTAGGAGGGTTTCTTTTATAGGAACAAAAGCTCCTGGTTCGTGTCCTAATAAACGAAACTGATTGTCTGAAAAGTCAATTTTGTTAGCATCCAGATCCCACTGCCAGGTACTGAATTTTCCAATCACTTCAGATTCGGCAATTAAGCCGTTTGAAATAAGAAGTTTTTTATTGAAAACTTTCAGTCTTTGGAAATCTTTACTGATTTGTCTGTAAGCCAGCAAAATGAAAAATAAGGCAACTAAAAATAAAGAAATAGAGAATAACGGACTTAATGAGATTTCGGCATCATAAATTTTAAGTCGGTTTTTAAGGTAGGTTTTCTCGATGTCATTCATTTCGTCTACTTTAAAACGAATGTTTTCCATCAGGATTCGTCCCCCAAACATATGATTGTCGAGTTTTCGTTTATCATATGTTTTGGGATCGCTGTATTTTAAGCAGTTTTCAAAAGAAACAAAACGCTGGATGATGAGCTTGAATAACTTTCGAAGGTTTTCCTGCTGCTGCGGATTATCTGCAGTTAATTTTTTTAAGGTTATAAATGAAGTGTTTACCTTATCGCGCGAATATATGTACGGTGTAAGGAAACGGGCATTTCGGGTAATAATATACCCGCGCTGTCCCGTTTCGGCATCTTTTATGGCCGACATTAATCGTTCTAACTGAATGTTTATTTCATAAGTATGCATAACCAGTTTGCTCGATTCGTTCAAGTCCTGATTATGCTTATAGGCAATAGATGAAATAAATAACAGAATGAAAACTGCGATTACAAAAATAACTCTCAAAGAGTTTGAAGAATTAAAATTTGGTATCCATTTCATTGGTATACTTTATTTTAGTCGCAGCAAGAAATTATCACGATTTAACCCTGAGGTATGATAGTGCCAGTTTACGGTCACGACTTCATTAATTATTTTTTTAAGCGTGTTGAAATCGCTTGGCTTTTTAATATAAATATTGGCGCCCTGAATAAATGTATCTTCAATATCTTCTTCAGAAGATGAAGTAGAGTAAATGGCGATAATTATATCTTTAAGATGTTCTGTTTTCTTAATTTCGATCAAACATTCTTTTCCTGTTTTTTTCGGCATATTTAAATCCAGAAATAAAATATCAGGAAGTTTGGTGTCAGGGTTCAGAAGGTAATCCATTAGCTGCATTCCGTCGTGAACAAATTCTACGTTGGTTTGTATTTTGATTTCTTCAAAAGCATCCTTAAAAAATAGACGATCATCTTCATCATCATCAGCCAGTAAAATAAATAATGCGTTTTTTTGCATTTTGAATGTGGTATTTGATTTTTATTTTAAATTTTCTCTTCGTTTCTTAATTATTCTCTGAAATGCCGACGGGGTGATTCCGGTCGTATTTTTAAACTGAGTGCTTAAATGTGCCACACTCGAATAATTTAATAAGAAAGCTATTTCAGTCAGACTCATTTCGTTTATGATGATTAACTGTTTTGCTCTTTCAATTTTTTGTAAAATAATGAAGTTTTCGATAGACGAATAGGTCACTTCCGAAAAAACATTGGATAAATAACCATAACTGTGATTTAGTTTTTCGGCCAGAAAAACAGAACTTTTGTAATTGTTGCTGTCTTCCATAAAAACCAATTCGATAATGGCATCTTTAATTTTTTGAACCAATACACTTTTTTGGTTTTCAACTACTTCAAACCCGCACGGCGCAAGATTGTTTTTTAAAGATTCGAGTGCATCAGCATCAAGATTGTCATCAATCTCTATCTCTCCAAAGCCCAGGGTGGTAAAATTTATATTTTGCTGCTCGAGATTTTGTTTAAGATAAAGTGAACAAATGGTATTAATGTCGAACTTTATAAATAGTTTCATTTTTGTAAAAAATTTGGTTAAAGATAAAAAAATTATTCGTGGTTATTGTGTTTAATCTTTTTTTAAGACCATTTTAAGTATCATAAAAATACTAAACTTTTCAAAAAAATACCGTCTAATACATTTATTACTAGACGGTATTTCCTGATTGAGTCAGAAGATTTTAGAGATCTGACAGCATTTGATGAAATTCTTCTTTTGTTTTTCCCAGTTTCTGCTGAAGCTTTCCGTACATTTCGTCTTCTTTACCTTCAGCAAACATTAAATCATCATCTGTCAGTTCAGCATATTTTTGCTTTAACTTTCCTTTTAACTCATTCCAGTTTCCTTTTATTTCTGTAGTATTCATAATTTCTGTGTTTTGTTTGTAATTAATAAGTAATGTAAAGTTCTATTTTAAAATTTGCTTTTTCTTTACATTAATTTTTTAAACCGCTGCATAATTCACATTTCATTACACTTGGTAACGGCGTAAAACCCACGCCATTTTTTCGTGTTCCTGCAATAATCCCGTAACAAAATCGGCAGAACCGGCATCGTTGGTTTCGTTTTCAAAAACCGGGATATAGTCTCTAAATTCGGTTACCAGCTGCTCATGATTTTCTAAAAGCTCTTCCAGCATGTGTTTTTGCGACGCATATTCTTTTGGAGATTCTTTTAGTGTCGAGTTTTCGATAAACTCCTTCATTGTGCCAATTGTTTTCTCGCCAAGCTGGCTGATTCTTTCGGCTACTTCATCTATTTGAGCTTCAAGTACTCTGTATTGGTCTTCAAACAATTTATGAAGTTCCATAAAACTGTTTCCCGAAATGTTCCAGTGAAACTTTCTGGTTTTTACATAAAGAGTCATTTCGTTAGATAAAATCGTGGCTAATATAGTGGAGCTTTTCTTAAGATTTGCAGTTGATATTCCGATATTTGGACTCATAATTGTTTGTTTTGTGGGTTTATATCAAAAGTAAAAAGTATGTTCTGAGCCTTTCTTACATAATTAATCAAAGATGTTACATGAATTCAATGTTTCCGTAACATTAATACACTTTTATTTATGTAGTTTTGCCGCAACTAAAAACTAAAAACCCAGATATATAGATGAAAAAACTATTACCCGTTTTATTTTTATTACTTATTTCTATTAAAGTACAAGCCCAATCGTATATTGGTTATTTTCATGACAATTATGCAGGAGTACAGAGTGTATTGTTTAACCCGGCTTCTATAGCAGATTCACGTTTTAAAACAGATATTAATTTGTTTTCCATCAGCGGTTCTGTTCAGAATGATTTATACGGCGTTAAACTATTTGACGTTTACAAAGACGGATACGATTTTGACACGCAGTCGAAAGTATCGCCTAAAAATGCCAACAACGGATTGGCGAATTTTGACATCATGGGGCCTTCTTTCATGTTCAACATTGCGCCAAAGCACACCATCGCTGTTTTTACAAGAGCGAGATCGGTTTCAAACATTGCTAAAATCAACGGTTATCTGATAGATCAGGTTAAAGATGGTTTAGATAAGTCTGATAATTTTCTTTACAATTTAGGAAACCCAAATGCTGCCTCTAATTCATGGGGTGAGTTAGGTGTTTCGTATGCTGCCGTTTTATACCAAAACAACGAGCACTTTTTAAAAGGAGGTTTAACTGCCAAATATTTACAAGGCGGTGTTAACGGTTATGTTCAGGGAAGAGATGTAAGCGTAAATTATGTGGAAAACACAGCCGATCCTAAAAACGGAACGCTGCAGTCAAGCGGTGAAATTACCGTAGGAGCAAGCCAGGACTGGGAAGTAAACGACGATTATAAATTCGATTCCGGTTCACGAGGCTTTGGTTTCGATTTTGGACTTGTATACGAATGGAGACCGGATTATGATTTATATGATCTGAGAAATGCAAGACCATCAGATAACAATTTCAGAGACTTAAACAAATACAAATTACGTTTTGGTTTATCGGTTACAGATATTGGATCTATCAACTACAGAAACTCTAAAGTAGACACTTACAATGTAAATGGTACTATTACCCAGGAGATGATTGACGATGCTGATGATTTATACGATTTCTTAAACGAACATTATACTAAAACCTCAAGTTCAAAAGGTGTAAAAGCAAACCTGCCGACAGCAATTCATGCCGATGTTGACTGGAATATGTACAACAAATTCTATCTAAACCTGAACGGAGATATCAGTATGGTTTCTAAAAGTAAATTAAACGCATACGGAATTGCTGACCGTGTTACTTTAACGCCTCGTTACGAAAGCAGATGGTTTAGTTTCTATGTACCGGTTACGTATATGCAATACAGCGGTATGCAGGCCGGAGCGGGTTTACGTGCTGGAGTTTTCTTCATAGGTTCTGGTTCTGTGCTTAGCAACTTGGCTTCGAAAGAATCAAAAGGAGCTGATTTTCATTTGGGTATGAAAATTCCGGTTTACCAAAAACAATTTAAAGATACAGACGGAGACGGTATAATTGACAAAGAAGATGCGTGCAGAAAAGTAGCAGGTCCTAAAGAAAACGGCGGATGCCCTTGGCCGGATACAGATAAAGACGGTGTTTTTGACAAAGACGATGCCTGTCCTGATACTAAAGGCCCAAAAGAAAATAAAGGATGTCCATGGACAGATACTGACGGAGATACCTTATTAGATAACGTTGATGCCTGCCCAACAGTTTTTGGTCCGGTAGAAAACAAAGGATGCCCATGGCCGGATACAGACGGAGACGGCGTTTTAGATAAAGATGATGCATGTCCAACCGCTGCAGGTCCTGTAGAAAACAAAGGTTGTCCAAACCTGGATGCTGACAAAGACGGCGTTCTGGATAAAGATGATGACTGCCCGTTAGTTCCTGGTCCTGCTGATAATAAAGGCTGTCCTAAAGTAACCAAAGAAACATTGGCACAACTAAAAGTAGAAGCAAAATCTATTTTCTTTTCAACTGGAAAAGCAACTTTAAACGATGCTACAAAAACAGCGACTTTAGGAAGACTTGATGCGATTAAAGAAATTCTTAAAAACTATCCAAATGCTAAATTTGCCGTTAACGGTCATACAGATAACGTAGGAAATGCAAAAGCAAACCAGAAATTATCTGAAGAAAGAGCCAAAATGGTAATGGATCTTTTGATAGAAAAAGGAGTTAATCCTGATAACCTGACTTCTAACGGATACGGAGCTTCTAAACCTGTAAAATCTAATAAAACAGCTGCAGGAAGAGCAGAAAACAGAAGAACAGAAATTGTGTATTTAGGTAATTTGTAAACCGCCGCAGAATATAAAACTAAAAAGCCATTCTTAATTGAGTGGCTTTTTTTATTTTTGCATACTTTTTAAAAAGAATCAATTCTTTGAAACAGAAGAACTAAAAATACACTATGACAACACAACAGCTGCACGAACAAATTCTTCAAAAAAAATCATTTTTATGCGTTGGATTAGATCCTGATCTAAACAAAATCCCTTCTCATTTATTAGAAACAGAAGACCCTATTTTTGAATTTAATAAAGCAATAATCGATGCAACACACGATTTAACAGTGGGCTACAAACCTAATACGGCATTTTTTGAAGCATACGGAATAAAAGGCTGGATGTCGCTGCAAAAAACGATTAATTATATCAACGAAAAGCATCCTGAAATTTTTACCATTGCCGATGCAAAACGTGGTGATATAGGCAATACGTCAAGTATGTATGCCAAAGCTTTTTTTGAAGATTTGAATTTTGACAGTGTAACCGTTGCGCCTTATATGGGTAAAGATTCGGTTGAGCCGTTTCTGGCTTTCGAAAATAAACATACTATAATGTTAGCATTAACGTCAAACGAAGGTGCTTTTGATTTTCAGACCCTCACAACAAATGGAAAGGAACTTTATAAACAGGTTCTGGAGACCTCTAAAACGTGGAAAAACAGCGAAAACCTAATGTACGTTGTAGGTGCAACCAAAGCAGAATATTTTACAGAAATCAGAAAAATAGTTCCGGATAGTTTTTTACTGGTTCCGGGAATTGGCGCGCAGGGCGGCAGTTTGTCTGAGGTATGTAAATACGGAATGAATGATAAGGTTGGGCTTTTGGTAAATTCTGCCAGAGCGATTATTTACGCGTCAAAAGGAACTGATTTTGCAGAAAAAGCAAGAGAAGAGGCTTTGAAAGTACAACAGGAAATGGAAGAGATAATTAGTTTAAAGTTTCATGTTTAAAGTTTCAAGTTTTGCTTGACTTTGAACATACTTTTTTAACCGCAAAGTTCGCAAAGATTTACGCTATGAACGCAAAGTTATTTTTCTTTGCGAACCCTGCGAAAAATCCTTGCGAACTTTGCGGTTAAAAACACAATCTAAAACTTGAAACCTTCAACAAAGAGAACTTGAAACAAAAAACAAAATGAAACAATTAACAGACCAGCTAGGTACAATTCATTCTTTTGAAACTACCCCAAAACGTATTATTTCGCTTGTTCCTTCGCAGACAGAATTATTATATGATTTAGGTCTCGAAGAAAAAATCGTTGGAATTACGAAGTTCTGCGTGCATCCGTTTCATTTTAAATCTACAAAAAAAATGGTGGGCGGTACAAAGAAAATCCATTTTGAAAAGATCAGACTGTTAGAACCGGATATTATTATTTGTAATAAAGAAGAAAATACACCCGAGATCGTAGAGCAATTAAGCACAATCTGTCCGGTTTGGGTAACGAATATTGTGTCTGTTGAAGATAACTTTCAGATGATTTCAGATTTCGGACAAATATTCAACTGCCGTACCGAAGCTCAAAAATGGAATGATAAGCTGGCTTTTGCTTTAAACGATTTCAAAAAATACATACAGGATATTAAAGTAAAAAAAGCAGCATACTTTATCTGGAAGAATCCTTATATGGCGGCAGGAAATGACACCTATATAAATGAGTTATTAAAACTGAATCATTTTAAGAATATTTACGAAGATAAAGGCCGCTATCCCGAAATAGAATTAAAAAAGATGCGTCTGGAAGGCGATCCTGATATTGTTTTTCTGTCATCAGAACCATATCCTTTTAAAGAAGAAGATGCCTTCGAAATTGGCAGATTTACGCACCACGCCAAAACCATCTTCGTAGACGGCGAAATGTTCTCCTGGCACGGAAGCCGATTATTAAAGGCTTTCTCTTATTTTAAATTGCTTCACGAAAGATTGAAGAATTAGTTTTCTTTTGTTTCAGGTTTCAGGTTTCAAGTTTGTTGGAACGTATTTAACCGCAAAGCAGGCTAAGATTTACGCAAAGTTCGCAAAGTTTTTTTACACAAAGCTTTGCGAACTTTGCGTTTATATTTACAATACTTGAAAAAAGTCTTAGCGTGCTTTGCTGTTAAATTATGTTCAAAGTAAAGCAACTTGAAACAAAGAAAACTTGAAACTTCAAACAAATTGGAACAAAAAAGAATGCCGGCATCTCGAAGACGCCGGCATTTATTTAACTAACCAAAACCAAAATAATAAATAACCAGTTTATTACATTACAAATGTCCGACATATATCAAGAATAAGCTGTTAAGGTCTTGTTATTACTTTGTTGGATATAAGTTAATATCAAGTTTTAAGTTTCAGGTTTCAAGTTGTTGGAGCGTTAACCGCAAAGCTAGCTAAGATGTATGCAAAGTTTTTTGCACAAAGTTTTGTGAACTTTGCGTTTAAAATTATGTTCAAAGCAAAGTAACTTGAAACAAAGAAAACTTGAAACCTGAAACGAAAATAGTTATAAAAAAGAATGCCGGCATCTCGAAGACGCCGGCATCATTTAACTAACCAAAACCAAAATAATAAATAACCAGTTTATTACATTACAAAGATCCGACTATTACGGATGTATTGCTGTTAAGGTTTTGTTATTACTTTGTTGACCATAAGTTAAGATTTGCAAACCCTGTTTTTTGAGCTTTCAGCAGCGTTAAATAATTTTTGGCTATTAAAATATAATAACAATCAATTTTGTTTATTAATATCCTAAGGATAAGTTTGTATATTTGATAAAACATTAAAAATCAGCATTATGGAGACAAACAAAAAATTAACAACCGCTACAGGAACTCCAGTTCCGGACAATCAAAATATTCAAACAGCAGGACCACGCGGACCTGTATTATTACAAGATTTTTGGTTTTTAGAAAAAATGGCGCATTTTGACCGCGAAGTAATTCCGGAACGCAGAATGCATGCCAAAGGTTCAGGAGCATATGGTACCTTTACTGTAACTCACGATATTACCCAATATACTAAAGCCGATTTGTTTTCAGAAATTGGTAAAAAAACGGAAATGTTTGTACGATTTTCTACCGTTGCAGGAGAGAGAGGTGCTGCAGATGCAGAAAGAGATATTCGTGGTTTTGCCATGAAATTTTATACAAATGAAGGAAACTGGGACCTAGTAGGAAATAATACTCCGGTTTTCTTTTTTAGAGATCCTATGAAATTCCCTGATCTAAACCATGCCGTAAAACGTGATCCAAAAACTAATTTAAGAAGTGCTGATAATAATTGGGATTTTTGGACTTTACTGCCTGAAGCTTTACATCAGGTGACTATTGTAATGAGCGATCGCGGTATTCCAAGATCCTACAGGGAAATGCACGGTTTTGGAAGTCATACTTTCAGCTTTATTAATGCTAAAAATGAAAGACACTGGGTAAAATTCCATTTAGTGTCGCAGCAGGGAATCGAAAATTTATCTGATGAAGAAGCGGCTCTACTGGTAGGAAGAGACAGAGAAAGCCACCAAAGAGATTTATTTGATGCAATTGAAGAAGGAAATTTCCCGAAATGGAAAATGTTCGTTCAGATTATGTCCGAAGAGCAGGCGAAAACGTATCGTTTCCATCCGTTTGATTTGACAAAAGTCTGGTTAAAAGGGGATTTCCCATTAATTCCGGTTGGAGAATTTGAATTGAATAAAAATCCTGAAAATTATTTTGCCGAAGTAGAGCAGGCAGCTTTTAACCCGGCTCACGTACCGCCCGGAATTGGTTTTTCTCCTGATAAAATGTTGCAGGGACGTTTATTCTCTTACGGAGATGCACACCGTTACCGTTTAGGAGTAAACAATTACCAGATTCCGGTAAATGCTTCAAGATGTCCGTATAATACATTTCACAGAGACGGGGCAATGCGTGTAGACGGAAACAATGGCGGACGTAAACATTATGAACCAAACAGTTTTGGAGAATGGCAGGATCAGCCGGAACATAAAGAACCGCCATTGGCAATTTACGGCGATGCATATGCGCACAATTTCAGAGAAGATGATAACGATTATTTTACACAGCCGGGACTTTTATTCCGTTTGCTTACAGATGAGAAAAAACAGCTGTTGTTTAAAAATACAGCCGGACAAGTAGGAGGGGCACAGAAATTTATTCAGGTGCGTCATATACGCAATTGTTACAAAGCAGATCCGGCATACGGAGAAGGAGTAGCAAACGCATTAGGAATGACAATGGATGAGGTTAATAATTTTGACGACCCAAGATTGTCTATTCAGGCAAGATAGTTTTTTTAGGAACAGAGGTGCAAAGTAACAAAGTGCCAAAGTTTTAGAATACAAAACCCGACAGGTTTCTAAAATCTGTCGGGTTTTTATGTTTAGCAATACCCTTTGTTGCTTTGTAACTTTTGAGCCTTTTCCTAAGAAAAAACCACCGTTTTATTGCTGTACACCATAGTTTTTCTTTCAGAATGCAATTTTATTGCTCTTGCCAGAACAATTCGTTCTAAGTCACGTCCTTTCATGATAAAATCTTCTATAGAGTGTATATGCGAAACTCTGGCAATATCCTGTTCGATAATCGGGCCTTCGTCTAATTCTTCTGTAACGTAATGACTTGTAGCGCCAATAATTTTTACACCGCGCTTAAAAGCCGAATGATACGGTTTCGCACCCGGAAAAGCAGGTAAAAACGAATGATGGATATTAATAATTCTATTTTCGTAAAGTTCAATTAATTTTGGTGTAATGATCTGCATATAACGGGCCAGTACAATAAAATTAATATCGTATTTTTTTAAGAGTTCAATTTGTTTGGCTTCACCTTCCTCTTTATTATCTTTTGTAAAAGGCACACAATGAAACGGAATATCAAAACGTTCGGCAATCGATCTTAGATCATTATGATTGCTAATGATAACCGGGATTTCGACGTTTAGTTCGCCGGCACTGTATCTTCCTAAAATATCAAATAAACAGTGATCGTATTTAGAAACAAACAAAGCCATTTTTGGTTTCTGTTCCTGATTATACAAATCCCACGACATATTAAAATCAGCTGCTAGTGTTTTGTCAAAATCAGCTTTTATTTGTTCTACAGTAAGTCTGTGATTGGCAAATTCGCATTCCAGACGCATAAAAAACACATTCTGTTCCACATCAACATGCTGATCAATGTAGGTGATATTTCCTTCTACTTTGGCAATAAAAGCAGTCACTGCGGCAATAATACCCTTTTGGTCTTTACAGTGAATCAGGATGGTAATTTTTTGCATTTTGGTTGTTTTATTAGGTTAGTAACAAAGCTGCGAAGTAACAAAGAAACAAAGACTATTGCAGTTTTGTTTCTTTGTATACTGCAGTTATAAAAATTATTTTCCGTCCTGCATGGCGAAAACGCTTTTTAATAAAGGCGTTGTTCTGGCACTGATATTATTACGGATTTCTTTTTCTTCTACGGCAATCATTTTAAAAACACCCGCTAAAGCCTGATTTGTTGTATAATCTGTTAAATCCGGGTTTACTTTTTTAACTAACGGAATCGTGTTGTATTTTGTAATGATTTTTGTCCAGACTGCATCGGCACCTACTTTTGCGAAAGAGCTTTTAATTACCGGATTGAATTTTCCGTATAATGCAGTGGTTGTACTTCCTTGTAAATAGGTTGTGGCAGCGCTGTCGTTTCCTAATAGGATATTTTTAGCATCAGTAAACGACATATTTTTTACAGCCGAAACAAAGATTGGAGTAGCTTCTTTTACAGCATCTTCTGCAGCACGGTTAAGTACTTTAATTCCTTCATCGGCAAGAGAACTTAAGCCCACTTTTCTAAGGGCAGCATCTACTTTTTGTAATTCCTGAGGCATTAGGATTTTTACAGCTTCATTTTTGTAAAAACCATCTACAGCAGTTAATTTACTTACTTGATCGGTAATTCCTTTATTCAGCGCTTCTTTTAATCCCGATGCGATATCTACAGTCCCAACGTTTGAAAGTTGAGGAAGCTGACTTAAAGTTTGTTGTACTTGTGCACAAGAAGTAAGCGTAAATGTTACCGCTAATAGTAAAATCTTTTTCATTATGGAGTTTTATTTAAGTTTCAAATGTAGTATTTATTCAAAAATAAAGCCACAATTTTATTTGAATAGCAGAAAGAATTTTGTTTGATAAATAACACAATCAGTCTGTCTTTTTCTAATAAAACCTGCGGCGTACAAATTAAATAAATAAGAGTTTTAATTATTGTTTTAAAGTTGTTAAGAAATAAGATTATTGTCTCTGCAGTAAATCAATCTCTTCATCTGTTTTTTCAAGATAAACAGACATTTCGCTGTAATTCCATTTTACTCTTTTTTTGCCCTCGACAAATAAAACAGCAGTTCCTTTTGGACCTTTTATAGGGATTTCGAGATCACAGGTGCCGCTATTGTTATTTACTTTAAGGCTTCCGGAAATCATTCCGTCTGGTTCAACAGGACTTCCGAGTTTCTCGATTACCAGTTTGTTGTTTTGAACTGCTGCCATAGACTCTTTATAAACATCTGAATCTTTCATAAGCGATGTAACGCCAAAAAGTATTCCTGCTATAAATAATCCAAAAAGTACAATAAGCGTTAAACATCCGGTAGGAACAAACCATTTCCAGTTTCTGTCCCACCAGTTTTTATTGTTTACTAATTCATTTGAATCCTGCATAATTTGTATGTTATTTTCCAGAGTTAAATTTATATAAAGCTGTAACTGAAAATTAGGATAATTATTCTAAAGAAGGGCATCTTTTGCTATAATTCTTCAAGACTAGTCAGATCATATAAATCATATAAACCTTTGTTATAAAAAAAGTCTCTTCTGTTTAGATCTTCCAGTATGCTGAAGGTGTAATCTTTTCCACCCTTAATGAAGAAATAAAGTGATTTAATAATATAAAAAGGTCCGTAGGGGCTGCGAAAACTTAATTTTAAATTCATTAAAAAATGTTTCAACGCATATTTAAATGTTTTTTCATCCGGGCGGACAAAATAAATGTTTGAGGTTTTTATTTTTTTAAGCAGTTCTGATAAATACGGAAACATTACAAATTTTCCTCCCTGCTGTATAAGCATATTAATTTCAAAAAGAGACAGTCCTTCGGTATTATTTGTTTTCATTTTAATAATCTTTAAATTAAAAATCAGTGGTATTGCGAATTGCAAAGTTCAGACGATTCTGAATTTTATTTAAGACTTATAAGTTATTAAACTATTATTTTAGGAGCTTTTTTTCTTCTGCAAAAAAAAAACCGGAAACCCAGTTGAATGAGTTTCCGGTAGTTTAATTTTTCCGAATGAATTTTAATTCACTGTAAGCGATTTTTCTGTTAAATCAGCATCTTTTTCATATACATCCTGAAAGAAACCAATTTCTCCGTTTTCATTTACAAGCGATGTAAAATACGTAATGTAAATAGGCACTTTTTTAGAAAGTTTAAAACTGTTTTCTACTTTTCCTGCCATTGCTTTGTCTATTTTTTCCTGAGTCCATTCAGGATAATCTTTCAGCATGGCTGCGGCCAATTCTTTTGCCATTTTTACATTGATGCATCCATGGCTGAAAGTTCTTTTTTCGAAATCGAATAAAGTTTTAGACGGCGTATCGTGCATGTAAATATCATCAGCATTTGGAAACATGAATTTTACCAATCCTAAAGAGTTCCCCGGACCCGGTTTTTGTCTTACTTGTCCGTTTACGATTTCCATATTTTTTTCAGCAAGATAATTTGGATCTGCAGCGATTTTAGATCTTAATTCGTTTTGTACAATGCTCTGCGGTACAGTCCAGTAAGGGCTGAAAACGATTCGGTCGATTTCGCCGTTAAAAATAGTCGTTTTTGTTAACGGAGAACCTACGAATACACTCGATGTTAACTCGATTTTTCCGTTTTTAACATAAATTAATTCAAACGATGGCACGTTTACCAGTACAAATTCATCATTATTAACCAATTGAGGCGAAATAGCACGAATTCTTTCCATGTTAAGCATCAGAGTTTTTACTTTGTCTGATACCGGAATATTCATTTCTTTAATGTGTTCTTCTGCCAAAATATAATTTGGTTTAAAACCATTACGAACTTTGTATTTCATTACGGCATCCATCAGTTCACGATCATAAAAATCACTTTTAGAATCTTGTTTTAAATCTCCTAATAAGTACAAACGGGTTCTAACTTGTGCAATTGTACTCGAAACAGCATCCGGACGTAACTCTTTATAAGGCATTTCGGTTACGATAGGTTTCCATTTGCTCGATTTTTCAAGCTTTTTGTATTTTTTCAGAACGTCTTCCAGTTTGTAATACTGATCATAAAGAACTTCATTTTCGTCATGTTTTGCGCTGGCTTCCTCAATAGTACTATAGTTCAGAAAATCTTTCAGCATGGCATCATAAGATAATTTTTTCTTGTCTGAATTGCTTTTTTTGGTATATACAACATATAAAGAACTTAAAAGCATGTCAGCATCTGTTTTTGAGAGATTGTTTTCTGATGACATATCGAATAACTGATCTATTTCTTTTTGATACGGAATAACCAGATCGTTTGTTTTTTTGGCTTTTTCATATAATATGCTGCCAAATTCGTTGATCTCGTCCTCGTCATACCAAATACTTCCCAGAGATCGGTTTTTATATAATGACATTACATCAGATTTATACTTTTTTAAATCAGAATATCTCTTGAAGAAGTCATTAGAAATATTTTCTTTTTTTACATTATCACTTTCTGAATCTTTTGAATTAGTGTGTAATGCTGGGGTGTTTGATGTCTTTTTATATAAATTTTTATTGTCAATTCTGTTAAAAGAAAATACAAAAAAACTCAAACCTAAAATTACGGTGAATGAATAAAATGTTCTCATTTTTTTAAATTTTTACGTTGTTACTCTTGTCAAGTTCTTTGGTAAAAATTTGGGGCTTTTCTACAATGCTAAATTAATTTAGAAGGGCTCAAAACATGTTTCCATATTTTATTTAAAAGTTGCGAAATTGCCATGTCTTTAAGCTTTCTTTAACTAAATCAGTTAGTTAGCTAAAATGTTACCCCTTAAGTAACGAAATCGATATTTTTTTTGTTAACATAAAGCTATTGCGATGAACAATTATTAAAATAATTTGTAAATTGGTCGCTTAAAATTATCATATTCATAAAATGGAACAACAAATACCATATATTCCTAAAAATAAAGTAAGAATTGTTACGGCTGCTTCGCTTTTTGACGGACACGATGCTGCTATCAACATCATGCGTCGTATTATACAGTCTACGGGTGTTGAGGTAATTCATCTGGGCCATGACCGAAGTGTAGAAGAAGTGGTAAATACCGCTATTCAGGAAGATGCCAATGCGATTGCCATGACATCATATCAGGGCGGACACAACGAATACTTTAAATATATGTACGACTTGCTTAAAGAAAAAGGAGCAGGACATATTAAAATCTTCGGCGGCGGCGGCGGTGTGATTCTGCCAAGTGAAATCGAAGAATTACATGAGTATGGTATCACCAGAATTTATTCTCCGGATGACGGACGTTCTTTAGGACTTCAGGGAATGATTAATGATTTGGTTCAAAGAGCCGATTTCCCGATTGGTGATAAACTAAACGGAGAAATCGATCATATCGAAAATAAAGTTCCAACAGCAATTGCGCGTTTGATTTCGTCTGCAGAGAACTTCCCGGAAATTGCAAAAACAGCTTTTGATAAAATTCATGAAGTAAATTCCAGTTCTAAAATTCCGGTTTTAGGAATTACAGGAACGGGTGGAGCAGGAAAGTCTTCTTTGGTTGATGAGTTGGTTCGCCGATTTTTAATTGATTTCCCAGAAAAAACAATCGGATTGATTTCTGTTGATCCTTCGAAAAGAAAAACCGGAGGAGCGCTTTTAGGAGACAGAATTCGTATGAATGCGATTAATAATCCGAGAGTTTATATGCGTTCGCTGGCAACGCGTCAGTCGAATTTGGCTTTGTCTAAATATGTAGCCGAAGCAATTCAGGTTTTAAAAGCCGCAAAATACGATTTGATTATTTTGGAAACTTCAGGAATCGGGCAGTCTGATACCGAGATTATGGATCATTCTGACGTTTCTTTATATGTAATGACACCAGAATTTGGAGCGGCAACGCAATTGGAAAAAATCGACATGCTTGATTTTGCCGATTTAGTGGCCTTAAACAAATTTGATAAACGAGGCGCTTTAGATGCTTTACGCGATGTAAAAAAACAATACCAGCGCAATCATAACCTTTGGGATAAAAATCCAGATGAAATGCCGGTTTTCGGAACGATTGCTTCGCAGTTCAACGATCCGGGAATGAACACGCTTTATAAAGCAATCATGGATAAAGTGGCTGAAAAGACGAATTCTGACTTGAAATCGACTTTTGAAATCACTAAAGAAATGAGCGAGAAAATATTTGTGATTCCGCCAGGAAGGACACGTTATTTATCTGAAATTGCCGAGAATAACAGAAATTATGATGAAACGGCAATTGCACAGCAAAAAGTAGCTCAGAAATTATACGGAATCTTTAAAACCATAGAATCTGTTTCTGGAAAAGTACCTCAGATTACCAAAGCCGGAATCGACGATTCGACTGTTTTGTCTGGAGGATTTCAGGAACATGACGAAAACAGAATCTTCCTGAACCTTTTACTAAATCAATTTGATAAAGTAAAAATGGACTTAGATCCGTACAATTGGGAAATTATCCTGAATTGGGCAGATAAAACAGCGAAATACAAAAATCCGGTTTACAGCTTTAAGGTTCGTGATAAAGAAATTAAAATCGCGACACATTCTGAAAGTTTATCGCATTTGCAAATCCCAAAAATTGCTTTGCCTAAATACGAAGGCTGGGGCGATATCCTGCGTTGGAATTTACAGGAAAATGTTCCCGGAGAATTTCCTTTCGCTTCTGGATTGTATCCGTTTAAACGTGAAGGCGAAGATCCGTCGAGAATGTTTGCGGGCGAGGGAGGACCAGAAAGAACCAACAAACGTTTTCATTATGTAAGTGCGGGAATGCCAGCAAAACGTCTTTCTACAGCTTTTGACAGTGTGACTTTGTACGGAAATGATCCGGATTTACGTCCGGATATTTACGGAAAAATTGGAAATGCAGGAGTTTCTATCTGTTGTTTAGATGATGCTAAAAAACTATATTCAGGTTTCGATTTGGTTCATGCTTTAACTTCGGTAAGTATGACGATCAACGGACCTGCGCCAATGCTTTTAGGTTTCTTTATGAATGCCGCAATCGATCAGCAATGTGAGATTTACATTAAAGAGAATGATTTAGAAAAAGAAGTTGAGGCTAAAATCAACAAATTATATAAAGAAAAAGGAATTGAAAGACCGAAATACCAAGGCGAACTTCCGGCAGGAAACAACGGTTTGGGATTAATGCTTTTGGGTGTTACAGGAGATCAGGTTTTGCCTTTGGAAGTTTATAACGAAATAAAAGTAAAAACGTTAGCTCAAGTTCGTGGAACGGTTCAGGCCGATATTTTAAAAGAAGATCAGGCACAGAATACGTGTATTTTCTCAACTGAATTTGCGCTACGATTAATGGGAGACGTTCAGGAATATTTTATTACTAAAAACGTTCGTAATTTCTATTCGGTTTCGATTTCAGGATATCATATTGCCGAGGCGGGAGCGAACCCAATTACGCAATTGGCGTTTACGCTTTCAAATGGTTTCACTTACGTGGAATATTATTTGAGCCGAGGAATGAACATCAACGATTTTGGACCAAATTTATCGTTCTTCTTCTCGAACGGAGTAGATCCTGAATATTCGGTTATTGGTCGTGTGGCGCGTAAGATTTGGGCAAAAGCCATGAAATTGAAATACGGAGCCAACGAAAGAGCGCAAATGCTGAAATATCATATTCAGACTTCCGGACGTTCGTTACACGCGCAGGAAATTGATTTCAACGATATCAGAACGACTTTGCAGGCTTTGTATGCGATTTATGACAACTGTAATTCATTACACACCAACGCTTACGACGAAGCAATTACCACGCCAACAGAAGAATCTGTACGTCGTGCGATGGCAATTCAGCTGATTATCAATAAAGAATTAGGTTTGGCGAAAAATGAAAACCCAATACAAGGTTCGTTCATCATCGAAGAATTAACTGATTTGGTAGAAGAAGCTGTTTTACAGGAATTCGACAGAATCACAGAAAGAGGCGGCGTTCTTGGTGCAATGGAAACAATGTACCAACGTTCTAAAATTCAGGAAGAAAGTTTGTATTACGAAACCTTAAAACACAACGGAGATTTCCCAATTGTGGGTGTAAATACGTTCCTGAGTTCAAAAGGATCGCCAACAGTAATTCCGGCTGAGGTAATTCGTGCCACAGAAGTAGAAAAACAATACCAGATTACGATGTTGGACAATCTGCATAATTTCCACGAAGCAAAAGTAAACGAGCATTTAAGCCAGTTGCAAGACGCAGCCATTAAAAACGAAAACTTATTCGATTATTTAATGGAAGCTACAAAAGTTTGTTCTCTTGGTCAGATTACTTCGGCGTTGTTTGAGGTTGGTGGGCAGTATAGAAGGAATATGTAAGATTTACTTTTTATAGATTTATGGAAAACTCTCTCAAGATTTTTGAGAGGGTTTTTATTTAAATCATTTACAGAGTTAAAAAACGAGTATATATGAGACAGTTTGTTAAAATGCTCCTCACAATCTTTCAGTACCTGAACATAGTTGTAATAAAACTGAGCAGGTACTTTTGAAATATCCAATATTATAATACTTTCGACATATTTAAAAATTACATTTGAGATAAATAGGGTAATTATACCTATTGATAAATGAAAAAAGCATTATAGATTTGTGAATGGATATTTATTGTAGAATATCTATTAAAGTGTAATTTTTATTAATATTTATCCATGCGAATTTGATACGTTTTATTTTTTGTTAAAAATTGTGAGAATAATATTGAAATGATTTGTGATGTCGAATATATTCATATATTTGGCAAGTCAAATTTTTAACTAATTATTGAGAATGTTTTATTTTGAGATAATTATAACTTTTTACAATTGATAATTTTAAATAAAAAAACTTAACTTTATATATAAGTTATTTAAATATGTATTATTGCATTCTTCTATATAATATCTATGAGTGAATATATTACGAAGTCTTTAAATAATTTTGAGTCTGCAGAACTTCTATTTAATAATGAAAAATATTCATCAAGTATACATTGTGTTTATTACAGTACTTATCAAATTATATTATACATATTAAAATACAAATTGAATAACGAATGGGATTCTTTTCAAGAAAGAAAATACGCTGAGTCATTAAATAGTAAAAACTTTAAAGAAGATTCACATAATTTAACGATTTCATTTATAAAAGAAAATATAACAACTACGAATGAAACTTTTGGACGTTTATTTGATAGTAAGATAGGAATTTTGAAACGTTATAGACATACAGCTGACTACAAAGAAGATGCTATAGATACAAAAACAGCAACAATCTCGCTAAATTTATCAAGAACAATTAATGATGAATTAATTAAACATTTTGCCTTATGAATTCAAAAGCCTACATATTAAGAAAAATTCAGGAATTAGCTAATGATATTCCTCAATTGACAATTAGATACGAATATAATCAATTTTGTGATTCACATTTTGTAGAAGTATCACCTATATATGAATTTGAAAACAACAAAAAATATATAGCAATAGAAAAAGAGATAAGCTTAGAATTTATAAATCTCTTTCCTTTTGATATTCTAACTTTTATTAATGAAGAAGATGGTATTTCTTTAGAGTCTCCTATTGTTATTAAAGGAAAATCTAAAAATAAAGAAATATACAAGAAATTCGATTTAGAAGATATTATCTCTACTTTGTTTGAAGATTATATAGTTGATTGGCAATCGAATATTAATTTTAAAGTTATGATTGATGGTATTAACTTAAAATATGATGCCATTTTCCAAAATTTAAGTGCTAAAAAAATGATTCATAGTACAGAAAAGGTTCAAAACCCTGAGCTTTATACTACGGTTGACACTATTTTACCGACAGTACAAATTGATTATGATTGCGATTCTATGGACAATGATTACCCCTTAGCTGCTTAAGATGAGTGAAAATAAAACCTATAAACTTAAAAGTTTATCTCTAATTGAAAGTAATTTTAGAAGAGAAGCAGAAATAGATTTTTCTGCTGAAATAGATAATCAGGTTGATATTGATATTCAGCATACTTTAATCTCAGGTGATGTTATAATTTCTTTGAAAGTTGATTTGATTGGGAAATATAAAAGAAAAAAGTTGTTTAGATTTACGACAAATTACCTTGGAGTTTTTGAAATAGGAAATGAAGATATTTTGCCTGTAGAGAAATTTGTTGAAGCGAATGGTCCTGCTATTATCTATCCTTTTATTAGGGAGCACATTGCAGGAACATCTTTAAAGGCTGGTATGAAAGCTGTATTGCTTCCGCCTGTAAACTTTATTAAACTTAGCCAGGACAATAAAGCTAAAAAAGCGACAATGAAAAATTAATAATGTTTAAAATTCGACAGAGAAGAAATCACACAAGTAATTCTACAAAGATTGACGATTTGCATTGTCGAATCCCGAGTGTGATTTCTCCCTAGCGGTCGAAATGACAAGATTGTGTGTCCTCTGCTGGCACGAGCGTCTCGCTCGTAAACGCAAAGTTTGTCATTTCGAGGAACGAGAAATCACACTAGCAATTCTACAAAGATTGGTGATTTGCTTTGTCGATTCCCGAATGTGATTTCTCCCTTCGGTCGAAATGACAAGATTGTGTGCTTGTTGGGTTGGAATATAATTACTCAACAACCTCCCCAACATACCCCAAAAATTCCATTTCATCCAAAGGAAAAATAGAAAGAACCATTTCCAGAATTAGGCCTACATTTATAGATTGCTTTTTCTTCTTTTCGACATTGTGCATATCGTGATCTAGGGCGTGGATGCAGAGTTTCAGCATATCGGTAATAAGACAGCCGAGTTCGAAGTAATTTAAAACTTTGATTTTAGCTGTGTACGTGTCATGATTATCGTTTGCGGGCTGCAGGGTACTGAAATATAAATCGGTTAGTGATTTAAGGTATTCGAGGTTTTTAGTTTTGTTGGTTTCCATAATTTTTATTTTTTGCTGGTAATTTAATTTTACAATTTAGCTTTATAAATTTTATATAAGAAAAATTGTACTTTTGTTTGATTCGGCGAAGGAAGAAATAGATTTTTATGTAGCGAATCAATTTTTTGTGTTTGGTACACGATTAAATATGTTTTTTACATCTCGCAGATTCTTATACTTAATTATTATCTTTGAATTATGAGCACACTAACAAAACCAAATCATATAGGGCGAAAAATAAGCCGTATTCGTGAACTTCGAGATATGAAGCAGGAAGCTTTGGCACAGGCTTTAGGAACAAATCAGCAAGCGATTTCTATTTTAGAAAATAGTGAAACGATAGATGATGATAAACTTATCGCTATTGCAAAAGCACTTGGTGTTACAGCAGAAGCAATTAAAAACTTTTCAGAAGAAGGAATGATTAATTATTTCAACACTTTTAATGATACAAAAGATAGCCAAGTAAATTTTGGAAATAATTGCACTTTCAATCCATTAGATAAATTAATGGAAACTGTAGAAGAAAATAAAAAGCTTTACGAGCGTCTGCTTCAGTCGGAAAAAGACAAAATTGAGTATTTAGAAAAATTACTAAATCAGAAATAATAAAAAGGCAGTTCTTAAACAGAGCTGCTTTTTTGCTTTAAGGAATTTAATTGCTTTCGTTATGGAAATTCAAAAGTATTTAGAGCAGATAAATAGTTTAGAAAAATCAGAATTGTTTCAAAATATTGATTTGGAGAATTGTGTTTTAGCTATAATTTCGGCAGAAAACAAAATTGAGTTTAAACTTGAAGATGCTTTTGAAAATGAAATTCTAAATAAGTCGCTTTTATCCAAAATAGAACAAACCCTAAAGCTGATCTTTATAAAAGAAAGCCATGAAAACGTCTGTTTTGCCAACAGCGATGACGTTAGACCGGAATACAAGCAAAGCTTTACCGAAATGGATTTATTAGATTACATCTGTGCTTTTGTACATTCCTCGGTTTACGGAGAAACTAAAAGCATTGTGATTGTATCAGAAACAGGCTTTTTCTGGAAACTGGTAAAAAAAGGGGCAGATTTGCGTAAAAATGAAATTTAAATAAAAAAGCAGTTCGGTTTTATGAACTGCTTTTTATTCTTTCTTTGGGCAAAAAGAGTGGTTAACGACGAAAACCTGGACTATGGTTTACAGATTCGTCTAACTTTACTGTTTTTACCTTTTTTGCAGCAACTTTAATTTCGTGCTTAGCAATTTTTTCGTTTGCTTTAACTTCTAAAACATAAGTTCCGGCCGGAAAGCTTTCAAGGCTTATGGTTTTAGAAACCTCTAATTTGTTTGCTGCAGATTCTCCCGCATAAAGTAAATTGTGATTTTCGTCATAGATAGAAAACGATGTGTTGTCAACGGTGTCTAGAGTAAAGGTTACTACTTTTCCGTTTCCGGTTTTTATATTTAAAATATAATCTCCATTTCCATCAATGGCATAAGTAAAAAGTGTTGCTAAAAAAAAGGCAGCAACTAACCCGGTCTTGGTAAATTTTGTCATGTTTTTTAAAGTTTATTACTAAATGTGGAACGACCAAAACTACAAATAGAATTTTAATTTTTTAGCAAAAAATCAGGCTTTTTTCCCGTCTAAAATGCTGAATTGAAACCTTTTCGAAGCTTTGTTCTTCGCTATGTACGTAAATAAAGGGATTGCGGTTTTCTGCCAAAATAAATTTTTTTAACATAAAAAAATAAGCTTCGAACAATTATTAAGAATAGTTTTTCAAATAGTTAAAAGGCTTTCTTTTTTCTTCGGTAAAAAGCAAAAAAAAACAGCTCAATAACCACAAAGAGCTGTTTTTAAAACAATCACGTTTTAACTTTACTAACTATCTAACCTTATTTTATACTTATGAGAAGTATAACTTTTTTAGCGTACTGCTACGCTGGTATTTTTTGCAGAATAACCTGCTTTGTAAACTGATGAAACTGCTTTTGTAGATAATACAGTTGCGGCATCAGTTATTGTAATTTCATGCTTAACTTTTTTAATACTGTCTTCCACTTCTAAGAAATAGGTTCCTTCCGGAAATTCCTCTAAGCTGAAAGTTCTCAAAATTCCATCTTTACCAGAAGCGGTTTCAGAATAAATTAGAGATCCGTCCTGATCATAAATAGCAAGGTTTGCTTTTTGTACTCTGTTAAGAGCAAAAGTGATCTGCTTTCCGTTTGCTTTTATAACGTGAAGATTAAAATCTTCATTACCATCGATTGCATAAGTGCTTCCTGTAAAAAGCACCGCACATACTAAACTCAACTTTAAAATCTTTTTCATAACTGTTAGTTTTTAAATTTATTAGTTTAATTCTCTGATGTAAAATTACTACAGCTTTGTAAGATTTTTGTTTGCTCTATTTTCCAATTTCTATGCTGTATTCTCATTTACGAAACCGTTATAGGTTAATTTTTGAATTAAATTAGGTGTTTTTGTTAATTAGGCTAATTTTTTTCAACGTTTTTACAAAAACGTAATTTTACCATTGGCTAACGATTCAATAATATTTGTAGGAATAAAATAAAGGTTTTGTAAAGTTCACCTTACCGGAAAGTAAAGAGCAAAAAAAAACAGCTCAATAACCACAAAGAGCTGTTTTAAAAACTTTACGTTTTAAACTTTACTAACTATCTAACCTCATTTTTATACTGTGTGAGAGTATAAAATTTTTAGCGTTGCCGCTATATTTTTACAGAAAATCTGTTTGTTTCTTAAAGTGCTTTTGGAGACAAAATTGTTGCACTTGGTGTAATTGTAATTTCGTGTCTTGCTTTTTTGTTAGCATCTTCGATTTCCAAAAAGTAAGTTCCGGCAGGAAATTCTTCTAAGCTGAAAGTTCTTAAGATACCTTCTTTACCAGTAGCATTTTCAGAATAAATCAAATTTCCGTTTTTGTCATATATACTAATACTTGCTTTTTGAACCTGGTTCATAGCAAATGTTATTACTTTTCCGTTCGCTTTTATTACGTGTAAGTTAAAAGCGCTTCCACCATCAATTGCGTAAGTACTTAAACCTGATAAAAGTACCGCACATACTAAACTCAATTTTGCAACCTTTTTCATTCTATTTAGTTTTATGTTATTAACTCTAATTCTCTGATGTAAAATTACTGTGGGTATATGTTTTTTTTATCAACTCTATTTTCCTATTTATATGCTATATTCTCATTTACGAAACCGTTATAGGTTAATTTTTGCATTAAATGAGGTGTTTTTGTTAATTCACTTATTATTTTTTAATGTTTTGGTAATATTGCCAATTTGCTTTATGCATAATTTATAGTTATAAATTTTATTGTTTTCGTAATTATTGTTATGAAAATAAATTACATAAGCAAATTTTCAAATTTTGGTCTCAAAATTCAGATTTCATCCACTGGATTTTAGGTGGTTTTGGATTGTCTTTATGTAAAAACTGCGTAAAGGAGAGAAAAAGGCATAAATGATTTCAGTATTTGAAAGTATTTAAAACCTGCAGCCCAAACCTATGGAAACAATTTTACTTTTATATCTATATAGAAATAGGTCCGGAAAAAATAAAAATCTGTCTGATCTGCAAAATCTGCGTGAAACAAAAAGGTTACACCTATATATAAGAAAGAGAAGTAAAATCTGCGTGAAGCAATTTTTTAAATCTCATTTAATAAAGAGCAGAATAAGAAATTCAGTAAAATCAAAAAATCTGCCCGATCCGCGAAATCTGCGTGAAACAAAATTTGCACCTATATATAAGAAGGAGAAGTAAATCTGCGCGAAGCGATTTTTAGAATCTGCATTTGATAAAGAGCAGAATAAAAAAATCTGCAAAATCAAAAAATCTGCCCGATCCGCGAAATCTGCGTGAAACAAAATTTGCACCTATATATAAGAAAGGGAAGCAAAATCTGCGTGAAGCAATTTTCCAGACCTAAAAAAGAAAGTCTGCCAGAAACAATTTAAAAGAGATGGGTTTTCAAAAAAGTAAAGAGCAAAAAAAAACAGCTCAATAACCACAAAGAGCTGTTTCTAAAACTTGCGTTTTTAAACTTTACTAACTATCTAACCTTATTTATACCTTTATGAGAAGTATAACTTTTGCAGCACATTGCTGTGCTTATATTTTTTAGCATACATAAAGTATGCCAGATTTTTTATTTAAGAGCAGTTGTTGATAAAACTGTATTTTCTGCTGTAATTGTAATTTCGTGTCTTGCTTTTTTGTTAGCATCTTCGATTTCCAAAAAGTAAGTTCCAGCCGGGAATTCTTCTAAGCTGAAAGTTCTTAAGATACCTTCTTTACCTGTAGCTTTTTCAGAATAAAGTAAGCTTCCGTTTTTGTCATATATACTAATGCTTGCTTTTTGAACCTGGTTCATAGCAAACGTTATTAATTTTCCTTTAGCTTTTAAAACGTGTAAGTTAAAAGCATTTCCACCATCAATTGCATAAGTACTAACTCCTGATAAAAGTACTGCACATACTAAACTTAATTTTAAAATCGATTTCATATAATCTATTGTGTTTAAATTTTTAGTTCATTTTTCTGGATGTAAAATTAGTACGGCAGTTCTTTTTTAAACACAACTCTATTTTCCTATTTATGTGCTATATTCTCATTTACGAAACCGTTATATGTTAAAATTTGAATTATTTTAGGTGTTTTAGTTAATTAGGCTGTTATTCTGCAATGTTTTTACGAAAACGTTATTTTCTTAAAACTTCCTGTTTTCCTACAAAAATAGTGTATTTGCATAAAATGGCACAATTAATGTGATTTGTGAAAAAAAAGACGAATAAAAATACCATACCTGTAAAAAAGTTCCGTTTTGCTAATAATTTGCCATTGACTATATGTTAATTTTAATGCATTATCCTCATTTACGAAACCGTTATAGGTTAAAAACTGAATTTTTTTAACTAATTTTGTTAATTTTGCTCTTATTTTTTAAAGATAATTATCATGAAAGCAAACGCCCCAGCTCTTGAAGTGATAACTAACTCATACGGAAGTTCTTTTACCTACACGAAACACGCCGAAAAGACCAATAGTAAAGCTCATTTGTGGCATTACCATCCAGAAATCGAGTTGGTGTATATAAATGGCGGGGCAGGGAAGAGACAAATAGGAAGCCATGTTTCTTATTATACCAATGGGAGTTTGATTCTGATAGGCTCAAATTTACCGCATTGCGGTTTTACGAACGAACAAACCGGAAACACGACCGAAACCGTGATCCATATTAAACCGGAGTTTTTAGGAAATGGTTTTTTTGGAGTTCCGGAAATGAAAAAGATTCAGAACATTTTGAGTCAGGCCAAAGGCGGTATCGCTTTTGGCGGCGAAACAAAAAAAAGAATCGGGAAGAAGATTGAATCGATGGACGAGCAGCAGCCGTTTGAACGTCTGTTGACATTGTTGAGTATTCTGGACGAACTCGATTCGGCAGATGAATACACGATGCTCAATGCCGACGGTTTTGCAATCGAACTGCAGACACAGGACAGCGATCGTATGAACGTGGTTTTTAATTACGTAAAAGATCATTTTCAGGAATCGATTGCCATCGATGAGGTTTCGAGTCTCGTAAGCATGACTACGCCTTCTTTCTGCCGTTATTTTAAAAAGATTTCAAGCAAAACTTTTACCGAATTTGTAAACGAATATCGTTTGGTACACGCTTCAAAACTATTGGCCGAAAAACCAATGAGTATAAATGAGGTTTGTTACGAAAGCGGTTTTAATAACTTCAGTCACTTTAGTAAATCATTCAAACAATATACAGGTAAAAGCGCCTCACAATACCGTCAGGAACATAAGATTATTATTAGCTGATGTTTTTTTGATGCTATCGCTCGGGTCGTGGCTATTTTTTACCAAGTCCTGCAATTAGTATCATTTGTGAATTCGTTGCAGAAAAAATTAAGAATCCGATTGGTTAAAAGCCAGTCGGATTTTTCATATAGTTTAGTCGGAAAAGGGTATATTTACATCCCTAACCGAAAAAATGTAAAAATGAAAAACTTTAAAATCCTTGTATTTGCCCTTTTTCTGTGTATCTCGTCCCTGTCTTATGCTGCAAAAGTAGACACCTTGCAAATTGCCAGTACGGCAATGGGCAAAACCTACAAAGCAGCGGTAGTGTTACCCAATACATACGCCAAAAGTAAAACCGCTTTTCCGGTAATGTATCTATTACACGGAGCTTACGGGCACTTTAGTGACTGGTTAAAAAATACACCAAACAAAAAATTAGTTCAGAACCTTTCTGATCAGTATAACCTTATTATAGTAATGCCCGAAGGTGAAACCTTTAGTTTTTATCTGGACAGTCCTGTGAATAAAGAAAGCCAGTTCGAAACTTTTATTACCAAAGAAGTAATCCAGAAAGTAGATCAAACCTACAAAACCATAAGCAACAGAACCGGAAGAGTAATCACCGGACTTTCAATGGGCGGACACGGTGCTTTATACCTTTCAACCCGACACCCTGATTTATTCTGTGCAGCCGGAAGCATGAGCGGAGCAGTAGATATGAGTACAATGCTGAACAGAGATTCGTCTGCTCAGGTCGTAAAATTAATGCAGCCTGTTTTTGGAGATAAAAGCGGCAGCACCGAAATGTACGAACAACATGCTGTTCTTGGAATGCTTGATAAAATAAAAGTCAACAAACTCCCTTTAATTATAGATTGCGGTGTTGACGATTTTTTAATTGAACCTAACAGAGAGCTGCACCGCCGAATGGTTTACAACAAAATAGAGCACGATTATACCGAACGTCCGGGAGCACATACTTGGGATTACTGGGAAAATTCACTGCCCTACCATGCCTTGTTTTTTAATAAAATATTGCTTAAAAACCAATTGGTTACAAAAAAGTAATCTAAAAAATACGCAATTTTAGGTCTAAAGATTTTTTTTGGTTTGATTTTTGGAATACCTTTAGTATAACAAATTTTAAAAAAGATATATTATGAAAAAGATACTTACCTTATTTGCGATTGTTGGATTAGTCGCTTTTACTAGCTGCGAAGGACCGGAAGGGCCTCCGGGGCCTCCGGGATATGATGGAGAAAGTGCTAATAAAGTTTTTGAAATCTTTAATAAAGATTTTGGATTCAATGAAGATGATGGATTTAATATATCTGGGACATTTAATCCAAGAATAGCTGATGCAAGTACTGTTTTAGTTTATAGATTGATAGGCACAATTGACGCAAATACTCCAATTTGGCAGCTCATTCCAAGAACTATTTACTTAACTAATAATCGTGAATTGGATTATGATTTCGACTTTAGTAAAGTAGATTTTAAAATATATGCAAGAGCAAACTATGATTTAGAAACTACTCCTGAATATTTGGATAATCAAACATTTAGAATTATAATACTTCCTGCTAGTTTTACTAGTAAATCAGTAAGTAAGACAGACTACTCAGATTATAATGCAGTAATCAAGAAATATAATATTGATGATAGCAATGTTCAAAAGCTTAATTAATAAGCTTCAAATAATGTAAAAAAGGAGATCGTGAGATCTCCTTTTTTTTGTAAATATTAGTTGGTTTTTATAAATGTAAATTGAGCACCTCCTGATCCTCCTCTTCTGCCTCCGGTACCTTCAATGTTTATAAAGTAAGTTCCAATTACTAAATTTGAAACATCTATGCTGATTAGATTTTCGTTTATAACAGTGAAATTAGTAATAACAGTTGCTCCCATTACATTGGCTACTGTAATTTTTCTGGTAGATAAAAGATAATCAGCTGCAGTACTCTCTACATTTATAATAGAAGTTGCCGGATTTGGATACACCATTAATGTTGGGCTGCTGTACGATCTTCCTGCCTGTACATTTGCTTCATTACTAAATGATTTTACAGTATAATTTGTGCTGCCAATTCTGTAGTTAATTGTTGCAATTCTTCTGTAATTATAAGTAGTTTCTACAGTCATACCGCCTCTGCTTCCGGTAACAAATTGTAGCGGAGCAGGAAGATAATCTTTAGATGTCGCTCCTCCAATATTTGTCCATGCACCATATTGGTTTGGTCTTCCATTTGATATTGATTGACTCTGCCATTGATAAGCGATGCTTGTAATTAGGGCATTCTGCATGTTATCAAGAGTGGCTGTAGATCCTGTAATGGTAGACGGACTCTCTATTTGTTTTAAAGTAGTATCCATAGCTAAATTTTGATCGCAGCATATTACATTATTATTTTTAAGCGATCTTAAAATAACTTTTATGCTGTTACTTGCATTGCTTATTTCCTTATATGTGGCAATTCTTCTAATAACCAAGTAACTGTCTTCGGCATTTGGAATCTTTTTTAAAGAAGCATATTCTAATGTAGGCGAGTTTTCGTTTTCGATAGTAATCCAGTTTTTTGCCCAGACATTGTCACCTTGATTTGTTACTGCATATTGCCATTCATAACGATCAATGCTGGCATAGCTGTCTCCTCTTGATTGCGGTACATGATACGGATTTTCAAGAATATTTAAGTTTACTCGTGCAGATGCTCTGTCGCTGTATATTTGTTTTGGATTTGAATCCATAATTTCAACAAAACCATTTGCGTCTGTACCTCCATCGATTATAATGGTATTAAATATTGGTGTAGGGACAATTTTTATCGTAATTGGGTTACTGTCAATAAAAGGAAAATCAATACCCAGTCTTCTTTTAAAAGTTGTTGTTTCTGTTAAATAGTCTGTAATTAAGACATTGCTTTTGTCCTGAGAATAATTTCTGCCCGTATACGTTGAGTTAGGGAATTTGCTGTCAATGATTTTGAGCCATGAAGCTGAAGCTCTTGATGGATCTACTGTAGAAGCAATAATTGGAGCTGGTCTGTCTCCGTATCTAATAGTTTGATCACAGCATAAAGTGTTTTTGAAATTAGGATTAGGGTTCGGATTCGGGTTTGGGTTCGGATTTGGATTCGGGTTTGGATTTGCACCGTCTTTTGTTACAGAAATGTTTGCACTTTTGTAGACTACTCCTGAAAAAGTTTTATATTCTGCGTAAATGTATGCAGGTGAAGTATTAAAATCTCCGGCATTTAGAGTTACATTAAAACCTCGGACAGCAGAATTTCCCTGGCCAAAAAATAAAGAACCGCCATTTCCTCCGTTAACAATATTTGCATTTAAGCCGCTAAGAGAATAGATGCTTATAGTTCCATTATCGCCAGGTATCGAAGGCATTTCGACTGTAACATTCAATGAAACACTTGCAGACGATTTACTGCCTAAATTAATTGGTCCGCTGTTAATGTTTTGGTTGTCAATTGCTGTAAGTGTAAGGGTTACTTTCTGGCTGAATGAAGAAAGAGTGAGTAAAAAAGATAGAATGAGGTAGATGTATTTTTTTCTCATAGTAAAGAATTAAAAAATTTATAATGAGATAAAAATAGTACAATTAGATAGGTATCTGTTTACACATGACTGTTAAAATATAAGAAAAGTTATAAATTATAACCTAAGGTTTTATCTTGCAGTCACATATGCGTGTGAATAATTTTGTTAACTCAAATCAGAATCAGTAAGTTCTTTTTCGTGTCCAAATTTAAGCGAAACCAGAATGCCTAATAATAGCGAAACGGCAATAAAACCAAGCGATGCCCATTCCGGAACGTGAATAAATTCGTGAAGAAGCATTTTTAAACCCACGAAAGCTAAAATTGCCACAAGGCTATATTCTAAATAACTGAATTTCGCCAGCATATTGGCAAGGAAAAAATACATGGAACGCAGTCCGAGAATGGCAAAAATATTCGAACTAAAAACCAAAAAAGGATCAGACGTAATGGCCAGAATTGCCGGAACGCTGTCTACGGCAAAAAGAACATCCATAACTTCAATTACAATCAGGGCAACAAACAGGGGAGTGGCAGCTTTTGTTCCTTTTTCGGTTACAGTAAAAAACTTCTCGTGCTCCATGTGAGAAGTAATTGGGATAATTTTTCCTAATGCCTTATATATAAAGGAGTCTTTTGGCTGAAAATCTTCTTCTTCTCCTGAAAAAAGCATTTTTGCAGCTGTAAAAACCAGAAAGATTCCAAATAAATAGGTTGTCCACGTGAATCGGTTAATAAGCATAACGCCAAAAAAGATCATCAAACCGCGAAAAACAATCGCGCCCAGAATTCCCCAGAACAATACACGGTGCTGGTACTTTTGCGGAATTTTGAATGAAGTGAATATAATGGCAATAACAAAAATGTTGTCGACACTTAAGGAAAGCTCAATTAAATACCCCGTAATAAACTTCATTGAAGCAACGGCAGGTTTTAAATGATCAGGGTTATCTATATAATTTGTAGAATAAAGCCAATAGATAACGCCAGAGAAAAGGAAAGACAAAGTAACCCAGATGAGCGTCCATTTGCTGGCTTCTTTAGTGCTGATAATGTGGGGCGTTTTATTAAAAACGCCTAAATCTAAAGCCAGAATAACAAATACGGCTGCCAAAAATACAATCCAGACTATCATAGTATTTTGTTTTTAGGAAATACAAAGATAAGTTATGAAATTTATTCTGAGATTTAGTTATCGAAAAGTTATTTTTTAAAACAATGTAAATCAGGTAGTTTTGGTGTTTTTTGCGTTTTGTCCATAAAAAAAGTGCCGGTGATTTAGGCCGGCACTTTTTACAGTATAATTTTGGATTTTTTTGAATTATAGCGCTGAGTTAACAGTTTTGATGATTCTCGCAGCGATTTTGTAAGGATCTCCGTTTGAAGCTGGTCTTCTGTCTTCTAACCATCCTTTCCATCCTTTTTGAACGGTCATTAAAGGAATTCTGATAGAACATCCTCTGTCTGAAACTCCATAAGAGAAATCGTTGATAGAAGCAGTTTCGTGTTTACCAGTTAAACGCTGATCGTTGTAAGCTCCGTAAACCTCGATGTGTTCTTTAGTAACAGGACGGAAAGCTTCGCAGATTTTCTCGTATGTTTCCTGAGAACCGCATGTTCTAAGAACTGTGTTAGAGAAGTTAGCGTGCATACCAGAACCATTCCAGTCAGTATCACCAAGTGGTTTAGGGTGGTATTCGATATAGTAACCATATTTCTCAGTCAAACGGTCTAATAAGTAACGTGCAACCCAGATCTCGTCTCCGGCTTTTTTAGCACCTTTAGCGAATAACTGGAATTCCCATTGTCCGCAGGCAACCTCCTGGTTGATACCTTCAAAGTTAATTCCGGCAGCGATACATAAATCTGCATGCTCTTCAACTAATTTTCTTCCGTGAGTGTTTTTTCCTCCTACAGAACAGTAGTACATACCTTGTGGAGCAGGGTATCCTCCAACAGGGAAACCAAGCGGAAGTTGTGTTTTTGTATCCATGATGAAATATTCTTGCTCAAAACCAAACCAGAAATCATCATTATCATCATCAATTGTGGCTCTTCCGTTAGAAGGGTGTGGTGTTCCGTCAGCATACATAACTTCGCACATTACTAACCATCCGTTAATACGGGTTGGATCAGGATAGATTGCAACAGGAACTAATAAACAGTCAGAAGATCCTCCTTCGGCTTGTCTTGTAGACGATCCGTCAAATGACCAGTTTCCAAGCTCTTCTAATGTTCCTTTGAAATTTTCATGCTCCTCAACTTTAGTTTTACTTCTAAGATTTTGAGTTGGTTCGTATCCGTCTAACCAAATGTACTCTAACTTAATTTTAGCCATAATAATATAAATTTATTTTTTTTGTTTTTTCGCTGGGTCAAATATAGATTTATTTTTTTAGTCCTAAAAATTAGGGGGCTATTTTGTTTTGCAGAGTATAATTTTTTAGATAAGCGCAATTTTGAGAGGGGTATATTTTAAAAAAAGCAATTTTTAACACTGATAAAATTAAAATTCGTAATAATTAAAGGCGATTTTTGAATTTTTGGGTTAAGGAATTATGAAAAAATGTTTATTTAATGGATAATATTGCGGTTTTTTGTTATATTTCTTTGATCGATGCTGCTTATTCTTCGAAAAAACAGCGATCCGTTGAAAAATTCTGTTTCAAAAATCCAAAAATTATATTCAGATCAGGGATATTAATTGTTTATATTTGTCGATCATTTTTGAATGAAATCAGTACTAATTTTTAAAATTATAGTTCATGTCAACATTACGTTTTCAAGCTTTACAACAAGCTTCTAACAGAAAGCCGGTGCATTTTGAAGAAATTGGCCGAAAGTCAAATCTTTTCGGATCAAATGTGTTTAACGAAAAAGCAATGAAGCAGTATTTAACTTCAGATGCCTTTAAAGGGGTGAGAGATGCCATTCAGCATGGAACTAAAATAGAAAGAAAACTGGCAGATTACATTGCCATGGGTATGAAGGAGTGGGCATTGGCAAAAGGTGTAACACATTATACGCACTGGTTCCAGCCTCTTACCGGAACTACTGCAGAAAAGCACGATGCTTTTTTTGAAACTTCGTATGACGGAAGCGACCCTGTAGAAAAATTTGGCGGTGCACAATTGGTACAGCAGGAACCGGATGCTTCAAGTTTCCCGAACGGCGGAATCCGAAATACCTTTGAAGCAAGAGGATATACGGCATGGGACCCAACTTCGCCTGCCTTTATATATGGTACAACTTTATGTATCCCAACAGTATTCATCGCTTATACAGGTGAAGCTTTAGACAATAAAATACCTTTATTAAGAGCTTTATCTGCCATTGATGAAGCAGCTACAGAAGTTTGTAAATATTTTGACAAAAACGTAAAAAAAGTAACGGCAACCTTAGGATGGGAGCAGGAATACTTCTTAATTGATAAAGCCCTGGCAAATTCGCGTCCGGATTTAATGATGACAGGAAGAACCTTATTAGGACACACATCTGCAAAAGGACAGCAGTTAGACGATCACTATTTTGGATCGATCCCAACCCGCGCCCTTACTTATATGAGAGATTTGGAGCAGGAATGTATGTTATTAGGGATTCCTGTAAAAACACGTCATAACGAGGTAGCGCCAAATCAGTTTGAATTAGCACCAATTTTTGAAGAAACAAATCTGGCCGTAGATCACAACTCCTTATTAATGGATGTAATGCAAAGAGTGGCGGAACGTCATGACTTTAAAGTATTATTTCACGAAAAACCATTTAAAGGCGTAAACGGCTCAGGAAAACACAACAACTGGTCGTTGGCAACAGATACCGGAGTAAACTTATTGAGTCCGAGTAAAACGCCAATGAGCAATTTACAATTCCTGACTTTCTTTATTAATACCATAAAAGCAGTAAACGATAACGAAACTTTATTAAGAGCTTCAATCGCAACAGCAAGTAACGACCACAGATTAGGAGCAAATGAAGCACCTCCGGCAATTATGTCGGTTTTTATTGGAGCACAGCTAACAAAAGTATTATCAGAATTAGAAAGTGTAACAACCGGAAAACTTTCTCCGGAAGAAAAAACAGATCTTAAATTAAACGTAGTTGGTAAAATTCCGGACGTATTATTAGACAATACAGACCGTAACCGAACTTCGCCTTTTGCCTTTACAGGAAATAAATGGGAATTTAGAGCAGTAGGTTCAAACTCAAACTGTTCCAACGCCATGACTACCCTTAATGCAATTGTGGCAAAACAGTTAATCGACTTTAAAAATGAAGTTGAAAACCTGATCGAAAACAAAGACATGAAAAAGGATGATGCTATTTTCAACGTATTAAGAGAATACATCAAACAATCTAAAAAAATCCTTTTTGAAGGCGACGGTTACAGCGAAGCATGGGAAAAAGAAGCCGCAAAAAGAGGGTTAAGCAATTTTAAAACTACGCCTGAAGCCATTAAGGCAAAAGTTTCGAAACAGGCTCTTGATTTATTTGCCGAATTAGGAATCTTTAACCACGTTGAAGCCGAAGCGCGTTACGAAATTGAATTGGAAGAATACACTAAAAAAATCCAGATCGAAGGACGCGTTTTAGGCGATATTGCCAGAAACCATGTAATTCCAACAGCAATTCGTTACCAGAATACGTTAATCGAAAACGTAAAAGGATTAAAAGAAATTTTTGGGAAAGAATTTGAAACCATTGCAAAAGAGCAGATTACTTTAATTAAAGAAATCTCAGGACATATTGAAGGAATCAATTCTAAAGTATTGGCAATGACTAACGAAAGAAAGAAAGCCAACCAGTTAACCGATGCTCAAAAAATGGCAGAAGCGTATTGCAATAACGTAAAACCATACTTTGAAGATATCCGTAATCACTGCGATAAATTAGAACTTTTGGTCGATGATGAAAGCTGGACATTAACAAAATACAGAGAATTATTATTTACAAAATAATTTTAGCAAAATAGTTTTTTGCCGCGAATTGCAAGAATTGACTTGAATTTATTTTTTCAAAAATTGTCTGAGAAAGATGATTTTATATAAAGGATAAAAATTTGTGAAAATTAGTGTAATTCGTGGCAAACTTTTTTTGAATCAAATATTTGAATAAGTCAAAGAATTAAAAAAAGGGATTATCTTTGCACCACATCAACACAAACTAATTTTCATGAGTTCAGATTCCAGCAAAAGATATGCACAAAGAGGTGTTTCGGCATCAAAAGAAGACGTACACAACGCTATAAAAAACATCGACAAAGGTTTATTTCCGCAGGCATTCTGCAAAATTGTTCCGGATTACTTAACGCAAGACGACGAACACTGCCTTATCATGCATGCCGACGGAGCAGGTACAAAATCATCTTTGGCCTATATGTACTGGAAAGAAACGGGAGATCTTTCGGTTTGGAAAGGAATCGCTCAGGACGCTTTAATCATGAATATTGATGATTTGTTATGTGTTGGCGCAACAGATAATATCCTGCTTTCTTCTACAATTGGAAGAAATAAAAATTTAATTCCTGCCGAAGTTATTTCGGCCATCATCAACGGAACCGAAGAATTAATCAATGAATTAAAATCGTTTGGAGTTACCATTCATTCAACAGGAGGCGAAACTGCCGATGTTGGAGATGTCGTACGTACTATTATTGTAGACTCAACCGTAACTGCCCGTATGAAACGCAGCGATGTTGTAGATAATGCCAATATCAAAGCCGGAGATGTTATTGTAGGTCTGGCTTCTTTTGGTCAGGCTTCTTACGAAAAAAGTTATAACGGAGGAATGGGAAGCAACGGATTGACATCGGCACGCCACGACGTTTTCGGAAAATATCTGGCTGAAAAATATCCGGAAAGTTATGATGCAGCCGTTCCTGAAGAATTAATTTATTCAGGTCAGGTTAATTTAACAGATGAAGTAGAGAACAGTCCAATCAATGCAGGACAGCTGGTGCTTTCTCCAACGAGAACCTACGCACCGATTATTAAGAAAATTTTAGACAAATACACACCAAAAGATATTCACGGAATGGTGCATTGCAGCGGCGGTGCGCAGACAAAAATTTTACATTTCGTAAAAGATTTACATGTTATAAAAGACAATTTATTTCCGGTTCCGCCATTGTTCAAATTAATTCAGGAACAATCCAAAACGGACTGGAAAGAAATGTACCAGGTTTTCAACTGCGGTCACCGCATGGAACTTTACGTTCCTGAAAGTATCGCACAGGATATTATCGAAATTTCAAAATCATTCAATGTTGATGCCCAAATCGTAGGAAGAGTAGAAGCTTCAGAAGAAAAGAAACTTACTATTACAAGCGAATACGGGACATTTAATTATTAAAAAATATTTAAACCATATAAGTTATATAAGTTCATTTTAATTTGAAAGATCAGATTTGTCAGGCTGAGCGAAATCGAAGCCTTATTTTGATTTTGAATGTCTTTCATTTTAATTCAGAAAGAATTTATATTTTCTTATATAACTTATATGGTTTCAAAAAAACATACCGATTATGTACGAATTACTTTTCTGGAGATATTTAGACGAAATTTACCTGAACAATCAGGAAGTTTACGAGGCCCTTGTTGAGAAAGAAGAAGTAGAAGGACTTGCTGTTCTTCCGGTAGAAGTAATCGTAAACAGAATCAATTCAGTCTTCTCAGAATGGGAAAGAGTGGATGAAAACAGCTGGAAAAACCCAAAAGGAAAAGGCGCATTTCAGGTAATTACCACACCGCAAAGCATAAAAATCGATTGTTACGGCACCGAAGGAAAAACCATGAACAAATTAGTGGATATCATGGAAGAATTCAAATGTCCGCTTTACGATCCGCAGGTTCCGGAACGTTATGATGAAATGAGTGAGTAGGTTTTTACGGAATTATTTTTCAAGTTTGTATAGAAAGCGCCGTCAGCTCGATCGATATTTTGAAATTTAATATGATCCATTCCTGTGAAACTCTATATTGTTGTCGTTTCTATCTCAAACAGATTTGTCAAAATTGAATTTTAAAAACTTGGATTTCAATTGCTATTGCCATTGATTTTTGTCAGTTCCATTGCCATTGGAATTTTTCCGCCTTATTTATTTTACAGATTAAATTTTTTGGAACTTTATTTTATTGTAATTTTCTGAAGTAAAAAACAATAAACGACATAAATATGCTGCAAAAATCAGGTCTTCGTTTTATGATTGGACTTTTTCTGTTGGTTTTGATTCCTGCCAACGCCCAGAAAAAAGAAAATAACCTCAAAAATTTAACCCAATATGTTGATCCCATGATTGGTACGGCTAAAATGGGACACACTTATCCAGGCGCAACATTGCCTTTTGGAAGCGTGCAATTAAGTCCTGAGACCGATACAATCGCATACAGCCTGAACGGAAAATATAATGGAGAAGTGTATAAGTATTGTGCAGGTTATCAGTACGAAGACAAAACGATTGTAGGTTTCAGTCATACCCATTTCAGCGGAACCGGACATTCAGATTTAGGAGATTTTCTAATTATGCCTACAACCGGAAAATTGCAGCTGAATCCCGGCGTGGTTTCTAAACCCTTATCAGGTTACAGATCGGCGTTTTCGCATTCGACAGAAAAAGCAGAACCCGCTTATTACAGTGTTCTTTTAGAAGACCATAATATCAAAGCCGAACTTACAGCATCAACCCGCGTTGGGATGCATCAATATACCTTTCCAAAATCAGATGAAGCGCATATTATTCTCGATTTGACTTCAGGAATTTACAATTATGACAAAAAGAATGTCTGGACTTTTGTACGCGTAGAAAACGATACAATTATTACAGGATATCGTCAGACAAACGGCTGGGCGAGAACCAGAACCGTTTATTTTGCTATGTCGTTTAATAAACCCATAAAAAGCTACGGACAGACACCGGTCGAAAAAAGTGTTTACAGAGGTTTCTGGGGAAAATTTGATCAGACAAAAAACTTCCCTGAAATGGCAGGACAGAATCTGAAATTGTTTTTTGATTTTAATACTCAGGAAGGAGAAAAAATCAAAATAAAAATGGCATTATCGCCTGTAAGTTCTGCAGGAGCGTTGGAAAATATGAAAAAAGAAATTCCGGACTGGGATTTTGATCGTGTTAAAAAACAAAGTCAGGAAATCTGGAACAAGGAACTGAATAAAATTCAGGTAGAAACAATTCAAAAAGAAGATCTGGTAAACTTTTATACCGCTATGTACCATGCGTTTTTAGGCCCAACCGAGTATATGGATCTGGATGGTAATTATAAAGGATTGGATATGAATGTTCACAAAGCCGAAAATTTTAAAAATTATACCAGTTATTCTCTTTGGGATACTTACAGGGCTTTGCATCCTTTGTTTAATATTGTACAGCCCTCCAGAAATGCAGATATGATTAGCTCGATGTTGGCGCATTCTGACCAGAGCGTTCATAAAATGCTGCCGGTCTGGTCACATTATGCCAACGAAAACTGGTGTATGATCGGGTACCATTCTGTTTCTGTAATTGCAGATGCAATTGTAAAAGGAAATACTGATTTCGATACAGCAAAAGCGCTTCAGGCCTGTGTAAATACCGCAAAAGTGCCATATTTTGACGGGTTGGAGTATTATATGAAAAAAGGATATGTTCCTGAAGATAAAAACAGTTCATCGGTTTCTAAAACCTTAGAATATGCTTATGATGACTGGGCAATTGCACAGGCTGCAAAGAAATTAGGAAATACCGCCGTTTACAATGAATTTATCGAAAGATCGAAGAATTATAAAAACGTTTACGATGAAAAAACCGGTTTCATGCGCCCGAAATTAAATGACGGGACTTTTAAAAAAGAATTTGATCCGCTTGACACACACGGACAGGGTTTTATTGAAGGGAATTCATGGAATTACAGTTTATATGTACCGCAGGACCCGGCAGAAATGATTAAAATAATGGGAGGAAATGACAAGTTTAAAGTTCGTTTGGATTCGTTGTTTAATATGCACCTTCCTGATAAATATTTTGAAAATACAGAGGATATTACAAGAGATGGAATTATTGGAAATTATGTTCACGGCAATGAACCTTCGCATCATGTAGTATACTTATATAACTGGACCGATTCGCCTTGGAAATCGCAGGATAAAATTAGAATGATCCTGAAAAAAATGTATAGAAATGGTTCCGATGGTTTGGGCGGAAATGACGATTTCGGACAAATGAGTGCCTGGTATATTTTCAGCAGTTTAGGATTTTATCCTGTT
This sequence comes from Flavobacterium gelatinilyticum, assembly GCF_027111295.1. Lineage (NCBI taxonomy): Bacteria > Pseudomonadati > Bacteroidota > Flavobacteriia > Flavobacteriales > Flavobacteriaceae > Flavobacterium > Flavobacterium gelatinilyticum. The sequence continues at coordinate 1,715,558 of NZ_CP114287.1, read as the reverse complement.
GCGCCGGGTTCAGATGAATATGCATTGGGAAGTCCGCTAATTAAAAAAGCAGTTTTTAATTTAGAAAATGGAAAAAACTTTGAAGTTGAAACCGTAAACCAATCTGATAAAAATGTGTTTGTGAACAAAGTTTTGTTGAATGGCAAACAACTAGATAGACCGTTCTTAAAACACGCAGATGTTATAAATGGCGGAAAAATCACTTTTTATATGGCAGCAAAGCCAAATAAAAAGAATTATCAAAATTAAATGCCTGCTTACATTACAAAATAAAAATTCGGGAAAATTTGTGCAATTCGCAGCGGAACACCAAAAAACTTCACGAAATTTGCACTTCAAATAAAGACAATAAAATATGAAAATAAATTTAAAATCAGGAATTGATAAACTGCTTTTCGGAATGAAGCAGAATGATGTTACAGCTGCTTTAGGAAAACCTGATAAAAATTATAAAGACGAAGATGAGAATGTGATTTTTGTATACAATGCCTACAAAATGAGATTGACATTTTATCAGGAAGAAGATTTTAAATTAGGATACATTGTAGCTTCTGCCAATGATCTTGAAGTTTTTGGATTCAAATTAATTGGAAGAAAAATTGCAGATGTGAAGAAAGATTTCGCTGCAAAAAGCATTACAAAATACAATCAGGAAACGTTTGATACTTTCGAAAACTACTTTAACGAAGACAATTGGTTTATCCTTCAAACCGAATTTGATGAGGTTGTAAAATTCGAAATAGGAGCGATCATCAACAGCAAAGACGAGTTTGACTGGAAATTTCCAGTGAAGAAATAAGATTAAAGCAAAGAAAAACACTGCGCAATCTGTAACTTCAGGCTAACCCCTGAGGCAAATAGATTCTTTTAATTTATTGATTTCAATATTGATAAAATCTACAGAAAGCAAAAACATTCAAATAAAAAAAACTGACAAGTGATTGTCAGTTTTTTTTATTTATAGAGATGAAAAGATTACCCCTTCAGCCATGCATTTTTAAGTTTTTCTTTTGAAGCATCTGTGGCTTTAAAAGTTTCAGATTCTTCAAACGGAAGTTTTACGGTTCCTTTGATCGTTTCTTCTTTACCGCCGCGCTTAATTTTTAAAGTGATAGGATCGTTTTCTTTCCAGTTTTCACTTTCGCCTATCAGATCATAAATGTTATCCAAAGAATACGGTTTATTATTAACAGAAACGATAATATCGCCGCCTTTTAATTTTAGGTTTTTAAAGAATTCAGTTCCTTCAAATTCCGGACGAACCAATATTTCTTTTGTGTTTTTATCAACAGAAATATACGGAGTCTGTCCTTTTATGAATGCATTGCCCGGTTTTTTCTCAGAGGCTTTTGTAACTCCCACTTTTGCCAGATATTCATCGTACGGAATTGGTGTTGTTCCTTTTACATATTTGTTTAAGAAATCACCCACTTCAGGATAGGTCAGCGACGTGATTTTTGCGAATAATTCCTCATCGTTAAAAGGTTTTTCAACCCCGTATTCAGAAGCTAATTTGCCCATTAAATCCAGAATTCCTCTTTCGCCGCCACTTTTTTCTCTGATGATAATATCAATGCACATTCCTATTAAAGCACCTTTTTGGTATACATTTAAGTATTGGTCTTTATAGGGCTGTTCCAAAACGTTTTTACTCATTACAGTAAACGACATTTTATCATCCAGGCTTTTAGACTGTTCGATTTTGTCGGCAATACGAGTGTAAAATTCCGCTTCATCAATTAATCCCTGATTAATCTGGAAAAGATTTGCAAAATATTCGGTTACCCCTTCATACATCCACAAATGTTCAGACATTTTAGGTGCATTATAGTCAAAATACTGGATTTCTTTTGAGTGAATGGTCAAAGGTGTTACAATGTGGAAAAACTCATGAGAAACCACATCTTTCATCGATTCAACCAGTTTTTCTTTCGGCATGCTTTCAGGAAGAACTACGGTGGTCGAAGTAGGGTGTTCCAAAGCTCCAAATCCGTGCGCATCGTCTTTTGCCATACTCGACAAGTACAATAAAACGGTATATTTTTTATTTGAATTTACTTTTCCTAAAAAGTTTTTCTGAGCCGTCATCATTGTTTTCATTTCCGGTGTGATGCTTTCGGCTGTAAATTTTCCTGTTGGTGAATACACAGCAATCAGGATATCCATTCCATTTACATTAAAAGTCGTGTAATCCGGTTTAGAATACATAATTGGGTTTTCAACCAAAACAGCGTAACGCGTAGTAGAAAAAACATCAGTTGTTTTGCTTGGATCTTCATCTGTCATTGATGTAGCGCCCCAAAGCGTTTCAGGATGCGTAATGGTAACTTTATACGGAATTTCTAATTTGTCCTGAAAATACCCCACAAAACCATGTGTATTTACCATGAAATTTTCTCCTGCCTTAATGTTGGTTCCCGCCGGCGAGAAAACGTCGTCGTTGCCAAATCCGGTGCCTTTTTCAGTATCAAAAGTATCATTTACCAAATAAGTGATTTTTTTTAAGGTCTTGGCATTTGAGATAGACCACGAATTATCGTCAAGTCTTTTTACTGTAAGTGCATTTCCTTTAGCATCAAACGCTTTAAAATCTTCAGAAAACTTTCCGTAGTTATCTGTTGAATAGGTTCCCGGAACCGTTTTAGGAATACTGTAAACGATCTCATCGGTTTTAATAGGCGGAGGGGTTACTGTCACCAAAACTTTATCATCTTTTACATCAACAAGGTCAATGTTGACTTGAACGATATTTTTTTCGGTTCCCGAAGAACTCCCCGTTTTACAGCTCCAAAATGTTACTGCAAGTGCAAGGGTGTAAAGTATTTTTCTCATTTGTTTACGTTTAGTTATGTGTATATGACATCAAAAAAATAAAAAAGTTACAAAGAAATAAATATATAAAAAAAAACTCCTGATATTCAGGAGTTTTGTCTTAGTCAAATTTGTTTTTTATATAATATTTTCCATCCAGATCTTCATCAAAGTCATCAATTTTAACTGGTTTTGGTTTTGGTTTGTTTGCAATAGCTTTCTTTTTCCACATCTCAAATTTTTCAAGAGGCATTTTCTTCTTCATTATTTCAAGAACTTCTTTTTCTGCCAATCCAAATTCTTTTTTTATAATTTCAAATGGATTTCTTTCTTCCAGGGCTAGCGAAACTAATCGTTCCGTTTGTTCCCAGTTCAACTCTTTGCGGTTACTCTTTTTCATCTCGTGAAAATTAATTCAAAATAGAGGGTTAATGTTTAATAGATTGATTTTCATTTTATATACCAATATTAATAAAAAAAATAATTAGTTGGTTCGCTCCTGAACACTTTTTTTATTGATTTTTAAGGTTTTTTGCTGATCTCGATTTTTGAAATGGAATTTGCAGTAAATTTTTCAATTTATTGTTTTCTTCCGGCAGCATATGCGTGTCGACACCGTAAATTATCTCTTCTTTTGGAAGTGAAGTAAAAGTGCCGAACAATCTATCCCAAACTGAAAAAATATTGCCGTAATTACTGTCTGTATACGGCAGGACATAATGATGGTGTACTTTATGCATATTTGGCGAAACAATAAAATAACTCAGGAAAAGATCCAGTTTATCGGGCAGTGAAATATTGGCATGATTGAACTGTGAGGAAACAACAGAAAGGGACTGATAAAGAAAAACCATCCACATTGGACTGCCCACAATCAAAACACCTAAAGTGGTAAAAATAAACCGAATCACGCTTTCTCCCGGATGATGCCTGTTTGCACTTGTTGTATCTATCCAGGTATCTGTATGATGGATGAGATGGAAACGCCAGAGAAATTTTACTTTATGTTCTACTAAATGAGCCAGATAAGCTCCAATTAAATCCAATAAAAGAAGCCCGGTAATAGTGTAAAGCCAGACCGGAATTTCAGGAATCCAGTTCAAAAGTCCAAAATGATGTTCAGTAGTCCAGTCTGCGGTTTTAATTAAAATAAAAGCCAGAACAAAGTTGACTATAATAGTGGTGGCAGTAAAGAAAATATTGATGCCGGCATGATGCCATTTCCTGTACTGCATTTGAAATAAAGGAAAGGTATTTTCGATAAGCCAGAAAATAGTAATACCTCCAACCAAAATTAAGCTCCTGTGAGAAGACGGAATAGTGCTGAAATAAGAAATAATTTCGTCCATGATCAATAGATATTTGAGTGAAATAAGGTTTCTTTTTTCGGTTTTTATCCAAAGAAAAAGAGAAAACCGAATATAAATATATTTGATTTTCTCTTTAAAAATGAATTAGTTACTAAAATAATTGCTATTTTTTGAGCAGACTTATTATGAATAACAGCAGCCATGCGCCTCCAACAGCAATTAAAATCTGCCAAAGAAGCCCGCCGCCTCCAATGCCCAGTTTACCGGCAATCCAGCCGCCGATAAAACCACCAATGATTCCAACGATTATATTGCCAAGCAGACCAAAGCCTGCACCTTTCCAAATTTGTCCGGCCAGCCAGCCTGAAATAGCTCCTATAAGGAGAAAATATAAAAATGCCATTTTTTATGCGTTAGTTTAAGATTAATCTTCTGATTGTTTTTGAAGTAATGTTTTGTAAATAAAACCGGCAGCAACAGCACCCAGAATTGGTGCAGCCCAAAACAGCCAGACCTGAGTAAGCGGTCCGCCTCCTGTAAAAATAGCCTGAGATAATGATCTTGCAGGGTTTACAGAAGTATTCGTAATAGGAATACTGATTAAATGAATTAAGGTTAAAGCAAGACCAATTACAATACCGCAGAAACTTGTATTGGCAAATTTGTCTGTTGCGCCTAAAATAATCAGTAAGAAGAATAATGTCAGTACAAACTCAGCTAAAAATGCAGCAGGTAAAGAATAGCCGTCAGGAGAAAATGCATCAAAACCATTTGAAGCAAAGGCGCCTGCCTGTGTGTTATTAATTGCATTTCCCGCTTTACCTGTCCAGATAATAAATAAGGTGCCGGCAGCAGCAATTGCACCAATACACTGCGAAATAATGTACGGAACAAGGTCTTTTGCAGGGAATCGGCCGCCTGCCCATAAACCAATAGAAACTGCGGGATTAAAATGCCCGCCGGAAATGTGTCCGACTGCATATGCCATTGTCAAAACCGTTAAACCAAATGCTAAAGAAACTCCTGCAAACCCGATACCTAATTCCGGGTATCCTGCAGCAAAAAGAGCACTTCCGCAGCCTCCAAACACCAGCCAAAAAGTTCCGAAGAACTCTGCAAACAATTTTTTCATAATAAAATAAATTTAGATTAATAGATTTGATTACTATAGGGTGTACTGATATGCCCAAAAAATCAAAACTAATTGTAAGGGCAAACGTACAAATAAAATCCATTTTGGTAAACTAAAACCTGCTTTTTTATTTAGAAACATGTGTAAATTCGCAGGAAATATCATAATTAACAAGATGATGATTCCCCACGCTGCGAAATGGCTTGTAGCAGAGATGGTTAGGAGAATGCCGAGAAGTACTTCGGCAGCTCCGCTTAGTATATTTAGTAATTTAGGGTTTTTAAAATAAGGAGGAATGATCTTTATATACATTCCGGGTTTTCGAAAATGGTTAAGTCCGGCAAGTATATACAATACCGCCATTACATATAAATGCCAGGGTAAGTTCATGATAATTAATTGTTTATCACGAAATTATAAAATAATTTAACCATTATTGCATTACAATGCAGCTTTTTTAAATTAGGAATAAAAAATCTTAAATTTTTCGTTTGAAGTTGACATTCATTATAATGATGGCAAGAATAATAAGGACAATTCCTATCCATTGCGACAGAATAACTTTTTCATTTAAAAGCATATAAGCCATCATTACAGAAACAGGGAGTTCAAGGGCAGAAACAATACTTCCTAAACCAATTCCGGTAAGAGGAAAACCTAGATTAAGCAGCATTGGCGGAATAATAGTTCCGAATAAGGCCAGAATGATTCCCCATTTGAAGAAAATAGCAAAATTGAAAGGCGTAACCTGAGTAAAAAATCCAAATGTAAACACAATTACGGCACCGCCCATAAGCATGAATAAACTTCTTTGTGCAGAAGAAATTTCAGTAGCCACGCTGTTAGCGGTAAACATAGTAGTAGTAAAGGATGCCGCAGCCAGAATTCCCCAGGCAATTCCTCTCCAGTCCAGTACAATATCATTATTGATAAGATTAGTAGCCAGAACAGTTCCGATAAGGACAATAAAAACAGCTATAACTTTTTGTTTTGAAGGCAGTTTTTTCTCCAGAATCATTTCAAGTAAAACACCCATCCAGACTGTCTGCATCAATAAAACGATACCAATAGAAACAGGAATATATTTAACCGCCAGATAATAAAACAGGCTCGTTGTTCCTAATGAAGTTCCGGCCAGCATTAAACTAAAAATATTTTTCTTTGAAGCTTTTACCGTTTTTTCTTTATTTTTTACTTTTTGAAAGGCATTGATAATCAAAATACCAATTAAGCCCAGAATAAATTGTGAGGTTGTTACTTCTGCGGTTGTATAACCTTCAGAATATGCCATTTTTACAAAAGTAGCTAACATTCCGTAAGTTGTAGCTCCTAAAGCAACTAAAAAGACTCCTTTTAATACGTTATTTTGTGACATTATGCGGTGTATTTAAAAAAAAATAAGCCGGCAAAGGTACGCTATTTTATTTGGGAATTAGTAGAAAATATACGCAAACGTTATCATTGTGACGTATTGCGGGTTTTTAAATCGTTGAATTTTAAGAATTCAGCAGATTACAGTAAAACGAAAAAGCCGTCAAAAACTAAATTTTGACGGCTTATATGTATTTCAGACGATGATTATTTCGGCTGATTCTGATACGTTTCGATTTCGAAAATCAAAGTAGCATTTGGCGGAATAACGCCTCCTGCACCTTTTTCTCCGTAAGCTAAGTTAGATGGAAGGAAGAAAATCGCTTTTTCTCCGTCTGTCATCATATCCAGAGCTTCAATGAATCCCGGGATCATACCGTCTTTTTTACCAACAGTAAACGGGAAAGCTTTATAACCACCCTGAGCATCTCTGCTAGGATTGTATTTTCCGTATGTTTTTTCGACTTCGGCCATACTGCTGTCAAAAAGGGTTCCGTCTTCAAAATATCCGGCGTAGTGGAAATAAATCGTAGAACCTTCTGCGCCTTTTACGCCGGTTCCTTTTTTAGTAACCACATATTTTAAGTTAGTTGGAGTAGTAACCGCTTTTGCTTTTGTTGCAGCAAAATAATCTGCTTTAGCTTTTACCACTTTTTTAGCTTCCTCTTTTTTGGCTTCCTGTTTTTTTACATCATCAGCTAATACTTTTACAGCATCGAATTTTTTTGCTGCAGCACCTTTGCGGGTGATCGTAATTTTGGTCATTATATCATCCTGAACAATTTTGTTTACATTGTCCATTCCGGATACTACATGTCCAAAAATAGTATGTTTTCCGTTTAACCACGGCGTATCTTTGTGTGTAATAAAGAACTGGCTTCCGTTAGTTGCAGGACCTGAATTGGCCATTGCCAGAACACCGCCTTTTTCAAAACGTAATTCTTCTACAAATTCATCTCTAAAAGAATAGCCCGGGCCTCCGGTACCATTTCCATCAGGATCGCCTCCCTGAATCATGAAATCGTTGATAACACGGTGGAATTTTAAACCGTCATAAAATGGTTTTCCTTTTAATTTTTCCACTTTTACATTAGGGTTTGTTCCTTCTGCAAGTGAAATAAAGTTAGCCACTGTAACAGGCGTTTTTACATATTCTAATGCTAAAACAATGTCTCCTTTTGTTGTAGAAATTGTAGCAAATATTCCGTCGTTAGGATCTGCTGCAGCAACTGCTTTTGCTTTTGATGCTGCTGGTTTTGCTGCCGGCTTGGTTTGTGCCTGGATATTTAAAACAGCCAGACAAAATAAAAATAGAAATTTAAATTTCATCGTATTTTAATTTTAGTCAATGAATTATACTGAGATAATTACGGTTTTTCTAATAATTGAACTTCAAAAATGATATTCGCGTTTGGAGGAATAACGCCTCCTGCACCTGTTTGTCCGTAAGCCAAATGAGACGGAATAAAAAGAACTGCTTTGTCTCCAAATGAAAGTTTTTCAATACCTTCAATAAATCCGGGGATCATACCGTCTTTACGTCCTGCCTGAAACGGAATTGGCTGATATCCTTTTTGTTCTGCTCTTTGCGCGTCAAATTTTCCAAATGCTTTATTTACATCTTCGATACTTGAATCAAATAATGTTCCGTCTTCTAAGAAACCTGCATAATGAATATACAATTGTGTTCCTGCAGCCGGTTTTTTACCTGTTCCTTTTTCTGTAATAATATATTGTAAACCGCTTGTTGTTTTAGTAGTTTTTGGCAATAAAGAAGCATAATAATCTACCTTTTCTTTTTGAGCACCTGCAAATTTGCTTTTTTCTTTTGCGGCTTCTGCAAAGTAATCATGGAATACTTTTGCTGCATCAAATTTTTTAGCGGCTTCACCGTTTCTGATGATGTTTACAGAAACGATTGTATCACCCTGAACTACTTTATTCACTACTTCTTGTCCTTTTTCGTCTACAACATGACCAAAAATTGTGTGTTTGTTATCTAACCAGGGAGTTTCAACATGTGTAATGAAAAACTGGCTGCTGTTGGTTGCAGGGCCATTATTAGCCATTGCCAGTAAACCTGGTTTGTCAAATTTTAAATCTGAAAATTCATCTTTAAATTTATATCCTGCATCTCCTGAACCTGTTCCTTCAGGATCTCCTGACTGGATCATGAACTGGTCGATTACTCTGTGAAATTTTAATCCGTTGTAAAAAGGTTTTCCTTTTAAGTAATCTTTGGTAACAAATTCGTTTTTACCTTCTGCCAGGGTTACGAAGTTGGCAACAGTTACCGGTGCTTTTTTATAATCTAATTCTACAATGACATGTCCTTTATTAGTTTCGATATCAGCATATAAACCGTCAGGTAAATTACTGTGTTCGTCTTTACACGAATAAAGCGAGCTAACGGCTAATAATAATAGAAAAATCTTCTTCATTTTTTAAAACGTTTTTATGGGTTTATTGTATCTTTTTTAGTGTGGGTAACAGGTTTTGAAACTGCCGGTTTAGCTATTGCCGGTTTAGCTATTGCCGGTTTAGGTGTTTGCGCCGCTGCTGCGGTTTGTCCTGTAACGGCCGGAACAGGAGTAGTGCTTTTTTGAGCAGGATCCGGAACAAAATTTCGTAAAGTAACCGTACAGATTAAGGATTGATTAGGTCCGATTTTTTTGTTATCGCCATGGTAACCATAAGCCATATGTGAAGGAAACAGGAAAGTAACGGTTTCATTTTTTTTCATGTATTTAATACCGTCGCGTAATCCCATCATGATGTCTTGTTTGTCTACATAATAAGTCTGAGGCCCAAGATCTGCTTCAGAATAAATGATTTTACCTGTAATATCTTTTATTTCTAAATTAAAGTAGGCGATGTCTCCTTTTCTTGGTGCAGTGGTTTCGGTAGTGCTTTTTTCATCATAACAAAACCAATACCCTTTTTTAGTAGCGAAATATTTTACTTTCGGATTGTTTTTAATGATTTTTTTGATGACATCTTCTTCGCTTGCAACCAGTTTTTTATTTCTGTCCGCCGATTTTTTCATAAAAGAACCCGACGCTCTCGAAATAGGTCTTCGCGCTTCTTCATGGTGCTTGCAGCCAGCCAATACAATTGCAAAAAGCAGTGAGTAAATGCTAAGTTTCAGGTAGTTCATATTGGGACTATAATTTTAATTTAGTTACTAAATCTTCAAACTTTTTCACGGTTTCTTCCATTGTGGTTTCAGATCTTCCTCCAGCGGCATTCATGTGCCCGCCTCCGTTGAAATGGTCTCTTGCAAACTGATTCACATCAAATCCTCCTTGAGAACGGAAAGAAATCTTAATTATTTTCTCGTCTTTATTTTCGATAAAGATAGCAGTAAATACAATGCCGCGAATGCTTAAACCGTAATTTACAATTCCCTCGGTATCTCCTTTTACATAATTAAATGAATCAAGTTCTTCCTGTGTCAGGGTTGTATATGAGGTTTTGTGCTCTTCAAAAATTTTCATGTTTTGAAGTCCGCGACCTAAAAGCTGTAAACGGCTGAAGGAACTGTTGTCGTATAATAAAACCGGAATCTGTGTATTCTCAACTCCCAAATCAATTAATTCGGCAATAATTCGGTGGGTATTTCCGGTAGTTCCCGGAAAACGAAACGAACCTGAATCGGTTAAGATTCCCGTGTAAATACAAGTAGCAATGGTTTTATCGATATCTTCTTTTTTGTTCAAAAAGGTGATAAAGTTGTAAACCATTTCGCAAGTTGATCCGTATGAAGTATCTGAATACGTATACGCAGCATAATCGTGTGGTTTTTCATGATGGTCGATCATGATAAACGGAGCGGTAAGTTTTACTAAAGTATGCTCCATTTCGCCTGTACGATGAAATGCATTGAAATCAAGTGTAAAAATAATCTCGGCTTCCTCTAATATTTTGGTGCAGTTTTCTGTGTCTCTTTCAAATATCTTAACTGTTTCAGAACCCGGAAGCCAGGCCAGAAAATCAGGAAAATCATTTGGAGCAATGACAGTTGGCTGATGATTGTTTTTTAATAAAAAATGGTATAGAGCCAGAGTAGAACCCATAGCGTCACCATCTGGTCCTCTATGCGGAATTATTACAATTTTCTTGGGTGCAGCAAGCAATAATTGTATCGCCTGAATATCTTGTATTTTCATAGTGTGCGAATTTACATTTTTTTAATGTAATGCTGAAAATATTTTTATTGTGAGCTGTTCAGTCTCAGTTATGGGGTTTGATATTTAAATTTTATCAAATTAGCTGTACAATTAGACTCAGGTTAAACTGATTCGCTATCGCGAAGACCCGTATTTACACGAGTTTTTTGTTTTAAATAGTTAAAATCTGTAGTAGCGGTGTATTAGAATTTAGGATTTTAATATTGGAATTTAATTATAAGAACTTTTGATACAACTTATATTTAGGGCCTTTAACAATCTGTGATTTATAAATACCAACAGAGCCGGATGAAAAATAGGCGGCTAAACATCCAATCGCAATGAATATTCCGGGAGCGAATCCGAATAATTCCATTCCCATAATCGTGCAGGCGATGGGGGTGTGGGTAGCACCGGAGAAAACGGCAACGAATCCTATTCCGGCCAGAAGTGCAATGGGCATCGGAATAAAAACGGATAACGCACTTCCTAAAGTGGCTCCGACAAAGAATAACGGGGTGACTTCGCCGCCTTTAAAGCCGGCTCCTAAAGTAAATCCGGTAAATAAAATTTTAAGCAGGAAATCGTACCATTCGTTTGGAGTTGAAAAAGCATCTACAATTACCGGAACACCAAGTCCTGAGAATTTGGTAAATCCTAATCCTGCAATAGCAATGGCTAAAACAACGCCGCCAATAACCGGACGAAGTGGCGGGTATTTTATGTTTTTTGAAAATAAGGATCCCCAAAAATGGGTACTTCTCGAAAATAATAAAGCCGCAAAACCGGATAAAAGGCCCAGGATTATAGTGAAGAATACATTGTTTATGCTTAACTCAGGGATAACAGGAATGCTGTAATGTGTGTGTTTTATTTCCCAAAACTCTACTGTGAAATAAGCTGCGTACGCAGTAAGAAAAGAAAGTATGATGCTTTTTAGATTAATTTTACTGAAGTACAAAACTTCCAAAGCAAAGACGGCACCAGCGAGAGGAGTTCCAAAAACCGATGCAAAACCGGCACTGATTCCCAGAATGATCAGGGTTTTTCGTTCTGAATTGTTAAGTTTGAAAATTTTAGTAAATTGATCAGAGATTGCGCCTCCCATTTGAACTGCTGTTCCCTCGCGTCCCGCAGAACCTCCAAACAAATGTGTAAGTAAAGTTCCTAAAAGAACCAGAGGGGCCATTTTGAACGGAATTACTTTTTTGGGATTTTCATATTCTTCGAGTAAAAGATTATTCCCCTTTGCAACAGATTCTCCCCAGTAATAATAACTTAAACCAACCAAAAATCCGCCTAGAGGCAAAAGCCAGATAATCCAGTCGTACTGCATTCTGAATTGCGTAACCCATTCTAACGCAACTAAGAAAAAAGCAGAAGCAGATCCGGAGAAAATCCCGATTAAGGCACAGATAAGAATCCATTTAGGAATGGAAAGCAGGAATTGTTTTGTATTTTGGGAAGTCATTAAATTTATGAGGCTTTTTTTGCCGCGAATTCACAAATTTAAAGAATTAGAATCTTTTTAGAAAAGAATAAAATAATTCGTGAATTCGCTGCGAAAAAATATCTATTGAACAACAGCTGTAAATTCAATTTCAACTAAATACTCCGGAGCAACTAATTTGCTGATTTCATAAAAACCCGTTGTAGGTTTTACATCTTTAAAAAAAGCCGAATGTGCTCTGGCTACTTCTTCAAAAGTCGAAACATCTGTTGTGAAAATTCTCGTTCTGATAACATCTTTAATTCCCACGTTTAAATCTTCTAAAACTTTTTCAACGCGCTCAATAATATTGTAGGTCTGTGCATAGGCATCATCGGCTTTTACTTTCTCGCCGTCAACGATGGCAACAGTTCCAGAAACTTCGATAATATTGCCAATTCTTACAGCACGGCAATATCCCATTTTATCTTCCCACGGTGAACCTGTCAGGATGTTTTCTCTTTTCATTTTATAAGTTTTTCGAAATTGTTTCTTTAGGTTTTTAAAAACAAATTCAGGTTAAGTAATGCGCTGCAATTTATGAAATAAGCCTGGCAAAAAGAATTATAACAGGTTGAAATCACTTCGAAAATCTTTCTTTTTTGTGATATTTTAAATCGAAATTACACACTTTGGTTTTCCTCGTAAATTCGGAGTTTGTTTTGAGTATTGGTCAAATGCTGCTGCAAAACTTCGATTTTATTCAGAAGATGATAAATCGCATCAATACCTTCAAGATTAATATTAAGGTCGTAATGCATCCGCATCATTTTTTCGATAGAAGGCAGTTGTTCCGACTGCAGATATTCGTCATTTTCTTCGATAATAATTTCTATTAAACCGTAATTATTAAGGTCTTTTATAAACGTATTTTCAATTTCGTGATACAGACAAAATTGTTTTATTTGGATTAAATTTTTACTGCTCATGATTTCTAAGTTTAGATAATTCTGCAAACAATTCTTTTTCTTTTTCAGACAATTTTGTTGGGATTTTAAGATTGTACGTTATATACAAATCCCCAAACTCATTCTCTTTTTTATAGACCGGAAATCCTTTTCCTTTCAATTTTACTTTTGTACCCGTCTGGGTTTCGGCAGGAACTTTAATTTTTACTTTTCCGTCAAAAGTTTTAATGCTGATTTCGCCTCCTAAAATAGCTGTGTAAAGATCCAGATCTGCATTTGAATATAAATTATTGCCTTCGCGTTTAAAATCAGAATTATTATCGATTAAAAACGTAATGTATAAATCGCCGTTTGGACCTCCGTTAACGCCCGCACCGCCATGTCCGGGGATTTTAATAACCTGACCGTTTTCTACTCCGGCCGGAATCGTGATTCTAATATTTTTTCCGTTTACGGTTAAGCTCTGTTTGTGGGTTGTATAAGCCGAAGAAAGATCCAATTGCAGCTCGGCATTGAAATCCTGGCCTCGATATTTAGACTGCGCCCGACTGCTTCTTCCTGCCGATCCGTACATCGAATTAAAGAAATCCGAGAAATCGCTTTCTGAAAAATCACCACCAAAACCAGAAAAATCCTGATTGCTTTGCTGTCTGGAATACTGTTGCTTTTGATTTGGGTTGTAACCTGCTTTTTCAAATTCGTCGGCATGTTTCCAGTCTTTTCCGTACTTATCGTATTTTTTTCGGTTATCCGGATTGCTTAAAACTTCGTTTGCTTCGTTGATTTCCTTGAATTTTTTTTCTGCTTCTTTATCATTCGGATTTAAATCAGGATGATATTTTCGGGCCAGTTTTCGATATGCTTTTTTTATTTCGGCTTCCGTGGCAGATTTAGTAACATCTAATACTTTGTAATAATCGATATAATCCATCTTTTCTGAGTTTTAGATAAAATAAATTGAGGTATTGAAGTTAAGAATAAGCGGCTAATAATCAAAATGATGTATTCTTTATTAAATAAAAAATAACGAAACGATGCAGCAAGCTGGGAATTTGGAATTTTGAACATTGAAATTTAATCCCGGCATTTTTGGCAGGTTTTTTGATTCCAAAAATTACTATAATATATTGTTATAATAGTCTTAAAGTCGCCGGGCCAAACTTATTTATGTTATTTTTGTGAAGCTGCGGTTAAGTTCTATCAATTGAAGCCGACTCAATTAATCCCATTTAAATGAAGCAGATTTTATTATTCATACTATTTTTTACAGCTGTAACACTTTCAGCGCAGACTGAATTTGGAAGCAAATACAAGCCTATTGCTGCACCTAAGTTTAGCGGAAAACAAAAAAAGATTCCAACGCCTGTTAAAGATCCGCAGGCGGCAACCGCTGATATTCCGGGCATAAAAACCCCGAATGTTTTTGATAATACCAGCATAACGCCTAAATCTCAGTTTCAGATAGGCGAGGAGAAAAGTAAATTCTCCATGTACCAGCAGAATGATTTTGCCAATCCGGGTGATCGTTATGTGGCTAAAATGGAGAAAGATCTGGATAAAGCTTTACGAGAAGAAGGTTTACGTGAAGGACGCGGTACTTTGATAAAAGAGAATATTTCATTAGGAGATTTTAGAACCAAAGCAGAATTTTTTGTTGTAAAATTTCGTGATTTTGGTGCGATTGACGGCGATTTGGTACGAGTTTCTAATAATGATAAAGTTATACGCGACCAAATTCTTTTGGATGCAAGTTTTAAACAAGTTCAGATAAATCTTTCAAATGGCTTTAATAAACTGGATTTTGAAGCATTGAATATTGGAACTTTAGGCGGAAACACAGCCGAAATCCAGGTTTATGACGATAAAGGAGTATTAATTACCAATGATTACTGGAATAATCTGGCTGCAGGTTTTAAGGCTTCGATTATTGTGACGAAAGAGTAATTTTTTTTAGATATAAAGTAACAAAGGTTCAGAGTTGCAAAGTTTTTTATACTTGCCTCTGAACCTTTTTTAATTTGCTGCTTTTAAGAAAACTCAGGATCTCAGACTAAAACGGATCCGCAGTAACCCTGAATTTCATATTTGCTTTTACTGTTACATCTTTGGTCAGTGTTTCTTTTAAAGTAACCTGTGTTCTTATTTTATAACTGTCTGCTTTAATATATTCATCCAGTCTTTTATCGGTACAAATTAAATTAATCATGTTCGAAGATGAATTGATGTTGTCCTGATAAGCTAATTCTATTTCGTTAGAATCGTTTGTTGAAATATATAAATGTATCGATTTTAAAAATGTAAAAGTTTTATCAGAAGGATCAGTGACTGACAATTGAAGTGATCTGATTTTGACGTCTTTTACCAGACTCGCTTTTGTTTTGTTGTTTTTAAATTCGGCAGAAGAATTGGTTGTAACATCCGGAGTAATAATTTCCGAAGGCAGATTAATAGGCGAAGTACTTTTAATTTTAATCGAAGTTTCGTTTGAAATACTAAAACTTAATAAATCATCAACAGCATTACAAGAAGTTAAGACCAGAGATAATAAAAGGGTTAGGGCAATACATTTTGATTTCATAAATACGGTTTTTGGGTAGATACGAAATTTTTTTGAGGAAGGATTTTTCTTTGAAGTTTCAAAGTAACAAAGGCACAAAGTGACAAAGGAAGTAAGATATGTTTAGGAAGATTAAATCTTTGAACCTCTGTAGCTTTGTCTCTTTGGTACTAAAAAATCGGAACAATGAAAAAAAATATTTATTTTTTCATTGTTCCGATTTTTCAATTTCGAATTTAAAAAGTATTTTTGCGCATGCAACACAACGTACTTATTTTAGATTTCGGATCGCAATATACTCAGCTTATTGCGCGTAGAGTTCGCGAATTAAATATATTCTGCGAAATTTTTCCTTACAATCACTTTCCTAGTGATTTATCAGCTTACAAAGCAGTAATTTTAGGCGGAAGCCCGTTTTCTGTTCGTGCAGAAGATGCACCGCACCCTGATTTATCTCAAATCAGAGGAAAACTTCCAATGCTTGCCGTTTGTTACGGAGCGCAGTATTTAGCGCATTTCAGCGGAGGAGAAGTAGCAGCATCAAACACAAGAGAATACGGTAGAGCAAATCTGTCTTATATAAAAGATAATGAAACGTTCTTTGACGGTGTTTCAGAAAACAGCCAGGTTTGGATGAGCCACAGCGATAGTATCAAAGCGCTTCCAACGAATGCTGTAAAATTAGCAAGTACACATGACGTAGAATTTGCTGCTTATAAAATTGAAGGCGAAACTACTTATGCAATTCAATACCATCCGGAAGTTTTTCATTCAACAGACGGATCAAAAATGCTGGAGAATTTCTTAGTTAAAATTGCCGAAGTTCCTCAAAATTTTACACCAAATGCTTTCGTAGAAGAAATGGTGGAAGAATTAAAAGAAAAATTAGGAAACGACAAAGTGGTTCTTGGTTTATCAGGAGGAGTAGATTCTACTGTAGCGGCAGTTTTATTAAACAAAGCAATCGGACAAAATCTATACTGTATTTTCGTTAATAACGGATTACTTCGTAAAAACGAATTTCAAAATGTATTAGATCAGTATAAAGGAATGGGATTAAACGTGAAAGGTGTGGATGCCGGAGATCGTTTTCTTTCTGAATTGGCCGGAATCAGTGATCCTGAAACCAAACGTAAAACAATAGGACGTGTATTTATTGAAGTTTTCGACGATGAATCACATTTAT
This sequence comes from Flavobacterium gelatinilyticum, assembly GCF_027111295.1. Classification (NCBI taxonomy): domain Bacteria; kingdom Pseudomonadati; phylum Bacteroidota; class Flavobacteriia; order Flavobacteriales; family Flavobacteriaceae; genus Flavobacterium; species Flavobacterium gelatinilyticum. The sequence continues at coordinate 1,698,625 of NZ_CP114287.1, read as the reverse complement.
TAGAAGACGTAAAATGGCTGGCTCAGGGAACTATTTATCCTGACGTAATCGAATCGGTTTCGGTAAAAGGACCATCGGCTACGATTAAATCGCATCACAATGTGGGCGGACTGCCGGATTATATGAAATTAAAAATTGTAGAACCTCTTAGAATGCTTTTCAAAGACGAAGTAAGACGAGTAGGAGCTACATTAGGAATAGATCCTGAATTATTAGGAAGACACCCTTTCCCGGGACCAGGATTATCAATCAGAATTTTAGGAGATATTACTCCGGAGAAAGTCCAGATTTTACAAGATGTTGATTCTGTTTTTATCGAAGGATTAAAATCATGGGGATTATACGATAAAGTTTGGCAGGCAGGAGCAATTTTACTTCCTGTAAACAGTGTTGGGGTTATGGGCGACGAGCGTACGTACGAAAAGGTCGTAGCGCTTAGAGCAGTAGAATCGACAGATGGTATGACTGCAGACTGGGTTCACTTACCGTATGATTTCTTAATGAAAGTATCAAACGATATTATCAATAAGGTAAAAGGCGTGAACCGTGTTGTTTACGATATTAGTTCAAAACCACCGGCAACAATTGAGTGGGAATAGCAGCATAATTTAAAATTAAGGTCTTACATTTGTAAGGCCTTAATTTTTTTATAACCTACTATTTATGAGAGAACTTTTACAGATTTCTCTTGTCTTTATTTTGTTTTTTAACAAAGTAAAAGCACAAGATTCAATTATTGAACATAAAATTCAAAAAGGAGAAACCGCTTATTTTATTGCCCAAAAATATAAGGTTTCTGTAGATGAGATTTACAAATTGAATCCCGAATCTCAAAACGGAATCAAAGACAATCAAATTATCAGGATTCCGGTTCATTCTTCAGAAAAAAATCAAAACCAGATTGTTCATATTGTTGCAGAAAAGGAAACACTTTATGCGCTTTCAAAACAATATAAGGTTTCTCAGGAAGCCATTCTGGAAGCAAACAAAGAACTTCTGTCAAACGGATTACAGGCCGGACAAAAAATAACTATTCCGCAAAGCACGGAAAATTCAAAAACAGAGATTGTAAGCACTTCAAAAGTTACCCATCAGGTTGTGGCCAAAGAATCGTTGTTCAGCATTGCCAGACAATACAATGTTTCGGTTAAGGATTTAGAAGATATCAATAAAAATATATTGCAAAACGGGCTTCAGATTGGTCAGAACATCGCAATTCCAAATAAACGAAAAACGGTTGACGGACGCGTGAGGGTAATCAATCAGGAAACTGTTTTTCATATAGTTGAACCCAAAGAAACCAAATTTTCTATTGCTAAAAAATACGGTATTTCGATTGATCAGTTAGAATCTCAAAACCCTGAAATTGTAAACGGATTAATTGTAGGGAATAAACTGGCGATCAATATAAACGGAATTAAACCGGCAAATGAAAGCGAAGAATTAATGCTGGCTCTTGCCGAAAAACAAGTTGTCGTTGAAAAAACAAAAGCCAAAACAGTTGAATTAGAAGATTTGAAGGACAGGCTTGTTGTTCAGAAAGAAATGAATCAGAAGATTATTAAAATAAATGATCTTAAAGTGAATCTGAATGATATGAACGGTTCCAGAGAAAATTCGGTTGAAAAACTCCGACTGGTTTTAGAAGCCAATAAAAATGTTCAGGACGTTTTAATGGCAAAACTGGATTCGCTGGTATACAGTATGAACAATGATCTGAAAGAATTAAAGCGAATGGATATTCTGAATATTGATGAATCAAAACGTCTGGAGAAACAATCGTATGAAAGCATCGGAAAAACCAGTGAATTATCTTCGCAGTTAAAAAAAGAACTGGCTGAAAACAGAAAAGCTTATGCCGGTTTAATGAATAAAGTAGAGAAAATTGCTGTAGAAGAAAATCAGGAATACAAAAAGAAAATCCGCGAAAGCGAAAAGAATAACAACGTTACATCATTACAGCAGCGTCTTTCTTTAGATGAAATAAAACGTTACAAAATCGAACAGGAGAAAGGCGACGAGCAGAACCAGCTTTTAATTGCAAAAATTGATTCACTGGATACTCAAAAACAAATAGAGGTAAAACGGCACATCAGCAAAGCATCTTATTATAGTATGGAAGCCCGAAAATTTGATGATAAGCTGGCTTTTGTAAAACTGAAAAAATATCAGGATGAGGCGAAGAAAAATCAGAATAAATCAAATTCTGTCGAAACAGAAGAGACAATTTCTGTAGAAGAAATGAGGCGCCAGCTCAGGGAAAATCCATTCAAAAACGAAAAAAACATAAAGATTGAAGTTTATGATAATCTTAAAGAAGTTTCTAATGGCTATTATTTAGTTTTAGGTATATTTACAGACGCAGATGTAAGAGATAAGCTAATTATGAAACTTATTGATTCTGGCGATTTTAATGCCGGCTTCTTTTTTAATGTAAACAGTCTTTCGTATTATGTTTACTCAGATAAATTCCAAAACACGGAAGAACTTTTGTACAAATGCAAGAAAAAAGAAGAAGATGAGTTATATAAGAATGTAATTATTGCTAAGTTAGAGGTCGATCTTAGATAATATTTCGAAGATCCTGCAAATGGCGCGAATCTTGTATAAAGAAATTAAAATCTTGTGAATTAAATTAGAAATTAAATTGTTTTAAGTCCTATTATGAAATATTTTTCGACATTATTATTCTTTGTTTTTTTTGTAACTGTTTCTGCTTTTTCACAGGGAAAAGTAGTAAAATATACTGTTTCAAGCGGTGAAACAGTCAATCAGATTGCTCAAAAATTCAAAGTTACCCCTTATGATATTTACGAATTAAATCCGGATGCAAGAAAAGGAATAACACCAAATACTGTTTTACTGATTCCAACCGGAGGCAGTAAAAGTGTAGAAAAAGCAGAAACCGCTGCGGTAAAATCAACCGGCAGTTCAAAAGAAATTATTCATGAAGTACAGCCAAAAGAAACGTTTTACAGCATTGAAAAAAAATACGGAATCTCGGATGAAGCTTTAAAAGCGGCAAATCCGTTCCTTGAAAAAACAGGCGTACAGATAGGTCAGAAACTGGTAATTCCGGCAAAAGGATCTGCTCCAAAAACGGCTGTCGCTGCCGATAAAAAAGCAAAAGAAAAAGGACCTGAAAAATATGTTTTTCATGAAGTACAGCCAAAAGAAACAAAGTATTCTATTGCAAAACAATACAATACAACTATCGAAGATTTAGAAAAAAGAAATCCTGAAATCGTTTCAAGCCTGCCGGTTGGTTATAAAGTAACTATTAAAGGAATAGCTCCTAAAACAGAGACTGCAACAGTTTCTAAACCGGAAGAAAATAAAAAACCTGCCGAAACTTCTAAAAAAGCAGTTTCTTATATGGAATATCAGGTAAAGCCAAAAGAGACTTTTTACAGTTTAGGAAGAGTTTTTCATTTGTCTCAGGATGAGTTAATTGCACTAAATCCTTCGCTTTCGGAAGGTGTAAAAGAAGGAATGGTTTTAAAAGTTCCGGCTGGTTACGTGGCTCCGGCACCAATTATTGCACAGCAGCCGGCTGATACGACGACAGCAAAACAAACTGAAAGACCGGTAGAAAACACCGGAGGCAGCGGTATTAAAATTGTGGACAAAGTGAAATCAGAAACGGTTTCAATAGATCCTGAAATTGTGGAACTGACTAAGAAAAGAGGCATCAACGAACGCAAAAAAGTAGTTTTACTTCTTCCTTTTAACTTAGCGAAACTGCAGAGCGATACAACAGGAATGGCGGCACGCTTAAAAACAGATAAGTTTTTAAACATGACACTTGATTTTTATTCAGGAGCTATGATGGCAATTGACTCTGCTAAAACGTTAAAATTACCGCTTGATGTGGCTATTTACGATTCGCAGGAAACCAAAACAACATCTGGAATTTCGACTTTAATTGCACAAAATAAACTTCAGGATGCAGATGCCATCGTAGGACCATTTTATCAGAGCAATGCAGAATCTGCTGCCAATACGCTTCGTATGTATAATGTTCCTGTTATCTCGCCATTGTCAAAAGATGATGCAAATCCAATCGATAATTTATATCAGACTATACCTTCGAGCGAGGTGGTTCGCAGTGCTATGTTTGATTATATGAGAGCTAAAAACGGAAATATTGTTGCCGTTGTTGACAAGAAAAAAGAATCGGTAATCAATTATATTAAACAAAATCAAAGAGGTGTTGTTTTTGCTGCTTTGACCGAAACCGGAGCTCTTGATGCTGCAAACTTAAAAGGCCTGTTACTGCCAAGCCGAATGAATTATGTGGTAATGGAAACAGGAAACACGGCAATGATTAAAGCCGTTATTAAGGCCTTAATTGATGCTCAGAAAACCTGTCAGGTACAATTGGTGATTTTAGAACCAAACAGTACACTGGACACAGACGAAATCAGCTATGAAAACCTTGTGAAATTAAAACTGATGTACCCGTCTGTTACTCGTGACAGCGATGAACAATCAGCAGCGATCTTTAAAAAAGAATACAAATTAAAAAACAAAACCTATCCTAATACATACGCAACAAGAGGGTTTGATGTAACTTTTGACACGATGATGCGTTTGGTTCAGGGTAAAACATTCCCGGAAACGGCAGATTTAATGACGACTCAGCAGGTTGATAACAAATTTCAATATTATAAAAAAGAAGATGGCGGACACGCTAATAAAGGTGTCTACATTTTATACTACGATACAGATTTAACTTTAAAAGAAGCAAACTAATGACATCAAAAGTAACCTATTTAGGCGATTTAAGAACGAAATCAATTCATGTACAGTCAGGAAGTGAAATCATTTCTGATGCACCTTTAGATAATAACGGAAAAGGAGAGGCTTTTTCTCCAACAGATACTGTAGCAAATGCTCTTGCAAGCTGTATGATGACTATTATGGGAATTAAAGCCCGCGATTTAAATGTTGATTTAGTAGATTCGACTGCGGAAGTTACTAAAATCATGAACGCAGAGCCAAGACGTATTGGAGCAATCGAAATTGTTTTTGATATGAAAAGCAATGCCGATCAAAAAAGCAAAACTATTCTGGAACGTGCCGCAATGACCTGTCCGGTATTTTTAAGCTTAAGTTCAGAAATAGAAAAGAATGTTACTTTTAACTGGAACTAAAATAACATACTTTATATAAACAGAAGCCATCAATAATTTGATGGCTTTTTTATTTGCTAATGAAAAATAAATTTTAAAAGTAAGATTTTTCTTTTAATTAATGTTTTCTCTATATCTTGCATTTTTAATAAAAAGATGATAAGACATGAGAGAGATTGCTTTTTTTGCTGCATTGAGTATACTATTTTCAGGCTGTTCAGGCCAAAAGAGTAAAGAACCGCTTAAACCTAACAGTATTTCCTGGGATTATACTTCTAAAAACTATTTTAATGCCTTTAATAATTCGGTTACGGTTTTAAAAAACAATCCATCGGGTGAAAAAAGAAATGTAGCACTCTCAATAATTGAAAACGCATATAATAAATATCTGGAAGAAGAGGAAACCGCATTAAAATATTCGCTGAAAACACAAAACAAAGAAGATTACAGCCGTTTAAATCTTGAAAACAATGCATTAAAAGATACATATAAAAGAAGTCTGCGTTTAGAAGAGAATTACAATTATCTGCAAAAACAGCTTCAGGATATTACACCTTTATACTTTAATAATAAAGAACTTGTTTTTCCTGTAAAAGAATATTCAGAGCTTATTTTGCAGACAAAGAATAATTACAGCGATTTTTTATACAGAGCAGCAAACAGCCGTACTTCCGGATTAACAAATTCAGTATCTCGTGATGAAAAAAACAGTTACAGAGAAGCGTATGATATATATGTCATGCTGCAGGATTTTGATAATGCATATAAAAGAGCCGAAATTATAAAACTTAAGGATGAAGCGTATAAAAAAGGTCAGAATTACATTTCGGTTCAGGTTACTAATTCTTTGAAGAGTTATAAAGGAATAGAAAAAACGATTCCAGATAATTTGAAATTAGGCAGATGGATTACAATAGGAAAGGACAATAAAGGAAAATATGACTTTAATTTTATCGTAAATGTTGAAGAACTTACTATCAGTAAAGGCGATTTGCAAAGAACAATTTTTGATAAAGAAAAAGAAATTCTCACCCATGATAGAAGAAGGATTATAAAAAGCAGACTCGAAATCGTAGATCTGCATAAAGAAGCATATATAAAAGGAAGCGTAAAAGCAACTGATAATTTTTCTAAGAAAACAAACACTGCTCTGCTTGAAGTTCCTGCTATATACGATTATTCATTTGCAATTCAGGATGGCGATATAAGAGCAGTTGAGGAACGGTATCTGCGTTTACTGGATAATATTCCTTCAAATCTGCCCTCTGATAATGAAATGTTTAAAATGGGATTAGAACGTTTTACTGAAAAAGTAGAATCAGAAATCTTAAACCGAATTGTTTATAGGGAATAATTCTTTCAGAACTGGCGTAAATGCACAAATTTTGCTGTCAGACGTTAAAAAATAACAAAATATTCATATTCATTTAGATAACTGAATATCTAATTCATTACCTTTGTTTTGCAAAAAATATGCAATTAAATGCAAAATTAACGCAATTCATCGAAATGAAGACGAGATTCACTTTGATGTTTTTGAGATTCTTTTTTTAAAATAGAACTCTCATTTTGTTTAAAATCAGTAAATTAAATTTGTTTAAGTTATAAAGGTTTATCTTTATAGTATAAACAACATTATCTAAAAGAATAAAAAACTATATCATGTTAAAAAGTAAAATAGACAAAGCCACAGGTTTTGAAAAACGCTTCGAAAACATCAATACTGTTGTTTTTGAAAATTCAACCGAAGCGTCAAAATCAGTTGCTCAGGAAATCGCGGCTTTAATTCAGTCAAAACAAAAAGAGAACAAACCTTGTATTTTAGGTTTGGCAACTGGTTCTTCTCCAAAAGGATTGTATGCTGAACTAGTGCGTCTGCATAAAGAAGAAGGTTTGAGTTTTAAGAATGTAATCAGTTTTAATCTGGATGAATATTATCCGATGGAACCCAATTCAATCAACAGTTACGTTCGCTTTATGAAAGAACTTTTGTTTGATCACGTTGATATTTTACCGGAAAACTACCATGTTCCTGACGGGCTTTTAACAAAAGAACAAATCGCAGATTACTGTCATGATTATGAAGCTAAAATTGAAGCTTTGGGCGGTATCGATCTTCAGATTCTGGGAATTGGAGGAAACGGACATATTGGTTTTAATGAGTCTGGTTCGCTTCAAAACTCAAAAACAAGATTGGTTGCTTTAGATCATATCACGAGAGTGGCGGCAAGCAAAGATTTCTACGGATTAAACAATACACCAAGAACTGCGATCACGCTTGGAGTTAAAAAAATCATGGAAGCCAAAAGAGTAATTTTATTGGCTTGGGGAGAAGGAAAAGCAAGTATCGTAAAACGATCAGTTGAAGATGAAGTAACAAACAGAGTTCCTGCTTCTTTTTTGCAGGAACACGATAATGCTGTTTTTATTTTAGATAAAGAAGCATCTTCAAAACTAACCAGAATTAACAAACCGTGGTTGGTAGAGAAAATTGTCTGGACAGATAAACTGACAAGAAAAGCCGTTTTAGGTTTGGCATTAGATCTTAAAAAACCAATTTTAATGCTTACCGATGCCGATTACATCGAAAACGGAATGAGCGATTTATTGGCAGATTCAGGTCCTGCTTACGATATCAATATCAAAATATTCAATAAACTTCAAAATACAATTACGGGCTGGCCGGGCGGAAAACCAAATGCGGATGATACAAATCGTCCGGAAAGAGCAGAACCGGCTAAAAAACGCGTATTGCTTTTTAGTCCGCATCCAGATGATGATATTATCAGTATGGGAGGAACATTCATGCGTCTGCAGGAGCAGGGGCATGAAGTGCACGTGGCGTATCAGACTTCAGGAAACATTGCTGTAGCCGATGATGAAGCACTTCGTTTTGCAAGATTTGTGATTGATTACAATGAAAAATTCGGCATCAAAAGTGAAGAAGCTGATACGATTTACCAAAAAGCACAGACCTTTTTAGTGAATAAAAAGAACAGCGAAATTGATATTCCGGAAGTTCGTTATATAAAAGGACTAATCAGAAAAGGTGAGGCAAGAGCAACAAGTCATTTTGTGGGTCTGCCGGATAATCAGATTCATTTTATGGAACTGCCTTTTTATGAAACGGGAACAATTGAGAAAAAACCAATCGGTCCTGAAGATATTCAGCTGACAATGGATTTGATCGAAAAAATTAAACCGCACCAAATTTACGCTGCAGGAGATTTAGCCGATCCGCACGGAACGCATAAAGTATGTCTGGATGCTATTTTTGAAGCAGTTAAAAATCTGAAACCAAAAGAATTCATGAACGACTGCTGGTTATGGTTATACCGTGGTGCATGGCAGGAATGGGGAATTGATGAAGTGGAAATGGCAGTGCCAATGAGCCCGGATCAGGTTTTACAAAAACGTCACGGAATCTTCAAACACCAGTCACAAAAAGACGGAGTGGTTTTCCAGGGAACCGATTCAAGAGAATTCTGGCAGAGAGCAGAAGATAGAAACCGCGAAACAGCAGAATTGTACCACCAATTAGGTTTGGCGACTTATGCGGCTATGGAAGCATTTGTAAGATGGCATTATTAGTCTCAATTTGCAGTGTTCAATTTTTAGTGCTCAGTGTGCTGACTTAACTATAAACTGCGACTGAAAAATTAATATATAATTGAAGCAGGATGAAAGATCTATTCTTTTTCCTGCTTCTTTTTTTTATTAGAATCTAAGTTGCTGAGATACTGGGATTCTAATTTTTTAATCTTTGAGAATACTTTTAATCTGTGTCAAAAAGAAAAATAAGTAATAGTTTTGCATGCAATCAAAGTAAGCGAGAAAATCTATTAAGTTTTTCATCTTGCTTCTTTCTTCTCAAAAAAAATGGATCAGGATAAAAAACAACTCATAAAATTAGCCCACACCAAAATGCCTTTCGGAAAATACGAAGGACGATATTTAATTGATCTTCCGGAGTATTATGTCGTTTGGTATCATAACAAAGGTTTTCCAAAAGGAGAACTAGGGCAACAGCTACAGCTTATTTATGAATTGAAACTGAATGGATTAGAAGAGTTGATCAGAAATATTAAAAAGCAGTATCCTAAACCTTAAAAAAAGTCTTAGTTTAGCATCAGAAAATTTAACCCAGTAAGGGTATATATTCTCTAAACTAACAATTAAAATCTAAATGAATAATAAAACAGATTCTTCAAATGAAGGGCTGAGCTGGGGAGTAGCATCATTGGTATTTGGGATAGTAGCAGTTCTTTTTTCAATTATTCCCTGCGTTGGGTTTTTTGCATTAATTTTAGATTTGCCGGCCCTGATTTTTGCTGTTATTGGTTTGTCAAAAGCAAAGAAGAATAATTCGCCTAAAGGCTTGGCAATAGCGGGTTTGATATTGGGTATTATTGCGTCAATTTTTATTGCGATTAATATGTTTTTATTATTAGGTTTTGGAATTTTAGCATCTTGGGATTAGAAGATTCATACAACATTGGTTCGTATAAAAAAATCAATTTTATTTTTGCGATAATAATTGTTGGAATTTTTATTTATTGTTACTTCTCGATTTTCTTAAATTTTGGATTTCGATCAGCCTGCGAAGGAATGCCTCTGCAGTACTGTAAAAGCCGTGGGCTCACGCGCGCTTTTTCGCAGATTCTCCTTTTTAATTTTCAGCAGGCTTTAATATTAAATCCTTACAGTATAAAGATTTTTTTATTTTTTCTTCTTCAGTTTTCTGCCCGTTTGATAATCAATAAAATCATTCAAATTTCAAATTTTAAAATAATATTGAAACTTGATATTGTGTTAAGCGCTGCTTTCTTTCTCTTTTCATTTTACAATCTGATATATGGATTTTGATGTTGTAAAATAAGTTCTCATAACGCAGAACAGCAGAAATTAAACCTGTTGAATTAATTGTTAAAGTGAAGTTGAAATTTTAAAAACAGATTTTAAAATTATTAGGTTTGTAAATTATAAGCTGCGGATTTTTAATAAAAAACCTAAAAAACTTTCATTTTATACAGATAGAATTTAAAACCTGCATTTAAATTGGAAGAAGTCTGAAAATTTGAAAAATTATCTCATTCCTGAATAGAGAAATTGTCTAATTAAATTTGTACTTTTGCCAAGTTTTTTACACAACTACTTACAAACAACAACAGAATGAATCAAACAAAATATATTTTTGTTACAGGAGGTGTGACCTCTTCATTAGGAAAAGGGATTATCGCGGCATCTTTGGCAAAATTGTTACAAGGAAGAGGATACCGCACGACTATTCAGAAATTTGATCCGTATATTAACGTTGATCCGGGGACATTAAACCCGTATGAGCACGGAGAATGTTACGTGACAGATGATGGTGCAGAAACAGATTTGGATTTAGGGCATTATGAGCGTTTCTTAAACGTTCCTACTTCTCAGGCTAATAACGTTACTACAGGAAGAGTCTATCTTTCGGTTATTGAGAAAGAAAGAAGAGGGGAGTTTTTAGGAAAAACGGTTCAGGTTGTTCCTCATATTACAAACGAGATCAAAGACAGAATGCAATTACTTGGTAAATCAGGTGATTATGATATTGTTATTACTGAAATTGGAGGTACTGTTGGTGATATTGAATCTTTACCTTATATTGAATCTGTTCGTCAGTTAGTTTGGGAGTTAGGTGAAAATAACGGAATTGTTATTCATTTAACATTGGTTCCTTATTTGGCTGCAGCGGGAGAGTTAAAAACAAAACCAACACAGCACTCTGTTAAAACGTTAATGGAAAGCGGTATTAAAGCCGATATTTTAGTGTGTAGAACTGAGCACGAATTGTCTCAGGAATTACGCCAGAAATTAGCTTTATTCTGTAATGTTAAAAAAGAAGCCGTTATTCAGTCAATTGACGCTTCTACGATATATGAAGTTCCAAATTTAATGCTTGAAGAAGGATTAGATGTTGTGGCTTTAAAGAAATTAGATCTTCCTAAAAAAGCATCTCCGGATCTTAAAAACTGGAATACTTTCTTAAAAAGATTAAAAAGTCCAAAACAAACGGTAAACATTGGTTTAGTTGGGAAATATGTAGAAATGCAGGATTGTTACAAATCTATTTTAGAGGCGTTTATTCATGCAGGAGCTGCAAACGAAACGAAAGTAAATGTTATTTCTATTCACTCAGAACACATCAATGCTGAGAATGTTGAGGAAAAATTAGGATCTCTTGACGGGGTTTTAGTTGCTCCTGGTTTTGGAGAAAGAGGTATTGAAGGAAAAATTGAAGCGGTTCGTTTTGTACGTGAAAATAATATTCCGTTTTTCGGAATTTGTTTAGGAATGCAGATGTCCGTAATCGAATATTCTCGTAATATTTTAGGTTATGCCGAAGCAAATTCAACAGAGATGAACGAGAAAACGCCTCATCCGGTTGTGAATTTAATGGAAGAACAGAAAAACGTAACCGATAAAGGAGGAACAATGCGTTTAGGTGCCTGGAAATGTGATATCAAACCAAACACACTGGCACACAGAATTTACGGAGAAAAAACAATCTCTGAGCGCCACCGCCACCGTTACGAATACAATAATAAATATGCTGACGAATTACAAAAAGCAGGTTTAAAAGCGTCTGGAGTAAACCCGGATACAGGATTGGTAGAAATTGTAGAATTAGAGAATCACCCATTCTTTATTGGAGTACAATACCATCCGGAATACAAAAGTACGGTAGCGAATCCGCACCCAATTTTTGTAAACTTTGTAGCTGCAGCTGTAAACGCTCATAAAAAATAGTAATTAATATTCTGCGGAGGTTGTAACTTTTAAGCTAAACACATAACTAACTTCTAACGAATAACTTTTTTAAATAAATAATGGAAGAAAAAAAATTAGACCTTAATTCGATCATTGGTTTTGTATTGATATTCGGAATTTTGATTTGGATTATGTACCAAAATCAGCCTTCTGAAAAAGAAATAGCTGCTGAAAAAGCCAAGAAAGAATTAGTAGCTAAACAAGAAGCTCAGGCAAAAGCTGATAAAACAAAAACTGCTGCATTACCCGTTGCTGCAACTCCGGGAGACACAGTTCAGTTAGCCCAATTGCAAAAAACATTAGGTGGTTTCGCGTATTCTGCGACACTTCCTTCTGCAAAAGAGTCTTTTACAACTATCGAAAACGAAAAAATTAAACTTAAAATCGCTAATAAAGGCGGTCATATAGTTGAAGCGACTTTAAAAGAATACGAAAAATTCAGAAAAGGTTCAGGACAATTAGTTGAGTTAATTAAAAACAACAACTCTAGTTTAAATATTCAGTTACAAACTACTGATAACAGAACATTAAATTCTAAAGATTTATTTTTTGAGCCAACATTAGAGAAAGTTGGTGCAGATCAGGTTTTGTCTATGCGTCTAAAAGCGGGTGCAAATGAATTTTTAGAATATAAATACATTTTAAAACCAAACGATTATTTAGTTGGTTTTGATATTCGTTCTCAGGGATTAAGCAGGGTTTTAAATGCTGCTAAACCATTAGATTTACAATGGGATTTAAAAACGTACAGAAACGAGAAAAGTATTTCTTATGAGAACCGTTATGCAGAAATTTATTATGAGCACGAAGATGGTAAAATAAATTATGCAGGTTTAGGAAAGCATGAAGAAGAGACAGTTGAAAAAGTAAGTTTTATTGCTTACAAACAGCATTTCTTTACTTCTATTTTAGTTACAGAGAAGCCTTTCGCTTCAACTAAATTAGAATCGATTAATTTAGTTAATGATGAAAAAGTTGATACTGTTTTTACAAAACAATTTAAATCGAATATTCCTTTAGCATTTTCTAACGGAGAAATTGATTATAAAATGCAATGGTATTTTGGGCCTGCAGATTATAAATTACTAAAAACGTATGATAAAAACTTCCAAAAAATTATTCCGTTAGGATGGGGTATTTTTGGATGGATCAATAAATTAATATTTGTTCCTTTATTCGGGTTCCTAAGTTCTACAATGGGATTATCATTAGGAATTGCGATTATTATCTTTACGATTATTATCAAATTGGCCATGTCGCCAATTACCTATAAGTCATTCCTGTCTCAGGCTAAAATGAAAGTTTTAAGACCTGATATTGCAGAGTTGGGAGAAAAATTCAAAAAAGACCCAATGAAAAAACAACAGGAAACTATGAAACTGTACAACAAAGCAGGAGTAAACCCAATGGCAGGATGTATTCCGGCATTGATTCAGCTTCCTTTTATGTATGCGTCGTTCCAGTTTTTCCCTGCTGCTTTTGAATTAAGACAAAAAGGATTCCTTTGGGCAGACGATTTATCATCATTTGACTCTGTTGTTAAACTTCCTTTTAATATTCCGTTGTACGGAGATCATATTAGTTTGTTCCCAATTTTGGCAGCAATTGCGATTTTCTTCTACATGAAAATGACTTCAGGAGATCAGCAGATGGCAGCGCCTCAGCAGGAAGGTATGCCGGATATGGCGAAGATGATGAAAATCATGATTTATGTTTCACCATTAATGATGTTAATTTTCTTCAACAGCTACGGCGCAGGATTGAGTTTATACAACTTTATTTCAAACTTAATCACAATTGGAATTATGTTTGTAATTAAAAATTATATTGTAGATAGTGAAAAAATTCACGCTCAGATTCAGGAAAACAAGCAAAGAGAGCCTAAAAAGCCAAGCAAATTCCAACAGCGTCTTCAGGAAGTGATGGAACAGCAGGAAGCAGCTAAAAAAGCTCAGAATAAAAAGAAATAAAAACTTAAAAAAAATCTCGATTTATCGGGATTTTTTTTTGAAAGTAACGATGCTTTCAAAAAGTAAATCAAAAATTTTATCTTTGAGAATATAGAATATACTTTCTGAAACTAATTATCGTTTAAGTTTAAAATTAAATAAAAGATGATTTCTAAAAGAATACTAATTGGATTGGCATTACTGAATGTCTTCTTTTTACATGCTCAGAATGAGTTTAATAAATTAGATGCCGACGGAAAAAAAGATGGTGTCTGGAAAGGTGTTTACGAATCGAAACGTCCGAGATATGAAGGAACATTCAGCCACGGAAAAGAAACCGGAATCTTTAAGTTCTTCGATGATACTCAAAAAGGAGATGTAATAGCGACACGTGATTTTACAGCTAATGATGGAAGTTCATATACTATTTTTTACGATCAGGCCAAAAATAAAGTAAGCGAAGGAAAAGAGGTTGGAAAAGTGAGAGAAGGAGAGTGGAAATACTATCATAAGGCTTCTAAAGTTTTGATGAGTTCAGAGAACTATAAAAACGGTAAACTCGACGGTCCCAAAACAGTTTACTATCCTAATGCGAAAGTGGCGGAAGAAATGACGTACGTAAACGGTTCGAAAGAAGGAATTTATAAAAAGATAGGTCAGAACGGAACAATGCTGGAACAGACAACTTATAAGAACAATGAATATAACGGCGATGCTGTTTTTTATGATTCGGATGGTGCTGTAGCTTCGAAGGGAAAGTTTGTAAACGGAAAAAAAGCCGGAATGTGGCAGTTTTATACCAAAGGTAAATTAACGAAGGAGGTAAACATGAGCGACCCGAAAAGCAATTACCAAGCCGATTCTAAGCCTAAAAATAAATAGACAGTATTTTATCAGGAATAATTTTCAGCTGCGAATTCACGAATTTTTTATATAAAAATAAATTCGTGAATTCGTGGCTGATTTTTTTTAATTTTGAATTTGTTAAAACTTTGATTCAATGGATTTAAACGAACTTACTGGACGATTTTTACTGTTGTTTTTTTCGATTTTGGTTTTGTATTTTTTCTCGAACAGGAAAGATAATGAAACCATAAATCCGTTGATGGTAATTGTAGGCCTTTGTACGTTTTCGCTTTGTTATTTGTTTACCAAAATCGAAATTGGTGCAGGTATTGGGTTTGGTTTATTTGCGATATTTTCGATTCTGAGATTCCGTACACAATCTTTTACAGTAAATGCCATTATTTTTCTTTTTGCCACGATCACACTTTCTATTCTGGATATCATGTATCCTTTTGAAAAAATAGAATTACTGTTGTTTTTTCAGATTATTATTATCGGCTTTTATATTGCGGCTTCAATTATTGTAAACAAGAAAGCATCAAAGTATTTAAACGCAGTCGATGTAAAAATACCACTTACAGGAGATTTTTCTCTAGATCATAAAAACATTCGAAAAACCATTCAGGAAAAGATCAATATTAAAGATTTTGAGTTTAAAATCGTTTTGGTTAATACCGTTTCCAACGAAATTGATTTGCTGGTTTTTTATTAATCATTAAACGGACGAACCTGCTTGATATACAAATCCCGATTTTCTCCTACGATCTTAAACTCTATGTCAACAGGATGAAACGCGTTTTTTCTCCAATAGCGGTACATTTTTTCTTCTATTTTACTGCTGACCATAAACAGACGGCTCATTTCTTTTCGGCTTAAAAGCGGTTCGTTGTTATTAAGGTTTGAATTAGAAGTATAATCTATCTCAAAGTCATCATCATTTGTTCCTGAGTTGAAATGATACGCTACGAATTGCTCGCAGATTTCGCCTTTTTCGGGTTTTACGACTGAGTTTTCTCCTTTTTGTACATTAACCGTAATTCCGGGGAAATTCTTCCTAAATATATTCTTTGTAATAATCACGCCGTTTGCCAGTTCATCAGGAAAAGAGCGATGGACTAAAACGCCCATTGCAATATTATGCTGGTCGATTCCGTATACTTCTCTTTCGTTATAAGAAGCCTCATTCCAGACACTTGCCCAGACTTGTTTGATGGCCTTTTCAAAAGTTTTGATGCTGTCGCCCAAAATTCCGGTTTTAGAATCATATAAACCGGCGCCGTTAAAATCATCTAAATCTTCGGCATTTGTAGAAGATCGAAACCTGAAATTTTTGAATTGGGCATTTTTTAAAGCCAGATTCAATTTTGAAAGTAATACCGGATCAACAGGTTCTTTTTTAATAGCATCACGAATTTTCTTGAGTTGATTGTTGATCCAGACAGTTGAATCTTTTTTAGGAAAAGCCAGCAGTTCATTTATTAAAGGAGAAATGGACTCTCTCTGAATATGTTTTGTATAATAATAAAAAGGAATGGCATGTGCGTTTTCCGGAACCTTAAACGAAATTTCTTTTGAAACAGCAATTAGATACGCCATATTCTGGGCTTTGGATCCGATGTAATTAACGCCTTTTTTAGGTATTTTTGATAAATCAATCAAGTCAGTAACAGCATTGTCGATCGTTAGTTTTTTCTTTTTGGAATTCGTTTTCAGCACAATTTTTTTATTGCTTTCTTTTATGAAAAAAGTATCAGCTTCAATTTTTAATTCGACTTTTTTAGAAAGCAGCCGGCTTATATTTTTGTCCTGAAGAGCCTGCGTATACGCCATTATCGGAATTTTTCTGTTTTTTCCTAAAAGCACCAAATGACTTAACGGTGTCTGAAGTTCGTTTACGATAATACCACGAACATTTGGCAGTACATCAGGCGTTCCGTCCAAAATGACAATTTCATCAGGATTTGGTTTTGTTTTTTCTAAATCCTTGATTTTATATTGTTTTAGGATTCCAACATTACTTCCTCCGGCGACTTCCTGATATTTGATTTCGTTAAAAATATAATCTGATTTTACACACGGAATTTTAAATTTGCCTTCCCGATACCATTCCATCTGTTCCGGATTATTCAGGTAAAACTTCAAATTATCACCAGTAAAAGTAGATTTTTTAACCAGATAGAAAAAACGTTCAATCAGAGGGATAGGCATATGATCTGAGGCAGCCAGTTCGAAAATCCATTTATCAGTTCCTTTAATGTGATTGAGGTTTCCAAGCAGAAAATCACGATTTTTTTCTGTATTGCTGTAATTCTCGTTATTAAAAACTTCTAAATCATCATTGTAATACAAGTAATTGGTAACAAAATCAAAGTGAAGCGGAATCAGTGTGCTATTGAAGTAATACATTTTCTGTTTTCGCAGATCATAAATTACTTTTACAGATTCTATATTCGAAAATTTATCAGATAAAGGTTTGCCTCTAAAGGCTTTATAGGCTTCGTAATCAGTAAGCGAAGAAGAGTGTCTTTGCGCATTTAAAGACACGAACGCAAAAAATAAAAAGAAAATGCAGATGTATTTTTTCATGACACTCTATTGGAAGATTAAAAGTAAGTATTTAAATCATAAGTTTTATCTACCGCAGGATTATATAAACTAATTAAAACCAGTTAGATTTTCTAAAATATGACGTACCTTTGCACCCTTATAAAATTAAAGATTTCTAAAAAATGAAACGAGTAGTAGTTGGTCTTTCCGGAGGAGTAGATTCTAGTGTTGCCGCTTATTTATTGCAGCAGCAGGGATACGAAGTTATCGGGCTTTTTATGAAAAACTGGCACGATGATTCTGTTACTATTTCTAACGAATGTCCTTGGTTAGAAGATAGTAACGATGCTTTATTGGTAGCTGAAAAACTTGGTATACCGTTTCAGACTGTTGATTTAAGCGAAGAATACAAAGAAAAAATCGTGGATTATATGTTCAACGAATACGAAAAAGGAAGAACTCCAAATCCTGACGTGCTTTGTAACCGCGAAATCAAATTTGATGTTTTTATGAAAATTGCTTTAAGTCTTGGTGCCGATTATGTGGCGACAGGACATTACTGCCAAAAAAGCGAAATTGAAGTTGACGGTAAAACAGTTTATCAGCTTATTGCCGGAAATGATGTCAACAAAGATCAATCGTACTTTTTATGTCAGTTATCGCAGGAACAATTGTCAAAAGCCTTATTTCCGATTGGTGCTTTAACAAAACCGGAAGTACGCGAAATTGCGGCTGAAATGGAGCTGGTAACTGCTGAAAAGAAAGATTCTCAGGGATTATGTTTTATTGGAAAAGTTCGTTTACCGGAATTTTTGCAGCAAAAACTACAGCCAAAAGAAGGTAAAATTGTTCAGATAGATAAAAATGACCCCATTTACAATCACGAAATTCCGTCTGGATTATCATTAGAAGAAGAATTGAAAATTGAGGCACAAAAACTGGAATATCTGCCGTCGATGGGTAAAGTAGTGGGAAAACATCAGGGAGCACATTATTTTACAAACGGACAAAGAAAAGGCCTTAATGTTGGAGGAACAACAGATCCGTTGTTTGTAATTGCTACAGATGTCGATACCAATACAATTTATACCGGCTTATCAAGCAATCATCCCGGATTGTTTAAAAAAGCATTATTTGTTGGAAATTCAGAGATTCACTGGGTTCGCAGTGATATGGCTTTGAAACCTGGAGAAACAATGGAAGTAATGGCAAGAATCCGTTACCGCCAGCCTTTACAGAAAGCAGTTTTATATCAGTTTGAAGACGGAATGTATCTTCGTTTTGAAGAGCCTCAGTCAGCCATTACAGAAGGCCAATTTGCAGCCTGGTATTTACAAAATGAATTAGTTGGTTCGGGAGTAATTTCTTAGCTTTATACTTTTTTACAAAGGATTTCCTTTTAAAAAGAGTATCTATGAAACACACCTTTACTTTTCTTTTAGTATTGTTTTCTACAATTGTATTTTCTCAGCAGGAAGATGCCTGGGTTTATTTTACAGGAAAACCAAATTCACAGAATTTTTTCGATAATCCGCTGCAGACACTTTCGCAAAGAGCATTAGACCGGCGTATTAACCAAAATATAGCTTTGGATATTACAGACGCTCCGGTAGAAACTACATATTTAGATCAGGTGAAAAGCAGCACCGGAATTACGGTTCTGGCGCAGTCTAAATGGCTTAATGCACTTCATATTAGAGGAACTCAAAGCAATATTACGGCTCTTAAATCATTTACTTTTGTAGATAAAATTGTTTTTGCTGACAGAACTTTAAATAGTACTGCGGCATCAAAAAAAGTTTCAGAAAACACGACTTCTAAAACTAAGAATAAGCTCGAAACTACAATAGATTTTGCTTACGGAGATTCCGGTAACCAAATCAGGATGATGAACGGACAGGTTTTGCATCAGCAGAATTTTACCGGTTCCGGAAAAATAATTGCCGTTTTAGATGCCGGTTTTCCCGGAGTAAATACAGCACAGCCTTTTCAGAGATTACGAGATAATAATCTCATTTTGGGCGGTTACGATTTTGTAAACAGAAGCAGTAATTTTTACACCGGAGACAATCACGGAACTTTAGTTCTATCTACAATGGGCGGTTACGAAGAAAATGCTCTGGTAGGAACTGCACCTGATGCTTCGTATTATTTGTTTATTACTGAAAACGATGCTTCTGAAAACCCAGTTGAAGAATCCTATTGGGTTGAAGCTGCAGAACAAGCCGATGCTTTTGGGGTTGATATAATTACAAGTTCATTGGGTTATTTTGAGTTTGATAATCCCAATTATACCCATTTGTACAGCGATATGAATGGTGTAACCAATTTTATTTCGCGTGGTGCCGAAATAGCTTTCAGTAAAGGAATTTTGGTTTTGGCTTCTGCCGGAAACGAGGGCAACACTGCCGAAAAACATATTGGCGGTCCAGCCGATGCAGCTTCGGTTATTACAGTTGGTTCTGTAAATAGTACCAGAACCAGAGCATCTTCGAGTTCTATAGGCCCAAGTTTTGATAACAGGATCAAACCTGATGTTATGGCACAGGGAGTTTCTGACGTTGTTTCAAATGAAAGCGGTACTATTACAACAGCAAGCGGTACTTCATTTTCCTGCCCGGTTATGGCTGGAATGACAGCTTGTTTGTGGCAGGCTTTTCCATCAAAAACCAATAAAGAAATCAGGCAGATGATTCTGCAGTCAGCAGACAGATATAGTACTCCGGATAATAATTATGGTTACGGTATACCCAATTTTGGATCTACATTAGGAACAGAAACTTTCTTTTCAACTCCTGATTTTTCAGTTTATCCAAATCCAGTTCAGAACGATATATCATTCTTTTTTGCAAATGATACAGCTTTGGTTTCTATTTATTCGGTTTTAGGACAAAAACTAATCGAAAAACAAGTAACAAATCAAAATCCGGTTCTTTCTGTTTCGGACTTAACAAGTGGTATTTACTTTTATACTTTTGAAAGTGAAGGTGTTCGCAAGACCGGAAAAATAATCAAACAATAAGAATTTTTAATGAACAGAATAACACAACTTTTCAATATACAATATCCAATTATTCAGGGAGGAATGATTTGGAACAGCGGTTATAAACTGGCATCTGCCGTAAGCAATTCCGGAGGTTTGGGATTAATTGGTGCAGGATCAATGTATCCGAATGTTTTAAGAGAACATATTCAGAAATGCAAAAAAGCGACTGATAAGCCATTTGGAGTTAATATCCCGATGTTGTATCCCAATATCGAAGAAATCATGCAGATTGTGGTGGAAGAAGGCGTGAAAATCGTTTTTACTTCGGCAGGAAACCCAAAAACATGGACTTCATTTTTAAAAGAAAAAGGAATTACCGTAGTTCATGTGGTCAGCAGCAGTGTTTTTGCCTTAAAAGCTCAGGAAGCAGGCGTTGACGCTATTGTGGCAGAAGGTTTTGAAGCTGGCGGACATAACGGACGTGATGAAACCACAACCTTAACCCTGATTCCTATGGTTAAAGAAAAAATCACGATCCCGATTATAGCAGCCGGAGGCATTGCAACCGGAAGGGGAATGCTTGCTGCGATGGTTCTGGGTGCTGACGGAGTTCAGGTTGGAAGCCGTTTTGCAGCATCAATAGAATCATCTTCTCATAATAATTTTAAGGAGACAATAGTTGCTTTAAAGGAAGGAGATACACAATTGACTCTAAAAGAGCTGGCTCCTGTGCGTCTGGTGAAGAATAAATTTTATAACGACGTTCAGGATTTGTATGCAAAATCTCCGTCTAAAGAAGATTTAATACAGCTTTTAGGAAGAGGCAGGGCAAAAAAAGGAATGTTTGAGGGAGATTTAGAAGAAGGAGAACTAGAAATAGGGCAGATTGCCGGAATAATTCATGAAATTTTACCGGTTGAGCAAATTATTCAACAAATGATTGCCGATTTTAGAAAAGCCTGCCAAGAAAAGGCTACATTTGAGTTTTAATTATCTGCAAGAAATATTTATGAATTCTTTACGCACCTGTATATTACTATTATTCCTTTGTTTTGGAATGCAGCAAGTTCAAAGTCAGACTTATCATTTTAAAACTTCAGGATTTAGTGTGCTGGAAAAAAATGAAAGAGGCAAATGGGGACAATGGTCTAATCTTGATCTGGTAAATCTTTCGGTAATTCTCGATACTAATAAACACAGGATTGTAGTATACTCTCAGGAAATTCAGTTATACAATATTCTGGACTATATAGAGAGAGAAGAAAACGATACTGATATTGTCTATTCGTTTATGTGCAAAGACAACAACGGAAAAGAGTGCAAACTCTCCATTATTACCCGAAAAATGCAGGACTACCGCAAACAGCTTTATATAAACTATGATAATTACATTATAGTTTATAATATAATTATGGTTTAATAAAATAAACCCGGCACGTTTCAAAAACATGTCGGGTTTAATTTTTATTTCAGATCCTTATCGCTTTAATTTAAGATTCTTCTATATCCTTAATAAACTCATCATACTCTAAATAGAACATTTCCAGAGCATGCATTTTTTCATTGAAGAAATCAAAAATAGTATCCCAGTTATTTCTGTTACTGAAACCAACACCCAGTTTTTCAACCCAGATCCGGCTGATGGTTTTACCGCTTTCTAAAGTGTAGTTTTTTTCGAAAACCAGGTCTTTGATAAATTCCTCTTCAAGAATACTCTTTAAAGCTTCTAGTTTTTCAAAATAAGCATTTCGTTTTTCATCACTTCGGTGTTCAATATCAATTAAAACCTGTGCTTTTTTATTATCTACATAAAACTTAAAAGAGAAATCTTTTATTTTGGTATCATAAAGAACCCATTTTCTTGGATATTTTTCTGCAAAAGCTACCCAAAACTCCCTTTTCATTCTTTGTGATTCTTCTCTGCTGTACATTTTTATGGCTTTATTTTAGAAAACTTGTAGAACCGCATTTTCTAGAGTATATTTATATTTTAATTGAAAGTACAAAAATAAACTTTGAATATGGATTTTCAAGATTTTTTGCAATATGTTCCTAATTTAATTCCAGTTGAACTTCCGGCAGGGCTGTCGCACGTAAAAATGGCTCCAAAAGAACGTATTCAGGCTTTAAAAGATTTAGATATCAATTCAAGAAATCCCAGAATTGCCGCAGTAATGATGCTGTTTTATCCCAAAAACGAAAAAACACATCTTATTTTGATTGTCAGAAATGCTTATAACGGAGTTCATTCTTCGCAGATTGCCTTTCCCGGTGGTAAATATGAAATCTCAGATTTTGATTTTAAAGACACTGCTTTGCGGGAAACAAACGAAGAAATTGGTGTTATTCCTGAAAAAATAGAAGTCATAAAACAGTTTACACCCATGTATATTCCGCCGAGTAATTTTTTGGTGCATCCTTTTTTAGGAATTGCCAAAGAAGAACTTTCATTTTATCCTGATGTAAGGGAAGTAGCAGACATTATTGAACTGCCATTATCTGTTTTTCTCGATGATGAGATAATTATCGAATCTACGTTGTCAACTTCTTATGGAAATGACATTCTGGTTCCGGCATTCAGTATTCAGAATCATATCGTCTGGGGCGCTACAGCCATGATTTTAAGCGAGCTGAGAGATGTATTAAAACTTACTTTTGAACAAAAATTATAAATTTATAAAATTAACAATTTGATAATCATTGTGATAATGATTTATTGCAGAGATTGTATAAAAGTATTGCTAAACGAATAAATTTTGTATGTTTGCGACTCAACTAAAAATGTAAAAACAACGTTATGGGATTGTTTAAACGAAATCCTTTTGGACATATATTATTCATCAAGAAATGGTTAATCCGAATTCTGGGAGCCATGACCCACCGAAGATATAGGGGGTTTAATGATTTACAGATTGACGGATCTGAAATTATTAAAACACTCCCGGACCGTAATGTATTGTTTATATCAAATCATCAGACTTATTTTGCTGATGTAGTGGCGATGTTTCATGTGTTTAACGCAAGTTTAAGCGGACGTCAGGATACTATTAAGAATATTGGTTATCTATGGCAGCCTAAGATGAATATTTACTATGTAGCAGCCAAAGAAACCATGCAGGCAGGACTGCTGCCAAGAATTCTGGCTTATGTAGGCGCTATTACCGTAGAAAGAACCTGGCGTGCAAAAGGGGTTGATGTAACCGAAAAACGCGAAGTAAATCCAAATGATACCGAAAATATCCGAATTGCACTCGAAGACGGCTGGGTGATCACATTTCCGCAGGGAACTACAAAATCGTTTAAACCCGTGCGTAAAGGAACAGCACATATTATTAAACAGCATAAACCAATCGTAATTCCTATCGTTATAGACGGTTTCCGACGTTCTTTTGATAAAAAAGGGCTTCGTATGAAAAAGAAAAATATTCTTCAGTCTTTCATAATTAAAGAACCTCTTGATATTGATTATGAAAACGATACAATCGAAGAAATTGTAGAAAAAGTAGAATACGCAATTGAGCAGCATCCATCATTCTTAAAAGTAATTCCGGCCGAAGAACTAAAAGCTCAGGAAGAACTGAACAAAATGAGACAATGGGATTATTAATTATTTTAGTTTTTTTGTTTCAGGTTTAAAGTTTAAACCTTCGTTACTTTGTTGTTTTTGTCAGTTAATAAAAAACGGCACCTTAAAAATCAATCTTCTTCAACTCCTTATAATTCGCATATAACCTTCTTAAAAGCGTTCCGTAAATAAGTCTGTAGAAACACCAGAACATCCCGAAGAAACCAAGAATCACAAGAATCAAAATTCCAATTGTGGCGAGCATTGCTTTGCCGTTTAAGGCTAATTTTTCTCTTAAAAATGCCATATCCGGATTGTAGACAAAAGCAATAAAGAAGCTTAAAATCGAGGTAACTACAATCATTCCCAAATTATACCAAACGTAATACTGAACCGTTTTTCGGGTTCTTAAAATGGCGCTCATTAAAGATCGGGTAGCAACAGTAGTTGAAATTGTAGTATAGTTTTTATAGAAAATAAAGACAAAAATCAATCCGGCTAAATAATTTAAATACGTCAAATATTCAAGCGTAACCGTAATTTCAGGATGATTTATTTTGCGTAAAACATCATCGGTATTGATAAATAAATTTGAAAAAGTCCAAAATGAAATTTCCAGAATACTGATAATCAAAATCCATTTTACAATAGAAGATGATTTTTTGTGAATCATTCTGTAGATTTCTGTTTCAGAAATTTGCTGAAAAGAATCCGAGTTCTTTTTCCAGTCTTTTTTTAGTAAATCCAGTTCTTTCATAATAATTTTTAAGGATTTAGTATTTTTTTAAGCTTGCCTTTAATTCTGTTCATCTTCACGCGCGCATTCACCTCACTGATTCCTAGGGTTTCGGCTATTTCCTGATAATCTTTATCTTCTAAATACATAAAAACTAATGCCTTTTCGATGTCGTTGAGCTGATAAACGGCTTTATACATCAATTTTATTTGTTCTTCCTCTTCATAGTTGTAATCAACATCTTTTACAAAATGCTGATGACTTTCATAATCTACGGTAGATATGGTTCTTTTGGTTTTTCGGTATAGTGTAATGGCTGTGTTCAAAGCAACACGATACGTCCAGGTAGAGAACTTACTGTCGCCTCTAAATTTTGGATAAGCTTTCCAGAGCTGAATGGTAATTTCCTGAAACAAATCTTTGTGAGCATCTTCGCCGGCAGTATATAATCTACAAATCTTGTGGATTATATTCTGATTTGCCTGCAGCTGCGCAACAAATGACTGTTCTAGATTTTCGCTCATAAAAGTATTAGTAGTGTTGAACTAATTTTTGTTACAACGAAATTTAAATTTTCCCGATAAAATTATAAATCTTTCCCTTTGTAATAATTCACCATAAGATCAATAAACTTGCTGTAGCTTTCCATACCATCTTTTTGATTGTTGGTTTTAAGAAAACTGTCATATAAAAAGTGAAAACCTTTGTCAATAAAGGTGTCGTATTTTTTCCAGAAGTCCTGACTTTCCTGATAATTTTTCAAAATACCGGTGTTTATCTGTTTCTTTAGCTGATCAAAAACCTTCTCGTTTTTAGCTTTCCAGATTCCCAGGCAATACCGCAGCGTAAAACTGTAACCGGAATATTGAAAATACAAATTGTTGTTTTTTACAGATGCCAGCACACCTATAAAATTACATTCGCTTTCGCTGGCAAAACCAATCTGATGTGCCATTTCATGTGCGCTTGTCATTGGAAAATTGTACATCGGGAGTAAATCATTAACCTGCGCTTCGTTGGTAAAAGGATTTAAATAACCGCCAAATCCCATGTAAGTTAAAGGAACGCTGAACAATGATTTTTTGATGCTTAAAATTTCATATTTAAAATACGGATGCTCTTGTGTTAAATTGTTGTATCCGTTTAAATTCATTTTGAAAACTTCTTTTTGGTTATAAGGAAGAACCACTTTTGCACTGTCGTTTTTTGTGATTTTCAATTGAATTTCATTAGTCTTTACAATTAGTTTTTTTGTAAAAGCAAGTAATTCAGCATCTGTATATTCTCTCTTAATAGTCATTTTTTGAAAGAGAGGCTCGCGATAATAATTGAAAGCCCAAAGCAGATGAAATAAAAAATAGAAAACAGAAATTTTTCCCGTTATCTTTAAAAGATGATCTCTCCAGTCTGCTTTCCATGTCTTGCGGATTTTCCAAAACCAGCTTATAATAGAAAGAATCAAAAAGGCATAAATACAATCGCCGACAGAAAACGGAATTTTGCCTAAAATATTTCTTGAAAAATGAGAAATTCTGATATAAAGATTATTGCTGTAAAAGCCTTCGACAAAATCTGGAAAAAACGGAAGTATTTTATAAAAAATGATCTGAACTAAAAGAAATAAAGGCAGGATATATTTTCGTTTCACGGATGTTGTGTTTTTTTATAAAAATAATAATTTAATATATGTATCTGTTATTTTTATAAATTATTATTGAATGATAGGATGTAAACCATATAGATAGTAATATTTTTTTTGTATCGTCAGGCACAATTCATCGGTAGACTATAATTAATGCTTATTCGTGAAATTTGCGGCGAAAAAGAACTGAAACTTTGTAACTTTGGCATTCTTAATTGTTAAACTTCAAACAAAATATAAATGAGTCAAGAAGTAAGAAATCTGGAACCAAAAGCACTTTGGAACAAATTCGCAGATTTAAATGCCGTTCCGCGTCCGTCTAAAAAAGAAGAGCGTGTTATCGAGTTTATGAAAAGCTTTGGTAACAGTCTGGGATTAGAAACTTTTGAAGATGAAATCAGAAACGTAATCATCAGAAAACCGGCAACTCCGGGAATGGAAAACCGCAAACCAATTGTAATGCAGGGACACCTTGATATGGTGCATCAAAAAAATGCGGATACTGTTTTTGATTTCGACACTCAGGGAATCGACATGTATGTTGATGGTGACTGGGTTCGTGCAAGAGGTACGACATTAGGCGCTGACAATGGGTTAGGAGTAGCCACAATTATGGCAATTCTGGAAAGTAAAGACATTCCGCATCCGGCGATCGAAGCTTTGTTTACAGTTGATGAAGAAACCGGAATGACCGGTGCATTAAACCTTAAAGGAGGAATTTTGCAAGGTCAGATACTTTTGAATTTAGATACAGAAGAAGATGATGAAATCGATATTGGATGTGCCGGAGGAATCGACGTAACTGCAACTAGAAACTATCATGAGGAAGAAGTTCCGGAAGGTTCTGTTGGTTACACCATTACGGTGAAAGGCTTAAATGGAGGACATTCAGGAATGGATATTCATAAAGGTTTAGGAAATGCCAATAAAATCATGAACCGTTTGTTATTTGACGGATTTGAAAACTTTGGTTTGCAGATTGCAGAAATTAATGGAGGAAGCCTTAGAAATGCTATTCCAAGAGAAAGCAAAGCGACAGTAATCATTTCTCAGATGTTTGATGAAGCGTATGTATATGATATGCAGGAAATAATTACTGATATCAAAGCTGAATATAAAACAACAGAGCCAAACCTTTCTATAGAAATCGTAAAAACAGATTTACCTGAAAAAGTAATGGATTTAGGAGTTCAGGAAGGTATTATCAGAGCGATTTATGCTGCTCATAATGGAGTTTACAGAATGAGTGCTGATATGGCTGATTTGGTAGAGACTTCTAACAATATTGCAAGAGTTGTTATTAAAGACGGCGAAATTTTAGTGGGATGCTTAACCCGTTCTTCTGTTGAGTCTTCAAAATTTGATTTAGCAAATTCACTTCGTTCTGCATTTGAATTGGTTGGATGTGAAGTAGAGCTTTCAGGTTCTTATCCGGGATGGACACCAAATGTAAATTCTGAAATACTGGAAGTTTTAAAAGAGATCTACGAAAAACAAAATGGTGAACAGCCAAAAGTAGTGGCTTGTCACGCAGGTTTAGAATGCGGAATTTTAGGAACAAATTATCCTGATATGGATATGATTTCTTTTGGACCAACTATTCACGGAGCGCACTCTCCAGACGAAAGAGCAAGTATTTCATCTGCTCAAAAATACTGGAAATTCGTATTGGAAATTCTTTCTAATATACCGGCTAAATAGTTTTCTGTTTTCTGTCTCGGTGTTCAGTCTCTGGTCGGGATAAAAAGCTTAAAAATTAGTACATAAAATATAAAAAGGGAAGTAATCATTGCAGATTGCTTCCCTTTTTTATTTATAGATTAGGGTCACTAAAAACGGACCACTGAGACTGAGTGCTAATTTCTCTTAAGTACTTTATATTGTTCGTAACAGCCGCTTATGGCATCTAAAATCTGTAAGTCGTTTGCAGTTTGTATAAAAGCATCAGAATAACTGCATCGCTGTAAAATATCTGGTATTTCATCTTTACTTATTCCTAAAAGCACTGCTATGGTTTCGCGATCATATTTGGTTTCTAAGAGATTCCTGATTGTATCGTCTTTTTTCATGTCTTTAAGCTTTTTAAGCTCTTTTCCATTTTTTCCAAAAAAATTATACAGCATATCTGCAGGATTAAAAATAGAACCCAGTACTTTTCCGAAAGCGTTTGGAGAATATTCACCGGCCTCATAACCTTGTGTAAGACCTGAGATACTGTAGCGGTAGTTTTCTTTGGTTGGAATTAATTTTGAATCGATTTCAAGATAGCCTGTAAGGCTGAAAGGAGCAATAATTACCTCTTCAAGTGCAATCGCTTTTTCAGTAAGCTGAATTCGGGTTACTTTATTTTTTATCCAGTCATTTGTTACTCTGATTCTAAGTGACTGAAACCCCAGTAAAGAAAAATGAATAGTATCATTGACCTGTACATCAATTTCAAAATATCCTTTTGAATCTGATTTTGCACCACGTACTTTGTTGGTGTTAATGATATTTACGTTTGGAAGAGGCTGTTTACTATCATCGTTTATGATGTAACCGGAAACTCTTTGCGGAGTAAGAGACTCAGTGTCTTGTGCAAAAGTAATGGCGGTGAATAGTAAAAAAAATAAAACTGCGAAATATTTCATATCCTGATTTAAAGCACTAAAAGTAGTAAATCAAGATTAAATATTTCGCAGTCTGTGAATATAATTATAAGAAAATTAACAGAGAGGATTAATCTCTTCTTGGTCTTCTTGGTCTTGACGAATCGCCAAAGCTTTCAGAACGTCTTGGTGCTCTGTCTGAACCTCCTTCGTTTCTTTTAAAACCTCCGTCTCTTCTTGAATTTGATGAATTTCTGTCACTTCTGAAACCTCCTTCTCTTGAAGATGAGTTTCTGTCGCTTCTAAAACCTCCTGAACCTTCGCGTCTTGGAGCGAAATTTCCTTCTCTTCTTGAATCGCCTGAATTACGTCTTCCGCCGCGGTTGTTGTGATCGCGTCTTCCGCCGCCGTCATTTTTAGAAATTTCAACATTAATACGACGTCCTTCTAACTGAACGTTGTTTAAAATATCCATAACTTTATCAGTATGCTCAGGATCTGTATTGAAGAAAGAGAAACCTTCTTTTACATCAACTTTGAAAACGTCATCACGGCCTAAGTCTAATGTTTCTTTTAAGTAGTCTTTTAATGACATCCAGTCAAAGTTGTCTCTTGAACCAATGTTTACAAAATAACGAACTGCTCCGTTGTTGTTGAATTCTCTTGGCTCAGAATCACCTCTTTCGCGTCTTTCACCAGAAGACTGAACTGAAATATCTCTGTTCTTTTTGTAATACGTGATGAAACGGTTAAATTCTACCGAAACCATTTTCTTGATCAACTCTTCTTTAGATAAGTCTTCAAGAACATTGTTGATAGCCGGTAAATAGTTGTCGATTTCGTGATCAACCTCAGTATCTTTAATTTTGTTTGCTAAGTGTAATAACTGAATTTCGCAGATTTCAATTCCGGACGGGATTGTTTTTTCAACAAACTTTTGTTTGATGATTCTTTCGATAGAAGAAATTTTACGTAACTCACTCTTTGTAACTATAACAATAGAAGTTCCTAATTTTCCTGCTCTACCGGTACGTCCAGAACGGTGATTGTACGTTTCGATCTCGTCTGGTAATTGATAGTTAACAACGTGAGTTACGTTATCAACGTCAATACCACGAGCAGCAACGTCAGTAGCAACAAGCATCTGAATTTGTCTGCCTCGGAAAGATTTCATTACACCGTCACGCTGTGCCTGAGATAAATCTCCATGAAGAGCCGCAGCACTGTATCCGTCTTCGATTAATTTTTCGGCAATAGCCTGAGTATCTCTTTTTGTACGACAGAAAACTACAGAGAAAATGTCCGGATTAGCATCGGCTAAACGTTTTAACGCTTCGTAACGATCACGTGCATTTACTAAATAGAATTCGTGAGAAACTGTAGAAGAACCTGAGTTTTTGGCTCCAACAGTAATCTCTAAAGGTTCGCTCATGAATTGTTTTGCAATTCTCGCAACCTCTTGCGGCATTGTTGCAGAGAACAACCATGTGCTTTTTTCGTCTGGTGTATCTGATAAAATAGATACGATATCATCATAAAATCCCATGTTTAACATCTCGTCAGCCTCATCAAGCACACAGTAATCTATGTTTTTAATGTTAACTAAGCCTCTGTTAATCATGTCCTGCATTCTTCCCGGAGTTGCAACGATGATTTGTGCACCTCTTTTTATTTCTCTTGCCTGCTCTGTAATACTAGCTCCTCCGTAAACTGCTACCACATTAATACCTTTTTCGTATTTTGAGTAGTTTTTAAGTTCGTTGGTAATCTGTAAACAAAGTTCGCGTGTTGGCGATAAAACTAATGCTTGTGTATTTCTGTTGTCGGCATCAATTTTTTGAATTAGCGGAAAACCGAAAGCTGCCGTTTTCCCTGTCCCTGTTTGAGCCAACGCAACCATATCTGTGTCTTTTTCCAATAATAGGGGAATCGCCTTTTCCTGTACCTCTGACGGATTTTCAAATCCTAGATCTAAAATCGCCTTCAGTAACGATTCATTCAATCCTAATTGTTCAAATTTGTTCATATGTGAATTTAAAATAGGGTGCAAAATTAATGTTAATTATTTAGATATGCTAATGCTCTATTAATAATTATAGATTTGTTATGATTTGATTATCAAAAAGTTATATTTTATGTAAAATCATTTTTTAAATAAATTTGAGAATTGATGCAGAAAAAACGTCGTCAAATATCAAATTTGTATAGTAAAATGTTGTATTTTGAACAATTATTTTCTTGCGTTCAGATAATCAATAAGTTGCTCAGTGGCTTTTGCGCGATGGCTGATGGTATTTTTGATTTCCGAAGCCAATTCGGCAAAAGTTTCAGAATATGCCTCCGGCTGAAATATCGGGTCGTATCCAAAGCCGTTAGTACCCGATTTTTCTAGGGTAATCTCACCTTTTGCAAGACCTGTAAAAAGATGCTGTTCACCATCTAAATTTAAAGCTATAACAGTTTTAAACTGGGCACTTCGATTTTTTTCATTTTTTAATGCTTCAAGAAGTTTGTCCATATTATCATCGGCATTTTTTTGTTCTCCGGCATATCTTGCCGAATAAACGCCAGGTTCTCCGTTTAAGGCCTTTACTTCTAATCCTGTGTCATCGGCAAAACAATCATAACCATATTTTTCGGTCACATAATTGGCTTTTAAAACAGCATTGCCTTCAATTGTATCAGCTGTTTCCGGAATTTCTTCATGACAGCCGATATCTTCAAGACTTAATAATTGTATAGATCCGTTCAGGATGCTTTGAATTTCTTTGATTTTATTTTTATTGTTTGAAGCGAAAACGAGTTTCATAAGTGTGGTATTTTAAAATGATTTTTTCGATTAAAAAGATAAAAAATATTCCTGTTGTATAAGCCAGTATGTCTGACCATAAAAAGCCCTGACCTAAAACATATCTGCCAAAGAGTGTTTTTCTGAGTTCGATCATCCAGGCACCCTGATAAAGCTGTAAAAACTCTATACAATAACAGGTTCCTAAAGAAAATAGTATTATATGGGATGCTTTTTTGTGCGGAAAGAAAATGCGAAACAACAGAAAAATCATGATAGCATACAATGAATCCCCAATCCATAACGGAACCAATGATGTTTTTCTGGAAAGAATTCCAAGAAAGATAACCGACAGAAATAGAATAGAATATAATACTCTGGATGTATTCAAAATTAGTTTTGATTTTGATGATGTAAATTTACGATGAATCTTTTGATTTTTTTGTTCTTTGTTTTTTTCTCTTTGTTAAAGTTCTAAAACTTTGACAAAAAGAAATACCTATCTGCAAAAAACAACAAGCAGACGAAAACAAAATTCCTTCCCGTAATTTGTGGCTTTATTTTTTATTGGTAATCAGATTGTTCTCTAAATTACACCGATTATTACTATCTTGAAGCACTTTTAGGACTTCAAAATCTAAAATAAAAAATTGTAAAATTATGATAAAGAAAATTATTCAAATCACCGCATCGTTTATTCTGGTTTTAATGCTGATAAGCTGTAAAAACACCAAACAAAAACTTCAGGAATATGTAACAACTTATAAAAGCACAGCAGCAAGTTTTAAAGCTGAAGATGTTACCCTTACTACTGCAAGAGGATATATAAACGACAATAAAATCGAATTGCGGTTTGAAACGGCTTTAGAACAAAATGAAGCAAATAAGGTAAAAGCAAATACGGCTTTTCCGGCACTGTTGAAACAGGTTGCAGATAGAGATCCGATTTTTACAGAACTAGTAAATGAGGGAGTACAATTTCATGTTTATTATCTGGCTGATGATAATACAGTTCTGTTAAAAGAAGTTGTAAATAAAGAAACTTTGCCGGAATTGTTAAAGTAATAACTGAATTTCAGCTTTTTAGGCAGCATTTCTAAGTTTGAGTTTGTTTAAAAAGAGTTTTTTCAAGGAAAAAATTCTGAAATAAATTATTGAAACATAGCTTTTGTTTTGTTAATATTTTAAAGATCTGTTTTTTATTTAACTTACTTGTAGTTAAATAATTACATAATTAACTTTTGTTTTGTGATATTGTTTTTGTGTTAAAAGTTCACTATGTTTGAGTTACAAGTTTAACTATAAAACCAAAAACTATGATCAAAAAAATTACCCAAATCGCATTTGTATTTGCTTTTGCATTACTGCTGGTAAGTTGTAAAAACACCAAGCAGAAAATTCAGGAACATGTAAGTGAATACAATAATTCATCGTCTATTAAAGGATACGGTATTGTAAGTACGGCAGCAAAAGCTTCTTTAAAAGACAACAAAATTGAAATACGAATCGAAACGAATTTAGAAGAAAACGATTCAAACAGAGCTACATACAAAGAATCATTCCCTGATTTATTGAGAGAAATGATTAAAAATGACCAGATTTCTGCTTCCTTAATAGATGAAGGCGTAACGTTTGATGTTTACTTTTTAGCTTATAATAATGCTATTTTGGCACAGCAATTAGTAAATAAAGAAGAACTGGCAGTTTTAGAAAAAGATTCGGAACCAAATAAAGAAACTGCAAAACTTTAATTTAGCAGCTGCTATAAATGAAAAATGCCTCTTTGTGTATTCAAAGAGGCCTTTTTGTTTTAATTTCGTTTGGTAACGTTTGTTAAGTTATCAGGGAAATACAACTCTGATAAATTGGTAAATTCATCACCTCGCATAAAGATATTAATGTCGACATCGGCAAATGATGTTTTTCCGGCTGCTGCCAAAAGTTCGTTTGCTGCATGAAGCGTATTTTTATGAAAATGATAGACACGATCTGATTTATCGGTTACAACCAAACCTTTCATCAGCATTTTATTTTGTGTAGCAACTCCTGTCGGGCATTCGTTATTATGACATCTTAAAGCCTGAATACAGCCTAAAGAGAACATAAAACCACGTGCGCTGTTGCACATATCGGCTCCTAAAGCAATAGCGTGCAAGATAGAATATCCTGAAATAATTTTCCCGCTTCCTATAATGCGTATCTTATCACGAATGTTTAAAGCAGTTAGTGTTTTATTTACAAAAATCAAAGCAGGTTCAAACGGCATTCCCACACCATCAGCAAATTCAAGAGGTGCGGCACCGGTCCCGCCTTCGGCACCGTCAACAGTAATGAAATCCGGATACGTGTCTTCGGCAATCATTTCGTGACAGATCGCTTCAAATTCGGCTGTGTTTCCAATACATAATTTAAAACCAATTGGTTTTCCGTTTGACAGCTCTCGTAATTGTTTTACAAAACGAATTAATCCTTTTGAATCCGAAAAAGCGGTATGACCCGGAGGAGAAAGAATCATGGTGTGAGGTATAACTCCTCTGATTTTGGCAATCTGCTCGGTGTTTTTCGCTGCCGGAAGCACACCTCCGTGACCTGGTTTTGCTCCCTGAGAAAGTTTGATTTCGATCATTTTTACATTTGGCAGATTCGCTTTTTCTGAGAATTTTTCAGGACTAAAATTTCCTTCGGCATCACGACACCCAAAATATCCGGTACCAATCTGCCAGGTTATATCGCCTCCGCCTTCTAAATGAAAATCAGTTAAACCACCTTCGCCTGTATTCTGATAGAAATTTCCTTTTTTAGCACCCAGATTTATAGCACGTACAGCATGTTCGCTCAATGAACCAAAACTCATGGCCGAAACATTAAACAAAGAAGCATTGTATGGCTGCTTACAGTCTTTTCCGCCTACCAGAACACGAGGTAATTCTTCATTTACTTTTGCCGGAAAAATAGAATGTTTGATTCCTTCATAGCTTTCGGTATTCAGGTTTTGCTGTGTTCCAAAAGGAGTGCTTGAATCGATATTTTTGGCTCTTTGATAAACCAGTGAACGCTGGTTTCTGGAGAAAGGTTTTCCGTCAGTCGATCTTTCTATAAAATACTGCTGAATTTCTGGTGCAATCATTTCAAATAAATATCTGAAATAACCCAAAACCGGAAAATTTCTTAAAATAGCATGTTTTTTTTGTGATGCGTTATAAGCCCCCACAATCAGTAAAACAGGAATGATAAACACAAGAAGATAACCTCTTCCGGTGTAGTAATAAATTGCGGCAACAATTAGAAACAATAAAAATCCGTAGATAAAGAATTTTTTTCTCATGTTTTTAAATAATAAAGTAATAAAATTAATTAGTTGAACCTAAGTCGGACATAGACATGTTTAATGCCTTTTTTGTCTGATTCCCTTTCGTCGATTTCAAGAAAATCAGTCAGTGATTTCAGCATTGGCGTAAGTTTAGAGTAACCGTAGTTTCGGGGGTCAAACTCTGGTTTCTTTTTTACGATCAGATTACCTACATCTCCAAGGAAAGCCCAGCCGTCATCATCTTCAATATCTTCGATAGTGGCCTCGATAAGTTCAATAGTTTGTTTGTCAACTTTATGAAGTGCTTTTTCAGCAGGTTTTTCAACCGGTTTTTTAGTATCAGCGATTGCTTTTGGCTTTTTCTTTTGTGTGGCACCGTCCAAAACCTCAATATAAATGAATCGGTCGCAGGCTACAATAAACGAATTTGGCGTTTTCTTTTCTCCAATGCCAATCACTTTCATGCCCGATTCTCTCAAACGAACTGCGAGTCGTGTAAAATCACTGTCGCTGGAAACAATACAAAATCCGTCCAGTTTTCCGGAATAAAGTAAATCCATGGCATCAATAATAAGAGCAGAATCAGAAGAATTTTTTCCAACCGTATAACTATACTGCTGGATAGGAGTAATGGCATGTTCCAGTAAAACGTTTTTCCATCCAGTTGCATTTGGCTTTGTCCAGTCGGCATAAATCCTTTTGGTAGTAGGAGTTCCCAGCTTCGCAATTTCTTCCATCATGCCTTTTACATTGCTGTACGGTACATTATCTGCATCGATAAGAACGGCTAGTTTTAAATCTCGTGAGTTGCTTAAAGCCATTATTTAAGAATTATAAAAATTAAGTACACTCAAAGTTAAAATTAAAATTTGTTTTTATTAGAACTGGAGCAGGAATAAGTGTTTTTATCCACATTAATTATTTTGATTATAAATAAGGAATTTCGTTGAAAAATTAATTAAGGATAAATTTGTCTTTTATAATCAATTTGAATATCTTTGTCCAGAATTAATCCATGAACGAAAGATGTTTTCAAAAGCTTGCGAATACGGAATTAGAGCTTCGATCTTTATTGCAACCAAATCCTCAAAAGGAATCAGGGTTGGAATAAAAGATGTAGCCAAAGAAATTGATTCTCCGGAACCTTTTACGGCCAAGATTATGCAGATTTTGACCAAGAGCGGTATTATTCATTCAGCGAAAGGAGTAGGAGGAGGTTTTGAAGTTTCAAACGAAGCTCTCAAATCCATCAAATTAATTCAGATTGTAGACGCGATCGACGGAGATAAAATTTACAGAGGTTGCGGCATTGGTCTTAGAGAATGTTCTGAAGATCATCCTTGTCCTGTTCATCATGAGTTTAAGAAAATAAGGGGACTACTGCTGGAAATGCTTACCAAAACCACTTTAGAGCAATTGGCTCTGGGTGTAAAATCAGGAGATTTCTTTTTAAAGACACTTAATATTAAAGATTAACATTAAATAAATACCCAAAAAAAATGAATACAAAAACCAAAATTTCGCTATTAATCCTTATGGGATTCTTAACAATAACTTCCTGCGGAAAAAAAGAAGCAGCTCCGGTAGAAGAAACAACAGAAGTAACTGATACAACAGGAGAAGGAGAAGCAGCGCCTGCAGCAGCTGCAACAGCAGAAAATGTACTGGTTATTGAAGGAAATGACCAAATGCAGTTTAGCACAAACGAATTAAAAGCCGTTGCCGGAAAACCTATCACGCTTACTTTGAAACATGTTGGTAAAATTCCAAAAGAAGCTATGGGACACAATTTGGTAGTTTTACAGGAAGGAACAGATCAGGCAGCTTTTGCTTTAAAAGCTAATGATGCTAAAGCAGCAGATTATATTCCGGAATCTGAAAAAGCTTCAATTATCGCTCACACTAAATTATTAGGAGGCGGAGAAGAAGATACAATCGAATTTACAATTGATAAAAAAGGATCTTATCCATTTATTTGCTCTTTCCCTGGCCACGTGGCTATGATGAAAGGTGTATTGATTGTTGAGTAAATAACCAAAACTCCAAATCCCTTCATATTGATTTGGAGTTTTTTTAAAACCTAATAAAAGATAATATTATCTTTTATTGATAATCCCCCAAGAGAAATGAAAAGAGAAAAAAAATTATGGATAATTTTTGCACTTGTAATGAGTATATCATTTGCAGTGCTGGGTTATTACGGATACGAAATATATCAGCAGGCACCGCCTGTTCCAAAAGAAATTATAACAGATTCCGGTAAAGTTGTTTTTACCGAAGCCGAAATTAAAGACGGACAAAATATCTGGCAGAGTATAGGAGGTCAGGAAGTAGGATCTATCTGGGGTCACGGAGCCTATGTAGCGCCGGACTGGACTGCAGACTGGCTGCACAGAGAAGCCGTTTTTATACTGGACAAATTTGCTCAGGAAGATTTTAATAAAAAGTTTGACGAACTGGACGAAGAAAAACAATCGGCTTTAAAAATTCGTCTGCAAAAAGATGTAAGAGTGAATCGCTACGACGCGGCGTCAGGCGTTCTTAAAATATCTGAAAACCGTCTGGCAGCTATTCAATATCTAAGCGAATATTACAAAGGTCTTTTTACAAATGATCCTAAATTTGATAAATTGAGAGAGGAATATGCAATTCCAAAAAACTCAATAAAAGATACAGCTCACATGCAGAAGATGAATGCATTTTTCTTCTGGGCAACCTGGGCAACAGTTACGAATCGTCCTGATGGAGACATTTCATACACGCATAACTGGCCTGCAGATGATTTAGTTGGAAACACAGCCACGACAGAACTTTTAGCATGGTCGGGAGTAAGTATTATATTATTGATTTTGAGTGTCGGGATTTTAGTTTTCTATCATGCAAAATCAGGTGAAGAGGAAGAATTCCCGCTTCCAAAAGAAGATCCGCTTATCAAGCAGGGAAAAACCAAATCGATGGGATTGGTTGTTAAATATTTCTGGATTGTAAGCTTACTTATGGTTTTACAAATGGTTTTCGGAATCATTACAGCGCATTACGGAGTGGAAGGAAATGGTTTGTACGGAATTCCAATTGATCAGATTTTGCCTTATTCAGTAACCCGTACATGGCATACACAATTGGCTATTTTCTGGATCGCAACGGCCTGGCTGGCAACCGGATTGTATATTGCTCCGGCAGTTTCTGGTAAAGACCCTAAATTCCAGTGTTTTGGTATCAACTTCCTGTTCATTGCTTTATTGATTATTGTTTTAGGATCAATGGCCGGACAATGGTTTGGTGTAATGCAAAAATTAAATCTGGTGCAAAATTTCTGGTTTGGACATCAGGGATATGAATATGTTGATTTAGGTCGTTTCTGGCAGATTTTCCTTTTAGTAGGACTGTTTTTATGGCTGGCTTTAATGATTCGCCCTTTACTTCCTGTTTTAAAGAAAAAAACAGAAGAGAAAAACCTGATCATTTTGTTCTTAGTTTCTTGTTCAGCAATTGCGATGTTCTACGGAGCAGGATTAATGTGGGGAAGACAAACCAATCTTGCTATTGCAGAATACTGGAGATGGTGGGTAGTGCACCTTTGGGTAGAAGGATTCTTCGAAGTATTTGCTACAGTAGTAATTGCATTTTTATTTGTTCGATTGGGATTATTGAAAACCAAAACAGCAACCTTAAATGTATTGTTTGCAACTATTATTTTCATGGCGGGAGGTATTTTAGGAACATTCCATCATCTGTATTTCTCAGGAACACCAACTGCGATTATGGCGTTAGGAGCTACTTTCAGTGCCTTAGAAGTGGTACCATTGACATTAATTGGGTTTGAAGCGTATCAAAACTATAAAATCTCAAAATCAACACAGTGGATTGCGGATTATAAATGGCCGATTTATTTTATGATTTCTGTAGCGTTCTGGAATTTCCTTGGAGCAGGAATCTTCGGATTCATCATCAATCCGCCAATTGCGCTTTATTATGTGCAGGGATTAAATACAACACCTTTACACGGACATACTGCTTTATTTGGAGTATACGGAATGTTAGGAATTGGCTTGGTGTTATTTGTATTAAGAAGTTTATACAGAAATGTAAACTGGAATACCAAACTGCTTAAAATTACTTTCTGGTCATTAAATATTGGTTTGTTCCTGATGGCGATTCTTAGTTTACTTCCAATTGGAGTATGGCAGGCAATCGAAAGTATCGAACACGGAATGTGGTATGCACGTTCATCAGAATTAATGCAGCAGCCGGCTATGATTACCTTAAAATGGCTTCGTGCAATTGGGGATTCTATTTTCGGAATCGGGTTTATTACAATGGCGTGGTTCGTATTTGAATTGACTTTAAAAAACAAAAAATAAAAAAACAAAATTTTAAAATTTAGTATCATGGAAAATTTAAAAAACAAAACAATAGGATCGTTTGTAGCAGAAGATTTTAGAACAGCTGCAGTATTCTCTAAATATAGAATTGATTTTTGCTGCAAAGGAAACAGAACTGTAACCGAAGTGTGCGAAAAACAAAATATTGATGCCGATACATTATTGCAAAGTGTATATGATGTTTTACAATCAGAAAACAACGGAAACATCGATTTTAATTCATGGCCTTTGGATTTACTGGCAGATTATATCGAGAAAACACATCACCGTTATGTAGAAGAAAAATCACAGGTTCTGCTTGCCTTTTTAGACAAACTTTGCAAAGTTCACGGTGGTAATCATCCGGAATTATTTAAAATTAATGAATTGTTTATTGGTTGTGCAGGCGAGTTATCACAGCACATGAAAAAAGAAGAATTGGTTTTATTTCCTTTCGTTAAAAGAATGGTGAAAACTAAAGAATCAAACGGTGTTTTGTCAATGCCATCTTTCGGAACTGTGTCAAATCCAATTGCTATGATGATGCACGAACACGATAATGAAGGAGAGCGTTTTAGAGAAATTGCTGAGTTAACAGATAATTATACACCTCCTGCAGACGGCTGTACAACTTATAGAGTGGCTTTTGCAATGCTTAAAGAATTTGAAGAAGACTTGCACAAACACATTCACCTGGAGAATAATATCTTGTTTCCGAAAGCAGTTCTTCTTGAAAAAGAATTTGTTGAAGTTGAAGAATAAAATTTAGATTTTAATAGTGGAGAAAGCACCGATAAATATCAATAAAACGATACATTATCGGTGTTTTTTATTAGAAGAAATCCACTCAATTTGCTACTTTTAGAAATTGGGTTTAACTCAAAAAATAAATAAACACAGAAACATAGAAAAAAAATATTAGGCTTTAAAACAACAGTTATGTTTGTTCCTGAAAAGTGAACTTCTTTTTAGGTGTGCCAAAACCATGTTTCTATGTATAAAAAAATATTGATTATGAATTCTCAAAAAAGCTGGATACTCTGCTGTTTCTTCAATTTCTTTATTGCCTGTCTTTTCGGGCTTTTAATGCGGTTTGTGTATCTTTTTCCGGTAGATTTTGTAAACTACAGCTTTCTGCTCCACGCACATTCTCATACTGCAATGTTAGGCTGGGTTTATCTGATTATTTATGTTTTAGTGGTACATTTTTTTATTCCGAAAGAGAAAAGTCAAAAACCGGTTTACAATCGTTTGTTCTGGCTTACACAGGTTTCGGTTATCGGGATGATGATTGCTTTTCCCATACAGGGCTATGCCTTGTTTTCAATTGTATTTTCGACGATGCATATACTGCTGAGTTATGTTTTCTGCCGTTTGGTATGGAAAGACAGTCTGAAAGATAAATCTCCTGCACAAAAACTCTTATTTGCTTCGGTTTTATTTATGATTTTGTCAACTTTTGGCGTTTGGTGCCTGGGACCGGCTGTAAGTACATTAGGAAAGCAAAGTGCTTTTTATCAGATTGCTATTCAGTTTTTCCTTCATTTTCAGTTTAACGGATGGTTTATTCTTGCCATTTTGGCTTTGTTTTTAAAACAGTTTCAGGCTGAAATTGATAAAGTTAAATTTAAGAAATTCTATATCGCTGTAATTATTTCGACAATCCTGACCGTTTCTTTTCCTGTAAGATGGTTTGTAGAAAATGATGTTTTGAATTACATCAATGCTTTGGGAGTGGTATGTCAGTTAGGGGCTTTTGTTTATTTTTATAAGATGCTGCAGCCTCAAATAACTGCATTTAAAAGTACTTTAGATCGCACCGCTAAAATAGTATATAGTTTGGCTTTGTGCTCTTTATTCTTAAAAATCGGCATTCAGATGCTCACAATTTTACCTAATCTGGCAGTGGTTTCGCATCAAATCCGAAATTTTGTAATTGGGTTTATCCACTTGTTAACTTTAGGAATTATCACCGGATTTTTGTTTGGAATACTGCTTCAGAATAAAATGCTTTCCGGAAGCTCTTTGCTGGTTAAAACGGGAGTGAAATGTTTTATTCTCGGATATATAGCAACAGAGTTACTGTTATTTTTGCAAGGCTGGCTTTTGTATTACGGCGAAGGAATGATGCCGGGGTATTACCAAAGTATCTTTGTGTTTAGTATTCTGCTGGTTTTAGGATTGGTTTTACTAATGGCGTCACTTCTAAAAATGAAACAAGAGCCGATCCATTCCTAAAAATCTGCTCTTGTTTCCGACTAATCAACCTATTTTAAGTTTTATATTTTTGCTGCTTCTTCGTTTATTGTTGTTATTGTTTTTTCATTATTTACACCTAAACCTTCTTGTTGAAAGATCAGCTCTCCTTCTGGATTAAAAACACTGATAATATTAGAGTGCGAAAAATCTATTGGTGAAATCTGCTTATAATTAACCGCTAAAACAGCTGCAAATTCACGGGTATTTTCTTCTGATGAACGAAGGAAAATCCACGGATCTTTATTCATTTGATTGGCGATGGCAAAAGATTTCAGTTTTTCCGGTGTATCTGTTTTCGGATCTATGCTCACCAGAATAAGTTTTACATTTCCTTTTGTTTTTTTATCCAGTTTCGATTCAATATCGCGCATATCTGCGACTAATCTGGGGCAGGCGGCTTTACAGCTGGTGTAAATCATCACCATGACCAGAACATTTCCTCTAAGACTTTTTAATTCAATATCTTTTCCGTTCTGATTGGTCCATTTCGATGGCAGATTGTAAATAGATAAATCACTAATTTCCTTGCTTTCCTCTGCTTTCGGTTTACTTTCTTGTTTATCTGCTTTTTTACAGCCGGAAAAAGAAATCATAAGAGCCAGTAAAGCGATTGTCATTTTTTTCATCTTGAACTCAGTTTAAATTAAATTTTGGGTTTTGTTGTACTGGCGCATCTAAAACCAAGATTTCGGGTCGAATACTGGGCTTTAAGACTTCCTCTGAAAGCATATCGCATAAAAGCGGCATAATCCATTAAATCTGTTGCATTTACAGAACCGCTGCCGCAAAAAAGGTTTTTATCAGTGCTTTTATCCTTTCTGGATTCTCCGGAAAGAAAAATGCTGTTGAAATCAGATGTCCATTCCCATACTAAACCGTGCATGTCGTATACTCCCCAGTAATTTTTGAAAGTTTTTCCAACCTGATTCTCATACGTTCGTGATTTCTCGTACCAGGATAAAATGTATTCATTGAATTCTTTTTTGGTTCTGGCGTCGATTTTTTTAGTGTCGGCCATCGCTGCATATTCCCATTCATCCATTGTGGCTAAACGTTTTCCTTCGCATTCGCAGTATTTTTTGGCTGCAAACCACGAAACCCCGGTAACAGGAGATTTAGGATCTGCGGTTCCAAAATCAGAATCGTTTTTCCAGTAAGACAAATAGCTTTTATCTGCAAATATTCCTTTTATTTTAGATTTACTATACGAAGGATTTTTTTTAACGAACT
Source organism: Flavobacterium gelatinilyticum (assembly GCF_027111295.1). Taxonomy (NCBI): domain Bacteria; kingdom Pseudomonadati; phylum Bacteroidota; class Flavobacteriia; order Flavobacteriales; family Flavobacteriaceae; genus Flavobacterium; species Flavobacterium gelatinilyticum. The sequence continues at coordinate 1,655,876 of NZ_CP114287.1, read as the reverse complement.
CTAAAAATTCACGGTTTGTTACGGGATAAACATCCAGATAGAATGATTTTACCACAACGGGATTTTTAGAAACGGCTCCATAAAGAGGGACATAAGATCCCTCTTTTATGAGAACCATTCCTGCTTCCTGCGCCTTCATTACTGCAGGAAGCATAGAGAAAAAGACAAGAATGAAAATGTATTTTTTCATACCGGTTGTTTTTGCTGTTATCTTAGCGCTTTTACCATTTCAGGGGTAATCTCAGTTTTGTTATTTCCCCAGCTGTTATAAATGTAGGTCAGTACGTTTGCAATTTCATCATCAGAAAGATTTTGAGCAGGCATTATATTGTTGTATTTTTTGCCGTTTACGGTTACTTCTCCTGTTAAACCATGCAGAATTGTATTAATAGCGCGTTTAGAATCGGCATTTAAATAATCTGATTTTGCAAGGGGAGGGAATGTGTTCGGAATTCCTTGTCCTTCAGACTGGTGGCAGGCAAAACAAGTGGTCCCGAAAATTTCTTTACCTATATTGATTTTTTCGGCAAGTGTACGTTTAGGAGTTTCAGTTTTTGCTGCTGATCCGCCCGGCATTTTCTGAATTGTACCTCCTTCAGGCAGATAGATTCCTTCCTGTATCGTTCCTGAATAAATGTTTTTGTTTTCTTTGCCTTCTACTTTCAGCATTCCCAAAGCACCTTTATTAAATGCTCTGAAGATCGAGTGGTCTACCAGAATAAAAGTTCCCGGAGTTTCTACCTTAAAATCTACAATCGCAGCACCGCCGGCAGGAATTAAAGTAGTCTGAACATTTTTATTAATTGTGCTTCCGCCTTCAACATGTACGCTGTCGAATATTTCACCAATAATGTGGAAAGATGAAACCAGGTTTGGTCCGCCGTTTCCAACATATAAACGAACAGTTTCGCCTACTTTTGCAGTTAATTCACCGCCATTAGTTAAAGCACCTACTTTTCCGTTAAATACTACATAATCAGGAGTTTCTTTTACTGCTTTATTCATATCGAAAGGCTGTAAACCTTTTGCTCCGTATTCGCCCTGAGTATAAAAATCACCCTGCATAACATAGTATTCTTTATCAACAGGAGGAAGTCCTCCTTCTGGTTCAACCAAAATCAGTCCGTACATACCATTTGCAATATGCATTCCCACAGGAGCAGTTGCACAGTGATATACATATAATCCGGGATTGATTACTTTAAAACTGAACACTTTTTCATGTCCCGGAGCTACAAGAGAAGAAGTTGCCCCCCCTCCAGGTCCGGTTACGGCATGTAAATCGATATTATGAGGTAATTTATTATCAGGATGGTTTTTCAAGTGAAATTCTACTTCATCACCCACGCGGGTTCTGATGAAACTTCCCGGAACAGAACCTCCAAAAGTCCAGTATGTATATTTAACACCGTCAGTCATAGTTCCTTCCTGTTCCTTGATTTCCATGTTTAATTTTAATTTCATCGCGGTTCTGTTTCCAACCGGTTTAGGTACAAGCGGCGGTGCAGTAAGTTCTGCTTCCATTTCACCTTCTGTCATGATATCGGCATAATTAGCAGGCTCATTCTTTTTGCAGCTTCCTAATAACAGAAGCATGAAAAACGAACATAAAAGAACGTTTATCATAATTAATTTTTTGTTTTTTGGTTTCATAACTTGCTGATTTTGTTTTTTTTGTGTTTTGAATAAAAATAAGAATTTTTCTATTCAAATATAAAAGACATTTTTGTCTTTTATTATGATAAAAGTCATACTTTTTCGAGAATGATCTGTCTAAATTGGACTTTAAGGGTTGTTTTTGTTAGAAATAAAAAGGGATTCGCTATAATGTACTGAATATTTTTCAATAAAAATAAAATGACTCTCTGAATTTTAGAATAATAATGATTATTTTTGCTCGCTGTTTACATTAAAATTATTACTACACTATATTATGGTAAAAGATTTATTCGAAAGAATTCAGGACAACAAAGGGCCTTTAGGAAAATGGGCTTCTCAGGCAGAAGGTTACTATGTTTTCCCAAAGCTGGAAGGTGAGTTAGGTCCGAGAATGCAATTTCATGGAAAAGATATTTTAAACTGGAGTCTGAATGATTATTTAGGTCTGGCAAATCATCCGGAAGTTCGTAAAGCAGATACAGAAGCGGCAATTCAGTTTGGTGCAGCGTATCCTATGGGAGCTCGTATGATGTCAGGACACACTACTTATCATGAGCAGTTAGAAAATGAACTGGCTGCTTTTGTAATGAAAGAATCTGCTTATTTATTGAATTTTGGTTATCAGGGAATGGTATCTATTATTGATGCCCTTGTTACTAAAAACGACATTATTGTTTATGATGTTGACTCTCATGCTTGTATCATTGATGGTGTTCGTTTGCACATGGGTAAACGTTTCACATACAAACACAATGATCTTGAAAGTATGGAGAAAAACCTGCAGCGTGCTACTAAAATGGCCGAGGAAACAGGCGGTGGTATTTTGTTTATTACCGAAGGTGTTTTTGGAATGCGCGGACAACAGGGTAAACTGAAAGAAATTGTAGCGATGAAGCAAAAATACAATTTCCGTTTATTAGTAGATGATGCACACGGTTTTGGTACACTTGGAAAAACAGGTGCAGGAGCAGGTGAAGAGCAGGGAGTTCAGGCAGATATTGATGTTTACTTCTCAACTTTTGCAAAATCGATGGCTAATATCGGAGCTTTCGTAGCAGCTGATAAAACAGTTATTGATTACTTAAAATACAATTTACGTTCACAGATGTTTGCAAAAGCACTACCTATGATCCAGACAATTGGTTCATTAAAACGTTTAGAATTATTGCGTAATTCTTCTGCAATAAAAGACAAACTTTGGGAGAATGTAAATGCATTGCAAAACGGTCTTAAAGAAAAAGGATTCAACATTGGAGATACAAATACTTGTATTACTCCGGTTTATTTAGAAGGAAGTATTCCGGAAGCAATGGTAATGGTAAATGACTTAAGAGAAAACTACGGTATTTTCCTTTCTATTGTAGTATATCCGGTTATTCCAAAAGGAATCATCTTGTTAAGAATGATCCCTACAGCTTCTCATACGTTAACTGATATCGAAGAAACTTTAACAGCTTTTGAAGCTATCCGTGAGAAATTAACAAACGGAACTTATAAAGAAATTGCAGAACGTACTACAGTTGACGTTTCATAATTTACTATAAAAAAATTGATTTCCTTAAGTGGGAATTATGTAAAAAAATCCATTCCTCATACGAATGGATTTTTTTTATTTGGGGTAACTTTATGCTATAATCAACAAAATAAAAAGAGAATATGAAAAAAATAGCATTATTAACAACCTTAATTTTAACAGTTTTGGTTTCATGTAAAAAAGCAACCACTACTGAACCGGTACAAATAACACCAAGTCCGCCAAAAGAAGCCGAAATCGTAGAACCGGCCGGTGATCAGTGTTATGCATGGAGATCTGACGGAAGCGTAATCGAGATGAGTTTCAATGTAAACTCACATCAGGAAGTAAATGGAAAACTGAGTTATAATCTCGTTGGAAAAGATAAAAATGAAGGAACTTTGATTGGGAATATGAAAGGAGATACTTTAATTGCCGATTATACCTTTAATTCGGAAGGAGTATCCTCTGTAAGAGAAGTTGTTTTTCTTCAAAAAGACGGAACTTTTATTGAAGGATACGGAGATGTAGTAACAGCCAATGATAAAGTAACTTTTAAAGATAAAACCAAATTAAAATTTGATCAAAAAAATACTTTAATAAAAGTAGATTGTAAAGTAGAGTAAATAAAGTGTTTATGAAAGTGAAAAATCCATTCGTTTTGGGGACGAATGGATTTTTTTATATAATTTTTAAACCGTTTAGTTTTTATTTGAATTCCATTTCCAGCATCTGAAAACTAAAAACCGCTCGAATTAACTGAATACTGAAAACTGCGACTAACGACTAAAAAAACTAAAGGTTTTTTAAATAAGTCTTTCTCTGGCAGTGAATAATAGGATCAAAGTTTTTCCATAATAAATGGATCGCATTGTTTTCTAAAAGTTCCGGTGTACGGATACAGTTCTGGATTCCTTTTTGTGAAAAAGTTTTATAATACTCATCAAAAATAATGGCAGTAACTCCTTTGTTCTGATATTCAGGGTGAATCCCGATGAGGTAAAAAACAACATCCTTACTGTGTTTCTTAGCTTTTAATAAATGAAGGAAACCAAACGGAAACAGTTTTCCTTTGATTTTCTGCAAAGCCTCTGTAAAACTTGGCATTACGATACTAAAAGCAACCAGATTATCATCTTTATCCAAAACAAATTTGATGTATTCCGGATTGATAAAACTGATGTATTTCTTCTTAAAATACTCTTTTTGTATATCCGAAATAGCTACAAACGAAGCTAGTTTAGCGTAGCTTTCGTTAAACAAATCAAACATTTTGTCTACATGAGGCATAATGTCTTTTGTTTTGGTAAAATTTAGCGCTTTTAATCCGTAACGTTTCTTTATTAATTCCTGAGCCTTTTGGAAAAACTCCGGTTTTACGTTAGAGAAAGGGAAAATACTTTCGATATATTGTTTTTCAACGGCAAAACCTAACTGTTCCAAATGCGTTACATAATAAGGGTGATTGTACCAGGTAATCATAGTCCCAACCTGATCGTATCCCTCTGTAAGCAGACCAACTTTGTCCAGATTTGAGAATCCCATTGGTCCTTCGGCATGTTCTAAGTTGTGTTTTCTGCCTAATTCGTAGACTTTTTCAAGCAGTGCTTTAGTTACTTCAATATCATCAATAACATCAAACCAGCCAAATCTTACTTTTCTTTTATGCTGATTATTAACCTCAGTCCAGTTTATGATAGCGGTAATACGTCCAACAATTTCGTTATTGCGGTAAGCCAGATAAAAGTAAGCTTCTGCATTATCAAAAACAGGATTTTTCGTTTTATCAAATGACTCTAATTCATCAGCAATAATAGGAGGTACCCAATACGGATTGTCCTTGTAAAGTGAAAAAGGAAATTTGATATACTCGGTTAATTCTTTTTTTGTTTTGGCTTCTTTTATTGTGATCATCCAGATTGGTTATAAAGTCTCTTTTAAGAGGTTAGATAAATTTTTGTTTTTATTCGTATTTCGCTTTACGCTTTCTTTCTTTTTCCTGATAATCTATTTTCTTTTCGTTTTCAGGATTCTTTTTGGCTTTTTCCTGGGCTTTGTTGTTTTCCTGTCTTTGTTTGTACCATCCGTCATAACGCCAAGAAAAACCAACACCTCCATATAAAATAGAAGGAGTATCTTTAAAGTTGGTGCTTATAGAAGCATCTACCTGCATGTTTGGAGTAAGAAGATAAGCGGCTCCGCCTCGAACAATGGCATCGCTGTAAAAATCACTTTTGTATCCCTGATTTTCAACAAAACCGGACCATCTGTCATTAAATCCGTGTGTTAAAGTCAAAATATAACCGTAACTAGGATAATCTGTACCAATATAATCAGCAATAATATTAGTTACAAAAACCCAGGCTCCTCCTCCTAATAAATTTTGCGTCATAATTGAGACTTTAGGAGAAATAGCACCGTCTGGCGAAAAATAATACGGATTATCTGCTCCAACAAAATTGGCTCCTGCGTAAACAGAAACAGCCGGAATTAATTCGCGCCATTGAAAATTACGATTGGCTTTGTAACTGTAAATATTAACTTCTCGTTTATAATTTTTGTAAGGATCATAAATTAAATATTTTGCACCTAGAGTAGTCTGCCTGAAATTGTTTTTTTTGTAGCTGGTATAAGGCGTGTCAAAGTTTTCCATTTGGTACTGCACATCCAACATAAACTCCAGTTTTTCCAGAAAAGCGCCGTATCGAATACTTAAATCGGTTCCAAAACCGCTCGCATCGTAACCTAACAAATTATGCTTTTCCTTGATACCGTAAACACCTATTTCGCCCTGAATGACTGATTTTCCAACGGAATACGCAGACATGCTTTTTCCGGGACGGTTAGAGTTGATTACATCTGTATATTGTGCAAAGAAGAATTGCGGGATTAAAAAAAGCGATGTAAAAAGTAAGTTTTTAATTTTCAACATAATTATTTGGGGATTAAAGAAAATAATAACGCAATTCAAATGTACTATATTTTATTATTTATTTAAGATTGATATTTTAATTTTAAGCAACGGATTTACTAATTTTGAAAAAAAATTATATGATTATGCAAGAAGCATCTTTTACAAATTTGTTTAAAACGATAATGTGGATTATTGCGTTTTATTATATTTTTAAATTTTTAGCCAAAATCTTTTTGCCGGTACTGGTAAAAAAAGCGGTTGAAAAAGCAGGTGAAAATTTTCAGAGACAACAACAATATCAGCAAGATAATTCATGGCAGCGCACTCAAAATAATAATGATGAAATAATCATTAATACTGCCAATGCAAAAAAACCGCGCGAAACCAAAAAGGTAGGCGATTATGTTGATTACGAAGAAATAGATTAAGTTTGCATCCTAAGTAAACAGGATTCATCATTTAACCAAACCAGCCAAAATTGAAAATAGTAAATAAATTCTACCCGCACGCCCTTGCAATTCTGGGCTTTATTATAGTATCATTAATTTATTTTTATCCGGTTCTTCAGGGAAAACAAATTCTCCAGTCAGATATTGTTCAGTACACCGGAATGGCAAAGGAACAAAATGACTTCCGTGCTGCAGAACATGCAGAGCCTTACTGGACCAATTCTGCATTTGGCGGTATGCCTACTTATCAGTTAGGAGCCAATTATCCTTACGATTTTATAGGTAAGCTGGATGATGCATTGCGTTTTTTACCACGTCCTGCTGATTATTTGTTTTTATACTTTTTTGGTTTTTACGGACTGCTGCTGGTTTTAAGAACAGATCCTTTAAAAGCTTTTATAGGCGCTGTAGCCTTTGGTTTTTCAACTTATCTAATAATTATTCTTGGCGTTGGACATAATGCAAAAGCGCATGCAATCGCATATATGCCATTAGTCATTGCCGGATTTATACTGGTTTTTCAGAAAAAATATGTCTGGGGAGGACTCCTCACCATGTTTGCAGTTGCATTGGAGGTTAATGCCAACCACTTCCAGATGACCTATTATTTATTGATTTTCTTATTGATTCTTTCAGGCTATTTTGCCTTCAATTTTATAAAAGATAAAGAATACAAACCACTTTTAATTGCAGGCGGTACTTTGGCTGTGGCGGCAATTTTTGCTATTGGTGCCAATGCAGCTAATTTAATGGCTACAAGCGAATATGCTAAATACAGTACCCGAAGCAACAGTGAATTGACTTTTAATCCGGACGGAACTAAAAGAGAAAATGAAAACGCGCTTAGCCGTGAATATATAACAGAATACAGTTACGGAATAGCCGAAAGTTTTAATTTGATAGCTCCAAGACTTTTTGGTGGTTCAAACAGCGAAAATCTTGGCAAAGACAGTCATATGTATTCGTTTATGATTAATCACGGCGTGCCTTCTGATCAGGCAGAGGATTTTGTTTCCGGTTTACCAGCGTATTGGGGCGACCAGCCTATTGTAGCAGCTCCGGCCTATATAGGTATAGTTATTTTCTTTTTGGCTGTTTTAGCTTTGTTTTTAGATAACAGAAGAATTAAATATGTATTCCTTGCAGGTGCTTTAGTTTCTTTAGTGCTTTCGTGGGGAAAAAATTTCTCTTTACTAACGGACTTTTTTATTGATTACGTTCCAATGTATGATAAATTTAGAGCCGTATCTTCTATTCAGGTAATTTTGGAAGTGTGCTTTCCAATTTTGTCAATAATGGGACTTCAATCTTTCTTTAGAAATGATGATGAACGATTGAAGATTAAAGCTTTATTACAAACAGCTGCTTTTTGCTTGGGAACATTTTTGATTTTGCTTCTTGCCAAAGGTATGTTTCATTTTTCAGGAAGTAGTGATAATTATTTATTACAAAGTTATGGACCTGATTTTGTAGATGCATTAAAAGAAGACAGGATGAGTCTCTATCTGGCGGATTTATTGCGTTCAAGCTTTTTCACTGTTTTATCATTTGCATTCTTATATTGTTTTATAAAGTATAAAAGTAAAATCATAACATTAAGCTATTTACTTGTAATAGGATTAGCACTGTTAGGAGTGTTTTTTATCTTTATTGTTTTTGGTGAAAAAACATTATTGACTATCAAAACATTTGTTCCTTTAATTGCATTTTCTGTTGGTTATTTAATTTGGAGGTTAATAGTAAAGAAAGAATACAATCAGCTTACAATTATTTTAGTTGGAGTTTTAATTTTTTCTGACTTATTTTTTATTGATAAGAAGTATGTTGATGCAAAGAAATTCAAAAGCCCTGCTGAAATCGCAGCTCCGTTTCAGGAAACACCCGCAGATGCTAAAATTTTAGAAGATACTACTCATTATAGGGTTTTTGAATTAAGCGGCAACATGTCAAGTGCAAGAGCTTCTTATTTCCATCATTCTATTGGCGGATACCACGCTGCTAAGCCTAGAAAAATGCAGCAGTTATTTGATTATCAAATCGCAAAAAATAATCTGGAAATACTGAATATGCTAAATGTTAAGTATGTAATTCAGACAGATAAAGAAGGAAATGAAATCCCAACCATAAATCCCGAAGCTAATGGCAATGCGTGGTTTGTAGGTCATGTAAAACTGGTAAATAAACCGGATGATGTAATGAAAGCTCTAAATAATCTGGATACTAAAAAGGTCGCTGTATTTAACGTTCGCGAGCATGAAGGCAAATTTAGAAATGCCCGAATGAAAAAACAGTGGGATACTACAGGAACTATTAAGGTAGTAGAGTACAAACCAAATTATATCAAATATCAGTCTGATAATACTAAAGATGGTTTGGCTGTATTTTCTGAAATGTATTATAAAAACGGCTGGAACGCTTATATTGACGGACAATTAACAGATCATTTCCCTGTTGATTATGTTTTAAGAGCAATGGAAATTCCGGGTGGAAAACATACAATAGAGTTTAAATTTGAACCTCAGGTCGTTAAAACAGGAGGAACTATTGTGTTAGTAAGTTCTATTGGAATGTTGCTGCTTTTGGCTGGCGGTATTTATTTTGAGAGAAAGAACAGCTCTGCAAATAAAAGTGAGTTTAAAGTTTAAATTTTTGTGAAGCTTAGTGAAATCTTTGCGAGTCTTTGTGGAATTATAGGTTTCGCAGAGCTGTCAAAGATTTCACAGAGATTCTCAAAATTTTCCATTTTACAATAATAAACGATTTTCATTGGAACAAAAAAAACTCTTAATAATAACCTATTATTTTCCGCCTGCAGGTGGACCGGGTGTACAGCGCTGGCTGAAATTTGTAAAATATCTTCCTGAATTTGATGTTCAGCCGATTGTTTATATTCCTGAAAATCCAACGTATCCTATTATTGACGAAGGTCTGGTAAGTGAAATATCAGATAAAGTTATAATACTTAAAAATAAAATATGGGAACCGTATCAGCTGGCTTCTGTGTTTTCGAAAAATAAAACCAAGAAAATCAGTTCCGGAATTTTTCCGCATAAAAAGAAACAGACCTTTCTGGATAAACTTTTTTTATGGGTTCGCGGTAACCTGTTTATTCCGGATGCCCGTGTATTTTGGGTAAAACCGTCTGTTGCATATCTCGAAAAATATATAAAAGAAAATAACATCGATACGATTGTTACATCGGGACCGCCTCATAGTTTGCATTTAATTGGGTTGGAATTAAAGGAAAAACTAAACGTAAAATGGTTTGCCGATTTTCGTGATCCATGGACAACAATTGGTTATCATAAAGCTTTGCGTCTTTCCTCTTATGCTGATAAAAAACATAAAAAGTTAGAACATAAAGTTCTTAATACAGCTGATACAATTATAGTTACCAGCAAAACGACAAAAACAGAATTTCAGGCCATTACCAATAAACCGATTTCTGTGATTACAAATGGTTATGATAACGAAAATGTTGCAAAACAGACTTTAGATTCTAAATTTACACTGGCGCATATTGGTTCGTTTTTATCAGACAGAAATCCGAAATTTTTGTGGGAATGTCTGGTTGAATTGCTAAATGAAATTCCGGATTTTAAAAACCATTTAGAAATAAAATTAATTGGCGCTGTAAGTCAGGAAGTATTAGATTCGATTTCAGAATCAAATTTGAATACTTATCTAAATCTTGTAGGTTATGTATCGCACAATGAAGCCATTGCACACCAAAGAAAGTCTCAGGTGCTGCTTTTAATCGAAATTAACTCTGAAGATACCAAAAGCATCATTCCGGGGAAATTGTTCGAATATATGGTTTCTAACCGCCCAATTATTGCCATAGGGCCAACAGGTTCCGATTTTGCTGATATTATAAAAGAAACAAATACAGGCGTATTTTTTGATTATTCGGAAAAAGCCAGATTAAAAAGTGTAATTTTGGACTTTTATAATCAATTTCTGGAAGGAAAATTACAATCGTATGCAGTTGGTTTACAGCAGTATTCAAGAAAAAACCTTACCAAGCAATTAGTAGAGTTGATTAATAAATAAACGCTTAAAGAATCAATAATCAATTAATCAGAACTCTACAGTCTACAATTAGAAATGGGCATTGTCTTAAATCAGTCTTTTAAAAACACTATTATCACTTATATTGGTTTCGGGATCGGGGCCATCAATACACTGTATTTATATCCAGTATTTCTAGGGGCAACCTATTATGCTTTAACAAATTATATTACTTCTGCTGCAAATGTTATAATGCCTTTGTTTGCGATTGGAATGCAGAATACATTAGTTAAGTTTTATTCGCAGTACGAAACCGAAGAGCAGCGAGAACAGTTTTTGTCCTTTACAGCCTTGTTTCCTATTCTTATGTGTATTCCGTTGGGATTGATTGGTATTTTCTTTTATGATGACATTACAGACTTTGTTTCAAAAGAAAATCCTGTTGTAAGGGAGTTTATGCTTTTGATTCCGTTTATAGGAATCTGCATGGCGTATTTTGAGATTTTCTATGCCTGGGCGCGGGTTCATATGCATTCCGTATTTGGTAATTTTATTAAAGAAGTGGGTTTAAGACTTCTTTCGACACTGGCTTTAATTGGTCTTTATTTTCATTGGATTTCATTGGTGCAGTTTGTTTATGTAACCGCCGCGATTTATTTTCTGGCGTTTATTGTAACCATGTTTTATGCCTTTTACATCAAACGTCCGAACTTTCAGATTACGATTCCTGAAAATGTAAAAAGCGTGATGGAATACACCTTTTATATTATCTTATCAGGAAGTGTGGCCAACCTGCTTTTAGACGGTGATAAACTGATGCTGAACCAATATATGAAGATTGAGAATATTGCCTATTATTCTGTTGCTACCTATATTGCTTTGGTAATTTCGGTTCCAAGCAGGGCCATGCATCAAATTGTGTATCCAATTACGGCGAAACTGATGCACGAAAACAAACACGATGAATTGAATCAGCTGTATAAAAAAACATCCATAAACCTTCAAATGGTGGGCGGATTTGTAATGCTGTGTATTTTTGTAAATATTAATCAGTTATACGAATTGGTTCCAAAAGAATACAGCGGCGGTATTTCGGTTGTATTTATGATTGGTCTTTCGAAGTATTTTGATTTGATTTTAGGAAACAATAATGCCATTATATTCAATACAAAATATTACCGAATGGTGTTGTATCTTGGATTAATGCTGGTAGTTTTAACGGTAATCCTGAACATGATCTTTATTCCTATTTTTGGGATTTTTGGTTCAGCATTTGCTACTTTATTATCTATTACCTTATACAGCCTTGCCAAATTATTGTTTGTTGTAAAAAAATTGGGTCTTTATCCTTTTACAAAAGAAACCATTTCGTCAATGATCCTGACATTTGCATTGTTTTTGGTGTTTTACTTCTGGGAATTTCCGTTTTTTCAACTTATCAGTATTGCTTTAAAATCTATTTTAGTAACCATTTTATATGTTTATCTAAACTATCGATTTAATATTTCTCCCGATATTAATAAAGTAATTGATACCATTTTGAAAAAAATAGGAATAAAAATCTAATTCGTTTTTTCTGATTGCTCTGAATTGCACTCCTTTAAAATTATGTACTATTAATTTTACGTGCCATATTTTTAATATAACAGATAAAAAAGAATATTTTATTTATAATATACTGAATATGTGAAGGTAATCTTAAAATTTTCTTAGAATTATTTTGTAGTTAAATTAATAAAATCTAATTTTATGTAGAATTTTTCGCATTTCCATAGTTAGTTAAAAAATACAACTGACACAATAAATGGGATAATTTAAGGGTTATTTAGGTTGGAGTACATATTAAAATGTAAACAGGACCGCGCATATAGACAAACACAAACAAATGATTATGAAGAGCAATCAGCTTAGCCAGGAGCAAAGTGTACAGGTGTTTTCCGATATGATTTCCAATAAAGTTCATAACGGTTTTACACTGGAGGAGAGAAATGACGAATTCCTTTTCGCAGTTCTTTCAAAGGGAGGAAAAGTGGTAAATCACAGTTTAAATTTCATTATTTTTTGTTTAACCCTCGGATTATGGTCATTTGCATGGCTTTATTTAACCTTCGAGGCTTCTAAACAAAAAAAGGTATTAGTTGCTATTGATGAAGATGGTTTTCCGTTTGAGGAAAAATGTTTAGTAGCATAAAGAGACTCTAAAAATCAAAAGCCCTGAATTGAAAAATTCAGGGCTTTTTTTGTGATTATTTTTAGAGTTTATCCTTTAAATAAATTCCCGTAACCGATTCTTTAATTTTCACTACCTCTTCCGGCGTTCCGGCAGCTAATAAATGCCCTCCGTTTTCTCCTCCTTCAGGTCCAAGATCTATAATCCAGTCTGCACATTTAATTAAATCCAGATTGTGTTCGATTACAATAATAGAATGTCCTTTTTCGATTAAGGCATCAAAAGAAGCCAGCAGTTTTTTAATATCATGAAAATGAAGCCCTGTCGTAGGTTCATCAAAAACAAATAAGGCTTTGTCTTTTGTAGCTCCTTTTACTAAAAATGAAGCCAGTTTAATACGCTGTGCTTCACCGCCCGAAAGCGTAGAAGAAGATTGTCCTAACTGAACATACCCTAATCCAACATCTTGTAAAGGCTGTAACTTTTGCGTGATTTTGGATTGTTTGTTTTTCTCAAAAAACGCAATCGCATCATCAATAGTCATCGTCAGGATATCATTGATGTTCTGATTATCAAAAGTAACTTCGAGAATTTCTTTTTTAAATCGTTTTCCGCCGCAGGTTTCACAAGGAAGCGAAACATCGGCCATGAATACCATTTCAACGTTAATTGTTCCTTCTCCTTTGCAAGTTTCACATCGGCCTCCGTCAACGTTAAAAGAGAAATGTTTGGCCTGATAACCTCTTATTTTGGATAATTTTTCTTTGGCATACAAATCACGAATATCGTCGTAGGCTTTTATATAGGTTACCGGATTGGATCTTGAACTTCTTCCAATAGGATTCTGATCTACGTATTCGATATGTTTAATCTGAGAGAAAGAACCGGATATTTCGCTGAACTGTCCAGCTTTTTCGGCAGCACTTTCGAGTTTTTTCTGCATGGCCGGAAATAAAATCTTTTTGATCAAAGTACTTTTTCCGCTTCCGGAAACTCCGGTAACCACTGTTAAAACATCAAGAGGGAAAGTAACATTGATGTTTTTCAGATTGTTTTCTCTTGCGCCGATAATATCAATATGATTCTTGTATTTTCTTCTCTTTTTAGGAACAGAAATTTCCAAATCGCCATTTAAATATTTTGAAGTAAGCGAATCAGATTGTAAAATTTCTTCATAAGTACCCTGCGCAACAAGCTTTCCTCCAAAAGTTCCTGCTTCGGGACCAATATCAATAATCATATCAGCTGCTTTCATAATATCCTCGTCGTGCTCTACGACAATAACGGTGTTTCCTAAATCACGAAGAGACAGCAAAACTTTAATCAGTCTTTCAGAATCTTTAGGGTGAAGTCCAATACTCGGCTCATCTAAAATGTACATTGAACCTACTAAACTGCTTCCTAAAGAAGTAGCCAAATTGATACGCTGCGATTCTCCTCCTGAAAGTGTAGAAGAGTTTCGGTTCAAGGTAAGATAATCCAATCCTACTTCTGTTAAAAACGATAAACGGTTATTGATTTCCACCATTAAACGTTTTGCAATCTGCTGCTCGTATTGATTGAGTTCAAGATTTTTGAAAAAAGTAACCAGATGTTTAATAGGAAGATCTACTAAATCAGAAACTGTTTTACCGCCAATCTTTACATACGATGCTTCTTCGCGTAAACGTTTTCCGCGACAGGCGTGGCATTTTGTTTTACCGCGATAACGCGAAAGCATTACACGATTTTGTATTTTATAGTTTTTCTCTTCAAGTTCCCTGAAGAAGTCATTTAGACCCTGAAAGTACTTGTTTCCGGTCCAGATTATATCTTTTTGTTCTTCTGAAAGTTCAAAATAAGGTTTATGAATAGGAAAATCGAACTTATAAGCATGTTTTACCAGTTCGTCTTTGTACCAGCTCATGCTGTCGCCGCGCCATGGATAAATGGCACTTTCAAAAATAGACAATGAAGTATTCGGAACCACTAAATCGGCATCTATTCCTATAATATTTCCGTAACCTTCGCAAACCGGACAAGCTCCATACGGATTGTTGAAACTGAACAAATGCACATTGGGTTCTAAGAACGTAATGCCGTCGAGTTCAAAATTATTAGAATAAGAGAATTTTTTATCTGAACCTAATTCCTGAAGGAAACAAATTCCTTTTCCTTCAAAAAAAGCAGTCTGCACAGCATCTGCAAGGCGATTGTAGAATTCTTCTTCTTCCTTTACCACAATACGGTCAATAATGAGCAGAATGTCTTTATTGTCCAGGTTATGAAGATTCTCAGCCGAAAATTCGTCCAGACGAACCATTTCATTTTCTACCAGAATACGGGCAAAACCCTGCTGCAAAAGTATTTTTAATTTGTCTTCAAGCTGACGGCCCTCTTCAAGATGAATAGGCGCCAGAAGAAGCCATTTACTGTCGATTTCCAGTGTTTTTACATCAGCAATAACATCAGAAACCGTATTTTTTTTAACCTCTTGTCCTGAAACCGGAGAGTACGTACGTCCAATTCTGGCAAACAAAAGTTTTATATAATCGTAAATCTCTGTAGAAGTTCCTACGGTAGATCGTGCGTTTGTTGTATTTACTTTCTGCTCAATGGCAATTGCCGGCGCAATACCTTTTATATATTCTACCTTTGGCTTGTCCAGACGACCAAGAAACTGACGCGCGTAAGAAGATAAACTTTCTACATAACGGCGCTGTCCTTCGGCATACAGTGTATCAAATGCGAGACTTGATTTTCCTGATCCTGAGAGACCTGTAATAACGACAAGTTTATTTCGGGGAATAGCAACATCTACATTTTTTAAATTATGTACCTGCGCTCCTTTTATTATAATATTCTGCTTTGGGTCGAGTGTCGAAAGATCGATTTGCATAAAAAAAGTCAATTTTTACAAAAGTAATCAATTTTGAACAGAGTTCTGTTACAGATATTGTTCCAAATCCTAACAGAATTATCACTGTAAAATCTCATCTTCATATTGGTATTTTTTTTATTAAAAAATTATTGTTTCATCATAAAATGGCTTATTTTAGGACTGTAATAGTATTATTTTAATATCATTTCCAAAACTTGAAAACTAAACTAACCACCACCTTGTTCATTTTAATCGGTCTTATTGTGTCTTCACAGGAACTCCCGCCGATTATCAAATATTCATCTGCCGTTTACGGTGCCGGAAATCAAAACTGGATGATTTCTCAGGATGATAAAAATTACCTTTATTTTGCCAACAACGACGGGCTTCTGGAATATAACGGAACGAGCTGGCAGTTGTATCCCGGGCCTAATGAAACCATTGTGCGGTCTGTAAAAGTTATTGGCAGCAGAATTTATACGGGCAGTTATATGAATTTTGGCTATTGGACCCGAAATACCAATGGGAGACTAAAGTATACTTCGCTGAGTGATGATATAAAAGATAAAATCTTAGACGACGAGCAGTTCTGGAATATCTTAAAATACGATCAGTGGATTCTGTTTCAGTCCCTGAACCGAATTTACATTTATGATACCAAAACGAAAAAAATGGAAATTGTGGCCCCGAAGAACGGAGTCATAAAATCTTTTGCGCAAAAAAATGCCATTTATTTTCAGACAATGAAAGAAGGGCTTTTTGAAATTGAAAGCGGTGAAGCTAAATTGGTTTCAGACCATCCGGTGCTTAAAAAGTTCACAATTGCAAATGTTTTTACGACAGATGACGGATTGCTGATCCAGACGCAGCAGGACGGAATGTACAAGCTCTCCGGAAATTCGTTAACAGCTATAGCCACAGATATAGATTTAGATTTAAAATCGGATTTTGTTTATAGCAGCCAGAGGCTTAAAGACGGAAGTTTTGCACTTGGAACCGTTTCGAACGGAATTTTTATTTTAACTGATAAAGGAAAACTAAAATACCATCTTTCGCAGAGTAAAGGATTAAGCAATAATACGGCTTTGTCTCTTTTTGAAGACAAAGACCAGAATTTATGGATTGGTCTTGATAACGGCATAAACTGTATCAATGTGCAGTCGGCAGTACATAGTTTTACAGACGATACGGGTGTTTTGGGAACCGTTTATGCCTCGGCTGTTTTTAACGGAACGCTTTATATAGGTACAAATCAGGGATTGTTTTGCAAACCGGTTCAAAGCAGTTCAGACTTTAAGTTTATCAACGGAACAAAGGGGCAGGTCTGGTCCTTATTTACGTATGATAATACGCTTTTTTGCGGACACGATTCGGGAACTTTTGTTGTTACAGGTAATTCGGCTAAATCCATTTTTTCAGCCTCGGGAAGTTGGAAGTTTGAACCAGTTCCGGGTAATAAAAACCTGCTGCTTCAGGGGAATTATTACGGACTTTCGGTTTTGGAAAAAGTAAACAATCAATGGGTTTTCAAAAATAAAATTCAGGGATTTGATTATTCGTCCCGTTATTTTGAAATTACCAAAAATCTGGAAATTTATGTAAGCCACGAATACAAAGGGATTTTTAGATTAAAACCGGACAAAGCGCTTTTGAGAACCAATAATTTCTATACTTATAAATCGCCGCAAAAAGGGCAGGGTGCGAGTCTTACGACTTTTAATAATCATATTTATTATGCGTATAAAGGCGGTATCTTTAAATTAAACCCTAAAACGCGATTATTTGAAAAAGACAGTATTTTAAGTTCTATTTTCGAAAAAGACGAATATACTTCGGGAAAACTGATTGTGGATAATTCGAACAAAATCTGGCTTTTTTCTAAAAATTACATTCATTACTTCTCGGCAAGCAAACTCAGTAATCAATTAAAAGAAAATATAATCCCGATTCCATCCTCTTTGACTAATTCGATGCTGGGATATGAAAATATTACCCAAATCTCAAAATCGACTTATTTAATAGGAACAACAGACGGGTATTATACACTGAATATAGACGAACTCAGTTTTAAGAATTACAATGTTTTGATAACAGACATTACCAGCAACAAACAAAACGAGATTTTTAAAAATGTGGCGATTTACAATGACGGCGGTTTCGACTCTGACGAAAATAATATTACGTTCAATTATACGGTGCCGGAATACGATAAATACATCAATTCAGAATACCAGTACCTGCTTGAAGGTTTTCAGAATGAATGGAGCGAATGGAGTACTAAAGCCACTGCCAATTTTAAAAACCTGCCTCCCGGGAAATATACTTTTAAAGTAAGGGCAAAATATGCCAATACGATTCTGCAGAATGTGGCGGTATATAATTTTCAGATTTTTAAACCGTGGTACAGCACTAATTTTGCATGGTTTATTTATTTCCTTCTTACGCTTTCGATAGGATATTTTATTAATAAAGCTTATCGCAATTATTATCAGAAACAAAAAGAAAAACTGATTGAAGAGAATAATCTTCTGCTGGAGATTAAAGAACTTGAAAACGAACAGCAGTTGATGAAACTTCGAAATGAACAGCTTTCGCAGGACGTCGATAATAAAAATCGGGAACTGGCGGTTTCGACCATGAGTCTGAACAGTAAAAACGAATTACTGGCCTTTATTAAAGAAGATTTAAAAAAGACGGCCCAAAATGACAGTTCCAATATAAAATCGGTTATCAGCACGATTAATAAAAATATTACCGAAGAGGATTCCTGGAATGTTTTTAAAGAGGCTTTTGATAATGCTGATAAAGATTTTCTAAAGCGGATAAAACAAATGCATCCCGCCCTTACGCCAAATGATCTCCGTTTATGCGCCTATCTGCGGTTAAACCTTTCATCAAAAGAAATAGCGCCTTTATTTAATATTTCTGTTCGGAGCGTTGAAATAAAGCGATACCGTTTGCGTAAAAAGATGGATTTGCAGCACGAAAACGGTTTAGTAGAATATATTTTGGCTGTATAGTAGGTGAAAAACCAACTTCAAAAAACTATACATTACCTCAACATTAAGCTTTTCTTGGGAAAATCCAGAGAAAATGTTAAAGAAATTAACATTCGGAAATTATAGGCAATTGGGCGTATTTTTTATTATATCCTGATTTTCGACTACTTTTTTTTGTGATGTATGTTTTTTGTTGAGGTTAAATTTATCGTTTTCATAAGCGGAACAAATAATTTTAAACTTCAATAAAAACTAACTAATTATGAAATCTAAATTATTACTTGCAGTACTGTTACTGTGTACAGGTTTTGCTTTCTCGCAGAATCAGGATGTATCAGGAACTGTATTCGATGCTGCCGGATTGTCATTGCCGGGAGTAAATGTAAAAGTTAAAAATTCGTCCAAAAGTACAACCACGGACTTCGACGGATCTTTTAAACTTAATGATGTCCCGAAAGGAACAACAATTGTCTTTAGTTACATTGGCTTTAAAACGCAGGAAGTTGCGGTTTCAGGACCAAAAATGACGGTAAAACTTAGCGACGATGCTAAATCATTAGATGAAGTCGTTGTAATTGGTTACGGTACCCAGAAAAAGAGAGAAGTTACGGGTGCTGTTTCTGTAATCGACAGTAAAACGCTTGATATCCTGAAACCAGCAAGAATCGAGCAGGCTTTACAAGGAACAATTTCGGGGGTAAATGTTACCACGCAGTCAGGAGCGCCGGGAGCACCAATCGATGTTCGTATTCGTGGTATAGCCACAAATGGTCAAAACGGACCTACTACTATTATAGATGGTTATGTAGGAGATTTAAATGTCCTGAATCCTAATGATATCGAAACGATTACGGTTTTAAAAGATGCTCAGGCTGCTATTTACGGTACAATTGGAGCAAACGGGATTATTTTGATTACTACCAAAATGGGAAAGAAAAATTCGAAAACAAAAATTTCTTTCAACAGTTATACCGGTTTTCAGGAAGCTTCTAAAAAATTATCGACTCTGGATGCGACAGAATATGCTTTGTTGCTGAACGAAAGTTATGCAAACGGCGGACAGGCACTTCCTTACCCGAATGTAAGCGGTTTAGGTAAAGGAACCGACTGGCAGAAAGAAGTTGTTCGTAAAGGTGTACCCCTTATCAACAGCGATTTAACCATATCAGGAGGATCAGATAAAATTTCGTATTCGATCAGTGGTTCGCATCTGGACCAGGAAGGTATCGTAGGAGAAGATAAATCAGGATTTTTAAGAAACACGGCAAGAATTGCTTTAGGAGCAGATTTAAGTGATAAATTCAAATTAAAAACAAATGTTATCTATACCTATTTTAACAGAAAAACCCTGAACGAAAACGGATTAGGTTCTGTATTGTTCAATGCTTTAAACGTTCCTTCTGTTTTAAAACCTTACAATGATGCAGGCGAATATACTTTAGTGCCAACCTCTGGCTTAGGAAATGAAATTATCAATCCGCTTGCACAGATCGAGAATACCTATAATGATTACAATTACAAAAAAATCAATGGTAATTTTGGTCTGGACTATAAAATCTTTAAAGGATTTGTATTATCAAGTTCAATAGGATTTAATACTTCAAACAGCGAAGCAAAAACATTTGGAAAACAAATAAGCTACGGCGGAAAAGTATTTGACGTACAAAGAAGTTCTGTTACGCAGACTGCAACAAACGACAACGATTACTCTTTTGATATTTATGCAACCTATAATACAAAAATCGCCGAAAGTCATAATATTACAGCAACTTTAGGAAATACGATTTACAAACAGTGGGGTAATTCAGCATTCGGCACCGGATACGATGTTCCAAATAATTCATGGGACTATGCTGATCTTTCTTTAACAAAAGGATTACCTACTGCATTAAATACAGGCGGTTACGTTTACGATCAGAGAAGACTTTCTTATTTTGGAAGAGCGCAGTATGATTATAAAGGGAAATACCTTTTCTCAGCTATGATCAGACGCGATTCTTCTACTAAATTCGGACCTGGAAACAAAGTAGGATATTTTCCTTCTTTTACAGCGGGATGGGTGGTATCTGACGAGAGCTTCTTCGGACAGCCAAAAACAGTAAATTTCTTAAAATTTAGAGCGAGTTACGGTACTTTAGGAAATGACCAGATTCCTAATAACGGTTTCCTAAGTTTATTAACCGGTGAAGCAACTTATGTTTTCAACGGTGCGCTGGTAAACGGAGTAGCAACAGGTCAAATCCCAAACCCGGATTTAAAATGGGAAGAAGCCAGAAAATTTGACGTTGGTTTTGACTTACGATTATTAGACGATAAAATTTCTATCGTAACCGATTATTTTATTGATACCAGAAAAGATTTATTGATTCCGCGTATTCCGGTTTCGGGAATTACAGGTATTGGAGCTCCTGGAGCAGATCCGCCTACAATGAATGCAGGTACAGTACGAAATTCAGGACTTGAATTTGCTATAGATTACAGAGAGAAATTCTCAGATTCTTTCTCAATGAGTATAGGTTACAATGTCACTTTCCTTAAAAATGAAGTACTGGAAGTAAATAACGGTACCGGATTTATCGAGCAGGGTTCTTTTGGTGTAGGACAGCCTGCAGCATCAAGAATGGAAAAAGGAAAACCAATTGGTTATTTCTATGGATATAAAACAGACGGTATTTTCCAGAATCAGGCAGAAGTGGATGCACATCCTTCTCAGCAGGCTTTAGGAGCAAAAGCGTCTCCAGGTGATATTCGTTTTGTTGATGTTAACGGAGACGGAGTTATCGATACAAAAGATAAAACAAATATTGGAGATCCAATTGCCGATGCTACAATGGGTTTCAATGTTCAGTTAAATTATAAAAATCTTGATTTTGCTGTTTATGCATTTGCTTCAGTAGGAAATGATATGGTACGTAATTACGAAAGAGTACTGCCTGATGCCAACCGTTTAGATTATGTCTTAGACAGATGGACAGGCGAAGGCACAAGCAATACTGTTCCAAGAGTAACAACAGGCGCGACGTCAAATAATGTACTTTCAGATTATTTTGTTGAAGATGCGTCTTATTTAAGAATCCAGAACGTTCAGTTAGGATATACGCTTGATCCTCAGGTGACTCAAAAAGCCGGAATTACCAAACTAAGATTGTATGCCGGTGTAAATAATCTGTACACTTTTACGAAATATAAAGGATTTGACCCGGGAGCTTCATTTGGTCCTACAAACAAAGACGGTGTTTCTCAGTCGCCAATTGGTGCCGGAATCGACTACGGATTTTATCCTATTCCGAGAACCTATATTATGGGCTTAAACATTAATTTTTAATTTCAGTTAAAATGAAAAAATATTTATATACAACCGTTGCGGCACTCATTCTGTTCTCTACTCTTTGTGTTTCCTGTTCAGACGAATTTGTCAGCCCAAAACCGGCCTATTCAATCGATTCTGAGAACTATTTCAACTCTCAGAGCGATTACAATGATGCACTTATCGCAGCTTACGATATTTTACAGTCTACCTATTTAAATGCATTATTAGGCGAAATTGCTTCAGATAATACACTGGCAGGAGGAGAAAGCCCGACTGACGTAATAGGATTTCAGCAGATAGATGATATGATTCATACTCCCGTAAACAGTAATCTTAAGAACCTTTGGGACTGGATGTTTGCAGGAGTTCAGAGAACCAACTACATCATGGAGTTTAAAGACAAAACTGATTTTCAGGGAAAAACACAGCTTATTGCCGAAACTCGTTTCCTTAGAGCTTACTACGAGTTCGAATTGGTAAAATGGTTTGGAGGAATTCCAATGAAACCGGATGCCAGATTTAAAGTAGGTGACGAAAAAACATTCCCGCGTTTATCAACTCAGGAAGTATATGCCGCAATCGAAGCCGATTTGATTTTTGCTTCAGAAAATTTAGCTCCTAATGCCTCTCAGACAGGAAGAGTTACAAAAACTGCAGCACAGGCTTTGCTTGGAAAAGTGTACTTATATCAAAATAAATTCCAGCAGGCCGCAACTGCACTTGAGGCGGTAATTACATCCGGAAAATATACACTGGTAACAGATTATAATAGCATATTTGAAATGGAAGGAGAAAACGGAAGTGAATCTGTTTTTGAAGTTCAGTATACAGATGTTGAAGGAGCAGGATTCGAATGTTTACAATGCAGCGAGGGTAATGTGGCAGTTGGATTCAGCGGAGTAAGAGGATATTCAGGGCCTTTATTTTCAGCAGGATTCAGTTTTAATATCCCAACTCAGGAAAGTGCAGATTCATTTGAAGTAGGTGACAGACGTAAAGATGTTACCATTTTAGATATTGCGGCTTGGGCTGCGGCTAATCCAACATGGGATAATGGTAATGGAGTAGCATTTGGGAAAGGAAATGAAGACACTGGTTTTTTCAACAGAAAATACCTTCCTAGAAAAAGAAGCAACGATGCTCAAGGAGATTTAAACCTGACAAACCCGAACAACTACAGATCTATTCGTTATTCGGATGTTTTATTAATGGCTGCCGAAGCGTATAACAGAGGCGGCATCAACGACGCAAAAGCAAGAACATATCTTAATGAAGTAAGAAGACGCGCTTTTGGCGATACCAATCATGATATTGCAGCTTCAGGAAATGCCTTAACCGATTTTATCTGGGCAGAAAGAAGAGCAGAACTTTTTGGAGAAGGACATCGTTTCTTTGACTTGGTGAGAACAGGAAAAGCAGAAGGAACAATTCCGGGATTCAAAAAAGACAAGAACGAATTATTTCCAATTCCAATTGAAGAAATTCAATTCGCAAACGGAAACTGGCAGCAAAATCCTGGATATTAAAAAGATACTATTATGAAAAAAATACATTTTATTATAAGTTTCTTCGCCCTGATGCTTTTCTTAAGCTGTTCGAGCGACGATAACAATATTGATTTAGAGGGCTTAGGCGGACCTGCAAACTTAGCAGCTCTGACTACAGTAACTCAGGATAACTCCGGAAAAGTAACTTTTTTACCAACCGGAGAAGGAGTAACACAATTCAAAATAAACTTTGGAGACGGATCTCCCGAATCTGCTTATTTTGCCTCGGGAGGAACTACAACACATACTTATAAAGAAGGAGTGTACCAAAGTAAAATTATTGCAATGGGAGTTAACGGACAAACTACTGAAAAAGTTCAGGAAGTTGTGGTTTCTTTCAAAGCACCTGAAAATTTGGTTGTAGTGGTTACAAATGATTTGTCAGTTTCTAAAAAAGTAACCGTAAAAGCAACAGCAGATTATGCTTTGTTTTACGATGTTTATTTTGGAGAAGAAGGCGTAACAGAACCGCTTACTGCTAATAACGGAGCAGAGGTTTCATACACATATAAAGAAGCCGGAGTGTATACTATTCGTGTTGTTTCAAAAAGTGCGGCTGTTAAAACTACAGAATATACACAGGAAGTTACAGCAAAATTAGTGCTTAATCCAACAGCTTCTGCACCAACGCCTCCAAACAGACTGGCAGGAAATGTAATTTCTATTTACAGTTCAAAATATACAAATGTAGCAGGAACCAATTTCTATCCTAACTGGGGTCAGTCTACAAGCTATACTGAATTTGATCTGAATGGAGACAAAATCCTGAATTATAACAATCTGAATTATCAGGGAATTGCCCTGGCTGACGGTGTGACAATTGATGTTTCCGGAATGGAATATCTTCATATGGATGTCTGGACAGCAGATTTAGATAAACTGGAAGTATCTTTAATCAAGCCGGGACCGGTTGAAAGACCAGTAACAAGTAATCTTACAGCGAATCAGTGGACAAGTTTAAATATTCCTATTTCGGCATTCACAAGCCAGGGAATGACTGTAAATGATATATTCCAATTAAAATTAGTTGGATTACCTGCCGGTAAAAATGTTTATATCGATAATATTTATTTCTATAAAGACAGCGAATCACTTACAACTCCGGCACCAACCCCAACAAGAGCCTCGGGAGATGTAATTTCATTATTCAGCGATGCTTATTCTAATATTGGCATTCAAACCTGGCGTACAGACTGGTCTGCAGCAACATTAGAAGAAACAGCTGTTGCAGGAAATGCAGTTAAAAAATATTCTGATTTAAATTTTGTAGGTATAGAACCTTCGTCCCCAATAGATGCCAGCGGTATGACACATTTCCATGTAGATGTATGGTCGTCTGATTTTACAGAATTCCGAATTAAATTAGTTGATTTTGGACCAAACGGAGTATACAACGGAGGAGGAGATGACAAAGAACACGAATTGCGATTTACCGCTCCGGCACAAGGACAGTGGGTAAGCCTGGATATTCCGTTAAGTGATTTTACCGGATTAACAACCAGAGCACATATTGCACAGCTTATTTACTCAGGAAACCCAAGCGGAAGCCATACTATTTATATTGATAATGTGTATTTCCATAAATAGGAACAAGGGATTATCAATGCAATTAAAATGAATTTACATTTTATAAAAATCAGAAAAATGAAAAAATACAATAAATACTTCGTATTACTTTTTGCACTGCTCTTAGCAATAAGTTGTCAGAACGACGATTATTCCTTCGGCGATCTGAGTGCACCGTCAAATATTAAGGTTACGGCTGCTCTTGTAGGTAAAACTGCAGATGATCCTTTTGGAGACGGATCCGGAAAAGTAAAACTTATAGCTACTGCGGATAATGCCGTTTCGTTTAAATATACATTTAGCGATGGTACATCAGCAAATGCACCGGGCGGTCATTTCGAAAAAACATTCACTAAAACAGGTGTAAATAAATATACCGTAACCGTAATTGCATACGGCAGGGGAGGTGTAGCATCAAATACAACTGTTGAAGTGGAAGTGTTAAGCAATTTCAGCGATCCTGAAGCAGTACAGTTCTTAACTGGCGGAACATCTAAAAAATGGTATTGGTCAGCTTCTGAACCTGGGCATTTAGGTGTTGGTCAGAATGATAGTGACGCTACTAAAAACTACTATCCAAATTATTACTCTGCCGGAGCATTCGAAAAAGCAGCATCGCCTACTAGCAGCTGTTTATACGAAAATGTGCTGACTTTCTCTTTAGACGGGGAGCAATTGAAATTTGAATTAGACAACGGAGGATCAACATTCTTTAATGCTGCTTTTGCAAGTGTAGCAGGAGGAAGTTCACCAGACGATGCTTGTTTAGCTTACAATACTGGCGGCGTAAAAACGGTTTCATTAAGCCCTTCAGAATCGGTTGTAATGTCTAATCCAAATCATCAGACTCAAACCAGAGGAACAATGCTGAACTTCTCAGACAATGGTTTCATGGGGTATTATATCGGACAAAGTTCGTACGAAATTCTATCTATAACAGCAAACCGTATGGTAGTAAGAGCGGTAATGGGCGGTAATCCGGCACTGGCATGGTATCATACCTTTACTACAACACCACCAAATCAGAATCCAACAACAGATTACACCAACTTAGTATGGTCAGATGAATTTGATGTTGACGGAGCACCAGATCCTTCTAAATGGGTTTACGATTTAGGAAGAGGAGATAACGGCTGGGGAAATAATGAAAAACAAAATTATACCAATTCAGCTTCTAATATTAAGGTTGAAGGAGGGTTCCTGAAAATTACAGCCAAAAAAGAAGCTTCTGGAGGAGCAGAATATTCTTCGGCAAGACTGAAAACAGATGGTAAATATGCCTTTACGTACGGTAAAGTTGAGGTTCGTGCCAAATTACCTTCTGGCGGCGGAACATGGCCTGCTATCTGGATGCTGGGGCAGAATTATGCTACGAAAATCTGGCCGGCCTGCGGCGAAATTGACATTATGGAACACGTAGGAAACGCTCAGAATCTGGTTCATGGAACATTTCATTATCCCGGACGTTTCGGCGGAAATGCCAATACGGCTTCTAAAACTATTCCAAATGTGTCTACAGAATTCCACGTCTACAAAACGATCTGGAGTCCTGCATCTATAACAATATATGTTGACGATACAATAATACATTCATTGCCAAATGATGGATCATTACCTTTTAACAGCGACTTTTTCTTAATACTGAATGTTGCAATGGGTGGTAATTTGGGAGGCAATATTGATCCTGCTTTTACACAGTCAACCCTGGAAGTTGATTACGTTAAAGTATATCAATAGGTTAATTAATTAGTAAGAGTGAGAAGGTCAGTTTCGGCTGGCCTTCTTAATTTATAATTTTTAAAATAAAACTATGAACAAGCTAGTACTGTTGTTATTAGTCTGCGGATTTTCCTATGCCCAGGAAGTAAAAAGAAAATTAGTCTGGGAGGAAAATTTCAGTAAAAAAACGATAAATGAAAAATTCTGGAATTTCGAAACCGGTGACGGATGTCCTAATTTATGCGGCTGGGGAAATAACGAAAGACAAATTTATACCAAAACCAACCACGAAATAAAAGACGGAAATTTAATTATTGAAGCCAAAAAAGACGGAAATGTCTATTCTTCAACAAAAATTACGACAAAAGGCAAAAAAGAATTTAAATACGGACGTATTGAAGCAAGAGCAAAACTTCCGGTCGGACACGGATTATGGCCCGCATTCTGGATGTTAGGCGCCAATATTGATGAGGTGAAATGGCCAAAAACCGGAGAAATTGATATCTTAGAATATATAGGAAGAGATCCTCACATGGTCTACACAACACTTCATACACAAGACAGCCACGGAAACACCATTAATACCAAAAGAACCGAATTTCCAAATATCGAAGAAGGTTATCATGTATATGCCATCGAATGGAATAAAGACAAAATCGATTTTTTTGTTGATACAACTTTAGTTTATACTTTCAATCCTGAAATCAAAAATGAAAATACGTGGCCTTTTGATAAACCATTTTATATCATTGTAAATTTAGCAATTGGCGGCAATTTTGGCGGACCGGATGTCGATGATTCAGTTTTACCGCAAAAATTTTACGTAGATTATGTAAGGGTTTACCAATAATTACATATCTTGCTTTTAAAATAAATATTTGGCAGATGTAAATAGTCTAATAGTCTAGCTGTAAGTTATTTACATCTGTTTTTAATGTATTGAAAATAAGAAGGATTTTCCTGTTTTTTTAACGATTTTTATCTATTCAGGAGACTGCATTAAAAAACTTAACGATAAATTGTTAATTATTATTGTTTTTGTTTGCTTTATAAAATAAATATTTGTTAAATTTGATCACAATATTAACATAAGTCAAAAAATATCACGCCTATAAAATAAAACTACTTTTTAGAAATTACTCCAATTATTAAAACTAAAAAAGTAGTACTATGGCTGATCTGCATATTCCAGACTCTGTATTAGTGAAAAATTATGTTGAAGGCAATGAAAATGCTCTTGCAACATTAATTAAAAGACATGAATCTAAAATTTACGGATTTATATATTCTAAAATCGCTGACAGAGATATTTCAAATGATATTTTTCAGGATACTTTCATTAAGGTAATCAAAACTTTAAAAAGTAACTCTTACAACGAAGAAGGTAAATTCCTGCCTTGGGTAATGCGTATTTCGCATAACTTAATCGTTGACCATTTCCGTAAAACCAAAAAAATGCCAATGTACAGGGAAACAGAAGAATTTTCTATTTTCTCTGTAATGTCTGACGATTCATTAACCATCGAAGGTAAAATGATTGCAGATCAGGTAGAAGTTGATTTGAAAAAATTGATAGAAGAGCTTCCGGATGATCAAAAAGAAGTATTGGTAATGAGAATGTATCAGGATATGAGTTTTAAAGAAATATCAGAATTAACTGATGTAAGTATCAATACCGCTTTAGGAAGAATGCGATATGCTCTTATGAATTTAAGAAAAATTATTGACAAACATCAAATTATTTTGACCAACTAATACTAATTTGAAAATAAGTCCGTTATACTATGTATAAACATTTTCATAGTATGGCGAAAATTTACTCAAAAAAGGCATTAGCTTCAAAAGATTTAAAACCTAAAAAAGAAGTAGTTTCTTTTTTACTTAGTTATTCACAAGCCCTTAAGGTGGTGAAAATCGAAGATAAAAGTTTTGAAATAATAGCTAATTAAACAGCCCGCCGCCCTATGGTCGGATGTTTATTTCGAAAAAACCAAATGGTCGTTTTGGTTAAAAGCTCACTGTTCGTATGCAAATACAATAGTGAGTTTTTTTTATGACGTTATCTCTCGGTCCTTATTTTACAATTGAATGTATTTCTGTGCATTTTAAAAGCAAAGATGTAAGTATTTTAGGTTGGTTTTGGTTGAGGTTGTTAAAATTTAATATATTCTTTAAAAATTATTTAATTATTCGGAATTTAATTTTATTTTAGTTAAAAAGTAATTTTTATCTCAGTTTAACAGCTGATTTTTTTATTATATGAATATAGAACAATCAATTAACCCAAAACCAATTTAAAGTTTAACTAATAACCGGTACTATATGAAGAAAAACTACTCAGTTCATTTTGTTTTGTTGTGTTAGGTCGTATCTATTTACAATAACAGTAAGCCTTAACGATTTTGAATCGTTTAAAACTAATCTACACCAAACAAAACCTATTTAAAAATGAAAAATAATCTAATGATGTTATCAATTTCTTTATTGATAACAGTAGGAGCGTTTGCTCAAAAAGATCAAATAAAAGAAGCTCAGACTTTATATGATAAAGGAAAAAGTGAAGAAGCACTGGTTGTTTTAAAAAAGATAGAATACCTTATCGTTAATGCTTCAGATTCTGATAAATCCGATTTCTATTTTGTAAAAGGAAATGCGTGCAAAGATCTGGCGTCAAAAAATATTGATGCGGTAAATAATTTTGCACTTGCTTCTGCAGCATATCAGGACATTCTTTTGTATGAAAATGATTCCCGAAATTACAAATACGCCTTTAAAGCGAATCAGGCATTAAAAGCTATGAAATCTACACTTGTTGACGGTGCTTTTGCTGATTATAAAGCAGGAAAGTTTAAAGAAAGCTCTGCTAAAAGCTACGAAGTATATCAAATCGACAGAAAAGATACGCTAAACTTAATGAATGCGGCCGGCGCTGCCCTGACAGGTAAAGATTATATTAATGCCATTAAATATTACGATGAGCTTAGAAAAATAAACTATACCGGAAAAGGGGTTGTTTTGTATGCTACTAATAAGAAAACAAAAGTAGAAGAAGCCTTTATTTCTTATAGTGCGAGGGAATCCAATATTCAGGCAGGACTTTACGAAAAACCAAGAACTGTTTATCCGCCGTCAAAAAAAGAAGAAGTTTTAATTTCACTTGCTTACTGCTATTTAGAGCGAAATGATTATTTAAATGCTTCTAAATACTATGAGGCTGGGCTGCAGTCAAATCCGGGTTGTATGGACTGCTGTATTAATCTGACCTATGTAAAAATGCAGCAAAAGAAAGATTTAGTCGATCAGATGGATCAACTGGGTAATAGTCCGAAAGAAATGAAGGAATATGAAAAGCTGAATACTCAAAAGAATGAACTTGTAAAAAGCACCATTCCGTACCTGACCAAAGCATTAACTATCGATCCTCAAAACGAAGAGGTTAAAAAATCACTTTTAGGCGTATATCGATCATTAGATATGACAACTGAATACAATGCCTTAAAAAAGACCATGTAAAATAAAATAAAGAAGCTGCTAAACTTTCTTTTTAGCAGCTTCTTCTATTAATGATTTTTTCCCTACAGTACGGGTAATAATATCTCTTTCTAAATCCCATCCACGAGCCGGTGAATATTCGCGTCCGTACCAGATTATCTGTAAATGGAGATCATTCCATAATTCTCTTGGAAATAATCTCTTAGCATCTTTTTCAGTCTGAACTACATTTTTTCCGTTCGAAAGATTCCATCTGTACATTAGTCTGTGAATATGAGTATCAACCGGAAAAGCTGGAACACCAAACCCCTGCGACATTACAACACTCGCTGTTTTATGCCCTACAGCCGGTAAAGCTTCAAGCGCTTCAAAACTCTGCGGTACTTCGCCATTATATTTCTCAATTAGAATTTCAGATAAACCATGAATTCCTTTTGATTTCATTGGGGACAAACCACACGGACGGATAATTTCCTTAATTTCTTCGACCGACATTTTTACCATATCATACGGATTATCTGCTTTCGCAAATAACAAAGGCGTTATCTGATTCACACGTACATCTGTACATTGTGCCGAAAGTAAGACGGCAATTAGTAAAGTATAAGGGTCTTTATGATCAAGCGGAACAGGAATAGTAGGATAGAGTTCTTTTAACTTATTTATAACAAACTGAACACGAGCTTCTTTATTCATTTACGTACTTTTAAGAATGTAAAAATAAGGAATTATCTGTTTATAGAAGAGTGGTAAGTTAAGAGTTGTAAGTTTTATGGGTTATCTTTGCTTCTAATTGAATCTCTAACGAATATAGGCAGGCAGTCTAAAATCAACAACTTAAAATAAAAAATCATGACGACATTAAAAGCAGGAGATAAAGCACCCAGTTTTTCAGGAACAGATCAGGATGGGAAAACACATAAACTGGCTGATTATGCCGGAAAGAAATTAGTAGTTTTCTTTTACCCAAAAGCAAGTACACCAGGTTGTACCGCAGAAGCTTGTGATTTAAGAGATAATTTTGAAAGATTTAAAGCGAATGACTACGAGCTTCTGGGAGTGAGCGCCGACAGCCAGAAAGCGCAGTTGAAATTTAAAGACAAATATGAATTTCCTTTTCCTTTAATTGCTGATGAAGACAAATCTGTAATCAACGCATTTGGTGTTTGGGGACCAAAAAAGTTCATGGGAAAAGAATATGACGGAATTCACAGAACAACTTTTGTAATCGACGAAAAAGGAATTATTGAAGAAGTAATCGAAAAAGTGAAAACAAAAGAACACGCTGCACAGATTTTGAAATAATTTTTTTGTTTTAGTTTTTTGGTTTCAGGTTTCAGGTTTCAGGTTTCAAGTTGTTTTACTTGATGTATAGTTTTAATGTATTTTGCGTTAAAACTATACCCGTCAAGCAAAACTTGAAACCTGAAACAAAGTAAAACTCTTAAACCAAAAAAAGCCCCTTGGGACTTTTTCTATTAAGCATTTTGTTCTAATTCTTTTTGTGGATGATATCCAAAAAGATGATGCTCTTTTATAATTTCCGGAATACCTGGCGGAAGCATATGTTCCCAGCCTTTTTTTCCCTGATTGATCATTTTTAAAACTTCGCGAGAGAAAACAGATAAGTTGTCTGGATCATAATTTGTAACGTCAACCACTTTTCCGTTGAATTTAAAGAATTTATATAATTCTTTCATTCTAGGATGAACTTTAAGGTTGCTTGAGTTCATTAATTCTCCATTTTCATCCAGCATTGGATAAAGGAAAACTTTCATATCTCTGTAGAATAATTTTCCAAAAGCCTCAAGAATACCTCCGCTTAAGTGACGGTAATATTTCTCGTCAAAAATATCTACAAGGTTGTTTACACCCATTGCAAGACCCATACGGGCCTTCGTATAATTAGCGAAGTATTCAACCACTTTGTAATATTCCTGGAAATTTGAAATCATAACCGTCTGACCAAGAGAACAAAGTAATTCAGCTCTGTCCATAAAATCACGTTCGTCGATTTCACCATCAGAGCGTAAATTCGAAAGTGTGATTTCAAAAATTACCAGCGTATTGTCTTTTTCAACCTTATTTTCTTCAAGGAACATTTGCAGCGATTTCTCGTACATGTCCATATTTACTTTCGTAACCGGGCGAAAACTTCCTCTTAAAGCCAAAAGGTTCTTTTTATACAAAATAGCAGCCGGCAGAATGTTTTTTCCTTCAGGATTAAACATTACGGCATCAGTCATTCCGTTTTTAACCAGTTGTAAACTCATCAAACGATTGTCTACATCGGCAAAACGAGGACCAGAAAAGTTAATTGTATCGATTTCTAACTGATCTTTGTCTAAGTGATCGTATAAATAACGCAGTAAACGCTTTGGATCATTATATTTGTAAAAAGCACCGTAAATTAAGTTAACCCCTAAAATTCCAAGTGTTTCTTGTTGTAATCTGGCATCGGTCTCTTTAAAACGAATGTGAAGAATAATTTCGTTGTAAGCCTCGTCAGGTTCAATCTGATATCTTATACCAACCCAGCCATGGCCTTTAAATTGTTTGGCAAAATCTATTGTTGCTACAGTATTAGCGTAGCTGAAAAAAAGTTTATTTGGGTGTTTTTCTCTGCTCAGACGTTCTTCAATCAATTCGCCTTCAAACGTAAGCATTTTTTTTAGTCGGTTTTCAGTAACGTATCTTCCGTCACTTTCAACGCCGTAAACAGCGTCACTGAAATCTTTGTCATAGGCAGACATTGCTTTTGCAATAGTTCCGGATGATCCTCCAGATCTAAAAAAATGTCTAACTGTCTCTTGTCCAGCGCCAATTTCAGCAAATGTTCCGTAAATATTCTCGTTTAAATTAATGCGTAAAGCTTTGTCTTTTATGGAAGGAATCTGTTCGATGACCTTGTCACCTTTGAGTTTTATTTCTGTACCCATTATATTTTAAATAGATTTGTTACAAAGTTAGTAAATTAGGCTTCTAATGAAAGAGAAATAATCCTATTTTTGTAAAAAAATTAAGTTCAATTGAAGGTCTATTTTCTAGGTACTGGTACTTCCCAAGGTATTCCGATTATCGGAATCGATCATCCCGTTTGTAAAAGCACTGATGCTAAGGACAAAAGACTCCGTGTATCCATCTGGATTTCGTGGAACGAGCACTCGTACGTTATCGATTGCGGTCCCGATTTCAGACAGCAGATGCTTTCCTGCGGATGCCGTAAACTGGATGCAATTTTATTCACTCACGAACACTCAGATCACACTGCCGGATTAGACGATATTCGTCCGTTTAATTTCCGTCAGGGAGAAATTCCAATCTATGGACATAAGCGTGTTCTGGACAACTTAAGGCGCCGTTTTGATTATGTTTTCGAAACCGTAAACAAATATCCCGGAGCACCAAGCGTAAAGACAATCGAAGTGCATAACAATGAGCCTTTTGCTGTTGGCGATAAAATAGCTGTTCCTATAAATGCCATGCATGGCGACCTGCAGGTTTTTGGATACCGAATCGATCAGTTCGCTTATTTAACCGATGTAAAAACCATCGAGCAGGTAGAAATTGAGAAGCTCAAAGGTGTAAAAGTTCTGGTTGTAAACGCCCTGCGTGTTGAACCTCACGATACTCATTTTAATTTACAGGAAGCACTGGATTTTATTAATCTGGTAAAACCCGAAAAAGCCTATTTAACGCACATCAGCCATGTTTTGGGCTTTCATGAAGAAGTACAAAAACAACTTCCGGAAAATGTTTTTCTGGCTTACGATAATTTAGAAATTACAATTTAATTATACCAAAATGAAAAAATCCTTAATGCTTTACCTTTTTATCCTTGCGATATTAATGAACGTTTTTACATATATGTTTTACAGCCGTGAAGTAAAATTTGGCGAAGAAAGATATGAGAAAACAACAAAAAAGCTGAGAGACAGTATTAATTTAGTAACTGGAAAATTAGCCGAAGCAGATTATTTTTCGCTGGAGCATAATGAAAATGCACAGAATTACTTCGATAACAGTGCTTCTGGCGGAAAAGTGATTTTATATGAAAAACTGATTCCGGCAGTAACTGAAAAATTACTGGATTTTAATGCACAGCCAAAAGGAAATCCGTATACAGGACAAGATCAGATTGGACCAAATAAATTTATTATTAACAAAGTAAAAGTATTAAACCACCGTTGGATAATTGCAGATTACAGCAATGGAGAATTATGGGGAGAAGTCTTGTTAAAATACTTTGTTGATGATAAAGAAAATATTACATTTGAAGTAAATCAAACTTGGTTATATCAAAAATAGGATTTTAAATCCTATTTTTTTTTGACCGTAAAATAAATAGGATAGATGAAAAAGATGTTTTTGTTTTCGATTATTGTGACCGCTGCAATTTCATGCGGTAAAAAAGTTACTCAGGAAAATGTAACTTCTAAAGAAACTAAAAAAGAGATACTTACAGGAGCTGATTCAGATTCTCACGGTTGTAAAGCCTCTGCCGGATATACCTGGTCAACACTTAAAAAAGAATGCATCCGAATTTTTGAAGGAACAAAATTGTCGCATTATGATGACGGAAAAACGTATACAACAGTATCATATGTAATTTTTGACGGAAATAAAGCAGAACTTTTTCTTGATACTCAAAAAGAATCGATCATCTTAGAAAGAAAATCCGAAGGTGATTCGTGGGTTAAAGGAGACTGGCAGTTAAGTCCGTGGAAAGGATATGTTTTGAAGAAAGGAGATAAGATTCTTTATACGGGACAGTAATTTTTAGTGTTAAGTCGCGGTTTTCAGTTTTCAGTTCGAAACTGAAAACTGCGACTAAATACTGTGACTGAAAACTAAAGATTCTCTTTAATAAAATCAGAAGTAACCACCTGAGCAAATTCTTCATTTAAACTTGCTAAAGCCGTTTGATGTATTATTTCGGCTGAGAAATCTTCTCCGTTTACGCCTTTTTTATTGAAAGTCGCCGATGCATCAGAAACTAAATAAACTGTATAACCAAAATTTCCTGCCATTCTGGTCGTGGTAGAAACACAGTGATCTGTAGTTAAACCCAGAATTACAAGATTAGTGATTTTAGCATTGTCTAATAATTCTTTCAGATTAGTTCCGATAAAAGCGCTGTTGACGTTTTTTTTGATGATTGTTTCACCTTCAAGAGGTTTTACAACATTCTGAAATTCATTTCCAGAATTAGTTTCATTTAAAATCGAATTAGGATTTGAAGAACAATGCTGTACATGAAAAACAGGCAGATTTTTAGATCGCCATATTTCCAGAAGTTCACCCGCTTTTTCCTCTGCGTTTGCATTATTTCGGTCTCCGCCCCAATAAGCAACGTCAAGAAATCCTTTTTGAATATCAATTAAAATTAATGCGGGATTATCAAGTTTTGAATTGCTCATTTTATGAAGATTTAATTATTGCCAACTCTTAAAACTAAAAAACTAACCAATAAGCCAATTTTTAAAATCAAAGAAATTCTGAGGTGCAACTCCATTCAATTGAAAATATGATTAGATTTATTAGATGAATTTAAAATTTTGAGACAAACTAAAAAACGGAGGATTTAAATTTTATTTTTTTTATATTCTTAGAATTGTAAAAAGCTAAGATTTGTTTTCCTATTAGTATACTTGGTTTTTCAATGTAAATAAATGAAATATAGGCAATTGTGATTGAAATGCTAACTGCTGCAATAAAATGCAATCCGGCATATATTGTGCCAAAGCAAAAGTAGACTATTTGCTGTATTAAAAAACCCCAAAGATAAATCCCGTACGAAATATCATATTTAGGTTTGAATTTTAAAATAAATTCCCGAGAGCTGATAAAAATGATCAAGTTGCAAAAAGCAACGATAAGAAATAGTTCTTCTGCTTGATGTCCTCTGAATAAAAAATAAACAAAAAATGATAAAAGAACAAGTGGCAAATTCATTATAGATTTGTTTTGATTTATTGCTAAAAAGACTCCGTAAGCAAAAGAAATAGGCAGATAATAAATTTCCGGATTATTGCTTAGTCTGCTAAGTATGAAGTTTGAAGGGAAAACACTTACCATAAAAAGTGCAGCAAAACTTATATTGAAAAAGAACGTTCTTTTATTTTTAATTAATAAGAATGTACACATTAAGGCAATGTAGCATTTTATCTCATAATTTAAACTCCATAATGATCCATTTACTGCATCTTTGTACAAGTTGTTATTAAAAACTCCTGTAAGTATATATTGTGTTTTAAAATATATATTTTTTATTATATATTTATAATTATTATAGTCTGAAAAGTATTCTGAAATACTTATATTAGTAATAGTTGGGCCAATTAAAAAAACAGTAATTAGTAAAAGAAATAGTAAAGCAGGCAAAATTCTAAATAGTCTTGAAATTGCAAAATATACGAAACTGTCATTTTTTAGATGACTATTCGTAACAACCAGGCCACTTATAAAAAAGAAAAGCTTTACAGCGAGTGCTCCGGAGTAAGTTACTGGAAAAAATAAACTTACTGGATCCGTCCAATATGGTGTTATTCCATTTAATGCGATTGTATGGCCAAGAATAACAATACAAGCTAGTAAGATTCTGATTAAATCTAAATTGTTGTTCTCTTTGTTTAGAAAGCAAGTTATTTTCATTTTAACTATTTGTGCATGCAAGAGTGATTAAATAGCTAACCAATTCTTAAAATCAAAGAAATTCTGAGGTGCAACTCCATGTCCAACAGGATATTCTTTATAAACTACCGGAATATGTAATTTCTCTAAAATTGCAGGTGTTTTTCTTGCCCATTCAATTGGAATAACCTGATCGACTGTTCCGTGTGAAGCGAATATTTTTAGGTTTTTGAAATCATTGTTTTCAAAACCTTCTTTGATAATTTCTTCGTTAAAATAACCACTCATCGCAACAACTCGCTGAATTTTTTCAGGATAAGAAAGTGCCGTTGCATAACTCAAAATCGATCCCTGGCTGAATCCGATTAAAGTAACATTATTAGCGTCAATAGGATAATTTGCTGTTAATTCATCAATAAAAACAGCTATTCTGTCTCTTGAAATTTTAGCCTGCTCATTATCTGAAAATTTATTCTGATCTGCATCAAAGTTGATTGCGTACCACGCGTAAGCACCATATTGCAAATCGTAAGGTGCTCTTGCAGAAATTACATAATAATTGTCCGGTAATTCAGAGGCAAATGAGAATAAATCGGCTTCGTTGCTTCCGTAACCGTGTAATAAAAGTAATAATGGATTTTTATCTAAAATTACTTTTGGTTCTTGTATTTTATATTCTAAGGATAGATTCATTTTTTTTAATTGTGAGTTGTGAATTTTTCAAGTTTCAGGTTTCAAGTTCCAGGTTTTGGAATTTAAATGATTATCCAATCTTTTTAAACCATTTTTGAAACAATTCCCCAACTAAAGGAATTGGTCTCATTTGTCCTTGAATAGCATTAAAAATACCAAAAGTCCAGAGGATTGAGATACAAATCCACATTGGGAACGTGATGAAAAAACTGTCGAAATTGCTGATAATGGCTCCCAGAGAAATAAAAGTCAGAGACAGACCTAATGCCTGACGAATATGAAAAGAAGCAAAACTGTTTTTTTTTTCAGAATTCATGCTCATGGCAATTAAAACGCCAATAATCAAGATGTAACTGGTAATGGCAATTGATTTTCCTTCTTCGACTGTATTCTTCATTGTATTATTTTGTAACAAGTTGATTTTGATTTAAAATTCCGTAAACAGAACCTTTAATTTCAGTTCCTAAAAAAGCAGAATTTTTAGATTTTGACAGAATGTTTTCTTTTGTAAAAGTTGATTTTCCTTCGGTTGAAAACAGTGTTAAATTTGCTTTTGCACCTTCTTCAATTATGGTATTTTCTAATCCGAAAACTGTTCTCGCCGCTGTTAATTTAGCAACAATAGTTTCTATGGGTAAAACCGTTAATAAAGCTCCAAAAGCACTTTCAAGACCAATTGTTCCGTTTTTAGCCGTATCAAATTCCATTTTTTTGAATTCAATATCAATCGGGTTGTGATCTGATGTGATGATATCGATTGTACCATCGGCGATTCCGTTTAATAAAGCCTGTCTGTCAACTTCTGTACGTAGTGGAGGCGTAACTTTAAAACGAGTGTCAAAACCATCCAGTTTTTCATCGGTTAGAACCAAATGATGTACAGATGCGCTGCAGGTTACGTGTAAACCTTTTGCTTTTGCTTCTCTGATTAATTCAACCGATTTTGCTGTAGAGATAGTCGGAATATGAAGTTTTCCGCCTGTGTATTCCAGTAAAAATAAGTTTCTTGAAACCTGCAGTTCTTCG
Organism: Flavobacterium gelatinilyticum; assembly: GCF_027111295.1. Classification (NCBI taxonomy): domain Bacteria; kingdom Pseudomonadati; phylum Bacteroidota; class Flavobacteriia; order Flavobacteriales; family Flavobacteriaceae; genus Flavobacterium; species Flavobacterium gelatinilyticum. The sequence continues at coordinate 1,617,315 of NZ_CP114287.1, read as the reverse complement.
GCTAAATTCGGGATTCCCTTTAGACCTAATCGTGTAGAAACAATTCCTTCGTTGGCAGTACCATTTCCTTTTATATTTGGATCCTGCGAATACGCAATTACCAGCCCGTCGAAATCCTGTACATATTGTAAAGCAATTTTCAGGATATTGGCGTTGTCGATACTTTTATTGTAATCTCCAAACGCAATGGCTCCGGCTTTTTTCATATCAAAAAGTTCTGCCATATCTTTTCCTTCGCTGGCTTTTGTTAAAGCACCGATTGGGAAAATTTCTGTTGCAAAACCGTTTGCTTTATTTTTTACAAAATTAACCTGAGACTGGTTGTCGATAATAGGGAAGGAGTTGGGCTGTAGACCTATAGCTGTAAAACCGCTTTTGGCCGCAACAGTTAAACCATTTGCAATCGTTTCTCTGTCTTCGTAGCCCGGTTCTCCAAGAGAAACACTGCTGTCGAACCAGCCCTGAGAAACATGAAGATCGTCGAATCGTACTACTTCTGCATCATCGTTTGGAAGTGAAACCCCTATTTTTTCTATTAAACCATCTGCAATTAAAAGATCAACGGTCTGATTATGAAACGGACTTTTTGAGTCGATAATTTTGGCGCTTTTGATGATTAGTTTCATATGTAGAGAAATTTATTTTTTATTAAAAGATTTCATTTTGTCATTTCGACGAAGGAGAAATCGCACTCGATATTCTGTTCCAAATGTTCTTAGTATCTGTGATTTCTCCTTCGTTGAAATGACATACTAAATGAATAATTCGAAACCTATTTTACAAATTTTATAATTGCCATTTCTAATGCTAAAAATAACAGTGCAAAGATAACAAACCATTTCCAAATCTGGCTGTCTGTCCGCTCTGTCTGCAGGGTATTAAAAATGGTTGAAATTGTATCGGCTGTTTTGAAATCCGAAATCACATTAGTGTTTACCTGACTCAAATCACTTTCGGTTCTTTTGTAATTAAAGCTTAAATTTTCAACCCATTCTTTTTTGTCAAAAATGCTGTAATTTCCGGCTGTTTCCGGAAAATCATTAAATGTTAATTTGACTTTATTGTTTAGTATCTGCTGAATCGGAATAAAAGAATCTTCTGTTCCTTTTACTTCCAAAATCGCATCTTTTGTCAATAAAACATCTACAAAATAAGGCTGATTGTTTCCTATTGTCAAAGCATTAACGCCCGTTTTCTGATTGTTCTGTGCTATTTTATAAAACAACGGAACAATTAAAGGTGACTGCTGAAAATTAGAATTACTGCTGTTTATTGGTGCTGAAAAAACGGTAATGCCCGAAACCGGACTTTGAACCGACGTCACAAAAGCACTTTGGTCTTCATAAGATAAAACAGCCGGATATGGACTTGAGATGTCAAATGAAACATTTGTTTTTGGATACTGGAAATTTGTGATTTTATTCTCGAAAACACCTGAAAATAGAGGATGATCGAAATTGATTTTCGTAATCAGCTTACTTTCTGTTTTAAGAGTATTAAATTGAATTTTACCAAAATTAGCTAAGAAAGCATTGAAATTTGAAACCGACGTTTTTTCAGAAGGAATTACCACAAGATTCCCGCCTTTTGAAACAAAAGCTTTTAGAGTGGTTTGTAAGGCCTGCGGAATTTCAATTAATTCATTTAAAATAATCGTGTTTTGTTTTTCTAAACTATTGTAATCTAAAGAATTAATGGCGTAATTATTATAGTTGAACTCAGCCGGAGTGTAAATTCGGGTTAAGAAATTGCTTTTTTCCGGTTCCCCAATACTAATAACGTTTGTTTTTTTGTTTTTAGAAATGCTGAAAAATAATTTGTTGTCATACGTCAGACCGTTGTCTTCAATAGAAACATAACCGTGAAAAGCTTCTTTCGGAATCGTAAAGCTGATTTTCTTTTTCTTAGCGTCAAAATTGATAATTGTTTTTGCAATCAGTTTGTTTTGATTGTATAAAGCAGTAGAAACAGGTTTGAAATCATCGCCATAAGCCGATAAATTTACTCCAATTTCATAGAAATTTTCTAAAGTCTGGTTGATGTAAACACTGTCAATAGAAACGTTGTTTTTCTGTTCGGCTTTTGGAACTATGAAATATGGTTTTTCTTCAAAATCAATATTTTTAGTGTTTTTTTCGCTTAAGCCAACAGCATCGGTAATAATCACAATGTCTTTATTATAGGCCGATTTGTGTGCTTTTACTTTTGCTAAAATCGATGAAAGTTCAAAAGGAGAGGCGCTGTAGTTTAAATTTTGCAGCGCGCTTTTAGATGATTTAATATCAGTATTCCAGAAATTTTCAGTATTCGTTAAAAGTGAAAACTGGGCAGTTTCGGGCGTATTTTCCAGTAATTCCTGTACGGCACGTTTAAGCAGTTCGCCTTTTTTGCCTTTTGCCTGCATACTGAATGAATTATCCAGAATGATATACATTTCGTTTGAGGCATTTTTGCTGTCTTTTGCTTCAAAAAAAGGCTGTGCAAAAGCAATAATAGCACACGTCAGCAGTAATAAACGAGTGGCGAGCAATAAACGTTTTTTGATTTTGGAACTTTTACGGGTCTGAACAGCAAGCTCTTTCAGAAAACGTACATTAGTAAAATAAGAAGTTTTAAATCGTCGTAATTGAAATAAATGAACCAAAATTGGAACAATCAACAAAAACAGAAAGTATAGAATTTCGGGATGTTTAAAATGCATTCTGACTTTGGTTTACTTCGCTACGTTTTGTTTTTCACGAAGAGGCAGGTCAAAAATACAAATTAAATATGTATTAAACCATATAGTTTATAGAAGAGATTATAAGTAATGCCGCATGATATTATTTTAAAGCATATAAGTATATATAGGGGATTATAAGTTGAAACGTAAAAAAACTAAAAGGAACTTTTATTACTTATTATGGCAGAAAAACATTTAAAAATGTAACTTTTGTAATTCTATTTGTAAAAAAGAAACAGTTTACAAAAGATATTTATGTGTATTTTAGCTAATTCAAAAAAACAAACTATGAAAAAAATATCTTTAATATTATTTTCCGCTTTGGCAGTCACAACGGTAAAAGCTCAGGATAAATTCAATTTACTGGTTGGAACTTACACGAATACTTGCCAGAGTAACGGGATTTATGTTTATGAATTCGATAGTGTTACGGGCGATTATAAATTGAAAAAATCTTCAGAAAGTGTGGTAAGTCCAAGCTATTTGTCTGTTTCTGCTGATAATAAATTTGTTTATGCGGTAAACGAAAACGGAGCACAAAGTGCCGTAAGTGCTTTTACGTATGATGCCGCTTCGGGAAAACTGGGTTTGATAAATAAAAACGATTCTCAGGGAGCAGATCCGTGCCATTTGATTAATGATGATAAAAATGTAATCGCAGCAAATTATTCGGGAGGAAGTATTGTGGTTTTTAAGAAAAATCCTGACGGAGGCATTACAGAAGTTCAGCAAAAGATTCAGCACGATGGAAAAGGTCCAAATGAGGCGCGTCAGGAAAAAGCACATGTACATATGGTTGTTTTTTCTCCGGATAAGAAATTCGTTCTGGCAAATGATTTAGGATTAGATAAAGTGTTTATTTATAAATATAATCCGGCTTCTAAAAACGAAATTCTGACTTTAAAAGGAAGTGTTGATGTTAAAAAAGGAAGTGGACCAAGACATTTAACTTTTAGCAAAGACGGAAAATTCGTGTATCTGGTTCAGGAATTAGATGGTACATTGACAACGCTTAGCTACGATAAAACGGGAAGTTTAAAAATAGTGGCTGAAACGAGTATTCTGCCCAAAAATTTCAAAGGCGGAACAGGTGCAGCAGCTATTAAACTTTCGCCTGATGGAAATTTTTTATATGTAACAGATCGTGTTGATGCGAATTTGATTTCGGTTTATAAAGTTTTAAAAACTGGAGGTATCGAATTGGTTGAACAGCAAAGTACTTTAGGAAAAGGTCCGAGAGATTTCGCTGTCGATCCAACAGGGAATTATCTTTTAGTAGGACATCAGTACACAAACGATATTGTGATTTTTAAAAGAGACCAGACAACAGGAAAGCTTACAGACACGGGAAGAAGAATCCAGATGTGTTCGCCGGTAGGTTTGGTTTTTACGAAAATTTAATTTTTAAGGTCTAAGCTCAAAGGTACAAAGGTTTTAACCTGTATCTTTGAGCCTTTTTATTACTTTGTCACTTTGTTGCTTTGAACCTCTGTCACTAAGAAAAATTATTTATTTTTCTTTTTCTTCTCGTTTCTTGTCTTCAGCATATTTCTGTTAACAGAACCGTGCGTTTTCTTTTTGGTTTTTGAAGGACCTCCCAGATTGATTTTTTGGTTCTTTTTAGACTTTTCATGAAAAGCACCATCACCTTCCAGTTTTGGTTTTTTCATTAAAAACTTTCTTGGTAATTTGTCTTTTTCAGCTTCAATAAGCTTTTCCGAAACTTCGACTTCTTCAGGAAAATCAACTATTTCAAGCTCCTGATCCATTAAAAGTTCGGTTTCTATTTTAAATTCTTCTTCTCTTGGCGAAACAAAACTAATTGCTGTTCCTGTTGCATCTGCACGACCTGTACGACCAATTCTGTGCATGTACAACTCTGGTTCTTCCGGCAGTTCGAAGTTAATTACGTGTGTAATATTAGAAATATCCAAACCTCTCGCCATAACGTCGGTTGTAATTAAGCCGCGAAGATTGCCTTCCTGAAATTCAGCCATTGTGCTCAAACGGTAATTTTGAGATTTGTTTGAGTGAATTACACCAAACTGTCCTTCAAAAAGCTCATCAATACGATTGAAAAGCATATCTGAAATCTTTTTATTGTTTACGAAGACCAAAATACGACTCATACTTTCGTTGGTTTCCAGTAAATGTTTTAAAAGATTAACTTTTGTATTAAAGTTTGGAACATTATAGGTAATCTGAGTAATTTTTTCAAGCGGCGTTCCTGATGGAGCTAATGTAACTTCTTCTGGAAAATCAAAATAATCATTTAATAAATCATCCACTTCATCTGTCATAGTTGCAGAGAAGAGAATGTTTTGACGTTTGGTTTTCATCATTGCAAAAAGTGAAGTAAGCTGTGGTCTAAAACCTAAATTCAGCATTTCGTCAAATTCGTCGATTACCAATTTTTGCGTTTCATCAAAACGAACAACAGCGTCAAGTGCCAAATCCATTGTACGTCCAGGCGTTCCCACTAAAATGTCAACTCCTTCGTAAACGGCTTTCTTTTGTGTATTGATGTTTACACCTCCGTAAATTCCCAAAGTTTTAACCGACATGTAGGTCGTCAGTTTTTCAACTTCTTCTACCACCTGAACCACTAATTCGCGGGTTGGAACAAGGATTACGATTTTTGGAGTATTGGTGTGCGTAAATTTATAAAGCTTTAAAAGAGGCAGTAAATACGCAAATGTTTTACCGGTTCCGGTTTGCGCAATTCCCATCATATCGCGACCAGACATGATTACAGAAAAAGATTTTTCCTGAATAGGAGTAGGCGTAACAAATCCTAATTCGTCAACTGCTTTTTGTAATGATTTTGGGAGATTGAATTTTTCGAAAGTGCTCATTTGCGTAAATTTTGTGCAAATGTACATTAAAATGATGGTTAGATCACTAGATTTTTCGAATCATCTGCTAATTTAGTTTTATAATTGATTGATTTTCAAAATTAAAACCCTTCAAAAACACCAAGTCCAAATAAAGCAAAATCGTATTTTACAGGATCTGATGCGTCCATTTCGCGAAGTTTTTTATCTAATTCTGCCAGTGCTTTTGCATCATTTTGTTTTCGCTTTAAAATTCCCAGTTTTCGGGCCACATTTCCGGAATGTACATCCAGCGGACAAGATAATACAGATGGCGAAATGCTTTTCCAAATACCTAAATCGACACCTTTTGCATCCTGGCGTACCATCCAGCGCAGGTACATGTTAATTCGTTTTGCTGCCGAATTGTTCAAAGGATCTGAAATATGTTTTTGAGTTCTGGCTAAATGATCAATTTCGAAGAATATTTTTTTGAATTCGCTGATGCTTTTCTGCAGGCTGTCTTTTTCCTGATTTTTAGCAAACACAGATTCAAGTCCGTTGTGGTTTTTATAAATATGCTGCAAGCCTTTTATGAAACCTCCAAAATCTTTTCCGTTGAAAGTTCTGTGGACAAAAGTTTCCAATCTTGCCAAATCTTCATTAGAATGTGACATAACGAAATCGTAAGGCGTGTTGCCCATTAATTCCATCATTTTATGAGAATTTTTGATAATCATTTTGCGGTTTCCCCAGGCAATGGAAGCGCTTAAAAAACCGGCAATTTCGATATCTTCTTTTTGGGTAAATAAATGCGGAATCTGCACAGGATCACTTTCGATAAAATCCTGATTGTTATATTGAATGACTTTTTCGTCTAGAAATTCTTTGAGTTCTTTTTGGTTCATGTTTTTTTAGTTCTTAGTAATTAGTCTTTAGTGATTAGCCTAAAGCAATTTTAATTACTAATTTGTCCGTCAACCATAACTAATTTTCTATCAGCCATGTTTGCCAGTTCTTCGTTGTGTGTTACTATGACAAATGTCTGCCCAAATTCGTCGCGAAGCTTAAAAAACAGCTGATGAAGATTTTCGGCAGAATGTGTATCCAGATTTCCTGACGGTTCATCGGCAAAAATAACATCGGGTTTATTGATTAAAGCTCTGGCAACAGCAACACGCTGCTGTTCTCCACCCGAAAGCTCATTTGGTTTATGATTGATTCTGTGAGACAGACCTAAATATTCTAATATTTTTATGGCTTCTTTTTCTGTTTGTGCTTTTGGTTTATTGGCCATAAAAGCAGGAAGACAAACATTTTCTAGGGCTGTAAATTCCGGTAATAACTGATGAAACTGAAAAATAAACCCAAGGTTTAAATTTCTGAAATCAGATAAAACTTTGTCCTGTCTGCTTTTCCTTTTAAAATACCGGTTGTAGTAAATCAGCATTGAAATGACAGGTAAAAATAAAATTCCAATTATTATGTATCGTAAGGTGTCATCGAAGATTTTAGTTCTGAAAAGCAATAAAAAAACGGCAAGAATTACTATATAAGTTAATCCCGACCAGGTAATGATTTTGAATGTTTTTTCTTGTTTTGAATTGTCGTTTTCAACGTCTTGTAAGGCAAGAACATTTCTGCCGTTTATGGTTAATGAGGAATCCGGATTGCGTTCCGGTTTGTCTAAAGTTCCTAAAATCTGCAGTAAAGTGGTTTTTCCGGCACCGGAAGCGCCCACAATCGAAACAATTTCGCCTTTTTTAATATGTAAATCAACTCCTTTTAAAACCTCAAGTTTATCGTAGAATTTATGTATGTTTTTTGCGTGTATCATGTAGTGAAACTGTTTTTACAAAGAAACGAAGATTCTGATTATAATCAAATTCCAAAAAGTGGAAATAAATTCCAACAATTAAATTCCAATATTAAAATCTGAAATCAAATCGGTATGTTTCTTGATATGGGAATTTAGAAAGTAAATTTTATAAAGAGATAATATTAGTTCGGGAGATAATTTTTAATTTTGATTAACTTTAAAATAAATGTAACATGCAGGATTTGAAAGTGGTAGATGATAACAGAATGTCAAAATTAATAACTGGTTTAATTTTGGACGGAATTGGTATGATTTCTTTTTCGATTCCGTTTCTTGGCGAGTTTTCAGATGTAATCTGGGCGCCGATTGCGGGTGTTATCATGACGAGAATGTATAAAGGAAGAGTAGGGAAAGTAGCCGGAGTTTTGACTTTTATAGAGGAGATAATTCCGTTTACAGATATCATTCCTTCTTTTACACTTACGTGGATTTATACTTATTTTTTCGCAAGACAGCCTAATGAATTTGATGATAAAGAGATATAAAAAAAGGCAGCTAATTTAGCTGCCTTTTAATTTTCAATTATTGCACAATGACTTTTTTTAGATATAAGATTTTTTTTGTAGAAGGATCAGAAACTTTTAAAATAAAGACACCTTTTTCATTGATAACGATATTTTCCTGTGTTTGACCACTAATGGTACGTTTTTGAATTTCTCTTCCAAAAATATTATAAATTTTAAGATCGGCTTTTTCGATTTCACTATCAAGTAAAATCGAGAAATTTCCATTATTTGGAACTGGCCATACTTTAAAATTATCAATAAGGTTTTTAATAATTTCATCTAACGGAGAAGAAGAATATCCACTAACAATATTAACTTTTCTGGTCATTGTTCCTCCTTCAGAATCGGTTACTGTAAAATTGAAAGAACATAATCCTTTTGCATTTGGTTTGAATTCTACAGTATCTCCGGCAAGTGCCGCATTTCCATTTACAACCTGAGACAAAGAATAAGATACACCACTAGTGAAACCTCTCGACAATTTTTGGATATTGATGTAAACTTTGGTTCCTAACGATGATTCGTAATGCGGAAGCGACATCCATTGTAAATAATTGTCAAGATTTGTGTAACCATCCTGATCTGTATCGGCATTTGAATCTGAGAAATCACCAATTGCAGAGTTTACATTGGTTCCAATGATTTTTTCCCACCAGTCTGGCAATCCATCCTGATCTGTGTCCCAGTCGGCATCGCGGTTTACTACAGGATAATTTTCATATCCGCCAACATCTGTTTCGTTGTCTGGAAATCCTGGTTTGTTAGTAACACTGCCTTTGTATGTATAAGTTCCGTTTAAAGTTTCGGTAATAATTCTTTGATCGTGTTCGTCAAATTCAGGTTGTACGCATCCCACATCAGAAAGAACAATTTTGTAGGCATTTTTAGCCGACTGTGTTGTTACATAAGAAGGAAAAAATGGCGTATTTACAAAGTTATTATAAGGAACTGTGTTGCCTGAAGCTTTTCTTCCGGCTGTTTGGTTGTTTTCATCAAAATAGCCCGGCATTACATTTCCGTTGAAGTAACATTGCTGCATTCCGGTTCCAACGCCTTCATTCTGCTGATTAAAAGCGACAAATATTTTTGATCCTGCGCCAGGTTTGTAATAATTGTTCACGAAGTTAACTTCTTTTGTTCCACCGTCTGTGGTTCTGCCGCCCCAGTTGTAGACAACATTATTGGTAATGTCCATTCGGCCGGTGTAGGCACCGTTTCCGTCCAGTCCGCCTCCTAAACTCCAATTACGGCCGTAGCAATGTGCTAAGAGGTTGTGGTGAAAACTTCCAATATCGCCTCCTATAGTAGCGGCATAACCATGCTCTGTTCCGGCAGGATAATTTTGATGTCCGGCTGCGTTTAAAGCTTCAGATATTAAAGTTCTTTGAAGCGTAATATTTTTTCCGGAACGAGAACTGAACGATTCGTCAATTGTCCAGCTTATCGAACAATGGTCAATAATACTGTGATCTGCTCCCGTTAGGCCCATTCCGTCAAAAGTTGGCCCGGCTCCAAGACGAACACGTATGTTTTGTACAACAGCATCATTTCCGGTTATGCCAAAAGGGGCTGAACGTATGCAGATTCCTTTTCCCGGTGCGGTTTGACCCGCAACAGTTACATAAGGCTGGCTTAAAACCAAACGTGAGTTCAGCTGAATAATTCCGGAAGTATTAAATACAATTGTTCTCGGGCCAATATCATTTGTTACAGCTTCTCGAAAACTTCCGGGTCCGCTGTCGTTTAAATTGGTTACAGCAACAACTTTTCCTCCTCTTCCGCCTCGTGCAAAACGACCGTAACCTTCTGCATCAGGAAAGGCAAGCTGGGCGGGACGAAAACGCCATAGACTTCCTTTTTCTACTGCATTATTGGCTAAAACTTCATCAACACGCCAGTAATAGACTGCTCCGGTGTACAAACCATTAACCTGATACGATGTATTGGCTAAAGGCTGATTTCCTTTGTATTCCGGTGAAGCGGTTGTAGCGGCTTCAACTGCAGCGGGATCTGTTCCAAAATAAATATTATGAGAGAGTGCATTTGCTGCTGCAGTCCATTCTAATAATCTTCCTCCTGAAACCAGTTCGACATGTTCGTCGTTGTGTTTTGGCAATGGGTTTGTTGATTGGTGAAAGATGTTTGGTGTGTTTAATTCGAAACCATTTAGGATAAAGTTTTTTACATTTTCAGTTCCCGAAGTTTCGGCAGCAAATAATAGAACTACGTCAGTACCTGCGATTGCCTGAAATTTTAAGTAGGTTGATTTTGCATCGGCGGTTTTGACAGCTCGTATGGTTGGAATTAAATTATCGACAACTAAATTACCGTCGATAGAAATATCAATGGGGCTAAAGGTATTTCCTGACGGGCTGTCTACGGCATTAAAGAAAGTTAATAAAGTGTGTTCTCCGGCGGCTAGTCCTGAAATTTTAAGTTCAATTTTTGCGCCAAGGTTTGCAGTTGCGCCTTTTACTGTAAGTCCGTCACAGACTAATCGGGCATAATAAGGGGCTTGTATTCCGGCTTTGTACCAATTGGTTCCTAATGCGTCACCGTTTGGACCAACTCGGCTTACGGTAAAAGTAACACCATTTTCGGTATAAGTACTGGTATCTCCGGAACCGATAACCCAGGCGGTGTAGTCGGGTTCATTTACTTCGGCTTTTGGCCGTCCGGATTGGTCAAAATCAATTTTTACTACGGGATTTTGGGCAAAAAGGGTAGTAACAGACATGGTAAGGCAGGCTAATGCCATTACACAGGGTAATTTCATAGAGCTGTTTAACATCTTGAATGTTTTTGGTTAGTTAGTAAAATTTGTCTCCATCATAAAGTTTTATATTTCTAAATAATCGTCTGATAAGAAATATTGGTAAGGTATTGCTTATCTATTTATAAATAACATTATGATTATGAGTATTGTAAAGATTGGTAATGCTTAAATTAAAACTATCCTGCACTATCCTGTAAAAATAGTTTTTTGATAATATAATACCTGCATTTTTTATAGAAGTGAAATTTTTGTATTAAATTATTACGAAATAGTAGAGAGGGAATTCCAAAATATATTCAAAATTCCAACTTTTATCGGATATATGCCGTTTCTCCAGAAGCTTTTGGTATGAGGATATTCTCTATAAATATAGTGCTCCCAGGGAGTTAATCTTGAGATCGATATGTTTTTTATATGCAGAAAGAAAAATGAGCTCCGAAGGAGCGAATTAGGAAAATCTAAAATCTAAAATCTAAAATCTAAAATCTAAAATCTAAAATCTAAAATCTAAAATCTAAAATCTAAAATCTAAAATCTAAAATCTAAAATCTAAAATCTAAAATCTAAAATCTAAAATCTAAAATCTAAAATCTAAAATTATGCAGAAGGATTTTGGTCTTTAGGAGTTTCGTTTTTAAATAGAAAGCCTAATCCCATGTTTTTAAGCATTTTCTTTTCGAAATTCCAGAAGAATTTAAACTGTCCGAAAATAGTTCCTATAGCCACTAATAAAACCTGATAAATAGGGAAGATGACTATAAGACGAATAAGAGTAAACCAACCGCCAAAGTCTTCTTTAGTAATACCCAGCCAAACGCAGAATGGTTTAGACAGCCAGGCCGATGCCGATCCGGTAATGGCAAAAACGGTAAGTATAAGTATGGCTTGTATATTTGAGGTGATTCCCCAGCGTTTTTTTAATCTATTCATTGCTATTTGTAATGAATACAAATATAGTATATTATCTCGAAGGAACGATACCCCAAAGCGTTTGTTTGTAAGTATTTTGAAAATAAATCATGTAATTGTAAATTAAATAATTTACTTCGTATCCATAGCGAATATCGGGTCTGTAATTAATCGTCATTTCATATAAATTAGGGCTGTAACGCTGTGGCTGCAAAACGCGGTTATTCCATTCTGTTACATACAGGTAATTTTTATTTTCCAGATATTCAAGCGTGTAATAATTTCGGGGAAAAGCTCGTGAAGCAAGCCAGGTACTGAATCCGTTGTCGATTATGATAACTTCATATTCTAATGAGTCATTTGCAATTCTTACTGTATCATTTATTTTTTTTGCCGAAGCAGTATCAGTACCGGCAATAGTCTGTGAAGTTGTCGAGCACGCAATTATAATAAGCAGGAGGAATAATATTGAAATACACTTTTTCATAACTTTTCTTGAAGACTTAAAGTTACAATTTATTGAGCAAAGAGAAATGTTATTTAACAGTTTGTAAAGTTAGCACTATTGGGAGATACTAAAAAAAGCTGTTTGGTTTGCAAACAGCTTTTCTTGATTATTTATAAAGAGTGTGAAAACTCAGCATCTTAGAATCTTTACTTACTTCCAAACAATTTGCCTATAAAACCAGAAATACCGCCTTTACTTTTAGTAACGACCAATATATCTTCAACATCAAGTTTTCCATCGTTGTTTTGATCAAGACCAAATTGTGTTCCGTATTTTGAAATAGTATCCATGATTACTGATGCCTGTCCGCTGTTTCCGGAAATTGAACTGATTATATCCGAAATTTGAAAACTGCTGTCGTTTTGGTCTTTTGCTTTGTTAACCAATGAGCCTAAAATCTGCGGAATTAAATTTGATGCTACTCCAGATGAATCATCGCTGCTTAAGCCAAATTTTTCTCCAAGGCTTCCGCTTAACTGCTGTTGAATTTTTTGTACAACAGGGTTCGAATTGTCAATAGGAGAATTTCCATTAAATAATCCGGCGATTTCATCGGTTCGGCCTTCAGAAACAATCTTTTTTAATCCTTCAAAAATAGAATTGCTTGTTTCGCTTATTACGGCTTCATTATGTTCATTTGGGACAGCGGTATTGTTTACAACAGCATCGCCTCCATATTGCTGTACTAATTGGGTTAATTGTTCAAACATAATATTTAGAGTTTAAAATTACACGCCAAATTTAATTAAAAAAGAAAGGGATTTACTACAAATATGTAGTAAATCCCTTTAAAGATAATTTATTTTTTAATTACTAGCTTAGTAAAGTAATAATTTGTGAAGCTAATTCAGTACCAATTCTATCTTGTGCTTCTCCTGTTGCAGCTCCAATGTGAGGAGTTAAAGAGATTTTAGAGTGCATTAAGATTGCCATTTCCGGTTTTGGTTCGCTTTCGAAAACGTCTAAACCTGCAAAAGCAACTTTTCCTGAATCTAAAGCTTTTACTAAAGCTACTTCATCAATAACACCGCCGCGAGCACAGTTAACGATTCCAACGCCGTCTTTCATGATTGCAAGTTCTTTCTCTCCAATGATGTAACCATCCTGAGCAGGAACGTGTAATGTAATGAAATCAGCTTCTTTGAATAAAGATTCTAATGACTGAGAAACAATTGTAGTTGTAATTGACTGTCCGTCGAAAAATTCAACTTTTACATCAACCTGAGGGATAAAGCTGTCAGCAGCGATAACTTTCATTCCAAGACCAAGAGCCATTTTTGCAGTAGCTTGTCCAATACGGCCAATACCCACAATACCTAAAGTTTTACCTCTTAATTCAACACCGTTTGCGTAAGCCTTTTTTAAACCGTCAAAGTTTGAATCACCTTCAAGAGGCATATTTCTGTTTGAATCATGTAAGAAACGAACACCAGAAAATAAGTGTCCAAATACTAACTCAGCAACAGATTCTGATGATGAAGCAGGAGTATTAATTACATGGATTCCTTTGCTTTTTGCATATTCAACATCAATGTTGTCCATTCCTACACCGCCGCGTCCGATGATTTTGATACCCGGGCATGCATCAATAATATCTTTACGAACTTTAGTTGCACTTCGAACTAAAATTACGCTTACATTGTTTTCGTTTATATAGTTAGCTACTTGTTCCTGAGCTACTTTTGTAGTGATAACTTCAAAGCCTCCTTTTTCTAAGGCCAGAATTCCGCTTTTAGAAATTCCGTCATTTGCTAATACTTTCATTGTATGTGTTGTTTATTTGGTTAATCGTTTAATTGTATAATCGATGAACCAGTATTTGATTTTTCTTTTTTGATATTTTAAAGGAAACATTTTTACGGTTAAACAGTTAAACAAATTAACGATTAAACGTATAAACGATTAAACTTTGCTTTCCAATGCTTTCATTACATCAACTAAAACCTGTACACTTTCGATTGGCATAGCGTTGTAAATAGAAGCTCTGTATCCTCCCACAGAACGGTGTCCTGGTAATCCTGAAATTCCGGCTTCTTTCCATAAAGCGTCAAACGCTGCGGTATGGTCTGGGTTTGTAAGCAGGAAAGTTACGTTCATATTAGAGCGGTCTTCTACATTTGCAGCACCTTTAAATAATGGGTTTCTGTCGATTTCAGAATAAAGCAGTTCTGCTTTGGCGTTGTTTAATTTTTCGATAGCACTAATTCCGCCTTTTTCTTTGATCCATTGTAAAGTTAAAAGAGAAACATAAACAGCAAATACAGATGGAGTATTGTACATGCTTTCTGCTTTAATATGTTTAGCGTAATCTAACATACTAGGAATTGTTCTTCCGTTTTTGCCTAAGATTTCCTCTTTAACTACTACTAAAGTAGTTCCTGCAGGTCCCATATTTTTTTGAGCTCCGGCGTAGATTAAATCAAATTTTGAGAAGTCTAATTCGCGTGAAAAAATATCAGAACTCATATCGCATACAACCGGAATATTAGTTGATGGGAATTCTTTTATTTGAGTTCCAAAAATGGTATTGTTACTTGTACAGTGAAAATAATCAGCATCAGCCGGTATTTCATATCCTTTAGGAACATAAGTATAATTGTCTTCTTTTGAAGAAGCTACGACAACTGTTTCTCCAAAAAGTTTCGCTTCTTTGATTGCTGCAGTTGCCCACGTTCCTGAATCTAAATAAGCTGCTTTTCCGTTTTCTTTCAATAAGTTATAGGGTGCCATTAAGAATGCTGTACTTGCACCACCTTGTAAAAATAAAGCCTGATAACCTTTTCCCTGAAGTCCTAATAATTCTAAAGCAAGGGAACGAGCTTCCTCCATAACAGCAACGAAATCTTTGCTTCGGTGCGAGATTTCAAGGATAGATAACCCTGAATCATTAAAATTTAAAATTGCTTTTGATGCCTTCTCAAAAACTTCCTGAGGTAAAATACTTGGTCCTGCGCTGTAGTTGTGTTTTTTCATGGTTTTTGTTAATAGTCGAAAATTTTAAAGACGCAAATTTCGGTAATAAGAGACGAAAAAGCGTTAAAATATTCGAAATAATTAAACATTTTATCACTTTGTTGTTAACAAAAACGTTATAGTATCGACATTATCTGCATAATCCCACAATTGCGGTTTTTGGGTTTTTCCAAATGCTGTGCTGTTTGGTATAAAATCGCGGCTTACGATACACTGAATTTGATCCTGATCTGAAGCAAGACGTTCTGTAAGTTCTTCTATGCTGTCGTAATATTCATAAAAAACGCTCGAGATAGGAGAGGCGTAGCTTGTATCTTCTTTTAAGGTCAGGAACCCGTTGTCGATAAGTTTAAAATTGCTCATTAAAAAAACCGCTTTGTTATAGTCGTAATTATTTGCATATTTCTCATATTTAATAACGTCCTGATATTTAAAAACGGCTTGAAAAAAGTCATCAAAAGAATAGTCTTTCGGAACAAAAAGTTTGGAAACATTACGACATCCTAAACCAAAATATCTAAAAATATCTTCACCCAAAGATTCTAATTCTTCTTTGGTTTCTTTTCCGGTTAAAATTGCAGCCGAATTTCGGTTTTTGCGGATAATAGAAGGTTTGTCTTTAAAATAATATTCAAAATATCGGGCTGTATTGTTGCTGCCGGTTGCAATTACGGCGTCGAAATTTTCCAGCTTTCCTTCAACAAAAGTGATTTTATCTTTGAAATTTTCATCAACAGCAATTAGATATTTCGCCAGAAACGGTAGTAAATGCTGGTCGTTTGACGAAGTTTTGATTAATGCTTTGCTGCCGGTTATTAAAACCGATAAGAAATCGTGAAAACCTACGAGCGGAATATTTCCTGCCAGTATTAAAGCAACAGTTTTAGAATTATCATTGTTGTCGTCAATTGAATAAGCCGAGAGCCATTTGCTGATGTTTTCTTCTGTCAAAGCTTCGGCCCAGGACTGTACAGAAAAATAAACCTGCTCCGGCGTGTACCAGCCGTTATGGGATTGCGATAAATGAATCAGCTTTTCGAAATCATCAAAAAAGAGGTCATTATATAAGACGTCAGATTTCTTTGCAGAGGTTCCTTCAGAAAACTGACTTAAAAATTTTCCTAATTCAACAAAAACACTTTTTTTTGTTTCTAATGTCATAATGTTTGCTTATGAATTGTTTTGATTGTAATTTTGCACAAAAATAAGCTATATTACGTTATTAAGGCAAAGCAGATTGAAATCTTTGATATTTTAGCTTAAAACCTGATAACTTTTAACATGTAACGAACAAAAAAGATGGCAATAATTATAACTGACGAGTGTATAAATTGTGGGGCCTGCGAGCCAGAGTGCCCAAATACAGCAATATATGAAGGAGCAGATGACTGGAGATATAAAGACGGAACAAGTCTTTCCGGGACTATAGTTTTACCTGACGGAACTGAGGTTGATGCTGAAGAAGCACAGACTCCAATTTCTGATGAAATCTATTATATCGTTCCTGGAAAGTGTACAGAGTGTAAAGGTTTTCACGATGAACCTCAATGTGCTGCTGTCTGCCCGGTTGATTGTTGTGTGCCAGACGACAATCATGTAGAAGATGAGGAAACTTTATTAGATAGACAAGCATTCTTGCATAACGAGTAAGAATTTGCTTTAAAATTTAAAAAATCCTGAGTTTAACTCAGGATTTTTTTTTGCCCTGATATCAGGTATTTTTAAAAGTTAGTATCTTGATAACGAATGTTTTATTTTTTGGGTGTTGCTTTATTATTAAAAAATTAATACTTTAGTTGAAAAAAAAACAATGCCTATGAGGAAATTGGTACTTTTATTTGTCGTATTACTGAATGCGAGTGTTTTCGCGCAAAACGAGGAATATTCTATTGTTGTAAAAGATATAGAAACGCTTTTGCCTATCGAAAACGCAACTGTTGTGATCTTAAAAACCAAGCAGATTTTAACCAGCAATAAAGAAGGTAAAGTTACTTTTGTACTGAGCGGGGCTTCGAATGTAGAAGTTTCTGAAACCAATTACGAAAGTTTAACCACACGCTGGGCTTCTTTAAAAGAAAATGGTTTTGTTGTTTATCTGAATAACAAGAACAATAAACTGGATGAAATTGTCTTGTCGAAACAATCTCCGCAAAAAGTACTTCAAAAAATTGTTTCAAATTCAGCTCATAAACTGGCTTCGTCTTATCGATTAAAAGTATATGTAAGAGAGTTTTTTATGCTTGATAATAAATACTCCTATTATAATGACGGACTTGTAAATTTTCAGTTTGACGGAAAAGCGGCAACCACGCTTTTGGTAGAACAAAACAGATCGTATGGTCTACTTGAAACAGATGTAAGTTCTGATTTAAGAGGTTACGATCTCAATAATATAATGGGAAATTATACCGATTTGAAATATTTTGATCCGCTTTTGGATCCAAAAGCTAAAAAGGAGTATGATTTTATCATAAAAGGCCATGCCAAGAATAGTGATTATTATGTGATGACTATTGTTCCTCTTGACAAAGCAAAGGAAGCAATCGATAATTTTGAAGTGATTTATGATCCGGAAAAGAAACTTATTGTGGAGTTTTCTATTGATGTAAGACCTCAGAACCTGGATAAACTTGAAGAGAAAACGGCAGAAAATTCAAAAAATATGACGAAGTCGTTTATAAAGGTAGATTACAGACTTGACGGAGAGGATTATTATTTATTGAGTTCAAATGAAGAAATAGCCTATAATCTGGTTAAAAAAGAAGGGATTAAAAAAATTCATGTTAGAAATAGTTTTACCACAACCAATTTCAACAGACAAAATTTTACATATAAAGAAAGTGATGTTTTCAAAGAGAAATCACTCTTTAATAAAAAGAACAAGATCATGACCAATTACTGGGATATTTCGGGATTTGTGGCTACCGATGAAGAAAAAGCCATCATCGCCTCTTTAGATTTTAAATTGTAATTATATAAAAACGGAAAAATCCTGAGTTTTGGCTCAGGATTTTTTATTTTAAAGAATATTGATTTAGAAATTAAATCCAAGTCTTGCGTAGTAATAAGCACCGTTAAATCCCATTTGCACAGCATCCCAATATCCTCCGGCTTCAACCCAGTCGTCCTGCTGATCCGGATAAATATTAAGTAAGTTGTTGGCTCCAATACTCAGTTTAGTCGATTTAGAAAGTTTGAATCCTAAAGTCAAATCGGTTACGATTTTAGCTCCATATGTATCTGTTGCGGCTCTCTTTTGGTTTTCGAAAACCTGCGCATCTGTTTCTGTCGGTGACGTTCTGTAATCTTCCGGATCTTCATCCATTTGATAATCCAGTAATTTAACTTCGCTGAATCGTGTAAAAGCTAATCCGGCATCAAACCATTTTCGGCCGTAATTAAGGTTTAAAGCAAATTTATTAGGCGGGGCAGAAGCTAGTAGAAATGCTTTGTCGCGTTCTCCAAAAAATGTATTCGCCGGCAGCGAACCATTCTTTATTTTATCAATTTTCATATCATTAATATTTCCTACAAGAGCAGCACTAAACCTATTTTCGTTAATGTTCTTTTTCCATGATACTACCACATCCAGACCTGTAGTTTTGGTGTCAACTCCGTTTACGAAAAACTGAGCTTTGTCTACATTGGTTCCTAAAGCTGTTGCATCAAAATATCCTGTAAGTACAATTCTGTCTTTTACATTAATTAAATAACCGTCGACAGTTGCGGTAAAATCGCCAAAATTAGCTGTAAAACCCAATGAAGCATTTAAGGCTTTTTCTTCATTTAATTTCTGGATTCCAAAAGCTCGTGTTATTTCGCTGTCATTTGGAGCCAGCAAAACCTCTGTAGCACCTCCAGAACTAAAGTTAGTGAAACGTAAATTGTAATAAATCTGAGCTAAAGATGGGGCGCGGAAACCGGTACTTACAGAACCTCTTAAATTAATTTTGTCTGTAATTTTAAGTCGGGATGCTAACTTTCCGTTTACTGTACTTCCAAAATCACTATAATTTTCATAACGAACAGCACCGCTTACCATTAAAGACTGAGTAATATCCAGTTCGGCATCTGTATATAAGGAGAAGTTTGTGCGGTTTTTGTTGACTTCATTTGCCGGGCTGTAACCCGGAAATCCCTGAGAACCTCCCGGTCTTGAAATTGTTGGCGATGAATCAGGATCTGCAGGGTCATAATCCGGATTAGGAATTGTTGGTGCACTTTGGGTTGTTGGGTCTGTAATAGGAACTCCGTTTGTGTCGTATGTTGCATAAGAACCTTCTTCTCCTGCGAAAATTTCAAATTTCTCGATTCTGAATTCGGTACCAAAAGCTAAATTTAAACCACCCAGAATATCGCCGTAATTTTTAGAAACGTCAAAATTGGTTGTATTTTGAAGCAGACTATGACCTCCGGCATCAAATTCTGTTGGTGATTTTTCTTCAAGAGAAGCATTCAAAGTTCCTTTGATATCGTAGCTGAATTTATTTTTTCCTAAAGTATTACTGAAATCAAATTTCCAGCCTCCTCCGGATTCGGTTCTGATTCCGGCCGCCACCGAATTATCATTTATTTTAGAAGTAATTCTTGGAGTATAACCGCCCGGATAGATTTCTTCTACAACTCTTTCACCGTCATTTCTGGTAAAAGCATACGCATCAGTATCTCTGAAATTGCTTCCGCCAAAAACATATAATTCTGTTTTATCAGCAATAGGAACAGCAAAATTTACAAATAAGTTTACGCCCTTCATTTCGGCTTCACCAAAACCTTTTCTAAAGTCAAATCCCGGACGAAGTGTTTTATTTTTGTTTAAAAATTCTCCGGTTACATTTACATAACCGCCTTTTGTACCTACAGGAACTCCGTAATTGGCCGCTACTTTTACAGAACCGCCGTCAAAATCCTGATTTTTTCCAAATGAATTTCCAAATCCTTTCTGGTCTAATCTGTAGCCTTTTGTATTGGCAGTTCCTTCAGGAAAATCGCCTTTGGCATCTGTATTAAAAGCACCATAGGTTATGGCACCTGTAAATTCTTTTACATTGTCATTAGTCACAATATTAATAACCCCGGCAATAGCATCTGAACCGTATTGTGCGGCGGCACCGTCTCTCAGAATTTCAATTCTTTTAATAGAAGCAGCAGGAATCGCGTTTAAATCTGTTCCGGTATTACCGCGTCCGCGGGTTCCAAATAGATTAATTAAAGAAGATTGATGCCTTCTTTTTCCGTTAATTAAAACCAATGTCTGGTCAGGTCCCATTCCTCTTAAAGAAGCAGGATCAACGTGATCGGCACCATCAGAACCGGATTGTTTGTTGGCATTGAATGAAGGGGCGGCGTATTGCAGAAGTTCATTGATTTCAAGTTTTCCGCTTTGCGTAGTAACATCTTTTACGTTGATTACATCAATAGGAACGGCAGAATCTACAACGGTTCTTTTTGCACTTCTGGAACCTACGACTACAACATCGCTTAAAATCTGGCCCCCGCTTTCATCTAAAATCACACTGATTTTTTCTCCCGAGGTGGCTTTTTCTACCGTCGAAAATCCTACGTAGCTGAAAACCAATGTTGCGCCATCTTTTACTTTTATTCTAAAACCACCTTCAAAATCGGTTGATACACCATTTGAAGTCCCTTTTTCGACAATGTTTACACCTGGAAGCGGATTACCACTCTTGTCTTTTACGACGCCCGAGACTTCTTTTTGAGCAAAAAGAAACGCTGAATTCAGCAGAAATAAAAATAATGCAATCTTTTTCATGGTTATTGGTTTTTTTGGTTTGTTTTTTGTTGTAAGTTTTTATAAAATTACTATTTTTTAACAAAAACTTAATAAAAAGTTTAAAAATTTTTAAGAATAACCTTAAAATTATATTAATGCACATTTTTACTTCGCTCACGAGGTATTAAATCTTATATTTGCAAAATTTTAAAGCCAAAAAATAGCATTTTGGCAGAAACCAAACAAAACACGTAAATCATAATTCATTAAATTACAAGGTTTAATGTCTGGGCCAGATAAAAAATGGCCGACTAAAAATAAATAGAAACAACAGATGAAAGCAGGAATTGTAGGATTACCAAATGTTGGAAAATCAACATTATTTAATTGTTTATCTAATGCAAAAGCGCAGAGTGCTAACTTTCCGTTTTGTACAATCGAACCTAATATTGGTGTTGTAAACGTTCCGGATCCAAGAATCAATAAACTGGAAGAATTGGTAAAACCAGAGCGTGTACAAATGGCAACCGTAGATATCGTAGATATTGCAGGTTTGGTAAAAGGAGCAAGTAAAGGTGAAGGTCTTGGAAACCAGTTTTTAGGAAATATTAGAGAGTGTAATGCAATCATTCACGTTTTACGTTGTTTTGATAATGATAATATTGTACACGTTGACGGAAACGTAAACCCAATTCGTGACAAAGAAACAATCGACATCGAATTGCAGTTGAAAGACTTGGAAACTGTTGAAAAGCGTTTAGAAAAAGTAAAACGTGCTGCAAAAACAGGAAATAAAGAAGCTCAGGCAGAAGAGGCTTTATTGAACAGAATTAGAGAAGCTTTGCTGCAGGCAAAATCAGCAAGAACAATCGTGCCTCAAAATCAGGATGAAGAAGTTTTATTAGAAAGCTTTCAGTTAATTACAGCTAAACCGGTTTTATACGTTTGTAACGTAGACGAAAGTTCTGCAGTAAGCGGAAACAAATATGTAGATCAGGTTCGTGAATTAGTAAAAGATGAAGAAGCTGAAGTTATCGTACTTTCAGTAGGAGCAGAGGCTGATATTACAGAATTAGAAAGTTACGAAGAGCGTCAGGTTTTCTTAGAAGATATGGGATTAGAAGAGCCGGGAGCTTCGGTTTTAATTCGTGCAGCTTACAAATTATTAAAACAGCAGACTTACTTTACAGCTGGTGTAAAAGAAGTTCGTGCCTGGACAATCAATATTGGAGCTACAGCACCGCAAGCTGCGGGAGTTATCCATACCGATTTTGAAAAAGGATTTATCCGTGCCGAAGTTATTTCTTATGATGATTACGTCCAGTATGGTTCTGAAGCTAAAGCAAAAGAAGCCGGAAAATTTAGAGTAGAAGGAAAAGAATATATAGTAAAAGATGGTGATGTAATGCATTTCCGTTTTAACGTATAATCTTTTTTTAGATAATAGAATAAAGAAGAAAGAGAAAAGAAAAACTGCTGGAGAAATTCAGCAGTTTTTTTTTAGAGCATAGAGAAAAGAAGAAAGAAAATAGATAAATGTTGTCAAATTCTCTTTGTCGAGCTTGGCGAGTTCTTCTCTAGAAGTCTTGGAATCAATTAGGAAGATAAAAAAGTAATAATAAAAATCCGTTTAAATCCGCGCTTTCGCGATAGTGAATCAGTAAAATCCACGGACTATTTTCAGCAAACATTTTTTTTGGCTTAAAAATTGGTTAGTCAAAAATTAACCAATTACAAATTTAAATAACCTAATAAAAATGCTGAAAAAATCTCTTAAATTTTTGGGCTGGACCCTTTTCGGAATTGTTACTTTCCTTGTTTTATATGTGCTTTCGGTTTATCTGATTTCGAAAGTTACTGTTAATTCAAATGCTGATTTTATAAAAGAACAAAAAACAGTTCCAATCTACATTCTCACAAACGGAGTGCATACTGATATTGTAGTTCCTGTTAAAAACGAAATAAAAGACTGGCGAAATGAAATTCAGTTCAGTCAGACACAATCAAAAGATTCATTAATGAATTATATTGCTTTTGGCTGGGGTGATAAAGGATTTTATCTGGATACGCCTGAATGGTCTGACTTAAAGGTAAGTACGGCTTGCAGAGCGGCATTTGGAATCAGCACATCGGCCATGCATACTACTTTTTTTAAACACCTGAAAGAAGGCGAAGACTGCAAACGAATTTTGATTTCAAAAGAAAATTATCAGAAACTGGTAACGTATATTTCAAATAGTTTCAGCGATCCGGTTCATCCGCAATGGATTGAGGGACACAGCTACGGCAAAAAAGATGCTTTTTATGAAGCTGTGGGAAGTTACAGCCTTTTTTATACCTGTAATACCTGGGCGAATAATGCCTTAAAAGCGGCGAATCAAAAAGCAAGTTTGTGGACGGTTTATGATAAAGGAATTTTTTGTCATTACCAATAAGAGTCAAAATGAAAAAGGTAATTTTCATTTTAGCAATAATTGGAACAATTGTTTCTTGTAAAAAAGCTGATGCTGCGATAACAGAAATTTGCGATGGTTGTTTAACTTTTAATTTTGAAAATCCACAACCGGTTAATGATTCTGAATTAAGAGGATTTCCATCTAAATTTAAAGGATTATACATGAATAGCGATTCTACTTATATTAGAATTGAAGAAGACAGGATTTTAAGGGAAAATTTTTATAAATTTAAAATACATAAAAATTTTCTGGACAGTTTAAAACAAGAATTCGATTTTATTGATAATCAATTAATCAATAAAAAAACTCATGAAAAATGGTTGTATACAAAAAAAGGTGATTCGTTAGAATTATCAAATACATATATTGATACTTTATTTAGATTTTCACTTAATGAGAAAGCAAAACGGATTGACGGTCAATTAGTTTTAAGTTCAAAAGATTCCATATTTTGGAACATCAAAACAATAGCTTTGGAAAAAAATATACTTAAAATTAAACATATTTATTTGCGTGAAGATTTAATTAAGCTTGATTCAATTACCAAGATTAAGGGTAAACAATTAGATTCAACAACGTATTTAATAAAACCAACACGACGTGAATTCAAAAAAATATTGAAAATAAAAAATTTAGGAACAGATCAAGAGTACGATAGGCTTCATTAACATGGAAAAAATATAAAATCTGTTTAAAAATCAAGAATTCAGGATTTTTCATTATTGCGTAAATTTGAGTGTAACTCAAAAATCAGCGAAATGAGAATCAAAAATATTTTTTCAAAAACATGGTTTCTTTTAAAGAATACATTTTTAGAATTCAACGATGATAATGCCATAAAACTGAGCGCTGCACTATCTTATTATACCATATTTGCACTGCCTCCTTTGTTAATTATTATCATTACAATCTGTGGTTTTTTCTTTGGGGAAGAAGCAGTTACAGGTCAGTTATATGGACAAATAAATGGGTTGGTCGGAAATGGGGCTGCTACGCAGATTCAGGAAGCTATTAAAAATGTGGAATTGTCGGGGAATAATATTTTTGCTACAGTATTTGGAGTTGTAATGCTTTTAATTGGTGCTTCCGGGGTTTTTGCAGAAATTCAGAGTTCCATTAATTTTATTTGGGGACTTCGCGCAAAACCGGATAAAGGCGTTAGAAAATTTATACAAAATAGATTAATGTCATTTTCTATGATTGCATCTGTTGGTTTTTTAATGATTGTGAGTTTATTTGTCAATACGATATTAGATTTGATGAGTGCGCGTTTAAAAATGTATTTTCCCGAAAGTACTGTTTATCTGTTCTACGTTGTAAACATAGTGATAGTATTGGCCAGTATAACGCTTTTATTTACTATAATCTTTAGAACTTTACCAGACGGGAAAATCAGGTGGAAAGATGCCATTATAGGGTCCAGCGTTACTGCTGTACTTTTTATGATTGGTAAATTTGCCATCGGATTTTATTTAGGCAGTTCTACAGTAGCTTCAGTTTACGGTGCTGCCGGATCTGTAATCATTATTTTAGTTTGGGTGTATTATTCCGCAATTATTCTTTACTTTGGAGCAGAATTTACTAAAGTCTATGCAAAATCGTACGGAGGGAAAATTTATCCAAATGAGTATTCCGTAGAGATTGCAAAAGAGGTTTATGAGATCGAAAATGTAACACCACATTCAACATAAGAACGACTAACACACGAAAATCATGAAAATAATTGCATTTGGAGGAAGTAACAGCACACAATCAATCAATAAGCGTTTGGCAGCTTACGCAGCAGGTTTATTTGAGAATGCCGATATTGAAGTTTTGGATTTAAACGACTTTGCAATGCCGGTTTTCAGTGTTGATTTAGAGAAAGAAGTTGGTCAGCATGAAATTGCAAAAGCTTTTTTGAACAAACTAAAAGAGGCCGACATTCTGGTTGTTTCGATGGCGGAAAATAATGGAAATTATTCTGTTGCTTTCAAGAACGTTTTTGACTGGAGTTCCCGTATCGAAAAAGACGTTTTTCAGCACAAACCAATGTTATTGCTTGCAACTTCTCCGGGTGGAAGAGGAGGTTCTTCTGTTTTAGGAATTGCTCAGAATCTTTTTCCGCGTTATGGTGCAGAAATTAAAGGTTCTTTCTCTTTGCCTTCTTTCAATTCAAATTTTGATTTACAAGAAAACAAAATTTCAAATCCTGAATTAGACCAGCAGTTAAAAGATATTATCAAATCAAGTTTTTAAGTCGATGCCAATAAAAAAGATTTCTTCTATACTCCTTTTTTTAAATGTTATTTTCCTGAATTTTACTTTCGCACAAAAGCCGGGCGAAGTTGATAAAATTGTGGCAAAATATCCTAAAAGCTTTAGTACAACAGAAAAATTAGCAGAAAAAATACAAAGCGATTTTAGTTCTGACTATGATAAAGCACGTGCCATTTACAGCTGGATTGCTTTTAACTTAAAATACGATTACAATGCCTATTTGAATCCGCCAAAAGTACAGGGCTTTAGTTATTCAAGTGAAGCCGAGAAACAGCGAAAAATAAAACAGCTGAATGATAATCTGATTCAAAAAGCTTTTAAATCTCAAAAAGCCGTTTGTGAAGGCTTTACAGCTTTGTATCAGCATTTGGCTGAACAAGTTGGATTAAAATGCGAAATAGTTAAAGGAGATTCAAAAACGCGCCTGGCTGACATTGGCCGAAAAAACACTTCTTCCAATCATGCCTGGAATATGGTTTTGATTGATAAAAAATGGCGTCTTATTGATGTAACCTGGGGACAGGGGTATTATGACAGCAGTAAAGGCCGAATGGTGAATGATTTTAATCCTGTCTATTTTGATACAGATCCGCATTATTTCTTTGCTAAACATTATCCAGATTCCGGAACTTTTCTGGGCGACAGAATCAGTAAAAATGATTTCTTAAACGGTCCGCTGATTTACAATACTACTATTGAAAACGACAATAAAATTAAATCCCCTGATTCGGGTATAATTGAAGCAAAAAACGGTGATAAAATTACGGTTGAAATAAAAAATGTGTCCAAATCAGATCAGGTTTTTTATCTAAACAGAAAGAATCAGCCGGTTAAAGTTTTGAACCCAAAGGAGAAACGAGGCGGTTTAGAATTTCAAATTCCTGTAGATAATAATTTAGGGGAATACGTTACGGTTTTTGTAGATACCAATAGTATTGTTTCTTTTAAAATAGTTTCGAAGTAATTTTTTCAGTTTAAAATCTATGATAATTAAGAAAATTGCATTTGTATTTCTTTTTTTGAATGTAGGTTTTATAACTTCATCTTATTCTCAAAAATATAATGCTATTGACAGTATTATATTGAAGTATCCTCATTTTGGCAATCCTGAAAAATTAGCAGAAAGAATTCAGAAAGACTTTATTTCTGAACATGATAAAGCACGGGCGATTTATAGCTGGATTGCGCTGAATTTGAATTATGATGTCAAAACTTATTTAGATCCGCCAAAGCAAAAAACGTATAAATTTAAGACTGAAGCCGAATGGGCTAAGAAAAAGCAATTATTGAATGCGAAGACTATTCAGAAAACATTCAATTCTAAAAAAGCAGTTTGTGAAGGTTTTGCACTTTTGTATGAATATCTAGCAACGCTAAGCGGATTGAAATGCCAAACAATAGTAGGTGACTCTAAAACATTATTGAATGATATTGGAAGAAAAAGATTAAGATCAAACCACGCATGGAATACTGTTCAAATAAATGGAAAATGGATATTGCTTGATGTCACATGGGGTAACGGATTCTACAATGAAAAACGCAAAGTTGTAATCAAGGAATTTACTCCGATTTATTTTGATATGAATCCGGATTATTTTTATGCCAAACATTTTCCTGAGAATGCCATGTATTCTGGTAACACAGGAAATAGAGAAGCATTTTTAAACGGTCCTATTCTCTATGATGGATTTTTTATGGCAGAAGCTAAAGTTTTATTTCCATTTTCAGGAATAATTCAGGCAAATGACGGTGATAAAATGACCTTCAAATTTAAGAATGTTTCGAGGCTGGATTATCTTTTCTATTTAAATAAAAAAGAAGAACAGATTATGATTGAAAATGCCAAAGAAGAAGATGGTGTTTTGGAATTTCAGATAACTTATGATAAAAAAATGGGCAGATTTATTACTTTTTTTCTCTTTGACAAAACTTTTGCCACATTTAAAATAGTTCATAAATAACGTAAAAGAATCCGTTTTCATAAGAATTTTTGTCTTTTATGAAATTGCCGTACCTTAGCAGGAAATGAAAAGAATTTGAATGCTATGGAGACCACTTTTTTGAAATCAATTTTAGATAATGATTTCTACAAATTTACAATGCAGCATGCTGTAATTAAGCTTTTCCCAAAAGCAAAAGTCCGTTACGGATTTATCAATCGTGGTAAACATATTTTTCCGGCAGGTTTTGCAGAACTGCTGCGTCGATCAGTCGATGCGATGGCTGATTTAAGACTCACAAAAGATGAGAAAAGTTATCTGGCACATTATTGTCCTTATCTTGATCCTACTTATTTAGATTTTCTGCAGGGATACAGATTTGATCCTTCTGAAGTACAAATTAGTCAGGAAGGATCAGAAATTAAAGTTACGGTCGAAGGGTTTTGGTACCGCACTATTTTATGGGAGGTGCCTTTAATGGCTCTGATTTCGGAACTGTTTTATAAGTCCAGTCATTTAATACGTTTAAATGATGATGCCATAAAAAAACTCACCAAAGAGAAAATCGATAACTATAATAAACTAGGCGTTTCGGTTTTAGAGTTTGGCACCAGACGCCGTCATTCTTATGAGGTTCATAATCTGGTAAACGAAACCTTAAGAACATACGGCAGTCAGAGTTTCATCGGGACAAGCAATGTACATTTTGCAATGATTAATAACCGCAGGCCTCTGGGGACACATGCACACGAATGGTTTATGTTTCATGCTGCGCAGTATGGTTTCAAAATGGCCAATTCTGTAAGTCTGGAACACTGGACACAGGTTTACGGCGGCGACCTCGGAATTGCTTTAACAGACACTTATACTACCGAAATATTTTTTGATCAGTTTGATAAAAAATACTCAAAACTTTTTGACGGCGTCAGACATGACAGCGGCGACCCAGTCGAATTTGCACAAAAAGTAATTTCGCACTACATAAAAATGGGAATCGACCCAAAATCGAAAGCGATTGTTTTTTCGGATTCACTCAATTTTGATAAAGTAAAAAAAATAACAGATTTTTGTAAGGACAAAATCAAAATGTCGTTTGGGATAGGAACAAACTTTACAAACGATGTTGGACTTCCGGCGATGAATATGGTTATAAAACTAACCGAAACAAAGCCTGATAATACTCATTGGCAGGGAGTTGTAAAATTGTCTGACGAAAAAAACAAAAATACGGGAACCCCCGAAATGATTGCGCTGGCGAAGCAGGTACTGGGAATCAAATAGTATTTTTTTGCTGAAAAAGCAGTTTTTTTATAATTTTAGCGTCCGTTTTATTTTAAAATCAATTTAAATAGATTTTAAACTGTTATTATTCATAACAAAAAAGAAATACGCTTTCATTTTTTACCGATAAATGGTACATTAGCCAAAAATCCTTAATTCATTTATGCTAGAGCAAAATCAATATACCGAAGATAATATTCGATCACTCGATTGGAAAGAACATATCCGTATGCGTCCGGGGATGTACATCGGAAAACTTGGAGACGGATCTGCTCCGGATGATGGTATTTATATTCTTTTAAAAGAGGTTTTAGATAACTGTATCGATGAGTTCGTTATGGGATCGGGAAAAACTATCGAGGTAAGTATTAAAGATAAAACGGTTACAGTTCGTGATTACGGACGTGGTATTCCGTTGGGGAAAGTGGTCGATGTAGTTTCGAAAATGAACACAGGAGGAAAGTACGATACAAAAGCTTTCCAGAAATCAGTAGGTTTGAACGGTGTGGGAACAAAAGCCGTAAACGCACTTTCTAATTTTTTCCGTGTAGAATCAGTTCGTGAAGACAAACAAAAAGCGGCTGAATTCTCTGCCGGTAACCTCGTTTTAGAAGAAGATATCATTGAGACTACAAAACGTAAAGGAACAAAAGTAACTTTTACACCGGACGAAACGATTTTCAAAAACTATAAATTCCGTATGGAATATGTGGTGAGAATGGTTAAAAACTATTGTTATCTAAATAATGGTTTGACGATTATTTTTAATGGAGAAAAATACTATTCAGAAAATGGTCTTCGTGATTTATTAGAAGAAACAATCAATGCAGAAGATCTGGAATACCCTATTATTCACCTGAAAGACCACGATATTGAGGTGGCTTTAACGCACAGTAAAACACAATACAGCGAAGAATATCACTCTTTCGTAAACGGTCAGAATACAACACAAGGAGGAACGCACTTAGCGGCTTACCGTGAGGCTGTTGTAAAAACAATCCGTGAGTTTTACAATAAAAATTTCGATGCATCAGATGTTCGTAAATCGATTGTAAGTGCAATTAGCATTAAAGTAATGGAACCGGTTTTTGAGTCTCAGACCAAAACAAAATTAGGTTCTACAGATATGGGTTCTGATGATGGAACTCCGGCAGTTTCTGTTCGTACTTTTGTTAACGATTTTATCAAAACAAAACTCGATAATTACCTGCATAAAAACCCGCCTACAGCCGAAGCTTTACTACGTAAAATTCTACAGGCAGAACGTGAGCGTAAAGAATTATCAGGAATTAGAAAACTGGCAACAGATCGTGCTAAAAAAGCCAATCTTCACAATAAAAAACTAAGAGATTGTCGTGCGCATCTTCCTGATACTAAAAACCCAAGAAACTTAGAAAGTACGCTTTTTATTACCGAGGGAGATTCGGCTTCCGGATCAATCACAAAATCGCGTGATGTAAATACACAAGCGGTTTTCAGTTTGCGTGGTAAGCCTTTGAATTCATACGGAATGTCTAAAAAAATTGTGTATGAAAACGAAGAATTCAACTTGCTTCAAGCAGCATTGGATATTGAAGACGGATTAGAAAAACTACGTTACAACAATATCGTAATCGCAACCGATGCCGATGTCGACGGTATGCACATTCGTCTGCTTTTAATCACATTCTTTTTACAATTCTTCCCGGAATTAATCAAAGAAGGGCATTTGTATATTTTGCAGACCCCGCTTTTCAGGGTTCGTAACAAGAAAGAAACGATTTACTGTTATTCTGAAGAAGAAAGAAAAGACGCAATCGAAAAATTAAAACCAAAACCAGAAATCACACGATTTAAAGGTTTAGGAGAGATCTCGCCAGATGAGTTTAAGAACTTTATTGGAGATACTATCCGCCTTGATCCGGTTATGATGGACAAACATACTTCGATTGAGCAGTTGTTGTCTTTCTACATGGGGAAAAATACACCAGACAGACAAGATTTTATTATCAAGAATCTGAAGGTTGAGATTGATGAGCTTGAAGAAGCTTAATTGAACTGTTTTGTATGAAGAAAATCTTTTATTTATTTATTATTGCTTTGAGTGTAATTTCTTGTTATGATAAAACGTCAAAGAACTCGACAATAAAAGAAGGGATTCCAATTGTCAAATCAGTGAGTAAAACAATTCATAAAAGAGAATTTCCAATAAAGAATTTTTCTAAAATTGAAGTAGTTTCTTATTATGACAGGATAATGTGGGATACTTTAGAATATAAAAAGGAGGCCCCATTTCGTAAAGTTTTGGTAGACAATTATCGATTAACTTTTGATAGTACAAAAATACAAGAGAGAGTCATTTTAAATAAGACAGAAGAAAAAGAGCTTCTTAATTTATTGGTTTGTGATACCTGTGTTCCAGAAGAGTTATCTGCAGCATGTTATAAGCCAAGGCATATGATTTTGTTTCGAGATAAGAAAAACAGAATTATTGGTTATGATGAATTTTGCATCGAATGCATTGGTTCAAGGAACTCTGATAATTTAAACGGATTCCAAAAATATTGTTATTCGGATATGCAAAAACTACTGGAGAAATTTGGAATAACTCTTTTTATTGAAAGTGGTGATGAAAAAAGAGTTCAAGAAGAAATTGATTTCATAGAGAATATTCGAAAATCTAAATAATAAAAAATACTGAAAAAAATTCAGCATAAAAAATGAAAGACGAAGAAGACGATAACATAATTCCAAACGACGACGAGAATAATCAGGATGAAAGCCAGTTTGATGACAATCAAAGTGGAGATGATGATGAGATTATCAGCGTAGATGCTAAACATTTTGAAGGACAGCATTTTTACGAAAATCAGGAAGAAGAAGGCGAAGACGTTATTACGAAAGTAACCGGAATGTACAAAGACTGGTTCCTGGATTACGCTTCGTACGTAATTCTGGAACGTGCCGTTCCTGCTATCGAAGACGGATTTAAGCCTGTTCAGCGTCGTATTATGCACTCGTTAAAAGAGCTGGATGACGGTCGTTATAATAAAGTGGCCAATGTAGTAGGGCACACCATGCAGTATCACCCACACGGAGATGCGAGTATTGGTGATGCAATGGTACAGATTGGTCAGAAAGATTTATTGATTGACTGCCAGGGAAACTGGGGAAATATCTTAACTGGTGACGGTGCGGCGGCGCCCCGTTATATCGAAGCACGTTTATCTAAATTTGCTTTGGAGGTTTTGTATTCTCCAAAAATTACCGAATGGGGATTATCGTATGATGGTAGAAAAGCCGAACCGATTAATCTTCCTGTAAAATTCCCATTGCTTTTAGCACAAGGGGCAGAAGGAATTGCAGTAGGTTTATCAACGAAAGTTTTACCTCATAATTTCAACGAATTAATTGACGCTTCGATTAAAATCTTAAAAGGAAAGCCGTTTACGCTGTATCCTGATTTTATGACGCAGGGTATTGCTGACGTTTCGAATTACAACGACGGAATGCGTGGCGGACGTGTGCGTGTGCGTGCTAAAATTTCGCAGTTAGACAAAAATACATTGGTGATTACGCAGATTCCGTTTTCTACCAACACTTCGAGTTTGATTGATAGTATTTTGAAAGCCAATGAAAAAGGTAAAATCAAAATCAAGAAAATTGAAGATAACACTGCCGCTGATGTTGAGATTTTAATTCATCTTTTCCCGGGAGTTTCTCCAGATAAAACAATCGATGCATTATTTGCTTTTACGGCTTGTGAAACATCTGTAGCGCCTTTAGGATGCGTTATTGAAGATAATAAGCCATTGTTTATCGGAGTTTCTCAAATGTTGAAAATTTCAACTGAAAGAACAGTCGATTTACTTCGTCAGGAATTAGAAATTCAATTAGAAGAATTAAAAAATAAATGGCATTTCTCTACTTTGGAGAAAATCTTCATTCGAGAAGAAATGTACATTGACTTCAAATTATACGGAGACAGAGAGTCGTTATACAAATACTTGTATGATAGATTCGAGCCTTTCAAAAAATCGTTTGTGAGAGAAATTACAGATGATGATTTGCAAAGACTGACTCAGATTCCGATGATTCGTATCACTCGTTTCGACTCTGATAAAGCTGATGAATTGATCTCAAGATTAGAGGAAGAAATGAAAGAGGTAGAATACAATTTAGAACATCTTACCGATTTTGCGATTGCCTATTTTACCAAATTAAAAGAGAAATACGGAAAAGGACGTGAACGCCAGACAGAACTTCGTGTTTTTGATAACGTTGAAGCGACAAAAGTAGTTTTGCGTAATACAAAACTCTATGTAAACAGAGAAGAAGGTTTCGTTGGAACGAGCTTAAAGAAAGACGAATATGTAGCAGATTGTTCTGATATTGATGATGTAATTGTGTTTTTACGAGATGGGAAAATGATGATTACCAAAGTCGATGCTAAAACCTTCATTGGAAAAGATATTATACATGTTGCCGTTTTTGATAAAAGCGATAAACGTACCATTTACAATATGATGTATCGTGATGGAAAATCGGGTCCATCGTATATAAAACGTTTTAATGTTACCGGAGTAACCCGTGATAAAGCCTACGATTTAACGAATGGAACCAATGGTTCTCAGGTAGTTTATTTTTCGCATAATCCTAATGGAGAAGCTGAGGTTGTAACTATATTATTGCGTCAGGTTGGAACAATAAAAAAACTGAAATTCGATATTGATTTTGCTAAACTGGCGATTAAAGGCCGAGGATCAAAAGGAAATTTGGTAACCAAATATCCAATCAAGAAAATCGAATTAAAAGAAAAAGGAATTTCGACTTTACTGCCAAGAAAAGTTTGGTTTGATGATACGGTAAAACGTTTAAATGTAGATGCAAGAGGAGAATTGCTTGGAGAATTTAAACCAACTGATAAAATTTTGGTGATTAGCCAGTCTGGTAAATTAAAGGTTATTATTCCGGAATTATCGACTCATTTTGAAGAAGATATGATTGTTCTGGAAAAATGGAAACCTAAAAAACCAATTTCTGCGATTTACTATGATGGTGAAAAAGAACGTTATTTCTTAAAACGTTTCCTTGTTGAAAACGAAGGTAAAGAAGAAAGTTTTATTACGGATCATCCAAATTCGCAATTAGAAATAGTATCTACAGATTATCGCCCTGTAGCACAATTGGTTTTTGCAAAAGTAAAAGGAGTTCAAAAAGACGATCTTCATGTCGATGTTGAGGATTTTATAGCCGTAAAAGGTTTTAAAGCTTTAGGAAACCAATTAACAACAGATAAATTAAGACAAGTTAATTTATTAGAGCCGCTTCCTTATGAGGAGCCTGTAGAGGAAGTTCCTGAAAGACCGGAAATCTCAGAAGATGATCCTGTTGAAACTGAATTAGATGATGATGGCCAAATAGGTTTGGTTTTAGACTAGAATAAATGAAAAACGCTAAGATTGATTTTCTTAGCGTTTTTTTTATAGATGTCAATTAATTTACGACTGAAATAATTTCTTCTTTATTCCATTTTACTTCATTATTCTCAATTACTACCCAAACAATATCTCCATCTTTAACTTCTCCTGAAATTAATTTCTTTGCCAAAGGTCTTCTCAAATGGCTTCTGATAATACTTTTAATAGGTCTTGCTCCGTATTTGGCATTAAATCCGTTTTCGGCAAGATAAGTTTTAGTCTCAATTGGAATTTTAACTTCGATGTTAACGTTTCTTAATAAATCTGTAAATTCTTTTTTTAGATGAATATCAAAAATCTTAAGGGCATTTTCTTTACTGATAGGCGCAAAAGGTACAATCTCTGTTAAGCGCCCTAAAAATTCAGGCCGGAAATAATTAGTCATAATTTCCATTAAAGAATTTGAACTCGGAATTTGTCCATTATTGAATGTCTCTACAATATGATCAGCACCAATATTTGATGTAAAAAGAATAATGGCATTCGAAAAATCACCTTCTTTTCCTAAACGATCATGAAGTTTCCCTTCATCCATAATTTGAAGAAAAACATCAAAAACAGAAGGATGTGCTTTTTCAATTTCATCGAATAAAACTATCGAGTAAGGTTTTTGTCTGATCTTGTTTACCAACAGTCCGCCAGATTCATAACCCACATATCCGGGAGGTGCTCCATAGAGTAATGCTGCAGAGTGTTCTTCTTTAAACTCGGACATATCAAATCTGATAATGGCGTTTTCATCCTGAAAAAGGAATTCTGCAAGACTTTTGGCTAATTCTGTTTTTCCGGTTCCTGTTGGACCAAGGAAAAAAAACGAAGCAATTGGCTGTCCGGCTTTGCTTAATCCTGATCTTGATTCTAAAATAGAACCTGCAACCGTGGCAATGCAATGATCCTGACCAATAACCCTTTGGTTTAAAACTTCTTCAATCGTATTAAGTTTGTTTTTCTGCTCTTCATTAAGTTTAGCGGCCGGAATTCCGGTTTTTTGTGCAATTACAAGCGAAAGATCAAATGAATCAATATGTACTCGTTTGTCCAGAGCTCTTTTTTCGAGAGTATTTAAAAGATTTTCTATATGATCCAGGATCGATTGAGAAGATTCGAATGTTTCCCGATTGGTTTCTTCATCTTCTGCAATCATTAAAAAGGCTGTTTTATTAATTAAATCAGTTAAAAACCAATTACATTCTTTAATGAATTGTTCTTCGTTTAAATTGGTTTTATTTAGTTTTAAAATTTCTAATTTATTAAGAATCGATTCTTTTTCTTTTAAGAATGTTTCTCCCGAAGTTTTTAAAACAGACATGGTGTGATCGATCAGATTTATTGCTGATTCCGGAAGACTTTTTTCTTTTAAATACCTGCGGGAAAGTCGAATAGATTCAGAAATGGTTTCATCATCAATTTTTATTTTATGATGTTCCTTATAGGATTTAATAGATTCGCGAATCATTCGGAACAAAGTTTCATCATTAGCTTCTTCCAGTTTTACGATTTCAAACATGCCTGAAAGTCCTTGCTCTTTTTCGATTCGTTTAGAAAATTCATCAATTGTTGAAGTTGCAATAATATTTAAACCTTTTGTCAATTCACCCTGAAGTAAATTTGATGCCCCGGAATCTCCATTTTTGTCTAATAGAGTGTGTATTTCTTCAATAATTAAAATGGCTTTAGGAAATTGTTCCAGTTCCTGAATACAGTTTTTTAATCGGTCTTCAATTTCACCTTTGTAAGAAGCGCCGGCAATTAAAGAAGACAAATCCAGTTCAAACAGCTGTACTTTGTTTAAAACATCCGGAACCTGATTGTCTATTACATTTTGAATTAAAGTATCAATTAAAATGGTTTTTCCAATCCCGCGGTCACCAATCAGCAAAACATTTGGTTTAGAGAATCGGCACAATATTTCTTTAATGCTATTTAACTCAGCTTCACGGCCAATGGCAATACTTTTCCTTGATTTTTTCTCGAAATTCCTGTGCCGACAATATTTGTCCAGAAAGCCTTTTTTAATTTCATTTTTGGAGCTTAAAACTTCTGTAGGATTGTGAATGTTATCTGCCAGTAATTCATTTCTCGAAATCGGGAAACTTTTCATTTGATCAAAATTGAAACCAACTCCCGGAGAGCTTAATGCAGCGATAATAGCGTACAAACTTATTTCCTCTTCATTCAAAATAATTCTGACAGAATCGGCTTCTTTAATAATCTGATCAATACTAGCGGCCGGTTCAGTATTTAGGACATTTGTGGTTTTAGGCTCTTCTTCAATACGCACTTCTGCCCATTCATCAAGAAAATATACATCTTTGCCCATTGCTTCCAAACGCTTCAATAACGATAAATCCCGATTCAGGATAGCTTTTAATAAATGCGAAGCGCTATAATATTTGTTTGAATTATTTTTGGCAATCTTTTGAGCAATTTCAAAAGCTCTTGATAATTCTGTACTAAATATATTTTGTTCCTGTTCCATAATTTAATCTTTTACCCAGATTAGATATTTTTTTACTTTGTAGTTTATCGATAATCCTTTTACGCAGTTGCTGGTTTTATCTTTATTTAATCTAATAGATTCGATTTTTATTTTTTTTCCTTTAATACCGGCGCATAATTGTGCAAAAGTCAGTAAGTCATTATCATTTTTTACTACCGGAATTTCGAGATCTTCACATAAAAAATCAGAAAAATCATCCTTTACTTTGCTGCCTTCGGCAACTTTATTTAAGAGAATTTCAAATTGGTCCTCGGATATTTTTGGTGCTTTTTTAATAGGTATAACGGTGTCATTTTGAGTCTTGTTTTTTGGTGCAACCGGTACATATTGCAGCATATCTTCGAGCGGATCTTTTTTTGCAGAACCTCTTGGTAATGAAAAAGTTTCGGCTTTCTTTTCATAAACGTAAGAGGTTACATCCAGCGGATTTGTTTTCTTGATAACCCTTGGGTGCACATAGATTACTTTTTTTGCAACGCGGCTAAAATTACCATTAATGACCAGTGTGATCGTTTTTTCGCCCGGAGAAGAAAAAGTATATACAGGATTTGAAGAAATTTCATCTATCCCTCGATTTTCTCCAAAACTCCATTCCCATGTTTTCGCATTTTCTGCATGAGCATAAAAATAAGTAGGTTGTCCCACTGTAATAACTTTAGACGATATTATTTGAGGAGTTCCAAGTTTATCAAGTATGTATTTGTCTTTTATAATAAGTTCACGTGTGTGTGTACATTCTCCATTTATTGTAAGGGCTACAATATATTTTCCAGGTTTTTTATAGGGATGAAAAGTGTGTTTTCTGGTATCAGAAGATGTTCCGTCGCCAAAATCCCATTTCCAGGATTTTGCATTTGGAGTTTTGTC
Source organism: Flavobacterium gelatinilyticum (assembly GCF_027111295.1). Taxonomy (NCBI): domain Bacteria; kingdom Pseudomonadati; phylum Bacteroidota; class Flavobacteriia; order Flavobacteriales; family Flavobacteriaceae; genus Flavobacterium; species Flavobacterium gelatinilyticum. The sequence continues at coordinate 1,579,736 of NZ_CP114287.1, read as the reverse complement.
ATAGAATTCTATGGGTTCCTCGCTCTGAAAATGATCTGCTAAAATGTAAAATTTTGCATTATCACAATCAATATGTTTAAAGAACTGGATGAGGAAAATAATCAATCCAATTAATAAAGAAATTACAAAAACAGCAATGACTCTAAGTTCAATTTTTTTTATATTCACTTTGATTATATTTATAAGAAATAGAATACAATATTATGATATTATTTTTTAATAATGTGAAATATTTACTACAATATTGCTTTTTTATTCAAAAAAGAATAGCTATGTTTGTGAAGCTATACTTACAAAAAAACCTACATAATGAAACTGAAAACTATTTGTTTTGAGAGAAAAATAAGCCGCATTATTACATGTTTGGGATTTGTATTTGCTGCAGCTTTTGTTTTGAGTTCCTGTTCTAATAAACAATATGTGTCGCAAATTCCATTTAAATATGACTATTCTTTAGATCTGCTCAAAAAACAAGCTAAGATGGAAGAAACTGGCTTAAAGAATAAGACTATCGTAAATGATAATTCTGAGAATTTAAGCGATGAAATATTGTACTTAAAGGAAAAATACTCCATTGTTTTGGCTGTAATGCCTAATAAGATTACCAATTATAAACTTTATTCTTATTTTGATAAATGGGTTAATACTCCCTATCAGGAAAAAAGTTTTTCTAAAAAAGGAATCGATTGCTCTTACTTCCTGCAATCCCTGTATAGCGATGTATATAAAGTTACGCTTCCTAAAGATCCGGCAGGAATGTGGAAATCTAAATCTATCCAGATTTTTACCGGAAGAGCTTTTCTTGCCGAAGGGGACCTTGTTTTCTTTAGATATGATAAAGATCATCCAATTTCAGATGTTGCACTTTATCTGCACAATGATCGAATCTTGGCCTGTACAGACAAAGGATTAGGTATTTATAATTTTAATGATGAGTATTTTCAATTACGGTATATAGGAGCAGGACGAATAAATGAAGACACAAAGAAAAAATAAAAAAAGCCTTGAAAAGTTACTTGACGAAATTGAAAATATACCTTATGATATTCGGGCAGAAATTATTGCCAATGAATTGATTGAACAAGATGAAGTCGCGCCAGACGAAATTACGATTTTAAATCAGGGGCAGTTTTCAAGGGCTTTTAGAGGTGATGTTTTAGGAGCTGTAATCCAGGATGATAATTATGTTAGGCAAGATTACCTGACTTTGTTATTGTCACGAGATAGTATGTATGATGCCCTGCCGGAAGGTTTTGTTCATAGTCTGCGCGAAAATAACGCAGATAAATCGGTTCATCAGATGATTAAAGAGCATAAGCATCAAAAAAAACAGGAAAATGAAGCAAGGAAGTTTTTTGCGCCTTTCGAAAATGAGATTTTTCATTACAGAACAAAAATTGAAGCCGTTGAGCGAAACTTTTTATACCAGCTCAACGGAAGTAAACCTCTCGAATTTTTCTATGATTTTTGGGGATTATCCCATTTTTATCCGCCGGTTTTGGTTTCAAAGTTCATACAGCTGCTGCCTTATGCGTATAAAATTGTAGGAAACATTGATTTATCCTGTCGCTGTTTAGAAAGCATCATCGAAGAAAAAGTAGTTTATAAAATTACAAGTTCTAAAGAATACAGTGATGAAAAGGAAGAAATAAAGCTTGGTGAGAATAGATTGGGAGTCGATTTAATCTGTGGCAGCAAATACATGGATTACTCGATGAATTTAACAATAGAAATTGGTCCGATTATGAATAATTCCTTAGAAAATTATCTTCATGACGGCAAGATTAAAAAATTTATAGACTGTTTTTATGAGCATTTTTTTCCGATGGAGGTCGAGCCAAAAACAATATTGGTATTAAATAAAGAAACAGAAGAATTTAATTTTAATAAACAACCTGTATTAGGGTTTACAACACGAATTTAAAAATGATAAAAAAGCATTTATTATCACTCATTGATGTTAGGCTGATCGTCTTTTTGGTATTGATTATTGCACTCTGCGGAATCCTTACTTTATTATTTAGTGATAAAGTCAGCGATTTTGCCGCGAAGTATAAAAAAGGGTTTTACATCTATGTTTTTTCTTTTGTACTTATTTACGCCTTAACGGCCTTTTTGGGCAATAACAAATTGTTTGTCGAAGTATCAAACGAGTTTAAGTTTTACCAAATTGTCTCTTTACTGTTTGGAGTTTTAAACATTTGGTTATATCGAGGGTATTTTATGAGTTTTAATACCAAAAGCATGTGGATAGAGCTGCTATTTTCGTTATTGGTCATGCTGTATTCAAGTGTGCTTTTTGCTATAATTTATACAGCATTAAACGGTATCGATCTAACGTTTTTAATGTGCACGCATTTTATTGCATTTATTGTGCCTACAGCATTTTATATTGTATTTGATTTGATGATGCAGATACCGCCTAAAGAATATGTTACATGGAAGATTCCGGAAAGAAAAAATCCTTTTCCAGAGATAGAAAATGTTCAAATGAAGGATTTGTTATTGATAACATTATTAATCCAGAAAAAAGAAAGTGATACAAAATATACCTCGATAAGATCAAAAGGTCCCGTAAGAATTGATTTTGGAGCCCTTTTTTATCATACCGTTAATGGATATAATGAACATACTGCTGATAGTAAAATTGATCTAAAACAAAATGGAGAAAACTGCAATTGGGTATTCTTTTTACAGCCTAAATGGTATGAGACTGCCAAATACATAGATGCAAAATATACTTTGGGAATGAATGGTATAACTGAAAATTCAGTCATTATTTGTAAAAGACAAAAGATGAAAGAAATTACAGAAACAAAAAAAGAAGGAAAAGACCCGGAATTTATGTTTGAACCTAAAGTTGAAAAGAAAGAATAAGGTTGAAGTTTAATACAGCCGCGATAATATGTATCACAAAGATAAACCAGACGGATCACCATACGATCAGTTTCGTACTTATAAAATCAAGAAAGGAGACACCCTTGCGAGTGTAGCTCGTGATCTTGGTGTAGAGGCTGATGAACTTAGATGGTATCATAATATGTATTGTGAAATTCCTGATTTGATAGAAGCAGATTTTAAAAGTTCTTCTGAGTTTTTGATTCTGGCACCGGAAAAATATATTGAAGAAAGAAAAGAAAAAGAAAAGAAAAAAGATCAAAAAGTAAGTTTAGCAAGTAATTATAGACTGCCATTTGCGGCAGATAAAATAAATGAAAGTTACAGGGTTAAATACACATTTGAAATTAGCGATCAAATCGATGTAACAGAAATGGCAATAAATGTAAAATGGCTCGCTACAGATAAAAATAGATATAGCCTTTTTGAAATTACAAGAAGTAAAACTATTCATGTCAATGGGCTGCCTCCTCAATTTCTGATTGAAAAACTCGGAGCAAAAAGTGCAGAGGTAGTTTATCCTCTAAAAATTGTGGTAGACAAATTTGGTAAGTGGGTCGATATTTTTAATTATGATGAAATTGAAAGTCGTTGGGGAAAGATAAAAAATGAAATTCTAGATTATTATGAAGGCGAATTAACAGAAGTTTATATCGATCATATAGAAAAAAACTTAACAGATTCAGATACCTTATTAAGATCGCTTCGTTCAGATTATTTTTTCAGAACATTTTTTAATGGAATCCATGTTGGGTATACAGCGGATTATTTATTTAAAAATGAAGTTTCCTTTCCTTTAGAGGAAGACGAAGAAGCTATTTTTGAAGTTACGCAAAAAATCACTCCTTTTTTAGATGAAGATGGTTTTATTAAAGTAGATCAAAAAGGCGTTTATATGGATTCTGGCTTAGGGATTTTATACGGTTATACCTCTTCAAAAGTGAATTATAGCGCAGTTTACTTTCTAAATTCAGAAACTTATACAATTGAGAAAATGAATGTAGAATGCAATATTTTATCAAATGAACATATAAAGAAAACTATTGAAATTAAGCTTTTAGAATAATAAAAAAGATAATAGTTTAAAATTCTAGGAATATCAGGGATTGTTTTGACATTAAATGAAGTAAAGTTATGAGTGAAAAACATGTAGTAGTACAAGGAGCAACTTTAAAATGTAAGTTTAGCGTAGAATCTAAGTTAGATACGCTTAAAGTAAAAACACAAAGTAAGCATTATGCTAATGATAAAGGAGCTGAAAGCAAACTCATAGCAACCGATAAAGAAATTGGGCAGACATTAGAGAAGAATACTTTTGGTAAATGTAAAATGCAGCCTAACGGAAGTGGAGATTATTTGCCATGTCAAGCAGTAATTACTAAATGGAGTGGTTTTTATGAAAAAGTTACATTATCTAATAAAGGAAAAATTTTACTGGAAAACAGTAAAGGAACTTGCCCTATTGGGGGGACTGACTGTATTGAAGTGGATAAACACGGACAAAAAGCAGAATTGAACAAACAGAATTTAAAGAATGCCAAATCTGAAGTTCTAAAGCAAATAAACCCAATGGTAGATATAAAAGAGCTATTCGCAATCGAGCATACAGACGAAGGAATAATATATAGTTAAAAAATAGTTTCATTATTTTCTAAAAGTATAAAAATGGCAAAGGGAGTAAAAAAAATAAAGTGGGTTGGACATAGTGGTGCGCTAAGAAATTTTAGTTTGCCGAATAAAATACTTTGCATCAAACCAGATCAAACAGCTCCATTTATGGTTGATGAATGGTATAGCGAAACCACAGAGGAAGAAAAGAGAAGAAATATCACATGGCTATGGATGGATCAGAAAAAGAAAAAGATTTTCAAGAAAGAAATAAGATCTGCTGGTGCTCCTTTCGGTGTAAACCTGCCTAAAAAATTATGTGGGTCGTATGCTTTTTATCTGGAAGCTAGTTTGTATGGTAGACATGATAGTAATGCAAACACTGGACTGCATGTATATGGAAAATGTGAAAAAAAAATAACTTCTTCATCTTGGAGTAAAAAAGAAAATACGGCAGATAATAGTGAAATAAATTATGGACATGACCTATTTGTTTCATTAGAAACGGAAGGTGTAAATGGTGATACACTAACACTGGAATCATATAGTGCAAAAACAACAACATCTATACAAACTGTAAAAGTAAAATGCGTAAATGGAGCACTTAAGGCTAAGTTTACAACTATGTCTTGTTTTATGGCAGTTCCAGGTTTGCCTAGCGATTTAGAAAATTTTTATGTAAAAGTACTAGACATCACGGGAGAATATCTTAAAAACGCAAGTGGAAGTGACAAAATACTTTCTTTTACTATAAAAAATAAAAGAGTAATGCCTGTATTTGAGCCACCAACAAATACAACTCCTTTAACTATTGTTAACACTCCTAAAGAGGAAGTACTAACAACAGAAGGAATTATTACGGCATACTTTGCTAAAGAAGAATTTTCGTTGGAAACAGAAGAGGTTGCCGACCAGCACGAATATAAATTTAAAAATAAAAACGCCAATATTGACAAAGATAAAATTGCTGCGATTATTAAGAAAAATGTAGATCCACAAGTAAAAGCAGATAAAAAGTATGCCAAACTTGATGATATTAAAAATGCGCTTACAGAGAGTACTTATGAAAAAGGAACTTCTATTTCTTTTAATTTGTACAAGTTAGGAGCAAACTTTATAAAGATAAATAGTGCTCCTTTAGAAGAGGAAGTGTATATCGTTGCAAAAACATTTTTATTAGATGGAAAAGAAGTATCTATTACAATAAAAGAAAAAGAGACCATTCTGATAGACGCAGATGCAAACGTACCTGTTTTGGAAGCTAAAGAAGATGGAGTAGAACTTACGACACTAAAAGCAACTGTTGAAAAAGGCTTGGCAAAAGTAAAAATAAAGCTTCGTCCGAAGGCTGATGAAGATTTGAAAGAATGGAAAGAAAAACTTCTTAAAGGGAAAAAAGAAGAATCTTATACCTACACATTTAAAAATGAAACCGTAATTACAGATAGCAATAAAAAGCAATTTGCAACAATAATATTAAACAATGCAAAAGAAGGAAAACAAGGCAATACAAAGATAGTAGCCGGAAAAACAGCTTATGTAGATGATGTAGAAAAAGCATTAAAAAGCCAAACTTACAGCGGTGGCACCACAGTTAGTTTTGATATCTATAAAACACAAACGGAAAGTCTGTGGTTAAAAGCCGAGTGCCAAGGTGAGACTGTTAAACATGAAAAGGAATTTTTGAAAAGAGATGGAGAGTATTTTGTAATTGGGAAAGGGGAATGTCCGAGGTGTGAGGAGGCATTGACTTTAAAACACATAGAAGATTTATTTGGAGTTCATAGACGTTCTACAGCATTTAGAGAAGAAGTTGTGAAGTATCTAAATGAATTTATCAAACAACGAAAAAATACAGATAAACCAATACATCTAAATACATGTTTACGTAAAGCACATTTTTTTGCGCAAGTGGGCGCAGAAACATCAGGTATAAATACAGATTGGATTATTGAAACCGATGTTATACCATACACACCAACAAATATTCGAAATACATCCATATTTGGAAATAGAAGTGGTATGTTAGAAAGACGTGGTCAGATTGAAACTTTTTGTGATGAAAGACCTCAAAAAAAGTTACTAAGCTTTTTATATGCAAATGAAAATGGAAATGGAAATGGAAATGGAAATGAAGCCAGCGGCGATGGCTATAAGTATCGAGGACGAGGATTAAAACAATTAACAGGCAAGGATAATTATATTAATGCGTCAACAACATTTAAGGAGATATTTCCAGATGAATATATAGATTTAGAAGCTAATCCTGATAAAGTTCAAGAAGCAAAATATGCTGTTTTATCGGCTATAGCTTATTGGGAAAAACACGAGATTTGGAAAACCGCTGATACCCTGAAAGAATCTACTGAAGACAATATTAAGAAAATTAGAAGAATGGTAAATGGAGGCTTAGCAGGTTGGAGTGATGCTAAAAAATTCTTTGAAAAAGCTTTACAAGTATTTAAAGTAAATGAATGCAGTCCAACAAATAGTTCATCCGAAGAATGGCATGATCCAGTAGATAATCCAATGTTATGTTTATACTCTCAAGGGGGAGGTGCTAAAAAACCTTGGCATGGCTCATTTGGACCAACAATTAGAGATGGTGTTACTAAACATACTGGGATGGACTTATTTGCAAAACCAGGAACGAATGTTTATTCATGCGTAAAAGGTGAAGTTGTGAGAAGCGAAATTAATAGCAGCATGTTTGGTGAATTAATTGTAATAAAAGTAATTGATGAAGAAACATTTAAATCAAGAAGAAAAAATCCTTTTGTACTAAAGTATTCGAATAAATCAGAAGTTGAATTACAGAATTTTGATCATAATGGGCCATTCTACCTTGTTTACGCTCACTTAAAAGAAAGAAAAGTAGAAATAGGAGATATATTGTAAATGCTGGCAAAATTATTGGATTAACAGGAACTTCTGGAGAAAATGGAGTACCATTTTCAACAAAAAACCCACATTTACATTTCGAAATAATGAATGTGAAAAAACAAGCAGGATTAGATAAAAAGTGCAATCCAGGTGTCTATTTAACTTATAAAGACGAAGATACCTTAACCGATGCTGATAAGGAAGAACAAGAAGAAGTAAAAATAACCCCATCATATTGGACACAATGAAAAGAGTAATAAAATTATTAAGTCTATTGATCATATGCTATTTGCAATTACAATGTTACGGTCAAAGAAAAGAAGAGCAAAAAAAAATAAAAGAAGAAACAGTTTTAGAGAAAAAAAATAAACAAGATTTAGAAATCTTTAAATTAGAAAAACCATTAAATAAAACAAAAGGACAATCTGATGAGGCTGTTTATAATGGTTTTAAAGTACTCCTAAACTCTAATTCAAACAATCAGGAATTAACTTTTTTTATAAACAAAACCGAAATAAAAAAAGTACTAAATTTTTATTATGAAAATGGCGATATAGTTTTTAAGCTTTATAAATCCAATTTAGATAATCTTGTTTTGTTAATAGAAGGAAGAGATTATTATAGTAGCAATTTGGGGATCTACTACATTGATATTAAATCTAATTCTATAATAGAAATTGATGATACATTAGTTTTTAGACAAGAAGATCCAGAGAAGCTTGGAGTTAAAGACCTAATAGGTAACATTTCAAAAGAGGGTGATGTATTAAAATCAAATTTTTATTTAGGGGATAAATTTTTATATGAGAAAAAATATAACATTCAGAAAAAGATACAGCAAAGTATAAAAACCTATGGAGGCAATTGGCTTGGTAACTATCAAACACAAATAAATAAAAATAGTAATGATACAAATACAATGCATATTGTTTCTTTAAAAATAAAAAAAGACTCAATAATATTTGAAATAAATGGTTATCATGTGTCTCAAAAATATCTATTAAGAGCTAAAGAAGTTGAAAATGAATTAAAATTAGAATTTATAAAAGATTTATCCGAATATAATGATCCTCAAATAGAAAAAATACAAGATTTTGGGGTTGTTACTTTTGACGATAATCTGTACATGTTGCGTTGTCCCTATATTGATTTGAATTTTGGTTATGGCATAAAACAAGTATGCGTTTTAAAAAAAGATATATCGCATTAAATAGCAACTTCTAATATAATTGGGATGAAGTAGAAAAGTAAACATAAGTTTGATAATTATTAGATTTTTATGTGTCATAATAATGGTTTTGTAGTTTTTATGAATTACACAGAATATCAATAATCTTACTATAAAAAGCTCCTTGACATATTGAAAAGAAAAGCCCCAGCTGGCAAAAGTTGAGACTTTTGTTAGCTGAGGTAATTTATAAATAGAAAATTATGAAGAAAGTTATAAATATTATTTCGATTGTTACTTTCATGTTTTTTAATTCCTGTAAAGGACAAAAGAAAGAAAATGCCATAATTACAAATAATAAAGCTCAAGCGACTATAACAAAAAGCGGAGTGTATTATTATACTCCAGGCCTAAAAGAAATGGATTCCCTTAAAAAAGTTATGGGGGAAAAGAATTTTTATGTTATAGCCGATGATAACAACACTTACTTTTCGGAAATATCCCAAAAACTAAGTAATAATCTTATAAAATTAAAATCCAGAAACGTTTATTTTGCAAATGAAAACTTCAATCTAAATATAAATTCTTTAAAAAATAATTGGGGAATTGTAAAGTATATAAAAGGAAATAAGCCAGTAATCTATTCTTTTATCGACTATAATTTACTTTTAAATGACAGGAATGAAAATGGTGATCCACTAAAAAACAATGATTTAGTTAGGGTTGAAAATACGTCATTATTTGTAAATCAAAAGGAGTATAAGGGTTTGATAATTAATAAAATGTCGCTAATTACAAGTTTAGAAATAGTAGATAAGCGATGTTTTGTTTTGACATATGAATATAATGGATCTTCCACAAAAATGAAACAAGTTTATAGTTTTACATTTAAAGATGATGCTGTTTATTTAACATCTAAAGAAATTCTAAAATATAGTAAAGAAGGTTTTTTATCTAATAAAGTGTATCTAAAAAACTATAAACTAATTAATCAGTTGTATAGTGATTTGGAAGACATAGGAAGTTCTTTACATGACTCATTTACAAAAAATAATTCATTTGCTTTCACAAATCTATATGACAGTTTTTATAAAAAAATTGGCATTCTAAATTTTACAGTAACAAATGATGATAAATTTATAGAGGCTCCAGTCAATGATGATAAATATATACAAGACATTAAAATAATAGACACAGATAAATTAAATGATGTGGCGTACTATTTAGAGCAGTCAGGAGCTTATAAAGAGTCTATATTTTTTTTAAATAAAATTATAAATGATAATCCTGAAAGGGGTGTAGCATGGTTGAATTTGGCTGATGCTCAATGGGGAGATAATAAAAAAAAGGATGCTAAATTATCATATCAGAAATATATTCATTTAATGAAAATCCAAAACAAGGATATAAAGAAAGTACCTCAAAGAGTTTATGAAAGGATTAAATAATTCTTTGAATTAATAATTAAGGTTCCTTGACATATTGAAAAGAAAAGCCCCAGCTAGCAAAAGTTGAGACTTTTGTTAGCTGAGGGAATTTATAAATAGAAAATTATGAAGAAATTAATAAATCTTATTTCAGTTCTTATTATCATTTTTTTTAATTCTTGTAATTCAAAAAACAAAGAGTTAGATAAAAAGCAATCTTCAGCTCTTGTAGAAAAAAAAGCAAAAGAAAATTCATCAATTCCTTTGAAAATTTTATTGTCCGAAAATGAGTTTATAACTGAAATGTTTTTTGAAACCGATTTAATCAATTTTCGCATATATTATTTGAAGGATAAGGAGACAAGTTATTTAAAAGTTGAACAATTTAATAACTATAGTTCTGTAGATTTTTGTATCAATACATCTTCAATGGAAGAAGCCAAGAATCAATTCAGGCTTTTTAAGCAGGATTCTTTTTATTATTTAATGATTCCTACTTGTACAGAAGAATTGCCAACTTTTCATGTAATTAAATTTGATGCTTCAAATAGTTTCAATGATTTAGGTATTTATACCTTTAAATATAATGAGAAAATCTTTAGTCTTGGAAAGTTTAAGGAGATTAATTATTCATTAGTAAATCAAAATAATGAAGTTGTTATTAAAGGTAAGTCATCAGAAGAGGATTTTTATTTATCTAAAATAACAGATTTTAAAAACAAAACAGAAGTCACCTCTGATGATGTAACTCTTATAAATGAATTATCAAGTAAGAATAGAAGTAGTCATACTCAAATAAATAAATTTATTATTGATAAAAATAATAAAGGTGATGGTTTATTTAGATCAAATAATTTAGATCAATTGTTCAAATTTAAAAATGAAATTTATAAGCAAGGAAAATCTTTTGTCAATATTGACAAGGAGTATCATTTAGTAATTATAAACATTATGAATCAAGAATTAAATAAAATTAAAGAAACATACATTCTGTCTTTTAATAAAGATATTCTAAGTGACACTTTAAAAATCAGGACAAACTTAGTAATTGATTGTAATATTATTATTGAAAAAAATAATAATGAAAGAGCTTTTTGCTTAAGATCAATTAAAGAAAGTAAATTACATTCTGTTTATATTTTTGATAAAAAAAATAAAATAATCAAGATGCCTGCCAATACTATTATAAGACCATCGAATGTTATCAATTTAGACGATAGAGATTAATAGTTTGTAAAGAGATGAATATTAAAATCTGGGAAATGAGTAATAAATAGTTGACTTTATAAGGGTAAAATTAGAAAGAATAAGGTTCCTTGACCTATTGAAAAGAAAAGCCCCAGCTAACAAAAGCACAGTGCTTTTGTTAGCTGAGGGAATTAAATGAAAAATTATGAAACTACTATTAAAAATATTAATGTTAAGCCTCTTAATAAATTCATGTAATGGGCAAGTGTCAAATAAGAAAAATCAGGTTTTAAATGAGAATAAAGAACAAACAAAAAATGTAAAAGAACAGCCGCCTATTGATTTTTTTGACCAAAAATATTTCAATGGTTATATGATTTCATTTGGAGATGAAGATATATCAGAACATCCATATCGACATTATTATAATTATGAAAATGAAGAGATACAATGGTTTGCTATTAGTTATGTGCCAAAAGACATTTCTTTGAACAAATATTGGTCCAGTTATCTTCAGAATTCTAACTCAGATATAATGACACAGAGTTCAACAATTGAAAAAATAATCAATAAGGATTTGGGTTCATATTACATTTTTGCAGTTTATATACCTAAAAAATATTTAGATATATCAAATGGAGAATCAGAAGAAGCAATGTTTTTTAAAAATAATACAGAGTTATACTTTTACCTATATGATACATTTGAGAATAAATGGAAATTTCTAAAAAAAGCACAAACAAATGGGCCATTAATTGGGCAACGTGATTTTTTCTGCAAACAGTTTCCAGAATTATTTTCTTCTGATAAAGTTTTGAAATTATATGATAATAGAAACATTGCATATTTTTATGATTATGATTTAGATCAAGATGGAATAAAAGATAAAATTGTAGTTTATGCAAATGAAGAAGAGAAAGGAGAGTTTGAGAGAATTCATTTTGGACTTCGAATGGAAATAAAAAAAGGTTTGCCAAATAGTACATTTAAAACGTGGTATGAAAACAATAATATTATACCTAAGAACAATTTTAATTGTGCTACAGAAGGATTTAGTACGATAGTATTTAAAAACAACTATTTTACAGTTGAGAATCAAGTTTGCTCAGATTATATTGAAATATCGTCCTATATTACTTTTAAGGTAATTGGAAACAACGTAGTACTCCATAAATACGGTGAAACCTATTTTGATAAAGCCAATCACGATAAAAAAATACCATCAAAAACTTGGACTCAAAAAGATTTTAATGATGTTAATTTTGAAGATGTTACTGAAGATTTTCTGATCAAGTTGAGCCAAGTAAAACCTAAAAAATAAGTAAAAATATATTTATGCTCCTTGACATATTGAAAAGAAAAGCCCCAGCTAGCAAGAGTTTTTTGCTTTTGTTAGCTGAGGGAATTTATAATACACAACACAATGAAAAAAATATTTATAATAATATCGCTGATTTTAATAAGCTGTAAAGATTCCAAATTAGAAAAGTCAAATGATTCATTAAAGGACACGGCAACTGAAAATGTAGAAATTACCTGTGAAGATGTTATTTATCAAATAGTTATATCAAGTAAATTAGATTTAAGAGGACAAAATGACTTCTTAACTAAAATAGATAGAATTGAAGGCGATAATGTAACTATTCAAGTGTACATCGAAAATAATGTATCTGAAGACCCAAAGGTTAAGCAAATAGTTGAAAGCACAATTGCTTGGTTGGTATTAAAAGTTAATGATAGTAAATTATACAATACAAGTGCAGACCCAGATAATCCAATTGAAGTAGAGTTTGATAAAAATATTTTATCAAAAAATGATATTTTCATTTTATGTCAAATAGAAAAAAAAGACGTTAAAAAACATCTTTCTAATGAAAAGATTCGATATTCTATTTTGCCAATAGAATTTGATGAATACTATAAGGCGTGTGTGAATCCATATGATAGTATTAAATGTGATAATAATTTTCCAAAATACTTTTTTAAAGAAGATAATGCAATAGCCAAGGTTTTTGGTAATAATTTTCACCCAAGTGATTATATGTATCTTCCCAGAGTTAAAGATTATCAGCCCATGATTTTATGTAATACTGATTCAGATATAGAGTCGTATGATTTAGTAATTCTTAGTGATAATAAAGTAATTTCTTCTTTAGAAATTGGATTAATGGATGGAGAATCTATTACTCAGTTTAATATTTCAAAAGATTATGTTATCAGTCTATACAAAAGAAGAAATACAAATGAAAAGAAAGTTTTTTATAAGTCTTACGTAATTGATAATAAAGGAGCTATAGTCAATAAAAAATAATTAAATAATTAAATAATAAAAAGATTATTAGAATTTATTAAAAGAAGAATAAGCTCCTTGACATATTAAAAAGAAAAGCCTCAACTAACAAAAAATAAAAAACCATTAACCCTATTATAACCTTTTCTTTTCAATAATAATACCACCCAAAATACAATTTCCAAAAACGCCCAATAATTTTTAGCAATTGCTAATAAATACCACTTTACCTTATGTAATAATTTACATGAGGGATTTTGCTATGGAAACAACTAAACAAAATTATAACGAATAAAAATATGATAGAAAAGCTAAATCATTTTCCCGTAAACTGGATAGACGGAATGAAGATCAACAAAAACCATTTTTTGGCCATGCAGGACAATGTTTCAGAATTGGTAAATGATGCTGTCGGAATTCATACCACGCCAATAAGTTACGGTTTGCTGGATTCGGGAAATCAGAGCAAAGAATCGACTAAAATTACTTTGGGAATCGACAATCATAAATTACTGCGCGTTCGTGTAGAGGAATGTCACGCCATTACGCCAAATGGTTCCAGAATAGAGATCAGTAAAAGTAATACAGATACGCTGGATTTACAGGTTCCGTACCCGGAAGATACTTATGAAATAAAAGAAGGCGATCATCTTGAATTACTGGCCTGTATTTCGGTAAATTCAAGAAAAAGAATTCCGTTTGGAGAGCCGGATCCGGATGAGGTTCCGCCAAGATATCCTTACACACAGCCTGAATACAAACTCCACTTAATCAAAGCCGAAGAATTTCGCTCCGGAATAGGTTACGGAGGGTTTTACCTTGCCATTGGAAAAGTGTTGATTGGCGATACAACCGTACTTGATGAGGATTATATCCCGGCTTCGGTTACCATTGCCTGCCATCCAAAACTAAGCGACATGCAGGCAGAAATTGGACGCTCCTTTGGGCAGATAGAGATTTACTCCGTACAAATTTCCCAGAAAATTAATCGCTTTCAGCAGGAAGGTATTTTGCCCAAAACAGTAATGCAATTGTCAGACAATACAAGTTACTTTTTAGGAAATCAGCTAACCCAGTTTCGTTGGTTTTCAATGCATCAGCATCCGGCTTCGATGTTGAGTACAGTAGTATCGTTTGCACGGGTTATGAAAAATTTTATCGACTCAAAATCTGGTGCAGGAAAAGAAGAACTTTTGAACTATTTCGCAGAATGGTGCGATTTGTCTCAGGGCGATTTAGAGATACTTTTTACTACGCTCATTAACACGAATTACGATCATGTTCATATCGATAAAACTGCAAAACTGGTAATGAGCTTCCTTGTAAAAATCGAAAAATTATTTGAAACGCTCAGCAAGCTCGATTACATCGGAAAGAAAAAAGAAAGTATCGAATTGTTTGTGGCCGAAACAGAGAAAAAAGACATCGTTCATAATCCAAAAAGACATAGTTTTTTCATTAAAGACTAATTAAAATTAAATCATAAAAACAAATTATGGAACTATTAAACAAAACAGAACGCAGGAAAGCATTTTATGCCTTTTTAATAGCATTTGTTGTCACATTTATATTGATGCTCACTGCAGTATCATTTAATTTTTATCTGCCTTTTGCAGAAAATAAAATACTGAAGGCTGAAAACGAAATGATGAAAAGAGAGTACGATTATCAGACTAATTTTTCTATAAAAATAGACAGTGTAAGAATGACAATCGATTCTATCAATTCCCCAAAAGTTGATAATGATTTTCAGCAGCGTCTGGCAAATGTTATGGTGGCCAATATCTATCAGAAAATTCCAAAAGATACAACAGATAATAAAAAGCTTTACAACAACATCATTTTGGCATACAAGAATATCATCGACTATAAAAAACAGATCAGAAGCCTTACACACAATGCACATTTAATAGACAGCCTAAACCAGTCGGCTAAAACGTACAAAGAAGAATTAGAAAAAGTAAGCAGAGATTTAGACGTCTGCCGCCAGATTTATCAAAATCAATAAATCATTAGTATATAAAAATAATAACCATTTAAATTAAAAAGTATGTTATCAAATTATGGAATTGGAGGAAATGAAGTAAAACTGGATGCAGATGAAGCAATTAGTGCAATTCCTCAAAACAGAACAATTGTAGCGCAAAAATTAACTGTTGATGCGCCAATTAAACCGGAATTAGTGGAAGGAATTACGAATGTAGAAAAAGCATTTGAACATTTTAAGCCAGAAGTAAAAGTGAATTTTGAAACCGCTGACGGAGCTACAAAAGTAGAGGCTTTAAAATTTAAAAATTTAGGCGATTTCGGAATCAAAGGAATCACGGCGCAAAGCAATTTCTTATCTGATTTGGAAACTGAAAAAGACCAATATCAAAAAATCATTCGTCAGTTAAAATCAAACAAGATTTTAAAAGCAGCTTTAGAAGATGGCGAAGCAAAAAAGGCACTGCTTGACAGCCTTGGGGCGTTAATAAATGAATTAAAAGAAAATAAATAAAAAATATAAGATATGTCAAATAAACAAGCACATCAAAATAACAATACAGATACAGCGGTTTTAGAACGTAAAGTAAGCGGCGGATCTATTGAAAAAAACGTTGAAAAATTAGCTAAATATGGCGGATTCGATTTGCTAGAAATGGCTATTGAAGGCGTTCAGAACCTAAATCCGGACAGAAAAGCAAGAAGAAAAATTTTTCTTGGAGAAACCAATAAAACCAAAGAAAGAGAAACTTTAAAAAAGACTTTAGAATTATGGTCTGCAGTTTTAAGCAGCAATGAAGCTTTGACTGATATGGTGGCACAATGCGAGGATAAATGCAAAGAATCTGAAGCATTACTAAAAAAGAACCTTGCAAAAGCAGTTGAAGATACAAGAGAAATTGAAGCAGCTTACAGAACTGTTGCCCTATTCTTTAAAAATACCGAAACAGAAAAAGTTAAAAATGTTACGATTGTAAATGCTGACATTGAGCAGTTAAAAGATTTAGATAACACACGTTTTATCGATGCAATCCATTCAGAACTTGTAGATAATTATGATCGTTTAGACTTAAAAAACAATTACGGAATTTTAGTTATTCCAGGTTATTTAGGTTCGAATAAAGTAATCGAAAAATGGGCCAAAATAGCACACGAAAACAAAGTAATGCTGGTTACAGATTTCGAACATCTTGATGAACCGGATGATGTTATGGAAATGTTCGACGCAGCTAATTTAACAGGCGGAGATGCATACCGTTCTAATGTGATTATGACTTGTAACTGGCTGGTTGGACGTGGAAGATTTGACCAAATTGGCGAAAATGAAGATTTGCACGTGGCACCTTCAGCAGCATTGGCGGGTAAAATCTACAAAACTTTAATGTCTCAGGTTACTGCGGGTAAAAAATTCGGTGGAATAAACGAAGTCGACGGAGTAAAATTTGATTTAAAGAAAAGCGAAATCGCAAATCTTGAAAATCTAGGTTTGGTTCCGATGGTAAATGAGTACGGAAAAGTAATGGCTTTCTCTGCCAAAACATTATTCAGCGGAGACAATCTTGGGTTACAAACTTATTCTGTAGTTCGTGTTTTCGATTATGTGACAAAAGTATTAATGGATTTCCTTAATCGCCGTGCATTCGAAAACTTTACTGCAAAAACGCGTAAAGAGATTATGAATCAGATTGTTGCTTTCCTTGACGGAATCACTGGCCCGGATAAATTGATTGAGAATTTTGAAATCAGAAGATTTGAGCAGGACCCAATTCAGAAAGACAGAATCTATATGGATATTCATATGAAACCGTATTTCCCGGCTAAAAACTTCCTTATAAAAATGGATGGACATAAAGGAGATGACGGTACAGAATGGGATACTGATTACGAACAAAAGTAATTACCAAAATTTAAAAACAAAGGAAACACATTTATTTGTGTTTCCTTCTTTAAAAAAATATTGATCCTTTTGAATGATCAAACCAAATAATTCAAAACACACATGAACTTATTAAAAATTTTACTTGTAGTTGTTTCATTTTCAATAGCAAACTTAACTTTTGGGCAAAAAGTAAAAGCAATAGATACTTTAAATTGTCCTATTTCGCAAAATGAATTGCTCCTGGCAGGAAAAAACTTTGCAAGTGCCCCGCCAATTTTGCTTAGAGTATATAATGAAGATTTTGAATATGCCGTTTTGCAGCTCGGAAAAAGAAAGCGAAAAATCTATTTGTACTTTAAAATTTTTACAGACAATGTTTGTGTAAAACAAAAACAGCCATTGGAGTTATATTTTAAGACTGGCGAAATGTATGTTTTAAAAAATTCTTTTAGTGTTAATTGCGACGGAACCGCAGCACTGCAGTTAAGCAGGAAAGACCGAAAAAAAATAATGGCAGATAATATTAATACAATAAAGTTCTTTACCCTGAAAAAGGATTATGAATTTAGTCCCAATAGTGTTGATAATCAGAATTTAAAAGAGTATCTCAACTGCCTGAAATTGTATAAAGTAAAAAAACGTTAATCCAAATTTATCAATACCCAAACTATGTCAATACCAGAATTAAATCTTTCGCTGGGTCTTACAGATAATAATGGTTCTGTTTTTTATGCAGGAAGCGGAGAAGGAAAAGTTATAGTAAGAACAGATTCTGCTTTAGAACAGCATACAATAGATATTGTGATTTCTGAACATCAGGCAGGTGTTGTAAATTTAAACACCAATCTTGGGCTCAAAGATGTCCCTGCCGAAATAGAGATTCCAACATATAAAATGATCGTTACAGATACTAAAACAAATGAAAAAACAATTTATCAGGTAACGCGTGATACTTACTTTTTTAAAGATAAGAAAACTAAAAAAAGTTTGTGGAGTTTTTTTGGATTGAAATTCTTAGAAACTACCAATTTTCTTTTTGAAAATATTCCCTTTGAACCTCTAAAGCAGGCCATAGAAATATTTAATATTTCAAAATACCGAAAATTAAATCATGATGAACTGACTTATACTTTTCATAAAGAAGAACAAACAATTCAGTTATATGCCGGGGATATCAATACTCTTAAAATCGAAAAAGGAATCAGCTATTTTGTAATAGCAGATCAAAACAAAGGACAGCGTTTTATTGGTGATATTTTGTATCGTGAGAAATTCTTAAAACTAACCCCAAAAGTAAAGCTGCATATCATTAAAAGAAAAACGACTACTAAAGAAATAGAAACCAGCAGAGGAGGAAAGATCGAAAAATTAATTTATATATAAAGAAATGAAAGGAGCTTTTTATAAACTGCCAATCGATTTTAATACAATTCTTCAAAAAAAAGAATTAGAAAAAACATCTATTGAACATTCTATCGCGCAGCAAATCATTTTACTGGCCACAACTACTTTTGGCGAATGCAAATTTGATGAAACCTTTGGATCAAAAATATGGGAAATAGATTTTGATTTACTAATGAATGAAAACGGCCTGAAAGAAATTATTTCCAAAACAATGAAGCAGTCTTTGCTTTTGCACGAAAACAGAATAAAAGTAATGGAACTCAAAGTTGAACTTTCAGAAGTTCAATATTTAGTAGATAATGTTAACAGAGCAAAAAAAAGAGTTGATATTATTATCGAAGCGACTATAAAAAGTACCAACAGAGACTTCAATTTTAGAGGATATTTCTTTGTAGGACCATTGTCCTATCAATAAAAATATAATGTTATCCTACAAAAAATGCTGTTTTGTGACTTGTACGGCGGATTTTTCAAAAAAGTAAGTTTATTTTTATAAATAAATAGTATTTGTAGGTTTTTATTTATATATTTACAATATGAATATATAAATTAATAACTAAAAATTTTTATTATGTCGTTTTTAACATCATTGACAGTTGCAGGAAAAGATTACAAAGTTCTTAACGTAAGTTATGATTTGGCTCAGGAAACAGATGCATCCGGGCGTCCTTCTACGGTAACACGCGGAGGAAGAATCATGATCGAAGTAGAATCAACAGGAAGCACAGAGTTGTTTGAATGGATGACCAACAATTTCGAAAGAAAAGACGGATCTGTAAAATTCATTAAACGTGATTCTAACGCTACCCTGAAAGAGTTGAAATTTACTGAGGCTTACATGGTTAAGTACAAAGAAAACTTTGATCATAACAGTGACAATCCTTTAACGGAAACTTTTATGATTTCTGCGCGCAAGATTTCGATGGGCGGAGGTGAATTTGATAATGCCTGGGTATAATTATTTAGGACTTTATCAAACTTAATTAAGCTTGAAACTATTAAGGAAGTCTGTAAAAGGCTTCCTTTTTTAGTATAAAACCAAACCTTTAGGATTAAAATTTTATAATAATCAAAAAAATATAAAAATGAGTTTTTTAGCCAAATTAGAAATAGATAATGAAGTTTTTAATGTTTTAGAATTTGATATTCTTTTTTCTCAAAATATTGATAATAACGGAAAACCAGCCAACAAAACAAAGGGCGGACAGGTGAAAATTGTAGTAGAGAGTACACATACTGATTTATTCTCAGACTGGATGGTTTCGAAGAATAGTGTAAAAGATGGTAAAGTTATTTTTTATCGCAGGGATGCTATGAGTACAATGAAAAGTATAGCGTTTAAAAAAGCCTATTGCATTTCATTTCGTAAAAGGTTCAACAGCGAAGGATCAGTTCCTATGACTACTGAAATTTTAATTACTTCTAATGAAGTAAAAGTAGGGAATACAATGTTTGAAAATAACTGGAAAACGATTTAAAAATCTCAATTATGGCTTTACAAACTGCAACCACGATTAAGATTGGTGAAACCCTTATTGGCAATTTCATCAATTTAGAAATTATTCAAAAAATCCATGACCATCACACCTTTTCGTTTGAAGTAAGACAAGACCTGCTGGTAGATGAATTTAAAAGCATAATGCCCGCTTCGCAGAAGTTCTACGGCGAAAAAGTAAGCATAGAAATAAAACCTATAGAAGGGCTTGACGAGCTTATAGGCACAGACCCCCGCGATTATATCATGCAGTTTTACGGAGTAGTAACCAGCGTAAAAATGCAGAAATCCCAAATTAAGGATATCGAAGAAACCTTTTTAATTCAGGGGCATAGTCTGTCAATACTTTTAGAAGACGGACCGCAGTTTAACTCTTTTACCTCCTTACCATTGCAGGATATTGTAAACAAGGTAAAATCCGGCTATGATATCGATATGGAAGTAAAACCCTATTATAAAGATACGCTGTCGTATACCGTGCAGTATAACGAAAGCAGTTTTGAATTCCTAAACCGTCTGGCAAAAAGACACGGACAGTGGTTTTACTACAACGGCAGGACCCTGATTTTTGGCAGTCCCGGCGGTATCGGCGGACAGCCAAAATTATACAGCGGTGTTAATATGCAGGATTTTCGATACGATATACAGCTGGCACCATCCAATTTTAAAATAATCGAAAATGACAACCGCAAGGGGGAATACGCAGCAGGCGAAACTTTAAAATACAGAAAAGAAGCCGATGGATTTCATCAAAACTTTATAAACAAATCCAATAAGATTTTTAATAAACAAACCCTTATCCAGCGCAATCAAAATGCTGTTGGGAGTAATGGCAGCACTACAGTCGAAGAATACGCCAAAAACAAAATGCGTTCTATTTTGGGCACTATGATGCAGGTTGAGGCCATTAGTGACCTGCCGGGAATCACCGTTGGAAATACGGTACGAATATACGGAATCGACATACAGCTGGAGAGTTCTTATCGTGTTACCCAAATTAGGCATACCTGCGATGACGGCGGGGATTACCAAAACCATTTTACAGCTATTAATTTCAACGGTTCCCCGTTCTCTCCCCAAACCGATCCTGATCTGGTGCCAAACTGCAAAAGCCAGACAGCTGTTGTAACGGCCAATGCAGACCCGGACGGACTTAGCGGTGTCAGGGTACAAATGCCGTGGCAGCAGGCCAAAGGCGAAACCACTCCCTATATACCGCTTGTTCAAAACTACGGAGGCAATGCCAGAGGTTCTCACATTATACCTGAAATAGGCGACACCGTTTTTGTAGATTTTCAAGGAGGCAATGCCGAGCTGCCTATCGTGGTAGGAACCATGACGAGCAATAAAGAGAAATCAGGTTTTTCTACAAAAGACAACAGCATAAAAGCCTGGAAATTTAAACATGGACAATTATTTAAGTTTATAGAAAAAGTAGGTATCTGGCTTTCAGACCCGAGTGGGAATGAGATTCAACTGGATGAAGAAGGCAAAAATATTAATGTGACAAGTCCTGAAACAATAACGATTCGTGCTAAAAATATTGTTTTTGAGGCTGGCGAAAGTATTACGATAAAAGCAGGAATTGATATTGATATGAGTGCAGGAAACAATATGAGACAGGAAGCAGGAAATAATATCGATATAAGGGCAGAGGAGAATATTTATGAATATGGAAATAACAAAACAGAAAATATAATAGAAACTTATACTCGAAACTCTCACGAATCTACCCAGTTTGCAGAGAAAGTTACTATTAACAGTACACAAGAGAATATGCTTTTAGAAAGTTCACAAAAAAGCGTAGAAATTAACAGTGCAGAAAAATCTAATTTATTCTAAAACAATTGTATGGCTATTACTAAAACAGCAAAGAATTTAAAAATAGAAATCAGGAATACATACACCTCCTTAACCGGCAAAAAATTTCAGGAAGGTAGCGCAAAAGTTGAAATTATAGCTACAAAAGAGAATTTAACCTTGATTTCAAACAAGAAAATAAACGTAAGAGGGAATAAATCTTAATACTATGTCGAACGTAATATTTGGAGAACCACGATTTGTGCCTCCTAAAAAAGATAACAAAGAGGTCAATGATGTCTACATGGGCGTATTTTTTGATGGAACCTCAAATAATAGACAAAACATTGAAGGCAGGCGAAAAGATCCGGAATTAAAGAATAGTTATGCATCAAATAAAGATGGCTCAAATACCAGTTACGGCAATGATAACACAAATGTGGACCGACTAGAAAAAGCTTATCCAAAAGATAATGCATCTCATTATTATTCTGTATATGTTGAAGGGATAGGGACTAAAAACCCTGAAAAAAATGATGACGGAACACTCGATTATTACGGTGATTTTACACGTGGACAAGGATATGGTACGGGAGAAACCGGGCTCTTTGAAAAAGTTGAAAAAGGATGTTTTGATATTACTAGAAAATTAAAAAAAGAAAATGAAATAAATATAGGTACGTTATACCTAGATGTTTTTGGTTTTAGTCGTGGAGCTACAGCTGCCCGCATTTTTGTTAACGAGCTATATAAAAAGAAAGTGGCAACCGATAAAAAAAGTTATAATTTAGGTTATCTGGGTAAGGCTTTTGAGAAATTAAGTTATACTGTAAAGCCACATCGAATAAAAATCAGGCTTTTGGGCATTTATGATACAGTATCTTCTTATGGCAGTGATGTTTTTGATGATATTTCTAAAGATAAAGTACCATTAAAAATACCAACTGTCGGTTTTACAGTTCATTTAACTGCCGAAGACGAGTTTCGTAAAAATTTTCCGTTAACTACCATTGCTAGTGCTTCATCTAACAGCATAGAATTGACATTGCCGGGATGCCATTCAGATATTGGCGGAGGATACAAAAGTGGTACGGAAACAGTAATACTTACAGAAACAGGGTCTAAGATTGCTGAAGAAAAGAAGTATCTACTGGAGCAGGGATGGTTTAAACCCGAACAACTCAAAGAATTACCAAGTATAACGCCCTATTATTTAGAAGGTACAAGATTTCTTAGTAATAAATATAGCCTGGTAATCTTGCATTTAATGGCAGAATTTGGAAAACGAAAATTTAAAATTCCATGGAAATATAAAATTCTTAACAAAGATTATGTGATCCCTGACAAATTAAAAAAAGTTAAAGAAAGAATAGATGCTTATGCATTTGGTAATAAACCTAAATTAAAATTCTATACCAGTAAGCAAATAGAATTAAAACGAAAAAAAGAATGGAAGAATCAAAAAGAAATAGATGATTTTAATACCATGGTAGCAGATTATTATCTATTACCCGATTTGCGTAAAAAATATTTGCATTGTTCTGCTAATATGGATGGTATAGGTATGGAACCTCAAATGGATAATGCGAGTAATATTATTAGAAAACGCAAAACAATATCTGGATAAATATGAAAACAGTAACAAAGTACTTAGCCATCATCATCCTGTTTAATTTCATCTTAATCTCATGCCAAAATACCATGAAAGAAAAAAAATATTCCTGGAATGCATTTGTTTGCACACCAAAAAATTACCCTGCTGAAATTTTTTCAGGACATTTAATCGTGGGTAACACGCCAAAAAGTGGGTATGTATATATGCCGTTCGATGAGGTTATTAACAGCTATCACTTAGGTGACAATGACGGTTCTTCTTCTGGTGAGGCAGGAGGAATAACTCCAAAAACATTGGATATTACCTGGATGTCCTATACTGAAAACAAAAGTTATTCAGGCATTTTCAACCTCGATTCAGATAAAATAGAATCCTTAATGATTAATGGCTGTGATAATCCTTACTGGGATCAAAAAACGAAAAGTGTTCAAATTTTTAAAGATTATGATTTTGCAATTAATGCAGGTTTGTTTCCGGGTGGAGTGGTCGTATTATACGTTTGGAGCCCTACTACGGTGACAATCGTTGGACGTTATCAGGCACATGAAGATAAAAATGTCGACTGGAAAATGGCACATCCATCAATGAAAGATAAAGCAGGTATTAAAGAGTATGTTGATTATATGAATGAAGATTTACCAAAAGAAATATTAGACCAGATAAAAAATGGTAAAATCCCTTTTGGATACTGGGAAACACTATTTAGAGAATATCATTTGACACCTCAGGTCAAAGCAGAAGATAAAGTAGAAACACTTAAGATTAATTATATCAATGGCGAGTTTGAATCGATTTTTTTGAGCTTAAACAGCAATGTGATGCCAATTAAAAAACGAGCTATTCCGAGAAAAATAAATGTGGTATGGCATGACATCAATAACAGACGTATGGAAAGTGATGTGTTTTTTGATGAGAAAAAAGCAATGGCAATTTTTGGAAAAATTACGCCTAACGAAGCAATTCAATTTAACATTGAAATTGATCGAAATACCAAACCACGAGAAACGACAGGAATCGGGATAAAACTAAAAACAGCGAATTCAGAAATAGACATGAAAGACGCTATTGTTTCGCAGGAATCGTTTACGAAGCTCCTTCCTTATTAATATAATATTTTGACAAGAGAAAAAATAATGAAAAAAATTATAGAAGGACAATTATGAAAAAGATAATATAATTTATTGTGCTCATTACTTTGTGCCGTTTCATCTTAATCTCTTGCCAAAACAACAAGAAAGAAAACAATATTCCTGGGGTGTTGCGGTATGCACACCAAAAAAATACCCTGCTGAACCGATAGCACGGATTGCAAATCCCCGCGATCGTTGTCGATATATCTGCGCGATCGGGTTTCAGTACGCCGAATAATGATCTAAAAGTCTTAGCAACCAGAAGTGGAAATAAAGCTACTCTAGATGATGCAACCGGAGATATTACTATAGAAAGTAAAAAAGGTCAAACCATTGCCGTTATACACGGTGATGGGAATATTAGATTTAAAGCTCCTAAAAATATTGAGTTTGCGGCAGGAGAGGATTTTATTGTGAGCGCAGGCAAAAACGTAAAAATCGATGCTAAAAAAAATGTTGAGGTTGAGGCTGGGATTGATATTTTACAGAATGCAGGAAATGATATTAATATAACTAGTAATGGTAATATTATGGAGAAATCAGATAATAGAACCGAAATTGTTGAAAAAGATTTTAAAAGAACCTCCTATACATCAAATGAAATCGCAGCTGAAGCTAGCCTTTATAGTCAGCAAGAAAATATGACAATTCAAAGTGGGAAACAGATCTTGTTTAATAGTAATGAAAAATCTAATCTTTTTTAATAGAAAATCTTATGGCGATAACAAAACAAGCAAACAAAATTATCATCAAAGTTATTGATGTTTATCAATTAAATGTTGGAGGTAAACTTGAAAAAAATGCGAATAAAATGAATTTTGAAGCTGTAAAAGATAATTTAAATTTAGTGAGTGAAAAAAAAATTATTGCTCACGGACAAGAAAAATAATGAGAAAGAAAAAAATCTTTTTATTGCTTTTAGCGATAACACTAAGTTCATGTATGGAAAAAAAATATAAATGGGCAGCATATATTTCTGCTCCAAGAGAATATCCTGTAGAGGTGTATACAGGGACAGTAAACGGTGTCTATTTTAGTCAGATGGGAGGATTTAGTAATTTTGGCTGGGGCAGCTCGGGACCTATTAATTTTATAAAAGCAATTCCGCCAGATAGACTTGATATTACATGGCTTTCTTATGTTGATAATAAGTTTTACACAGGTAACTGGAAACTGCCTACAGAAAAAATAAAGGAGCTTTTTGAGAAAGGTTTTTATTATAAACCCAGAGATGAAGCAAAAATAGAGGCTTATGACTGCATAAACATCGGGCTTGGACCAAAAGGAATGGTTGTTGTCTGGGTAAGAGGATCTGGTCATCAAATAGAAGTTGCGAGATATCAGGCACATGAAACTACTATTGATCCCAAACTTATAACCGAAAGCGAAAAGTACATGTTTGAAAAAGATTATACTAAAGACATGCTGACTTACGATGGTACGATTCCTAAAGATTTAAGAAAACAAATAGAGCAATATGGTTATCCTCCACCAGAAGTTTATGAAAGCTATAGAGAAAAATATCTTTGGAAGCCCAAAGTTATTTTGCCCGAGGGTTGTAAAATAACTTCAATGTATATAAAAATGTGCAACGGAGAAGCCGAAGATCCTTATGATCGCCCAATAGATGCAAAGCACAGGGCATTGCCTTATGCTTTTCAAATAGAGTGGTTCATTGGCAGTGGAAAACAAAAAAAAGAATACATTTCAAGAATAGCTTTTACAGATGAAGCAGAATATTGGGCTAAATATCTTAAAGCTGAAGGAGAAGATGAAATTCCAGTAGATTTTTACAAAAATGAGATACGAAAATTATTTAAGGAACATATTGATAAAAACAAATCTACGGAGTTAGTTATTAAAATTAATCCTGATGTTCAATTAAAGTCAGAGAGAGTAACTGATTTGTATATAGAGCAAGAAGGGAAGCAATATAATATTAAAGAAAAAGTTACACGAACAGGTAAACTAAATTGAAATGAGTATAGTATTTCAAGATTATTCACCTTCCCAAAAAGAAGATGAAATTAAAGATTTAATATTTGGGATTTTTTTTGATGGTACTAATAATAATATGAATAATAGTAATGCCAAAGAATACTATGATAAGAAAGTTAGAGGCGAAAAATTAACATATAAAGAAGAAATTTCAGCTAAAGCTTATAGAAAACATGGAAGAGATAAAGAAAGCAGCAGTTATTATAATGACTGGTCAAATGTGGCTCGGCTTTATGATGCTTATTCATTGAAAAAAGCTGTATATGTAGATGGTATTGGAACTCAAACAGAAAAGCCAGATTCAATACTTGGAGCAGGTTTAGGAACTGATTTTATTTTTGACGGAACTGGAATTTTGGACAAAGTAAAAGAGGGCTGTCAAAAATTAGCTGACATGTTAAAAGGTGCTAAAAAGAAAGAAATTGAAGTTATTTATTTAGATGTTTTTGGTTTTAGTCGCGGTGCTGCTGCAGCCAGGGTTTTTTTGGATGAAATTGGTTTAAAAGCCTATCCTTTATCTGTTAATCGAAAAAATAAAGGAGGTTGGCTGGGTTATTTTTTAGCTAAAAATGGAATTAAGGTTGATTTAGTCAAAGTGCGTTTTTTAGGTCTTTTTGATACAGTGTCGTCTTATTCCGCATCAATTAGTGTAAATCCCAACTTTGACAATGATACTGAAGAGTTGTCATTAAATAACTTATCAAAAGCAAAAAAAGTAATGCATTTTACTGCGATGGATGAACATCGAAATAATTTTTCATTGACGAAAACTAAAGTTGGTAAAACAAGAGAATTTCCAGGTGTGCATTCAGATGTGGGTGGAAGTTACAATGATGGAGTTGAAATAGTTAAAATTATAGAGAAAAATTATAAAAGGGAGCTAGAAAAACTTTCAAAAAAGCTTGAGGGAGAATCTTGGTATTTAGAAAAACAATTAGAAATTTCTTTTTTTGGACCTAAGCATGAACTTAAAGGAACTAGAAAATTAAAAAAAACATATAGTTATATTCCGCTTCATTTGATGGCAAAATCTGCTATTGATGAAAATGTTCCTTTTGATCAGGATAAATTAGAAGTTAAAAAATATAGTATTTCAAAGGATCAATTATTAGTCCGTGTTAAAGAACGTTTGCAGCAGTATGTTCTTGGTGATGGAAAACCTTATAAGTTTGAATGGTATGGGAAAATTCATGAAAAACATAAAGGTGTAAAAAAGGGAGATAAGAGTTTTGAGATTTATCAACAGGAGCTACAAGAGCAAAACGATTTAAGAAAACTGCGTAATGAATATCTGCATTGGTCAGCTGATAATGGTTCAATAGGTATGGAGCCAACAAAAGATAGAAAGCGTAATAATTTTTAAGTAGATGTATGTTAGAAAAAAAAGGTAGCGGGAGATAATACCTGCACACGACTACGGAATCAATATGTGTCCCGTTTTAATGCGGGAGAAAATATTGCAAAAGAATATCTGCAGGAAGTCAGGAAAATAAAGTACGAGGATTTTATAAATGAAGATGATTTAAAGAAATTAAGATTAGAATATCTGCACTGGTCTGCCAGTGCTACTAAATTTGGGCTGGGCCCCCGATTAGGAGGTATCAACAAAGCAACCGAAAGAACCCGAAAAACACAAAATGGATAGATTAGCCAAAATTGCAACCAGTATATTATTCTTATTACTTTTTGTTCAAATAATACAATGCCAGATGAAAAAAAAATTACCGGAATTTGGTGTAGAAATATGCGCCAGCCAGCAAGGAATCTGCATCAAATACTAAATAATATCTTCTAAAAAGGATATAATATAAAGCTCTTAGAAATCATTTTATCAAACCCAATCTTTAAATAATTTTTACAAAAGCTTACTTATTTACAATAAAAAAATGAAACTCAAATTCATCTCATTACTCATCGTATTATGCAGCTGTACACATAACAATTTCTCAGGACAAATTCATGATTTTGATACCAATAAACCAATTAAAAATGTTTTGGTGAGTATCAATAATAATGTGACAAGAACAGATAGTACAGGATATTTTAATTTGTCGGTAAATTCAAATTCTGATTGTACTATATATTTAAAAAAAGAAGGTTATGCTAATAAAATAGTTTTGAGAAAACCGGATTTTTCAAAAGAAAATCAGGCAAAAAATAAAATCTACATGTTTAGAAAAGACAGTGATTTTTCTAACAAAATGAAATAACGATTAATTAGCAGATTATTTAAATAAGCTAAAATGAGACAAGAACGTATAAAAGACAGAGTGCTAAAAAGAGCAGCGAGATCCTGGGGATTTTCGGATGTTGAGATGGAAA
The DNA here is from genome assembly GCF_027111295.1 of Flavobacterium gelatinilyticum. Taxonomy (NCBI): domain Bacteria; kingdom Pseudomonadati; phylum Bacteroidota; class Flavobacteriia; order Flavobacteriales; family Flavobacteriaceae; genus Flavobacterium; species Flavobacterium gelatinilyticum. Next base: position 1,550,645 of record NZ_CP114287.1, on the reverse strand, counting down.
CATCTTTTGATCCTGTTGTATCGATGATGCTGAATGCGCTATCGTACGAACTGGAAAAAGTGGCACATGAATTAGAAGATTCAAAAACGCGTGTTGTAGAAAGGGTTTTAGAAATTATGTTTCCCGAAGTAACTTCGGGTGCTAAACCTTCCAGAGCTATTTTGCATGCCTTACCAATTGAAAATGACGTAAAAATTTCACTTCAAAATCAGATGAAAGTGGAAAAAAGGATTCATAATATTTATAATCCATTAGAACCAATTAACAAAGAAATAATTCTTTCTCCAACTTTGGAAGTAAAACTGGCTGCAGCCGAAATTAAATATGCAGCTTATGAACGCAGCTTATACAAAATTTCGAATTTATTTTACAAAGATGCTGTCCGGGATTACAAACATTCCCTGCCGGCAGGTGAAATTGTTTTAGGAATTGAATTAAAAGATCCGAAAGTTTTAGAAATCGATGATTTAATGCTTTATATAGACATTAAAAATACGCATCAGAAAGAAGTGTTTCATTATTATTTAAAGCAGATGAAATGCTTTTATGATGATCTTGAAATAAAAGTTGAAGAAGGCTATAATGTTGCCGTTAATAATCTGGATATCGAAAATATCATTAACCGAAATTATACGCATCTAAGCGAAATCACGCAGGAAGTAAATGAGTATTACTTCGACAGCTTCTATACTTTAAAAGGAAATATAAAATATAAACCAATTGAAAACTATAATACCGATTATAGTTGTTTTGAAACCATTACAGAACAAGACGGAAGCAATTTAATTTGGATAAAACTGATTTTTCCGGAATCGCTTGTACCGGAAATTATCGATAATGTTTCGTTTACTGCAAATTGCTTTCCGGTAATTAATAAAAAGCGTCATTCAATTTCTAAAACTTTAGAAAATTTCTTATCATATGTGGCTTTAGAGACCGGAGATAATATATATATGGATATAGAGTCAGTTATAGACCCTAATAATAATCATTACGAAATAAAAGAATTTAAAGAAGGAGTTGTAGAAGAAGGAAATGCTGTTTTAAGAACTGGCGGTGTTTCCAGATTTGATTCGAGAACAGCCTCAGAATTATTGCAGAATGTTTTGGATTTGTTAAAAGATGAAACTTCGTCGTTTTCTGGTTTTGGAAAAGATTTTATGAACAGCTCTTTAGTAGAGATTAACCAGCTCCTGGCATCTATTGAGCAACAGGCCAAAGAAAGCAGTTTCTTAAAAAATAATGATCCGTACATAATGATTAAACCTAAAGTGGAGCAAAATGTAAACCAGACATTTTTAATCAATTATTGGTCAACATGTGCAGAAGATGGAAACGACATTAAAGCAGGAACAGTTTTAGATTGTAAAGACTTGTCTTTTATTAGTGAAAATGCAGTTTTAATGACCAATACCGTTGGAGGTTTAAACAGGCAAAATAATAAAGACCGAATTCTGGCTTATCGAAATGCCTTGCTTACGCGTGGAAGAATCGTGACTTTTGCAGATATTAAGGCTTTTGGCTTTCATCATTTTAAAAGTTCAATCGAAGATATTAAAATTGAAAAAGGAACCAGAAAAGAAATTTCAGTTAAAGCAGGTTTTAGCCGAACCGTTGATATTCATATCAAAACAAATCCTGAAGAGAAAAAACATTTGTCAGATCCTGAGTGGGAATATTTGTGTGATAGTTTTATGAAAAATCTTAAAAACAGATCTTCGAATGTATTTCCGTATCGAATATTTGTAAATTAAGCTAAGAAAAAACGCCGGAAGACTTGCCCGGCGTTTTTTGATTTACTTAAATCTATTATTGATTTTACTGGTACCTTTTGTCCGTAAGTGTTTTCATAAAAGCCACCAGAGCTTTTTCTTCATTTTTAACGAGCTTTAGTTCATCAAAAGGGAGCGTTTGATTTTCGACTTCATAACCCAAACCTTGTCCGCCGCCTTTGTTATAAAAATCCACAACTTCTTCGAGGGTTTTAAAAACACCATTGTGCATGTAAGGAGCTGTTACGGCTGCGTTTCTAACGGTTGGAGTTTTGAACGCACCAACTAATTGAGGCATTTTATTGTATAAATAACGTCCTTGATCTGGACTCAATTTCTTGCCAGAGGCATCTTGAGGAGTTCCAATAACTTCATGTTCGCTTTTTGAATAACCAGGGGGAACAGTTCCGTTAAATAATGGTGTAAAATGGCACGTGGCACATTTTGCTTTTCCCATAAAAAGATTCATTCCTTCAATTTCCTGATTGTTCAGTGCGTTTTTATTTCCTCTCATATAATCGTCAAATCGGGAATCGAACGAATTTAAGGATCTTACATAACTAGCTATGGCATTTTGAATTTGCCAGGCTTCTGGTTTTGCGGTTTTTGGATAAGCTTTTTTAAAAAGACTGATATACGCTGCATTCAATAGAATTTTTGCATGAATATCATCCATAGAGCCGTGCATTTCATCTTTATTCTGAATGACATCTACACTCTGTTTTTCCAAATCTAATTGGCGCATGTCCCAAAATTGAGCATTTTGTAAAGAGGCATAGGTCAGGGTAGGAGTATTTCTGGCTAAATTTGATCCCGTTAAAGAAACGTTTGTTTTTAAACCATCTGTAAAAGCTTTTTCCGGATGATGACAGCTCGCACAACTTCTGTCATTGTTTTTAGAAAGGCTCGTATCATAAAACAATTTTTCGCCTAATTTGGCTTTATCAGCTGTAAAATTATAGTCTTTTGAAAGCACAAAAGCATTTACATCAAAAGCATCCTTATCAAAGAAAGTTTCAATTTCTGGCTTTAACGGACTTGTTTTCTTTACGTTTTTGATGTTTTCTTCTTTCTGAAAAGCTTTGATTTTTCTCGAAATCGGATTTAAAAATTCAGTTATAAAAAAAGCTCTGTCAAAAGCATTAAAATTGTCATGGTCTTTGCAGTATTTCTGCGCTTCTGCGGTTAACTTTTTTAATTCAGCCAAAGATTTAGTATTCGAATTAATAATTTCTAAAGGTTCAGAAACCGAAATTATACTTTCTCCGGCTTCCTGAATTGACGATTGCAGAATTGGACTGTCAAAGCCTGTAATTCCCAAAGAAATAACTCTGAACACATTTTGCTCAAGTGCATCCAGGACATAATCATCAGAAATAGTAATTACTTCAAACGTGCTTTTCAATTGTTTGATATTCGACTGAAAAATGTTTAATTCCCTGATAACATTTTCTTTATCTTCAATTTTATATTCCGGATAAATCATTTCTTCGATTACCTGAAAACCATGCGGTTCAAAAGAGCGGTTTTCTTCGAGTTCCATTTCGTCCAGAGCAGGACCGTTCATGAATCTTGCTGTTTCGGGAACAAAATATTCAATTGCCCATTCGGTTTTTTTATATGCCAGACGAGATTTTTTAAACTGATTTACAATTTCTTTAGGAGAAGCATTGTTAGTTACCAGTTTCTGAAACTGTACAATTTCATTATTTAATTTGGTTAGATCAACAAGAAGATTTTGTTTGATTGTGGTTTTAGGAGTTTCATTTTTCTGGCATGAAAAGAACAGACAAGCCAAAAACAGAAAAGAAAAATACTTTAATTTCATAATGGTGTTTTAATAACAGCAACCCTTATTGTAAAAATAAGGGTTGCTGATAGATTTTGGCTGAAATATTATCGCTGTACGTTTCTAATAATTACAGTTTGCCCGCCCTCTTTATTGGTATTGATACCTGAACCGTCTGCATTTTTGAATGCATCACTCTGCCAGGTATGCGGGTGAATGTTTACAGTAAATGTATCCGGAACACCTATGATGTCCGAAATATCTTCCATGGCACCAAATTCCCAGCTTCCAAATCTCATTTCGCCAGTCTGGTTATAAAGTGTGTTCCAGGCTGTATCTTCTCTTTTGTGGTTCATGTTTAACCAAGGCTTATTTTGTTTTGTTGTAATGCTGTACTGCCAGATGTACGAATCGTGTTTGGCATCAGCATAATAACTATCACCATCTTCCTGAATGTAAACGAAGTTTTCTGTTACACATAAGTTGTCAGGATTGATGATTCCGGTTCCCGGAGTACTGTCGCCTTCAACAGCTAATTCTAAAGTTCCTTTTAACGGGTTTGCAGCATCTAGTTTTACTTTATAAACTCTTCCCCACATAGTGTAACCGTCAACAGGAGCATTGTTCGTTGCCTGACCAGTTGCTGTAAAATAAACTTCTCTGTTGTTGTCTGCACTTCCTTTTCTGTAGTCTACGTCTTCAACTCTTGAAAAACGAATTGCTTTTAAATCGTTAACCGTTGTATTGATAACTGCTCCTGTAAGGTTTTTTGCATTTGGAATTTCAACAAATTCAACAGGATAACTGCTGTTTAATTTGATATCTGTTTCAACCTGATTTCCGTCTGTTCTTTTTAAAGCATATAATTTTCCGTTAGACAAATCACCAACCGTACTTATGTACATGATTAATTGTCCGGCACTTACGTGAGAAGTAGCATACGATTGATCTTCTCCTATAAGAATTACCGTTTTCCCCGGATAAGCTTCTTTAGGCAGCGGTACAGCGTTTTCCATACTTGCTTTACCTAAAGCCGGTAAAACTCTGTCTTTTCTGCTTTTATCCGAAGACTGGCCAAGCGGATCAATTCCGTGAACCATACTTTCCTGTCCACTTTCTCCGGCAGTTAAAAATAACGGTCCGAATCCGTGGATTTGCGGTGTGGCCAAAGTTGCAGAACACAAACGGGTTAAACCGCCCACTCCGTCAACAATATATTCCCCTTTTACAGGTTTAAAAGTTTTATCAAAATAAACTCTTGAAACTGACTGAAGGATTTCGTGGTTTGTAATCAGGATATAACCTTCTCCTTTTGGATCTTTCATTAATCCTGCACCATCCGGCTGCGCACCGTAAACAAACGTTGGAGAATCCGGAAGCACATCTGAACTGGCGATTAAAGTACTGATTTTTAAATTTTCGAAACCACTCATAGCATATACAAAAGCTGGAACTTTTGAATGCGAAGTGAAATCGATAGCAGTATTTACACCGTCGTCATTTGAAGAATCTTTGTTGTCATCATTCTGACAGCTGATTACAGAAAGCCCTGTAATACCAAGCAAAGCAATTGATTTTAAAAAGTTAACTTTCATAATTGTTTTATGTTTTTTTTGATTAGAACAAATCTATCTTTCAAAAACAAAATACACGTTACGGATACTTTTTCTTTTTGCTAATATTTATAAGTCTTGTATTACTAAAAGGTAAAATTTAATGGTTAAATGTAAATTTATGTCTCATAAAAAAATCTTAAAATACCTTAAAAAGCTGATTAAGATTGACTGCTTTCTTTTCCTTTAATTTTTTCACAATTTTTAAAAATGCTATCGCCGTAATGTAGGCATCTCCCAAAGCGGTGTGTCGGTCTTTCTTTGAAATATCAAATTTATCAGCCAGATCATCCAGAGTATAATGATCTTTTCTTTCGAATAAATGCGATTTAATGAGTGTCTTTTTATAAAGATAAGCAGTGTCCAGCGTTTTATTGGTTAACTGCGGAAGACCGTTTCGTTCCAGAGCTTTGTTAATCATCGTAACATCAAAAATGGTGTGATGCGCAATAATTATCGAATCGCCCAGGAACTCTAAAAACTGCTGTAATGCTTCAAGTTCAGTAGGGCGCTGGATTATAAAAGCTTTTAAGATACCGTGAATCTGAGCAGTTGATTTGTCGTAATGGTCCTGTTCCAGATACACTTCAAAACTTTCCTGAACCGAAATTGTTCCGTTTTGAAGCACCAGTGCACCAATACACAAAATGCGGTCATTATCGTAATCAAACCCTGTAGTTTCGGTATCGAGAACTACAAAACGGGTTTCTTCGATTGTGACATTCTTATCAAAAAGATCTTCCTCTTTTTTCCAAAAATTGAATAAGCTCATCATTATACCAGATTTGAAATATTAAAACGTACCGAAATAAGTTCCTGAAGTTCTTTAATTGTTTTAAAAGTACGTTTCAGTTTAATTTTCTCCATTTTGGTTAAAGATTCCAATTCAATAAATTGTCCAGAATCATGGTGCAGCAGACCTTGTTTGGTCCTGAATTTCAACAAAGCTTTAAACGAATAAGAACAAGAAAGATACAATTCTCTGTTATTTGGTTCTAATTCTGCCAGTTTCTCGAAACGTTCTGCCGTATTGCTGATCGACTTAACAGAATGTGATAAGATTAAAACACGAGCAGCATCTGTAAGAGGCATTAAAGCCCTTCTTTTTATATCAAAATTATCTTTGTTGGCTCCGTCCTGTTCAACCAAAAACTGCCTGAAAAACCCGGTAGGAGAGGGGCTTTGCAAGGCACCGCTTACCAAATGCATATAGAAAATAGGGTTGGCCTTTATGGTTTCAAAAATATAATCCGATAATTGATTAACAGTTTCGGCATCGCCGTATGTCATGCTGTAATCAAAGAAAATAAACGATAATAAAACTTCATTTTTACCCGGATTCGTAATCCAGTGATGTACCTGGTTTTTCCATTCGTCAAGGCTCATACACCATTGCGGATTCGAAGCCATCATTTCGGCAGGGCAGTAATCGTAGCCAATTTCAAACAAACCTTTATTGACAAGCTCAGCAAGTTTTTTAAAATAAATTCGGGTTTCATCCCTGAAAACTTCGTTGACATTTTCGTATACAATCGCATTGTCCTGATCAGTATGAAGCATTTGTTCACCTCGTCCCTGACTTCCCATGGCCAGCCAGGCAAATTTTGCCGGCGGATGACTGCTCATTTTATCCAGGCAAATTTCGATAACGCGGGTGGTACAGGCCTCATTAAGTTCGGTTATGATTTTGGTAATCAGAGTCATCGGAATGTTCTGATCCAGATACCCCTGCAGCAGCTGCATAATCTGGTTACGGATAGGTTTTATTTCCTTAATTTTTTTGGTACGCTTTAAAGCTTTTATCAGCACCGCAGGGTTGTTCCCCAGCGCCACCATAACATCATGTTTCGACAAAATCCCGACCGCTTTAGTGTTTACCGTTCCGTCTTTGGTTAAACATAAATGACTGATGTTGCTTTTCATCATCGCCATTTGTGCCTCTGTAACCGTCATTTTTTTCGGATACGTAATAACCGGTTTGGTCATAATGGTTTCGGCTGTTGTGGTAATAGGAAAATCTCCGGTAACGATTTTGTTTCTAAGATCTTTATCAGTCAAAATACCAATTGGCTGCATTTCGTCTACAATCAAAATAGCGCCCACTTTCTTTTTGCCCATGATTTTGGCAATATCCTTAACAGTTGTTGACGGACTGCAGGTTACGATTTTCTTAGAATACTTTATAGGAGCTAAATCAAAAGAGTGGTTACTGGAATTCAGATTTTCGTTCAGCACATCATCGCCATACAATTTATCTTTGTGAATATCCGAGTACGGATTTCTCGTATTTGACGCATAACTTTCAATCAGGAAATTACCAACATTTCTGTTCTCAAGCGCATACGGTTTAAAAACGGCAATAGGAATGGCATATAAAATACTTTCTTCATGTGCCACAGCTTCCATAACATAATTTTCCTGTGCTAAAAGTGGACGAAGGCCAAAAATATCGCCTTCATCGCACATATCCAGTACAGCATTTTTAGTGCTTTTCTTCAAAGCAACGGCTCCCTTATGCACAACATAGAAAGAATCGTGTGTTTTTTCATTTTCGGCAAAAATAACCGAGTCTTTTTCTTTATATATAATGGTAATCTGTTCAGACAGTTTTTCAAGATCTTTTTGATGCAGAAAATTAAACGGCGGGTGGTTTTTTAAAAAGTCGGCGACTCTTTGGGAAATGGTATTTTTCATTTGGTTAGATTTAGGTTCTAAAGTACTATTAAAATTAGAAATGTAAAAGAAACACCATTAAGTTTTTTTGATTTGCCGCAAAGATACTAAGGCATAAAGTTTTTAAGTTTATAGCCGCAGATTAAGGTGATTAAAAGATTTTTTTGCCGCAAATTTCACCAATTTCAGCTAATCTGAGTATGTAAAGTTAAACCGGAAATTTGCGGCTGATAAACCTGCCTGATCTTCAAAATCTTTCAGAAACCAATTTCCCGGAAATTTAAATAAAATATACCCCGTCAATTAACGGCTAATTTAACTGCGTGAAACAAAAAAAGCTCCACAAACTGGAGCTTTTAATTGTATAAAATCAGGGTTTTAGTCAACTTTAAAAACCTTGCCTCGCTGTTTTTCTTCAGAACCAACCAAGCCGAATTCAAATGTATAAGAATCCTTTTCTGTCGTTAAAATTTTCATGCTGATAGCTTTTTCCTCAGCCATATTTTTGGGATGTTTTTTTTGCAGTACATATTCGCAGTCACTCACCCAGCGAATTGTTGCGGTATCTGTTTTTCCTTCAAAAGTTTCGATTTCAATACTGTCTTTGCGCTCAAAGAAAGTTGTTTTTTTAACACCGTTTACTTCAAACTCAAATTTAAATTTTCCGTTTTTGAAATCTTTACAATTATGTTCGGCATTATAACAGGAAACTAAAGCCAGAAAAGGGAATAAGAATATAATTTTTTTCATTTTAAATAAGTTGTTTTTTTAGGAGCTGATTCCTGCTGTCCGCTGTATCTTTTCCCGGCTGAAGAAGCCGGAAAAAGGATGCCGCTTCCATCAGGGCTAGGACCGTCTTTTTCAGAAGAACCTTAATTTGTTACTAGAAAATGACTATTTCAATCTCTTAAGTTCATCATCGGTAAAGTTCTTAATTTCTTTTTCTTTGGCAAACTTTTCGGCATTGTAATTTCCTGATTTGTTTTTTGGAATAGATAAACTGTTCCATTCGCTGTTTTTCAGTTGTTTGGCATAAAAAACAATCTGTCCCACATGATACGGATAATGTGCCAATTGACGATTTATGGCTTCTATAACCGTATGGCCTTCATTTCGGATATAAATAATATCCGAGAGCTGATTTGGTTTTAAACTTTCCAGAGCATTTTCGAGACAATTCCAGCCTTTTTTCCAGATTTCCAGAACTTCATCTTTAGATTGTAAATCATTTTCAAACTCAGCATCCCGGTTTCGCCATTCTTTTTCGCCATCCTTAGTTAAAAAATCTGTCCAGCGGGAAAGCATGTTGCCCGATATGTGTTTTACAATTGCGGCGATGCTGTTCGTGTCTTCATTTACAGTCACAAAAAGCTGTTGAGGTTCTAATTGATCTATAGCTTTTTCGCCCAGCATTTTGTAATATAAAAACTGTTTTTTAACGCTTTCTAAATAAGATTCATCTGTTTTCATGATCTATATATTTTAAGATTGAAGCTCAGGTTTATTTTCAGAAATCAATATTTTTCCCCAATCATTTAATTTCCAAAGAATTTCTACTAATTGTTTTCCAGTTTCGGTCAAAGAATATTCAACTCGAGGAGGAAGTTCGTTGAAAGATTCTTTTATCAATATTCCATCCGAAACCATTTCGTTCAATTGCTGGTTCAAAACACGACGGTCGACTTTTGCAATTCCTCTCAAAAATTCGCTTGGTCTTTTTTTTCCATCATTAATTTGCCAGACAATCGGAATTTTCCATTTTCCGCTTATTGTATTAACGGCAATTTCTAACGGACAAATTTTATTTTCAGCAGTTCGTTCTTTTGTTTGCATAAAATTGACTTTAATATCTCTATGGGATAAAAATATGCGGTATTGCTGGGTTGATACCACTTTACGATCTTTACAAAAATAATCAAAATTTTAAGTCGAAAATAGTATTAGCAAATTGAAAACGATGAATGAGATAAAGCGAAAAGGGGCAAGATCAACAAAAGATATTCCAGCCTCTATTTTAGAACAGCTTAATAAAGGAGAAATCGAAACCGCAAATTTGGTTGAATGGCTTGCGGTAAATCAAGTTAAGCTTTTAGAAAATGTGTTGAAAGAGTCTGATCGAATGGAATATTTGGAACCTATTTTAACAGATATTAGAAATTTGAAAAAGCAAACCGTCAATACGATAAATGAGGCAATTGGGACGGGAATACTAGCAGAATCAATTCTTAATAACGATTCGGATATCCTTTCCATAATTTCTAGACATAAATCAGATTTAGTTCGATGCTGGTCTGCTTATGTAATAGGAAAAAATGCTGCATTATCGATTGAAGAAATTTTAGAACAAATTCAGTTTTTGGCTGCTGACAAACATTTTGGTGTCAGAGAAATTTCGTGGCTGGCTGTGAGATCCAGTATTCTAAATAATCTAGATAAAAGTCTTGAAATTTTATCAAAATGGACTTTAAATGAAGATGAAAATATCAAACGTTTTGCAACAGAAGCTACTCGTCCGCGAGGCGTTTGGTGTGAACACATTGATACGCTTAAAAAACAACCGGAATTAGGTTTAAAAATTTTAGAATCCTTAAAATCAGATTCTTCCAAATATGTTCAAGATAGTGTAGGGAACTGGCTCAATGATGCAAGTAAAACCAGACCGGATTTCGTTAAAGATTTATGTGGAAAATGGCAAATTGAAAGTCCAACAAAAGAAACGGCTTATATTGTTAAAAAAGCTTTGAGAACAATAGAAAAGAGTTAACTAAACAATTTTAATATCGTATTTATCCAACAACCCCACAATTCCGTCAGTCGAAAACTGCGCTTTTCGCATTGGGTTAAATTCGGGATCGATTTTATAATTATATGCCGATCTAAAATCAACTCCGGCCAATTGTGTTTCGTTAAATATAGCGCCGTCCAGATTGCAATTGTCAAAAACCGAACTCGTTAAATTAGTTCCTATAAAAGTTACTTCGCGAACAGAAGAATTGATGAATTTGGTTTTGGGCATTTTTTTATTAGAAAACAAAGCATAATCCAGAACGCATTCTTCGAAATGAACCTGAAATAAAAAATCGTCACATTCATTAAAAGCGATTCCTAAAAGTTTGCAGTTCTTAAAAGTAACATTTTTTAAACTCGTTCCCGCTAAACTGGTCATAGAGAGATTACAATCGATAAATTCACAGTCCAAAAAAGTATTGTACCCGAAATTACTGTTCGAAAAATCGCAGTTTTTAAATACACAATCCTCAAACTCCCGATTGTTTATTTTTTTGTCGATGTAAACAACTTTCTCGAATGTTTTCTGAATGTGAATTAGACTTTCCATGAATGTTTTTGTGGTTTTTGAGCGTTGTGGCGTACTCGAAGAATATAGATAATTTCCTCTGTTATTTGATAAGAAATCCCATATTCATAAACAGAATAAACTCTGAAACTGCCGTCATTTCCGGCTTTTTGTTTATCGAGTTTATAAATTTCAGGTTTTGTTTTTAATATTTCGGTACTATCAAAAATAGTATTAACTACTTTATCTGCAATTGTAAGTGATTTGCTTTCAAAGAAAATGTAAAAATGAATGTCTTCTAACTGATCCAAAGCATTACTTGACCAAATTATTTTCTTCCCCATTTTTTTGCTATTTCTCTGGCCTGATCTTCAGTATAAAAATTACCTTTTTCAATATTTTCTAAGGCATTTTCAATATCTAAATTATATGCTGTATCAGAATCAACTGCTGTATTGTTGATAGTTTGTAAAAGGTGTTTTAGTTTCTCCACAAACGTAGGATCTTTTACTTTATCAATTTCCTGATGAATCCAGTTTATTTCTGCTTTAATATCCATAATAAAGAGTTTTAGTAAAGATACAAATTAGTCATTAAATATACCCTTCATGATAATTTTCAATCCAAGGAAAATCAAAAGCATCGAACTCAGGCAAGCCACAATACCAATGCCCAAAACCAGATAATGCCAGTTGGTATGCTGGTTCATAAACGCATTGTATATCAATACAGGACCAATAAACATTAAAGGCAGAGCACCTGTTAAATATTTAATTCCTTTTCCTAATAGTTCTTTATTTGTTGCCATTTTTTTCAGGTTTTTAAAAAGTTTCAGGTTTCAGATTCGCAAAGTTTCAGGTTTAAACTTTGTGTAAAACCTTGCGGTTTTTGCTGTTAAGCACCCACATTTTAGAATAAACTTTTTACTTTTTATAATTGTCAACAGCATTTCTTACACTGCCGTATTTTTTTAATAAATCAGATGCTTCTTCATACGAAACCGGAATTTCTCCCATAATCATTTTTACACCTCTGTCGACCAGTTTGATATTGCTTAACTGCATATCCACCATTTTGTTTCCTTTTACTTTTCCAAGCTGAATCATCGATGCAGTCGAAATCATGTTTAAAACCAGTTTTTGGGCAGTTCCTGCTTTCATTCTCGAACTTCCTGTTACAAATTCAGGACCTACAACTACTTCAACAGGAAATTTAGCAGTTAAAGCCAGCGGACTTCCCGCATTGCAGGTAATACAGCCAGTAGCAATATTATTTTCGTTACAAGTCTCTAAACCGCCTATAACATACGGAGTAGTCCCAGAAGCTGCAATTCCAATTACAATATCATTTTGGTTGATATTATGAGCCTGTAAATCAATCCAGGCTTGTGTGGCATTATCCTCGGCGTTTTCTACAGCTCGGCGTATTGCTGTGTCGCCGCCTGCAATGATTCCGTTTACCAAATCAAACGGAACACCAAAAGTTGGTGGACATTCAGAGGCGTCTACAACTCCCAAACGTCCCGACGTTCCGGCACCAATATAAAAAACACGGCCGCCCAATTTTAAATTTGCAACAGTCTGCGATACCAAAGATTCGATTTGAGGCAGCGCTTTTTCGACAGCGTGCGGTACAGTTTTGTCTTCGTTATTAATATTGGTCAGCAGTTCGTGGACTGACATTTTTTCTAAATGTTCGTATTTTGAAGATTGTTCGGTTGTTTTTGTAAACGTCATTTTTTGTCGAAATAGTTATCCTCCAAAATTAAACTTTTTTATGGCAAATTGGGAAAAATTAGAAGTTAAACTAATCATGATTTTGAATCTTTTTTTTAGTTATTTTTTTGTTTTTTAGAATAGTTCAGGAATTTTCTAAATAAACTAAAATGTTATATTTGTTACATATAAAATCATAAATGGATCAATTAGTTTTACTGGAAGGTATTGCCAAAATTTCGGTTTTTGTTTCTTTATTAATGGCGTTTTTTTTGCTTACGGTAAAAACCGAAAACAAACTCGCTAACCGATTATTTGCTTTCTTTTTTATTTTCTCTGCTATCGATCTCAGCGGCTTTTTTATGTATCTGTATACAGAAGATCATAGAAATTTAGAAATTTTCAGATCGACATTCTGTTTACTGGGAATGCCTTCGTTTTACCTTTATGTGCTTTCTGTCTGTTATTCGGATTTCAGATTAAAATGGAAACATCTCGTTCATTTACTGCCTTTTATAATAGTCAATTTGCTTTTTATTCCCAGAATCTATAAAAGTATTGACGAAGGAAGTTTTATAGGACCTCTTAATGAGATGTCTGAGATTTATTTTATCCAGATTTTAATAGAATGCCAATATGTATTCTATATTATAAGTGTGTTTTTTATTTTAAAGAAATACAAAGAAATCTATTTAGAAAATTATACCGACACTGGTTCTTCGACTTATAGATTACTTTTCCAAATGACGTGTGTTTTTCTTGCTGCACATTCTGTTGTGGCATTAAAAAACATATTGCGTTACAGCGGTTTCAGAGAAGTTTTTCTTTGGGCAAACGTACTCGTGGGCACTATCGCATTATTTATAACCTGCTGGTTTATAATGAAAGCGCTCAAACATCCGGAACTTTTTAGAGGCGTTAATTCGAAATTGAAACTGACAAAAGATATTTTGCCGGAAGTGGAAGAAAAACCGGAATCTATAAGCGGACAAAGCGATTTAATCAGAAATCAAATTGCAGATTTAAAACATTATATGACCGAAAAAGAGCCGTTTCTTGATCCTTCGCTGACGATTCAGGAATTGAGTAATCAGATTAATATTCCGGTTCGGGATTTGTCTGTTTTGATTAACCATCATATCGATCAGCATTTTTTTGATTTTGTAAACGAATACCGAATTAAAAAAGCCATGAATATTTTAAAAGATCCGGCAAAAAATCAGCTTACGGTTCTTGAAATCTTGTACGAAGTTGGTTTTAACTCGAAATCATCATTTAATACTTCTTTCAAAAAATATACAAATTTAACGCCGACAGCCTACAGAAACAGTTGAAAATAAGGATTTTGTAAAAAGTCGTACTTCTTAGCAGATAAAGTCGAACCAATTTCGTGATTAGAAAAGGGTTCGACTTTTTTTTGTCGGTCGCCCAGAAAGATTTTCTAATGCAGCTTTGCTTCAAATTAATCGAACAAGTTAAAATTAGAAATCATGAAAAAAGTAAACCTCCTAATTCTTTTAGTATTACCCTTATTTTGTTTAGCGCAGCCAGCGTTAAAATTAAAAGGTAAAATAGCAAGCGAAACAACTCCTTTAGAATGGGCAGATATTTTGGTTTTAAATCAGGAAGGAAAAATTATAGACGGAACGACAACTAAACAAGACGGTTCTTTTGAAATTAATCTTAAAAACGGTTCTTATAAAATAGGAATCAGTCTTTTGGGATTTACTGATTTTGAAAAAGAAATTTCATTAGAAAAAGATACCAACTTAGGTACTATCGTTCTCAAAGAAAATGAAACAAAATTAAGCGAAGTGGTTATTCAGAATAAAAAGAAAACCATTGAGCAGAAAACGGACCGATTGGTTTATAATCTCGAAAACAATGTCAATACAACCGGAGGCGATGCTTTAAGTGCGATAAATACTGCTCCGGGTGTTGTAGTAAAAAATGACGTAATCACGATTTTAGGAAAAGGAACTTCACGTGTTATGATCGACGGGCGTTTGATTGAATTGAGAGGTGAAGAACTGAACAATTTTTTAAAATCAATTTCGGCAGGTGATATTAAGAATATTGAAATCATCAGTAATCCACCGGCAAAATATGAAGCAGACGGAACGGGAGGATTAATTAATATTATCATGAAAAAAGGAACCCGTGATTCCTGGAAAAACACCGCAACAGCTTCTTACGACCAGAATAAGTACGGAATTTACACTTTAAGGGATAACTTCTTTTACAATAAAAATAAGTTCCGATTTTCAGCAGGTGTGAATGGAAGAACGGGTTATAAAAATGCAGATGAAAATCTGGAAATGTATTTTCCTGACGGGCTTTCGAAAATGAGCAGCACGACAAAAGTAAAAAATGAAAACTTCTCCGGAAAACTGGCTTTGGATTATGATTTATCTGAACGTACAACTATTGGTTTTCAGTTTATGAATGACAGAAATAATCCTGATTTTGGTTCAGATATCAGAATTGAGAAATACAATCTTCAAAATGAACTTCAAAATGTTACACTCAATAAAAGTTTTACGGATAAAGGTTCTAAAAATCAAACTTATAATGCTCATTTGATTACCAAATTGGATTCTTTGAATAGGAAATTGTCTTTTGATGCGGATTATTTTAATTACAATTCAAAGTTTGACAGAGATTTTATTGCAAATAATTATATGCCGAATATGGAATTTGTTGGTGTGAATCAGGCAGGAAGAAATATTTCGAATCAGGATATTGAGAACTGGAGTTTTAAGGCAGATATGGAACATCCGTTTCAGAAGTTTAATTTGTCTTACGGTGCAAAAATGAGTTTTACAAACAGTATTAGTAATGTACTTTTTTATGATAACATTTCAGGAACACCTGTATTAGATCCAAACCAGTCTAACCGATTTAAATACAACGAAAATAATCAGGCGGTTTACATTAATGGAGATAAAAAAATAAACGATAAATGGAACCTTCAAATAGGATTACGACTTGAAAATACACAGACCACCGGATTTTCAGAAACTTTGGATCAGGAAAACGTAAACGATTATTTGAAACTATTTCCAACTTTTTACGCTTCGTATAAGAAAAATGAAAACAACACTTTTAGTCTCAATTACGGAAAAAGAATCAACAGACCGCGTTTTGATTTACTGAATCCGTTTAAGGTCTATATCAACAGTAATAGTTATTCTGAAGGGAATCCGTTTTTAAGACCTTCATTCAGCGATAATTTCGAACTCGCGCATTCGTATAAAGAATCGTTTAGAACGAGCGTTTTTCTGAATGTTATTACAAATGGATATGGCGTTGTTTTTACCTCGATTCTGGAAACCAATACACAGATTATAACGCGTGAAAATTATTTTAAAGGTCTGACTTATGGTTTGGGCGAAAGTTATTCGGCAGGTTTTGCAGATTGGTGGCAGAGTGAAAACTCGTTATACTTTTTAGGTTCGCAGACAGAATTTACAAATAACATAAACGCGAGGCCTTCAAACAGCCTGCAGATTGATTTTACGACAAATAATACTTTTATTTTAGGAAAAACGACCAAGCTTCAAATTGATTTTAATTACAGTACGCCATTTAAAAACGGTTTGTACGAAGTAGGTTATGTGTCTAGTTTTGATATTGGTTTTAAACAAGATTTGTTTAATAAATCATTACAGGTTGCTTTTTTGGCTAATGATATTTTCAATACGTCTTATTTAAAAGATTTTACTTCGGTTGTAAATGGCGTAAAACAGGTTTACAGCCAAAATGAAAGTAACCGATTTGTGCGTTTATCGGTTGTTTACAACTTTGGAAATAAAAAGATTAACGTGAAGGAACGTAATTTTGGAAATCAGGACGAGAGAAAGAGAACCGGTAATTAGAATTAGATAATGAGTCAATTAGATAATAGGATAATTTTCTAATTGACTCATTAATTTACTATAAAAAGAAAGCCAATAGAATTCCGAGAACGATCATCGAAACTTTGGCAATATTGAATTTGTGTCCTTCGCTGCTTTCAAAAATGATTGTAGAGGAAATATGGAATAAAATTCCGATTACAATGGCCGTGATTTGAGTATAATATTCGTTTAAAAGCGGTAAAAATTGAGAAGCAACCGTTCCTAAAGGCGTCATGACGGCAAAAGTTAACATGAAAGCGAAAATAGCTTTTTTGTTTAAGTCGGCATTGATGAAAAAAGTTGTCAGTATAACCGCGATTGGTAAATGATGAATCGCGATACCAATTGCTAAACCATGATGATGGCTTACCGGAAACCCTTCTAAAAAGGCATGAATACAAAGGCTGATAAAAAGCAGCCACGGAATCTGAGACATTTTTGCATGACCGTGAACGTGTCCGTGTTCAGCTCCTTTTGAGAAAAATTCCAATACGATCTGGAATAAAATTCCAATCATTATAAAAATTCCAATACTGTGATTATGTGATTCATAAACCTCAGGGAGAAGATGCATTACGGTCAGCGACAATAAAAAAGAACCGCTGAAAGCCAGCAGTAGTTTTAAATTGGTTTTGCTTTCCGGTTTTATAAACAAAGCCACACCATATCCTAAAAGTACAGAAAATAAGGGTAGTAAATAATTCATTTAGTTTAGTTGAATCGTTTAATTGTTTGATCGTTTAGCCGCGATTTGTTTATTCGGTTAAATAGTTAAACATCAATTTACTTAAAAATCATGATTAATCTTTCGCTTTCGCTTTTGTGGAATTTTTTGAGTTTGTAGTCTCCAAAAATATCCAAAAGAAAAATTCCGGCTTCGTCCATCAAGTCCTGAAAGTCTTTCAAAGTTAAGGCTTTTACTTTTTCAGTAAAATGATATTTTCTGCCCTGATCTTCAAAATCAATTTCTTTTAGAATATGTCCGTCTTCAACATACCTTTTAATATGAAAATCAATTCCGTCAACGGTTTTTACCTCTTGGGGAACCAAAGTTTCAATTACCTGAGTAACATTCATAAAATCAATTACGGCAAAACCGTATTCAGATAAACTTTCTTTGATTGCTTTTAAAGTTGTCAGGTTATCATCGTCGCTTTCAAAATAGCCAAAACTGGTAAAAAGATTGAAAATAGCATCAAATTTTTCTTCAAAAGGTTCACGCATATCGTGCACTTTAAAATGCAGGTTATCGTTGCTGTTTTTGCTGGCTTCGGCAATACTGTTTTCAGATAAGTCGGCACCCAGAACATCATAACCTAATTGATTTAAGTAAATAGAATGACGTCCTTTGCCACAGGCCAGATCAAGCACTTTTGCTTTTTCCGGAAGGTTAAGGTAATGTGTCAGATTATCCATAAAAATCTGGGCTTCTCTATAATTTCTGTCCTTGTAAAGGATATGGTAATAGGGAGTATCAAACCAAGATGTAAACCAATTTTCGGTGTTACGATCCTGATTAGGCGTTGATGAGTTATGCGATTCAGACATTTATTCTATTTCAATTAATTCAAAGTCCGGCAAATTTAGTGTATTTTTGCCGAAAAATAACTATTAAGCAGCGATACGTATAGAATCGTTCATTAGATAGAGATGCATTTTTGGTGCATTCTTTATTAGATTTTAGTTTTTTTTAATTCAAAAATAAAGATGGAAGAAAATTTTAGAATGATAGCCAAATGTTTTTTTGGTTTTGAGGAGATATTAGAAAAAGAATTGCGTACGCTTGGTGCCCAGGAAGTCGAAAAAGGCGTGAGAATGGTGAGTTTTAAAGGAGATAAAGGTTTTATGTACAAAGCCAACTTATCGCTTAGAACGGCTTTAAAAATCTTAAAACCAATTTATTCGTTCAGAGCCAATAACGAACAGGCACTCTATAAAGGAATTTCGGGCTTAAACTGGTCAAAATACCTAAACGCAAACCAGACTTTTGTAATTGATACAACGGTTCATTCTACTTATTTCAATCATTCTGAGTTTGTTTCTCAAAAATGTAAAGATGCGATTGTTGATCAGTTCAGAGAAAGAACAGGACAGAGACCAAGCATCGATAAACAATATCCGGATTTACGAATTAATGTACATATCGACAAAGATCAGGTTTCGGTTTCTTTAGATACTTCCGGAAGTTCACTACATCAGCGCGGTTACAGAACCGCTACAAATATTGCGCCTATTAACGAGGTTTTGGCAGCAGGAATTCTTTTGCTTTCGGGCTGGGACGGACAAAGCCATTTTCTTGATCCAATGTGCGGATCAGGAACTTTTCTGGCAGAAGCGGCTATGATTGCCTGCAACATTCCGGCTAACATCAACAGAAAAGAATTTGCTTTTGAAAAATGGAAAGACTGGGACAATGATTTGTTTGATACTATTATCGATAGTTTAATGAAAAAAACAAGAGAATTTCATTATACAATTAAAGGTTTTGATAAAGCACCAAGTGCCGTAAGCAAAGCAAAAGATAATATCAGAAATGCGAATTTAGAGGATTACATAACAATTAGTGAAGGTAACTTTTTTGAGAGTGAAAAAGAAACAGAAGGAAAGCTTCATATTGTATTCAATCCGCCGTATGATGAGCGTTTAGATATTCATATGGAAAGATTCTACAGCAATATAGGTGATACGTTAAAGAAAAATTATCCCGGAACAAATGCCTGGTTTATAACCGCAAATCTCGAAGCCCTAAAATTCGTAGGCTTAAAACCTTCAAGAAAAATCAAACTTTTCAACGGAAGCCTTGAAGCCCGTTTGGTAAAGT
Organism: Flavobacterium gelatinilyticum; assembly: GCF_027111295.1. Taxonomy (NCBI): domain Bacteria; kingdom Pseudomonadati; phylum Bacteroidota; class Flavobacteriia; order Flavobacteriales; family Flavobacteriaceae; genus Flavobacterium; species Flavobacterium gelatinilyticum. The sequence continues at coordinate 1,531,068 of NZ_CP114287.1, read as the reverse complement.
ATGAAATGTACGAGGGAAGTAAGAGAACGAAGTTTCAGGTTAACGAATAGTAACAAAGAGACAAAGCTTCAAAGAAACAGAGGTTAAAAAATCTTGTCACTTTGAACCTTTCAACTCAGCAACTTTAAAAAAAAATGACAAAACTACAAGTAAAAGCCTTCTTCTATCAATTAGCAAGTTTTGCGGTCCTTTTTATTTTAGGACGCTATATAATCGCACTATACACAGGATTAACCGGAATCTGGATTCCGATGACTTCTTTTGTGATTGCAACCATAATTGGGCCTAAATTTCAGGCTGTAAAAACAAAAGACGGCGAAAGACTTTTTATGAAATGGATTTTTGTAAAAGGAATTAGAGAAATCCAATAAATTTTAATAGCAGCAGTATGAAGAAAATTGGACTTATTGGCGGTATCAGCTGGGTTTCGACTACAGATTATTATAAATTGATAAATCTGGGGATAAATGAAAAGCTTGGCGGACTCAACTTCTCAGAATGTCTGGTTTATTCTTTCAATTATGCTGATATTAAAAAGAATAACGATAATAACGACTGGGATTCGACTTATGAGATGCTTTTAAAAGGCTGTGAGTTTTTGCAGTCGGGCGGGGCAGAAGCGATCGTTTTATGTGCCAATACTATGCATTTAATTGCTGACAGACTTCAGGAGTCGGTTGATGTTCCGGTTATTCATATTGCGGTAGAAACGGCAGCCGAAATCCAGAAGCAAAATCTTAAAAAAGTAGGCTTATTAGGAACGAGGTTTACAATGGAACTGGATTTCTTTAAAGAGAAACTGGCCGATAAAGGAATCGAAACTGTAATTCCCGAAAGCGAAAATGATAAAGATTTTATTCACTATACCATTTTTGAAGAATTAGGACGAGGAATTGTAACCGATGAAACCAGAAAGCGTTATCTGGAAATTGCGAATGGATTAATTAAAAATGGAGCAGAAGGCATCATTTTAGGCTGTACCGAAATTCCTTTGGTTATAAAAGCTAAAGATTTAGCGGTTCCAATTTTTGATACTACGCTAATACACGCAAAAGCTGCAGTAGATTTTCAGTTATCTTAAAAGTTGCAGACAAAACATAAACAGAAAAGCCATGAACTTAATTAAAAGTCATGGCTTCTTTTATTTTTTATATTCTTTAACTTTTACCGATTTACCGTTTTTGATCTGATATTCGATATAGGTAGTTTTATCGCTGTCTTCGTAAGAGATCTGTTCTCGTATTAAATAAAAATTGTTGCCTGACCATTTATAATAATGACTGGATTCATTACCCCGTCCGTCAGCTTCTCCTTTTTCGAATTCCTTATTTTTTTGATCAAACGATAAATACTCCAGTTTTTCAAGTTTAGTATTTCTAACAAATTGATTTTTTGATTGATCGTAAATATAATACAGGAAACTGCCGTCGTATTTAATTCGGTCAGGAAAGTAAACAGGAATTTTGATGTCTAAAAGCCCGTCGAAATTCAAATCTTCCAGTTCGACTTCTGCGGTATTGTCGTATAAGACTTTTTCGAAGCCGGATAGTGTTTGTATCTTTTCTTTTTTAGAATTGAATATATCAAGTCGGTTAATTAAAGTATATTCCCTAAATTCATTAGTATAAGTTTCTGCCTGACCTTTGTACTGGTTCAGTTTGTAATTGTAATTTTTCGGATTAAAAGAGTGTAAGTCTTCAATACAGGTAAGCGCTGTTATTAACTGTTTGTCTTTTTTGGCATTCTGCCAGTTTCCGTTTAATTCGTAGTTACTGTTAAGATCTAATGAAAAACTTCCTGTTTTTGTTGGAACATTTCCGTTTTTTCCAGAAATATAAGTGGTTTCAACCAGATTTAGTTTGTTGTTTTTAAAAGTACCATCAAGAAAGATATAATTGCTTTTACCGCTTTTTGCATAATAATAGCTTCCATAAACCGAATCATTTCCCTGTCTAAATTCAACGGTCATTTCAATAGGATATTTGTCGATTTTTCCTGAGAAATGCAAAATGGTTTTGACACTTGTTTTTTGTGCAAAAGCGAATTGGCTGATAATAAAAAGAATCAGTATGTTTTTCATTTTGAATAAAAAATTACTTTTTAGGAGCTTCTTTTATTTCAGGAACAATTACTTTTTTCTTGTAAATAGGAATAAAATATGAAACTGTATAATTGAAACCTACTCCAAAACTTCCGTCATAAGTTCTGTTAAATCCCGGTATATAAAGATTGTCAAAACCTGAAGGTTTGTTGTTCATGGCTAAAAGTTTCAGCTGTACACCAAATCCAACAAATATATTATTGAAAACTTTGGCTTTAATTCCCATAGCTACTTCAAGCCATGCAGCCGAAAGTCCGCTGTATTTTTGATTTGCGGCTATTGCAGGCTGTTCTCCCCAATACGGATTTGGATTGTAGATTTTATAACTGTTTAGATCCTGACTAAAAGAACTGAAACCGCCTCGCAGACCAATTGTAATGAGGTTTTCCATATCAAGCCAGTTGTCATACAAGTTATAGTCGAAACCTCCTTTTATATATGTTCCTGTTGCAGTTGAATTTAGTCGGTCGTCATCTGTTGTTTTGTCTTCAAAACCCAGTTCAGCAGCGATATAATATTTTTTTGTTAATCGCCAGTCACCTGTAATTTCTATCCCTTTATAATTTTTGTCGTAAAAACCTCTTGTCAATTTATACAAGTCTACCCCCACGCGTAAACCATATCGGTCTGTTTTTACAGGAACTGGAATGCTGTCTTTTTTTACTTCCTTAACTGCCGGTTTTGATGCTTTGGCCTTAGGTTTTTCAGTAACTATTTCTTTTGGGGCTATTGAATCTTTTATTTCTTGTGAATGTCCCAAAAACATTGAAAGCAAGAAACAAAGACTAAAAGTATATTTCAAGATGTGTTTCATTTTCAGATTCAATGTTACGGGTTTTTAATTGTGTGTCCTGGATCCATAAACCATCACCTGAGGATCCGTCTGTTAATACATAATCGTAATTAGAAGGAGCCGTACCAGTTCTGGAATTTAATGTAAATGTCGTTTTAAAACCACAAGCTCGCGAAACATATACTTCCTGACGCGAGTAATTAAAGGTAATAACATCAGTATTGATTGCAAGAGGATCAGTACTTGATGCATTATAAATTAAACTGTATGTTGTGGTGTCAGCATTTGTTTTTAAAGGTAATGAAATAGTATTGCCGTTGGTTAGGTATTTAGCATCTCCACTTGCATTTTCATTAAAAATAATCCCTTTCTGATCTCCGTCTTTGCCAACAACTTTTAGATTGAGTACGTTTTTTTGAGCAGTAGGATCTGAAAAGTCAAGGAATTTTATTACCAATCGGGGAGTTGTAGGTGTATTAGCATCGCAGATATCATCTTTCTCACAGCCGGACAGACCAAAAGTAAAAACCAATAAAAGAGAGATTATTTTTTTCATTTCCAATTAAATAATTAGCGAAGTTCTAAAAGTACAACATTTTCAACGTGATGTGTCTGTGGGAACATATCAACAGGACGTACACGGGTTACTTTATATTTTTCATCCATTAAAGCAAGGTCACGGGCCTGTGTAGCCGAATTACAGCTTACATAAACTACTTTTTTAGGAGCAATTTTTAAAATCTGATCAATTACCAAAGCGTGCATTCCGTCTCTTGGAGGATCTGTTATAATGACATCCGGTTTTCCGTGCTGAGCAATAAAGGCTTCATTGAATACCACTTTCATATCACCAACAAAAAACTCACAATTCGTAATATTATTGCGTTCAGCATTTGCTTTGGCGTCCAGAATTGCTTCAGGAACACTTTCTACACCAATTACTTTTTTTGCTTTTTTAGAAACGAATTGAGCAATAGTTCCTGTTCCGGTGTATAAATCGTAAACCGTTTCATTTCCGGATAATCCGGCAAAATCACGAGTTATTTTATATAATTCGTAAGCCTGATCTGAATTGGTCTGGTAAAAAGATTTAGCATTGATGCTGAATTTTAAACCTTCCATTTCTTCCAGAATATAATCTCTTCCTTTGTAAAGTTTTATATCCTGATCGTAGATTGTATCGTTTTGTTTTGCGTTTACAACATATTGCAATGAAGTAATCTGAGGGAATTTTTCGTATAAATGATCCAAAACCAATTCGCGGTTTGTTTTATCATCTTCAAAAAACTGGATTAAAACCATGATTTCGCCGGTTGAAGCCGTACGGATCATCAACGTTCTTAATAATCCCGAATGCTCTCTTGGATTAAAGAATGCTAAATTATGTTCGTTGGCAAAAGCTCTGATTTCGTTTCTAATAGCATTTGAAGGGTCTTCCTGTAAATGACATTTTTCGATATCCAGAATTTTGTCCCACATTTTTGGTATATGAAATCCTAAGGCATTGCGGTTTCCTAAATCTTCTGTGCTTCCTATTTCTTTTTCGGTTAACCAGCGGCTGTTTGAAAAAGAGAATTCCATTTTATTTCTGTAGAAAAATTGTTTTTCAGACCCCAGAATATCTTCAAATTCAGGTAATTCAACTTTTCCTATACGCTGTAAATGATTTTTTACTTCATTTTGTTTGTAATATAGCTGCTGGCTGTATTTCATATTCTGCCATTTGCAGCCACCGCAAACACCAAAATGCTCGCAGATTGGATCGATACGGTGTTTGGACAATTCGTGAAACTTTACGGCTTTTCCTTCGTAATAGGCTTTTCTTTTTTTGAATGTTTGTACATCAACAACATCTCCGGGCACAACATTCGGAATAAATATTACTTTTCCGTCAGGAGCTTTTGCTACTGATACTCCTTTTGCTCCGGCATCTAAAACTTCAATTTGATGAAAGACAACTTTGTCTGTATTTTTTCTTCCCATAGCGCAAAAATAAGCCTTTGAAAACTTCTACAAATTTAAAATTCAAAATATTTTCCCAAATTTTTTAAAATGTTGGTATAATTGACATTAAAGGTTAACTTTGTTTTGTTAATTACCCCCAGTAATTGCAATTAACCTACACTATTGCTGCCTTTTTATGAAGTTGTATCACAATCTTTCACAAATTAGCTTTCTAAAGAAAAGTTATGCGTTAAAATTTTTGTTTGTCGCTTTTATAGGAATTCATATCCCATTGATTGGAATTCTGTTTTTTGTACTTTTCTTTGAGCATACTATTTCACCCATGTCAATTTTGATTTTTTCTTTAATCATGACTTTATTGGCAACGGCAGTGACACTTTTAGTATTAAAACAGTTGATCAAACCCATTTCTGTTGCTTCAAAATCATTAGATGATTACAGAAACAGCAGAAAATTATCAATCCTGCCAACCGAATATACAGACGAAGCCGGTTTGCTGATGTGTAATATTCAGGAATCTATTTACGAGTCAGAAAGTTTTATAAACGAAAAACAGGACTTGATCTATATGCTTTCGCATGATTTAAAGAATTTTGCAGGAAATCCGCAGGGTTTGGCAAAACTGATTTTAAGCGAAAACCCATCAGAATCCGTTAAGCACCTGGCTGACTTAATCTGCGAGTCGACCAACCTGCAGTTTCGATATATTGAAAATTTTATTAAACTCCTGAAAGAACAGGATCAGGTTGTTAAGGTTAATCAGGAATTTAAGACTATTTCGTTTCCTAATATTGTGCCTTTTATTAATGAACAGGTTGAACAGCGTCTTTTGGATAAAAACATCACTATGAATTTAAGTTTAGAAACAGATGAAGCTAAACTTAAAATAGATGAAGGTCTCTTGGTTCAGGTTCTGGTAAATCTGATAAGTAATGCGATTAAATTTTCTTATTTTGATAGTGAAATCAAAGTTAGAATTTACAAAGAAGATTCTAATATCTTTATTACAGTGGCTGATAAAGGAATTGGTTTTGATAAAACCCAGATCGATGAATTGTTTAAAAAGTTTACTAAAATGAGCCGTTTAGGAACTGCAAATGAATCTTCGACCGGAATTGGACTTTATTTGTGCAAAAAAATAATCGAAAAAAACAAAGGAAAACTAAGTGCCGTAAGTGAAGGTAAAAACAAAGGTGCTGAGTTTAAAATTAGATTTGAAATATAAAGTAGAAAGGCTTTAAAATGAAATAATTTCAATTTAAAGCCTTTTGTATTTTTTAATATATAACGTGTTTATAACTTAAAATAGGTTTTCCTTCATAACAGTCAACGCCTGTTGGAGGAAGTGTCATAGGGCACGCACTGTAAATCTTCCATTTCGACTGATATTTCTGTTTTGCTCTTTTGTAAGCCTCAACTTTTGCTAAAAAGTCTTTTACATTTATTTTTTTAGAATAAATAATATAAGATTCATGGTTCGAAGAACACCCGTCTGTAGAAGTCAGAACCAAGTCCCAGTCAGCCGGATTTGAACAGGATTCAGAATTAATTAATGAAAGAGCAGTCAGCTGATTACGCATTCTTTCTACTTTTGCAGATTCTCTTCGCTGCGAATTATCGTCGTCATTACTGCTGCAGGATATAAGAGAAAGACAAGCCGTCAATAAAATTAAACTTAGTTTTTTCATGGTTAGTGATTTATGATTAGTTTACTTTTATACAGATGGTTATCTTATAAAAAGGTTGCGTAAGATCTGAATAATTTTCTTACTGAAGTTAGTTGTAAACGAATTTTGGTTTTCCATCAGCACATTCAATTGCGTCCGGAGGTAAAATAGCATCGCAAGTTGAAAAAATATTCCATTTTTTGTTGAATGCTTTCTGGGCCTCTGTATAAGCAGTTACTTTAGAAAGAAATTGTGTTGTATTAATGCTTTTTGAATAGGCTATATAATGTGTATAACCTCCGCATGCTTTTGAACCGATTGGTGCAAAATCCCATTTTTTTGGATCTGTGCAGGACTCAGAATTTATTAAAGAAAGATCAACAATTTCCTGATACATTTTTTCAAGCTTTTCAGATTCTTTTTTCTGAGTCGAAGCATCATCTTTAACACTGGTGCTGCTGCATGAACTGATTATTAGGCAGAGAGTAAGAGTAATTGTTATAAGACTTAATTTTTTCATGATTGAATTTTAAAATTGGTTTTATAACTAGATGCAGTAATCGCAAAATGGTTGCGTTAGTTTTAAAAAAAATCTGAGCTGCTTTCCCGGCAGCTGTCGGGAAAGCAGCTCAGAACTTAGTCTTAGTGTCTTTAAAAAAATCTACCAAAGATGATGTACAGAAGGTTTGATATATTCTTCGTAAATTTTATTCATTTCTGAAATTTTTTCCTCACTTAATTTCGGCAAATCATAAACCGATAAGTTAGAAAGTACATGGCTTTCTTTTGAAGCACCCGGAATGATACAGCTGATTTCATTAAAACTCAAAATCCATTGCAAAGCAATCGGCGCCAGGTTTTCAGTGCCGGGAAATAAATCTTTTAAAGCTTGTACGGCTTTTAAACCCAGATCATAATCAATACCTGAGAAAGTTTCACCTTTATCAAAAGCTTCTCCGTTGCGATTAAAATTACGGTGATCCTGAGCATCAAAAGTAGTTTTTGAGTCAAATTTACCCGTTAAAAGTCCGCTTGCAAGAGGTACGCGGGCAATAATCCCGATATCTTTCTTTTGGGCTTCTGAAAAGAATAATTGTGACGGACGCTGACGGAATAAATTAAAAATAATCTGAACCGTGGTTATATTCGAATATTCAATTGCTTTTAGTGCTTCTTCTGCTTTTTCGACACTTACACCCAGATTTAGAATTTTGCCCTGTTCTTTTAAGCGGTCAAAAAGTTCGAAAATCTCAGGACGATAATACACGTCAGTAGGAGGACAGTGCAGCTGAATCAGGTCCAGAGTTTCTAATCCGGTTCTTCTTAAACTGTCTTCAACAAATTTCTGAAGTACTTTTGGCTGATATCCTTCATTAATATGCGGATTAATCTGGCGTCCGCATTTGGTAGCCACATAAATACGTTCAGAACGGGAACGTACTACACGGCCCACAGCAGTTTCACTTAATCCGTTTTCGTAAACATCGGCAGTATCAATAAAATTAACGCCGTTGTCGATTGCCGTGTTTATAAGTTCATCGGCTGTTTTATCATTAAATCCAGATCCCCATTTTCCACCAACCTGCCAGGTTCCAAGAGAGATTTCTGAGATATTAAAATTTGTTTTTCCTAGTTTTCTGTAGTTCATTTCTTTTTTAGTTACAAAGATACAAAGGTACACAGTGACAAAGGTTTCTTAGGGAAGTTTATAAACTTTACACCTCTGTAACTTTGTCACTTTGTTCCTTTTTTTAATCAAATAAATCCGAAGACAAATAACGATCACCGCGATCGCAGATAATAGCAACAATAACGCCTGATTCCAGTTTTTCGGCAATTTTTAAAGCTGCGGCAACAGAACCGCCGCTGCTCATTCCGGCGAAAACGCCTTCTTCAATGGCTAATCTTTTGGTCATGGCTCTGGCTTCTTCTTCGCTTACGTCTACAACAGTATCTACTTTTGAAGCATCAAAAATCTTCGGCAGATATTCCTGAGGCCATTTGCGAATTCCTGGAATCTGAGATCCGTCGCTTGGCTGTGCGCCGATAATCTGAACCGCCGGATTTTTTTCTTTTAAATAAGTCGAAGTTCCAATAATGGTTCCCGTAGTTCCCATAGCCGAAACAAAGTGGGTTACAGTTCCTTCGGTGTCGTTCCAGATTTCAGGTCCTGTGGTTTTATAATGTGCTTTCCAGTTGTCATCGTTTGCAAATTGGTTCAGCATCAAATAACCGCCCTGAGCCACTTTTTTATCAGCATAATCTCTTGAACCAATGATTCCTTCATCGGCAGGAGTCAGGATTACGGTTGCGCCATACGCACGCATGGTTTGTGTTCTTTCTTTTGTAGAATCTTCCGGTAAAACCAGTTCAATTTCTATCCCGAATAACTGCGCAATCATCGCAAGGGCAATACCAGTATTACCGCTCGTTGCTTCAATTAATTTATCTCCTTTTTTAATGTCGCCTCTTTCAACAGCGGCGGCAATCATATTATAAGCGGCACGGTCTTTTACGCTGCCTCCCGGATTATTGCCTTCGAGTTTCAGTAAAAGTTTTACGTTTTTATTTTTAACCAGATTGACTGTTTCCATCAAGGGTGTATTTCCAATCAGGTTTATTAATTTCTGTGGACCCATTTTATTTTTTTTCTTTTATTTTAACTTCAGTTGTAGTGGTATTCATAACTATAGAATTTTCTGGAATCGATTTGGTTACCCAGGCATTTCCGCCAATAATGCTGTTTTTTCCAATAATGGTTTCACCTCCCAGAATAGTGGCATTGGCATAAATGCATACATTTGCTTCAACAGTTGGATGTCTTTTAGCATTTTTCATCTCTTTGCTTACGCTCAAAGCACCCAATGTTACCCCCTGATAAATTTTAACATGCTTTTTAATTACTGTTGTTTCGCCAATTACGATTCCCGTAGCGTGATCGATAAAAAACGGAGAGGCAATGTCGGCACCTGCGTGAATATCCGTTCCGGTAATTCGGTGCGCGTATTCGCTCATAAGTCGGGAGAATAGCAGCAAATCTAATTTGTATAGCTCGTGGCTTAATCGGTAAATGGCAATGGCGTAAAAGCCGGGATACCCTAAATAAACCTCATCAATGCTGTTTGAAGCCGGATCATTTTCTAAGATATATTCGGCATCCTGATTTAATTTTTCTAAAACACCCGGTAATTTTTCGACAAATCTGTCCCAGATTGATCCGCATAAATTCTGTGGTTTTTTACAGGCCAGAACAGCGATTTCCTTAAATCGTATTTCAAGTTCGTCAATACTTTCGTCAAGCGCTGCATTCGAATCAAAAAGGGTGTAAAAAAGCTTTTCTGTAAAGTCTTCAGTTTTGGTTTTAATACCGTAATTTATGTTAGAATGACTCTTTAAAGCCTTTATGTTTTGTATGATAGTGTCTTTTGTCACAATTAAAAAATTGAGTGGATAATTTAAAACGCTAAAATTAAGTCGTTTTTTGTAAATAAGGGCATAAATGAGGTAAAGAAATTTTGGTGGGATAATCTCATTTGTGATAAATTAAAGATCTGTAAAATGCATTTTTTTATATGATTCTTAAGAACTTAATTGTGTAAATTAGCAGATAAAACAGGCCAAAAATGAAAAATAATCCAACTTTTAAAAGCGCAATTTCTAATATAGATTTTCCCGAAAGTGAGAAAATCTGCGGAAAATCTATCCATGATCCAATCTTAAATCTGATTGTAAAAGAGCATCCGTCTTTTTGTGATGATGATTGTATTTCTGTTCAGGAATTGAACGAATACCGTCAAAAATATATTTCGAATTATTTGTCAACAGAAATCGGAATGCTGTCGGATATAGAAAAGAGTGTTATTGCTTCTTTAAAAGATGACAAATCAATAGTCAGTCTTGCCGAAGATGAAGACGAAACGCGGAGTTTTGGGCAAAAAATAGCCGATAAAGTAGCCGATTTTGGCGGAAGCTGGACTTTTATTATTTCGTTTGTGGTTTTTATTGCCGTATGGATTGGTTCAAATGTTTATATTTTGATGAACAAGGGGTTTGATCCTTACCCGTTTATCCTGCTCAATTTGATCTTGTCTTGTATTGCGGCGCTGCAGGCTCCTGTTATTATGATGAGTCAGAATCGTCAGGAAGAAAAAGACCGGAATCGTGCCAAAAAAGATTATATGATTAACTTGAAATCAGAACTTGAAATCCGGATTATTCATGATAAACTGGACCATTTAATTATGCATCAGCAGCAGGAATTAATCGAAATTCAGAAGGTGCAGATGGAGATGATGAACGATATTCTGAATCAGATTAAAAAAGAAAAAGACTAAAAAAGTTACAGATAAAAGTGTTTGTAATAATAGCCGCCAATCATAAAAACGATATTTATAGTCGCCATTTTCCAGATTATTTTTTGATAATTTCCGGCTTTATCCAAAAAATGCAAAGCGCAAAAAATCAGAAATAGTAGACTCGTAAAAATTGCCGGATACATTTTAAAAGCAGCTGAAAACTCGCCCTGAAAAAGTAAGAATAATGACCGTTGAAAACCACAGCCAAGACACTCTATTTCGAAGAGTTTTTTAAAGAGGCAGGGAATCATAAAATGCTCCGGATTCATGAGTTTGTTTTTCTGCAATTTTACAAAAAAATATCCGATAACATTTCAGAAGAGGCAGACTGTTGTTTTAAAGTTTTATACTTTTGGAATCTTAAACTTTAAAAAATGAAAGCTTTTAAAATTTTAATAATGATTCTTGCGATCTCAGTCGCGCTTTATGAGCAGGTTTCTGACCGCAAAAACATCTATATAATGGTAGTTGCAATTGCCGTTTTTATGTACGGAATGATGCAGCTGAGTGCCAAAACACCAAGTAAGAATCAGGAAAAAGAAGATCAGGATGCTGAATAAAGGAGATAAGGTTTCGGTTTTAGACGAAGCGATAAACGGAACAGTCGTTTCGGTAAAAAATAACGAAGTTTTAATCGAAACTGAGGATGGATTCTCGATGACTTTTTTTGTCAATGAGTTGGTTAAAATACAAGATTCCAGTAGTTTAATGAATTCTATTAAAAGAATTGATTTAGAAGAAATTAAAAAAGAAAAAACAGAGCCAAAACCACGGAGTTTTGTAAAGGAGCGTAAAGATAAACGTGATGTTGCAGTGCCTGAATTTGATCTTCATATCGAAAAACTGGTTCCTAATAAACGCGGTATGTCTAATTATGATATTTTGACACTGCAGACAGATACGGCAAAAAGACATATCGAATTTGCAATTAAAAATCGTATTCCTAAAATCGTTTTTATTCATGGTGTAGGCGAAGGAATTTTAAAAGCCGAGCTGGATTTTTTATTAGGCCGTTATGACGGAATTGATTTTCAGGATGCCAATTATCAAAAATATGGTTTAGGCGCAACAGAAGTTTATATTCGCCAGAATACGAAATAAAATATTTTTTTGTGGTTGCAAAGGTGGTCTTTTAAACATAAAAAACGTCTGTTTTTCTATCTGATTTTTAATGGGAATCAGTTGTGAAAACAGACGTTTTTTTGTAGGAATTAATTTTGAAGAAATCTTATTTTTTCTGCGCCGTTGAGGTTTCGGTAATAGTTCCTAAAAGAAAACTATTAGCTAAATAAAAGTTACTGTTATCTTTTTTAAGAGTTACATTTTTTAATGTAATGGTATGTGTGTAAATGATATTAGTAGTACCTGCTTTTGTTGTTGTAACTTCAATTGTTCCTTGAGTGGCTGGAGAAGATTCCCATGTTCCAAAAACATTTGGAGCTGAAGGTACAGGTGACTGGCAAAAATAAGATTCAGTAAGAGTTCCTGTTCCAGATTTAAAAGTAGTATAAGCTAATTTATTGGTAGTTGTAGTAATATTTGCACTTCTTGTTCCTTCTTCTTTTACAATAAGGGTAGGATCAAGATTATCAACCATCATATACGAAGTCGTATTAAAATTGTAAACATTTTTTTTATCAGAACATTGTTTTGCAGTTTCTGCAAAAGTGAAGTTTAAATTTTCAGGATCTGTTCTAAAAGTACCAAAGTCCTCTTCTACATATGTTTGAGGAGTTCCTGGCTTTTGATAGGTGATATTTTTAAAAGTAATGACATGATTATATCCTCTAATTCTAGTACCGCCATCAGTAGCACTTGGATCTCCTAAGTCCTGTGTAGTTACAATTTCAATTATACCTCCTGAGGCCTGCCACTCTGCAGTCACAACAGGGGTACTTGGAGGGATTACCCCACAGATATTTGCCGTTGCAACAGCACCATTATAAGCTCTGTAAACTACACGATAGTTTGTATTGTCAATTGTGTATTGTCTGGGGCTGCCTACATCGCTGGGATTATTTTCAATAGTATTCTGAGGTAATTGAATTAATAAAGATTCCTGGCTTTTTAGTTTATAAATTAAGGCATTAGTAGTTTTGTCACAAGTCGAAGCTGTTTGAACAGAGTCAAAATCGATCGTATCAACCGTAAGATCGCCGTCATCACAACCATTTAATAAAAGCGCCAGTACTAATAGGCAAGCATATTTTTTCATCGTAGATTTTATTTGTGCCAAAAATAGTGAAAAATTTGACAAATGATATTTAAGAATTCACAATTGATATTTCATAACTTTGCAATAATGAAAAAAGTATATCTTGATAATGCGTCTACAACTGCCATGCGTCCTGAAGTGATTCAGGAAATGACTAAAGTTATGGCAGAAGATTTTGGGAACCCGTCTTCAACTCACAGTTTTGGGCGAAATGCCAAAACCATTTTAGAACTTTCCCGAAAAAATATAGCCAGACATTTAAACTGTACAGCTCAGGAAATTATCTTCACTTCCGGTGGTACAGAAGCCAATAACTGGATTTTGAGATCGGTGGTTGAAGATCTGAAAACAGAACGCATTATTACCTCAAAAATAGAACATCATGCTGTTTTGTATACCGTTTTGGCATTACAGTCTGATTATAATATTCAGGTCGATTATGTTAATGTAAACGAAGACGGAACGATCGACTTAACGCATTTGTCTAATCTGCTTTCAGAAGAAAAAAAGACAATTGTAAGCCTGATGCATGTTAATAACGAAACAGGAGCAGTTTTAGATTTAGAGCGTGTTTCGCTTATTTGTAAGCAATACAATGCCTTATTTCATTCAGATACCGTTCAGTCGGTTGGTAAAACCGAAATCGATCTTCAAAAAACCGAAGTTGATTTTATTCTGGCCAGTGCCCATAAATTTCATGGACCAAAAGGCGCAGGTTTTGCTTTTATTCGTAAAAATTCGGGCTTACAGCCGCTGCTTTTTGGCGGAGAACAGGAAAAAGGCCTTCGTGCAGGCACAGAAGCTGTACACCAAATTGCCGGGATGTCGAAAGCACTGTCTCTTTCTTATGAAAATTTAAATGAAGAAAGAACGCATATTTCAGATCTTAAATCCTATTTGGTTCAGCAATTAGAAAGCAATTTTCCGGGCTTTAAAATCAATGGTAAAAAAGAGGATTTTTATAATATCATCAATATTACCCTGCCTTTTTCATCAGATAAGACTTCGATGCTTTTATTTAGTTTGGATATGAAAGGAATAGCGGTTTCAAGAGGAAGCGCCTGCCAGTCCGGAAGTATAAAACCTTCACATGTTTTAAAAGAAATGCTTTCGGCAGAAGATTTAAAACTTCCAAACCTAAGAATTTCGTTTAGTCATTATAATTCTAAAGAAGATATTGACTGGCTGATTGAATGTTTGAAGGTGGTTTAGGAAGATACTACGTTTTTAGGCACAAAGTGGCAGAGTGCAAAGAAAATAGAATAAAGAAAAAATGCGGATCAAATTACAAATTTGGTCCGCATTTTTTTAATCTAAAATCACTTGCGAATCACTTTAACCTGTGAGTCATTTGTTAATTTGATAATTGTAGATGGTTTTCCGGCTGTTTTGTCCTGATTTAGTTTTACAACATAATCGACTCCATTGATGATTTCAGGGTTAATATCTTTAAACGACATAGGAGTAGGCTGGCCCGAGATATTGGCCGAAGTCGAAACCAAAGGCTTTTTCATTCTTTCCATAAGTTTGTAACAAAAAGGCTCTTTTACCAGTCTGATTCCAAGGGATTTGTCGGCTGCGATGATGTTGTGTGCCACATTTCTCGCTTCGTCCAGAATTAAGGTTGTTGGTTTTTCGGATAAATCCAAAATCTGCCAGGCAACTTCGGGTATGTTTTTAAAAACGTTGTACATCATTTTTTCGCCGTTCATTAAAACAATCATGCTTTGTGTTTCGGCACGTTGTTTCAGCTTGTATATTTTGGCAACAGCATCCGGGTTTGTTGCGTCACAGCCAATTCCCCAGACTGTATCAGTTGGGTAAAGTATAATGCCTCCGTCTTTAATTACTTCGTGGGCATTGTGAACTTCGGTGTTTATATCCTGATTCATAATTGAAATATTTTTAATAATCCGGAAACGAATCCTGATTATTTGATTTGTGAATTTATAATTTGCACTATTTTTTCCAGATCCTCAGTCGAAAGCCCAACATAAAGCGGTAAACAAAGTACTCTTGAAGCAATAGATTCAGATACCGGCATTGTTTGGCCTTTTGTGTATTCAATTGTATTTAAGGACGGATAAAAATAACGTCTTGGTGTGATGTTTTCTTTTCCCAAAGCTTCAGTAACTTTAAGGAGGGTTTCTTCAGAATCAAAAACAGCCGGATAATAGCTGTAATTCCACTCCGTATTTTCTCTTATTTTTAAAACCTGAATTTTGTTCAGGTCTAAATTTTTATTGTAAAAATCGACAACCTTTTTTCTTTCTTCAAAAATATGATCCAGATAAGGATACACTGCGAGTCCCATTGCTGACTGTAATTCCGAAATTTTAGCGTTGATTCCGAGACCATGAAAGGCCAAAGGACCGTTGTGTCCAAAATTATGACTGTAATATAATTGATGATGTATTTCATCATTATTACAGAACATGGCACCGCCTTCTCCGGTATGGAATATTTTAGTAGCGTGAAAACTGCAGGTGCTTACATCGCCAAAATTAAATACAGATTGTTTATTGTATTTTACACCAAAACAATGTGCTGCGTCATAAATTACTTTTAAATTGTGTTTCTTGGCGATTTTCTCAATTTCGTTTAAATGACAAGGATTCCCAAAAACGTGAGTTGCCAGGATAGCAGTTGTTTTTGAGGTTATAGCTTCTTCTATTTTAGTTTCATCAATCGTTAAATATTCCGGATGTATGTCTGTAAAAACAGGTGTGCAATTTTCCCATACAATTGCGGCCGAAGTAGCTACATACGAAAATGGGGTTGTAATGATTTCGCCTCCTTTGCCAAATAATTTCAATGCAATTTGCAGAGGGATTGTACCGTTATTAGTTATAGTAAGGTGCGAAACATTCAGAAAGCTTTTTAGTTTGTCTTCCAGTTCAATAGTAAGTTCGCCTCTGTTTGTAAGCCAAATTTTGTCCCAGGCACGTTTTACATAAGAATTGTATTCTTCTTGCGGGGGTAAAAATGTTTTGGTTACATTGATCATTTTAATTCGAGATTTAGAAGGTTTATTTATCTTTAAGGGCAAACTATTGTTATATTTGTGCGGTAAAATTAGGAAAAGAAAGCTTAATATAAACCATTAGCTGCTATTATAACGATTTAAGCACTTGTGATGTTATGAAACGTAATTGACAGACAGTGTTTTAGGTTTGAGAGTAAATGAAATTAAGTTATTTCTGCTGATTCAACACACAATCAATAAATTAATAAATACAAATAAATTTAAGAATACTATGGAAATCAACACTTTTTTGCAAAATTTTGCGGATCTTTTAGATGATACAGATATTGCATTAATTAAACATGATACTGTTTTTAGAGATTTAGACGAATGGAATTCATTAACAGCATTGTCTTTGATAGCAATGGCTGACGAGGAATACTCAGTGAAATTGACAGGAGATGATATTAAATCTTCAAATTCATTAAACGATATTTTTGAAATAATTAAAAGTAAAGCGTAACTAAATGGCTGCTTTTTCGCTAAATAATGTTGCTATAAGAGGGATCTCTTGTTGTGTTCCCAAAAATACGGAACGCAATATTGATTTGGATATATTGACAGAAGAAGAAATTCAGAAATTCATCGAAGTTACAGGTGTTGAAGAACGACGAATAGTAACAAACAAGGTTTGCACATCTGATCTATGCTGTGAGGCTGCTGAAAAATTAGTCAATGATTTAAGCTGGAATAAAGAAGAAATAGAAATTTTGGTTTTTGTTTCTCAGACCGCAGATTACATCCTGCCCGTTTCAGCGGCAATACTTCAGGACAGATTAGGGTTATCTACAAATTGTATTGCTTTTGATGTACCGCTGGGCTGTTCTGGATATGTTTATGGTTTATCCATTATTGCAGGAATGATGAAGGCTTGCGGATTAAAAAAAGGATTGCTTTTAGCGGGAGACACCAGCAGTAAATTACTTTCAAAAACAGACAAAAGCACTGTTCCTCTATTTGGAGACGGCGGAAGCGCAACTGCATTTGAATTTGATGAAAAAGCTGAAAGTATCTTATTTGATTTAGGTACAGATGGTTCAGGTTACAAAGCCATAATTGTAAATGACGGGGGATCAAGAAATAGAGTTAATGCAGATTCTTTAGTATATCAAACCATTTCTCCGGGAATAGAGAGAAATGGATGTCAGCTTATTCTGGACGGAATGGATGTTTTTGGATTTGGGATTTCTCAGGCTCCTAAAACAGTAAATAAACTTATAGATACTTTTGAAATTGATAAAAATAATATAGATCACTTTGTTTTTCATCAGGCAAATTTAATGATGAATAAAATGATCGTAAAAAAATTGAAATTACCAATTGAGAAAGTGCCATACTCTTTAAAAGAATTTGGAAATACTTCCTCAGCAACAATTCCTTTAACCATTGTGACTCAATTACAAAGTGCGTTACAAAATAAAGTTCAGAATTTGATTGTTTGTGGTTTTGGAGTAGGTTTGTCATGGGGAACAGCTAAGATAACACTTGATAATGTGATGATTTCTGATTTAATAGAAATATGATAAAAAATTTAAGATATATAGATGAAGAGGTTTATCAAAAAGAAAAATCTTTATTTATAAATGAGTCATGGATTCTGGCAGCTCACAAAAATGAGTTAGTAAACAATAATGATTTTGTAGCTTTTGAATATTTTGACAATAAAATTTTCATTCAAAATTTTAACGGTACTATTAAATCTTTTCAAAATGTTTGTCTCCACAGATTCAATACTATTCATGAAGAATCATTTGGAAACAGGGTCTCATCTTGTTTATATCATAACTGGAAGTACGGAAAAAAAGGGAATGTAGTAGGTTTAATGTGTCGTAATTCATTTGAAAGAGATCAAATAAACGAACTGAAATTAAAAGAATATGAAGTGGCTGAATGCGGAGACTTTATTTTTTTAAAACTTAACAAAGATTTTAATCAAACTCTGAAAGAATATCTAGGAAATATTTATCAGCCCTTAGAAGAAATAAGCAGACATTTTGGGACAAAAACAATTGATTACTCGATTGAACATAAAGTAAACTGGAAACTTTTAGTTGAAAATGTTTTAGAATGCTATCATTGTACAGCTGTTCATGAAAATTCATTCGCAAAAATGGGATTTGGTTCAGCTGCACCTGAAAAATTTGATTTTTTTAATGCCCACAGCTGGTGCGAGTTTCCAAAAGCAGATGGTGTTAAGGCAAATAAAATTATTGAAAAATCTTTAACAGACAGAACTTTTAAAACACAGGGTTATCTTCATTTTCATATTTATCCAAATGCATTTGTAAGTTCGGTCGAAGGAAAAGGATTTTATCTTGGATTTATGCTGCCTGAATCTCCTTCTAAGACTAATTTAAGAGTACGTTATTTTTCTTCAAAATTTGAGAGAGAATTAAACGAATCAGAACAAAATATTATTGACTTTATTAATAATAGCTCTAATGAATCTCTGGATTTAGTTTTAAATGAAGATAAAAAGATAATTGAAAACATTCAGTCAAATCTGGTAAATTTTAAAGATCATTCCCCAATATTTGGAGAAGAGGAATTTAGAATTTTAAAATACTATGAGTTTTTAAACAGTAAAGAAGAATTAAAGTAAGAAAAATGAATCCATTTGATTTATCAGGAAAAAAAATATTGGTAACCGGAGCATCGTCAGGTATTGGTTACGAAACTTGCCTGGCAATTGCCAGACAAGGCGGATCTTTTATAGCAGTAGCGAGACGAAAAGATTTTCTTGAAAACTTAGTTGAAGAATGCGGAAGTGGAAATACTTTTATAGCAGCAGATTTATCTAAAATGGAAGATATCAAAGCTATTGTTGATCAAATTGAAAATATTGACGGAATTGTTCATTCGGCAGGTATAGTCTCACTTGCTCCTGTAAAATTTTATTCAGAGGAGTTAATGAATGATATGAGAAGTATAAATTTTGATTCAATTGCTTATTTGGTTAATTTAATTTTTAAAAAGAAAAAAATTAATAAAGGAAGTTCTATTGTTCTGGTTTCTTCAGTTGCCGGATTATTTGGTATGAAAGGAAACGGGATTTATGCTGCCAGTAAAGGAGCATTGATCGCCATATCAAAAGTTTGGGCAAATGAATTTGCATCAAATAAAATACGTGTAAATTGTGTATCGCCAGGTATGGTTAAAACAGAAATAACTTCAAAATCTATCGAAAATTTATCATTAGAAGTAATTCAGGAAGATGAAAAAAAATATCCATTAGGATATGGAGATCCAATTCAAGTTGCAAATCCTATTGTTTTTTTATTATCAGAAGCTGGAAGCTGGATCACGGGGCAAAATATAGTCTTAGACGGCGGCAGAACTTCAACAATATAACAAGAAATGAAAGCGTATATTAAAGCTGTCTCATATTATCTTCCTGAGGCAATTTTGTCAAATGATTTGATTAATAAAGATTTCCCGGAATGGGATATTGAAAAAATCAGTTCCAAAACAGGTATTAATTCTCGTCATATTAGTGCGGCTGATGAATTCTCATCGGATATGGCTGTGAAAGCGGCAGAAAAATTATTTAAAGAGCATAATATTGATAAATCCAGTATAGATTTTTTATTGTTCTGTACTCAGAGCCCTGATTATTTTTTACCAACAACAGCCTGTATTATTCAGGAAAAGTTAGGTTTGAAAACTTCTATTGGCGCTCTGGACTTTAATTTAGGCTGTTCAGGTTTTGTTTATGGATTGAGTTTGGCAAAAGGATTAATTGCGGGCTCAATGGCCCAAAACGTTTTGTTGATTACTGCTGAAACTTATTCTAAATTCATTCATCCAAAAGACAAGAGCAACAAAACTATTTTTGGAGATGCCTCGGCGGCAACTTTAATTTCCAGTGAGAATGGTTTTTGTTCTATTGAGAAATTTGTTTTTGGTACAGATGGAAAAGGTGCAGAGAATCTGATTGTAAAACAAGGCGGTATGCGTTATCCAGTTTCAGAAAATGAAGATATTGAGGATGAATTTGGAAACATAAGAAACGATAAGAATCTATTTATGAACGGAACTGAAATTTTCAACTTCACAGGAGAATTTGTTCCTAAATTGACTGAATCTATTTTAGAAAAGTCAGATTTATCAAAAGATGATATTGATTTATTTATCTTTCATCAGGCAAATAAATATATGCTGAACCATTTAAGAAAGAAAATAAAAATTCCTGAAGATAAGTTTTTTATAGCAATGGAACATTGCGGAAATACTGTTTCATCAACGATTCCTATAGCAATATATGAAGCCCAGAAACAGGCGAAATTTAACGAAGCGAAAAATGTTGTATTAGCAGGTTTTGGTGTGGGATATTCTTGGGGGGCTTGTAATTTAATCATTGGTAATTAATGAAAAATTTAATAATAATTGGAGCTAGGGGGTTTGGACGTGAAGTTTACGATCTGGCTTTGCAGTGCGCAGGTTTTAATATTGAGTATATTATAAAGGGTTTTTTAGATGATAAATCAGACGCCTTGGAAGGGTTTGAAAATTATCCAAAAATAGTAGGTTCTGTAGAAGATTATGAAATTCAGGAAGATGATATTTTTGTTTGTGCACTGGGAACCGTAAAATGGAAAAAATATTATGCAGAATTGATTTTAGCAAAAGGAGGAAAGTTTATAAATCTAATTCATCCTTCAACAAATTTAAATACAAATGCAATTACTGGTAAAGGCTTACTGGTTTTTATGTATTCAAATATAAGTAATGACTGTGTAATAGAAGATTTTGTTACCATACAAGGATATGTTGGATTGGGACATGATACTAAAATTTGCAAGTGGTCTCATTTAAGTTCGTATAGTTTTACGGGAGGATTTGTAATTCTGGAAGAAGAAGTTACATTAAATACCAGAGCAACAGTCCTTCCTCATGTGACTGTTAGAAAAGGAGCAACAGTTGGAGCGTCAAGTTTGGTTATTAAAAATGTAAAAGAGAATACAACTGTTTTTGGCGTACCTGCAAAAAAAATAGAATTTTAAAATAGTTATTCTATTAAAGGTTTTGCAATAAAACAGACTTCCAAATCAAACTATAGCCTTAATTACAAATACTATCTATTAATGAAAGATCAAAATAAAATTGTTTCAAATTGGATTAATAATGAGAGCCAGCCTTTAGTAAGCATAATCTGCACTACCTTTAATCATGGAGACTTTATAGGTGAAACTTTGAAGGGCTTTTTAATTCAGGAAACTAATTTTTCTTTTGAAATTATTGTTCATGATGATGCATCAAATGATAATACTGCAGCAGTAATTCAGGAATATGCAGATAAATATCCTTTAATTATAAAACCAATCCTGCAGAAAGAAAATCAATACTCACAAAAAGTGAATATTTGGAGCGAGATTACTTTTCCAATCTCAAGAGGAAAATATATTGCATTATGCGAAGGTGATGATTATTGGATAGATAAACAGAAACTGCAGAAACAGGTAGATTTTTTAGAGAATAACAGTCAATATGTAATAACCTGGACAGACTATTTAATAAAAAAAGGAAGTGAACTGGAAGCTACTGATTTTAAAGAAACGTTATCCTCTGTTTATACCGTTGATTTTAATACTATTTTTAATCCCTATTGCACTTATACATTAACCAGTGTTTTTAGAAAAGAGTCGGTAGATTTTTCAAAATTCAAAGACTATGCTCATTTTAAAGACAATACACTTTATTCGCTTGCTCTAACTAATGGAAAAGGTGCTTTTATGAATTTTCAGGGAGGCGTTTACAGATGGCATCAGGGAGGTATTTACTCCTTAAAAGCCTTGTTTTTTCAGCGTTATTCGTCGTATTTAAATATTAAAGAAATTTTTGAAAACATCCCGCAGGCCAGAACAAATAATATTAAAAAAGTGATAGCTTCATTATTAAAAGCTTCGGCTTTTGAGGCTTTAAAACTACGCAGAAGTGAAGAATTTAAAAACGATGAAGAACCCAAAAAGGCTGTTGCCGAATTTCTCGATAAAGCCTCTTTGTCTTTAAAAATTAAATATCTGTGGCGATATATAAAATCCTGTATGTGATCCTGAGTTATTTTGACGCCAGAGATTTAAAAAACAAAATGATTCTGTCAAGTACATTGATTCTTCTGAACAATGTACTTTCATTTTTTTGTAAATATCGATAAAAAGAGAGGTTGTAATTACCCGCATTTCGAATAGAGCGAACCAATACTTTATTGATATGATTCGTTAGTATTTGCTGATTGAAATAACCGATTTTTTCATTTTGCGAAAGAATATGCTTCGAAGCTTTTATAGTTTCAATAATATCTTCTGCTGAAAGCTTTTTACGCAAAGAAACTGCATTCAGGTAAAAATCAATATTTGGCTCAGATGGATCGATTCCTAATTTCTTTAACTGATTTATTTTAACCTTTCTTACAGATCGGTTTACGTTTTCAATTTTCGTTTTGCTGATGTTACAGGTATGCTGCCTGTAATTTAAAAGAGATTCCGGTATGTTGTAGAATTTTGTTTTCGCCAGAAGTCTGCTCCATAAATCATAATCTTCAACCGGAACATATTCATTTTCAAATTTGAAATCGCCTAAAACCTCTTTTTTCAGCATTACGGTTGGGTTTCCAATGTTACAGCTGTGTAAAAAGGAAACTTTTATCGCATCATGATGCTCACTGTGTTTAATAGTTTTGCTTTCGGCGCCAAAAAAAGTAAACCCGGTGCCGCATACGCCAACCTCGGGGTTGTTCTTTAAAAAATCCAGCTGTTTTTCAAAACGGGCAGGTAATGCAATATCATCAGCGTCCATTAAGGCAATATATTGTCCTTTTGAAGCGTTAAAACCTTCATTCCTAAGATTTGCCGGACCAACATTCTGAGCTTTGTCAATTACTATAATTCGGCTGTCTTTAGCTTGTAATTCTTTTATAATATCTAAACTTGAATCTGTGGATTTATCGTTTAAAATGATGAGCTCAAAATTTGAAAAAGTTTGGTTTAAAATACTTTCAATACTCTCTTTTAAAAAAGAAGAAGCATTAAAAACGGGCATTATTACTGAAATTTCAGGTTCTAGCATGATTTTTGTTTTAACATGACAAAGATAATATTTAAGTTAAAATTATCTTAAAAAATAAAATGTAATTTTCATTGATAATGTCCGAATGTTATTATCTTTGCCCTAATAAAACAAAATAAATGAAACGAATTCAGGTTGGATTTTTGGTGTCTTATGATTATGAATTGTTGAAAATAGCTATTCCTCAAATATATAGAGATTCTGATTCGATTTTTTTAGCAATTGATAAAGAAAGAAAAACCTGGAAAGGGGAAACTTTTGTTATACAAAATGAGTTTTTCGATTGGTTAAAATCAATAGATGTTGATTCTAAAATACAGCTTGTCGAAGAAAACTTTTACCATCCTGAATTAACAAGTATGCAGTGTGAGGTTCAAGAAAGAAAAATACTGGCAGAAAGAATGGGGATTGGTAACTGGCTTATTCAGCTTGATGCCGATGAATACTTTTTGGATTTTAAAGGATTTGTTAAGTATTTAAAATCTAAAAACCATTATCTGAATAATCCTGAAAAAAAACAGATCCAGATTTCGCCTTACCTGATTAATATGTACAAAAGGGTAGACGGTGGTATTTTGTATGTAGAAAAGCCTACAAAAATAATGGTAGCTACCAATTATCCAAGTTATAAAGTTGGAAGACAGACCCGTAAAAGAATTATCTATTATAAAGGTTTAGTCCTTCATGAATGTATTTCAAGAACCAAAGAAGAACTTGAAATGAAGTTTAATAACTGGGGACATGATACAGACATCAACAAACAAGAATTTTTGCAAAAGTGGGAGACGGTAAATGAAAGCAACTATAAAAGTATGCGAAACTTCTTTTACATAGAACCGGAAAAATGGAAAAAACTGGCGTTTGTTAAAGGGACAACTTTTACGGAAATAGGTGAAAATCTAGACTTTAAAAATGTATTTCCTTCAGATTTCTATATCTGGAAGAAAAACTTTGGGCAATGGTTCAAATATTTAACGAAAAAATAGTTTATTTCAGGATTTGATTATAAACTTTTAAATAACTCCAGCTGCAATTTTCTAATCGAAACTTGCAGTTTTTTTATTTATATAATTGAGATGTTTTAATTGTTTAGATTGTTGAAAATTACATTTTCTATCCAGCCCTCTACAGTATACTTTTTATAAATCGAATCAGGGATTTTTTCATATTTATTTTCAAAAAAAGAAGCTGGTATAAAAGGATTGTTTTCGTCAACTACAAGAATATTATTCGGATTGTAGAAGTCATAGTTTTTTATGTCAGGATTAGTAGTAATGAGCTTTTTTTCTAATCCCAGACTTTCAAAAATTCTAAAAGTTAAACCATACTGGCCTTTTCTGTGAATATCTAATAATACATTTGAACGATCTGTATATTCATTAACTTCATGCAAAGGCATGTGTTTATTAATATACGTAATGCCGTCATCTCCTGTTTTGTGTTTATTGCTTTTATCGTAAACGATAAACTTGAAATTTATTTTTTTAGATTTTAATTCCCTTGCTATTCGAATTAATATTGAAAGTCTTTTGTCGATTGTGCTAATATTGAAAACGCCAAATTCTGAAGTAATTTCACTACGCGAAGAAGTATTTTTAGTATAAATCCAATTTGGAGCAAAATTTAACTTGAAATTTTCACAGTCCTCTCTTTCAAAAGAATAAGCTTCATCAAAACCAGATATAACTCTTTTGATTTTTGGACAGCGATATATATTGTCATTAAAAAAACCTATCGATTTTTTAGTATAGTTTTTAAATTTTGCAATGCTTTGAGGATCAATAAAATCACCTTTTATAGTTAGAATTATATCCTGAATTTGATCGTTCTTTTGTAATTCCTTTAGTATTTCTTTTCCATGATGCTGGGTTTTTAAATTTTTCTTGAAAAAAGCTTTCAAAATAAAATTATAAATTCTGTGAAAAAAAGAAGGGTATTCGTATTTGTAATCTCTAAAATTTATATGACGTACAATATGTCCTTGTTTTATAAGACTTGACGAAATATATTCGTTAAGTCCCAGATTATCTAAACTTATAAGGGTTATATTCATAATTGGTGACTTGTAGTTTTAATAATTCAATCTGTTAAGCGGGGTTGATTGATTTATAATACTATACTAAAATCTCATTATAGACTTTTAAGTATTCAGAAGCAGCAGTTTTCCAGTTAAAACTCGCGGCTCTTTGTTTAAAAAGCAATTCATTTTCTGCTTTATTGTTTTCAAAACTGTTTAGTCCGTCAAACAATATGGTTTTCATATACTCAGGATCAAAATCAGACCAGTATTTTGCGGCGTTTCCTCCAATTTCCGGCAGCGAAGTTTTGTCAGACAAAAACGTTGGTTTACCAAAACTCATTGCTTCGATAGGCGGTAATCCAAATCCTTCTCTAATTGAAGGAAAAAGAAATGCAGTACAGTTTTTCATGAAAAACTGCTTGCCCTGATCTGTCACTTTTCCGGTTAAAAAAACCTGATTTGATAAACTGTTATCGCTGATTAACTGCTTTATTTTTTCTCCGTATTTCTTATCATTATTACCTGAAATAATCAAATTATGATCTTTTATTAACTTCATCATAGTAATAATAGCTTCATAATTTTTTCTTTCTATAAAATCACCAATAGTATAAAAAAATGGTTTATCAACCGGGACATTTGCTGTATATGAAGACGTATCAAGTATTTCAGTGATCGGATTTCCGTTGTATATAACATGCTCAGGAACGTTAGGAACATTAAAGTACTGATGCGTTTGTTTTTTTGCAAATTCAGATATATAGGTAATTGCAGTCGCTTTGTTTAGTTTTTCTATAAAAAGCTTGTTTTTCTTATGATTGTGATCAGAAGATATTTCTTCAGCAAAATTCACATCATGAATAGTTAGTAGATATTTGGTTGTAGAAAAAGGTTCAACTTTTATATTTTGATTTACAGAATGCCACAAATCGTACTTTTTACGGATTCTGAAAAATTTCATTCTCGATAAGTTACTGTATTTATTGTAATTGAATATGCTGCCAAATTCACTTTCAAGAAGTTTTGTATCAGTAGCATTTAATGTTAATTTCAGGTTTTCAAATTCTAATTGAGATAATCCTTTGATTAATTCATAATTGAAAGTCCCTAAACCGGTAGCTCTGTTGTTTATATTATGAGTTTCTAGAAACACAGTCTTTTCTTGTGACATCCTTTTTTTTTACGAAAATACAATATTAATTTGAAGTGTTAGATTGTATATGTATTTTTGTGGTTAATAAAAATATACTAATGAATTTTAAAGTAAATCCCGTTTTTGAAACCAGTACAGAATCTATTCTGGATACGATTAAAAATTTTAATAATTCAGGAAATTTGTTTGGGAATGGCGATCGAAATAAAATTAAATTATTTACACTGAATGAGAAGACGATTAATATAAAATCGTTCAAAATTCCGAACATTGTAAACAAAGTTGCTTATAAATATTTCAGAAAATCCAAAGCCAGACGCTCGTTTGAATACGCGACTATTTTGTTAGAAAAAGGTATTGGAACCCCGCAGCCCATTGCGTATCTTGAAAACTTTAATTTTATAGGTTTAAAGGACAGTTATTATGCCAGCGAGCATTTGATAACTGAACTTACTTACAGAGAACTGGTTGAAATTCCGGAATATCCGGACAATGAAAATATACTGAGACAATTCACCAAATTTACTTTTGATCTGCACGAAAAAGGTGTGGAGTTCTTAGATCATTCTCCCGGAAATACTTTAATTAAAAAAGTTCAGGACGATAAATATGATTTCTTTCTGGTTGATTTAAACCGAATGAATTTTCATGCTGATATGAGTTTTGAACAGCGTATGGTTAATTTCAGCCGATTAACGCCCAAACAGGAAATGATTAAAACGATGAGTAATGAATATTCAAAGTTTTATACTGTTAAATCTGAGGAAGAGATTTTTGAAAAAATGTGGCAGGCAACTGTTAATTTTCAGGAAGAATTTGCCAGAAAGAAACGATTAAAGAAAAAACTGAAATTCTGGAAATCTTAATTCCCTGATCTGATTTTTTTTAATTCGTTAAAACGTTCTGCAACACTCAGGGCATTTAGATAACAGATAATAATGCCTTTTTTTCCGTCTAAAAATCCAAAACGCAGAATATACTGGTTCAGAAACTGATAAGCCGGTCTGATCAGGAAATGAAAAAAGTTAGGCTTGGTGTTTTTTACCAGTTCTTCCTGTGCCTTTAATCTTCCGTAGAAGATCATTTTTCTTTTATAATCTTCGTAATTAGAATACGAATAATGTGTAAGCCTGTTTTTTAAGGTTTTAATTTCTCCTTTTACAATTAACTTTTCATGTACAATTTTATTCAGGTTGTAACTGGCGTCTTCTTTCTTAAAAAGACGAATAATTTTATCTGTCTGCCAGCCGCTGTAACGCAGTTTTTTGTTTTCAAAAATAAAATCCCGGTACATAAAATAAGCCGATGCGCTTTTTTTTTGTTGAATTACCGTTTTTATTTCCTGTAAAAGCTCCGGTGTAACCCTTTCATCGGCATCAATAAAAAGAATCCACGGGTTTGAAGCTAAATTGATAGTGTAATTGCGCTGAAGAGCAAAATTATCAAAAGCACGTTGTACAATTTTTACATTTTTGTAAGTCGAAGCAATCTCAAAAGTTTTGTCGGAGCTGAAAGAATCGACAATAATTATTTCATCGGCGAAAGCCAGATTATCCAGAACCGCATTAATATTTGATTCTTCGTTATACGTAATAAGTAAAGCCGATAAAAGTTGGTTTTGAGAAGAAGAAATCATTTTTAGTTTATATTTTTTTCCAGAAATGATTTAATTTGATTTTCAAAATACTCAGGTTTAAATTCCTGATACAAAGACAAAGATTCTTTCTTCAGCATTTTTTCGGATTTATTAGCAAATAAATCCGAACGGTAATCCTTTAAATGTACAGAAAGATGATGAATGCCATCTTCAAAAGTAGCCCAGATTTTCTTTTCGATCCAAGGAGAAAAAATTATAAACGAAGGTTTCTCTAATGCCTTCGCCATATTTATGGCACCACCGTCGTTTCCTATAATTACGTCGCACTGATTCATAATAGCAATAAAAGAACGTAAATCACTGCCTAATAGATCAAAATAAATCTTTTGCTGTGTTGAAGGTTTGCACGCATTAAGAACGGCTTTAGCATCTTCTAATTGTTTAGGGAAATAATTAAAAAGGATATTTACATCGGCATTATCAGCAATATAATCAACAACTTTGGACATAAATCCTAAAGGATATGTTTTTAGTTTCTCACTTCCTAAAAGGCTGATCATTATAGTTTTCCTGTCTTTTCGAACCTGATGTTTTTCAAATAAAGCCAATGCATCGTGATTTTCTTTTTCAGAAATAAATAACTTAGGAATAGGATCGATGTTTATTTTTAAATCTAAAGGTTCTAATAACGAAAGACGTCTTTCAATAGCTAAACCTAAATTGGTTTTAGGAAAAGGTTCAAAAGGAACATTATTAGTGTAAAGAAAATTTCTGCCCGGTTTTTTGTATGATATTTTTCTTTTGGCATTGCTTAAAAATACCAGAATCCAGCTTTCTAATTTCGAGTAAGCATCGATTAAAATATCGTATTTTTCATTTCGAATCTGAAAACCAAGATTTAATAACTCTTTTTTGCTTTTACGATGTCTTTCTTCAAATAAAATGATGTTGTCAATATTTGGGTTTCCTTCTAAAACCGGAGTGGTCGAAGCGTAAACCAAATAATCAATTTGGGCATCTGGATAAGCGGTACGCAAATTATTGCATATAATACTGCTAATCAAAACATCTCCTATCATTTTTTGTTGGATTACAAGTATCTTCATTTATGTAGTGTTGTAATAAGTTTGCAAATGAAGCAAAAAAATCCAAATTCCTGTTATTTTATAAAGGAATTTTAAAAGAATGAAAGAATGAGTTTATACAAGATTTTTGATTTTATAAATTTGATCTAAGAAAAAAGCAAGACGATAATGAAATAATTCTACTATGATTATTTTGTATTATGAAACAGTTTTTTTTATTTTTTATGATACAGGTTTTTATTTGCAATAAAATTGATTTTAAAATGGTGTTTGTTTTTTTAATCTGTGCAATAGTTAGTCCATATCTTTATATAGAAGCCATAAAACAAGGTATCTTTTTAGAATTGAAAAAGAATTTATATAGGCAAGTATAAATCCTTCTCGACCATCAACAAGACCAAGTTTTAAGAAATATTGGTTTATAAAACTAAAAAATGGTTTAAAAAGAAAGTGATAGAAATTAGGTTTGATATTTTGCTTAAATAATAGTAAGGCTTCTTCTTTTCTAATTTCGTTTAATTTACAATTGTAATCGTCAAAGTTTGAGTACGAATTTAGATTTATTTTACTTTTTAGTGTTGCAGACTTATTAGATAAAAAATTTGACATCGTTTTTTTTTCTTCAAAACAATACCTGCTTCGATCTAAAAGAAACATTTTTCTCTTATTAAAAAATGCTCCAAATTGTATTGATTTGCCAAAGAAAAATAAAATTTCCTTAGCATAAAAAGAGTTAATATAATTTTGTCTGCTTATTTTTTGTATAATTTCTTCCTTAAGGTCATCAGTTATAAAGTGATTTGAATCAACTAACATTATCCAGTCATTTTGCGCAAGTCTAATTGCTTCTTGTTGTGCTTTTTCTAATTCATGACTGGCGTAAATGAGAAAAAGAGTAATTGATTCTGTTTTTAAGTTTCCCGGATTTTTAGTAATTACAATTATTTCGTCAGCAAATGATAGGTTGTTAAGATTTTGATTTATTTCTTCTTCATTATCGCCAGTTATATTAACTACAATACTTACTTTATAGCGTTTCATCTTCTTTTTTTGTGCAAAAGTAATATTAAAATTCTTATTTTGTAAGAAAAATTTTTAAAAAATATAATAAGCAGGCTTCCTTTTCTTATGTACCATACTATTTGTGAGAAAGAATCAAATTGTAAATAAATTAAGATTTCAAGTTCAAAATCTTGAAAAAAAATTGAAGGACAATAATTTTAAAACCTTTCATTTTTCTGAACTAGAAAGAATAGTTAGTTAACCTAAAAAAGTATCATTTTGACATTTGATGATGTAACACGAAATCTGTTTGATTATGCTTTGCGATTACTAATAAAGTTTAATTAGAAAAAATAGAATAGAATTTGAGAAAGTAAAATTATTCTAGTTCCTTTTTTAGCAAGATTATTTTAGCATATCGAGAAAAAACACCATAAGCATCAATTGCGGCGGCAGCAAGACCAGGAACACCGTCAAGAAATACTCTTTTTATAAAATAAGTATGAAAGAATCTGTAAAAGGGTTTGAAAAATAATAGAAAAAGAGTCGCTTTTTTACCTTTTTTTACTGACATTTTTGCTTGAAACCAAGCATATTTATCCTTTTTGCTTATAAAATTAAAGAGTCCTTTATAGGTATAATGAATCATATGATTTTTTAACAGTCCAGGCTTCGATTTCAAAATCAGTTTTTCATGAACCTCATTTTCAAAATGTATATTATTGTTTTTTATAAGCCGGGTTACTTTGTCTGTGTAGTGAAATAGAAAACGTCCCATAAAAAAATGAGGGAACCATATTTTGTAGGCATCATGTTCATGAGAATTGATGCTTTTTACTATTTCATCTTTTAGTTCTGTAGAGACTCTTTCGTCTGCATCTAAAAATAGTATCCATTCCCCCGATGCTGATTGAATAGCATGATTTCTTTGATTACTGTAATTATCAAATTTGCGATAGATCAGTTTTGCATTAAAAGCAGAAACAATTTCCGGGGTTCGGTCTGTACTATAAGAGTCTAATACAATGATTTCGTCTGCAAATGCAACAGACCTTATTGCATCGGCGATGTAATTTTCTTCATTGTAGGTAAGAATAATTACAGATAGTTTTAATTTAGGCATTTCAGTGTTTTTTATGAAGCGCCAAATGTGGTTTTATTTTAAATAAAAAATATTCTCTGAATGGTAATTTTGTAGTAAAATAAGATTTATTTTCAGTTGAAGATACTGTAAAAAAAAACTCCTGTGAAAACAGGAGTTTTATGATTTTTTAATTACACTGCAACATCGTATTCACGAAGCGCATTGTTTAAAGAAGTTTTCAAATCTGTTGATGGTTTGCGGGTTCCAATGATTAATGCGCATGGAACCTGGTATTCTCCGGCAGCAAATTTCTTAGTGTAACTTCCTGGTATAACCACAGAACGAGCAGGTACATAGCCTTTCATTTCAACCGGTTCGTCGCCTGTTACATCGATAATTTTTGTTGAAGCCGTAAGACAAACGTTAGCGCCAAGAACAGCTTCTTTACCAACGTGAACACCTTCTACTACAATACAACGTGAACCAATAAAAGCACCGTCTTCGATAATTACAGGAGCTGCCTGCAATGGCTCTAAAACCCCGCCAATACCAACACCGCCGCTTAAGTGAACATTTTTACCAATTTGAGCACAGCTTCCTACAGTTGCCCAGGTGTCAACCATAGTTCCTTCGTCTACATAAGCACCAATATTTACATAACTTGGCATTAAGATTACACCGCTTGATATATAAGCTCCATAACGGGCTACAGCATTTGGTACTACACGAATTCCTTTTTCAGCATAACCTTTTTTAAGTAACATTTTATCGTGGTATTCAAAAATACCGGATTCCCATGTTTCCATTTTTTGAATTGGGAAATACATTACAACGGCTTTTTTAACCCATTCGTTAACCTGCCATTTGTCGCCAACAGGTTCTGCAACACGCAATTTTCCTGCGTCTACCAATTCGATAACTTCTCTAATAGCATTCGTTGTAGCTGTTTCTTGTAATAAAGCTCTGTTTTCCCAAGCTTGTTCAATTATAGTCTGTAAAGAATTCATAAGTTTAATTTTTGGCAAAGATAACGTATTTAAAGAAAAGCAAAAAGGTTAAAAGACTGGATAATGTTACAGATTTAACTTTTTGTTTTTATTTTGGGAAATTTATTTTTTCAATATACTTTAAAAATTACAACACTGCCTTTAAAAGTTTTTTTTGTATCAGAATATGATAAAAGTCAGGTTTGTGACTTTTTGTTCTGTCTAATTTTGTCGGATTAATTCTAAACGAGCTAGAATTGAAAAAACATTAATATAATCGACACATGAATCAAGAAAATCAACCTAGAACTCCAGTTACAGTTATTGACAAAGAAGTTGCATGGGACAAATCACAAGTAATTATGAGTAAAACAAATGCTTATGGTATTATTGAATATGCCAATGAAGTTTTTGTTGACGTTTGTGGCTATGAAGATTACGAATTAATGGGACAGCCGCACAATATTATTCGCCATCCGGATATGCCGAAGGTTATTTTTAAAGTGCTTTGGGAAAATCTTAAAAACGGAAAAAACTTTCACGCTATTGTAAAAAACCTGGCTAAAACAGGCAGGTATTACTGGGTTATTACAGATTTTGACATTGCGAGAGATGAAAACGGTGTTATTGTAAACTATTTTGCAAGAAGACAATCTGTACCTCAGGAAGTGATTACAATGCATATTGAGCCTTTGTACAAAAAATTACTTCAAATTGAAGCGGCAAGCGGTGTTGAATTCAGCGAGAAATATTTAATAGGTTTTCTGGAAGAAAAAAAGAGAACGTATGTTGAATATATTAAAGAGCTTATTTTTGAGCATGAAAAAGCACATGCAAAATTTGCAAATTACGAACAGGAAGAAGAGGAAGAAGAACAGAGAGGTTTTTTCAGCCGATTATTCAGCCGATAAAAACAGTTATTCTTTTTTAAAATATAAGCCCGCTTTGAAATTTTCAAAGCGGGCTTTTGATTTTAGATACTTAATTCATTATCTAACACACGATTATTGAAAGACTGAATGTAAGCTTTTAAGAATTTTTCGGATTCTTTGACCAGCTTAGTTTCTGTGTGCATCAGATTGTGTTTTAGCAATGGATCTTTTTTCCAGTTATAAAAACCAATAGCTTCATTATTAGCAAAAGCCATATAGTAGTCATTATTAATGTAGTAATACGTTCCCTGCAGATAATGAACTGCAAAATTTTGTTTTGATTTATAACTTTTTCCAAAGCTGACCACATCGGTATTAATATGCAAATAATCCAGAACGCTTGGCATTATATCAACCTGCTGAAAAATTCTCTCGTCAACTCCTTTAAAGTCGGGCACCGAAGGATCGAAGAATAAAATCGGAATCCTGAATTTACCCAGACTTGTCTGGTCAATAGCTTTATTGCCGCTGGATGATGTATGATCAGCCGTAATAACAAACAAGGTATTTTTGTACCAGTCTTCTTTTTGAATAGTTTTGAAAAAATTACGCAATGCAAAATCAGTATAAGCAATACTTTCCTGAATTACAGTTTCACCCTTAGGGAATTTACCTTTGTATTTATCCGGAATGATATAAGGATTGTGCGAGGAAATAGTAAATATTGTACTGAAAAAAGGTTGTCTGAATGAGTTTAATTTTGAAGCATAGAATTGCATAAATTCATCATCGAAAATTCCCCAGCGCCCATCAAAAGCTTCTTTACCTGTATATTCGTCTTTTCCATAGTATTCGTCGAATTCTGCAGATTTGCAATATTGGTCAAAGTTTTGGCTTCCGTTAAATGCGCCATGAAAAAAAGAAGTATGGTAGTTTTCTTTTTTCAGCATATGAGGAAGGCTCTGTGTTCTGTTTAATGAGAAACTGGAAGTAATAAACGGACTGTTCATTAAACTTGGAATACTTGAAATAACGGAAGGAACAGCATCAATAGAAACTTTTCCGTTAGCAAATGCATTTTTAAAATAGTGTGATTTTGTAATCAGTGAATCCAAAAAAGGAGTTTGTCCGCGATTAATATTTTCATTTCCAAAACTTTCTAAAATAATAATGACAACATTTTTTTTGATTTTAGCTTCGTTTGATCGTATGGACTGAACCGGACAGTAAATAGAATTGAGTTCCTTTGGATTGAAAAAAGCCGCTTTTTCAAGATCATTCTTTTTTGAAAAAGTTTTTAGGATAGTAAAAGGCGTGTTTAAAACCAATGCGGAATTGTTTAAGTTTCCAAATTTAATTCCGTCAACAATTCTGATGGGTTTTTCTTGTACACCTCCTCTGATTACCACAACCGCTCCCAAAATAAAAACGGAGATAATGGCTGTCATTTCTAAATAATTCCTGCGCGTTAACTTTTCAATTTCAACAGTTTTAGCAGCTTTTGGGATTAATTTCCATAAAAGAAAGCAAATGACAAGAAAAAGAATTGCGATATACCAAAATTCTTTTAAAAATGAAGGGATCAGGATAAAAGCTTCATGTTCCATTCCTTTGGCCGTAATCATGCCATATGTACTTCGCCTGTTAGTAAAACGATAATAAATAATGTCAATAAAATTCGTTGCAATAAAAATGATATTAACAACATAAAAAGCAATTCGAAGTGTTTCCTGATAAATTTTAGTATATTTAAAATTGCCGGGAACAATATGTGCTATGGCAAACAGAATATTTATATAAGTAATAGCGGCAAGATCAAAGAAAAATCCGCCTATAAAGACTCTGTAATCTAATTGGTGAAATAAATCAAGATTTAGGTAATAAAACAGAATTCGTGTGAGTTGGTAAACGAAGAAAATGAGAATAAATCTTTCTAAAAACAGAAAGACATTTCTTTTGTAATTGTCCATTAAAAGGGGGTTTTGGCAGGTTTGTTATTTTTGTTTTTGTTAGAA
Source organism: Flavobacterium gelatinilyticum (assembly GCF_027111295.1). Lineage (NCBI taxonomy): Bacteria > Pseudomonadati > Bacteroidota > Flavobacteriia > Flavobacteriales > Flavobacteriaceae > Flavobacterium > Flavobacterium gelatinilyticum. The sequence goes on along the minus strand of NZ_CP114287.1, from coordinate 1,496,068 downwards.
ATATAATACCACTGGTTATAATATTAATTTCGGCACAAAAGTATTCTAAACTTTTTAATTATTAAGATTTATCAGCCTTAATTAAGCATCAGAACAAGCCTTTTTTTTGGAAATTGACAAAATTAAATAGTTACCTTTGATAAAAAATTTAAAATGCCAAGAATCCTCTCTATAGATTACGGACAAAAACGTACGGGAATTGCAGTTACAGACGAAATGAAGATTATTGCTTCGGGTTTAACTACAATTCCAACCCATAATTTAATTGACTTTTTAAAAGATTATTTTGCAAAAGAAAAGGTAGAAGCGGTTTTAATTGGCGAACCGAAACAAATGAATGGACAGCCCTCTGAGAGTGCTTCTGTTATAAACGGTTTTGTAACGCATTTTTCAAATATTTTTCCGGATATGAAAGTTATTCGAGTCGATGAACGCTTTACTTCAAAAATGGCATTCCAAACCATGATCGACAGTGGGCTAAGTAAGAAACAGCGCCAGAATAAAGGGCTTATCGATGAAATTTCTGCAACTATTATGCTTCAGGATTATCTTTCTTTTAATCGTTTTTAAGTTTGCATCAAATTAATTTCACTTTTTCACAAAAAAATATGATTTTCTAACTTTTATCATGTAAAAATTAGTTTTTTTTTGCGATTGAAAAAAGTACCTTTGCACTTTTAAAAACAAATACTGTTATGCCTGACAATACAATACGTTCCAGTAGTGATGTAGTGCTTATTGGAGCTGGAATTATGAGTGCAACTCTTGGTTTAATCTTAAAAGAACTGCAGCCGGATATAAAAATTGAAATTTACGAAAGATTAGATGTGGCGGCTGCCGAAAGTTCAGACGCATGGAATAATGCCGGAACCGGACACTCTGCATTTTGTGAGCTAAATTATACTCCAGAGAAACCTGACGGAAGTATTGATCCTAAAAAAGCAGTCAGTATTGCAGAATCTTTTGAAATATCACGCCAGTTTTGGTCATATTTAGTACAGCAGAATAAAGTTCCTTCGCCGGAAAACTTTATCAAAAGTGTTCCTCATATGAGTTTTGTATGGGGAGAAAAAAATGTAGAATATCTTAAAAAGAGATTTGAAATTCTTCAAAGCAATCCTATTTTTTCTGAAATGACTTTTAGTACAGATTTTCAAAAACTAAAAGAATGGATGCCTCTTGTAATGGAAGGAAGAGAAGAAGGCGAAAAATTGGCTGCGACACACATGGAAATTGGTACCGATGTTAACTTTGGCGCCCTTACCAGAAGCATGTTTAATTATCTTGAAAAATTAGACGGCGTACAATTATTCTTCAATCACGAAGTTAAAAAATTAAGACAACGCGAAGACAAATCCTGGAGAATCAAGATCAAAGATCTTTCTACAGGACAAAAGCGTAAAGCATACCCTAAATTTGTATTTATTGGTGCCGGAGGAGGATCATTGCCTTTGCTTGAAAAAGCAAATGTTCCTGAAGGCCACGGTTACGGAGGTTTTCCGGTAAGCGGACAATGGTTAAAATGTACAAATCCGGAGGTAATTGCCAAGCATCAGGCAAAAGTATACGGAAAAGCCAGTGTTGGTGCGCCGCCAATGTCGGTTCCGCATATTGATACCCGTGTAATTGATGGTGAAAAAGCGCTTCTTTTTGGGCCTTTCGCCGGATTCTCAACACGTTTCTTAAAAAATGGTTCTTATTTAGACCTGCCTTTATCAATCAAAACAAACAACTTAATCCCAATGTTATCTGCGGGATATCATAATATTCCTTTAACCAAATATTTAATCGAGCAGGTTCGTCAGTCTCCAAAAGACAGAATGAAAGCACTTCGTGAATACCTTCCTTCGGCACGCTCGAAAGACTGGGTACTGGAAAGAGCCGGACAGCGTGTTCAGGTTATTAAAAAAGATGAAAAAGAGGGCGGTGTTCTTGAATTTGGAACAGAAGTAATCAGTACACACGACGGAACTTTGGCTGTTTTGTTAGGAGCTTCTCCGGGTGCATCTACTGCTGTTGCTATCATGATTGATTTAATCGGCAGATGTTTTGGCGGTCAGATAAAAACACCGGAATGGGAAGCCAAACTTAAAGAAATGATTCCTTCTTATGGTAAAACATTAAATGATAATCCGGAACTTTTAGCAGAATTAAGAAAATATACTGCAGAGGTTTTAAAAATTAAATAATAGAGTTTTTACTCTTATAAATAAGCAGATCCAGATGAATTAATCTGGATTTGTTGTTTTTAGCTCTTTTGTGATTTTCAGGATTTTTTCTGCCAGATTGCTCATCCAGATTAATTGTTCGATCACCATCTGAGCCTCCTGCATTTTGGCCTGACGTGTTTCTTTGTCCAGTTCATCATCTGCAGCCAATCGATTAAAGTTTTTACGTTTTAGTTCTTCAAACTGTAAAGTAACATCTTCCTTGTCAAAAAACGTATCCGTAATAATGGTTTCGTTTCTTAAAATCGAAATAGAATGTTCCAGATTTAGTAAAATCGTTCTGATGATATAGTTAAAAGATTCTGATGCCGATGTAGTCTGATGTGATTGTATATAAGTAGACAAAGAGGCTAAGGCAGACAAAAGCGAATGATTCAATACCACAAGTTTATTTACCAAAGGCATTGTTTTTTGCTTTGACTTAGGTTCCTGCATCATACGCTGAAAAGATGTCATTAAATTTCCAATTTCAACAAAAGCATTTTTTCTCGATAATCGGTACGAAGTTGGAATTTCTCCTTTTGCATTATAGAAATCAGCAATTTCTTTTAAGTAATTTCTGTTTGCCCTGATCGAATTTTCGAGATGAATAGGGGTATTGATAAATTCCCATGCCGGCCATAAAAACTGATTAGCAATAAAAGCTAAAGTCGCTCCGGTCAGGGAATCCAATATTCTAAACTGAATAACCTCGACCACATTCGGCGTTAAAATTCCGTATATAAAAACCACATACATGGTTACAAATGTAGCACTGATTTTATAGTTAATCTGAGTAAAAGATATACCCAAAAGCATGCACACAATAGAAAAAATACTCAAAGCAACATGGTTTTGAACCACAGATACTATCCCGAAAGCTAATAAACCGCCCAAAACCGTTCCGAACATACGATTATACGATCGCTCTTTTGTTAAACCGTAGCCCGGACGCATGATTACTACAATGGTCAGTAAAATCCAGTACGTATTTTGCAGATCAAGTGCTTCACCAATAAATAAACCTACTAATATAGTAATGGTTAAACGTAATGAATGCCTGAAAATCGATGATGAAAGGCTTAAATTCTCAAGTAGTGTTCGTATAGGGTAATATTGCGGTGTTAAGAATTTTTCCAGTTCTTTGTCCTTATCTTTTAGTTTATAGGACTGCATGGCAAGTGATAAAGCACGCTGAATGGTTTTGATTTTTCCAACCTGATTTTTAGCATATTTTAGCATATTGGTCAGCATCAAAACACCCTCTGCAGCGGCTTCTTTTCCTAATGTTTTTTCATAATCAAAAATGGCAAATTCTAATGCGTCCAGTTCGTTTTTGAGATCATTCTTATCAACATAAACGCTGATAGTATGCACATTTTTTGAAAGCTTTTTTAAAGTCGAAGCCAGTTTATAAGCCACGTTTTGATACGTCCTGAGAACTTCGGGATGTTTGTCAAATTTTTCATGAAGTTTGCTGTGGTCAAACGAAGTATACAAAGCAAGTTCCTGAATTTCAACAAGGGTAATAAAAACCAAAAGCATTTTACGGTTTTGACTTGTAGTCCCGGAGGCGCTTTGATTGCCAATAAGCATTTTTCGCAGATCTTCATGAATTAAATTCAGATCAACCTGTATGGCCAGTTGTTTTTCGATTATTTTCTCACGATTAGCTTCGGGACTCCATAAATCGCCTCTTAACTTAAGGTATTTTGCCGTTAGCTTAATTCCTTCGGCAATTTGCAATTCTATATATTTATAAGGCTGTACAAAATGGAATATTAAGGAAACAATCAAATATAAAATACCACCGACAAAAATAAAACCGGAATACTGAACCGCTTCCCAGCCTTCATGCAAATGCCCGAATGATAAAGAAATTGATAATAAAGCAGAAAACGAAACCAGAGTAGCGCGCTGGCCGTAAACTGAGATCATTGAACATAAAAATAATAAAAAACCTAAAAAGGGATAAAATATAAGCGGATATGGATAGGCAAAATTAACTAATAAATTTACTCCCGAAACGATAAAAGAAGCCACAATAAGACCTTTTATTTTATGGATCAGCGAACTTGGGATATCACTTGGATAGGTGTAGAAAGCTCCTAGTGCAATGGTAAAACCTATTTCAAAATGCCCTAAAAAATTCAAAATCAGTACAGGCACAACTGAGGCAATAGTAACTTTTGATGCATTTAAAAAAGATGTGCTGTTGGTGAATTTCGAAATACGGTCAATCATAAAGTGAGGTTTACTAGCAAAGTTACTAATTGTGAGAAATATTTTGGCATAATTATAGCTGAGTTTTTGAACGCATATAAAAAATATGTTATAATATAGGTTTAAAACTATTCATTGACTATTTTTTACTATTTTTGCCAGCTGAATTACGCGAACTTTAATAAAGGTTTTCGTTAGATAAAACATTAAATAAATACAAATGATTTTACCAATTGTAGGATATGGTGATCCTGTTTTAAGAAAAGTAGGTACGGCAATAACACCGGATTATCCAAACCTGAAAGAAACGATAGCAAACATGTACGAAACCATGTATAATGCTTACGGTGTTGGACTTGCTGCACCGCAGGTAGGTTTGCCAATTCGTATATTTGTGATTGATACAACTCCTTTTAGCGACGATGAAGATTTACCGGCTGATGAACAAAAGGATTTAAAAGGATTTAAAAGAACTTTTATCAATGCTAAAATCGTTAAGGAAGAAGGTGAGGAGTGGAGTTTTAACGAAGGATGCTTAAGTATTCCGGATGTTCGTGAAGATGTATATAGAAAACCAACCGTTACAATTGAATACTGCGAAGAAGATTTTGTAATGAAAACAGAAGTTTTCGATGGTTTAATTGCCAGAGTTATCCAGCACGAATACGACCACATCGAAGGGGTTTTATTTACAGATAAAATATCTTCACTGAAAAAGCGTTTGATCCAGAAGAAATTGAAAAATATTACTGAAGGTAAAACTTTTCAGGAATACAGAATGAAATTTGCAGCTGCTAAAAAAGGCAGATAATGTTCTTTAGAATTTAGAACATAAAATAAATTATAAAATTCTTAATACTAATTTTAATAAACATGAATTTAGACAAAATTTTAGCCATTTCTGGGAAACCAGGTTTATATGTATTGAAAGTTCAGACTCGTACAGGTTTTGTGGCAGAATCATTATTAGACGGAAAAAAAATTACGGTAAACTTAAAAAGTAATGTAAGTTTATTATCGGAAATTTCTATTTATACATACGAAGGAGAAAAACCATTGACGGAAGTAATGCAGAAAATTGCGACTAAAGAAAACAAAGGTCAGGCTATTTCTCACAAAGAAGATAACGCAACTTTAAGTGCTTATTTTAAAGAAATTTTACCGGAATATGATGAAGAAAGAGTTTATCCGTCTGATATTAAAAAAGTATTAAGCTGGTACAATACATTACAGGCAAAAGGTCTGGTTACAGATTTAGCTCCTGCTGCTGTTGAAGCTTCGGAAGAAACTCCGGTTGTAGAGGAAAAACCAAAAAAAGCACCGGCTGCTAAAAAAGCAAAAGCTAAAAAAGAAGAATAGACCTTCTTTAAAGTTTAAATATATTAATCCTGTTAAGATGTTTTCTTGACAGGATTTTTTACTTTTACATTCCCTTCATTAAAAAAATCAAATACAATAAAGATGAGCAGAGAACTTCAGTTAAAAGCTTTCGAAAGATTATTAATTATAATGGATGAACTTCGTGAACAGTGCCCGTGGGATAAAAAACAAACACTGCAGTCACTTAGACATTTAACAATCGAAGAGACTTACGAATTAGGTGATGCTATTTTAGATAATGATTTAAATGAAGTTAAAAAAGAGCTGGGCGATTTATTGCTTCATATTGTTTTTTATGCTAAAATAGGCTCAGAAACGAATGATTTTGATATAGCTGATGTCTGCAATGAAATCTGTGATAAATTAATTCACCGCCATCCTCATATTTACAGTGATACAGTTGTAAAAGATGAAGAAGAAGTAAAACAAAACTGGGAAAAACTTAAACTTAAAGAAGGAAAGAAATCCGTTTTGGAAGGTGTGCCGAGAAGTCTGCCGGCGCTTGTAAAAGCAAGCAGGATTCAGGACAAGGTAAAAGGTGTTGGTTTTGACTGGGAAGAACCGCATCAGGTTTGGGACAAAGTCCAGGAAGAACTGGAAGAACTTCAGGCAGAGGTAAAATCAGGCGATCAGGATAAAATTGAAGCCGAATTTGGAGATGTTTTGTTTTCAATAATTAACTACGCCCGATTCCTGAATGTAAATCCGGAAGACGCATTAGAACGTACTAATAAAAAGTTTATTAAGCGTTTTCAATATCTGGAAAATAAAGCAGCCGAATTAGGCAGGCCCTTAATGGATATGACTTTGGCTGAAATGGATGTTTTTTGGAACGAAGCTAAAAAGCAATAATTTATTCAGCCAGTTTTTTTAATGCTTTTATATTTTTCAGCATTATTTTTTTACCAACTAATTCAATCAATTCCATTTTATTAAAATCAGATAATAAACGGATACAGCTTTCTGTTGCAGTTCCAATTATTCCGGCGAGTTCTTCTCTGGTAAGCTGTACTTTTAAAGTCTTATCCTGATTTTCGCCAAAATCCTCATGCAGCTGCAGTAAAGTTTCTGCCAGACGCTGTTTTACGGTTTTCTGGACTAAAGCAATTTTGTCATTATCAGATTCTTTCAAATCTTCGCATACAGACTGCATCAGATTCAAAGAAAACTGATTGTTGGTGTTAAAGAAATGAATAATTTCGGCTTTAGGAATAAAACAAACTTCCATATCTGCAATAGCTTTTGCAGATAAATTAGCAGGCTCATTACTAATCATAGAGCGCTGTCCCAGAAGTTCACCAGACTTAACAAGTTTCACAATTTGGTCTTTTCCATTTGCACTAAGCTTTGATAGCTTTCCAACGCCGTCTTTAACACAAAAAACACCATTAGTTACTTCACCTTCTTCAAAAATTGCTTCCCCTTTTTTAATTGTGTAAGTGGTTTTACTGCTAGCCAGTTTTACGACCTCATCTTTGTTCAGGGCTTTTAAAGAAGAAAGCTGTCTTACGATACATTGATCACATTTACTCATGGCGATTAAAAAAGTTTAGTGCAAAATTAACCAATATTGGCGTTCATTGGTAATTTTATTGCCTAAAAAATACATAAAAAAACGAAAATTACGGTCCAACTGGTTTATTTTGCTAAATTAGAGTTTTGATTTCAATGAAACATGATAAATGTCATAGTTAAAATCGCGATGAATTTTGAAACTTTGCCGGATTAAAAAAACAAATTATGAGTGAGCAGAATTGTTTTCATTGTGGACTGATTATTCCTAAAAATGAAGAGATCAATTTTGATGAAAAAAAGTTTTGTTGTACAGGCTGTAAAACAGTTTACGAAATTTTTAGTCTAAATGATTTAACCTGCTATTATGATTTTGAAAAATCTCCCGGAGCAACACCACAGGATATTCAGGGTAAATATGATTTTTTAGAAAACGAGGCTATTATTTCAAAAGTACTGGAATTTCAGGAAGGGAACACAGCTATCGTTTCGCTTAGTATTCCGCACATTCATTGCAGTTCCTGTATTTGGATTCTTGAAAATCTCAATCGTCTGCAGCCGGGCATAAGTACCTCACAAGTTAATTTTCCTGAGAAAAAAGTCCGAATCACATTTAATTCTGATGTTGTTTCCTTAAAAGAAATAGCCTATCTCCTTAGTTCAATTGGGTACGAACCATATATTAGTTTAGAAAATTACGAAACAGGAAAAAATAAAGTAGACAGAAGTTTAACATATAAACTGGGTGTCGCTTTCTTTTGTTTTGGAAATATCATGCTGCTTTCATTTCCTGAGTATTTTGAAATGAAAGAATTCTGGCTGGACAGTTATAAACCATTTTTCAGGCTGCTAATTTTTGTTTTGGCGTTGCCAAGCTTTTTATATTCTGCAAGTGGTTATTATGTTTCGGCTTATCACAGTATCAGAACCAGAATGCTGAATATCGATATTCCAATTGCTTTGGGAATTATCGTTATGTTTATTCGAAGCTCTTACGATATGCTGATGGACCACGGACCGGGCTTTTTTGACAGTCTGGCGAGTTTGGTGTTTTTTATGCTTCTCGGAAAAATGTTTCAGATTAAAACCTATAGCTTTTTAAGTTTTGAACGTGACTTTAAATCGTATTTTCCAATTGCTGTTACCAGAATCAATTCTGATTTATCCGAAGAAAGTGTTCCTATTTACGATGTTCAAAAAGGAAACAGACTTCTTATCAGAAATCAGGAATTAATTCCCGTTGATGGTATTTTAATAAGCGAAAAAGCCGAAATTGATTACAGTTTCGTTACCGGTGAAGCAGTACCGATAACCAAAGTATCCGGTGATAAAGTATTTGCGGGAGGAAAACAAATAGGAAAAGTGATTGAAATGGAAGTATTGCATTCTGTCTCACAAAGTTACCTGACACAATTGTGGAGTAATGAAATTTTCCAGAAAAAAGTAGATCAAAAACACAAAACAATTACTGATGCCATAAGCCGTTATTTTACACCTATCTTACTGTTGATAGCCTTTGGAGGTTTCGGTTACTGGATATTCTTTGATGCCAATACCGCATTTAATGTTTTTACAGCAGTTTTAATCGTGGCCTGTCCATGCGCATTGGCACTTACAGCTCCGTTTACTTTTGGAAATATTCTCCGAATTATGGGAAAACAAAAAATGTACCTGAAAAATGCATTGGTTATCGAGCAGCTGGCAAAGGTAGATACTATAGTTTTTGATAAAACAGGAACCATAACTACGAATAAAAAATCGAATATTTTGTATGAAGGAAATGAACTTTCCGAGCAAAATTACGAATTGATAAAAAATGTTTTAAGAGGTTCTAATCACCCTTTAAGCCGAATGTTGTATGATTTTTTACCGGAATACAAACGTGTTAAAGTGGCTGATTTTCAGGAAATAACAGGAAAGGGGATTCTTGCTGTCGTGGACAATAAAGAAATCAAAATTGGGTCAGCCTCCTTTGTAGAAAGCTCAGTTTTGGATACTTCTGAAATTGAACGTACGTCACTTTATATTAAAATAGATAACGTTAATTACGGAAAATTTGTTTTCCAGAATCAATATCGTGAAGGGCTTCAAAACTTGTTTAATACTCTTAGTAAAGACTATAACATCAAAGTTTTATCGGGAGATAATGATGGTGAAAGAGCGAATCTTGAGGCCATTCTGCCTAAGAATACCGAATTGATTTTTAATCAAAAACCAGAACAGAAACTTGAATTCATTAAGAATCTGCAAGACACAGGAAAAAATGTAATGATGGTTGGAGATGGATTAAATGATGCCGGAGCTTTGGCACAGAGTAATGTTGGTATTTCGGTTTCAGAAAACGTAAATGTTTTCTCACCGGCCTGCGATGCTATTTTGGATGCAGGTCAATTTTCACGTCTGAATTACTTCTTAAAACTCTCTCATAAATCCATTTTGATTATCAAGATGAGTTTTACTTTATCACTGCTTTATAATGTTGTGGGACTGGCTTTTGCAGTTACAGGAAACCTGCTTCCTTTAGTGGCAGCAATCATTATGCCGTTGAGTACAATTACCATCGTAAGTTTTGTAACTATTATGTCTAACTACTTTAGTAAGAACAGTTTAAAATGATTCTAAATTATTCTAAGGAAATATTTTATTACATTTATCTTATTCTTTTTGCATGATAATTATCATATTTTAAACGCCTATTGCCTAGTAATTTTGTTCAAATAAATTTAGGGTATGAGTGTTATTTATCTATTAATTTCAGTAAGTATTTTCGTTGCAGTATGCTTTTTTATTGCATTTATCGTCGCTGTTAAGTCCGGACAGTACGATGATGATTATACGCCGTCAGTGCGAATTCTTTTTGATGACGAGACCAAAATTATTTCTCAAAATAATAATTCACCAATAGAAGAAAAACAAGTATAATTATGGAAATGGAACAGTTTTATTACGACAACAAAATTGTAAAAAAATTCATTTACGCTACTATTCTCTTTGGGGTAGTAGGTATGTTAGTGGGGCTGACCCTGGCGGTTATGTACCTTTTTCCCAACCTGACAGACGGAATCTCGTGGCTTAGTTACGGTCGTTTAAGACCATTGCACACAAACGCTGTCATTTTTGCCTTTGTTGGGAACGCTTTTTTTGCCGGAATGTATTATTCTATGCAAAGATTGCTAAAAGCCAGAATGTTCAGTGATTTTTTAAGCAATTTACATTTCTGGGGCTGGCAGCTTATCATTGTGGCAGCTGCAATCACATTACCATTAGGGTATACTTCTTCAAAAGAATATGCTGAACTTGAGTGGCCTATTGATATTGCAATAGCGTTAATCTGGGTTGTAATGGGGATCAATATGGTGGGTACAATGCTTAAACGCAGGGAGCGTCACTTATATGTGGCAATCTGGTTTTACATAGCTACATTCGTTACCGTTGCTGTATTGCATATTTTTAACAACATCGAAATTCCGGTTTCAGGATTAAAAAGTTACTCTGTTTATGCAGGTGTTCAGGACGCACTTGTACAATGGTGGTACGGACATAATGCGGTGGCATTTTTCTTAACTACACCTTTCTTAGGATTGATGTACTATTTTATTCCAAAGGTTGCCAATCGACCAGTCTATTCTTATAGATTATCTATTATTCACTTTTGGTCTTTAATTTTTATCTATATCTGGGCTGGACCGCACCATTTATTATATTCAGCTTTACCAAACTGGGCTCAAAATTTAGGAGTTGCATTTTCAGTAATGCTTATCGCTCCGTCTTGGGGAGGTATGATCAACGGACTTTTAACATTAAGAGGTGCGTGGGATAAAGTTCGTGAAGAACCGGTTTTAAAATTCTTCGTAGTAGCGATTACAGGTTACGGAATGGCAACTTTTGAAGGACCAATGCTTTCTTTTAAAAACTTTAATGCTATTGCGCATTATACTGACTGGATCGTAGCGCACGTACACGTAGGAGCTTTAGCATGGAACGGATTTATGTCATTTGGTATTATCTATTGGTTAATTCCGCGAATGACCAAAACAACGTTATTCTCTAAGAAACTGGCAAACTTCCATTTCTGGATTGGTACTCTAGGGATCATTGTGTACACTATTCCATTATATGTAGCTGGTTTTCAACAAGCTTCAATGTGGAAACAATTTAACCCGGACGGTACTTTAACCTATGGAAACTTCCTTGAAACGGTTACTGCTGTTATGCCAATGTATTGGATGAGAGCTATTGGAGGTACATTCTATTTAATCGGAATGCTTACACTGGTGTATAACATCATTATGACTGTTAAAGCTGGTGAAACAATCGAAGACGAATTAGCACAAGCTCCGGCTTTACAAAAAATAAACAAAAACAGATTAAGTGGAGAAAAATTCCACTCATGGTTAGAAAGAAAACCAATTCAGTTAACCATTTTAGCTACAATTGCTATTTTAATTGGAGGTATTATTCAAATTGTACCAACTATTATGGTTAAATCGAATATACCAACTATTTCAAGCGTAAAACCATATACACCGTTAGAGCTTGAAGGACGTGATTTATATATCAGAGAAGGCTGTGTAGGTTGTCACTCACAATCAGTTCGTCCTTTTAGAAGCGAAGTGGAACGTTACGGAGTTCAGGCAAAAGCAGGGGAGTTTGTTTACGACCATCCATTCTTATGGGGATCAAAACGTACAGGTCCGGATTTATTAAGAGTTGGAGGTAAATATAATGACAACTGGCACTTTAATCATATGTGGAATCCTCAAAGTACATCAGCAGGATCTATCATGCCGGGTTACAAATGGTTATTTGACAATAAACCAATGGATATCTCACTGACTCAAAGAAAGATGAAAGCCATGATTTCACTTGGTGTTCCTTACAGTGAAGAAGATGTTGCAAATGCACAAAGAACGTTAAGAGAACAGGCAGTTAAAATTGAAAAAAGCTTAGAAAGCGATCCTGACTTTGTGAAAAGTTACGAAGACAGCCGTAAAAAAGCTGCTGCAAAAGGAGAAAAATTCATTCCGATGAATGAAAGAGAGATCGTTGCTTTGATTGCTTATATACAAAGACTTGGTACTGATATTAAAGTAAAAACTTCAAAATAACAGCATTATGTTTGAACAAATAAAACACAATATGGAAACAATATCGGGTATAGAAATTTACCCGATTCTTTCCCTCTTGATTTTCTTCTTCTTTTTCGTAGGATTAGGCTTTTGGGTATTCTCTTATAGAAAAGAAAAAATTCAGGAAATGAGCAATATACCTTTAGATGAAGGACTTAGTGTAATTACAAAAGATAGATAAAAATGAAAAAATTTTTCCCAGTATATGTTAGAGTACCGTTGATTTTCTTCATCGTATTTGCTTTAATGGAATTTTTTATAGACTCAGGAGATAAACCTGCTTTTGTAAAATACCCAATGGTTTCTGTCTTTTTGGTTGTCTTTTTATTCATTCTTATTGCTATCGAAATTACACTGAGTGCAGTAAACAGAGTAATGTATCAATTAATGACGCCGGAAGAAAAAGCGAAGGCAGATTATGAGAACAGCTTAAGCTTAAAAGAAAGTACATGGTTTAAAGACTTAATGCATAAGCTTACTAAAACAGAACCAATGTCTAAAGAGGCAGATCTGTTGATGGATCATGATTATGACGGAATTAAAGAACTTGATAATAATTTACCGCCTTGGTGGGTATATTTATTCTATATCTGTATTATTTTCGGTGTAGTTTACGTTATTCATTATGATGTATTAGGAGGTGATGACCAGGAGATGGAGCTGAAAAAAGAAATGGCTCAGGCAAAAATAGATGTCGAGGAGTATCTAAAAACAGCCCCGGACCTGATGGATGAAAAAACAGTTGTATTACTTTCTGATGCACCTAGTTTAGAAGAAGGTAAAACAATTTTTACAGCCAATTGTGCAGCTTGTCACCGTGCTGATGGAGGAGGTCAGATTGGACCAAACCTTACAGATGATCACTGGATTTTAGGGGGAGGAATTAAAAATCTTTTCCATACCATTACAAACGGAGGACGTGACGGAAAAGGGATGATCGCCTGGAAAGGAACCCTTAAGCCAAAAGAAATTCAAAAAGTTGCGAGCTACATTCTATCATTGCAAGGAAGTAATCCTAAAGATCCAAAAGAAGCCGAAGGCGAAGTTTGGGTTGATGATGCCGCGCCCGCAAAAACAGATTCTGCAGCAGATAAACCCGCTGACAGCACTGCAATAAAAAAATAAAAATTACAATATAATACCATGTCAAATTTACCAGACGAAGCTTTTAGAGACACCATCGGAACCATTGATGAGGGTGGTAAACGAAAATTTGTTTTTCCAAAAAAACCGTCTGGTAAGTTTTACGATTACCGTAAAATTGTCAGCTATGTTTTACTGGCTGTTTTATTCATAAATCCGTTTATTAAAATAAACGGAAATCAATTTATGATGTTCAACATTATTGAGCGTCGCTTTAATATTTTTGGATTCCCTTTTTGGCCTCAGGATTTTTACCTCTTTGTAATTTCAATACTTGTAGGCGTCGTATTTATAATCTTATTTACTGTTGTTTTTGGAAGGATATTTTGTGGTTGGATTTGTCCCCAGACGATTTTTCTGGAGATGGTTTTTCGCCGTATTGAATATTGGATTGATGGTGATCGTGGTGCACAAACTCGTTTAGCCAGACAGGAATGGAATGCTGAAAAAATTCGAAAAAGAGTAACAAAATGGACTATTTTCTTTTTGATCTCTTTTGTGATAGCAAACGTTTTTCTGGCCTATTTAGTGGGTAGTGACGCTCTTCTTTTAATGGTCGAAAACGGACCGGTTAATGAAGCAAGCAATTTTATTGCGCTTCTTATTTTTACCGGTGTTTTTTACTTCGTATTTGTCTGGTTTCGTGAACAGGTTTGTATTATTGCTTGTCCCTATGGCAGATTACAAGGTGTTCTTCTGGATAATAAATCAATCAATGTTGCTTATGATTTTGTGCGTGGTGAAAAAGAAATAGGACGTGCAAAATTTAATAAAAAAGAAGACAGGGCATTAACAGGAAAAGGAGATTGTATTGATTGCCTTCAGTGTGTGCATGTCTGCCCAATGGGAATTGATATTCGTAACGGAACACAGCTGGAATGTACAAACTGTACAGCTTGTATAGATGAATGCGATCATATGATGGAGAGCGTTGGACTGCCAAAAGGGCTTATCCGCTACGCATCTGAAGATGAAATTACCAAAAAAGAGCCTTTCAAATTTACTTCAAGAATGAAAGGGTATACAGCGGTTTTGTTTATTTTATTGAGTATTTTTGTAGGGATGCTGTTTTTAAGAACAAATGTTCAGGCTGTAATTTTACGTTTGCCGGGGCAGCTTTTTCAGCATAACGGGGATAAAATCAGTAATGTTTACACCTACAAAATTGTAAACAAAACAATGAAGGATTATAATGATATTCATTTTGAGCTTATTGATCAAAAAGGTGAAATAAAAAATGTAGGGAAAAGACATTTTAAAGTTGTAAAAGAAGGAATATCTCAGGGAACTTTATTTATTGAAATTGATGAAGTACTTCTGGAAAGTGATAAAACCAAAGTGAAAATTGGCGTTTATAACGGCTCAGAACTTCTTGAAACAACCAGTACAAATTTCTTAGGACCGCGAAGTTTTAATTAAAATAGTATTATCATGAAATTTAATTGGGGTACAGGAGTTGTCATTGCATTTGGATTGTTTATGACGTTTATTTTATATTTTGTTTTCGAAGTACAATCAAATAGTAAGTACGATAATGATTTGGTTGTCGAAGAATATTACAAACATGATACGCATTTTCAGGAAGAAATGGCGAGAATTCAAAACGCACAGGATTTGCAGCATAAACCTTCTATTAAATACACTGACAATGGCGTGGCAGTAACTTTTCCTGCCGGATTTGAAAGTGATAAAATAAAAGGAAATATTCAGTTATACAGACCTTCAAACAAAAAGTTTGATTTTAATACTCAAATAGCCTTAACTAATTCTGAATTGATCATTCCTCAGAAAAAATTGATAAAAGGCCGTTGGGATGTTAATATGGAATGGCAGTACGAAGGTAAAAAGTATTTAACTAAAGAAGTTATCTACGTAAATTAAATCTACACAAAATGTTATTTTCAGCTTTCTTTTTGGGACTCATCACTAGTCTGCATTGTGTCGGAATGTGCGGTCCAATTGCTATGATGCTTCCGGTAGATCATCAAAATGAAGCTAAGAAAGTAACACAGATTATTACCTATCATTTGGGCCGTTTGATGGCTTATTCTACAATTGGGTTAATCTTCGGATTGCTGGGACGCGGTTTCTTTTTAGCCGGGATGCAGCAAAAAATGTCAATATTTATTGGTATTGCCATGATTCTTATTGTCTTAATTCCGGAGAAAGTTTTTGCCCAATACAATTTTTCAAAACCAGTTTACAGAATTATATCAAAAATAAAATCTAATTTGGGAAGCCAGTTTAAAAAGAAAAGCTATAAATCTCTTTTTACAATTGGCTTGCTAAACGGATTTCTTCCGTGCGGAATGGTGTATGTTGCTTTATTTGGAGCTATTGCCATGCAGAGTGCCGGATTTGGTATTTTGTATATGCTGCTTTACGGATTAGGAACAATTCCGTTAATGACTGTTGTGGTTTACATTCATTCATTATTAAAACTGCCTTTTCGAAATAAAATCCAAAAAGCAATTCCTTATGTTGCAGTAATAATTGGGATTTTGTTTATCTTAAGAGGCTTAGGTTTAGGAATTCCTTATTTATCTCCATCTAGTATGAGCTTATTTGTTCAAGGAACTCCTAACTGCCACTAAGCTTATTTTTAAACTGTCATCGAAAACAAGTTGGTTTCCGGTGATTTTCTTTTTAAATGTAAATCAAAAGCCATACAAATATTACGTACGAATGGTCTTCCGGCTTCTGTAATTTTAATTTTGTTCTTTTCGATTACGATTAATTCATCGTTTTCGATCTCTTTTAAAGCGATTAAAACTTCCGGTAATTCCTTGAAATATAATGATTCAGGACTCCAGGAAGTTTCAAGTTCACAAGTTAAGTTTAAGATATGTTTTCGGATTATAAGATCTTCTTCATTGAGAATATGACCTTTTACAACCGGAAGCTGATCTGATTCCAGTATTTTATAATAGTCCTCAATTGTTTTTGTGTTTTGAGCAAAAGCATACCAGCTGTCGCTGATTGAGGAAACTCCTAAACCTATCATAAGCTGGGTTTTAGAAGCGCTGTATCCCATAAAATTCCGGTGCATTTTGTTGTTGTGTGCCGCATAGAATAAGCTGTCTGTGGGCAGGGCAAAATGATCCATTCCTATTTCGTGATACCCGTTTTCTGAAAGTAAAACTTTTCCGGTTTCGTACAGTTTTCTTTTCTCGGCATCTTTTGGGAGGTTTTCTTCATTAAAACCTCTTTGTCCGTTGCCTTTTATCCAGGGAACATGAGCATAACTGTAAAATGCTAACCGGTCAGGTTTTAAAGAGTTGGTTTTTTCGACAGTATCAATTACATTCTCAATCGTTTGAAATGGTAATCCGAAAATAATATCGTGACCAATAGATTTATACCCAATTTCTTTTGCCCAAAAAGTAACCTTTGCAACATTATGAAAAGGCTGAATACGGTTAATGGCTTTCTGAACTTTTTCGGCATAATCCTGAACTCCGAAACTTACTCGGCGAAAGCCTAATTCGTATAATTTTTTAAGCTGTTCGTAAGTGGTATTGTTGGGATGCCCTTCAAAACTGAATTCGTGATTTTCAGCTTTATCGGCGCGGGTAAAAATACCATTAATAAGATTTTCTAAATTATTAGTCGAGAAAAAAGTAGGGGTTCCTCCACCAAGATGTATCTCTTTGATCAGTGGTTTTTCAGGAAGTAAATTGCAGTACAGACTCCATTCCTTTAGAACGGCTTCAATGTATTTTTCTTCGACAGAATGATTTTTTGTGATCCTTTTATTGCAGCCGCAAAAGGTGCACATACTTTCGCAAAATGGTAAATGAATGTATAAACTGATTCCGTTTTGCGAATTGCTTTCTGTAAATGCCTTCTGGAAAGATAATTTCCACTCCTCCAGGTTAAAAGCGGCTTCATTCCAATAAGGGACTGTTGGGTAGCTAGTGTATCGGGGACCCGGTACATTGTACTTCTGGGTTAATGAAATTTTCATAAAGACGGATTTAGTTTTCATCAAAATTACTATTTCGAACTGGGGTATTAAATGACAAATGTCATATAATTAACAAAAAAAAAGAGACTCATTATGAGCCTCTTTTACTGAATTAAATAACTAACACTAAATAGAATCCTGTATGATTTTAAGCCATTTTTTAGCAAACATATGATCCTGATACACACTAATTTGTTTAATGCGGTCGTCATCAAAATCATAGAATGGGATTGTTATTTTTTTTGAAGTTTCTTTGTCCTGAAACTCATAATCAATTTTTACGATAGTATCTGAGCTTCCTTCTGTAGTCAAAACTAACTTACAGGAAGAAACGCTTTTCAAATCAACATAAGTAGATTCCTGTTGGTTTGGATTGAAATTCATCAGGATAAATTTTCTGTTTTTTTGATCAATTGTCAGTGTTTTGTTGCTTTGCGATTCTGTAAGATCAAATTCCTGAGGATTATTCGGATTGAACTTCTTTTTAATATTTAAGATTTTTGATTTGTTAGCAGCGCTTGATCGTGCCGAAAAATATACTGGAATGGCTACTATGATCGCAATCACAATACCCATTATGGTTACACTTGTTTCCATTTTTGATTTTAAATTTGATAAATAATATGAAATTGTAAACTGTTTCCGGTAGAAAACGGTTTAATAACCAGGAAGAAAAAATCCTCCCGAGATTTTAAATTTCAGGAATTATTTACCAGAAAAAATGAAAGGCGTAGAGCATTAACGAAATCTTTTTGCTCTGAGGTAAAGGCTGATTGGCAAAGTTAAATGCCGTTTTTACAGCTTCGTGCTGCGGTACAGCTATGAATAAGGAATCAAACCATTTAATTACAGCCGGATAATCTGTTCTGATACTGGCTGCAAATTGATAACTGCCCTGAGGCTGAATAAAAGCAGAGGAATCAGCAATGTCTTTGCAGAAATTGGTATCTGTTTTTTGACTTTCGATTTGATGCATAGAAAGTCCATCTGCCTGAGTGGCAAAGAAAGCAATCATCAAAAGTGATAGTAATAAAACAGTTTTACGAATCCAATTCATGGGGGCGAATTTAGTTCATAAAACACAATAAAAGAAATTTTAAAGTGCTAATTACTTCTTAAAAACGGTTTTTTGTATTTATCCTCAGTTTAATTGCTGAAGCCGAGGATAAAAAAGTATGTTATTGCTGCATTTTGAAGTAATAATCAGCAGAATGTTTACCGCCTCCGTAGAATAAGAAGAAAATGCATAAAAGTAAAACTACTATGGCCATTGTAAGGCTTTCGGAATGCATTTTTCCCATAAAATTAATCAGTACAGCACCAAACAAAACTGGTAATTGAGTTGCAATCGCCCATCGGGTGAGCAGTCCAAAAACAATCATTATTCCTCCAATCATGTGAGCGGGTGCAATGTAATGCAAAAGAAACATACCGCCGCCATACTGATCAACAGGGGAAATTAAATCATGCAGATACTGAGCATTGGTTACAAACGAAATCCCTTTCATGAATAAAAATACCCCCAAAATAATACGCACTAAATCTACCGGTAAATAAGTATGCGCATTTGCCCACTTATTTAAACTCTTAACATTTTCCATGATACTACGTGATTAAAAATTGTATATTAAAATTACTAAATTTTTAATGACATTTTTAAAATAAGTACTTGAAAATTAGGTTTTTGTGATTTATTTTGCGTTTTTAAATAAATTTAGGAAAATTTAAACCTGAATTACGCCAAGATTAAATGGTTTTTGAATAGGAGCATGGTCGGCAGCTTGGATTCCCATTGAAATCCAGGTGCGTGTATCTAAAGGATCAATTATCGCATCTGTCCAAAGTCTGGAAGCAGCATAATACGGAGAAACCTGTTCATCGTATTTTGCTTTGATTTTATTGAAGAGTTCGGTTTCTTTTGCTTCATCGATAATTTCTCCTTTCGCTTTTAACGAAGAAGCTTCTATTTGCGCCAGTACTTTCGCCGCCTGAGTACCTCCCATAACGGCAAGTTCTGCACTCGGCCATGCAAATATCAATCTCGGATCGTATGCTTTGCCGCACATGGCATAATTTCCTGCTCCGTATGAATTTCCTACGATGACAGTAAATTTGGGTACAACCGAATTGCTTACGGCATTAACCATTTTTGCACCGTCTTTTATAATACCTCCGTGTTCAGATTTTGAACCTACCATAAATCCGGTTACGTCTTGTATAAAAACTAAAGGAATTTTTTTCTGGTTGCAGTTTGCTATAAAGCGAGTGGCTTTATCGGCACTGTCAGAATATATAACACCTCCAAACTGCATTTCGCCTTTTTTGGTTTTAACTACTTTTCTCTGGTTGGCAACAATACCTACAGCCCAGCCGTCAATGCGGGCATAGCCGGTAATTATGGTTTGTCCGTAGCCATCTTTATAGGCTTCGAATTCTGAATTATCAACCAGACGATTGATAATTTCCATCATGTCATATTGTTCGTTTCGGGCTTTTGGTAAAATTCCGTAGATATCATTTGGTTCCAAAGCCGGTTTTTCTGCCTTGATTCTGTTATAACCTGCCTTATCAAAATCGCCTATTTTGTCTACAATATTTTTGATTTTGTCCAAAGCATCTTTATCATCTTTAGCCTTATAATCTGTAACTCCTGAAATTTCACAATGCGTTGTTGCACCACCCAAAGTTTCGTTGTCAATAGTTTCGCCAATGGCGGCTTTTACCAGATAACTTCCGGCAAGGAAAATACTTCCGGTTTTATCTACAATTAAAGCTTCGTCACTCATAATAGGCAGGTAAGCGCCCCCGGCAACACAGCTTCCCATTACGGCGGCAATTTGTGTAATGCCCATACTGCTCATTTGGGCATTGTTTCTAAAGATTCGGCCAAAATGTTCCTTATCCGGAAAAATTTCATCCTGCATAGGCAGATAAACCCCGGCACTGTCTACCAAATAAATAATAGGAAGCCGGTTTTCGATTGCGATTTCCTGTGCACGCAGATTTTTTTTGCCTGTAATAGGAAACCAGGCACCTGCTTTTACAGTCGCATCATTGGCAACAACAATACATTGTTTTCCTTTTATATAACCAATTTTTACCACAACACCTCCAGATGGACAGCCGCCGTGTTCAGGATACATTCCTTCTCCTGCAAAACCGCCAATTTCGATGCGTTTAGAATCTTTATCCAATAAATAATCGATACGTTCACGGGCTGTCATTTTTCCTTCGGAATGCAGTTTTTCTATTCTTTTTTCGCCTCCGCCCAATTTTACTTTGGCAAATTTTTGTTTTAATTCTGAAAGAAGCAGTTTATTGTGATCTTCGTTTTTATTGAAGTTTAAATCCATGATATAATATTGATTTTACAAAATAGTCTTGGCTAATTTACAAAATCAATTGAAATAAACGAAAGGAGTTTTGGTATTAAATGATGTGCAAAATTGTTTTTTGGAAGATGTTTGAAAGAAATAGGAAAGCATATTTTTCTGTAATTTTGTTTTTTATACTAATTAGTATTTTTTATGTCAAAAGCAGCCAATACCAGACTCACAATTCTTCAGAAAGCATTCGAACTGATTTATACCAAAGGATATCAGACAACCAGTATTGACGAAATAATTGCCACAACAAAAGTGACAAAAGGGGCTTTTTATTACCATTTTAAAACTAAAGACGAAATGGGAATTGCGATTATTGAAGATATACTGAAGCCGACAATGCAGGAACATTTTTTAAAACCAACAGAAGCTTCTGAAAATCCAATTGAGGATTTTTATAATATGATTGCGTATTTGCTGCTTGAAGATCCTTTTTTGCAGATAAAATACGGTTGTCCGGTTGGTAATCTGACTCAGGAAATGTCTCCCTGGAACGCTAAGTTTAGCGAAGCCTTGGCAGAATTGGTAAATTCATGGAAAACAGCCATTGTAAATGCCATTGAAAAAGCTAAAAAATCAGGATTGATTCGAAAGGATATTGCGGGCGAACAAGTGGCAGTTTTAATGTTATCGGGTTATTGGGGAGTTCGTAATTTAGGAAAACTTCAAAATAACGAATCGGTTTATGTTGTTTATTTGCAGGAGTTTAAAAGGTATTTGAATGATTTAAAATAAAAACCGAATCAAAAACATACTAATTAGTATGTTTTTAAATATATTTGCATTGTTCTTAATCAAAAAACAATGTATCAATCTATTTTAGTCTGCCATTCTTTTATGCGATGGCTCGTATTGTTAAGCTTGTTCTATTCTATTTACAGGGCTTACAAAGGATATTCGTATCAACTTTCTTTTACACGAAAAGATAATTTAGTCCGGCACTGGACAGCAACAATTGCTCATATTCAGCTCGTCTTTGGAATATTGGTTTATGTGCAGAGTCCGATTGTGAAGTATTTCTGGAAAAACTTTAAAGGGGGAAGTCAGAACCTGGATATGTTATTTTTCGGTCTTATTCACATCATTTTAATGCTTGCTGCTATTGTTGTGCTTACAATTGGTTCGGCTTTAGCCAAAAGAAGACCGGCCGATGAACAAAAGTTCAGAACTATGCTTATATGGTTTTCAATTGCTTTAATTCTAATTTTTATTGCCATTCCGTGGCCTTTTTCACCTCTTGCCAACCGACCTTATTTTAGATAATATGAAAAATTTACTTCAGACAAATACCGGACGTTTACGAATTATTGGATTTCTGGAAGGAACATCTCTTTTGATTTTGCTTTTTATAGCTATGCCAATGAAATATATTTTTGGAATGCCATTTCTGACAAGACCTGTAGGGACCGTTCATGGCGCTTTGTTTCTGCTTTTTATTTTTAATACGCTGAGTGTTGGAGTAGAGCAGAACTGGAAGTTTAAGGATACGACATGGAAAGTGCTTTTGGCTTGCGTAATTCCTTTTGGGACTTTCTATATAGATTCTAAAATCTTAAAGAAAATTTCGTAACTAATTGCTTTGATTATGGTTTTTGTATTTAAAACAAATATCGACAGCGTTTCGAAAGTAAAGAGGGTCACACCAAAACTAAATCAGTTATTTCCAAATTCAAAGTGGAATTTTGATCTCGAAGACTGCGATAATATTTTGCGGTTTGAATCTAAAGAAGATATTATAGAGAAAGTCATTTTTTTATTGAAAGTTATAGGCTTTGAATGCGAAGCACTATAAAACAAAAAACAGAAGCTGAAAATGAGCTTCTGTTTTTTTATTTATCTAAATTGTAATAAAGATTATTTTTTAGGGCTGCAGACCATTCGTTTCAACATTGCCCATTGTTTTAAGGCGTCACGAGCTTCAACAGCCGGATAACCCAGCATGGTTTTTCCTGCCGGAACATCTCCGGTTACGCCTGATCCTGCACCAATTACTGCTCCGTCACCAATGCA
The DNA here is from genome assembly GCF_027111295.1 of Flavobacterium gelatinilyticum. Classification (NCBI taxonomy): domain Bacteria; kingdom Pseudomonadati; phylum Bacteroidota; class Flavobacteriia; order Flavobacteriales; family Flavobacteriaceae; genus Flavobacterium; species Flavobacterium gelatinilyticum. The sequence continues at coordinate 1,473,114 of NZ_CP114287.1, read as the reverse complement.
AGTATGGTCTTTTATCGATGCGCTGCCGCCAATAATAACTCCGTTTCCTAAAGTTACAGAACCGGCAAGGCCACTGTTTCCTGCCATGATACAAAACTTACCTAATTTACTGTTGTGTCCAATCTGAACCAGATTATCAATTTTACAGCCGTCTCCAAGAACAGTCGAGCTGAACTTACCACGGTCTACACATGAATTCGCTCCAATTTCGACACCATTGCCAATAATCACATTTCCAATCTGCGGGATTTTTACCAGACCTTTTTCGGTACAAGGGCGGAATCCAAAACCATCAGCACCAATTGTAGCATTAGGATGAATGATACAATCGCTTCCTATATGACAACGTTCACGGATAACGGTACCAGACCAGATCACCGTATTTTTTCCAATAGTACATTCGTCTAAAATAGTCACATTTGGATATATCGTCGTATTGGTACCAATTTCTACTTTTGGACCAATATAACAGCCTGCACCAATTTTAACGCCATCGGCAATTACGGCAGTTTCATCTATTACAGCAGTTTTATGGATGTCGTTTCGAAACACTGGCGCCGGCGGGGCAAAGAGAGCCAGGATTTGAGACATGGCCAGATCGGCATTTTTTACTTTAATGAAAGCACGGTTTTCACCTGGTTCAATCGAAATATCTTCGTTGACAACTGCTATGGATGCATTTGATGTTGACCAGTATTTTTCGTATTTTTTATTTCCTATAAAGGAAATTTCAGAAGTTGTTGCTTTTTCTAGCTGCTCAGTTGCAGTTATGGTCTGCGAAGTGGTGCCATAGATTTCACCATTAATAATGTCATTAATTTCCTGAATTGAATACGATCTCATTAAGTTAAGTAATTGATTTTTTGTTAATTGATTAAGAGTTTATTTTCGTCAAATAAAATCAATTAGATTTTAATTACCTAATATTTTTTTTGAGATTTATTGGTTAATGTGTAAAATAATAGTTTAAATATTACAAAATTAATAGTTTAGCTATTAAAAATATGATATTTTTATAGTTTTTAAATTTAATTTTGGTAAGATAAAGCTTTCTTTTTATTGTAGCTGAGGCAAAAAAAAGCGATTCACTTACTAAATAAGGAATCGCTTTTTACTATTAATCTTTTGTTTTCGAGAGCGAAAGTGCGTTAATACAGTATCGAAGACCGCTTGGCGGAGGTCCGTCCGGAAAAACGTGTCCTAAATGCGAATCGCAGACATTGCATGTTACCTCAACACGAATCATTCCGTATGATTTATCAGCATGATAACCAACTGCATTTTCTTTAATTGGCTGTGTAAAAGAAGGCCAGCCTGTTCCTGACTCAAATTTTTCGCTTGCATCAAAAAGTACTGTTCCGCAGCATTTACATTCATAAATTCCAGGATCAAACAAACTGCATAATTCGGAACTAAAAGATCTCTCGGTTCCTTTTAAACGAGTAACCTGAAATTCTTCCGGAGTTAAGATCTGCTTCCATTCTTCTTCTGTTTTCTCCACTTTAACATCTGGAGCCGGATTTCCTTTATTTGTAAAATGAATTACATCTGCCCATTTTATCATAACTATTTGTTTTTTTGTTTCAAGGGTTTTTTATGGTTTCAGGTTTTGTTTGTTTCAAGTTTCAGGTTGGACTGAGACTGCCCACTAAATTACTCTTCCTCTTTCTGTCCCATCATCATTAAGTAAGCCTTAAGGAACGGATCGATATTTCCGTTCATTACGCCGTCGACATCGCTGGTTTCATAGCCTGTACGAACATCTTTTACCAGTTTATACGGCTGCATTACGTAATTACGAATCTGCGAACCCCATTCGATTTTCATTTTTCCGGCTTCGATATCGGCGCGCTGTGCTTGTTGTTTCTTCAATTCGATTTCGTACAACTGAGAACGAAGCATCTGCATGGCGCGTTGCCTGTTATCCTGCTGTGATCTTGTTTCAGAACACTGAATCTGGATTCCCGTAGGTTTGTGAACCAATTGAACCTTTGTTTCAACCTTATTTACGTTTTGTCCTCCGGCACCACTTGAACGTGAAGTTGTAATTTCGATATCGGCAGGATTAATGTCGATTTCGATACTGTCATCTACAAGCGGATACACATAAACCGATACGAAAGAGGTATGGCGTTTGGCATTACTGTCAAAAGGAGAGATTCTCACCAAACGGTGCACTCCATTTTCTCCTTTCAGATATCCAAAAGAATAATCTCCTTCAAACTCTAAAGTTACGGTTTTAATTCCGGCAACATCCCCTTCCTGAAAGTTAAGTTCTTTTATCTTATAGCCGTAACTTTCGCCCCACATCATGTACATACGCATTAACATTCCGGCCCAGTCACAGCTTTCAGTTCCGCCGGCTCCGGCTGTAATTTGCACCACAGCACTTAAACTGTCTGCTTCGTCTGAAAGCATATTTTTGAATTCGATGTTTTCTATATGAGTCTGCGTTACATCATACTGTTCGTCCAGTTCGTCTACAGAAAGTTCTCCTTCTTTATAAAAATCATAAGCAAGCTGCAATTCTTCGGTAAGAGTAGCCGCTTTATCATAATCTTCAATCCATTTTTTCTTGTTTCGAAGATTTTTTACAATGTTTTCTGCTTCTTTTGGATTGTTCCAAAAATCAGGAGCAAAAGTTTTTTCTTCTTCGTTTGCAATTTCGATTAGCTTGGCATCAACGTCAAAGATACCTCCTCAACGCACCAAGGCGCTCCACAATACCTTTTACTTGTTCGGCTGTTGTCATAAATTATTAAATAGGGTTATAGGTTTTTCGTTGAAATAACGCTGTTTTTGTTAATTAAAAACACAGTATTTCGTTATACAAAAGTAAGATATAGTTTTAGAATATTACAATTATTTATCGGCTGATGGTAACAAAGTACTTCGGGTATCGTTTTTTCAGTAAATAGAGCGGCTCATATAAAAGCACAATCTATTTTTGAATTATTAATGCTGAATTTATATGTTTTTTACAAATATTACGTTAATTTGGTTGTGTATAAATCGGAAGTTAAAATTTATTAAAACTAACGATTAATAACTCACACTAATACGTAATTTTGCTGTCCGAAAAAGATATAGTTTTATATGGAAATAAATTTAATTAGCGATACCATTACAAAACCAACATACGAAATGCTTCAGTACATGTTTAACGCCCATGTAGGCGACGACGTGTACAAGCAGGACCCAACGGTTATTGAATTAGAGACAAGAGTAGCCGAATTTTTTGGTATGGAAGCTGGACTTTTTTTTCCGTCTGGAACTATGGCAAATCAAACAGCGATTAAACTGCATACCCAGCCGGGAGAGCAATTAATTGCAGATAAATATGCTCATGTTTTTCATTATGAAGGCGGTGGTGTTTCTTTTAACAGCGGTGTTTCCTGCTGTCTGATCGATGGAGACCGGGGCATGATTAACGCAGCCCAGGTTGCCGCTGCAATCAATGATCCCGAATTTTACCACAGCCCGTTAACGAGTTTGGTTTGTGTTGAAAATACAACCAATAAAGGAGGAGGGGCATGTTATGAATTAGAAGATCTTAGAGAAATAAAAAGAGTCTGTGATGCCAATAATCTGAAATTTCATTTAGATGGTGCCAGAATCTGGAATGCTTTGGTTGCCAAAAGACAAAATCCGAAAGAATTTGGAGCTATTTTCGACACAATCTCAGTTTGTTTATCAAAAGGATTGGGGGCTCCTATTGGTTCTGTTTTGCTTGGAAGCAAAGCTGATATTCATAGAGCGTTGAGAATCAGAAAGATATTAGGAGGAGGAATGCGTCAGGTAGGTTATTTAGCCGCTGCCGGATTATATGCTTTGGCAAATAATATAGAACGATTGGCAGAAGATCACCGAAGAGCCAAAGAAATTGGTGCAATCCTGAGCACAAAATCATGGGTGGCGAGTGTAGAACCGGTAGAAACCAATATTTTAATTTTTTCTTTGGCAGAAGGTTACAGCGACCAGCTTTTGATAGAAAAACTAAAACAGAAAAATATTTTAATAAGTTCGTTAGGACGTAACAAACTTAGAATAGTAACGCATTTAGATTATAAAGAAGTCATGCATACGTATGTAATGGAGACTTTTTCAAAAATTTAATTACTTTATTTTATAAAAAAAGAAAACCGCCTTTGCAGACGGTTTTTTTTAGCGTTTATCTCTGTTTACTTTTCACCATAATATGCTTTGCGCATAATTTCTTCCATGTCTTTAACTAAAGGTAAACGCGGGTTAGCAGGGGTACACTGATCTTCGAAAGCGTTTAATGCCAGGATGTTTAATTTTGCCAGCCATTCTTTTTCATCCAGACCTTGTTCTTTAAAACTCATTTTAATTCCTACTTTTTTACCTAACTCGTAGCAGGCTTGTGCATAAACCTGAGCACCGTCTTTTGGTCCTTTTGCCGGAAGGCCGAGCATTTGGCAGATCTCAAAATATTTCTGGTCAGCTTTGTAGGTTTCATATTTAGGCCATACAGAAAGTTTTCCCGGAACTTCTCCGTTGTATCTAATTACGTAAGGTAATAAGATAGCATTTGTACGGCCATGCGGCGTGTGGAACATTCCGCCGATTTTATGAGCCATAGAGTGAGAAATTCCTAACATTGCATTGGCAAAAGCCATACCTGCAATAGTTGAGGCATTGTGCATTTTATCGCGTGCTTCATTATCGTTTTTGCAGTCAAGATACGTTCTTTCAAGATATTGGAAAACCATCTTAATTGCTTGTAATGCAAGACCATCTGTATAATCATTGGCAACGATAGAAACATACGCTTCTGTAGCGTGAGTCAGAACATCCATACCGGTATCTGCAATAACAGATGGCGGTACCGTTTTAGTTAGTTCAGAGTCGATAATCGCTATAGTTGGAGTAAAAGCATAATCTGCCAATGGGTATTTTTTGTTTACAGAATGGTCTGTAATAACCGCAAAAGGTGTTACTTCAGATCCTGTTCCTGAGGTTGTAGGAATACAAATCATTTTCGCTTTTTGTCCCAAAGCCGGAATCTTAACGGCACGTTTACGAATATCTAAGAATTTCTGTTTTACGTCATCAAAAGAAACATCAGGCTGTTCATACAATAACCACATTACTTTTGCAGCATCCATTACAGATCCTCCACCAAGAGCGATAATAGCATCAGGCTGGAATTCTTTCATGGTTTCTGCACCTGTTTTAGCAGTTTCGATACTTGGGTCCGGTTCAACATTAGAAAATATTCTAACATCAGCTTTTTTAGTACGACGGTTTAAAACGTCCATAATTTTTTGAACAAAACCAAATTTCAGCATACTCTGATCGGTTACGATCATAACTTTTTCAAGAGATGGAATTGATTTTAAATATTGAATCGAGTTAGGCTCGAAATAGATTTTTGGAGGTACTTTGAACCACTGCATATTATTGTTTCTTCTGCCAATGCGTTTTACATTAATTAAATTGACTGCCCCAACGTTTCCTGAAACGGAGTTTTTACCGTAAGATCCGCATCCAAGAGTAAGAGAAGGGATAAATGAATTGTAAACGTCTCCAATTCCTCCAAAAGTAGAAGGTGAATTCCAGATTACACGAATCGCTTTTACGGCAATTCCAAATTCTTTAGCTATCTTTTCGTCTTTGGTATGAATAGCCGCTGAGTGTCCAAGTCCGTCAAATTCTACCATTTGCTCAGAAAATTTAATTCCCTGTTCTGTCGAATTTGATTTTAAGACAGCCAGTACCGGAGAAAGTTTTTCGCGTGTTAATGGTTCGTTTGGACCTACTTCTTTTACTTCGGCAGCAATAATTACAATGTCTTTTGGAACAGAGAAGCCAGCTTGTTCAGCAATCCATTGCGGAGATTTTCCAACAATATTAGGATTTAGTTTTGCTCCTGCACAATTAAGACCTTTTGCAGTAACACCAAACATTAATTCTTCCAGTTTTTCTTTTTCTTTATCATTGGCAAAGTAAACATGATGGCGTTTAAAAGCCGCAACAGTTTCTTCGTAGATTTCCTTATCGATAATAGCAGCTTGTTCAGAAGCGCAGATCATACCCCAGTCAAAAGATTTAGAAAGTACAATATCGTAAACAGCTTGTTTGATATTGGCTGTTTTTTCGATATAAGCCGGAACGTTACCGGCACCAACTCCCAATGCTGGTTTACCGCAAGAATAAGCAGCACGTACCATTGCATTACCGCCTGTTGCCAGAATTGTAGCAATTGTTGGGTGATTCATTAAAGCATTTGTAGCTTCTACAGATGGCTGTTCTATCCATTGGATACAGTCTTCCGGAGCTCCGGCCGCAATTGCCGCATCACGTACCACAATGGCTGCCGCTTTAGAACATTGCTGAGCAGAAGGGTGGAAACCAAAAATGATAGGATTACGTGTTTTAAGTGCAATAAGAGCTTTAAATACAGTAGTAGAAGTAGGGTTGGTCGTTGGCGTAACGCCACATATTACGCCAACAGGTTCAGCGACTTCGACAATCCCGGACAATGGATCTTCGCCTATGATACCAACCGTTTTAAGGTTTTTCAGGCTGTTGGTAACATTTTCGGCTGCAAACATATTTTTTGTGGCTTTGTCTTCAAATATACCACGGCCGGTTTCTTCAACAGCATGTAAAGCAAGTTCGCCGTGTTTATCAATAGCGGCAACAGATGCTTTTGCAACAATATAATCAACTTGCTTTTGGTCAAGTTCGAGGAATTTTTCAAGCGCAACGGCTCCTCTTTTAGCAAGTTCTTCTACATAATTTATAGCGTCATTTTTTTGAGCTTCTTTCGCAGGATCTTTTACAGAATCGACAGCTTGTTTTTCAGCAGCTTTGTTTTCGGTTCCATTCGGAATTAAGGTTTTCTGACTCATAATAATTTTTGTTTAGTTAATATTTCATTTTTGATCAGTGTGCAGAACGGGCAGTTTAATTATTTTAAGAATATGACGGGTGAAAGGTGGTTTTACCCGAAAAAATTGATCATAATTAACTATTCATCCTGTGTTATTGTTTTTTATTGAATTTTTTAAATGTTTTTAAATAGTTCGTAATTTTTGGTACTTCAAAAAACGTAATTATTAAAATTGACTCTTTTTTATAGTTAAAAATTATTGTTTTATCATTTTTTATCTATGTCAAATATCAAGACATATCAAGAGAATAAACCTGATATTTGTCAGTATTTTAAAAAATCTACGCAAACGTTTTCTGCTGATTATCACTATTTTGTGTTTTTAAAATCGCTTAAAAGGAGTCTTTTTTGTAGGAATTAAGACTGTTTTTTAAGATCGAGCAGAAATTGTCTTTTAGAGGAGTGAAAAAGTTGAAAACACCAGAACTATTTCGATTGAAGCGAACGAAATTTTACACAAAAAATAGTGTTAAAAATGTCTAAAAACCGAAGGTAAAATGTAAGATAATAAAGAGAGAAACTATAACGTTTTTTGTTTCTTAAAAATGAAAGGAATTCCAGTAAAATAAGGTGCTGAGAGTGTAATTTCGAGGTTTTTTTGAGAAAAAAAACTAAAAAAAATAAATTGAAGAATGAAAAAAAACATCTTCAAAAACATTTTCAAAAACATTTTCAAAAACATTTTCAAAAACATTTTCAAAAACATTTTCAAAAACATTTTCCAAAAAAAAATCGATTCAAAAGCGAATCGATTTTATATGTAAAGAGACTGTTTTTTATTCTTATTTGAATAAATTATCCAATCCCGGGATAGACGGCATGTCCATTTTGGCAACAGCATCAAGTTCTCTTTCGTTTATACTTGTTGCTTTTTCGATAGCTTTATTCAGCGTTACAATTAAATAATCTTCTAATTGTTCTTTGTCTTCTAAAAGAGAATCATCAATAGAAATTGTTTTTATTTTTCGGCTCGCTGTAATGGTAATTTTTAGTAAACCATCAGCGCTTTCTTCGTCAATTAAAACCGTATCCAGACGTTTCTTTGTATCTTCAATTTTCTGCTGGGTCTCTTTCAGTTTACCCATCATACCCATTAAATCCATTTTTTGTCAGTTTTTAAATTATTTCATACAAAATTAGTATATTGCTCTATCATTACAATAGAATATTTTATGAAAAAATTAATTTTCGTTCTGTTGTGATTGTGCTATTTTTGCCTCTCCGTATCTACAAACTAATGCTTAATTGAATCAATGCAAAACGAAATACAGGCTCCAAAGGCCAAAGAAATTCCTAAAAATCTAAAAAAACATAAAGAGACCAGGGTCGATAATTACTTTTGGCTGAATGATCGTGAAAATCCCGAAGTAATCGATTATTTGAATAAAGAAAATGAGTATTATCAAAAGATGACGGCTCATACCAAAGATTTACAGGAATCTTTATTTGAGGAAATGAAAGGCCGAATTAAAGAAGATGATTCCTCTGTGCCTTATTTTTATAATGGATATTTCTATATTACCCGTTTTGAAACCGGTCAGGATTACCCCATTTTTTCCAGAAAAAAAGGAAGCCTTTCGGCAGATGAAGAAATTTTGTTCAACTGCAACGAACTGGCAAAAGGGCATGCGTATTTTAAATTAGGAGGCTTAAGTATAAGTCCGGACAATAAATTTGCGAGCTTTGGGACTGATATAGTAGGGAGACGAATTTATACCGTTCAGATTAAAAATCTTGAAACGGGAGAAATCCTGTCAGACAAAATCGAAAATGCAACAGGCGGATCTGTCTGGGCAAATGACAGTCATACTATATTTTATACCAGACAAGATGAAGTTACGTTAAGAGCCGATAAAATTTTCAGACATAAACTAAATACGGATTCTAAAGATGATGTTTTGGTTTATTACGAAGAAGATGATACTTTTAATGTCTCTGTAAACAAAGAAAAATCAAGAAAATATATCGTAATCAGTTCAGGAAGCACCTTAACGACGGAATATAGAATCCTGAATTCTGATAATCCTGATGGTGAGTTTGAAGTGTTTCAGCCTCGTGTGCGCGGTTTAGAATATAGTATTTCGCATTATGAGGATTCATTTTACATTTTAACGAATAAGGATAAGGCGACCAATTTTAAATTGATGAAAACGCCTGAAAATAAAACTGGAAAGAAAAATTGGGTAGATGTAATTCCGCATCGTAATGATGTTTTATTAGAAGATATTGAGATTTTCAGAAACTTTTTAGTTGTAGAAGAACGCTCAAACGGTTTAAATCACATTCGCATTATGCCATGGAACGATGAACCTGATTATTACCTGCCTTTTGGAAGCGAGACGTATAATGCCTTTACAACAACAAATGTCGATTTTGATACTGATGTCCTGCGTTACAGCTACCAATCGCTGGCAACACCATCATCTGTAATTGATTTCAATATGAAAACTAAAACCAAAGAAATCTTAAAAGAACAGCAGGTTTTAGGCGGTAAATTTGATAAAGAAAATTATATCGAAGAACGCGTTTGGGCAACTGCCAGAGACGGTGTAAAAGTGCCAATCTCGATGATTTACAGAAAAGGACTCGAGAAAAACGGTAAAAATCCGTTGCTACTATATGCTTACGGTTCATACGGAATTACGATGGATACCTATTTTTCTTCAACCAGACTTTCTTTGCTGGACCGCGGATTTGTGTATGCGATAGCACATATTAGAGGAGGAGAAGACTTAGGAAGACAATGGTATGAAGACGGAAAACTGTTAAAAAAGAAAAATACCTTTACAGATTTCATCGATTGCTCTAAATTTGTAATAGACGAGAAATATACTTCACCGGAACATCTTTATGCCGAAGGCGGATCTGCCGGAGGACTTTTGATGGGAGTAATTGTAAATGAAGCTCCGGAACTATACAACGGAGTAATTGCTCAGGTGCCTTTTGTAGACGTTATTACCACAATGCTGGACGATAGTATTCCGCTTACAACAGGAGAATATGATGAATGGGGAAACCCGAACAATAAAAAATATTACGATTATATGTTGTCGTATTCACCTTACGACAATGTAAAAGCACAAAAATATCCTAATATGTACGTATCAACAGGATTGCACGATTCTCAGGTACAGTATTGGGAACCAGCTAAATGGGTGGCTAAATTAAGATATTTAAAAACAAATAATACCCTTTTGTTTTTAGATACTAATATGGATGCCGGACATGGCGGGGCTTCAGGACGTTTTGAAGCTTTAAAAGACTTAGCAAAAGAATTTAGTTTTTTATTAGATTTAGAAAAAATTAAAAGCTAATTAGAAATTTTTTGTTAAATTTGCAACCTATCGAGGCTAATTTAAAAATGCCTTTGATTAACTATTTTTTTATGAAAGAAGAAATAAACGCTTATAACAATGTTTTAGAATTAATAGGTAACACCCCGCTTATTAAGCTAAATAAAATCACCGAAGAGTTAGAAGGGAATTTCTACGCAAAGGTAGAAGCTTTTAACCCCGGTCATTCCTCAAAAGATAGAATAGCGTTATATATTATTGAAGAGGCCGAAAGAAAAGGAATACTTTCTCCAGGCGATACTATTATTGAGACTACATCAGGTAATACAGGTTTTAGTCTTGCAATGGTAAGTATTATAAAGGGTTACAACTGCATACTGGCAGTAAGTTCAAAATCATCTAAAGATAAGATTGACATGCTGCGAAGTTTAGGTGCCAAAGTGTACGTTTGTCCGGCTCACGTATCTGCAGATGATGAAAGATCCTACTATAATGTAGCAAAACGTTTACATGAGGAAACAAAAGGTTCAGTTTACATCAATCAATATTTTAACCAGCTTAATATTGATGCACACTACAACACTACAGGTCCTGAAATCTGGGAACAGACAAAAGGAAAAATAACCCACTTAATTGCTTGCAGCGGAACAGGAGGAACTATCTCAGGAACTGCGAAATTCTTAAAAGAGCAAAATCCGAATATTAGAATCCTGGGAGTAGATGCTTTTGGATCAGTATTGAAAAAATACCACGAAACAAAAGAATTCGACAGCAAAGAAATTTACCCGTACCGTATTGAAGGTTTAGGGAAAAATTTAATCCCGTCAGCTACAGATTTTGATATTATTGATAAATTCATGAAAGTTACCGACGAAGAAAGTGCACACTCGGCAAGAGAGATCACCAGAAAAGAAGGACTTTTTGTTGGGTATACATCAGGAGCAGTAATGCAGGCGATTAAACAATATGCAGAAGAAGGCGAGTTTACAAAAGACAGCAATATTATAGCTATTTTCCCGGATCACGGATCACGTTATATGAGCAAAGTATTCAGTGATGACTGGATGAATGAACAAGGTTTCTTTGACAGTGTTAACGAAGAAGAAGCTCAGAAAATTGAATTTGTGAAGTAATTAATTTACTTATAAAATATAAAAACTCCATTCGGTAAAACGGATGGAGTTTTTTTATGTCTGCAATTTTAAAATTAACAATACAGTCTAATTTTTAGGTAAAATGAATTATTCGGACAAGAAATGTTAATTATTTTTATTTATGTATTGATGCCGTATTTATACGTAGGAATAGGAGTTTTATGTTGAAATAAATTTAATATTTTAATGAAAAAGCAGAAAATAGTATAATTTAATATGAAATGGAAATCATCATTTTAGGTGATTTAAACGATTATTTTGGTTAGTCACCGAAAAAATTTTCGACGAATGACATAAAAGCAATAGTTTAGCGGTATAAAATTAACGGAGTACGTTAATATTCCCCTAAATCTATTATCATGAAAAAATTACTGCTTACAGTATTATTTGTAAGTTATTTGAATAGTTATGCTCAAATCCCTGTTCAGGAGTTTGGTTTTGACGGTACTTTGACTAATACCGCTAATACAATCTCGTTTATGGGAATTGATAATTTTGTTACCGACAGGTCGGGAAATGTAAAAAGTGCACAACGGTTAAACAATAGAGCTCTTGAAGCAGTAATTGACAATCTGCCTCAGGGTAAAAGCGCCAGAACAATTAGTATCTGGGTAAAGTTTAATGAGGTCGCTTCGACAAATTACATTTGGGGATATGGTACAGCTTATGATACAGAATACTGTGGTTTACAGCAGCAGGGAGTAGCAGCTTCTAAATCAGAATTGAGTTTGATAAGTTGGGGTGCTTCAAACGATATTATGGTTCCGGTGCCGCTGGAAAAAAATATTTGGTATCAGTATACTATTACATACGAAGGTGTTATGTCTAAAATATACCGTGACGGAAAACTGCTGAAATATCTGGATGGAATGTCACGATCTACAAAAGGAAATATTTTTAGACTAGGTGAAATTAATACCACTGTCGGAATTAACGCAGATATAGATGATTTAAAGATATATGACCACGCTTTGACAGATGATCAGGTAAAAGAACTTTATGATAGCTCTAAACCTCTTATTTCTATTGCAAAAGCTGAAACTAAAAATAAAAAAATTAATAGTACAACGAATGATGTAACTAATGCCGTTAAAAATATAGAAGTGTATTCGCAGGGCAGACAAATAATAGGAAATAATTCTATGGATATCAGCGATCTCCCCGAAGGAACTTATTTATTGAAAGTAACTAGGACACAATCTAAAAAAATCACTTCCAAATAGGGTTTAAGTTATTTAAAAAGGTTAGTTTTTTAACCGCACAGCAGTAATGAAGTGTTTTTGGGTCAGCAGAAAAGCCTTTTGAAGAAAATCAGAAGGCTTTTTTTGTGCAGGTTTAGAATTTATTTTTCTGCCTGATTAATGACTGAAATATGTGGTATAGATTTAGAATAAATGCTGAAATAGTTTTTGTGAGAATTGTGTATCTGCATGTAAGAATCGTTTGGTAATGCTGAATGAAAACTATATTTTTAACAAAATTTATAAAAATAATATGCAAAAAATTGAAATCTGATTTTTTCAGATTTACAGTTTATGATATTTGTCTAAGCCCCAAATAATTCAGATGAAATCTACAAACACGAAAAAAATAGTAACAGCCCTGCTGTTTGTACTGTTTTTGAAAGCAAATGCACAAAATCCTGTGCAGGAATTTACTTTTAATGGTAATTTAAACAGCAGTAACGATAAAACAATTGCTTTTTTAGGAGCACCTGTTTTTGTAAACGACAGAATGGGAACTCCAAAATCAGCTTTGCGATTGATCAATAAAGCTTATCAGGCTGTCGTAGGAGATCTTCCGCAAGGGAATAAACCAAAAACAATTTCTGTCTGGGTAAAATTTAATGCAGTCAATACGGCTAACAATATTTTTAATTATGGTACGCCCGTAAACGGACAATATTTTGCCTTATTGCAGCAGCCGGTTTCAGCCGGAAATTCAGATTTAAGCTTAATAGGCTGGGGAGACAATAATAATATGACAGCTGAGGTACCGCTGGCAAAAGATACCTGGTATATGTACAGCGTTACTTATGACGGAAATGTTTCAAAAATATATCGTAATGGACAATTATTAAAAACAGCATCTGATATTCAGCGCGCTGCAAAAGGATATATTTTAACTATAGGAAAGCTAAATACAGCTGTGAGTATTAATGCTGATATAGACGATTTAAGATTGTACAGCGTGGCTATGACAGACGAGCAGGTATTAGAAGCATATAACAGCTCTAAACCTACAACCGCACCTGCCGCAGAATCAATGCAGTCTGCCAGTGCATCCAAAAAAGCGATTACTCCTGCGGCGAAAGCAGAAGTGAATAAAGGTTCAAAAAATATTGAAGTTTTCCTTGACGGGAAAAAAATAATGGATACCAACGGATCTAATATAAGCGATTTGCCGGAAGGTTCTTATTTGATTAAAGTAACGAACAAAAAGTAGCAGCATAATTTATAAAACACAAAGCCTTCTGAATTTCAGAAGGCTTTTTTCTTTACATAGTTTTTTAGCTGATTACGCTAAGAACAACAAATAAGATTACCAGGATGATTACGGCAAATCTTGTGTATTTTGATGTTTGCATACCTTTAATATTATGTTAAATTATTGTTTTGGTACGGCAAATATAATTTTTTATTTGTAAAAAGCTAAAAGATGTTAAAATAAAAAAGCTTCGGAAATCCGAAGCTTTTAAGGTGTATTTTAAAAAGTAAAATTATTCTTCTTTCATAGTATGATATACGTTCATAACGTCATCATCTTCTTCGATTTTTTCAATTAATTTTTCAACGTCAGCCACTTGAGCTTCGGTTAATTCTTTTGTAATTTGCGGAATACGCTCAAAGCCCGAAGATAAAATTTCAAGACCTCTGTTTTCTAATTCTTTTTGTAAAGCACCAAAACTTCCAAAAGGAGCATAGATTAAAATTCCGTCTTCGTCTTCAAAAACTTCCTCGGCACCAAAATCGATTAGTTCAAGTTCTAATTCTTCGGCATCAAGTCCGTTATTTGCAATTCTGAAATTGCAGGTGTGATCAAACATAAATTCAACAGAACCCTGAGTTCCCATAGTACCGTTGCATTTGTTGAAATAACTGCGAATGTTTGCTACAGTTCTGTTATTGTTATCAGATGCTGTTTCAATTAAAATTGCAATTCCGTGAGGAGCATATCCTTCAAACAAAATTTCTTTATAGTTAGCCGTATCTTTATTGCTGGCATTTTTAATCGCGCGCTCCACATTGTCTTTAGGCATGTTGGCCGCTTTCGCATTTTGTATAACTGCTCTTAATCTGGAATTGGCATCAGGATTAGGACCGCCTTCTTTAACGGCCATAACGATATCTTTACCTATTCTGGTAAAAGTTTTGGCCATTGCAGACCAACGTTTCATTTTTCTTCCTTTTCTAAATTCGAACGCTCTTCCCATTTCTAATTATTAGTTTTGTGTTGCAAAAATAAAGGTTATTCCTTATTTATCCAAAATCCAAAATTAACTTTTTTAGCATTTTTAGGAGGTTTTTTTGCCTGTTTCAGGTTTCAGGTTTCAAGTTTGCGAAAAACGATGCTTTTACAAGCCAAAATTAACGCAAAACAATAACCTGAAACCTGAAACCTTGAACTTGAAACCTGAAACAAAAAAACTTTATTTAGAAGTATTGAAGTCCTTAATGATATTTACCGCTTCGTTTAAGTAAGGATTCGTTTTTATCAAATCCATCTGGTATTGGTTTATTGTTTTGTCATTAGGAGAAGCGCCCAGTAAAAACTGATTTACGGTCGAATTGTAAACATCCAGCGGATTATTTTCGTCATTAAAAGTGTGAATTTCTTTCCACAAAGTATTTACGACTTTCTTCTGGCTGAAAACCGCATCCAGCGTCATCGGAATTTCAGATTTTGGTGAATTAACCAATTGATCGATTTTCTGGTTAATCTTCTTTATGTCGTTAAAATAAGCATTGTCTGCGAGCCTCAAACTGCTTTTTTGAGCTATTTTGTCTATTAAAGCTCTTTTTACGTACGGTTTGTATTTTAAGAAAGGTGCAATACTGTCGTTTTTAACAGCAGTAGGAAAACCGCTTTCTTTTTGGTAAATATCTTCATAAAACTCAGGAAGAACCACGTCCGGAGTTACACCGCGATATTGATGACTTTTTCCTGTAATACGGTAAAACTTATTAATTGTGATTTTTAAAAAATCAGTATTTTTTGTTTCGTCAAGCGAAAGAATAGTCTGCATGGTGGCTTTTCCTAACGTATTGCTTCCTAATAAAAGAGCACGATTGTAATCCTGCATGATCGAAGAGAAAAATTCGCTGGCAGATGCCGTATTGCTATTTACTAAAATAACAATTGGACCTCTGTAAATTAACCCTTTAAAAGGATCATTTATAATGGTTTTCTGTTGTGTGTGGTCAATTACAACCGAAAGTGGCCCATAATCGACAAACATTCCGGCCAGTTTTATGGCTTCTTCCATAGAACCGCCGCCATTATCGATTAAATCAATTACAAGTCCTTTTATATCGTCTCTTTCCAGTTTTAAAACTTCGCGTGCAACATCATCGGCACAGCCTTTTCTGCTGTTTCCGTCTAAATCGGCATAAAAACTCGGAATTTTAATATACCCAATTTTACTTTCTTTGCCAACTATAAAACTGAAAACCGAATTATCTTCATCCTTCATTACCTGTTTTTCAATAAAAACATCGAAATTTTTTCCTGAGTTTCTTTTCAGCGTAAGCGTAAGACTTTTATTCGCTTCAGATAAAATCATAGTCGATACAGATTCAAGTGAAGAACAGGAAACCTGTAAAGTTTCTTTATGATTGGAAACCGATACAATCTGGTCGCCCTTTTTTATCTGTCCCGTCTGGAATGCCGGTCCGTTTGGATCTATTTCGTGTACAATGATTTCGTTTTTCTCATTCAGGTTAACGGTCATTCCCAATGACAAATGTTCTTTTGATAAAGAAGCTACAAAACTCGATTTTGAATCATCGCTGAAATAAGCCGTATGTGGATCAAAATAAGTACAGAAAAAATTATAAAGATTCTCATCCTGTTTGGTTTTCGTTTCCAGCAGCGTGCTGATACGGCATATTTCGTTTGCCAGAATCGCAGTTCTGGATTTTTCTTCAATAGATTTAAAATTTGCTTTTATAGAATCCAGGTTTTCACTGCTTTCGGCTATATCATCCAGAATTTGATAACGTATTTTTTTACGCCACACTTTTTCCAGATTTTCTTTCTTTAAATAAAAAGGAAATGATTTTTTGTAAAAACGAATCGTATCTTTTTTAGAATAATCAAAAGGAGAAGCCTGGATTTTTTCAAGAACTTCTTTTGTTCTCTTTAATCCGGTTATATATTTTGAAGTAATATCGTTTAAAAAACTGCAGTCATTTTCAAGAATAAGATCGTCTAAATTCAAGCGATATTTGGATGCCATTTCATCATATTCTGTTTTATAGAAAATGTTTCTCGAAGGATCTAGTTCATTAATCAGATTATCAAACACAAAAACAGATAAACTGTCGTCAACTGGTTTAGGTCGTAAATGTTCAGTCTGGATAACGGCATTTATTTTGTTCAGTATAGTGCATGTTTCGGCGCTACTTTGGGCAAATAGGAAAGTGGTAAACAGTAAGAGGGGGAATAAAGATTTTCGCATAGAATTTGTATCTCAGCATTTTAATTTAAAGTTACGTTTATTTTTTAACTTCGGTTTACATTATTTCTAAAAAATCTTACATAAAAAAAATGCATTACAACTTAAAATTGTAATGCATTTTAATATAAAGTGTTACTGATTATTTCTTGTAGAATGGCAATTTAACCACTTTAGCAGGAACATCATTTTTTCTGATTCTGATAAAAATATCGCTGTCAACAGCACTGTTTGCAGTTGTAACATATCCCAGACCAATTCCTTTGCCCATAGAAGGCGACATTGTTCCGGATGTTACAATTCCAATTACATTACCTTCACCGTCTACAATTTCGTAATCGTGTCTTGGCACCGCGCGCTCCTGCATTTCAAAAGCAACTAATTTTCTTGTAACCCCGGCTTCTTTTTGTTTTTTAAGAGCCTCAGAGTTGGTAAAATCCTTAGTAAATTTCGTAATCCATCCTAAACCGGCTTCAAGCGGAGAAGTAGTGTCGCTAATATCATTTCCGTAAAGACAGAATCCCATTTCAAGACGTAAAGTATCACGAGCAGCAAGACCAATAGGTTTAATTCCGTACGAAGCTCCCGCTTCAAAAACTTTATTCCAGATTTGTTCTACTTCGTTGTTTTTACAATAAATTTCAAATCCGCCAGAACCAGTATAACCTGTAGCAGAAATAATTACATTTTCGATTCCGGCAAAATCACCCACTTCAAAATGGTAATATGTGATAGCAGCTAAATCAACAGAAGTTAAAGACTGCATCGCCTCAACCGCTTTTGGCCCCTGAATTGCCAATAATGAATAATCGTCAGAAAGATTTCTCATTTCTACCCCTAAATCATTATGAGACGTAATCCAGTTCCAGTCTTTTTCGATATTCGAAGCATTTACAACCAGTAAATACTGTTCTTCCTTCATTTTATAAATGATAAGATCGTCAACAATACCGCCTTCATTATTAGGAAGACAAGAATATTGCGCTCTTCCAATTGTCAGCGTCGATGCATCATTTGAAGTCACTTTTTGAATCAAAGCCAGTGCATTTGGACCCGTCAATAAAAATTCGCCCATATGCGAAACGTCAAAAACGCCCACACCATTACGAACCGTTTCATGTTCAGCATTAACCCCTTCATAAGTAATAGGCATGTTATAACCTGCAAAAGGAAGCATTTTCGCTCCTAAACCTTCATGTATGTGCGTAAGCGCTGTATTTTTCATTGTGTTGTTTTATAAAATTGTTTTGCAAATCTATTCAAAAAATATCTAATTTTACTCTCTTAAATTATAAATTTCGCAATAATTAGGAGCTATTTCCTGCTATCCGCTATATCTTTTGCTTTTTAAAGAAAAAAGCAAAAGGATGCCGCTACTATCAGGGCTGCAACAGACGTTTTTTTAAGAAAATTCGTGATTTTCAATTTTTTATGTAACTTTAAAAATAAAAAGAAACCAATTAAATGTATAGAGTTTAGATATAAAATTATGATTATTGCGCGTTCAGCTATTGTTTGTTGAAACAAACGAAATGCCTTTTTCACAAAGATAAACCTATAACTCTATGTGTTTTAAAAAAAAACTAACAGCAAGGAAACCGCTCAAATGAAATCACCTTATTTAGTCACAAAAGAAGAAATTCAAAAACTATACAAGCCCATAAACCCCAAAGCACATAAAGGAACACAGGGCCACGCCGTGATTGCTGCCGGAAGTTACGGCAAAATAGGAGCGGCAGTTTTGGCCTCAAAATCCTGCCTGAAATCTGGCTGCGGACTCGTAACGTCTTTTATACCAAAATGCGGTTATCAAATCCTTCAAACGGCAATTCCCGAGGTAATGACCGTAACCGATGAAAACACAAATTTTATAACCGGTATCCATCTTCCAATAATCCCTCAGGCAGTTGGGATAGGTCCGGGGATAGGAAAGGAACTCGGAACACAAAAAGCTTTGTTTGAGTTTTTAAGAATAAATAAAGCACCATTAGTCTTAGATGCGGATGCCTTAAACATCATTTCCGAAAATTTATCATGGCTGGAATTAGTTCCAGAAGACACGATTCTGACACCTCATCCAAAAGAATTAGAACGTTTAATTGGAAAGTGGAATTCAGAATCCGAGAAATTTCAAAAAACAATCGCTTTCTCAGAAAAATACAAAGTGATTGTGGTCATGAAAGGTGCTCCAACATTCATCATAAACCGAACTTCAGTTTATGAAAACACCAGCGGAAACGCTGCACTTGCAACAGCAGGAAGCGGAGACGTTTTAACCGGAATCCTGACAAGTCTGCTGGCACAAGGCTATGAACCCAAATATGCTTCAAAAATGGGAGTTTACCTTCACGGATTAACTGCAGATTTAGCCCTGCCAAAAACAGGTTTTGAATTCTTTACAGCCTCAGATATTATTAAGTATTTAGGAAAAGCTTTTCTAGAATTAGATAATTAGGAAATGTGTCAATTAGATAATTTACACAAGGTTCGCAAAGTTTTTTTAATCTCGCAAAGTCGCAAAGTTTTGAACCATATAAGTAATATAAGTTCAATTAAGTAGAAAACTTAAAATTCTTATATTACTTATATGTTTGTTTATTCAGTGAACTTTGCGACTCTGCGACTTTGCAAGATTTATCTAGTTTGGCTTTAATTTTCTTATATAGCTTATATGGTTTAAAATTGCGCCCTTAGCGTAAATCTTAGCTCCCGATAGTTATCGGGATTGCGGTTAGAAAAAATCATTAAGTTTGTAATATGAAAAACTTCGATCTCAGAACGGTAAATGTTACCCGTTATATAACCCCATTGCGTGAAGGCGGTTCATTACCAGCCCTTGCAGAAGCCGATGACGATTTTAAATATGTTTTAAAATTTAGAGGCGCCGGACACGGCGTAAAAGCCCTAATTGCCGAATTAGTGGGCGGACAAATCGCAAAAGCCTTAAAATTGCAATTACCTGAACTGGTTTTTGCCAATCTCGACGAAGCCTTTGGAAGAACCGAAGCCGATGAAGAAATTCAGGATTTATTGCAGGGAAGTCAGGGATTAAATCTGGCGCTTCATTTTCTGTCAGGTGCCATTACTTTTGATCCCGCAGTAACTACTGTCGATGCAAAATCAGCATCGCAGATTGTCTGGCTTGATGCTTATATTACAAACGTTGACCGAACTTTTAAAAACACCAATATGCTGATCTGGCATAAAGAATTATGGCTGATCGATCACGGTGCGTGTTTGTACTTTCATCATTCCTGGAACAACTGGGAACAGCATGCAAAAAGTCCGTTTGCGTTGATAAAAGACCACGTTTTACTGCCTCAGGCTTCGCTTTTAAAAGAAGTCGATGCCGAATTTAAAGCCATTCTGACACCGGAAATTTTAGAAGAAATCGTAAACACGATTCCGCTTGACTGGCTTCAGTGGGAAGATGCAGACGAAACACCGGAAGGTTTACGAAACGTTTATCTTCAATTTTTAAAAACCAGATTAGAGAATTCAGAAATCTTTGTAAACCAGGCTCAAAATGCAAGATAATCACTTATACGAATATGCTGTGATTCGTGTTGTGCCAAGGGTAGAGCGCGAAGAATTCCTCAATATAGGAATCATTTTGTTTAGCAAAAAAGCCAAATTTATAAAAGTTCTTTTTCATCTCAATACAGAAAAAATACAAGCCCTTTCTGCCGATTTCGATATTGAACAATTAGAATGTAATTTAACGTCATTAGAAAAAATAGCCAAAGGTGCCAAAGACGGTGGTCCAATTGCCGAATTTGAGATTCCGGAGCGTTTTAGATGGTTAACAGCTATTAGAAGTTCGGCCATACAAACCTCAAGACCTCATCCGGGATTGTGTCAGGATTTGGAGAAAACGATCCAGAGATTATTTGAGGAATTAGTTCTTTAAAAGGTCAGATCTTCAAAGTGATAAAGAATTGTTTAATAACCTTTGCGTTCTTCGCGGTTAAAAAAACTTGAAACTTTAAACCTGAAACAAAAGAACAAAAGAACAAAAAAACAAAAACCACGAATTGCATGTCACAACAATCCGTGGTTTCAAAACTAAAACTAACTCATTTTTGTTTTATTGCAGTTTCATTAAAATGAACCGCAGATATTACCGCCTAAAGTAGCTCCCGCATTGGCAGAAACATCTGCTTTAACAGCAGTTTTATTAAGTTTTACAATAGAATAAGGAGGAGTAAAAGCCGTTTTGTTTCCAGCCTGATTTCCAGATACATTCGTAAATACGTTATCAGTTGCTGTAACCGCAGTATAACCGCTCATTAGATCAATTGGGTTTTTAACACCTTCAAAAACATTGCTTTCTACGCGAATATCCGCTTCAACACCTGCTGCGATACATTTGTTGCTTACAGTACTGTTAAAGAAACTGTTTACGATATGCACTTTTCCAAAACGAACCCTTGGCATTCTTTCTTTACAGCCCGTAGCCCACCAGCATCTTGCAAAAGTGATTCGTAATTTGCCGCGGTCAGCAGTTGCCCCGTCGCTTGAACCAATTAAGTTAGAAAAACGGTGATCTGCAGTACCTCCTGAACCTCCGGCTTTTGGTGGTTTTAAATAATGGAATTTAGAATACGTAACCGAAATATAATCTGATTTGTTTTTAATGTCGAAGTTTCCGTCAACACCATCTCTAAATTCGCAGTGGTCAACCCATACATTCTGGCAGTCATCCAAGATGGCGTTGTCCCATCCGTCAGTGTCGTAAGCACCAGGACCTTCAAAAATTAAGTTTCTGATGATGATGTTTTTACATCTTTTAATGTTAATAATACCAGAACCATCTTTAGTCTGGTTAGTAGAAACCAGTTTTGCGCCATTGGCACCATAAATCGTTTTTCCGGTCTGATCCTGAAATGATAATCTGGTTGTAACGGTAATTGTTCCGGATACTTTAATAACTTTTACAGAACTGTTTTCAATAGCCGATTTAAGCTGTGCGTAAGTCGTAACCGTAGTTTCTGCCGATGAACCTCCTCCGGTTGTACTTCCGTTTTGCGAAGCCCAGCCCGGAACCTGAGAGCAGTTTCCAACTTTTGCCGTTACATTTCCTTTTTCGGGATTTGTAGTTTCAATTGCGTTTTGTGCTTCCGGTGAAGCAATTTCTTCGGTGTTACACGACGTAAAACCAAAAACCAATGCTAATGCTAACATTGAGAGTGTCGAATTTATTTTCATAAGTTTAAGTTTGGGTGGTTTATAAAAAATTTAACACTGCAAAACTGATTATAATTTGTAGGAAAAAAGTTGAACAAGTTCAAACTTTTGGAAATATTTCTACGAAATGTGTTTTTTTAACACTTGTTAATTTACAAAAATGCATAAATAACTTACTTTTACGCAATCGATTACATTATTTAAGCCCCTAATAAATACTGGATCGAAAAAAGGATTCCCCCACACAAAAACCACAAAAAACAATGTACAACCTACTAAGACAAAACATTGAGCGAAAAATTCCGCTCACGGATGAAGAATGGGACATTATTGTTTCAAAAGCCGAACTCATTAAACTCAAAAAGAACCAGTTTCTTCAGATTCAGGATTCTAATAACAGTTATGAAGGGTTTATTATGAAAGGATCGTTTAAGACCTACATTATAAACGAAAATGGCACCGAAACCGTAATTTTCTTTTCATTCGAAAACGAATGGATGTGCGACCTGGAAAGTTTTTATCACCAAAAACCAACCACGTACAACATCAAAGCCATTGAAGACAGCGAAATAGTGGTCATCAATAAAAAACAAAAAGCGTATTTGTTTGCCGTAATCCCAAAGCTCATTAAGTTTCATGTTCTTATGATCGAACGTGCTAATGTCGCCATTCAGCAAAGACTTCTGGATGTGTTAAACAAAACCTCGAAACAGCGTTATCTGGATTTTAAAGAACGCTACCCGCAAAAAATGCAGACAATAAACAACAAAAATTTATCGTCCTATCTTGGGGTTTCACATGAGTTTCTGTCGAAGATTAAGAGAGCGGTTTCTTAGTTTTTAGGTTCAAAGGGACAGAGAGGCAAAGGAACAGAGGTTAAAAAAATCTCGCAAAGTCGCAAAGATTTGAACCATATAAGTAATATAAGTTCAGTAAAGCAGAAAACTTAAAATTCTTATATTGCTTATATGGTTGTTTTTTAGTTAAACTTTGCGACTCTGTGACTTTGCGAGATTCAAAAAAACTCTTAGCGAACCTTGTGTTCCCGATAGCTATCGGGATTGCGTTCTTTGCGGTAAAATTTTATGAAAGTCTTTTTTCCAAATAAATAAACTCCAAAGGTTCAATATAAGTAATATAAGTTCAGTAAAGCAGAAAACTTAAAATTCTTATATTGCTTATATGGTTGTTTTTTAGTTAAACTTTGCGTCTCTGCGACTTTGCGAGATTCAAAAAACTCTTAGCGAACCTTGTGTTCCCGATAGCTATCGGGATTGCGTTCTTTGCGGTTAAACTTTACGCAATGCTTTTCTCCAAATAAATAAACTCCAAAGGTTCATCAGAAACCGTAGTATGAATATCACTTTCAGGAAAAGCCTCACGTTTTCCAGTATCCACATAACCATGACGTTTGTACCAAGCCACCAATTCTTCACGAACCGAAATAACCGTCATAATAATACTCGATAAACCAAGAGACTTAGCATGATTTTCGGCTTCGGCCAAAAGCTTTTTCCCAATGCCGCTGTTTTGAAGTTCTGGCGAAACGGTAAGCATTCCTAAATACAATTGATGTTCTTTTTCGACCAATAAAACAGAACCGATAATTTTGTCATTCTCTGTAAATTTCAGAATCGTGTTTTTTGAATCCAGGAATATTTCGGTCATTTCCTGTTCGTCGGTTCTTTTTCCTTCTAGTAAATGCGCTTCGGTTGTCCAGCCTTTTTTTGATGTTTCGCCTCTGTAAGCTGAGTTGATTAAAATGGTTAATGCCGGAATATCTTCGAGGAATGCTTTTGTAATCATTTTTTTGTGAGATGTGAAATGTTTTTTGTGAGATGTAAAAGTGGATTTGTAAAGCTGTAAAATTACAATTTGATGAGGAATAAAATGACAGCTGTTTTAAAATTTCTGTAAGTAAATATTTAAATAAAATTGCTGACATTTGTAATGAATTGAAAACGAAACACTATGGCAAGGATTCATTTATTTGAGTTTGAAGATCAGCAATGGCTTCCGGAATTTATTAGAAATTATATGACCGACTTTTTACAGTTTCTGTCAAATAAAACTGCCATGTACATAGGCATTGTTCCAGTAATCGAAAAAGGTTTAAAAGAAAGTCAAACCAATCAAATTATTGATCTCGCATCGGGTGGAGGAGGCGGATTAATCTGGCTGAACGCCGAATTGCGAAAAAACAATCCCGATTTAAAAATTCTGCTCACGGATTATTTCCCAAATATTCCTGCATTCGAACATACGCAAAAACAAGCCGACAATTTCAATTTTGTAAAAACGCCGGTCGATGCCAAAAATGTTCCCGAAAACCTAAAAGGACTTCGAACGCAGTTTTTATCTTTTCATCATTTTAAACCGAAAGACGCGCAACAGATTCTGCAAAATGCAATTGACACCAACAGTTCGATTGCGATTTTTGAAGGACAGGAGAGAAGCGTTCCTAGTATTGTAGCGATGATTTTTTCGCCAATTTCTGTTTTGCTGACAACGCCTTTTATACGACCGTTTAAAATTGGCAGAATCATTTTTACGTACCTGATTCCAATTGTTCCGATTTTGGTTTTGTGGGATGGCATAGTTTCATCTCTTAGAACCTATTCTGTTGAAGAAATGAACGAATTGATTTCTAAGCTTGATAACAAGGAAAGTTTTAATTGGGAAGTTGGAAAAGTAAAATCTGGACCTGCGAAGATTTTGTATTTGTTGGGGACTAAGAAATAAAGCAACATAAATAAGAACGCAGATTAAACGGATTCGTTATCACGAAGACGCGGATTTACACGGATATTTTTTTAAAATTAGCGTAAATCCGCGTTTTTGCGTAAGCAAATCTGTTTAATCTGCGTTCAAATTATATTTGCTTTTATTTAGTTGGAACTAATAATTCTCGAACATCTACATCTAATACCTCAGCAATTTTTCTTAGAATCTCAATACTTGGTTGAGAATTATTATTGCAATAATTAGTTACCACAACATAACTTTTTTCAATTTTTTCGGCTAGCCATGTTTGCGTTCTCCCTTGTTCCTTTAGAACTTCTTTAATTCTGTTCATTTGAATATTAGCCATTAAGTATTTTTTATAACAATATTTAGTATAGAAAATTATTGCTTATTGATAGTTTCTTTTGAATGTGTTAAATTATGATATAAAAACATATTGTAAAATATTATAATTTAATATATATTTGTATTGAAATTCAATACATTATTTATGAAAGCATATACTAAAGCAAATCTAGAACAGATCGTTATGATGCAATTGGAAAACCTAAACGCGATGAACGATTTATTGGCTATAATGAAATTGCAAAATGAATTACTGCATAATGCAAACAAGAAATTAAAAGATGAAATTGCGGATTTTAAGGAAAGTTGCTTTGCAAAACCAATAACTTATAAACGAAGTAATAAATGAGAATTAAAATAATTAATACAAAGCTAGCGCGAGCGTCTCGCTCGTGCCCGTTCCAATTGGTTTTTGAATTTCTTTGTGTTCACGAGCGAGACGCTCGTGCTAGCGGGGGATTAATGGTCTTTGAATTGATTAACCGATTTCAATTTGCCATTAATAAACTCAATGGTAAATTCGTCAACATATTTGTTTGTCCCTTTATACTTCCACACTTCGTGAGTCTCTCCATATCCATAATCATTTATATCAGTTGATTGTGGACGTCCCATTAGAATCTGAACGGAATCTTTTGGCATATATGTATGTAATTTCACTATACCTTTTTTTGTGGTTAGTTCAAATGATTGGATATTTCTTTGTTCGTCTTCATCGAAATCGGCAAAAGATTGGTTTAAGTTTTTTAAGGCCTTCATTCGGATTTCTTCTTGTAGTTGGTTTTCTTCTGTGTTTTGAGTTGCAACGATAATATATAATACTCCGATTGTGCAAACTACTCCAAGAACAAACCCTAACGAAATTTTCAAAAACGTATTCATATTTGCTATAATTTAGTATTTTGTCATATGCTAGCGCGAGCGATTTGCTCGTGAAAGTTTCTCCTTAGCTGGCACGAGCGTCTCGCTCGTGTCCATTTCAATTGGTTTTCAATCTTTTGGGTTCACGAACGAGGCGCTAGCGCTAGCGTGGGTGAAATAGTGTGACGTTATAATTCTCAATTTCTCTTAATGCCTGTTGGAAAAAGTAATTATTAATTAGATAGAACTTTCAATAAACCTTCAATTTTATTTTCCAATTCATCAAAGGTTACAATATCTACATTTTTTTGATTTGCTCTAATGAGTTCAAAGCATTTAACCTGTTCAGCTTTTAATTTATTTCTTTGTCCTATTACTAAAATGCATTTTGGTTCTATTGGTTTATATTCTTTACCAAACTCTTTTATGAAATTATCTTTTTGGTCTAAACATTGGTTAATTCCACCTGAAAGGTCTTCAGACATTGAAAAAACATCTGTACCTCTGTAGGCTAAGTTTTTAAGAAGATCTTTTTTATGAGTTTTAATCTCAATTAATGCGTAATTATCTTTAAAGCCATTTTGATATAAAAAGTCTACTATTTTTCCATCTTTGTTTTCGAAAGTTTTGCCTCCAACGTAAGCTTCACGTTCTCTTAGGATTACATCATAAGGAAAAAGATGAGAAAATATCCATGCATTTTTTTCGAAGAATTTTTGCCAGTCCTTTTCATTATCAGATGCAACAGATCTTAGTTTTTTAAATTGATCTAAGATATCTTCAAAAAAAGCTATGTTAATTTTGTCTTTCGTTTTAATGAAATTTGAAGTCACCGATATTTTATTTTTAGGAAGTAGATTTAATAGACTTGATAATGATGCTACATCTGAATCGGTGATTTTGTCGAATGTATCGTAACGCCCCATAAAACGTTCTAAATCCCCATAATACAAGTTTTTAGGTTCTTTAACAAATTTAGATGTCAATTTTGCTAATTCATTATTGATATATAACTTAGTGTTTTTCTCATTGGAAGCACTATCTCTACTGATATTTTTGAGAATAGGCTCTAAATCGCTCCATAGAAAACTGATTGATTTTTTGTTAAATCTTGTGTTTCCAGTTTTTGAAACAGTAATTTTTTCAAGGTCTTTAAACTTATAACTTAATGTTCTTAATAATCTTTTGAGAGATTTTGAATGAATGCCATAATATTCGGTTCTTGAATAAACTTTTTTAAAATGTGCAGGTAAATCATGTAAGTTACTCCAACCAACAAATTCGACTTTTTTTAGTTTCGTAAAAGTAATATCATCAGTTTTACGATTAACTCGATATAAATTCAAAATTATTTTGTCACCTTTTTTGTCAACTTCTATCGCTTTAAAAATAGGCTTTCCATTTATATCACAATATTCATAAATGAGTTTGTCAACGTCATTTTTAGTAATGTTTTCTTTTTGTGGGATGTGTGTCATAGTATGTAAATTATTCTGTTAACTTTTGTAGATATTCATTAACCTAACCAACTATTTAATATGGGCACAAAATTTATTTTTTCAAATATATATTTTTTTTCTTGCCGATTTATACGGATTTCCGTATTTGACATTTATTATTTGCTAACTCAAAATAATTTTAGTTTAATATAATAAAAAAGCGAGTAATTTTTTTACTCGCTTTAATCATTTATTATTATGTTTTTTTACCCCAAGAAACTCTTCAACTCCTCATAAGTCCCAATCTTCACACTCACTTTTTCCTCATTAATAACACTTTCAATTTGTGTTGGAATTGGAAGCGTGATTCCTAAAGCCGGTTCAACTACATCTAAGAATTTAATTGGATGAGCGGTTTCTAAGAAAATACCAATCGCGTTCGGGTATTTTTCAAGTTCTTTTTTCAAACCTAAATAACCAACAGCGCCGTGAGGTTCTGCGATGTAACCGTTGGTATTGTAAATTTGTTTCATGGCTTTTAGCGTTTCTTCGTCGGTGTAGCTGTACGAAGAGAAATCTTTTTCAAAAGCCTTTAAATCATTATTGTATAATTCCTGAATTCTAATAAAGTTACTTGGGTTTCCAACGTCCATTGCGTTAGAAATTGTTGCTTTAGAAGGTTTCGGGTCGTATTTTCCGTTTTCTAAAAATCTTGGAACCGTGTCGTTTACGTTTGTCGAAGCCACAAAATGTTCAATTGGCAAACCTAATTTCTTTGCCATAATTCCGGCGCAAATATTCCCGAAGTTTCCGCTTGGGCAAGAGAAAACTAAAGGTTTGTTTTGGCTTTTCAACGCTTTGTAAGCAAAGAAGAAATAAAACATTTGTGGTAACCAACGTGCAATATTAATAGAATTCGCCGAAGTCAGGTTTTTGTGCGCTAAAGTTTCGTCTAAAAACGCTTTTTTCACCATATCCTGACAATCGTCAAAAACACCATCAACTTCAAGCGCTTTAATGTTCTGTCCTAAAGTCGTCAATTGTTTTTCCTGAATATCGCTCACTTTTCCTGACGGATATAAAATCACAACATCAACGCCATCAACGCCAAGAAATCCGCTTGCAACTGCGCCTCCTGTATCTCCGGAAGTGGCTACTAAAACCGTGTTTTTAGCGTCTTTTTTGTCTTTGTTGAAATAACCCAAACAACGCGACATAAAACGCGCTCCAACGTCTTTAAACGCCATTGTTGGTCCGTGGAATAATTCTAACGAATAGATTCCGTTCTCCACTTTCACGACAGGGAAATCAAAAACAAGAGTTTCAGCAATGATTTCTTTTAGTTTTTCTGCAGGTATTTCGTCGCCAACGAATTGTTTAATAGCTTCATAAGCAATTTCTTCGTGGCTTAAACTTTCGATTTTATCAAAAAATGAAGGATTAAGAGGCGTAATGCTTTCCGGGAAATATAATCCTTTATCACTCGCTAATCCTTGTATTACAGCTTCCTGAAAAGAAACTTTTGGGGCATTATGGTTTAAACTGTAGTATCTCATTATTTTAGATTTTTGATTTTAGATTTTAGATTTTTTGGAAAGTAAATTCCAATACTAAATTCCAAATTCTAATAGTTATGTTTGTTTAACCGCAAAGAGCGCAAGGAATTGGTTTCTTTTGAAACGCAAAAGGACGCAAAGCTTTGTGGTGATATTTTTATTTCAATAATTTTTTGAACGCATTTTTTGTCATTTCGACGTAAGGAGAAATCACACGCGAGAATCTGCATAGAAATTCGCCAATCTTTGTCGACAAACTAATGTGATTTGCTTCGCCTATTCGCTATCGCTCGAGTCTCCTTTCAGTCGAAATGACAAACTGTACTTGCTGTATTTTGTGTCTTAACTTTGCGTGGGCTTCGACTTCGCTCAGCCTGACAAACGTCGCGTACCAATTTTTAATTCTAAATTTTTAATTTTTAATTCCCCTCAAGAATTCTCACGCCATCTGGATTAATCTTCGAAACGTGAATTTCATACGGTAAATTCATTTTTTCGTAAACCTCGCTCATGGCTTTTGCGATTTGGTCTGCGGTGTTTTTTCCTCGGCTTAAAGCAAAAATCGACGGACCAGAACCTGAAATTCCGGAACCTAAAGCGCCATTTTCGTAAGCCGTTTGTTTGATTTGGTCGAAACCTGGAATTAAAACACTTCTTAAAGGTTCTACGATTTCGTCATGAAGTGATCTTCCAATCAACTCGTAATCTTTGGTGTAAAGACCTGCTACAAGTCCGCCCACATTTCCCCATTGCATGATGGCGCTTTTTAGGGAAACGTTTTGTTTTAAAACCGAACGAGCGTCAGACGTTTTTAACTCAATCTGTGGATGAACCACCGTTGCGTACAATTCTTCCGGACTATCAATTCTGATAATATCCAAAGGATCGTAACTTCTTACCAAAGTAAAGCCGCCAAGAAGGGCAGGAGCAACGTTATCAGCATGGGCGTTTCCGCTGGCTAATTTTTCGCCCTGCATGGCAAACTGAACCAAATCTTTACGCGAATAAGGTCTTCCTAATAATTCATTGATTCCGAAAACCGCTCCGGCAGAACTTGCCGCGCTGCTTCCGATGCCGCTTCCGGCTTTGATATGTTTGTAAATTTCAATTTCGAATCCAAAATCCAATTCGTCCAAAGTAGCCAACATCGCCAAAGCCGCCACACCCGAAACGTTTTTCTCGGTTTCAAGAGGCAAATCAGCACCTACGATTTTAGTAATTCGAACTCCTTTTTGATCTGATTTTCGAACAATCATTTCATCACCCGCATTGTCTAAGCAAAGTCCCAAAACGTCAAATCCACATGAGAGATTGGCGATAGTTGCCGGGCAAAATAGTTTAATCTGAGTCATAAAGTTTTAAAGTCAAAAGTCGAAAGTCTTATAAAATGTCATAAATCAAAAGTGAAGACTTTACGACTTTATGACATTCGACTTTCAGACTTAATTATATATTCCCTATTCTAATAACGTCTGCAAAAATTCCTGAAGCCGTAACAGCTGCACCGGCACCGGCTCCTTTGATTAATAACGGCTGATTTACGTAACGATCTGTGTAGAAAAGCACGATATTATCTTTTCCTTCCAGGTTATAGAAAGGATGATCTTTCGGAATAAATTGAAGACCTACGCTTGCTTTTCCGTTTTCGAATTGCGCTACGTATTTCAATCTTGAATCTTTGGCTAAAGCTTCTTTGTAAATGTTCTCAAAATGAGACGCATGTTTGATTAGTGAAGCAAAGAAATCGTCGTTGTTTGTTGTTTCCAGACATTCTGCAGGTAAGAACGATTCGTTTGCGATGGCGTCAATATCCATTTCGTAACCGCTTTCGCGAATAAGAATCAGGATTTTACGAGCCACGTCGATGCCGCTTAAGTCGATTTTCGGATCTGGTTCTGTGAAACCCTGAACTCCGGCTTCTTTTACCACATCGTGGAAAGAATTGTTCTCATCAAAATTGTTGAAAATAAAGTTCAAACTTCCAGATAAAACCGCTTGTATTTTATGCACCTTATCGCCGGATGCAATAAGATTTTTAACTGTATCGATAATTGGTAATCCTGCACCAACATTCGTTTCGAACAAGAAAGGAGCGTTGTATTGACGAGACAGGTTTTTTAATTTTTTATAATTGTCGTAAGCAGATGAACAGGCAATTTTGTTACAAGTTACAACGGCAATACTTTCTTTTAAGAATTTCTCATACATTTCAGAAACGCTTGCATTGGCTGTAATATCTACAAAAATGCTGTTTCTTAAATTAAGTTCTTTTGCACGAGCGATAAATTCTGTGGCAACGGCATGTTCTCCTTTTTCAAGAGTTGTCTGCCAGTCTTTTAAGGAAATTCCGTCTTCATCAAATACCATTTTTCTGGAATTTGATAAAGCAATAACGCGAACATTAATCTTTAAGACCTCTTTTAAGAATTTCTTCTGGCTGTGAATTTGTTCGATGAATTTTTCACCCACATTTCCAACTCCCATTACAAATAAATTCAGCTGTTTGGTGTTTTCTTCAAAGAAGTTTTCGTGTAATGTATTCAATGCTTTTTTAACGTCTCTTTCGTTAATTACAGTCGAAATGTTTCTTTCAGAAGCACCTTGTGCAATGGCACGAATGTTTACGTTGTTTTTTCCTAAAGTACTGAACATTCTGCCGCTCAAACCTTGGTGATTTTTCATGTTTTCACCAACCAAAGCAATAATGCAAAGGTCTTTTTCTACATAACAAGGATCGATTTTGTTTTGCGAAATTTCGATTTCAAAAGCTTTATTGATCGCAGCTTCGGCATTATCAGCATCAGAATTGAGGATTCCGATACAAATTGAATGCTCAGAAGAAGCCTGAGTAATAAAAATAACATTGATTTTTTCCTGAGACAATACTTCAAACAAACGTCTGGATGAACCCGCAACTCCAATCATTCCCGGACCTTCAAGCGTTAAAAGCGAAATGTTATCGATATGGCTGATTCCTTTTACAACGGTATCTTTTGATAAAACAGTATCAGAAATTAAAGTGCCTTCGGCTTCCGGTTCAAAAGTATTTTTGATTAAAATTGGAATATTTTTTCTTAAAACCGGCTGAATTGTTGGCGGATACAAAACTTTTGCTCCAAAGTGCGACAATTCCATTGCTTCCTGATACGAAATATTCGCAATTGGCTGCGCTTGTTTTACGATTTTAGGATTTGCAGTAAACATTCCGTTTACGTCAGTCCAGATTTCCAGTTGTTCCGCATCGACTGCTCCGGCAATAATGGCAGCAGTGTAATCAGATCCGCCGCGTCCTAAAGTCGAAGTGATTCCGTCAAGAGTCTGTGCGATAAATCCCGGAAGAATATTAATTTTTGATTGATTTGAAGCAAAATACTCCTGAATCAATTTGTTTGAAATTTCGAAGTTAACCGCAGCTTTTCCAAATTCGGCATTGGTTTTAATTAACTCTCGGCTGTCTTTGTAAACCGCATCATTGTTAATCTGCTGATATGCCTGAGCGATAATGAACGAAGAAAGCAATTCTCCAAAACTTAAAATAGTATCGGCAGTTCTTGGAGATAATTCGCCTAGTAAGAAACAGCCGTCCAGTAAAGTTTCTAAATGGTTGATGATTCGTTTTACATGGCTTAACAAACTGCTTTGTTCGCTTACAGGAATCAGTTCTTTTAAAGTGTCGAGGTGTTTTTTCTCGATTTCCGCCACTACTTCTCTAAAACTTTCGTCGTTTGCCGCCGCTTTTGCCGCTGCAGACTGCAGTAAATCGGTTACTTTACTAAGGGCAGAAACTACTACAACTACTTGATCCTTTTTTGCTTTTTGTTGAACAATTTCGAGAACTAACTTTATATTTTGAGCATTGGCAACCGAAGTTCCGCCAAATTTTAATACTTTCATTTTTTGATATTTTTATTTCTTTGAATGCAATAGCTTTTATGTATCCATTACCTTTCTTCTTTTCGAAAAAAGTATAGACAATCAGGATTATATGTAAAAATGTATACCCCTAAGGGGTAGTAGTAGTTGTAGTAGAAATTGTGGTAGCAGCAATCGCAGCTTCTGTTTGAGCTGTAATACTTGTAGAATGATATTTTATGCTGTTACTTTTCATTTTTGATTTTTCAAAAGTACAGCTTTTTATAAAAGGTAAAAACTTTAAAAGCCTTTTTACGAATATTTTAATAATTCAAATCTCTATAATTCAATATTGAGCATTTGTTAAAATTAGATATGTTAAGTTGCTGTTTTGATATATTTCGGATTTCCCTTTCGGCGGATTTGTATGAAAATTAATTTGATTTTTTCTGTAATTAGACTGGGAAAAACGAAACAGATATGCTTTTTCTATTTTTTCAGCAAAGAAACCTTAGTACTAATTGTTCTTTAATTTTTAATTATTGTGATAAAATGTTGCTTTTTAATGTTGATTTGTTGAATTTTGACGTTTTAAAATTTAAAATCATCATGAGAGAAGTTCATTATATAAGTACTGAAACAATTACATTAGAAACTTTACACGAAATTTTGAGTTATGATAAAGCACTCGAATTGTCAGAAGAAGCAAAAGTAAATGTTCAGAAATGCCGTGATTATTTAGATAAAAAAATGGCTTCTCATTCTGGTCCGATCTACGGAATCAACACTGGTTTTGGATCGCTTTACAGCGTAAAAATCTCTAATGAGAATTTATCCAGACTACAGGAAAATTTAGTGAAATCTCATGCCTGCGGAACAGGAGAAGAAGTTCCTGCTGAGGTTGTAAAAATGATGCTTTTACTTAAAATTCAGTCATTAAGTTACGGACATTCGGGTGTTCAGTTAATAACATTGCAGCGTCTTGTTGATTTTTATAATAATGATATTCTTCCGGTTATTTATACACAGGGTTCACTTGGGGCTTCGGGAGATTTAGCGCCTTTGGCACATTTGTCATTGCCTTTAATAGGTGAGGGAGAAGTGTATTTTGAAGGAAAAAAAACAGCTTCGGCCGAAGTTTTAAAACATTTTAACTGGGAACCAATCGTTTTACAGTCAAAAGAAGGTCTGGCTTTGTTAAACGGAACTCAGTTTATGAGTGCGTATGGTGCTCATATTTTAATTAAAGCCTATAAATATTCGTATCTGGCAGATTTAATAGGGACTATTTCTCTGGAAGGTTTTGATGGAAGAATTGAACCGTTTAACGAATTAATACATTATATACGTCCGCATAAAGGACAAATCGTAACCGCACAGCGAATTGCAGAATTTTTGGACGGAAGTGAAATTATCGCTCAGGAAAAAAAACACGTTCAGGATCCGTACTCTTTCCGTTGTATGCCTCAGGTTCACGGTGCTTCAAAAGATGCGATCGACTATGTCCGCAAAGTATTCAAAACCGAAATCAATTCGGTTACTGATAATCCAAACATATTTATTGAAGCTGATCAGATTATTTCAGGAGGAAATTTCCACGGACAGCCTTTAGCTCTGGCTCTGGATTTTCTGGCAATTGCTTTGGCTGAATTAGGAAGTATTTCTGAAAGAAGAACTTATCAGTTAATTTCAGGATTAAGAAACCTTCCGGCATTTTTGGTTGATAATCCGGGATTGAATTCCGGATTTATGATTCCGCAGTACACTGCAGCAAGTATTGCCAGCCAAAATAAGCAATTGGCAACTCCGGCAAGTATAGATAGTATCGTATCCAGCAACGGTCAGGAAGACCATGTAAGCATGGGAGCAAACGGAGCGACAAAAGCCTTACGAATTTTAGATAATTTAGAACGTATTTTGGCAATCGAATTGTTAAATGCTTCACAGGCAATTGCCTACAGAGAACCGCTAAAATCAAGCGATTTCATCGAAATGTTTGTAAGCAGTTACAGAGAAGTGGTGCCTTTGGTAAAAGAAGACCGAATCTTACATAATGATATCGAAAATACCGTGTCTTTTCTGGCTAGTTTCCAAATAGAAAACGATTTGTTAACAATGGCTTAACATTGCAAAGTATTAATGGGAGTAATTTTGCACTATCAAAAATAAAAAAATGTCAATAAACAGTATTTTCCAATTTTTAGTGCCGAAAGACAAGAAATTCTTTCCACTTTTTGAAGAAGCTTCAAGCAATTTAATTGAATTAGCTTCTAACTTACACGAAGCTGTAAATTTACCATTAAAAGAAAGAGAAGTTCTTTTTCAAAAAATTGACGAATTAGAACAAAAAGGAGAGGATATTACTCGCCAGACTAACTTAGAGTTAAGCAGAAACTTCATTACTCCATTTGATAGAGAAGATATCCATACATTAATTACTTCAATTGATAACGTTGCCGATTACCTTCACGGTGCTGCAAGCCGTATGAGATTGTATCAGGTTGATAAGATTACAAAATCTATCAGAAAAATGACAGAAATTAACCTTGAAGCCTGCCAGAACATCGACAGTGCAGTAAAAGAGTTAAGCAATCTGAAAAATATAAACATCATTAAAGAAGCTTGTGTTCGAATTAATAAATTAGAAAACAAGTCTGATAATGTATATAACAAAGCAGTTTTTGAAATTTTTGAAAACGAAACAGACGCTAAAAATATTATTAAATATAAAGAAGTGTTATCTGTTTTAGAATCAGCAACAGACAAATGTAAGAGTGTTGCGAATATACTGGAATCTATTTCTGTAAAACATTCTTAATTCAATTTTTTCATTCTGAAGTTATAATTTTATGACAATACTTATATTAATTATAGTATTAGCGTTAATTTTTGATTACATCAATGGTTTTCATGATGCAGCAAATGCTATAGCGAC
The DNA here is from genome assembly GCF_027111295.1 of Flavobacterium gelatinilyticum. Lineage (NCBI taxonomy): Bacteria > Pseudomonadati > Bacteroidota > Flavobacteriia > Flavobacteriales > Flavobacteriaceae > Flavobacterium > Flavobacterium gelatinilyticum. The sequence goes on along the minus strand of NZ_CP114287.1, from coordinate 1,437,151 downwards.
TGTTGTTGCTACAAAGGTCTTAACGCCTTTTCAGGCGGTTGTCTGGGCAGCATTCTTTAACTTTTTGGCTTATTGGGTTTTCGGATTTGGTGTTGCAGATACTGTTGCTAAAACAGCGCATACCATGGAGATTAATCTGGTAGTGATTTTAGCCGGAGTTATTGCAGCGATATGCTGGAATTTATTGACCTGGTGGCTTGGGATTCCTTCAAGTTCTTCTCATACACTTATTGGAGGTTTTGCCGGAGCAGCTGTTGCACATGCAATTGCAGTTCATGGATTCTCTGGTTATGTAGGTGAAGATGGTGCAACACACTACTGGTACGAAATTGTAAGCTGGTATAAGGCCGGAAAAGACGGTGGAATGCCTTCGGGAGTACTTATTATTATTGCTTTTATTGTTTTGGCACCACTATTAGGGGTTTTAGCTTCTTATTTAATTTCTATTTGGCTGCTAAATGCTTCTCGTAAAAACATTGGTCCTAAAATATTTACTGTTGCTGTAATGATCGGAACTATTTGGTTTGTAGCAAGTAATTTAGTCCCTTTTTCTGAGATTGAAAAACCACGTTTTGAATCTCATTTTTGGAGCGTAATTTTTGAAAAAGAAAATATTAAATGGTGTTTAGTTGCTTTTATTATATTGACAGTAAGTGTATTCTGTTTGATATTTAGCAGTTTAAATCTTCATCAAGCCGATGCTGCTTTGAAGAAAATGCAGTTGCTATCTTCTGCTGCATTTAGTTTAGGGCATGGTGGTAACGATTCTCAAAAAGTAATGGGAATTATTGCGGCTGCAGTAGCGGTTTATATTAATACAAGTGGAGTTGATTTTGCGTCATTGCCTACTGGTTGGTGGGGATTAGATGTTATCTTGCCTCAAGAAGATGGAAGTTCGCACATGCCGCCATGGATTCCTTTGGCGTGTTATTCTGCTATTGCGGCAGGAACTTTAAGCGGCGGATGGAAAATTGTAAAAACAATGGGTTCTAAGATTACAAAAGTAAGTTCATTTGAAGGGGTTGCAGCTGAAACTGCAGGAGCTTTAACACTTTATTTTACTGAGCACTTAAAAATTCCAGTAAGTACAACGCATACTATCACAGGATCTATCATTGGGGTTGGATTAACAAAACGTGTATCTGCAGTTCGTTGGGGAGTTACTGTTAGTTTAATCTGGGCCTGGGTGTTAACCATTCCTATTTCAGCTTTATTAGCTGGTTTGATATACTTTATCTTGAGTGTATTTATGTAAAATGATTTTTGCGGAAATGTGAGCTAAAAATCGCATTGATCAATATAGAAAAGGTCGGTTTCAATATCTGAAATCGGCTTTTTTGTTTGTAATGAATTAATTGGGTTAAAAAGTTTGGAGGTTTTTGCGGTTATGTTTTCGCTTGTAATGTGTTTGTTTTAATTTGTTTTGATCTTCAGAAATAATACTGATTGTTCCGTCGATTTCCAGCATGGCCAGTTTTACATTTTTGAAAAACTCAATGCCGTGTTCTCTCATGGCTTCTTTTAATTCTTCATCAGAAATATCAAGTTTGCTTAAGGCTTTAAAATCGAGTTTTCCGTCATGAATTAATACCTGAGGTTTGTCAAGCAGTAAATCTCCAAAAACTTTGTATCTGCGGGTTAATTTTTTAATGATGAAGTTAATTATAAACAAAACTAAAGCAGCAATTAATCCGCCTGTTAAACTCGTGTCAGGGCCTACCATTGCATTTTGAACAGAATTGCTGATAAGCAGAATCAAAATAACATCGGCGGTATTTAACTGAGAAAGTTCTTTTTTGCCGAATACGCGTAAAGCAATTGTCATAAAAAAGTAAACAGCAATACTTCGCAAAACAATATCTAAATAAGGAAAAGTCATGTTTTTTATTTTAAAGTTAAATAAAAAAGCTTTGCCAAAGTTTTAAACCTCTGCAAAGCTTTAAAAATATTATACTTGCTTTTTAGGCTTAATAGCTACTCCAATGTTCTTTAGAGGTTGTGATCTTCCAAACATTATCTTTTTTTTCTAAATATACCGAAATTCCATACTGATATCTTTTTGGATAATAGTCCATTTGGATGTACGCTTTTTTGTTGTCTTTAGAGAATATTGGGATCGATAATATAAGATAGTCTTCGGCTTTTTCTATTTTTGATACTGAAATTGTTTTTACTTTACCTGAAGTGGTTTTTGGTAATCTGTAGTTTAAAAAGCAATTATTTTGTTCGACAAAATTAAGTGAATCTTTGTTTTTGAAAATTTTTTCTCCATTGAAATTCGCATTCAAAAGCTTTTCAATATAGATTTCACTGTTTTCATATATTCTTGGTAAGCGTTTGGGAAGTTTTACAATTTCGATTTTTTTAGTAGAATCGGTGTATATGCTTTCGGTATTAATCTTAAGTTTTTTAAAACTGCTGCAAACGGCATAAGAATCTTTAGAATTTCCAATATGTTTTTGTTTTAAAAGAGTTTCTACAATTTTATCAGTTTCAATCTTTCTAATTTTTTCATTATTTACGCAATCATTTTTTGCGCAACTTGTCATAAATAAAACTAGAAAGATTGTTATTTTCCTCATTTATTGAAATAATTGGAAATTGGTTACTACTTATAATTTGAAATTCTTTTCAATTGCTTTAATCATTTCTCCGGCAACATCTTTATTAGTTGCGCCTTCAATCCCTTCAAGTCCCGGAGAAGAGTTTACTTCGAGTAATAAAGGGCCTTTAGAGGAGCGAATAATATCTACTCCGGCCACTTTTAAATCCATTGCTTTTGCGGCTTTTATGGCAATCTTTTTTTCTTCGGGAGTTACTTTGATTACAGAAGCTGTTCCGCCTAAGTGAATATTGGCTCTAAATTCTCCTGGCATGGCTTCACGCTGAATGGCTGCTACAACTTTTCCGTCAATAACAAAGCAGCGAATGTCTTTTCCGTTTGCTTCTTTAATAAATTCCTGAACTAATATGTTGGCATTTAAGCTCTTAAATGCATTGATAACACTTTCTGCTGCTTTTTTGGTTTCGGCTAAAACAACCCCTTTTCCTTGTGTTCCTTCTAATAATTTTACAATTAGAGGTGAACCGCCCACCATTTTAATTAAATTATCTGTATCGAGCGGAGAATTGGCAAAACCGGTTGTTGGAATGTCGATGCCGCTGTTTAAAAGTAATTGTAATGAATATAATTTATCACGAGATTGAGTGATCGCTGTAGCTGAATTTAAAACAAAAACCTTTAAAGCTTCAAACTGACGCGTTAAAGCGCAGCCATAAAAAGTAATACTTGGACGGATTCTAGGAATAATTGCATCAAATTCGTTTAGGATTTTTCCGCCTCTGTAATGAATTTCAGGTTTTTTGGCATCCAGTTTCATATAACATTCCTTGATGTTCAGGAAATGCATTTCATGACCGCGCATTTCACCGGCTTCCATGATACGTTTATTGCTGTATAATTCAGGATTACTGGCTAAAAGTCCAATTCGTAAACCTGTTGTTGCTTTTTCTGAATTTTGATATAATTCTTTTAAAGTTTCCGGAGAAGGCTGTCCTAAAAGGTATTTTTGTTCCGGATCGACCAAAACCCTTCCGCTCATAGCTTCACGTCCCAACAGCATTCTGAAACCCATTGAGTCACGATTAGTCAAAGTCATTTCGATTGGCCATTTGGCTTCACCAATTTTTAAATACGTCTGGATTACATATCGATGTTCTCTAAAACCGCTTGAACTTTTAACGATTCTTTTGTCAACCAAAGGCGCTTCACAGTGAATAATAGTTTTAATATTATTCTGGATTGGATTAATGTCGAATTTAACCCAATTGGCATCATTTTTTATAAAAGGAGCTATGTTTAAAGCGTGCATTGCCGAAGTTTTAGCACCAGAATCTACACGAGCTTTTATCGTTGGGATTCCTAATTCTGGAAATGAGCACCATTCTTCGCTGCCTAAAATGACTTTGTTTTGAAGCATATTTTGTTTTTTTATTTTATAGAATTAAATTCAAAAATAGCTATTTGCTTTTACTAAAGATAGTAAATTATTTAAAAAAAATGCCCGTTATGTTATGAAAACGTAACGGGCATGTTGTATGTGTTATAAATTTTAGGTAATTTACTGATTTGTCGGCTCTTCAGCTTTGTGTATTTCAACGGATAATTCTTGTGAATCATCTTTTAAATCCATCATAATTTCATCACCTGAATTTATTTTTGAAGTGATGATTTCTTCTGCCAGTAAATCTTCAACATATTTCTGGATCGCTCTTTTTAGAGGTCTTGCTCCAAACTGTTTGTCGAAACCTTTTTCAGCAATAAATGCTTTTGCTTTATCTGTAAGGCTTAATTTGTATCCTAATTCAGCAATACGAGAATACAGTTTTTTCAATTCGATTTCGATAATCAAATCGATGTCTGCTTTTTCTAATGCATTAAACACGATTACGTCATCAATTCTGTTTAAGAATTCAGGTGCAAAAGTTTTCTTCAATGCATTTTCGATAATGCTTTTTGAGTTTTCATCAGCCTGAGCTGTTCTTGCTGCAGTTCCAAATCCAACTCCTTGTCCGAAGTCTTTTAACTGACGTGCACCAACGTTAGATGTCATGATGATGATCGTATTTTTAAAGTCGATTTTGCGGCCTAAACTATCTGTTAAATAACCATCATCTAAAACCTGAAGCATCATATTGAATACATCCGGATGCGCTTTTTCGATCTCATCTAAAAGAACTACACAGTATGGTTTTCTGCGAACTTTCTCTGTTAATTGACCACCTTCTTCGTACCCGACATATCCCGGAGGCGCTCCAACTAAACGAGAGATTGCAAATTTCTCCATGTATTCACTCATATCGATACGAACTAAAGCATCTTCAGAATCAAATAATTCTTTTGCTAAAACTTTAGCCAATTGCGTTTTACCAACACCAGTCTGACCTAAGAAAATAAACGAACCAATTGGTTTGTTTGGATCTTTAAGTCCGGCTCTGTTTCGTTGAATAGAACGTGCAATTTTAAGAACTGCCTCGTTTTGACCAATTACTTTGTTTTGAATTAATTCTGGTAATTGGGCTAATTTATTGCTTTCTGTTTGTGCAATTCTGTTTACAGGAATTCCTGTCATCATAGAAACAACATCGGCTACATTATCTTCAGTAACTAAAATTCTGTTGTTTTTAGAATCTTCTTCCCATTGTTCTTGTGCGACAGCAAGATCTTTTTCGATACGCTTTTCGTCATCGCGAAGTTTGGCAGCTTCTTCGTATTTCTGTTTTTTAACTACCATATTCTTCATTTCGCGAACTTCTTCTAACTGACGTTCCAAGTCCAGAATTTGTTTTGGGACATCGATGTTAGTAATGTGTACGCGAGATCCGGCTTCGTCAAGAGCGTCAATCGCCTTGTCTGGTAAGAAACGTTCAGACATATAACGATCTGTAAGTTTAACACAGGCTTCAATAGCTTCTGGTGTATATGTTACATTATGATGATCTTCGTATTTGTCTTTTACATTGTTCAAAATAGCGATTGTTTCTTCAACAGAAGTTGGTTCAACAATTACTTTTTGGAAACGTCTTTCAAGAGCTCCGTCTTTTTCAATATATTGTCTGTACTCATCAAGAGTAGTAGCACCAATACATTGGATTTCGCCTCTTGCTAATGCAGGTTTAAACATGTTCGAAGCATCAAGAGAACCTGTTGCTCCGCCAGCACCTACAATAGTATGAATCTCATCAATGAAAAGTATAATATCGTCGTTTTTCTCAAGCTCGTTCATAACGGCTTTCATTCTTTCTTCAAATTGTCCTCTATATTTTGTACCGGCAACTAAACTTGCCAGATCAAGAGTAACAACACGTTTGTTAAAAAGAATACGAGAAACTTTCTTTTGGATAATACGCAAAGCAAGTCCTTCTGCAATGGCAGATTTACCAACTCCGGGTTCTCCAATAAGAAGCGGGTTGTTCTTTTTTCTTCTGCTTAAAATTTGAGAAACACGTTCAATTTCTTTTTCGCGTCCTACAACAGGGTCAAGTTTACCTTCCTCGGCCATTTCTGTTAAATCTCTCCCAAAATTATCTAATACCGGAGTTTTAGATTTTTTGTTTGACTTATTGGCGGGATTATTAAAACTGCTTTCCTTTAAACTGTCATCTTGTCCTGAATCGTCATTATATGATTCGTTTCTTGGCAAGTTTTCTAAGAATTCTTCTTCGTTTGGCGTCATATTCAGATATTGTTCTTTAGCTATGTCATAATCTATTTTTAGTTTATTCAACAGCTTGGTTGTTGGATCGTTTTCGTTTCGTAAGATGCATAAAAGCAGGTGTGCCGTGCTAATCGACGAGCTTTGAAATACTTTAGCTTCAAGAAAAGTGGTCTTCAGGGCTCTTTCGGCCTGTCGGGTAAGGTGAAGATTTTTCTTTTCGGTATTTACCTCAACGCTGTGATTTGCGGGGCTTAGTATTTCTACTTTCCTGCGTAAATGATCTAAATCGACTGCCAGGTTATTAAGTATATGAATAGCTTTTCCGTTACCATCTCTTAAAATGCCCAGCATTAGATGTTCAGTACCAATAAAGTCGTGTCCTAAACGAAGGGCTTCTTCCTTACTGTATGTAATAACATCTTTTACTCTTGGTGAAAAATTATCATCCATAATATATAATTGGTAATGTAAATTTAATTATTTACTGTTTGAAAAACAAAAATCATACCTAGTGATATCTGCTGTCAGCTAATTGACAAAAAAAATAACAATAAAACAGTTAAAAAACGCTTAATTTATTAACTAATTGTAAAAATAAAGTTGTTAATAAATCATTGAAATTAGTGTTGGTAATTATGGGAAAAAATTTCAAAAAACCGTATCTTGGCACGCTTTGTAACTAATATAATTATTTAATATAACAACTTATGTCTGAAGGAGAAAAGTTAATTCCTATTAACATAGAGGATGAAATGAAGTCAGCTTACATCGATTATTCGATGTCGGTAATTGTGTCGAGAGCACTTCCTGATGTTAGAGATGGCTTGAAACCAGTGCATCGAAGAGTTCTATACGGAATGTATGATTTAGGTGTAACATCAAGATCTGCCCATAAAAAGTCTGCGAGAATCGTAGGGGAGGTTCTGGGTAAGTACCACCCTCACGGAGATACTTCTGTTTATGACGCAATGGTGCGTATGGCACAGGAGTGGAGTTTGCGTTATTTATTAGTAGACGGTCAGGGTAACTTTGGTTCTGTTGATGGTGACAGTCCGGCAGCAATGCGTTATACTGAGGCAAGAATGCGCAAGATTTCTGAAGAAATTATGGCAGATATCGAAAAAGAAACAGTTGACTTTCAATTGAACTTTGACGATACAATATACGAACCAAAAGTAATGCCTACCAGAGTTCCAACCTTATTGGTAAACGGAGCAACAGGTATTGCAGTTGGTATGGCGACCAATATGCCGCCACACAATTTAACTGAAGTTATTAATGGTACTTTAGCATATCTTGATAATAATGATATCGAAGTAGATGAGTTAATGACTTATATTAAAGCTCCTGATTTTCCAACAGGAGGTATAATATATGGATACGAAGGTGTTCGTGAAGCTTTTAAAACAGGTAGAGGACGTATTGTAATGCGTGCAAAAGTTGGTTTTGAAGAAGTTGACGGACGTGAATCGATCATTGTTACCGAAATTCCATATCAGGTTAACAAAGCGGAAATGATCAAACGTACGGCTGACTTAGTTAACGAGAAAAAAATTGAAGGTATTGCCAACATCCGTGACGAATCAGATAGAAATGGTATGCGTATCGTTTATATCTTAAAACGTGATGCTACACCAAACGTAGTTTTAAATACCTTATATAAATACACGCAATTACAATCTTCTTTCAGTGTAAACAATATTGCATTGGTAAAAGGACGTCCTCAGTTATTGAATCTAAAAGATATGATTCACTACTTTATTGAGCACCGTCATGATGTAGTAGTGAGAAGAACACAGTTTGAATTGCGCAAAGCCGAGGAAAGAGCGCATATTTTAGAAGGTTTAATTATTGCTTCTGATAATATTGATGAAGTAATTGCTATTATCAGAGGTTCTAAAAATACAGATGAAGCAAGAGAGAAATTAATCGAAAGATTTAAGTTGTCAGATATTCAGGCTCGTGCTATTGTTGAAATGCGTCTTCGTCAGTTAACAGGACTGGAGCAGGATAAATTAAGAGCTGAGTTTGAAGAATTAATGAAATTAATTGAGCATTTGAAAGCTTTATTAGCCGATGTTAATTTAAGAACAAACCTGATTAAAGAAGAACTTACGGAAATTCGTGACAAATACGGTGATGACCGTCGTTCTCAGATCGAATACTCCGGAGGTGATGTAAGTATCGAAGATTTAATTGCCGATGAAAATGTGGTTATTACAATTTCTCATGCAGGTTATATTAAACGTACTAATTTAACAGAATACAAAACTCAGAACAGAGGTGGAGTAGGACAGAAAAGCGCAGGAACAAGAGATCAGGATTTCCTTGAACATATGTTCGTAGCCACAAACCACCAGTATATGATGTTCTTTACCCAAAAAGGTAAATGTTTCTGGATGCGTGTTTATGAAATTCCGGAAGGAAGTAAAACAGCAAAAGGAAGAGCAATTCAAAACCTTGTAAACATTGAAAGCGATGATAAAGTAAAAGCTTTCATTTGTACACAAGACTTAAAAGACAAAGACTATATCAATACACATAACCTTGTAATGGTTACAAAACAAGGACAGGTTAAGAAAACTTCTTTAGAGAAATATTCTAAACCTCGTGCCAATGGAGTAGCAGCAATTACGATTAAAGAAGGCGATGAGTTACTTGAAGCCAAATTAACCGATGGAGAAAGCCAAATTATCCTGGCAGTAAAATCAGGTAAATTAGTTCGTTTTGAAGAAACTAAAACACGTCCGATGGGAAGAACAGCTTCCGGAGTTCGTGGAATTACCCTAAAAGACGATACAGATGAAGTAATTGGTATGGTTACTGTTGCTAAAAATGATGTAAACGATTCTCAAATTTTAGTTGTAACTGAAAACGGATACGGAAAACGTACCAAATTGGTTGACGATGACGGAGAAGATGTGTACAGAATTACAAACCGTGGAGGTAAGGGAGTTAAAACTCTTAATATCACCGAAAAAACAGGAAAATTAATCTCTATTAATGCCGTAACAGATTCTGATGATTTGATGATTATCAATAAATCCGGATTAACAATCAGAATGGCTATTGAGGATCTGCGTGTTATGGGACGTGCAACTCAGGGGGTAAGATTAATCAACCTGAAAGGAAAAGATTCTATTGCTGCCGTTACAAAAGTTATGAAAGACGAAGCAGAAGAAGTAGTTGTCGATGAAGATGGAAATGTTGTAGAACCTGCAATCGAAAGAGTGAAACCGGATATGGAAGTTCTTGAAGATGAAGGATCAGCAGAGGAAGAGGAAGATGATGATTCTGATGAAGAAATAGAAGAAGATGACTCTGAAGATGAAGAATCTGAGGAATAAAACCGAACTACATTAATTTAAATATACAAATCGAACATTATGAAAAGTAAATATGTATTACTAGCATCAGCATTGCTGATTACAGTAGCGGCGTTTGCTCAAAAAGATCAAATTAAAAGTGCTGAAAAAGCATTAAAAAGCGGTGATGCTCAGGGAGCTATTACAATATTAAAAGACGCCGAGAACATGGTGGCAAATGCCAAAGATGCTGAGCAGGCACAGTTTTATTTTGTAAAAGGAAACGCTTACTTAGACCTTGCAAACAAAAAAGTTGAAGAAAGCAAAAATTTATCTTTAGCAGCAGAGAGTTATAAAAAACTTATTGATGTTGAAAAAGCATCAGGAAAACAAAAGTTTTCAACTCAGGCAGCAACATCAATCACAACTATTAAAGGATTGTTGATTAATTCTGCAATTGCTGACACACAATCGAATAAAAATATTGATGGTGCTAAAAAATTATACGAAGCATATCAGTTAGACAGAAATGATACAATTAATTTGTATTATGCTGCTTCAACAGCTGTAAATGGACAGGATTATGATTTAGCGCTTCCATTCTATGAAGAACTGAAAAAAGTAAACTATTCTGGAAAAGGAACTCTTTATTTAGCTGTAAATAAAGCAAACGGAAACGAAGATAATTTCGGAAATGCAAAAGACAGAGATTTAGCAGTAAAATTAGGAACACACGAAAAACCTAAAACAGAGGCTATCCCGTCTAAAAGAGGTGAGATTTATAAAAATTTAGCTTTAATCTTGGTTCAGAAAGGACGTATCGAAGATGCTAAAAAAGCAATCGCAGATGCAAGAAAAGCAAATCCTGAAGATACTTCTTTAATACTTTCAGAAGCTAATTTGTACCTTGAAACTAAAGATTTCGACACATACAAAAAACTGGTTGGAGAAGCTTTACAAAAAGATCCAAACAATGCAGACCTTGTATTTAACCTGGGAGTAATCAGTGCAAATGCTAAAAACAATGAAGATGCTGAAAAGTATTATTTAAAAGCACTTGAAATCAATCCAAACTATACAAACGCTTACCTGAATCTTGCGGCTTTAAAATTAGAAGCTGAGAAACCAATTATTGATGAAATGAATAAATTGGGTACTTCTGCAAAAGATATGAAACGTTACGATGTGTTAAAAGCACAGAGAGAAAGTGTTTTCAAAGGAGTTATTCCTTATCTTAAAAAAGCAAACGAATTAGATCCTAAAAACGAAGATGTTGCTAAAACATTGTTAGGGGTTTACAAAGCTTTAGAAATGACTGCTGAAGCAAAAGCTCTTAAAGCGACAATGAACTAATTCTGGTTTGAATATATAAAAAACCATCAGCCCACAAACTGATGGTTTTTTTATGCCTAAATCTGACCTTTAAACCAAACTTGCAGATAAAGTGATAGTTGTGTTTAAAAGTTTTGAAATAGGACAGATTTCTTTTGCTTTTGCAGCTGTTTTTTCAAATTCTTCAGCAGATATTGAAGGTACCTGTCCTTTTAAATCCAAATGAATTAAAGTGATAGTTCCGTCTTCAAAAGTTACAGTGGCTTCTGTAGTTAAATCATCCGCAGTAAATCCGGCTTCGTTTAATAAAAAACTTAACTGCATGGTAAAACAGCCTGAATGTGCTGCTGCAACCAATTCTTCCGGATTTGTGCCTACTCCGTCTGCAAATCTTGTTTTAAAAGATAATTGAGCGTTATCTAAAGTTGTGCTTTGTGTACTTATAGTTCCTTTTCCTTCCATACCGGTTCCTTTCCAGTTGGCGTGTGCTTTTCTTGTAAATTTCATTTTCTTAGTGATTAAAATTAATAATTTGTGTATTTTGTTGATTATCAATAAGTCGTGGTTAATCAAATATAAAGAATATTTTTTACTATTAATTTATCAATTTGTTATTTGAAAGTAAATTCATAAAAAAAAGAAGGGTTGTCTGCTAAAATTAAACGACGATACAAGTGCAATCTGGAGTATTGTTTTCTACCGTTTAATCTAAGATGTTCTTTCGTGAATTATATTGGCAGAAAAAAAATCCAAATCCCAATTGATTGATTCGATTGGAATTTGGATTTTATAAGATTGGAATTTTTGTTTATTGAATTTAAATTATTTTATTCCTGATTTAAATTTCTCAATTGTTTTAATTTGTCTTTCCAAACTTCAAGGCTTTCCTTGTGAATTGCGATGTTTTTGCGTACTTCAAGAACGATTGAATTTTCTTTTTTCGCATTTTTAGTATTGGTAAAGAACTGGATATTATTTTCTAACTGGAAAATTTCATTCTGCACTTCTTCAATTTTGCGCATGATAAAGATTTTCTCGTTATCTAATTTACGGGTATCATTGCTGTCAGATAAAGAATCGATACGATTAGCAAAACGCATCATTTCAGATTCTTTTTTGCTCAGGCTTAATTTTTCAAAAAGTGCATCTAAGATTTTATTGAATTTCCCTTCAATATGACGTCTTGAAAACGGAACTTTTCCGTAGCCTTTCCAGATTTCGATATGCTGTTTAATAGCATCTAAATCTGTTTTGTGATCACCTGTCAGCTGGTAGGCTCTCAAGATGTCCAGATATGCTTTTTTATTATCAAAAGCAGCAACTTCATCCGCATTTTCTTCAGATTTGTGCTCTTTTAATTTATCAAAATAGTGGTTGCAGGCATCTTTGAACTCTTTCCAGATTTTATCTGAATATTTTTTAGGAACGTGTCCAATTTGTTTCCACTCCTCCTGAATTTGTTTCATGATTGGGGTTGTAGAAGCAAAATCAGTACTTTCCTGCAGTTCTTTTGCTTTGGCAACTAGAGCCATTTTTTTATTTAAATTATCGTTCTGATCTTTTTTGATGTCTTTGTAGAACGAATTTTTAAAAGCATTAAAATTTCTGACAGCTGTTTTAAAAGCTGCCCATGTTTCTTCATTTACCTCAGCAGGAACTTTTCCCGCCGCAAAGAAATCATTTCGTAAAGCTTCTACTTTTTGAATCTGAACGAGCCATTGCGAATGCGAATTTACTTTTTCAGTTCCCAAAACTTCAATTTTAGAAATAATATCTTTTTTGATTTCAAGGTTCTGTTGTTCGTTAGCTCTCTGGCTTTCAAATAAAACTTCTCTTTTATCGTGGATTTTTTTAGTCAGTTCGCTGAATTGATTCCAAATCGAATCACGGTATTCTTTAGAAACCGGTCCTATTTCTTCTTTCCAGATTCGGTGTAAATCCTGTAATTCACGGAATGCTTTGGCAACATCAGCTTCATTTACCAATTCTTCTACACGTGCAATGATTTTTTGCTTTTGCTCCAGATTGTGTTTAAAATCTAAATCTCTGGCTTCACGGTCTAAATGAAGGTAGTCATAGAAATTTTCAACGTGAAAATGATAGTTGTTCCAAACGTGATTGTATTTGTCTTTAGGAATTGCACCGGCATTTTTCCATCTTTCTCTTAAATCATTAAAATGTTTAAGTGTGTCTTTAATGTTTTCCTGAGGATTAATAAGTTCTTTTAATTCCTCAACAATAGCAAGTCTGTTCTCTAAATTTGTTTTTAGATTAGTTTGTAAATGCTTAAAATGAGCATTTCTTTTTTCTCTAAAAATATTGTAGTATTCATCAAATTTAGATTTTAAAGGAGAATGATATTCAAACTCTTCGTTTGGATCTTCATTTGAAGCATTGAATTCTTCTCTTTTTTCATCTAAAAGATGATTGTATTTTGATAAAAATGATTTTTTAATTTCTTCTACATGATCTTTTACAGACATAACTTTGTCTGTATTAACCAGTTTTTTAAGTTCATCTACGAGTGCATCAAGAGAAAAAGTGTCATAATCCTTCATCGGGATTTCATGACGATCTTTCAGTGTTTCATCTTCGCTTTCTTCCGCATTCGAGTTTGCAATGGCATCTAATGCATCCTGATGATCTGATTCTTCAGTTTTTGCTGTTTCTTCAACTTCTTTTTCTACATTTGAAGCCGGAGTTTCCGTAACTTCTTTGTTAGATTCTGTTGCTTCAGCTGCATTATTTTGCGTTGAATCACTTACTTCCATTTCTAATTTTCCGTCTGCCTCATGCAGGTTATCATTCTTTTCTTCTAACATCTTTAAATGTATAAGGTTTTACTTAATGAGAGCGAAAGATAGTAAAGGTGTTTCTAAATACAAAATAAAACGTTTTATTTATACCGTATTTTAGGATGAAATTCCTGTTATCTACTTAGATTTACAACTATAAAAATGCTGTTTTATTGTTTTTTACTAAAACTGAATATTGATTTCTGTAAAATTTTTCGAGAAAAAGAATAAAAACAGCTTCTTTTGGTTTTATTTTCTTTTTTTGTGGTTTTGTGCTTAAAAAAGTATCAAAATACCAACTTCGAGTCCAAAGTTATAGGTTTTCATGCCTCCAAAAGCATAACTTGGATGAATGTAAATTAAATCGTCAGCAGAGATTTTACGACCGTACTCTACAAAAGCATTGTTTTGAAAACCTTTTGCAATGTTGTTATACCGAAAAGCTGCATCAGCGGAGACCCAGTTTCTGCCGAAGAAATACAAAATCACATTCTCGAAAGCTGCAGTGCTGATATCATTTCTATTACTGTGTCCTGCAAAACTGATCTGGTATTCGGCTGATGATATCCAAAGATATTTTTTGGATTTTAGGTATCTGCCATAAAAAACGGCAGGAGAAAATACCCATTTTCCACTTCCGAAATTAGGATCCTGCGCTGAATTTGAAATGACTCTGGCACGCAAAGCCACGCCGTTACTGTGCTTAAGGTACGGAATATAGCTGATTCCGGCGGTGACATCTCCAATACCGCTTTTATTGATTGAATTTGTGTTTGCCGAAATTAGAGGGAGATCAAAACGTAAATTCCAGGCTTTGTTGCCTATAGGGTATAAAAGTCGTAATAGAGTCGTATTGTAAGATCCGTTATCTGTATCGAGATATTCGTTAGATAACAAAATGGTTTTAAGAAAATAATGATATCTGGGTTCAGAAAAAGGACTGTTGATCTTAGTACTGTCTGGTTCCTGAGCTTTTACAGAAAGTGATATGAAATAAAATATGCAGAAGTAAAAAGTAATTTTTGTCATAACTATCTACAAATGAGTAGACTAATTTACAAAAAAAATCTTTTTGCATATTTTATTTCGAAATCTTTTTTTATTTGTTCCAGATCTTCCACGCTTTCTCAGCCTGAAAAATCAACATATCGTATCCGTTTTTGATAACAGCACCTCTTTCTTTTGCGTTCTTAAGGAATTGTGTTTCTGCCGGATTGTAAATTAAATCGTATGCAATATGTTTTTCGGTAAAAAACTCATAAGGCAGGTTAGGGCAGGCCTCGATGTTTGGACTTGTTCCTACAGGTGTGCAATTGATTATGATTTGAAAATTATCAAATGTCGTGGCATTTATCAAATCATAATCGATGATGTTTTCTTTGGCTTCCCTTGAAACAAAAGTATACGGAATATCCAGTTCGTCCAGAGCAAAAGCAACTCCTTTTGAAGCACCCCCGGTACCCAGAATAAGGGCTTTTTTATGATGCGGTTCTAATAATGGTTTAAGAGATTTTTTAAATCCGTAATAATCGGTGTTATATCCTTTTAATTTACCTGATTTGGTAAATTTAATTGTGTTTACAGCACCAATTAAAGCGGCTTTTTTTGATAGTTTGTCTAAAAAAGGAATGATTTGTTCTTTGTATGGAATCGTAACATTTAAGCCCTTTAAATCCGGATTATTTTTTATTAATCCTGTAAAATGGTTAATTTCAGAAATATCAAAATTTTCGTAACTGCTGCCTGCAAAAACTTCGTTGTTGAATTTTTCTGTAAAATAACCTTTTGAAAATGAGTAGCTAATATTACGGCCTAGTAAGCCAAAACGTCTTTTTAGAGTATCAATCATTATTATTTTCTATGTTTTTCAATATAATTTTTTACCGCTTTTTTTGCCCAGACAACAGGGAATAAATCTTCGATTAAAATGTAATTATCAAAGTTTAAACGAAGCCCGTTGCTTAAATGAAATTTAGCTTTGGTATTGTCCTGAATCATAAAATACAATCCGGCTAAACGGTATTCGATTTCGTTTTCTTCCGGAAAATATTCTGATGCTTGCAATAGAGTCTGCACTGCACTTTCGAATTCTCCCAAGAATTGCAGAATATCAACCCAGAACAACCAGGTGTCTAAAGCATAATCGCCAAATTCTACCGCTTTTCTGTATCCAAATTCAGCTTCTTCAAAGAAGTTCATCTGTTTGTTTATTGTAGCATAACGTTTCCAGTATAAACGGTTCTGATTGTCGATTGCTAATGCTTTATTGACAAAAAACAGTGCTTTTTGGAAATTTTTCTGGCGTACATGAAAATCAGTAATTGCAATCCAGCCTTTGTCTAAAAGCGGATCTTCGTGAACTGTCTGGTTATAGTACTGAAGTGCTTTTACGGCATTTCCCAGTTTTTCATAACATTTTCCAATTCGCAGTAAGGCATAAGAAGTAGCATCGTCAAGTTCAATTGTACGATTGTAACTTTCAATTGCTTCATTGTATTTTTTAAGACGCTCGTACGCTTTTGCTTTTTCCATAAAAGCACCTAAAAACTCATCGTCAATTAAGGTTGCATAGTCAAAAGCGCGAATTGCATTTTCGTATTCTTTTACACCGTAATGCAGTCGCCCAAGCTGATGCCAGGCAATTTCGCTGTACGGATTTCTGTTGATGTATTGGTTTAAATACACAATAGCTTCCTGATTCTGATCTAAAAATTCAAAACAGTATACTACGTTATATAAAGCAGACTGATCTTCTAAGTCCTCTTCAAGACATTTAATGAAGTTTTCTTTTGCCAGTTCAAGATTATCCATAAAAAGATATTCCATTCCAATCAAGTTGTACACATCGGCATAATCATCTGTATATTGCAGGGCAATTTTAAGTAATTCTACCGCTTTTTCGTGCTGATCTCTTTTAGAGCAGATATTGGCTTTCTGGATATAAATTTCCTCGTTGTTAGGTTCGATTGCATACAACTCGTTTAGTAACTTCTCAGCAATATCGAGTTTGTCTTCGTAAACCAGCATTTCTACTTGTACTAATTTTAAGCCTGTAGATTTCGGATGCTGGTCTAATGCAAGTTTTAAGGCCTTCTTTGCTAAATTAGCCTTACCTATATCTAAATAATGAAGAATGATTTCTTCAAATTCTTCAGAATCAAAAAAGAGCACTTTGTTGGTTTTTAACATCGACTCAAATTTGGACAGGGATAGGTTATAATCTTCTTCTTCGTTGCTTAATTGCATACTTTAGTTTTATTTGAAATTAGCCTATTATAAATTTAGGCAACCATGTCATTGATGTTTGGCTGTAAAATTAATTGTTTTGAACAATTTAATTAACAAAATAAACAGGTTTTCTGTGTTGATTTTGTTGTAATATTTTGAATTTTAAAAGATTAACCAGATTATTTCTTTGCTTTTTAGAAACAGGGTTAAAATTTTCAGATTTCTTACTGCAATTGTTCTTTTTTCAATATTTCATCCATAACGTTTAAAATTATGGCACAGCCTTCTTTTATTTCTTCTTCAGAAATGGTTAACGGAGGCGTTATTCTAATGGCACAGCCTTCAAAAAGCAGCCAGAATAATATTAAACCTTTATCCTGACAGTTTAAAATGACCTGATTTGTTATATCTGCCGTTTCGGTCATAGCAGCCAGCATTAATCCTTTTCCTCTTATTTCTTTAATCAAAGGATGTACCAAAAGCGATCTGAAGAGTTTTTCCTTTTCTAAAGTTTCCTGCATTAAATTAGTTTCAGTTAATTCCTGCAAAGTGGCTAAGCAGGCTGACGCAATGACAGGATGTCCACC
Source organism: Flavobacterium gelatinilyticum (assembly GCF_027111295.1). Lineage (NCBI taxonomy): Bacteria > Pseudomonadati > Bacteroidota > Flavobacteriia > Flavobacteriales > Flavobacteriaceae > Flavobacterium > Flavobacterium gelatinilyticum. The sequence continues at coordinate 1,419,686 of NZ_CP114287.1, read as the reverse complement.
AAAAGTGGTTATATGACCTAATTTAGGGTTTTCTGTTAAGAGATCCATTTTTTCTGCCGAAGCGGTAAAAGCACCAACCGGCATACCGCCGCCCATTCCTTTTCCCATTACCACAATATCCGGAACAACATCGTAATTTTGAAAGCCGAATAATTTTCCGGTTCTTCCAAAACCAGGCTGGATTTCATCGACAATCATCATGGCTCCAACCTCATCGCAGCGCTTGCGGACTTTTTGCAGAAAATTATTTTCAGGCTGAATAAATCCTGCGCCTCCCTGAATGGTTTCTAATAAAATGGCAGCCGTTCGGGTTGTTATTTTTTCTAAATCGGCTTCGTTGTTGAAGGTAATAAAATCAACGTCAGGTATAAGTGGACGGAAAGCTTGTTTGCGTTCTTCAAATCCCATAACACTCATAGAACCCATTGTGTTTCCGTGATAGGCGTTATGACATGAAATAAGCTGACTGCGTCCTGTAACACGTTTAGCCAGTTTTAAAGAACCTTCAATAGCTTCTGTACCTGAATTTACCAAATAGGTTTTGTTTAGGGATTCCGGCAGGAGCGAAGCCATTAATTTGCAGTATTCTACGGCCGGGCTCTGCGAATATTCCCCGTAAACCATTACATGAGAGTATTTGTCAAGCTGGTCTTTTATGGCCTGATTTACTCTTGGATGCTGATGTCCTAAAGTACAAGCCGAAACTCCGGCAACAAAATCTAAATATTTTTTATTGTTTGTATCGTAAATGTATGAGCCAATGGCGTGAGACACTTCCATTCCTAACGGATAAGGAGAGGTTTGTGCCTGATATTTTATAAAATCTGGATTCATTTTTTAAAGGTTCAAAGTGGCAAAGATACTAAGGTTCTTAGGTTTTAATTTTAGCCGCAGGTTAATTTTTGTAAACATAATCATAGATAATTTTGAAAATACTGAAAACTAATCTTGTGACTGCGACTAAAACTGCCGCCGAATACTACTTCTTTTTAGGCTGAGGCGCTGTTTTTGCCGCCGGTTTCTTTTTGTCGTAGTCCAGAGTTTCTTTTCTGACCTCCATTGGAGCCATTTTGTTCTTTTCTTCCTCTTCTTTACCTTCTTTTATCAGTTTTTCGTTGAGTTCGTTGTCTTCTGCCGTAAAAATATCATCTTTCGATGTAATTCTTTCATTACCGCGCCAGACAAAACCCCTTAATTTTCGGGCATTTTCGGGTAACTCATCTTCCGGATACATGTCGCCGTCAACACGGTTAAAAAATGTAATATTTTCTACGGCATTATTCTCCAGTATCATATTGATTTTACTGCTCACATTTTTATTAATTCCGACCAATTCATTGTCGTCATTCCGCATAAAATAGATAACCTCAGTATTTTTAATAACGTCGACATCATGCAGTTTTCCATCCCTGAATTTCCCAAATAAATTGAGCCCCTTGACCTGATTATATCCGGTTCCGAGGGTATCCTTTGATATCAGGAATGTATTATTGAGGACTTTTAGAGAGTCTAATTTCCGAGTGGTATTATCGCCGATTAAATGCATTACATCGCCTGTAATCTGGCTTTCTCCATTCCATAAAATCGGTTTTCCGATTAATTTGGTCAGCGCTGTTTTTGAATCGGAATGAATCGAATCACATTTACCGCTCATATCTATTTTATAAAAACGGACATTATTGAAAGCTCTTAAAATACGTTCGCCTTCTTTTCCTGTTACCAGTAGTTTTTTTCCGTGAATGTAAAGCGAATCATTTTCGACTAAATTGATGGCCACCGCTCTTTTGGTAACAAACATCGAATCTTTTAGTTTGTAAATTTCGGCATAATGCCCTTTTACAAGACCGCGATTAATTGAGTCAGTAATTTTAACATTTCGCGTTGCCGATGCAAATTCAATATTTCGGTTATAATATAAACTGTCTCCTTCAATCAGCCTGTCATCGTATTTTATGTACGACCGCCTTAAAAAGTGTGCCAGATTCTTTTTAGTATCATAAAATCCTTTTTCTGTATAAATATAATTGGCTTTACTGGTAATTGTTGAAGGACCAAACAAATACGTATGGCCAGAATTACTGTAGTAATCCAAATGATTAGACTTAATTACATATTTAGGATTTGTGATTGTAACGGCAGTTAAAAACTGGAATTTTTTCTGGGTCACATAATATCGTCCCGAATTACTCACCAGAGTATTGTCTTTATTTATAATTGTACCTTTTGTGTTGTAGAAAACTTCCTGAACATTTCGGTCAAAATTAATAGTGTCCGTTTGTAAAGTAGCATCGGGAGAAGTCATAACCGCATTTCCGGTTGCAAAAGCTTTTTTTACATTTCCGCTGTATTCGGCATATCTGCTATTCAGGAATAAAGTATCACCCTGTACCAGCTGCACGTTTCCGAAAGCTTTTAGATAGTTTTCTTTCTGAAAATAATAAGCTTTGTTACAGGTAAGAACCACTCCGTCGTGATTTACTTTTACATTTCCGGTAAGCAGAACACCATCCGGTACCAAAACCTGATCAACATCTAAAAAATCAGAATGTTCAATGTTGATTTTTTTAGGAGCTTGTGCTTGTGTCTGGCCTTTTTTTGGCGCTTGTGCAGAAAGAAATTGAATGCTCAATAACAGCATACAACAAGATATGAAAAAGAGTGATTTCTTCAACTGATTAAATTTTTGTCAAATTTATAAAAAAGCTTACAACCTTATATTGTTATTAGCATTAATTTATAATTCAAAATTTACATGTTAATATTGGTTCAGGTAAATATTCAATTTATCAACAATACCAGGTACTCTCACGTTGTAGTGCACTTTTTAAGAATTAAACTGAAACAATATAAAAGGGAGTTTCTTTTGAGTTTTAAAAAATAAACTAAATTTAGTAATTGTTTAAGACTGCATATTCAGTTTTTAAGCACCCGCAAGCTAAGATTAGATTAAAAAATTATGATAAAAAGCACGTTTATTACAACTGGAATTGCCACAGTAATGCTGTTTTCAGGATGTAAAACAAAAGATTTAAAAATGAGTGAAGCAAAAGAGAATCATTCGAACGAAAAAAAAGAAGTCGTTTACCAGGTTTTTACCCGTTTATTCGGAAACAAAAATACAACTAACAAGCCCTGGGGTACAATTGAAGAAAACGGCGTTGGAAAATTTAATGATTTTACAGACAAAGCACTTCACGAAATTAAAGATTTGGGAGTTACCTATATTTGGTATACAGGAGTACCGCATCATGCTTTGGTGCGCGATTATACAGCGTACGGAATCTCGAATGATGATCCCGAAGTGGTAAAAGGACGTGCAGGATCGCCTTATGCCGTAAAAGATTATTATAATGTAAATCCGGATCTGGCTGAAAATCCGGCAAACCGATTACAGGAATTCGAAGCTCTGATTGCCCGCACGCATAAAGCAGGTTTAAAAGTTCTGATTGATATTGTACCCAATCATATTGCCCGAAAATACGAAGGAAAAAGCAATCCGACTGGGGTAAAAGATTTTGGTGCCGATGATGATGTAACGGTTGAATACAAACGAGATAACAATTTTTATTATATCCCGAATTCTCATTTTGAAATTCCGGATGGCACAAATCCTTTAAACGGAGAAAAGAACCCTCTTATTGACGGAAAATTTGATGAGAATCCTGCAAAATGGACCGGAAACGGCTCACGCAAGGTAAAACCGGATCAAAATGACTGGTACGAAACTGTTAAGGTAAATTACGGCGTGCGTCCTGACGGTTCTAAAGATTTTCCGGAACTACCTGCAGGTTTTGATCAGAAATCATACAAAGAGCATTTTGCTTTCTGGCAGGATAAAGATGTGCCGGATTCCTGGAAAAAGTTCAAAGATATTGCATTGTACTGGATTGAAAAAGGAGTTGACGGATTCCGTTATGATATGGCCGAAATGGTGCCTTATGAATTCTGGAGTTATATGAATTCTACCATCAAAACAAAAAATCCAAATGCCTTTTTGCTGGCTGAAGTGTATAACCCGAATGAATATCGAAATTACATTCGTTTAGGTAAAATGGATTATTTATACGATAAAGTTGAAACCTATGATAAGTTAAAAGATATTATTCGCGGAAAAGCTTCTCCAGATGATTTATCAGGTATTCAGAAAGGAATGTCGGATATCGAACATCATATGCTTCACTTTTTGGATAATCATGATGAACAACGACTTTCATCACCTGAATTTGCGGGAACACCAGAAAGAGGAAAACCTTTAATGGTCGTTTCAACGACTTTAAGCACTTCGCCTACAATGGTCTATTTTGGGCAGGAAGTGGGAGAGGCAGGAAACGAAAATGCCGGATTTGGAACCCGTTCCAGAACTTCTATTTTTGATTATATAGGCGTTCCTAACCACCAGAGATGGATGAATAACGGAAAGTTCGACGGCGGCCAATTATCTGATTCAGAAAAGAATTTAAGGGATTTCTACAAACGATTGTTGAATTTCTCTATTAAAAGCCCGGCTTTGATGGGCGATTTTCAGGAAATTCAGTCTGTAAACCGTCAGAATCAAGATTATGGTGATTTGCTTTATTCTTTTGTGCGCTGGTCAGGTAAACAAAAACTGATTGTAATTGCTAGCTTTTCTTCTGAGAAAGCAGCCGAATTTGAATTGAAAGTTCCGGCAGATATTATTTCGAAATGGAATTTAAAAGACGGTTCTTATGTACTTTTGGATAAACTGTATCAGGAAAGTAAAACCTATTTTACAGTAAAGAATGGAGAAGGAGCGGCGAGAATTAAAATCCAGCCTTCGGAATCTTTTATTTATGAAGTAGAATAATTTTAGTATTTAATTTTAAAAAACGTGTTTAGGGATTTAATGATCTAAACACGTTTTTTTTATGCCTTATTTAAACGTTTTTTAAAAGCGAAAGAATCTCTTTTATAGAAAATGCCGCGCCACAGACAAATTCATCAGAAGCACCGTAATAAACCGTTAGTGTATCGCCGTCCGGTTCGATGATATGTCCGTTTGTAAAAACTACATTGCCAAAGAAGCCGCTTAGTTCATAACTCGTTTTAGGAAACATAATAGGATCTTCGGTTCTGGAAATTATTATCGAAGGATCTTCTAAATCCATTAAAAAAGCGCCAAGGCAGTATTGATGAAATTCATTTGCTCCGTGATAAATCTCCAGCCAGCCTTTTTCTGTTTTTATGGGTGCAGCACCCGCACCGACTCTTTTGCTGTCCCAAAGATGTTTTCTTGTTTTTATGATACATTTGTGATTTCCCCAGTGAATGCCGTCTGGCGATGAGGCAATCCAGATGTAATTGCCTCCAATATCAACACTGCTTGGTCTGTGCAGGGCATAGAATAATCCATTTATTTTTTCTTCAAAAATGGTGCAGTCTTTATTGTGGGCAGGAAATATCATTCCGTGCTTTTCAAAAGTTTTCCAGTCGGTTGTGGTGCGAAGGCCTACACCAACACCATTATCAGAAACAGAAGTAAAAGTCAGATAGTATTTTCCTTCTATATAAGTAACACGGCAGTCTTCTATACCAAATGTTTCCAGTATGCCTTCTCCAACTAAATGCGGATAATCTTCGGGTTCATAAAAATGTTTACTGTCTTCGCTGCACAATAACCGGATGTGCGATAATGTAGTTAAATAATCAATTCCCTGATAATTGATAACACGGGCATCAGTGGCAATAAGTTCAGGATGATCTTTTAAAATTTCAATTATCTGAATCGTGCCAGTGTCTGTTAGTATAGGGAAAGAAATAATGTTCTCGATTTGTTTGGGCCTTTCGGCAACCCTTACAGCCAGCCAGGTTTTGTTCTGAAACTGAAACACGCCGGGGTTTAGCAAACAGGTAATTTCCAGACCTTCACGGCTTGGCGGTATATCTGATGGTGATAGTAACGGGTTTTCTATAAAACGATTTGCTATATCTCTCATATTGTTCTCTTTAAAAGTACTTTTAAGGTAATAAAAAAAGCTGATACTTAATTTGTATCAGCTTTTATATTAAACTTTTTTAACCTTTTTGAGGGCTTCGATATAATATTCGTTTACTTTTTCCCAATTAATATGTTCGTAAAACGCATCGATATAGCTTCCTTTTCTGTTTTGGTAATCCAGATAATAAGCATGTTCCCAGAGATCTATTCCTAAAATTGGCGTTCCCGGAATCAAGGCGTTTTTCATTAGCGGATTATCCTGATCTTCTGTAGTTGTGATTTGTAATTTTCCGTATCGGTCTACTACCAGCCAAACCCATCCTGACCCGAATTGTTTTTCTGCCTGGCCTTTAAACTGATTGGTCAGATTATTAAAAGAACCAAACTCTTTTTTTATAGAACCAGCCAAAGTATCTTTTGGAGTCTGTTCTTTTGGGGTTAAAACATTAAAATAAAGAGTATGATTGTAATAACCGCCTGCGTTCTGACGAAGTTTAGCATTATTAAGATCCAGTTTTTTTAAAATGTCCTCAATAGGCATGTTTTCGTATTCAGTCGAAACAATCTCTTTATTAAAATTATTAGTGTACGACAAATAATGTTTGGAATAATGCGTTTCCATAGTCAGTGATCGTAACGCCGGACTCAGTCCATCATAAGCAAAAGGCAGTTTTGTAAGTTCAAATGAACCCGGATCTGCTTTTACATCATTTGGCGACCCAATAGTAATTTTTTCTTCTTTAGTTGGCAGAGGCACTTCAACAACTTCAGTCAGCTTATTGTTATCATTACAAGAAAATAATAAAAATGAAGTCAAAGTACTGAACAAGATCATGTTATTCTTCATAATATAATTTATTTTGATGTTAGTGAATTAATGATTTCGATGTAATTCTCTTTTGCCTCATCCACTGATAAATGACTGATCTGCATCCAGGCATTTGTTTTAAAAGCATTTCGTAAATCAAAATTATCGGTTTGATTATAAACAGCAGTTCCAAAAGTAGCCTGTTTGTAAAATGCATAAAGTCTTAGCTGCACATCTTGCGGCAGAGAGGCTTGAGTCATTTCCATTGCAGTTTCTACAGCCTCAGAAAAACGAGTATCTAAGTCTTTTTCTGTCATTTATGCTTTTGTAGCAATAATAGTTTTACCTCCAATTGCTTTTTGTCCTAAAACAACATCAATTGGTGTACCTAAAGGTAAAAATAAATCTACTCTAGATCCAAATTTAATAAAACCGGCGTCAGTTCCCTGAACAACCTGCATTCCTTCTTTGGCATAATTTACAATTCTGCGTGCCAAAGCACCGGCAATTTGTCTGTAAAGAATACCTCCAAAAGTTTCGTTTTCAATAACTACAGTAGTTCTTTCGTTTTCCTCGCTTGCTTTTGGATGCCATGCTACCAAAAATTTACCAGGATGGTATTTACTGAATTTAATAATTCCGTCCATTGCGTAACGCGTTACGTGAACATTGATTGGAGACATAAAGATAGAAACCTGTAAACGTTTGTCTTTAAAGTACTCGCCTTCGTAAACTTCTTCAATAACCACTACTTTTCCATCAACTGGCGCAAGAATGTTGCTGCTATTGCGGACAGCGATTCTTTTTGGGTTTCTGAAAAATTGTAAAATGATAATCAAAATAAGCAGTGCTGCGATTTGAACCAGCATTCTAAGCCAATTGATATCTATAAATCTATCAGCAATTACAAGTACGGCAACAGTAAAAACTGTTCCTAATAAAATAGATGGGGCTCCTTCTTTATGAAACATAGTATAAAATTTGATAAAATAAAAATATTATTGGTGCTACAAATATAACACTATCTAGTCGATCTAAGATACCTCCGTGGCCGGGCATTATTGAACCACTGTCTTTTACGCCTGCAATTCGTTTGAATTTGGATTCGATTAAATCACCGATAGTGCCGAAAAAGCTCACGATAAGCGCAATAATTGTCCATATTAAAATAGATTTACTGCTGAATTCCGGTCTGGGCTGAATATAAAATTTAGAGATTAAAAAACCTGCAAATGCGGCAAAAACGATTCCGCCAACAAAGCCTTCGATGGTTTTTTTAGGAGAAACGCGTTCAAAAAGCTTGTGTTTTCCCATTGATTTTCCAACCAGATAGGCAAAAGTATCATTGGTCCAGATTAAAACGAATAATCCAAGAATAATTTTTGGATTGTAAGCATTTGTTCCAAAAGAAATTTTTACGATAAAAATAAAAGGAAGTGTAATGTATCCCAGTAAATATAAGTACTTTGATGAAGTGCTTATGCTTTGTACCGAATCATAAAAAAGGAAAATAATACATTTAATGGAGACTACCAGCGTAATTCCAAGAAGTACCAAATCCAGTTGTTTGATATTTACGTTTAAAGTTAACGCCGAATTGAATGTCTTGTTTAAAAAGGTTTCTGTTTGTTTATTGTAATGACTTACAAGTATTACCGATGAATAAACTAATAACCCAAATAAAATTGAGAAAATTTTATTAAGGCTGACCAGATTGCTGAACTCGTAAATGGTAATTACAAGAAAAAGACCAAAAAGAAGGATAAAGCTTTCGGTAGAAAACAGAATCGAAGTTAATAATAGAGCGATGTAAACAGCACCAGAAATGGTCCTCTTCAGTGTTTCATTCATCTTAAAGATCTTCTAAGAGCAATAGATACAGGTTCTTGGCAACACTTCCGTACTGCGTAAAATCTTCTTCTTTTGCTTTTTCGAAATATTTTATGGTGGTGATGTTAGTAGGTATATCTCTGTCGTATTTACGCTTGATGGCACTTAATCCATCGCTTTTCATTGGCAGGATTTGACTTGTTGTTGCCAGAATTACAATATTTGCCGGTAAATCGTTTGGTTTGTTTTGTCTGATTTGCTTTGATGAAAATAAAATAGAACCTTCGTCTGCAATTAAATTTTCGCAGCTTGCCAAAAGGAATTTAGGATGAGAAGGAGCTATGTAGAACAGTTTATTTTCTTCTAATAAAGAAAAAAGGGCAGATTCGTAACATAAAACTTCATTTTCGAACCAATCATTTTCTTCCAGAATATTTTCAAATTGTTCAGCGACTTCCTGTTTGTTTTCACAATACAGAAATTTTCCTCCATTTTTCCTGAAATTGAAAATGAATTGTTCATCTAAAGACAAATGACTATTCGGAGCAGAAGAAGTTCCTGCATATTCGCTTTCATGTTCTTCATCTGAAGCAGATTCGCCGGAACCAAATATTTTTTTGAAAAAATTCATTTTTTATATGAAATACTTTACATGTTAATTGAAAACGTTCAAAGATAAAAAAATCTTAATTCAAAAGCCTGTTTTGAATTAAGATTTTAATAAATATTACAAATTTATTGAATAATTTACGAAACGACTTCTTCTAAATTTTTGTCAAAAGTACGTTTTCCGAAAATTGCTTCCAAGTCATCTTTAAAGATAACTTCTTTTTCTATTAATATATCAGCTAGCTGATTTAATTTGTCTTTGTTTTCTTCAAGAATTTGGATAGCTCTTTGGTATTGGCCTTCAATTAATTCTGAAATTTCGGCATCGATAATTTTTGCCGTTTCATCAGAATATGGTTTTGAGAAATTATATTCGCTTTGTCCTGATGAATCGTAATATGTAACGTTTCCAATTTTATCATTCAAACCGTAAATCGTTACCATGGCACGAGCCTGACGTGTTACTTTTTCTAAATCGCTTAATGCACCGGTAGAAATTCTGTCAAAAGTTACTTTTTCTGCAGCTCTTCCTCCCATAGTAGCACACATTTCGTCCAGCATTTGGTCTGTTCTTACGATTTGTCTTTCTTCCGGAAGATACCATGCAGCTCCTAAACTTTGTCCGCGGGGAACAATAGTTACTTTTATAAGCGGTGCGGCATGTTCCAGCATCCAGCTTACTGTTGCGTGACCAGCTTCGTGAATAGCGATTGCTCTTTTTTCTTCTGGAGTAATGATTTTGTTTTTCTTTTCAAGACCACCGATAATTCTGTCTACAGCATCAAGGAAATCCTGTCTGTCTACAGCCGGTTTGTTATTACGTGCCGCAATTAAGGCTGCCTCGTTACAAACGTTTGCAATATCAGCGCCAGAGAATCCCGGAGTTTGTTTTGCTAAGAAATCAAGATCAAGACCTTCTACTTTTTTGATAGGTTTAAGGTGTACCTGGAAAATTTCGGCTCTTTCGCGGATGTCCGGTAAGTCAACAAAAATTTGTCTGTCAAAACGTCCGGCACGCATTAAAGCTTTATCAAGAACGTCAGCTCTGTTTGTTGCAGCTAAAACAATTACGTTAGAGTTTGTACCAAAACCGTCCATTTCTGTCAATAACTGGTTTAGTGTGTTTTCTCTTTCGTCATTTCCTCCTGACATATTGCTTTTTCCTCTTGCTCTACCAACAGCGTCAATTTCATCGATGAAAATGATTGCCGGAGATTTTTCTTTTGCCTGTTTAAATAAGTCTCGTACACGAGATGCACCAACTCCTACGAACATTTCAACGAAATCTGAACCTGATAAAGAGAAGAAAGGAACCTGTGCTTCGCCGGCTACAGCTTTTGCTAATAAGGTTTTACCAGTTCCCGGAGGTCCTACAAGTAAAGCTCCTTTTGGAATTTTACCTCCAAGGTTGGTATATTTTTCAGGATTTTTAAGGAATTCTACAATTTCCTGGATTTCTTCTTTTGCACCTTCTAAACCTGCAACATCCTTAAATGTTGTTTTGATATCTGTTTTTTCATCAAAAAGCTTAGCTTTAGATTTTCCGATGTTGAAAATCTGTCCGCCTCCGCCGGCGCCTCCGCCTGACATTTTACGCATAATGAAAATCCAGACACCAATAATAATGATAATAGGAAGAAGACTGATAAAAATATCGCTCCAGTTGTTTGCTTCTTTAAAATCGTAGTCAACTAATTTTTTTTCGGCTTTAGCTTTGTCCAGCTTTTCCTGAAAAGATTTCAGATCACCAAATTTTGTTGTGTAATGAGGCCCTTTGTTAGGTCTGTCAAATATATCTTTAGCTACTTTTTTATTAGCAGGATCTTTTAATGCCGCATCAGAAAGATAGATTTCAGCATCTTTATTATTGAAAATAATAACGTTTTTAATTTGTCCTTTGGCTAACATATTGTCAATGTCAGACGATTTTAACTGAGCAGGTTCGCTCATGTTTGATCCTCCCGTGGCAAAACTTATAAATAGAAAAATTAAAAGTATTGCCGTGTAGATCAACCACGGACTTATCTTAAATTTATTCGGATTTGGATTATTATCTTTAGCCATTTAGAAAATTTTTTCTTTTAGTATTTGTTTTCGATTGTAGTTATTTTGGCATCACCCCAAAGGCTCTCGATATTGTAGTATTCGCGAATGTGTTTTTGGAAAACATGTACCACAATATGCACATAATCCATAAGAACCCATTCTGCGTTGTCTGTTCCTTCTACGTGCCAAGGTTTGTCCTTTAAGTCTTTTGATACAGTTTTTTGTATTGAGTTTACAATGGCGTTAACTTGGGTGTTTGAGCTACCGTTGCAAATTACGAAATAATCGCAAACTGCTGTGTCTATATCTCTTAAGTCAAGAATATCGATATCATTTCCTTTTACTTCCTCAATCCCTTTGATTATGTTCGCCAGTAGAACATCATTATTAATAGTCTTTTTCGCCATGAATTATTTTATATGTGAATTTGTAAAGTTACCAAATTTTGTGATTATTTTTGAACCTTAACAAAATATTAAATTAAGTTACTAAAATTTTAATGAAACTAATCAAACTCGATGCCATAGATTCGACAAATGATTTCTTAAAATCGATGGCAAGTAAAGATGAACCGGAGAACTTTACGGTGGTAACCGCTGAAAATCAGACAAAAGGTAAGGGGCAAATGGGAGGAAAATGGAAGTCTGAAGCCGGTAAAAACTTAATTATGAGTGTCTTGGTAAAGGATTTTCTGTTTGATAATGAAAGAGTTTTTGATCTGAGCATTGTGGTTTCTTTAGCCGTTTCGGATGTTTTAAAATCGTTAAATATTCCTGATATCTGTATTAAATGGCCAAACGACATTCTGTCATATAATAAGAAACTCGTTGGCATATTAATAGAAAATACACTCAAAAGCGATGGCAGGATTTTGTCAGTTGTCGGAATCGGAATTAATGTAAATCAGACAGATTACACAGAATTTCCTCAAGCTTCTTCTCTGGCTGTAATTTCCGGAAAATCGTTTGACAAAGAAGCTTTGGCAGTTTTAATTGTCAAAAAAATACAGGAAATAATAGAGTTGTGGCGCACAGAATCGAATGCTTTACAAGAAAGATATGTAAATTCTTTATTTAAAAAAGGTATTCCAATGCCGTTTAGAAATCAAAATAATCAAAATTTTATGGGAATCATTCAGGGAGTTTCTCCAATTGGCAGACTTCAGGTTTTGCTGGAAGATGATTCGGTTAAAGAATTTGAAATAAAAGAACTTAAAATGCTTTATTAGAAGCTTCGGAGAGGCTAAGATATTAATATGCTAAGGTTTTTTATACTCTTCTTATGTCTGGATTGACAAAACAAAAAAAGTCCAATCGATAGATTGGACTTTTTAATTTATTAATTCACAATTTACAATTCAGAATTATAACTTGTGCATATTGTTTGCTAAAGTTTCAATAAACTTACTAATTGGACCTTTAACCATCATCGCCATCATAGCGTTGAATTCGCCTTCAAAGAATAACTGAACTGCACTTTCTGAATCAGAAACTGAGTCAATGTTTGAAGTCAGGGTAAACGGAAGTTTATCACTTGCAGCGCCCAGAACGATTTTGTTTGGAGCTGTTTTGTCTTTCATTTTTAATTTGATTTCCGGCATACCTTTCAATCCAAAAATAAAAGAGTCTTCGCCGGTTACTTCAAATTTAGCAATGTTATCCGGCATTAATTTTTCAAAATTCTTAACATCAGTCAGCTGATCGAATAAATCCTGAGCTGATTTCTGAACTGTAACTTTTGGACTTTCTAAGTTCATATTGTTTTGTTTTTATTTTTCTTAACCGCAAAGTGCGCAAAGTTTTTTTAAATATACGAGATTTTGTAAAAACACAAAGTTCGCAAAGCTGGAATTTTAATAATACTTAAATTCCAAAAAAAGAGCAAAGCGATTTTTTTTTTAGAAAATCTAAAATCTATTCCTGTCCCCAGATCGACGGGCTTTCGCTCCATTCAAGCAGGGTAGACTGCTGATCTTCGGTGATATATTGTTTTTGAACTGCTAAGCTCAGAAGATTTTCGTAGTTGCTTAAAGTAAATAAATCAATGTTTGCTTCTTTGAAATTTTCTTCGGCAACACCAAATCCATAAGTGAAGATAGCGGCCATACCTTTAATATTAGCACCTTCATTGCGTAAGGCTTCAACAGCCATTAAACTGCTTTTTCCGGTACTAATTAAGTCTTCTACAACCACAACATTTTGTCCTTTTTGTAAAAAACCTTCAACCTGATTTTGTCTTCCGTGTTTTTTTGGTTCCGGACGTACATATACAAACGGAAGTCCCAAACTTTCGGCAACCAGAATACCAACTCCAATGGCTCCAGTAGCAACGCCGGCAATGACATCAGGCTTTCCAAATTGTTTTTCGATGTTCTTAGCAAATTCATCACGAACATAGTTTCTAATGCTCGGAAATGAAAGAATTAACCTATTATCGCAATAAATAGGAGATTTCCAACCAGAAGCCCATGTAAAAGGATTTTCGGGATTCAATTTAATTGCATTTATTTGCAAAAGCAATTCGGCTGTTTTTTCGGCAGTATCTTTATTAAAAATCATAGTACAAATGTATAAAGTTTTTGTAAACGACAAACCACTTTTTTTGACAAATGAAATCTCAAAGGAAACAGATTTTCAATTGTTCTTGTTGGAAAGTATTGATATCGAACAGCTTATTATAAAAATTTTTCAAAATAAAATTCAGAAAGCTATTTTATATCATCCCGACGAAAGTGAAATAATGAAAACCCTCAAAGCTAAAATTCCGGTAAATAAAGCAGGCGGCGGTTTTGTATATAACAAGAAAGGTGAGGTATTATTCATCTTTAGAAACGGGAAATGGGACCTTCCAAAGGGCGGAATCGAGAAGGGAGAGGACATTGAAACGACCGCAATGCGTGAGGTTGAAGAAGAAACCGGGGTAAATTTACTACGAATTACAAATAAACTTCAAAAAACATATCACGTATTTAAGCGTAACGGAAAATACAAACTTAAAATCACGCATTGGTTCGAAATGCATTCTGATTTTGAAGGAACCCCACACGGACAAATCGAGGAAGGAATCGAAAAAGTTGCCTGGCTGAATCCTGAACAAATTAAGGAAGCACTTAAAAATTCGTATGAGAATATTAAGTTATTGTTTGATGAAGATGAAAAACCGGTATTTAAAGTACCCAACAAAAATTAAAGATTTCAATTCCTAAATGTAAATCATTTAAGAAAAGGCCCAATAATCGCAAAATGGTTATTGGGCCTTTTTTTATTAATTAAGTCGGTGGTTTAGCTTTTTCATTTCTTCTTTTATTCCTTCCAGAGTAACGGGCTGAAACGCCAGATCATTTTCGGGATTTCTTCCCGTAATTGTTTCCTTGACCGCTAAAAAAGGTTTGTTGTCGAAATATTTAACAGCAACAATAGTAATTTTTTCATTTGAAGCAATATTTTTAAATACCACATTTTTCTCAGTTAGATTTCCTCTAATTATAGATTTATAACGATGAAAGAGAACATAAATACAAGCATCAGTTTCATCATTAAGATTAATAGCATAATCGATTATTTTATCGTCAGGGAAACTTAAAAATCGATCGCAGTTAATATACCCTAATTTTGATGAGCTGAAGAAATAAGAACTAATTTCTGCAGCACTTGCTTCCTGAATTGCATTCTCTGTATAATTGGCAGCACGAGGATTATAAGTAGTTACAGATCTTGAAGATCCTGATGAACTTGCAAATCTTGATGAAGAACGACCATCTTCTTCTGGGCTCTGTATCGTAATAGGAAGGCTGTAAGTCGTATTTACAGCCAGACCGTTTATTTTGCCCGGAGTAAATTTTGGAAGCATTTTAATCACCCTTACAAATTCGTCATCGGCTTCTTTACTCAACCCTTTTGTGATCTTGACATTCGTAACATTTCCCTCTTTATCAATTGTAAACGAGGCGTAAATTCTGCCCGATTTGCCATCTTCCTGAGTTCTGTAATTTTTACCGATAAACTTATACATTTTTTGAAAACCTCCCGGATATTCAGGCTTTTGATCAACTTTAGTAAAAGTCTGGTTTAAATCAACAGATTCCTGATCGACATTCCAGTTTATCTGATCATTTTTCCAGTTACCGGTAAAAAGCTGCATTCCTGTTTTTTCTTTTTTCCTGGGAAATTCAATTTCTATAGCTTTTCCGTTCCCCAAATCGCATTTTTCGTTATCTGACGTTGCGGTTATGTGAAGCATACCGCCCGTTTCCAGCAATTTTCCGTTTGAAGTCGTCGAAAGTCGGCCTAAAATAATATCCGAAACCGAATAATATTCCTTAACAGCAATTGTAATTTTTCCCGAAACCTCTTTTCCGCTTTTTGCCAAAGCAAAGCTGTTTGCCCTAATGGTAATTTTAGTTTTTTCGGCACAGACAATCGTTGTGTCTTTTGCATTATTGATTGTGAAAAACTGCGGTTTTTTATCGTTTTTAGTAAAGAAATCCGATAATAATTTTTTATCCAAATCCGGATTTTTACTTTTCAAACTCAATGTAAAAGAATCACTTTTTACACTGTCATTAACAACATTTTTAGTCTGTTGTTCCAGAGGTTTTTGTTTAGAAACGTTTTCTTTAGTTTCATTTTTGCATGAAAAAATCACAAAAGTAAATGCGGAAAATAGCAGAAGTTTAAATTTCATCAGCAGGTTGGATTTGGTTAGATTTCTTTCTCAAATATAAACTAAAGCACGAATGATTGTACGTAAGACACTGAATTTTTGTTCTGTTTGAGATTGCTGCTTAATCAAACGTTTATCCTGCCGATGAGACATTCCTCTGGAATGAATTTAATTTTCAGTCTCAGTTTTTTACTTTGTGGATCTCTGGGAAACTTGATGAGTTTTTTTGTGAAACCAATTTTTAAATTATTTGCTGGTAACTGGTAAAACAGGTCCGCAGGTTCCTTTTTCACCTTCTCCTACAGAACGAATTTCTCCTTTTTCAAAATCAGAATTAAAAGTAAGGCTGATAGAAGATTCATTTTCACTTCCGTTTACAACAATACTTCCTGCAGGTTCTGCAATAATGGTCCATTTAATATCCGGAGCATCGAGTGAGCTTTTATAATAGAAAGATGCCGATGAACCTGGTTTTGCAACACAAGAACCAATATTGGTTACCTGATCATAAAAAACAGTACTACCCGAAATGTAGCAATATAATCCCTCCAGATTTGAAGGCTGGCTGGCTTTTTTAGCACTTTCTACAACTTTTTCATCATTAGAGCAGGAAACGATTAAAATCGTTGTGAGTAACATACATAATTTTTTCATACTACCTTTATTTTAAGTTATATACTCTAGTATGTTATATTTTAAAAGGTTGCGTGCAGAAATAAAATTATAGTAAAACTGCCTAGATTTTATTCTTTGTTAATTAGCGAAATTCTCGTTTATTTAATAAAATTTATTTTTGTTAATTCACGTCTTAAAAATCGTACTTTTGTTTCGCGCATAATAAGCAAAATATCCGCTGCAATACAAATCATTTTGACAGTATCGTACATAAAAGAATATGTTTTTTAAATATTGTGTGTTATTACCCTTAATACTATCTTTGAATTATGAGCACATATACAAAACCAAACCATATAGGGCGCAAAATCAGCCGAATTCGTGAACTTAGAGATATGAAGCAGGAAGCTTTGGCTCAGGCTTTAGGAATAAGTCAGCAAACAGTTTCGGCTATAGAAAATAGTGAGGATGTTGATGATGAAAAGCTTATTGATATTGCAAAAGCTTTAGGTGTAAATGTTGATGCTCTTAAAAACTTTTCGGAAGAAGCTGCAATTAATTATTTTAATAATTTCTACGATAATAGTGGTAGTAATGGTGCATTTGCGCATGGACCAGTATTCACTTTTAATCCTTTAGATAAATTAATTGAAGCTTACGAAGAAAACAAAAAGCTTTACGAACGTTTAGTTCAGGCAGAAAAAGAAAAAGTGGAATTTTTAGAGAAAATATTGAAGGATAAATAAGTTTTATTCTTTCTAAGATAAAAGAAAAGCCTAATAAAATATAATGTTTTATTAGGCTTTCTTGATATTTAATTTAAATGTTGATCTTTTGTATTAATGAATTTATTCGATTTTATAAACTTTCTATTCGTTTTTTGAGATCAGATAATTTATTTAAGTTTGAGGAATGAACTAATGAGAATTTAATTTCTTCCAAAGTTGGCATTGCATTTGATTTTTTGAATTGTTTAGCCTTTAAAAGTAATAATGGTATCAGATAATCTTTCCCTGAAACAATTTGTGTTAAATTATCAATACAATAATTCCATTTATCAGACAGTTCTTTATATTTTAAATCATATTTATCTTCAGTTGTTAATGTAAGAATCTCTGCTTTTAATTTTAAAATTTCTGCATTCACTAAATCGATTTGAAAAACCATTTTTTTTCCTTGTTTTTTATGGTATTTGTCAGCATTAAATAGTGTGAAAAAACCTCCGAAATAGTTTAGTAAAGCAAAGTGAATAAATAAATCTATAAAAATAGCACAATATTCTTCTAACCATTCATTGAAATTAAGTTCGGATTCTATTTTTTCAATTGATTTTGTTCCGCAACTCATGTATAAAAAATGAACTATTGTTTCCTTATCAATTAAAAAGTTTTCAATGCAATATCCTTGCAAAACATATAGGTTCTCATGTTGAGGAATATTTTCTCCATGAATAAAAATTATGTCACCATCAACAATGAATATTTTTTTTCTTCCATTTTCAGGTTCATTATTACATCTTTTTATTACAATATCTTTACAACCAAGCGGAGTTACGTCGTTAATTACTAAATCATTTTTTAATAACCTTTTAAAAAGAACTTTATAAAATTCTTTATCTTTTTCATTGTCTTCAGTATAGATGTCAACATCATTTCTATAAGTCCTGAAAGTAGACGTTAATCGTTGAGATTCTTCACTTAGTGCAATCATATTAATAGTTAAGTTTATTTAAATCTTGACAAAATTTTTCTCTTGAAATTTTAGAAATTATTGATGGTGAATGGGTGGCTAATATGAATTGTGTTTTTGGGCTAGCTTCTGTTATAGCATCGATAAATATTTCTTGCCATGTAATATGAAGTGATAATTCTGGTTCATCAATAATGAAAACACCAGATGGTTTTTGATCTTCTTCAAAGATTAAATGGGCAATCATTATTATAATTTGCTTTTCACCTGAAGATAATTCAAAAACATTTGAATAAGTATCATTATTGAGTTTAACTTTAATTTCCCCATCAGATGCTATTTCAATACTTTTTCTTCCCTCTTTTAAAAAATTAGATGTAATGCTTTCAAGTCTTTTAATGGGTGATCGTAGTTCTGCAATTTTTTCTTGGTATGTTTGACTAAAATGAATTATTTCCTCTATCCTTTTCATTTGTGAACTATTATTAACCCATTTTATTAGCAAATTCATTTGCTTTTCAAGATTTTCATGATTCTTACTATCGTTTTGTAACTCATTTTCCGCTTCTGTATTTAAACTAATTAGTTTTTCCATTTTTTCAAAAAATGTTTTTGCAACATCATCTAAAAAATTAAGATCTAAACTAGTTATAGCGGCTAATACTTTTTCTCTTTTGTCTAATAATGTTTCAATACCAATTACTTCTGAAACCAATTTCGAATTATCATCATATTTAAATGATAATTCAAATATTTTTTGTTTAAATTCTTCGCTAATTTTTGGTTGTTGTTGAGCTATCTTTCTAAAATAATCAAAAATTAAAAATTGAACATCTTCGAGACTACTATCAATTGCAGTAAAACCTCCAATACTACCAGATGTCCTTCTCCTTCTGTTTTTTTGAAACATATAAAGTTGGTTTCTTTTTATTTGTAGATCAATATTCCTTCCCTCATATATTTTTCTGTCTAAACCCAAAAATTTAGGAGTTGCAAGTTCTCTTATAAATTTTGTGATTTCATGGCTGTCAAATTGTTCTTTATAAGTTCGTTCCTTGATTGAAATCTCTTCAATATCAAGTGTATTGTCACTATATTTAAGATATCTCGAGAAAGATTGTGTTTTTTTACTAGTATTTGAAGTTTTAATTGATAAGGAAAAATTGTTTTCTTTTTTATTTTGTTTAGCTGTAATAAGAATATCTTTCTCTTTTTCACGGCTAGAGCATATTAATTCTGCAGTTTCAAATTCAATCTGGTTCAAATATTGGTATGATGGTGAAATTAATCCTAGGATTAGTTTTAAAGCAGAAGTTTTTCCAGATCCATTTATTCCAATTAAGAAAGTTAATTCTGAAAAAAAATTAATATCATAGTTCAAATAACCATGAACTTTCTCAGCTTTGAATGAATTTAATTTCATAAGATTATAGTTTTATTTTAATAGTGATTAACTATATTATTCTCAAAAATAAAAAATAGTTGAATAAAAAGCTTACGGAAATCCGTAAAGTAAAATATATTTTTATAAATTGAATTGTGTTAAAAAAATTAAAGCAAACGATAAACAGGATACTGCAAATGCGCCTTTTCATAATAAACAGAATGTTTGTAAATCCATTCTAATTGCGCTTCTGGATTTTTAGCAAAATTGGTATCGCTTTGTTTTTTAGATTCTAATTCGGCTTTAAGGGTTGTATTTTCTTTTAAAAGCTGTGCAGCGGTATCTTCAAAAATATAATCAGAATAATGTTCTTTTTGCTGTAAAATAGCATCGAAGAAATTCCAGTTAAAGAATGAATCAACACCTTCCGGTTCAAAAGCTTCCAGAAGGTATTTTACGCCTTTTTGAGTCGTTGGAATGTAATAATCTCCTTTTGCAAAAGCCATTTTAACAACTTTAGAAGTTACTGTTGTATTGCGATGCAAATAATGTCCTTCGTACGCAGACGGAACGGTTTTAAAATCGGCAATTCGATAGCTTTCGACTTCTATAATTGTATCGTTTTTAAATTGTCTGAAAGAGATGTTATTGTTTTTCAGTAACTCAATAATATTCCAATAACCACGCGGAATGATATAAGCAGAAGGTATAATAACTTCTTTCTGTGATTTGAATTCTTTTATATACGGAACGTCTTTTTTATACGGTTTGTTTCGGTCGTAATACAAACGATCGCCTGTTGTGGCTTCGCTTTTTTTGTAACCCGCTTCATATCCTAAAAAAGAGAATTTAGTCGTTTTCGTGCTGTCCATTTTCCATTTTAAAGTATAGGATTTTTTAGGCTGATACTGCTCTAAATTCTTCACACGAAGCTCTTTGATTTTCTGATAATTGGCATCAGTAAAATCCATAGTCGATTTCATGTATTCGTAGGTTACTTTTACACGTTCGGCGTATTTTTTCAGCATGTGCGTTTCGACAACAAAACCAATCGTATTAAACAAAGAAGTATAACCCGTTGTATATCGCGGACTATCAACAAACTGTCCGAAACCTTTGTCCGGCGTATCTTTAAAAGAATCTACATAAGGTGTTGTTTCGATTTTCTTTTTCTGAAGATCTTTTACCAAAGCCGGCATCATTTCGTTGTTCATAAAATCGCCCAGAACCGTTCCCAGTTTGTTGTGCTGTGTCATAATATACGTCAGTTTGTATTGATAATCTGAACCGTTGCTTACATGATTATCGATAAAAACATCGGCATTTATTTTCTGGAAAATCTCCACAAAACTTTTGGTGTTTCGGGTATCCGATTTCATTAAATCGCGGTTTAAATCGTAGTTTCTGGCATTTCCTCTAAAACCGTAAATTTCAGGTCCGTCCTGATTGGCGCGAGTTGTTGAATTTCTATTTAATGCCCCGCCGATATTGTAAACCGGAATCGAAACCAAAACGGTATTCTTTGGAGCTTTCATTTTTCCTGTTGCCAGATCTCTGTAAAACTGCATGGTCGCGTCGATTCCGTCCGGTTCTCCGGCGTGGATTCCGTTATTGACAAAAAGAACGGCTTTTGTTTTCTGAATTTTATCAAAATCAAATTCTTTGTCAGGATTAAAGGTAATCATGTGCAAAGGTTCGCCAGAATCTGTCAGTCCCATTTCTTTCATCTGTATGGTTGGGAAATCATTTGCCAGCATTTTAAAATAAGCAATAGTTTCCTGATACGAAGCAGATTGATTTCCGTTTCCTTTCTCAAAAAAGGTATCGTATTTTTTATTGTTCTGAGCAGAAATCGTAATGGTGAAAAGTGAAATGAAAATGGTAAAAAGTTTCATGGTTCTGGTTTTTAATAGAAATCAAATATAGGATTTTTGTTTCAAGTTTCAGGTTTCAGGTTGACATGCCTTGTGTTTATTTGTTTCACGCAGATTTGGCAGATCTAAGCAGATTAATTTTGATTTTTAAATCTGCTAAAATCTATTTTGATCTGCGTGAAATAAAATCCTTATGGTAAAATCAACAGCATTTCAACGTGAAACATGAAACAAGAATAACCTGAAACAAATTTTAGTTACTTTTGCAAAATGAATAAAAATCACCATTCCAACAACATACTTTCGAATTTAGGTATTCAGAGTCTCAACGAAATGCAGGACACGGCTCAGGAGGCGATCCTGAATGATAATAATGTTTTGCTGCTGTCTCCAACCGGATCAGGGAAAACACTGGCTTTTTTACTGCCGGTTTTAGAATTACTGCAGCCTGAAATTTTATCGGTTCAATGTTTAATTTTAGTTCCGTCTCGCGAACTGGGACTTCAGATCGAACAGGTTTGGAAAAAAATGGGAACGCAGTACAAAGTCAATATTTGTTACGGGGGCCATTCTATCGATACGGAAATTAAGAATTTGAGCAATCCTCCGGCAGTTTTAATTGGAACGCCCGGAAGAATTGCAGATCATATTGACAGAGAAACTTTTAGGACAGATAAAATCCAAACGCTGATTCTTGACGAGTTTGATAAATCGCTTCAGTTAGGATTTCACGAGCAGATGTCTTTTATAATTGGCAGGTTATCGAAAGTAAACAAACGTGTTTTGGTTTCGGCAACATCCGATATTGAGATTCCAAAATATACCAAAGTTGTAAATCCAACGGTTTTAGATTTTATTCCTGAAGAGGAAGAGAAAACCAATCTTTCGATGAAAATGGTGATTTCCCCATCAAAAGATAAACTGGAGAGTTTGTTCAATTTAATTTGTTCACTAAAATCAGAATCGGCAATTATCTTTTGTAACCATCGCGATGCTGCAGAACGTATCAGTGATACTCTGAACGAAAAAGGAATTTATTCAGTATACTATCATGGCGGTATGGATCAGGAAGAGCGGGAGAGGGCTTTAATTCAGTTTAGAAACGGAAGTATAACCTATCTCGTTACAACAGATTTGGCTGCGAGAGGTTTGGATATTCCTGAAATGAAGCACGTTATTCATTATCATCTGCCTTTAAAAGAAGACGAATTTACACACAGAAACGGACGTACGGCACGTATGCAGGCATCCGGAACGGCTTATGTTATAGTTCATGAAAGTGAAAAAAAACTTGATTACATTGATTATGAAATGGATATCCTGAATGTCGAAAATAAAGTTTCACTGCCAAAACCACCTCATTTTCAGACAATTTACATTAGTGGCGGAAAGAAAACAAAGCTCAATAAATTTGACATAGTAGGTTTCTTTTCTCAAAAAGGAAAACTGGAAAAAGAAGATCTGGGGCTGATAGAAGTGAAAGATTTCGTTTCGTTTGCGGCTGTAAAATACAATAAAGTAAAGGATCTTCTTAAGAATGTAAAAGATGAAAAAATGAAGGGTAAAAAGTTCAAAATCGAAGTTGCCCGAAATGTTATAAAGAAGGAAGAAGAGAAAAATAAGAAATTTTAGGCTTTTTAATAGAATTTTGTTTTCCTGAAATGTTGTTTATCTTATTGTGAGTCAGATTTTTAAAAAATATTGAACAAGATTTACAATTTTGTGTCAAAAAAATAATGTTTTGATAGGTGTTTTTTCAATATTTCTATGTTTTTTTGTGCAGTCAAATTTGTAACCCCAAATTAATTATGAAAAAGATTATTACCCTTGCTATTTTGTTCGTTAGTGCTGTTTCATTTGCACAGATTAAAGTTCTTGAAACGGTTCCTGTTGAAAAATTAGGAAAAGTAAACAACAATTACATTCAAAAAATTGGAGATGAGTATACAGTATATTATACTACTATTCTAACAGATGATGATGGTTCTTCTAACTTAAGAAAATTTTCATTTAGAAACCTAAATAATGACTATGTAAACCTTTACAATATCATCATGAACGGTTTTACTGCTTCTCCGTTGTATGATATTAAATTAGAACTTCCAAACAACTATATTTGGTTACACTATACAAGCAATGTTGTTCCGGATAAAGCTACAGTTCAGTTTATGGTTTCAAGCAAAGAAAGAGATGCTGCAACAAACAATGTTTCTGAGCCTTTCGTAAAAGATCAAATCAGTAAATTATTCCAGAAATAATTCTTTTTGAGATACAAAGTTTCAAAATAACAAATAATAAAGTTTTTTAACTTTCCTGATATTATAAAAAAGCTGTTCTAATCGAACGGCTTTTTTTTTGTTTCAGGTTTCAAGTTTCAGGTTTCAGGTTGATTTACTTTGTGTATAGTTTATCAAAGTGCACTAAGTTTTTATTTGCGAAGCTTTTAAAAGTAAAAGTTCGCAAAGTCTATTAATAAAACTTTGCGAACTTCGCGAAAATCTTTGTGTGCTTGCGGTTCAAAAAAATATTCAAGGAAAAAACCTTAGTATCTTAGAACCTCAGCACCTTTAAAAAAACTATATTTTCTTCACATACTGTGTAATAATCACAATCTGCTGTCCGTCGACTTTTCCTTCGATATATTCGGCGTTTTCGTGGTCTAAACGAATGTTTCTTACGGCAGTTCCCTGTTTGGCAACCATACTGGATCCTTTTACTTTTAAATCTTTAATTAAAACTACAGAATCCCCGTGCTGTAAAACAACACCGTTACTGTCGCGGTGAACCAGTTTATTCTCGTCGTCTTCGCCTTCGCCGGTTGCTTTTGCCCATTCAAGTACATCTTCTTCAAGATACATCATGTCAAGCAATTCCTGCGGCCATCCTGCAGCACGCATTCTGCTTAACATTCTCCAGGCAACAACCTGTACCGGGATATTCTCATTCCACATACTGTCATTCAGGCATCTCCAGTGATTTAAATCAACGTTGTCCGGATTTTCAATTTGGTCAATACAGGTGTTACAGGCTAATATACTTTCATCAAGACCGCCTTTTCTGGTTGGTAATACTTGATAAACTTTTAGGTTTTCTTCGGCGCCGCAAAGCTCACATTTCGATCCGCTTCGTTTGCTTAATTCTCTTTCGATGCTCATTATTTATGGTTTATTTTGAAAATGCGAAATTACTTATAATTTGCTTCGCTTACAAATTTATGTTTATGATTGTGACTTGTTGGATTTGCTGGGGAAAATTGTTTTTTTGAAGCACAAATTTCCGGTTTTCTTAAGACCTGTTGTCCCGCTGTCCGCTTGTATCTTTTTTCGTCTAAAGAAGCCGGAAAAAGGATACCGCTTCCATCGGGGCTATTGTAGAAATTCCTGTTTTCAAAAGTCCCTGCAAAGCCGCATGTTATTTATTTTTTAACCCGTACCGCATCCGGAACCAGCATTTCGTATTCACCGCCATGGCGTAATACGTCGCGCACAATGCTCGAACTAATGAAGGATGTACTTGCTGCAGTTAATAAAAATACAGTCTCGATTTTAGACAGTTTTCTGTTGGTGTGTGCAATGGCTTTTTCAAACTCGAAATCGGCTGGATTTCGTAAGCCTCTAAGTATGAAATTCGCTTTTACTTTTTTTGCCAGATCTATTGTTAATCCCTCGTATGTAACAACCGAAATTTTTGGTTCGTCTTTAAACGTTTCTTCAATAAAGCGTTTTCTTTCTTCAAGTGAAAACATGTATTTTTTTTCGGCATTTACACCAATGGCAATTACGATTTCATCAAATAAGGGAATACCTCGTTTGATAATGTCTTCGTGTCCAAGTGTAATGGGGTCAAATGACCCCGGGAATATTGCTTTTCTCATTTTTTTTAAGGTTCAGAGGTTCAAAGTTGCATAGGTTCAAAGTTTAAAAACTCTATGCAAAAATGAATTTTGATATTGTTATTTGTTATTGCAATTTTTTATGTAATCCGAAGCGTTTTTATAGCCAAAACCCATTCCTCTTTTTTGCAGACTTCACAGTTTGCAGTTCCTTTTGTCAGCTCCTGTGTATGACCGCAGAACGAGCAGGCGTAAATTCCGTCAGTTTGTATGATTTTGCTTTTTTCGCTGAATAAAGAAGGTAAAATAGGCAGTCCGTACTTTACTTCTTCATCCGGATAATAATAAACGCTGATTTCACCGCTTGGTTCAATAAAAGCATGTTTAACCTGTCCTAAATGTTCTATTGATTTTACACGAAGTTCAGAGAAAAATTCATCCTGTGCCAGACTTTCTTTTTTAAAACTGGATACAGAAAACTTTCCGTTATTGATTAAACATTCGGTTTTACCTTCTATAAACTCTTCGAATTTCTTGCTTTTTCCGGTAAGCCAGGTTACGGTGCGGTATAAAATAATTATAGTAGAAAAAACTATCGCCGCCGGAATAATTCCTACATCTTCATAAAACATTGGGTCTCCCGCTGCAGATCCCAGGGCAATAATAATTACGGTTTCGAAAATCGATAATTGTTTTACTCCTCGTTTTCCCGCCAGTTTTAAGGTAAGCAGCAAAATAGTGAACATTACCGTTGAACGGAATATTACTTCCAGAATAAAAGCTTCAGGAAGGTTATTGAAAAAGAGTCTGTTCCATTCAAAGATTTCTTTCATTTTTTTGAGGTTCTAAGTTTTTTTGTGAAGGTTCAGAGTAACAAAGGTTCAAAGTTACTTTTATAGACTTCGATTTGCTCAGTCTGGTATTTAGATAAAAAAAGGTTCTGAAATCTTAGAAAATCTCAGAACCTTAGTGTCTTTAAGCAAGAGCCAGCTCAATTGCATTTGTAAATAAATCTTCGAGCGAAATTCCGGCTGCTTTTGCCTGCTGCGGAATTAAACTTTCTGTTGTTAAACCCGGAATGGTATTCATTTCGAGCATGTATGGTTCATTGTCTACAATAATGAATTCGCTTCTGGAGAAACCTTTCATTTTTAAAACTTCGTAGGCACGTTTGGCTGTTTCTCCCACTTTTTTTGTTAGTTCATCTGAGATTCTGGCAGGCGTAATTTCTTGTGATTTTCCTTCGTATTTAGCTTCGTAATCAAAGAAATCATTGTCAGATACAATTTCGGTAATCGGCAGTACGATAACTTCTCCTTTATAGTTGATAACGCCAACAGAAACTTCTGTTCCGTCAAGGAAACTTTCGATGATAATTTCGTTGTCTTCTTTGTAAGCGACTTCAATTGCAATTGGAAGTTCTGCTTCGGTTTTTACTTTTGAAATTCCAAAACTTGAACCGGCTTTGTTTGGTTTTACGAAACAAGGAAGTCCCACTTTCTTAATAATTTCAGCGGTATCAATTTTGTCGCCTTTATTTAGATAATAGGAAATTGCCGTTTTGATTCCGTATGGTTTTAAAACCGATAATAAATCTCTTTTGTTAAATGTCAATGCCGATTGGTAATAATCGCATGATGACTGCGGAATGCCCAATAGTTCAAAATAAGCCTGCATTAACCCGTCTTCGCCCGGAGTTCCGTGGATGGCATTGAAAACACAGTCGAATGTGATTTTTTCTCCATTAACAGTAACCGAGAAATCGTTTCGGTCAATTGGAAATTCGGCGTCATTGGCATCTACATAAACCCATTTTTCTTTGAAAATATGAACACGGAATCCGTTGTATTTTGTTTTATCAAGATATTGGTACACAACGTTTCCGCTGATAAGCGAGATTTTATATTCGCTTGAATATCCGCCCATTATTATGGCAATGTTTTTCATTTATATTTTGTTTTGTTTCGAGTTTCTTTTGTTTCAGGTTTCAGGTTTCAAGTTCCAGGTTTCTCTTGTTTCAGTTTTTTTTAATCTGTTTGACTTTTTGTGTTTTGTTATGAAACCGGATACCTTAGCCCTGATGGGAGCGGCATCCTTTTGTGTCTCGTCTCAAAACGAGACACAAAAGATACAGCGTACAGCAGGATACAGCTCCTAATTGTAAGCTTTACTGTTTTAAACAAAATTATCATTTTTTTTGAAATGAAATACTTTATCTTTGCGTTCAACAAAAAATAAATTTATGAGTTTACGTAAGTATTTAACCAGCCGTGTGTTTTTTTTACAAGTATTGGCTGCGGCTGCTATTATTGCGATTTTAGGTTATTTGTTTATGCATTGGTTAACTTTTACAACTGATCATGGACATGAAATTGCGGTTCCGAATTTAGCAAGGCTGACTGAAGAGCAGGTAGAAGAAAAACTGGACGAACTGGACTTAGATTATGTACTTTTGGATAGTGTGGATTACCGAAGTGAATTCCCAAAATTCAGTGTTGTAGAGCAGGATCCCCTGCCTGGAACTAAGGTAAAAGTGGGAAGAAAAATATATATAAAAATTAATGCATCGGGTTTTTCATCTGTTAAGATTCCTGATTTAATCGAAAAAACATATCGTGAAGCAGTTCCAACTTTAAAGGCTTTAGGTCTTGAACCGGGAACGATTACTTACATTCCAAATCTTGGAAAAGATATGGTTTTGGAAATGCGTTTAAAAGGAAGAAACTTAAAAGTAGGAGACCGCGTTTTGAAAGCGTCTAAAATTGATTTGGTTTTAGGTGACGGAAAAGCAAGTTATGTAGATGAAAGCGAGGTTGACAGTACAGCTGCACCTGTAGAAATCCCAAATGATGAACAATAATATTGAAGAAAATTTAGATCTGGAAGACGAATTATTCGAGCATTACAGATTTGAAGTACCAAAAGGTCAGGCGTTTTTGCGTATTGACAAATATTTAATGTATTTGATTCCAAATGCCACAAGAAATAAAATTCAGAATGCGGCAGCCAACGGAAGCATTTTTGTAAATGATATTCCGGTAAAATCAAATTATAAAGTAAAGCCTTTTGATGTGATAACAGTTATGTTGTCGCATCCTCCATACGAAAATCATATTCTTCCTGAGGATATTCCGCTAAATATCGTTTATGAAGATGATGCATTTTTGTTAATCAATAAAGAACCGGGAATGGTAGTGCATCCGGGACACGGAAATTATACCGGAACGTTGGTAAATGCTCTGGCGCATCATTTTGATAATCTGCCAATGAACAGCAGTGAACGTCCGGGTCTGGTACACCGAATTGATAAAGATACATCAGGACTTTTGGTGGTTGCTAAAACCGAAGCTGCAATGACGCATTTGGCGAAGCAGTTTGAGGCTAAAACTACCGAACGTGAGTATATTGCACTGGTTTGGGGAAATGTGACTGCAGACAGCGGTACAATCGAAGGAAACCTTGCCAGACATTTAAAAGACCGAATGCAGATGGCCGTTTTTGCTGATCCAGAGATTGGTAAACCTGCCATTACGCATTATAAAGTTTTGGAACGTTTTGGTTATGTAACCCTGATTTCGTGTAAACTGGAAACAGGAAGAACACACCAGATTCGTGCACACATGAAACACATTGGACATCCGTTGTTTAATGATGAACGTTACGGCGGTCATTTGATTTTAAAAGGAACTACTTTTACGAAATACAAACAGTTTATCGAGAATTGTTTTAAAGCATTACCGCGTCAGGCACTGCATGCAAAAACGCTTGGATTTGTTCACCCCAACACAGGAGAAATGATGCGTTTTGATACTGAATTACCTCAGGATTTTCAGGATTGCATCGATAAATGGCGTAATTATGTGAAATCTCACAATATCGAAGACGAAGAGAATTAATTTTAATGTGACAATTAGATAATTAGTGAATTAGATAATTTTTCTGAATAAACGAAAAGCTCCTTTTGGGAGCTTTTTTTATAGGGTTTTGATTTTTAAATCGGTTATCTGGACATCTCCGTTTGTTATGAAACCGAGTTTTCCTTTCTGGCTTAAACCGCTTTTTTCAAGAGAACATTCTAATGAAGTCTGACCGTCTACCGAAAAGTGCAATTGGTTCTCTGTGACTTTAATTTTTACAGCATATGTTTTGTTGTTTTCCAGATTCATTGGTTTTTTAAACAAAGTTTTACCGCCTCGTTTGCCGTACGAATCGTCATTTTTATAATAAGTACCTTCGCCAATTACAATGTTTTGATCAATCTGGTACAGATAGGTTCTGATGTATTTTTCTTTGTCCAGATGGAGCATTATTTCAAATAAAGATTCTCTGGTCATGTTGACTTTAAAATCGATTTCATAATTTTCAGGAAGCTGTTTTTTCGAAACCAAAATACCCCATTTTGAAGGCGAACCTGATCCTGTAATGGTATTATTATCTAAACTCCATTTCTGAGAATCGATAATCCAGTCTGATTTTAATGCTGAAGAATTAGTAATTGCATATTCTTTTTTTGTAGTTGAAATAGTGCCGGAACACGAAATCAATAAAAGCTGCAGGAATAAAAGTGCAGTAATTTTTTTCATTTTAGTTTAACTCTGAGTGATATTTTATTTTTCCGGCTGATCCTGTTTCTGAAGGTACAAGTTCAAAAACCGATGTAGGAGCAAGACCTTCTTCAATTCTGTGTGAAACATACAAAATAGAAACGTTGGTTTCTTGTTTTATGGTATTAATAAGCTGAATAACCAAATCTACATTTTCATCGTCTAAACCTTCTACAGGTTCATCCAGGATCAGCAAAGGCGGATGTTTTAAAACGGCACGTACAATCAACGCGACTCTTTGCTGTCCTATCGAAAGATCAATAAATCGTTTTTTGCGTAAATGCGTCATTTCGATTACTTCCAGCCATTGTGTTACAATTTGTTTTTGATGTGTTGTTGGTTCTGTATATAATCCAATTGAATCGAAAAATCCGGAAAGGATCATTTGTTCTAATGTATGGCCTTTTTGGAACAAATCAGTCATAGAAGTCGTGAAAATTCCGATTTGTTTTTTAATATCCCAGACACTTTCCCCGGTTCCTTTTTTTCTTCCGAATAAATACAAATTCTGTCCGAAACCTTTTGGATTATCACCGGTAATTAAAGATAAAATCGTGCTTTTTCCGGAACCATTCGGACCAATTAACTGCCAGAATTCGCCTTGTTTTATAGTCCACGATATATTGTCGAGAATTTTTCTCTCTTCGTAGCTGACTGATACTTTGTCCAGTTTAATTAATTCGCTTTCCTGAAAATTATTAAGTTCAGCCGGTTTTGGAATGGCCGCCGTATTTAAGGTTTTGAAATGATTTTCGGTTTTGGAAATAGGGTGAAGCTCAAACGTATTGTCTTTTATTTGAGCCTTATTTGGAACAAAAGCCAAAACATCAACAAGGCGGTTAACGATTTGAATGATGGCAATTTCGTTGATTAAATCTTTTAAAGATTCTGCCAAAACGACTCTTGATGCCTGGTCTAAATGATCAAAAGGATTGTCGAAAATAATAAAATCCGGTTTTTGGTTAATGCAGTATTTCAGGAATTCTTTTTTGCGTTCGCCGGACGAAAATGTTCGTAACTGGCGATGGGATTCCGGTGAAGCTTCTACGCTGTCATACTGGTATTCTTTTTCGATGAATTTTTCAATGGAAATATCTGAGAATAAAATTCCTTTTTTGTTGTTAAAAACGGCTAATTCTCCTTTTGCTTCGCCTGAAAGAAGGCTGTCTATAAAGTTTTTTTTGTTTACCTGATTTGATAAAAGTATATCCCAGTGCTGCATTATGATGTTTAGTTTTTTCGCCGCAGATTAAAAGATTTCAATAATTTCTTTACGTCTTTAATCTGCAATATCAAATGAATTAATTTTTTACTGCCATTTCACGGTTGTTTCTCGACCATTCGCTCCATGAACCCACATATAGTTTTGGAATTTCGATTCCTGCGTAATCCATCGCGAGTAATGTGTGGCAGGCCGTAACTCCGGAACCGCAATGTACAATTATATTTTGGGATGGTTTGTCTTTTAGAATTTCAGAATATATTTCGGCTAATGTTTCAGCAGATTTAAAGAGTCCGTTTTCGTCCAGATTTTCACTAAAAGGAACATTCACCGCTCCCGGAATATGTCCGGCAATTAAATCCAGGGGTTCTGTAAGTCCGTCAAAGCGGTTTTTATCCCGAACATCGATTACAATGTTTTGCGGATTATTTCGCGCTTTTTCTACTTCTTCTATATCTGCAAGGCCTAATTTCCAGTCTGAAACGGGATATTTGGCTGTTTTTTCAAAATTTTCAGTTTCAGAAATTGTAGGAAAACCCGCTTTTAAAGCTTCTTGTAAACCTCCGTTTAAAACCTGAACTTTTTCGTGTCCAATTGCACGCAGCATCCACCAAAATCGGGAAGCAGCATTTGATCCGTTTTTATCATCATAAACAATAACGTTTGACGAAGGTGAAATACCGAGCCTTGAAAGTACTTCTGAAAATTTATCTAAAGAGGGCAGAGGATGTCTGCCGCCTTCTGCAGGATCGCCTGCAGCTGCTAAATCTTTATTTAAATCAACATAACGGGCACCTTTTAAATGCAGGGAATTATAATTCTCTTCGGCATTTATTCCGGCTCTGGAATCGATTAATACTATTTCAGAAAGATTTAGTTTTACTAAGTCTTCTGCATTTATGATCGAAGAAAGTATATTAGACATCTTAAGATTTGTTTTAGAGTTTCTAATTAAAACAAAAAAAGTATCGGGCAGATACTTTTTTGTTATTGCATATTGAAGATGCAGTTGTTTTTTAACTCGGGATTTTTTCGATCAGAATCTCGTTTTCGGCATTATCAAAATAAGTGCATGTCATTTCGATAATATCAACTCTCCATTTTGCAATACCGCATTGTCCGGCGTGATTGCAAAAGGTAAGGTAATCTGTTTCTCCCTGCTGATGTTTTACTAAAAACTCAATAAAAAGTTCTTTGTTTGGAGTTGCTGCAATAGAAATTGGCTGGTACTTTTCATCAGATATTACAGAGTAGCCATTTACTCCATAGTATTCTACGTGTCCGTCATTTACGAAAGTGTCGTAACCTTTTACGCCCAGAATGATTAAATCCTGTATATAATTTGGAAAATCAGCACCGCTTTTTACTTTGGCATGGGCTTCTTTGATTTGTTCTATTGTAAACATATAATTTTATTTTTTAGAGTTAGTATGAATTTTTTTGCTGCGAATTTCATGAATTAAAATTAAAAATCAAGAATTATGAAGTAAAAATTCATGTAAATTACTTACAAATAAGTTATTTCAAAAATACGATTAATGGTTTTATAAATTGGTCAAAAGATTCGATATGGGGTAAATGTCCGGTATTGGCAATTTCGACTAATTTTGAATTTGGTATTGCTTTTTGGGTCTTTTTGCCTAATTCGGCGTAATTTCCCATTGTTTTTTGAACTTCTGCCAAAACCAATGGTTTTCCTAAAGCTGTTTTATCTCTTGTTCCGATAATTAATAAAACCGGACTTTTGATGTTTTTAAATTCGTATAAAACTGGCTGTGTAAAAATCATATCGTACAAAAGAGCCGAATTCCATGCCACTCGGTCGTAATCCGGAGCGGTTGTCCAGCCTGCGCCAAGTTCGGCCCATTTTTGATAATCGGCATTCCATTTTCCATCGTAGTAATTCGCCATCTGGTATTTTTTGATGCCTTCGTAATTTTGTTTTAATTCTGATTCGTACCACCAGTCAACCGGTTTATAAGGCACAATAAGTTTCCAGTCTTCTAAACCAATCGGGTTTTCCAAAACTAGTTTTTCTGCCGTTTCAGGATACATTAAAGAAAATCTTGCGGCTAGCATACCGCCCATAGAATGTCCTAAAACAGTTGTTTTTTGAATGTCTAAATGATCGAGAAGTTTTTTGGTGTTTTCGGCCAGCTGCTGAAATGTGTATTGAAAATTATCAGGTTTGGTTGATTTTCCAAAACCAATCTGATCCGGAACAATAACGCGGAAGCCTTCTTTGGTTAAAGCTTGAATTGTACTTTCCCAATAAGCGCCGTTGAAGTTTTTTCCGTGAAGTAACACAATGTTTTTCTTATTGTAATTTTCAGGAATAATGTCCATGTAGACCATTTTTAAATACTGCCGCTGACTGCTTAATTCCAGAAATTTTACCGGAAACGGATATTCGTAATTGGTTAAATTAATATCCAGCTGTTTTATTTTTTCCTGCGAAAAACAGAAAACAGGCAGCAAAAATATGAGGAGTTTTATGGTTTTCATTTCGAAGTAATTTCAGGTTAAGGATTATAAAATTACCGTTATGCATTTTTAAAAGCAAAAATTATCGTCTTAAACTTATCCAAAAACAGTAATTGAATTAAAAATTGAACCATTACAGCACAACAACTATAGTTAAATAAAAAATCCAAAAGCAAAACAGATATGATGCTTTTGGATTGTATTTTTTAGAAATTTTAGGTTTCGTTTTTTTAAAGCCCGACAAAGTCATCACTTTTTGGGAAAATACTTAAAGCCTGAATAGCGATTTCTGGTGTAGGCGAAGCTAATTTGCGAAGTTTAGTGTCCATCCAGGCGCCATCAACAGTAATGGTTGCGCAAAGTGTGTCGTCTTCTCTTCTAAATTCATGTATGATTGACCAGCGCGAAGCATCGGCTTTCATTTTTGAAGTTTTGGTGTGAATGAATATTTTATCTGAAAGTTTCAATTCTTTTCTGAAAACACATTCTTCTCTGAATAAAACTGGACCGAAACCTTCTGTCTGCATAACTTTTAAGGTTAAACCCAATTCTTCAAGGATTTCGATACGATGCTGTGCGCCAAAATCGTAATAAGCACTGTGACGAACGTGAAAATTTGGATCAAGATCTGACCAGCGAAAAGATATTTCTTTTGTAAATGATGCCATTTTTAATATTGTAATTTAATGAGAAATCGAAATTACGAATAAAATGCAAATGAAAAACGCAAAATTACTATGCGTGCATATTTTTTTTATCTAATTTTTTTAAGATTGATGAAAGATATTTAAGCTCTTTCAACTAAACAATTGTAGCAGCCCGGTTTTGCATTGTGAATATGGATGTATGCTATTTTTTCGTTTTCAAAGATTTTAATAATTTGTTCTTTAATAATATTTCCTTCTATTATGGTAGCTTCCTTCATTATGCCATTGTTAGCATAACCGCGAAGTGAAAGTAATCTATGTTTCAGCATGTGTGGAATTTGATTGATTTCGAATGTTGGTGTAATTGCTCTATTGCGTATAAAAATTGGCCCGCTTGCCTGATAAGGTGAGTTTGTTTTATGATGATTGTATGGAATTAAAATGACTTCTTCTCCAATTTCGGCATCTTCTAAACTTATCCTGCAAGGAAAACCAGGAAATTTATCAGCTGTCATTTTAATTCCACCAATCTTTTCTAATTCTAGATTCGTTAATTCGAAAAAGCCTGAAAATTCGTTATGATTAATAGGTTTAATTTTAAAATTCGCTTCCATAAGTTTTTTTAAGCAAAAATCATTTTTTTTGCAACATAGAAAAATCCAAATCTTGCTATCTTTCTTTTTGATGTGTTTTACAACGTCATTTTGGATAACTCAACTTCCAGCTTATCAAAATTTTCCTCATTTTTGTCAACAACATACGGTTTCAGTTTTTGACATTCTTCTACAGTTTCAAAAAGCATTTTAAAAACAACTTTTGTTTGGTTTTCTGCAATTTTTTCAAAGGTGGTTAAAATCTGGAAAAGAGGTTTCGAATGACGTTTCCATGCAATAAGATTTGGTTTGTCAATTTTTATAAATTCGACATCATTTTCATAGTTTCCTGCTTCCGGGCCATGCATTGTGAAGGTCCATTTTCCGCCTTCGCGAAAATCAAACTCATGAAAAGTATTTGTAAAACCTTTTGGACCCCACCAGTTTTTTAAATGTTCAGGATCGCTCCATGCTTTGTAAACAAGTTTCTGAGGGAAATTCAGAACTCGTGTCGTAACAATTTCTGAATCTGGAGTTGTAGATAAAATTGCTGAAGTCATTTTTGATCGTTTAATTGAATATAAAGTTAGTTTAATTCTTAAAGCAAATAATCTTCCTTCAAAATAATTAGTGCTTTTCTTTTTGAATATTAAGCTTTTTGACAATCCACGGAAGTGTCAATCCTTGCCCAATAAGAGTTAAAAGCACAACTGCGACAGAAATAAATATTATTGCATTTCGCTGGGGAAAAGGGGTTCCGTCGTCCAGAAATGTGGGTAATCCCAAAGCAATGGCCAGCGAAACGATTCCGCGCATTCCGGACCAGCTTAAAATGATACTGTTTTTAGTGTCTAAAAGCGCATGTTCGTTGACTTTAATTTTTCCTTTAGCATTGTTTTGAAAAGCTTTTTGAAGGTTTATTTTCTGAAGAAATACCCTTACCATTCTAATAAGTAACGCCACAATAGTTATGATGAATGCGTAAGCAATATAAGGGAGAATCATCTCGTCGTCGATTTCTTTTAGAATATATCTGAAATTTAGGCCAATAGAAATAAAGATTAATCCATTTAATATGAATATGATAATATCCCAGAGATTTTTAGAACTGTTTTTTAAGTTTTCGGGAAAAATTTTATTACTAAATCTGGCAATCATTAATCCTAAAACAACCACTGCAATTACTCCTGAAACATGTAAATGTTCTGCAAATAAATAGGTTACAAAAGGCATTAAAAGCATTAGTCTGATTGTAACGTTAATGTTTTTGTGTACTTTATTTAATATAAAAGCAAGGATTCTGGCCATTACAAAACCTACCAAAAAACCTCCGCCAAGTAGTAACACAAATTCAAGTGTTGCTTTCCAGATTACAAAAGAAGATCCTAATGCAGCAGCGACCGCAAAACGATAGGCGACAAGAGCTGAGGCATCATTTATTAGACTTTCGCCTTCAAGGATTGTAATTGTTTTTTCGGGTATTCCGAGACCTTTTGTAATGCTTATTGCGGCAACGGCATCTGTAGCAGAAAGTATCGCTCCAAGTACAAATGATAAAGGCCAGCTCATTCCGGGAATTAAATAATGTGATACAACTGCGATCCAAAACGTAGTTAGAAAAACCAAAGGTATTGCCAGCGAACCTATGGTGCGAAAGTTGTTCTTAAAATGTCGTGGGGAAATATTAAATGAAGCATCATATAATAATGGCGGAAGAAATATTAGAAATATAATTTCCGGATTAATTTGGATTTCTTTTATTGTCGGAACAAAACCAATTGCGACACCTACAATTACCAGTAGAATTGGATAGGGGAGTTTTGCTTTTTCTGCAAATGCTGATAATCCTATCACGATGGCAAGGATGAATATGATGATGCTGTAGTTTTCCATTATTGTGCAGGCTGATTTTTAAAAGTCAGAGATTGAAGTTTTTTCAAACAAATGAGGTTTTCTTTTTATTTTAGATGTATGAGATGTTGTTGGTTCATTTTCTTCCATTGTATTGGTTTCAGTTGTTTTTACTTCACTTTTTTCAAAATCATATAAAGATGCTGAGCGGCTGCCAGCACCACCAAAATAAGTTTCCATATTGTACAATATAAGATCATTTTCTAAATACTTAAATGTACTTAAAAATGTTCCACTGGCACCACCTCCATATAGATTAATGTGTAATGCTCCTTTTTCAATACTAATGTTTTCTGTATCATAAAGTTTATAATCATGATCATTATATTCTACAGGAATTGTTATGTCCGAAAATTTATCTAAACGATAGGAATGATCTTCGTTTTGTAAAAGAATTAACATTGGTCTTTTTAAGACATTACTTTTTTTGTGCTTGAAAACAACGGCAATATCATCTAAACTGTCATTATTTAAATCTCCTTCAGCTTGGTATTGAATTTCATAAACATCAGGAAGGAAATCTGCAATTTTATTTCCTGTTTGAGGATAAGTAACCTTGGGTTCTTCGGTAGTGTTTTCTTCAAATTCGTCACTTGTTTCTTCAAATTTTTGTTGTGGCAAGCTGTCAACAATCTCCACTTTTTTTGTATTGTTTTTAGTTTCCTTATTACAGGATTGAACTAAAAAAGATAGTATAATCAAGATTGTAAATGCAATTGTTTTATTCATTTGATTTTGAAGTTTAAAATATTTTCGAAATGTACTGTATTTCTTGCAAAATAAAATCGTTTTAGAAATAAATTTAGATTTTTAACAGCAGAATTTTATATTTAATTAACCTGATTAGTTTATAAGCAAATAGAGAATCAATTATTAATAATGACATGAAATATAGTGTTGTGCCATATCTGTCAGTATTGAAAAATGTCATGTTGTCAGATGATTATTCCTGTGCCAATAGCAAAACTGACAAATTACTGTAGTTTTTTATAATGGCATAATGATTGACTTATGCCACCTGAGTTATAAAATTTAAATCAAAAATTAAATATATAAAAAATGGGTAAAATAATCGGAATTGACTTAGGTACGACGAACTCTTGTGTTTCTGTAATGGAAGGTAACGAAGCAGTTGTTATCCCTAATGCAGAAGGAAAAAGAACTACTCCTTCTATTATCGCTTTTGTTGAAGGTGGAGAAATTAAAGTAGGTGATCCTGCAAAAAGACAAGCAGTAACGAATCCTACAAAAACGATTGCTTCTATTAAACGTTTTATGGGACACACTTTTGCTGAAACTCAAGAAGAGGCAAAAAGAGTTCCTTACAGTGTTGTAAAAGGTGACAACAATACACCGCGTGTGGATATTGACGGTCGTTTATACACTGCTCAGGAGTTGTCTGCAATGACACTTCAAAAAATGAAAAAAACTGCTGAAGACTATTTAGGTCAAACAGTAACTGAGGCAGTTATTACAGTTCCTGCTTACTTTAACGATGCGCAGCGTCAGGCTACAAAAGAAGCTGGTGAAATCGCTGGTCTTAAAGTTATGCGTATCATCAACGAGCCAACTGCTGCTGCACTTGCTTACGGATTAGATAAAAAAGGAAATGATCAAAAAATTGCTGTTTACGATTTAGGTGGAGGTACTTTTGATATCTCTGTTCTTGAATTAGGAGACGGTGTATTTGAAGTATTGTCTACAAATGGTGATACTCACTTAGGTGGTGATGATTTTGACCAGGTTATTATTGACTGGTTAGCTGACGAATTCAAATCTGAAGAAGGAATTGATTTACGTTTAGACCCAATGTCATTACAGCGTTTGAAAGAAGCTGCTGAGAAAGCTAAGATTGAATTATCATCTTCTGCTGAAACAGAGATCAACTTACCATACGTAACGGCTACTGCTTCTGGACCAAAACACTTAGTGAAAAAATTATCCAGAGCTAAATTTGAGCAATTATCTGATGCATTAGTAAAACGTTCTATGGAGCCAGTTGCTAAAGCATTAAAAGATGCAGGTTTATCTACATCTGATATCGACGAAGTAATCCTTGTAGGAGGTTCTACTCGTATGCCAAGAATCGCTGACGAAGTTGAAAAATTCTTCGGTAAAAAAGCTTCTAAAGGTGTTAACCCTGATGAGGTTGTGGCTATTGGAGCTGCTATTCAAGGTGGAGTTTTATCTGGAGATGTAAAAGATGTATTGTTACTTGACGTAACACCTCTTTCTTTAGGTATCGAAACTATGGGTGGTGTATTGACTAAATTAATCGAGTCTAACACAACTATCCCAACTAAAAAATCTCAAGTATTCTCTACTGCTGCAGATTCTCAACCATCTGTTGAAATCCACGTATTACAAGGAGAAAGAGCAATGGCTGCAGATAACAAAACTATTGGTCGTTTCCACTTAGATGGTATCCCGCCAGCACCAAGAGGAGTTCCTCAAATCGAAGTAACTTTCGATATCGATGCTAATGGTATCATCAAAGTTTCTGCAACTGATAAAGGAACAGGAAAATCTCACGATATCCGTATCGAAGCTTCTTCTGGATTAACAGCTGAAGAAATCGAAAAAATGAAAAAAGATGCTGAAGCTAATGCTGATGCTGACAGAATCGCAAAAGAAAGAGCTGAGAAATTGAACGAAGCTGATAGTACTATCTTCCAAACTGAATCTCAATTGAAAGAGTTAGGAGATAAATTGACAGACGATCAAAAAACAGCTATCGAATACGCTTTAACTGAATTGAGAATGGCTCACCAATCTCAAGATCTTGACGCAATCCAAAAAGGATTAGACAATGTAAATGCAGCTTGGAAAACAGCTACAGAAGCAATGTACGCTCAAGGTGGTGAAGGCCAGCAAGCTGCTCCACAACAAGAGCAGTCTTCTGGAGACAATGTTGAAGACGTTGAATTCGAAGAGGTAAAATAATTTACTCCGTAGAGACGCACTGATGTGCGTCTTTGCACTTGAATATAAACCGGGTCAGAAATGGCTCGGTTTTTTTGTTCATATGAGTTTGTAAATCAATTTAATTAGAAAAATTTTAAAAAAAATCTGCAGAATGTGGTTTTCCTCAATATTGTTGTTTGATTTTAAATTAGTTTTGGGCCTAAATAACCCAAAAACAAAAAAACAATATGAAAAAGATCGTAAGTCTTGGATTTATCGCTTTAACCATTTTATTCAGCGCCTGCAGCAGTGATGATAATGATGATAAAGGCATTGAAAACAACAATTCTGTAACGGCCGTTGTAAATGGTGCGGAATGGAAACCAACAAAAATAAACAGCGTTACTTTGATTAAAATTCCTGGAATGGGACAACGTTTTGATATCAATATTCAGGATGATTCTCAAATGTTTATGCTGGCATGTGAAAATGAAACTACAACTGCTAATGCAATGCCGTTAAAAGATTACAATTTCTATGATGATAATGAAAATACCGATGAAGATGAATCACTTGCAAGCAATGCCTTATTTATAAACAGCTATTTAATTGATGGAAATACCTATACAGAACATCAGCCAGTGTCTGGAAAAATAACTATTACAGCTATGGATCCTGATAAAAAAACAGTTTCAGGTACTTTTAGTTTTAAAACTGTAAAAGTAGGAGTGCTGCAAAGTAAAGTCGTAACACCAGAAGTAATTGAGGTTAAAAACGGCGTGTTTACGAATTTATCTTATACTGTTTATGCACAGTAATAAAATTTGAATTATATATTTTATAAAATGTCAGTTTTTTTAAGCTGGCATTTTTTTATTTTATAAACTGCTGTAAAAGCTTTGTGATAGGTCTGCTAACGAATTTCACAAACTGATAATTGTCATTTCCTGTTCGAATTCTTTTTCGTAATATTACTATTGTAAAAAAAACTGAATGAGAAAGATCAAATACAAGAAAGGACGCAAGCTTCAACACGTCACTTTAGAGTACACAGGATCACATAAAGAGCATGAAACAGAGATGCAGCTTTTCGTATATAATGACCCTGATGTTGTTGAATATGAAAAGTTTTCGGTTACAGCTTTAAACTCTTGTTTTGACTACACAAAGAACAACTGGCTCAATATCCACGGGCTAAATGATATTAATCTCATTAAGACAATCGGAGCACATTTTAAACTGGATGACTTTCTGCTTGCCGATATTTTAAACACCACCAAGAGAACAAAATTAGAAGAACAGCAGGATGTTTTGTTCTTTAATATAAAATCGCTTCTTCCTTCTGAATACTCAGACAGCATTAGTGCAGAACAATTAAGTTTTATTTTAAAGGATGGAATTTTAATTTCATTTCAGGAAAAACGAAGCGATTTCTTTGCCCATATCCGCGAACGCCTGCGTACTCATGCCGGTATTGTACGGACAAAAAAAGTAGATTATCTTTTGTATCTGCTTCTTGATGCCGTGATGGAAAACTTCTATATCACCCTTGAAGATGAAGAGGATAAAATTGAAGAATTAATCAATTTGACCAAGAAAGAAGCAAAGCCGGTTATCCTCGAAAAAATTGAAAACCATCGGGACAATTTAAGCTTTTTAAAACGATCAATTATACCCTTACGGGATTCATTGTATTATTTGAAAACAAAGAAAGATGATGATGACGATAATGGCTTAATCCAGAAAGAAACATTTAATTTCTTTATCAGACTGCATCAAAAAAGTCTGGAGCTTTTAGAGCAGATAGAATCAGATATGAGTGCTTTAGAAAGTGCTTCTAATTTTTATTTTTCGGAACAAAGCCGGAAAATGAACGAAATCATGAAAACGCTGACCATTATATCAGCCATATTTATTCCGCTTACTTTTATCGTGGGAGTTTACGGAATGAATTTTGAAAACATGCCGGAACTTAAAACAGAAAATGGGTATTTTATTGTTCTCGGAAGCATGTTTCTGCTAGTAATAGCCCTAATCATTTATTTCAAGAAACGGCGTTGGTTTTAACGTTTGTTTTTAAAAAGGAAAATTTGATTTTGTATAAATTTGTTATTTAGAATAAATATAAATAATTATGAGTAAAGCAATATATATTGCCACAAGTGATCAAAATAGTGGTAAATCGATTATTACGCTCGGACTAATGAGCATCTTAATTGGTAAAACAGCTAAAGTGGGCTATTTTAGGCCTATAGTCGAAGATTTTGTCGATGGTGAACTGGACAATCACATCGAGACAGTTTTGTCGCATTTTAACCTTGATATTAAGTTTGAAGATGCTTTTGCCATAACCAAGAGTAAACTGATAAAGAAAAAGAACAAAGGAAAAATAGGAGAAGTTCTGGATCTGATCATCGAAAAGTATAAAAAACTCGAGGAACGTTTTGATTTTGTTTTGGTAGAAGGGACAAGTTTTACCGGAGAAGGAACTTCAATCGAATTAGATTTGAACGTTTTAATTGCTAAAAACCTTGGAATCCCAACCATTATTATTGGTTCAGGAGTTGGTAAAACACTAGAAGAATTAGTAGACAGTTTGTACCTGGTTTATGATTCCTTCAAAGTAAAAGAGGTTGAGGTTTTATCTGTATTTGCCAATAAAGTGCAGCCGGAAAATATCGAGCTGGTTACGAAAAGCCTTCAGAAAAGTTTACCGTCAAATGTGCTGATAAATACGATTCCGCTTATTTCAAGTCTGAACAATCCAACCATGCAGGAAATTGTAAACGAACTGGATGCTAAGGTTTTATTTGGAGAAAACTATCTTAATAATGAAATCGGTCATTACAGCGTTGGAGCAATGCAGCTTCATAACTATCTGGTTCATTTACACGATAATGCCCTTGTAATAACTCCGGGTGATCGTTCAGATATTATTTTAGGCGCATTACAGGCTAATGAATCGGCAAATTATCCTGCAATTTCAGGTATTATCCTGACAGGGAATATTTTTCCGGAAGAAAGCATCTTAAAACTTATTGAAGGGCTTTCTGCTGTTGTTCCAATTATTACAGTAGACGGCGGTACTTACAATATTACCAACAGAATTGGTAAAATTAAATCTGAGATTTACGCCAACAATATTCATAAAATAGAAACATCGATCAATACTTTTGAGAAATACGTTGATAACGACGCGTTGTCTGAAAGATTAATCACTTTTGAAGCAGAAGGTATGACGCCAAAAATGTTTCAGTATAACATGGTTAAAAGAGCCAGACAGCACCGTAAACATATCGTTCTTCCGGAAGGAAATGATGACCGCATCATTATTGCAGCTTCAAGACTTTTAGCAATGGATGTTGTGGATATTTCGATCATTGGAGATAAAAAACAAATTGAAAATAAAGTAACAGAACTTGGAATTGCTTTTGATTTCTCTAAAGTAAGCATCATCAATCCAAAAGAATCTGAACTT
The DNA here is from genome assembly GCF_027111295.1 of Flavobacterium gelatinilyticum. NCBI lineage: Bacteria > Pseudomonadati > Bacteroidota > Flavobacteriia > Flavobacteriales > Flavobacteriaceae > Flavobacterium > Flavobacterium gelatinilyticum. Next base: position 1,376,538 of record NZ_CP114287.1, on the reverse strand, counting down.
TATGAAGATTATGCTAACACATATTACGAGCTTAGAAAAGCTAAAAATGTGAGTATTACAATGGCAAGGGATTTAATGGAAGATGTATCGTATTTTGGAACCATGATGGTCTACAAAGGTCATGCTGACGGAATGGTTTCGGGTGCAGCACATACTACACAGCATACCATTTTACCGGCACTTCAATTCATTAAAACAAAACCAAATTCATCTGTAGTGTCATCTGTGTTTTTCATGTGCCTAGAAGACAGGGTTTCTGTTTTTGGAGATTGTGCCATCAATCCAAACCCAACTGCAGAACAATTGGCAGAAATCGCAATTTCATCGGCAGAATCCAGCTTAGCTTTCGGAATTGAACCAAAAATTGCCATGCTTTCATATTCTTCAGGATCATCAGGAAAAGGAGATGAAGTAGATAAAGTAAGAACAGCAACGGAAATCGTAAAACAAAAACGTCCGGATTTAAAAATCGAAGGACCAATTCAATACGATGCGGCAGTCGATCGTGCGGTTGGAAAAAGTAAAATGCCAAATTCAGAAGTGGCAGGACAGGCAAGCGTTTTGGTTTTCCCTGATTTAAATACAGGAAACAATACTTATAAAGCCGTTCAGAGAGAAACCGGAGCTTTGGCAATCGGACCAATGTTACAAGGCTTAAACAAACCGGTAAACGACTTAAGCCGCGGCTGTACTGTAGACGATATTATCAATACCGTAGTAATTACAGCTATTCAGGCCCAGGGCATGTAAATTCAGGTAAAAATTAAGAATTAAAAATTTAAAAAGAGATAACTTTGAGTTCTGGTAAAAAAACGCAGTAACTTAGAGACTTAGCAACTAAAAAAATGAAAATATTAATTATAAATTCAGGAAGTTCCTCAATTAAATACCAATTAATGGTTATGCCGGCAAATGAAGTAATCTGCACAGGTATGATTGACAGAATTGGTTTAGATACATCAAATATTACCTTTAAAACGGCTTCAAATTCGTATGAAGAAATCCTGCCGATTCCTTCTCACAAAGTAGGTCTGCAAAAAGTAGCCGATTTGCTTTTAGATCCTCAAACAGGGGTAATTAAAACAACATCTGAGATTGCTGCAGTTGGTCACAGAGTAGTTCACGGAGGAAGTTATTTTTCTAACACAACCATTATTACAGAGGAAGTTAAAGAAAAAATTAAAGAACTTTCAGAATTAGCACCGCTTCACAATCCGGCGCACCTTGTAGGGATAAATGTTGCCGAAGAAATTTTCGCTTCAGCAAAACAAGTTGCTGTTTTTGACACCGCTTTTCATCAGACAGTTCCTGTTGAAGCACACAAATATGCGATTCCAAATTTCCTTTTAACAGAACACAAAGTTCGTGTATATGGATTTCATGGAACAAGCCACAAATACGTTTCAAAAAAGGCTATTAATTATTTAGAAAAAAAATCAAAAATAATTACAATCCACTTAGGAAATGGCTGCAGTATGGCTGCTATTAAAGACGGAAAAAGTATCGACACCACAATGGGATTCTCTCCTGCAAATGGTTTAATTATGGGAACCCGCGCCGGTGATATCGATCAGTCGGTTATTTTTTATATGATAAAAAGCCTTGGTTATACAGCAGATGAGGTGAATTCTATTTTGCTGAAACAGAGTGGTATGTTAGGTCTGACGGGTTACAGCGATTTACGTGATATTGAGTCAAAAGCGCATCAGGGAAATAAAGAATGCGAACTGGCATTATTGATGAATGCTTACCGAATCAGAAAAACAATTGGTGCTTATGCAGCTGCTTTAAACGGATTAGAAGCTATTGTATTTACAGCAGGAATTGGAGAAAATTCTGCTTTCATGCGTAATCTGATTTGTACAGATATGGATTATTTCGGAATTGAAATCGATAAAGAAAAAAATCAGATCCGTTCAAAAGAATTAAGAGAAATCAACTCAGCAAATTCGATCGTGAAAATTTTGGTTGTACCAACAGACGAAGAGTTCGAAATTGCAAATCAGGTTTATCATTTATTAGAAGAGTAAAATTTCTAAAATAGATTTCAAACAATGGCAAAAATCATTGCAGCAGTATTGTTTTTAGTATTTCTTTTTCTCTCATTAGTTCATTTTTACTGGGCTTTTGGAGGAAAATGGGGAACAGAAGGTGTTTATCCAACTCCTGATGATAAAACCCCGCCAAGAAATCCCGGAATTACTGCTACATTGATTGTTGCCATTGTTTTGTCTGGCTTTGGTATTTTTTATTTGATAAAAGTTAAAATCGTTTCTGCTGTACTGCCTTTTTGGATTGATAAGTATGGTCTTTGGATTTTAATGGTACTATTTATCATAAGATCCATTGGAGATTTCAAATATCTCGGTTTTTTCAAAAAAATAAAAAATACCAGATTCGGACAAAATGATACCCGATATTTTGCGCCATTATGCCTGATAATCGGTATTCTAACACTCCTAGCGATATTTATGAGCTGACTTCCGGCTTATTTTTTAAGGTAGAAAATTAAATTTTTGTTGGTATCTTTGGATTTAAATCCGAATATCTTGAAATCGATACTTATAAAATCACTTTTCTTCTTTTTCATTGCTTTTCAAATTCAAGCACAAGAATTACTTCCTTTCGTTGAAAATTACAACAAATCAGATTACCAGGGCGATAACCAGATTTGGAATGTGGCTCAGGGAAAAGATAAAGCGATGTATTTTGCCAATAATCACTATTTATTACGATATGATGGTGTCGTTTGGGAAAAATACGCGCTTCCTAATAAAACCATTATTCGTTCGATATTAATAGAGGGAGACCGAATTTATTCCGGCTCTTATAAAGAATTTGGATATTGGTATAGAGAAGATGGTAAAATGCATTATGTGTCGATTACCAAAAATCTGCGTTTATTTGATGAAAAAGACAATGAGGAAATCTGGAAAATTTTCAGATACAACGGTTCCCTGTATTTTCAGTCTTTTAACGATGTTTTTATCTATAACGGAAAAAGTATCAAAAAAATTAAATTTCCGTTTCTAATCTCCTATTGCTTTGTAGTCGATAAAGATCTTTATGTTGCATCTGTCAACAAAGGACTTTTTAAGATGAACGGTTCCAGAATAGCCAATCCAAAAGGCTGGAACGTTCTAAAAAATACTGTTGTACATGCAATTGAAAAAAAAGACAGTAAAATCTATATTTTTACACAAAAGCGAGGCATTTTTACAGTTGAAAAAAACGGACTGAGAGCCTGGGACAATCCGTTGAATGAAACTTTAAAATCAAACGGAATTAATGTCGCCAAATTTATTAAAAACAATAAACTGGTTGTAGGTACAGGAAATAAAGGCGTTTTTATTTATGATTTTAATTCGGATACTTATAAAAACATCGATCGGAACAATGTTTTAATGAACAATTCGGTTTTAAGCATCGGTTTTGATAAAGAACAAGATTTATGGCTCGGGCTTGATAACGGAATCGCCCATGTTGAAGTAAATTCTCCAATTTCATTTTTTTACGATAATTCGGGAATTTTAGGATCAGTATATTCGGTTGCCACAACCAAAAAAGGATATTTAATTGCTTCCAATCATGGAATTTTCGAATTCGATTCGGGAAATTTTAAAATGATGCCCAATACACAAGGACAGGGCTGGAATATTACAAAAATTAACGATAAATACATTATTGGTCATAACGACGGAACGTTTTGTTACGAAAACGGAACGTTAACTAAAATCAATAATGTCAGCGGTGGATGGAATTTGTCTAAAAGTATGATTAACGATACTTATTTTCAGTCCACATACAGCGGTATACTTGTTTATCACGATCCATCAGACTTTAAAAAGAATATAATAATCAATGATTTTACAAAGCCGATAAAATATGTAGCGCAAAACAAAAAAAATGAAATTTGGGCTGCAGATAATTATCGTGGTTTATACCGGGTATTATTTGATGATAATTATAAAACGAAAAAAATTGAAAATATCACGCAGCAAAGCAAAATCAAAAATGACTTTGGCGTAAAGATTTTCGAATTTAGAGATGAGATTCTCTTTCTCATCAATAATGTCTGGTATACATTTAATTCTATTTCGAGCAAACTGGAGGAAAATGAATTATTCAATACCAATTTTAAAAACATATCAGATGTAATTGCAATTGATAAAAATCATTTTCTGGTTCTGCAGGAAGGAATCTTATATCACATTTATGCCCATGACGGAAAATTTATCTGGAATATTATTCAGGAGAAATATTATAAAGGAAAACTGATTAATGAGAATCTCAGAATTTTCAGGAGCCGTAATCATTACCTGATGAATCTGGATGACGGTTTTATTTCTCTTCAGTTAGGTTATTTAAATAAGCAGAATAGAGGAGTAAAAGTTGAAGCTTATAATAATAATGGAGAATTACTGCCTGAAGACGGAAAAATAAAACACAATACAGAATTAAGAATAAATGTCATATCCGGAATTTATGGAGCAAGCAAACCAAATTTATTCTATCAGATTAACAGAGGGAAAAATTATATCCCGATTTCAAATGGCGCCATTGTTTTAAACAACTTAGGGAGCGGTTCTCATTCGGTTGTAATTTTTAAGCACGATGGTGCGAACTATGATAAAGTTTCCGGTTTTGATTTTAAAGTCTCACAGCCGTGGTATTTTTCTTTTTGGATGATACTATTGTATTTATTAGTTGTAGGAGCTGTATTATTTTTCTATTATAAATGGAATAAACTACGTTATACCCAAAAATTAAAATTACAGGCCGAAGAATTGAAGCATCAGCAGGAAATTTTTGAAATGGAATTGAAAAAAGAGAACGAGCTGAATATTCAGGAATATGAAAAGCACATTCTGGAACTTGAATTACAAAGCAAGTCCTCAGAAGTTGCCGGAAAATCTTTGTCTATAGCCAAACAAAGTGAAATGATCGAAAATATTCAGAACATTCTTGATTCTGAAAAAGATTTCAATAAACTTAAAAGCGAAATAAAGAAAGCTATTAAGATAAATGAAGTAAATAAACACGAATGGGAAATATTTGAAGCCAATTTAAATCAAATCCATAATGAGTTTATATCAAACTTATCTAAAAAATACCCGCATCTTACTCCAAAGGACATAAAACTGTGTATTTATCTTAAAATGAACCTTTCTTCAAAAGAAATTGCGCCTATGATGAACATCTCATTTAGAGGTGTAGAACTGCATAGATATCGCTTAAGAAAGAAATTAGGGCTGAATCAGGAAGAAAACCTGTCAAAATTTTTATTAAGTCTGTAAGATTTAATTTTGTTTTTTGACGATTTTATATTTTTCCATATTATTTTTTATATAATTCTAATACATCATTACTACATCATAATCTTATGTTAATGAATTTTTGTTAACATTTATAATGTTGATAATCATGGTTATATGGTTAAATTTTAACACAATGATGTAGCTATGCTGTAGTGGTAAATGATGTACTACAACGATGTAATTGCTTAATTTGGCTCTACTAACTTAAACGATTACATACTGTATGAAAAATTTTATTTTTAGCTTATTTGTGCTGCTAATGCTTCCGGCATATATGTCCGGGCAGGCACAAGCGATTAAAGGGAAAGTAGTTGACAGCAGCGGAATGGGAATTCCGGGTGCAATTATTGCTTCATCTGACGCAAGAGCAACTGCTGATGCAGATTTCGACGGAAACTTTACTATCAATGCAAAACCCGGAGACATATTAAAGGTTTCTATGTTAGGTTTTGATGCAGTTTCTGTACCGGCAACTGCCGCACCAATGACAATTACCCTACAAGAAGCAGGTGATACTGCACTAAAAGAAGTTGTAGTTATTGGATACGGTACTAGAAAAAAGATTGATAATACTACTGCAATATCATCTATTAAAGCAGAAGAAATTACAAAAACAAAAGTTTTAAATGCTTCTCAGGCGATTCAAGGTAAAGCAGCAGGGGTTCAGGTAATTTCATCTGACTTGCCAGGAAGTACTCCTTCAGTAGTTATTAGAGGTTTAGGAACAGCATTAGGAGGAAGAAATCCTTTATATATTGTTGATGGGATGCAGACTGAAAACATCAATAATATTAATACAAACGATATTACTTCATATGAGGTTTTAAAAGATGCTTCCGCCTTAGCCATTTATGGTACAAGAGCTGCAAATGGTGTTATCATTGTTACAACAAAAAAAGGTAAAGGAGATAAAGTTTCTGTTGAAATCGAAAGCTTTGCAGGGGTAAGACAGCCTTTGAAAAAAGTTAAAATGGCGGGTAGTAATAAGTTTGCTTATTATACTAACGCTGCTTTACAATCAACAACTTTTTCACAAGATCAGCCTGTAAATACAGATTGGTTTGACGCAATTACAAGAACTGGTTCTTATACACAAAATAATATATCTGTTTCAGGAGGCGGAGAAAATATTAAATATTTCTTCAGCTTAGGAAATTACGAAGAGAAAGCAGTTTTAAACGGTTTAGATTACGGACGTACAACTTTTAGAAATAATAATGAATACAAGATTTCTAAAAAGCTGACTTTAAACCAAAACTTCAGTTTTACATCAACAAATTCAACTCCAAAACCATTAAGTGCATTTACAAACGCTTACAAACAATCACCAATTGTACCGGTTAGATTTGCTAACGGACAGTATGGTGTGTCAAGAGTTGGAGAAAACGGATTTGCAAACACTACAGGTTCAGCATTCAATAATGTTGGAAATCCTGTAGCTCAATTAGATCTTTTTGATGAGCAACAGAAAAGTGTTACTTTACAAGGAGGATTAAAATTAGATTATGAAATTTTACCATCTTTAAAATTTACATCACAATTTAATGGAGAGTACTATACTTGGAAACAATATAATTTTGAAGATTCTGAGAATATTTGGTTAGCAGCAAATCCTGATAAAACGTCAGCAGATTTTGATAAAAGAGTGGAAACTGAGAAAATTCCATATAATTTATTGACAAAAGGAAGAGAAGAATATTTTAACTGGAATTTATCTAATTATTTAACTTTCAATAAAGTATTTGACCAAATTCATGATGTTGAAGTAACAGCAGGTATTGAAACATCTGTTAGAGGTAACAGAGAAAAATTGACTATCGTTAGAAAAAATGTAAATGATGATTCTAATTATTGGTCTTTAAAAGACGTTGATTATGTTGCAAACGTAACAAGTTATAAAGATGAGGTTTTCAATGAGACTAAATTAGCTTCTTACTTTGGTCGTTTCCAATACAAATTAATGGATAGATACTTGTTAACTGGTACTATAAGACGTGACGGATCTTCAAATTTTGCTAAAGATTATCGTTGGGGAACTTTCCCGGCTTTTGGTTTGGGGTGGGTTATTACCAAAGAAGAATTTATGGCTGATGTTAAAGTAATTAATTTATTAAAATTAAGAGGAGGCTGGGGTAAACTTGGTAATCAAAATGTACCTCTTAACAGACAGGGTTATTCTTCTGGTTTAAATTCTTATTTAGGAGGTTCTATTTTATATGAAGGAACTACGATTAATTCTCAAATTGACCCAAGTTTGTCATGGGAGGTTACAGAAGAATCTTCTGTAGGTTTAGATTTTGAATTATTTGACAACAGACTTAAAGGTACTTTTGATTTATATAACAAAAATACTGATAATGTTATCTTAAATGTTAAGCCTTATATGGCTTCTGGTATTACTAATGCATCACCTGCTCACGTAGGAGAAGTTTCAAATAAAGGATATGAAGTTTCTTTACGTTGGGACGATAAAATTAATGATGAGTTATCTTACTGGGTTGGTGGTAACTTTTCAAGAAACAAAAACGAGCTTACTGGTTTAAAAGATGTGGTTTTATCACCAATTGAGGGAGGAAGTTTAGGAAATGGAGAAACAACTAAATTCCTTGACAATTCCTCTATAGGTCAGCCATTAGGAAGTTTCTTCTTGTATGAATATGCTGGTTTCGATACTGATAACGGTAAAATGCTTTATTATAATTTATTGGGACAAAAAGTAACACAAGACGCTTTGGGTGATGCTGATAAAAAATATGTTGGTTCGATTTTACCAAAAGCGAATTATGGAGTGACATTAGGAGTAAACTATAAAAACTTTGATTTCTCTGTTGATGGATATGGTACTTATGGTGCAAAAGTTTACAATGGAAAAAAAGCACAGCGTTTTGGAGGTGAAAACATGGAAGATTCATTTGCAAACAATTTCTGGACAGTAAATAATCCAACAGCTTCAAATCCGGGAGCATTTAATTCGACTCCGGTAGCTTCTACATTCTATTTAGAATCAGGAGATTTCTTTAGAATTAACAACATTACTTTTGGATATAAACTTCCTTTAAGTGAAAATAGCTTTATCAGTTATTGTAGATTATATGTAAATGCTATTAATCCATTTATTACACAAAAATTCTCAGGTTTTTCACCAGAGTTAAATGCAGACGGAGACCCGTACAAACTTCAGGGAGTAGAGTTGGATGCTTATCCAACATTAAGATCATTTGTAGTTGGTGCTAATTTAAAATTTTAATATTATGAAAAAGATATATATATCAATGTTTGCATTAACAGCTTTACTTTTTACTGGATGTGCAGACGATTATTTAGATGTTGACCAGACAGAAGCAATTTCTACTGGTGATATTGAATTATTTAATAATGATGCAGGAGCAACAACATTTGTAACTGCAATATATAACAAGTTCTTAGATTGGGATACAACATCTTTCGGATGGATCGGATTAACTAGTATAACAACCGATGATGCTGATAAGGGATCATCTCCGGGAGACGTTGGAACAGATAAAGATGTATTAGATGCTTTGACTTATAATGCTTCGAATCCTTCTTCTGAAGGAAATTTTAAAGCTTATTATGCTGGAATTAACAGATGTAATCAAGCCTTAAATATTATCCCTCAACTAGATAAAGCTAATGCTGATTTAAGAGCTAGATTAATTGGGGAAGCTAAATTTATGAGAGCTTTTATGTATTTTACTTTAGTAAAATGCTATGGAGGTGTTCCAATTGTAGATCATTTACCAAATCCTTCATCATTGGACGATAAAAACATGCTTCTTACTCGTAAAACAGCTGCAGAGGTTTACGCTTTTATTGAAAGTGATTTAAATGATGCTATCGGAGCTTTACCATTAAAGTCTGCTTACTCTGCAGATGAAAAAGCAAGAGTATCAAAAGGATCTGCTTATGCATTACTTGCCAAAGTTAACTTGTATCAAAAAAACTGGCAAAAAGTTGTAGAGAATTGCAATTTAGTAACAGGTTACAGCCTTGTTGCTGAATATGCTTCTATGTGGAGATTAGCAGGAGAGAACGGACCTGAATCTATTTTTGAAATTAATGGGGTTGGATCAGTTCCAGCAAAAGGTATTAAACAATATTCTCAAGTTCAGGGTGCTCGTGGTACCGGAGGCTGGGGCTGGGGATTCAATACTCCATCTCAAAGTCTTGTAAATGCTTATGAACCTGGAGATGTTAGAAAGGCTGCTACTATCATTTTTAAAGGAACAACATTATACGATGGAAGAGTGGTTCCAAATACTGTTGAGAATGACAGATATAACTACAAAGCTTATTCATCTAATTATACTGGTGCTGACGATAGTGATGCCAATGTTATTTTTATAAGATATGCTGAAGTTTTATTAATGAAAGCTGAAGCCTTAAATGAACTTGGACAGACAAGTGAAGCTATCCCATTATTAAATCAAATTAGAAACAGAGCAAAACTGCCTAATACTACTTATACTTCACAAGATGATGTAAGAAAAGCAATTTGGAGAGAAAGAAGAGTGGAGTTAGCTTTTGAATTTGACAGATTTTTTGATTTAGTAAGAACTGGTCAGGCTAAAACTGCTTTTGAAGCAGATAAGAGCGATGCTTTTCCAAATGGAAAAGTCTTCACAGAAGGCAGAAACGAATTATTCCCTATCCCGGAATCATTCTTAAATGAAGCAAAAGGTCTTTCAGATCAAAATCCTGGTTACTAATCCTTAAATAATAATTAAAATGAAAAAAAATAAATCTATTTTATTACTTTCTTTTGCTTTGGCTTCACAAATTTTTGTAAGCTGTGAGGATAGTATAGATAAAGTAAACAGTCCAATTCCATACGAGTCAATTGGCGGCTATGATAATTCAGATGAGATTGCTTCAAACCATCTTGTATCAAAATTTAGTTTTGATGGCAATATTGAAGATTCAAAAGGTGGAATTACTGGAGGAACAGGTACAAATGTTTCATATGAAACTGGTGTAAAAGGCAATGCCTACAGAGGTTCTGCAAGTTCTTTCATTTCCTATGAGAATGTTGCAGGTTCTGTTGTAAACTTAAAAAGTATTACAATTTCTATGTGGATAAAGACAGACCCGCACACAGGTGGAGCTCAGTCATTGTTTATGCTTCCTAAGAAAACTGATTTTTGGGGAAATATCTTCACCCTTATTGAAGGAACGGGACCAGCTACCACAATGCTTATGAAAAATCATATTCAAAGAGATGTTACACCAAGTATTCCATGGGCAGGACAATTTATAGAACATGGAGGGACAAATGTTCTACCTAATATGTTTGGAGCATGGAAACATTTAGTTTGGACATACAATGGGGTAAGTTCTACTTATAGTCTTTACATTGACGGACAGAAAGCTGCGATACCAGCTTCAATAGCAAAAAGATATGCAAGTGATCCATTAACAGGAGGTAATCCTTTTGGAGAATTAGCTAGTTCTGAAGTATCAAAATTTATTATTGGCGGTTATCAGCAGCATTTAGGTGCTCCTTGGAGTAATCCTGACGGATGGATGCTTCATTACACAGGTTTAATGGATGAATTCAGAATTTATGATGCTGCACTAACTGATAATGAAGTTACTGCATTATACAAACTAGAAAAAGATAAGAGATAAGTATTATTCTAATACACCTGGAGATGAAGTCTTCGGGTGTATTAATTATTAACATAATTTAAAATAAAATGAAAATTTCAATATACATAGTTGTTTTTTTAAGCTTCTTTAATTCATGTTCATCATCTTCACCAGAGGGAACAGGTGGAGGCGGAACCCCATTACCAACAAATCCGGTAACACCAACCAAACCTTTGACAGATACAGAAGCAATGGATCAGGTTCAAAAAGATGCAATTAAATATTTTTGGGATTACGCTGATTCTAATTCGAAATTAGCCAGAGAAAGATATCTTACGGAAGATCCTAACTTTGAAGCAAATATTATAACTACAGGTGGTTCTGCATTTGGATTAATGTCAATAATTGTAGGAGTAGAAAGAGGTTTTTTGCCAAGAGCTGAAGCTGTTTCTAGGCTTGCAACAGCATTAAATTTCCTTGAAAAAGCAGATAGATTTCATGGAGCATGGTCTCACTGGATGGACAACAAAACAGGTAAAGTTATTCCTTTTGGAACAAAAGATAATGGAGGAGATTTAGTAGAAACTTCTTTTGTATGTCAGGCTTTAATTACTGTTAGAGAATATTTTAAAAATGGAAGTGCTGCTGAAAAAGAATTAGCTTTAAAAGCTGATGAACTTTGGAAAGGAGTTGAATGGGACTGGTATACAAAAGGTGAAAATGCTTTATACTGGCACTGGTCACCTAATTATGGCTGGGAAATGAATTTTAAGCTTGAAGGATATAATGAATGTCTGATTACGTATGTAATGGCAGCTTCATCTCCAACGCATCCAATTTCTGCAGAAGCTTATCATCAGGCATGGGCTAGAAATGGAGCTATTGTACATTCTGGTTCTCAATATGGTATTCCTGTTGTTTTAAGTTACAATGGTGCAGTAGGAAGTGTTGGACCAATGTTTTGGTCGCAGTATTCTTATTTAGGTCTGGATCCAAATACTTTAAAAGATAAATATGCTGATTATTGGCAGTTAACACAGAATCATGCCAAAATTATGGTTCAATATAGTATAGCAAATCCAGGGAAATGGAAAGACTATTCAGATAAATGCTGGGGACTTACGGCAAGTTATACTCGTAATACAGATGGGACAACAGGGTATACAGCACATCAGCCAAATAACGATGTAGGTGTAATTACGCCAACTGCTGCATTGTCTTCATTTCCATATACACCAGTAGAATCGATGAAGTTTTTACATTATTTATATGATGAAAATAGATCGAAATATGTTGGAATTGCTGGGCCATATGATGCATTTTCTCCTCAATACGATTGGGTAACACCTCGTTATCTGGCTATTGACCAGGGAACTATTGCACCAATGATAGAAAATTATCGCAGCGGTCTGTTATGGAAACTGTTTATGAATGCCTCAGATACAAAACAAGGATTAAAAAAACTTGGATTTACATCAGGTAAATACGGAATTCAATAACGGATAATGAAATACAAATTAGGCTTTATATTCTTGTTGTTTTCAGTTTTTGGCTTTGGCCAGAGCGAAACAACCGGAAAAATTAATACAGTCGTAATGGCAAAGTATGAGCTGGGATATGCTTTGCATCGTCCGGTTAATACAAAAGAGAAAAAGCCATTAATCGTTTTTATTTCCGGTGATGGAGAAAAGGGGACAGATATTGAAAAGGTTAAAATTCACGGTCCGTTCAAATATTTAAAAGCCCATAAGCTGGATGCTTACGTTTTGGCTCCGCAATGTAAAGAAGATGAAAATTGGGATACAGAATCAATTTATCAGCTGATTTTGAAAATTCAGAAAGAAAACAAAATTGATTCAGATAGAATATATGTTACTGGTTTGAGCTCAGGAGGCTGGGCATCATGGAATTTGGCTTTTGCACATCCTGATCTATTTGCAGCAAACGTACCTGTCGCTGGTTTTGTAGATTTAATTCAGTTAGAAAAAGCATGTGAAATAGCCAATATTCCAACCAGAATTTTCCACGGATTGCAAGATAATGTGGTAAATGTGAATTATGCGATCACAATTTATAATGAATTAAAAAAATGCAATGCTAAAGATGTAAAGCTGACCATTTTTGATGATGCCGGACATGACAGCTGGACAAGGGTTTACGATAATCCTGAAATTTACGACTGGATGCTTAAACAGATCAAATCAAATACGAACAAATAAATTAAATAGAATGAAAAACAAATTAGTCTTACTTTTTTTAGGATGTGCTGTTTTGGGTTACGCTCAAAAAAAGAGCACAAAAAGTACAGTGAAAATTAAACCTAAGTCGGAGTTTGTAGCAGAATTAATGTCAAAAATGACATTAGATGAAAAATTAGGGCAGTTAAATTTACCAACATCCGGAGATATTACAACAGGACAGGGCAATAGCTCGAATGTTGCAAAAAATATTGCTGAAGGAAAAGTGGGCGGTTTGTTCAACATAAAATCAGTACAAAAAATTAAAGAAGTACAGAAAATTGCGGTTGAAAAAAGCCGTTTAAAAATTCCGCTGCTTTTTGGTATGGATGTAATTCACGGTTACGAAACTACATTCCCAATTCCGTTAGGATTGTCTTGTACATGGGATATGGGATTAATAGAAAGAAGTGCCCAAATCGCTGCTAAAGAAGCCAGTGCAGACGGAATCAACTGGACATTCTCTCCAATGGTTGACGTTTCACGCGATCCAAGATGGGGAAGAGTTTCTGAAGGTTCAGGAGAAGATCCGTACCTAGGAAGCCAGATTGCAAAAGCAATGGTAAACGGTTACCAGCAGCACGATCTTTCTAAAAACAATTCAATTTTAGCCTGTGTTAAGCACTTTGCATTATACGGAGCTCCTGAGGGAGGACGTGATTATAATACAGTAGACATGAGCCATATAAGAATGTTTAATGATTATTTTCCTCCTTACAAAGCGGCTGTTGATGCCGGTGTAGGTTCTGTAATGGCTTCTTTTAACGAAGTTGACGGAATCCCTGCAACAGGAAGCAAGTGGTTAATGACGGATATTTTAAGAAAACAATGGGGCTTTAAAGGTTTCGTAGTTACAGATTACACAGGAATTCCTGAAATGATCGAACACGGAATGGGCGATTTACAGCAAGTTTCGGCTTTAGCATTAAACGCTGGAGTTGAAATGGATATGGTTGGAGAAGGTTTCTTAGGAACTTTAAAAAAATCGTTGGATGAAGGAAAAGTAAAAATCGAAACAATCGACAATGCTGTAAAACTTATTTTAGAAGCAAAATACGATTTAGGATTATTCCAGGATCCTTACAAATACTGTGACGAGAAAAGAGCAAAAACAGAAATCTTTACAGCAGACAGCAGAAAAGAGGCACGTGACATTGCAGCACAGTCTTTGGTATTATTAAAAAACCAAAATCAGGTATTACCGCTTAAAAAATCAGGAACAATTGGTTTAATCGGACCTTTGGCAGATGCAAAAGAAAACATGCCGGGAACCTGGAGTGTAGCTACAAAAATGGAAAATGCCGTTTCGTTATTAAGAGGTATTAAAGAAGTAGCCGGAGCAGGAACAAAAGTATTATATGCAAAAGGAAGCAACTTAGATTACGATGAAACTTTTGAAACCAACGCAACCATGTTTGGAAAAACATTACACCGTGATTCACGTTCAAAAGAAGAATTATTAGCAGAAGCTTTAAAAGTAGCCGAGCAGTCAGATGTAATTGTAGCCGCTTTAGGAGAATCTGCAGAAATGAGTGGAGAATCAAGCAGCCGTACAAACTTAGAAATCCCGCAATCTCAAAAAGATTTATTAAACGCATTATTAAAAACTGGAAAACCGGTTGTTTTAGTTTTATTTGATGGACGTCCGTTAGTTATTACTGACGAAAGTAAAACAGTTCCTGCAATTTTAAATGTTTGGTTTGCCGGTACAGAAGCAGGTTATGCGATTGCTGATGTTTTATTTGGAGATGTTAACCCTTCAGGAAAACTAACTTCTACTTTCCCAAGAAGCGTAGGCCAATTGCCAATTTACTATGCAAGTAAAAACACAGGAAGACCGCTTTCTAACACAGAAGGGAAATTCGAAAAATTTAGATCAAATTATATTGACGAAAGAAACGAACCATTATACCCATTCGGATTTGGATTAAGCTACACCACTTTTGATTATTCAAACCTTAAAATTTCTTCTGATAAAATGAATTTCAGCGGCAAATTGAAAGTAACAGTTGATGTAACCAATACCGGAAATTTTGATGGAAAAGAAACAGTTCAGTTATACATTAGAGATTTAGTTGGTTCAGTAACAAGACCAGTTAGAGAATTGAAAGGTTTCCAAAAAATAGCACTTAAAAAAGGTGAAAAACAAACAGTAAGTTTTGACATTACTGTTGAAGATTTAAAATTTTATAACTCTGATTTAAAGTTTGTAGCAGAGCCTGGACAGTTTGATATCTTCATTGGAGGAAATTCGGCTGCCGACAAGAAAGTTAGTTTTGAGTTAACTAAATAGTTGGTTTATTGATTAGTGAAAAGCCCTTCGTTTGGAGGGCTTTTTTTCTAAAATAAAGAGCCTTTTTTGTAATTTTTTAACTACGATTAATATGAATACTTTAAAAATATTTAGTTCCGTTTTTGTGTTTTTTATAATTTGTTCTGTCTGTAATGCACAAAAGAACGCCATTGTAGCCCATCGCGGTGCATGGAAAAAAAATAACCTTCCGGAAAATTCGATCGCAGCTTTACGACACGCGATTGATTTAAAATTACCGGGCTCAGAATTTGATGTCTGGAGAACGGCTGATGATTCGCTTGTAATTAATCATGATGCACACTATAACAAATTGTTGATAGAAGAAAACAATTATGCCGATTTGATAAAATTTAAACTTTCAAACGGAGAAAAACTGCCAACGCTTTATGAGTACATTTCAGAAGGGAAGCGAAACAACAAGCACACACTTTTAGTCTGCGAAATAAAACCTTCGGAAATTAGTAAAGAAAGAGGACAAAAAACGGGTGTAGCAGCAGTCGAAACCATTAAAAAATTAAAAGCCGATAAAAATACCTGCTACATCAGTTTTGATTATGATATCCTAAAAAAAATCAGATCGATAGATTCTAAAACTTCTCTGCAGTATTTAGAAGGAAATAAATCCCCAAAGGAAGTAAAATCAGATAAAATTAACGGCGTTGATTATCATTATTCGGTTTTTAAAAAACATCCGGAATGGATAAAAGAAGCCAAAGACAACAAAATTATCCTGAACGCCTGGACTGTAAATGAAGCTTCAGATATGGATTGGCTTATAGATCACAAATTCAATTACATTACCACAAACGAACCGGAACTTTTACAAGAAAGATTAAAAGTGAAAAAATAGACTTTCAGACTTTACAAAAAATCTTACCATGAAAAAAATATATAAACAACTTACACTTCCCATTTTATTGCTGGTGCTTTCCGCTAACAATCTTTTGGCACAGAAAACCATTGGAAAAACCGAATGGTTCGATCCTGCAAAACCTGCAGCAACCTACTGTAATCCAATTAATATTGGGTATAATTATACAACCCATAATCACAACAGAATTCCGGAATCCCGCCGTTCAAGTGCAGATCCTGTGATTATTACCTACAAGAATGAATATTATTTATTTGCAACCAATCAGGCAGGTTTCTTTTGGAGTAAAGACATGTCTGACTGGAATTTTGTTTACGGAAGTTTCCAGAGAGAACCGGGAGACGATGATCAGTGTGCTCCTGCAGCGTGGGTGGTAAATGATACTTTGTTTTACGTAGGTTCAACCTGGAAAAGAGATCATCCAATCTGGAAAACAGCCGATCCAAAATCAGGAAGATGGACACGTCATGTAGACAAAGCTATGCTGCCAACCTGGGATCCTGCTATTTTTCAGGATGATGACAAAAAAGTCTACATGTATTACGGTTCCAGCGGAAAATTACCCTTAGTGGGAGTTGAGGTTGACTACAATACATGGCTTCCAAAAGGAAATCAGGCTGATTATGCAGCATTGTACAAAGCTACAGAGGTAGAAGATATTCAAAAACCTTATGGACAAATTAAAGAAGTAGCGATTCTTGATCCTTCTGCACACGGATGGGAACGTTTTGGTCCAAACAATGACATGGAACCTGCACCGTGGGGCAATTTTATTGAAGGCGCCTGGATGACCAAACACAACGGAAAATATTATATGCAGTACGGTGCACCGGCAACTGAATTTAAAGGATATGCAAATGGTGTTCATGTTGGCGATAATCCGTTAGGGCCATTTACCTATCAAAAACACAACCCGATGTCATACAAACCGGGCGGATTCGTAATTGGAGCCGGACACGGAAATACCTTTGCAGATAATTACGGAAATTACTGGAATACAGGAACGTGTAAAATTTCGATTAAAGACCGTTTTGAGCGTCGTATCGATATGTTTCCTGCCGGATTTGATAAAGATGATGTAATGTATTCTATTACAGCTTACGGTGATTTTCCAATTGTATTACCAACAAGCCAGCGCGATCAGACAAAAGGAGCTTCATCTGGATGGATGTTACTTTCATATAAAAAACCTGTAACCGTTTCTTCTTCTGAAGAATGCATGGAAGTAGAAACGCACCGAATGGATAACGGAGGGAAAAAAGTCTATGAAAAATTCTGTTACGGACCTGAGAATTTAACCGATGAAAACATTCAAACCTACTGGTCTGCAAAAACAAGCAATCCCGGCGAATGGCTTCAGATGGATTTAGGAAGACAAATGGAAATCAATGCACTTCAAATCAATTACGCCGATCATAAAGCCACGCAGTTTAATAAAGCAATGGATATTTATTACCAATACAAAATATTCATGTCTGATGATGCTGTAAACTGGACATTGGTTGTAGACAAATCTAGAAACGATAAAGATGCACCGCACGATTATGTAGAACTTACAAAATCAATCAAAGCACGTTATATCAAGATGGAAAACATTCATAATGCATCAGGATTGTTTGCAATTTCAGATTTCAGGGTTTTTGGAAATGGATTATCCGAAAAACCAAAAGCAGTTTCGGCATTTAAAGTAGACAGAAACAAAACCGATTCTAGAAATGCTATGATTTCATGGAAGAAACAAAATGATGCTGTAGGATATAATATTTATTACGGAATTACGCCTGATAAGTTGTACAACAGCATTATGGTGTATGGAGACAATACGTATGATTTTAGAGGTCTTGACAAAGGCACAAAATATTATTTTACGATCGAAGCCTTTAACGAAAACGGAATTGGCGTTAAAAATAAGATTATCGAAGTAAAATAAATTTTATTTGATAAATGTATAAAAGCTCTAATTGCAAATTGAAGAATCTGCAATTAGAGCTTTTTTTGTGAAATGGCTGTCGAAAAACTTCGACAGTTCGTAAGAAATTTTGTTTCTTTGTGAGGTAACCCAAAAAGCGGAACATAACCCAAAATGTTATAAAAACTATGAAAAAAACGATTCTTTTAACTGCTCTGGTTTTAAACGGATTGACATCTTTTGCTCAGTCAAATGATGAAAAAAACATTAAATTATTTTACAAAAAAGCCTTAACCGAAGCCAAATGTTATTCCTGGCTGGAGTATTTATCTAACGATATCGGAAGCCGATTATCTGGATCTAAAGGTGCTGCAGAAGCTGTAGAATACACTAAAAGACAATTAGAAAATCTTGGTTTAGATAAAGTATATCTTCAGGAAGTTATGGTTCCTCACTGGGTTCGCGGCGAAAAAGAAACGGCTTATCTATTAGACGGAAAAGTAAAAACCAATGTGCCAATCTGTGCATTAGGAGGTTCTGTTGCTACGCCAAAAACAGGTCTGACTGCTGAGGTAATAGAAGTTCAGGGAATTAAAGAATTAGCCGAATTAGGAGCTGATAAAGTAAAAGGTAAAATTGTGTTTTACAACAGACCAATGAATCCTGAAAATATAGAAACATTTACATCGTATGGTGCTTGTGTTGACCAAAGATATGCAGGAGCAAAAGAAGCGGCAAAACTGGGCGCTGTAGGAACAATTGTTCGCTCAATGAATTTACGCTTAGATGATTTTCCTCATACAGGAGCACAGAGTTATGGCGATCTGCCAAAAGAAGAGTACATTCCAACCGCAGCGATCAGTACAAACGGGGCTGAATTATTAAGCAAATCTTTAAAAGTAAATCCGGCTTTAAAATTTTATTTCAAACAATCCTGCCAGACTCTGCCAGATGCATTATCATACAACGTAATTGGTGAATTAACCGGAACGGTAACTCCTCAAAACATTATGGTTGTGGGCGGACACTTAGATTCTTGGGATTTAGCAGATGGTTCGCATGATGATGGAGCAGGAGTGGTGCAGAGTATGGAAGTACTTCGTATTCTTAAAAACCTGAACTACAAACCTAAAAATACAATTCGCGTTGTATTATTTATGAATGAAGAAAACGGAGGAAAAGGCGGTGCCAAATACGAAGAAGTTTCAAAACAAAATAAAGAGAACCACATTTTTGCTCTGGAAAGTGATTCAGGAGGATTTTCTCCCAGAGGATTCTCTATTGAAGCTGATGATGCAAACCTGAAAAAAATACAAGGATATAAGGATCTTTTTGAACCTTACTTAGTACACAGTTTTACAATTGGACATGCAGGTTCAGATATCAGTCATTTAACCTCACAAGCGATTGTTAAAGCAGGTTTAAAACCAGATTCACAGCGTTATTTTGATTACCACCACGCAGCAAACGATAAATTTGATGCTATCAACAAAAGAGAGCTTGAATTGGGAGCGGCTACAATGACTACGTTAATGTATTTAATTGATCAAAACGGAATTACGCTTCCAACTTCAAATTAAAATTTTAAAATACAAAATATTCTAAAAAGCTGCAGGTTTACTTGCAGCTTTTTTTGTTCTAAAAGTTATCTAAATACAATGTGTAAAAGAAGAATTAAAGCTTCATTACAACCAGATAATACAAAAGCGTAACCGGAATATTCGAAATGAGCATTAGAATCTTAAAACCAATATCTTTTCGTTGTTGAGGCAGATGAATAAATCGTTCTGTCAGATGAAATAACATTATAGAATTTACAATTATTGCAGACAGAGCAAAAGGCCACGCAATGATTAAAACAGTCGGACTTTCATTAGAAATAATATAAAATGCAAACAAAAGGGTACTGATGATAAATGTGCCCGCTGCTAATTCAAGAGATTGTTTTTCTTCAAAAGATTTGTGAATCGTTTTCATGATTTTTAAATATTAAAAGATTGTTGAATAGTACTGACAGATATAAAAAGCATTTTAGAGAAATCCAGATAATGAAAAGAATGCGCCTGTTTTCCTCTTTTGTACTGCTCAATGAAATAGTTAATTCTTTTAGGGTAAAACAGGGTTCCGGATAAAATAACCATAAACAGATACAGGCTTTTCTTTCCGTTTCCAAGCAGATAATACTGCATCCCGATTTCTTCATAAACTGTAATTCCGGTATTGGTCAATACATGAATGATGTCATGATCCTCCAGTTTTTCCTGAATGTCAAAATGATTTTTAAATAGAAAATTTCCTAAACCGTATCCCAAGCTTTCTTCAGGATAATTCATCAAAGCCGTTTTATCAATATTCCAGGGTGTATTCTTTTTGAAGTATTTTTGATACGGCTGTTTAGAACATTCATACAATTTCTCAATTAAAAAATCTCTCATAAAATGCTTTTTAAAAAAGTTCTTTGAAATTCAAAGTAAAAAAGTAAATAAAAAGCCGGCAATAAGAATGAACCGGCATTTCATTAAATTAATAATTGTCAGATATAGTTTTAAGTAAATTAGAATCGGCAAGATCAGAAGGAGCAACGACTTTTTCATCTAACGGAATGTTATTTCCGTAACGCTCTTTTAGTATTTTCTGAACTCTCGGATCATTTAAATTAAATTCTTTCATTTCACGCAATTTCGAAAGTTCGATTCCTGCGGCATTTTTATAAATCTTCCATACTAATTCAGAACAATAGATTCTGTTGTCTGTCCATTCAAAATACGCATCATATTCTTTACCGTCAAACTGCTGGCTGTAGTTTTTCATCTTCTGTAAAACTTCCGGATTTAAAACGCTGTCATTTTTTAATCTTTTCACCACATATTTACTTCCTTTTCCGTGTTTGATCCAGTCTTCAACAGGCGTTAGTTTAACAGGCTGTACCGCTTCAAAAACAAACCATTTCCCGTTTATATCGTAAATAATGCCGCAATGCGAAAATTTGGAATTCGTAGCAATACGAACTGCTTCACATTGTTTTGATTCTGAGGTTTGAAAAATAATGTCACCATCTTTAAACTTACTTGCAGCAGTCTTTTCCTGCTTATTTCCTGTAAACGGATTATTTGGAAAAACTTTTACAGCCACAAATAAAGCACATCCAAAACTAAGGATGAAAGTGATAAGCGGAAACAGGTATTTTTTAGTTTTCATAAAGCATATATTAAAGTACTTTGAGTTGCAAAGTAAATAATAAAAAAAATAGCTGCCAAATAAAATGACAGCTATTTTTGTAAATATATTTTTCAATACATTATATTCTAAATATACCTCCTACAGTAAGAATTCTCTGCAGAAAGAAAAAGTGCTGAGAAGCCTTATCTTCATTGCTTACAGTAGTTTTAATATCCTGCATATCAATGTAACCTCCTTTTAATTCACCCTGAATATAAAAATATTTAAAGAAAGTTAAGTTAAGAGCTGCTTTTGCAGACAAACCATAACCGGAAATGTGAAAATCATCATGACGCTCTTTTCCTAAAAGTTTTGTATTGGTTTTAGGATATAAAACACCGCCTCCGATACCTTCAACTAAATTAATCTGAAATTTATCTGTATTAGGCAGTCTGAACAGTTTTGAAATATCGTCATGTCTTGCAATTTCAGTATTAATATAGTTCAAACCATCTGTGTGCTCATATGTCAGGAATGTTTCATCAGTAAAGTTAACAGGTGTTTTGTTGTAATTCTCTCCGTTGTAAACCGCTCCAGGCGCACCTTCCGGTAAATTAATTCTTCCGGTAACATTCGCTGTCTGGTTCTGCGTCATCACATATTTCATGTGGTCAACACCAATGGCAACACTGTAATGATCGCTCACAAAATAACCAATCTTTAAATTTGTCTGTGGAATAGTCATGTTAACCGGATTGATGTAATCTATGTGCCATCCTTTTGGTTTATCATGAGCTCTC
The DNA here is from genome assembly GCF_027111295.1 of Flavobacterium gelatinilyticum. Lineage (NCBI taxonomy): Bacteria > Pseudomonadati > Bacteroidota > Flavobacteriia > Flavobacteriales > Flavobacteriaceae > Flavobacterium > Flavobacterium gelatinilyticum. The sequence goes on along the minus strand of NZ_CP114287.1, from coordinate 1,354,323 downwards.
ATGTTTTCAACTGTAAAGTTGTAATCTTTCCCTTTAAAAGTTACATCAGATTTTGAATAACTTTCTCTGTTACCACCCCACGAAACAAAGAATTTTCCTTTATTATGCGCAGTGTATTTTTGTACTTCGATTTCCTCCTGGGCAAATGTGTTTAAAGAAACACAAGCCAGAAAGAAAAATAAAAATTTTGTTTTCAAAGAACTTGAGTATTATAATTATTAGAATGAGTTAACTGTTTTTCTAATAGCTACTAATTTCTTCATTAAACCTTCGAAGTAATCTAAATGAAGCATGTTAGCGCCATCACTTTTTGCATTTGCAGGATCGAAATGCGTTTCAATAAATATACCGTCTACACCAACTGCAATACCAGCTTTGGCTACCGTTTCGATCATATCCGGTCTTCCTCCTGTAACTCCTGCTGTCTGGTTTGGCTGCTGCAGCGAATGCGTAACATCCAGAACCGTAGAAGCATATTGCTGCATAGTAGGGATTCCTCTAAAATCGACAATCATGTCCTGATAACCAAACATAGTACCACGGTCTGTAACCATAACATTCTCATTGTTACAGTCTAAGACTTTCTGTACAGCATGTTTCATGCTTTCAGGGCTCATAAATTGTCCTTTTTTCAGGTTAACTGTTTTTCCGGTATTAGCAGCTGCCACAACTAAATCAGTCTGACGAACTAAAAATGCAGGAATTTGTAAAACATCAACATATTGAGCTGCTTTTTCAGCATCCTCGTTTGTGTGAATATCCGTAACTGTTGGCACATGGAAAGTTTCAGAAACTTTTCTTAAAATTTTTAAAGCTTTTTCGTCTCCAATTCCAGAGAAACTGTCAATTCTCGAACGGTTTGCTTTTTTAAAAGATCCTTTAAATACATAAGGGATTTGAAGATCGTTGGTAATACCAACTAATTTCTCAGCAATTCTAAGAGCCATTTCTTCTCCTTCAATAGCGCAGGGACCCGCCAATAAAAAGAAATTCCCGCTCTCAGTATGCTTGATTTGTGGAATATGCTGTAAGTTCATAAAATTATTTTTTTGCAATGCAAAGGTAGTTATGATTTATGAATAGCAGATGAAGATTTAAGATTATTTTAAGAGCAGAAAATGTTAAAATTGAAGTATTTTTCTTATTTTAAATTTTTAAACGCTTCGGTTTTTTAAATTATAAATAATATCGTATTAAATAAAAGAGCAAATCCTCTTTTTTCTGCCTATTTTAATTTAGGATTAAGAAAAAAGAGGATTTGCTGGTTTTTAATCAAATCTTATAAAATTGATTTATTTCTGTAATGTCAGTCCCATCGGAACCATTAAAATTCCTTTTTCATAAATATTGAGATAGAGTGTAACAGGCTTTTTCTGCCCTTCCCAGGTTAATTCGTAAACATTTAAAAATCCGGCTCCCATATCGCTTCTTTTGGTTGGAAAAGGGCAGCAGGTCTCCAAACGTTTATAAGTGATTTTTTCACCATTTGGTCCCGCTAAAGCATTTAGAAAACGAACTTCATTTGATGCTTCATCTCTTGTGTTTCTAAAAAATATATTTACCGGATAATCAGGATCGTAACCGTATTTTTTGTCTTTGCTGAATAACGAAATAACAAAGGTGTTGTTTTTGCCCAGAACTAAATCCGGAGCATTATCGTCAACATTTTTTAAGGTAGATTTTGTGCTGATACAAGATGTTGCGATAAGTATTAAAATAACGAAAAAGAGTAATTTTTTCATGGTTTATTGATTGGTTTGGTCTTACAAATGTAAAAGGTTTTTTATCACAGATTACCGCAGGCCGAAAAGATTTTTAAGGAAATTTTACGTCATTTTGTAATCTGTGAAAAAAAAGAATCTGTTTTTTATTCTTTTTTCAGATTCAGTTTTACAATACCGGAAACAATCAGATATTGTGCCACAAGATAAGTCAGCATTATAAAAAAGGAACTTTTCGCAATGGGTGAATAAAACTTGTTGACAGCCAGAATGCTGTCTGAAATTACAAAAACAAGTGCACCAAAAAACACCAGCTGGTTTGCCGGCTTAGACCAGATTAAAAGTCCGTTGTAAGCAAATAAAAGCATAACCGATATAACACAGGCATAAACCATTACCGGAATTCGTAAATCGCCTAAAACAGGCAGTAATACTGAAAGCATTGCGATGAGGTAGCAGGCGATTAAAATACTTCCGATGATAAGAAAGGAAAGTTTTTGTTTGATTTTTTCTTTAATCTGCCGGTTAAAAAGTATGCAATAGATGATGTGTGAGATTAAAAAAGAGACAAGTCCTAAAATAAAATAAATTTCGGCTATGTCTGAGAAAATAAGAATTACGTCGCCAATCCAGGCAAACAACAAAGCGGTTAAAAGAAGTTTTCGGGTTGCGAATTTTTTATTAAAATATACGCCTAAACTTAATAAAGGAATTAAAACGGGTTTTAAATAGCAGTCTAAACTTTCATATCCTAAAAATAAAAAAATAAGATACAGAGCACTGAACGCAAGGTAAATTTTAAAAAATGTTGAATTTTTCATTGTACAATTGGTGATTTTATGGAGGGGGTTAGGTTGGTTTTAAAATCCACAGTTACAAAATAAATCGAAGCTGAAAAGGATAAAACCAAATAGCTTACTAGTATATAATTACTGAAAGAGAAAACTGTACTTAAACCAAACCAATCGCCATAAAAAGCTATAATGCTTACAGCAGTCAAAAACCTGAAACCTTCCCACATAACGGCAAATCTGCTTTTATCCATTAATTCGGCGCTGCTGTAAATAGTAATAAAAATAAAAAATCCATAAACAAAGATATTCGGAAGTCCAATTGCGGCAATATGGTCAAAAAGATAACTCACAAATAAAAGCGTAATCAGCATTTGTGTAACCGACCAATAAATAAGTTTTTGAGAGTTTTGAGTGCCGTATTTATCAAATTCATAGACATTTTCTATTTTATGAACCGGATATTTTTCTTCAAAATTTTCAGGACGCCATCCCGTTGGTTTAAACCAAATTGTCAGTTTGTCTTTCCATTTTTCGGCACGCCAGGCATCTTTTATAAGTAAAGACAAATGCTGAAAATTAATCTTTATAGGGTTCCAGGTGCCGGCTGGTCTTGTAATGCCAAAAACAGGAGGAACATCGTCTAATTCTTCCTGAAAAGTTCCAAAAAGCTTGTCCCAGAAAATGAATATCTGCGAATGGTTTTTATCTAAATATTCGGGATTAACAGCATGATGCACACGATGATGCGAAGGCGTTACAATAATGTGTTCAAGAAACCCCATTTTTTTGATGTGTTTGGTATGATACCAAAACTGCAAAAACAAATGAAGCGGTAAGGTAATCGCAATTACCGAAGCCGGAACACCAAGCAAAGCTGCCGGAATCAGCAGAAACGTGAACAAATTAATCAGACTTGCGATGGGCTGGCGCAGTGCACAGGCAAGATTAAATTCTTCGCTGCTGTGATGAATAGCGTGTTTGTTCCAGAAAAAATTGATTTGATGGGCAAATCGATGGCTCCAGTACCCATAAAAATCGATGACAAAGAAAGCAATAAAGTAGGAGAGAATGCTCGGCTCAAGATGCTGCAAAGCAATTTTTGAAACCAGCCATTCGTAAGAAAGAAAAGTAACACTTAGCCCTAAAACATCTTTGACCGAATTGGTAATTCCGGAGCTGATGCTCGATACACTGTCGATTAACGGAGCAGTGTCGTTCTTTTTATAAATGCCGTAAATCTTTTCGAAGATAATTAACGCTAAAAAAACCGGCATAGCGATAATTAATATCTTTCCGTACTCTTCCATAAAAAACACCTTCTATTTCGTTCAAATATATAATAAAATAGAATGCATTTTGAATTATTTGCAATTAAACAGTTTTAAATGTGTTATTTAGATTGAAAGTAAAAATGTTTTTATTCCGGTAAAAATGGCAATTTTACAGGATAATGCTTTGGTATTTTCTGGTTTTTTATTTTAAATCGCACGGATTCTTTTATGATTTGAAATGAATCGTATTTTAATTCCAGCAGTATCTTATTGTCTGAATTTACAACGCCGTACTTATTGTTTTTCTTTACAATAAATTCTCCTGTACCATAAATTTCTGTGATTGCATCGTATTCTGCTGGAATCACAATTTTGTTTTGATTACTAAAAATGCCAAATTTATTTTTGTCCTTAAAAATTTGATAATTACTTTTTGAAAAACCACCGAAAGAGAATGTTTTCTTTAAAACAAATTGGCCGGTTGGAATTTCTATTTCACTAAAGCTTTTATTCTCGACAGTAAGAAGGTAATTCTTTGAATCTTTTACCGCGAAAATTTTATTTTGGGCAGCATTGTAAAAGTCATACTCTTCCGGAATTATAACCTGACCTTCTGTAGCAAACAATCCGTTTTTATTTTCTGAGTTTGTAGTAATGTAATAATTCGAAAACTGTTCGACGTGTTTGTACGAAACCGGAATTACATCCTTCTCCAAAAATGGATTTATAATACCTCTCAGATCTCCCTTAGAGACATTATATTGGTTTCTAAATGAAATACTGTCTCTTTTATGAAAAGCTCTGTATAGGCCATCATAAATTAAGGGTTTCAGAACTGAATCCTTTTTATCTGCAAAACCGTATTTTTCATTATTTTTGACAATATAAATTGAATTAGAAGGCGAGATGTCATCGTATTTACATTCGATTTCGTATTGTCCGGAAGAATTTATAATTCCTTTTTTCTTTGTAATGGTATTGATAATGATATAAGTATCCGGTGCAATTACTCTTTCGAACTGATGGTCTTTAACTGAATTTAAAACGATATTTCCCAGAGGATCAATTATAAAAGTGTTTTTGTTTTGAAGCTTGACAATAGATTTTTTAAATTTAAAATAATCTATATCTGCGGCTTTAAAATTCGTGATTTGTTTGCCTGACGAATCATACAAATCAAGAGAATTTCCGGTTTGTACAAATAAAATGCCATCATCATTCATAATATGATCATACTTAGCAGGCAGAATGGTTTTGTTTTCGGTATCTACAACCCCGCTTTTACTGCTATTTGAAATATGAACAAGATTATTTCCCATATAAAAAACATCTTCGTACTCAAAAGGAATTTTTACTTTGCCTTGTAAATCAATAAATCCTCTTTTATGTTTTTTGTTTATTATGATGCCAGCTTCAAAAATGTTTTTAAGATCTCTTTTATTATCTATATACTCGTAAGTGGGTTTAATAATCACATTTCCAACAGAATCAATTAATCCCATTTTTCCTTTAAAGGTTCTAAAAACCGCATGATTGTTTTCAAACTTATAAACATATTCATAGGTTTTATTTTCGATTAACTGTTTTCGGAGAGGTTCAAATTTAGTCTGGCCTTTTAAATTAAAAGATAAAAACAACAAAACAAAAAATAAGATATTTCTCATAATTTTAAATTTACTCAAATAAAAACGCATTCTGTTTGATTCTAGTATAGAACAAAACAGAATGCGTTTTTAAATTATTAATAAATTAAACAATTTCCGCGCTTAGACCAGCTTCCAGAAGTTGTGTACATTGAGGTTTTAATTTGTCGAGCGGCCCCGTTTTTACAGTGCATTTTCCGTTGTAATGTACAATTAAGGAACATTGTTCAGCTTGTTCGGCTGTATGGTCGCAAACGCGCATCAGCGTATCAATAACATGGTCAAATGTATTTACATCGTCGTTATACATAATGATTTCGTTATTGAATACAGCCGCTTCTTTCTCGCGGACTTTTTCTCTAATTTTCTCTTTAGTACTCATCTTTTTTTAGTTTTTGTACTTTGTAATTACTATATCTAATTTACGTATTTTAATGAAACCCAGTTGTTTCTTTGTAACTTTTTAACATACGTTAATCCTTTTTCAGTACACGAAGCATCGATAAAAGGAATGTCTTCTTCATAGAATCCGCTGAACAGTATAATTCCTTTTGGGTTTAAACTGTCAACATACGCCTGCATATCATTCAACAAAATATTTCTGTTGATATTGGCAATAATCAAATCGTATTTTTTGCCTGCCAGCAAAGCAGCATCGCCCTCATAAACGCTGATATGTTTACAATTATTGCGTTCGGCATTTTCGATAGAGTTAAGGTAGCACCAGTTATCAATATCAATTGCGTCGATTGGCTCAGCGCCTTTCATTTCGGCTAAAATTGCCAAAATTGCCGTTCCGCATCCCATATCAAGGGTTTTTAAACCTTTTACATCCATTTCGAGTAAATGCTGAATCATCATGTGAGTGGTTTCATGATGTCCGGTTCCAAAACTCATTTTAGGTTCGATTACAATGTCAAATTCAGCATCGGTTTTTTCGTGAAAAGGAGCACGAACGTGGCATTTTCCGTCTACATCAATTGGTTCAAAGTTTTTTTCCCATTCTTCGTTCCAGTTTACCTGATCGATCTCTTCAATTGTATATTCAATTTTAAACTCTTCCGATTGTAAAATATAAATATCATCCAGGATATTTTCATCCCATAAATCCTTCTTCACAAAAGCTGAGATTCCGTTTTCTGTTTCTGTAAAACTTTCGAACGCCTTTTCGCCCAGTTCAGCAACTAAAATTTCTGATCCAAGTTCTTTTGGCTCAATCGTAAAGTGATATCCTAAATATATATTTGACATAAAAAAAATTTTTGCAAAGGTAATTCTTAAATTATAAATTTCAATTTAAAAATTCCAAATTCCAATACGAAAAAAAGCGTTCGCTTGTGCGAACGCTTTTTTATGGAAGAATTTTTAAATCTAAAATCTAAAAAATTAGATAGCGGTAACAATAGCTAAGAAATCGTCAGCTTTTAAAGCAGCACCTCCAATTAAACCACCGTCTACGTCTGGTTTAGAGAAGATTTCTTTTGCGTTTTCCGGTTTTACAGAACCACCGTATAAAATAGAAACTTCGTCAGCGATTTCAGCTCCAAAAGTTTTACGGATAGTTTCTCTAATAAATTCGTGCATTTCCTGAGCCTGCTCTGGCGACGCAGTTTCTCCTGTTCCAATAGCCCAAACCGGCTCATAAGCTAAAACAATTTTAGACCATGATTCTTTTGCAATATGGAAAACTCCATCGCGTAATTGGTTTTCAACAATGTTGAAGTGATTTCCAGACTGACGGTCTTTTAATTCTTCACCAAAGCAGAAAATTACAGTCATGTCATGATGCAAAGCAACGTCAACTTTATTAGCGATTAAAGCATCAGTTTCGTTAAAAATAGCTCTGCGCTCAGAGTGGCCTAAGATTACGGTATTTACACCAATGCTTGTTAACATATCAGCAGAAATTTCTCCTGTAAAAGCACCGCCTTCGGCCTGGTGAACGTTTTGAGCAGAAACGCCGATAGTTGTATTTTTTAATTTCGCAGCCGCCGCTTGTAAGTTTACAAAAGTTGGCGCTACAATAACTTGTGCATTTGTTTTTGCTGGAATTTTAGCAATTAACTCATTTAATAATTCTTCAGTCTGAGCTGCATTTTTATGCATTTTCCAGTTTCCTGCAACAATCGATTTTCTCATTTTGGTAGTTTTATATTATTTTTTTGTTTGAAATGTAAAGGCAAAGTTCAAAATTGATATTGAATTTTGACATTGCAATTGGCATTGAAAAATTATTTCAATGATTGTAAAGTGGAGTTTATTTTGTCGAAATCAGTTTCGATAGCACGGTATAAAACGATTTTTCCGGTTTTGTCAACAATAATGTAACGCGGAATCCAGTCTAAGTCGATTGCTTTTCCAAAAAGACCTTTCATTCCGTCGTTCATCATATAATGATCGCCTTTTAATTCGTGTTTTTCGATTCCTGCTTTCCATTTTTCAGCTGTTTTATCAGCCGAAATAAATAAGTAAGACACATCAGGATTATTTGCCTGCAATTCCTTTAATTTAGGCATTGCTTTAACGCAGTCACCACACCATGAAGCCCAGACTTCGATTACCAGTGTTTTTCCTTTGTATTTTTTTAAGATGTTTTTAAAAGCAGTCTGACTATCGTCAGTTCCTAATAATTTTTCAGATAAAGCTTCTTTAGAAAAACTTGTTTTCTGAGCCTGTGAACATGAAAAAGTAATAAATGCTATTAAGATTAAAGCAATTTGTTTCATATAATTAATCGTTTTGAACAAAGTTAAACAAACAAATTGAAAGCGAAATACAGATTAACAAAAATTGAAGAGTCCTTTGTTTTGTAACAAAACATGAGTTTTTGGTTGAAAAAAGCGGACTGAAATCGTAATAGTAGGTGTAAAAATCCCCTGATTTTTGGAATCCTTTTTTGGTTAGACTCAAAAATGATAAATTTTTTTTCTGTTTTCTGTTTTTTTGAGGAAAAAAAACGTCAGGATTAATAGAAAAATGCCTTCAAAAAAATGGAATTACTGAAGGCATTTTGAATGCTTCTTTGATTGAAAAAGTTATTTTAAATCATAATTGCCTTCAGCCCATTTTTTGCAGAGAACAATCCAGCTGTCCAAAGCTTTATAGAGAAAACCGTGTTTTAGATTCGTATTTAATTCAATTTCTTTAAAATGATTTACTTTCAGTTTAGAAGTTTCTTTCCTTCTGACTGCCGAAACGCCGTAAATATCTGATTTTTCATAAATGGTCAGGATGTTGCCACAGAAATTTATATCCGGAATTTCTTCAATATCAATATCTCTAAAACAACCGATGAAAACAAAATTCACATTTGGATCTGCTAAATAAGTCGAGACATATTGAGCAATATAACCGCCTTTAGAAGTTCCTATTACCGTAATTTTCTCTGGTGAAATTCCTTTTTTTAGTAAACCCTGAACTTGCTTTACGATCTTTTTTGCATATTTTACCGCATTCGTGTTTTTATTTCTTTTTTCGCTGTAAACTATAAAGTTATCCTTTCTGAAAGATGCTAAAATTTCATTGTATTCGGCTTTACCATATTCGGGATGAGGTACATTCAAATCGTTTTCTTCTACAAATTTATTGTGAAGGAAAAAGATATAACGCTGGTCTTTGTTTGTCTGGCTGAAACTGAAAATACTGCCAAGTAGAATAAGGGAAAAAACAAAAGAATTAAAAGTTTTCTTCATTGATAGGATGTTTAAAGTTTTTGTTCTAAAAAAAACGCCAATGACTCTAAAAAAGTATTGGCGTTTTATATTGTTTTTCAGGATTTAAATTCCGTAAGCAACATCAGATAATTGCAGTTTATCAAGATCATTGTAGTGTAATTTCTGAACGATAGTTCCTTTTTGAATTACTACAATACTTGGATTTGCTCTTTCGATAGTTTTTAAAGTTGTTGCATCGCAGAAATAGAAATCAACATCCAGTTTATAATCTTTTTTAGCTTTTGCAATTTCATCAGTTCCAGAAGCTGTCATAGCAATAACTTTATAACCTTTTGCTTTTGCATCTGCCGTAACCTTCGCCAGTTTTTTCATTCCCTCAGGATTAGATTTAGCTAGATCGTAAGTTACAAAAACTAATAATTTTGGTTCTTTCAATAATTCTTCTTTGTAATCAGAATCGTCTTTTGTCATCGTAAAATCGTGAATTGGCGGTACGTAGCCTTCTGTAATAATTTTGTCTTTACGATCAACAAATACAGCGCCTTCAGGAATATTCATCAAATCTTTTTCTGTAAATTCTTTATCGACTCCGTTTACTTTGTAAATAAAAATCATTTCTACTACAGATTTTGGAGCGCCTTCCGGAATTTCCATTCCTTTTTCGATATTGTTTCCAACCTTATACGGACGGAAATCTTTTATAGGATTGTGGTTTAAAACCCAGTAGGCCATAAAAGCTGATAAAGCAACGCTTAAATAAACCGCTATATTAGTTACAGAAGTTGAGAATAAAGGTTTTACTAATTTTTGATTGAAGAATAAAATCAGGATAAAGAATAATAAAACGATATCTTTTGTAAATGAATTCCAAGGTGTTAAATGCAGTGCATCTCCAAAACAACCGCAGTCTTTTACCACATCAAAATAAGCAGAGTAGAAGGTAAGAAACGTAAATAAAACAATCAGGATTAATAAAGCCCAAATAGTCTGGGAGGCTTTATAACCTACTAATAGCATGACACCCAAAACTACTTCCAGGATTACTAAAAAAATAGCTAAACTTAAAGCAAATGGCTCTAAAAATGGCATATTGAAAACAGGCTCGCTGAAATATTCAGCCAGTTTATAAGAGAATCCAACAGGATCGTTCAGTTTTATTAATCCGGAGATGATAAATAAGACACCGACAAATAATCGGGAGAATTGGGTAATGATGTTTTTCATGGTATAAGGAATTTGGGTTAAATTCCAATTTTTTTAATTCCAGATTCCGGATTTTTAGCGTTGAAATTTGAAATTTTATTTTTGGAATTTCTATTTATTTAATAGGATTTAAGATTAAAGCAAAAACAGAATAATTAATCATATCCTGATAATTGGCATCTATACCTTCAGAAACTAAAGTCAGGCCTTTGTTGTCTTCAATTTGTTTTACGCGTAATAACTTCTGCAGAATCAAATCTGTCAGAGAGCTCACACGCATATCACGCCACGCCTCACCGTAATCGTGGTTTTTAGCTTCCATTAAGTCTTTTGTCAATTTTACTTTAGCATCGTATAATTCAGTTGCTTTTTCAACGTCAAGATCCGGCTGGTCAACAACGCCTAATTCTAACTGTATCAAAGCCATAATCGAATAATTGATGATCCCGATGAATTCTCCTTTTTCATCTTCGTCAACCTTACGAACATCATTTTCCTGTAAACTTCTGATTCGCTGTGCTTTTATGAAAATCTGATCCGTCAGCGACGGCAGTCTTAAAATTCGCCATGCACTGCCGTAATCTTTCATTTTATTGATAAACAAAGTGCGGCAGATGGTAATAACATTATCAAATTCAAGGGAAGTATTCTTCATTTATATGCTGTATATTTGCTAAAATTTCTTCAAAAATAAGGAAAAATTAAAGAGTTTCAAGTTTCAGGTTTCAAGTTTTTCTAAACAAAATGTTAATGGAACTGGAATACAAAAACTTTCAAGTTTCAGGTTTAACGTTTCAAGTTGATCAGATTGCCTTGTTCAAGAACTTGAAACTTGAAACCTGAAACAAAACAAACAAAAAATCATGACAATTAACTGCAAAGGCGAACTTATAGATTTATCGATTCCTAAAGTAATGGGGATTTTGAATGTTACGCCAAATTCTTTCTTTGACGGAGGGAAATATAAAAACGAAGACGAAATTATTTCGCAAGTAGATAAAATGCTTTTAGAAGGCGCATCCTTCATCGATATTGGTGCATATTCCAGTAAACCAAGTGCCGAATTCGTTTCGGAACAAGAAGAAATCGACCGAATTGTTCCTGCTATAGAATTGATTTTAAAACATTTTCCTAACGCATTATTGTCGATTGATACTTTTAGAGCTGAGGTTGCAAAAGCGAGTATAGAAAGCGGTGCAGCGATTATAAATGATATTACGGCGGGAGAATTAGATGATAAAATGTTTGAGGTTATTGCGCAATATAACGTTCCGTACATTATGATGCACATGCGCGGTAATCCGCAGACGATGCAGAGTTTAACGCAATACGATGATATTATAAAAGAAATGCTTTTTTATTTTTCTGAAAAAGTAAAAAAAGCAAGAAGCCTCGGAATCAACGATTTGATTTTAGATCCGGGCTTTGGTTTTGCCAAAACAACCGATCAGAATTACGAAGTGATGCAGAAAATGGAACTTTTTAATCTTTTAGAATTGCCCGTTTTAGCAGGAATTTCAAGAAAATCAATGATTTATAAAACACTTAATATAACACCGCAAGAAGCTTTAAACGGAACTACTTTTCTCAATACAATTGCTTTGACAAAAGGAGCAAAGATTCTTCGTGTTCATGATGTGAAAGAAGCTGTGGAATGTGTAGCTTTGTTTGGTAAGCTGAATAAATAGAATTTGTTTTATTGTTGATAGATTTATGGAAAAGCCAAACATTTTGAATGCTCTGAATATTCTTAAAAAAGTTGAAATGGGTGAAAACTCAACGGTTTTACTATATTTTGGAAATATTCCTAATTGGGATCAAAATGATTTTTCATACAATATTGGAGAATTTGTAGATCATTATGAAGTTGTAGAAATAAATTTCGATTTGGAATATTCAGATAAAGTTGATTTATATTGGAAAATTCGCAGGTATGTAGGAGAAAGATCCTTTATAACAGTTGAAAATAATTCTATAAGCTTATGGCGTGGAGAAATAACAGAGTATGAGGAACAGTGGAATTATTTTGATGATCTGGATGATAAAATTTTGATTCTAAATTGTAAAAAGTATAATGTTGAAAAAACAGCGCAAGACTGGAGAAATGATTATAAAAATTTAGAAAAAAGATATTATTCATTATATAAAAAGAAAAGAATTCAACTCGATAGTTTTCGGGAAGAAATAAAATCAGAGATGAGAAATAAAATTGAAAAACGTTTGGAGCAAGCACTTCATTCAAAAAGAGCATATAAAGATTTTGATGCTTTAACAAAAGAAGAAATAAATCGATTAACGGATTTAGCTTTTGATGACAGTTGTAATGGGGTTAGAATAGATTTATTTACCGAATTTTTGTATGATAAAAATGAATAATACTACTATGAAATACATTACTTTATTTATCACACTTCTTCTGGTTTCTTGCGGAAAAAAAGAAGATGTTCTACTTCCAAAATCAGATATTTCAATTGTAAAAGATGTACAGGATCATTCGCCGATTTATATCTTTTTTAAAGTTGAAGGAAAAGATACAATTGCCGATTTAAACAGAAAAAGTGCCATCATTTCGACCAATTGGATTTTCAATATTGATAAACGTCTGCCATTGAAATTGGTTATTCCGCAAGTCATAAAAATGCAGGATAAAAAACGAAATGAAAAAATGCATCAAAATGAAGAATCTGAAAACTATTATTCTTATGCAGATTCTATTGGAAAGAATTTAGCTTTTCTGCCTTTCACAAAAGTGTTTTATAAAATGGAAATTGCTAATAATAGAAGTCAGTTGTATTTTAAAAAGAATGGAATGATAAAATACAGCGGAAAAAAAACATACGATTTTCCTAAAAGTAATTTAAAACCGTTTTTAGATAGTTTAGTTATAAATCCAAAAGCACAGATTACATTTTCATACGATAAAAACATGAGTTACGGAGATTATATGCAATGTAAAATCCTTTTGAAAACCATTATAGATAAAAAGATTCCGTTTGTTTTTATCAATGAAGAAGAAGAGTTTGTTTTCTAAAATAAGTATTCAGGATAACCAGAAACAAAACGAACAAAAAAATTACTGATGATGATAAGGTTCATTCCTTAAAATCGTAAATCCGCGATACAATTGTTCAATAAAAAATAAACGCACCATTTGATGGGAAAATGTCATCAGCGAAAGCGAAACTTTTCCCTGTGCTTTTTTATAAACGGTTTCAGAAAAACCATAAGGTCCGCCAATAACAAAAACTAATGTTTTTACACCAGAATTCATTTTCTTTTGTAATTCTTCAGAAAAACCAACGCTCGAAAAGTTTTTTCCGTTTTCATCCAATAAAATCAACTGATCGGTTGGCGAAAGTTTAGCAAGAATTAATTCACCTTCTTTTTCTTTCTGCTGGCTTTCAGATAAGTTTTTTACGTTTTTTATATCTGGAATAATTTCCAAATCAAATTTGATATAAAAAGACAAACGTTTCGTATAATCGTCAATCAAAGTTTGAAGCGATTTATTATCTGTTTTGCCTATTGCGATTAGTTTGATGTTCATAGTTTTCTTTTGCCACGAATTAAATTAAAAATATTTTTAAATTATTGTGCAGTCCTTAAAGTCATATTATCAATAATTTTATCTGCTTGATCTGCCAAATCTGCGGGAAAATTTTACTCTCGCAGATTTGGCAGATTTGGCAGATTTTTTTTAATATTTTGCAATAATAATCTGTGCTGATCTGCTAAAATCTGTAAAAAATCTGCGTGCAATTCTCAGGCTATTTTTTATTTTCAAAAACAGTTTCAAAATGTTCTACAATTGGGAATGGTTCATAATAATGATGTAAAATCTTTTTCCATTCCAAATAGGCTTCAGAAGTTCTAAAACCAACAGTATGATCTTCTAAAGTATTCCAATCAACCAACAAAAGATATTTGTTTTCAATTTCAAGACATTTCTCTAATCGATGTCCCAGATATCCTTCAATAGAAGAAATATATTGACTTGCTTTTGCAAAATCAGCTTCAAATTGAGGAGCTAATTCTGGTTTTACATAAAGAAACACTGCTTCTAGAATCATGTTTGATGTATTTTTAGACCTAACAGGTTTTTAAAACCTGTTAGGTCTTATTTGGGAGATTAATTTTTAGAAAACTTAGCTTCAAAAGTTTTAAAACGACTATCAAGATCTTTAATCAATTGTTTCTTAACAGATTCATCCTGAATAAAACTGTAATTGATGCTGTTGTAAACATACTTTTTGATCGTCTCGTAATTCACATCAGGATATCTTTTGGCCAATAAGACATATTGCTCGGTCATATTGCTTCTCAAAATTCCCGCATCGTCTGTGCTGATTACAATTGGCACATTAAATTCTTTATAAAGCGTAAACGGATGTCTGTTTTCTTTTACTTTCAAAATGAATTCATTACTCGTTAAATTGATCTCAATCGGAATATTATTTTTAGACATATAGCGTAATAAATCATACGAATTTGCTTCGTACGCAATATCAACGCCATGACCAATTCTGTTAGCACCTGCCACATAAATAGCGTCATTAATATGCCAGGTTAATTCCTCCGGCTGTACCAATCCTAAAGTTAATTCGCCTGCATGAAGTGTATATTTTACTTCTGGAAATTTAGAATGGCAGTATTTAAACATCAACATATGAAGCCAGTAATCTTTCATAGAATTCTCTCCATGTTCAGGAGAAACGATGTTTACGCCGGCAGTCAGTTTACTTTCGCTAGACGAAATAAAAGCAATAACGAGATTTTTGAATAAATCAACCGGTTCCATAAAACGTAACACAAAGTTTTGATAACGCATAGTGAATTTTTCGTCATCTATTTTTAAGTCTTTGTGAAGTTTCGCTAAGAAATTAGTATTAAAATCATTGGCATATTTTTTAGCCTCTTTTTTCTGAAGTGATTTATACAATTCGTCTAAAAGTTTCAAAACTGCTTTTTCATCTTTTTGCTCTGCCAATTGACGTAATTTTGTATTGAAATCACTTAAATCGGAAACATTCATATCGCACGGAATTGTCGATAATTGTGTTTCGATATAAGAAACATTTTCGGCAATTGCACGCTTTTTAAGCTCCAGCATTCCTTCTGCAAAATGACCTGCAATAGTAGGTTCAAATTTCATGAAAGAATCAAAGAATTGATCATCAGACGGAACAGAGCCATTATAATCTTTTATAGACCAGGTCTGCATAACTTGCTGTTGGTAATATTCTAATTTTCCTTTGTTTTTAAGAGATGAAAAGTTTTCCCAATTTCCTTTTTCAGGTTTTGTTTTCGAAACTGCCATAGTTTCCATATTCAAATAAAAATCTTCTGCAATGGCTCTTTCTAAAAGTGGTTCTGCATAAAGTGATCCTGAAAAATGATGGTGTAAATCGCCTCCTTTAGGCATTTGTTGAAAAAAAGCTGTTAAGAGAGCTTCATTATTTCTGTTTTTTTCTAAATAACTTTCAGCCGATTGAGAAAAGCCGATTTGTGTTATAAAAATACAGAAAAGCGTAATTATCCTTGTCATACTCTAAGTTTAAATTACATGCAAATGTAAGATTTTTTTTTGAGGTTCAAAGTTGCAAAGTAACAAAGGAGCAAAGTTTAGAATAAATGATTAATAGCAATTAAATAAAAAAGACGCACAGCAGTGCGTCTCTACAAATAAACCTTTGTCCCTTAAGAAGAAAGTACATCATGAATTTCTTCAACCTTATCAAAAACGCTTTTCGCGAAAGGACAAAGCGGAATAATTTTTACATTATTGGCTCTTGCATACTCTACGGAGGCTAAAACCAGTTTTTTACCAACACCTTTTCCGTTAAAATCTGGATTTACTTCGGTATGATCGATGATGAATTTCGAATCTCCAGCCCAAGTATAGGTCATTTTTCCAGCTTCTTTTCCGTCTTCTATGGCATCAAAAGAGCCTCTTTTTGTATCGTTTGTTTGTTGAATTTCCATAATTATTTATACTAATGAAGTTTCGATTTTAATAGTGTTTTTAAGTGTTTTATGAACAGGACAGCTGTTGGCAATTTTCAAAATGCGTTCTTTTTGTGTCGCGTCTACATTTCCGGTAATTAGAATTTTTGTTGAAAACAAAGAAACGGCATGTTCTTCATTTTTTTCAAAATCGACCCAGATACTAAGTTCAGACACGTCCCAGGCTTTGCGGTCAATATACATTCGTAATGTAATTAAAGTACACGAGGCGAGGGAAGAAGCCAAAAGTTCAAACGGACTAAAACCTAAATTTTTCCCGCCTATTTCCTGCGGTTCATCCGAAATAAGGATATTTCCCGTTTTAGATGTTATTTCTGTACGATATTTTCTTGTATCGATTGTAGCTTTAACTGTATCCATAATTATTTCATTCTTGGTTCTGGTAAGGGTACAAATTCTGTTTCGCCTGGAACTTTTGGAAAAGTCTGTGCTGTCCAGTCTTGTTTGGCTTTTTCGATGAGGTTTTTATCAGATGAAACAAAGTTCCAAAAAATAAAATGTTCTTCTGGGAACGGTTGTCCGCCAAAAATATAAACGGTAGAATTTTCTGCAATCTCAAATTCGCAAAGTGTGCTGTCGTTTGTAATTAGAATTTGTTTCGGATCATAAACGTGTTCTCCGCTTTTGATGCTTCCTTCTAAAATATACAAACCGCTTTCGCCAAATAAATCTTTTCCAATATTGATTTTCGAAGCTTCAGTGCTTTTAATTTCAATAAAATACAACGGACTATAAACAGGAACCGGAGATTTTTTTCCGAAAGCTTCGCCGGCAATCAATTTGTATGAAACACCATTTTCTTCCCAAGCCGGAATATCTTGCGCTTCAACATGTGTAAAATTCGGATCCATTTGTTCCAATTCTTTCGGGAGTGCTACCCAAATCTGTAATCCGTGAAGCATTTTATCTGAATGTCTTAAATATTCTGGAGTTCTTTCAGAATGTACGATTCCTTTTCCGGCTGTCATCCAGTTCACTGCGCCAGGCTTTATTTCTAATTCTGTTCCTAAACTGTCGCGATGCATTATACTTCCCTCAAACAAAAAAGTAAGTGTAGAAAGTCCGATATGAGGATGTGGAGGAACATCCATATTTTCATGGTCACTTAAATGTGCCGGTCCCATATGGTCGATAAATACAAATGGGCCAACGGCTCTTTTTTCGCGGAAAGGCAATAATCGCCCAACCATAAAATTGCCAATATTGGCAGCGCGTTCTTCGATAATTAAACTGATATTTGACATGTGGTATTGTTTTGATTTAAAAACAAAATTACAGTTGTAATGCTTGTCTGTAACTTAATTTAGATTAAGAAAAGTTGTTTTTTGTTTTTGTGTTATAAAAATAAGGAAAACTTACGAAGTTGTTTTGTTGTTAAGATTAAATTTGAATGCATTTAAAAAAGAAAAAGATATATTTGAAAAAATAAATATCTATTTCAATTTTGAACTCAAAATATAGATGAAAATAATAAAAAAAATAACGGGCACTATAATATTACTATTTACAATTTTACTTTGTTTTCCTGCTTTTTATGCATTTCCAATACAATTTGAAAATTGCAAGAAAAAATTTGAAAACGGCGTTGTAGGTGCGCCAGGATATGCAATTGGATTTGTTACTTGTCTATTACTTTATCTTCTTGTTTCATTCTTTTTAATTAAATTAAGTTTAAAATTAATTAGAGAGAAAAAACTAGATACTAAATCAATTGATGAAATTGGCGTAAAAGAATAATGCTGACTTTTTTGAAAGATTAATCAATCAACTCAAACTCCAAAACCTCACTCTCCGTCCCATTAATGATAATCGACAACTGATGAATTCCGGTATGAAAAACACGTGTCGTAATCAATTTGAAAGACTGGTTTCTTTCAATCTTCGTTAATTGATTTGGATGATAGATTTTTTCGCTGATTTTAAAAACTTTTTTCGCCAAATGTCCTTTTGCTTTTTTGTAATGAACAGCATATTCTAAACGAACGGTTTTTGGTTCTTCGTTTTTATTATTTAAATGAAAATGAAACTGAAGATAATCTCCAATTTTTACTTTAGGTGTTTTGATTTCGAAAGATGAAAGTTCAATATTCGTGCTGGCTAAACCATAATGATTTAAAATTTCTGGATGACCTTGTTTCAGTAAAGTTCGGCAACCATGTTTGATAATTCCGTCTGTTTCTTTGGAGTGACTTTTCCATCTTGAAGCAATTTCAAGAACAATCTGAGGATTATCTTTTACAATATCATTCAGGTTATTAGCTACACTTCTTCGGACATATTCTGACGGATCATTTTTTAGATTTTCTAAAATCGGTAGAATAGAAGAAGGATCTTTTTTGAGAAACGGAATCGCCATTGCCCACGGCAATCTTGGTCTTGAGCCTTCACTTGCTAATCTTCGAACATGATGATTTTCGTGTAAAGACCATCTTGTCATTTCGTCAATCATTTTTTCTTTAAATTTTAAAATAAAAGGACGAACGGCAAATTCACAGCTTATAAACTGAGTTATAGAAACAAAGGCTTTCGTCGAAGTTTTAAAATCATCTAAACCGTACATTTCGATATAATCGGCAAAAAATATAAAAGCCAGATTGCCCTCAGTAAAACTATTTTTCTTTAAGTTTTTGATGATTTTATCGATTAAAGCAGTTGCTTCTGCGAAATCTTGAGGCATAAATTGGTGAAGAACAGCAGTGGTATGTTTCATTCGTTCTTTCCATTCTTTTTGGGCAAAATCACCTTCATAGATTGCCTCAATAAATTTCTGTTTATCAAATGCCGGATGTACTTCGGCGACAGCCTGACCAAATTTTTCGTAAAAAGAAACCGAGTAAATATCTTTAATTAATCCCATAAATTTTGCTTGATTGAACCTCAAAGATATTTAATGTTTGTCTATTTTTTTACCATTAAGGTATTAAGTTTATTAAGATTTTGAGCTTAATTTTTCTTAATCAATAGATTACTTAAAAGAATTTTTAGAGCTCATTGTTTAGTTAATGTCGCATTAAGAAGTTTGAACTTAATTTTCTTAATGTCTTAATGGTTAAAAAAAGAAAATTTTAATGTTTTAAATTACTTTTCGCAGAAAGGAAACTTTTAATTCCATAAAATAAGTCCTAATTTAGCATTATTATTAAAAACAGAAAAATGATAAGCGAAGCCCAGTTTCAAGCAGAATTACAACTTTTAGTAAGCAATGCCATAAGAGAAGATGTTGGTACAGGCGATTATAGTTCGCTTGCCTGCATTCCTGATACAGCTCATGGTCAGGCGAAATTATTGGTAAAAGACCAAGGGATAATAGCTGGTGTTGAGCTTGCTAAAATGATATTTGAACATGTAGATCCGAAATTAAAAGTGAAAACTTATATCGAAGATGGAACGCATGTAGAATACGGCGAAGTTGTTTTTGAAGTTTCAGGAAGTTCACAATCTATTTTAAAAGCCGAAAGAGTGGTTTTGAATACCATGCAAAGAATGTCGGCAATTGCGACAAAAACCAACCAATATGTTCAGCTTTTAGAAGGAACTGGTACCAAGATATTAGATACCCGAAAAACAACCCCAAATTTTAGAGTGGCCGAAAAATGGGCGGTAAAAATAGGCGGTGGCGTAAATCATCGTTTTGCGCTTTATGATATGGTAATGCTGAAAGACAATCATATTGATTTTGCGGGTGGAATTACACGTGCTATTTCTAAAACAAAAGAATATTTGAAAGCAAATAATCTTGATTTGAAAATCATTGTCGAAGCCAGAAATTTAGACGAAATCAGAGAGATTCTGCAAAGCGATGGTGTTTACAGAATCCTGATCGATAATTTTAATTACGAAGACACAAAAACGGCCGTAAAATTGATTGGGACTAAATGCCAGACAGAATCTTCTGGAAATATTAACGAAAAAACCATTCGAGAATATGCTTTGTGTGGTGTAAATTATATTTCATCTGGAGCGTTAACACATTCTGTTTATAATATGGATTTGAGCTTAAAAGCTTTTTAATGAATTATGAGTTTTGAATTATAAGTTATGAGTTAGGTTTGAAGATTATTCAGCTTATATAATCTAAAATCTTAACTCTAAAATCTAAAATTTCAAATAAATATGTCAAAAGAAATAGAAGACCGGATTGAAAAATTGCCAATAATACGCAATCTGGCCCGACTTTTTAAAAGAATTAAACTCCCTTGGTTAGAGGGATTTTCTTTGTATGATTTACTCGAAATGTACACTTTAGGAATTCTTGAAGGAGCATTTTCGTATCATGCGAGTGCGGTTTCTTTTAGCTTTTTTATGGCTTTATTTCCGTTTGCACTGTTTATATTAAACTTGATTCCTTATATCCCGATCGATAATTTTCAGGAAGATTTTCTTCAGTTTGTACAGCAAAATGTCCCGCCAAACACTTTTGATGCTATAAGTAAAATTATTAGTGATATTTTGAATAATAGTCATTCGGGCTTATTATCATCTGGATTTTTGCTTTCTATATTTTTAATGGCAAATGGAGTTAACGGAATTTTGAGTGGTTTTGAGTCCTCTAAACATGTTTTTGATAAGAGAGGTTTCTTTAGGCAATATTTGGTGGCATTGGCGATTTCTTTAACAATGACACTTATATTGTTTGTTACCGTGGCAACCATTGTCGTTTTTGAGGTATTTATTCAAAAAACAATTATTCAGGATGTATTGAGTGATCGAATTCCGCTGATTATTTTGGGCCGATATTTGTTTGTAGTTTTGATGATTTTGATAACATCTTCATTGTTATTGCGATACGGTACAAAACAATACAACAAAGTACCTTTTATAAGTATAGGATCTGTTTTTACAACGGTCTTATTTGTTATATCTTCGTTCTTTTTTGGGATTTGGGTTATAAAATTTTCAAAATATAACGAACTTTATGGTTCTATTGGGACTTTATTAATTCTAATGTTTTATATTTGGATAAACTGTATGATTCTGCTTTTAGGGTTCGAATTGAATGCTTCTATCAGAAAATTAAAACAAAAAAAAGAAAAATAATATGAAAAATTTGATGCTAACTATCGGAGTGTTCTTCTTTGCCCTGACCATGCAAAGCCAAGGTGTAATTGGAAAATGGAAAACCATTGATGATGAAACAGGCGAAGCAAAATCAATTGTAGAGATTTACGAGAAATCAGGAAAAGTTTACGGTAAAGTTGTAGATATTCTTCGTGACAGTCATAAAAAAGACGTTTGTGTAAAGTGTGACGGAGCTGAAAAAAACAAACCAATTTTAGGAATGGTAATTATGAATGGTCTTAAAAAAGACGGTTCAGAATATAATGGAGGAACAATTTTAGATCCTACAAGTGGTAAAAAATACAAATGTTATATTACTTTAGAATCTCCTGACAAACTAAAACTTCGTGGATATGTGGGAGTTTCTCTTATGGGAAGAACACAATATTGGACTAGAGTTAAAAATTAATAAAATATAAATGCGAAAATTAGCTTCGATAATTTTATTATTAACCATAGCTATAAATAGTTTTGGTCAATCTAAAAATTCGCCATTACCAATAAGTCATCTAACAGGTGACTTTTATGTTTATAAAACCTTTCATGATTATAAAGGAACGCTGATTTCTGCAAATGCACTTTATCTAGTTACTGATAAAGGAGTTGTGTTATTTGATGCACCTTGGGACGAAACTCAGTTTCAACCTTTGTTAGACAGCATAAAAGCAAAACATAATAAAAAAGTTATTATGCTTTTTGCAACACATTCTCACGATGATCGTGCCGGAGGTTTTGATTTTTACAGAAAAAAAGGAATTAAAACATATTCGATTAAGTTAACAGATGATATTCTAAAAAAAGAGAATAAACCAAGAGCTGAATTCATAATTCCGAATGATAAAACTTTTACAGTCGGGAATCATACTTTTGAGGTTTATTATCCTGGAAAAGGACACGCGTCTGATAATGTAATAGTTTGGTTTGATAAAGAAAAAGTACTTTACGGAGGCTGCTTTGTAAAAAGTGCCGATGCAAAAGATTTAGGTTATTTGGGTGATTCTGATGTGAAAGAATGGAAAAAATCTATTGGCAGGGTAAAAACAAAATTTAAGAATCCAATTTATATTATTCCGGGGCACGAAGACTGGACTAATACAGAGTCTTTAAATCATACTTTAAAATTGGTAGATGAGTATCTGGCTCAAAAATCTTCTGAAAAAAAATAGTTTATTTTGCGTATATTTGAAACAATATAAAGAGTGATAAAATGACTGTAACGGATAAACATATACTTGAATCTTATTCAAATTTATTTGAAGGACTTAGTTTTTCTAACAAAATTGAACTTATAGAAAGGCTGACTAAATCAATAAAAAGTAATAAAGCTAAAGAAAGTAATTTTTACAAATCCTTCGGTGCATTTGCTTCAGAAAAAAATGCCGAAGATATCGTTTCTGAAATTAAACGCTAAGAAATCTGCTAATCTTTATCTTTTGTTTTTCTTATAATTTTTCGGATGTTTTTTATCGAAGTTATTTTACCGCTTTCCTTAGCAAAAACCTTTACATATCGTGTTTCTGAGGCCGAATTCCATTTTATAAAAAAAGGAATGCGCGTGGCGGTACCTTTTGGTAAAAGTAAAATTTATACTGCACTTGTATTAGATATACACGAAAATGCTCCAACTTTATATGAAGCCAAAGAAATTCATCAGATTTTAGATGAAAAACCTATTGCAACCGAAATTCAGATAAAACACTGGCTTTGGGTGGCTAATTATTATATGTGCGGTATTGGTGATGTTTACAGAGGCGCTTTTCCAACAGGATTGTTGTTGGAAAGTGAAACAATTGTTTCGTACAAACCTGATGTCGTGGTAAATGATAGTGAACTTTCTGATGATGAATTCCTGATTTATGAAGCTTTACATCATCAAAGTTCTCTAAAAATTCAGGATATAGTTTCGATTTTAAATAAAAAGAATATCCTTCCGACACTTCAAAAATTAATTGCAAAAGATGTTATTTTTTTAGAAGAAGAAATAAAGGAAAGTTATAAGCCCAAACTGGTTAAGTTTGTAAAACTGCATTCGAAATACGAAACAGATCAAGGTTTGTCTGATTTGCTGGGTATTCTGAAAAATGATAAACAAAGAGAAATTGTTTTGGCTTATTTTCAAATAAGTGCTTCAGAGAAAAAGCCGGTAACGGTTAAGAAATTAGTTGAGGTTTCTGGTTCAACTTCGGCAGTAATTAAAACTTTGGTTAAAAATGAAATTCTGGAAGAATATCTTTTACAGCAAGATAGGGTTTCGTTTACAGGAGAAAAATCAGAAAAAGAACTTCAATTAAGTGAGGCACAGGAAAAAGCTTTTACAGCAATAAAAAACAGTTTTTTAGAAAAAGAAGTTTGCCTGCTTCATGGTGTGACCTCAAGCGGAAAAACAGAAATTTATATTAAATTAATTGAAGAGTATCTGCATACAGGAAAACAGGTTTTGTATCTGCTTCCTGAAATTGCATTAACTACACAATTGGTTTCTCGTCTTCGACTTCATTTTGGAGATAAAGTTGCTGTTTTTCATTCTAAATATAGCAATAATGAAAGAGTTGAGGTTTGGAGGCAAACACTCGAAAATTCAGAAAAAGCACAAATTGTAATAGGAGCGAGGTCGGCTTTGTTTTTACCTTTTAACGATCTTGGTTTATTGATTGTTGATGAAGAACACGAACAGACTTTTAAACAAACAGATCCTGCACCAAGATATCATGCAAGAGATTCTGCAATTGTTTTGGCTAATTTTTATAAAGCCAAAGTACTTTTAGGTTCTGCAACACCAAGTATAGAAACTTATTTTAATACTCAAAACGATAAGTACGGATTAGTTACGCTTACAGAACGATATAAAAACGTTCGTATGCCAGAAGTTGTTTTGGTTGATTTGAAAGACAAGCATTTCCGAAAAAGAATGACAGGCCATTTTAGTGATCTTTTAATAGAAGAAATGGCAGAAGCTTTGTCTTTGGGCGAACAAATTATTTTGTTTCAAAACAGGCGAGGATATTCTCCTATAATTGAATGTCTGACTTGCGGACACGTGCCTCATTGCCAACAATGTGATGTGAGTTTGACGTATCATAAATTTAAAAATCAGCTTCGTTGTCATTATTGTGGGTACTCTATTGCTAAACCAACAAATTGCCATAGTTGTTCAAGTATCGATTTGTCGACTAAGGGTTTTGGTACAGAGCAAATTGAGCAAGAGCTGGTTTCTTTGTTTCCAAAAGCGAAAACCGCTCGTATGGATCAGGATACTACACGTGGTAAATTTGGTTTTGAGAAACTTATAGATAATTTCAAAAACAGGGAGATTGATATTTTAGTAGGAACCCAAATGCTGGCCAAAGGCTTAGATTTTGATAATGTAAGTCTGGTTGGAATCATGAATGCCGATAATATGCTCCATCATCCTGACTTTAGAGCTTTTGAACGTAGTTTTCAGATGATGACGCAGGTTGCAGGAAGGGCAGGAAGATCTGAAAAACAGGGAAAAGTTGTTATTCAAACTTATAATCCAAATCATAATACAATTCAGCAAGTTACCAACCATAATTATATAGGTATGTATAAGGAGCAATTGTATGACAGGCAGATTTATAAATATCCTCCTTATTTCCGTATCATAAAACTCACTTTAAAGCATAAGGATTACGATAAATTAAAAGAAGGTTCAATGTGGTTGTATCAGGTTTTGAGCCAAAATCTGGGTATGCCGGTTTTAGGCCCGGAAGAGCCTGGAATAAGCAGAATACGAAATGAATATATTAGAACAATATTAATAAAGATACCACAAAACCTGCATTTAGGAAATACAAAAAAAACTATTCAGAAAATGCTGAATAGTTTTGAAGCGGTTGCTCAATACAGAGCGATTAAAGTTGTTGTAAACGTCGATTTTTATTAACTAGACGTTGACAATGCTTTTACTAAATCTTCTTTTTTATTTCGGCTGAGCGGAATTTTAGTAATTCCGATTTCGGCAAATTTACTGTTAAAGCGTTCTACTTTATCAATATTAATGATATAGGACTTATGTACACGAATAAATTTATCTTTTGATAAGTCATTTTCAAAAGATTTCATTGTGGACAATACTAAGTTGCTGTCGTCTTCGGTAACAACTCTTACATAATCACCAAAAGCTTCAATCCATTTGATTTTTGCGGTGAAAATTTTAAGCTTTTTAAGGTTACTTTTGATAAAGATATGTTCACCTTCTTCTTCTTTAACTTCTTTCTTAAGCATATGCATGTCAATAGCCCTTTTTACAGAGGCATTGAAACGATCTACAGCGATTGGCTTTTGCAGGTAATCAGTAGCATCATAATCAAAGGCTTTTAAAGCATATTCGGCTTTAGAAGTAATAAATATGATTTGCGGTTTAGATTTTAATCCGTCCAGAAAATCAAAACCGTTAATAACTGGCATTTCTATATCAAGAAATATTAAATCGATATTATTTAATGATATACAACTTTTTGCTTCTATTGCATTAGAAAAGTCCCCGATTAAGTGCAAACCTGGGTGATTATTAACTAATTTTGCAATAATTGTCCTCTGTATAGAACTATCATCCACAACAACACAGTTTAGTTTCATAACATTTAAAATTTATATAAATTCAGGATAGCAATAGTAAATGTATTATTTTTTTGCAAAAAAAACTAAAATCATCGATTATTTTTTGTTGTACAACGAATAAAAGGAAAAAAAAGTTGGATATATAAATTTAATGCTTACTTTTGCACCCAATTTTAACAAATAAATTTTTTATTTATGAATCATTATGAAACTGTTTTCATTTTAAATCCCGTTTTATCTGAGGTTCAGGTGAAGGAAACAGTAACGAAATTTGAAGAATTTCTTACTAGTAGAGGAGCTGAAATGGTATCAAAAGAGGATTGGGGTCTTAAAAAAATGGCTTACGAAATCCAAAACAAAAAAAGTGGTTTTTATCACTTATTTGAGTTCAAAGTAGCTGGAGAAGTTCTACTTGCTTTTGAAACTGAATTTAGACGTGACGAAAGAGTTATGCGTTTCTTAACTGTAAGTTTAGACAAACATGCTATTTCATGGGCGGAAAGAAGAAGAGCTAAATTAAAATCTACTAAAGCGTAATTATTATGTCTACAATTGAGCAATCTGCAAAGGGAAAAAAAGACGGAGATATCAGATATTTAACGCCTTTAAACATTGAAACTAACAAAACTAAAAAGTATTGCCGTTTCAAAAAATCTGGAATCAAATATATCGATTATAAAGATGCTGATTTCTTATTGAAATTCGTTAATGAGCAAGGAAAAATTCTTCCTCGTCGTTTAACTGGAACTTCATTAAAATACCAAAGAAAAGTTTCTGTAGCTGTAAAAAGAGCTCGTCACTTAGCTTTAATGCCATACGTGGCCGATTTATTAAAATAATTAAAAACTCTAGTCGCTGGTTTCTGTTTTATCAGAACCTAACTTCTAAAATATAAGGACAACAACATGGAACTTATTTTAAAACAAGACGTGCAAAACTTAGGATTTAAAGATGATGTAGTATCTGTAAAACCTGGTTACGGTCGTAACTTTTTAATTCCTCAAGGTTTTGCTGCATTAGCAACTCCTTCTGCTAAAAAAGTTTTAGCTGAAAACCTAAAACAAAGAGCACACAAAGAAGCTAAAATTGTTGCTGATGCTAAAGCATTAGCTGAAACATTAAAAGCTCTTGAAATTAAACTTACTGCAAAAGCTGGTGGAGAGAAACTTTTTGGTTCTATCACTAACATCGATATCGCTGAAGCTTTAGAGAAATCTGGTAACGCTATCGATAGAAAATTCATCACTAGCGGTGTTGTAAAACGTTTAGGTAAATACAATGCTACAGTTCGTTTACACAGAGATGTAATCGTTGAATTACCATACGAAATTGTTGCTGAAAAGTAATAGTTTTAAAACCTATATTAAAATCCCGATGCAAATCGGGATTTTTTTTTGATGTGATTGCGTACGAAGCAATTTCATCTTTTAAATTTTAATAAAATAAGAACGAGATTACTTCGTTCCTGAAATGATATGAAATACGCAAGATTAACAAAAGAACAATTTGACGAGCTGCATGCTGAATTTGCCAGTTTTTTAGCTGCCCAGGCAATTGATAAGACAGAATGGGATTCCTTGAAAATTAACAAACCTGAAGTTGCAGAGCAGGAATTGGATGTTTTCTCTGATTTGATTTGGGAAGGGGTTTTATCCAGAGCTGAGTTTTTGGAACATTTTTCAAAAAATCACATATTCTTATTTCATTGTTTTGATACTTACGTGCAGTCAATAATTTTGAAATCACAAGACGCTTCTGTTGATTTTTTAACTAAAGATGGTCTTCAGTGGTTGAGCGATAATATGTTTACTGATAATATAGAAATGAAAGTTGGTAAGAAGGTGTTTACAGAAGAACGAAATTCTTCAATATTTGAGTTAATTAAACAAGGTGCTTTTTTAAGTGATGGACAGTTGTTTACTCAAATAAATACAATCCTTGAATCTTAGCGCTTAAATTGCAGCTTTAATAATACAATGAAAAGGTAAATAATTAATAGTTAATTGTTTATCTTTTTTTTATGATTTTAACTCTTGTTTATACTTTTCTTTTTTTTACTGCCCGTATTTTTACGTGTTTTTTTTATAATATTTAAAAAATTAAGATTTAAAGGCGATTAGGGTCATATTTATAATAGAATGGGGTTAAATTGTTAAAAATCAATCGTTGTAGATTATTTTATGTAGTAATTTACTTTCATTTATTAATTTTAACATAAAAATCTTAAAATAAATGTAAAATTTTTTGAAGTGCCTTTTCTCTTCAAATGTCCCGTTTTTCTTATATTCTATTCGTTTTTTATTCTCTGTGTGATACCAGTAATTTAAAAACATAGGAAAATTACACTTGTTTTGTTTTTTGCTTTTTCTTAATTTTAGAATACAAAAGTTAAACAAAATTTTTATTCCCCTATTGAATTGTTTGACATTATGTAATACTTGAAAAATAAAAACAAATACTTTTAAACGCATTAGAACTAAATAAGAACTTAAAACGCCTGCTTATGGAACTGACAGTTACTTTTTTTATCAAGTTTGCAATAGGTCTTCATATTATTACAGCTTTATTTTTTATTCCTCTGAAGGAAAACAAATTTCTTCTTTCTTTTGATTTCACTTCAATAATGAAATATTTTATTCAAAAATTTTCATATTATCATTTTCATTTTTTAAAGTCGGGTCAACGATATTGTTGACGTGTTGGTTGGTTTAATTTTAAACTGGCTTTGTCTTGTACTGTTTAATTCATTTGCTTTTTGGATACAGCTGAAAAGAATGAAGTGAAGAAAGAGTAATCAACTTTCTTAAATGGGTGAGCTTAAATGTATAAGATGTCGTGAAATACTCCCAACTTTAAATTTTCTTTTATGAAAATTAATTCTATAACAAATCACTCCTTTAGGAAAATTGGTTCAGATCAATATTCCTTAAAACAGTTGAGTTGTTTTTCATTTTCTGAAAATGAAAAAATCTCATTATCAGGCTGTGTCGAATTAGATACTACATAGCCGTGTGTTTTTTTAATTAAAATAAATTCTCCGGAATTTTAGGGATTTTGTTTTAATATGTAACTATTTGAATTTAAGTGTTTTTTTAATTGTGTAGGCATTTATGCTTATTGCAACAGGTTTTTTATTGTCCATTTTCTAATCTTCCAAATTATGAAAAAAAAATTTACTTTTTGTGATCTCTCTAAAAAGAGATTATTCGGACTTTTATTTTTATTCCTATTATGCACCAATGCATTTTCTCAGACTATTTGCAGACCTTTGTCTCAAACTAATAGTCAGGGAGGGTTAGTGTGTTTAGGATTAGATATTGATAGTCCCGCCAACGCTTATGATAGTGCTGGCTTAACGACCTATGCGACTCTGACGAATGCAGTTGGGGTTGGTTGTTTCGTTGAAGAAACGCTGACCTTAAACCAGACGGCCAGGGCAGGAGATCAGATAGCCATTTATTTTGGTACCGGAAACGGTTTGCTGGATCTCACATTATTATCTAATGTATCCTTGCAGGGCAAATTATCAGGTGCGAATGTAGGTTCGAGTGTGGCTTTAAGTAGTCCGCTTTTGAACCTTAATTTGTTAAATGGTAATACGGTTGCAGTTGCAAGATATACTGTAACAGGTGATACGAACCAAATTCAGGTTCAGGTTGGGGGACTGGTAAGTCTTCTGGTAAGTTTACGACTTTATGACGTTCGTTTAGAGTTTGCACAGCCAACAGTGAGCGGAGGTCTAACTCAGACAGTTTGTGCCGGAACTCAAACGACTCTAACTGCGACTGCAGCACCAGGAACCACACTGGCATGGTATAGTTCAGCAGCGTCAACAACAGCATTAGCAACAGGTCCAACTTTTACAACACCTGCACTAACCGCTTCAACTACTTATTATATAGGTATAACAAGACAGGCTGGATGTGAAGGAAACCTTCGTGTACCGGTTGTTTTAAATGTTTCTAATCCGGTAGCACCGGCTTATAGTAATATTGGAACAACTGTTTGTTCTACAGGAGCAACACAGCAGACAACATTAACACTTGTAAACCCTGTTCCGGGAACCACTTATTCCTGGTATCCTACAGCAAGTGGCGGAGCATCATTAGCAAGTGGTACAACATATTCTCCTACAGTTCCTTTGGGAACCACCAGCTTTTTTGTAGAAGCATCTATAGGAACTTGTATCAGTCCAACCCGTACTCAGATCAATGTAGTTTCTACAGCAGTTCCTGCAACACCAACAGTTTTGACTCAGAGTGTTACTATTCAGTCAGGTCAGAATGCTACTTTAAGTGCGACAACTACTGAACCGGGTGTTCAATTAAACTGGTATGATACAGCGGCTGGTGGTACACCCGTTGCCACTAATACGCCAAATTTCACTACTCCTATTTTAACGGCGACTAAAACCTATTATGTAGAAGCACAAAGCCCGAATGGAAGCTGTGTCAGCGCTGCAAGAGTTCCTGTTACAGTAACCGTACAACCGGCAGCTTTGGGCGGGTGTCTGGAAGCGAGCAGCCAGCAGACTAGCCAGAATGGTTTGTGTTTATTGTGCAGCTCTACTAATCCAAATTTTTCAGTTGATGGAAATCCTGCTACAGCAGCCAGACTTACTGTTCCTGTAGGCTTGCTTACCGGATGGGTGCAGCAGACTTTACAATTTATAAATCCTGGTAAAGCAGGTGATATTGTAGATGTAGATTTAGAATTACCGGGAGGTATTGCAGATGTTACTTTATTAGGAGGTGTGAGTCTTGCTACTTATAACGGAGCAACTTATAATAATGACAGAATATTAGCTACTAATCCGTTAGTGACTTTACAGGTATTATCAGGTAACCGATTTAGAGCCAGCGTTGTTGCGGGTGCTAATTTTGATCGTGTTGAAATACGATTAGGAGGTTTGGCCACTCTTCTGTCTAACTTAGATATTTATCAGGCGACTTACAGATATAAAGCTGCGGTTATTACCGGAAATACAGCTATTTGCAGCGGACAGACTACTACACTAACCGCAGCCCTTGCAGTTGGAGAAACGGTAAACTGGTATAGTGCAGCTGCAGGAGGTCCTTCATTGGCGTCAACAGCCGCATTTACTACTCCGGCTTTAACAACAGCTACAACTTATTATGCTGAAATAACAAGAAACGGCTGCGTTAACAGTGAGAGAACTCCGGTTCAGATAACGATAGATAATCCTTTGGCGCCTCCAGTAATTACTTTTTCACCAACTACAATATGCAGCGGGCAAAGTACGACTATAACAATTCAGGCACCGGTTGCAGGCACTACTTATAATTGGTATGATGCCGCAACAGGCGGTAATTTGCTGTTTACTGGGACATCATTTACAACTCCGGCTTTGATTGCAAATACAAATTATTATGTAGAAGGTTTAATTGGCAGTTGTCCATCGCCTACACGTACACTCGTAGGTTTGACCGTAAGTCCGATACCAGCTGTTCCTACTTTTGCATCTTCAAATGTGATTATTCAATCTGGTCAGAATGCAACACTGGCAGTTTCAAATCCGACTGCAGGAGTTCGATACAATTGGTATGACGCGGCAACTGGAGGGAATATTGTACAGCCAAATTCCCCAACCTTTACTACAGCAATATTAACAAGTACTCAAACTTATTATGTAGAGGCATCTAATATAAGTACTGATTGTGCTAATCCTGCCAGAGGAGCTGTTACAGTTACGGTTATAGCTAGTGCCAGTACTTGTTTACAGGCAAATAATCAAAATTTCTCAGGCGATGGCGTTTTATGCGTTTTATGTGCACCTATTAATCCGGGTCGTGCTGTTGATGGTGATATCAATAGTTATTCGCAGTTAACAGTAACGCTTGGTGTTGGAGCCTATCTGCAGCAGCAATTGATTTTTGCTAATCCGGGTGTGGCAGGAGATATTATTGATGTTGAATTAGAAGTTCCGGGTGGTGTTCTTGATATTGGTGTTTTATCTAATATTACCTTAGCAACTTACAATGGAGGTATTTTTAATAATGACAGAAGAGCTATAAATAATAATTTACTGAATATTCAGTTGTTATCAGGAAATAAATTCAAAGCCAGTTTTACTGCCGGAGCAGCGTTTGATCGTGTAGAAGTACGATTAGGAGGAACGGCATCACTTTTGGACAACCTGTATATTTATCAGGCTGCTTACAGATATCCTGATGCTGTTATAACAGGAGCGGCAGACCCAATTTGTGTGGGAGGTTCAACGATTTTAAATGCTGTTTCAACAGGAGGACCGGAAATTTTTACATGGTATGATGCCCCGACAGGAGGAAATGTTTTACAACTAAGTACAACAGGAACAGGACCTTTAACAACTTCAACTACCTATTATTTACAAGGAACAAGAGGGGGGTGTGAGAATAGTTTACGTCAGGCTGTTACGGTTACGGTATTACCAATTCCAACAGCGGCAGATGTATTGATTACAACTCCAATTGAAGCAACTTGTACAGGAGGAGCAGTAATCGCTCCATCATCTACAATTGCAGGGGCTGAATTTAGATATTACACAGCTCCAAATAAAACAGGTGAAATTGTTGATGGAACTACAATAGGCACAGCAGTATTTGCTAAAGATCCAATAACAGGAGCTCTTACTATTTCAGGTTTAACTTCAATAGGTGCACCATATACTTATTATGTTTCTGTTGTAAACGGCGGGACTTGTGAAAATATAGCAGGGACATTAAAAGAAGTAATTGTTGATTTCCCTTCAACTACAACTTTAACTGTAAATGCTGCATTAGCGGCCTGTGGCAGTGCTAATTTAGGAAATGCGATCACTAATTTTGACTCATCAGGAAACACTACTTATACGTTCTATGATGCTTCAAACAATGTTATAACCGCAGATGCTGCAGCAAATATTACTGTAAGCGGTGTTTATTCAATTATGGCTCAGGCTTCGGGAGATACTTGTCCGTCAGTTCGACAATCTGTGGCGGTGACCATTAATGCAAATCCAAGTCTGGTTATTACTAATCCTTCAGAATCTGTAGCTATTGGTACAAATGTAACCTTATTAGCAACTTCTACAGGAACAATAACCTGGTTTGATCCGCAGGGAAATCCTTTAACAGGACCAACATTTACAACGGGAGTACTAAGTACACCGGGAGTTTATACCTATACAGCAGTAGCTAGTGACGGAATTTGTTCTACGACTGCAACAAAAGTAATTAATGTTATAGACCTGAGTAATTGTCAATCTTTAACAGACAGAGTTTATGCAACAGCACAAACTTCCGGAACAATAATAACCGGAACCGTTACTAATGGAGCGAGTGCTGTCGATGGAAATCCGCAGACATTCTCAACAATTACTACAGGAATAGGTCTTTTAGGTGTTGGAACAACATGGCAGCAATTAAGCTGGGCGGCACCTATTACAAAAGGTACTCCGGTAACGGTTAAATTAGGTTCAGAAGCCAGCTTGTTGGCTGTTGGACAAAATTTAACTGTAATAGGTACTATAGGAGGAGTAGATATCGGAACAATGCAATCGGTATCCGGTTCATTATTGAATTTACTTTCAGGAGATAATACATACGAATTCACGTTTGTTCCTTCAGATGCCTCAGGGCCTCAGCAATACGATGGAATTCGAATTCAGTCCGCTTCACTTGCAAGTGTAGCTCAAAATACAAAAGTATTTGATGCTTATTACTATACACCGGTTACTTCTGTAACCTGTGTACCGGGAGATATTCAGGATGTGTTTTACGGAGCAGCAGATTTAGGTATTGGAGCTGCAACAGCAACCGTTGGTGTTACTGACGCCTTTTTAGTTGCAGACAACGATATTGCCACTTATGCAACTATGTTCAGTGGTGTAGGAGCTTTAGCCGCTGCCGATTTAACTGTTCAGTTTAAAACACCATCAGTTATAAGTGATACATTACGAATTGTGATTTCAAAACCGGGAGCACTTTTAGATGTTAACTTACTGAGAGGTTTCAGTATTCAGCGTTATTTAGGTAATGTTGCTGTAGGTGCCCCAATTCAAAATACAAGCACACTATTGAGTTTAAGATTATTACCTGGAAATTCTATGGCAATGGCTCTTGTGTCTTCACCAACAGAGATTTACGACAGAGTAAGAATCCGTTTAGGAGGAGTTGCCGGAGTTCTGGATAACTTAAGAGTTCATACTGTAGAAAGAACAGCTAATACGACCGTAATTGGAGCAGATCCGCAAAATAAAGTTACGGTCTGTCCAGGCGCGGCGATAACCCTTCAGATTCCTGAAGAAGCCTGTTCGACTTATATATGGTACGATGCGGTTACAGGAGGAAATGCTTTAACTACAGGTATTACCTATACACTGCCTGCAAATTTAACAGCAGGAACTTATAAATATTATGTACAGCCGGTACGTTACGGTTGTGAAACTTTTGCCAGAGGAGAAGTTACGGTTGAAGTTAAAGCGTCTGCTCCATTGGCAGCACTGACTGATATTACATTAAACGGAGCCACAGATACTTCAATTTGTTCTCCTACAGGAAATGTAACCCTTGCAACAAGTTTAAGCGGTTCTTCAGTTTTGACCAATCCTGTTTACTACTGGTACCGTTTGAACGGAGCTTCACCTCAGTTAATCGCAGGAGAGACAACATTTCAATTAGTACAGCCGGGATTACTTCCGGGTACTTATACCTATTATGTTGGAGTAAGTTCTGATGAGCTTTGCGAAACTGCAGAAGCCGACAGAAAACAAATAACCTTTACTATTTTACCACCTTCCACTATTAATGATATTTTGGTTGATGACGCAACGTTTTGTCATAGTGTGCCTGCATCATTAACACCAACTGCACCAACATTGACTAATCCTGTATTTACCTGGTATTTAGATGATGCCAGAACACAGCCAATTACAAATGGAGCAGTTATTAGTGGAGTAACTTATACAATAAACGCTGCAGGAGTTTTAACCGCAACAGGATTAACAAAAGCACAAAGCCCTATAACGTATTATGTAGCAGTTTCTAGTGATACTACCTGTGAAAATCTTGCAGGAACATTACAAGATGCTGTAATTATGATCAGCGATCCAAATACACCAACCACAACAGATACGACACAAGATTTTTGTTTAATTGATGCTCCGACAGTAGCAAGTATTCAGGTAAACGAATCAGGTGTAGTTTGGTATACGGTGTCAGCAGGCGGAACAGCTTTAGCTTCCACAACACCTTTAGTAAATGGTACCTATTATGGTGCGGCTGTAGATGGTGTTACAGGCTGTGAGAGCAGTGTTCGTTTGGCAGTAGCAATAAGTATTACTGATCCAGGAACTCCAACAACTACAGATGCGACACAAGACTTCTGTTTGGTTGATTCGCCTACAGTTGCCGATATCCAGGTAAACACCCCTGCGACAGGCACAATCGTTTGGTACGCAGCTGCGACAGGCGGAACAGCGATTCCATCCACAACAGCATTAACAAACGGTTTATACTTTGCATCGATTTTAAATACAACGACCAACTGTGAAAGTTCAGTTAGATTACAGGTTGAAGTAACAGTAAGCGATCCGGGCACACCTACAACAGCAGATACCACTCAGGCATTCTGTTTAGTTGATGCACCGACAGTTGCCGACATTCAGGTAAATACGCCAGCGACTGGTTCAATTGTCTGGTACAGCACAGCGACAGGCGGAACAGCGATTGCTCCGACTACAGCTTTAGCTACAGGAAACTACTTCGCTTCAATTTTAGATCCTGCAACCAACTGCGAAAGCAATGTAAGATTACAGGTTGAAGTAACAGTAAGCGATCCTGGCACGCCGACAACAGCAGATACAACACAAGACTTCTGTTTAGTAGATGCACCAACAGTTGCTGACATTCAGGTAAACACACCTGCATCAGGCACAATCGTTTGGTATGCAGCAGCTACAGGCGGAACAGCGGTTCCAGCTACAACTGCACTAGCCACAGGAAGTTATTTTGCATCAATCTTAGATCCAATCACAAATTGTGAAAGCAATGTAAGATTAGAAGTTGCGGTAACGGTAAGCGATCCTGGCACACCAACCACAGCAGATGCGACACAAGACTTCTGTTTAGTAAATGCACCAACAGTTGCCGATATTCAGGTAAACACTCCTGCGACAGGCACAATTGTTTGGTACACAGCTGTAACAGGCGGAACAGCGATTCCAGCCACAACAGCACTAACAAATGGTTTATACTTCGCTTCAATTCTAAATACAACGACCAACTGTGAAAGTTCAGTTAGATTACAAGTTGAAGTAACGGTAAGCGATCCGGGCACACCTACAACAGCAGATACCACTCAGGCATTCTGTTTAGTTGATGCACCGACAGTTGCCGACATTCAGGTAAATACGCCAGCGACTGGTTCAATTGTCTGGTACAGCACAGCGACAGGCGGAACAGCGATTGCTCCGACTACAGCTTTAGCTACAGGAAACTACTTTGCTTCAATTTTAGATCCTGCAACCAACTGCGAAAGCAATGTAAGATTACAGGTTGAAGTAACGGTAAGCGATCCTGGCACACCAACCACAGCAGATACAACGCAAGACTTCTGTTTAGTGGATGCACCAACAGTTGCTGACATTCAGGTAAACACTCCTGCGGCAGGCACAATCGTTTGGTATGCAGCAGCCACAGGCGGAACAGCAATTCCAGCTACAACTGCATTAGCCACAGGAAGTTATTTTGCATCAATCTTAGATCCAATCACAAATTGTGAAAGCAATGTAAGATTAGAAGTTGCCGTAACGGTAAGCGATCCGGGCACACCAACTACAGCAGATGCGACACAAGACTTCTGTTTGGTTGATTCGCCTACAGTTGCCGATATTCAGGTAAACACACCTGCGACAGGCACAATCGTTTGGTATGCGGCTGCAACAGGCGGAACAGCGATTCCATCCACAACAGCATTAACAAACGGTTTATACTTCGCATCGATTTTAAATACAACCACAAACTGTGAAAGTTCAGTTAGATTACAAGTTGAAGTAACGGTAAGCGATCCGGGAACTCCGACCACAGCAGATACCACTCAGGCATTCTGTTTAGTTGATGCTCCGACAGTTGCGAACATTCAGGTGAATGCACCTGCAACAGGCTCAATAGTTTGGTACACAGCAGCGACAGGCGGCACAGCGATTCCAGCTACAACTGCACTAGCTACAGGAAACTACTTTGCTTCAATTTTAGATCCTGCAACCAACTGCGAGAGCAATGTCAGATTACAAGTTGAAGTAACGGTAAGCGATCCTGGCACGCCGACAACAGCAGATACAACACAAGACTTCTGTTTAGTAGATGCACCAACAGTTGCTGACATTCAGGTAAACACACCTGCATCAGGCACAATCGTTTGGTACACAGCAGCCACAGGCGGAACAGCGGTTCCAGCGACAACTGCACTAGCTACAGGAAGTTATTTTGCATCAATCTTAGATCCGGTAACAAACTGTGAAAGCAATGTAAGATTAGAAGTTGCGGTAACGGTAAGCGATCCGGGCACACCAACCACAGCAGATGCTACACAAGACTTCTGTTTGGTTGATTCGCCTACAGTTGCCGATATTCAGGTAAACACTCCTGCGACAGGCACAATCGTTTGGTATGCAGCTGCTACAGGCGGAACACCTTTAGCTTCTACAGCAACATTAACAAACGGTTTATACTTTGGATCGATTTTAAATACAACGACCAACTGTGAAAGTTCAGTTAGATTACAAGTTGAAGTAACAGTAAGCGATCCGGGCACACCTACAACAGCAGATACCACTCAGGCATTCTGTTTAGTTGATGCTCCGACAGTTGCCGACATTCAGGTAAATACGCCAGCGACTGGTTCAATTGTCTGGTACAGCACAGCGACAGGCGGAACAGCGATTGCTCCGACTACAGCTTTAGCTACAGGAAACTACTTTGCTTCAATTTTAGATCCTGCAACCAACTGCGAAAGCAATGTAAGATTACAGGTTGAAGTAACAGTAAGCGATCCTGGCACGCCGACAACAGCAGATACAACACAAGACTTCTGTTTAGTAGATGCACCAACAGTTGCTGACATTCAGGTAAACACACCTGCATCAGGCACAATCGTTTGGTACACAGCAGCCACAGGCGGAACAGCGGTTCCAGCGACAACTGCACTAGCTACAGGAAGTTATTTTGCATCAATCTTAGATCCGGTAACAAACTGTGAAAGCAATGTAAGATTAGAAGTTGCGGTAACGGTAAGCGATCCGGGCACACCAACCACAGCAGATGCTACACAAGACTTCTGTTTGGTTGATTCGCCTACAGTTGCCGATATTCAGGTAAACACTCCTGCGACAGGCACAATCGTTTGGTATGCAGCTGCTACAGGCGGAACACCTTTAGCTTCTACAGCAACATTAACAAACGGTTTATACTTTGGATCGATTTTAAATACAACGACCAACTGTGAAAGTTCAGTTAGATTACAAGTTGAAGTAACAGTAAGCGATCCGGGCACACCTACAACAGCAGATACCACTCAGGCATTCTGTTTAGTTGATGCTCCGACAGTTGCCGACATTCAGGTAAATACGCCAGCGACTGGTTCAAT
Source organism: Flavobacterium gelatinilyticum (assembly GCF_027111295.1). Classification (NCBI taxonomy): domain Bacteria; kingdom Pseudomonadati; phylum Bacteroidota; class Flavobacteriia; order Flavobacteriales; family Flavobacteriaceae; genus Flavobacterium; species Flavobacterium gelatinilyticum. Next base: position 1,315,730 of record NZ_CP114287.1, on the reverse strand, counting down.
TGTCTGGTACAGCACAGCGACAGGCGGAACAGCGATTGCTCCGACTACAGCTTTAGCTACAGGAAACTACTTTGCTTCAATTTTAGATCCTGCAACCAACTGCGAAAGCAATGTAAGATTACAGGTTGAAGTAACAGTAAGCGATCCTGGCACGCCGACAACAGCAGATACAACACAAGACTTCTGTTTAGTAGATGCACCAACAGTTGCTGACATTCAGGTAAACACACCTGCATCAGGCACAATCGTTTGGTATGCAGCAGCTACAGGCGGAACAGCGATTCCAGCTACAACTGCACTAGCCACAGGAAGTTATTTTGCATCAATCTTAGATCCAATCACAAATTGTGAAAGCAATGTAAGATTAGAAGTTGCCGTAACGGTAAGCGATCCGGGCACACCAACTACAGCAGATGCGACACAAGACTTCTGTTTGGTTGATTCGCCTACAGTTGCCGATATTCAGGTAAACGCTCCTGCAACGGGCACAATTGTTTGGTACACAGCAGCTACAGGCGGAACAGCGATTCCATCTACAACAGCATTAACAAATGGTTTATACTTTGCGTCAATTTTAAATACAACGACCAACTGTGAAAGTTCAGTTAGATTACAAGTTGAAGTAACGGTAAGCGATCCGGGCACTCCGACAACAGCAGATACCACTCAGGCATTCTGTTTAGTTGATGCTCCGACAGTTGCGAATATTCAGGTGAATGCTCCTGCAACAGGCTCAATAGTTTGGTACACAGCAGCGACAGGCGGAACAGCGATTCCAGCCACAACCGCTTTAGCTACAGGAAACTACTTCGCTTCAATTTTAGATCCTGCAACCAACTGTGAAAGTTCAGTTAGATTACAAGTTGAAGTAACGGTAAGCGATCCTGGCACACCGACCACAGCAGATACAACGCAAGACTTTTGTTTAGTGGATGCACCAACAGTTGCCGACATTCAGGTAAACACACCTGCATCAGGCACAATCGTTTGGTATGCAGCTGCCACAGGCGGAACAGCGGTTCCAGCTACAACTGCACTAGCTACAGGAAGTTATTTTGCCTCAATCTTAGATCCAATTACAAACTGTGAAAGCAATGTAAGATTAGAAGTTGCCGTAACGGTAAGCGATCCTGGCACACCAACCACAGCAGATGCGACACAAGACTTCTGTTTGGTTGATTCGCCTACAGTTGCCGATATCCAGGTAAACACACCTGCGACAGGCACAATCGTTTGGTACGCAGCTGCTACAGGCGGAACAGCGATTCCAGCCACAACAGCATTAGCAAACGGTCCTTATTATGCAGCAATTAGAAATGCTGCAGGATGTGAAAGTAATGCAAGATTGTTAGTTACAGTTACAGTAACTAATCCTGCGACGCCAACTACAAATGATGCTACACAAACATTCTGTTCAGGAACTAATCCAACAGTTGCGAACATTCAGGTAAATGAAGCAAATGTAGTATGGTATACAGCTGCAACAGGCGGAACAGCGATTCCAGCAGCGACAGCATTAGTAAATGGTAATTATTATGGAGCAATCAAAAATCCGGTAACGGGCTGCGAAAGCAATGTTAGATTACTGGTAGCAGTAACAGTTGGAAATACAACGAATCCAACAACTGCCAATACATCACAAAGTTTCTGCTCTGGCAGTAACCCAACGATAGCCAGTATTCAGGTTAACGAAGCTAATGTGATTTGGTTTGCAACAGCAACTGGCGGAACTGCGATAGCGCCAACTACAGCATTAACATCAGGAACTTACTACGGAAACATCGTAGATCCTGTTTCAGGATGTGAAAGCACAACTCGTTTACAGGTAATTGTTACGGTAGAAGATCCAAGTCCAACGCCAACAACTACAGATACTACTCAGGATTTCTGTTCTACATCTAATCCAGCGGTAGCGAATATTCAGGTAAACCAGGCAAACGTAATTTGGTACAGTACAGCAACAGGTGGAACTCCAATTGCTCCGACGACAGCTTTAACAACCAGAACTTATTATGGTGTTATAGCAAGCAATACTAATTGTGAAAATCCGGTTAGACTGGCTGTTGCAGTAAGTGTAAATACTCCGGGTGTTATAACTGCACCAAGTACAACACAGACATTCTGTTTGTCAGCATTGCCAACACTTGTCAATATTTTGGTTAATGAACCAAATGTAGTATGGTATGCTGCAGCAACAGGAGGAACACCGTTAGCAGCAAATACGCCGCTTACAGCAACAACTTATTATGCAAGTGCACTTAACAATACAACTAATGGTTGTGCAAGTGCAGAAAGGCTGGGTATTACAATTGCTTTTGAAAATGATGCTTTAGTGCAGCTTACTACTACAGACGACACTCCTTGTGTTTTCCAGGAAGTGACTTATTCAATAGCAAATGGTAAATCAAATTATGTTTGGTCAGTTACTAATGGAACAATTGTTTCAGGAGGAGGAACTTCAGACGGAACTGCAACCATTTCATGGTCAGATATTGGTGCCGGAACAATACAGGTTACATACGTAAACAACTGTAATGAAACCACTACCAAATCATTAAATGTAACAGTGGCAGCATGTTCAGATTTAACAATCACGAACGTAGTTGATAATCCGGCTCCTAATTTTGGCGATCATGTGACCTTTACCATAACAGTAAACAATGTTGGCGAAGGTGGTTTCAAAGATGTATTGGTTAGCGAATTACTGCCAAGCGGCTATCAGTTAATAAGTGCAGGCACATCTGCAGGTACTTACGATCAGTCAACACAACTTTGGACAATTCCAACATTAGCTGCAGGACAAAGCGTTACATTAACAATAGTAGCAGAGGTTCTGCCAAGCGGCAACTATCTAAATGTAGTTACAATCGAAAATTCAACTCCGTTAGATGTAGATCAATCAAACAATTCTGCTTCTGCATCTGTTGAACCGGTTTGTCTGACAGTTTACAACGAATTTACGCCAAACAATGACGGAGCTAATGATTTATTCAGAATAGATTGTATCGAATCTTATCCTAATAATGAATTAAAAGTTTTTAATAGATATGGTGCATTAGTGTACAGCAAAGCACACTATGAAAACGATTGGGACGGAACAGCAAATGTATCCGGAGTAGTTAATAGAGGGGACATGCTGCCAACAGGTACTTATTTTTATGTGATTACCATTGGAGATGGAACGGTTAAAAAAGGATGGTTATCTATCATGAGATAAAACATTCTATTAATCATCTAATTAATTAAATTAAATAAGTATCGTTATGAAACTATATATAAAACCATTAGAAACGTATTTCATTTTAATATGTTCTTTTATTACAATATGTGCCAGTGCACAACAAGATCCCCAATATACTCAGTATATGTATAACACAATGGCGGTTAATCCGGCTTATGCCGGATCAACCGGCACTTTAGAAGCCACTCTTTTGCATCGTTCGCAATGGGTAGGAATTTCAGGAGCGCCGGAAACACAATCGTTTTCTATTCATTCGCCTCTTACTAACGAGAATATTGGTTTAGGATTAAGTGTTGTCAATGATAAAATAGGTCCTTCAAACGAGCTGTATCTTGACGGAAACTTTTCTTATTCTGTACCTCTTGGCTATGAAAAAAGATTAGCATTTGGTCTTAAAGCCGGAACGAGAATGTTAAACATAGACTGGTCTAAAGGGAAATATTACAACAATAATGATGTTCTGCTGAATCAGAATATTACTAACCAGATGAAACTGGCTGTTGGAGCAGGTATTTACTACTATACGGAGAAATTCTATTTAGGTCTTTCGGTTCCAAGTTTTATCAGAAGCGATTATTATGATGATGTTCAGGAATCTATAGACTATGATCGTTTACATTATTTTTTGATGGGAGGATATGTTTTTGATTTGAACCCGAATTTAAAGTTCAAACCAGCATTTTTAGTAAAAGCAGTAAGCGGTGCGCCGCTCACTGCTGATGTATCGGCGAATTTTATGATAGCTGAAAAGTTTGTCATTGGAGGATCATACCGTACAGATGATTCGGTAAGTATACTCGCAGGTTTTCAAATATCACCAAGTTTTTATCTGGGCTACGCTTTCGATTACACAATCAGCGAGTTGAACAAGTATAATGATGGTACACATGAATTCATTTTACGCTACACGTTCAATAAAGGTCAGAATAAAATCAAATCTCCTCGATTCTTCTAAAAATTGTAAGTATGAAAAAATTATATATCCTGAGTTTAGTCTTGAGCATTACGTTTAGTTTTGCTCAAAAGACTAATTTAAAGAAAGCCGATGCTTTGTTCAGAAACTTCTCTTATACAGATGCTTCAAAAGCATACGAAGAATGTCTGCAGAATATCAAGAATCCATCGGCACAGACTTTAAAAAATGCAGCCGACTCGTATTATTTTATTTCAGATGCACGAAATGCATTAAAATGGTATAGAAAACTTTACGAAGTACAAGGCAATAATTTAACAGACATTTACTATCTGCGTTATATTCAGACTATGAAAGCAGTCATGGATTATGATGAAGCAGATAAGATCACAAAAGAATATCTCGATAAAAAAGGAGACCAAAAAGAAATCAATCGTTATGTAGCCCAGAAAAAAATTCTGGACAGTCTGGCAAAAGCAAAACCTTTGTATCAGGTTAAAAATCTGGATATCAATACCAGTAAATCTGATTTTGGAACCGCCTTTTTTCAGGAAAAAATCGTGTTTACTTCTGCGAGAGATACAACAAAATTCAGCGAAAAACTGTATACATGGAACAACCAGCCTTTCCTGAATTTGTATTTATCTGAAAGAAATCCTGCCGATGGGAGTTTATTCAACGAAACGTTATTTTTACCCAACGTAATGAGTAAATACCACGAAGCAACAGCGACTTTTGATGCAAGCGGAAAAACGATCTATTATACAACGAACATTGTAAAGAAAAACAAACTGGTTTTAGACGGAAATAAAATCAACAATTTCCAGATTATCAAAGGATCACTTGTCGATAACAAACTCGAAAATCCGCAGGGCGTTTTCTTCAACAGCGAAGATTATTCGGTAGGACATCCTTGCTTAAGCGATGACGGACAATGGCTTTTCTTTGCATCCGATATGCCGGGAGGTTTTGGTGAAACCGATTTGTATGTTGTGAAAATTTCAGATGATGGTACAATGAGTTCTCCTTTAAATCTGGGACCTAATATCAATACAATTGGTAATGACCTTTTTCCATTTTTTAGAAACGGAATACTTTATTTTTCTTCAGACGGACATTACGGCCTTGGTGATTTAGATGTTTACGAAAGTAAATTTCTGCCGGATGGAAATTTTACCGTTCCACGCAATTTAGGCGCTCCTATAAACAGCAACAAAGATGATTTTGCTTATATAGTAGACAAGACAGAAAGTTACGGCTACATTTCATCAAACAGGGCAGGAGGTAAAGGAGATGATGATATCTACGCTTTTACCAAAGGAAAACCGGTTTGTAACCAAAACATATCAGGAATGGCTGTTGACAGAAAAACCAAACTGCCTTTAACAGATGTTACTATTATGGCTTACAACTCTTTTAAAGAAGTATTAGGCGAAACCAAAACTAATTACGAAGGGAAATATGCCATTACAGTGCCGTGTAATAAAGTGGTCAATATGATTGCGGCCAAACCAAACTACAGCAGTGACGAAAGAACAGTCGAAACTACAAAAGAAAACGAACGCGAAATTCCTAATGTAAATTTCGAACTAAGCAATTACGATGATTTAGTGGTGAAAAAGAAAGGCGTAGAAATGGTTGATGTTAAACCAATTTACTTTGATTACGACAAATACGACATTACACCTCTGGCTGTAGAAGAATTGACAAAAGTGGTCTTCATTATGCAGAAGTTTCCCAACATTCGCATTAAAATAGAATCACATACAGATTCCCGCGGAAAAGATTCATACAACTTAAAACTTTCTGATAACAGAGCAAAATCAACCAGAGACTATATTGTGTCACAAGGAATCGATGCTTCAAGAATCGAAAGTGCCATTGGTTACGGTGAAAGCCGCTTAATCAATAAATGCAAAAACGGAGTGAAATGTACTGAAGAAGAACATTTATTAAACAGACGCTCTGACTTTATCATTATTCAAAAATAGTACTATATTTGCATGTTAAGATTTTGATAATCAACATGAAAATATAGAACGTAGAAACCATTTGGAAGTTGGTTTTTTTAAATTCTTTTTAAGAATAATGGACAAGGAGAAAATCAGGCAGTATGCTTTTACTGCCTGATTTTTGATTTTTACAAAACTTTGCAGCAGTATTATTTTTTAAGTAAAAATAGCCTATTTTTGAGATTCGTTAATTAAAACAGCAATACCCATTATTTTACTATCTTATGAATATTCAAGAAACCATTCAGGCATTACGAGATGAACTAAATCAGCACAATTACAATTATTATGTTTTAGATAACGCCACAATTTCTGATTACGATTTTGATATTAAACTAAAAGAACTTCAGGAATTAGAAAACAAACATCCCGAATTTTTTGATGAAGATTCTCCAACACAACGTGTAGGAGGTACAGTAACCAAAAACTTTAAAACCATAGCACATCAGTTCCGAATGTATTCGCTTGATAATTCCTATTCAAAAGAAGATTTAATTGACTGGGAAAACCGTTTACAGCGTGTTCTTGGAAATATAAGTCTTCAATACACCTGTGAACTAAAATACGACGGAGCTTCCATCAGTATTTCATACGAAAACGGAAAACTGGTTCAGGCCCTGACACGCGGCGACGGATTTCAGGGAGATGAAGTAACAAACAATATTAAAACCATAAAATCAGTTCCGTTACGTCTAAAAGGTGATTTTCCGGAAAGATTCGATATACGAGGTGAAATTATTCTGCCGTATGCCGGTTTCGAAAAAATGAATCAGGAATTAATTGAAATTGGAGAAACACCGTATTCAAACCCAAGAAACACAGCATCAGGAAGTTTAAAGCTGCAGGATAGTGCCGAGGTTGCCAAACGTCCGCTCGAATGTTTATTGTATACCGTTGCAGGAACCAATCTGCCATTTAAAACCCAATATGAAGGCTTGGAATCTGCCAGAAAATGGGGATTCAAAGTACCTGCAGAAGCCAAATTGGTTAACAGCATGCAGGAAGTTTTTGAATTTATTGATTATTGGGATGTACACCGCCATAAATTACCGTATGAAACAGATGGTGTTGTTATAAAAGTAAACAGCATTCATTCTCAGGAAGAATTAGGATATACAGCCAAATCCCCTCGCTGGGCGATTGCTTATAAATTTAAGTCAGAACAAGTTTCTACTGTTTTAAAATCAATCTCTTATCAGGTTGGACGTACAGGAGCGATTACTCCCGTAGCGAATTTAGAAGCTGTACAATTGGCAGGAACTATTGTAAAAAGAGCTTCACTTCATAATGCTGATCAAATCGAAAAGCTTGACATCAGAATAAATGATACCGTTTTTGTAGAAAAAGGAGGAGAGATTATTCCGAAGATTATTGCTGTAGATTTAGAAAAACGCCCAGAAAATTCAGAAGTTACAAAATACATTACACATTGCCCTGAATGTGAGACTGAATTAGTCAGAAATGCAGGAGAGGCCAATCATTATTGTCCTAACTTTTATGGCTGTCCACCGCAGATTATCGGTCGAATCCAGCATTACATTTCAAGAAAAGCAATGGATATTGAAGGACTGGGAGGCGAAACAGTGGCTCTGCTTTTCAATAACGGCTTAGTACACAATTATGCCGATTTATACGAATTGAAAGTCGAAAACATCCTGCCGTTGGAAAGAATGGCACAAAAATCAGCTGAAAACTTAGTAAACGGCGTCCAAAAATCGAAAGAAATTCCTTTTGAAAGTGTATTGTTTGCACTCGGAATTCGTTTTGTAGGCGAAACCGTAGCCAAAAAATTAGCGAAACATTATAAAAATATCGACGCTTTAAGCCAGGCAACTCTAATGGATTTAATTTTAGTAGATGAAATTGGAGAAAGAATCGCAAGAAGTGTTGTTGAATTCTTTGAAAACGAAGAAAATAAAACCATCATAGAACGTCTGAAAAGTTATGGCATTCAGTTTGAAATTTTAGAAAGAATCAATCCAGATGCTACAGAAAAATTCTTGGGAAAAACATTTGTCGTATCCGGAGTTTTTGCTCAGTTCTCAAGAGACGAACTTAAAAAGACCATTGAGGACAACGGAGGTAAAGTAGGAAGTTCAATTTCGGCAAAAACAGATTTTGTAGTAGCAGGCGACAATATGGGGCCGGCTAAATTAGAAAAAGCAAATAAATTAAATATTCCAATATTATCGGAAGAAGAATTTATCACGAAACTGAATGAAAGCGAATAAACCCTCGTTGATTTTATTTTTTTCAGCCCTGCTGTGTACAATTATTTTCGATTGTACAGAACAAGATTTTCTGGCTACTTATGCAAAAGCAGTCGTCCTGCCCGCCATATTTATTTACTTTTTAATCAGCAGGGAATTTAAAATCAGGAAAATAGAAGGTTTAATTTTTTTATTCTGCTTTATAGGCCACGTCTTCGATTTAATGGATATCGAAATTTCCGAAATTGGAGCCGTGATCTCTTTTCTAATTGTTTACTCATTAATACTCAAACTCTTTTTATTTGAACATCAAAAAATAAAACTCAGGAAAAAAGATATCCTGCCTGTCGCAATCGTAATACTGTTTATTGTGTACCTGCTGATATCTGTATTAGGAATGAAACTCGACAACCTGGAAGAATTCAAATTTATTTATATTGCTTACGGCATTGTATTAAGCGCATTGAGTTACTTCTCTTTTGTAAGTTATATTACAAGAGGAAGTTACATAACGCTTTTGATGTCGCTGATGGCAATAAGCTACATCTTCTCGGATATCTTTTATATTTTCGATGAATATTTTTCCTATTCGGTCGTTTTAATACTAATCAGAGACAGCACCCAGATTATGGCTTATTTTTTTATGACCAAATATTTTCTTGAAAAAGCAAAGAAAAAGAGAAAAAGTACTATACAATAATAGATCTCGACTGATTTGTGTGTGCTTTATCTTTATCAAAATAAAAATCGATACGGCCTAAATTGATTCCGTAACACCCTACCTGATTTACCAGTACATCAACACCGGCTTTGTTTTTTATAACAGTAGGTTTGTCAAGAAAAGTATGTGTATGACCGCCAATGATTAAATCAATATCTTGTGTAAGTGCGGCAAATTTTAAGTCAGAAATCTTGTTTTCATCATCCTTATATTTGTAACCAAGGTGCGAAAGACAGATAACCAAATCGCATTTCTCCTGATTTTTTAATAACTGCGTCATATCCTGCGCAATTTCGACCGGATTATTATATACTGTTTCCTTGTATAATTGTTTGTCAACTAAACCCTGAAGCTCAATTCCTACACCAAAAACCCCCACTTTAATGCCGTTTTTATTGAAGATTTTATACGGTTTTACGAGACCGTTCATAACCGTATTTTTAAAATTATAGTTTGAGTTAATAAACTCAAAAGTGGCATGAGGCATTTGTGCATACAATCCATCCAGACCATTGTCAAAATCATGGTTTCCAATTGTAGAGGCATCATATTTCATCATGCTCATTAATTTAAATTCAAGCTCGCCGCCATAATAATTAAAATAAGGAGTTCCCTGAAAAATATCACCGGCATCAAGTAAAAGCACATTAGGATTTTCGCGGCGAATTGTTTCTATAAGAGCAGCACGGCGCGAAATCCCTCCTTTATTTGGATTACGGGGATCATCAGCAGGAAAAGGATCAATATGACTGTGTACATCGTTTGTATGAAGAACAGTTAAGTGTTTAATATCGTTGGTTTCAAAACTGCTCAAAGATAATCCAAGGCTTAATAAAGCAGTACTGGCAGCAGTTTTCTCGATAAATTCTCTTCTTTTCATTTTCTATATTTTTTGCGTAAACGCTTCTCGTTTTTGTTTTGTTCGAAATGTCTTTTTTATTCTTCTGTAATTCTAATATCCCTCGGAACCGGAATAGTATCTACTTCTTTAAAATAATCAATCAGTACATTTCGAAGTTTATAATTCAAATCAAATTTCTTTGTATTTTTTGCGAAAAAAGTCATGCTGTCGCCTCCGTTTGCCAGATAATCATTTGTGGCGACGTAATAGGTTTTATTAACGTCCAGAGGTTTTCCCTGTACAAGGATATTCTTGGCTGTATTATCTTTTGCAATAATAAAAGTCATTCCCGCTAAAGGATGCGGTTTTTTCTCCTTAATAATATAAGTTGTAATTTCTTTAATCTGTTCACCTTTTAATTCGAGAACAACAAGATTGTTTTCAAAAGGCATGATTTCATAAGCAGATCGTGTTGTAACATTTCCTTTAGGCAGGATAGCCCTGATACCGCCATGATTTAAAAAGCATATATCAATATCTTTATTTTCACGAGCTTTAAAAACAGTATTACCGCGCTTTATAATGATATCTGCCATTAGATTTCCTATTGTAGTCTGCCATTTACCTGTACTTTTGTCCAACGTTTCAGGGCAGTAAGCCAGAACACTGTCTAAATCTTTATTTATATGATCGCGATAAGGCTTGATAAAATTTTCTATTTCAGGAGTTTCGGTATTTTTTTCGGTTACCGGAATTTGTTTTCCTTCTATTTTTGTTACATTGTATGCCTTAGGGCTGCAGGAAGAGATTGAAATAACTGTTAAGAATATAACAAAAAGTTTTAAAAATCGGTTATACTTTTTTAGTTTTACCATTTTAAATGCGGCTTAAATAATTAATTTTGTAATTTGTAAAAGTACTATGTTTTTGAATTATATAAAGGAGTTTTTTGTAAAAAAATCATTAAAAAATAACTTGCGTATTTTCAAAAAGGAAGTTTTTACAAGTAATGTGCAAACTGTTGGTTTATTGATAGACGAAAGCAAATTTCGCGAATCAAAGGAATTGATCCGGGAACTTGTTTTAAATGGAATTTCTCAGGAGAATATTAAAATAGCTGCATACAGAAGCAGATTCAAAAAGAAAAAAACGTATTCAAGACCTACTTTTAGTAAAAGACATATCAACTGGAGAGGGCAGATTACAGAAGTTTTTTTAAATGAATTTGCAGATACAGAATTTGATCTTTTGATTAGTTATTACAACATTGAAAACACTATTTTAATGATGATAACCAGCAAATCAAAAGCGAAATTCAAAGTTGGGTTTTCATCTGTTGATGAAAGATTAAACCGATGGATGATAAACACATCTATGGCAGAATATAAACTTTTCATTTCGGAATTGTTTAGGTATTTAAAAAGTATAAAATAATATTATAATTCAAAATATGCAATCATTAATAGGAACTGGTGTTGCGCTTGTAACTCCTTTTAAAAAAGACTTTTCAGTAGATATTGAAGCCTTACAGCGCATCGTTAATTTCTCAATTGATGGAGGAGTAGAGTATCTTGTGGTTATGGGAACAACAGCAGAAAATGCAACCCTTACACAAGAAGAGAAAGAATTAGTTATCAATACAGTAATAGATGTAAATAAAGGAAGGCTTCCTCTTGTTCTTGGAGTTGGCGGAAATAATACCATGCAGATTGTTGAAGAATTAAAAACAAGAGATTTTTCTGCATTTGAAGCTATTTTGTCTGTATCACCTTATTACAATAAACCAACACAGGAAGGAATTTACCAGCACTTCAAAGCAATTGCAGAAGCTTCTCCAGTACCGGTAATCCTATATAATGTTCCGGGAAGAACTTCAAGCAACATGCTTCCTTCAACAGTAATTCGTCTGGCAAATGATTTTGATAATGTAGTTGCAATTAAAGAAGCGGCAGGCGATATGGCACAAGCTTTAAAACTTATTAAAGATGCGCCAAAAGATTTCCTTGTTATTTCAGGAGATGATATGATTGCACTTCCAATTGTTTTAGCTGGCGGGGCAGGAGTAATCTCGGTTATTGGACAAGGTTACCCAAAAGAATTTTCAGAAATGATTCGTTTAGGGCTTAATAAAAAAGCGGCAGAAGCATTTAAGAATCATTACTTTTTAGCAGACTGTATTGATATGATTTTCGAACAGGGAAATCCTGCGGGAATCAAGCACGTTTTTCAGGCAATGAACATTGCTGAAAACACAGTCCGACTTCCGTTAGTTTCTGTAGACGATTCTTTGGCCGAAAGATTAAATGACTTTGTGAAAAACAGCATTAAATAATTGTTAAAGTGTTAGTATTTTAATATACTAAAAAATTATTTTGCAGTCGCTAAATTAATACCTAAATTTGCCACCGGAACTTCGGGGCTATTTTTCTTTGGTATAAGTCTAAGAAATCTTAAATATAAAGTAAGAAAATGAAAAAAATAGTATCTCTATTAATTATTGTTGCCCTTTTTTGTTCTTGTAGTGAGTATCAAAAAGCATTAAAAAATGAAGATGTTGCGGCGAAGTTCGAAGTGGCGACAAAAATGTATGAAGCAGGAAGATACTCAAAAGCGATTCGTCTTTTTGAACAATTGGCTCCTTCTTACAGAGGTAAGCCTCAGGCAGAAAAGCTGTTTTACATGTTTTCTCAGTCTTATTACAAAACACATCAGTATTATTTAGCAGGCTATCAGTTTGAAAGCTTTGTTTCAGGATACCCTCGAAGCGAAAAAGTTCAGGAAGCAGCCTTTTTAGGTGCGTACAGTTATTCAAAATTGGCTCCGGTTTACAGTCTGGATCAGTCAGATACTGTAAAAGCTTTAGAAAAACTGCAGACTTTTATTGATAATTATCCAAACTCAGAATACATGGCTCAGGCAAATGAGACTGTAAAAATCTTAAATGGAAAATTAGAGAAAAAAGCATACGAGAATGCTAAAGGCTACAATACAATTTCTGATTTTAAATCGGCTTTAGTGGCATTTGATAATTTTATTGCAGATTTTCCTGGAACACCATACAAAGAAGATGCGTTGTTTTATAAATACGATTCAGCATACAAGCTGGCCATAAACAGCGTTCCTGCAAAAATGGAAGAACGTTTACATGTTGCTCAGACAGCTTATGCTAACCTGCTGAAATTTAAAAGCGATACGAAATACAAAAAACAGGCAGAAGAAATGAATGCCAGAGTTGAAACAGATTTACAAAAATTTACTAAATAAAATAAAGTCATGGATTTAAAAAAGACGAATGCTCCTGTTAACACAATAACTTACAATAAAACAGTTATTGAAGAGCCAACAGGAAATGTGTATGAGGCAATTACCATTATGGCTAAAAGAGCAAATCAAATTAATTCTGAAATTAAAAAAGAATTAACTGAGAAATTAGAGGAGTTTGCTACTTATAATGACAGTCTTGAAGAAGTTTTTGAAAATAAAGAGCAGATTGAAGTTTCTAAATTTTACGAAAAATTACCAAAACCACATGCTTTAGCTGTTCAGGAATGGTTAGATGGTAAAACATACCACAGAAATTCAAATAAATAATTTAATATAGTATATAATGTCAGTTTTAAAAGGGAAAAAAATTTTACTGGGAGTTTCCGGTGGAATTGCAGCCTATAAAACAGCCTCATTAGTACGACTTTTTATAAAGGCAGGTGCACATGTCCAGGTGGTCATGACACCTGCTTCTAAGGATTTTGTAACCCCGCTTACCTTATCTACGTTATCCAAAAATCCTGTACATTCCAATTTCTTTAACCACGACGATGAAGATGCTGTCTGGAATAACCATGTCGAATTAGGTCTTTGGGCTGATTTGATGTTGGTAGCTCCTGCAACTGCTAATACCTTGTCTAAAATGGCGTCAGGAAATTGCGACAATCTTTTAATTGCGGTATACTTATCATCCAAATGTCCGGTTTATTTTGCACCGGCTATGGATTTGGATATGTATAAACACCCTTCTACAATTTCAAGTTTTAATTCTCTTAAACAATTCGGAAACATTATGATTCCGGCTGAAAAAGGAGAATTAGCCAGCGGTTTGTCCGGAGAAGGACGAATGGCTGAACCTGAAAATATAATCGCTTTTCTTGAAGCTGATTTAGAAAGCAAACTGCCTTTAAAAGGAAAAAAAATACTAATTACAGCCGGCCCGACATACGAAGCGATAGATCCCGTACGTTTTATAGGAAATCACTCTTCTGGAAAAATGGGATTTGATATTGCAAATCAGGCAGCAGATCTGGGGGCTGAGGTTATTTTGGTTTCAGGACCAACACACTTAAAAGTTAAAAATTCGTCTATTAAAGTTGTTAATGTAGTATCTGCACAGGAAATGTACAATGCTTGCCATGAATATTTTAACAACACAGACGCAGCAATTGCCGCTGCAGCCGTAGCAGATTACAGACCTAAAGAAGTTGCTTTACAGAAGATTAAGAAAAATTCAGACGAATTTACTATTGAACTTGAAAAAACAAAAGATATTTTATCTTCTTTAGGAGCTATAAAAGAAAAACAGTTTTTAATAGGCTTTGCTTTAGAGACTGAAAATGAAATTGAAAATGCTAAGTTGAAAATCCAGAAAAAAAACTTAGATTTGATTGTTTTAAATTCCTTACAAGATGAGGGTGCAGGTTTTAAGAAAGAAACCAATAAAGTAACGTTTATTGATGATAAATTTGAAATCGAACCTATGGAATTAAAATCAAAAGAATCAGTAGCAGTAGACATTTTAAATAAGGTGATTGAACATTTTGCAAAACCCTGATTTAAGAGATTTTCAATAAGCAGAAATAGAATACTATTTTATGCTGATTAAATACTATTAGTTGTATGAATAAAATAATTATTCTTTTAATGTTTCTTGTTTCCGGCTTAACAAAAGCACAGCAGTTAAATTGTACTGTTACAATTAATACTGACCGTCTGCCGAATGCAAACCAGCAGATTTTTAAAACGCTTCAGACTTCATTGTCTGAATTTGTAAATAAAACAGACTGGACAGGATCTTCTTTAAAACAAAACGAACGAATTAATTGTTCGATGTATATTACTTTGTCGTCGTACAGTTCAGATCAGTTTACGGGAACTATTCAGGTGCAGTCTTCGAGGTTGATATTTAATTCTACGTATTCTTCGCCGGTTTTAAATTTTAATGATAAAGATTTCAATTTCAGATACACAGAATATGAACCTTTGTTATATAACCCAACCGTATTTGAATCCAATTTAGTATCTGTTGTTTCTTTTTACAGCTATATGATTCTTGGGCTGGATGCTGATACGTTTCAATTGGAAGGCGGAAGCCAGTATTTCGAAACCGCTCAGAATATTGCAAGTGTAGCACAACAGGGCGGGTATAAAGGCTGGAGTCAGTCAGACGGACTTCAAAACCGTTATTACCTTATTACGGATATGCTTTCTCCAACATTCAGCGATCTGCGTCAGACTAATTTCCTGTATCATTCAGGTTTAGATTTGATGAGTTCAGATTTAAAAGCAGCAAAAGAAAAAATAAAATCTTCTGTAGTACTTATCGGGAAAGTAAATTCTGTCAGGCCAAACTCTTTTCTGTCCAGAATATTCTTTGATGCAAAGTCAGATGAAATTGTTTCTATTTTTTCCGGCGGACCAAGTATTCCTATTACAGACTTGACGGATGTTCTAAATAAAGTTTCGCCTTTAAATAATGCAAAATGGTCACAAATTAAGTTTTAATATCTTATTTTTGGCCTCCTTCATAACCCCATATTTTATAATCCTATATGATCACTTCACTGTCTATTAAAAATTATGCTCTGATTGAAAAACTGACTATAAATTTTTCAAAAGGTTTCTCAATAATTACAGGTGAAACAGGCGCTGGTAAATCTATTATCTTAGGTGCAATTGGTTTGGTTTTAGGAAAAAGAGCTGACCTTACTTCGTTAAAAAACAAAGAAGAAAAATGTGTGATCGAAGCTCAGTTTGATATTTCTAAATACAACCTTAAAGAATTTTTTCAGACTAATGATCTCGATTATGAAGATGAAACAATCATAAGACGTGAAATTCTCCCTTCGGGAAAATCACGTGCTTTTATAAACGACAGTCCGGTAAATCTTCAGGAACTGCAGGACTTAAGTTTGTTTTTAATAGATATCCATTCGCAGCAGCAAACACAGGAATTATCAGATGAAAGTGTACAGTTTAAAATAATTGATGCTATTTCGGATAATTCAGAAATAATTTCAGATTATCAAAAACTGCTAAAAGTATACAGATCGGAAAAAACAAAATTAAACACACTTCTTAAAAAACAAAGTGATTCCGGAAAAGAACTGGAATACAATACGTATTTGTTAAACGAATTAGTTTCGGCAAAATTAAAATCAGGAGAACAGGCAGAGCTTGAAGCTGATTTTGAAAAACTGAATAATGTCGAAATAATAAAAGAAGCATTAGATAAATCGCTTGCAATCGCAAATGAAGAACAATTTGGCGTATTTCATAATCTTAATGAAATTAAAACAGCCATACAGAAAATTGCTCCGTTTGCTGTAGAATACCAGGGTTTGTCAGAAAGAATAACTAGTTTGTCAATTGAATTTGATGATATTTCAAAAGAACTTCAAAGTTCTTCGGAAAAATTATTAAACGACCCTGAACAGCTGCAGGCAATAAGTCAAAAACTACAGTTGATTTTTAATTTACAGAAAAAACACCACGTTGACTCTGTGGATGAACTGCTTCAAATTCAGGCCGATTTAGGAAATACGCTTCTTGAACTTGATAATATTGATGAGGAAATCGAAACATTATCGAAATCAATCGAGGAAAAAGAAACCGAACTGAATACTCTTGCCGGTTTGATTCACGAAAGCAGGATTAAAGCAATTCCGGTTTTATCAGATAAATTAATCTCTATTTTAGAAAAACTGGGTATGCCGAATGCTCGTTTCAATATGGAACTTCTGCCGTCTGAAACGTATTTCCAGAACGGAAAAGACGAATTACAGTTTTTATTCTCTGCTAACAAAGGAAGCGATTTCGGGTTATTGAAAAAAGTAGCTTCAGGAGGAGAAATGTCTCGTATTATGCTTGCAGTTAAAGCGATTTTAGCGCAATATTCAAAATTACCAACCCTGATTTTTGATGAGATCGATACAGGAGTTTCGGGTGAAATTGCGATTAGAATGGGAGAGATAATGAAAGAAATGAGCACAAAAATGCAGATTTTTGCCATTACACATTTACCTCAGATCGCGGCAAAAGGCGACTCTCATTTTAGAGTTTCTAAATCTACTGTCGATAACGATACACAGTCAGAATTAAAACTTCTGGGTCAGGATGAGAGAATCCTTGAAATTGCACAAATGTTATCAGGAGCCAATATTTCTGATTCGGCACTTAATCATGCAAAAGAATTACTTAATTAAAAGCCATAATGGAAAGTTTAAGTTATTACGAAAATCAGTTTATTAAAGCAGATTCATTAATTGCAGATGGAAATATAGCAGACGGGAAAGAAATGCTTGAAGAAATCCTGTCTCAGTATCCTGATTTTGGAAAAGCACATAATCATCTAGGATGGATTTATTATTATAAACTGAATAATTACGATAAAGGTATTTTTCATTACAAACTTGCAATGAAATTTGATCCAAAATACAATGCTCCTTATTTAAATTATACTTATTTGCTGGTAGATTTAGGAAGATATGATGAAGCAAAAAAGCATATTCAGTTTACATTTGAAAATTTAGAAAATGCAGATAACTCTTCATATAACAGTGAATTAGGGAGGATAGCTGAATGTGAGCACGATTATATTGCTGCTTATAAATATTATAAAACGGCGCAAAAAAATGCACTGGCTTCAAATTTTATAGACAATATGAATGCAAACATGAAAAGGGTTAAAGATAAAATGTCTATTTTTGAAAAATTAAAACTAAAATTCAAATAAATACAAAAAAATAATTACAAAAGATGATTATAGAACCTAGAATGAGAGGATTTATTTGTTTGACAGCACATCCTACAGGCTGCGAGCAAAATGTTAAGAATCAAATTGAATATGTAAAATCTAAAGGCGCAATTGCCGGAGCAAAAAAAGTATTAGTAATTGGTGCTTCAACAGGTTTCGGATTAGCTTCAAGAATTACAAGCGCTTTTGGATCT
Organism: Flavobacterium gelatinilyticum; assembly: GCF_027111295.1. NCBI lineage: Bacteria > Pseudomonadati > Bacteroidota > Flavobacteriia > Flavobacteriales > Flavobacteriaceae > Flavobacterium > Flavobacterium gelatinilyticum. Next base: position 1,297,575 of record NZ_CP114287.1, on the reverse strand, counting down.
GATGCCGCTACTATTGGTGTATTTTTTGAAAAACCGCCATTGGAAGGTAAAACAGCTTCTCCGGGATGGTATAACTCTGCTGCTTTTGAAAAAGAAGCTCATAAAGCAGGTTTGTATGCAAAAAGTATCAATGGAGATGCTTTTTCAAATGAAATTAAAAGAGAAACTTTAGATTTAATTAAAGCAGATTTAGGGCAGGTAGATCTTGTAATCTACAGTTTGGCATCGCCGGTTCGTACAAATCCTAATACAGGAGTTACGCACCGTTCTGTTTTAAAACCAATTGGACAGACTTTTACAAACAAAACAGTTGATTTTCATACAGGAAATGTTTCTGAAGTTTCTATCGCTCCTGCAAATGAGGAAGATATTGAAAACACAGTAGCAGTAATGGGAGGTGAAGACTGGGCAATGTGGATCGAAGCTTTAAAAAATGAAAATTTATTAGCAGAAGGCGCAACTACAATCGCGTATTCATATATAGGACCAGAATTAACAGAAGCGGTTTACCGTAAAGGAACAATTGGTCGCGCAAAAGACCACTTAGAAGCTACTGCTTTTACAATTTCTGACAGCTTACAGTCAATTGGCGGAAAAGCTTATGTTTCTGTAAACAAAGCTTTGGTTACTCAGGCGAGTTCTGCAATTCCGGTTATTCCATTATATATCTCTCTTTTATATAAAATAATGAAAGAAGAAGGAATTCATGAAGGATGTATCGAGCAGATTCAGCGTTTATTTCAGGACAGATTATACAACGGAACAGATGTTCCTGTTGACGAGAAAGGAAGAATCAGAATCGACGACTGGGAAATGCGCGAAGATGTTCAGGCAAAAGTGGCTGAACTTTGGAAAGAAGCTACAACTGAAACATTGCCATCTATTGGAGATTTAGCAGGTTACAGAAATGATTTCCTTAATTTATTCGGATTTGAATTTGCTGGAGTAGATTATCAGGCAGACACAAACGAAGTAGTAAATATCGAAAGTATCAAGTAAAAATAAATTTTTACAGACAAAGAACCATCAACCCAAAAGTTGATGGTTTTTTTATGGAATATACTCTATCTTTGTTAAAATTTTTTCACATTAAAAATATACCATTAAATCAGTATACCTATTATGATCTTTTCTTTAATTATACCCGTGTATAATCGTCCCGATGAAGTTGATGAACTATTAGAAAGTCTTGTAAAATCAGATTACGATGAACCTTTTGAAATTGTTCTGGTTGAAGATGGTTCAACAGTTCCCTGTAAAGATGTTGTAATGAATTATCAGGGTAAATTGAATATTTCATATTACGTAAAACCAAATTCAGGGCCTGGTGATTCAAGAAACTTTGGAATGCAGAAGGCGAGAGGTGATTATTTTATCATTTTCGATTCTGACTGTATTATACCTCCAAATTATTTAACAGAAGTAAGAAAAGCGCTTAATGAAAAATATGTGGACTGTTTCGGCGGTCCTGACAAGGCTCTTAAAAGTTTTTCAAATATCCAAAAGGCAATTAATTTTGCAATGACTTCATTTTTAACAACCGGCGGAATTCGGGGCGGTTCAGAAAAAATCAATAAGTTTCAGCCAAGAAGTTTCAATATGGGAATTTCAAAAAAAGCTTTTGAGGTTTCAAAAGGATTTGGCAACATACATCCCGGCGAAGACCCTGATTTATCTATCCGTTTGTGGAACCTGGGCTTTGAAACAAGACTGTTTTCTGAGGCGTATGTGTATCATAAACGCAGGATTGACTGGGAAAAATTCTCGATTCAGGTAAAAAAATTCGGGATTGCAAGACCTATATTAAACAGTTGGTATCCAGAACATAATAAGCTTACTTTTTTCTTTCCAACGGCATTTATTCTGGGGTTATTATTAGCTGTTTTACTATTAATTTTTAATATTGATGTTTTATTACAATTATATTTCGTATATTTCGTTGTAATTTTTCTTACATCCAGTATTCAGAATAAAAGTATCAAGATTGGGTTTTTATCTGTAATAGCGGTGTGGAAACAATTTTATGGTTACGGGACAGGTTTTTTAGAATCTTTTGTAAAAGTTATTTTATTAAAGAAAAAACCACAAGAAGCTTTTCCTCGTATGTTTTTTAAAATATAATATGACAAAAGTTATCGGTCTGACCGGCGGAATAGGAAGCGGAAAAACAACAATAGCAGGTTTTTTTAAACAAAACGGAGTTCCTGTTTATATAGCAGATGACGGAGCAAAAAAAGTAATGCAGTCCGCTGAAATTATAAACGAAGTTAAACTGACTTTTGGAGAATCGCTCTTTGATAATGATGTTTTAAACAGACCTAAATTGGCTGAAATTGTATTTAATAATGCTGATAAACTTGCAAAACTGAATTCGATTGTGCATCCTGCCGTAAAGAGAGATTTTGAATTATGGCTTTCGCAGCATCAGGAATATGAATTTGTAATTTACGAGTCGGCTATTTTATTTGAAAGCGGCCGATATATAGAATGCGATTATATTGTGACGGTTACAGCACCTATAGAAATAAGAATTGAAAGAGTTTTAAAACGTGATAATACAACAAGAGAAAACGTGTTAAACCGAATGAAAATGCAGTGGGATGACGAAAAACGAATTTCTTTAAGCAATTTTGTTATTAATAACAGTAATCTTAAAATTGCTGAAGAAGATGTTGTTAAAATTCTTAAAATTTTGAAAATAAAACAAAATCAGTCTTAAATGTTAATATTTGGTTAATGTATTATTTAGTATATTGTTAAAATATTAATTTTGTTTCGATGAATAAATTATTTTTTAGAATACTTGTTTTACTGATGAGTTTATCCTTAATAGGGATCATTCTGGTACAAGTTTATTGGTTCAATTCATCGTTCAAAAACAACGATGAACAGTTTAAATACCACGTTACTCAAGTTATTGGAAATGTAGCTGATAAGCTTGAAAAGCAAGAATTATATTTTTATGCTGATAAAGCAAACAAGCTTAAGGACAGTATAGGGAAAACACCTAAAAAGGAAGACCTTCTTGAAGTATTATTTGTTCAAAGAAATAAAAAGACTAATAAAACCATTGTTTATTCCAACACCTTAACGTCTGAAGATTATGATATAACAGGTGAACTGTTTAATAAAAAATTCAGCAGTGAGCGTTTTAAGAGTTTCAGTTCAAAGCGTGTAACTGAAGTTTACAATAACAACAATGGGATTGATAACAATCAGCTGGGACAGAGTTTAATACCCGATCTGAAAATTGAGAAATCAGGAAGTCTTGATATTTTAAATAAAATACAACAGGAAATCACCCTGAAAGATATTGCAGGTGTTAGACCGCTGGATGAAAGAATTTCGGCAGCTAAACTAAAATCGCTTCTGAAAAAAGAATTGGAAGAATATGGTGTTAAAACCAAGTTTGAATTTGGGGTTCTGAATAACGGTCTGGCCACAAAAATAAAATCTGAAGGTTTTCATTATGATAAAGATGCAAGCTATCAGGTTCCAATTTTTACTGATAATGAAGGAAATAGTGCTTATGATTTGTATATTACATTTCCTCACAAAAAGAAATTTTTATTGTCAGAATTATTGAGTATCACCATATTATCAATAGTTTTTACATTAATTATAATAGTTGCCTATACAAGTGCGTTAAATCAATTATTACGTCAAAAACATATTTCTGAAATCAAGACTGATTTTATAAATAATATGACGCATGAGTTTAAAACCCCAATCGCAACAATAAATTTGGCACTGGATGCCATCAGAAACCCCAAAATAATTGAAGATAAAGAAAAAGTTTATCGCTATCTTCAAATGATAAGAGACGAAAACAAAAGAATGCATGCTCAGGTCGAGAATGTTCTTAGAATTTCTAAATTAGAAAAAAGAGAACTTGACATTACAAAAGAACCTACCGTAATTCACGACATTATTGATGATGCTATTGAACATGTAAATTTAATTTTAGAAGACAAACAGGGAACTGTAGTAAAGCATTTTAATGCAGCAAGAACAACTTCACTTATAAATGAAGTACACTTTACAAATGTTCTGGTTAATATTTTGGAAAATGCAATTAAGTATTCTCCGGATGCGCCTAAAATTGAAATTTTTACCGAAAATATAAAAGACATGATCCTGATTAAAGTCAAAGATCATGGATTAGGAATGAGTAAGATAGCTCAGAAACGAGTATTTGAGAAATTTTACAGAGAACATACAGGAGATCTGCATAATGTTAAAGGACATGGTTTAGGTCTCGCATATGTAAAAAGAATCGTGGAGGACCACAATGGACAAGTATATGTTGAAAGCGAAAAAGGAAAAGGTAGCACCTTTATAATAAAAATACCATTAATAAATTAAAATATGGAAAATACTAACAAAAGAATACTTTTAGTAGAAGATGACCTAAATTTTGGGGCGGTTCTTAAAGATTATCTAATGTTAAATGACTTTGAAGTTACTTTAGCTAAAAACGGTATGGAAGGTTTCGAGAAGTTCAAGAAAGATGTGTATGATTTATGTATTCTTGATGTAATGATGCCTTATAAAGATGGTTATACTTTAGCCAAAGAAATTAGAGAAAAGAACAGCGAAGTGCCAATTATATTTTTAACTGCAAAATCTATGAAAGAGGATGTGCTAAAAGGATATAAAGCCGGTGCTGACGATTATTTAAATAAACCTTTTGATTCAGAAGTTCTTTTAATGAAGATTAAAGCCATCATTCAAAGAAAATCAGCTGATACAAAAGCAGAGCAGGTACAATTTGAATTTAACATTGGTAAATTCCACTTAAATTCAAAATTAAGATTCCTTACTTTCCAGGATGAAGAGCCAATTAAATTGTCTCCAAAAGAAAATGAACTGCTTAAAATGCTTATTCTTCATGAAAATGATTTAATGCCGAGAGAGTTAGCTTTAACAAAAATCTGGAGAGACGACAACTACTTTACTTCAAGAAGTATGGATGTTTACATCGCTAAATTGAGAAAATATCTTAAAGCAGATGAAGATGTTGAAATCTTAAACATTCACGGAGAAGGATTCAGATTAGTGGTAAAAAGCAAAGTTTCTGAATAACGATTCACCTTAAAGAAATATAAAGCTCTGAGAAATCGGGGCTTTTTTTATGCATAAAATTAAAATATTTTGATTTAATTTTATTATAATTATTAGTGATTTAATATTTTGATTTTTAAATATTTAACGTCTTTTTTAACCGATTGTAAAATGTTTAGGAATTTTATTTTGAAGAATTTTCTTTAGAATAATTTGGAAAATCAAAAAAGTATTATGAATATTTGCAAACGAAAAAAATAATAACCCTTTAAAAACGAAGAAAAAATGTTTGTACTTACATTGACATCTCAGAGCTTTACACCAAACGGATTTGGTGAAGCAGTTCTTCGTGGCTTATTTCAATCTTAGAAATATATTTTTAGATATATAAAAAAAGCCCGAAGACAATAAGTTTCGGGCTTTTTTTTATTCTAGACTCTTCAAAATTTTTCCCGAAAATCGATTTTTAGTATTATCCGTCAGGATAAAAGTTTAAGCCTTTTTGGCTGTTAATTTAATGCACGATAATTTTTTAATGGAAAATTATACGGAAGATGAGTATGCTTTATGTACTCGTTTTAAAAGTAAAAAAAGAAAGAAACAATTAGTAAAAGAAGATTTTGAAAAACAATTAATTCAGTTAAGAAAGCTTGAAACTGAACTTTGGAAAAAACGAAGAGACTTACCATTAGTTCCTTTGGAAATTCCTTATCAAAAAGGATGGCAGCGCAATTTTAAATTAAGAGATGATGTTGCCAGATCGAATGAAGCTTCATTTTACAGCGAATTATTGGAAAAAATAAACACATGGCAGTTTTCTCCTGAAAAATCTTTTAAAAGAAAGAAAAAAAGAAAAAGAAGAAATGTTTATGTTGAAAAACTCCAGACTGTAAAAGAATTTTCAGAGTGGGAATGGAAAAGTTCAAAACTGGAATTGACCGAAAAAGAAAAAGCGCATTTTTATAAAAGAGAACGCTGGTGCAGCAATTTTAAGAGATACAAAATTCATTATGTATTCAACGAGCCCTGGCGATACGTGCTTCGCGTAAGCCCTTATATGATAACGCATACCAAAATGGTCGATTCAGATTTAGAAAGCCGGATTCAGCTTATTGACAATTACATTGTAAACAATCATCTGAGATATAAAATAAACAGATTAACACACGGCAGATCTTATAAATGGAGGTATTACGCAAAAGAAAATCCAAAAGAGATAAGCCCAATTAAAAATAAAAGTCTGCATGAACTTTATCAGCAATATGCAGATGAAATGATATAAAATCATGGGAAATAAATTAACCGGAAAAGACCTGATTAAGTTAGGATTTCCAAAGAACAATTCAATAAATATCGCCCTTGGGCAGATTAACAGATATAGAAAAAGAGAAAAAAAAGAATCTATTCTAACAGAAGCAAAAGATGTTTTGTTAAATCCTGAAAAATACGAAGGAAACGGAACCTGGGGTAAAGTGGCTGAGGGGTTAATTAAACCTGTTCAGGTAAGAATGCACCAGCTTAAAGCAACAAGAGCGCCTTTTACCATTTTTGGAGAGAATGAAATCGATCAGCAGGCAAAATTTCAATTGTATGATTCATTGAAACTGCCAATTTCAGTAGCCGGAGCTTTAATGCCGGACGCACATTCCGGTTACGGACTGCCAATTGGCGGTGTGTTGGCTACTGACAATGCAGTAATTCCATACGGAGTTGGTGTTGATATTGGCTGCCGAATGAGTCTTTCAATTTTCGATTTGCCGGCTTCTCATTTCAAAGGAAGAGAACATCAATTAGAGATGATTTTGAGAGATAATACCAAGTTCGGGATGAACGAAGTACAATCTTCAAGAGTTGATCATGAGGTTTTTCATAAAAGCGAATTTCAGGATATTCCATTGTTAAAGAATCTTTTACCAAAAGCCTACAAGCAATTGGGAAGTTCAGGCGGAGGAAATCATTTTGTAGAGTTTGGAATCGCAAAAATCGATAATCCGGAAAACGAATGGAAACTGGAAAAAGGAGAATATTTTGCTGTTCTGTCACACAGCGGTTCGCGCGGATTGGGCGCAAATATTGCGAAACATTACACGTATCTGGCTTCAAAACAATGTCCGCTGCCAAAAAATGTGCAGCATCTGGCCTGGCTGGATTTAAATACACACGATGGTCAGGAATATTGGCTGGCAATGAATTTAGCGGGCGAATATGCAAAAGCGTGTCACGATGATATTCACAGACGAATTGCCAAAGCCATAGGGAAAAGAGTAGTGGTAACTATTGAAAATCACCACAATTTTGCGTGGAAAGAAATCGTAAATGGTCAGGAATGTATTGTACACAGAAAAGGAGCAACACCGGCAGGTGAAGGTCAGCTTGGTATAATTCCGGGCTCAATGACTGCACCTGGATTTATTGTGAAGGGAAAAGGCAATGCAGAAAGTTTAAACTCAGCATCGCATGGTGCGGGACGTTTGTTTTCGAGAGCCAAATGTAAAAGCAGTTTCACGCAAAGCCAGATCAAAAAAGAATTGAAGAAACACGATGTGACTTTAATTGGCGGTAATATCGACGAAGCTCCAATGGCGTACAAAGACATTACAAAAGTAATGGGGAATCAAACGGAATTAGTTGAAGTTCTGGGGACTTTCACTCCGAAAATTGTTAGAATGGACCGCTAAAAATGGAAAAGATTATGGAAAGATTTCAGGATGAAAATAAGTTTTTAGGAAGTTTTAATGATGAGATTTTCGTTAAATGTCCAAATTGTGAATCTAAGGCATCTATTTTGAAAAAGCCTGCAGAAGATTGTAAATGTGGTAAATGTAAAGTAATGTCTTTTGAATGTAAACATTGTTTTACCAAACCTAAGCCGCCAACTGTAAAGTACGTTGCTTACGGAAAGAGATATTGTATGAATTGCAGGGAACCCTATGAATTTAAGTCGCAGGCTTTCAAAAAGAAACCTATGCTTTATAAAACAAAATGCCCTCATTGCAATTTTCAGGAAGAAGGAAAACCTAAGGTTGCTGAAATTACCGAAGAATCAAAATTAAACGATGGATTAATGAGAGAATGGTGGTATAACTTACCGCTTTGGTTTCAGAAAGAGTTTGACAATGAGATTTTTTGGGCTTACAATCCGGATCATATTGATTATCTGGAGCGATACATTGGTGCCGGTTTAAGAGAGCGCAATTCAAAAGCAAATTACACTTCAAGTTTGGTGGCGAGATTGCCAAAATTTGTAAAAGCAGCAAAAAACAGAGAAAAGCTGCTTAAAATTTTAAAGAAATGGAAAGGATAATTCAGATAACAGCGGGGAGAGGACCTGCAGAATGCACTTGGGTTGTGGCCCAAGTGCTTAAAAAAGTACTGGAAGAAGCACAAGAGCAACAACTGGAAACGGTTTTACTGCACAGAGAAGCGGGAACTGAAAACGGAACTGTTGAAACTGCCTCGATTGCCGTGAAAGGAAAAAATGCAGATAAGTTTGCTGATTCCTGGATAGGTACCATTCAATGGATTGGCCAGAGCCAGTTTAGGAAAATGCACAAACGCAAAAACTGGTTTATTGGCATTTTTGAAATTGAACAGCAGAAGAATAGTTTATTTTCAGAAAACGATATTCAGTATCAGGCTATGCGAAGCTCGGGAGCAGGTGGGCAACACGTAAATAAAGTGAGTTCGGCGATTCGAGCCACTCATATTCCGACAGGAATTGCAGTTGTGACAATGGACAGCCGCTCGCAGCATCAGAACAAAAAACTGGCAACAGAAAGATTAATTAAAAAACTAGAAGACGAGAAATTACTACAGCTTAAGAATCACGTGGGGAAACAATGGGAAAATCAGCTGAATGTACAGCGAGGAAACCCTATAAGAGTTTTTACCGGAAGTGATTTTAAAAAGAATAAAGTAGAGAAAAGTTACAAAGGAACCCGTCAGAAACTAAAAAACGATTTACGAAATGAAAACAATTGATAAATACCTTTTTCAGGCATTGGATAATTATCCGTTTTGGCTTGAAGGAACAATAGAATCTTTAGATTATGCTTTTTCTTATGATCCAAAGAACACGATGATTTTGTGTTTGTACGGCAGAATTCAGGCAGAGCAGTTAATGAATTACGAAGAAGCTAAATCTTATTTTCAGGAAGCTTTATCGATTAATATTCACGCTCTTGAAGTTTATCCGCATTATTTACATACCTTGATTTTGAACGAAGATTATGATGAAGCTCAAAAATTAATAGATTTTGCTTTGACTATTAAAGGAATCAATAAGTCTGGTATTTATATCAAAAAAGCTGTTCTTTTAGAAGTGCAGCATAAATTTAAAGAAGCTTTGAAAGAAATTAAGCAGGCAAAATTATATTCTATTCAGCATGATTATGACTCAGGAATTAGTGAAGCAGAAAAAAGAATAAAAGATAAAATCGAATTGCTGAAAAAGAAGAAGTCTAAGAAATCTAAAAAAGATTCTAAAAAGAAATCGAAATGATTTTTATGTTGCGCAATTTCCTGCAAGGTTTTCAAAACCTTGTAGGTATTTCGCATTAGTAAGTCATTAAAAAAGTTGATTCTACATTAAAACCTACAAGGTTTCGAAAACCCTGCAGGAACGTATCGCACTTTATTTCCAATGCAACTCTAAAGCAAAACAATTTTTATCTCCTTTTGTAATACTGAATGTCGTAGCCGATTGATCTTCATTATCGCTTTCATGAATAACCATCTGATCGTTTAAAGAAAGCTCTTTAAGGAAATTCATTTCAAAGCTTTTAACTTGTTGTTTAAGAATTTTTTTGGCATCAACATGATCAAGGCACCATTCTAAATACTTCACATTATTGGCATGATTTACAATGTCTAAATCTGATAAATAAACTGTTTTTTCAAAAACAGACTCCTTTTCTGGATTGATGTTTATTCTTGAGAAACCTTCGATAGTTGCTCTGTTTTCAGGAAATAATTCGAAATGCTCATAAGGCAGGGCCAAAGCTTCCGGACGGCGTGCTTTTGTGTTAAAAACAGCCCAATACGTTTCGCTTCCTACGATTTTTTTTCCGTTTACATACATTTCTAATGCACGTACAGAACGGGAATTCTCAAGACTGTTAATCCATGTTTTTACCGTAACAATATCCTGCCATTTTGGTAAAGCGGTAATTTCTACGCGCATACGGCTTAAAACCCATGCCTGATCAAATTCCTGCATATCGGTGAAGCTGATACCGCCAACTTCTGAATGTGCTGCAGCGGTAAGCTGTAAAAGATTGCATAAATCGGTGTATTTTAAATAGCCGTTTGGCGTGCATTGTGTAAAATTGATTTCCCAGTCTTTACTTAAAACTGATGTGAAATTTGGAGATATTGGCATTTTCTAAATTTAGATTTTAGATTGTTGATTTTAGATTTTTTTAGAGAAGAGAACTAAGAATATAGAAGAAAGAATAAAGATGAAAGATTATTTTATTTGATCTTCGATATAATCTATGATTTGTTTTCTGTCTAACGCATAATCAAACCATTTGGTGTTTTCGTTTCGTTTGAACCACGTTAATTGTCTTTTAGAGAATCTTCGTGTATTTTTTTTGATTTCCTCAATTGCGAACGCCAAAGTAAATTCGCCGTCAAAATAACTAAATAATTCTCTATAACCGACGGTTTGTAATGCATTTAACTCTTTGTTAGGATAAAGTGTTTTTGCCTCTTCCAGCAATCCCATGTTCATCATAATATCGACACGCTGGTTGATTCGGTTGTAAATTACTTCTCTTTTTGCATCTAAACCAATTAAAACAGGAATGAAATTCCGGTTGTTTTTCTTTTGGTTTAAAAACGAAGAATACGGTTTTTGCGCACCAATACAAACTTCTGTAAAACGCATCATGCGCTGTGGATTTTGCAAAGTCTGCGGGTTTTCTTCTGTGATTTTTTGATAATAATCAGGATCCAGAGTTTTCAATTGTTCCTGAAGATATTCGATTCCATACTTTTCGTAGTTTAAATTTACTTCGACACGAACTTTTGGATCAATTTCAGGAAATTCGTCAAAACCTTTTAAAACAGCATCAACATACAAACCGGAACCTCCTATTAGAATAGCGAAGTCATTATTTTGATATAATTCTTCCAGTTTTTCAAGTGCTTCTTTTTCGTAATCACCAACGGTATAATTCTCGAAAATCGATTTATTTTGAATGAAGTGATGTTTTGCCGAGTTTAATTCTTCCTGACTTGGAACGGCTGTTCCAATCGTCATTTCTTTAAAAAACTGACGACTGTCGCAGGAAACAATTTCGCATTTAAAATGCTGTGCCAAAGCAATGCTCAAAGCAGTTTTTCCTATGGCTGTCGGACCGACAATGGTTATTAGATATTTCATATTTTTTTTAGCCCGGATGGAAATGGAAACCCCGGACTTATATTTGTTCGTTTTTTTTGGCATAAAAGAGCGACCTAAGAAGCTCCTTTTATGACTTTAAAAAAACAACAAAGATAAGGAGGAGTTGCAATGTACAGCCGGATCAGCTTCTTAAATTAATTATTTGGCAGTTCTGTTCCGCATTCGTAGCAATATCTGGCATGGTCAAAATGTACCTGCGAATGGCATTTTCTGCATGTTCTTTTTGAGTTAACGGTATTATTGCCGCCAGTATTGCTTAAGCTTTTTTTGGCAAATTCGGCTGTTACGATTCCGGTAGGAACAGCTATGATTCCGTAACCTAAAATCATTACCAGTGCAGCAATAAACTGCCCTAATGGGGTTTGCGGCGAAATATCTCCGTAACCCACTGTGGTTAAGGTTACAATTGTCCAGTAAATAGCCATTGGTATACTGGTAAATCCGGATTCTTTTCCTTCGACTAAATACATGATCGAACCAATTATGATTGTGCTGATTAAAACGAAGTAAATAAATACCAGAATTTTTTCTTTACTGGCATCAATGGCTTCTTTTAATTGGACGGATTGATGAGAAATCTGCGGAATGTGCAAAATTTTAAATAATCGAAGAAAACGTAACGCTCTTACGATTGACAAAATACTCGCTCCCGGAAAAAATATAGACAAATACATTGGCAGTACAGCCAGTAAATCGATGATCCCGTAAAAACTGAAAATATATTTGACCGGTTTTTGAATTGAAATAATTCTCAGGATATATTCTATTGTAAAAAATATAGTGATAATCCATTCGCAGACCAGCAGCTGATAATGATATTTTGAACTGATTCCCTGAACGGTATCGAGCATAATTAACAGGACGCTTAATAGTATTAAGCCCAGAAGTACCAAATCGAACATTCTTCCTAAAATGGTGTTTGTACCATACAGAATGATTTTGACTTTTTCCCTAAAGATTTCGAAATGTGATTTTTTCTTTTTCATATCTCTTAAAGATATCAGAAAGTTTTTTTGTTAAAAATGAAGTATTTTCAGCGATTTGCTTTTACGTATATAATTCTGAATGATGTTTTTTACATCACGATTGTGCTGCATTGGAATCAGAATATTTTTTAGGATATCAATATTGTTAATTTGATAATTTAAATCGTAATAAGCATATCCTTTATAAGCTCCGTCTTCGATCAGGATGGCGCTTCGCTCGTTTACGTTTCGGCCTCTGTCGATTAAAATCATGCTTTTATTTTCGAAACTGTTTTCAGAAATAAACTGCTTTACTCTTAAATTGTAAATTTCGGGTGTAACTTCGCCAATGCAGGCACCGTCGCATTCTTTTATTTTATACTGAAAACAATCTTTTTTGGTTTGGTATAAACCCGTTAGTTTCTGGCAGAGTTTATATTTTGCCGTAAATTTAAAAAGCGCATTCTTGCCTTCCTGTAATGAAACAAAAGAGGTGATTTCTTTTTTGCGTCCGTCTGCTTTTTCCAGTTTCAGATTGATGTAGCCGTTGGCATCTTTTTCTGAATAGAGTGCAAATGGGAAAAAAGATTTTTTCTGAGAGCGGTTGTATCGCGGGCGGTTAACCTTAACTTCCTGGCTTTCTTTTAAAAGTGCAATTAATTCGCTTCCGGTTTCATCGTATGTTATGGTGAAAACTTCTGTCTGAATTCTTTTGCTTTTGGTTGTAATTCCGGTAAAATGCTGATTGACTCTTTTTTTGATATTCTGGCTTTTACCAATATATATCAAAGTGCCTTTTTCGTTATAAATATAATAAACGCCTGTTTTTGCCGGCATCTGGCTTAAAATGTCCAGAAGTTTTGGTGCAATTCCTTTTTCGACTTCCAGCTTTATAAAATCTTTTACAATTGTTTTTTCGACATCTTTTTCAAGAAGCATTTTAAACAATTTTGTTGTTGCCATGGCATCGCCGCTGGCGCGGTGTCGGTCTGCCATTGGGATTCCGAGTGCGCGAACGAGTTTCCCTAAACTGTAAGAGGGCTGTTCCGGAATCAGTTTTTTGGCCAATTCAACGGTACAAAGCGATTTTGCTTCAAAATCGTAACCCAGACGTCTAAATTCGGTGCGGAGGATTCTGTAATCAAAAGAGGCGTTATGTGCGACAATTACGCAGTCTGAAGTTATTTCGATAATGCGTTTGGCAATTTCGTAAAACTTTGGTGCCGAACGCAGCATGGCATTGTTAATTCCGGTCAGTTTTACTACAAAAGGCTGAATCGGAATTTCGGGATTAACAAGGCTTATGAACTGGTCAACTACTTCATGCCCGTCAAATTTGTAGATGGCGATTTCGGTAATTCCTTCTTCATTAAATTGTCCCCCGGTGGTTTCTATGTCAAGTATCGCGTACATATTCAATTTCAATGTCAAAAATCAATGGCAATTACAATATCAAAAATCAATATCAATTTTGAAAATTGTTATTGTGATTGGCATTGTCATTGAAAAATTATTTTTTGTTTAGTATCATTTTTGATGAAATTGCGATAAGCTGTTCTACTTCAATTAAAAGTTTACTTCTTTTATCGTTATCACCCTCTTTAATATAGTCTAAAATTTTTAATGAGTTTATGGATTCTTTTAGTTCTTTTACAACTAAGGAAACTTTGAAAATAAAATCTTTATCTGTTATTGTTCCTTGTGCTTCTCCAAAGTTCAAAGATGCACTTCCAGATGATCTTATTAATTTTTATAATATTCGTTTTCAAATATTTTTTCTAATTGTCTTGAGAAAAAAATACATTCTCCAGCGAACCGAACTAATCTGTCTTCAAAATTGAATATTTTTTCCATTCAAAATTATTGATTTTTGATTTTTGCAATTGATATTGATTTTTTGCAAATTAACGTCCGCCAAAAATGCTGCTTCCTATGCGGACCATTGTACTTCCGCAAGTAATGGCAAGCTGGTAATCACCGGACATTCCCATTGAAATTGTTTTTAAATCAACAATCTGTTGTTTTTGGATCGAATCAAAAATCGATTTTAAATGAGTAAACTCTTTTTTTATCTGGTTTTGGTTTTCTGTAAAAGTGGCCATTCCCATTAAACCTAAGATACGAATATTTTTCAAGTTTTTAAACTCCACAGAAGTTAAAAGTTCGTTCAGCTCATTTTCGTCAAGACCAAATTTACTTTCTTCTTCGGCAATATATACCTGCAGAAGGCAATCTATAACTCGGTTATTTTTTAAAGCTTGTTTATTTATTTCCTGCAATAATTTCAAACTGTCAACACCGTGAATTAAAGTCACGTAAGGCGCCATAAATTTGACTTTATTGGACTGAACATGACCAATCATATGCCATTGAATATCTTTTGGCATTTGTTCCCATTTTTCAGTCATTTCCTGAATTTTGTTTTCTCCAAAAATGCGCTGTCCGGCTTCATAAGCCTGCATCAGGTCTGAAACAGGTTTTGTTTTAGAAACGGCAACTAGAGTTACATGTTCAGGTAAAGTTGCTTTAATTGTATTTAAATTCGATTGAATCGACATGATATTTCTTTTTTATGAAAGAATAAACTGTTTCGAAATTTTCTCTGCTTTTTTGCTTTCGCTGTAATCGTAAAAGCCTTCTCCGGATTTAACTCCTAATTTTCCGGCTCTAACCATATTTACTAAAAGGGGGCAAGGGGCGTATTTCGGGTTTTTGAATCCGTCGTACATTACATTTAAAATCGCAAGACAAACGTCAAGACCAATAAAATCAGCCAATTGAAGAGGTCCCATTGGGTGTCCCATTCCTAATTTCATTACCGTGTCGATTTCGTAAACTCCCGCAACTTTATTGTATAACGTTTCGATCGCCTCGTTTAGCATGGGCATTAAAATTCGATTTGCTACAAATCCCGGGTAATCATTTACTTCCACAGGAACTTTACCTAATTTTTCAGATAAATTCATGATGATTTTAGTTACTTCATCGCTTGTGTTATAACCGCGGATGATTTCAACTAATTTCATAATTGGCACCGGATTCATAAAGTGCATCCCGATAACGCGCTCCGGATGCGCCACAACAGCCCCGATTTGTGTAATTGAAATAGAAGATGTGTTGGTTGCTAAAATGGTATTGTGTGAGCAGTATTCGTTTAATTGTTTGAAGATGTTTAGCTTTAATTCTACATTTTCAGTTGCAGCTTCAACTACTAAATCAACGCCTACAACACCGTCTTTTAAATCTGTATACGTAATAATATTGGTGATTGTTTTGGCAACATCTTCCTGAGTAATGGTTCCTTTAGAAAGCATACGATCTAAATTGGCAGCGATAGTTGCCATTCCTTTATCTAAAGATTTTTCAGAAACGTCTATTAATTTCACAGTAAATCCGCTTTGCGCAAAAGTATGCGCAATTCCGTTACCCATTGTTCCTGCTCCAATTACGGCTATTGTTTTCATATTTTTATAGATATTTTTTTATGATTTAGCCACGAATTCACTAATTAATTCGTGAATTCGTGGCTAATTTATTTTTTTGAAATTTACTTATTTATTGAAACACTCAATAATTTGATAGGCTACACGTAGTGCATCAGTTGCTTGTTCAAGTGTTACAACAGGAGTTGTATTGGTATTGATTGCGTCTGCAAATGAATTTAATTCGTCCAGAATAGCATTGTTTTGCTCTACATCCGGATTAGTAAAATAGATTTGTTTTTTTACACCTTCGGCATTTTGAAGAATCATATCAAAATCTCCGGGAACTTCCGGTGCGTCTTTCATACGGACTACTTCACATTTTTTCTCTAAAAAGTCAACCGAAATGTAAGCGTCTTTTTGAAAGAAACGTGATTTACGCATGTTTTTTAATGAAATTCTGCTGGCTGTTAAATTTGCAACGCATCCGTTTTCAAATTCGATTCGGGCATTAGCAATATCTGGAGTATCACTAATTACAGATACTCCGCTGGCGTGAATATCTTTTACCTTTGATTTTACGACACTTAAAATAGCATCAATATCATGAATCATTAAATCTAAAACCACAGGAACGTCTGTACCACGCGGATTAAATTCGGCCAAACGATGCGTTTCGATAAACATCGGATTTTCGATCATGTTTTTTGTTGCGATGAATGCCGGGTTAAAACGTTCAACATGACCCACTTGCCCTTTTACATTGTGTTCTTTGGCCAAAGCAATAATTTCTTCGGCTTCTTCTACAGTATTGGCAATTGGTTTTTCAATAAAGATATGTTTTCCTGATTTGATAGCGACTTTGGCACATTTGTAATGCGAAAGGGTTGGGGTAACAATGTCAATCACGTCGACAGCGTGAATGAGTTTTGCAATTGTACTGAAGTTTTTATAGCCAAATTCTTTTGAGATTCGTTCGGCATTTTCTTGATTTTCGTCGTAAAATCCAACTAATTCGTATTTGTCAGATTGTTGTAATAAGCGTAAATGTATTTTACCTAGATGACCAGCACCTAAAACTCCTACTTTTAACATGAGAATGTATTTTAAACAAAAATATAATTTATTTGTTTACCGTGAAAATGAATTTAATGAATTGTGACTTGTGAAATGTGAAATGTGAATTGTGAATTGTGAATGGTGAGTTGTGAGTTGTGAATTGTGAGTTGTGAATTGTGAGTTGTGAATTGTGAGTTACGAAATGTGAGTTACGAAATGTGAGTTGCGAAATGTGAGTTGCGAAATGTGAAATGCGAAATTTGAAATGCGGGCTGTAGCTTTCGACTTTTCACCTTTCACTTTTCACTTTTCAACTTTTTGACTTTTGTTTCGACTTTACATTTTATTATTTAAAAATCAATATTTGAAATCCTGTTTTGTTTCTTATTTTTGCGAAAATAAAACCAACTTATTTTGAAAGATACTGCCAAACATCAGGGACTTCGCAATCAATTAGTAACCACTTTAGAACAAAAAGGAATTACTGACAGAGCGGTTTTGGATGCGATAAAAAAAATCCCAAGACACCTTTTTTTAAATTCAAGTTTTGAAGATTTCGCTTATCAGGACAAAGCATTTCCTATTGGGGCAGGACAGACTATTTCGCAGCCTTATACGGTTGCTTTTCAGTCGCAATTGCTTGAAGTTAAGAAAGATCACAAAGTTCTGGAAATCGGGACCGGTTCCGGCTACCAGACCGCGGTTTTGTTTATGCTTGGGGCTAAAGTATATACGGTGGAAAGACAGAATGAATTGTTTAAAACAACTTCTAATTTATTCCCGAAATTAAACATTCGTCCAAAACACGTAACCTTTGGAGACGGTTATAAAGGACTTCCAAATTTTGCTCCTTTTGACAGTATTATAGTTACAGCAGGTGCACCTTTTATTCCGCAGCCGTTAATGGCTCAATTAAAAATAGGGGGAAGACTGGTTATTCCGCTTGGAGAAGATGTTCAGATTATGACTTTATTAATCAGGAAAAATGAAACTCAGTTCGAAAAACATGAGTTTGGAGAGTTTCGATTTGTTCCTTTATTAGAAGATAAAAATTAAAAAAAGCAGAGGCTGTTTCAAAATAGGAACAGCCTCTGCTTTTTTTTATTATATTTTATTGATTTTCTCTTTATATAACTTCTCCCAATATTCAGCCTTTTCTTTTTCAGCCTGAACCATGCGCTCATAAAGTTCTACAACCTTATCAAGTGGATTGAAAGTACAACTGTTATTTACCCCTGCATTAACAATACCATTGTCTTGATAAGTATTTCCGATGATATTTAAAACTGCTTCTTCAGAGAAATTCTTAATTCCTTCAACAGAAATCCCTAAAGCTTCTGCAATTGCTTTAAGTTTTTCTTCATCTATATTTTCACTGTTTTCAATGGTCGAAATAGCCTGCTGGCTCATTCCTAAGGCCTGTGCCAAAGCTTCTTGTTTCATGTCACGAAGTTCACGAATACGGCTTATTTTTCGTCCTATATGGTTTGGTCTGCTAAGTGTGCTCATAATTCAAAGATATTTAAAAATTTCTGAAAAAATATTTGTACCGTAAAATACCATTACGTTTTTGTATGATACATTTTTATTTTTCTGAATAGAAACAAAAATACAATTTTTCAGACAAATTAAATTGAAAATAAATAGTTGTAATTTCAGAAAAAAAGCCGACTCAATTTTGAGACAGCCTTTTTTATTGTGTAAGAATGTTGATATATCTCTCTAAACTTTCTTTTTCTATTTGTGCAATAAAAAGGAAAAAATCTTCTTTGTCTTTTTTAGTTTGAGCTATTTCTAAAGATTGATAATATTGCATTCGATTTTCGTAATCCCCTTTAATATTTGCTATTGGATACCCTTTTTGCATCAAAATCAAATTCATAACCAATCGAGAAGTTCTTCCGTTTCCATCTATAAAAGGATGAATGGTTACTAATCGTTCATGCATTTCGGCAGCCAGAATAACAGGGTGAAGTTTGTTTTTGTTGGTTTCGTACCAAACAAAATAGTCTTCCATTTCCTGTTGTACCAATAAAGGCTGCGGAGGCATGTGGCTGCTTCCTTGCATCATGACCTGAACTTTTCTGTAACGGCCTGCATCTTCGGGGATTATACCGCGAAGAATTAAATTATGAATCGATAAAAGATCGCGTTCGTTCAGCGAATTATTTTTGTTCATCAATTCTTTTATAAAGCCAATAGCTTCCTGATGATTAACGGCTTCGAGGTGTTCACGCATACTTTTTCCAGAAATCGTTAAACCCTCGTTGATAACCAAATCTGTTTCGCGCAGGGTCATAGTATTTCCTTCGATTCTGTTGCTTTCAAAAGTATATTCTAATTCGAGCGCCTGTTTAATTTTGTAACTATCAAACTGACGACACGAATCCAGTTTTTCTTTTAAAGAATCTATTTCCTTTAGAATTTTTTCTAAAGACGTAGATAGTTTAAGATTCGAAACCGTTTTGTTGTATTTTATTTCATCTTCGGCAACTTTTAAGGCTTTCAGCGCAAAATCATCATCGCCAATTTCATAAAGAATCTTTTCTTTAAGCCAGGCAACCATCAACGTTTCATAGTCAATTTCTAAAAGCTGCGATAGTTTTATAATCTGATCTTTGGTTGGTCTTCTTGTTCCTGATTCAAATTTACTTATCAAAGCCTGATCGATATCGGCAAGTTTTGCCAGTTCCCGTGTTTTTAAACCTTTTAGTTCTCTGGCGTTTTTTAAAAGTGTTTTCATTATGAAAAATTTTGTCTTGACAAACTTAGTCAATTTTTATAGGGTTCAAAATTTTACAATTATTCTTTAATATTTTAAGCTTATTTAAGTTGTTTTAACGCATAGGAACATTCCGATAGTTATAGGGATTGTAAAGCCTAAAAAAGGCGTTTTCATTCAGTTTAAATACAGAAAGCAGCAAGTTTAGATAAATCGATGTTTTGTTTATTTTGGAGGCAGAGAACCGTCTTTTTTCATTTCTTTTACTACGGCCTGCATTATGGCATCGACAGTCTGTCCTAAATCTGTAACGTTTTGCGATTCTGTCGTTCCGGTCCAGATTAGTTTATTTTCTTTTAATGAAAATATATTGGTTTCGACCATATACGATGTTGTTTCCTGATAATATCCCGGTTCGTAGAAGTCGGGAGAATACATTCCGTACCAGTTTCCAAAACCATATCCGTACACACCTGTATACATGCCGTCGAAGCCTCCGTAATACATTCCGGTATACGTTCCGGGAACATAGGTAGTTTCTTTTTCTTTGCTTACAAGGCGCAGGGTAACAACACCGTCAAAATTTTCATCCTGAAGGATTTTTAGTTTTTGCTCCTTGGTAAGCTGTTTGGTGGTTTCGTTAAGAAATTGATATGAGGTTCTGAAAACAGGGTGATTGGCTGCAATTCTGTTTTCGGCAATTCGTCGTGAAGCTTCGTCTTTTACCAAAGCCATAACCAAAACCTTCTTGAATTGTTCCTGTGCAACAGTAGTATCGGGATCTCTCCAGCTGTTAACGATCGATGTATTGCTACTGCAGCCTGAAAGAGTTACAATTGAGAGTAATAAAAACGAAAACTTTTTCATAGTTATATTTTTGTAATAAAAATAACTATAAAATTTAAATAAACAACTGTTTTTTAAGTGTTTGTGTTTTTAGTTGTAAGCCTTTTTAATTCTGTCAAGATCGCGTTTTGTGTCCTGTTCTTTCAAAGATTCACGTTTATCGTAGTTTTTCTTTCCTTTACAAAGACCAATCTGCAGTTTTGCAAGACCTTTTTCGTTTGTAAATAATTTTAAAGGAATAATAGTAAGACCCTTTGCCTGAACGCTTCTCGCCAGAGTTTTTAATTCTCTTTTATTTAAAAGAAGTTTTCTTTCGCTTCTTGAGCTGTGATTAAACTGATTTCCAAACGAATATTCTTCGATATAAGTATTAATTGCAAAAAGTTCATTGTTGCTAAACTCGCAGAAACTTTCTGTAATATTTGCTTTTCCTAATCGTATAGATTTGATCTCGGTTCCTGCCAAAACAATTCCGGCAGTATAAGTATCGATTATTTCATAATCAAACCGAGCTCTTTTATTAAGTATATTGACTGATTTTAACATGGTACAAAAGTAAGTAAAATTGCAAAACTTTAAATGTGCATAAATATAATTAAAGATTTTTTTTATTTTATGATTTTAATCATTCTTAGCATAAAAGCTTACACATAATTTTGTCATGTAATTATAAAGAAACAGAAATAAATATAAGACTGTTGTAATTAATTGATTTAATTGTATTTATGTCTTAAGAGAAAATATTGGAATGTAACCGGTTTATTGCAGTTTATAGAATAAAAAGCAATTTTGACCGGCCAGCATTACCAGAAGAGAAAAAGAAAGCGAGTAAAAAATAAACCTGTTTGCTGTTTGGTTTATCTGTGTCAGGTGATTTGAATTTATAGTTCAAAAAACTTCCCGGTTGAATTTTCGTGTGATTTAGCGAAACTTACTTCTACAACCTTAGGGGCTGAAAATGGAGAAAAAACTACAGTTACAAATTTTGGATTAGCGCACGTTGCAAATATAGAACCGTTTTACAACACAGCCCCGAGAAGAAGTAACACTTGATAACGGCGCTTTCTTTTAGATTTAAGTTCATATTCTAAATTTAGTGGATTGTTTTAGGTCAATTCGTTAATTTTGCAAAAAAGGCCGTGCTTTTTTAAGCACGGCCTTTTAGTTTATATAAAAAAGATAAAATGGAAAGTAAATCAAAAGATCCGCTTCACGGAATTACGCTTCAAAAAATCGTTGAAACTCTCGTTGATTATTACGGTTTTGATACTTTGGGCGAATTAATACCGGTAAAATGTTTTAATTCAAACCCAAGTGTAAAATCAAGTCTTACTTTTTTAAGAAAAACAGACTGGGCAAGGAAAAAAGTAGAAGACTTATATATTAAAACGCTGCCCAGGTTATCTAATCCTGATTAGTTTAACTTATACGAAAGCATTACACCGCCTCGATACGGAAGCCATTCGCCGCTTTTATTCCAGTTACGCGTTGGTTCATATCTTCCGGGAGTTCCGTCGTTGTAATAACCTTTATAAAAGCCTTGGTGCCAGCCTCCGCCAACATAAAAATCAAGTAAAAATTTATCACTTACTTTTAGATTGTATCCTATTGTTGCACCAATTCTGTAGCCAAAACCATCTTCGTATTTATTGGTATCCCAATAGTTCCACTTTTGCAGTTCGTATTTATCGGCACCAATATGTCCTCCTGCATAAAAACCATTGTATTTTTCTTTAAAATGGTAACGGATTTCAGGAGTTACGGTAATGAATTTCATCGGATTATTTCCGTTAAAGCTTTCCCAGAAAGATGCCATTACATCGGCACTAAAAGTAGTTTTTTCGCCTATACTGGTCTCGATTCCAATATTTGGAATTGCAACTAAGGCTGTAACGCCGTTAAACTTGATAAAAGTCTGGCTGTGTAATTGAATCGATAAAAAAAGAACAATTAAGGCGGATATTTTTCTCATGGTATTTGGTAATCTGAGGTAATTTTTTGTTTTCGGACACAAATATAACGCATTACAAGCGGTTACTATTGCCTGAAAGCAGATTTTTAGTAATAAAAAAATGCTGCATCAAAAACGATTAAAACTAACGGTTTAATAATGAGTACACTACTTTGTCTAGAAACTTTCCTTCCCAAAATTCAGATTCTTTAAAATGAGCCTCTTTTACGAAGCCGCATTTTTGAAGCACTTTTTCCGAAGCATAATTTTCAGGAGCAATGATAGCTTCAATCGAATGTAATTTCATGCTTTCGAAACCATATTTTATTAAGGTTTCTACAGATTCGGGAACAATTCCTTTCCCGTGAAAATCCGGCAGTAACATATAGCCAATTTCGGCTCGGTAATTTTCGGGTTGCATTCTGTAAAAACCAATAATACCCAGAAGTTTAGGGTTGCCTTTTAAGGTAATTGCCCAATTGATGCCTGCGTTTACGTTTATTTTTTCTTCGATCATTTCAATATGATCCAATGCATCTTGAGTGCTTTTGGCTAATGGTCTCGGAATATATTTCATGGTTTCAGGATTCGAACGTAATTCGAAAACTTCATTTACATCATCATTGGTAATTCTTCTTAAAAGTAATCGGTCAGTTTCGATTACCGGAAAAGGATGAAAGTTAAATTCCAGCATGGTTTATACTATTTTGATACTAAATTGAGAATGAAAGCTTTGTTCTGCTTCTAAAATTAATATTCCTTCTTTTTGAAATAAATCTCCGGAGTTTTCGGCAGTGTCCGAATAGCCAAACCAGGGTTCGATACAAACAAATGGAGCCTGATCTTTTGTCCAGATTCCTAAACTCGGAAAATCTTCAAAATCTACCTGAACATATGGTTTTTGGTTTTGAAGTATTGTGAGCGAATTCGATTCTAATGTTTTAAAAACAAGAGCATCATTTTCAAAAAGTTTATAATTTAAAGGAACTAAACCTTCTGTAGTTTGTAATGATTGGGTTTTGTTGGAAATTAAATCATTTTCCAGCAGATTGTATTTTAGAGCTTCTGATTTTTCAAATTTAAAAGCATAATTTTCAAAATTGCCCGGTAAAGCTATTGCCGGATGTGCGCCAATTGAAAAAGGCATTTTAGAATCTCCCTTATTAATTACGATATATTCTATATTTAAGGAAGTATTTTCGAGCGTATAAATAAGCTGTAATTCAAATTCGAAAGGATATTTTTTTAAAGTTTCTTCGTTTGATTCTAAAGAAAAAACAGCACTGTTTCCTGATTTTTCAATAAGCTGAAACTCCATATCTCTTGCAAAACCGTGTCGCGGCAATTGATATTCTTTTCCGTTAACCGTATACGTATTGTTTTTTAAAGTGCCCACTATAGGAAAAAGAACAGGGGAGTGTTTGCCCCAGAAATCAGGATTTCCTTCCCAGATATATTCTTTGTTTTGAGTGTCTGATAATGAAAATAATTCGGCTCCCGCATTTTTTATGGAAGCTTTAAGTCTTGAATTTGATATGGTTGTATTCAAAATAGTAGTATTAAAAAGATTTTGTATTGAATGCTGCTGTAAAGGTATTTTAATAATTTTTATTTTTTTAAGAAAAACGCTTAATTTATTTTATTGATAAAATTATGCTAAAATTAAATTTAAGCTTGGGTATTTCTCTTTAAATAGCTTTTTTTTTCATTAATTTGCTACATAAACAGCTAAAAAATATGAAAAAGCAATCTGCAAAAGCCATACTAACCGCGGCTTTATTTTTTGGGATTTCCTCTGTATGGGCGCAGCAAACGCCGTCAGCACCAACAGCGAATCCGGTAAACAACTACAATTATCACGATGCCTTTGGTCCGCATTTTTATACAAAAAACGGAACTGCTACCCGTACAGCAAGCGGTCAGCCGGGGGTAGAATACTGGCAGAACAGGGCTGATTACCAGATTACGGCAAAATTAAACGGAACAACAAATGAAATTGTTGGTACAGATGAAATTACCTATACAAATAACAGTCCGGATAAACTAGGTTTTCTTTGGCTGAATTTAGATCAGAATTTATTTAAAGAAGATTCAAGAGGAAATGCAGTTGTACCTTTAACAGGAAGCCGTAACGGAGCTCAGGGTCAGGTTTTTGACGGCGGGAACAAAATTAAATCGGTAAAAGTAATTATCGGTAAAAAGAAAACAGAAGTTGAAGCAAAATACATTGTTACAGATACCAGAATGCAGGTTTTCCTTCCGGAAGAACTGGCAGCAAAAGGAGGTTCTGTAAAAATTAAAATCGAATTCTCATTCATTGCACCGTTTGAAGGGTCAGACAGAATGGGAGTTTTAGAAACTAAAAACGGAAAAATCTTCACAATAGCGCAATGGTACCCGCGTATGTGTGTGTATGATGATGTAAGAGGATGGAACACAGCTCCTTATTTAGGTGCTTCTGAGTTTTATTTAGAATACGGAGATTTTGATGTAAAACTTACCGTTCCCGGAAATCATTTTGTTGTAGCTTCGGGAGAATTAGTAAACGGTCAGGAAGTGTTCTCTGCAGATCATTTCAAAAAATATAAAGATGCTTTAAACAGCGATAAAACGGTTATGATTCGTTCTGCACAAGAAGTAGCAGCAACAGCCAATGCAAATGCGGGAACAGAAAAAACATGGCATTATAAAATCAAAAATGCACGTGATTTTTCTTGGGCATCATCTCCTGCTTTTATCTTAGACGGTGCAAGAATTAACCTTCCAAGCGGCAAAAAATCACTTGCATTATCTGCTTATCCGGTTGAAAGCGATGGTCAGGGCGCTTACGGGCGTTCTACCGAATATGTAAAAGCATCAATTGAGCACTATTCTAAACAATGGTTCGAATATCCTTATCCTGCAGCTACAAACGTAGCAGGAAACGAAGGCGGAATGGAATATCCTGGAATTGTTTTCTGCGGATGGAAATCTAAAGGAGCAGATTTATGGGGTGTTACAGATCACGAATTTGGACATATCTGGTTCCCAATGATTGTAGGTTCAAACGAAAGATTATTTGGATGGATGGATGAAGGATTCAATACTTTTATCAATTCATTAAGTACAGCAGCTTTTAATAATGGTGAGTACAAAGAACCTGCAACCGATTTACACGAACAGGCTGAACCATTTACAAGACCTGATCTTGAAACGATTATGAGTTCTCCTGATAATATGAAGGAAGCTAATATTGGAATGTTATGTTACTTTAAACCAAGTGCCGGTTTGGTAATTTTAAGAGAGCAGGTTTTAGGAAAAGAGCGTTTTGATCATGCTTTTAGAACGTACATCGAGCGCTGGGCATACAAACACCCTCAGCCGGACGACTTTTTCAGAACGATGGAAAATGTGGCAGGCGAGGATTTAAGCTGGTTCTGGAGAAGCTGGTACGTAAACAATTGGCGTTTTGACCAAGGTATCAATTCTATTAAATATGTAAAAAATGATCCTGCAAAAGGAGTAATTATTACAGTTGAAAATTTTGATAAAATGCCAATGCCAATTGTTTTAGATGTTAAAACAAAAAGCGGAAAAGTAACAAGAGTAAACCTTCCGGTAGAAATCTGGCAGCGTAACAATGACTGGTCTTTCAAGCACAATTCGACAGAAGAAATCGAAAGTATTACATTAGATCCTGATCATGTTTTCCCGGACAATAATACTTCAAATAATATTTGGACAGCTGCAAAAGGCAAAATAGAAAAAGACATTATTCTGGATGGATATTTAGGAACTTTCGCTACAAACAGAGCGCCTCTTACAATTGAATTTACAGAGAAAAACAGCACTTTAAACGTAGAAATAACAGATTTTCCTAAGTTTGCGGTAAAACCTGTTCCAAACGAAAAAGATACATTCGAATCCAGAGGAGCCGGTTTAAAGTTTAAATTTAATGAAGCTAAAACAGGTTTTGACATGATTGTCTTAGGAAACGGTCAGGTAATTCCGTTTACGAAGAAATAAAATTTAAATTTTAGATATTTATATAGAACCCGATAGTTATTATAAGCTGTCGGGTTTTATTTTTTATAAATACTATGTCAATGTTATTTGAATCTTAATATCAAAAATATAAGTATTATCTGTATTTGACTTTTTTTCATTAATTTGCTAGACCAAGAGCAAAAAAATATGAAGAAAAAATACTTTAAACCATTACTTATAATGGCTTTCCTTATTGGAATTTCTTCTGTTTGTGCGCAACAAACAACGACAACAAAAGAAATAATACCAATTAATAATTATAATTATCATAATGCATTTGCACCTAATTTATATACTAAAAACGGAACTTCAACGCGTTCTGCAAATGGCCGGCCCGGAGCTGATTACTGGCAGAATAGAGCAGATTATCAGTTGATAGTGAAATTAAACGAAACAACTAATGAACTTATTGGTACAGACGAAATTACATACACAAACAATAGTCCTGATAAATTATCATTTCTTTGGTTAAACTTAGATCAGAATTTATTTAAAGATGATTCCAGAGGAAATGCGATAATACCTTTATCAGGAAGCCATAATGGTGCACAGGGACAGGTTTTTGATGGTGGAAATAAAATAAAATCTGTAAAAATAATTTCAGGAAAAAACAAAAATGAAACTACTGCAAAATATATAATTTCAGACACAAGAATGCAGGTTTTCCTTCCGGAAGAACTGGCTTCAAAGGGAGGATCTGTAAAAATCAAAATCGAATTCTCATTTATAGCTCCTTTTTACGGATCAAACAGAATGGGAATTTTGGAAACTAAAAACGGTAAAATTTTTACAATTGCACAATGGTATCCGCGCATGTGTGTATATGATGATGTAAGAGGTTGGAATACTGCGCCATATTTAGGCCCTTCGGAGTTTTATCTGGAATATGGAAATTTTGATGTAAAAATAACTGCGCCTGCAAATCATTATGTAGTAGGTTCAGGAGAATTATTAAATGGTTCTGAAGTACTGACTGCAGAACAATTTAAACGTTATAAAGAAGCTTCTCAAAGTGACAAAACTGTTGTAATTCGTTCGGCTGGTGAAGTTAATGCAGACGCCGCTGCAACTGCAACAGGAGAAAAAACATGGCATTATCAAATCAAAAATTCACGCGATTTTTCATGGGCTTCATCGCCCGCATTTATCTTAGACGGGGCAAAAATCAACTTGCCAAGCGGTAAAAAATCATTGGCGCTATCAGCATATCCGGTTGAAAGTAACGGAAACGATGCTTACGGACGTTCTACGGAATATGTAAAAGCATCTATCGAACATTATTCGAAACAATGGTTTGAATATCCTTATCCGGCAGCCACAAATGTAGCGGGTAACGAAGGCGGAATGGAATATCCGGGAATTGTTTTCTGTGAATATAAGTCAAAAGGAAAAGGTTTATGGGGTGTAATCGATCATGAATTCGGGCACACATGGTTTCCGATGATCGTAGGTTCTAATGAGCGTTTATTTGGCTGGATGGATGAAGGTTTTAATACTTTTATTAATTCGTTGAGTTCGGCTGCATTTAATAATGGTGAGTATAGAGAAGATCCTTTAGATTTACATAAAATGGCAGAAACATTCACAAGTAGTGGTTTAGAACCTGTAATGAGTTCTCCTGACAATATGAAAGAAGCTAATTTCGGAATATTATGCTATATAAAACCAAGTGCAGGTTTAGTAATTTTAAGAGAACAAATACTGGGAAAAGAACGTTTTGATGCTGCTTTTCGAAAGTATATTGAGCGCTGGGCTTACAAACATCCGCAGCCCGATGATTTTTTCAGAAGTATGGAAAATGCTGCAGGAGAAGATTTAAGCTGGTTCTGGAGAAGCTGGTATATAAACAATTGGAGACTTGATCAGGGAATCAACTCAATTAAATATGTAAAAAATGATCCTGCGAAAGGAGTAATCATTACAGTTGAAAATTTTGATAAAATGCCGATGCCGATTGTTTTAGAGGTTAAAACAAAAAGCGGAAAAGTAACGAGAGTCAATTTGCCTGTAGAAATTTGGCAAAGAAATAATTCTTGGTCTTTCAAACATAATTCGACTGAGGAAATCGAAAGTATTACTTTAGATCCTGATCACGCTTTCCCAGACAATAATACTTCAAATAATATCTGGACAGCGGGAAAAGGTAAGATAGAAAAAGATCTTATTTTAGATCCTTATATTGGAAACTATAGTACTGCAAAATCTCCTTTGACAATTGAATTGACAGAGAAAAATAGTACTTTAAATGCAGAACTTCCAAACTATCCAAAATTTGCATTAGAGCCTGTTGCAAACGAAAAAGACACATTCGAATCGCATAGAGCTGGTTTAAAACTTAAATTTAACGAAGCAAAAACTGGTTTCGATTTGATACTTACAGGAAATGGACAAGTGATTCCGTTTACAAAAAAGTAAACTTTAAAAGTGTAATACTTTTAGAACCATATAATTAGAGATAATTATCGGGTTTTATCTTTTTATATATTCACAAAACGTAAAAAAAATGTTAGAATTTTAATTTTTTGTTTTGTAAATAAAAAAATAATGTACTTTTGCACCGATGAATAAAATAAGTTTACATATAACTTCTTTGTCACGGACAAACTCACCGATTACTTCTCCCGAAGTACGGACACTATTCCTATAGTATCCACTGAGTTTTATAGCCGTATATTTATTCATATCCCTTTTTCATTTTGAAATCACATAATTTGTCCATTGGACAAACATATCCTAAAAGTATTTATTATTTTGTAGATTTTCTTAATCAATGTTTTGATTTTGAGAATGTTACTTTATTTTTTCTTATTTTTATTGGATTCGGTTCCGGATTTCAAACTAAACAACATTTTTTAATTTTTAACTCTAACTTCAATTATTGAAATGAAGATCTCTATTGTTGTTACCCAGGAAGAACACTTCAAATTCGCACAAGAAATCTGCGATACGATAGAATCATCTGCCTTGTTGAGAGGTACAGGGATTGCTAAAAGAACTCCTGAGTACATTCAGAAAAAAATGTCGAATGGTGATGCGATGATTGCTCTGGCCGATGGAAAATTTGCAGGTTTTTGTTATATCGAAAGCTGGGAACACGGAAAATTCGTGGCACATTCTGGTTTAATTGTACACCCGGACTACAGAAGTTTAGGTTTGGCAAAAAAGATAAAATCAAAAGTTTTTGATTATTCCCTAAAAAGATTCCCGGATGCCAAAATATTTGGAATTACAACTGGTTTGGCGGTTATGAAAATTAACTCTGAACTTGGCTATAAACCTGTCCCTTTCTCAGAATTAACAACCGATCCAAGTTTTTGGGCAGGCTGTAAAACTTGTACAAACTTTCATATTTTACAAAGCAAAGAAAACAAAATGTGCCTTTGTACCGGAATGTTGTATGATCCGAAAGAAAAACAAAAAAATCCGCCGAGACATCCTTTTAACGAGGCTGTTTTGAGCAGACTTAAAAAAATCAAACAGGCTTTATTCTTAAATAAAATAATGTCATTCTTTGTTTAAGTCAAATTAATTAGAAAAAATCTCAACTGCTGCATACGAAAGTATTAGCCTAAATTATAAAAAATGAAAAAAGTAGTATTAGCTTATAGCGGAGGATTAGATACCTCGTATTGTTTGAAATATTTAAAAAATGAAAAAGGATACGAAGTTCACACTGTTCTTGTTGACACAGGAGGATTCGATGCAGAAGAATTAGCAGCAATAGAAAAAAGAGCTTACGAATTAGGAAGTGCGCAGCACGCAAACCTGACAATCGTAGACAAATATTATGATAAAGCTATAAAATATTTGATTTTCGGAAACGTATTAAAAAACAATACATATCCGTTATCAGTAAGTGCAGAACGTGTTTTTCAGGCAATTGAAGCTATTAAATATGCTAAAAAAGTGGGAGCAAGTGCCATCGCACACGGAAGTACAGGTGCAGGAAATGACCAAATTCGTTTCGATTTGATTTTCCAGACTATCGCTCCGGAAATCGAAATCATTACACCAATCAGAGATTTAAAACTTTCCAGACAAGAAGAAGTAGAATACCTTCAAAAAAATGGCGTAAGCTATTCTTGGGAAAAAGCGCAATATTCTA
Organism: Flavobacterium gelatinilyticum; assembly: GCF_027111295.1. Taxonomy (NCBI): domain Bacteria; kingdom Pseudomonadati; phylum Bacteroidota; class Flavobacteriia; order Flavobacteriales; family Flavobacteriaceae; genus Flavobacterium; species Flavobacterium gelatinilyticum. The sequence goes on along the minus strand of NZ_CP114287.1, from coordinate 1,267,006 downwards.
TCAATAAAGGACTTTGGGGAACAAGTGTTGGAGGAAAAGAAACTCTAACTTCCACAAAACCATTGCCAAGTGAAGCTTATCCTTCGCAATTACAAAAAGATGGAGAAGAAAAAGTGACACTTCATTTTGAACAAGGAGAATTAGTTGGTTTAAACGGAAAAACAGATAAACCTTCAAACAATATTGTAGCGCTTGAAAAATTAGCAAACGCTTACGCAATTGGAAGAGATATCCACGTTGGAGATACGATTATCGGAATTAAAGGAAGAGTTGGTTTTGAAGCTGCTGCTCCGTTAATTATCATCAAAGCACACCATTTATTAGAGAAACATACTTTAGGAAAATGGCAGCAATATTGGAAAGAACAGTTAGGAAACTGGTACGGAATGTTGTTTCACGAAGGTCAGTTCCTTGATCCTGTTATGAGAAACATCGAGACTTTCCTTCAAGACACTCAAAAAACAGTTAATGGAACTGTGACTGTTTCATTAAAACCATATCATTTTTCGCTTGACGGAATCGAATCTGAAAATGATTTAATGAACACTGGTTTCGGTCAGTATGGCGAAATGAACAATGCCTGGACATCTGAAGATGCGAAAGGATTTATTAAGATTTTAGGAAATGCTCAAAATATTTTCTCATCTGTAAACAAATTAGACCATGATTAATGTCGGAATTATTGGTGGTTCGGGCTACACGGCCGGAGAACTCATCAGAATTTTAATGTATCATCCAAAAGTAAACATCGATTTTGTTTACAGTACAACAAACGCCGGAAAACCACTTTCTGTAGCGCACCACGATTTGATGGGTGATATTGAAATGAATTTCACAGCCGAAATCAATCCGAATGTGAATGTTGTTTTCTTGTGTTTAGGTCACGGAAAATCGATTTCATTTTTGAAAGAAAATCAGTTTGCAAGTCATACTAAAATCATTGATTTAGGAAATGATTTCAGATTGAATAAAGATGCGCATTTCGAAGGAAAAGATTTCGTTTATGGATTACCTGAAATCAATAAAGCAGAAATCAAAAAAGCAAATTATATTGCCAATCCAGGTTGTTTTGCAACTGCTATTCAATTGGCACTATTACCTTTAGCAGAACACAATTTGTTGAATAATGATGTTCATATTAATGCAACAACGGGAAGTACAGGAGCAGGAGTAAGTCTTTCAGAAACTTCTCATTTCAGCTGGAGAAATAATAATTTTTCGCATTACAAAGCTTTTGAACACCAGCATTTAGGTGAAATTTCAGAAAGTTTGGTGCAATTGCAGGATGATTTTGACAGCGAATTGCTTTTTATTCCGAATAGAGGAGATTTTCCAAGAGGAATTTTTGCAACGCTTTACACATTATGCGATGATAGTTTGGAGCAATTAGTTGAAAAATACCAAGAGTTCTATAAAAATGAACCTTTTGTAACGGTTACAACGACTAATATCAACATGAAACAAGTGGTTCAAACGAACAAATGTATCATTAGTTTATTGAAAAAAGGAAACCGGGTTCTCATAACATCAATTATAGATAACTTAACCAAAGGTGCTTCTGGACAAGCGATCCAAAACATGAATTTAATGTTCGGATTAGAAGAAACCACAGGTTTACATTTGAAACCAAGCGGATTTTAGGAAAAATTTGTTTCAGGTTTTAAGTTTCAAGTTTCACGTTCTATACGTAACCTGAAACATGAAACCTGAAACTCAAATCAGTTTCAAGTTTAAAGTTTCACGTTGCAAGTTAACTTGAAACCTGACCCGAGGCTGAAAGCCGAATAGGCAAAGCAAATCTGAAACAAAACAAACAAAAAACAAAATGAACTTATTCAACGTTTACCCATTATACGATATCACTCCAGTAAAAGCAATTGATTGCACAATCATCGATGACAAAGGAGTAGAATATTTAGATTTATACAGCGGACATGGTGTGATCTCTATCGGACACACACAGCCGGATTATGTAGCAAAACTTAAAAATCAATTAGACCATTTAGGTTTTTATTCGAATGCAATTCAGAATCCTTTACAGGTTGAATTAGCACAGAAATTAGGAAAGCTCTCAGGTTTAGAAGATTATGAATTGTTTTTATGCAGTTCTGGAGCTGAAGCAAACGAAAATGCTTTAAAATTAGCTTCTTTCCATAACGGAAAATCAAGAGTTGTGGCTTTTCATAATTCTTTCCATGGAAGAACTTCTGCAGCAGTTGCCGTTACAGATAACAAAAAGATTGTGGCACCAATAAATGCGCAGCAAGAAGTAACATTTTTACCTTTAAACCAAATCGAATTGGTTGAAGCAGAATTAGCAAAAGGCGATGTTACAGCTGTAATTATCGAAGGAATTCAGGGAGTTGGAGGTTTAGACCAAGGAACAACGGAGTTTTTCCAAGCTTTAGAAAAAGCATGTAAAAAATACGATGTGGTTTTAATCTTAGACGAAGTACAGTCAGGATACGGAAGAAGCGGTAAATTTTTCGCTTTCCAACATCACGGAATCAATGCAGATATTATTTCAGTTGCGAAAGGAATGGGGAACGGTTTTCCGGTTGGAGCGATTTTGATTTCTCCAAAATTTGAAGCAAGTTTCGGATTATTAGGAACTACTTTTGGCGGAAGCCACTTGTCTTGTGCAGCAGGAATCGCAGTTTTGGATGTAATTGAAAAGCTTGATTTACAAAAGAATGTAAATGAAGTTTACGAATATTTCTTAGAGAAAATCAAAGAAGTTGACGGAATCAAACAAGTAAAAGGAAAAGGCTTAATGCTTGGAGTGGAGTTTGATTTTGATGTTGCCGCTTTAAGAAAGAAACTAATTATCGAAAAACATATTTTTACAGGAAGCGCAAATAATAAAAATCTATTAAGAATTTTACCGCCTTTAACTGTGAAAAAAGCAGATATCGATACGTTTGTAAAAGCTTTAAAAGAAAGTTTAGAAGAATTAAAAAACTAAACATACTGTCATTTCATTATCCTAACAGGTTTCAAAACCTGTTAGGTATTAAAAATAGACTAGAGATATAAGTTCAAAACTAAGTTAAAGAAAGTAAACTTAGAAATATTTTTAAGTTTCATACCTAACAGGTTTTTAAAACCTGTTATGATAAAAAAAGTTTCGATAAAAAGAAACAACCAAAAAACAACCAACCCATTTGAAATTATGAAACCATTATCAATTGAAACACGCAATGCGGTTTTGCGGACTATGGCAAAGCTGGTCGAACAGGAGCGGAATCAGATCATTTTGACCAATCAGGAAGATCTGAGCGATTACGACGGTTCAGATTTAGCGATGGAAGAACGCCTGAAAGTAGATGATAAAAAAGTAGATGAAATGATTTTATCGCTTAATCAGTTAGCTTCACAGGAAGACCCCATCGGTATTGAGCGTTTTCATTTTACTCATGATAATGGAATTAAAGTGGTGAATAAAACTGCAGCTTTCGGAACCATTTTAATTATTTACGAATCTCGTCCCGACGTTACTATTGAAGCAGGCGGAATTGCTTTTAAATCCGGAAATAAGATTTTATTAAAAGGCGGAAAAGAATCTCTAAAATCAAATTTAAAGATTGTAAGTCTTTGGCATAAAGCCTTAGAAGATAATGGAGTTTCAAAAGACTGGGTAGAATATCTAAATTATAACAGAACCGAAACTCAGGCATTTTTAGAAAAACCAACTCAAAAAGTAGATTTAATTGTTCCGAGAGGAGGAGAAAAATTAATTGAGTTTGTAAAAGCGCACGCCACTTGCCCTGTAATCGTAAGCGGACGAGGGAATAATTTTGTCTACGTTCATGAAGATGCTGACACAGATTTGGCCTTAAAAGTAATTTTAAATGCTAAAACGGCTAAAATCTCAGCTTGTAATGCTTTGGATAAAGTTTTGATCAGTTCTAAACTTCCCAATTTTGAAGGTTTTACAGCAATGTTGATTGAAGCTTTAATCGAATCAAAAGTGGAAGTTATTGTCGATAAATCGTTAGAGAATTTCGAGAATGCAAAAACTATTCAAAACGAAGATATTTGGTATGAAGAGTTTTTAGATTATAAAATCGTAATCGGAACTATTGATTCTCAAGATCATGCCATTGATATGATTAATAAATATTGCGGAGGACATTCTGCAGCAATTATCACAAGAGACAATGAAGCTGCACAACAGTTTATGGAATCAATAGATGCAGCAGCGGTTTATCAAAATGCATCAACGAGATTCACAGACGGCGGACAATTTGGTCTTGGCGGAGAATTAGCCATAAGCACTGATAAACTGCATCAAAGAGGACCAATTGGTTTACAACATTTGGTAACCAATAAATGGTATGTTTATGGAGAGGGACAAATTAGATAATTTTAGATTGCAGATTTTAGATTTTAGATTGTTGATAACTGATTTTTGAATTTGACATTTAATTGGAATTTGGGATTTAAATTTTTGGAATTTTTTCCACATGTAGCTTTGCGAACTTAGCGTTTATATAAACAAACAAAATCAAAAAACCTTGCGCCCTTTGCGGTTAAAAAACAAAACATGGGTAAAAAGAGAATTTTATTAAAAATAGGAAGTAATACTTTAACCAAAGAAACCAATCATATTTCGCGGGGAAAGATTGAAGATCTTGGAGTGCAGATTGCAGCTTTGAATGATGAATATGAATTTATTATTGTTAGTTCAGGAGCAATTGCGGCGGCGAAGCAATTTGTAAAGCTGGATAATCAGGATAAAGATGTTTTTGTAAAACAGGCTTTAGCATCCATAGGACAGCCTCATTTAATGCGGATTTACAATGAAAATTTCAAGGATTTAGGATTAAATACTTCGCAATGTTTACTTTCTTATTCTGATTTCGAAAAAGAGCAGACCAAAAAAAACATTGTAAATACGATTAATGTATTGGTTAAAAACAATTACATTCCGATTATCAATGAAAATGACACCGTAGCGACAGATGAGATTCGGTTTGGAGATAACGACAAATTAGCGGCTTTAACAGCAGTTCTTTTAAATGTTGATATTCTGATAATTGCAACCAATACAAACGGAATTTACACGAAAGAGACCTTTCAAAATGAAGTTCCGGAAACAATAAAACTGGTAAATGATTTAAAATCACTCGAAAAAGAAATTGGAGATTCAAAATCATCACACGGGACAGGAGGAATGCAGTCCAAAATTGAAGCCGCAGGAATTGCAAAAGCAGCAAATATAGAAACCTGGATCGTTAACGGATTGAATGATAATTTTATATTAAAGGCTTTAAAAGACGAGATTGCTTTTACTAAGATTGTGTAATTTGAACGCGGATGGAACGGATTCGCTATCGCGAAGACGCGGATTTAAACGGATTTGTTATGATATAAAAAGATATTACACATAAAGACGTTTTAATATTTATGTAGTATATTTCATTCAAATTTGTTTTTATGAAATTATTGCATCAAGAGTTAACTGAAGTCATTATAAAAACTTTTTATGAAGTTTATAATGAATTAGGATATGGATTTTTAGAAAGAGTTTATCAAAATTCCTTGTATTTGGAGTTAAAAGACAAAGGTCTTAAAGTTTAAGCTCAGAAGAAAATTATAGTATATTATAAAGGAAGAGAAGTTGGCGAATATTATGCTGACTTGGTTGTAAATGATTTAATAATATTAGAATTAAAAGCAGCAGATTGTATTGTGGCAGCATTTGAAAATCAAATTTTGAATTATTTAAAAGGAACTGATTGCGAAGTCGGTTTGATTTTGAATTTTGGAACAAAACCAGAGTTTAGACGGAAAATTTTCGAAAATAACCGGAAAATGCGGGTATAAAATCCGTTTAAATCCGCGTCTTCGCGATAGCGAATCAGTATAATCCGCGTCTAATTTTTAGGCATCAGAAATAAACAACTCAAAAAAAGCAAAGAACAAATGAACTATATCTCAATAAAAGAAATCGACTCATTATCAAAATGGGTAAAAAGCGCGATTAAAATCAAAAAAGATCCGCTTAAAAATAAAAAACTGGGGGAAGACAAAACCTTAGGAATGTTATTTTTCAACCCAAGTTTAAGAACGCGTTTGAGTACACAAAAAGCGGCCTTAAATTTAGGAATGAACGTTATGGTAATGAATTTTACCAACGAAGGATGGACATTAGAATTTGAAGACGGAGCTGTTATGAATTCTGGTGCTTCAGAACACATTAAAGAAGCAGCAGAAGTAGTTTCTCAATATTGTGATATCATTGCAATCCGTGCTTTTGCAGGTTTGGTCGATAAAGAAAAAGATTATCAGGAAACTGTAATTTCAGGATTTTTGAAATATGCTACAGTGCCAATCGTAAACATGGAAAGCGCTGTGCGTCACCCATTACAATCGCTTGCAGATGCGATTACGATGGAAGAATTCAAACCAAGACACAAAAACAAACAAAAAGTAGTGCTTTCTTGGGCGCCTCATCCAAAAGCTTTACCACAGGCAGTTGCCAATTCATTCGTAGAAATGATGCAAATGCAAAAAGATATGGATTTTGTAATCACGCACCCAGAAGGTTATGAACTAAGTCCAGAAATTACAAAAGGTTGTAAAATCGAATACGATCAGGATAAAGCTTTCGAAAATGCTGATTTCGTTTATGTTAAAAACTGGAGTAATTTCAACGATTACGGAAAAGTAACCAACAGCGATCCAAATTGGACTGTTACTGCCGAAAAAATGGCTTTAACCAACAACGGAAAATTTATGCACTGTCTCCCGGTTCGTCGTAACGTAATCGTAACAGATGAAGTTCTGGACGGAGAAAATTCAATCGTAATCGAACAGGCAAATAACAGAACGTATTCTGCACAATTAGTGCTGCAGAAGATTCTTAAAAAAATATAATTTAGGTGCAAAGGTTCAAAGTTTCTAAGATACTAAGAAACTGCGAGAATAAAACCTTAGTCCCTTAGAACCTTAGCATCTTAGAACCTCATGAAAAAAGTTTCAGTAATAAAAATAGGTGGGAACATCATTGACAATCCGGCAGAATTAGAACAGTTTTTAACTGATTTTTCTAAAATTGAAGGATACAAAGTTTTAGTTCACGGCGGTGGAAAATCGGCTACAAAAATGGCGCAGAGTATTGGTTTGGTTCCGCAAATGATTGACGGACGCCGCATCACAGATGCTCCAATGCTGGATGTTGTGGTAATGATTTACGCAGGTCAGATCAACAAACATATTGTAGCGCAATTGCAGGCAAAAGATAATAATGCAGTTGGTTTTTCTGGAGCTGATGGGAATTTAATTCAATCAGTAAAAAGAAATCACCCAACTATTGATTACGGATTTGTAGGCGATGTAAAACAAGTCAATACCAAATTACTGGCAACTTTATTAGAAGCGGGAATTCTGCCCGTTTTCTGCGCAATCACACACGACAAAAACGGACAATTGTTAAACACAAATGCCGATACTATTGCAAGCGAATTGTCAATTGCGTTATCAGAAGTTTTTGATGTTACGCTGACTTACTGTTTTGAAAAGCAAGGTGTTTTGATGGATTCAGAAGATGATTCATCTGTAATTACAGAAATCAACGAAGTTTTATACAATAAACTGAAAGAAGAAAAAGTAATTCATTCCGGAATGATTCCAAAACTGGATAACTGTTTCAATAGTTTATCTCGAGGTGTGCAGAAAATCAAAATTGGGCATCACAAAATGCTTCAAAATTCAGATGTTTTGCATACAACGATTACGTTATAAAAAATGTTGCCACAAATTGACGCTGATTTTCTCTATTAAAAGAGAAAATAATTTTGGCTGGATATTAAAAAAATCATTTTGATTTTAAATCTGAGACAAAAAAACAATTTGCGAAAAGTCGCGTAATTAGTGGCAAAAAAATAGAACGCACAAGGTATTTTAAATAAATTTGCGCAAGTAAAAATGGTCATAGGAAAGCTCAAAAACTTTGTTGCTTTGTCCCTTTGAGCCTTTGAACCTTATTAAAATGAAAAATATAGATACGCTTACCCAGGAAGCAATTAGTTTGTTAAAAAGCCTTATTGAAACACCTTCATTTTCAAGCGAAGAAGATCAAACAGCTCTTTTAATAGAAAATTGGTTCAATCAGAATAAAATTCCTTTCAAGAGAGAAAACAACAATGTGTGGGCTTTCAACAAATACTTCGACGAAAACAAACCAACATTATTATTAAACTCACATCACGATACCGTAAGACCGAATCAGGCTTACACCAACGATCCTTTCAAAGCGATCGAAAAAGATGGCAAATTATTCGGTTTAGGAAGTAACGATGCCGGAGGATGTCTGGTTTCGTTATTAGCAACATTCGTTCATTTTTACGAAAACCAAAACTTATCGCATAATATTGTTATCGTTGCTTCAGCAGAAGAAGAAAGCAGCGGAAAAAACGGTTTAAACAGCGTTTTAAAACATTTACCGGAATTGGATTGTGCGATTGTGGGGGAACCAACTCTAATGCAATTGGCTGTTGCCGAAAAAGGACTTTTAGTTTTAGATGTAAAAGTAAAAGGAACAGCTAGCCACGCCGCGCACCAAAACGATGATAATTCATTATACAAATCAATTCCGGTAATGGAATGGTTTAAAAACTATAAATTCGATAAAATCTCAGACGTTTTAGGTCCTGTAAAAATGACTGTAACGCAGATTAACGCCGGAAAACAACATAATGTGGTTCCGTCAGAATGTGATTTGGTTGTCGATATCCGCGTAACAGACTGCTATACAAACTCTGAAATTCTAGAAGTTGTAAAAGCAAATGTAAATGCCGAAGTTAAACCTAGATCAATGCATTTAAATGCTTCGTCTATTCCGGTTGAACACGGCTTAGTTCAAGCAGGAATTGCTTTAGGAAGAACGACTTACGGGTCGCCAACACTTTCAGATCAATCCGTTTTAAGCTGTCAGTCTTTAAAATTAGGACCAGGAGAAACATTACGTTCACATTCAGCAGACGAATTTATTTTTGTAAACGAAATTGTAGAAGGAGTCGATTTGTATATTAAAATATTAACGGACTTTTTTAAGTTATAAATAATATCGAAGTCAAACCTAACAGGTTTCTAAAACCTGTTAGGTTTCTTCTGAAAAATATAGACTATGAAACTTTGGGAAAAAGGAATACCAACAGATAAACAAATCGAACAATTTACAGTTGGAAACGATCGTGAACTGGATTTGGTTTTAGCAAAATACGATGCTTTAGGTTCGATTGCGCATGCCAAAATGTTAGGACAAATTGGTTTGTTGACAGAGGAAGAAACCACTTCTTTAGTTGATGCTTTAAACGAAATTATCGCAGATATCGTAGTAGGTAATTTCGAAATCGAAGACAGTTTTGAAGACGTTCACTCTAAAATAGAATATTTGCTAACAGAGAAACTTGGCGATGCAGGAAAGAAAATCCATACGGCACGTTCTCGTAACGATCAGGTTTTAGTAGACGTTCATTTGTATTTAAAAGACGAATTAAAAGCTATAAAAGAACAGGTAAAAACACTTTTTGATTTGTTGATGGAATCAGCAGAAAAACATCAAAATGTATTATTACCAGGATATACGCATTTACAAATTGCAATGCCATCATCATTCGGAATGTGGTTTTCGGCATATGCTGAAAGTTTAATTGACGATATTACAATGCTGAACGCAGCTTCAAAAATTGTAGATCAGAACCCGTTAGGATCTGCTGCAGGTTACGGAAGTTCGTTTCCAATCAACAGAACTTTCACAACTCAGGAATTAGGCTTTGAAACATTGAAATACAATGCCGTAGCAGCGCAGATGAGCCGTGGAAAAGCAGAAAAAACTGTTGCTTTTGCCATGACAAGTGTTGCGGGAACTTTATCAAAATTTGCAATGGATGTTTGTTTGTATATGAGCCAAAACTTTGATTTTATTGGTCTTCCGGCGCATCTTACAACGGGTTCAAGCATTATGCCTCACAAAAAAAATCCAGACGTTTTTGAATTAATCAGAGGAAAATGCAATAAGATTCAGGCACTTCCTTACGAAATCACTTTAATTACCAATAATCTTCCAAGCGGTTATCACAGAGATTTACAGCTTTTAAAAGAAGGTTTGTTTCCGGCGATTCAAAACTTAAAAGCTTGTCTGGATATTGCTATTTTCTCAATAAAAGACATCACGGTTAAAGATCATATTTTAGAAGATAAAAAATACGATTACCTATTTACAGTAGATACTTTAAACGAAATGGTGGTAGCAGGAATGCCATTTCGAGATGCTTATAAAGCTGTAGCCGAACAACTGGAAGCAGGAACCTACAAATCTCCGAAAGAAACTAAACACACACACGAAGGAAGTATTAATAATTTATGTTTAGAAGAGATTAGACGTAAAATGTTAGTTGTGTATTAGTTACACTTATAGATTTTCTAATTTAAATTTAATGCAGGATTTTTTGTTAAAATAATTATAATTTCTAAAATTTTAATACTAGCTTCGCGCCAAAATTTAAATTTTTTATGAAAATGAATTTTACAAAAAACATTGCATTAGTAGTATTTGCATTTGCATCAATTTTAACAAGTTGTTCTAGTGATGACAAAGAAACTGAAACAGAAGTTGTAGACACTGCGACATTAAAAACATTCAAAGATGTTGCTTTTACTTTAGATTTTTCTGAGGGTTATGACGCAGCTCGTTTCTTTTCAACAGAAACTGGAAAATCATACAAGAAAAGCGCAATCGACGCTGCAATTTTACCAAAAATTGACATTGCATTTTTCGGAAGCAATTCTATGACTTATTTTGTAAGTCCAAGTGATTCAGAAGATGGTATTGCTGGTGGGAAAAACACTGATTTTGTTAATTATGTTACAAATCAGTATACAGCTGATCAATTTGCTAAATTAGAAAAAGGTGAAGATTTAGCAAACCTTACTATTGCTGATGATGATAATTCATTTTCTACAACTGATCTTCCTAAAATCATTTTATTCAAAAATGCTGCAGGAAAAAAAGGAGTTATCTTGGTAAAATCTGCTCAAAAAGTAGGTTTCGATCCAAAAATTGTGGTTGATATCAAAATCCAAAAATAATAAATGATTTAAACTCATTTTATCAAATTTAAAAATGCGCTAAAACTTAGCGCATTTTTTTTGCGGTATATTATACTATATAATTAAAAAGGAAAATTCATACTAATTATATATATTTGAGAAATAGTTATTTCTAAGTTAAAAAAAACATGACGAAATTTGACGAACAATTAACTCAGGAGCTTTTTGAGAAAAAACTGGTTACCAAAAATCAGTTAAGAGAAATTGAAGAGTATCGAAGCCTGAATATTTTTTCATTAAATGTAGAACTGAAACTGCTGCTTTCTCTGGCGGTATTAATGTTTACTTCGGGAATAGGAATCCTGATTTATGATAATATAGACAGCATTGGCCACATTGCATTGCTTACTGTTTTACTGATTGTTATTTGCGGCTGTTTTTATTATTGTTTTAAAAACTCACAGGGTTTTCAAAAAACAGAAACCAAATTTGAAAGTCCGTTTTTAGAATATCTCGTATTAGCTGCGAACATCTTAACCTGCATTTTTATTGGATACTTACAATTTCAGCATGAAGCATTTGGAACGCATTACGGTCTGGCAACTTTGGTTCCAACAATTGTGAGTTTCTTTTGTGCTTATTATTTTGATAACCGCAGCGTTCTGACTATTGCTGTAACAGGTCTTGCTGCTTACATAGGTCTTTCGGTAACGCCTCAGGAAATATTTAACGATACTAACAATTTTTATGCAAATCAAAGTTTGAGTTATTCGGCTTTAATGCTGGGTGTTTTACTTATTTTATGGACAGTTTACAGCTTCAAGATTAAACTTAAAACGCATTTTACATTAGTATATCTCACATTTGCCCTGCACATCATCAGTATTGCCTGCATAAGCAACATGGTTAGGGATGAATTAATCTGGCTTCTTTTTGCAGTAATTCTGGCTGGATCTTCTTATTATTTTTACAAAGTAAGTTTTCAGCTCAAAGCAATTTCGTTGTATGTTTTTATGATTATTTATGCCTATATCGGAATTAATATTTTCTTGTTCAGAATATTTGAAAATGCTGATTTTGATGATTTTTGGGAACTATTGATTTTCATTTTGCCAATTTATTTTATCGGCTCGATTGTAATGTTTATAAAACTGATTAAGAACTTCAATAAAGAAATTGCAAAATGATAGTACACGATAAAAATTTATTAAACAATCTGGCTTTAATAGAAGAAGCTGATTCTCTTGAAAGTGCCGGTTTTATCAGCAAAGAGCAAAAGAAAATAATTAAGATAGAATTGCCTTCTTTTAAAGTTCAGACCAATATTTTAGTCCGTTTAGGTTTCTTTTTACTGGGAGCCTTTTTGTATGCATCAATCTGTGGTGTGGTATCCTTTGTGGCCTTAACCGGAAGTGTTTCTTCAGAAAGGACTTTCTTCAGCATCTGCTGTTTTATTTTTGGAGGAATTGGTGTTGCAGGAGCTGAAATTTTAGCCAATAATAAATATTACCGGCACGGTTTAGATGATGCTTTTATCCTCGGAATTATTTTAAACGCAGGTTTTGCCATTGTAATTCTAACAGAACATTATTATACATCGCTGCTGCCGGCTATAGTAGTGGCTGCTGTTTCTTACCTGGCTTACAGCAGATATCTGCACTTATTATCAATGCTGGTTTTTTGTCTGGCTTCATCGGCAGTTTTATTTTACGGGATGTTTGAAATTGGCGATATTGGAAAAACGATTCTGCCTTTTACAGCCATGTTAACAGCGGCAGGATTTTACTTTTTTACTAAAAAGAGAATAAAAAATCTGACCAGAATTTATCATTACAACGGATTAGTTCTTGCTTATAGTTTCTGTTTGATTCTGTTTTATCTTTCCTGCAATTATTTGGTTGTAAGGGAGCTTTCGTCAGAACTTTTGGGAGTTGATGTAAAACCCGGACAGGACATTCCGTTTTCGTGGTTCTTTTATGCCTTCACATTTATTGTTCCGGCGGTTTATTTAGTTCAGGCTATCCGGACAAAAGACAAAATCATGCTCTGGATTAGTTTTGCGGCAATTGCTTTTACGGTTTTTACAATTAGATTTTATTATTCGGTTTTACCTGTAGAAGCGGCATTAACCGTTGGAGGACTTATATTATCCGGAATTGCTTATTTTTCTATTCAGAAACTAAAAAATAAAGAAAGCGGCTTAACTTTTAAACCGGACCGAATTAATAATTCAAATGCTTTTTTAAATGCAGAAACGCTTATAGTTGCCTCAAGTTTTGGTTTAAAACCGGAAATTAAGACCGGATCGCCAATGGAATTTGGAGACGGCGGTTTTAGCGGAGGAGGTTCAAGCGGAAGCTATTAAACTTTTGTGAAGCGTGAGATGGTTAAATTTGAAAATGTGAAAAGTTAAAAGTAAATAGTGAGATGTGAAATGATATCAGACTACATTTTACATTTTACATCTCACTTTTTTACATTTCACATCTCACATTTCACTTTTTTACAAATAAAACTAATCGAGGTATTGTTCGTATTCTTCGATTTTTGCTTTTAGACGATTTTCCAAATACGCATTGCCGCCTTTGAGTTTTTCAAGAATAACAGCGGCTTCCTCTTTATATTTTCTTCTTTTAAGATCGTCCCACGTTTTTGGCGGTTTTTGCAGATTCGTTATTCTGTCCGCCAGTTTTATAGCCCAGACTTCCTTTCTCAATTTTGAAATTCGGTTTAAACTGTCCGGCATTTTTTCCTCTTTCGGTAAAGCTGCATTTTTGGTTAAGGCAGAAACACCTTCAGCAACTTCAGTTCCAAATTCGCGTTCCAGTTCTTCAAAAGTAGTATTAGTATCTTCCAAAGTATCATGCAGCAGAGCAACCTGTGTTGCGAAAAGCAGATTAAACTGATCCGTTTGCCCTGATGCAATCAAAATTTCCATTGCAACATTGCTTAGATGAATAACATAAGGAAGTTCAGAATCAGTAATCGTCTGATTGTTTTCTAAATGTTTGATAGTGGCAAAAATGATTGTTTTTTGATACGCTGACTGTACATCCATGTAGTGGTGTTTTTAGAAGTTACACTTTAGTTTTCAATGCTTCGGCATCAATATCACTGTGCGAAACATTGTAAACCGCTTTTCCGTTTTTAATCAGAATCAATTGCGGCGATTCATGGTATACACCAAATCGGCTGGCAATTTCATTCGAAACATCACGGTGTGCAATCAAATCTAAAAAATAAGCATCAACAACCCCTTCAAGATCATATTCTCTTTCAAATTGTTTCAGCGCCATACGGCTTATACTGCAGCGTGTGCTGTGCTTAAAGATCACAACAGGTTTTTCATTAGAGATGGCTTCGATTTCCATTAACTGAAGAACGTCGGTCAATTCTGTCCAGTTAACTTTACTTTTTGAGGCTTCTGAGTTCTCTGAACTTCCGAAGATTGAATTAAAAAAACTCATATTTGGCTTAATTTATGACTTTTTGACGTGTAAAAATGATTAAAATCAAGATTTTTACGTCATTTTGTCTGTTTTTTTACTGTGGAATATAATTTGTCTATTTCAATGCAAAGTTAAATTATTTGGGTTAAAAACGTAGCTCAATAAATCGTAACTTTAATCGTATAAGATATCAAAACAAGAAATCAATCCTAAATCGAAAAAATATGAATATAAATAAATTTACTATTAAATCGCAGGAAGCCATTCAGTTGTCGCAGCAATTAGCACAGCGAAACGGCCAGCAGCAAATTGAAAATGAGCACATTTTTAAAGCTATTTTTGAGGTTGACGAAAATGCAGCGCCATTTATTTTGAAAAAATTAAACGTAAATGTGCCTTTGTTTTTACAAATTCTAGACAGTACAATTCAGAGCTTTCCAAAAGTTTCGGGAGGCGAAATCATGCTTTCAAGAGACGCTAATAAAACTTTGAACGAAGCTGAAATTATTGCACAAAAAATGAACGACGAATATGTTTCGATCGAGCATTTAATTTTAGCCATTTTCGACTCAAAAAGCAAAGTCTCCCAAATCTTAAAAGATCAGGGAGTAACCGGAAAAGGTCTGAAAGCGGCAATCGAAGAATTGCGTAAAGGCGAAAGAGTAACTTCGGCTTCGGCAGAAGAAACCTATAACTCGCTGAACAAATATGCTAAAAACCTAAACGAATTAGCCCGTACAGGAAAACTGGATCCGGTTATTGGCCGTGATGAAGAAATCCGTCGCGTACTGCAGATCCTGACCCGAAGAACCAAAAACAATCCAATGCTTATTGGTGAGCCCGGAGTAGGTAAAACGGCTATTGCAGAAGGTTTGGCGCACAGAATTGTTGACGGAGACGTTCCGGAAAACTTAAAAGATAAAATCGTTTTCTCGCTGGATATGGGAGCTCTGATTGCCGGAGCGAAATACAAAGGAGAATTTGAGGAACGTTTAAAATCAGTTGTAAAAGAAGTTACAGCAGCAGAAGGTGATATCGTTTTGTTTATTGACGAGATTCATACGCTTGTAGGAGCGGGTGGAGGAGAAGGCGCGATGGATGCAGCCAACATCTTAAAACCTGCTTTGGCGCGTGGCGAACTAAGAGCGATTGGTGCAACAACTTTAGATGAATATCAAAAATATTTTGAAAAAGACAAAGCCCTTGAAAGACGTTTCCAAAAAGTTCTAATCGATGAACCGGATACCGAAAGTGCAATTTCGATTTTGCGTGGAATCAAAGAAAAATACGAAACACACCATAAAGTTCAGATTAAAGATGAGGCAATTATTGCCGCAGTTGAACTTTCGCAAAGATATATTACCAATCGTTTCTTACCGGATAAGGCGATTGATTTAATGGACGAAGCGGCTTCTAAACTGCGTATGGAAATCAATTCAAAGCCGGAAGAATTGGATGTTTTGGATCGCAAAATCATGCAGTTAGAAATCGAGATCGAAGCTATCAAACGCGAAAAAGAAGAAAACAAACTGAAAATTTTACGTCTCGATCTGGCTAATCTTAAAGAGGAACGCAACGAAATCTACGCAAAATGGAAATCTGAAAAAGATATTGTTGACGGAATTCAAGCCGTAAAACATGAGATCGAGGACTTTAAATACGAAGCAGAACGTGCAGAGCGTGATGGTGATTACGGAAAAGTAGCCGAAATTCGTTACGGAAAAATAAAAGAAGCACAGGAACGCCAGGAAATTTTGCAAAAACAATTACAGGAATATCAATCTGGAAATTCTTTAATAAAAGAAGAAGTTACCAGAGAAGATATCGCAGAAGTGGTAGCAAAATGGACAGGTATTCCGGTTACTAAAATGCTTCAGACAGAAAGAGAAAAACTACTGCACCTTGAAGATGAACTGCACAAACGTGTAGTGGGGCAGGAGGAAGCAATAGAAGCGGTAAGTGATGCCGTTCGCAGAAGCCGCGCAGGTTTGCAGGATATGAGAAAACCAGTTGGAACTTTCTTATTCTTAGGAACAACCGGAGTGGGTAAAACCGAATTGGCAAAAGCTTTGGCCGAATATCTTTTTGATGACGAAAATGCGATGACGCGTATCGATATGAGTGAGTACCAGGAACGCCACAGCGTGAGCCGTTTAGTAGGTGCGCCTCCGGGATATGTAGGTTATGATGAAGGCGGACAATTAACAGAAGCCGTACGTAGAAAACCTTATTCTGTAATCTTGCTGGACGAGATCGAAAAAGCGCATCCGGATACGTTCAATATTTTATTGCAGGTTCTCGACGAAGGCCGTTTAACAGATAATAAAGGCCGTCTGGCCGATTTCAAGAACACGATTATCATCATGACGTCTAATATGGGAAGCCAGATTATTCAGGAGAAATTCGAAAATCTAAAAGGCGGTGTTGAAGCAGCAACTGAAGCAGCGAAAAACGAAGTTTTAGGATTATTGAAACAAACCGTTCGTCCTGAATTTATAAACCGTATCGACGAGATTGTAATGTTTACACCGCTTACAGTCGATAATATTTCCAGAATCGTGGGGCTGCAGTTAAAAGGTGTAACCAAAATGCTTGCACAGCAAGGTATTACAATGGATGCTACTCCGGAAGCAATTGCGTACTTGTCAGACAAAGGATTTGATCCTCAGTTTGGAGCAAGACCGGTAAAACGTGTCGTACAGAGAGAAGTTCTCAATCAGCTTTCAAAAGAAATTCTGGCCGGAAACATCACTACAGACAGCATTATTTTGTTAGATGCTTTTGATGGTAAACTGGTTTTTAGAAATCAGACACAAGCTGTAGAATAATTAATAATGCCGCGATGAACCCATCGTGTATTTAATTTCAAACAAAAAACACCAGCAGAAATGCTGGTGTTTTTTTGTTTATATCCGTGAATAATGAAAGATTTTTAAAAATTAGTATAAAAAAATATCTCGTCTTAATTCCCAAATTTACAGTAACATAAAAAACATATAACTATGAACAATATATTTAGAGGATTGCTTGCCGGTTACGGAGCAAAAAAATTAGGAGGAGGCTGTTTTGGAACCATAATCGTTTTTATCCTTTTGTGGGTTCTTTTGGGGCAGTGCAGTTAAATTTTTAGAGGAAAATTAAACCAAAAGTAGTAGATTCGCACAACCAAAATAAATTGGTATTAAGAATTAAAAAACAAAAAATAATGGCATCAGGTTTTTTCGTACTATTAGATGATATCGCAGCAATTATGGATGATGTGGCTGTAATGAGTAAAATTGCAGCAAAAAAAACAGCAGGAATTCTTGGAGATGATTTAGCTGTAAATGCAGAGAAAGCTTCGGGATTTGCGTCGTCAAGAGAGCTTCCTGTTTTATGGGCAATCAGCAAAGGTTCTTTACTAAATAAAATCATTATTCTTCCAATAGCCTTTTTATTAAGCGCATTTTTGCCAGTTGCCATCATTGTGATTCTGGTTCTGGGCGGTCTTTTTCTGGCTTATGAAGGAGCCGAAAAAATCTACGAATTTCTTTTTCCCCACAAACACGACGAATCAGAAGGAATAACAAATGAAGTCCTTACCGAAGAACAAATTCTGGAAGTTGAAAAAGGAAAAATAAAATCAGCAATTATTACTGATTTTATATTATCTGTAGAGATCGTCATCATCGCATTAGGAACAGTAATGGAAGAACCTCTTACACAGCAGATCATCGTAACATCGATAATTGCACTGGTTGCCACAATAGGAGTGTACGGTATTGTAGCGCTTATTGTAAGAATGGATGAAGCGGGTTACAAACTTATAAAATTCAGCAAAAGCGAAAAAAGCCCTTCAAGATTTATTGGAAACTTGTTAGTAAAAGCCCTTCCTTTGGTTATCAAAGGTTTAACCGTAATTGGAACCATCGCTTTACTATTAGTAGCAGGTGGTATTTTTGTGCACTACATTCCATTTTTTCACCATTACGTTCCTCAAATTAACCTGCCGTCCATTATCAAAGAATTTACTATCGGACTCGTATTAGGATTTATAGTTTTGGGAGTGATAAATCTCTTTAAAATGATCTTCAAAAAGAAACAAAAGGCAGTTTAATTTATTGCCGTAAAACATAAAAACACCAGTCGAAAGGCTGGTGTTTTTTTTGGAGCAGATTTATCATTTTTACCAAAAACCATCCGTCCCGCTATCCGCTGTATCTTTTATACCCCGCTTAGCATCGGGACATAAAAGGATGCCGCTTCTATCGGGGCTAAATTAGAAAATTTTTAATTTCATAAGAAATAACTTCGGTTTTTAAAATATTTTTCATTACGTAAATTGTTGATATTTAGTGTTTTATTTTTTAATCAAAATAATTTTTAAAAATGTAAAGCAACTATACCGTTTATCTCACATCTTCATAGTAATTAACAATTAATTATTATTTTATATGAAAAGTTTTAAATTAAAATCAGTATTAGTAGTATTATTTTTATCAATTGCTTTTGTTTCATGCAGCAGTGACGATGATAAAGAAGAGCCGGTTACACCAATACAAACCAAAACTGCATTCGTAACCGAAATTAAAGGTCCGGCAACAGGAAAAGTAAATGACGAATTAAGTTATGAAGTAACTTTTGTAGTAGACAACGCCTGTGGTGAATTCAGCAAAATTTCAGAAACTACAATTGGAACTGTAAAAGGGTTACAAATAGAAGCAAAATATCCTTCAGAAGTATGCACACAGCAAGTTCCGGATCCTAAAAAGACCGTTTATAAATTTAAAGCCGCTACAAAAGGAACTTTCGAAATTAAGTTCAAAAAGTCAGAAAAAGAATTCCTTACTCAAAAAGTAGTAATAGAATAGATTATTGTTTTTTATAGGTCGAAAACCATTTTGCAGAGATTTTTTAAATTGATGTAAAGTGGTTTTTTTGTACTCTCTTACTTGTTTTTTAATTTGATTTATGAAAAAGACAGTATTAAAACCTAATCCTAAAACTACTTCTGTTTAAAAAAAAATAATGAGTTTTGTGGAGGAAGATAGAATGCAGATAAAAGAAAATCTGGATAAAGAATTACAGCATTTACAATTTCAGGCATTCTAATCAGCAGAGAAAAATAAAAGTAAGATTAAAGAAAGAGAAGAAGTTGAAATAAACAACGGTAATGCTGTTAGTAAGGAAGATTTAGAACATCAATCAGAAAATGGGAAATTGTAAATACTTTGACGGTTAGAAAACCTAATTTGGCATTCCTTTAAAATTTACTATTTTTGCACTCTAAATTTTATGTCATGTCGAAAAGAAAGTATAAAATATCTGTTATTCAGCTAAATCTGAATGACGTTGCCGAGAATAACCTTAAAAAATGTATCAGCTGGGTAAGAGACGCTGCCAGTCAGGGAGCAGAAGTTATTTTACTTCCTGAATTATATAGCAGTCATTATTTCTGCCAAAGCGAAGATGTAGATAATTTTGCATTAGCAGAACCGCTTTACAGTACTTCATTTATTGCATTCAGCGAATTGGCCAAAGAATTAGGAGTTGTGATCATTGTTCCTTTCTTCGAAAAAAGAATGGCAGGAATTTATCACAACAGTGCTTACATCATCGATACAGATGGAACAGAAGCCGGTTTATACCGTAAAATGCACATTCCGGACGATCCGCATTTCTATGAAAAATTCTATTTTACACCAGGCGATTTAGGTTTCCAGGCAATAGAAACCAAAAAAGGAACAGTTGGAACTTTAATCTGCTGGGATCAGTGGTATCCGGAAGCAGCGCGTATTACAGCTTTAAAAGGTGCTGAGGTTTTATTCTACCCAACAGCAATTGGATGGCATCCAAAAGAAAAAGAACAATACGGAGAAAACCAATACGGTGCGTGGATGAACGTAATGAAAGGCCATGCAGTTGCAAACGGAGTTTTCGTTGCTGCAGCAAACCGAATTGGTCTTGAGCAATACATAGACGGAACAGATGGAATTCAGTTTTGGGGAGCTTCTTTCATCGCTGGTCCGCAGGGAGAAATTCTGGCTCAGGCTTCGCACGATAAAGAAGAAATCCTAATTGCCGAGGTTGATTTGGATTTACAGGAAAATGTACGTCAAAACTGGCCGTTCTTCAGAGACAGAAGAATTGATGCTTTTGAGGATATTACAAAAAGAGCAATCGGTAAGTAATTAAAGAATTTATTAAAAATAAAAAAGGACAAAATGATTTCATTTTGTCCTTCTTTTATACAAAACATCCCGTTTCAAAATTATTGAAACGGGATGTTTTTTTAATATAGGGATTACTTCACCTGGAATGTAACTCTTCTCACGATTTGACGTGCCTCTTTAGAATTTTTGTTAACCGAAGTATCTTCTCCGTTAGCAATAACATTTAGTCTCGATGCATCAATTCCCGCATTAATTGCTACTTTTTTCACAGCCTCAGCTCTTTTTCTTGACAACTCAGTGTTGTAGTTTGTATTTCCAATTTCATCAGCATAACCAATAATGTCAGCAGATTTACCCGGATTGTTTTTCAGATATTTCACTAAGAAATCAACACCAGATAAAGAAGCGTTAGTAGGTTTAGACGAATTAAAGTCGAAATAAACATTTACATAACCACCGTTAATTAATTCTTCAACAGTGTTATTTGCAGCTCCGTTGCCTTTCTTTTCGTATGTTTTATCTAAATAGCTTTCTAACTCATCCGGCACACCATTTTGATTCTGATCAATAGACTGTCCTTTTGTGTTAACTGCAACTCCGGCAATAGTGTTTGGTTCTAAATCGTATAAATCAGCAACACCATCTTTGTCTGAATCGATAAGCCCCGTTTCGATTAAATCCACTCTTTTTTCCAATTCACCAATTCTGTCTTCTTCGCCAACCCAGTCAGCATGTTTGTCGTGTTTACCTAAGTAGAAAGTAAGACCAACAGAAGCATTTAATAAAATACCATCAAAAGAACCTGCAGCTGTATTACCCATTCCGTCAAAATTCCAGTTTTGTCTTCCGTTAATGATTCCTGTAAGGTCACCCGTCAAAGCTACTCTGTTGCTTAATTTAACTTGTCCAGTAATACCGGCGATTCCGTGAGCCATATAATCCTGGCCTCCAAAACCGGTTTCAGTGCTAATTTGCGAAACCCCAAAACCACCATGAGCCAAAATACCAATTGTATTCGTCCAGGTTTCAAAGTTTAAAGCACGTCCAACGTTAATAACCCCTTGTAAACTCGCTCTTACATAACGGCTTTCAAAATCCGGAGTATCTTTTTTCTCTTTAAACTGATCGTATCCAACATCCAGTTTTACACCAAATTTTGGATTGAACATATATCTTGCACCTAAATCTGCGTGAAAGAAATTTAAAGACTCAGTAGCATAGCCCGGAGTCATGGCTCTTGTAGGTTTGTTAACCCCGCCATTTAATTCGATAGACCATTTATTATATTCAGGTTGATCAACTGTAGGTTTTGCTGCTGTAGTAGCCATATTTTGAGCACCTGCTGAAAGTGCTAATAGTAAAAGGGATACGGATGCTAATTTCTTTTTCATGATATCAAAAATTTAATTCGGTTTTTATTTAAACTTTTACAAAAGTAGACCCCGTGTTTTGGGTATGTGCTGCATATCCGTTTACATAATTTCCACACTTTTGTCTATAATTCTGTAAATCTGTTGTTTAAAAATCAAATTTTGACATAAAAAAAGGGCAAAATTTACATTTTGCCCTCTTCTGGTGTTTGGTTTTGGGTATTATTTTAAGTTTGGCTGGTATATTTTTACGGTTCCATCGCCTTCGCTGCTTACTACTAATAAGCTCCTTTTATTTGGACTTTTTGAAGCCGGAATAAACAAAATTCCTTCTGGAGCATCTCCTGTTTTAACCGTTTGCAGGTACTTAGGAGAAACCGGATTTGTAGCATCATAAACCATAAAAGCATCTGATCTTTCAAGGCCAACAAACAAAATGTTCTGATTTCCCATTTTTGCTGCCACGACAGCTTCCGGTTCAGAACCTTTATCATCGCTTCTTTTATCATCGTACGTTCCTAGCTCATTCGTTTTTTTGTCGACATCATTTTTGCTGTCATAAACAATTTTTCCGGTGTTACCGTTCCAGATCGAGAAAGATCTTCCTCCAAAACTAACCATTTCGTCCAAATCTCCGTCGCCGTCAAAGTCTCCCATATCAGTAACAAGATTTAGTCTTCCCAGATTTGTTTCTAACTTTAAGTCTGCAGCATTAGGAAAAACAGTCGGATCAAGTTTCATGTCTTTCATACGCTTAACATCAGAATACACCTCATATTCTCTTGCGTCACCTTCGTTAGCCGTAACAAAATAAGGTGTATTGTTTACTGTAAAATGACTGATAGCATCCGGCATATACAATCCTTTTACTTTCCACGGATTAAACGCAACTTTATCATCCTTATCACTTACGTCAATAGCATTTTCTGCCGTGTTGTAATCTTTTAAACCTAAAGGGTAAATAGCTGTAATTGTTTTAGAAGTTAAGTCTACTTTTGCAACCCCGTTATTTTCCTGAAGTGTTACCCAGGCAGTTTTTGAATCATCAGAAATAGTAATGTATTCCGGTTCAATATCCTGAGCAAAGCTTTTAGCAAATTTTGAAACTCTGAAACCATCCTTTTTTAATGTTTCAGCCTGACTTGCAAATGAACTGAAATCTAAAGTGGTAACCGTATAAGTGCTTGTTTCAATTATCGAAATGGTTCCGTTTGGATCTAATGAATAATCTGTATTTGGTTCTCCTTCATTAGCTGTCATAATATATTTTCCGTCAGGAGAATACGTAACCATATCCGGCAATGCTCCAACGGTAACTTGTTTTACTAAGCTGTAATCATTTGTATTAAAGATTACCACTTTTCCGTTAGCCTGTTTGTTTGAAGCAGATTCTAAAGCTACGGCCAGTTTTCCATCAAAAACAGAAACACTATTAGCAGCACCTTCATAAGTTGTTAAATCAATTTTTCCAATATTTAAAGGTTTTGTCGGATCTGAAATATCAATAACATCGATTTGGTTTACACCGCTGTTGTTTACTGTAAATAATCTTTTTGTTTTTTCGCAGTAAGTCGAGATTTCTGCGGCAGCTTCACCGCCAATTTTGATAGAACTGATTTCTTTAAAAGTTCCCGGATCTTCATTTACAACAACTTCCGGCTGCTGTTCTTCGTTTTTTGAATTGTCATCGTTATTACAGCTTGCCATAATCAATAAAGCAGCTAATAATGAAATGCTTAATTTCTTCATTTGTTAGTTTTTTAGTTTCGCCAAAAATAGCTGCAGGATTTGTGTCGAATATTAAGCTTTTATTATATAATCTTTAACTTAAATTTTATAAGATATTTCAATGATATTGTTAATTTAAAAAGGAATTATTTGTGATGTCGCTTTTAGAAAGAAGCTGGTACTCGAATCTGCTTTTTCAATAATTTCGTTTCCGGCTGATGCAAAAATAGAAGTTATGATAAAGTTTGTATTCAATATGATTTCAGGATTTTCATAATCCTTACGAATGCTTATCTTTGTACATTCTTAAAATTAGAACCTCTTTATGTCAACAAATAATAGAAGATTTCCAGCAGAATGGGAAAAGCAGCAAGGAATTGTATTGTGTTTTCCGCATAATGGTAACGACTGGCCGGGAAAATACGAAGCTGTTCAATGGGCTTTTGTAGAGTTTATAAAAAAAGTAGCGGCTTTTGAAACTGTTTTCTTGGTTGCAGCCGATGAAAAACTAAAAGAAAAAGTTACGGATATGCTTGAAAGAGCAAGAGTTAATCTGGATAACGTTTCTTTTATCATCCATAAAACCAACAGAAGCTGGATGCGCGATTCAGGACCAATTATTGTAAAAAACGGTTCAAAAAGAGAAGCTTTGAATTTCAATTTCAACGGCTGGGCAAAATATAAAAATTATCAGCTGGATAAATTTGTTCCGGGAAAAGTAGCTGATTTTATCGATGTGCCGCTTACGCAGGTAATGTACAAAGGGAAACCGGTAATTGTAGAAGGAGGAGCAATTGATGTAAACGGAAAAGGGACCTTATTAACTTCAGAAGAATGTTTAATGCATCCGTCGATTCAGGTTCGTAATCCGGGTTTTACTAAAGAAGATTATGAAGCTGTTTTTAAAGAATATCTTGGAGTTACAAATGTAATCTGGTTAGGAGACGGAATAGAAGGCGACGATACTCACGGTCACATCGACGATTTATGCCGATTTGTAAATGAAGATACTATCGTAACAATTGTTGAAACAGATAAAAACGATTCGAACTACAAACCGTTGCAGGATAATTTGAAACGTCTGCAGAACGCAAAACTGGAAAACGGAAAATCTCCGGTAATTGTAGCTTTGCCAATGCCAAAACGTGTAGATTTTGAGGAATTGCGTTTGCCGGCAAGTTACGCTAATTTCTTAATTCTGAATAATTGCGTTTTAGTGCCAACATTCAACGACAGCAATGATCGTGTTGCTTTAAATATTTTAGCAGAATGTTTCCCTGATCGCGAAGTAATAGGAATAAGCTGTATCGATTTTATCTGGGGCTTTGGAACATTGCATTGTTTAAGCCAGCAGATTCCTGCTTAAAAGTATAAACACAGATTTTAAAAAATCACTTTAATCTTAATATCTGGTGTAATTATTTGATATAAAGGTTTTTAAGTACTGATTGAGCTGTCATTTTTATTGGCAGCTTTTTTTGTCATATATTTAACAGATAGATTTGTCTTGTGTCCGGACAACCTTCTTAAATTCGTATGCTCAACAATGCAGAAATGCAGATTTAATTTTTATATGAATAAACTATTTTTTATCCTTTCCGTGCTTTCTTCCGGAGTTCTTTTTTCACAGTCTGATTCACAGGAAAAAAATGAACTTACATTTGCTACCTATAATGTAAGTATGGAATCTGATAATTATTCTCCACGAGGAACAAAGGGAAATTCAGAGCAGATATTGATCAATGAACTTAATTCAGGAAATAATGCTCAAATCAAAAATATCGCGAAGATTATTCAGACCGTAAGGCCGGATGTTATTCTGCTAAACGAGTTTGATTATATTGAAAATCCTAAACTTGGCGTAAAAGCTTTTATTAAAAATTATTTGAAAGTAGGACAAGACGGAGCAGATGCTATTGATTATCCTTACTATTATTACTCAACTGTAAATACGGGGCAGCCAAGTCTTTTCGATTTGAACAATGACGGAAAATTGGAAGATTTTGGAAATGATGCCTGGGGATTTGGTATGTATCCGGGTCAATATGCGATGGTGCTTTTGTCAAAATATCCTATTGATAGTAAGTCGGTTCGTACTTTTCAAAATTTTAAATGGAAAGATATGCCTGGGGCATTGCTTACTAAAAAGTCCGATGGATCAGACTGGTATAGCAAATTAGCGTGGGCACAATTTCCATTATCATCCAAATCTCATTGGGATGTTCCTGTGCAAATTGGCAAAAAAACAGTTCATATTTTAGCCAGTCATCCAACTCCTCCTACTTTTGATGGTGCTGAAGATCGCAATGGGAAAAGAAATCATGATGAAATCAGATTCTGGAAAGATTATATTTCAGATGATTTGGCTTCGTACATTTATGATGATAAAGGTGTAAAAGGCGGTTTGCCTGCAAATTCTGAATTTGTTATATTGGGTGATCAAAACGCCTCACCAGTTGAAGGAAATGCTATCAGAGAAGGTATTAAGTCTTTAATAGACCATCCGAAAATTAATAACGATTTTACTCCTGCCAGTAAAGGCGGTGCTGCATATAGTCCGGAAAATCCTTTTGGAATTAATCATACTGCTTTTTGGAGAATGCGTGCTGATTATGTATTGCCTTCCAGACTTGGTTTTAAGGTCGTAAGCAGTGGTGTATTCTGGCCTGCAAAAGATGAACCCATGTCAGAATTAGTTGAAAAACGTGAATCAAGTTCAGATCATCGTTTGGTTTGGGTGAAAGTGGTTTTGGAATAATTCAAATTTGTGAGATTTAATATAGAAACAAAAAAACCTTGGTGATAACCAAGGTTTTTTTGTTTCTATATCTTTTCAGATTTATCTGCTCTTCATTGTCTGATAAATGGAGGTAAAAGCTGGCTGGCAACTTCTCCAAAACCAATTCGTACTTCGGCATTTTCACAAAAACCACGAATAATAACAGTATCATTATCTTCAATAAATTTACGCTCACTTCCGTCCTTTAACTTCAGCGGATTTTTTCCTCCCCAGGTTAATTCCAGCATAGAACCAAAACTATCCGGAGTAGGGCCTGAAATAGTTCCTGATCCCATCATATCGCCCGAATTTACTCGGCATCCGTTTGAAGTATGATGTGCCAGCTGCTGGCTCATAGACCAGTATAAATATTTGAAATTTGATCTAGAAATAACCGTTTCTTCTTCCTGATTTTCAGGTTTCAATGAAACTTCAAGATTAATATCAAAAGCTTTCTTTCCTTTCGTTTGTAAATATGGCAGCGGTGTAGGATCTTGTTTTGGACCTTTTGTTCTAAATGGCTCAAGGGCATCCATGGTTACAATCCACGGAGAGATTGAGGTAGCAAAGTTTTTAGCTAAGAATGGTCCAAGCGGTACATATTCCCATTTCTGGATATCACGTGCGCTCCAGTCATTTAGTAAAACCATTCCAAAGATGTAATCTTCGGCTTCGTAAGTTGAAATGTTTTCGCCCATTACGTTTACATCGGTTGTAATAAAAGCGGTTTCCAATTCAAAATCAACTAATCGGGAAGGGCCAAAAACAGGGTATTTTTCTCCTGCCGGTAAAGTTTGTCCCATTGGTCTGTGAACCGGAATTCCGGACGGTACAATTGTCGAACTTCTTCCGTGGTATCCAACCGGAATGTGCAGCCAGTTTGGCAGTAAAGCATTCTCTGGATCGCGGAACATTTTACCTACATTCGTAGCATGTTCACGGCTTGAATAAAAGTCGGTATAGTCACCAATAAGAACCGGTAACTGCATTTCTACATCATCAATGTTAAAAATAACAATATCGCGGTCTTTTGTTGAATCTCTAAGCTGTGGATTATTTTCATCGAAAATATCAGCGATGCGGTTTCGGACCAGACGCCATGTTTTTTTTCCGTCAGAAATAAAATCATTAAGCGTGTCCTGTATAAACATATCATCAGTTAAATCTATTCCTTCAAAATAGTTTAATTGCTGTAAAGCCCCTAAATCTATGGCAAAATCGCCAATTCGTGTTCCTACGGTAACGACATTTTCTTTAGTCAGAAATACACCAAAAGGAATATTCTGAATCGGGAAGTCACTGTGCTCTGGTACTTCCAACCATGATTTTCTACTGGTATCGTTGGCGGTTATTGGCATGTTAGATGTTAATTATTTGTTGAAAAATTACTTGTCAAATATATCATAATCTAGCAGTTTGACAAACGTTTTTTTGTATTTTTGCAGGAAATTAACGAAAAACGAAAAAATGCAACGCGACGAACAAATTTTTGATCTTATTCAAGAGGAAAAAGAAAGACAAATTCACGGATTAGAGCTTATTGCTTCAGAAAACTTCGTAAGTGATGAGGTAATGCAGGCTGCAGGATCTGTATTAACTAATAAATATGCTGAAGGTTATCCAGGCAAAAGATATTACGGAGGCTGCGAAGTAGTTGACGTTATTGAGCAGATCGCCATTGACAGAGCAAAAGAATTGTTTGGTGCTGAATATGCAAACGTACAGCCTCACTCAGGATCTCAGGCAAACACAGCAGTTTACCATGCTTGTTTAAATCCTGGCGATACTATTTTAGGTTTCGATTTATCTCACGGAGGACACTTAACACACGGGTCGCCTGTAAACTTCTCAGGTCGTTTATACCGTCCGGTTTTTTACGGAGTAGATGCTGAAACCGGTCGTTTAGATTATGATAAAATTCAGGAAATTGCGACAAAAGAACAGCCAAAATTAATCATTGCAGGAGCTTCGGCTTATTCTCGTGATATGGATTTTGCTCGTTTCAGACAAATTGCTGACAGCGTTGGAGCGATCTTATTTGCTGATATTTCTCACCCGGCTGGTCTTATTGCAAAAGGATTATTAAGCGATCCAATTCCGCATTGCCACATCGTTTCTACAACAACACATAAAACATTAAGAGGACCACGCGGCGGTCTTATTTTGATGGGGAAAGATTTTCCAAATCCGCAGGGATTAACAACTCCAAAAGGAGAAATCAGAATGATGTCTTCATTATTAGACTTAGCTGTTTTCCCTGGAAACCAAGGAGGACCTTTAATGCACATTATCGCTGCTAAAGCAGTTGCATTTGGTGAAGCTCTTAAAGATGAGTTCTTTACTTACGCAATGCAATTACAAAAAAATGCAAATGCAATGGCTGATGCTTTCGTAAAAAGAGGATACAATATTATCTCTGGCGGAACAGACAACCACATGATGCTTATTGACTTAAGAAATAAAAATATCTCTGGTAAAGAAGCTGAAAATGCATTAGTTAAAGCTGAAATTACAGTAAACAAAAACATGGTTCCTTTTGATGATAAATCACCATTTATTACTTCTGGAATTCGTGTTGGAACAGCTGCAATCACAACTCGTGGTTTAGTTGAAAAAGATATGGAAACTATCGTAGCTTTGATCGATAAAGTACTAACAGATCATACAAATGAAGACGTTATCGAAGAAGTTGCTGAAGAAGTAAACGAATTAATGAGCGAAAGACCAATTTTTGCTTACTAAAAATTAGTCTGAAAGTCATAAGGTCGAAAGTCAAAAGTCTTTTTTGGCTTTCGATTTTTGTTTTTATGACTTTCCATTTTGACTTTATGACTTTAGACTTTTAAACTTTAAGACTTTGAAAAAATGGGCGTACTAAGACTACAACTGCCAACCGACCCAAGATGGGTAAATATTGTTGAGAAAAACATTGAAGAAATCTTAACAGATCACGCGTGGTGCGAGCAAAAAGCGGCAACAAATGCGATTACCATTATCACGAATAATTCTGAACATCAGGATTTAGTGAAAGATTTACTGGCTTTAGCCAAAGAAGAAATCGATCATTTTGAGCAGGTTCATAATATCATTATCAAAAGAGGATTAAAACTGGGACGTGAGCGTAAAGATGAATACGTAAACGAACTATATCAATATATGAAAAGAAGCGGAGATGGAAGCCGTGTTTCAGGTTTGGTAGAAAGATTGTTATTCTCGGCTATGATCGAAGCCAGAAGCTGCGAACGTTTTAAAGTACTTTCTGAAAATATAAAAGATGAAGAACTGGCTGTTTTCTACAGAGAATTAATGGAAAGCGAAGCAGGACATTATACCACATTTATCACCTACGCCCGCAAATACGGAACAGGAATAGATGTTGAAAAACGCTGGAGAGAATGGCTTGAATTTGAAGAATCGATTATTACGAACTACGGGAAAAGCGAGACGATACACGGGTAAATTTTTTGTTTGTTTTGTTTGTTTTGTTTTGTTTTGTTTTGTTTCATGTTTAAAGTTTCAAGTTTGTTACGTTGAGCGAAGTCGAAACGCATTTTAGCAACTAAATTTTGTGAATCTTTGCGAAACCTTTTGCGAATCTCTGCGGAATTTCAAAAATAAAAATCTGTTTCAATCTGCGTTTTCGCGAAAGCGAATCCGTATAATCAGTGTTCAAATTGTTCAAAAGTTCAAGGTTTTGTTAATCTAAAATCTGAAATCAAAAATCTAAAATTTCTTATATTTGAGAGTAACCAAAATCTCGAACTATGAGAATAGAAATGGACTTAAAATTAGGGTTTAAAGACGTAATGTTTAAGCCCAAAAGATCAATGCTGAAAAGCAGATCAGAAGTCTCGCTAGAACGGAATTTTAAATTTTTGCACAGCACTGCCGACTGGACCGGAATTCCAATCATGGCTGCTAATATGGACACTGTGGGAACATTTGAAATGGCAAAAGTTTTAGCAGAAGAAAAATTATTTACCGCCATTCATAAACATTACACTATAGAAGAATGGAATCGTTTTTTAAAAAACGCATCACCTGATTTCTACGATTATATTGCCGTAAGCACTGGAACCGGAAAAGAAGATTTTGAGAAAATCGGACATATAATTACTGCAAATCCATTACTGAAATTTATTTGCATAGATGTTGCCAATGGTTATTCTGAGCATTTTGTTCAGTTTTTAAAGAAAACCCGCAAACAATATCCTGATAAAATCATTATTGCCGGAAACGTTGTTACAGGAGAAATGACCGAAGAATTGTTATTAGCAGGAGCCGATATTGTAAAAGTAGGCATTGGGCCGGGATCTGTTTGTACCACACGAGTGAAAACAGGTGTAGGTTATCCGCAATTATCGGCTATTATAGAATGTGCCGATGCAGCCCACGGTTTAGGAGGGCTTATTATTAGCGACGGAGGCTGTACAACTCCAGGTGATGTAGCCAAAGCCTTTGGAGCGGGAGCCGATTTTGTAATGTTAGGAGGCATGCTGGCTGGACATACCGAAAGCGGCGGTGAATTGATAGAAGTTGAAGGCAGAAAATTTAAACAATTTTACGGAATGAGCTCAAAAACAGCAATGGACAAACATGCCGGCGGTGTTGCAGAATACAGGGCAAGTGAAGGAAAAACAGTGCAAGTGCCGTTTAAGGGAGAGGTAATTCATACTGTTTTAGATATTTTAGGCGGTATAAGAAGTACCTGCACCTATGTTGGAGCACCAAGATTAAAAGAACTTACTAAACGAACCACTTTCATTCGCGTAAGCGAACAGGAAAATCAGGTTTTTACAATATAAATATGATTAAGATTACCATAGTATCAATTGAAGATATTGAAAAAATTCAGGAGATTGCACACACTACATGGCCTGTAACATATGGCGAAATTTTAACTGCAGCACAATTAAATTATATGCTGGAGATGATTTATTCTAAGGAAGCGCTTTTAAAGCAAATTGAGAATAAAGAGCAATTGTTTTATTTGATTTCAGATACCAATTCCACAATTGGCTTCATCGGAATTGAACACAATTATAAAAATGAAGCTGTAACCAAGATTCATAAAATTTATCTTCTGCCGGAAACACAGGGAAAAGGTTACGGCAAAATAGTTTTTGAAGAAATTGAAAAAATGGCTTCAGAAAATCATTCAAAGGAACTTTTATTAAACGTAAACCGTTTTAATACCGCTTTGAATTTCTATAAAAAACTAGGTTTCGAAATTAAAGAAACGGTTGATATAGAAATTGGAAACGGTTATTTGATGGAAGATTATGTGATGGGAAAGGAGATTTGAAAATTATTTTTTTCCCGCAATCTTGTCTCCTTCGTTGGAATTGTGTAAAAAAGCATAGAAAAAATCAGTTTTCTTCTGCGTTTTTGCAAAGCAAATCTGTGTCATCCGTGTTCTGTTTTTTAGATACTTACTACGTAACAATCACATCATGTTTAAACAGTAAACCTTTTACTTCATTTAGAGAAAAAACAGCTTTCTTTAATTTGGTTTTAGATGGATCGATCGTATAATTGCGGCTTGTTTTAAAATCGGCTTTGTTGGCGATGGCTTTAGCAAATTCAGAACGATATAAGTCGCAGTTATAGAAAACGACATTCGTAAGATCTGCAGCCATAAAATCAACAGCTATTAAACTGCAGTTAGTAAAAAACGTTCCTTTTAACTTTAGACCATAAAACTTTGAAAAGTCTAAAATACAGTCATTAAATTCGATTTCAAAAATCAGTTTATCGCACATTGCAAAATTAACGTCTTTGATTTCGCAGCGGTTAAAAGCGGCTGTTCTAAAAGCGGCATAATTAATTTTGGCTTCATTAAAAATACAGTCGTTAAAAGCGCAGTCTATAAAAGTAACAGCCACAAAAAAACAGGCCGAAAAATTACAATTATTAAAAACACAGCCTTCAAAATCCTTAAAATTCAGGTCTTCTTTTGCGTAAATTAATCCATTGTATTCTTTGTCAGGATAATATTCGTTTTGTTTTTTCAACTTTGTTTTACTGCATTTTTTTGAAAGGGAAAGATACTATTTTAAGCTAAAATATTAAGTGAAATTTGTGAACAAAATTTATAAAATGCTGTAGCTTTACACTTAAATTTTAAGTCAAAAATACATCAATTTTACGATATGGAACCAACAAGAAAGGAACATGATTTTTTAGGAGAGTTAGAAATCCCAAATCATTTATACTACGGAATCCAAACTTTTAGAGCGGTAGAAAATTTCAATATTACCGGAATCCCAATTTCAAAAGAACCTTTGTTTATCAAAGCTTTAGGTTATGTGAAAAAGGCCGCGGCTTTGGCAAATAAAGATTGTAATGCAATCGATCCAAAACTGGCCGAAGCCATTTGCTACGGAAGTGATCAGGTTATTGCAGGAAAATTTAACAAGGAATTTGTGAGTGATTTAATTCAGGGCGGGGCGGGAACTTCTGTCAACATGAATGCCAATGAAGTTATTGCCAATATAGGTCTCGAATATTTAGGTCATAAAAAAGGAGAATACACTTTTCTTCATCCCAATAATCATGTAAACTGTTCGCAGTCTACAAACGATGCGTATCCATCTGCTTTTAGAATCGCTTTATATTTAAAGATGGAAAGTTTTATTAAAACTTTTGCAGGTCTTGAAGTCGCTTTTGCTAAAAAAGGAGAAGAATTTAAAGATGTTTTAAAAATGGGAAGAACGCAGTTACAAGATGCAGTCCCAATGACTTTAGGGCAGGAATTTAAAGCATATGCAACCACAATTGGCGAAGATATTCAGCGTTTAAAAAATGCTCAGGAATTGCTGCTTGAAATTAATATGGGCGCAACAGCCATAGGAACAAAAGTAAATGCACCCGAAGGTTATCCTGAACTTTGCGTAAAATATCTGGCAGCAGAAGTTGGAATTCCGTTAACACTTTCACCGGATTTAATTGAAGCAACAGTCGATACCGGAGCATATGTTCAGATCATGGGCACCTTAAAACGTTCTGCCGTAAAGATTTCTAAAATTTGTAACGATTTACGATTATTAAGTTCCGGACCAAGGACCGGTTTAAACGAAATCAATCTGCCGCCGCGTCAGCCTGGTTCATCAATTATGCCGGGGAAAGTAAATCCCGTAATTCCTGAAGTAGTAAACCAGACCTGTTTTTACGTAATCGGACAGGATTTAACCGTAACTATGGCAGCAGAAGCCGGTCAATTGCAATTGAATGTAATGGAGCCTGTTATTGCTTTTGCGATGTTTACTTCGTTAGATTATCTTTCAAATGCTATTGAGACTTTAATCGATAAATGCATTAACGGAATCACAGCCAATGTAGATCACTGCTACAATATGGTTATGAACAGCATTGGCATTGTAACACAATTAAATCCGATTATTGGTTATGAAGAAAGTGCCAGTATTGCCGGAGAAGCTTTAAAAACAAATAAAAGCGTTCATCAAATTGCTGTTGTAGAAAGAAAACTTATTACACAGGAAAAATGGGATGAAATATATTCTCTTGAAAATTTGATCCATCCTAAATTTATCACAAAGTAAAATTTATGATAAATAAAATTATATCAAGCCGTCAGTGATCTGACGGCTTTTTCTTTTATTTCTATTTAATTTTTTATGTAAAGTGTTGTAAATGAATTATATTTACGTAAAACTTAAATGAAGTAAACCCAAAACACTAAAGTGGAATTTTTGAAAACCTTTAATTTGCAATCTAAAAATACAATTGCAGTTTTATGCAGTTTTGTTTCATTATGCCTCAATGCGCAGTCTGAAATGAATTCCCAAAACCCTCAAATATGTCCGCCTAAAACCATTTTAGAAATCTTTAAAAAGAAAGAATCCGTTTTAACAGCCAAACCCGTTAAGAACAATTTTTTTCTGGTAATTCCCGCAATTGGCTCACAACCTGCCACCGGATTTTTCTTTGGCGGTGTTGCGCAGTACACGTTTAAAGGAAAACAAGAATCAGATAAATATTCCGTTGCCAATCTGGGAGTTTTGTACACCCTGAAAAATCAATGGATGATTAATATAAAAAATAATATTCTGCTTAAAAACAACCGGATATTTTTGAGCGGTGACTATAGGATTTATCTTTTCTCGCAGCCCAATTACGGATTAGGAACTGATATAATTCCACCTCTTCGTGATCACGATTCAGATTTTAGCATTGATTCGATTGCACAATCCATGGATTACAATTATTTTAAGTTTCATCAAACCGCTTCTTTTGAAGTAAAAGAGAACTTTTATGTTGGCGGAGGAATCAATATCGACTGGTACACGAGTATACGGGATGAAGAACTGGATATCGAAAACGGGAATTTGACGTATCATTACAATTACAGCCAAAAG
Source organism: Flavobacterium gelatinilyticum (assembly GCF_027111295.1). Classification (NCBI taxonomy): domain Bacteria; kingdom Pseudomonadati; phylum Bacteroidota; class Flavobacteriia; order Flavobacteriales; family Flavobacteriaceae; genus Flavobacterium; species Flavobacterium gelatinilyticum. The sequence continues at coordinate 1,232,092 of NZ_CP114287.1, read as the reverse complement.
CATGGATTTGATGATTTTGAATATTTTCTAACCGGAGTGAGCCTCAACCTTGTTTATGATTCACGCGACAATCAGGTCAATTCTTCAAAAGGCTGGTATGCAAATCTTAATTACAGGTTTAATCCAGTTTTATTTCATAATCAGAAATACAGTAATGTTTTGTTTACAGAATATAGGCATTTTATTCCGTTGTCAGTTCGAAATCCCCGCTATATTTTAGGTATTTGGACTTACGGGCAATTTATAACCAGAGGAAAAGTCCCGTATTTAAATCTTCCGGCAATTGGCTGGGATCAGCGAAGCAGGGGTGGAGAAGGTTACACCCAGGGATTGTTCAGAGGAAATAGTCTGGTTTATTTTTCGGCCGAATTTCGTTTTCCCATAACCTGTAACCAAATGTTCAGCGGCACCGTTTTTACCAATTTTGTAACAGCTAGTAATTCAGATACCAATTTGTCGCTTTTTCATACCATTCAGCCCGCGGCGGGACTTGGATTAAGAATTTTAATTGACAAAAAAACACGAACTAATCTGGTGGTTGATTATGCGTGGGGAAATAAATCAACAGGTTTTTACGTAAATGCAGGTGAAACTTTTTAAATAATTTTGTTTTGCCGTTTATGTAAAAATCTATCAAAGAGAAAGCTATTAGCTGACCTATTGGTCCGGCCGGCTTAGAAAAGCAGGTCTCGACTTTTTAGTTTAGACTCGGAGCGTTGTTAAGCTTTAATTTTAAAAATTAAGAACTTTACTTAAATAAATGATGGAAAGCAGCTTAATGGCTGCTTTTTTTTATCTAAAACCGAAATGTTCATAATTAAATCATAATTTATAACGATTTAGAATAGTAATTTTAGAGTCAATCCCTATTTTTGTTGTATATACAAATTAAAATGAAATTACTTATAGTCGAAGACGAGCCAAATCTTTTATCTATTTTACGTAAAGGATTTGCAGAAAATAATAACGAAGTAAGTGTGGCTCTCGATGGCAAAACAGCCCTTGAGATGATCCAGAATTATAACTTTGATGTTGTCGTTTTAGACGTAATGTTACCTGATATTAACGGAATTGAGATTTGCAGAAGACTGCGTGCGGGCAAGAATTTTGTTCCTATTTTGCTTTTAACCGCTTTGGGAACTTCAGAAAATATTGTAACAGGGCTTAATTCCGGCGCCGATGATTATCTCGTAAAACCGTTTAAATTTGGAGAACTGGATGCCAGAGTAAATGCGCTGCATCGGAGAGCACATCAGGAAACCGATAAAATTGATATTATCACCATTGGCGATTTAGAAATTAACGGACGTGCCAAAACAGTTAAAAGAGACGGAGAATCGATTATTCTTACGGCAAAAGAATTTAAACTTTTGTATTATCTTGGAAAAAATGCCGGAAGAATCGTTTCACGCGATCAGATTTTAGATAATGTCTGGGATATTAATTTTGATATGAACACCAATGTAGTCGATGTTTATATCACCTATTTAAGAAAAAAAATAGATAAACCTTTCAAAACCAAACTCATTCATACCATGAAAGGACTTGGTTACGTCATAAAAGAATAAAATGGATATCAGGAAAAGAATTACTTTTACTTACGTAGCACTTTCGACTTTTAGTACTTTGTTACTGAGTGTAATTGTATTCGTTTTGTTTAGGGAAAACAACAGGTATCATTTTTTGAAAAGACTCGAAGACAGAGCCAAAATCGTGGCTTCGATTCATTTTCAGCATGATCCCGAAAAAATAAAGTATTACAGTAATCTTAAAAAAAACGGACTCGAAGAACTTATCGAAGAAGAAGAATATGTTCTTAAGATAAACAGTGCCAATAGTTTCGATTATAATACTAAACTCAATCTTCCAAATCGGTTTTATTCTAATATACTGAAAACCGGAAGCGATTATTTTGAAACCGACAGCAAATATTATCTTGGACAGATATTTACAGAACGCAGCCAGAAATATATCGTAATTGTGGGCGCGCGCGACCGCAGAGGAAAAACAACAACCGTTTATATTGTAAAAATATTGGTTTTTGGAGGTATTGCATTTATATTTCTTGCTTTCTTTTTAGGGCGTTTTCTCGCAAAGCGAGTTATTAATCCTGTTGCCAGAATTACCAAAGAAGTAAACCGAATTAGTGCTTCGAACCTTCATAACAGGCTTCCGGAAGTTAAAAACAATGACGAAATTTCGGATCTTACCGAAACTTTTAATGATATGCTGGACCGGCTTGAAACTTCATTTGAAATTCAGGCCAACTTTATCAATAACGCTTCTCACGAATTAAAAACACCTATCACAACAATTATTGCCGAAGCCGAAATTATGCTTCTTAAAGAACGTCAGGTAGCAGAATATGTAGAATCTCTGCAGAATATTTACGGGCAGGCTTCACGATTAGGGAATTTAACCGAAAGTTTATTAAAGCTGACCCAGACTGGTTACGATGGTAATAAACAGGTTTTAGATATCGCCCGAATTGATGAATTGCTGCTGGATGTAAAATCAGATCTGGATAAAATTTTCCCGGATAACCGAGTGAGTATCAAAATGAATTTTGCCCCAAAAGATTCTAATCTGCTTTTAATTCCGTGCAATAAACCGCTTCTGGAACTGGCGATCAACAATATTGTTACCAACGGAGTAAAATATTCTGATAACAATGAGGTGTTTGTAACCCTTTCGGCGAATCAGGAAGCCATTAAAATTTCGATAAATGATATCGGAATTGGTATACCGCCCGAGGATATTCCGCATTTGTATGAACCATTCTTTAGAGGAAAAATTGCTGCCAAATATATTGGTTACGGATTAGGATTACCGCTGGCATCTAAGATTATCCGCATGCACGACGGAGAGATACAAGTACAGTCCGAGCAAAATAAAGGAACAATTGTTACGATTATTTTCAGGAAATCAAATCCTAAAAAAAACAACATTAAAAATTCTAATGTTTAAATTTAGAAAATTCTAATTTAAGATTAAGACCCTTCTAATTATCAGGGAGTTATTTTGTCTGTATAAACTTAAAGATTATGCATATGAAAAATTTTCTGATACCTACGACTTTAAAAGACGATACTATTTCGGCTGTAAAATCGGCGATAAGCCAGGCAAAAAAATCAGATTGCGAAATTGTTTTGATGATGGTTTCGGATACTCCGGATGCTTTTTCATCTTCTAATTTTTTGCGCGAAATGCGTACCGGACTTACCAAAAGTCAGGAGGAAGTTTTAGAAACCTGCAGGTATATGATCGGTCATACACCAAACTGCAAAATTAAAATCCACAACCAATATGGACTTTCTTCTCCAATTTTTAGAGGAATAATAGAACATTTTGCAGTAAAACTGGTTATCCTGACACATTCTTATAAACAGGAAACCAAACGTATTCATCAATATCTGGTGCAATTGGCCGGAAACCAAAAATGTCCGATCCTGCATTTAGGAAACGAACAGTTCAAACAAGATTTCACCAAAGCATTGTATATCGAAAATAGCAGCGCCAATGTGCATGTTAAAGATGTACAGCAGTTCCTGAACGAGAATTTTTCATATGAAATCGTAAGTCAGACCTCTAAAATCGATGATAATTTCGAAAGTCTGGCACCTTATTTATCAGAAGCCATTTCGAAATATGAAATCGATTTATTGGTAGAAACCCGCAAAGGCGAAAAAATCAAATTTAAAAAAGTAAAAAAACAATCAATCAATGAAAAACTGGGACTGCCGGTTCTTTCATTGTACGAAGAGGCATAAGCGAGCCTCTTTTTCAGGGGAAATAATAATTTAATTTAAAACCGATACTATGTTGTTAAAGAAAAGAATACCAATGAAGTACGTTCTCGGGAAAATTAAAGTAGAAATCGTACTGGTTTTAGTATATACAATGGTGTTTGAAGTACTGCATCATTATTTTGTAAACCTTCCGGTAGATATCCCGATAGCGATTCCAACGATGATTGGAACTATTATTTCCCTTTTACTGGCGTTTAAATCCAATCAGGCGTATGATAGATGGTGGGAAGCCCGAATTGTCTGGGGAGCCATTGTAAACGATTCCAGAACCTTAATCCGTCAGGTGCTTACCTTTTATAAAGACCCTGATATGTCGGTTGAGGCAAGCGAATTCAAAGAAAATTTTGCCAAAAGACAAATTGCCTGGTGTTACAGTTTAGGCCAGTCGCTGCGTGGCAGAGATGCCTCCAGACCGCTTGAAGGTTTAATGAGCGAAGAAGAAATAAAATATGTACAGAATCACCAAAACGTGCCAAATGCTATTTTAATGCTTCATGCACGCGATTTGAGAAATGCAAAAAAGGATAAAAGATTCAATGCCTACCAGCAGGTAGAAATTGATAATACATTGTCAAGATTATGCGATGAAATGGGGAAATGTGAAAGAATTAAAAACACCATTTTTCCAACAACATACAGTATGTACATCCGCTTAACGTTGTGTTTATTCATCTTTTTGCTTCCTTTTGGACTTACAAGTGTACTGAGCTGGTTTGCGATTCCGCTGATTACAGCTATTGGAGCGGCTTTCTTTTTAATCGAAAGAATGGCAATTCATTTGCAGGACCCTTTTGAAAACCGCCCTACCGATACGCCGGTAACCACGATTGCCAATACAATCGAGAAAAATATAAAACAAATGCTGAACGAATATCAAAGCGAGTTTGATATTATTAAGGAATTTGATTTGATGGAAGAACCAAAAATGGTCGAAAAAGACGTTTATTTCGTCTTATAATATTAGTTTGGTCTCTTAATTGTTGGACCGGACAGCGTGTAGTTGTGCTGTCCGGTTTCTTTTTACCCTGACCTGACCAGCGAACAGATGAAATAATTGCACGAATCTGTACGAATCTAATCTGTAGTAGTAAAAATAAACGCAATATTTGTCATTTCGACCGAAGGGAGAAATCACACTCGAAAATTGATAAAGATTGGCGATATTCTGTGAGGAGTTACTTGTGCGATTTCTCCCTTCGGTCGAAATGATAAACTTAGCGCTAAAAAATCAAAAAAAAACAACTATACTACAACTGTTTAGCGGCCAGTCTTCCCAAAGTTTGTATGGACTGTCGTAACTCATTTGTCCACGGAAGACCAAAACTCAATCGCATACAATTCGAAAACTGATCCTGAAAAGAAAAAATCCTTCCCGGCGCAATACTGATATTATGCTTTAAGGCCAGATGATAAAAAGCGGCCGTATCGATCTTTTTATCCAGTTCAACCCAAAGGAAAAAACCGCCCTGAGGCTGGCTCACTTTTGTTCCCGCCGGAAAAGACTCTAAAACCGTATTAATATAATTATTGCAATTGTGGTTTAATATCTGCCGGATTTTACGAAGATGGTTTTCATAACGTCCGTTTTTCAAAAAATCGCCAACTACTTCATGTGTAATAGTAGGTGAGGAGATCGTGTGATACAATTTGGTACGCAGGACTTCTTTTTTGAATTTTCCCGCAGAAACCCATCCCACACGATAACCCGGTGCAAGAGTTTTAGAAACCGAACTGCAGCAAAGTACAATACCGCTCTCATCGTACGTTTTGCAATTGGTCGGCCGGCTTGCGCCAAAGTATAAATCGCCGTGAATGTCATCTTCGATCAGCGGTACATTATAAAACTCCATTAAACGTACAATTTCTTTTTTATGCTCATTTGGCATCATGCTTCCGGACGGATTGCTAAAGTTGCTCATTAAAACACAAGCCTTTACCTTATTTCCTGCCAGTGTCTTTTTTACCGCTTCCAGTTCGATTCCGGTTGTCATATTGGTAGGCAGTTCCATTACATATAACCCCAATGATCTGGCTAATTGAAGAATACCAAAATAAACCGGACTTTCGGTAATAATCGTATCTCCCGGTTTAGTCAAAGTCAGCAAACAATCTGAAATGGCCGAAATACAGCCGGGAGTTGTAATAATATCATCTTCGGTCAGAGAACCGCCCCAGGTAAACGACCAGCGTGCGATTTCTTTACGAAGATTGCTGTTTCCCTGAATTTCCTCGTAACTCGTGCCGCTGTTTGGCAATTGCCGCATTGCCTGAACCATTCCTTTATTCAGTTTTGCAATGGGAAGTAATTCATTTGAAGGAAAACCAAGCGAAAGCATCGTAACATCTTTGGTACGCATATCGCCGTAAACCAAATCGATTAAATCTTCACGCTCAATATTTTCCAGACTTAAAACAGGAGAACTGGCAGAAGGTTCCGGAATAACTCTTGCCGAAATATTGCTCACATAATAACCGGATTGCGGACGGGATTCTATCAGCGAGCGGCTTTCGACTTCATAATATGCCTTGCTCACTGTACTCATGCTGTAGCCCGTTTCGCTGCAGACTTCTCGTATAGATGGCAGTTTGTCGCCCACATTTAAAAGACCGGATTTTATCTGTTTTTCTATAACATCGGCAAACTGCAGATAAAGGTAGTTGGAACTCTTCATAAAAATAAACTGTTACGCTGCAATTTACAAAAACTGTATCTGTATTGCTGTTTTATTTTTAAGAAATTTGTCCCAACAAAAAACAAATTAAATCGTGAAAACAACAAAGTATTATACCGCTGCAATTATCGCTTTTGCAATCTGGGGTTTTTTCAGTTTGGTATTAAAGCCTATTCACGATTATCCTTCGATTGATATTTTGTTCTTTCGTGTTTTTAGCTGCAGTATTTTAATGCTTTTAATTGCTGTTTTATTCAAAAGAAACAAAATAAAAGAAGCTGCAGTTGTATTTAAATCACTTTCGGCTTCAGAAAAGAAAAAAGCTGTTTTACTTAACATAGGCGGGAGTTTCTTTTTAATGGCAAACTGGTTCACATTTATATATGCTATGAACCATGTTACTGTAAAGGCAGCATCGCTTGCGTATTTAGTCTGTCCCATTTTAACCACCTTACTGGCGTTTTTTATCTTAAAAGAAAAACTCATTAAAACACAATGGCTGGCTGTAAGTATAAGTATATTAGGTATTCTGCTTTTATCTTATGCCGATATTATGGATATGTTTTTTGGTATCGTTATCGGACTTACATATGCTTGTTACTTAGTGAGTCAGCGAGTAAACAAAGGGTTTGATAAATTCATTATGCTGACTTTTCATATTACTGTGGCAGCTTTGGTTTTACTGCCTTTTTATCCGGCGTACAGCGGACCTGTTCCAACCGAATTCAGATTTTATTTCTTTATAGAAACCATTGCAATTGGGTTTACCATAATTCCGTTATTCCTGAATCTGTATGCACTTTCAGGCATCAATTCTTCAACTGTAGGCATGCTTTTAAATATCAATCCAATGATTGCTTTTATGCTTGCTGCTTTTTTCTTCAAAGAAAATATAAGCCCGTTACAAGTTGCGGCGTATGCTTTAATTTTTATTGCCGTGTTAGTTTTTAATTCACATCATCTTTTTGCCATAAAGCAAAAATATATCCTGTCGTCTAAAGATTCTCGCTAGTAAATTTGTATTTTTTATTGGTTTAAGGTATAAAATTACGAGAATCTTAACAGGGTTATTACACAGGAATGAGTATTTTTCATTCCTGTTTTTTTATGCAGTAAAATGAAATCTGCGGTAAAACAAACTATTAAAAACCGAATCGCTATTATATGAAAACTACCAAACTTCAAGCCTTTACTCCCTTATTTTATTTAGTCTGGTCGGATGATTTGCTGACTCAGAAAGAATTTAAAACGTTAAAAGAGTTCATAAATTCGCTGACAGCCTTGTCTCAGGACGAAAAAGAATTTCTGCTTTCAAAAGTAGATATTTCAAATCCGCCTTCTCGAAATGAACTTACACAATGGAAACTGGATATTGAAAAAAGTATTGAAGACAGATCGTCTATAAAGTCCATTTTTGATATTGCAAAAGCACTTTCAGGAAATGATCTGGATTTAACGCCTATAGAATCTGATTTTAGAAAACTCGAAAATGATCTGGGAATTTTAGGAGAAGAAGCACTGCAGAATTTCAAAACAAAAGCAGGTTCGTTTACAGCCAATTCGCACACATCAGATAATTTTGATATAAAAAAAATAACAGAACTTCTGGACGGAAAAGAAGCTGCGATCATTAAAAAAGTAAAATCGGTTATTTCCAGACCTGAATTTGCTTATGAAACTTCAACCGATATAAATGTTTTCCGTCAGACAGTTTACAAGTGGTGTAAAATCCTTGCCGATGAAAATCTGGGGAATATGGCCTATCCAAAACAATACGGTGGCGGTGAAAACATAGCCGATTATTTTGCAATTATGGAAACGCTGAGTTATCACGATTTAAGTCTGGTGATTAAATTTGGCGTTCAGTTTGGACTTTGGGGAATGAGCGTTCAGTCGCTTGGAACAGAGAAACATTATGCTAAATATTTAAAAGATATTGGTTCACTGAAACTTCCGGGTTGTTTTGCCATGACCGAAACCCATCACGGATCTAACGTAAAAGGTTTAGAAACTACAGCAGTTTACAATCACAGCGATCAGACTTTTACAATTCATACACCCAATAAAAACGCACAGAAAGAATATATTGGAAACGCAGCAGTTCACGGACAAATGGCAACTGTTTTTGCAAAACTAATTATAGATGGACATGATTATGGCGTAAATGCTTTTGTAGTACCGTTACGTGATCCTGACGGAAAGGTCGTAAACGGAGTTACAATAGGCGACTGCGGACATAAAATGGGTTTAAACGGAGTTGATAACGGAACAATACGCTTTGACAATGTGGTGATTCCAAAAGAAAACATGTTGGATCGTTTTGCCTCTGTAAATGATAATGGAGAATTCGAAAGCCCGATCCCTAGTGATAACCGAAGATTTTTTACCATGTTAGGAACTTTGGTAGGAGGAAGAATCGGAATTCCGCGTTCGGCTTTGGCAGCAGCCAAATCAGGATTAACGATTGCTATTCGCTACAGCGATCAAAGAAGGCAATTTGGCCCTGAAGGCGGCTCAGAAGTTCCAATTTTAAATTACAGAATGCATCAGCGCAGATTATTGCCGCATTTAGCCAAAACCTATGCTGTACATTTTGCACTTCAATATCTAACCAATAGATTCCTTAACAGAACCGAAGCCGAAATGCAGGAAATAGAAGCTCTTGCTGCGGGAATGAAATCATATTCTACCTGGAGTACAAGAGATATTCTGCAGGAATGCCGGGAAGCTTGCGGCGGAAAAGGATATTTATCTGAAAACAGAATCGATGCGCTTAAAAACGACACCGAAATTTATACCACTTTCGAAGGTGATAATACGGTTTTAATGCAATTAGTTGCCAAAAACCGTTTATCTGAATTCAGAAAATCGTTTGGTGAAATGGGTTCTCTGGGAATCATTAATTATGTGTATGAAAATGCCAAAACAGCAATTGCAGAGAAAAACCCAATTGCGACCAGAAGAACAGAAGATGAACATTTACTGGACAGTGAATTTCACTTACAGGCATTCGTTCACAGAGAAAAAACAATTCTGGCTTCGGCTGCAAGACGTATCAAAAAACTGGTAGACGGCGGACTCGAAGCGTATGATGCTTTTAATGTCGTACAGCACCAAATGATCGATGTAGCTCAGGCTTATCTGGAACGTATTGTTCTGGAACAGTTTCAGGAAGCTTTAAAAACGGTTAACGACGAAAATTCAAAACAAATCCTGACCAGATTGTATCAGCTCTTTGCACTTTCTCAGATCGAGAAAAACAAAGCTTGGTACCTGGAAGACGGTTATATGGAAGCCGTTAAAACAAAAGCCATTCGTAAGCTGGTGAATCAGTTATGCTGGGATATTCGTCCGGATGCCGTGGCACTTGTGAATGCTTTTGATATTCCCGAAAGCTGCCTGGCAGCGCCTATTGCGGTAAAAAACTAAAAGTTATAAAAACAAAATGATTTCAGCTCTCTGCGCGTATAAGTGAAGCTGAAATCATTTTATTTATATCAAATTAATTTATGTGATAAAATTTATTATAAATAAAGCATTGAAGAAGCATTTTTGATGTATTAATATTTCATTTTTTTCTATAGCTGCTTTACTATATTTGTATTTCTCTTAGATCAGTCAAATTGAAAAAATATTTTGTATTTCTATTTCTCATTGCGATAAGTTTTCCGGCAGCTGCTTCGGAGAATATAGATGATATTTTAGCGAAATTAAATCTTGCCCTTCAAAACAAAGAACATTACGTTCGGTTGAAAGAAGAACGCATTTCTAATTTCAAAAAAATAAAATCAAATAACTTAACAAAAGAGCAGGAGTACAATTACAATAAAACCTTGTATACCGAGTATCAGAAATTCAATTCTGATTCGGCTATTTTGTATGTTCGAAAAAATCTTAAAATTGCAGCCGAACTTCAAAATAAAGAACTCGAAGATCTGGCCAGTCTGCAGTTGGTAACCTTATATTCATCATCAGGAAAATACCGCGAATCTGAAGCCATCATCAAAAGCATCAATAAAAACAAATTATCAAAAGATTTACTGCCTTTATATTATGTAGCCTACAGGGAATTTTTTGAGCATTATGCCGCCAACAGTTACGATGTGAGTTATGTAGAGCAGATACGAAAATACCGTGATTCACTACTGCTGGTTCTGGACAAGAATACTTTAAGCTACAAAATCAATAAAATTCAACAGGGTTTATCGCAGCGAAAAATAAAAGATGCCCCAAAGCAGCTGCTGGCATTACTGAAAGATGTAAAAGAAGAAAACCCCCAGTATGCCATGATTACCTATTTGCTGGGAAATATCTATGAAAAGACAAAACAGCTTGAATTAAGAAAAAAATACTTTGCACTTTCGGCAGCGGCCGATTTAAAAAATGCCAATAAAGATAACGCTTCACTACAGGAACTGGCCTTGGTTTTTTACGAAATGGGCGATGTCGATATGGCGTACAAACTAACGCAGTCGGCTATTGAAGACGCACTTTACTGCAATGTACAATTTCGAACCCTTTTAATGTCTGAAGTATATTCGATCATCAACACTGTTTATTTAGAAAAAGAGGCCAAACGCAAAAGCGAATTACAGCTTTATCTGGTTTTGATTAGTTTATTATCGGCATTTTTGATTGCAGCGGTCATTTACGTTTACAAACAAATGAAAAAAGTTTCGAGAATTCGTGCGGAACTTTATGAAACCAGTCAGAAACTTGCAGAATTAAATAAAGATATTACCGCAGCCAACGAACAGCTGCAGGAAACCAATTCGCAGTTGTCTGAATCTAATCATGTTAAAGAAGAATATATTGCCCATTTTTTCAGCCTTTGTTCGGCTTACATCAACAAGCTCGAAAATTACCGTATTATTTTAAATAAAAAAGCAACCGCCAAACAGTTTGACGAGATTTATAAAATGCTCAAATCGACTACTCTGGTTGATAATGAACTCGAAGAACTTTACAAGAATTTCGATATCATTTTCCTTAATTTATATCCAACTTTCGTGAAGGATTTTAATACACTGTTAAATCCCGAAGAACAAATCATTTTAAAGCAGGGAGAATTACTTAATACTGAGTTGCGAATTTTCGCTTTGATCCGGCTTGGAATTACAGACAGTGTTAAGATTGCGGCATTTCTTCGTTATTCTTTAAGCACGATTTACAATTACAGAACCAGAGGAAGAAATAAAGCCGCTGTTTCTAGAAATGATTTCGAAGAAAGGGTCATGAAAATAGGCTCAATGACATTGAAATCGTAAAGAAAAAAAATAAAAGCACTACTTTTTTTACTGCTTATTTTTTATTATGTTGTTGTAAATCAATGTTTTGATTTTTTAATTTACTACTTTTTTGCGTTTAAAAATCTAACATGTTCTATAACGTTTTAGTTTTACATTACTATTAAAGGTACAATTGACCACTAGTACCTTTAACAGAATTATTGAATGCTTAAATACTAATAGTTATGTTTAAAAACGTTAAAACAATCGTTGTTTTAATTTTATTGAGTTCATTCGGGGTGAATGCACAAAATAAAGTTCCGGTTTATCTTGATGATAAAAAGCCAATTAATGAGCGTGTAGAAGATGCGCTTAAGCGAATGACAACTGAGGAGAAAATTGCCATGATTCACGCACAGTCTAAATTTAGTTCTCCGGGTGTAAAACGTCTTGGAATTCCTGAAAACTGGATGACTGACGGACCGCACGGAATTCGTACTGAAGTAAAATGGGACGAATGGGATCAGGCAGGATGGACCAATGATTCCTGTATCGCTTTTCCGGCTTTAACAGCACTTTCTTCAACATGGAATAAAGAACTTTCTTCTTTATACGGTAAGTCTATCGGAGAAGAGGCACGTTACCGTAACAAAAACGTACTATTAGGACCCGGAGTAAATATTTACAGAAGCCCATTAAACGGACGTAATTTTGAATACATGGGCGAAGATCCGTTTTTGGCTTCAAAAATGGTAGTTCCTTATATTAAAGGAGTTCAGGCAAACGGTGTTGCAGCCTGTGTAAAACACTTTGCCTTAAACAATCAGGAAACAAATCGTAACTCTGTAAACGTAATCGTAGACGACCGTACTTTATACGAAATCTATCTTCCGGCTTTTAAAGCTGCAGTTCAGGAAGGTGACGTTTGGTCGATTATGGGATCATACAACAAATACAAAGGACAGCAATGCTGCCACAACGAATATTTATTAAACGATATTCTTCGAGGCGAATGGGGCTTCAAAGGTGTTGTAGTTTCAGACTGGGGCGGGGTAAACGATACCAAGCAGGCAATTCACAATGGTTTGGATATGGAATTTGGTTCATGGACAAACGGTCTTACATGGGGAACCAGCAATGCTTACGATAACTATTATCTCGCAAAACCATATTCTGAAATGATCAGAAAAGGAGAAGTAGGAACAAAAGAATTAGACGAAAAAGTACGTCGTATCCTTCGTTTATCTTTCTTGACTACAATGGACAGAAACCGTCCGTTTGGATCTTTCGGAACAGAAGAACACGCAGAAGCAGGCCGTAAAATTGCCGAAGAAGCAATTGTATTATTACAAAACAACAATAACATCCTGCCAATTAACCTTTCTAAAACTAAGAAAATTGCGGTAATTGGTGAAAATGCTATTAAAATGATGACTGTTGGAGGAGGAAGTTCTTCTCTAAAAGCAAGATACGAAATCACACCTCTTGAAGGATTAAAGAAAAGAATAGGAAATCAGGCTGAAATCGTATATGCAAGAGGTTATGTAGGAGATCCTACAAGCAACTATAATGGAGTAGTAGCAAAAGTAAGTTTAGAAGAAAAACGTCCGCAGGCTGAATTAACCGCCGAAGCTTTAAAAATTGCCAAAGATGCTGATATTGTTCTTTTTATTGGAGGTTTGAACAAAAGCGAAAATCAGGATGATGAAGGACACGATCGTAAACATTTAGAATTACCTTACGGTCAGGATAAATTAATCAGCGAATTAGCGAAAGTAAATAAAAACATTGTTTTTGTAAATATCTCAGGAAATGCTGTAGCAATGCCATGGATCAAAGAAGTTCCGGGAGTTGTTCAGGGATGGTTCTTAGGAACTGAGACCGGAAATGCTTTAGCAAATGTATTAGTAGGAGATGTAAATCCATCTGGAAAACTATCTTTTACTTTCCCTGTAAAATTAGCTGATAACGGAGCACACGCTTTAGGAGAATTCCCTGGAGGCGATGATGTAAAATACAACGAAGGAATTTTTGTTGGATACCGTTGGGCAGACAAAAACAAAATCAAACCATTATTCTCATTCGGTCACGGATTAAGCTATACAACTTTTGCTTACGGAAAAGTAACAGCTGACAAAAAACAAATGACATCGGGAGATAAAATTACTTTCTCGGTTTCGGTTAAAAACACAGGAAGCCGTGACGGATCTGAAGTGGTGCAGCTTTATATCAGCGATTTAAAATCATCATTACCACGTCCGGTAAAAGAATTAAAAGGCTTTGAAAAAGTTTCTTTAAAAGCAGGAGAAGAAAAAACAGTAACCTTTACAATCGATAAAACAGCTTTAAGTTTCTTCGATGATAAAAAACATGACTGGGTTGCTGAACCCGGAGCTTTTGAAGCGATTGTAGGAGCATCTTCAACAGATATAAAATCTAAAGTGGGCTTCTCACTTCAATAATTTCATTATTTCTAAATTGGTTGGTTAGTAAAGCTGCAAGTGTAAAATTTGCAGCTTTGCTTTATAAAAAAGATAGAAGTAAAGTTTGAGAATTTAAAAGTTTTTCTAATCTTGTAATAAATATCTAATAAAAAACAAAAATGAAACGAATACTACTAGTAACCGCAGTTTTTATTTTATTTCAAAACCTTTCCGCACAGACTCTTAATAAAATGCAGTGGTTTAATGAACCTGAAAAATGGGAAATTAAAAACAATGCTTTAATTATGAATGTAACGGCAAACAGCGATTATTGGAGAATTTCGCATTACGGATTCACGGTTGATGATGCGCCGTTTTATTATGCAAATTACGGAGGCGAATTCGAAGCCAAAGTAAAACTGACCGGAAATTATATCGCCCGTTTTGACCAAATGGGATTAATGATTCGCATTGACGAAAAAAATTATATTAAAACCGGAGTAGAATTTGTTGACGGAAAATTTAATGTCAGCACTGTTGTAACGCACGAAAAAAGCGACTGGAGTGTAACAACATTAGAAAAAGCACCGCCGTTTATCTGGATTAAAGCCGTAAGAAGACTTGATGCTGTTGAAGTGTTTTATTCATTTGATGATAAAAATTACATCATGACCCGAAATGCGCCTTTAGAAGACAATAAACCTGTAATGGTTGGTTTAATGGCCGCTTCTCCGGACGGAAAAGGTTTTGAAGCCAAATTCGAAAACTTCACCGTAAAACATCTGCCGGATCAAAGAAGAGCAGATTGGCTTAAAAATCACCAATAGGTTTTAAATTTCAAAATTTTAAATCCCAAATTCCAATTTTAGGAGATAAAAGAAATCTAAAATCTAAAATCTGCAATCCAAAATCTAAATCAAAAAAATCTAACCTAACCTTAAATAAACCAATACAAATGAGTTCAGTTACAGTTGATATTCAACCCAAAAAACATTACGAAATTTTAGACGGTCTGCGTGGTGTTGCTGCTATTCTGGTAGTAGCTTTTCATATTTTTGAAGCCTTTTGCGGCGGTAACCGTTTTATTCAAATTATCAACCACGGGTATCTTGCGGTTGATTTCTTTTTCCTCTTATCCGGATTTGTTGTCGCGTATGCATACGACGACCGCTGGGGAAAAATGACACAATGGGATTTTTATAAACGAAGATTAATACGATTACAGCCCATGGTCGTTATGGGAATGATCATAGGAGCAATTTTCTATTATTTTCAGGCATCAGATATATTGTTTCCACAAATTGCAGGAATGGAACTGTGGAAAGTTATTGTAACAATGGTAATTGGGTTTACTTTATTACCAATTCCGCCCTCAATGGAAATTAGAGGCTGGGGCGAAATGCACCCTTTAAATGGTCCGGCATGGTCACTTTTTTTTGAATATATCGCGAATATATTGTACGCCTTGTTTTTCCGCAGATTTTCAAATAAAGTAATGTCGGTTTTTGTACTGATATTTGCCGGACTATTAATTAATTATACCGTTTTTGGACCAAAAGGAGATGTAATTGGCGGCTGGTCTTTAAATCTGGAACAAATGAATGTAGGTTTCACCCGATTGTTATTCCCGTTTTTTGCCGGAGTTTTATTATCCCGATTAGGAAAACTAATTCATATAAAAGGAGCCTTTTGGGTTTGCAGTATTTTAATCACAATTGTTTTGGCACTGCCAAGATTTGGAGACGAAAATACGTTATGGATCAATGGTTTATATGAGTCATTCTGTATTATTTTGATCTTCCCGTTAATTGTAGCAATTGGTGCAGGCGGACAAATTAAAAATGCATTTTCAAACAAGATCTGTAAACTTTTAGGCGATATATCGTACCCGATTTATATTACGCATTATCCGCTTATTTATTGGTTTACCGCCTGGGTTGTAGATGAAAAAGTTTCACTGAAAGACGGTTATCTTGCAGGAATTGGAGTTCTGATTGCAAGTATTGTTCTGGCATATTTATGTTTAAAATTATACGATGAACCGGTTCGTAAATGGCTTCAGAATAAGTTTCAGAGAAAAAGAGTTTCTTTGTAATTGCAGAGAGACTAAGAAACAAAGTGGCAGAGTAAATCTTATAAAATAAATTTCTATATTTTGTTAGTTAGGAATTTTTAAAGAAGGGATGAAACTTTTAAAGTTTTCATCCCTTTGTTATTTATATATATAATTTCAAACACGAATAATCGTAGAGACGCACCGCAGTACGTCTCCTTAAATACCTGTTATTTCCTGTGAAAATATAAAAAATCATATTCCCGAATTACTGCAATTCATAAAAATTACGTTTTCCTATTTTAATCTTTGTTTCTTTTTGTAATGAAATCAATTCAAACGGATTTATAATTTTTTCATTATTGATCTGAACCGCACCGCTTTCGATTAATCTTCGGTTTGCCGATTTAGTGATGTCGTTTTTTATAAAAGCACAAAGGTCAAGCAGCGCTATTTCATCAGATTTATTTTCGAAAGACGAAATTAAAACCGGAACAAACGATTTTGCTTCAAAATTTTTGTTTTGAAACTGATTGATGAAAAAATCCTCTGCTTGATCGGCTTTATTTTCATCATGGTATTGACTGATGATATTTTTGGCGATTAGTTTTTTGATGTTCATTGGGTTTTCATTTTCTAATCTTTGTTTGATTTCCTGTTTCTTTTGAATAGAAAAATTAGTTGTCAATTCTAAAAATTCCAGAATAAGATCATCCGGAATCGACATTGTTTTTCCAAACATTTCATTCGGTTCATCAATTAATCCGATAGTATTGTGCAGCGATTTGCTCATCTTTTCTTTTCCGTCAAGCCCTTTTAATAATGGCATGCACATTACAATCTGCGCCGGCATTTGAAAGTTTTCCTGTAATTGTCTTCCCATTGTACAATTGAATAACTGATCAGTGCCGCCCATTTCGATATCGGCATTTATTTTAACCGAATCAAACCCCTGCAAAATCGGGTAAACCAGTTCGTGCATGGCAATTGGCGTATTCTCTGTAAAACGTTTATTAAAATCATTTCGATGCATCAATTGCGCCACCGTGACATTTGACATAATCTGGATTACTTCAGAAAAAGAAAGCGCATCCAGCCACTCCGAATTAAAAACGATTTTAGCTTTTTTAACATCGATAATTTTAGATAATTGCGAAATGTACGTTTCAGCATTGTGCTGTACTTCTTCGATACTCAGTGGTTTCCGGCTTTTGTTTTTTCCGGTGGGATCACCAATTCGGGCAGTAAAACTTCCCACTACAATTACAATCTGATGTCCCAGATCCTGAAACTGTTTCAGTTTTTTCAATACAACCGCGTGTCCCAAATGCAGGTCGGGAGCAGTAGGGTCGAAGCCCAGTTTGATAATCAGCTTTCGGTTTTCTTTTTCGGCCTGATTTAGTTTTTCTTCCAGACCATTTTCAGGAAGAAAGATTGCGGTATTCTCTTTAAGTTTTTGAAGTGTTTCCATTTTTTTGAAAATAAAAAAGCCCGGACAAAATGCCCGGGCTTTAAGGTTTATATAATTTTTATCTGTTTAATTTACAATCGCGAATACGTTGAATTATATGCATAGCCTTTCCGAGCAAGTATTATTGCATAATAATAAGTGCTGAAAAAAGGAAGGCGTAATATGCTGTTCAAGAATTTCATTTCGGGTGCAAAGATAAATTTTTTATATTAATTTTTAATCCGTTAGGTTAAATAGAATAAAAATGTTGCATTCAACAAATAAAATCTAATTTAATCTGCTTTAATCTGTAAAATCTGCGTGAAATACTTTGGCACATCAATTTTTTCACGCAGATTTATAGAGATTTCAGCAGATTTACACAGATTTGAATCAAAACCTGTATTATAGAAAACAACAAAGGTTCAAAGGGAAAACTTTGTCCCGTTGAACCTTTGCAACTTTGTATCTTTAAAAAAAAACTTATTCCAAAACCAATTGACCTAAAGCTTCTTTGCTGAAACCTTTCAATTGATCTGTTTTTCCCGCTTTGATTTTAGCCACCCAGTTAGGATCAGATAAAAGTGGTCTTCCTACTGCAACCAAATCAAAATCGCCTCTGTCGAAACGTCTGTTTAATTCTTCTAAAGAAGTAGGCTCAGAACTTTCTCCTGCAAAAGCACCAAAGAAATCGCCCGAAAGTCCAACAGAACCAACCGTAATAGTCGGCGCTCCCGTTACTTTTTTAGCCCATCCTGCAAAATTCAAATCAGAACCTTCAAATTCAGGTTCCCAGAAACGACGCTGTGAAGCGTGAATAATATCAACACCGGCATCAACAAGAGGATTAAGCCATGCTTCTAATTCCTGCGGATTTTTAGCCAGTTTATAGTTATAATCAGAAGGTTTGAATTGAGAAAAACGCATAATAACTGCGAAATCATTCCCAACCTGCTTTCTGATTTCTTTTATCACTTCAATTGCAAAACGATTACGTTCCGGTAATGTTTTTCCTCCGTAAATATCCTCGCGAAGGTTTGTTTCAGCTCTAAAAAACTGATCAATTAAATAACCGTGTGCACCGTGAATTTCGATCGTGTCAAAACCTAATTTTTTAGCATCGGCAGCAGCCTTTCCAAAAGCAAGAATCGTTTCTTCGATATCTTTTTCAGACATAGAAACACCATTTCTAAAATCAGGTCGGTTTAATCCTGACGGACCTTCAAAAGGAACAGGAGGAACCCATCCTGAATGGTGGTTGTCCATAATTCCCATATGCCATATCTGCGGGCCCATTTGTCCGCCTGCAGCGTGAACTTCGTCAATAACTTTTTTCCATCCGTTTAAAGCCAAATCTCCGTGAAAATGCGGCACATTAGCATCGTTAGATGATGATTTTCTGTTGATAACAGTTCCTTCGGATAAAATTAAACCAACTTCACCCTCAGCTCTTTTTTGATAGTAAGCTGCGACTTCATCAGTTGGAACTCCGTTTGGAGAAAAAGAGCGCGTCATTGGCGCCATTACGATTCGGTTTTTCAGATTTAACGTTTTTAAGTTAAATGGCGAAAACAGGTTGTTTGTACTCATAGTAATTTTACAAATTAGATTGAATTAATTTACTGAGTGCTTCAAAGGCACCTTCGTTACGTTTATAATAGGTCCATTGTCCAACACGTTTGGCTTCGATAAAACCGGCGCGCTGTAAAATAGACAGATATTCTGATACTGTGGATTGTGTTAAACCGGCCTTGGACTGAATCTGCCCAACGCAGACACCGTGCTCAAATCCGCCGTGTTCAAGTTGTCCGGGAAAGTTAATTTCGGGTTCTTTGAGCCATTCCAGCATTTGCAGTCTGGACTTATTCGATAAGGCTTTAAAAATTTCTATAGCTTCCATGGAACAAATATATCGACTTTTCCCGATATACCAATTTAAGAAAAAATATTTAGGATAATTTTATGATTGGGGGAGAATCCGGCGTTAAAACAAGGGATTTTATCAAAGAAAATTTATATTTGCTTTTAGAATAAACTCGCAAAGATGAATTTCTACGTCATTTTTGTCATTTCGACGAAGGAGAAATCACGCTCTTTAAGATTAAAAAAGCCCCAATTATCAAATAAACTTAAATTATGAAAAAAACATTACTCGTTTTAGGATTCTTATGTTGTGTAATAACCGCTTCGAAAGCACAGGTTGTAGGTGTAGACGTTGGAGATATTGCTCCAGAAATCGATCTTCCGGATACAAAAGGCGAACTTGTAGCACTTTCGTCTTTACGAGGTTCGCTGGTTTTAGTTGACTTTTGGGCTTCGTGGTGCGCGCCGTGTATTAAAGAACAGCCTACATTATTAAAATTACATAATGCATATCCAGATACATTTTCGATTTACGGTGTTTCTATGGATACCAAAAAGCCATTATGGACAGCAGCGATTGCAAAAGGAAAATTACCGTGGACAAACGTAAGCGATTTAAAATACTGGCAGTCTCCGGCTGTAGCCGATTATATGCTGCAATCTGTTCCGTTGAATTTTTTAATTGATAAAAACGGAATCATTCTGGCAAAAAATATCCACGGAAAAGCATTAGAAGATAAAGTGAATGCTTTACTGGCTCAGTAAATAATTTTTTACCACAAATTGCACAAATTCAAGTAATAAGTAATTAGTGCAATTTGTGTAATTCGCGGCAAAAACTTTGTATATCTGTCTCTTTGCAACTATATAACTAAAATACTATGATTCAAAAAGCACTTTTAGCACTGATAATTCTGGTTTCGTTGAAATCGAATTCACAAACACTTGAAACAGTTTATAAAATGAAATCCGATTATCAAAAATGTCTGGATAAAGGTATAGATATGCGTGGTTGTGCGCTTGATTATTACAATCAGTCAGATAGTCTGCTAAATGTGGCTTACAAAAATCTTAAAACTAAAATCAGCTCAAAAGAACAGTCAAAACTGAAAAAAGAACAGCTGGAATGGCTTAAAAAACGCGATCAGTTTTTTCAAAAAGTGTATTCGGATACCAAAAAACAAGGGAATTTTATTGAAGGAACACAAGATTTTGATATGATAATCTACGACGAACAGGCAAGATTCGTGTTCGGAAGAGTAAAAGAGCTGATTAAAAAAGGTTAGGATTCAAAGTTTCAGGTTTCAGGTTTCACGTTTCAAGTTCAGGTTGTCTGACTTGAAAAAAGTACTCTGGAGACTTATTGCCTATATCTCATATGGTTTATAATTTTTTATTTGCGATATAAAACAAAAAGTCCAGATCGGGGGATCTGGACTTTACAAGATTAAAAATTAATTATTCGCTTTCTGTGTTTGCTTTTCTTACACCTCCAAAGCTCGTCTTCATCATTTCCCTAATCTGAAACTGTGTTTTATTTCGCGTGATACTTTTCCATTCATCAAAATCATAAATATGAATTTTGTCGGCATAAGGATTGGTTACGAAAAAAAGTCTTGATATAGAGAATTTATAATATTTTAATTCATGGGAAATGTGACGATCTGGCACAACAATAAGAATCGTGTCCCAATTCAGAAAATTTTTTGGAACATCTTCTCTTTCTGTTAATCCAAGAGACTCAAAAAAGGCAACTATCTTTTGCTCATTAATCTTATCGATCTTCTGGTCGATTCGCTTAATGGTGCTAAGAAGCTTTTTCTCATCTTTAATAACACTCATAATAATCTCTGTTTTTTAAATTTTTATATAAAATTACACCAAATCAGAATTACTTTGTTAACTATATCCATTAGAATGATTCTAAATTTTGATACGGTTTTTAATGGGTTCTGTAAGGGAAATTGTTCATGTTTTGATAAAATACTATTGAATTTAATGGGTTTAAAAGCATAATTTTATCTTTTTGCACTTACTAACTTTTACCAAACCGTTTTTTATGAAAAATATTTTACCCAAAATCTTCCTGTTTTCAGTTTTTTTAAGCTCCGTTTTGTCTTTTGCCCAGAATAAATCAGACAGAGAATTGCTTTTAATTGATAAAGACTGGCGTTTTTCATTTGGTCATTTATATGATACCGAAAAAGATTTTGGACATGCAACGGGTTATTTTTCCTATTTAACAAAAACCGGTTTTGGTGATGGTCCGGCTTCAAAAGATTTTGACGATCGTGCGTGGCGAAAACTTGATTTACCGCACGATTGGGCAGTCGAACAGTCTTTTAGCGAAAAAGGAAGTTTCAGCCACGGATTTAAAACTGCCGGAAAAGGTTTTCCGGAGAAAAGCATTGGCTGGTACCGAAAAAAAATCAGCATCCCTGAAACCGATAAAGGAAAGATTATTTCTTTACAATTCGATGGTGTTTTCAGGAACTCAAAAGTGTTCTTTAACGGTTATTACCTCGGAACAGAAGAAAGCGGTTACAATGGTTTCGAATACGACGTTACGGCTTATGTAAACTATAATGGAGATAATACAATTGTAGTTCGCGCCGATGCTTCGATGGAGGAAGGCTGGTTTTATGAAGGCGCGGGAATTTACAGACATGTTTATTTAAAGAAAACGAATCCTGTTTTTGTTGCTTTGGACGGAACGTATGTAACTTCTGAAATTAAAAATAATGATGCAGAAGTTACTGCCGAAGTAACAATAGAAAATAAAAGCCATTACAAAGGTTCAGTCGAAGTGATTCAGACCATTTTTGATGCTTCGGATAAGCAGATTTCGTCTGTTTCTGAAACTATTCAGGTTCCGGAATTTTACAGATCAGCGAGTTTTACTTCAAAATTACATGTCAAAAATCCGAAGTTATGGGATATTGATTCGCCCATTTTATACCGATTAGTGACAGAGTTAAAACAAAACGGAAAAACGATTGATCGTTATGAAACCTCGTTTGGAATCAGAACTATACAATTTGATGCCGAAAAAGGCTTTTTTCTAAATGGAAAGCCTGTAAAATTAAAAGGAACCAACAATCATCAGGATCATGCCGGAATTGGAACGGCGCTTCCGGATGAACTTCAGTATTATCGAATTCAGAAGCTAAAAGAAATGGGTTCGAATGCCTATCGTTGTTCACATCATCCGCCAACGCCCGAATTACTGGATGCCTGCGACAAACTGGGAATGCTCGTAATTGATGAAACCCGATTAATGGGAATCAACGAGTATCATCTAAACGATCTGGAACGAATGATGAAGCGCGACCGAAACCATCCAAGTATCTTCTGCTGGTCGGTTGGAAACGAAGAATGGAACATTGAAGGGAATATTGTGGGCGAACGCATTACAAACATCATGCAGGATTTCTCAAAAAGCATCGACCCTACAAGACCGGTAACGGTTGGGATAAGCAGCGGATTTAAAAGCGGCATTTCGTCTGTAGTTGAAATCATGGGCTATAATTATCTGGGAAACGGTGATATTGATGCTCACAGAAACGAATTTAAACAACAGCCTGGAATGGGGACAGAAGAAGGTTCTACCTTTGCAACACGCGGTATTTATTTTACAGATGATGCCAGACATTACCAAAGTGCGTACGACAAAAAACCGCGTCCGAGTTTTTACAGTATAGAAGAAGGCTGGAAGTTTTATGCCGAAAGACCATATCTGGCGGGAATGTTTATCTGGACAGGATTTGATTATCGAGGTGAGCCGACACCTTACGGCTGGCCGTCGGTAACTTCGTATTTTGGGATGATGGATGTCTGCGGTTTTCCAAAAGATAATGTTTTTTACCTTAAATCATGGTGGGGAAACAAACCCGTTCTTCACATTATGCCACATTGGAATTGGAGTGGAATGGAAGGCAAAGAAATTGATGTTTGGGCCTATTCCAATTGTGATGAAGTAGAACTTTTCCTCAACAAAAAAAGCCTCGGTAAAAAGAAAATGCAACCCAACAGTCATTTAGAATGGAAAGTAAATTATACGCCGGGAACTCTTGAAGCTGTAGGGTATAAAAAAGGTAAAAAAGTTTTGACCGAAACTCAAAAAACTACCGGAAAAGCCGAAAATATAAAACTGTCTTTAGACAAAGAAAATGTTTTAAAAGGAAATGTTTCTGTAATAACAGTCGAATTTACAGACAAGAACGGTTTGCATATTCCGACGGCTAATGATGAAGTTACATTTTCGATAAAAGGCGGTAAAATTTTGGGAGTAGGAAACGGCGATCCAACTTCGTTAGAAAAAGATCAGTTTATTGATGATGTAAGATTAGTCCCGATTACTAATTTTCAAGAGCAAAAAACAACAGCTGCAACTTTGCCTGAGCAATTATCAAATTATGCAGAAAACGACTGGATAACAGCGTTTAAAGATCGTGATTATAAAAAACAGGCGCCATCGTATATTTATAAAGGGGAGTTTGATTTGAAGAATAATTCGGCTTCAAATGTGGTAAGTTTCTTTTATAAAAAAATCGGCGTTGAAACTGTAGTTTTTGTAAATGGAATTAAAGTTGAACCAAGCATAGAAGACCCTCAAAAATATAATTTGAGCTCTGCAATTTTAAAAGAAGGAAAGAATATAATTCATATTGCAGCAACGCCATTGCATAAAGTAAAAGATTGGGATGTTATGAATACCGATCCGGGAATTATTCAGGTTGTAACACCAGCAGATTCTTGGAAAAGAAAGCTTTTTAACGGTTATGCCCAAATCATCATCCAAAAAGAGGAAAATGCGAAAGAAGTTGTTTTGTCTGCTTCTGCGAAAGGATTACGCATAGGAACTTTAGTTGTAAAATAGTTTCAGGTTTCAGGTTTCACAGGTTTTAACCGCAGAGAGCGCAAGGATTTATGCAAATCACACAAAGAAATAATAAAACTTTGCGTCCTTGCGCCTTTGCGAGATTCTAAAAAAAACTTGCGGACTTTGCGATTAAAAAACTTTAAACCTGAAACCTGAAACAAAAAAATAACACAACAATAATGTTTGATTTTCATAACTTTGCAAAATGAGTAATCAAACAGAAACCCAGAATTGCGATTTTACTTCAGATTTAAAAATGAAAGGCTTTAAAGTCTATCCTATAAATGGAGATTTTAGTAAAGTTCCAGTTTACAGCCGCAGAGATTTTTATAAAATCTGCATCAATACAAGTAAGAGTATTATACAATATGCTGACCGCGGAATAGAAACCGATGGCACGATTCTGTTTTTCGGTAATCCAATTATTCCGTATTCCTGGGAAACGCTTTCTGAAGGATATGAGGGGTATGCCTGTGTTTTTACCGAAGAATTTTTTAAAACCAAAGACCGTTCAGAAACCCTTCACGAATCGCCTTTGTTTAAAATAGGAGGTACACCTATATTTAATTTAACACCTGAACAAAAGGTATTTATTGATTCTTTATTTCAAAAAATGATAGAAGAATATGATACCGATTATGCATTTAAAGATGATTTAATGCGCAGTTATGTCAATTTGATTATTCACGAATCGATGAAAATGCAGCCTTCAGAGAATTTCTTTAAACATAAGAATGCTTCATCAAGAATAACATCTTTATTTTTGGAATTGCTGGAAAGGCAGTTCCCAATCGAAACAAAAGATCAGCCTCTTTTATTAAAAACACCTCAGGATTACGCGCAGAGCCTTTCTGTTCACGTAAACCATTTAAACCGCTCGGTAAAAGAAGTGACAGGAAAACCCACAACCTCACATATTACCGAAAGGGTAATTAACGAAGCAAAAGCTTTGTTACAGCACACAGACTGGAGTATTTCGGACATTGGGTATTCACTTGGGTTCGAGTATCCAAGTTATTTTAATAATTATTTTAAAAGACTTACCGGAACGGTTCCAAAATCGCTCCGAATGTAAAATTGTTTCAATTTCATAATTTTTTGTTTGAATATTGTTATTTCTGAACTTTAGTATTGTTCTACATTTGTTCCCGAAATGAACAACAAATCCTTGTATCCGTTTTTAAAAGACTAAATATTACTTCACTAAAGCGATGTTCAGCTTTACAGTTTGGTTTTAAATCCGGATAACAGAAAAAATAGAAATCTTTAAAGTATCAATAAATAGAAAAACTCCTTTTAGGAAGAGGTACAGCGTTCTGATTTTTTTACTGAAACAAGTTTACAACAGCTTTTAAATAATTTTTATTAACCTAAAAACACTAAATGATGCCGACACATTACACCGCAGTGACCGAAGAAGGGAGAATTCCAAATACTTATATGACAGGTGAAGTGTCATATAAAAAGCAGACGAGTAACATTCATCCCGAAAATACCGTAATTAAAGAAGTTTCGTTTGAGCCGGGCGCCAGAAGCAACTGGCATAGTAACGCCAGCCTTCAGTTAATCATTGTAACAGACGGGCTTGGCTATTATCAGGAACGAGGCGGACAAATTAATTTGATCGAAAAAGGAAAAGTAATCACCGTTTTACCCGGAGTTGAACACTGGTATGGAGCAGCTCCCAAAACAAAATATTCTCATATAACCATTGTAACAGAAGTAAACAAAGGCCACGGAGAATGGCTGGAAAGCGTTACTGATGAGGAGTATTTTAAAGATGCTGAAGTACTGAGATACTAAGATTTAAGGCGCTGTGTTTTTAAGATTTTTAGTTGCTAATGATTTGTGTATCTTTATGTTAAGATTCGGATAAGATTGCAGCAGATCTGCTAAAAAAACTTAGAACGCCAAAATTCCGCTCCAAAGGAACCTGAAACAGTGAAACCTGAAACAAAAAACAAAAAACAAACAAAACAAAAACTATTAATATGGAAGCAACAAACATTAAAGCCTTTGGTACAGAAGCAGCCGAAGCACCTTTAAAAACATTAGATATTAAAAGAAGAGCCGTACAGGCACATGATGTAGAAATTGAAATCCTGTATTGCGGTATCTGCCACTCTGATCTGCATTCGGCGAGAAACGAATGGCATGGTACAATTTACCCAATTGTTCCGGGACATGAAATTGTAGGCCGTGTAACAAAAGTAGGCGAACATGTAAAGAATTTCAAAGTAGGACAATTAGCCGGAGTAGGCTGTATGGTAGATTCCTGTAGAGAATGCGAACATTGTAAAAATGATCTTGAACAATTTTGTGATGAAGGAAATATTCAGACCTTTAATTCACCTGACAAACATTTAGGCGGACAAACTTATGGCGGTTATTCTCAAAGTATTGTAGTTGATGAAAGCTTTGCATTGCACATTTCAGATAAACTAAATCTTGCTGCTGTTGCTCCCTTATTATGCGCAGGAATTACAACTTACTCTCCATTAAAACATTGGAAAGTTGGACCTGGTCAAAAAGTTGGAATTGTTGGTATCGGTGGTCTTGGTCACATGGGAATCAAAATTGCGAAAGCTATGGGAGCTCATGTAGTAGTTTTTACAACATCTTTGTCTAAAACTGAAGACGCAAAACGTCTTGGAGCAGATGAGGTTGTACTGTCAACAGATGAAGCACAAATGGCAGCACACGCCAGAAGTTTAAACTTTATTTTAGATTGCGTTTCTGCGGAGCATAGCATTGATTCGTATTTAAATCTACTAAAAGTAGACGGAACATTAACTTTGGTTGGAGCGCCAATGGATCCGCTTCCTGTAACTTCTTTCAGCTTGATTTTAGGAAGAAGAAGTTTCTCAGGTTCTCTTATAGGAGGAATTGCAGAAACCCAGGAAATGTTGGATTTCTGTGCTGAACATAATATCACTTCAGATGTAGAAGTAATCGGTGTGAATGATGTTAATGATGCCTACGAAAGATTATTAAAAGGAGATGTTAAGTATCGTTTTGTAATTGATATGGCGTCTCTTAAATAAGCGGTAAAGTTATATAGTGACAAAGTTGCAAAGTAATTAAGCTTTTAAAGCTTTAAAATATTTGATATTGCAAAGATTAGAAAACCTTTGTGACTTTGTCCCTCTGTTTCTTTCCCCTAAAAAGAAAAATAATGAAAACACGTAAACTAGGAAACAGCGGTCTTGAAGTCTCTGCATTGGGACTAGGCTGCATGGGAATGAGTTTTGGTTACGGACCGGCTCATGATAAAAAGGAAATGATCAGTCTGCTTCGTTCTGCATATGAAAAAGGGATTACTTTTTTTGATACGGCAGAATGTTACGGACCTTTTTTAAACGAAGAGTTATTGGGAGAGGCTTTATCGCCTTTTCGCGATAAGATTGTAATAGCCACTAAATTTGGTTTTTTAGAAGGTGATTCTAAAAAAGGACTCGACAGCCGTCCGGAATGGATTAGAAAAAGCATCGAAGGTTCATTAAAAAGATTAAACACAGATGTAATCGATTTGTATTATCAGCATCGTGTTGACCCGAATGTGCCAATTGAAGATGTTGCCGGTACAATTAAAGACCTGATTCAGGAAGGAAAAGTAAAACATTTTGGACTTTCAGAAGCAGGAGCAGAGAGCATCCGCCGTGCTCATGCCGTACAGACTGTTACAGCCCTTCAAAGCGAATATTCATTATGGTGGAGAACGCCAGAAGAAGAGATTTTCCCCGTATTAGAAGAACTCGGAATCGGATTTGTGCCTTTTAGCCCGCTTGGAAGAGGTTTCCTTACGGCAAAAATCGACCAGAACACTCAATTTGACAGCACGGATTTTAGAAATACATTACCACGTTTTACACCCGAAGCCAGAAAAACAAATCAGGCATTTGTAGACCTGTTAATTCAAATGGCGGCAGACAGAGGTGTAACGAATGCACAAATTGCCCTTGCATGGATTTTAGCCCAAAAACCGTGGATTGCACCCATTCCGGGGACAACAAAATTACACCGTTTAGAGGAAAACCTTGGAGCAGTAAATCTGGAACTTTCAGTACAAGACATCGCAGAAATCACCACTGCAGCCTCAAAAATTACAATAGAAGGATCAAGATACCCGGAACATTTACAAAAAGCAACGGGAAAATAAGTTTTTTAAGGGTCTAAGTTTTAAAGTAACAAAGATTAAAAAACTTGGAACCTTTGTCACTTTGCCACTTTGTACCTATTAAGAAAAAAACAAAACCCCTCAAGCAATTCAACTCTTGAGGGGTTTCTTAAAAATAAATAATAACCAATTAAATTTATTTTACTTTTTGTCGAGGTTTTGTTTCAGCATTTTAGCATGTTCTAAATGTGCTGTTAAACCCGCAATATTGTTTGATGCCCAAAGTCTTACATCTTCATCAGTGGCATCTTTTGATGCTTTTTCAAGTTTTTTGATTGCTTTTTCGTGACCGTCAATCATCATATCGGCAAACTTTTTGTCAAAATCCACACCTGATTTTTCATTTAGTTTTTTATATTCATCCTGACCTTCTTCGGTTAATGAAGCAGGCAGCGTAAAGTTTTTAGATTTTGCCAGAGCACTAACTTCCGAAGCAGATTTTGTGTGTTCATCAACAAGCATTTTACCAAATTTTTTCACTTCAGGATTGGTACTTTTCTGCTGTGCTAATTTTCCAATTTCGATTTCAGCCAGATTAATCTCGGCCTGATCTACTAAAAATTCAGAATCGTCTTCTTTACTGTCGATAGTATCAAATTTGGTTTCGTTAGCATTCTCCGCAACCTCTTTTGGATCTTCTTGTTTATTTTCATTTTTACACGAATTCAGGGATAACATAATTAATCCCGCTCCTAAAATTGCTTTACCGGCTAGTAGTATCTTTTTCATGATTTTAATAGTTTAAATGTTATAATGTAAAATTATTCACAATATGTAAGAATAATTTACAGGATTTTTATGGATTGTTATAAGATTTAGATATGTGGTTTTTTAGTTTTCAGTGATTAGTGATCAGTCTCAGTGATTAGTGATTAGTTTTAAGTCTCAGTAATCAGTAATCAGTTTTCGGTCACGGTTTTCATATTCCGGAGGAATATTTCATCGGTAGAAAAAAAAATGAATCGTTGGCGCATTGTGTCCCAGAGGGACACCTGAAATATTCCGTTTGTCTCTATATAATATAATCAAACGTTCCTCTGGAGCGTAAACCATAATCAATATATTTTTTTTCTACCGATTGAAACGTTCCTCCGGAACGTATTAGCCGTACATTCAATATAAACGTATAACCGTAACTCTATATTTTTTCAATCAACGAGACATTCCTCTGGAATGTATTGCTGTTTCAATTGAAACAATTTGTTTACAACTAACGACTAAAAAACTGACCGCGACTGAATACTAAATAATTATGAAAGTTATAATCAAAATTCTATAACAGAAAAATCCTGCTTTTTAAGGAATTTTGATATATCAAGATTTCTGAATAACAATCTAAAATTTTAAAGTCATGCCTAATCCAAGAATTAAAAACGAAGAACAGTACGAAGCCTTAGTAAAAAAAGGATACAGTAAAGAGAAATCGGCACGAATTGCAAATACACCAGATGCAGGAGAAAAGGGCGGAAAAGCAAAGCCGTATGAAGAATGGACAAAAGACGAACTTCTTAAACAGGCCAGTAAAGTAGGCATCAAAGGCCGTTCTTATATGAACAAAAAAGGACTTATTAATTCGTTACGAAACAATTAAAATGAAAACCATGCCTCTAAAAGCATCGCAGCAAAAAATGATGACTCAGTTAATCAAGTCACCACATTTGGTACTCGAAAAACTGGATTTAGTTTATGTCAGCAATCAAAAACTGCCAATTGAGAGGTGTGAAGGAGAGGATGGTTTTGTTTATAAAAAAAACGGACGTTGTATTAAACGCAAAAGCGAGTTAAAACGCTTCAATAGTCTTGTATTACCGCCTGCGTGGGTAAATGTGAGGATTTCTGATTTGGCAAACGGACATTTGCAGGCCGTTGGACTCGATGTAAAAAACAGAAAACAATACCGTTATCATCCAAAATGGAATCTAATTCGGAATCAGACCAAATTCTATAAAATAGCCGAGTTTGGACAAAAACTTCCTTTAATAAGAAAACAAGTTGATCTCGATTTAGAACAAAAAGAATGGTCTAAAAACAAGGTTATAGCACTTGTAATCCGTTTAATGGAGGAAACGCACATCAGGATTGGAAACGAAAAGTACGCAAAAGACAATAAATCGTACGGACTTTCGACACTTCGCAAGCGTCACATCAACATCAATAAAAATACCCTTCGGTTTGAATTCATCGGAAAAAAAGGAAAACAACATACCGTTACAACCCGAAACAAACAATTAATCAAACTCGTAAGCCGATGCGAAGAAATTCCAGGCTGGGAAGTTTTTAAATATTACGATGCAAACGGCGAACGAAAAGTACTCGACAGCCACATGGTAAACGAGTATCTTCATAATATTTCGGGAGAATATTTCAGCGCCAAAGATTTCAGGACCTGGGCCGCGTCGATTGTTTTTTTTGAAAACCTGATGGAAATCGGAACAACTTCGGATGAAAAAGAAATCAAACGAAATATCGTAACCGCTTACGACGCCACGGCCGAAGCATTGGGAAATACCCGAAACGTATGCAAAAACTATTACGTTCATCCTTTGCTGGTTACGACTTATGAAGATGGATCGATACAGCAGTATTTTGATAAAGTAAAAAAAAGCCGAAGCACCAAAAAGTATTTTTCGAGATCCGAAAGCGCTTTTGCCGAGCTGATTCAGAATTATCAGGTAAACTTATTATAATCAATAATTTATAGAGATATAAATTGAACAAATAGAGTTAATGCATCTCGCAGAAAAGCATGAAATTTGAGTAACAAACTAAATCTTTATTAACTAAAAATCACTTATTATGTTACGTTGGACAGTCATATTTATTATTCTGGCAATCATTGCAGGAATATTTGGTTTTGGCGGTATTGCTGCCGGAGCCGCTAGTATAGCAAAAATTTTATTCTTTATATTCTTAGTGTTATTTATTATTTCGCTTATCAGCGGAAGAAGAAGTGTTTAACACTGGAATCTCAGTAAATAAAAGAAGATAAAAACGGCACATTTTGTAATGTGTCGTTTGTCTTTTTCAAAAAAAAAATACGTTATGAGAACAAAAAGCGGTGCTTATCAGAATGTTTTTATCAAAAGAGAAGACCAAATGGTGAGCTTAAAAAACGATGTAACAGATTTTTGCGAAAAGTACATTAAACCTGTGCATCCCGAAAACTGGGACTGGTCTGTCAGAGATTTTGAAGATCCTGCAAACGACCCTACAATTGCAGAGGCAACCGCCATAGCCAATGTAGTTTACAAAGATTTACTCGAAAGCAAAGATACAGATGTAGATCTTTCGACAATGAACAATGTTCATGCCATACAAGCCTATTTAAATCCAGACAGCAGGCACAGGGCTTTTAATATGGAAGAGTTTGCTTTTGCCTTAAAAGTAGAACTCGAACACGGAAAAGTAAAAGATGTCAATGTAACCAACAACCATCCGTTTTTAACGGCTATGATCGCTCTGGCGCACATGACCGAAAGCCTGACGTATTACAAGCGTTTGAAAGTGATGGAAGCAGAGGGAGAAATTTTTGAAATCGTGCGGAAAATAGAAAGTGCCGACACTGGAAACGAAGAATGGTACAAAGAATTAGGAAAAGCCGAAATAGAACTTCAAAGGGCGAGGGCAGGGCTTGCGGAGCGTCTTATAAAAATGGACGATATTCCGGCACTCAAAATCATTGGAGATTAAAATATATACGAACCGTTAAGAATAAAAACTTAACGGTTTTTTATTTTGAACGAATTTGTCTGAAAAATTGTATTTTTGTACAGCGAACAGATTTGGTTTTTCAGCAGGAATTATCTGTAAAATACCACATTGACCCTGTATCGTACATATTTTTATTTTCTTTACTTCAAATTAGTATCTTTGACTTATGAGTGTATCAACAAAACCAAACCATATAGGGCGCAAAATAAGCCGTATTCGTGAACTTCGTGATATGAAGCAGGAAGCTCTTGCGCAGGCTTTAGGAACCAATCAGCAAGCTGTATCTATAATTGAAAACAGCGAAAATGTAGATGAAGAAAAGCTTGCTCAAATAGCAAAAGCACTTGGTGTAAGTGTTGAAGCAATTAAAAATTTTTCAGACGAAAGTATGATTAACTATTTCAATACTTTTACAGATAATGTGGTTACAACCGGAAGTATTTTTGCAAATAATTGTACATTCAATCCTTTGGATAAATTGGTTGAATCTTATGAAGAAAATAAAAAGCTTTACGAACGTTTGCTTGAAGCCGAAAAAGAGAAAATATCGTATTTGGAGAAATTATTAAATTCGAAATAAACATCTGAATTGAAATCTCATAAAAAAACCGTTAAGAATCGATGCTTAACGGTTTTTTTATGCTTTAGAATTTTCGAGGATCATTATCTTCATAATCCTCTTCTTCCTGAACATCATCTTCAATATACTGATTATCTTCGTCTTCCTCTTCGTCATCTTCTTCAATTTCATCCTCATCGTCGATATCTTCCAGAACATCTTCGGTTTCGTTAAAATCGTTTTCAAATGTGTCCGAAGGATTATCAAATTCATCATTTTCCAGATCCTCATCCAGATCTTCGTCGATATATTCATCTTCATCCTCCAAATCATCATCATCTTCAAGCTGAACTACATAAACATCGTTGTCTGTGTCTTCAAGATCTTTTTCAGAATGAAAATCATCGCTCAGGTCGTCTAAGTCGTCTTCGTAAGCAATCGAATCCTGATCCGGATTTGGACGGTTTGGGTTATAACCGTTTCGAACCGTAAAACCCCTTTCCATTGCTTCTGCATTTGTATCGGTATCGTGCAGGTTCTCTGCATCAAACAAATCATCGTTTGAAGCGTTTTTTCTTTCAGAAACATCCGGATTTCTCGGGTCTCTTATAAAAGCTCTGTTTTTATTATCTGTAGTATTCATGACGTCATTTTTTAATTGTTTTTATACTTGTAAATCTAGTTCTGAAATGAAAACTTTTCTTTATAAAATTATTTCTTCTAATTGTATAATTGACAGGTGTTTAGAATAGAATTTAATCGAAAAATCCTATAACGGTTTCGTTTTCATGCCGCACTAATTTTGAAACTATTAATCATAAAATATAAATTACCATGAAAACTACTGCAACAAAAAAAGAGACCGCACCAAAACAAACGGTTAAAAGAGGAGTAACAAAACCAAAATCGAATGCCGCTGCAGGTCTGACCGAATTGTTTGAAGAAAGCCTGAAAGATATTTACTGGGCCGAAAAAGCGCTGACCAAAGCATTGCCTTCAATGGCTAAAAATGCAACATCTGAGGAACTGATTGACGCAATCAACAATCATTTAACCGAAACCGAAGAACACGTAACCCGTTTAGAGAAAGTTTTTGAACTAATTGGGAAAAAAGCAACAGCCAAAAAATGCGATGCCATGGAAGGTTTAATCGAAGAAGGAAAAGGAATTCTGGAAGAAACCGAAATTGGAGTAGTGCGTGATGCCGGAATTATTGCGGCAAGCCAAAAAATCGAGCATTACGAAATTGCAACATACGGAACGCTGCGCCAGTTTGCCGAAACTCTTGGACTTGAAGAAGCGGCAACATTGCTGGAACAAACGCTTGACGAAGAAAAAGGAGCCGATAAATTATTGACCGAAGTAGCTGTAAATGCTGTAAATATTGAAGCAGCCGAAGCTGAGTAACAAAGAATCAAACAAATAAATAAAAAGTGCAGTTCTTAAGCTGCACTTTTTCTAGTTAAACTAAAATTTAAATTTATGCCCGAAGGTCCGTCTATATTGATTTTAAAAGAAGAAGCGCAGCAATTTACAGGCAAAAAGATAATTGAGGTTTCGGGAAACAGTTCTATAGACCTCGACAGACTGCAAAATAAGACCATTTTAGCCTTCAAAACCTGGGGAAAGCACTTTTTGATCTGTTTTGAAGATTTTAGCCTTAAAATCCATTTATTGATGTTTGGAACTTATAAAATCAATGACAAAAAAGAAAATGCACCAAAGTTGCATTTAGGATTTTCAGATGGCGAAATCAACTTCTATACCTGTTCAGTCAAGATTCTCGAAGGCCCGATAGATCAATATTACGATTGGAGCGAAGATGTTTTAAACGAAAACTGGAATCCGAAAAAAGCAAAGATAAGCCTCGAAAAAATTCCCAATGAGATGATCTGCGATGCTGTTCTTGATCAAAATATATTTTCCGGGGTAGGGAATATCATCAAAAATGAAGTTTTGTACCGATGTTATATTCACCCCGAATCTTTGGCCGGGAAAATTCCGCCCGAAAAACTAGACGAAATAATAGCC
The DNA here is from genome assembly GCF_027111295.1 of Flavobacterium gelatinilyticum. NCBI lineage: Bacteria > Pseudomonadati > Bacteroidota > Flavobacteriia > Flavobacteriales > Flavobacteriaceae > Flavobacterium > Flavobacterium gelatinilyticum. The sequence goes on along the minus strand of NZ_CP114287.1, from coordinate 1,197,234 downwards.
GAATGTTCTATTTACAGTTTTGAATTTTTGTATTGGAAGAAGAAAAATGAACTCAAAAAACATTGGCTTGCCCATACCCAAAAAGAGTGCAAAAGATGCAATTTACCCTTAATTAAAAAACACACAGGGAAGAAAAAACGACGCAGTTTTTTCTGTACCAACTGCCAGCAGCTTCATGTATGAAAAATGAAATTTTAATAGGATGCTCAAGTTACAATAATCGTTATTGGAAGGGAATTTTCTACCCTGACAACATGACAGGTAAGGATATGTTTCAGTTTTATTACCAGTACTTTAGAACGTATGAGTTCAATGGAAGCTTTTATAAGTTTCCGACGGTTAGAATTTTCGAAAACTGGTATAAAAAAGCACCCGATAATTTTATTTTTTCGGTAAAAGCGCCCAAAGAAATCACCCATATCAAACAATTTATCGACTGCGAAAAACTGATTTCAGACTTCTATAAAATCTGCGAAACGGGTTTAAAAGAAAAACTCGGCTGTATCCTTTTTCAGTTTCCGCCAAGCTATAATTTTACCACAGAAAGACTGCAGAACATTATTAAAAACCTGGATTTGGGTTTTACGAACGTAATCGAATTCCGCCACGCCAGCTGGTGGAACGAAGAGGTCTGGAAAGCCTTCCGGGACAATCGTATTACCTTCTGCAGCGTTAGTCATCCCAAATTACCATCCGTCATTTTCACTGATTTTCCGCTTATTTATATCCGTTTACACGGTGTTCCGGAGATGTTTTATTCGAGTTATTCATCTAAAGAATTACTTGATATAAAGAATGTAATTGATTATAAATCAGTATTTATTTATTTTAATAATACAGCCAGCGAAGCAGGAATATTGAATGCTTTGGAGATGAAGAGACTTTTTGTGTAAATCCTCTTCCAGAGTGCATGTTCCAAAGAGAGCTGCTATATAGCTTTGTCATTCGACCCTGCGGCAGAAAGGTTCTTCGTGAGAAACTACTCAGCAGTGAATCGTCAAAGCTATTTTTGTTTAACAAGTAAAATGCCTTTTCTCTATGTGTCAGATTTTTTAAACACATAGAGACAGAGATTTTTATTGTCTAAAAAAAGAGTAAAGAATAAAAAAAACTAGTTTTTTTACACATAAGCTATTGAGGATAAGCTTTGTGAAGATCCTTCCTTTGGTACTTTGGCAGGATAACAAAATTGACGCAGCTTCAAAAAAAACCTTAGCGAACTTTGCGTAAATCTTTGTGTCTTTGCGGTAAAAAACTCAGCAGTAAAAAAATAACCGCAAAATTCACAACGAAATGACCGCAGAGCTCCTAAAATAAAACTTAGCAAACCCTTGCGTAAACCATTGTGAACCTTGCGGTTAAATAGTGTAGAAATAATTACAATTTTAGATTACCTTCAATACCATCATCCATTGTGTGTCCTGTAACAAAAGCGGCTGTCATTTTTGCGATCGCCACCATTTTACCGTGTTTGTTGTTCCAGTAATAACCATCTTCAGGAACGACTTTAATAACACTTAAGTTAGGATCGTCGATACCTCCCGGCATCCATACTTTTACAATTGGATCGTATAGTTTTTCGATTGTATCTCTGTCGTACGAGATAGATGCAGTTCCGTGCAGAGTCAAAAACTTATCATTTGGTTCAGAAAAGAAAAGTTCAACCTGGGGATTTAGAGTAATTTCGGCATTCTGACCACTGTTTCGGTCAGATAAAAACCACAGCTGTCCGTGGTCGTCTACTTTCTGAATCGACATTGGTCTCGACTGCAGTCTATCGCTGTTGTAAGTACAAAACATGCATATTTTAATTTTTTCGGTCAGTTCTTTTATCTTACTGATCGCTAATTCTTCTGTAAGGTCTTTATGATCTCCCATGACTTTTTTATTTAAATAGTTTGTATATAAATATTTGATTTCTATTTGATTACCATTAGTAATACAAATTTGGGATTTTTGAATTCGAAAAAATTATACAATTTTATTTATAAATTATCAGATTTCAATTTTGTTTTTTGTCAGAAATTTTTAACAATTAAGATTGTGTGTCAGTATTTTTACCCTATCTTTACGTGCAAACAGTTTAACCCCAAGTTTTATGAGAGATTTAACCATATTCTACACAGATGATGATGAAGACGATTTAAGCATTTTTACAGATGCTGTCGAGTCATTATCAAAAGAGATTAATTTGCAGACGTATTCGGGCGGGGATAAGCTTTTAAATGCTGTAAATCATCCTCCTCCAAAACCGTCGGTCATATTTTTAGACCTAAATATGCCCGGAAAAAATGGTTTTGATGTTCTTGGCGAACTCAAAGGATCAAAAGAAAACAGAGACATTCCTGTTGTAATTTTTTCAACATCCAGCGAACCCGGTATAATTGCTAAATGCCTTGATTTGGGCGCGAATTATTTTATTACAAAACCCGTTCAGATGAAAGATATTATCAAATCCATCGAACATTCATTAAATATCAACTGGAAAGAGTTTGTGCCTGACAGTAAGACCTTTGTACACAAACCATAGAATTACATTACAAAACTAATGTAGAAAAAACACCAAACTTATTTACTAAAATGAGCTTGGTGTTTTTTTTATAACTCAGGTAAGAAAATCTTGAATGTTGCACCCTGGCCTTTTTCGCTGTGCGCTTTTATAAGCCCCTTGTGGTTTTCGACAATCTTTTTAACGATAGCAAGACCAATTCCGGTTCCCGCGAATTCGCTTTCAGTGTTTAATCGCTGGAAAACTTCGAAAATGCGTTCTTTGTACTCATCATCAAATCCAATTCCGTTGTCGGCTATTCGTAAACAAAAATAAATTTTATCCGGATAATCGACTTTAAAGTTCAGTTTATGCCCCACAACCCTTCGTGCTTTAATTTCGACATGAGGCGGAACCCCTTTACGAGAAAATTTTAAGGCATTTCCAATTAAATTGTGCAGCAACTGCCTGAACTGAAAAGGCATAACCGTTCCTTCGCCTAATGGATGATGATCGATTACAGCGCTTTTTTCTTCAATTCGTTCAGAGAAATCCATAATAACCTCTTCGACAATCTCATCCAGATTCGTTTTAACAAAAATGCGTTCGGCAGAATTCGTTCTCGAATAGGTAAGGAGGTCCTGTATAAGCGTCTGCATCCTTTTGGCCGAAAACTCAATACGTTCCAGATAGCTTTTGGCTTTCGCCGAAATATTTTTATCGTCCAGCTCCGCCAGACGGCTTGCAAAGGTTTGTATTTTTCGAAGCGGTTCCTGAAGATCATGGCTCGAAATATAGGCAAACGACTGCAGTTCGATGTTCATATTGATGAGGTCTCGGTTCTTTAATTCCAGTTCTTCGGTGCGGTCATGAACCTGTTTTTCAAGCTGACTTGTAAAATCCTTTTGGTCTTGAATATCAGAGCTGGTGCCTACCCACATATGAATGTTTCCTTCGGTATCCCGCTGCGGTATTGCACGGCTGAAATGCCAGCGGTATTGACCGTTATGATGATGAAATCGGTGTTCAAACATAAACTCGTTTCCGGTTTTTATTGATTCCATCCAGCGGTTAATATTTTCTTCACGATCTTCGGGATGTATGATTTGAAGCCAGCCGTTTTTGCTGATTTCTGTTTTCGATAAACCGGAGAAATCATACAGCGACTGATTGAAGTAATTCAAATTTCCCATTGCATCGCTTGTCCATACAAACTGTGGCATCGAGTCGGCAAGGAGTCTGAATCTTTGCTCGCTTTTCTTTAAAACATCGCGGCTCTTTTTTTCTTCTGTAATGTCGATTACAGTACCCAGCATTTTGATTGGATTTTTTAGTTCGTCAAAAAATATTTTACCATGAACCCTTATCCATGATATGCTCAGGTTTGGTTTAATTACACGGGCTTCGTATTTGTAAATATTGGTTCTAAGCGCTTTTTGGTAAGCTTTATCGATCACGGCCAGGTCATCTTTATAAATTCGCTCAAAAATCAGCGGACGCGATATTTGTTCCCCTTTTTCAAAACCAAACAAAGCAGGCAGGTTTTCAGAATAAATTAATTCCTGAGTCGGAATGTTTAAATCCCAGGTTACAATTTCGGCTACTTCAGAGGCTAACCTGGCTCTTTCTTCGGCTTCTTCGACTTTTTTTCTGCCCAGAACTTTATTAGTCACATCGTTTACGGTGATCATAATACCCGAAATTTCGCCGTTTGGTTCAAAAAGCGGCGTGTACTGGTAATCCAGATAATACTTCTCAAGTCTGCCCCGAATGTCAATATAAGCCAAAGACTCGTTTTCCCGCACGATTTTCCCTTCGTTTAGTACTTGACCTAGTAATTCAGGATATTTTTGATTTAAAAGCTCCGGAAACACCTCTAATGCGGGTTTGCCAATTGTTTCGCTTTTTGTTTTCTGCCAAATTTCATTCAGCATAGCAGTATTGGCCAGTTCGATGATATAATCTTTTCCCTTAAAAATAGTCATGGCAATAGGCGACTGCATCACTAAATTCCTAAAAGCTTTTTCACTTTCGGTCAGGAAATGCTTGGCCTTAACAGAGCCGGTTACTTCATATCCTACAACAATGACACCTGTAATTTTATTATTTTCTTCTCTTAAGGGATGAAAAACGAGATTAAAATAACAGTCTTCCTTTGTACCGTAGCGGTTTAAAGTAATTAACAATTCATTCGAAAAATAAGGGGTTCCATCATTGTATACCTGCGAAATAAGTGGATATACAATGTCTTTCGTCTCCGGAACCGAATCAAATAAAGGTCTGTTAACAGTCTCTTCTTCGGTATTATCGACAATTTGATAATACGTTTCGTTTGCCAGTTCGACGACAAGATCTTTCCCTTTCAGGATAACAATACCAAGCGGTACTTGTTTTATAATGTTTTTAAAACGTTTTTCACTTTCCTCAATAGCATTTCGGGCTATTACCTGCAGCGTTACATCATTTGCAGCAGCGACAATTCCCGAAATAGTACCGTCTGCTTCTTTAAAAGCCTCGTAAACGACATTAATAAAAGTATCAGTCACTTTTCCGTTTCGGTTAAGTTTTACCGGAAGTTCATTGGCAGTAAAGCGTTCGCCGGTTTGATATACTTTTAACAGAATATCCTCGAGTCCGCGTCCGGCAGCTTCGGGTACTGCTTCAAAAATGGGTTTGTTTAGAACTTCTTCCTCTGTGCGTTCCCAAACTTCCAGCATTAGCTGATTGGCAATTTCGACTACAAAATTTTCGCCTCTAAAAATACACATTGCATTTGGTGTCTGCAGAATATTATTGCGGTAGCGTTCACTGTTTTCCTCGAGTCTTTTTCTAATTTTTACTTTTTCGGTAGTTTCGGTACAGACTACCAGAACCCCGGCAATTTTTCCATCATCATTTATCACGGGACTGTAACTGAAAGTCCAGTATACATCCTCAATTTTTCCGTTTCTGTAAATAGGCACGAGCTGGTCTTCATACCAGGCAGGTTCGCCATTCTGGAGTACCTGATCGATCAGCGGACCAATGAAATCCCAGATTTCAGGCCAGCACTGAGAACCGTTTTTTCCTAATATTTCGGGGTGTTTACCTTCTTTGCCCAGACTTGGACGGTAAGCATCATTATAAAAACAAGTATGTTCAGGTCCCCAGAATAAAAACATCGGGAACTTTGAATTTAAAAGAATTCCCAGTGTTGTACGCAGGCTGTGCGACCACGTTTCGACAGCACCAACAGGAGTCGTGCTCCAGTCTTTGGCACGCGTAAGTTCGCCCATTTCGCCTCCCTTAGCTAAGAAATCATAAGTAGTATTGTGCATTAAATTCGATTTTTGTTCTGGATTGAAACAATAATTTGTTGTACTAAATATAGTACTTTATGTTGCATATCTAATTGAAAATTAAAATTAATAAAAAATAAATTTTCAATTCTAAGCCTTTTTTGAATGAGGTAAAATTTAAATCTATTGAGTTAATCTTATCAACTCTCAATGAGGAACTTTGACTAAACAAAGATTACTAATGACTTAAAATTCATTGAATCATGAAAAAGGAACAAAAACATGAAACCGACTATATAAAGCAATATCAGGATGAAGGCTACACAACAAATTACTTATTTGAAGACGGCTGCTTGATTGATTCCGAAACAAAATACAAGTACCAGCCTGATGAAATTTATATTGTAGCCCATCATCGTTACGAAGGAATGAGCAACCCTGATGATATGTCAATTTTATATGTAATTGAAACAAAAGACCAGCAGAAAGGAACTCATTTATTAGGATACGGACCAACAGCAGATCTTGAAGAAGCCGAATTCTTTAAAGATATTCCGGAAGAAAACTACACAAAAAACGCAGATACAAGCGAACTTACTTAAGATAAAATAGATAAGTATTTTTATTTTGCTGAGGAGCAGTTGTTTCAGATTTATCTGAGGCAGCTGTTTTTCCTTTTTAAGGACAAAGTTACTGAGCGCAAAAGGGCAAAGTTTTTTACAATGTCTTCTTTTTTTAATTAAATAGAAAAAGCCCAGTTCAAACTTGTCTTTAAAATCTAGTCACCGCAAAAAGAAAAACCTCTGCCGCCTTGTTGCTTTGTCTCTCTGTCCCTTTGTAAATAAATCCCAAATTAAAAAGCTTAGTTACCAAAAGTTAAGATCCTCTGCAGCCTTGTTGCTTTGTCCCTCTGTAAAATAAATCCCGAATTAAAAAGCTTAGTTACCAAAAGTTAAGAACCTCTGTTGCCTTGTTGCTTTGTCCCTCTGTCCCTTTGTTAAAAAACAAATCAAATAACCACAAAGATAAAACTCTCTGTTGCTTTGAAACTTTGTCCCTCTGTCCCTTAATAAAAATTATGAAATTTCTGATTGAAATTGTATAAGATTTTGATTTGCAATTAGTACGAAATTTGAATTATACAAAATGAGAAAAGAATCTGAAGTTGATTTTTGTATAAACGATAGTAATACTATTTTAAATCTCAGCAAAATGAAAAAACTTTACCTAAATACCGGCGGATTTGACGCTGTTTTTAATGATCTTAAAGATAGCTTTAACGGTAAGCTTACCAAACAGCACAACGATTATAAACTAGAAATAAGATCTAAATGGACAAAAGGTTCGATAAAAGGAACCCGTTTTGATGACAAAGTGCTTTTTATGCATTTTGATCTTGAATTTCAGCAGGAAGTAAGCCTTAGCATAGAATCGTATCATAATGCACCGGTTTTCTTCGTGTATTGCGAAAACGGAAATGTAAGCCACAGTTTTGGTGCAGCGGGAAATAAAAAAGCACTGAACAGAAATCAGTCGGCGGTTTTGAATAATTCATCTGTAATCAACAGTGTTTTGTATTTTGAAAGCCACAAACGCATTCAGTTTACACTGCTTGGAGTTCCTGCAATGGAAAATAAAACTCAAATGACATCTCAGATCAGACAACGATTTACAAACGATTCCGGAAACTATATTTATGTGGGAAGAAGTAATCCGAATATAAACGAGAAAATCAGAGAGTACAAAGCAGTGCCTCAAAATGGCGTTGAAACGGCATTGTTAAAAAAGAACATTTTGAACACAATTATCGAAATGGAAGTTGAGCAGCACAGCTTTAATTATCTCAAAACATTTGATCCGGTTGTGAACCTGGCAATGAGACCAATTAACGAAATCAAAAAGCTTTCGGCGATGAATTTCTCAGAAGTGATAGCTGCAGCAGGATACGCAGGAAGAAATCTGCCAAAACTATTAAAATCAAAATACCACTGGACTTTTAAACCCTATCAAAAATTAGCTAGCTAAGAAGCATTATATATATTAACTACTATTACGAAAAAAACAGCTTTTCCTAAAGAAGCTGTTTTTTTATTTCTGTTTGTTTTGTTTCAGGTTTAAAGTTTCAGGTTTGCTGATGGTTTTACGCAGATTAACTCTTTGTATTTAAAACCTTTGGTAAAGACGAGGCTTTAAAAAAAAACAGTATCTCAGTGCCTTAGTTACTCAAAAACTTAGTTTTCCTTCTCATAATAAATAATAAAATACACCATAAGCATATTCAGGCAGAGCGAAACACTGTTTGTTATAATAATCGGGAGATCGTTTTTCAGGATTCCGTAGATTACCCAGACCAGAATTCCGAAAGTCAGGATACTAAAAGTTTTAAGCGAAATATCCTTCACTTTCTTAGTTTTCCAAACCTTAAATATCTGCGGAATTGTCGATATCGTAACGCAAGTCCCCGCAAAAAGCCCTATAATATCAATAAAATCCATATGTTTTGTTTTTTACCGCGAAGGCACATTAAAATCAGTATGAAACTTAATTTTGTAATCAAAAATCTGCGTCTTAGCCTCTTAGCGAGCCATTTCTCTTCATTAAAATTATCCGCCAACTAATTCGCCGCCGTTAATATGTATAAACTGCCCGGTAATGTAACTGCTGTCCTCACAGGCCAGAAATACATAAGCAGGTGCAATTTCAGACGGCTGTCCGGCTCTTCCCATTGGATTATCTTTCCCAAAATCTGAAACTTTATCAAAACTTGCCACAATCAGCGGTGTCCAGACAGGACCGGGAGCAACACCGTTTACGCGGATTTTTCTTTTGGCAAGCATAGACGACAAAGATCTTGTAAAACTCACAATCGCTCCTTTGGTACTCGCATAATCAGCAAGATGTTCACTGCCCCGGTAAGCGGTAACAGAACTGGTATTGATTATCGTATTACCTTCTTCTAAATAAGGAAGAACGGCCTTTGTGATATAGAAATACGGATAAATATTGGTTTCAAAAGTTTTATGAAGCTGTGCAGAAGTAATCTTTTCAAATTCGCCCTGCGGAAACTGCACTGCTGCATTGTTTACCAGAATGTCTATAGTCTTAAAAGCAGTCACACATTTTTTTACAGCGTCTTTGCAGAATTTTTCGTCTTTAAGGTCACCGCTTATCAGTAAGCATTGCTGTCCTTCTTTTTCAATTAAAGCTTTTGTATCGCGCGCATCTTTGTCTTCTTTAAGATAAACAATGGCAATATTGGCTCCTTCACGGGCAAAATGCACTGCTACGCTTCGGCCGATACCGCTGTCGCCGCCGGTTATAAAAGCTGTTTTATTAAAAAGTTTACCGCTTCCTGTGTAATTTTCTCTGATGATTTCCGGTTCCGGATTCATTTTATGTTCGTCACCCGGAAGTTCCTGTTTTTGTTCCGGAAATGTTTTAGGTTTTTTCATAACAATTCAATTTTAGCAATTCGATGACTACTAAAATTAAGAGAACTCTTATAGAAAAAAGAACCTGAATAAATTTAAAATTGTCTCAAAAGAACAAAAACAGATACAAAAGAAAGAAAAGGTTTATGATTTTGTTTTTTGATGGTTTTTGTACTTTTTTACAAACCGCTGATTTTCATCGATTCCACTAAATTTAAGGGACAGACATGGGAATTATGTAACAAATTTTGATCTTGATAAAAAACCGGCTCTTTGTTTTTTTATAAATTTGAAAGTTTGTCATACATTTTTTAATAAAAAAAGGCGACTATTTTGAGAATCATTAAAAAAATATCCCAACTCCAAACATGGTATTAATTGTAGATGATATAAAGGCCAATATTATTGCCTTGAAAAAAACATTAGAATTGCATAATATCGATGTAGATACTGCTGAGTCTGGTGAAGAAGCCCTGAAAAAAATATTAAAGACAACTTATTGTCTTATTATAATGGATGTTCAAATGCCGGGACTTGACGGCTTTGAGGTTGTTAAAATACTTTCGGGTAATAAAAGGACAAAAGATATTCCGGTTATTTTCCTTTCGGCTTTAAATATCGAAAAGAAATACATCTTTAAAGGTTACGAAACCGGAGCCGTGGAGTACATCACCAAACCTGTAGATACGGATCTGCTGATGCTGAAAGTAAAAACCTTCATCAAAATTTACGAACAGCAGAATGAGTTAAAGGGAATAAAAGATCTTCTTTCTAAAGAAATCAAAATTAGAAAAGAAGCACAGGACAATCTCGAAATCAAAATCGCCGAAAGAACCAAAGAACTGGTTTTAAAAAATGAAGAACTCGAAATGAAGAATCACGAACTCCAACAGTTTGCCTGGGTAGTTTCGCACGATTTAAATGAACCCATACGAAAAATTCAGATTTTTATTAAAATCATCAAAGATCTCTATTTAAAAACCGACGAAAAAGGCGTTGATTATGTCAACCGAACCATAAAATCGGCAGAGAGGATGCAGACTTTAATTACAGACCTTCTGGCATATTCACGATTATCGGCACAGGTAAAACCCGAAGTGACGGATTTGAATGTGGTGCTGCAGGAAGTACTTTCTGACTTTGATTATTTAATTGAAAGAAAAAATGCCACGGTTAAAACAACAGAACTTCCGGTGATAGACAGTATTCCGAGTCAGCTGAGGCAGGTTTTTCAGAATCTGATTGGGAATGCGCTGAAATTCTCCGGAGCAAACGAACCGCCTGTAATCGAAATTACGTCTGAATTAATTGCCGATAAGTCGTTTGACAGTCCGACTTCACCGGAAGGGAAATACTGCCGCATTATTGTAAAAGATAACGGAATAGGTTTTGACGAAATTTACCTTGACCGTATTTTTGTTATTTTCCAAAGCTTAAATGATCGTCAGACTTATGAAGGAACCGGAATTGGACTGGCAATCGCCAAAAAGATCATAGAAAAACATAACGGATTAATAACTGCTAAAAGCGAAGTAGGCAGGGGCGCAAGCTTTATTATTGTTCTTCCTTTAAAATACGAATAAAACACAATTATAAATATGAATGGTAATTTTAAAAGAAACCTGCTGATCAGTTCACTTGTTTCGTTGTTAGTGCTTACAATCAGCTCTGTTGCTTCGTATATCAGCATAAAAAGCTTATTAAACAGCAATTTCTGGGTCAACCATACTCAGGAAGTTATTTATAATTTAAACGAAGGTTCGTCGATAATAACAGAAGCTCAAACGAGTATGCGCGGCTATCTGCTTACAGGAGACGAACAGTTTGTGGATCGTTTTAATGATTCCGAAGCCAAATCGAATTCCTATTTTGAAAAACTCGACCAGCTTACCAATGATAATCCTTCACAGCAAAAACAGCTTGAAGAACTAAAAAATAAGCGTTCCGGGTTCTTTAAATACCTGAACAATCAAATCGTAAAAAAGCGATTAAGCAAGGAAACACTGATCTTTGATTTGAATGAAGGCCGACATATGATGAACGAGATGCGTGCCATTATTAAAAGAATCGAATTGACAGAACAAAATCTTTTGTCGGAACGTATTGCCAATTCTGAGCGTTACGGAACCTACAGTCTGGTTCTGATTGTCGTGGCTTTTCTGATTGCTTTTGTAATTTCGATTGTCTTTTTAACGAGAATCCTGAAAGATTACAACGAAAGATCCCTTTTACAGCAGGAACTGGAACAAAAAGATATAGAAACTGCTCAGAGAATCGAAGCAATCAGTACAATTGCAGGTAACATTTCAAAAGGAAACTACGACATACGGGTAGACGATAATAAAGCCGATGCCTTGGGCAGTGTAGGGGAATCTCTTAATTATATGGGGGTTTCGCTTAAAAATTCTTTCGAACTATTGTCTCAGAAAGAATGGCTGCAAAAAGGGGTTGCAGAACTCAATAATACCATGCTGGGCGATAAAACCCTGCAAAAACTAGCAAAAGATGTTATTGAATTTTTATGCAATTATACCAACAGCAGCGCGGGGATTTTATATGTAATTGATGGTGATGAACTTATGGCAGCGGGAGGATACAGCTATATACCAAGCAAAACCAGAGAACGTATTAAAAAAGGAGACGGACTAATTGGTCAGGCGATCAGTTCTGCAAAATTGCTGGAACTAAAAACGCTTACGCCGGATGATATTCAGATTAACTATGCTTTGGGGCAGATAAAACCAACGCATATTGTAGCACTTCCGTTATTAGACAATAAAATCGAAGGCGCAATCGAACTGGCGAGTATTTACGGATTTTCTGAACTTCACTTGGAATTTCTGCAGACCGTAGCAAGCAATATAGGAATTGCATTGAGATCGACGCAGAACAGAAAACGTGTTATGGAACTGCTTGAAGAAACAAAATCACAATCTGAAGAGCTTAAAATACAGCACAGCGAACTCGAAGCGATAAACGCTGAACTGGAAGCACAGACCGAAAAACTTCAGGCATCTGAAGAAGAATTGCGTGTACAGCAGGAAGAGCTGGAACAAACGAATGAAGAACTTTCTGAAAGAAGTGTTTTACTGGAAGAAAAAAACAACGAAATCCAGAAAAAATCAGAAGCTTTGGAATTAACTACCCGCTACAAATCGGAGTTTTTGGCTAATATGTCGCACGAATTACGTACGCCTTTAAATTCAATTCTTCTTTTGAGCCGTTTGTTATCTGAAAACAATAACGAAAGCATGAACAACGAAGAAATCGAATTTGCAAAGGTAATTCAGAGTTCAGGAAACAGTTTGTTAGGTTTAATTGATGAAATCCTGGATTTATCTAAAATCGAAGCCGGTAAAATGGAACTGGAATTTTTAGATATTTCGACCAAAGAAATTACAGAAACACTTTGGAATTTATTCAATCTGGTTGCCAAAGAAAAAGGAATCGAATTTGAAATTATTTCAAAAGATGCGCCGATTGTCATTAAAACCGACAAAATGCGCCTGGAGCAGATTCTGAAAAACCTAATTTCGAACGCCATCAAATTTACCGAAAAAGGAAAAGTCTCTTTAGAAATAAAAGTAGATTCAGATAATGATAAAATCATCTGTTTTATTGTAAAAGATACCGGAATAGGAATTCCGTTAGAAAAACAGCCTTTGGTTTTCGAAGCATTTCAGCAGGCAGATGGTTCGACCAAACGCAAATACGGCGGAACCGGATTAGGACTTTCGATAAGCAGGGAGCTGGCAAAACTGCTGAAAGGCGAAATTGTCCTGCATAGTAAAGTTAATGAAGGAAGTACCTTTACATTATGTCTGCCGGTATACGGAGCGGCTTTTGCGAAAGCAAACGTTGAAAAAATACCGCCTACAGAATTTACAGAAGTGGAACCTGAAACCGAAACGGAAGAAAAAGCCGAAACTAAAAAATATATAAGTCCTGTAATTCCGGATGAAATCGAAGATGACCGAAATACTGTAAAAGAAGGAGATAAGGTGATTTTAATTGTGGAGGACGACATCAATTTTGCAAAATCACTTCTGGCATTTACACAAAAGAAAGGGTATAAAGGAATTGTGGCCGTTCGTGGCGATTACGCTTTAAACTTTGCTTTATTGTACAAACCGGTTGGGGTTTTACTTGATATTGAACTTCCTGTAAAAAGCGGCTGGGAAGTGCTGGAAGAACTAAAAAACAATCCTGAAACTAAGCACGTTCCGGTGCATATTATGTCATCGCATAAACTAAAACAGGAAAGTCTGCTGAAAGGTGCTGTAGATTTCCTTGACAAACCGGTTGCTTTTGAAAAAATTCCGGATGTGTTTTTACGAATCGAGCATATTATTAATAAAGAAGCTCAAAAGGTTTTAATTATAGAAGACAACCCGAAACATGCAAAAGCACTGGCATTTTTCCTTGAAACCTATAATATCAATTCAGAAATTAAAAGCGAAGTTTCTGAAGGTTTGGAATCGCTCAACAAGTCAGAAGTAGACTGTGTGATTCTGGATATGGGAATTCCGGACAAACAAGCCTACCAGATTCTGGACGGAGTGAAGAAAAGTCCCGGACTGGAAAATCTTCCGGTAATTGTATTTACCGGGAAAAGTTTGTCATTAAAAGAAGAGGTGAAAATTAAAAAGTATGCCGATTCTATTATTGTAAAAACCGCTCATTCATACCAGAGAATGTTAGATGAAGTTTCATTGTTCCTGCATTTGGTTGAAAATAAAAAAGAAGGAAAAGACCAAAAAGACGGACATAAAAAGCTAAATTTACTGAACAACATTCTTTTTGACAAAAAAGTACTGATTGTCGATGACGATGTTCGTAATATTTATTCGCTTACAAAAGCACTGGAAGCCTTTAAAATGACTATTATCTCGGCGTTTGACGGAAAAGAAGCCATTAAGGTTCTAAATGAAAACCCGGATACAGATATTGTCCTTCTCGATATGATGATGCCGAATATGGACGGTTATGAAACTGCCGAAAAAATAAGGGATAATCCGAAGTTCTTAAACTTACCGCTGATTGCCGTAACAGCAAAAGCCATGACGGGTGACAGGGAAAAATGTATCAAGGCAGGAGCCTCAGATTACATTACCAAACCGGTCGATGTTGACCAGTTATTATCACTATTGCGAGTTTGGCTTTATGATAAGGTTTAATGTGAAAAGTTTAATGTGAAAAGTGAAACGCATTTTCAGGTTTTAAGCTATGTTTTTATCTGTTGAAATAATTAGAAGTAACAGATTTAAATAAAAACGTAATAAACTTCAAAGATCAACAGAGATTTTTTATGCTGATGCTTTTAAGATTGGCACCAAACAAGACTAACTAACAAACTACTCTCATTATGGGAAAAAAGAAGATTTTAATTGTAGATGATGATTCCAGGAACATCTTTGCACTGGTAAACACTTTACGCGTTAAATCGTACGATTGTTTGTCTTGTACAAGTGCAGAAGAAGCACTCAAAATTCTAAAATCTGACGAACAGATCGATGCTGTTTTGATAGATATGATGATGCCCGAAATGGATGGTTACGAGGCGATTCCGTTAATAAAAGCGATTCCGTCACGAGAATCGACTCTTGTTGTTGCGGTCACGGCACAGGCCATGACGGGCGACAAAGAAAAATGTTTAGAAGCCGGTGCAGATGATTACATCTCCAAACCGGTCGATGTTGATAAGTTACTGCTTATTTTGAGTAAAATTTAAAAATGGATATGATTGAGGATATTGAGTTAGAAACACTTATCAATGAAGTTTATGAATATTATGGTTTTGATTTTGGAAGTTACTCAAGAGCTTCACTAAAAAGACGTGTAAACAGGGTTTTTCATCTGGACGGATTTACCCATTTTCACGAATTCCTTTCAAAAGTTCGTTCGGATCCTGAATATTATAAAAAAATGGTCGACGAAATCACCGTTAACGTTACAGAGATGTTTCGCGATCCGGCTTTTTATACCGTTGTAAGGAACGAAATCCTGCCTTTATTAGGAACAAAACCTTTTATCAGACTCTGGCACGCAGGCTGTTCAACCGGCGAAGAAGTGTATTCTATGGCTATTATGCTGAAAGAAGCAGGCCTGCTGCATAAATCCTTAATTTATGCAACAGATATTAATGCAACCGTTTTAGATACGGCCAAAAAAGGAATTTTCCCTCTCAGGATGATGAAGGAATATTCACAAAACTATCGTGATGCCGGCGGTCAGGAAGACTTTTCGTCTTACTACACTGCCAATTACGGTATTGCTAAATTTAATGAAGAACTGGCCGAAAAAATGGTCTTTTCGCAGCACAATCTCGTGTCTGACACCTCGTTTAACGAGTTTGATATGATCTTGTGCCGTAATGTTTTAATATATTTTGATAATGAACTTCAAAAGAGGGTCATTAATTTATTTGATGAAAGTTTAGCTGTTTTAGGGTTTCTGGCCTTAGGCACAAAAGAAACCATAAAATATTCTATTTCTCAAACCAAATACAAACAGTTTGAAAAAGAGAAAATATGGAGGAAAATAAAATAAAAGACTGCAGATTAGTTATAATAGGAGGATCGGCAGGAAGTTTAAACGCCTTAATGCAGATTTTACCGGGATTAAAAAAACTTAATAATTTTGCGATTGTTATTGTACTGCACCGCAAAAGCACCGATGATCAGACTTTAGAAGAACTATTGACTTTAAAATCTAAAGTTGCCGTAAGACCAATTGAAGACAAAACACTGCTTATAGCCGGTTTTGTATATGTGGCGCCGTCAAATTATCATTTATTATTTGAAAAAGATGAAACAATGGCGCTCGATATTTCGGAGAAAATAAACTACAGCCGTCCCAGCATTGATGTTTCGTTTGAATCTGCAGCTGAGGTTTACGGCAGTTCCTTAGCAGGTATTTTATTTTCGGGATCAAATACAGACGGAACAGAAGGTTTAAAAGCCATTCAGGCGCACGGCGGGAAAATTGTAGTACAGAATCCGCTTTCGGCAGATATGCCTTTTATGCCTAACAACGCGATCTTGTTTACCACACCGGATTATATCATGAACAATGCCGAAATATTAAAATTACTGAATTCGATTAACCACTAATTGATTCAGTTTTTTGGTTTCGTTGTTTCCTCTTCTGGCAGGATTATCCTGTTAAGTTCTGCTTCTTTTTCGGCACGTCTTTGAGCCGCTTTTCCCTTCCCAATAGGGATTCCGGCTGTTAAATAAAGCGATCTGTTATAAACATTGGGACCGTCGCCTTTCATTACCGGAACCAATCCGTAATAATACTGCACCGTGATGTTTATCCCGTTGCCCGCATTTATGTGATATCCGGTGCCAAAAGCAACTCCGGCATCAATAACCCTGACCTGGTCCCTGATGTTCTTTCTGTAAATCACATCATTATCGTCAATTTCTGCTTTAAAAGAATCAAAGGCTTTAGCCAATAGTCCGAACTGAGGTCCTGCCTTTACATAAATATTACTTTTAAACTGATGTTTGATTAAAATAGGCACATTAAAATAGCGTAATTCACGGTTTACTCTTCCAGCAGCGAATGTATTGTCCAGATCTTCATTTTCAAGTGAATAAAGCGGAATATGACGTGCACCCATAGGCGATTTTACAATAACACCTGTATTAATCATCCAGGCAGGATTTTGTTTGGAACGAATATCAAAATAAAACCCCAGATTAAAACCCGGATTAGCTCCGTCTGCTTCCATATCGTAAATATCAGAGAAATTAACGCCGCCTTCAAGACCAAATTCCAAAAAAGGCGAGTTTAGTTTATCACCAAAAATAAGCGAAATCAAAACCTGTGATTTCGCCTGTGTGAGACTAAATAAGAACAGAATAAGAAAAGTTTTTTTCATCTTTCAGAAAATTATAGTCCAAATCGATATTGCAGACCGCCTAATACCTGCGTACGGCTTGAGAGAAAACCGGCTTCAACCCTGAACATAAAATGCTTGTTGAACTGAAATTGCGATCCAACAATAAAGTTCCACATGTCTTTTGGTTTTTTTTGCAGTGAATATTGTACGGTAGATGAACCGGCAGTACTCAAAGCACCGTCTACAGTAGTCAGAAAATTTCCGGCTGTTTCGAGAGCGCGATTGGCGGTATTGTGTTTTGCAATATTAGCCGGATTTTTTTGCTCGGCTGGAGTTAATCCGTCCCACCATACATTTACTTTTTCCTGATTTTCAGAAACCTTTGCCAGACCATTGTCTACTTTAACCTGAGCATTTGATAAATCCAGCACATCAGACAAATTGATATTGCCGTTTGTATCGCCGGAAATATGCACTCTGAAACCGCCTGCCCAGACAGCGATATTACGTTCTGGTTTACGGAGTTTAAATGTTTTTCCTAACCTTGGACCAAATATGTACGAGAACGCCGGTTTGTCGAGCGAACTAATATCAGACCAGGCCATATTCATATCGAGTGCCAGCCAGCCCCCGCCAATACCTATAGTGGGCGTCATACCAATACCAAATGTAGTGGCATCAAAATTGGCTTTGGTACTAAAATTGGCTACTTCAGACCAGTTGTTATCGGCATCCGGAATATACACTCCGGCATTAATTTTTGTTGTTGAATTGGCTTTTCCAAAAACACCATATATATTAAGGAAAGGAAGCAGCCAGATATCAGGACGAATTGTGATCGCTCCGACTTCGACAGAGGATTTATCGAAACGTACAATTTCATCTAAATTATGAAGAGGTCCATTGTTGAATCCTACTTGAAGATTACTGATTACAATTTCAGAATCCTGCCAGAAGTAATTTACGGAAAGTCCCGCCGAGTAGGGCAGATTATATCCTTTTTGGGCTACTTTTTCGCCCCAGATAGGAAGGGAGTACGGATAATTGGCAATTTTAAGGCTGTCTTTAAGTTCTTGATTTTTTTCTCCAACAATTTTATCGGTGTAAACTTGAGCGGAGATCTGCAGGCTGCATAAGAATAAAATGGCTGATATTAGCTGGTTACATTTCATTTGTGTGTAGTGTTTTAAAATTAATTAATCAAACTGCGTAAATAAAATATGTACTAATGTATTCTATGTGAATTTCGGCTTATTTTCTTGCTGTCAGGTGTATAAAAAAATTGAATTAAAAGTTGTTTAAATTAATAATGTTGGGTTTTATAGTGTTAAAGTTAATTATTTTTTTTAACAATTTATAGTTTTTTTTAAGAAAGTGATTTTGTAACGTCTGGAAAATCAGGATGTTTTGATGTAATGAATCTCTTTTTGAACATATCGTTTTTTTTAAGAAACCTGATTTTTGTAAAAGAATAAGTATTATTTTTGTCTTCGTGAAATGGATAACAATCATATTGTCAATTTACCTTATGGCACTTTCAAATATGCCTTGTGCAGATGTGGAAGTAAACAGCGCTGTGCACAAAACAGCCCAGTTTGCATCAGAAGACAATCATTCGCATGACAAAGACAATGATTTATGTTCTCCGTTTTGTGCCTGTAATTGCTGCGGTGCACAGATTTTAAGTTACCATTCTGCTGTAAGTTTTGAATTTCCTAAAATTTACACCCAAATTTCAATTCCTTTACCAAGTTATAATTCTGTTTTTATTTCCAATTTCTACGGAAGTATTTGGCAGCCCCCTCAGATAGCATAATGATTATGCCCATTTCGATGTTTTGAAAATGGGCAGGAGAGTTGTGGACTTACCACATTTTTACAGACAATTTAATTGTCTAATTTCTCACGTCATTATATATTCAAATGTTAGATAAAATCATTCAGTTTAGTATACGAAATAAATTCGTTATACTATTATTTACCCTTGTACTTATTGCCTGGGGAAGCTTCTCACTTAAAAAATTGCCGCTTGATGCCCTGCCTGATATCACCAATAATCAGGTTCAGATTATTACCACAGCGCCAACACTGGCAAGTCAGGAAGTCGAGCAGTTAATTACCTATCCGCTGGAGAGAGCTGTAAAAACAGTTCCCAATATTATAGAACTCCGCAGTATTTCCCGTTTTGGATTATCAGTCGTAACCGTGGTCTTTGAAGACGATGTCGATATTTACTGGGCGCGCGAACAAATATTCCAGCGTTTAAAAGAAGCCGAAGAAAACATTCCGGACTATGTAAATTCTCCCGAGTTAGCGCCTATTTCTACAGGTTTGGGAGAAATTTACCAATATGATGTTTATGCCAAAAAAGGCTATGAAAACAAATACAGCGCAGTCGAATTAAGAACCATTCAGGATTGGATTATTATTCCGCAATTGCAAGGAGTTAAAGGCGTTGCCGAAGTAAGTACCTGGGGAGGAAAACTAAAACAGTTCGAAATCGCCGTAAACCCAAATATGCTTAACAGCCTTGGTGTTACGATTACCGAAATTTTTGATGCTTTAGAAAAAAACAATCAAAATACAGGCGGTGCTTATATCGAAAAAGACCAATATACGTACTTTATCCGCGGTGTCGGAATGGCAAAAGGCGTAAAAGACCTTGAAAATGTAGTAGTAAAAAACCGCAATGGTTCGCCTGTTTTGGTTCGAAACGTAGCAAAAGTTCGTGAAGGCGTTGCGTTGCGTTACGGAGCATCAACAAAAGACGGAAAAGGAGAAATCGTTTCGGGAATGGTTTTAATGCTGAAAGGAGAAAACTCCAGTGCTGTTGTAAATCGTGTTCACGAAAAAATGGCTCAGATTAACAAAAGTCTTCCTGAAGGAGTAGCTGCCGAAGCTTTTATAGACAGAGGAAAACTGGTTGAAAACTCCATTAAAACTGTTGCTAAAAATTTATTAGAAGGAGCATTAATCGTGATTTTCGTCTTGATTTTATTCTTAGGAAATCTTCGTGCCGGGTTAATTGTTGCTTCGGTTATTCCGTTAGCAATGCTGTTTGCTGTGATTCTGATGAATGCCTTTGGCGTAAGCGGAAACTTGATGAGTCTTGGTGCAATAGATTTCGGAATTATAGTCGACGGCGCGGTAATTATTGTTGAAGCGACGATGCATCATCTGCAGAAATTCAAAAACAAAAAAGAACTAACGCAGGAAGAAATGGACGAAGAAGTTTATAATTCGGCTTCAAAAATCAGGAACAGTGCCGCCTTTGGTGAAATTATCATCTTAATAGTATATCTGCCAATTTTGGCTTTAATTGGAACCGAAGGAAAAATGTTTAAACCAATGGCGATGACGGTTGGTTTTGCGATTATTGGAGCTTTTATTCTTTCGCTGACCTATATCCCGATGATGAGTGCTTTATTTCTTTCTAAAAAAACAGAACACAAAGAAAACTTCAGCGATCGTATGATTGCGTGGTTGGAAAGCCGTTATACGCCATTATTGAAAAAAGCTTTAGAGTTTAAAAAAGTCGTGCTTTCTGCTGCCTTAGGATTATTCGCTTTGGCGTTTATCGTTTTCCAAAATATGGGAGGCGAATTTATTCCAACAATCGAAGAAGGCGATTTGGCAATTAACGCGACAATTATGACGGGAAGTTCGCTTACGCAGATGGTTGAAACGACGACCAAATACGAACAGATTCTGAAAGCAAAATTCCCTGAAATTAAAACCATCGTAACCAAAATAGGAAGCGGTGAAATCCCAACCGACCCAATGCCAATTGAAAGCGGGGATTTGATTATTGTTTTAAAAGACAAAAAAGAATGGAAAGGCAGATATCATAATTGGGTAGAACTGGCAAATGCCATGAAAGAAGAAATGGAAGTAATTCCGGGTGCGAATATTGAGATTTCTCAGCCAATTCAGATGCGTTTTAACGAATTGATGACGGGAAGCCGATCTGATATTGCAATCAAAATCTTTGGAGATGATTTGGAAATCCTGGATGCAAAAGCAGCAGAATTGATTTCAAAAATAAAAGGAATTGAAGGAATAGGAGATTTAAAAGCTGATAAAGTAACCGGATTACCGCAGATTACAGTTAAGTACGATTATGATAAAATTGCCCTTTACGGACTGGATATCTCAGACATCAACCAGATTATTCGTTCGTCTTTTGCGGGAGAAGTGGCCGGAAAGATTTACGACGAAAGCAAACGATTTGATGTTGTGGTAAGGATGGATGAGAACAATCGGGGCGATATTACAGATGTTAGCAATTTATTTATTCCGCTTCCGAGCGGTCAGCAAGTACCGCTTTCTCAAGTAGCTTCTGTCGAATATGAGCAAGGTCCTGTGCAAGTTATCCGCGAAGACGGAAAACGAAGAATTACCGTTGGTTTAAATGTCCGCGGAAGAGATATTCAAAGTGTTGTCGAAGAAATTCAGGCAAAACTGGATAAAAGTTTCAAACTTCCTGCGGGTTATTATGTTACGTATGGCGGACAATTTCAGAATTTAATCGAAGCTTCAGAAAGGCTTTCGGTTGCTTTGCCAATTGCTTTGGGACTGATTTTAGTCTTATTGTATTTTACTTTCAAAAGTGTTAAACAAGCGTTATTGATTTTTACTGCAATTCCGTTATCGGCTATTGGGGGAGTTTTAGCGCTTTCGCTGAGAGGAATGCCGTTTAGTATTTCGGCCGGAATTGGTTTTATCGCTTTATTCGGAATCGCGGTTTTAAACGGAATTGTACTGATTTCGTATTTCAACCAATTAAAATCTGAAGGAATTTCAGATGCATTCCAGAGAATTATTATTGGAACCAAAACACGTTTGCGTCCCGTTTTAATGACCGCAGCTGTAGCTTCATTAGGATTTATGCCAATGGCATTATCAACAAGCGGCGGGGCAGAAGTTCAGAAACCATTAGCAACGGTAGTAATCGGAGGTTTACTCTCAGCTACTTTATTGACTTTAATCGTTTTACCGATTTTGTATTTACTATTGGAGAAGTTTAATCGCAAGGATAATTAGTCAATGAGAAAATTTGATAATTAGATAATTTATTACTGCGTGTAGAAATAATTCCTCTCGCAGATTCTGCAGATTAAAGCAGATTTAATTTGATTTCAATGAATAAAAAATCTGTGTTTATCTGCTTAAATCTTTTTTAATCTGCGTGAAACAAAAAATATAAAAATGAAAAAATCAATATATAAAGATCAATCGAAAAAGTTTTGCTCCCGATGGCTATCGGGATTGCGGTTAAGCACATTTCTATTAGCAAGCACTGTAATATTTGCCCAGCAATCCATTAGCTTAGAAAAAGCAATAGAATTGGCCAAATCAAACAATATCGACTTAAAAATAGCCGATAAAGAAATCGAAAAACAAACCGTTCTTAAAAAAGCTGCTTTTCAGCCAGACCCTTTGCAGATTCAATATCAAGGCGGTCAATTTAATAGTGCCGATTACGATCATAACGTTTCGGTACAGCAGTTTTTTCCGTTAGGAAACATTACAAAAGCCAACCGACAATTGCAGGAAGAATTGGCAAAGCTAGCCGAAAAACGAAAAGCGCTGTCTTCGTATGAAATTGAAAAAGCGGTGACATTAGCGTATTATCAATATTTGTATGGCGTTTCGATTCAGAAACTCAATTCAGAATTGAACGATATTTACACGAAATTCCTAAAGAATGCCGAATTACGTTTTAAAACAGGAGAAAGCGGCAATATTGAAGTTATCAGCGCCAAAGCCAAAGTAAAAGAAATCGAAACACAAAAAGCGCAGTTAGAATACGATTTGAACATTTATCAGAAACAATTGCAGTTTTTTATTCAGACCGATGAAAATATTGTTCCGGATCAAAATACGGCTTTGCAATATGTTTTTGTAGAAAATCAGGGAAATACAAAAGCAGAAACTTTAATGACCGATTTTTACAATCAGCAGATTTCAGTTTATCAAAGAGAAGCCGGAACATTTAAAGCGTTGCGTACGCCAAAAGTAGGTTTAGGCTATTTTGCACAGACAATTGATGAAAAATCGCTGTTTCAGGGTTTTACGGCTGGATTGCAGATTCCGTTGTTTGGAGGTGTAAATACAACCAAAGCAAAAGCGGCGGAAATCAGTATTTCGCAGTCACAATTGGCTTTAGATAAAAATAAAATGATGCTGAATCTGCAAAGAGAAGAACTGCAAAATAACTTTGAAAAACAGCAGAAGAATTTGGCTTATTTCCAAAATGAAGGATCACAATATGCCAGTCAGATAATCGATACTGCCCAGAAAAGTTATGCCAATGGCGATATGAGTTACTGGTCCTATATCAGTTTTTTAAATCAGGCAATTGATATTAAAAAACAATTTGCAGAAGCAGCGCACAACTACAATCAAAGTGCGATCGAACTTCAATTTCCAACCTTCAAAAACAATTAAAAATGAAAAATATATCTAAATATTTAAACGTAATCTCGATAGCTATTGGGAGCAAAGTTTTTTCGCAAAGAAAATCAGCCTATAGCTTACTGCTTATAGCTTACTGCGGAATATTTATTTCCATGACGAGCTGTAATGAAAAGAAAACCGAAGAACCGCAGGAAGAAGAAAAAGAAACCACAGAAGTTGCTTTAACGGTTTCTCAATACAAAACAGTCGGTATTGAAACCGGAATTGTAGAAGATCGAAACCTAAATAAAATCATAAAAGCAAATGGTTATACGACAGTTCCTCCACAAAATTCTGCTGAGGTTTCGACTTTGATTGGCGGAACGGTAAAAGACATTTTTGTTTTAGAAGGAACATTCGTAAACAAAGGAAAAGTTTTGGCAACGATTCAAAATCTGGAAGTTATTGGCATGCAGGAAGATTACCAATCGGCTGTTGCGAATGTGGAATATCTGCAATTGGAATACAACCGCCAGAAAACATTGAGTGACGAAAATGTGAATCCGAGAAAGACTTTTCAGGAAGTAAAAGCCAAACTGGCAGCCGAAAAAGCCCGCGCGCAGGCAGCAAAAAATAAACTAGATGCTCTGCATGTCAATATAAAAGGAACGACATCGGTTGTACCAATTGTTTCGCCAATAAACGGTTTCGTCGGGAAAATTAATATCGCAAAAGGCGCTTTCGCTAATACAGGAGTTTCACTTTTTGAAGTCGTTGACAACAGTCAGATGCATTTGGATTTGAATGTGTATGAGAAAGATTTGGGCTCGATTTCAATTGGTCAGGTAATTGATTTTGTTTTGACGAATCAGTCGAATAAATCGATTAAGGGAAAGATTTTCGGAATCAATAAATCTTTTTCTAATGAAAGTAAAACTGTTGCCGTTCATGCTAAAATTGATCCTGCTGATGCAAAAGGACTGATTCCGGGAATGTACGTATCGGCTAATATCAATATTGTAAATGCGACAGTTCCGGCATTGCCAAAAGATGCCGTAGTAAGAAACGCTGATAAATATTTTGTTTTTATTCAGGAAGAAGGTCATGCAGAAGAAAAACATGATCACAAAGAAGGCGAAAAAGAAGAAGCTCACGAAGAAGAAATTCATTTTCAAGCCGTAGAAGTAATTCCGGGAACAACGGATTTAGGTTTTACAGAAGTGAAATTTGTAAATGATGTTCCTGCTAATGCTAAAATTGTGACGAAAGGTGCTTTTTATCTGCTTTCAGCAATGAAGGGCGGGGGAGAGCATTCGCATTGATTTTTTTTTAAGGTGCTGAGGTTCTAAGATGCTAAGGTGCTGAGTTTTTCTCTCATTTTATGTCATTTCGACGAAGGAGAAATCACACTAGAATTTCCATAAAGTGTATCGCCAATCTTTGTCGATTCCCGAGTGTGATTTCTCCCTCCGGTCGAAATGACAAATAGAGAGCGCTTATCGTCACTAAACAAAAAAAAACTTTGCGTCTTCGTGTCTTTGTGGCAAAAAAATGATACAAATTGCTTAAATTTAGGTCATTATTTAAACAAAGTTTCACTGAACTTGGAACATGAAACGTGAAACTTTAAAAGTTAAAAAAGTTATCCATGATACATCAAGATAAAGAAATAAAAAGCACAAAAAACAAAGCCAAACCCTCCTGCTGCTGTTCGCATGATGAACCTGTGCATTCAGAAAATGACGGACACGATCACGGAGGCCACGATCATGAACACAATGCAGGCGGAAATCTGTTTCAATTGTTTCTGCCATCGATACTATCATTTATTTTGCTGATTATCGGAATTGGTTTTGATAACTATTTTCCGCAGGACTGGTTTACAGGATATGTTAGAATTGCGTGGTATGCGATTGCGTATCTTCCGGTTGGATTTCCGGTTTTACGGGAAGCTTATGAAAGTATAGTAAAAGGAGATGTTTTCTCTGAGTTTTTCCTCATGTGTATTGCAACAATTGGTGCGTTTGCCATTGGCGAATATCCGGAAGGTGTTGCTGTAATGCTATTTTACACGATTGGAGAAAACTTTCAGGGAATGGCGGTTAACCGGGCAAAATCGAGTATTAAAAGTCTGCTCGATCAGCGTCCGGATGAGGTTCATGTTTTAGAAAACAATACAGCAGTAAAAGTCAAAGCCAAAGATGTTTCTATTGGAGCGATTATTCAGCTAAAAGCAGGAGAAAAGTTAGGTTTGGACGGCGAATTATTATCAGATTCGGCTTCGTTTAACACCGCAGCTTTAACAGGAGAAAGTAAACCTGATACTAAGAAAAAAGGTGAAACAGTTCTAGCCGGAATGATAAACGGAAATACGATTGCCGAAGTAAAAGTAACAACCGCTTATAATGACAGTAAATTGTCTAAAATTCTGGAATTGGTACAAAACGCCACAACCAAAAAAGCGCCGGCAGAATTATTCATTAGAAAGTTTGCTAAAGTCTATACGCCAATTGTGGTGTATCTGGCAATTGCAATTTGTCTGGTTCCAATGCTTTTTGTAGATAATTATGTTTTTAGCGACTGGTTGTACAGAGCTTTGGTTTTCCTGGTTATTTCTTGTCCTTGTGCATTGGTTATCAGTATTCCGCTTGGTTATTTTGGCGGAATCGGCGCAGCGAGTAAAAACGGAATCTTGTTTAAAGGAAGTAATTTTCTGGATAGTATTTCGACAATTCAGAATGTGGTGGTGGACAAAACCGGAACCATGACCGAAGGTGTTTTTAAAGTTCAGGAAGTCATTATAAAACCTGAATTTGATAAAACCGAAATCTTAAAACTGGTTAACGCTTTAGAAAGCCGAAGCACACATCCTGTGGCAACAGCGATTCATAATCATGTGGGCCCAATTGATTCTTCGTTAGAATTAAAAAACATTGAAGAAATTTCGGGACACGGGTTAAAAGCTTCTTATAACGAAAAAGAATTGTATGTTGGGAATTTTAAGCTTCTCGATAAATTCAATATTTCGTATGATATTGATCCGGCAGCTATTGTATACACAACAATAGCGATTGCTTACGAAGACAAATTTGCAGGTTATTTAACCATTGCCGATGAAATTAAAGAAGATGCGAAAGAAACGGTTTCTAAACTAAAATCGTTAGGTGTAAAACTGACTATGCTAAGTGGTGATAAAACCAATGTTGTAGAATTTGTAGCGAATAAACTCGGAATCACAAAAGCTTTTGGAGATTTACTTCCGGAGGATAAAGTGAACAAAGTCAACGAAATTAAAGCTAAAAACGAAACGATTGCTTTTGTTGGCGATGGTGTAAACGATGCGCCGGTAATCGCATTAAGCACGGTAGGAATTGCAATGGGAGGTTTAGGAAGCGACGCAGCAATCGAAACTGCCGATGTTGTAATTCAGGACGATAAACCAAGTAAAATCGCAATGGCAATCAACATTGGGAAACAAACCAAAAAAATTGTCTGGCAGAATATTACTCTAGCTTTTGTTGTAAAAGCTTTTGTATTAATTCTTGGTGCAGGCGGTCTTGCCACCATGTGGGAGGCTGTTTTTGCCGATGTAGGGGTTGCTTTGCTGGCGATTTTAAATGCTGTAAGGATCCAGAGAATGAGGTTTTAGAAAACTAATCTAAAGTTTAGATAAAAAAATCCCTTAATCTGGTAAATCTGTGCGAGACAAAAAAAAAGATTTTTCACGCAGATTTAGCAGATTAAAACAGATTTGATTTTTATTTAAATAAAAAAAAATCCTGAATCTGCTAAATCTGTAAGAGACAAAAAAACATTTAGAAGAAAAAGTTTATTTTTCTTCCCATTCTTTATCTGCAAATAAAAGGAGTTTGTTTGTTTTTATATGATCATATTGTTTTTGGGTGAGATATACAACTTTAGCATCCTGACCTCCTGTATACAATTCATAAAACTGACCTTTAAGTTTGTTTTCTGTTACAACAGATTTTACGAAATCAAAAAAATCAACATCTATCCAGTCGTTGTTAATTTTAAAAACTTTAGAATAAAATTTGTTTCCCAACTTGAATTTTAAAGTTGTTTTTCTTTTCTGTAAATCAAATTTGTTAGAGATATCAGTTGGATTGAATTCATTGCTTGAAAGTTGCGAAAATTCCTTTAACAACTCAGCATATGGGTCTTCAAGATTGCCAAGTTCTGTGTCATACCAATAAATCTTGTTAGGAAAAGCATTAAGGATTTCATTAAAATTACTGTTGTCTTGTTCTGCGACTTTTTGTTTTCCTTCATTAATCTGAGCTGTAGTTAAGTTTGCAAAAAAGCCAATTTTTATAAATTCATCAATTGTATTATCAATTTGGATGCTGGTTGGTTTACTGTTGAAATCCTCATAACTTACAAAAAAATAAGTTTCAGATTCATGAGATGCTTTTTCTTGTTCTTTCGTTAATGCCATTATTCCAAAAGCTTTATCTTCATCTTGACCATAAATTTTTACCTCATGAAGTCGGTAAGGAGAATGTAAATCGGCTAAAATTTTGTTGAAAATTTTATAATATTGCTGAGAATCTATTCCAATTCTAGAGTTTTTGTCTTTTGATGGGGTATGTAGATTATAAAAACTTTTTTGTTTATATATCTTTTTTCCAGATTCAATTGAAACAAGAAAATCATAAAATTTATTGTCTTCATCAGATATTTTATCATCCAGCACAACTTTAAAATCAAAATTGGTAAAAGCTAGTTCTGGAAGGATTTCAGAGGTTTGTTTATGAATAATTTCCAGATATTCTTCCGGTTGATCTGAATAATTCTTTGTATCAATAATTACCGTGTTGTCACAATATTTAAGTAAGTCAATTGGAGATTTTACTACCCCTTCCTCTATCCTTGTAATAAGACTTTGGTATTTTAATGTAATTATTTTATTATCTTTAAGTTTGTAAGCAGACTTTTTAAGTTTATCAGGTGCAATATAGTCTTCTCTTAGAGCTTGAAATGTAATGTCTTTAATAAATTCAAGTTGATAAGTATATTGATTATTATTTATTTTTTGTTGAAAAAGTTCAAATTGTTTTGCATCTATAAGTTCGGATTTCTTTAATTTAATAAGATAATCTGACAGAAGAACATTTATATTTTTTTGTTCTTCTACACTTAACTTCAGGCTTTCGATAACAATATTACTAGAGAAAACTTCAGAATAGGTATGTCCAGTTAATTTTTTGTACTCACACTGAAATAAGCCGTATAGGTACGAAGTGGTATTTTTTTCTTCTATTTGATTTAGAAAATTCGTGAAATCTTTTGCCTCTTTTTTTTCAAGAAGTTTGTTGTCAAGTAATTTTTGCAGCGTCATATTTTGTGATTGTGCGTTTGTAAAAACAACAGTTAAAAGAAATAGTAAGATTAGCGTAAGAATGTTTTTCATCTTTTTACTTTGCGTTTTTGTAGAACTTTAAAGTTTTCTTAGTTAAATCAAGTTTTACAATACCGCTTCTTATTCCAATAAATACATTTTCATTATTAAATGCCGCTATTGAGTTTGGGTATAAACCTTGCCAAAAGGTATTTTTGAAGACAATTTCCTTTTTGAAGTCTTTCACAATATAGAAATTTTTATAAGCGGCTATAAGAAGTTTATCTTTATAAATAGTAAAAGCTTGAGCAGCATCATCAAAATCCACTACTTTTTTGTATGGAAGGTTGTGTTCTTTGGTATTAACTTCATAGATAGTTCCTTCATTAATTCCCATATGAGCAAATCCTTCAATAAAATATACTTTACCCTTGTATAGAAATATAAATTTGATATTTCCTTTTTTAATTGTAATGGTATTTTGGCTGTCATTGGGTATAAAAGTTAGCTGACCGCCCCATTCACCATGATCTGTTCCTGAAAAAATACCTGATTTAGTTTCTAATCTGCACTCTCTTGTTTTTTCAGTATTTTTTTCAATTACAAGTTTGTTATTGACAATATTTACTTTAAAATCATTTTTGGAGTAATTCAATTTAAACCATTCTTTACTTTCTTTTTTTGGAATAGGAGTTTCTTTAAACTCTTTCGGAATTGCCATATTATTTTGTCCGCAGCAGGTCATCATATAGCAGACTAAAAAAGAAGAATGAAAAAGGATACTCTTTAAAATTTTTGACATATTAAAGGAAATTACTTATGATTAAGATGTAATGGTAAATATATCATATTTAATTATTAGAATTTCAGATTAATGATACTTTCATCATTCTCTAAGGTAATCTCAGTCGGGTTGCTTTCAGAAGGAGTTTGTGTCGGGTACCAATTTCGGTTTGGCTGTACAAGGATCAATAAACCTTCATGATCGCCAATGGCTGAGAATTTATCGGTATTTTCATTTTGAGAAAAGAAACGAAGCCCGTGTTCTGCGATTAATTGATTTCCTAATTCTAAGGGACTTTCAGTAACAATTCCAATTTCGCTTATATTTAAAATAGAAGCCGAATTGAATTCGCCAACTTGTTCGTTATTGAGATCGTGTCGTGCAATGAACTCCAGCAGATTTCCGTTAAGGTCATAAAAATAAACAGAATGTGCATTCCAGTTCTCAAAATGGGTAACGACACTTTTATCTTCCAAAACAATTAAATCGGCTTTGTCTTTGCACCACTGGATGGCTTCTTCCAACTGATTTTCGGGTATATTGAAAGCAAAATGATATATAGATTTAAAACCTGGATCTTCTGTAAATTTTAAAATTGAAGTTCCGGCCTGAAGCGTTATCGATTTTGAATCATTTTCCAGAATAAAGAGCCCTAATGTATTCTGATAAAATGTTTTAATTTTTTGAATATCGTTTGTTTTAATTTGTATCTGATCTATTTTCATGATGGTATTTTTTATAAAAGAAAGCGTTTTCTTTTTGTTATAAACAAATTTAAAAAATGAAGAATGCTTTATGACCAAAGTCTTATTCTAAGCTTCAATAAAAGCATAACAAATTAGTATCGGCACGTTTATCAAAGTATTGATTTTTGTGTTTGAAAGATCAGTTAAATGTAGAAAAACAGCGGTAAAATTTGTTTCAGAATTACAAAAAGATGTTTCATATTATAACATGCAACCTAAGAGTAATCGAAATAAAGATTTGTTTTTCAATGATGTAATAATTTTGTTTTTCAACATAAAGAACAAATTATGATAAAAGTGCTATCAACCTCAATAATGCTGTTTTTATGGTCTTTCGCTGTATTGGCGCAGATTAGTAAAAAAGACACATTGACTGAGAAAAAAGTAAAAGCCGTAGATTTTAATGTGATGCCGTATTTAAATTACAACCGGACACTTGATTTTATGTTTGGAGCCATCCCGATGATGATGTATAAAGTGGATAAAACGGATACTATTTCGCCTAAATCTTTGTCGGGTATTTCGGGAGTTTACACCACCAATAAATCTTATTTTATCGCTTCGTTTAACAAATGGTATTTTAAAGAAGACCGCTGGCGTGCCCAGTTTTTTGCAGCAACGGGCAATCAGAATGCGCAGTATTATGTAGATGATATTGATGTTCCTGATTTTTATGATTATGACACCAAAAAAACGATGGTGCATTTTACGGTGCTTCGGCGTATTATAAAGTCGTTGTATGGCGGACTGGGTTACGGATATGCGCATTACGACACAAAATACGAAGACAATATTGAACCCTCATCGATAACGCACACTAATGCTTTACAGCTTTTTGCAATGTACGATACGCGCGATGCGGTTTATTATCCCACAAAGGGAGACAAAATTAAACTACGCTGGCTTACTTATCCAAAATGGTTTGATAATATGACCGATGCCAATAAAATCTTTTCAGAATATAATACCTATATCCCATTCAGAACCGGAACGGATGTTTTGGCTGCCCGTTTTTCGGGTAAGTTCGGATTGGGAAATATTTCTTTTGAACAGCAGGTAACCATTGGAGGAAATGATATTAGAGGCTATTCCGAAGGCAAATACCGCGGAGATGGTCTGATGGATCTGCAGGCAGAATATCGATATAATTTCCACAAAAAAATGGGAATCGTGGGTTTTGCAGGCGTGGCAACTATTTACGGATCAGATACTGAAAATTTCAACTGGAAAATGTATCCCGGAGCAGGAGCAGGATTTCGATACAAAGCTTTTAAAACCGAAAAATTCAATGTAGGTCTGGATGCTGCTGTGGGAAAATGCGATTGGGGATTGTATTTTCGTTTAGGTGAGGCTTTTTGAGAATTTAGTCTGGTATAAAAAAAGCCTGTTTTACAAGAAAACAGGCTTTTCGGATTTGCAGATTTTAGGGCAGAAATCGTTTATTTTTGCTTTTGCTTATTTTTATAAGCATTTTTTTTGAGTTCTATTACTTCAGGATTATTTGTAAAAGCGAACAGCAGTAATTTGTCTGCCGGCATTGTTTTTACTTCTTCTTTGTTAAATTTCTGAAATAATGTATCTCTTAAATTTTGAATTTCAGCTGCAACTTTAGAATCATTTTTGTTCAGTAACTCCTGAAGTCTGTAAGGCTGTTTAATTTTTAGTTTTTTCGCGATAGCCGCAACTTCATCTTCACTTTTCCATACATGATGACCAACCCTTTTCCAGGTGTAGCAGATTCTATGTTCGGCGATTCTTTCTGCGTCCCAATCTTTAAATTCAGCCATTAAAACCACACCCAGAGAATCCCGATATTTGTTTAGTCTTTCAGGTATGAATTTGTACTCAATAACCGTTTTTTCATAAACCTCTTTCGGTATCTTGATTTTGTAATTCTTGTCTAAATATTTGTACTTATATTTTAGAAAATCAATTTTGGTAAGGGAATCAATTTTAGCATCTCTTTTTTGTAAAAATTCCTGAGTAATCTCTTGTGAAAACAAACAGTTACAGGCAAAAAAGAATAAAAAGAAGATTTTTAATGATTTCATAATAAGTTGGTTTTAATTCGTTATTTTGGCATTTCTGGTATGATCATTCTTCTTGTCGGTGTGCTTAAAGTTTCGATAAAAGCCAGAAGATCGCTGATTTCTTCTTTACTCAAATCTAGTTTTCTAAGCATCGGGTCTACTTTAGGAATCAGTGAATCTCGTGCTGTTCCCAGATATTTTTTCTGAACCGGAGATGGATTTCCTAAATTGTACAATTCTACAACATCCAGTAGAGTAGGGAAGTGCCCGTGATGCATCCATGGTTTGGTGTTTACTACTTCGCGCAATGTCGGCGTTCTGAATTTGCCAATATCTTTTACATCTTTGGTTACATTATAACGTCCGAAATCTTCATTTTTGGTTCCGAATAAAGTCTGCCCGTCATTATGAAACTGATTATCGCTGAAATAAGGTGTATTGTGGCAGTTGATGCATTGTGCTTTGGTTCTGAACAAATGCAGTCCTTTAACCTGCTGATCTGTATAAATATCTGATTTACCGCTTACAAACTGGTCGAATTTACTTTTCGGACTGTTAATTGATCTTTCGAAAGTAGCAATCGCATACTGGATTCTTTCCAGAGTTACTTTCTTATCTCCAAAAGCAGCTGTAAATAACGGATTATACCCTTTGATTTTCGCGATTTTATCAACGGCAATTGTCAGTTTTTCATTCATTTCTAAAGGATCGGCAACAGGAAACTGCGCCTGATCTTCTAAACTTGAAGCTCGTCCATCCCAAAATAAAGAGGTGGCATACGCCGAGTTTAAAATCGTCATCGAGTTACGTTTACCGGTCTGGCGGTCATGACCAAAAGAACGGGTAAGGTTATCTGTCCAGCCCAATTCAGGATTATGACAGGAAGCACAGGCAATCTGACCGCTTTTAGATAATCTTGGGTCAAAAAATAGCACCTTCCCTAAACTTTCCTTTTCTTTCGAATACGGATTATAAGCGGGATAGGGAACGGCAGGCAGTACGCCGATATCCTCAAATTTAGTTTTATCGATGTTTTCGTGTAATTCGGCTGCAGGCCATTTTGAAGCATCGCCGCCGGAATAGAGTTTTCGCAATTCCTGAATATCAATGTAGTCAGGGTTTTCCACGCTTTTATAAGCCGTTAAGCTCAGCAGGAACAGGACAGGGAGGATTAATTTTTTCAACTTTGTTTTTTTTTGTTTTTTTGTTTCAGGTTTCAGGTTTCATGTTCCGCAGTAGCTTATAATTTGGAACCTCAAACTTGAAACCATTTATTTTTTTAGCCGTCAAAAGCTTTGTCAAAGTTTTACACTTTGATAAAGCTCCTGAAAACTGAGACTGCGACAGTAAACTAATACTATGACAGTAAATTGACCACTAGAGCGTAACCTCCTTAGGACAGTCGATGCTTAAAGCAGCAGGTTTTGGATAGGTTCTGTTGTTATACATTCTGTATTGAGCTGTAACCGTTCCTCCAAATAATGCATCATTAGTCAATTTTAGTTCAAAAGTAATTTCGAATAAACCAGTACTAATTTCTTTATACGTTCCTGCTCCTGAAATAGCAATGATGTGACTGTTTTTATTGCTTCCGGTAATTGTAATATATTGCGGAATTACCAGTACATTTCCATTCGTTTTGCTGTTTCCGTTTTCAGGGAAAAATTCTAAAGCCGATGTAATATTGAATCCCGGAGAGTTTGCAGCGGTTGTACTTTCGTTAGAAAACCATCTTTTCAGGTTGAATGAATTTGTGGTATTGGTTCCGGATGCTACGTTAAAACCAATTCTGAAGGCGTCATGATACACATCATCATTTGGATCTGCGGTTCCTTTATCACTATATAAAATTGCATTTTCATGATCTTTTGTAACGACAACCGGGAAAGTAAAGGCGTTATAAGCCTGCCATGCACAAGCTCCATTTCTGTCAAACCATGTTTCACCATACGTTAGATAAAATTGATTCGTTAAGTCATAAAACTTAGATGCAGGATTTGCATTTATATCCCTTGATGATTTTATAGGTTTTACGATCTGCATAATAGTATTTCCTGTTGCAGTATAATCTCCGGCATTAACTAATGAAATTGCTGTTTCATAATATACATCGTCGTTTTGAATATCTTCTAAAAGCGTAAAATGATACGTAACAGAGTTACTGTTTTCTTTAAATTCATCATGAGTTATAGAATAATTAAATCCGTCCAAAGATTTAAATATTTCAAGGTTTTCCATTTCAGAAGGGAAGTATCCATTAGGGAAATTAACATTAAAATCAAACTTTTCACCAGCTTCTCCTTTTATCACAAATTGGTTTACCGGAAATGTATAATTGGTAGCAATAGTGCCAAGATCAATTTTGAAAGTATCATTTTTATTTTCATTTAAATTTCCAATATGAACATCCGGATTTGATACAGTTTCGAGTTTTAAAGTGATGTTTTGATTTTCCTGCCATCTTTTATTAAAAGAAATAAAAATAGTATCTGTTAATTTACTTCCTTCAAACACAAGTTCGTTTACCGGATTTATTCTAAAACCTTCGCTTTCGCCGGATATTGTAGTGCTGAAATTAGCTGTAACAGCTTCATTTAGTGAATATGCAGTTAGTGCAACAGGAACTTTTAATGTTTTTATCGATTTATTTACATAATTGGACTGAGCAACTAAAGCACCATTTGACGCAGGATATTCCAGTGGTGTATTGTCGCTTTTTACCAAAAAGTTAAATCTCAGGTGTGGTTCTGCCTGAGACCCCAGTTTATAATCGTCTTTAGAGCACGAAATTATAAATGATGCAGTCAGGGCTAGTATGCTGAATATCTTAATACGATTCATTTTGCTGTAAGTTTTCATTAAGATTAGTGTTATAGAGTGGAATTGGTAAAACAAATTTTAGAGAAGGATAGGTGATGCTGCAATTGTTTGATACACAACCGTCGTTTCTGGTAATTCCCATGTGATTACGAGTCAAATCAAAGAAAAACTGTCCTTCGAAACATAATTCTTTTCTTCTTTCCAAAAGAATATCTTCTTTTAAGTTTGCAGTACTGGTAAGCAGCGAAGCAT
The DNA here is from genome assembly GCF_027111295.1 of Flavobacterium gelatinilyticum. NCBI lineage: Bacteria > Pseudomonadati > Bacteroidota > Flavobacteriia > Flavobacteriales > Flavobacteriaceae > Flavobacterium > Flavobacterium gelatinilyticum. The sequence goes on along the minus strand of NZ_CP114287.1, from coordinate 1,161,798 downwards.
TGGCACGTGCACGAATAATATTAATATCTGCCAGTGCAAGATCTGATCGGTTGTTTTCGAATGCGGCCTCGGCGCGTATAAGATACATTTCACTTAATCTAAAAGCTACATAACCTGCATTGTCCTGGTATTTTTTTGTGAAATTATAGCTCATATCTCTACGTACGCCATTTACCAAAGTAGATAAAGGAGTCGTTACAAATAATTGTTTTCTAATGTCGTTATTTTCATATAAATCGATAAGGTCATTTGAAGCCGTATATCTTGCATAAGTGGATCCATTATATCCAAAGTTCGATGACATGGACGATGAGACAGTACCTTCAGAATCTTTCGAAATAGAAAATTCCATTAATGTTTCAGAGAGAGGCAGATCCGGATCTGACCATTGCGCAGCCAAATCAGAAGAACTTACCAAGGTGAAACCGGAATTCGTAATCACATCATTTGCTGTTTCGTAAGCATTAACCCAGTCTCTTTTATAAAGATAAACTCTCGCAAGCAGTGCTTTCGTATTGTTTTTATTGAAAAATGAATAAGATGGTCCTGCCAGAGATGAAGTGTCGGAATAATTCTCTAAAGCTGTTTTTAAATCATCAATAATCAGAGCATACGTTTCAGCAGCCGTCTTTCTTGCAGGATACTTAACGCCGGACTTGATGGATTCTGTATTATAAACAATTCCCGGATGTGAAGCATCTGTAGTATAGCTGTAATTCTGGCTGTATACTAATGCCAATAAAAAATGTGTATACGCTCTTATGGTCAGAGCCTCTGCCTTAATTTTGTTTTTTTCGGTTTCAGTTGCATCAGGCAGAGAAGGAATATATTCTAAAATTAAATTAGCTTGATTAATAATGTCATAGCTTTCACCATAAAACAGGTTGAAATTACTTGTTTCCGCTAAATCTTCAAATGAATATACTTCTCTTATATTTAAAGGAGCTGTAATTTGTCCGGTGGAAGAAATAGGGCTGAATTTGATGTTTCCTCCTTGTAAATCAGCATATACAGCAAAGCGTTCTCCTCTTACATTTGCTTCGAGCTCATTGTAAATTCCGTTTAAAGCTCTTAAAACACCTTGTTTATTCTGTAAAAGTTCGTCAATAGAGGTTCTCAAACCTGGTTCCTGTTCCAAAAAGTCGCTGCAGCTTTGTACTGAAAAAATCAGGAAGGCAATTGTTATATATTTTAAATATTTCATTTTCTTAAAATTTAGCATTAACACCAAGTGAAATTGTTCTGGCCTGCGGATAAGTATAGCTTAACTCCCTTATTCCGTTCATACCTTTAGGGCTTTTTTCTTTGTACCAATATGCAACGTTGGTAGCGTCTGCAAATACTGTAAGAGCATCCAGAAATGAATTTTTTAAAGGCACATTATAACTTAAGTTCACATTGCTCAGTCTTACATAAGTGGCATCATATACATATTTGCTAAGATTTGGTACAATAGGATTATTTGTAACTGCCGGCTGTGATACTATATCTCCCGGTTTTCTCCAGTAATCGTAAGCATTAACAGAAAGATTTCGGTCAGATGTATTTGAATATTTATCGATAAGAACATCCTGAGCAAGGAAATCACCTCCAATTTGGAAATCACCTCTAAAAGATAAAACCAGATTATTATAAAAAGAAAAACTATTGTAAAAACCACCATAAGCATCCGGCTGTCTGTCTCCAATAGGTTCCCAGTCTGCTATAGAATACAAGGATCTGTAAGTCATAATATCGTATACTTTACCATTCTTTTCAACAAGGTTTCTTCCTGTTGCAGGATCAACCCCAACCCAGTTTATCCCCCAGATTGTAGTGGTGCTGTAACCAATTTTTTGGGCAAGTGCCACTTCGGCTTGAGAATAATCACTTCCCAAACCTTTTAAAGCAGTTACTTTATTTTGTACAGTCGAAATATTAAAAGATGTAATCCATTTAAAAGCGTCGCTTGTTACCCATTTAATTCGGGTAGAAAATTCAAAACCTCTATTGTACATATCAGCAGCATTTAACTGAAGTGAACTGTAACCCGTTTCAGTAGGAATGTCTCTTGTTGTAATCAAATCGCTTAGAGCGTTATAATAATATTCAACGGATAATTCTACACGTTTAAAAACATTAAAATCGATTCCGGCATTGAACTTAGTGTTCTTTTCCCAGCTTAAACTGCCATTTGGTGCTGTATCAGTTGTTGCGCCATCTAAGCCATTATAGCCGTTTTGCTGCAGGTTATACAAACCTTTAGAACGGTAAGAACCAATTCTTGAATTTCCTGTTGAACCGTAGCTGGTTTTTAATTTTAAGAAATCAATCCAAGTATTCTTGTCAAGAAATTTCTCGTTGCTGATTATCCAGCTTGCTCCGGCACCGCCGTTTAGCGCAACGTTTGAATCGACACCAAAAACAGAACTTTCGTCACGACGGAAATTAGCAAGGAAATAATAACGTTTTTTATAATTGTAGTTTGCCTGAGCAAATGCTGAAACTCTGGAATTATAGCTGATGTCATTACCAAAAGTCTGATTGTCTTTTGATTCGTCTTCCGGCGTATTTGGATTGTCATCCTTAATAGCATCAGATATAGCATTAATTTTATACGGATTTACAAATCCTAAGGCAGACTGATAATTGAAATTAGTTTTATCTTCGGCAAGTTCAAAACCAATAATACCATCTATACCGTGGTTTTCATTCAGTTGTTTTTCAAACAAAAGCTGTCCCTGCCAGTTCCATTTAGTAGAGTTTCTTTCATTTATAAGTCGGCGTCCCCATCTTGAATACGTAGTACCGTCTAAAACAAAAGTATTGGGAAATCTTCCGCTTTCATTTTCAGCAGAAAAATAACGATCCTGTTCTTTATCTGTATAATCAATACCAAAAAGAGTTGAGAATTTTAAAGCTTTACTAAATTTATAATTCAAATTTAAGCTTCCTAAAATTCCATAAGTATTACTTTCATTTTTATTCTGTTCAATTGCCGCAAGAGGATTTCCTCTGGTGATACCGCTTGAACCTAAGAAAGAATAAGAACCATCTTCATTATAAGGAGATAAAGTAGGAAGGTAGGCGAAAGTATAGAAAATATTTGGAGCATGTTTTTGAACATAACTTGGATTAAGCATTAAATTAATGTCCAGTTTTTTATGGTTGAATCCAAGGTTAATCCCTGCATTTAATTGTTTAGTATCATTACCAAATTGCGGTTCATCAATTTTTGTATAATTGATACTTGTTCTGTATGAAAACTTTGAAGTAGCTCCCGAAACATTAAAATTGTATTTATTATAAACTCCGGTTTTGTTTAAGAGACTAAACCAATCTGTGTTAACACCATTATACGGAGTTAGGGCAGTTCCCGGAGAGGTATTTTTTAAGTATTCATTGCGCAATTCATTATACTGTTCGCCATTTAAATATTTAATTTGATTAATCGCTGAAGAAATACCCAGCTGATTAGAAAAACCAAATTTTGCTTTACCTTTTTTACCTTTTTTGGTAGTAATTATAATTACACCATTTGCTCCGTCAGCACCATAAATACCCACGGCAGCCGCATCTTTTAAAACCGAAAGACTTTCGATATTTTCCGGTGCAATTTTCATTAATGGATTCATAAAGTTTTCAGTAGCATCACCGTTTCCGCTAAAATAGTTACTGTCAATTCCAAATTCTTCACTCATCACAACACCGTCAACAATAAAGAGAGGCTGCGTTGAAGTTCCTGTTTTTGAATTTGTAAAAGAAGGAAGCGTTCCCTGACCACGAATATTAATTTTTACGGGACCACCGACTCCTGAAGTATTTTCAACTAAAACTCCCGGAATCTGACCTGTAATCATTTTATCGAAACTTTCAGAAGCCTGTTCAACCGCAATATCTTTTGCATACAAAGTCGAAATACTCCCCACAATTTCTTCTTTTAATTTTTCAGTTCCGTAAGACGAAGTGATCACAACCGGATTCAGCTCATCTGCAGCTTCTTTAAGATTGAAAACAAAATTTTTCTTGTTATCCGCTTTTTGAGATTGTGTTTCCATTCCTAAAAAGCCCACTTCAAGAACCTGATCAGGAATGTTGTTTCCTTTTAATAGATACACAAATTTTCCGTTAAAGTCGGTTATAGCGCCCATTCCGGTTCCTTTTATACGTACTGTGGCGCCCGGAAGAGGCAGTTTGCTCTTGCTGTCAAACACTATTCCGCTGATCAGTCTTTGGGTTTCCTGACCTGTTGCATCTGAAGTGTCAGGAAGTGAACTGGTTAATAAAACCTGTTTTTTCTGAATGTAAAACGAAATGTTTCTGCCTTTTAATAACTGCGTTAAAGCAGTCTCCAAAGCCGCGTTTTTTACATCTAAATCAGCCAGTTGTTCGGCGTCAATTTTTCTTGCATTATAAATGATTCTAAAATCAGTCTGCTCTTCAATCGATTTGATAATTAGACTGATAGGTTTGTTTTTGGCTTGTAATGTAATTAATTTATTCTGAGAAAATCCTTTAAATCCAGATATAAGTATGGCTAAGAAAAACAGAATTTTTCTTAAAACGGGTTGTATCGTAAATGTCATGTTTGTTTATTTATCGAGGATTGGTGATCGTAATGGTTTTTTGTTGAATGGAATAATTAAAAGGCGTGTCGCGTTTCAGCAGGTCTAAAATATTCTCGACACTGGACTCGCTGATCGTAATTGTACCTGTAAAATTCTGTCTGGCCAAGTCAGAATTTTCATTGACAATTTCAACGTCGTAGGTACGCTGAATAATTTTAGCGATTGTAGAAAATGGGGTGTCTTTAAAAGCAAGTTCGCCTTTTGTCCAGGCAGCATAAAAGGCCGGATCGACTTCTTTTAAGACCAGTTTTTTAGAATTGTTCTGCCAGGTCGCCATCTGGTTAGGGACAAGGAGAACGGCATTGGAAGGATTAACAGCTTGAGACATTCGGATGCTTCCTTCGATTAATGTACTATTAACCGTAGGGTTTTCAGGATAAGCGCTCACATTAAACTTAGTCCCGAGAACTTCAATGTCTGCCTGATTTGCATGCACGATAAACGGATGCTCTTTGTCTTTGGCAACTTCAAAAAATGCTTCACCGCTCAGGTAAACATTTCGATTTCCGTCAGCACCAAACTGCTCCGGATAACGTAAAGTAGTTCCCGAATTTAAACTCACAACAGTACCATCTGAAAGTTTAAGTCTGAAACGTTTTCCGTACGGAACCGAAAGTGTATTGTAAATAACTTCGTGATCCTGTACTCTGCCAAAGTAAATAATCTGGTTCGGAAATTTTTTAGCGACTAAATCACCTTTATCATTTAATAATGTGGTCTGATTTTTTGCAGAGAAATATTCCAGACGGCCGTCGCCTAATTCCAGAACAATTTCTTTTGGAGTTTCAGATTTGCGGTTAAATAATAAAATAGTGAATCCTAAACCCAAAAACACTAAAAATACGGCAGCGTATTGCAAATACTGTCTGATTTTGTTTTTTGGTTTCATCTCGATTACCGGAACAGGATCAATTAATACATTTGAAGAAAGAGTGCTTAAAGCCCAGGCTTTCTTTGCCGTTATAAATTGTTTCTTGTTTTCTTCTGATGCTTCAATCCAGTCAAAAAGTGCCTGAACTTCCTGCTCTGAAGCTTCTTTAGAAAGGTATTTGTCTATAATTTCCGATGTCATAATTGCGTTTTAAAACTTCTCGCCATAGTAAGTACACTTCAGAATTAAAATACCCTACCTTTTATTTTTAATTATTACAAATAAGAATAAAAATTAAGAACAAATAATCGGATAATTTAGTTTTTAAAATCTTTAAAGCCTTGGTCATGTGGGCTTCAACAGCTTTTAAAGTAACGTTCATTTCTTCGGCGATTTCTGCATTTTTTTTATTCTCAAAGCGTTTTTTTATAAAAACTTCTCTTGTTTTTGGCGGCAGATCGCTGATAGATTCCTGAATTATACGTTCTAATTCGGTTAATTCTAAAGTATCGAACTGAATCGAATTTAATACTTCGATATCCAGTTCTCGTTCTTTATGGTTTAGAAGGTCATTTTTGAATTTATCCTTCACTTTATTGTGGCGGATTAAATTGAGACATTTTGATTTGGCGTATGTAAATAAAAAAGCCTGAATCCCATTGATAGATTCTATATTTTCTTTGTTCTGCCAGAGGTGTAGTAAAGCTTCCTGAGCCAGGTTTTCAGCCTCGTCCTGATCGTAAATAAACTGAACGCTGAAAGATTGAATTCTCCTAAAATATTTATCATAGAAAAACTTGAACGCAGTTTCGTCTCCGTCCTTAAAGGAAAGGAAAAGTTCTGTTTCGAAACTGGTATTGTTGTTCATTAAAAAGGATTTATTTTTTGGAAAAGCAATATTAAGTAAATTTTAAAAATTACTAAGTTCTGTCCGGAAAGCGGCAAATATAAAAGTTTATTTATATTAATTCTAAATAAAATAAAATTATCGAATGTTTTAAAAAAAATTATTCAGAAAAGGTTTGATTTAGGTGTTTCTCAACCCCTAATCCCTCAAAGATTTCTTTAAAACGAAACCTATAAAAAAGCAAAGTTCGCAAAGCTTTGTTTAAAAACTTTGCGAACCTCTGGTAACTCTAATGTGTTTGTTTGCGGTAAAAAAATACCGCGTTTAAACTAGTCTGAGAAAATTCCGCCATCCAAAACCAATCAATAAAAGATTGAAAAGCAGTAATGGTAAAAATGCTTTCATAAAACTAATTTCGGTTGTATCATTAAAAGTTTCTACTTTAAACTTCTCCCAGTTTTCCTTTTCTGCAGAAGCATTATCGAAAATCTTCGGATAAAAATACAAACGCATTTTTTCGTGGAATTTTGCGGTTTCTTTCAAAAACAAAAGCTGGTTCTTCAGATCCGATTTTGCAATTTCATTCAGCTGAATCTGCGTATGAATTGTAGGGATAAACTGCGCGATTAATTCGCCGGCACGGTTTCGCTGTTCGAGTTTAGTTTCTAATTCCCTGGATTGTACAGCCGATTCGTCGTCGCCCATTTGCTGCATCGCATAATACCAAAGCCAGCTGAATTCTTTTTCAGGAAGTACGTAATTTTTAAACTGAGGGTAATGTTTGTAGAATTTATCCAGTGTTTCCTGCTTATCCATATCCCATTTCTCATGATACGCATTTCGCTGTTTCAAAGTCAGTTCCAAAGCTTCAGGAACTTTGTATCTGTTGATGATATACGTATTTACAACAGCCGGAAGAATGATAATTAGAAACAGCCAGATTGTCAATAAAATAACGGCATTGAAATTCGAATTTTTCTGAAGCGAAACAATGAAAAAACAAACTGCAAACCAAAACAGGATGTACAAAACTGAAATTCCGTAAAAAGCAATAAACGATTTGTCAACCGGAATCTGCAGAAATAAAACCGCTGAAATAAGCACCAAAGTCAAAAGAGCAATTAAACTCAGGATTCGGACATAAAACAGTTTCAAAATGTATACAAAGGTATTAGAACTCTGCGTTGCTACAATTTTCCAGGTTCCGGATTCTTTTTCTTCGGAAATAAGATTATACGAAAAAGCAATAATTAAAAGAGGGAAGAGGTACAAAAGCACAAAACTAAAGTCGATATTTCCCGCCAGAAGATTACTTGGGTTATTGAGCTCCGAATCGTATTTCTGACCCTCCAGTCCACGGATCGTTACAGTTTGAATCGACGGATTTACATCGCGCTGCCCAATTGCCAGACTGTTTACAGGCAGGGTTTTGTTTACCAGCGAAAACTTGATGTAATATAACAAAAGTCCAATTTCGTCTTTATGATAAGCAGCATTTCTCGCAATATGTTCCTTTTGATAAACTGCTGTTTCAGCTATACTATTTTGTTGTTTTTCCTGAAACTGATGGCCAATTAAAAGGCTTATGAAACCAATAATCAGTAAAAAAAGCAATCCAATTTTGGTTCCTTTTGAGCGTATAAAATTTTTAAATAAGAGTTGTAACATAATTAGATTGCTTTAAGGTTTTTGGCTGCGAAACGAATAAGAAAAAACAAGATTATAATCCAGAGCGTAATCGAGATTATAGAGAGAATTTCGGTCTTTAAAACGTCAGCAATTCCTTTTGGCTCATAATGAAATTCCTCAACATCAGCCCAGTGTTCTTTGCCAATTGTAAGCGGTTTGTCATTTGGTCCCGGCTTTTTGTTGCTGATGTATTTTATCTGCAAAGCATTCATTTTCTGCGCCATATTATAACGGTATACTTCGGCTTGTTTCTGAAAATCGATGTACGAATCATAATCAGTATTCGATAATCCCATAGATAAATTCTTCATTGCGATATACGGATTCAGGAATGAAACCGCCTTTGAAAAACTATTCTGTTTCGCATAAATTTTAAGAAGATCTTCCAGGTGCTGATTGTAAATATTAGAGCTGATTCTTTCACCTTCGGTCATAATAAATCCGGAATAATTGAAAGGCAGTTTTTGTACCGAATCGACTTTGTATGTTCGCAGCAAAGAATCTTTTATTGCTTTGTAATGCACATCGTTTGGGTTGTGGCTGTCGCCTTGTTTGAGAATATCTTTTTCGATATTGCTGCCAAACTGAACCTTTGACGGAGCTTCATATAAATAAGCACCAATTGCCTGCGTAGTTCTTGGCAGGATAATAGTCAGGATCAGCCAGATTCCAATTAGCGAAACCAACGCTTTTTTTGATGTTTTGCTTGACGCCGAAACCAAAACGGCAATCACGCAGAAAAACATCAGATAAATAAAATGAAACCCAACAAACAAGATCATTTTAAAAGTATCATCTGCAGAAATTGTAAAGTTTTGAAGCAAAAGCCATACGAAAACCAATATAATTACGGCCGGAATAAAAAGCAGCATTATAACACCGGCAATGCCGAGAATTTTCCCAAATAAAAGTTGTTTCCAGTTGATTCCCTGACTTAAAAGCAGTTTTAAAGTCCCATTTTCTCTTTCGTAAGCCACGGCATTAAACCCTAAGAAAAAAATCAGCAGGGGCAGTAAAACCTGAAAAACCATGGCAATACTGATCTCGCCAAAGCGAAGCATACTGTTAGAGAAACCGGCTTCGGAGAAATTGGCGGTGTTTTGTTTGTGCGCTTCAAGGAAAATAGCATTCCCGAAAAACGGTTCCATACCAAATTCGAAAACACTCAGCGAAGTATTTTTTCTAAAAGCAAAATTGCCGTAATGCGCCATCCTGTGCGGATTCTTATCCGGATTTTTCAGCCAGTCTTCTCGCGATTCATGCTGGTATTTTTCGCTCGTTTCGTTTTGGCTGTTGTAATTGTCCCAGCCCAAAAATACAGCGTACAAAAGCAGCACGCCAATAAAAAATGTTATGATGTAAACAGCCGGATTTTTAAAAACTGAATTTTTAAAATGTCGGGCTATAAGGAGTTCTGTATGTAAAAAAGTCATATAAATTAAAATTTATAAGTTACGGTAAGGCTTGCATTTCTTGGACTTCCGGGAAATAAACGGAAATAATTCTGTGCACCTAACCAATACGTTTTATTTAATAAATTGCCGGCATTAAGGGCAATTTGTACATTGCTTTGACTTGGTTTGTAAAACAATGCCGCGTCGAAAATGGTAAAATCAGGAAGAGTAAAATCTCTGGTAAACCAGGGCACTTTACTGCTTTGGTACTGAACCCCGAGACCAATTCCGAGATCTTTTAAAGCAGAATCTGCAGCAAAGTTGTAACGAGTCCACAAATTGGCGCTGTTCTTTGGCGTGTTCTGTTTTCTGGCTCCAATTAATGCCGGATTGCTGTCGCGGATAATTTCGGCATCAATATAACTGTAGGATGCATTAATCTGCCAGTCGGGTGTGATGTAACCGGCTAAATCGCATTCGAAACCACGGCTTCTTTCGGCACCTCTTGTAACCAGCAGATCGGGATTTACAGGATCATTGGCATTCATTAAAATATTGCGCTGATTGATCTCATAAACTGCTGCGTTAAAAGTAATGCTGTTGTTTAAGAAGGTAGTTTTGATGCCCGCTTCTTTCAGATTACTTTCTAAAGGATCAAACAAACTGCCGCCTGCTAAATTTCCCGTTTGTGGCATTAAAGTTACGGTGTTCGATTGGGGCTGATAGCCTTCAAGATAGGTAGTATAAACATTTATAATGCTGTTTACCGCATAAGTTATCCCGATTCTTGGCAGCAAAGCCGATTTTTTAACCTTTAATTCGTTACTGGTTTCATAATTAGTAATATCAGCAAACCACTCATTTCGTAAACCTAGTAAAAAAGTGAATTTCTCCCACTGAATCTGATTCTGAATATAAATCGCATTTGTTGTCGTTAATGCCGATGGAAGGGCAGTACGGACATTTAGTGTATAATCTTCCGGACTCGTGATTGTATATTTCGGGTTATTTAAATTGAAATATTCAACGTTGGGTTTTGGCAGTACAATACCGTCAATCGTAACCGTTTGGTAATTTGCGGCATTTGTAGGAACAAAAGTTGCAGCAACAGTTCCGTCATTCAGTAAATAACCCCGGGCCGCGTTTTGTCCGCCGCCTTTGTTTTTGTTCCAGCTGCTTAAATCATAACCTGTCAGTAATTTATGATTGAGCTTTCCGGTTTTAAAATCGAAATTTAAATAGGCACTCAAATTGTCAATATCCCAATTCTGTTCACGTTCTATAAACTGCATCATTGCCAGGCTCGTAACAGGCTGATTGTTCATGTCAACCGCAAAAGCATTGTTTGTACGGTGTTCCTGAAGGTCTTCTGTCCAGGTTTGTTTCATATAAGCGGCATTGAAACCAATTTTAGAATTGAATTTATGTGTAAAATTGGTGGTCAGGATCATTTCTTTCGATTTAAAATAATCATCCGGAGCTCCCAGATTCAGGCTGATCGGTGTTTTGGTTAAACTGGTTTTTCCGGCCACAGCACCAAAAATAGGCTGACCGCGATCCAGAATTCCGGTCATATCGCTGATAATTAATTCGGTATTGATTGCTGTTTTTTCATTTGGAATATAACTGAAAGAAGGCGAAATGAGGAACGATTTATTGTTAACTAAATCCCGAAACGATTTGGCCTGTTGATATGCTCCGTTTACCCTGTATAAAAGGGTTTTGGAATCGTTCAGCGGACCTGTAAAATCAAGTGTGCCGCGCAGGGTGCTGAAACTTCCGGCGCTCATGCTGATTTCTTTTCGGTCTGTTGTCAGTGGTTTTTTGGTCACCATATTGATGCTGCCGCCCGGGTCAACAGATGAAAATGCAGCACTCGAGGGTCCTTTTATAACCTCTACACGTTCGATATTACTCGTTAAAGGCTGCAGAAAATAATACTGGCGCGTTCGCATTCCGTTAATAATCTGTCCTTCTTCGTTCTGACTGATCCCGCGGATTGTATATTGGTTGTAATAACTTGCCGGAATAACGCCGCTGGACATTTTTACTGCATCGGCCAGATAAAAAGCGCCTTTGTCTGCAATTAATTCTTTGGTCACTGTCGAAATAGACTGCGGAATATCTTTGTTTAGTGCAGCTGTTTTGGTCGCGGCAAACGAATAGTCACTGTTGTACTTTTTAGACGAACGTCCTACGATTTCGACCGTCTGCAATTCGTTTCGGTCAACCTGAAGCGCAATAGTAAGAAACCCTGAACCCGATTTTACCCGTATGGATTGATATCCTACAAAAGAAATTTCTAATATTCCCTGTCCTTCAATCGTGAAATTTCCGTCTGAATCTGTAATTGTTTCTTTATCAGAATTTAATAATTGAACTGATGCTCCAATAATCGTTTCTTTAGAATTACTGTCAACTACTTTTCCTTTTATTTCCTGTGCCTGAATCTGATTGGCAAGACCGGTTAAGAATAGAATATAGAATATGTTTTTCATCTTAAACTGTCTGTAAATACAAGTTTTCCAGTTCGTTGGCCGAGATTTTATCGGCTTCGATAACCGTAACTAAGTTTCCCTGTTTCATGATCCCGATGTGCGATGCGACTTCTCTTGCCCTGAAAATATCGTGCGTTGCCATTAAAATTGCCGTTCCATCTGCCGAAAGTTCTTTTAAAATCTGAGAAAATTCATTAGAAGCTTTTGGATCCAGTCCGCTTGTAGGTTCGTCCAGTAAAAGTACTTTCGCTTTTTTGGCTATAGCAATGGCGATACCTACTTTTTGACGCATTCCTTTAGAATAACCGCCCAGATACTGATCATGTGCCGTGGTTTGTAATCCGGCTTTGTTTAAAAAATAAGTCAGTTCGCCTTTAGAATATTTGAAACCGGCCAGTGAAGAGAAAAATTTAAGGTTCTCTAAACCTGTTAAATTAGGGTACAACATTACGGTTTCAGGAATATAAGCGACATGTTTTTTGGTTTCCTGCGTGTTTTCAGTAACCGATATATTGTTGATTTCCAATTCGCCTGATGTAGGTTCAATAAAACCCAGAAATAAATTGATTGTAGTGGTTTTTCCGGCTCCGTTCTGACCCAAAAGCGCAAAGATCTCTCCTTCGTTTATTGTTAAGTTTAAGGCTTTTAAAGCGATGTGATCGCCATACTTTTTGGTCAAATTTTTTGCTGTAAGCATAGTGTTTTATTTGAATTAATTGAGTTTTAAAAATGATGAAAATAGAAAATGACAGGCTTTTACGAGTCTGTAAGAAGCTTGATTTTCATGGGTTAAAAGAATGAATTACTGCTAAACAAAGCGTATTTTTTTGGAATATAGGCTGAGAGAAAAATAAAATTTTCTCTCTGTCAAATTTGATAAAAAGCCCAATTTAGCTTTTGTAAATGCAGTAATTAAGAGATAACGGGAGGCGCGCGCAGTGCAAAAAGACTGCCTTTAAAAAATGATGTTGAAACCTTTGTGTATAAAAACAGGCAAAGGGTCTCTGTACTTATTTCAGTAAATGAAAAAGTCTGAAAAGAATTTGGAATAAAGCTACTGAATGCAAAATGACAAACAGGACAATTATTCTCTGCCGAATGAGCGTGTGTGATTTCTTTCTGCCCCGGCGTATAGTTATGCTCACAGTGTTTATGGGCCAGCTGTTTAAAAAGATGTTCGTAGGAGTGAACCGTCTGGAACAGCATGGCAAACAATACTGCAAACGATACAAGTAAATTAACAACTACAATTTTTCTTTTCATTCAGTGGTATTTCGTGCCGGATTTAAGTCCTTAATTTGCAGATAAATAAACGCAACGGCGTTGCAAATATAAATATCTTATTTTTGAAATGCCTTATAATGCACTTTATTTTTAAGTGAACTAAAGTCTAAATCCCACAGGATACAACCACTTTACAGGTTACTGTATAATAGTTGCAGTGTATGAAAATCAGATGATCCGTCGAAATATTTATGCAAAACTTCCTGAAAAACCGGCTGCGTATTTTGTACACTGGCAAAGAGTGTCATACAGGATTGAAGCTTTTCGGCATCCGGTGTTCCAAATATATCGCTTACGGTTTCTTCTTCTTTTTTTACTAATTCCGAAGTAATTTCAACCAGATGTTTTCCTAAAATAGGATGTTCCAGAAAAGCAATGGCTTCGTCGGCATTTTTGATTTCGTAGAATTTAGAAGTATCGCTTGAACCCATTCCTTTTATCTGCGGAAAAATAAACCACATCCACGGAGATTCCTTTTTGCCTTTTTTGATTTCGTCCAGAGCCGTTAAATACAATTTATTCTGGGCATCTAAAAAACGAAGTAATTCATTGTTGTTGTAAGCCATTATGTACTGATATTAATTTGGGGTATCAGGTGATAAATCTACAGAAAATTAGTTTACCTGTATATGACTAAATCCTTTTTTTAATGCTATTTTTTTTAAATATTACGAGCAAAATAAGGCATTAAAGCCTGCTGTAGAATTTTAGCCGCAAATTGAAATTTTTCGATCAGATAAATATTTTAAAATTTTGCATGCCTGATTTTAATTAGCAAAAATAATCCTGTTAACAAGTTTAATTATTGTTATATAAGTGCATTTTTGTTGGTAAACTTGTTATAATTTTCCTATTTTTACCCTAACAGGACATTCAATTGGACTTTCAAAAATATATTTTTGATAGAATCTTACCTTAGAAATGTCAATTCTTCTAACGGGTATTTTTGCCCATCTAAAAAAAATATTTGCTTATGAAAATAGGATTAATCGGATTCGGAAAAACTGGAAAATCAGTAGCTTCAATACTATTAGAAAATGAAAAATTCAGCCTTGAATGGGTTTTAAGACAAAGCAGTGTTTTAGAACACCGATCAGTTCCCGAGTTTTTTGGAATCCAGTCAGATGAACCCGGCTTAATCTATTCAAGTTCCCACACTCCAGTAGAAGAACTTCTTGAAAAACATCCGGTTGATGTGATCATAGATTTTTCGTCCAGTGAAGGAATTTATACATATGGTGAAACGGCAGCCAAAAAGAAAATTAAAATTATCTCGGCCATCTCGCATTATAAGGATAAAGAATTGAAACTACTGAAGAAACTGGCCGATAAAACCACGGTTTTCTGGTCTCCAAATATCACTTTGGGAGTGAATTATTTATTGTTTGCGGCAAAGTTTTTAAAGAAAATTGCTCCGTGGGTCGATATCGAAGTAAACGAAGAACATTTTAAAGCCAAAGAAGGAACTTCGGGAACAGCAGTCAAAATTGCGGAAGCGCTGGATATCGAAAAAGAAAATATAAATTCAGTAAGAGCAGGAGGGATCGTTGGAAAACACGAAGTTATCTTCGGATTTCCGTATCAGACAGTGCGCTTAATTCATGAATCTATTTCAAGAGAAGCTTTTGGAAACGGTGTTATTTTTGTTGCCGAGAATTTAAAAGAAAAAGAAAAAGGTCTTTATAATTTTGAAGATATTCTTACTCCTTACTTTGTTGTTTAGCTTTTGCTTTTTATCTTAAAGATATTGATAGTAAGAATTTTGTTGTTCTCGCATTGGGCAAAGTTTTTGTTCCACGCAGATTGCTTTTATGAAGATGAAGAGAGGTTTTCTAAGGCATATTTTGAAAAGGCTTTAGCCAAACTTGTATTTGGCTAAAGCCTTTTTTAATATCTACAGCTAAAAACCGGAGGCAATTTAAATCTGCGTGAAACAAAAGCTTTTGTGGTACTGATAGAAAATTAATAATCAGCTATTTAAATGAATCTGTACCTTCGCGGCAACAAAAAACTTAGCTTCTTGGTCCTATAATTTCTTTTCGGTGTAAAGTACCCCAGTCTCTCAAAGCTAGAATAACACTTCCTAAAGATTTGCTGTGTTCTGTTCTCGAATACTCAACAGTAGGCGGGAAGGTGTCGTAAACCTTTCTTATGACCAGCTTGTTCATTTCAAGATCTTTCAGCTCCTTTGAAAGCATTTTATCTGTAATTCCGTTAATATCTTTCGAAATTTCCTTAAATCGTTTTGGACGTTCTCCAAGGGCAATCAGAATGGGAAGTTTCCATCTGCCGCTTAAAACCTCCAGTGCATCCCGTACAGGCAATAAGGCTGCAATGCATTCCTGTGGCTCACAGTCTTTTATACAATCAATAAATTTTGTTTCAGTTTCCATTTCCATGTTTAGTGCTTTACTATCTTCGAGGATAGCGCTATCCTCAAGGATAGTACTATAAAAGAGATAGTAAATGTAAATAAGTTTGCATAGTAAAACAAAACAAAATATAAAATGAGCAAAAGAATTTTGAATATAGTGACAAGCACCAAAGGCGAAACTTCATTTAGTAACCAGTTATCAAAGGCAGTGATCGAAAAGCTGTTAAACACGAATCCGGGAAGTCAGGTAGAAACCCTTGACCTTTCTAAAACCCCGCTGCCTTATTTAACAGATTCACATATAAATGCCGTTTACACTCCTGCTGAAAATCAGACAGAAGAGCAAAAAGCAGCACTTAAATTTTCAGATGAAGCAATTCAGACTTTAGTCAATTCTGATTTTATTGTAATTGGCGTTCCCTTATACAATTTTGGGATTCCTGCCGTATTAAAAGGCTGGATCGATCAGGTGGCAAGAGCTGGAAAAACGTTTAGTTACGCCGATGGTTCGCCAAAAGGATTACTGACTGATAAGAAAGTATATCTGTCAATCGCATCAGGTGCCATATTTTCTGAAGGTCCATATAAAAGTTATGATTTTTCAGAATCGTACCTTAGAACGGTATTTGGGTTTTTAGGAATGACCGATGTTACGACTTTTAGGGTAGAAGGAACCGCAATTCCAGATTTTGCCGAAAATGCCCTGCCAAAGGCGCTGTCTTCTGTAGAAGAATTTGCTTTTTAATATTCTTTAAAACAAAAATCCCAGTTTATGAACTGGGATTTTTGTTTATTATTTATATCTGTTTTCAAGATGTAATTCCTGATCAAATCGATTTGTATTAATTTCTTCCAGAATGTCCAAAAATGACGTTTCCATTTTAAGGATTTCTTTTTCAGCATCGTATACTAGAGAATAAACGTTTAATTCTTTATCGACTGCTAAATAATTTCCGTCTTCAAAATCATAGAAAGTATAAAAGATTCTTCCGTCATAATCAATATCAAATACTGTATAATAATCCAGCTTTTCTTTGATTGTATCATCAAGATTATCATAGAAAATATCGACTTTTATTGGTTCAAACTTAAAAGTTGAAATATCGATGTTTTTGTTTTTAATGTTTGAAAAATCAAATTCCTCAGGTTTGTATTTAGAATGACTTATTTTGAAAGCCCAGATTAGATTGTTGTGCAGTACGATTTCGGCTTCTTCAAAACGCTGATGCACTTTAGAAAATATCCTAAGTCCGGAAATCTTTATATCCTTTCCTCTTGTATGGTATTTGCGATAGTTTTCTCCCGGATACGTTATCTCTGTATATTTAAAATCAGGATGCAGTTCCCAGTTTTTTAATCCCTCGAAATTATTGGCCTTGGCCTGAATTTTTAAATCGGCAAAATCATCAGGAAGAGAATTAATTACAGAATAAAACAGTTCTTTTTGTTCGTTTAAAATAAGGGCAGTTTTACGTTTTGGGAAAATTGCTGCCAGTGTTTTTTGTAGTAAACTCATTTATTTTTCGATTATCATAGTAACACCTTGTCCGCCTGCGGCACAAATAGAAATAAACCCTCTTCCGGAACCTTTTTCGTTTAATAATTTCGCCATAACGCCAATTAACCGGCCTCCGGTTGCGGCAAAAGGATGTGCAGCGGCAAGACTGCTTCCTTTTACATTTAGTTTTTCGCGGTCTATTGCGCCAAGAGTTTTCTTCAAACCCAATTCAGCACTCAGTTCCGGGCTTTCCCAGATTTTTAAAGTGGCTAAAACCTGCGCGGCAAAAGCTTCGTGAATTTCATAATAATCAAAATCCTGCAAATTCAATTCTGCTTTTTCCAACATTCTGGATGTAGCAAAAAGAGGTGCCAAAAGAAGATTCTGCTGTTTTTTTACATATTCAATTGCTGCAATTTCGGCAAAAGTAATGTAAGCCAGAATAGGTAATCCACGTTCTTTTGCCCATTCTTCTGATGCCAGAAGCACACAAGAGGCACCATCAGTTAAAGGAGTTGAATTTCCGGCTGTTAAAGTTCCGTTTGCCTTATCAAATGCCGGATTAAGTTTCGCCAGTTTTTCAATAGTACTGTCTCTTCTCAGGTTATTGTCTTTTTCAAGTCCGTTAAAAGGCGTAATCATATCATCAAAAAAACCTTCGTCATACGCTTTTGACATATTTAAATGACTTCTTAAAGCAAACTGATCCTGATCTTCTCTTGAAATTTTATAATACTTAGCTGTGATTTCGGTATGACCGCCCATTGAAAGTCCGGTCTGTGATTCTTCATTTTTAGGAACCAAAGGCGATAAATCTTTTGGACGAAGTTTCAGGAATGTTTTGATTTTTCCGCCTAAAGATTTTGCCTGTCGGGCTTCCAGTAAAATCTTTCTGAGTTTTTCACTAACCGCAATCGGCATGTCACTTATAGAATCAACACCTCCTGCAATCCCCGAATCAATTTGTCCCAGAGCAATTTTATTGGCAATGTAAACCGCACTTTCGATTCCTGTATCGCAGGCCTGCTGTAAATCGCAGGCGGGAGTAGCAGGATCAAGAGCTGTTTTCATCACGCATTCTCTTATCAGATTATTGTCGTACGTATGTTTAATTACTGCACCTCCGGCCACTTCACCGAGTAACTGGCCTTTTAAATTGTACTTATCAACGAGTCCGTTTAAGGCTGCAGTCATCATTTCTGTATTTCCAACATTAGAATAAGCAGTGTTGGCTCTTGCAAAAGGAATTCGGTTATAACCTACAATTGCCACTTTTCGGGGTGTTTGAATATTGTTCATCATTAGGAGGATTAGTTGTGGTAAAATTTGATTGAAAGTTTAAAGATAAGCAGGTTTAGAGTTTTTGTTTCTAAAAAAACTTTTTTTATTTCATTCATCTTTACCATTTAACTAAAAACTCTTATTTCTTTATATTTATTTAGAATGGTTAAAAATAATTTGGAAAACAAAATATTAGAGATTACTTTTACCAAATAAAACTTAAAATTTGACCAAAATGAGTATAAACAGGATTAAAAAAGCCTGCTTTTTCATGTTTCTTTTGACTTCGCTTACCGCGATAAGTCAGGAGTTGGGAAAAGTAAGCGGAAAGGTTTCTTTAAGCGGTAATGTACCTGCCGAGGGTATTTCGGTTGTGCTGCGAGGAACAAAATATACAGCTGTTACAAACACAGCCGGACAATACGAAATTAAGAATGTAAAACCGGGTTCATATACCATTAGTCTGCATTCAGTAGGCATTCGTCCTGTAGAAGAAAATATTGTAGTAACAGCAAAACAAACGACAACTAAAAATTTCTCACTTTCTGAAAGTCAGGAAGACCTTGAAGAAGTGGTTATTACAAAAAATAAATACAAACAGGACAAACCATCTTTATCTTTACGTTTACAGACTCCGGTATTAGAAATTCCGCAGAATATTCAAATTGTAAGTGCCCAGACACTGAAAGATCAGCAGATTATCAGTATGAGCGATGGGGTTATTCGCAACGTGAGTGGTGCTGTACGATTGGAACACTGGGGCGATTTGTATACAAATATTTCCATGCGCGGTACCCAGATTCAGGCTTTCCGCAACGGATTTAACGTAGTTTCTTCGTTCTGGGGACCTTTGACTGAAGATATGAGTTTTGTTGACCACATCGAATTTGTAAAAGGACCGGCCGGTTTTATGCTTTCAAGCGGTGATCCAAGCGGATTATACAATGTGGTTACGAAAAAGCCAACCGGAATTACAAAAGGTGAGGCAAGTGTTACAGCTGGGAGTTATGATTTTTACAGAGTAAGTCTGGATCTTGACGGAAAACTGGATAAAAAAGGAAAAGTATTGTACAGATTTAATGGCGCTGCGCAGAAGAAAGGTTCTCATCGTCCGTTTGAACACAATGACCGATATGTACTTGCTCCTGTGATTTCGTATCAAATAGATGATAAAACAAAATTAACAGCCGAATACAATTTTCAGTATGCTAATATGACGGAGGTGGGATCGTTTTATGTTTTTGCTCCCGAACAGGATGGTTATGCTTCAAGACCACGTAATTTTACCATGACACAGCCGGGATTACCGGATACTAACATTCAGGATCACAGCGGTTATGTAATGTTTGAACATAAATTTGATGACAATTGGAAACTGACTGCACAGACGTCTTATTTTAAATACATGCAGCAAGGTTACAGTTCATGGCCTGGAGTGGTGGGGCCTGGGCCGGTTGACAGGGATTATGACGGAGTGAAAGAAGGCGATCTTACTGAAGGACAAATAATACGAAATGTAGGTATTTGGGATGCAGAAAGCAATATGTATTTGGGACAAATATTTGTAAACGGAAAATTCAATACCGGAGCAGTGAGCCACAAATTATTGGGTGGTATTGATTTAGGGAATAAAGATTATATGGCCGATTATTTTCAGTCTCATGATCTGGATACTCTTGAAGACCCGTTTAATGTTTATAATCCAAATTACGGCACACCGTCAAACGGACTTCCTAATTTTGACCGTGTTACTCCTCTTAGCGTGAGGGCTGCAGCGCTTATAAATTCTGAATATGCTGCAGGTTATATTCAGGATGAACTTGGTTTTCTGGAGAATAAATTAAGGCTGACACTTGCTGCACGTTATACCTGGATCAGTCAGAGCAGCGGCGATGATGTTGAGGAAGACAGCCATGTTACACCGCGAGTTGGTATAAGTTATTCTATTGATCCAAATACAGCTGTGTATGGTTTGTATGATCAGGCTTTTATTCCGCAATTTGGTGTTTTGAAAGCAGGCGGTACATTAAGCAAGCCTTTAACCGGAAATAATATTGAGTTTGGTATCAAAAGAGACTGGTTTGATGGTTCATGGAGCACCAGTTTGTCTGCTTACAGAATTATAAAAGAAAACGAACTTGTTTCAGATCCTTCAAATGGACCCAGAGATGTCTTTAAAGTGGTTTTGGATGAAAAAAGAGCTCAGGGAATTGAATTTGATGTAAGAGGAAAAATTATCGATGGTCTGAATGTAATCGCCAATTATGCTTTTACAGAAGCAATAGTAACAGATTCTAAGGTTTCAAATATAAGTACGGGTTCTATTGTACCCGGATATTCTAAACATACTGCCAATGCATGGCTGAATTATAATTTTCAGGCAGGTAAACTAAAAGGATTTGGCCTTTCTATTGGCGGTACTTTATTGGCAGACCGTGAAACGGATACCTGGAGCGTTGGTCTTGAAAAACTTCCAACTTATTTTAAACTTGATGGTGGTTTGTCATACGAAACCGGTAAGATGAAAGTAACGGCAAACGTGTTTAATATCTTAAATGAATATCTGTACAGCGGTTCGTATTACGCTCCTTTGCAGGCTTACTACTGGCAGACTGAACAGCCAAGAAATTTTAGGGTTGGTATTGCTTACAAATTCTAATCAGATTTGTTTTAGTTGAAAAATTACAAATCGCAAAAAAAGCATCTGACTTAATTGACAGATGCTTTTTGTTTTTTATTGTTTGCCGCAAAGGCACAAAGTTTTTGTTTCACGCAGATTTTTTTAACACATAGGAATATAGTATTCTGTATGTATAAAAAGGCATTTTATTGGTTTAAACAAACATAGCTGTGTTTTGTTTCACGCAGATTATAAAATTGATTTAAGCTGATAAACGCAGATTTTTTTGTTTTTAATTACTTCTAAATGAAGTTTTAAACTATTAAAAATCTGCGTGAAATAATTCGTAGTATTTTAATCGCCAAAATCTGTGAAAAACAAATTGCGCATTCCTGACTATGTGTGAAAACTAGTTTTTTTACTCTACTCATTTAAGAAAAAAATCTATGTTTCTATGTGTTTCAATTTTAATCTGCTCAATTTGCATAATCTTCGAGAGACAAATCTGCAGTAAAAAACTATCCCTTCTTAATCAGAGGAATCAGTTTAGTTCCAATGAGTTCTATTGCATTCATTAACTGCGAATGTGTAAGTCCGGCATTATCCATTTGAAAGGTAAAGCGATCTACACCTCCAAGCGCTTCGCTGTGACGCAGAATTTTCTCAGCGGCCCTTTCAGGACTCCCCACTATTAAAACGCCCAAATCATCAATTAAACCGTCAAATTTACCTTTTGTAACCGGAGGCCAGCCACGCTCGTAACCCAGTTTCGTCCAAAGTTCAGCATAACCGGGATAATATTCTTCGATTGCTTTTTCGGTTGAAGCCGAAACATAGCCCGGAGAATGTAATCCGACTTTTAATTCATGAGCTTTAAAACCTGCTGCTTCACCTGCCTGACGATATAAATCGATTAAAGGGCGAAAACGGTGCGTCTGCCCGCCAATAACCGCCACCATCAAAGGCAGACCTAAGCTTCCGGCTCTGATAAAAGACTCGGGAGTTCCGCCAACGCCAAGCCAAATAGGCATTTTTTCCTGTAAAGCCCTGGGATAAACGGGAAGGTTATTCAGTTCCGGACGAAATTTTCCGTGCCAGGTAATAAATTCATTAGCTCTTACTTGCAAAAGCAATTCGAGTTTTTCTTTAAAAAGAGCATCATAATCCCTAAGATCATATCCAAAAAGGGGATAGGCTTCAATAGCAGAACCGCGTCCAACAACAATTTCGGCTCTTCCTTTTGAAATTAAATCCAGTGTGGCAAAACTTTGATATACACGCACAGGATCTGCAGCACTTAAAACCGTTACCGCACTTGCCAGCCTTATATTTTTTGTTCTTGCCGCAGCCGCACTTAAAATCACCGCTGTAGCCGAATCCAGAAATTCTTTCTTGTGATGCTCGCCGATGCCAAAAACATCGAGTCCGCATTGATCTGCAAATTCAATTCGCTGCAGCACCTGCTCCATTGCATCAACACTGCTCAGGGTATTGTTGTCGCCGTACATTGCCGAAGCAAAGCTGTCAATTCCTATTTCCATAATTTTTTTCTAAAATTCCAATATCAAATTCCAATATCAAATTTCAATTTCAATTTCAAATCTACAATCTAAAATCTACAATCTAAAATTCTCAATTAATGCGAGAATCCAAAAGAAATACTTGTGATAATGATTAGAATTACGATTAATGTAATAACAACATACAGATAATCCTTCTCAATTGTAAATGAAAATAACGAAAGCAAAACCCTTAAAACAGGCGTTAGGAACAATAATATGATTCCGAAGAATATTAAATATTCACCTCTTCCGTCGATCGCGCCATTGATAACTGTTGAGATTACTTCGAATATGTTGCGGTCATTTTCTTTAAAAACCGAGTAATCTTCGATTTCTTGTCCGTGGTGCATTAAATAGACAATACCGCCAATAAAAGCTACTGATAATGAAATCCATACACCGTAGCGCAATAAGTTTCCGATTATCGTCTGAAAATCTTTTTCTCCAAATTTTTCGTGCTGCATAACTTTAGATTTTTCCATTAATTCCGTTATAAATCATATTAATCGCCAAAACAAAAATCAGGCAGGCAAAAAAGATTCGCAGTTTTTTAGGATTGGTTCGAACCAAAACTTTAGCTCCTGCCATAGCGCCAAACAAAACGCCAATAACCACCGGCATACAAATTCCGGGTTCGATATATCCTTTCTGAATGTAAATTACAGAACTCGCCATTGCTGTAACACCCATCATAAAATTGCTGGTAGTGGTTGAAACTTTAAACGGAATCCGCATAATATTGTCCATCGCAATTACCTTAAAAGCTCCCGAACCAATTCCGAGTAAACCCGACATCATTCCGGCAATTCCCATCATGCTGAAACCGCCAATTACGTTTTTGGTTCCGTAACTTACCACCTGTCCGTCATGCGTTGGGTAAGTACCCTGAAGTTTTAGTTTTTTAGCCAGCGGACTTGATTCCAGTACAATATGTTCTTCCTTCTTTCGAAGCGAATTAACAGCAGAAAAAATCAGTGTCAGTCCAAATAATACGGCGATGAATGAAGTAGGAGCAATTGTAGAAAGCAAAGCACCGCAAACGGCTCCGATTGTTGTGGCGATTTCGAGAAAAATTCCCAGTCTCATATTGGTAATCCCTTCTTTTACATAAGCTGCCGCCGAACCCGAAGAGGTTGCAATTACCGAAACTAAAGCTGCTCCAATGGCATAATGAATATCGACACCAAGAATAATGGTTAAGAGAGGAATAATGATGATTCCGCCTCCTAATCCTGATAATGAACCAATAAATCCGGCTAAAAAAGCGCCGAGAATCATTATCAGGGTAAATGTAAGTACTGTCATTTAAGATATGTTTTTGTATCTGCTAATTTACGAATACATATCTGTTCAAAAGAGTTTTTAGAACTTAAATATAGCTTAAAAAGTTTTTAGTGGTCATACTAAGCTGCTTTTAGACTCCGGAAACTTTATCAAAGTTTTAAATTTTGACAAAGCCTATCGTTCAGATTGCAAACTGCAGCTGATCACTGAATACTAAAAATCTGATCACTAAGAAAAACTAAACCTTAAGACGCAGCTTAGTAGGCGGATAACCGAAGATTCGTTTAAAGGCAATACTAAAATTAGAAACGTTCTGATAACCGGAAAGATGGCTGATTTCTTGTATCGAAAGCGAAGTATCTGTTAAATAATGTCTGGCATTGTTCATTCGGATTTCCTGGAGATAACCAAAAACCGTGTCACCAAAAACTGTTTTAAAACCTTCTTTTAGTTTGGTCTGGTTGACACCTATTTTACGGGCAAGTTCTACAATAGTATACGGATTATCAATGTTTTCACGGATTAATTGTGCGGCAAATTTTATCTTTTCAACATCATTACCGCTTAAATTTACGGCTTCTTTCTGCTGGTCTAAATCATGATGACTTAAAGCAATAAGCTCATAAATTTTAGATTCCATGTAAATTTTTCGCGTCAGGCCTTTGTAAAAGCAGTTTTTGATGTCCTGAATAACACCGTAGATTTTGGCACCAATTTTTATTTCGCCTTTAGATAAAGCTGTGCTGGTATTTTTCTGGATGTTGTTAAGAAAATTGTCCATTACTCTTGATTCTCCTTCGTATTTAGTTAATACATTTAGAGGTAAATGAATATCAAAAGTGTTGTAAACAAGGTCTTTTTTAAAGTCAATTTTGGCGTGATTGTCCTCGGCAGAAAGAAAAGTAATATTACCCGACATTGGAGCTGCAAAATCTTTTACAGAGCCGGGATTTATATATCCTATTTTTTGGTCAGAAAGATTAAAATGCATTTCTAAAAGCGAAGAATCACCGCGTCCTGAAATAGCAATATCATCGTGCATCTGATAATTTCCCTGAAGAATGGACAATTCTTCGGTAATCGAATGTTCATGGAATAAAATGTCGCCTTTTGGAGTAACAAATTTGATATCTTTTTCCCCCTCCAGTTCTATTTCTGAAAGTCCGGTCTTCAGTTTTGGACCGTTTTCCAGAAAATCAGCAAAATCATTTGTATCAATTTTAAATGCCATCCCTTATACTTCTATATTCATAATTAAAACTTCCAGATTCATAAATACCTCTGTTAGTTATCCGATACTTTTGCACCAGTGAACACAATTTATAATAAGTTTAAATAAAAACAGCTTGACACTTAAATTAAACCTTATGTTTATGTTCCTGATTGGTCTTTTCTCTGCAAACGCCTGTCCGGTTTATATTCATATTGAAGACAACCTTGGAAATTCATTATCTAATATTACGGTTCTGGTCGATAACAAACCAATGGGAACCAGCAATAATTCTGGTATTTTAGAACTTTCTCTTTCAGCCGGAACTTACAACATCGAAGTGGTAAAAAATGATGGACTAAAAGCAAAACAAACTATTACCGTAAACTGCGATCAAAGCAATACTTTCAAATTTACACTA
This sequence comes from Flavobacterium gelatinilyticum, assembly GCF_027111295.1. NCBI lineage: Bacteria > Pseudomonadati > Bacteroidota > Flavobacteriia > Flavobacteriales > Flavobacteriaceae > Flavobacterium > Flavobacterium gelatinilyticum. The sequence continues at coordinate 1,136,358 of NZ_CP114287.1, read as the reverse complement.
AATTTTTCGGATGCTGATTCTGCAAAGTTAAAAGAAGTTGTGATACAAAACAAAACTGTAAAAAAACAGCTTGAAGAATCGCCGTATTCAATTGAAGTAATCGATTTTAAAAAACAATATGACAAAGCCGGCGATGTAGGCGATTTTATAAACCGTGCTGCGGGTGTAAAATTAAGAACAAACGGAAATTTAGGTTCAGCAGTGCAGATTAATCTGGGCGGACTTCAGGGAAAAGCAGTTCGTTTCTTTAAAGACGGTATTCCAATCGAACTTTTCGGACACGGTTTCAGCCTTGGAACCATTCCGGTAAACATGCTCGACCGCGTTGAAGTCTACAAAGGTGTCATGCCGGTTTATCTGGCTTCGGATGCTTTGGGAGGCGGAATTAATATGGTTACCAGAACTTCGGGCAAAAATTTTGGCGAAGTATCGTATGAGATTTCTTCTTTTAATACTCACAGGGCTACGGCGAATTTTTATCTTCAGAATAAAAAGAATTTCTATGGAGGATTTAACGGTTCTTTTAATTATTCTGATAATGATTATAAAGTACGTGTTCCTATTCAGAATGAGACAAATGAAGAATTAAAGAATGTAAGACGTTTTCATGATATGACCCGATCCAATTATGCGGAAGCTTTTGTTGGATTAAAAGAAAAATCGTGGGCAGATGATTTTCGTTTAACGTTGATTTATTCTGATTTCTACAAGCAGATTCAAAATGATGCTCAAATGCGTATTGTATATGGAGAAGCTTTTTCGAAAGAGCAGAATTACAGCGGAATGATCAATTACAAGAAAAAGTTTTTTGATGATAGACTTAAGGTAAATTTCCTGACCAATTACAGTCATTTTAATACCAAATTTATTGATACAGCAACAGTACGCTACAACTGGGCAGGAGAAATTATTGGCAGAAATTTACAGCCGGGAGAAATCAGGTCTGGAAATAACCAGCGTTTGAATTATGATTTAGCTTCTTCAAGATTAAATTTAGAATACAAACTTTCTGATCGTAACTTTTTAGAATTCAGTGAAATGTACTATTGGCAGAGAAGAAAAGGAAGCGACCCTCTTGGAGCAGTCTCTATAATTGAAGGCGTTGATGTATTGACTATTCCTGCCACATATAGAAAAGATAATATGGCACTGGCATGGCGTTCGTTATGGCTGGGAGAGAAGTTAGAAAGTATTGTTGCCGGAAAATATTATCACTATTATACAGATGGGTTTACTACTGATAATTACGGATTTGCATGGAAATCATCAAAAAATGACAGTCAGTTTGGGTATTTGGGAGGTCTAAAATGGACTCAAAACAATTATCTGGTAAAATTATCATACGAATATGCCACACGTCTTCCGGATGAATTTGAGGTTTTTGGTGATGCCAGAATCATAAAAGAAAACTTAGATCTTAATCCGGAAAGAAGCCATAATGTCAATTTAAACGGTCAGTATTCTATCATTAAAGAAAACAGCAGCCTGACTTTTGCAGCGAGTTTGTTTTACCGAAAAGTAAAAGACGGGATTTTCCTTCAGTATGATATTCCGTTCAGCCGTTATATTAATTATGAAGAAACCGAAGTAAAAGGTTTTGAGTTCGAGACTAATTATATGCCTGTTAAATGGCTGAATTTAGGATTTAATGCTACTTATCAGGATATTCGAAGAGTTGCAGTTGAGAATCTTTACAGGTACCTGCTGGATTCAAGAGTGCCGAATGTGCCGTATTTGTTTGGAAATTTTTGGGTGAACACCTATTTCAATAATATTTTCAAAACCGGAGATAACTTAAATTTTACTTGGAATGCCAATTATACACACAGATTTTTCTTAGTTGAAATTCCAAAAAGTCAGGAACCTTCATTATTTGAACCTGTAAAGGATTTTCAGACTTCTTTAATTGTGCCTCAGGATGGAAGGCTGGGGCAGTTTACCAATGATGTCGGGGTGTATTATCATTTTTCAAATCAAAAAACAACCCTTTCAGCAGAGTGCCGAAATATAGGAGACGTAAGGCTGTATGACAATTTTAATGTTCAGAAACCGGGACGATCTTTCCACCTCAAAGTAGTATATAATTTTTTTTAAATAAAACCAATAAATCAGATCAACTATGAAAAGAAGCAACTCACTTCGTTCAGTACTGGCAGGAATTGCTGCTTGTATGCTTTTATTTTCTTGCAGCAGCAATGATGATAACAATACTCCGGACAACGGAAATACAGATGAGACGTTACCAAAAAATGAAACATGGATCATCTACAACGGTGCAGCTAACTGGAGTGGTGGTATTTATGCCTTAAAAGATAACAAATCAAGAGAAATCAACCTTGCAGGACTTCCGTTTCTTCAGGTAAAATCTTCTTTAGGAGGAAGAATATTTGGAAGTTCGCTTTTTAAAGTAAATGATGTATCTGATGCAAAACAAGGAATCAATAAAATGGGACTTGATGCATCTGGTAAAGTAGTAGACCAGGCTTTTTTAGCATCTCAGTCAAATACTTACGAAACTAACTTTTTAGTGGCAAGTGCTACAGAAGGATATTACTGGGACAGAACAAGAGGCGGACTAAAACTTCAAAAATTTAACCCGACTACAATGGAAAGAACCGGAGAAATCGATTTTACGTCACTTTCAGAAGGAGAGCCTTTAGAGTCTGTAGGGCAGTTGATTATTGCAAAAAGAGACAACAAATTATACCTAGATTTATTGTTAGGTGATAAAGCGTCAGGAAACTGGCAGACAACTCCGTCAAGAAAAGAAGCGTCTATTGTGGTTTACAACTTAACAGAAAACAAAATCGAGAACGTTACTACAATGCAGGGTACAACCAATTTAGGTGTATTTATTGACCACGTTTTATGGAGTTTAGACGAAGTTACAGGCGATTTATACTTCGCTACAGTAGGTGATATGAAAACACAGCCATCTGACTATTCTTCTAAAATCTTAAGAATCAAAAAAGGAGAAGTTGATTTTGATACTACATTCGAACTTGATATGAAAAAATATCAGTTTCCTGCAGAGTTCAACAGACTTTTTGCTCACAACAACAAAATTTACACTACAATTCCATCAAGAGCGGTTTCGTATTACAACGGAGGTCAGCACGGTGTTAAATATAGAGACGATGTTTGGTTCTGGAATGAAATCGATGCGACTACAAAAAAAGCAACTCGTTTAAACATGCCGCCGGATAATTTCTTTACAACGCAAAATCCGTTTTTCCACAATGGAGAAATCTATTTCTTATCAAACAGTACTTCAGATGGTTTCTCTGGTGTAAATCAGTACAACCCGGCTACAGGAGTAGTTAAAGAAACTTTCCGTTTAAAAGAAAGCGGCAGAATCCAGGGATTCAATATTATTGCGAACTAAAACTGCTTTCTTAAGCTTTTAGTCTTAATGTATTATTTTTTTAGCAGAAGCAGTTTTTTTATAAAACTGCTTCTGTTTTTTTATATCCTGTTGTCAACGGCATAAATAGTTTTTCCAATATTGGCAAGAAGTAAAGCAGCTGCCGCACTTGTAAAAACCGAATAATCAAAAGGTGCTTTTATAGAAACATTTGCCATCATGGCCAAAGCAAAAACAAGCATTAAACCGGCAGTTCCCAAAGCGGCAATTCGGGTTTTAAAACCGAAAAATAACAAGATAGAAAACAATATTTCGAAGAAAGTAGCAATCCCGCCCAAAATTTCGGCTGTTGCTTTATTAAAAAGAGGATTCAAAGTTTGTGTGTAAAGCACAAAGTTTTCCCAGTTTCCCCAGGCAACCCCGTTTGATCCGGGCGCGCCCCAAAGTCCAAATCGGTCAGCTACGGCCGAGAGCATTGTGATTCCTAAAACTATTCTTAAAATTAATCCTGCTTCGAGTATGGTTATGTTCTTCATTCTGTTATTAAATTTTTACTATCCAGTGCATATAAATCCTGTCTTAAAAAGAAACTGTAAAAGCCAGGGAAAATGGTATTGTATTTTTAATAACGACATTCTAAGCTTCAAATTGCCTAAAATTACTGATTAACATTTTCCTGCTGTATTTGCAGGTGTTCGAGTCTTTTTCCAACCAGCGTTTTTTCTCCCACAGCCTTAAATCCAATTTTTAAATACAGGTTTTTTGCCAGCGGATTATCTTCTTCAACCAGCAATCCCAAAACCTGATTGTTTTTCTGCACATATTCATCAATCAGAAACAAAAGAAGCTTCGAACCAATTCCTTTTCCCTGATACTTTGGATTAACGCCCAATGAATCAATATAAAATTCTCCGGCTCTGGTTTCAAATTCAGGATCAAAATCCGGATTAAAATGCTTTCTCACGTATTCGATAATCGGATTTCGTAAAGCTTCTAAATCGGAACCATTGTAAATGTTTACAGCACCGATTATTTCATTATTATCTTCAGCAGCAAAACAATTTTGATAGGAGTACTGGTTGTTTTCTTTTTCGATGAAATGCTGCAGAAAGTCTTTTGCAGCAGTGTAATCTTCTTTTTTGATAAACTTGTAAATGATATCTTCCATAGCAAGTAATAAAATAGGAGCAATTTGTGCTGAGTCGGATTTTTCGGCTTTTCTGATGATCATTTTTCTGAAGTTTTATTTTATGTAAAGTTAGGGAAATATTGGTTTCACGCAGATTCGGCAGATTTAAGCTGATGGGTGCAGATTTTTTTGCATTGGCAGAAAATTATTTCTCGCTGATGTGGAAGATTAAGCAGATTTTTCAATAGCCCCCAGTTTCAACTGGGGGTAATAAATAGAAATGGTAAAAGGCTTTAGCCAAACTTAAAATTTTGGCTAAAGCCCTAAAAAAAAGAATACTTGTTGCCTCCAGCTAAAGTTGGAGGCAATTGAATTCCCGATAGCTATTGGGACTGAAATCTGAAAGGCATTTCATTGTCTCTATGTGTTTAAAAAGAAATCATTTTAATCCCAATAGCATATCGGGAGCGTGAAACACAAAACTGCCGAATTTGTACTGATATAGTATCAAATTATACCATATTTTAAATTTAATCAGCATGTATCTTTGTTCTATTGTAAAAATAAAAACAGATAAACATATGAAAGCTATAGGATTTAAAACCTCATTACCCATAACAGAACCGGAAAGTTTCATCGAATTTGAAGCTGTAAAACCAATTCCGGGAGCGCATGATTTATTAGTAAAAATTGACGCTGTATCTGTAAATCCAGTTGATTTTAAAATCCGTCAGAGCGGTGCAAAGGATACTGTTCTCGAAACCCCGAAAATTATTGGCTGGGATGCTGTTGGCATTGTTCAGGCTGTGGGCGAAAAAGTAACTTTGTTTGAAGTAGGTGACCCTGTATATTACGCCGGAGATATTACAAAACAAGGAAGCAATGCCGAATATCAAATTATTGATGAAAGAATTGTGGGCAGAAAGCCTAAAACATTAAGCATCGAAGAAGCTGCTGTAATTCCGTTAACCGTTTTGACAGCCTGGGAAATTTTGTTTGACCGAATTAGAATCAGTGCCGAAAAAGACAAAGGAAAATCAATTTTGATTATTGGCGGCGCAGGCGGAGTAGGTTCCATTGCCATTCAGCTGGCTAAGAAAATTGCCGGATTAACAGTAATTGCCACAGCATCACGTCCTGAAACTGTTGACTGGTGCCAGAAACAAGGAGCCGATTTTGTGGTAAATCATAAAGATTTGGTTTCTTCTGTACGTGAAGCTGGTTTTGAATATGTAGATTATATTTTAGATTTTGCAGACAACAATGCTTATTGGGATACAATGGTTGAACTAATTAAACCTCAGGGACATATCGCATCGATTACCGGAAGCAGCGAACCGGTGGCTTTGACCAAATTAAAAAGCAAAAGTGTTTCTTTTTCATGGGAATTAATGTACACACGTTCAATGTATCAGACAGAAGACCAAATTGAACAGCACCATATTTTAAATAAAGCAGCTGATTTGTTAGACGAAGGGGTTTTGAAAACCACTTTAAACCAAACCTTAAACGGACTAACAGCGGATAATTTTAAAAATGCACATAAATTGTTGGAATCAGGCAGAACCATAGGTAAAATTGCTATTAAATTTTAAAAAAGTTTATGTCCAAAACTGCTCTGTGATATACTGGAATTAGTTATTTAGAATAATTTTAAATAATAAAATTGCAACATCATAATATTTGTGTATTTTAGTCGCGTTATAAGCCCAATTTTACATAAATTTTAAACCCAAAAACAAAATTATTATGATGGAAAAAAACTTAGATTTAGGATTATTACTAGTACGTATCAGCGTTGGAGGCTTAATGCTTTTTCATGGTGTTTCAAAAATGCTTCACGGAATTTCTTTCCTTGTAGACAATATGGGAGCATTTGGATATGCTGTTTACATTGGTGAAGTCTTAGCGCCAATCGCTATTTTAGCAGGATTCAGAGCCAGAATTGCTGCAGTGCTTTTGGCTGTAACCTGCGTTGTTGCCATTGCTGTTGCTCATGCTCAGGATCTTTTCTCGATCAGCGAGCATGGTGGTTATGCTAACGAGTTGTTAATGTTGTACCTTTTAGGTTCAGTGGCATTGTTCTTTACCGGAGCAGGAAAATATGCTGTTTCTAAAAACAATAACTGGGATTAATTCTACTTTGAGTTAAAACATACCAATTACATGAGCCCTAAATTTTTATTTAGGGCTTTTTTCATGACCAATTCATAAAATTCTGTAAGTCTTTCCTTAAATTGTATAAAATTGTTTGGGCTAAATTGTTAGACATTTGCGTGATATAACCCAAATTAATTTAATAATAACTACTTATGAAAAATTTAAAGTACATTTTCATTCTTTCAACTGCCTTATTCGCCTTTAGCTGCTCAAGTGATGATAAAGATCCCGAAAATGGCGGCGGAACCGTAACCGATCCGGTTGAGAATGGCCAGGCCAACACGCAGTACAAACCGGCATTTACCGGCCAGACGAGAATTAGTGGTATGACAACCAATACAGAATATAAATTTGATGTAATTACAACTGCATTAACAAGTCCGTGGGGCGTTAAAACACTTCCTGACGGACGTATTTTAGTAACACAGAAAACAACAGGAACTTTACGTATTGTAACAACGGCAGGTGTGGTCAGCGCGCCTATTACCGGACTTCCGGCTGTGAATCCTGCTAATCAGGGCGGTTTGTTAGGTTTGTGTCTTGATCCTGATTTTGCGACAAACAGAATGATTTACTGGGTTTTCTCTGAGGCAGTTGCTGGAGGAAATATTTCTTCGGTAGCAAAAGGAAGACTGGCAAATGACGAAAAAACAGTAGAAAATGCTACGGTTATCTATCGTTCAAGCCCGGCAAATCCTAGTGATCTTCATTATGGCGGACGTATTCTTTTTGATCAAAACGGATATTTAGTTGTAAGTACCGGAGAACGTTCTGTACTGCAAACAAGACCTTTAGCGCAATCGCTTACAGCCAGCTTAGGAAAAGTGGTTAGAATTACGAAAGAAGGAAATGCTGCACCTGGAAATCCAACTTTTCCAACAGCAGGAGCACTGCCTGAAATTTTTTCATACGGACACAGAAATCCGCAAGGGCTTGCTATGCATCCTGTTACTAAAGAAATCTGGGAAAGCGAACACGGACCAAGAGGCGGTGACGAAATCAACCGTATTAAAGCGGGAGCCAACTACGGATGGCCTACTATTACATACGGAATCGAATACAGCGGCCAAACGATTGGTGATGGAATTCAGCAGAAAGAAGGAATGGAACAGCCGGTATATTACTGGGATCCTGTGATTTCTCCGAGTGGTATGACATTCTACAGCGGAAATCGCGTACCGGAATGGGAAAACAACCTTTTCATAGGTTCTTTAAGCGCAACTCACATTGCACGTTTGGTTATCAGAGATAATAAAGTGGTAGGAGAGGAAAGACTTCTTGCCGGAGAAAACCAGCGTTTTAGAGATATTACACAAGGTGCAGACGGAGCTCTTTACGCCGTAACTGATCAGGGAAGACTTTATAGAATAGACAAGAAATAATTTTTATAATTGTTAATGATTAATTATCAATTGTAAAAAACTATAAAAATGACGCTTTTGGCGTCATTTTTTTTTGCTGTTCATTCTCGTTATCTTTGAATTACGATTTTTACCAATAATAGCTTTGAAAAATAAAATTCTGACCTATTCCTTAACCCAGCACAAAAGTCTTTTTTCAAATGCAGATAAAAAGGATTATTTCTACATTCAAACTAAAGAGCATCCTTATATAGATGAGCCATATCGTGCAGAAAGTTATGCAGTAGAATTTTTGAGAAAAGGCTCAATCGTAATGCAGACACAGCTCGATAAAAGAATAATTGAGGCGCCTGCAATTATTGCTTTAGGTCCTACAGTTACCAGAAGTTTTGCAAAAAACAGCGATGAAATTTTAATTGATATTATATTTTTTAAACCGCAGTTTTTTCTCGAAAGTCAGACTAATGTTTTCTTTTTATCCCAATATAAATTTTTTGAAAACAATAATGTTCTGGAACTCAAAGGTCGATTAAAGATTAAGTTTGAACGTATTTTTAATCTCATAAAAGAACTTTTAGAAGGAAACTCAAAACATCAGCCTGCAGAACTTATAAGCTATCTGTATATTTTAATCTACGAACTTGATTCAGTTCAGGAAACAGCTTCTGCAGTAATAACTCAAAATCCAATATTCGAAAATTTTAAAAAACTGCTTTTTAAAAATTTCTTACTACAGCGTTCTGTAGAATATTACGCCGATTCTTTAAATGTAACACGTAAATATCTTTCGGAAGTAATTAAAAAGAACAGCGGTAAAACAGCAAGCGAGTGGATTAATGAGGTTGTAATACTGGAAGCGAAAGTGTTGCTGCAAAATAAAAGTCTGACCATTAATCAAATCAGCGACGAATTAAATTTTCAAAACCAGTCTACCTTTGGAAGGTTTTTTAAAAATCATACCGGAATTTCGCCTTTAGAATATCGTAAGTAATTTTAAGTTTTTTAATCTCGCAATCCCAATGGCTATCGGGAGAAAAGGCATAAAATTTAAAAAACTTAGCCCCTCAGCCCCTCAGCCCCTCAGTCCCTTAAAAAAAAGCCTTTTTGCACAAAATAACAGACCTATTGCTCTTTTCTTAAAACCGCATCTCCCGCAAATTTGTCTTTAATAATCAATACTAAAAAAGATATGGACAAAACAGCAAGATTTGTAGTTATAATTAATGATAATGTAATTTGGATGGAAAATAAGGCCAAAGAGTTTTATAAGCGTTTATTTGAACAAAAAGATGCTGATAAATATACCGAAGAACAGTTTTCGCAAAAAGAACTATTCAGAATACAGAATGACTTTTCAATTGAAATCCTGATGGTTTATGAAGCTGAAAATCCGTCATCGTTTCTAAAATTAGATTCTTCGAGACTTTCAAATGAAAAGCTGGCAGCAGAAAAAGCAATTTGTTTAAAAGATATTATTCATTTCAATGAAGAAGATTTACTGGTAATTTGTAAGCGTGCAGAAGAAATAGCATTTCAGCGAAAACATGATTTAATTTGGGTAAAAGCTTTTTCTGCAGATACAGATTTAATTAAAGTAGTAAAGTCTCTTAATTATGATGAATTTGAGTTTGATGAAAAAGAAGAAAATTTAAAAAAGCAACTCTATTTTAAGAAAAAATTACGCTGATAAATTGTGTAAGTTTTTGATTTTTAGTCGGTATTTTATAAAACAATTCCATGATGATATAAAGAATAACAGGTCATTGTGATTTACTTTTAAAAGAAAATTTAAAGGATGAAACTATGAGATCAATTTGGACAGGTTCGGTAAGTTTTGGATTAATTAATATTCCTATAAAAATGTTTTCGGCGGTGCAGGAAAGCAGTCTCGATATGGACATGCTGGATTCTAAAGACCACGCCAATATTAAATTTAAACGTGTAAACGAAAACACCGGGAAAGAAGTCGAATTTGGTAATATTGTAAAAGGCTATAAGCTCGATGACAAATATATTATTTTAGAAGATTCTGATTTTGAAGCTGCCGATGCCATTAAAACCAAAACAATCGACATTGAAAGTTTCGCTTTCGAAAAAGAAATCCAAAGCATTTATTACGAACAGCCGTATTATCTTGAGCCCGACAAAGGTGCTATGAATGCTTATGGATTATTGCGCGATGCATTACAGGCTTCGGGTAAAGTAGGCGTAACCCGTTTTGTTTTGCGAAACAAAGAAAGTCTGGCAATTTTAAAACCCTACAAAAATGTGATTGTTTTAAATAGAATTCGTTTTGAGCAGGAAATACGAAATACCGAAGAATTAAAGCTGCCGCCAATGTCCAAAAAATCAACCAAAGAAATGGACATGGCCGAAAAACTGATCGATCAGCTGACTGAAAAATTTGATATTTCAGGTTTTAAAGACGAATACACCGCCAAGCTTTTGGATATAATTAAAAAGAAAGCCAAAGGAAAACCACAAAAAGCAGCTCCAAAAATGAAAGTTGTCCACAAACAAAGCGACGATTTAATGTCGATGCTCAAAGCTAGCCTCGAAACGAAAAAGAAAAAATCATCTTAATCGTTTTTCAACTCGCTTTGACTTTCTTCTAATTTGTGGATAATCTTTTTAATATTAGCACCTTTAGATAAAACCGGAGCCCATAAATCACCTTTTTTCTCAAAACGTTTCAAAACATTTTTAATGGTAAACTGCGACGGATGCAGGTTTTCATTCACTTCGTTCCATTCCAGCGGAGTTGAAACGGTTGCACCCGGTTTAGGACGTACAGAATAAGGCGCCGCTAAAGTTTGTCCGCGTCGGTTTTGTAAAAAATCAATGTACAATTTATTTTTTCTCTTTTTGATGCTTCTTTCAACCGAAGTAAGATTCGGAATTCGCGAATGTACTTCATTGGCAATTAGTTCTCCTAAAATTTTAATCGAATCGTAGTCGTACTGCGCTCCAAGCGGTATATAAATATGAAGTCCCGAAGCGCCCGAAGTCTTGCACAAACATTCTGTTTCAAGTTCGTCCAGAACTTCTTTTACAACCAGGGCCGTTTGTACCACTTGTTTAAAGTCGTCTTTTGCAGGATCAAGATCAATTACCAGCCAGTCCGGATTATGGATGTGTTTGATAGTAGAATTCCACGGATTCATCTCGATACAGCCCAAATTGGCCATATAAAGCAGTGTTTCTTTATTATTGCAAATGAGATAATCAATATTGGCATTGTTTGATTCTGAGAAGATTTTTTTTGTTTTCAGCCAGGACGGAATTTTATCGACATCAACATCTTTTTGATAAAAACTAGGCGCATCAATTCCGTTAGGAAAACGGTTCATAGATTCCGGACGGTCTTTTAAATACGGCAGAATAAGCGAAGAAACTTCATTGTAATACTGAATAATATCGCCTTTGGTAATAGCATCATCAGGAAAATAAACTTTATTCTGATTGGTTAGATGCAGTACCGTTTTGCCTGCTTTTAAATCGTAATCGTTCTCTCTTTTAATTTCCGTTTTATTTTCTTTTACTGCCATTTCTTCTGGATTTTGCGGTGTCAAATTATCGTTTTTGAAAGACAAAGAAACTTCTGCTGCTTTTTTGTCAATTCGGATTCCAAGGTAAACCGGATGCCTTAAATGCTGGTCCTGTGTCCATTCTGAGAATTTTACCTGACAAACCACTTTTGGTTTCACCCACTGTATTTTATCCCGCAGCGGCACTTTTTCGTCAAGAGGCGATTTATCTGTAAAATAAGGTGTAAGCTGTGTGTATAAATCTTTAAGTACAGTTTCTGTAAAACCAGTACCGCATTTGCCAATGTATTCCAGTTTTTTACCATTGTATTGCCCGAGTAAAATTGCCCCAAAATATTTACGGGAATTTTTAGGTTCCGTAATTCCAATAATTATGGCTTCTTCTTCGTTGGCAGTTTTTATTTTCAGCCAGTTAGTGCTTCTTCGATTGACTGTATAGGTACTGTCGGCTTTTTTGGCAATAATGCCTTCCGTTTTATTTTTAACCGCTTTTTCAAATTGTTTGATTCCGTCACCAATGGTATGTTCCGAGAAATAAACATTCGCAAACGGATATTTGTTAAACAGGATTTTAAGCAGTTCTTTTCGTTCCAGCAGCGATAATTCGGTAATTCGGTTTCCATCAAGATTCAGCAAATCAAAAACATAATATTTAAGATTTCCTGTTCCGGTTTTCATATAGTTTTGCAGCAGTTGGAAATCAGCCCTTCCCGAATCATTTTCTACAACAATTTCACCGTCAAGAACTACTGTATGGTCAATTTGTTTTAATTCTTCGGCTATCGGCTTAAAATTAGCGTTGAATGATATTTCATTTCGGCTTAACAATTCGACTTCGTTTGGATTTATAACAGCAATTGTTCTGTAACCGTCGTATTTGTTTTCAAAAATCCATTCGTCATCATCAAACGGTTTTTCTTTTACAGAAGCCAGCATAGGTTTTAAAAAATCGGCTCTTTCAGGTTTTGTGCTGCTCTTTTTTTTTGAAGAAGTCCTTTTAGCAGGTTTTTCTTCTTTGGCAGAAACTATTTTTTTGGCTTTTTCTTCAAGCTGTTCCAGGCTTCTTTTTGAAATAACCGATTTGTCTTTTTCTAAAATATCAATATCAGAATCAGCGTATTTGTCTTCTTTTTTAATTAAAAGCCAGGCATTTTCCTGTTTTCCGTTCAGTTTTACGAGAGAGAATTCTCCTTTGAGTTTTTTTCCTTTCAGAATAAAACTCAAACGTCCTTTTTTTAAATCGGCCAAAAGCTGTTTTTCATCAGAAACTGTTTTCTCATCAGAAGTATACGTTCCGTGATCCCACACAATCACATTTCCGGCGCCGTAATTTCCTTCAGGAATAGTGCCTTCAAAATCTTTATAGCTGTACGGATGATCTTCGACCATCATTGCCAGACGTTTTACTTCGGGATCTAATGACGGACCTTTTGGCACCGCCCAGCTTTTCAGAACGCCGTTCATCTCTAACCTGAAATCATAATGAAGATGCGATGCAGCATGTTTCTGCACAACAAAAATCAATTCATTTTGCGATTTCTCGATCTTTCCTTTTGGTTCACGGGTTTGTTTAAAATCCCTTTTTTGTTGGTATTTAGACAGTGACATAGGCTTGTGTAAGTATTAAAAGGGTTAGTGTAATAGAGTAAAGTGCCGTTGCGGTAATACCAAAAATAATATGGGCAAAGAACAGCTGGATATAATAACCTTTAAAGTCAATTGGGGGTTGATGGCTGGTCATTTTAAACATAATTACCCAGCCGATGATACCAATAATACCGCTTATGGCTCCAAAAAGAAGCGCCGTTAAGGGCGAAATCGGTAAAATTCCTTTAACCCATATTATGTGGTAACCTGTAACGAATAATAATCCAATAAAATAATGGAGCAGCCAGGCCCAGGTTTTTTGAGATTTTTCAGAAAGCGTTATGTTTAGTTTTTTTAAAACAAAGCTTAAAAGAACGGGTTCTTTATAGAGTTCCTGAAATGCTTTTGACATGGCATAACTAAATAAAGTCATTGCTGATGTAGCGGCAATCGAAACCAGAATCAATTGTATCAGGATATAAAGTATCATAAGCCTTTTTTAATTATAACTCTTATTCAAAGTTAAATCAGTAAGGCTTTTTTTACTTATACGATTAAAACGCGTAATTATATAATTATCAGTATGTAACCCTTTGGTTGTAATTGTTTTAAAATGCTGTGGCGGTATTTCCAACAGCTATGGACGATGTGCTAAAGCGAATTCGTTTTTGTGGTAATAATTTCCAGAGATTGTTTCAGGATCAAAACCGCTTTTTCCATTTCTTCTTTTTCCAAATGACCAAAACCTAATCGCGTGGCAGTAAGATTTCTGGTTTGATACAAAATGGTTTTAGGCAGAAACAATCCTTGCTTGGCGCATTCTTTCTGAAATTGTATCAAATTAAAATGATCCAGCCATTCGACCCATACGGCTAGTCCGCGCGAAGGAATTTTAAAGACTATATGGCCGTTTAATTTTTCATTTAAAGCCGAAACAAATTGGTCACGCCGTTCTTTGTAGATTTTTTTGTTTTTTTTAGAAAGACGGTGTACTTCACCTTCTGTAATCCATTCCGTTAAAACCTGTTCTTTCAGGGCATCAATTCCGGGTTCAAGAATATTTTGATGTTTTTCGAGTTCCTTAATAAATTCAGATGGAGCAGCGACAAATCCGCAGCTAAATCCCGATGGAAGCGATTTTCCAAAAGAGCCTATGTACACGACTTTTTGATTCGAATCGAAAGCCGCCAGAGGCAGGACCGGATTGTTATCGTAATGAAAATCAAAATCATAATCGTCTTCCAGAATCACAAATCCGTATTGATTAGCCAATTCGAGAACTTCTATTCTTTTTTTGGCACTAAGCGAAATAGTTTTGGGATAGTGATAATTGGACGTCAGGTATAAAACCCTGATTTGGGAGGTTTCGCAGATTTCTTTTAACCGTTTTGTATCCATTCCGTCCTCGTTTACAGGAACCGGAATAACCTGCGCTCCGGTATTTGTAAGTGTCATATTCGACATATAATAACCCGGAGAAGCCACCACAACTTTATCGCCCGGGGCAATCAGCACTTTGGTCACCATATACAAAGCGATTTCGTGACTGCTGGTCGTAAGAAGATTAGAAGTCGAAATCCGGATACCTCGTGTAAGGTTAAGATAATTTGAAAAATGCATTTTAAAATTCAAATGTGAGCGAAGCTGTATTTGTTCGTAGGTTTTAGACGTTTTGTGTCTTTTCAGTTTCGAAACGTACAATCTGGCTACCACATCGGTCTGTACTAGTCGTAAATCAGGCATTCCGTCATTGAATTGATAATGAAGACTGCTTATTTCTATTGGATTCTCAAGAATTGCTGAACGCTGAAAAGTAAAACCTGTACTGGTTTCAGCGTGATTTTGTTCTCTTGAAGGAATAAAACCGGTTTTGTTTTTTTGTTTTTGCTGCGATAAGATAAAAGTTCCCTTATTAGGCAGTGTTTCGATCCAGCCCTGCGATTCCAGATCCTGAAAAGCCTTGATCAGAGTATTTCGGTTAACATTTAAAACTCTGCATAAAATTCTCGTACCGGGAAGTTTGGTTCCTTCGGGCAGAAATCCGGTTTGAATGGCTTTAATAAACTCAAAAACCAGCTGCAGGTAAATTGCAGTGTTTTCTTCTGGTTTAAGCTGAATGAAGCTTTTAAAAGGAATTTCAACCGGACTATCCATTATTGTTAAACTGGTATACTTGATTAGTACGGCAAGGTACTATTTTTGCCAAAAAAAATACCAACCAAATGAAAAAAATCTATTTTGCTGTCCTGACAGTAATTTGTACCAATTTTTACGCACAGACAAAAAGAGATTCCATTAACGAAATGGATGAAGTTATAATTAATGAAAACCGTTTCAGCACGCCAATTTCTAAACAAAACAGAAACGTATATGTAATTACAAGCGAAATTATTAAAGCCATGCCGGCAAGAACGCTTCAGGAAGTTTTGCAATATGCAAACGGAGTCGATATCCGCCAGAGAGGTCCTTTTGGAGGTCAGGCCGATGTAAGTGTTGACGGAGGAAGTTTTGAGCAGACGGTTGTTCTTTTAAACGGAGCCAAAGTAATCGATTCGCAAACGGCTCATAATATGCTCAACCTGCCACTTCCGGTTGAAGTTATCGAGAGAATAGAGGTAATACGTGGTCCGGCTGCAAGAGTTTTCGGGATTAACAGTTTAACGGGAGCGATTAACATCATCACAAAAAAACCGACGGATTCAGGTGTTTTAATAAGTACGTATGCTGGTTCTAATTTTGAAAAAAATACCGAAGGCGACGGAGATACGTTTTACGGAACAGGAATTCAGGCCGGAGTTGTTTTAGGAAAAGAAAAGCAGCAGCATTCAATTTTTGCTTCTCACGATAAAAGCAACGGATATCGTTACAATACGGCTTTTGAGAACAATAAAATTTTCTATCAGGGAAATGTGCAGCTTAATGATGCTAATGAAATTTCGGGATCAGCCGGATATATCAATAACGGATTTGGAGCAAACGGTTTTTATGCCGCTCCAACCGACCGAAATGCGACCGAAATTGTTCAGACTACATTTGCCAATTTACAGTCAAAACATTCAATTACAGACAGCTGGAATATTATGCCAAGGGTAACGTACCGATACAATTATGATGATTACCGCTATATGGGAAATTCAAATTTGAATGTAGGAAGAAGCCAGCATTATACCAATTCTATTGCAGCTGAACTGAATTCGACTGTTAAATTATCGAGAGGTGAAATTGGTTTTGGCGGGGAGTTTAGAAACGAAAATATTCATTCATCTAATATTGGGGATCATGACCGTGAAAACGTAGGTTTGTATGCAGAATACAGAACGAGTTTCTCTGAAAAACTTAATGTAAATGTGGGAACGTACTTAAACTACAATTCGGATTATAAATGGCAGATTTATCCCGGAATTGATGCGAGTTATGAAATTACAGATTCGTTTAAAATCATTGGTAATGTGGGAACCAGCCAGAGAATCCCGTCATTTACAGATTTGTATTTAAAACAAACCGGAAATATAGGAAATACTGATCTGGATTCAGAGAATGCTTTCCAGAGCGAAATTGGTTTTAAGTTCAGTAAAAAAGCGTTGACTTTTAATGCGAATTATTTCTACAGAAAAATCACTAATTATATCGACTGGATGCGTAATGCAACGACAGTACCTTGGCAGAGCCAGAACACGGGAGATTTAAATACAAACGGAATTAATTTAAGAGGAACTTACAGAATCGATTTTAGCGCAGATTCGAGACTGAATATCAATTTAGGTTATTCGTATCTGGATTCAGATTTCAAAAGCAATCGTACCGAGATTTATTCAAAATACCTGATTTCATCTTTAAAACACCAGATTACCAATACGATAAATTATCAGTACAAAGATTTATCGATTTTGTTTGCAACGCGTTTTAATGAAAGAATCACCGGACCTTCTTACTGGATCAATGATTTCAGGGTGAGCCAGTCTATCCATAAATTCAACATCTTTTTAGATGCTCAAAATATATTTAATGCAACATATTATGAAGTAGGAGCTATACCATTACCGTCAAGATGGTTTAGTCTGGGAGTGAAATTTGTTACTTTTTAAGGCAATACTTTTTAGTTAAGTAATTTTCTGAATAGTAGAATTGATTCGTTTTTAGGAAATTTATCAGGCTCAGTTCTTTTTGAACTGAGCCTTTGTTTTTTAAATCGTATTTTTTTTAAACGCCAATCTAAGTTTTGTGTTTTTGAAATTTACTTCGGAAATAATAGTGGCTGCAAAAATGAGGCTTCCGCCGAAAAGCAATCGCCACGAAAGATTTTCTCCCAGAATAAAAAACGCTCCAATTGCTCCAAAAACAGGTTCAAACAAATAAATTACCGCCACACGTTCTGCAGATAAATAGCGCTGCGAGATATTTGAAACCGTATACATAAAAGCAGTAGAGAACAAAGCACAGTAAATGACGCCCATCCAGAACGTATCTCTTTCAGGAAACCAGTCTGACTGATTATCTATAAGGGCCAGAACAAAAGTAAACAGCGTACAAAAGGCAAACATAGGCACAATACAGTACAAAAGGTTTTTTAAAGCCGAATGTTTTTCGACCGCAATCAGGTAAACGGCAAAGCCAAATGCGCCTTCAATGGTGTATAAATCGCCCAGATTTATGGTAAATTTATCTTTTACGGCAATTATAAACAGCCCGGTTAAGGCCGTTAGAGCAGCAACCCAGATTTTTAAAGGTGTACTGGTTCTATAAATTGCCAGCTTAAGGAGCGGAATAATAATTACGCACAGTCCGGCAATAAACGAGCACTGCGATGCATCGGTGTATTTTAATCCTACGGTTTGTAAATGAATGCCCAAAAACATAGGGACGGCTAAAATTGCACCAGTTTTAATATATTCGAGATTGGTTTTTTTAACGTATTTCCAAAAAATAATACTTAATACGATTACAGCCAGTAAAAATCTGTAGAACAAAAAAACCGCCGGCGAATAATTCCCGATAGCAACTTTGGTAACCGAATACGAGATACCCCAAAAGGCTGTACCCAGGATTAATAAACCCAGTAAAAGTTGTCTGTTTTTCATTTTTTTGAAGCTTCAAAAAGCTTTTTTAATCTATTAAAACTTTCTTCATCATTAAATCGGTTTGTTCGTCACCTCCCAGACGGAAGATGTGGGTATCAAACTGAACAAAACCATTTTTGGTATAAAAACGTACTGCTCTGAAATTCTTTTCCCAGACACCCAGCCACATATAAGCTGCTTTTGCTTCCTGAGCAGTCTGCAAAGCCTGGGCATATAAAGCCTGCGCCACTTTTTTGCCGTGAAATTCTTTGGCTACATAAATGCGTTCTATTTCGAGTGCGTTACTATCTTCTTTTTCTGTCTGAGCATCGCCGGTATTTAATTTTAAATACCCCAAAACCTGATCATCCAGTTCAGCCAGATAAAAGTGCGAAGACGGATTGTTTAATTCCGATGTTAGTTTTGCAGCAGCAAAGCTTTCCTCAAGGTATTTTTTCATGTTTTCTTCTGAGTTTGCATCCGAAAATGTTTCAGAGAAGGTTTGTCTTCCAATAGCCTGCAGTTTTATAACATCCGAAACACTGGCTTTTCTTATTTTTAAATTATTCATATATTTTTATTTATTTAATGCGTTAAAACCTGTTTTTTGTTCTTGATAAATGTGTAAATTGCATCAATGGATTTACAGCAGATTAAATACTTCCTGGCTTTGGCCCGCGAACTTCATTTCTGGAACACTGCCGGAAAAATGAATATTACACAATCGGCACTCAGCCGTCAGATTCAGTCTCTCGAAAATCAGCTGGGTGTTCAGTTGTTTGAACGTACCAAACGAAATGTCAAGCTTACGGCAGCCGGTCAGTTTCTAAAAGAAAAATGGGAAGTCGAACTAAACAAACTCGAATTTATTCATCAGTCGGCGCGCCAGATTCAGTTAGGGGAGAGCGGTACCATTACCATTTCTCATCCTGATTCTATTTCAGCTTCAATTATGCCGGATATTTTGTCGCGTATTTCAGATGCTTATCCAAAGCTGAAAATCAAACTAGTTCAGGTGCTTTATGAAAATCAGCAGAATTTTCTGCGTAATTATAAAATCGATCTGGCAATTACCAGAGATATTAATAATGCGAAAGACATTTGTTCAGAAAAAATCCATACCGATTATCTGGCGATTGTTGTTCCTGAAAATCATCCTTACAAAACTCCCGAAGACCTGACCAAAGAAACACTGGCTTCTCAAAAGTTCATTTTACCCACTAATGACGAAGGCAGCAGTTACAGCGATTTGATACAACGTTTATTCAATTCTCTGGAAAATGCCCCCGAAGTGTATCTGCATTCCGAATTTGGTTCTGCTATTATCGCTTTGGTTCGAAAAGGACTGGGAATTGCAATTCTGCCTGATTCGTATGTTTTTCATGAAATTTCCGGAATCCGATTTATCAAACTTCCATTGGAAACCGACTTATACATCAACTGGAGAGCCGAAGATCATAACCCGGTTTTAGCCAATGTACTGAAACTGATTATTCCGTAATTAAGAACGAAGCATTTCGATATGCGGAATCCCGTCTTCGTCATACACTTCACCTTGTTCGATAAATCCCAGCGACTGGTAAAATTTCGACAAATGATACTGTGCACCAATCCTGACAGGGCCTTTGCCAAATTTTTCCTCACAACCGGCTATCGAAGCTTCCATAAGTTTTACTCCTAAACCAAGTCCGCGGTGTGACTGAGCAATAACCACCCTGCCAATAGAAATTTCGTTAAAGGATAAACCGGCAGGAAGCAAACGTGTACAGCCGGCAAGTTCATTATCAACAAAATACAAAAGATGATAACTTTTCTGGTCTTTATTGTCTAAATCCAGATAGGCGCAGTTTTGTTCTACAACAAAAATTTCACTTCGTAAACGAAGCATATTGTACAATTCGTGATTGGTCAATTCATCAAATGATTTAATGTAATGGCTGAATGTCATATATAAAACTCTAATTTTTTTGACAAAGATAGAATAGTGAATAATGCTGAAAAATGCTATTTTTTTATCAAGTGATGCTAAAAATGCATTACAGAATTTTGTACACAAAAAAGCTCAATTCTTTTGAAAATTGAGCCTTAATTTTTTCTTTTTATTTTGATTGCTCTATTTCATTGTAATAGTCATATTAGGTACAACTATTCCACTTGTGGTACTTCCTGTATATCGTTGTGCAAACACTTCGATATAATCGCCATTAGTTAATTCTGCAGCGCCATTTAAAGGCAATACTACGATATCATTAACAGCCTGACCACGTCCGTATATTTTATACTGACTTAAAACAGCTCCGTTTTTTGCCAGATAGATAATATAGGTTCCTGCAGCCGGTACCTGGAATGAAATTGATCCTGTTATCTGGAAAATTCTCTTCTTTTTACCCTGATATTTTAATCGGTTTGGAGCATCTGTAGAAAATCTGAATAAGTTTCCATAAGTTGTAGAAGGTGTTCCTGACCCTATCTTTACAATATCACTTGGATTGTTGTTATTGAAATTAACTCCCAGACCGCTTCCAACTACATAATCCATAGCAAAATCGCCTGCAGCACTGGCATCGCTTTCAGTAGGAATTCCTGCTGATCTTACGTTCCAGCTGTTGTTAAAGTTGTAACCGGTGTACGATCCTGTAGTATAGGGTCTTATATATCCTGCGGTGTTTGTTCCTGTAAAAACTACAGATTCCATTACGGCATCCCAGTTAATTACTAGTCCGGCTGTCGAAACATCAAAGCCTATTGCACCGGCTTCTACCTGACTAAAGCCGCCTTGTTTTTCGACCAAAGTAAAAGTTCCTGTCAGTTTTTCATAAGTACCGCTGTTGTTGCTAAACCATCCAAGGTTGCTTAATAAGAGCTGTGTAATATTATTATAAGTTACCCCATTTGTATTTCCCGTGTACTGAATAATGCTGAGGAAGACCAATCCAAAGCCGGAAATTGTTCCCACGCTGTTAGAATTGGATACAACAGAATCTCTAAATATTAAATTTTGACCTGCCGAAGCATTCAGGTTAAAAACACTTCCGGCTGTTGCTCTGAGTGTTACGCTTCGGATACTTCCTCCCGTTGCACCTTCAAAAATATTTCCGGATGCACGAACAATTACATCGTCATTAGGGTCAAGACCAGAAACGTAGGCATTATTCAAATCTATTGGAAAGTTAAAGTTTACCGTTCCGTTGATTTCATATAACGTACTGCTGTTCAAAAGGTATTTTGCACCGCCTCCTGCCGCTAATTCGTCTGCTAAAACAACAGCTAGATTATCAGTACTTCTAATTCTTTTAAAATTTAATCTTGGTGATATCGAATTACTTATAGCTACCCAGGTACTGGTTCCTGACGAGTAGAAGTAAAAAGATTTTGCGGTGGTGTCGTAAACCAGCAGACCGTCAGCGGGCGTGGTAATGGCATTTCGCTGTGTGGTGGTCATTCTTGGTGCCAAAAGTCCCTGAGTAGTCGAACTGACATCTAAAACCGAACTGGCATTTGGCGTTACAGTTCCAATTCCTATCTGGGCATTTCCCTTAAATGATAAAAATAAAAAAAACAATACTAAACAGGTAATATTAGTCTTAGGGGTGTACTGATTAATCATAAATTATACTATTGGTTAATAAGAAAGATTAAAGTCCGGTTTATAAATTTGCTGCGATTCTTAATTTTTTGAATTTGCAATAATTATTTTCTGTGCTATTTTTTCATTATCAGAAGTAATAAAAGCCGCAATGTAAATCCCTTCGCTTAAACCCGAAGTAGAAAAACTGTAATGCTGTTCTGTACCCAGATTGTCTTTCATTAAAACTACTTTGCCCAGAATATCGAAAAGTTTGAATGTTTTTAAGTTTTTTAAATCCGGATTAGAAGCTTTTAAAAGCTGGCTGGCATTATCGTGGCTTATGTAGAAATTTTCTTTGGTAATATCTTTTGTTCCCAGCGTTTGGTTTGTAAATGTAATTTTAAAACGATCTGTGTAAGTCCCTGGTGCTACCGTAAGATCGTAAGTTCCGTTTTTTATATCATGATACGAAGAATCTGATTCATCATATAAATAAATGTTCTGAGCCGGATCAAAATTGATTATAATTGGGGCAGAAAATTTAAATGTGGTACTTTGTTCAGCCTTTACTACAAGCGGTATTTTTTTGTTGATGTCAAAATTAAGACCTTGTATAACATAATTTCCATCTTCGAGCCAAAAAGCAACATCGTTTGGCAGACTGCTGTCCATATTTTTAGCATCAATACCCTGATCAATTCCATCTGTAGCTTCTGGTAAAAAAGCAAGGGCAAGTTGTCTGGTAAATTGATTATTGATAATAGTGTTAATACGAATCTGCGGAATTTCAAAACTTTCTTCTTCCAGATCCGTTTCCTCGTTTTTAGAAGTATCTTTATTCTTTGAAGGTTTGGCAAACTGAGAAAGAGGCTGGCCTTCTTTGTAGTAAATACGATATGAATTTCTAAAAGTTACCGTTCCGTTTGCAGCACCGCGAATTAAAAATCCCTGCCCTATAGGTGAGTATTTTCGCTGTACGGGTGTTCCTGTTACAGTTCCTGTTGTGTTTAATGTTCCGTCCTGTTTATAACTGTTAAAAGTAGGAGGGACATAGATACCATTTGAGCCTAAACTTCCCGGAGAATAACTTCCGTATCCTCCTCTGTATGAACTTAGAAAATGAGAGTTTATATTTTTGTCCTGTTCCCAGAAATATGCAATTCCCGTGCAGGCACTATTTAAAGGATCTAATAAGAAAGCATTTAAATGTATGGCAGACGGATAAGGGTTTCCGGTAAGGGTAGCAGCGTTTGAAGCCCCTACAGTTACAGCGATGTTTCCGTCATTTGGTTTTCCTCTAAAATCATATCGCTGCGCTCCGGTACCGCCGGGATTGTTTACGATGCCGCTTCCTTCAGGATCTGTAGTGTCTGTTCCGCTGGTTCCTTTCATGGTAAAACCTTCACCGGGAGCGATGGTGCTTGCTCCGGCAACCTGAATCCATTGTGAATAATTATTGGCATTGGTTAATTTATATACCCAGTGCGAAGCAATAGCCAGCGGATTTGAAGTTCCATCCATGTTGCCTGTCGGAAGTATTGCTGCCGGACTAGAAACAGTTGAGGTAACAGGCTGATTTAAAAGTGTTATTCCGAAGTTGTTGTTTCCGGTTGAGGCTGTACTGAGGCCAACAGGCGAACACCAGTAATTGTAATCGTAATTGTCTGAAGTTCCTTCCTGATAAACCGAAATAGTTCCGGTACCTGAATTTGCCGATGTACCCGTTGTACCTTGTACCAGCTGAGAAAGATTTCGAAGGTAAATATTCGAATTGGCTGCCATATTTATATTCTGCCCTACGTATAAAACCTGATTTTTTACGTAAACGGGTGTACTTGAACCAATGTAGATCTGTGAAAAGCTTTGGATAGAAATTAGGATAAAAAATAAGGTAATTTTTTTCATAAGCTTAGTTTTAGAATGATGTATCGGTAGATAGAATTATTTAGAAAATGTTTTAAAAAGCTTAATTTTATTTCTCTTCATTATGACAAATATTCCAAGAATTGCGCCTGTGGCTATTAACAATCCTTCGTGCTGATTAATAGGTACATCAGGTAATCCCGGAACTCCCGGATCTGGATCGGGGTCTGGGGTGCCGGGCGGCGGGAGGTCCTGCGATAATGCAGAAAGAGAAAAAAGGAGAATTAGGCTTGTAATAATTTTTTTCATTTTTTTTGTTTTAAATTTTGGGGCTAATTAGAAAAAAATGACTTTAATCTTAGTTTTTGGATTAGATGATTTCGGGTGGGTGAACTTGTATCACCATTTTTACAAAAATAATGAAAACAATCTTATATTTCTTACGCATTAGATCGTTAAATTTTATATAATTCCCATGTTGTCAGTGTTTTGTGTTGTGGTAATTATATAATACTGTTTGTTGGCCCAAACCGGAAAAATGAGAAAGTGTCAGGTAGATTTTATATAATAAAAAAAGCGGAATACCTGATTTTACTCGGTATTCCGCCTTTGTTGTATGTAAGAAACTGTACTTAAATCCTAATGAGAAACAGCTTTTAATCCTACAATAGAACCTACTAAAGTAGCAAGAAAAAATAATCTCCAGAAAGCGGCCGGTTCTTTAAAAACAAAAATACCAACCAACACCGTTCCAACAGCTCCAATTCCTGTCCAAACAGCGTAGGCAGTTCCTAAAGGAAGGGTTTCGGTTGCTTTCATGAGCAAAAGCATACTTATGGTTAAGGATATAAGAAAGCCAATATACCAATAGTACATTTCGGTTCCGGTTGTTGATTTTGCTTTTCCGAGACAGGATGCAAAAGCTACTTCGAACAATCCTGCAATGATTAAAATAATCCAGTTCATATAGTTAAAAATTTATCGCGCAAAGTTCTTTTATAGGATTCAGAAAAAAATTAACAAATGATAAAAAATAAAATTATTTCAGTTCCGAGCGTATCCTGCTTAAACTTACCTGTGTAATTCCCAGATAAGAAGCAATATGTCCCAGCTGTACCCTCTGAATGAGTTCGGGATGATCCTTGATTAATTCAAGATAACGTTCTGAAGCATTTTTAAATTGCTTTGAAATCAGGCGTTCTTCGGTTTTGATCAGTTCTTTTTCGGCAAATTTTCTTCCCCAGTTGGCAATATGAACATCTTCATTGAATAGTTTTTTGAGATTTTCGGTTTTTAATTCATAGAGTTCACAGTCTTCGAGAAGTTCGATGTTTTCATATCCGGACTGTTCTTCTACATAACTTTTCATAGAGATGACAGTTTCACCTTCTTTGCCAAACCAAAATGTTACTTCATTATCTCTTTCGATATACGCTCTAACGAGTCCTTTTTTTATAAAATAGATATTCGATTCGACTTTATTGGCTTTCAGTAAAATACAGCCTTTCGGAAAATTGATTTCCGAAATATTGCTTTGAAGTGCCAATTTCGATTTTTCCGGCAGTTCGTGTATCTGGTCAAGAATAATGGAGATATCCATTGAGGGGATTTTTTATATTGGGAATAAAGGTAAAAAGTAAACAGTAAAATGAACGATTCTGTTAATAAAAAAATCCCGTTTCAAACGAAACGGGATCTAAACTGAAGGCCTGATTTATTAATTTCAAAGGAAATACGTGTTACTAACCAACATTTAACTAAAATTATATTCCTCCTCCTAAAGCTTTATACAATAAGACTTGAGAATTTGCATTCCTCAGTTGAATATCGACAAAATCAAGTTCTGCCTGCAGTTTGTTTTTTTGTGCGTTGATTATCTCAAGATAGTTGGCGTAACCGCTCAAATACAGGTCATTTGATACATTTACCGCTATTTCGAGGTGATCTATTTCTTTTAGTTTATATTTCAAAACATCTTCAAAAGCTTCATTTCTATGCAGTAAAGCACTTAATTCATTAAAAGCTGTTGTTACCGAATTTTGATATTGAAGAAACGAGATTTCCTGTTTTCTGTTCGAAACATAAAATTCCTGTTTAATCTGCCCTTTATTGAAAACAGGAGCAGTTAAACCGCCTAGTAACTGCCAGGCAAAAGATCCTGTATCAAAGAAAGTATTGAAAGAAAACGAATTAAATCCAGCATAACCACCCAGATTTAAAGTTGGAAAAAATGCAGCACGTGCCGCTTTTGCATCGGCATTACTGGCCAGTAATTCAAAATAAGCTTCAGAAACGTCCGGTCTTTTATGAATGATCGAATCCACGCTTATTTTTTGGTTCAGCACTTCTAAATGTCCGGATAAAAAATCAGCACTTCGGTCGATTTTACCGCCGTATTCACCCAAAAGTGTTAACAGAGCTTTTTCGGTCTGGTCAATGCTTAAATGCAGTTCTGATGCTTCGGCATGAATATTATTGTTCTGGGCATTAAACTGCTGCACTGCCAATTCTGTTGCTTTACCCACAGATCGCTGTGCCGAAACAATATCAAGTGCTCTTTCCTGAGTTTTTAAATTGCTGTCGTAAATCTTTGCCTGTTTATCTAAGGCGATTAGTTTGAAATACAAATCGGCAACATCGCTTAAAAGACGCGTCTGCAATAAACGCATTCCGGCCTGTGAGGCAAAATAGCGCTGCTGCGCCGCTTTTTTACGATTGCTGAGCTTACCCCAGATGTCAGCTTCCCAGGAAACTTTGCCTCCCAAGAATAGGTTGGGCGTAACATCTTCGTTGATTCTTTGTTTTTCGTTGATATTTTGTGAAAAGTTGGTATCAAAGTTACCAACTCCATCCATAGTATATTTTCCGTAATGTGTTCCCGAAGCATCAACAGCAAGATCTAAAGAGGGAAGAAGTGCCAGTTTTGCCGCTTTTAAATGCGAATTGGCAATC
This sequence comes from Flavobacterium gelatinilyticum, assembly GCF_027111295.1. Lineage (NCBI taxonomy): Bacteria > Pseudomonadati > Bacteroidota > Flavobacteriia > Flavobacteriales > Flavobacteriaceae > Flavobacterium > Flavobacterium gelatinilyticum. Next base: position 1,109,769 of record NZ_CP114287.1, on the reverse strand, counting down.
AGGATTCTTTCCTGCATGATTAAATAATCGGGATTTTTGGCAATAGCTTTTTTTAGCAGCGCCTCCAGTTTTGGATCTTTAAAAAAGGTTTCGGTTTTCAGCGGAATATATGGCTGTAAACTGTCTGCTGTTTTTTTTCTTTGTGCGTCAAAATTCTCCGGCAGTTTTACCGAATCCAGTTTCTCTGTAATTTTTGGTGCAGAACAGGCAGTCAAAAGTAACATACTGCCTATTACAACAGCACTTTTATTTGGCCTTAGAAACTGCACATCGGCATTTTTTAAATTTTTATATCGATTTAATATCTCTTTCATTGTTTAAATTTTTTGTGTAATCCACCGCGTAATTTTTAATCAAGTAACACATAGAAACATAATATCATTTTTATAAAAAGAACAGCATTTTTATGTTTGTTTAAACTAAGCAAAGCGTCCTTTTTCTATTTTTTAACGCTATGATTCTATGTGTTATAAAATTACCCGTTAGGACTTATTCATTGCTTTTTCAAGTTTGGCAAACAAAATGTAAAGTCCGGGAATAATCACAAGACCAAACACAGTTCCTATTAACATACCTCCCGCGGCAGCAGTTCCAATCGAGCGGTTACCCACGGCACCCGCACCAGAAGCGATACACAACGGAATTAATCCTGAAATAAAAGCAAAAGAAGTCATAAGAATAGGTCTGAAACGAAGTCTGGCACCTTCAATTGCCGCTTCGACAATATCACGTCCGATTTTGTTCTGCGCCATTGCAAATTCGACAATCAGAATGGCATTTTTGGCGAGCAGACCAATCAGCATGACGAGTGCTACCTGTGCGTAAATGTTATTGTCCAGCCCAACTAAAAGAAGTGCCAGATAAGATCCGAAAACCCCAACCGGAAGACTTAATAATACCGGAAACGGAAGCAGTAAACTTTCGTACTGTGCGGCTAATAATAAGTATACGAACAGAATACACAGAGCAAAAATGTAAATGGTCTGGTTTCCTGATAAAATCTCCTCACGCGTCATACCTGACCATTCGAGTTCAAAACGGCTTGGAAGTTTTTCTGCTGCGATTCTTTCAACGGCAGCAATGGCATCTCCTGAGCTGTAACCTTCGGCAGGTTCACCGTTAATCATCGCCGACATATACATATTGTATCGGGTTAAAACCTCAGGACCGTACACTCTTTCTAATTTGATGAAAGTAGAAAAAGGAACCATTTCGCCTGCATCATTCTTCAAATACATATCCAGAATACTTTCCGGATTTTGACGGAATTGCGGACTTGCCTGAACCATTACTTTGTACATTTGAGAGAAACGGATAAAATTGGTCGCATAAAAAGAACCCAGCATAGTCTGTAAAGTACTCATGGCATTATCAACCGAAATTCCTTTTTTGGCAGCCAGATCGTAATCAATATGAATTAAATATTGCGGGAAAGTGGCATCAAAACTCGAGAAAGAGTTCTGAATTTCAGGTGAATTATTTAATTCCTCAATAAATTCTTTGGTTACTTTATCTGTATTTGTAATACTTCCTCCTGATTTATCTAATAATCGAAGCTCGAAACCACTGGTGTTACCAAAACCGGGAACTGTTGGCGGTGCAAAAATCTCAATTTGGGCATCGGTGATATTTTTTGTTTTTTCTGTAAGTTCTGCCATGAAATCGTTTACCGAAATATCACGTTCGCTCCAGTCTTTTAAGTTGATCATTCCCATTCCGTAAGACGCTCCGGCGATTTCGGTTACAATACTATATCCGGCAAGAGTTGTTACGTTGTCGACTCCTTTAATTTCTTTCGCAATTTTGGTTACTTCGTCCAGTGCTTTTTCGGTACGTTCAACCGTTGCTCCCTGAGGAGTGGTAACACTAACGTAAACCATTCCCTGATCTTCGGTAGGAATAAATCCTGATGCTAAAAATTTGGTTGTTCCCCATGTTAAAATGCAGAACAATACTAGTAATCCAATAGTAACGGTGTTGCGGTCAGCAAATTTTACCAATACTTTGATGTATTTTGACGTGATGTTATCAAACCAATTGTTGAATCTGTGAAAGAAACGATCTAAAAGTGATTTTTTCTCTTTATTAGGATCATGCGCTTTCAGCATAATAGCGCAAAGGGCAGGAGTAAGGGTAAGTGCATTTACTCCCGAAATTACAATACTAATTGCCATTGTCAGCGAGAACTGCCTGTAGAAAACCCCGACAGGTCCGCTCAAAAAGGCAACGGGAATAAATACAGCTGCCATTACAATCGTAATTGCAATTACGGCACCGGTAATTTCTTTCATGGCGCTAATGGTCGCGTCCATTGGTGACATATGTTCTTCGGAGATTTTTACGTGAACGGCCTCGACGACGACAATTGCGTTATCGACCACAATACCAATCGAAAGTACTAATGCAAAAAGCGTTAATAAGTTGATAGAGAATCCCATCATCGACATAAAAGTAAACGAACCAATAAGTGCAACAGGAACAGCCAGTACCGGAATCAAAGTAGAACGCCAGTCCTGCAGGAAGATGAAAACTACAAAAGCCACTAAAATAAAGGCTTCGACAAGGGTTCTTAAAACCTCATGAATAGAAGCGTCAAGGAAGCGTGAAACGTCATAAGCAATATTAAATTCCATTCCCGGAGGGAAAGAAGTGCCTTTCAGTTCGGTCATTTTTTCTTTTACGCTGGCAATTACTTCCGAAGCATTTGAGCCCGGACGCTGTTTCAGCATGATTGATGCAGATGGTTTTCCATCGGTTTTAGAAACCATTCCGTAACTCATTGCGCCAAATTCGATTTTCGAAATGTCTTCTAATCTCAAAATCGTTCCGTCTGGATTGGCTCTTAACGGAATTTCTTCATACTGAGAAGGTTCAAAGAATTTTCCGCCGTACTTGATAACATATTGCAGCTGGTTGTTCATTTGTCCGGATCCTTCACCCACTTTACCGGGTGCTGCCGAAATGTTTTGTTTTTGAAGTGAATTGATGACTTCATTTGCCGAAATATTATACGAAAGCATCTTTTGCGGGTCCAGCCAGACACGCATCGAATATTCTTTCTGTCCCATGATTTCCGCACGTCCTACACCATCAATACGTTTTAATTCCTGAAGAATGTTGATATCGGTAAAGTTAAAGATAAACTGCTCATCCTGAGTTTTATCTGTACTGGTAATGTTGAGGTACATTAACATACTGTTTACCTCTTTTTCGGTGGTTACCCCGGCACGGATAACTTCTTCCGGAAGCTCATCCAGAATCGTTGTTACCCTGTTCTGAACGTTTACTGCGGCCAGATCGGGATCTGTTCCTACTTCAAAGAAAACCTGAATTAGGGTTAAACCATCATTTGAAGTTACGGTTGACATATACGTCATGCCGGGAACCCCGTTGATGGCTCTTTCCAGCGGAAGTGCAACGGCATTGGCAGAAACCTCTGCGTTTGCTCCTGTATATTTTGCTGTAACGGTTACAGATGGTGGTACAATATCCGGGAATTGGGTTATGGGAAGCTGGAATAACGCCAGTAATCCCAAAAGAACGATCATTACCGAGATGATTAATGACAATATTTTTCTTTTGATAAATAACTCTATCATTCTGTTTTTTTTAGGTAAATAATAAAATAACTTGTAATTGGTTTAAACCTACATTTGTTTAATCTTGATTTTATCTCCGTCTCTCAATGACTGAGTGCCTTCCTGAACAATCAGGTCGTCTCTTTTCAAACCATCGTTTAGGATGTAAACATCATCAAGTGTGGTTCCAATTGTAACATTGGTCATTTTAACTACACCGTCTTTTTGTACCTTAAAAACATATTGTTTGTCCTGAATAGAAAAAACTGCTTTTTGAGGAATTAATATGGCATTGGTTTTTGGTTCAGAAATAATCAGTTTTCCTGATGTTCCGTGTTTGATAAATCCCTGCGGATTTTCGAATTTTGCTTTGTACTGAATAGATCCGGTTTGTCTGTCGATTTCTCCGTCAGCCGTTCTTAACTCTCCTTTTTTATCGTAAATCATTCCGTTTGGCAATATCAGTTTAATATCGCCCTGAGTGTTTAAGGTTTTGTCCTCCATCATTTGGAAATAGGTGTTTTCCGGAATAGAGAAATAAGCATAAATGTAATCTAATTGCGAAACCGTCGTTAGTAATGAACCATTTTCAACCAAGCTTCCTTCTTTAAACGGAATACGGTCAATTGTTCCGTCAAACGGTGCACGAAGGGTGGTAAAACCAATTTGCTGGTCAATTGCTTTTTTTTCTGCAGAGGCGTGGGCTACTTTTGCAGAAGCGGCTTCATATTTTGCTTTGGATAATTCTAATTCTTTATCGGCAATTACTTTTTTATTAAAAAGAGTCTGGGCTTGTTCCAGTTCAACAGTTGCTATTCTTAAATCGGCTTTTGCGCTTTTAAAAACGGCTTCGGCTTTTAGGAGCTGAATCTGAAGTTCAACATCGCTTATTTTAAAAAGAATTTGTCCTTTTTTTACCTTTTGCCCTTCACTTACATAAACTTTATCCAGCAGACCGGGAATGCGAACATGAATTTCTACATTACTTTTAGCATGTACGTCAGCAACAAACTTGTTCGAAACAATAGTGTCTTTTAGGGTTACTTTATAGACAGGAAGCGTTTTGATGTTGTTGGAATTTTTTTTGGATTTGTCTCCGCACGAGACTAAAAACAAGAGTGATGCAGTGTACAGGAGAAATTGATTTTTATAAATACTCATGAATTAGGTTTTAAAAAAAATTATAAATAGATGCTCTTCCGTATAATATTATAGGAAGTTTTGGGTTAAATTTAATGTATGAAATGGGAATTTTTTAGGAATTTCTTTTTTAAGAAAAATCCTTTGGGATATTTTTATATATGCAGAAACAGTTTAATATGCCATAAATACATGACATATTAAGCCGAAGAACTTCCGGAAAATATAAAAACAACGTGATTCTGAAATCTAGAATAATTGGTATAAGTGAAGATGGGTATGTCTTTGAACCTGATATATAGAGGCTATACCATAAATTAAGCTTTTTTTATACAGCTTAAAGTTTACTAAGTTGCTAAAATAAGGAACCCTGACCGTACTTTGTTCTAAAGTAGTGGCACGGCATTTTATTTTCTTTTTAACGATGCACTGGACTTCAAGATTTTGAGATGAAGAAAAATCTGAAGAGAAAAGTAAAGTATCATCTGCAGCAACACTGTCAAGAATAATGCAGTTGTTGAAATGTGCAGTCTGTTTATGCGTTTCGGTGCCTCTGAAAAAAGAAAGCAGCGATAGCAAAACGATATATATGAACTTGACAGATTTCATTTACAGCACAGCAGAAATTATATTTTTTTTAGTTTAAAAAACAGGCTTATAAGTATTGATAATGCGCCAAATATAGTAATTTGAAAAGTAACGTTTCTTAAAATTTCTTAAAAACTGCAAAAAAATAAGAATATGATAACGTTAGAAGTTGATTTTTACATATTTAATTATGGAGTGTTTTAGATCTGTAATAAAACTTTGGTTATTAATTTTTCACGCAGATTTAAATAGATCAAAGCAGATGTCTACAGACTAAATTATTCAATCCGGAAAATAAGAATCTATTTTAATCTGCTAAAATCACATTAGATCTGTGTGAAAAACTTTTTGAGTGATATACTTTTTACACAGAAAATTACTCTTTGTATAAAATAATAGTGGCTTTATATCCTGTTCCTACATTCCACTGGCTGGCTTTAACAACTTTTCCGTTATCATCAAATACCTGAAATTCTGCTGTATTTGGCGAAGCTGAACCTTCGTTCAATGCTTCAAAATCAATTTTGTTCATACCTTTTTCGAGAGTAATTTTAAAACCCTGAAATTCTCCAACCAGGTTTACTTCCGGTTCAATCACTTTTTCGTTTAACCATACTCTGATTTTATCGCCGTCGACAAAAGCGGCATCTCGATAACGAACTGTCGAAGTAGAGGAGTTGGTAATGTAACCACCCAGATATTCATTTCGTCTGTAAAAGATCCCTTCAACGTTGGCTTCTCTTTTATAAAAAGCATTGTTTTTAAAAAGTTCTTCAGGATTAATTTTTAGCACAACCGGATCTTTTGGAAGTGTTGGGTCTGATGGCGGCGGTGTTTCTTTTGGCGGTGTTACTTCTTGGCTTTGAGGTGTTTTAGGTTTTACCTCTTTGTATTTTCCGTTAATTTCACCCTGTGAATATGCCTGAACAGAAAGAGCGGTTATGAGAATTGAAAATACTATTTTTTTCATATTTGTCTACTAAGTAATAAATAATTTTAACACATTTTACGTCTTCTTTTTATAACAGGTAATTGTGCTATTTATTGCGTATATGGGAATTATGAAAAGCTTTTGCAGTTTAAATGAAATCCGGTTTTTTATTTAGAATATAATCTAAAACCTTCATTTTTAAGATGAAAAGTTTCTATAGGGATATTAAATGAAATAAAAATTATTTAATTCCCAGCAGATTAAAAAGTTCTTCTTTTTTGTTTAAAGCAATCGAAATGGTTTTTCCGTTTACTAGTTCCACTCTGTTTCCGTTGATGCTTTTTACTGATTCAAGATTTAATATAAAAGAACGCTGCACGCGAAAGAAAGTCTGCTGATCGAGAATTTCATCCATCGATTTTAAAGTCAGCTGTGTTGTATATTCGGCAGAAGGGAGAACGATTTTAAGATAATCGCCCTGAGCTTCTACGTAAATAATTTCTTTAAGTAAAATACGAACCAGTTTTCCTTCTGATTTAATAAATATTTTATCAGCTGGAGCTTGACTTTCGGTCGGAGTTTGTTTTATTGAAATACGTTCTCTGGCTCGGTTTACGGCTTTTATGAAACGGTCAAAACGAACAGGTTTTATTAGATAATCAGTTACGCCTTCGTCAAAACCATCCAAAGCAAAATCGCGGTGCGCTGTAATAAAAATGATTAACGGCGGCTTTGTAAGCGAACGTACCAATTCCATTCCGTTGATTTTAGGCATCTGGATATCGCTGAAAACCAAATCAACCGGATTTTCCTGTAAATAACTCAGCGCTTCGACCGGATCTCCAAATGAAGCCGAAAGGTTTAGAAACGAAATATCTTTTACAAAAGTTTCGATAACTTCTCTTCCAATGGGTTCATCATCAATTACAATACAGCTTAGTTTTTCCATTTATTTATAAATCTATTTTTAATGCCACCCTAAATTTGGATTCAAGATTATCGATGTGAATTTCGTGTTTTTCAGGATATAAAAGCTGGAGTCTTTTTATTGCATTTGCAATCCCGATTCCGCCAAATTCTTTTTGAATTTCTTCTTTATCTTTATCATTTTCAAGAAGAAAAACAAATTGATTGTTTTCGACTTTTATTTCCAAAAATATAAAATGTTCGTGATTACTTTTTAAACCGTATTTAAAAGCGTTTTCTATAAAAGTAAAAGTTAACAAAGGTGGTACAAAATGCCCGAACAAACTGCTTCCTGATGCGATATTGTACCGAATGTTTGTTTGAGCCGGATAACGCATTTTTTCGAGTTCGATATAATTTTTAATGAAATCGAGTTCTTTCTCTAATGAAACTTTTTCATTGCCGGATTCATACAAAGTATAACTCATAATATCCGAAAGATTCAGAATAACTTCCGGGGCCAGATCATCCTTTTTGAGTGAAAGTCCATAAAGATTATTGAGCGTATTAAAAAGAAAATGCGGATTGAGCTGTGCGGTTAAAAACTGCTTCTCGATATTGATATTCTGAATTTCCAAAGCCGCTTTTTGATTCTGAATGTTTAGTGTCTTGTTGTAAAGCCTTGAAATTTCAAAAAGTATCTTGACAAAGAAGAAAGGCGAGAGGATGGAAATCACTATAAAAGCCTGTGAAATAAGACGTTTAATAGATAGTGCCTGAGCAAATGTCTGGTCTGCAGCCATTTTTATTGCACCTTTTAATTCTCCGTTTGGTATTTCGAAACCAAGATAATGATATAGTAGTGATATAAAATAAGTTATAGCAACCCAGATAAAAATGCAGATTGGGAACGTAAACAGTAATAGAAGAATGATTCTGAAACCGTTTCCTGAAAATACTTTTGGTAGAAATAAATAGAAAAATAAATAGAACACAATCGCATTTACAGTTGTCATTCGAATGGTCAGAATAAGCGCGTTTTGATACGAAAGCATATACGCCAAAACATAACTCTGAAACAGTAAAAAAGAAAAACCAAACCACATTGTTAAATGCAGTAATATCCGGTTTCGTCTGGTATAAAACTGATCGAAATTGAAAGCAGCTATTTGTTGTGCTAAATTATTGGCGAAGATCTTTTTTTCGGGCATATCGGGTTCTGTAAAGCAGATTTCAAAGATAGTTTTTTTGAAATCTGCTTCTTCATTTTTTTATAATATTCGAATTATGGCATTCATGACATTAATACAATTGTGCCCGATAACCGGGAAAATAAGAGAGCCGGAAAACTTGCGAAGAATTCCCATACTCAAAGACGAAATTACAGTAAGATACATAATGGTTATTATATCAAATTTAAACTGATGATCCGGAGTTAAAATGGCTCCGTGCGCCACGGCAAATAAGATAGTGATAATGCAAAATCCCCAGCCAAAACGGATTCCTTTCCAGTTCCATTTTGGTTCAAAAGCTTTGTCCAGAAGCCAGAAACCAATTCCCCTGAAAGCGAGTTCTTCTGTTAAACCCGGCATTGACGCCTGAAAAGCAAAGGTTTCTAAATCGAAAGCAGCGCCTTTTGGAAATAAAATCATCTTAAAAACAAAATCAAAAATGAGGAAACCAAGGAAAACGAGAATACCAAATTGCAGCTGTTTTCGCAAATTGGTTTGTGTAGTAAAACCAATTTGATGTCTTTCTTTTTTTGTAACCGAAAAAATAATCGTGAGAGCTAAAATAAGGCTTATAAATTTTCCGGCCCAGGCAAATTTTAATCCCATAAAATCCAGCGAAATATAGTGGTGACTTGCTATCTGAATATAAGAATCTGCTAAAAAATACAATAGAAAATACAGAAGGTATTTTGGGTTTGCCTTTTTGGTATTGATAAAAGCTAAACTAATAAACGGAAGAAGTAATAAGATCCAGATAAAAGGTGTGAGTAATGACATATTTTTAAATTTATATGCCAAAAGTATCTGCCTTAAAACCCATTTAAAAAATCTGCCGATGAGAATGGGTTTTTTATCGATGAAAATGAATTTTGGAGGTTTTAAGGAAACGTAACAAAATAAAGTCTTCCCAAGATAAACTTATAAGTTTTGATGCTCATTTTTTCAGGAACGAAATTTTACGGTTGGGTCACAAAAAATGATTATTCGGTTACTAAAAAATATTGGTAAGACTTTTATTAGCCAATTTTGCCGGAATAATTGCTAATAACATTTTTATGACAACACCACTTACTATCATTGCTGCTACTAATTTTTCGCCTATAGCAAACAATGCGGTTACGTATGCCGCAGGACTTGCAAAAGCAACAGGAGCAAAACTTGTTTTATTTAATTCTTTTTCTTTAAGCGTTCACAGTGCCAACTCACTTATTACTGCAGAAACGATGCAGAAACAAATCGAAAAAGCCACAACACGGCTTAGTATTCTGGGTACAGAAATAGCAGATTTGTTTAAAATTGAAGTAGATTCTTTTTGTACCTATTCGTTTCTGGAAGATGAGCTTTCATCTATACTGAGTAATACAGGAGCAGATCTTGTGGTAATGGGAATGGCAGAACGTTCTTTTGAGCAGGAATTATTGGGTAATTCAACCACATCTGTCATAAAAAATCTAAATATTCCGGTATTGGCAGTACCTCAAAATGCGCGTTTTACAAGCGTATCTAAAATATTATATGCCTGCGATACACTGAGTTTGTCTTTTATCAAAAGATTTAACTGGATCAAGGGCGTTATTGGAAGTCTTGGAGCCGAAATTGAATTTTTCAGTGTAGATGCCAAACTGGATGACCTAAAAGAAGAACAGAGCAAAATGCTTCTGAATTCAACGATTGAAAAAGAATTTGAAGCCGTAAAATATCTTTATAAAACCGTACGTTCAAATGCTGTAATTAACGAAATCAAAAAAGAAATTAAAAATTACGAAGCCGATATTCTGGTAATGGTTCCTCAAAAATACGGTTTCTGGGATTCTCTTGTACACAAAAGTAAAACGAGAATTATGGCAGCCGGTCTTGATATTCCGTTATTATCATTTCCTAATTATTAATTTTGTTATAAGTTAGATTGCAAATAGTCTAAAATATAATCATTAATAAAAACATAAACAGGTTATGAAAACCAATTTTTATAATACAGCGGTAATGCTTACGATTCTTCCTGCATTTTTTTTTATTGCAGGCTGTCTGTCGTGGGTAAGAATGGAGGAGACTTTGCATAAATTTGATATGTATGAATTGCTGTTTTTGTTTATTGTTTTATTTACAGTTAGTTATGTTTTTCTTAAAAACAGCATATCCGTCCTGATAAGTATTGGCTGCTCAGTTAATGTAATGTTTGGAATACTTTTTTTTATTGATTTGTTCGAAGTACAAAATTCATCGTTACGTACAGCAGCCATAATTATCAGTTTAAGTTTTTCATTGTTTATTAATACCATATTGTTGAGTTCCGTTTACCAATATAAAAAACCTTCGGACACCAATGCCAGGCAGGCCGTTGTAATGGCTTTAAAAATGAATTTTTGGACTATTCTGCTTTCTTTTCTTGCTGTTCTTCTTTTGCTTTTCTGGTCGTATTCACAGTCTCAGTCAGATCCTGATTTTTTACCGGTTCCGTTTAAATATTTTGTGTGGACGTTTTTTGCAGGCGCTTCTATTTCGGTTATTACCGCTTTTACAATGCTTCCGGTTTGTTCTTTTTTCTGGCTTGGACATCTTAAGGAAGAGCGGCCTCAGGACGATTTAACACTTTCTTTTACAGAAAATAAACTTCTTAGGTTCAACGAAATAATCGAAAAAAACATTGCATATGCCGTCTGGATTGTAAGTCCTGCGGTAACAAATAAAAAAATAAGCACTTTGATCACTATCTTTGCAGCGGTTTTTACGATTTGGAGTATTGTGGGAAATACGGAACCGTTTTATTTTATAATTGTCTCAATTGTATATTTCTTGTTTGTTGTCATACGCTATCAAAGTTATATTCTTGCTTTGGCGCCCGTATTATCAATTGTGTTTAATTACCTGGTTCTTACAGATGTTTTTAAACTCATAAAATGGGATTCTGAAGATATTATGCACATCAGTTTTTTCGTCAGCATGACAGCTGCAATTACAGCAGGCTATCTTCAAAGTAATACAGCATGGCGCTATTATAAAAATAATTTCAAGATTCAGGACGCGGTATTAAATGCCAATGCCAAAACATTGTACCTGATTTTGGGCTCGGTTATAGTTAGTACGTTTTTCCTCTCGCTTTTCGTGTATTCGGTAAGTCTGCATACAGATTCTTTGTGGGATTTGTTTCTAATGGGAGCTATTATTACAGCTTCAGGATTATTGCTGGTTTTCCCCGGTGCCGCTTTTTTAAATACGGCGCTGCATTATTTTGAATCGTTTAGAAAACCCAATAAAAAAAGAGTAAAGAGCATTTATTTATAGAGTCAGTTTTGAACTGAAAGAAGGAAAAGAAAATAAAAAACAAACAAACATGAACGCAGTTATAACAGCAATCGGCGGTTTTGTTCCGCCAGCTATCCTCGATAATAAAAAGATTTCTGAAACAGTAGACACATCCGAAGAGTGGATCGAAAAACGTACAGGTATTAAAGAACGAAGAATTGCTGATGACGATACTGCAACCTCTGATCTTGCCAGTGCCGCCATAGAGAATCTTCTTGAAAACTATAATGTCGACCGTAAAGAAATTGAAGCCCTTGTGCTGGCAACTGCAACGCCGGATCATATTTTGTCGCCAACTGCCAGCAAAGTATGCGAAAAAAGCGGCCTTACAAATGCTTTTGGAGTAGATCTTAACGCAGCCTGCAGCGGGTTTTTATATGCACTCGAAACAGCGGCAAGCATGATCGAAAGCGGTCGTTATGAAAAAATAATAGTAGTGGGTGCCGATAAAATGAGTTCGATTGTAGATTATGAAGACCGCAACACCTGTATTCTTTTTGGAGACGGGGCGGGAGCAGTTTTATTAGAAAAAACAGAATCGAATTATGGGTTGATGAAAAGCATTCTGAGAACAGACGGAAGTGGTACATCCTCTTTGCTGGTGCCTGCGGGAGGTTCCAAAACACCGGCAAGTATGCAGAGCATTCTGCACCGTAGTCATTTTTTAAAACAAGAAGGATCTTTTGTATTTAAAAAAGCAGTGGCTTCTATGAGTCAGGTTTCACAGGACGTTCTGGCTAAAAACGAATTGGATACAGACGAAATCGACTGGGTAATTCCGCATCAGGCTAATCTGCGAATTATCAATGCAGTAGGTGAGAGCCTGAATATTGATTCTGAAAAAGTAAAAGTAAATATCGAACGTTACGGCAACACCACATCGGCTACTATTCCGCTTTGTTTATGGGATTTCAGAGAAGATTTCAAAGAAGGCCAGAATCTGCTTATTACCACTTTTGGTGCCGGATTTTCGTGGGGAGCGACCTGTTTAAAATGGGGAATTATGCGAGATGATAAAACGACAAAATCTTTTAGGGCCAATGTTCGAAAAAAAAGTGTTTTAACAGTATAATAATTTTTGCAAATACATTTTTTTCAATTTTAGAACACATCATATTTAAAATACAATTTTAGCATTTTATCCATATAAGTATCAGTAAATGAGGTTAGGCATTCAAAATAAAACAGCACGTTCCGGAAAGAATTTTTTCTATAGATACTATAGGGTTATAGTAATTCCGGCTGTTTTTTTAGTATACCTTTCTTCATATTACTGGCTGAATCCCTATCGAAATTTTGAAGAAGAAAGCCTGCTTGATATCGATCAGACTTTCGATATCCTGATCATTTTGATATATTGTGCAATTCTGACGGAGCTGACACTTTTTGTAGGCAGGAAACTGAATTATTATATTAGATGGGAGCACAATCCTGTATTTAGGGCAATTGCACAATTTATATGTCTGATTGCCGGGAATATTCTCTTAAACTTTATTTTTTCAAGCGTATGGGACTATTTTTATCCCTGTACAGCTTTAGAAGAAAATGATCTCGTTACGATCTGGCAGTCTAAGGTTATGGCCGCTATTATTTCGCTTTTGATAAGCGCCATTCATACCGGAATATTTTTATTGAACAGATGGCGGGTAAACTCCGAAGAAACAGCCGAACTCCGAATTAAAGCATCAGAACTTCAGGAAGCCGTAACTAGATCTGAACTGGAATCTTTGAAACTGCAGTTAGATCCTCATTTTATTTTTAATAATTTCAGCACACTCACAGAATTAATTTACGAAGATCCCCAGCAGGCAGCTTCATTTCTTGAAAATATTACCAGAGTGTATCGTTATATGATTTCCAATACGAATAAAGATACCATTACGGTAAAAGAAGAAATCGAATTCCTGAACGCTTATTTTTATTTACTGAAGAAAAGGCTGGGCGAAAAAGTCGATCTTATAATTAAAATAGACAATTCCTGTTTGCAGCTTCATTTACCGCCTTTAACTTTGCAGTTATTGGTAGAAAATGCCATAAAACACAATATGGCAACCTTGTCAAATCCGCTTACTATTTCTGTTTATTGCGATCTTGGAGATATAATTGTTAGAAATAACCTGCAGCCTACAGCAGGAAAAAGTCTGGTTTCGACCGGAATTGGAAATAAAAATATAGAATTTCGATATAAGATATTATGTGACCGAATGCCAGTTTTTTGTGAATCGCATGGATATTATTACGCACGTCTGCCATTAATTTAAAAAGCTATGAAAATTTTAATTGTAGAAGATGAAAGTATAAACGCCAGCCGTTTAAAAAGACTTTTGGAAGAACTAGAACCCGACTGCCAGATTTTGGGTATTATAGACACAGTGGTCGATACCGTTTCCTGGCTGCAATCCAATCCTTGTCCGGACTTAATTACAATGGATATTCGTCTGGCCGATGGACTGAGTTTTTCTATTTTTGATGAAGTCGAAATCACATGTCCGGTTATCTTTACAACGGCGTATGACGAATATGCAATTCGTGCTTTTAAGGTAAACAGCATCGATTACCTGATGAAACCCATCGAAAAAAACGAACTGGAACATGCCTTAACCAAGTTCAAATCTCTCAATAAAACCGACAGTAATGTCAACAATATAGCTGGAATTCTAAAAGAACTGATTCAGAAACCCGTTTACCGTCTTCGTTTTTTGGTAACATACCGCGACGGCTACAAAAGTGTCGATGTTGCCGATATTGATTTTGTGTATTCTGAATTTAAAACGAGTAATTTATTCCTGAAATCAGGTGTTATTATTTCGATTCCCCAAACCATGGAAGAGCTTGAACAAGAGCTTGATCCTAATGTATTCTTCCGCGCTAACAGGCAATTCTTCATCCGCGCCGAAAGCATCAAATCTATTGCGAACTACTTTAACGCAAAACTAAAAATACAATTAAAACTGGATCTTGAAAGAGAGGTCATAATCAGCCGTGAAAAAGCACCTTTTTTTAAGCAGTGGATGGATCGATAAAGATTCTAAGTTTCTGAGATGCTGAGATTCTGAGTTTTTTCTGCTGTATAGTTTTAGCTGCGAATTACACAAATTTTCGCTCATACATTATGAGTTCTTTTCCTCATTTTTGTCATTTCGACGAAGGAGAAATCACACGCGTAATTCTATAAAGATTAGAGATTTTTATGCGATTTATTCTTTATCGCAATGATAAACGTTACGTTTTAGCTGTAAAAAACCAAGAAATTGTGTCGCTCCGGCATTTCTAAACAAGAAAATTTAATTAGAGAAAATTCGCGAATTCGAGGCAGTAAAAAACCTTCGTGCTTCAGCGTCTTTGCAGCATAACAAATCCCATCCGTTTCGGTGTCGAAAAATTACGTTTGGGTAAAATTCTACCTTAAAAAAGCCCTTTTGAGCTGTTATTTTGCCGTCAAATTCGATGTACTTATTAAAAACGAAAGTAAAATGACAAAACAGTTTTTTCAAAATTGCAGGGCATTCAGCAGTATTGCAGTTTTATTGATAGTGATTCTTTTTTCTTCATGCGGAAAAAGCGGAGCAGATGCACAAATGGCACCTCCAAAACCGGAAGTAGATTTTTTACAGACTAATTCAGAGACAGGAGAAGTAGAAAAAAAATATCCGGGAACAGTAGAAGGAACTGTTAATGTTGACATAAAAGCGCAGGTATCAGGTTACCTTGAAGCCATTTATGTAAAAGAAGGAGATTATGTAAACAAAGGGCAGTCTTTGTTTAAAATTAAGGGCGATGTGTATGCCGAGCAGGTAAACAACAGCCGTGCCGCATATAAAAGCGCTTTGGCAAATCAGGCCAATGCGAAACTGGAAGTAGAAAAAATCAAACCGCTAGTAGAAGGAAAAGTTTTTTCAGACATGCAGTTAAAAACAGCACAAGCCAATTACGAAGCCGCTACAGCACAGGTTGCGCAGGCAAAAGCCGCTTTAGGATCTTCACAAATTAATTCAGATTTCTCTTTGATTAAAGCACCGGTAAGCGGGTATATCAGCCGTATTCCAAATCGTGTGGGAAATTTAGTAACACCAACAGATGCTGTTCCATTAACCGTTTTATCTGAAATTAATAACGTATTTGTTTATTTCTCACTTACAGAAGCCGATTATTTAGCTTTTTCAAAAGATGCAAAGTCGAATCAGACCGTAAGTTTAATAATGGCGGATGACAGCGTATACGAACATAAAGGAAAACTGGAAGTTGCCAGTGGAAATATCGATCGTGCAACCGGAACAATCGCTTTAAAAGCTACTTTCCCGAACCCGAAAAAACAATTACGTTCAGGCGGTTCGGCCAGAATTATTCTCAACAAAAGTTTATCATCTGTAATTACAATCCCAATGGCAAGTGTAAAAGACATTCAGGATAAATTTTTTGTTTTTGTTTTAAAAGAAGGCAATAAAGTAGCCATGGTTCCTATCGAAATTGCAGGAAGTGCCGGAACAGATTATTTTGTAAAAGCTGGTTTAAAACCGGGAGACAAAGTAGCCCTGAATTCTATCGATGTACTTTACGATAGTATGGAAGTAGTTCCAAAAATCGCTGCAAAAAAATAAGCGGTAAATAAACTTTGATTTAATATAAAATAACATTTCCATGTTAAAGAAAATAATAGACAGGCCGGTATTGGCCACGGTTATCTCCATTGTACTGGTGATCTTGGGGATTATAGGTCTTACCCGATTATCTGTAACGAGATTTCCAGATATTTCGCCGCCAACGGTTATGGTAAGCGGTTCGTATCCGGGAGGAAACAGTGAAACCGTTATTCGTTCGGTAGTAACACCATTAGAAGAACAGATCAACGGAGTTGAAAATATGCAGTACATTAAATCTACTGCCAGTAATGACGGGTCGTTCTCGATCAGCGTTATATTCAAGCAGGGAGTAGATCCGGATCAGGCTGCCGTAAACGTACAAAACAGGGTACAGCAGGCGACTCCTAAACTGCCGCAGGAAGTGATCCGAATGGGATTAACGACTTCTAAACAGCAAAATAGTATGATTGTTATTTTCAACTTGTATACAGATGATAATAGCAAATACGACGAGTTATTTTTGCAGAATTATGCCAATATCAACTTAGTGCCTCAAATGAAACGTGTTCCAGGGGTGGGACAGGTTCAGATTTTCGGACAAAAAGATTACTCGATGAGAGTCTGGCTGGATCCGCGAAAAATGGCCAATGCAGGTTTGGTGCCTTCAGATGTAACGCAGGCAATTGCGGAGCAGAGTTTAGAATCGGCTCCGGGGAAACTGGGAGAAGAATCTTCGGCCGCTTTAGAATATGTAATCCGATACAAAGGAAAAAAGAACAAACCGGAACAATATGAAAATATTGTCGTTAAAAACAACGGAAGTAATGTTTTGAGGCTTAAAGACGTAGCCAGAGTCGAATTTGGTTCTATTTCGTACAGCGGTGATAATAAATCGAACAGTAAAAATGCAGTTACGATGGCGATTTTACAAACTTCGGGTTCAAACGCCAACGACATCGAAATCGGAATTAATAAAGAAGTAGAAAGACTTTCAAAATCTTTCCCTCCGGGTATTAAATACGTAAACGTAATGAGTACCAAAGAAAGACTTGATGAAGCAACAGGTCAGGTAAAATCGACTTTGTTTGAAGCATTTATTCTGGTATTTATCGTGGTATTTATTTTCCTTCAAGACATTCGATCAACGATAATTCCGGCTATTGCAGTACCAGTAGCGATTGTAGGAACGTTTTTCTTCCTTTTGGTTTTCGGGTTTACGATTAACATCCTGACGCTTTTTGCCTTAGTATTAGCAATTGGGATTGTGGTCGATGATGCAATTGTCGTTGTCGAAGCCGTTCACAGTAAAATGGAAGAAGATCATGAAATTTCGGCTAAAGATGCCACACACGGCGCTATGGCAGAAATTACAGGAGCCGTAATTTCGATTACCCTGGTTATGTCGGCGGTATTTATCCCGATTGGTTTCATGACAGGATCTTCGGGGATTTTCTATAAGCAGTTTGCTTATACACTGGCTATTGCGATTATCATTTCGGCCGTAAATGCCTTAACGCTTACGCCTGCATTGTGTGCCCTTTTATTGAAAAACCACGGAAGTAAAGACGGCGAACATCAGGAAAAAACAACTTTTAAAGAGCGCTTTTTTATTGGATTTAATTCAAGTTTCGAAAATTTAACGGGAAGATATATTAAAGGAGTTCGTTTCTTAATTGGAAGAAAATGGATTGCAGCAGGAGTAGTTACCGGAATTACAGCTTTTGCGGTGTACATGATGATGTCGACACCAAAAAGTTTTGTACCTCTGGAAGATGACGGATTCATGGTGTACAGTTTGTCTATGCCGCCCGGAACAGCTCTTGACAGAACAACCGCTGTAATTGAGAAATTAGAAAAAGAACTGGCTCCTATAGAAGCTATCGATGTGAATACGAGTATTACAGGATTTAATATCTTGAGTAATAGTGCCAGCCCTGCTTACGGATTAGGATTTATAAAACTAAAACCTAAGAAAGACAGAGGAGCAGTTAAAGATATTGAGGAAATCATGAATATCGTAAACGGTAAACTGGCTGGTATTAAAGAAGGTCAGATTATGGTTTTCAGAATGCCTCCGGTAGAAGGTTTTGGTGTAACAAGTGGTGCCGAAATTGTATTACAGGACAGAATGTCGAGAAGTCCGGAGACTTTAAAAGCCATGTCAGATAAAGTAATCGGGCAGATTATGCAGCAGCCTGGAGTTCAGTATGCCTATACTACTTTCAGAGCCGATTATCCGCAATTGGAATTAGAAGTAGATGAAGACAAGGCCCGCCAGATGGGAGTGAATATAAAAGAACTTTTAGGAAATATCCAGACGTATTTTGCGGGAGATCAGTCGGCTGACTTTTCTAGGTTTGGTAAATTTTACAGAGTGAATGTAAAAGCCGATGGAATTTTTAGAATGGATGAAGATGCGTTTAATGAAATTTTCGTAAGAAATGCCGATATGCAGATGGTTCCGGTAAAATCGATCGTGAAATTCCATAAAGTGTACGGACCCGAATCTGTAAACCGTTACAACCTTTACAATTCGGTTAATATTACGGCTATGGCACTGCCGGGCTATAGTAACGGGCAAATTATGACCAATTTAGAAACGGTGTTAGACAAACTTCCGTCTGATTATAGTTACGAATGGACAGGTTTGAGTTTAGAAGAAAAAGCAGGAGGAAGCCAGACCGTTGCCATCTTCGGATTGTGTTTATTGTTTGTATTCTTCTTATTGGCCGCACAATACGAAAGTTATTTATTGCCGCTTGCCGTACTGCTTTCTATTCCAACCGGAATTTTAGGAGCATTTGCAGGAGTTAAAGCCGTGGGTCTGGATAACAACATTTACGTTCAGGTGGGATTAATCATGCTTGTAGGACTTCTGGCAAAGAACGCGATTTTGATTGTAGAATTTGCCTTGCAGCGACGTCTTGCCGGATTAACGATTGTCGAAGCCGCAATCGAAGGATCAAGATCAAGGTTACGACCAATTATCATGACGTCACTTGCCTTTATTGTAGGTATGATTCCGTTAATGTTTGCTTCGGGAGGAACAGCTGTCGGAAACAGATCCATCAGTGTCAGCGCTGCAGTGGGAATGTTCAGCGGCGTTGTTCTGGGTGTTTTTGTAATTCCGTTACTATTTATTGTATTCCAGTATTTACAGGAAAAAGTATCAAGGAAAAAAATCGGAGTTCAGGTTCAAACTATTAAAGAATAATAATGAAAACATTATATAAAATAGGAATGGTTTCACTTACCGCAGCGATCATGACGTCGTGCGTGGTAGGAAAAAAATATTCCCGTACAGATTTACAATCACCTGAAAAATTCCGTGAAGAAGTTTCGGTAACAGGTGATACGGTTTTGCTTCCTTGGAAAACCTATTATAAAGATCCAATGCTGGCGGCTTTAATCGAAAAAGCCCTTGTTAAAAACAACGAGGTAATTATTGCCATGAAAAGCATGGAGCAGCTGGATTTAAGTTACAAACAAGCTAAATTATCCTTACTGCCAACACTTGATTTTGATGCAGGTGCAAGCCGTTCGTATCAGTCTAAAAATTCCTTAAACGGATCTTTAAGCGCGCAGTTTATTGGTAAAGATTATATGGACGATTACAGCGCAAACCTTCGTTTGTCTTGGGAACTGGATATCTGGGGAAAAGCTGCCATGCAGAAACGTGATGCAAAAGCTGCTTATTTTGCTCAAAAAGAAAATCTTTCGGCATTAAAAACCCGCATTATTGTTCAGGTGGCACAAGCATATTATAATCTTTTGGCATTGGATGAACAGCTTAAAATTGCTGAGAAAAATATCGAATTAAGTAACAGTACGTTAGAAATGACGCAGCTGCAGTACAATTCAGGATCGGTAAGTTCACTGGCAGTAAGTCAGACCGAAGCTCAAAAGAAAACCGCCGAATTGTTAGTGCCTTTAGCAAAAGCAAATATTGCAGTTCAGGAAAATGCATTACAGATTTTATGCGGCGAATATCCGGACAGCATAGCACGTGCAGGAAATTTAAATGATGACGAACTAAATGTTGCGCTTCCGGTTGGAATTCCGGTTTCACTTTTGAGCCGAAGACCAGACGTAAAAGCCAGCGAATATGCGGTAATGTCGGCAACAGCCAAAACAGGATTATCAAAAGCGGCCATGTACCCAACACTAAGTTTGAATCCATCTATTGGTGTAAATTCATTTGAGTTTGACAAATGGTTTGATTTCCCGGGATCAGTAACCAAAACTATTGCGGCGAATCTGGCTCAGCCTATTTTCAGAAAGAAAGCATTACGAACATCTTATGAAGTGGCCGTTTTAGAACAGGAGAAAGCAGTTGTGCAGTTCAAACAGTCTTTTATTACGGCAGTTGGCGAAGTAAACGATGCCATGTCAAGACTCAAATATGCTGACGAACGCATTATTCTGGCGAAAGAAAAAGCAGCTTCTTTAGAAAAAGCCACAAACGATGCTTCACTTTTATATAAAAGCGGTATGGCAAATTATTTAGAAGTTATTACAGCACAAAACAGTTCATTGCAAAACGAACTGGATGTGGTGACTATAAAACTCGAAAAGTTAAATGCATCCATCAACTTATACCGTGCCTTAGGGGGCGGAACGGAGTAACATTTTATAATTCACCATCAGAGCAGATTGTTTTGATGGTGAATTTGATTTTGAGCGTAATTGTTTTAAACACATAGGAGCATACAAGTCATTCGATGCGAAAGCTTTTTCAAAGTTTGAAACTTTGAAAAGTCGCCGCTTAATATTTTTAACACATAGAAACATAGATTTGGAATCTTAGAAAAAGGCATTTCATTTATCTAAACAAACATAGCTGCACGTATTTGATGCGAAAGCTTTGTCAAAATTTTGAACTTTAACAAAGCTGCTATACACAAACCAATGTTCCTATGTGTTAAAATATATTTTTCATTATTTATAAATCATAACTGTCTTATTATGGACAAAGTTATTTTTAGCAGATCAGAACTTTACAACTTAGTCTGGAAATTTCCGATTATCCAAATTGCCCGGCATTACGAAATTTCCAGTATGGGAATCAAAAATGCCTGCGAAAAAATGCAGATTCCGTTACCCGGAAGCCGGCATTGGGTTACACTTGAATACAAGCGAAAAGAAAAACCTGCACTTTCCAGAGACTACGCCGGAAGCAATGCTATTGCAATTTTGAAAAAAACGTATGAAATGCAGCTTCGATCCTCATCAAAATCTACTCCTTTATTAGATTTAACACAGAGCATAAAAGCCGATCCCAAAGCACCTTTAACAGTACCGCAACAATTATCCAGTCCGCATCCTGTAATAGCGGCTTCTTATGAATTTTGGCAGCAAAAAATATCCGGTAAAGAATCAGATATCGATTCAGATCAAATCCTGAATCTGAATGTTTCTGATGCCAGTATGAACCGCGCCCTGCTGTTTATGGATTCCCTTATTAAATTATTAGAATACAGGGGCCACAGATTTGAAAAAGGAATTTCGGAAACCGGAATTGTATATCTTGATAACATTGCTTTTGAAATTTCGTTAAGAGAAGCTCTAAAACGTGTTATAAAATCATCTAACGAAACCTCCAATTATGTCTGCACAGGCGAGTTTATTTTTAGAATCATGAAAGATTCCAATAAAAAGGAATTTCGAGACGGAAGCGTTTCAATCGAAAACAGTCTGGCACTTATTACAGCCAAATTAGAACTTATGGCAGCAGAAGAAAAACGCTGGAAAGAATCCTGCGAAACAGATAAAAATCTCTGCCAGATTTAAAATTTTACACGCCTTTAAATTTAGTAAATGTCCGGTTAAGCCCTTCTTAATCCGGACATTCTTACTTTTTACCCAATCGGTAACATTACCTTTTCATTGTTAATATTACGTTTCGTATTGCTGTTCTTTTGTTAATGTAATGGTAACGTAATTGACCTACCCTGATCTCTAATTTTGAAGACATATTATAAACGAAATAACGTAAATATGTCATTTTTAAAAATTGAAAAACATCCTCAAAAAACAATTCTCCCTAGTGTCTGGCCAAACACTTTTTATCTGACAAATAAAAACAAAGTGAATTGTTATGTATAAAAATTCTACAGATGAAGCCCTTGTTGACTTATTAAAACAAGGAAAAGACAAAGCATTTGATGAGTTATATTTCCGATACAGAGATTCCCTTGTTCGGTTTGTATATTTAAGGATGAAGTCTACGGCTGTTTCAGAAGAAATTGTTCAGGAAGTTTTTGCCAGTATTTGGGAGAGACGCAAAACCATAACGATTCAAAAAACCTTCGCGGCTTATATCTATACATCCGTGCGTTATATGACGCTGGATTATATAAAATCCCACACCGTTACAGATCAGTACATACAGGAAGTTTTAGATAAAAATACCGTTTCCTTTACCAGTCACAATGCCACAGAAGAATCTATTTATTATGATGAACTGCAAAAGGCCGTTGATCAGGCTGCAATGCTGCTTCCCAAAAAATCAAAAGAGGTTTTTATCCTGAGCCGCGTAAAACATTACACCAATAAAGAAATTGCCGAGGAACTAAACGTTTCAATCGAAACTGTAAAGTACCATATTACCTATGCGCTCAAATTTATGCGCACGTATCTGGGCGAATTCAATTAAAGTAAAATTAAAATGAAGAGGCGCACTTTTTTCTTAACAGAAGCGTAACCTCGCGCGCCTACCCAAAAAGACAATTCCCAAGACATACTATTAAAGACATAAAGAAATTATAATGCCTGAAAAATTAAAGCAAGAAATTAAACATTTTTTAGAAGGAAAATATTCGCCCACAGGACAAGAAATGTGGAATAAATGGTACGATCGCACCGATGAAGTTTCTGATGTTATGGAAACGATTCAGTCAGATCGTTCAAAACTGAAAAAGGAATTAAAACAAATAAAGAAAACAAACAGCGTTATTTCGCTTCATTATAAAAACTGGGCCATTGCAGCCTCTTTAACCTTATTGGCCGGTTTATCGGTATTTTTTTATCAGTCATTGCATTCGGTTGAGACGATACAAGATGCGGCAAAACTGGGCGAACATAAAAAAGTAGTACTAAGCGACGGAACACAAATCTGGTTAAATGCCGGCAGTGTTTTAAAATATCCAAAAGAATTTAAAGGCGATACCAGAGAAGTACACCTAACCGGAGAAGCTTTTTTTGATGTAGCCAAAGACAAAAAACATCCGTTTATTATTCATACCAATAAAATGGATACCAAAGTTCTTGGAACCAGTTTTAATGTTCAGGCGTATCCGGATCAGACCACTCAGGAAGTTTCGGTTTTAACCGGAAAGGTAAATGTAAAATCAACGGTTACAGAAGAAAATGTTTACGTAACGCCGGGACAGAAAGTGATATTTAAATCACACGACAACAAACTGCAGGCCTTTAAGGATATTCCGGTGAATACCATTTCGTTATGGCGAAAAAACATCATGGTTTTCGAAGAAACACCTCTGCCGGAAGTGGTCGCCTCAATAAACCGCAATTATAATGTGGCTGTCGAAATCAAAAACAAAGATCTAAACAACTTAAAGATAAGTGGCTATTTTAAAGAACTTCCTGCAGATCAGGTAATTGCTTTGGTGTGCAACATCATCAACGCCAATTACAAACTCGACTCGGGCGTATATAAAATTCAGTAATCTTTAAAAAAAATCAAAAATAAAACTACGTAGAAATCCAGATAATCAAAAGAAAAACTTAAAACTAAAAATTATGAATGAAAAACAAATGCGGTATGCCGTAAAATGTGAAAACATAAAGACTTTCGGGACAAAATTGTTCCTGTTTATGGCTTTGTTTTTTGCATCGCTGACAGCAAACGCCGGGAATGTTGACATTAACAAAAGAGTGACTTTAAAAGTTGAAAATGAAAGTATAAAAAACATTTTCCAAAAGATCGAAAATCAGGTCGACGTGCATTTTATGTACGAAAGCAGCCAGATTAACGCAGCTCAGAAACTGAGTTTAAAACTAAGCAACGTAACGCTTGAACAGGCTTTGGATAAAATCTGTGGCAGCGTACTTAAATATGAGATTGTAAGCAATAATATTGTCATCAAAAGAAATATAAAAGTTGCTGATACAGATCAGAATAAAATAATCATTTCAGGTACTGTTTACGGCGGCGATGATAATATGCCATTACCGGGAGTAGGGATTAAAGATAAAGGTTCTAACGCGACTGCCGCAACAGATTTCGACGGAACTTTTAAAATGGAAATCAATGCTCCTGAGGCAACCCTTATTTTCTCGTATGTAGGCTATGTAACACAGGAAGTAAAAGTAACAAGCACACAAACTATTTCTGTAAAACTGGCTGCTGATGTAAAACAGCTTCAGGAAGTAGTAGTAATGGGATACGGAAGTGTAAAAAAGAATGAAGTTCTGGGGGCTGTAGGATCTGTTTCTATGAAAGAAACATCAAGCAGAACCTATAATAATGCTGCCGAATTATTACAGGGAACCGTTGCCGGTGTTACGGTAATCAACGATGGAGGAGACCCAACGGCTGCACCAACTATCAATATTCGTGGTATTGGATCTTTAAATGCCGAAACACCCCTTATCGTATTAGACGGAATTATCTACAGTGGTTCATTAAATACGATAAACCCAAATGATATTGCTTCGATTAGTGTTTTGAAAGATGCGGCTTCGGCAGCGATTTATGGAGCGAGAGCTTCTGGAGGGGTAATTTTAATTACTTCTAAAAAAGGAGTTTCAGACCGTATTAACGTGAATGTAAACTATCAGGGAGGTTTTCAGAATGTAGCTAAAAAACTGGATGTTTTAAATGCAGCAGAATATGCCGATGCTATGAACATTGCAAGAGACAACGCAGGTTTACCAAGAATTCCTGCTTTTGATACGGCATTTGAACCAACAGCAAGAACAACAAAAACCAACTGGATGGATGAAATTTTCCGTACAGGAGAAATTCAGGATTTATCTATTTCGGTTAACGGAAAAACAGAAAAATCAAATTTCTTTCTTTCCGGAAGTTACAGAAAAAATGAAGGTATTTTGTTGAATACTTTTGGAGAACGCTATACAGTAAGAGCCAATTCCTCTTTTAAACTGGCGCCAAACTTTACAGTTGGAGAAAACATTTCGTACTCTTTAACAAACGGTCAGACGGCTAATACGGCAAATGGTTATACCGGAGCAATTTTGGCTGCGATTTTTTATCCGCCAAATGCCACGATTTACAGAGAAGACGGTTCAGGACATTTTGGCGGAGTTCCTGAAAAATACATTGGATCTTACGGAGACGTTATCAATCCGGTGGCGTACTTAAAAAGATTAGACAACAGAAATCCTATTTCAACAATATTGATTAACCCGTATGCTGAATGGGAAATCGTTGAAGGATTAAAAATAAAATCAAACTGGGGTTATACCAGAATTCAGGATAATGCAAAAGATTTTACCGTAAAAGTTACTGAACCGGGTAAAATATTCGACTTTAACCGTTTAACGCAAAAATCGCTGACTATTACAGATTTATTAAGCGAGCAGACGGTTTCTTACGAAAAATCATTTGGAAAACACAATCTTAAAGCATTAGCCGGATATACTTTTCAGGAAACAAAAAAAGAATTTTATACCATTGAAGGAACCGGTTTTGACAACGAAGACCCTTCACAGCGTTATCTGCTGAATGCAAAATTAATCCAGCAGCGAGATACAGGTGCATCAGATGAAATTATTTCTTCTTATGTAGGAAGACTTAACTACGATTTTGGTCAGAAATACATGTTATCAGGAATTGTTCGCCGCGACGGAACGTCAAAACTTTTATCGGCAAACCGCTGGAAAGTATATCCTTCTGTTTCGGCAGGATGGTTAATTTCCGAAGAAAATTTCATGAAAGGAATCGAGCCTGTTATCAGCAGTTTAAAATTACGTGCCAGCTGGGGTCAGATTGGTAACTTAGGAAACCTTGGACCGTACCAGTTTAGTGTGCCGTTATCTCAGACTCAGGCTTTAATAGGAACTGTTCCAACAATCAATTACGGATATGCCGAAAGCGAATTATCTAACCCTGATTTAAGATGGGAAAGTTCTGAGCAGACGAATATTGGTTTAGATTTTACTATGCTTAATAACAGCTTAATAGGATCTGTTGATGCGTATGTAAAAACAAACAAAGACATGTTGGTTAAAGACCAGCTTCCAGGTGTTTCAGGAACTCCTGAGGGCCGAATCGTAAACTCAGGTGATGTTGAAAATAAAGGGATCGAATTGAGTTTAACCTATCAGAAAACACGTGGTGAATTTAAGTTTGACGTAACAGCAAACGCAGGATTTCTAAGTAATAAAATTGTTTCGATTAAGGATGATTTAAGCGCACTTGAACCATTGGATTTAGCAAGAGTACGAAGCCTTCCTTTGGCAAATATCTATAAAGTAGGAAGTCCGGTTGGTGCTTTTTACGGATATGCTTCAGACGGATTGTTTCAGAGTGATGCCGAAGCAAAAGCGTATGTAAATAAAGACGGCGTTCAGTATCAGCCAAATGCAGTTGCAGGTGATATTAAGTTTAAAGACGAAAACGGAGACGGTGTTATTAATAACAATGACAGGGTTGTATTGGGAAGCCCTTTTCCAAAAACAACGTACAGCTTAAATGCGAATTTCAGATACAAAGGTTTCGATATGAATATTTTCTTTAGCGGAGCTGCAGGAAACAGTGTTTTCAATGCTGTAAAACACACAGGATTAAATGCTTCTTTCCCTGGATATAACTTATTGGCTGATTCTAAAGATGCCTGGTCGCCAACCAATACCAATACCAATATTCCGGTGCTTTCATCTACAGATAACAACAATAACTTCGGACGTATCTCAGATCTTTATATCGAAGATGCTTCTTTCTTAAGACTGAAAAACGTTTCGCTTGGTTATACTGTTAAAGAAAGCTGGTTGAACGGAAAAGCAAAACTAAGATTCTTTATTTCTGCTCAAAACCTGTTTACAATTACAAAATATTCAGGAATGGATCCGGAGGTGGGTCTTAAAAACTTCGGAATGGATTTAGGACGTTACCCGCTTTCCCGTATTTACATGACAGGTGTTAATGCTACTTTTTAAAAAATAAAAACAAATCAAAATGAAAAAAATAGGTCTTTTAGTATTGGGTTTTGCGCTTTTTGCCGCCACAACGGCCTGCGAAAGCGAACTTGATGTAGTACCGCAGGGAGCACCTTCGAGCGGGAATTTCTGGAAAACTCCTGCCGATGCAAAAGCGGGGGTAAACGCGATTTACGCTTTATACTCTGATGATAATATGTACGGACGCGGTTTCTTCTGGCTTAACAATGCCAGCGATGACATTGGAACAAAACCAAGACAAAACGCAGAACGTATCAAGAATTTTATTGTAGATGGTGCCGAATCGGATACAAAAGATATCTGGAGAATTCACTACGAAATCATGAAACGCTGTAACGACGTAATCCGTAATATTCCGAATATTCCGCTTGACGAGAAAACAAAAAACGGAATGTTAGGAGAAGCGTACTTCAATCATGCCGTAATGCATTTGGAACTGGCGTATCATTATGGCGATGCACGCGCGGGAATTCCAATTCAGGACCGTGCCGATTTTACAAATGTTTACGTACCGCGTGCCAGAAACGTGGCTGAAAATTACGCTTATATCGCAGCCGACTTAATCAAAGCAGCCGATTTACTGCCGTATTTCAACGAACTTACACCGGACAATTACGGACGTGCTCATAAAACTGCCGCCTGGGCTTATTTAGTTCGTACGTATTTGTATGCCAAAGACTGGGATAATGCCATTAAATATGCTAATCTGGTTGTAAACAGCGGGAAACATAAACTGCTCGATAATTTTGAAGACGTATTTAAAATCAGCAATAACTGGTCATCAGAATATATCTGGTCTGTAACATCAAGCGCCGAAAACACCTCATTAGGTTCTATTTTTCCGGGTGTATGCCTTGAAGATAAAGGATGGGGAGTTTACAACGGATGGGGAAATTTTTATCCTACAAAAGAGTTATTTGATGCCTATGCTCCAAACGACAAAAGACGCAGCGCTACTATTTTACAAAAAGGAGATAAATTTGTTTATTTTGGCGAAGAAGTAACGTTTAACGAAGGAAAATACATAGTAAGTTCAAGTAACAGGACAGGATACCAGTTTAAAAAATACATGGAGCCGTTCAGTTATCCAAAAACAGGATCGGGAGCTGTAGATATTCGTTATGTTAATGCCAACGGAGATAAACCTTCAACAGCTTTAAATGTTCCGCTTTTACGTTATGCCGATGTTATTTTGATGCTGGCCGAAGCTAAATTAATGAAAGGACAAAATGCCGATACTGAAATCAATATGATTCGCCACCGTGCCGGACTTACAGATCTTGCCGGAGCTACAATGACCGATTTAAAAAGAGAAAGACGCTGTGAATTGGCAGGCGAGTGGACAGACCGCCACTTCGATTTAGTTCGCTGGGGAGATGCCAGAGAAACGTATGCAAAGCCACTGCACCACTACGACGGAAGCGTTATTTATCCTGCCCGTAATTTTAATCCCACTATCCACCACGTTTGGCCAATACCGCCTGATGAGATTGCAGTAAGCAAAGGAATGCTGGATCAAAACGAAGGCTGGTAAAAAGTAATTTCATTTTGTTTGTTTATTTTTTTACCTCGCAGGCCTAGACCTGGTAATCGAAGCCTGCTGTCGTAAAAAATGTAATAAACGAATTTATAATATCCTAAACCAGTCTTTTTGTAAGGACTGGTTTAGGCATTTCTAATAATACAAGTACATAATTTCAATTATTTTATAAAGTTACCTGCGGCTTTATAGAATTAAAACTATTTCGATGAAAAAAATAATCACCCTTTTCTGCCTCCAGTTTTTCTTTGCCGTTCAGGCACAGGAATACAGTTCTTCAAACATTCATTCCCATAACGATTACGAAAGCCGACTTCCGTTTTATGGCGCTTATTCTAACGAAGCCGGCGTTATAGAAGCCGATGTTTTCTTAGTAAACAACGAATTATTTGTTGCCCATACTCAAAAAGAAATTGCGTCCCACAATACGCTGAAAAGTTTGTATCTGGAACCGCTTTCTGCCAAATTAAAAACGTTGGAAGGAAAAGCGTACCCAAGCGGCAAACCCTTAATTTTAATGATCGACATTAAGTCTGATGCTGATGCGTCTTTAAAAGCAATTGTACAACAGTTAAAAACGTTTCCGGATATCATTTCGAACAAAAACATCAAAGTGGTTATTTCAGGAAACAGACCGAATCCGGCGCAGTGGAAAGACTTTCCTGAATTTATTTATTTTGACGGAAGACTGAACGAAAACTACACTCCGGATCAGCTGGCAAAAGTTGAAATGATCAGCGAAGATTTGAAAGAAATCACGGTTTGGAACGGAAAAGGTGTTCTGACGCAGCCGGATTTAGAAAAAATTCAGGCAATCATTAAAAAAGTACACGATCAGAATAAAAAAATCAGATTCTGGGCTACACAGGACAACGTAAATACGTACATGGCTTTGATGAACTTAAAAGTAGATTTCATTGGAACGGATAAAGTAGCCGAATTGACGCAGTTCATCAACAGTATCAAAACAACTTTTTATCAAAATACAGAGTTTCATCAGGCCTATGTTCCTAAAAATGGATTCAAAAGCAAACGTCCTAAAAACGTTATTTTGTTAATTGGAGACGGAATGGGATTAGCGCAGATCTATACAGGTTATACGGCAAATAAAGGACAGTTGAGTTTGTTTAATATCCCAACTCAGGGATTCTCGATTACCAAGGCTTCAGACAGTTATATTACCGATTCGGCTGCGGGAGGTACCGCCATGGCGACAGGACATAAAACTAATAACCGTTTTATAAGTGTTGACGAACAGGGAAAACCGCTGGAATCAATTACACAGCTTCTGGCTAAGAAAAACTATAAAACGGCAATTATTTCTGCCGGAAATATTACAGATGCTACTCCGGCTGCTTTTTATGCACATCAGCCCGAAAGAAGTTTTAATGAACCCATTGCAAATGATTTTCTGACGAATCCGTCTGATATTTTAATTGGAGGAGGGCAGAAAGAATTTATGTCGAGAAAAGACGGTAAAGATCTGTCTAAAATTTTAAAGGAAAGAGGCTACACGTTTTCGGATAAATTTGTCAGTATCGACACCATCAAAAACAGCCGTTATGTGGTTTTAGAAGATGCAGCGGTGGTTTCTATGAAAAACGGAAGAGGTGATTTCTTAACCAAAGCTTTTAATAAAGCCGTGAGTACTTTAACCAAAACTAAAAGTCCGTTTTTTATTATGGAAGAAGCCGCGCAGATTGATTACGGCGGACACCAGACCAACGTAGAATATGTAGTACGCGAAATGCTGGATTTTGACAAACTGATAGGGCAGGCGATGGCATTTGTAGACCAAAACCCTGAAACGCTGTTAATTGTTACGGCAGACCACGAAACAGGCGGGCTTTCATTAATCGACGGAAGCATTGAGAAAGGTTACGTTCACGGAAGTTTCAGTACAAACGATCATACCTCAATTCCGGTTCCGGTTTTTGCTTACGGTCCCGGAGCGCAGTATTTTACGGGAGTATACCAGAATACAGCGATTTATGATAAAATTTTAGAAGCAGTTTCAGGAAAATAATTTCCTGTTTGCTCCAGCATAAAAAAGCCCTGAATTTTAGAAGTTCAGGGCTTTTAGTTTTATTGAAAAATTTTGAACGCTTCAATTTGTATTAAAAATAAAGACGTTGCGTGCAATTGTATTTTCTATGTAATATTTAAAAAATTATAACACGGATAAAACAGATTTGCTTTGCAAAAACGCGGATATAACTGATTTATATATTACCGTAAAAATCCGCGTCTTCGTGATAACGAATCCCTCTAATCCGCGTCAAAATATATAATTTTTGAATTACACCCAACGGGTTAAAAATAGGTTTTATATTACAAAATAATTAAGCGTATTTTATTTCAATCTTATACATTAGTTTAAAACTTTAACTTTTAAACGAATCAGGAGTATTCCCTTTAATAGGCTTTATTTTTTAAATATTTAATAAATTATGAGAGGAGTGAAAGCTCAATATTAACAAATTATTAAATGATGAAACCTGAAAAATAATGAAGTAAGGTTTATTATACTTTTGTAAGAGGCTTCTTTAATAAATTTATATTCGCATTATGAGTTCTAATTTGATAGTAAGGTTACGCGCCGGTGATGATTCCTGTTTTAAAGAAATCTATGATTTGTACCATTATAAAGTATTCTGTTTTGTAAAAAAATACACGGCGCAGCTTGCAGATTCAGAAGATGTGACACAAAACGTATTTATTCATCTCTGGAAATACCGCTCAAAATTAGATCCCGAAGTAAGTTTAGAATCCGTTTTGTTTAAAAGTTCCAAACAGGAAATTTCAAAATGGTATAAAAAGCAGAACAGAATATTTTCGGTCGAGAATGATATGATGATCAAAGAACTCGACAGTGCCTCAGAAACTGAAGAAGAACTGGGCATTCAGTACGAAAAAATCCAATACCTGCTGAGCCAGATTCCCGAAAAAAGACGCAAAATATTCAATCTTCATAAATTTGAAGACCGCAGTTATAAAGAGATTGCAGCCGAGATGGACATGTCGCCAAGTGCAGTTGCCAATCAGATTTCGAAGACATTACAATTTCTCAAAAAAAATTCGGTTAAAAATCATGAACTCTACTGGTTCGCCTTATTTTTTATCAGTCAGTCCGAATTAATTTCGTAAAAAACTTCTGTTTTAAGATCGATTTATAAGGCTTTATCCGGGTTAATGTTAACTAATTTTTTCCCGACATTAAGAAAAGGTTAATAGTAACAGGAGGGGGTGACATTTAAAAGATTCGAAATCTAATGTATTTGAATTGCGGATAGTCGTGATTATTTTTTAAATACTAAATGTCAGTTTTAATGAAATCGAAGAGGTTAAAAGAAGAGTGGAATGCCATACCAAACAGAGGGATACTTCCTGAAGGATCAGAGGCCCGAATGTGGAACAACATTAAAAAAGCTACAACTGACAAATATAAGTTCGTATACAACTGGATAGCCGCAGCCTGTGCTGTATTTGTAATGTTTTTTGCTGGTTATCAGTTTATTTCTAGAAACAATCCGACCAAAATCGAAATGGCTTCGACAAAAACATTTCCTAAAGACATTCGCCTTTTGTTCCTGCCGGACGGAACCCGTGTATGGCTTAATGAAAATTCTGAAATTTATTATCCTGAAAAATTCAGCGGAAAAGACAGAACCGTAACCCTGAAAGGCGAAGCTTTTTTTGAAGTAAAACGTGACGAAAAAAGACCTTTTATTATCAGCTCAGGAGATATAAAAACGACAGTACTGGGAACATCCTTCAGCGTAACAGCTTACGAAAACAAACAACCCGAAGTAAGCGTAAGAACCGGAAAAGTAAAAGTAGAAGGTTTACAAAATACCGTTTTCCTTGAAAGAGGATTTAAAGCAGTATATAGTCCTGAAACGTATGAAATGCAAAAACAAAAAACAGCTGTTTTAGAACCGCATTGGAAAAAGGTCCTTCTTTATGTAGACGGTCTGACGCTGGGAGAAGTAATAGAGAAACTCAAGCCCGAATATCATTTCTCGGTTAACTATCTGGACGAAGATTTAAAAGATCTTAAAATTCAGGGAACTCTGGACACCAGACAGGGTTTTAATGAAATGCTTCAGACTATTGCTTTTGCATTAGAAATAAAAATAAATCCAGAAGGAAACAATACTTTTTTGATAAGCAGATAACAGCTTAGAAAATAACTTAAAAAAATTGCAGCCACAGTTTGGTCTTATGAGGAAGACCGGATTGTGACAGCCTGGACAGCTATTGTCTTTACTTTTTTGCAGTCCTTAATATCGTATCAAAATTAATACTATAACTAATTAATGTCACTTATGAATAATGAATTTTGCAGGCGTACTGCTTTGCTATTTTGGTTTTTACTTTTCGGATTTTTTTTCGGAGCAGATATTGCTTATTCGCAGACCGGAACTGTTTCGGTTGATTTTAAAAATTCTTCTCCTCAAAAAATCATAGATAATTTAAAATCACAGACACCGTACCAATTTGTTTATCAGAAAGATTTGGATTTAAGCACACCGCTGGTAACCCTTAAAAAGACCAATGTTTCTATAGACGAAATACTAGCCGATTTAGAGAACTTAACGAATCTGAATTTTAAGCGTACTGATAACAATATTGCCGTAAACAGCAGCGCTAAAAAAAAAAAGAAAGGGAAAATAACCGGAAAGATAGTCGATACTAACGGACTTTCACTGCCGGGTGCCAATATTAAAGTAGTTGAAACCGGTCTGGGCGCACAATCTGATATTGACGGAAATTACGTTTTAGATCTGGATGCAGGAGAATACACAATCGAAATTAGTGTTATATCTTTCAGAACCCAGAAAATTACACACGTTAAAGTAAACGATGGCGAAGAAACACCGCTGGTTGTCGCTTTAGAAGAAGATGCTCAATCACTTAACGAGGTGGTAATTATCCAGAACTACAAACAGGCAACAGCATCGGTCGAAGGGATGTTATTGCAGCAAAAAAAAGCGGCTCAGTTTTCTGATGGTATTTCGGCAGAACAAATTGCCAGAACTCCGGACAGAGATGTTGCCAGTTCTTTAAAACGTATTACAGGAGTTACAACCGTAAATGATAAATTTGTTGTAGTACGTTCGATGGGAG
Source organism: Flavobacterium gelatinilyticum (assembly GCF_027111295.1). Classification (NCBI taxonomy): domain Bacteria; kingdom Pseudomonadati; phylum Bacteroidota; class Flavobacteriia; order Flavobacteriales; family Flavobacteriaceae; genus Flavobacterium; species Flavobacterium gelatinilyticum. Next base: position 1,075,678 of record NZ_CP114287.1, on the reverse strand, counting down.
AAAGATGGAACCAGGCCGTTATGGACGGAATCGCGTTGCCAAGTACAGATGCTGCGCAGCAAAACTTTTCATTTGATATTATTCCTACTTCAATTGTCGAAAGTATCGTAGTAAGTAAATCCGCTACTCCGGATATGTATGCCAATTTTGCCGGAGGGTATGTAGAAGTAAAAACAAAAGATATTCCAAAAGAAAATTTTACCAATTTCTCTATCAGTACTTCTTTCAACAGCAAAAGTGCCTTTAAAGAAAGACTTACAAGACAGGAAGGCGACTACGATTATTGGGGATTTGATGACGGAAGAAGAGATTTTCCTACCAATCATACTACGCTGGATGCGCCGACTACAGAGGCAGCATCAGGACCGTTTATTGCCTATTCAAAATTATTTACAGAGGATAATTTCAGTACCTATAAAACCTATGGTGCGCCCGGAACTACGCTTCAGTTTGGTTTGGGACGTGTGTACAAGTTAAAGGACAATAATAAATGGGGATTTACAGGATCTTTAATTTTTAAGAACACACAAGAAACATTAGAGATCGAACATATCGAAAGAGGTAATTTTAAAAGTAACACAGATTTCCTGGCAGAGAATGATAAGAACCTTTACTCAACCTTTACAAAATACGGTTTCAAAAATTCTGGTAACAATTACAGCTATACCTCAACATTGGGTGGTATGTTTAATGCATCTATTCAGTTAGACAATCATAAAATTACAATGCGTAATACTGCGATGCATATTTACAATAGCCAGCTTACTCAGATTACGGGCTGGGGTGACGGAGTTGGTATTGCTGAAATTCTAGACGGAAGTGTGCTTCCTATTACTTCAGAATCTAATTATCCGGTTTATACCACTTTTATTCAGAATAAAATTGAAGGAAATCACAAATTTGATAAATTAGAAGTAAATTGGTATGGTGCATACGGAAGTGTAGTAAAAGATACCAAAGACGCTACATTTGCCGATATTTTAAGGGTAAAAGTAGGTGATGATGTTGTTACAAAATATACCGTTTACAATGAAGGAAACAGAACTCCGTTCAGCCGAAGCAATTTTTCTAATAATGAAGATGATTATAACTGGGCTGTTAATTTTAAATATACTTTCAATTTTGGAGAATCATTTACAAACGATTTCAAAGCGGGATATTTCGGGACTTATAAAAAAGCAACCAATCAACAGGAATCTGTAAAATTGGTTACAGTAGGACAGAATACTAATACAGCTGATATTTTTGAGCCTTTGTCTAAATTTTTAGATGGTTCCAATTATTATTACGGTGGTTTTGGCTGGCAGAAATTCGGTATATATGGAAATGAATTTATTGGAGATGTAAAAATTCATTCTCCTTTTGTGATGCTCGACGATAAAATTGGTCAATATGTAAGACTGGTTTGGGGAGTAAGAGCCGAAAGTTATCTTTACACACAAATACAAAGCCAGTCTGAAACTCCTGATGGATTTTCACAAGTTCAAAAGGATGATAAATTATGGCAGTTTCTTCCGTCGGCAAGTTTAATTATCAGCCCGACAAATAAAATGAACGTACGACTTGGGTACAATAAATCAGTATTGCGTCCTCAGTTTGCAGAACGTTTAAGTATTCCATATTGGGACCCGGTCCGTTCTGCTAAAATTTATAACTATACAGACGGAATCGTTTCGAGCGTTGCAGACAATTATGATTTAAAATTAGAATGGTTCCCTTCCGGCGGCGAAATTTTATCTTTTGGTGTCTATCACAAAGATATCGATAACCCAATTGAAGCTGTTGGTTACTTAAATGCTTCCGGTGTTAGAGATATTTATAATATAAACTCAAATAAAGCTAAACTTTGGGGAGTTGAATTGGAATTTTATAAAAGCCTTTCTTTTTTGGGTGAAGGAGATATATTAAAACACTTATTTGTATACGGAAATGCCTCCATAAACGATACTAAAGTAACCTCTTACCAAAGAATAGACGGGAGCGGCGATCTTTATGAAGCAAACAGACCATTATACGGACAGTCGCCTTATACGTATAATCTTGGTTTAGATTATGTAGGCGACCGTTTAGGATTTAGTGTTCGACATAATGCACTTGGAGACCAGTATATACTAGTGGGGTTTGAATATAGAGCCGAAGAAATCCGTAAGCCTTATTCTATAACGGATGCTCAGGTGAGTTATAAATTTTTTAAAGAGAAAAATCTTGAACTGAAATTCAGTATAAAAAATATGTTTGATGAAGGTATCGAAACCTACAATAATGCAAACAGCTACAGTAAAATACAAGATGTTCCTGTTGGATCTAACCCCAGATCACAATATAGTTTAGGAGCAGGTGCAACCGATAAGTATGATCCGGATATTGACCAGGAAGTGTTTAAGGCGAAAAACGGCCGAACTTTAAGTTTATCAATTAATTATTCTTTTTAAAGATTTGGTATACTAAATACTAATAATTATAAGTATTTTCTTTTTAGATATTAAGAAAAAGTTAACAATAAAAAACGGACATGATATTTTGCTCCTTTGAAATCTAATACTATTGAGACCAGAATAATTAAAAATTCCGGAACAGTATAGAGGAGGTTTCTTTTTATAATTTAAAAAGACTTTCAAACATTCAGAGTAGTCAAAATATCATGTTTAATTTAAAAAAATTAGTATGAAAAAATGTTTTTTATTGGTAGTAGTAACTCTTATTATAAGTTCTTGCCAAAATGATGATCCTTCTGTTGATTCTTCTTTTTCTTTAAAAGCAGTTAGTGCAGACTACCCGGAGTATCCTATACCAATACAAACTGTTACGGGGGATATTACAACAAATACAACGTGGACGAAAGATAAAGTATGGGAAATCGACGGAATAGTTCGTGTAAAATCAGGAGCAGTTTTAACCATTGAGGCAGGTACATTTATAAAAGCTAGACCTGCAGCATTTGGAGTTATGACAGGTGTACTTGTAATTACGAGAACGGGTAAAATAAATGCACAAGGTACTCCAAATGCCCCTATTATATTTACGAGTTACAGATTATTAGATAGAGATACGTCTACTACAGCTATTTCCGGAGATTTTGGCGGTATAGTTATTTTAGGTGATGCTCAGGTAAATACTCAATCGACTGCCAATACCGCAGAAGGGCTGCCTATTCTTGTAAGTGATTATTATTACGGAGGAACGAATGACAATCATAATGGAGGTATTTTAAATTATGTACGTGTAGAATTTGGAGGTTTTTTAATAGATTCTGATAGCGGACTGGGTGCAGTTACACTTGCCGGAGTTGGCAGAAATACAACTGTAGACCATGTTCAGGTATCTTATTCGAGAGATGATTCATTTGATTTTTTTGGAGGAACTGTAAATGCAGGTCATTTGGTGGCTTTTGCAACATATGATGACAGCTTTGATTTTAATCTGGGGTATACAGGAACAATTACAAAAGCGATAAGTATTGCTGACAAGAATTCTTCACACAGTAATGTTGGTTTTAATGTTCCGGATTCTAATGGTATTGAATTGGATAATAATCCACAAGGGATTTCAACAACACTTATCACTCGTCCTGTTATTTCTCAATTATCGATCATTGGTGTTAGTTCTTCATCAGATGCTGGTATGTATGAAAACGGTATTCATGTGCGCAGATTAGGGCAAATCAGTCTTTCAAGTGTTACTGTTACAGGATATAACACAGGGGTTAGATGGGAAGTTCCATCAGTGCCTTCTTCATCAGCATGGAGCTTGTTGTCAATTCATGGTTTTGTTAATCCAATTCTGCCAGTTGGTACAATTATAGGTTTGGGAAGTTCTTTATCAACTGCAAATCCCGCAACGAAATGGGGATTAACACAGCCTTTTTTTAATGATGCTGCTTTGGACTTTACAGGTACAACAGGTGCATTTAGAACAGAATCTTTGTGGACAAATACATGGACAAAATTTACCAATTTTTAATATTTGAATGCCTAGTATTAAGAAAAAGTTAACAATAAAAAATACCTGTGACATTTTGCTTTTCTAAAAGCTAATACTAATAAACAAGTGAGATTTTAAGTTCTTCGAAAAATTGAAATAGATAAAAAAATGAAAACTGCAGATATACGGAATCTTCAATACAAGCCCCAAAAAAAATCTAAAGAAGAAAAGGCATCAGGTTTATCATATCCAAAAGACATTTATCTTTTTGTTTATTCTGAAATTTTGAAGAACTGAAGTGAAAACCTTTCACTGAAAAGCCTGCCAGTGAAAGACGGAGATCAGGCACCCCCCCGGACGGTAAAACGGATCTGTTTGCAAAAAACAAATTTACCAAAAACGAGAAAGACCTAAGGAAAGAAATTTTGCTGCTCTCTCCAAAGGCCTAGTTTAATAGCGGCAAATATAGCAATAATTAAATTATTATGAAAAAATTTTTTATGTTCGCAATCGCAGCTCTTATTGTGAGTTCTTGCCAAAATGATGATTCTTCTGCTGATTCTTCTTTTTCTATTAAAGCTGCTGGGGCTGACTACAGCGGATATCCAACTGCAGTACAAACTGTAAGTGGTGATATCACAACTAATACAACATGGACAAACGACAAAGTTTGGGAAATCAACGGAGTTGTACGTGTAAAATCTGGAGCTACATTAACAATCCAGCCAGGTACTTACATCAAAGCGAAACCTCTTGCTGCAGGTGTTGCTACCGGAGTTCTTGTTATTACTAAAACGGGTAAAATTAATGCTCAGGGAACAGCAACTGCTCCAATTATTTTTACAAGTTACAATTTATTAGACGGTAACGCTGCAACTAAAGCTGCTCCTGGAGATTTTGGTGGAGTGGTAATTTTAGGTGATGATCGCGTAAATAACAACTTAGATAACAATATTATCGAAGGATTAGGAGATCAGCCAAATGTTACAGATTTCTACTATGGTGGATCTAATGCTGCCCACAACGGAGGAACAATTTCTTATGTTCGTATCGAGTTTGCCGGTAGAATCTTAGATGCTGCATCTGGTGTTGAAATCAACGGTTTAACTTTAGGTGGTGTAGGTGTTAATACAGTGGTTCACCACATTCAGGTATCATACGGTAGAGATGATTCATTTGAGTTTTTTGGAGGAAGAGTAAACGCTTCTCATTTAGTATCTTTTGCTGCTGATGATGATAACTTTGATTTCGATTTAGGTTATACAGGAACAATCACAAAAGCTATTGCAATTGCTGACGTTAATTCTACTCACAGTTTAAGCGGTGGAAATCCTGATTCTAATGGTATCGAATTAGACAACAATGCTACAGGTTCTGTAACAGCAATTATCACTCGTCCGGTTATTTCTCAATTGTCTATCATTGGTGTTAACACTGCAGCTGCTGCAACTGCTTACGAAAACGGTATTCACATACGTAGAGCAGGGCAAATCACTCTTACAGATGCTACTGTAACAGGATACAGCAGAGGTATTTATTTTGAAGCTCCTTCTGTAGCAAGTTCATCTACTTGGGGAGGTGTATCATTCCACGGATATGTAAATCCGATATTCCCAGTTGGAGCTTTAGGTGTTGGAATTCCACAATCTACTGCAAACCCAGGAGTTAATTGGTCATTAACACAGCCATTCTTTAATGCTGGAGCTTTAGATTTAACTGGTTCAACAGGAGCATTTAAAACTGAGGCACTTTGGACAAGCACTTGGACTAAGTTTACAAATTTTTAATAGATTCGGTTAATAAATAGTTAATTCAGCATGGGTAGATCTGATCTGCCCATGCTTTTTACAAAAATAAAATGAAAAAAAAACTACTCTTTTTTATCTTAATAATGACAACAACTTTGTCAAATGCACAATTTACAATCTGGGAAGACGATTTTGAAGACGGCGATGCTTCAGACTGGATTTTGCTTGACAGAGACGGCAATAAAAGTAATTGGTTAACAACAGGGAATCTTCAAATGGATCCCCAAACCGGAGCACTTATAGGTGGCGATATAAAAATATTAGGAACCTACAACATAGATCTATCTACAGGAGCTCCCTTTGAAGGACTCGAAGACAACTGGGCCATAAGTGCACCAATTGACTTATCTTATTATTCAGGAAAAATCGAATTAAATATAACTGGGCAGCCTTCTATTTATGATTTTGGAACAAGTAATTTGTTAGTTTATGGATCACTTTCGCCGGATCCGGCATCGTTTTCTCTTTTAGGGACGATTGGTATGACCAGAGAAACCATGACTGATACGGAATTTAAGGATTATACATTTGACATTACCAGTTTAATTGGCGGTACAACTGTTTATCTGGCATTTGTAAATGAAAAAGACGCATTCATTGGCTATGAAATTGATAAAATGTGGATAACAGCCGAAGATTTATTAGGAGTTGGCGACGTTGAAAAAAGCAGCGGAATCAATTTAAAACAAAACCCTGTATCTGATAATTTAACTTTAGAAATTAAAGATCAGTTTGCTGCAGAAAATCTGCAGGCAAAAATTTATAACGTAACAGGTACTTTAGTAAAAGATGCACCCTACAAAACAGAGGGTATTTCAGTATCAGACCTTAATCAGGGGGTATACTTTTTAGTACTGACAAATGACACCTTCACCAAAAAAATTAAATTCATCAAAAAATAATAGATAAATTCTCTTGTTCAGTGTCCGAATTATCGAAGCTGAGCAAGTAAAAAGTAAAATAAAAAATATGGGAAATAAGATTACAGCACTACTTTTTCTTTCGATGGTACTGCTTTTTTCAGGTGCTTGTACAAACGATGAACTAACGCCTTATTACAAAGAGCAGACGCCTGCAAAGGCCGTAATTAGAGGATATAGTGCACTTGCCGATTCGCTTCAGATCAAAGCAGACGGGAAAATTATAAAATTCGGTACCAAAGATGCTTTTACCAAAAAAGTAAGTATCGATTACGATTTTGTGTTTTATGAAGAAGGCGTAAAAAACATAGAAATCTCAAATAAAGTAACCAAAGAAATTATACATACCTATAAGTTAACCAAACAAAATACGGTTGATACCCTGTCATTTTTCGTAAGACCTAATCTGTATGTAGATGAGGTGTTGTCTGAAAAACCGGGAGTAGTTACAAAAACCGGAAATACAGGTTTCAAATTTATTTTCCCAACCATGAACCAATATTCTAAATCTGGATATAACGGAAAACTGGACGGCATTATGCGCAAGGTTACAGGAGAAGTATTGGGAGTTGCCAAAAATATTGGCAATTCAGGATACAGTGATTTTATCGAAGTTGAGGCAAGTTTACCGCCTATTATTCGTATGGAATTAGTTAAGTCCGGTACAACAGAATCCTATATAAAAGACAAAAAGGTTAATGTAACCATGCTGATGCTGGCCAACAAATCAGGACTAATTGTTCTCGATGAGAAAAAAAATGCTGACGGCGCATTCAGCAACGTAGAAGGAACACTGAACATGGTGGATTACTTTGATTTTAAATAAAGAAAAGAAAAAATGAAATATTCTTTCCGAATCCGGATTCTGATACCGCTGTTATGTTTATTTGCACTAATTTCCTGCGAAGAAGATAATACGGAGAATACTTATGATGAAGGTTCAAACGAGTATGTAAACGACTGGATGTACAATCAGATGAAAAGATATTACTTCTGGAATACCTCAATTTCTGATAAAGGAAACTTGTCCTTACAGCCCAAAGAATATTTTAAAAGCTTACTGCGATCCGGAGATATTTATTCCTACGCCATGCATCCTGAACAGCCGGAGACTTCACCAAAAAGCATGAGAAGCAAATTTGGCTTTGATGTTTCTTTTATCTCATTCGAAGGAAAATATTACGGCGTAGTTTTATATGCATTAGAAGATTCTCCGGCCAAACGAAACGGATTGGAAAGAGGAAATATCATTACCAAAATAAACGGAACAGAAGTCAGCCAGAACAATTACAACCAGCTGTATGAAAATATGATTGCGACAGCTCAAATCGATCTGGAGATAAAATCGTATACAGAAAACGATGGTTTTTCTAACCCGAAAGAAGTTTCCATACAGCAGGGATTCACGTTTTCGCAGCCCATAAAATATCAGGTAATTGAAAAAAACAATGTAAAAACAGGTTATATCGAAATTCCGCATTTTGATGTGGGACAAGCACAATTGTTTGCACAGATTTTTCAGAAATTAAAAAGCAAATCAATTACCGAACTGGTTGTAGATTTAAGATACAACGGAGGAGGAGACATCTCATCGGCAGCAGCGCTGAGTATTGTTCTGGCACCCAATATTAAATCGAACAACCTATTTATAAAATTTGAAGGAAATGCAAACGGAGGCAAAGTCGATCAGTCTTTTGCACAGGCACTGGAAAGCAACGAAACCAAAGTAAATTTTAACGTTCTTCAAAATGTGCATCCCAATATAAACAGAGTCTATATTTTGTGCGGCGGCAGAACAGCATCGGCATCAGAACTTATTATCAATAATTTAAGTCCGTATATGCCCGTTATTACCATCGGTGAGAAAACATTTGGTAAAGACGTTGCCAGTTTTCCTGTAGAAGACAACCGCATTCCGGATAAAAGAGGCTGGATTTTATATCCCGCCATCTACAAATTATTCAATGCAAAAAGTGAAGGTAATTACTCAGATGGAATAAATCCGGAAGTTTCTGTAACCGAAATACAAAATCCGGAAATATTTCCGTTAGGCAGCACATCAGAAACCCTGCTCAATACAGCATTAAATGCCATAACCGGAAATACATCCAAAATAAAAAAATCAACCATAAAAACCATGCCTCTGCGCACAGCCGTTATAGAGGCAGATCCATTATTATATCGCAACATACAATAACGTTTTTATAAAATACGGACCGCTTATTATGCAAGGAATTGACAATAGAGAACATCAGAGTTTACTAGATGTATTTCAGCGATACAGAAGCCTTTCGGGAGGAGTAAAGGTAGACGAAGCTGAAGATTTTAAGATTTATCAAAGCATGACAGAACTCGATATTCTGTACTGCAGTTTTAAAGTTTTAATATCTGAACTCGAACGATGTACCAAAGAATATGAGCAGAAAAAGAAAATGACGCGCAGCATTATTCATAAAAACATACGAAAGGTCATAAGAGAAACACGATAAAGAGTTTCTTTTTGACTTTCAGGCAGATAAAACGGGACAAAGTATTTTGCTTTGTCCCGAACTATTTTCTTTTGCCATAAAAGCATTGTTTTATAAAAGATGGCTTTTGATGTAAGAAATAATTTCCTGAACCACTTCATCAATGGCATTCTCATCCGCATTAAAATAAGTTCCGTCAAAATACCTCGGACTTGTGCCGTCACCCGTTGGAGAACAATGATGCACATCGATAGAATTACGCCAGAATTCAGCGTGATTTTTCCATTCTGCAATCGAAACCAAAGCAGGATCAGTAAACCAGAGATTCCACGCCAGCACATTCCCCTGTTGCAGCATATTGCCCGAAGCCAGATTAAAAGCCTTCATGATTATTCCGTTAAAATCATCGACAAGTTTATCGTTCGTCAGCTTATAATTTCCAATTTCCACCGCAATATTACCCGTTGAAAAAGCCTGGCTGTGCTGCGCAAAATCCGGACTTTCAAACTCTGTTGAGGTTCCTGTGCTTACCGGAAATACAGGCTGATCCGGATTTCCTGGCAGATACGTTTCTACACGAATGGCATTCTCTTTATTCAAAGGAAACCTTGGTAGACTGTACTGCATCAAAGGCCAGATGGCTTTTAATTTATCTCCCTGATGCTGATTGGGAGTGAACCAGATTTTACCTTCAACTGTCATATCAACAGCCAGTTCTTTGGTCGTTTCATTGACCCAGCCTCGTTGTCCGGTAACCGTTATTTCGACATTCAGGCAGATTTCATTTTTAAGCCAGGTGCCCTGCTGCGGACAAATAACAGAATAAACTCTTCCTTCATCTGTATAACCAATCCTTGAAATATAAGGCGCAAACTGCTGATAACAGCGTTCCGGATTAGGTTCTCCTTTTCGCGTCTCCCAGCTGAATTCAGGCCATTTAACTCCCAGCTGGCGTTGTAAAAAGTTTATATTATCCATATTACCCAGCATAGGTAAAGACGAAAGATCACGCGTTGGATAAAGCATTGCCGAACCGGACGGAGGAAATCCGCCAATCCATCCGTCGGGAATGCAGGAATCTTGATTGTTTGACATGGTATTTTTTGTTTTATGGTTTAGAAAGTAAACTTAATACAAAGTATAATCTTACAAAAGAGTAAAATTACCTGATTTGTGTATAAGATACTGATACATAGTTTGTTGAGGTGTTTGCTTGATTTTAAAGGATATTGCAGATGAAAATCCGAATACAGATTTAAAAATTTTAAAATAGGCATCATGATTTTACACAATTCTTCCTGAAAGTTTCAGAATTCCCATATTTGCTTAAAAATTAACACATTGAGTTCTTAATTTAATCTAAAAAAGCCGGTAAACTGCCTTAGAATTTGTAATTTGAAATTCAAACAATAATGAATGATGAAAAAATTACGAATTGCACTTATTAATATACACGGACTTTTAAAAGGTTCCGGTCTTGAAATTGGACGGGATGCCGATAACGGAGGACAGACTAAATATATTTTTGAACTTGCCGAATTCCTGTCACAGCACGAAGGAGTAGAGCAGGTTCATATTTTTACAAGATTGATTGATGATCCGGCACTTTCTCCGGAATATGCTGTTCCTGTTGAAATTGTAAACGACAAACTGGACATACGCCGAATTCCGTTTCTGGGAAAAAAATACAGAGCCAAAGAACAGCTTTGGGAAGGACTCGACACTTTTGTAAACGGCGCAATGCAGCACATTAAACAGCATAACATTTTTCCCGACTGGATTCATTCTCATTATGCTGATGCAGGATATGCCGCTGCTGAATTATCATCGGTATTAAATATTCCGTTTGCACATACCGGACATTCTTTGGGATATTATAAGAAGAAAAAATTACTCGAAGCCGGACAAACCGAAGAAGAACTGGAAAAGAAATTCAAATTTAAAGCCAGAATAGCCGCCGAAGAAAGAACCTTAGAACTTTCGGAATTTATAGTTACCTCGACCGAACAGGAAATAGAAACCTACAAAGTCTATAAAAACTTTGAATTAGGAAAATACCACGCCATTTCGCCCGGAATTGATACCCGAAAATTTGTTCCCTATTACTACCAGGAAAACGATTCAGATAAACACATGGAAGAAGCCCAGCGTAAATACTGGGTAGCCGAAACCATTTCTAAATTCCTGACCAATCCGCACAAACCCATAATTCTGGCCCTTTCAAGACCCGATCGCCATAAAAACCTGAACACTTTAATTGAAGTGTACGGTAAAGACAAAGAACTTCAAAGCATTGCCAATCTTGTCATTTTTGCCGGAATCCGTAAAGACATTGCCAAAATGCCTGAATCAGAAAAAAACGTTTTAACCGATCTGCTTCTGCTGATGGACAAATATGACTTGTACGGAAAAATGGCGATTCCCAAAAAACACGATGTCGAAAACGAAGTTTCAATTATTTACCGTTATGCCGCCGAAAAAAGGGGCGTATTTGTCAATCTCGCCCTGCATGAGAATTTCGGCCTGACAGTAATAGAATCTGCCAGTTCAGGACTTCCGGTAGTGGTAACCAAAAACGGAGGACCATCAGAAATTATTCCCGTCTGCCAAAACGGAGAGTTAGTAAATCCGCAGGAAGAAGGTCAGATTAAAAAGGCTTTAAGAAATATTTTAACCGATGAAAATCAATGGAAATATTATTCGAATAACGGCGCCATAAACATTCAGAAATATTACAGCTGGCTGAGCCACGTAAACAATTACGTCGAATTGATAAACGAAAATTTAGCCGTCTCATCTGCCGGAATAAAAAAACAGCATTATCCAAACATAAACATCAGCAGATTGAAGAGAAAAATAGATCACCTGCTGGTTTCGGATATCGACGGAACACTTATAGAACCTTTACTAGAAAATCCGGGTTTGAGCGAACTTAAAACACACTTGGTTAACCGCACAGATAAAATGGCTTTTGCAATGGCATCCGGCCGAAATCTGGCTTTGGTAAAAAAAGTAATTGACGAAGAAGAATTTCCGCTGCCGGATTTTATAATCTGCTCCGTAGGAACCGAGATTTATTATACCAACGGTAAAGAATACATTCTCGACAAAGGCTGGGCAAAATTCCTCTCAGGAAGATGGAAAAGAGAAGAAATAGTCAACAAACTAAAAGGAATTAAGTGGGTCAGACTTCAGGAAGAAGAAGCCCAAAACCCCTATAAAATCTCGTATTATTACGACAAAGAGCATTACGATCACGAAGAACTAATCCGGGTTTTAGGAACAGGCTGGTACAAAGTCAATATTATACCAAGCCACGGGCAGTATCTGGATTTTATTCCCAAAAGAGCCTCAAAAGGAAACGCCATAAAATTCCTTTGCCGTAAATGGTCTGTTCCGTTAGGAAATGTTATTGCCGCCGGCGATTCAGGAAACGATGTCGATATGTTCAGAGGTCCCGTAAAAGGAATTATAGTAGGCAACCGCAGCGCAGAGCTCGCTGATTATGAAACAACTAAAAGTATCTACGTTGCCAAAACTTCGGCTTCGGCAGGAATTTTAGAAGGATTAAAACATTATAAAATCATAAAATAAGTAATAAAATGTATTCAGGTTCAGGATTCAGCAATTGGGAAATTGGAGATGTTGATGTATTTATAGATGAAAAAGGAATTCATCATTTATTTCACCTAATTATTCCCAATCACGACTATATTGCACATGCAGTATCAAAAGACGGTCTTTCATGGAAAAGAGTTAAAAACGCCATTTTTGTAGGTGATCCCGGCGAATGGGACGATGATATGCTCTGGACAATGCACGTAAGCAAAAATTCAGAAGGCGATGGCTATGAAATGTATTATACCGGTCTGAAACGTCAGGATAAAGGAATTGAACAAAAAGTAGGACGCGCAGTTTCTCCGGATTTAATCAATTGGAAAAAAGAAAACGCCTACGGGCTTCCTTTTAAAAGTGAAGCGCCGCATTACGAAGGCACAAACAATAATCCAAGACAATGGATCAGTTTCAGGGATCCTTACAAATACCAGTACAAAGGAGACGATTATATGCTCATTTGTGCCCGAAGCGCCTCAGGACCTACATACAGAAGAGGCTGTATTGGCGTTGCAAAAAGAGAAAAAGACGGATTCGTACTTCAAAAACCGCTTCATATTCCGTATGTGTATGATGATGTTGAATGTCCCTGTGTATTTGAAATTAAAGGAACACATTACCTTTTGGGTTCTATTCGAGAAGATATTAAAGTCCGTTACTGGTCAGCACCTGATTTTAGGGGAGAATACTGTGCCTTTCATAACAATGTCCTGATGCCGCAGGGAAATTATGCCGCCAGAGTTGTAAAAGACGGAAAACATTTTCTGGTCTATAATTTCTATTTTGCCGATGGAAATGTGAATACCCACCGCGTAATCCCGCCGCCAAAAGAACTGGACACAGACAAAAGCGGCAGACTACGTTTAAAAACCTATTATTATTGGGAAAAACTCTATCAGAAAACCATTCTTCAAAAAGATTTACCGCAGCCCATGCCTATTCTGGGTAACCCAACAGCCGATTTTCTTCAGGAAAGTGAAAACAAATGGCGTTTTGGATGCCGAAGCGGTTACGAAATCTACTGTTTCGAAAAACCCTCAATGGATTTTGTCTGGGAAGGAACACTTGCCGTAGAAGGAATGGGAAAAACAGGATTTGTAATAGAATGCGACAAAGAAGGTACAGGCTATTATATTTCGATAGATTTCATGAATGGTTTTGTACAATTCAGAGCCTGGGGATTTAATGAAAAAGACGTAAAAAACAATTTCATATTCGAAAATATCCAAACCAATCAGTTTGAAATAGGAGAGGACAAACAAATCTATTTTAAGATTATCCGCTACGGAAATTACTACGAACTCTCGATCAATGAAATCGTAAAACTGACTTTACTGGATTTTAAATACAGCGAAGGAAAAGTAGGTATTTATGTTTGTTCAGCTGTTATTTCAATCAGCGATTCAAAGATCCACGTTATCCCGGAACCCGAAAATGAATACGCTGCAGCCGATCCCGAAAAATACTTAAAGGATTACAGCAGAATAGTACAGATGCAGTAAAAATGCTTCGTAAACCATATAAGTGATATGATTTTTTACACGTTCTTTATTAAGTAGTTATTAGATTTACTTATATCACTTATATGCTTTTACTTAATTTTCAGCCCGCTTAAATCCTATTTTTTATCAATTGCCTCTAGTTTGTTTCAACTGGAGGTCAATAAAGAAAAACTTCTATAGGGCTTTAGCCAAACTAACATTTTGGCTGAAGCCTTTTTTATTTCCCTATTCTAAAACTTCCATCTAAAGCCGGAGGCAATTGATTTTATTGCTGAATGTTCGGGGGAAAATTGATCTCAAAGAATTATAACAAATAATTTGTAAAATATTTACCCATATTATAATAAATAGTAGTAAAAAGACTAACCTTAAAATATCGTATATCGCTTGTACGATTGAAATTTTTTAAATATAACTTTCGTTTAGGAAAGTAATAAAATTTCAAAACTGAGAGCACTTATCTTTGTTAGCTAATCAAATTTTGTTCATTATTTTATGATGGATGTGAGATGATAAAATGAAAGATTTTCCAAAATGAAAAATGAAAAATACAAGCAGCTGAAGGATAACGGAATCGAAAATATCCACCGGCTGATTTTGCATTATATTGATATTAGTGATGCCGAATGGAACTACTGCAAAAATTATTTTAATACCGCTTTTTATAAAAAGAAAGAACTTCTGTTAAAGCAGAATGATATTTGCGGCCATATATTTTTTGTTGTCAGCGGCTTATTGCGGATTTATTTTATTGATGACAAAGGCGAGGAGAAAACCTTTCATTTCTGCCTCGAAAATACTTTTGGAACAGATTACGAAAGCTTCTTAAAAAACAAACCCTCCAATTTTTCCATTCAGGCTATGGAAGATACCGTGGTCATAGTAATAACGCTCGATATGCTCGAAAGTTTTTATAAATTCCTGCGGTATGGCGATAAATTAGGAAGACTCATCGCCGAAGACTATTTTTTTATCATAAACGAAAAAATCAGGTCCATGTATGTAAATACACCATTAGAACGCTACAATACCATGAATACCCGTTTTCCTAATATTTTACAGCGCGTTCCGCAGCATTGTATAGCCTCTTATCTCAATATTACTTCTGTCCATTTAAGCCGTTTGAAATACCATTCTAAAGAGAAAAAGTAGAAAATGATAACATTTGTTATCGTTTATTAAATTTTTATATACTTAATTTGTGATTGCTTATTAAATTAGTAAAAGTCGGCTTTAGGAATTTCTTTCATTCCAAGCTTCAAACAAGATCTAAATCTTTACCGGATCGCAGTGTTTTTTTCTTTATCTGAGTAACAGAAAATTTAGATTTAATAAAATAACAAGTATATGTCTGCACAAATAAAACAGAAAATAAAAAGCATCAGAGAATTAAAAAACTACACACAGGAATACATGGCAGACAAACTGGAAATCAGTCAGGCTGCATACAGCAAAATAGAAAAAGGACCAACAGATTTAAGTCTTAGAAAATTAGAAAAAATTGCTTCTATTTTTGATGTTCCTATGGAAAACATAATCCAGTTTGAGAATCATTTTGTACAGGAAAAAACAAATAACGAGGATTTAAAAAACAAAATAGATAATGAAGCCGACGTTAAAAAAATAACCGGACTCTACAAAGACAAAATAATGCTGCTCGAAAAACTCCTGAGCAAAACCGATTCAGAACTTAAAAGATACCGCGATAAATTTGGAATCTTTTAAAGATGTATAATCTGTTTTAAAACAGGAAAAGGACACTATTGCCCTAATCCTGTTTGATATTTTTTAAAGAACCATCATCATTAAATTCAATAGAATAACGTTCACGGCTGCCGTTTATAGTACTAGGATACCATCTGATTTTGTTATCCCAGATCGAAATATAAACACTTGTGGCAGGTTTGGCACCTTCAATCTCCTGTGATTTTTCATTATAGACCCTCGCCATTTTTGCAGCATTCACAAAACTGATTTTCTGCAGCGAAACTATACGTGATTTAATATCATCGCGAACCGAAAGCTGTACAGGTTTTGGCTCAGACCATTTACCTTCTTTGAATTCGTATACATCAACATATTTTGGGTTTTCAGGATGCACAAGCATTGCATTTATAGATCCGTAATTGTAAAAATAAAGCGTAGAAAAAAGAAAGATTTCCTTTCCTGCATATTGAGGCAGATTTCGAAGATCCTGCTCAGCTTTTCGCAGCAGATTAACGTCTTCTAAAAGCAGGGTTTCTTTTTTTATTTCAGATAAAGGATCAGATTTTTCCAAATCTTTTTTAAGTACAGTATCGTTTGGTTTTAGAGTATCTTCTATACTCTGTGAGATCTGCTGACAGTTCACAAAAAGAAAACACGAAAAGCCAGTGATAAAAAGTTTTTTCATAGTATTAAACATGGGTTTCAGGAATTAATACAAATTATTTCTTGTATGTTAGACTAACAGAAGTTTCACGAATAATCACAAATTATTTTTGTGCTTTATAACAAAAATCAATAAAATTAAACCCGTGCCAATTATGTTAAATCAACTTTTAATTTTTAATTCTCAATTTTTAATTTTTATTCCAGATTATTTATATCAGATGCAAATGCAATTTGTTTTGGATTTTCCGGATTGTAAAAAATCTCAATCATTTCCTGTCTCGTAATTTCGAGTTCCAGCAGCCCTACTATTTTTTTTAAACTGCTCTTATGAAGATGGTTTTTGATATCCGTATATTCAAGTTCAAAACGCATCATGGGCTGTTCGTTGATGTAAGTTCCCGTCTGGTTTACACTTACCAGCCGCGCCTGCGTTTTGATTCCCTTAAACTTCAGTATAACCGAATCATTATTTAAGCCGCCCAGTTTGGTAAATATAAGCCGTACCAGAATCCGGTAAAACAAAAGTACCAGCGGAATTACAATAAGCGGATGTCCAAAAGACATAAAACGCCATCCCATTCCGTAACTTTCTGTACGGTATGCAAAGAAATAATAACCAGTAACCAAAGCTGAAAAAAACAGCCAGCCAAATAAACGCATAATAAAAGTCCTGCCGTTTAAGGATGCTGTTGTCGAGGCAATAACAAAATAGGGAGCATGTTTCATATCCCGGTCAAGCAGAATACCGGTCTTTTTTTCGGCTTCAAAACGACGTTCGTGAGGTTTGATATCTGTGACTATGGTTTTGTGGCGGATTTCGGTATCGGACAAATTTTTAAAACACAACTCAAGTTCATACGTAGGGAATTTTGAATTTAGTTTTGAGATTTTGTGAGCATTCAGGATTTTAGCTTCACGATGAATTCCGTTTGCCTTTATCTTTTCCAGATTATTTTTGGTTATAAATACCTGTATGACCCATTTTTGAAAATAACCCAATAAGAGAGCCATCCATAAAATGATCGATAATACAACAATTCCGAGAGCAAAATAAGGGTCTTTGTCTTTTAATGTATTGACATCAAATTCAGAGTTGATGACATAATACAAAAACATGGGAAACGGAATGGCAAAAAAGAGCATGTAAAGAACCCAGAAGGTTATAGCAAGATTTTTTTTCATTACTGTAATACGTGGGGGTTAGTAATTAATTGGTTTGGCATATAGTTTACAGCATTATCAAAACACTGTTATCCAAATTTACATAAAATAAAAATAGCAGCATAGCCGAATTCAGATTGAATGACGAATTTTAAGCTGAAAGTTCCTGTAAAAAGCAGTACCTTTCAGCTGCGTAAAAAATAGAGGATTTTTCTACTTTCTAAAAACAATCAAAATGAAAGCACTGATAATTGGAGCAACCGGATCAACAGGACACGAACTGACAGACCAGCTTTTGCAAGACGATAACTATACAGAGATTGCTGTTTTTGTGAGAAGGCCCACAGGAAAATCACATCCCAAACTTACAGAACATGTTGCAGATCTTTCAAAAGCAGATTCTTTTGCTCATTTAATTACGGGAGAAGTTCTTTTTTCATGCCTGGGGACTACTTTAAAAGCTGCAGGTTCAAAAGAAAATCAGTGGAAAATCGATTATGATATTCCGGTAAAATTTGCAGACCTGGCTAAAAAGAACGGCGTACATTCGTATGTATTGGTTTCTTCTTATGGAGCTTCGGCAAAAAGCAGCGTTTTTTATTCGAAGATGAAAGGAGAATTAGAAGATCATATTGCAAAACTCGACTTTCCTCAATATGTAATTTTCAGACCCGGACCGCTTATCCGCAAAGGCACCGATCGTATGGGCGAAAAAATATCGGTTAAAATAATTCAATTCTTTAATGCAGTTGGCCTCTTTAAAAACCTAAAACCCATAACAACCGAATTTCTGGCACAAAAGTTAAGAAAAGCACCCAAAACACTTCCGCAGGGAACGACTATACTGGAACTTAGGGAGATTTTGAATCTGTAGTTTTGTTTCAAGTTTCAGGTTTCATGTTTAGGCAAGTCAAACAACCTGAAACCTGAAACCTGAAACCTGAAACTTGAAACCTGAAACCTGGAACTTGAAACCTGAAACTAATTTTTACCCTTTTTTATTTCCTCCGGCGGTATAACCTTTAGCGCATTTTTAAAATCTTTCTTTTTTAAAGTATAAAAAACAGGATATACTTCCCGAAGATCACTCTTTTCTTCTTGTAAAACCACATTAATCTCGTATGCAGCAGCTGCTTTTTTTTGGGTTTTGAATCCAAAATAGCTGAAAATAAGATGCTGCTCCGGTTTGACTTTAATTGAATAGCAGCCGTCAAAATCCGTCTGAGTTGTGTTTTTTGTTCCTTCAACCAAAACGTTTGCACCCGGAATAGGATAGCCGGTCGGTTCTGTAACAACACCATAAACAATTCGTTCCTGAGCAAAAGCCAGATGACAATAAAAAAACGCGAACAGAAGTATAAATAAGTGTTTCATATAAATGCAGGAGTTACCTTGTTTTTTGATCTTTTTTATATAGATGATAATCCCGTTAAAAAGGTTGGAAGTGAATATAAATTATTTTCCTGAAATCTTTCAACAAAGGTTAAAGAATCTCATGAAGGCTCAATTGTATTGAGTTTTTTATTTAATTGTGTTACCTTTATGGCTCTTTATCACTTTAAAAGATGAATCAAGATTTTCCCATTCCAGATAACGAATTACAACGTTTGGCCGCGCTGAAACGTTACAATATACTTGATACACTGCCAGATACTGCTTTTGATGATGCTACAAAATTGGTTTCATATATCTGTGGTGTACCTATTGCCCATATTTCGTTTATAGATGAAAGCAGACAATGGTTTAAGTCAGAAATTGGGATAGGCGTATCAGAAGTACCTCGCGAAATTACCTTTTGCCGGTATACTATTTTAGATACAAAAATGGTAGAAATACCGGACACGCATGTCAACGAAACATTTAAAGATGATCCTAATGTAACAGGAGGTTTTAACGTGAGATTCTATGCCGGAGTACCGCTTACAACTCCTGACGGATATAATATCGGGACGCTTTGTGCAGTTGATCACGTTTCTAAAAATCTCAATCAAAACCAGCGAAATGCACTTTCGCTTGTAGCCAAACACGTTATGGCGCAGTTAGAATTAGGAACCAAAAATATCGAACTGCAGGCCCAGAGAAAAATTGCCGAAAAAGCAGTTTTGGCAAGAGATAGTTTTTTGGCCAATATGAGCCATGAAATCAGAACGCCCCTGAATGCCGTTATTGGTTTTACAGATCTTCTTACACAGACAGAATTAGACGAAATACAGCGCGAATACATCGACAGCGTACAAATCGCGGGCGAAAACCTGCTTTTGATCGTAAATGATATTCTGGATCTTTCTAAAATAGAATCGGGAAATTTAGCGATAGAAGCAGAACCGTTTAACATCAAAAAAACACTAAAACACGTTTACAATCTGCTAAAAGTCAAGGTTAAGAAAGATGTAGAATTTAATCTTTTTCTGGATGCCGATATGCCGGATATGGTTATTGGCGATCAGGGACGATTGAACCAGATTATGGTAAACCTGATAGGAAACTCTCTTAAATTTACAAGTGAAGGAGAAGTAACCGTTTCTGTAAAAATGACAGAAGAAACAGAAACAGCATATTCACTGCGCTTTTCCGTAAAAGATACCGGAATCGGGATCAAGAAAAACAAACTGAAAACCATTTTTGAACGTTTTACACAAGGCGAAGAAAGTACAACACGAACCTTTGGCGGCACCGGATTAGGACTTAATATCGTAAAACAGTTAATCGAACTCCACAAATCAGAAATTCATGTCAAGAGTGAAATCAACCGAGGTTCTGAGTTTTTCTTTGTTCTGACTTATAAAAAAGTAGAGCGTACAGAGAATGCCGTAAAACCGGTAACTTTAAACGATCTTGGAAACCTAAAAATACTGCTTTGCG
This sequence comes from Flavobacterium gelatinilyticum, assembly GCF_027111295.1. Taxonomy (NCBI): domain Bacteria; kingdom Pseudomonadati; phylum Bacteroidota; class Flavobacteriia; order Flavobacteriales; family Flavobacteriaceae; genus Flavobacterium; species Flavobacterium gelatinilyticum. The sequence continues at coordinate 1,055,048 of NZ_CP114287.1, read as the reverse complement.
AAGACAATATCCTAAACCAAAAACTGGTAAGAAGCGTTATCAGTAATTTTGGTTTTGAACTCGATATAGCCAATAATGGAGAAGAAGGAATCGAACTTTTATCCCGTAATACATATGATCTCGTACTAATGGACCTGCAGATGCCGATAAAAGACGGTTATCAGACTACAGAATACATTCGGAACGAAATGAATCTGAATATTCCAATCGTAGCCATGACCGCACATTCTCTGGTGGGCGAACAGGAACGATGCTATAAAGTGGGTATGAATGCGTATGTGCCAAAACCATTCAAACAGCCGGCACTTTTAAAAGCCATCAAAACGGCCATGACCGAAGATTTAGACGCTGTACAAAAACGAACTGTAGATTTATCTTTTCTGGACGAAATGGCCGGCGGCGACGAAAATTTTATAAAAGATATGATTGCGCTTTTTATAGATAAAATTCCGGAGCAGATGGAAGAATTAGACACTGCCTTTAAAGATGAAAAGCATGAAGCAGTAAAAAAACTGGCGCATAATATGAAATCGAGTCTTGATATTTTTATGCTCGATGACTTAAGTGCCTGCGCGGCGATTATTGAGGAAGAAGCGGCAACCGGAGAATTTACAGCCGAAATTGTCGATAAAATAAACATTTTACACTGCGGTATCGTTGAGGCCGTAAAAGTTTTAGAGGAACTATGATTAAAGAAAAATATACTATAGCTTTACATTTGGAGTTATAAATTTATAAAGACCCCCGCATAAAAATTTTAAAAATGAGAATAATTTTAGCAGAAGATAATGACATCCTACGCAAATCATTATCTTTTTTCTTAGAATCAAAAGGATTTAGTGTAGACCAGTATTCGGATGGAAAAGACGCACTAGATGCCATCGAAAAAAATGAATATAACCTTGTTTTAACCGATATAAACATGCCCGGAATCAGCGGTATGGAAATTACCCAGTACATAAGGCAGACGCTTAAATCTGATATTCCGGTCATTATTCTGACTTCCTCGGGTGTAGAACAGACAGAACTGGATTCTTTTGATATTGGCGCAAACGAATTTATAGCCAAACCTGTAAGCCCGGCCGTGCTTTTAGTGAGAATTAATAAATTACTAAATACTCGTTTTTGATGAAATTTATATATTATTCAATACTCCTGCTGTTTATTTCCTGCATTGCAATGGGACAGGAAATCAATGCCGATGAAACAATGGCAAATGTAAAACGCGAAGTCGAAAAAGGGAATTTTGATAAAGCTTTATTGCTTATAGAACCTCTGCGCGCCAAATATCCGCAGGATGAAGATATACAAATTTACACCGGAAGAATTTACAGCTGGAAAAAAGACTATAAAACAGCTTCAAAAATATTGTCGCCAATGGCTGACAGAGTTAATCCAAATCCGGAAGCCTTGCAGGCAGTTATAAATACTTATTTCTGGTCAGAAGAATTTGATAAATGCATTACCTATTGCGATAAATATTTAGTGTTGAACCCAAATGACAGCGAAGTTTTAAAAACAAAAGTAATCTGTCTGGAAAAACTCAACCGCGATCAGGAAGCTTTAGAAATTATCGACGGACTTCCTGTAACCGAAAACAGCACGCAGGCCTTTAGAGGAATCAGAACTCTGATTGGGCGTAAAGCCAAAAATGCCGTATCAGCTTCTTATCTAAACGTTTCAAGTTCAGATCCGGGACAATCTCCGTTTCATTACGGTTATGTCGAATACTCACATAAATTCAGCAAATCAGCAATTGTGGGTCGTGCCAATATAGGAAACATCAGTAATGATACACAAATGCTTTTTGAAACCGATTTTTACCAGACCTTCTCCAACAAAAGTTATTTGTATGCCAATGCCGGAGTTTCAACTGGAGAAACGGTTTTTCCTATGGCAAAAGCAGGTTTAGAATATTATTTCAAACCTTATAAAAAGTTCGATTACTCGCTGGGAGCCCGATTTATGCATTTTGATACAGACGATATTACCCTCATTACCGGACAGCTGGCTTATAATGCCGGAATTTATACAATGGCATACAGACCATATTACGATACATCAAACGAATTGTTTTCGCACGTATTAAGCATACAGAGAACCAATGAAGAAAAAGAACGCATAATACGACTGGAACTTCAGTACGGAAATGTGCCGTACCTGTATCTTTACAACGGTTTTACACAGCCTTTAAAAGCCTACAGGGTAGGAATCCAGTATCAGCACCGCATTGGAGATTCGTTTTTTGTACGTCCAATATTTCTTTATGAAGACGAAGAATATACACCCGGACAATACAGAAACAAGTTTAACGTACAAGTAATTGTGACAAAACGTTTTTAAGATGGAAGAACTCTGGGAAATATATAGAAACGGACATTGGGTTATACCTTTTCTGCTGTTTTGTATCTATTCATTTGTATCGGCCTCATTTATTCTCTATCTCGTGATTGTGGGAAGCCGAAACAAGAAAATAAGAAGAGAAAAAAAACGTGCCGAATACGCTGTACTGATCGAAAAAATAATGTTTTCGGTTGTTTTTGAAGACTTCCGTTTTGCAGCGCTTAAAGAAGATAAAAACTTTTTGGTTCTTTTTGATACCTTTTTCTTCAGAGAAGTGATGACAGAATCTGTTATCAATCTCCATAAAAATTACGAAGGCGTTTATGCACAAAAACTGGAACAGTTTTACAAAGAATCCGGATTAATCAAAGATTCCTTTAAGAAACTAAAAAGCTATAAATGGGAGGTAAAATGCAAAGGAATTACAGAGCTGGCAGAGTTTAATATACACGACGCTTTTGATGAAATAATTCAGTTTTCCAAAGCCCGAAACAAAACCTTAAAAATTACCGCTATAAATGCCTGTATTAAACTCGAAGGAACAAAAGGAATCGTGCATCTTACAGAACATCCTGATCCTATCGACGACTGGACGCAGTTAAACATTATCAGCGCTTTTAAAAAGCATGATATAGGCGATACAAAAGGCGTTGAACTTTTACTGGAATCACAAAACACCACTGTTATAGCACTGGGATTAAAGCTTATTAAAGAACTTAAGCTTACACAGAAAGTACCGTATGTTGCACAACTTGCAGCCAGAACTCCCAATACGGTAATAAAATATGAAGCGCAGAATGTGCTGCAGACACTGACAGTTTAAATTTAAAATGATGACTTTTTTTAATAGTGAAATAACTTGGTTTATAGATGTATACATTATACTTATACTTGCTTATGCAATATTAATCATGTCTTCATATTTGATGCTGGCCTATCTTTCTACAAAAGAGCTTAGAAATTATCTTAAAAAAAACAGTTTTGTTGATTACGAAGTACTCTTAACCAGCGAATTTGCTCCTAAACTATCCTTAATAGCACCTGCCTACAATGAAGGTTTTACAATCGAAGAAAATGTAAAATCCCTATTGTCTTTAAACTACAATAACTATCAGGTTATAGTGGTAAACGACGGAAGTAAAGACAATTCGATGGAAATCCTGATCAATACCTACAACCTTGTCCTGACCGAACTGGAGATTCACGGGCAGATCGAAACAAAAAAAATCAGAGGAATTTACACTTCAAGAAATGCCGCATTTAAAAAACTGATCGTAGTTGACAAAGAAAACGGCGGAAAAGCAGATGCGCTCAACGTAGGTTTAAACATTGCACAAAATCCGTATGTAGTCTGCATTGATGTAGATTGTATTCTCGATAAAGATTCTCTTTTAAAACTGGCAAAACCTTTTCTGGAATCGCACGGAAAACGAATTATTGCAACCGGAGGTGTGGTGCGAATTGCCAACCAGTGCGTGATCAAAAACGGCCGATTGGTAGAGGTGAATATTCCAGATGTAATGCTGCCGAGAATTCAGGTTTTAGAATATTTAAGAGCATTTCTTTTAGGCAGAATGGCATGGGGAAGACTCGATGGTTTGTTGCTGATAAGCGGGGCATTTGGTGCTTTCGACAAAGAAATTGCCATACTTTCAGGTGGTTACAGCACCAAAACTGTGGGTGAGGACATGGAACTTATCGTAAGAATGCGTCGCTATATGCTCGAAAATAAACTTCCGTATTCTGTAAGTTACATTCCGGACCCGCTTTGCTGGACAGAAGCGCCGGAAGATTTCAAAATTTTTAAAAAACAGCGCAGCCGCTGGATGAGAGGCACAATTGAAACCCTGAGTTTTCACAAAAAAATGTTCTTTAATCCAAAATACAAATTGTTGGGAATGCTAAGCGTGCCTTATTGGACTTTATTTGAATTCCTGGCTCCCGCAATTGAATTTATCGGACTTTTAATCACGATTTTATTTATAATATTCGGATTGCTCAACTGGCATTTTTTCTTCTTACTTGTGCTTTTTGTGTATTCATTTGCAGTTTTCTTTTCGGTTATCGCTTTGTACAGCGAAGAACGCACGTATCATAAATACCCAAAACAGGCCGATTTTTTCAAACTGCTTATGGCTGCTTTTATAGAACCTTTGTATTTTCACCCGCTTACAGTATACGCTGCTTTAGTAGGTTACAAAGAAAAAATGATGGGATCAAAGGGCTGGGGCGAAATGACACGAAAAGGTTTTACCAAAAAATAATAAAATCAGCTATTCATCTTTTTTTATTAAATTTGTTACAGAGGAGTTACAAAACAGACTCTCCTAAAATTCAATAAAACTATAACTGACTAAATGAGTACAACAGCTTCAACGATATCTTCAGGTTTTCTTAACGATATAAAAACACAAACAGCAGATTCACATACAAAACTGGAAAGACTTCCTGTTTCGGCATCGATTATTTCCCCAGACATGAAATTAGAGGATTATACCTTTTATTTAAGTCTTATGCACGATGTTCATAAAGATACCGAAGAACTCGTTTTTCCTTTGCTTTCAGGCATTATAGAAGATCTGGAACAAAGAAAAAAGAAACAGCTTATCGAGGACGATCTTTCCTATCTTAATTATACTAAAACCAGTTCGGCTAAAGTATTTCAGGATGCAAAACTAACAGTACCATTTGCTGTTGGAATTTTGTATGTAATGGAAGGCTCTACGCTGGGCGGCAGATTTATTCTGAAAAATGTTTCAACATTTCCGGAACTTTCAAACGGAAAAGGCGTTTCCTATTTTAATGGCTACGGCGATAAAACCGGAAGTTTCTGGAAAGCTTTTCTAAATTTCATGGCACAGTATGAAGAAGAACATAATTGCGGCGATGAGATTATAGAAGGAGCAAAATATGCTTTTGACAGCATCTATAATCATTTTGAGAGCGTTCAGAGATAATGAAGATTAAAGATATTGTTAATCGTGACATTGTTAACCTGACTAACTGTGAACACGAGCCTATTCATATTCCCGGTAAAATTCAGCCTCACGGTTTTCTAATTGGTGTTACAGCCGATTGGAAAATTGATTTTTGCACACAAAATATTTCTTCCTTTGTAAATGTAACCCATACAGATGCTTTGGGAAAAAGTTTTGCGTCTGTTTTTGGTTCCGATGAAGAAAAGCAGATTATTGAATACATCAACGAAGATAAAATTCAGGATGTATTTCCACTTGAAATCGAACTTCTGGGGAAATTATTCCAGATAAGCATACACAAAAGCCATGATAACTATGTTCTGGAAGCAGAACCTCAGTTTCCGGACAAAGAAAAACTGGTTGATGTATATACCCAGACAATTCAGTTTGTAACCCAGATGAACAACACCAAATCACTTAAAGATTTGTGTGCACTTGTAGCAGAAGGAACGCGTGAAATAACAGGATATGATCGTGTTATGATTTATCGTTTTGATGAGCAGTACAACGGAGAAGTCTTTGCAGAAAGCTTAAGAGAAGACCTCGAACCTTTTTTAGGACTGCATTACCCGCATACTGATATTCCGCCTCAGGCAAGGGAATTGTATATTAAAAATCAGCTCAGGCTTATTGTGGATATTGGATACGAACCGGTTCCCATTTTTACGATTGACGATAAAGAAGATAAAAACCTCGATTTAAGTCTTTCGATCCTTAGAAGCACTTCGCCTATTCATGTTGAATATCTAAAAAATATGGGGGTGGGCGCAACCCTGACTATTTCGCTTATTCACCGCGACAGACTTTGGGGATTGATTGCCTGTCATCATTATTCAGAAAAAAATATTTCACCAGAAATACGACTGGCAGCCAAACTTCAGGGACAGTTTATCACCTCTCAGATTGATATAAGAGAGACCAATGACGAATATACCAGCGCACAAAAATCGTCTCTTGCTTTAGAACAATTATCAGGGCTTGAAGTGCCTTTAGTGCAGGAATCGCTCGAAATTATCGTAAAAGCCCCCCAATTACTCGATATTTGTAATGCAGCGGGTGTTTCGGTTATTTCAAAAGGTAAAATTTATAAAAACGGACAGACACCTTCGGACGAACAGATAACGTTTCTTTTAAACTGTATTGAAAGTCAGGAAACCAACGGCGTTTTTACTACAAATAAAATCAGTGATTGTTTCTCTGAGATAACAGCCAATGTTAATTTTGCCGGTATTATCTACCACTCTCTGGGCAATAACGACCATATTGTCTGGTACAGACCGGAAACCATCAAGGAAATTAACTGGGGAGGCGATCCTGAAAAAAGTATCGTAAAAGACAATAACGGACTTCATCCCAGAAATTCATTTAACATCTGGAAACAGATTGTTAAAAACCAAAGCAGTATCTGGCGCCGGTACGAAATCAATGCGGCGATTCAGTACGCTCATACACTGCACAATCAGCTTATTATGATTATGCTGAGTGAGGAAGAAGAAAAATACCGTAATCAGAGTGAATTACTGAAAGAAACCAACTCTGAACTCGAAAACATTAACTGGATCAGTACACATGATTTGCAGGAACCATTGCGTAAAATTCAGCTCATTACTTCTAAAATGCTTACTGAACTCGACGTTGTTTCTACAGACAGTATTTCTAATTCTTTGAAACGAGTATCAAAATCAGCGGGAAGAATGAGAGGGCTTTTAGAAGATATCCTAAAATATACCCGAATAAAAAATACGAGAGACAACCTGCAGAAAATTGATCTGAACAAAACTCTGAAAAGCACGCTTAAGGAAATGAATGAAATCATTACCGAAAAGAATGCTGTAATCGAACATGAAAATCTTCCGGAAGTTCATGCCATCAGTTTTTTAATGCAGCAACTGTTTCTTAATATTTTGCAGAACTCATTAAAATATGCATCGCCGGACAGAACGCCGGTTATTAAAATCACAGCTTCGCAGGAACCTGTTCTTATACATCATTTGTATAAAGTGTACTGTTACTGGATTCGTTTTTCGGATAACGGAATTGGATTTGAACAGCAGTATGCCCAGTCGATTTTTAAGGTTTTTACTCGACTTCATAATCAGGAAGAATATACAGGATCCGGAATTGGACTTGCTCTGTGTAAAAAAATAATGCAGGCAGTAGGAGGCGATATCCATGCCGAAGGAAGACCGGATAAAGGTACAGATATCATAATTTATTTCCCGTGTGATCCCGAAGATACCCTTTTAGGATTGTAAGCGAAATACAGCCATTATAAAAAAACTGCGTAAAATCCTGATATTTTACGCAGTTTTTTGTTTATACTATTTTGAAATCTGCGATTATTCAACTTCAAAAATCGCCTGAATTTCTACAGAAGAGTTTACAGGAAGAGAAGATGCTCCAAGAGTTCCGCGGGTGTGTTTGCCTTTTTCTCCAAATATTTCGACCGTTAAGTTAGAAGCGGCATTCATTAAATCAGCATGTTTAGTGTAACCTTCCGGAGTATTGAAAATTCCCGTAAGCTGTACACACTTTTTTACACGGTTCAAATCGCCGTCAACAGCCTCTTTTAAAACAGAAATAACATTCAGCATCGTGATTTTAGAAGCTTCTTTTACCTGATCTTCATTTACATCCTTACCCAGTTTACCCGGATTTACAATAACGCCGTCTTTAAAACTAACCTGATTGATAAAAACTAAATTTCCCGAACGAACATACGGAACATAATTTCCGGCAGGAGCAGGCACCTTTGGCAGTTCGATATTTTTTTGTTTTAAAACAGCATCGATATCGGTTTTATCTTCTTTTTTAATCATTGCAGTCTGAGTTTTAAATGAACCTTTTAATGCCTGAGCCACTTTGGCAAAGTTTTTTCCCTGTAACAGAGCGATTGTACGTTCACTTTCAGCTGGTCTTTGAACTGTTTTTAAAGAAGCCAGACTTCCGGAACCCAAAACGCTGTTTCCAAGCGGTATGTTTTTGTCGATTTTTTCGCTTCCGCGGATGCCATTCGAAACCAGAACCATACCATGAACAGCAAGACTGTTCCAGAAAGACTGCAAAGCAAGTTCTCTGCCGGCACCGCTTCCGGCGGACATAAATACCGCAGCAGGCATTCCTTCGAGAGCATGATTGGTCCATAAATCAACAGTTTTAGATAAAAACTCACTCATTGGCGTGCTTATATTTCCAAAATAAACCGGAGAACCAAATACAATCCCGTCATAAGAAGGCAGCTCGTCTACAGTGGCAGCAGGAATATCTTTCAGTTTTGAATTGGCAGATGGTTTTACTTGTTTAATAACCGCTTTTGCATACGACTCACTTTCGATTCCTTTTGCCAGTTCTTTTGCTAATTCATACGTTCCTCCAGTATCAGAATGAATCAGGATCAATATTTTGGTATTATTTGATTTATCTGTCTGTGCCATAACCTTGGGCACTGTAAATGGTATCAATAAAATCAATAAAAAAGCATACGTTTTTTTCATATAAATTTTCTTTTTAGGTATTAAAAAACAAAGTTAGCTTTGTCGTTTGTATTAAATTTGCCAAAAAGTGTATGCAGAACGTCAAAATAAAATGCGGATTACTGGAAAAGAGCAGAGGAGAATATCATGACGATATACAAGCCGAAGCCTATATCTGGTCTGAAGAAAACTGGAAACACGATGACTATGAACATTCTCATGAACGCCATCAGTTAACGTATGTAGAAGAAGGATACCAGTATTTTCATATCGGGAAGAAAATCTATCTGGTACCGCAGTATCACGTAATCTGGATTCCGTCGAAAATAACACATCAGATTACTTCAGACGCGCGTGAGGTGAATTTAAGACTGATACTGTTCAAATCGGCACCAGATGAAGATTTTTACAATGATGTGCATGTCTTTGCTGCTCCGGCAGTACTAAAAGAAATGCTGCAGTATGCTTCGAGATGGAACAAAGTAGTAACAGAAAATACCAGCCAAATGTCCTTTCTGAAAGCCATGCTGAATAATCTGCCTTATTTTTGCGACGAAAACAGTTCATTGCAGATTCCTGTCCCGTATGATGCTCGTTTAATGCCCGTTTGCAGTTTTATCCGTTTACATTATCAGCAGAACCTCAATCCCGAAGAACTGGCCGAAAGAGCACTTATGTCAGTTCGAAGTCTGCAGCGTATTTTTAAAAATGAAACCGGACTTACACTTCAAAAATACGCTCAGTTAATCCGAATATTAAAAAGTATCGAACTCATCGACAGCGGACAATACACGCTGAGCCAGATCGCTGTTATGATTGGTTACAAAAGTTTAGCCGCGTTTACGAGTTCTTATTTCGCTATAACCAAAACAAAACCGAAGCTGAAAAAATGATGAAACCTTAATATTGTTAGTTATGAAGCCGTTTTATTATCGGCACTTTTGCTTAATAAAAAGACAGTTGAGATAATCAATAAACTTCCTATCCAGTCTATTAAGGAAAACGGAGTCTGAAGCCAGTAAACCGCCAGAATCGTAGCAGCCAAAGGTTCGGCAGATGCTAATAAACTCGCTTTTTGTCCGCCTATTATTTTAACCGAATTCAGATAAAAAGTAAAAGCAATCAAAGTTCCAAATACGATGATAAGTCCTGTGTACAAATACGTAAGCAAATCCCAATGTCCATCTGCCTGCCAGGGAGCTTTTACAAAACTAAACACAAAACCGCCGCAAAACATTCCCCATCCAATTACAACAGAAGGTTTGTATTTATGTAATAATGCAGCCGGTTGTAAAGTATAAACAGCCAAAGCCACAGCAGAACTGAGTCCCAGAAATAAAGCCGTACCGGATATGGCGAGTTTACTAAAATTACCGTGTGTTACGAGAAGCAAAGTTCCAATTACGGCAAGCAATATGGCTAGTATTTCTTTTATTTCGGGCATTTTCCTGAATTTTAAAGCTAGGAAAACAGCGATCATGATAGGACCGCAGAACTGCAGTATGGTTGCTGTTGCCCGCATTAGAATGTTTGATCGCGGCAAAATAGGTATATTGAACAGAGAGCATTCCGGCGATGCTGAAAACCAGTAGTTGTATAACATCTTTTTTACTGTACCAGATTTTGAAAACAGCCGCTTTTTCATAAAAACGGGCATAGATTAATAATATAATTCCCGAAACAAGCATTCGAACCGTAATAAGCCATTCGACATTAACGCCTCTTTCCTGAAAAAGAAACTGACCGAATGTTCCTGAAATTCCCCAAAATATAGCGGCCATAATAGCCAAAACAAACCCTTTTAATATTACTTTATTCATCTTTTATACTTCTAATAATTTTATGAATGCAAAAATGCATCATTATATGAGGTTTTTTTACTTAAATTTGAGGTTCAATCTGCAATTTTGTTTCATTTATGGATGTTTTTGATAAGGCAATACTCGAGATACTTCAGAAAAACAATTTAATGCCGCAACGGGATATAGGCGAACAGATAGGATTATCTCCTGCAGCGGTGCAGCGCCGAATAAAAAGAATGCGGGAAGAAGGCATTATTAAAGCCGATATATCAGTTCTGGAAAGAGAATTTCTGGGAAATCCTGTAACACTGATGGTTGAAGTGTTTCTGGAAAGTGAACAGATCGATCTTATCGATGAAACAAAAAAGTCCTTTGTGTCCTGTGAGGCTGTACAGCAATGTTATTATGTAACCGGAGAATCCGATTTTATTCTAATAATAGTTGCCAGATCCATGTCAGATTATGAAAAACTGACCCGTGAATTGTTTTTTGCCAACAAAAATGTCAAACGATTTAGAACCGTTGTCGTAATGGGAGTAGAGAAGATGGGACTGCATATTCCGATTTAAAAAACAAAACCCATTTCCTTAAAATGTAAAGAAATGGGTTTTGAACAAAATATATAAGAGAAACTAATCCAAATCTGTTCTCAATACCCCTCCGGTACTCGAATTGGTTACTAAAGCTCTGTATTGCGAAAGCCATTTTGATGACAATGGTTTTTTCAGAGGAGTAAATACGGCTCTTCTTGCCGCTATTTCTTCATCAGTTAAATTAACAGATAAAATATACTGATCGACATCGATATGAATTTCATCTCCGTCTTTTACCAGACCAATCATACCGCCTTCGGCTGCTTCGGGAGAAACGTGGCCGATTGAGGCGCCTCTTGTTGCGCCGCTGAACCTTCCATCTGTAATTAAAGCAACCGAACTTCCAAGGCCCATTCCCATAATTAAACTGGTAGGAGAGAGCATTTCCTGCATTCCGGGACCTCCTTTTGGACCTTCGTACCGAATAACCACGACATTTCCGGCTTTTACTTTTCCCATCATGATTCCGGCAATGGCTTCAGCCTGACCGTCAAAACAAACCGCAGAACCGGTAAAAACTCTCGCGCCTGTAAGACCTGCCGTTTTAATTACAGCACCCTGCTCGGCAAGATTACCATATAAAATGGCAAGTCCGCCCACATTGCTGTACGGATTATCAATGGTATGAATAATAGTCGTGTCTTTGATTTCGGCATTGGCAATTTTTTCCAGTAAAGTTTCACCGCTGATCGTCAGATTGTCAAATAAAACACCGGAACCTCTTTTGTTTATTTCTTTCATAACCGCATTTACACCGCCCGCTCTGTTGATATCTTCCATGTGAACGGTGCTTAAACTTGGTGATATTTTGGCGATATGCGAAACTTTTCCCGAGATTGTATTAATGTCCTGCAGCTTAAAATCAACATTGGCTTCATTGGCGATTGCCAGCATGTGCAAAACCGTATTGGTACTTCCGCCCATAGCCATATCAACAGCAAAAGCATTACGTACGGCATTTTCGTTCAGAATATTTTTCAGCCTGAATTTTTCTCTCGAATGCTGATCTTTAGCAATATCGCAGATTCGGCGTGCGGCCTCGCGATACAGCTGTTCACGTTCCGGAGTCTGCGCCAGAATGGTTCCGTTACCCGGTAATGCAATTCCCATTGCTTCCATTAAAGTATTCATCGAATTAGCAGTGAACATTCCGGAACAGCTTCCGCCGCTTGGACAGGCGTTGCATTCAATATCATATAATTCTTCATCGCTTATTTTTCCGGCTTCGTGTTTTCCCACCGCTTCAAATGCCGATGCCAGGTCAATTGCCGTTCCGTTTTTTGTATACCCTTTCGACATAGGACCGCCGCTCACAAAAATAGTGGGTACATCTACTCGTAAAGCACCCATAATCATTCCCGGAACAATCTTGTCGCAGTTCGGGATCGCGATCATAGCATCCAGTTTATGAGCATTCATAACACTTTCGATCGAATTGGCGATAATTTCCCTGCTTGGCAGTGAATATAACATTCCGTCGTGTCCCATTGCAATTCCGTCATCGATTCCAATGGTATTAAATTCAAAAGGAACGCAGCCGTTGGCGCGAATTTCTTCTTTAATAATTTCAGATACTTTGTTTAGGAAAAAGTGTCCCGGAATAATCTCAATAAACGAATTGGCAACCCCTATAAACGGTTTATTGAAATCTTCGTTTTTTAAGCCTGTAGCGCGCAATAAGGATCTGTGGGGCGTTCTCTGAATCCCTTTTTTTACTTCATCACTTCTCATGATAAATACTTTTTAATGTTGTTTTTGTTTTTTTTGATTTAGACAGACAGTTTATATCTGTGATTTTATTCGACTTAATGTTTCGGGCGAAATATTAAGATAGGCGGCGAGATTGGCATTGGATAATCGCTGAATCAGTTCGGGATTGTTTTTAAGCAGGTTTCGGTACCGTTCTGCAGCATTTTGGGTCAGTAAACTACTGAGTTTTGATGTAATTACGGTTAAGCCGTATTCGAGTATATAAATGTACATTTTATCCCATTGCGGAATCGTACTGCGAAGTCGTGAAAAATCTTGACGTGAAATTGCGAGTAAATCGGATGTTTCTACGGCTTCAATATATTCGGTGCTGGGTTCCTGCGAAATAAAACTGACGATAGAAGTAAGGAAAGTGCCTTCAAAAGCCATGAATCGGGTTGCAATGTTATGATCATCTGTACTATAATACAATCTGAGACAGCCTTTTTTTATAAAAAATATTTTGTCGGCAATTGTGCCGCTTTTAAGAAGCTGTTCATTCTTTTTTACCTGTACGAGTTTAAAACAGGAAAGTATGGCGGCAAGTTCGTTTTTGTCTAGTACTAATTTGCTTTGAATTAAAGCTTCAAGCTCACTTATCATGGTCATCGGGGTTAATCTTTTTCAAAAGTAAAAGTTATCGCGGAGAAAAACATTGACAAATGTCAAAATCGGTTTTTTGTTTGCCGAGAATTCACGAATTTTTTTTTGCGGATTTAGAGAATTGTGATGATTTTTGTCTGCCGTGAATTTTACTAATTTCCAGCTGCACTAAAAATCAATTGCCTCCAGCTTTAGCTGGAGGCAATTGAAAGTTTGAATTAAGACAAACAACAGTAAAATTCGTGAATTCGCGGTTATCCTTTTTCACACAGATATAAGTTGTAATTCGTGACTAAACTCCAATCGTAACGCATTTTTCAAAACGTCCGTGGTGGCTTATAGAAACGGGTTTAAGAACATCAGAAGTCATGATATACGGAATACCGTTTTCATCTTTTATCACTTTTTTATTTTCAATTTCAGTAACGCGGCCAATGTCTTTTAAAGAACTTACAGCAATGGTGTGGATACTTTCGGGAGAAAGAACTGATTTTGTAAAATAGCTGTTTTCACCGCAGATTACTTCTCCATAAGCTTCTGCTGTGCTCTGAAAATGGATATTGCAGCTTAATTTTTTAGGGCTGAATTCCCTTATTTTTGTTTGTCTGTTATAGATTTTATAGGCCGCTTCTTTCATGCTCCACAACAGCCAGACCATGATTTCGGGATTGTGAAAATTAGAAATAAGCTGTTGCTCGGGAACCGTAAAAAGTTTTTCTGTAAAACCTCTGCGCTGCCATCTGCTTTCTATGCGTGACTGTGCGAGATCTATAACATCATTGCCTATCATTTTGCGGCAAGTTTGGTCTCGATAATTTCAACAGCTGTTTTTACATCCAGCATGCGTTCCATGTCGGGATTGTCGATTACGATATCAAAGTTTTCTTCGATATCCAGTACAATATCAACCAGATTGGCCGAATTAATATTGAGATCCTTGATAAAATCCGTTTCCTCGTTTAGGTTTTCGTAAGCCTCTGTATTGGTTGTATAAGGCTTTACGACTAATTTTAGTTTTTCGATAAGTTCTTTTTTGTCCATTTTATTTTTCGAATTTTTTAAATACTATACATGCATTTACGTCCCCAAAACCAAAACTGGCTTTGGCAATTGTTTTGGGATGAGTTTTAATAGTTTCTAAAAGCACTTTTGAAGGATCAATAAGCGCTGCGATTTCCGGATGAAGATCGGCACAATTACGATTTCCAAAGAGAAAACCTTCGTGAAGCTGCAATACCGAAGCCACACTTTCGATACTTCCCGAAGCACTTAAACAATGTCCGGTTAAACTTTTTAAAGAGTTAATGTATGGAAAATTGGCACCGTTTCGTTCCAAAGCCTTTGTCCAGTTTTCTATTTCCAGACTGTCTTTTTTGGTAGCGGTTAAATGACCGTTTATGGCATCAATTTCGTGAGCTGTGATTCCGGCATTTTTGACAGCATTTGTTATGCATTTTTGAACTGCAGTACTATTTGGCGCTGTCATACTGCCTCCGTCGCGTTGTCCGCCCGAATTGACATTGCCGCCTAATATCTCGGCATAAATTACCGCATTACGTTCTAAAGCACTTTCAAGATCTTCGATAACTAAAGCTCCGGCACCGCTTCCGGGTACAAAACCGGATGCCGATGCACTCATCGGTCTTGAACCTTCTTCAGAGTTATCGTTGTATTTGGAAGAGCAGACACGAAGCGCATCAAATCCCGCCCAGATATAAGGACCGCTGTCTGAGGTACTTCCTGCTAATATTCGTTTAGCTTGTCCCGACTGAATTCTGTCATAAGCCATTAAAATCGCTTCGGTTCCTGTTGTGCAGGCCGATGAATTGGTTGTAACCTGATTCCCCAATCCGAGTTTACCGCCCAGATATGCACTCACTCCGCTGTTCATGGTTTGTGCCACAACCGTACTCCCGAGCCGGCGGGTTTGCAGGTCATCGATTTTATAAATGCTTTCGCGGAATTTATCTATTCCTGAAGTTCCCGATCCAAAAATCGCCCCGCTGTCCCAATCCGGACTTTCATTTAGAGGTAATCCTGCGTTTTTCCAGGCTTCTATACCGGCAATAACGCCGTATAAAATTCCGGTGCTGTTAAAACCGCGAAGTTCAAGTTCTGTAAAATACTGCGATTTTAGTTCTTCTGATATTTCCGGCTGCCCTGCAATCTGACAGGAAAACTGCAATTCCTCTAATTGTTTATCATGACGAATTCCGGATGTACCGTTTTGCAGTGCATGTGTAAATGCCGGAATACCCACACCATTGGGTGCTGCAACGCCAAGTCCTGTTATGACAATTCGTTTTTTCATAATTTTTTAGTTATCATTCCGGCAAGTGTACCGCGGCAGACTTCCTGTCCGGCTTCATTTTTCATAACAGCACTGCATTTTAGTTTTCCAAAACGGAAGAATATTTTTTGAGAAGTTACCGTTACTTTTTCATTTGGATAAACGGGTTTTAAAAACTCCATATCGGCAGACGTAAAAGCAATTACGGTATCTTGTTTGAGGTCATTATCCAGCAGCAATATTCCAAGACATACCATCCCGATCTGTGCCATTGTTTCGGTTAAAATTACGCCGGGTGTTACGGGATTTCCTTTAAAATGTCCTTTGTAAAAATCCATTTCTTCTTTAAATGTAAAGGTACCTGTTACACCATTTTCATCGGCCTGTAAAAGTTCATCAACAAATAAAAAAGGTTCGCTGTACGGAAGCTGTGCTATGATATCAGTATATTTCATAAACTAAAAATTACCATTGTAATAAAACTCTTTGTGCCGAAAATCCGGGACCAAAACTCAGCATCAAACCTTTTTCGCCTTTTTTAGGATTACGGTTCATAATACGTTCCAGAACATACAGCACGGTTGCGCTCGACATATTGCCGTATTGTTTTAGAATTTCTTTTGTGTCGTCGATATTTTTATCCAGTCCGGCGAAAAGTTCTTCTACAGTATTGACAATTTTTTTGCCTCCGGGATGAAAAATCATATGATCGATATCTTTTATTTCAAGATTATTTTGTTTTAAAAAAGGGTGAATGATGCTGCCAAAATGCGAGGCGATAGTATCCGGAACTTCAATATCGAGAACCATCTGGAGCCCGCTGTTGGTGAGTTTAAACCCCATCATGTGTTCGGCATCATAAAAATGATACATTTGTTCGTCCAGAATTTCCGGTCCTTTATCGTTTTCATCTGAAGATAACAAACAGCAGGCTGCACCATCTCCAAAAATCGCAGCGCTTACAATGTTAGGCATCGAGAAATCATCGAGCTGAAAAGTAGCGGTAGGCGATTCGACTGCAATTACAGCCGCACGTTTTCCCGGATTTGATTTCAGGAAATTTTTGGCATAGATAATTCCGGATATTCCGGCGGCACAGCCCATCTCGGTTACCGGAAGACGTACAATATCCTGTCTGAGTTTCATTTTATTAATAAGATAGGCATCTAATGAAGGTATCATAATACCTGTACAGCTTACCGTAATAATATAGTCCAGACTCTGCGGTTCCCATTTTGCTTTTTCGAGTGCTTTTTCCAGAACCTGATGTCCAAGAACAATCATTTCACGACTGTAAATATCATTTTTTTCTTCAAAAGAAGTGGCCGTAAAAACTTCCGACGGTTCCATTATCGAATAGCGTTTATCGACAGAGGCGCCTTCAAATATTTTTTTTACTTTTTTGATAAAACGTTCTTCCTGTCCGTTAAGCCAGGTATCGACAAACGGGAGAATATCTTCTGTTGCACGTGAATATTGCGGGAGCTGCTTAACAGCTGTAATGATCTTTACACTCATATTTTAGTAATTATCCACTGGTAGCGAAAAGCCCATTTCCAGCTTATGGTATAGTTTTTTAAATTTAGTTTTTTGGAAAACGTTTCCAGTTCGTTTTTTTTAAAGCCCCTTAAAATAGAAACCAGTCCGTCTTTTCGGGACATATTATTCAGATTGAAAACCACACCAATCAGTTCAAAAAGACGATAAGCCAGTTTACTGCGGTGAAGATCGTTTATTACAATTCCAGTGGATGCATTTTTGTTCAGAACATCCATTACATCTGCAATCTGCTGTGTGGTAAAATGATGTAAAGTCAGCGTACATAAAGCAATATCATATTGAAGATCTTTGAATTCATCGCTGAAAATATCCATACACAAATACTCGATATTTGGAAAACCGGCTGAGAGTTTCTCGGCGTATTTTATCGTAAAAGGATTGGCATCAAGACCTATCAGTTTAAAATTCAGTCCTCTTTTTTTGCCGTATCCTGCCAGCATTCGCAGCATATCTCCGTTACCGCAGCCTATATCGGCAATGACTACTGTTTTAGAAATATCTGTTTTCTGTAATAACTGTTTTAATCCGTGAAGGGTTAATTTATTGCCTCCCAATAACTGGTTTATATTCGCAATCTGATCCAGTGCATCAGTAAGTTCTGCACCTTCAAGCGAGAAATCGTCCATTATTTCTGTTTCTTCTGTTCTGTATTTGGTGCTAAGGCTCATTTAATTAATAGTTATAGGACTGCCGTGTGTTTGTCTGATGATGGCCGATAATATAAAAGGCATCGATGCAGCGGCGGAAGTCATAATATGTGTAAATTTTTTATGGGTTAAGACACGGGCCAGAATTCTCCCGATAAACATTCTTCTGCTGAAATTTTTCTTCCATGCCGTGACATATCTTTTTTCTAATACGCTGCGTGATTCTATTTTTCCATGATGAAAATCAATAACAAGTTCGGCTGCTATTTTCGCACTGTGAATCGCCATTGCCATTCCGTTGCCGCACATTGGGTGTATAAGCCCTGCCGTATCGCCAATCATAAGGATATGATTCTCGACCGGAAGTTTTTTATCAAACGAAATCTGGCTTATAGTAAGCGGCTTGTCGAATACCTGCGTACTGTTTTCTAAAACCAGTTTAAGTTTTTTGTTTTTGTACAGAACGGCTTTCTGATAATCGTCTATGTTTTTGTATTTCTTAAAAGTTTCATAATCGGCCAGATAACAAATATTTATCAGGCCGTTTTCAACTTTTGAAATTCCGCAGTAACCGCCCTGAAAATTGTGTAAAGCAACAAGATCAGTATCAAAATCGCCTTTGTAATGTGCTTTTACAGCCAGCCACGGAGATTTTTTAGAAATAAAATCGCGAGAAAGAACCTGATCGATATTCGAGCGTTTTCCGTAAGCTCCCAAAACGATTTTTGAGGATAAAATTTGTTCTGAAGTTTTTATAGTGAAAAGATCATCGGCAAAAGAAATATCTGTAACAGTTTCTGTAATAACCTGACAGCCGTT
Organism: Flavobacterium gelatinilyticum; assembly: GCF_027111295.1. NCBI lineage: Bacteria > Pseudomonadati > Bacteroidota > Flavobacteriia > Flavobacteriales > Flavobacteriaceae > Flavobacterium > Flavobacterium gelatinilyticum. Next base: position 1,036,191 of record NZ_CP114287.1, on the reverse strand, counting down.
TTGCACTGCTTTTTCAAATAAAAAATGATCCAGTGTATAGCGGCTGATCCCGAATCCGCCCAAAGGAAGTTTCGTTTTTGCAGTTGTGCCGTTCTGGGCGGTAAATTCGAAATTTGAAATAGCTGTGGGATGAAGTTCAGAAACATCAATATCCAGCCAGTTAAGGTAAGGCAGAATTTCGTTTGAGATATATTCGCCGCAGACTTTGTGTCTTGGATAAGCCGTTTTTTCAATAAGAATAACCTGTAATCCTTGTTTAGACAAGTGTACAGCTCCTGCCAGACCAGCAAGGCCGCCGCCAATAATCACTACATCAGGATTTGTTCTCATACCACCAAATTAGGTATAAAAAATGTAATATCGTTTACATAATTTACTGAATTTTTAAATTTTAAAGGTGGAGATATTTAAAGATTCAGTTAAAAATTTGAAACTCTTTTAAATAAATAAAATCTAATTTAATCTGCTTGAAATACTTTTTTGCTCATAGATTTTTCACGCAGATTAAAAAAAATAATACAGATGTACGCAGATTAAATCTAACCATTAAGATAAAACCAGACAAAAATTAATTCCACCCAAAGGTTAAGAATATACAGTTTAAAACAAAAAAAATGCTGTTACAGAATAACAGCATTAACTTTTTATGATGGAATAAAATCTCGTTTTATTGAATTGGTTTTTTTAGTCAAAGTTTTAAATACTCGGATCGCAAATCGTCGTATCGGCTTTTTCGTCCCAGTCGCCCCAGTCGCCGCTGTAGGTTTTCAGGAATATAAGTTCGTTATTATCTCCCGGATACAGGGTGGTCTGAGGGATACATCTGCCAAAATTCTCGCTGCTGTTTGTTCTTGTACTTTCCATGACTATGATCGTTTTAATTTTAGGGATTTCAAAAATACGTCAGGAGTTATTGTGTTGACTTACAGAATTTTATTAGTTTGTTACACAATTCACATGTGCGGGTTTTCTTAGAATGAAATTTGTGAGTCATTTTGGCGTCTGCAAAACCAGAGAAAAGAAAAAAACAAGATTATGCAAATAAATTTAACGTACGGTACGCAGCTTTTATTTCACGAAAAGATAAAGATTTGTTTCAATTTTTTGTTTGGCGGGACGAAAATCCGCTTTTTTAAATTTTTCGTATCTAATTCTTTGTAGTATAAAGATTACAGCCGAAAAATCCTCGTAAGAATAGGAATAATAAATTTTTGAACTGAATTTTTACATAATCTATTTAAGAGAAATTATCTGCTGAAAAATTATAAAAAAAGGAAATAGAGAAGTCTTTTTTGAGGTTTTGATAATTATTAGCAATCTTCGAAATAATTATGAAAAATAAATTGAGAATTTTTTAATTTATTTAGTTTTGTATAGAAAAGTAGTCTAAAAGCGGGAAAATCTTCAATGAAGAATGAAAAGAAAGATATAGATTTATGGGGTCAAATAAAAAAAGGAGATGTTGGCGCTTATCATGAATTATATGATCGATACATAAATATACTTTTTACATTTGGAATGCAGTACACTAATGATGAATCCTTGGTGCAGGATGCCATACATGATGTTTTTGTAGATATTCACCGCTATCGTAAGACCATTGCCGCTGATGTTGTGGTAAAGTCTTATTTATTTAAATCGCTTCAGAACGACCTTTTCAAAAAATTAAAATCCCAGACGAAAATTGTCAGCCTTGACATTGTGGGCGAGGGCATGTACAAAACCGATTCGACTGAAGATGAATTAATCTTCAATGAAACTACCTTAAACAGAAATGCCAATTTAGCCGTTGCTTTGTCTTCTCTAACCAAAAAACAGCGTTATGCACTTCATCTTCGTTTTAGCGAAGATTTGTCTTATGAGGAAATTTCTGCTGTTTTAGAAATAAGTCTAGAATCATGCAGGACCTTAATTTACAGGTCTTTAAAGGAGTTGAGGGGTAAGCTTTAAAAAAACTTTAAAAAAACATTATTTTTTTTGTCTATGTTTTTGGCTTTTGGTTCTTATAGTAATAGAAGAACCTAAAAGAAAAATATTTTGTACCCAAATTTCAAAATTTTACCTAAAGAAGCCAAAGCCGATTTAAAAGCGAGAATCGCCGAAAGTATTGCTTTCGAGAAAAGACGCGTGAGACGAAAAAGACTGCGGATTGCTTCCTGGAGCGTAGCTGCCGTGTTTTGTATCTTATTAGGACTTGTTACAGTTGTAAAACAAGACCCGCAGTCAGTACAGTTAAGTCCGATTGAGCAGTTTGCCAATAGTGCAGAAAGTCCTGAATCTTTCGAAAAAAGCGATCAGGTAAAACTGGTATTAGCTAATCAGGAAGCCGTTACAATTGGAGACAGTACTACAATCGCGTATGATGCTTCGGGAAATAAAATTCAGGTAAATGACAAACAGATTAATCAGAAAAAATCGACTGAATTACAATACAACAAAGTTTTGGTTCCTTACGGGAAAAGAGCGCAGTTAAGTCTGGCCGACGGTACGCTTGTATGGCTGAATTCCGGTTCGAAACTGATTTACCCCACTTCGTTTTCAGGAGAAAATAGAGAGGTATTTTTGGAAGGCGAAGGAATTTTTGATGTTGCGCATAATGCCGAAAAACCATTTTTTGTGCGTGCAGCCAACAATTACAGCGTGCGTGTATTGGGGACCTTATTTGATGTAAGCTGTTATCCTGGTGATGCAAAAGTTTCAACTGCTTTGCTGCGCGGAAAAGTACAGGTGGCGTATGCTAAAAAAGGATTTTTTGGAAGCGATACGATTCAGGCTGTTCTGAAACCGGGAATGATTGCGGCTTTAGACAAAAAACAACAGACAATAAAAACGTCTGTTCAAAATGTTGAGTCTTTGTTTTCGTGGAGAAAAGGCTATTATGAATTCAATCAGGAAAGACTTTCGCTGGTATTAGACAAATTAACCCGCTACTACAATGTTGATTTTGTATTGAAAAACAAAGAAGTAAGCCCAAAAGAAACGTATTCAGGAGCATTTAAACTGAATGATGATTTAGATAAAGTCGTAAAAACACTTGAAGCAACTACCGGACTGGAATTCGTGTACGATGCTGAAAACAGAGAAATAACTATTAACTAGTATTAATGAACCAAAAAACAAGTCCTGCCTATGATTAAATAAAGATTTCGAATATTTAACTAACCTAGCCATTAAAAAAAACCAAAAGATGCTGGAACATCTTTTGGCTATGTAGAATTTTTAATTGCTGTTGCAATTATTGAAATAACTAAAACAAAATTATGAATAAAAATCATGATATAGGCTTTCTATTGCCTAAAAAAATCATCAACCTTACTTTTATTTTATTTATGAGAGTCTCCATTTTAGTTCTCTATTTAGGAATAACCAGTATATACGCGATTGGTGCCAAAGCACAGAATGAAATCTCGATAAAGGTTAAAGGTGCTTCACTTCAGTCGCTGTTTACCACCATTCAGCAAAAAAGTGATTATGTATTTTTTTACAATGATGATTTGTTATCGTCTGCTAAAAAAGTAAACTTAGAGCAATACGGTACAGTTCCTGAAATTTTAAACGCGGCTTTGTCTGATACCGGACTGAGCTATACTATTATTGACAAGCAGATTGTTATCAAAAAAAATAGAAAAATCCAGCAGCAGGAACAACAGCAGTTTGAAGTAACAGGAGTTGTGACTGATAAAAGCGGTAATCCTTTAATTGGAGTAAATGTTTTAATTGCAGGAAAGCAAAGCTGGGACATTACACGTGAAAAAGGAGATTACCGACTTGCCGTTACTGCCTCAGATTCCCTTCGATTTGAATATTTAGGATATAAAACAAAATCTGTTCTGGTAGGAAAACAAAGAGTAATTAATGTAGTTCTTACCCCGGATGTTATGGAATTATCAGGCGTTGCAATTGTAGCTTCAAACGGATATACAGATATTCCGAAAGAAAGAGTAACGGGCGCATTTGAAGTAATTGGATCAAAAGAACTGGCAGAAGTTCCAACTGTAGATATTACACAAAGACTTGAAGGAAAACTGGCTGGTGTAAATGTTGATCCAAGAACGGGCAGTATTGCTATTAGAGGTACAAACAGTTACAGTGCAACCCCGCCTTTAATTGTAATTGATGGTTTTCCGCAGCCTATAAATGATTTTGCGTTTAGTAAAAGAGGTGTTTCGGGAGGTTCAATATTGAGTTATCTAAATCCGGACGATGTTGAAAGTATCACCGTTTTAAAAGATGCCGCGGCAAGTTCTATCTGGGGTTCGCGTGCAGCAAACGGTGTAGTAGTTGTAGTAACTAAAAAAGGAAAAAAAGCAGAACCGTCAATTAATTTCAGCACCACTACAACTATAGGTGAAAAAATGGATTTAGGCAAATTGCGTGTTATGAATACGGCTCAGTACATTGACTATGAAAAAGATTTAGTAACCGGCGGATTTGTAACAGATAACATAAGCAACTGGCAGGCAAAAAATCCAAGTGCAGCTCAGGAAATTATTTTCAGACAACAGCGCGGGGATATTTCAATATCAGAACGTGATCAGTTGTTAACCCAGCTTGGGCAAAACGATAATCTTAATCAGATAAACAAATACCTGCTTCGAAATTCTGTAACCACACAATATGATTTGTCTGTATCCGGCGGAAATGACAAAAGCACTTACTATTTGTCATTGGGCTATAATAAAGATCAGGCAGCCATGCGCGGTAACGAATCTCAGTCATACAGTATTACTTTAAACAATTCATTTCAGCTCAAAAGCTTTCTGAAACTCAATACAGGAATTAACTATGTTTCATCAAGTTTTCAGGTTAATAATACTGCAAATGAAGCATTGTCAAACGTATCAAATTCAGCACTTCGTCCGTATGATATGATTGCAGATGAAAACGGAAATGGAATTAATCGTTACATTATTTTCAGACCCGAAGTAGCACAAGGTTTTGAAGCCAAAGGATATCTGCCGTGGTCTTACAATTATTTAAATGAATTAAACTATTCTAATGTAATTACAAAAGGCGCTAATTTAAGATTAAATGCATCTTTGACAGCAACGGTTACAAACTGGCTGAATTTTGAAGCATCGGGGATGTATACTTCTATAGATAATAAAATGAGGTCTACTAGTGAGTTGGAAAGCTATTATTCACGAAACTTAATTAACGAAGCGACTTCTGTAAACACAGCAGGTAAATTAGTTTATGGTATTCCGGTAGGATCTTATTTGTACAATACGCTTGGTGCAAACCAGTCACAAAGTATGCGTTTTCAGATGAATATCAACAAAAACTTCAATGACAATAACAGTGTACACTTTTTAGCAGGTTCAGAAGTTAGGGAAGAACGCAGAGAAGGTTCAAGCCAGAGATTTTACGGATACAATCTGGATACAAACTCAGGGCAGTCAGTAAATCCTACAACTTATTATACAACTATTTACGGATGGCAGACTTACATTGGAGCATCAGATAACAGCATCAGCAAATACAGAGACCGTTATTTATCTTACTACGGATTGGGTTCGTATGATTTTATGAACAAATACCACGTGTCAGGAAGTATGCGTTTTGACGATTACAATCTGCTGGGGGCTTCTAGAAAAAACAGAGCCTTGCCATTGTGGTCTGTAGGAGGTAAATGGGATATCAATAAAGAATCTTTGTTTAAAAACACGAACTGGTTAAGCGATTTGGCTTTAAGAGTTTCGTATGGTAAAGCAGGAAGCGCTCCTGGCGGCGGTTTTGGAAGCCAGAGTGCCATTATAAGTGTTGGATCAATTGATTTTAATACACAACTTCCAACAGCTAGTATTTCACTGCCGGAAAATCCTGAAATCAAATGGGAAACCACAACTACATTTAATGTTGGACTGGATTACGGATTCTTTAATAACCGTCTTCGCGGAGGTGTCGATGTGTATTATAAAAAATCAAAAGACATTTTGGCTAATTTACCTTATAATCCAACCTACGGATGGAGTTATCTGAATTATAATACAGCAACTCTTGACGGAAATGGTGTTGATTTAAGTATTTCTGGTGTTATTATAAACCGTGCTTTTAAATGGAACAGCAGTTTCAATATTGCCTATAACACAAACGAAGTAACAGATTCCCGCTATGTTTTAAATTCAACGAACCAGTATTTCTCTGCAGCACCAATTTTAGGTAAATCATTAGGAGCTGTTTATGCATATAACTGGGCTGGTCTGGATGCAAACGGACAGGGAACGGTTTACAAAAAAGACGGTACAATTGTCAATTCAAATCAGGGTATTGCTTCAATTGATAAAGAGGATCTTAAATATATGGGGACAAATGTGGCACCTTATTTTGGAGGTTTTATGAATGATTTCTCATATAAAAACTTCAGACTGGGCGTTCAGATTACGTATTATGCCGGACATGTTTTCAGAAATACAGTATTACAAAATTACCCGTCTTATTCAGGAGTTCAGTATGGTGCAGTTGCCAAAGATGAACTTGTAGCAGACCGTTGGAGACAAGCCGGAGACGAAGCTTTTACAAATGTTCCGGGTCTGGCAAATATAAACTACAACAGTTTGAACCGCTACCAGTTTGCTGATATTAATGTGCTTCCTGCAGATAATGTGAGGCTGCAGCAGATTTCATTAGGGTATAATGTACCGGCAGAATGGCTGGAAAAGACCTTTATAAAATCATTGAGTTTCAATTTTGCAGCCAGAAATTTAGGATTGTTATGGGTTAAAAACGATTTAGGAATTGATCCGCAGTATTTATCAAACGGTAATTACAATACTCTTGCGCCGCAGCGTAATTATACCTTACAATTCAATTGCAGTTTTTAATCTAAAAATAGACGTTATGAAATTTCTAAAATTCACACTATATATTTTTCTGCCGGTACTTTTGTTGAGCTCATGCCGAGATTATGTTGAAGTAGAACCGGTTGGAAACAACAGAATCCTAAAATATACATCTGATTATAGAGGACTGGCCAACAATTACACCAGTATGGGATCATCCGGAGGTATTTATTTACTTGCCAATGACGATGTAGAATTCCCAACGGCATATCAAAACAATGTTACTTCTATTTGGGGCAACAGTTATACCTGGCAGGACAGAATTTATGATCCTTCGCAGGGAGATTCTGACTGGAACGGCTTGTACCTTGCCATTTATTACAGTAATGTTATCCTTGACGGCGTAATGAAAAGCCAGGACGGAACAGATGCAGAGAAGAAAGAAATCTATGCCGAGGCGTTTGTTCACAGAGCATTTGCTTATTTGCAGCTGGTAAATACATACGGACCGCAGTTTAATCCTGCTTCTGCCAATTCAGAAAAAGCAGTACCGTTATTACTGAAACCGGATTTGTTTTCTTCATTAGAAAGAAATACAGTGGGAGAGGTCTACGATCAGATTATTTCTGATCTGACAAGTGCATTGGCAAACGATATTCAGGACACACCGGAGTTTAATGTACTGCCTTCAAAAAGAGCCGTATATGCTTTGCTTGCCAGAACGTATTTGTATATGGGATCATATCAGTTAAGCCTTGACAATGCACAAAAAGCTTTGGCGGCGCAAAATGCCTTAATTGATTTAAGCTCTTTTGCAACAGGATACAGTTATCCGGTTTTGATTCAGAACCCGGAAATAATATTTTCAAAAACAATATTACTGTCTTACAATGGAGCACCGTTGTCAAACGATTTGTTAAACAGCTACGGTTCAGACGATCTTCGTTACAATTATTATACAATTGCAGGTACTAATTTTTACCCAACTCATACCGGAAGAGGTTTTGGAATTGCAACCTATAGTTATACAAACGGAATTAACGTTGGAGTATCGGTTCCTGAAATGTATTTAATTGCTGCCGAATGTTATGCAAGACAAGGCCAGACACAAAAAGCGATTGACAATCTGAACATCCTGAGAGCAAAAAGATTCAAAGCCGGTACTACTTACCAGTTGAGCGCTTCGACTCCTAAAGAAGCTTTGGAATTGACTATTGTTGAAAGACAAAAAGAATTTATAGGAAGAGGTTTCCGCTGGTTCGATCAGCGCCGTTTAAACTTAGATCCGGCTTTTCAGAAAACATACACACGAATTTTTAAAGGAAACACCTACACTCTGGCACCAAACAGTGACGGATATGTTTTCCCAATCAACCAGAATTATATTGACTTAAACCCGGAACTGGGCAAATAAAAACACTTTACAATGTTCAAAAAAATAATAAATATCAAACTATTGGTATTGGCTTTATGCGTCAATATCTTTCAGGCACAAGCTCAGGAAGTAAAATCAAGATTAACAGGTATGCCGGATGTTCCGTTCGTAGGATCAACCATAAAAATGACCTATGACCCAAAAGGCGGACCTCTTGAAAAAAACAAGGATATTAAAGGATATGTATACTATTTTGGCGATTACAGATGGGAAATAGAAGATCTGTCAATGAAAAAAAACGGCGCGGTTTATAACGTAGAATATAAAATTCCGGCAAATTGTGCTTTTATGGCATTTAAATTCTATGCCAATACAGATAACGGCATTGAGACTGATACAGGTCAGGACAGCGGGTATCTTCTGACTTCATTTAAAGAACCAAAAGCCAAACTTCCGGGTGCTGACCTGGCGTGGGGAACTTTTAGAAATAAAGATTTCAACGGCGAATTTGGCGGTTACTTCAAAGATTTTTCAATCGAAGGAGATGCAACCGAATATTGGTTAAAGAAAGAAGTAGCCGATCATCCGGACAGATTTCCTGAATTTTTTGACACATATTTAAAAGTGCTGAAAGTACAGAAACCGGAGAAATTCGATGTACTGGGACGTAAATTTTTAGGTGAATTCTCAAAAAACACAAAAGGAATGCCGGAAGAAGTTTTCGTAAAACTGCACAGTATTTATTTGTATGAATTAAAGGATAAAGCAAAAGCAGATTCTCTTGAAACTGTAATCGTAAAACAATTTCCAAAAGGATCTTATCAGCGTTTTAAAGCTTTCCAGAAAATCACTCCAATCGCAGATGCAGCAGAGAGAAACAAAGCTGTAGACCAGTTTTTGGCTGATTTCCCGTACAGCAGTAAAGAAGTACCGGCTTCGCAGAATTATTTGTATGATAATATCACAAAAATGAAGTTTGCGTACCTTTTCGAAACCAAAGATTATAAAAGCATTCTGGCAATGATTCCGACTATGAATTTCAATTCATTAAACGATGCCTACCACCAGAATATTTCTAAAGCTTTGTACTTAAAAACTGTAGAACCGCAGGTGATCGAAACAATGGCAGTGCCTATTATCAAACAAATGCAGTTAAAAATAAATGACATGTCGTATATGCAGGGCATTTACTGGTCGCCGAATCAGGCAGCGGAAAATGCGATTAACGGACTTAACAATCAACTGATTATTCAGATTCGTATGTACGATATGCTGAAAAAGTACAAAGAAGTAATCGAAACTTTTGAATTGCTTCCGTTTGAAAAACGTTATGAAAAAGCAAGCATCAACGATATTCATGTAAGAGCGTTAGAAGCACTAAACAAACCCATTATTGAGGTTTTGAAAAATGCGGCAAAAACCAATACTTTATCAGAAGGTTTAACAGCGAAATTAAAAGAAGCGTATCTCAAAGAAGGTAAAAAAGAAGCAGATTTTCCAGCCTATTTAGAGCAGCTGAAAAAAGAAAACAGCCACGGAGAAAAAATTGCCCTTATGGACCCGGTTGCGGCTCCGGCAATTAAAGTTCAGGCAGCCGACGGAAAAACAAAACAATTGGATTTAAACAACGGAAAAATTATTGTAATCGACTTTTGGGCAACCTGGTGCGGACCTTGCAAAAAAGCATTTCCGGCTATGCAGCAATTAGTTACCAATTACAAAACAGACAAACAAGTTGAGTTTTATTTCATCAGCACTCAGGAAACCAAAGAATCGTACAAAAAAGAAGCGGTCGCGTATTTAAAAGAAAAAGGATTAAAATTAGATACTTATTTCGATTTAGTTAAAAAAGGCGGCGGGACTAACAATGAATCTTTTTCAAAATACGCGGTCATCTTTAAATCAAGCGGTATCCCAAGAAAAGTGGTGATTAAAAACGGCCAGATCCGATTTACATCTGAAGGCTACTCTGGAAATCCGGGACAGCTTGTAGATGAATTATCAGAAGTTATAAATACTTTAAAAAACGAATAATTTCTTTTGAAAATCCAGTCAAATATGAAAAAAATATTTTTGCTGTGTATACTCTCTGCGGGTATACACAGTATATCTGCACAGAAAAAAGTTGTTGACAGTATCGCATACCAATCATGGAAAAGAGTAGGTACGAGTAAAATTTCATACAACGGTAATTGGGTAACGTACAAAACCGTTTTTCAGGATACGGAAAAAGAATCAGAACCTGAAACTTTTATCGTAAACACCAAATCCGGAAAAAAGCAGACACTGAATAAAATCAGCGATGCCAATTTTGTGGGCACAGGCGACATTTTGATGTATCAGGAAAACAATATTACTTATCTGCACAATCTTGCAGCAGGTACAAAAAAAGCATGGAAAATATCTGATTACACTCAGGCGCTTGAAGGAACTAATTACCTGTATTATACCCATTACGGAAATCCTGCAAATAAACTGGTATTTTTTGATCTGGGCAAAAACGACAGCATTGTCATCAATAACATTAAATCGTCTAAAATACTTCGCGGTCAGAAAATTATATTTACGCAGGTAAACGACAATACGATTGTTTTAAAATACGGCGATATAAAAGGACCTTATAAAGAAATCTACAGCAGTCCGGCTGATGCTTTTGGTGATTTTTCGATGAATACTAACGAATACGAAGGTTCGTTTACAACAAAATCAGACCCTAATAATGATGTAAATGCACTTCATTACTTCAACCTCAAAACCAATACACAAAAAGAAGTTTTAGATTTTAATGCCATAAAATGGCAGGATAAAGACTATGTGTTCTCGAGATCCGCTTATCCGTTTACAGAAAATTCACGTTTTATTTATCTGAATATCAGATCAGCTTCGAACCAATATCCGGATAACCGTATTAAAAAATCAGATATCGATATCTGGAAATGGAACGAAGGTTCAATGGAACGCAGACTGGCAAAGGTGCGTAATGAAAAAGCATCAGCAAAAGATCCGTTATATGTTTATGATTTAAAAGAAAAGAAAATCATTAAAATTTCAGACAGCCATTACACAAATGTAAGCCATCCTGATGCTGAAAATTATCCAAAAATATTCAAATACGTAAACGATAAATACACGATAGATGTTGACTGGACATTTAACGAAAGAAGCGATTTATACGTCGTTGATGTAGCAACAGGAAAAGAACAATTGCTGAAAGAAGGTATTAATTCAACCCCTTTCTGGAATCCTGCGGGAACTTACGGATTATTTTTTGATGAAAAACAGCAGGTTTGGCAGACGTATAAAACAGACGGAACTTCGAACGAATTTAAAAATATCACCGCTCAGCTTCCTTACACTCTAACCGATGAAGAAAAAGACATGGGGAAAACGCCTGTGCCTTACGGACTGGCAGGCTGGCTGAACAACGGAAACAGCGCTGCCTTTTATGATAAATACGATATTTGGGTTGTTGACCTTACGGGAACTGCAAAACCGTATTCGTTAACGCAGGAATTTGGCAGAAAGAACAATGTTATTTTGCGTCTATACGGATCTGAATTTGGCGGCAATCTAACTGATAAAACACTTACTCTTAGAGGTTTTAATACCAAAACAAAAGCCGAAGGTGTGTATCTTTTAAAGAATAAAAAAATCACGGTTTTGGCGAGCGATCCAAATTATGATATTAAAATTCAGTCATTTGCAGGAAACGGAAGTTATTTATTTACCAAAGAAAGCGCCTCTGTATTTCCTGATTTATGGTACGCAAATGACAGTTTTAAAACTCAAAAAAGGCTTACAACCGTAAATCCGCAGCAAGCAGAATACAACTGGATGAAGACTAAACTGCTTCGCTGGAAAAATTATGATGGCTCTGAAGCAGAAGGAATTTTATATGTTCCTGAAAACTATGATGCATCCAAAACGTATCCGGTTATTGTTCATTTTTACGAAAAACACACACATGAAATGAACCATTATGCCATGCCTGAATTAAGCACATCAAACATCAATATTCCAACTTTTGTAAGCAGAGGCTATTTAGTTTTCATGCCGGATGTAAAATACACCTACAATAGTCCCGGAAACAGTGCATACAATGCTGTTGTAAGCGGCACCCAATATTTAATCGACCAGAAAATCACAGAAAAAGGAAAAATTGGAATTCAGGGACATAGTTTTGGAGGTTACGAAACTTCGTATATCCTGACGCAGACTCCAATTTATACGTGTGCGATTGTAGGTTCCGGAGTAAGCAATTTTACTTCAAACTATTTAAATTATCGTGTAAACGGAATTTCGAATATGTTTAAATACGAAGCCGATCAGTACCGTATGAAAGGTTCTATGTTCGAATATCCAAAAGAATACCTGGATAATTCGCCAATTTTTAAAACGGGTAAAGTAACAACGCCAACACTTATTTTTCATAACGACCGCGACGGAGCCGTTCCGTTCGATCAGGGTATGGGATTGTTTTTTGCTTTGAGAAGACAGGGAAAACAAGCGTGGCTTGTAAACTACAAAACCGAAAACCACACGCTTGACAAAGCAGTAAACCAAAAAGACTGGACACAAAAAATGCAGCAGTATTTTGATTACTACTTAAAAGGAGCTTCTCGCCCTGAGTGGATGTAGTTTTTGATCATGGTAAAAATGTTTTGACACATAGAGGCATAGTTTTTTTCTTTCTCGCAGAGTTGTAAATAGGAGCAGACTTCTATACATAGCTATGTCCCTATGTGTTAAAAAATATTTCCCGCAGATCCGGCAGATTGAGCAGATTAGATTTTCGCAACAAAGCTATGTTTGTTTAAACCAATGAAATGCCTTTTTGCAGACAAAGAAAAATCTATGTTCCTATGTGTTAGAATTTATTTCATGCAGATTAAGCATATTGATTTTTTCAACACAAAGCTATGTTTGTTTAAACCAATGAAATGCCTTTTTACAGACAAAGAAAAATCTATGTCCCTATGTGTTAGAATTTATTTCACGCAGATTAAGCATATTGATTTTTTCAACACAAAACTATGTTTGTTTAAACCAATGAAATGTCTTTTTGCAGACAAAGAAAAATCTATGTCACTATGTGTTAAAAATTATTCCCCGCAGATCGTGCAGATTGAGCAGAGAAACAAAACTTTTGTCTCTCTATAACTATCTATATGATATAGGAATTATTATCAAAACATTATGTTGGAATAATATTTTTTATATCACTTTAAAAAAATCCAATCAAAAAAGAACAAAAAACTATCAACACAATGAAAATAAAATTATTAGCTGTACATTTCCTGATACTAGGCTTAACTCAGGCAGCAGCGCAGTTTAAAACCACAATTCCGCTCCGGAAAGATGTAGTTCACGGCACACTAAACAACGGAATGCAGTACTTTATCCTTCACAACGAATGGCCAAAAGAGCGAGCCGATTTTTACTTTGTACAAAATGTAGGTGCTATTTTAGAGGATGACAACCAAAACGGACTGGCGCATTTTCTGGAACACATGGCTTTTAACGGAACCGAGCATTTTAAAGGAAAAGGCATCATTAATATGCTGGCAAAGCACGGAGTAACTTTTGGGCGTGATATTAACGCCTATACTTCGCATGACGAAACGGTTTACAACATTAGCAATGTTCCTGTAAAAAATCCGGTTTTGTTGGATTCCTGTTTGTATGTTTTGCACGACTGGTCAGGATTTTTATCTTTAAAAGATGCTGAAATCGATGCTGAAAGAGGCGTAATAAACGAAGAATGGCGCACCAGAAGAAACGCCGATTTAAGAATTGGTTCGCAGCTGGAACCCGTATTGTACAACGGATCAAAATATGCCAAAAGAGACGTTTTGGGCGATATGAACCTGATTCAGAATTTCAAATACAAGCAGCTTAGGGATTATTATAAAAAATGGTACCTGCCGACACATCAGGCGGTTGTGATTGTAGGCGATATTGATCCGGCGAAAATCGAACAGCAGATTAAAAAAATAATGGGTTCAATACCAAAACCTTCCAATCCTGCCGAACGCGTCTACGAAAGAGTTCCGGACAACGACAAACTTTTGTACAAACTGGCTGTTGATAAAGAAGCACAGAAAACCTCTATTTCTTTAAACTTCAAAAAGAACAAACCGCTTGTTCAGGACATGACAGTTTTTGAAAACAGCATTGCAGAACAATTAGCCCTGCAAATGCTTAACAATCGTTTCAGAGAATATACCGTGAATAACGAAACCGCTTTGTTATCTGCAGGTGTAAGTCATTCAAGTTTAACACGATTAACTTCATTTTTCACTTTAACCGTAAATCCTAAAAACGGCCGATTGCTGGAAGCTTTCCAGCAGGCTTATACCGAGTACGAACGCGCCATTCAAAACGGATTCACAAAAGAAGAACTCGAACGTGTAAAAGAAAATATGCGTTCAGGTTATGAAAACCAGTTAAAAAACAAAGATAAAATCAGCAATGAAAACTGGGCTTCACAATTGCAGAATTATTATTTAGAAGCGTCACCGGTAATGAGTCTGGAAGACGAAGCAGCCCTTGTAGACAAAACTTTAGCGAAGCTGGATATTGCCGAAATCAATGCGGTTTTCCGTGCGCTTCCAACAGAGAAAAATCAGATTCTGACGGTTTCAGGACCTGAAAAAGACAATGTAAAATACCCTTCAGAAACAGAGTATACAACGGCAATTGCATCTATCAAAGCCCAAAAACTAGAACCTTATACCGAGACAGTTGCCAATACGGCTTTGGTAAATGAAAACCTTACAGCTAAACCTGTAACAAAGAAATTTGAAGTAAAAGGAATAAAAGAAGCCAAAGGATATGTTTTGCAAAATGGTGCCAGAGTAATTATTTACCCAACCACTTTATCTCAGGATCAGATTCTGTTTTCAGCTTTTAGTCCGGGTGGTGTATCCGTAATCAGCGAACAAGATTTACCTTCGGCACAAATTGCCACGGTTTTAGCTAAAAATTCAGGTTTAGGTGATTTTAAAGTAACCGATTTACAAAAACAGCTTGCCGGAAAAACTGTTAAAATCAGTCCGTTTATTGGCGAACATTACGAAGGTTTCAGCGGAAGCGCCGTAAAAAAAGATCTGGAAACTTTATTACAGCTGACGTATTTATACTTTAAAAATCCGCGTTTTGAAACACAGGCGTACAAACGAATCATTGATTATTACGGCAACGCGCTCGAAAACGCTGCTGATGACAACGGCAAAGTATATGGCGATACCATTGCTGTGCTCGACACGAACCACAGCAAGCGGACTTTTCTTTTAAGTAAAGAAAACCTGAACGAATTAAAATTCGATGCGGCATCAAAAATCTATAAAGAACGCATCTCAAACGCATCAGATTTTACCTTTGTTTTTGTAGGTAACGTTTCTGAAAATGATATTGAAAACATCAATAAATATTTAGGGAATGTGGCGGGAAATCATACGCAGGAAAAATTCACTGACCATAAAATTGGTATGGCAAAAGGAATTGCAAAAGTAAAACTGGCAAGAGAAATGAATGTTCCAAAGACGAGTATTTATGTGCATCTTGAAAACAGAAACGCCGCCTTTTCTGAGAAAAAACAAATTATGGCGTATATGCTGTCACAGCTTTTAGACAAACGTTATCTGGATAAAATCAGGGAAGACGAGGGCGGAAGCTACGGCGTTCAGACCCAGAGTTCGCTTTCTAAAAACCCGACGCCTGTTTTTTCTCTCCGCGTAAGTTTTGACTGTAATCCTGAAAAAGATACCAAACTGCTTCAGATCGTGTATGATGAACTTGATGTAATCGTAAAAAATGATGTAAACGAAAAAGATTTATCAGACATAAAAGAGGATTTAATCAAAAGCAATCAGCAGAATATCAAGTCGAATACGTACTGGATGAACACGATTGTCGATCAGTTAAAAACAGGTGATAAATACACAGACAGCGATACGTATGAAAAACTAATCAAAAGTATTTCTGTAAAAGATATTAAAAAATATGCTGCCGAAGTCCTGCCAAAAGCAGATCAGGTCGAAGTGATGATGCAGGCCAAAAACGATGCTTCTGCAAAAGCAAATTAAGAATTGCCCTTTTATTTAAAACCTGAATATACAAATCAGGAACGGCAATTCCTTGCTTTAATTTTAATAGTCTGTTACGGAAAAACTTAGGTTTTTAAAAATTTGAATTAGTTATAGAATTTGTGTAGACTGGAAAGAGCTGTTTTGCCGGACAGCTCTTTTAAATTTTAGATTGTTGATTTTAGATTTTATGGCTTCGCCTCTTTGCTTTCGCTCGAGTCTAAATTTCAAATTCCAAAATTGAATGTCCAAATCCTGAATCTATAATCTATTTTTAGAACAATATTTCGCTTGTTGATGATTTCTGAGGTCTTTTTTAAGACCTTTTTTTATGCCTGCATGTTTCCTTTTGATTTTATTTAAAAAATTAAACTAAAAATATTTTGCAATATTTTGCAAATTTGCTTAATATTGCAAAATAAATTATTGTTTAAATGGAAATCAGAATTGTAAAGGCAGTCACTGCTATAAGAAGTATATTTTTTGTCTGCGGACTTGCTTTGTCGGGCTGGGCACCTATGGTTCCTTTTGCGAAAGCACGTTTATCACTCGACGATGCCGGATTAGGAATGTTGTTATTACTTTTAGGAACGGGGGCAATTATAATGATGCCCATCAGCGGTTTTTTAAGCGAGCGTTACGGTAATCGCATTATTATTGCCTTTGCAGCGACACTTATCGCAGTTACATTGCCTCTTTTGGCTTTTCTGGAGGGAATTGCTTTTATGAGTGCGGCACTGCTTCTTTTTGGTGCCGGAATCGGAACTATCGATGTGGCTATGAATGCTTTTGGCGTTCATCTTCAAAATTTATACGGAAAACCTATTATGTCTTCACTCCATGGACTTTTCAGTGTGGGCGGTTTGTTCGGCTCTCTCGGGCTTGGTCTTTTAATAAAAATCGGACTTGAACCTCTATTTGCTGCATTGTGTCTTTCAATTTTGGTGCTGCTTACTGTTGGTTTCCAGTATAAAAAATTATTCAGCGCCGAAGAAGAATTTACGACTCAGTCACAAACTGAAAAAGAAGAAACTGCTTCGTCTTGGAACTGGTCCTGGTTACAGCGCGGTGTTTTGTTTTTAGGATTTTTATGTTTTATAGTTTTCATGGTCGAAGGCGCCATGCTCGATTGGAGCGCTTTATTTCTGTACGAAAACAAAGGACTTGACGAAAGCTGGTCCGGAATGGGATATGCCGTTTTTTCGACTGCTATGGCCATTATGAGATTATTTGGAGACGGTATTGTACAAAAATACAGTTCTCTAAAAGTGGTAATTGCAGGCGCTGTACTGGCGGCATCCGGTTTACTATTGGGAATTTTATCGCCTTTTATCGGACTTTCTCTGTTAGGTTTTTTCCTTTTAGGATGTGGTGCCGCGAATATTGTTCCGGTATTTTTTAATGAAGCCGGAAAGCTGAAAAACATCAAAACAGCAACAGCCGTTGCAGCTATTACGACTATGGGCTATTCCGGGCAATTGTTAGGACCTGTGGGCGTTGGGTTTATCGCACACGCTTCAACATTAAGTATTGCCTTATTGGTTTGTGCTGGATTGCTTTTTATGGTTGGAATATTGTATTTCCTCAATTTTTCGGCAAGAAAAGATAAAGAGATTACAACAGTGTAAATACTGTTTTATGAACTGATGTAAAACATCAGTACAAAAAGTTTAATTTGTTTTTTGAAGTAGTAAACAGGTTAAGTTAGTTGGTACGGTTACCGTGGTCTGGAAGACTGCGGTAACTTTTTTTTATACCAGTTTGAGTTCTTTATTTCTGTACAAATTTAACCTGGAATCCGTGCTGGCAAGTTCTGTAATCAAAACAGCAACTTCGTTCATAGGGCAGATTCGGAATGTTTCGGCTAAATCCAGTTTTTCTTCAAGAGCCAATGCAATGGTTTTTTTTGCATTTTTGTGCATAGCCGTTTTTATATCGGCATCACCAATAAAAGTCGCCGTTACGCCAATCTTGCTGTCAATGCCGCAGGTTCCCAAAAAATACCAATCGGCTGCATAACGCGCAATTTCCTCACAGGCTTTTGCACCTTCCGTGCTCTGAGTTTTCGGATTGTATTTTCCTCCTAATAAAAGCAGCTGAATATTTTTATGATGCTCTAAAACCGGAATAAGTGCCGTGTTATTAGTTATAATAGTAAGTTCAATATCAACAGGAAGTTTTGAGGCAATGCTGCAATTTGTGGTTCCTGCATCCATAAAGATCGTTTGTCCGGCTTCTATAAACTGCTGCGCCTTAAGTGCAATCAGTTCCTTTTTATCCGTCATATACGCTGCGCGGTCTACAAATGCCAGCGGATTTTTGGTCACTGGAATTGCACCGCCGCGTACCTTAGATAGAAGTCCGTTATTGTGCAGAGCTTCAATATCCCTGCGTATCGTATCTTTAGAAACTTGTAATTTTGCTGCTGCCGTATCATACTGAACCCTTCCGGTTTTTGAAAGTATTTCCAGTATTTTTCCAAAACGTTCCTCTTTTAGCATAAGAAATTATTAGTACACAAATATACATTTTTTAGCCCAATCTGCAGGGTTTTAGTGTATGCAGAAGCCTCAATAAAAGAAGTTTTCCTCATTTTTAAAGCAGTTCATCTGCTATACTTTTCCAGCGCGGTTCTTTTTCTAAAATTCCAAATGCAGGTTCTTTCAGCAATTGCTTTTTTTTAAGTTTTTTTCTAAGAAACTGCAGGTTTAAAAAATCCAGTGCAATACTCTTAAATTTTTCATCAGGAGAGACTATGGCGATTTTGGCAAAAAGTACCGCTGCATTATAATTATCGGTATCACTCATGCCTCCTGCAAATGTCGAAGCTGCATTGTAATAATCATAAGTTTTATCAAATTCTTTTACTGTATACGAATGTTTGGCATTTTTTAAAAGAGATTGAACTTCTGAGTGGTATTCCTGATCCTTTTTCTCTGATTCTTTCAGGTTTATTTCCTTGTACATAAAACCATACGTAAGTGCGTACAATTCAAGTGTAGAAAGATTAAATGCAGCTCTTCGGCTGTTTACGGCATACTCATCCAGAATAGGACGAAATCCCGATGCTTCGCCATTTCTGGTCCAGACAACCTGCGTGCCGTATAACTGTTTGTAATTGAGATTAGACTGAACCCGATCATATAAAAATGCATAATTTTCCAGATTGATTTCGCTGCTTTTCAGGAACTTTTTCATTTCAAAAAGAACTTCCTGCTGAAACGTAACATCCTGATCAGCATGCTGTACAATCAGCCAAAGATTATTTTCTCCGTCCCTGCCGATTTCTGAAATTTTCGGCCAGCCGCAGGTTTTTACAATTTCCTTTGCACGCGTAAGATTTTTAACATTAGACTCATTGATTTGTTCGTTTATTCGGGTCAGTTCAGCGTTGTCTTTCGTATTGGCTCTCAAATACCGCAGCTGCTGATCTTTGAGAGACATTATATTAATTTCCTTTCGTAAATCGGGAAGTTTTAATTTTTCAGCATAACTTTTTTCCTTTTCAAATGCCAGCTCCTTAATATTTTTCCAATTCTCCGGTGTCGTGGTACGCAGATAATTAAAATACGGATCATCAGCAAGCCAGTCAGCTTCTGTCCATTCCAGATTCAGAGCCGTGTGCAGATATTGAAAAGCTTTTTCAGTGTTATGATCAAGTGCGTACATTCCGGCAGCTTTATAAGCATCCAGAGCGCTGGGCGATTTAATTTTAAAAGCCTCTTCATAATAACCAATCGCATTTTTAAAATTGCCCTGTAAATGTTGTAATCCCGCTTTTACAGCCAGAACTTCATAGCTTGTTTCTTGGGCCGTAATCAAAGAAGTAAAAAGAAGAAAAGATAGTAGTCGTTTTTTCATATGAAATTTCTTAACTCGAAATCAAAAATAATCAAACTTATTTAAAATCAGATAAGTGTATAAAGAAACGTTCTTCATTTTCAGGTTAATATTTAGGATAGGGCTTGATTATTAAACATAAATAAAACCACCTGCTATGGATTTATTCATTTATGCCGGGTAATGGATATTTTATAAGCTAAAAATCAAATTGTAAAATTTCGCTGTAAATTTCTTTAGTTACTTTGTTTAATGCTTTGTGTATTAAATAATTATTTATTCATTATTAAAATTAATGCTATGAAAATACCTAAAGAAATTATAAACGGCGCTTTAATTTTTGTGGGAATCGCATTGTTCTTTCTGCTGATGGAACTTGTTAATCTGTCCCATTTATTTTATCTGAGATTACTAAACGTACTTTTCATTTTTTACGGAGTAAACAGAACATTACAGATGAACCTTGAAGAAGGAAAAAACGGTTTTGTGCCTAACGCCATTTCGGCTATGGTTACCTCATTTACAGCAGTAGTCATAAGTATTATTGCATTGCTTATTTACAGTTATGCAAAAGGAGGAGACCAATACGTAAAATCATTATCCTCGGCTTTTATGTTTGGAGGCGAACCGTCTGTTACCGCCTATTGTCTGTCTCTGTTTTTTGAAGGAACAGCATCTTGTATCATCGTAACGCTTTTACTGATGTTATACTGGAATAATAAATATGCAGCCGATTAAATAAAAAGGCAGCTGAAAAAATAAATCCCGAAAAGAATTAAACATTCTTTTCGGGATTTATTTTTGATTGTCAATCAAGTTGTACGATTAATAATCCTCTTCATCCTCATCCGCTTTCGACTCATCAAGAGTTCTTCTGTCAGCGTCATTGTCATCGTCGTCGTCTTTCAGTTCATCATCGAGATCCTGTGCGATAGGTGCGTTTTTCTGAAAGAAAGGATCAGATGTATCATTGTCTTTATTGAGGTGTTTGTTTTCATCCTCAAAATCCCTTTTATCAGTACTTTCGTAACTGTCTTCATCACGGTAACGGGTTCGGTCAGAAGTATCTTCATGCTGGTTTATAGCGGGATCTTTTTTCTCCATGAGTTCAGAATTTATGGGATCTTCGGCGGCGTAATATCTACGATCTTCCTGATCATAGATATCATCATAATTTTCTCTTGACATAATTTTTAATTTTAGTGTTCGTAATGGGTTTTAGATATCTGAAAGTTTAGAAGGATCTGTTGCTTCTGCTATACTTTTTCCTTCCGGATTTTCATTTTCTCTTTCTTTAACATACCTGTTTTCTTCGCCATGATGGTAAGGACATTTGTCAGTTCCGGTTTCACCGCCCGGCGACATACTGCCTGAACCGCTGTAGGCTGCGCCTGTATTGGTGTAAGCATCTTTTTGGTTTTGTTCTTGAGTTGTTTTATTGTTTTCCATGATTTTTTGTTTTAATTTTTACTTTATGATTTTTCAGCAGTTCGCGGGCATGTTTAAGGCCTGTTGCAATTGCAATTCCTTCTTCGGCGCCGTCAAGCAGAAGAGCATTGGCAATGGCAACAGCTTTTTCGCGAAGTTCCGGCGACTGATTTTTGTATGATGGGGGATAATCCCCGTTGTACCAGGGCATAATGTTTTGTTTTTAATGTTTATCCAATTATCCAAAATTACGATCTCATACCATAAAAGATTTTATATTATAAAAAAACAGTTTTACAGGATTGCTATGATAATGAGTTACTTATGTGTTGTTGTGATAAAAATATTGCATAATAAAAACCTGTTTTAGCTGAAGAAAAACAAAAATGATGTACTTTTGCTGTCAAAAAATCTGAAACAAGCAAGTTGAAAAGGTTACTTATCATAATACTTTCTATTTTAATCCTGTCACCATCTTTTGGCAGCTTGTTCATTTATGCTTCTTTTAAAATCAATCAGAAAGAAATTGCGAAAACCATCTGTGTGCAGCGTAAAGCAGCATTTAACAGTTGTAACGGCCGATGCCAGCTTCAAAGAAGCATCAAAAAATATTCTGAAAACGAAAGAAAAATGCAGGACAGCCTGAAAGAAAAAGCAGAGCTTGTCTATGTTCAGAATACTGTCGAAGTTAATTTCGGTACTATTCCTGTAACGGAATCAAAAGAAAATACTTCTGTTTTATTCGAAAAGAAACCTATTGGGGCATCCAATCTTACATTTCACCCTCCTCTCTGTTAGATCTTCGATCAATTTTCAATTTTTTAAATTCCAAAACTTAGGGTTAAATCCCAAGGTTCAAATTACAATGCCAATAAAAATGACAATTGCAATGGAAATTAAATCAAAAAATAAAAGTAAATTCCAATGACTTGCGGGTAATTGGGTTTGAAATTTATTGATGCTTTTCATGCTTCATTTTGTAATGTTGCTTTGAAACAGGTATTTGATTTATGTTTAGGATTTATTCTAAAAATTGATTTTTTTGATCTTTTGTAAATGATGGGATTCTTATGTCCCGATATTTCATTTACGCACTTCCTTATTAAATTTTTACGGCTGGACTTATTGATTTTTAAATCTATTAGCGTCTGCTGTATTTACACAGTTTTAAAACATCATTTAAAATGAGAATTTTTGAATTTCTGGTAATCGCATTCGTATTTGCGGTTACTTCCTGTACGATTGATAAAACAGATTATGAAGCTGAGACAAGTTCTCAGATTCCTGAACATTACGAGTTTAAAGAAGCCGTTTCTCTAAACAATGGTACTTATAAAATTAGTATTGAGGCTTTGAACGGAACTTTCTATAAAGGGTATAACGAACTTCATTTCAAAATTACCAACACACAAAACAATCAGACCGTAAATCCGTCTGAGGTGACTTTTCTGCCGGTAATGACAAATGCTGAAGGCAAAACCGCTTCCTGTCCGCATGAATACAATCCGGAATATGACGCTGCAAATAAGTATTACAACGGATATTCTGTATTTACAAGCGAAACCGCCTTGGTTTCAAACTGGAAATTGTATGTAAGTTTTACGCTTGATAATCAGAAATATGAAATCAATAAAGATATTTCGGTAGAAAAGCAAAGCAATAAAAACCTCAATATGACTGCCTTTACAGGAAAAGACGGCGAACAGTATTTTATTGCCTTGATAGCCCCTCAGAAACCAAAAGTGGCCGAAAATGCGTTAACTGCAGGCATTTACAAATACAACAAACCAGTAAACGAAGCCGGAACTTTTCCGGATCCTTCGCAGTTTTCATATTCACAAGTAAACGGATATACGTTAAAACTCGATCCAAGAATGCCGGAACCTTCTATGGGAAATCATTCTTCGCCTAACAATCAGGATTTAACACAGCAAAATGACGGTTTGTACCACGGTGTTGTTAATTATACCATGACCGGAAACTGGACTTTAAACCTGATTATGCAGAACCAAAACGGATTAATCCTAAAAGGAACTGTAGTACCAACGGATTTTACACCGGGTGTTGAAGGTGTAAAAAGCGAACTTTATATTGATACATTATTTTAAAAGCATGAAATATATTCTAATGTTACTTTTTTTCGGATTGTCGGTTACGGCTCAAAACCCGCACGCTCACCACGACAGCATTAAAAACCTGGAAGAAGTAAAAGTACATAATAAGGTTAAAAAGAAGATTGAAACCGAGATGAAAATGGCGGTTTCGGTTGATGAATTTTTGTCTTCCTCGGATAATATAAGTTTCATAAAAAGAGGGGCTTATGCATGGGAGCCTTTGTTAAATAACATGAGTACGGAACGTTCTACGGTTACGATTGACGGGATGCATGTTTTTGGTGCCTGTACTGATAAAATGGATCCGATAACCTCGTATGTAGAAAGTAATAATCTCGCTGCTATCGACATTAAATCAGGGCAGGAAGGAAGTCTTCACGGTGCTACGGTTGCCGGAAGTATCGATTTAAAAAGAAGAAGTACGCCTTTCAGCGCCCAAAACAAATGGAATGGTGCCTACCAAAGCGGATTCGAGTTTAATAACAAACAGTTTTTCAATCTCGGAAACGTTTCTTTTTCAAGTAATAAATTTGTTGCTGATGGGAGTATTTCCTACCGAAAAGCTGCTAATTATTACGACGGAAATGACAATGAAGTAAAGCATTCGCAGTATAAAAAATTCAACACCTCGATTGGTCTGGCTTATAAAACAAGCGATTTATCATCTGTACGGCTTGATGCTATTTTTGATATGGCAAAAGATGTGGGTTTTCCGGCACTGCCAATGGATTTATCGCTTTCACGTGCTCTTATAACATCGGCTGCTTATAAACAGTTGTTTGAAGAAGGTTTGGTAAGGGTTGTCGATACTAAAGTATATTTTAATGCAATTGAGCATTATATGGATGATACAACACGTCCTGAAAATCTCGTTCACATGGATATGCCGGGATGGAGCACAACGTTTGGTCTGGTTTCGAAAGCAAATTTAAAAAAGAACAGCTATTCATCAGAAATTCAGTTAAATGCTTACGATAATTTGTCAATTGCCGAAATGCGAATGTACCCGCAGGATCGAAGTCAGAGAACGATGTTTGCCTACAGCTGGCCTTGGGTTACAACGCGATACGGCGGACTATCGATGAACAACTCCTGGGAAATTTCAGAGAAAAGCCAGATTAATGCAGGCGGTTCTTTGGGCGTAAATTACAACTATTCAAAATATGTAGAATTCAACTGGATTTTTCATCCGGGAACACCACAGGAAAAAACGAGATTTCTGCCTGCAATTCACGCCGGATATCAGCTGGATCTCGAACATTTTAATTTTTCTGTCGGCACAGGTTACGGGCATCGCGCACCCTCTGTTTCTGAAGGTTACGGTTATTACATCTATAATAGTTTTGACCGTTATGATTACATTGGAAATCCGGATTTGAAAAACGAAATTTCAAACGAAATCAATGCAGGTGCCGGATTTAAAAATGAAAAGCTAAGCATTCAGGCAAAAGTAAACTACTTCTATATTCAGAATTATATTATAGGCCGTATTTTAAGCATGGGAAGCCCTATGAATTACCAGTCGGTTGGGGTAAAAGGTTACACTTCATTAGATTATGCGACACTTTTTAATATGTCGGCTAATGTAAGTTATGATATTCTGGAACATTTACACTGGAAAGGAACGCTGACTTATGCCCGCGGAACGGATAATAAAGGAGGAAATCTGCCTTTTATTCGTCCGCTGAGTTATCAGACATCACTTCATTTTATGCATAAAAACTTCGGAATCCAGACTTCGGTAAACGGTGATTTCGAGCAGATTAATTACAGTCCGGAATATGGAGAAGATTTAACATCAGCCTATACCATCTGGAACCTTTCAGCCAATTATTCGTTTAAAATCAATAAAGTAAAAACCACGGTACAGGCAGGTGCAGAAAATCTTTTAAATGAATATTACAGCACTTATGCTGACTGGGGAAATATCCCGAGAATGGGACGCAATATTTTTACCTCTTTAAAATTCAGTTTCTAAACAAAATGAAAAAAGTTTTTAGTATTACAATGACAATCCTGTTTCTGCTGGTTTCTTTCCAGCAGGCACTTATCATTGTGCACTTTAAACTCAATCAGCAGGAAATCGAAGAGCAGTTTTGTGTTAATAAAACCAAACCGGAACTGCAATGCCACGGTAAATGTCATTTAAAGAAAGAATTGCAGAAATCAGAAAAAAACAGCGATCAGGAACTGGCCAGCATCAGTAAACAGATTGACATTGTTATGATTTCTAACATAGATTTTAAAGTCGAAATTTTAAAAATTATCACTCCAAATAAAATACAACTTTATAAAGAATCAGGTCTTTTAGAACCTTGTCTGGACATTTTTATACCGCCGCCCATTTTGCATTTTATTAAATAATTCAGTTAATAAAAAGAAATATAATTACGCCTGATGCTGTAATTATTTACAACAGACAGAAAATACATTATGTAAATTTAAATGAGCGGAATACCTTTTTTAGTTTACAATCCCGAGCGGTCGGGAATATTTCTATGTGTTAAAAATAAATTGTACACAGAAGGCAGATACAACTAATAAAAATGCAAAATTTTAAACAATACCTATTATTCGCAGCTGCGGTTTTAACTTTCTCATCTTGTTCAAGCGACGATGATAATCCTGCGGCAAACAATGTAACGCTGGAATTCAACAATACCTTCAAAAATACAACAATTGTTCTGGGAGATGCAGCAGCGGCTTCGGCTACAGCCAATACATCGGCAGCAGGGCAGGTGCATCATTTTTCGGAAGTAAAATATGTAATCAGTAATATCCGCCTGATTAAAGACGACGGAAGCGAAGTACCTTACAATGTAAACGATCTGGACAAAGGCGCGGCAGTAATCGATCAGTCAAAAACGGCTTCATTGAGCTATGTTTTAAGCAATGTGCCTTCGGCATCTTACAAACAGATCAAATTTGGTCTGGGAATTAAACCGGAACAAAATACTTTAGATCAGGTACGTTTTCCTAAATTCTACACAGCGGCGGGAGCCAATGATACAAAAATGATGTGGGAATGGGGATCCGGATACCGTTTTACAAAAATTGAAGGTTTTTATGATACCGACAACAAAACAATGTCTATTCATACCGGAAGTACAGTAGAAGGAACAAACGGAGTTCCGGCGAGTTACACTCAGGGTGTAAATGCATATAGAGATATTACCCTGAACCTGACAGGAAATGCAGTGGTAGGAAGCAGTGCACCAAAAATTAAAATCAAAGCCGATTTTGATAAACTTTTGAGTGGGAAAACGAACACGATTACCTTATCAACAGGAACAGGAAACGCAGACAATGCAACACCAAATATCCATACAGCAGCACAAATGGTAAAATTTGTAGATAATCTGGGAGGAGACGGTTCAAGCGATATCAGCGGGATGTTTTCGGTTACGGCAGTAGAAAACTAGACTATTTCAGGGCCGTCTGAAAAATACGGACGGCTCTTTTTAATATTCATTTAAAATGAAAAAAATAATTAGTTTGCTGTTTCTTGCTTTATGGGTTGTGTCCTGCAGCAGTAATAATGATGATGCAGAGATGATTGCGATCGATAATCCTGAAATTTCCTTACCGATTCCGTCCGGTTTTCCGGAACTGAACAGTTTTGTGAGTTTAAATAAACCAACGAAATACGGTGTCGAATTAGGCGAAAAACTTTTCTCAGACAAAAGATTCAGTGCCGATAATACCATTTCGTGTTCAAGCTGTCATATTCAGGAAAACGCTTTTTCAGATCATCATCCGCAGGCAGTTGGAATTGAAGGAAGAGTTGGACTTCGAAATACGCCTCCGATTCAGAATTTAGCGTTTATGAAATTCTACAATTGGGACGGAAGCAAACTTCAGCTCGAAAATCAGCCTTTGGTTCCCATTATCACCCACGAAGAAATGGATTCGTCTATCCTGGAAGTCATTGGCAAAATTAAAGATGATGCGCAGTATAAAGAGTTATTTAGAAAAGCTTTTGGAGACGAAAATGTTACACCGGACAGAATTTATAAAAGTATCGCACAATTTGAATATACATTGATTTCGGCCAGCAGTAAATATGATAAAGTAAAACGAAAAGAAGGTCAAACATTTACAGAAAGTGAAGCGGCGGGATATAAAACCTTTCAGCAGAAATGTGCAGTCTGTCACAGTGGTGAATTGTTTACTGACCAGAGTTTTAGAAATATCGGTTTTCCTTTAAATACCGATTCTAACGAAGCGGGAAGAGGCAGGGTTACCGGAATTCCGGCAGATTTTATGAGCTTTCGTGTTCCGTCTTTACGAAATATCGAGTACACAGCTCCATACGGAAGTTTTGGTCAGTTCCCGACTTTAAAATCGGTTTTGGATTATTTTGATGCCGGTGTTCTGGATGCTGCTAATCTCGATCCGGTTTTTAAAAATAATGAAGAAAAAATACCTTTGACTGAGGAAGAAAAAACAAATTTGATTGCTTTTATGAAAACCCTTAGTGATACCGAATTTGTGAAAAAGTAATCGCAATATGTTAATTCGATTCATATAATATTTTTAAAAAAGTCAAACCTGTAAAGTTTGGCTTTTTTTATGTTAAAATTTTGTGGAACTATTTAAGTTTCGATTGTGTGTAAGAGTTGTTTTCTTTATATTTGATACGCAGTAGCCCTAAACACATCAAAAATACTAATGGAGTTAATACCCAACCAAGATCTTTTTCAAACCGTTTTTAACTCTTCGCCTAATAGTATTGTCGTGCTAAAATCTTTATACAGTGATCAGAACACTGTAGAAGATTTTTCTATTCAGCTTATTAATACTGCAATGCAGAAATGGATCGACCATGAAAATTATAAAGGCCGGCGATTTACCGAGATTTTTCCGCGAATTAAAGAAACCAATATTCTGGAAATATTAATTGAAACAGCCAAAACAGGCATAACGGCCAATTTTGAACGTTCATACGGAGAAGATAAAAAATACTGGTTTCGTATTACGGCCAGAAAACAGGACGATCTGCTGGTAGTTTCGATGGAAGATATAACGGGGAAAAAACAGGCAGAAACAGCCTTAAATACGGCACTTGCCGCTGCAGAAAAACAAAAACGTCTTTACGATTCTATTATAAACACAACGCCTGATCTGGTGTATGTGTTTGATCTTAATTATATTTTTACCTATGCCAATAAAGCGCTGCTGACCATGTGGGGAAAATCGGCAGAGGATGCTATAGGGCGAGGATTAAGGGAAAACGGCTATGAAGAATGGCATGCCCTTATGCACGAAAGAGAAATTGATACCGTAGTGGCTGAAAAAAAATCGATCAGAGGAACCGTATCTTTCCCTCATGCCGAATTAGGAAGACGAATTTATGACTATATTTTTGCTCCTGTTTTTAATGAAAAAGGCGAAGTAGAAGCCGTAGCAGGAACAACCCGTGATATTACCGAAATAAAACAGGCCGAAGAAAAATTACAGCAGAGCGAGAGCCGTTTTCGTAAAATGATTCATCAGACTCCGGCGCCTACTCTGGTGCTGAAAGGAGATGATCTTGTGATTGAAGAAATCAACAAACACATGCTGCAGATGATTGGGCGAGGTGAAGAAATCATTGGTATGCGATTGATTGATGTGCTGCCGGAACTGAAAGGACAATATGTGTGGGAACAGGTTTTAAAGGTCTACAACGAAGGAATTCCGTTTGATCAGAGCGAAGTTCTGGTGCCTCATAACCGCACTGGCGAAGTAAAGGATTATTACTATAATCTGGCGTATCGTCCTTTGGTTGAAGACGGACAGATAACAGGAATGATTCAGGTAGCGGTTGAAGTTACCGAGCAGGTGGTTGCAAGGCAGAAAATGGAAGAAAGCGAAAGCCGTTTCCGTGCTCTGGTAAACGCTTCGTCTGATGTGGTATACAGCCTTGATGCCGACTGGAAAATGATGCGCGGTCTGGATGGCGGCGGTTTTCTTCTGGATTCAGAAGAGCCTTTTGCAAATTGGTTAGACCTTTACATTCATCCGGCCGACAGAGAAAAAGCAGTAAGCCGTATTAAAAAATCGATAGAAGATAAAAGTATATTCGAACTGGAACACCGCGTTATAAAAACGGATGGCACTTTGGGCTGGATTTTTACAAGAGTTGTTCCTATTCTGGATGAGAAAGGAAATGTTGCCGAATGGTTTGGCGCAGCAAGCGATATTACATCGCAAAAAGAAATTCAGGAAATTATAAAAGAAAGCGAAGAGAAATTCCGTCAGCTGGCAGATCTTGTACCGCAGATTATCTGGACAGGAAACCCCGACGGATTTGTAGATTATTATAACCAGCGATGGTACGAATATACCGGTTTTGACGAAAATGAATACGGCGATTCAAGCTGGCTTCCAAACCTGCATACGTATGATGCACCGCTTGTTATGCAAAATTGGTACGATAGTGTACACAACGGTACTCCTTATCAGCTTGAATTTCGTTTAAAAAATGCCCGAACCGGAGAATACCGATGGTTTTTAAGTAAAGCGCTTCCCATAAAAGATAAAACAGGTGTTATAATCAAATGGTTTGGAACCTGTACCGATATTCACGAGCAGAAATCTATTACTGAAAAACTCGAAATTCTCGTAGCCGACCGTACAAAAGAGTTACAGCGTTCTAATGAAGATTTACAGCAGTTTGCTCATGTGGCATCGCATGATTTAAAAGAACCGGTGCGAAAAATAAAAACGTTTGTAAGCCGTCTGGAAGACCATCTTAACGGGAAACTCGACGAATCTGCATCAAAATTTATAAACCGGATTCATGTAGCGGCAGATCGTATGTTTAATATGATCGACGGCGTTCTGGCGTACTCAAAAATCAATGCCGATTCGCAGAAAACAACGCTGGTGGATTTAAATGAAGTAATCAAAAATATCGAAACTGACCTGGAAATTTCACTTCAGAAAACAGACGGAAAAATTCAATATCAGGATTTGCCGGTGCTCGAAGGCGCTTCGGTATTACTTTATCAGCTTTTTTACAATCTCATCAATAATTCTATTAAATTTGCTCAGGAAGGTACAGCGCCGCAGATAACCATTCTGGCAGAAAAGGATAATAAAC
This sequence comes from Flavobacterium gelatinilyticum, assembly GCF_027111295.1. Lineage (NCBI taxonomy): Bacteria > Pseudomonadati > Bacteroidota > Flavobacteriia > Flavobacteriales > Flavobacteriaceae > Flavobacterium > Flavobacterium gelatinilyticum. The sequence goes on along the minus strand of NZ_CP114287.1, from coordinate 1,005,478 downwards.
GCGATAAAAACACCGCGGTCATTATCTTAGAAGATAACGGAATTGGTTTTGACCACGATCAGGCTGGGCGGATATTTGAAACTTTTACCCGTCTTAATTCCAAAGACCGTTATGAAGGAACCGGTTTGGGATTGTCGCTCTGCAAAAAAATAGCAGAACGTCACGGCGGAAGCATAAACGCAGCCGGTATTCCGGGTAAAGGGGCTGTTTTTACAATAATACTGCCTTTAGAACAGCAGCAAAAAGACATTTAAAGTATGGATGGAAAGGTAATTTTACTGGCCGATGATGATATGGACGATACAGAAATGTTTTGTGAAGCATTGGCAGAAATAGATGAAAACGCAATTTGTCATTGTGCAGAAAACGGAAGTGAAGCTTTAAAAATACTCAGTAGTCTGGATAAAAATCCGGGTGTAATTTTTCTGGATTTAAATATGCCTATAATGAATGGCTGGGATTGTCTGAAAAGGTTAAAATCTGACGATCGTTATAAAGAAATCCCCGTGATTATGATTTCGACATCATCACATAAAAATGATATGGAAACCGCCTCAAAACTGGGCGCTTTGTGCTATTTTGTAAAACCCAATAATTTTAATGATTTAAAAGAGATTCTCAGAACCATTACATCCAATCTTCAAAATGGAGTAAATAATCTGGTACAGAGCCTGAAAGACGCAGGTTTTAAAAATATTTTTGTCTGCGGCGAAAAATAATCTGAATTTAGGATTATTTTGGAAGCAGGGCATCTAAATCAGAAAGGCGGTAAAATTTAAGATCATTAAGTTTCATGTACTTGCAGACAAATTCGAGCGTTTCTATTTTGGTCTGATAATTTTCGGTAATTTCCTTTACAGGTTTATGACTGCACAAAATTAAGATCTTATTGTTCTTTTTGGCATAATCCAGTAATTCTAAAAGATACGGAATACTGAAATGAATATGGCTGTTATCAATATCAAAAGCAAACACAATTTTTGAATTGCTAAAATAACTGTCCTGTTTTTCAGGAGCATCACCTCCAAAAGCACGTCCTCGGATAATTTTAAATTTAGGGGATAATGCCTTATCAAGCGAATCCGATCTTTCGCCGTATGGATAAGCAAATGATGTGGTTATAAAAGACTTCTTTTTAAGAGATACAATCATAGGATCAATTTCCTGATCAAGATACTGCGGAATGCCGTTTTGCTGCACAAATTTTACAGCATTGTAATGATGATACCCGTGTCCGGCAATTTCATGCCCGTACTTTTGCATTTCAAGCAGCTTTTTAATCTGAGGCGCACCAATCGAATCAATTCGGCATACATTAAAAGTCGCTTTCCAGGCATATTTTTTTAAAACCTGATCTGCTTCGTACCATTCATCAACATACGCATCATCAAAAGACAAAATGACACCGGCTTTATACGGTTTTGGAGTAAACTCCGGTTTTTGTTTTTTGGTTTCACAGGAAAATAAGGTTAAGAACAATAAAAATAAAAGGGCTTTAGTAAAAAGTATCTTCATATATTTTTGAGGTTACAGATGAATGATTTTAGATATAATCTTACAATTCAAATATAGAAATTCTTTTTTAGTAATGATTGATTATTTAGTCTTAGACGTTAATTATTAATAATTTATATTTTGTTTTTAAAGCTGTTGTAATTGTGATGAACTGAAATAAAAAATAGGATTAAATTTGCATGATATGGAAGAACTATTGGAAATAATGTCCGGATATTATCCGCTGTCTCAAACGACCAAAGAAGCGTTACAGCCATTAGTGCAATACAAAAATATCAGGAAGAACGATTATTTTTTACAGGCAGGCGAAGTGCCTAAATATTATTATTTCCTGAACAAAGGATTGGCGGCGTATTATTTTATTTCGAAAGAAGGTGATACGGTTATCAAGAAATTCTTTTCAAATCAATCCCTTGTAGCCTCAACTTCGGCGATTATTCAGGAAATACCCAGTGAATTTTCTATAATTGCTTTAGAGGATTGCGATTACCTTCAGTTGCCGGCAAAACAATTCAGGGCATTATTCGAAAAACACCATGATCTGGCTATGTTTCAGCTGAAATATCTGGAACGAAACTGGGTGGTTGCCAAAGAAAATCTGGAAATTTCGCTAAAACATGAAGAAGCAAAAGAACGTTACCTTCAGTTTTTAGAAGAATATAAATCAATTCAAAACCGAATTAAACAGCACCAAATTGCTTCATTTCTGGGGATTACGCCCACACAATTGAGCCGTATAAAGAAAGAATTAAATTTATAAACGTCAACATATGTAAAGACTTTATAAACGGAATGGGCAGAAATTTGCAGCAACAACAATTCAAAATTATAAAGTTATGAAACTTATTTTCGTTTTTCTTTCCTTTCTAATCTCCGTTACAATTCAGGCCGGTACTATTGAAAACATTAAAGTTTACAGCCCTTCAATGAAAAGAGATATTAATGTAATTGTGGTGCTGCCATCAAATACAGCTCAATTGTCAAATACAGTTTATATTTTGCACGGATACACCGGAAATCCGCAGCGAACAATCGACAAAGACATTCCAACATTAAGCCGGCATGCCGATCATCAGCAGACGATTTTTGTACTGCCTGACGGAAACTTCAACAGCTGGTACGTAAATAGTCCCATAAACCCGAATTCGCAGTACGAAACCTTCGTAGGTTCTGAATTAGTACAATATATCGACAGTCATTACGCTGTAAAAAAAGACCGTAAGAACAGAGGATTATTTGGGTGGAGTATGGGCGGTTATGGTACACTTTTAATAGGAAGCCAGTTTAGCCAGACCTTTGGAATTCTGGGGAGTATCTGCGGTGCCCTTGATATTCGAACTTTTGGCAATGACTATCAGGTTGACAAAGTATTGGGCGCAAAAGGAAAACTTTGGGATGAATATGCGATCATTAACCGAATTGACTATTTCAAAAAAGGCGGCCAGCGTTTAATTCTGGACTGCGGCACCGAGGATATTCTGATTACTCAAAACAGAGCTTTTCATCAGTTGTTGACAGAAAACAAAATTCCGCATGACTATATTGAGCGTTTAGGAAAACACGACACCGCTTATTGGTCCGAAGCGGCCGAAGTACAGCTCGCTTATTTCGATACATTTTTTAATAAAATTTAACCCGTTGGGTGCAATTGTGTTTTCTAAGTAACATTTGAAAATTATAACACGGATAAAACAGATTTGCTTCGCAAAAACGCGGATATAACTGATTTATATATTAAATTTTAAAAAAATCCGTGAAAATCCGCGTCTTCGTGATAACGAATCCGTCTAATCCGCGTCAAAATATATAATTTTTGAATTACACCCAACGGATTAAAATTTAAACATTTTAACTGCCGGTTATTCAATGCGAAACCGACAGTTTTTTATTTTTTAAGTTTTAAAAATACAAAAAAGGTTTTCTGGCGCGGGATTATTTGTGTAAACTTGCATCCTCAATTATTTTTAGCAGCAGCTTTATTTCACAATTAAAATTCCAATTCATTTTTTAGGAATACTGTGCTTTAAACCCCATCAGAATTCTTCACTAAGATTCTATAAAAAATAAAACTTCATTTTGAAAAGACTTGAATTAAACAAACATATTACAAAACGCGAAGACCAGAGTCTCTCTTTTCGGGTTTACGATCTCACAAAAGAACATTTACAAAATTATTCTGAACCGCATAAAAAAGACCATTTCAGTATTATAATGGTAGAATCCGGAGAAGTTGAAATTCATCTGGAAGAAGAAATAATCCATCTAAAAGCAGGTAAAATTTCGCTGATATTTCCGGAGCAGATTTCGTATGTATCTTTAATTTCTTCTGAAATATCCGGTAAAATAATTCTGTTTGAAGAAATTTTATTTTGTTCCGATATTTTAAAGAACGAACTCCTTTCGTATAACGTAAACCTTTCATCGCATTTAAAATGCATCTTTTTATCGCCGTCAGAATTTGAACGTTCTAAAGCAATGGCAGGATTTATTGAAGAAATTTACTCAGATCCAAGCCTTATCCGCAAAGAACAGGGACGTTTTTATATTAAAATACTGCTTTTAGGATTAATTGAATCCGTTCACGGCCAGCATCCTGTTTTTCAGCATGAAAGCGATAAAACGCTTTATATTCGATTTAAAAAAATGCTCAACGAACGTTACAAAGAAGAAAAAACGGTTCAGTATTATGCTTCAAATCTGGCTGTTACGACCAAAAAACTAAACAGTATCACGAAGAAACACTGCGGCGAAACGGTTATCAATGCCATCCATAATCGTGTGCTGCAGGAAATTAAGAGATTATTGTTGTTTTCTGATCTTTCGCACAAACAAATTTCGCTCGAACTCGGGTTCAGTTCCCCTTCGGCACTGAATAAATTTGTCAAAAACAAACTCGACGAAACCCCCACGGAACTGCAGAAAGAACTGGCTCAAATTTATATCAAATAGACCTGATTGTATAACAGCACCGGCAATGCCCGCCCTACTTTTGTACTGTATTTAAACATAAAAATAAAGTAGAAATGAGCAAGTTATTTATTGCAGGAGAAGTTTTCCATGGAGCGGGAAGTCTTGAAGAGTTAAAAAACATAAAAGGAAGCAGAGCCGTAATCGTTACGGGCGGAAGCTCAATGAAAAAAAGCGGTTCGCTGGACAAAGCAGCTGCATATCTTAAAGAAGCCGGAATCGAAACCAAAATCTTTGAAGGAGTAGAAGAAGACCCGTCATCTGAAACTTGTTTTAAAGGTGCAGAATTAATGAAAAGCTTTCAGCCGGACTGGATTATTGGTTTAGGAGGATGCTCGGCAATCGATGCGGCAAAAATGATGTGGGTTTTCTACGAATACCCGGATGCAGATTTCGAAGCGATGATTAAACCGTTTAACGTTCCGGTTTTACGCCAGAAAGCTAAATTTATCGCTATTCCGTCTACCAGTGGAACAGGGACTGAAACTACAGGTCTTGCTGTAATTACAGACCGCGAAAAAGGGGTTAAATACCCAATTGTTTCTTACGAACTTACTCCGGATATTGCAATTGTCGATGGTGAAATCTGTGCTTCTATGCCGGCACATGTAACATCAAATACAGGATTAGATGCTTTAACGCACTGTGTAGAAGCGTATGTTTCGAATATCGACAACAATTACGCTGATGTTCTTTCTAAAGGCGGACTTGAAATTGTTTTTAATAATTTAAAAGAAGCGGTACAGAATCCGGCAAACATTCAGGCGCGTCAGAATATGCACGATGCTTCGTTTATGGCAGGGCTTGCGTTTAATAATGCCTGGTTAGGAATTGTACACTCATTATCGCATCAGGTTGGAGCATTATACGGTATTCCTCACGGTGCATCAAATGCGATTTTTTTGCCAAACGTAATCCGTTATAATGCAAAAGAAAGCAGCCGTTTCCCTGATTTGGCAAAAGTAATCGGGAAAGAAACAGCAGAAGATTTAGCGCAGGCAGTTGAAAACCTGAGAGCCGATGTAAACAATCAGGCCGCAATTAAAGAATTCGGAATTTCACGCGAAGACTGGGATAAAAACCTTGACTTTATTGCCAACAATGCATTCCTTGATCCTTGTACAGGTTTCAATCCTAGAAAACCTACTGTAGAAGAATTGAAGGATATTTATAATGCATGTTACGAAGGACTTGTTTATACTGAAAACTAATTATAGATTTCTTTAGAATTTAATTTAGAAAAGAGCTGTCAATTTCCGACAGCTCTTTTTTTATTTAAGAAATATGCTTTTAAAGTTGTAGTTGTAAAATGTTAGTAATTAGTTGTTTAAGTGAAATAAAAGAAGAAAGCCCGAATTTGCTGGATTTTTTATCATTCCGGAAATAGAATATTTGGGATAAACGACACGTTTTTAGTTAATTATGAAAAATTTAACATACCCGACATGGGAATTGTATAAAATTTGTCCATAATTTTGCAACATCGAAATCGAGTATAAGTGATTGAAGATGAAAACCCTAAACTACTATTTAACTTAATTGACTGTGCGAATGAGAATATTTTTTTTAGTGCTTTTTGTTTCTTTGTGTTCTTTTACCACCTACAATGTAACTGACAGAGAAGAAGAGATTTTAACTGAACTTGAGTTTAACAGACTTACTGAACATGTAAAAGAAATTAAAACTTTTACTTCTGAAAACAACAAATACAGCAAAAAAATTGCCTTTCTAGTAGATATGAGAATCAAATCTGGAAAAAACCGTTTTTTTGTTTACGACCTTCAAAATGATAAAATACTGGATCAGGGACTTGTTGCTCATGGCAGCGGTTCAGAAACAGCAGTGAGGGGAGATTTAAAATTCAGTAACCTTCCAAATTCCAACTGCACTTCATTAGGCAGATATTCTATTGAGAAATCATACAAAGGAATATTCGGAAAAGCTTTCAGACTTATTGGCCTTGACGACACTAACAACAATGCTTTAAAAAGAGCGATTGTACTGCACTATTATTCTGCGGTTCCTTATGATGAGCAGGATTATTACATTTCTAACAGCCACGGCTGTCCAATGGTAAATGAAACTTTCTTTAAAAGACTTGAAAAAATAATCGAAGGTTCTGATTCAAAAATCATGCTTTCAGTATATTATTAATCGATAGCATATAACTTATAAAACGAAAAGAGCCTTTTTTTTAAAGGCTCTTTTTTTGTAGCTATAGTTTCGTTTAGAAAACAGCCTCGGCAGAGGAAAATATTTATAAAAATAATGAATATCAAAAATGATAAGCTCCGTAGGAACGGTATATAAATTTATAGCATTAAACCCGATAAGTTTTGTGCGATATAAATATTTCACTCCGCCCTGACTGTTTATATTATATATATTGTTATTTTGGTACAATCTATTCCTGACTTCAAAAAAGTGATAGTGCCGCACCGAATAACAGAAACAGTTCAGTAACCGCCATGAAGAAAAAACTTTTTATTCTTTTTAGTTTTATCATAATTACAGGATGCAAAAATCCAGAAAGCGAACCCGCTATAGTCGATTCTGCTTTAAAAACTATGTCACGATACGATGGCGGTAATTTTTTGAAGGCACCTGTTTATATCATTAATAAGGATTATGTGATCTATCAGGATCAATATACTCATAATGTTATACATCCCGATCTGGCATCTTTCAGAATAGAAAAAAAGCAGTATTCCGGTTTTGCATTTGATAAAAACGGAGTTTACATGAGCGGGCAGTTCATTAAAACAGACACTACAGGATTTGTTGAATTAGGTACTAATAAAGACAAGGACCTTTTGTGGAAAACAAAAGACAAAGTTTTCAGAAACACAACCGAATTAAAAGATATTGATGCCGCTACATTCCAGCTTAATCGGTATCAGCCTTTTAATTACCGTGAAGACGTTAAGTATTTCAAAGACAAAAATTTCATCTATTATTTTGATAAAAAAATTGAAGGTTCTGACGGATCTAGTGCAAACACCAGTTCGAATGATTTCTGTCATGATAAAAAGTACATCTATTCACTTGGAGAAATTGCAGTATACGGAAAAGAACCCATTCAATATGTAAATTTTCATTTTGCTAAAACAGAAAAACAGGTGTTTAGCAAAGGAAATGTGGTGCACGATTTAAATCCCGATTTTTTAACAGCGCTGTCGGGTAATTATGCGTTGTACAAAAATCAAATTTATTACGGAACTCAAAAGACATCGATCAAGGTTAAAGATGTAAATAAAATCAAAGTCTGGCACAACGGCGATGAAGATGATTACATAACCAATGGAACTGATATTTTCTATCATGGTATTAAATTAGAAGGAAAATACGATCTTGCTTCATTTGGATTTTTTGCCCATACATTGTTTTTTTACGATAAAAACGGCATTTACGAACAAAAAGAGGTGAAAGGTAAAAAAGATGTTATTAACAAAATTCCTTTTGATTATACCGAAAAAGTAAGTACAGCCAATGCATTTGCAAACAGATATGAAGAGCTTGTTTTTTATAAAAATGAAGCATATTCATCGCGTACTGAAGATATGTATGACGATTTAAGCCCAAAGCAGTTAGAAATTGCAAAAACACAGAAAAAATGTCTGGGTGCTATTGACGGAAGCAATACCGTTATCATCGATAATGCTTTTAGTAACAGAGAGGGTCGTATTTATTTGGCAGATAAACGAACCCGTTTTGATGCATCAACTTTTACAACTTTAGAAATATATCGCTATTACAAAGACAAAAATGTGGTATTCTATGTTGATGATTATGAGGGAATACAAAAAATGTACGATGTAGATGTAAATTCAGCCATGACGTTTAATGGCTTTTTAACAGATAAAAACTATTTGTATTACAGAAATAAAAGAATTATTAAAAGCAGCGGTATCGAACTGCTGGCTGTTTTTGAAGGATACAGAAAAGGCTGCGGTATTGATTCCAATCCGGTTTCAGATTTTTATCTATTTAAAAATACAGAAGGATTCTGGCTTGTAAAAACTTCAAAAGACATTTCATACCGATTCCTCGGAAAAGTATTCGACCGCACATGGGATTTGTCTTTTGAAACAATTGACCTTCCCGAAAAATACGGAAACCCAAGAACCACAAAACTTCAAAAACCGGCTGCTGTACAAGAAAAGATCTCAGATAACGAAGTGTATAGAACAGAAGATCTCAATATCAGACCTGATTTTCCCGGTGGGATTAATAAGTTTTACCAATTTTTGAAAAAGAATTATGTGATCCCTAAAATTCTTATCGATGATGATGAAGCATCTTTAAGAGGTGTTTTTGCCAGTTTTATAATTGAAAAAGACGGAAGTCTTTCTGATATCAAAATTGTTAGAGATTTTGGTTACGGAACAGGCAAAGAATTAGAAAGGGTTTTAAAAACATCTCCAGCGTGGATTCCGGCGGTAAGGGACGGAAAAAGGGTGAGATGTTTATATTCTGTACCGTATTATGTAAGCAGATAATCAAAAACCAATTCTCATTGTATAGGTATACAGGCATCTTACGAGCTTTCCTTTGTCTTTTGCAGGTTTCCATTTTGGCATAAGTTTCATTACCCTTATGGCTTCTTTTCCGGAGCCATAACCATAATCACGTAATATTTTGATATTGGTTAATTCGCCATTTTTTTCAATTACAAAAGTTAGGTAAACTTTTCCTTTTAGCTTTTCGCCCTCGTCTTTTGGAGCTTTAAATTTTTTCTGTACAAATTTTTCCAGTTTTTCAGAACCGCCCGGATATTCCGGTTTTTCCTCTAATGAATAAGTATTATGTATATAAGAATCAGTATCAATGAATTCGTTATTTAGTTTGAAACCTAAGCCTTTACTTAGATTATTTCCTAAATATTTAATTTTAGCCGTATCCGAAAGCAGCACAAGCCAATATCCTTCGCTGTTTTTAAAAAGAAAATAATCAGATATTGGTGTGGTATCCATACCGCAGCCGGGTCTGTATCCTGCAAAAGAATCCAGAAGAACAGCATCTTTACTTTTAATCAGCCTGTATTTTTTATTATAGATATAATCTTTATCTGCCAGAAAACCGTGAAAATTAGTTACGGTTTGCGCATCGATGCCTTTTATAGTCAGCAGTTTTTCGCGCTGATAAAAATCGCGGTCATAATAATAAAGATGGTTCTTATCCTTATAAAAGTTTGAAATACGTTCAAATGCAGCAGCATCGGCACTGGTTTCCTTGTCATTACAGTATATTTTATTATTGGCTTTGTATAGCATATAATCAAATACCACTGCTTCTGTAAGTTCGCCATTAACCTGTTTAAAATCGAGATTGTTTTTTGCAGCACGATCAAGTTGTGCCGCAGTTAAATTTTTAAATACTTTTTGTGCTGAAGGATCAAACGCCTCATTTTTGCAGATTAAAAATCGTGACTTTGAATTATAAGATAAATTTTCTAACGTAAAGTTTTGATCGTACGAAAAAGGAATTTTCGTTTTAACTCTTTTATGCTCTTTCTCATTCAATTTAAACCAATAAATACCATTTTTATCGTAAACAAATGGTTTGTCAGGCAGTACGCCAAAGGTTTCTGCATCATAATCTGAACCATATAATTCAACGCCTGAAAAAATACGAATACCGTCAGTAAGAAAAGCCCCCATGCTGTTGCCCCAAACCTTTACATTTTTAAAATCAGCAGGTAATACAGGCGTTTTGGCTTGATAATAATAAACAAAATTTTTGTCCATCGAATAAAATAGAGACAAGGGTTTTATAGAAGCTGCATCCATAAACGGAATGACTTTAGGGAACTCTAAAGTTAAAACTTCTTTTGAAGTTTTCATTAAAACAGCATTTACAGAACGAAGCGTATCTCCTTTATACAATCCAATTTTCCCGTCGATGTATACATAATTTTTATCGTAAATCGCATTGATTTGTATAGGAGTTGAGACAGAGGCCATATCGAGACCTTCTATTTTTTTAAAGTCGTAATAAATACAATTTTTGTCTTTGAAATAACTATTTTGCGAGGAGGCTCCTGCAGCTGTAAAGGTTTCAAGATCAAAATCACCTTCAATTTCGATATTGTTTCGAAATAATTTATGCTTTGTTTTCCATATCACTTCTCTTTCTTCACCATAGTTGGTGGTATATAATGAAGAAATAATCTTAAATCCCGTTGTATCCGTTTTTATTAAACGTCCTTTGTAGTAAATCCCTTTTTTATCAAGAGCAAAAGCCCCCTCATAATTAGGATACGGAATCCTGAATGATTTCATATCTGCTTTTAATTTTACCTGATTCCTGCCTTGTAAAAAAATCACATAATTTTTAGTTTTGATGTACAAGGTCTCATTGTAAAGCGAAGGTTGTAATGTAAGTGAAGTATCTACGATAGGATCTTTGATCTCATAAAAGCCTTCGTTTTGTGCAAAACTTACATGAGATATCAAAAGCAGGATTATAAAAAAGAGTACAGATTTATACATAAAAATATATTGGTTGCATTTATATATAATGAGGGCAATTTATAAAAAAAGGTTGGGAGAGAAGCAGATTTTTTTAGATGGTTATAAAATTGTTTCAGAAGTATTAAACCCGGCAGGTTTTTAATGGTGATAATATTTCACTCCGAAGGAAGTTTTTTCATAGGTATATAAATTAATTAGCTGTGTGCTATTATATACAGCCCCAGAGGGGCTGTATATTTATATAAAATAATAAAATACCAAAGATAGTAAAGCTCCGTAGGAGCGGTATACAAATTTCAAACAGTAACTATAATGGACCTTTATGAAACCCCAATCGCAGCTTCGAGCATTAGATAATGAAGATCAGTATTTTTTACAAAAGGTTTCAGCAGTTCGCTTCCCGGACCAAACGCGGCCAGTTCTACATAATCTCCGGAATGATCCATACTAATCCAGCCAATGTTATTGTGTTTCTTCTGAATTTCAGAATACGCTTTAAAAGGCAGTTTTTTATAATTGTACAAACCGCCTTCCTGTTTTTCCAGACCCGAATAAAAATCCAGCAGATGTTTCGCTTCATCATCCGTCAGGCTTATTTTGTTCGTTTCGTAAATCAAGTCTTTAATCTGCTGTAAATTAAAATCAGCGTGAATGGAGTTTAAGATATATTCGTTTGTGTATTTATAATTTGCAATGCTGTTGAAATTTTTCGTAGCATTTGTACCGTAAATCTGCCCCGGATTTGCATTTCCGTGATCTGTAGTAATAATAACCAGTGTTTCTTTATCCTTTTCTGCAAAATCAATTACGGCTTTTACCGCTTCGTCAAAAGCCAGCTGATCGTGAATTAATGCTGCAATATCATTTGCATGCGCAGCCCAGTCTACTTTTCCGCCCTCAATAAGAAGAACAAAACCTTTATCATGATCTTTCAGCTGCTTAATCGCTGCCGTACTCATATCAGCAAGAGTAGGTGTGTTTTGCAATTCCGGAATATTAGTCCGGTCAATAGTATACGGAAGTGCACCCGTATTAAAAACCCCCAGCGTTTTGGCTCCTTTTTTCAAATTATCCAAACCTGATTTGTCATTTAAAATCTGATACCCTTTCTGTTCGTAGATTTTATAAATGTCTTTTTTATCTCCTCTTTTAGAAGGATTAAAAAATTCATCGCCGCCGCCCATCAAAACATCAATACCCAGATCAGCATACATTTCGGCAATTTCATTTTCGGCGTTTCGGCTGTCAGAGTTCACGCAGAAACCCGCCGGAGTTGCATGTGTAATTGTAACTGTAGTCACACAGCCCGCTTTTTTACCCGCATTTTTAAACTTCTGCCATATCGGAAGGTATTTTTCACCATTCGGACCCACATTTAAAACTCCGTTTTTCACACGATGTCCGCCTCCGAAAGAAGAACTAGCCGCTGCTGAATCTGTTACCGTAGAACTCGCCGAAGCTGTATCCATTAAAGCCCTTACAACCTTATTTTCGGCATAAAGATTCATCCAGTTCCCATTTTTTCCTAAAATATTCTGAGAATATAAATTAGCCATTTGCAGCGTTCCGGTGCTCATTCCGTCGCTTACCATGAATATAATGTTTTTAGCTTTTTTACTTTTTTTTGAGATGGATTCTAAGTCATTCGAAAGAACCACAGATGGACTAAGAGTGAAAAGTCCGGCCAATACTGAAGAGCCTTTTAAAAATCTACGCCTGTTCATTGATAATGTGTTTTAAATAGGCAGTAAATTAAACACATTTTTCTTAATTACTGAAACTTTGTTGCATTAAATAATTGTTGTTTTTTCACTATTTACACTATTCCGCACAGAATTGTATAATATGTCTATGGTTTTGACTGATGTGTCCATTTAAAAAAAAAGCATTCTGTATAATTTTATTTTCAGTTAAGTCAGTAAATGTTTCACTTAAATATTTGTTAGATTTTTTGTTTGGTTTGTTAGACAGGGAGATTAAAGAGCTAATCTCCCTACTTTTTTATCTGCCTCAGTCGAATGAATATTGATAATTTATAAATGCGATTATATGAAAAGAGATTACCCTAAAATTAAAAACTGTACTTCTTTAAAAAAGAGCATTCTTTTTTTTGTACTCCTTTTGCTTTTTACTCCCGATATATACGGAAACAGCGAAAAAACAAAAAGTGCCCAGGCAGTACTGGAAAGACTTATTGGCAGTCGTGCCAGTGAGTTTGAGTTAAGTCTTATCGAAGATCAAAACCGAAAAGATGCTGATTGGTTTGAAATTGAAACTACTGCTGATAAAGTAAAAATCAAAGGAGCAACAAATACAGCGATTTGTTATGCAGCCTATAATTTTTTAAGAGACATTGGCGCTGTTTTAGTCAGCTGGGAAGGAAACAGGATCAATCTCCCTAAAACATGGCCTCACTATTCTAAAAAAGGAACCACACCTTTTAAGTATAGAGAATATCTCAATGCCTGCACATTTGGCTACACAACGCCCTGGTGGGACTGGAAACGCTGGGAACAGGAAATTGACTGGATGGCGCTGCACGGAATCAACCTGCCTACTGCAATGGAAGGTCAGGAAGCCGTATGGCAGCAATTATGGAAAGAATACGGCTTAACTGATTTACAGCTGCAGGAACATTTTGCAGGTCCGGCTTTTTTGCCTTGGCAGCGCATGGGAAATATCAATACACTCGAAGGACCTTTGCCACAGGCATTTATTAGTAAAAAAGAAGAACTTCAGAAAAAAATATTGCAAAGAATGCACTCATTAGGCATACATCCTGTTGTTCCGGCATTCAGCGGTTATGTACCGAAAGCTTTTGCAGAAAAACATCCCGAAGCCAAAATTAGCGAACTAAAATCCTGGTCGGGCGGCGGATTTGCCAGTACATTTTTACTGGATTCAAAAGATCCTCTTTTCAAAAAATTAGGCCGTCGTTTTATCGAAATTTATACGCAGATGTACGGAGAATCCGGTTTTTACTTAGCCGATTCTTTCAACGAAATCAGACCTCCGGTTTCGGAAGAAAACAAATATGAAGAACTCGCTAATTATGGAAGCGCCATTTTCGAAACCATACACGAAGCTTCTCCAAATGCAGTCTGGGTAATGCAGGGATGGCTTTTTGGCGATGATAAAGAATTTTGGACCAAAGAAGCAACGAGTGCTTTTTTAAGTAAAGTGCCAAATGACCGTCTTATGGTTCAGGATTACGCTAATGACCGTTATAAAGTATGGGAAAATCAGGAAGCTTTTTACGGTAAACAATGGACATACGGTTATGTACATAATTATGGAGGATCAAATCCGGTTTATGGAGATCTTAGTTTTTATAAAAATGAATTGACCAGTTTATTGAAACATCCGCACAAAGGCAATTTAGTGGGATATGGTGCCATGCCCGAAGGATTGAACAACAATTCAATCGTATATGAATTTATTTATGACCTTCCGTGGAGTCATGGCGAACAACCGCTGGAAGACTGGATGAAGAACTACCTGAATGCGAGATACGGAAAAACTTCAGAATCTGTTTCTCAGGCATGGCAGCTTTTACTGGAATCCGTTTACAGTACCAAATACTGGGAAACCCGCTGGTGGAAAGACAGGGCAGGAGCTTATTTGTTTTTTAAAAGACCTACAGCCGAAATAACCGAGTTTAAAGGAAATCCCGGTGACAAGGAAAAACTGAAACAAGCTTTGGATATTTTAAGTAAAGAAGCCAAAAATTACGATAAAAAGAATCTCATTCAGTATGATGTAATTGATGCGGCAAGACATTATTACTCACTTTGTATCGACGAAGAATTAATAGAATGTATAAAAGCATACAATGAGAAAGATATTGAAAAGGGTGACAAGCTGTTTAAACAAATAGAAAAACAGGCTTTGGATATAGACAATATCATGATCGGCCAGCCATTGAACAGTCTGGACAATTGGGTAAAAACAGCATCAGATTACGGAACTTCTTCTGCCGAATCTAAATTGTATGTAAAAAATGCCAAAACCTTAATTACACTTTGGGGCGGAGCAGGACATTTAAATGATTACGCTTCCAGATCGTGGCGCGGCATGTACAAAGGTTTTTACTGGCCTAGATGGAAAATGTTTCTTGAAGCCTATAAAAAATCGATAGTTGAAAATACGCCGTTTGATGAAACAAAAGAAAGAGAAACAATCAAAAATTGGGAAATTAAATGGTCTCAATTAAAAAAATAAATACCAAGCAGGTCTTTATTACGTATATGAATAAAAAAATCAGGGATTATTTATGCAGCAGCATTCAAAAATCATCACGAAGCACACAAACGAATTACGAAATCGATTTAATTAATAAGTTTTGGATTATATAATTTTATAAAAGCAAATTTACGAGCCCCCGTCTTTACTGGCTTTAAAGGATTTATCCATGTTTATGAATAACATGTCCATTCAGCCGCATAGCTTTACTACTAATTTCGTCAGTACTATTTAACCAATTAACCAAAAAAAAGATGGAAAAACTTAAACTTTTATTATTAGCCTTTTTTCTTGGCTTCTCCATTAATACCTGGGCACAAAAAACAGAAGTGTCCGGTGTTGTTCTAGATGAGAAAGGAATCCCGTTACCAGCAGCAAATGTGCTTGAAAAGGGTACAGCCAATACTATTGTAACCGATTTTGATGGAAAATTTAGAATGTCAGTTTCAAACAAAAATGCGACATTGGTAATTTCATTTATTGGATTTGAAGATTTAAATTTAAAGCTGGACGGAACCAAAACGAATTACTCAGTTAAATTACAGCCTAATACTATGAACCTTGAGCAGGTAGTTGTAGTAGGTTACGGAAAAGGATCTCGTAAAAACCTGACCACTTCTGTTACATCTGTAAAAGCCGAAGAATTAAATAAAGGAGCCATCAGCGATGTAGGACAGCTTTTGCAGGGTAAAGTTTCGGGATTAAATATTTCATCGAGCGGCGACCCTACAAAAACAGCTTCGGTTGTATTGCGTGGTGCATCAACTTTAAATAGTTCACAAGGACCATTTTATGTAGTCGACGGTGTTCCGGGAGTAGATATTTCGATTATTCCGCCGGATGATATTGCAACTATCGATGTATTAAAAGATGCCGCTGCAACCGCTATTTATGGTAACCGTGCTGCAAACGGGGTTATTATGGTAACAACCAAAAAAGGAAGCAAAGACAGAACTCAGATTGTATACAACGGCTATTATGGTTTTGAAGAAGTTTCAAATCAGCTTAATATGATGAATGCTGATCAGCTGAGAGACTTTACAACAAGAAACAATTTAAACTTTACGCCTGAAAATGATAAAGGAGCCAATACTGACTGGCAGAAGGCAATTTTAAGACCTAAACGTGCCGTTTCGAGCAGCCACAATATCTCGATGAGCGGAGGCGGACAGCATGGAAATTATACAGCAAGTTTAACGTCTCTGCAAAAAGAAGGGGTAATGCTGAAAAGTGATTTCTCTCGTGTTATTGCTCGTTTATCTGTAGAACAATATGCTTTTGAAGATAAAGTAAAATTCGGTTTAAACGTTACCAATTCTACTACAGAATATGTAAATGTACCGCAGAGAAACACAGCTCTTTTACAGGCAGTAAGTTATCTTCCGGTTTCTCCGGTTAAAAATCCTGACGGAAGTTTTTACGAAAACTTTGTAAGTCCGGGTTATTTTAACCCTGTGGCATTAATCGAACACGGAACAGATGAAACCAAAACCAATAACCTGGTAGGGAATTTTACAACAGAAATTAAACTTCCTTTTGGATTCACATACAATTTGAACCTTGCGCATCAAAAATTGACCACTTCTCACGGAGAATTCTATGACAGCTATTATTCTCAGTACAACAGTGCCAATTTTTACAACAATCCAGATCCGCCTTTGACTAAAACACTGGTTAACTTTGGGGTAAATGGTTCAGCATTGCGTAATTCGTATGAAAATACAAACAACATTATCGAAAGTTTCTTAACATGGGACAAATCATTAGGCAGTCATAAAATAAAAGCCGTTTTGGGTTACTCATGGCAGGAAAATACGTTAGGAGACGGTTTTCAGGCAACTACAACCAACTTTCCTGTAAACAATGTAGGATATAATAACCTGGCATTAAGCAACTACACATCAGTTAACGGTTATGTAGTAAATTTTGGAGACAGTAAAGCGTATCAAAAAACGCGTTTAATTGCAGAATTTGCCCGTTTTAATTACAACTACAAAGACAAATACCTGTTGCAGGGAACAATTAGAAAAGATGGAGGATCGATGTTTGGTGCAAACAACCGCTGGGGATATTTCCCATCTGTAGGAGCTGCATGGAGAGTTGATAAAGAAAGTTTTATGCAGAACCAAAACTTGTTCAGCGATTTAAAATTCCGTGGAAGTTACGGGGTAACAGGAAACTCTTCAGGATTTAATGCTTACACAGCACAGTTTATTTCTGGAAGTTTGGGAACTTTTTATTACAACGGACAGCAAATGGGAGCATACGGTCCAAATCAGGCAGCAAATCCGGATTTGAAATGGGAAAAAACTGCTACAACAAACATTGGTGTTGATTTCGCTTTCCTAAAAGGAAGAATCTCAGGTTCTGTTGATGTATACGACAAGAAAACAACCGATATGATTTTTAACTATGCCGTAAATCCTGTACTGGTTCCGGTAGGTACAATTGTGGCAAACGGCGGTATCATGTCGAACAAAGGTATCGAGGTAACTTTAAGTGCTACTCCGGTTAAAACAGCAGATTTCAGCTGGTCTACCAACCTGAATTTAGCAAGTAATAAAAATAAAATCGTGAAATTGACAAATCCGTTCTTTATTGGCGGCGATTCTATCCGAAGAGTACAGCCTGACGGAGGCGGACAAACAGGAAGCACGCTTCAGATTTTTAAAGAAGGAAAACCGCTTGGACAATTCTTTACACTAAAATACGCAGGAAAAAATGCCGACGGTGTTTCACAATATTACGATAAAAACGGCGAACTGACTACTACACCATTAATTGGAGTAGATTACCATTATGCAGGAAGTGCGCAGCCAAAACTATTATTAGGATGGGGCAACACTTTTCAGTACAAAAAATTTGATTTGAATATTTTCTTCAGAGGAGTATTTGGCAACAAAATTTTCAATGCAACACGTGCTGATTTATTCAGACCGAGTACCGCAATGACCAATAATATTCTGGTAGATGCCGGAAACGAATCACCAAATGACCTTAATGCTTACAAATATTCGTCACGTTTTATAGAAGACGGCAGTTACCTGCGATTAGACAACATGACCCTAGGGTACAATTTTGGAAAAGTGGGCAGATTTATTCAAAACATACGTATTTATGAGACTATAAATAATCTGTTCGTTATTACCAAATACTCAGGAATTGATCCGGAAGTCGAACAAGGGGGAACAGCTCCGGGTGTAGATTCGAACAACTTCTATCCAAAAACCAGAACATTTTTGTTTGGTTTAAATGTGATCTTCTAAAAATTAAATCGTAAAAATTATGAAAAAGATATTCAAATATTTAGGTCTGCCAGTTCTTATGGCTGGTTTATTATGGTCTTGCGAGGATCTTGATGTGCCAATTACAACACAGCTGACCCCGGAAGTATTTCCTCAAAATTCAACACAATATATTCAGACAACCGGACCTGTTTACGCTGCATTCCGCGGTGAGTATTCATTTGCCTGGTGGTGGTCGCAGTCCTTATCTACAGACGAGGCTATTTTACCGGCAAGAGGAGGAAACTGGTTCGATAACCGAAACTATATCTCGATGCATTATCACGACTGGACGCCGGACAACGGAATCGTAGGAAGTCTTTGGGACTGGTCATCTAAAGTTATCGGAACCAGCAATCAGGCAATGTTCATTCTAAACCAGACTATGCCGGAAGGAGCCGACAAATCAACGCTTATTGCTGAGTTAAAAACCATGAGGGCCATTTCGTATTTTATGCTGATGGACAGCTACGGCGATGTGCCATTGGATACACTTTACGGAGATTTTACCGCTCATGCCAAAACCAGCAGAAAAGAAGTTTTTAATTTCATCGAAAGTGAATTAAAAAAATCTGTTCCAAACCTGAATCCGGCATCGGGAATATCAACGTACGGACGACCAAATAAACAAACAGCCAATGCGCTTTTGGCTAAATTATATTTAAATGCAGAGGTATATACAGGAACATCACGTTTTAACGAATGTATTGCAGCCTGCGATCAGGTAATCAATTCAGGATTGTACAATATCGAACCGAGAGCAACTTATCTGCAGATGTTCTACCCAAACAACGGACCGCAGATGAAAGAGTTTATTTTCGCCGTTCCTTATGATCCTGCAGCAGTAACAGTGGGCTTTAACGGACAAATGTATCATGCCCGTTATGATGTGCCGCGTTCAGAAAGAGCAAAATTCGGACTTCCGTACACACCAAGTGCACCAAGAAGTACCCTGCCTGAATTCTATGCCTATTTTAATGATCCTAATGATATTCGTAACAAACAATGGTTAACAGGATTGCAATTTATGAATGACGGTGTTACACCGGTTATGGTAACGACTACCAAAAAAGGATACGATCAGTTTTATACCGGATCTGATGGAAGCGCCGCTTTTACCTATCAGGTTAACTTAACACCGGATATTGTGCTGCGTCAGAGTGAAGCTTTATTTGACTGCGGGAATGATGAAATTGCATGGAACATGGGGTACAGAAACATTAAGTTCTATCCGGACAACACATCAACAAACCGTAACCAAAACAATGACGTTCCGTTTTTGCGCTATTCCGATATCCTTTTAATGAAAGCAGAAGCTATCCTTAGAGGCGGAAGTGTGACTCTTGGACAAAGCTCGGATGCTTTAGTAAATATGGTTCGTTCTAACCGTACTACATCAGCAGCATTAAGTGGTGTAACCTTAGAAGACCTTTATGCCGAAAGATGCCGCGAGTTCGCGCAGGAAGCATGGCACAGAAACGACATGATCCGTTTTGGAAAATTCGAAGGTTCATGGGGATTCAAAACCAATACCGATACTTACCGCCGCGTTTTCCCAATACCAACAAACGCGATGGTCTTAAACCCGGCTTTAACACAAACCGATGGTTATTAACTAAAAGAATTAGTACGCAGATTTTAATTGTAAAAAGGAGAGGAGAGTAAAAGTTCTTCTCCTTTTTTTAAATTTTGGATTTTTTGGAATTTGTGATTTCAAAAATTTGACATTTTTATCCAGACATTGTTTTGTCATTTCGACCGTAAGGGAGAAATCACACGATTATATAGGCAAAGATTGGAATTTGGACACCATGTGGCAGCAAACAGGCGAAGCAATTTAAAATATTGGAATTTACTCTTAGACTTGGAATTTAAAAACATAGATGAAAAAAACTAAAAAATATAAAATTGGACACATCGGAATAAGTTTAATTCTTATTTTTTTAGTGTCATGTAATGCCGAAAAAAATGTTTCCGTAAAAAAGAGGCAGCTATCAGATTTGGTATATCCACAGCTCGATACAGAAAATTCCAGATGGTTTTTCTTTTCTTCGGCAAGCCGTCCTTTTGGAATGGTAAATTTAAATCCCGACACCGAAATCAATGGTGACTGGGGAGGCGGCTATAAATACACTACCGATACCGTAAAAGGATTCAGTCATATTCACGAATGGCAGTTATCCGGTGTATCTGTGATGCCCGTTACTATTTCAGAGGAAAATAAACAGACCCTATTTAAAAACTTCTATTCCAAATTCAGCCATCAAACCGAAAAAATAAAACCCGGATACCATTATCTAAAACTAGACAAATACCAAATTACAGCCGAATTAACCAGTACAAAACGAGTAGGTTTTCATAAATACACCTTTCCTGTTCAGGCACAAAAAGCAATCCTTTTTAATCTGAACACGATTCTGGGACCCTGCGAAAACACAAACGGCACATTAGAAAAACACAACGATTACGAACTGTCAGGATCATTGGTCTTAAGCACCAATTTTAGACGTCCGAAACCCTTAACCGTATTTTTTAAAATCAAAACCAACGAACCTGTTACTTCGATAGACCGGGATCCGGCAACTGGAAACTATCTGGTTCATTTTGGAAAAACAACCGAAAAAATACTGATGAAAGTAGGAATTTCCTACACCTCAATTGAGAATGCCAATACCAATATAGAAACCGAATTACCACACTGGAACTTTAATAAAACAGTTTCAGATTCCGCAGACGAATGGAACAATTTACTGGGAAGAATTAAAATTCAAGGTGGTACAGAAACCGATCAAAGACGATTTTACACCGATCTTTGGCACGCCCTTCAGGGGAGAAAAATGATTAGTGATGCAAATGGAGCCTATCCTGATAATACTGGAGAAAAATTCAGGATAGGACATTTGCCTCTTAATGCAGATGGAAAGCCCAAATTCAACCACTATAATTCAGATGCTTTTTGGGGTGCACAATGGACAATAAACAACCTCTGGGGACTCGTTTATCCTGAAATCATGGAAGAATTTGTACACTCATTAATGCAGTATTACAAAGACGGAGGCATTATTCCGCGCGGTCCTTCAGGAGGAAATGATACCTATGTAATGACAGGCGCTTCAACTACGCCGTTTATTGTCAGCGCTATTCAAAAAGGAATTATAAAAGATGATTTAGAATCTATTTACATCGCACTCAAAAAAAACCATATGCTCGGCGGCCTTATGGGAAAAGCCGGATACGAACATAAAACCGATATTGGCGGCGGACTAAAATATTATCTCGAAAAAGGATATGTACCGTATCCGCTTCCTGAGGGAAATTTCGGAAGCCATGAAGACGGGGCGAGCCAGACTCTCGAATATGCCTATCAGGACTGGACTTTGGCGCAGCTTGCTAAAAAACTAAATCATGAAGACGATTACAAGTATTTCATGAAGAGATCTGAAAACTATAAAAATGTATTCGATCAGTCCGTTGGATGGATGCGCCCGAAAAACGTGAACGGAAAATGGCGTGAAAATTACGATCCCTATCAATATGAAAACGGATTTATAGAATCAAACGGTGCACAATCTACATGGTTTGTACCGCATGATCTTGATGGTCTGGCCAATTTAATGGGAGGAAAAGAAAAAGCCGTAACCCAACTAAACTCGCAGTTCGAAACCGCCAGGAAACTAAAATATACATCCGGTACCTCACATGATGCCGAATTGCATCCTGAATTCAGCAGAATTCCGGTAAACTTTGGCAACCAGCCATCAATGCAGACCTCGAATATATTTACATTGCTGCAAAGACCGGATTTGACTCAATATTGGACACGAAATGTCGTAAAAGAAACCTTTAGCGGCTTGTCTCCGACAACGGGCTACAACGGCGATGAAGATCAGGGATTAATGGGAAGTTTGAATGTACTGCTGAAGTTAGGACTGTTTCAGATGAATGGCGGTACAGATAAAGAAGCCGTTTATCAGATAGGAAGCCCAATATTTAGTAAAATTGAAATTCAGTTAAACCCGAAATATTATTCAGGAAAAAGCTTTGCTATTAAAGCCATGAATAACAACGATGAAAATGTCTATATAAAAGACATAAAATACAATAATACCGCAGTAAAAGATTTCACACTTTCGCATCAGAATATTACAAACGGAGGCGAATTAGTTTTGGAAATGTCCAGTAAACCGTAGTATTTTATAAAAACTATCAAACCAAATAAAAACCAAAAAATACTAAAGAAATAATACGAAATGAAAAACACAAAATCGATCATTTTTTTAGCAATAACCTTTCTGTTTATTACAAAAAACACGGCTCAAAAAGTCCACACCTACGTAGATCCCATGATCGGCTCAGAAGGCATCGGCCGTGTTTTTACAGGCCCTTCGTGCCCTTACGGAATGGTAAAACCAAGTCCTGACTGCACGGTGAGTCCCAACAGCGGGTGGCTTCCTGTGCCAAAAGAAGTAACAGGATTCAGCCAGGTTCATGTAAGCGGAACCGGAGGCGGCCCCAAATACGGAAACATCCAGATCATGCCTTTTTCCGGTGCGTTGGATAAACTGGACCAGACCGCACACAGATCCGAAGAAAATGTAAAACTCGGATATTACCAGTCGGTTTTTAAAGAAAACGGAATCAAAACCGAAATCACCACAGGCGAAAAAGTCTCTTTTTACCGGTTCACCTACCCAAAAAACACTTCAAAAGAACTCAAAATCGATCCGGGATTTTTCCTTGGCGAACAGCCTGAACCCGACGGCAGGGAAGCCCAGCAGTTTGTAGGTTCCCAGATTGAAATTGTTTCTAATACCGAAGTAAGAGGCTACAGCCGTATCAGGGGAGGATGGAACAACGGAAGAGCATACACCGTCTATTTCTGGGCCGTATTCGATCAGCCGATTGCCGGATCTGTAACCTGGAAAGACGGAAAATTTTATGCCGATGAAAAAACACAGTTTGATTCAGGGAAGAAAACCGCGGCGCTTCTTTCCTTTGGAAACACTGGAAAAGAAGAACTGAACGTTAAAATCGGAATCTCGTTTTTAAGCGAACTTAAAGCCAAAAATAATATTCAGGTTGAAATCCCGCATTGGGATTTTAATACCGTTTTAGCGTCATTAGAAAATAAATGGGAAAACCTTTTAAGCCGGATCCAGCTTTCAAAAGATACCTCCGAAGAATATAAAAAAATGTTCTACACCGGTTTATACCACACCATGATTATGCCCGTTGACCGGACAGGAGAAAACCCGTTATGGACAGACAACGAACCCTATTACGATGACTTTTATGCCATTTGGGACACATTCAGAACCTCAAGCCCTTTAATTACTTTAATAGACTCCAAACGCCAGGTAGAAATTGTAAACGCCATGATTAACATCTACAAACGCGAAGGCTACCTACCCGAAGGCAGAAGCGGCAACGACAACGGACGAACCCAGGGAGGTTCAAACGCTGAGGTTGTTCTGGCCGATGCTTTTGTGAAGAACCTAAAAGGCATCGATTACGAACTGGCACTTCAGGCCATGCTGAAAGACGCCACAGTCCCTCCCGGCGGAAACGAAGAAAAAGAAGGACGAGGCGGACTTATTGATTACCTGAAACTCGGCTACGTTCCTTACGGCACAGACCGCGCAGGAAACAGAACCATCGATTATTCATACAACGATTACAACATTGCCACAGTAGCCAAAGGACTGGGCAGAACAGACCTGTACAGCCAGTACATGAAACAAGCCGACAGCTGGCAGAATTTATGGCGCGATGATTATGAAAACCAGGGATCAAAAGGATTCATTATGCCCAAAGACAAAGACGGAAACTGGCTTGATGATATTGTTTTCGGTGAATCAAAAATCCAGAAACCCACTTTTAAATATACGCCCGTTATTATCGAATCTCCCTGGTATGTCTGCCATTGGTGCGTGTTTTTCTACGAAGGCAATTCATGGGAATATTCACTGAGCATTCCGCATGATGTGCCGGAACTGATAAAAAAATCAGGAGGCGAAAAAGCCTTCGAAAACCGACTAAACACCTTTTTTAATTCAGATTTGTATAATGTGGCCAATGAACCCTCTTTCCTGACACCTTGTTTGTACCACTGGATCGGGAAACCGTACCTGAGCAGTGACAGGATCAGAACCATCATAAAAAACAGTTTTAACAGCTCATCAGAAGGACTTCCCGGCAATGACGATTCCGGAGCGATGTCTTCGTGGCTGGCTTTCCACATGATGGGACTGTACCCAAATGCCGGACAGCCGTATTACCTGATCAATACCCCGCTGATAAAAGAAACGGCAATACAATTGGAAAACGGCAAAAGTTTTAAAATCACCACAAAGAAAATGAGTGATAAAAACAAATACATCAAAACAGCCCTGTTAAATGGAAAACCGTACGACAAAGCCTGGATTTCGCATGAAGATCTTAACAACGGAGGAGAACTGATATTAGAAATGGATTCAAAACCATCTAAATGGGGAACAGCACTGCTTCCTCCATTGAAATAAAAACAGCATCAAGATGAAAAATACAATTTTAGCCATTCTTTTATGTGTGATATTCCAAAATGCAAGATCACAAAGTTTTATCCCGGAAATTAAAAACAATACAGAATTTCATTATGTATGCAGGCTTCATGGACAGACCAGAACGCTGACCCTGACAGCCAAACCCGAAAACGAAGGACTCACTTTTAAACTCGAAACACGAGGAGTAAAAAGCAGTATTGTCATGCTTCCCGAGGCGGTTAAAAACGGAAATTCCTTAAGTTTTAATCAGGGCGAATATGAACCGGTTCTAAACCTGAAACCCAATGAAACTTTCTTTATGATTTCAAGGTCGGCATATCAGGAATTGACTCATTCTGATAAATTTATTTATAGCAATACTATTTATGATCTTGTAAAAAATAATAACAAAGAAAGCGTGATTATTCAGGGAAAAACAGTCGAAGCCTTACACGTAAAGGCACAGATAGACAAAACTGAAATGTGGATTGTAAAAAATCCAGAATTTCCGCTGATTTGCAAAGTACTTAAAAATCCGCTTGGAATAGACTTTACAATGGTGCAGGTAATTGACAAATAACAGCTGCGAAATGTTCCGTTTAGAAGATTCAATTCCGTCCAAAAAAAGCAAAACAGCAAATTATCAGGCTCATGTTACTCAAAACTATTTCTCTTTCTTTTTTACTTTTATCTGTTCTGGTTTCCTGCAAAACAGAGCAGCATCTGCCTGAGAAAAAAACACAAATTGCTTTTATCGCCGATGCGCATCTGCAGGATATTTTTGCAAAATTTGAAGACAACAGTTATCGGGGAATTAAAAATCCGGTAACAGGCGAATATGCCAATATCAGAACCATGAATGCCCAATTGCATTCGACAAGGATTTTCAATGAGAATTATTTTGCGTTTTTAGAAGCCTTAAACGATATTGTAAAAAGAGGCATCAAACAAGTTGTGCTTCCGGGCGATTTCAGCGATGACGGACAGCCCGTTCATGTAAAAGGTTTAAAGAAAATTCTAAATGAATATTCTAAAAAGTACGGACTTTCATTTTATGTCACCACAGGAAACCACGATGTGGTACGTCCTTTTGCACAAGACGCCCTTAAAACCGATTTTTTAGGAAAAGACGGAAAAGAACAGATTATCAGCAGTTCAAAAAATAATTTAGGAAAAACCAAACCGGAATTAGAACCCATTATTACAACCGGCATCAAAAACTGGGGCTATAAGGAAACCATACAAGAAATGGCGACTTTTGGTTTCTTTCCTAAAAAAAACGATTTGTATTGGGAAACCCCTTTTTCAAATTACAAATACGAAAATTACAACTATAAAGAAGCGCTGAAACAATCTGTTTTGGAGAAAAGAACGTATCTAATAAAAAATACCAATTTGTATCTGCCGGATGCCAGTTATGTGGTTGAACCTGTAAAAGGAATCTGGCTTCTGGCGATAGATGCAAATGCTTATGTTCCAAACGAAAAATTATCAGGCCAGTCCCAGAATCCGCATGATTTTTCAGGAGCCAATACAGGATATAATAACGTTCTTATTTATAAAAATCATCTCATCGATTGGGTTAAGAAAGTTTCGGCGGAAGCCGGACAAAAAGGAAAAATCCTGATAGCTTTCAGTCACTATCCAATGGTTGATTTTAATAACAATGCATCAGCAGAATTAAAAATGCTTTTTGGTGCCAATAAAATGCAGCTGCAAAGAGTTCCAAATGAGGAAGTCGCCTCGCATTTTGCAGATGCCGGAATTCAGATTCATTTTGGCGGGCACATGCACATTAACGACACAGGCGTACGGAAATCGGCAGAAGGAAATACATTGTTTAATATCCAGACACCTTCGCTGGCAGCGTATATGCCCGCTTATAAAATTCTGACGATTCATTCTAAAAATCAAATGGAAGTCGAAACTATTGTGATAGATAAAGTACCGAAATTCAATAGTTTATTTCCTTTTTATGAGCAGGAATATGTGCATTTGCAGAACACAAAAAGCACATCTATCTGGAATAAAGAAATTCTGAAAGCGCAGGATTATAAAGATTTTACCACTTGGCATTTAAAAGAACTCGTTCGTTTGAGATTTCTGCCCGACGATTTTCCGCCTGATTTTTTACAATCAATCGAAAAACGTTCCGGCAGGGAATTATTAGAACTCAACAAAAACATTTCAGAGCTGGATAAAGACTTGAAATCAAATTATTTAACCATATCCGATTTTGAATTCTGGACGGGTTTTGATATGATTTTCGATTTTTACCGCCTAAAAAATGCCGATGAACTGGCTGTTTCGGAAATTGGAAACGAGAGATTAAAACAATACAAACTGATATGCAGCGAGTTAAAAAAATCTACGGATCCAAAATTGGTTTTATGGGCCGGAATATTCCTGAAAACCATAAACGGCGAGCCTTCAGATCATTTTATGATTGATTTTAAAAACAACAAAATTGATAATTTATCTGTTAAATAATTTTGATATTTATTAAATTAAAAAGATTAAATTGCATTTATAATTTATTTCAATGAGACAAAAATCCTTTATATTATTCTTATTATCTGCTTTTTTTTATCATTCGTATTCACAGAATATAAAATTCTCGCATTATAATGATAATAACGGATTGTCTCATAATTCCGTGCGCCATATTGTTCAGGATAAAAAAGGCTTTTTATGGTTTGGTACTTTTTCCGGACTCAATCGTTTTGATGGGTATCAGTTTAAAAATTACATGAGCACAGCTTTAGGGAAAAATAAACTGTACAATGACGATATTACGGCATTGGAACTTGACGAAGCCTCTAATCATTTGTGGATTGGAACACGAAAAGGACTTACCCTTTTTAAAGTAGATACACATGAATTTGTGACTTTCCTAAAACAAAAAAATGATCCCAATAGTCTGCCAGACGAAGAAATCAGATCTATATATGTGGATAAATTTAAAAGAGTCTGGGTTGGTACCAAAACTCAGGGAATTTATATGTTCTATCAGAATGAAAACCGCTTTGAGAAAATCCCAATTAAAGGTTTCGATTACGTTAAGGAGATTTTTGAAGATAAAAGCGGTAATATCTGGGTAGGAAGTTATGAAAAAGGATCTGTTGCCAAAATAACGCTCGATGCCAAAGGTGCGATTGTACAAATGACCAATTACACACTTTCGGTGCCGCATTCCAATATCAAAAACCCGTATATCAATTTTATTTACGAAGATGCCAAATTGGATATTTTTGTGGGAACCCGCGAAGGTTTGTACAAACTCGACAAAGTAAACAATCAGTTTGTAAACTTATATATTGAAAACAAAGAAATAAGAGGCGCTTTGGGTCCGTATTTTTTATCTGTTGCACGCGCTCCGGATGGTAAATACTGGGTAGGAACGCTGGGCGGTTTATTGGTCTGTACTGAATTAGAAGATATTCAGAAAGGAAGTTACAAATGGTATTATTCTATTTTGTCTGACGATACTTCGCTTGTAGATAATTTAATATCAGCGCTTTATTTTGATACTTCTGGCGTATTATGGATTGGTACCGAAGACGGTCTGGACAAATACGATCCGTATGAAAACCAGTTTATTCTCAATAAAGATATATCGCGATACATAGGCAATCAGGCACCCAGAATAAGAGGATTTGCTAAAACGTATGATGAAAAGGTAATTGTTGCGACCTATCATAACGGACTTTTTATTTCGACTCCAAAAGGATCTTCTCCTTTGTATAATTACGGAAAAGACATTGCCAGTATTTATTCTAATGACGGGAAAACGTTTTACTGCGGTCTCTGGGACGGGAATATTTTAGTGTACAATTATGCCTCAAATTCAGGCAGGGAAATCAATGCCGGTTTTGAAAAATCCCCTGTTTTTGCTTTTAGTAAAATCAGTGATGATGCCATGATTGTGGGATCTTTTGGGGAAGGAGCCGTTATTCTGAACACCAAAACGCTCCAGGTCCAGACTTCAAAAGGCAAATTGCTGCCGGGTTTTCAGATCAATTCAATCGAAAGAGATGCAAAAAATAACGTCTGGTTTGCCACCGAAACCGGAGTTGTAAAATACAATATCGGTTCAGCCAAAATAGAAACCTACTCGTCACTTTCTGTCAAAGAAAAAGGCGTGCCTCATGACGATAACGTAAGCGATATTCTGGCAGATAAAAAAGGGAAAATCTGGGCCGCAACACGCTTTGGATTATGCCTGTACAATCCCAAAAAGAACGAATTTGAACCTGTAAAAAATCTCAAAGAACTTTCAGGAAAATGGGTAACAGATATACTTTCAGATTACAACGGGGATTTGTGGCTCAACATTAATAATAACAATATTGCCTGGGTAAAATCGAATTTAAGCGATGTTAATATTTACCACGTAAACAGCGGGAACAGACTGGATGTTTTCAGTTCCGGCGGTTTCTTCAATTTTAATAATTCCAATATTTATCTGGGCGGAAAAAACGGGATTATTTCTTTTTCGCCGCACAATATGAAAAGAAATAAATGGTCGCCGCTGCCGGTTATATCAGAATTTAAAATTCAGAACGAAGAGGTTTTTCCGGAAATGGAAATCAACGGAGAAATTCCGCTTTCAAAAGATTTGAATTATGGAAATGAAATCGAACTCAATCATAAAAACCGAAACTTTTCGATCCAGTTTTCGACCCCATCGTTTGCCAATGAAAAACTGAATAAGTTTCAGTACATGCTCGAAGGTTTTGACAAACATTGGATTACCGTAAACAGCACTTCGAGAATTGTGCAGTACACCAACCTTTATCCGGGAAATTATGTTTTTAAAATAAGATCCTGCAACAGCGATGGTTACTGGAGTAAAACGGTTTCGTATAAAATTAAAATCCTGCCGCCTTTCTGGCTTACACCGACATCGTTTTTATTATTTTTTGCTATTCTGTTTGGTGTTTTTTACTTCATCCGAAAAGAAATTAAAAACCGAATCCGCCTGAAACAGGAGTTATTGACCGAAAAAGTAAACCGTGAACATGACGTAAAATTAAACAATGAAAAATTACGTTTCTTCACCAATATTTCGCATGAACTGCGTACACCTTTAACGCTTATTTTAGGCCCTGCCAAACAGTTACTGGACGAAAACAGCAATGCGACAGATTATGAAAGAAGCCGTTATAATCTCATTTATCAAAATGCCAGCCGATTACTCAATCTGGTGAATCAGGTTCTAGATTTTAGAAAAGCACAGTCGGGTGAATTGAAACTGAAGGTTACTAAAACAGATATTCTTTCGTATTCAAAAAACATTTTCGATTCTTTTAAAGAAATGGCTTATAACAAAAAGATTAAGCTTAGTTTTATTTCAGAAGATGATGCCATCAACGGCTGGATTGATAATGACAAGTACGATAAAATTTTGTACAACCTTTTGTCGAATGCCTTAAAATTTACCAATAAACACGGAAATGTAGATTTGTATATCAGGCTTAAAGATACGGTTGAAGATATTTTAATTATCGAAGTTACAGATGACGGAATTGGTATTCCGCTGAAAAGCCAGGAAAAAA
The DNA here is from genome assembly GCF_027111295.1 of Flavobacterium gelatinilyticum. Classification (NCBI taxonomy): domain Bacteria; kingdom Pseudomonadati; phylum Bacteroidota; class Flavobacteriia; order Flavobacteriales; family Flavobacteriaceae; genus Flavobacterium; species Flavobacterium gelatinilyticum. The sequence continues at coordinate 974,918 of NZ_CP114287.1, read as the reverse complement.
TCTTTAAACGTTTTTATCAGGCTTCAAACAGTAAAGACAATAATACCGGATCAGGAATTGGGTTATCACTGGTTAAATCTCTGGTTGCCATTCATAAAGGATTGATTACGGTGGAAAGCACGCCGGGAAAAGGAAGTACTTTCAGGGTTGAAATCCCAATTGACCGTACTTTGTATGAACATAAGGAAGTATTTGAATATGCTTTGAAAAATGACAATCAGAGCATGCTGATTCCTGAAAAAGCAGTCAAAAAGATTATTCAGAATACAGAATTGAAAGAAAAAATTCTGGTAATCGAAGACAACAACGAACTTAGAAAATATCTGGTTGATTATTTGTCCGATTACTACAAAGTTTATGACGCCGAAAACGGGGAGGAAGGTCTTAAAATCTGCCGACAGGTAAAACCAATCCTTTGTGTTGCCGATGTTATGATGCCTGTTATGGACGGGCTGGAATTTTGCAAAGAACTAAAAAATGATGAATTCATAAGCCATATTCCGGTTGTCATGCTGACCGCATTAGGAGAAAATATGGACAAGGTAAAAGGCTACGATATGGGCGCCGATGGGTATCTGGTAAAACCATTTGAACCTTTACTGCTTAAAACTGTTATAGAAAATATCGTAAAATCGAGACTGGAACTGAAACAAAAATTCTCGGGCGAGGTAGAAAGTAAAATCAGTATGCTCACACATTCGCCTATAGACGAAGAATTTATGGAAAAAATCACCAGTTTAATCAATGATAATTTAAGTGAAGTAGATCTTTCTACAGATTTCCTGTGTGATAAACTGGGCGTAAGTTCTTCTAAACTCTACCGAAAAATCAAAGAATTAACAGATCTGGCGCCAAACGAGTTCATAAGAACAATCCGTTTAAAGAAATCAGCAGAATTGTTGAAATCCAAGAAATACAATGTTTCAGAAGTAACGAATCTGGTTGGTTTTAATGATCCTTTGTATTTCAGCCGCTGTTTCAAAAAACAATTCGGTTTCCCGCCAAGCAAGCTGATTAATTAGTTTTTGCCGCGAATTCACGAATTTTCGCAAATGTATTGTGCACTTATTCCCTGATGATGTCTTGAATCTTTGATAAATTTCATCATATAATGTTGTCAATTCGAACGATAGGAAGAAATCATAAGAAACTCTACAATGATTGTCACAAATTTTATTCTCATAAATAACTGAAAAAATCAATTGCCTCCAGCTTTAGCCTGAGGCAGTTGATTTAAAGATTTTTCGGAAAACATAATTCAAGGTTTCAGCCCTGGGTAATGTTTACATGCAAAACTAAAATCATTTTTAATTTTTGTAATCTGCTGCAAAAAACACTCCACACAATATATAGCAGATTTAAAAGTCTTTTTTTGATTGTAAATTCCTACAAAAATAAGAATTATCCATGTTTTTGATGTATTAATCCATTTTGAAAGCAGGAGGTAATTCTATTTTTGTCTTATAACTTTTAACCTTTTAGCATTATGAAAAAGCATATAGACACAGACAATCCACTGAATAATTTAGATGAATGGGAAGATGATTTGTTACTGCGATATCCTGATCCTTCTGAAAGCGCACCCGAAAAGCAAAAAGAAGAATTCAGGAATTATGTAGATTCTGAAAGAGTAGAAACCGTTAAAGAGTTTTACAGAATAAATCATACTTACCAGACTTACGATTTTGTATGCAGTAAAGAACAGGAATTTCTGCAGTTTAATAAAAAAGAAATGTCAATCTGGGAAGCTGTCGATTTTTTGAACACACTTGTAGACGACAGCGACCCGGATATTGACTTAGACCAGACACAACATCTTTTACAGACATCAGAAGCCATTAGAGCAGACGGTCATCCGGACTGGTTCGTACTGACGGGATTTATTCATGATCTGGGTAAAATTTTATGTTTGTTTGGAGAACCGCAATGGGCTGTTGTAGGCGATACGTTTCCGGTTGGCTGTGCGTATTCAGATAAAATTGTGTATTCGGAATTCTTCAAAGAAAATCCGGATTATACAGACGAAAGATTCAATACCAAATTTGGTGTGTATACAGAAAACTGCGGACTCGACAATGTAAAAATGAGCTGGGGCCACGACGAATATCTGTATCAGATTATGAAAGATTATCTTCCTGATCCGGCTTTATACATGATTCGTTACCACTCGTTTTATTCACAGCATAAAGAAAATGCCTATGCTCATTTAATGAACGAAAAAGACATAGAAATGTTTGACTGGGTTAGAAAGTTCAATCCGTATGATTTGTATACCAAAGCACCTGTAAAACCGGATGTAAAAGCACTTCTTCCGTACTATAAAGAATTAGCAGCCAAATACCTGCCTGAAAAACTGAAGTTCTAACCAGACTTTAGCAGCTTTTGGATTTTGTAATTCTTTCGGATGAGGACTTAAAAATAAAAATAATGTATACTACCAAAACCAAAATATTTTTTATAAGCCTATTGCAGCTTTGCGCTGCAGCAGTTTCGGCTCAGGAAAAAGATCGTAAAGACTGGGAAAATCCTCAGGTATTCCAGATTAACAGAGAACCGGCGCGGGCTGCTTTTCTTCCGTATGCCGATGAAACCTCGGCAATACAGGATAAATACGAAAACTCGCCGTGGTACTTTTCGTTAAATGGAAAATGGAAATTTTCCTGGTCGCCAACGCCCGATCAGCGCCCGAAAGATTTTTACAAAACCGATTTCAGCACTTTGCACTGGAAGGAGTTACAAGTGCCTTCAAACTGGGAATTAAACGGTTATGGTGTGCCTATTTACACCAATATTACATATCCGTTCGAGAAAAATCCGCCTTTTATTAACCATTCGGACAATCCGGTTGGTTCTTATAAAAGAGATTTTGTCCTGCCTGAAAACTGGAAAAACCGACACGTTTTTCTTCATTTTGAAGCCGGAACATCGGCCATGTACATTTGGGTAAACGGACAAAAAGTAGGTTATACCGAAAACACCAAAAGTCCGGCAGAATTTGATATTTCGAAATATTTAAAACCCGGAAAAAATGACCTTGCGATTGAAGTTTACAGATGGAGCGATGGTTCGTATCTTGAAGATCAGGACATGTGGAGGCTTTCTGGAATTGACAGAAATGTGTATTTGTACAGTACAAATGATGTTCGTATTGCCGATTTTTTTGCCAAGCCTGATTTGGATGCGAATTACAAAAACGGAAGTTTAAATGTAGAAGTAAGTTTAAAAAACCTGACTTCAACTTCGGTTAACAATCAAAAATTAACTGCAAAACTAGTTGATGCTTCAGGGAAAAATGTTTTCAGTAAAGAACTTGCTGTCAATTTTGAAGCCTCAAAAATTCAGAATTTGAATTTTTCGCAAAGCGTATCTTCTCCTAAATTATGGAGCAGCGAAACACCAAATTTATACACGCTTCTGCTGACTTTAAAAAATGCGAAGGGAGAAATTGTAGAAACAGTTGGCACACAAATCGGATTTAGAAAAGTAGAATTAAAAGGCGGTCAGTTACTCGTAAACGGAGTCAGGCTGATGGTTCACGGCGTTAACATTCACGAACACAATCCGGAAACCGGACATTATCAGGATGAAGCAACGATGATGAAAGATATTAAGATGATGAAACAGCTCAACATTAATTCTGTTCGCTGCAGTCATTATCCAAACAATATTTTATGGGTAAAATTATGTAACAAATACGGTTTGTTTTTGGTAGATGAAGCCAATATCGAAAGTCATGGAATGGGAGTAGAAGGACAGCCTCTAATCTGGATGAATCCAAAAACGAATCCGGGCCATCTTCCGGAATGGAGAGAAGCACATCTGGACCGAATTTATAGTCTGGTGGAAAGAGATAAAAATATGCCGTCTGTAATTATCTGGTCATTAGGTAATGAAAGTGCCAACGGACCTGTTTTTCATGAGGCTTACAAATGGATTAAAAAGAGAGACAATACAAGATTAGTTCAGTTTGAGCAGGCAAAAGAAAACGAAAATACCGATATCGTTTGTCCAATGTACCCAACGATTGACTACATGAAAGAATATGCTGCAAGAAAAGAAGTCAGCCGTCCGTACATCATGTGTGAGTATTCGCATGCGATGGGCAACAGCAGCGGAAATTTTCAGGAATACTGGGATATCATTCGCGGCAGCAAAAACATGCAGGGCGGTTTTATCTGGGACTGGGTAGATCAGGGCTATTTAAGAACCGATGAAGCAGGCCGAAAATACTGGGCGTACGGAGGCGATATGGGAAGCCAGAATTACCTGAATGACGAAAACTTCTGTCACAACGGATTGGTTTATGCCGACAGAACACCGCATCCGGGCGCTTTTGAAGTAAAAAAAGTATATCAGGATATTCGATTTCAGGCCGTTGACACTAAAAATGGCATAATCGAAATTATAAACGATTTTGGATTTACAAACCTGAATAAATACAATTTTAGATACGAGGTTTTAGAAAATGGAAAAGTAATAAAAGAAGGAACTCTGAATGTGGCTTTAGCCCCGAAATCTAAAAAACAATTTAAAATTGAGCTTCCAAAATTACAATCAAAACCGGGAACAGAATATTTACTGAACATTTTTGCGAATACCAAAACAGGATCAGAATTACTGCCTCAGGATTTTGAAATTGCCAAAGAACAGTTTGTAATCGAAGACTCCAAATATTTTGAAAAAACAGAGCAATCTGTTTCTTCTAAAATTCAGGATGAAAAAGACCAGTTTGTTTTAAGTACCGAAAATGTAACAGTGAAGATCAGCAAAACAACGGGGCTGATTTCGTATTACAATTTAAAAGGCGAGGAGTATTTTAAACAATATCCTGAACCAAATTTCTGGCGTGCGCCAACGGATAATGATATAGGAAATAAAATGCAGATTAGAACTAATGTATGGCGTACAGCAGGCAAAAATACCACGCTCGAAAATATTCAGCAGACAGAGGAAAACGGTAAGAAATACGTGATTGCAAAACTAAAATTAAATGATGTTTTTTCAGATTACACAATCAAATATTCTCTTGCAGATGATGGTGCTCTGGAAATTCAGGCTTCTTATAAAAAAGGAAATAATCCGGTACCGGAATTACCGCGTTTCGGAATGATTTTCACCTTAAAAAATAAACTGGAAAATCTGGATTATTATGGAAGAGGACCTTTGGAAAATTATCCGGACAGAAAAACATCATCTTTTAAAGGAATTTATACCAGTAAAGTTGCAGACCAATACGTGCCTTATACACGCCCGCAGGAAAATGGATATAAGACAGATGTTCGCTGGTTTAAATTAGCAGCGAATAAAGGAAACGGCATCGAAATAAAAGGTCTGCAGCCTTTAGGTATGAGTACTTTGAACAATTATCCAAGTGATTTCGACGGAGGGATCTCTAAAAAGAACATTCATTCCAGCGACATCACACCAAGAGACGAAGTAGTAGTATGTGTAGACCTGACACAGCGCGGACTGGGAGGTGACAACAGCTGGGGACTTCCGCCGCACGAACAATATACATTAACACAAAGCGAGTACAGCTACGGATTTATTATAAAACCTGTTTTTTAGTGTTCAGTCTTAGTTTACAGTCGCAGTTACAGTTTACAGTGAGCACTGCGGCAAAAAACTGCGACTGACACTGATTATTAAAAAACCGAAAACTGCGACTGAAAACTGACCACTACTAATAACGACCACAAAAAAATGACAAACAACAGATTACTTTCCCTGGATGCCCTGAGAGGCTTCGTTATGTTCTGGATCATGAGCGGGGAACATATCATACATGCCTTGGCGAAAGCTGCACCGATTCCGGTTTTTGTCTGGATGTCGTCGCAATTACATCACGCAGAATGGAACGGAATAACCTTTTACGACATGATATTTCCGGTATTTTTATTTGTAGCCGGATTTTCAATGCCATATTCTTTTGATAAAAAAATACAGTCAGCAGGAGTAAAAACGGCAAATGATCTGCCATCAGAAGAAAAACAAAAAATATACCTCTCCATGCTCAGGAGAACCTGTATACTTATTGTATTAGGCTTTGTAGTAAACGGATTGCTAAAGTTTGATGGTTTCGATCAGACCCGTTTTGCCAGTGTTTTGGGCCGAATAGGTATTGCCTGGTTTCTGGCGGGAATTATTTATCTCAATTTTGATTTAAAAAAGCAGGTAATCTGGTGTATTGGCATTTTATTAGGTTATTATGCAGCGATGAAATGGGTTCCGGTTCCTGATTTTGGAGCCGGTGTTTTAACCAAAGAAGGTTCGCTGGAAGCTTACATCGACCGATTGCTTTTACCCGGCAGGCTTCACAGCACGGTTTATGACCCGGAAGGTATTTTGTCGACTATTCCGGCAGTTTCTACGGCGTTGCTGGGTGTTTTTTCGGGAACGTTTTTGAGAGCCAGAATTTATTATTCGATAAATGTAAAACTGCTGACGATGACGCTGTCTGCAATTCTTTTAATTCTCATTGGAATTCTTTGGGATTTTGATTTTCCAATCAACAAACACTTATGGACGAGTTCTTTTGTTTGTTTTGTAGGCGGCTTTAGTATTTTGTTCTTTATCTTTTTCTATGTGATAATTGACCTTTTGGGTCTCCATAAATGGGCATTTCCACTTATTTTAATTGGTTCAAATTCGATTCTGATTTACATCGCAGCCGAAGGTCTTGTTGATTTCAAACATACTGCAGATTATGTTTTTGGCGGTCTTATTGAGTTTCTGCCTCTTATATGGCAGCCGGTTTTTGCAGCATTATCTGTTACGATGGTACAGCTTATTTTACTGTACTTTTTATATAAGAAAAAATGGTTTTTAAAGATATAGAAAGCTGTTAAGGATAATTTTAAACACATAGAAACATAGGTTTTTTTTCAATGCAGAGAGTTAATGAAGGAGAAAATAGAAAATTAGTTTTTTTACACATAGCTGTGTGTTTAACTTTTGCTTGTAGATTTTAAACACATAGAAACATAGTTTTTTTTATGTGAAAGAATAAAAACAGGATTGAATAAAAAACTAATTTTTTACACATAGCTATGTGCATTTAAACAAATGAAATACCTTTTTATTAAACATTAAAACTATGTTCCTATGTGTTAAATAAAAATACATTTTACTGACTAACCACAAAATAACCACACTTTATGAATGTATTACAAACCGCAGACTACATTGTCTTCTTTATTTATTTCGTCATTGTTACCTCGTACGGAATGTATATTTACAGAAGCAGAAAAAATGCCCAGACCAGCTCCAACGAATATTTTCTGGCAGAAGGTTCCTTAACCTGGTGGGCCATTGGAGCTTCGCTGATAGCGTCTAATATTTCGGCAGAACATTTTATCGGCATGAGTGGTTCGGGATTTGCTATTGGACTGGCTATTGCTTCTTACGAATGGATGTCGGCTGCCACCTTAATTATCGTAGCCATGTTTATTCTGCCTATTTATCTTAAAAATAAGATATTTACCATGCCGCAGTTTTTAGCCAAAAGATACAGCGGGACTGTAAGTACGATTATGGCCGTAATCTGGCTTTTGATTTATGTATTTGTTAACCTGACTTCGATTATTTATTTAGGTGCTTTGGCAATCTCGTCAATTGCACCCGTAAGCTTTCAGTTTTGTGTCATAGGACTTAGTTTATTTTCTGTTATCGTTACTTTAGGCGGTATGAAAGTAATAGGTTATACTGATATGTTTCAGGTAATTGTATTAATTCTTGGCGGATTGGTAACGACATATCTGGCCTTAACTTTACTCTCGGAACAATTTGGTTTTGGAAAAGATATTCTAAAAGGACTTGCTGTAATTGCAGACGAAGCTCCGGGACATCTGCATATGATTCTCGATAAATCAGATCCTCATTACAATGAACTTCCGGGAATGTCGGTTTTGGTTGGCGGTATGCTCATTAATAATCTGGCTTATTGGGGCTGTAACCAGTACATCGTTCAGAGAGCCCTTGGTGCCGATTTAAAAACGGCCCGTAAAGGAATTTTGTTTGCTGCTTTCCTGAAATTATTAGTGCCCATTATTGCCGTTTTACCCGGAATCGCCATGTTTGTAATGCATCAAAACGGCATGTTTCAGCACGAAATGGTAGATGCTTCGGGAGTTTTAAAACCGGATCATGCCTACCCAACGTTGATGAATTTACTTCCTGCCGGATTAAAAGGCGTGGCTCTGGCGGCCTTAACAGCGGCAATTGTAGCTTCGCTGGCCGGAAAAGCCAATAGTATTTCGACCATATTTTCTTTAGATATTTATAAAAAATACTTCAATTCCGGAGCATCAGAAAAAAAACTTGTTCGTACCGGAAGATGGTGCGTTGTAGTCTGCATGATTATCGCGGCATTTGTAGCTCCGGCATTAAAATCATTAGATCAGGCATACCAGTTTATTCAGGAATATGTAGGGTTCTTTTCACCTGGAGTTTTAGCTGTTTTCCTGCTGGGAATGTTCTGGAAAAAAACAACGCCTTCAGCCGGACTTATTGGGGCATTACTGACAGTACCAATTGCAGCAGTTTTAAAATTTCTGCCTATGTGGACAAACGGTGCATTTCCTGATTATCCTTTCTTAGACAGAATGACGATTGTTTTTTTCATTATCGTATTAATTATGGTTGTCATCAGCCTTGTTAAACCGGAACCGGAACAGCAGTCTGAAACACACCGTATCGAAGTTGATAATTCTATGTTTAAAGTATCATCAGAATTTATTATCGGATCTTTCATCATCTGCGGCATATTAGTGGCCTTATACACGGTTTTTTGGTAACTTTAGATCTAATACTTAAGAGTATGAATAACAGTAAAATAATTTTTAGAAACTGTCTGATTTTGCTTTTTCTTCTTCAGTTCAGTATCAATCAGGAAATATATGCCCAAAAGAAGAAAGAGTACCTGGTAACTTCGTTTGGCGCTGTGGCCGATGGTAAAACAGTAAACACAAAAGCGATTCAGAAAGCCATCGATGCAGCTTATAAAAATAAAGGAGGAAAAGTAATCTTTTCAAAAGGAAAATACCTTTCCGGAAGTTTGATTTTGAAAGATAATGTCGAATTGTATCTGGAAGAAGGAGCTGTTTTATTAGGAAGCATCAATCCGGATGATTACCCAAAATATCAGGAAATCAGGGCATTGATTATAGCGTATCAATCCAAAAATATTGCCGTAAACGGAAAAGGAATTATAGACGGACAGGGCAGGGAACTCGCACTGGCAATCGACAGTCTGCACCATACAGGAGTGCGAATTGATCCCAAATACAATTACCGCAGAATGCGCCCGGAAGATGGAAGAGGAAAACTGATTTCGTTTGTAAAATGCGATTCAATTGTCATGACCCATATTACACTTAAAAACAGTCCGGGCTGGGTGAACTGTTTTACAGACTGCCGCAATATTGTTGTAGACTCGATGAAAGTAGAAAGTAGAGCCTATTGGAACAATGACGGAATTGACGTTAACGGCTGTGAGAATGTCCGAATAACGAACTGTAACGTAAATACTGCCGATGACGGAATCTGTTTAAAATCAGAAGTGCCGGGACTGGAAAATAACAATATCTATATTGCCAATTGTATCATAAGATCCAGTGCCAATGCTGTGAAATTTGGAACAGGTTCTTACGGAAGTTTTAAAAATGTAACCATAGAAAATATCACCGTTTTTGATACTTTCAGATCTGCCATTGCCATTGAATCTGTGGACGGTGCCGAAATAGAAAATATCAAAGTTTCAAATGTAACTGCTGTAAATACCGGAAATGCAATTTTGATCAGGTTAGGACATCGCAACGGAGACAAACCGGGATATATTAAAAACGTATCAATTAAAAATGTAAAAGCGCAAATACCTTTCGGCCGTCCGGATATCGATTACGATCTGCGCGGACCCGAAGTAGATTATTTCCATAATCCTTTTCCGGCTTCAATTGCAGGAATTCCGGGACATTCGATTGAAAATGTGATTCTGGAAAACATCGAGATCATCTATCCGGGAAGAGCATCCAAAGGAATGGCCTATCATCCTTTAAGCCGGCTGAAAGATGTAAAAGAAAACATAAAAGGCTATCCTGAATTTACCATGTTTGGCGAACTGCCTTCGTGGGGCTTTTATGTCCGCCATGTAAACGGAATCGAAATGAAAAACATAAAACTGATTCTGGACAAAGAAGATTTTCGTCCCGCCTTTGTTTTTGATGACGTAAAAAAACTTGCGATGAAGGAAATCAATGTTCCATCGGATAAAATTAATCAGATTGTTTTTAAAGATGTTATTTCGGATAATCTGGACAGCGAATCTTTAAAAAGAAAAACCGAACCCGAGCAGAATAAATTCGAACTGCCGGTCAATTGAATTTAGTTTCACGCTGATTTTTCAGATTTAAGCAGATTTCAATCGATTTTTTTCTAAAATATCTGCAAGATCTGCTTACATCTTTTTAAATCTGCGTGAAACAACTTAAAATAAAGATTAAAACTATAAGAAATGAAAAAGAAATCTATCATCACACTGTTGCTTTTCTGCCTTTCGTTAACAGTTTCGGCACAAAAAATCTATGACATAAAGAAATACGGAGCCAAAGGAGACGGAAAGACCAATGATGCCGCAGCGATTCAGAAAGCCATAGATGCCTGCAGCAAAACAGGCGGAAGAGTTTTAATTCCGGCACCTTATACTTTTCTGGCCGGGCCTTTTGATGTAAAATCAAGAGTCGACCTTCATATCGAAGCCGGAGCAAAATTGCTGGCAAGTCCGGATGAAAAACTCTATACCAAGAGTGCTTTTAGAACCAATCCGGGAGAAGGCACAATATGGATTGGCGGCGAAAATGTAGAAGATTTCAGTATAAGCGGAAATGGAAAAATAGACGGAAACGGAATTTCTTTTATGGGGGAAGAACAAGAAGACGCCTACGTTTTAAAACCTTTTGATGTTCTTGATCCAAGACCCCACGTGCTTACAATTATCGGCGGTAAAAATATCAGGATTAAAGATGTGCATATCGGAAACTCAGCTTACTGGACCGTTCATTTAGTGGGCTGTAACGATGTTGTAATAAGCGGTATTACGCTCCTGAACAGCTTAAAAGTACGCAACAGCGACGGAATCGACTTAGACCATTGCAAAAACGTACGAATCAGCGATTGTTATATCGAAAGCGGTGATGACTGTATCTGCTTGAAAAACCGACGTGAATTTGAAGAATTCGGAGCCTGCGAGAACATTACCGTAACCAACTGCACCATGACAAGCAGCAGCTGTGCCATTAAAATTGGATCAGAAAACATGGATGCCATCAGACAAGTGGTTTTTGATAACTGCATCATCAAAAACAGCAACCGAGCACTAGGAATCCAGAATCGTGATGAAGGAACTGTAAGCGATATTATTTTTTCGAATATCATTGTTGAAGCCCGCTTAACGACTGATACCTGGTGGGGAAAAGCAGAACCAATTTATGTTACGGCATACAGCAGGGCAAAAGGAAACCATAAAGATGCCAACTGGCGTTTTCCAAAAGGAGCGACAGAAGGAAAAGTTGGTGAAATAAAAAATATCTATTTCTCTAATATCCAGTGTACAGGAGAAAACGGCGTATATGTAAGCGGCGAATCAAAAGACAAAATCAAGAATATTGTTTTTGATAATGTGAGTGTATTTATAGATAAAACAACAAATTATCCCGGAGGAGTATATGACAGGCGTCCTTCTAACTTAGAAGGATTTGTGAAAGGAAGTACTTCGGGATTTTATTTTGATAATGCCGAACGCATTAAAGTACAGAATTGCACGGTGCAATGGGGGAAAAACAAACCGGATTATTTTAAATATGCAGTCGAAAGTAAAAATGTAGATAATCTTATTATTACTAATTTAGACGGACAATCGGCTTTTCCTGAAAAACTGGAAGCCGTAAAAAAATAATCAGCTTATTATTCAAAAACTATGAAAAATAACTTTCTAACCAAAACCATTATCTGTTCGCTGTTTTTCAGCGGTTTGTATACCCATGCACAAAAAACAACATTAGTTGTAGATGCTTCAAAATCGATTACCAAAATTCAGCCCACTATGTTCGGTTTGTTTTTTGAAGACATTAATTTTGCTGCAGACGGCGGTTTATATGCCGAAATGATCAAAAACAGATCCTTCGAATTCGATAAACCTTTAATGGGATGGGAACAACCCAATACCAAAAGATCGTCCATGAATAAAGAATCAGGGAGCGCATCGCCGGTGAAACTTTCGCAGGAAAAAAATAACTCTAATTTTTGCAGGGTCGAAATCAACAATGACAAAGGATATGCTCTGATTAACGAAGGTTTCAGGGGAATGGGAGTGAAGAAAGATGCCCAATACAACCTTTCGCTTAAAGCGGCTAATCATAACGGTGGAGTCAAAAAAATCATTTTTCAATTAATTGATAAAGATCAAAAAGTGATTGGAGAAACGAGTATTATTCCAAAATCCGATCAATGGACCCAATATACTTCGCAGTTTAAAGCTTCTCAGACCGAAGCAAAAGCAAAATTCAAAATTACGTTTGAAGGAAACGGAACCATCGATCTGGACATGATTTCGCTTTTCCCCGAAGATACCTGGAAAAACAGAAAAAACGGGCTTCGTAAAGACCTTGTACAGCTTTTATACGATGTAAAACCGGGCTTTTTACGTTTTCCGGGAGGCTGTATTGTAGAAGGCAGAACCTTGTCTGACCGTTATCAGTGGAAAAAATCAATTGGAGAAGTGGAAGAAAGAAAGACCATGATGAACCGCTGGAATGTAGAATTCAACCACAAACAAACTCCTGATTATTTCCAGAGTTTCGGGTTGGGATTTTTTGAATATTTTCAGCTTTCAGAAGATATTGGGGCAGAACCGCTGCCTATTCTTAGCTGCGGTATGGCGTGCCAATATAACACAGGCGAATTAGCACCAATGGATGAACTGGATCCGTATATTCAGGATGCTTTGGATTTAATTGAATTTGCCAATGGAGCGGTAACTACAAACTGGGGTAAAATCCGTTCTGATATGGGACATCCAAAACCGTTTAACCTTAAATATATCGGCGTTGGAAACGAGCAGTGGGGACCGGATTATATCGAAAGATTTAAGGTTTTTGAAAAAGCAATAAAAGCAAAATATCCTAACATTATTATTGTATCAGGAAGCGGCCCTTCTCCAGACGGCGAACATTTTGATTACGCAATGGCTGAACTTAAAAAACTGAATGCAGAACTGGTAGACGAACATTATTATAAGAGTCCGCAGTGGTTTAGGGAAAACGCAGGACGTTATGATAATTATGACCGAAAAGGGCCCAAAATATTTGCCGGAGAATATGCGGCACAGAGTGTTTCCGGTGCCAACCCGAATAACCGAAACAACTGGGAGTGTGCTTTTTCTGAGGCTGCTTTCATGACCGGACTGGAACGAAACGCCGAAGTGGTTCAGCTAACGTCTTATGCACCATTGATGGCTCATGAGGACGCCTGGCAGTGGACGCCGGACATGATCTGGTTTAATAATCTGGAATCGTACGGATCTGCCAATTACTATGTTCAGAAGCTCTTTTCGACAAATAAAGGAACTGATTTATTAAATATTACAAAGGATGGAAAACCGCTTATTGGTGAAAACAATTTGTATGCATCGGCTGTAAAAGACATTAATACCAAAGAAATTATAGTAAAGGTGGTTAATACGTCACAATCTCCGCAGGAAGTAAATCTTGATTTGAAAGGAACAAAAACAGCTTCGAAAGGAAGTATCATTACATTGGCAAGTGCGAATCTTAATGATGAAAACACTTTTACGGATCCAAAGAAAATCAGTCCGAAAGAAAGCGAATATAAAGTAACAAAAGGAGCACAGCAGGTAAAACTGCCGGCTTATTCGGTTACGGTTGTAAAGTTGAAATATAACTAAAGCCAACAGTATGATTTTATAATTTTAAGGAAGGATTATATAAGTGAGGTTCAGCCTATTTCAGGTAATTTTAAAAAACATTTTAAATTTAGAAATTATGGCCGTAAATAATCAACCTCAGAAAAACACCAGCAAGGGTGATGATCATCGCAGTGATACCAGAAAACATCAGTACAAAGATCATGAAGAAGTTTTAACAAACGATGAAAATTATGATGCTGATACCAAAAAATTCAAAGGTGAAGAACCGGATTTTGATGATAAACTGCAAAATGAAGAGAAAAAATAGAAACACAAAAGCCTCAAAGTAATTTGAGGCTTTTTTATGTTCTGAATTAAAACTGCCATTATAAAGGAAATTTCAAATTTGGAATTTTGGGCTTTGTTTATTGAATTTTATCAAAGTTTTTAGAATTTGGAATTTCAACATTGGGATTTAATTTGCTATTTAGTACGAAAGCACTTGTTTATTGACTTTACAGCTTCATTTGTTTGCATCTTTGAGGCCTTTAACAGCTGGAATCTTCATAATTTTTGTTTAAAAGTGAAAAAGAATATTAGTTGATTTTTATAGATTTGTAAAATCAATTTCAATCCCAAAAGAAAACGGGAAACATTATAAAATTATATTACAATGAAATCTGTTACTTCAATATTTTTATTTTCATTATTTGCCTGTTTTAATTCGTATGCCCAGCTGAGTTCAGAAAAAATATTCGAAAGTTTTAAACAAGGAGAACGCACAAACTGCTCATCGATTGCTTTTATTAAGGCATCCTTAAATGTATATGGATTAGATAATTTGTTTGTATCTGAAAAATTAGAAGATAATTCATACAGCATAACATTAAAAAACAACGCATCATTTAAAATTAGTGAGGCCGAATTAAACAGAGCCAGAATATCTGCCGGTTTTGTATTCATCAAAGACAACTGCGACAGCGAAATGATTACAGAATATGCCATACTGACTTACGGTGTAATGGCAAAGTACAAACAGATTATAGACAAAGAAGAAAGTTTTGACAGAGCATTGGATGATCTGGAAAGCGGTGAAGTCTACACGCCAACAATCTACAAATACTTAGGATTTAAATTAGACAAACAGGTTCAAAAGCTGAAAAGAGAATCGGGAAGTGAATTTTGCGGCGTTGTTGCATGGTCAAAAGCGCATGCCGTGTTTGTCTGCGAAGAATTTATGGACTATTATGGCAATAAAAAGAGCCTTTGGATCAAATATCCGGGTCGTTTTAGAATAATAAAGTCCTAGAACGTAATAAGTTTCGCATACTTAAAAAATTTTCTAAAAACCCGAAAACGGCTGTACAGCTTCTGTAATACAGTTTTGCACTATTTCATTTGCAGCGCCTAACGTAAAAGAATAGAAAATATTGTAAATTTTAGAAAAAAATAAGTCGATAAAGTTGTAATTTAAGTTAATTTATATATTTTTGCTTTTATCAAAAACAAATCACACTAAGAAAATGAATAGCAAATTATTTTTACTAAGTATCTTTTTCTTCTTGACAACTGCAGCTGCTTCAGCGCAGGCAAAAAACGCCCCAAGAAGTATTATTAGTACAACAGCCCTAATCCGCAAATACCACGATCAAAAAGAATTAAGCGGTATGCAAAAAGGAGAACTTTTGGAATTGTACATTGAGCGTATTAAAGTATTGGTTAAAACTCTTCCTTACATCGCTTTGGTTACTAAACCAGGTGTTACAATGGCAGATTTAGGTATTCCGGACGATACTGATCACAAGAAAATCCTAGATAACCAAGCAGTTGGTACATCTACTTTCCTTGACACAACTGTAGAGTTTCAAAGAAAAATGATGCCTTACTCTGATAAAGGAAATCTTATTGCTGCGATTTTATTCTACGAAAACACATTAAAATCTTTACACGAGTTCAACGAATTGAACGAAATGTAATTAGCATAACACTATAATACAGAACCTCCAAAGTCTTTTGATTTTGGAGGTTTTTTATTTTTAAGCATGTGAAATAGCAGAGCCTTATTTTGTAAATCCTTAAAATGATTATGTAAACCGAAATGATTGTTTTCGGTTTAATTTTATGTGGTATTTACAACTAAAAAAGATAAGTTATGAAAGCCAGAATTTCAGTATTGACACTTGGAACAGCAGACTTAGAAAAGTCGGTTGAATTTTATCAGAACGGACTTGGATTTCCAACTGAAGGAATTGTAGGGAAAGAATTTGAGTTTGGTGCCGTTGCCTTTTTTGATTTGCAAAATGGATTGAAATTGGCTTTGTGGCCAAAAAAAAGTATTGCAAATGATACCGGAATTTCGACAGAAGGTTCTTCAGAAGTAAATTTTACGATTGGCTATAATGTTAAAAACCAGGATGAAGTCGATACCATAATGGATCTTGCTGAAAAAGCAGGCGCCAAAATAATCAAAAAAGCAGTTGATACATTCTATGGAGGTTACGCAGGGTATTTTCAGGACCCTGACGGACATACCTGGGAGATTGTTTATAATCCCGAGCTTATTCCGGAGGATTAACGTCTGTCAGTTTTTGCTGCAAAGCCATTATGCCAAAATTTTGTTTCACGCAGATTTTTAATGATTTGAGCTGATTCACTCTGGTGGCTCTACAAATAGATTTATTAGAATTTTTACCGCAAAGTTCGTAAAGATTTACGCAGAGGAAAGAGTATTTTGCTTGCAAAAGTATAAGAATACAAAGTTATATCGCCAATCTTGCCGGGTTTCTTGTGAAGATGTTTCCTTCGTCGACATGACAAAAATGAGAGTAAATCTGCTTGAAACAAATTTTGCAATAAAAAAAAGCCTCCAAAGAGATATAACTTTCTGGAGGCAGTTTCTTTTTGAGGGTATAATTTAATTTACACCCGCAGCGCTCTTGTCAACCAAAAACAGTAAATCGCCCGAAACTGGTTTGATTAACTGCATTGGATAAAGTGCCGGATTGTAAACTCCGGTTGTTACTTCTTTTAAAGCATGTGTTTTTTTCTCGCCAAAAGCTACAACGATAATTTTTTCTGCTTTATTGATTAATGGAGCAGTAAGTGTAATACGATACATTTTCTGCGGCGCTAAATAGTACGCGTCAACCCATTTGTTTTGTTCATCCAAAACCGCTTCACCCGGGAATAGGGAAGCAGTGTGTCCGTCGTCTCCCATTCCTAAAAGGATCAGGTCAAATTTTCCTTCTTCGCCTAAAATCTTTCGAATGGTCTGCTCGTATGTAACAGCGTATTCTTCCGGTGTAACACCATCTTTGTACATTTCAAAAATATTCTCACGCGGAACCGAAACATGGTTTAACAATGTGCTGTACGACATTTTAGCATTACTAAGATCATCATTTAGCGGTACCCAGCGTTCGTCTCCCCAGAAAACATACACTTTGCTCCAGTCTATTTTATCCTGATAAGCATCAGAAGCCAGTAATTTGTAAATTCCGGCAGGCGATGAACCTCCTGTCAGCACCACCGTAAATTTTCCTTTTTCATCGATTGCCTTTTTGGCAGCAGAAACAAAAAGATCGGCAGCAGTGCTGTTAATTTCGTCTGTATTATTGTAAATCTGTATCATCTAAAAGTTCTTCTTTTGTTTGTGTATTCGGAATCCATTTGTGTCCCTGACGTGCCAATAGTTCATCGGCTTCTTCAGGTCCCCAGCTTCCTGCTTTATAATTAGGGAAGTTAATGGGAACGGTACTTTTCCAAACCTGCTGAATTGTATCGATCGCATCCCAGGCTTCTTCTACCTGATCCCAGCGCATAAACAGGGTCGGATCTCCTGCCAATGCATCGGCAATCAGCGTTTCGTAAGCTTCCGGTGACATGGTTGAGCAGGAGAAATAATCAAAAATCATTTCTGCCGGACGTAACGAAAGCGACAATCCCGGTTTTTTGGTCATAAACTGCAATTTGATATCCATTGCAGGCTGAATATTGATAATCAGTCGGTTTGGTGTCATGCCTTCTTTTCCATAGGTGAAAGTAGAATGCGGAACCGGTTTAAACTGAATAATAATTGAAGATTGTTTTTCTTCCATTCTTTTTCCGGTACGCAAGTAGAACGGAATTCCCTGCCATCTCCAGTTGTCCAGATAGATTTTCATTGCCACATAAGTTTCTGTATTCGAATCCGGTGCAATGCCTTTATCCTGGCGATACCCCGGAACCGGAGTTCCTTTTATGGCACCGGCATCATATTGTCCTCTTACGATATAATGGTCTACTTCTTCGGGTTTGATACGACGGATTGATTTTAGTACATCGGCTTTACGGTTACGAATATCATCGGCACTAAGCGATGCAGGTGCTTCCATAGCCGTCATGCATAAAATCTGCAGCAGGTGGTTCTGGATCATATCTTTTAATGCGCCGACACCTTCGTAGAAACCGCCGCGTTCTTCAACTCCAACTTCTTCTGCTACTGTAATCTGAACAAAATCAATAAAGTTACGGCTCCATAAAGGTTCGAACATGGAATTTCCAAAACGGAAAGCCAAAATATTCTGAACGGTTTCTTTACCTAAATAATGATCGATTCTGTAAATCTGCTCTTCTTTAAAAGTCTGCGAAAGCATAGCATTCAGTTCGATAGCCGAAGCTTTGTCATATCCAAACGGTTTTTCAATAATAATACGGTCTTGTTTTGGATTGGCGGCAAGTCCGATATTTTTAATGTTGTTTGAAATAGTCGATATAAATGAAGGTGTAATCGAAAGGTAAAAAAGACGATTCGCTCGTTCGCCAAAGGACTCATCAAACTTGTTGATTTTTGCATTCAGGCTTTTGTATGATTCTTCATTTTCGATATCAAGACTGTGGTAGGTGATATGCGAAAGGAATTTTTGTGTTTTAGGATCAGAAATTCCTTTTTTTCTTGAAAAAGTATTTAGATTTTCTAAAACATAACTGCGAAAATCTTCATTGGTTTTTTCTGCTCTTCCCAAAGCGATAATTTGAAACTTCTCAGACATGCGCCCGTCAAGGTACAGATTCTGAAATGCGGGAAATAGCTTTCTTTTTGCTAAATCGCCTGTTCCTCCAAAAATAACAATGATTGTAGGATTGGTAAGTTTATTTTTAGTCATTGTGTGTAGTTGTGTTGCTTTAAGTTCTTACTCAGTCCATTGTGTGTGAAAAACACCTTCGGCATCAATACGTTCGTAGGTATGCGCCCCAAAATAATCACGCTGGGCCTGAATTAGATTTGTTGGCAGATTCTCTGATCGGTAAGCATCAAAATACGCTAATGAATTCATAAGTCCGGCAGCAGGAATTCCTTTTTGAACCGCAAACTGAATAACAGATCGCATTCCGGCTTGGTTTTCTGATAATTTTGAAGCAATTCCGTTATCTAAAAGCAAGTTTGGCAAATCAGTTTTAGTTACATATGCTTTTCTGAAATCTTCTAAAATATTGGCACGAATAATACAGCCCCCGCGCCATATCTTGGCAACAGTTTCAAGATTTAATCCATAATTGTATTCTTTAGAAGCCGTATGAAGCTGCGCTAACCCTTGTGCATAAGTTGCAACGATAGAAAGGTATAAAGCTGATTTTAAAGCAGCAATAGCTTCAGTTGTATTTACGTCTGTTTCGGCAGTATTCCATACTAATTTTTTAGCTGCTTCGATTCTTTCCGGTTTAGTTTTCGACATATCGCGCATTACAACCGCCGCATCGATAGTAGGAACCGGAACCTGTAAATCCATCGCGTTTTGCGAAGTCCATTTTCCTGTTCCTTTAGAACGTGCCCAATCAGATATTTTATGGATTAACAAAGATCCGTCTTTGTCGTTTTGTTTCAGGATATTTCCTGTAATTTCTATTAAATACGATTTAAGATCGTGAGTCTGGTTCCATTCTTCAAAGGTTTTCTGAATCGTCTGATCGTCCAGATTGTAACCTCTTTTCATAAGATCGTACACCTCAGAAATCAGCTGCATAATTCCGTATTCGATTCCGTTGTGCACCATTTTTACATAGTTTCCGGCAGAACCGTTTCCTAAATATTCTACACAAGGTTCCCCGTCAACTTTTGCTGCGATAGCCTCAAAAATAGGGCGAAGTCTTTCGTATGCTTTCTGATCACCTCCCGGCATCATGGCAGGACCAAAACGAGCTCCTTTTTCACCGCCTGAAATTCCCATTCCGAAGAAATGAATTCCTTTTTCAGACAATTCAAGAAATCTTCTGTCTGTATCTGTAAAATAGGTGTTTCCGCCGTCGATAATAATATCTCCTTTATCTAAATGAGGAAGTAAGCTGGCAATGGCACTGTCTACTGGTTTTCCGGCAGGAACTAAAAGCATAATGGCTCTTGGCTGCTGAATAAGCTCAACGAAATGTTTTACATCTGTCGTAGCTTCAATAGTATGATCAGGACCTGCTTCCTGTTGAAGTGAGCTGACTTTTTCGGTATCTAAGTCTAAACCTGCGGCCGAAAAGTTATGGTCCGCGATATTTAAAAGTAAGTTACGGCCCATTACACCGAGTCCTACAATTCCAAAATCAAATTTGTTCATAGTTTTTCAATTAACTAAAATTATTAGAAAAGAGTTTTCCCTTAAGAATGTAAGAAAAAATGCAGTAATGTGTTTTCATTCAGTTCTTTGCAGAAAAACAATGTTTGTTTTACTCTTATAGTTTAAGATGCAGTGCGCTAAGTTAGAGAAAAATGATGAAAAAACAGGCGAATTATAGTCGTCTTTAAGTGTTTATTGTGATACTTTTTTATGTGTTAAAAACACGTTTATTTTAACCTGATGCACTTTAAAAAGAATAAAGCCGCAGTTTGGATTTTAATTCTTTTTAAAGCTGTTTTTTATATGATTATTTTAAATTTTAGAGAATTTAAGAACTAAATTTGCACTCTTCTTTTTAATTACCGTTTGTTTTTGCGGCGGTTTATTTAGTATTCGATAATGTCACACAACCAAAAATCAATTTATACCCTGCAGTTTATTCTGCTGTGTATGAGTTCGCTGCTGTTTTCATCCAGTTTTAATATGATGATACCGGAACTTCCTAACTATCTAAGCAGTCTGGGAGGTGCCGAATATAAAGGCCTTATTATTTCCTTATTTACTCTGACAGCGGCAATATCACGTCCGTTTAGCGGGAAACTGACCGATAAATGGGGACGCGTTCCTGTTATGGCTGTAGGATCTTCTGTATGTGTAATCTGCGGGTTTCTTTACCCGGTTTTGGGTTCTGTTTCAGGGTTTTTACTGCTTCGGCTGGTTCACGGTTTTTCGACCGGATTTAAACCCACGGCAACATCAGCCTATGTAGCCGATATTATTCCGCAGCACCGCTGGGGTGAGGCATTGGGCATGCATGGTTTGTGTTTCAGCATTGGCGGTGCTTTAGGACCGGCTCTGGGAAGTATGATTGTGAATTTATACGGAATAAACGTTATGTTTTATTGTTCGTCATTTCTGGCTTTTTTATCTATTGTTATCGTAATGAATATGAAAGAAACGCTGGCTGCAAAAGAAAAACTGAGCAGATCGATGTTTGTAATCGGGAGAAAAGATATAATTGACAAAAATGTATTTCCTGCCGGAATAATTACTTTTCTTTCCTATACGGCATTCGGACTTATACTAACTTTAATTCCGGATTGGAGCGAACATTTGGGAACAAATAACAAAGGATTGTTTTTTACCGCTTTTACCGTTACATCGGTATTGGTTCGTTTTGGCGCCGGAAAAGTTTCTGACCGACACGGACGTACGAGTGTAATTCTTGCCGGATTAATCATAACTGCTTTTGCACTTTTTGTAATAAGTCTGGGCAGGGATATTGAGATGTTGTTAATAGGGGCAGGAATTTACGGTGTTGGAACCGGAATATTATCGCCGGCCGTGAGTGCCTGGACAATTGATTTGAGTAATCCCGAACACAGGGGGAAAGCTGTTGCGACGATGTATATTTCGATGGAACTCGGGATAGGACTGGGAGCGCTTTTGGGAGGCAGTTATTACAAAGACCAGATTATGCGTATACCGCAGATTATACAGATCGATATAGTAGTTCTTGTATTGGGAATCGCATATCTTTTATACTGGAGAAAAAGGAAAAAAGCCGAAAATAATCTATAAATTTCATTTCCGGGCATTTAGTGTTAATTAAAATGCTGCCGGGTTATTTTGAAGTATTTTTGTATTTAAAATCTAAATAAATGAAGCGTTCAGGTACAGCAGATCTTCCTTTGCATTACGGACATGTTCCGTTATGGCTTGCTGAACGCATGTCTAAACTCGGTCTGGCTATTGTAGAAACGATTGCTATGGAGTTTTCGACTTCAGAAGTAATCAGTAAACTGAGTAATCCGTTTTGGTTTCAGAGTTTTGGTGCGGTTATGGGAATGGACTGGCATTCATCCGGAATTACCACTTCTGTTCTTGGTGCATTAAAAAAATCCGTTAATCCGCATTCAAAAGAACTCGGTATTTATATTTGCGGCGGTAAAGGAAAACATTCGACCTTAACCCCGCAGGAACTTTTATTTGTGGGTGATAAAACCGGACTCGATGGTCATAATCTGGCCAATTGCAGCAGACTCGCCGCAAAAGTAGATAATACTGCTATTCAGGATGGTTTTCAGCTGTATCAGCATAATTTTATTGTAGATAACAAAGGGCAGTGGGCGGTGATTCAGCAGGGAATGAACCCTAATTCGCAGACGGCCAGAAGATACCATTGGCATTCGCAGGATTTGCAGTCGTTTATAAACGAACCGCATACTTTTATTTATGGCGAAAACCAGGGAAGTATTTTGAATCTTACTGCTCAGGCCGCTTCAAAATCGAGAGATGGAATTTTGGAACTCGCCAAAGAATCCCCAACCAAGATCATCAAAGAAATGCAGCACTTAATAATGCCTGCGCATCATGATGTGAGAATGGAGGATGTGAATATGAAAAGGCTGGGAGCGATGCTTTGGGTAACGCACGAGAATCGTCCGGAAGATTTCGAGGAATTATTGCTTTTAAAAGGAATGGGGCCAAGAGCCTTACAGTCGCTGGCATTGGTAAGCGAAATTATTTACGGAACACCGACACGTTTTGAAGACCCTGCACGTTTTTCATTTGCTCACGGTGGTAAAGACGGACATCCGTTTCCTGTTCCGGTAAATATCTACGATGAAACGATTGATACGCTTCAAAGAGCGATTAACCGTGCAAAAATTGGAAACAGTGATAAAATAAGTGCTATTCAGAAATTATCTGAAATTTCAAGAAGGGCAGAGGAAAGTTTTACGCCCAATTCTAATTTTGATGCCCTGATTCAAAGAGAAAGGACCGAATCTTATAAATACGGCGGCAAAACAGTTTTTGGCGATGCAAAACCTCCTAAAAAGAAACCCTTGCCTCCGGGGAATCAACTGGAATTATTTTAGAAAATAAATTCACATTAACAACTCACAATTCAGGCAGAAAAACCGCCTGATGAAGTACCAGACGGTTTTGTGTTTTTTAGAAATTGTTTCGGTTAGGGTCGGTATCGAGATCTTCATCTAATTCTTCATCTAATTCTTCATCCAGATCGCCGTCTCCGTCGTCGAGATCTTCCTGATCGAAATCTGTGTCTTCATCTTCCAGATTATCTTCTTCATCCTGATCTTCTTCATTGAATTTTCTGTCAAAGTCGTCTTCCGGATTTTCACTGTGAAAATACACGTCGTCCTGACGGTAGTTTTCTTTTTCGTCTAAATTCATAATGATGCTTTTTTAAGTTTGTTTGTTCTTATTATTGTTGTGTCCTGTTTTGTATGCTAAACTTCAATTTTATCCCAAAACAGTACTTCGATTTTTTCTGAGTACTGAATAGTGTCGGGATAGATGTTGATGGTGTATTTTCCGGCATCGTAGCATATGTCGCGTATAGTGACATCAAGATTGCTCAGGTTCCATTCGGCGTGATGAATATCAAAACGGCATAACTTAGTACCGCAGACTTCGTATAAAGCATATCTTTCGGTCAGCCACAAATCCAGCGCGGTTTTATGCAGAATGGGTGCATGGGCTCCAATGGTAATGTCCAGTATATGTTCGAGTTTTTTATTGGAGGATCTGAGTTCGTCTCCGGACCGTTTAATTTCTGATTTTTGATACGGAAGTCCTGCAAATAACTTTGATAATAATACTTCGATCAGTTTATTGGTTTCGATTGAAAACATGTAAATTCCACGAATTCCGTTCTTGGTAACATAAGTTCTCACGTTGATTTCTTCAAAATTTGAGAGATACGGAAAAGCCGGCATATTGCGAAGTGTCCTGTTTTTTACCTCAAATGAAACCACCGAAACCCACGCCATGTTTTGGTAGAGATCAAGCTCAAGGCCATCGGGAATATATTCTTCTAAAAAATAAACCGGAACTTCCCAATGAAAAAATATGGTTTTATGCCATTCCTGGTAATATTTCCAGTTCTTTTCAGGAAGCGGATATTGTCTGTTTTGAGTATTAGCTAATATGCGGGCAGCGATGCTCATATCGAAAAATTAAAAGGATAGGCGGCAATTACCAGATAGGTGATGATTATAATGCTCATTAAAAAAATAATTACCGTAAGTACCGTAAGAAGCAAAGTGGAATATAAATATTCGCCCTGCTGTAATAATTTATGAGTCTGTTTGTATTTCCAGTACGAGCAAACAATCATTAAGGCTCCGGAGAGTACGAGAAGAATACCAATTATAATCGTAAATCCGTTTTTTGGAATATTAGAATCTTTAAAAAGCGTAGAAGGAAGCTGATTGACAAATAATGAAAATTTCACGATAACGAACCCAAAAACCATGATTCCAATTCCGGTTCGAATCCAGGACAGGAATGTTCTTTCGTTTGACATTTGTTCATTAATCAGTTTTTTATTATTGCCTTCCGCCTTCATATTTTAATGGTTTTTATTTGTTCTGTATAATTTTTTGATTTTTAAATCCTTATATAAATTTAAGCACAGTTTTTTAAGAATTTTTATAAAATATAAAATCGTTTTTATAGAATACCTATCTGTAAAACAATGTGTTATAAGTGTTTGGTTCTAGTAATGATGCAGTTTTGTATTAAATGGATTTTTTTCGAATTCAGCCCAAAAAAAAGAAACCTGCAGTCTGACTTAACTGACCGCAGGTTCTATATGTTGATGTGCTTTTTTTCTATTTTATTTGAAAAAATCTACGAGATGATTCATTACATTTTTTGAAGTTTTTACATTTTCCTGTGCTTCTGCAATAGCATCAATATAAGGCTGATTGGGTATACGATTTTTATTTTCGTCTAAATCCCAGATACCGCAGTCGCAATAACTGTTTAGATCATCCCAGTCAGGTCTGTCGATTACCGGAAAAATACAGATACCTAATAGGTTTACACCGTTGTTTTTAGCGTCTATACATTCTGCTGTAATCTCTTCAAGCCATTCTGCACGTTCTGTACCAAAATGCCCTGTTTCTGAAATAAATACAGGTTTGTTGTATCTTTTATAAGCTGTTTCAAGAAGCTCTGAAAGCGACGTTCTTTTTTCTTCGGTATCCGGCCATTCCAGCGGTTTGCTGTTTACTTCCCATTGACAGTCCCAGTAGTAATTGAAACCCAGAATTTCTAAAAAATCCTCAGAACCTCCCAGTTCCGGACACATGTATCCTGCAATAATATCCATGGCCTGAAACTGATGTTCGTTCATGTCCAATACATGATGATGCGTTTCGGTGGCGTGAATTTTTACTAAAGGTTCAACGAGAATGATCGTGCAGTCAGGATCGATGTTTTTAAGTTTCTTGATGCCAATTATCGCCGCTTTGCATAAATGGTATTTCATATCCCAGCCCGAGTTTACAGCAAAAGGAACCGTACCGCGAACATCTCCCGAATGCCAGGATAAAAAGCTGATTTCGTTTATTGGAACAACAAATAAAGGTTGTTTGGAATTGGCTTTGTAAAAAAGCGCAAAAGCCTCGCATAACTGTTCAAAACGTTTGCAAAACTGAGGATGAGTAGGAAAAAGCCCGTCAGGATAACCAAAATGAATCAGATCCCAGATTTGCTGGATTCCTAGTTTTTCGGCTGCTTTCATACGGTTCAGTACTTCAGAAAAATCAAAAACTCCGGGAGTTTTTTCGACTTCGCTCCAGCAGATTCCTTCACGTACTGTTTTTATGCCTATTCCTGCAAGAGCCTCATAGTCGTCATGAAAACGAACATCATGCTGTGTTTCTTTTAAGAGATTAATTCTTTCGCCGGAACGGTTAATGTGATCGGCACATTCGAAACCGCCCATAAAAAAAGTATTGAATTTTTCCATTATAAATCAGTTTTAATAAATGTTTTTTTTTTTTTTTTTTTTTTTTTTTTTTTTCTGGTTATTGTGTTGTTAGTTAATTAGTTGTGTGTAATTACTTCGCGAAAAATTTTATAACCGATTTCATTTGCTGCACCGTTTCGTCCCAAGACGTTTTTTTAAGAACACTGCGGTATTCGATTTCAAGAGACTGGCGGTCTGTTTTTTGATTTAAGAAAGAAATCGTATCAGCAAATTGATCAGCAGTTTCTACTACGTTTACGCAGGTGATACAGTCATGTACCGCATCTGAAATTTTGGTTGATATAATGGGTTTTCTGGCAGCCATATATTCCAGTACGTTTACAGGACCGGTATTTTTTTGATTGTTAAGCGGCATCATCGCTATATCAAATGATTTTAAGTAATAGGGCAGTTCGTTGTAACATTTCATTCCCAGATAATGTATGTTGGATTCTTCCGGCAGCTCCAGTTTTTTATCTGATGGACCAATTAATACAAATGAAACTTCGGGAAGTTTTTGTGCTGTTTTTTGTAAAAGGTCAAAATCAAGCCTCTGATCGATTATTCCGTAGTAGCCCACTACTGGAGATGGTAAGTCGCCAATATCGGCCGGAATCGAGATGTTATTGAGTGCTTTTGCGAAATGTGCCTCATCTACAGAGCCTGGAAAATAATGCACATTGTCGTGAAGCTGTTTTTTGGACTGAAATAATGCTTTTGTTTCAGTAAAAATTATATCAGCACTGGCAATAAGGTATTTTTCCTGATCCAGTAATGCCGCGCTTGTGTTTGAAGGCGAAAGTTCTTCCATGCAGTCGTACACAGTGGTATCGAACTGAAAATAATCCAGAAGCGAACAAAATTCGGCCGAGCAAAACCATCCTGTCTGAATGTTTTTACTTTTTACAAAAGATGGAATTATAGATGCAATTGATTCAATATTAAATGTGTTAGGTTGTAATATGTGAAGTTTTTCATTAATTATAATTAAATCGCCCGGGTTTTCATTTTCAGGATTTCGAATTGGTTCTTCAATAACCAAAACCTTCATGGTTTCTGCCATTCGGCTGATGATTTGCTGCGGACGCTGGTATACATGCTGCCATCTTAAATGACTGAACACAATCATATCGTAATATTGCGCCTGTTCTGATAACGGTATTTCTGTAGTACTGCTGAAACTTGTTTCTTTTAAATTATTGATCATAGTGTTGAGTTAAGTAAAGTAGTTGTAAATAAGATTAGTATGCGGGGTATTTTCAAGTAAAAAATTTACTTTAGGATGTATAAGGCAAATTTATCAGCACTTTGCTGTTCTTTCTTACAAATAAAACTTTGAGCGTTATATAATTTGCATTTTTTAATTTTAATTGCCAGTTTAACTCCTTGGATTTATAGATTTGATTTACAAAGGAAAACTGTAAACCTGAAACAGAATGTTGTAACAGGAGTAAGAGAATTATGCTGAATTTTGAAGTTAGATAAACAATAATTAATCTTGTGTTTCGGCTTTTTTAGCTGATCTGCAAAAAATGTTCGAGTAAAATGGAAACAAGAAACACCAATAACGATTCATTATTTCAGGGTAACGATCGTAATCAGGAACCTGTTTGGAGTCCAATTTTGGGATACCAAATGTATTTTTCTGAAAACAAAGACCGGGAAAAAGAAACGGAAGAAAATCCTGTTCAGCAGAATACTGGCGACTGGGGCGACGAAAGTGAATGGGAGGAACTTCAGAGTAAAGAAAATGCAGGAAACCACAGTAATGAAGAAACTGAAAACAGTAAAATCTAAAAAAGAGCGGAAAATTTTTCCGCTCTTTTTTGGAATATAAGTTACAGTTACTGGATTGATTTTAAAAATGAAAACGCCCCTGAATTAATTCAGAGGCGCTTCAACAAAAAATAAATACCTGAAACAGGAAAGTATTTTATTCCTCATGTGATTCAAGATATACTTTTAGATTGGAAATATCGTCTTTAACCAGTTTCTCAAAATACGGATTTAAAAGTTTAGCGGCACTTTCTCCCGCCACTCCAAGCGGGGCATGGTACGAGATGGTAATATCAAGCTCTGTGGTATTTCCTTTTGGTTTAAAAACGACTTTTCCGGCATTCTTAATACTGGAGCCTTCTATAGAATTCCAGCTTAGCAGCTGGTCTTTTTCATCTTTTATGATTTCTGCATTCCAGGAAATTCTTCCAATTCCTGCCGGACCTTTTGCTGTCCATTCTGAAATAGTAGAACTAATCGTTCTTATAGAATCAAGGTGATTCATGAATTTTGGAAGGTTTTCCAGATTTCTCCAAAAAGCGTATATTTCGTTCACGGGTTTATTAATGACACTGTTTACTCTAATGTTTACATTTGAAGCCTTGTCGTTAATTAAATGTCCTGCTGCATCATAAACAGGACAGTAACCTGAAATTCCTCGTAATAACATTGCGCCTCCGGCACCCGCCTGGGCAATGCTTTTATTTTCTTTTGAAAGTCCGTTGTAAATTAGATAAGCACCGCTGGTGACCATCAGGATTCTTTCTAATGTTGAAACGTTTGTTTTCAATAAAGGCTTTGATGATTGATTTTGTCTTGTTAATGCTGTTGTGTTCATAGCTTTTAATTTTAAATGAATAAAACTCTGTATTAATTTTTAGTTTAGTTTGCTAAAGGATTAAAATTAAGCTCTTTATCCCGATTTTGGCTTATACGATTTCAGGGATAGATTATACAATTATAAGTGTATTTGTAAGGATTAAAAACCTGGGATGTGTGATATCTATGATTTTTGTAAACGACTTTGAAAATTGTGTAAGTACTTTGGAATTCAGTGTTTTAATTTTGAATTTATAAACTGAAAAATCACAAATCATGAAAACAGTCTTAAAAACTACGGCGATGCTGCTTTTAGTAACAGCCTTTACCGTTTCCTGCAAAAAGAGTACAGATGCCAATTCTGAATATGATGCTGCAAGAGATACAACTGATATGTCTGCTGACACAATTCGCCCTGCCGATTCTTCGGCAGTATTAGATTCCAGCCAGAATGGTAAAACCGGAACAACCGGCGCAACCGGCGAGGGAAGTACGGGTTCCGGGACTGATGGTTCTACACAAAAAGGAAATCCGAATGTGAGAACAGACTCTATCCAAAAGTAATTTTTTGATTTAGTAAGACCTCAGTCTCGGTGTTTTTTGTCTGATATCGATATAAAGCCGAGAATAAAGAAGAATAGAGTTAAAATTTCAACGCATAGAACATAGGCTTAAAAAGGAAGAATAAACTATTTTCTGCATTAAAAAATTAGTAAAACGCCTGCTGTAATTTACATTGACTATGTTTCTATGTGTTAGATAGTTACATTTAAAGCATTTCTTTTTGTTTGTAATTGAATATGAAACTTTGCAGCAACTGGTCTATGTTTTCATCTGTATTTGATGATGTACGGTTTTTGCCGTAAAAGCGAATGCTGTTGTCACGGATAAAATCTTCGATATCTGACAGGCATAAATTGAAAGAAGGCTGCTCAGTTTCTTTTATCAGATGATCCGAAGAGCTCACATCTTCCAGTTTTGCATAATATTGAATGTCGTTTACATCTTCAGAATGAAGGGATTTACGAATCGTCAATTCAAAATCATTATCGGCATCATTGTAAGATCCGGTTAAAAAGTAAGATATAATCATTTTTGTTTCGATTTAAGATTTATTAAGCTGTTGATTTTTAGTTCACAGCACTCAGTAACTGAAAGATACAAAACTTTAATAGAAAGTCTTACAAATTTAACTTTTGAGGTTATTTATTGGGTTTGCTGACATATTTGTTTCCTTTTACAAAGAAACGCCACGGAAGCAGGGCGTGTTCTTGAGCATATGCAATACCAACACGGGCAGTACTGACAATGTCTTTGTATTTAAATCCATGATCTTCGAGCCATATTTCTTCAGAGTTCAGGTCTTTTTTATTAAAAGTAAGGTCGATTCCCAATGCTTTGGCGGCAGAACCCGGACCGGATGATACAGCGGCTTTTTGTATGGGCATTTTTCGTCTTCTCTCGATAATTTCCGTTCCAATAAAAGGCTCAACAGCGCGTATTAATACGGCATGCGGTTCATTAATCTGTGAGGTTACAATATTAAAAAGATGATGGATTCCGTAACACAAATAAACATACGAAACACCGCCTTCGCTGTACATGATTTCAGTTCTGTTGGTTCTTCTGCCTCCGTAGGCATGCGATGCTTTATCAATTGTACCATAATACGCCTCGGTTTCAACGATAATACCGCCGCTTATTTCGCCATCAATTTGTGTACATAAAACTTTACCAATAAGGTCTTTTGCAAGAAAAAGCACATCGCTGTTCTGGTAATAAGAAAAAGGCAGTTTCGCAGGAATTATAGTATTGGTGTTCATCTTATTGTTTTTTATCGGAAGAAAATTTTTGTAGAATTAAATTTAAGGTTTAATCTTATGAATTACAAATGTTGACGGAGCAGAAAACCTGTTTCCTTAATGTAAAATTTTGAGTTTAGATTACAAAAAATGAATCCGGTGATTTTGTGCTTTTAGAAGTTTTAATCTATACAAACTCTTGATTTTTATATTTGTGTTTGTTTTTTATTGTTTTGTAAATCAATACATTATGTTTGTTTTAGTGTTGTAGAAATCTTGATTTTTATGTCATCTTTTTTATAATTTTTATTTAAATCCTAGTTTCGTTTACCCCTTGATTGAGGGAAACTATCTAATTTAAAAAACCACAAATTATGAAAAACAAATTACTTGATGCTTTTTTTAAAAGAGACAAATATTGTCTTGTAATATGGATTTTTTTATTGCTTTTAACCTCAAATCTGCAAGCCCAGCGAGGATATTATGATGCGCCGTATAAAAGATACGAAGCCAATCTGGGACAGTTATCGAATGGTGCTTCAGTTACTCCAAAATCGTATGTGCAGGCTGATCTTCAGTCAGAAGCTTCAGATCAGCAGTGTGTGAATATGTCTTCAGCAAATGCAACAGTTCTATGGACGCTTACTGAAGCAGCGGACGGACTTGTTATTCGATACAGTGTTCCGGATGGGCAGTCAGGAACTTTGGGAATCTACAATGGCACTACAAAAATTACAACGCTGACTTTAACCTCAACCTGGTCGTGGGAATATTTATGGAGCAACGGTAACCCAAATAATAACGGAATCACAAATCAGAACCCAAGAATGCGATTTGACGAGGTGCGTTATAAATTACCAAATAAGATTCCGGTATCAGGCACTTTAAGACTGGTAAGAGAATCAGGTAATATTCATCTGGATTTTGCCGAAATGGAATCGGTTCCGGCCGCTTTAACCGCTCCTTCGGGTTCCGTAACTTATACAGGGAACGGCAGCGACCTTCAGACGTTTATTGATGCAAACGGCGGTAAAAAAATATTTGTTCCAGGCGGCGTATTTAATGTAAACAGAGAGCTTTATTTTGGCGTGGCCAATACGTCTTTAATTGGTGCCGGAATGTGGTATACTCAGATTAATTTTACCAATACCAGCAGCGGTAACGGCGGTCTTCGTGCTAATGCGAGTAACATTTCGTTTTCAGATCTTTTCTTAACGACCAATTCAACTTCCAGAAGTAATTCGTATAAAGCCATAAACGGCGTTTTTACAGCAGGTTCAACTATAAAGAATATCTGGGCAGAACATTTCGAATGCGGCGCATGGATTGCACAATACAATGTGGGTGGTCCGGCAATTGCTGATGGGTTCACTTTGTCGCACTGTCGTTTCAGAAATAACTATGCCGATGGAATTAACCTTTGCAAAGGAACTGCCAATGCCATTGTAGAACATTGTAATTTTAGAAATAACGGCGACGACGATCAGGCTATCTGGTCGGCTAACGGACAGGAGTGCATCAATAATACTTTTAGATACAATACTTCAGAAAACTGCTGGCGTGCCTGTGGTCTGGCTATTTATGGCGGAAAAAACAATAAAGCGTACAACTTAATTATCAAAGACAATCTCGAAGCCGGAATTCGTGTGAGTAACAATTTTGACGGAGCGCCATTTAATAATGACGGACTGCATGAAATACACGATATAACCATAACTGCCTGTGGTACTTTTAATGATACTTACAATAATCCGGTAGCGGCAGTGGATATTTTCAGCGCCAGCAATGCAGGAACTCAGGTAAAAAATGTACAGCTTTCTAATCTGGATATTGTAGATTCAAGAAATGATGCCATTTCAATAAGCAAACGATCAGGAGACGGGATTTACAATCTCAGCTTTAAAAATGTTACGATTAACGGTACAGGAAAAGAATTCCCAAATAACAATGCTCTTAACCGAAATTGGGGCAGAGGCTATTTTGTTCTTATAGCAGGTTCTCCGGCCGGAAACGGTACCTATTGTGGCATGAATTATTCGAACAGAGGCGGAAATGCTGCAACAAACGAAGAAATAAGCGCAATTGGCACTTTTTCGTGGACACCAAGTACAAATTGTTCAACAACGACAGTTTCTGTAACAGGGGTAACGATCAGCCCTGCAGCAGTTAATTTAAACGTTGGCGGTACACAGCAGTTAACACCGGCTGTTGCTCCGGCAAATGCATCAAACAAAAATGTAACGTATAGTTCCAGTAATGCTGGTATTGCCACTGTAAATTCATCCGGCTTGGTTACTGCTGTTGCTTCCGGGACTGCCACAATTACGGTAACAACGCAGGATGGTGCTAAAACGGCTTCTGTTGCTGTTACAGTGAGTTCATCAAATATTGCGGTAACGAGTGTCAGCCTTAGTCCATCATCAGTATCGCTGAGTGTGGGAGGAACGCAGCAATTAACACCAACCGTTCTTCCGTCTAATGCCTCAAACAAATCGGTTAATTATTCTTCAAACAATACTGCTGTAGCAACAGTAAATGCTTCGGGGTTAGTTACAGCAGTTTCAAACGGAACAGCCACAATTACAGTTACAACTGTGAGTGGTAATAAAACAAGCACAGCTGCTATTACCGTAAGCACCGCTACAGGAAACTATTTGACAATCAAAAATAGATGGACCAACAATTACTTATACGATGCCGGTACTAATGTGGGTTACGGACCAACAGTTGCCAACAACAATTATAAATGGGAAAAAGTAATGGTTGATGGTACCAATTTTATCATAAAAAATGCAGGAACCGGCGATGTAATGCATATCGAAAACTTAACCGGAGCAGTACAATGCACGGCTGGATCATCTGACTGGTGGAGTGCACAATGGTCAAGCGAAAATGTAGACGGAACCTGGGTGCGAATTAAAAACAGATGGCAGACCGGAAGCATGATTCATATCGAAAACCTTACAGGTTCTGCTCAGTACATAGGGGCTCAAAACAATTGGGAAAGTGCACAATGGCAGTTTCAGTCTGTTACGGCAAAAAGAACAAATGTTTTGCAGACAGAAGTAACAGCAGATGTGAATGCTGCAGTAACCATTTATCCGAATCCTGCGCTTCATAACGAATTTACCGTTTCATTGCCGCAATTAAAAGCAGATGATACTGCGGCAATAACTGTAAACGATATAAACGGAAGAAAGGTTTTAGTGAAAGAAATTCATTCATCAGCAAAAATCAGTCATAATTTAGCAGCCGGAATTTACATTGTAACCATTACAACAAATGATTTTTCGGTTTCTAAAAAACTGATTGTCAAATAAATTTAAACTGACCAATTAAAATAGGTCAAAATTAAGAAATGCCAAATTTTCGGATTTGGCATTTTTTTGTTATTCTGCTGTGATATAAAAAATATTATCGATTTCCGAATCAGGAATAGCAGCGTTTTTAAGCAATTTCCCTTCAATAGCGGGATAGCTTTTAAGTTTTAAAGTATCAATTCCAGCAGTTTTTGCTTTAAAAGTCAGTGTTAGAATACCGCCGGCACCAACATAACCTAATCTGGCCTGCAATCCCGCTTCGTATGCTTCTTTTACTTTTTCTACACACGCGGCAGGGTTTTTATTTATCTGATATAACCGATATCCTGTTGAAGGATTATAGTAGAGTTTAATAGAGAATTCTTCGCCGGCTTTAACCCTTAAAGAATCATTTTGACCGGCTTCGTAAACTTTGCCGCGATAACTGATTAGAAAAAGTGCAGTTATAATAATGATTACGAACAGCAGTACTAATTTTAATTTCTTCATTCTTTGATTTAAATTATTTTACCCTGAATACGAATAATCACTTCGGGTGCGATTTTGCCATCTTTCATTTGTGCAGAAAATGTCAAAACAGGATGAGCAGCATTAAGGCTATGTGCAGGTGTCATTTCTCCCTTTGCAAAACTTACCCATGACAGTATAGTATTACCATGATTGCTCGTGATATTCTCCTGTTGATTATTCGTTTTTTCTTCCATAAACGTGTGCTTTATTGATATAAAAACAGCAGTCAAATCTAATGCATTTCAGAAGTACTGAACAGGGTATAAATACTTGTTTTTGTATAAAAACGAAGTTTCTGATACGAGATTTTAATACAATATTATAAGAAAAACGATTTCTAAATTCAGTAATAAAACGTACCTTTAAATTAGAAGAGAGGTTCAAACCTCTTCATTTTGAGAAAATTAAATTTACGAACATCATAATTGTTGTTCTTTTTAAGCTGTAAAAACACTTTATAATGAAATCACAAACCAACATAATCATACCCGAAAGAGAAATAAAAAACGAAGAGACAAACCAGCAGTTTCTAAAAGATGTGCTTGAAGGTCTTCATGAAAATCCAAAGCACCTGCAGTCCAAATACTTTTATGATAAACGGGGCGACAAACTTTTTCAGGAAATCATGGCCATGCCTGAATATTACCTTACCCGCTGCGAAATGGATATTTTTCAAAATAAGACCGCCGAAATAGCAGCCGTAATCAGGTCCGAAGATACTCCTTTTGACCTGATCGAATTAGGTGCCGGCGATGCTTCAAAATCTCTGCATTTACTGCAATATCTGGACAAACAAAATACTGATTTTACTTATATGCCAATTGATATATCAGGAAATATATTATCTGTTTTAGAAAAAAAACTAAAAAACAATATTCCTTATCTTGATATTAAGTGTCTCGAGGGCGAATATTTTGAAATGCTTGATAAAGCGGCAAAATTATCTTCGCGCCGAAAAGTGGTGCTTTTTCTAGGCAGTAATATTGGTAATATGGAACTGGAAGAAGCTTACGATTTCTGCCGCGAATTAAGAAAAAAACTCAATAAAGGCGATGTCGTTTTAATTGGTTTTGATTTGAAAAAAGAGCCTAACACTATCTTAAACGCATACAACGATCCAAAAGGAATAACGGCTTTGTTTAACCTGAATCTGCTGGACCGAATTAATAAAGAACTGAAAGCCAATTTTATTGTTGAGCAATTTGAACATTATCAAACCTACGATCCGCTTACCGGAACCTGCAAAAGTTATCTCATTAGTCTTGAAGATCAAAAAGTAACGATTGATTCTGAGGATTTTCTTTTTATAAAAGACGAAGCGGTTTATATGGAGGTCTCTCAAAAATTTTCTATTGATGATACCGAAAATATGGCCTGTAAATCCGGATTTAAACCTATAGGCAGTATTATGGACAGTAAAGAATGGTTTATTGACGCTTTTTGGCTGGCCGATTAAAAGAAGTAATTATGGAACAAGCAGAAAAAATAACCACAGCCGGACTTCTTTTGCAGCAGTATAAAAAAATACGCCGTCATTCTGAAACCATTTGCCGTCCTCTCGAAACAGAAGATTACGTAGTACAGCCCATTGTTGATGTCAGTCCGCCCAAATGGCATTTAGGACACACTACCTGGTTTTTTGAAACTTTTATTCTGATGCCTAATTTTAAAGGATATATAGAATTCAATCCGCAGTATAATTTTGTTTTTAACAGCTATTATGAAACGATAGGAGCGAGAGTTGTCCGTACAGACAGAGGAAACCTAAGCCGTCCTTCCGTTTCTGATGTTTACGCCTACAGAGCGTATGTTGATGAACAAATGGAAGCTTTTTTGCAAAACACAGCGCTCTCAGATAAACTTGTGCCGATTTTAGAACTGGGATTAAATCACGAACAGCAGCACCAGGAATTGTTACTTACAGATATCAAATATATTCTAGGTCATAATCCGCTTTTTCCTGCTTACAGCGATAAAGAAATCTTTTCTAAAAAATCAAAAGAAGGTTCGGGATTTATAAGCATGCCTGAAGGTATTTATGAAATAGGATTTAATGGGACCGGATTTAGTTTTGATAATGAATCCAACCGCCATAAAAAATATTTAGAAGCCTACGAAATTGCCGATTCTCTTGTTACCAATGCTGATTATCTGAAATTTATAGAAGACGGCGGTTACGTCAATTTTGCCCATTGGCATTCTGAAGGCTGGGACTGGGTAAAACAACAAAACGCAAAAGCACCGTTGTACTGGCATTTTATAGAAGATCGCTGGATGCATTATACCTTAAACGGACTTAAAGAAATTGATTTATCCGAGCCTTTGTGCCACATTAATTTTTATGAAGCTTCTGCCTTTGCTGCCTGGAAAGGAATGCGCCTGCCCACAGAAGAAGAATGGGAAGCGGCTTCTGAACATTTTCATTGGGGCGAAAGATGGGAATGGACAGGGAGTGCCTATCTTCCGTATCCCGGATTTAAAAAAGAAGCAGGGGCAATTGGCGAATACAATGGCAAGTTTATGGTCAACCAAATGGTTTTAAGAGGAGCTTCTGTCGCAACTCCACAAGGACACAGCCGGGCCACCTACCGTAATTTCTTCCACGCCTCACTCAAATGGCAGTTTACCGGAATACGGCTTGTTAAGTGATTTTAGATTTTAGATTTTAGATTTCAGATTTCAGATTTTAGATTTTAGATTTTTGTCAAACGTGTTCTGCGTTTGAAAAATTAAACGTTAAGTATGTAATTTGTAATTTTCTTCTTTTAGAATTTAAATAGAAACATTGATGACAATAAATCAATAACTCGTGCCCTGAAAAATCCCATTCATTACAATTTTTCTTCCTGTAGATTTTATTCCCGTTACTTTTATTGCGGTTAAAGAATTAATAGGTTAAGAATTGTATAAAGTGGAGCAGAACCCACTAAAAAAAACGGTCCGAAATCTACTGGGAAACAGCAGCTAAATATTAGAAATCATGGGGTACGCACAATGGATTGAAATTAAAATTGTATCAGAAAACATGACTGTACAGGTTAAAAATACGAAACGTGACTATGGTAAGTTTTATGAATACGGAGACAAAAATAAAGAATTAAGTATTGCTGCTATCAATAGTATAAAAATAGAGTCGGGTACAAGCAAAAGAATTTGTGCCTGCGGAAGATCCGGCGCAGCAACCGGTACCGAAGGCAGTTTTGAATTGTATGACGGCGATACCAAAATAGGCAAGTTTTATTGGGACTGTCCATTTTGGAAAAGTTCAAATGAAATCAGCTGGACACAAAGCGCCTCTGAGACTTCTTATAAAACAGACAAAGAAGGCGGTAACAAAAGTTCCGGTGCAATAGGAAATGTTACCATCACCTGTATTAAATTGTAATTTTTGATTTTAGAATTCGAGATTTAGAATTTAGATTCTTTTTTATGTAAATTTACCAGAACCAGTCTGATTTTTTTAGCTTTACGCCAAAGAATCAGACTGGTTTTTATCATAATTAAAAGAAACACATGAGAAAAATTATAGCAGCAATTTTGGTTTTGTCTTTCACACAAATGGTACACGCGCAAAAGGGCTTTAAACTGCTTTTTGAGGGAAAAACAACAAAAGGCTGGCATTCGTATGGAAAAAATTCGGCAGGAACTGCATGGAAAGCAGAAAACGGCATCTTATATTTTGATCCGGAAACCGCTAAAAACGGAGAAGGAGGCGATTTGGTAACCAATGCCGAATTTGAAAATTTTCATTTAAAACTAGACTGGAAAGTGTCTCCCAATGCCAACAGCGGGATTATTTTTTATATTAATGAAAATCCTCAGAAATACAAAAGCACGTACAGTACCGGATTAGAAATGCAGATTCTGGATAATGACGGTCATCACGATGGCAGAATTACCAAACACAGAGCGGGAGATTTATACGATTTAATCCAGAGTAAATCAGAACCCGTAAAAGCTGTGGGTGAATGGAACACAGCCGAAATTATCAGCAAAGACGGGAAATTAACGCTGATTATGAATAATGTTGTAGTAGTGGAAACCGTACTTTGGGATGAAAATTTCAAAAAACTCATAACCGGAAGTAAGTTTGCTTCCTGGCCGGATTTCGGTACCTTTAAAAAAGGAAGAATTGCTTTACAGGATCATGGCAGTGCCGTATGGTTTCGTAATATTAAGATTAAAGAATTGCAGTAGTTTTTCAGATTCTTAAGATCGTATTTTTTTGTTTATAAACGATTTAATAACAGGATAATGCAGGAGTTTTTTTACTATGTTTGCAACAGCTGACATATAAAAAACACTCTATGAAAAAAACTTTACTCTTCTTTTGTTTATTACACTCTTTGCTCATATTTTCTCAGAATGCAGCAGATGTCGATCATAATTTTGGTCCCGGACCCGGATTTGGCGGCAAAGTTTATAATATGGTTGTCCAGCCAGATGGCAAAATAATTGTTCAGGGATCCAGAATTTATAAAAACGCAGTGACTAAAGAGGTAATCAGGTTGAATCCTGACGGCAGTGTAGATACTTCTTTTAATTACAATCCGGGAACTGATTTCAATATAAAATGTTTAGCTGTACAGCCGGACGGAAAGCTGCTTATAGGCGGAAGTAATCTTGCTGAGACCATTCGAATAATTCGTTTAAACGAAGACGGAAGCAGGGACACCGCTTTTGATTCGGGAAATTCGCGATTGTCAAATATTTTTGTAAATTCTCTGGCTGTTCAGTCTGACGGGAAAATCATGATTTCCTACGGAGGATTCCGATCTTTTGGTCCTTATAAAAGCGTCTATCGTCTTAATGCTGACGGTAGTTCTGATGGTTCTTTTAATATAGGAACCGGGTTTGATTATGGTGTTACAAAAGTGGCAGTACAGGCTGACGGGAAAATTATTGTAACAGGTGATTTTACTACTTTTAATGGTGTCAAACAAAATCACGTAGTACGTTTAAATACAGACGGAAGTAAAGATTCTTCATTTGATATCGGGACCGGATTTA
The DNA here is from genome assembly GCF_027111295.1 of Flavobacterium gelatinilyticum. Taxonomy (NCBI): domain Bacteria; kingdom Pseudomonadati; phylum Bacteroidota; class Flavobacteriia; order Flavobacteriales; family Flavobacteriaceae; genus Flavobacterium; species Flavobacterium gelatinilyticum. The sequence goes on along the minus strand of NZ_CP114287.1, from coordinate 935,394 downwards.
ATAATGATGTCGACGCGATTGTCATACAAAATGACGGCAAAATACTATTAGGAGGTGCCTTCAAAAAGTTTCAGGATGCTGATCAGAGATATTTGATTCGTTTAAATCCGGATGGAAGTAAAGATACTTCATTTATTACTCCTGATGGTTTTAAGTATTTTACTTATCAGACAGTCACTAATATGTGTCTGCTTGCAGATGGGAGATTATTGGCAAGCTTCTACATTAGTAACGGCGATTCGTACGGGGATGATTCAGTAAGATGTTTTAATCCTGACGGAAGTTTTGATACTGCATTTCCAAGCACTTTTTTTAACGACGGAGCCAATCTCCTTACCGGAAAGATGAATGCAGATGTTTTATCTATTGTAGAATTAAAGGACGGAAGAATGCTCATTGGAGGTACATTTAATTACTGCCGAAGAACAATTGAAAAGGGAATTATATGTCTTAATCCAGACGGAACTAAAAATGCTGCTTTCAGCAAAGACACCGGTTTTGATGCCGCGGTGTATTGTTCGGCCTTGCAGCCGGATGGAAAAGTGATTGTAGGAGGTTATTTTGACAACTTTCAGGGCGTTATACAAAAGAAATTGATTCGTTTAAATGCTGATGGAACAAGAGACACTTCATTTAAACTGAATATAGAATTTAATGATGAGGTGCAATCGATACTTATTCAGCCCGACGGTAAAATTTTGGTAAAAGGAAAATTTACCGATTATGAAGCTCAGGGAAGGAGTTATTTAGTTCGTTTGAATCCTGACGGAAGTCTTGATACTGGTTTTAGCAAACGGTTTGGATCTCCTTTAGAAGCAATAGCCATACAGCCGGATGGCAAAATTATCGTTGAAGGCTTTTTTTCAAGCTTTCCAAATGCAGATGTACGAAAAATTATGCGTTTCGATTCTGATGGTTTTGCGGATTCTTCTTTTAAACCCGGAGATTACGAGAATTTTAATGGTGTTGTTACAGATATAGCAGTACAGCCAGACGGAAAAATACTCGTAGGCGGTAATTTTACGATTTTTAACAGCGCTTCACAAAAATATTTACTTCGTTTAAATGCAGACGGAAGCAAAGATACTTCGTTTAGTACCGAAGCTTTACCTGAATTGGCAATCGTTGTTGGGAATATTGTAGTACAGCCGGACGGAAAAATAATAGTCGGAGGTGTTTTTTCTCCTGCAGCAGGAAATTACGAAAGCTTCTTAATGCGATTAAATGCTGACGGAACTAAAGATGCTTCTTTTACTGACGGAAACTGGTACGACAAAAACCGAACCGGATATGGAATCAGCATTAACGCCGTTCAGCTGCAAAAAGACGGGAAAATAATAGTTGGAGGTGAATTTGATACTTTCAATGAAACGGCATTAAACCGTTTAGCACGTTTAAACCCTGACGGAACTGTAGACAGTACTTTTGATGCCGGAACAGGATTTGGAGCGCCAGTACAGACTCTATCTGTATATCCTGATGGAAAAATACTGGCAGGAGGAACATTTTCGGGTTATCGCGGTGTTGCTTCTTCATCGTATTTAATTCGTTTAAATGGTACTGCTGTAACACCTTCTGTAGATGCAGTTACAATCCAGACCAACTTAACTTGTCCAGGCAGTTCATCCGGTTCTGCTTCGATTGTATCAGTATTTAACGGGCAGGAGCCTTATACGTATCTTTGGTCAAATGGAGAAAAAACGGCATCAATTACAGGATTAGCCGAAGGAAATTATTCATGCACTATTACAGATGCTGCAGCAGCGAGCGTAACAAAGAATTTTATTATAATCGCCGATACTGATTTTGAAAAACCAAGAATAACCGCTCCAACAGCCCTTACAGTAAATACAGATACAGATTGTACAGCAGTAAATGTCGATCTGGGAATTCCTGTAACATCAGATAATTGTTCAGTAGCCTCAGTAACCAATGACGCTCCGGCAAGTTTTCCAATAGGAAAAACAACCGTAACCTGGACAGTAAAAGACGGAAGCAATAACACAGCCATAGCGACTCAGATTGTAACCGTAAATGGTCTGAATGCAGGAATTACCTACACCGCAGGAAAACTGTCTGCTGCCGAAACAGGAGGAACCTACAAATGGCTGACCTGCAAGGACGGAGAATCAACCGTTATTCCAAACGAAACTAATGCTGTTTTTACACCAAAAACATCGGGAAGTTATGCTGTTGAAGTTACCAAAAACGGATGCACGGTAACAAGTACTTGTTTTGAAGTTACAACGCTTGGAACAAAAGACTTTGATCTTCAGAATGCATTAAAAGTATACCCAAATCCGGTTAATGATTTTATTACAATCGAAACGAATGCATCAGCCGGCATCAATCTGAATATTTATGATGTAACAAGTCACAATGTACTTTCAAAAGAAATAAAAACAACATCTGCCAAATTAAATATTTCACATTTGCCTAAGGGAGTTTATATGTTCCAGTTTTCAAATGAAACAGGAAATTCAGTTAGAAAAGTGATTAAGAACTAAATATAATTTGTTCAATATTAACGTAACAAAAAGAGTCTGAGAAATAAATCTCAGGCTTTTTGTTTTTGTACATTAAAACATTTAACAGAAGTTGTAAAGAAACAAATATGGTTTGAGCCTTATCTTTATTATGATGGTGATGTATAATTATGATTTTAAAAATCCTATAACTGATGAAAAGAATAGTTTCATTTATATTAATAATTTCTTTTTTCAATTGTTTTTCTCAAAAGAGAGACATATCAATTGTTGCATCCTCTTTATCAGAAGCCGAAGTGACAGTTAAAATTATCAACAATACCTCCGAGAAAAAATTACTTTTCCTTGATTCAAAAAATCTTGGAGTGGAATATAACAATAAGACTTCCTTTGTAAATAGTAATTCTTCTAAGATCTATGTGGATTTTTTAGATTTAAATGAAGATGAAGCCATTGTACCAGTTTCTAATTTAAACAATTATAGTTCAGGTAAAATGAAGGAAGAAGATTTTGCTTCTGAAATAAAAAATAATACTATTTCATTTCTGCCTCATGAAGAAAAAACAGTAATTATAAATTTATATAGACAAAAAGAGTCTACTTATCTTAATACTTACACCATTTTACCCGCCAAAACTTATAAAGTTTGTTTAAAAATCTATGGTCAAAGGGTTGAAGAAGGATTAAAAAAGTCCGCTCTTTCAGACAGCAGACTTAAAAGCATATTATCTGCTTATGATTTTAACGATTATATTTCAAATGAATTTGAACTTAAAATCAAAACCGTTAAAAGTCCGCTTCCACTGCCTTTGGCACCAGGTAAGGATGTGAAATACACCGAAGAAGAACTTAGATAATTATTGATTAGATAAAAAGAAATTTCATCAGTTTCAACAAACCCAAAATTGTCTATTAAAGTTATTAAAAAGAAAAACTGCCTGTAAATTTTGTTTTACAGGCAGTTTTAAATTACTTAAAATTTACTTTATAAAAGCCAAAATATCATTGTTGATAGTTTCTGCTTCTGTGGTAGGCATACCATGAGAAAATCCAGGGTATGAGATTAATTTTCCGTTTTTAAGAAGTTTAGCAGCCCTCGGCGCCTGATCGTAAGGTACAATCTGGTCGTCTTCTCCGTGCAATACCAGAACCGGAATATCTAAACTTTTAAGATCTTCTGTAAAGTCAGATTCAGAGAACGCTTTGATACCTTCATAATGAGCCAGTACAGAACCCATCATTCCCTGACGCCACCAGTTTTGTTTTATACCTTCCTGAACCGTTTGTCCTTCACGGTTCCAGCCGTAAAAAGCAATAGGAAAATCATGAAAATATTGTGCTCGGTTAAATCCGGTTCCTTTTCTGATTTCGTCAAAAACTGACAATGGAACTCCTTCCGGATTCGATTCGCTTTGAATCATTATTGGGGTTACGGCGCTAATGATTACTGCTTTTGCAATACGTCCTTTTCCGTATTTTGCCGCGTAACGTATTACTTCGCCGCCTCCTGTTGAATGCCCTACGTGAATTGCATCTTTCAAATCCAGAAATTCAGTTAATTCAGCAATGTCAGAAGCGTAGGTTTCCATGTTATTTCCTTCAGAACTCTGACCTGAACGTCCGTGTCCTCTTCTGTCGTGAGCAATTACGCGGTAGCCTTGCTGCAGGAAAAACATCATTTGTGCATCCCAGTCATCGCTGGATAAAGGCCATCCGTGGTGAAATACTACAGGTTGTCCTTTTCCCCAGTCTTTGTAATAAATTTGTGTTCCGTCTTTTACTGTAAATGTGCTCATAACTTTTAATTTTTAAGATTAATGTATTGTATTAGTAACTTTAATTTTTGATAATTATTTTTTACTTTTTAACATATTAGATAAATAATATGCTGTTTGTTTATGTTTACAGTGCAAATATATTACGGCTAAAAAGGAACTTCGATTAATCTAGATTAAGAAAAGAAACTAGAACACAAAAAGAGGCTTACATGGTATTAGAAAGGATTAATTGTTTAACTGAACAAATTTTTTGGCAATCAGAGTTCTCAGCCGTTCCTGATTTTCATCTCCCCAGCGTCCTAAATGTCCTATTACGGGAATTAAACTTTCGCCAAATTCGGTCAGGCTGTACTCAACCTTGGGAGGAACAACAGGATATATTTTCTTGACAATAAGTTCATGCTCTTCAAGTTCGTTTAATTGCATGTTTAAAACTCTTCTGGAAGCATCGGGTATTTTACGCTGCAATTCGCTTGGTCTTTTATGGCCTTCATTGATAAACCAAAGCAGGCGTATTTTCCATTTTCCATACAATACTTCACCTATCAGGTCAAGTCCGCAGTTTAAGTTTGGTATTATTTTTCTTTCATACATATTGTAAAAATAAATCTATATTCTGATTTGTACAATAGGGAATAATTTATCCCTATGCGAATCGTATTTCCGTACTTGTAAGAAAATGCTATACTTCCCAAATTTGTACAAAACAAATTAAGATGGAAAAGATAACAGATTACCAAAACGAATTATCAGGCAAAGTTGCTCTGGTAACAGGAGGAACAAAAGGAACCGGAAGAGCAATTGCAGAGCGTTTACAAAATGCCGGAGCTAAAGTGATTATTACGGCAAGAACAGAACTGGAAAATCCCAATCCGGATTTGCATTTTATTCCGGCCGATTTAAGCAGACAGGACAGTTCTGAGAAAATTGCTTCAATTGTATTTGAAAAATACGGAAAACTTGATATTCTCATCAATAATATGGGAGGATCAGAAACACCTGCGGGTGGTTTTAGTGTTTTAACAGATGCTCACTGGGAAGAAACCATACAAACGAATTTACTCGCACCTGTACGCTTAGACAAAGTTTTTCTGCCAAAAATGATTGCAAATAAAAGCGGTATCATTATTCATATCGCTTCGATTCAGGCAAAATTACCGCTGTACGATTCTACACTTCCGTATGCGGCAGCAAAAGCAGGATTAGTTAATTACAGCAAAGGTTTATCAAAAGAAGTTTCGTCTAAAGGCGTACGTGTTTTAACCATTTCTCCGGGATGGATTATGACCGAAGCATCTAAAAGAATGATGGAACGCATTTCGAACAGCAATAAAATATCTCTTAAAGAAGCAGAGGAGAGTGTCATGACCGCATTGGGAGGCATACCTTTTGGCAGAGCTGCGATGCCGGAAGAAGTTGCCGAACTTGCAGGATTTCTGGTATCGCCAAGAGCCGGTTATTTAACAGGAACAGATTTTGTAATTGACGGCGGTACAATCCCCACGATTTAATGAGATGAACTACTAACAGTAAAAACAAATAATATGGACTTACCAATTGTAATTAAAGATTTAGTAAACGCACAGAATCAGTGCGACAGCACGGCATTTGCCAATTGTTTTTCAGAAACTTCAACAGTATTTGACGAAGGCAGAAGTTATAAAGGCAGAAATGAAATAAAAACATGGATCGAAAAAGCGGGAAAGGAATATAACGCAGTAATGAAACCGCTTCACTATGAGGAAAATGAAAATCAAGGTGTTTTACAGGCAGAAGTTTCAGGAACTTTTCCGGGAAGTCCTCTGGTGCTGTATTATAATTTTGAATTTGATGAAAAGCTGATAAATTCTCTAAAGATTAATTCGTAACAAGATCCTAAAACTCCTTAAAACTTAAGGAGTTTTTTATTTTGCCTCATTTGTATTAGTCAGAAAAATGTTACCTGTAAATTAAATTTTAGTTAACTGCTTGCTTGTGTTTACATTTTAAAATAATTAATGTTGACATTTACAGGCTTATCAGAAATGCAGTAAACCATTTATTCTCTATTAACCGTTTTTATTTGACGTGCAAAACTATCTTATCCCTTCAGAAATCTCATGGCTTTCTTTCAATGCAGCTATTTTGGATGAAGCAGACGATGCCCGTAATTCATTATACGAAAGAATTAAATTTTTAGCGATACATTCTTCGAATCTCGATGAATTTTTCAGAGTGAAGATCAGAAAGCTGATGGTTAAAAATTCGAAAAAGAATAAAGAACTTCTGGATCAGATTTTGAAAGAAGTAAACCGCCAGCAAAATCGTTTTGGAGTCATCTGGAACGGTTCAATTCTGCCTGAATTGGAAGAAAACAATATAGTGTACTATGAAAATCAGGAACTGACCGAAGAACATCTGCACGAAATAGAATATTATTTTAAAAGTATTATCCTGTCTTATATTCAGGTTATTTACATTTCTGTAAATCAGCCCAAAACATACTTTTTGCACAATCGCAGTTTGTATTTACTGGTAAAATTAAAAGATTCAGCCGGAAATTTTAATTATGCCTATCTCAATATTCCGTCAGATAAACTACAAAGATACAAGCAGCTGCAAAGTCAGGGCGAAATGCATTATATTATCTCGATCGATACCATAATAAAGAAATGTTTGTCGTTTATATTTCCAAAAGGAAAAGTTGTTTCATGTTACGCCATCAAATTAAACCGCGATGAAAATTATTTAATAGATGATGAAAACTCAGGAGATTTGATTGCTAAAATTGAAGCAAAAATAGAAGAAAGAAAACGCGGTTCATCGACACGGTTTCTGTATGACTCCAACATGGATTCTGAAACCCTTTCAGTTTGCAAAAATGTATTCCGGCTGCGCAATAGCGAAATGATAAAAGGCGGGAGTCATCATAATTTGTATGATTTATTTCAGTTTCCAAATCCGGTGAAACCGTATCTTCAGGGAACACATTATCCGGGACTCAAACATCTGCCGTTTGAATGCAGCAAATCTATTTTTGAAGTTATAGAGAAACAGAATCAGCTGCTTCATTTTCCGTATCAGTCGTACTATTACGTACTTCAGTTTTTTAATCAGGCAGCAATTAACCGAAACGTTCTGGAAATAAAAATTACTTTATACCGTATTTCGTCGCAGTCCTTAATTGCAAATGCTTTGATAAGCGCTGCTAAAAACGGAAAAAAGGTAACAGTTTTTGTTGAGGTAAAAGCACGTTTTGATGAGTACAACAATTTATTCTGGTCGCGTGAAATGAAAAATGCCGGAATTAAAATCATTCAAAGTATGCCGAATTTAAAAGTTCATGCCAAAGCTGCAATGGTTACCATGAAAGATAAATACGGAAACAAGAAAAATTACTGCTATTTATCGACCGGAAATTTTAATGAAAATACGGCAGGTGTATACTCTGATTTTGGTTTTTTCTCTTCAGAAAAAAAATACGCAGACGATCTTAAAAAAATCTTTACTTTTTTAAAAACCAAGAAACAAACAGGCATGCCAAAAGAAATTCTGGCCGCTGGTTTTAATATGAAAGAGGAATTACTGGGATTAATTGATAACGAAATACAAAATAAAAAAGAAGGCAGGGAAGCCTCGGTATTGCTAAAAGTAAACGGAGTAGATGAAAAGGATATTATCAGGAAACTTATCGAAGCCAGCCAGGCAGGAGTAACCGTAACTTTAATTGTACGAGGTATCTGCACTTTGCTGCCGGGAATAAAAAATGTATCAGAAAACATCAAAATCTACCGTCTTGTTGGGATGTTTCTGGAACATTCGAGAATTTACAAGTTTGGAAATAACGGAAAAGAAAAAATCTATTTATCTTCTGCCGATATGTTAAGCCGAAATTTAAACAGACGAATAGAAGTTGCGTTTCCTGTACATGACGAAAAACATATTGCAGAAATCAATACAATTGTCCGGCTCCAACTGGAAGATAACACGAAGATGCGAGTGATAAACAGCGCAGGAAATAATCAATTAAATGTATCAGGTTTTACCGAAGAAAGATGTGCACAGACCGAAATTTATGATTGGATTGCCCGGCAGAATGAATAATCGGACCGGTTTATTTTTGAAGATTTTTGGTAATTCTGATATGTCGTATTTGAGAGAGACAGTCGCGAATAAGTTTTTTTATTTCTAAATAAGGTGTTTTGGGAGATAAACTAATATTGTATCTCACATTTTCCAGATATTTTCCAGCCGTAATTAAATCTGTTTCCAGTTTTTTTAATATGGCATTCTCTATGTTTTTACTCTTTTTGTAATAATGAATACAGTTTTGAAGATCTTCAATCTGACCGTCAAGATCCGATACGGCATTTTTTGAAACCGCCCGGCTGTAATAATACGAGAATTCCAGCGGATTTTCTTCGATTACTTTGTCAAAATCTTCAATTGCTTTAGAATGGTAATTTAAATTTTGAAAACATTTTGCCCTTAATTCGTAAGCTGCGGGATCGTATTCAGAATTTACAGCATTGTCTAAATAGAGCAAAGCTTCATCAAACCGGCTTGAAAGATAAAGCTCTTTTCCTTTTTGCAGGTTAACGAGATTCTGTGGGGGAAGCGTTTTAAAAAAAGCATCCTTAAACTTTGTTTCTAATTCGGCAAACCATTTCATACTTTAAAATTTAAGATTTATTATTATGAAATTAAGAGAAAAAAGAGGGAGCTAAAAATAAGATTTTTTTTAGAATATATTTGTCTCAAAAAGGAATTAATTTTACATCTTCTTAATAATGAGATGTTGATTCTGAAAAATAGTATAGTTTTTTCTTATAATTCTAAATGGTTTTCTATAGTAATAATAATATTATTTTAAATAGGATTTAAAAGACAAATCTGCCTCATTGCCTAACTTTGGCTGTAGTATAAACCGTAAAAGAATCTGTTTTTATTGTTTTTATCTGCATTTTTAAGCCCGAAATACCTTGTAATATTATGAAAACCATACAATTTAGAACCGACGATCTTACGCAGTACACCATAAACATTTCTCAAATTACGTGTATGTTTGCAGCCGAAGAATCCCTGGGCACATGGATTTATCTAAGCTGCGGCACTCGTTTAAAAACCTTATTGACCCTGGATCATATTTGGGAGATGATCAATAGTACTAAATAATAAATCTTCTAAAACAAAAAGTTCAGAGCAACTGCCCATACTGCCGTTGTAGCAAAACCCAGCAGTATACTGATGCCAATGGTAAGGTTAACGAGCCTGCTGTTTAAATGAAATTGTTCTGCTATAATAGAAGCCGTAATAAGCGTTGGCATAGAAGCTTCGAATATACTTATTTTGGCAGTATCTCCTTTAATGCCCAAAAGCAATGCGGCAGCAAGAACAAGCAAAGGAGCAATGAGTAATTTATAAAATACTGCCATAGAAATTTGCGGTGCTTTTCTTTTCCAGCCTTTAATATTTAGCTGCAGTCCCAGTGAGAACAATGCAAGTGGACCAATTGTTGCCGTTAATTTATCAAAAAAAGGATCGGCATATTGTAGCCATGAAAATTGCGAGAGTGCAAGAGCAAGTATACAGCCAATAACAGGAGGAAAAGTAATAAAACGTTTGACTATTAAAAGAGTCGATAACTTTTCTGTTGTTTTTCCGCTTTTCATAGCACCTATAATCCCAATTGTAGATAAAATAATGAACATGCTTTGATCGCAGATAATAGCGGTTTCCAGTTGTTTCTCGCCATAATACGCCATAATGAGCGGAAAACCTATAAAAGAAGTATTGCTGTAACCACTCGAAATTTCAAGACTGCTTCTTGAGCGTTTCGAATATTTCTTATATCTGCAGTAAGCATACATTAAAATATAACTTCCCGCGCAGATTATTACAGAAGATAAAATAGGAAAAATTAAATCTTTGCTCACTGCGATTTTCGGAATGTATTTGAGCGAAACTGCCGGAAGAGCAAGATAAAGAATAAAAGTGTTTATACCCTTGTGAGCATCAAAAGGAACAAGTTTGTATTTTTTAAAGATAATACCCGCTAGAGTGCAGAATACTATCAGGGCTATATTGGCCATTTTTTGTGGTATTGTTTAAAATCAACGATCTTTATTTTATTTCAAAAGTAATGGCGGTTAATGATAGTTTTACTGTAGAAATCCTATATCTTTATGTAGAATTACTATAGTTTTAAAACAATTCAATATGGCAAAGTTTAAGCAGTTTGAAGACTTGCAGATTTTGGATTTTGAGGCCGAAGTTTTTGAGTTTCCGATGCACAGCCAAAATTATTACGAGTTAATGTATATTTTCTCAGGAAAAGGGCTGCACTGGCTTAACGGGCATAGTCTGGAATACGAATCAGGGAGCTTTTTCCTGATTTCAAGCGAAGACGAACACTGGTTTGATATTCATGAGAAAACGTCTTTTACGGCCATTAAATTTACCGATGACTATTTTGCCAAATGGGAAAGCAGCCAGATACAGGGCTTCAAACAGATTTCTGAAAGGATTATGAGAAACAGACTTTTAAAAGAAATGAGGCTTTTTATCGATGAACCTAATAATGCGTTATTCAGGACTACTATGAAAAACATACAAAGCTTTCATCCCAGAAAAAAAGCTTCGGGTTCGTTGTTTGTTTTTCACCAGATCCTTTCCTTATTCGGACTTATTGAAGAAAACCTTCCTATAAAAGATATACCGTTTGAAAGCAGCCAGTCGCAGGATAAATTACTGGTTTCGTATATACACCAGAATATTTATTTTCCCGAAAAACTGCGAATTAAAGTAATCGCAGATTTGTTTAACATTGCCGAAAGTTATTTTGGAACGTACTTTAAACGTAATTTCGGAATGCGTTTTCAGGATTACACAAGCGAATATAAAATAGCTTTGATTAACAAAAGACTGAAATCCGGCAGTCAGACCATAAAGGAAATAGCAGAAGAATTTGGTTTTTTCGATGAAAGCCATCTCTCTCATTTTTATAAATCACGGACAAATAAGACGCCTGTTTTTCAGAAGAAAGGAATGAATAAAAATGAATAAAAAAAATGCTAAACCGAAAGATTTAGCATTCTTGATGTGTGATTTTTGATACTATTTTTTAATTATTTTTCTGTTAATACTTCCTTTTTCTGATTTGATTTTAAGGAAATAAACACCCTTTGCCAAATGTGCCAAATCTAATTGAAAAGATAATGCAGGGACAGTATTTTCAAATTCTTTAACTAATTTTCCGTTAACATCAATTACCGAAACTTTTTCAATTTTTGTGTTTGCCTGAATATTTACCAGACCAGCTGTTGGGCTTGGGTAAACTTTATATTGATCTGCATGGTTTTCAGAAACAGATAATGTGCTGGTAAATAATGTAGAAGCAGTATTTGTGACAATTTTAGGATTGAAATCGAAATAAATATCTGCTGTGTTTTTTACAATATCGCCAGCTGCGACATTTTTTAACGGTTTAATTTTATAGGTAATAAAACCATGTGAATCGGGTTCATTTGTTTTGTTGTCAGGAAGATGGATGTTATCAAAAATAAATTTAATTTCTTTACCATCTTTAATCTCAACTTTACCGCTGTGACTCATACTTTCGAGCTGCATAGAAGTCCAGTCCAGTTTATTGTCCAGGATGTTTTGTACTCTGACATTTATAGCACTTGCAGTACCTGTATTTTGAAAACGGATAATATAATGAAGAAATTCGCCGGAATTTTCCAGTAATACCTGACTTCCTTCAAGACAGTTAATGTCGTTTGGATCATACGAACCTATTACTTTTTGGTTCAATGTAAACGTATTATCTTTTTCTGTCTGATCTTCTCCAGAATCAGGAATTACAGTTACAGTCGAAACAAGCTGTTCATTGATATTGACTGCTGGCGGTGCAAAAACGGTGAAGTTTACATCGATAGTTTTGGTTTCAAAAGGTTTTAAATTTTTAAAATCAAAAGACAATGTACCGGCATTCTGTGCAGAAATATCTTCTGTAGCATTTATGAAACTTAGTTTGTCCTTATCGTATTCAAATTTTACAGTACCGTTTGTTGTTGTTGTACCATTATTTCGATATACGATGCGGTATTTAGTGCCAAAGCCCGGACGAGGTTCATTAATGGCCGGATACAAACTAATAGTAAGGTCGTTTATCTGGCCAATAGGAGCGATGCAAAAATCGGCTGAATAGTTGTTGTTTGCTCCTGACAAACTAAATGTATGCGATGTTGGATTGGAAACAAAATAGTCCGGCAGTTTTGAGGTAATGGCTGTGGTAAAATCCCCTTCGTTTGCTGCTGTAAAATAGACACCGTTTTGATCTGTAAAAGTGGCAAAACTATTGCTTCCGTTATTTGAAATAACCATAAGGTTACTTCCTTTTACATCGTCAGCAGAGCATCCATTAGAATCAGCATCAATAAGAACTTTTCCTTGTATGGTATTGCGCAAAGGACCTAAATTCTCAAAAACAGAAACTTTGCCAATTGTCCAACCGTAACCAAAGACTGTTAAAATATCAAGATCCCCGTCGTTATCGACATCGGCAGTTTTAACATCCTGGCCGACAAAGTAATCTGAGATTTCATGAATTATTTTTCCTGCTGCAAAAGAACCTTTTCCGTCATTTTCAAATAGTGTAAGTACACTTGATGTTCTCGAATTACCGGAAACTGTAAATACATCTATATCACCATCATTATCAATATCTGCTGCATGTATTGCTTTGCCTTCTATTGTTTCCTCTGTGATATCGTGTTTACTCATAAAATCGCCCTTTCCGGTAGTGTTCTCATACCAGATAACGGAATCAAAAGGTCTTCCGCCCTGAGCGCTTACCCCAACAATGTCGTTATCACCATCTCCATCAACATCGGCGGGATAGACAGCTTGCAGTTTGCTGAAAACAGAGTTATATACGAGCTCAAAATCTCCTAATCCATTTTTGTTTCGGTAGAAGTAAGTGTCTCTGCTAAATTCTGATGCAATAATATCCGGATTATTATCACCATCCATATCAGCTATTTCCATCGAGGTCAGCGAACTGTTATTATTTTGTGTATCTGCGATTATTAATTCAGGACCAAAGTTTCCTTTTGAGTCATTTTTATACCATGAAATTTTGGCTGATTCGTATACACCGCAAATTATATCCATATCACCATCGCCATCTATGTCTTTAGCCCGAATAATGGTTGGCGAGCTTTTACTGTTAATGACATGTTGTATATTAAAATTTCCCAGTCCATCGTTTTCATACCAAAACAGCACCGATTTATTGGTACAAATAATATCCAGATCGCCGTCTCCGTCAAGATCTGCAGGATATGCATAAGGTGTAATATTTCCAGAAGTAACACTTTCGGTAATAATGTGCTGTTTACCATAAAAACCCAGACCATCTGTGTTTTCAAGCCATGCCAGTTTAGCATCGTCTTTTGAATTTACTAGCAGATCGATATCATTGTCGCCGTCAAAATCTCCTGAATAAACGTGGGTTGGGTTTTGAATTCTTCTGGCAATTATTTCCTGTCTTCCAAAATTACCATTTCCGTCATGTTTGTACCAGGCGACTTTATCATCATCCTCAGACGCTGAAATCAAGTCCTTTATTCCGTCTCCGTCAATATCGGCCATTACTACATCTTTTACGCCAAAAGCGGTATTGGTAATTACCTGCTTCGCGCTTAAATTGCCTGTACCTGCAGCGTTGTTCATCCATCCAATTTCATTTTTAGCTGTATATACAACATCAACTTTAGTATCATTATTGATATCAGTTACTAAAACTTTCTGGCTTTCAGTAACATCAGATGTAATAATAATTTCGCTGTCAAAAGTTCCTAAGCCATCAATATTTTTATACCACAACACCTGGTTTTTAGATGCTGATGAGACAATTACATCCTTATCTCCATCATGATCGATATCTGCAGTTGTAATAGAAGTCAATCCGCGTGCAGACATTGTTATTATCTGCGGTGCGCTGTAAGTACCTTTTCCATCTAGGTTTTTAAGCCAGGCAATTTTGCTGTAATCTCTGTAGCCAATGATAATATCCTGATCTCCATCGCCATCGAGATCGTCTGCACTTAGGGCTGACGCTAAAAGTAAGTCATCACGATTGCTTGTAATTACTTGTTCTTGTCCAAAATTTCCTGTACCGTCGTTTTTGAACCATACAAGTTTAGGCTGCGTAACAGTGGGAACATTGTTACTGTAATAACAGAGAATGTCTATAGTACCGTCACCATCAATATCTGTTAGTACAGCGGGGTTTAAATCTCGTGAACCAAGTGTAAATGATTGCGCAGCTGTGAAATTTCCTGAGCCATTGTTTTTGTAAATAGTAAGTTTGTTTGACACAGAAACTAATATATCCATGTCTCCGTCTTTATCAAAGTCGAAGGTATATAAAGCTCCCGCACTTCCATTTGTTGCGGCAATAGTTTTCTTTTTTTCAAAGCTTCCTTTACCGTCAGCATTTTCATACCAGTTTAGCTGTTGATTTCCAAAAGTGATGACATCAAGATCATTGTCACCATCAAGATCTGCTGCTTTAACCAATTGAGGCCGGTAAGTAGCATGAGGACTTCCTATAGCTATGCTTTCTTCAAATCCGGTCTGTCCGTAAAAATTTATTGAAACTGTTAATAATAGTAATAAAAGTAGTTTTATTTTCATATATAAATGGTTAGGTTTTAAAATTTTCAAAAAATTAAGAAATATTGCTTCAAAAATATAAAAATAAATACTTGTTAAAACGAAATAGTAAACATTTTTAACGAGAATTTCCAGTGCTTAAATACGCTGTAATTTCGTATGAAAAATCAAGAAATTTGACAGTAATAAGAATTTGACTCCGTAATAAAAAGAAAGAGCTTCCTGTTTAGGAAACTCTTTTTAGAAAGGCATCATATTTTTACTTCAAATTCTCTTTAAAGAACTTTTCCATTTTAGCAAAAGGGATAATCTCTTTCTGTTTTTATAGTAATCGAATTCTTAATTGAAACCCCTTTTTTAAATACTGAAGATTTGTCCTAAACTGTTCGTAAAACACCTCCGTCAGCTCTTAGTGAAGCTCCGTTTGTGGCTAATGACAGCGGACTTGCAAGATAAGCGGCAAGCGAGGCAATCTCAGACGGATCTATAAAACGCTGCAGTAAAGAATGCGGATTTGTCTGCTGCATAATAATGTTTTTCATTTGTTCCGTCTCAATCTGCTGCATCGAGGCAATTTGTTCTATAGCCGAAGCCGCGCCGTCAGAGTAGGTTGGTCCGCCCAGGATTGTATTTACAGTGACTTCGGTTCCGATTGTTAGTTTAGATAAGCCATTTGCGACAGCTGTCATAGCGGCTTTTGTCATTCCGTAATGAATCATATTTCCGGGAATGTTTACGCCTGATTCACTGCTTATAAAAACAATTCTTCCTGATTTTTTCTGTAACATCTGCGGTAATAGTTTCTTCGAAAGTCTGACAGAACTCATTACATTGATTTCAAAAATTTTATACCAGTCTTCATCTTCAAGATCTTCGAAGTTTCTTAAATCAAAAACTCCAACATTATTAATCAGAATGTCAATGTCAGAAAGCTGATCTGCTAATTTACTGACTTCCTCTTTTTTTTCGAAATCGGCTTTTATTCCGGATATTTCAGCATTAGGAAATTCTGTTCGTAGTTTTATAACCGCTTCATTTATTTTTTCTTCGTTTCTTCCGTTAATAATGACAGCTGCTTTTTCAGCCAGTAACTGCTTTGCAATTGCAAAACCAATTCCTTGTGTCGAACCGCTTATAAAAGCTGTTTTTCCTTCTAATTTTAAATCCATTTTTTTTATACTTATTTTTGTAATGATTGATACATAAATGGTCAAAAAAATTAGCTGATAACAGCTAATTGCATTTCGATCTGATTTTTTAAGACATTTTTGTCGGGATACATTCTGCGCAGCGTATTAAGCCCGCACCAAAACGTGATAAGATATTTTCCGAGAATGTCGGGAGCAGTTTGTGTTTTTATACGGCCTTTTGTTTGTTCGTCTTTTATAACTTCAGTAAACATTTGTTCGACTTCTTTTAAAATTTCAACCGCATCAGCTTCAAGACCTTCGTCTATAAAAGTCATTTCTACAACCGTATTGGCAATGATGCATCCTTTTAAATGCTCATTTTTAGCAGCTTCTGCAATACTTCTAAAAAAATCTTTAATCAGTTCTAATGGAGATTCACTTCTGTTTAATTCGTTTTTAAAAGACTCAAAAGCAAGTCTGCGTTCCTGAACAGCTTTTTTAAAAACCTCTTTTTTTCCTCCTTTAAAGGTGTTGTAAAAACTTCCTGCGCCTGCACCGGTTGCTTTTTGTAAATCGCTTAAAGAGGTCGCGTTGTAGCCTTTCTGCCAAAAAAGTTCCTGTGCTTTTTTTATAATATTAGAATCTTCGTAAATAGTCGGGCGTCCGCGCATTTTGTTTTATTTTGTAATAATCGATACAAAATTATATAAAAACAGAATTAGAAACAATTTTTAACTACAATATTTATAAATTAAAGATTTAATCGCTGATTATCAATCTTTTATTTGAATTAATTATTTCTGATCTTTTCCCGAAATTCCAAAGGTGCCATTTGTGTACGTTTTTTAAAAAGCGTACTGAAAGACTGCGGATGTTCAAAACCAAGATTGTAGGCAATCTCGCTGACCGTTAACTCGGTTGCGGATAGTTTTTCTTTCGCTTTATTAATCAGTTTTTCATAAATATGTTCTTTTGTATTCCGTCCTGTATGAATTTTGAGGAAATCACTTAAATAATTTGGTGAAAGATTGAGGGCTTCGGCAATTAAACTAACGCTTAAAAGACCTTTTTCGGCAGTACTTTCATTAGTATAATACTCATTTATAAACCTTTCAAATTTTGTTAGCAGTGCATGACTGTTACTTTTACGGGTTATAAACTGTCTCTCGTAAAAACGGCTTGAATAATTTAAAAGCAGATCAATCTGCGACAAAATAATCTCCTGGGTATGGCGGTCGATATGCTGGCATTCTTTGTCGATACGGTCCAGAATTTCGATCAGATAGTTTTCTTCCTGTTCAGATAGATGCAGTGCTTCGTTTACGGCATAAGAGAAAAAGCCAAAATCAAATATCCTTTGTGACAGCGGATGTTTCAGAAGAAAATCTTCGTGGAATATCAGTAAATAACCCGCTCCGCACTCTACATTTTGAAGATCGAGATACTGCACCTGATTGGGTGCAGTAAAACTGAGTACGCCTTTGTCATAATCATAATGTCCCTGACCGTATTTGATTTTTCCTTTTGCATCTCTCTTTAAAGCAACGCAATAGAATTTATTGACGAAACCTTTCCAGATTTCATCATCCAGAAAAACACTTTCGGATAAGTTTATAACACTTACCATAGGATGTTTGGGCTCCGGAAGAGAGAGCAGGCGGTGAAAAGCAGATACAGAGGCAATGGTATTCATAACAGCGTCTTTTTAAGTTTAGTTCTTTTAGTAGTCTAAGAGTCCCATACTAAATTCATCATACGGAGCTCCGGTATCTGTTCCCAAAGGTACGATACTTTCCAGTTTTTGAATGTCATTCGGAGTCAGTTCTATATTGGCAGTAGCGATATTCTGTTCCAGATACTTTCTGCGTTTGGTTCCCGGAATAGGTACAATTCCTTTATTGATGATCCATGCAAGAGCAAGCTGTGATGACGTTACATTTTTTTCTTCGGCCATTTTTTCGACCGCTTTCACCAGTTCAATATTTTTATGGAAATAGTTTTCCTGAAAACGCGGAATTGCTCTTCGGAAATCATTTTCGGGAAGATCATCTATTGAACGAATCTCTCCTGATAAAAAGCCGCGTCCCAGAGGAGAATAAGCCACAAAACTAATTTTTAGTTCTTCCAGTGTTTTTAATACGCCTTTTTCTTCTGCGGTTCTTTCAAATAAAGAATATTCGCTTTGAACGGCTGTTATGGGATGAACATTGTGTGCTTTTTTAATAGTTTCAGATGACACTTCCGAAAGTCCGATGTATTTCACTTTTCCTTCCTTAACCAGATCGCTCATGGCATCAACCGTTTCTTCTATCGGTGTGTTTTTGTCCAGACGGTGCATGTAATACAGATCGATATAATCGGTATTCAAATTTTTTAGTGAACGTTCTACCGCTTTTTTGATATAGTTTCTGCTTCCGTTAATGGCCCAGGTTATTTTGTTATTGTCATCGATTTCCCAGCCAAATTTTGTTGCCAGAATGTACTTGTCACGTTCATTTCCTATGGCTTTTGCAATCAGCTGTTCGTTTTTTAAAGGACCGTACAAATCAGCCGTATCGAGAAAATTACCTCCCAGTTCGAGCGAACGGTGGATGGTTTGTATTGCTTCTTTCTCATCTGCGGGACCGTACATGTTTCCTTCTTCAAAACCGGTCATTCCCATACATCCCAAACCTATTGGCGGAATGATTAATCCCTGATTTCCTAATTTTATCTGTTTCATCTTGTATAATTTTATTTGAATGCAAATTTCATAAGAAAAGGCATGATCAGAGGTTTGCAGATTACAGAAGATTGTATGCAGATTACAGATGGATGTAAAAGCTTAGTCAAAGTTTGATACGATATTCTATTTGGTAAAATATTCTCTCAGTTCCCGGTCTCTCTTTTTTTATTTTCAATTTCAACTTTAAATTTACCCCAGTATTTACCGTCAGCCATTTGCGAGTGGCCAATAACCAAAATGTAATCTCCTTTTTGTTCAATATTGGTTTTCAGTTCAATACCAAAAGGTCCGTCTGAGGTTTTATCCGGAAAGATAATTTGGTTAAAACGAATGTTCCCTAAACCCGGCTCCGGAATAATCTTTCCGTTCAGTTTGGCGGGGTATTCATTTTTAAATTTGATATAAACGTGAGATTGGATAGAATCGACTAAACCTTCTGCTGTAAATAAACCATTTTCATTCTTGTAATTCATAAAAATAGTATCACCCATTTGTTTATTTTCTTTCATTTCCTTTTTGGCAGGAGATGGAGATTCGGTCACAGGAACAGCTGTATTTTTGTTTTCTTTCTGCTGACAGGAAAAAAAGAAAATTGAAAGTAATAGGATTAGAAAATTTTTCATAATGATCAATTTTTAGTAAAGCATTTCAAATTTACCTTCTTTGTACGAATCATTTGTTACATAATAGCATTCAAACTTTACAGTCTTATATTATCGGCAAAAATGCCATATTACTCGGTTATGATGCGTATATTTGGAAGAGTAAAAAAATTAAGCCATTTATGAAGAAGATAGGATTTTTATCATTTGGGCATTGGTCCAATAATCCGTCCTACCAAACTCGTACAGCGGGAGATACATTACTCCAATCGATTGATCTGGCTGTGGCTGCAGAAGAAATAGGAGTAGACGGAGCTTATTTTCGTGTACATCATTTTGCGCAGCAGCTGGCGTCGCCTTTCCCTTTACTTTCGGCCATTGGTGCCAAAACAAGCAAAATTGAAATAGGGACAGGTGTAATCGATATGCGGTATGAAAATCCGTTGTATATGCTGGAAGATGCCGGTGCAGCCGATCTGATTTCAGGAGGACGTTTGCAGCTTGGAATCAGCAGAGGATCACCGGAGCAGGTTATTGACGGCTGGAGTTATTTTGGTTATGAACCAGAGAAAGGTGAAACCGATGCCGACATGGGACGCAAAAAAGCATTAGATTTTTTAGAAGGATTAAAAGGAGAAGGATTTGCAGAGCCGAATCCGTATCCGATGTTCCCGAATCCGCCGGGATTGCTTCGTGTCGAGCCGCATTCTGAAGGATTAAGAGATCGAATCTGGTGGGGAGCAGGATCTAACGCAACCGCTGTCTGGGCTGCCGAAAATGGTATGCACCTGCAGAGTTCAACTCTCAAGTTTGACGAAAGCGGGAAACCTTTTCATATCCAGCAGGCAGAGCAGATACGATTGTATAAAGAAGCCTGGAAGAAAGCCGGGCATGATCGTGAACCAAGGGTTTCTGTAAGCCGTTCGATTTTTGCAATTGTCAACGAGCAGGACCGATACTATTTTGGCGGACAAGGCAAAGGCTCAGATAGTTTTGGATATATTGAACCAGAGAAAAGGGCAGTCTTTGGAAAAAGTTATGCCGCCGAACCGGATAAATTAATAAAAGAACTCGCCGAAGACGAAGCCATCAAAGAAGCAGATACCGTGTTGCTGACTATTCCTAACACCCTGGGTGTTGATTATAATGTGCACATATTATCTTCTATTCTGGAACATGTAGCTCCGGAATTAGGCTGGCGCTAACGTTTTAAAAAAGAACATTTAAAAGCCCCTGATTTTAATAAATCGGGGCTTTTGCTTTATTATGCTGTGGGATTTCGTGTTTTGGCTAATCATTTATATGTAAGACCATTTGTATATCGACTCTTTTGTAAGGAGAAGAAATGCCTTTTATCTCTTTAAAACCTAACTTTTCGTATAGTTTAATTGCCGGTCCAAGTTTGGTATTGCTTTCCAGGTAAATTTTTGAGGCACCCTGTGCTGCTGCCCATTTTATGGCATTTTGTGCCAGTAAAAATCCGGCGCCTTTTCCTTGTGCTTTTGGACTTACCGCCATTTTTACCAATTCGTAATCAAAATCTGTATGTTCACTTTTCAGCATGGCACAAACCCCAACAACTTCGTCGTTTAAAATTGCCGAAAAAATTTCACCTCCTTTATCAATAATGTATTCCTGAGGATGATCTAAAGCTTTTAGATCACTGGGTTCAATTTCAAAATAAGCAGCAATCCATTCTATATTTAAATCTTTAAATGCTTTTTGATATTTAGTATTGTAGGTTACTATTTCCGGTTTGTCCGGATTATTCTTGTATTCCATAATTTTATTAAATGCTGTTTTTAACTATTTTGCCTAATTTTTTAATACTGTCTTCTACACGTTCATTCCACTCAAGAGCATAAGTAAGTCTCATGCAATTATTATACTGGTTGTATTGCGAAAAAATTCTGCCGGGAGCAAAATTGATTTTTTGTGCTAAAGCTTTATTAAATAAATCTGTTGTAGAAATTCGCTGATCCAGTTCCAGCCATAACATGAAACCTCCTTTTGGCTGTGATATTTTTGTATTATCAGGAAAGTAAGATTCAACGGCACGATTTATCTGCAGAAAGTTAGTATAAAGTTTGTTTCTGAAGTTCCTTAAATGATGATCGTAGCGGCCGTGTTCTAAAAAATCTGTAATTACATCAGAATATAAAGAAGGACTGCAGACGGTTTGAACCAGTTTCTGACGAATTATTTTATTTTTAAATTTACCCGGAGCAATCCAGCCGACTCTATATCCCGGTGCAAGTGTTTTTGAAACAGATCCTATCCATAGTACAAGACCTTCTTCATCATAAAATTTACAAGGTTTAGGACGTTCAGTGCCAAAATAAAGATTGCCGTAAATATCATCTTCAATTAAAGGAATATTATAAGCAGTTATCATTTTGACTAATTCTTTTTTATTTTCATCGGGCATTTGAAAACCCATCGGATTGTTAAAATTACTTACAATACAGCAAGCCGTTATTTCGGGCATCACTTTTTTTAATGCATCCAAATCGAGTCCGTACAACGGATGTGTTGGAATTTCAACTGCTTTTAGCCCTAACATTTTAATGGCCTGAAGTATTCCAAAATACGCCGGACTTTCTACGGCAACGCTGTCTCCGGGAGAAGTCACTGCCATTAAAGCATTATAAACAGCACTCATTGCACCGGACGTAATTACAAGATCGTCTTCGGTAATTTTGCCTTCCATTACTAATGACCATTTTGCAATGGCCCGTCGTAAATCTTCTGTACCCTGTACCGGCTCATACGAAGTCCCTGCATCATTTCTGTTTCGTACGGTGGTAATAATACTTTTGTTCAGTTTTGTTAACGGCAGAAAGTTTTTTCCGGGAATACCCAATGCAAATTGAGTCACATCTGACTGATTAAGAGTGCCAAAAACTTTATCAATTAAATCTTCGGGAGTATTTTTGGTTTCTTCCTGATTAATTGTAGCAACGCTGGGCAGCTCTAAATTTCGCTGCGAACTTTTACTCACAAAAAATCCCATTTTGGGACGGGATTCAATCATTGACCGGCTCTCCAGTTCCAGGTAAGCTAATTTTATAGTATTTAAACTAACATTATAAAGCGTATGCGCACTTCGTACCGAGGGCAGTTTATCACCAATCAGCAAAGTCTCATTGTGAATCTGGTCTTCGATAATTTTAGCAACCTTTAAGTATAATGTTTCCGTTTTTTTCATTTTGATCTTTGACTAATTAAGTTCAAGCCATTCAGCTATACAATTACTGCTTTCTTTGAGCTGTTTCGCATCACTAAAATTATCATTTCTTTTTTTCTTAAGAAAATAGGATATGTAGTTTGTAAATTCGGTTTTTTCATCTGCATTTAAAGCGCCGTTTTCAAAAATTGCATAGTTTACATTGTGATCCTTATCAAGAACCAGACTGGCAAATGCAATTATTTTATTCTCTTGTTGACATAGTAAAAACGGAATTCCAAAGGATGTTTTTTTTGAATCATTTTTGTGCGAGTACTGGTGAAATATATCCTGAAGGCTGTTAATATCGAACACATATACTTCTCTAAATTTTAATTGTATTAAATTTTGAGTTTTTGTTTCCATATCTTTTTTCTGCAAAATTAAAGGGATGTTAAAAATAGATACAGATACAGAAATCGTTATTTTTATGGATACAGATTTAAAGTGGAAATCTGGGGCTGAATTGTACCAGGCGGCTTCGTTTTTTTCTTTACTTTAGCAGAGAAGTACAGATACAATTCCGGCAGCTGTGAAAAATAGTAATACCTATCATAAACTTCCAATACTGGATGGTCTTGAGCTCTTAAATGCTCAGAACAATACAGTTAGTTTTCCATATCATACACATGATACGTTTAATATTGCGCTGATTTTAAAACATACTTTCGATACTAAGCTTACAGATAAACATTTACATGCTCCGGCAGGAACCTTATCGATTACCAATCCGTATGAGGTGCATGCAACGCCCTGCGACGGAAAAACCGGAAATTCCTTTTTTACCTTTTACATCGCACCGGATGTTATGAAAAGGCTCAACAATAACAACGAGGTTTTCTTTGATGAGAAAATCGTTTACGATGAGCAGCTGTTTTGGGATTTTTATTTCTTATCTCAAAATTTCGGTAATAGTGAAATTAATGTTGAAAAGATATTACTCACCATCTTAGAAAAACTGATACAGCGATGGGGAAAAAATAAAATGTTTAAAAATGCCGAAATCAATTTGTTTTCAAGATTTTTAGAAGACAGAATAGGCGAGAAGTTTTCACTCCAAGAATCCGCAAAAAGTTTTGGGCTTGACAAATATAAATTTCTGCGCTTGTTTAAACATGAAACGGGACTGACTCCAAACAATTATATCATTTTAAAACGAATCGAAAAATCAAAGATTCTCCTGAACGAAGGTCTTGAATTAGGCGACGCGGCAATTGAAAGCGGATTTTATGATACAGCCCATTTTTGCCGGAAATTTAAAGAATTTACGGGCGTAACGCCATCGCAGTATAAAATATCTTAAGAACATAAAGCTGCAATATTGTACAATAACCTTTCGCTAAAGCATTGTACATTTGGGTTTTCCTAATTGCATCTAAAATGAAAAAGATATTTTTTTTGATATTTTTGGCAGTATGTCTTTTTATTTCTGCAAAAGCACAACAGAAAAAGGAAACGGTCAAACTAAACCATCTTATTGAAAATCTTGAGATAAGAAAAAATGAAGAACATTTCTTTACCATCAGTCTTACTGAAAACACGTATTATACCATAAACGTACAGCAGCAGGGAATCGATCTGGTTGTTTCGCTTACTGGCAGCGACGCGAAATTACTGGCTGAAGTTGACTCTCCAAACGGTACAACGGGGCCTGAGAAAATTTTGTTTTCTCCTGATAAAACAGCTGAGTTTACAATAGGAATTAAACCGCTTGATGAAAAATCAAATCCGCAGACAGGGAAATATACAATTGAAGTTCAAAAAGTTTCAAATACACTCAAAAAGATTCCGGTTAAGGATCTTTTGTCAGATTTTAATTTACTGCAAAATGCGTATTATGAAACCAGAATTGGTCTTTGGTACAATTCCAGAACACAATTTGACAGTATTTGCAGCCTTCAAAAAAGCAAGATAACAAAACCTATGAATGCGCTGGAATTCTACCGGATTCTGGCTCCTGTAGTTTCGTTTACCAAAGAAGGGCATTGCAACATCAAAATTTC
Source organism: Flavobacterium gelatinilyticum (assembly GCF_027111295.1). NCBI lineage: Bacteria > Pseudomonadati > Bacteroidota > Flavobacteriia > Flavobacteriales > Flavobacteriaceae > Flavobacterium > Flavobacterium gelatinilyticum. The sequence goes on along the minus strand of NZ_CP114287.1, from coordinate 910,782 downwards.
GGATGAAATAACAGCGTATTTAAAACAAAAAGGAACGTATCTGCCTTTTGGAATCAAGGTTTTAGGTAAAAAAATATATGTTATAAATGACTTTAAAGAATTTAAACTAAAAGGCTTGGTGCTCTCCGGGATAAATGGAGAATCTATAGAAAGTATTATGAAAAAAATGCTGGACATAGAACCCGCCGACGGATTTAATATGACCAGTAAATACCGCTGGATCGAAGGTTCGTTTTCTAAATATTACGCGCGCTATTTTCCGGAATCAAAATTTAATAAACTGGAACTTGTAAATCCGGAGAATGGTGAAAAAGTGGTGTATGAAAATGTGCCTTCATGCAATTTTAAAGACTTTACAAAACTATATGAAGAAATTAAAAAATCAATTCCAAATTATACATTTAGTAAAGCATCCGATTTTTCATTAGATGCCAAAACCTCAACGGCAGTCATTACAGTAAATACCTTTAGTCTTGGTAGTTACAATGATAAACGAAAAGGGTTTCAGACCTTTCTTGAAAAAGCATTCGACAGTATTTCTTCTCAAAAAATAAAGAACCTCATTGTAGATATCAGAAAAAATGAAGGCGGCGAACAGGGTATGGAAGACCATTTTTTGTCTTATCTGACGAATCAGGAATATAAAAAATACAACTATGTTGAAATTCCCGGATTTACCTATTCCTTTTTGGAACATACCAATTACGCAAATGAAAAAGATACTCTAATTGCAGAATTAAAAGAAGACTTTTATCTCGCTGAAGATGGCAGGTATTTAAACAAAAAAGGACATTATGAAGGCGAAAAACCAAACGCAAAAAACTTTAAAGGCGATTTGTATATCTTGATTTCCGGGCTTACTTTTTCCGGTGGATCAGAGTTTGCTGCACTGGCAAAAAACTATACCCGGGCAAAATTCATTGGAGAAGAAACGGGAGGAGGCTATTACGGAAATTCAAGCGGCAGTTTTCTTAGTTTCACACTTCCGCATACAAAAATTACAGGAAGGATTCCGTTATGTAAATTCGTAATAGAACCCAAAGAGAATAAAATCCCTTTTGGGCGGGGAGTAATGCCTGATTACGAAGTACAGCCTCGTATTAAAGATTATTTTTCCGGATATGACAGGGAAATGGAATATGTAAAAGAATTAATCGCATCCAAAAAATCGTAGAAATCCTCATGTAATACCAATCCTGACGGCGGTTCGCTTTGTTTCTAATATAAGAATTGTTACTTTTATAATCTTAAGAGTATTCTTTAATTTAAAGCGGATACAGAAAATATTAGAAAATGAGCAGCATACGAATGATAAAAGTGATAGCGGCAGTTTTACTGCTGTCCGGAACTGCAAATGCACAACAGAAATTTACAATTGTTGCGGCGGCAAATCTTAAAGCAGCTTTAGATTCGGTGAATACGGTTTTTAAAGCGCAGAATCCGGGAATTAATCTGCAGATTACGTATGGTGCTTCGGGAAAATTTTATGAACAGATTTCCAACGGTGCTCCTTTTGATTTATTCTTTTCAGCAGATATGGAGTACCCAAATAAACTCGAAAGCAATAAATTAACCGCTTCGAAAGTAAAAAAGTATGCAGTTGGAAAACTGGTGATCTGGAGCAAAAAAACAGACCCGAATAAAACAAAAATAAACAGTCTGTTAGATTCCGGAATCCGCAAAATAGCTATTGGTAATCCTGCCGTTGCGCCGTATGGAGAAAAAGCAGTCGAGAGTCTAAAATTCTACAAGATATACGATAAAGTAAAGAATAAACTGGTTTTTGGCGACAATATTACACAGGCAGCCCAATTTATCACAACCGGAAACGCCGATATTGGTATTACTGCTTTATCCCTTGTTCTTATGCCAAATATGAAAAAGGAAGGCGGGAAGTATTATATTATTCCGGAAAAAAGCCATTCTCCTTTAGAACAAGGCTGTGTGATCTTAAAACACGGAAAAGGCAATGCCGGTGCTTTGAAATTTTATGATTTTATATCTTCAAAAAAAGCAGCTGCTATTTTGAAATATTACGGATATGATACGAATGCGAAATGAATGTACTAAAAGGAATTATAACCGCTATTCAGTCGCATGAAGGTCTTTCGCTGGTAAAAGTAAAATCGCATCAGTTTGCTTTTTCTTCTATTGTTTTAGATACTCCCGAAACATCAGATTATTTGAGAGAAAATAACACGGTCAAAATTATCTTTAAAGAAACAGAAGTGATTATTTCTAAAGATGCAAATACCGCAATCAGTGTTCAGAACAAGATTCCCTGCCGTATTGAATCCATAAAAAAAGGCGTCATACTCAGTCAGATTAATTTGGTGATGGACGATCAGATTTTAAAATCCATTATTACCACAAATGCCTGCGAACAACTTGATTTAAAAGAAAAAGATCTCGTTACAGCCTTAATAAAAACAAACGAAGTAAGCTTATCTCGCAATGATTAATTTAGATCCTTTATGGCTCACGGCAAAACTGGCGCTTATTACCACATTAATTCTTTTTGTGGTTTCGGTGCCGTTGTGTTATTGGTTATGTTACAGCCGTTTCCGTTTAAAAGCCGTTGTTGAAGCGCTCATAAGTCTGCCCTTAGTTTTACCGCCTTCTGTTTTAGGATTTTATCTTTTAATAGCTTTTAGTCCTGAAAATGCATTTGGGAAATTTTTATCTGATTATTTCGATGTAAGACTTGTTTTTACTTTTGAAGGATTAATAGCGGCATCTGTATTATACAGCCTGCCGTTTATGGTAAATCCTGTTTTATCCGGATTAAAAAACCTTTCACCGGCTTTGCAGGAAGCGTCTTTTACTTTGGGGAAATCCAGATTTACAACCCTTACTAAAATTTTACTCCCTAATATTCGTGCTTCGTTATTTACAGGAATTATTATGACATTTGCCCATACTCTAGGCGAATTTGGCGTAGTTTTGATGGTGGGAGGAAGTATTCCTGAAGAAACAAAAGTAGTTTCGATTGCAATTTACGAAGAAGTTGAATCGATGAATTACGATAATGCCAATATATACGCCGGAATATTGTTTGTATTTTCTTTTACTATTTTATTGGTTGTTCATCTTATCAATAACAAATCCCGAAAAACGATTCTTTATTAATGATACAGATTAGTGCTTACAAAATGCTGCAGACAGCAGACGGCGAACTGCCTTTGGATATTTCTCTGACGATTGAGAAAGGACAATTTGTTGCTGTTTACGGAAATTCAGGAGCCGGAAAAACAACTATACTGCGAACATTAGCAGGACTTACACGGGCAGAAAAAGCTTTTATAAAAATAGGAGAAGAAATTTGGGATGATTCTAACAGAAAAATACATCTTCATGTTCAGAAACGTTCTATTGGTTTTGTTTTTCAGGATTTTGCTTTATTTCCTAATTTAACAGTAAAAGAAAATCTGGAATTTGCCTTATCAAAAAATGATTCGAAAGAAATAGTTTCAGAGCTGATCGATTTAATGGAATTGCAGTCGCTGCAAAACACCAGACCGCAAAATTTATCAGGCGGGCAAAAACAGCGTGTTGCACTGGCAAGGGCAATTGTACGAAGACCGAAGCTTCTTTTATTAGACGAACCTTTATCGGCGCTTGATGATGACATGCGGTTTAAACTTCAGGATTATATTCTGAAAATTCATCAAAAATATAATTTGACTACCATTATGATAAGTCATTCAATTGCAGAGATTTTTAAACTTTCGGATAAAGTTATTGTGGTTGATAAAGGAAAAATTATAAAAGAAGGAACTCCTGAGCACGTTTTTTCGGAACAAAAAATAAGCAGTAAATTTCAGGTAACAGGAGAGATAATCAGCATTACTAAAAGCGACGTGATTTATATTGTTCAGGTTTCATCGGGAAATACGATCGTAAAAGTGATCGCCACAGAAGATGAGGCACAGGAATATAAAATAGGGCAGAAAGTCCTTGTGGCTTCAAAAGCATTTAATCCTGTAATTCAGATTTTGGTGTAATTTCAAAATAAAAAATGTGCCGGAAGAAAACCGCCCTGCGCGTTCTGTACTTGAAGTTTCACACCTTATCATTCGGATTGCGAAAGAGTAATCTGTTTTTTAATTTATTTTCCTGAATGCCGAAGCCGTCATACCCAGCCGGGCTTTTAGAAATTTATTAAGATGATTTTCGTCTGTAAAACCTAAACTGTAAGCGATTTCACCGATAGAATGATTGGTATACAGCAGTTTGTTTTTAACTAAATTACATTTGTAATTTAAGATATATTCTTTTGCAGTGAATCCTGTATTCGATTTGAAGTATAATCCAAAAAGGTTTCTGGATTTATTAAATCTGGAAGCCAGATTGGAAACTTTGATTTTTTCGTTATCATAAATGTTGTCCTGAATATAGAATATAACCTCGGTAATATTGGAGTCCGCTCCATTATTCAGAAATTCTCCTAAAACCTCTTCTCTGATCTTTCTGGCAGTCAGACATAAAATATGCACCACCGTATTTTGAATAATGGTTTCAAAAAATATGTTTTTATTTTCATATTCAGACTGCATGTGATTCATAAGAAGCGCCATTACAGCTCTTTCTGAAGAATCAGTAAAAATGGGCTGCTTTATATATCCGGCATTTAAAAGAATAAATTCTAAATGTTTGAAAATCATAGAGAAATCAATCAGTTTATCCTGTTTTATGTTTTCCCTGTTAAAATAGATTTTATTAAAAAGAAGCACATGAAAATCTGTTGCTTCGCTGACCTCGAAGTGATGTACATCGTTTGGAATCAGTAAGAAAAAATCACCCTTTTTATAGGCATACGGTTTGTTGTTTATAGTTTGAATTCCCTGGCCTTTAAGGATATAAACAAACTCAAAAAAGTTGTGTTTATGTGCCTCATAAACGCCTTTTTCCCAATGGTAGAATTTGAGATCGAGATCCTGAAAAAGAGAATAAACTTCCATAGTGCAAAATTACTGTTTCTTTGTGTGTTTTTACGGGAAACAGAAAACATCTTCAGAATAATTTTGCTTCATACTATTTAAATAATTAAATCATGATGAAAAAGAATATAATTCTGAGTGCCGTTTTTACTGTATTTATGACAGCTGTTTCAACCGGACAGGAAATCTCATTACAGAAAAGCAAACTGACAGCAGGACTTGCCACTTTTGAAAATGTAAAAACAGGCAGTAAAGAGACGATTAAGGTAATAATGGACCCGTCGGTTAAACTTTTCGACGAACCGACTTTTGTCAAATTAAATGATTTCGATTTTGAAAACGGAACCATTGAGGTCGATGTTTTAAGTAAATTTTTACCGGATGCGCCGGATTGGGCGAGGGGATTTATAGGTTTGGCATTTAGAATAAATCAGGATAATTCAAAGTTTGAAAGTATTTACATCCGTCCTGATAACGGGAGAAGCGAAGACCAGATTAGAAGAAATCATTCTGTACAATATTTTGCTTATCCGGATTTTAAGTTTGACTTATTGAGAAAGGAAGCGCCAGAAAAGTATGAATCGTACGCCGATATGAAAATGGATTCATGGATTAAAATGAAGATTGTTGTAAAAGGATCAGAAGCCAGATTGTATCTTAACAATAATGAACAGCCTTCGATTGTGGTTTTAGATATGAAACATGGTGCCAAAAACAACGGTTCGATTGGTCTTTGGGTTGGACCCGGAACGGAGGGTTATTTTAAAAACCTTAAAGTTTTAAAACAATAATTCAGATTAAAAAAGGAATAGCGATGTAAAGTTACATTGCTATTTTTATAATGGAGAATGAATAACAGAAATTCTGTAAAATCATTCATTTAATTTTTTAGCCTGCCTGCTGTCGGCAATAATATTAATTACGACACCCAGAAGAATAAAAACGATGCCAATGCTTAATTTCCAGGTAAGATGTTCACTAAAAAGCACTACACTTATTCCAACTGCTACAACAGGTTCAAGAGCGCCCATAATGGATGCCGATGTTGATCCGATCTTTTTTATAGCAAAAACAAGTGATAAAATAGAGATTACAGAGGTGATAAAAGCAAACAGAGTAATGTTAAGCAGCATTTTTGATGATGGCAGTACTAACGACTGCTTTAATGCAAGTGCTTTTACTAAATAATAACTTGAAGAAAAAAGCAGGGAATAAAACGTAATTTTAAATCCTGATGCTTTGATTTTCGTTGTGTTTATTTTAACAATATACACAGCGTAGCACAAAGCACTTAAAAGGGCAATAAACAGTCCGGTATAATTGATATCGAGTGCGTTTTGTTTTATGCTCAGAATGTAGATTCCCGTAAGTACTACACAGAGAGAAATCATAGTAAGCCTGCCTATTTTTTCGCCGTAAAAAAAAGCCATAATCAAGGCAACCAGCACCGGATATACAAAAAGTATAGTAGAAGCAATTCCAGCCGAAAGATAATCATAGGCCAGAAAAAGAAACTCTGAACTTAAAGCAAAAAGAATACCCAGTAAAGAGAAAAGTGACAACTCGATTTTATTGATTTTTATTTGTTCCTTTTTATAAATCAGGATTCCCAGTACAAAGGCGGCGGCAATAAGAAACCTATAAAATAAGGTAACGTCGATAGAAAATTTTTCTAATTTAACAGGCAGTATAAATAAGGGTATAAGCCCATAAGTTGCCGCAGAAACAACAGCAAAGAAATAACCTTTTGTTTTCAAAGTAAATGTTCAGTAAAAGGGGAATAGTGGTAAAAATTTGTTTTGAAATAATCGCAGCAAATGTACTTAATTATTTGTCAAGCCGCATTTTAAAGCAGGTATTTTTATTTGGTCTGTTAATGTCTATTTGTCAAGGATTTAGCTAAGGTTTTTTTTGAAATATTTCTGAATCCCCGACGCAGAAAAATGGTTTTAAACCATGGTTTATTAAACTACAATTATTTATCGTCAATAATTTCAAACAAGAGATCGTATCTTTCGCCTAATTTCTTCTTTAATCTCTGTTTGCTTTTTTTGATAGCATCGATTGTAACACCTAGTAAATTAGACATTTCGTAATTGTTATAATCTAATTTCTGGAGCATAATTATTTTAAGATTGGATTCTTTTAACTCCGGAAAATTTTCCATTACAGAATTATAGAAACCGGTATGTTGTTTTATAAATTCCCTTTTAAAGGTATTCCAGTTTTCATCTGTCATAAGATGCGAACTTAGTATTTCTTCAAGTTTTATTTTTTCTTCTTCTGACGGTAACGGAGCCGAGTTTTTAATTTCCTCCAGTTCATTTTCCAAAATAGATATCTGCTGGTTTTTATTTTTCAGATATTCGGCATAGGTGTTTATATTCGAACTGGCATCATTGAGTTTCTGTTCAAAAAAGAGCCTGTCATTTTCCAGTTTTATTCTTTTTGCTTTTAATTTTCTGTTTAAAGAATAATACGTAATCAGACTTAATACAATAGTTGCGATTAAAATGAGAATAAAAAAACTTGTCATTTTTTCTCTTTGTTCCAGCTGCGTTCTGATCTTTTTAGTGTCATTTTCATATTTTTCCTTCTGAATAAGCCAGTAGGATCTTTGCAGGACGGTATTTCCGTTTGTTTTCAGCAGATATTCTTCAATTTGTTTCAGCTGACGTCTTAAGAGCAATTCTTTTTCAGGATTTTTTCCGTTTAAAATACTAAGTTTTAATTCGATTACTTCTTTTAATGAACTTCTGTAATAGGATTTTGATGCGGCAATTTTTCCGGCTCTTTCCAGAATTTTTTCAGTTTCGGTTGTATCTTTCAGTTTTAAAAGCACTTTGGCTAATAAGATAGAAGCATACATCTCATTTTTATCAATTTTGAATTTTTGAGAATAGCGAATATCCTGATTTAAAAGACGCACAGCATCTTTCAGATTTCCTTTTTTTTCATAAACAAGTGCTTTGTCGCCTAAGATTTTTGCATACCTTACGCTGTCACCTACTTTTAGTGCAATGACTTCAGCTTCATTAAAACATCGCATGGCATTCGATAAATCTTCGTTTCTGAAATAACAGTTGCCAATGGCATTTAAAACACCTGCAGATTCTGTAGAAGGATTTTCCATATACTGCATGGACTTTTTATAATAACTGATAGCAGAATCATCCTCGACGGTAGACATTATCCAGCCAAAGAATTTAAAAGTTTCATCGGGTAAAATCATTTCCGAAGGATCAATTTGACTGCATTCTTCCATTGTTTTGAGTACAATTGGAGTCAGTTTATCGATCTGGCAGTAGAAATATAAATACTTTGAATAATTCAGTTGTGTCCAGATAATCAGACTGGGATCATTGAGTTTTTTAGCTCCTTCAATTGATTTTAAAAAGTGGTGCTCGCTTCGATTGTTTATTTTGTCAAAAAATACAGAAAAACCGTTGGCCAGCAGTGCATTGTAAAGGATTTGTGATTTTGTGTCCAAAGATTTTTCTAAAAATGATAACCGTTTTTTGAGTTCTGCAGTATCTTTTTTAGCATTGTTTTCTTTGATAATTATAGATTCGATATCCTTAATTGATTCTGCAGCAGGAGATGTTTTATAGGATTGTGTAAAATAAACAAAGGCAGATAACACAAAAAAGTATCTAATTTTTTTTGTACAGAGAATCATTTTGGACTGGGGGCTTAGAGGCCGCTAAACTAAAAAAAATAAATGTTTTTGCTTTGAAAAACTTTAACAAACGGCTGTATTTATTGAAACTAACGGCTTCTGAATTTCAAATATAAAAGTTTTCTTATAGCGTTTCACAATCGGTTTTGGTACTAAAAAACAAATTTGTAAAAAAAGCTTTCCAATAGCATTTGGTACCCTGTCAGAAATTTCTATTTGTAAAAATTGAAAGAGTTTGCGCTGTATTTCTGCATTAGAAAACGGCAGAATTTTACCTTAAAATTTCGTTTTGTAAACGCTGTCCCAAAGTGTCTTTTTTGAAGTATTTGTAAATTAACTGTTTATGTTTTTACAGTTACTAATTTGTCCTCTTTTTGTCTCTACTGATTATTTACTTAATCCTTTTTTTTAAAATAATTTCGGGCGTTTATATATAAGACGCGAAAGGTCTTTAATTACTTCCAATTTATTAATTTTTTAAATGATGTCTATGAAATCAAAATTACTTTTAGTGTTGTGCCTTTTTTGTGCAGCAATGTCCAATTACGCCCAAAGTTCAGCTTCTCAGTCGGGAATTGCCGTACAAGGAATTGCCAGAGATATGAACAATACTGCTTTAACCAATCAGACTATTACTCTTACATTTACGCTTTACTATCTGGATGCTTCAAGTATTGAACAGACTATTTATAAAGTTAACAGAAATGTAATAACTGATGCATTTGGAGTTTTTTCGGATGTAATTGACCCAACGGCGGTAAATAACGGCTTGTTTGCTAATAATGCAGCTTATTTAAGAATAGAAAAAGGTTCTGAAGTTATTTCAGATGAAAAACTTCGTCATGTACCGTATGCTATTTCTGCTAATAACGGTGTTCCAACAGGTTCAATTATGCCTTTTATTGGTACTGCAGCTCCGGAAGGCTGGGTACTTTGTAATGGAGCGCCATTGCCAGTAACTGCTAAAACTTTGATTGGTATGGTAGGAACAAATGCACCCGATTTAAGAGGTATGTTTTTAAGAGGGGCCGGACAGAATGCTAACACATCTAATGCCGCAGAAATACAAGCAAATAGTCTAAATACGGTTCAAAATTCAGCTAATAAAAGCCATACGCACACAGGTACAACAAGTACAAATGGCGAGCACAGCCATACCGAGTGGAGCACTTATATATATGATCAAGGCAATGCAGATGGAGGTTTTGATGGAGGAGGTCATGCGATAGGAAGAAGAAACATCCCATCAGGTTATAGCGGTAATCACAATCACACCTTTACAACTCAGGCAGATGGTACTGCAACAGAATCACGCCCAATAAACTATGGTGTAAACTATATCATCAAATTATAAAGCTGTAATTATGAAGAAAATAATTGCAGTTCTCGGAATGTTTGTTCTGGGAGCGGGACTCTATGCTCAAAATAACATTGGAGGAGCCAGAATAGTACCCGTTTCGCAGGCAATTAAAAAAAATGGTTTCAACATACAGGTTGGACTTCCATTTTTGGGCCAAAACAAAACAGGAGCAAGGGTTAACAATCCTGCAGATATTCGTTTTCCATGGGATATTTTGTATTTATACAGCACATTTGCCGAAGAATCTTTTGGTGTTTCAAAAGGTTTTTATGGCGATAAGGTTTTAATTACATGGAATTTAAGAGCCAATGAAAATTTGGTAAAAAGCATTAAAATCTACAGAAGGGTTTATACAGAGGCAGGAAATCTTCCTTATAATCTGGTAGTGGGTCTTTCGCCTACAGAAACTACGTATGAAGACAAATATGTAGAAGGAGGCATTTTGTACGAATATAAGGTAGAAGCCGTGGGAGTAAGCGCAACGCCGCAATTATACAGCACGTATATAACCGGAATTGGGTATAGAAATCCTACAGCGGTTGTAACGGGAAATGTGAGTTATAAAGGCGGAAATCCCGTTAAAGACGTTGTAGTTACAGCAACACCAAGCGGCAGTGATAGTGCCAAAGGAAGCGGATTGAATATACCGGCTGCGGGTTTTGTGGATATAAGCGGTTTAAGTACACTAATTTCGAATGCTGCAACTTTTCAGGCTTGGGTAAAACCAAACGGAGGGTATACAAATGATTCACAAACAGCGATTCGATTGTTTAATTTGTCCAGTACAAAAAGTGCTGATAATCTGGATGTTACTGTAAAATTAAATCCGGCGGCTAAATCACTGGATGTAACCATTGGCAGTAACAAATATACTTTGAAGAATTATTTTCCTTCAGGTAATTTAAATGCCAGAGGAAATGATCTTCTTGTTCCGGTTTCGGAATTTAATACCTCTTTTGTGCATTTTAGTGTAGTAGTCAATGATAATCAGACGCCTTTATTATACATTAACGGAAGACAAATTACACAGGCTTACGTAACTGAAGTTAAAGGGTTTGATAAAACGTATGCCGATTTTGCAGCCGTAATTCCAAACGGTACCACAAAACTTTCGGGTGTAACCTGGGACAATGCTAAAGTTGGAGGAGGAAAATCAAGTTATGTTGACGAGATAAGAATCTGGAAAGCCGCATTAGAACCTTCTGTAATCAGAACAGATTATTCGAGATTTATCAGCGGAAACGATTCCAGAATGGTAAGTTACCTGAGAGCCAACGAAAAAGTAGGAAGATATGCGTATGACTTATCCCGCAGCGGTTTTAATTATAATGAGAACCACGGTAAGCTTTGGGATACTAATACAACAGAAAGCAATAAAGTTTTATGGGCTTCGGCAGTAGAGAATTATCCAACGACTTCTCAGCTGGGGATTCTGGGGGTAACGGACAGTAAAGGAAATTACGAAATTAGTGCCATACAATATTCCGGTACAGGAGAATCGTATAACATTACGCCTATGTACGGCCAGCATAAATTTGAGCCAAACCAGCAGTTGGTTTATTTAGGACAGGGGTCAGAGGTCGTTAATAAAATTGATTTTATCGATCAGTCTTCGTTTAGTTTTAAAGGAAGAGTATTGTTTGATTCCAGAGATGTGTTTCCATCTTATGTGACCTTTAAAGGCGGCATAGAAAAAGCCATTGAAAATGATGAATGGATTGGCGGCGGTGCTAATATCTTGGATGAAGGATACAATTATTACGAAATAAACGGCGTAAAATATTCTAAAGGAGAATATTGGAAAAATGATGCCGGAACTCCTTTAGATAAATCCGATGATTATTTAGATCGTTTTGCCCGAATTTATACAACGGGTGCTAATGTATATATTGACGGAAATATTGTGCTCGATGCCAATAACATTCCGGTAGTTACTGATGATGAAGGTTATTTTGATATAAGTGTTCCTATCGGGAAGCATTACATCACCGTAAAAAAAGACGGCCATCAATTTAATTACAACGGACGTTTTCCGGCAGCCACAAGTGAATTTAAAGAGTTTTTTGAAGATTCTAATGAAGATGTGTATTTTATAGACACAACCCGAGTTACCGTAGTAGGTAAAGTAGTGGGAGGTTCTGTAGAAGCAGAGAAAGTTATTGGTTTTGGAGGTGAAAACTATGTATTTAAAACAATTATCGACTCCGGAATTACAAAGAATCTTGAAGTCAGTGCCAAAAACAATATTGGTACAGCCAATTTTACATTAGGATATGCGCCTGTTGGGGCTAATGTTTCAGATCTGACCAAGTTTAATTTTACTACCAATGCAGCTTCGGGAGAATACAGAGTTTCGGTACTGCCTTTAAAATACAATCTGAACGAGGCTGATTTTAAAATTAAAACCAATCCGGATATTTTCTTATTAAAAGCAGGAACTACAGAAGTATTTGATTTTGCTGAAATTCCAACTGTAAAAACGCCTGAGTTTAAATACACAGAAAACAATGTAGATAAAACGCTGACAGGAACACCGTATCATTACGAAAAAAGTTTTACCTACAGATCGACTCCGGTATTGCAGGTAACAGAGCAGACTTCGGATAAAACCATTGATGCAGGCGGTACGAAAGTATCTACAGAAAACTTTGCAAAACCAATTTACACGCAGTTTATGGCGTATAAAATTGTAATGAATCGTTTTGAACGTTATATCAATAACGACTCAGGAACGCCTGTAGAAGTAAAAGTTCCGGTTACAGATGGCGAACTGGTAAGAACAAACAATCTGGCTTTGAAGGATTCAGAAACGATTACCACAAATGGCAGTACTTTAACGTATGCTTTTAAGGCAGGAATACCTTCGATTACAGCGCCGTTTGAGATCAAAAGCAGTTTAAAATACCGATTAAACGAAGTCGATTATCCGGTTGAGAATTTTAATGATACCGGAATTATTTTAGGAGGTGCATCAGACGGAAGCCAGACTTTTGTAACGGAAGCTCCGGACGTTCCTGCCATAATTTTAAGGGACCCTCCGGGATCGAACAGTTTTGCTACAATCGAGAAAGGACAGAGCATTTCGTTTACTTCTGAAACTTCTCTTGCACATCAGGAAGGATTTACCCAGAATGTAAATGTCAATTCGGGAATCAAATTTGTAATCAGCGGGGGTATCGTGCCTACTCCGGAAACAGAATCTGAAGTAGTAAACGGCGCCGATAGCGGTGTTGGTCTTAACAATACTTCTTCTGATGGTAAAACAATCACGAGTACCTATACGTTTAACAAAGCAATCTCAACCAGTGATGCCACAGATTATGTAGGTTCAGATGGTGATTTGTACATTGGGAACTCCAAAAATATCTTTTACGGATCTTTTGATAATGTTGAAGCTTCTAGTACTATTCCAAATGGTGATTATGTAAATGTGGGTACCACTTCGAATCCGGTTTATGTAAGCAAGCAGAAGGCTTTAATGTTTAATAATCGTACAAGCCCGACTACTTTTATGTATTCGCAGAAACATATTTTAAACGTTTTAATTCCGGAATATGAATTGTTTATTACAAACAACTTAAACGGACCGGATTCTAATTCAACTGAAAATGTAAATAAGCGGGAACAATATAAAGAGAAAATCAGACTCTGGAGAAAGATCATTTTAGACAACGAAAAAGCTAAATATGCAGCCAAAAATACTCCGGATGCGAATAGAGCCAATTTGACAACGGTTATAAACAATCTTAGAAATAAAATTAATTCGGCTTATAATGAGGTAGATGACCCTGTTGCCAAGCAAAAACTGACTAATCAGCTTAATCAGTCTAATGAAATTAAAAGTTTATTAGATGAAAACTTTCAAAAAAATGTTTCATTCGATTCAGGTTTAGGATCTTATACGCAAAGTGTCGAAACCAGTATTGTAGAGACAGATTCTTATTCGTATAATCTTATCATCGATGAATCATTAACAGGGAAGCTTGGTTTCGCGGTAAATAATGTAGGGATTATCACGACTACAAATGCATTTTTTCAGCAGGATATCAATTCTTCACTTTCAAAAGAACAAGCAACTACAACTAATATAAGTTATACGATTAAAGACAATGATCCGGCAAACTTTTTAAGTGTAAATGTAGTCGATGCATTTGATGGTAACGGACCTATATTTATCACTCAGGGAGGTAAAACATCCTGTCCGCATGAAACAGAGGATAAAACGATTTTTTACAATAAAGCAACTTACAGCGATACAGCTCAGACAATTGCAGAGCTTCCTGAAGATAAACGTGAATCGTTAAATTTTGCTACTCAAAAAGTAGAAGTCCCTGAAATTGTCGTAACCGATAATGACGTAACTAATGTTGCAGAAAATAAAAATGCTGAGTTTGAATTGAAACTAACAAACAACAGCGCAGCAGGACTTGATACCAACTTTTTATTAGTGGTAGACAATACAACGAATCCAAACAATGCCTTAATTAACATTGAACCAAACGGTACGATCGTACATGTGCCTTACGGAAAAGAAGTAATTTACAAACTTACTTTAGGTAAATCGATTTCAGATATTTACGAATATAAAGACATTAAAGTCAGATTACAGTCTATGTGTGACGGCGAAGATGTAAGTTCAGAAGTATTTATTTCGGCAAGTTTTATTCCGTCATGTTCAAGCGTAGTCGTAAGTGCACCTTTGAACAACTGGGTTTACAACAGAGAGAAAGCTTTTAATACAGACGGATCGACTAAACCGCTGGCAATAAACCTGACAGGATATAATACTAAGTTTAAAAGTTTCAAGAAAATTGATCTTGAGTATAAATTAGCAACAAGCCCTAACTGGGTTCGTCTGCAGACGTATTACGCAACTCCTGAATTTTATAATGAAGCTGTAAGTAATAATGAAACGCAGATCTCATCCATAGGTTCAGCAGTAAGTCTGACGTATAATTTTGATATGGCTGCTCTAAAATTATCTAATGGGAATTACCAAATTAGAGCCAGAAGTACTTGTACAAACGACACCGAATTTATAACAGAAATTGTATCAGGACTTGTTGATTTAAGTGCGCCTCAGTTATTTGGAACACCGCTGCCAACAAACGGTATTTTAAGTGCCGGCGATGATTTGAAAGTTAGTTTTAACGAAAACATATTTTACAATCCGTCAGTAACTACAATCGAAATAAAAGGGCAGACGAATCAATTAAAAATTGATCACAATGTAAGTTTGCGTTTCGAAGGAAGCGGCAATACAGCGGTAATTAATAATCCCGGAATTAGTTCAGGAAATTTAAGTCTTGAATTCTGGATGAACAACGAAACCCAGACCACTTCCGGAACATATATCGTTTCGCAGGACGGCGGTTTAAACATCGGATTAAGCAACGGAAATATTTCTTTTACTTTAGGTGATATTACTGTACAGGGAAGTGTGAAAAAAGACAACCTGTTTCATCATTATACTTTTACATATGACAGCAGCAGCGGTGATCACAGAATTTTTGAAGATGATACCGAAATTGCTTCAAAAGGCGGTAAGGCCAATGTTCAATTTGCCAATAATAATGCCTTGGTAGTAGGAGGAAATACGTTTAAAGGAAACGTACATGATCTTCGTTTATGGAATAAAACACTGACCAGAGAAGATTCGTATGCAAAAATGTATGCTAAATTAATTGGTAACGAAGCTAATCTTGCAGGCTATTGGCCAATGAATGAAGGAAGAGACGCTCTGGCTAAAGATTTAGTGAGATTTAAACATGCATCGGTAAATGCTTCCTGGGATATTAAACCAAAAGGAACTTCGTACGATTTTAATAACGGACAATATCTGGTTATGGACAATGTTAATTTTGTTCAGATTACCAAAGAGATGGACGCTACAATGGAATTTTGGATTAAAACCGAAACTTCGCAGGAAGCTACAATATTCTCAAACGGAAAAGGGGATGGTTCAGATGTTATTCAAAGTAACGGATTATCAAATAAATGGTCTGTTGATATGAATACTTCAGGTAATCTTCTGCTGAAAAGTGAAGGTCAGTCTTATGTTTTAACAACAAAAGGACTATCAGATAATGCATGGCACCATGTTACGTTATTGTTTAACAGAACTGGATCACTTAGAACCTATGTAGATACCAAATTAGTGTCTTCAAACCAGATGACCGCAATTGGAGGTTTCTCCGGAAATAAAATCTGGCTGGGAGCAAGAGGAGCAAGAGATCTTGCCGGAAGAGAATCGGCTGATCGTCTTTTTACGGGTAAAATAGACGAATTCCGTTTATGGAACACGCTTCGTAATGTCGAACAAATCAACAGAGACAGTTATAATGAAGTAGATGTAGAAAGCATTGGTTTAATATTGTACTCAAGATTAAATGTTCCGGATCCGGTTACAGGAAACGGGCCAAGATATTATCATGCAGATACAAATCAGACTGTAGTAGTAAACAACGCTGTTTTAAGCGGCGGAAGTGTAAATTATTCAAATGATGCGCCTGCGATTCAGCCGGAACGCCAGCTGATTAAATTTGGAACTACAAATGTGATTAAAGAAGGTGAAATGATCATTTCGCCGGTTGTAACCGACTGGGCATCTTTAGAAGGACAAATCTTAGATATTACGGTGCACAGAGTATTTGACAGTGCCAATAATATGCAGGAATCTCCGGTTACCTGGACCGCTTATGTTAACCGAAATGAAGTGAGCTGGTTTGCCGAAGGATACAACGAAATTGTTGATCTTACAAAGAATAACAGTGAAGCCAAAACTTTCGAAATTACTTTAGTTAACAAAGGAGGAAAACAACAGCCATTCAGTATTAACAATGCACCTGGCTGGTTAACTTTAAGTAAAACAAGCGGAACAATCGATCCTAACAGTAAAACCACCGTCAAAGCAGTAGTCGATGAAGACGTTGCTGTTGGGGAATATCTGGAGAATTTGTATTTGGAAACTGATTTTGGTTACGACCAAAAATTACAGGTAAAACTAAGAGTACTGGCTCCGGAACCAAACTGGAATGTTGATCCTACTCATTTTGATTACAGCATGAACATCATCGGAAAAATTAAAGTTGACGGCGTATTGTCTGTTGATCCTTATGATAAAATTGCTGCCTTTTATAATGATGAAGTCAGAGGATCTGTAAAACTGGTTTACAATGAAGCGTACAAAGAATATTTTGCCTTTTTGACGGTTTACAGCAATACAAATTCGGGCGAAAACCTCAAGTTTAAAATCTGGGATTCTTCTCAGGGTAAAATTTTAGAAGCTAATGTAGAGTTTAATCCGTCTATTACTTTTATGAATAATGAAGTATTGGGAACTTTAAGCAGTCCTTATATTTTTATAAATTCAGGTTTAATAGAACAGGAAATTAAACTGAATAAAGGATGGACTTGGGTGTCTTTAAATGTAAATGATACCAATTTCTCAGATTTAAATACCTTGACGAAAAATTTAACTTTAGAAACTTCTAACCGAATTTTAAGTCATTCTCCTGCATTACTGGATACGTATTTTACAGATAAATCGAATCCTGCAAACAGCGGATGGTCTGGTACAATTAGTGCAAACGGAGGACTTTCTTCTTCTAAAATGTACAAAATAAATGTAACACAAGAACAGACTTTAAAAATCAAAGGAAAAAGCGTAGACGTTACTGCGTGGAGTTTCCCAATTAAAGAAAACTGGAACTGGCTTGCGTATCCGCTGGCATCTAATCAGACAACAAATGAGGCTTTGGCTTATTTTGATGCTGCTGACGGAGATGTCGTGAAATCGCAGAATTTGTTTGCAATCTACGATCCTGTTATTGGCTGGAACGGAACTTTAAAATACTTAGAAGCCGGAAAAGGATACATGATTAAATCAAGTAAAGAACAAACTTTTAAGTATCCTGATAATTTAGACAGAAGCAAAAATGCTTCAGGAAAATCGGTTTCAAACAACGTACAGGAAGCAATCGCCTCTGAGTTTAAAAAATATTCGCAGAATATGAATGCGGTTGTTTTACTGCCAAACGGATTTGACGAATTGTTTGTTTATGATTCAAAAGGTATTTTAAAAGGAACGGCAGTAAATCAGACCATAAACGGAAAAGAACTGAGTTTTATAACCATTTTTGGCGATGATACAGAAGAACTTTCCTTTACTCTTGGAAATGGATTTACGAAAAAAGAAACTTCAAAATCATTTACTTTTAAAGGAAATGAAGTACTGGGAACAATTGCTGATCCGGTTATTTTAGAAGAAGTTTCAAAAAGTGAAAACAGTATCTATCCAAACCCATTTGCAGCTATTTTGAACATAGAACTTAATGCGGCTAAAAAACAGGAGGTAAGTATTTTGCTTTATTCAATAAACGGTCAATTGGTATTCAGCCGGAAGACTACTGTCGAAAGCGGCAAAAATGTGATTTCAATTTCTCCGGATATTGCTCAGGGTGTCTACATTGTAGAAACCGGAGTCGACGGAAAGCTGGTAAGAACTAAAATCATAAAAAATTAATAACCCATAATTGAGCTCCTAAAACAGCTTTTAAAGTTTGTTTTAGGAGTTTATAATCAATTAAAAATGAGAAATTATATCTATACAGCATTATTGCTTTTTATTGTAAGCAGTACTGTTTTTGGCCAATCGCCGGACTGGTCAGTAAATGAAAATAAATTTCAGTACACGATGTCATTCGAAGGTTTCCTGAATGTAGATGGAAAAGACTTAACAAGCACCAGCGATAAACTGGCCGCTTTTGTTAACGGAGAATGCCGAGGCACAGCCAGCCCGATTTATGTATCAAATGAAAAAAAGTATGTTGTTTATCTGACTGTTTTTTCTAATACAGATAATGAAATCGTTAATTTCAAAATCTATGATGCGGAAAACAATACGGTTAAAAACGTAGAAAAGACAAAGGTATTTGAAAACAACAAGCATTATGGCGATTTGTTCCAGTCATACAGTTTTGCAAGCCCCGCTTTGAGAAGCGAATCCGAAATAACAGACTTTAGTTTTAAGGATTTAAAAACTGCTAAAACGATTCAAGGTTCACAAATAACGCTTTACGCCGGAAAAGAAACCAATCTTTCAGCATTGAATGCTTTGTTTGAATTAAGCCCGGGAGCAAAATTGTTTATAGGAGCAGCCAATAAAATTTCAGGATCAAATACTATCGATTTTACAAATCCGGTGCAGGTTCAGGTACTTTCAGAAGATCAGTCAGTAGTAAAACAATGGACAATTACGGTAAAATTAGGCAGTGCACAGTTTTATAAAAAAGACGCCGTATGTTATGCCGGCGGCGTTATTAAAGTTTTATATGAGGAAAATAATACCCAAGCTGATTTAGTAAAAGACGGTACGGTAATAAGTACTCAAAACATTCTGAATGGGCAGACCATATTTAATAATCTGGAAGCCGGAAAATATACTGTAAGTGTTGGCGGTATTGATAAAGAAATAGTAATAAATCTAAAACAACAGTAATGAAAATTAAACAATATTATATTTTAGCAGCAGCAGCGTTTGTGTTTTTTAGTTGTTCAGATGATAAAGAACGGGAGCCGGAGGAAATAGCGATTAGTGCGCAGAGTATTTCTTTTGTACATGCTGACGGTTCAAAAATAGCCGAAAATGAATGTATCAGCCCCAATGTAAAATACGGAATTAAGATCGAAACCAGTCATGCAGATGTTAACAGACCTTTTAGAGTAGATTACACGGTAAACGGAGTTGTATATTCAATGACTTTTACAACTGCTCTTTCGCAGGTTAATCCGGTTACTTTGAGCAATGGTGTAAATGCCGCACAAATAGTAGGAAGCAATCATAAAGCTGTCCTTACTTATATTGACCAGGGAGATTTTGAACTGGTAGAATAAACGAATAAAGTTCGTACATAGAAAAGAGCTGTCAAATTATTGACAGCTCTTTGTTTAAATTAGTTGTCCAAATATTCTTTTCCTTGTAAAGAAAGCCAGCCTTTTTGTCCGTTTGGTAATTCAAAGCGGGCATAGTTCCCTTGAAATTCTTCCAGTTTTTTATATTTAATATCTTTGATAATAGGATAGAAGGTAAACAAACCATTTTTTTCTATGCGGTATATCTGCTGCCATTCATCATAAACAGAGTCCAGATTTTTGGGTAAAACAGTATTAAAATCTTCAATTTCCTTTGCCGGTTTTTCTGTAAGCAAATATTCAAGTGAGTTGAGATTGAATTTTCCGTTTTTAAGTTTCGTATAAATAATAAAAGGATCTTTATGGGTATATCCCATCATTTCAGAATATAAAATAAAAGAAGAAGGCTGATCTAAAAACTGAATGGTTTCAAATTCATTCGAGTTTTTGATTTTAAAACGGCTCTCGTAACCCGAATAATTTCTGATAATTGAATTTATACAATCGGTTTCAAAATAAAAATAATCATCTTTTTTAGTAATGTTGAATCTGCATTCCTGATTTGGAAAAAAATGATTAAAACTCATGTAGTAATTTAGATCAGAAGAAGTATAATTGGTTCCGGCAAGATTTATGTTCCTTAAATTATTGTGGTCAATAACCTGTATACTGGGGTAAAACGATTGAAAACTGAAACTTTTTATGCTGTCTAATTTCAAATTGCGGAAGGTATAGTTATAGAGTTCAATTTTATTGTTTTTATATCCGGCAATAAAAAAAGCATTAAAAGCAATAGAGTCGAATTTTTTATCAATAAGAGTTTGATTATAAATATTTTTAATCCTTACTTTTTTATTCTGTAAGGTGTCAATTTTGTAAAAATCGTGATTAAGAATTAAGCTGCCTCCATTTACCAAATGAATGTCACTTGCTTTCAGTTCCGGATTTGCAGCGATATCATAACTTTTAAAAGAATCGTTGATTTCTTCCTTTCGGAATAAAAACTGTACTTTTTGCTTTGTCGGAACAATAAAGCCTTCTGGATGGTAAATGATTTTCTTATTGTTTCCGAAATCCAGAACAACATAATGAAAAAGATATTCGTTTCTCGGACGCTGAATAGAATCTTCTAATATACTGACTACAAAGAAATTTGGGTTAAACTTATACAATCGATAATTATCATTGTAAGTGATGTCATTTTTTGTGGTGAATTTTAAAACATCCAGTTTTTTAAAATCATATTTGATTATATCTGAAGCAGAAACCGTCGATGAATCTTTTTTCCTCTTTTCTATTTCATCGGTATTTCGGGCAGACAATTCATATTTTAATCCCTCAGACAGCATTTTGTAATTATCGGCATGCTCAAGCCGCACCAGATAAAAAACATTATTTTTTTTGATGTAAACCCCTTCTTTTGGATGAACGAACTGTAATTCGCCATCGGTTATTTTAAAGACTTTTTGTCCAAAACCCATTTGAGCAGAAAAAATAAAAAAGCAGAGAAACAGCGAGTGGTTTTTCATGTTTTGGATAAAGTTTGGATTCAGAAAATGATTAAAGAAATTACAATGAGCTTTTTATATACAGAGTACAATTATATAAAAAAGGTTGGGATTAGAAATAAAAAATCATCTTATAAAGTGTACCGGGATGCAAAAAGCCTAAGAAATTATTCTTAGGCTTTTTGCTTGATTTGTATACTAATTGTAGGTATTTAAATTTTGCCAATCACGGTTAAAGATTCGCCTTTATTAATGGCAGGCGTTGAAATAATCAGCATTAAAAGTCCATCATCTTCTGCATACACAGTTTGTAAAACTTCTCCAAAATAATTGGTAACGCAGCCCAGTTTCATTCCTTTTTTAACATATTCTCCGGCTTTTTTCTCCGGATAAAATATGCCGTCAAATTTAGATTCGGTGTAGATCCTGTCAGAAATAATCAAAGGTTCTTTTGTTTTATTTTTTTGTGATTTTAGAGATAAAAAATTCAAATGTTCCAAAAGGCGAATAACACTCTGTTCATTTTTTTTGACTGCAGATTCTTCCATAATCCCTAAACGTCCGCATTCAATATCAATAGAAGGAATTCCTCGTTTAAAGGCTTCGGCAGTGCAATAAAGGCTCAGTTCATTTTTGTGCATATATTTTTTTCCGTCGGTATTAAAAACAACAACGCGGTCAAATCCTAAAGCTATCGCCATTTCCCGGCCTGTCTTAGAAATTTCGGGCATAGCAGCATTACTGTAATAGGCTCCGTACTGTATAAGATCTTCGGGCGCATCACCTGAATGCATATCAAGAAAATAATCTGCTTTTGCAATGATGTTTTGAGTTATATAGTCTGCAATTTTTTCTGTGTTGGTTCCGTCTTTACTTCCCGGAAAAGTTCTTCCCAAATTTTTTCCATCAACCGGACTCACATAAGGCGATCTTCCAAGAAAACTTTCAAGGTTTGCTATTTGAACCAGGATAACGACCCCGCTTAGTTTTGCAGGATCAATAGAAGTGATTAATTTTTGTGCAGCCATAATTGGGGAAAGCTCATAACCGTGAACACCGGCTGTAATTCCTAAGGTTTTTCCATTTTTAATTCCGTTAAATACGGTTATAGGAATTAAGGTCGCATTATTTTCTGTAGAAACAGGAATAAGAAAATGTTCTTTTGTACCCGGTTTTATTTCTTTATTTTCAAAATAATAAGATGATTGTGCGATTGTGGTGCAGGAAAATAGCAGCATGAAAAGGTATGGACGGAATTTTTTTAGCATTCTGTATAATTTGTTTGGATTAAAACTGCACGAATACGGAATAATACTATATCGAAATGCAGCACTAACGCAACTAAATTGCGATAATACTGCAAATATACCGATTTATGTTTTGAATATCCTAAAAAAACAAAGGAAAACAAGGAGAAAATGCCGAGGCTGTTTTTGTTTTATACTAAAAATAGGGAAGTATAGATCTAAAAAATCCTTACTCTTTTTGAATAAGGATTTTTAGTTTATAATAAGGTTTGTGATTATGTTTTAGAAAAAGAAATAACCAACGGATACCTGAAATATGCCGTTTTTATTTTTTCCGGAATAATCCTCGATATTATTAATATCAGTTAATCCCAGATTGTATCTGGCACTAAAATTAAGTCCGTTTTCAAATTTGTAACCAAGACCGAAATTAACACCAAAATCAAACGTATTAAAGGAATCTTTTACATCTGTTTTATCATTTTTGGCAGAAACTAAAAAACCAATCTGCGGTCCTGCTTCAACACTAAATCCTTTCGTAACATAGTATTTTCCCATTAAAGGAACGTTTACATAATTTAGTGCAACAATATCATCGTCGAAAGTATATCCCTGACGAGAATATAATGCCTCAGGCTGGAAAGAGAATTTTTCTGATAATGGAATTTCAGATACAACACCAATATTATAGGATGTTACATAATTGATACCTTCGGTATCATCTCCGGTGATAGTTGAAAAGTTTAAACCTCCTTTAACACCAAATTTAATTTCCTGTGCTTTAACATTCGCAAACCCAAAAACTGTAAAAACAGCTAGCAATAAAATTTTTTTCATAAAATGTGATTTGAATTATTTGGATGCAAAAATCACACAAGAAAAATTAGAGAAGGTTTCAAAAGCTTAAAATTGTACAAAATGGTACTTATTTGCAGGTATTTTTATACTCGTTTGGCGTCTGGCCGGTCACTTTTTTAAAGGCTTTGTAAAAAGTTGTTTTGGAAGTAAAGCCGGATTCTAATCCCATTGCCAAAAGATTGTAGTTTTCGTATTCGGCATTTGAAATCATTTCCTTTACTGCTTCAACCCGATAGTTATTTATGTAATTGGCAAAGTTGTCTCCTGTTATCGTATTGACGATTTGTGAAACATAACCCGCACTGATACCTAATTTTTCGGCTGCTTTTTCCCGGCTTAAAGTACTGTCTGTATAAATGTGCTCGTTTTTGCAGAGCGCTTCCAGTTTCTGGAAATAAAGATTATCTGCCGTTATAGATTCTTTGTATTCGTCTTGTCTGCAATCTTCTGCAATTTGCAGATTGGCAGCCGAAATGGTTAAATCGTTGTTTAGAAAATTATAGACAGCCTCTTTGTTCTTGGCCAGTTTGTATTTGTAAATTCCTATGTAAGATGTCCAGTGAATTATAAATGTTGCCGCTAAAGCCAAAGTACTCATAGTAAAAGTAGTATCGTACTGAAGAAAGAGCCCCGCCAGAGCGATAATAAGAAAAGAGAATATCGAAGAAGTAACAATAGTCAGCAATGTTACAATCCATTTTTTCTCTTCGGGATCTTTTAAATGTTTGATCATGAAATAAGAGTAACACAGCAGAAAAGGAATAAATGTGACGGCTAAAATAAGATGAATCAAGCCAAGTATATTTATCAGACCGCTGTATGACTCAGGAATGGTATAAATTCCTGCAACACGATCAAGATCAAATGCAATATGAATACTTGCGGAATAAGCAAACGGAATAAAACACAAATACGATTTTTGCCTGCTTTTTACAGTATCATCAATCCGGTTTATTATAAACATAAACATACAGGCAGGCAGTAGAAATACCCATTCGATATGATCAATAAAGCGCAGAAAAGGATAGGGGGTAAAGGCATCTTCAACCTCAAAAACATGATTCAGTAAAATAATAGAAAGTGTAAAAAGTAAGAATGCCAGATATTTGTTGGACTTACTGTTGAATATGGCAGACTTTAAAATAATTAAGCCTAAGACTATTCCCTGAAAAACCGCAATATTTAAAAGTGTTGTATAAATCAATTCTTTACTATTAAGGTTGTTTTTAAGATTTTGTTTTGGAATGTCATCGTATAAAATCATAGTTTATTTCATACGAATGGACAGGACGAATTTATGTTAATACCCTTGAATTTTCTTAACAGATTAAGAAATGATTAACTAAAAGAATCAGATATTCATAAAAAAAACTCCACTGTAAATGGAGTTTTTTTAGTACTGCTGCTATTATTTGAGAGGCTCTTTTTGATTGATTTTCAGTCTTTTGTTTAGCCAATCGTTTTTAATATTTCAAGACCTTCATCCCAGTTGGTATGTCCGGATGCGGCGTTAATGTGCCCGGCATTTCCAATGTTTATAAATTTACTTCCCCAGTGATCTGCAAAAAATCCGGCTCTTTCCAGCGAAACCCAAACATCATCTGCACTCGCGACTACTATAGTCGGAAAGTTGATTTTGTCAAGAGGAATCGGAGCAAAACCCGTTGCAGGAAATGTATACTGCGGTGCTTCGAGATCACTTGGAGCTACAAGAAGAGCACCCTTAATTTGTTTTTTGTATGCAGCGGCCCAGTGCGCAATAGTCGAACATCCTAAACTGTGTCCAACCAGCACTACAGTAGAAGGATCAAATTCAGAAACTTTTTTGTCGATCGTTTCGATCCAGTCTTTACAGGCTGGTTTTTCCCATTCCTGCTGTTCGATTCTGTAGAAATTGCTTCCTGATTTTTCAAAATAAGTCTGCCAGTGATCCTCTCCTGAGTTCCCCAGGCCAGGTACGATTAAGTAATTAGTCATTTGTGTTGTTGTTGTTGTTGTTGTTGTTGTTGTTGTTGTTGTTGTTGTTGTTGTTGAATCTTTACTGATTTAGTATTAATTTCTGTAAAAGTAAAGAATGGATTTCATGGCAGCAATAGCAAATTATAACCATTATTAAAAAAGTTATGATCGGTAAGCTGAAAAACTTTAGTAAACGGAATTTAAGCTTTAAATCACTACCAATTATCCGGATAACTACACCGGAACTTATCAAAAAGAATTGATAACTATTACCTATTTTTGCAGTGAACTTTTAATGTTATCATGAGCAATACATTTTCTGACGGTGGTCAAATTGGTACAGTAGCCGGTTTTTCTGAACTTGTAAATACCGACTTCAAAGGCGGAATAAATGCGTTGTGCTGGTATCGAAATCTGGATGGTGATTTTAATGAGATTGTAACCAAATTACGTTTGAAGGAAAATATAACCGAAGTTTCTGCCGAAGATTTAATCGCTCTCCAATTATCAGAAAAAGGAAATACAGCAAGGGAAATAATCCTGAATGATCTACAATTATTGACAGATTTTGGCGCGTCGCCTTCTCTTAATTTACTAAAGTGTTATGAGCGCGATGATGAATTTGATTTCATAGCTGCCGATGTATATTCGTGGCATGTTGATCGTTCTCCTGTTCCATCAGATACTTTTTTATGCACCTATCACGGAGCGGCTAGTGATATTATCCCGAATTCGCAAGCAGAGCAGAAAATCCTGATTCCCGAAATCCGGGCAAAACTAAAAGAGCTGCATGATGGAACAGAGGAAGAATTCGAAGATTTTCTGAAGGAGAATTACTTTGACTTGCATTATCAGCTTAATGAAGATGCAGAACCCATTAATTTAGGACAAATGCATCTTTGGCGTCTGGCGGTCGATCATCCTCAACAAAAAGTATTACCGTGTATCCATAGAGCACCAGTAGAAAATGAAGGAGAATATAGATTGCTCCTGATTTGCTGATTAAAGAATCCTGCCAATACTCTTTTAAATTTAAGATCGAAAAGAAGATGTTTGCGTTTGATTCCAAAATATGTAACAAAATGATCTTTTGTACGATTGCTTTTTTAACTTATCTTCGCTTTTTATACATTTCCAAAAACATTTAAAACCTAATCTGTGAAAAAAAATCAGGATATTCCACAAGAGAATCAGCTTAAACGCGGGCTGACTAACCGACACATTCAGTTAATAGCCTTAGGCGGTTCTATAGGAACAGGTCTTTTCCTTGGCATTGGTCCGGCGGCCGTACTGGCAGGTCCCTCTGTTATTTTAGGCTATGCTATTGCCGGAATTATTGCTTTTTTTATCATGAGGCAGCTTGGCGAAATGGTTGTCGAAGAACCCGTTTCAGGAAGTTTCAGCTATTTTGCTTATAAATATTGCGGTTCGTTTGCCGGTTTTGCATCCGGTTGGAATTATTGGATTTTGTATATCCTCGTAAGTATGGCAGAACTTACAGCCATTGGGGTTTACGTGCAGTTTTGGTGGCCCGAAATTCCGCTTTGGGCATCCAGTTTGTTTTTCTTTCTGGTTATTAATGCTTTGAATTTTGCCTCGGTAAAAGTCTACGGAGAAACCGAATTTTGGTTTTCTATTATAAAAGTCGCAGCCATTATTGCCATGATTCTTTTTGGTACTTATTTGTTATTGAGCGGAACAGGAGGAGAACACGCTTCGATTCATAATTTATATAACGACGGAGGTTTTTTCCCAAAAGGTATTTTTGAGAAAACTTCAACTGGGGATTTCCAGGGTTTATTGTCTGCAATGGCTTTGATTATGTTCTCCTTTGGCGGATTAGAACTCATTGGAATTACCGCCGCCGAAGCTGAAAATCCCGAAAAAAACATCCCGAAAGCAACCAATCAGGTTATTTATAGAATCCTTATATTTTATGTTGGCGCGTTGGTTATTCTATTTGCTTTGTCGCCATGGAGACAAATTACAACAGACAGCAGTCCGTTTGTAATGGTTTTTCAAAACTTAAACGGAATGGAATTTGAGTTGTTCGGACAGAAAATCTTTTTTACAAAACTTATCGCCAATGTGCTTAATTTAATTGTATTAACTGCCGCTTTATCAGTTTATAACAGCAGTGTTTACAGTAACTCGCGTATGTTATTTGGATTGGCAGATCAGGAGAGTGCGCCAAAGTTTTTAAAGAAGCTCAACAAACATTCGGTACCCGTTAATGCCATTTTAGTTTCTTCCTGTTTTGCTGCGATTTGTATTTTAATAAACAAAGTAATTCCCAAAGAAGCTTTTAGTATTTTAATGTCTTTGGTCGTTTCTTGCCTGGTTATTAACTGGGTTATGATTTCGTATACGCATTTAAAATTCAGACAAGCGAAAGACAAAGAAAACACCAAAACCAAGTTTGCATCGATATTTTATCCCGTAAGTAATTATATCTGTTTTGCCTTTTTATTGGGTATTTTAGCCATCATGTGGATGACGAATATGGAGATATCGGTAGAGTTAATTCCGGTTTGGCTGGGGATTCTTTTTGTGTTTTATAAGGTTTTTAAAGCGAAAAACAATTAAGTTTCAATCAGAATATTTTAAACGAAAATAAATGCAGCATAGTTTACAAGTTCCAAAAACGTTACATTTTAGTTCTTTTCGTTACATGAACTTGTTGTATAGCGTTCCAGTAATTTTCTTTTTTATTTTAGGATTTGCAAAGCTTTCTTTTTATCTGGAACCAATGATGCAATCCTATCTGCCGGTTTGGCTTTATATAACTGCAGTTATTATTTGCCTTATCTTTTTTGTCGCGCTTGCTGTAAAAGTATTTTTTATGCTGAATCTACGCAGAATTAGCATACATGTTGATCATGAAGGATTTATTATAAATAATAAACAGAACGAAAAAAAATATTGGAGCGAAGTAAAATCGTATACTTTTACAAAAGACAAGTATGAATCTGGATCTAATAGTGCTGCTTCTACGGTAATTATATCTTTCGGATTTATGAAAGCATGTATTATTAACTGCTCTACATGGACTCTTTTTAGCAAATCGCGCAGACGAGAAGAAGAAGACGCTTTTACGCAATTCAAAGATGCTGTTGTTTATTATTGTTAATTTAGTCTGTTAAGATATACTTTGCTGGTACGGATTGCAAATCCGCGAAATTGGATATCATGAAACTGTTTTAATAATTTAATTTTATAATTGAAATCTAATTAAACTCAAAAATGGAAATTGTATTTATTATTCTGGTAATTTTTCTATTATTTTATGTCCCTAAATATTTTAGGAAACGTAAATAAAAAAAGGCATTTTCTTTTTTAATCTGTTAAGATATACTTTGCGGGCACGGATTACAAATCCGCGCTATCGGGTATTATTCATAAATTTAGAATGTTGCCAAATGGCAATATTGATTTTTTGACAGGTTTTAGGTGATAGATGTTTTTTTCCTTTAAATGAAGAGTTCGATTCTGAAGTTGGAGGTGCTTTTATAGTTAGTGGCCCAAACTACGATATTTTGATAATTAATGTAAAAATATAACTGTACCTTCACGAGCGAGACGCTCGTATTATTATGGTGTTTTTTCTTGTAAAATATTGTATTTGTAAAATATATAATTCTGACAAATAATTTTAAAGTGGAAATAAGAAAATTTAGTAATTTAATTTTTAAACTTTTAGGAGCTTTTCTAATATATAGTTTGCTTTTTAAGTATACAATAGGAGCTGTATTTGATATTAACAAATTATCTGTTCATCAGGAATTTCCACATCGATTTTCGATTAACATGAATATCATTTTTATAAATATATTATGTTTTATAGTTTTAATAAAAAACTCAAGTATTTTGACTTCTCTTTTTTATCGAAAAAATTATGTTATTGAACTGAATGACTTAAATCAGTACCGGATTTTAAAAGTTATTTTTGTAGCATTTAGTATTTTTCGATTAGCTATTCTTTTCTTTACTTTTCCCGAAAATAGCTTTGGTGGTAAACTTGTCTCTATACCTTCAATAATATTTTTTCTTTTACTCTTATTTCATAAGAGTATTATTAAATTCATAATTAGTAGAATTAATTCTTATTCTAAAATACAATCAAATTATATTTTTATTTTTTCGATGATACCAATTCTTGTATTTTTTTATTTTTTCTGGGATTATGGGTTTGGTAACAGTTCATTAAATCTTTCTGAATTCATTTTTCGTCTGATCATTTTACTCATTACTTTAAGCTCTCCTTTATTTTTTAGATTATTCGTGCAAAAAGATACTTTGATTACAAGTTATCATTTTACATTCATTTTATTTTTCTGGACTTTATTTCTATATAATTTGCAGGCCTTTTTATTGAAATTCCCTAATTATGAAAGAGATAATATCTATCTCATTAAAGATTTGACATTTCATGTTTTAATGCCTTTATTCTTGCTAAATCTTCATTCGTTCTTTACGAAACTCAAAACTATTTCAACATTGCAATTTACATTCTTTATGTGTGGAGTTTTATTAGTTTTCTGTGCTGTTTTTAGATATTTAAATGCAACTTCTTATGCACTGTCATATCTAATATCGGGAGTTTTTTCCCTATTTTTATCCCAAAAGACTGTTTTTTTTGATAGAAGACTTGAAAAATTAAAGTTTGAAAATAAGAGAAAAATTGTAGACCCCACTTTAGAAAATAGTTCTTCATTTTTTTTTATTACTTTAATAGTTCTTACAATTTCAAAGGACTTTGTTATAGCTTTTGACTATAAACCAACTTTGAGGGAAATAATATTTTTAATTATTACTATACTCCAATTAGTAATTATTGCAATTATAGTACGGAAAAAGAAACTTCGACTTGATAATTCGGATGATTTTATAACCACAATAGTTACATTCTTTCTAATATTAATATTCTGCAATAATTACTTATGGTACTTAGGTAATCATTTTTTTAATAGTACTTCATTGTTTACTGTTGATCTACTATATTATATAATTTTACTACTTACTATACTATTTTCTTCTTATGTAACAAAATTGCTTAAAATTGTATTACCAAACAGTTATTTTAAAAAAAATTTCTTAGTGTAAAACATGAGCTTAAAACAAGCCCTATCGCGCAGATTTGGTTAGTTCTGCGGAAGATTATCATTTTAGTTCGGCAAGGAATTATTCAGACTTAGAAAATGATTTAGATGTTGTTTTATTAAAACGCTTAACTGTTCCGGTTACTCAACTTTACGGGCACAGATTTCAAATCTGCGCTAACAGGTTTTACTATTGGTGCTCGTTTACTATTTTATAATATTCATTAGAAAACTTTATCACTTATTTTAATAAGAGTATAATGTAAAATGATTAGATTTTGATTATTGTTTTAAATTAGCTTTGATAAGCTTCTATACTAAACCAAAAAGCCTTTTGAGGTATAATAATCTCAAATCAATTTAACAATACCACTACTATGAAACAGTTATTTACACTTGTTTTCTCTTTCCTATCATTGTTCATCTATGCTCAGCAAAAGGAGGCACATCAAATAAAAATCTATCTTGAAGATGCTGAAACGGGCAAAAACATTGATGACGCAAAAGTAACTCTTGAAGGTTTTGAAATCCCTCCGATCATTGGCTTGTACAACAAGAAAGGTAAGTTCTATTATTTTGATAAAATACCTGCTGGGTATAATACAATCATGGCTTATCACAAAAAATATAATGAAAAGGGGTATCAAAACTTAGAGGCATTACCTGAAAAGTTGAAGCTGAGGCTTTATGATCCAAACTATGTTTCTTATAGTTTTGAGAAACCTAAATTAAAAAACTTTCAAAAAGATTATTCTAAAGTAAGCAGTTACATAAAAACTCTTCAGCGTAAAGAAATAGAAAATAGAAATTTTAAATATCTCTACAATGAAGACCCGTTTCACATAGCGATTATTACAAAATATAGCTATAAAGACTTTTTTTCTAATGAAAGCATTAAAAATTTATTAGATAAATTATCCCTCAAATACACCGAATACAAATCTGGCACTGAGAAACGCTATACATTAAACATGTATGAATTTATTGAAGGAAGGTTTTATAAAAATCAATACTCAGAAGTTGAAATTCAAAAATATGGAAGCTATCCACCTTATGGTTTTAACTGCTATAATGTCTTTTTCTTTCATAAAAAAGACACTACCAAATTCGACAGATTTAACAGTAAAGAAATTAAGGAATTAAGAGAATTCAATTTGACAGTAGCCTCTATATCAAACAGAGTTATTGAATATTACGCTAATTCAAAGTTCAAAAACGAATCGTTCAAAGAATTGTATAATCATAGTATCAATACAAATGTTCATCAATACAGCATTAGCAACTATGATTTTGGTATGCTATCAACTCCGGAAGAAATATTCTTCAAAAATTCTAAAGAAGAATCCGAAATGTATTTCGGTGATAAAAAATACAAAAAAGAGGAAACACTGAACAGTGATTCTTCAATTAGATCATTGTTTTTTATAATTCCAAAAAATCAAAACTCAGGAATTGGTTTAGGAACATTAGATGCTTATATAAATAAAAAAAACTTTAAAGATCAATTCTATTTCTTTAATACTGTACCAAATAATTTAAAAATTATAAAATAACAAATATAAAATCCGCTAGCGCGAGTGTCCCGCTCGTGAACGTAAAGTATTTTTTGTTCTGGAAAAAAGATTGAATACTGGCCTGAAAATGTTTTTAGAAATTGATATGAATTGATCTTCTGTGTGTACACGAGCGGGACGCTCGCGCCAGCAGGGGTGAGCAAGATTATTTAGATAAAAAAGCAATCCTTTTATTGCTAAAAATAATTTTATTTAAAAACAAACTATATTTGGATAATCGGAATTATTAAATAAATATATTTTAAAATGCAATTAAGACAATTAAGCAATCTAATTTTTAGGGTTCTAGGATTTTTTTTGATATATAGCTTACTTTTTAAATATACAATAGGAGCTGCATTTGACATAAATAAAGATAATATAACTAATATATTTTCTGTTTTTTCTTTAGATTGGATGATTGTATTTTATAGTTGTTTTTTCTTTATAGTATTAATAAAAAATGTAAATATTTTGAGTTATATTTTTTATCGAAAAAATTACGTCGTTGAATTAAATAAACTAAACCAGTACTTAATTTTAAAAGTTATTTTTGTAACATTCAGTCTTTTCCGACTCACCATTCTTTTCTTTACTTCTCCCGAAATTAACTTTTGGGATAAACTCCTCTCTACAGTTTCAATAATATTTTTAGTTTTAATTTTACTTCATAAGATTATCATACAATTTATCATTCGTAGCATTAATTCTTATTCTAAAATACAATCAAATTATATTTTCATTTTTTCAATGATTCCAATACTTTTGTATTTCTATTTTTTCTGGGATTATGGATATGGGACTGGTTCATTAAATCCTTTTGAATTCATGCTCCGTTTAATTGTTTTACTTATTACTTTTAGTTCTCCGCTAGTTTTTAGATTACTAATACAAAAAGGTACATTGATTAGAAATTATCATTTTACTTTCATCCTATTTTTTTGGATTCTATTTCTATATAATCTACAAAAATTCTTATTCAAATTACCTACTTACGAAATAAACAATAATATGTATTTCATTAAAAATTTTACATTTCATGTCATACTTCCTTTAGTCTTTTTAAGCCTTCATTCAATTTTTGCGAGAATTAAGACCATTTCAACATTGCGATTTGCATTACTGATATTAGGTATTTTATTAGTTTTTTGTCCTGTCATTAGATATTTAAATGGGACCTCTTATGCGATGCATTTATATCTTATATCGGGAATAATTATTTTAATTTTATCTCAAAAGACTTCTTTTCTTGATAAAAAACTTGAAAAATTAAAGTTTAAAAAAGAAATAAGACCAATTGAGCCATCTTTACAAAATGGTTCTTCATTTTTATTTATGGGTTTATTGTTCCTTACAATCTCAAATTATTTCGCTGTATTTTCTGATAAAACACTATTCTTCAAGGAAGGAATATTTTTAACAATTACAGTAGTTCAATTAATATTTTTTGGTAAGATTGTATTAAATAATAAACTTAGAATCAATAATTTGAATGGTTTTATAACTACATCAATTACATTTTTTTTAACATTAATATTCTACCATTATTATTTATGGTATTTAAGTGCTCTAATTTTTAATGTTAATTTATTATTTACAACTGATACAGTGTATTTTATTATTTTATTACTTATGATATTGTTTTCATCCTATATAACAAAATTGATAAAAATTGTATTACCAAACAGTTATTTTGAAAAATTTTCTTAGTGTAAAAAATGAGCTTAAAACAACCCGATCGCGCAGATTTATCTCAGCAACGATACCAGGCGATTTAGATTTGTATTTATTTGTAAGCAATAATGAGATAAAAAAACTGGTTGATGAATATTCAAAAGCTTGACATAAATTATGTGAACTGACTAAGATTGAAAAACAAAGAAAAAGTTATTTACAAAAGAGCGTATTAATCCACAATATTTACCGAGAAAAAAGACTCATAATGGGATACTTAATTATTAAATATATTCCTCAGGCAAACAATTATTTTCAAATTATGGCAGAAGACCGCGTTGACATTAATTTCACTTCAACAATCGTTAACTACACAGAAAAAAAACGTGCTTTTGATATAACAATAAAAGACAATTCTATGGAACTCCTCCATATATAATTCTTAACATATAAACTAATGCAAATGGAAATAACGTTCACTAATTTACACGGAATCCCTCTTACAGAGCAACAAGTCTCTTCTGCTTACTCTTTTAAAAAAACATTCAAAGAAAATAATAAACTTAGAAAAGTTGAATATTACGACGATAAAATTCTCAAGGATACTTTTTATTATATCGATAAAGGTTTTTCCCATGAAGAACTTCTTGTTCAAAACTCAAATTTATTAAAAATTACAGAAATAGAAGATATTGATTTTAATTATACCAGACATTACAGCTTTCTGTATCGCGATAGTATATTGAAAGAAAAAGGAATTGAGATCATTAATTTTAAAGATATGTTGATAATGACCCAAGATTTAGATATGGAGACTAATTTACCTTTATATGGCAAAACATACAAATATTATGATGATGAAGTAAATGGTTATCAGTTTGAATTTATGTACTATTCTTCAGGAGAATTAGCTTCTATTTTTGTCATAAATGATACAATCAAATTTTATGAACAATACAGACCTAGTGAATTAGGCTTAGTCCCAAATTTCGAATGGTGGAATCAATATTCATCATATTATTTAAATGCAGAGCCAGCTGTACCTGATGGAATTATTATAGTTTAAAATACCCCGCGAGCGCGAGCGACCCCGAGCGCGCAGATATATCTCAGCAACGATAGCGCAGATTTGCAATCTGTGCCCGCAAAGATTGGTAAGTTTCTCGTTGTAAGTATAGAAAAGCATATTACTTTGTGTAATTTTTGTTTGAATGATTTGTTTTGTGTTCTTACTGTTGCGGGCACGGATTACAAACCCGATCACGCAGATATATCTCCGCAACGATAGCGCAGATTTGTAATCTGTGCCCGCAAAGCGATATTCACAATAATCAATTAAAAGATAAAATTGTTCGTTCAGTGGAAGATTATTATTTTAGTTCGGCAAGGAATTATTCTGGTTTAGAAAATGATTTAGATGTTGTTTTGTTATATTTATTTTGAAATGCCAAACTGTTGCGTTTACTCAACTTTGTGGGCACGGATTGCAAATCCGCGCGATCGGAAATTATAACAGATTAAAAAAAATACTATGCCACTAGATATTAGATACAAAATAGGAAATATAGATACTTATTTCAGAAAAGACGAATTAAGCACATTACTTTTTTACATAAAGAATATTAACTATGATTTAGCTACTAAACTTTATTTTTTATTAGAAAAAGAAATAGCTTTTAGATTAGAAAACCATTTAGGTATTGGAAATCTAAATGCTTTTAATGATATGTCTGCACATTTTGATTCAGGCGATATTGAAGAAAGTATTCAATCAATATCAAATCAAGTTATTCCATCATTACAAAATGAAACACTGAATATATGGGAAAAATATGGCGGTTTTGATAATTTAAAGAATGAAGTTAATAATGGGAATGATTGGAGTTTTAATTTAAACATAAATTATGATCATGTACCGGAATATGTTGATTATTATATTGATATGTTGATTGAAATAAAAGAACTTCTACAAGAATCTCTAGATCTCAATACTCCAATCATTATAAGTTACCAAGATTAACCATGAAGCAGGAGACTTAATTGACGATCTTACTAATATTAGTTATGACCCCGACCCGATAGCGCAGATATATTCTCTAAACGATAGTGCAGATTTGCAATTTGTGCCCGCAAAGTGATATTCATAATAATCCAGTAAAAGATAAAATTGTTAGTTCTGCGGAAGATTATTATTTTAGTTCAGCAAGGAATTATTCAGACTTAGAAAATGATTTAGATGTTGTTTTATTAAAACGCTTAACTGTTCCGATTACTCAACTTTACGGGCACAGATTGCAAATCTGCGCTAACGGGTTCATTAGAAAACTTTATCACTTATTTTAATAAGAGTATGATGTAAAATGATTAGATTTTGATTATTGTTTTAAATTAGCTTTGATAAGCTTCTATACTAAACCAAAAAGCCTTTTGAGGTATAATAATCTCAAATCAATTTAACAATACCACTACTATGAAACAGTTATTTACACTTGTTTTCTCTTTCTTATCATTGTTCATCTATGCTCAGCAAAAGGAGGCACATCAAATAAAAATCTATCTTGAGGATGCTGAAACGGGCAAAAACATTGATGACGCAAAAGTAACTCTTGAAGGTTTTGAAATCCCTCCGATCATTGGCTTGTACAACAAGAAAGGTAAGTTCTATTATTTTGATAAAATACCTGCTGGGTATAATACAATCATGGCTTATCACAAAAAATATAATGAAAAGGGGTATCAAAACTTAGAGGCATTACCTGAAAAGTTGAAGCTGAGGCTTTATGATCCTTTGAATGTTTCTTATAGCTTTGAGAAAATTGTTTTAACTAAAGATAATTGTTGCAATCAGGGCAAGAAATACAATTATCAATTAGAGCCACAAACTTTAAAAAGAGTTAAAAATTCGTCAACAAAAAAGTCAAAATCCACTTTTCGTTACCTCTATGTTGAAGATCCCTATCATATTGCCATTATAAACAAACTTGACAGAGATCGTTTCTTAAATGATGATAAAATAAAAGAATCAATAAAAAATTTATCAATTGAAGAAATGTATAAAAGTGAGCAATTTGGCCAATATGACTATGAAAGTTATGCAATTGACAATGAATCTGGACATTTAGTAGATGGCTTTGATGCGCTTACACGCCAGCATAATGACAAAGTGTACATATTCCAAAAGAAAGACGGTACCAAATTTAAAAGGTTCAATTGTCCAGAAATAAAAAAACTTAGAGAAATAAATTTGATTGTGTCAGCCTTGACGATAAGAACATTAGAATACTTTGCAGAGAAACCATTTAATGCAGAAAAATTCTATGGAAACAATAAAAATTCAGAAGACACTAAACATTATAATTTAAGCACTTTTAGAAACATTGACGTATCCTATTTTGATACTCAAAAAGAAGATTTTAAACATTATTATTCAGGTATTGATCCTAATTCTAATAATGATAGACTCTCTTCATTAGACGATGATAAAATATTTAGTGCCTTTTTTGTAATTCCAAAAAACTCTCAATCAGGCATAGGTTTAGGAGCTTTGGATAATGTGGAAATTGACAAAACAAATGATCATTTATTTTTCACAAATACGTATAATAATTAATGCTAACACAGCAAATAAAATAAAAAAAATAATAATGAGAAATTGGCATCATCCGCTAGCGCGAGCGCCCCGCTCGTGAACGTAAAGTTGTCTTGTTCTGTAAAAAGTTTGAATACTTACGTGAAAAAGTTTTTAAAAATTGATATAAATTGAACCAGATATCGCAGATATATCTCCGCAACGATAGCACATATTTTTTAGTGCGGCCGGAAGATTATTATTTTAGTTCGGCAAGGAATTATTCTGGTTTAGAAAATGATTTAGATGTTGTTTTGTTATATTTATTTTGAAATGCCAAACTGTTGCGTTTACTCAACTTTGTGGGCACGGATTGCAAATCCGCGCGATCGGGAAGCAATTTATTAGACGGCACTCCTGTTATGATAAAACATGTAAATTATCATAGATATAATTTACAACAACCTTTTAATAATCATTATCCTTATTTTGAATTTCAATAAATTTTAAAATCATCATATTTTATGAGTATAGCAAATCAATATAATCTAAATTTTCATATATGGACATTAGCAGATGGTGTAACTATAAAACCAAGCATTGGTGTTTCATTAATTAATGGTCATTCAAAAAATCATGAAATAGCGAGTTTTCTCGAGCCAAATGGGATTCAATTAACGCAAGAAATCATAGACGATATTACCTCTTTAAATTTAGATTTGAATATACCTTTTGAGGGTTACAATATTTGGGGAGGAAATCAAGATGAAAGTGTTGAGATAAAGTCGCCTCCCTTTAGAGCTGTTTTCAATACAACTGGAAAACCAGTGGAAGTACCTATTTCAGACTTTTTGCAAATTTTACAGGAATGGAAGACTTTTTTACAAACTATACCAAATCCAAATTGGCTCTCTAATAGATAACCCGATCGCCCCCGCTAGCGCGAACGTCTCGCTCGTGAACGTAAAGTATTTCTTATATTAGCTCAAAAAAATAATGAGCAGAAAATACAAATTTGGAGATAAAACTGGAGCATATTTTTATAAACTTTTCTGCAACCCGAACCCGATCGCGCAGATATATCTCCGCAACGATCGCGCAGATTTGTAATCTGTGCCCGCAAAGCGATTTCGTCAATAGTTTACAAAAAGAGCTAATTTTCTTACTTTGATTTTGTTTGTTTTTGTAAGAAAAAGACAATGTCGACAAGATACAAAGCAACAACAACTGATGAGGCATATTTTATAACTATAACTGCTGTAGGCTGGATAGATATATTTACTCGACTAAATCAAAAAAATGTTTTAATAAATGCTTTAAAATATTGTCAGGAAAATAAAGGCTTAGAAATTTATGCTTATTGTATCATGAGCAGTCATATCCATTTGTTGTGCAAAGGAACGGATGGTTTTGTATTATCGGATATTATTAGGGATTTTAAAAAATTTACATCCAAAAAAATAATACAGACTATAATCGATGAACCCGAAAGCAGAAGAGAATGGATGCTGGAATATTTTCAAAAAGCATGTGAGCATTTTAAAAAAAATCAGACTTATAAAGTTTGGCAAAACGGTTATCATGCAGAACATATTTACAGCAATAAGTTCATTAAGCAAAAAGTAGAATATATCCACAATAATCCAGTAAAAGATAAAACTGTTAGTTCACCAGAAGATTACTATTTTAGTTCGGCAAGGAAGGGATTATTCAGGTTTCAGAAAATGATTTAGATGTTGCTTTATTATATTTATTTTGAAATGCCAAACTGTTGCGTTTACTCAACTTTGTGGGCACGGATTGCAAATCCGCGCGATCCGGAAGATTTTCAAAAAATCCATCCAGAAATATTAAATACCACAAAAGAAGCTTTAATTGAAAGTACATATCAATCATTAAAAAATAAATTTTAAAACATGGAAAAATCTAGAGCAATATTTTTCGAATATAACGATGAAGAAATTCATTTTGATTTAGGAACTTTTGCGTTATGTATGTATTATGCTGTGACATTAAATTCAACAAAAGCAAAAAAACTATTTGATGCTACTCTGACTGAATGGGCATATAGGTTTAATTATGAATTATCAGAAGGAAATTTAACTTCTAATGATTTAGAAGCACATTTTGTAACTTCAGATATTCTAGAAGCAATTACTTTTATAGAAAATGATTTAATACCTGCTTTAAATAATGAAAAGCAAGATTTATTAAAACAATATAAAGGAATTTCTAATTTCATTAATTTATATGATTCTACTACTCCTTTTTTAAGATTTTTTGGGGTA
The DNA here is from genome assembly GCF_027111295.1 of Flavobacterium gelatinilyticum. Classification (NCBI taxonomy): domain Bacteria; kingdom Pseudomonadati; phylum Bacteroidota; class Flavobacteriia; order Flavobacteriales; family Flavobacteriaceae; genus Flavobacterium; species Flavobacterium gelatinilyticum. The sequence continues at coordinate 871,137 of NZ_CP114287.1, read as the reverse complement.
TTTGAAAATGATTTTTCCCATAGTGATGGGGAATCACTTGCGCACTATATGAATCTTTTAAAAACAGCTCTCCAACATTCCTTATCTGTAAATCAGCCTCTCATAATATATGTTCTTTAAAATCCCCCGCTAGCGCGAGCGCCCCGCTCGTGAACGTAAAGTTGTCTTGTTCTGTAAAAAGTTTGAATACTTACCTGAAAAAGTTTTTAAAAATTGATATAAATTGAACCAGATAGCGCAGATATATCTCCGCAACGATAGCACATATTTTTTAGTGCGGCCGGAAGATTATTATTTTAGTTAGGCAAGGAATTATTCTGGTTTAGAAAATGATTTAGATGTTGTTTTGTTATATTTATTTTGAAATGCCAAACTGTTGCGTTTACTCAACTTTGTGGGCACGGATTGCAAATCCGCGTGATCGGGGGTATTTTGCCAATGATGAAATTTAAATATTAAACAAATTAATAATGAGTACTAAAACACAATATCAAAATTCTTTTGGTACAGTAATAACTGAATTGCAAAAGAATAATTTATCAGAATATTATAAATTAGAATATGATCTTATTACCAATGAATTAAAAACAAAAATTCATTATTTAGAAGAAAACACTATTAATGAAGGTCACTATTTTATGGATTCTTTAGAAAATATTACTGATGTCATAACCAAAATTGACAATACTCATAGATGGGGCATATTCAGCAACTTTGAGCAAATCAACGGGTATAATGTTTGGAGAAAAAACTATTACCAAAATGGAGTATTAAGCAATTCCTACGGTAAAATTGTTTTTAATAGTAAGGGAGAAGAAATTGCATCAATTGGTTTTGATGCCGATAATCAACCTTCTAGAGGCTGTTCAAAAATATTCAATTTGAGTAACAAAAATTTAATTTCTGATGGTGAAATAGATGGTACTTTTAAGAATGGAGATCATATCATATTCGGACATAAAAGTGATGGCTCATTTAGTGCTTGGACAAATACGGAATTGTTTATAAAACCATACAAAACTTTGGAACGATTTTTAGAAGAAAATGAAGGCGGTTACATCTTAAATCTCATGAATCAAGAAATGAGAGACTATTTTTTAAATTTTGAACCATTTATTCCAAATTTCCAACTATGAGTAAAATTCCCTATCGCGAAGATATATTTCCCTATCGCGCAGATATATCTCAGCAACGATAGCACAGATTTGTAATCTGTGCCCGCAAAGTGATATTCACAATAATCAATTAAAAGATAAAACTGTTAGTTCACCAGAAGATTAGTATTTTAGTTCGGCAAGGAATTATTCTGGTTTAGAAAATGATTTAGATGTTGTTTTGTTATATTTATTTTGAAATGCTAAACTGTTGCGTTTACTCAACTTTGCGGGCACGGATTGCAAATCTGCGCGATCAGTTTCTTTTTGTTTTATAAGTTTTTAAAACGAAAAAATAGATAGTTTTACTAATTTTGAGATAACAGAAAATAAACTGCTTTCTAGTATGAAAATATTTGATTTATTTAAAAACTTTAAGTTTATAAAGACTAAAAGCAAGGAAGTAAAAGTAATCTCTATTGAAGAAGTTGCTAAGGAATCCTCTGCTGTAAACGCCAATATAGTATATTCACGAGAGGAATTAGAAAGGAATGAGTATTTCGAAAAATTTGAAAGTTTTGATAAAAACAGAATAATTCAAGATAATTTAGAACTTAATGGAGAAGGTACTTGTATAATGATTTCTGGAAGTGATCGTTATGGGCATGTGAAATTTAAACTTTATTCTTCTGCTAAGAATAATTCAGAAGTAGTCTGGAGCGTAAATGAGAAAGTATTACCTAAAGTTTATAGAGATTGTGTTGATAAGGTCGCCAATCTATTTATTGACTTTATAGAAAAGGAGAGAGGAGATCTTAAAAAATTTATTTTTGAAATTATTGATACTAGTTATCATCCAACTGAAGCAAGACTTATTGCATATGAAGCAGCAACCTTTCGTGCAATACAAAATTCCTTTGATGAAAAATTACATAAGCCAAATTTAAATTTGGTTAAAAGAGAAATTAAAAAAGAAAAAGTAATAAAGATAAAAAGGAAAAGTAATTTTAAGCTATAATAAGTTTTTTGTAGACACTGATTACAAATCCGCGCGATCGGGATGTCTGAAGAAGCTGGTAAAGGAAGAAAGAAAGAGCAGTACAGAAAAGAGAGTGAAAAGATTAAAATTAATTACAAAAATAGACAAATCATTTATGGAGTAACAATTATTAAATATACTTCAGAGAACAAAAAAACATTTAGAATAAAGGATGATATAAAAAATCCGTATTATATATCATCATTAGTTATAGTGAAGATGATCCAAAATTTGATATTACTATAAAAGATGCTTCTTTAGATAAACAAGGAACACCTCCATACATTATTTTAAATTTACAAGAATGAAGACAATATATAGCAATTTAGTAAATAAATCAGTAACAGAACAGCAAATTACATCTATGGACTTGTATTACAAAGTTTTTAAAGATGACAATAATAAGATCTTGAAAAAAGAACTTTATGATAAAAATAAATTAAGCGTTGTAGAATTCTATATTGACAGAGGAGCTTATCATACAGACATATTGGCAACAAATAGTAAAGGTAGTATTATCATAATTGAAGTGGAAAAGGTTAATAATAATTATTTCAAACATTTTTGTTTTGAATACCTCAACGGAATACTACAAAACAAAGATTTGACCATTGTTAATAATGAAGAATTTTGCTTCATGATTCAAGATATTGATAAAGAAACTAATTTATCTATTTATAATCAAACGGTTAAATTTTATGAAGATTCCGATGGATATGAGTTAGAATTTTACTATCATACTTCAGGCGAATTGCTGTATGTATCAGTTTTAAATTTGTCCTTAGGCTTTTACGAGCCTCTTAGATCTGATGAATTAAGTCTAATGCCAAATTTTGAACAGTGGAATCAATACTCCTCATATTACTTAAATGCAGAACCAGCTGTGCCTGATGGAATTATTATAATTTAAAATACCCCGCGAGCGCGCAGATATATCCCGATCACTCAGATATATCCCCCTCCGCTGGCGCGAGCGTCCCGCTCGTGAACGTAAAGTATAAACAATATATTATGATGTATGAATATCAGATACTTGTAACAAAATATTCAATAAATAGAGAGGTAATGATTGGAGTAAGTACTTCAGATTTAAATCAGGCATCAGCTTTATCAGATATGAGTTTAAGCCATATAACAGAAACTTTAGGAGAATTAAATGCAGTTATTGCAGGACAGTTAGATTATTTGAATTGGGGTACAGATTTTTTTTATGTATCTTCCGATACTACAATATCTCGGTACGGAGACTTTGACAAAGTAGAAAGATACGAAGTGCCTACCTTAGGTTTGAGAGATTTTTTAATAGAGCTAAAGAATTTTAAAGAACAATGTCATGCAGGGGATTGTTATAAAACCATAATTGGTCAGGCATTTACCGCAATAAAAGCCAACCCACTACAATATAAAAGATGGCCAACATCAGATATATACTATTTAATTACCTTGAATAATATAACATTTACTTTGGTATTGGAACCTAATGATTTCAATTTAACAGAAACTCAATATGTTGCTCAATTAAAAAGTAAATTTTAGCTCTTACGCTCGCGCCAGCGGGAGGGAAGATTATTATTTTAGTTCGGCAAGGAATTATTCTGGTTTAGAAAATGATTTAGATGTTGTTTTGTTATATTTATTTTGAAATGCTAAACTGTTGCGTTTACTCAACTTGCGGCACGGATTACAAATCCGCGCGATCGGGTTCTAAAAGATAATTATTTTAAACGTACTTCTCAATATAAACCATATGTTTACGGGTGGGGGGATAACGTGTAAATATTTCAATAATTATTAAGGATAGTAATTTTTATATCTCACCATCATATAACTATAATAAAGAATAACATGAGTACATCAATTAAATACAATAACTATCTTGGCAACGAGATAAGTTATTCACAAGTAAATAATCTTCAAGAATATTTTAAAGTTTATTTAGAAAATAATTTGCCCTTTAAAAAAGAACGATATCAAAATGGATTATTGGTCAATACTTCTTTTTATGTTACTTCTCAATCACAAATAGATACTATTTTGTTGACAAACCCTGGAGTTTCATTTGAATATGAGCATTTAGTTAATGGCCATAAGGTTAAAGACTATTTAAGTTATAATAATAGCATATTGGCATATAAAAGAATTTTAGTATATAATTCAATTGGAGAAACTATTTGCTATTGTAGATATAAATTAGAAGGAAATGTTTTTATTCCAGAGGAAACAGAAAAATACTATTATGAGAATGGAGAACTTAAATATAAATTTGACTATATCAATAATGATGGAACTTTATATATGATATATGATGAGGTAGATTATCAATCTGATATTTATCCAGAAGATATAGGAAATTCAGATAAGACTGATTTCACATGGACTGGTTTCGAATATTATCAAAATGCTGAACCAATAATTCCGTTATAATATTATATAGAATGGCTAAATTTTAGATAATACTCAAAAAAAAAAAGAGACTTTAAGAAAAAGCCTCTTTCCAAAATCAATATATTTTTAAAAATAATTACTTACCAATCAACTTCTCAAGCTTAACCATCATTTCCTCTTTCTCCTTTAACATCCTTTCATACAAAGCGATCTTTTCTTCATGAAGCTTTAAAATTTCTTGCAATGGATTAACATTATAAGTACCACCAGAATTACCGATGAATGCTTCGTCATGAAAAGTATTAGAAATAATATTGATCGCTTGCTCTTCATCAAAATTCTGAAAAGCCTCAACAGGAATTTTCAATACAGCTGAGATTTGTTTCAGCAGATTATCTTCGATTACGTCTTTCTGCTCCAGCATCGAAATTTTCTTTTGGTTCCAGTCTTCGCCCAAATCATAAGCCAATGCTTCCTGCTTTATGTTAAGCATTTCTCTAAAACGTTTTACGTTTCTTCCCTGATGTATTTTCTGTTCCATAATTAATATCAATTTTCTAAAAGCTCAAAAATAAAGCCGTATAGTTTAAAAATCCTGAGTTTCAAAGATAGAAAAATATACTCTAAAAACGCATCTATTTTTGTAGGATAATATATCTGTTTTTAGAATAGTTTATCTTTTCGAAAGAGTAGAATTTCGCTTCTGAATTTTAAACCTACTTACTATGAAAAAGAATGATGTATCCTTCGAAACCGGATTTTGGGCAGGGTTTGACTCAGGAAATCCGTTTAAGGCAATTGATGCTTTTTTTGCCTTTGCGCGTCTTGATTATTATAAACAGAATTTAAACGAAGCGGTAATTTACAGCTGTAAAACAAAAGTCTGCAAACAGCACAATCCATCGGATGTTTTTGTGTTGTATTCTGCTTTTAGGTTTTTTCTTAAAGTTGGATATTGTCTGCAAAAGAAAAGCAAAAAATGGAAAGTTAAAGCTTCTTTACGTTCCGAAACGGTTTTTCATTTTTCATCCTTGACAAACGATGAATACGAGAATCCTTTTATTGTATTTCAAAAAGCATTTGAGGAAAAAACTCTCGAAGATTTTGAATTATTTCTATACCAAACTCTTGAGTTTTCATTGTCTCCGCATACAGGAGATCCTTATTCTGACCTCACGACGTGTTATCTGTATTTTATCAAAATGCTCGATGCAGCTGAATTTATAAGAGAAAGAAGTGTAGAAAAAATCAGGAGAACGATTCACATTGTTTCAGTAACGGAATAAACTGCTGATCAAAGAGTTTATCGGTATCTTTCTGCGAATGTCTCCTGACTTCTGATTCATAATAATTATGCAGTTACAAAGAGGTCAGGGAGCTTCTTTTTGGTAGTTTAGTGCATCTTTAAAATGAATATTTACTGGTTACTATTCAGGCTTTGCCTTAATTTGATCTTTGTGTTGTTTAATCCGAAAACTAAACCAGCACTTTCAAACTTTTTGGCAGTATGCTTACGTTAATTTTGTTGGTTTTTATAGCATGAATTTCTCCATCTATCTGGGTATTTATAAAAATCTTTTCGGGTATTTTTATTTTTACATTTTTAACAGCGTAATGTTCAGCCTTTTTAAATTTCTCAATAGAACGTCCCAGAACATACGTGCCCAAAAGCATTTTTTCTAAAAATGAAAGTTCAGGAATAACAACCATGTCAAGTAAACCGTCGCTGAGGCTGGCTTTTGGCGTAAGGCTCATTTTATATCCCATTTCGTTCGAATTTGAGATAAACAGCATAAAGGGATTCACGTTAATTTCTTTTCCGTCAAAAGAAATACTGGCAGGTGCCGCTTCGTATTGAAAACTGGCAGAAAGGGCAGCTTTAATATAAGAGGAAAGCTTTCTGTTACCTGAATTTTCATATTTCTGTATAATTAAAGCATCAATACCAACGCCTGTATTACTAAAAAAATAATGTTCGTTGATTTTCCCCACATCAATGCAATCTGTTTTTCCGTTTTTGATAATATCAATTGCCCTTTTTATTTTTCGCGGAATATTTAAGTTTGATGCCAGTCCATTTCCGGATCCTACGGGTAAAATTCCTAATACAATATCAGTGCCTACCATACAGGATGCCACTTCGTTAATCGTGCCGTCGCCTCCGCAGGCAATAATATAATCAGGTTTTTGTTTTATGGCTTTTTCGGTAAGTTCTATGGCATGCTTTTTAGAGTTGGTGTAATCTGCCTCAATCAGGTATTTATCAGAAGGAAAATGCTTCAGAAGATACGATTGTGAAAGATTGTGTTTTCCGCTGCCCGATATTGGGTTTATTATAAAATGTATATATATCATGATCTACTTCAAAAGTTTGTTGGTAAAAAGGTAATCTGCAGTCTGGTACCACGAAATAGTTTCTTCCAGAAATTCATTGTCCATAGGAAGCGGTTTTAGGCTGTTGTCTTTTTTATCCCAGGAATAAAAAGCCTGCTTTTTCTGATCAGAAAGAATCATCACTTTTTCATTTTTCATGAGTACCAGTTTGCGGTATGTTCCCATAAATGCTCTTTGTTCAAAATTCGGGTCGAGTACATTTTTTCCAAAAAAATCAGATTCGTAATTCCAGTTAAAAATAGAGAACAGGGTAGGCCACAAATCAATCTGCGAACATTGTTTTGCAATTTTCTGATTATAGCTTTCAGGAAGGTTTACAATAAAGGCGGGAATGTGGTAATTGGCTACATCAATTTCGTCTTTTCCTGCGCTGCTGGCACAGTGGTCTGCAATGATCACAAAAACCGTATTTTTAAACCACGGTTTTAAAGCCGCTTTCCTGAACAACTCGCTGAGAGCAAAATCGGTATATTTTACGGCGCCTTCACGACCTGTTCCTGATGGAATATCAATTTTGCCCGAAGGATAAGTATAAGGCCTGTGGTTGGATGTGGTCATGACAAAATTAAAGAAAGGTTTATTGTCCTTATGATGCTGGTCTGCCGTTTTAAGCATTTTGTCAAAAATATCCCCGTCGCAGGTTCCCCAAGCATTTTCAAAAGTAATTTCGCTGTCCTCAATATTGTGACGAACGGTTTTTATCTTATCACTCAGCACACTGCCGCGTCCGCGGTCGTAGATTGTAAAACCGTTGCCTCCGAAATAAGCATTCATATTATCAAAATAACCGTCTCCTCCGTAGAAAAAGTTACAGTGATAGTTTTTCTCATTAAATACATTTGAGATTGTATAGAGATTTTGGTTCTCAGGACGTTTTACAATGGATTGTCCCGGAGTAGGCGGAATGGATAATGTTACGGCCTCCATGCCTCTTACCGTACGGGTTCCCGTAGCATAAAGGTTTTCAAAAAATATACTTTTCTGAGCCAGACTATCCAAAAAAGGCGTAATGTTTTCTTTGTTTCCAAACTCTTTAAGAAAACTGGCACTGAGGCTTTCAACAAGTATAAAAACGACATTTTTGCGTTCTGCAGAGCCAATACTGTCCGTTATTTTTCGATGGATGGAATATCCGGGACCAGTATACACCGTTTGTGAATCGGTCAGTTTCGATTTAATAATTCCAAATGCTTTATCATTATCTATCGAGGTGTAGAAATCAGTAAATTTCATCTGGTTGTTTCTAAAAGCTGCAAAAAAGGAATAGATTCCTGATTTGGAAATTTCAGAATTATATCGGTTGGGAGACCATTCGGCCTGATAATTATAAACTTTAAAACCAAAGGAAACCGCAATTGAAGCAGCAACGGCCAGAGCTGTAATGCGTGTTTTTAATCTTGCTTTAGAGTTGAAAGCATTTGCGAATGCTTCTCTTTTATAAAATACAAAAAGAAAAAAGAATGTTAATACCAGAACTCCTCCAATTAATAACGGAAGCGGATAGGACTCTTCTATATTGGCCACAACTTCATGTGTGTAGATTAAATAATCTACGGCAATGAAGTTAAAACGGGTTTTAAATTCATCCCAAAATGTAAGTTCGGCAAAAAATGTAAAAACAAGTATAAAAATGCCAAGAAAGGTAAAGAAATATATAATGATTTTATCTGCAATAGAGCCAATCCACCTGTCAGGCATTAAAGAGTAGTAAAGAAATGCAGGAATGAGAAGGAAAGACAGGGTTCCGATATCGAAGAATAACCCTGTAAAGATTGTTCTTAAAAAATCCGGAATATTCCAGGATACCTCGTTGTACTGCCAGATAAAGAAACTAATTCTTAAGATTAGTGAAAGAATAAAAAACCAAATTAAAAAATAGAACAATACAGCGTACCTGCTGCGGGATAACAATAATTTCTGCATAATTTTTTATAAATAATGTATTAGATCTATGTGGTAAAATGATTAAATACAGAATTTTAATTCAAAATTATCATGCAAATATAAGAAAAATCGTATCTTAAAAAAATTAAATCTTATTTGTTTTTCGTAATGCTGACAGGAAGTGAATTTGGGTGAGATTTAAGCGGTGCGGAAGTTAAAAAAGCTATTTCCAGATACTGAAATACAGCCGGAATGAAAATTTTGTGATTGCAGAAGACTTTGCATATACTTCTATCAGCTTGTCTCATTTTACAATAAAATGGTTGCATCTTGTAATTTGCAACCTAATGAAGGACTCATTTTTACTGAAAATTATTTTTGTAAGATAATTTTGGGAATAAATAAACAAATCGTCAACCTTAAAGTTATTTACTATGAAAAAAGTATTTCTAAATTTCTGCCTTTGCAGTCTGCAAAAAAGAAAGCGAAGTAAGAAGTGAAAAAAGGTCTCTTTGATTCTGGATTATATGGACCATTGCAGTCTCATGGTTTGATGAAACATGGAAGTTATCAGATATCACATTAAACTGATAGGCTGCGAACGTAAAATTGTTTAATTAAAAATAAAAATTATGAAAAAGTATTATTTTTTAGCTGCAATCTTTTTTTTCTCAATGGCAGCTTCTGCACAAAACGCCCATTCATTTCTGCTTAATCTCTATGGAGGTTATACCTTTTCTGATAAAGTAGATTTTGACTCGTCATACGCAAGGGTCGAAGATGGTTTTGAGTATGGCGCAGGTCTGGAGTATTTTATTATGAATAATGCGTCTATAGAACTAAAATACAACAGGCTCGATACAAGGATGCCTTTGTATACAAAAGTTCCTTTAACGAATGGAGCCAATATTATTCCTGCAGGAACTCAGATTAATGCAGGAGATGATAAAGGTGCTATAAATTATATATTGGCTGACTATACCTATTATTTTGGTTCAAGTTCTCAAAAAGCGCTTCCGTTTCTTGGGGCAGGGGCGGGTGTGGCAATTCTTGAAACACCAAAAAGCGGCAACGGGACTTATTTTGCCTGGGAAGTAAAAGCGGGTGTTAAAGTAAAAACCAGTTCGCCGTTGTCTATTAACCTAAATGCTTATCTGCAGTCTATGTCGGCCGCTGTTGGATATGATTACTATTGGGATTATTACTGGGGAGCAGTGGCAGTTACGGATTATGCTTCGACATTTCAATTCGGACTTGGAGCTGTCATTAGTTATGATTTCAGCAAATGATAATTGCAAAGTATAATATTTCATTTTTACTTTAAGATATTTTCGAAAAAGCCCGTGAAATCTCTCGGGCTTTTTTTCGAAAATTAAAGCAATTCTTAAAGAAAAATCAGAAGCAACTTTCTCGTTAGTCTTTAAAAATAAAGCTATCTATTGTTTATGTTTTATGGATTGACGGTATTTCATAGGAGTTTGTCCTGTTTCTTTTTTAAAAAGTCTTGAAAAATAAGGAAGGTTTTCAAAACCAAGGGTATGGGCAATTTCAGAAATGGAGGTGCTTTGATCTAACAAGAGTTTTTTTGCTTCGTTTATAATATGAAGGTGAATCAGTTCAAGGGCAGTCTTATCTGTTTCTATCTTTAAGAGGTCACTTAAATATTTGGCAGAAATATTTAGTCTGTAGTTTTATTTGTTGGTTTTACTGAGGTCAAAATTTAAATTGGTATTCAATATAAATCCATTATTATTTTGAAAAACATTTCTGCCTTCTATCTGTCTTCCCAGCTGTACGGTTTGATTGAGGTAACCTCCTTCAATTCTTATATTTTTATTAAACCTGTAACCTAATAGAACTCCAATTCTGTTCTGATCAAAAACGTTCATATTTACATTTTTTCCAAATCCAATAAAAATTTCATCATAAAAAGCTAAATACGGTGTTTTATCTTTAATCTCTTTTCCTTTTAAAGGCACCTGAACCCTGATCATATATCGAATTCTGTTTAATAACGGAAATTCGTCTTCTGATGTCTGATCTATTGAACTATATCTGCCTACAAATCTTTGTTCTAACATGAATCTATGCGAGAGGTCAACGATTCCTTCTCTATGATTCAGCTGCACCATTTCAAAAATTCTATGTTCTGTAAAATCTCTTCCCATTCCATTGAGAGGTATTTCTCCATAAGGATAGGTTTCGATCCAGCCATAACCAGCTCTGAACTGAACTCTTGAATTTAAGTTGTAATTGATACCAACCCGCAGCAGGCTTTGCTGCCATTCGGTAATCATTTCATTTCTTCTCCATTGGTATTCTGTATGTATTCCAAATTTTTCTGAGATTTTAAATGTCCCAAAAAAATTGTACCATCCAATGGTGTTGTTTGTATTAATACGATTATTCTGCGCGATTGCAGCTTGTAAACTGCCGACTAAAAAAATGAAGACCAATAATTTTTTATCCATTCATAATTATTTTAAAAATTCAAGTGTTCCATCTGTCAAATTATAAAATACACCTGCAATTTTTATTTCTCCTTTCTCTTCCATTTCTTTAAGAATTGGGCTTTTTTTACGAATTTGATCCACAGTGTAAATTACGTTATTTTCTGACACAAGTTTAATAAAATTTTCATTTTGGGATGTTTTTTCACCTTTAAAATCCAGGCTCATTGCTGCGGCAGGTTTTATTTTTGAAAGCATGGCGGTAATATTTGTCCAATTTTACATCATCAATTGGACCTTTAATAGCCCGGCAGTGCTGGTGTCCCATTATTAAAACTAGTTTTGCGTCTGAAACTTTACAGGCAAACTCCATAGTATTAAGTAAAATAATCAGCATTAAATTCTATAGCAAAACAAAAAATATGTCTTGCTATAAAATAAAACCCGTCAGCAGCTGTTAGGCAGAGACGGGCTGTCCATAAACATAATCTTCCAAAAAATGTTTATTTTAATTATTAAGAGTTATCGGTTTCCGCGCTAAAATACACTAAATAAATGTACAAAAGGTATCCGCTCCTGTCGTATTACAAGATTTTTAATTTGATTATTCCATTAGCAGTATCCTGAACGGATAAGGTTTCTGTTGAGGAAATTCTAGCTTTTTATTGTAAAATGTTGAAGAATATGTTTTGGGGTTGCAATAATTTTCATGTTGATAGAATCAAACCATTGTACTTCGCTGTTGATTTCGGCACAGCATTCGTTCTTCGAATTGAAAAAAGTACTTTTAAAATTCATTTTATCTTCAATGTTGAACTGGTTCATTTCAACTAAAAAAGGCTCGGTAAACATTAGATTTTTATAACAGATCAATCCATGATTTCCTTGTTGAATACCCAGATTTAGTGTTCTAAGTTTCTCTCTGGAAAGTCCGTTCTCATATAAAAACCGATACAGTAATCGTATGGTATAAGAGACATAAGCGGTGTTTTGCATTACCATAACATCATCTACATCTTCACCTATAACGGTATAATTTTTCCAAATCATAAAAAGCGGGTTAGGTTAGTGGTAAAAAAGAGGCCGGCTAAGTATGAAACCGGCCTCTATTAAAAATGTCCAATGATGTATTTAGAAGACATTTATTTAGTCATTAAAAAGCTGTAATCAATTTTGACTTTATCAGCAATTTTCTTTCTCACCAAACCTGGAATTTCAATGTTGTAATCTTCCGGTTTTGCTTCAAATGAACCATTAATGGTGATCCCATTAGCCGCTTTTGAAATTTTTACTGTAATGGTTACGGGATTTGTTTTGCCGTGAATAGTAAGATCTCCTTTTAGAGTAAAGTTTTTTGGGGTATTGGTAATTTTAGAAATATCAAAATCGATTATTTTTCCTTTTAATGAAGCTTTTGAGAACTTTTCGGATTCCATATAATTTTCATTGAAATGTTCTTCCATCAAAGCCACTTTAAAACGGAAGCCTTTTATAAGTACCAAAGATGCAAAATCTCCTGTTGTTTGATCTAATATTGCAGAAACACTTTTGTTTTCGGCCGCAACTTCTTCATAAGATGGCATAGAAGCCTGAAACTTGATATTTCCGGTTTTTGTTATTAGTTTTTGTGCTGACGTACTGTTTATTCCAATCAAAAGGAACATCATTAAGCAGCTAAAAAATACTTTTTTCATAGCAATTAATTTTCTTTTAATCCGTCTGTGTTCCATTTTACAATCAAATCAATATTGGTCTGAGACATTCTTCCTCCTTGAGGCATAATACCTTGTTGACCCGTTTGGAGCTGTATTCTGCCTAATAAGTTTGCGTTTTCAACGGCAGCTTTTACTTCAGCATACGTTGTCAATGGTCTGAAGCCTGCAGATCTTCCGCTTTGATGACAGCCAATGCAATTAGCGTCGATAATTGATTTTACATTTTTAGTATAGGTTACTGCAGTTGCAGGCTCAGGATTTGGGTCTGGATCTGGTGTTCCTGTTGTTGGCGGTGTTTCGATTTCCTGATAAGTGTCTGAATCACTGCAGCTCGTAAATATTGCCATTAAAATTGTTAGTGCTAATACCTTTTTCATAATTTGTTTTTTTGTGGTTAATTAAAATACTCTGTATAAGTTAAATCCGAAGAAGAAGTCACCTTTGCCCCAGTCTCCAGATGCATTAGTAATGTATCCGCTTTCGCTCATTGATTGTGAATTAGTGAAAATAAGCTGGAAAACGTGTCCGCCAGTTTCTATGTCAAGACCCACTGACAAAGGGTTTTTGTAAAAATCAGGTTTATCAAAATTGTGCATGTACTCTAAGTTTACAGACAATCTTTTAGTGATTTTATAGCGTCCGCCTCCTCCGAAAGAAAACTGATTATCTCTTTCAATTTCAGGATTGTAAAGATTTTTGTGTATAAACGAAGGCACTAATTCAAGTGAGAATTTTTCGCTGAATTTTCTTGAAATCAATACTTGCTGTACGAAAGTCACGCGATGTTTAAATTCTAAACCCGGATATTGATCTTTTTCTAAAAAAGTATTAATATCGGCAACGCTATATCCCACAATATCTACAGGAAAATGATCGTATTGTCTGACCAATCGGTATTTTAAACCTGTTTCATACATTTTGTTTAAAGTATGTCTTGAAAGACTGGCAGAAAGCCAATCTGTAATTCCATAAATACCGCCCAGTTTTGTAGTAGCATTATCCAGACCAAAGAAGCTGTCAAGACCATCTTTTACAGTACCAAAACGATGCGAAACAACAAAGTAAAATTCCTTTTTTGCGGGCATTTTTGTTGTTTGTAAGGTTACCAGCTGCAAGGCTTTAAAAGTTGCTGTAGAGTAATTGGCATCTACCTGCGTAGAATCAAGGCTTTTGAGTAAATCGTCCTGCGAATAAGCCATAGTGGCCATAAAGAAGCAAAAAGGGATTAAGAGTTTTTTCATAAATGGTTAATTGTTTGGATTTTTAATCGTACACTGGTCTAATTTGATTTCCTGAAATAGCTCGTCATAACCAATGCATTTTCCTTTAATGACTGCATTAGAACTTAGGAGATTGTGTTTGGTTTTTTGAGTAAAAAGGCAGAAAACAGTATTTTCAAGTATCATAACAGAATCTGTTTCTTTGGTTACTTTACCTGTTACCTCGATAGTTTTGTTAAGGTATTTTAAATCTGCTTTTTTAGGATCGGAATTGTAATCCTCAATTAGTGCCGCTGCCGTTATGCTGGTTTCCGGATTTTCTGCTGCGATGTTACGGGCTTCTTTAAAAAGAAAACCGTAATACAAATAGATACCTCCCGAAACGATCAGAAGCAAAACGGCAAGGAGTGTGACTGCTTTTTTTCTTTTCATTTTCAATTTTTTTTGATGGGTTTAATAGTAAAACAGGTATCATGCAGATTACCCTACCAAAAAAATGTGATTTTATCAGGAAAAAAATAAAAAAGGATACAAACACTTTTTTATGTTTGTATGGTGCAGTTTATAAAGAAACTCTAAAACTCACATTTGGAGTTCTTTGCAGTGCAAAAGTTTCAACTTCTTCAATAGAATTGGTTAGCGAGCTAATTCGGTAATATTCGCCTATTTCGTTTTTTCGATTTAAGATATTCAAAATAGATAATCCTATTTTGTATTCAATCCCTTTAGCTGTTTCCCATTTGTATGTTGAAGAAAGGTTAACCTGCGAAAAAACATGAAGATTGGTATTGTTAGGTCTGTTGTAAACCAAAACTGGGTCTGAAGGATTTATACTGGAATTGTCTGTAGAGGTTTTAGGCCTTCCGGAAGACCATCTGGTTCCCAAAGCAATTTTGAAATTGTTTTTCTCGTACATTACCGCCCATGAAAGCGTGTGAGATAACTCAAAATTGTTTGGAAATCTTTGAAATTCATAATTAGGAAAATCATAGTTGTTATCATTAAAAGTATAACTCAGCCAGGTCAGAAAGTGATGCAGTTTTTTCTGAATTAGAATTTCTGTTCCTAATACTTCATAATCTCCCGTTGTTCGTACAAATTCTAACTGATTCTGAAAACCCTGACTCGCAGTGATAATGCCGTTTACTCTTTTATAAAAATTCTCGATATCCAAAAGCCAGTCATTCTTTTTGTAGAATAAACTTAAAGACAGCTGTCTGCTTCTCTGAATGGGAACTGTTGTATTATTAGATACAATCCAACGTCTTTTTTCGATTCCGAAATAATCTTTCTGCAAATCGATAATCTGCTGCGAATTTTGGCTTTTGAGTTCTCCTAACAATTCAAGATTGAGGTTTTTGTTGATACCATAATTAAACTGAACCCGCGGTTCAACAATGCATTTTTGAAATTTTTCAATATAATTAATTCGTGCTCCGGCTTTAAAATATAATCTGCTGATCGTATCATTATATTTTCCTTCAAAAATTAAAGCGTGTGTTCTTAGGACATCTTTTACTTTACGATAAAATTCAGGATTGTTTACACGTTCTAAATTGGTAATACCGATTTCATTAAATTGATAACCGTCACTTAGAACAAATTTAGAATTCAGAACATGTTGATTTTCTAAATTGATTCCGTTATTGTTAACGGTATTTTCCTGAATTGCAATCTGATTTCCGATACTGTTTTCCTGATTCCCCAGAAGTTCATAGGAAGAATTGTAAATGTTGATTTTTGTTGTATTAAAGCTGTTCCAGTTTCTTTTCCATGATAAATTACCACCGTAGTTCTGTTGACGTAAATTGCTGTTTTCAGATCTTAAAATATTGTAAACTGTTGCGCTCTGGAAAACTTCCAGATTGTCCTGTATCGTTATCAAATCAAGTATGAGCTGATCTTTGGCTCCTATTTTTTGGAAATATTTGAAAGTAGCATCATAAAAACCAAATTTCTTGTCGCTTCGATAATCGACATTCTGTTTTTGATTGAAGTCAGTAATAGTGGTATTTTGAAATACTTTATTGAAATATTCTTTATAAGTAGGTGTTTCTACAAAATCAGTAATCGATTTTCGGGCAGAGATTTCGATAAAACTCTTTTTAGAAAGATTGTATTTTCCATAAACATCGGCATTGATCATATTGATTCCCGCGCTGAAACTGTTTTTTTCTTCTGTTTGAGGAGTGCTGGAAATAGCAACCACACTCGATACACTTTCGCCAAAAAAAGCAGAACTTCCATTTTTGTAAATCGAAATCGTGTGTGCCAAATTTGGATTAAAGACAGAAATCAAACCGAAAAAATGACCAGTTTGAAACATTCGGATTCCGTTCCATAAAAACAAATTCTGATCATGTGTTCCGCCGCGTACGTTAATGCTTGAAACGCTTTCATCGATGCTGTTTACCCCCGGAATCTGCTGCATGGCTTGCAAAGCATCTGGTTCAATAAGTCCCGGAAGAATACCAAATTTCTTAGGTTTTATTTCAAATGATCCGTCTGTATTTTTAGAAATACCGGAAGCAAGAATAGATCCGGCTTTGATTTCTTTTAATTCTGTAACTTCTGGTTCCAAGAGTAATTTCAGGCAGTTTTTTGAATCAGTATTCCCAATTGAAATTCTTTTGGAACAAAATCCCACATGACTTATTACAAGCGAGTTTTTATCGGTTTTCTCAAATTCAAAATAACCGTCTGAATTAGTTGAAGCATAAATTTTTCCAGCTAAATTGAGATTGGCTCCCTCAATAGGTTTTTTGTCTAATGAAGAAAAAACATATCCGCAGATTATTGGGGTTTTGTCTTTCCTTTTATAGACATTGATGAATTTGTTGTCAATGTTTTCAAATGACAAATCAGTGTTTTGAGAAAGATAGCGGAGTTTTTGTTCCAGAGAAAGTGATTTGTTTGGTGGACTTAATTTTAGTCCTGTCACATTATCTTCGAGATAATTAAAACTTATGTGATGTTGTTGTTCAATATCAATAATAATTTTACTGAAGGGCACAGCTTTTCCTTTCTCTTGTCCCAATAAATTTAGGACATAGAAAAAAATGCAAAACAAAAAACGGTATTGCTTTGGGCGCAGCATTATTTTGCGTCGATAATTATTTTATGGTTCGAGATTTTTTGAATTTTCAAGTTATAGGTTGTACTTAGAATCTGCAATGCAGTATCGAGATTTTCAGCAGGTAATTTTCCTGTAAATAAAGAGGTTGTGTCTTTAGTTTTCAGCTCAATACTAATGTTATACTGTCTTTCAACTTCATCCAAAATAGTTCTGATGTTTTCTTTGTAAAAACTGATCTGATGGTCAATCCATTCCGGTTTTAGCGAATTGGTTTCCATTTGAATTTGATTTCCATTCTGAAAACTTACAGCCTGACCATGGGTCAAAAGAATTTGTTTGTCTGCATAATTCACTTTTACACGCCCTTCATAACAAACAACATCAAACCTGTTTTTTCTAACCTTAACATTAAACTGTGTTCCTAAAACGGTTACTTTTCCCAGTTTGGTTTCTACTTCAAAACGTTTTCCTTTTGCTGCTTTAAAATAAGCTTCTCCTTGTAGTTCGAGATGTCTGTTTTGGTTCCAGTTCCATTTTTTATATTGAATTTCAGAACCGGAGTTTAGAACCACTTCAGAATTATCAGGCAGAGAAAAAGCGTTTTTTTCTGCAAAACCCGCTGTTTCAGTCTGAGGGACCAGCATATTAAAAGCAAGTGTAATTCCGAGAGCCAGAATAAAAATCGCCGCCGCACGGAACAACCCTGTTTTGTATAACGGAATTACTTTTGGAACTTCTTTTTTCTGTTTCAAAATAGAAGCCAGCATAGCATTTTCGTCCAAATCATCCACTGTTAAATGATCTGTATAATTTTTAATTCTTTGATATTTTTCAAAATCTGGACTGGCTTTAAAAGCAGCTAATTCTTCTTCAGTCAAATCATCGTTAAGCCATTTGGCCAGTAAGTGATTCTTTTTCATTGTACCGGTATTATGTTATTAAAACAGTTAGGACTAAATTTACCCTACTTTTTAGAGATCAATTTCTTTACGTAAGCGTAACAAAGCTAGATGAATGCGTTTTTCTACCGCTTTTACGCTGATATTTAGATCTTCGGCAATTTCGCTGTATTTTTTTCCGTCAATTCTGTGCATTAAGAAAGCAACACGTTGTTTCTCGTTTAAATTTTCGATTGCTTTTAAAAGTTTGTTCTGAAATTGTTTTTCTTCCAAAATATATTCAGGAGTCTGATTGGTTTTATCCAAACCTGTAAAATCGTTTTCGTATTTGAGTACCACTTTTTGATGAGCGATTTCATTCAGGCTGCTATTTTTTGCAATGGTGTACACATAAGATTTTGCCTTTTCGAGCGGAACCGAAGAACAATTCTGCCAAAGTTTTAAAAAAGCTTCCTGCGCTGCATCTTCGGCCTTTTGCATATCGCCGAATTTGTAAAAAAGGAAATTACGTAGTGCTTTGATCTGGCTTTTGAAAAAAGACGAAAAAATTATTTCGTCACAAGTGTTTGATTCGGGCTTGTTTGGCATTTAGGTTTGTGGTTTGGAAAATGCAAAAGTATTTGTTTTTAATTTAAGTAGGGTAGAACCAAATGAGATTGTTTTATTTAAGAATAAATGCTATTGGCTTTTGATAATTTAGTATTAAGGGGAAACTGAAATCCTTGATTTATTAATTAGAAAAAACAATTTCTAAATTTTGTTACCTTTGTAAAAATCAAAATATGCTGTCTCTAAGAAAATATTTATTACTGGTACCTTTTCTTTTTTTAGGATCTTGTCAAGATGAAATTAACGAGCAAAGCTCTAATAATCAAGATACGGTAACGAAGGTTTCTCCGCTTACTTCTTATCTGCAGCGAGTAGCCATGGTTCCTACTGTACAAGACAATATAATTGACGGATCAAGCTATTGTGCCTTAAAATTTCCATACACGGTTACAGTAAATAACACACAGATTGCACTTAATTCTACTGCCGATTACCAAAAAGTATGGGATACTATTAATGCCAGCGATACTGATGATGATATCGTGAAAATAAATTTTCCGGTAACGATGGTGTATTATAATTACATCGAAAAATTTATTCCTAATCAGAGTGATTTTGATGATTTGATTGATTACTGGAATCTTTATCCCGATCTTTTATCGAAAATCAACGGATTAAATATCAATTATCCCATTACGATTGATGTTTACAACAGTGCAAATCAAGCAGTAAGTTCGGTGTCGATTACAAGCGATCAGATTTTTTTTAATTTTATAAAAAACTTGACTGACAGCCAGTATATTTCTTTAAAATATCCCATTTCAATTGTAGATTATAATGGTCTGAATAAATTGCTTACCAATAATTCTGACTTTGAAAATGCAATTAAATATGCCATAGACAATTGTCCGGAAAATAATGGCACAACGCTTGACTTTGAAAGCGTTATTACTAATGGTTCCTGGAGTATTCCTTATTTTTATAAAGGTTCAGATCAAACAGCTTCTTATGATGGTTATTCTTTTGTTTTTAAAAGTGATAAATCTGTTATTGCTGCAAAAGCTGGGGTTTCTGAAACTGGCCAATGGGAATGCAATATGCTGCAGTATGGCGTTAAGGAATTGAAGTTAAATTTTAGCTCAGAATTACTGAGTAAACTAAATAACAGCAGCTGGAAATTGTTCGAGTTTAATAATTCGCAGATTCGCTTACGAAACGTTGGCAATACAACAGATTATCTTTATCTTATTAAAAAATAGGTTTTGTCGCATCTGCCAATTATTTTTTAGAGATAGTAACTGGTTAAAGAGATAAGGAAAAGCCAAAAAAAAAGCTAAAACTTTCGTTTTAACTTTTAATTTCGCTGTTATTTATTCTTTATTCAATCTTTTAAAATTCTCTATATATAAACCTTTTGCAGTATTTGTAGGGTTTAATGCAGCAAGATTGTCAATTTTTAATAAAAGAGAAGCATCGGCGTTTTTTGCTGCAGTTCGCATTGTTTGGCCTGTAATTAATTCGAGAGCTTTATTCAAATAAGGATCTTTTACGTTTCCAAATTCAACCAGATTTAAGAAAGTGCTATATGGGTTAATTTCGTAATCAGGTATAATTTTCGCTGGATTTGGGTCTTTGTCTTTGTTATAGTATGAAAATGTAATGGGCTGCAATTGCCATTTGTGTTTAGTGCTTCGATTGGCGTAGGAGATATAATTATAGTCAGGAGAATCGTAGAGCGTGTTGGAACCTACAAATTTGCCAACCGTTTCTTCGCCTATTGTGATTACGTTAATGTATTTTTTAAGACATTGTATGGTGAGCTCGCTGGCAGAAGCGGTTTGAAAGCTTACCAGCACATATATATTTGTCAAAGTAAGACTGTTTATATTTTCTTCTCTCTGAAAAGTCGGCTCGTTATCAACAAGGTTAAAAATGTTTACTTTTTCAGAAAGATTTTCATAGCCGTCTACATTATTGTGTTTATTATTGAAGTCTAAGTAAATATATGGTTTGTTGGTAAAACTTCCGTTAATCATTTGTGCCAGAGCAACTGCAGTTTCTAATGAACCTCCTCCGTTGTATCTTAAATCTAAAACCAATTCGTTAATTCCATCTGATTTCATTTTAGCGAAAGCGGCATTGAGCTCGTCATTATAATCTGACTTGAAACCATTAAACACCAGATAGCCTACGTTCTTTGCTCCATATACTTTCTTTTCGTAATAAGCAACCGGGTTTTCATCAATAGCAGTTTTTGTTACAGTTACAGTTCCTGCTTTGTCTGTGGTTACCATATTACTGCTTGTAAATTGCACGCTTGCTGCCAGAGTAACGGTGATTTGTATGTCTTCTAATTGGCCATAATTACTTGAAGTAAGCTGGCTTCCATTTATTTTTGTAATAACGTCTCCTCTTTTCAATCCCGCCAAAGCTGCTGGTGAGCCGGGTACAATGTAGTTAATTAAGGCTACCATATTGGTATTGGATGCATCTTTAGGATAAATTGCATAACTAAAACCGCCTTTTTTTTCAACTTCAGCAATTTTTGAAACCTGCACTATCTCATTACTGTTTTCAATCCAGGAGAATCTATCAACAGTTCCTCTTTGGTATAGAAGTGAATAAAAAAGCGCATCGGGAGTTTTCCCATTGATAAAACTGTTATATGCAGCGGTAGAAGTGATTTTGCTGTCAGACAAATCGGCGACGTTAGATTGCCAGTAATACCAGGAATTCATAGCTTTCCAAACAAAGTTGTTAATCTCGTCGGGCGTGGTGGTAGCTGCGGTCTCTTTAGTGTCAGAATCAGAATCTTTGCTGCAAGCTGTAAAAACCAATCCTACAAGTAATGTTTTAACAATATATTTTAATTTCATTATTTTTTCAATCGTTTAATTTAAGTTAAATTTGTTGGGTGCAAAAACGCTAAAAGTATGAAAAATAGTATTCCTAAAGCCGTCTTTTTATTATTTTCTTTTGGACTTTTTTTTCTTTTTTCCTGCTCCAGACAACTTTTGGATATTAATAATCAAACGTATAAAAGTTACAGCAGTAATAGTGAAAGAGGATATATAGTTAGTTTTAAACTAGATGACACTGCTGTTGTTCCTAAATCGGTTGTGATTAATGGTATTATTCAGGATATGTCTATGGCAAATAAAACTGGAGATACTTACCAAGTAAATGTTATTGCGCAAACTGCCTTAATTCATAATTACAAAGTAAAACTAGATAAAAAAGAAAATGGAATTTATTTTGAGAAAAATTCAAATATCTTTTTTCAACCTGTAAAATTCAAATTGATCACAGACTAGGCTCCAAAAAATTGATTTTCGGGTTCAAACCAAACGGAAATAAACCGATTATTTGCTGCAATCGAGCAACAATTATATTTGAAAAATTAAGAGCGGGAAATTCATATAATTTTTAAATATTAAACCGTTCTTAAATGAGATTTCATTTTTTGAAATCGAACAGTAATTTTTTTCTAATTCAATTTATTTAAGCTTTTAAACTCGACAGGTGCCATTCCTACTTTCTGTTTGAACAGTCTTGTAAAATGCTGCTGGTATTTAAAGCCAAGTTCATCAGACACTTCTGTGATGGTCTTATTCTGCTCTAATATCTTTTCTTTGGCAAGTTCAATTAATTTTGACTGTATATAATCTAATGCAGTGCTGCCTGTTTCCTTCTTAATCAAATCACCAAAGTAATTAGCAGACAAGTTTAACTGATCGGCAAAATATCCCACAGATGGCAGACCGATTAAAGAAGGTTTGTCTGATAAGAAATATTCATTCAGCTGATTTTCAAATCGGGTTAAAATATCGTTGTTAACATTTGTTCGGGTAATAAACTGACGGTCATAAAAACGCATGAAGTATTTAAGAAAAAGTTCAATATTCGATACTATTAAACTCTTACTGTGTTTATCAATGTTTAATTCAATTTCAGTTGCAATTTTATCAAAACAGTCACTAATAACGGTGCTTTCTTTTTTAGAAAGATGCAGCGCTTCATTGACCTGATAAGAAAAGAAGGAATACTCTTTTATTGTTTTTCCAAGATTAGTTCCTGCAATTAGATCAGGATGAAAAACCAGTGCTTTCCCTTTTGGAGTAATCTTTTCTCCTTTAGTATCTATACCATAAACCTGTCCCGGAGCAATAAAAACTAATGTTCCGTCTTCGTAATCGTAAGGCTGGCAGCCGTATCTTATATCACCGCACTTAACCTCTTTTAAAAATACGGCATAAACCCCCATATAACGGCGGAATGTTCTCGAAATCTACCACAGTTACAAGCGGATGCAGTGTATCAGCACCCACTGAATCATTATACTGCTTTACTGTATCAAATCTTTCTACAGAACTCATAATAGTAATTTTTACACAAAGGTATTGAATGTAATGCCCTTTTGTATGCCTTAAATGCAGAATCAGTAAAAGTGGTAGGTATAACAGTAGAATATATAAATGCCATCTTTCCGCTTATGCTGAATTTTGTAAAAGTAAAATGAACATTGAATTACAGCGGTCTTCTTTAGAAAAAGATAGATATGCATAACAGAAATATAAAAAGTTAAAAACGATATGGAAGAATCAAGAAGAAAGTTTCTGCAGCAGGCAGCACTGGCTGGAACTGGTTTAGCACTTGCAGATGTTTCAGGTCTGTTTGCCAGCGAAAGCAATATTAAAAATAACGAAATTAAAAATGTAACTATGGACAAATTGATAAAATCAAAAGGGTATGCAGGAACAGATAAAGAATCACCTCTTAAATCTTGGGAATTCGAACGCAGAGCGATAGGTGATCATGACATTCTTATAGATATCAAATTCTCAGGCATATGCCATTCGGATATTCATACAATTAGGGATCACTGGGGTCCGCAAAAATATCCGCAGGTGCCAGGTCATGAAATCGCAGGTGTGGTTGCTGCGGTGGGTAATAAAGTAACCAAGTTTAAAGTAGGCGATAAGGCTGGTGTAGGGTGTATGGTAAACAGCTGCATGGAATGTACAAGCTGTAAAAACGGAGAAGAGCATCATTGTGAAACTACTGGTATGGTAGGAACTTACGGTGCGCCAGATGCTGCATCGCCAAGCGGCATTACGCAAGGGGGATATTCAAACAATATTGTAGTTACGGAACATTTTGCCATAAAAATTCCCCAAAATATAGACTTGCATTATGCAGCACCATTATTGTGTGCAGGTATCACAACGTATTCGCCTATGATGAAAACAGGAATTAAAAAAGGGGATAAAGTAGGTGTTATCGGAATTGGAGGACTTGGACACCTTGCTGTGAAAATAGCAGCAGCAAAAGGTGCTGATGTATATGCCTTCACAACTTCAGCAGATAAGGTGAACGATATCAAATCATTTGGAGCTAAAGAAGTCATTATTGTTGATGAAAAACAGAATCAGCTTAAACCGCATTTCGGGAAATTGGATTATATGATTTCGACAGTGCCTTACGCTTATGAGATGTCAAATTACATTTCGTGCGTTAAACCAAACGGATTTTTCACTCAGGTCGGTCAGCCTATAAATGGCGAACTAACGATCAATAATTTCAATATGATATTCAACCGCGTTAATTTCAACGGTTCTCTTATTGGAGGCATACCAGAAACTCAGGAAGTAATGGACTATTGTGCACTTAATAAAATTTATCCACAGATTGAGATTATCAAGGCAGACGAAATTAATGAAGCTTGGGACAAAGTAGTAAATAAAAAAGCACGTTATCGTTATGTAATTGATGCTTCAACTTTTTAAGAATAAAAGAAATGAAAGAAGATTTTAAAGATAGAGTGGCAGTAGTAACAGGCGCTTCAATGGGTATGGGACTTGCTGCAACTAAAGCATTTGCGGAAGCAGGAGCATATGTAGCTTTGGTGGATATATTAGATGCCAGTGCACAAGCAGAAGAACTTAAAGCCGCAGGATATAAAGCTGAAGCATTCATCTGTGATGTTGCAGACGAAGAACAGGTTAAAAGCACAATTGAAAAAATAGTAAAACAGTTTGGAAGCATTGATTTTGCATTTAACAACGCAGGAATACAGGCACCGCCTCAAGAACTTGCCGATGTAAGCAATGAAATATACGACCGTACACTGAATGTAAATCTAAAAGGAGTGTGGAATTTTATGAAATACGAATTGCAGCAGATGCGCAAGCAGGGAAGTGGAGCTATTGTAAACAATTCTTCACTAGGAGGATTGGTTGGGGTTCCGGGACGTGCAGCTTATCATGCCTCTAAACATGGTATTTTAGGGATGACAAAAAGTGCTGCTTTGGAGTATGCGCCTTAGAATATCAGAATTAACGCAGTTTGTCCAGGAATTATCATTACGCCAATGGTAGACGATATGCTGGTTAATCAAGCTGATGAAATGGAAATATTAGTACAGCAGCTTCCTATTAAACGTCTGGGAAAGGCCGAAGAAATTGCCGATGTAGTGCTTTGGCTTTGCAGCAGCGCATCTACTTATGTAATCGGACAGGCTATTTCTGTTGATGGAGGTTATACAGTACAGTAATTTGAAACTATTGATTGTTCATTTTATTGCATGTCAAATATTTATTAAATTTAATCAATAGAATTTGTCCCATGAAAGCGAATTTTATTTCAATCAATTAAGTAATGAAATTAAGAATAAAGGTAGGAGATAAACTGGCGGAAGCAGTTTTGCATGACAATCCCACGAGTCAGGACTTTGTTGCTTTATTGCCTTTAACATTGACTTTGAGAGATTACAATAATACAGAAAAAGTAAGTGATTTAAGTAAAAGGCTTACAATCCAAAGCGCGCCAAACGGCTATGCCGCATCTGTTGGGGATCTTACTTACTATGCACCTTGGGGCAACCTTGCATTGTTTTATAAAAATTTCACTTATGCAACGGGTTTGATTTCTTTAGGTAAGATTACAAGCGGCATGGAAGCTTTTAATACGAAAGATGCTGTAATAGTAAAAATAGAATTGGAATAGAATCAACTATGAAAAAAACAATTTTCGCATGCCTGATTATAAGCGGTGTTTTACTATCATCGGGATGCAGTATTAATAAAAACAGAAAAGAGATGACAGAGCAGAACAACAATTCGATTTTTCCAAAAGGAGATAAATTATCAAATGACTGGTTTACAGGAAATGCTTTCCTAACGCCTTTATTGGCAAAAGATAAAAACAACGAGTTTGCAATGGGAAGCGTAACATTTGAGGAAGGAGCAAGAACCAATTGGCACACACATCCGAAAGGGCAGGTATTAATTGTGACAGAAGGGGAAGGTTTTTATCAGGAAAAAGGAAAACCAGCACAAAACCTTAAAAAGGGTGATATTGTAAACATTCCAGAAAATGTAGAGCACTGGCACGGTGCATCGGCGAAAAGTAAATTGGTTCACATTGCGATTACGAATTATTCGGGCGATACGAATGTGGTCTGGCTTGAAGCAGTTTCGGAAGAGGATTATAAAAATGTAAATAAGTAATAGTAAATCATGACAAACAAAAGAAAATTTCTGCTGATACTATTTTTTGTTTTCATGTTAATTGCAAATTCAATGAGCGCACAAAATCCTATAAATAAATCCTTAAATACTCAGGAACAAAGTATCGTAACAATTTCAGCACTAACTGCAGTTGGCGATATTGATCATTTAAAAGTTGAATTTAAGAACGGACTTGATACTGGTCTTACCACAAATGAAATCAAAGAGATATTGGTTCAGCTTTATGCATACTGCGGTTTTCCGAGAAGTTTAAATGGCATTACTGCCTTTATGGCTGTCGTTGAAGAAAGAAAAACAAAAGGTATTCAGGATAAAGAAGGTAGAGAAGCTTCTAAAATTGATAATACATTAGACAAGTATCAATCGGGAAAACAAAATCTGCAACAGCTTACAGGCATTGAAGAAAAGCAATTGAAGGGCGCAAATGCATTCGCACCGGCAATTGATACTTTTTTAAAGGAACACTTGTTTGCCGATATCTTTAATCGTGATGTACTGACTTTTGAGCAGAGGGAATTGACAACTATAGCAGCTCTCGCTTCAATGTCTGGCGTGGCACCTCAATTGCAGGCTCATATGGGGATGGGCATGAACACTGGAATTACTGAAACGCAATTATTGCAAGCTCTCGATTTAATCGAAAAACATATTGGAAAACAACAGGCCGATACAGCTAAAGAAGTTTTGACAAAAGTGATAGCGGTAAAACAAAACAAATAATTAGCTTATGAAAAAGTCATTTATAACTCCATCTGGATTATTTCTTCTTATATTTTTTTCATTGTTAAACAGCCATATCGTTTCTGCACAAAAAAAAGATCAAATGGTTCGAATGTCTGAAATTGAAATAGTGCCGGAATATCTGGAACAATACAAAGCAATTCTTAAAGAAGAAGCAGAAGCATCTGTTCGGTTAGAACCTGGAGTGATTGCAATTTTCCCGATGTTTCAAAAGGAAGATCCAAATCAGGTAAGAATTTTAGAGATTTATGCTGATAAAGAATCGTATCAGTCACATTTGAAAACACCTCACTTTCTGGTTTACAAAACTTCTACACTAAAAATGGTCAAGTCATTAAAACTTGTGGAT
The DNA here is from genome assembly GCF_027111295.1 of Flavobacterium gelatinilyticum. Classification (NCBI taxonomy): domain Bacteria; kingdom Pseudomonadati; phylum Bacteroidota; class Flavobacteriia; order Flavobacteriales; family Flavobacteriaceae; genus Flavobacterium; species Flavobacterium gelatinilyticum. The sequence goes on along the minus strand of NZ_CP114287.1, from coordinate 843,813 downwards.
ATGAATCCTCTCGATCCAGAGACAATGCCAGAGATGTTTAAAAAATATAATTAAGGAGAGAAAGTATCTTAGTTATTTGCTCGGTTTTAAGATGCTTAATTTTTGGTTAACAAAAAATGAATCGTAAATGTCAGGCTGTAAAGGTTTGAAAAATCTACGTGTTTGTGTGTAAAAAAAGAGACAACCATCAATTAGTTGTCTCTTTTAGTCGACGGCACACATTTCAAGATTTTTTTGGATGATTTGAAGAAATTGGCTTACATGTTGTAAATATGTCGCAGGCTTTTTTTTAACTTTTCTTGAAAATTTTGTATTTTGGTTTCTCGTAATCAGTTATGTCTAAAGTAATATCATAAACGCCTGATAAAATTTCTATATTATTTCCTTGTGGCATTATTCCGTCACTCATATCTTTTCCAAAATTTAAAGTCCAATCGTCATTAAAACGAAATTTAAACTCTCCTGTTTTTAAAGTCATATTTTTAATTGTCCAGATTCCTTTTGTTTCAGTTTCAACAAGTTTTGCATCAGGACCTTCCCAGCCTTTGTCTGTGGCAGTTCCTACAATTCCCCAAGAAGGAAATATTTTTTTTGCTTTTTTTAGTTGATTTCCTGGATGAAAACTTAATGACTCTATTTCTGAAGTCTTGTTCCTTTCAAAAACTACATCACCCATTAATTCTTCGGCGAAGAATAAATTTTCTTTTACAGGATATAGAATAGTTGTTGGGCCGTTTCCACTTTTCAATTTTAGTTTATTGTTTTCAATTGTAAGGTAAACTATAAAATTGTCTTCTACTTGATATGCTCCCTCATATTGCTTTAAAGTTTCTGAGCTTACGTTGGCTACAACTGGAATTTTATAATCGTCATTATACAAATTATACAAAGTTTTCATAATAGCATAAGTGGCAGAGTTTAAACCTCTTTCTGTATTTGTGAGCAGTATAATGCAGATGTTATCTTCGGGAATTTGAACAAAATTGCTGCAAAAACCAGCTCCATAACCACTATGGCCAACGGTCATTTTTTTAAACATTGGCATTGTAATCCAACCATATCCATAATTGTTTTTGAAAGGTGTATATGCTTTTTCTAAACTTTCTTTGGAGATAATTTTGTAATTTTTTAAGCCATTATAATATTTGTTTAAATCTTCAACAGTTGAGTATATTCCACCAGCTGCAAAAGGCATAGGTGGATCATAAACAATAGATGGTTTTTGTTCTTTTTCAGAAAAAATCTCGTAACCAGTGGTTTTATTTTCACTTTTTAGATTTTTAAAAGCAAAACCACTTTGCTTCATTTTCAATGGTTTAAATATGTATTTTTCGACTGCTTTTTCGTAACTCATTCCAGTAACTTTTTGAATTACATAGCCTAGAAAATAATATCCTGAGTTAGAATAACTCCAATCAGTTCCAGCAGGAAAATCCAAAGGTTTAGTTTTTTGAAATTCAACAAATGATTTTTCTGTTTGGTCTTTCATATCATTGCCTCTGGTATATTCATAAATTCCAGAGGTATGGGTTAGCAAACTTTCAATTGAAATAGTACTTGCATCAGGATAATCCGGATAGAACTTTGAAAGTTTATCCTGTAATGAAAGTTTTTTTTCTTCTACTAATTTTAAAATTACCGTTGCTGTAAAAGTTTTTGTAATAGAATATATTTGAAAAATGCTGTTAGCGTTATTTTCCTTTTTTAAATCTACATTTGAAAACCCATAACCTCTATCTAGTAAAGTTTCTCCTTTTTCAGAAATAAAAACAGAACCGTTAAACACATTTTGCTGATTGTAAAATTCAAAAAGTTCTTCTAATTTTTCTTTCTTACTTTGTGCAAAAAACAATTGTGTTATAAATAATAAAATAAAAGTGATTGATTGAATTGATTTCATGGTTTTTTGATTTTTGATTGAATTCTAAAAGGTTTGCTCTTTTGACAGTTGTGTAAATTTATAATAAAAGATTACAAATGAAAATTCCTAACTGAATTTTCAAGCAAAATTGAGAACACAAGCTAAGTCTAACACATTCAATAATATCCTGCTTTATTTATTAAATAGATAGGGAAAGAACAAATTACATACTATTTTTAGGATTTTGTTTTAAGTATTCTCTTTTCATTTCTTTCGTTTATAAAGATTGTCAAGATGTTTTACAAAAGACAATTGCATGCTTATTGTTGTTAGGGTCAATTTATCAATTTGAATAGGATAAACAGATTTGTTTCCAATTATAACAATCATGGAAAGACCCCAGTTGTTTTTTTGGTAATTCCCGGCAAGGCGTCCGAATGCTGTTGGATAAACTTCCATTTTTCCTTTACTGACTGCTTTGGGGGTATTTCCAAAATTAGCACCACCTTTCACCATTCCCGAAAGCAGCCAATGTTCATCAACCCTCCACGAATAAGCATATCCACCATTAATACCCAATTGTAAGTTTTCAAATTCACTGGTAGAGTTAGAAGTGCCGTTTTCGATTCCTTTCAAATTATAGAAATAAGCTCCTCCTCCTAAAAGCCAGCTCCCTGCCGATTGCAGCTGTATTTCGTTAAGATCAAATGCGGCTTTGCTTGAAAATTTTTTGTTATTAAATAGATAAGTTGCTTCTGCACCAATATGTAAAACAGACATGTCCGGAAAAATATTTCTAACTTCTCCGGAATTATTTTCCGTGTAAAATCCTTTATAATTTTGTAAAAATAAATCAAGAATCATTTTTCGTCCGTAGTTGTGTATCTGAAAATCCATAGTTTTGGACTTTCCATATTCTTTATTGTCTTTTAATGGAAAAAAGCCGTATCCTGGCTGAAAACTGAAAATGGTGTTTTTTATAGCAAAACCCAACCCTGCCGTTAACCGATTATTAGGGATGTAATTATTTTCATTATCGTCGGTAATCTGAATAAAGCTAGAGGAAATATATCCCATAATTCGTATCCTTTGAGGATATGTTTTTATATATGAAGAGTCAATTTGTGCCTTTGCAACCAATCCTGAAAATATGAATAATAGACATAGTGTTATTTTTTTTAGATTCAAAATTTCATAAAATTAGTTGTTACATTAATCTGCGATACCATCAGTAAACAGTGCGAAAAAGAAGCACAAACTAAAATTGAAAGAACTCTTTTTTCACCTTTCATAGTATGTGTTTTAAATATTGATCCATTGTGCTAAAATAAAATTCTATTATATAAAATAAAAATTTGGTTCTGCCGAGTTTAATTGTTAAAATATATGCATTTTTAAATTTATTAAAATGTAATAACTTTTAAATTTTCCATAATACAATGCACCGTAATTTTGTCACAAAACTTATGCAGGATAACAACTGTATAATTTGCAGAGCTTTTTGTGGAAGAAAAAGCATCAAGTCTGCAAGGTTGAACCTGTACTTTTACCATAATAATTTACATATCTAAAAATATTAGTAAACTTTAGTTATCATTTCATCTATAGGTAAACGAACTTTTTTGGCAGCTGCCATATAGTCTTTTTCCGAATCCCGATATCCTAGAGCGAGGATAACAGTAGAATGCAGCCCTTTTTCTTTCAAACCTAAAACCTCATCGATAGTGGCAGCATTAAATCCTTCGATAGGAGTGGCGTCCACTCTCAATTCTGCAGCAGCAATAAGTGCAGTTCCCAGTGCAATATAAGCCTGTTTGGCTGCCCAAAGAGCTTTTTGTTCTGCGTTAATAGCGCTGAAATAGGAATGAAGTCCATTTCTAAATCCTGATAAGGCACCAGCATCAAGACCTCTTTGTTTTTCTGTCATTGCTATGTAATCGTCAATGTAACTCGAAGTCATGTCAGTGAATGCAGCAAAAACCAACAAATGAGAGCAAGAGCTAATCTGTCCATTGTACGAATCGGCACCTAATTTCTTTTGGATTTCTGGATTACTTACAACAAAAACACGATAAGATTGCAGACCACAAGAAGATGCTGAAAGATTTATAGCCTCTAAGATCTGATCGACCTTTTCTTCTGTTACTTTAATGTTATTGTAAGCTTTTGCGGCGTAGCGCCACTTTAAATTTTCTATCAAATTCATTGCTATGTCTGTCTTAAATTTTGGCAAATATAAATTTTATTGTTTTCTTTTTCGAGTTTTTGGAGTGCTCCAGGAAATCCCAAATCACTCAGCTTAGTTCACTACAGAATAATTATCTGTTTTTCTTCATTATTGTATTTGTTTGAAGATTATTAATCTTTATAAATGCCTATAAAAAGAATAATTATCTGATTTTAAGTGTTTGTAAAAATATTTAATCTTTTATTTTAAAATTTGCAGGGTAAAAAAACTAAATAGTATCATCAGATGAAAGCGAACACACAAGAAGATAGGGGAATAGACGAAAAGCAGGATATTGAAAACATCCAGAATACAATCCAGAATGATTTTGAATTCACACTAAAAAGCACTTGTTTAGATGAAAACTATCACCCCTCAAGTCAAACGCGTCTGACAACCAATTTTGCAAACCTGGCTAGAGGAGCTAATCGCCAACAAAACTTACGTAATGCCTTAAATATGATTAACAATCGATTCAATGCATTGGCTTATTCGGATAATCCAAAAGCGGATCGTTACCTTGTAGAACTTGAAATCATCACAGTAACGATGCGTATTGATGATAAGAATGGTATTAACAATCTGCCGTTGATTGAAGTTTTAAAAACGAATATTTTTGATCGTAAAACCAGCCAGCACATCGAAGGTATTGCTGGGAATAATTTTTCTTCTTACGTACGTGATTATGATTTCAGTATTTTATTGATCGAGCACAATAAAAATAAATCTGATTTTTGTATTCCTGAAAATTTTGGTGATTTGCACGGAAAACTTTATAAGTGCTTTGTGAGTTCAGCTGCTTATAAAGAGCACTTTAAGATGCCGCCAGTCATTTGTCTAAGTGTATCGGGCAGCAAAACTTATACTCGAACTGAGTATCAGCACCCCGTTCTGGGTTTTGAGTACCAGCAGGATCAGTATTCCATCACTGATGAATATTTCTCTAAAATGGGCTTAAAAGTTCGTTTTTTCATGCCTCCGAACAGTGTTGCACCGATGGCTTTTTATCATTCCGGAGATCTACTTGCAGATTATACTGATCTTGGACTAATCAGCTCAATCAGCACAATGGAGACTTTCCAGAAAATTTATCGCCCTGAAATTTACAATGCAAATTCAGTTGCTGGGAAAATCTATCAACCTAGTCTTAAACACGAAGATTATTCACTGACCCGCGTGGTTTATGACCGAGAAGAGCGCAGCCGAATGGCTGTTGAACAGGGTAAATACGCAGAAGAGCATTTCATTAAACCTTACAAAAGTCTTTTGGAACAATGGTCTGCTAATTTTATTCTTTAACTGATTACAACGCATTAAAATTATACTATTATGAAGAAATTATTATTACCCACCTCTATTGTTGGAAGTTTACCCAAACCTGCCTGGCTTGCACCACCCGAAAAACTTTGGTCACCATGGAAATTAGAGGGTGATCAGCTGCTTGAAGGAAAACAAGATGCATTGCGCATTTCTTTGCAGGAACAACAATTGGCAGATCTAGATATCATTTGTGACGGCGAGCAGACTCGCCAGCATTTTGTGACGACTTTTATCGAGCATTTAAGCGGTGTAGATTTTGAAAATCGTAAAACAGTAAAAATCCGTAACCGTTACGACGCGAGTGTTCCAGTGGTGGTAGGTGAGGTTGCACGTCAAAAAGCAGTTTTTGCTGAAGATGCTAAATTTTTACGTAAACAGACTAATAAACCTATAAAATGGGCATTGCCAGGTCCGCTGACAATGGTAGATACCTTGTACGACGACCATTATAAAAGCCGGGAAAAGCTGGCGTGGGAATTTGCAAAAGCACTCAATGAAGAAGCAAGAGAACTTCAGGACGCAGGAGTAGATATTATCCAGTTTGATGAACCTGCATTTAATGTGTTCTTTGATGAAGTAAACGATTGGGGAATGGCAGCATTAGAAAGAGCCATTGAAGGTTTACATTGTCAAACTGCGGTTCATATTTGCTATGGTTATGGAATACAGGCAAATACTGATTGGAAAAAGACATTAGGTTCAGAGTGGCGGCAATACGAAGAAATTTTTCCGAAAATTCAAAAGTCTAAAATTGATGTGGTGTCTTTAGAATGTCACAACTCCAATGTGCCTTTAAATTTAATGGAACTTGTTCGCGGTAAAAAAGTGATGGTTGGTGCTATCGATGTGGCAACGAACACTATCGAAACACCAGAAGAAGTCGCTGATACCCTGCGTAAAGCTCTTGAGTTTGTAGATGCCGAAAATCTTTATCCTTCGACAAACTGCGGTATGGCACCGCTATCTCGAAACGTAGCTAGAGGCAAATTAAGTGCTTTAAGCGCAGGAGCAGAAATTATACGTAAAGAACTTGGGATTTAGTCTCAATGTATTAATTTGAATGTGGTTTCTTTGTTTGAAGCCTGCTGTCCGTAGAATTTAACAGAGCGACTCTGCGGACAGATTTTGTAATCTTGACTCTACGGGAGGATAATATTTAAAACACTTTGAAGAAATTATTAGAATTATTAAAAAAAGCAGGTTTCGACGGTTTCCTGTTAATGATAGCCGCCATGATTCTGATGGCTTATTTTTTACCAAAGCCAGGCTTGGTCAAAGAACCTGTTTCGTTGGAGGAGATTGCTAATGCCGGTGTTTCCTTGATTTTCTTGTTTTATGGCATGCGGCTAAGTGTTGAGAAACTAAAAGCTGGACTTTCCAACTGGAAAATGCACATTGTTGTCCAGTTGACAACCTTTTTATTTTTCCCGCTTATTGTTCTGGCATTTCGTCCGTTGTTTGTCAATAACGGCTTCGAACTGCTTTGGCTGGGTGTATTTTTCCTGGCAGCTTTACCGTCTACAGTATCCTCTTCCGTTGTCATGGTTTCCATCGCCAAGGGAAACATTCCAGCAGCTATTTTCAATGCGAGTATTTCCAGTTTGATTGGCGTAGTGGTTACGCCGCTTTGGGTTGGGTTGTTCATTGCTTCTGCGACAGGTGATTTTGATGTCACCCAAATCGGCTTAAAGTTGATTTTGCAAGTCTTGCTGCCTGTCATCATTGGCATAAGCCTCAATCCCCGTTTCGGCGCTATTGCCGAAAAATACAAGAAACAGCTCAAATATTTCGATCAGGCAGTTATTCTAACGATTATTTACACATCGTTTTGCAAGTCATTTTCTGAACATCTTTTCGAAGGCTTCACCGGTCTTGAACTTGCTGGACTAGCTGCGGGGATGATGGCGTTGTTTTTTGCCGTATTCTTTTGTGTGGGACTACTCAGCCGCCTGCTTGGTTTTTCAGATGAAGACCGTATTACTGTCTTATTCTGCGGGTCTAAAAAGTCATTGGTACACGGCACCGTTATGTCAAAAGTACTTTTTCAGTACAGTACTATCACAGGCATCGTATTGCTGCCGCTCATGCTTTATCATGCCTTGCAATTGATTGCTGCAAGTATCATAGCCCAGGGTATGGCTCGACGAAAAGAAGTACAGTTTTAATAGTCAATTTGACTGATAATGGAAGTTTTCTTGAAACTTTATTAAAGTTGCATAGATGTAATTTACTCTGCGTCATTCTATAAAACATTGTCTTTAGGTTTTTTTATGTTGTAAAAATAAGTTTTGCAGGTAGATATATCTTTAATTTGTTTAGAATAAGATTTTTATATTGTTTTTAATTGTATTTGAAGAATTTTATTCTAATTTAGAAATAAATTAAAATAAAATACAAAGTAAAAAAAAATATGGAGCAGATAGATGATATTGATCTTCAGTTACTAAATATACTGCATGATAATTCTAAGTATACAGTAAAAGAGCTTGCTAAGATGGTTAATCTTTCGGCATCGCCTGTTTTTGAGCGAATTAAAAGATTAGAAAACAGTGGATATATTAAGAAGTATATAGCACTCCTTGATGCAGAAAAATTAAACAGGGGATTTATTGTTTTCTGTAATATCAAACTTAAACAACACGATCGTAATATTGGAAATCAATTTGTTAGTGATATTATGAAAATAGAAGAAGTTGTAGAATGTTATAATATCTCAGGTGATTACGATTTTTTAATGAAAGTTTCTGCCAAAGACATGAAGCATTATCAGGATTTTGTGTTTAATAAATTGGGATCAGTTGAAAGTATAGGGAGTACCCAAAGTACCTTTGTTATGTCGGAGATAAAAAATATGTATGGATAGTTCCGCGATAGCTTATTTATTTGAAATTCACCTTAGCTTTTGTGAAAGAAAAGGTATTAAGTCCATTTTGGAATTATTTTATATTTAACATCAAAAACTGCGATAAGTCAAAAGAGAAAAAAACTATATCCTTAGCGGGATTTCGAACCATCGTTCAGCTTCGATTAAATTTCTAGCAACACCACTTTTAGCCTTTTTATTTCAAATTGACTAAGTATTTCCTGTGAAAAAAAGCGAACCACAAATATAAGGTCGTCAAGGCTTGAAAAATTTACAGATTTGTGCATAAAAAAGAGATAACTATCAATTAGTTATCTCTTTTTGTGACCTTACTGAACAATTTACAAACCATTTTATGAATGATTTAAAGAAATTAGCTTATTTTCAAGTGAATTTGTAAGATAATTATTTTAAATTTTTATTCAAGAGCAGTTTGTATGTATCGTTGGGGTTAAATTTTAAATTTCTTTAATTCCATATAATATCAAATTTATGAGATACAATTTGGAAGGAGATTTCAAATATTAAGACCATGTATTATAAGAGCGAAATTTAGATAGAATTGTGGACAATATTCATATAAAAATTTAGCGATGATATTGCTGGTTAAGTCTAAAATGCACCAATGGCCTTTTGATGACTAACATTTGCCGATAAATAATCATATACAGACTGTATGTAGTTCTGTTCCGATTGTCGTAGTGTTCTTTCTGTTTCCAGAATATCGCTGTAAAGGCGGGAGCCGAGTTCAAACTGTTGTTTTTGGTAATTGAAGATTTTCTCAGACAGCTCGTAGTTGTTTTTCGTCATCTGCATATTCTGCTGTGCATTAAAAACTTCCGTTTGAGATTTTAGTATTTCATAGCTCACATCAGCCGTTTTCTGCTTTAAATCCAGTTCATTTTGAGCAATCTGCATTTTTCTCTCATGGATTTCATTCTGATTTTTTATGTTGGAACTGATGGGAATTTTAAACTGCATTCCGACATAGCTGTAGGGAGTCCACCATTGGCCTAAACTGTAATCAAAATTAGAGTATTGAAAATGTTCCGTAAAGTTGGCAACGAGTGAAACTGTAGGAATAGCAGCCTGTCTTGTCCTATCCAGTTCAAGCTTAAGGCCTTCCTTTTTGATAATAAGCTGTTTTATCTCCGTACGTTTGTTGGTATCCGAAGCAGACAGCATTGTTTCATTTAGTTTGCCATAACTTGCTGAATCCAAAGATTCTGAAAGTGTAATGGCAGTATTGTCAGAAACGTTTATCTCATATTTCAATTTTGCCAAAGCCAGTCCGTAGTTTTGTTTTGCTTTCTGTGTTTCCACTTTTGCATTTTCATAATCCAGTTTGGCTTTCATATTGTCAGTTTCGATTAATGTGCCGGCTTTAAATTTCCCATCATTCAAATCAGCATACTGCTTGTAGCGCATCTCTTCATTGATAGCAATTTTCTGCTGTAGCTCTTTAAGGGTAACATTATAATAGGCCAGCGTAATTTGCTCTTTAATGATGTCCTCATCAGCCCTGTTTTTTTCTTTGGACAGTTCTAATTTATTTTTGGAGATTTTTACATCAGTTCCTATGCCCGGTTTGAAAATCGGCTGATTCAGCTCTAGGCTGAAAGAGGTGTGGTTATCAGGCGAGAACGGGAAGAGGGCCGGCTGTCCGTTAGGAGAAAAGCCCGCAGGGACATAAGCCTGCTGGATCTGAGTATTATAGATTACGCTTCCAGTAGATGAAATTTCTGGAAGCCATTCTTTTTTGGATTTAGAAATTTCATTCTGGTTTAGATCGACATTGTATTTATGGGATTGTATATCATATCGGTTCTTCAAACCTAATTCTACAGCCTGCTGTAGATTTATTTCTATAGTGCTCTCGTTTTTTTCTTGTGAATATCCTGAAATTGAACTCAGGATCAATAGAACTAGTGAAACTTTTTTTATCATTGTTAATTCTTTGTTTATTAGGGAAATAAGGAAAAATTTCTTAGTGGTCATTTACTACCCTCATTTTTTCTTTCTTATTATATCTGATCAGCAGTATGAAAGGAATACAGAATAAAACGGCTCCTCCTAACATGCCAAAGCCTTGATTGTAGCTTACCAGCATCTGCTGCTTGGTGACAATTCCGTCCAGCATGCTGTAAGCCGCTTGTGAGGCCTGATCGCTGGAATAGCCTGCCTGAGAAAACATTTGCGTAAAAGATGCAAGCCGTTCGTTGGCTGCTTCGCTATAATCTGAAACATTTCCAATCATGTTTCCGTGAATATCGGCTGTCGAACGGTTCAGGTAAATGTTAATGATAGCAATTCCAACAGCACCACCCATTTGTCGGAGCATATTTGATAGTCCAGTTGCCTGGGCCAAATCCTTTCCCTGCAATCCAGCAACTGCTAATCCTAGTATAGGCATCATCATTAAGGCAGTTCCAAATCCTCTGATTATAAATGGCCAGAAGAAATGACTTTCATTTGATTCCGGTCCTGAAAATGAAAGCATAAAAAGAAAAGTGGAATTCATTAAAAGACCTATGAGCATTATGGTTTTTGGGTTAGATCCTTTGTTTAGAAATCGGCTGACAATGATCATGCCTATGGAAGTTGCAATAGCTCCGGGTATCATAAAAGCTCCCTGCTTTGTAGCCGTCCATCCTAACGCAACTTGTGTAAAAAGAGGGAAAATAAATACAGAACCATTGATTACCATCCCAATAACAAAATTCAAGACATTACCCATCGCAAGATTGAAACTTTTATACAGACGAAGATTCACTGCTGGATAATCTATAGAAAGCTCACGGACAATAAAAGCGATAATACCTAGAACGGCTGTGATAAAGAAAAATACAATTTCTGAACTTTCAAACCAGTCTTTTGACGAACCTTCTTCTAAAATGAACTGCAGAGATCCAATGCCGACGACTAGAAATACAATTCCCCACCAATCGATTTTCTTTAATTTTTCCACACCGGGAAGATTTGTTACGTATCTCATAGCGAGTAAGGCGGCGATTACACCAATAGGCACGTTTACAAAGAATATCCAGTGCCACGAAAAGTTATCAGTTATAAAACCACCTAAGACAGGGCCAAATGTAGGGCCGAGTATGACTCCCAGTCCGAAAATGGCCTGACCTGTTGCGGCTTCTTTGGGGGGAAATGCACCTAAAATAATTGATTGCGCGGTTGACAGAAGGCCACCACCACCAATGCCTTGGATAAAACGCCAGAAAACCAGTACCCATAAGCTGTCGGATAAACCGCACATCAATGAGGCGAATGTAAATATGATAACAGAACTGCTGAAGTAGATCTTTCTCCCAAAGAGGTTGGAGAGCATGCTTGATAGAGGAATAATAATAACATTAGCAATTCCGTAAGACGTAATGACCCATGCAATCTCTGTTGTCGTAGCACCAATATTACCGCTGATTTCTCTCAAGGCGACATTTACAATAGTTGTATCAATAAGTTCCAGTACTGCGCATGAAATAGCGGTAATGACTAGTAACCATTTCTCGAGGCCTTGAGGATATACAACTGTTTCCGTTTTTTTTTCGGATTCAGCTGTGTTTGCTTCATCCTTTTCAGAAAAATTATTTTCCATTTTTTAGTTTACTTTAACTTTCACAAAAGCGCTTAGTCCTGGAAAAAGCTCATACTTTTTGGCAGGTGGGAAATTATCTATTGATATGCGGACAGGAACACGTTGTGTGATTTTGATAAAATTGCCAGTAGCATTATCAGGTGGAAGCAGACTGAATTTCGCGCCTGTAGCACCTCCAAAAGACTCAATTTTGCCGTTTAATTCTATATTAGAATGAGAATCTAATTTTATTATGACATTGTTGCCAATTTTCATTTTCTCGATCTGCGTTTCTTTGAAATTAGCTGTAATCCAGTGTTTTTCAGAATCGACCACAACGCATAAAGACTGTCCTATTGTTACATACTGCCCTTGATTGAATGCGCGTTTGGTTACGATTCCGTCGCATGGAGCAATCACATATGCATAAGATAGCTGTTTTAGAGCTAAATTTAGTTCTGCCTGACGCTGTGAGATTTGTGCATTCGAAAGTCCAATCTGGCCTGAGTAAGCCCTGGCTTGTGATTTTGCTCCCTTAAAAGATGCCAACGCAGACTGTTCCTGATTTAAAGATTTTTTGTATTCTGACTGGGCTATCTGCAGGTTTGCTTTTGCATTGTCAAGCTGTTCCTGCGTAGCACCTTTAACGTCCAGTAGCTTATTTACTCTCTCAAGATCTAGCTGCGCTTTATTCAGTTTGGCTTTTGCTGCGCCAATTGCTTGCCTGTTTGATTCTGCTGTCTTTTGTGAAGCCGATGCATTATCGCTTCCCGCTGATGCGTTGTTTTTGGATACCGACAGATTTGCTTTAGAGTTTAGAAGAACCGCCTGAGCCTGCTGCACTTTTGCCTGCAACTCATCTGTATCAAAAATAATAAGAGTATCTCCTCTTTTTACTTTCTGATTGTCTTGAAAGTGTATTTCTTTAACAAATCCGGTAACGCCCGAGCGGATAGAGTAGAGGTTGCTGTCAAGTTGCGCATTGTCGGTCGATTCATATTGCGCTCCTGTAAAATGAACTGTTAATGTAATGGCAAGTACAGCCGTAATGGCTATCGCAATTATCTTTATTTTTTTTACGGATTTTTTTGATTCTGTTTTTTTTTCCATTTCTGATTTCTAATTTAGAGTTTAATAATTTTTAGTCCGACCAGTCGGTATGTTTTTGAATGTTTTTATTTTTATTCGTGGGACGAATGTCTTGATTGTATGTAAAAGTTAAAGCTTAGGAAATTAAATCGGATTTAAGTTCATTGTAGAAATCATTCCAAACAGTTCTTAGTTTTTCTGTTATTATTTTTTCAGGATGCAGTTCTATTCCCATATTTCTTCGAATACCGACGGCAATCCTTGTAAATATGAAAATTTGAGCAATGCTTTCATTACTCATCTTTGTTTTGATTTCATCATTCTGTTTTGCACGGACAACAACTTCTGTCCAAATATTAAGCTCAAGAGTGTTAAGTTTAGAAAAGTTTTCTCTAAGTTCAGGAAACATTCTGATTGCTTCAAATATCATGGTAAGCAGATTACTGTCATTGGATTCTGCCCTTTGAGCAGAGTATTGATTTAGAAGCTCTAGGTAATTGGTATAAAAAGACTGTAGGGAACTATTATCCAATTTATCGTAATAGAACAATATTTTCCCCATAAGATGCTGTTCGATAACTTCCCTGAATAATTCCTCTTTACTGGAAAAGTAATGATAAAAAGCGCCTTTTGACAATCCCGCGGCATCGACCAATTCTTTCATTGAAACTTCTTTGAAAGTTTTGCTCAAGAATAGTTTGTAGCTTGTTTCAAGTATGTGCTGCTTTGTTTCTTTCATAGCTGTGAATATAGGTTTAAAAGGCTTCTTCAAGGTAAAATTAAAAACCGAACGATCGGTATGCAAAAGTAAAATGTTTATTTTATTGTACAACTATTAAGAATAAAAAAAAAGTGCTATCCATTTGGATATCCATTACAGGCTCATTATCAACGCTTATAATTAGCTAAATGTATCATTCTGATAATCCGCTAAAAATTCCGTAGTCGTCATTCCAGTCTGCATTTTAAAGAAACGCATTAAATGGCTGGGTTCAGAAAAGTGCAGCTCATCCGCAATTTCTGAAACATTTTTTCCTGAGTGGATAAGGTAATTTTTTATCTCAAAGAGAAGTCTTTGCTTTAGAAGATGTGTTGCGGTAACGTTAAACTGCTTTTTAACAGCCGAATTAATAGTTATACGGCTTATGCCTAATAAAGAGACATAGTCATCGATTCGCTGTTTTTCAGTAATATGAAGTTCGAGTAATTGTTTAAACTGATAGGCGTAATTATTTTCTGCTTTCTCAAGAGAAAGATCAAATCTATTAGCATATTCACGGTTGAATTTCTGCAATAAATAGTATAAAAGCGAACGTATAATGTGCACGCTGTCAGGTTTTGGCTCCAAAAGTTCTCCTTTTATTTCTGTAAGCAGGCTGCATGCCTTTTCAAGATCTGCCTTGTCAATACTGATACTTAGCGGAAAGTTTAACTGATAAAAGTACAATAGGCGGTAGGTGAAAAATTTATCTGAGAAAAAATCATTTAGAAAATCTTCCTGAAAAACAAGTATAGTAAAATCTAAACCGTCAGGTTCTAAATTCCATTGTCTTTTCTGAAAAGGAGAAATAAATACAATGGTATCGTCGTTTATCGTTATTTTCTGCTGATTTAAAATAAGAGTGCCTTTTGCTTTTTTAAAAAGAAGAATCTCAAAAAAATCAGCATTATACATTTCTGTTTTCAGGTAGTTGACTTTTACATCATTGCCTCTTAAAACATTTAGTAGAATATCAACGCCGCATTCCGACTTATGAAATTTAATTGTTCTCAACCGTTTTTATTTGTTGCATTAATAAAACAGAGAAGCACCTGTATAAGACAGATGCATTTCAAATTTAGTAAAAATTTAGATAAATTATATTATTGGTTTTCCTATTAAGCGTTTTAAACTGCCAGATAATCGTTCGTGTTTATTACAGAAGCATAGAAAAAACTCAATCCTGCAAGAAACGCTGTCTGTACATCTGCAGCATTTACCTTTTGACCGTTTACTTCCAAATCTCTTGTAGCGCAGGCATTGCCTATCACAGTGCATTCAAATTCAAAATCTTTTGCCGCTCTTACAGTAGCATCCACGCAAATATGAGTCATCATTCCTGTAAAAACAAGTTCTGTGATGTTTTGTGATTTTAGATATTCCAAGAGATCAGTATCCCTAAAACTGTTAGGATAATATTTCGTTATAACCTTTTCAGATTCCAGCGGTTTTACATTCTGGTGGATTTTGACGCCTTCTGTTTCAGGCAGAAAGAAAAATGCCCCAGGAGCTACGGATAAATGCTGAACATGTATAACTGGCTGTTCTTCAGACCTGAATTTTTCAATAATTTTAGCCGCGTTTTCGCTTGCCTTTAGAGCGCCTGAAAGTTCCATTGCTCCATTTTCAAAGTAATCATTCTGTATGTCTATAACAATTAATGCTTTGCTCATAATTCACTGTTTTTAAGTTTATCAAATACAAAGTTATATGGAAGTAGCAGGCTCGTTGCTACCAAATCAGATTTTAAAACTGCCATTTTGATAAATCAACTAGGAAGAGTGATGAAAATTATTTCGACATAATTTCAATTAGCTTATCAGAATGGCATTTATTGATTATTATTTGGTAGCCTGTTCTGTAAATCACCAATTTACCTTTGCATCAAAATTTATTTCTGCCTGTATCTTTATTTATAATGCCGGCGGATGATGATAATCTAAATAATAAAAACATGAAAAAATTAGTTTTAGCAATTGCTTTAATTGCATTTATGTCTTCGTCTTATGGACAGAAGCAGACAAGTATCCAATTAATCAGAAATGCTACTGTGGTGTTTCGCTACTCAGGCAGTGAATTTCTTATTGATCCTATGCTAGCAAAAAAAGGTGCTTATCCAGGTTTTCCGGGAACGGCAAATTCAAATCTGCGTAATCCACTAGTTGAACTTCCAGTTACAGCCGAAAGTCTTCTTGAACCAGATGCAGTGCTTTTAACACATCTGCATCCTGACCATTGGGATGAAGCAGCTATAAAAATGCTTTCAAAAGATAAGCCTGTTTTGACTCAGAACAAGGAAGATGCTGAAATTGTGCGAAATGAAGGATTCAAAGATGTACGAATTTTATCGGATAAATCGAAATTTAAGAATATCCAAATTCAAAAAATTCATGCCCAACATGGGTCGGACGAGGCATATGCGAATCCTCAATTGGCAGAAAGATTAGGTGAAGTCTCAGGTTATTTCTTTAATGAAGCAGGCCAAAAGTCAGTATATTTTGTTGGTGACGCGATTTGGACAGATTCTTTTGAAGCTGTTTTAAAAAGTTTGAAACCCGATGTTGTTGTTTTAAATACAGGCTTCGCTCAGGTGGATGGTTTTGGAGCCATTATTATGGGGAAAGAAGATGTTTTAAAAGTGCACAAAGTTTTACCGAATGCTACAATTGTTGCAATACATATGGAAGCTATCAATCATTGCATTCTGAGTAGAAAAGAACTTGCAGATTATGTAAAAAGCAATGGCATTTCTAAGAAAGTAATCATTGCTGCGGATGGTGAGAGAATTAAACTTTAAATTAAATTTCACTAATGATGCTTTTAACTCTTAAAGATGGAAAAATATTTGAGAAACGTGCGCATTTCGATCTTACGGATATTAAATCACAGATGGCTCCGCCGCTTAAATAGTATAGAAAAGCATTTTGTGATGACATAAATTGAAATAGTTCCTATATGAAAAAAAGGTCTAAATGACGAGTTTAAGTTCTTCGTTTAGACTTTTTTGTACAATATCTTTTTTAAATATTTTTGATTTTTTATGACAATAACAATCGTCATCCTCAGCATCATGTGAATACCTTATGAGTCTTCAGACATGTAGTTTTTTCTTTGAGATTTTCATTGTCAAATTCCATAAAACTAAAATTATTGTTAATATAAACACAACAAATTTGTTAAGTATAATGTTTGCAATGCATAAGAGCGGTTTGAATCCACTAAGGTTAACTTTACAGGACATACAAATCGCTTGTTTTTAGAAGTAAAAACGGGTTAAATAGTCCCGAGAAGGCATAAAAAAAAACGCTAAATCCGAAAATTTAACGTTTCTTTAAGAGTGACGGGGACAGGACAAATTACAACATCATTTTTGGATGATTTGAAGAAAGTGGCTTTCTATATGTAGTGTCTGTTTTCCATTGGCTATGTAAATTTGGTTTAGATGTGCTAAGTAGGATTGATGCAAAAATTATAAAAACTCAATTGATTCATCGCACTAAACTGATATATAAATTTACAAATTTTATGGAGGATTTTAAAAGATTGTTTTACGTAAAGGCAGGATTGTCTTTCTTTGGCTCTATGAACTACTTTATACGATTTAGGTTTTGTGGCACAAAAGTAATCCCTTTCATCTTCTCTAGTAAGAGGTTTGGTGGATTTCTTTTTGGTTCTTTTGAAAGTCATAGGCTTAGGTCTTCCTTTAGGTTTATTCTGTAAGCCTAAAACTCCTTGTTTTTGATAATTCTTCTGCCACTGAATGATAACAGAACTACTAGGAATATTAAACTCAACACAAGTGTCTTCCAAAGATAGTGATTTATCTATAATTCCCTGCAATACATTTTACTTAAAATCAACAGAATAGTATTGATTCTTTCTAGGTAATAGCCCTTCTTTACCAACCTTTTTGTAAAAACTAATCCATTTACAGAGATTTGATATTCTTAAATTTTTCTCTTTTGCAACTGAATTAATTGAATAATTCTTTTTTAAAACTTCATTGACACAAAGAAGCTTAAATTCATAACTGTATTTGACTTTTCTTTCCATAAAAATGCCCCCAAATAGTATCTAACTTTTTGGGGGCAGTTCAATGGCTTCCCTTTTTTTTCTCTAGTATCAGAACATACATCAATTCCAGTTGTCGATCTTCACATCATGGGGATTCGGTGCCCCCTGACCGGTTTCAAGAGCCGATTTCAGGCTCATCAGAAAGATGGCCCATTTGGTGCTGCAGTGCTGCATGAACTCGGATTTCTCCTTCCACTTGGTGTGGCTGAAAAGCACAACGGAGTATCCGCCATCCTCCTTCAGTTCCCATCGTATCACCGAGCCGATCCATTCCTTTTCGCCTCCGACCACGTTCCATTCCACAAGCTTTCCGGGCTCCAGCTTTGCGACCTCCATTTCGAAGCCGCCGCCGACAAAACGGAACTCTATTTTCCCACCTACTTTTTCAGGTGTCCCGGCAGTATCCACCGTCCACCACGATTTGAGCCCCTCCAGGGTGGCCAGCCTCTGATATACCTCCTCGGCCGAGGATCCCTTCACTGCGATCCTGTGCACTATTTCATTCATAGTTTTTATTTTTAGGTTTAAAGTTGATTAAATAATAATCCAAAGATAGCCAGTTATTTAACAGTAGGACATGGGCGAAATGGCCAATCTTGGATGTTGATTTGGACAGCAACGTTTCCTATCTTTGTTGAAAACAGGACCGATGAAACACATCACTATTTTGATTCCGGAAGGCGACAGCAACCTGAGCAGCATCGTGGGATCCTATAAGATACTGTCCAGGGCCAATGAATTCTGGACCAATAAAAGGGGAAAGGGCTATAGGATACAGCTTGCCGGCAGCCAGCCGGAAGTGGGCTTCAAGGGCGGGCTTTTTGCCGTGCGTCCCCATCTGGCTTTTTCAGCCATCCAGGCCACGGACCTTGTGGTGGTGCCCTCCCTGAACCATAATTTTGCCAACGCCATACGTGACAACCAGGAGATGATCGGCTGGATAGCCCGACAGCGGGCCGGTGGCGCAGAGATCGCGAGCATATGCACGGGTGCCTTCATGCTGGCCGCGGCCGGCCTGCTGGACGGGAAAAGCTGCTCAACGCACTGGGCTGCCCACCACCAGATGCTGGAGCTGTTTCCTGAGGTACGGCTTGAAAGGGACAAGCTCATTACCGACCAGGACGGCCTCTATACCAACGGGGGCGCCTTTTCCTTCCTGAACCTGCTGCTCTACCTGGTAGAGAAATACTTTGACAGGGAGACGGCCATCTACTGTTCTAAGGTATTCCAGATCGATATGGACCGGCAGAGCCAGTCGCCCTATACGATCTTCACGGGCCAGAAGCGGCATATGGACCGGGTCATTATCCAGGCGCAGGAGTACCTGGAGGACAACGGGCATGAAAAGATATCGATGCAGGACCTTGCAGGCCAGTTTGCACTGAGCCGCCGCAATTTCGACCGCCGTTTCATAAGGGCCACAGGCAATACGCCCCTGGAATACCTGCAGCGCATCAGGGTCGAGATTGCCAAAAAAGCCTTTGAGAGCACCGGCAAGAGCATCGCCGAGGTCATGTACGAGGTGGGCTATTCGGACGTCAATGCCTTCCGCCAGGTGTTCAGAAGAATTACGGGAGTTCTGCCGGCCGTATACAAGGACCGCTACAACAAACATGAAGCAATTTAAAATGCCTAATTTACCACATGTCAAAATAGTTTACCAAGCCTGTAAATCTGCAGCTTGTTTCTTCAGACAATTTATTTTAGTAATAGCTTCACTCCATAAAATCCATTTTTTTATTTTACGCAGCCATTTTTTTGCTATGAAGACCAGAAAATTCATGTGATCAATTTTGAACGAAAAAGCACAAAATAAAGAACTAAATTGAAAACTCACCTGAAGATCTACCAAGTAACTTTGTGCTATTAAAATTGTATAACAAAAAAAATTATTAAAATGAAAGATTTTAGATTTTGGATACTTGTTACAGCCACTTCCATCTTTTCATTGAAAGTCTCTGCTCAAGCAAAGCAAGATGATTGCACAGTGCAATTGGAAGGGTTAAAGAAGATAAATCAATGGACTCTTGTATATGAAAACGCAATAACGGAAAATGTTCCTGGAAAAGTAAATGTCCATCCTGTTACTTGTAAGCTGCACAATATTGACATAGCTGCCAATGTTTATACACCACCAAACTATGATCCATCAAAAAAATATGCCGCTATTGTGGTAGCACATCCAAATGGAGGTATAAAAGAACAAGTTGCAGGCTCATATGCACAACAGTTAGCCGAACTAGGATATATTACAATTGCTGCAGACGCCTCTTATCAAGGAGCAAGCGGAGGATTTCCAAGAAATGTCGACAGACCCTCGAACAGAATAGAAGATGGCTATAGATTTAAACTAAAATAAATTCATTTTTAAATAGCCAAAAAGGTTTCGATCTTCATTTACCTTAGTTCATTCCTTTATTTCCTGCACTTATTGTTTTTGGGTTGAATATGAAATAACGGCATCATAGTTTTGTCCTGTTTAATGACTAAAACTTTAAAAAAAATGAATAGAGAACTTGTATTTTTAAGAACATTTGCAGCATTTGTAGCTATCGGCGTAACACTGCTTACAACATCTGCATTCAAAAAATTAGGCAACCAAAAATTTACAGAGATTGATGTTGAACGTATCAACATCGTTGAAAAAGACGGTACAGTGAAAATGATCATTACCAATGTAGAGCGTTTTCCGAACGGAACTCAAAAAGTCAACAATCGTTCTACCAATGCAGACCGCAAGAAGCGTTCGGGAATGCTGTTCTTCAATGAAGAAGGTATAGAGGCAGGCGGATTCATCTACGACGGCAAGAAGAACGAAAAAGGTCATTCTGCAGGTCTTTCCCTTACTTACGATCAGTACGACGGCGATCAGGTAATGCAGCTGCTGACACAAGATATGGAAAAGGATGGCAAAAGATTTGTGAGTAGTACGCTGGCGTTCAACGATCGGCCTATTAAGGAGTCACAGCTCAAAACCATGGAAATTATGACGGAATTGGAAGAACTGCGCAAAAAAGATCCGAAAGTGATTGAGGAAAAATACAGAGAATATGAAGCACAAGACTTGGTGGGAGGCGTTCCGCGTGTTATGCTGGGCAAATCAAGAAGCCAGAATAACGGACTGTTTCTTTACGATGACAAAGGGATGCCGAGAGGGATGTTTTATGTAGATAAGGAAAACAATGCAAAACTCGATTTCTTTGATGATAAAGGAAATACGATTGCTTCTTTTCCAGAGAAGAAAAATTGAAAATAACATCAAAACGAAATGTCCTGTGGAATACAGGACTTTTTTTTCGTAAATTGCCTTATCAAAATGCCAATGAACAAATTTCATCCATAAAATAAATGTAAACCGCAGCTTCCTGCTGTTTATTGTGCTGTTTGCATATTTACAGTCTATTTACACCCGTATTGTGGCAAGGCAGTATATCAACGCTTATACTTTTACTCCGGAAGCGGCACTGGCCACATTAATGGGCATAGGAATTTTGTTTGTTATAATTCTTTTCTTTATACGAAAATGGCAGAAAAGTGATGGCTTCAACACAGGTACTATGCTGAAAATTTTAGGCTCATCATTGTTTATGTTTGTGATTTCAATGCTACTGATCGGATTTTTGACTGCACTTGCGTTTGATACTGTAGAGCGGAATTTTAACCCTCAGACATTGACGATTTCGCTATTTTCACATTTTCTTGATGGATTTATCTACAGCAGTTTTTTTCTTGCCTACTACTATTATCAAGACAATATAAAAAAACAACAGAAATTGGCATCCTACAATGAAGCATTGTCGGAAAGTAAAATCAACCAGCTAAAAAAGCAGCTTAATCCACATTTTCTGTTTAACAATCTGAATGTATTGGACCAGCTTATAGAAGAGGACAAAGACAAAGCCTCCGATTTCCTGAATGAATTTGCCGAAATTTACCGTTATGTATTGCAATCAACAGATAAGGAATTGGTTCGTATTGAAGAAGAAATTGTTTTTGCCCGGCAATACTTCAAGCTAATTCATTATAAATACGGAAATGCCTATCAATTGAAGATAGAAAATAAAAGCATAAACGGCTTTATCGTTCCAATGACCCTGCAATTGCTCCTTGAAAATGCGGTACAACATAATCTGGGAACGAAAGAAAATCCAGTCTGCATCGAAATAAAAACTGAAGCAGATATTTTTGTATCCAACAATATCAATCTAAAACGGAACGTAAAGCCCACATCAGGACGGGCATTGAAGAATTTAAAGGAACAGTATGGACTACTTTCTGGAAAGCCGATAGAAATTAATCAAATAGATAATATTTTTTCGGTCCGTGTTCCTATAATTAACAATCAAAATACATGATAAAAATACTCATTATAGAAGATGAAATACCGGCAAGGAATAAACTCAAACGCTTTATCGAAGAATTGGATTCGCCTGTTGAAATTGTAGCAGAATTGGATACTGTGCAATCTGCCATCGAATTTTTGAGCCACCACCAGCCTGACCTTATTTTTTCGGACATCGAATTGCTGGACGGCAATGCTTTTGAAATTTACCAACAAGTCTCTCTTCTTTGTCCGATAATTTTCACCACGGCCTATGACCAATTTTGGATGGATGCTTTTGAGGGAAATGGTATAGCTTACCTGCTGAAACCTTTTTCCAGAGAGCGGTTTAAAAAGGCTTGGGACAAATTCCGTCTGCTTAAAGATTCGGATTCGGAGGAACAAAATGCTATTATGAATTTAACCCAGCTCATCCGTCAGAATTTAGCAGATAAGTCTTACAAGAAGCGTTTTGTGGTCAACACGCAGCAGGGGATTTACTTTTTGGACACGCAGAGCATTATGTTTTTTAAAGCCGATGAGGGCGTTGTCTTTGCTTATGATCATCAAGAAAAAAAACATCTGCTGTCCGAACGCACTTTAAAGGAAATAGAAGAACAACTCAATCCTTTTGACTTTTACCGCATTAATCGAGCAGAACTAATCCACAAACCTTATATTGAAAAAATAGAACGTTATGATAAAAACACACTGGCTATTAAATTAAAAGATTACAAAAACTATCTCAAAACCAGTCGAAGTCAAACGTCCGCATTTCGAGAATGGGTAGAGAAATAGAGTTTTGAGCAGATAAGGATTTAAACTTAATCAAAAAAGGAAGATCATTCATATTATCATTGTCATGGTGATTTTAAAACAAGGATATATGTGTTCTTCCTTAATGATTTTTATCAAAATAAGATTTAAAGTGATTTTTTTTCAATAAAAAACAAGCCTCAACTTTTTGAAAAAATTTGCTAGTTCCAAAAAAAATAGGTTTTAACACAAAGTATGGATAGTTGCATTTCTTCAAAATTCCTGTCAATTTTCCGTAACGGAAAATACACCAAGTCCATTTAGTTTGCGTGCTTGATAAAACGTGTGAAATTTCTTTCTTGGATTTGAGATATAGAGATCTACACTAAATTTTCTTCATTTCTCCATTATGCAAAACCCTGTAATAATTGTTGCCTTCAATCAGCAGACCTTCTGATTCTTGATTGGGAAAGCTTTTCGAATAATCTTTTGGATGTTTGACGTCAATGCCAATTACTTTTTTGTTGAATTGGCTATTGACTTTCGGCTGAAGGGTATGGCCAACTACGATTGCTTTTGCATCAAATTTATTAAGATTTCGTTCTACATCTTCTTGGGCCAAATCGTCTTTAAAATAACCTCGATACCAAGCGATTCCTTTGTGTGAGGAAATCAATAATTGTTCTATATTTTTTCGTGGATTAGGATAGTAAGGTTTGTAATAATTATTGCGAATTATTTGATTTACCTCGTCAAGATCTATTTTATAATTGCCCAAATCAGAATGTAATCCGCCGTGCGAAAAAAGGATGCCATTAATTTTTTCGATGGTATTTTTGCTCGACATCCATCTGCCAAGAAAAGAATTTTTATCATACAATTCGGTTTGCCGTTTTTTTAAGATAGAAGCAACGTGGTAATATTTCGGAGAGGTAGATTCAAAATTTCCCTGCATATTTTTTAATTCATGGTTTCCCAAAATAAAATGAACTGTTCCGCCTTTCTCATTTGCCTCCTGCTCTAATTTGTAAATAAACCAAAGCACTTGGGTGGTAGAAAAATCCCTGTCTACAAAATCACCAAGTAAAACAAGATGGCCATTCCCAAACGACCAATTGAGCTTTTTGTCAATGACTTTATTGGCAATCAAAAAATCACGAAAAGTTCTGAAACCGCTTTCAATATCAGATATGGCTAGAATTTTAGCTTTGTCATCGTAAGTGTTTCTAGGAATTATGATAGTGTTATCGAGATAAAATTCAAATCGCGTAGAATCTAAGGGGAAATAACAATAAGCCGGAATCTTGGAATTTGAAGCATATTCTTTTTGGTCTAAATAAAATCCATCATCCTGATTTCCTCTAATGTAATTTACACTCAAAACACTATCATTTTTATTAAAAATATAGGGACCATCTTTATCCCAATTCATCATTTCGGGATTTTCTGCATAACGAAAACTAGCTCCGTGATACAATCCGAATGAAATTGCCATAGCGGCTAATATTACAAATGTGATACTGATATGTTTTACATATCTTAAAATTCTCTTTTTCATTTCTTTTTTCGATTAATTTCGGTAAACATAAAGACGTCTGCATTGTTGCTCAAATAATTGTGACCAACGTCTTAATTTGCCTGACAAAAAGTATTTTTGGAGTACGCAAAGTACTTATGTCACTTCTTTTCGTTATTTCAACACGTTTTGATTGTTGTTTGTCAACAAGTTTGCAGAGGCTTATTTATAGTTGTAATATTGTATTATGATGACCCTGAAAAGAAATTTGAAATGGATGGTGGCCGCTCTTCTGGTGGCCGCGTTTGTTCCTGTAATGATTACGGTTTATGAAGTGATTTTTACACAAAATAAATCGGTAGTTTTTTTAGGAAACTACCACCCAAAAGTTGGTCTGATTGTAATTTGTTATTATGCGTTGCTTGGTGGACTTGGGGTCGTTTGGCTTATTCAACAAATTATTTTTATCAACAAACTGAAAAGTGAAAAAACAAAAGCTGAATTGATGCTTTTGAAAAGCCAGGTTAGCCCGCATTTCTTTTTTAATACGCTTAATAATTTATATGGTTTGGTTGCTAAAGATTCGCGAAAAGCACAAGAATTAATATTGAAACTTTCGGATATGATGCGTTACAGCATTTATGAAGGAGAAAAGGAGGTGGTTGCAATTCAGGAAGAAATTGATTTTTTGAAAAACTATATCGAGCTGCACACAATGCGTTACCATAAACACATAACAGTTGATTTTAATTGTGATGTAGATCAAAGCCAAAAAGTAGTTCCCTTATTGTTTATCATACTTTTGGAAAACGCTTTCAAACACGGAGTCGAAAATTTGAGGCAAAATGCTTATGTCAAAATGAATTTGACCGCTTCACAAAACCAAATCTGTTTTGAAATTGAAAACAACTATGAAAAAATGAATATTTCATCTGGAATAGGTTTGAAAAATCTGAAAAGAAGGCTGGAATTAATTTATCCCAATCAGCATGTATTGAGTTTTTCGATAACAGAAAGTGTCTATCAGGCGCGGCTAATTTTGAAACGATTATGATTAGATATTTGATTATTGACGATGAACCTATCGCTCACGATATTATTAAAGGGTATTGCGATCTAGTACCCAATATGAAATTAATTAGAAAGTGCTATGATGCTTTGGATGCCTTTGAGTTTCTTAACACCAATGAAGCAGATCTGATTTTTTTGGATTTGAATATGCCTGTTTTAAAAGGTTTTGATTTTCTAAAAACGTTGCAAAATCCGCCAAAAGTAATCATTACGACCGCTTATAGTGAATTTGCTTTGGAAGGATACGAATATCCTATTTCGGATTATTTGCTTAAGCCTTTTGGTTTTGAACGTTTTCTAAAAGCAATAAATAAAGCCTTTAGCCCACCTAATCAAAAGGCTATACAGTTTGAAAATAATAGTAGTCATAATCGAATATTTATTCAGAGCAATAAAAAACACATCCAACTGGAGATTGAAAAAATACTTTATATTGAAGCAACAGGGAATTACACCAAAATTATAACTAGAGATCGGACCATTACAATTCGTGAAAAAATCTCTTCATTTTTGGAACTGCTGCCAAAGAATGAATTTGTGCAGACCCACAAATCATTTGCTGTAGCTGCAAAACAGATTAATAGCATTGAAGGGAACATTATATTTATTGCAACCCACAAGATTCCTATTGGCAAAATGTATAAATTCAATATTCTTCAATTGCTAAAGTAGTTTTTACTATGTTTCACAATTGTTATTGATATTGAACAGAGATTGAAACAATTCAGGATATAGTATATTAAATAAAAAAAGGCGCCAATTGTCTTCAATTGGCGCCTTTTGGCGTTGTGACAGGAACAGGACAAATTTCAACATCATTTTTGGATGATTTAAAGCAATTGGCTTACTATATGTAGTCTCTGTCTTTCATTGGCTTTGTAAATTTGGTTTAGATGTCCCGTTGGGGATTGATGTAAAAAAATATAAAAACTTAATTGGTTTATGGGATTAAAGTAATTTACAATTCTACAAATATTATAGAGGATTTGAAAGGATTGTTTTAAGCTAAGGTAAGATTGTCTTTCTTTGGCTCTATGAATTATTCTCGATTTATGTTTTGTGCCACAAAAGTAATCCCTTTCAATACTGTTCATTACTGAATATTAGAGTCGGACGGAATGTAAGTGACTTCAGTTTTGTAGTCAGAATGCTTTTTATTTCATGCATTTAATAATTTTGAAATGATTAATCTCCCGTTTTTGCATTCTGTCAAGATTTAAGTATGTACTCCTGTCAAAGAAAATAATAAATTATAACGTTAACTTTCCAAACTTTTAGAACTGGTTTAAACAGTATTGGTCTTTATTTTCTATGGCACTGCTAGAGGGAAGCCCAAAAAAGATTATAGCATCTTTATATAGAAAAACCCTCGGAAGAGGGTTTTTACGAGATTACATTTACACATATTATTTCGAACGAGTAACAGCATTAGGCTTTAATTTTTGGCCATTTATTTTGTCTATTTGTTCCTCAATTGCATCAGGAGCGAACGTTGCAGGAAGCTGAGAAGGAGGATAGTCAATAAAAGTTTCCAAAAATGCAATTGCATGAAAAGTCACCTGCCCAATTTTGAAGTCATTTTTTAGCTGCCAGTCGTCATATTGGTCAGAGACTATATTGGCGCGTTCGAATGGATCCATGCGAAGATTAAACAAAAGAGGGATGCGATAGGTCTTGAAAGGATCCCGCCAAACCGAAAAGCCTCCTGGGGATGGCTGTTCTCGGATAATGATTTTCCAATCCTGATGCCTAAATGCCACCATCTGCGCATCGTCATTAAAATATGCAAATTCAGTCCTTGCGCTTTTTGCAGATTTTCCCGTTAGAAAATCAAGCTGGTTGTAGCCGTCCAGATGGACTTTGAAATTTTTTGAACCTATGCTTTTACCTTTCAATAATTCATCTTTGATGGAATTATTTCCAGCAGCCGCCAGAAAAGTCGGAAACCAATCCAGTCCTGAAAACATTTCATTGGTCATCTGTCCGGCTTTAATCTGTCCAGGCCATCTAACAAAAGCAGGAACCCTGTAGGCTCCCTCCCAGTTTGTATTCTTTTCGCTTCTAAAAGGAGTTGTGGCAGCATCAGGCCAGCTGAATTGGTTGGGGCCGTTGTCTGTTGTGAAGACAACAATGGTATTGTTCTCAATGCCAATTTCTTTGAGTGCCTTCATAAGCTTGCCGACATTATCATCCATTTCCAGCATACCATCAGCATACTCATTATCTGGCATTCCGCTTCTTCCGCGCATTTCGGGGCGAACATGGGTAAATACGTGCATACGGGTAAAATTCATCCAGGAGAAAAATGGTTTTCCGGCAGCTGCCTGTCTTTTCATGTAATCGATTCATGCTGCGGTAGTTTCATCATCGATTGTTTCCATTCTTTTCCTGTTCAGAGGCCCCGTATCCTCAATCTTGCCGCCTGCGGTAGAGCGTATAACCCCGCGCGGCATGTAATTTTTGGTAAATGACGGATCATCTTTTGGGAAGTTAGGCCACTCAGGCTCTTCTTCCGCGTTTAGATGATATAGATTGCCGAAGAACTCATCAAATCCATGTGCGGTAGGCAGAAACTGATCCAAATCGCCCAGGTGGTTTTTTCCAAACTGGCCTGTGCTGTATCCCAGAGTCTTCAGTGCTTGTGCGATTGTTATGTCCCTATCCTGAAGGCCTACAGGAGCACCCGGAATGCCCACTTTAGACAAACCAGTACGTTTTGGTGTTTGACCTGTAATAAAGGAAGACCTTCCCGCTGTACAGCTGTTTTCGGCATAATAGTCGGTAAAAACAATTCCTTCTGATGCCAGTTGATCCAGATTTGGAGTCTTATATCCAACGACTCCGTTTCCATAAGTGCTTATATTTGAAATTCCAACGTCATCACCAAAAATAACCAATATGTTTGGTTTTTTTTGAGCCCATAAGCTAGTACAAATGGTCATTTCAAACAACACGATTAAAGTAGATAGTGCTTTCATAATTTGAAGTATGATTTGTTTAACTATTTCAAAATTAATTCCTTCCGAGTTTTTGTCAGGTAAATTTCACAAGAAATGTTGTTCCATTTTGTAATTTGAAACATTTTTACAGGATATGAAACATATTTGCTTTGTAATCTATACAATTTTCAAATGAAAATTATAATTCATCATGATTTATACATAAAGGATTTTTACTTAGGCCTCGAAACAAATATTTATAAAAGATGGAGAGTAGCAAGTCTATTTAGTTTAAGTTTTGGCGGAAGTTGGACACCCTTAATATGTGAAAATAAAAGTGCGAAATCCTTTAATGAGAGTAAAAAATAATTTCAAGCGTATCTTTTATAATTAGCTATTGAAAGAATATTTTAGTAAAATTTAGGAAAATGTTAATCTTAAAATTAGCTTATTCCAACCGGTGGAATCATGTTAAGTTATAAAGGGATTCATTTACAAATTTCTTGCATTTATTATAATTGCATAGCCTAAGTGTGATTGAGAATAAGTAAAATTATAAGGGCAAATAATCTAAAGTTACTATTCTAAATTAAAAATGGCGCCAATTGTCTTCAATTGGCGCCATTTGGCTTTGTGACGGGGACAGGACAAATTACAACATCATTTTTGGATGATTTGAAGAAATTGGCTTTCTATATGTAGTGTCTGTCTTCCATTGGCTTTATAATTTTGGTTTAGATGTCCTGAGTAGGATTGACGCAAAAATTGTGAAAACTCAATTGATTCCTCGCATTAAGCTGATATATAAATTTACAAAATTTATGGAGGATTTAAAAGAATGTTTTAAGTTAAGGCAGAATTGTCTTTCTATGGCTCTATGAATTACTGTCTTGTACTTTTAAATAAATCTATTATACTTTTTTTATTCGCTTTATTTTTTTTGTGATGGAAAAGTTATCAAGTCCAGTTCTGATTTTCTACACAAATGCAAAGCCAATAAAAGATAATCGTGAAAATTGTAAAAATCCTTCGAAAGCTTTTTTACAAATTAGAAGCTAAAAACGGGTATTTGTACTGTAGTTTTTTTATGATCAAAATAATTATTTTACAACTTATTTATTACATAGATTATGGAAAACCGTAAAAAAAAAGCAAAATGGTTTGGTATGTTTGCTGTTCAATGACTAAACCTGTAATCTTTTTGAAAAAACACGGTAATTAACTTATCAACCTTAACGACAATTATACTATAAACTAAGCAAATCAATAAAGATTATGACATTTCAAGAAAAATATTCTGAACTATATTCCAATTATGAAAGAGCTGGGAGAGAATTGGAATATGCAGCTAAAAAACTATCCGAAACAAATGGATTTGGAGATACAAATGACATCTCAGCATATTTTAATTCACATAAAAATTTTAGTTATCATGAAAAACAATTTCAACAAATTCTAAATTTTGCAAATGATGGAAATATAAATCCAACAACTGAATTTGTTGAACAGCAATTCATGTATGAAATTATCAAGAAAGATCAGATTAAAAAGAAAAATTGGGCAGAAGGTGAAGAAAATCAGTTTTTTACATGTGAAGTTGGCTTGACAAATGATCCTGAAATAAAAGAAGATTACCAAAGTTCACAGTATAAATTTCCCGTATTGAATTTAAATCATGGGAAAGAATGTTATGCTTACTTAGTAGATCGATTAGAATTTCCTCCAAGTGAATCTCATGTTTCAACTTTTGATTTTTCTAATATTATCAATGAAAGCGAGCCAATTTTTGTCAAAATATCTATGAGATCAAAATAATTTGTTCCTTATATAGTGTCAATGATTATTTAAACACATATAATCTTATTATGTTTTGTCATTTGATAAATAGGAAAAGGATTAAAATAAATCCACAACAAAATAGAATCAGATCAGTGTATTATAAAACTACAGCAATAAAATGGAATTTTTAGGAGAAGGAGGAAATTGGACAATCTATGAAAATCCGGAAGATAAAAGTCAAGCTATTAAGTTTCCGAAAAATAATTTGACAGGGAAGAAAACGCAAAGCAATGTTGATAATTATAATCTTATAAGAGGAGTCCTAACAACGGTGAGTTATCTCTTTGAAGATATTTATGATGGCAAAAAAGTTTTGATTACTGAAAATTTAAATAGTTTAGAGTCTGTATATGTTTCTCCAAATAGCTATACAACGGAACAACAAAAGATTGTTAGAATTTTAAATCCATATATTAAAATTGACATTAAAGAATCAATTCAAGAACAAAAACTTGGAGAGTTTAAAATTAGAGTAATTGAAAATATCGATAAATTTTTAGAACGCATATTAATTAAAATCAAAGAAATATCACAAAAAGAAATTTTAGTTGAATATGACTCTTATTTTTTTGGAGTTGCACGAGATTCTAAGAGTACTTTAGTCACGTATAAAATTGCAGATTTTGATCATATTTTTCCAGACAGAAAAAATGTTTTTAGTGATAACATAGACGAATTTCATAGAGCATTCAGCCTTTTTATAAATTACTTTGTAGAGGAAGAAAATCAAAATGAATATTTGCACAAACTGCAAAAAATGACGATATATGTTAAAGGGAGCTGAGTTAAAATTACTAACCTTGAAATTTCTTAAAGTTTATTGATAGCACTTTCATTTATTATAAAAGCATGAAAATCAAACAAATCATACTGATAACCATTGTAATATTATCCGGTATAATAATTCCAACAGTTTTATATTTTAATAGTTTTTACACCAAAATCGAAGATTCGATTGATAGTCAAAAACTATCTGAATTTGCTACTTTTCAGTCATTTCTAATTTCTTTGTGGGGGCTAGTTTTAAATATAATTTTAGTAGTAATTGCCTACAAAGCTTTTAAAAATTTTGATGTAAAAAAGCAATTCCATAATAAACAATTAGAGCTTGTCTCAGATTTGGCCACAGATATTAGTTCAACAATTTTGTCAAATATGTTGTATGAGACGAAGATTGATCCACATGGGAAAGAACATCTAATTGCTACAGGCTTTACCTTAAGTTTTTTTGAAATATCGATTGGATTTAATTACTCTAAATTTGAATCCATATATGTTGCAAGTAATAACATTGAAAACTGTTTTCCATTTTTAAAGCATCGAAAAAATCCTCTTTTACCTAAAAGTATAGCAAAAGAATTGAATAAATTGTACAGACCATTGCAATATAGTTTTGCTGTGGAAAAGGATAAAATGCCTAAAAATTATGTAAAACTGTATTCAAGAAATATTGACGAGGATGACTATTCTAAAACGTGGCTTTACGAGCTTTATAAGTCTCCAAGTCATTTTAATACCGACAGTTTAGCAATAAGGAAATCAATTATCGATTGGTTTAAAGAATATGGTGCAGAAGACATAAACATATAGCTTACTAAAGTTGTGATAACTTTAATTCTTTAGAAAAATTAGTATTGTAATTTTTTGAAGTTACAAAGAAAATGAATGACTTTTATTTATGGAAAATCAAGCAAACGAACAAAAAAAGAAGCCAGGCTGTATAATTACTCTAATCATTTTCATTGCATTTTTAATCTGGTTTTTCTTTAAGCCAAGTGAGAAAGTTAATCAAAATGCAGAAGAGAAAAAAACAACGGAATTGCAGCAAAAAATAAATGATATTGAAGCTGATAAAGACAAAATTGATTACAGCAATATTAAATATTCTTTACCTAACAGTAATTATGTCTATGATGTTAAGATAGCCGGTATTAAGTCAAATTTGATCAAAGATGAATTTGAATCGAAAGCTGATGAATATTCTATTGCTGAAAAAGTAGATGGATATATCTTGTCGATAACTTTAGAATTCACAAATCCATATGAAAAGGAAATGATGGCACCAATACCAAATTATTATGCAATCACATCATTGGACAAACAATACTTTTCTGGCTCCACAACTTATAGCAGAAGTTGTGGCTGTAACATTGATAATTCAACAAAGGTTGAAGATATAAAAGGTATGGAGTTATGGAAATTAGCAGAAGGTAAATGCGGATTAGGCAGTAACTATTGTCTAAGATTTAAATCAGGAGAAACAAAAAAAATCTTAATAACTTTTAGTGATCCAATAATAATAACGCAGAAGAAAATTGTTTTCTTAGCGTTTAATCAGAAATATAAAAAGGAGGGAAGTGCCAGAGATCGAGATATTGGTTTTGTTTTAAATGTAGATACAGGAAAAGTCGAGGGATTAAAATATTTATAAAAACATCTAAAACTTTCTTAGTTGAAATATCTATAATGAATAAAAGCAAAAAGTTTGAATTTTAAATAATAAATACATGAAAGAAGTAAAAGAACTGGAAAAGCAAATATCTGAAATTCGTTATAGTTTAATTCTTAAAGGAACTAAACTGAATTTTTTAAAAGAAAACCTTACCTCACAAAACATCGATGAAATTGAAGGTCTAAATATCGAAGTTAATGAACTTAGGAAACAACTTTCATCACTTCAAAATGAAATAATAAAATTAAAACACCGATATTACGTATCCTATGAAGTGACATTTACAAACACTTATTCAAATACTTCGCAAAAAGAAATTTATCATGAGTTTTTTTATTTAGATAAAGAGGTAGATGTTGATTTTCCAGCTGTTACCAAAAGTCTTTTAGATAATAAATTGGAAGAGTTCTTGTTAGAACTATTTGATTTATTAAAAAATAAATATGACGAAGTTTCCTTACTAGTTGTAAAAAAAATATAAGCTACTTATAGATAAAGAGCATTACAATTTTCAAAATGAGAACTATTAAATTTGATCCAATAGAATTATCCGTATTAAAAGAAATCATATTCTTGGGTAATTCGCAATATAAAAATGATTTTCCAGAAATAGCAGATTTGATTTTGAGCAAAGTCAGAATTGAAATTTTTGATTTTTCTAAAAAGGAAATACTAGTACTAAAAAGCTACTGTTCTAATTGGATAAATGAGAATGATGAATTGATTGATGAACTTCGTAAAAAATATCTGGAAAACGATGATATTGATTACAAAAATATTAAAGAGCTTGATAAAAAGCACATGCAAAAAATCAGCATTGTTTTTTCTATAAAATCTAAATTATTTTTGAAAAGCTACATTGCATTTAAAAAAGTTTTAGAAAAAGTTTAAACAGATATACTTAATAAAATATATGACAACCTACATTATAATAAATTCTTTCATTACTTTTTTGATGCTATCCATTTGTGCGTATCTATTTTACTGGCATAAAACAAATCAAGAAAAGAAAGATAAGAAAAATAGAAAAAAAAAGACTTCTCAACTAAATTGGAAAATTTATTTTTTATTAATTCTTTCTTTTATTTTTGTTTTTTTTGCATTCATCTCTCCATTTATTTTTACTCGTCCGCCAATAAATGAAGATTTTGACTTTAGCCAAACAGGTCAAATTGGAGATACAATAGGAGGGCTTATGAACCCATTTATTGCTCTTGCAGGTGTAATTGTAACAGGCCTCGCTTTTTATATTCAATACAGAGCAAATTTACAACAGCGAGAATTATTTGAATTAGAGCAAAAAGAGAGCAAGGACCAGCTTCAAGAGCAAATTAATAATCAAAATCAACAGAATAAACTTCAGCAGTTTGAATCTCAATTCTATGAAATGCTTAGGCTTCATAGAGAGAACATTAATGAAATGAAAATAAATGGATATGATTTCGATGAAACAGAAAATACATTAAAGAGATTTGAAAAAATTACAGAAGGCAGAAAATCGTTTGTTGTAATGAAAACGGAATTTGAATGTATTTTAAGCCTTTACAGCAAAGACCATAAGCTTGATAAATCTGGGTTTCAGAAATGCTATAATTTATTTTTTTCGGGATTAGATGCTTATGCAAAATCGAATCAAGATGAAATTATTTTAATTGAATTATTTAAAAAAGCAAGAAGAAACCACGAAAAACCAGTGCAGCAGGAGATAACCACTAATAAAGATAGAAAAGAGTTTCTGCCAAATGTTCAGTTATACTTTAATTACAAACCGTTTTCAGGACATTCCCAAAGACTTGGGCACTACTTTAGACATCTATTTTTAACCGTGAAGTCTATAGCGAATAGCACTATTGTGACTGATTATGAAGAAAGAATGAAATACTTGAGAATTTTAAGGGCTCAATTATCAAATCATGAACAGATATTATTGTTTTACAATTGGCTTAGTGAATATGGAGATGACTGGGAAAATGAAGTAAATGCATTTTTTACGGAATATTGTATGGTCCATAATTTATGGTATCAGATTTTATTTGACGATAAATATATTTCTGATCAGGTTAATTATTTACGTACAAAAAAAGTACAATTAAGAATTGGAAAGATGTTTGAAATTGATCCTAACTGACAAAAGAATAATAGTTTTTTAATTAAGTGAGGTACAGCTGCAATTCTCGAAACATTAAAAAAATGTCTTTAAAAGCAATATCAAGTTTCAATCCCTTGATTGGACAAATTTATTTATTTTTTTTCACAAAGCTTGAAAGATATTAATTGAAGGTAGTTGTTGCCTTTTATTTGTTTTATAACTTTATTTGTAAGTATTTGACAGTGAATAACTTATGAGTGATATGCAATTTAAGGTTGTTTTACTTTTAATATACAGCATTTAAATAAGTTGGTTCCAACCAATATCAATAAGTGATTTCAAGCTTTGTTAAAAACATAATTAATATAATTTTTAATTAATTTTTTTTAGCAGATGAAAACATTGGAAGAATTATATAAAGAGCTTCAATTAATGAGTCTGGGTTCAATGAGAAGCTACACCTGTATGCTCCTTACCAAAGGTTCTACTTATAAAGTTCATGGGACAGGGGTGTTTATTCAGATTAAAGACCACTACTTTCTTGTTTCAGCAGCTCATGTTTTCGATAGGTACAGGGATTTATTTATTTTTTTATCAGAAGACTATGAAATTATTAAGCCTGGTGGAACAACTTTTTATAATGACCAAGTAAGTAGGTAGGGACAAGGATGGAATAGATGTTGCTGTTTTGAAATTAGATGATTACTGTGTCCCACATATTTTGAGAAAATATAGTTTTCTACAGGCTGATGACTTAGCTATAAATCATGCGTTCAAAGATGGAGAATACTACACATTTCTGGGCTATCCATCTTCAAAATCAAAAGTTTTGTATAAAACCGATATTTTTGAAGCCACTACATTTTTTTATTTTACTTCTTCTGTAAAAATAGATCAATATTCAAAATTAAATCGAAATCCAGCTGTGAATGTTATGGCATTTTATAATAAAAAATCTGCTTACAACGGCAAGAGTAATACCTTTGGAACGGGACCTGATCTTCATGGTATTAGTGGCTGTGGTTTATGGTTTACAGATCCTACGCATTTAATTTCAGGAATTATAAAACCTAAATTAACTGCGATAATGACCGATTGGCCAGTCAAAAATAGATCTGTAGTTATCGGAACCCGTATTGATGTCATAATTGGAATTATAAAGAAATATCTTGATATTGATTTTCCGGAATCTCAAATTGTGAGGGTTCATTAAATTACCCTTTAAGAATAGTTCTCCTAAAAATGAAGCATCTTATGAATAATAGATCCTCTAAGAAAATGCTGAAGGAGATTAAGCAGGTAAATGTAAAGAATCATCATCTTCGTTCCTTTGTTTAAAATTTTTAAGACTCAGAATCTGATGGTGCATACCTATTTTCTCTCAAAAAATAATTAAGTACTCTGGAAGAAATCAGATTATCCTTAAGCTTGAAATTCAGCACGTGATCAAAGTTACGCAGGAATTTGTATCCTTTGTAGTTTGCTTTATTGCTCGAATCAGACATTAGAAGATACAGATCTAATACAGCAAAAAACTCGACTTTCTTATTTTTTAGATTTTCTTCCAACTCTTGCAGATGAGCGATATTGATGATGCAGAGGTCAGTAATGAGATGTCTTTTTTCTTTTTTTGAAACACCTTCCTTCGCAAGCAGGTCGTTGAATTTCCTTTTTAGCACAAAAGGAAAAATTCCCGAGCTGATAATGGGGTCATTCACAACGAGCACAGGATATATCTGCACCTTTCTGTCTAGATTGAAAGACGGATCATTTATTTCCTTTTTATAGAGATGAAATTTTTTAATAGTCTTTTCTGCCAGCTGGGTGAGTCCGTAGTCTTTATTAAACTTGTTTAGATCAAGTAGACGATAGTCTTCAATGGTTGATACAGTTTTGTAGCCGTGATCTAGTGGTATAAAGCCGCTTTTTACCTCCAGTAGGGCAATTTTCTGTTGGTTCCTAATATAGAAGTCCGCATATTCGATAGGTCTGCCTTCAATATTAAATAACAGTTCTGAAGATGATCTGAGAACAGTGCTGGGTGTTTTTGAAAAAGATTCTTTTAAAATATCTTCTATGAAAGGCTCAAAAAACGACGATCCTATAAAACTGCCCCATTCTTCCCTGTTTCTAATATTATTAGGTTTAAGGTACTTAAACCAGAAATCATTTATGAAGAGAGAATAGGATTTCTCAATATAAAACCCTTCATCGATGACAACATAGCTTATGATATCTTTATCGTCTTTTTCCTTGCATCTGAATAAGGGGGCTTTTTTAAGAGGAAGAAAATCAAAGACTCTCAGATCGTCTTTAGCATAGTTTTCTTTTTCCCTTACACTGAAAGCATCCAATACTTTAACAGCTTCCGTGTTGTCTTTCCGTACATTGATATATCTAAGCCCTAATTTCTCATCATTACTGGCGATAGTACTTCCCAAAAGATGCTTCAGGAAGTCATTTGTGCTTTCAACATTATAATTCCAGGTTAAAAAGTTTCTGAAATGCTGTCCGTAAAAGTAGTCACTTTCAATTTTATCGAATAAGTAAAATGATTTGTAAAGGATGTTTAAAAAGTTTGAAGTCTCGTTATATTGATTGTGATGAAGTTCCCTGAATCCAAAAAATTCAAAGAAGTCAAGTCCTAGTTCATTGTAACCTTCTTCTTTATAATTTTTATCCCCTGTCAGGATCTGCTCATTGGAGATAAGCAGGAATCGGAAAATGTTTTCCCGGTTCATATAGCTATACTGAGGAACCTGTTCTGTAAAATCATCACTATTAGTTATTTCCTGAATTGCATGCAGACAGGTAACCCTTGAAAATAAATTATAGTTAGCAGGCATTGCCATATAATGCCGTATTAAAGGCACACAAATAGATTCGGCGAGAGGCTTGTGGTTATCAATGAAAATCAATCTAAGGCTTTCAATCTGCGTTGTTCTGGATTGATCTGATTTTACTGATGTCAGCGGTTTGAGTTTTGCATTGATTCCGGCAATTGTAACTATTAGTTCCTCTTTAGGAATATCTCGGATAAGATCAAGAGGATTTTCAGGAGCAGGAATACCAAAGAATTCTGAATATTTAACTAAATAACCTAACATAGGATACGGTTTATGTTTTTAAATTGTTGTAAGCTAAATATAAAAAAAATACAGATTATAAATTGTTTTAAAAACTATTACAGAGATAACAATATCCACAAATGGTTTTTAACCTATATAATTTGTTTTTCTGTAGCTTAAATTTTTATATAATAAGAGGAAATAAATAGAAAACTGTATTTAACTAAAAGAGCTAACCTCAATATTTTTGCATATATTCTTGGTGTTTGAATCCTGTTTATTTATCGAACGGTAAATTTTAAATTTATCTTATTTTTCATGTAAATATGTATTCTTTGCAGTTTGCTTCTTGTTTTTATTATAGTTTTAAAAAAAAATAAAATTAAAAATGAGTCTAAGAAACTTTATTTACAGAGGATGTAAAAAAAATGGGGGTCAATTGTCTTCAATTGACGCCATTTGCCTCAGCGACAGGAATGAGACAAATTTCTATACATTTTTTTAAAATTTAAAGTGATTGGCGTACTTCAAGTAATTGGCGTCTTTATTTGT
This sequence comes from Flavobacterium gelatinilyticum, assembly GCF_027111295.1. Taxonomy (NCBI): domain Bacteria; kingdom Pseudomonadati; phylum Bacteroidota; class Flavobacteriia; order Flavobacteriales; family Flavobacteriaceae; genus Flavobacterium; species Flavobacterium gelatinilyticum. The sequence continues at coordinate 805,430 of NZ_CP114287.1, read as the reverse complement.
CTTCAGTATTTTGGTTTAGATATTCTGTCGGGGTTTGAAGCACTTTTTATAAGTTTATCTACAATTTTTACTTGCATATCCGAGTAGTTTTTGACATATTTATAATTGTAAATAATAGACTATAAAAAGTATGGCAAAAGGCAAAAAGGTTACTGCAGTAAGAAAAGTTGCCACTTCTAAACAAACAGGAGGTGGAGGTTTTGTTTTTGAAGATAAAGCATCAGCGTGGTTTATTTCGCATTTTTTGTCCGACAGAAGTCCTTTTGGCCATGAGATAGGGAAGATTAGGAAGATTGAGTATCAAATAAGACCGGAAGGATGGTTATTCGACGATTTATTACTGATTACAGAAGATGCTAACGCAGTTATCCATCGTGTAGCTATTTCAAGTAAAAGTAATATCCAAATAAATTCGAAAGGGCCGAATAATGAATTATTGAGGGATATTTGGAATCAATATTTGAATGTCGATTCGGCTGTTTTTAATAAAGATTCAGATTACCTTTGCATTGCAAATTCAAAGCTGCCACCTGCTATTTCAAAGGATTTAAATACTTTAATCAGATTTTCACAAAGCCAGGATGCTGCAACCCTGCATCAGAGAATAAATCAGTCTGACCAAGCATTTTCCCAATCCCTTAAAAAAATCTACAAAGGATTTTATTGTCCAGATGATATTGCGAAGTCGCACTCTATAAATGAAAACGAAACTGTAAAGGTCATCAGTAGGCTTTTGTTGCTTGAATTTGATTTTGAGGACGCAGTTTCTAATGATGAAAAACAGATCATTGCTATATGCACCGACTCTTTAACGGCCCCTGATGGTAAACGTGAGCATCAATTATATAAAAATATATGTTCTTTCCGAGCAGAGCTGGCACCAACATCAGGATTTTTAGACTATCAGTTATTAATTGATAAACTTAAAAACCATTTTCAACTAAAAGGTTATACAAACCATATTAATGACTGGAATAAAATTATAGCCAGAAGTAAATTAAGGACTGATTCAATTCAAGATAAAATCGGAAATAAAGTAGTATTATCTAATTCAGTGGAATTGGATGAAATTGAAAGTTTATTGAAAGGCAGCCAAACTGTTTTTATTTTAGGCAAATCTGGGTATGGTAAATCTGTATTGGCAAAAAAATATATCCAGCAAAAACTTTCGCAACAAGACAAATATGTTTGGATAGATTCCCAGTCACTGGAGCATGGCGGCTTAAATAATTTTTATGGAATTGAAAATGATTTGCCAGATTTGTTCACTAAAGCACAGCAAAATGGATATTTGTTTATTGATGGTATCGACCGGTTTTTTAAACAAACTGAATTGAATCTGCTTTATCCTATTCTTGCTATTGCGGGAAAGCCATCATCCTGCTGGAAAATTATTATCACATGCCAGACTGATGATTTTAATGATGTGCTGGAAAGGCTTTACAGAATAAACATAACCCTAGATTCCATTACTTTTAAGGTGGGTAAAGATGTATTTACGAATGTATCTGAATTAGTTACCCATTTTCCAAAGTTAGCGGAATTGTTTAAGCATGAACATTTACGATCGATCCTGAACAATTTAAAGTATCTGGATTTGCTGGCTTACAATTTAACTCAAAATGCTATTATTTCAGAATCTGATTTTATTGGGGAATCTACTATTATTGATTGGATTTGGAAGGAAGAGATAGAATCTAAGGGAGCAGCAAGCTCACGATTTATTAAAGAATTTTCTGAAAAACAAGCTGAAAATCTTTCTGTAGGCATCGCAACTTCAGATTTTGGCATCGCAGATTCGGCACCGGTCGATATACTGAAAGAAAGCAAAATTTTTATTGAAAATGAAGATAAGCTTTATTTGACGCATGATTTATTTGGAGATTGGGCTAGATATAAACTTATTAGAGCTAATAATACCAATGTAAATAGCTATCTTCAGACAAAGGAACTTTTATCTGCTTTGTGGTGCAAGGGGATTCGGCTTTACGGCATTTACCTGCTGGATAAAAAAAATGATGCTTCAGAATGGATTAAGTTATTTAAGACATTGGATGCCAAAAATGCCAAGGAAAAAATAATTCAGGATTTGCTGCTTGAGTCAATTATTTTTTCGGCATCGACCTATACTCATTTGCTGGCGCTTTGGAATTTTTTGCAACCCAATGAAGGAGAACTTCTAAAAAGATTTTTGGCACTGTTTTTAATAAAAGCCACACTTCCAAATCAGAATGTTTTAAAAATGGCAAAAGAGATGGGGGGGTATACTATAGCTGAAGCATCTACCTACAACAGGATGCCAAACCACTTTTATTGGGGAGAAGTTTTAAAATTCATTTATTTCTACAAATCTGAAGTCTTAACACTAGCTGGAGAGCAAGCTGCAGAAATTGCTAAAATCTGGCTAGACTATACACCTTCAAAATTTCCGTACAGACAGGAATGCTCTGAAATAGCTGTCGAAAATGGTAAAAAAATGTTTGATTTTAAATTCAATGGCGGTTATGTGAAAGGAAATGGAGATGAGCTGGCTTATAAAGTATTACTTAAGGCAATTAATGAATTACCAGAAGAAGTTATTGAGCTGTCATTAAAATTATGTAAGCGCACAAAAGTGGAAAGACAGGACAATCAGCAGGAACCTGCAAGAAATGATGGATCGGTTTCCATTTTTAGCAGTTTTAAGATAAGAGATAAGATTCAATGGACCGATGGCCCCTATGAGAGACCGGATAGTGCTTTTGAAAAAATTTGTATGGAAGAAAATGCGCTGAACCCAATCATAGATTTGTACCCAGAATCAGCCAAAGTGATCTTGCTAGCATTGTTTATCGAAGCTCCAGAAGAAATATCTTTTGGATATGATCATAGTTATGATTTGGATATCAACGTACCGCATGGATGGTTTCCTCCCTTTTATACTAGAGGGGCTTTTTTATATTTTTTAAGAAGCCAGCCAAAATGCGGGATAGATTTTATTGTAACGCTCGTTAATTTCGCAACACAGCAATGGACAAATAAGTTTACTTATGAACAGAAAGAAATTCCAAAAATCAATATAAATCTTAATTCTACAGATCGAGAATTCATTGGGGACTCCGGAGTATATTTTTGGTTTAGAGATTCAACAGGAGCTCCGCACAGTATTGTTTCTGCATTAATGGCTTTGGAAAAATTTCTTGTTGACCAGATAGATGCACAAAAGCCAGTCAAGGATTATATTGAATTAATCTTGACAAATGGAAATTCGGTGGCGTATCTAGGAATACTGATTTCTATTGGAAAATATCATCCAGTCTTATTTCTTGAAGAATTAAAACCTCTGCTGAAAGATTTCAATTTTTATGAATGGGAAAAGCCACTTCAGTATGGAGGACAGGGTATTGAAGGACATCAAATGACAGGAGCGTTTTCTTTAGGGGAAAAGACATGGAATTTGGCCAAGGAATGGCATGGAATGCCACATCGAAAAGAATCCATATTAAAGGTTTCACTTTCTTTGTTTTTACACAACAAAGATCTGCAAGAATACTATATTCCAATAGTGGAGTCATGGATAACACTTCTTGATCAAATCGAGTCACGGGGATCAACCAATATCTATTTAAATAATCTGATAAACTATTATAATTATAATAACTATGTTGAATTAGAGTATAAGGGAAACCATTATCTTCAATACAAAGAACCTGAAGAATTAACCATTAAATATAAAGAGGCACGTGAGGGTATAGCTGAAAATAGCGACTTATTCACATTTCCTTTTCAGTGTTACCAGCAGCTCGAGAAAGAAATAAAGCATGAACCAGAGCAATGCGATGAGCTATGGTCAAAAGTCCAGAATTTTGCAGCATTAGATGATGAGGATCCGCATTCTCAAATGCATGGCAAGCACCAAAACGTATTGGGAGGGTGCGCTATTTTAGTCTCTAATAAAGAATGGTTAATCACTCATTCAGAACAATTAAAATGGATTGTTGCTTACACCGGAGATGTCCTAAACACATTTGCTGTAGGCAGGCATGATCGCATCCAAGATGATTTAGACTTTTCATGGCAGGCATTTGCTGCAAGGATTTTAGCGTTGCTGTGGACAGATGATCTGTCTAATAAAAATTTGAGAAGGCTAATGGGTGTTTTGATACTTAAATCATCCTATTCAACTTCTGAGCTTTTGTTCTCTATGATATCCAAGAACTTAAAATGGAATGATGAGGAATTTATACAAATTCAAAATTTTGCAATTTTATGGAGTCTTGCGTTAGATAAGGACAATAGGGAAAATTATGCTAGAGCTACAACGGCAAAAAATCTTAAAGTTTTTAACTTAGATAAATATGCACAAGCCATTCTAAATGATTTTATTACTAGCAAAACAAGCAGAACATTAATCAATTGGTCAGAATTAAGACCTGTTTCTCCAAAAGGGAAAAGGGAAAACAGGGGCTTTGACACTGATGAGAGAACTGGAAACAAACCCGGAATTGATTTGGAAATGATTAAGCGGGCCTTTGGCTCAATTCCACAACTTTATAAAATTGATAATGAAGAACGCAGCTATGTACTGTTGTTCTGGAAACAGATTGTGAATCAGATTATTTTCGAATTAGGAGAAGTGAGAACTGATTCAAAACACCGCAGGGATTCTCCCAATAGTTTTCACTTTTGGGCTATGGACCGTATAACTGAATTTGTATCAGAAATTAACGCAGAAGATAATTTGGAAGCAGAAAATTATTGGAAGCCTATTTTCGATTATGGATATTCCGCCGGCAGCTATATAGACTATTTTTGCATGCGATTCTTTACTTTCAACCTTGTAAAAAAGGAAAGTCATGGACTTTTTTTTCAAGAATGGTTTAAGATGATTTCATATGCTTATTCCTGTGATAGCTGGACTTTAAAAGCAAGATATGACAGAAAGGAAATATGGTATTCTTTAATGGGTTTGACTGATACCATTCTCATTTATTGGAAAAATGAAGACTATTTGGATTTCTTTGTCAGGATAGCTCCAGAAAATATTAAATGGGCGCAAAAGCATGTCGGAGATCAGGATGCTATTTATAAAATAATTCGAATTTTAAAAACGAAAGCTGGCCTTACAGTTGTAAAAGATGGACTTCAAATAATAAACAGCCACCTGAAACTAAGTAACGTAGCGGAGGAGTTGGAAACTCCTAAAGGTTATGTGCGAGTAGATTTTAAATATGAAGACTCATTAGCTACAACAGCAAGTTTTCTTTGGGAAGACCACAAGGAAACGATTAACAGCGACGCTACTGTCTTGAAAAATTTTAAAGAAATAGTAACCTTTCTTGTTGCAAGGCAGAATGCTATTGGACTAGAGTTGCAGGGCAGCTTGCTTATATAATCAAATGACTTACGTGTGGCCGAGCAAAACCATTAAATAAAAAAACTATGTTTGAAATCTTCTCAACCAGAGAAACTGCGATAATTATATGGACTTCCATATTTATTATTGTTGCTCTTTTAGTCGTAAAATTTAAAGGCATTTTCGATCTTTTAAGCAATTTTTTTGATCGTAAGATACAAATTCCTTTATGGGCAATGTTTTGCTATATAGGAGCCATAACAATTGCTTTTTATACAGCTGGTGTATGGAATATGGGTCAGCTTAAAGATACAATATTATGGTCTTTAACTTCAGCCACCATTTTGTTTTTTAATATAAATAAAGCAAAAGAACGTTCTTATTTCATACCAATAATAATTGATAACTTAAAAGCAGTTATACCTCTGGAGTTTATTACTAATTTTTACACTTTTAGTTTTGAGATCGAAATGGTTATAATCCCAGTTATGACTTTTATAGGTGTAATGCAGATTGTAGCAGAAAATTCTTCAAGAACAAATCCTGACCATTTGAAGACCGCCAGCTGCTTAAAAGGGCTGTTTGCCGGACTTGGAATTCTTATTTTTATTTATGTCTGTTATAAAACATTAATAGATTATAAAAGCTTGATAACCGCTGAGAATTTAAAAAGTTTATTTCTTCCGGTTGTTTATACATTTCTTTTACTGCCCTTTCTATATCTTTTGGCCCTTTATATGAATTATGAAGTTTTATTTATACGACTGTCTTATCTGATTGATAATAAAAAAGAACGGCTTCAAATGAAATTAAATATCCTATTTCTGGCAAATCTGAATTTAAAAAAACTCCATAAAATAAGCACTAAATTAAATTTTGCGACATATAAAGGCCGAGAAATTAGAAAAAATCTAAAGAGAATATTAGAAGATTCTAATTGAAAAGATCGCTAAAATGACTCTTTCATCTTCATTGTTTCTTGTTTCGTATTAAGCGTGGAATAAACCAACTTTTCGCTTCAGTCGATCAACATTAAATCTGAAAAAATGAGAGACTGAATCAAATAATATGCAGCAATTCTTTACCAAATATATGTTAGATTTTGCCTATCGTTACCTAAAAAAGCTTAAATAAATCTGTAAGATTATTTTTATATTTTTGAGATACAAAAAATATAATCTCTAATTTTATAGTCATCCCTTTTTCTTTTTATCATTTTTTTCTAAAAAATGTTGCATATGCATATTAGCCAGCTTTCGAAGAAAATATAATATTTCTTCTGCTAGCTCAACGGTTACATTAATTCCTTCTTTTTTAAGTATTTTTTGTGCCTTTTCTGCAGAAATTTTTCCCTTGTATTGTTCATCTCTATAATTCATAATTTAGGTTTTTAGTGTTAAATTATTCATAATATAAAGATAAGTTAAATGTTTTGTATCTGTAAATCAGTGTGTTAATTTTGGTTTAAATCCTGAGTAGTCACCTCGACAGGATGTCTAAACCGCTTGATTAAGTAGGTTAAAACTTATAAAAAATAGATATAAAACATAAAAAAAACGCTAAAACCTAAGTTTTAACGTTTTTTTAGTTGTGACCTCGACGGGACAAATTACAACATCATTTTTGGATGATTTGAAGAAATTGGCTTACTACATGTAGGGGCTGTCTTGCATTGGCTTTATAATTTTGGTTTAGATGTCCTGTTGGGGATTTAGGAAAAAAAATATAAAAACTCAATTTGTTCATGGCTGTAAACCAATATACAATTCTACAAATATTATGGAGGATTTGAAAAGATTATTATAGTTAAGGCAGGATTGTCTTTCTTTGATGCTGTGAATTACTGTCTAGAATTTACAAATAAATCTATTGATTTTCGGAATTTTTAACAAAATGATAATTTATTTGATTAAAAGTTTTTCTTATAAAGAAGAAAGAGTAATAATATTTTTATTTTTTACCTAAAAAATATTGGCTTTTTGTAAAAAACAGGAGACTAAGTTTGAAAATGGGTAGACTTAATAATTAATCTTTTAATATATAAATAAAAAAGTCCCACCGAAGCAGGACTAAAGATTTTCATCTACGGCATTTAGCCTTATTATGATAAGATTAAAGATTAGAAATTTTAATCAGTCACAAATATATATAAAAAGTATTATGGTAGAAAAAGGAAAACCGTAATTGTCTTAATTTTTTTTATAGTAAATTCCGTGCAGATTAAATTTAAGAAATATGGCAAAGATTTTAGGATTAGATTTAGGAACTAACTCGATAGGTTGGGCATTAATTGACGATAAATTAAATAAAATTTTAGGGATTGGAAGTAGAATTTTTCCAATGGGGGTTGAAAATCTTGGTGATGGCGATAATGAAATTTCTAAGAATGCAAGTCGAACAGGAGCTAGAGGAGTTCGACGTCAGTTTTTTAGACGAAGGCTAAGAAAGAAAGTGTTACTAAAATCACTTTCTGAAAACAATATGTGTCCAATAAACACCGAAGATTTTGAAGATTGGAAACAAACTAAACAGTTCCCTAATGAAAAATTAGCAACTTGGTTTGCTATGAATCCTTATGAATTGCGTCAAAAAGCATTGAAGGAGAAATTATCTTTAGAAGAAATAGGTAGAATTTTTTATCATCTAATTCAAAGAAGAGGATTTTTAAGTAATAGTAGAAAAGGAGGAAGCGATGATGGAGCTATTTTTAAAGGAAATGCTAAAGAAGGAAAAATAGGAATTGATTATACTTTAGAAAGTATCGAAGGAAAAACATTGGGCTCATATTTATATGACATTTATCCAAAAGAAAATCAGCCTTTTCAAGATGGACTAGAAAGAATCAGAAACAGATATACTACTCGTAGAATGTATATTGACGAATTTGAAATGATTTGGAATAAACAGTCAGAATTTCATTCGGTTTTGAATTATGAATTAAAAACAATTTTAGGGGGTAGAAAACAAGATAATTACACAGAAGACGGTATTTTATTTCATCAAAGACCTTTGCGTTCTCAAAAGCATTTAGTTGGAAACTGTTCTTTTGAACCTTCAAAAACTAAATGTCCTATAAGTGCTATTCCTGTAGAAATGTTTAGAATTTGGCAATGGGTTAATACAGTCGAATATAATGGGAAGAAAATATCTGAAGAAGAAAAAGCCAAACTAGTTGAGCAATTGCTTTCATTTGATAAAATTGAATTTAAAAAACTCCGAAAAGCTATTGGGAAAGAAAGTGCGGAATTCAAATTCAATTACAAAGACGATGATAAAATTGCTGGTACACATACTATCTCTAATTTATCCAATAAGAAATTCTTTGGCAAAAGATGGTTTGATTTTTCAGATAAAGAGCAAGAAGATATTTGGCATGTTCTGTATTTTTTTGATAGTAAATCAAACCTAAAAGAATATGCTGTTAAGAATTGGAATTTTAGTGAAGAACAAGCAATTGCAATTTCAAGGTTTAATGTAAAAGACGGCTATGCTAGTTTAAGTCGAAAAGCTATTGGAAATATTTTGCCTTTTTTGCAGCAAGGGTATACCTATGATATTGCAGTGGTTATGGGCGGAATTAAAAATGCATTTGGTGACAAATGGCAAAATGACACGGTAGAAAACAATCTAAAACAACTAGATTTGATTGATAATATTGAAGGTATAGTTAGGTCTAAAATTTCAGGCGGATTTATAAATACAATTAAGGATTTATTACGTAAAGAATTTGAATTTAATAACAAACAATCAAAAAAACTTTACCATCATTCTGCAACAATTGATACGGTATCATTATTACAAAAACTGCCAACTGGGAAACAGGCAGATAAGGATATTCAAGCTATTAGAAATCCAATTGTAATTACAGCTTTATTTGAATTACGAAAATTGGTCAATGAATTAATCGAAGAGCATGGGCAGCTTGACGAAATAAAAGTAGAGATGGCCCGTGATCTTAAAATATCAAAATCACAGCGAAATAAGATACGCAAAGATCAAAAACGATTGGAGAGAGAAAATGACAGAGTAAAAAAGGAAGTAGAAAAGTACGTAAGAGTTTCTCATGACAACATTCTAAGATTTAAGCTTTGGGAGGAATGCAAGCAGACTTGTCCTTATACAGGTGTTGTAATTCCAGTTACCAAACTTTTTACAGGGGAAATACAAATAGAGCATATCCATCCTTGGAGTCGTTCGTTAAACGATAGTTTTAATAATAAAACATTATGCTATGCGGATGAAAATAGACGAAAAGGAGACAAAACACCTTTTGAATTTTATGGAAACGATGAGCTGGATTGGATTGCTAGAAAAGAACGTGCTTTAAAATTGTTTTCTGATACTAAAGAGTATCCCAATGCCTATCAAAAATTCAAGCGATTTGTACAGCAAAAATTTGACGATGATTTTTCTTCAAGACAATTAAATGATACACGATTTATAAGTAAAGAAGCATCGTCTTATTTAAAACAAATATGCGAAAAGGTAAATGTTTCTCCTGGTCAAATGACAGCCAACCTACGTCAAAAATGGGGTTTGAATACGGTTTTGAATGATGAAAATGCTAAAACTCGAGAAGACCATCGTCATCATGCAATTGATGCTTTGGTTATGGCATGTGGGAAGACAAGTTATTTACAGGAATTGTCAAAATGGAATCGTTACAATAGAAATTATGATTTAAAAGATTTTCCTATGCCTTGGGAAACTTTCCGATTTGATGCTGAGAAAGCAATTGATAAAATATTGATTTCGCATAAACGTATTTCTAATGATATTACAACTCGATACACTAAAGTGGAGAAAAACGGAAAAACATATATAAATAAGGGAGTTGCAGCACGAGGGCAATTGCATAAGGAAACTGTTTTTGGTAAACGAAATTTTGATGGAAATGAAGCATTTCATGTTAGGAAATCAATTGATAGTTTAACAACCGAGAAACAATTAGAAAAAGTGGTTGATGAAGTTGTTAAAAAATTAATTCATAAAAAGATTCAGGAACTGGGCGGATTCGTAAAAGGTACCATTCCTGCTAATACTTTTTTCAATGTTGATGAAAACGGAGTTAAACAACCACAAATTTTCCTGCCAAATAAAAATGGTAGTCCAGTTCCAATTTTAAAAGTCAGAATGAAAGAAAATATTAGTGGAGCTGAAAAATTAAAAGACGATATAAATCAATGGGTAAACCCTAGAAATAATCATCATGTACTTATTTATAAAGATGAAAAAGGGAATTTAAAAGAAGAAGTAGTTACATTTTGGACGGTTGTAGAAAGAAAAAGAAAAGGATTTCCAACTTATCAATTGCCAGCAGATGGAAGTAAAATAATTACCACTTTGCATATTAATGATATGTTCTTATTGGGGGTAAATGAAGATGAAATTAATTGGGAAAATCCAGATTATGAAATTTTAAGAGACAGTCTATATAGAGTTCAAAGTTTGTCTTCAAAATATTATGAGTTTAGGCAGTCTTTTAATGCAGAATCTCAAAACAAAGTTTCACCTATTTATGAACAAATTAGAGGATTTGGTTCGGGTAAAACAGGTTGGGATTTTTTTAATCCAATAAAAGTAAAAATTTCAGTTTCGGGAAAAATTTCAAAATATAATTTTACTTAAAATTTGATGTAAATTTACCAATCAAAGTTATTATTATGATACAACAGAGTATATCTTTAATAGTACCTAATGGAGAGTGGTTGAAAAATTAGGTTAGTATAAAGAATCTAGTAGTAAAAGTGAAGCTATTAATTATTTGATTAAGCAAGCTAGTTCACAAGATGAATATTATGAGTTTGTGCTAAAATAGGTAAAGGAGAAAAAAGCGGTTTTGAAAAAAAACAAACTAAAGAAGAAATGTTGGCAGAATTCAAAAAAGGTCTGCCTAATGTATAGCTTTATTTAAGTAGCGAAGCCAAAGAAGATCTAAGAAGAATTTATTATTATGGGATTGGTGAGTTTGTTGTTAATCAAGTGGATTAGCTATTTTATTATGTTTTATGATTGTTTTATAGGATAGAGGGAAATCCTTTTTTATTTCCATCAGCAGACTTCATAAAGAAAGGATATCGTATTGCGTATGTGTTGTTGATAATATTTATTATCAAATCAAAAGGGATGAAGGGATAGAGATTATTACCATTACAGGAAGACAAGATTTTGATAATAGTTCTTTGACATAATTCAAATTTTAAACATCCAAACCACAACGAAAAGGTATGGCATTCGCCCAGTAGGAATGCTGTAACTTTTCGTTGTGGTTTGATTAAAGATTAGAAAACACGATATTTTTCTTGGTCATAAACCAGACGGAACACAAGTTGTGGTTTGATTAAAGATTAGAAAACACGATATTGACAGTATTATGTCACGTGTTGGCATTCCTGTTGTGGTTTGATTAAAGATTAGAAAACACGATATTCGGGTCTGTTACCATACCTAGTGTTGTTCCGTTGTGGTTTGATTAAAGATTAGAAAACACGATATTTGTAAAAATTAAAACAGATGTGCATAGTGTGTTGTGGTTTGATTAAAGATTAGAAAACACGATATTCAAAAAATTAAAATAGAGAAACTAAAACAAGTTGTGGTTTGATTAAAGATTAGAAAACACGATATTAAGAACCAATAACCGACGGAGCGCCATTAGTTGTGGTTTGATTAAAGATTAGAAAACACGATATTTAATTCTTATTACGATGTTCCGGTTGCAATGTTGTGGTTTGATTAAAGATTAGAAAACACGATATTGTACGATCAAGTTTAGCATTTTTCAAGCTAGTTGTGGTTTGATTAAAGATTAGAAAACACGATATTAAAAGCGTGTGTCCTATACTTGATAATATAGTTGTGGTTTGATTAAAGATTAGAAAACACGATATTAGAAAATGAGCAAACAAGAATCGAATTCTAGTTGTGGTTTGATTAAAGATTAGAAAACACGATATTTCATTGATTGAGGTTGTGACGCCTACAGCGGTTGTGGTTTGATTAAAGATTAGAAAACACGATATTCCTTTTTCTTGTAATGTTTCGATTGCTTCGTTGTGGTTTGATTAAAGATTAGAAAACACGATATTACTTCGGCAAGTATGACAACGACTCACCCAGTTGTGGTTTGATTAAAGATTAGAAAACACGATATTATACAATATTCGAAAGAAAACTAGTCACGTGTTGTGGTTTGATTAAAGATTAGAAAACACGATATTTGCTCGGACTAGACATGAGAAACGAGTCCGGTTGTGGTTTGATTAAAGATTAGAAAACACGATATTCTATTCGGAAGCTTCAAGGTACAAATAGACGTTGTGGTTTGATTAAAGATTAGAAAACACGATATTAAAATCGTAAGAATAACAACGAACAAAGAAGTTGTGGTTTGATTAAAGATTAGAAAACACGATATTTAAAAGGCAAAACGGCTTATGGCTGTTCTGGTTGTGGTTTGATTAAAGATTAGAAAACACGATATTGGTTCGTTTCTATTTTAAAAGAAATGACCCGTTGTGGTTTGATTAAAGATTAGAAAACACGATATTAAGTTTATTCCAGGAAAAGGCAGTTCATACGTTGTGGTTTGATTAAAGATTAGAAAACACGATATTTCATCCTCTATGTTTTTGTTCGGTACATATGTTGTGGTTTGATTAAAGATTAGAAAACACGATATTTATAAAATGATGTATAATCATCATACAATCGTTGTGGTTTGATTAAAGATTAGAAAACACGATATTCATGCCGCAGGCCGATCCGTCGAAAAGGGAGTTGTGGTTTGATTAAAGATTAGAAAACACGATATTTATTTTGGGCGATACATTGTATAATAAAATGTTGTGGTTTGATTAAAGATTAGAAAACACGATATTTTCAGGGCTAACTTTTATTTCTGGTACAAAGTTGTGGTTTGATTAAAGATTAGAAAACACGATATTTTACTTCTTTACATGGCTAACATGGTCCATGTTGTGGTTTGATTAAAGATTAGAAAACACGATATTAATTACGCAACGTGTATATTTCACAGCAGAGTTGTGGTTTGATTAAAGATTAGAAAACACGATATTTATTACTATCGCAATGTTGTGCGACTGTACGTTGTGGTTTGATTAAAGATTAGAAAACACGATATTGAAATAGTCAGCATAATCGATTTGATTCAGTTGTGGTTTGATTAAAGATTAGAAAACACGATATTAAAACATATTTTATGAAACAAATTAACGACGTTGTGGTTTGATTAAAGATTAGAAAACACGATATTTCAAAATGCAGGAATAGTATTAACGATTATGTTGTGGTTTGATTAAAGATTAGAAAACACGATATTTGTAAGAACTTCCCTATTGACGTTTTTCCGGTTGTGGTTTGATTAAAGATTAGAAAACACGATATTTGCTGATAATATTGACCAAGAAACATTGTTGTTGTGGTTTGATTAAAGATTAGAAAACACGATATTAAATACTCGGCAAAATAATAATACAGACTAGTTGTGGTTTGATTAAAGATTAGAAAACACGATATTGCTGTAAAAGATGCTAAGTGTGAAGTTGCAGTTGTGGTTTGATTAAAGATTAGAAAACACGATATTTGATTTTCTTAATTAATCCGTTTTGTAAAAGTTGTGGTTTGATTAAAGATTAGAAAACACGATATTTTTTACTTTTGTAAAATTTACCCCGGCCTCGTTGTGGTTTGATTAAAGATTAGAAAACACGATATTAAGCAGCGTAACGAAATGCATGAAAAATATGTTGTGGTTTGATTAAAGATTAGAAAACACGATATTCTGAATATCAAAAAATATTTGACAACTTCAGTTGTGGTTTGATTAAAGATTAGAAAACACGATATTTGGCTTTATTCTTTGGATTAAGGATGAAATGTTGTGGTTTGATTAAAGATTAGAAAACACGATATTTTTACAGTTAAACAATCAGATCCTTCTGCCGTTGTGGTTTGATTAAAGATTAGAAAACACGATATTGTAGAAATAAAGAAGATGAATAGTCAACAGGTTGTGGTTTGATTAAAGATTAGAAAACACGATATTTTTCTGTTTTAAACAAGGAAAAAGGCAGTGTTGTGGTTTGATTAAAGATTAGAAAACACGATATTTGTCGCTTCGTCAAATGTTCCAGTATCTGTGTTGTGGTTTGATTAAAGATTAGAAAACACGATATTTTCTTATTATTTGAAAAAATGTCCTCTCCTGTTGTGGTTTGATTAAAGATTAGAAAACACGATATTAAATACTCGCCAAAACAATAATACAGATTAGTTGTGGTTTGATTAAAGATTAGAAAACACGATATTTATAATAGGAAAGAGCAATGATTCGTCTGCGTTGTGGTTTGATTAAAGATTAGAAAACACGATATTAACAGCTCAATCAATAGGCAAGTTTAACGTGTTGTGGTTTGATTAAAGATTAGAAAACACGATATTGGCTTGTGGATTGTTGAAAATGTAAAACCGGTTGTGGTTTGATTAAAGATTAGAAAACACGATATTGAATTAAAAAACCTTGAAAAGCAATTGGCAGTTGTGGTTTGATTAAAGATTAGAAAACACGATATTACTGCTTATTAAAAGCAAAAGATCTTATTGTTGTGGTTTGATTAAAGATTAGAAAACACGATATTGTGGTGATAGACAAAGTACAACAGTACCTAGTTGTGGTTTGATTAAAGATTAGAAAACACGATATTAGTTGGCTCGTTTCCTTCTGATATATAAAGCTTTAGATGTAAATATCGTTCAGAAAAATGCCTCTTTTATGGTCTGATAACCCATAATTGAGGCATTTTTTTTATTGTAGGGTTTAGTAAATAAGGTCTTGAATGTTGAAACTTTGCTAATAATTATAAAAGATCAGTACTAGAATAATTCTAGTTGTGTAGGCTGAGGTGCTGATGGTAAGGCTGCTTTTCCCCAAAAATTTAAGATATTGCCAAATTGCTTATCCGTTATTCGAAGTACACTTACTTTTCCTAATGGCGGAAGTAGTTTGTGGATTCTTTTTTCATGAACATCAGCGCTTTCGCTGCTTGCGCAGTGGCGTACATAAACAGAATATTGCATCATCGAAAATCCATCTTTTAGTAAATTGTTTCTAAATCCAGATGCATTTCGTCTGTCTTTTTTTGTTTCTGTGGGGAGATCAAAAAAAACAAACAGCCACATTATTCTATATCCGTTAAGCTCCATAAGGCAGGATATTTAATTTTTTTTCGATTTCCTGTGAAGCATTGTTGGAGTGAACTTGCAGTTTTTTGCAAACCTATCATTAAAGGGCTTTTCTCATCTTTAAAATAAACTGTCCTAGTTAGTATTTGTAATAATTCCGCCTTAATAGCTGTGTTTAGCTCTTGCTCTTTGAAATTTTGCATAATTTCAAAGACTTTTTCATCCACAATGGGACGAAACGGTTCCATGATATCATCAGCAAGTGCAAAAGCATTATACTTGCTTTTGTGGTGGATTCCTAACGTATTGAGCAGGCCGCTTCCGGAAAGAGCTCTTGCAGTTGCTGCTCTTAAAATTGCGTATCCATAATTCAAAAAATTATTCGGATAGTCTCCATATCGTTCCCTTTTTATTCCATCAAATTCTAAATTTGGTTGAGGGAAATATTTCCAATATTGCTGCGCCGCAGCCCCTTCCATATTAGATGAATCTCCGCTTAATACTTTGCCTGCAAGGAATGAAAAACTATTTTTAGAATTAGTTATTTTCTCTAGCAGCTGACCTTGGTTTTTAATTTTTTCAATTATTGTCTGCTGCCATAACTGCTTTTTTAATGGTATGGAAGCCTCAATCTGATTTTTGAATATTTCCTGCTGAATATGATGGCTGTTAAGATTTAACAGCATCCCGTTAGGGAGATGATTCTTTCCGCAGATAACAATAGAGGTATTGTTATCAACAAGTAAATTCATAGCAGGAATGCTGAGGTAGATTTCATTATGATCGAGAACAAGAAAACCAATATCTTCAATTGGAATAGAGCTCTCTTTTATTTCTGATTTTAGCACAAGCTGATTGTTTTTTGCCGTTATGGAAAATTTGTTTTCAATTAAAATAGTTCTCTTTAACATATATTCAATTTGAAATTATAAATATCCTTTGATTCAACTTAAGTGAAATCTTTATTATTTGTCGAAAGTTAGACTTAAAAGAAATTTTGTTTTTACGGTTTTCCATAATTTACAGATTTTAGCTCAACAATTTATATAATGAAAGATTAGTTAATCCTTGGTTTTGAAATATATATTAAGTGTTGACGCCATATTATTGATAACAATTAAAAGCAATTAATCCATTAAGTTTTCATGCTTAAAAGTTTTTTTTAAGTCAAACAAAAAAAGAAATAGCTTGAAGATTAACTATTTTTTATTTCATTAAATTTTCCTGAATTCTTTATTTTAATATTCTTTTATCATAATTGTCATTTTGATATTTGAAGACTGACATTGCTTTATATTCCCTTTAAATTTTTATTGCAAAAAAAAAAAATCAAGTCCAATAGACTTTTAAGTACATGTTGTTTACATTTAGTATCCTGCGTTTCTAATAATTTCCTAAATTTTACGTTTTAAATAATAATGATTTCCCCGTAAAATCTACCTGCTTATGCCTGTGGTTTATCTGTACATACGAGTAAGTACCGATGAGCAGGCTGTAAAAGGATATTCCCAGCGCAGCCAGTTAGAACGGCTTGTGCATTACTGTAAATATAACAGTCTCGTTATTGCTGAAACGATATTTGAGGATTTTTCGGCTAAAACATTTAACCGTCCGGCGTGGAATAAATTAATGACTAAGATCAAATATCTTAAAAATTCTCCTGTAACTATTCTTTTTACATACTGGGACAGATTCAGCCGTAATATCACAGATGCCTACATAATGCTTGAGAAACTTCAAAAATTAGGAGTATCGCTCCAAGCCATAGATCAGCCGATTGATTTTTCCATACCCGAAAGCAAGATAATACTTGCCGTGTATCTGGCCACATCTGAAGTTGAAAATGATAAGAAAAGCCGGAACGTAAGCTTAGGTCTTCAGAAAGCGAGGCTGGAGGGACGCTGGATAAATAAGGCTCCTTTAGGATATAGGAATAAAATAACAGCAGATGGGAAAAAGTATATTGCTGCTTATGCCCCTGAAGCTTTTATAATTAGGGAAGTGTTTGAAGAAATAATTAAGGCAAAAAGAGTTACGCTGTCAGAAATATATAAAGAGGCTGTTGCTAAAGGCTTAAAATGCAGCAGAAGTGCCTTTTACATGTTAGTGCGAAATCCTATTTATTGCGGGCAGATCAAAATTCCTGAAACCGGAAATGAAAAGAGCAGGATTATTGACGGACTGCATGCAGGAATTGTATCCGTGGCACTTTTTGAACAAGTACAAAAAAATTTAAGAAATCTAAGAAACTCAAGACTTGTTAAAAAGAAAAGAGTTCTTAATGAAAACTATTTATTAAGGGGAATTCTGCTGTGTCCTGATTGCGGAAAAACACTAACCGGAAGTTCTTCACAGGGAAGGAGCAGGAAATACTATTACTATCATTGTACCGGAAAATGCAAATATAGAATCAGGGCTGATTATATTAATGCAGGTTTCCAGCTGTTTCTTAAGGACATTAAGATTGATGTCTCTTTCTGTAAAATAGCCAATGATTTATTGAAAGAGATTGATAAGGGAAGACAGCAGGACTATCAAATAAAAAAGCGTGAGATTGGAAAAGCAATGGATGGATCAATTGACAGAAGCTTAAATGCACATAGGCTTTTTTCAGAAGGAAAAATTGATTATGATGATTATTTTCTGATAAAGGAAAACTGTAAAGCTTATTTGAAAAAATATGCTTCGGAATTGCGTGAGCTGGCCTTAAATGCAGGGTCAGGGATTTATGCAAAGAATGCAGGTGATAGTATATTCCATCGCTTAGCAGAGGTTTACGAGCTGTCAGATGTATTAATGAAACAAAGAATTGCGAGGCTGTTTTTTCCTGAAAAAGTTATTGCTGACGCAAATATTCTCAATATGCTTCCAGAATTTATAAAAAAAATATTCGGGTTAGAATTAGTTAAAAATCGCTCAATGAAAGAGCAGGATTTTAATAATGAGGAGATGATAAATAATTTTCTAAATGAGATTGCATTGTTAGCCTTTGAGCAGCAGTTGAAAACAAATTAAGAGAATGTATATAATGAGGAGAACAAAATATTTGATTTAAATTGGAAGCCGTAAAATTTGGCGGCAGAAATGGTGTCAAATCAGTATTTGATTCTTTTGAGCGTAAATTCTTACTAGTAAATTACATAATTCCCATTTTTAGCATGGAAATTGTCAAACTATTTTACTTTTAATTGTTTGGTAATAATGGTAGAACTATCTTTAAACATTATTAACCGGATAACGGATGTAATTCCATTTTTTAAAAATTTACAAAGTATTATAGAAATATAAGCGGCTGCGGATTCTTAGATTATAGTTTTATGTTTGCCTGACAAACTAAATATAATGCCCGAGCCTGAAAATTCCAAAAAGGTTGTATGTATTGCTGACCATGATGAGGACGACCGAATGCTGCTCCATGAGGCATTACTGACCCTAAATCAGCCATTTGAGATTCTAGAGATCAGCACAAGAGACCAGCTTACAGACCAGTTATCTAAATTGTCTGATATTTTTCCTGATTTTATTTTTCTCAATACCGGTATGCCTGGCATAGAGATGGTTCATTGCATTGAAACGATCAGGAAGGAAACCGGATCAGGCATGAAAGCAAAGATCATTATCTATTCCACTGACAGCGATAGGTCCAGCATCGAAAAAGCATTTGAACTGGGAGCAGATTTTTATGCTGTCAAGCCGAGTAATTATAAAGATCTTAAAAAGCTGGCAGGAACTGTAATAGAAATGGAATGGGAGACTTCTGAAAAAGACACCAGGATATTTCACATTGGATTTTAAATATTTAGGCATGCTGTCATATTTCTATCGCAGACACGCTTTTTTCAGTCTGCTAATGTTATATTATGCTTGGCTTTTATAGACGATTTTGAATATCGGCAGAAAATTTGCAGGGAGATAGATGCACGGAAGAAAATTATGCGGCAACATTCTTTCATAAAATTTGAATGGCAGATTTTGCGTAAATCTGTCTTGGCTTTTGTGGCGGAAATGTTTAAAATCCATTATTTTTTTATGATGAATGGATTCGACTTTTCTTCGATTAATGTAAAAATTGAATAGCACACAGTATGATACTTGGAGTGCCTAATTAATTTTCCGCCATTTTTTAGTGACCCAAAGGAGTCTTTATATCTTGACGTGAAAGTTTTCAAAAGCTGGCTGGAGATTATCGGGCTGCGACACTAAAGATAATGCTTTTTTTATAAGAATAGGAAGATGGCTGTATAGAACTGGTTTTGTGATAAAATAATTTGCCCCAAGGGAATACATTTTTTCGATATCCGCAGTATTGCTGCTGGTGCTGAAAACAATAATGATATGCTTTTTTAAGGCATCCGAATTTCTGATTTTTATAAGACATTCCTCTCCAGACATAATAGGCATATTAAGATCTAGGAAGACCAGCTCTGATTTAGGAGTTTGGGGATTTTCTAGAAGGCTGATCAATTTGGCTCCATCATGCATAATGGAGAGTTTCATATCAGGAAAGTGGTCCCTGACTGCTTCGGCAAAAAAGTCGCAGTCATCGATATCGTCGTCTGCCAGCAAAATGTGATTAAATAACCTTTTGGTCATATTTTTTGCGTTAATTCAACATAAATCAAATTTACAGCTTTTCAATTTCAATTCCAAATTAAGGGTTTGCTGATGCCGTGCATGTTTCTAACTGCAATATACCCTAAGGAGCGGAAATGCAGGATTTGTAACAAAATAAAATTTAATTTTTTACATAATTCCCATGTAAAACATGGGAATTATGTAAGCTTTTGTTAAATTATATATTTTTAAGAGTAGTCTGCTATAAAAAGAGGCTAATGATAAAAATACTTGCCATGATGCCATGAAAAATTAAGTAATGAAAATTTGTTGGGTGAATTAAGCTATTGGGTGACATGTGTTTTTTTATTATGCATGGAATCTTTATTATCTGCATTTCATATTCGCCTTTTTTGCATCCTCATTTTTTGTCTTAGATAAAGTTTTACTGATAGATAATTACTCCGCTGGTTGAGGCAGTGGCATTTTTCAGATACCGCTAATGACATCATGCTGCGGACAATAAATTCGGGTAACAAACATGAATTTTCATTTTTGGAGAGGGAAGTCAATTGCTTTCTTTATCCTTTCCCGGTGAGGTGCTCTTCAGGTAGATAATCAAATCCTCGTGGGCTTCATATTTCAGCCTTTGGTTTTATTGATGATAGAGTATCTGTCAATTTTTAGAGCTCAGTGCTCAGTACATCAACCATGCCGGCAGTATAACGCATCTAGTTCTTTCCCGTAGCAGATGGTGTTTTTGGTTCTTTGGACAGCATTCTCTTGTGGCTTTCTTTGACCGTGCGGCTTTCAGCAGCCATAGATGTGAAATGTCCATGTTCATCCACGTAGATAATCATGCTCTGAAAGCCTTTGCCCTTGAGGTTGTTAGTTTTTCTTTCAAGCTTCCTGAGTGCTTTCTGCTTTTTAAGAAGAGCTTTTTTCTTGTTATTTTCTTTTTTAAAAAATGAGTCGGCCATATTTCGCTTCAGTATTAAATTAAACTATTGGATTACTTTTTTTCTTTGATCGATGCCCAGTGTTTCAAAGTAACCGCAGCTTTAAGAGCAGGATATCCTAATACGGTATCACCTGGACTGACATCGGAGATTACTCCCGATCCGCCGCCGACGGTAGCTCCGTCTCCAAGTGTGACATGATCCTTAATGCTGCTTCCCCCTCCGATGACCACGCCTCTGCCAAGTTTCACAGAACCCGCCAGTCCGCTGTTTCCTGCTATGATACAGTGCTCGCCTACAATGCAGTTATGCCCAATCTGTACCAGATTATCGATTTTACAGCCATTTCCAATAACAGTTGAGGCGAATTTTGCGCGGTCTATGCAGACTCCCGCACCGATTTCTACATCATCACCGATAACAACATTTCCGATATGGGGGACCTTTACGAGTCCTTCAACAGGACACTTCACAAAACCAAACCCGTCGGCACCGATAACAGCATTGGAATGTATGATTGTCCTTAGGCCGATGCGACAGTTTTCACGTATGACAGTCCCAGGCCATATAACAGTTCCGGAACCGATAAAACAGCCGTCAAGTATGGTAACATTAGGGTAAATAGTAACATTATGCTCCAGTTTGCATCCTGCGCCTATGTAGACGCCAGCTCCTATTTTTGTCTGATTGCCTATTTCAGCGGACTTATGGATTACTGCTGAGTGATGGATGTTGTTTTCAAACATGACAGCCGCAGGTCTGAAAAGTTCAAGCACTCGGCACATAGCCAGCTCAACACTGTCTACTTTGATCAGTGCCCTGCCGGGGCCGGGATCTAGGACGCTATTCTTATCCACAACAGCAACAAGAGCTTTGGATTTCGGCCAAAGCCTTTCAAATTTTTTGTTTCCGAGAAAAGTAATCTGATGTGGCTGGACGGTTTCAGGGCTCCCCGCAGAGGATACCATTGCCGACGTTTTGCCGTCAGTTATGCCATGAAGATGTGTGCAGATCTCATGTACTGAAAATTTTTTCATGTAAATATGATTATTATGTATGGCAGTATCTTAAATTTATAATTTAGCTGGCAACCGCCATACAATTGATGATTATAAAAAAGCAGCAGCAGTTGTACCTGATGCCTTTCGCAGGTAGGTTTTCAGCTCTGATTTAAAAAAAAAGATAATTCCTGTTATAAAAAAAAGTAAAGTTTAATTCCATGCCTGCTAGAAGCATTATGATTTATTGGTTTCAGATTAGTGTCTGAAGCAAAGAAATTTATTATAGTAATAACGAGCCATTATGCATCAGCTCTATGTAGATTTGGCCGCTGGTCTGATCAGAGCATTGCCAGAGACTGCAGCTATCTTCTTCTGTCCTTAGAATAATTTGATGCGCCTCTGCTGGAGCTGTAGTCCAAAACATCAGGCTTAGGTCGGGCTTCGTTTACCACTACAGTCTGGCTGTCCAGTTCGGAGTTGTTCAGCCCTTTTATTGCTTTTTCAGCATCAGATTGGTCAGGCATTTCAACAAAACCGAAGCATTTTGAGCGGCCTGTAAACGGATCCATAATTATTTTTACAGAGGTTACTGTTCCATAAGCTGCGAAAGCGTCGCGCACCTGATCCTCCGAGGTTCCAAACCCCAGTTTTGCTACAAAGATATTCATAATGTAAAATGTTTTAAAAATTAAGGCGGCTGTATGCCTAAACTGAAGAGTAAGGGAGGACAAATTTTACAAGATGGACAGATCTGCTTATCAGAGTGAGCATTGGCAGAATACCAATTACAGCAAAGATAGCATTATATATTTATCGCAGGCATGTTATTAAAAAAAGTTTGGTAAAAAAAACTGAAAATCAATAATTTAATTCTGTGATCCTAAGTTTTACGATGTATTTACTTTAATCTTTACAGCTGTATTACGTTATTATCCGCTTTATGAATAAACCAATTTTTTGCCTCCGTCAAGGAATGATAATATTTGAAAAAATGAGAAGGGAGATTCAAATGATTATGAATTATTAAACCATTTAAAAATAAAATTTTATTTTCTGAAGTTGCTTAAAAACAGATTATTTTTCCATACTTATAGTGGTTGCTTTAAAAGATTATGTCTTTTTTTAGAACTGATTTTATTGCTTCCAAAAGTTCATGCTGCTTAAAAGGTTTAGGTACATAGCCGTTCATGCCAGCATCCAGGCATCGGTGCAGTTCTCCTGCCAGGGAATGTGCAGTCATGGCGATAATAGGGATAGGGTTATTCATTTCTTTTCTTATATATTTAGTCGTCTGGTAGCCGTCGTGAATAGGCATCTGCAGATCCATAAGCATCAGGTCATATTCTCCGTGCGCTAGCATTTCTATGCCCTGGCTTCCGTTTTCGGCTATATCTATTTTAAATCCGAATCCTTCAATTACGTTCTGTGCCAGTTTCTGGTTGAGGTAGTTGTCCTCACAAAGCAGTATGCTGAGCCTGCCAAGATCATTGAAGAGTTTCGCTTCAGGCGGGCTGGTTTCCAAGACTGCTTTTTTATAAGATAATGTGAAGTAAAACTCCGACCCGCTTCCTTCTATGCTTTTTACCTGAATATTTGAATCATGCAGTTCAACAAGCTGTTTTACAATGTTAAGCCCGAGTCCTGTGCCTCCGAACTTTCTGGTTGTGCTCTGCTCAGCCTGGGTAAACCGTCCGAAAATGGTATCAAGATGCTTCTGAGATATGCCGATTCCGGTATCTTTCACCACAAAGCGGATCTGGCAGCTGTCGTCTGTTTCTGCTGTTTTTTTTACAGAGATGGTCACTTCCCCTTCCATGGTGAACTTAAGGGCATTGCCGGCCAGATTTACCAGTATCTGGTTAAGCCTGCCCGGATCTCCGGAAATTATTTCAGGAAGCCCGGCATCGAGATACAGGTTAAACTCCACGCCATCATGGACTTTGACCCTTAAGAGGTCATAGACATGTTTGAGTGTTTTCTTTAGATCAAACGGTCGCTGCTCGAGGGTCAGGCTACCTGACTCAATTTTAGACAGATCCAGGATGTCGTTGACAATGATCATAAGATTGTCTCCCGCAATCTTTACGAAAAGTATTTGGTATTTGTATTGAAATATCCTGCCAGTTTTGTAAGGTTCAAATCTTTTTCGAGGAATTTTTTACCGTTTTCAAATTTTTGAAGGCACTGCAGAACTGGAAAATAGCCGAGTTATTGGACGGGAGCCTTTCTTCTGAAACTGATTCCATTATTTCCATTTTGCGGAAAAATGATTTAGAGAATTTTAATATTGAGGAGTTTGTCTAAAAGGCAGCTCCTTTTTTTTGTAAAAACAAATAATCTAAAAAAGCAATTCAAAAGGTTTTTGTGGAAATTTTTTCTATTTATTGGAAATAATTATTAAAAAAATAGAAAATATTTTTTTTATTTGGAAATAAATGTTTTATATTTGCTGTAATAAACCCAAATATAAAAAACAAAATGCTTAAATACTTTAGTATTATACAAGCTCTTAGCAGGTCTGCATTAGCAACTCCGAATGAAGCTGTTATTCATCAGATCAGAAGGTTAAAAGAAAGCTTGGAGAAAGACGGATTTACTAAGGAGGTTAAATCTCTGGATGCATTGTTGACTGCTTCTGAAGCATCACTGGATATGTCCCCAAGTAAAATCCAAAGATCTTTTGTTGTGCTAAAAGGAGAGGAGTTAACTCCTAAAACTTCTATTCCTGTAGATAAGGAGACATCGACAG
The DNA here is from genome assembly GCF_027111295.1 of Flavobacterium gelatinilyticum. NCBI lineage: Bacteria > Pseudomonadati > Bacteroidota > Flavobacteriia > Flavobacteriales > Flavobacteriaceae > Flavobacterium > Flavobacterium gelatinilyticum. The sequence goes on along the minus strand of NZ_CP114287.1, from coordinate 780,629 downwards.
CATTGGCTGAAATTTTTTTTCCAAGTGATCTGCCTGAAAAAGCTCCGGTGTTTGAAGAAAATATTCAACTTGCAATTCAGTCAATCGTCAATGAATGGAATCAATTCGATAAGCTTCTGGAAATTAATGCTACGCCTGCCAGCTCATGTCTGATTTATGGTGCGCCAGGAACTGGTAAAACTCATTTAGCAAAATGGATTGCTAAACAAATAGGATTGCCAGTTGTTTTGGCTAGATTAGAAGGTCTTATGTCTTCTTATCTAGGCACAACATCTCGTAACATAGGTAATTTGTTTGCTTTTGCTAATAGATACAATTGTATCTTACTTCTTGATGAGTTTGATGCAATAGCCAAACTGCGAAATGATCCACAGGAAGTCGGTGAAGTAAAAAGAGTAGTGAATACTTTATTGCAGAGTCTTGATTCCAGACATGAGAAAGGTTTTACAATTGGTGTAACTAACCACGAAAGTCTTCTTGATCCTGCAATTTGGCGTAGATTCGATATACAGGTTGAAATCCCTAAACCTTCTCCAGAGGTTATGATTCAACTGCTTAGCAATTTTATCGAACCTTTAGAGTTTAATGAAAGCGAAATCAAGTTTCTGGCTTGGTGTCTTGATGATTCATCAGGAGCTGATGCCGAAATGCTTTCAAGGTGGTTAAAGAGAGCTTTTGTCTTAGAAAAGGAAAGTAATATTGTAGAGGTAATGAAACAGTTTGCTTTACTTAATTCGGGACGAGTCGATTCAAAAAAGCGAAGTATTATGCTTCATAGTGTTGATGATTTTATAAATATGCTTTTAAATGATAAGGTTTATTCTTTTAAACAGAAAGATATTGCTTCGCTGTTTGGAATTACTCCGTCAAGTTTGAGCAAGCAGTTATCAAAGTTTAAAGATTCTGAAAAAATATAAGTTATGGCAAACAGTCCTGTTCAAATAGTATTAAATAGTGATGCATTTATAGAGGCATTGGAAAATAATGGAGGCGGCGGTTTTAAAGACTTTTTTGCCGGGAATGACACTGAATTTATCGAACATAGAGATAGTATTCAAAGTCAGCTGAATGATATTAAGAGCATGCAGTTAGTTAGCAGCTTTGCTAAGGTTTCGTACGCAAAAGTTACATTAAAGCAGACTGCATTAGCAAAAAGCCACCGCCCGACTTCACAGGTTTTTAAAAGAGATGTTGCACCAGTAATTGGTGCGGGTGACCTTGGAGAATTATTTGTCGAACTGACTCCGGAAAGCATAGATAAAATAAATACTAAAGTAGGACAGGCTGAAACAGAAACGCGATATAAGGAGAGAAACGGAAAGCCTGAACCAAGTCCTTCAAGACTGAGAAGCGAAATAGGGGCAATTGAAGGGATTAGTCTTTATTCTGCCAGTGACAAAAGGAATTTTTCAGTGAACGAAGCTGTGAAATGGCTGGATAATCCTCAGACAGGTGGGGCCTATATGGTGGAATTATTTGAAGCTCCGCCAGCAAGACAAGATTGGGATTTATTAAGCAAATACAAATTCGATTTGTTTAATAGTTTTTTTGAGGGACTATCAAATTTGGAAATAGGTGTATTTGTGTCAAGAATAACTACTGGAAGAGGTTCTGCTGCTGTGTTTGGCATAAAGTTGGAAAAAAGTAGTTCTACAGCAGTAATACAACTATATGCATCATCAACAGCAGGTAAGACTGGAGAGAAAAAAGCCATTGATTTAAGCTTGGATAAACATAATCAATTGCTGGAATATTTAGGGAACCATCCGTTAGTTAAGAAAGTTACGCTTCCTCCTATAATTACCCAAAGTTCTGCAGTAAAGTCCAATGCAAAAGGTGAGACCTTCAATGTTATTGCTCCTAACCAAAAAGAATCTTATCCCAAGATATGTGTGGTGGATGGAGGAGTTTCAGATGTTTATGGCGACTGGGTTGAAGACCGTTGGGGATTAATCAGCGGTTCTGATAAAGATGAAAATCATGGTACATTTATAGCTGGATTAGCAATATTTGGACAGCAACTGAATGGAAAAGCTATCTGCAGGGAGGCTGATGGCTGTAAAATCATAGATTTGGATATATTGCCTCGTATTGACAGATATAGTTTTTATTATTCAAAACCTTTAGAGTTTTTCAATGAGCTAGAAACTGCTGTTCAGGAACTTAAAGCTAAAACAGGTGTTAGAATATTTAATTTTAGTCTCAATATAGAAGAGCACGCGTCAACAACTGGATATAGTGTTCCGGCGCAGATTCTAGATAAAATTGCTGAAGAAAATGATGTGATTTTTGTGATTTCAGCAGGCAATACTCATCCACGGGATATTAGAAAAGAGTGGCCCTCTGATCATTTTGATGCCTTGAAAATATTGGCATCATCAAGGAATGATACTATTAAAAGGCCAGCAGAAAGCTGCCGGAATGTTAGTGTTTCGGCGTTAAATCCGCCACATATCGATGGTGTAGTTCCTTATGCATTAAGTAATTATAGCTGTCGCGGGCCCGGACTGCGAGTGGGGCTTAAGCCTGATTTTGGACATATTGGTGGCTCAGGAACGATTCACCCAATTTTTGGACGTGGTTTATTATCCTTGGATCCTGACAGTAATATTATCGACGGATGCGGAACCAGTTATGCCGCTCCTAACGTCGCAAAGACCTTAGCTAGTCTTGATCATTCCATTGAAGGTTTAGTTTCAAGAGAAACCTTGATAGGGCTGGGAATTCATCATGCTGTACTGCCTGAGTCACTTAACGATAAAAATCTTAGAAATGTTACAAAGCATTTGGTTGGATTTGGAATTCCTGGAGGTTCTGAAGATATATTGAATGGAAATCCTTCTGCGATAACATTAGTTTTTGCAAACAGGGCAGTAAGCGGGCACAAAATGAGCTTTAAATTTTCATGGCCTCCAAGTTTGGTAAGAGCAGGAAAATGTTTTGGACATGCTAAACTTACCATAGTAAGCACACCAAGATTTGATCACAAATTTGGCTCTGAGTTTGTCAGAATAAATATTGATGCAGCTCTTAGACAGCTACAAAAAGATGGAAAGTACAAAGGGCGATTAAATGCTATTTATACACCAGATGAAGGGGATGGAAGTTTAAATGAAAAGGATCAAATTGAACATTCTTTTAAGTGGAGTCCAGTAAAAGTTTATGAAAAAACTTTCCCCCGAGGAGTAGGTCCATCTACCGAATGGAAGTTAGATGTAGAGTATCTTTCCAGAGACGGAGTTACAATACCTTCAGCTGGCGTGCCATTTACAGCAATATTGACTATTTCAGATCCTAATGGAGAAGAACCTGTATTCAACGATATGCGCCAAATGCTGCAATCATTAGGAGTTCAGGCAGTTGATATCAAAACTGCTGCTCGAATTGTCTCAAGAGTTTAATTCTTAATTTAAATATAGTTATGGCAAATTACCATGTAACACAGAAAAAAGGGCAGGAAGGTTGGAATGTCCAAAAAGAAGGAGGTAAAAAGGCTTCGGCCATTACCACCACTCAAAAGCAGGCTGAACAACTTGCAAAACAATTTTCGTCAAATAATGGCGGAGGAGAAGTGCGCATCCATCGTGCTAATGGTGGTCCAATAAGAGACAGCGACACGGTCAAACCAGGAAATGATCCAAAATCAAGAAAAGACACAAAATTCTAATGAGAAAAAAACTTTTTAATGAATAAAAAACCAGGCGAAAATCACCTGGCTTAATTCCTTTGAAGGAAACAAAAGCCCTTGCAAGGCTCTTGGTAGTAATGTTTGCACTTCAAAACTACCTCCTTTATTTGAAATAAGCAAGCTTTTTGTGATTTTAAACCTCCGGCCGATTTATTTAAGGCCGCAGGGCTTGGTATTAACGATATAAATTTCAATTGCATCAGATTTAAAATTATCACAGGATTTTTCCTGATTTATGGCCGAAATGATAGGCTTTAAGCAATTTATATATTATTTAATATCAAATTTGATTTAAGAATGAATTCAAATATTGAACAAGGGGAAAAGAATGCCCCTAACGGAAAAGTACTTCTAAAATTTGTAATAGAGGGAAAAAACTATGAGACTTTCGAACAGTACAAAACTGGTGCTGAATTAAAGCAACTGGCAGGAATACCATTAGAAATTGAGCTGTATTTGTCAATCAGCAAACCTTATCAAGATGAGCTTATTGAAAACGAAAAACGAGTTAATCTGGCTCGTCCAGAAACAGAGTATTTCTTTGTAAAGAAAAAGCTCCAGTTTTTTATTAATGATATGCCTTTTACTTGGTATAAGCAATACATTAGAGGTATTCAAATCAGAGAATTGGGTAGTATACCAGCTGGTGATGACATTTTTCTTGACATCAAGGAGGGGTGGCAGGATGATCAGATTTTAGACGATGAAATAGTTGATTTAGGCAGGCCAGGTAAAGAGAAGTTTTTCTCAAAGCCAAGACCGCAGGAATTGACCATAATTGTAAATGCGCGTGTTCATCAATGGAAGCAGCCCGATATTTCCTTTGAGCAGTTGGTTGTTCTGGCTTTTGGTTCTTATGACAATAACCCTAATAAAGGATATACAGTTACTTACAGCAGGGGATGGGAACCTAAACCAGAAGGCACTATGGTTAAAGGTTCAAGTGTACGTGTCAAAAATAAAATGATCTTCGATGTCACAGCAACTGATAAATCATAGCCCAGACCTTAAACGTCTAAGAGACGAAGGTTACGAGATCGAGGTACGTGGTGGATATTTACTTATCCACCATATACCTTATGTAAATCAAAACAAAGAGATAGAATATGGAGTGCTGGTAAGTACCCTAACTTTAATTGCCAATAGTCACACAGCAATACCCGATACTCATGTAGTACATTTTACTGGTAATAATCCTTGCGGAGCTGATGGTGAAATCATTGCGGCTATTCAGCATATTAACGCTGATTCAGCATTGAACGCTCAGATTTTGGTAAACAGATCTTTTTCAAACAAGCCACCCGCAGGGTATCCTAATTACTATGAAAAAATGAAGAGGTATGCAGATATTATTTCTGCACCAGCAAAATTTCTGGATCCTTCCGTTACAGAAAAGACCTTTAAGCTAATGGCAGATATTGCTGGTGAAACAGTTTTCCAATATATTGATACCAATTCAAGCCGTGCAAATATTGAAGGTATAAATGCGAAGCTGGAAGGCCAGAAGATAGCAATAATTGGATTGGGAGGTACAGGAGCTTATATTCTGGATATGATAGCTAAAACTCCAGTAGCAGAAATCCATCTTTATGACGCAGATAGTTTTGACCAGCATAACGCTTTCCGTTCACCTGGTGCTGCGTCTTTGAAAGATCTTGATGAAAATCTAAAGAAAGTGGGATATTATTATAAGGTTTATGCCAATATGCACAAGCATATTCATGTCCATGATTACTACGTGAAAAACGATAATCTTCATGAACTGGGCAGAATGGATTATGTGTTTGTATGCGTGGACAAAAATGCGGCAAGGAAACTAATAACGGACTATCTGGCGGACTTGGGAGTAGCTTTTTCAGATGTAGGTTTAGGCGTTAATGTTGTTGATGGCAGGCTTACCGGAGCAGTGAGGGTTACATCTGCTACACCTGACAAAATAGACCATCTTCCTCTTCGTATTTTTTCTGAAGATTCTGATAATAATGAGTATGGGACGAATATTCAGATTGCTGAACTAAATGCTCTCAATGCAATTTTTGCCGTTTTGAAGTGGAAAAAAGTACGCGGTATTTATGTTGATTTAGAAAACGAATATCACAGTTCCTATTCTATCGGGGTTTCTAAAATTTTTAATGAAGATGTTGCAGTTTAAATTTATTGAGTTTATTCCTGAAAAGATTGAAGATGGTATTTTGTATATTTCGATTGAATACTGTACAGCAATACACAAATGTGTGTGCGGATGCGGAAATGAAGTGGTAACCCCATTGTCTCCGACAGATTGGAAGTTAACTTTTAACGGTAAAGCTGTCACACTTCACCCTTCTATAGGTAACTGGAATTTTGAATGCCAATCTCAGTTAAATAAGTCTTCCTTGAATTTTGTAGCAAGAATTTCATAAATAGTAAAAAAAAAATAACATTAGTCTTAGCTTTTTGGGTGGGAAAAAGTAATAAGTCTATACTTATTGATTGTTGTTCGACTGGAGTTAAAAATTGGTTTATTTCTGTTCGTTTGTATCGTCCGAGAAAAGAAATTTTAGAAGGCACTTGTAAATTTCCCGAAGCCAAGATATCAAAAAAGTAAATAGTATAGGTTTTACAAAGAGCTGAATCTATCGAAGTTCGTTTTTCTTATAAGATAAAAATTGAAAAAGAACCAAAAGGGAATAAATAATTTATTTTGTTTCATTCTGGAAACAATTGTGTTTGGAAAAATGAGAACGTTAAATTCAAATAATTATGAAATATTAAATCATTTTAAAATGAAATTTCATTTTCACAAATTTGTGTTCGAATCCTGTTAAGTTATCGAATCATAAATCAACTATTTGTTTTGTTTTTCAAAACAATATATACTATAAGGCAGTTGAATCTTTGTTTTAGCCTTATTTTAAAGAAAGTAAATAAAAGCAAAATGATTCAAAGTCAGCGTATTTATTAGTATAAATAAAAAAATGGCGCCAATTGAAAACAATTGGCGCCATCTGGCTGAGTGACCTCTACGGGACAAATTACGATAAACTTTATGGAACGATTTAAAGAAATTGGCGTACTGCAGGTAGACGCTATCTTTCATTATCTTCGTATATTTGGTTTAGTTTTCCCGTTTTGGACTCAGTTAAAAATCTCGTTATATTTCGAAAACAATCGTAATAAAATGTTTGTTTATGATTTTTAAATAATGTAGCTTTTATTCTGCAGCTACAATATTTACAGTGTTTAATGCGATATCATTAAGTAAACAGTCTGCTTCCTTTTCTTCAGCAAGTGTCTGAGTCAGCAATTTTGCAGCGTCGTTTTCTCCCAGCGTTTTAGCAAATGCCACAAGCGTTCCATAGGTCGCTATTTCGTAATGCTCGATTTTTTGTGAAGCTGCAATAATTCCTGCGTCACGAACTGCTCCAGGCTGTGTTTCTTCCAGAATACTGTCTCCTTCTTTAAGTAATCCTGCCATAGCCTCGCATTTTTTTCCCTCTGCCTTTTCACCAATCAGTTCAAAAACCTTTTCTATTCTTTTAACCTGATTTTGTGTTACGGCATGATGTTCTTTTATAGCTGAAGCAAGACTTGCATCTGTTGCATTATGCTGCATTTTAGGAAGCGCACCAACCAAGGCATTTTCTGCCCAATATATGTCTTTAAGGCTGTCAACAAATAAAGCTTTTAATTCTGCGGCAGCATCAGCTGCAGGCTGTACAATTCCATTTTTGGGAGTTTTGTCTGCCCTTTTTGTATGATTTGGTTTTTCTGAATTTTTCATAGTTCTTTAATTTAGTTTTAATTGTACAGATTTGGTTCGCGTTCCCAAAATCTATGTTTTCCCATTGCTTGTATAAAGTCTTTTGCAAATTTTTCACGTGCAGCTTCTTTACTAACAATAAGCCCTTGATCATCATTTGTGATTTTAGAAGCAAAATTTGCAGCACTTAATAAAGAAACAGCTTTTCCGTCAGCTCCAATTACTTTGCAGTGTTTGTAAGCATCGTTTAAAAATTCATTTACTTCATCACTTTCCGCCAGAACAGTCAGACCAAGTCCATCTGGTATATAAACAGCATCAAACAACACCGATGATGCGGTAAGAAAGCTGAAATCTACGTGAATTTCCCCATCAGTATCTGAAATTACAGCTCCGAGATGCGGTGCCACAATACAGCCTTTAGCATCATCCTGAAGCAATGCTTTTTTCATGTTAGATACTGCAGCTTCAGAAACTCCGTCGGCACAAATGATAGCGACTTTTCTCGAGGCAATCGTTGGCGAATTAACTGGATTTTTCAGCATGCTTAATGCATCAGATGATTTTACAGACTGCTCCATTGTGGTTGATTCCTGTTTTCCGTTTTCATTTTCAGGAGATACACCGTGATTCAGCGGTTTTTCTAAAACAGGAGGAACCGTTGCCCCAAGTCCAATGGCTACTTTTTCGGCCAGTTCTTGGTCAACTTGTGATAAAAGCCCAAGCATTCTCAGTCTTATGGCTGTGGTTTCGACTTTTCCCAGTTCAAAACGAAGTGCTTTAACAATATGGCTTTTTTCTGCAGGGGTCTGGCTGTTGAAAAATAATTTTGCCTGTCCGAAATGATCGTTAAAACTTTCACTTCTTTCTCTTATTTTATGCGCATCGATGCGTTCATTAAAACTAGCAAATCCTCCTTCTGCAATTTTTGCCTGATAAGGACAGCCTCCTCCAAGAGAATTAGGATGATAACTGACACGTCCGGTATTAATTTCCTGGCGCATATGTCCGTCACGCTGATTATTATGTACAGGCGCTACACTGCGGTTAATCGGGATTTCATGAAAATTAGGACTTCCTAATCTGGAAAGCTGTGTATCTGTGTACGAAAACAAGCGTCCCTGCAGTAAAGGATCATTTGTAAAATCGATTCCAGGAACTACATGTCCGGGATGAAAAGCAATCTGTTCTGTTTCTGCAAAAAAGTTATCGGGGTTTTTGTTCAAAACCATTCTTCCTATTATAGTGACAGGCACCAGTTCTTCGGGAACCAGTTTAGTAGGGTCAAGCAGATCAAATTCATATTTATTTTCATCTTCTGATGGAATAATCTGAACGCCTAAGTCCCATTCTGGGAAGTTTCCTGCTTCGATTGCTTCCCAAAGATCCTGTCTGTGAAAGTCGGGATTTTTTCCTGAAATTTTCTGTGCTTCATCCCAAGCAACTGCGTGGGTTCCTAATTTAGGTTTCCAATGAAATTTCACAAACACAGATTCGCCAGCTTCATTGATTAATCTGAAAGTATGTACTCCAAAACCTTCCATCATACGATAGCTTCTCGGAATAGCACGGTCAGACATCGCCCACATGATCATGTGCATCGATTCTGGCATTAGTGATATAAAGTCCCAGAAGGTATCATGTGCAGAAGCAGCCTGCGGGATTTCATTGTGTGGTTCTGGTTTTACAGCATGAATAAGGTCAGGAAATTTTGATGCATCCTGAATAAAGAAAACAGGAACATTATTTCCAACAAGATCATAGATGCCTTCCTGCGTGTAAAATTTAACCGAAAATCCACGTACATCGCGTGCCAGATCTGTAGATCCTCGAGATCCTGCAACTGTGGAGAATCTTGTAAAAACAGGCGTTTTAAGACCTTTCTCCTGCAGGAAACCTGCTTTGGTTAGTTCTGGTATTGGATTAGTAACTTCAAAGAATCCATGTGCACCAGATCCCCTTGCGTGAACGATTCTTTCAGGAATTCTTTCGTGGTCAAAATGTGTAATTTTTTCTCTAAGAATAAAATCTTCAAGTAAAGAAGGACCTCTTTCTCCTGCTTTAAGAGAATTATTGTCGTCATTAATTCTGACACCCTGATCGGTGGTCAGAAACTTATTAGTGCCGTCTGATTTGTTGATCAGCAGATCTCGTTGCTTTTCATCCTGAAAATTTTTCATATGAGGTAGTTGTTAATAGTTAAAAATAGAACCTGAAAAAGAAGTTTAGAAATTGAGTTGCAATAAACTGCAAATCATTTTTCAGGCTTTCAAATTTACCTCTACTATAATAGATCCAGTTATAGAATTACAATCTCATGTTACAGAATTAATGATTTAAGTTGTTGATATATAGTTGTTTGTTTTTTTTTTTTTTGAAAGTGTAATAATGTAATAAAGTAGAACAATAATATAAAGTATTCCAATAAAGCTTATATACCTTTAATTTCGAATAGCAAATCAATAGTGTAATTTTTAAAAATTAAATTTTATGTTTAAAAAAGGAGAGAAAGTGCAACAGGAGTTTGGCGGACAGGTAATGAAAGTTATTGGTTTTGAACCAGATTTGATAGAGAATGTTGTGACAGAATGGGAGGATGAAGCTGGAACAATTGTAAAAGGAAAATTTATGGAATCCCAGTTATTGCCCGCCGAAGATAACTTAGATAAATAGTAATATATAATATTTGCACCTAAAACCATGAAAAAATTTTTACGCAATAATGGGCTTTCGATTTGTTTCTTTCTATTATTTATAGCCTCTTTTGCGGGACAGATTTTATTTGGATTTGCAGAGCACAATAAAGATCTTTTAGAAGACGGTGCGCCGCAAATTACTCTATTTTCGTATTTCTCTACAGGACATTTTATAGAATCTACATTTGAAAATTGGGAAAGTGAATTTCTGCAGATGGCTTTGTTAGTGGTATTGACAATTTTTTTGCAGCAGAAAGGTTCATCAGAATCTAAGGATTTAGATAAACAGGAAGAAGTTGACAGAGAACCATCAGATAAAAGAAAAAATGTTCCATGGCCGGTTAAAAAAGGAGGGTGGATATTAGCTGTGTACAAGCATTCTCTAAGTATTGCCTTGTTTTTATTGTTTTTTATTTCAATGGCCTCACATTTTTATGGAAGTTTAAAAGATGAAAATGAACAGTTGGCATTAAAAGGTTTGCCTCTGGAAACTGCATCGGCATATATCGGAGATTCGCGGTTTTGGTTTGAGTCTTTCCAGAACTGGCAGAGCGAATTTCTGTCGGTATTTGCTATAGTTATTTTTTCCATTTATCTGAGACAGATTGGATCCTCTCAATCTAAACCTGTAGATGCTCCGCATATGCAGACGGGAGAATAATAAACCCAATTGTATATAAAGAATTAACAGGTGTTTTTTTTACAAAGTATTTTCTGAATTTAGACAGTTTTGCTTAAATTAATTGTCTACATTTACATGAATATCCAAATATCACAACAAATGCAGAACAATCTCCTGGCAAGCTTGAAAGAGCACCAAAACAAATTATTGACTACATGGTCTGAGCTTTTACAAGCAAGCGGTTCTACTGATGGAGCAACAGAAGAAGAAGAATCAAAAGAGTTCGCAGCCCTTTTACTGGATGTGTTACAGCATTCAAATGGAAATACTGATTCAGATGAATTCGAAAAGGTTCACGATCTGTTAATCGGAATTTCAAGTTCGAGAGGCAGGCGCGGTTTTTCTCCCCGCGAAAATGCACAATACTTGATTGCTTTTAAGGAGTCAGCTTCTAGAATTCTTTCAGAAATAGAATCTGATTCGTCAAAATTATACAGCGCTAATTTGGAGTTAGGCAAATTATTGGATAATATGACAATCTTAACTTTTGAATCTTACATGAAAGGACGTGAAGATGTTATTTCAAGACAGATTGACGAGATAAGTGAGATTTCGACACCAGTTATCCGTGTTTGGGATGGTGTTGTAGCACTTCCTATTATAGGAACCCTTGACAGTTCCAGAACACAGGTGGTAATGGAAAATCTCTTACAGCAGATTGTTGATACAGGCAGTTCTATTGCCATACTTGATATTTCAGGTGTGCCAGCGGTAGATTCACTTGTAGCCCAGCATCTTATAAAAACGGTAAGCGCAACAAGATTAATGGGAGCAGAGTGTATTATCAGCGGTATTCGTCCTGAAATTGCACAAACTGTCGTGCATTTAGGAATTGATCTTACTGGAATTATTACTAAAGCTTCACTTGCAAGTGCTCTTCAAACAGCCTTTGAAATGCTTCAGCTTACGGTTGTGAAAAGAAAATAACGAATTAAGATTATTGACATGGAAAGAATTCCAATACTCAAGATGGGAGATTTTCTGCTGGTTACCATACAGGTCGATCTGTATGACCAATTGGCTGAAAATCTTGAATCTGATTTAATAAATACTATAAATAAACATAATTCAAAGGGTGTCTTAATTGATATATCTGCTGTTTCTATTATTGATTCCTTTATGGGAAGAATTTTAGGAAACATCGCGGTTATGTCAAAAATTATGGATGCCCAAACAGTAGTGGTTGGTATGCAGCCTGCGGTTGCTATTACACTGGTTGAACTTGGATTATCTTTAAACGGTGTCATAAGTGCCTTAAATGTTGAGAAAGGCATGGATTTGCTTCGCGCGAAAATGTACAATGGCGATAACGAGGAGCAGACGTATGACGACAGCAACGAATAAAGAGGAACTGCTTATAGTAAAAGAGCAGGATGTAGTTCCATTGCGCAACCGCGTAAAGGAATATGGTGTAAAAATTGGAATGAGCATTTTAAATCAGACCAAGTTAATTACTGCAACAAGCGAACTTGTCCGTAATCTTCTAAAGTACGGAGGAGGAGGGAAAGTTATAATAGAATCTGTAACCAACGGACGTGATCTAGGTGTACGCGTAACTTTTATTGACAAAGGGCCTGGCATAAAAGATATAACTCTTGCTATGCAGGACGGTTACAGCACCGGAAAAAGTTTAGGCCTTGGCCTGCCCGGCACAAAAAGGCTGGTAAATGAATTTGATATACAAACCCAATTAGGAAACGGTACAACCGTAACTATAATAAAGTGGAAAAATGGATAATACTTTTTCCGTTTACAAAATTGACGATAGAAGTCTTATCGCTTTTATTAAACGAGAGATACATAATTTAGCACTTCAATTAGGTTTCAAACCGCACAGAGCTGCTGAAACTGATATTATTATTGCCGAACTTACTTCTAATCTTATTAAATATGCAGGTGGTGGAGATCTGCTTTACAGAGCACATAATCATGGGAGCTGTAATGAAATAGAAATATACTGTCTGGATAAAGGAACTGGTATTGACAATATTTCCAAAATAATGAAAGACGGATATTCTACCTCGAGTACACTTGGTCATGGCATTGGTGCGATTAAGAGATTAAGCAATGATTTTCAGATTTATTCTATGCGCGGATGGGGAACGGTCCAATATATTAAAATCTGTGATAAACCCGATGTTTCGATTCCAAATTCAACTACAAAGTTGGATATGTCAGCATTAAGCGTAAATTATCCAGGCGAGCGAGTATGCGGAGACGGGTATCATATTAAATATACCAGAAAAGGTTTTCAGATTTTTGTTGGAGATGGATTAGGACACGGAGCAAATGCTCACGAAGCAGTTGAACAAGCAATTAGATCTTTTAAGCAATGTACAGAAAATGATCCTGTGGCAGTGCTTCGATATGTTCATGAGCACGTTAAAAAAAGCAGAGGACTTGTTGCGACTATTGCTGCCGTTGATTATGAAACAGAAAGCTGGAATATCTGCGGTATAGGTAATATCAATACACGTATCTATAACGGACTTGATAACAAAACGTATACCCCGTATAACGGTATTATAGGTCATAATATTCCCCGCACGCTCAATAGCACAGTTGTTCCCTATCAAAAGCATCAGATTATTATCATGCACAGCGATGGGCTTAGAACAAGATGGAATTTAAGTGAACTTAATTCTATAATTAAACAGAGTCCGGCTATTATTGCTTCTGCCTTGTATAAAGACAATGTTAGGGGAACTGATGATGCTACAATTTTGGTTGGAAAAATAATTTAAGGCTTTATGAAGGAAATTGTAAAAATTAATCTTGACAATGAAATGGACCTCATATTGGCTCATAAGCGTTCTATGAAAATCGCTGAAATGTGTGGCATGCCTTTATCGTCACAGACCCGTTTTTCTACCGCTGTTTCAGAAGTGGCAAGATGTTCCATTGCCAATGGAAAAAATTCGGTGCTGGTATTGGGAATCAACATTATCAGAGCGAGTCACAAAGAAATATTGGCTGTGCTTACCGATAAAGTCGATCTTAAAAAATGCAACCCCGAAGCCTATAAATATGCCGCCAAAATATCAGGCAATATAGAGTACCATTATGCCGACAACAAATCGGTAACAACTTTAAGCCATCAAGTCCCGTCACCAGGGCTTCTTTCAGATGCCAAAATAAATACTCTGGTTGATTATTTCAAGTATGAACCGCCCATTTCTGCTTATGATGAAATCAGAAAAAAGAATATTGAGCTTGTAGCGCTTTCAGAAAAACTGGGAGAAAGTGAAAACCGCTACAGAACTCTTGTTGATACAATTCCTGTTTTAATCTGCATCGTCAATGACCGAAACATAGTGCTGCTGGCAAACAATGCATTTGAAATTTACCTAAAACTTCCTTTTCATTCTTTTGATAAAAAAAGCCTTGGTGCATTCATACATCATGACGATGTACAGCTGATTATTGAAGGATGGAGCAATGTCAAAAAAAACAAAAGAGATTTTTCTGCTGATATCCGTATTAAAAAAGAGGATATTTATATTTGGCATAATGTTTCAATTATGCCAAATAAATCCGAAGACGGTTCTATAGGAAGCTGGCTTATTTATTTTGTAAATAATAATGCCCAGAAAATGATAGTTGAAACGCTGAAGGATAATTCAGAGCTCAGAAAAATACAGCTTGAACTTGAAAGTGCCAACTCAAAACTCAAATTCAAAAACAAGGAACTGGAACAGTTTGCCTTTATAACAAGTCATGATCTTCAGGAACCGCTGCGAAAAATAATGATTATGATTTCAAGAGCAGCGGAACATTTGACAGAGCAGCAGAAAACGCTTTATTATTTTGATAAAATTACTCTGGCAGCCGGCAGATTATCTAATTTGATTTCAGATGTTCTTAATTACTCCCGTGTCAATAATCATGATAAATTTACAGCAGAAATAGATCTTAATGATGTTGCAACACAAACTTTAGACGATTTGAGCCTTATTATTGAAGAAAAAAAAGCAGTTATAAATTTAAGTCCGCTTCCGGTTGTTAATGGAATTGATACGCAGCTGCGCCAGCTGTTTTATAATTTAATAAATAATGCGTTAAAATTTAATGCTGCACAGCCTGCGGTAAATATTTCCTCACGTATAATTTCAGCCCAAAGCAACACCGCTTTTGATGTTCAAGCTCCTTCAGGGAATTTTCATGTAATTTCAATTCAAGATAATGGAATTGGAATGGACAGTGAATATTCAGGACGAATCTTTGATATGTTCCAGCGGCTGCATCAAAGAGATCAGTACAGCGGGAATGGTATTGGTTTGGCATTGTGCAAACGTATTATTGAAAACCATAACGGAACCATTAATTTTACCAGTATACCAGGACAAGGGACTACTTTTTGGATCTATCTTCCAAAGAATTAATATTTTTTTATTGCAGTAATATGAGTAAAAATGCCATTACTAATCTATAAATTTCGTTTCTTCTGCAATTGCCAATTTCATATTTATCTTAACAAATCACATTTAGGATTATTAATTGCGAAAACCATCCAAATATTCGCTTTAGCTTTTCTTACTCTCTTATCAAAAAAAAGTTTTTTTTTGATAAAATTGGAAACGCCTCAAATGAGATAGTTCTGCCTAATTCTTTAAGCAATTTTTTATTTAATAAGAGAGTAATTATATAATTTCATTTTTGAATCATATAACTGACTGCCTATATGGTTGATGATATTTGTATTTTATAATTATATAAAGATAATAATTTCTATATTATTTCAATCCATTACAAAAAGCCCTACAGTTTCTGCACTTTTATAATTATGTATTAAACAAAAAATCAATGAAAACTAAAAGTACAAAAAAACGCATTGCAATTTTAGGAGGAGGTCCAAGCGGGCTTTTTGTTTACAAGAGATTGGTTGAATCCAGTTCAAATGATTTTGAGATTACTATTTTTGAGAGAAAAAAGGAGCTTGGATCTGGAATGCCTTACAGCACGGAAGGGGCAAATATAGAGCATATCACAAATGTATCCGATAATGAAGTACCGCATATAGTATCAGCAATGTCGGAGTGGATTTATACTGCACCTGCCGAATTGCTTCAGCAATATAATTTTAAACCAGATCAATTTAATGAGTATAAGGTCATACCGAGACTTCTATTTGGAAGCTATCTTTCAGCGCAGTTTGAAATATTGCGTAAAACAGGGAAGAAAAGGGGAATTAGAACTACCGTACATTTTGAAAGCACAGTTGCAGATATTATTTATGACACTACAAATCAAACCGTGAGGGTGGAAACTGTGAATGGTATGGAACATGAATTTGATTATGCAGTTATCTGCACAGGCCATAACTGGCCGATGCGTTATGAAGGCAAAGTTTCAGGCTATTATGATGCACCATATCCTCCTGTAAAACTGGCAAAGCATTTCAATCATCCAATTGCTGTAAAAGGTTCTTCGTTAACAGCAATTGACGCCATAAGAACACTTGCAAGAAATAACGGTTCATTCGAAAAAGATACAGATAACGCTCTTTGTTTTAAATTAAACCCTGAAAGTGCAGATTTTAAAATAATGATGCATTCCAGAAGCGGCATGCTTCCCGCGGTTCGTTTTCATTTAGAAGATTCACATCTTTCGAATGGCTCTTTGCTAACTAAGGAAGAAATAGAGCTTCACAGAAAAAGTAATGATGGATTTTTATCCCTTGATTTCATTTTTGAAAAGGATTTTAAGGAAATATTCCGTGAAAAAGACCCAGAATTTTATCAGCGTATTAAAGATTTTTCAATTGAAGATTTTGTAGCTGATATGATGGAACTGCGCGAGCGTCTTGATCCTTTCCAGCTTTTAAGAGCTGAATACGTGCAGGCTGAGAAATCTATTAAAAGGCAGGAATCAATCTACTGGAAAGAAATGCTGGCAGTGCTCAGTTTTGCGATGAACCATCCAGCAAAATATTTTTCTGCAGAAGATATGCAGCGGCTTCAAAAAGTGCTGATGCCGCTAATTTCTATAGTAATTGCATTTGTTCCCCAGAAATCATGTGAAGAATTGCTTGCTCTGCATCAGGCTGGTGTTCTCGATCTTGTCCCTGTAGGCGATGACAGTACCGTTGAGCCGCAAAACGGAGGTGGAATTCTATATAATTTTATGGATGCCAATAATAATCAAATGTCTGTATATTATAAAACATTTGTAGACTGTGTGGGACAGCCTCATTTGTCTTACGATGATTTTCCCTTCAAGAGTCTGCTGGATCAAAAAGCGATTAGACCGGCGCGTTTAAAATTTAAATCTTCAGAGTTAGGGCAGACTGCGTTTGACACTGATCCTGAGAAAGTTGAGAAAGATGAAAACGGCGATTATTTTTTGAATGTTTCTGGAATAGCCATTAATGACAATTTTCAAATTATGGATCAATACGGCGCCTACAATGAAAACTTATATATCATGGCTGTGCCTTATATTGGAGGATTAAATCCCGATTATTCTGGCTTGGATTTTTGTGAAGCAGCTTCTCTGCGCATAGTAAAAGATATTCTGAGGGATTAATAATTATTATTTGTTTTTTCTGCATTTAGAACTGCAGTATTTAACGTCATCCCATACTTTTTCCCATTTCTTCCTCCACGAGAAATGGCGATTGCAGACTGTGCAGATCTTAGTAGGCAGATTTTCTTTTTTTACTTTTCGCATTAAAATGAATGCTGTTTCAATTTTTTGAACTTTAATTTCTTTTTTGATGTGCTAAATAGTGGCAATACAATATTTACCTTCATTTTTGCTCAATTTTTACAATATTGATTCATAAATGTATTTTCGAAAAAGAGGTTTTTTATCTTGTCTTTGAAATTTTATTGTTTGAAATCTCACGCTGTCTGCTGCATTTAAAACGGACAATTTCAGCTGGGCGTTTTGACGCATGTTTAGTGTTGCAGCTTTCAACTCGTTTGCGCCATAATTTGTAACTGCTGAATTTGAGTTCTTTTTTCATTAATGCCTTTACATCAGCTTCAGATAAATTAAACTGAAATTTATAGCATCAAAAGTGGTTCTGTCTTCCCATGCCATTTCAATTATGCGATCCAGTTCTATAACCGAAAAGGTACGATGTTTTGTATTCATATTAATATTGTGTTTGGACTATCAAAACGGAACAATTCTAATGCTAAGATACTTATTTAAAATTGTTTTTGTTTAATGTTGTTTGGTAAAAGTTAAACAATAACTACCTTTAAACTTTAATTCGTTATTATTTAAGCTGGCTCGAAAAAATATAAACAACAGAACCATGAAAATTCTACTAACAGGCGCAACGGGTTACATCGGCAAAAGGCTGCTGCCTTTACTGCTGGAACATGGGCATGAAGTGATTTGTTGTGTACGGGATAAGAACCGATTTTATTTTCCCGAAAAAGCTTCAGGAAATGTACAAGTTATTGAAGTTGACTTTTTAGAATCACAAAGCGTAGAAAATATTCATAATGATATTGATGCTGCTTATTACCTTATACATTCCATGTCTGGCGCTGATAATTATGATGAACTCGAAAGTATTTCGGCTAATAATTTTAAAGAAAAAATAAACAAAACGAAAGCCAAACAGATTATTTACTTAAGCGGCATTATAAACGATAGGGTCTTATCCAAACATTTATCTTCTAGAAAAGCAGTAGAGGAAATTCTAAAGACAGGAAAAACCCCGACCACCACGCTCAGGGCAGGAATTATTGTAGGATCGGGCAGCGCTTCTTTTGAAATTATTCGGGATCTGGTTCATAAACTTCCTGTAATGATTACTCCAAAATGGCTTAATACCAGATGCCAGCCCATTGCTATTGCTGATGTTTTAGAATTTTTAATGAAAGCATTGCTGAATCCTAAAACTTATAACGAGAGTTTTGATATTGGCGGTTCTGATATTTTAACCTATAAGGAAATGCTCTTAAAGTTTGCTGAGGCTAAAAAACTCAAAAGATATATTTATACGCTTCCGGTAATGACACCAAAATTATCATCATATTGGCTGTATTTTATTACTTCTACCTCTTTCAAACTGGCTACAGCTTTAGTGAGTAGCATGAAAGTAGAGGTTATCTGCAGTGACAATAGAATTAATGATTTGCTGGATGTCAAGCCGATGAATTACCATCAGGCATTGCAGAAGGCGCTGATAAAAATTGATGAAGATGCAGTGGCTTCAAGCTGGAAAGACGCACAGATCAGCGGTCAGTTTAAAGGAAGTGTTGCTTATTATTTCAAGGTTCCTAAAAAAGATTGTTTTATTGACAGAAGAAAGCGAAAAATTATAAACAGAGATCGTACCATTGCCAAAATTTGGTCTATTGGTGGGGAAACTGGGTGGTATTACGGAGATTGGCTTTGGAGTCTTCGCGGGTTTATCGATAAGATTTTTGGAGGTGTAGGCGCCAGAAGGGGAAGAACAAGCAGACATGAAATTCATGCCGGCGATGCGCTCGATTTTTGGCGTGTGGTTTATGCAGATAAAAAAGAAGGTAAATTAATTTTGTATGCAGAGATGAAACTTCCCGGTGAGGCATGGCTTGAATTTAAAATTTTCAATAATACCTTGTATCAGGCGGCGACCTTTAAACCAAGAGGAATGTTAGGCAAGCTTTACTGGTATGCTGTGTTGCCTTTTCATGGTTTTATATTTAACGGGATGATAAATGAATTAGTTATAGAATAAGAGATAATTAAAGTTTTTATGATATATCTTTAGATCTTAAATAGTATAAAAAAAGTTACTTATTGTAAGATTGTTTTTTTTAGATCGTAAACCTGCGAGAGCGCCTTTGGATTATATTATAATGAGCTGTTTAAGAGATTGCTAAAAATTAAAATAAAAAATAGAATAAAAGGTATCCATTAAAAAAGGAAATTTATTGTTGGCAGTTTTTCAACTTTAGCAATAAACTACTTTTTTCTCTTGCTTTAAAAAGAATGGATACTTAAATTTACTTACATCATTGCAGCTCATAAAATTGCTGTGATACTATATTTATATAATGGATAGAAAAATAATTTTACTGGTAGATGATGATTTTGACGATGCGGAATTTTTTAAGTGGGCAATGAAGGGAACAGAGGAAGCTTTTGCAATTAAATTTGTGGACAGCGGTGACGCGGCGCTTCGATTACTTTCCGAATTGGATTCACTGCCTGATTTGATATTACTGGATGCGGGAATGCCGAAAATGAACGGCTGGGAACTATTAAATATTATTAAGCAGGATTTGAAGTTCGGTAATGTACCGGTTATAATGATGGCCACTTCCAATGCTTTGAAAGGTATAGATGAGGCAAATGCATTAGGTGCGGTTGCCTATATTGTTAAGCCTTCTGATTTTAGTGAATTGCAATCGATAATGAAGCAGCTTTGCATCGGGGTGCAGACTGATTTGAAAAGCACACTGGAGAGTTTGCACTCCAATCTGCCAGAAAATATTTTCCCGTTTAATTAGATGCGGTAAAATCATTTTTGATCTGCAGGATATTAATATTACAATTATGCTGCTAACACAAAAGGTAAAGTTTTCTGCTCTAAAAGCATATATTGATACTTTCTAAATTCAATTATTTTAATGAATATTAAAGATATAGTTAACCGCGATCTGGTTACATTAACCAACTGTGACCAAGAGCCCATACACATTCCTGGACAGATCCAGCCGCATGGTTTTTTAATCGGACTTACTGCGGATTGGACTATAGACTACTGCACCAGTAATATTTCATCTTTTATTGAGGTTAGCCATACCCAGATATTAGGAAATAAATTTGAAACTGTTTTTGGCAGCGCGTCACAGCAGCGAATTTTTAACTATATAAATTCAGATACCGTTCAGGATGTATTTCCGCTTGAAATAGAATTGCTTGGAAAAAAATTTCAGGTCAATATTCATCAGAGTGATGGGATTTATGTTCTAGAGGCTGAACCTCAGTTCGATAAACAGATTCTGGGAGATGTCTATACCCAGACAATTCAGTTTGTAACGCAGATGAACAATACAAGATCGCTGAAAGATCTTTGCGCACTTGTAGCAGAGGGAACAAGGGAAATAACAGGGTATGACCGTGTAATGATCTATCGTTTTGACGAACAATATAATGGCGAGGTTTATGCTGAAAGCTGCAGAAATGACCTGGAGCCTTTTTTAGGACTGCATTATCCACATACCGATATTCCGGTGCAGGCAAGGGAATTATATATCAGGAATCAGCTTAGGTTAATTGTCGATATTAATTACCAGGCCGTGCCCATTTTTACCATTGATAACAAAGAGCATAAAAACCTTGATTTAAGCCTGTCGATTTTAAGAAGCACTTCACCCATTCATGTACAGTATCTCAAAAATATGGGCGTCGGGGCTACGCTCACCATTTCCCTTATTCACCATGACCGGCTATGGGGACTGATTGCCTGCCATCATTATTCACAGAAGAATATTTCGCCGGCGGTGCGGCTTGCTGCAAAACTTCAGGGCCAATTTATTACCTCACAGATTGATATCCGGGAATCAAATGACGAAAATATAAATGCTAAGAAATCCATTGAAGCATTAGAGCATTTGACAGCTCATGATCTGCCCCTTGCTGAAGATTCTTTGAATGCCATTATCAGAATGCCGGAGCTGCTGACCCTGTGCAATGCCGGAGGAGTTTCGATATCATTCAGAAATAAAATCTACAAGAACGGTATAACCCCTGAAGATCATCAGATAAAAGCTTTTGTGGAGCAGGCAGAGCATAAAAGATCCGGTGAGTTTTACGTGACAAGAAAAATAAGTGATGATTTTCCTGATTTAAAAAGATTCTCTAGTTTTGCCGGTGTAATTTACCATCCTCTCGGGAATTCAAACCATATCATCTGGTACCGTCCAGAAACCGTCTCAGAAATTAACTGGGCAGGCGATCCGGAAAAAAGCATAGTGAAGGATGAAAAAGGACTCCATCCAAGAAACTCATTTAATACCTGGAAACAGGTTGTTAAAGGGCAGAGCAGTATCTGGAGGCAGTACGAAATAAATTCAGCTGCGAAATATGCACATTCACTTCATCATAATTTAATGATGATTCTCCTTAGTGAGGAAGAAGAAAAATACAGGCTTCAAAGTGAAATTTTAAAGGAGACCAATTCTGAACTTGAAAATATAAACTGGATCAGTACACATGATCTGCAGGAGCCTCTTAGAAAAATTCAGATGATTACTTCAAAACTGCTTGCGGAGAAAGGAGGCAATCATGATGATCCTGATTTTGATTCTCTGCTGCGTGTTTCAAAATCTGCTTCAAGAATGCGTGAACTGCTGCAGGATATCTTGAAATACACCAGGATTAAAAACACCAGAGAGGCTGCTGAAAAAATAGATCTGAATCAAATTTTTGAATCTGTTATAGAGGAAATAGGTGAGGCAGTTTCTGAAAATAATGCGGTTATTGAGTGCGAGAAACTTCCAGAAGTGCAGGCAATAGGCTTTTTAATGAAGCAGTTATTCTTAAATATTATTCAAAATTCATTAAAATATGCATCTCCGAACCGTTCGTCTGTCATAAAGATAACTGCTTCGCAGGAACCAGTAATTATAAAGCCACTGTTTCACGTATATTGTAACTGGGTTAAATTTTCAGATAATGGAATTGGTTTTGATCAAATTCATGCAGATTCTTTATTTAAAGTTTTTACAAGGCTCCATACCCAGCAAGAGTACACCGGATCAGGTATTGGGCTGGCACTTTGTAAAAAAATCATGCAGACAGTAGGCGGAACAATTACTGCCGAAGGAAAAGTCGGAGAGGGGGCAAGCATAACCATTTACTTTCCCTGCGATCCTGAAGACAGTCTAATTTGAATCTATTTTTAAGAGTATTTAAATTTGCAAATTAACTGTATAATTTTCGTTTGGAATCTTTTGGCAGGACTTTAGACCAGAACTTTAACTTCTGCTGTTATAATTTTTAATTTAGCTTTTGGTTTTTATTTCTGTTTTAAAAACTAAGTTTCATCAGCAACTGAAATAAAAACTATATCCAACTTTTGTAAGAGAGGTAAAAAATAAATTTAAAGCCAATTGTTCACGGCTTAGATGAAAGTTCTAAGGGGGCAGTTCTAAATTTATTAACTATCTTTGCTTATAGTAATCCATTTTCTAATATAATTCTGTCTTTCATCGATTTGCGTAGACTTATATTGGAGATCTAAACATTTCAAGATTTTTAAATTCCTGTTTTATCTTTTAACTGCTGATTAGTAAAGTATGGCTGTTCCAAAAAATACTTCCCGCCACATATTTATAGTGGATGATGATGAGGATGACAGAGATTTTTTAGCCGATGCGCTTTTGGATGTTGATCCTGATGCTATTATACGTCAATTGGAAGATGGCATGTATCTGATGAAAAGTCTTCTTGAAAGTAAAGCAGTGGTGCCAGATCTCATTTTCCTTGATATCAATAGGCCTGGAAAAAGCGGTCTGGAGTGTCTGAGAGAAATCAAAATGCAGGATGGAAATTTAAAATATGTAAATGTTATTATGCTCTCTACCAGCAGTGGTCCTTCAGATATTGAATCGGCTCGAGAACTTGGGGCTTCATTTTATGCTGTAAAACCAAATTCATTTGAGGTTATGAGATTGTTTCTCAGTGAGGTTATGAAGATGGATTGGAATCTTCTGGACAACAGAAAGAAATTTCGTCTTATATAAGCCTTACGTTTTAGAAAATCTAGATAGAAAAATTTTGCACATTTCAATATTAAGAACAGGTTCTTTATCTGAAATTTATGTATATGGTTTTTATAAACGCATACATAAAAAATAAATAGCATAAATATGCAATTTGAACTGCTTTTGCCTATTTATGGCATAATTGTAAAACGGCATTACTGCAAAATAGCTGCCGGCAGGGTAATTTCAAAAACGGCACCTGTACTTTCAGGTTCAATATTCATCATTTTTCCCCCGTGTCTCTCTACAATTTTTTTACATAGTGCAAGTCCTAATCCTGTCCCTTCATAGGCATCCTTGGAATGAAGTCTCTCAAAAACATTAAAGATTTTTTGGGAATTCTCAGCAGCAATCCCGATGCCATTGTCAGTTACTTTGATTTTTAAGTTTTCAGCATCAATAGTATGGTCTATTTTGATGCAAGAATCAACGTTCTCGCGGGAGAACTTCAGCGAGTTGGCAATCAGGTTGTAGAACAGCTGATGAAATAAAATTTTAGAACCGCGGATGAGCGGGAGTTTTAAATATTCAATTACAGCATGTTTTTCCAGAATTTTTATTTCAAGATCCTCTTGTATACTCTCTATTATATAGTTTAGATCGACTGTCTCTTCCAAATCCGGACTTCCGGCAGAGGAATAATTTAATATGGAATCAATCATCTCTGTCAGGCGTGCGGCACTTTTATTTATTTTATCGGCATATTGGCTGATTTTTGGAGTTAGTCCATTGTCTATATCATCCTTTAGAATATTGGAGAATAACAGAACTTTGCGGACCGGTTCTTTCAAATCATGGCTGATGACATGTCCAAACTGTTTAAGGTCATCATTGGAACGTTTGAGTTCAAGGGTGCGCTGTTCCACAAGCTGCATAAGCTCTTGGGCATTCTTTTTCTGCTCGGTTATATCCTGAGCAATTCCCACTAAAATATTTTGTTTATTGTCGCTTTCAGAGAGTGTTCCGGAAAACCTCATCCAGTGAACCTTCCCATTGATAACTACCCTTATTTCACAATTGAAGTCTCCTGAGTCTGAAACTCCTCTTATTGAATCCTGCCAAAGCGCAGTATCATCTTCATGGATAAAAGTGACCAGAGTTCCGAGGTGAAACTCATGTTTTTCCAATTCAAAAAAGCTTGTAAAACGTTTTGATCCTGCGATCATACCCTTATTGATATCAATTTCGAATGTGCCGAGCTGTGAGGATTCAACAGCCAGCCTTAATTTTTTTTCAATCTCTATGGTCTGCTGTCTGGCAACATTAAGTTCGGTCACTTCAGCAGCAGTATTCATTACGCCATAGACTTCTCCCTGCGCACCGAAGATAGGCGTAAAGTTATAATTGAAGTAATGGGGTTTGAGTTCGCCGTCCACCACGATGTCAACTCTTGCATTTTTTGCTTCATAAGGTTTGCCGGTATGCAGAACCTCGCGGAGCTGATCAAATATCTGCTGATTTTCAAGTTCAGGAAGAATTTCGGTGTAGTTGGTCCCTATCACATCAGGTCCTTTCCCATAGGTTTGAATCATGCACTTATTGGCCAGAACAATTTTCATCTTTTCTCCTGTGTATACTCCGATCGGAAAAGGCGCCGTATCGATAACACTGCGTAAAACATTTTCTCTTACTGAGTCTGGAAGTTCCATCATGACTGCAAAAAATAATAATTAAATTTTAATATGAAAGTTTTCAAATGAAGGCTGCTGAGTATCAGTCTGGGATACCAAAGACATCGCTTTATTGATCAGTGTAGACAAATCATTATACGCAGCAGGCTTTGTGATAAAATAATTGGCTCCCAGTGAATACATTTTCTGGATGTCGGAGGGACTGCTGCTGGTGCTGAAAATAACGACAATGTGCTTGTTGAGTTCCAGTGAGGTTCTAATCTTTTCAAGACATTGGGGACCTGATAAAATCGGCATGTTAAGATCTAAAAAAAATCATATCTGCTTCTGCAGCAGGCGGACCTTCAAGCAGGTTCATTAATACTTTGCCGTCATTTGAAACAGTTAGTTTCACATCCGGAAAATTTGTTTTAAAAACATCTGAAAAAAATTCGCAGTCATCCAAATCGTCATCTGCCAGCAGGACGTGTTTAAATAATTTTTGATCCATAGAAATATTCTGAATTATAGCACTAATCTCAAAGATACAATTTTAATATCCGATTGCCAAAGGTAATTATCGTGCACCTCTTGCTGCTTGTAATTGATTTATATTTGAAAATTTATAACCATTTGGTAACGAAGTAAAATATTGATGATTTTACTCTAGATGTGTGGCATGCAGATTAGCAGTCCCTTGAAAATCTAAAGCACTGCCTGCCAAATTATACTGTGAGTCCAATTAATTTAAATTATCTTTTTCATCAAAGTTGCCATCGTTCCTATATAAAAACTCGCAATCAAATCGGGCTCATCTTCATGTTTAGAATATAAGTCGGCCATATGATATTTTTCAGAATAAAATTCTGCATCTTTAAAATTAGAATTTGATTGGATATTAAATTGTTCTGCTGAGCTGGAAATAGTAAAGTCGGCTGCGGATGAATTCATGATATCGATGTTTTTATTTTTAATTTCAAAATTACATGAATAATGAGTCGGTTATTTATAGAATTCTGGCTTGGATTTATATAATTTAGAAGTTTTTGCTCCTGCATGGAGCTATTTTCATTATTTGGGTTCTTCGTGCTTGAAGTCAAATGCTATCACATTTGATTTACTTGGTTTTGTTTTTATAGCAATGATATGTTTAAAATAGATTATGATGGTTTGATTTTAATTTTATTACAAGTGCGATATTTCTTCAATGTATTTTAATTGACTATAATCAAAGTCTTTCAAATTTGTTTTGGGACTGTTTTTGTTAAAATTAATTTCAATTTGCTTTGTGTTTTATTTAGAATAAATAAAAATAACTTTATTTTTGCACAAAATTTAACAACCAAAAGTGATGAAGAAAAAAATTGTAATAAGTAGTTTTTTCTGCTTAGTCGGTAATTTTATATTTTCCCAAACCTCAGGTATTTCAGGTACGGTCAAAACTGCAAACGGCAGTTCTGAAACGGTTAATATAAAAATCAAAGAAAATGCGGCGGCAACTCTAACAGACAATCGTGGAGAGTATATCTTGAAAAACCTGCCTTCGGGTAATAAAACAGTAATAATATCAGCTGTAGGTTTTCAGACGCAGCAAATCAACGTGGAACTTAAGGAAAATGAAATAACCCTGGTTCCTGAAGTTTTTTTAGTAGAAACAACAAATGAGCTTCAATCTGTTGAAGTTACCGGAAGAAAGAAATCATCGTATAAAAACGATAATACTTTTTCGGCAACAAAACTGGAAATGAGAGTTATAGATGTACCGCAAAGTATATCCTTTGTAACCAAAGAACTCATTCAGGATCAACAGGCATTGCGTTTGAAAGAGGTTGGAAAAAACGTTGCGGGTGTTAACGAATTCAGCACCTATGATGATATTACCATTCGAGGATTCAGAAACAATGACAGCAACGGAAGGCTGATCAATGGTCTTCGCGGCGTAAATACTTTCTGGACAAGTCCGCTGCTTGTAAATATTGAGCGAGTTGAATACATTAAAGGACCGGCATCTGCTGTTTTTGGGAACTCAAGCCCGGGGGGAACCATCAACATGATTACCAAAAAACCATTGGACGAAGCAAGGCAGGCGATTCAGTTTTCAACAGGAAGCTTCAATACCTTTAGAGCCTCTGCTGATTTTACCGGGCCTGTAAATGATGATAAAACACTTTTGTACAGATTGAATTTAGGATATGAAAACGCCGATACCTACAGAGATCAAATCAGCAATAAATCGATTGTAATTGCACCTTCTGTTTCGTTCATACCAAAAGAGGGAACCCGTTTTAATGCCGATTTGGTATATACCAATCTGGATACCAAACTCGACAGGGGAAGAACCATTATCCAGGGGACTACCGATCTTTTTGCCACTCCGATCGGTTTTAATATTGCCCAGCCTGATGATTATCTGAAAAGTAAAACATTGGCCTTGACTTTGTCTTTCAGCCAGGTCATAAGTGAGCATTTGACCTTCAATGCCTCTTATTTAAAAGTGAGGTATGATGAGCAATTGAACGAGCATGGTTTCAACGGTTATATCACCCCTACAATGATTGCCATGTATTTTAATGACCGCAAAACGATTCAGCAGGGAAATAACCTTTCGACTTACTTTTCCTCAAAATTCAAAACAGGGGAATTGCAGCATCAGGCCGTTGCAGGTTACGATTACATTAATGGAGAAATCAATCAGTACCAAAGAGATGCCGAGAATGAATCCGGCAATGTGAGTAATTTTGATTTATTGAATCCAACTTATCTCATACGTCCAATTGAAACCTATAAGTTTACTGCATCAGGGAATGAAATCAGCAAATATTACACTAACGGATTTTATGTTCAGGACTTGATCAAATACAAGAAAATCCAGTTGCTGTTAAGCTTAAGACAGGAGTTTTACACTTTTCCTGAAAATGCCGCTGCAGGGATCACTGATGGCAATAAAACAGAAAAAGCACTACTTCCTAAAGTCGGTCTTACCTATAGTGTTGCTGATAATATCAATGTTTACGGAACGTATGCAACAGGATTTGAAGCCCAGAATGCTGCGATTTTCGGAAATGCAAACACAGGGGGGCCATTTGATCCTATGACAAGCAATTTATTTGAAGTAGGATCAAAAGCAGAATTCTTCAATAAAAGGCTTTTTGTGGGAACGGCGGTATACCAAATTACCAAAAACAACATACTGGTTAATGCAAACGATGCTTCAAATCCGGATCTGCTCGAGCAGAGAGGGCAGGAGCGTGCCAGGGGTTTTGAAGTGGAGGCCACAGGAAGAATTGATAACAACTGGAGTGTGAATCTAAGTTATGCCTACAACAATGCAATTATTACAGAATCGATAAAAGGTGACCCAAACAATCAGGTGGGGCTTACAAAGGAAAATGCGCCAAAAAATATCAGCGGAAGCTGGATAAAATACAGCTTTACTGAAGGGAAAATAAAAGGATTAGGTCTTGCAATTGGTCATAGTCAGGTTTCTAAAAGGGAAACATTTGTACGTACGCTGCAATTGCCTTCCTATGTAGTTTTTAATGCGGCTGCTTATTATAAAGTAGACCGTTTTACAATCGGGGTTAATTTCAATAATATTTTTGATAAGAAATACTTGATAGGCGGTTACAACTATCAGCGAAATTTTACCGGTGCTCCGAGTAATTTCCTTGTCAATGTAGGTTATACATTCTAATTTTTTACAAGTATTAGATGAGAAAATTTTTAAATAAAATACATTTATGGTTCGGACTTACCTCCGGGCTTGTTGTATTTATAAGCATGCTCGCGGCCAGTATTTTTGTATGGGACCAAGAACTGACATCCTGGTATCATGAGGATAAAATTTTCGTGCCGCAGGTCAAATCCAATGTTCTGCCACTGGACAGCCTTTTTGCTGTGATCAGGAAAAAGCATCCGCTTGCTGATTATGCCATAATTGACAAGAACCCGGAAAAAAGTTATGTTTTTACCAGTTATAAAGAAAATACAAAGCCCCATTGGACAGCATTTTCAGATTATGAGAATTACAGTAATATCTATATCGACCAATATACAGCAAAGGAACTCGGACAGGTCGATCTACGATACGACTGGATTTTTAATCTTAGAGTATTGCATCAAAATTTGCTGCTGACCTACGATGTGGGTCATTATATCGTGGGATTTTCAACCTTGATTATTTTCATTCTGATCTTAACGGGCATCTATCTCTGGTGGCCCAAAAATAAAGCAGCACTGAGACAAAGGGTTTGGTTTAGATGGAAAAGCACCACAAAATGGAAACGTAAAAACTATGATATCCATAATATTGGAGGTATTTATACTTTTCTCTTTATTCTGGTTTTTGCCATTACAGGATTGGTCTGGACCTTTGGCTGGTGGACAAACGGAATCTACAGAATCCTGGGCAATGATCCTGAAAAGGTCTGGAGCAAAGCTCCGGAAATCTCGAAACAAAGCAGTGCAAAAACCTTAAATCCGTTGGAATATATCGTTAAAGACACAAAAGAAAAAATCCCAAATTGGAATTCCATCGGTCTTTCACTGCCTGAAAAAAGCGCTAAAGAAGCAGTTCCAATTACCACTTTTGTGCGACATGAAGGGAATTCGGGCTGGGATGAATCCGACAGTTATACCTACAATAGTCACTCGGCTGAGAATTATTATAAAGTAACCCATAGGGATAAAACACTTGGAGCTAAATGGAGAAACAGTAATTACGCCATTCATACAGGCAGTATTTATGGTTTGCCAACCAAAATTTTAGCCTGCTTTATTGCGCTGTTTTGCGCACTTCTTCCTGTGAGCGGTTTTTTGATCTGGTGGGGAAGAAATAAAAAGAAGAAATAGATTTACGATTTGGTTTGCTTTACTGGCGCTTAAATCAGTAGAGGTTTGGGCATTATAAGAATAGTTAAAAGGAAGGGCTGAAAGCTGCAAGTCTGCCCATAAGAATGGTGGTGTTTTTTGAGCAAGTAAATAAGAACTTTCTTTAAAATAAAAACAAAAAATGGTATTTTTGCACCGGTAAACAAAAACAACAAATTGAAAAAGTATCTGATCCTATTGCTTGGCTGCATTATCCTGGTTCCATCTTTTGGTAGTGTTTTTGTTTATGCAGCTTTTAAAGTGGAGCAGCAGGAAATTGTAAAGACCATCTGCCTGTAGCGAAAAAAGGTTTTTAATACCTGCAACGGCCGATGTGAACTTCAAAAAAGTCTCAAGAAATACGATGACAATGAAAAGAAGATGCAGAACAACCTGAAAGAAAAAACAGAGTTGGTTTACATTTTACAGACCTCAAACAACACTCTCAAATTAATTAGGCCTATCGCAAGGAAAGCCTGTTTTCCGGCTGGACTGGACAATAAGCCTAATTCATTTTCAACACAGACTTTTCATCCCCCTACTGTTTTTATATAAATTCTAATTTCAATTCCGATTGGAATCGTTTTTCATTGTTTCGCGACAATGAAAGAGTGCCTGCACTTTAATTAAATTACAATTTTATAAAAATACAAAATGAAAAAAGCAATATTCTTCGCGCTGGCTTTTGTGGCCTCATTGCAAAACTATGCGCAGGAGAAAGACAGTACAGCGGTCAAGTATACCTTGATGGACGAGGTGATTATTGAAGGGGTCAGAAAGTCCAAAGATGTTGCAAGTGGACTGGCTTCCAAACTGCCGCTCAAAAACCTGGAGAATCCTCAGGTGACCGCTTCGGTTTCTCCCCAGCTTATCAGAAACAGAAACTTTTTCACCCAGGGCCAAATGTTGCTCAACGCCGCTGGCGTTGCTCCAAGTTGGGCGGGAATTTCACCTTATTATACCATCCGGGGATTCCGTACCCGATCGAGCTTCAGAAATGGTGTAAACGGTTATGTGGCCTCAGATATGGATCCGGTCAACATCGCCCAACTCGAAGTGATCAAAGGACCAAGCGCCGTAATATTTGGTGGTGGTGGCTCCACTATGGTTACTTTCGGGGGACTCATTAATCGTGTTACCGTAAAACCCCAACAGACCACTTTTGCCGACATTACTGTACAGGGTGGATCTTACAATCTGCAGCGAGCCACTATTGACATCAACAGGCCTCTTGACAAAGAAGGAAAGGTTCTTGCAAGATTGACCGGCGCTTATAACTACAGTGATACTTTTCAGGACCAGGGTTTTTCAAAAACATTTTTTTTAGCGCCCAGTATCGCTTACAGGATCAGCGATGATCTGAGTATTCAGCTTGATGCCGAGATTTTGAATAAAACCGCTACTAATAATCCGCTCTACCAAGTGGCTTTGGGGACTGCTAGATCGGCTGATGAACTCCATTTGGATTATTACCGTTCTTTCAATGACAACTCGATGACGATAAATAACAAGGCGGTAAATATTTACGGAAAAGTCATTTACAGGCTTTC
Source organism: Flavobacterium gelatinilyticum (assembly GCF_027111295.1). Lineage (NCBI taxonomy): Bacteria > Pseudomonadati > Bacteroidota > Flavobacteriia > Flavobacteriales > Flavobacteriaceae > Flavobacterium > Flavobacterium gelatinilyticum. The sequence goes on along the minus strand of NZ_CP114287.1, from coordinate 749,073 downwards.
AGAAAATTGGAAATCGGAAACCAATTTAATTTCAGTCAATAATAAAACTCCGGGCGATTACATCCGGCTGAGATTAGATGATGACAGTCAAAATGTGACACGAAGAGTGTACAGAATGTATCCGGAAAATATTACCAGCCAGCAAATTCAACAGGATTTTGTCGGGAATTTTAAAATTGGTAATATGAAAAACCGGCTGATTGCAGGTGTTGAATATTATCATTATTTGTATGGTATTGCCAGTAAATCCATGAATTTTACTAAAGTTTCGGCAACTGCCCCGGATCCTGAGAATGCTTATGTTAATAATGAATATATTTCTGGGCAATTGGCCTTAAAACCCTATGGAGAGAACTATAAGGCGATTCAGGATCAGTATTCCCTATATGTTTCGGATGTTATCAACCCATTGGAGAATATAAGTGTAATGCTTAGTGCCCGAATCAATTACATCAACAACAAAGGAACTGAGGATTTATTAACAGCAACAACTACAGGTGATTATACACAAACGGCTGTTTCTCCGAAATTGGGGATCAATTACCAGATTATTCCCGAGAGAATTGCACTATTTGCCAATTACATGAATGGTTTCCAACCTCAAGCACCGCAATCGGTAAACGGGCAGATGACAAATTTCCAGCCCGTTTATGGAAATCAATGGGAATCGGGTGTTAAAGTTTCCTTAAAAAAGAACCTTTTGGATGCCGTTTTGAGTTATTATACTATTGATGTAACCAATGTGGTAAGACAGAACCCAAATGATACGGCTTCCTATCTGCAGGACGGTGAGCAGCGCAGCAGCGGTTTTGAAGCCGATTTGGAATCAAATCCAATAAAAGGACTGTTTTTGCATGCGGGTTTTGCCTATAATGACAGCAGACTTATTGTCTCGGATGCGCTTACCCAAGGGCTGAGACCTGTAGATTCAGGTCCTAAGCTTTCCGGAACATGGTACGTGAATTATACTGTGCAGTCAAAGGCCCTGCAAGGTTTTTCGATAGGTATAGGGGGCAGTCATTATGGTAAAGATTTGATGATTAATAACACTAATGGTTCTTTTTACACCAATCCTTACACTATAATCAACTCGGTTCTAAGTTTTGAGAAAACAGGCTATGTATTTTCGCTTTCTGCCAATAATCTGCTTAATGAGCATTATTGGTACGGCGGTCGTGGTATGATTACTCCGGGAACCCTTCGTCAGATGGTTTTATCTTTCAAATTAAAATTGTAAAGCTTTAATGCTATACTTTCAGTGAAAAAGGCACAATAACTTCATTATACTAGTTGGCAGCAATGAGCCAAAAAAAACTCAAAAAATGAACTGTTTTCGATAATGAAATGGAAAAAATTAAAAGCATTATGCAAGGCGATTTATTAGCTTTTAAAACTGTTGATGGAAATTATAAAGTTATAATGTGTACCGAAACTAATAAAAAAAGTCCTCAAAATTTTACGTTTATAGCTTTAACTTATAATAATTCAAAATGTCCAGATGAAATAGAAATAACAAAAGAATCTTTTTGGGGTTGTGGAACTTCAAGTGCTTATTATTATAAATATTCATTGGAAGAGCAAGAAAAGATGTGGGCTTTCCATCCTGAAATAAAACCTTTTTTAATCGGTAGTTATAATCTTATTATTTGGCGAAAAGACTTTTTAAAATTTCGGGATAATCTATTAAAAATTGGAAATTTAAGTATTGTGAATAATATTGATAAAAATGGGTACTATGGTATAAATGTTAGTAGTTGGGAATCATTAAATGATTTCTTCACTGTACAAATAAGAACAATTTTCAAAGATATTGGGCAAAAGACTTTTAAATTAGAATCGATTATTAAAAGCTAAACAAGCATCACTGCTGGCAACAGCCGCTACAACGGAGTTGGGCAATTGGTTTATGGAAAGATGGTTTTGTATTTGGAATGATTTGGCAAATCCGAAAATAGGTCTTAGTTTAGTCCCAAACCCACTGTAGTGCAAGAACGTTAGGCGTCATTGTAAGATAAATTAGGAACAAAAACATAAAATAATGAAAAGAATATTATTTATCTTTTTGATTTTCCAATCCCAAATTTCATTCAGTCAAAATGTTAGCATTGAGATTTCTGATCACTATCGTGAGCTTGATGGAAAAGCATATGCAACTTATCAATTTGTTAGTTCAAGTTATAGTAGTTCAAGACCAAGTTTAGTCATTTTAACCAATAAAGATTTGTCTTTCGAGCTTTCAACGAAATTATCAACTTTATATAAAGCAAAACAGGAATATACAGATGTTTGGATACTAGGAATAACTAATTTTAATCAAAAAAATGTTTCAGAGGTCGACAAGCGAATAATAGATAAATTTTACCAACAAATAATAAAATATCGTGCTGACAATAATTTGCCACCAGAAACACTTGAAAGATTGGCAACAGACAAGATTATTGTTGAAAAGAAAGAGGAGATCTGTCGATATCTGATGTGTAAAAACAAAATATAAAAGCATCTACAAAAATGGGTGGTCAGAAAATTTGAATCTAAAACAGAAATTAATTTTGAAACCGCCAAAGTCAAATTTCACAACTCGCCAAACATACCCATCACAACGTAGCCTAACACACGCTTCAAGCAAGCTGGGGGATTTGGCTTAATAGAAAAATTGGTTTGTATTTGGGATTTAGCAAAACCGTTGTAATACCAGAACATTATGAGTAATTTTATGAAAACTACAATAAATTACATATTTTTATTATTTACAACATTTTCTTTTGCTCAGGATAAACTTGAACTTATACAGAAAGATTGCTTTGAAAAAGGGCAAGAAAACTTGAAAACTAAAAATTTAAAAGTTGCCTACAATTTTTTCACTTCAGCATATTCATTTTATCCAACCAATGAAATTGGAAAAGCGTCTCTTAAAAAATCTGATTCAATAAGTCACATTTTAAGAAAGGAACTTTTTGATAAAGTGAAAGGAAAATGGAAGCTAACGAAATACGAAACAAAACCAAATTTCGACGAAGTTCAAATTACTGAAAACAAAATTGAGTTTAAACATCTAAATCAAATAGTTAGAACAGAAAAAATTGTATTCAAAGAAGATTCAAGATATTTCCGATACTTCTTTGAATTCAGATTCAAAGACAGCTCTACGTGGCAAATCCATATGGAAAATGAATCTTTAAAATTATGGAATTCAGGTGGAAGAGATAAAGACGGACTTGAATATCGTTATTCGTGTGCAGGTGGGGAATTCCTCTTTGAAAGGTTAGAATAAAATCTGCTCATAACAGCTACTGCAACGCATCCGGGCAATTGGCGCAATGGAAAGATGGTTTTGTATTTGGCAGATTTGGCAAACCTACTGTTCGAAGAGTGTTGTATGAAAAGATGTGCGAATGTCCAAGAATGTGCATGCGCAGTCAGAATCAAGCTTAAGTAAATCTAAAATAAACAAAAAAAGCTCCAGATTTTTCTGGAGCTTTTTCTTTGTGCTGCGCGAAGCATTCAAATATCCAATCCTATTATTGCAGATTACTAAAAGAGGCATAAAATTAAAGGGAGACGGCAGCATTTTTTTTAAGTTTCTTTCCTTTATAATTTTAGATTCCTGTCAATTAGTAGGACCAGTAGCTCCAGGTTGTGCTGCAGCAGCCTGCGCGTCCTATGCTGGTAGAGCAGTACACCCAGTAGGTAGCTGAAATGGAATGTGAATTCACAGTGTATCTTAACCGCCCTTATCACAGGGTCTTCAATAAAGGTGAACTTGTAGGTGATCTGAGAAAAGCCTGCCAAGGGCAGTGCTGTGAAATTATCTATAGCGGCAGAAAATGATTCTTGCGGTACATAATCAACAAGGGTGCGTCTTGCCGTATTGCCATTGATGAAAAAAATGGGATGGCTGTACCCGGGTTTTGTGTTTTTTTTTTGGCTGTATAGTTTATAAATTCAGGAAGGCCCGGAAAGTTTTTCAGGACCTGCAGCATGTCAGATCTAAAGAAGCTTTTAAATACTTCTTCAAGAGGGGCTTTGATCTCAAAGAAGGAGCTAAAAGCCTGGGTTTGGCTGTAAGACATAATAGAAAGTATTAAAAAAAAAATTGCCGGAACCGCTCCCCACAGCGGCCCCGACTGTTGTTTATGTAGTTGCCTCCCGCGGGCTAATTGTGCAGGATCTGCTCTATACTGTAGCCCGATGAAGCATTTCCGGAAATATAGACCGTATAGATTTTTCCATCCTGAAAATTCGATTCCAGTAAGGCCAGGTCGGCTGTTGCCCCGCTGGAATGTGCGTGTATGGCGAGAACTCCTGCGTTTACCTCGGCATAGCTGCTTTGGGTATAACGGGCCAGGGTCCCCGAAAGGCTTATCCCGGCTGCATCGGTGAAATTTATTGAAGAGGGGCCAGCGTCGCTAAGGTGCAGAAATTTAACCTTTGCCTTTCCGCTTGACGGAGCGGAGAGGTTATCCTCAAAAAGCCGTACCCCGGCATCGGAACGTGATCCTCCGGTAAGATACACCGTATAGGTCTTATCGTCATCCAGATCCAGTTCCTGGGAAGCATACAGGTCATTGTCTCCTTCATCCCTGTACTGGGCAACAAGGTTATTGCCTACGGCCACTTTATGATACGATACCGAATGCTCCTTATAACTGAGATTTCCGATATACGGGATATTGGCAAGTATGAATTTCTGGGAGCCGGAATCCGGTGCGGCATTTACGACTTTAAGCCTTCCCGAGCCGAAAGGATCTACTTCGTTGCTGTCGCACGAAGACAGCACTATCATGGCGGCAAGTACAAATGCTGCTTTGATCACAGCGGTGGTTTTAGTTCTCATAATTCAGTTGTTTATTAAATTTTAGGATTTACATGTATTTTACTCTGATGGCAATTTTATTGCCTGTGGATTTGACAGCCGTCTTAAAGTCGTCAAAATCGGGTTTTTTCATTTTTTCCATAAAAAAATTGGAGAAGCCGAAACCTTCTTTTGGGATTCCCAGAAAGTTTTTATTGAGCTGGCCGTCCTTGTTTTCATCATCCACCAAGGTGATGCCGTACAGGGCTGGATTCAGATCAAAGCTGATGATCATCGTTCCGCCTTTGGGGCCGTTTTTCTCAAATATCAATTTTTTAAACGGTTGCTGGCGGCTGTACGATTCCTTATCCTTGAAAACATTCAGTATGATGTTTCCTTTCTCCGAGCGCATACCGCTTACCAGCAGATGCAGGTTTTGCCCGTAGCAAGCGGCCGAAGAGATAAATAAAAGAGCAGTGAGAATGAAAATACTGCGAAGGGGAAATGGGTTGTCTGCCATGTCATATCATTTAAGATTATGACGCGAATGTAAGGGTGGATTTTCAAAAGAGCCTTGAAAAAGTACGCCAGACGGACAACTTTGCACTTCAAACGGACAATGCCCGGAAGTATAACAGTCCGGGCTGCCCATGGGTTTATGATCGGGCCAGCCAGTCCAAAACCCTGCTTCTTTTTTCGCGGCTCACAAAAATTTCCTTATGAAAAGGAATATTTAGACTCACTTTAAGCCTGCGGGGAAAATAGTCGGCTACCTCGGCAATGGATCGGCGGCTGACCAGCTGCTGGCGGTTTATCCGGAAGAAAAGCGGAGCGGTTCTTTTCTCAAGCTCCTCCAGGCTTTCTGCCATAATATAGCTTTTGCCGTTAAAACAGTGCAGCACTGTAGTTTCGGATTCCACATAAAAAAGGGCAATTTTATCAAGAGTGAAGGGAAGCAGCCTGTCCCTGAATTTTACCATGATGGTCTGGCTGGCATCGGGGGTCAGTCTTGAGATGGTTTCCATTGCTTTGTGGTACTTAAGGGCCAGATTGCCATTAAAGAGACTGCGCATGGAGGTGTATTTGTGAAGTGCTTTTCTGAGCTGCTCTTCACTGAAGGGTTTAAGGATATATTCAATGCCGTTGGCCTTGAAGGCATCCAGGGCATATTCATTGAATGCAGTGCAGAAAATTACGGGGGCCTGGATCGAGACAGCCTGCATAATTTCAAAGCTCAGGCCGTCGCCCAGCTGGATGTCGCTGAAGATAAGGTCAGGGGCGGGGTTTTCACTGAAATAGGCTGTGGCTTCTTTGACAGAAGTAAGTATGGCTGTGATCTGGATATCAGGACTGCAGTTTTTCAGGCTTGCTGCCAGATCTTCCGCCACAAAGCTTTCGTCTTCAATAATTATGATTTTCATGGGTCTGTTATTTTAAAAGCAACCGAGAAGGTAAGACCGTTATTACTGATCGAAATTTCGCTTCCTGAACAAATCAGGCATCGTTCTGCCAGATTGGCCAGTCCGCTTTTCAGCGAGGTTTCCCCGGGCTGCTTCTGATTGATTGAATTGGACAGTGATATGAGATCCTGTTTTTGTTCGATAATTATTTTTAAGGGGTGTTGTATGGTGAATTTATTGTGCTTGATGGCATTCTCTGCAAGTGGCTGCAGGGAGAAGGCCGGGACTTTGCCCTGGAGCATTCCAGGATCGTTTATGTGTATTTCCCACTCCAGAGCACTTCCAAAGCGCAGCTGCTGCATCTGGAGATAATTCCTGCAGAATTCGACTTCCTGCTCCAGGGGTATAATCGTGCTGCTGTTCAATGATACGCCGGTGCGAAGGAAGGCGGCAAGCTGTATGAGGTACTTTTCGCCAAGAATTATATCTTTTTTATAAAGTGCCTTCAGGGTATTGAGCGAATTGAATAAAAAATGGGGGTGTATCTGCTGTTTGAGAAGCAGGATTTCAGCCTGGGCTGTGCGCAGCTGCAGGGTTGAATTTTCAAGTTCTGCATTTCTTTTGGCCAGCCTGATGATGGCAAAGTCCTGCAGCAGGAGCAGAAGGATGGTGAAAAACACGGCTTCCATCAGAAAGGTAAGCACCAGATCCATATCATCAAATCTCCATTCTACCTCTGCCAGAAAAGCAAAGACGGGCCATACGATCATCTGCAGCAGCACAGCAGTGCCGAAGCTGGCTGCATACCTGCAGAGCCTGAATCGAAACAGGTCATGCGGAAATTTCTCGGCGCAGTATTTCAGGATCGCAGAGAGTGAGAAGGTCAGCATCAGCAGATAACTCACGTTTTTAAGGGTCATGAAAAGCACCAGTACGGCAGAAGGTTTGAAGATAATCAGATAAAAAAAGGCCAGAAGGGAAACCAGCAGCGTAAAGAAGATATTCATTCGGTATATATCCTTCATGATCACTGGATTAAAAGATTTGGCTATGCTATTCATTGGATGTTGTTCTTTTAAGAGGACGGATTGTTTGAGTGTTTTATCAGGGCTTTAAAATACAAAAGATTACCAGATTCCGGTTATGGTTTTTAAACAATTAATCCCGCTGCCTTGGACAGGCAGTCGGGAATAAAAAAAGATCATTATGCGCCCGGGCACGATCCTTTGATTAAAACATATAAAAGAGGCTTACCTGGGAAGAATTGTTCTGAAAATCGGTATTGACTGAGGCTGATTTTAACTTGCCCACATCGGTTAGTCCAAAATAATAACGCGCTCCGATACCCAGGCCGTTTTCAAACTGGTATCCGATTCCCGCCACCATGCCGGCGTCTATTTTTTCTGCAAAATCAGCATGAGTAAGGGTCTTAAAATCTTCAGAAACCAGGATACCGACCTGCGGACCTGCCTCAAAATAGAGTCCGAAGCTGGTCTTGTACTTCACCACAATGGGAATGGCGGCATAGGATAATTTCAGTTCTTTTCCATCCAGAGGGCCCCCTTTTAATTTTGCACCCTGTGTGGAGTAAAGAAAATCCTCCTGGATGCTGAAACGCTCATTGATGTCGAGGGCCACTGCGACCCCCGCATGAAAGCCCGCAAGCCCTTCTGTCTCAAATCCGGCATTGCTAAAATCACTGTAGTTGGCACCTGCTTTGATGCCCAGGTGGAGCCTGTCCAAAAAACTCTGACTGAAAAGGTTTGAAGATGCCAGTATAAGGCTGAGCAGAATTAATTTTTTCATACTTTTTATTTTAATGTTGCTATAATTTTAAATCCCAGCAAATTTAGTGGCGGTGTGATGAGAAACTGTGAAAAACTTCGGTGAAACGGACAAGATTTCGGTTGAAGCGCCCAAAGGGACAACCATTTAATTTTTGGCCATTTTTTGTTTACAGAATAATCAGAAATCCTTTATTTTGCACTTTCAAACAGTCCCAATGTAATACCAGTCCTACCGTTATGACCCTTTTTAATGATTCTGAAATATCCAGAAAAGAACTCAGAAAACTAGTTGATTTTCTTCCCTATCCTATCATAGTCTGGGATCGCAAGCCGAGTCTGGATAAGTGTTTGTTCTACAACAAAAAATTTAGCTCCCAGATCGGCTACAGCCTCAAGGAAGCCCCTTGCAAGGATGCGCTGCTGGAGCTTCTCTATCCCCAGGGGGAGTACCGCAGCGTGGTTTTAACCTCCTGGAAAAGCAGGCGGCGGAGATTGAAAGAGGCGAGCAGAAATTTATAAAAATGAAAGTCCATCTCACCTGCAGCTCAGGGGAAAGGCGATGGTTTGAAATCAAGGCATCGGTTCTGGACAGCCTGTTCATTATTGCCTATGTGGATATCAACAGCGATGTCATGCTGCAGGAAGAGTTAAAAAAGGCCAATTCCAGCAATGATATGATGCTCTCCATTCTGGGCCACGACCTGCGCAGTCCTCTGGCCAACCTGTATACAATGGCCTCCCTTGCCGAGAATAGGGATCTTTCACCTGATGAGTTTGTACCTATGATGCGCCAGATACGCGAGGAATCTTCCAGGGTGCTGCAATTGCTGGAGACGAGCTTCAGCTGGGCACGGCTGAATTTCAACAGCCTTCAGTTGAAGCCCGTGTTGATTGATTTTCCGCTTCTGGTTTCTGAAGTGGCCGGCGGAGTTAAGTTATCCTGTGAGCGCAAGAATATAACCATTTCCACCGACCTTGAGCAGCTTGAGAACATTGAGACTGACTTTGACATCCTTATGGTAATTGTCCGAAACCTGGTTTCAAATGCTGTAAAGTTCACCCCCTTCAACGGTCGTATTTCCATCACATCGAGCCCGTGGGAGCTGGTTATAAGCGATAATGGAAAAGGTATGGATATCGATAAGCTCAGTGCGATAAAAAATCAGGCCCTGCCGGGCAGGGGAACTGATGGAGAGACAGGTTCCGCACTGGGCCTGCAGCTTGTCATGAGCCTGGCCGAGAAAATCGGCTGCAGGCTGGAAATACAGAGCGGTGAAGCGCAGGGTACAGCTGTAAGTATTATTTTCAAGCACTAGATTGTTCGGCACCCAGGCTCAAGGCGCCCCTTTGAAGGCAGGCTTACGCTGTAGGCCAGCTGTTTTTTTTCAATTCCCTTGAAACAAAGACCATCCATGGCTTTGAAGCTGAACCTCGAAGAGCTTATGGAGAGCTGCTGATGGATTTTTTCAGATATCACCAGATCAATGTCATAATCCCTGCACATGGACTGCATTCGCGAACACAGGTTCAGCACCCCGCCATGATAGGCGATTTCCTGCTTATAGCGCCCCACAAGTGCGGCCGATACCTCCCCGCAGTGCACCGAGCTTCTAAAGCAGGGAAAATTATCGTGCCTGTCCAGGTATTGTTTTTCTTTATCTGCCAGGCGTGCCTTTAGGGCAAAATGAAGCTCCAGAGAAAGGCTGTAATCAAAATGATGTGCTGCAGGCCATGTAATGACCGCTTCGTCCCCGACAAACTGGTAGATTTCACCTCCATAGTCCATCGCTTGCTCGCAGAGGTCTTTGAAGCAGTCCTGAATAAAGCTGCTGAAAGCGATGCTTCCCATCCTTTCCACCGACTCTGTGGAATTTTTAAGGTCCATGAACATAAAGACCCTGTTTTCAAGGGCAGGGGTAAAATAGGTTGATCGGATAAAATTCCTGTAATAATTCTTTCCCAAGCTCCGCCTGAGGGTGACGGTCATCCCTATTAGGGTCTCTATGAAGATCAGGTATACCGTTATGTCTGCCGCTGCGCTCTGCATGGTGAGATTTGCGGAGAACCGGTATGGAGATTCCCCAAAGAAAAGCAGCAGCAGAACAATAGCCAGAATACAGAAAACAAGGCTGCGCAGCCCTGCGGTTATAAGAAGATTATGGGTCCTGATGAGACGGGGATATACAAGTGTGTGCAGCAGGGCCATCATCAGACCGATCACAAAGGAGCTCGCCAGGGAGAAGGCATATATGCGGCTTTTGGTGGTCCCTGCAGGAAATGGATAATTGCTGCAGATGTAGAGATCGTGCAGGTCGTTGAATTTTATATAGACAAAAAGCAGTCCAGTGATGATCCAAAGAAGGGTGATGTGGAATATTTCCTGATAGTAATAGCGCAGGCGGAAGGCTGAAAATGGCATAGTTTTTTGAGTGTTTACAAGTAGTTAAGCATCAAAAAGAAGTAGCACGAAATCTTCTACGGCATGGGCTTTTGAAAAGTTGCGCTACATCTTAGAGGCAGTTTTGAAGCAGCCGCCGTGCTTGAAATGATGATTGATAAATAAAACTAAAAAAGCACAAACAGGCGGCCGCATATAAAAAATGAAATCCACACTAAAAGCCGGCAGCCAGGTGCAGGGAAAGACCTGCCTTTATGGCTGTTATAAACGCGCTCAAGCCTGTGCGAATTTATAAAGCCAACGTCTTTGGTGCTTAAAAAAATAAGCTCAAACGGACAAAATGGGGGGTGAAGCGTACATCTTGTATGGAAAAGACAAAACTAGGAATTTTTAACATTTTCAGGGCCGGGCAATAGCAGCAGAATAGCTATATTTGATTGTAGAACACCTGGAACAATTAAACTAAGGAAACAAAGAGCGAATCTTTTGCAATGGAAAAAATGATACAGCTAAAAGTGAGAAAAGATCTGGATGCGCGCCAGCAGCTCACTTTCATTAAACTCAAAGGAAGCCTCATTTCAAAGGGCTACACAGAGATTATCCATATCCTGGACCAGGATGAGGAGTTTCATATCAACACTTTTAGAACGGCAACTGTACGCAGAACGGAAGTCGAGGGGTATATTTCGGCATTCCTGGCCAGGGAAAACCTCTCTGAGAGCATCTCATTGGAATAAAAAGTATTCCGACTGCAAAAAAAACAGATTCTATGAATGATTTAAGTACGTTGCATTGCGGTATTTGATGTATGTCTTGGTCTGTTGTCAAAGATTCAGGCATGGATATAACAATGTGGTTTCTGACAGCTGAGAGATAAAAAAAAAGCAGATCACGACTGTCCTGCTTTGTAGGACTATAGTGCTGCTGGATTCCAAAAAAGAAAATAAGGGATTTTCGCCTTATTTAGCTTTTTTGCGAAATAAAGTTCATAGACAACAATTTCATTTTTATTAATAAAAACGGAGCATATTGGATGGACGGCGCTCATAAAGATCCGGGACAAGTGTATTTCGCTATTAAGACATGTATAGTATTACAAGTCCCAACCCTAAATGAAAGCCCTTGGTCTTCTTATGCCGGCGCTATAATCTCTCAGCCCAGGCAATGATATGTCCGTCGGGGTCCGCAAAATAACAGGCCCTGTCGCCCCAGTCACGGTCTTCTATGCCGCTGATTAGTCTGGCGCCGATCCTCAGCGCATTTTCAAATTCCATTTCAATATCCTGCACATAAAAATACAGCTCGCATCTTGGAATACCATTTCCCAGAGCAGGATCAGGCATGGCAGGGGCAAGGATTTTTGCAATACCCTTATTGGGCATCAAGCCCAGTTTGCAGTTTTCAGCCAGGATGAATTCTGTCATTCCCGGAACATCAAGATCAGGCTTCTGTCGGAAGAGCTGCTTATAAAAATCAGCGCTTGATTGCTGATTTTCCACATAAAGAATGGTCTGGATCAGTTGTATGTGCTTCATTGGGCAGGTTTTGATTTTACAGTATTAAAAATAGCCTAAATTTTAATCTCGGACAAACCATTTGGTCGTTTTTTTTTCTGTTGACGGCGTATTAACAAGAAGGCCATAACACCAGAACAAGGGCGGCCAATGCAGGAAGTCCCTGCTTGAAGAAAATAGCCCTGCCGGCTGTAAGAGCCCTGTAAATTGCCGCGGTCAAAATGCAGGAAAGAAAAAACAGTGCAATGTTGCGCTGCCAGAACAAATCAGAGATAAACAATGACCATATAAGCCCCGCGGCAAGAAAGCCGCTGTAAAGCCCCTGGTTGGCGGCCAATGCTTTTTTTCTGGGAATAAATGCGCGGGTATGGAATTGAAGGTCTTCCTGCCCATTTAAGTATTTCTTTGGACGCACACCATCAGATCTTCATCGAGGCGGGTTTTATTTGTCACAGTTTCTTGATAAACCCGATGATTATTGATTGTATTTCAATTTAGGGAAGGTAACTGCCATTTCGATAACAAATCGCTAATCTCAACTTCCATGACCTGATCTTTTCCCTGTCTTTTTCCATCTGTAAAAACCGAGCGGGTAAAATAGAGTTTTTTATTGTCCAGTGAAAATCTCGGCTGGTATTCCATTGCATTGGTATTGATACCCGGACCAAGATTAACAGGTTCAGACCACTTTTCGGATGTTTTTTTACAGAGATACAAATCATAAGCCCCATAAACCCCAGTACGGTTGGAAAGGAAAACCAGCCATTTTCCATCACGGCTCACAGCGAGATTGCTTTCGGAGAAATTACTGGTGTTGAGCTCTTTTACCGGAGACGGATCCTGCCACTGTCCATTTCTGAATTCGGAATAAAACACATCGCCGTTACTCGAATAATAAAGGTGATTTTCTGCGGTTAGTTCTGGATAATATTGATCGACAGACGTATTTATGTTCTCAGGTAAGGGAACAGGTTTCTGCCAGTTTCCCTGCACATCTTTTCTTGAAATATACAGGTCAGGATCTTTGCCAGTTTCTGAAATTCGCAGCAGTGCAAATGTGCCATCATGGCTGATAACCGGATTAGAAACATTGGGCGTCAACTGCCATATGTCCATTTTTTCGGGGTTTAGAAAATGGTAATCTGAACCATTTTCTAAACGATAAATTTCACAAACACTTCTATCTGCACTGCTTTTAGTAGTGTAGGCATATTTGCCCTCCGGTGAAAAAGTGATTCCATAAGCATCGCCTTCAGGGATTGTGTTGTGAAGGGCTGATATTGGTTGTGTTGTCGCTAAAGCTCTAAGAAATGGAATGTTGATTGTTCCAGTATAAATATTTTCTGTTAAGTGATCACCAGTTTTTTCAGATCTGGCAAAAAGGAGCGTATCGTGATTGAAAACTACCGGACAGAAATCGTTTTGTTCCGAATTGATTCCATCACCAAGATTGAGAGGCAAAGTCCATTTACCGTTTAGATTAAAACTGATGTAAAGGTCTGACTGCCCAAAACCTGATGTTTGTCCATCTGATGAGAAAATCATATAATTTTCATCAGGGGAGATGTAACTGTTGCCTTGATCATTTTTTGTATTGATGGGATAGCCCAGATTGACGGGTTTTTGGTATTTGCCCTTCACGAACCTCGATACGTAGATATCGTTACCTCCATAGCCTTTTTGATCACTGCGCAGTCCAAAATAGATATTTCCGTTGGCAGTCATTGTAGCATAAGTCTCGTTGTCATTGCTGTTGATCTCACCAAGAGCAAAAGGTTTGCCCCATTTTCCCTTACTGCGTCTCACCATCCAGATATCGAGATCTTTATCATCACTGGCATTCTTTTGGGGACTTTTTCTTGAATTGTATAGAATAGTATTTCCGTCTGGAGAAATAAAGGGGTCTATTTCGCGAAACTTTTGATCTGAAAAAAAAGCAGGTTTTGGTGTCTGCCATTTTCCGTTTACTTTTTCACTCTGCATTATCTGGAGTTTTTTTCTTCCTCCAAAAGAATTGACAAAGTAAGTTTTGCTTCCATCAGGCGAAATGGTAAGTCCGAATACGTTACCATTAGAGATGACCTCAGGTGAAAAAAGTTTGATTTCAGAATTGATCTGGGCTTTAACAATGCTATTAAAAGATAAAATGCACAGCAATAGATTTTTGATTTTTCTCATAATATTTTCTTTTTCTATTTAGATGCAGTGAAAAAGAAAATCTTACATAGTTTATTTCATTTATTGGGATTACAAACAGCAAAACACCGAAATCCTACAGAATCTGGTTTCGGTGTTCTCTAAAAATACTACCGTAATGTTTCCTGGATAGCTGCTTCAAGTGTTGCTTTATCTTTTTGATATTTAATCATATCTCCGATTTAATGTATTGCATATATTTTTCAAGTATGGCAACGTCTTTTTTCATGCGTCTGCGCTTGATAACGAAGGTGTAAAAAAACATCCATAGAATACAAATTCCCCAGACCCACCAAAAACAAAGGATAGTACGTCCGGTTTTATCCAGCAGGAATTTGTCAAGTACCGGTCTAAGGTACAAATACACGCCAAAACCCAGTATCAAAACATACAAAACCTCGCCGTAAGTATGCATCCAAATATTGAGTTTTTTATAGCGTTCTAATTTTTTAACGGTTTCCAGAACACTCTCTATGGGCCTTATTTTACTCAGGCGATAAAGAAGATAGGTTTTGCTCAAGGCGTAATACAAAGAACAGCCAATCAAAATCCAAAATCCTGAAGCGGATGTATCCATTTTTTCTGCATTTAAGCTGTCAATGTAAACAAGGGCTATTGGCGTTATGATGAATGTAATTATTGTTTTAAGATGATTTATTTTCAGCCCCGAAATATCATCTTTGACTTTTTGATCAACAACCTTTTGAGAAAAGGCAGCTGAAGGCTTCTTCTGCTGAAAGAGCGTTTTTAGTTCTTCAAAATCCTTTTCCATGTCAGTTGTTTTTTGATAGTATTTCTTTGAGTTGCTTCTTGATGCGATGCACCTTGACATTTACATTATTTTCGGTGATTCCCAGTACATCCCCAATTTGTTTCTGGGAAACATCCTCGAGCACCATCGAGATGATGATGCGGTCTATTTCATTGAGCTGGGCGATGGCTTTATATAAGAAAACGGACTGCTCTTCCTTATCGTTCGGTTTTTCCTCAGGAGAATTGTCTTTTAGGTTCTCATGGTATTCTACCGGACTGTTTTTTTCTTTTCGCAGCTGCATCAGGCAGGTATTGGCCGCAATCCTGTAAATCCAAGTACTGTAATCCGAGCGATGTTCGAATGAAGATAGATTTATCCATACTTTGGAAAAACATTCCTGTACCAAATCTTCTGCCTGTGCTTCGCTTCTGGTGTAGGTGCAGCACAGACGAAAAATCCAGTCTCGGTATTGGGTAAAAAGCTGGTCGAATATTTTTTGCTTATTTTCCAACAGCAGGCTGTTTTAAGAATTTATCCATTTCACTGATAAACCATTCTGGCTGGTCATTTGCCATAAAATCTTTTGCCTGCTCGGTTACGGCATGCGTAATATTTGGCGTATCGCCATACATTTCCTTCAGCTTTTTATCAGCTTCAGAAATCGGCATGTTTTTATACTTTTTTGCAAAATACCAAGTGGTTAAAACCAGTATCGGGATTTTATTTTCTTGGAGCTCCGAAAGCAAATCTGCGCTAAATTGTTCACACAGGGTTTCTGCAAGTGTTTTTCTGTCTGATTTTTTCTGCCACTCGACAAAACGGTCAACATTTTTCGAATCTGTAAAATTCATCATTTCCGCTGTTTGTCTCTGGTTGGCCTCAAAATCGGCAGGGTTCATTTGCAGGGTTGCCTCACGGATGCCCTTTTTGATGGTTTGCAGCTTCTGGTCTGTCATCGCCGGATCCAGCACCATGCTGAGTTTGGGATAAAAATCGCAGGCAATGATGTTTTTGATGCTCAGACTTTTATCCGAGGTTAATTTGACAGCCACAAAGGCACCATAATTCTGTCCCACTAAAATAACATTTTTTAGTTTTTCTTTTTTGATGAATGCCCGCAAATCGTTCACATAATTTTCTGTGTATAAGCTGTCAAGGGGTTTCTGGCCGTTAAAGCCTGCAAAATCGGCTAGATAGCAGGCGAAACGGCCGCTGTATTTTTCAGCGATTTCCTGCCACATTGCAGATGAACAGCCGATGTGGGGTAGAAAAATCATTGGATCACCTTTTTTGCTCACTGCCGTGACCTTGACTGCGTGCTGCGCTGTCGCGTGAAGGGTAAAAAGAAACATCGCGAGAATAAAAAATTGTCGTTTCATTGGTATAATGTTTTGATTTCTGTAGGATTAGATGCCCAGTGATTTGAAATCTTACAAAAAAGAAACATTTTTATTGAAATATAATGCCCATGGCATAGGGGGCAGCTGCGTTAAAGCGGCCGGAGCAAGAGCCCGCAAATCAACTTTAGAAATCGAAAAACTATTGAAGGAGTTTAGAAAAGTTTCTATCGAAGAATCGAAAAAATAAAATCATTCTTCCTCTGGGGGCTGTCTTTTTAAAGGCAGCCCTCTTTTTTAAAGGAGATTTGCAGATAAATTTCAAGAATCTATAACTGATAATATTTTTCAGGCGCCAAAGGTTCAGGAATTTCTTTTTCTTTCAATAAATCCTTGATGTTTATTTCAATGGTTCTGGCAATCGCCGTTACCGGGGTATCGGTCGGCCGGTTTCTGAAAGGATCCTGTAGGTGGGTGGCGGTCTTTTCCAAAAGGAAAAAAGTCGTTGAAATGGTTAAAAGCAAAGGGATTTCAAAATAGCTTTCGATATCCCTCAGGGCAATGGAAAGGGTTACAATAAAAATGTAGATGAAAAAATGCAGAAATATCCTGTAGGTTATCGGAAAAACAGTGTTTTTGATGCGCTCGGCCATTCCCATATAATTGGAAAAATTGACCATGGTATTGTTGAGCTGCACCTGTGAGAAAATATCAAGGGCCTTTTTCTCTTTCAGCGCTGCTATCTGAAGGGTATTGACTTGCAGCACGGCCAAGGGTTTGTTGCTTTGTTTTGAAGCTTCTTGTATTTCAGCTTCGGAAATAAAATTCTCCAAACCAGCGACAGGATCCAAGCCTCGCAAGGTCTGTCCCAGACTGTAGCACCAGGCGATGTGCCTGAGGCCAATTTCCCTGATTTCATTTTGATGTTCCCTGTCTACAAATGACTGCAGCTGCAACACCAGGCTTCTGCTGTCGTTGACGATGCTTCCCCAAATTTTTCGGGCTTCCCACCAGCGGTCATAAGACTGATTGAGCTTGAAGGAGAGTATCACCGAAATGGCCGTTCCGATGAATGCGGGAATAGTGATGGGCATTAAAGGAATAATGTTTTTAAACTCCGTAGTGAGATAATGAACCAGCATGCCGATGACCAGCACAAAGAAAATTTCATACTTGACTTTATTGAAAAGGTATGAAACCGGGATTTTAGTATTAGTGAGCATAAGGGGATGGTTTGAAATTTATAGACAAAATTAAAGAACAGGATATTTTTGAAGTACTAATATTTTGGGTAATTGTTATATAATTTTAGGAATATAATTGCCTGGATAAATCAAAAAGAAATCATGTTGTAAACCAGGCAAATACTGTTGATATAAAAGCTTCATTTAACTTAAAGCTGCTGAAAGCCCTTTAATGTAAATTCAAACAACAAAGCCGGAATTTGACTTAAAACCTCAATAAAAAGAGAGGTTGTCGCAGATAATTCTAGAAATTGCTTATATTTGATAGTAACCAAATTTTAAAAAAAATAATCGAATCAGCTAAAAACATCCCTGACCTTCATCCTAAATTCTTCTGGGATTTCAGAATTGACAAGATCGTTTGGCAAGGGGGATATAAAATGGCAATCGGACGTATTATAGAGTGTGGGGACAGGATCAGATTGATGAGATCATGCGTTTTTACGGCTATGAAAAAGTAATTACAGCCATTGGTGATCAGATTCTTTTCTGTCCAACTATTGCATTGAAGAAGCACTCAAATTCTTTCCCGAACTCAAAAAGGAAGAAATATACTGCTGGCTCAATGGCAAGGGCAAACCCTTTGACTTGATTTAGCCTCGGTATGAAGACCTAAAGAAAAAGTCTAATTTAATACCAAACCGGCTGGAGTATGAGAATCTTTTCCCCAATTTTAAACCGCAAACAATGAAAAAAATATCACAAATTGTTTTATTGCTGTTTTCCTTTCCACTATTTGCCTGCATTTGTGATGATAGTGCAATAACAGAAAAATATATAGAATCTGATTTTGTTGCTAAAATTAAAATCGTAAAGAACTATAAAAATGAAAACTCGGAAGAACTCTATAAAACAGAGTTTATCATCAATGAACTTTTTAAAGGCGAAAATCTAAAAGCAATTTATGTAGCTGGAAGAAGCGATGGGAGTATGGGAAGTTCCTGTTCCATATTCATTCCTGAAAATACGCAATTAATTGTTTATGCAAGAAAAAACAAGGATGGGAAATATGTAATAGGTATGTGCTCAGGATTGCTTTATCTCGGAAAAACCAATCTTAAAAAGCAAAAAAGAGAATTGGACATATTAAAAACTTTCAAGTCAAATAAAATATTTTTTACAGATAAGATAAAATATCGTGAAAAAAACTACAGTGAAGGTAAAGATATCGGCACCGATTTAAAACTGCCGGACTATACGATGAAAAAGATCCGGTAGGACCATTGGTTGCAGAAGAAGTTAGTGGTTTTGTAGGTAAGGCACTGATCCGTCAGGATGGAAATTGGCAGTATGTGGATTCAAAAAATAATGCAAGACCGATTAACCTGTATGGTGGATCATCGGCTATTGGACATCCAATGAGTACCCTTGACGTTCCGAGTATCGCAGCTTTTACGAGTGCCCGCAATATTCGGTTTGATTTCATTATTGGGGAATCAATAGGCAGCAGTAATGGTTTGACAGCATCACACGATTTGTATATTGAGATAGAAGGGATCTCATCATCCGGAGAACCGAAGAAAATCAGAACCATTGTTTCCGGTCCTAAAGGGAATTCTCATCTAACTGCGGTAGGCGTCTATATGATCGCAGAGAGGGTTCTTGGCCTGAATGGACAGACTGCGCATAAAACAGGAGGTCTATACCTTCCTGAAACCATAGTTTCATCGGATAATATTATAAGACGTCTGGCAGAATTTGGAATTCAAACTATTGAAGAGAATATCTAATGTTCCTTAACGTTTTACTACAATTTAAAATGAAAAAATCATTAATCATTATCACACTATTTATTGTCACATCCAATGTTAGTGCCCAAACAAAAAATAATCATTTAAAAAAACAGACAAAAATGACAAATACAACAATCTTACACAAAGCCAATGAATTTGTGAAAAATGGCGATTACGAAAGTTTTTTAGCTTACTGTACCGCAAATACCAAATGGGTTTTCATTGGTGAGCGTATTCTTAATGGAAAAGAAGAAGTGCGTGCTTATATGAAAGAATTCTACTTGGAGCCACCGGTGTTCAGTGTGGAAAAGGCAATCGAAGAAGACAATTTTGTTATGGTGACGGGGGAAATCCGATTAAAAAATAAGGCCGGAAAATATGAACATTTTGATTATTGTGATATCTGGCGATTCGAAGATGGGAAGATAGCAGAGCTCAAAGCATTTGTCATCGAAAAAAAGCCTTAATTAGAAGATACTTTGAGTAAAAAACCTTATCAGTTGTAAAACAAAAATGGCACCATTTGAAGACAATTGGTGCCATTCGGCTTTTATGACCTCGAATGGACAAATTTCAACATTGTTTTTGGATGATTTGAAGAAAATGGCTTATTAATATGTAATTATCTGTATTTCATTGGATTTATGAATTTGATTTGGATGACCCGGTGGGGATTGATGAATTACGTAATAATTTATTTAAAGTAGATAAACTTGCATAGCTTATTACAGCAAATTTGAAAGAAACAGCACTCGTTTTTAGAGAGGCCATTAACCAAACAATCCTTTAAAAATTTTTATTCATTCTTTGCAATTCAGTTGGCGAATAACCAAACTGTTTTTTGAATGCAAATGAAAAATGCGATAAATTTTCAAAACCTGTTTCATAATAAATGTCAACAGGTTTTTTGTTTTTTTCACTAAGCTGATAATGGGCTAGTTCTAATCTTTTTTTGGTTAGCCAGCGTTGCGGTGTAATGTTGAAAGCCTTATGAAAATCACGCTTAAAAGTGGTCAGACTCCGGCCTGTTAAATAGCCAAACTTTTCCAATGGCATATTAAACATAAAGTTCTTCTCCATAAAAGCAATTAAATCAATCTTGTAAGGTTCATCAAAGTTTGCCAGTACAGCATCTATATGCGGGTCAATAGTTCTAAGTATCGAAATTGCCTCAGTAATTTTTAAGGAAGCGATATTTTCGGGAAAATTTTCCTGCATTTCAAAATAAGGAATCAGCGAAGCCAAGCAGCTTTCCAATAAAGGATGTTTATGGAAACTGAAAATTTTTGGTGTCGCCGTTTTTAACTTTGCATTTTCGTGATCATAAAATTCCCGAAGTCTTTTTGCCGATAAATGCATGGCAACTGCTTTGTGCGGCAAACCATCTTTTGGAATATTAATGATGGCAGCCAATTGATTTCGGGGAATTAAAAAAGTATTTCCAGCACCAAATACAAAAGTTTCATCTGCCTGAATAATTTTCGTTTCCCCCGAAATTAACCACACAAGCAAATGATCATTAAACGCGGCTTCCGTTTTAAACAGCTTGCCGGTATAACTAGAAAGTTTAATCTCTGGGTTTATGTAATTTACCTGATAATCCATAATTGCTTGTGTGGTATAAAGATACAAATATTAATGAAGATCGAATTTTATTCCAGTCATCTCCTCGCTTAATTTCCACAAACGTTTTGCATTTTTTTGATCTAATGAATACGATTTAATACCGCCAATAATTGCATCATTTGAACTCAATGCTGCTATATCTGTATTTTCACAATAAACCCCGCCAATATCATTCAGCAATTTGCTCGTGGCTGCCCAAAGGGTTGTAGATGCACCTTGCGGAATTGTTTTTAATGACGCTGCAACTTCCGGCAGTATATTTCCTTCAGCATCACTGTAACCCAGTTTTTGAAACAAATCAACTGGTGCTTCCCTTGCTAATTCTGTTTCTCCAACAGCGCCCGGACATAAAGAATAACTGCGCACATTATAGGCTTTTGCAAGTGTATCTAATTCAACCGAAAAAAGATTAACTGCTGTTTTTGACTGTCCATATCCCTGCAAAGTTTCATACTCCCGATTTAGAAAATTAGGATCTTCAAAATCAAAATCTGAAAATTGGTGTCCTCCTGAAGAAACATTAACCACCCTTGCGCCATCTGCTTTTTTTAATGCAGGCCATAATCTTGCTGTGATCTGAAACAGCGCCAGATAATTGGTTGCCAGCTGCGATTCATATCCTCGCTTATCCCTGCGGAGCGGCACCCACATAATTCCTGCATTGTTAATGAGCAGATGAAGCGGTTGTCCTGAAAGCAAAAACTTTTCAGCAAAAGCATCTATAGAATCGGGATTCATTAAATCCATTTTTTCTATTTGCACATTTGCAATTCCTTCCAGATTTCTTTTGGCTTTTTCGACATCTCTGGCAGGTACGATCACTGTTGCGCCGGCTCTGGCAAGTGTTTTCACCGTTTCCAGACCAATACCTGTATTTCCGCCCGTAACAATGGCAATTTTTCCCTTAAGATCAATTCCTTTTATAACCTTGTTTGAGGTGGATTTGGCATCAAATCCGGAACCTGTAGCTTTCTGCAATTTTCCCTGATAATTATTCTGTTCCATTTTTTTAATTTAAGTTATTTAACAGGACAAAATTAGAGGATACACGAACACATGACTTTGTTTAAACGTCTCAATATACATTGTTTAAACGTCCGAATTAAAAATCGGCGAGTCATATTAAACTTAAAATAATAATTCTAAAGCCAATCAAACCAGGGGTTTATTTCCAGTAATGTTTTTAATAGTACTACATTTATAGCATTACTATTCAAGCTGATGCTATATCAGTTTAATGATGTTTACAGACAATGAGAAAAGCAAAATCAACCCAATATACAAGTGCTGGAGGAACCAACCATATTTTGCCTCAGTCGAGCAACAACTAGTAATCAAGTTATAAGAGATGAAAATTCAAGAGATGATGATATAGTAAACCATTTTTAAAGGAGGTTTCACTATTTGTCTCTAGTATTTAACACTACCTATAATTATTGGTACGATTTGAACCAATGATATGGATTTATTCTTAACTGCCCGGAATTTGGTATAATCCTTTGTTCCTTAAACGTAATTCAGTGATTAACTAGGGCGCTAAAAAACGGTTAAATGCTAATTCAGTTAATTGCAAAAGAACTTTATTCTGTAATTTAATAAGGCCCTTTTTTATAGTAATGTAACTTCTGTCAGTAATGAGTAATGAGTTTAAAAAATATATTCCTTATCATCCAAATATATTAACGTATCTAGTATTTTTTGCCTGCCTGTCATTTTCAGTTTCAATATCAGTAGTAAAAACTGCCAGCATCTATAGATGACCAAAGATCATTTCAGACAGAATCCCTTAAACTCGATGTTTTAAATTTTGCAGGTTATCATTTCATTTATGTATTTTCCGTACTTTTGAGAATTGTAAAACTGCCTAAAGATGACAAGCTCTGAAACCCCCTCTGGTGAAAACTTAAATGAAAAGGAGCCGGTAAAAATTATACTGGCCGAGGATGATAAGGACGATCAGGAATTATTCATTGATGCCCTTGATGAAGCTGATATTCCCTCTGAGGTAACTGCGGTTGAAAACGGGCAGCAGCTCGTGAATACACTCAGGGATAAATCCCAGCCCGATCCCGATATTATTTTTATAGATGTCAATATGCCTGTTAAAGGGGGCAAACAGGCGCTGAAAGAAATAAAGGGCGATAAAGAGCTTCGCGACATTCCTGCGGTCATGCTCTCCACCTGGAACCATCCTTCGGATATTGAAGATACCTTTGAAAAGGGGGCGGACCTTTATGTCCAGAAGCCAAATTCTTTTGCCGGCTTTGTGCTGCTGCTAAAGAAAGTCTTTCTTCTGCACTGGGCCAAAGCTTTATTGAGACCCGTTATAAGTTTATTTTTTGTTTCTGAAAAGAATATATCGCAGCGGGACTAATAAGGAATTCATACCCGAAGTTGGCTTTTTTTCTACAATTATGCCCTTTATTCTATTTAATTGTCTTTTTAGGAGCTTTTCCGCGCTATACGTTCCACCCGAGCGCAAGCGAACTGTCGAAGCAATCTTTGCGTCAAGTTCCGCCGCAAAGGATTTCACTTTTATCGGGGCTAAGGAAAGCTGCGTATTAGAACCTCTTTATTGAATTAGAAACCACGAGTAGATTTGAAGAGATTGTTAAGCGTACCGTTTCATCGATAATGCAGCGCAGTCCGATATTGAAAGAAATGATTGAAAATGGAGAAATTGGAATTGTTGGAGGATCACACGACATTTCTACAGGTGAAGTGACATTTTTTCCTGAAACTTCTAAATTTGGATCGTAAAAAGTAAGGACAGCAGATTCTCTCAATACTGAAAATAAGCAGTGCGAAAAAAGGTCTTCATCGTAGATTAAAATGACATTTTTTCATTTTTCTACTATGAAAAAATGTCAGAATTAATCCCTGGCATATTTTTTGTTTTTTTTCCTTGTGCACACCTTTGTGCAAGTTCAAAAATTTATTGTATAACAATTTTAAAAATTACTGTTATGAATCTTATTAAAAGAAACGGAAGCCATGTGCCGGCTTTCCAACGCTTGTTTTTTGATGATGTTTTTGGCCGCGATCTTTTCAATTGGGAAAACAACAATTTTTCAACCACAAGCACCACACTGCCTTCAGTGAATATTAAGGAAACTGACGAGAATTATGAAGTAGAGGTTGCAGCTCCCGGCATGAGCAGGGATGACTTTAAGGTTACCCTTGATAATGGACAGCTGCTTATTTCTTCCTTTAAGCAGGAACACGTTAATAAAGAGCAAGAAAATTACACCCGCAGAGAGTTCAGCTACCAATCTTTCCAGAGAAGTTTTGTGCTTCCCAAAAATGTAGTGGACGAAGATAGAATTCGTGCCCGATACGAAAATGGAATTTTACTGCTGTCTATTCCAAAACTGGAACAGGCCAGACAAAAGTCTCCAAGGATGATAGAGATTTCTTAAAAACTTTTATGAATTTTTTATTGAAAGCTGCCCCATAAAGGCAGCTTTCTTGATAATAATTTAAAATATGCTCTCACAATTATTCTCGGGGATTGCTGTGCTTTCCCTTATTGTCTTATTGTTGATTTTATTGCTTCGGCGGTTAAAGCAGCCTTATTTTATCGCCTACATAGCGGCCGGTGTGCTTTTAGGTCCTCAGGTATTTAATATTATCCACAAACCTGATGTGATATCAGAGCTTGGTGAGATAGGGATCATTATTATGATGTTTTCCATAGGAAGCGAGATTGACCTTCAATATCTCACGCGTAATTTTTACAAGCCGCTGTTGATTTCAGTTGTTCAGGTCGTGCTTAGTTTTATCTGCATGTATTTTGTTGGATCATATGCAGGATGGGAAATGACAATAATTGTACTGACTGCCTTTACAATCAGCATCAGCAGTTCGGCCATTGTATTTCAGTATCTGGCCAGAACAGGCCAAATTAAAAGTCAGCTCGGCATGATTACCTGCGGTGTATTATTAATGCAGGATATATTGGTTATACCTATGATGCTGGCTTTGAATTTTATGTCAGGTACCGCTGTATCAGCAGTTCAATTGATAAAAGTATGCGCAGGAGGCGTATTGATGATTCTTTTTTTGAAAGGGGCTCTGACTAAAAAACTTTTTAAAATTCCGATGCGCAAAGAGATTACTGTTGACCATGAACTGCAGGTTTTTATCGGCTTTAGTATCTGTTTCACAATGGCTTGGATCAGCGGATGGTTTGGCTTGTCTACTGCCTTTGGTGCTTTTGCTTCAGGAATATTAATCGGGCATGATAAGGCAACCCGCTGGCTGGGTAGTTCCCTTATTCCTTTTAGGGTATTTTTTATGGCTTTCTTTTTCTTAGCTGTAGGACTGCAGTTAGATATTAATTTTTTTATTCAAAATACAGGTACAATTATATTGATTTCATTTTCAGTACTCTTTATAAACAGCCTGATTAATACCATTCTTTTTAAACTGACTAAGAACTCCTGGCGAGACAGTTTATATGCAGGGGCACTCTTATCGCAGATAGGGGAATTCAGTTTTATTTTAATGACCATGGCAGCTTCTTTAAAATTAGTAGAAAATTATACGTATCAAATAACATTGGCTGTAATTACTTCAACGATGATGCTGACTGCAATCTGGCTTATGATTATTCAGCGGCTGATTTTCAGGCTGAAATAGAAGCGAAAGATTATTTTTTCTTTTGACCTGCAGGTCCGTAATTTTTTTTTCTTAGAATAGGTTTTTTAAAACATCCTAAGAAAAAATATGCCAGTGATGAATTGATTGCAAGCGGCCTGTCTAAGATAATATGAATTGCTATTAGCATGATAAAATATACTGTGATTGACAGTGTTTTTTTAGGAGCTCTTCTCGCTATCCGTTCCAATCTTTTACGCCGAACCCCGGCGCAAAAGGATTTTAACTGCTATCGGGGCTAGGGCTGCTGAGGAGCCCGGCACTTTTGACTAATAAAAATAAGTAAGGTTATAAAAAAATGTCACCAATTGTCTTCAATTGGTGACATTTGGCTTGTTTGTGACCCCGACGGGACAAATTTCAACATTTTTTTTGGATGATTTGAAGAAATTGGCTTATTATATGTAGTTGTTTGTCTTCCAGTGGCTTTGGTAATTTGGTTTGAACAAATCGCTAACCTCTTTTATTAAAACCGCCTTAGCTTGTGTGACAAAATTGGAGGCAGTTCTGCACCTGCGGGGGCGTGTTTTGTCATGCACATTCCAGTCCAAATTTATCGTGGCAAAAAAAGTAGTAGCTATGTAATCTATACTATAGATTTAATTCAAGTTCTTTTAAAGCATTTTTAATAAATCCTTCCTTATCAGCATTCATTTGTGCCAGCAATTCCTTTCTTTCTTCAGGAATGTTGGTATACTTTTCTGCCCAAAGATTAATTTCAACAATTATTGGAATTAAATCCATTCCTTTCTGTGTCAATTGATACAATACTTTGGCTTTACTGTCGGGATGCTCCATTTTCTGAATAATTCCGTTTTCTTCTAACGAGAGCAGTCGAGCGGCTAAAATGTTAGTTGCGATCTTCTCATCGGATTTTGCCAATTCGCCATAGGTACATTTTTTTTTAAGCATTAAATCTCTAACAATCAACAGCGACCACTTGTCACCAAAGGCTTCAAGTGAAAAACTTACCGGGCAGTCTGATCTCTTTTTTTGAGTTTTCATAAAATAAAATTAAAATCACTTGCTTTTTGCAAGTAAATGTATTTATATTTGCACTTGCATTTCGCAAGCAAATATAGAAATAATAAACTAAATAGAAAAATTATGGAATTAAAAGGTAAGATAATTTTGATTACAGGTGGATCTGCCGGAATCGGATTAGAGGCTGCAAAACAGTTCATTACAGAAGGTGCTAAAGTAATTATTACAGGAAGAGATCAGAAAAAATTGGATCTTGCCAAAAAAATGTATCCATCCATTACGACCATTAAAAGTGATGCGTCCAGCCAGGAAGCCGCGGTTGCTTTGTACAACCAAATTAATGAAATGGGTGGTATCGATATACTTTATAACAATGCCGGAATTATGAATGGTCAGGATAATTTAGGTTTCAGTAATTCAAAACATTTTGAAAAAGCTGCCATGGAAATTAATACTAACTACTTAGGAGTTATTCTCTTAAATGATCTTTTTCTGGATATGCTTAAAAGCAGAAAAGAAGCAGCTATTATCAATACATCATCGATATTGAGTTACACGCCGTCTAATCTTGTACCAACTTATTCAGCATCAAAAGCTGCGGTACGTTTTTATACAGAAGCATTACGAGATCATTTACAGATAATTGGAAGCAGAATAAAAATATTTGAATTATTGCCACCGTTGGTAAAAACAAATATGTCTGAGGGAATGGAAGGTAAATCGATAACACCAGATGTGCTAATTGATGCTTTAATAAAAGGATTAAAAAACAATACGTACACTATTCGTGTTGGCGATACAAAAGCGATTTATCTGTTAAATAGATTTTTACCAAAGTTAGCTTACAAGTTATTGAATCATAAAGGTATTACGGCCAGATTGCAATCTTAATTTGTATAAAAATATTTAACTGAATAAAAAATGAACAGCGTTCATTTTATTTTATATCTTTGTCTGCAGTAATAAAAATAAGTATGAGTACAATTGATAGAAAAGCAAAAGAAAAAGAAGCTTTAAAAGCCCTGATATTAAAAGGTGCTAAAAAGCTTTTTGTTGAAAAAGGAATTGAACATACCACCATAAGAAACATTGCTGAAGAAATTAACTACAGTGTAGGCACTGTTTATGTTTATTTTAAAGATAAAAATGATATTCTCCATGATCTTCATACAATAGGTTTTCAGGAATTAGATAGTTATTTTATGGAGTTATATACTATAGAAGATCCGAAGGAAAGATTAAAGAAAATGGGATTTGCCTATATCAAATTTGCCATCGAAAATTCTGAAATGTACGATTTGATGTTTAATCTAAAAGCTCCAATAGAATTCCTGAAAGACTCCGAGAATGAAGATTGGGATGAAGGATGCACAGCATTTGGATTAGTTAAAAAAACTATTGAAGAATGTATTAACAAAGGTTATTTTAAAGGCCATAATGTAGAGCCGCTGGCATTTATGGTTTGGAGTTTGGTACATGGCATGTGCTGTCTGGAAATTCACCAGAGAATTAAAAATGTAAATTTTACGAATCCCGATACCATTTTGTATGACGGATACAATGAATATCTAAAAATGATAGAAAAGCTTTAAAAATTTTTTTGCCCAAAAAAATGAACAATGTTCAAATAATAAACAATGTACAATAAATGAAAATTAAACTAACTTTTGCAATACTCTGTCTAGGATATTCAGGGTATGCACAGAACAAGCTGGAAACTTATATAAAGACCGGCTTAAAAAATAACGAAGTAATCAGGCAGCATAATTTTGATATTAATAAAAGCATGTATGCCTTAAAAGAAGCACGAGCTTTATTTTATCCAACAGTTTCCCTAAATGGAAGTTACACCAAAGCAGAAGGCGGAAGGACAATCGATATTCCAATTGGAGATATGCTGAATCCGGTGTATAATACTTTAAATCAAATTACCAATTCTAACGCTTTTCCGATGTTAGAAAATCAGTCGGTCTTGATAAATCCGGATAATTTTTATGATGCTAAAATTCATACCACGATGCCATTGCTGAATTTTGAAATTATTTATAATAAAAGAATAAAAGCCCAGCAGACGACGCTTCAAAAAATAGAACTCGAAATCTATCAAAGAGAGTTAGTAAAGGAAATTAAAATTGCTTATTACAAATACCTGCAATCGGTTGAAGGTATTAAGATTTATGAAGATGCCCTGGCTTTGGTAAAAGAAAACCAAAGGGTAAATCAGGCTTTATTTAAAAATGAAAAAATAAACCGGACTGCCGTTTTACGAAGCGATAATGAGGTAATCCGCATTCAGGCCAATTTAGAAACCGCCCGACAAACCAGTAATAATGCCAGATCCTATTTTAATTTTTTATTGAATCAAAAACTTGATGCCGCAATAGAAACTGATCAGAGTGAAGCACTGCCAATAGAAGTACTTTCAGAAAATACCCAAAATAGAGAAGAGCTGCAAAAGCTCACTCAGGCAAAAGAAATAAACGAAAATGTAAGCAGACTGACCAAATCGTACTGGCTGCCAAAAGTAAACGGCTTTGCCGATTTCGGAATTCAGGATTTTGATTTTCAGTCGGATAAAAACTCACGCTACTATTTTGCCGGAGTGGGGCTGGAGTGGAATATCTTTTCGGGAAACAAAAACAAATGGAAGCTGAAGCAAGTTGAAGAAGACAGTAAAAAAATCATCTCGCAAACTGATAATGTAAAACAGCAGCTGCTGCTTCAGCTTCAGGTTTCACAGAACAATCTAAAATCGGCCTTAGAGCAGTTCAATGCTGATAAAAATCAAAAGCAGTCGGCCAAAAAGTACAATGATGACATTACCAAATTGTACAAGGAAGGCCAGGCAATATATATAGAACTGCTTGATGCACAGAACCAATGGGTGAATGCGCAGCTTAACACTAATATTTCGCTTTATAACTCCTGGATTGCTTTTGCAGAATTAGAAAGAGCCAACGCCACTTTTACTTTTAACTAAAAATAAAAAACATGAAATTAACGATTCACAATTATCTAAAAAAACATATCGCAGCCTCCAAAAAAGGGTTGATTATATTGCTTGCTTTAACGCTTTTTTACGCCTGTAAAGAAGAAAAAAAGGAAAATTCGCCCTTTGAAAGCGCGGATGTCATCCCGATTAAAACAGCTCCGGTCGAATCTTTTGCTCTTAACAATACCATAAGCGCATCAGGTTTAGTAACAACAGAAAATCAGGCCAATTATGGATTTAAAATAGGAGGGGTCATCAGTCGTATTTATGTTGAAGAAGGCCAGTTTTTTAAGAAAGGCCAGCTTCTGGCATCATTAGACGAAACAGAGATTAATGCAGGATTGAACCAAACCGATTTGAATCTCAAAAAGTACGAGCGTGATTATAAACGAGCAAGCAATTTGTACAAAGACAGTGTTTATACATTAGAACAGCTTCAGAATACCAAAACGGGCCTTGACATTGCTAAAAAACAGAAAGATGCGGTTGCTTTTAATGCGCGTTATTCTAAAATTTATGCTGCTGCGAATGGTTTTGTTTCGAAAAAAATAGCCAGCGAAGGAGAAGTAGTTGGCGCAGGATCGCCAATTCTGGCTATAAATGAAACCACCCAAAACAATAATTATCTGCTAAAAGTAGGATTGACAGACAAAGAATGGGCCGCGGTAAAAGTAGGGCAGAAAGCCACTGTGACGCTTGACGGTTATCCTGATGAAAAATTCGATGCCTTTATTTTTAGAAAATCGCAGGCGGCAGATGCAGCACTAGGTTCTTTTCAGGTCGAATTAAAACTGAGCCTTAAAAAAAGCAAACCAGCGGTGGGGATGTTTGGAAAAGCCGAAATAAAGGCAGAGCACTCAGAAGATTTCATCATCATTCCGTACAATTCGCTTATTGAAGCTGACGGAAACAAAGCGTTTGTTTTTATTGTGGAAAACAACAAAGTAAAACGACAGCTGGTGACCATTAATAAATTTGAGAACAATAAAGTATTCATAAAAGAAGGTCTTCAGAAAACAGATCAGATTGTGATCTCAAACAGTGCTTATCTCAACGAACAATCAACTATCAAGATCATTAAATAATCAGTATTATGAAAATAACAAACTTTGCTGTTAAAAATTATCAGTTTACACTGATTATATTTCTGCTGGTTGCTGTGGTAGGGTATCTTACGTTGTTTACCATGCCTAGGGCGGAAGATCCTTCAACACATCCGCCGCAATATTTAATTACGGTAATCTATCCCGGGACAAGTCCAAAGGATATGGAGGAGCAGGTTGTAAAACCAATCGAGAATAAAATTTACGGACTCGAAAACATCGAAAAAATATTAACCACAGTAGAAGACGGTGTTGCAGCTTTTCAGGTAAAATTTAAATACGGAGTAGATGTTGATAATAAATATCAGGAGATTTCTACGGAAATGAATGCTCTTAAAAACAGCGAACTTCCAAAAGATATTTATCAGATAAAAACCGAAAAAATTGCTTCTTCTGATGTGAAAATCCTTCAGATAGCGTTGGTTTCAGAAAATGCATCAGACAAAAAACTTCGCGATGAAGCGGATAAACTTAAATCTAAAATTGAGAAAATTACCAATCTGAAAGATGTAAAATATGCTGGATTTCCCGAGCAGGAAATTCGTATTGATTTACAGCTTGAAAAGTTGGCCCAATTAAAAATTCCGTTAAATGTAGTCATGGCAAGCCTGCAGAGCGAAGCGGCCGATATTCCAGGAGGAAGCATTGATTTAGGCAGTAAAGTATTTAATGTAAAAACTAGCGGTAAATTTAAAAATGCGGACGATGTATCCAATACAGTAATTTACAATGCTAACGGTAAAATAATCTATATGAAAGATGTAGCCGAAGTAGGCTACAAGTCACAGGTCGTCGATCATATTACCCGCATCAACGGACACCGTTGTGTGCTAGTGACAGCCGGAATGAAAGACAATGTAAACATTACAGATGTGCAGAAAGAATTCCTGCCAATTGTA
Source organism: Flavobacterium gelatinilyticum (assembly GCF_027111295.1). Lineage (NCBI taxonomy): Bacteria > Pseudomonadati > Bacteroidota > Flavobacteriia > Flavobacteriales > Flavobacteriaceae > Flavobacterium > Flavobacterium gelatinilyticum. The sequence goes on along the minus strand of NZ_CP114287.1, from coordinate 717,655 downwards.
GATGAATTTTCTAAAGAATTACCCTCAAACATCAAATTAGTAAAAAACTTCGATCAGGCGAATATGGTATCGCAGCGTTTGGGACATTTAGGTTTTGATTTTACGCTGGCAATTGTTTTGGTAATTGTGACATTACTTCCATTAGGTTTAAGAGCTTCGGGAATTGTGATGATTTCCATTCCGTTATCCCTCGCATTGGGATTAATTGCAATGAATGCTTTTGGCTTTTCTTTAAATCAGTTAAGTATTGTTGGTCTTGTGGTAGCTTTAGGATTGTTGGTGGATGACAGTATTGTGGTAGTCGAAAACATAGAGCGATGGCTGCGGGAAGGACATTCTAAAATGGATGCAGTCCTTAAAGGTACCAAACAAATCGGAATTGCCGTTGTAGGCTGTACTGCAACACTTATAATTGCATTTTTACCGCTGGCTTTCCTGCCGGATGTTTCGGGAGAATTTATCAGAAGTCTTCCAATGGCAGTTATTACCAGTGTACTGGCATCGATGATTGTAGCTTTAACATTGGTGCCGTTTTTAGGAAGCCGATTTTTAAAAACGCACGATCATGCGGGAGGAAATATTTTTCTTCAGTATCTGCAAAAATTCCTGACCAGAGCGTATCGTGATATTATGCCCAAAGCATTAAAATATCCTAGAACAACTATTGCTATTTCTATAGTTTTAAGCATCACTGCTTTTGGATTGTTTAAAGTAACGGGTTTTAAATTATTTCCAACTTCAGAAAAACCGATGTTTCTTATCAATATAAAAATGCCCCTTCAGGCCAATATTTCAGAAAGTGACCGTGTGACCAAAATTGTAGAAGCAGAGCTTAAAAATCATAAGGAAATTGTGTATTACACTTCGAACGTTGGTAAAGGAAATCCGCAGATTTATTACAATGTGCATCCCCAGGACAGAAAACCCGATTTTGCGCAGATTTTTGTCCAGCTCGAAGATGAAGCTAAACCATCAGAGAAAACAGCTTTGATTGAAGAACTTCGAAATAAATTTAAAACGATGCCTTACGCAAAAGTGGAGGTAAAAGATTTTGAACAGGGAACACCATTAGAAGCTAATATTGTCGTAAGATTATTTGGTGAAGATCAGGAAGTGTTACGTAAGCTTTCTTCACAGGTAGAGACTATTCTTAGAAATCAGGAAGGAACCGTGTATATCAACAATGAACTGAATACGTATAAAACTGATGTTAAAGTTAAAATCAATAAAGAAAAAGCCAGAACATTGGGCGTATTGACCAGCGATGTAGATAAGGTAATCCGTCTTTCGGTAGCAGGATTAACAGTCGGTGATTATATAGATGATAGGGGAGATGCCAGAAATGTTACGCTGACATTGCCCCGAGATAAATTTTCGAACCTTGACGCTTTGAAAAACTTGTACGTAAATAACCTTCAGGGAACTCCGATTGCCCTAAACCAGATTGCTGAAATTTCGTTTGAAACTTCTCCAACGGCGATTAACCATTTTAATAAATCACGCTTTTCAAAAGTAACCGCTTTATCGGCAAAAGGGTATTATGCCAATGATTTATTGACGCACATTGTTCCAAAACTGGATCAATTGAAAATGCCAAAAGGATATTACTATAAATTATCAGGTGAAAAAGAATCCGAAGGCGATGCGCTGGGCGGTAATTTTTTGGCCGTAATTATTTTGAGTACCTTTTTGTTTGTGGCGGTTTTACTGCTGCAGTTTAAAACTTTTAAAGGAATTATTATTGTATTATCTATTATTCCGCTGGGGATTTTAGGTGGCGTGCTATTATTGCTTCTCAATGGAAGTCCGATGTCTTTGGTTGCTATAATCGGTTTTATAGGTCTCTCGGGAATTCAGGTAAAGAACTCTTTGCTGCTGGTAGATTTCACCAATCAGTTAAGGCAGGAAGGACATTCGATCGATGAAGCTATTTCAATTGCAGGAGAAACACGTTTTCTGCCTGTAGTGCTGACTTCAATTACTGCAATTTGCGGTTTGATTCCGATTGCATTAAACTCAAATCCTTTGATCGCACCATTGGCAATTGTGTTAATTGGCGGTTTAATCAGTTCTACAATATTATCACGGATTGTAACGCCCGTGATGTATAAATTGATCCCTCCTAGTATTGAAAAGATGTAAGAAGAGAGAAAAGATTTTTTTGAAATTAAGATAATTTTTAAAGCCGGCAGTGTGTTTTAGACTGCTGGCTTTTTTTCTTAAAAAAGATTGATAAGGGAAGACAGGAAATTATCAAATTTTGAAAATGTAAAACTTAATTTCAGCTCTGTTCTTGGTGTTCGAATCCTGTTAAGTTATCGAACGCTAAAATTTAAATTTATCTTGTTTCTCATATAAATAATGTTTTTCTGAAGTTTGTTTCTTTATGAAGAAAATAAAGCAAAAACGAGTCAAACTCATTTATTGATAAGGGTTAAATAAAAGAATGGCGCCAATTGAAGACAATTGGCGCCATTTGGCTTTGTGACCCTTACTGAACAATTTACAAACCATTTTATGAATGATTTAAAGAAATTAGCCTATTTTCAAGTGAATTTGTAAGATAATTATTTTAATTTTTTGATTTGAAAAGGTTTGTATGTATCGTAAGGGTTAAATGTTAAAAAAGCTAAATATTGTCATGTATTTTTATTTTTTCTAAAATATTTTTTTGGTGGAACATCGTTGCATAAAAACATAAATTGGAGTGATTAAAACTAAAATAATATTTTTAGAAAATTCACATCAAAATTTGTTGTTGATATAATTCTAAACATCAAAAATCATAAACAAAGAGATTTTATTCTTTTGAAATATATTAATTTTTATAATGCTTTAAATTGACAGCATTAAAAGAATATGAAATCATTAAATAACTCCAAATAGCAAGTTTATTTTCATCTTGTATTTTTGGCAGATATTCCATAGTGTTTGTTGATTTATAAAAAGAAAAGGCATAATTAATTTCTAGTTCTTTGACAGGTATGTATTTCAAAGAAAGATCAGATTCATATCCAAGAAACTTTGTCATTTTCTGGTCCAAATTATTTAGAAGAGGATATTGAGTATAAAAAAGGTGAAAATCAGAACGAAGCGATAGTTTACTATTTAAAGGAATTACAGTAAATAGATAGGGATTTACTAAACCTTTGCCGTTAACGTCGGTTGGAAAACGGGTGAAGACATTCATATTTCCATTGAACTTCCATGTCACGCCATATAAAACATCAAAATCGCCGGAACTGCCATCTGATATATGAGGACTACTGCCACTTATTATTTCAGCGCCTAAACGCCAAGTAGATTTTAGTAAAGACAACTTAACCTCAGGTTGGAAATAGTAAGCGAATAATTTCTGGCCTTTTGCATTACGTCCAAACTGCAAGTATGAATTTAAGGTATAATACCATTGTTTGGTTTTATATTCTATTCTTCCGCCTGCTGTTGCACGGCTGTATAATTTCCCAGAATTTGCATTTTCTAAAAAATCAACAGTATTCAATGAGGAAAATAAAAATCCATGATTGTCATTGTAGGTGAGGTTATTTAACAACAGATATTTATATTTATTCGATGCAACAGGTGAGTAGGTCGGTTCAAACTCAGTTCCATACTTTCGAGTAAATAAAAAGAAAAAGTCATTAGAGAAATATTTTGAGGATTTTATTATCCTAATTCCTTCATGAGCTCTCCCTTGCTGTGCCCAGGGAGCATCGGAGAATAATCTGCCATTGTCCAATAAAACACTCTGCCTTCCCAATCGTATATTTAGGGATTTAAACTTAGTCTCAAAATACAACTGATAAAAATTAATGCTTCCAACTTTGGAAGCTTTGTTGTTTTCATCCCAAAAATGAATTTCTTGTAAATCCGATTTTACAAGCCATTTTTCTCTAGCATATTGCATTGAAATTCTGTTTCTCTGGGTGATGTAAAAGTAAGGATCAATTGAGTCGTTAGGAGGAAGGATATAATTTGAAGTGTATTCGGCTCTTGGCCTGATTTCAATATTCATTAGGAACTGTTGGGATAAGCTGTCTTTTTGCTGTGCACATAATTGAAATACAGATAAAATAATAAAAGGCAATAAGATTCCTTTATTCGCAGGTGTTTTGATTATCATGCTTCTTATATCCTATAGAATTAGTGTATAAAAGTAACAATAGTATGCCTATTTGCAATACTATAATTAAGTTTGATAATTCTTATTTATAATTTTTTTGTTAAATAATTGATATAAAAAATAAGACAACTCAAAAAGTTGTCTTATAATTAATTGATAATTGCAAAAAAAAATTACTTTTTGCAATCTTTCGGAGCACAAGTTGCCGAATCGTCTTTGCAGCAATGGGTTGAACATTTTTCAGTGCAATTTTTCTCCGCATCAGTTTTTGACAAGTTTGCATAAGCGAAGATACTTCCAGCTGACAATACCAATGCTGCAAGAGTAAGGTACATTTTGTTTTTCATAATTTTAATTTTTAATGATTAATACTACTTAAGACGTACTAATCTAAAAATGATGCAGACTTTGCTGATTTTTTTTCTAACAGCCTGAATTTTTATATATGAACCTTCCGTAAATGATCCGGTGATATCAGCATTTTCCTCCGCTGCATGATTTTTTAGAGGTAACATTCATAACATTTCCACGGCGGTCTAATTCAATACTGCAGCAATCCAGAAGCATTTCCTTTAATTTGGATCTGCCTCTTTGCACGCGAGACCGTATGGAAGGATAGGCAAGGCTGTATTTTTCTGTTAAGTCTTTCTGTTTGATTCCATGTATTTCGCTGTCCATGATAATATCCCGATAGTCTTCCGGCAGGCGCTCAATGAATTTTATTAAACAGCAGTCCAGACTTTCCGAAGTATCAAAATCTGTTTCATGCATTACTTTTTGCATCATACATTCGGTCAGCTCCGATTTTTTATGATTTGAATTTTTTCGGTAATAGTCAATAATGGAATTTCTTGTGATTGTGAAAATCCAGCTTTTTAGTTTGCCTTCGTCGGTCAGTGATCCTAAATTCTCGTTTATCTTTATAAAAACTTCCTGCAAAACATCAGATGCATCGTGGGTATCATTTATGCGCGCCTTAATATACTTGCCTAAAATGATATAAAACTGATTGTGAATAGTATTTATTTCCAAACTCATAGTTTTTATGTTCTGCTTATGCAGAAAGCGGGATTAGCAACAATTGATTTTACCTCTGAAATTATTCCAGATAAGGGCTGTTTTTGGCATGCATAAGAAAACATGAAGAAGTGCCATTAGGATAGCTCCCGGCAGTAGATTTACAATTAACAGATTAAAGAATCCCGGAGATTGATTGATATTGGAAATCATTATTTCCCCATTTTGAAAAGTAAACCTGATGGAGAGATAAACCGCAATTGACGCAAAATGAAACCCATTTACGAATAAATGGACAATATATTCCCAGCGCGGAAGCCCTCCCATAAACTGCCTGCTGTCTTTCTCTATAAAAGCGTCATACCCGAGCACCATTATATCCAAAAGAACTATGGTTAAGCCTATTACAAAACTAGTATGATTATCCTGTTTCAAGAACAAAAAATAAAGGATTGCCGGAAAGAAAACAGCTCTCAATGTATGGGTAATGTGCTCGGTTTTACTTTCTTCCCGATTGTGAAGCTGGTATTTGAAAATATGCAGATAAAAGCCATCATACAAGGCCAAGACCGCAAAAAGGACAAGAAAGAAGGATGAAATGATAATTGCTGTTTCCATTTTATTTTTGATTGATTATAAAAGCAAAACTATGGGGAAGCATAATTAAAACGAAGGACAAATGTCCTCTATTTTTGTGCTATCTCATTTCTTATCCTGCTGAGTGTCCTGCGTGTTATTCCAAGATAACTTGCAATATCATTTACTGAAGCCTTGTTTACAACTGCAGGCTGTTCCTTAAGCATGCGCATGTATTTTTCCTTTGCGGTTTCATTGCACAAAACACTGGCATACTGCTCCATAACCATATACTGCCGCTCGGCAATTGTCCTTCCTATATTCTGCCATAGCGGACTCTTCTGATAGAGAATCTGCAGGTCATTGTAACTGATTGTTATAAGCTGGGTATCTTCCACTGCCTGAATGGAAAGTTCCGAAGGCTGCTGCGAAATAAAGCTCTTATATGAAGCCGTGAGATTATTTTCAGCGCAGAAGCAGGAAGTCACTTCTTCGGATTTTTCATTTATGTAATAGGTCCTGAGCAGTCCTTTCTTTATGAAAGCGGCCTCATGAGATGTTTTGCCAATTTCTGCAAAATAACTCCCTCTGCTTATAGTGCGTGTTTTGAAATATTGACCGTAATTTTCAAATTCCTGGTCGCTGACTGCAGCAATACTCCGCAAAAATAATTTAAAGCCTTCCATTCTTATGAATTTTTAAAAACTTACAAACTGTCAGTACGATTTGAATAGAACTTTTTTCTAAACCAGAAAGCAAGATTTACCAAGGCTATAAGAGCAGGCACTTCTACCAGAGGACCTATAACACCTGCGAAGGCTTGTCCGCTGTTTATTCCAAATACTCCGATTGCCACGGCAATGGCAAGTTCAAAATTATTCCCTGTTGCTGTAAATGCAATAGATGTGGCTTTTGAATAGTCTGCCCCAAAATATTTGCCGATAAAGAAACTGATGATAAACATCAAAGTAAAGTAAATCACAAGCGGTATTGCAATGCGCACAACATCCATAGGGATCTGAACAATAAGTTCCCCTTTCAGGCTGAACATTACAATGATTGTAAAGAGCAATGAAATAAGAGTAATAGGTGAGATGAATGGCACGTACTTATTCTCAAACCATTCAGAACCTTTTAAAGCTATCAAAGCATAACGGCTTATAATTCCAAGAGCAAAAGGAATACCTAAATAGATACCGACGCTCTCGGCAATCTGAGCAATGCTGATGTTCACCTCAAAACCGTCATATCCAAAATAGGGAGGGAGGATGGTTATAAAGATGTATGCATATACGCTATAAAGCAGCACCTGAAAAATGCTGTTCAGGGCAATAAGCCCTGCAGCATATTCGCGGTTTCCGTCTGCCAGATCGTTCCATACCACAACCATTGCGATACAGCGAGCCAAACCGATCAGGATCACTCCAATCATGTATTCAGGATATCCGTTCAAAAACAGCAATGCTAATAAAAACATCAAGACAGGGCCTACAATCCAATTTAGGAATAAAGAGGCACCCAAGACTTTTGTGTTTTTGAAAACCTGTCCCATCTGCTCATATTTTACTTTTGCCAGAGGCGGATACATCATCAGGATAAGCCCTATTGCCAATGGAATGTTTGTTGTTCCGCTGGAGAAAGAATTGATGAAATCTCCGCTGGAAGGAATAAAATATCCTATTGCCACTCCTATTGCCATGGCAAGAAAAATCCAAAGGGTCAAGAAGCGGTCAAGGAAGCCTAGTTTTTTGCGTTTGACGGCTGGCGCACAGTTATTTGCTGACATTTTATTTTTTTATTTGCGAGAATACGTAAAACATTTCAGTTCCTATCTGCAGGCTGCGCTCCAGATAAGTTTCCTTCTGCTGAGGCGTTCCGTCAGAAATTTTTGGATCTTCAAAAGTGATCGGAATTCTTTTCTCTGCTCCTGCTATAAAAGGGCATCCGCCGTCAGCCTGTGAGCAGGTCATTATTGCGGCGAATCCGCTTTCAGGATTGAAATCATCATCATAGGTTTTGGAAAAACCAATGACAGGAAGTTCGTCAGCTGAATATTTTATGGAATAAAAAGGGTTCGATCCCTCTGAAAGAGTTTTGATGTTGAATCCTGAATACTTCAAAGTCTCCGCAGCCATCGGGAAAAGAGCAGTGGCCTCAGTTCCTCCTGAATAGCATGAGACATTTTTTACATCATAAAAGGCAGCCGCTGTCTGCGCCCATACCTGCGAGAGATGGCTTCTTCTTGAATTATGAGTACAGATTAAATTTAACCTGGTTTCCAGATTATTGTCAACTTTAGTCTGAATGAAGTCGATTAATGGCTGCAGGACTGCTTTGCGATCTTCGGAGATTTGCTTAAAATCAAATGATTTAACGGTATTCTCAATTTGCGGATATAACATAGTTTTGTGGGCTGTAAAAGGTTTATTAATTATCTCTTTAATGATTAGCAGCATCCTCCGCCTGGAGTGCATGAATTAGCATTGTCCGCATTTAGCTGAGATAATTTTACTTTAGGTTTGTCAGATGGAATACCGCACTGTTCCTGAGCAAGACAGGCTGTCTGTTTATTGAGTAGAGTGAAGTTTTTACCGTTAAAGTCCAAATCGTATTTCCCGATGGTTGTGTTCTGGTATTCTACCTCAATTTCATAATCTTCAATTCCCAATACTTTTTCTGAAAGCTCAATGATATGAATCAGTTTCTGAGGTTTAAGCCTGTGCTCGTAGTCGTTGGCATCCCAAAGCTGGAAATTTACGACAGTCTCTTTTCTTACTGTTCCTCCGCAGTCGATGAAGTTTTTGGTAACCAGACCTACTTCGGTTACATGAAAATATTCTGGTACAAATGTGCCGTCTGGCAGTTCAAAATTTACAGCCTCAACTGTTTTAAGCACTTCTTTAATTTCTGAAAGTTTCATAATTTTTTATATTTAGTTAAACTATATTTTTTATTAATTAATAAGACTGCTTCTTCTTTCAAGAAGCGCAGTATCTCTCCAGATACCATTTTGTTTTCCGATTTTCTCCCTTGTTCCAAGTATCCTGAAGCCTGCTTTTTCATGAATGCGGAGACTTGCCGTGTTCTCAGGAAAGATCCCTGCCTGAAGCGTCCAGATTCCTTCTGTTTCACTCTGTTTTACAAGTTCCTTTAAAAGGGCAAGACCAATTCCTTTTCCTGAATTTGCAGGATCCACGTATACGCTCACTTCTGCAACTCCAGCGTAAACGCAGCGGGAAGAAACAGGGGTAAGGGCAGCCCATCCAATTACTTTGTTATTTTCTTCCATCACAATTCGGCAAGATGCAAGATGAGACTGATCCCAGTCTTCCCACGAAGGGGCGCTGGTCTGGAACGTGGCGTTGCCGGTATCAATTCCTTTTTGATAGATTGATTTTACTTGATTCCAGTCTTCAACTAATAGTTTTCTGATTTCCATATCTATTAGATTAACAGCATTCGTTTTTCTTTTTTGCTAAATGATCAGATATGTGCTCAAAAAAGCCTTTTATCTTTTCCAGCCCAGGCTCATTGATGCAGTAACAGATAGAATTTCCTTCGATGCTTCCTTTAATCAGTCCTGCATTTTTCAATTCTTTCAGATGCTGTGAAACTGTCGGCTGTGAAAGGGGAAGTTCGTTTACAATATCTCCGCAGATGCAGGCATCCACTTTTAATAAATATTCCATAATAGCAATACGCGCAGGATGGCCCAGCGCCTTGGCTAAAACAGCCAGCTCATTCTGGCTTTCTGTAAAGTGATCTGTTTTTGTTGCTCCCATCGTTTTATATTTATATTGCAATATTACGATATAAAATTGAATAAGCAATGATTTATGTTGTTATTTTTAATTTGTTTAATTGCTTTGAGAGTGATTTAATTTGAAAAATCTCTTAAAATATTGTTAAGGTGCTATTCTGGTCTTTGTGTTTACTAGGTATTTGAGTGGTTTGAATCCTGAATGGTTAACTTGACAGGATTTATAAATAATCTATTTTTTGAAGTAAAAGCTCGTTAAATGGTTTGTAAAAGGCATAAAAAAAACGCTAAATCGAAAGATTTAACGTTTTTTTAAGAGTGACGGGGACAGGACAAATTACAACATCATTTTTGGATGATTTGAAGAAATTGGCTTTCTATATGTAGTGGTCTGTCTTCCATTGGCTTTGTAAATTTGGTTTAGATGTCCTGTTGGGGATTGATGCAAAAATTATAAAAACTCAATTGATTCATCGCATTAAACTGATATATCAATTTACAAAATTTATGGAGGATTTTAAAAGAATGTCTTAAGTTAAGGAAGGGTTGTCTTTCTTTGGCTCTATGAATTATTTTATGCAATTTAGGTTTTGTGGCACAAAAGCAATCCCTTTCACTATTACTTTAATGAAATTATAAGGTTTTTAAATGAAGAATTTAAAGCAGTTTATTAGCAAAATTAAATTATAGTTTTGAGATTATTCAGGCAAAAATTCGATTACCATGTTTTACTAATTTTAAAGAAGTTAAAATTTTTGAGCTTAATTATTAATTGTTTTTGTACTGATGCAAAAAAAAAGGTTTTCTTCTGTTTGTAGATTTTCATTAATCATGGTAATATGTTCTTTTGAATAATAGAATTCAATATGGACTGATACTTGCAGTCATTACACACTTATTTTCACCTAGATTTGTTGGAGAACTAAAAGCAATTTTGTTAATTTATCGGCAAAAAAATAACTAGACTGGAAAATTAAATATTGCTCTAATATGCGCACATTTTGTAAGGGGGTTTTATTATGTATTTTAATGTTGCCGATTGGCTCAAGGGCACAATTGGAAATGAAATACAACAGTATTTATTCTTCTAAGAATAATATTATTGGTTTCAATCTGAATTTGAAGGATTCTGTAAAGGCTGTGTACGTTAAATTCAGTGCAGCAAGAACTGGCCTTTCTGACCATGATATAGCTACAGCTAAAGCCAACAATTTTATTATTAATAATGCTTTTTTAGGATTTGATGAAAATCAAAGGATTGTCCAGTCAGTTGGCGATGGCTATATCAAAGAGGAATATTTGTCTTTTGCTGATATTCAAGAAAATAACAGTAATCATTATCTATACGATAAAAAGGATATTGCCAGAAAAAATAAATATAAAACTCCGCTCAAACAATATTATCCCCTTTATAATTATAATCTTTTACTGAAGCCCGATCAGACGCTGCAGGTACAGCTGAAAAGGGATGGCAGGCTTCAGGCCGCCTATATGTCTAAGTTTTATGTTTATAAATTTGACAATGAGGGGAGGATTACCGAAGAAAAATTATACAGTGAAAAATACGATTCCAAAACCAGAAGCAAGGTTCCAAAGGAAGAGGATCTAGATGATGTCAAGCAATTTGTTTACAATGATAAAGGACAAGTCATAAGCCAAAAGATTTCTGCTGGGACAAAAGATGCAGAGTTTGCTTCTTCTTATAACGCTATGGGGACCAAGAGCAGGTTCTGCAAGGACTTAGAGCTCAAATATCAGTACGATTCAAAAGGGAGAATCACGCAGATTGAAATGTTCGGATGTTCTACAGTAGCGGGCAGGCAGGAATATGCATACCATCCGGATAGAGATTATGTGCAAAGTGTGAAAATTTATACCAGAGATGGTTCGGCGCAGACAATGGGCAGAAGAAATATCCTTAAAACATATAATGAACAAGGCGATCTTATCAATATCAAAGCACTTGTAGACAATCCTGCCTACTATCCTCAGAGTACCTTAGACAAGCAGCAGAAGTATTTTAAATATCAATATGACAGCCACAATAACTGGATTAGATGTGAAATGTATCTGGAAGGAACAGATCAGGGAGAGCCTACCTTGACTGCCGAAAGAAAGATTGAATATTTTTTATAATTTGTCAGATCAAATAAGTGGCGCCGCCTTATAGGGCTGTAAGATACAGCAGTGAGTGCCGTAAAATAAAGCTATCATTAGATCTAGATAAAATCAAGTAATAGGAATTAATTAAAAAAACAGCTGCTTAAAAAATTAATAGAATGAAAAATTGGAACTTATATATATGGGTAACATGCCTAGTGTTTTCTGTTGCAGGATATACTCAGGAAAAAATAAATGCAGAGATTCTTCCAAACAGATGCGAATGCCTTAATATAGCTAAAAATACTTCAGAGGAGCCTCCGAAAAAATTAAAAACACTACTCAGTTATGATGACTTTAAGAAAAGCGGTTTTGATTTTAAAAACGGCATCAAAGATTACGAACAGTTGTTTGTAAAAGATGCATCGGCTGGCAGTGTGACAATTTACAGCAGCAGTCCCATTAAGCTTGTATATAAACGAAGCGACTATATATTGAATTTAACCCCCTGCAGATCAGATTTTAATTATTTTGAGATTAAGGCTAATGTGCAGCAAAATCCCAACAGAAAAGCAATTCCTTTTGATATTACCATACCGCTGTCGCATTCTGAAATTGAATTATCTACCAGTATGATTAGGCGCTGGGATCCAAAGACAAAAAAAACGGTTTTAAGCAATGGAGTGCCTGCAGTATCGCCTTTAAGAATCAGTATGCAGGATGGCAGCTACAGCCTGCTGACCTTAAAATTTAACGAAGAGATAGGCGTTGAGCTGGCGCGAAATCAGAGAAGATCACTCTGCATGAATGATACTGAAATTTCAAATACAAATGTAGATATTAAAATTGCAGGTCTAAACCTGATTGATTTGTCATATAAGTCCAGACAGAATGAGAGCACCAAACGTGAGATGGATCGATGGCTGCAAAAATTAAATGTGGCAGACTTGAATACCCAAAGTTATGTTGGAATGATGTGTGCGCTAAACAAAATGAACTTTCCGCTGAAGGACTTTGAGCTGAAAGCAGCAGAAATGGGAAGTGCATCTTTATATCTAAATAAAGATGTGGTTATTGGTCAGTTAATTATCAAGTGCACCAGAACTAAAAAGGATTCAGAAGTTATTTTAAATCTGGATTCAGATCAAAATAAGACAGTTAATTTAACGGAACTCAATAAGGAAATTGAAAACTTAGGTTTTGATAAAGTCACAAACGTATTGGACCAGAACTTTTTATTTGTATATTTTATAAAATATGCCGAGAAAAAATAAGCTGATGTATCAAGAAATAAATCAATTTTTGACTTCAGTTGAGTAACAATTAACAATCACAGATATGTTCGGGGAAGATTTGAGAAATTATGAAATGATACACTATTTTCTAAAATGTTGATAGCGCTTTCGTGATGAAGAATTTATTCTTTTTCGTTTAAGAACTTTTTTATTACTCCGTTTGCTGTCATAAACCATTTTTTGCTTTATTTGAGCAGCAATTATTTTTGAAAAATGAAAGCGGGAAATTTAAATAATCATAAAATATCAAACCGTTTATAAATTACATTTCTGAAGAACAGTAACTAAAAAAAAAGATGGTATAAAATCAAAATTTCGCTATATTCTGGGTGTTCGAGTCCTGTTAAGTTATCGAATGATAAATTAACTATCTGTGCTGTTTTTTATATAAATATATACACTGAAGCAATTTTGCTATTTTTTTAAAGAAAGAAAAGAAAAGCAAAAATGATTAAAAGCCAGCGTGTTTAGTAGCATAAATAAAAAAATGGCGCCAATTGTCTTCAATTGGCGCCATTTGGCTGAGTGACCTCGACGGGACAAATTTCAACAAAATTTATGGAAGATTTAAAGTTATTGGCCTACTACATGTAGACACTGTCTTTCATTGGCTTAGTAACTTTGGTTTAGATGTCCTGTTGGGGATTTGTGCAAAAGTCTCTACCTTTTTATATCAGATGCAGGCTAAAACCTGGATTCAGCAATAATGGATTTTTCTAAAGTGCTGTTTTTTTGCAAAAATAGATGTGCGATGATTCTCCTACAAACGTAAAACAAAATAATTTTATAAAATACAAATATAAAACCTTATGCTTTCATTTCAAAAAGTGATCTTCCGAAGCAAGCTTTAACAACCAAACTGATTTGAAACACTTTTGATATCACGATGACATGTGCATTAATGAAGCAGTAAAGTCAGATTTTTATTGGATTAAATATTTTTTAAAGAACTAACTAAATCGTAAATACAGAATTTCTTCAAAATTGGTACTCAACTTTGCCTTACTTTAACATTAACTGAGTAAATATAAAGTATGTAATTTAATGTTTTCTATGAGGAAGAAGTACGTTAATTTTTATTCACCAAGCGTCATTATTAATTTCTAATTTCTATTTAAAATGCGAAAAACGTTCCTGTTATTTATTTTTGGTATGGCTTCTGTTTGTGCGCAAAACACAGTAAGTGATACAATTGTAGTACAAGATAGTGTGCACAATCTAAAGTTTAATTACAAACAATTGATCATTCCCGGCGTTCTTCTTGGTTATGGTTTTATTGGTTTAGAAAGCGACCAGCTTAAAAGTTATAATCAAGAAATTAAAGATGAAGTTAATGAAGATATTGATCACAAAATCTCTATTGATGATTTCTCGCAATGGGCGCCTGCGGCTTCTGTATACGGATTAAACGCTTTGGGTATAAAAGGAAAAAATAATCTGAAAGATCGTTCTATTATTTTGGCAAGTTCCTACTTGATGATGAGTGCTTCGGTATTTGCCCTAAAAAATATTACTAAAGTAGAAAGACCGGACGGATCTTCTAACAATTCTTTTCCTTCGGGTCATACTGCAACAGCTTTTGCAGGCGCAGAATTTATGTATCAGGAATACAAAGACCAATCGATTTGGTATGGAATTGCAGGATATGCGGTCGCGACAGGAACGGGACTTTTTAGAATGTATAATGACAGACACTGGCTTACAGATGTTGTGGCAGGCGCGGGAATTGGAATTTTAAGTACAAAAGCGGCATATTGGATGTATCCGTATTTGCAGAATAAAGTTTTTAAATCTTCAAAAGAAAACAAAACTACATCGATGATTATGCCTTTTTATAACGGAAAAGAATTGGGCTGCAGCTTTGTGAGACAATTTTAAATCTGAGTTTAAAACAAAAAAATATTCCATAGAGAGAATTAAAAAGGTTCTTTCTATGGAAATTTTATTTTATAAATCTACTAAAACGTTGAGTGCTCCGGGCAGTATTTTTATGTTTAATTTATTTGTTTTCAAATTATGCTGTTCTCCGTCAATTTGAGAATCGATAAAGATTTTTGACGGCATTTCAATTTGAATTTCTTTTACTAAAAAGTGCTGTGCTTTTTTGAATTTTTCGATTGAATTTCGAAGCACGTTAAACCCCAGCATTATTTTTTCCAAAAAAGATAATTTCGGAATTACAATCATATCCAGTAATCCGTCCTGAAGACTTGCTTTTGGAGTAAGACTCATATTATAACCCATTTCGTTAGAATTAGATATAAACAACATCAGCGGATTTATTTCAAGGGTTTGATTGTCAAAATGTACAATCGTTTTTTGAGTCTTAAATTCTAAACTCGAAGACATTGCTGCTTTGATATAAGCCGGAAGTGTTCTTTTTCCTGCTCGTTCGTATTTTTTAATAATAAGCGCATCAATGCCAATTCCCATATTGCTAAAAAAGTATTTGTCATTTACTTGTCCCACATCCATTGCTGTCGCATGCCCTTTTTTAATGATAGCAATTGCTTTGTCAAAATCTCTTGGAATATTCAAATTAGAGGCCAGTCCGTTTCCTGAACCTACAGGAATAATTCCTAATTTTACGGAAGTTCCTATAAGCGAAGAAGCTACTTCATTTATAGTTCCGTCTCCGCCGCATGCAATTATATAATCTGGGTTTTGTGCAATAGCAGCTTTTGTGAGTTCTATTGCGTGCTTTTTTTGGTTTGTATAATCAACCTCAATTTTATATTGATCTTTAGGAAACTGGCTTAAGATATAAGAAGCAGACAAATTATGTTTACCGCTTCCGGAAATTGGGTTAATTATAAAATGAATATAAATCATTATTGTAAAAGTTTATTGGTAAAAAGGAAATCGGCGGTTTGGTACCACGAAATTGTTTCTTCTAAAAAAGACTGATCTATAGGAAGTGATTTCAAACTATTATCTTCTTTATTCCAGGAATAAAACGCCTGTTTTTTCTGATCAGATAAAATCATTACTTTCTCTTTTTTCATCAAGACTAATTTTCGATAGGTTCCCATTAAAGCACGCTGTTCAAATTGAGAATCCAAAACATTTTTCCCAAAAAAATCAGACTCGTAATTCCAATGAAAAAGAGAAAAAAGTGTAGGCCATAAATCAATTTGAGAACATTGTTTCTTTATTTTCTGATTTTCAGGTAAATTAACAATGAAGGCCGGAATATGATAGTTGGCCACATCAATTTCATCTTTTCCGGCACTGCTGGCACAATGATCTGCAATTATTACAAAAACGGTATTTTTAAACCAGGGTTTTGTCTGGGCTTTTCTGAATAATTCTTTTAATGCAAAATCAGTATATTTTACGGCACCTTCACGACTTGTTCCAGAAGGGATATCAATTTTTCCCGAAGGATAAGTAAATGGCCTGTGATTGGATGTTGTCATTACAAAATTGAAAAACGGTTTTCCGGTTTTGTATTGAGAATCGGCGACTTTTAGCATTTTATTGAAAATATCTTCATCGCAAATTCCCCACGCATTTTCAAACGTTACTTCATTGTCGTTAATATTATTACGAGTAGTTTTGATCTCATCGCTCAATACACTTCCGCGTCCGCGATCGTAAATATTAAATCCGTTTCCTCCAAAATAGGCATTCATATTATCAAAATATCCGTCGCCGCCGTAGAAAAAATTACAATCGTATTTTCTGGATTTGAAAACGCTGCAAACGGTATACAAATTTTGATTATCAGGTCTTTTTACAATACTTTGACCCGGCGTAGGCGGAATACACAAAGTCACGGCTTCCATTCCTCTCACGGTTCTGGTTCCTGTGGCATATAAATTTTTAAAGAAGATGCTTTTTTGGGCAAGACTGTCCAGAAAAGGAGTGATGTTTTCTTTATTTCCAAATTCCTTTAAAAAGCTTCCGCTCAAACTTTCTACCAAAACAAAGACAACATTCTTGTTTTCAAGAGATGGATTGCTGTCTGTAATTTTTCTGTGAATAGAATAATCTTTTCGGGTATAAATGGAATTAGGATCGGCTAATTTCTTTCTAATAATACCAAAAGCTTTATCATTATGAATAGAAGTATAGAAATCAACATATTTCATTTGGTTGTTTCTAAAAGCGGCAAAAAAGGAATAAATACCAGATTTTGATATTTCTGAATTGTATCTGTTTTGAGACCATTCTGCCTGATTATTGGTGATAAAGAAACCAAAAAATAAAGCAATGCCAATCGTACAAAATAAAACTGAAAGCCTCGTTTTCAAACTCGCTTTAGACGTAAACGTAGTTGTAAAAGCGCCTCTTTTATAAAAAATAAACAGAAATACAAAAGTAAGCAGTAATACACCGCCAATTAAAATGGGCAGGGGATAGGACTGTTGAATGTTAGCTACAACTTCATGCGTATATATAAGATAATCAACGGCTATGAAATTAAATTTGGTTTTAAATTCATCCCAAAATGTCAATTCGGCAAAAAAGGTAAAAACAAGAATAAAAACGGTTAAGGATGTAAAAAAGTAAATTAAGATTTTATCTAAAAAAGAACCTACCCATTTATTTGGCATTACAGTATAATATAATACACTGCAAATGGAAATGAATGCAACGGTACCAAAATCAAAGAAAAGACCTGTTAGCAGGGTTCTTAAAAGATCGATAATATTCCACGAAACTTCGCTATACTGCCAAAGGAAAAAGGAAATTCTTAAAAATTGAGATAGTATTAAAAACCAAAAAATAAAATGCATCAACAGTGAATATCTGCCGAACTTTGAAGATAATTTGTTCATAATTATTATTTAACATTCGTTTGCAAATTTTATAATGCAATTCTGAATTAATTTTGAATTTCATTTTGAATACCGTTAAAACTTGTAACTGTACCCAAAACGAACGACTTGTGTTTCATAATAATCCTTGCTTGTATAGTGAAATCCTTCGCCTTGAATTTCTTTTTTGATTACCAGCGTATTGAAAATATCTGTGGCATTTAGAAAGATTTCGCCTTTTCCTTTTTGAACCATCTTTTTTACACCCAAATCTGTAGAAAAGCGCGAATCTATTTTTCCCTGCGGAATTATATCAGGTGCGAGATATACCATAGAAACCTGCCCGGAAAGTGTTTTATTGAACAAAAAGGTATTGTTCCATTTTACATTTCCCGAAGTTATTTCCTGAAGACTGCCCGTATAAGTTGATGGAACAGGATATAAATTGGTGACCGTAAAGGCGTCTATTGTATTTTTATATATATATCCATTGATGTTGAAAGAATACCACGAATTGATTTCTTTTGCGTACACAATTTCGGCACCAAAAGAAGAACTTTCCAGAGCATTTTGAAATACATTATAAATGATTGAACTGCCGGGAACTGTAGTCGCAATTCTGGTAATAGTTCCATTGATAACACGGTAATACAAAGAGGCTAAAAAATAGCCTTTGTTAAAATCGGTTTTATAACCTGCTTCAAACGCACTTGTATATTGCGGGCGCAGGGCAGGGTTTCCTACTTTAATAATTTCGGCATCATCGTATTTTGGAAAAATACGAATATCGACTTCATTTGGCCTGTCGACACGGCGGTTATAAAAAGCGGTGAATTTGTTTTTATCATCAATTTTATAAGCCAGTTTAACACTTGGGAAAGGTTCTGTATAATTATATCCGTTGCTTTTATAAGTAGGATGATTTGGATTTACATCGTACTTAAGATCAACATATTCATAACGAAGCCCTAATTCTGCTTCAATTCTTTCACTTTCATAAATATAACTTCCGTAAACAGCCGGAATGATTTCTTTATAAGTGGCCCAGCCTCCGGCATTTGCATCTATTGGAGAATTTTCTCCCGGAAAAAACTGCATATTGGTCGGAATCTCTCTGTTTCTAAATTTAATTCCGGTTTCAAAACGTCCGTATTTTAATGGTTGTACATAATCTAAATTAAGGTCGATTACTTTTTCATCCGAAAGCAGTTTAAAAGCATCGCGGCCCGTAGATGCCGGCAGAATATTATCAAAGAAATATTTTTCATCTTCCTGATGATACGTATAATTAATTCCTGCATTTAATTTACGGCCAGCCTGTTTGAATTTATGCTGATAAGAACCGCTTACCATAACGGTTGTTTTAAGCTCGTCTTCTAAAAACTGCCACAAACGCAAACGCTCCGTATTATCCTGATTAAAAAAGGGTTCGTCTCCGTGATCGATAATTTTTTCACGGCCGTAAAGCCCGGAAAAAGAAAAAGTATTTCGGTCATTATAATTCCAGTCAATTCCGGTTTTAAGCGTAGTAAAATGTGTATCCCGATTTCGCTTTGTCTGCTGATTAATTACGTTGCCGTCATCATAAGTTCTGGTAACAAATTCATTTTTGTTAAGCGTTTCTGCATAGAGATAATCGGCTTGTAAATAAGCATTTATTTTATCTTTTCTGTAGTTTAGCGAAAGGCTCGGATTAATTTTAGGCGTCACTTTATATTGAGGTCTTATCGTTGGCAGATTCGCCTGACGCTCCCATAAAGCTCCGTATCCCGAACTAATTCCTATTTTTCCGTTTAAGCCGTCTTGTTTGTTTTTTTTGTAAATAATATTGATGATTCCGGCATTTCCGTTGGCATCATATTTAGAAGATGGATTGTTTATAATTTCAATTTTTTCGATAGCAGAAGCCGGAATATTATCGAGTCCGGACTGATTTCCAAATCCGGTCAAAGCGGTTTGTTTACCGTCGATTAAAATGGTTACTTTATCATTTCCTCTTAATTGTACTTTTCCGTTTTGAACGGTAACTCCGGGTAAATTTTGCATGGATTGCAAAACAGAACCTCCGCTTTGCGTAATATTATCGGCAACAGCAAAAACTTTTTTATCTAATGTTACGGGGTTTTGCTGTGTTTTTGAGCTGACAACAACTTCGGATAACGTATTGATATCTTCCTGAATTTCAATGTTTCCAAGATCTAAATAATCAGAAAGACTGCCCACAAACAAGGTTTGGGATTTGGTTTTAAAACCAACAACGCTTACTTCTAAAATGTAATTTCCTGAATTTACGGCTGCAATTGTAAAACGTCCGTCTTCACCGCTTACGGTGCCAAAGAAAATTTTAGAATCTTTTGAAGATTTTAAAACCACATTAGCATAAGGTATTACAGTTTTAGAATTACTGTCTTTTACAATTCCGGAAATGGTTACCGATTTTTTTTGGGCGGATAACTGCAGTACTATTATCAACAGAAAAGATAACAGTAGTATTGTTTTTGATTTCATTTGTACTATTTAAAAAAAGAATAGTACAAAGCTCATAACCGATTCTGTAGGAAGTTTGAATTTTTAAAATTTCACCTCGAAAATATGCAGATTCTCATTAAAATAATATTGAATTTCCCAGTGATTGATTTCGCATATCTTTTTAATGATCGCCAATCCGAGTCCATTTCCCTGCGAAGAAGGATTTACTTTTGAAAAACGGTTGAAAATATTTTCTGCTGCCAAGGCTGTTTCCTGTCCTGTGTTTGTGAATCGAAGTGCATTGTTTTCTATTTGAATTTCTATCCTGCCATCCTTTTTATTATGACGAATAGCATTTAGAAATAAATTATTTAATAACACTTCTGCCAATGCTGCATTTCCCTGAACACTTAAAGCATCTTTAAATTCAGTTTGAATAGTCAGGTTTTTAGCTTTGGCCTGCTCTGTAAAAAAGTCAAGATGTTTCTCAAAATACTCATTTAAACTAATGGTGTTTTTTTCGAGATAACTTTCATTATCAATTTTAGAAAGCAATAAAAGATTTTTATTCAGTCTGTTGAGTCTTGATACATCTTTGTTTAGAGAACCAACTAAAGTCGATTGTTCTTCATTTAATTCTAATTGCTGGAGAATGTCTATTTTGGTTTGGAATAAAGCCAATGGAGTCTGAAGTTCATGTGCTGCATTTTCTACAAATTCGCGCTGGCTTTTGTAAATGGCTGTATTTTTTTCGATTAAACTTTCGAGACTTTTATTTAAACGCGCAAATTCGTCAATATCGGTTGGAATAAAATGTGGCGGATTACTTTTATCAATTTCAAAATCTTCTATCTGGCTTAATGTATTGTAAAAAGGTTTCCAGATTATTTTTGCTGATCTTTTTGAAATCCAGATTATTCCGGTAAGTAAAATGATGATGATGAACAGGAACATAACGGCCACACTAAAAACCATTCCTTCCATTTCAACCAGATTTCGCTTTTCTATATAGGTGTATCTTTTTCCGTTGATATCAACCGGAGCATACAATATTCTAAACGGTTCTTTTTCATTGGCTAAAGCTTCAAATATCATTTTACCCACAATGGAATCTTTCGTTACACCCATATCTTTAACAATAGATATATTAGGATTGTATTTGTTCCAGGCGGCGATATCATTAGCAGTGTAATTGTTGTGGCTTTCGTTTATAAAAG
This sequence comes from Flavobacterium gelatinilyticum, assembly GCF_027111295.1. NCBI lineage: Bacteria > Pseudomonadati > Bacteroidota > Flavobacteriia > Flavobacteriales > Flavobacteriaceae > Flavobacterium > Flavobacterium gelatinilyticum. The sequence goes on along the minus strand of NZ_CP114287.1, from coordinate 696,335 downwards.
CGCCTTTATGAAAAAGCAGTACTTCATCGGTTTCATAAACATACAGCCACTGACAGATATAATAAAATACCGGTGCAGCTATCAATAATATGATAACGGCATATAAAAGAAAGCTGTTTGTTGTTTTGCGAAGTAGTTTTTTGTTATTCATTTTCCCATTTATAACCCAAACCATACACTGTTTTGATATAATCGCCACTTCCGGCTTGTGTGAGTTTCTTTTTTAGATTTTTAATATGAGCATATATAAAATCATGATTGTCAAGCATATCTGCCATATCGCCAGAAAGATGTTCTGCAATCGAGGATTTAGATAATACCTTATTTTCGTTGCCAATTAAAAAGAGGAGTAAATCCAGTTCTTTTTTTGTAATATCCAGTTTTATATCATTTACAAAGACTGTCTTTGAGAAAATTTCGATGACAATTTCATTGAATGTAATGCTGTTGCTTCCTTTAAAATTCTTGCGGCGAATAAGCGCCTGCATTCTCACCAAAAGTTCAGCAAGATGAAAAGGTTTGGTAAGATAATCATCTGCGCCGAGATTAAATCCTTCCAAACGTGTTTCAAGGTTTTCTTTTGCCGAAATTATGATAACGCCTTCTGTTTTATTCTTCGCTTTTAGCTCTTTTAATATATCAAATCCGTCACCATCAGGCAGCATTAAATCCAGCAGAATACAATCGTAATCATAGCTGTCGATTTTGCTGAGTGCCAAATCGTAATTTTCGGCTGTTTCGCATTGAACGCCATTTGTTTTAAAGTACTCTTTGATGCTTTGTGCAATTTCTTGCTCATCTTCAATAATAAGAATTTTCATGTCGCAATTTACAAATGAATTTTGAAGAAAATCTGAATATTAGTATCGCGTAAGCTTAAAATGTTTTGAAATAGCAGATTGTCAAATTTTTACCATCGTAAGATGGAGCTATAAAAGACATCGATTTTTTGTGTTCGCCATGCCATAATTTTCTTGTAATATAGGGATTTACCCAATACGCAATTTTGGTACTCAAAATTCCAATTCCTGCACCTGCGGCAACATCTGTAAGCCAGTGTCTGTTATTGTACATGCGAAATATTCCGGTTCCTGCGGCAACTGCATAACCCGCAACGCCGTACCATATTGATTTGTCTTTATATTCCTGATATAAAAATTCTGCGCCTGCAAAAGCAATAGCGGTATGACCTGAAGGAAATGAATTGTTTGAAGTTCCATCAGGACGTTCCACATTACTGAGTGATTTTAAAGCAAAAACAGTTCCCACATTTATAATTGTTGAAGTGATTAAAATTACAGAACGGTCACGCATATTATTTTTTCCTTCAACCCCAAACGCATTAAGTGCATAAACTGAAACAGCAGGAGCATATCTCGAAAAATCATCTATCGAAATCTTACAATCAATATCTTCTGTAAATTCATCACGTATTTGATTGTTGAAACTTTTTATCTGTCCGCTTTCATTTCCCCAAAAACCATATCCAATTAAAATTCCGGGAATAATAAGCTGTTTGTAATTGAAACGAATGTTTTTTACGGTATCAGTTATTATAGAATGCTTTGGAACAGTATTTTGCCCAAAGACGGAACAAGTCAAAAATTGTAAAATAACTATAATGATTATTTTTTTCATAAAATGATTTGTTCTTATTGTTGTAAAATAGCTTGATTGTTATTAAAGGTATCATATTTTTAACTTACTTAAACTTAATCAGAAAATTGATTAAAGAGTAACAAGTTTTATATAAATTACTATACTTTATTTAATATGTTAGCAATCCGTTTTACTATAAAGAAATAATAAAAACCATTACTTTTACAAAAGGACAAACTCTTCCTGTCAAAGGATTTTGTTTACTTATCCTTTATGATGATCACCACTTTTTTGCATCAAATGAGTTTAAGCGTTACTCTTTAGGAACAAAAAATAAAAATTTAAAATATAATGCTCACGGCTCACTAACGCTGTATGTGCAAAACTCCAAACCAGATAGTGATAAAATCGACAATTGGCTTTCCGCTCGAAAAGGCACTTTTTCTTTATATGTACGGTGTTATTGGCCTGAAGAAAAACTTTAAAAGATGAGTGGAGTCCAGCTGCAGTTATCAAAACTCAATTTATTTGTTTCTAACAATAAAACGAAATAAAAGGGTGGTAACAAAGGAAGTAAAAACAAAAAATTCGATAATATATTGATTAATATTTTTTTTTAATAAAAAAGGCGCCAATTGTCTTCAATTGGCGCCTTTTGGCTCTTTGTGACGGGGACAGGACAAATTACGACATCATTTTTGGATGATTTGAAGAAATTGGCTTTCTATATGTAGTGTCTGTCTTCCATTGGCTATGTAAATTTGGTTTAGATGTCCTGTTGGGGATTGATGTAAAAAATTATAAAAACTCAACTGGTTCATACCAGTAAACTAACATACAATTCTACAAATATTATGGAGGATTTGTAAAGATTGTTTTAAGTTGTGGCATGATTGTCTTTCTTTGGCTGTATGAATTTCTGTTTTGGATTTAGAGCTATGAACCAATTTTTTACCTCAGTAGGAAAACAATCAATATCAAGATTTACAATTCATAATTTCTCTGAAACTGGAAATACGTTTCGAGATGTTTTTAGGAGGCCAGCAGATTAAATTAGTCACTAGTATTGTAATAAATTGATGCAGTCCGGTTCAAATAATGGACAATCAAATTAATTGGTGATTTGTTAAAATTACGCTACCTTTCCATTTGAAATCAAATACTACAAAGAGTGCAGTTGGACAGCAGGGGATCTCAACATCCGTTTTTAAGTAATATTGGAGAATTAGGTTCTCTTATCAGTGAGTTTAACTGGTCTGAAACTTCTTTAGGTGCGCCGGAGAAATGGCCGCCGCAGCTGGAGACATCACTGGCAATTATGCTCGGTTCAGGAGTTCCGATGTTTCTGATATGGGGAAAAGAAAGGTTCTTTTTCTACAATGATTCTTTCAGCGCTTTCTTTTCTGATAACGGCATAAAAACATCGACTTTTGAAACCCGCTTTAAAGATGCAATGCCTTTTGGATGGGAAACAATATCAGATATCATTGAACAGGTTATAAATCAAAAAGCAATTAGATTAGAGTCTAATATTATAACTGCTGTAAGCAGAAATAACAGCCTGCAGGAAATTTATCTTACTGTCGCATGCAGCGCAGTTTTCGGCCAGAGCGGGAATAGGGAAGGAGTCTTTGGCACCTGCATAGAAAATTCAGCTGTTATTCCCAATGTAATAGAATCAGGTTCTGTAAGAACACAGCTTAACAATGTACTTAAACAGTCTCAGGCCGGAATTGCACAGGCCAATATAGAAGGACGAGTGACGGAAGTTAATGACCGATACTGCGAGATGCTTGGCTACAGCCGGGAGGAAATAGTACAGATGAATCTTGGAGATCTGACACATCCTGATGACCTGCAGCGCAATATGATACTTCTTGAGGCCTGCATCAGGGACGGAAAAGATTTTATGATTACCAAACGCTATGTAAAACGTGACGGTTCAATACTATGGGTAAACAATAGCGTCTCTGTTGTAAGCGATGCAGCAGGCAGTAAATATATCACTGCCATCGCAGTGGATATAACACTTGAAAAAGAAAAAGAGGAGCAGCTGGAAGAAGGAGAATTTCGTTTTCGGACACTTATTGAAAAAGCACCTGTGGGCACTGCATTATTCAGGGGAAGAGAGTTTTACATTGAACTGGCCAATCAGGCAGTCCTGCAGTATTGGGGAAAAGAAAATGATATTATCGGCAGAAAATTAAAAGATGTTTTTTCTGACATAAGAGATTATGATTTATATGACAGGCTCAATGAAGTTTATCTGACTGGAAAAGAATACAAAGCTACAGCAGCCAGAATAAAAAATGTAAAATCAGAAAAAGAACAGTATTTCGATTATTCCCTGACACCTCTTTTTGATAAGACCGGCGCCGTTTATGCCGTTCTTGCTATGTATTCGGATGTAACACCTGCAGTGAAAGCACAGCAGCAGGCTTCAGAGAGCCACAACGAGCTCGCTGTTATGTTTGAGCAGTCTCCCGTCGGTATTGCCACGATAGGAATAGGAGATGATCTGGTTTTTATAAGCGCCAATACTTTTTACGGCGAACTGGTAGGCCGCAAAGCTGAAGATATTATCGGCAAACCCCTTCTTGAGGCACTTCCGGAGCTCAAGGGGCAGGGTTTTGATGATCTGCTGAGGGAAGTAATCCGTACCGGTAATGCTTTTATTGCTAAGGAAGTGGAGGTTGAATTGCTTAGAAATGAAAAGCTGGAGCATATTTATGTGGATCTGACCTATCAGATTAATCGGAATGCTGCAGGTAAACCAGCTGTTATACTGGTAGTTGCAACTGATGTAACCAGACAGGTATTGAGCCGCAGAGAAGTGGAAGAAAGTGAAACAAAACTAAAAAACCTCATTGCGGCGGCACCGGCAGGCATTGGCCTGTTTACCGGCCGCGACCTGATTATAGAATATCCTAACCAGACATTTATAGATATAGTGGGCAAAGGCCCTGATATTTTAGGACTGCCGTTAAGAGAAGCCATGCCTGAACTTATTTCTGAGGGCCAGGCTTACCTTAAAATTCTTGATGATGTCTTTACAACCGGAATTCCTTTTATTTCTCCTGCTTCACTGGTGAAAATAATGCAGAATGGAGTGCTGAATAATAACTATTACAATATTTCCTATACACCGCTGCGAAACAAATCAGGAGAAATTTATGCTATTTTAGATATTGCCATTGATGTGACGGCGCAGGTCATCGCGCAAAAAGCAATGCAGGAAAGTGAAGCCCACCTGCAGTTACTGCGCGATACAGTCCCGGCCATGATTTTCTATCTAGATAAGGAACAGCGCTACCAGAGTTATAACAGGGTTTTTATGGATTGGTTTTCTGTAGACGCGAGTGAAGCCATAGGAAAAAGCGTAAGAGAATTTCTGGGAGAAGCTGCGTACGCAAAAACACTTCCCCATCTTGAAATTGCTTACGGCGGAGATCAGGAGAAATATGAAATGTTTGCGCCCTCACGCATGGGAATCACCAGATGGCTGAGCATTGTATATACGCCACATAAAAATAATGATGGGGAGGTAATAGGAGTAATTGTTCATGCAACGGATGTTACGCAGAGTAAACTGACAGAAATAGCCCTTAAGGAAAGCGAATCCAAGCTTCGCACTGTTTTAGATGCTGCCCCTGTTGCGATAAGCGTATTTGCGGGCAGGGATTTAGTCATTGAAAATCCTAATGATCGTTTTATGGCTGTCATTAATAAGGGAAGTTCTATAATAGGACAGCCTCTTAAGGCAGTGCTGAAATCCAGCAATTCGGAGAATTTCCTAAAATCGGCACAGGAGGTATTTCGCTCAGGAAAAAGTTTTTATGCCGGCGGCATGCCTGGAATTAATACCGAAGAAAGAGAAATCCGTTATCATAATATCAGCCTGACTCCTCTAAACGATGAGAGGGGAGAAGTTTATGCTGTGCTTTATGTCGGTTCGGATGTCACAGATGAAATTGTTTCAATAAAAAAAGCGGAACAGGCAGAGTCTGCTCTCCGCTCTGCAGTAGAAGTGGCGCAGCTCGGAACATGGTCACTGGACATATCTTCGGGAATTACCACAGTATCAGAGCGTCACGCTTCCATGTTCGGATTAAAGGCAGCCCAAATGCCGTCATCGGAAATACGCGCACTGATAAAACCTTCAGACTATGACCGGGTGACTGAGGCATTTTTTGCAGCCCAGAAACCAGGTTCAGAAGGCAGATATGAGGCTGAATACAGAATTATACACGGCATTACGGGACAGGAAAAGGTTATTCATGCAGTGGGACAGACTTATTTTGATCTGGATGGGAAGCCGTCGGTGATTCAGGGGACTGCTCAGGATATTACGATCCACAGGGAACTTCAGCTTGCCCTTGAAAGTGAAGTGGAGCTCAGGACAAAAGAACTTGCGGCAGTGCTGAAAGAGTTGCAGTCTTCCAATGCTGATTTAGAACAGTCCAATGATGCCCTTAAGCATTCCAATCAGGAGCTGGCGCAGTTTGCATATGTGGCAAGCCATGATCTTCAGGAACCGCTTCGGAAAATTCAGATTTTTGCAGGCCTGCTTCAGGAGAATCACCCTGGTAAAGATCCTAAGATAATGATTGAAAAAATAACTTTTTCTGCAGCCAGGATGAGCCAGCTCATTACTGATCTTCTTGCTTTCTCAAGACTGATACAGCCTCAAAAGAGCCAGCAGGCGATTGATCTGAATGAAGTTATCAAAAATATCTGGATTGACTTTGAGCTGGCTGTTGAGGAAAAAAATGCTTCAATTGAAGCTGGAAAGCTGCCGGTTGTAAAAGCTGTCGGTCTTCAGATGAATCAGCTTTTTTATAATCTGGTCGGCAATTCGCTGAAATTTACCAGAGATGATATTGCGCCGAAAATTACAATAAGCGCTGTTCTGGTACCGCATGATTATGCGGCCCAGTTTACAGATTCTCCCCTTGTTGAAGGAGAGTATCATCACATTTTGTTCAGTGATAACGGAATTGGATTTGAAAAAGGCTATGAGAAGCAGATTTTTGAAATCTTCAAACGGCTGCACGAACAGAATATTTTTCCCGGCAGCGGCATCGGACTGGCGCTGTGCAGGAGAATTGTCAACAATCATCATGGGTTAATGTATGCAGAATCAGAATATGGAAAGGGAACCACATTTCATATTTTTCTTCCTGCATCTTAAAGCATTATGCAAACCTGTTGCAGCAATAATGCGTATATTATAAAGAGCTGCTCTCTGCCGAACCGAAAGGTTAAAGAAAAAACACTTATGTTATATAAAAATATACTTCTGGTTGATGATGATCCCGATGACGCTGAAATATTTATGGAGGCTGTCGGTTTTGTCAATGAAAAAATAATAATGCGCCACATTGATAATCCTGTAAAGGCATTGCAGGAACTGGAAACTTTAGAAAATCTTCCCGACCTGATATTTTTAGATTACAATATGCCGTTAATGAATGGCAAAGACTTCCTGCAGCAGATGAAAAGTAAAGAGAAATTGAGAAGCATTCCGGTAATATTAATTTCAACTCCTTCTGAAGAATTTGTTTTCGATCTTCTGGAAAAGAGAGAGATTATCCGGTATATGAGCAAACCCAGCAGTTATAATGAACTGGTCAGAATGCTTAAGGAATTAATATTATAGTTTAATGCTGCCGGGTTTTCAAGAAAAAAATGACTTTATTGCAGTAAAAATTTTTATAAATCAGCAAGCCGGCAATATTAAGATAAAACAGCAGTAATTATCAGCAAACCGTTACAGGGGTCAGGCTTGTCTTCCAGTATTCCATTATATTTTGTATCATTAACCTGTAAGCCGGAAAATTTTCTTCTTTGCTAAAATAGCCCTGTACATTATAAGCGTAGGCTTTTGTTACGTTTTCAGGATTTTTCGAAGTGGAAAGAAAAATGTACGGCACGCATTTTTCACTTATATCATCATTAGCTAGAATCTGGCTTCGTAATTGAAAACCGTCAATTTTCGGCATATTGATATCAGAAAGAATGAGAAAAGGATTTATATCTGGAGAAGATAAATAGGGAATAGCCAGAGTAGGATCTTCGATAAAAACTACTTTGTTCGGATACCCCAGACTCTCAAATATGTCTTTAAGAAAATTTCTGTCATCTTCATCATCCTCAATTATAATTATTTCGCCGTTTCTTCTCATAAGGCAAAGTTACATATTTTTTCCGCATTTATTTTTTTAGATTTGAAAGAAACTTATAATGGGAATAACCCAATTTTTGCCTTAGTTAAGCAGTAATTAACAATTGAATTTATGAAAAATCAATTCTTAGATTTATTTCATGCCAATATTGGCTGATAAAAATTTAGGTCTCTATAATACAATTCGACAAATATTAGAAAGGATTTAAAAACATTGTTTTGCTTTAATGCAGAGTTGTCTTTCTTTGGTTCTATGAAGGAGTTGTTCCCGCTATGCATTCCACCCGAGCGTCAGTGAACTGGCGAAGCAGTCCTTTGTGCCCAGCCCCGTGTAAATTTTATAATATTATTTTTCAGGAGCTATTCCCGCTATGCGTTGCAATCTTTTGCGCCGAACTCCGGCACAAAAGGATTTCCACTGCTATCGGGGCTACAGCTGCCGGATAGCCCTGTTTTCTCTTTGAAGAACTGCGTATTGGAAGCCAATTGTTGTGTTTTAGCAAATAGTCTATTTTTTTAGAGAAAAAAATAAGGACATTAAAAAGTCATAATTTCTCCATTCTGGGTGTTCGAATCCTGTTAAGTAATCGAAGGAAAAATTTAAAAAAACATCTAATTTTTTTTATAAAAAATCTATAGCAGCTGTTTTTTTGTTTTAACGTGATTCTAAAAAAAAGAAAATAAAACAAAAAAATGATTCAAAGTTAGTTTATCTACCAATGTAAATAAAAAAATGGCGCCAATTATCTTCAATTGGCGCCATTTGGCTTTGTGACCCTTACTGAACAATTTACAAACCATTTTATGAATGATTTAAAGAAATTGGCTTACTTTCAAGTGAATTTGTAAGATAATTATTTTGATTTTTTATTTGGAAGCGGTTTGTATGTATTGTAAGGGTTAAAAGTTAAAAAATGTTAAAACATCTATATATTTATATTTATTAAGATATAAAGGTTTAGAAAAAATTTTTGACAATAAAATTTATTACTTCCTGAAGAAAGTGAGCCAGTTTTTAGTAAAATTATATAATAATTCGTAGATTATTCAAATTAAAATTTGGTAAGGATACTAGTGTTTTCATATTGCTTTAATCCAATCAGAAAGTAATTGAATTGGACATTTAATTTGCCTATTTTCTGGAAGATAAAAAATATTTAATTAACTCATTAAATGTCGTTCGATTGAGGTTAAAAATTGATTTATTTCTATAAAATACTATACAATTCTACAACTATTATCGAGGATTTTGAAAGAATGTTTTAAGTTAAGGTAAAATTGTCTTTCTATGGCTCTATAAATTACAATCTTGTATTTAAATAAATCTTTTTCATTTTTTTATGGTTTGATAAGTCTTCCCGATATTTTGTGTACATATGTGTAGTTGAATGGTTTGCTGAACTTATTTAATATTCTCATTAACATTTTGTGGCATGATAGTACCAAGTCCAGAGCAAAAATTGCCATGACTTGACATAAGCAAAAACGATACTTGGACGAGAAGCTCTAGTTAATGTTGTTGATTTTTATACTTGTGCATAAAAGTTAATGTATTTTAAAAAAAATATTGTAGCTTTAAACTGTATAATAATTTGAAATTGTTTATTTTTTAGTAGATTATGTAAGGTTTCGGCAATTCCAGATTTTAAGCACGATAATATTCAGGAACAGATTTTGTATCAACGAGGAATAGAATCTGCCATTTGGTGCATGCTGGCAGTACATTTTCAACTAGCGGTTGATGCTTTTGCTAAAATCAACTGCACCTGAATCCGGCGAATCAAATTGAATTCCAACGGACCCTAAAGGGAAATTTAAAATTTTAGCCCGCTTTTAAGGCCCAACTCCAAAGCTGTATGATCAGAGGTGGAAACTAAATGACGTAGAAAAAATTAAATAAGCTATAGTTATTTTTTAAATTTTAAAAGATGAAAAACAAATTGATTTTAATCATTGTACTTCTTGCAATGACAGCGTGCAATCAGAATAAAAGTGATAAAAATGGAACATTATCTTCTGCAGAAACTGATGCTGATGTTTCAGGCAAATTTTCGGATTCAGTACCGAATGGCCCCGATGTAAATGTAAAGATTACAGAATCTTATGCAAGACAGGTCGCAAGAGATGCCTATTTCTGGGCTTGGCCAATGGAAAACATTTACAACAGACGTCTTGCGTTCAAGCAGTCACCAAAAGTAGGTCTTATGAATGGCGTACTGCCATTTGCGCCATTAAATTCTTTGGCAATGTTGCATGATTATATTAAGCCTGAACAGCGCTGGGTTGCCTGTCCAAATCAGGATGTGGTTTACGGAGCTGCTATTGCCGCTCTTGATGAGACTCCCGTCGTGATACAGGTTCCGGATTTTGGCAAGCGTTTCTGGGTATATCAGGTGGTGGATCTTCGCACAGATGCTTTTGCCCAGCTTGGGAAGATGTATGGTACAAAACCAGGGTTTTACATGCTGGCGGGGCCTAACTGGAAAGGAGAGGTGCCTAAAGGAATCACTAAAGTATTTTACAGCAAAACAGGCACAGCCTTTATTGTACCTAGAGTTTTTCAGGATGATACGCCCTCAGATAAAAATGCAGTCCAGGCCATAATTAATTCTATTGATGTCTATGCTCTGGATAAATTTGACGGAAAAATGAAACAGCAGGACTGGAGTAGGCTTCCATCCTTAGGTTCGCCGACAAAAGATGGCGGATCTGAAGAAACGAAATGGGTCTTTCCAGATACCTTTTTCGATCAGCTTCCTATTGTATTGAAAGATGCTCCTCCATTGCCCGGCGAGGAAGCTCGTTACGCACAGGTACTGTCGGTGATCGAAGCAGCAAAGAAAGATCCTGCATTGAAAAAAGCGATGATTGATGAAGCCCATAAAGCGGACAAAGAACTGGTTGATCCATTACTGCAATTTCGCAACTGGGGAATACCTCTTCCAGGGAACTGGACCACTGCCGATAACTGTGCTGCTTTTGGAACGGATTATTTCACCCGTACAGCCATAGCAAAATCCAATATACTGGTGAATGCAGGTAAAGAAACAAAGTATTTTTATCAGGATCTCGATTCAAAAGGATCTCGACTGAATGGTTCTAAACAGTATACCCTGACATTTGCAAAAGGTAACCTTCCGCCTGTAGACGGCTTCTGGTCTCTTACACTTTATGACGAGCATCACTTTTTCTATCCCAATGTCATAAAACGCTATTCGGTTGGAACCAAAAACCGGGATTTAAAGTACAATGTCGATGGTTCCCTTACATTGTATGTGCAGCATGCGGAGCCTGAAGGGGACAAAAAAGCCAATTGGCTGCCAAGCCCTGCAGATGATTTCTGTTTATATTTCAGATGCTACGGCCCAAAGCAGTCCGTTATTAAAAATCAATGGACGCCTCCGTCTGTAGTAAAAATTTAATTTCAGTCAAAAAGAGAAAGTAAAGGAAAAAATTATTTTAAGTTGATTATATAGTAAAAATAAATAAAAAATGGCGCCAATTGTCTTCAATTGGCGCCATTTGGCGTTGTGACCTCGACAGGACAAATTACAACATCATTTCTGGATGATTTAAAGAAATTAGCTTACTACATGTAGTGCCTGTCTTTCATTGGCTTTATAAATTTGGTTTGGATGTTCTGTTAGGATTGATGTAAAAATTATAGAAACTAAATTGGTTTATGGCAGTAAACTAATATACAATTCTACAAATATTATGTAGGATTCGAGAAGATTATTGCCATTAAGCCAGAATTGTCTTTATTTGGCTCTATTATCGAACAGGACTATCGTTTTGTCAAATAGCTGATAAAAAACGAATTAGGTTTTAAAAGTTTTTAATCTGCAAAAAGAACTCTAAACGGAATTGAAGTTGTGCATATGCTTCGGAAGAATCAGATGATTAGACCGGGATCTCTATATTTAAATCATTCTGTATGCTGGCGGGTTAACTTTTATATCCCCTAAATTCTTAGATTTGATTTTGATAGATACGACAGAACCTAAAAGTGTCATTTTAATTGATTTTGTTGCATTTGAAAATGAAATTTTAAAAATCATTAAAAAATGAATACTAATCTCGCTTTATGCCTCAATATTATTTTTTAAACACCTTGCTATGATTTTTTGTAAGAAAACTACTAGAGTCTTAAATGCTTTAAAGCTTAAAGCATTAGTTTTTTTATTGCTAAGCAGTTATGTTAAATATTGTTTCATTTTATAATTTGCAACATGAAATTGTTGTTGCAACAGTTTTTTTTTTATCTACTTGTTTACTTTTGTAAGAAATAACGTTATTGTATAAAAAAAATATAATAATTGCTTACTTACTTTAATTGTAGCCTTAACTATATATGATAATGCAAGATATTGCGCAGATGTACTGCAACGTTCTTTAATTCAAAAAATTGCAGCACTGTCATTTAGAAAATTGATTGCGTCGTCTTACATCATATTCTATCTTCTTTCCGCCATCTGAATTTATTCCTATTCGCACTTTTTATTTGCCCGTACTATTAATATGTGCTTTACATGATCTAAGGCTTTATTTTTTTTGCAGTTGTGGTACTTATTTTAATGCCATATAATGAATAACTGCCAAGGAAAATGTCTAGTTAAATTTTCATTGCCCAAGCCAGATTCCAAATAATAAAATTAAACAGTGATAAATATAAAGTTTGTCGCAAAATTTAGAGTATTGGAAGGTAAGATATTGCTGATCAGCTAAAAATTTGAATCAGGTTAGATAAGCAGTCTGCTTTTGAAATAGATGATTGTTTTTAAGTCTTCAATGATATTTTGGTAGATTTTTCTTCGCAGTTAGTTGATAATAGCTAGCAAGGAGTGATCAAGCCTGCCCAATATCTGCTTAAAGGATATCCTGATTGCTTGAGTGGTAAAGTTTATAATTTAATATAAAAATAGTTATGAAATCGAAATTTACATTAACTCTAATTTTAATTTTTTTTCTAAGTATTTTTTCCTCTGCACAAACCGTATCGGGTACTCCAGGTACAACCGGCTGTCTGGGCGGAGGTACTATCACGGCCAGCAACAATGCAGGATGGACTTCTCCCCAGTATCAATTGCTTAAAAATAATGTTGTGATTGCACCAATTCCAAATGATCCTGCTCAATTTACGACTAACCCTCTTTTTGAGGCTCTTTCCACCGGGACTTACACGCTTAAAGGGCGCAATACAAGTACAGGAACAATTTTTACCAGCGCAAATATAGCAGTTTCAGACGGTTATACGCCGATGAGCATTGCGACGCCAACTAAAGTTGCCAGCTGTTCTGGAGGATCTGCAGTTTTAACAACTACGGTTACAGGCGGTAAATTACCGATAACCTACAAGATAGCACTGCAGTCTTCTCCTGGTTCAATAATTCAGGATAGCGGTGCCGTAAGCGCTTCTAATTTTGCTTTTAATGCACAGCCTGCAGGCAGTTACATTGTAAGTGCTACAGATGCCTGCGGACAAACTGTCACTGGATCAACAGCTGTCACCAATCCTACCGTAACTGTAAACGATTTTAAACTAGGAATAGGCTATGCGTATCCTAAACACCAGACTTCTGCCTGTTCATCACCGATAATCATAATGGTGGAAGCTGGTTTTCAATATATTTCGAACAGTACTGTTATCTCTGCTGCTGATGCAGCATTGTTTAGCTGGAAAATAAAGTTTCAGGGCCAGTTATATGGAATTGGTACAGACGGAAATGCTACCGTAGGAGCGGATGGTATTTCACCGCAGACTATAAGTTTTAAAATGCCGCTCGCAGCTACCCGTGAAGACATATACGCAGACATTAATAATATGAGGGTAGTACTGATGGATCAGTGCGGCAACACAAAAGAATTTCCAATCAGGCACGTATATAATGGAGGAACCATAACTACATCTAATTGTGGAGGAACTGGCTTACTGAGCGTTAGAGCCAATTTGCTGACCTGCCTTCCGATGGATATGGTTTTTACCAATACTGCCGATCCTTCCGATGTAATTACACAGACATTGTCAAGTATTCCTGCGACCTTAAGCGGTTTTACTGCAGGAGCCACTTATAATTTTACCTATATTGATGCAGCGGGAAATACAACTGGAAATTTTTTAGGTAATCCCTCATCTCAAATAATTATTCCCGCTGAGCCTTCATTTACACCTTCACAATTTTTGTCAGCTGTACAGCCTAATTTGAATGTGCTGGGATATGGCTTGCTGATCCTTTCCAATACTCCCTATCAAATAGGGGATGTACTGACTTATACTGTAACAGCATCCAGCAATCCTTTGGTGCCCTTAGGAACAACCGGCAGCGTGACATTAAATTCGACAGGCAATGCTACACTTCCAAGAGTAAATCCGACAGATCCAGCTGGATATTGGCCAAAAGGGAATTATACGCTTAGCATAACAGGCCCCTGCGGTACGAAATCCATGAATGCAGTTGTACAGGGGTATGTTGCAACCCTTTCAGCCGGCACAATGACACCGGTCTGCGGAGGTTTTAATTATACAATGAAAGGTAATTTCGATGTAGCCAGTGCTTATCAGGTCATTATCGTTTCAGGGCCTTCAAATGTGGGGCAGGTAAGAGATTTAGCCAGTACAACGGCATCACTCCCGTTTAATGGCTTGAATTACGGCACCTACGTTTTCGGACTGCGCATTAAGGGAGGCAATACCAATGTACTGACTGAAACGGTTACCTATGACGCAAGCAATACTGTCAAGGTAGACAGAAGCAGTACTGGAGGTTTTGTCTGCAGTGACGGCGCAGCTGACGGAATACTTACAATTACTGCCACCAGTATTTCACCAGCTCCCAATAATGCATTGTCGTATGCTTTAAGTAGAGACGGAGGGACAACATATGGGGTTTTTCAAAGCTCAAATCAGTTTACAGCACTAAGCAAAGGAACTTATTATTTCAAAGTACAGGATGGATGCGGAAATGTTGTAACACAGTCAGCACAAATTGGTGTGGCAAGTGCACCGACAGCCTCTGCAAATGGTTTGAACAATCCAACATTATGCAAATTAAATTCAGGCACCATTCAATTAGATGTTGATATATCTGGTGCAACTTCCTATTTATGGACTGGTCCAGGTATCAATTCAGGAAATCAAAATTTAAAAAGTCCGGCTGTCAGCTACACTGATCTTAGTGCAGGAGTAAATAATTATACTTGTGCAGTGACTGTTGGAGCGCCTTGCAATACTACCAACACCGCCGGCTTAGTGATAACTTTAAATCCCCTGCCAACAATTGTTATTAACAATCCTGCTACAGTGTGCTCGCCTGGTACAGTAAATCTTAAAGATGCAGCTGTAACGGCAGGGAGCACAGCAGGTGTTGCATTTACTTATTTTACTGATGCAGCCGGCACAGCCGCTCTTGCCAATGCTGATGCAGTTGCTGCCAGTGGCACTTATTACATTAAAGCTGCGACTGCAGCAGGATGTTCCGCAATCCAGCCTGTAACGGTAACGGTCAATCCGGTTCCAACAGTGGTCACAGCGGCCCCGCCTAAAGTATGTGCAGGCACACCAGTCGACCTGACTGCATCGTCAGTAACCGCTGGAAGTACAGCAGGCCTTACCTATACTTATTTTACTGATGCAGCAGGAACATCAGTTCTTGATACGCCAAGTGCAGTAACAGCAGGGGGGACTTATTATATAAAAGGAACAACTGCATCTGGATGTTCGGCAATTAAGGCTGTAGCAGTTTCATTTAATCCGAGCCCTACAGTGGTAACAGCGGCTCCGCCAGCAGTGTGTTCAGGTACATCAGTTAACCTTACTGCACCATCAGTAACTGCTGGAAGCACTGCAAATCTAACGTTTACTTACTTTACAGATGCGGCTGCTACAGCAGTTCTCGCTTCGCCAAGCGCAGTGACGGCAAGCGGAACTTATTACATTAAAGGAACAACTGCAGCTGGGTGTTCGGCAATACAGGGTGTGGCTGTAACAATTAACCCGACTCCCACATTAGTTACCAATGCTCCTGCGGCAGTATGTTCGGGGACTTCAGTTGATTTGACTGCTCCGGCAGTAACTGCTGGAAGTACTCCAAACCTGACGTTTGCTTATTTCACAGATGCTGCAGGGACAATTGCACTTGGTGCGCCTGGTGCAGTTACAGCTGGCGGAACCTATTACATAAAAGGAACAAATGCGGCAGGATGTTCCGCAATCAAGGCTGTGACTGTATCTGTTAATCCCATTCCAGTATTAGCAATCACTGACCCTGATCCCGTCTGCGCAGGAACTGCTGTGGATCTCACTTTGCCTGCGGTAACCGCTGGCAGCTCGGCAAATTTGACTTTTACCTATTTTACAGATACCGCAGGTGCTATCGCATTGGCCAATCCCGCTGCAGTCACAATTCCAGGCACGTATTATATAAAAGGAACAGATACTGTTACAGGATGCGATTCAGCCATAAAAGCGGTGGCAGTAAGCAACTTGGCGCCGGCAGATACAAGTCTGACATATCCTGGCGGTCCCTTCTGCGGATCTGGAACAGTATTGCCAGATCTGATAGTCACATGGTCAGCCCCTCCAGATCCCGTATTGCGCCGCCACAGGCTGACAGGATCCAATCTTCTCGGCGCATCACATGCATTCACATTCACCTCAACAGCCGGTCTGGTTATAAATCCCAATAGCGGTGAGATTGATTTGGCGGCAAGTACTCCAGGTACATATACTGTAAATGTTGTTGCCTCATATTCATTTGCACCGTGTCCGTCTAGCGCTGCAGCAACAATAACTATAAACCCGTTGCCAACTGTTGCAATTACCAATCCGGCACCAGTGTGCTCACCAGGAGCCGTAGACCTTACATCAGCAGCTGTGACTTCAGGAAGCACACCAAGTTTAACTTATTCCTATTTTAGCGATGCAGCAGGGACGCAGCCTTTGGCTGATGCAACTGCAATCACAGCAGGCGGTACTTATTATATCAGGGGAACTGATCCTGCGACGGGCTGTTCTTCAATCAGCCCAGTAGCTGTAGAAGTCAACCTGCAGCCTGATGCTTCATTTACCTATGATGCAATCAATAACATAAATGACGAGTATACCTTTACACCAATCTCTACCGCCGCAGATGTTACTTATAGCTGGGATTTCGGAGACGGAGGAACTTCTTCTGCAGCTGTTCCAACACATCAGTATGATTTACTGGGCACCTATACTATAACGCTTACCGCTGCCAATCTCAATGGCTGCACTGACGTCACAGCTCAAACTATTTCCATAAGCAAAAATCCGAATGTGACAGCAGACATTTCGGTGTTTCCTGCCAATGAGTGCCTTATTGGAAATGCGTTTGAATTTACAAGTGCCTCTATCATAGCATCGGGCTATTCGCTAACAGGTCTCATTTGGGATTTTGGCGATGGCGCACCAGTAAGTACTGCATTGAATCCAATTCATAATTATGCGGCAGCAGGTACTTATGTTGTAAATCTCCAGGCTACGGTCAGTAATGGCGTAAATACTTTTACCGATAATGCCACGAGTTCTGTTCTAGTAATCGCAACACCTGCAGTAACCATTACCAATCCGGCGGCAGTATGTTCAGGCTCTCCTATTGATTTGACAGCACCGGCAATAACCTCGGGAAGCACATCAAATCTTACCTTTGCTTATTTTACAGATGCCACAGGAACGGTGGCCCTCGCCAATCCAGATGCAGTAACAGCAGGAGGTACTTATTATATTCAGGGAACAACTCCCGAGGGATGTTTTGCGATAAGTCCGGTGCAGGTAACTATCAATCCGCTGCCTGTTGTAACAGTTAACAATCCGCCAGCAGTATGCGAGGGCACTACAGTAGATATTACAGCAGCAGCAGTAACTTCTGGCAGTACCGCTAATTTGGCATATAGCTATTTTATTGATCAGGATGGGACGCAAACTTTGGATGGGGCAGATGCCATAACAACAAGCGGCATTTATTACATTAAGGGAACAACGCCTGAGGGATGTTCGTCGATAAGTCCCGTGAAGGTAACCGTAACTCCAACACCGTTTGTAGTTGTCAACAGCCCATCGGCAGCCTGTGCGGGTACAGCAGTTGATCTGACAGCGCCGGATATAACAGCAGGCAGCACAGCGGGGCTGTCGTTTGCTTATTTCAGTGATGCGGCTGCCACGCAGCCTTTAGCCAATGCAAACGCTGTGACATCAAGCGGCACTTATTATATTCGGGGAACAACGCCGGGAGGATGCTCTGCGATTACTCCGGTACTGGTAACGATCAACCCAGCGCCGTCTTTAGTGATTGACAACCCGCCAGCGGTTTGTTCGGGCACAGTTGATTTGACGGCTCTGTCCGTCACAGCTGGAAGCACAGCCAATCTGACCTTTACTTATTTTACAGATTCCGCAGGCACAATAGTCCTTGACGATGCAGATGCAGTAATGGCAAGCGGCATTTATTATATAAAAGCGACGACATCAGAAGGATGCTCAGCAATAGAGCCTGTCACTGTAACAATTGATCCGACTCCCACAGTAACAACAACGCCACCGCCAGCAGTATGTTCAGGTGTTTCGGTGGACTTGACTGCAGCGGCAGTAACGGCAGGAAGCACATCGAACCTGACGTTTGCTTATTTTACAGATGCAGCCGGCACTGCAGCTTTTGCTAATGCAGATGCAGTAACAGCTGGCGGCACCTATTACATAAAAGGAACAACACCAGAGGGATGTTCTGCAATCAGTCCTGTTCAGGTAACTATTAACCCAATACCGGTTGTAAGTGTGACTGATCCTGCACCAGTATGCGAGGGCACTATCGTAAATATTACTGCGGCAGAAGTAACTGCAGGAAGCACACCTAATCTGAACTTTACATATTTTACAGATGCCGCAGGCACTGTAGTACTTGACAGTGCAGAAGGAGTAACGACAAGCGGCATTTATTACATAAAAGGAACAACACCAGAAGGATGCTCATCAATCCAGCCTGTAACGGTAACGGTTTATCCGACTCCTATAGTGGTAACATCCGATCCATCAGCAGTATGTTCAGGAACAACAGTAGATTTGACCGCGCCCTCAATAACTGCTGGAAGCACCGCAAATATGACTTTCACTTATTTTACAGACGCTGAAGCTGCAACAGTCCTTGCCAACCCCGAGGCAGTAGCAGAAGGCGGCACTTATTATATAAAAGGGACAACACTAGAAGGATGTTCAGCAATGCAATATGTAGTGGTAACTATTAATCCTATACCAGCTGTAAACATTACTAATCCGCCAGCAGTATGTTCAGGTATTTCAGTTGACTTGACAGAACCGACAGTTACAACGGGAAGTGCATCAAATCTGATCTTTACTTATTTCATTGATGCTGCAGGCAGTATTTTACTTTCTAATCCAGCTTCAGTCACAACAGGGGGTACTTATTATATCAAAGGAACTACACCAGAGGGCTGTTATGCGATCAGTCCGGTGCATATAACCGTCAATCCAATACCTACAGTAGCTGTTACCAACCCGCCAGCAGTATGTTCAGGGACATCGGTTGACCTTACCGCCGCGTCCGTAACAGCGGGAAGCACATCCGGGCTGGCCTTCGCTTATTTTACCGATTCGGCAGCCACCACCTTGCTGTCCAATCCGTCTTCAGTAACCGCAGGAGGCACCTATTACATAAAAGGAACCACTCCAGAGGGATGTTCTGTAATCCAGAACGTAGCGGTGACGGTTAACCCAGCACCTGTTGTAGCGGTCACCAACCCTGCAGCAGTATGTTCTGGCACCTCGGTGAACCTGACTCTGCCTGCAGTAACCTCTGGAAGCACAGCAGATCTGACGTATTCCTATTTCAGCGATGCGGCAGGTACCCAGCCTCTGGCCAATGCCAATGCCATCACAGCGGCTGGCACTTACTATATAAAGGGAACAACAGCAGAGGGATGTTCAGATGCCAAACCAGTTCAGGTAACCATCAATCCAGCACCGATTGTATCGATCACCAGCCCTGCAGCAGTATGTTCTGGCACCTCGGTTGACCTGACCTTGCCGGCAATAACCTCTGGAAGCACAGCAAATCTGGTATATTCCTATTTCAGCGATGCGGCAGGTACCCAGCCTTTGGCCAATGCTGATGCCATCACAGCAAGTGATACTTATTATATTCAGGGGACTGACCCTGCCACAGGATGTTCTTCAATCAGCTCGGTAAACGTCGTTGTCAATCCCCAGCCGGATGCGTCATTTACCTATGATGCGATCAATAACGCAAATGACCAGTATGTCTTTACCCCAATCTCTGCGGTAGCAGGTTTGAGCTATAGCTGGGATTTCGGCGATGGAGGCACTTCTTCAGCAGCTATTCCAACGCACCAGTATGATGTTGCGGGCAGCTATACAGTAGCTCTGACAGTCACTAACGGCTATGGCTGTACGGCAGCCGCAAGTGAGGCCATTTCGATAACCAAAAATCCGAATGTGGCGGCTGACATTTCGGTATATCCTGCCAATGAGTGCCTTGTAGGAAATGCGTTTGAATTTACCAGCGCCTCTACTATAGCAGCAGGCTATTCCTTGACAGGCCTGATTTGGGATTTCGGTGATGGAACCACGGCAAGCACTGATCTGGCCCCTACACATAGTTATGCGGCGGCAGGCACTTATGTTGTCAGCCTGCAGGCTACCGTGAGCAATGGAGTCAATACTTTTTCTGATAATGCGACAAGCTCTGTTATTGTAACCCCAACACCCGCAGTAGTGATTACCAGCCCGGCGGCAGTATGCTCAGGTACGACAGTAGATCTTACCGCGGCGGCAGTAACCGCTGGAAGCACGGCAAACCTGAGTTTTGCTTATTTTACGGATGCGGCGGGCACTATTGCTCTTGCCAATGCAGATGCAGTAACAACAGGGGGCACATATTACATAAAAGGAACAACTGCAGCGGGATGTTCAGATACCAAGCCAGTGCAGGTAACCATCTACCCAGCACCGGTTGTAGCGGTCACCAACCCTGCAGCAGTATGTTCTGGCACCTCGGTGAACCTGACTCTGCCTGCAGTAACCTCTGGAAGCACAGCAGATCTGACGTATTCCTATTTCAGCGATGCGGCAGGTACCCAGCCTCTGGCCAATGCCAATGCCATCACAGCGGCTGGCACTTACTATATTAAGGGAACAACAGCAGATGGATGTTCGGATACCAAACCAGTGCAGGTAAATATCAATCCAGCACCGGTTTTAGCAATCACCAGCCCTGCAGCAGTATGTTCTGGCACCTCGGTTGACCTGACCTTGCCGGCAATAACTTCTGGAAGCACAGCAAATCTGGTATATTCTTATTTCAGCGATGCGGCAGGTACCCAGCCTCTGGCCAATGCCAATGCCATCACAGCGGCTGGCACTTACTATATAAAGGGAACAACAGCAGAGGGATGTTCAGATGCTAAACCAGTGCAGGTAACCATCAATCCAGCACCGATTGTATCGATCACCACCCCTGCAGCAGTATGTTCTGGCACCTCGGTTGACCTGACCTTGCCGGCAATAACCTCTGGAAGCACAGCAAATCTGGTATATTCCTATTTCAGCGATGCGGCAGGTACCCAGCCTTTGGCCAATGCTGATGCCATCGCAGCAAGTGATACTTATTATATTCAGGGGACTGACCCTGCCACAGGATGTTCTTCAATCAGCTCGGTAAACGTCGTTGTCAATCCCCAGCCGGATGCGTCATTTACCTATGATGCGATCAATAACGCAAATGACCAGTATGTCTTTACCCCAATCTCTGCGGTAGCAGGTTTGAGCTATAGCTGGGATTTCGGCGATGGAGGCACTTCTTCAGCAGCTATTCCAACGCACCAGTATGATGTTGCGGGCAGCTATACAGTAGCCCTGACAGTCACTAACGGCTATGGCTGTACGGCAGCCGCAAGTGAGGCCATTTCGATAACCAAAAATCCGAATGTGGCGGCTGACATTTCGGTGTATCCTGCCAATGAGTGCCTTGTAGGAAATGCGTTTGAATTTACCAGCGCCTCTACTATAGCAGCAGGCTATTCCTTGACAGGCCTGATTTGGGATTTCGGTGATGGAACCACGGCAAGCACTGATCTGGCCCCTACACATAGTTATGCGGCGGCAGGCACTTATGTTGTCAGCCTGCAGGCTACCGTGAGCAATGGAGTTAATACTTTTTCTGATAATGCGACAAGCTCTGTTATTGTAACCCCAACACCCGCAGTAGTGATTACCAGCCCGGCGGCAGTATGCTCAGGTACGACAGTAGATCTTACCGCGGCGGCAGTAACCGCTGGAAGCACGGCAAACCTGAGTTTTGCTTATTTTACGGATGCGGCGGGCACTATTGCTCTTGCCAATGCAGATGCAGTAGCAACAGGGGGCACATATTACATAAAAGGAACAACTGCAGCGGGATGTTCAGATACCAAGCCAGTACAGGTAACCATCGACCCAGCACCGGTTGTAGCGGTCACCAACCCTGCAGCAGTATGTTCTGGCACCTCGGTGAACCTGACTCTGCCTGCAGTAACCTCTGGAAGCACAGCAGATCTGACGTATTCCTATTTCAGCGATGCGGCAGGTACACAGCCTCTGGCCAATGCCAATGCCATCACAGCGGCTGGCACTTACTATATTAAGGGAACAACAGCAGATGGATGTTGGGATACCAAGCCAGTGCAGGTAAATATCAATCCAGCACCGGTTTTAGCAATCACCAGCCCTGCAGCAGTATGTTCTGGCACCTCGGTTGACCTGACCTTGCCAGCTGTAACCACTGGTAGTACAGCAGGGCTGGCCTTTAGTTATTTCACGGATGCTGCAGCTGCAACAGTTCTTGCCAACGCAAATGCAGTAACCAGCAGCGGCATTTACTATATAAAGGGAACAACAGCAGAGGGATGTTCAGCAGTCAAGGCTGTAGTTGTAACCATAAACGCATTACCAAAAGATCCAATTATCAGCTTAGCAGGACAAGCGTCAATATGTGCAGGCAACAGTGCAACAATCAGCGCAGCAGGCACAGGAATTTTTCAGTGGTATAAAGATGGCACAGCAATCACTGGAGCTGTAAGTTCCTCTTATGTGATAGCAGAGGCATCAGCTTCTGATGCGGGAACTTACAGTGCTTTGGTAAGTAATGGAATATGCACTTCAAAGCAAAGCAATTTAATTACATTGAATGTAGATAATTGTCCTGCTGTATTTACCTTAGTGAAAACAGTACTTGATGCAGATGGAGACGGCAAAGCGCAGGCCAATGAAGAGTTAACCTATAGGCTTACCGTTAAAAATACAGGAAGTGCCAAAATCGACGCTGTAACAATTAGAGATGCTGTACCAGCAAATACAACTTATGTAAGCGGGGGGACACTTACAGACGGAATAGTCATTTTTACGGCTACCAATTTGGGAGTTGACATGATCCAGAGCTTCAGCTTCAAAGTTAAGACAGCGTCAGATCTTAAAGGTATAACAACAATTGCAAACCTTGCCACAGCATCAGCAAATGGGGGGGCGGAGGTGCCTTCTAAACCGGAGGATCCTAATAATCCTGGGAATCCAGATCCTTCATGTACCAATCCTGCAGGCTGTTCGACCGATTTGCCGACAGACAATATCGCTGGCATTTCACTTGCCAAACACGGAACCTATGTGGATGGGAACGGTGACGGAAAAATTGATATCGGCGACAGAATAGAATATTCTTTTACAGTGATAAATATTGGAAGCACAATATTGAACAATATTATCGTACTTGATGATAATGCCGCTGTAGCAGGAGGACCTTTGTCTTCATTAGCCCCAGGTGCGGCAGATACCGTGACATTTACAGCCGTTCATATGGTAACGCAGGCTGATCTTGATAGATCAGTAGTCTACAACCTTGCGAAAGCAATAGGAAAAGATCCTAAAGGAAATGATGTTTCTGCAATATCAACCGATCCGCTGCCATGTACCGCATGTCCGGTAGATCCCCTCTGTCCAACCTGCAGCATCACCCCATTGACCGCAGAATCAGGCATTGCGGTAATAAAAAAAGCTGTTGTAATAGATGAGAACAGCAACGGATTTGCCGAAGAAGGAGAGACAATCAGGTATAATTTTGAGGTTAAAAACACGGGGAATACGACCTTGACAAATGTATTGATAACGGATAATCTGCCTGCAATAGTGCTGTCCGGCAGCCCGATCACTTTAGCGCCGCAAGAGATTAATGCAACAAATTTCAGCGCCGTGTATGTAATTACACGCGCTGATATCGATGCAGGATCAGTCACTAATCAGGCCTTGGCAGAAGGGACGTCGCCTTCGGGAGCAAAAGTAAATGCCCTTTCTGACGATGAAAATTTTTTAGGTGATAATCCAACAGTGGTTGATGTTGTTAACTGTGTCATAGAAGTGTTTAATGCTGTCTCTCCAAATGGAGACGGAATTAATGACGAATTCCATATACAGGGATTGGAGTGCTATCCAAGTAATAGTGTTGAGATTTATAACCGCTGGGGAGTAAAAGTCTTCGAGACCTCGGGTTATGGGTCAAACAGAAACATATTCCAGGGATATTCAGACGGAAGGACAACAATCTCAAGAGGTGACCGCCTGCCGGATGGAACCTATTTCTATACCTTGAAATATCAGAATGAAAGGTCAAATAGGACGCAGGAGAAATCGGGTTATTTGTATATAAAAAATTAAATTCCATACAGGGAGCTTTTATCCCTTTTATAATCTAAAGACATATGAAAACAAAGTTTTTTTCGTTCGTTTTGATTTTGACGGCAATTGCAGGATACTGCCAGCAGGATTCCCAATTTACGCAGTATATGTACAATACGATCAATATCAATCCAGCGTATGCGGGATCACGAGGCGCTTTAAGTATTTTTGGATTATACCGCACCCAGTGGGTTGGCTTAGATGGAGCGCCCCAGACAAGCAGCTTCTCGATCAATACGCCAATCAACAACAGCAATCTAGGGGTAGGGCTGTCGCTTGTAAACGACAAAATCGGACCGACCAACCAGAACGATATATCGGCAGACATATCCTATACTGTTCGGACTTCAGCTGATTTCAAGCTCTCTTTTGGGATAAAAGGAACTGCCAATATATTCAATCTGGATATCAATAAACTAAATCCCGCCGATCAGGGAGACCCGCAGTTTCAAGACCTTCAGAACAAGTTTTCTCCCAATGTGGGAGCAGGGGTTTACTGGCATTCTGACAAGGCTTATATAGGGCTTTCGGTTCCTAATTTTATCGAAACCAACAGGTACGATGATAATGATGTTGCCATTTATAAGGACAAAATCAATTATTATTTAATGGGGGGCTATGTCCTTAATCTTGATAAGTACCAGTATTATAAATTCAAACCTGCTATACTGGCCAAAATGGTAGAAGGAGCGCCGCTTCAGGTTGATATTTCTGCCAATTTTATGTTTATTGACAGATTTGTAATCGGAGCTGCCTACAGATGGAGCGCCTCATTAAGCGCAATGGCTGGATTTCAGATCACTGACGGATTGTATGTAGGTTATGGATATGATCGTGAAACCACAAAACTGAACAATTATAATTCAGGATCGCACGAGATATTCCTACGTTATGAATTCTTTAAAAATCATGGCAAAATGACAACTCCCCGTTTCTTCTAAAAAAACAAATGATTATGAAAAATTATATACTTTTCGCCTTAACGATAATCTGTTTTTCATTTGACAGCTATGCCCAAGATTCCAAATTGAAATCGGGGGATAAAAAATACGATGGCTATGCCTATATCGATGCCATAAAAACCTATGAAAGAGTAGCCGACAAGGGATACAAGTCTGAAGATCTGTTTAAGAGGCTCGGAAATTCCTATTATTTCAATTCTGAGTTTGAGGGAGCAGCCAAATGGTACGGAGAGTTATTCGCATTAAACGCTTCGCCCGAGGCCGAATATTATTACAGATACGCACAGTCTTTAAAAGCAGAAGGGCAGGTGGATAAAGCCACTTTAATCATGAATGAATTCATCGCAAGATACAAAAACGATTCCAGAGCAGGGCGCTATAATGATGATGCCCATTATCTGGATGAAATAAGAGCCAATTCAGGCCGCTACAAGATTGAAGATGCCGGCATCAATTCGAAATATTCGGATTACGGAAGTTTTGTCTACGATAGTAAAATATACTTTGCCTCGGCCAGAGATACAGGGAATTTCTCGCAGCGAAAGCACAAATGGACCGGAGAATACTTCACCAATATCTACAGTGCCGATCTTGATGCCCAAAGCGGCGGCGCGTTAAAAGTAAATAAAATCAAATCGGAGATCAACAGTCGTTTTCACGAATCATCTCCTGTTTTTACCAAAGACGGAAAAACGGTTTATTTTACCCGAAACAATTATGCCAACGGCAAAAAAGGCAAAGACGCTGGTAAAATTACGCTGGTAAGGATTTACCAGGCCAGACTTGAAAACGGAAAATGGATAAAAGTAACAGCGCTTCCCTTTACAAGCGATAATTACAGCACGGCACATCCTTCGCTGAGCCCGGATGAAAAAACGCTGTATTTTGCATCCGATATGCCGGGTACTTTTGGACAGTCGGATATTTACAAAGTCAGCATTAACGGAAACGGCAGTTTTGGGACGCCTATTAATCTAGGGAAAGGCATCAATACTGAAGGAAAAGAAACCTTTCCCTACGCAACCAGCGAAAACGAAATCTATTTTGCCTCAGACGGTTATCCCGGACTGGGCGGACTCGATGTATTTGTGGGACAGATTGAAGACAACGGAACCATAAGCGGTATTCGGAACCTTGGCAATGATATCAATTCACCTAAAGATGATTTCGCTTATATCATTGATCCCGTTTCCAGAAAAGGATATTTCAGTTCCAATAAAGACGGTGGGCAAGGTTCTGATGATATCTATAAATTTCTGGAAACAAGAAGGTTAAAATGCCTGCAGGAATTATATGGCGCCATAACAGATTCAGAAAACGGTGCTGTGCTTCCAGAAACAAAAGTGACTTTATACGAAAATCAAAAAATTATAAACTCAACGGTTTCCAATACATCGGGGCAGTACAGTTTTTCTGCAGAATGCGGCAAAACCTATAATGTAAGAGCCGAAAAACCGGATTACGCAACAAAAGAGTTAAATATAACTATTGGAAAAGCTGCCGGAAAAACCAATCTGCCAATCGCATTAGATAAATCGCTATGCAAAGTTGCAGTAGGGGACGACTTGGGAAAATGCTTTGGAATCAAAATGATTTACTTCGATCTCGATAAGTCTGATATCCGTTCTGATGCAGTATTCGATCTTGAAAAAATTCTGGATGTCTTGAATCAGCATCCAACAATGAAACTCGATATTCGCTCCCATACCGACAGCAGGGCGACGGGGTCATATAACTACTCTCTGTCTGACCGAAGAGTGAAATCAACTATAAACTGGCTCATAAAAAATGGAGTGGACAAAAATCGTTTAACAGGAAAAGGATATGGAGAGACCCAGCTTGTCAATAAGTGTGCAGATGGGGTGATATGCGGTGAAGAGGAACATCAGAAAAACAGAAGAAGCCAATTTATAGTAACCGCTCTGTAAACAGCAAAACCAATATGCTTCGACTGGTCAGAAGAAAACAGAAAACACCTATTTTTAAAAAAAATATGATCCCGGCAGAAAGCATCTGGTCCAATTTTCAATGGTTTTGTTGAATTGAAACATTGCGGCATTTTTTAGATTTTCTTTGCGTATGACTAATTGCAAGAGCAAAGCAGGATATGAACTTTACACCTGAAATCGCTGTCGATGAGACTTCTACTTATGTATTAAAACCTGCGTTCCGATTCTGAGGAATAAACCTTTTTTTGTCTCGGCAGCACATCAAATTGGACAGTAATATTCTGCAGTTCCGTTCAATTTAATAAGGCAGATAAAAAAATAAAAGGAAAAATAAAAGTTGTAGGAATTTTGTTTATTTTTATGTAATTATTTGATATGTAGTGTTATATGTTATGCATTTAAAGAATTCATAAAGCTTAGTATTTTAATAGCCACATCAGAGGGATTTTTTTTAATGGCACTACAAATTATTTAATAGTTTCCTTTTTTATATGAAGGATGTATAACTAAGGAAGAAGATATATAACTGCTAAAATTCGATATATTATGAAAAAAAGTCTTTTTGTCTTTTCATTTGTCCTGCTATTGACGTCATGCAACCAAACACCATCAGCAAATTCCGGTGAGAAAGCCGATATTGAGGGTGCTGTTTCGGCAGAATTCAAACCTGCCAGCATCAAGGAACAGATTGTTTACCAGCGCGCAATCGAAGCTTTAGTATGGGGGATACCTGCCGTTAATTATGACCTTATGCTTCAGGCAATGCTGGGCAGCACCAAAGGGAAACAAAATGAGATCATATTTTGGTCAAAACCCGTAGACTGGCATAATCAGACATTAACGCCAAATCCCGACGCGATTTACTTTATGTTTTTTTTCAACACAAAGGATGCCGGGCCAATAGTCATAGATGTCCCTGCGGCAAAAAAAGGCTCCTTTGCCGCCAATATTGACAATATCTGGCAGATGCCCCTTGAAGATGCAGGACCTTACGGGGCAGACAAGGGCGCAGGCGGCAAATATCTGATACTGCCGCCTGACTATAAGGAAAATATTCCTAAAGGATACATTGTACTGAAAGCCGATACCTATGAGGGGTATGGATTGTTCCGCTCCAACCTGCCCAGCCACAGTGATGCCGATATAGTGAATGCCGTCAATTACGGCAAACAGCTAAAACTATATCCGCTTGCCAAAGCCAAAAATCCCGGCCAAACAAAATATACAGACGTGAAAGATGTGCTTTACAATTCCGTCATCCCCTACAACAGCCGGTTTTTCATCTCCCTTGACCGCATTGTGCAAAGCCAGCCTATACTGGTGCGCGATAAGGCGATGATTGATAAACTAAAAAGCATAGGCATTGAAAAAGGGAAAGCCTATAACCCTGATGCACGAACCACCGAGATTCTGAATGCAGCGGCAAAAAGTGCGCATGACTATTTGGAAGCAATGCTTGAAAAGGGGTTTCCGCCGATAAATCCTGATGCAAAATGGGCTGTTCCCGCAATGCCGGAACTCGTCAAGGCGGGATCTTCGGGATATGCGGAATCTGATATTTATCCTACAGATGCCCGAGCACTGACCTATTCAATCGGTTATGTAGGCATAAAACGCCTGGGTACAGCACAAATATATCTTATTGCAGGAAAAGACAAGGAAGGCCGCGCGCTTGACGGCGATAAAACCTATATGCTCCACGTGCCTGCAAATGTACCAACCAAGCAATACTGGTCGGCAACAGTCTACGACCGTACAACACATTGCCTTATCAAAAATCTGCCGCGTGCAAGCAGAGCATCGAATGCGACAGAGATCCAAAAGAATACAGATGGCTCGGTTGATATTTACTTTGGCCCAAAATCTCCTGCAGGCAAAGAATCAAATTGGATTCCAACGGACCCTAAAGGAAAATTTGAAGTATTATTCAGGATTTACGGCCCGGAAAAACCTTTTTTCGAGAGGGTATGGAAACTTGGAGATATAGAAGAGGTTAAATAATCAATTGCTAAACTTATGGAAAAGAAACTCATCTGCGTGATTTTGATTGCAGCCTTGACGGCATGCAACCAAAATAAAAACAGTGATGCGGAAGCATCAAATTCTAAAGGGATTGACAGCCTAACGCCAGCCCAGGCAGCACGCCAGCTGCCAACGGGTCCCGACACCAATGTAAAAATTACTCAAGAGTATGCCGCTTTGGCCGCTAAAGAGGCCTATTTTTGGGCATGGCCGCTGGTAAACATGTACAACCGCCGCATGGCTTTCAAGGATGTAAAAGAGCTGGCCTTGTCAGGACCTCTGCTTATGGCTCCGCTGAATCAGTTTACAATGCTTACCGATTATGTGATACCGACAGAACGTGCCATAGCCTGCCCGAACCAGGATGTGGTTTACGGTATTGGATGCCTTGCTTTGGACCAATCGCCGGTTGTGGTGCAAGTGCCTGATTTTGGCAAACGTTTTTGGGTCTACCAGATAGTTGATCTGCGCACCGAAAGTTTCGCAAAATTGGGAAAGATGTACGACAATAAGCCGGGATTTTATTTATTGGCAGGACCGGACTGGAAAGGAGAGGTGCCTAAGGGAATAATAAAAGTTTTCCGTTCGTCAACCAATACTGGACTCGTGGGGCCCCGTGTTTTTCTTGATGACACAAAAGAAGACCGAAAAGCAATTCAGGAGGTACTCAAATCAGTGGTTATGTATCCCTTGTCTGATTATGACGGCAAAATGAAAACCATCGATTGGGCCAATATCAAAAAACTTCCCGGAGGCGAAGGAGGAAAAGAAGAAGCGGTATGGGTAAACCCCCAGACATTCTTTGACGAGCTGCCTCTTGTGCTGGCAGATGCAAAGCCACTGCCAGGCGAGGAGGCGAAATACAAGCAGATACTTGCTGTAGTGGAAGCCGCAAAGAAAGACCCAAAACTAAAACAGGCGATGATCGATGCAGCGCTTGAGACAGAGCGTCAGGTAATAAAACCTTTAATGGAATTCCGCAGCTGGGGGATACAATTGCCGTTTCACTGGTCAGGGGTAGCGAACGGCGCCTCGTGGGGCACGGATTATTTTACGCGCACTGCAGTAGCCAAATCCAATATCCTGGTCAATGCCCCAAATGAAACACGCTACTTTTATCAGGATCTGGATTCAGAAGGAGGCCGATTGAACAGCTCGAACAAATATAAAATTACTTTTGCCAAAGGGCAGCTGCCTCCTGTTAATGGATTTTGGTCACTTACATTATATAACGAGCATCACTTTTTTGAAATCAACAAGCTCAACAGATATTCATTGGGGACAAAGAACAAGACAATGGCATATAATCCGGACGGTTCGCTCACGATTTATGTCCAGTCAGCGCCAACTGAGGCAAAAAGGCAGAACAACTGGCTTCCTGCAGTGGAAAAGGGGGATTTTTCCCTTTATCTTCGCACTTACTGGCCAAAGCAGGAAGTAGTAAATGGAAAATGGACTCCGCCGGCAGTAATAAAAGTTGAATGATGCTTTGAGATTGTAGCTTTGAAAGCAGTTTGGGTTTGATATTATATTTATGACTTAAACGTGCCCTGGCTCTTTTTTCTACGTTTTTGTTTTAAGAACAGCATACGCCAACTATTTGCCGCAAATTTAAAACAGATGAAAAATCTGCTGTATGGGCCTTGCAAGGTTTTCATTTTTCGGACTCCCATTTTTTTGACGCATCAGCAGATCTGCGTACAATCAAAATCACTAAATTTGAATAAAATATGACATAAAAACCAACAGATCTTTCACAATGGAAAAAGCGATACAACTACAGGTGAGAAAAGATTTGGATGCCCGCCAGCAGCATACGATCCTCAGACTCAAAGGAAGCCTGGTTTCAAAAGGATATACCGAGATCATCCATATCCTGGACCAGGACGAGGAGTTCCATATCAATACCTTTGAAACTGCCATAGATAAACGAAATGAAGCCCGGCAGTACATTGCCGCTTTCATAGATCAGGAAAACCTTCTGGACACGATCAGCATCAAATAATCAAAATGTCTGTATAAACCAGAGCCCGCCGGCAGTCAGGCCGGCGGGCTTTTTGCTTTTATCAAAGATCCTGCGTTTTTTGGGGTTGCGGTAATTAATTTTTTAGCCGGATGAAATATTAGTAGGTTCCAGTTATTATATGTTTTAGGGAGCTATTCCCGCTATGCGTTTCAATCTTTTGAACCGAACTCCGGCTCAAAAGGATTTGCACTTCTATCGGGGCTAGGTTTGCCTAGTTTGTCATTGGAGAATTTAAAGCAGCTATTTGGGATTAAAGCTATGGGAGATGGTTGAGGCAATGAGTAAATTAGTTACTACACTCAAGCAGCAGTTATATTTGAAAAAATGAGCGGAAAATACAAATAATGATGAATTATTAAACAGTTTTAATGTGAGATTTCATTTTCGAAATTGAAGTAATTAGAAAAAATAATAGCAAAAATGAAATAAAGTCAGCGTTTTACTAGTATAAATAAAAAAATGGTGCCATTTGGCTTCAATTGGCGCCATTTGGCTTTGTGATCCCTAAAGGACAGATTACACACCATTTTATGGAGGATTTGAAGAGATTGGCGTACTGGAAGTAGGCACTGTCTTTTAGCTGCACTAAGAACTTGGTTTGGATGTCCTGTTGGGGATTGAAGCAGAAATATATTTAGTTTTATATGTTATTTTACTCAAAGTAAAAAGAGACTGCCTTAATTTTTTGGAAAAAAAGAAATATCAGGTACAAAGTATTTAAAGTCCTGAGGTGGCAATAAAATGGTAATCAAAAACTCTTATACAATAGACTATTACTGTTGTATTGCATAGTAACTATATAAAAAGCCCTGAAATTTCAGGGCTTTTTATATAGTTGTAATTTATTTTCAGCAAACTACATTTTTGGAAGCAGTACTGTGTCCACTACATGTATGACACCATTAGATTGATTTACATCTGAAATTGTAACTTTAGCCTTATAGCCGCTCTCGTCACTAATGTACAAATCTTTTCCATCCATCCAGGCAGTTAGAGTTCCGCCGCTAACTGTTTTTAAAGAAGCTTTTCCTTTACCAGCTTTTATTGCTTTTGCAATATCAGAACTATTCATTTTACCGGCCACTACATGATATGTCAATATAGTTTGTAATGATTTAATATTCTCAGGTTTCAATAATGTTTCAACAGTTCCAGCCGGCAATTTACTAAATGCTTCATTTGTTGGTGCAAAAACAGTAAATGGCCCTTTACCTTGTAAAGTTTCAACTAATCCTGCTGCTTTTACTGCTGCTACCAAGGTGGTATGATCCTTTGAGTTTACCGCATTTTCTATAATATTTTTATTAGGATACATAGCTGCTCCGCCAACCATTACTGTTTTTTGTGCAAATGATGTCAATCCAAATCCCAATGCCAGGATTGCTGCTGCTAAAAATTTTCTAGTTTTCATAATTACTTTTTTAAGTTATAAAGTCATTTACGCTTTAATATTCTTTTTGGTTTTAAAAGAGGTAAAAAAATAAATTAAAATTAATACAAGGGACGAATTGATATAGTAATAATGAAAGCTCCAATATTCCCTATTGCTATTTTAGCATTATTCAGCCCAGTCATTAATCCAGTTGCTAACAGTCTGGCACCAGTTCTGGTCGTCATTCAAACAGGGAATAGCCAGGAAATTTTCTCCTCCATTTATCTCAAAATCTTCTTTGGCGCGCATGGCGATTTCTTCGAGCGTTTCTAAACAATCCGAAACGAAAGCAGGTGTTACAACGGCCAGATTTTTAATTCCTTTTGCCGGCATTTTATCAATTTCAATATCAGTGTAAGGCTCAAGCCATTTATCTCCAGCTAGTCGCGACTGGAAAGTTAAGCTGTATTTATCCTCGGGAAGACCTAATAATTGTACGACTTGCTTTGTGGTTTGATAACATTGGTGACGATAACAAAAATTATGTGCCGGCGAAGGTGTCATGCAGCAGGACCCGTCAATTTTGCAATGGGATTTGGTTACATCTGTTTTGCGGATGTGACGTTCCGGGATTCCGTGATACGAGAATAACAAATGATCGTATTGAAATCCGGCTAAATGTTTCTGAATGGAATCCGCCAGATTCCTTATATAATCCGGTTTATTGTAAAACGCAGGAACATCGGTAAAAGTCATTTGTGGAAATTTCTTCTTGCGGATTTCTTCTGCTTTAACCAAAATAGTTAATGTTGAAGCCATTGCATATTGCGGATACAGCGGAAAAAGCAGTACTTCTGTAACTCCTTTTACGTGCAGTTCCTGCAGTCCTTTCTCGATAGTCATACTTCCGTAACGCATTGCCAAAGAAACCGGAACGTTTACCAAAGGCTGTACTTTTTTCTGCATTCTTTCTGAAAGCACCACAAGGGGAGAACCTTCATCCCACCAGATTTTTGCATAAGCATGTGCCGATTCTTCGGGTCTTTTTCTTAAGATGATGCCTCGGACTAATAAAGCTCTTAGTAAATACGGAACATCGATCACATATTTATCCATTAAAAATTCATCTAAATAGGGCTTTACATCTTTTGGTGTCGGGCTTTCGGGAGATCCTAAATTTACTAATAATACACCTTTCATTTTTTTTTTTGCTTTTTACTTTAAGCTTCAGGCTTTAAGTATTTGTTGTTTAAATTGATGCTAAAAATAGTATTGGCTGCCTTTTAGAAAAAGGAAAAATATTATTTTTTATTTATGCTGTAATAAAATCGACGATGTTTTAAAGTTGGTAGTAACAGACATCAGGTATTTCTTTGGAGTTGTGGAAAATTTTTTCCTGAATCCCACAATAAAGTGGCTTCCGGTGCTGTAACCTATTTTAAGCCCCACTTCATTTACATTGTAGGAACCGCTGTCAAGCAGTTTTCTGGCGAAATCCATTTTGTAATCAAACAGAAAACCATAAACCGTATCTCCGTAAATTTGTTTGAAACCTATTTTTAATTTTTTCATGTTCAGTCCAATTTCATCTGCCAATTGCTGTAATCCCGGTGGTTCGGCCATATTGGCGATAATGATTTCTCTGGCTTTTCTGATTTTCAGCACGTTATCTTCATCAATCAAAAATGGACATTGTCCTGCGTTTGGATCTTCCATTTTATTGAAATACAAACTCAACAATTCGTATACTTTTCCTTTATAATAAAGGTTCTTTAGGGAGGGATGAAGGCTATAATGAAACAACTGTCTCAAAACAATAGCCATCGAAGGACTAATGTTCCCTTCGGTATAATCCTTTTTTTTCTTATTATCGGGGCTTAAAATAGTAATATAATCTGTTTTAACGGAAAATAATGAGTGAAATTTCTCAATCGAAACAATAACTGAAATCACCCATGAATTTGGAGAAAGCTCTAATTGAAGCAATGATTGCTGCAGATTGCACAAAATCAGTGATTTTTCCTCTTTCAATTCTAAAGTGCAATGATCCTGACTGGACAAAAAAAATGCATTGCCTTTTAGTCCGAAATGAAACTGTATCAGGCCGGCACCTATTTCGTGCTGTGCAAAAAAAGATTCTGAACTCTCGTTCTGGAAACGGATAAGGGTAAGGCCTTGCTCAATTTGTATTTCTTCCTGCATTTATTTGATATAAAAAATTATTGACTTTTCAAGATAGTGTTTAGGCGGTTATTGCCTATTTGCCCCTAAGACTGCGGCAACCTGGATATTTATTTTATTGGAAAGCTTGCTTTTAACCAAATTTGGGATTTCAATATTAAAATCACTGGCATTTACGCTGAAATTACATGAAATGCTAACCCCTGATGGTGATCTGCTTATCTTTGCAGCTGTATTTATATCCCTGGATTTACCGTGAAGTTCTAATTTGCCTTTAATGATAAAATCCTTAGCATCTGCGCTTAAACTTTGAAGATCAAATCCTTCTATTTTTCCTTTAAATACGGCTTTTGGATATTGGTCACTTTCGATGTAATTTTCATTAAAGTGTTCTTCCATTAAAGCAACCTTAAACTGGAAACCTTTCATCAGGGCTAAACTTGCAATCTCTCCTGTTGCTGGATTCAAAACAAAAGTAACATTCCGATTTACTGCTTTAACTTCTTCAAAAGAAGCAACGGAAGCTTCAAAAGTAACTTTTGCCGATTTACTGACCATTTTTTCTTGTGATACGCCAATGGCGCAAACACACAGCATTGCAATAAGTATTGTTTTTTTCATTATTTCGCCTTTATTTTTTTATAAAATCATTCTACTTTTGCGCAGTCTTATTTTAAAACTGCAATAATTTGAATTTTGACTTTATTATCCAGTTTATATTTAATAAGCGCTGGAATTGGAATGTTAAAATCACTTGCATTTATTTCAAAATCAGATATAAGGGTGACTCTGGAACCCGATCTTGTAATTTTTGCACTGGCACTTATATCCTTGGATTTTCCATGTACTTCTAATTTTCCTTTTATGATATAATCTTTATAATCTTCAGTTAGATTTTTAATGTCGAATCCTTCTATTTGCCCTCTAAAAATAGCTTTTGGATATTTATCGGTTTCCATGTAATTTTCATTAAAATGTTCTTCCATTAATGCCATTTCAAATTCAAATCCTTTCATTAAAGCCAGACTTGCTACTTCTCCTGTTACGGGATTTAAAACAAAAGTTACGCTGCTGTTAGTTCCCACAACCGGCTGAAAAGAGGGAACTGAAGCTTCAAGGGTTATTGTTGCTGATTTGGTTACTATTTTCTCTTGTGAAAAAACAATAAAAGAAGCCAATAGCATTGGCATAATTATGATTTTCTTCATTTTCTTGTTCTGGATTATTGTTCTAATAATCCATCCTGATTCCATTTATTTATAATGTCAATAGTCGCTTGAGGCAATCTTGGGCCACCCTGTGGCATTAAGGAACTATCTCCATTTTCTAAAGAAATTCGTGTAAGCAATCCTCGATTTAAAACTGCATTTTTAACCTGTTCATAAGTAACTAAAGACATCGGCGCTCCATTTTTAGGAACTGCCGCATGGCATACAACACAGTTATTATCAATAATAGATTTTACATTTTGGCTGTATGTTGCCAAACCATTAATTGGTGTAGAGTCAATTAAAGTACTTGGATCATCGTTGGCACAGCTTACAAAGATTGAAGCTAATGATGAGATGGCCAAAAGGGTTTTTAAATTCATAAGATTGGTTTTTAGTTATAAATAAATACATGATTTTTTTAAGGATCATCAGGCATTTCAAAATTATATACGTTGAAAAGAATAATACAGATTTGGCAAGAGGCATATTTAATGATTTAAATCCAATAGGTATTTTTTAACGTAGATAATTTGAAATACTAAAAACCAGTTATGAGAAAAAAAATACTAATTACAATTTTCCTTTTTATAATAATCGGAATTTCCGCATGCCTCTACATCTACAAAGGGCATAGAAATATAGAATCAGAAACTGCCGATTATGTTGTAACCGTTAACGAACTAGAAAGAGAGTTTACTTCAAACGACTCTCTGGCTTACATCAAATATCAGGACAAAACAATTGAACTATCTGCACGAGTAACAAGTATTGATAAAGCCAATAATGGAATTGTTATGAGCGAAAAAGTATTTGTGACATTCAAAAACCGTTTGCCGCAAAATATTATATCTGGAAAAACCCTAAAAATTAAAGGGCGTTTTTTAGGATATGACGAATTGCTCCAGGAATTTAAAATAGACCAATCTTCAGTTGTACACTAATACAAATAACAATTTAAAACTAACCTCATGAAAAACTTTATTCTATTATTTTTTTTATTTCCGCTCTTAACCTTCTCCCAAACCGATTTATTGTCTGGAGTAGAAACTCCTTCTGCAAAAGAAAAAGTGACATCTGCATTCAAAGCCTTAAAAATCGTTAATCTCGAATCTACTAAATTGGCCGCAAAAGGCGATTTGTATTTTGTTGTTGCACACCGATTCGGCTCTATTAAAGATGGCTTTGAAGGTTTCTATGGACTCGATAATGCCAATACGCAGATTAAATTTATTTACGGTGTAACAAATGAACTCAACGTAAGTGCCGCCAGAAGTGAATTTGCTTATGATTTTGCGACAAAGTATATGTTGCTTCCTCAAATAAAGGACGGTTTTCCTGTTACTATCGCCGGCTTTAATAGTTTGTCTATCAACAATACATTAAAAGAAAGCCTGTATCCTAAACTTCAATTTAAAGACAGGCTTACGTATGTTGCGCAGCTGCTGATTTCCAGAAAATTCTCTGAAAAGCTGTCTTTAGAAATTGTGCCGTCATTCTTTCATCAAAACTTTGTTGATGACGTAGACCAAAGCAATTCCCAATATGCCATAGGATTTGGAGGAAGATATAAATTCGCTAAGCGCTGGTCCTTAAATATGGATTATGCGGCGCATTTAAACAGGGCGCCAAATTCTCTTTATAAAAATCCATTATCTATAGGTTTTGATTTAGAAACCGGCGGACATGTTTTCCAAATGCATTTTACCAGTTCACAGGCAATTGATGAGGCTGGGTATCTGGGAAGAACC
Organism: Flavobacterium gelatinilyticum; assembly: GCF_027111295.1. Classification (NCBI taxonomy): domain Bacteria; kingdom Pseudomonadati; phylum Bacteroidota; class Flavobacteriia; order Flavobacteriales; family Flavobacteriaceae; genus Flavobacterium; species Flavobacterium gelatinilyticum. The sequence continues at coordinate 658,331 of NZ_CP114287.1, read as the reverse complement.
ACTGGCGACTGGACAAAAGGAGATATATTTTTTGGATTCAATCTTGCCAGGGTTTTCTAGTATCTGCTTTATAATTAAATTATTAGGTAATTTCTGTATTTAAAATGATTCTAAATTGATCGATTTTCAATTATTTCTAAAACCGCAGCGATGAAGTACACGTAGATAATTTTAAAAACTTAAAAGAACTATGAAAACTAATAAAATAATCAAAAGAGGAATCTTTATACTTAGTGGGATATTTGGGCTGTTTGTCGCGATTTTGCTTTTTCATATCATAACGGCCAAACCACCGGTTTATGATACGCCAAATCTTCAGGTAAGCAGAATCGATTTTAAATCAGATATCGATTCTCTGCAGGCCAGAAAAATCTGTGCCGACCTTAGAAGCATAAAAGGCCTGACATCAGACTCTATCATCGTTAAAAGAAATGTTGTGGTGTACTTCCACAACAATAAAATTACAAACTCTGAGAAAGTTTTCAAAGAGTTGATGGCTAAAGGACGTTATGATGCCCAGCGTTATATTTTACCAGCCAATTTAGCAAACAAAGAAGTCTGCCCCATGAATCAAAATAGTTTGAGCTATAGACTGTCTCAAAAGATAAATCGTTTTTTTAATTAACCCTTTAATACCTTTAAATTTATGAAAATTTATTCAAAACTTACACTTAGTGTATTACTTGCTGCATCTGCAGCTATGATTTCCTGCAGCAGTAATGACGACGAAACCCCAGCACCTCCTGTAAAGGCATCAATCTATGAACGCTTAGGCGGGACTAAAATGGTTGCCGATCCCGATAATTCAGGTCAGATGATCGAGCAGGGACGTTTGAGTTTCCGAAAAGTCGTAAATTCAGCTATAGGATTAATTGTTGCTGACGTTCAATCGAATGCTGCAGGAAACCTGCAGGCACATTTTGCCCCTTTGTTGGCAGAAACTGGAACTACCCAGTCTACCAATATTGCTAAATTATCAGATAATCTGACTGATTTCTTTTCATTTAACACGGGAGGCACCAATGCTGTAAATACATATTCTGGTTTGAACATGGTTGCTGCTCATGATCCTGCAAAAAATCCTCGTATGGGGACAAAATCCAGCAGTGCGGATTATACAAAATTCGAAGGGTATGTAGGGGCTGCGGCCAATGCAAACGGTGTTGCTTCAAATACAGAACTTTATACTGATATCGTTGCTGTATTGGAATCATTGAGAACTCCTATAGTTCAAAAATAATTTTCTTCTCAAAACGCTGCCTTATTAAGGCAGCGTTTTATATTTCATTACTATTTGCAGTGCCGGACTCTTAATATTATACAATCAGTACATAAATATTTTGAAACTCAGATTTCTTGTATAATGGCATGAATTATATAAAATTGCCAATTTGAATCCATTTACTTCCCAGAGATATATTAAATCCTTCTGGCGTTGTTATATATAAATTAGTTAGTAATATTTTTTTGAACTTTTTAAGCAGAGCATAAATATGGAAAATTTTAATATGTCCAGATCCACTACTTTTTACGCATTAGGGTTAAGCTATAAGAAAGCAGATGCAGCAATTAGAGGAAAATTTAGTTTAGATACTAAAGCGCAATCTGATTTATTGATGCAGGCCAAAGCGGAAGGTATAGAATCATTAATAGTTACTTCTACCTGCAATAGAACTGAAATTTATGGTTTTGCCCATCATCCTTATGAACTCATCAAACTGCTTTGCGAAAATAGCAATGGATCTGTAGAAGAATTTCGGCAGGCTGCTTATATCTATAAGAATCAAGAAGCTGTCAGCCACATGTTTCGGGTAGGAACAGGTTTAGACAGTCAGATTCTGGGTGATTTTGAAATCATCAGCCAGATTAAAACCGCCTTTAACAATAGTAAACGGGAAGGTTTGGTCAATACATTTCTGGACCGGTTGGTAAATACAGTTATTCAGGCGAGCAAAAAAGTTAAAACGGAGACGAAAATTTCTTCTGGTGCAACTTCAGTTTCTTTTGCATCAGTGCAGTATATTATCCGAAATGTGGCGGATATTGGAAACAAAAATATTTTGTTATTCGGAACGGGGAAAATAGGAAGAAATACGTGCGAAAACTTAGTAAAACATACTAAAAACAGCCATATTGCCCTTATAAACAGAACAAAAAACAAAGCCGAGTTACTGGCTAGCAAGCTGAATGTTATTGTAAAAGATTATGCTGATTTAAAACAGGAACTGCAACAGGCCGATGTGCTGGTTGTAGCTACAGGAGCACAAAATCCGACTATTGACAAAACATCGCTTGCTTTACAGAAACCCTTATTGATCTTGGATTTATCCATCCCTCGCAATGTAGATACCAATGTAGAAGAAATCCCCGGTGTAACTTTGATACATCTGGATGATTTATCTCAAATTACTGATGACACGCTAGAAAAGAGAAAACAGCATATTCCTGCTGCGGAAGCCATTATTGATGATCTGAAATTAGAACTGAATACCTGGGTGAACGGCCGAAAATGTGCTCCGACTATTCATGCCTTAAAATCCAAGCTAAATGATATTGTATCAGCAGAATTTACTTTTCAAAAAAAGAAAACAACCCATTTTGATGATGCACAGATGGATTTAATCAGTTCAAGAATTATTCAAAAATTAACAAACCATTTTGCAGCCCACTTAAAAAATGAAAATACTTCAGTAGATCAAAGTATTGAATTTATTGAAAAAGTATTTCAGATAGGAGAACTTGCACCGAATAAGGCTTTTTCACCAATAGAAGAAAAATACAAAATCAATCTGTCATAAATGCTTAATCAGCTGCAGTTTCAAACCTACAGCAAAGTTCTGAAGCAAGTGATACAAAAATAGAACCCGTCAGCTGCGCTGCACGCTGCGACGGGCTTGTCCATAAACATAATCTTCCAAAAAATGTTTACTTAATTCTGCATGGGAGTAATCAATTCCTCATTTGGTAAAGTTATACTAATTAATTTGATGATAATTATATGATTATTAATTAATTTTATAATTAGCTTTTTTACTATAAATAACCTGAGATCATTAAGCCATTTTAAAAAAGGCAGGCCGGCTTGCCAGCTTGAGCAGTAAACTAATTTTCTTTCTCAGCTGAGCAACAATTGATAATCAGAGAATGAGAGCGGAAAATTCAATAAATGATAAATAGTCAACCATTTTTAATAGGTTTTCATTATTTCAATTAATAGAAATTTAAAAAAAAGGAGGATGTAGGCTATTCCATTTTTGGTGTTCGAATCCTGTTAACTTTTAACTTACGCTAAGCTTTAATTTATCTTATTTTTCAAGTGGATTGGGAAGATGATTATTTGAAATTATTAGTCAAAAACAGTTTATAAGCATCTTTAAGGGTTAAACACTAAAAAAACTTAAGCTTAAACTTTTTAATCAAATAAAGTATCAGTCGAAAGGATCTAATTATTGAAACCAGGCATTAAAATTCTACTTTGGCTGCACAAATTTAAACTATTATCATGAGAAACTATTCAAATCAAAATTTGACGATGATTTTAGATTTTTTTACTACGACTAAGGGGTTTGGATAAAGTTCCGCCAGAGTATAGTATTGAATCCCAAAAAGCGCATATTGAATAGGATCAATATGCGCTTTTTAGTTTGGACTTTTTATAGAATTAGACTTTTCCTAAAGTATAAAGCTGCTCCATTGTAGGTGTAAGGCTTCCCCCTGCAGGTTCCAGCGTGATGCCAAAAGCCTCAGCGGAATCGGTTTGGCTTACGGCGAAGATTTTTTGAGAGTTTGCTTCAAAATTATCCAGCAGACCAATACTTGTTGGTGTAAGCACCGGACTTAGTTTTAAAGACCAAACCTGGTAAACCATTCCTTTTGGAGGGTTTGGCAGACCTGCCGCGTCGATATAAGTCGTTTTTGTTTCTTTGTTCCAGTACACTTTTGCAAATGATGCCGGAGATACTGATTGTCCGCCCAGAGTAACGCTTGTGTTTTTAATGTCTCTCACAATGCTCAGGTTTTTCTCACTCTGTTTATTCTGCTGGTCTAAAAAAGCATATTCTCTTTCAATTTTATTTTTTTCGCCTCCAGCCTCAGAGACTGCCTGTTTAGATTTTGCCAGTTCTAAAGTCTGATATCCAAAACCTAAGAGTAGTAATACGGCAGCCGCCCAGCTCAAGTACTGCGAACGGTTTGATGGTGATTTTATATTGACAACTTTACCATGGTTAAGCTCTAAACGCGCTTTTGTTTTCTCGAAATTGGCAACCGAATGGAAAGGTGAGAAGCTTGATGATAAGACCGAAACAGCTTTTTCTATAGAAATGATTTCACTTTCAACCTCGGGGTTTTCTCTGGCCAGTTCGGCAATTTCCAGGTTCTCTTTTTCTGTCAGCAGGCCGTAAACGTAAAGTTCTAAAATGCCTGATTCAATATATTGCTTATCTTCCATTATATCTTTAAATAATTTCTTAAATCGTTGATACAGTTTCTGTTTTGTGTTTTGATAGTGCCCAGCGGCATGGCAAGCTCTTCCGATGCTTCCTGTTGGGTATATCCCTTAAAGAATAGCAAATCAATAATCTCGATACATTTAGGTTTCAGTTTTTTTACGAATTCCTGAATTCCTATAGAATCAATTCTGTTTGTGAGCTTGTTGCTATCATCTAATAGATTTACGAAATTATCCGAGGAAAGGTTTTTTTGGGTGTTGTTGAAATTTTTGGATCGCAGCTTGTCAATAGATGTATTCCTTGCAATATTAAGGATCCAGGTGTAGAACCGGCCCTTGCTTTCGCTGTATGTATCGATGTTCTTCCAGATTTTTACAAAGACTTCCTGCAGGACATCTTCGGCTTCTTCCCGGTTTTTTACCAGAACATTTATGACCGAAAATAAGCTTTTTGAGTACATATCGTAGAGATGGGTGAAAGCTCTTTCATCTTTTTTGCGGATTAATACCAATAATTCTTCTTGGCTCATAGGATTGGATTTAAAGCTTAAATAAATTTTAATTTCTTATAAAGTGGTAATGCCGGATAAAGGTAATTTATTTTTACGTAAATAGTCTAAAAGCAGAAATAAAGGGTATCACTTTCAAAATGCCAATTTTCGAGGGGTAAGCTGTGAGGATGTTCTTCTCTTGCACCGTTGCTTTTTCTATTTCCATAAACAGGAATAAGTCAATTTTTAACCTCTGTCGAGCGGCAATTATTAATATCATTTATTAGAACTTAAGATTCAACTAATGGTTGAGATGATGAATAATTTTCTAAATGAGATTGGCCCTTACTGGAAGTAGAAGATGTCTCTATATTTTTTAGTATTTCGGTTTGGATGCCCCGCTAGGCACTGAAAAAAAATATTTGATTTCACAAATGATTTTAAATAAGATATTTCTTTTATGATTTATTAGAAGCAGACAGCCAACATTACCTTTTTGTGGCAAAAAGAAGCATACCCAGTTTAGTTAGTTGAATTTAGAGTTATCCGCCCTGCATTACATCTTTATTGTATTTGTTCCGATATTCTAATGGCGACAGCCCTGTAATTTTCCTAAACACCTCCCGGAAGGCTTTAAGGTCTGAATAACCCACCTCGTACATAATTTCATTAATAGTCCTGCGGCTTGTTTCGAAAGATTTTTTAGCAGCTTCTACTTTTATCCTTTGCAGATATTCTGTTGGCGTATTACCAGTAGCTTTTATAAAGCGACGGTCAAAGTTGCGCCTGCCAATGGCAAGACTGGCGGCCAGATGTTCAATTGAGATCTTTTCTTCCGGTTTGCTTTCCATATATACCTGTGCTTTTTTAACCAGTTCATCGCTATGTGTTTTTTGTCCCTCGAAAATAATAAAAGTTGACTGATTTTGCCTGCCTATATCAATCTGGAAAACCTTGGAACAAAAAATGGCAGTTTGTCTGTCGTAATATTTCTCCACCAGATAAAGGATAAGGTTCAGGAAAGAATAAGCCCCGCCATTGGTATAAATTCCCTTTTCATCTGTGATCAGCTGATCGGTTTGTAGATTGACTTTAGGATAGCGCTGCTTTAGTTCATTTGCAGCTGACCAATGGGTAGAACAACTCTTACCGTCCAGTAATCCTGATGCTGCCAAAAGGTAAGCTCCGGTACATATACTGGCAATGCTGGCTCCATATCGATATTGTTTTCCTAACCAATCTATCAATTGGCCATTAACTTTAATAGCCTGCTGATAATTATGGTTTAACGATGGTATAATAACAAGGTCGGTTTTGCTGATTTCTGCTATATTTTTGTGCGGTCTTGCAGTAAACAATCCGCCATAGAACCCGACTTCGTCTGAAATCCCTGCCAGTTCAATGTTGAAAATTTCTCTTTTTCCAATTTCTTTCTGATAGTTGTTAGCCCGCGTAAAAATCTTATAGGCGCCAACAATGCTGCTCAGGTTATTTTCGCCGTCAGGAACAAGTATGGTTAAGTTTTTCATAAATACTGCTTTGCGTAAAGATAAAACTTTATGCTGTCCAAATCAACCCGTTAAATTGTCTGAATAACACCCTTTAAAAACGTAATTTGGACAGTACATTTGTTATTCAATGTTCCTATAAAAAACTAAATATTTAATTTATGAAAAACACAGTTACCTTTTTTACACTGGCTTTTATCAGCCTTAGCGGTTATACATGTAATGCCCAGCAAATAAATGCTAATCAAATAAAAGCAACGACTATGAGAACAACACCTGTTAAAACTGAAAAAAATCTTCTTACGGCTCAGGAAAGGGATTATGCTGTTCAATTTTTAAAAGAAACCGAATCAGGGGTTTTTGATGCAGTAAAAAGCCTGAACGGGGAACAATCAACATTTAAGCCTGCTGCCGACAAATGGAGTGTGGAAGATTGTGTCAAACATATTGCTGCTGCAGAAAAAGTACTTTGGGCGATGATCGAAGAATCATTAAAGCATCCGGCAAACCCCGAAAAAAGAGAAGGAATTAAATTTACGGATCAGCAATTAATCAAGGCCGTGGAAGATCGCTCGCAAAAATCAAAAACATTCCAGGCTTTAGAACCGGCAAATTCGAATCATAAAACAATGGCGGAGGCGCTTGCTTCTTTTAAAGAGAACCGTGAAAAATTGATCACTTTTGTTAAAAGCACAAGAGAAGACTTACGAAACCATGTATCTGTGCTTCCTATCGGCACCTATGATGCGTATCAATTCATACTGCTCATTTCGGCCCACAGTAATAGGCATACACAGCAAATTGAGGAGATAAAAGCTAATATTGATTTTCCAAAGAAATAATAATACTGAAACCAAGCCAGATTAAATTAGGATTGACAGCTTGTCTGGTGATGATTTAAATTTACAATTTAATTGTTTTATGGGGTTAATTTCCGATACTTTGTCCCTATGTAATCCAGAAAGTCGGGTTCAATTCCCTGCTGGCAAATTAGCGTTTGAATTTGTGCCCTGTGATGAATCGAATGATAGTTTAACTGTAAGGCAATATCTTTTGGACTTACTGCCCATTTGGTATTGTCAAATCCAATGAATGTGACTTCATCACTTAATTCTTCATCAGTCTTCGATGCGATATATTTAAGCCATAAATCGAGACTTTTACTCCATTGTTTTTCTAAATCATCAAAGCAATAAAGAGGATCCCACCAAGACATTTGTGCTGCTTTTGGATCATGTAAGATTCTTGCCATCCATTTATATTGAGAATTTATTAAGTGGCTAAAAAGTTTAACCGCCTCGGTTTTATCGGATAACTGCAGGATTTTCAAAAGAAGTTTTTTATTGGCAGTGTCATTAAATATAAATGTATCTATCAAATATTTCTTCATACTTATAATCAGACTTTTTAATTAGGAAAAAAATTAAATCTAAACCTTATTGCTATATTCTTTCGGATTAATATTGTTAAATATTTTATTGAGCTAATATAAAACTAAAAATTAGAATAATTATAAAATGAATTGCCCAGCCTAAATATTTGCAGAGACAGTTTTGAAAAGCTAAATTTGTATTTATGGCAAAACTTATAAACCTTAAGATATTCTCTCATTTCTTCCGTTCTTCTTCAGCAGGAGGCATTATATTATTAATCTGTGTTATTATATCGCTTTTTATCGCTAATTCCGGGTGGTCGGAAGGTTTTAAGGAAATCCTTAATTTAGAACTCGGATTCAATACATCTTCTTTGCATTTAAAATATCCCATTTTACTGTGGATCAATGACGGGCTTATGGCGATTTTTTTTCTGCTTGTAGGATTGGAAATAAAAAGGGAAATAATTGAAGGGGAGCTCTCTTCATTTTCCCAGGCTTCCCTGCCGGTTTTAGCGGCAATAGGGGGTGTAGCCGTTCCGGCTTTGATTTATTTCTTTTTTAATAATGGAGATCTGCATACCTCAAAAGGCTGGGGTATTCCAATGGCCACAGACATTGCATTCGCACTGGGGATTTTGTCCCTTTTGGGAAATAAAGTCCCTTCAGGGCTTAAAATATTTTTAGCTGCCCTGGCTATTGTCGATGATCTTATTGCTATTTTGGTAATTGCTATATTTTATTCCTCAGAATTGAATTTTGTCTATTTAGGATATGCAGGGGCACTTTTTGTGTTACTGATTATCTTTAATCGGATGGGGATTAAAAATCTGCTTTTTTACCTGGTTCCTGGGGTTGTTATCTGGTATTTTATTCATCACTCGGGCATTCATGCCACTATTGCCGGTGTACTGGTAGCCATTACGCTGCCCACTAATGAAGAAGATACCGATTCGCCGCTTGAAAAATTAGAACATGCCCTCACGCGTCCTGTCAATTTTATCATTATGCCTGTGTTTGCCCTTGTCAATACCAATATCACTTTTGAATCAACGATGATAGAGGGACTTTTCAGTAATCTGGGGCTGGGTATTATCCTTGGATTGTTTTTAGGAAAGCCAATTGGAATCTTTGCGATGTCATGGTTGTCGGTAAAATTTAAAATTGCCCAGCTTCCCCAATCAACTACATGGACCCACGTCTTGGGACTCGGGTTATTGGGTGGAATCGGTTTTACGATGTCCATCTTTATTGCCTTGCTCTCGTTTGGAGACCTGCTGCATCAAAATGAAGCCAAATTCGCCATATTAATCGCCTCTACAATAGCGGGTATTTCCGGGTTTTGTATTTTGAGTCTGTACAATAAAAAGCAAAAAAAGACTTTTCAGGAGCATTAAGGCTTCCTGAAAAGTTCCACATCTTTAACTGATAATCTCTCATTAAGCCATTTTTGTAATTTTTCATTTTCAGCCTTATTAAGGTCTTTGGGGGCATCATAGATGACAGCCGTTATGGCAGTGGCGCTGTCCTTCTGATTGATTAATGTGCTTTTGGTTATGGAGAGTGAACTTATAGCGGGAAATAACACCCTGGTCTCTTTTAAAATCTGACGGCTGTCAAATTTGTTTTTGGTCAGTTCTTTTTCCAGCTGCATGATCTTGACGTCCTTGAGACTCATTTCATTTTCACTGCTTTTGATCTGGTTCAGGATATCCCCTTTTAAAGCATTGAAACGATCGGTGCTGTCCTGTCGAATCTGTAACTGGGTGCCGGCCAGGTATTTGTTGCGGTTCAGCCTGTTGGTAAGATCTTTTATTTCTAAAGCGGAGAAACGCTTTGATAGGAAAGCCAGTTCGAGTTTTTTACTTTTGGAATTAAAATCGGTTTTTTTATAAACTACAGTATACCCTTTATTGCTGAACTCGCTTTCGATAAAAAGATTTACATTTTTTTTAAACTGCTGTTCCCTGTAGAGCGAGTAGGCAAGATAACTGCTGGGCACCAGCATAATGGTAATTAAAAAAGCGATGGTATATTTTACGCGTTTTTGATGTTTTTCATCTACCTGTTTAACGGCTGGATAATTAAGATATTTAATAATTAAAAAAGTGGCAATTCCTATAAATACGCAGTTGATGCAGTAGAGATAAAAGGCGCCAAGGAAGAAGGTCCACTGCGCGGTAGCGATACCGTAACCAGCCGTACATAATGGCGGCATAAGCGCCGTTGCGATGGCAACCCCGGGAATAGGATTTCCTTTTTCGGACCTTGTGACGGCAATCACCCCCACGACACCCCCAAAAAAAGCAATAAGGATATCATAAATATTAGGGGATGTCCTGGACAGCAGTTCAGACTGTACATCCTTGAAAGGGCTCAGGTAAAAATATAACGTTGAAACCACCAGACTTACCACTGTTGCAATAAGCAGGTTATTGAGGGATTTTTTAAGCAGTGAAAAGTCGTAAATGCCCAGTGCAAACCCGGCACCTACAATGGGTCCCATAAGAGGGGATATCAGCATGGCCCCAATGATAACAGCCGTTGAGTTTACATTCAGTCCAACCGAAGCCACAATAATGGCGCAGGCCAGAATCCAAAGGTTGGCCCCTTTGAAGGTTATGTTTTTCTTTACGGCCTCTAAGGTTTTTGCCCTGTCATCTTCTCCGTCCCGAAGGTTGAGTAAATCTGTAATTTTTCTCATCATCTATAAAATTAGTAGCTAAATACCTTTTTTTGGCATGTATAGCTAAGATAAGACTAATTTTAGTAATTATTAGGCTTAATGCGTAAATGACAACAGATGGAAATTGGTGTAAGTGTAGCTGTATTTAACGCAAAATTTTATTCAAAAATCATGGATTTAAGCCTGTTTCTGTAGGACTCCAGTACATCTGATTTGGTGATAAAACCGTAATATTTGCCATTTTTCAGCACGGGAAGGAAGACCTTATTGCTTTTTTCAAACTTGTTCATCACCGTTTCCATGCTGTCAAAGAGGTGGACTGTCTGGATGGGCTGCACCATAATATCCCTGACAATGATATTTTTGGTTTTAAGATTGTCGAAAATTACTTCCCGTATATCATTGAAATAAACGAGGCCTTCCAAATCATTTTCATCACTGACAACGCCAAAAATCACCTGGTCTGAGTGTGCAAGAAGTTCGGCTACATTCTCAAGGTACTGAGTGGCTTCCACGGTGAGGTAATCTTTTTTGACAAGATCCTCGATTTCCAGTGTGCAGAGGATATTAGTGTCCTTGTTACTGGTAAAAACATTTCCTTTTTTGGCCAGATTCTTTACATCCAGGGAGTGTTTTTCAAAACGTTTGGAAACAGCAAAACTCACAGAGGCAACTATCATAAGGGGAATCATCAGATCATATCCTCCGGTGATCTCCGCAATAAGGAAAATAGCGGTAAGCGGCGCGTGAAATAACCCGCTCAGGATTCCGGCCATACCAACAAGAGTGAAATTGCTGACCGGTAAATCGGTAAGGCCTGTCAGATTTAAAAATTTTGAAAAGAAATAGCCAGCGTAAGAGCCCAGAAACAGGGAAGGGGCAAAATTACCGCCATTACCGCCGCTTCCAAGGGTAATACCCGAAGCAAAGGCCTTGAGCAGCATTGATAAGCCCACAAAAACCAGTAAAACCCAATGATCACCGGCATAATCTGCAAAGAGCGTATTTTCCAGCAGCTTCCCAGGATCTTTATCAGCCAGGGTTTTAATGCTTTCATACCCTTCGCCAAAAAGGGTCGGAAATATAAAAATCATAAGACCTAAAATGCAGGCTCCGATCAGTGCTTTTTTATAAATGCCAAATTTCAAATGGGCAAAATAGTGCTCGGTTTTTAGAAAATTCCGTACATAGAAAACAGCGATGAAACCGGTAAAAAGTCCCATTAGTACATAAAAGGGGATATTATGATAATCGAACGTTTGTTTTTGCCTAAAAGCCAGTAATATATCATCATTTAATACAATTGTAGAGACCAGTGTACCTGTGGCGGCTGCAATCATGATAGGGGTGAAGGCAGAAATGGTTACATCAACCAGCAATACCTCAATGGCAAATAAGACCCCTGCTATCGGGGCGTTAAAAGCGGCTGCTATACCGGCGGCGACGCCGCAGCCAATCAATAAGGTCCGTTCCTGATAAGTTAACTTGAACTGCTGGGCAAAGTTGGAACCAAAAGCGGCGCCTGTTATGACAATCGGGCTTTCCAGTCCGGCAGATCCCCCGAGACCAACAGTGAGTGAGCTGGTGATAATCTGGGCATACATTTGTTTTTTGGGAATAATACTGGCTTTTCTCGCAACAATATATAAAATTTGTGAAGTTCCTTTTTCTAGGGTTCCTCCTAATACTCTTCTCACAACAAAAACAGTCAGCAGGATACCAATAATGGGTAAAATACTATTGATAAAACTTAGTTTTAATGTACTGTTAATATAAGTTGCAAGTGAATAGACCCAGTGCGCAAAGGCTTTTAAAAAAATAACGGCAAAGGCAGAAGTAATTCCGATTAAGACACTGGAAAGGAAGATGAACTGTTTTCTGGTTAATTTTTCCTGACCCCAAATTAAGAGGTTCTTTGCCTTTACGAATTGTTTTTGGAACATTTTATTGAATTGTATTGTATTGTAGAAATACAAAGTTAACTCTCAAAAACGGTTTTCGGGAAAAATGAAATGTTAATCTAATGCCAATTTAATCCAGATATAATGCAATGATACCTGTTATTTTTGAATCGCGTTGTATGTTGTTTCTGTGTTATTGCTAATGATAACATTGTCCCACCAATCAGCATCATCATGCCTTCCACCATCATCGAATCTCAGGATATGCAGAAAGAAGTACAGATGGGCGCTGCATTGTATGGGGGCAGACCCGGCTGGTTTGAAAAACTCAAACCCGGCTTAAGCATATTCTAAATATGAAGATTATTTCTACCTTGGAAGAAATAAAGAAGGTTTCTTCAAAAGTTTCCTGTCTTGTGCGGCCATTTTCTTCAGGCAGATAACGGCCTTTTTTTTCGTCTTCAAAATACTGCCTGTTCAGGGGACTGTTTCTTTAAAACCTTGTGAGCTTAGAAACGCCCTATTACCTCCATAATATCTTTTCTTTGCTGCTCCAGCGAATATTGCTTGGTCAGAAAAAACGCGGCCTTGTTTTCCATGGCAAAGCTCCTGTCGGGATCACTTGAGGAGGTCGTGTAGATGATTACGGGTATATCGCCGAAGTCCGGATCCATTTTAATGCGCTGCAGGAATGTCCGCCCGTCCATAATGGGCATATTGAGGTCCAGAAAAATTAAATCCGGTTTTCTAAAGTTCTCAGATCTGAGTTTTTCAAAGGCATCAGCCCCGTTTACGGCTTGCTGCAGTAGAATTGAAGGATGGGTTTCGGCCAGCAGGTCCGCAAAGATTTCGCGGTCATCGGCATCATCATCAATTAAAAAAATGGTCGTCATAATGTGTAATAAGGGAGTGTAAATATACTATTTTCACTATTATTTTTCATAATCCGCCATTTTTTTTATGAACTAAAGGCAAAATAACGCTAAAAGCAGTTCCGGCCCCCTCTTGTGAGGAGACAGAAATTTCTCCCTGATGGTTCTGCAGGATCTTGCGGCACATGGCAAGGCCGATCCCGGTGCCTGAATACTCTTCGTTGGAGTGCAGGCGCTGGAAGATGTGGAAAATCTGATGGGCATACTCCTGGGAGAACCCAATGCCATTATCGCGCACTTCTATTTTTATATAAGCAGCTTTCAAATCCAGGGCATGGAGCCTGATTTCAGATTCGCCGGCCGTCTGTGCGGTAATGTCGATTTCAGGCCTGATACCCGGCCGGGTATATTTAAGGGCATTGGAGACCAGGTTGCCGAAAAGCTGCGACATCTGAAGAGGTATGGCTTCCACAACGGGAAGTTCCCCGATGCTCACAAGCGCATTTTTCTGCTCGATTACCAGCTCAAAATCGGTCAGGATCTCGCTGACCACATCATTGAGCCCTACAGGGACAAACTCTTGGGAATTATGGGTCAGTTTTGAGAACTGCAGCACATCTTTGATCAGGTTTTCCATCCTTCTGGAAGAAGAGCTGATCTTCTCGGTATAAAAGTAGGCCTTCTCGGGGTTCTTCTCCAGGTTGTTTCGCAGCATATCGGTAAAGATACTGATCTTTCTAACAGGTTCCTGCAGGTCATGGGAAGCGATATAGGCAAACTGCGAAAGCTCATGGTTATTGGTCTCCAGCTGGGCGTTTTTGGACTCAAGCTCTGCGGTCTGTTCCCGTACCTTAAAGGTAAGTTCCTGCTGGAGCTCCCTCTCTTTGGTCACGTCGCGCGCGGTGCCGCTCAGTGACTTGACAAGACCATCCTTGCCGGACTGCACCTGTGCGTTGGCATGGATAATGCGGTGCTGGCCGGTTATTTTGTTAACAATCTCAAATTCATAATCATAAAAATGCTCGGCCGAACCGCTCAGCGCCTCTTCCAGGGCCGCGGATACCTTATGCCTGTAGGGTTCGCTGATGCGCTGCAGGAACTCCTCACGGTCTGCGGTGCTGTCACTTAAACCGAGCCAGTCCTTGAAGCGCTCAGAACAGGTGATGGCCTTATTTCCGGCATCCAGAGACCAGGTGGCCAGCTCGGCCAGTTCAATGGCCCCTGTAAGGGCCAGTCTGGTCTCTTCGAGTTTTTTTGTGGCAGTGACCTGATCGGTAACATCAATGGCAATGTCCATAACCCCGTATATTTCGCCTTTGGAATCACGGATCGGGGTATAGGTAAACTCGAAGTAATAGGTGCTGAGTTTCCCGTTGAGCTTCAGCTCTGCCGGTAGGGCATGACCGTAATAGGTTTCCCCGGTAAGGTAAACCTGTTGCAGGATATCGGTAAAAGGCTGGCCCTTGAGCTCGGGAACGGCCTCTTCCAGGGCAAGCCCTACCACAGAGCGGTCTTTGCCCCAGTATCCGATCATGATATCATTGGCAATTTCGATTTTCATCTCAAGGCCCGTAAAAAGGCAGATCCCCACCGGGGACTGCTCAATCATAGAGGACACCTTATACTGGCTTTCAATCACGGCCTGGCGTACGGAAATCATTTCATCCATATCCATGCAGAACCCTGCGTAGCCGCCGTACTCTCCCTGGGCATCATAGAAGGGGTCGCCCGCAGCACGGCACCAGATCAGTTCTCCAGTATATTTGCGTGCCCTGAAAAGGACATCGAAATGGCTTTTCTGCTCCAGTGCCCCAAGGTATGCTTCTTTGGTTTTTTTATAGTCCTGCTCGTCAATGACCCAGGTCCATTTTCCGGCCAGCAGTTCCTGGTAGGGAACCCCGGTGAAATCAATCAGGGTCTTGTTGAAATAGGTAAAGTTGCCCTGGGGATTGCAAAGCCATAATCCGGTGGGGGAGCTGTCCGTTACATTTGAAAAATGGCGGTCTGCCTCCCGTTTGTTCATCTCAAGGCGCGACTGCGCCTCTTCAAGGGCCAGGCGGCTGTTTTCCCTCTCGGTGATATCGGCAACCGTTCCCGAAAACAGGGCTGTTTTGCCCTCGGGGTTTACAATTCGGGCTGCCGATACGGCAATATGGTGTATGCTGCCATCGTCCCAGATCACCCTTGGCGCATAGTAAAAAGTGCCATTCTCGATACCGCTCTGGATGGCGCCGGACCTCAGATGCAGGTCATCGGGGTGCACGTGCTTGAGAAAGTCTTTCCTGCCCAGTCCGGGTTTAAAGTTTCCTGTGAGTATCCTGCTAAACCCGGCAGAGTACTCCAGTGTATTGGCGTCATAGTCCACGCTGAAAAGGCCAAGGCCCATGCTCTGTATGGTAAGGTCGGTGAGCTGTCTTGATTTTTGAAGCTCCCGGGCCGCATTTCGGTGCTGGGTGACATCCTGCAGGATGCCGTTAAAACGGTAGGCTTTTTTATTGCTGTCAAACCATGCCTTACCCAGGGCATGTACAATGCGCGGTATTTTGGTATGGGGGTGGATAATGGTGTATTCAATATCATAACGGCCGCCTGATTCGTACACAAGGGCATTATTTATCGATTCGGTAACACGCTGGCGGTCCTTCTCTGCGATAGATTCCAGGGCATGGTCCAGCTGCACCTGCTGATCGGCCTTGAGCCCGAACCACTCCTTTAGCCTTGCATTGGCAGAGAAGCGGCGCGTGGCCGGATCCAGGTCATAGGTCCCGAATTCGGCTGCATTAATGGCAAACTCCAGCTCGTCGCTGCTTTGCTGCAGGTGCAGGATGTTGTTTACCTTTTGGGTGGTTTCATTGCAGATTACAAGCACACCCTTGATCTGCCGCTGGTCGTCCCTTATGGGACTGTAGCTGAAAGTCCAGTACACGTCTTCCATTTTGCCGTTTCGGAAAATTGGCAGCAAAAGGTCGTCATACCAGACACTTTCTCCTGTCGACAGCACTTTTTGGATCAGGGGATGTATAAAATCCCATATTTCCGGCCAGCAGTCTACGGCTTTCTGGCCCATGGCTTTGGGGTGTTTTCCTTGGTTTCCAAAACTGGGACGGTAGGCGTCATTGTAGAACTGGATTAGTTCATCGCCCCACCAGAGGAACATCGGGAACTTGGAGGACACAATTGTGGCAATGGTATTTTTGAGGCTCTCCGGCCAGCTCTCAACAGGGCCCAAAGTATGGCGCTGCCAGTCAATATTGCCAATGAGCCCGGCGGCTTCGCCACCATTTTGTAGAAAGTAAAAGTCTGAAGTATTTGGGTGATGGTTCAAGTTTCTGGTTTTATAAGGGCTGCTGCAGATTGGCACAGCATTAGTTTTTGTAAAAGTAAGAAATTTTATTTTTTAAGCCCTTCTCGCAAAAAGCATTTGTGATGCAAATATTGGAAAGCCAGGTGTGAAATGCCTTATATCTTTTGACTTGGAAATTACAAAATTAAGTCGGTTTTTGCAAAACTACCGTATTGCGGTATTTTGTGCCTTTAATCTATCTGTATGCACTGCAGGCAGTATGAACGGTATTGAATTTTCCAATTAGATACGAACTTCGCAAGGAAAAGTTTGCGAAATGTAGCGACTCTGCTTTCCCCCGGCAGCAGCCTGCCTACATGGAAAGTACTGTGCAGGTAAACATTGATTTTTCGCTGAAAGGGCTCATTAACAAAATGTAAAAAGCTGTTTTTTTAAGATGTTTTTTCCTAAATATGAATTATATTTGTATTTCCCCAATCTAATGGATGGAATAATTTCCTTATCCTTCAACTGACCTGAGCTGTAAATGAGCCTATCATTTTGCATTTGATACATCACTTTTGGTTTGATATAAATTTTATTGCTTATGGCTGTGAGTGTGCATAGTGCCCCGAAATCTATTTATTTAGCCGATGACGACAGTGACGACAGGGATTTCTTTACCGATGCCATCCGTGAAGTTGATCCCGGTGTGGTCCTTAAGGTAGCCCAGGACGGTGTGGAGCTCATCGATAACCTGCTTGCGCTTTCCGGCGCAGAGCTTCCCGATTTTATTTTCCTGGATATCAATATGCCCCGAAAATCAGGTCTGGAATGCCTTGAGGAAATCAGAAACCATAAGGGCGGGTTAAAAAAAGTCAATGTGGTGATGCTTTCCACCAGCAGCGATCCCGAGAATATCCAAAGGGCAAGGCAGATGGGCGCCGCATTTTACGCGGTCAAGCCCAGCTCCTTTGAAAAGCTCAAATCCCTGCTTGGGGAGATCCTGAGCATGAACCTTGTCGCTGCCCTGGAAGCCAACAGGCAGTTTTTGTTTGAATAAACTGTGCTTATGCATAACAGCGGTGCAGGTTATGACTGCTTATTTACAATCCATTTGTATTGCTATGAGTAGCATCGATCGATAATCTATATCAGAGCATTAGTCCTGAATTTCCCCATCGGTTTTCTGGGAGTGGTACCGCCGCAGCCATTGCTGCATTTTCTCCAGCAGCTGCACTTCCCCGGGATTGCCCGTTGGATCGGCAGGCCCTTTGATGGTCCTGTTTTCTCTGCATTTTTTATTTTCAAAGGCCACCTGAATTTTGGCTGCTCGTTGTGGGAGACCAGCCATCTGTTTTCTCCTATGTCCCTGATTTCAAATTTTTTCATACTGCTTTGATCCACCTCTGTATGCACTAATCTTTTCAGATTGTGATTAACGATTTGATTTTTGCGGATCGAAATGGTTGCACTTTTTGTTTTATTGTTGCAAATTATAAAATGCAACCATTTTACAGCATCTTCGGATATTCAGCGTAGGATCTTTCCTTAAATTTATAATTACTTCAAATAAGTGGCGGCTTCAGCATAAAATTTTAATCAGTTTTATAAAAGCAGCTTCTTCAGGATACCAACTTAATCTCTTGTATAATTATAAATCTCTTATTATGAAAAAAAGAAAACATCTACTAGTAGTATTGGTGCTGTCGTTATTTACGTGCGCCGTTATGGATGCCCAGACCAAAAAAAGCCCCAATATTATTATCCTGCTCTCAGATGATACCGGATGGGGTGATTTAGGCCCTTATGGCGGCGGGGAGGCCAGAGGAGCCGCAACGCCCAACATAGACCGCATGGCAAATGAAGGAATGCAGTTCTGGTCCTTTTACGGACAGCCAAGCTGTACGCCGGGAAGAGCAGCTTTGATAACCGGAAGAATACCCAATAGAAGCGGTATGACAACAGTTGCATTCCCCGGGGATGGAGGAGGACTGCCTAAAGCCGAATGGACATTGGCATCTTTATTAAAACGTAAAAACTATAATACTTTTTTTGCAGGAAAATGGCACCTTGGCGAAGAGGATTATTCTATGCCAATTGCGCAGGGATTTGATGTGATGAAGAACGTAACTTTGTACCACCTAAATGCTTACACCTATACCGATCCCGATTGGAATGCTGACATGCCGGACGATATCAGGGCAACTTGGGTTAAAGGGACCAAAGGTGCTTTGGAGGGCGAAGCTGGAAAACCATACAGGGAAGTTAGGAAAATAGATGGAAAAGTAATTCCGTTCTTGGATCAATACACAGAAGAAGAATCTATAAAATGGCTAAAGGAAAATGCGAAAAAAGACAAGCCTTTTTTCATGGAAATTTCTTTTGCCAAAAACCATCAGCCTAACCTGCCTCACCCGGATTATGTAGGTAAATCTGCAGGAAAAAATAAATACGCCGATTGTATTGTTGAGCTGGATTCAAGAATAGGACGTATTATGGATGAGGTGCGCAATCTGGGCATTGCAGAAAACACTTTAATCATCTATACAGTGGATAATGGTACTTGGCAGGATGTATATCCTGACTGCGGTTATACTCCTTTTAGAGGCACAAAAGGAACAGACCGTGAAGGAGGAAGCCGTATTCCAACTCTGGCATGGTGGCCTGGGCAGATTAAGCCAAATAGCAAGAATAGTGATATTTTGGGAACACTTGATTTTATGGCAACCTTTGCAGCTTTGTCCGGGCAGGAACTGCCAACGGTCGACAGGGATGGAAAACCGACAATTTTTGACAGTTATGATATGTCTCCGGTTTTATTTGGCACAGGTAAATCTAAGAGAAATATGTGGCTTTATTTTACGGAGGACGAATTGGCTCCAGGCGCAATCCGAATTGGTAAATTCAAAGCGGTATTTAATCTGCGTGGTGATAACGGACAAGCAACAGGTGGTTTAGCGGTAGACTCTAATTTAGGCTGGAAAGGGGCATCCAGTTATGTGGCAACCGTACCGCAGATATTTGATTTGTGGGCAGATCCGCAAGAGCGCTACGATTTATTTATGAACAATTTTACAGAGAAAACCTGGTTTCTGCCAACCATTCAAAAGATTCTGGGAGAGTTTGTTAAAACCTATGAAAAATACCCGCCAAATCCTTTACAGAGCCAAATGTACCCAGGCCCGACAACAATTAATGATTATTTAATGTTTAAAAATGTTCAGGAAAAACTTAAAGCAACATCAAATGCAAAAAGAAGCGGAGGAGGGTGAGAATTAAAAAATAAGATAATTATTAAAGAATGTTTCTAATTTTTTTTGTAATTTTAAAACTGTTGCATGGAGAGCCAATAATACTTAAATTTAAGTTGTTGGCTCTTTTCTTTTTGTTATAAAATCCTATTTAAAATTTTGCTAAGAAATTATTATGTACTTTAAAACAAAAGAGATTCTATGAGCTAGCGTCTGGGCTGAAACAATACTTAATGATATTTGAGAAAAGCTGCAGACAGGATTAACATCAATAGCTGAATGTCTTTAGATGCCAGTTTACATATTGAAAGCAGGGAAGTGCCTTGAGAAGCGTCCCAAAGATAAAGAAGGATGCAGTTAATAAAGGAGGTCATGATCAGAGCAAAAAATATTATTACATATAACTGCTTCACAATTGAAAAAGTTATACTATTTTTATTACATAAAGATTTAAAAACAAATACTTGCACATTATGTCATTTCAAGCGTATATTGATAACATTAAGACCAAAACAGGAAAGAGCCCCGAAGACTTTAAAAAGCTGGCCCAGGCAAAAGGTTTCATGGAAAATGGGGAACTTGTAAAGACAGTAAAAGCAACTGAAATTACAAACTGGCTAAAAGAGGAGTTTATGCTCGGCCATGGTCATGCAATGGCGATCTATGCTGCCTTCAAAGGTAAAACAGAGTAAAATAAATAAAAAATTGCCAAAAGCGTAACAGGGAAAAAATTGATAAGTCCTGTAGCAGTTTGCAGAGCAGAGATCACTTCTGTTTCTCCTCGATAAACTTACCCTGTTTTGTATTGGCCTTCTCAGCGATTATAGCCAATTTGCTATTAAGACCTTTTTTCCAGCTTTATAACTAAGGAACCGATCTGCATGGCATAAAGGGGGGCGTTACAGATACTTGTTTTAAGTGAAATAGGGGCGCAGCAGCTGTGCCAGCTCTTTGACGCTGGAAGGTTTTGTCAGAAAACCCCTCGCGCCCTCTGCCTTTAGCTGCTGCTGGGTATCGGGATCCTCTGAGGTGGAAAGTATAATTACCGGTATATCGCCAAGGCCCTTGCTCGCTTTTAGCTGCGCGAGAAATTCCTGC
This sequence comes from Flavobacterium gelatinilyticum, assembly GCF_027111295.1. Taxonomy (NCBI): domain Bacteria; kingdom Pseudomonadati; phylum Bacteroidota; class Flavobacteriia; order Flavobacteriales; family Flavobacteriaceae; genus Flavobacterium; species Flavobacterium gelatinilyticum. The sequence goes on along the minus strand of NZ_CP114287.1, from coordinate 637,416 downwards.
CCGTTTATGACCGGCATGTTCAGATCAAGAAAAATAGCATCAGGGAGTATCTCGCCGCTTTGAAGCGTGTGCAGCGCTTTGGCGGCATTGGCAAATGAGAAACATTTGGCCGTGCCTGATAGGTGCTCTATTGCCGCGGCAAAATAGTAAATATCGTCATGGTCATCATCAATATGAAAAATGGTTGTATAGCCCATTTGTCCCAGTTAGTAAATTATTGGGTATAAAAATAAATCTTGCAGTAAATTTTATATAAATCCTGCCCGGGGCAAAGGCCTGTATACAATCAGGCAATGGGAGAGATCCGCCGCTGGTCTTCAATGTGCCGGCAGCAGCGCAGAGGCCGGGTCTGTGCTGCTTTGGGAAAAAACCTTATCCCTCTATTTTGCCTTTGTGATAGCGCCTTAGCCACTGCTCCATTTTCTCAAGCAGCTGCACTTCCTTGGGGCTGCCGGTAGGATCGGCAAGGCCATTTATGATCCTCTCATCATTGAACTTTTTATTTTCAAACTGGCAGGTGAATTTTGGTACTTCGTTGTGTGATACCAGCCAATTATTCTGTCCTGCGTCTTTAATTTCAAATTTCTTCATATCTCATGCCCGCCCAACGCTTTGGCAGCTTTAGCATTAATGTAAAAAGGCAAAATTACGGGTTTTATTTTTATTGTCCTCCGTTTTTGTGTTAAGTCAGCGGGACGCCCTGACACGCGATTTAGATTATCGAAGTTGTTGGAAGAATCACTGTATTTCTAGAAATCGAAAGTCATCCGTCTAATATTTTAATATTATTTTTTTTGCAGTTTTTTTCTGCTATACGTTCCACCCGAGCTGGCGAACTGGCGAAGCAATCTTTTGTGCCGAAACCCGGGGCATTTGTATATACTATTATTTTTTTGGAGCTGTTCCCGCTATCCGTTGCAATCTTTTGCGCCGAACACCGGCACAAAAGGATTTTCACTGCACACGAGCGAAGCGAACTGGCGAAGCAATCGGGGCTGGGGCTGCTGAGGAGCCCGGCTCTTTAGACTTATAAAAATAAGTGAGATTATAAAAAAAATGGCGCAAATTGTCTTCAATTGGCGCCATTTGGCTTGTTTGTGCCCCCTAGAGGACAGATTACACCACTTTATGGCGGATTTGAAGAGATTGGCGTATTGGAAGTAGGCACTGACTTTCATTGACTTTATGAATTTGGTTTGGATGTCCTGCTGGGGATCGATGGAAAAGTTATTGAATAATCTATTTAAACAGAACAAACTGTATTACTTTTTTGTGATAAAATTTGAAGGCAGCACCAGTGTCGTTTATCGACCAGCCATTTATCGGAATTATGATAAATGGAAGGATTAAGTTGTAAATTTTTCCCGCCTATGCGCTATAATTTTGCATTTATTCAAAATTAAAGTATATAATGAAAACGCACGAAAAGAAAAGAATCAATGAAATAGATAAAGCGCAGGATTCAATAAAACGAAAAAGCATGATGATAAATGTGATGGTTTTTTCGATACTTTCGTTTATAGCGGTGCTGCTCATTACAATTATCGTTTAACGGCATTTGCCTGCGATTTGTTTAGCTTTAGTTTGCTGATAAAAGAATTTTACAAAATTTCTGACTGTCAACAAACCCTTTAGTTGGCAAGGGCTTCTAAGGCATTTTTTATGAGCTGTTCCCGCTATCCGTTCTAATCTTCTGCGCTGGACTCCAGCGCTAAAGGATTTACGCTGCTATCAAAGCTAGCAGCTGACCGGATAGTTTTGTGGCAAATAGCGGAATATCACCAATGTAATGTCCTTTGGAAATATTAAATACTTTACAAATTGGAAATCCTAAATGAGTTTTTCGTAAAAGCAGTGAGCCCGAAACAAATCGGGCCCCTTATAATCAAATTCTATTGCAATTCTAAACCTTTGGAATCATTCGTGATTAAATCCGTTTTTTTTGCTATCTTATGCTAGACTTTCTCCTATAAGAAGGCGGGTGCTGAGAACAACCCTGTTCCAAAGATTGATGGTAATTACGGCCGTTATTATATCTGCTATCTGGTTTTCGCTGAAATACAGCAGTGCCTTTGAGTAGGTTTCATCCGTTAGTCCATTCTCATGGATCAGCGTTATTTCTTCGGTTACCGCCAGTACTGCTTTTTCCTCTGCTGTAAAAATGTCCCCGGCTTCCCTCCAGGCACTCAAGAGAAAAATGCGCTGGTTTGACTCGCCGTTTTTAACGGCGTCCTGGGTATGGATGTTGATGCAGTAGGCACAGCCGTTGATCTGCGAGGCACGTATCTTTATGAGTTCTTTGGCTGTCTTGGATATGGAAATCTTTGAAAGGTAGCTTTCAAGGCCGATCATCGCTTTTAGTGCGTCCGGGGCGGCCTGCTTAATGTTAAGTCTTTTTTGCATGGTATTATTCTTTTAAAATTGTTCCATGCAAAATTGAATAATAAGAAAATAAAAAAACTTAAACTGGTTTAAGAAAGAAGCCTTTTGCGGATTTCGCTCAAATACTCGGGAGTGAATCCCAGATAGGAGGCGATCAGGTATTGGGGTACACGCTGGATGAATTCGGGGTGGTTTCTGACAGCCTGGAAATAAAACTCTTCCTTGGAGAAAGAGAAAAGAAATTTGATGCGTTTCTGGGCAGCTGCATAAGCCCGCTGGTAGACAAAACGGAAATAGCGCTCCATTACCGGAAACTTCTCCAGGAGCTTCTGCTGGTTCTCCGAAGTGATGTAAAGCAGCGTGGATTTCTCTACGGCCTGAATAAAAAATTCTGTCGCGAGCTGGTTCTCGTAGGCAAAGTTATCGGTAAGCCACCAGGTTTCTATGGCAAATTCAGTGGTCTGTTCGGTGCCTTTCTCATTAATATAAAACTTTCTAAGCAGGCCTTCCAAAACAAAATAATGATGCCGGCAGATCTGTCCCTCCTTTAGCAGGTTTTCTTTTTTACACGTTTCTTTTATGTCGAAGTATTTTTTGATCTGCTCAAAGTCACTGTCTGAGACCTCTGCGAACTTGGCTATGTGGTTTTTGAGTATATTGTACATCCGGAGTAAATGACATATTGGTTTTGACTGTTTGGCCAGCTTTTTAATCCGAATGGTGCCGCTGGCGTGCTATCATTGCAAATATAGCAAATAATAAGTTTTGTAATGTTTCGATATTAAGTTTTACGCGGTATTTCATTACAGTGTCTAAAGTTAATTTTGAAGCTTAATGCACCGATACTGCACCTAAATTCAAATCCGTTTTTCATGAGAAATAAATCAACATTTTGCCTCAGTCGAGCAACAAGTTCTGGATGATCCGAAAAAATCGTTTACTGCATTTAGTGTTTGTCCTTAGCGGCTTTGTGAATTTGGTTTGGCAGTACCGCAGGGCTACACCCAGATTATCCACATTTTGGACCAGGACGCGGAGTTTCATATCAATTCTTTTGATATTGAAACAGGAACCGCTGGTGAAGTACAGGAATTTATTACGGCATTTATTGCCCGCGAGCAGCTGGAGGACAGTGTATCGATTTTCTTCAGTTAATTATTGTCTGCTTAATTTTAAGTAAATTTTAAAAGAAAGAATAAAAAGCGTCCTTTACAATGATAGGGACGTTTTTTGATTTCCTAAGTGATACTAAAAAAGCATTGAGGACTATTAAATATTATTTTTTAGGAGCTTTTCCCGCTATTCATTCCAATCTTTTGTGCCGAAACCCGGCACAAAAGGATTTCCGCTGCACATGAGCGAAGCGAACTGGCGAAGCAATCGGGGCTGGGGCTCTGAGGAGCCCTGTTTTGTAGTATACCAATAACTGGCGCAGCTTGCCGGTGCTGTAAAAGAAAAAGTTATCAATAGAAATTTTATTTCAGAACTTCCACCATTTTTTATCCTTGCTTTCAGCGGTATCCGCAGCAGGGTCTGAAGGTAAATTCCCGCCTGAAGCAGAGAAGCAGGTGTGGAAAAACAGTGATAATAGAGCAATGCCTGCAGGCCTGTTTAATTTTACTTTACCTGCCTGAAGGTAAGGTTGATCCTAGGCAGCACTTCCCGGGCTGTTTTGGGGACCTGATGCTCCCAATACGTATTGGTATGTCCTGCCATAAGCAGGAAAGTACCGTGATGCAGGGGAATTTCAATCTGGGGGATGTGCTTGAGGGTTTTATGGCGCAGGCGGAACAGCCGTGTTTCCCCAAAGGTTACCGATGCGATATTCATGTCTTTATTGGTACTGGTAGTTTTGTCGCTGTGCCAGCCGACCCCGTCACTGCCGTCCCTGTAGAGGTTGAGCAGCACGGCATTAAAATTAATAGCGGTATGCTGCTCCACGCGTTCGCGGATCTGAAGCAGTTCGGCGGGCCAGTCGGGATTTGATTTTCTTTCGGGCCTTCTTGTCTCGCCGTACCATGTAATCATTCTGGGGGCAGTGACCACTTTATCGTACATCGGCATTTCATATTCCCTCCACTGGGAATTATGGTATAAAAAATTATAGTAATAATCGGATTCTTCCTTGCTGAAAAAATTATCAATCAGCATCAGGTCCGCATCAGGGACGTCAAAAATCCTTTTGCCGCCTTTGCCTGATGAAAAAATTTCGGTGTCATCAAATAGCATCATTTTGATTGGTTTTTAATTATAGATCATTTATAAACGGGAAGGAAAAAAGGTATTGTTAATTCCCCATTTTAAGCCTTGGCAGGTTGATTTCATGCTCCTGCGGGTAGGGCTGGCGGTCGGTCATGCTGACATCCTCCCGCAGCTGTCCATGTACTTTAAACTGCCTCTGATCAGAATTCGAATACCTGGGATCGGCAATAAAAGGCATCTTTGCCATTTTGGTAACCGTTACAGTCGGGAAGTGATAATCCACTTCCACATGGCCCAGCAGCAGGTAACAGCCGCCTCCCTGAAAGGGATATTCCTTCAGGCTTCCTGTGAAATGGGCTGTATCGAAAAGTTCCCCCTGAGCGTCTATCCATGTCCCGAAATACATGGCGCCCATTTTCGTTGGCACATGTTTTCTGGAAATCAGATAAGCCAGCATGCGTACTGTTTTTTTATGATGTTTTAATAAATCTTTTGCCAATACATCACCTCTGAATTTAGTCTGCAGCAGATCAAAAGGGGAGCAGGAGACCGGAAAACTCAACAGCTCAATCTCGTCAAAAGCATCTTCAAATTCAGAACGTTCCAGTTTAGGAAGTTCATATTCCTTAACGGGCTGCTGAATCAGCATAAGGCTTCGGTTCTCAGGCTTGAAATTTACCATTATAAGCCGGGCAATAACCAGCAGCTGGTTTTTTGTTTTTCCCGTAAAACGGAATGCCCCTATAAAAATCAGGATCTGTATACCTTCGATACCAATCGGAATGCGGTTGATAAAATCCTCCAGTGATTTATATTCCCCATTATTTTCGCGTTCTGTCTGTATTTGTATCGCTATTTTAGATTCCAGGCTCTGCAGGTGCATGAAGCCCAGATAAACATCCGAGCCGTAAAGGGTGGTTTCCAGTTCGCTTTTGTTCACGCACGGATTGTGTATTGCGGCACCGGACATCCTTGCCTCATGCACGTACACCTCGGTTCTGTAAAAGCCGCCCTGATTGTTGATCACCGCCACCATAAATTCCACAGGATAATGCACTTTCAGATACAGGCTCTGGTAGCTCTCCACGGCATAAGAGGCAGAGTGCGCCTTGCAGAAGGAGTATCCGGCAAAGGATTCAATCTGCCGGTAAATCTCCTCGCTGAGCTTCAGTGGATGTCCCTGGGCTGCACAGGAAACAAAGAAATTATCCTTTACTTTCTGAAGCGCCGCTTTAGAGCGTCCTTTTCCTGACATGGCACGGCGCAGGATATCCCCGTCTGCTGCGGGAAGCCCCCCATAATGCAGGGCAATTTTGATCACGTCTTCCTGATAGACCATAATGCCATAGGTTTCGCCTAATTGTTCTTGGAATACAGGATGGAAATACTCGAACTTATCGGGATGGTTATGGCGGAAAATATATTCTTTCATCATGCCTGACTGCGCCACGCCGGGACGTATGATGGAGGAAGCAGCGACAAGGGTTTTGTAATTGTCGCACTTCAGACGGCGCAAAAGACCCCGCATGGCCGGGCTTTCGATGTAGAAACAGCCGATAGTCCTGCCGATTCCCAGAAACGCATTACAGGTGGCCTCATTTTTGGAAATGGCCGTATCACGGATATTGAGCCGTATGCCGCGGTTTTTCTCGATAAGCTTCACGCTGTCATCAATATGGCCGATACCCCTTTGGCTTAATATATCGAATTTTTCAAGACCTATGTCCTCGGCTGTATGCATATCAAAAAGCACAATTGGAAATCCTTTTGGGGGCATTTCCAGCGGCGTGTAATTGGTGATAGGCTCCTCGGAGATCAGGATCCCGCAGGAGTGCATGCTTCTTTGGTTGGGGTATTTCTCCAGCAGCATCCCATATTCCTGGACCTGTTTTACCACTTTGTTGGTCAAGTGCAGTTCCATTGGATTTTTAGCCAGCGCGTCGAGTTCTTCCTTGGGAAGCCCAAAGACTTTGCCGACTTCCCGAAAGATGGAACGGTATTTAAATTCCACATTAGTGCCGCAGAAAGCCACATGGTCATAGCCATAGCGCGAGAAAATGTATTCCAGGATCGTGTCGCGCTCTTTCCAGCTCCAGTCGATATCAAAATCAGGAGGGCTCTTGCGGTTCAGGTTTAGGAACCTTTCAAAGTATAAGTCCAGTTCCAGAGGACAGATATCAGTTATTCCTAAGCAATAAGCAATGATGCTGTTGGCCCCGCTTCCCCTGCCGATATGCAGGAATCCCTGCGAGTTGCTAAAGCGGATGATGTCCCATGTAATGAGAAAGTAACCGCTGAACTCGAGCTGGTCGATCACTTTGAGTTCTTTGAACATCCGTGATTTGGCCTGGGCATTATTTGTACCGTACCGCCATTCCAAACCCTGTTTGGCCAGGGTGGAGAGAAGGTTCATGTCATACTTGCGGTTATTGGTGTAGAATTTCTTGTTTTTAGGCGCTGCAAAATCAAATTCAAAATGGCAGTCTGCCGTTATTTTTTCGGTATTTAAAATAATCTGTGGATATTCCGAAAAGCACGACAGCAGGGTTTCCAGCGGCACCATCACTTCAGTCCGGCTGCAGTAATCAGAGGCAGTAAGCCTGGAAAGGATAAGGTTCAAATCAATGGCGCGAAGGATCCGGTGCAGGTTATATTCCCTTTTGGTGCGGAAGGTAACGGGCTGCAGGATAACCATTTTGATCTGCCTGTTTCTCCAGTCCGATAAAACCAGTTTTTGCAGCTGCTCGGCACGAATGCCGATGTATTCATTTTCCCTTAATAAATCCGGCGCGTTCTCCAGGGGATAAATCACAAAAACATCTTTAAAATCAGGAGCAGATAAGGGCAGGGGTGTTTTTTCAAAATTATGTTGGGTCAGAAAACGGTTCATCTCGGCAAGGCCTGAGGCATTTTTAGCCAGTCCAATGTAGCGCAGCTGATGCCCGGAGCGGAATTCCATCCCGACTATGGGTTTGATGCCCGCATTCCGGCATCCTTTAATAAAATCGTAAATCCCCGTTACGGTATTGATATCGGTCAGTGCCATAGCGTTAACCCCGCAGGCGGCCGCCTGGCTGATCAAGTCCTCAAGGGGAATCGTGCCGTAGCGAAGGGAATGAAAAGAGTGGCAGTTAAGGTACATGGTTTATTTTCTGCGTTTTAAAATTTCGTCTTTAGTGTTGGGCTTGAACGATGCCCCCGCGCAGCGCATCACCGCATCAAAGCCGTAACGTGTTTTCATTTTATCCATGGCCTGATACAGGGCGAGCATCTCCTCGGTGTCCTCAAACAGGTTTATCTGGTAGGTGCCCCTTACAAGTCCGCTGAACCTTACCCCGATAAGGCGGAGCCTCATCCGGCGCTGGTATAATTTCTCAAACAAATCCGTGACGGCCTGGGTCAGGATGTGATCGGCCGAGGTGTACTGCACGCGGCACTGCTTGGTTTCGGTGTCAAAGTTGGCATATCGTATTTTAATGGTCACAGTTGATGTGAGCCACTCTTCTGATCGGAGCTGAAAGGCCAGTTTTTCCACCATGCCCAATATGATCCTTTTGAGTCTTGGGATATCGATGGTATCCTGGGAAAAGGTATGCTCGGTGGAAATGGATTTTCGCTCGGTATAAGGCTCCACGGGATTATGGTCAATGCCGTTGGCTTTTTTCCAGAGTTCACTGCCGTTTTTGCCGATCATCTGCTGGAGTACCTCCCGCGGCATTTTCGAAAGGGTTTCTATTTTGCGGATCCCGATCCTTGAGAGCAGCTGAAAGGTCTTCTCGCCCACCATGGGTATTTTCTGGATGGACAAGGGATTTAAAAAAGACTGTACCTGATGCTCTGGGATTTCAAGGTTCTGTTTCTGTTTTCCTTCCCCAGTGCCGATCTTAGATACGGTTTTGTTAATGGAAAGGGCAAAGGTGAGGGGCAGGCCTGTTTCTTTGATTATGGTCTGGGCCAGTTCGTTTGTCCATTTATAGCTGCCATGGAATTTGTCCATACCGGTAATATCCAGATAAAATTCATCGATGCTGGCCTTCTCCACCACAGGCGCTTTTTCCTGAATGATCTCTGTAATGTCGTGGGATAATCTGGAATACAATTCCATATCGCCTTTCATGATTTTGGCCTGCGGGCAGAGTTTCATGGCCATGTGGATGGGCATGGCAGAGCGGACCCCGAAACGTCTTGCCTCATAGGAACACGATGCTACAACACCTCTCTCGCCGCCCCCGATAATGAGCGGTATTCCGTTAAGCTCTGAATTGGCCAGTCTTTCGCAGGACACGAAAAACGTATTCATATCGATATGTACAATGGACCTTTCCATACGCTGCTTCATTTTATACAGGACAAAATTAGTACAGATAAGAACATTTTTTAATTTTTATATGTTACAAATAGCAACAAAATTTAAAGTTCCTTGTTTTACAGAAGGTTTGAGGGATGCCGGTTTGGGGCGGTTTTGGGTTTATTCAGAATTTTCAGCTGGGGGGAGTGAAGGGGAAGTTGAGGAGGTGGTTTTGGCTGTGGGGGGAAATGATGTTGGTATGATGCGGGAGGGTTTGGGTGGGAGCGGGCTGTGTTTTGTTTTTAGGTTTGATATTGTTTTTGGTTTGATATTTTTTTTTGAGCTTTTTCCGCTGTGCATTACACCTGAGCAGCAGTGAAACCAAGAAGCAGTCTTTTGTGCCCAGTCCCGTGTCAATTGTTTATAATATTATTTTTTAGGAGCTTTTTCCCGCTATCCGTTGCAATCTTCTGCGCCGAACCCCGGCGCAGAAGGATTTCCACTGCTATCGGGGCTAGTAGGTTTGGCTATTACTATAGTTTAAATTTAGGGAGGGGACTTATCTGATTAAACCTGAACTGAATCGTTATTTTGAATTGGAAGCGTTTGAATGATACTAGTTATTTTAAAATATTAATTTGATCGAATGGTAGGATAATTGTTGATTAAATGACAGAAAGTAAGTAAATTAAGCTCTAGCGTTTCTTCTTTAAATCAATTAAATAATCATATTTTTAAATATGTAATTAAGCTGTGAAGACTTTTGAATTCAAGAAAAAGTCTAACACTTAAAAATATAATTCTTATCAAGATAAAATTTGATTGGTAAACTGCTTCACTTAATTAAGAAACAACGATGTTAATTATTTCAATTTGACTAAATTTGACCACAACAAGATTTTTGGATGGTATTATTAAGAATTAATACATAATATAAAATCGTTTAATTTAGAATAATGAGAATAGATAAACTTCACGTAAGAAATTTTAGAGGTTATGGAGATCTTGAAGTCGATTTTCATTCCAATTTTAATCTTATTATTGGTGATAATGGCAGCGGTAAAACAGCATTGTTAGAAGCTCTCACTGTCGCAATGTCGTCTTTTTTTCTTGGAGTTCGCAACGTATATGCTAAAGGAATCAGTAAAAATGATGTCCGTATTGCTAATTTTGAATTTTCTGAGGAATATCAATTCCCAGTTGAAGTAGAAGCTTATGGAAAGATTGACAAAAACCAATTAAGCTGGAGAAGGTCATTAAATGGAATTAAAAACAGAACAACTTCTACTGATGCAAGAGATCTTAGCTCATATGCAGAAATGTTGGACAACTCAATTTCTATAGGAGAGAATTTAAATTTGCCCCTTCTTGCTTATTATGCAACGGGACGCCTCTTTGATGAGGCAAAAGAAATGAAATCATTGAAAAAAGATGATGATTCGAAAGTTCATATTGCTTCTCGCTTCCGGGCTTATGACAAATGTCTGGAATCAAAATCAACTTATAAGCAATTTCATAAATGGTTCAAAGCTAAAGAGATTTCAAAAATTCAAAAAAGAACTGAAGATATTGCGATGAATCTTGTACAGGAAGCAGTTATCAAACATCTTCCTAATTGTAAAAATTTTTATTTTGAGTTTGATCCGGATAAACCACAAGGATTAAAAGTTGAATTAATTGATGGAAGAGTGCTTCCCTTCACTTATTTAAGTGATGGTACCCGCAATTTTTTTGCCCTTATATCAGACATTGCATATAAAGCAACAACATTGAATCCTCATTTAAAAGAAAGAGCTCTGCTGGAAACAGAAGGAATTATCCTAATTGATGAACTTGACTTGCATTTGCATCCTGAATGGCAGCGAAAAATTGTGGATGCTTTAAAATCCACCTTTCCTAAAATCCAATTCATATGCACCACTCACTCTCCTTTTATTATTCAGGAAACAGAAGAAAATGAGCTTTTGATTATTCATAATAACAGCATAAAAGAAAATAACAGCGGAATAAATTTAAGCATTGAAGATATCGCAGAAATACATCAAAAGGTAGATAATCCGCAATGGAGTAAAAAACGCCAGGATCTTTTTGAATTAGCGCCTTTTTACTACAATGCGATAAAAAATGGCACACTGGATGAAGATTTAAAAAATAAGTTTGAACAGGCCGCAAAGCCCTTTAGCTCGGATACAGCATTGTTTTCTGTTATTGAAGAAGAAAAAATTTTACAGGAATATCTAAAAAATAAAGATGAGGCCAATAGATAAGGGAACTTCTGCAGTTGTCTATACTACCTACGGCAATGCCAGACATGATTTAGCAGAACAGATTGGATATTATTGTTCTTATTGCGAGATGGGAACAAACAATATGATTGAAGTGGAACATGTACATCCGATTCATCATGGTGGAGATGAACTTGATTGGGGCAATTTTTTGCTTTCCTGTAAATATTGCAACACCATTAAGTCGGACAACAATGTTAGCAGAACTGGGTACTTCTGGCCGGATATCGACAATACAGATTTATTATTTGACTACACGCTGGATGAAAGGATTGTAGAAGTCAGAACAAATTTGACACCTGCTCAAAATTCACAAGCTGCAGCTTTAATTAAGTTAGTAGGTCTAAACAGGTATCCAGGCAATGCAGATGCACCTACTGAAGCAGATACAAGATGGAGGCTGAGGGATGAAGTCATGATTACTGCAATGTCGTCCTATAATCGCTGGTCTAAGATAAGAAATGATATAGCTAATCCATGTAGAATAGATATGGCGGAACAAATCGCTGAAACCTCATTGATTGGATTTTATTCTCTCTGGTGTAAAGTATTTGAGGGGGAACAGACAGTCCTGGATAGTATTGACTTGTTATGGCAAGACAGGTTTAAAAATTTCAAACAATTTGATCCGATTACTGGTAGTCGGCTAATGAGGCATGGCGGTCAGATTTAATTTTGCAAATCTGTAATTTCATGATGGATTGTTATTCTAAGAAGGTAAATGGACATTTATAATATTAGTTTTTTTGATACAGTCAAATAGATTATACAGATCTTAGCTTTAATAAGCTATTGTATATATTAATCAAAAAAAACTCCAAAAATCATTGGATTTTGGAGTTTTTTTTTAAAATAAATATTTTAGATCTACAGAATATGCCTCGCTTTTCCAAAACTTTCTATTTCATAATAACGTACATTAAATTCATCTGAGGGCATCTTATTTCGCATTAATTTATAAAAGTTTTCATCATGAGAGGATATTACAATCTGACGATCATATTTTGTAATCATCGTGCGGATTAAATCTATGAAGGAAAGCATATTAATATCACTTAAGTTTTGAATTGGATCATCCATAAATATAGTATCAATCTCGTCACTTTGCTTTTCAAATGCATTTGCTAAAAAAATACTTAGCGACAAGACATTTAGCTGACCAGCACTTAGATATAAAGAGGGATCAAGTTCTTCATCATTACTCACAGCCTTTATATCCAATATAGGGCCTTTATCTGTGACTTTTGGATTAATTTTGATCTCATTAAGATTTGGATGAGGCTCAATTCTGGAATAAATCTGATTGATTACGTCTTGATTAAAATAATTATTAATTTCATTATTAATATATTTTTTTGAAGTTGTTCGAGCGTTTTTAACTTTATCTATCGCCAGATCCAAGGGGCCGATCTTTTCCTGCCATCGTTTAATATCCCGTTCTGTTGAATTTTTTAAAACATTTTTTTCAATAACTTGCAAATTGATTAACAGCTCCTCAAGATCTTTCACTTCAGCTTCAACATTATCAAGATATTTTTGCAGTTTATCTAATTCCTTTGTAAAAAAATCCACTGTAGGTTCGGATATTTCTGAGAAAGACTTAAAAATTAATTTGTATTTGTTGATTTTTTGATGATTTTCAGCAATTTCATCTTGTTTTGCAAGGCGAAGACCGGGAATGTCCGCTTCCGAAATTTGGACTGAAGATGCATTGATGTTATTTTGTATTTCTAATATTTTATCAATATTTTTCTGTTTTTCATTTTGAAAAGATGTATGTTCTGTTGTAACATCCGACAGCCTGCTATTTAATATTTTTTTATAAAATGTGTCGATAGGCAAATTTAACTCTGACTTAATTTGCTCGGCTTCTATCAAAGTAATGTCAGCCCGAGAAATTGCTATAGTATTTTCACTTGTAGAAATCTTGTTTTTCAATATTGAAATTTTATTGTCTAAAGTCGAGATTGCATTATTTCTATATTGTACTATGTTTTCTAACCGTTTGCATTTTATGCTTATTTCTAATAATTTAAGCTGCATATCAGATTTAATCTTTTGAAAATCAAAATCTTTTTTATTATCCGTTTCATCAAGATCGGGCTGTAGCACTGAAAGACTCTTCTTGACTTCGCGCTGTGAATTTTCCAAGCTGTTTTTGGTGTTGCTAATATCAACCGTGATCTGTGCTCTCTGTGTTTGAAGCAAAGTAATTTCATTCTGAAAAAGTTCGAGAGAATGTTTTATATATAGAGCAATTTTTTGGTTTGGAACTGCTAATTTTTCCAAAAGATCTTTTTCACTTGCAAGTGCAGTATTCAGGTCAGCTTTCAATTTATCTGTAGCGGTAACTGCTGATTTTTGTTGTTCAATTTCCCTAATCAAAATAGAGACATCAGTAAATTTTGTTGCGCAAAGAGGACAGTGATCAGCATCAGTATTCTTTACATATTCTTCTCCCCAAGTTATTAATCTTTCAAAGGTTTCATCTAAAGATGTAGACTTGTTGAGATCTGAATGAAGTTTTTCTATTTCATTTTTATTTGTAATAATTAATGATAGTATATCGTTGCGCTCTACAAGTTCCTTAGAAAGTTTTTCCTGATCTGTTTCAGGCAAATATTCATAATTTCTTTTTTCTTCAATTGCGTGAAACTGGCTTCTTTTGTCAATTTGAGCACTGATCTTTGCCTCTTTTTCTTCAAAAGAATCATTAAGCTCTTTTAATTTTTTTGTAGTTTTTTCTGTTTCTTCTTTCCAAAAGTTATATTTCTGCAATTCAGTGTCCCATTCAGATAAGCTTTTGTCTAAGCTGTCACGTTGCGTAATCCAATCTTTGAGTGTGGATTGTAATTCGAGTATTACCCTGCGGGAGCCTTCTAAGTAATGAAAATGTTTGTCAATATCGAGACGGCTGTTTTTTACAATTTCTTTTTGATCCGAAATTGTTTTATAAACGACATCAACAAGATCAATCAATTCGAGTAATCGAGTGAGTTTTTGTTTTGAATTTAAAAGAAAGGATAATTTGGTATCAAGTACTTTACCTACATCTTTGTGAGATTTAAGATCAGCGTGCAATTTTGCCAATTCAGATAATTTACTGAAATTGTCGTCTAATATTGGTTCGTTTTTTTTCCATAGCAGGTAATTTGTGAAATCCTTTTGAAGATTAAGCAAGACAGCGATTTGCTCGCTACTGTTGCGTTCAATAAGTTTAGCACGCTCTATATATGTTTGTGTTGTAGCTAAAATAGCCTGATAAGACTCCTTGTTTACATTATTTGTCAGTTCCTCGATTTTTAATCCTGTTTTTGAGTTCTCTGTAAGATCTTTTATTGATTTATTTAAAGGCAGTATCTGATCTTCGGCATTTAGAAAATCCTTAATTTGTTGTTCGGCCAGGGTTATGCTTCCATGAAGGTCAACTTTTTCCTTTTGCAGCATATTTACATAGCTGTCTAAATCACGCAGAATTGAAATTGCATTCTCTCCTTCTGGCCAAAAGTTCTGCAACTGCAAGAACCGCTGATCTGGCTTAGTATGACGCAGAAACTCATCGATTTGGTCTTGAGTTAAAATATTAGTTTTAACTAATCTGTCCAGTACTGGCTGATCGTAATCAGAAGTTAGATAGCTGACAGTTTTATAATCGTATTTAAAATCTACCCTAACTCCTTTACGTTCGGTGGCAGTTCGTTCAATAACTTTCTGATCATCAGTGCTAATTTTAACAGAGCCACTTCTTCCTTCTTTAAAACTTTGTCTATTGGTAATTAATATCTTGTCTCCGCTCGAATAGTCCCTTCTGTTTATCTCATGGCCTAGCACATCCGTTTCAAATCTTCTTATTTTGCTGGCATAACACCATTCAACAGCATCAAAAAAAGATGTTTTGCCATAACCGTTTGGTGCGTAAATTACCATCAGATTCGATAGCGGTCCGGTACCAGAAAAACTAAATTCTTGGCTTCCTTTATATATGCGAAAGTCGTCAATCTTAATGTTTTTAATTTTGCTCATCAGTTAAGATATTGATTAGATTTTGTAAATTATCCCTATTGGTCATCGTCCCAATTGCTTGTATCGCCTGAGCCACCTCAGGATGATTGGCATTAATGACCTGCTCAAGTTGATCTGTGGATACTTGACGCAGCGGAATTTCGATATCGATTAATGTTTTTCCTATTAAGGATTTTATATAATCATCATTAATTTGATTGTTTTCGATCCTGCATACCATTTTTCGTGCAGAAAATTTATCTTGTAGTATTATCTGTTTAAGCTCTTCAGGTACATCTTCTTTTACCAAATACAGCAAGTATAAATTCCAGCGTTCTGCATGACTATCTCTTTTGCTTTGAAAACTTACTGCAATGTGATCTCTGAGTTCTTTATATTTTTTTTCAAGCTCTGCGGCAGTTTCGTAAATTATTGAGAAGACATATAAATTGATACTTCCGGAAGGTTTTTGCCAGCATTCAGTTCCTGAGGTATTGAAAAAGTCATCAAATTTGGAGAGTTCTTCTATTGTTTGTCTGGATTTAACTAATTGCATCAGTGAAAATTTTCGTTAGGTTATCGGTTATGTCTTCAAGCGATTGACTTGAAGTGACTTTTCTGCTTAGTTCTGTGAAACTGAGTATACCGCAGTAAATAGATTCAGCAATATTTAAGCCTGCATCAGGTGGGCCTGCAATATTAAATACAATTTTTTTCTTATCTTCCGCACTAATCACATTAAGGCCAAACATTGTGTTATGTGAATGAAAAATATGGCACTGATTATTTTGTAGCGTGCCGGCAAATGATTTTTCCAGAATATACTCTTTAGCAATGTCGAAGTATACCTTTTCTTCAGTAAAATAGAACTGTAATGTCAAGTTTATGTCTTGCGTAATTGGTGTTTCAACTCCTGGAATTAATTTTGAAACTTCAGTTTTAGGAAGAGAGATGCAAATTGCATTTATATTTGAATATTCGCCTTTAAGAAATTGAACGTAGGTCAAAAATTCTAACCATGCTCTCCATAATTCCTGGTTTATTACTGTCTGGCTTTTCAAATAACCTATAATCTGTTGTAATGTCCCGGAACGTTCCGGTACCATCAGCTTTCCACCGAGTCCTACTGCAATATTTTGCGGAGAAGTTTTCTTTGCAACAGCTTTAGCTTGGGCCTGTCCAAGACCTTTGAAAGGGTCAGATGTGTAATCAAAGGCCGCAGATACATAATTAGTGAAGTCTCCTAGCTCATCATTTTTAATAGCAACATTGTTACGTATAAGGAAATCTTTAGCTTTTTTTATACTTACCGAGCATAAATGATTTACATCCTTGTACCTAAGTACCGCAGTAACGTATTGATTACAGTTGAGAACTCCAGACCCGGAAAACCCTCTAAATTCCTTAAGAAGAGCAATACCATTGGTTTCCAGTACAATATCATGAGTATGTTCAATGTCTATTTTATTAAAAATAGTGCCTGCAATTTTGGACCCCACTTTCGAGCCATCTACTGTTGCAGGAAAACCAAAAGACGACCACTCGGCACTTATTAAAGGATCTTCATCGCATAGAATTACTATATTTTCGGAATTAAATTCTTCGGTAATTAAAATTGCCAAATCATTAATTTTGCAGGAGTCTTTGACGGTGACTTTAAATTTTGCATTTTCCCTATTTTCAATATAAAATGTCTGGTCAGCAAAATCTTCAACTACATGCAATGATGTCAGCAGAAGATTTTCTGAGATAAAAAAAGCTGTGCCTTCTGGAATACTCTCGCTGTTAAGTACTTTCCAAGTACAAATTGTTAAGTGATTAGTCTCTGTCATTAAAGATCAATTTTATTAGAAACTTCAGTAGTATAATTTAATTTTTCTTTCAAATTATCATCGAAAATACCTGCCAAGTTTTTTGGAGCATAATTAAAAAACAATTTTCTGCTGGTTAAGTTTTCAGGAAGCGGTCTGTTGATTATAAAAGCAAGTGTCTCTATATCAGGATGAGCATGAGAAGGATGTTCGCCATTTGTTGATATGAGGTATAGTGGACTATCTATGTAATCATAAAGCTTTCGAGGGTTGTTGGCTAAACTGCCATGATGCCCCACCTTAACAGCATCAAAGAAAAGTTTGTCCTGACCCGGGTATAAAAGTTGCAACTGCTCTATAATTGGTTCGGCATGGGCATCAGCTAAAAATAATATTTTTTTATGGTCAGCTTCCAAAATAAATGAAATTGAACTTCCATTCCCAACAGTCCTATCTGCTTTATACTTTGCATTTTTAACTATAGATTCAATAATTTCGGGCGTGAAAGAAGAGATTAAAGAACCTGTAATTTCGCCTTGATAATTTTCAACTTCTCCTTTCTCAATCGATTTAATATAAAGCTCGAAAGCATCATCTATAAATTCACTGGCAGATAGCGTAACTCCAAATTCTTTCAGTCCTCTTTTAAATGCACTTTCAAGCGCTTGTAATTGTGTTTTATTAGGTCCGAGAAGAATTATTTTGACTCCTTCTTTAATCAATACTTCGGTTTTATGCTCGATACATACTGCCTGGCCTTGGAAATCAGTATTCCAGCTGTAGTCTCCTGACAGTAATTCTTTGCCTAGTTTAGATGCTTGTTTAGCTCCGATTTGGGTTCCTCTAGAAGTATCCTGAGGATTTTGCGAAGCAATAAAATTTTTAAGCAGGCCTTCTTCTAATGGGCTTAGTGGTTTCAGATTCTGTTTTTCAAATTGCAAATGCCTGTAAGCATTATGCCAGACCTGATCAATTTTAATTATCTTAGGACTTGAAGCTGATCCATTATCTTTTATAAGTTTTGCTGCGCTGCTGATATGGTCTTCATCATAATGAGTAATAATGAATCTGTCAATGATTTTTCCCTTTGTATGGTGATCTTCAAGCAATGGGAGCAATCCGGAAGTAAAATTAAAACCACAGTCTACAAGTATATTTGTATTTGGTTGATTTTCATTTTTAGCAATATCAATTAAAATTGTATCTCCATAAAGAGCGGGTAAAAGATGTATTGTAAGCATTAGATTCAATTAGTTATAGTGGTTGCTAAATGTAGTATTTTTTTTATTCTCCAGCATTTAAAAAAAAGTATTTTATTAGAACAAACTTACTATTAAAAGCAATAATGTTAAATAAATGATTAATTATGGCTTGGAAAATTAGATTTGAATTACGTTCTTTAGAAAAAACGATGACCACTATTTTTAGAATAAGTAAAGCATTTTAGTGCAATTCAGGCAGGAGTACTGTAATTAAAATTGAAGTTTATTTTACGTTTTATTGATTATGTGATGCTGAGTTTTTATTGCCTCGAGTTTTTTTAAAGCAGGCTGCTACACTTCCAGTAAATTTCAATGGTTAATTTTATAATCGATTTTTAAGATTATAGATTTTTTAAACTACTGGTATCACTAATTTTTCAGTTATAAATATTAGTTAACGTTTCTTTTATTAGTTTAAATCATGTAGGTTTTTTTTTTTTTTTCGACTATTTTTAGAACCTCAAAGGAAATATTATGGGAAGGAAACTAACAACAAATTCAAGACTTGTAAATGAATTATTTGCTAATTATATTAGTACGTTTACGGCTTTCAGTGAGCTTATGAATAATTCTATTCACGCAAAGGCTACAAATATTTGGATTGATATCGCATATGCCGGGGAAGATGAAATTACCCCTTCATTGATTAAAAAGTTAGTAATTAAAGATGATGGTATCGGCGTGCACGTAACTGACTTAGAGAGAAAACTATTTGATATTGGTACAACAAATAAAGACGGTGGCAAAGGTATTGGAAGATTTGCTAGTTTTCAATTAGGTAAAGAGGTATCTATAGAGACGGTCGGTTATTCGGATAAATCTAAGAGTTTTACAAAGTCTCTAATACCGTTGCATTTTGATATGTTCGGCAAGAACCTAAATGTGTCTGATATAGATGTAGAGTCAAATGAGCAGGTTTTAGAGGGGAAAAGTCATAAAACATATTATCAGGTCACAATTAATGATTTTTATGATAGTGTCATCACTGATAAAGAGCCAAAAAAGAAAATTATAGATAAATTTCTTCAAAATAATATCCAAGATGCCATCTTTGAAAAATATTCCCTGAAAATTTTTAATAAAGATATTATTTTTCATGTCAACGGGAAAAAGATGGAGCCTTCGCACTTTATAATTGACAGTCCTGTAGCTAAAATATTTCCCTTTACAGATCAAAAAGGAACGGAACATAAAGTTGTGTTTAATTTTATTCAAATAAAAAAGGTTGATAAAATAAAAGTGTTTTTGACGACAAACAATGCTGGTATTCAAACTATTGGCAACGGTTTTGAATTTGATGCACAATGGCTAAGTCCAAAAATAGGAGGATGGTATGTTTACGTGGAATCTAACACACTTCCAACAGATCTTTATAGGAATATTGACTTAGACGAAATGGATGAAGATTGGAAAAATTTTCGTCAATTCGTAAAAGACAGCGTTAGTGAGTTTTATAGAGCGCGAAATGCAGAATACGATAATTTCAGTTTAAAGTTAAAGAACGACGAGTTTTATCCTTTTAAAGACAAGTCCAGTAGTTCGAAATCTAAAGAAGTAATCTTTGATAAGCTTGCTTTTTTAGTTGAAGATAAGTATCATTTATTAAATGAAAATAATAAACTTCGGGAAATTATATATCCTTTAATTGACCGTACAATTTCGAATGGAGAACTCGATAATATTATAAAAAATATTCTGCATCTCAATTCCAAAACCATAACTAAGTTTACTAATCTTTTAGAAAAGACAGATTTAGAAAGCGTAATTGAATTTTCAGATAAAGTAGCCAAAAAAATTGAAGACTTGGAGTTTCTTGAGAAACTTGTTTATAGTGAAATTTCTAAAAACGTGAAGGAAAGAAAAGAACTGCATAAATTTTTAGAAAAAATGTTGTGGGTTTTTGGGGAGGAATTTAATCAAAATACAAAAGCATTATCCGATAAAAACCTTGAGAATAATCTGTTAAAATTAAGAGAAGATTGTTTGTCATATAAACCATCAAAGAATGACGATAATATTAATACCGAGATTGAAACACCATTACGGTCTATAACTGATCTTTTTTTATATAATGAAAGAATTCTAGATTATAAGAAAAGGGAAGTTCTAGTAGTTGAACTTAAAGCTCCCAGAGTGAAAATTAGTTCAAAAGAATTACTTCAGGTAGAAAAGTATGCACGAGAGATTGATAAGAATAATTCAATAAGTCAAAATGTAAGTTTCAAGATTCTTCTTGTAAGTTCAGCTATTAATTCAGACACCGAATTTAAACTTGAAGGTATAAGGAAAAATAATGATAACCCTTATTTATACTTTCAAAGTTCTACTGGTAAAATTGAAATATGGGTTATGAGGTGGTCTGATTTAATCGAAAATGTAAAAAGAAAGCTGAGCTATATGTCATCTGAGCTCAAAACAAAAGATGTAGACGTGCAGCAAAAAGCAGCTAAAGATTTTGAAGAAGTAGATTTTGGAAAATATAATTCAACACTCAAAAAAGTTTCTGTTAATTAATATCTCTTATGAATAATCTTTGAGGTTTTAATTTCTAATGCAATTTAAAATTAAAAGGATAAATCTTGTTAAAAAAAATATTTAATTATTTTCTTGTAGTTATTATTGCTTTATGCTGTTAGGTAATGGTAAACTGCAAAATTAGCGTATTATTGCCCTTATTGAATGCTTTTAAAGAGATTAACTTTTTTTGATTAGTCGAATTATTCTTGAATGCATCTTAGGCAGACTTGCAGCCGGGGCATTTAGGGGCTGGATTTTTTTGTGATCTTTACTGTACCGGGAAATGTTGCCGGAATCTTATTCGGAGTGATAAGCATTGTTAATTGTGTATAATATTATTTTTTAGGAGCCCTTCCTCTTTACTTTCCAATCTTTTGTGCAGAACCCTGGCACAAAAGGATTCCCACTGCTATCGTTGCTAGGGTGGCGACGAGGACATATTTGACCATCTAAATAGAAGTACATTTGAGTTCTCCTGCGATTAGACGCTTTTTTTGGATTTACTAATATTAATGTTTAATTCTCTGTACTCAACATCAGTTTTTAAAGCTCATCAATCCTTATCATCTGAATTTTATCATCGTTTATACCAAGCATCTCAATTGCGGTGGATTTAAGATTTAATTTCTCGTCTTGCGAGTAATAGCTAATCTTCCAATTTGTATCTGGTAGTAATTGTTGAACCTTTTTAAAATAGGGCCAGTCAACCTCTCCAAGGGAATGCCCTAAAACAATTACTTCATTAAAAGAATTTAATATTATCGAAATAAGTAGAGTTGCTATCTAAAATCGAGGCGGTATTTTTTATTAAAGCATAAAATGGATATCTGGCAGCATTTTCGGAATCCGTAAATAAAGTTCTGTTAGAGTCTCCAAACTCATCAAGCTCTTCTTTTGCAGGATCCCTCTGCTGTAACATACCATGACCAAAAATTAGTTCAGAGGTGTAATCGTTGGCTTTATTATGGATGTATAGAATTTTACTAATAGGAACCGAATAAAGCACCTCTAAAGTATCCGTGTAATTAAAGTTTATAAAATTTGCATCTTCTTTAATTTTAGCCAATCCTTTTTTTTTAGCTGGAAGTTCAAGTTCTTCTATCCATTCTCTAAATGCATCTTTAATATCATCAATCAAATGCTCAACTTCTTCATTTATTTCATCTTCCAAACCAAATACTTCGCTGGGCTTGAAGCTTTCGCTTTGAACATCAATATTGTTTAGGTCACCTAGTAGGTTTTCGTATTGAAATGTCGCTAAATCATTTTCGAAGTTCTTCCATAGATATTTATCGTCTGTTTCGAATAAAAAGTAATTTTCAATTTTATTCTCTAAATCTGGGAAATTTTGAATTACAAAATTGTGAAAATCGGCATAACGTGTTTTAAGACCATTAAATAGGTCAAAGCCATTGCCGATAATATATAAAGTATGCATGTTGTTTATTTTTTGATTAAACAATTAGAGATTAAAAAAAACATGTTTTGATATTACAATTTATCTTTTTTAATAAATGATTTCACAGTGCATTTTCCTAAAGTTAAATTGAAAGTAATATTATCTTTAGACAATCTTTGTTGGCCTGATGGAAGAGTTTGTAATTTCCTAAGAAATTGAAAAATTTCATCTACTACAGGATCGTATAATATTTTTCCTTTTTCAAAATCAAAGGACTCGGTTCCAAATGAAGCAATCAAATTATCTGTTGTAAGATCATAACTTTCGGGATCTGTATTTTGATACTCCTCTAAGATAAATCGTGTTTCAACTCCAATCAGATCATATTTTTCTAAGACAATACTATTTAATACAGCAATATTGTGACCAAATTTTTTCTTCTGTACACTTGGATAAATTATAGCCTCGATATTATCTTTTGAGGGAACTGGATAAAACAAAAATTGAGAGGATAGCTCAGCACTAAAAAGATAATCTCGTGGTCGGCCTCTGGATACTTCAAGACTAAAAACATCGACAAAGAAATCCTCCAAGATGTGGAAGACCTCTTGTAATTGATTTTCAAATACAGGATTTATAGTTTTATCTTTTTGGATTAAATTGCAATTAACCGTGGCACCCTCTTTCAGTTTGAAATGAGATAGGGTAATTACATCACCTTTTTTTGGTTTCATTTCCCAATATGCTTCTGCTTCATTAATGCCACAGTAAAGTACTTGATGTTTGGGTAAATTACAACGGCCATAATTACATAAGTCAATAGGAGGCGCAAGAAGTTGAGAAATATCAGTTAAATAACTTAATTCAGAGTCTTTTAAAATTTGATTATTTATTGAAATGCGAACCATTCTTTCTGGAGGATCCTTTCGATAACTGCCGGGTTTAATATTGAAAAAAGTATGAATGTCATTTTGTAATCTGGCAAAATCTTCATTTGATAAATCATGGGTTTTGCCTAAAAGGGTTCTATAATAGTTAACTTTCTCGAGAATTTCTTCTGTACTATTTAGATTTAATTCTTCAGTATTATATTTGTTATTGGCTACTTTTTCTATCATATTCGTTATATTTTAGGAAAGTGAAAAAGCGTTACTTCAACTTGAATTTTCTTGTCCCCATCATCAGGCAAAGTAAATTCGTAATTAATGGAATGTTCATATGTGTCCTTGATATGTCTGCTGTAATTTTCGTGCTTAATAATTTCACTTTTTATTGTGCTTACAACAGTTGTCATTTCTTTTTGGTCTACAAAAATTATCAATGCTGTTTTAGTGTCTCTATGTGTCAAGTAACCTAATAATTGATCAATGCCTTCAGTTAATTTTTTTTGTCCTTTCCAAAACTTGCATTCAGCAACAAAGAGATTCGTTCCGTCTTTTGCATACTTTAGAAGAATGTCTGTCTTACCTTTTTTATTGAATGCTTCCCCAACTCCTGTTGCAGCTTCATATCTTGTTTCAAGAAACAGCAAGAAAACATCTCGTAAATCTTCTTCATGCTTATCCTTGTATAATGAAGGTTTCCGTTCAATTGCTTTTCCGACATTATATAAAACTTCCCTTATATCTGCATAAACTTCTTCCTGAAGTATTGGAACTTTTTCTTTTGCTACTGTTTTACTTGTTTCTGTTGCCGGGGTTGGAATTGCTTTTTTTGTTATAGTTGGCGGGACTAAATATTCCGTAGATTTTGGATTAACTTTCAATCCAATTTTTTCCATAAAATCAAACTTCTTTGACACAACTCCTTTTCTGCTTTCTAAGGCTTGCTGAATTAAATTTTCAAGTCTGTCATTCCAAGGTTTAATTTCGTCGTGTATTGCGGGTAAGTTTGTGCTTACAGTGCTGATAATTTCGTTTACTTCTGAAAAATAAGCGTTCTCGTCAAACTGAGTCAGCGTGATTGTTGCCTTGATATTAGTATTGCCAATGACAACATTATCCTCAAGATAAACAATCGTGGATCGCGAAGGCATGCAGTAAAATAGCTTATGGTTTCCCTCAAATGGAATTGTGACAATAATCTCAAGAACACCCTGGTTAATCAATTGTCCCCAGGGATTGTACATTTGTTTGGTTGTTTCTTTTGGCTGTGAAGGTGCAGCTGGCCCCAGAACAATTGGATAAATTGTGAATTCAGATTTTAGGCTTTCAGCAAGCTCGGAAATATTCGTATTATCAGTTATTTCCAATTTGTCAATACGTTCGAAAAGCGATTTTCTGTAATCATTTACAAAATCACTTAAATAATATTTTCTGAATAAATCGCTCATCGTTTAGTATTTGTTATTTGTCTTTATACAATCACTGCTTATTAAATTATACCAACCATAAAATGGGGTCAATATGACTTTTAGCTGGTTTGTGTATTAGTAAGATTTTTAAGCGAATATAAGAATAAATACCAAATCTTTTTAGCTGTGCGGCTGTACTTTCAGTAGTTAATTCCGGCTTGTGGTTTCTGCAACAGTAACCGGTTTCACAGGACTGTTTTTCGAATTCACCCCAGTGCTTACTGCTTTTCTTCCTGGCTGCTCTTTATCCCTAGTATCCCAATTGCTTCCCTTTTGCTTTTTATCAAATAGCCTGTATGCTTTTGTTTTATTTCAGGAGCAAAGGTAGTCCGTGTCCTTGAGCAAAAGCAAGGCCGTGGCCTTTCAGGTCCTGGCAAAAAATCTCCACCCTTGCGGGTTGTATTTTTGCCGGAGCCTTGCTTTTGCCGGACACTTACCTTTTTATGCTCATGAAACAAAACATAGCATACTGCGGCTCTTTAGACGAATAAAAAAAAATGTCAGAAATGAGAATTGAAATATTGAAAACGCCATGATGAAACAAAACAGCGCCTGCTCTCATTGCCGAATAAAATTTCAAAAAAAAATAAAAAGTCAAAAGTAAAAATGCGGGGCGGGAAAAGAAAGTAAACAGGGGGGCGATAGAAAGGCGGTGTGGCGGGAAGATGAAAAGTATTAAGGCGGTGGGTTGCAGTGTGGTGTTGGACTTTTGGAGTTTGGTTTTTTGGGTTTGAGGAATGTAAAAAGATACAAGGGGTACGAGGAACTATAGAACTAAAGTAGTAGAGTAAATAAAAGTAAATAAATATTTAAAAATCAGGAATCATGAACATTACAGGAAGAGTGACAAAAGATGCGAAAGTAAGCACATTGTCAGACAGGAGACAGGTAGTAAATTTTTCGGTAGCCATCAACGAGAGCTACAAAAACAAAAAAGGCGACAGGGTAGAGCAGACCACCTTTTTCGAGTGCGCCTACTGGATAAGCCCGAGGGTTGCCCAGTGGCTGACCAAAGGCACGGTGGTGGAACTCACTGGTATGGTAAGCGCAAGGGCGTGGAAAGGGAATGACGGGGAACCTCGCGCGGGGCTGAACTTCAATACCTCGAATATCAAACTGCACGGGGGCGGGAAGAAGCCTGAAGGAGCGCAGGGAGTTCAAAATGCGCAGGCGGTTCAAACTGGACACAATGCGGTACAGGGAGAAAGCAAAAAAGCCACCTTAAAAGAGCCTGAGGACGATGTGCCGTTTTAAGCAACGGCATTACAAACCAAGTATAAATTTTAAAATCAAATATCATGGCACATAATATCAATTACAACAGCAAAACTGGCAATTACTCTTTTTTCAGCGTAAAGGAAAAAGCATGGCACGGGCTCGGGCAGATCGTGGAGCAGTACCCGACAAGCTCCGAAGCCATCAAACACGCAGGGCTTGACTATCAGGTGGCAAAAAGCCCGCTTTACACCAAGGGTTCTGAAATTATCGCAACCCGTGAGGGTATTGAAGTGGGCAGTACGGAACTGGCAGTTCCTGACTGTTTTGCCACCATACGCACAGACAGCAATGCAGTTTTGGGCGTGGTTGGGAAAGACTACCATATCGTGCAGAATCGTGAGGCGTTCAGTTTTTTTGATGCGATTGTCGGGGGCGGTGACGGTATACTGTACGAAACGGCAGGGGCACTCGGGCAGGGAGAGCGCATTTTCATTACAGCCAAACTCCCTGATTATATCCGTGTGGGAAAAGGGGATGACGTGACCGAAAAGTATATTTTCCTGACTACCTCCCACGACGGTAGCGGAAGCATCACAGCGGCTTTTACGCCCATCCGCATCGTATGCCAAAACACGCTTAACGCTTCGCTTCGCTCGATGAGCAACGTGGTGCGCATCCGCCATACCTCGGGTGCTAAACAGCGACTTGATGATGCCCATAAAGTAATGGGACTGGCGGACAAATTAAGCACCCAATTGGAAGGCATTTTCAATGAGTGGGCTCAAGTTAAAGTAACAGACAGGGAAGTTAAAAAACTGATTCAATTGGCATTATGCCCTAATACCGAAACACTCGCTTTAATCAAAAAAGGGGCAGAAGATGAACTGTCTAGCGTGTTTAAAAATACGGTAGAGGACGCTTTTGCCTACGCCATGGCGAGCGAATCACAGCAGATGGACACAACCAAAGGCACGCTTTTCGGGGCGTACAATGGAGTTACGGGCTACTATCAGAATGTGCGAAAATACAAGGACGATGAAGCCAAACTACAGTCGATTGTTATGGGAGGCACAGCCCAGGGAAAAGCCCAAAAGGCATTCGATTTATGTATGAGTTTTCAGGCGGACGGATCGGAAATCCTTAACCTGAAT
The DNA here is from genome assembly GCF_027111295.1 of Flavobacterium gelatinilyticum. Taxonomy (NCBI): domain Bacteria; kingdom Pseudomonadati; phylum Bacteroidota; class Flavobacteriia; order Flavobacteriales; family Flavobacteriaceae; genus Flavobacterium; species Flavobacterium gelatinilyticum. Next base: position 610,546 of record NZ_CP114287.1, on the reverse strand, counting down.
TAGCAAGGCAGATAAAGAAAGGCTGTTGCGAGAGCGTGACAGCCTTGCAAAAAGCGTCGGTATTATCAAAATTATAAATCCATACGCACAAAGAGGAAACAAATAACAATTTAAATTTTAAGCAATGAATACCAATTTTTTCAATCAGATAGCGCAGTTGCAGATTATAGGGGATTTGCACATTACAATAGCAAAAGGCGCAGAGGACAGGCTTATTGTACTGGTCATGCTCCAAAACGAGGCGTGCGGGGATACTGCAAAGCACAGCATACCGCCTTTAAACCTGCGGGGAACAGCCGAGGAACTCGACAGCGGTTTTTTTGAGAATATAACAGCGCCCATGCAGTCCGCCTCGGGTCTTATGGTGGACATGGAAGGCTATATGAAACAGCTCGAGCAGACCAAAATGCAGTCGGCAATGGAAAAGGAAAAGGAAGACAAGCAGAAAAAAGAACAGGAAGCCAAAGACAAAAAATTCAGCGATGCCATAGCAAAAGCCAACGAACTGGAAAAAGAAGGGAAATTCCGTGAGGCATGGATAAAAGTGCCCGAAATACATGAGTTTCCACTAAAAGCGGAGGAGATACGAAGACGCAAAGCTGAATTATCAGCCCAGTTTGCGCCCGATTTGTTCGGAAGTACAACAGAAACTGCAAAACCCGAACCACCCCGAGAGGCGCTTTTTCCCGAGTATGCTAATGATAGTAGTGATGCACAGGAACATGAAACGGAAGAGGAAGAAACGGAATATTGGGAAGATGACCCCGAAGCAGAGGAGTAGGATATTAATCTAAATAATGAAATCATGTTATTAAGAGCACAATTACAGCGGGTTTTTATACTCAAAGACAAAGGGCAGGAAATCAGGCTTTCAGACCCCGAACCGAGATGGAGTACCGAAGCAGTACTGAATTTTTATGCCCCGACCTATCCGATACTGACCACCGCCAAAATATCAGCCCCCGCCATCAGGGACGATGCGGTCGAGTACCGATTTGAAACGGTAATGGGAACAAAAGGCTAACCAAAATTTAAAGCCATGAATTATGCAACAGACAATTATATCGGGAACAGTGCAACTGCCCGAGCGAAAAAGACAAAAACAGCTTCACGCACAGCTCGCAGGGTTTATGCATTGGATGCAGAGACCCAAGGATACAGGCGAGGTGCAGAAAGACAAACCAAGGTCAGTGCCTGCGGAAATGCTACCGATGGTTTTCTAAAGGTTTCTTTTCTGCCCAGACTACAAGAGAGTAAAACGCTACAGGCTTGTGGGGATATTTCCAAAATGGAAAGCGATTTTTATAGCTCTCTTGACAGCCTAGCAGGGCATTACCGCATTGTGCCGATGCCAACCTCTCATTTTGAATATCCCTATAATATGGCATTGGCTGTATGGGATTTACAGGAAAAGCTCAAAAAAAGTGTAGAGAACTTTTCCGAACTGCGGTTATTGCAGGACAGCCACAGAACGTATCTTCTCAGCGAGGAAAAATACAGCACGGGCACGACGCTGTATTATATCCCTATACAACCAATTTATCAAATGCTCAGAGAATCGAAGCACAAACAGAATGCGCATCTGCTTTTATCGGTCTGCTCGTATCTGTATCATAGTGCCGATGTACCGTATTTCAGACAGCAGGGCAGTTATCTGTACTGGCTCTATGAAATGCACAGGGAATGGACAGAACAGGACGAGGACAGGGAAGAAAACGAGAGGTATATTCGGGAGTATGACAAGGCAGAACTTATCGGGGAATGTATCGAAAAGAAGATTTTCAACCGCATAAATTTAGAAGTGTTCGAAGGGCGTTTAAAAGCTTTTAAAAGCTGTGATGCCTTTGATAAGCAGTGTTTGGGTATAGCTAAAAAAGCTTTTGCATTATACAGCGACTATCCCCATGAAAGCATTTTTCGAAATGCGCCAATGAATGACGGGGATGAAGACGAAGACACGGAAAGTGAGAGTATCGGGATGGAAAAGTACATTTCCTTTATCTCCGATACTAAAGGATGGCTTTATGAAAGCATTGAAGAGAGCATCAACAATGAGTTTAACGAGTACGGTGCAATGGATGAGCCGATGATTTTAAAATGTTTTGACGGAGAAGAACTGCCCCAAAACAGCCTTGATTTTGAAAGCCTGCTGTTTGCCCTTTTGGACGAGTTGTGCGCTTTATTGTATAATTATAAATACCACGAAAATGAATAATGCAGTTGATATAGCAGAGGGTTTCGGGACGCTTTACCACCCGAAATCCGCCCTTGTTTTATATGAAAGTAAAGGTTTAGATAAAGAAGTATATGTAGAGCATTTTGATATGGATAGAAACGGCACGCCTATCAATGCGCATCCGTTGACAGAGCGTGAAGCAGTGGCGCTCGCCAAAGCACTTCTAACCGAAAAGCAGAAGCAGTCTGCTTTTTTAAAACCCGTCGGGATTCTGCCAACCACTATACTGCACATCAATCCAAGCAGGGACAAAGGCGCTGTGATATGGTACACCAAATCCCAAAAAAGACCGCTTTATTTTATAGAGGGCTTGGGGATTCCAAGCGGTCAGGGGTTTGTGCCTTCCATGATCTGGCAGGCAAATAAAAACAGCCTTAGGGTATTTGCCGTTTTAAGCAACAGAAGACCCACGGAGAAAACAACACTGTACTATGCGCCATTTTTCAATATCTATGAGGATGGCAGGGTATGTATGGGCTCGGTGAGTATCGATATTAAAAACTCTGCATCGGTGGAGGAATTTACAAGGGCGTGGGAGGATTATTTTTTCAACAGCTACTTCAGCCACCTGATGGGAGAGAACAGCCCCGTAAAAGGCAACTGCGTCAGCCTGTGGAAAGACTTAATCTCGACAGGCAAAGCCTTTCCCACAGCAGTATTGAAAAAGAATAACAAAACACTTAAAAACCTATTGTCATGAATACCGAGAAAACCAAAATGCATTTTACAGACCCTTATTTGATAAGCCCGACTAATCCAATAGCGGTTAACCTTATCGGGGCAGGCGGCACAGGCTCAAAGGTGCTGACCGCTCTTATGGAAATGAACCACAGCCTCACAGCCCTCGGGCATGCAGGGCTTTCGGTTCGTCTTTGGGATGATGATATTATCACAAATGCCAACCTTGGCAGACAGCGTTTTGCGCCCAGCGAGGTCGGACTGTATAAATCCGTGGCACTTATCAACCGTGCCAACCGTTTTACGGGTACAAACTGGAAAGCGGAAACCGTCAAATTTGTAAAGGATAGCTTTGGAAAACTGCCGAGTAATGCCAAGGCAAGTATTTACATTACTTGTACAGACAGCGTGAAGTCCCGTTTTGAAATTGCCGATATTTTAAAGTATAGCAACCAAAGGCATCACAGGGACGACCCCAAATACTGGATGGATTTTGGCAACAGCCAGTATACAGGGCAGGTCATACTCGCTACTGTTGGGGAAATTCCACAGCCTAAGTCCGAAAAATTTGAAACGGTGGAGCGTCTGCCGTTTTTGACCGAGGAATTTGGGGAGCTTCTACAGGAATCTGAAACGAAGGACGACACGCCGAGCTGTTCGCTTGCCGAGGCGCTTGAAAAACAGGATTTGTTTATTAATTCCGCTTTGGCGCAGATGGGATGCTCGCTATTGTGGAATCTGTTTCGAGAGGGAATGACGGAGAACCGTGGATTTTTTCTGAATCTGAAAGATTTTCGGTCACAGCCCATTGGGGTGGGATAAGCCCGAAATCGGGCGGCAAAAAGACACTCCCTTCCTTTGGTCGGGACAGTCTTTTTGCGTTTAATCGGTAGAGCGACTCTGCCAAAATGCAGTGCCCGCTATTTTAGCAGACCCGCTGCGTTTTTTTTAAGGGATGCTTATCATCCCTTTTGCTGTTTTTGGGCGGACTTCTTTTCTTTCCGAGGACGGCCAAAGAAAAGAAGCAAAAGAAGACCGCTTTAAGAGAGGCTTTTACTTATTTAAACCGCACAATGGGCTGTTTTTTCCAGACCGCAAAGCCTTTGAAAAGATATTGGATATTTTCAAACTCGATAAAGGCAGTGAGCTCTTCTTTGCACTTTATTTTAAATCCATTGAAATTTTGAAAGTCCTTTAGCGGTATATCGGAAAGCTCCCCAATGGTTTTGATCTCTAAAGTTTCCAGTACGCTTAGCAGTCTTTTGCTGAATGGAAAAGAACTGTCAAGGAGCAGTTTTTGGCGGTCTTTTTCCGCTTTTTCTTTTCTCATAGCAGCGGGGCTGGGATCTGGATTTAATTGACGCTTTAACTTCTGAAGTTTTTTCTCGTATTGATCGATTTCTGAAAACAGCTCGGCCACTGCTTTGACTTTACTGCACGTTCTCTGGTAAAGTTCCTGCACATCTTCGGATGTTACCCCATATTTCTGCGCCGCCTGCTCAAAAGACATTTTTTCTATCAACAGTTTTTCAAGCACCCCATATTCTTTTTTAGAGAGTACTTTTCGGGACATTAACAGGTAAAATTTATTGGTGCGGTCGATAACATTTTGCATAACAATACAGTTAAATCCTTGTTGCCAAAAAAGAAAGAATTTGGCTTTTACAGTTCAGTGCTAAGATACTAACGTTAATTGAGTTATGCAATGTATTTGCAGGAAAGGCTTAAGCTCAGTAAACAAAACAGCCCAAAGCAATGCTTCGGGCTGTAATACTTTTTAATTTCTAAATTTTTTAATAGTTGTTAAAATTTAAGGTGCATACTGTTTATCACCTTGGCTTTTACAAGATCTGAATTTTTAATCTTGAGTGTCTGGTGCCTGCCTCCGTTTTTCTCAAAAATCTCAATTAGCAGCAGTTTGTCATCTGCTATTGTAAACTGGTCCAAGAGAAACACATTCTGGTCTGTGGCTTTTCCGGGAATCTCATCAAGGGTTTTGTAAATGCGCAGCGGCAAAATCGGCCTTTGCTGGGTGGCAGTGCGTCTGGCTGTTTTTTTATCCACCACCTTGAAACTCATAAAGTCAATGCTGAAAGGTACATTGGTTTGGTTTTCAAGCTGTGTATGGAAATAATACTTCCCGTTGTGGATATAGATGCCCTTTAAGCTGAACTGAATGCCGAAACTCTCCGATGCAATGTGCTTTACGATTCGCTTGTTGTTTTTGTATATAGTTTCCAGGATCAGTCCGGCCAGTGAGGGCGGTGTTTTTCCAAGCTCCTCAAAAAGAACATCGCTTGCACTGACTTTGTCAAAGTTCTTCTGCATCGCCATAAGATCATAGCTGAGGGCAGGCGGGCTGGCGCTGTAGCGCACGTTAAAATTGTAAAAACGGCCGTCATCTGTAATCACCGAAAAATTGGTTTCCTCTTCAAAAGTCTGGACCGATGCCTTGACGCGAAGGACGTTTTCAGCATCCTCGGCCTTTGAGGCAATCAGGTATCCACTTCCAAGATCCACGTATCGGATAGGGGACGGGAAAATAAGATGGGAAGTTTTGTCATAAGTAACCTGCATATGGTAGGGCGGTATAGTTCCTAAATCAAGGCTCGTGGCTTCGTTTTCCTGAGCAGATGCGCCTAATGAATATGTTATTAAAAAGGCTGCTGCCCAAAATAGTTTAAATTGATTTTTCATAATTAATTGATTTTAGATTGCTGTTATTTTTTGGAAACCAAATACACCTGATGTCCTGCTTTTAGGGTCACTTTAGGTGTCCTCACTTTTTTGGCGAAATAGCCCGAGATGCCCTGAACAACCCCGCGGCTCAGGTCAGCGGCCACCTGCTGTCCTGCAGACTGTGTCATCATAAGGCTCGTGCCGGACTGCTGGCTCATGTTGCCCGCCATTTCAGTCAGGGCACTTCTTTCGGCAGAATAAGGAACTGGGACTCCCTGCTGGCCGTCAAGGTCATAAATAGCAATGTCTACAGGAATGATGGAGCCCTCCAGTTCGATGGATGTGACTTTCAACTGCAGGTGGCCTGCCTGAATCTTGGCATTTGCCGTCACTATTGTGCCAGCTGCTATGATACGCCCCGATATCATTGCAGGTTCTATAAGACGAAGTGAAACACCTGCTTCGCCAATAATAGTTTGTGTTTGATGCACACAGGCCCTGATACTGTTTCTTGGCTGAAGCGTTTCTTGCATTGAACCGGCAGAATTAATACCTCTTCCCGTGTTCCATTCTGCAATAAAATTTCTATCGGACGCAAGTTGATACAGCGAGGAGACTTTGCTTTTTTTTGCAGGAACCATTGCCGAAAAATTCTTCTCTTCTGATTCCGTCTTTGCTACTGCAGTGTTTTTGACTGCAGGCTCGACAGAAGCGTAGCCTGAGGGAAGGTATTTGGCTGCCATCTGATAGGATTTTTCCATAAGTTCCAGCTGGTCATCAAACGTGGCAGCTTTGGGAATTTCCTTTTGCGCGAGCTCCTGCTTCAGGTCCTCAAGCTGTCGGCGCAGTTCCTTGGTTTCTCCGTTGTCCTGCTGATAGAATGAGCCCAGCGTGCTTTGGGCAGTACGGTACGTGTTCAGCGCCGGATTGTTAGTTTCTTCCGCGTCATCAGGCATTGATTGTTTCTGCTCAGCGTTATCCTCATTCCAGTAATCAGACAGCGTGGTTAAACCTTTCTTTTTTTGCTCTTCTTTGTCTTCGAGTATTTCCTGCTCATACGCTTTCTGTTTGTCTGCCTGCAGCACAGATCCGCTTGCCTGCGGCACGCTGTCGTTCAGACCAATGCTTTCGATCTGCTTTTTATCTTTCGAGGGCTTAAAGATCAGATACATACAGCCGATACATACAATTCCCATCAGTGTGAAAATCAGCGGCTTTTTAATACGCTCGACAGTTGTCTTTTTTTCATCAGGCAAAAACGAGGAACTGTTTTGGCGAGCCTCTTCTGAGAGAAGGCTGACCTTTTTTTTATTTTCTTTCATAATCCTATTTTTTTTTAATTGGCCTCAGGGAGTCCTGTAGGGACGCCGGACTTTCTTCCCCTGACGAGGCAGGGCTTTCGATATGTTCTAGAGCCATATTGTTTCTTGCGTATAACGTATCGCGGCATACGTTGAAAATGACAACTGCGGTCAGCAGCACATAGGCTGCAAAAAAGTACAGTATCACCTTATGCTGCCTTTTTATCGGCATTGCTTCCCAGTTCTTGTCGAGCCCTTCCAGCCATTGGTTTATATTTGCTCTTAATTTATTCATAACCTTGCTATTTTTGTTCTTAAAGCTTAAAACGCTTTGGACATTTATCTCTTTTTTGGTGCTGTTCATCATTGACCAAGGCGACTGCCTGCGACGCGCTGGGCGCAGATGTAACAGACAGGTTTGTCAGTTGCGTTTTTTTCAGCAGCTGTCCAAATTGGTCTTTCCTTGCCACCTCCATTCTGTTGAGAGAAAATTTACCGTTCAGGTATTTTACCAGCATAATGCATCGTACACTGGGCTTGTCTTCGCCTGACCATTGCAGGTAGCCTGTCAGCAGCAAGTCCTCTTTAGGCAAACTGTCTTTTCCATTTTTGCAGTTTTCAAGGTATTCGCTGATGCTGTCTTTTAACTTTCCTGCGTACGCACCCTGCGTATGGAAATAGCCGTTAAATCCTTTTTCAGTCAGGATTCTCGCAAATGTGTCTAAATCTAATAATGCTTCCATATGATTTTTTTAACGTTTGATGACTTCCATATCCCTGTTTTCAACCACCGCAAACCTTTCAATATTAAAGCCCTGCGGATTATTGTCCGAGCGCACCGAGTTAACCAGTAGGCATGTGGTAACCAGACTTCTTTTGGTTACATTACTCGAACGTATGATAATCTGCTTTGCATAGCTCCGCACCACATAAGGGTAAGTCTCAAAATTGCAGACCACGCTGTCCATTTCGATACGCTGCTGTACATTGCCTGATATAATCCGGTTGTAATAACCTTTTTCCAAAAGGTCCTTGTAGTAGTTAAAGGCACTTTTATCGGCAAGGCTAAATGCCCTTTTCATATTACTTTCAATGGCATTTTTGTCGGGCGCCAGGGTAAAGAACAGCTCGTGAAAACGCCTTACGTGCTCTCGGGCTTCCACAGGACGGTTGATCGAAGCGTCCTGAGCAAGTGCGAGCATGAGTGATTTGCCATTGTCCAACACATAAATTTTCTGGCGCTGCTGCTCGGCGAAACCATACGATCTCCAAAGCGCGTATCCGGTCACTAGTGCACAGAGCACGGCAAATAAGATGGCATACAGCCTGATTTGCTGAAAACTGTTTTCTATGTTTCTGAGTGTTTTAAATTCCATTTTAATGAATGTTTAGTGATTACTTATTGACCAGCCTTCCGGCAATGTTGCCTGCTGCCGAACCTGCGCCAGCGCCTGCTATATTTCCGGACTTCATGGCAGTCTGGTGGATGTTGCGTGAAAAGTTTCCTGCGCCGCCTGCCTGTATAATCCAGCCTGTTACTGTTGGAATGGTAAAATAGCCCACTATGCCGATAATCATAAAAATGATGTATACGGTGTTTGAGGTGTCGGGAACGAAAGTGGGATCGGCAAGCATTTCTATGTCTCTTTCAATGATCAGGGACTGGATCCTGGCCAGCATCGAGCTGAACAGGTCCGCTACAGGAAGCCAGAGATAAACGCTGGCATACCTTGTAATCCACTGCGTAAGAGTTGACTGGAATCCGTCCCAGACTGATATGGCAAATGCGATAGGCCCGAGGATGGACAGCACTATGAGAAAGAAAGTGCGTATGGTGTCGATCACCAGCGCTGCAGCCTGAAATAGTATTTCGAGCAGGTTGCGAAACCAATCTTTTATTATTTTCTCTATCTGATAGGTCTGCCTGTCCATATACATTCCGGCCATTGTCCCGATGTCCGAAGGCGACCAGCCCAGCTCGTCCAGTTTCTTGTCGAACTCCTCGTCCGATACCATATAGGCGGTTTCGGGATTGCGGATCATCGCTTCATGCTCCAGCAGGTCTTTTTTTGCCTGAAGATCGTTCAGGTCCAATACCTGATCTTCCAGAATGCTATGTGTTCCCTGAACTATCGGGCTTAATACGGCATTGATTGTACCCAGCACGATCGTCGGGAAAAACATGATGCAGAGCCCCAGTGCAAAAGGGCGCAGAAGCGGGTAGACATCAATAGGTTCCGCGCGGCTGAGTGCCTGCCAGACTTTCAAGGCCACAAAAAACAGCGCCCCGAGTCCTGCTAGTCCTTTGGCCACCGCCGCCATATCGGCGGACAGTGGCAGCATCTCATCATACAGCGAGCGAAGGACCTCATGAAGATTATTGAATTCCATATTACCAGTATTTTTGGTTTGGGGTGCCGTAAAGCTCAAGAACCCTTTTGGTGCTGTTCTGCTTTTTAGCTCGCAGGATACTCACCGATATATTCTTATTGGTGTAGTAGCGCACCAGGCTGTGGTATTCTTTTACCTCTTTGTATACACGGTCGATAATGTCCATTCGCTCCTTATCACTGAGTGACAGGCTCGAGGAGGTGACAATCTGCTTGAGTTCTTTCAAAAGCTCGGTACTCTCTCCCAGCAGTGCCGAATATCCCTTGGCAATGGCGGTGAGTTCTCTTGCCGAAAAGTTTGGATCATTAAGCATCCTTCCGAAATTTTGCACATACATTTCCGATACATCACCCACCAAAAGGACGGTCTGCTGTACCTTGCGTGCGTCTTTTACCAGATTGTTAATCGCCTGCAGCTTATCGTAATATTCTTTGCCCTGTTTGTATACCTTTTCGACTTCCTTGAAATTTTTGACCACATTGCTGACTGTAGAGGAAGTCTGTATGATCTCGTTGGCGCTGTTGAGAATCCCCGAGGCAAGATTGGCCGGATCGGTAACCACAAACTGGGCCTTTGCTGATGGTGCCGAGGCAAGCATAATTGCCACAGAAACCATAAATAGTATTTTTTTCATTGTTATCGATTTTTAAATTGTTATTGATTACTGATTTTCCTTTTCGCGGCGCCTACTGGCAATCTGCTTGATGGCGAGCTCTACATTGCCGCCAAGTTCAGCAGCAAGCTGCATCACCTCCATTTTTTCTGTTTCTTCTGTCGTGTAAGCGAAATATTCCTCAGCGGACACTTCTGTGGCATATACTGCCGAGTGCGTTCCTCCCAAACCAATCCATACTTCTTTGTAAAGACGTGATGCATCGTTGTTCATATTAATGGATAACACCTGCGCTTTTTCCTTGTCTGTCAGTCCGAGCATGGCCTGTATTTCATCAAACTTATTCATGTATTTGCGCTGATCGAGAAGTATCTTGCAGTCCGAATTATTGATGATGCTTTCCTTAACAATAGGAGACTGGATAATGTCATCTACTTCTTGGGTCACCACAATGGCCTCGCCAAAGAACTTCCGAACAGTCTTAAATAAATACTTTATATAATTTGCCATACCTTCCTTTGCAATAGCTTTCCAAGCCTCTTCAATCAAGATAAGTTTTCGGATGCCTTTAAGTCTTCTCATCTTGTTGATGAACACTTCCATAATGATGATCGTTACGATTGGAAAAAGGATTTTATGCTCCTTGATCGCATCAATCTCAAAGACTATAAAACGTTTGGAAAGCAGATCCAGCTGCTTGTCGGAATTCAGCAGGTAATCATACTCGCCGCCTTTGTAATAAGGCTCCAGTACATTAAGAAAATTGGCAATGTCAAAGTCTTTTTCCCTTACCTGTTTTTCTATCAGCACGCTTCGGTAATCTCCCTGAACATACTCGTAAAAACCATTGAAAGACGGAAATACGTCATCGCTCTTAATTTTTTCGATATAGCCGCTTACGGCATTGGAGAGTGCCACTTCCTCGGAGCGGGTGGGAGGCTCGTCATCACGTTTCCATAATGTCAGTATGAGCGTCTTAATACTTTCTCTTTTTTCAATATCGAAAACCCCGTCATCGGTATAGAAAGGGTTAAAGGCAATGGGATTGTCCTCGGTATAGGTAAAATACACCCCGTCTTCGCCTTTGGTTTTTCCATTGATCAGCCCGCACAATCCCTGATAGGAGTTACCGGTATCTACCAGCAGGACATGAGCGCCCTGTTCATAATACTGCCTCACCATATGATTGGTGAAAAAAGACTTGCCGCTTCCCGATGGACCGAGTATGAACTTATTGCGGTTGGTAATGATACCGCGTTTCATCGGTAAGTCTGAAATGTCCAGATGGATAGGTTTTCCCGTCAGCCGGTCTGCCATCTTGATCCCGAATGGCGATGGGGAATCATGGTAATTGGTTTCTTGGGTGAAGAAGCACAATGCCGGTTCAGTGAAGGTGTAAAAGCTTTCCTCGCTTGGAAAATCTCCTGCATTGCCGGGCATACCCGCCCAGTACAGCGCCGCGGTATCAGTAGTATTGTGCCTTGGCTTGCATTCCATAAGGGCCAGTGCGCTCCCGCAGTCGTTCTTCAGCTGTTTAAGTTCGGAATGGTCGTCTGACCATGCCATGATATTGAAGTGTGCGCGGATTGACGACAGTCCAAAGGAATGCGCCTCATTCAGATAGCGTTCTATCCACTCTTTGTTGATCTGGTTGGCACGGCTGTAGCGTGCCAGCGAGTGCATGTTTCGGGCGGACTTTTCAAACTTCTGCAGGTTCTCCTCACTGTTGTCCAAAAACAGGTACTGGTTGTAAATGTGATTGCAGTTCAGCAGTAGCCCCACAGGAGCTGCAAAAGATAAACGGCAGTCGCTGCGGTCTGTGGACAATTTTTCATATCGCGTATCAGAAGATACCGATGAGGGCAAGTCGTCGGTGTCTGAAAGCGTATGAAGGCACAGCCTGTTATTTCCTACGCGTACCTCTTCGCTGCCCAGCACAATATCCTGCATCGAGGTACCTGATTCCTTTGAAAGGGTTAGGTACTGTTCCAACAGTCCCGGTCTGCGTTGCTCACCGATGATGTCTTCTTCGCTCATACGGCTGATTTTGACAAATCCGCAGTCGTTTATAATGCGCTCAAACTGAGCGACGGCTTCCATAAAACGGTGAACTGTTTCTTTATCCCTGATTTCTTTTGGTATTAGTACACCTTTGCACAGTGAGGAGAAATTGCTCTGCATCCGCATGCGCTCTTTGGTGGTTTTGGTAAGAAACAGATAACAGTAATGGTTCAGGAACGGGCGCTGATTAAAGTGCCGCTGATAAGATCTGGCCAGAAAACTCTGGACATCCTTGTCCATTTCAGGATCATAATTCTCCCTGATGTACCAATCCTGTTTATGGACAATCGTAAAATCGGGTAGGGTCTTAATGGCCTTATGCCAGGCAGAATGAATCGCTTCATATTCGGCCGAAGCCACCGTGAAGAGTTCAGGCAGACGGACTTCAAAGCAGGCGGTAATATCCGCATCCTTTGAAAGGATGCAGTTGTTCTCTACTGCCAGCAGCGGAAATCTGCTTTCCAGTGTTGTAGTCTTGGCTGCGTTTCTCATACAATGCTGGATTTAGCGGTTGACCTTAAATAACGTCGTACTGGCTTGCGGCAGATGATGTAACGGGGATGCCTTTTTTTTGCCCCAATTTTCATCAGTCCGTGTTCCCCGTACTTTCTGTTCAGCGAGAAGGTCTGCCATACAATGAGCGAGGCACCGCCTGTACTGAGAAAAAGACAGATATAGGAACTGGTCCCGGCCATGTATAAAATCATGACCAGGATAAGTATCCCAAGCAGCCCTCCTGCGAAGATGAACAGGTACTGTGCCTTGAGTCCCCTGAACTCGACTGTTCTTCCTATGCCTTTGTTGATGTTGTAAGTATTCATAGGCAAGGTTAAAGGAAGAAGGAGCGAAGGATGGTAGCCGCGACAATAAGGAAGATACAGGCGCCGAACCAGCTCGCCGCGGTTTTTGAGGTGTCGGGATCTCCGCTGCTGAATTTATTGTACACCTTAACCCCGCCGATCAGACCGACCACAGCTCCAATGGCGTAGATGAGCTGTGTAGCAGGATCAAAATAGGAGGTAACCATTTGGGTGGCTTCCGTGATGCCTGCTGTTCCGTTTCCCTGCGCCGATAATTTTAAGGATGACAGTATTATGATTACTGACGGCAGGAATTTTTTGCTTTGTTTTTGCATAATGAAACACTTTAGATTGTTACTGTATTCCCGCACTACGCGGGCTCTGGCAACAAAAGTGTAATGAATATCGAATGCTTGCAGTGAAGTGGCTGTCTGTGGAATCAGTTGACCAGCTGTGGCGCTATTCTCAGTGTTTTGGCATAAAAAAAACGTCAAACATTTTAAGTTTGACGTTTTTTGTTAACGAGAAAGGGGGAGTATGCCCTTTCAGACATACTCCCCAATATCAAATTCATTTAAATTAATGTTCCGCAGATAGGAAGATCTGGAATCCTTTTCAGAAGAAAGGCTCCCGTCCAATAGCTCGGCTATTTTTCGGGAAGCACTTTCTATGGAATTTTCCAGCAGGCTGAATAATTCGGTTCCCTGTATTTTCTGAACCAAAGCTATCGCTGTTTCCTGTTGAGAGGGCTCCAATTTATCTTTTTGAAGCAGCATCCCCACGGAGCTTAGTTCCTCGAAGGTAACCCCTTGGGCAAAACCGTCATCTGCGCCGGATATTCCGTACCTGTTCCATTCTTCTTCTTCCTGTTCAAAATCAGGCATATTACTGAAAAATTCATCCAGCTCTTCCTGCGGAATTTGAACACCTACGTTTTCATTTTCGTCGTATTCAATGTCAAAATTATAGGGATTTACCGCTGTTTCCTCGATTTGGCTTTCATTGGCATTGTTTGAAACTGAAAGGCTTCTCACAGGTTTGGGCTGACCCATAATATACGGAAGGTCTGGGTTAATTTTTCCCTTTTTAGTCTGCTGTTGCTTTAAGCTTTTCTTAATGACAATCTTGTCCTGCAGAAGCAGTATTATAACTATTAGCAGACATATCACAATAAGAGTTTCCATAATCAAAGAATTGGTTTTTGTTTTTCAATATGCAGCGTCTCTATGTCCTCTCCAAAATCCTGAAAATGCTGCTTTAGCACATTGTACATGTAATCTGAGATTGTGATTTTTCCATCGCCGAGGATAAAAACAATACGTGAAATCTTCCTGTGAAAATCGTCACTGATATATACCGACTTACCGTTTCTAGCTACAAATTCTGCCGGGTGTAAAAAAATGTCTTTGTATTGCCCGATTTGTACAGGCAGCTTGGTTTTCTTAAATAAATTTTTCATAATCATAATATTAAAAAATGGGTTTAAACTTCTCATTAAAATCTTCAGTAATTGCTTTCTCAAATATTTCAAAATGATGTTCGAGAATATTGTCGAGATAAGCATACAGTGGTATCTGATTTTTCCCTATTACCTGAACAATGCGGGACAAACGTTCGTGATATTCCTGACGGATGTAAATACTCTTCTCTCCACGTTTGGTCATTGAGTGGGTTTTCAAAAAGTGGCCCCCATAGCTTCCGTCAACACTTTTCTTTGCTCGGTTCTTTTCCCTTTGTGCAGGTTTAATTGACAGTGACTCTTCCTGTTTTACATCTATCTTTTTTGTCTCTTCAATTGGCTCAGGCGGAAACTGTATCCCTTCTTTTTTGACGCCGTCAGCCATCAGGTCCATCATGAGTTCTTCATTAATGTCCGGCGGGGTTTTTCTCTTATTTTCCTTTTCCATAAAGCTACAATTGAATAATTTTTAAAAATTCGTCTATGAACAGGTCTAATTGACACGCTTTCATCAAGCGTTCATCTGGAGGCATTATGGTGGAACGGAAAACGGTTTTGCTGTCTACTTCACTTTCTTTGCGAAAACGTGTGCTGCTCTTGATTTGGCTTTGCATAAGGCTTAAACCTAATTCTTCAATGAGTTGGTTATACACTTTATACAAAGGCGTGCTCTCCCTGCCGTCAACCTGGTTCCAGAACAGGTTAATAGTTTCTATGGAAGTTTCTCCTTTTTTCATAATTACATCCTGCAAAAGCTGTGTGAAGATCAGTGTACTTTCCATTACCACACGGTCAGCCGTGATCGGGCTAAAAATGTGGTGCATTCCTGCCAATGCTTTCAGGATGCCGGGCGTGTTAACGGTTCCGGGCAGGTCGAAGAATACAACATCAACGGGAGTAGGAGAATCATTTACAAACTCTTGAGCTGCTTCCAATGCGCTGTCTGCTTTGTACGGCATGATGGGATAGGCTTTTTTATTGATGTTAGTAAACTGTCGATATGCTAGCTTTTTCAAAGCTTCGTTTTCCATTACCATTGCCAAATCCCTTGCCTTCATTTTCACAAGGCTGTGCTGTGGAAAATCCGCATCAAATACGGCTACGTTATAGCCCAACCGATAGTGCAGCACACTAGCTAGAAGGGTTGTAAATGTACTTTTGCCAACACCGCCTTTTTGAGAAGAAAAGGCGATAAACAGAGGTTTCTTTTTTGTGTTCATATTTGATAATTTAAAGTTTATATGTCCTAGCAATACAGTTTTCGGGCACACTGATTTCAAGCTTACCATTTAGCACCTGGTAGCTGTCAGGGATGCCGGCCGGCATTTCTGATTGCTTGCTTTTTTTAAGTACAGCATCACTGGATTCATTCCTGTATCTAGTCAGGCGGTAATTCCATCTTACTTATATTCCTTCAACCGCTCCTTCAGGAATTCAAGATAGTCGCACGGCAAGCCGTCAAGCTTTCCAAAATTTCCGCATTGTTGCAATCTTGCAATCATGAAAACCAGATGATATGCAATCTGTAATGTGCTCAATCCACTTGTCTTGAAGTATTGGCTGATTGTCCTCCTGCCAACATTTAAAAACAAAGGACGAATCATTTTCAGTCCATTATATCTATGTGGTATTGGTTGTCGCTCAAAGGAAGTGTTTGGCACTTCTACCTATTACAATCCTTTTGTAAACAAGGGGTTACTTTGTAAGATGGATTTTAACAACAGATTTATGCAAAAGACTTCTGAAAAAATGGAAGACAACGGGAACAGCCTCGAGCCGTTTTCCCTGTTACATCTAATCCGTCCCGAAGGGCGGATTTTTGTGTTCACCAGAACACGGCAAGTTGTGTTTTGAGGCACTCTAAATTCGAATAGTGCCCCAAAACAACTTGCCTTGCCGGGGGCTGGAAAAACCTTCCGAAGTCGCTATGTTTGTCAAATGTTCAATAGAAAAGGCATAAGCCTTTATTTGGTTTTATAAATTTGATATAGAATAGTAAATATCAAATAAACAATGACTTATGCAAGAACTAATGATCAAAATTAGAGAAAACGAACAAAAAATTTTTGTTGGAATAGATGTACATCTAAAAAGCTGGACTGTGACAATCTTAACAGAGAATATAGTTCATAAAACCTTTACACAGCCTCCGAGTGCAACTGTTTTAGCGGATTATCTAACAAGAAATTTCCCTGACTGTGAATATTATTCTGCTTATGAAGCAGGATTTAGTGGATTTTGGGCACATTACCAATTACTGGAACTAGGAATAAAAAATATTGTCATTAATGCTGCTGATGTTCCAACTTCGCAAAAAGAACTCTTCCAAAAGAACGACCCCATTGACAGTAGAAAAATTGCAAGAGCCTTAAGAGCGGGACAGCTTAATGCAATTCACGTCTTGAAAATAAAAACTTTAGAAGACCGTTCTTTGGTG
Source organism: Flavobacterium gelatinilyticum (assembly GCF_027111295.1). Taxonomy (NCBI): domain Bacteria; kingdom Pseudomonadati; phylum Bacteroidota; class Flavobacteriia; order Flavobacteriales; family Flavobacteriaceae; genus Flavobacterium; species Flavobacterium gelatinilyticum. Next base: position 593,891 of record NZ_CP114287.1, on the reverse strand, counting down.
AGAACAAGGGATATGTTAGTAAAGGATCTGGTAAGATTGAAATGCAGGGTTAAAGCTTTTCTTCACTTTTACGGAATAGACATGCCCGAACAGTTCAAGAGCCCTTATACACACTGGACTAAACGTTTTATCAAATGGTTAAGGGAAGATGTACAACTATCTTCACCATACGGTATAGATTCTTTAGGGTTTCTTGTTTCCGAGGTGGAAAGTCTGCGAAAACTATTGCTTGAGGTAAACAGAAAAATCAGAGATCTAAGCGAAGAAGAACGCTATAGTAAACAGTTTGGCTTATTGGTAAGTATCCCTGGAATTGGCAGAATTAGCGCAATTACTTTACTAACTCAAATTGAGGATATAGCACGTTTTAAAAATACTGACTCTTTTGCTTCTTATATTGGATTAGTTCCCAACTTTTATTCGAGCGGAGAAAAAGAAAGTATAGGACAAATTACATTCAGAGGGCAAAAAATATTGAAAAGAATACTGGTAGAATGTGCATGGATGACTATCCGGTTTGATCCTGCTCTATCCATATCCTATAATGAATATTGTAGACGGATGCAGCCAAATAAGGCCATCATAAGAATTGCACGGAAATTATTAAACAGAATTTATTATGTTTTGAAAAATGAAAAAATATATGCCTGTGGTATTAAGTAATAAGAGCTATAAAAACAACAAATATGAGGTGACCGCTTAATCCCCGACTGTAACTAGATTACTATCCGAAGTTTGCGGCCCTCAACTATAAAAATTGAAAAAGCGAAATGTAGCATTTAATGTCTACTGATAGAAGGTTGTTTTTATAGTAATTATTTATGAGTGAAAGGTTTTTTTAGCCATTGAGCGATACTTGTAACAAATAAAAAAAGAGGATGATAAATCATCCCCTGAAAATATTGTTACAGTGTAACGCAGGAAGCCTATTGCTGACAGGTTGCTCCTCAGCAGAGCCTGTTTCCCCTTCAACTCCCTAATACAAAGGAAATTATTTTTTGATGTAAATAAAAATAACTGAAGAAAAACTTTGATTACAACATAGAAGTCAGGTTTTTGTATAAAATTTAATAATGGATAGATAATGAGGGTGAACAATAACAATAAAAAGCACAAGGGTGGACGCACGCCCAAAAGCGACCCGAGCATCCACCGCCATGTATTTCGTCTGACAGATACGGAAAATGCCAAACTTTTATCACATTTTGAAACATCGGGAATTCCCAACAAAGCAAAATTTATCACCTCACTGCTGTTCAGCAGGGAGATGAAATCGATTAAAATTGACAAAGGAACGGTTGATTTTTATATGCGGTTGACTTCGTTTCATAGTCAGTTCCGCTCCGTAGGCGTGAATTATAACCAGATTGTAAAGCTATTGTACCGTCATTTTTCCGAGAAAAAGGCGGCGGCTTTTCTATATAAATTGGAAAAACAAACTGCTGAAATGGCGGCACTATGCCAAAAAATCATCCAGATAACTGAAGAATTTGACGCAAAATATCTGAAAAAACAGCCTTAGAAATGATAGCAAAAATCGGAAGGAGCGCAAATTTATACGGAGCTTTAGCCTACAACCAGCTCAAAGTTGAGAATGAAAAAGGGGAGATATTGTTTGGCAATAAGATAATTGAAACCGCTAGCGGTAATTATTCCGTTGCACAATTAGCCCAATCTTTTACTCCTTATCTCATTGCCAACCGCAATACAGAGAAACATACGTTGCATATCTCGCTTAATCCCGATCCGAAAGACAAAGTAAGTGACGACAGGTTCATGGAAATGGCAGATGCGTATATGCAGGAAATGGGTTACGGACTGCAGCCTTATGTTGTGTTCAAACATACTGATATTGACCGTAGCCATATCCATATTGTATCGGTGTGCGTTGATGAACAGGGTAAAAAGATTTCGGATAGTTATGAGAAAATGCGCTCTATGAACGTCTGCCGTGAACTTGAAAGGAAATATGGATTGATACCTGCAACAGATAAAGAGCATAAACAGATAGACAAGGTTTTCCGTCCTGTAGATTATAAGGCAGGTGATGTTAAAAGTCAGATAGCTTCCGTAGTTCGTCACCTGGCTAACTATTATCAATTCCAAACTTTAGGAGAATTTAATGCTTTGCTTTCTCTTTTTAATATTACCACCGAAAAAGTGCAGGGCGAGTTGAAAGGAAAAATGCAGCAGGGTTTGTTATATATACCTTTGGATGAAAAAGGCGAAAGAGCTGGACATCCTTTCAAGGCTTCTTTATTTGGAAAGAATGCCGGACTTCCGGCTCTGGAATTCCATTATGCAAAATGCAAAGAAAGTTTAAAAGACCATCTGGCAAAGCCGACCATTAAAGCTGCCGTTACCATTGCCGTGCAATCAACAAGTGACGAGGATGCTTTTAAAAAACAGTTACGGGAGCAAGGAATTAACGTGGTAGCACGGAGAAATGATACAGGACGTATTTACGGAATTACCTTTATAGACCATAATTCTAAAACAGTGTGGAACGGTTCAAGATTAGGAAAAGAGTTTTCTGCCAATACTTTTAATGATTATTGGAACAACAATATCGAACCTGAAATAAAAGGACCGGTTTTACTACAATCGAAAATATCGACATCAAATAATACAGATCTTCCTGCAAATGAACCTCATCATTTGTTCGACTTCCTTAATACTGCCGAAAAAGATGAAGAGAATTTGCTTGATGCATTTGGTGGCTTATTTCCAGAAGCTCAGGGAGAAGATTACCAGGAACAGGATTTTGCTAATAGATTGAAGAAAAAAAGAAACCGCAAAAGAGGACAGAAATAAGAATTCAGCCAAACACTGCCACACACCGCCTATGATTTCCACATTGAAATAGCCTAGCTGAACAGCCTTTAAATTCATGCCCTCACATTAAAAATTAAAATAATGCAGGGAGAAGATGATGTAAGAGGATTAGCCAAAATTATGGCTTTTATGCGGGCAGTAGGTATCTTATTGATACTGATGCACCTTTATTGGTTTTGCTACGGTTACTTTATAGATAGGGGCTGGACACTAGAGGTAATCAACAAAATATTAGACAATTTTCAGCGTACCGCGGGATTGTTCTCGCATACTCTTTATACCAAAGTATTTGCCTTGTTGTTATTAGCTTTAAGCTGCCTGGGTTCAAAAGGAGTTAAGAACCAGAAGATAACCTGGGCTAAAATTTATATTGCTTTGGCAATTGGGTTTATTCTGTTTTTTCTGAACACAGCTTTATTAAAGCTATCAATCAATACCGCTGCAATTTCTTATATCGTTACAACTGGTTTAGGATATATCGCTTTAATGGTTGCCGGAGTCTGGATGAGCCGACTGCTTCGTAACAATCTCATGGACGATGTTTTCAATAACGAGAACGAAAGTTTTATGCAGGAAACTACATTGATGGAAAATGAATATTCTGTCAATCTACCCACGAAGTTTTATTACAAAGGAAAATGGAACAATGGGTGGATTAACATAGTCAATCCTTTTCGAGCAACGATTGTCTTAGGTACTCCGGGCTCAGGAAAATCATACGCAATCGTAAACAATTATATTAAACAGCAGATTGAGAAAGGTTTCTCAATGTACATCTACGATTTCAAATTTGATGATCTTTCTACCATTGCATATAATCATTTATTAAAGCACAGCGATAAATACAAAGCACAACCAAAATTCTATGTCATCAACTTTGATGACCCCCGAAAGAGCCACCGTTGCAATCCTCTTAATCCCGATTTCATGACGGATATCTCGGATGCTTACGAAGCAGCATATACCATAATGCTAAACCTCAATCGTAGCTGGATACAGAAGCAGGGCGATTTTTTCGTCGAAAGCCCGATTATCCTTTTGGCTGCAATCATTTGGTACCTGAAAATTTATGACGACGGTAAGTATTGTACGTTCCCACACGCTATTGAACTCTTGAATAAAAAATATTCTGACGTATTCACGATTTTAACCTCATATCCCGACTTGGAAAACTATCTGTCGCCATTTATGGATGCCTGGCAGGGAGGCGCACAAGACCAATTACAGGGACAGATAGCCTCTGCAAAAATTCCTCTTTCAAGAATGATTTCGCCGCAACTCTACTGGGTTATGACAGGCGATGATTTTTCATTGGACATCAACAATCCCAAAGAACCTAAGATATTATGCGTAGGCAATAATCCAGACCGCCAAAATATCTATTCTGCTGCGCTGGGATTATACAATTCCCGTATCGTTAAGCTTATTAACAAAAAGGGTCAGTTGAAGAGTTCGGTTATTATAGACGAGTTGCCTACTATATACTTTAGGGGATTGGATAACCTTATTGCAACCGCTAGAAGTAATAAGGTGGCTGTTTGTTTGGGCTTTCAGGATTATTCGCAGCTGACAAGGGATTATGGCGACAAAGAGAGCAAGGTAATTCAGAACACCGTAGGTAATATTTTTAGCGGCCAAGTGGTCGGAGAAACTGCAAAAAGCCTGTCGGAAAGATTCGGGAAAGTATTGCAGAAAAGGCAGAGTATGAGCATCAACCGCAACGATACATCAACTTCAATATCAACTCAATTGGATAGTCTTATACCAGCTTCCAAAATATCCACACTGACACAAGGCTTTTTTGTTGGCTCTGTATCGGACAATTTTGAGGAACGTATTGAGCAGAAAATCTTCCATGCTGAGATTGTAGTGGATAATGAAAAGGTTGCTTGCGAAACTAAAGGGTATCAAAAAATACCGGAAATCTTATCTTTTATTGACGAAGATGGGAAAGACAATATGAAACAGTCAATAGAGGATAATTACAGACAGATAAAAAAGGATGTTGTACTGGTTATAGAAACCGAAATGGAACGTATAAAGAATGATCCCAATTTAAAGCATTTGATACAAAACGATAGCACTAAGAAGAGCGAGTAAATGAGATTCTAAGTTAAAGTTTTGACCATGGCCAAGCTTTTCTATAAATCTAAAATATAACAAACCCCTCTGGTAATTCAGAGGGTTTATTTATTTAATTATTCAATATTTGCAGCATTTTGCCAACCTCAATATCCATTCTCGAAAAAGCAAACCATTTTTTGCCCAGATCTTTGAGCGAGGCTCCGATGTGATAGAGTTCAGTATCGTCAATTATCAAAAAACGGTCGTGAGCATCAGAGAAAATTTCGATTTCAATCCTGGGATATTGGCTATTGTATCGCTGCACATCCAGCCGCAGCTGATTGCTGATATTTTTGGTATAAATAGTTGCGGTGACATCATCGCTGCGTTTACCCAGTAAAGTTAGTACTGTGTCATCGACATAATTATCAAGCAGGATAATAGAGTTTTTGGCAGTTCGGATAATATCGGAAACAAAGGCATAGGCATCAAAAACCTGCCCGTTATAGAAAATACCTTTTTCGCTATGAAGCTTATCGCTTTCTAAAGCCTTAAAAATTTCTTCAAATTTTTGGTCCGCTTCTAATTGTTTGAGTTCAATTTTATCCAATCGATGAAAAAGAGAGGCGTTGCTTATAAGGATTCTACGCATTTCTACAAAGGCTTCCATAATTTCTACACTGACCTTAACGGCAATGTGAGAACGGAGTATAGCAGATGCCATTGCAACACCCTGTTCCGTAAAGACATAAGGTAAATAGCGTCTTCCACCATAACTCAAGGTTGAGGTTCCAATCTGGAACCTCAAGATTTCAGCTTCCTCTTCGTTTAGTTGAAAGCAAAACGATGCAGGAAACCTTTCTATATTCCTTTTTACAGCTTTGTTTAGGTTCTTTGTTTCCACCTGATACAATGAAGCAAGGTTGCTATCCAGCATCACTTGCTTTCCATTTATGGAATAAATCAGATTTCTGATTTCCATAGTGCTAATGGTAGGTTTATTTTCCATTACTTGGGAAGCTTTTGTTTTTTGCAAATTTAAATATAGCTTCGGCATTATCATTCAGTACGATGTATGCATCGAATTTCTTTCCAGACCTGCTTTTCATTCCTTTGATCAGTGAAGTTGTACCCTTGCTGACAAGACTTTTAATATTGTCTATACTGATTTTCGCACCGCAGACATTGCGGAACTGCACCCAGCTACAAGTTTCATCAGGACACTTTACTATTTTGTCACGTATGATAAGCTGTTGGCTTTTACATTTGGGGCAGATGAGGTCTGGCAAGCAGCTTTTGGCAATAGGAGTCTGCAGCAATTCATTGACAATAGATGCAGCGTAATTTTCCATTTCCCTTTGAAATGTTCCGGCATCTGATTCGTTGTTTTCGATTTTTTCCAATGCAAGTTCCCATTGAGCAGTCATCGCCACATGTGCTATTTTTTTGTCTTTGACGAGTTCATATACCAATAATCCCTTTTCGGTTGGTACCAAAGATTTGTTTTCCCTATTTATGTAATTACGGGTAAACAATATTTCGATAATTGATGCCCTTGTAGCTGCAGTGCCGATACCTAAATTTTGCAAAACCTTTCGCTCACCTTGATTTTCGATATTATTTCCGGCACTTTCCATAGCTGACAAAAGGCCTGCTTCAGTGTAAAGCACAGGCGGTTTGGTTTTCTTTTCCAGAATAGAAGCTTCTTTTATTTTAAGTTCATCGTCCTTTTTCAGCTCAGGCAAATCCATTACATGTTCTCTATCATCATCGAGGAAACTGCCTTTAATGGAACGCCACCCGGATTCTATAATCTTACAGCCTTTTGATGTAAAATCATAATGCAGTACCTGTAAGTCGACATCAGTTATCTCTTTGATGCAGGGTTGTGAAACGGCTTCGAGTAATCGATATGCAATCATATTATAAACCGCATTTTCCTTTGGAGTCAGGGCAGATGGGATTTTATCAGTAGTTAATAATCCATGATGGTCAGTTACGCGCAAATCGTTGACGATATGTTTATTAAAACGGCGCCATTTAATTTGACATAAGTTTTGTTTAATATTTTCCCTCTTTTGTAAAGCTCTTACAAGGTTGGGAATCTCTGCCCACATATCTTCAGCAATGTGTTTGCTTGCGGTACGTGGGTATGTGATAAATTTCTGTTCGTAAAGACTCTGGGAAATGTTTAGAGTTTCTTCGGCAGAAAGGTTTAATTTTTTATTGGCCTCCTTTTGCAGACCGGTAAGGTCGAACAATAAAGGCGGTTGCTCTGTAACGCTTTTGGTCACTTGTGATGTAATTATTGCCGTTTGGCTTCGCGCAATGGCTTTTATCACATCACCGGCTAGTTTTTTGTCTTCCCATTTGTTTTTTGAGATACTTTTAAAATCTATCATTTCTTTGCTATGGGACAACTGTATCTGCCAGTAATTTTTTACTTTGAAACTCCTGTTTTCCAGATAGCGTTTGCATATTAAAGCCAACGTAGGTGTCTGCACTCTTCCGAGTGAATAAACCCCGTTGGCTGCTGCAATGGAGAGCGCTTGTGTAGCATTGATACCCACTAGCCAGTCGGCACGGCTCCTGGCTTGGGCTGCCTTATATAATCCGTCAAATTCTTTTCCGTCTTTGAGATTATCAAAGCCTTGTTTAATGGCTTTTTCGGTAAGGGAGCTTATCCAAAGACGTTCAAAGGGTTTGGTGCATTTCAGGTATTCGTAAATGTACCTGAAAATAAGCTCGCCCTCACGTCCCGCATCGGTAGCAACTATAATGCTATCGCTATTATTAAAGAGTTCTTCAATGATTTTCAGTTGTTTTACTGCACCTGTATCGGCAGAGTAGCCCTTATCTTTACTGACCTTTCGGACAGTCAACAAAAAAGGTTTTGGGACTATCGGAAGTGATCCTTTATCAAATCCCGTGATGCCATAATCTTCGGGCATTCCTAATCCTATGAGATGGCCTAACGCCCATGTAACAAAATAGCCGTTACCTTTCAGGTAGCCATCTTTTTTTTCGGTGGCTCTGATTATAACGGCTATTTCCCTTGCTACACTGGGCTTTTCTGTAATGATTGTTATCATATCTTATTACATTTTACGCCCTTTTGATTTAGAAGGTGCATCAGATTCTTCTTGTTTTTCCTGCTGTTTCTTGTTCTCAGGATTTGTCTGTCCTGATTTTAAAGGCTCCTGTATGTTCTTGGTAGCTTCATTAGTTTTGCCTTCGGAATTGACGGCGGTCTGTGTTTTATGCGCTTCAGAAGGTTTTATCTGTTCTTTGATTTTATCTGGATTTTGAAATGAAAAATCTGTTTTATTGGTTTCCTCGTTGTAAGTAATATATCCATTGTATTCTTTCCCTTTTTTATCCACTAAGCCGCTGATATAAACAGTCTGGCCATCTTTGAGCTTTTGATATTGCTCATTATCGAGTTCTTTATCCCTAAAGTTTTTTGGTGCTCCCTGAGTTTGGTTCTGCTGATTGCTTTGTGTCTGTTTATTTGAATCATTTCGGTCAAAGAGAAATTCAACAAAACGTTTATCGGCATTGAATTGCACAGATGCATCAAAGGCAGTTCCTTTCTTGGAAACCATACCTTCCAATGGAAGTGGTTTCCCTTCAAATAAAGTTTGTTTTTGCTCTTCACTCAACTTAACTCCTTTAATTTCATCGGGAATTTTAATGAAATCCGCGCGCAAAGCCACGACTTCATTAGTTAGTCTGTCTATACTGATAATGGAGGGCATGATTTCATTGTTTTTTGGATTGGTTAGATTCACTACACGTCCCATATTGCCTGTTTGCAGTAGATTGTCTTTATCTTCCTTGCTGAATTCGTGACCGAAAAAAGGATAATTCAGATTAGGTTCTTTTCGGATGCCATGAATGGCCAATACGACCTGTCCTTCGTCGTTTTGTTTAAGCGATAAACGGGCATCCATTCTGGTGACGGCAGTACCAAGGTTAAGACTTACCGGTACAAGCTCATTTGTTTTGTATCCTTTTAGCAGGGGATCAAGCAGACTCATTTTTTCAAGTTTTTCTTTGCTTAAACCTAAATGGTTTAATGTTTCCCAATCGATCTGTTCCGGTTTGTATTTGTATTCACTTGTTTCCGGATTTGTCTGTGCTGTTTCCATATTAATTTCATTTTTTTGTTTATAATCTTTTACTTCGTGCTGTTTCATTAATTGCTCACCTTCAGGTGTAGGATGATCTACATGTTTCTGCATCTCTTTTGAAGTATCAACAGCCAGCAGAGCAGGGATTTTGAAGAAAGAAAAATTAGTTGGGTTCTTCAGTTGGCTGAAAAAATTAGAAAAGAAATTAGAAAACACATCCCCGTGCTTGTCTACCCGCATAAATTGATTCTGATTTTTGTGGGTCGGGTCAACAGTTTCCAGATTACCATTTTGGTCAATGCCTTTTACCGCCATGATTTTCTTTTTCTCTTTATCGAATACCAGCAGTATATCTGATAACTCTTCAGGAGTATTTAGTGTATCTTTAATTTGTTCGCTCATGATCTTTAATTTTAAATTCAATTGCGAAATTAAAAGGTGAAAAGTAGCTCACTAAAAGCTGGAATCTATTGGCCCTATTTTTCACTCCTTGGCGTATGTTTTTGGCATTCGGACATTGATACTTTCTCTGATGAACTGGTGTACATCCGATAGTTTATAATATATTTTTCCGCTGATTGTATAATAGGGCAGCTTACCGATTGATCGGTAACGCTGTAGTGATCTCCCGCTTATTTTAAGCATCTGCAATATATCTTGATTATCCAATAGCTCTTCACCGTCAACACTTCCGCGTTTTTTTTCAAGTTCACTGATATGCGCGCTCAAAAGATCGAAACGTTCTATGATTCGTTCCATCCAGGAAATGAATTCCATTCTGTCTATATTCATGGCTGTGTGTTTTACATTACTGATGCAAAATTGCTAATGGCAAAAGTTTTTCATTGCCAATATCAGCCAATGTAAAATGCTGTTTTATGAAAATTTTAACGGAATAAAAATTACGATGAGTTGCTGATTTACTGGGGTACTTGAGCATATAGAAGTAATTGTATGCTAGTAGTTATTTAATGCCAATTGCATCTCATTGGCAAGAAAATTACAAGTTTTAAAAAAAAATTAGACCTCTTTTTCCATGTGCTGTTTAAGCGATAATTTCAGCTGATCCAGAAAAATACTTTTGCTGTCAGCCCTGTCTTTCATTCTATGAAAGGCATGATGAACATCGCCGAGCTGGATCCTGAAAAGCAGCTGGAAAACCATGCTGATTTTACGAATGCCGGCTTTTCCATGAGAAATACTGCCTGATGCGTGAAGTGCGTAAATTAATTCGATCAGAGCATTCTTTGAATCTGTCCAGAAAAAGTCTCTGTTTGCTGTATTTCCGTCTGAAAAAATGGCGGTCTGCTGGGTGTCAGGTTCAATTTTAGAAACGAGGTAACTATTGAGCATTTCGTTAGCAATTATGCGGGCTACCTTATAATCATAATAGGTGGAAAATTGAGTGTCAATTTCAAAAACAAAACTATTAACTCCCTCATGAAGATCTATTTTTCCCCGACAAAAAAAATGGTGGTCCCATTCGGTTCTTCCCGTGCGGTAGTAGCGATAAAAATCAGTGTTATAAAAGTGCTCTTTATATTCCTGCTTAAGGAGATTGAGCTCATTGGAAAAATATTTATGATGCATTTTTCCCGTTACAACCGGGCAGGCCGCCTCAATTCGGAAAACTTTATTATAGAAAATCAATTTTCCCAGTATCTGGGGTTTGATACTTTTGAAAAAATTAATCTCTTCATTTTCATCGGAGAATCCTTTTTCTAAAACATTTTTTTTAACCGTACTAAGCAAGTTTCGAAGCACGGTAGTCATGTGGTAGGATTTTTCAATTATATGTTCAGGGTCTAAGCTGAATTCCTGTTCTGCTTTTCGAATAACCTGAAGTGCGTTCTCACATGTCGATCTTATCATGGCAACAGAATTTAGATGTATTTGAACAAGTAAAAGCATGGGCATTGCTGCCCAGATACATTATGACGTTACTTTTCGTTGAAAATTAAAATGTATTATATCAGCGCGCAGTATTGGTTTCATTCTGCAGTGTCTGCATTAATTCCATAGCGTAGTTATCCCTGGCCTGTACATAAGCCACTTTCGGTATTACAGAAGCGCCAAGTTTTTTCTTCTCAAAACTTGCAGATATGCCGAAATCAATTCGTCCAATTTCAAGCTCTCGTGCTCTTTTGATTGTTTGGTACAAAAGCTGTCTGTACAAGTTGAAGCCGTCGCCCGCAATGTAGTCCATGCCTATAAGTTCAGGTACATATACATTTCCTGAATTTTTATAGCAGAACATTATCCCAACGAAATTCTTTTCAGGGGCATCTTTGAAGGTAAGAATTATAAACTCCCAGTTTGGACAGCTGTTCATATTTTCAAATACTTCACTTTTGTATGTAAAGGTATTTATAGCAAGGTTGCGTTCCTTTACGTTGCAGTATAGCTGGTACGCCCTATTTAGTTCTTCTTTGTTGAGGCAATCTTTTATTTCAACAGCATAGAATTTTTCGTAAGGCAGTATTTCCCGATTGAAATGCTGGCGTGAACGCGTAGAAAGCAGGGAACCATAATTCTCAACTGCCGGGAAGTTTTTATTTTCAATAACACATGATTCTGGCATATCGATTCTAAAATACCCTTGATTTCTTATCATTTCATCCCAGCGGAATCCGGTTTCAAAATCACGCAGAACGAGCATGTCGGCATCCAGCAAATTGTATGATTCCTCAAGCTTATTTAATAGCATTCTCATTGAATGCTCTGCCAGAGGATGATCCTTGTCGATATAGCAATGCAGTCCTTCAGTAAATAATGAGCCGGTACTTAATACTTTGGAAGTCATATGCATGGGGTCTGTTTTTCTAATTTCTTCAATGTGCCTTGATACAGATTCTGTAGCCAGCATATCATCTTTCCAGAACCCCAATGTACAGTAGGTCATTAAAACCACTTGCATGTTCTGGTCACGGATAATATAATAGAAAAAATCCCATTTATTGCCAGGATCCTGAGCGTTTGCGAAAGTCTGCTCGAGATACTGCATTCCTTCCCAATCCAAAATATTATGAGCACCCAGATATTTGTTCCATTCATGCTTGTCTATGTTCGCTATTGTTGCTGTCTCTTCAATCTGCAGCAGTTGAGTTTGCTGTTTTACAGCAGGAAGCTTAGTTTTTATATCAATTCTAAAAGCCTGTCGTATTTTCTGGTCACTGCTTCCTGTTTCTTCTACAGCTTTATGAAAGTGGTGATCCATTGCACGGGCAAGATCTGTAATATCTTCAATTTTATTATGCGCCGATATCGTGATACGGATTCCGGTATTTTTTATAGGTACTGCCGGATAAATGCCAAGGTTGAGATAAAACCCATCTGAGAAAAGGCGCTTTGTAAAATTATAAGCAGTAGCTGGGGTGCCCATTCCAAGAAAGAAAACTGGAGAATCATTTTCAGAGACTAGGGGCAGATTGCTGTTTGAAAGGAGCTTGCTGAAATGGGCTGTTTTTTTTGCAAGTGCAGCTTGGCGCTCATAGATTTCCGCAGAGAGATGTATTTCGCAGGATGCGATGGCAGCGGCAACTGATGCAGGTTCAAGCTGAGCTGAGAAGGTAAGAGGACCGCCAAAAGTTTTAATCTTTTCGCGTAATTTACGATCGGTGCAGAAAAATGTTGCGCCGCTGGCACCAAAAGTTTTGCTCAGCGTGCTGACAACCACAATATTTTCTTCTAACGTTCCAATACTGTCAAAGATAAAACCTGTTCCATTTTTTCCTTTCCAGCTCATTCCATGGACATCATCAAAATAGAGGTGGAGCTGCGGATACTTTCTGGCAAGGTTCAACAGCTCTTGTACCGGCGCATAATCCCCGTACATTGAATAAACACCATCCGCCATGTACCATATTTTCCCCGATTTCCCCTGCATCATTCGAATTTTGTCCTCCAGCATTTCGAGATTATTATGGCGTATCATCTCCACTGGTATTCCCCTTAGCTTAAGAATCTGACAAGCATTCTGCACACTCCAATGAGCCTGATGATCAATAATAACGGCATCTTCATCTCTTATCAGGGTTGGGATGATTGCCATATGTCCAAGGGTACTGTTCTTAGTTATGATTGGCTTTATACTGTACATCTGCTCAATCTTGCTTTCCAGTTCCGCATATAAGGGATGGGAAAGATAAGTTTTAGAAAGCGGGAACTGCGTTCCATAATTAGTAATGGCGCTTATTGCTGCCTCTTTTAGCCTTTTGTCCTGTTCGAGTCCAAGATATCCTGTAGTTCCGAAATGGAGCATTTCGTTTCCGTTAATTTTTATGCTTCGCCCATTGAGATATTCACCTTCAGCGTAAAGGTGTAATATGCCTTTTTCTTTTGCATTTGAAAAAACGGTATCGACTGTATCAATAAAATTGTTGTGTTTTATTTTTGCCATTTTTTATAAGGTTTTTTAAGTTTTAGAATTATTATTTTTAAATATCTGGAAAACAGACATCTAAAATTCCTTATAAAATTTGAAAGTATTTTTATTGACAGATATTTTACTCCCAATTTGGCAAGGGTAATTCCCGATTTAACAACAAATTAGTGTGTTTTGCAAGAAATAATCCACAATTGACAATTATAATGTTTCTTAATCTTTATATTTTTGTTAAATTATAACCCTTTATTTAAAAACTGATAGGACATGATTGCGGCACATGAATCTTATGAGAATCGAAATGCGAGGTTTTGGATTGAAAAGGGAATTCTTTTTTTCGAATACAAGCCCAATACTGCAATTGATTTAGAAGTGGCTATGCGTGTTGTAGCTGACAGGATTGCATTTCAAAATGAGAGACAATTACCAGTATTTTGTGATACCAGAGGCATAGCCTCGATTGACAAAGCAGCTAGAGACTATCTGGCTAAATCCGGATCTCTGCTTGCAAAAGCAGTCGCATTGATTGGCAGTGAAAACGTTTCAATGACGATGAGCACTTTTTATCTGGAAATCAGCAAGCCATCTGTGCCTACAAGAATTTTTACTATTGAGCAGGAGGCACTGGATTATCTTAAAGGCTTTCTTTAGAAAATGATCTAACTGGGCAGACATATATAAATAAAATCACGACCGATGAAGAGACCCCACAATCGCAAGCGGCTACTATCAATGCACAAGATGTTATTTGAGATAGCACGGGGCAACTTCAATGGTCATATTCCCCTTAGTACTTATGATGATGAAATTGAAACTCTGGTGGTTCTGGTAAATATGGTCGCCGAAGAACTTAAAGAGTCTGCATTTCATTCCGGTTTTGTGAATCCCTACATTACCCACAGGATGGTAACTCCTGCTACTTTTATTTTAGATGAAGACCACTCCATAAAAAATGTAAATCAGGGCGCCTTGGAAATTTTGGGTTATAATGCAGCAGAAATGCTTAGACGCCCGATACAGGATTTCTTAATCGATGACTTCAGCAGTATGTCTGACATTGAGAGAAAAGAATTGGAAGAAATGCTTTTATCAGGCGAGATCATTACACTGAATTTCATAACATTCAAAAAGCTGATTGTAACCGCCGAGTGTTCGGTATCGAGATTATCGGACGGTAAGTTTACCGTTCTTAGTTTTGTGGCCCCCTTTCTCCAGCTTAATGAAACTGCTTCGGAATCATTTGAAATTAATTTAAGCAGGCATTCTAATTTCAAACAAACTGACGCGAGACTTATACAGCGGGTTTATGATTATGTACTGGCGAATTTGACTGAGCCATTACCCTCCGTTAAGGAACTGGCAAGACAGTTTGGTACAAATGATTTTAAACTCAAAGACGGATTCAGGCATTTTTTTCATACAAGTGTATACAAGTTTTATACAGAGCAGCGCCTAAAAAGGGCTTACCTTATGATAGAGCAGACCGATATTCCGCTGAAGAATATTTCCTTTATGAATGGTTTTAACAGCTACCCTAATTTTTCTAAATCATTCAAGAAGCAGTTTGGATTTTCTCCTAAAGAACTCGGCAGAGGTAAAGCCGGTGGTTTTTTGCCATTGGATCACTTTAATCCTTCATAATTAATTTTTGATCCCGATAGTATAAGTGTTATAAGTTTGGAATTCAGAATTTTACATTGTTGAATTCAAATCGAATAAATATGATACTGAATGCGAAAACGGGATTTAAAAAAAATATAGTTGATATTATCTGTCTTTTATATATACTACTTTTTGTTTATGCGTCAGTAAGCAAGTTGCTTCAAATTGAACACTTCCGCATTCAAATAGCAAAATCGCCTCTATTAAGCGCTTTTGCTGATATGGTCGCATGGAGTGTACCGATTAGCGAAATTGTCATATCGTTATTACTAACGATGCCAAAGTCACGCCGCGCAGGATTATGGCTAGGAATGGGGATGATGAGTATGTTCACAACATATATTTTTATAATTCTCAATTTCAGCTCTTATATACCTTGCTCATGTGGTGGAATTCTGGAAAAGATGGGATGGAAAGAACATCTTATTTTCAATCTAGCATTTGTTTTTTTGGCAGCTATAGCATTGTGGTTCTCTTACAATGAAAGTAAACAAAGATTTATAAAATTTTTAGTTTTGGCTGGTTCAAATTTTGCGCTCTGTTCCTTATTAGTGTTAGTGTTATTTTTATTATCAGAAGAAAAAGTTCATCGTAATAATGCCTTTTTAAGACGTTATCCCCACCACCCAGCTATAAAAGGCAAGAGTATCGAACTGAAATATAATTCTTATTACATAGCAGGCTTCAATGGAAAAACAATTTTCCTAGGAAACAGTTCGGCCCCGTTACACCTTTTGGAAATTGATACTTCTATGCAAATTGTTAAAACAGTGTCTATCAATTTTAAGAATTCTAAGAAATATAAGTTTTCTAATCCGCAAATTCGAATTGAAGGATCTAAATTCTTTCTTTATGATGGAACGGTTCCAGTCATTTATCAAGGTAAAACTACGGATTGGCAAGTCAATGGGGAAGTAACCAGCAAAATTTCCTTTTCGGAATTGATACCTACTGATAATGGATTTGGTTTTCGACAATTACATAAGAAAAAAAACTTAAATATACTGGGGATATTGCAAAACGGCAATCCCATGAAGGTTTCGCTAGCAGAGATTCTTACCCGTCAAACGGATGGGATATTTGATACAGACGGGATGCTTATATACAATGCCCAATTGAATAAGCTAATTTACAATTATTACTATCGGAACACTTTTGTGGTTGCAGATGCAAAAAATCTCCAATCCAATTTCCAAGGTAAAACTATTGATACTGTTTCATGGGCGAATATAAAAATAGCGAAAGAAGATTCGTCAAGAGTACATAGTATGATTGGACAGCCTCCTCTCATACAGAAATGGAATAGCACTTGGGGAAAGTACCTTTTTGTCAGCTCTGAAAGGCTGGGTAAGTACGAGTCAGAAGAAGCTCTCAAAAACGCTACTATAGTTGATGTGTACAATTTAAGAGATAGAAGCTACGAGTTCAGTTTTTACCTATATAATCATGAAAAGGAAAAGATTATAAAGTTTAAGGTATGTGGTGATCTGCTTGTTGGACTTACTAATCACTATGTAGTGCTTTATAAACTTGATGATACAACTTTTGAATTCAAATAAGATAAGAAATACCGGGCCGGTTGCCAGGGGATGGTCGAAAACCTGTGATAGAGTAGACCGTAACTTAATAATTTTAAATTATGAAAACTACATTTTTTAAACATTCGCTTCCTGTTTTTGCCATTCTTCTTGCGATTGGCGGTGCTTTTGCTTTCCAAAAGCCAGCACATAAGGAATTACTGCCAGAGGCAGGTTGGATTAATTTGCCAGGTAATCCATGTGCTGTAGAAACACAATGTAATACTGATGATGGACCTGCTTGCATGCTGTTTTATAATGGACAGAACAGACAGGCATTCGGCAAGAACTCTATTACTGGTGAATGTACTGAAGTGCTTTCAAGACCAGTAAATTAAGAAAAGGTGTCCTACGGGACACCTTTCGTTTTTTAATCATACCAAGTAGGAGATGGATTTCCGATGAGTTGATAGTCAAACCATTGCATAATTTTTAATCCCAAATCTTCCTGAGCTCCTGCGTCTGATAACACATGATCTTGTTTCGGATATTTAAGTAAAACTGTAGTTTTGCCTAAACGACGTAGAGCCAAGAACATACTGGTGCTTTGGTCGGGATTTACCACACCATCCTCATCTCCTGTCCAAAGTAATAACGGTGTTTTAATTTTGTATGCACTAAGTATGGGAGAATTATCCTGAAAACCTTTTTGATAGAAAGCAAATCTTAATCGTTGTTGTCCATTCTCGAATTTCTTCTTTCGTTCTCGTCCATTATTGTCAACGCTAAGGTAATGTGATGTCAAATCCATGACACCTGCTCCGGAAACTGCTACTTTAAACCTATCACATTGGGTTAAGATTGCCACGGTTTCAAACCCTCCGAATGAGTGACCGATCAATCCCAGGCGATTTATGTCTATGTTTGCCACTGATGATGTTTTTTCTATGGCTTGATTCACACTAAACAACGCTGATTTGCCAATTTCATTAAGCTGGTAATTGATATCAGGGCATAATACGAAATAACCATTACGTACATATTGAGCTGGATTGAAGCCGATTTTTCCAGATGATTTGACTGGCATATATTCGTGTGCCATATAACTATAACGTTCATATATAAAAACAATCATAGGATATTTGATAGCAGGATTATAAGCAGTGGGGTAGAAAAGCGCTCCCTTAAGATTCTCGTCTCGTAAACCCTTATAAGAAATAATCTTAACTTTTTGTGGTTCGTTGCCATTTTTTGATGTCTTGATTACTTTCAGTGACTTATGCTTACTAACGACGATTTGTGGTGGGATGTTATAGGAAGAACGTACGTATGTTATTCTGTCACCTAGCTTGGCTTTTTGGATTCCATAAGTCTCGTGGAAGGAGGTAGGCCATTCATACAGTCCTCCCTTAGGGGTCCAGAGGGCAATTCCAGATTCCATCGTGTTTAGATTTTTTGTCAGTAACGCTAAATCTTTTCCTGCATAGATTTCTCCCGCCATACTATTTAGCTTACCGTTTGGTTCCCAATCGGTTTTGGGATTTCTGACACGATAAACTGTGTTTTTTTCACGGCCATGTGTGATACGTATCGGTAGTTTGCCTTTAGCTATTAACCAAATATCAAATTCATCATAAACGATGGCTTGGCTTCCCTGAGCAAACCAACCCGCCATCCCACATGCTTTGGCTATGCCGGGTCTGTCATTATTAGTGTCATAAAATATAGATGGAATATTACAAGTCAGACAAAAGCTTTTTTCGGTTTCAAAATCGTACGAATACCAATTCTTGTCCTTGAACCATACTATTTTATCTTCGCGTGATATAAGGATTTGATCACGCTCATAAACAGCGTCCTTAACTAATAATTTTTTATTACCCGTTTCTAGATTCATCAAAGTTAGATCGGCTTTGTCGCTTTCGTGAATTACAGAGGGATCTTCTACTTTTTGGGTCATTAAAACGGCATATTTTTCTTCTGCCGTCAGAATTGATAAAGGATAATCAGGGGTTTCGACTGAAATGAGTTTATCGTTATCTGGCAGCCACATTTGCCACAAAGGAACTGGTTTAGGATGAGGTACTAAGGGAAGTTTTCTCATTTCGCCTGTCCAGACTAAAGGATCATTAGTATTACTGTTTTGATTATTAGTTTCTACTGTATCGAAGAAAACCTGATTACCGTCATTTGATATAAAAAGTCTGGAGCCGGGAATAGAGAAGTTCCCTGAAATACTTTTCAAGGCTGAGATTTCGAAAACCTTATGATTATTATTTTTGAGGTTGAAATAATGAACGAGATTACCTGAGTTGTGTTTTTCGAAAAACGCAAATGCCGAGCTGGATTGCGACCAGACCAGACCAGAAATTTTATTCGTTACTGAAAGCAGCATTGTCCGTTTAGGTACTTTCGTTGAAAGATCTAATAGCGAAATTTCATTTGTTTCTTTGCCGCTAATAATAGCTATTGTCGTTTCTTTTTTATTAGGATAGAAAGACAAACAGCCCTCAAACGTATAGATCTTCCCTCTAGGCAGTTCGTGTATTGCCATTTTTCCATATCCGAAAGACAATAATTTCTTCCCTGTCAAAAAGCGATAGTTAGTGATAGAAGGAATGATATGCTTTTTTGCACTGATCAAATCGAAAACATATAGGGAATCCGACTTTGTGCAGGCCATCCATTTATCCTCATGGGAGAAAGATTCATTAGAAGCTTCTGGAAAGGAATAGCGAATGTTTGTATCTGTATTCTCAACAAACAATGTATCTATTTTACCGTACGATAAGGTATAAGTAATCCATGAACCATTTGATGCAATTTTTCCCTGATATAGTGATGGTTCAATTGCTTGTCCATGAACAGCCAAGGTAAAACCTGCTGAGAAAATGACGGATATTAAATAGATTATAACTTTCATAATGCTTTTTTGTGTGCTTACTGGAGATAAAACCTATTAGGACTAGTTTTATCTCTAATTTGCAATTGTTAATAACCTTGATTTTGAGGCAGTAAATTGGGATTGAGCAATAGTTCACGCTCGGGAACTGGCAACAGTTCATCCGAACTTTCCCAGCCGGACTTAATAGCATTTAGAATTGCGTCGGCAGTTCCGAACCTTTTCAAGTCAAAAAATCGGTGTCCATTTTCAGTAAATAGTTCAACCTGTCTTTCGTGTAAAATGACTTTTAATACCTGATTTTGATCAGTAACCGTGACAGGAAGAAGGCCAGCACGGCTGCGTATAGGGGTAAGAATTGTAACAGCTTGGTTAAGGTTACCTAGTCTTGCCTGTGCTTCTGCGAGTATTAAAAGCATTTCCTCAATGCGTAACTGTATTGAATATTCCTGAGATGTTCCCGAATTGTTATTAATTTTATATTTATAGGCATAGCGCCACGTTCCTCCTGAGTTGCTCCGTGTAGCCGTCCAATTGGCAAGCCTTGTATCATTAGGCTCGAAAGCAGCAATAAGTTGGGGACTTAAGGCACGAAGTGGAGAACTTGCAGTGATAAAGGTTTGTGCTTCAAGGGTGTTTGCGCCTGCAATAGCAGGCATCAACTGCCAAAGCGTACCTGAACTATTTCGTAGAAAAACGCTGCTAGGAGTTGTTACAAATTTGTACAGCGGATTATCAATTACCTCCTGTGCGGATTGCGAAGCTAATTCCCATTGTTCAGAATACAAGGCAATCCTCGCTTTAAGTGCAGTAGCGACGCTTTTATTTGCACGTAACCTATAGCTGTCTGTATAAGTTTCAGGGAGGAGCTTGCGCGCATTTTCCAGATCTGCCAGCAACAAGGTATATAAACTAGTTCTATCCGTCCGTGGCAGCGAGCTATTAATAGTATAGTCAGTTTGGGTAACGTAAGGAATACCGCCATAAAGCTGTGTCAGATAAAAATGGATGTAACTTCTTAAGAAAATTGCTTCTCCTATTAAAGGGTCTTTATCGGTCTTCTTCACATTAACAGATTTTTCCAGACCTTCGATGATGGCATTTGCAGCGTAAATTAGATTGTAGCTATTATTCCATATTGTCAAATTGGTTGTATTAGACGGTAACACGTTGTTTTGGGCAAATGCCTGTTCAATAGCACTGCTTCCATTATATTGCAGCTCATCAGCGTAACTGGCCATGAGGTTGGAAATGCCTGAAGAAGAACCCGTAACAAGTGTATTACTTTGCAGCCTACTATAGATATTTACCACGGCAGCATTAGCGGTCGAGACGTCCTCAAATACAGTTACCCCGGGAAGTTGGGATGGGGGGACATCGGACTCCACAAAATTTTCACACGAGGTAAGGAGTATAAGTGAAAAAAATAAGTTGATCAGCTCAAATTGCATGGGCATAAGTTTTATTTTATTATCCATATTATTTTATTTAAGGTTGAAAATTAAGTTGTACACCAATAGAGAGCACACGAAGTGGAGGTAGTCCGCCTTGTGTCTGATTCTCGGGATCCGGACCTTGGTATTTGGTAAAAGTGAATAGATTCTGCGCTTGGAAGTATAATCTACAGTTTGCGGTCTTTACCCAAGCTTGTGGAAGTGCATAGGAGAGAGACAAGTTTTTAAGACGAATGTAGGAAGCGTCTGTTATTGCCCCGTCACTCATAACAAAGCGGTCGAAGGAAGTCAAAGCGGCTGCATTTGAGCCGGAGGTATACATCTGCACGTTAGCGGTTTGATTTTCCGGTTGCCAAGCATTGCCTGCCTGGACGGACTGATTACCTAGACCACCCGGCACACCGCCTAAATAAGCGTAATTGAAGCCTTTCTGTTTGACGAATTGAAAAAGAAAATCTAGTTGCCAGTTTTTATAGCTGATGCTATTTTGTAGGCCGCCAAAAAATTGAGGCGTAAGGTTAACGGCCTTTTTGCGGTCTTCGGCTATCGTAAGTTGTCCGTCGCCATTAAAGTCTCGGAAGGTATATAGTCCCGTTTCGGCATCAATGCCTGTGTATTGATAAGACATTCTAATATCAAGCGGCTGTCCTATAATGTACTGCGTGGCATAAGTTGATGTTTCAAGTCCAGGAAATTCTAATAGTTGGTTGCGTGCGAAGGTCAGATTGGCTGTAGTATTCCATTTGAAGTTTGCAGTTTGAAAATTAGTAGTGCGCAATTCGAACTCCCATCCGGAATTTTGAACAGTAGCGCCTAAGTTGGCTTGCACTGAGGTAAATCCTGTTGTTCCGGGAAGAGGTATGCCTACAAGCTGATTGGAAGAATGGTTCTGGTACCACGCTGTTGTAAGTAGAAGGCGATCAGAAAAGAATCCAAGTTCGACCGCTGCTTCCAGCTTTTTATTGGTTTCCCAGCTAAAGTCTGAATTATAAAGTCGTATCGGTTGCAATCCTATATATCCTTGATAGTTTACTCCTGTAGGAGCATAATTATCCATAAACTGATAGTCTCCTATTTGGTCGCTGCCCGTAATTCCGTAGCTGGAGCGTATTTTACCAAAACTTAGGAAATGAATATTGTCCTTGACAAAGTTTTCCTTACTAAAAATCCAGACCGCACCCGCCGCTCCGAAATTTGCAAAATTATTGCCAGGTCCAAAACGGCTAGAACCATCTCGACGACCCGTTAGGTTAAGGATGTATTTTCCGGAAAGATTATAATTGATCCGGCCAAATACTGCATTATATCGGTAACGCATCACATCGTATAATGTTACACGGCTGGTAGTGGCAGCTTGCAAATTACCAATAAGTGAATTACTTGCAAAGTTAGCTCCGGTAACTGAAAGTGTCTGAGCATTACGCTCTTGAAAAGTGGTTCCAAGCAGTATTTCAAACGAAGATTCCCCAAAGGATTTTTTCCAGTTTAATTGTGGTTCAACGCTCCAGGATTCTTGTTTGCCATTACTGACTAAAAGAGTAGAGTTGGCGCTTGTGTAATTGTATGCCGGATCGTATATAGTGTGTGGGCTTTGGCGCATTTCTTCCAGGCGGTTCTCAGCATAGCCAAGGGTAGCTTTAACCTCAAAACCATTTCCAATTATATATCCTAAATTGGCTGATGAGGTTAAAGTACGTGTATTGGCAAGATATTTCTGTTCTAGAACAGCCATTGGATTTTCCCAAGTAGAATTTTCCCAATTGAGTTCCCCAGAGGGTGTGTACAGAGCTGGAGCATTGGGCGCCAAGGAGTATGCTTGGACGGTTAGGTTATTGCCAGGAAGGTCGTTGTTGTCGGAAACATAATTGACAGCTAGTAAAGCATTGAAACGTTTATTTTCCGAACGATGGTTTAGGCTTGTATGTACAGAAGATTTGCGGTAGCCAAAATCACCAGGAAAGACTGTTCCTTCTTGATATATTGTACCTTTAATTAGAAATTGGGTGGATTCGTTTCCTCCGGAAGTCCCTACTTCGATATTTTGAATTAAAGAAGTTCCCCCTAGCAATTCTTTTTGCCAATCGGTGTAACGATCCTGATCCCAAGTTCCGTTGAGATCATAAGCCCATTCAGGATAGTTAGTAATACCATCATTAGCAAATGCTTGGCGCCGCATGTTGAGGTATTGAGGTGTCTTCATTAAATCGATGAAGCGTGTAACTCGTCCGGCACCTGTGTATGCATTTGTAGTAAAAGTAGTTTTTCCAGCTTTGCCTTTGCGGGTCGTAATCAATACTACACCGTTGGCGCCGCGTGAACCATAAATTGCGGTCGCATCTGCATCCTTAAGGATCTCTATGCTGTCTATATCAGAAGGATTTATACCATTTAATGCACTCATTCCACCTGCCAGAATACCGGCAGATGCGCTACTGTTAGTGCGATTGTCTGACATAAATGGCATACCGTCTACAATGTATAAGGGATTGTTTCCGTCAGTACGGATGCTGTTACGACCACGTACCTGAATTGTGAATCCTCCGCCCGGTACACCTGTAGTTTGTGTTATATTTACCCCCGCCATTCGCCCTTGTAAGGCTGCTAAAGCATTGCTGACAGGTTGTGTATCAATGTCTTTTGATGTAATTCTTGCAATACTTCCTGTTCTTTCACTTTCTTTTACAGAATAATATCCTGCATTAACTTTCACCTCCTGAAGAGTTGTAGTATCATAAGAGAGTATAATATTCACCACTGAACGTCCCTGAATTGGAACAAGAGCAGTTTTAAAACCGATATAGGAGACTACCAGTGTATCATAATGAGAGGTGGTGAGAAAGAACTGACCGCTGTAATCAGAAATTACTGAATTGTTTTTTTTGTTTTTAATTGCAATAGTTACACCAGGCAGAGGATTAGTACCATCTGTGACAGTACCCTGAACCTTATGTTGTTGGGGTAAAAAATTGTCTTGAGTAGAGTCATTTTTGGCAGACATTGGTGAAAAAGACGCAAGAAAACCTATAAAAATTAGGCAATAACAAGCTCTTCCACCCATTGAAAATGAAAAAATATTCATATTTTTGGGATTGGTTAAATGAAACTTTGGTTTTATTAGCTGTGGTCCTCTAGTCAACCGCCAAGAAGAGTTAGAGGGCCTTTTTTTATTTTATCTTAAAGTTTGAATGTTGAACTTTCAATTTTAGCTTCAAGTAGTTTATTTCATAGGCATTTAAGTTTAAAGGTTAATGATTGAGAAGCCACACCGCTTTGCCATGTTGCAGCCAGGTTTGGGCAGTGTGTTTCTCAACTAACTAATTCAAAATTTGTTGGTTATTGCGAGACTTAAAATATAAAACGTAGCTATGAGTTAAAGCAGAGTAATTTCAGAATTATAGCCATAAAAAAAAGGCATGGAACTCAGCTTATCGAACAGAGGTACTGGTATACCCACACAACAATAAGTGAGCCCACGCCTAGGTCGTGAGCATCAAACTTATCCTCTCGTGTGTTAAAAAATTACCAGTTTTCTGTCCGAGATTCAAAGCAATGCCTCAAATATTTTAAATGAAGAATCGCAAAATTACATTAAAAATTCATGTAATTAATAATACAAATATATAAAATTTCATTTACACATGTGTAATTGTGGTCGTATTTTTTTATTACTCAATTTGTTAGTATGAGAAAGCAGATAAAAATTGAAGAGCTAACAAAAGCAATTACTACTGTAATTACAAAACTTTATACTGATCGCGGTAAAGCCATTTTAGCTGAAAATAACGACTATTATGCTGAGATAGGAAAGAATTTGGGCTTGGAAAGGTATGCATCAAGTGACCACAATGTTACTTGTAGTAAGTTATTTGCAATCTGTGATTATTTGGAAATTTCTTTGTCCGATTTTTTTAAATTAGTTGAAGAGGAAGATAATAATTTAAAATTTAGTAAAAAAAATAAAGGTAATCTAGTGAAAAAGGGTTACGGACTAGAAAAATAAAAAAAGATGCTTCGGCATCTTTTTTTTATTCTCAATGAAAAATAAAAACAGGTATTTATACGGTAACCATTTCATTATAAAAGGAATTATTTTGCAACGGTTAATGATACAGATTATGGAAAACCGTAAAAGAAAACAAGATTGGTTTTGTATGTTTGATCTTAAAATTTAAACAATTGCTTAAGCCAACCAAATTACAGTTTATTAAAGATATTTATGGCTATTACAAATAAGTTATACGTAGGTTTAGCTTAGTTAAAATCAAATCATATGAAAATATATAATGCTGATTTTAAATTAATACGTTTAGATTTCAACATCGAGATTCTAAAAACAAAACCTTTACTGGAATCTAATCCTGAAATAGTTTTAGAATTATTCAAGGCTTCTGATGGGATGAAAGATGCATGCAGATTTGGCTTTAGGATCGCGTCACATTTTTTAGAAAAAAATTCTAAAAAAGAAGCTGTTGGTTATCTGTCGGAATATTTTTCTGATTTTGTAATTGAAAATAAAACTAAAGATATTACGGACCTTAAAAGATTTGTCGAAAACGCATTTCTTAATCACGAAATTCAATTCCAAGAAAATAAGCCTGCAGAAGTTATAATGGATAATTTAATTTTAAATCCAAATATTGAAGGCTTTACCAAGGATGTTTTTTCCCATCTAAAAAAGCATGGATATTACTCTGAATAATTATTGGTCTCCTAAGTGATGTGGAAGCGAAATTGAAAATTTAAATAAAAAAGGCTGAAGGCACAGTAGTTACTAAGCAAATTTTACATCTGTCGTAATAGAAAGTTGTTCTCTATTTTAATGATTAAGCATTATCCAACTTGCTTCGAAATACTTTATACAAATTTTGTAATAAATTCAATCTTTTAAGAACTGAATGTTTGCAAATAATTAATGATATTTTGATAGAAGCAAAGTTACAACTGATTGAATCCGATTTAATTAAGCTTTAAAGAGGTAAAATATAACAGCACATAAATGTCGAAAAAAAATGGCACACGAATATAAGAATGAAGTCGAAGAAATAATTGCCAATACAGATTTTATCGATAATCAAATATTTGATATAAATTTATCTCCATATGTAGATGAATTTAGAAACACATTTGATTTTTATCGTGATACTTTATCA
The DNA here is from genome assembly GCF_027111295.1 of Flavobacterium gelatinilyticum. Classification (NCBI taxonomy): domain Bacteria; kingdom Pseudomonadati; phylum Bacteroidota; class Flavobacteriia; order Flavobacteriales; family Flavobacteriaceae; genus Flavobacterium; species Flavobacterium gelatinilyticum. Next base: position 567,790 of record NZ_CP114287.1, on the reverse strand, counting down.
GGTGCAATCAAATACGGTGTTGAGTCGAGTTATATCTTTTATTATAATGACCGCGTACCAAATGCAAAAGCCGGCATTTCAAAGGGTTATGGAATAATTTTATTTAATGCAGGCCTACTGATATCTCTAATACAAAATTTGCTAGATAAAAAAGAAATTGATGATGTTTTTAAAAATAAATATCCTGAGTTTCATAAGTTTTTGGATAATCCGGGAAATGATTTAGTTTATCAAGCGGCTCAACACTTTACTTTCTACCATGAATTGGGGCATTTAATACAGCAATCAAAGGATTTAAGTACTTATCTTGCAGAGAGACCAACACAACCAGAAGTATTTGATTTTACTAGGCATAAACTGGAGATCGATGCAGACAGTTTTAGCGCAATTGCTATTGCGGCCCATGTTCATCAATATGTATTTAAAATTTCTGGAGAAGAATTGAACGCTGAAAAAATAGAATCAATTATAGAGATTTTTTGTTCAGGTGTTTTGCTCTATTTTTTAACATTCGATTCATTTAAAGATGAAATGTATTATGAGGAAGGAACACATCCGCATCCGATTTTAAGAATCTTAAACGTAATTATGATTATTACTCAATATTTTAGAGAAAGTCCCCTAATTACAAATAAAGGTATTTTTATCAATCATTTCAAAATTATGAACCAAACTTTAAGTTTAGGTTCAGAACTTGAAGAAAAATGTTTAGGAACGGCGAAATCACAAACTTTTTTAGAAACTCTCAAAAAAGAAAGAAAAGAAATTATAGAATACTATAAAAAAATCAGAAGCTGTATTCCAAAAGACTATGTCTTGGCAGAGTATAAATGGAATGAGACAGTCAAAAAATAGATGATTTGCATAATAAATACTTCGGGAAATTACTGAACTTTGATTCTCTGGATATTGATTTGACAAATGAATTTGTATAATCAGCTTGTACCGTTCGCTTTTATTGGCAACTGATAAGGTTTTACAACGAGTACGATTTAGAATTAAAAACGATGAGAATAAATAAACTTCGAATGACAAATCAATAAAAGAAAATCTTCAAGGTTATATTCTCAATTGTGAAAAACTGAAAATAATTGAGTTTGTCATTTTTAAACTTTTAGATTAATGTTCAATATATTGGCATTTTTAAAAAAAAATTGCCAAAGTTTTGTGGAATAGATAGTATTTAGTTATCTTTGATCTTGCTAAAAAATAATATGAAAAATACAGAGCTAGCTTTTGCAATTAAAGAAAATTTTTCTAAACAAAAAGCAATTACATCTAAAGAATTAGGTCTGTTTCTTTTGAACCTATTCCCAGATTTGTCTACTAATACAATTTCATGGAAAATTAATCAGCTAAAAAATGACAATCTTATCTATCAATCAGGTCGAGGTTTGTACACTTTTGATTTTAAACCAGAATTTACTGCAGAAGCAAGTTTGAAAACAAAGCGGATTTATAATAAAACTAAATCACTTGTTTCATCGGAATTAGTTGTTTGGGATACAGAAATGCTTGATTTAATTATTAACAAGGAGAATGATAAAAGAACAGTTTTTTTGTTAGTGCAAAAAGAAGGACTTAATGACTTATTTAATCAAATGCAGTTATTTAGCAAGCCAACCTTTTTAGAGCCTAATCATGAAATTATCCAACGCTATATTCTTCCACAAAGTGATGTGATATTATTGTATCCTTTAATTTCTGAAACTCCAATACAAAATAATGGAGATTATATATTGCCTACCATTGAAGGTGTTTTGGTCAATGCCTGGCTACTTTCTGAAAATTATCTAAAATATTTAGATTACTCCATTGAGGAAATTTTTAAAAATGCTTTTAAAAAATACAATGTAAATAAAAATAAGCTTCTCAGGTATGCTGCGAGAAGAGACCAACGAAAAGAAATTGAACAACTTATACAAAATATAAATAATGACTAATGAGACTAATACCCAAGATGAAATAATTTTAGACGATAATCAGGTTCTTTGCTTGCTGACTTTTGAAGCAAAGAAAGCCACTAGCGCAGAAGTTAATCTTCAGTCGGTTGTTCGCATGCTTAATGAGGAGTATGGTTTTGATTTGGATGATATGGAACGTGACTTCAAAATTGAGTTTGTTGACCCAGATACAGGAAAAGCTAAAAAACAGAAAGTTGAATTAGTTGTTTTTGAAAAGGGTAAAATCCATATACAAAGTAACATAATCAGAATTTGTGTGGTTCAAGATGATAAAATAAAAGAAACTGACAGCAAAAAGGGGTTAACTGTAACCCTTGAAAATGCAATGGCGTCTGTGGAAAGCTGTCACTTCGGATTGTGGGCAAATGGTTCTAGTTATCATTTTTTACAAAAAGAAGATGATGCAATAAGTTACGATTTTATATTTACTGACTTGTCTGATTTTCCTGGTGAAGGAGAAACATTAGCAGATATTGATAGAGCTGATCGATCTTATAGTAGAATACCTGCAAATGACTCATTGATAAAGGTTTTTAAAAGAGCTCATGATTATATTTACGGAAATGAAGGACGAAAAAAAGATGCTTTTTGGCAATTGCTAAACCTCATTTTCTGTAAACTTTATGATGAAAAGCGAAGATTTATTGAGATTGATATTAGTTATAGAAGAGAGTTTTGGGTTGGTGTTAAAGAACAAAATACAGAAGCTGGAAGAAAAGCTGTTGCTGATAGAATTAAAGCTATCTTTCAAAAGTTAAAAGATAACTCCATGTTTTCGGAAGTTTTTACGGGAAATGAGGGAATCGAATTGACAGATAAAGGAGTGGCGTTTATAGCTGGTGAACTTGCAAAATATTCTTTCTTGAATGCCTCTATTGACGTGAAAGGAATGGCATATGAAACTATTGTAAGTAACACCTTAAAACAAGAGGCGGGACAATTTTTCACCCCTAGAAACATTGTAAAGGCGATGGTTGAAATGCTTGATCCAACTGAAAAACATCGTGTTCTAGATCCAGCGTGTGGTTCAGGTGGATTTATTGTTATGGTACTTGACCATGTGCGAAAACAAATCGCCCAAGAATTATATCCTGATTTAAATGGACCTCTTTTGACAGCTAAATATAACTCTTTTGAGGTTAATGAACGTGTAAAAGAATATGCAGAAAATAGCATTTTTGGTTTTGATTTCGATCCTGATTTAAAAAAAGCAGCAAGGATGAATATGGTCATGGCTGGTGACGGTCATGCTAATGTTTTTCATGTTAATTCACTTGCTTACCCGAAATGGGATCATCCTGAAGAGATTACGAAAATTGAAACTGCTATAAACCGAAGTCTCACCGTTATGGGAGATGTTGAAGACCGATATTTTAATGATGCCCGTGGCACTTTTGATGTGATTTTTACTAACCCGCCCTTTGGGGCTAAAGTAAAAGTAGAAAAAGAAGTAGCTGAACGCTATGAACTTTCTAAATACAGTGATGCACCAGAAGTACTATTTATTGAAGCTTGTTATACTTTTTTAAAACCTGGTGGACGAATGGCTATTGTATTGCCTGATGGTATTTTAGGAAATCCTAATATGTTAAAGGTAAGAGGTTGGATATTAGAAAAGTTTAAAATTTTAGCTTCTGTTGATTTGGCAGTAGAAGCTTTTTTACCTCAAGTTGGTGTACAAGCTTCTTTGCTTTTCTTAGAAAAGAAAACTGAATTAGAAAAACAATTAGCTCAAGATAGTTTGGAAGATTATGAAGTATTTATGGCTATTGCTGAAAAACTAGGTAAAGACCGTAGAGGGAATCCAATTTATCTTAGAGACGAAGACGGTGCAGAATTGCTTTTTGAAAATATAACCGAGTACTTCTTGACAAGAAAAGACGGCACAAATCATGTAAAAAGCAGGAAAGAAAAAATTAAGAAATTAGATGATGATTTACCAAAAATATCTAAAGCTTATCTTCAATTTGTTAACTCTTAAAATCAGATGAAAATATTAAACATTAAAAATAGTTGGTTTTCAGAAAGCGATTTGAGACTTGATGCATCTTTTCATTTAAGTGATGGTCCAGTAACTAAAATTAAACTGAAGAAATGCCCTTATGAATTGACTATATTATCTAAAGAAAGTGAAAGAATTTTTTCAGGCAATATATTCAAAAGAGCATATGTTAAAGACGAAGATCACGGATGGCCGTATTTAACTGGTTCAGACATGATAAAATCAGACATTAACAGTAGGAAGTACATTTCCAAAAAACTCACTAATAAAGCACAGACGTTAAAAATTCAAAAAGATTGGATCTTGATTACTTGTTCAGGTACTATAGGTAATACTGTATATACAAATGACGATTTTGAAGGAAGAGTTGGAACTCACGATCTAATTAGAGTGATACCAAAAGAAAATACAATAAAAAAAGGTTTCTTATATGCATACTTATCTTCTAAATATGGATACGGATTGTTGACGCAATCTGGATATGGAGGGGTTGTACAGCATATCGAACCTCATCATATAATGAATTTACCAATTCCTATTTTTCCTCAGCATTTACAATTGGAAATTAATGACCTAATTCAATCTGCCTCCCGAAAAAGAGCAGAAGCTAACAAAATACTAAATAATTCCATTTTTTTTGTTTCTGAAAGTTTAAAATTAGATAATAAATACCAAAAGGTTTTATTTGGAACTTCTTCAATTGTAAGTATTACTAATAACTATCAAAAGAGATTAGATTCTCCCGTATATGTAAATGCAGGTGTTAAAACCTACGGGGAATTAATTGACAAAGGAGTTGCATTTAAAACTATATCTAATTTAAAGTTTAAAGTTTTTAGACCAGGTATTTTTAAAAGAATTAAGGTACTAAAGCAGCATGGGTTGCCATATATAAAAGGGTCGGAATTAAACAAAATGAATCCATTCAATTCGTGTGAATACTTGTCAAAGACGAAAACACCATTCCTTAATGAACTTACACTAAAAGAGGGACAGATTTTATTTACATGTGCAGGTACGGTAGGAGATATTAAATTGATTAGTAAAGAATATGAAGAGAAAAAGGCAGTAGGTTCACAAGATATTATTCGTATAGAAAAAGGCAATTCAGAAATTTCAATTGAATATCTTTTTGCATATTTAAAAACAGAATTTATGTATGAATACATTCAATCTCTTAAATATGGATCTGTAATAGAAAGAGTAGAACCATTTCATATAGATTTATTGCCTATTTATGTACCATCAAAAGATGTCTATGAAAAAGTAACGGAATCGGTAAAGAAATATAAGGATTTAATGTACGTAGCTTTTAAAGAAGAAGAAACTGCTATTAACCTCATAGAAAAAGAAATAGAATCATGGCAAAAATCTTAAAACCACCCTATTTTGAGAACGTAGTTAATGCCGGAGAAAAGCGATTATTGGATTTTCTGGAAGTTAATCTTCCTGAAAATTATTTTTTAATTCCTAACGTAGAAATTGCTTCTACCAATCCGCGAAACAACAGAACTCAATATTGGGAATATGACCTTGTTGTTGTAACTCCCCATGCTGTCTTTAACATTGAAAATAAAGACTGGAAAGGTCGCATTGAAGGTGATGATAATTACTGGTATTTGAATGACCGCCAGATGCAAAATCCTTTGAAAACAGGACGTCAAAAAACAGCTATTCTAGCTTCTAAGTTAAAAGAGGAAGACTCTAATTGGGGCAAAGCCTGGATACAAAATATGGTTTCTCTTTCTTACCAGAATTCGTATCAACCAATTATTTCTCGTGAAGCTCAAAAATTGACTTTTGAATTAAATAATAGGTTGGTTGAATTTATTACTGATCCTTATAGTAGTGGACAATTAAAAGATAATATACTTTCAATTCAAAAATCAATAGTTGATTATTTGATTGGCAATCAAAGTAAAAAATCTCCCAATGAAAAACGAGAGGTTGAAGGTTATGAAATTGTTGAAGTATTACAACAGGAACCTAATTTCGTAGAATATTTAGTGAAGCAAAAAGGTATTACTTCTTCAGTTAGAAGAAGGATTAAAGAATATGCACTTCAGGCTAGCGGATTATCAAAAGAAGAACTACAGAAACGAGAAGAACGCATTAAGAATCAATATAATGCTTTGAGTAAAATCAAAGCAAAACCCTTTATCTTAAATGTGGAATTTAGAATTGACGAGGTTAATCATATGTTTTATGAAATTACTGACTTTCTCGAAGAGAATTCTCTTCGTTCAGAAGCCAGACATAAAACATTTACTTTTCCTGAGAAAATTAATATTATTCGAAATGTGATGGTAGCTTTGAAAGAAGCCCATAAAGAAAATATATTTCACAGAGATATTAATCCAGATAATATTTACCTAAGTAGTGGTTATGCCTATTTAGGAAATTTTGGCAAGTCCTATTTTATAGACCATAGTGACGAAGGTTATACCGTGATGCCAACCATCAATGCTAATAATGCCACAGCGTACCATCCGCTAGAATTGACTGTTGGTGATGCCAATCAAGCTTCTGATATTTATTCTTTAGGTGTATTGATTTACTGGTTATTTACGGATATCGAACCGTTTAAAACTCCTTATGAATTAGATAAACTGGGAGGTAAATTAACAGAAGATAAATTGCCTACTAAACTCAATTCTAATTTACCAAAATGGCTGGATGAGGTTTGTTATAAGACTATCCAAACAGACGATACTACCCGTATTGAAAGCGTAGATGCTTTAGAGGAATTTATTCTTCAAGCACTTGAGAGTAATTCAACAGAACATCCGAAACCCATACCGGCTATTGTGGTACCGACAACGCATGACTATGCGGAGCTAAAGGAAGGAGATACTATTGGTACTTATACTATATATGAAACCTTAGGAAAAGGAGGCTATTCAAAAGTTTTTAAAGTAAGGCATCGAATTCAGGATGCTTATTACACTTTAAAATTATTTAATGAAAGTGTTACTTTTTCTTCTGTAAAAGACGAGTATGAAGCTTTAAAAGATTTGAATCATAATAACATTGTAAAGTTTGTTTGGAATGATGAATCTGCAAGCGGACAATTTTTTACTGTAATGGAATATCTTGAAGGAGAAAATCTAAGTAATTACACCCGAACCGATGCCCGATTACCAATACATAGCGTATATGAGGTAGGGAAAGATATATTGTCAGCTTTGGTGGTCATGCAATCTAAAGAGAAGCCATTAATGCACCGAGATATTAAACCTCACAATATTATTTGGGATAATGCTTCGCGATTTGTACTTATAGATTTTAATGTCGCCTCTTCGAGCACCGAAAACAAAGATTTTGTTGGTACTAATCCTTATTTAGCCCCAGATTTAATTTCGGACAACTACAGGGTTAATTGGGATTTATCAGCTGATACTTTTGCTTTGGGGGTTACATTATATGAACTGATTTGTAAAAAATATCCTTGGCATCCAAGCAAAATGCCATTTGCTAGTAAAATACCTAATCATCCAAAAGATATTGAGCCAAGAATTTCTAATGAGTTTGCCGCCTTTTTAATTAAAGCTATTGGTACGAAACGAGAAGAACGATTTGGTTCTGCTCAAGAAATGTACGATGCAGTAATTTTGTTAGAAGACAGATTACTTGATGCTACTCCAAGTGATGAAGATGGTATTAGTGCCCGCAATAAATTATATCATACCCAATTAATTATCTACCAAGGTAGCTCATTCAATTTGAAGTTGTATGATAAAATGAATATGTATGTAGATTTACATGAGGCTGTTGAAAATGCGCTTTTGCGTTTTAAAGGAAAACTCGAAAATTATAAGAGTACTATTGATTTAGAAAATCCTATTAAAATATTATTGAAAGTTGATGACGAAACTATTATCAGTGACATTTTTTGGAAAGGCGGTGCTAAATCATTTACCGCTGGTAATATTGACCGAGTATATGATAGTATTAAACTTCTTTTTGACAACAATAAAGATAAAATTAAAGCTTTTAAAATAAGTGTTGAAGGTGCAAATATTGTTGATTATTTGAATTCATTGTACAGCCAATCTCGTTACGGAAATGCAGGAACTAGGGTCAACTTTAATTCTAGTGAATTTGATGAGCTTACCTATACACCTACAAAGTTGGACAAAAGTTTAATTCCAGCTATCGTTGACGGTCAATATAAATTGTTAATCATAACCGGTAATGCCGGTGATGGCAAGACTGCTTTTATTAAAAAAATTGAGAATGATTCGAATGTAAAAGAAGTCCTTCAGCATACTCATAGGAATGGAGCTAGATTTAAAATTAATGGTATTGCCTTTGAAAGTAACTATGACGGCTCACAGGATGAAGAAAGCAATATTAATAATGATGTTTTAGATACCTTCTTCTCTCCTTTTGAAGGATTAACAAATTATAATCAGTCAAAAGAAGGTAGGATTATTGCAATTAATGAGGGAAGATTGGTTGAGTTTTTAACGACTTCAGTTAAACATTCTAAACTAGCTACTATAATTGAAAATTATTTTTACGAAGAAGGTCACACCAAGTTACCAGAGGGATTAATGATTGTAAATCTAAATTTACGTTCTGTAGTTGCTCAAAATGATGAAAACGGAAGTTTATTCCGTAATCAGGTTAAAGCACTTACTAAAAAAGAGCTTTGGAAACAATGTAATGGTTGTTCTTTGAATAAAGAATGTTTCATAAAATATAATGTAGACAGTTTTAATGATAGCGCGGCCGGAGATACCATTATTTCAAGAATGGAATGGTTGATTAAAACAGTTAGCTTAAAGAGAGAACTTCATGTGACAATGAGGGATATGAGGTCTTTAATAGCTTATACTTTAACGCGTGATTATTCTTGTGAGGATTTAAAATCGTTAGCACAATTAAAAGATAATGAGCCGGAAAAATATTGGCAATATTATTATTTTAATATTACCAATCCTTCAGTACAGGATAGTGCTAATCAAGATCGACTTATTAAATTATTAAGAGAAACCGATATTGGTGAAGTCGCAATACCACATTTGGACAGGGATTTGTTTTTCAGTAAGCATTTGCCTAAAAATTATCTTGAATTTGCAGAAAGAGAAAACTCTTTATTAGAGATGTTTAATGCTAAAAAGCTATATATTCCTGCTCATGAACAAACCTCGGAGGTTATTCAAAAAATTAAAGGTCAACATAAGAGTTTTGTTAGGCATCAATACTTTGAAGGCAAAGCAGAATTAATAGAGACTAACTTTAGAGATGAAACTACATCTAATCTTCTTAAAATGCCATCTTATTTGCTAAGACTGCCATATCATTCTGTATTTACTTTTGTGAATATTCTTAAGAGTTCGAATAATCAAGAATCCATTAAGCAAAGTATTTCGAGAGCAGTTTCTTTAAATGAAGGCTGTAATAACGAAAACCTTGATAAAGATAGTTTGGTTTTATCTTCTTCTGATGTTAGAGACCCAATAGGGCAATCTTTTAAATTGTTTAAATTAAGTGATTTTGAATTGTTTGTTAATAAAACAGAACACTTAGTTAAGTATTTAGAATATGAACCGGACAGTCTTATTTTTAGACATAAGGAAGAAAAACACATTCGATTGACTATTTCTCTTGATTTATACGAAATGTTATATTTCATTCAGCAAGGTTTTAGCCCGTCTCTGAATGATCTAAAAGGTAAATTCATTGAATTAATTGTATTTAAGAATTTACTTGAGAACTTGAGTTACAATGAAATCGTTGTAACCCGAGACGATATTACTTTCTACACAATTAAGAAAGACAGTTCCAATCATATTAATGTAGAACCAGTAACCTTTTAACTATGGCTATCAAATTAAATAAAGATGAAAGTGTTTTTAGAAATGAGCTTCTATTTACTGCTGATGCTAAAGCGATCAACATTGACTATACAATGGTTAATTTGTTTATGTTGTTACGCCATGACGGAATTAGACCTAAACAGAGAAACAGAGCTAGTGAAAATGCTTTTATAGATATTGATAAATTGAAAAAAGCTTTCTCGGTTCTTGAAGAAGAAGGTTCGATTTCTGGGTTCACTGAAAATTCTGATGCAATAGAAATATGGATGCGCACCAATCTAGTGAACATGGTAAACAGAGGTAATTTGGATAAAGAAAAAATATCCTCTTTAAGACCAATACATTTGGAAAGTTACCGTGTCAGAAATGCGCAAAACACCCGTGATTATTTTACTGCGGATCAGGTTTATTTGATGTTGGGACAAAATCCTCAAGTTAAAGATGATTTGAAACAGTTTCTAATGGAAGGTTGGGACAAAACTACGGATACCATAAGTAATACAAGAACCTTAGATGTTGATAGTCTTGGTATTTTACATTTGATAAAAAAGGTCAGACCCGGTTTTATTGAAAGCTCTTCAACGTTAAATCAGATAAAACCGATTCTGAGTGAACAAGCAGAATTGTATTGTGATGATGTTAGACGCCTTTTAGTTTATAAAAGAGAAATTCCAAGAAATGTATTGATTGATTATTTGAAGACAATTACTTCCTTTCATTTGTCTTTGTACATTCAAAAGTTGATTTATTTATTACCTAAAATTTTAACTGAAGGTAAATTTGACATAAAAGACGACTGGAGCATTGTACTAGATAGTACCGATGATTTTGAAAGTAAAATTTCTAAAGTTGCTATTGAGGATACCGATAAAATGTATAACTCTATATATGATTACATCAAAGCTACTTTTCAGATTAATGCTGTACTAAAAAAGGAAAATTTGGAGAAAAATAATTCTAAACATTTGGACAGGGCTTTAGAGGTTTTAAAAAATCCACCAAATGATTTTGACCTTTATTTTCAAGTGCTTTGGAATAACATTCAAAGTACGTTAGATGATGAGGATAAAGAATTATTGAATTCTATGGTGAAATATGAGACCAATTATTTTGACAAATACATTGAATTACTTGTAAAAACACGAGGTCCTTATCAATATAAATACCATGTTCAGTTTATTGATAATTTGTCTCAAAAAAATAATGAGAGAGGATTTATTGCTCAAGGGAGAAGTAAAAAGCACCCAAGACGATTTGTTTTGGGAACAAGATTATTGGAAGCTTTAGTACAAATTCAAGTTTTACACAGAGAAGGTGACGGATTTATCACAAAGAGTTTATCCATAGAAGAATTGACAGAAAAAATAAAAGAACGATATGGTTTGATCATAAATGGATTGTCTGAAACCAGATTCAAAGATTCGGATTTGAATACCCATTTGGCATTTAAAGAAAATGTAGAGGCATTCAAACAAAAATTACGACAAATAGGTTTTTATAATGATTTGAGTGATGCCTATATTTTACAAAAAATAAGACCTCGTTACGAACTAAAATAATATTCCATGGAGCTTACAAAGATTAATTCTTATTATCAACATATAATAGATCTTGTGATATCATTATATCATAATGAGTTTATTTCTGCCAAAGCCGGCCACTGTATGAAAATAACTGGTTTTGGCAATAATGAACTTTTATATCTATGGGATGAACTATCCGAAAAATATCCTAGCATCAATACTTTTATTGTTTCTGAAGAAAATACAGGCAAGCATTATATTTCTGCCACTAAATTAATTGAATTTAGAAACCAACAGGAAAAACCTTTGTTGGTTCTTATACCTTCTAATAGTAGAACTGCTGCTGAAGACTCCTATGGTAATGCTACTTTTAAAGAGATATCTTTAGAGGGTATTGAAATTAAGTTGAAAGAAGAACTGATTGCAAAAATACCTTTGGATAAAAAACGCACATTCCAGTCTGTATTTAGTTATTTGTCTGTTAACAAATTAGAAACGTCCAAGGTTATTGATTATTTGATTGCCCTTGAAGATAGTCAATATAATTCCAAGAGTATGGGCAAGAATCTTTATCAGTTAGATTTATTGCCTGATGAAGATTTATTAGAGAATGAAGAATTAATATTTTCAAGATTAAATTTTAACCAAAATAGTATTAATTTATTGAGTTCGTTCAATAGACCCTTATATGATAGAATTAATGAATTACCTATTGAACAAGATACTCTTCAAAAGGATTTTATTGATTTTTTCAGAAGTGAAAAAGAGGTAAAATCAAAAGAGCGTATTTGTGAATTAATATCTTCATCATATTCAAATTTAAGTTTTGATAAATGGTCAATTCCAAATTTAAAATTTGACAAAGTTAATTTGTTTATTAATGAAATCAGATCAACGGATTTTTCAATTGAAGAAGGACGAAAAGTGCTTAAAGCTAAAGAGAATGTTAAATCCAATATTACCATAAGATATACAACTAGTCCATTACCAAAAAATATTGAAAATTTAAAATTTTTTAAAATTGTTTTAATGTCTGTTGATGGGGGTTCCGGGGAGGAAGTTACTACTTTACGAAAAATAAAAAACAGTAATGCTAACACGCCTTATAGAGAAGCTAAAATTGAATTAAATCCTAATATGTTTGATGAAGGTTCTTATTTTTTGAAAGTTTTGGCAGAGGATGAACACGGTAATATTTTAAATTCTAATGATGATTTTAAGGATGCCCCGATTCAGAAAGCATGGGAACTAGAAGAGAAAAACCTTGACACTAAAAAGAATTACAGATTCAAGTTGTCTTGTGACTCTGATGATTTCGATTATTTCTTTGACGAAAATCCGGAAAAAGAGGAAACCCAACGTAAGGATAAATTAAACAATGTCTTACAAGCTTTTTTCAAGTATAATATTGAGCGTTTAAAGAATGGTGATCTTATTGAATCACCTCTTCCAAGTGATTTGTCGAACGTTTGGTTAAATGATGAAAAGCCTAAACATATATCTACCTTCCATATTAATTATTCGGCAAAACATAATTATCAAATCAATTTATCTACTAAGTTACGCTTACTAGAAAGTGAGTTTTTGAAACATAGCAATCAGTTAGGTCATATTAATTGCTCTTTAAGTAATAATATTTCTTTTGTTGGACTACAAGGTATAAGTTTTGAAAAAAGTGAATTAACTGATATTGCTCCAAAAGAACTTATTCAGCTAAGACATCAGCTTTTTGAAGCTATTAAAAATTCAAATGAAACTGCTAATGGTATTATTGAAACCAGTAATGTATATCTTTTTAAAGCAACGATTAAAAGCTATTTAAAGGTTTATAATGAGTGGTTATTACAATTAAAAAGTAATCTTTTTAACGAAGAGTTGAATGAAGATGAAAAAGAAACTGTAAAACATTTTTTAAGTGAAATTCAAATTTTAGATTTAGTAAAAGTTAAAACCAAGCTTCCTGACGGAAGCTCCGTTTCCTCTTTACTAATGTCGCCTTTGCATCCTTTGCGATTATCGTGGGTTTTACAATTAACTGAACTGTTTGACAACTGGTATCAAAAAACTATAGATTATAATGTCCATTTAGAGGAATGGGGACAACTTGAAGAACTATTCTTAGGTAGTTTGTCTCCAGAAATAAATCCATTGGTTTATGTGGAACCTGGTACTTTCAAGAATTATGATTATGCCGGAGAGCTTTCTTTTGGATGGGCTATCTATTTTGATAATTTTAACGTTAGTAACAATGAATCTTTAGTACCTGTTACTCAGCAACTAAAACACTATTTTAGAACGCTATTTAATATTTCAACAGACAATTATGTTGAAACAGACATCAGTAAAAAATTGGTGGTTAGGCATGTGAAAAATTTCCTGCTTCAGCATCCATATACTGATAAGTTGGTAGTGAATTTATTCAACGTTGGTGATGCCAGTATATTTTCAGATTCTTTTGTTGAAATAGGCAAAAATCCAGATTATATGGAAATCAAATTTGAAGTTCGTATTTTCATTGGAGGAGATTCTATCATTGAACATGGTAAAGCATTAAAGAATTTATTAAATCCAGAAACTAATATTTCTGAAGAAGCCGAATTATTTTCTCAACCTTCTAAAAACAGATTGTTTCCAAAATTAAGATTCTCTATTAATAATATTAATGAATACTTACAGGGTCCATCAAAATATGGTGCTCACTTAAGTTTCTTGGTTAATCCATTTGCAGTTAATGTAACTCTGTTCAAACCTCATCGTGATATAAAATCGTTTTATTTGAATGGTTTATTATTGGAGCATTCTATAGAAGTTGAAGAAGTTGATGATAACATCAAATGGAACAGGTATATTGATGTTGATGTAGTTGGCAATTTTAGTCAAAATCTTTTGTGTAGTTCTTTATTTGCATCGCTGCAATTTTTTGTTGCTGGTTCTTTAGCCATAAATTCAACTGAGGCAATTCCATCTATTGAATTAAGACTTTCCAATAGAGATAAAGTATTACTTTCACAATTGCATGAGTTTTCTGATTGGGTTGTTACTTTTGATAAAAATTTGGGTCCGCAATTTTTTGATCAACCTTCAAAAGATGGAAATATACCATTTCTTTTAGATTATGTTCCTGGAGAGGAAATATCAGGTATATCTTCTTTCTTAACTACTAAACCATCATCAGAAGTACTGGGTTTATTGGGACCGCATTTTGAGGAATTTAATTTGAATATACACAACCCTGAAGATGAAAAGAAAATCAAAGTAATTCTTGAAGATCTACGGGCTGTTAGTGGTTCGCTAGTATTACAATTAAACTCTACTAAGAATAAGGCATTTGAAGTAATTGGCTCTGCATTTACTAAAAGAGTATTAGAGAAAAAAGGTTTTCTCGAAGAAGCGGTTTTAGTCCCAATTGATTTACATCAAAATATTTTTGAAAATCTTTCTTCTAATTCAAAAAGCAGAGCTGATAATCTGCTATTTTCAATTGATAAAGACAAACGCGAAATTTCTATTTCGATTATTGAAATAAAATGTCGAAAATCTATCGGAGTTGCAGAGAAGGAAGATTTAAAATTGAAAATGAGAGAACAGATAGAAAATACTATTCTGGCCTTAAGACATCATTTTGACCCAAACAATTATACATCAGTAGACAGACTGGATCGAGAAATAAAAAATAAGGAGTTTAAAGCATTGCTAAGTTTTTATATTGAAAGAGCTTATCGTTATAATTATCTTTCTGAAAATGCATATAATACTTATTGTTCTTTCCTTCAGACATTAGATAAAGGTTTTGATTTAAAGTTTAATCAGTTAGGATTTATTTTTGACTTTTCATTTGCAAAAAGACATGAAAAAGAAGTTGTTGATGACAATCTTACATTCTTTACTTTTGGTGCAAAACTAATTGAAGATATTTTAGATCCGGATTCGGATTTAAATACTACTCGATTAGAAGAGAAAGAGTTTGACAAGGAGCTAGGAATTGCTTTAGGAACAAATGAAGCTTTAAAACCCTTCTTGCAAAGATTTAAATCGAAAATTAAGCAGCAACAAGATCAAACTCCAATAGTAGAAATTCCTACTGAGAATAAGGATATTATTTTAGAATCAACTTCTTCCATTGAATTTGATGAAAATGATAATAACGACGATTTAGATGATGATGATAATATTCCTTTTGTTCCAAAACCAGATAGCCCAAATGGAATTGTAAATAAAGAAATGGATGAGGTTGTAAATAATACTATTTATATAAAGCCTGATTATGATATTATTGTTGGGAAAAGTTCAGAAAGTCCACAATTTGGTATTTTAGGAAAGAGTATTCAAAATAAAAAAATTGCTATCGATTTGAGCGAGACCAATACAATCAGTTTGTTTGGTGTTCAGGGAGGCGGAAAAAGTTATACCATTGGAACTATAACTGAAATGGTTTTGAAACAATTTTCAAATATTAATACTTTGCCATCACCACTTGCAGGAGTTATTTTTCATTACAGTGAAAGTATGGATTACGAACCTGAATTTACTTCAATGATATATTCTAATAATAATAAAACAGAATTACAGAAGTTGAAAGATCAATATGGGGCTGAACCTGACTCAATCAAAGATGTGATTTTACTAACTCCTAGAGATAAAATAGAAGATCGACGTCTTGAATATCCTTCAATTGATATTAAGCCAATCTCATTCAATTCAATGGAACTGAATGTTCAAGATTGGATGTTCTTACTGGGTGCTGTAGGTAATGATTCCGCCTATATCAAACAATTGAAATCATTAATGAGAGAACAAAGAAGAAACATTACTATGGCAGGCTTGAGTGAAAGTGTTGAGTCCTCGGAATTACTTTCAAATAGTCAAAAAGCTTTAGCCAGACAAAAATTGAGCTTTGCCAGAGAATACATTGACGACAGTTTTTATATTCGAGATTTCTTAAAACCTGGAAGATTAATTATTGTTGACTTAAGAGATGAATTTATTGTTAAAGATGAAGCACTTGGACTATTTGTCATCATGCTTAATATCTTTTCGGGTGTAAAGACTTATAATGATAAACATTTCAATAAATTCATTGTCTTTGATGAAGCTCATAAGTATATGGACAATAAAGATCTTACTGGAAATATTGTTACTGCAATTAGAGAAATGAGACATAAAGGTGTCAGTATTATGATTGCCAGTCAAGATCCACCAAGCTTACCAAATGAAATTATAGAATTGAGTAGTATTGTTCTTCTACATAAATTTAATAGCCCACAGTGGCTCAAACACATACAAAAATCGATTACGCAATTGAGTAATTTAACACCTGCCGATATGAGTATTTTAAAACCTGGCGAAGGATTTTTATGGTCAACAAAAGCTTCAGAACAAAGTATTACACTAAAACCTATAAAAGTTTCTACTCGTCCTAGAGTTACAAAACATGGAGGTGCAACAAAACAAGCAACAGGAGAGCATTAATGGTATATTCATTTTCAAATAAAGGTGGTAGAACAAGCAATCAGGATTTTTTATTTTCAAAATCAATAAATTCTAATTGCAATTTGTATATGGTCGTAGATGGTATGGGAGGTTACGAATTTGGGGATATCGCATCCAAACTTGTTGCAGAAAATATTTACACATATCTATCTACTGTGAAAGAAATTAACGAGAAAGAAATTCAAAAAGCAGTAAATAAATCAAACCTTGTAATTAAACAAAAATCGCAAGATTTCGACGCTAAAATTGGTGCAACTTTAGCTGGCATAATAGTAGTAGATAACTTAGCTTATTTCTTTTGGGTTGGAGATGTTAAAATAATTTTCATTAGAAATAAAGAAATCTTTTTTGAAAGCCATTCCCATACACTTATTAATCAAATGATTGAAAATGGTAATGTAATAACTAATTTAGATCGCTACAAACATATTGTCACTCGCTCAATTTCGGGTAAAATAAAAGACGGAATAATTGAATGTTACTCTTCTAATTTACTCAAGGAAGATTTAGTAGTAATATATTCTGATGGTGTTTCCGATATATTGGACTCTTATCAAATTAATCATGTTTTTAAATCTACTGACTCAGTGCTTGGAGGTGTTAACAAAGTTGAAACTTTGTGTAGGACTAATGCTAAAGATAATTTTTCGATGACAGTTATCCATATTTAATACATAGACTACGTTAACACATTAATGTTTTCGATGAATTTCATTTGTGTTTATTCTTGAGAGACAACAAATTATTATATTAATAAGAGGCGATTAGTAAAAAAATGTGCGGTTGAACGAATTAAAGAAAACTGGACAAAAAAGATTGGAAGAGAAGCGTAAAAGGTAATTTTTAGAGTAATTTTGAGGAATATTTGCTTTTTATTTTACAAAGAAAAAGTTACAAATAAATTTAAAGTAAAATCGTAGATTAAATCGGTTGAAATATTTTTGAAAGTATTAGAAATTCAAAAGCTGAAATTTTTAATACAGTAAATTATTTTAAAAAAAATAACAAACGGCATCAATTGGTTATTGATCAGTATTTTATACAGGTATAACACTAATAATATGGTTACATTAGAATTTAGGAGTAAATTATCAAGTGAGGATCAAGTTCTGAAACTCAATAACGGCGTTACAACCTTTATAGGTGGAAATGGTGCTGGAAAATCATCAATACTTCAGTCAATTTTTAAAAAATATATTGATGATGATGATTATCGCGTGATTTGCTTTAGCTCTGGACAAAATGAATTATTTAGTGAGCTTTTTAACGCTCACAAAAAAACAAATAGGAGATATTTAAGGGAAAGAAACGAATCTATTCAATCGTTTTATTTTAATTCTGAATGGAGCAAACTATTAATATTCTTTGCGTCTGTATTTAAAGAAGACGGTTTAGTCCGAGATTTTTTAAAAACAAGAGGTTACATTCTAATTGATGAATTTGGCACTGATAAGTCTAGTTGTTTAGATTTTAGGTTTCGAATAAGAAAAAACTACGTTTTTCAAATTAGAGATGAAATTTTAGGTGAAGAGCGCGGAACAAATGATGATGCCAATGGTAGTGAATTGGAACAAAACTTAATGCGACATACAGAATTTCACGAAACAATAGAAAATATAATATCTGTTTTTGGAATTAACTTTGATTTTCAAAATAGCGATAATTTAGTAAAAAGATGGCTGACTTTTAATTCAGAGAAGGCTTATGAAATATTCGTTCATAAAGACATTGACAAAATATTTAGCTTTTGGGCTCTATGTACTAATGGTTGGCTTTCAAATTCCGAACTCTCAGAGTTTAATCTTCGATTTGATAATGGCTTAGAGTTCAAACATCTGAGTGATGGAGAATATCAAATGCTATCTACCTATGCAATAATGGATTTGTTTGACGATGAAAATACAATTTTTTTGTTTGATGAAATCGATTCACATCTTCATTATACTAATTTGAATAAAATGTGGAATGTAATTAATAATAGTAAAGGAGTCATTATTGCAACTACACATATTTCAGAATCAATTCTTCATAATAAAATTGAAAACATAAAATTAATTGAAAATGGGAAAGTGGAAGAGAAACTCGCCTTTTTGGAGCTGTCCAAACGTTTGGACAATATAGTAGGTAAAAAAAATTATCAGTTTGAAATATTGTCCAGAGTTAAATATACCATCCTAATGGATCATGTGAATGATTGGACTATATTCAAATTTTTAGCAAAAAAAAAAATAGGACATCAAGCAGAAGCAATATTAGATCAAATTGTTCCCATAGGTAAAGAATCCAGCTTTAATACTACTACAGAAATTTTAGGATTAAGTAAGTTGTTTTTTGTTGATGAATTTTATAATGTAAACTATGGTAATAAAGATATAAGAACTGAAAATATCTTTTTAATGTGTGATAAAGATAATTTTTTAGCCAATTCAATTCACGAAGATCTAACTGTTGATATTCCTCTAAAATTTAAACATCTACGCGAATTTAATTCTAAAAAAACTTCAACCCACTTACTGTGTTGGAAGAGAAGAGAAATTGAAAATTATTTATTATCACCTACATTACTGAAAAACAAGAATCTATTAGATGAAATAAATAAGTTATATCATTTACCAAAATTGCATGAAGGGTCTACTTTAGATAATATTACAGATATAAGAGAAGGTGATTTTAAAACAATATTACGACCATTATATAATGCTGACGATACGGGATTTAATGAAGAAATGCTAAAAGAAATGATTAGTCATATTCCGTCACAAGAAATTTCTGAAGATATAACTATAGTGTATAATTTTATGCAAAATAAAATACAGGATGAATAACTGGGAAGATAAAATAGATAGAATAAAAAATATTCTAAGAAGAGATAAGGGTATAATTGGCGTAATAGACTACACCGAGCAAATTTCATGGATTATACTTCTAAAATTTTTGGATAATTATGAAATGCAAACACAAAATGATACTGTGTTAAATGAAATGGAGTTTGATTATTTTCTACCAAATCAATTTAGATGGAAACGATGGGCCGTTTCAAATATTCGGAAAAATTCATCAGAAATCGATTACTATAAAAAAAATAATGTAGTTGACTTTGTAAATAATCAATTATTTCCGTATTTGAAAGAATTGAAACATAATTGCGTTCATTCCAAATCGATAAAATATACAATTGGATCTATTTTTGAATTATTGGATAACCATATTACAAATGAACAAATTTTACAGGAAGTTTTAGATATTGTTGATACATTAGATTTTGAAGGCTATGATTTTTCGCG
Organism: Flavobacterium gelatinilyticum; assembly: GCF_027111295.1. NCBI lineage: Bacteria > Pseudomonadati > Bacteroidota > Flavobacteriia > Flavobacteriales > Flavobacteriaceae > Flavobacterium > Flavobacterium gelatinilyticum. The sequence continues at coordinate 547,702 of NZ_CP114287.1, read as the reverse complement.
AACTTCCCAAGTTTATCAAAATTTGCTGACTGATTTAGGAACGGATAGTAAAAATTACCAAGGTTTTTATACTCCAATGCCTATTATAAAAGCAATAATAGAATGTATTGATCCAAAATTTGGAGAACAAATATATGATGGAGCCCTTGGTAGTGCTGGTTTTTTGACTAAAGCTTTTGAGCACATGAAGTCAAGTAAAAAAAACAATTTAACTCCATTAGATTGGAAAATTATTCAAAATGATACATTTTATGGAAGTGAAATATCCTCTACAGGTTACGTCCTTGGAATGGTAAACCTGATCCTTAATGGAATAGTAACGCCAAATATATATAATCAAGATACTCTTAAAAACACGGAAAATAATTTGCAAATTAAGGGAAAATTTGATGTAGTTGTATCTCATCCGCCTTTTGGGAAAAGTTTTTCAAAAAATAATTTTTATGATGCTACAAATTCCTTGGAATTACTTTTTTTACAACATTTTATGGACTCGTTAGGACCAGAAGGTAGGGCTGCGATAGTAGTGCCAGATAGTTTATTGATTCAGAAAAGTTACGTTTTTAATGAAGTTAGGAAGAATTTATTAGAAAATTTTAACGTGCATACGATTTTGAGTTTGCCGGGAGGTATTTTCTTGCCTTACAGTGGTGCCAAGATGAATGTTATATTTTTCGATAAAAAATCTAAAACTTCTAAAATATGGTATTATGAGTTAAAAGCCCCGTTCATTTTTACAAAAAATAGACCTGTTACCGATGCCCACTTTAAAGAATTCATTGATTTATATAAAAATGTAGAAAGACGTAACTCAACAAATAATAAAAATTCTGAATCTCCAGACGATTGGACTGTATCATTTAACGAAAAAATGGAATTTAATTTAAGTGCTAAGAATCCAAATAAAATTGTTGACTTGGAACTTTTTAAACCAGAAAATTTAATTTCACAAATTGAATCTATATCTTTTGAAGAGGAAAATTATTTAGCAAAAGTAAACCCTTCAATATTTGAACTTGTTAAAGAGGAATACTATAATTCAAATTGGGAAACGGTAAGATTATCTAATTTAGTTGAAAAGGTAAAAAATCATACTGAAATATCTAATAATGATATTGTTACATATATTGACTTACAGTCCATTAATACGCAAAGAAACAAAATTGAAGCGCCAAAAATTTTAAGTAGCAAAGAGTTACCCAACAAGACAAAAAATGGTGCTGTGAAAGGAGATATTATTTTTTCGCTAAACCGCCCAAATTTAAAAAATATCGCGGTAATTCGAGAAGATTATGAGAGGACGGTCGTATCATCAGTATTTTGTATTTTGCGACCAAATAAAAATTTGTTGAGCGCAGACTATTTATTTTATTATCTATTGTCTGAAACTTTTCAGCAATTCATAAATCCGTTGATTAAGGGAAGTGCATTTCCATCAATTTCAGAAAAAGATTTACTTAACATTAAAATATCTCTGCCTCCACTTGATTTACAAAAGAAAGTGGCAAATGAGATGAAAAATATGTTTGACACAATTAATTCGGTAATAGAATTGCAAAGTAAAAAAATCGAAAATTTAAAATTATTGCAAATTAGTATTTTACAGAAAATTTACAATTATAAAGAGTTGTAAAGAAAAGCAAACCAGTTTTCTGCCGTAGAGATTTAGAGCGGTTTTAAAAAAATTGAAAAGCAGTATAAAAAAAAAACTGCGAATCCTTGGATTTGCAGGTTTTACTGCCTTTTTTATGGGTTTTTGAAAAGATTGAAAAACTTGCGTTTCAGCTTCTTTTACCCTTTGGAGGGGAGAAGCAGTATTGAAACCTACGATGGTCAATTTAACCTGTTAATGATCTTAATATGACTCTACTTGGTACGATGCATCATTTTTATTATATTAATATGTTTCGGCGCTGATAGAGCATTAATGAATATAACAGTAAGATTTTAGAAGAGATAAAAAATTGGAGATACAGTTTCCTTTTTAATGATCAAGTAGAATTTCTTTCCAATTAAAAAAAACTTAGTTTATTCAGAAACTAAGCCTGTCTAATTAAGTTTAAAATGATTGGCTTTCAGAAAGGAAATATGTTCTTTCGTGAAATAAAATTATTACTTCGTTCCATATTGTACTATTGGTGTGTAATGTATTGGTAATCAGTTGTTATTATTTTTGAAGAAGTAGAAAAACAAAATGGCCTGCAAGTTATTGTATTGGAACATCCTTACTTGAATAAAAATAAACGTTACACTGATGCTACAAAATACAGGTGGCCAAGAGAAGGAACAAGAAATTAATACCTACAGATTGGCTTGATAGTCAATAGATACGAAATAGAAATCTACTGAAAATTAAAAAAAATGCCCTAAAGATAACTTTAGGGCAAATCAAGTAATAGATAAATATAGAATTTATTTTTTAGATTCCTCAATAGAAACTTTTCGAAACTCTTTCAAAAGTTTTTCAATTTCTAAAGTTGATTTACGAGCTCTTGCTCCAGCGGCTTTAAATCCTTTTTCAATTAGAGATTCTGACTCTGTTTTAAATGTTTCGATTTCTGCCTTGATTTTTTCAAATAGATCTTTCATGACACAATTTTTTTAATTAAGTGAGCAAAAGTAAATTTTGCATTAGAAACAAAACAATGTAACATAAAAATTGTTGTTATATATTTCCTTTTTTAATTGTTTAAGAAAATAACTAACTCAAGTCCCAGTTCTGGACTGAAATGCATTTGTAAAACGAGCAGCGCTACTAAATCGTGCTTCATCAGCTAATGCACTAACTTTATAAGTGCGGTAGGTACCAGAATTTTTAAGGAGTTCTATAAGATAGTCGCTCTTCAGATCATTTATATAGTCAACGAAACCTTTATTTTTATGATGGTAAAATCATCTTATACAGATACTTACTGTTGGATTCGAATCAGTCTAAAATTAGTTTTTTTTGATATCTTCTAAAGTATTAAAGGATCAAAAAGATTCAAGTCGGCAATAGACTTCCTTATAAGGCCAAGTACTGCTGTTAATTATATTTGAAGTTTTTCTGCATTTAAATTACATTTTTAAGAATTTTAAAAAGTGTGATTATGGAGAAAGATATTGACTACAGTAATTCAAAGTTGACCCCGGAAAAAGCTTTACAGATGCTTAGGTCTGAGGGACTAGATGTAACTATTGAACAGGCAGAGGAAATCTTGTATTTCTTAAGAATAATTGCTAATATCGCTGTGTTAAAACATTTAAATATTAGAAAATGAGTAAGATAGCGGACTTGTACATTCGTGTAAGTACTGATGAGCAGGCAGAAAAAGGTTTCTCGCAACGTAATCAAGAAGAAATGTTAAGGAAATATTGCAGCATAAATCAGATACAGATACGTAATGTAATTTATGAAGATCATTCGGCAAAGACTTTTAACAGGCCTCAATGGAAAAAATTTCTTGCTGATTTGAAAAAATATAAAAATAAAATTAATCTGGTTCTTTTTATGAAGTGGGATAGGTTCAGCCGTAATGCAGGCGATGCTTACCAAATGATAAATGTTTTAAGGAAACTGGGTGTAGAGCCACAGGCTATTGAACAGCCACTTGACCTCAGTGTTCCGGAAAACAAAATGATGCTGGCTTTTTATTTGGCTGCACCTGAGGTTGAAAATGACAGAAGAGCACTAAATACATTTCAAGGGCTTAGACGTGGAAAGAAAGAGGGTAGGCATATGGGAATGGCTCCTTATGGATACGCTAATAAAATAACGGAGGATGGGAAAAAGTATATTGCCATTGTACCGGATAAAGCTGTAAAGGTTATTTGGATTTTTGAACAGATTGCAAAAAATATTTTTAGTACTGAATCTATTTATCAAATGGCCAAAGAAAAAGGTTTTGCTATTTCTAAGAATAACTTGTGGCTTATTATAAGAAATCCACTTTATTGCGGAAAGATTGTTGTTCCTAAGTACAGAGATGAAGAGGAGAGATGGGTCAATGGGCAGCATGAGCCAATAATCAGTGAGGGATTATTTTATCGGGTACAGGATGTTCTTGATAGTAAAGCGCGAACTTATAGACCAAAAATTAAGACTATTGAGAATTTTCCTTTGCGAGGTTTTTTTCTATGTCCAAAGTGTGGTCAGAAGTTAACAGGAAGTAAATGTAAAGGAAGAAATAAATATTACTATTATTATCACTGTGATAAAGTTTGTAAATGGAGAGTGAATTCCGAAATAGCTAATAAGGTATTTAAAGACCATTTAAATAAATTTAAACCTTTAGAAGAAGTTAAGAAATTATATACCGCAGTTCTGCTTGAAGGTTACAGAGAGCATACTGGAGTAATAGCTGGCGAAAAAAAGAAGTCCCTTGAGCAGATTGCAGTTTATGAAAAGAAATTATCAGTAGCCAGAAATTTATTAGTTACCGAGAAAATAGATGCTGTAGATTACAATCTTATGAAAATTGAATACAATGAAGTTATCAGTAAGTTGGAAAAGGACATTGGAGATGTAGAAGACGACAGAGCCAGTATAGAGCACCTAACCACGACTGGATTGGAAAACCTTTTAAAGCTAGGTGAAGCCTTTGATGGTGGGACTTTAGCTGATTCTAGAGAAGTAATTGGTTTAATTTTTCCAGAAAATTTCACATTTCAAGAAAATAAAATCCGCACCGCCCGAGTCAATGAAATCGTCAACTGTATCTATCTGGTAAACAATAGATTACGGGCAAAAAAAAACGGGACAAAAGATGATATTTTTCTTTTGTCCCGAGTAGTGACCTCGACAGGATTCAAACCTGTAACCTTCTGAGCCGTAATCAGATGCGCTATTCAGTTGCGCCACGAGGCCTTTTTTGTTTCATTCAGCTATTTTTTGTAGCTTTGTTAAATGCTGTTTGCGGGTGCAAAGATAGAGATAAATTCGAGATAAACAAGCAAAAAAATACAGAAAAATAAAAAAAAATGAAGATTGAAAATTATATACGTGATATTCAGGACTTTCCTAAACAAGGAATTTTATTTAAAGATATCACTCCACTATTAAATGATGTTGAAGCAAGACAAGAATGCTTATCAATTCTGGTAAATTCTTTAAAAGGACAGAAAATTGACAAAGTAGTAGGAGCAGAAAGCCGTGGCTTTTTTTTCGGAATGTTATTGGCACAGGAACTAAAAGCCGGTTTTGTTCCGGTAAGGAAACCTAAAAAGCTTCCGTTTGAAACGATTTCGGCTTCGTATGAGTTAGAATATGGCACAGATATACTCGAAATGCACAGAGATGCCATTCAGAAAGGCGATCGTGTTTTAATTCACGACGACGTTCTGGCAACCGGCGGTACCGCAAAAGCAGTCTGCGATCTGGTAGAAGAATTAGGCGGCGAAATTGTACAATGCAACTTTTTAATGGAATTAGCTTTTCTTAACGGAAGAGAAAAAATCAAAGAATATCCGTTCTTTGCAGCACTTTCGTACTAAGTTACACCAAAACAATTTTATTTTTAACAGCGTATAACACCAAACCAATTCTCGTTTTTATCTCTAATTTATCAAACAAACATTCCCTGTATCCGTCGATGGTTTTAGGACTCAGACACATTTCTGATGCAATTTCTTTATACGTCATTTCGGTGCAGGCATGTTTTATAAAAACCAGTTCTTTTTCTTTCAGGCTGATTTTTTTATTATCACTGTTGACTTTATTGATCAGCATTCCTGAAACTAATTCGGTAAAATAAAATCCTTTTTCGATTACGCATTCAATCGCATCCCTGAAAACTTCCGGTGAAGTATCTTTTAAAAGATAGCCTTTTGCTCCGTTGGTAATCATCTTAATAATGATTTCTTCGTCATCATTTACAGATAATGCTATTACTTTTAGGTTAGGGCGGTTTTCCTGAAGCCATTTCATAGTGCTTATTCCGTCGAGAACGGGCATATTTACGTCCAGGAGGACTAAATCTATATTGGTGTCGATATTTGCTTCCAGAAAGGAAATAAATACCTTACCGTTTTCAAAACGATTTATGACTTCGTAATCTCCAAAACTTTTAATTAGCAGTTCAAGCGACTGCGAAAAAAGAAGGTGGTCGTCTACGATTATTATTTTGTTTTTGGGGTTAGTTTTCATCAGATTGGGTTAAGGGATATTCGAGGGTTACGGTTGTTCCGGACTGGCCGGAATCGATGCTGAGTCTGGCGCCAATTAATTTGGCTCTGAGTTTCATGTTATTAAGTCCTATTCCTGAATTGGAACTGTCTAAATTATATCCAATTCCAAAATCTTTGAGTATAAGTCTGAAAACAACCGGGGTTACTTCAATATGCACATCAAACAAATCGCTTCGGGAATGTTTTAAACTGTTGTGAAGTGCTTCCTGAAATATCCGGTAAATAATCAGATCGTGTTCTTCATTAATCAGCGGAATTTCTCCGGTGAGATTAAAATTATATTTGATTTTTTTGAGCTTTTTTATTCGTTCCAGATCCAGCTGGATAGCCTCAACAAAGTTGTGCTGCAGTAAATTATCTTTATTGATAATCCGCGATAAAATTCGTAATTCGTCTAATGATTTTGCCAATACACTTTTAAGGTCTTTAAGTTCCGAAACCGGAATTCCTTTATTACTAATACCAATATTGAGCTGCATGATGGCAACCGAAATAATCTGTCCGATATTATCATGAAGCTCTTTGCTTATTTCAGAAAGCGTCTGGTCTTTGATCTCGATTCTGGTTTTGACCAATTCGGACTGGAAATACATTTCGGCTTCCATTTTTTCTACCATATAGGTGTTTTTCTTCTTTATGAAATAAAAGAAAATGAAAAGCAGGATAAGCAGCAGGGTAAAGAAAACGATACCCAATGAAATGACTAATAATTGTATTTCTTTTCGCTCCATAAAAATCCTATAATGTAGCAGCTATGTGCCAGAAAATTTAAGATAAACAACACAAGACTAAATACAGAATCATCCTGCTTGATTAAAAACCAGTTTATGGCAAGCATAAAAGGCGTAAATGGTACATGAAAAACCAGTATGCCTAAAATGTACCAGAAAAAGACAGATCGCTTAAAGTTTAAAATTTTGTCTGAATTAAAAATCTCAACCAGATACAAACAAGATAAAATCAGAACCAATAAAACTCCAATCGCAAAACTGTATGTAAAAGAACGATTGGCATCCTGCTGAAAATACAAACTGTTTAAAATAAAAGAAATAATAAACAACGTCAGGCAGAGAACGGCGGTTAGTCTGTGATTTATTTTTTGTAAAAGGCTTCGTAAAAGTAATATATAGGCTGAAAAGCTGACAAACATGTAAACATTATATACATAATAATTTAACAAGCCTGTCAGGTACGTAAAGTAATACCCAACGATTTCTGTCAGGATCGAAAACCAAATTAAAATTACTAAAAATTTAGCTTTCTTACCAGGTAATTTATGCATAGAAATTAATCCGATGCTTCCTGATAACAAAGCTAAATAAATGATATAAGATCTTAAAAATTCAAACATAAATTTCTATTAATATACTAAACTTGGCGGTCTTCCGATGTTTCCGTAATTCATTGGTGAAAGACTTTGAATGTCAGCAGGTGTTTCGTCTTCAACTAAAGCAAAACTTTTAAGCTGATCTTCATTGCTTTCTACTTTTTTTCCTGTTGGAACCAGGAACAAAGTAGTCAGTCCGGCTTTTTCTCCATGAGCTTCATCTTCCGGATAGGTGCCAAAATAAAAACGTATTCCGTCTACATTATAGCCTTCTTTAGCACCGTTGGTTTTGATATAATGTATATAACTTTCTAATGCTTCCAATGAATACCAGATGGCATTTGCGTCTTCTTTCTTTTTGGATTTTCCGGTTACTGATGCCGCTTTTTTCTTGTTGTAATTTACATTAAGCTGTTTTGCAAATTCTTTAGTTATTAACTGAGCGGGTTTTGCGGGTGGATTTTTCATGATTGTTAAATAATTAATTGGTTAATGGTTTAGTTCACTTTTTTAATCGTTTGCAGGCGACAAAATTATTTGAAACCCAAAAATTGAACAAGGGGGAAAATACCCTTTTTTTTGTAGGTGAAATTTTTTAAAAACAGGTTAAAATACTGGTTTGTAAGCTTTTAATTTTTGGTAATTTTATATGGATTGTTTTAGGCAGAAAAAAGGAGATTGAAATCTGCTGAAAAAAAGAAAATCAGTTTTTAATTTAAATAAGAGAAAAATGAAAACGATAAAATTGGGTGCACGATCAAATGAAGTATATTATTTAAATGAACTTCTTTCAAATCTTGGATATAAAGTTGTTGTTTCAGATTATTTTGGAGCAGCGACAGATAAAGCGGTAAGAGATTTTCAGTTAAAGAATAAGCTGGTTGTAGATGGAGTAGTGGGATTGAAAAGCTGGTCAGCATTATTACAAAAAACGCAGGGATTATTTTCTTCTAACAGCAAACTGCTTTCGGAACAGGATCTTATTGATTTTTCAAAGCGTTTTAATCTCGAACTGGCCATTGTAAAAGCGGTAAATGAAGTGGAAAGTAACGGAAAAGGGTTTCTTGTTGACGGAAGACCAAAAATTTTATTTGAGGGTCATATTTTCTGGAAAGAATTAGAAAAGCGAAAAATCGACCCTAAAAAGTATGTAAACAGTACAACGGCAAATATTCTTTTTCCAAAATATACAAAGAAATACTATGTTGGCGGAGCGGGAGAATATGAACGTCTTGAAAAAGCAATCAGTCTGGGAGGTAAAGATTTTGAAGATGCCGCTAACAGTGCAGCTTCGTGGGGATCGTTTCAGATAATGGGGTTTAATGCTGTTTCTATTGGTTATAAAAGTATTGATGAATTCGTAATCAAAATGCGTCAAAACGAAGGCGAACATTTAAAAGCTTTTGGATTGTTTTTGGAAAAGAATAATCTAATTACTCCCTTAAGAAATAAAAACTGGGCTGCTTTTGCTTCTAAATATAACGGACCGGCTTATAAAACCAATAAATACGACGAGAAACTAATGCGGGCCTATCAGAAATATTCTAAATGATAGAGGTGTTTTTAAGTTTCAGGTTTCAAGTTTCAGGTTTCAGGTTAACTGAAAGTGGTGCAATTCCGATAGTTATCTGATGCAGGGTTTGCAAGATCTTTTTCTGAATAAAAACTTTGCGAATCTTTGCGGTAAAACTATCCGCAAACCAATAACGTGAAACCTGAAACTTCATACCTGAAACAAAAGAAACCAAAAAAATAAAACCCGACAGATTCTGAAAAATCCATCGGGTTCTAGTGTAAACTATAATTAAAAACTTATCTCAGACTTGCGCCAAGTTCGGTTTCAAAAGTCTGTTGTAATTTTGACATAATTTTATCGATTTGAGCATCAGTAAGCGTTTTAGTGCTGTCCTGGATTGTGAAACTCAAAGCATATGATTTTTTACCTTCCGGAAGTTTGTCGCCTTGGTATACGTCAAATAAATTAACGTCTTTTAAAAGTGTTTTTTCGCTTTGTTTAGCCAGATTGTAAATACTTTCATAAGTTGTTTTTTCGTCAATCAGAAGCGCTAAATCTCTACGTACTTCAGGATATTTAGGAATCTCAGTATATTTAATTTTTCCTGTAATGATTTTTAGGACTAAATCCCAGTTAAAATCGGCATAATACACATCTTGTTTGATTCCGAAATGTTTTAAAATCGATTTTTTAATTACACCCATTTCGACCAAAGTATCATTGTTGTAACAGATAGAAGTTCCTTCAGAGAAAACATCCGACTGTACAGGCATATTTGAAACTTTTTCAATTCCAAGACGATTTAAAACAGCTCTTACATATCCTTTTAGTAAAAAGAAATCAGTTCCTTTTTGCGGATTTGTCCAGCTTTCTTTATTTCGGTCTCCGGAAATAGATAAAGTCAAATGTTTGTGCTCTTCGTAACCGTTTAGGTATTTGTGATATGATTTTCCAAATTCAAATAATTTTAAATCCGAATTTTTTCTGTTGATATTATAAGAAACGGCTTCTAAGGCAGAAAATAATAATGACTGGCGCATTGCTGCCAAATCACTGCTTAGAGGATTCAGCATCGTTACGTTGTGTTCTTCTTTTAAAACAGTCGATAGTTTTGCATACGCAGCAGTTGTTAATGAGTTTGCCATCATTTCATGGAAACCCTGAGAGTTTAACTGAGAAGCAATAACGTTTTGTACTTTATAATCTTCTGTTCTTGGAGAATTGGCTACCGTTGCATTGAATTTTTTAGAAAACTCAATATTATTGTAACCGTAGACTCTTAAGATTTCTTCTATAACGTCAATTTCACGCTGTACATCAACACGATAAGCTGGAATAGTTAAGCCAAGACCGGTATCTGAAACGCTGTTGACTTTAATATCCAGAGAAACTAATATTTTTTTGATCGTATCTTTTGGAATTTCCTGACCAATGATTTTAGAAACGTGGCTGAAATTTAATAAAACAGAGAAATCTTCTATTTTTTTAGGATAAACTTCTACCACATCAGAAGTTACTTTTCCGCCTGCTACTTCCTGAATTAAAAGCGCGGCACGTTTTAGTGCGTATTCTGTAATTGTTGGGTCAATTCCTCTTTCAAATCTAAAAGAAGCATCTGTATTTAATTGGTGTCTTTTTGCTGTTTTACGAACGCTTACAGCATCAAAATAAGCACTTTCTAAGAAAATAGAAGTTGTTCCTTCAGAAACACCTGATTTTTTTCCTCCAAAAACACCGGCAATACAAAGTGGTCCTTTTTCGTCGCAGATCATTAAATCTTCTGCGTGTAATGTTCTTTCAACATCATCAAGCGTTACGAATTTTGTACCTGCAGGCAGTGTTTTTACGATTATCTTTCCGTTGATTTTTGCAGCATCAAAAGCATGAAGCGGCTGTCCTAATTCGTGTAAAACATAATTAGTAACGTCAACAATATTATTTTTAGGAGTTAACCCGATAGCCTTTAAACGATCTTGTAACCATGCCGGAGAATCCTGAACTGTAATTCCCGAAATGGTAACCCCGCAGTATCTTGGTGCCAGTGTTGGTTCTTCAACATTTACATCAATCTTAAGCGTACGCATATCAACTCTAAAATTGCTTACAGACGGCGTAATTAATTCTACGTTTACACCACGCTGCAACATTCCGGCTCTTAAATCACGCGCTGTTCCGTAATGGCTCATTGCGTCGGCACGGTTTGGAGTTAAACCAATTTCAAAAACTTCGTCATTGGCAATTTTAAATACCTCGGCTGCAGGAGTTCCCGGAACCAGACTTTCATCCAGAACCATAATTCCGTCATGACTGCTGCCAAGACCCAGTTCATCTTCGGCGCAAATCATTCCGTGGCTTTCCTGTCCGCGTATTTTTCCTTTTTTAATTGTAAATTCAGCACCCTCTTTATCATATAAAACAGTTCCAATTGTGGCAACCGGAACTTTTTGACCTGCGGCAACATTTGCAGCGCCGCATACAATTTGTATAGGAGCTTCTAAACCAATATTTACAGTTGTAACTTTCAGTCTGTCGGCATCAGGGTGTTTTTCGCAAGTGAGAACGTGTCCTACAACAACCCCTTCTAAACCGCCTTTAACAGATTGGTATTTTTCGACAACTTCTACTTCAAGACCTAAATCAGTAAGTAATTCTGAAGTCTGCTCAGATGTCCAGTCTGTTTTAATGAATTGTTTTAACCAGTTGTAAGATATTTTCATGTTAGCTTTATTATTCTTTTTTTGTACAAGGTTACAAATATAAGGATTGCGGATTGTAGTAAGAAAGAAATTATTTGGTTTTTTCTTATTCGTTGTATTTAGTAAAAAAGCGGTAAAAATTACATACTCAATTTTAGATAAATCTTTAAATTTAATAAAAAAGGTATAGTAAAATTGGCTTTATGGTTTGTTTAAATCAGTTCTTCGACGTGTCTTTTGATATTTTCTGATATTTTCTTGGTTGGAAGATCGTTTTCATCATCACCAAACGGATCTTCGATTTCTTCTGCGATAAGTTCTAAACTCGCCAGAACATAAAAGATAAAAACGACAACCGGAGCCACAAAATATCCTAAGCTGACCGAATATCCAAAAGGAAGTGTCATGATGTAAAAAAAGATAAATTTTTTGATGAAGGCACTGTAAGAATAGGGAATAGGCGTGTTTTTGATGCGTTCGCAGGCACCGCAGATGTCTGTGAATGCCTGAAATTCATCATTTAGTATAATAAGCTGCTCGCCTGTAATTTTTCCGGAATCATACAAATCATTTATTTTGTGATACATGATTCTTTTGAGCTGGTTAGGCTTGTGTTTATGATGATCTAATTCTAGATCTACATCTTCAAAAAGCTGTTTGCTGGTTTCTTCATCTTTTAAATGTTTGTATAAAATATCAGCAAACATGGGAATGAACTTTCTGAAAAACTTCCTGTCATTTTCATCTTTTAAAATAGCCGAAAGTTTTATGGCAAGATTACGGCTGTTGTTCACCAGACTGCCCCAGAGTTTACGCCCTTCCCACCAGCGGTCGTAAGCTGTATTGGTTCTGAAAACCAGTAATAACGAGATCACAAAACCCAGCATTCCGTGCATGATAGGAATATTATGGATGTAATCGTTTTTGGTAACTTTGAAATAATGAAGCTCCAGATATCCTACTATGGCAGCATAAACACCAATTGCCAGCATGATTGGAAACAGCTTTCGAACTGTATCCGATTTATGAAAATGGAATATAAAAGTAAACCAGTCTTTGGTATTATATGAGATCATATAAATTTGTTTTTTGAAACAAATTTATATTAAAAATTAATATTTCCTGCTAATTCTTTTAAAGCAATTTCTGATAATTTTGCCTCATATTGAGCGTTGCTGTAACGTACTTTTGCATTGACATAATTAAGCTGTGCCGTTCTGAAATCGATAGTGGTAATGGTCCCAATTCTAAACTTATCCAGCGTAATTTCAAGGTTTTGCTTCGCTATAGCCTCGTTGTCTTCTTCCAGATCGATCAATTCCAGATTGGTTAAATACGTTTGAAAAGCCGTGCTTAATTGTGTATTTAAAATCAAATTCTGCTGTTCGATTACGATTTTAGTGTTTTCAATCTGAAGTTTGGCTACTTTTTCATTTCGATGCTGATTAAAACCGTCAAAAATATTCATAGAGGCATTGAAACCGTAATTTAAACCACGAGAAGAAGTTTCGCTTGTAAATCCTAAACTGGACTGGCTTTCAGAAAAGTTGTAACCAGTTGTTAATCGAAGTGTTGGATATCGGGTCGATTTGACTTGTTTAAGCTGTAATTCGGCAATTCGTTTGTTGATAATCTGAGCTTCTAATGCCGGGTTTTGTTTTTGTGCCAATTCCATTAAATCTACCAAAACCAGTTTATTGTCAACTTTAACTTCATCAGTTACTTTGAAATCAATTTTCGGATCTCTTGCCAGATACTGGTTCAATAAAATTTTAGCATTCGCATACGATTCTTTCTGTCTCAATAAAGCCACCTGATCTGAGTTTAAGTCAACCTGAGCGTTTAAAACTTCTAATTTTGAAGCTTTTCCAATTGTAAAACGATTTTGAGCTAATTCTAATCTTTGTTTCGAAATTACAATTGTAGTATCTAAAGCGGCTAATTGCTGCTGCTGCTGTACTAAGTCGTAATATGCTGAATTTACTTGACCAATCTTTAGTAAAATAGTTCGTTTTAATTCGGCATCACCTAATTTTTGAAGTTCTTTTAACTGGTCAAGTCTGGCGAACATTCGCATTCCGTCAAAAACTGTCCATCCTAAACTTACTCCATAGGTTAAACTATTGTTTTTGGCATTGTCTAATGATGTAGTAGAACCGTCCTGACGTGTTTGAGACGAGTTCATAATACTGTTATTATCAACTACAGAAGCGGTTACAGTTGGCAGCATTCCTGAATTTCCTACTGTTACGTTTGTTTCGCTTATAACCGAATTATTCTTGGCAATTTTAATCTCAAAATTGTTTTCTAAAGCGATTTTCATTGCTTCTTCGATAGACAGGGTTTCCTGTGCATCTGCCTGAAAAATGCATAAGAACAGAAGTGCTAAAGTGCCGTATATATTCTTGATATTCATATTTATTATCTTTTACCTGAAAATCACGAATTTAAAAGGTAAAATTCGTGATTTTTTGGTTTTATTTTATACTTTCTTTTTCGTATTCGTCGATATGGTCAAATTCAGGATAATGTTTTCTTGCTTTAGACCACATAAAATAAATAGCAGGAATTACAAAAAGTGTCAGAGCCAGAGAGAAAATAGTTCCTCCCACAATTACAACCCCCATACCAATTCTACTGGTAGATGCTGCTCCAAGTGACATAGCAATTGGCAGAGCTCCTAATGCAATGGCTAAACTCGTCATTAAAATAGGACGTAAACGTGCTTCTGAAGCTTCCAGAATGGCTTCCATTTTGGGTTTACCTTGTTCTCTTAACTGATTGGCAAATTCAACGATCAAAATACCGTTTTTGGTTACCAGACCAATAAGCATTACGGTTCCAATCTGGCTGAAAATATTCCACGACTGATTGAATAACCAAAGTGAAAATAAAGCGCCCGCAACCGCCATTGGTACGGTTAAAATGATAATAAAAGGATCGATAAAACTTTCAAACTGGGCGGCAAGAATCAAAAAGATTAATAGTAAAGCTAATCCAAATGCAAATGAAGTGTTTGAACTACTTTCTACAAAATCTCGTGATTCTCCGGCTAAATCGGTTGTGAAACTTTGATCTAAAACTTTGGCTTTAATTCGGTCCATTTCCTGAATTCCGTCGCCCATACTTTTTCCCGGAGCTAAACCAGCTGCTACTGTAGCCGACATGTAACGGTTGTTGTGATACAATTGCGGCGGATTACTCTGCTCAGCAACTTTTACAACGTTATCCATCTGAATCAATTCTCCATTTTTGTTTTTTACAAACATCGAAGTCAAATCCAAAGGTTTCGATCTGTCTTTTTGATCAAACTGACCAATAACCTGATATTGTTTTCCGTTTTTAATAAAATAACCAAAACGCTGTCCGCTTAACGAAAGCTGTAAAGTCTGTGCAATATCAAGAATAGAGATACCTAAACTTTCGGCCTTTGCACGGTCAATACTCACGTTAATTTCGGGTTTGTTGAATTTTAAGTTTACATCTGTAATAGAAAAAACGTCGCTTTTTCCAACTTCATCCATAAAAAGAGGAATTTTTTCTCTCAGTTTATCAAAAGTAGGCGCTTGAATAATATACTGAATCGGAAGTCCGCCGCGTCTGTTTACGGCAATTGTTGGCTGTTGAATAACAGAAGTTTTGGCATCCGGATATTTTTTTGTCCATTTCGAAAGTTTGTCTGCAATGTCCTTTTGAGATCTTTCTCTTTCGTCCGGCTGTTTTAAAGAAAGTCTGATGAAACCTGAATTTGCTGCAGAACCGCCTGAACCCGGTGCTGTAATAACTAAACTTACTCTTTTTTCAGGAATAGAGTCATCAACTAATTTTGATATTTCCTGCATAAAACGGTTGGTGTATTCATAAGAAGATCCTTCCGGTGTAGTCATACGCATGGTTACAGAGCTGCGATCGTCATAAGGAGCTGTTTCTTTTGGGAGAATGGTAAAGAATAAATAAATCAATCCAAAACACGCGATCAGAATTGGAAAACTCAGCCATTTTTTATCCATAAAACGAGTCAGTGAATCGGCATAACCGCTGTTCATTTTTTCAAAGAATGGTTCGGTTTTAATATAAAATTTAGATTTTTTCTGCTCGCCGCCTTTCATTAAATAGGCATTAAGCATTGGTGTTAAGGTTAAAGATACAAAAGCGGAAATCAATACTGCTGCACCAATTACAACCCCAAATTCCCTAAAAAGACGTCCTACGAATCCTTCCAGAAAAATTACAGGCAGAAACACCGAGGCCAATGTTACCGAAATAGAAATTACGGCGTAGAAAATTTCATTGGAACCTTTAATGGCAGCTTCAATTGGAGACATTCCTTCTTCGACTTTTTTGAAGATATTCTCGGTCACTACAATTCCATCATCGACCACCAGACCGGTTGCCAGTACAATTGCCAAAAGCGTTAGTACGTTGATAGAGAATCCAAAAAGCCACATGATAAAAAAGGTGGCAATTAACGATACCGGAATATCAATTAAAGGACGAAATGCAATTGCCCAGTCTCTAAAAAAGAGATAGATAATGATGATTACCAGAACAATAGATATTCCGAGTGTTTCGGCAACTTCTAAAACCGATTTTTTTACAAATAATGTATTGTCTAATGCGATATTAAGTTTAATATCTTTTGGCAGGTCCTTTTGTAAGGCTTCGTATTTTTTATAAAACTCGGCCGAAATATCTAAATAATTTGCTCCGGGCATTGGTACGATGGCAAGTCCAATCATGGGAAGTCCTGAAGAAGTTAATCCTGTTTCGATATTTTCAGGGCCTAATTCGGCTCTTCCTACATCGCTCAAACGGACTATTTTATCTCCGTCTGTACGAACGATAATATTATTGAATTCTTCGGCTCTGGAAAGATTCCCAATGGTTTTTACGGTTAATTCGGTGTTGTTTCCGGTTAATTTACCAGAAGGCAGTTCAACATTTTGTGAGTTTAAAGCAGCTCGAACTTCAGATACTGTACAGCCGTAAGCTGCCAGTTTTGCAGGATCTATCCATAAACGCATCGCATACCGTTTTTGTCCCCAGATTTGAACGGCACTTACGCCCGGAATGGTTTCTAAACGCTGTGAGATTACATTTTCGGCATAATCACTTAATTCTAAAGAACTTCTTGTATCACTTTGAACAGTCATCGAAATGATTGATTCACTGTCGGCATCTGCCTTTGATACAACCGGCGGTGCATCGATATCCTGCGGTAAATTTCTAATAGCCTGCGAAACTTTGTCACGCACGTCATTTGCCGCTTCTTCCAAGTCTTTATCAAGATTAAACTCGATGGTAATGTTACTGCTTCCCTGATTACTTGAGGAAGTTATATTTCGGATTCCGTCAATCGCATTTACAGCTTTTTCAAGAGGTTCCGTAATCTGCGATTCAATAATGTCTGAATTGGCTCCGGTGTAATTGGTTCTGATGGAAACCTGTGCGGGATCGATAGATGGAAATTCCCTAACGCCCAAAAATGTATAACCAATAAAACCGAACAAAATAATTAACAAGTTCAGTACTATGGTTAAAACAGGCCTTTTTATGCTGGTGGTTGATAAACTCATATTATGATTTTGGATTGTTGATTTTATATTTTAGATTTCAGGATACACGAAATCTAAAATCTGAAATCATAAATTATTTTTGCACTTTTACTTTAATTGGCGCTTCATTTTTTAATGACATAACACCGCTGGTAATTAAAGTGTCTCCGGCTCTTAATCCTGCTAAAATCAGAATTGATGAATCAGTTCTTGTTGTAGCATCAACCATCACTTCTTTGGCTTTTCCATTATTGGCAATGTAAACTTTTTTTCCGTCCTGTATAGGTACGATCGCCTGAGACGGCACAACAATAGCGTCTTTAACAATATTTAAAGGCAGTTTAACATCGGCAAAAGTTCCGGGAAAAAGTTTTCCGTCTGTATTATCCGCAATAGCACGAACCTGAAGGGTACGGGTTGCGACTGCAACTTCCGGCTCGATTGCATAAATTTTGGCGTTGTATGTTTTGTTTGAACCTGAAACGGTAAATTCAATCACTAATCCTGATTGTACCTGTGAAGCATATTTTTCAGGAATAGAAAAAGTAATTTTTAATTTTCCGGTATTTACCAGTTTAGCTACTAAAACGGTTGGCGTAATATAGGTTCCCGGCGAAATAGAACGCAGACCAATTTTTCCTGAAAATGGTGCTTTTACAGATGTTTTGGCAATTTGCGCTCTGATTAACTGGCTTTGTGCCTGTGCTGATGCGTGATCTGCCCTTGCAACATCTGCTTCTTCCTGGCTGATGGCTTCTTTTTGAAGCAAAAGTTTTGCTCTTCTTTCATTTTCTGCAGCAAGACCTTCTTTGGTTTCGGCTTGTCTAAGCTGTGCTTTTAGTTCAATATCGTTTACTTTAAAAAGTACTTGCCCTTTTGAAACATTTGTACCTTCATTAAAATAAATTCCTTCTACGATTCCTGAAACCTCGCTGTGAATTTCAATTTGTTCATTGGCTTCGATTGATCCTGATAATGATAGATTATTATCAAATGTTGAAGTTTGTATTACAAGACCGGTAACAGCAGTTGGTCTGTCTTTGTCGCCAAATTTTTTAGATTCGTCGTTTTTTTTCTTATTCGAAATTATCCTGTAAGTGATAAATCCTCCTAAGATGATGATTATCAAGGCGTAGATTAGGTGCTTTAGTTTCATAAAGATAAGGTGAAATAGGTGTTTTTGGTGTTTGTTTTTGTAACTCGCAAATTTAACTTTTTGTATGGAAATCGAAAGATGTTAGGGTTTATTTAACACTTGTATTACCGTAATTTTAAATTAGTTTTTTTATATGCGAAACACAAAATACCAGATTAGATATCGATTTTGATAAAAGGTTTAATGTTTATCCTGATTTTTTTTGTTTTTTTTAGTCAACAGTCCTGTTTTTGATTTATATACTTATAAATCAGCGCTTTGTGTTTTTTGTTCTTAGGTCCTTTTTTTCAGTTGCACGAAACGACTAAAATGTAATGATTTATTTTTTCTGATTTTGTCGGATTTTTTTTGCTCTTTATTTTTTTTATTTGTAACATTGATATGTTAAACAAAATAAAATAAAACGTAGTATTTATTATATGTTTTATTTGTTTTATTGTTAAAATTTAGTGATAGGTGATGTTTTTTGAGGTTTAGTGAGAATTTAATCAAAAATTTTATTAACAATTGTTTATATATTTTTATTCTTGGTATTAAAAAATGTTACATGAAGAAAAAGGTATTACTTAGTCTCTGGTTCGGATTATTGATTGCGGCAATTGGTTTTCTTTTCTGGCATAATGAATTCAAATACAGTCTGCCAACCCCAATACCTAAAAACTATCATAAGGTAGCAATGGGATCTGCAATTCATTTATCACAATGTTGTGCTTTCGATTCGAAGCCTGTTTTTTTTCATTTCTTCAATCCGGATTGTCCCTGTTCAAGGTTCAATGTGCCTCATGTAACCGAGCTTATAAAAAAGTACGGTAATCAAGTCAATTTTAAAATTGTGGTTTTAAATACCAAAAAGACTTTTACTATATCAGAAATACAAGAAAAGTTTGGTGCTCAAATTCCGGTGTATTTTGATGAAGGCATCGCTAAAAAATGCGGTGTTATTTCGACGCCGCAGGCCGTTCTTCTGGATCCTTTACACAATTTATATTATCGCGGCAATTACAATAAAACCAGATATTGCACAGATGCTGCAACAAATTATGCCCAAATGGCGATCGAATCGCTTTTGGGGCAGGAAAAATCGCCCTCTTTTAATGCTTTAGCCCTTAGGGCTTACGGATGTTCTTTACCCAATTGCACTAAATAAATCTATCATTAACCTAAATTTAAAACCCCATGAAAACAAAAGCCAGTTTAAACGAGCAGGACTATCTGCACAGTTTTATGTCGACTATGACACAAAAATCGGATACGATTATCAATTATGTTTTAGTTGCTTACTTTCTCCTCGGAATTGGATTATCATTTAAGTACGACACCTTCGAAATTGGTGTAGGTGTTGGAACCCTGAACCTTTTGGCGTATTATTCGGCAAAATTTTTTCTCAAAAATTCTAAGTTTTATCAATATGTTTTATCGGTTGTGCTGGCTGTATTCATGGCACAGTACATTTATCAGATGCACGGTTTGTTCGAAATGCATTTTACGGTTTTTATAGCCAGTACGATTTTAATTATTTACCAGAACTGGAAACTGCAGATTCCGCTTACGCTTTTGGTTATTCTGCATCACGCGGGTCTGGCGTATCTTCAGAACTTTATTTATAATGATGCCAACGGACTTCAGGTTTATTTTTCTCAGGTAAATTTTGATCTGGAAACTCTGATTATTCATACTGTTCTGGCGGCCGTGGTATTTTTAATGAATGGCTATTGGGCGTATTATTTTAAGGAACACAGCCAAAATCATATTTCGAAAATTTCTGATGAATATGAATTGGAGAACATGAAACTGGCATCGGCAAAATACAGCTCTATGTCGGCTACAAAAGAATATAATGACTTTATTCATAAAACGACTTTAGATTTGAAACTTCCGGTAAATTCGGTTTTAAAATTAATTGATGTTACAAGAGGGCATACAGATAATGATAAACTGCTTACATATCTGGATATGATGCGTGAAAGTGCCAAGAAAATTGATGATCTGGTAAATGATATTCATATAAAATCAACTACAGGCAGAGTTTAATTACAGTATAAAAACCAACTTCCAAATAATAAAATATTTTATACGCAGTTAATTATCACATAATTTTTAACGAAATAGATATGGATACCAGATTTAACCGCCCAACGCCTTCTGACAGAGAGGTCGACTGGAATAAAAACAAAGTATTACTTAGTAAAACAGACAAAAACGGAACGATTCTGTATGCCAATGAAGATTTTATAGACGTTTCCGGATATGATGAATTTGAACTGATTGGACAGCCTCATAATATCGTAAGACATCCTGATATGCCCAAGGTAATTTTTAAATTCTTGTGGGACAGTATCAAATCAAGTGAAAATATTCATGTTATCATCAAAAATATGGCTAAAACAGGCCGTTATTACTGGGTGGTTACTGATTTTAAAATAGTAGCAGACGCTGACGGTGAAATCGTTGGTTTCTTCGGAACCCGAAAGTCGGTGCCTGAACCTGTAATAACCAAGTTTATTGAGCCTTTGTACAAAAAACTCTTGCAGATAGAGGAGGCGAGCGGCATAAATGCTTCCGAAGAATATTTGATTGGTTTTCTGGAAGAACGCAAGAAAACGTATATGGAATATGTTGATCATCTTATCGCTACGGGAAAGGATGATAAAAACAAAATAAGCAAAGGTTTATTCGGCGGAATATTCGAAAAGAAAAGCACGTCAAAGAAATAATCAAAAGTTAAATATGCTTCATTGTATCGAATATTCAACACAAAATTTGCCCCCAACAAATCAAAATCACCTGAATATTAAAACTTATAGTATAGCAATAAGCGAGATGCAATGGAGTGTATTTTTTTGAAGTTTCAGGTTTGAAGTTTCAGGTTTGAGGTTTCAGGTTTGAGGTTTCAGGTTTCAAGTTTGAAGTTTCAAGTTTGAAGTTTCAAGTTTCAGGTTTCAGGTTTGAAGTTTCAGGTTTCAAGTTTGCTTTGAACCTTTGTTACTATGTTACTTTGTACCTTAAGAAATATAATTCCAAATATTTTTCTTCTTCGTCAACTCGATGAAAACAGCTTTCAGGATCGCGTGTTCCGGTTTTTGGAGCGGTGGATCTTCTTTTAGTATTTTCATGGCGTAGTTTCTGGCGTACGACAAAATTTCCCTGTCTTTTACAATATCGGCTATCTGAAGATTTAAAACACCACTTTGCTGCGTTCCCATCATGTCTCCGGGACCGCGGAGTTTCAGGTCGACTTCGGCAATTTCGAAACCGTCGTTGGTCTGAACCATCGTTTCTATTCGTGTTTTACTGTCGGTACTTAATTTATGTCCCGTCATTAAAATACAATAACTCTGTTCCGCACCACGTCCTACACGGCCGCGTAACTGGTGTAACTGCGATAAACCAAAACGTTCGGCACTTTCGATAATCATAACACTCGCATTCGGTACATTTACACCTACTTCGATTACCGTAGTGGCAACCATAATATTCGTTTTTCCTTCAGAGAAACGTTTCATTTCGGCGTCTTTATCTGCAGGTTTCATTTTTCCGTGCAGAATCGAAATTGAATATTGCGGCAGCGGAAAATCTCTGGAAATACTTTCGTAACCATCCATTAAATCCTTATAATCCATTTTTTCCGATTCCTGAATAAGCGGATATACAATATAAATCTGTCTGCCTTTTGCAATTTCATCGCGAAGGAATTTCCAGACTTTTAAGCGGTTGGTATCGTAACGATGTGCGGTTTCAATAGGTTTTCTGCCCGGCGGTAATTCATCAATAACCGAAATATCCAGATCGCCGTACAAACTCATAGCAAGAGTTCTCGGGATTGGCGTTGCTGTCATTACCAAAACGTGTGGCGGAATATCATTTTTCTTCCACAATTTTGATCGCTGTTCTACACCAAAACGGTGCTGCTCATCAATAACGGCAAGACCTAAGTTTTTGAATTTTACTTTGTCTTCAAGCAAAGCATGGGTTCCAATCAGGATCTGCAGACTTCCGCTTTCAAGATCTTCATGGATTATTTTTCTTTCAGAAGTTTTGGTAGAACCCGTTAATATTTTGATGTTTATATTTAAAGTATTGGCAAATTCCGACAATCCTAAAAAGTGCTGATTTGCTAAAATTTCCGTTGGAGCCATCAAACATGCCTGAAAACCATTGTCAATTGCCAGAAGCATGCTCATAAAAGCCACAATAGTTTTTCCGGAACCTACATCACCCTGAAGTAAACGGTTCATCTGGGCGTTGCTTCCCATGTCGGTACGGATTTCTTTTACCACTCTTTTCTGTGCATTAGTAAGGTCAAAAGGAAGATGGTTTTTGTAGAAATCGTTAAATAATTCACCCACTTTTGTAAACGGATGCCCTTTTATTTTATGTTTCCGGATTAAATTTTTGGTGATTAATTGCAGCTGAATAAAGAATAATTCTTCAAATTTTAATCGGAATTGGGCTTTCGCCAAAGCTTCGGCACTCTTTGGGAAATGGATATTAAATAAAGCTGCTCTTTTGGAAATCAGCTTTAATTCTTCGATTAAATAAGCCGGAAAAGTTTCGGTAAACAAAGCCCCTGTTTCAATAAACAATTGTTCCATGAGTTTATTGATGGTTCGGTTTGAAATACCGCGGTTAGTCAGTGTTTCTGTTGACGGATAAACCGGCTGCATCGCAGAACGAAGACTTTTTTCGTGTTCGCTCAGCAATTCAATTTCGGGATGCGCCATACTGAACTGGCTTCCGTACAACGAACATTTTCCAAAAATCACGCATTGTTCGTTAAGCTTTAAACTTTCACGAATCCATTTATGTCCCTGAAACCAGTTTAAATCAATCTGTCCCGTTTCATCTACAAAAGAGGCAACTAAACGTTTTTTGTTTTTGGCAAACTCAACCGTTTTGATGTTGATGATTTTTCCAATAATCTGAACCTCACTTCCGGTATTCTGCAATTCATTAATCTTATAATATCGTGTGCGGTCAATGTATCGGTTTGGATAAAAATTAACCAGATCGCCATATTTATGAATCCCAAGTTCCTTACGTAAAAGCTGCCCCCGGCTGGGACCAACACCTTTTAGGTATTCAATAGGAGTTTCAAGGAGATTGTTAGACATGCGGGGATTTTAGATTTTAGATTTTAGATTTTAGATTTTAGATTGTTGATTTTAGATTGTTGATTTTAGATTGTTGATTTTAGATTGTTGATTTTAGATTGTTGATTTTAGATTGTTGATTTTAGATTTGGAATTTTGTATTAGAATTCCTTTTCTAAAGGGCGAAGATAACTCTTAA
The DNA here is from genome assembly GCF_027111295.1 of Flavobacterium gelatinilyticum. Taxonomy (NCBI): domain Bacteria; kingdom Pseudomonadati; phylum Bacteroidota; class Flavobacteriia; order Flavobacteriales; family Flavobacteriaceae; genus Flavobacterium; species Flavobacterium gelatinilyticum. The sequence continues at coordinate 523,998 of NZ_CP114287.1, read as the reverse complement.
TTAGGAAATTTAAAAGTCCGAAATACCGCATCATTTTTTAAGTAAAGTCCTTATATTATATTTTAATAAATAGAGATAATGACTTAGATTTGTTAAAAATATAAGCCCAAAAATAATGAAAGAAGAACAAGTTCCTTTTGAATCGCTGATTTTTGCCGGTATTACTTTTAAAGTCATTAACCGGCATGAAGCTCATACTATTATTGGAGATTTAACTGATTTTAGCGGTAATAAAATCTACAATGTTTTTGAAGATACCTGGCGTTTTCCTGATTACGAAGAAAATCCAGTTTTCCTATTGGCAGAAGAAGATGCAGAAATGGATTCGTTCGAAATGGGCTTTAATACAGAGGAACATCAGGACATTTTTATCTTAGGTTTTATATTTAAAAAAAATCTTAAAGTTGAAAAATACATCAGTTCTTTTGATACTGATAATTCACCGGCTTTGATTGTTCTGGGAGAAACTACAACGGTTAATATTAACTTGTTTGGAAGTGTTCATTACTTAGGAGGTGGTTTACGATGTGATGTACTGGCCGGAGAATACAATCATGGGGAGCTTTTTGTAAAAGGCGATGTAAGAGCGTGGCTCATTTATACCGATGATATGCTTATGCATTTTGAGCGTTTTACTGATGTTCAGGCGATTATCAGTAGTAACAGACCGGATATTCTAATTTGCAGTAATGTTACCGATGTTGACGGATCGGTTATTTCGGTTGAAAACTATTTCCCATCAACTCATAAATTATCTGATATTGTGAACGATGCTTTTATTGAATCATCATTTAACACAGAAATTTTAGGGAATAATTACCTTGAGGTTTTCAAAGACGGTCTTTCGATTCTGGATTACGATAAAAAGGAAAGGTATATGTATACCAATTTCCGTGAGCAGTTTGTCAATATGGTTGATACTTTGTCTGAAACGCAGGAATTGAAAGAGAACGGAAAAATAGTCAGACATATTTCCGGTACGACCTATTCGTTTATTCCTTTCGATTACGAAGGGAAAAAGTACAGCCAGATTTCAGAAGAAATTTCAAACGGATTTAATATCAGAATGCGCGCTTTATGGTGTCATGACGATCAGGAAATCATGCTTATTCTGGAATATCTTTACGATGACGGAAATCCAAAATACCAATGGATGAACGATGAAACAGCACCTGGAATCGAACTTTTCTGCGTAAAACATACGGCTTTAAAAACGTTTGAAATCCTGACTAACGAAGCTCCGGACGAGGAAGAGGATACAGAGGACGATGAATATGATAACAGTTTTACATTAGACGAGTTTGCGGCTCAGTTTGGTGATTATGAATTGCCTGATGATTTGGTGAAATTATACAGATTTGAGAAAAAATACGGATCAGAAACCTATTCAGAATGTTTTGGACTTCGAATAATAGACGATAAAACCGGAATAAAAACCTGGTCTGAAGAAGAAGAATTCTACAACAGTTTTATTGAATTTGCCGGTGCAAACGGCTCAGGAAGTTCGTATGCGTATTGGCTTATCGATGATGATTTAAACAATTGTCCGATAGTAGTTTTTGGTGATGAAGGCGGCATTCACGTCGTGGCTGAAAATATCCGAAGACTGATTCATCTTCTTACTTTTGATACCGAAATTTCAGTCGATTTTGATTATGCGTATTTTTATAAAGATGAAGAATATTATGAAGAAAATGAGAACAAAGAAATCTTTCTGGAATGGGTGAAAGAAGAATTTAATCTCAATGCGATAGAATCAAGTGAAGAAACAGACGAAATTGTAGATCAGGCCAAAAAGAAATACAAAAAGAAACTAAATGACTTTTTAGTAAAATTTGGTATCGAAACAGGCGAAGAGGATGATGATGAATAATTCTTTTTTGTCACGAAGAAAACGATCATCCTAAGTGTTAAAATTAATTGCAATCAACGAGTTTTAAATAATAAAAAAGAATTACAATTTTTATCTTTGAATAAAATTAAAGAAATGACAACACATTTAGCGCTTTTGCGGGGAATCAATGTTTCCGGACATAATATGATGAAAATGGAAGCTTTGAAAGCAATGCTGGAAAATCTGGGTTTTCAGAATGTAAGAACGTATCTGCAATCCGGGAATGTTTTTGTAAACAGTGATGAAGAAGCTTCTAAAGTGGGTTTTATGATCAAACAGGAAATCTTTAAGGTTTTTGGACACGAAGTTCCGGTTGTAATGATAACCAAAGAAGATTTGGAATCGTGTTTCGCCAACAATCCGTTTTTGAAAGAAAAAGATATGGATTCTAAAAAACTCTATGTTGCTTTTGTTTCAATGACGTTGAAAAAAGAAAATATAAACGATTTAAAAATCAGTCAGTTTAAACCTGATGAAGCCAGTATTGATGAAAACCGGATTTTTATTAAATACGCCGTAGGAGCCGGAAAAACCAGATTCGATCAAAAATATATTGAGAAAAAATTAAACGTAACAGCAACAATCCGCAACTGGAATACGGTTACAAACCTTTTAAAAATGTACACAGAATAATGAAAAAAATAATTGTATTGGTAACTGTTTTTCTTTTAAGCAGTCCGTTAATGGCACAAAATAAAACTGCAGCGGCAGATGAAAATTTTACTGCGTTCTTAAAGAAATTTACTGCTGATAAAAATTTTCAGTTAAGCAGGGTAAATTTTCCCATGACAGTAAAAATGAACAATGATGATCTTGAACTGGCTGATTATGTTATTACTAAAAGTAATTATAATATGATCAAACTCAACGATAAAGGAAGCGATTATAAACAAAAAGACGATCATAAAAGCAAAACTATTGTTATTAACCGCAGAGGAACAGATAATGGTATTTATGTAGATTACGTTTTTCATAAAATAAAAGGACAGTGGTATTTAAAAACCTGGGTTGATATGTCAACTTAAATACCCGAAATTAGTCCCGAACCCATTTTAGCATGGCAGGAAAAGGTGCTTTTTGTTCTTTTTCTGCCTTTTCTTTTCCAAGACACAATCCCATCCATTCCAGAAGATGAATTCCGATATATCTGCCTTCTGTGAAATTGGTGATAAACCAACCTGAATGACCTTTATAACCATCAGGATGAAATACAAATTCCGGAGGCAGCTGTAAATGATGTGAAGCACTGAATGACCACAAAATAGCACCAATTTCTTCTCCTTGCGTAGGCCATTCAGGTGAAATTTCGTCGGTTCCAACTAATTTTCTTTCTGCGGCAGTGGTTACGGCCAGATGACCGGCTTCGTGCAGAATATCGCCGGGATATAACAATTTGGTGTAATCGATATAAATGCAGTTCGGGCCCAGAGCCAGTCCCGGTAAAAAAGTGTTATCCAGTTCTTTTTCAATTACATCAATATTGATTTCTTTTAGAAATTGAAGTACTTTTTTGAATTCAGCGGTTTCTTTCAGTATCATATTAGTTTGTTTGTATAGGGATTTTTTTCATGTAAATAGTATCCGTATTATGTAATGCCCCCTTTCTGATTCCGCCGCCATGCATATTTATAAATTGTATGTTCTGCGGCTGGTAGCCTTCTTTTTCAATTTTTTCATTAACAGATAAAGGCGGCGCTTCGAAACCAAAAAATGTAAGCTGGCGGTAACGCTTTTCATCCAGTGAAAAATAACCGTTGTTCCGACTTACTGTTTCGCCGACTTTACAATTTTCAATAGGCTGTTTTGAGTCGGCGTCGTATATATAACCCACAATCTGAGGTCTTTCGCATCTGCTTGCAAGACAGCTTTGTAAAGTAAAGCAAATAAAAACAATAATTACTAATGAAAGAAGATTTTTACAATACATTTTTTATTCTTTTTTAATTAAATCACAAAACCAAAATCCGTAATCAGAAGTTCCAGAGGAATCTGAAGAATCCTGATTTTTAGGTTTTTCATATTTTCGATAAACGATTTCTCCAATTTCGAAATCAATGGGTTTAGAAAAAACAGGTCCGTCAAAAGCAAACGTATGAAATTCGCCGTTTTCACCGCATACATCAACATTTTTCGGCAGATCATTTATAAAATCCTGATCGATAATCCGGCCCACAAAACTTTTGTCCAGAAATTGTTCGTTTACACAAACGACAATAGTTTTAAATCCCAGCGAAATAAATTCCTGAATTAAATCGTGCGTTGGGATTTTCCAAAGCGGAAAAACGCCTTCAAAACCTATTTTAGCCAGTTGTTCTTCGCGATATTTTCGTAAATCTTCCAGAAAAATATCACCAAAAACAGAATGTGTAATTCCCTGATTTTTTAGTTCAGTTAAGGTCTCGGTCATTACTTTTTCGTAGTCTTCCATTGTGGGCATTTCCGGAATCTCCATGATTTTTAACGGAATACCAATGCTTTCAGCCTGTGCCTTTAATAATTCTGTCCGAACACCATGCATCGAAATCCGCTGATGCTGCTGATTAACGCTGGTAAGCAGACATTCAATTTTAAAATCTGGATTCTGTAGGATTTTGTATAAAGACAGAGCAGAATCTTTTCCGCTGCTCCAGTTAAATAAGGCTTTTTGTGGTATTGGCACGATTTAGGATTTTTATATTGTAAACTTACAAATTTCATTCGATTTGTTACTGAAAGGTTTGTAACTTTGGGAATTTGCCATTAATTTATTCTCAATGAAATATATTTTCCTTTTTATATCCAGCTTCATTTTTGCTCAGCAGACCAAATATGTCGATTTTATATCGGTTACCGGGCAATTGACTATAAACGATTCAAAAAGAACAATTTCAGGACAGGTAGATTACGATTTTGATGTTTTGCAGCCAATTGATACCATTAAAATTGATGCAAAAAACATGGAATTTACTAATGTTCAGATTGATGGACAGGATGTACGATTTGTAAATACCAGCAAAGAATTACAAATCGTAAACAACTTTCAAACAGGAAATAAGCATTTGACATTCAGTTATACCGTAAAACCAAAACAGGCATTGTATTTTGTTGATATCGAAAACGATGACTTGCAAATCTGGACGCAGGGGCAGGGAAGATACACCAGCAATTGGTTTCCGAGTTTTGACGATGTAAACGAAAAGGTAATTTTTAATTTAGGAATAACGTACAAAAAAGACTATAAGGTAATTTCAAACGGAATCCTAAAAAGCAAAACCGAAAATAATGATCAAATTCATTGGCAGTATGAAATGGAGAATCCAATGAGTTCTTATTTACTGGTACTTTCAGTTGGTAAATACGATCGAAAAGATTTTCTTTCTAAATCTAAAATTCCTTTAGAATATTATATCGAAAACAAGGATGCGTCACGATTTGATAATACTTATCGTTACTCGAAACGCATTTTTGATTTTCTCGAAAAAGAAATTGGTGTAAAATATCCGTGGAAGGTTTTTAGAAATATTCCCGTTCGCGATTTTTTATATGCCGGAATGGAAAATACCACAACCACGCTTTTTGCAACACGCTATGTTGTGGATGATATTGGTTTTATAGACCGCAATTATACCAATGTAGATGCTCACGAACTGGCGCATCACTGGTTTGGTGATTTAATTACAGCCGAAAGCAGTACACACCATTGGCTGCAGGAAGGTTTTGCAACTTATTATGCTTTACTTGCCGAAAGAGAAATTTTTGGAGACGATTATTTCTATGCCAAATTATACGATACGGCACAACAGATAAAATTTGCCTCAAGAACCGATTCGATTCCGGTTTTGAATGCAAAGGCCAGCTCGCTGACTTTTTATGAAAAAGGAGCGTGGACTCTTTTTGTTCTGCACGAATCAATTGGAGATAAAGCATTTAAAAAAGCCGTAAAAAGTTATCTCAAAAAGTATGCTTACAAAAATGTAAACACACAAAATTTCTTCGATGAAGTTAGAAAGGTATCTAAATTTGATCTGGCTCCGTTTCAGAAAACCTGGCTCGAATCGACTGCTTTTGATACACCAGCGGCAAATGCTTTGTTAAGTAAGAATAAAGCAATTCAGGTTCGTTTAGAAATCGATAAATTGAAGAAAACACCATTAGTCGAAAAAATGGATTTTTTAAATAAAACATTAGATTCAGATGTTCATTACTCGGTAAAAGAAGCAATCATTTCACAATTGCAAAGCGAAAAATATGAAAGTAAAAAAGAACTGCTGCTAAAAGCAATGCACCAGAATACTATTCAGGTTCGCCAGACTCTCGCTGCAACTTTGTCTAAAATTCCAGAAGATTTTAGAGCAGAATACGAAACTTTACTGGATGATAAATCGTATCAGACACAGGAAATTGCTTTGTTTTATTTATGGAAAAACTTTCCGGATCACAGAAAAGAATATTTGGATAAATCGAAAGAATGGATAGGTTTTAACGATTACAATCTGCGTACTTTATGGCTTTCTCTGGCTTTATCAACACCGGATTACAGCAGCAGCCCCGAAGAACTTATAAATGAACTAATTTCTTTTTCAACAACAAAATACGAAGCAACCACGCGGCAGAATGCGTTAGAGAAACTCATTGCCTTTAAGATTATCAACGATCAGGTTCTGAGTAATTTAGTAAATACAACGACACATCATATGTGGCAGTTTTCGAAGTTTGGAAGAGAATCGATACGCACTTTGTTGAAAAATCCTGAAATGCGTGCGTCATTTAATGAAATTTTGCCTAATTTGAACCCCGATGAACAGTTTCAGCTAGACCGTTTATTAAAGGAGTAATTTATTGGATTTCAGATTTTAGATTATGAATTAGTCTATTTTCTTTACTCTTCACAAAAAAACTCTTTATAACCAAAAACCAAACTTACAATACACCTATGAGAGCATTAGTTATTTCTGGCGGCGGCAGTAAAGGCGCATTTGCCGGAGGCGTTGCCCAGTATTTAATCGAAGAAAAAAAATATGAGTACGATTTGTATCTGGGAACTTCAACAGGAAGTCTTCTTATTCCGCATCTGGCTCTTGGGCATATTAAACAAATTCATTCGATTTATACTAATGTTACTATGGCGAGTATTTTTAATATTTGTCCGTTTGTGGTTAAAAATAAAGACGGGGTAGATATTGTGACTATCAATCACTTTAATGTACTGCGCCAGTTTTTTAAAGGAAGAAGAACTTTTGGAGAAAGCAAAGGATTAAAGAAATACATTCAGAATAATTTTTCTCTGAGTGATTTTAATAAACTGAAAAAACTCAAGACAGATGTAGTGGTAACCGTTACCAATTTCACAAAAAACGATTCCGAATATAAATCGGTTAAAGAATGTACGTACGAAGAATTTTGCGAGTGGTCGTGGATTTCGAGTAATTATGTTCCGTTTATGAGTCTGGCAGAAAAGAATAATTGCGAATACGGCGATGGGGGATTTTCAAGCCTGGTTCCGATACGTGAAGCGATTAACCGCGGTGCCACAGAAATTGATGTAATTGTACTGGAAACAGAAGTGAATACGACTAAAACGGTTATAGGTAAAAACCCGTTTTCGTTAATGATCGATTTGTTCCGAATTGCTCTTGATCAGGTAGAAAAACACGACATTGCTATAGGAAAACTTATGGCAAACAATAAAAATGTAAAACTTAATTTATATTACACTCCAATTAAATTAACAGATAACGCCTTGATTTTTAATAAAGATGTAATGAAAGACTGGTGGGAACAAGGTTACGAATATGCTCAGAATAAGTCTGAGGTTATGAGCGACAATCGTAAATTGTAAATTGTAGATTTGGCAGATTTGTATTTTTAGATTTTAGATTGAGACTAGAAAATATTCTAAAATCTGCAATCTAAAATCCAAAGTATAATTAGTACCACAAATCAGAAACTTCAGTTTTAATAAAACTTAAAGCGGCATTGCTTGGTGATTGTTTTTCTAATAAATCGTTTAAGATAACCTCACGCAATTTATCGGCATTGTCTACTTTTTCGCTCATGGCAGTTTTACGAATTACCTGAATAGTAGCATTTTTAGCCGTAGTAATTATGGTCCAGCATTCTTCGGACATATAAATCTGCTGTGTTAAATTGTGCTCAAATTCCTGTTCTATCTGGTCGATTACAAAATTCTCGTAATCGTGTTTATTTTGTGAGATTGGAGAAATTCGGATTAATAATTTGGTCAGATTGATACGTTCCAAAAATAAAGTCATACGCTCGTATGCTTGCAGACGCAGCGGCAGTGATTCTTTATGAGCCTGTTTGTTCAATAAAAAAGCACGTTTTTTGTCGTTGTTTTTTATATGAAGTTCAAAAAAACGGTAAGCTACAAATCCCGTAACAATGGCAGGCAAAGTATAACTTGCTAATTCTATAATTCGTGTAAAATCCATGTAAATAATTTTTAGGCAAAAATATACTTTTTGATGAGAAATCCACTTTAAATTTTTAGCAATAAAACGAAAAGGAAGGTTTACTTTTGCAACTTATTTTTGCTATTACCAAAACACCTCTTTCATGGATTCATCTGTTATATTTTTTCTTTGTTTAGCTGCTTTTGCGGCAGGATTTATTGATGCCATTGTTGGCGGCGGCGGATTAATCCAGACGCCTATGGGATTAATTTTACTGCCTAATCTTCCGGTTTCAACTGTGGTGGGAACGTTAAAAATCCCTGCATTCAGCGGAACAGCTTTTGCCGCTTTTCAATACCTGAAGAAAGTAGTCATTCAATGGAAATTACTCATTATAATGATGTGTCTGGCAGTACCTTCGGCGTTTTTAGGATCGACAATTTTGACTTTAGTGAGTAATGATTTTATGAAACCGCTTTTATTGGTTGTTTTGTCATTATTGTTTGTTTATACATACGCCAAAAAGAATTTTGGCCAGCATGTCGCAAAAGACCATTCAGAGGTGACTCAAATAATGTATGCCGTTGTTATTAGCATTATTGTTGGTTTTTATGACGGATTTATCGGTCCCGGAACCGGAAGTTTTTTCGTCGTTGCTTTTATAGCACTTTTGGGGTTTGATTTTCTTCACGCTTCCGCGAATGCCAAAATGGTCAATCTGGCAACTAACTTTGGTTCAATCTGTTTGTTTATGATTAAAGGAAAAATCATCTGGACAATTGCGATTCCAATGGCGATAAGCAACGGACTCGGCGGATGGCTGGGCGCAAAACTGGCAATTAATAAAGGAAACAGCTTTATCAGGATTTTCTTTTTGATAGTGGTAGTGGGTACTTTGATTCGATTTGCTTATGATGTGTTTTCTAAATAAGGGACTAAGGTTCTGAGATGCTAAGGATCTAAGTTTTTTTTCGAATTAAATAGAAGTTAGGAAGAATCTCAACATCTTTAAAAAAAACTGTTTGTTTTAGCCCCGATTGAGGCGGTATCCTCGCAGGGGAGCGGAGAGATATAGCCGAAAGCGGGAAACCATGCTCAAAAAAATGCCTTTTGTTTGGCTTCAAGAAAAACTTAGAGCCTTAGCATCTCAGCATCTTAGAACCTTTCGAAAGCATCTTAGGAACTTTCTTTTTAAATTCTTATTTTTGCATAAAAGGAGAAAACTACATGCAGAATTATATTGACCAGCTCAACGAAGCGCAGAGAGCGCCTGTTTTAAAGAAAGACGGGCCAATGATTATTATTGCTGGTGCAGGTTCGGGAAAAACCCGTGTTTTAACGATTAGAATTGCTTATCTAATGCATCAGGGAATTGATGCTTTCAATATTTTGTCGCTGACTTTTACCAATAAGGCAGCACGTGAAATGAAACATAGAATTTCAGATATTGTAGGAGCATCTGAGGCTAAGAACCTTTGGATGGGAACCTTTCACTCAATCTTTGCCCGTATTCTGCGTGCTGAATCGGAACTTTTAGGATATCCGTCCAATTTTACCATTTACGATTCTCAGGATTCTGCGCGTCTTATTTCTTCTATTATAAAAGAGATGCAGCTGGATCGCGATATTTATAAACCAAAACAGGTTTTAGGCCGTATTTCGAGCTACAAGAATAGTTTGATTACAGTAAAAGCATATTTCAACAATCCTGAATTGATGGAAGCAGATGCGATGTCTAAAAAACCTCGATTGGGAGAAATTTATCAGCAGTATGTTGAAAGATGTTTCAAGGCAGGAGCAATGGATTTTGATGATTTGTTGTTGAAAACCAACGAATTATTAACTCGTTTTCCTGAAGTTTTAGCAAAATACCAGAACCGTTTTAGATATATTCTGGTTGATGAGTACCAGGATACGAACCATTCTCAATATTTGATTGTTAGGGCTTTATCTGATAAATTTCAGAATATTTGTGTGGTTGGAGATGATGCGCAGAGTATTTATGCGTTCCGTGGAGCGAACATTAATAATATTTTGAATTTCCAGAAGGATTACGAAGGTGTGGTGATGTTCCGTTTGGAGCAGAATTACCGTTCAACCCGTAATATTGTAGAAGCCGCCAATACGGTTATGGAGCATAATAAAACCAAACTGGATAAAGTGGTTTGGACGGCAAATGAATTTGGACCAAGAATTAAAGTACATAGAAGTTTAACTGATGCCGAAGAAGGACGTTTTGTAGCGAGTACAATTTTTGAGCAAAAGATGCAGAATCAGCTTCATAACGGATCTTTTGCAATTTTATATCGTACCAATGCCCAGTCGCGTGCAATGGAAGACGCCTTAAGAAAACGTGATATTCCGTATCGAATCTACGGAGGTTTATCTTTCTATCAGCGTAAGGAAATTAAAGACGTTTTATGTTATTTACGTCTGGTTCTGAACCCAAAAGACGAAGAGGCCTTAATTCGCGTAATAAATTATCCGGCTCGTGGAATTGGTGACACAACGGTTGAAAAGCTGACTATTGCAGCCAATCATTACAAGCGTTCGATTTGGGAAGTGATGGTGAATATCGATAAAATCGATTTGAAACTAAATGCCGGAACCAAAAACAAGCTAAAAGATTTTGTTACCATGATTCAGAGCTTTCAGGTAATCGATCAGAATCAGGACGCTTTTTATATCACAGATCATGTTGCTAAAAAAACAGGTCTGGTTCAGGAATTGAAGAAAGATGCTACCCCGGAAGGAATGGCAAAAATTCAGAATATCGAAGAGCTTTTAAATGGTATAAAAGATTTTACCGAAGGACAAAGAGAAATTGACGGAGCAAGAGGTGTACTTTCTGAGTTTATGGAAGATGTTGCTCTGGCGACTGATCTTGATAAAGATACTAATGATGAAGATCGTGTGGCGCTGATGACGATTCACCTGGCAAAAGGACTTGAGTTTCCTCATGTTTTTGTGGTAGGTATGGAAGAAGATTTGTTTCCGAGTGCTATGAGTATGAGTACCAGAAGCGAACTGGAAGAAGAACGCCGTTTATTTTACGTGGCATTAACACGTGCAGAGCATCAGGCTTATTTAACTTATGCGCAGTCCCGTTATCGCTGGGGTAAACTGACTGACAGTGAACCGTCTCGTTTTATAGAAGAAATTGACGGGCAGTATTTGGAACATTTAACTCCGGCTGAAACGAGTTATCGTTATAAATCACCAATTGACGGTGATATCTTTGGTGATGTAGACAAATCAAAACTGCGTTTATCTAAACCTGTAGGAGGAACACCGCCAAAACATATTACAGATAATAATCCGAAACCGGATTTGAATATCAGAAAATTAAAACCAGTTTCTGGAAATGCTCCGGCAAGTTCAGGTGCTAATTTATTCGACAGCACTCTGAACATTGGAAATGTGGTCATGCATGAACGTTTTGGAAAAGGAGAAGTGATTAATTTAGAAGGAGCAGGAGCTGATAAAAAAGCTGAAATAAAATTTGAAGTAGGCGGCATTAAGAAGCTTTTACTGCGATTTGCTAAATTAGATGTTATAGGATAAAAATTCGTTTCAAGTTTCGTATTTCAAGTTTTACGTTCTGTTTTAACTTGAACATTGAAACCTGAAACAAAATAAAACAAAAAACAATGGCAGAATTTATAAAAATATATCCGGATAAACCCAGTGAAGCGGCAATTGCAAAAGTAGTGAAAGTGCTTCAGAATGGCGGTTTAGTAATTTATCCAACCGATACTGTTTATGGTTTAGGCTGTGATATTACGAATTCGAGAGCGTTAGAAAAGATTGCTAAAATTAAAGGCGTAAAATTAGAGAAAGCAAATTTCTCTTTTATTTGTCATGACTTAAGTAATCTGTCTGATTATGTTCGTCAGATTGATACATCAACTTTTAAAATATTAAAGAGAGCACTTCCCGGACCGTATACTTTTATCTTACCGGGAAATAATAATCTACCAAAAGAGTTCAAAAAGAAAACAACTGTTGGTATTCGTGTGCCCGATAATAACATAGTTTTGGAAATTGTAAGCCAGTTAGGGAATCCAATTGTGTCAACGTCGATTCGTGATGAAGATGATGTAATTGAGTATACGACTGATCCTGAGCTTATTTTTGAAAAATGGCAAAATCTTGTCGACATGGTAATTGACGGTGGTTACGGAGATAATGTAGGGTCAACTATCATCGATTTATCTGAGCATGAGCCGGTTGTGATAAGAGAAGGAAAGGGTGATATTGATATTTTGTAAATAATTACTGAAATGATATAAAAGTTAAAAAATAATGAGTAACTTTAGTATAGTTAAAATTTAGTTAGTTAATAAAAAAAGCTATCCTTAATTTATATTTAATTGGCTGTTTAAAAATAAATTAAGAGTACAAAAAAAAGCAGGTCAACCGACCTGCTTTTTCTTTTATACTTCAGCAAATTAACTTTTAATTATTTTGCTTGTTTTTTCATTTCTTTTTCGATCATGTCGTAGAATTGATCGATTTTTGGCATAACAACAATACGAGTTCTTCTGTTACGAGATCTGTCTTCTGGAGTATCGTTAGAAACTAAAGGCACATAAGAGCTTCTACCTGCAGCAATTAATTTAGCTGGGTTAACACCAAGATCATTTGTTAATACACGAACGATAGAAGTAGAACGTTTAACACTTAAATCCCAGTTGTCTAAGATTACACCGTTACTTTTGTATGGTACATTATCAGTGTGACCTTCAACCATACATTCGAAATCAGGTTTGTCGTTTACTACTTTTGCAACTTTAGCCAAAACAGTTTTTGCTTTGTCGCTTACGTCGTAGCTGCCGCTTTTGAATAATAATTTATCTGCGATAGAGATAAATACAACTCCTTTTTCAACATTGATTTCGATATCCGGATCGTTGATTCCAACTGCTCCTTTTAAACTTGTAACTAAAGCTAAAGTTACACTGTCTTTTTTTGTAAGAGCATCCTGAAGTCTTGAAATTTTTAAATCTTTCTCTTTTAAGCTTTCTAAAGATTTTTCAAGGTTTTCAGCACCTTTTGTAGTTAAAACGGTTAAGTCTTTAGAACTGTTAATTAAGTCCTGATTGTGTTGTTTATAGCTTTCAGCTGTAGCTGCTAATCCTGCTTTTTCTTCTAAACAAGAATTTAATTTAACTGTGCAAGAGTTTAATAAATCTTGAATTTCTTTGTTCTTAGCTTCTAGTGCAGCATATTCTTTTTTAGATACACAAGACGTTAAGGCCATTAATACTGATAGTGCGATAACTATTTTTCTCATAGGTATTATATTTAATTAAACGTTGATTACAAATTTACTTTTTAATATTTTGATTACTGTTAAAGATTTCTTTAAAAACCCGTAATTTCTTTATATAATACAGGTAAACGACACTTTTTACGGTATAGTATTGCTGTATCTGAAATTCTTTTCTTTTTTTATAGTATTTTAAAGATAGGGAATAAAAAGAAAAATGAGCTTTTAAAATAGCAAAAGTATGTTTCACTTTTCCCTGCGCAAGAAAACGAATACCGGCAATTCCGTCCAGCACCATTCTAAAAAATACAACAAAAAATAATCCTTTCTCCGGCAGATTTTTAACCATCATTAAAAGGGAATTCCTAAAATTCAAATAGGTCTTTTTTGGATTTCCCTGCTGTAATGTTGCACCTCCAACATGGTAAACAACAGATTGCGAATTGTATTTTACAATAAAACCGTCATTTAAGGCACGCCAGCATAAATCAATCTCTTCCTGATGGGCAAAAAACGCTTCATCAAAACCTTCTAAATAATCAAAAACCTCTTTTCTGATAAAAAAGCAGGCCCCGGATGCCCAGAACAATTCACAATTGTTATCATATTGTCCTTCATCTTTTTCTACTGTATCAAAAATTCTGCCCCGGCAGTAAGGAAAACCATATTTATCTATAAATCCGCCTGCTCCGCCTGCATATTCAAAATATTCTTTGTTCTTAAAATCAAGAATTTTTGGCTGAATGACTGCAGTTCTTTTTTCAGTATCAAAAGTTTCAATTATGGGCTTGAGCCAGTTTTTGGTTACTTCGATATCTGAATTGACTAAGGCATATATTTCGGCATCAATGTGTTTAAGCGCTTCATTATATCCTTTTGCAAAGCCGTAATTACCTGTGTTTTGAACTATTTTTACTGTGGGAAAATTTTGTTTTACAAATTCCACAGAATTATCTGTCGATGCATTATCAGCAACGTAGATTGAAGCTCCTTCTGAATATTGCAAAACCGACGGTAAAAACTGCTCTAACAATTTAACTCCGTTCCAATTTAAAATGACAACTGCTATTTTATCCAAAAGTATTCTATTTATTTTTTAATAATGTAATCAGGTAAGCCTGGCAAAAACTGATATTTTTCATTCTCAAAGTCCATTTGACAATAGTAATGGCTTAGTCCGTTTGTTACGTTCAAAAATCGTGCCTGCATTGTCATATTGTAGCGTGCAATCTGATCAAAAGTTGCTTGTGAAATCCGTACTTCCGGCGCTTTGCACTCTACTAATATATGTATAGAACCGTCTGAATTAAAAACTACAACATCGTATCTTTTTCTTAATCCGTTGACTGTTAAAACTTTCTCTACGTTTATTAAAGATTTTGGATATTTTTTTTCATGAATTAAATAATGAACTACGTGCTGGCGAACCCATTCTTCGGGGGTAAGAATTATAAATTTTTTCCTGATTTCATCAAAAATAGACACTTTATTTTCGCTATTTTTGAATCGGAAAGTATAAGTAGGGAAATTTAGTTTTAACATAAAGCAAATATAATTTGAAAATTAGTCAATTTGAAAATTACTTGATTATTTATTTGACTAAACTGAAAACTGATACTGAATACTGAAAATTAAATTTAATGGACGAAGTAATAAAAATTGTCAACGATATCAAGGCCGGAGATATAAAACCAATCTATTTTTTAATGGGCGAAGAACCATATTATATAGATAAACTTTCTGAGTATATTGAACAAAATGTACTGGCAGAAGAAGAGAAAGGTTTTAATCAGACTGTTTTATACGGAAGAGATGTATCTGTTGATGATATTGTTTCAACGGCCAAGCGCTATCCGATGATGGCTGAACGTCAGGTTGTTATTGTAAAGGAAGCGCAGGAATTATCAAGAACAATAGATAAAATAGAAGCTTACGTTGATAATCCGATGCCAAGCACAGTTTTAGTTTTTTGTTATAAATACAAAACACTTGATAAGAGAAAGAAAGTAACGAAACTTCTGGCGCAGAAAGGAATTGTTTACGAAAGTAAAAAACTCTACGAAAATCAGGTAGGAGACTGGATCAAACGTGTTTTGGCCGGGAAAAAATATACAATTGATCCAAAGGCAAATGCCATGCTGGTTGAGTTTTTGGGAACTGATTTAAGCAAAATAAACAACGAACTGGAGAAACTTCAGATTATTTTGCCAAAAGGAACCATGATCACGCCTCAGCATATTGAGGAAAATATTGGGTTTAGTAAAGATTATAATGTATTCGAACTGCGAAAAGCAATTGGAGAACGAAATCAGCTGAAGGCTTACAAAATTGCTGAGAATTTTGCGCACAATCCTAAAGAGTATCCGCTTGTAATGACGACAGGACTGGTTTTCGGTTTTTTTGTCCAGCTTTTAAAATACCACGGCCTTAAGGATAAAAATCCAAAAAATGTTGCGGCAGCGATTGGTGTAAATCCTTATTTCTTAAAAGAATACGACTTAGCCGTAAAAAATTATCCAATGCGAAAAGTCAGCCAGATTGTAGGTGCACTTCGTGATATTGATGTAAAAAGTAAAGGAGTTGGTGCAAATGCATTACCGCAATCTGATTTACTGAAAGAAATGCTGTATAAAATATTTAATTAGCCATTAAAATTCACGATATTTGCCTTTCTAAAAATTTTACTACTTCAAAATATTACTATATAATTATGGGAATGAATAAAAATACCGTTTTAGGATGGGCCACTTTGGTTATGGTACTAATGGGATTACTGCTTATAGGTCTTGGAGCTTTCAGATACAGAGATGTTTCGGGCTGGGGATTTGCAGCAGCAGGTGTAGGTTTTTTTGCTAACGCATGGGTTTTTAATGCTTTGAAAGGAAGAGTGTAATTGCAGTGTCAATTTCAGGAAATCAATAGAAAAATAATTAATTTATATAAAGAACATAAAAATGTCAGACGATAAGAAAGTAATTTTCTCAATGCAGAAATTGAGTAAAACCTATCAGGGAGCAGACAAGCCGGTACTTAAGAATATTTACCTTAGTTTCTTTTACGGTGCTAAGATTGGTATTTTGGGTCTTAACGGTTCAGGAAAGTCTTCTCTTTTAAAAATTATTGCAGGTGTAGATAAAAACTATCAGGGAGATGTGGTATTCCAACCGGGATATACAGTTGGATATTTAGAGCAGGAACCAATTCTTGATGATTCTAAAACAGTTATCGAAATAGTTCGTGAAGGCGCGGCAGAAACTATGGCGGTTTTAGAAGAGTACAATCAGATTAATGATTTATTTGGTCTTCCGGAATATTATGAGGATCAGGATAAAATGGATAAATTGATGGATCGCCAGGCCGCTTTACAAGACAAAATTGATGCTCTTGGTGCTTGGGAAATCGATACAAAATTAGAAATCGCAATGGATGCGCTGCGTACACCGGAAGGAGATACGCCAATTAAAAACCTTTCAGGAGGTGAGCGTCGTCGTGTAGCTTTATGCCGTTTGTTATTGCAGCAGCCGGATGTATTGCTTCTGGATGAGCCTACCAACCACCTTGATGCTGAGTCTGTACTTTGGTTAGAGCAGCATTTAGCACAATATTCAGGAACTGTAATTGCTGTAACGCACGACCGTTATTTCTTGGATAATGTAGCAGGCTGGATTCTTGAGTTGGATAGAGGAGAAGGTATTCCGTGGAAAGGAAATTATTCTTCTTGGTTAGATCAAAAATCAAACCGTCTGGCTCAGGAAGAAAAAGTAGCTTCTAAACGAAGAAAAACTTTAGAGCGTGAGTTAGAATGGGTTCGTCAGGGAGCTAAAGGCCGTCAGACAAAACAAAAAGCCCGTTTACAGAACTACGACAAATTATTGAATGAAGATCAAAAACAATTAGACGAGAAGTTAGAAATCTACATTCCGAATGGACCTCGTTTAGGAACAAATGTTATCGAAGCAAAAAATGTTGCGAAAGCATTTGGTGATAAATTATTATATGATAACCTGAACTTTACGCTGCCACAAGCTGGAATTGTTGGAATTATTGGACCAAATGGTGCCGGTAAATCGACTATTTTTAAAATGATTATGGGCGAACAGGCTACAGACAGCGGTGAATTTTCTGTTGGAGATACTGTAAAAATCGCTTACGTAGATCAGTCACACTCTAATATTGATCCAAATAAATCTATTTGGGAAAACTTTGCAGACGGTCAGGAATTGATTATGATGGGAGGAAAGCAGGTAAACTCTAGAGCTTACTTATCACGTTTCAATTTTGGAGGAGGTGAGCAGAACAAAAAAGTGTCAATGCTTTCTGGTGGAGAACGTAACCGTTTACACTTAGCGATGACATTAAAAGAAGAAGGAAACGTACTTTTACTGGATGAGCCTACGAATGACCTTGACGTAAATACACTTCGAGCTCTTGAAGAAGGTTTGGAAAATTTTGCAGGTTGTGCTGTTATCATTTCTCATGACAGATGGTTCTTAGACAGAATTTGTACTCACATCCTTGCTTTCGAAGGAGATTCTGAAGTGTACTTCTTCGAAGGAAGTTTCTCTGATTATGAAGAAAACAAAAAGAAACGTCTTGGTGGAGATTTAACTCCAAAACGTTTGAAATACAGAAAATTGATTAGATAATATTTCTAATCAATTTCAAATAAAAAATCCCAAATTCCAATTGATGTGAATTTGGGATTTTTTTTGTTTTTAAGTTTTCCCACTTAGTTTGTCATTTCGATTTAAGGAGAAATCTTCGCGAGAAACTCTACAAAGGATTAGCCAATTGGAACGGAGCTACCTATGAAGATTTCTCCTTAAGTCGAAATGACAATATTAAGAGAAATTGTAATTTTTACAAAAACTTAGCTTTCAATTCCGGAGTTGGTATCATACAGCTTTCTTTTTTGCCGTACCAATTGTATCTGTTTTTTGCAACATAATCATAAATTCTGTCACTTATAAAAATTGGTACAATTCTAAAAACAGGAGTCAATTTCCAAATACCTCCAAAGTTTTTAGCGATTTCCAGAATTGCAGAAGACTTATAGAAATATGCTGTTCCGGGATCATATAAAATAATACTATCCATTTTAGAAAAACTGATTCCTAGATGTTTACAAATTGAAGTCCCTAAATCAGATTGCAATGCGACGAATCTAAAAATATCTTTTTTGTCGTGATTGATAATAAACTGTACAGCAGAGCTGCAGAGATTACAAACTTCGTCAAAAAGGATTATTTTTTTGTTTTTTGCAGTCATTGCGAGGAATGAAGCAATCTCACGATGTTTTTCCATTACAATTTGTTATTATAAAGTCATTACGCTTTCTATTTCTTTAAATAGATTTTTCCAATTTGGATTTAAAGAACGAATTAAATTGTTTTGACTTCTCTCGAACCAGCTTTAATTCGCTTCTGAATTGTAAGATTTTTATTGTATATAAAATTTATTTATGGTTTTTGAAATTAAATCAATTTTAAAGATTAAAAACGGCTTTCATAAATTGATTTTAATCGGTTTTTAGAAATTGGCGATCATATTTCACTTTAAAAAGAAAAACGTTTATTAAAACGTTTTATTTTAATTTTAGTCTTTTTTTAGTCAATTTCAAGACTGAAAAACCGAGACTGCGACTGAAAACTTATTTTTTGACTGCTTCAACCAATTCCAATTCGTCCAAACTTACTTTCGAAGTAAAAATGCCATAATTAACTGTTGCTTTATTTTTTTCAATAGAATCGATACTTCCAACAGATCTTCCGTCAAGCATTCTTACGCGGTCACCAACTTTTAAAATTGGTTTTGGTTTTTCAACAACTGGTTTAAGTTTTTTCTCTTTTTTCTCTTTTCGAATTTCTTCAACTTTTACCTGAACTTCAGCAATAATTTCTTTTTGTTTTTCAACTTTTGCTTTTACTTCTTTCGGAGTTGCTTTTTTACGTTTTGAGTTTTCGATCTCAACAATTTTCAAAAATTCGCCAATCAGCTCTTTCTTGTTTTTGTTGTTAAAATACTTCTCAGCAATATCATCAATTTTTTGTCCTATATATATAATCTTCTGGTTGCTGTCATACAATTCCTGATAGCTTTCCAGTTTTTGTTGGATTTTGGTATTGATGTTTTCCATCTTTTTACTTTCTTCACGAGCTCTAGTTTCTTCCTCTTTTAAATTCAATGAAGTTTTTTCAAGTTTTGATCTCTCTTTTTGAAGCGTTGCAATGGTTTTATCAAAACGAACTTTCCCAACTTCGATTTTCTTTTTTGCACGATTAATTAGCCCAAACGGAATTCCGTTTTTTTGTGCAACTTCAAATGTAAACGAACTTCCGGCCTGACCTAATGCTAGTTTATACATTGGTTCTAATGACTTTTCATCGAACATCATATTCGCATTTGTTGCATAAGGCAATTCGTTTGCCAGAATTTTTAAATTAGAATAATGCGTTGTAATAATTCCGAAAGCTTCGCGATGATAAAATTCTTCTAAGAAAATTTCAGCCAAAGCTCCTCCTAATTCTGGGTCAGAACCAGTACCAAACTCGTCAATTAAAAACATAGTTTTATGATTACATTTTTTTAAAAAGTAATTCATGTTTTTTAATCGGTAGCTATAAGTACTTAAATGATTCTCAATAGATTGATTATCTCCAATATCTGTTAAGATTCTGTCAAACAAGAAAGTTTCACTTCTTTCATGAACCGGAATCAAAATTCCGGATTGCAGCATCAATTGTAACAAACCAACTGTTTTTAAAGAAATTGTTTTTCCTCCGGCATTTGGACCTGAGATTACAATAATTCTGTTTTCTTGTTTTAGCTCAATGGTTTGCGGATGTGTAACTTCCTGTTTTTGTTTATTGTTTAAATACAAAATAGGATGATACGCTTCTCTAAAGAATAATCTTCTTTCCTCAGTAATCGTCGGCAGAATTCCGTTAATGCGGTTTGCATATTTGGCTTTCCCGGCCACGACGTCTATATCGCTTAAAAAGTCCTGATATTCAATTAACAAAGGAAGGTACGGACGAATTACGTTCGATAAATTTTTTAAAATTCTCGTAATCTCTTCCTTTTCTTCATATTCAAGATTGGCTAATTCTCTGGAATATTTTAAAGTAGCTTCGGGTTCTATGTAAGCAATACTTCCGGTTTTGGAACTTCCTAAAATAGAGCCTTTTACTTTACGGCGATACATGGCTAAAACAGCCAAAACGCGGCGGTTTTGTACAAAACTTTCTTTAATATCATCCAGATATCCTAAGCTGTTGTACTGTGTTAAAGCCACACCAAAACTTTGGTTTACTTTACCACGGACCAAATTCATATTCTGGCGGATTCCGGAAAGAGCAGGAGAAGCATTGTCTTTAATTTCTCCGTATTTGTCTACGATTGCATCAATTGCGGTGATGATATCTTTTGTCAATTCGACACGCGAAGCTCTTGCATTTAAGTTTGGATAATAATCATCAAACTTTTTCAGGAAGTTCAGTAATACATTGGTTGTTGAAGAAAGATTGGCAATTTTTCTAAAACTTCCTACTTCAAGAAAACTGTCTTCGATGGCAAGAAACTTAATTTCATGCGTTATGGCGTCAAATCCGTGATTTGGAATCGCGTTATTATTTTGAAAAGAAGATACATATTCTGATGTCTGCAGCAGGGACTGCATTAATTCTTCTTTATCTCTGAAAGGTTTTATTTGTAAAGCTTTTTCTTTTCCAATATCAGTATTACAACCATCTGAAATGGTTTCGAGTACGGTTGGAAATTGTAAGTCTTGTAATGTTTTTTCGGTAATACTAATCATTTATTTTCTTTAAGAAAGTAGAAGCAAAAATACGAAAACATTCATGAATTGTGAATTGTTAATTATGAGTTTTTCATTTGCTGTTATTTTTCGTCGACTTTCAACTTTCGACTTTTTGATTTTACTTAAAAATTCCTGAAATTCGCATAAAAAAATATTATGGACGTAAAAATGCATACTTCCTGGAAGCCGGTTTTGAATGAGGAATTTGAAAAACCATATTTTAACGAATTAATTTCTTTTGTAAAATCTGAATATACTACAAAGGTTTGTTATCCAAAAGGCAGTCAGATTTTTTCAGCTTTTGATCATTGTCATTTTGATCAGGTAAAAGTTGTTATTATTGGTCAGGATCCTTATCACGGTCCAAATCAGGCAAATGGTTTATGTTTTTCTGTAAACGATGGAATTTCATTTCCACCTTCTTTATATAATATTTTCAAAGAAATTGAAACCGATCTTGGCAAACCGCTGCCTACCACAGGAAATCTGGAACGCTGGGCAGATCAGGGTGTTTTTCTTTTAAATGCTACTTTAACCGTGAGACAGTCTGAAGCGGGAAGTCATCAGGGAAAAGGCTGGGAAAAATTTACAGATGCCGTTATCAAACAAATCTCTGCAGAAAAAGAAAATGTTGTTTTCTTGCTTTGGGGAGGTTTTGCCCAAAAGAAAGCAGCTTTAATTGACGCTTCGAAACATCATATCTTAAAATCCGGACATCCTTCGCCATTAAGTGCCAACAGAGGATTTTGGTTTGGAAACAAACATTTTAGTCAGACGAATGATTTTTTAAAATCAAAAGGATTAAAAGAAATTGAGTGGTAATTTTTATTAGGAACAAAGGTTCAAAGGAAAAAACTTTGCACTTTTGCTTATCTTTTTGATAGAATTAAATTCGATTTGTCATTTCGACCGAAGGGAGAAATCACACAAGTAATTCTACATGGAAATTTTATCATTCTTTGTCGAGTTTCTTATGCGATTTCTCCCTTCGGTCGAAATGTCAAAAATGAGAAGAATTATTTTTTAATGATTTCTTCTAAAACAGCTTTCTTTTCGTAATTCACTACTTTTAGAATAATTTCCTGATTTTTTGCTGTTTTTCCTTCTATAATATAGAGTTTTCCTTTGTTAAATGGTACATTGCTTTGGTCAAAATCGACATCACCATATGTTAATGTGCTTTTGATATCGGCAGTGTCAACCCATTTTTCATTTAAAGTCTGAATGGCTTTATCGGAATATTGAAATGGTTTTGTTCTTAGATTATTTAAAACTCTGGCGTTTGGAAAATAATTGCAGCGTGTGTCTTTACCACTAAATACAAGGGCTACAAAAAAGCATCCCATAACTAATCCAATCAAATAATATGCAAAACGGTGTACGAACTTCATGAAATAATTTTTTTGCAAAGGTACATTAAAGTTCCTTTAGAATACAAGTAAATTAATATCGTTGTCCGGTAAATCGAACCAGTCGCCGATAGCTTTGTTTGTTAAGATTCCATGATATAAATAAATCCCGTTTTTAAGGCCTTTATTGCATCTGATGGCACTTTCGAGACCACCATCTTCGGCTATCTGATGCAGGTAAGGTGTTAAAATGTTACTGATTGATAGCGAAGCAGTTTTAGAATAACGGGAAGGTATATTCGGTACACAGTAATGCAGTACATTGCTTTTTATAAAGGTAGGTTTTTCATGCGTTGTTACTTCCGAAGTTTCGAAACATCCGCCGGTATCAATGCTTACATCTACAATTACAGCACCTTTTTTCATGTGCTCGACCATGGTTTCAGTTACTACAATCGGGCAGCGCTCTTTACCTCGCATCGCACCAATAGCGACATCACAGCGTCTTAAAGCTTTTAATAAGCCTTTTTGCTGAATAGTTGATGTGAAAATTCTTTGACTTAAATTGTTTTGTAATCGACGAAGTTTGGTAATTGAATTATCAAAAACTTTTACGTTGGCACCTAGCCCTAATGCCGTTTTTGCTGCAAATTCGCCAACTGTTCCGGCACCTATAATTACGACTTCGGTAGGAGGGACACCGGTAATGTTCCCGAATAAAAGTCCTTTTCCAAATTCGTCTGTAATCATTAATTCGGCTGCAATAAGGATAGATGCGGTTCCGGCAATTTCGCTTAAAGATTTTACGGCCGGATAGGATCCGTCTTCATCTTTAATATATTCAAAAGCAAGGGCGGTAATTTTCTTTTTTGCCAAAGCTTCAAAATATTCTTTCTTTTTGGTTTTAAGCTGAATAGCTGAAATAATTGTCGTTTCAGGACTTATCATTTCAATTTCGGCCAATGTTGGCGGTTCTACTTTTAAGAGAAGCGGACAACTGAAAACTCGTTTAGTATCTTTTGTTATTTCGGCACCCGCATCTGCATATTCTTTATCAGTATAGCTGGAACTTTCTCCTGCTCCGGATTCTATCATAACCCGGTGTCCTTCATACGTAAGTGAATTAACGGCGTCAGGAGTCAGACAGATACGACGTTCCTGATAGCTGGTTTCCTTTGGAATTCCGATGAAAAGTTCACTTTTAAAACGACCAACCTCAAGTTTTTCTTCTTGTGGTATTAATTGTTGTTTTGTAAACGGGGTTAAAGTAATTGACATGGGTGTGCAAACAAATTAAGGGTACAAATTACGTAAAAAGTTTTAAAATTAATGCAAAAATTCTGCTAATAGTCTGAACTGAAATTTTATATATTTATAAGATGTTTATTCTTCCTCAGTATCTTCTGTAATACTTCTAGTCCATTCATCTCCAATGAATTTTCTTTCGGCTTCTTCACCATAATCAAGGTTGAAAAGCTGATTTAAAGAATTGTCTTTTAGGATTAACTGTTCAAGTGCTGCAATTATGAGGTTTTCAGCTGATGCATCATCATCAGTTAAAAATATCCAATCACCTTCATTGTCATGAAAAACGGTTAGAATTGGTTTTCCTTCCAGCCATTGTTTTGTTGTGAAAGCGGCTAAGTTCCTGGCTTCTCTAAATTTAAACGTATGATTTCTGTCTAATAAGGGCTGCTTATGTATAAATTCTTCTTCGAAATTTTCTTCCCATGGAAATTTGTCATTTCGATCTGTCCATATTAATTGAAGAGCTTGAAAATCATTTCTTTTGTAATAATTTATTGCTGTGCCGAAATAGTCGGATATATTATCAGAATGAACATTTAAAAATTCAGCACTTCCATTCATAAAAATACCTGAATAGTTTTTACCTGTAATTATAGTTTCGTTTTCTTTAACTGTTTCCGCGACATTATTTATTAAGGTATGAAGAAGAGAATTTGATAATCCGAAACAAATTATTTCGGGATGATTGTATTTCTCCCAAAGCCCAATACTATAGGCAAATGAAGGTAAATAATCAGTAGCTTCAATTATGATAACCTGAAGTCCGTACTTCTCAATATTACTTTTCGTGTTTTCAAACAGAGTATCTGTATCAATGCAATTGTGATCGTTTTCGGCTGACATTTATAATTTAATTTAGTGTCAGGTTTCTTTTCCCATCTGCCAATAACTCAATGTTTATGGTAGAATGTTCTTCGGGAATCAGATTTGCAATTTTTTCAGACCATTCGATAAAACACCAGTTTCCTGAATACAAATAATCATCGACACCCATATCAAGTGCTTCAGTTTCTTTGTTTAATCGGTAAAAATCAAAGTGATACACTAGCTGATTGTTAGAAGTGTAATATTCATTTACCAAAGAAAAAGTAGGGCTGCTTGTTGCATCCTGAACTCCTAAACTTTTGCATAACTGCTTAATTAAGGTGGTTTTTCCAACTCCCATTTCTCCGTTAAAAAGGATTATTTTTTTAGGATTTGAAGCAATAATCTGCTCAGCGGTTTCCTGAATTTGATCTAATGAAAAAACGATATTCATATTTAAATTTATTTGTTTGGTCGCAGTTATAGTTTTCAGCCGCAGTCACACTTTTCAGTTTTACTGCGGCTGAGAACACATTATTTAGGATTAAAAACCAAAAACGGAATAATCATTTCTTCTAATGAAATACCTCCATGCTGATATGTGTTTTTATAATAACTAACATAATGGTTGTAGTTGTTTACGTAAGCCAGAAAGAAATCATTTTTGGCAAAAATAAACGAACTGCTCATGTTAATAGCTGGCAGACCAATGGTTTTAGGCTCTTTTACCACGTAAACATCTTTTTGTTCGTACGTTAAACTACGGCCTGTTTTATAACGCAAATTTAGGCTTGTATTTTTATCTCCCACAACTTTCGACGGATTTTTTACATTAATTGTTCCGTGGTCTGTTGTTAAAATCAATTTGAAGCCCAAAAGTTGTGCCTGCTGGATTAATTCTAATAAAGGAGAGTTTTTGAACCAGCTTAAGGTTAAAGAACGATATGCTTTATCATCAGAAGCCAATTCTTTAACCACTTCCATTTCTGTTTTGGCGTGCGACAGCATATCTACGAAGTTGTACACTACTGTTACCAAATCGTTTCCTTTTAAGGCTTTAAAATTTTCTGCCAGTTTTTTTCCTCCGGCATAATTGGTGATTTTAAAATAATCCTGCTTAATATTTAATCCGAGACGTTTTAATTGTGCTGTTAAAAACTCAGCTTCGTACAGGTTTTTTCCGCCGTCTTCGACATCATTTTTCCAGTATTCCGGATGTTGTTTTTCCATTTCTAAAGGCATTAAACCCGAGAAAATAGAGTTTCTGGCATATTGTGTAGCGGTTGGAAGAATTGAATAATACGGAACCTCCTTTTCGAGTTTGTAATAATTTGAAACCACAGTTTCAAAAGATTTCCACTGATCGTAGCGAAGGTTATCAATTACAACAAATAAAATTGGTTTGTCTTTCTTTTTGATTTCCGGAACGACCAATTCCTTAAAAAGAGTATTAGACTGAATCGGTTTATCGGCTTTTGGCGCAAACCAGTCTTCGTAATTTCTTTCTATATATTTCCCGAACTGCGAATTGGCTTCAATTTTTTGAGATTCAAGAATTTCGATCATTGCCTGATCGTTGATGTTTTCCAGTTTTAATTCCCAGAAAAGAAGTTTTTTATATAATTCTACCCAGTCTTCATAAGAATTAACCATTGCTAATTCCATCGAAATTTTTCTGAATTCCTTTTGATAATCTAAAGTTGTTTTTTCAGAAATTAATCTTGAATCGTCCAGGTTTTTCTTCAAACTCAGCAGGATCTGGTTTGGATTTACAGGTTTTATAAGATAATCGGCTATTTTAGAACCAATTGCTTCCTCCATTATATATTCTTCCTCACTTTTTGTGATCATAATCATCGGAATGGCTGATTTTTTTTCTTTCATTTCCGATAAGGTTTCCAGTCCGCTCATTCCCGGCATATTTTCATCAAGAAAAACAATATCAAAATTCTCTTCTTCAAAAAGTGCAATGGCGTCAAGACCGTTATTACTGGTAGTTACGGAGTAGTTTTTTTTCTCCAGAAACAATATATGAGGCTTTAGAAGATCGATTTCGTCATCGACCCAAAGTATTTTTATTTTATCCATAAACAAATTTATTTTAATGCAATTTAAAGCTATAGAACTTAAAAAGTATTAAAAATAGTATAAAATTAGATATGTTAAAATGAAATTTATTTTATGATATTCTTTTCGTTTTTTAAACTTTTAAGAATTTACTGATGATCAATATGGATTTTTAAGTTAAAAACTCAAATCTGTTTATACTTATTTTAGTTATATTTGTTGACCAAAAAAATAACCCAATAGTGACTCATATTAATAAATTAAAAATATTCAACGACCCAATTTACGGGTTCATATCTATCCCCAATGAACTTATTTACGACCTGATCCAGCATCCTTATTTTCAGCGTTTACGCCGTATTTCGCAGATGGGATTGTCGTATTTGGTTTATCCGGGAGCCAATCACACGCGTTTTCATCATGCTCTGGGCTGTATGCATTTAATGCAAAAGGCAGTTGAAACGCTCCGTTTTAAAGGAGTTGCTATTTCCAGCGATGAAGAATGTGCTTTGTATATCGCTATTTTACTTCATGATATAGGACATGGACCGTTTTCGCATGCTATGGAAAGAAGTATTGTTGAAGATGTAAATCATGAGGCTATTTCCTTATTATTTATGAATAAGCTTAATGATGAGTTTGACGGAAAACTAAGCCTCGCCATTCAGGTTTTTAAAGGTGAATATCACAGGAAATTCATGCTGCAGTTGATTTCAAGTCAATTGGATATGGATAGAATGGATTATCTTAAAAGAGATAGTTTTTATACAGGAGTTGCTGAAGGAAATGTAAATTCCGGACGATTAATCCAGATGATGAATGTAGTAGATGATGTTTTAGTTATAGAAGAAAAAGGAATTTATTCTGTTGAAAAATTTCTGCTTTCCAGAAGATTAATGTACTGGCAGGCGTATCTGCACAAAACCAGCCTTGTAGCCGAATTAATTTTAATGAAAGTGCTTAAAAGAGCAAAAGAATTAACATTAAAAGGAGTGAAACTTCCGTGCAGTGAGCCATTGCTGTATTTCATGCAGAACAAAATTACGCTTGAGAATTTTGATACAGAAAAACTGGATTTATTTTCTCAATTAGACGATTTTGATATTATCAGCGCCTTAAAATCATGGCAGAGACATCCTGATTTTATTCTTTCTACTTTAAGTAAGATGATCATTAACAGGGATTTGCTAAAGATAAAATTAAGTGCAGAGAAAATCCCAGTGGAAGAATCACAGTCTTTAAAAGAAGAATTTGCAGAAGCCCATAATATATCGGCAGTAGATGCAGGATATTTCATTTTTAGAGGTAAAATTAAGAATCAGGCTTATAGTAAAGAAGCGGAACCTATACGAATTTTGAAAAAAGATAAAACAATTGAAGATGTTGTTGAAGCTTCTGACCAGTTGAATTTGAAATCGTTATCTAAATTAGTAACAAAATATTATATCTGTTTTCCAAAACAACTTATCTAAAATTAACATTTAAAATCTATTTTTTATATTTTTGTCGCGATGAAATTTACAGCAGAACAAATAGCAGGAATTTTAGAAGGTGAAGTTGTTGGAAATCCCAATGCCGAAGTTTCGAGACTTTCTAAAATAGAAGAGGGTGACGAGGGGTCCCTTACTTTTTTGGCTAATCCCAAATATATCAATTACATATACAGTACAAAAGCCACAGTTACAATTGTTAACGACAGCTTTGTTCCGGAACAGGATATTACAACTACTTTAATAAAAGTTGAAGATGCTTACGCGGCTTTTTCTAAACTTTTACATTTTTATAATCAGGTAAAATTAAATAAAACAGGTATCGAACCTCAGTCATTTATGTCTGAAGGAACTAAACATGGAGAAAATCTATATTTAGGAAGCTTTAGTTATATAGGACAAAATGTTGTTTTGGGTGATAATGTAAAAATTTATCCAAACAGCTTTATTGGTGATAATGTTGTTATTGGAGATAATGTTTTTATTTTTGCCGGTGCAAAAATTTATTCTGAAACTGTAATTGGTAATAATTGCACGATTCACTCTGGTGTTATAATAGGTGCAGATGGTTTTGGATTTGCCCCAAATGAGGATGGATCATATAGTAAAGTGCCGCAAATTGGTAACGTTATTATTGAAGATAATGTTGATATTGGTGCAAACACTACAATTGACAGAGCAACTCTTGGATCTACTATAATTAGAAAAGGAGTTAAGTTAGACAATCAAATCCAAATCGCTCACAATGTCGAAATTGGTAAGAATACTGTAATTGCTGCACAAAGCGGTGTTGCCGGATCTACCAAAATTGGAGAGAACTGTATGATTGGCGGGCAGGTAGGTATTGTTGGACATTTAACAATAGGTAATAATGTTAGAATGCAGGCACAATCAGGAGTAGCAAGAAATATTAAAGATGATGAAATTTTGCAGGGAACGCCATCTTTGTCATATTCTGATTTTAATAAATCGTATGTGCATTTTAAAAACTTTCCTAAGATAGTTGCCGAACTGGAAGAATTAAAGAAACAAATAATAAACCCAAAAAATGGAAATAATGGTTAAACAGAAGACCATCAAGAATGAAATTTCACTAACAGGAGTTGGATTACACACTGGAAAAGAAGTTACAATGACTTTTAAACCAGCTCCAATTAATAATGGTTTCACTTTTGTCAGAGTAGATTTACAGGGTCAGCCAGTCATTGAGGCCGACGCTAATTATGTTGTAAACACGCAAAGAGGCACTAATTTAGAAAAATTAGGTGTAAAAATTCAAACTCCTGAGCACGTGTTAGCAGCAGTAGTTGGCTGCGACTTGGACAATATTATTATTGAATTAAATGCCTCTGAACTTCCTATTATGGACGGTTCATCAAAATATTTTGTTGAAGCAATTGAAAAAGCTGGTATTGAAGAACAAGACGCAAGCCGTAATGTTTATGTAGTAAAAGAAGTTATTTCGTTTACTGACGAAGCTACAGGAAGTGAAATTCTTGTTATGCCAAGCGATGATTATCAAGTTACTACAATGGTAGATTTTGGTACTAAAGTTTTAGGTACTCAGAATGCTACACTTAAAAGCATTGCAGATTTTAAAGAAGAAATCGCAAACTCAAGAACTTTCAGTTTTTTACATGAATTAGAATCATTGTTAGAAAACGGACTTATTAAAGGAGGTGATTTAAATAATGCTATTGTTTACGTAGATAAAGAGATTTCTGAGTCTACAATGGAGAATTTAAAGAAAGCTTTTGGAAAGGATGAAATTTCTGTAAAACCAAACGGAGTTTTAGATAACCTTACCCTGCATTATCCAAACGAAGCAGCAAGACATAAATTGCTTGATGTTATTGGGGATTTATCTCTAATTGGAGTACGTATTCAAGGAAAAATTATTGCTAATAAACCAGGTCATTTTGTAAATACTCAATTTGCTAAAAAACTTGCTAAAATCATTAAAATCGAACAAAGAAATCATGTTCCGGTTTATGATTTGAATCAGGAGCCTTTGATGGATATTCACAAAATTATGTCAATGCTTCCTCACAGACCTCCATTTTTGTTAATCGACAGAATTATCGAAATGTCTGATCGTCATGTGGTTGGATTGAAGAATGTTACGATGAACGAAAATTTCTTTGTAGGACATTTTCCTGAAGCACCGGTTATGCCTGGAGTATTAATTGTTGAAGCAATGGCGCAGACAGGTGGGATTTTAGTTTTAAGCACTGTTCCGGATCCGGAAAATTATTTAACATACTTCATGAAAATTGACAATGTTAAATTTAAACATAAAGTATTGCCGGGTGATACATTAATTTTTAAATGTGAGTTGATTTCTCCTATCAGAAGAGGGATCTGTCATATGCAGGCAAATGCTTATGCAAATGGAAAATTAGTGACTGAGGCAGAATTAATGGCACAAATTGCAAGAAAACAATAATTAATCAAATTTATTGTTTAGGTTTGTTGCCCTCAAATCAGATTATTTTAATTTAAAATATAAAATATAGATGAATCAACCATTAGCATATGTTCATCCTGGCGCGAAAATCGCTAAAAACGTTGTAATTGAGCCTTTTACAACTATTCACAATAATGTTGTTATTGGTGATGGTACTTGGATTGGTTCAAATGTAACCATTATGGAAGGGGCTCGAATAGGAAAAAACTGCAACATTTTTCCGGGAGCTGTAATTTCGGCAGTACCGCAGGATTTAAAATTTGGCGGGGAAGATTCTTTAGCAATTATTGGAGATAACTGTACTATTAGAGAGTGCGTTACAATAAACAGAGGAACAATTGCTTCCGGGCAGACTATTCTTGGAAATAATTGTCTTGTAATGGCTTACGCGCACATTGCGCATGACTGTGAGATTGGCAATAATGCGATTATCGTAAATGGTGTGGCTTTAGCAGGTCACGTTGTAGTTGGTAATCACGCTGTTATTGGCGGTTTAGCAGCTATTCACCAGTTTATTCATATTGGGGATCATGCGATGATTTCGGGCGGATCTCTGGTAAGAAAAGATGTTCCTCCTTATACAAAAGCGGCTAAAGAACCATTGTCGTATGTTGGAATTAATTCTGTTGGTTTAAGAAGAAGAGGATTTAGTACTGAAAAAATTAGAGAAATTCAGGAAATTTACAGAATTTTATATCAGAAGAATTACAACACAACTCAGGCTTTAAGTATTATTGAAGCTGAAATGGAAGCAACTCCTGAGAGAGATGAAATTTTAGATTTTATCAGAAATTCATCCCGTGGAATAATGAAAGGTTATTCAGGTAACTATTAATTTTAGAGTTTAGATTTCTGATTTTAGATTTCTAAACTAGATAATAAAAAATATTAAAAATGTGTATTTTTAGGTCTTTAGTAAATCTAAAATCTACACTCTAAAATCTAAAATAAAAAAACAAATGGCATCTACATCAGATATTAGAAACGGATTGTGTATTAAATTTAATCACGACATCTACAAAATTATTGAGTTCCTTCACGTAAAACCAGGAAAAGGTCCTGCTTTCGTAAGAACGAAGCTAAAAAGTTTAACTTCAGGTAAAGTATTGGATAATACTTTTTCTGCAGGACACAAAATTGATGTTATCCGTGTTGAAACACATACATTTCAGTTTTTATATCCTGAAGGTGATGAATTTCATTTTATGAATGCTGAAACATTCGAGCAGATCTCTTTAAACAAAAATATCCTTGATGCTCCGGATTTGTTAAAAGAAGGAACAAACGTAATGGTTCAGATTAATACAGAAACTGATTTACCTTTATCTGTAGATATGCCTGCATCTGTAATTCTTGAAGTTACTTACGCTGAGCCTGGAGTAAAAGGAAATACAGCTACAAATGCAACAAAAAATGCAACAGTTGAGACTGGAGCATCCGTAAACGTACCATTGTTTATTAACGAAGGAGATAAAATTAAAATCGATACTGCTACAGGTTCATACATGGAGCGTGTAAAAGAGTAAGTCTTTAATTAAGATAATTTGACAATGAGTCAATTAGATAATTTGTGAATCGGCATAATTTTGTATATTCACATTCTAATTGACTCATTTTCTAATTGACAAATTTTCTAATTATTATATATGAAATTTCCAAAGAGTCATTCTTTACATGAAATTGCAAGTTTGCTTAACTGCGAATTCGTTGGCGATAAAGACTTTCAGGTTTTGGGCATGAATGAGATTCATGTTGTTGAACCTGGCGATATTGTTTTTGTTGACCACCCAAAATACTACGACAAAGCTTTACAATCTGCAGCAACTATTGTTTTAATTAATAAAAAAGTGGACTGCCCGGAAGGTAAAGCTCTTTTAATTTCTGATGATCCTTTCAGAGATTTCAATACTTTAACCAGACATTTTAAACCTTTTCAGTTTGCAAATGTGGCAATCGCTTCATCTGCTGAAATTGGAGAGGGTACTGTGATTCAGCCTAACAGCTTTATTGGTAATCACGTTAAAATTGGAAAAAACTGTCTGATTCATTCGAATGTTTCTATTTATGACCACACCATAATTGGTGATAACGTAATTATTCATGCCGGAACTATTTTAGGCGCCGATGCTTTTTATTACAAAAAACGTCCGGAAGGTTTTGATCAGTTAATTTCCGGCGGAAGGGTTATTATTGAAGATAATGTTGGTATAGGAGCACTTTGTACAATTGACAAAGGAGTTACCGGAGATACCACAATTGGAGAAGGAACAAAAATCGACAATCAGGTGCATGTTGGACATGATTCTGTGATAGGTAAAAAATGTTTAATTGCATCACAAACCGGAATTGCGGGCTGTGTTGTTATAGAAGATGAAGTTACCATCTGGGGTCAGGTAGGAACAACAAGCGGCATCACAATAGGAGCGAAAGCTGTTATTATGGGACAGACAGGCGTTACTAAATCGGTTGAAGGAGGAAAATCATATTTTGGAACTCCAATCGAAGAATCAAGAGAAAAGTTAAAACAATTAGCCAATATCAAAAAGATTCCTGAAATTCTAAGTAAATTAAAGTAATATGTCTATTAAAGAATTTGTACAAAAATTTTATAAGTCGGATGCCTTAATTGATAGTGAAATTCTAAAAACATATCTGCATCCCGATGTTATTATTGACTGGAACAGCAGTAAAGGATTTATTCAGATGAATTATGATTCTATTCTTGAAATGGCCAATGAGCTCAGCAGGGCTTATGTGCGTTCTAAAGTAAGAATAAGTCATATTATTACTGAAGATGATTTAGTATCAGTACGTTATTCTCATTATGTAAAAACAATCGAGAACCCGCGTGAGGAAATGCTGCTGGCCCATTTTGCAGTAATCTGGCAGATAAAAGATGATAAGCTCTACAGAGGTTATCAGATGAGTCAATTTTCTTAATATTTTTTTGACAATAAAAGAGGCAAATTACATTACAAAACCTTATTTTTGCAACACAAATTTAAAAACTACATAAAATATATATCATGAGTGTTTTAGTTAATAAAGATTCCAAAATAATTGTTCAGGGATTTACAGGAAGCGAAGGAACTTTCCACGCTTCTCAAATGATTGAGTACGGTACTAATGTTGTTGGAGGTGTAACTCCTGGAAAAGGTGGTACAAGCCATTTAGACCGTCCGGTTTTTAATACAGTAAAAGACGCTGTAGACCAAGCTGGAGCTGACACATCTATCATTTTTGTTCCGCCTGCTTTTGCTGCTGATGCAATTATGGAAGCTGCTGATGCAGGAATTAAAGTAATTATCGCTATTACAGAAGGTATTCCTGTAGCAGACATGATTAAAGCAAATAATTATGTTAAAGAAAGAAATTCAAGATTAATTGGTCCAAACTGTCCAGGTGTAATTACTCCGGGAGAAGCTAAAGTTGGTATTATGCCAGGTTTTGTTTTCAAAAAAGGAACAGTTGGTATCGTTTCTAAATCAGGAACTTTAACTTACGAAGCTGCAGACCAGGTTGTAAAACAAGGTTTAGGAATCACTACAGCTATTGGAATTGGTGGAGATCCAATTATTGGAACTACAACTAAAGAAGCTGTTGAATTATTAATGAATGATCCTGAAACTGAAGCAATCATTATGATTGGTGAAATTGGAGGTCAGTTAGAAGCTGATGCTGCAAGATGGGTAAAAGCTGATGGTAACCGTAAACCAGTTATTGGTTTTATCGCTGGAGAAACTGCTCCTGCTGGTAGAACAATGGGTCACGCAGGTGCTATCGTTGGAGGTTCTGATGATACAGCTGCTGCTAAAAAACAAATCATGAGAGACAACGGAATCCACGTTGTTGATTCACCAGCTGAAATTGGTAAAAAAGTAAAAGAAGTACTTGGATAATCTCCGGTATTCAAAATAATAAATTCTAAAAAGTCTCAATTTTGTTGAGACTTTTTTCCATTTTGTAATACAAGTAAAAACAAAAGAACTTAGCATCTCTGAGTCTTAAACTGCTCAGGAGCTTAAACAAAAAAATATGTATAAAGAATTAGAAAAGTTTAAATCAACAAACAGTTTCACTTTTACTGTAAATGATAGTTTAGAAGAAGTTTGCAATGCTCCGGAAGGAAGCGCCGGAATTTTTGTGGTATTTGCAGTTGAAGGAAATGAAAAAGAACTAATTATGGTTGGTTCTACCGGAACGGTACAAAATGACGGAACTTTAAAAAGTAAAAGCGGCGGACTTTACGATAAAATTGTAAACGGTCACCAATTTGCAAAAACAGGAAGAAAATACTCTTGGCCTGCACAAATGAAATTAGAAAACATTTCAGAACTTGAAGTAGTTTGGTACGAAACTTTTAATGCAGATGCAAAAGCAATTCCAACTGCTGTTGAAGGGCAGGTTTTGCAGAATTTCTTAGATGAAAATGCTAAATTACCAAGATGGAATGTCGCTTTTTAAAGATTTTCTTCTCAAAATATAATTTCAAAAGTCTTACTTAGTTTAGTAAGACTTTTTTATTTGTTTATGTTTTCAAAGTGAAAAGCCGGAATGCTTTATTTTTTATGTTAAAAAGCTGATTTAAATAAAGCGAGAGCAAATTTGTTTAAATGTAAAAACAAAGTAAAATCTTACGATAAATTCTAAATCTTCAACTAATGTTAAAATTTTAACATTTCTGGTTAATCCCAGTAATAGCAAAGAAAGCAGGCGATTTTCAGTGTTATCTAACAGTCTCTTTTTTGTAAATGAATTGTTTTTAATTCTTCACTTTTCTATATTTATCAAACAAAATAAAAAGTTAATGTTAAAATAGTGTATTTTTTACATTAATTATTGGCTTTTTCATTGTGATAAAAACCCCTGAAAATATGAAGACCCGAATTCTGCCTGTCAATACTGTTGATGATATTACGCTTTGGAATAATTTAAAGATTGGTGATGAAAAATCTTTTTCTTTATTATTCGAAAGGTATTACAACGATTTGGTAAACTATGGAAATTCTCTTTCTCCGTTTGCTGAAAAAGTGCAGGACTGTGTACAGGATGTATTTACAGATATTTGGGTATATCGGAACTCTTTACAGGGTGCTGTGGTTGTAAAAGCATATCTTTTGTCGAGCGTACGCAAAAGAATTGCCCGATTGCATGAAAGAGATCATATTTTTAGAAAAACAGCCAGTACAGATGATATTGCCTTTCTTTTGGAATTTTCGGTAGAAAATGAACTGATCGATGATGATGAGTTTACTAAAGAAAAGGTGAAATATTTAAATAAACTTCTTAATGAACTGCCTCCCAGACAAAAAGAGGCGCTTTACCTGAGATATCATCAGGGACTGAGTGTTGAACAGATTGCAGAAATGCTGGATGTTAATTATCAATCAGCGAGTAACTTATTGCATCGTGGTTTACTTACTCTTCGTAAGGAATGGAAAGGTGCTTTACCACTTGTTACTTTACTATTTTCAAGCACTCTTTAAATAAAGTTAAAAAAAAACAAAAAAAATCTTAATTTGGTGAGTATATAATAAGAAAACTGTCCTCTATGTTTTTGTAACCTCATTATTAGATGCAAAAACGTAATAATTATACCGAATTAGAAGATTTTTTATCAGATGAATCATTTCAGTCCTGGGTTTTGCACAAGATTGATAACGATGGCTGGGAAGAGTGGACTTTAGAAAGCCGTCACCGTGCTAAATTAGTAGAAGATGCAAGGTTGATTTTGCTGGCAATGCAAATTCCGGGAAATCAGCTTTCTGGTTCTGATATTCACAGAGCGTTGCAAAATACCTGGCTTAAAATCCGCGAAAAAGAGAATCAAAGAGCAGTAAAGACTGTAAAAGTTAGATTTTTAAGAAAACGAGTTCTAACCGGTGTTGCCGCGACATTGTTTATCTGTTTTTTGTCTTCATGGTTTTATTCGTCTTATTTAAAATCAGATAACAAAGTTACTTACAACGAACTGATCGAAGACGATAACGAAGGTTTGGTTGAGCAGACTAATAATACCGATAAAGCACAGAGCATTACTTTGTCAGATGGAAGTTCGGTGCTGTTACAACCGGATAGTAAATTAAGCTATCCTAAAATCTTTACCGGTAATGAAAGAAAGGTATATCTGTCAGGAGAAGGTTTTTTTGAAATCAGTAAAAATCCGCAAAAGCCATTCTTTGTATATGCTAACGAAATTGTTACAAAAGTAGTTGGAACCAGTTTTAGGGTAAAAGCATATTCAGATCAGTCAAATGTCGAGATTTTGGTCCGCACAGGTAAAGTAAAAGTAAAGTCGAATGATTTAGTATCTAAGTCAGATAAAGAAGAAATTATTCTGCTGCCCAATCAGGCGCTGCGATTTTATCGCAATAATTTAAAATTTGATAAAATAACCAATATTACTCAGGATGTTGTTTTAACACAGAGCGTTGGAAATATCGAGCAATTGAGTTTTGAATTCAACGATATTCCGGTTTCGCAGATTTTTGAAACTATCGAACAGGCTTATTTAGTAAATATAGATTATCCAAAAAATAAATTATCAGATTGTCATTTAACCACTTCACTGAGTGATCAGCCTTTAACAGAAAAGCTGAAAATTGTCTGTAAAAGCATAGGCAATAACACGAGCTTTGAGATGAATGGCAGCCAGATTATTATAACCTCAGACGGTTGTAATTAGTCTTTTGTAGTGTAACTGTAATTACACTGCGTGGACTGTTTGTTTTTAATAATTAAATTTTTGAGGTAAAGTCCTTCAATTTTATTGTGAAATGTAATTTATTTCCTTTTTAATTTATCAAAATAACAAAACTAAAAACTAAACCAACCAAAACCAGTAAATGCCTATGTAGAAAAGAATGCATAAAAAAAGTGCCGAAATGCTGTAACATTATCGACACTTACAAGTTTGAATTTCTCTCTGTAAAGAGCAATTCACGTTTCTTAGAATACACTCGAATTAGTATTAATCAAAACAAATCAAAATTATGAAAAAACCAGTTGTTAAACAACGATTACTCCATAGAATCATGAAAATAACACTATTTCAGTTTGTCTTAGCACTTGTGTTTTCAAGCTTTGCTGTGGCAAATAATGTAAATGGACAAAAAAAATTAGATACCAAAGTTACAATTACAGTTGAAAATTTGACTCTTGATAATGCATTGTCTAAAATTGAAAAGTCTGCGCATGTAAAATTTTCGTACAATTCCAGACTTCCCCAATTGGCGAACAAAGTAAGTATTGAAGCAAATCAGGAAACGCTCTCAAGTATTTTGAGCCGAATTTTGGTGCCTTTTAATATCACTTTTTCAGAAGTGAGCAATCAGATTATTCTGCAAAAATCGGCTAATGTTAATTCTTTTGCCAATGCAGATATTCATGATTCTCTTTTTGAAGCCTTAACAGCAGGTCCAATTATTAAAGGTAAAATTACAGATCAGAGCGGAAGCCCTCTTCCAGGAGCTACTGTAATGGCAAAAGGGACAAAAATAGCTGTATTAACTGATTTCGATGGTAATTTTACGATCGAAATGCCGGCAAACTCAGACAGACTTATTATTTCTTACGTAGGTATGGAGACAAAAGAAATAGGAATCGAGAATGTTACGCCGACAGTAGTATTAACCGAAGCTGGACAAAATTTAAAAGAGGTAATTGTAACGACAGGTTACGAAAAAACTTCTAAAAGAACATTTACCGGAGCGATCAGTAAAATTTCCGGATCAGAATTAAAAGTTGAAGGTGTTGTTGACGTAAGCCGAATGATTGAAGGAAAAGCAGCAGGGGTAACCGTACAGAATGTTACAGGAACTTTTGGTACCGCTCCTAAAATTACTGTGCGTGGATCTTCTTCAATTTTTGGAGATACAAAACCATTATGGGTAATTGACGGTGTTGTTCAGGAAGATATTATCAATGTAACATTTGCAGATTTAGCTTCAGGAAACTCAGCAACTTTGTTAAGTTCTTCTGTAGCAGGTTTAAATGCCAATGATATCCAAAGTATCGAAGTTCTTAAGGATGCATCGGCTACGTCAATTTATGGATCAAGATCGCTAAATGGAGTAGTGGTCGTGACAACAAAACAAGGACGCAGAGATTCACCTTTAAAAATAAGCTATTCGGTAGAAAACACCGTAAGAACAGTTCCAAGTTATACACAGTATGATATTCTGAACTCTCAGGAATCTATGAGTGTATTTCAGGAAATGAAACAAAAAGGATATCTTGATTTAAGTTCTTCTTATACAGGAAGATTTGGAGGAGCTTATAATATTTTAGCAAAAGAAGTAAACCGTTATAACACATCCGGAGGTCAGTTTGGAGTTAAAAACGATCAGCCTTACATTAACGAATTCCTAAGAAAATACGAATTAGCCAATACGGACTGGTTTAATGTTTTATTCAGACCATCAATTACTCAAAATCACTCATTAAGCTTCTCAGGCGGTGGAAAAAACAATACATTTTATGCGTCTTTAGGATATTATACAGATCCGGGATGGACAATAGCTGATAATGTACAGCAGTTATCATCAAACATTAAAGGGACTTTCTTTGTAAATGATAAACTAAATATTACGTTATCTACTTTAGGATCTATTCGTAAACAAGGTGCTCCGGGATCTTACGAAAGCAAACAGGATGTGGTGTTTGGAAAAACAACCAGAGATTTTGATATCAACCCATTTAACTATGTTTTAAGTACAAGCAGAACTTTAAGACCGTATGATGAAAACGGTAATCTGGAGTACTACCAGAACAACTGGGCTCCAATGAATATCATCAACGAGCTTGCAAACAATACTTTGGAAATTGATGTAAAAGACATTCGTTTTCAAATGGATTTAGATTATAAAATCAATAAAAACTTAAACTACAATTTAACAGCATCAGCTCGTTATGCTAATACATCAAGACAACACCAAATTTATGAAGGATCAAATGTTGTCGGCGCATATAATGCAGGTGTGGGAGATAACGAAAATGCACAAATTCAAGAAGCTAACGTATTTTTATATCAGGATCCAAATGATTTAACGGCTCCAAAAGTATCTGTTTTACCAAGCGGCGGATTCTTAAGAAAGTTTACCAACGATATGACTTCTTATAATGTTAGAAATAGTATTACGTACAGAAATACATTAAATGAAAAGCATGAATTAGAAGGTTTCTTTGGTACAGAACTTAGATCTCTGGACAGAACAAATGATAATTTTACAGCTGTAGGATTGCAGTATGACAAAGGATTTACTTCTTTCATTGATCCTAAAATCATTGAAAAAATTGTAAATGGAGGAGATTCTTATTATGAATTTGGAGAAGAAAGAGAGCGTACAGTAGGTTTCTTCGGGAAAGTTGGATATACATACGATCGTCGTTATACAGCTTCTGTTACAGGTCGTTACGATGGTTCTAACAGACAAGGAAACAGCAATTCATCAAGATGGCTTCCAACTTATACTTTCAGTGGAAAATGGAATGTTGCCGAAGAAAGCTTCATGAAAAACAATGAAACAATCAACACTTTGGCTTTAAGAGCTTCTTACGGTCTTACTGCTACTGCTGGTCCTGCGACCAATTCACTGGCAATTTATAAGAGTTTTATAACAGACCGTTTTAATCTTGATGACAGAGAAAATGCTATCAGAATCGAAGATTTACAAAACCAGGACTTAACTTGGGAGAAACAATTTGAAACCAATATTGGAGTAGATTTAGGAATGTTTAATAACAGAATCTCTTTAACGACAGATATTTACCGTCGTAAAGCATTCGATTTAATTGACTATGTAATTACTTCAGGAATCGGCGGAGAATCTATTAAACAAGGAAACAATGCCGATATGGAAACGAAGGGTATTGAATTTGGTATAACAACTCAAAATATTAAAACAGACAGTTTTAAATGGTCTACAACTTTGAATTTCTCAGTATTTGATCAGAAAATTACAAAACTGCAAAACAGACCAACAGCATTTGACTTAGTCGATTCAAACGGAGGAAATGCTGTAGGACATCCTAGAAACTCTATTTATTCGTATCAGTTTACAGGATTAAACAGAGAAGGTCTTCCAACTTTCCTTTTACAGGACGGAGCAGAAAACAATATTACAAAAGCTGATTTTCAGGATACAAAAGATGTTACAAGCTATCTGAAATATGAGGGATCAATCGAACCTAACAAATCAGTGGGTCTGGCAAATACCTTTACATACAAAAACTGGTCTTTATATGTTTTTGTTGTAGGATCAGGAGGAAATAAAGTTCGTTTGAATCCGGTTTACAGTAATGAATATACTGATTTAACTGTTTTTACAAAAGAATATACAAACAGATGGATCAATCCGGGAGATGAAAATTACACCAATGTTCCGGTTATTGCAGACAGACTGCTAAACAGAAATTACGGAGAAAGAGATTTACAGATTGCTTACAATACTTATAATTTCTCTGATGTAAGAGTTGCTGATGGTGACTTCGTACGTTTGAAAAATGTATCACTTAGCTGGGAATTTCCTAGTGATTACAAGAAAAAACTAGGATTAAGCACTTTTACTCTTAAAGGTTCTGCTGTGAATCCTTGGCTGATTTATTCAGATAAGAGACTAAACGGACAAGATCCTGAGTTCCGTAACACAGGAGGGGTTGCTTTCCCAATCACTTCTCAGTATACATTTACTATAAATCTTTCATTTTAATTAGATTAATCATGAAAAATATAAAAACAGCACTTTCATTATTATTGATAATAAGTCTTTGCAGCTGCGATGATTTTCTTTCAGAGATTCCGGATAACAGAACTCAAATCGATACACCTGAAAAGATTTCAGAACTATTAGTTACAGCTTATCCTGAAAACACTTATATGGCAATTGCAGAAACAATGTCAGATAATGTGTTTGACAGTGAGCTAACCAGTTCTGATATTGATAACAGACAAAGTTACAACTGGGAGGTGCAGACCCAGCTTGATATTGACACAGAATCTTCATTCTGGAATGCATCTTACAAAGCAATTGCAGCTGCTAATCAGGCTTTGGCAGCGATTGACGAGTTAGGTAATCCTTCAAGTTTGAATCCGCAGAAAGGAGAAGCTTTGATAG
This sequence comes from Flavobacterium gelatinilyticum, assembly GCF_027111295.1. Taxonomy (NCBI): domain Bacteria; kingdom Pseudomonadati; phylum Bacteroidota; class Flavobacteriia; order Flavobacteriales; family Flavobacteriaceae; genus Flavobacterium; species Flavobacterium gelatinilyticum. Next base: position 482,022 of record NZ_CP114287.1, on the reverse strand, counting down.
CAAGAGCGTATTCGCACTTTATGCTGGTTTCATTCTGGGGCAATGCCTATAATCCGGCTACTGCTTCTAAGGATCTTGGTGTTCCGTATGTTACAAAACCGGAAAAAGTTTTATTAGAGCCTTATAAAAGAAATACCGTTAAAGAAGTATTCGATTTTATCGAGCAGGATCTTACAGAAGGTTTAAAATATGTTACTAATGAATATAAAGAACCAAGATATCATTTTACAGTAGAAGCCGCTAAAGCATTTGCAAGCCGTTTTTATCTTGTAAAAGGAGATTGGGACAAAGTTTTGGAAGTTTCTCAAAGTTTAGGTTCTAAACCGGATAACCTGAGAAATTATGCTGCTTTTAATGCCACTCCTTTTGCTGACAGACCTTTGGAATATTCTAAAGTAGATACAGAAACCAATTTGTTAGTATCGTATCCAAACTCAATCTGGGGAAGAAGTTATACAAACAGATTTACTCTTGCAGGAAACAGATCCGATCAGATTTTAGGACCAGCTACTAATATTTGGGGAAAACGCTGGCTGATTACAGCTTCAGGACAGTATAGAGGCGGTATAACGGTTTTGGTTCCTAAGTTCTATGAATATTTTAAATATACTAACGTAACTGCCGGAATTGGAGAAGCTTATACAGGTACCGTTTTATTAAGCAATGATGAGTTTTACCTTAACAGAATTGAAGCTCTTGTAATGAAAAATCAGATTGCTGAAGCAAATGACGAGTTACAATATTTTCTGGGAACCAGAACAAGCGGGTACAATCCAGCGGCAGATATATTAACAGAAGAAATGATTGTAGATATGTATCCGGTTGTGGATAATGAGTTTACTCCGTACTATACACTAACTCCTCTGCAGACTTCTTATATAAAAGCAATTGCAGAAGCTAGAAGAAGAGAGTTTCTTCATGAAGGAATAAGATGGTTTGATATCAGACGCTTTAATCTTGTTGTAGAACACAATACATATCAGTTTGGACAGGTTGTGAATAACAATATACTGCAGAAAAATGATAAACGAAGAGTATTGCAGATACCTCAGAGAGCAATAGATAACGGAATAGAGCAAAATCCAAGGTAAAAAACAAATCTAAATTAGTATGAAAATAGTAAATCTATATAAAAGAATAGCAGTAATTACAGGATTAGTACTTTTTACTGCATGCGCTCAGGAAGATCAGCCAACCGAGAGTCAGTTAGATTATTCAACTCCTATAAAAACAGATCTTGACAGATGGATCGACACCAGTTTCCTGGATCCTTATAATATTAAAGTATACTACGAATGGGATCAGAATCTCGTAGATAACAGCCGTTATTTATTCCCGCCTGCTGTCGATAAAGTACAGCCGGCAATGGAGGTAGTAAAAAAGATCTGGATCGACAGTTATACAGCTGTTGGCGGAACTGATTTTGTAAAAATAATTGCTCCAAGAGAATTTGTTTTAGTTGGAGGTATGAACCTAAATACAAACGGTACCAGAACTTTAGGTTTAGCAGAAGGCGGACAGAGAGTTTCCCTGTTTCAGGTAAATGATCTGGACAAAACAGACAGGGCTGATGTAACCGAGTTTATTCACACCATTCAGCATGAATATGTACACATCCTGAACCAGACCAAACCATTTGATATTAAAACCTGGTCAAAACTGACACCTTCAGGATATACATCAAGCTGGTACGTAGAAGATGATGCTGATTCAAGAGAATTAGGTTTTGTAACAAGTTATGCCAGATTAAATGTTACCGAAGATTTTGCAGAAACTGCTTCGATGATTTTGATAAGCTCACCTGAAGAATACCAGGCTTTGCTTGAAAGTATTGAAGATCCTTTTGGTGTGGAAAATATTAAAAAGAAAGAAGCACTTGTTGTTCGATATTATAAAGAAGCTTTTAATATCAATTTTTATGCTTTAAGAGATGAAGCACAAAAAAATACTGATGCTGTAATCAGCACTCAAAAGAAAAAATAATAATGACTAATTAAGTAAAAAATCAATATTATGAAAATTAAAAGCATATATAAGTACCTCGTTATAGCTGTTATAGCAGTAATAATGGGTGCATGTACGAGTACAGAAGTTGATCCTAAATTTGATCAGGGACCAACTGAAAGATTAAATGCCCGTAAAAAAGAATTAAATGATCTGCTTCTTTCTTCAGCAGAAGGCTGGAAGGCTGTGTATTATACAGATAGTACACAATTGGGTGGTTTTACACATGTATTTAAATTTCTTCCTGAAGGAAAAGTAGAAATGGCTTCAGATTTTGATGATACAACAACCAAACAAACCAGCCAGTACGAAATTCAGTTAGGAAGTACAGTAAGTTTGGTTTTTACAACTCAAAACAGAATACATCTATTGTCAGATGCAGCTAACTTTCCAACAGCAGCTTTATTAGGTAAAGGATATTTAGGAGATTTTCAATTCTTCTATTATGGACAGGAAAATGGACAAATCATTTTTAGAACCAACAGAAATGGTCATGAAGTACGATTTGTAAAAGCAACCGATGAAGACTGGACAGATTTGGCAGGAAGTGCCCTGATGAACAATCATATTACAGGAACAGCTACAAGCCCTTTATTTAGACTGATTGAAATAAATGATGGAACTTCTGTAAAACAGTATGAGTTTAATTTTAATACTAACGCACGTTTTGGTACGGCAACCTCTTTAATCCCAAATTCAAACGACAGTTTTAATGTTGCAGTAGCTTACACAGCAGAAGGAGCATCAGTAAAACCGGCGGTTAAAGTTAAAGATCAAAAATTAACGAATTTCGTATATGATGCCGCAACGAATAATTTCGTGGCAACAGGAACAGGCGGTGTTACAGCAACTATTAAGTTTACAAACACACCTCCAATATTAACAGACGATTATAAAATGCTGCTTCCGGGAAGACCATTAGCTGTATTTGGATATTATCCTGGAGATTATATAGAAGACGCATCTACAAATTCAGTATTATTTAAGCAGGAATTGGCTAAGGTAGATGATTTGCTTCCTGCAGGACAGGCCATATCATCAATCCAGATTTATATGAACCATTCACTTGGAAATTTCATCTATTATACATTTGTTGGAAGAGGAGCAATTTTCCATTTTGTTGACGTAGTAGAAGATGCCGAAGGTAAAAAGGTTATTTTAAAACATAAGTCATGGAGCGGCAATACAACAGCTCCGGCACCGCCATTCTTAGCTGCTTTCGACAGTCACCTTACAGATCCTAACGGTATTTATTTTAAACGAGAAAACTTTAAAATAGGATATACCAATACCGTATTTACATTTACAAGTTCGTCAAGTTCGTTTAGAATGTCGGCTTGGGAGCTTTAAGGTTAGTTTTTAGTTTTAATTTTTATTTTGAAAGGGGACAGCCCTTAACCGGGCTGTTTTTTCTCTTTATTTTCTGTAAAGTCTGAATCTCAACAGACGTAAAAATGATTGAGCTGACAAATTTAATTACCTAAATTATTATGTTGAAGTCAATTTTAAATTTTAGAGGAATAGAAGTTTTAAGCAAAGAAGAACAAAAATATATTATGGGAAGAGAACTGCATCCGGTTTGTTCAGATGGCAACTGGGCGCCGATAAATGCAAATCCGGCAGAATATCCTAATTATCCGTGTGCGGATATTTATGAGCCGGTGCCATGCCTGCCTACAATATTGCCGGATGGAACTATTTTAGAATGCTGATTTAAAAAATAAGTTTATTTACAAATACCATTTCATTTCTGAAGTGGTATTTTTTTTTACTATTTCAGATTTATCATCAGAAATCATATTCTAAGCCATTTTTTACAATTCAAATTTTATTAAATGCCCAAATACTCTATATTTGTAATTCGAAAAATAAAAACGAATACCTTAATATGAAATTACTAGAAGGAAAAGTAGCAATCATTACCGGCGCCAGCCGTGGAATTGGTAAAGGAATTGCAGAAGTTTTTGCTAAACACGGAGCAAACGTGGCATTTACCTACAGCTCATCTGCTGCATCTGCAGAAGCTCTTGAAGCTGAATTAAATGCATTAGGAGTTAAAGCAAAAGGATATCAGTCAAATGCTGCTGATTTTAACGAAGCACAGACTTTTGTTGATGCTGTTTTAGCTGATTTTGGAACAGTTGATATCTTAATCAACAACGCCGGAATTACCAAAGACAACCTGTTAATGCGTATGTCTGAAGCCGATTTTGACCAGGTAATCGATGTTAACCTGAAATCAGTTTTCAATATGACAAAAGCGATTCAGAAAACTTTCCTAAAACAACGTGCAGGATCTATCATCAACATCAGTTCAGTTGTTGGGGTTTCTGGAAATGCAGGTCAGACAAACTATGCAGCATCTAAAGCAGGAGCAATTGGTTTTACAAAATCTGTTGCACTTGAATTAGGGTCTCGTAATATTCGCTGCAACGCCATTGCACCGGGATTCATCGAAACTGAAATGACAGCAAAATTATCCGAAGATGTAGTAAAAGGATGGAGAGAAGGTATTCCGTTAAAACGAGGCGGAACTACAGAAGATGTAGCAAACGCTTGTCTTTTCTTAGCTTCAGACATGAGTTCTTACATTACAGGACAAGTTCTTAACGTTTGCGGAGGAATGCTTACTTAATAGTTTGCCGTGTTCAGTTTTTAAGAATTCAGTAAATCCAGTCTGAAAATAATAAAAGAACACATTTGTTATAATCCGATTTTTAAATTCTGATCACTAAAAACTGATTACCGAACACTAAATAATATGACTACAAACACGATTTTATTAATATTACTTTCATTAGTAATAGCAGGTGGTTTGTCGTACTTTCAATATTTTTTTAAAGCCAGAAACAAATCAAATCTGATTTGGTTTTTGGCTTTTTTACGTTTTCTGGCGATTTTCGGATTGTTGGTTTTATTGATAAATCCGATAGTTTCCAAAAGTTCGCTCGAAATCACTAAAACACCCCTGGCAATTGCCGTAGATAATTCAAGCTCCATAACTGCATTAAATTCAGATAAAAAAGCAGTAGAATTATATCAAAAACTAGTTTCAAATCCTGCATTAAAAGAGAAATTTGAAATTCAGACCTATCAGTTTGATGCCGATTTTAAAACTTCGGATAAGTTTGATTTTAAAGGAAATCAGACCAATCTCGATCAAGTTGCTAAAAACCTCAAAAGCATCAATAAAAACCTGACTTTTCCAACCGTAATTATTACCGATGGAAATCAGACAACAGGAAACGATTACGTATATCGATTTGATCCTGCCAATAAAGTATATCCTTTGGTTGTGGGAGATACAACCACTTTTTTTGATTTAAAAATAAATCAGCTAAACGTAAATAAATACGCTTTTCATAAGAATAAATTTCTGGTCGAAGTATTTCTGCAATATGCAGGAAACAAGGCAGCAACAGCCGATTTTACTATTTCGCAGGGAAATTCAGTTATAACCAGAGAGAAAGTTTCTTTTTCTCCGTCTAAAAAAACAGCCTCTTTAAATTTATTATTGCCGGCAGATAAGGTTGGTCTTCAGGTTTTTAGAGCCAGCATTTCATCCAGTGCAAAAGAAAAAAACAGTTATAACAATATCAAAAACTTTGCAGTTGAAATAATCGATCAAAAGTCGACAATTGCAATCGTTTCGTTAATAAATCATCCTGATATTGCTGCATTAAAACGATCAATTGAAGTTAATGCGCAGCGTAAAGTGATTTTGGTTAAGCCAAACGATATTAGTCAGTTACAAGAAGCTTCGGTTTTAGTTTTATATCAGCCAACAACAGCTTTCAGACCGGTTTTTGACAATAACAAAACAGCAGGAAGAAACACTTTTATTATTACCGGAAACAACACCGATTTTAATTTCTTAAACCAGCAGCAGAATAATTTAGAATTCAGAATGAGCGGTCAGAGAGAAGATTATTTAGCTGAATTTCAGTCACAATTCAATTTATTTGCGATCGATAATATAGGATTTGAAAATTTCCCACCGTTACAAAATGCATTCGGAACCATTACTGCAAAAGGAGATGTTTCTGTTTTACTTTCATCAAAAATTAGAAATGTTTCTACAAATGCGCCTTTATTGGCTTTCGCCGAAAATCAAGGTAAACGAACCGCTTTTCTTTTAGGAGAAAACAGCTGGAAATGGCGTCTGCAAAGTCATATCGACAATCAGTCATTTGAAAAATATGATATTTTTATCGATAAAATAATTCAGTTTTTGGCAACATCAGCATCAAAGAAATCACTGGTTGTTACACACGAAAACTTCTATAATTCTGGAGACGAAATTATAATCAATGCCCAGTATTTTAATAAAAATTACGAGTTTGATGAAAAAGCAAGGCTGACCATTTCGGTTACAAATGCCGAAACCAAACAAAGTAAAAACTACGACTTATTAAAAGGAAACAATTCTTTCTCTGTAAATCTGGATGGATTAACAGCTGGAAAATATAACTTTACAGTAAAAGAATTAAATTCAAATACTTCTTATTCAAGTCATTTTGAAATTTTAGACTTTGATATTGAAAAACAATTCGTAAACCCAGATGTTTTAAAGTTAAAACAACTGGCATTGCAAACCAACGGAAAAGCTTTCTTTGAAAATCAGGCGGAAGATTTGATTAACACGCTTCTTGAAAATAAAGAATACAAATCGATTGAGAAAAATGTTTCGACTAAAACACCAATAATTGACTGGGTTTGGTTATTGATTTTGATTGCGGCTTTATTAACTGCAGAATGGTTTGTTAGAAAATATAATGGATTGCTTTAGATTATAACAAGGGTTCAGAGAGAAAAAGTTACAAAGGTTTGAAAACCTGAAACCTGAAACCTGAAACTTGAAACAAAACATAACATAAAATGGACTTCAGGCTAAAAGTATTTTACACCGTTGCGCTCCGTCTTAATTTTACTAAGGCCGCAACCGAATTGTATATTACACAGCCAGCCGTTTCAAAACACATTCAGGAACTTGAAGAAACTTATAAAACCAAGCTCTTTGAACGAAACGGTTCTAAAATCGCATTAACACCAGCAGGAAAAATTCTATTAAAACATACAAAAGATATTTTTGAAATTTATCGTGAAATAGATTTTGAAATGAGTTCTTTTATCAATGAACGTCAGGGTTTGCTAAGATTAGGGGCAAGTACAACCATTTCGCAGTATATTATTTCGCCAGTTTTGGCTCGTTTTCATCAGAAACAGAAAGATATAAAAGTCAATCTGCTGAATGGAAATACAGAGCAGATTGAAAATGCCCTTATTAATAAAGAAATCGAAATTGGAATTGTCGAAGGACAATCAAAAAATCAATCCATAAAATACATCCCGTTTTTAAATGACGAACTGGTCTTGGTTTGCAGCAGCAACAATCCATTTGCAAAACAAAATGAAATTTCGGTAAACGATTTAAAATCAATGAAATTCATTACCCGTGAACGCGGCTCAGGAACACTTGAGGTTATAGAATTTGCTTTGAAAAACCTGAACTTAAAACTTTCAGACTTACAGATCGAAATGCAGTTAGGAAGTACAGAAAGCATAAAATCGTATTTATTAAATTCAGACTGCTTAGCATTTATGTCTATTCATGCTGTGAGTAAAGAGTTAAAAAACAAAGAATTGATTGTCTTGGATGTAGAAAATCTGGAAATTGAGAGATACTTTTACATTATTACTTTACAAGGAAAATCAGACCCATTATCAGAGTTGTTTATTCAAAATATTTCGGCTCATTATAACGTGAAGTTATAGCCAATTGCAATTTGCGATTGGCAATTGTGGTATAAACACCAGAACTTTGCAGGGTAATTATAAGTTATCCTATTTTGAAAACAAAAGAACATACAGCGTCACAATTATTTGAAATTAACCATTATTTGCAGCAGGCTATTTTTATTGCAGTAATTTTCCTTTGTTTGTTCTCAATAATTTCCCCGCCAATTGCTTTGTTAGCAGGAGTTGTGCTTGTAAACGTATTCGGAAATCCATTTGTCGAATTCAATCATAAGACCATTACATTTTTGTTACAGTTTTCAGTTGTAGGCTTAGGATTCGGAATGAACGCTTCAAGTGCACTTTCAGCAGGAAAAGAAGGTTTTCTATTAACTATCGCTTCCATTTTCAGCACTTTACTTTTTGGATTTCTTTTAGGAAAATGGTTCAAAACCGAGAAAAAAACATCACATCTAATTTCCTGCGGAACAGCAATTTGCGGTGGTAGTGCAATCGCTGCAATTTCACCTGTAATTAAATCAAACGAAAACCAGACTTCAATTGCCTTGGGAGTTATTTTTATACTAAACTCAATTGCTTTGTTTGTTTTTCCGTTTATCGGACATCAGCTTGATTTATCACAAAAAGATTTTGGATTATGGTGTGCCATTGCTATTCACGATACAAGTTCGGTTGTGGGGGCTGCAAACAAATACGGAACAGAAGCCTTACAGATTGCGACAACAGTAAAATTAGCAAGAGCTTTGTGGATAATTCCTATTTCACTTTTAACCGCAGTAATTTTCAAAAATAAAAACAGCAAAATCAAAATTCCATACTTTATAGGACTGTTTATTTTGGCTATGCTTTTAAATTCATATGTTCCAAAAGTTTCAGTTTTTGCACCTTACGTGGTGAATTTTGCTAAGATTGGATTAACAGTAACACTTTTTTTAATTGGTGCAACATTAAATATAAGCACTTTAAAATCAGTAGGAGTGAAGCCTTTGCTGCAAGGTGTTTTACTTTGGATATTTATTGCCGTTCTGGCGTTGTTTTCAATCCTTTATTTCTAGAAAACATTATTTTACGTTCGAAAATTTTACGATTGGCTTATCAATCATTTTATAGAATTTTCCTTTAAATGCGAAACGTCTTTCAATTTCAAAATCAAATGACTTTTTAGTTTTTCCCATCGCCGCAATTTCTTCGGGAAGTTCTGCTTCAAATTCATCTTCAACTTTTGCAGCTTTGTTAAAAGTACCTTTTGTTTTAATGATGATATCTCTAAAATGCTTTTTCGTACCGTCATCAACAACCGTATACGAACCGGACCATTTTACACTTTCAATATTGGTAAGCTGGTAATTATTAACTTCGAGAATAGGCTGATATCTACCGTCGAAACCGGCAACAAGATACAGCCATCCTTCAAAAGGTCCGCCGGCACCACCGTTTACATGCAGTAATGTAAAAGCAAACTGATCTTCTCCAATTTGTAAAAGTTTAGGTTTTGGAGACTGAGCAAAAGCACCAAAAGCAGCAACAGCAGGCTGAAACGATCGCATTTCCCAGACAGTTCCGTTTTTTACAAACTTGGCTAATCCTAATAAACCGCCGAAAAAACGTCCGGTTTGTAAACCGTCTTCGTCATGAACAGAATGATTGAAAGCCAGTATTTTAAATTGATTTCCTTTGGAATCAGCATAATCAATAGCAGTCAAAAGCCTTGTAGCAACTCCGTTTTCATAAGGAAATAACTGATCGCCCTCGACACCATTTACATCTGTAAAGGGTGCGGGTTTACAATTTTTGCATTTCCAGCTTATGAAAGTGTTTTTTTCGGCAAGATGGTTTAATTTTCCGGGAAACAATTTGTGCATTGTTTTTACACCATCCAAAGGATCAGAAACTTTAAGGACTCTTTTGGTATTTAAAATAGTATCACTTATATTTTTAAGCTGTATATCAGTTTCTTGTGCGAAACAAAAAGTGGTAATTAACAGGACGAAACAAAAAATAATACGGCGCATAAAGTGGGTTTAGTAATAAAAACAAACATACAAAGAAAATGATTGTTAAAGTGAGCTTCTGTCACTTATATGATGGAAAAACTTTAAAAAGTTAAAAAAGCAGAATCTTAAATAGTATTCTTTGCGTATTCTTTAATTAAAGTTAAATTTGCTCCCTCTAATAAAAAAACAAATGAAAAATTTCCAAATGAGACCAAAATTAATCACCCTTTGTGTTTTAATTATTGGCTTCTTTACCTTATCATGGGGAATTGTAGGCCATGAACGTATTAATAAAGCTGCTGTTATGGCTTTGCCCAACCAGCTTAGAGTTTTCTTTTATAATCATATCGATTTTATTACACAAGAAGCTTCAGTTCCTGATATTCGTAAATATGCTCTAAATTATAAAGAAGAAGGTCCAAGACATTATTTTGATATGGAAAATTTTGGTCCTGCTGACACTTATCCGAAAACATTAGAAGAAGCAAAACAAAAATACGACGCTAAATTTTTAAGTGATAATGGTATTCTGCCTTGGTATATCGAAGATATGATGGTAAAATTAACCAAAGCTTTCAAAGAAAAAAACAGAGCGGAAATCTTATTTCTTGCCGCAGATTTAGGTCATTATATTGGCGATGCACATATGCCATTGCATACTTCTGCAAATCACGACGGACAATTAAGCGATCAAAAAGGGATTCACTCACTATGGGAAAGCAGACTGCCTGAATTATTCGCAAAAAACTATAAATTAAATGTTCCGGAAGCACAATATTATCAGGATGTTCACAAAGCTGTTTGGGATATGATAAATGATACGCATAGTTTAGCACAGCCATTATTAGATATTGAAAAAAAGCTGCGAACTTCGACACCGGAAAATCAGGTATTCAATATGGACGCTGACGGAAAAGTGATGAAAACCAAATACAATACAGCTGTTTTCTCTGAGAAATATGCTGAAAAACTGCATAAAGAATTAAACGGAATGGTCGAAAACCAAATGAAAAAAGCGATTACAGCAACAGCAAGCTTTTGGTATACGGCATGGGTAAACGCCGGAAAACCAGATTTAAGCAGTTTAGATTCGCCGGCAGTTACGCAAAGAAACAATCAGGCTTTAAGAGATGATTTAAAATTGTTCCAAAGCGGTGATTTATTCGGAATGAAGAATCAGAATGACTAAAAAAATCAGCCGCAGTCTCAGTTTATAGTCCTGCAGGGTTTTTAAGTAAATCAGCGTTTTCTGTTTTATTTGAAAATTGAACATAAGCAAAAGCCTCAAATTCTTATTGAATTTGAGGCTTTTGAATTTATGAAATTAATACAATTATGAAAATTGTACTAGTTAATTAAAAATGATATAATTCCGTAGGAACGAATTAGATAATTGCAAAGAATGTACGATTATCCTATAACTTACTTTTAACGAACCTTCGCATATAACTTTGAATTCTTTGCGATTACATCGAAATCCTTAAATTGATATTCTTTCTCCTTTAATAAATATGATGCCGATTGATAATACGAAATAGTTTGATTTACCAAATCTGTTTTTTCAGATTGTAAAGGAATCTGATCATAATATATCTGACAATCAGGCGAAATATTATCTTTAAGATTCTGTTTCAACTGAAATTGTCTGATTTTTTGTTTTGGAGATAAAACCGTCAAAACATTATCTTTTATTAAACCCAAATCCTGATAAGTAGCGATAAAAGCACGCGGACTATAATCTGCTTTAAAAACATCATGTCCGAAAAATTTACTTTCGTAATCAAAATGAAGCAGGCCGAAAAGCGTTGGCATAACATCAATCTGCGACATTAATTTCGTGTATTTTTCAGGTTTCATTTCCGGACTGTAAATTAAAGCCGGGATTCGGTATTTATCCAGCGGAAGTTCTGTTTTTCCTGCACTTGAGGCGCAATGATCGGCAACGATTACAAAAACTGTATTTTTGAACCAGGGCTGTTTTTCGGCCATTTCAAAAAATCTTCTCAAAGCATAATCGGTATATTTTACGCCGCCGTCGCGAGATTTAATGTTACCCGGAATATCGATTTTATTTTCCGGATAAGTAAACGGTCTGTGATTGCTTACCGTCATGATATGATTAAAGAAAGGTTTGTTTTCTTTTGCTTCGGCGTTCATAACGCTGATCGCTTTCGTATACATATCTTCATCACAAACACCCCAAACATTTGAAAACGTAATTTCTTCAGGTTTAAAACTCGATTTATCTAAAATCTGATAACCGTTTCCGGAATAGAAATCCTGCATATTATCAAAAAAGGCATCACCGCCATAAAGGAATTTTACAGTATATCCCTTTTGTTTAAAAACCGCTCCGGTCGAAAACTTATTCTTGTTATCCTCTCTTTTTACAACACTTTCGCCGGCAGTTGGAGGCAGACATAATGTTACAGCTTCAAGCCCTCGCACCGTACGGTTTCCGGCAGCATAAATATTCGTAAAAACAAGACTTTTTTGTGCCAGGCTGTCTAAAAAGGGGGTAATATTCTGCGTGTTGCCATACATCTTCATAAAATCGGCACTAAGACTTTCGATAGTTATAAGAACTACATTTTTACGAGTTTCAGCAGCGTCATTTTTGATTTGCTGCAAATTATTTTTTCCTGAAATAGCCGGTATCTGCTGTTTTAAAATAGCAAATGCTTTTTGTTCCGGAATCGTTTTGTAAAATTTGAAATAATCTAATTTGCTGTTTTGAAAAGCCAGGTAAAATTTATACAATCCGTTAGACTGTAATTCATTTACAAATACATTTTTAGAATTTTCAGTTTTAGCCAAATCAGGAATTACAATCAGCGATACTAAAAACAATCCGATGTATAAAATACTGATTTTTAACTTTTCAGAAAAATCCGGAATTTCAGTCAGATAATTTTTAGACCTCTTTACAATGAAATAAGTAATCGCTGCTGTTATAATGAACAAAGCCGAAGAAATAGGAACAACAGGATAAGACTGCATGATGTTTCCTATTACTTCATTAGTATAAATAAGATAGTTAACAGCAATGAAATTGTATTTTACACCAAATTCATTCCAAAAGAAATATTCGCTTAAACCATTTTGCAGAATCAATAAAACATATAAGAAAACAACAAAAGCAAAAAGCCAGAACCTGATTTTGTCCCTTAATTTTGGCAGGAAAAGGAAAGCTCCGAACAGAACAGTTTTAATACCAATAAATAATAAAGCAATTCTCGGCAAAGCACCTCCATACTCGTCAAGAATACTTTTTCCTGAAGCCACATAAAGAAATAACGCGCATAATAAAGCCAGAACAATATACCCCGAAGGTTTGTTGTATTTAGAATTTGAGATAAAAATTAAATACAGCCACATAAAACCACTCGCAATGACAAACACAAAGAAATCCGAGATTAATCCTAAACTAAAGATTTTCAGGCTTTCTGTAATCGAAAAAGAAGTTTGTGTTATAGGGTGAAAGAATAAAACAATTCGTAAAATGAAACTGATTACAAAATAGAAAATTGCAAGATTGTAAAGCGGTGAAAGTTTTTTGAGTAAATTCATCAGAAAAAATTTTGACAAAATTAATTTTGAAAGATTAAGTTGAGATTAAGCCGTACTTTAACTTCGCTTAATGCAAACTTAATATTTGCTTAAGGTGATGATTTTCTGTGCAGTTAAAGTTGAACTCTCATTTTTTTAATTTCTATCTTTGATCTTTCAAATCGGTTAGGAGATCTTAATTAAATACAAAAAAATGCATATTTTAATAGTAGAAGACGAATTAGGAATTGTTCAGTTTTTAAAACAGGGTCTGCAGGAAGAAGGGTATGAAATAACCACTGCAAATGACGGCTCTAAAGGTTTTGAATTGGTTCAGAACCAGAAATTTGACCTGATTTTATTAGACTGGATGCTGCCGAAAATCAACGGACTCGATTTATGCAAAGCCATACGAATAAAGGACGAAACAACTCCTATAATCTTTTTAACTGCCAAAGACACAGTTCAGGAAACAATAGAAGGCTTAAAAGCAGGGGCGAATGATTATATCAAAAAACCGTTTAGTTTTGAAGAACTGGTTGAACGTATAAAAGTACATTTTAGAACTAAAAAACGAACAGAAACCCTGACTTTAGGAACTATAACCATTGATTTGTCCAAACATATAATTCTAAAAAACCGAGAAGAAGTGTCGCTCACCCAGAGAGAATTCGAGCTTTTAACGTATTTAGTGCAGCACAAAGGAAAAGTATGCACCCGAAACCAGATTTTAAAAGATGTTTGGGAGATTTATTTTGAATATGACACAGGTGTAATTGACGTTTTTATAAACGCCATTCGAAAAAAACTCAACCTCAAAATTGAAGAAGATTACATAAAAACCGTCCGTGGTATTGGATACATTGCTAATGACGATTTCTAAATGATACAGCTTTCCTTTAAAAACAGAATCGCATTAAATTACATTATTACCACAGGACTGCTGGTATTGGCAGTCTTTTCGGCTATTTATTTTATTGTCAGACTTACTGTTTACAATCATATTGATGAAAACTTACTAATAGAAGTCCGCGATCATCTCAGTGAAATAAAAATTGAAAAAAAAGCCGTTATTTTAATGGATGCTGAAGAATGGGAAGAAAGAGAACATAATTCAGTAGATGTAAATCCGGTTTTTGTCCAGTTTTTAGATTTGAACAAAAAACTGATCGAAAAATCACCCAATTTAAAGAATGAAAAACTGGTATTTGATGAAAGTAAATCGGGTTTTGAATTGTTTGATACCAAATTATTAAACAATAAAATCCGGCAGATTCAGGTGCCGCTTCATGTAAAATCAGAAAAAATAGGATATTTGATTATCGCCATGTCATTGTCAGATTCAACAAAGGTTTTAGAAAACCTGCTTGACACCTTATTAATTACCTTTCCAATAATTCTTTTACTGCTGTTTTTTATTGCCCGTTTTCTGGCCGGAAGAAGTATAAGCCCGATAAATGAGATTATAAATACCTCTAAAATCATTACCAAGGACAACCTTAAAACCAGAATTCCACTTCCAAAAACACGTGATGAATTGTTTGTCCTTTCGACTACAATCAATAATTTATTAAATAGAATTGAGGATGCGATTGAACGTGAAAAACAATTTACATCAGATGCTTCTCACGAATTAAGGACGCCTCTAACCGTTATTAAAGGAACACTTGAAGTACTGATTCGTAAACCCAGAGATAATAAGGAGTACGAAGAAAAAATAAACTATTGCATTAGCGAAGTCGATCATTTAAATTCATTGGTTGATCAGCTGCTTTTAATGGCTCGTTTCGAAAATCAAAAACAGAATATCAATAAAGAATCCATTTATCTCAATGCGACAATTTTAGACGTTTTGACTCTGAACTCAGAAAGGATAAACGACAAAAAAATGAATCTTATTTTTGATGCCAAAGAGGAATTTACCATTTTTTCAGATAATTACCTTGTAGTTACAATTCTTAGAAATATCATATCAAATGCCATTAAATATTCTAATGACAATAGCGAAGTCTTAATCAGTCTGAAAAGGGAAAATCAGAAAATTTCCTGTACCATAACCGATAAGGGAATTGGAATTGAAAAAGAAGATTTGACGTCGATTCTAAATCCGTTTTTCAGGTCTAACGCTTTAGATCATTCTGATATTAAAGGAAATGGACTTGGTTTATTCATTGTAAAAAGAATGACTGATTTATTGCAGATCGATTTTAAAATAGAAAGCGAAATTGGCGTTGGAACCAAAGTTTCACTGGTTTTTGATGAGTAAATCATCTGTTAAAATGATTTGGAAATTAATAATCTAAATCGTGCCGAAATTAATTTTTAACAATAAACTATCGTTAAGTTAAAATAAAAATTGCTTTTTAATTATTTTATCTAGTATATTTGCAACCGAATCAAAGAATTATAAAACAAACCAAACAATGATTTCAATTCAATTACATCATCATCATTTACATTATTGCTCTCAAGCGATGTGTTAATGGTATGTGTGTAAATCATCATATTTTAAAACCCGTTTGAGTACATCAAACGGGTTTTTTTATACCAATTCTTTGTACTCAAACTATTAATCAGACAAACAACTAAAAAAAATGAGTACTTTAAAAATTGCAATTCAAAAATCAGGTCGTTTAAACGAAGACAGCATCCAGATCCTTAAAGACTGCGGTATTTCTATCAACAACGGAATCGACCAGTTAAAAGCCGAAGCTTCAAATTTTCCTCTTGAAGTTTTATATCTTAGAAATTCGGATATTCCTCAGTATTTAATTGACGGAGTCGTGGATTTAGCCATAGTTGGTGATAATCTTTTAGTCGAAAAAGGAAAAGGAATTGAAGTAGTACAGAAACTGGGATTTTCTAAATGTAAGGTTTCGGTAGCAGTTCCTAAAACTTTCGAATACAACTCAGTACAGGATTTAGCTAACCTTCGTATTGCCACTTCATATCCAAATACGGTTACCGAATATTTTAGTAAATTTGGTTTGACTGTTGATATTCACCAAATTTCAGGTTCGGTAGAAATTGCCCCGAATATCGGACTTGCTGACGCGATTGTAGATATTGTTTCAAGTGGCAGCACCTTATTCAAAAACAACTTAAAAGAAGTAGAAGTTATTTTGAAAAGCGAAGCCGTTCTGGCAGTTTCTCCAAAAGTTTCACCAGAAATTCAAAAACACATCGATACTTTAAAATTCAGGATTCAGGCCGTTTTAAGAGCCCGAAACTCAAAATATATACTAATGAATGTGCCAAACGACAAAATAGAGGCAGTTGGAAAAATCCTTCCGGTTCTTAGAAGTTTAACAGTACTTCCATTAGCACAAGAAGGCTGGAGCAGTGTTCACTCCGTAATCGATAAAGACACTTTTTGGGATGTAATTGACCAGTTAAAAGAAGTAGGAGCCGAAGGGATTTTAGTTTGCCCAATTGAGAAAATGGTTCTTTAGGGTTCCGCCCGCTATAGGCTTTAGGCAGTAAGCTTTAAGCCGAAAAAGACAAAGTAAAAAAAGCTTAAAGCCTATTGCTTAAAGCATAAAGCATAAAAAAAGACAAAGTTTAGAAAGTTTATAGCCTATAGCTTAAAGCTTAAAAGCGTAAAAAAATGAATAAAATAGACAATCCAAAACCAGAAACCTGGTCAGAAATATTAAAAAGACCTACCCAGACCATTGATGATATCGAGGTTACGGTAAAAGAAATTTTCAAAGAAGTTCAGAAAAAAGGAGACGAAGCAGTAGCAAAATACACTTCTATTTTTGACGGAATTTCTCAGGAAAATTATGAAGTTTCGGCTGAAGAAATAAACGAAGCCGTTCAATTGATTCCAAATGAATTAAAAGAAGCAATCCAATTAGCAAAAGACAATATATACAAATTCCACAAAGCACAGAAAACCGAAAAAGTCGAAATTGAAACCATCGAGGGAGTAAACTGCTGGCAGGAAAAAAGACCAATTCAAAAAATTGGTTTGTATATTCCGGGCGGGACAGCACCTTTGTTTTCAACTGTTTTAATGCTGGCTGTTCCGGCTGATATTGCGGGTTGTAAAGAAATCGTATTGTGTTCGCCTCCGGATAAAAAAGGAAAAATTAATCCGGCAATTTTGTATGCCGCAAAATTATGCGGTGTAACTAAAATTTTAAAAGTTGGCGGTATTCAGGCAATTGCAGGAATGACTTTTGGAACACAATCAATTCCTAAAGTATATAAAATCTTCGGACCTGGAAATCAATTTGTAACAGTAGCAAAACAACTGGCAACACAGTTTGGAGTGGCAATCGATATGCCGGCGGGCCCTTCAGAATTATTGATTGTTGCTGATGATACAGCAGTTCCTGCTTTCGTAGCTTCAGATTTATTGTCTCAGGCAGAACACGGAACAGACAGTCAGGTAATTCTGGTTTCTACTTCAAAAAAACTAATTGCCGAAGTAGAAAAAGAAGTTCAGGCTCAATTAGAATTGCTTCCAAGAAAAGCAATCGCTGAAAAAGCAATCGAAAATTCAAAATTAATTTATGTTGAAAGTGATCAAATAGCTTTAGATTTAATTAATGAATACGGCCCTGAACACTTTATAATCTGCTCTCAATATGATGATTTCTACTGTAACGGAATCGTAAATGCAGGTTCTGTTTTTATTGGAAATTATACACCGGAAAGTGCCGGAGATTATGCATCCGGAACCAATCACACCTTACCAACAAACGGTTATGCCAAGAATTACAGCGGTGTGAATCTGGATAGTTTTATGAAATCGATGACATTCCAGAAAATCTCAGAAAAAGGAATCCAAACTATAGGAAAAGCAATCGAAACAATGGCAGAAGCTGAAGGATTGCAAGCGCATAAAAATGCTGTGACGTTAAGATTAAAGAGTTTAGAGTAAGAAAGAGAAAGTAGAGAAAGTAGAGAAAAGAGGCAAGAAGAAAGAAGAAAGAAGAAAGAAGAAAGAAGAAAGAAGAAAGAAAAAAGAAGAGCGAAATAAGTGAGACAGAAAGTCTTTCCTCTTGCTTCTTTCATCTATTTTCTAAAAAAAAACAAGAAAAAAACAACAATGAGTACCTTCGATATAAATACAATAACACGTGAAAACGTAAAGTCTTTAAAACCGTATTCGTCTGCAAGAGATGAGTTTGAAGATTTCGATACAGCCGAAATGATTTTTTTGGATGCCAATGAAAATCCGTTTCAAAACGGGGTAAATCGTTATCCTGATCCACAACAAAATTCGGTTAAAGCAATTCTCGCTAAAAATAATTTAGTAAAGCAAAATCAGATTTTATTAGGAAACGGAAGTGATGAAGTTCTTGATTTACTTTTTAGAGCCTTTTGCGAACCCAATAAAGACAATATTATTTCGCTGCCGCCAACATACGGAATGTACGGTGTTTTAGCGAATATCAATGCAGTTGAAAATAGAGAAATTCTTCTATCGACAGATTTTCAGCCGCAAGTAGAAAAGATTTTAGAAGCCGTAGACAAGAATACAAAAATTATCTTTTTATGCTCGCCAAATAACCCGACAGGAAATTCATTTTCTAATGAAAGTGTGGTGAAACTGCTTCAAAACTTTAAAGGTTTAGTAGTGATTGATGAAGCGTATATTGACTTTTCAGATAAAGAAAGCTGGATGACAGAAATAGATGCTTATCCAAATTTAGTGATTACACAAACGCTTTCTAAAGCCTATGGTTTGGCTGGAATTCGTTTAGGAATTTGTTATGCTTCTGAGGCTGTAATTTCAATTTTAAACAAAATTAAACCTCCTTACAATGTAAACGAATTAACGCAGCAGCGTGCAATCGAACGTTTAAAAGATTCGGATAAAATAAAACAAGAAATAGCTTCTATTATTGAGCAGAGAGAAGAATTGCTTAAAGTTTTACTTGAAGTGAGTTTTGTTGAGAAAGTATATCCGACAGAAGCTAATTTCATTCTGGCAAAAGTAGATGATGCCAATAAAAGATACGATCAGTTAATCGAAAAAGGAATCGTTATCCGCAACAGAACCACGCAGCCATTATGTGAAAATTGTCTTCGTTTTACCATTGGAACAAAAGAAGAAAATGCGGTTGTAATTAAAGAATTAAAACAATTGAAATAACACAACAAGACCTAACAGTTTTCAAAACCTTTTAGGTCTGAAACAATACAAAAATGAAAAAAGTACTTTTTATCGATCGTGATGGAACGATTGTTTTAGAACCTGAAAATTACCAATTAGACAGTTTAGATAAACTGGAGTTTTATCCGAAAGCGTTTCAATATCTGGCTAAAATTGCTGCCGAATTAGATTACGAACTAGCAATGGTAACCAATCAGGACGGATTAGGAACAGATAGTTTTCCTGAAGATACGTTTTGGCCAACGCAAAATTTTATCCTAAAAGCATTTGAAAATGAAGGAGTTGTTTTTGATGAAATCTTCGTAGACAGAACTTTCCCGGAAGAAAATGCGCCAACCCGAAAGCCAAGAACCGGAATGTTGACAAAATACCTTAACAATCCGGAATATGATTTAGAAAATTCTTTTGTTTTGGGTGATCGTTTAACCGATGTGGAATTGGCTAAAAACCTTGGTGCAAAAGCGATTTTTATGAATATGACAGATGGAATTGGCAGTAATGAAATTTCGTCTAAACGTGAAGAATTAAACGAGACAATTGCTTTACAAACAACCGACTGGAAAAGAATTTACGAATTTTTGAAATTAGAAGCACGTTCGGCATCGATTACAAGAAAAACGAATGAAACTGATATTTACATCAACTTGAACCTTGATGGAACAGGAAAAAGCAAAATCGATACCGGAATTGCATTTTTCGACCACATGTTAGACCAAATCTCGCGTCATGGTCAAATGGATTTGGAAATCACGGTTAAAGGCGATTTAGAAGTAGACGAACATCATACGATCGAAGATACGGCAATTGCGCTTGGGGAAGTTTTTGCAAAAGCATTAGGAAATAAATTAGGGATCGAGCGTTACGGATTCTGCTTACCAATGGACGATTGTTTAGCACAGGCTGCAATTGACTTCGGAGGTAGAAACTGGCTGATATGGGAAACAGAATTTAAACGTGAAATGGTAGGCAAAATGCCAACAGAAATGTTTTATCACTTCTTTAAATCGTTCACAGACGGAGCAAAAGCCAACTTAAACATCAAAGCAGAAGGAATCAACGAGCATCACAAAATCGAAGCGATCTTTAAAGCTTTCGCAAAAGCGATAAAAGTGGCTGTAAAAAGAGATACCGAAAAAATGATTTTGCCTTCGACGAAAGGAATGCTTTAAAATTTGTTTCAAGTTTAAAGTTTCAGGTTTCACGTTAAGTAGAGAACTTGAAACATGAAACTTGAAACAAAACAAACGAAAAAAGAATGAAAATAGTAATAATAAATTACGGAGCGGGAAATATTCAGAGCATTATGTTTGCTATTGAAAGATTGGGTTTTAAGGCTGTTCTAAGTAATAATCCGGACGAAATTAAAGCAGCAGATAAAGTAATTTTTCCTGGCGTTGGCGAGGCAAGTTCAGCAATGACAAAACTTCGCGAAAGCGGTTTAGATAGTTTGATTCCACAATTGAAACAGCCGGTTTTAGGAATTTGTCTTGGAATGCAGTTGATGTGTAATAAAACCGAAGAAGGTAATACAGAAGGTTTAGGAATTTTTGATGTGGATGTTTTGAAATTTTCAAACAATGTAAAAGTGCCGCAAATGGGCTGGAATCAGATTTATGATTTAAAAACCGATTTGTTTAAAGACATTTCTGAAAATGAATTTATGTATCTGGTTCACAGTTTTTATGCGCCAAACTGCGCAGAAACTATCGCAACAACTAATTATGACGTAGAATATGCATCGGCTTTGCAAAAAGAGAATTTTTATGGAACGCAGTTTCACCCGGAAAAAAGCGGTGATGTTGGAGAGAAGATTTTAGGGAACTTTTTAAACATGTAAATCCCAAATTCCAATTCAATAACAATTTCAAAAATCAATCAAAATTTCAATTTTAGAAAAATCTACAATCTAAAATCAGAAATCTAAAATTATAAAAATGAGAATAATACCAGCCATAGATATCATTGAAGGAAAATGCGTTCGTTTATCCAAAGGTGATTATGATACGAAGATAATTTATAATGAAAATCCGCTTGAAGTGGCAAAATCATTTGAAGCACACGGAATCGAATATCTGCATTTAGTGGATCTTGACGGTGCAAAATCGAGCAAAATTGTCAATTATAAAATATTAGAACAAATCGCATCGCAAACGAGCCTGAAAATTGATTTTGGAGGCGGATTAAAATCAGATGATGATTTGAGAATTGCCTTTGAAAGCGGTGCAAATCAAATTACTGGAGGCAGTATTGCTGTAAAAAACAGAGCAATTTTCGAAAAATGGATTTCGGAATACGGAACTGAAAAAATTATTCTTGGAGCAGATGCAAAAGATGAAAAAATTGCCGTTTCAGGTTGGTTAGAAGAATCAAATGAAGATTTGGTGCCATTCATTCAGGATTATCAGAATAAGGGAATTCAATACGTTATTTGTACCGATATTGCCAAAGACGGAATGCTTCAGGGACCAAGTTTTGATTTATATGGTAAAATTTTAGCAGAAGCAAAAGGCATAAAACTAATCGCTTCTGGTGGAATTTCAACTTTCGACGAATTACCAAAATTAGCAGAACTAGGTTGCGAAGGAACCATCATTGGAAAAGCGATTTACGAAGGAAGAATCACGCTGAAACAACTAGAAAATTATATTATTGGTAGAATGTAAAAAGTGAAATGTAAAATGTCTATTGAAAGTCTAATTTTTAACAAATATCATTTCACGTTTTACATGTCACAATTAACAAAAAAAAAATGTTAGCAAAAAGAATTATACCCTGCTTAGATATAAAAAACGGAAGAACGGTAAAAGGCGTTAATTTTGTTGATTTACGCGATGCCGGAGATCCTGTGGAACTGGCTGCAATTTATTCAGCTGAAGGTGCGGACGAATTGGTTTTCCTGGATATTTCAGCAACCGAAGAAAGACGCAAAACGCTTGTAAATATGGTACGAAGCGTGGCAGAAAAAATCAATATTCCGTTTACAGTTGGCGGCGGCATTTCATCTGTAGAAGATGTTGATATTCTGCTGAATAACGGAGCAGATAAAGTTTCGATCAATTCATCGGCTGTTAAAAATCCGCAATTGATTAATGATTTGGCCCGGAAATTCGGCAGCCAGTGCGTTGTGGTGGCAATCGACGCTAAACAAATTGACGGACAATGGATTGTGCATTTAGTGGGCGGAAAAGTGCCAACGGAGTTAAATTTATTCGATTGGGCTGTTGAAGTAGCAGAACGTGGTGCAGGAGAAATTTTATTCACTTCTATGGATAATGACGGAACTAAAAATGGTTTTGCAAACGAAGCTTTGGCTAAACTATCCCAAATGGTAAATATTCCGATTATTGCTTCGGGAGGTGCAGGAAACATTCAGCATTTCGTAGATTCGTTTAAAGAAGGAAAAGCTGACGCCGCTTTGGCAGCAAGTGTTTTTCACTTTAAAGAAATCGAGATCAAAGCGTTGAAACAGGAACTTAGAGATAACGATATTGAAGTTAGACTTTAATAGATGAAAGAAGCAGGAAGAAAGATTTAAAACAATAAAAAAATAATATTTAAGTTCGAATTTAGACTTTAAGACTTTCGACTTTACAACTTTAGACTAATATGGAAATCGATATTAAAAGCGCACACGGATTAATTCCGGCTATAATCCAGGATTCAGAGACAAAAAATGTTTTGATGCTGGGTTATATGAACGAAGAATCGCTTCAAAAAACAATAGAAACTCAAAAAGTAACTTTTTTCAGCCGATCCAAACAAAGACTTTGGACAAAAGGCGAGGAGAGTGGCAACTTTTTAGAATTAGTAAGTATAAAAAATGACTGCGACGGCGATACGCTTTTGATTCAGGCAAAACCAGTTGGACCAACGTGTCACACAGGCGCAGATACTTGCTGGCAAGAACCAAACGACACGAATTACGGTTTCATTTCTCAGTTAGAAAATACTATTAAAACCAGAAGAGAAAATGCTGATTCTGAGAAGAGTTATGTAGCTTCTTTATTCGGAAAAGGAATCAATAAAATTGCCCAAAAAGTAGGTGAGGAAGCGGTAGAAGTGGTTATTGAAGCAAAAGATAATAATGATGATTTATTCCTTAGCGAAAGCGCTGATTTATTATTTCATTATTTAATTCTGCTGCAGGCCAAAGGATATCAGTTAAATGATGTTGTTGAAGTTCTGAAGGGACGCCAGAAATAGTTATTCTATTATAATTAATTATTAGGAGAAATCAATATAGTATAATATTTTGGTTTCTCCTTTTTTAAATTATTTTCTTAATATATCTTTGAGAAAAAGTAGAATGGAAATTGAATTAATCAAACAAAATTATTTAAATAATAAAATATTAACAGAAAATGAACTTTTCTTACTTTTAGAAAACTTTCTGGATACTGTTTTAAATCTAAGTAGATTTGAAAATAATTTGCATTCATTTTATAATTATAGAAATTATAGTCGAATAAAAATTATGATTTTAGATAATGGTTTAGAGATTCCTGAAACTTTAATTTCAAAGATTAAAAATATACTTCCTATTGAAAGAAGATTTTTAGAAAAAGAATCAAAAACCAAAATATATCTGGGAGTTTTTATGGTAATCTTTAGTATAGGATGTTACTTTCTGTTTCAAAATGAATTTGAAAGAGCACCTATTTTCTTTGTAATTAGTATTTTATTATTTGGTTTACTTTTTTTATTTAAAGGAATAAATGATTTAAATAAAGTTCAGAGAAGTAATTTTTGATTTATTTACTCCACAAACTCAAAAACGGCAAATTCCTTTGGCTGGTGAAAACCAAATTTTAAACTCTTATAAGGTTGTAAAGCAAGATATTCGGTTGTGTTACTGTAATCAATTCTAAAAGCGTTTCCTTTCCATTTTGTGCCTGCTTTTGGTCTTGTGAAATTACCATTTTCGATCTTTTCAAGACTTGAAAACGGGATTTTTATTTCGGTGCAAAAACCTTCGGGAGTTGTTTTGCTTACAGCTTCTAAGCCGATAATGTCAAAATCCATTGATGTATTCCATCCGCCGCATTCAGGAGAAATACATTTTAAAAGCATGTCGTAATAGGTTGAGAAAGCATTTACACCAATTTCAACGTAGTTTTTTCCGTCTCCGTCAGGATCAATAAAAATCTCCACCAAATCATCCGTTTCATAAATTTTAGAATCTTTTGGCTGGGATTTTCCAACTATTTGGGAATCAGCAGAACGATACGCTATATAAAGATTCTGGTCATTCCATGAAAATGAAACCATTGTACTCTGCACCGCTTTTTCTCCTGAATTATGAATGACAAACGGACCCAGAAAGGGGTTTTTCCAATCGCTTAAATCGCCGTCAATACTAATTTTTTCATTTGTTTTATAAATTGGTATCGACTGGGAATAAATTGAATTCGTGAAAATCACCGAGATAAAGAATAAAGGCAGATAGAATTTCATAATTTAGGTTTGATTTGAAATGGCTAAAATAAAGAAGAATAAAGGAACTTCACTATTAATTTTAAGAGAATAGAAATTAAAAACTTAATTCGAATGATTACATTTGTTTCAGATTAAGTTCTATAAATTCTTATTATTTTATATTTCCAGCTAATGAAAAAATACTTTGGAAGCATTTTAACTGCTTTATTAATTGGTTTTAGCGCTAATGCTCAGGGACTTTTGAATAAGTCAGAAACAGTTTTTACACATCAGGATACTTTACGTGGCAGCATCACTAAAGAAAGAGCCTGGTGGGATTTGAAATATTATCACCTTAATGTAAAGGTTAATCCGGCTGAAAAATCAATATCAGGTTCAAATACGGTTCGTTATACTGTTTTAACAGAGAATAACCGTATGCAGATCGATTTGCAGGAACCAATGAATATTACCAAAGTAACGCAGAATGGTAAAGAATTAAAATTTGAAAGAGACGGAAATGCTTTTTTTATTACTTTGACAGAAAACCAAAAACCGGGTGATATAAAAGAAATTGTGGTTTTCTTTAACGGGAAACCAAAAGAAGCAGTTAAAGCTCCGTGGGACGGCGGATTTTCATGGAAGAAAGATAAAAACGGAAAAGATTTTATTGCTACATCTTGTCAGGGTTTAGGCGCAAGTGTATGGTGGCCGTGTAAAGACCACATGTACGATGAAGTTGAGAATATGTTAATCAGCGTGAATGTTCCGGGTGATTTAACTGAGGTTTCAAACGGTAGATTAAAAAGTGTTAAAAAAGAAAAAGACGGAACAAAAACATTCAATTGGTACGTTTCGAATCCAATTAATAATTATGGTGTAAATATCAATATTGGTGATTACGTTAATTTTTCTGAGGTTTTTAAAGGCGAAAAAGGAAATTTAGATTGTAGTTACTATGTATTAAGAGATAATCTGGCTTTAGCAAAAGAGCAGTTTAAAGATGCAGGAAAGATGCTGAAAGCTTTCGAAAACTGGTTTGGGCCGTATCCGTTTTACGAAGACAGCTACAAACTGGTTGAAGTTCCGTATTTAGGAATGGAGCACCAAAGTTCTGTAACTTACGGAAACCAGTACAAAAATGGTTATCTGGGACGTGATTTAAGCGGAACAGGCTGGGGATTAAAATTTGATTTTATCATTATTCACGAATCAGGGCACGAATGGTTTGCCAACAATATTACGTATAAGGATATTGCAGATATGTGGATTCACGAAAGTTTTACAAACTATTCAGAAAGTCTTTTCCTTGAATATTATTACGGAAAAGATGCAGCAGCAGAATACATCATCGGATGCAGAAAAAACATTCAGAATGATATTCCAATCATCGGACATTATGATGTAAACCACGAAGGTTCAGGAGATATGTATCCAAAAGGGGCGACAATGCTGCATATGATGCGTCAGATTATTAATGATGATGCAAAATGGAAATCAATTCTAAGAGGTTTAAATAAAACTTTTTATCACCAAACCGTTACTTCAAAACAGATTCAGGATTATATTAATGAGCAGTCTGGGATTAATTTTAACAGAGTTTTTGCTCAATATCTAACAACAACTCAGATTCCGGTTCTTGAATATATGTTTAAAAATGGAACTTTTGGGTATCACTGGACAAATTGTATTGCAAAATTTGATATGCCGGTAAGAGTGAAATTAAACGG
The DNA here is from genome assembly GCF_027111295.1 of Flavobacterium gelatinilyticum. Taxonomy (NCBI): domain Bacteria; kingdom Pseudomonadati; phylum Bacteroidota; class Flavobacteriia; order Flavobacteriales; family Flavobacteriaceae; genus Flavobacterium; species Flavobacterium gelatinilyticum. The sequence goes on along the minus strand of NZ_CP114287.1, from coordinate 455,443 downwards.
AGTTGAAACTTGGCTGAAACCAACAACAGAATGGCAGTCTGAAAAAACTACTAATGAAGACAGAAAAGTAGAAGTTGATAAAGATTTCTATGTTACTACTTCTAATATCGTAGAATAAGTTTTTTAAAATACAAAATATAAATCCCAAAATCCCGAAGCCTCGGGATTTTGGGATTTTTTTACTTTTAAAGATAAAGTATGTCATTTCGACGTAAGGAGAAATCGCACTAGTATTTCTCCACAGTAATAGCTAATTTTTGTAGAGTTTCGTGTGTGATTTGCTTCGCCAGTTCGCTATCGCTAGGGTCTCGTTCCTCGAAATGACAAATATTGTGTGATAGCTTTCAGATCAAACCTTATCGGTTATTCAATTTCGCTTTCTCCTTAATTATATCGGCAATTTTTCTGTTCTCAATTTTACTTTCCAGCCACGAAATAATATCAAGGTATAAGAAAGCCCTTTTCTCGTAGGTATTTTTCTCAAGTTCAACAAAACGGGTATGCATTTTTTTGAATTCCTTTTTAATATCAGCAGGATAAAAATTGTTTAGGTTTCGCAGGAATTTGATGATTTCTTTTTGAACCTCGTGCAAATCATTCATTTTTAGTAAAAACTTATACGTGTTTTTAAGATGATTCTCCAGGTAATAGTCTTTCCCTAATTCATAATGCGCAATAAGCGATAACAATCTTGCAAAGCACAATAAGTCCTCACGCATGGTTAAGTTCTTGTTGTTGATTATTTTATCAAGATAGTTAATGCACTCATTGTACTTTTCGTTTCCAAAATAAATCGAAGCAAATTTGTAGAAAAACAACATTTCGTGATGTTCGTCCAGATGCTCGCTGTGAATTTTTAATTTTTCCAGAATCTCAGGAATCAGATATTCGCTTTCTTCAAATGTACCTTCTAAAATATGCAGGTTTAGTTTGTTGTTATACACATATAAAAATGATAATGACGCAATATTATCATTTACCGGAAATTTTTCATCCTCGATAGTTTCTTCTAAAAGTGAAAGATAACGTTTGAAATTAGACGTGTATTTCAACATATAAAGCGATTCCAGAAAATAATGATTCCCTTTTAAAAAGAAAACCGGGTTCAGATAAATCATGTTTGGATTATCATAAAATAATCTGACCCATTTGTAAGCAAATTTATAACTCGCTAAAAAATCCTGAACCAAAAAGCTTCGCCAAAGATTAGCGTTGTAAAACCAATACTTTTCCCTGAAACCAAACTTACTTTCGTCAAGTTTGGCAATATGTTTATTAAAATAATCGTCTATATATTTATATTCCTCATCACTTTTTACGTAACCCGTTTTCAGCATGATTCCGTATAACTGAAGCGAAAGATTGGATAATTTACTAGAAATGGTGTTTCGGTAATTCAGTTCTTTGGCCTGAACAACCAGTTCATCGGCACGGCCCTGAATACTTCGGGTAATGTATTGCGATTCTATCAGTTTTTCGAATTCGACAATTTCATACGCCATGTATTTTTCGTCATTTTCAAGAGCCTGCTGTTTGGTTTTGTCCAAAATTTTCAAACTCTGTTTATAAAGACCTTTATTATATAGAATTACCGCAAAATCAATCTGTTCCCGCAATTGATAACGAATGTTCTGGCTTGGGATATTCAAACGGATACTTACCAGGATTTGTTTGTATAAGTATGATTTTAAGTTAGACAGCTGTACTTTTTTGATGCTGCCGCTCTTAAGAATCAGTTTTTCATCGTAGGTTTCAGATCTGTCCAGAATATTGAACAATTCAATGAATTTAGTGTTCGAACTTGTCTCTAATCGGCTTGCAAAAATTTTAAACTGTCTTTTTTCAGATTTCGAAAGTGATTTAATCAACACAAATAAGAAATCTTTTTGATGGTTAGCCATTGTAAAAAATAATAATATAACTTATTGATTATTAAATATTTAACTCGTTATAAATTGTGTTATGCACAGTATAATTTCATTAAAATGAATTTCGTGCTGAAGAAGTACAATATATATTTGTTATCAAGATGTGAAATTACATTAAATAAATGAATATGAATAGAGAGAAAGTTCAAATTTTTGACACCACCTTACGCGACGGTGAACAGGTCCCAGGATGCAAGTTAGATACTAAACAAAAATTAGTAATCGCAGAACGACTAGACAAAATGGGAGTTGATATTATCGAAGCCGGTTTTCCTGTGTCAAGTCCGGGCGATTTTTTATCGGTCTCTGAGATTTGTAAAATTGTAGAAAATGCAACCGTCTGCGGACTGACAAGAGCCGTAAAAAATGACATTGATGTTGCGGCAGCTGCTTTAAAGCATGCTAAGAAACCTAGAATCCATACCGGAATCGGAACTTCAGAATCTCATATACTCCACAAACTGCAAACTACGCCTGAAGATATTATTGCAAGAGCAAAATATGCTGTAGCCCATGCAAAATCGTACGTAGAAGATGTAGAATTCTACGCCGAAGATGCCGGCAGAACAGATAATGCTTTCCTTGCAAAAGTTTGTGAAGAAGTTATTAAGTCCGGAGCAACGGTATTAAATATTCCTGATACAACAGGATATTGTCTTCCGGAAGAATACGGAGCAAAAATCAAATATTTAAAAGAAAACGTAAAAGGAATCGAAAACGTAATCCTTTCATGCCACTGTCATAATGATTTAGGAATGGCAACTGCAAACTCAATTGCAGGAGCTATTAATGGTGCAAGACAAATCGAGTGTACTATTAATGGTATCGGGGAAAGAGCAGGAAATACAGCTCTTGAAGAAGTGGTAATGATTTTCAAACAACATCCTTACTTAAATTTAGATACTAACATCAATACAAGAGAATTAAACGAAATGAGCCGTTTAGTTTCTGAAAGTATGGGAATGATTGTACAGCCAAACAAAGCAATCGTTGGCGCAAATGCTTTTGCTCACAGTTCCGGAATTCATCAGGATGGTGTGATCAAAAACAGAGCAACTTACGAAATAATGGATCCGCTTGATGTTGGTGTAAACGAATCTTCAATCATTTTAACTGCAAGAAGCGGAAGAGCAGCATTAGCTTACCGTGCAAAAAAAGTAGGTTACGAGCTTACAAAAGTACAATTAGACATTGTTTATATTGAATTCTTAAAGTTTGCCGATATTAAAAAAGAAGTAGTAGATGCTGATATTCATCAGATTATCGAAGCTTCTAAAATTGAAGGCGAATTGATCAGAAATTAATTAAAAAGAATATAGAAAATAGAGTAAACAGAATAGAATAAAAAAGAAAAAACAAACAAAGATTTAAATCATAAAGAACGAGACGTTATGAATTTGAAAATAGCAGTTTTACCAGGAGACGGAATTGGACCGGAAGTTATTGCACAAGCCAAGAAAGCATTGTATGCTATTGGTGAAGTGTACAATCATGAATTTGTTTTTGAAGAAGCTCTCATGGGAGCGATCGCCATTGACAAAACCGGAAATCCGCTCCCGGAGCAGACTTTAAATCTTTGTTTGAATACTGATGCTGTTTTATTTGGTGCTATTGGAGATCCAAAATACGATAATAATCCAAATGCAAAAGTTCGTCCGGAGCAGGGATTGTTGAAACTTCGTAAAGAATTAGGTTTGTTTGCGAACATTCGCCCTATAAAACCTTATAAAGCATTAGTAGGTGCTTCTCCTTTAAAAAGAGAAATTATTGAAGGAGCTGATTTTACTATTTTCAGAGAATTAACCGGCGGTGCTTATTTTGGAGCTAAAACATTAAATGAAGAGGGTACACATGCTTCAGATTTATGTGAGTATTCAGAAGAAGAAATCACCAGAATTGCGCATTTAGCTTTTAAACAAGCGCAAAACCGACGCAAAAAGCTTACAATGGTTGACAAAGCGAATGTTTTGGAAACTTCAAGATTGTGGAGAAAAGTGGTTCAGAAAGTAGGAGAAAATTATCCTGATGTAATCTTAGACTTCTTATTTGTAGATAATGCGGCAATGCAGCTGATTTTAAATCCAAAACAATTTGATGTGATTTTAACTGAGAATTTATTTGGCGATATTTTATCAGATGAAGCCAGCGTCATTACAGGTTCGATTGGTTTATTGGCTTCGGCATCATTAGGTGAAAATAATGCGCTTTTCGAACCTATCCACGGATCATATCCTCAGGCAAAAGGAAAAAATATTGCCAACCCAATCGCTTCTATTTTATCGGCAGCAATGCTTTTGGAACATTTCGGATTGTTTACAGAAGCTGAAATGATTCATAAAGCAATAGAAAAAGCAATTGAATACGAAGTGGTTACAGTTGATTTAAAACCGGATTCAAAATTTGGTACAAATGAAGTAGGAGAGTTTGTTTCTAATTTCATTTTCAGCAAAGATGATCTGTTGTATTTTAATAATGATAATGTTTCGATTGGTCAATCGACAATAGTTTAGATTTTTTATTAAAATAATGAATTAAATAACAAGAAGTATTGAAAATGTTGAGATTTTATTTTTTTAGTTCTTAAAGTTTTTGTACTTTTGTAACACTAAAAAAATAAAGAAATGCAAATCTCAATTATTATCACTTCTGTCGTTGTTGTCAATGTGTTCAGCACATCTGCAGCGGGAATGGTATAAATATAATTGAAAAACTATATTACAAACCTTCCAAATACTGGAAGGTTTTTTTTTGAATAAAAATAAAGTAAAAAAACAAGACAATAATGGAATTAAATAAGTACAGCAAGACCATCACCCAAGATCAGACACAACCTGCGGCGCAAGCCATGTTATACGGAATTGGTTTAACTGAAGAAGATTTGAAAAAAGCACAAGTAGGTATTGTCAGCATGGGTTACGACGGAAATACCTGCAACATGCACTTAAATGATTTAGCTCAGGATGTTAAAAAAGGTGTTTGGGATGCTGATCTGGTCGGACTTATTTTTAATACTATTGGCGTTAGTGACGGAATTTCAAATGGAACCGAAGGAATGCGTTATTCTTTGGTTTCCAGAGATGTAATTGCAGATTCTATCGAAACTGTTGCCGGAGCACAGTGGTACGACAGTATTATTGCTATTCCCGGCTGCGATAAAAATATGCCCGGAGCGTTAATCGCAATGGGAAGATTAAACCGTCCGTCAATGATGGTTTACGGAGGTTCAATACACTCAGGAAAATGGAAAGGAGAATCTTTAAACATTGTTTCTGCTTTTGAAGCTTTAGGAAAAAAAGTAAAAGGCGAAATTACTCCGGAAGATTTTAAAGGTGTTATTCAAAATGCCTGCCCGGGTGCTGGTGCCTGCGGTGGTATGTATACCGCAAATACGATGTCTTCTGCAATCGAAGCATTAGGTATGAGTATGCCATACAGTTCTTCTAATCCGGCTTTAAGCCAGGAAAAAAGAGACGAATGTCTTGCTGCCGGAGCAGCGATCAAAATTTTATTAGAAAAAGATATTAAGCCAAGAGACATTATGACTCGTAAGGCTTTCGAAAACGCTATTACAATTGTAGCTGTTTTAGGAGGTTCTACAAACGCTGTTATGCACTTAATTGCAATGGCACATTCTGTTGGAATTACCATTACTCTTGATGATTTTCAGGCTATTAACGACAGAACGCCTGTTCTTGCCGATATGAAACCAAGCGGTAAATATATGATGGAAGATATTCACGAAGTTGGAGGTATTCCGGGGGTAATGAAATATTTACTAAAAGTAGGACTTATTCACGGAGATTGTTTAACGGTAACAGGGAAAACAGTTGCTGAAAACTTAGCTTCAACTCCGGATTTACAAGACGGACAAGAAGTAATTCATGAAATTCAAAAAGCGTTAAAACCAACAGGAAATATTCAGGTTTTATACGGAAATCTTGCTTCTGAAGGTGCTGTAGCAAAAATCAGCGGAAAAGAAGGAGAATATTTCGAAGGACCGGCTGTAGTATTTGAAGGTGAATTTGAAGTAATTCCGGGACTTCAGGCCGGAAAGATTAAACCAGGTAATGTAGTCGTCATTAGAGGATGCGGGCCAAAAGGTGGTCCGGGAATGCCGGAAATGCTAAAACCTACATCTGCCATCATTGGAGCCGGATTAGGAAGCAGCTGTGCACTAATCACAGACGGCCGATTCTCCGGAGGTTCGCACGGATTCGTGGTAGGACACGTAACACCAGAGGCTTATGACGGAGGTGGTATTGCACTTGTAAAAGATGGAGATTTAATCGCTATCGATGCTGTAAAAAATACTATCGACCTGAAAATATCTGACGAGGAATTTGCAGCAAGAAAAGCAGCATGGGTTAAGCCGCCTTTAAAAGTCGACAGAGGAGTTTTACTTAAATACGCCAGATCGGTTTCAAGCGCATCAACAGGATGTGTAACCGATAATTAATTTTAAAATAATATCAAAAATCAATATCAATGACAATAACAAAATTCAAATAGTAATAAATAAAAAATTCAATTTAAAATTTATAATTGAAATTGAATTTTACCATTGCCATTGAATTTTGGAATTGAATTTTGACATTGAAAAAACAATATACTATGAGAATATCAGGGGCAGAAGCCGTTATCAGATGTTTGTTAGAAGAAGGAGTAGACTTAATTTATGGATATCCGGGAGGAGCCATAATGCCGGTTTACGACGAATTATATAAATTTCAGGACCAGTTGCACCACGTTTTGGTGCGTCACGAACAAGGCGCTACCCACGCCGCTCAGGGATATGCCAGAGCCACAGGAAAAGTAGGGGTTGCAATCGCTACTTCTGGACCGGGAGCAACCAATTTAGTGACCGGAATCGCTGATGCACAAATCGATTCTACACCGTTGGTTTGTATTACTGGACAAGTTGGAAGACATTTATTAGGTTCTGATGCTTTTCAGGAAACGGATATCATCGGAATTTCAACTCCGGTTACAAAATGGAATTTTCAGGTTACTGAAGCTTCTCAGATTCCCGAAATTATCGCAAAAGCATTCTATATTGCACGTTCCGGGCGTCCGGGACCTGTATTGGTCGATATTACTAAAAACGCTCAGTTTGACGAGTTTGATTTTAGTTACGAAAAATGCACAGGGATAAGAAGTTATGTTCCGGTTCCAAAATTAAACCTTGACAAAGTTGCCGAAGCTGCCGCTTTAATCAACAGTGCTAAAAAACCTTTCATTGTTTTCGGACAGGGAATTATTTTAGGTCAGGCTGAAGCCGAATTTAAAGCAGTAATCGAAAAATCAGGAATACCGGCTGGATGGACAATTTTAGGACTTTCTGCTTTACCAACAGATCATCCGCTAAATGTGGGAATGTTAGGAATGCACGGAAATTATGCGCCTAATTTACTAACAAACGAATGTGATGTTTTAATCGCTTTCGGAATGCGTTTCGATGATCGTGTTACAGGTAAATTAAGTACTTATGCTAAACAGGCAAAAGTGATTCACTTCGAAATTGATCCGGCAGAGATTGATAAAAACGTTAAAACAGAAATCGCTGTTTTAGGAGATGTAAAAGAATCTTTAGCAGCTTTATTACCGCTTCTTGAGGCAAAATCTCACGATGCATGGCATAATGAGTTTAAAGAATTAAGTAAGGTTGAATACGATTCTGTAATTAAAGAAGAATTAAATCCAACAAACGGCAAAGGAATTTCAATGGGAGAAACTATTGAAATGATCAACAAACATTCAAATGGAGACGCAATTATTGTTTCTGATGTTGGTCAGCACCAAATGTTTGCCTGCCGATACGCTAAGTTCAATTCGACTAAAAGTAATATTACTTCAGGAGGTTTAGGAACTATGGGATTCGCACTTCCTGCAGCAATTGGTGCTAAAATGGGTAAACCAGAGCGTGAAGTAGTTGCGATTATTGGCGATGGTGGTTTCCAGATGACCATTCAGGAACTTGGAACGATTTTCCAAACCGAAGTTCCGGTTAAAATCGTGGTTTTAAACAATGAATTTTTAGGAATGGTTCGCCAATGGCAGGAATTATTCTTTGATAACAGATATGCTTCTACCCGAATGATTAATCCAAATTTCATTGCCATTGCCGAAGGATATCATATCAAATCTAAAAAAGTTACACAAAGAGAAGATCTTGACGTAGCTATTGCAGAAATGCTGGCTTCGAAAGATTCCTATTTCTTAGAAGTCGTTGTTGAAAAAGAAAACAACGTTTTCCCAATGATTCCAACAGGAGCTTGTGTGTCAGAAATTAGATTAAGTTAAAAAAAGGTTTCATGTTTCATGTTTCAGGTTGCAAGTTTAAAACTTGGAACGTGAAACCTGAAACTAAAAAAACTAAAAAACAACATGGAAGATAAAACATTTACCATATCGGTATACTCAGAAAATAACGTGGGTTTATTAAACAGAATATCAGGTATATTCTTAAAGCGTCACATTAATATACTAAGTCTAAATGTTTCTGAATCAGAAATAGAGAATGTTTCAAGATTTATCATCGTAGTAAATACTACAGAGAAATGGGTTCAGAATATCGTAGGACAGATTGAAAAGCAAATTGAGGTTATAAAAGCATTTTATCATACAGATGAAGAAACAATTTATCTTGAAAATGCATTGTTCAAAATCGCTTCAAGTTTGTTGTTTGACGAAAAACAAATTCAGAATATCATCAAAGAAAGCCAGGCGACAATTGTAACTGTTTCAAGAGATTTCTTCGTGATTTCAAAATCAGGAAGACGATCAGAAATTGAGGAATTGTACGCAAAATTCAAGCCATATGGAATCATGCAGTTTGTACGTTCTGGAAGAATTTCGGTTTCAAAACAAAAAATGGAGATTTCGGCATTGTTAGAAACCTTCAAATAAAAAAATAAAATGTGATATAACATCATCACAATCATTTATATACAAATTAATTATTAAATTTCATTTCATTAAATATTTTAAAACAAAATGGCAAATTATTTCAACACATTACCACTTAGATTACAATTAGAGCAACTAGGAGTTTGCGAATTTATGGAGCAGTCAGAATTTGCAGACGGAATTGCAGCATTAGCAGGAAAAAAAGTTGTTATTGTTGGTTGTGGTGCACAAGGTTTGAATCAAGGTTTAAATATGAGAGATTCTGGTTTAGACATTTCTTATGCATTGCGTGCAGATGCAATTGCTGAAAAGAGAGCTTCATATAAAAATGCAACTGAAAACGGATTTACAGTTGGTACGTATGAAGAATTGATTCCAACTGCTGATTTAGTTTGCAACTTAACTCCGGATAAACAACACACTTCTGTAGTTAATGCAATTATGCCATTAATGAAACAAGATTCAACTTTGGCTTATTCTCACGGTTTTAATATTGTCGAAGAAGGAATGCAGATTCGTAAAGATATCACAGTTATTATGTGTGCTCCTAAATGTCCTGGTTCTGAGGTTCGTGAAGAATACAAAAGAGGTTTTGGTGTGCCAACACTTATCGCGGTTCACCCTGAAAACGATCCAAACGGATTAGGTTTAGATCAGGCGAAAGCTTACGCTGTAGCAACTGGAGGACACAGAGCAGGAGTTTTAAGATCTTCTTTCGTAGCAGAGGTAAAATCAGATTTAATGGGAGAACAGACTATTCTTTGTGGTCTTCTTCAAACTGGATCTATTTTGTGTTTTGATAAAATGGTTGAAAAAGGAATCGATGCTGCTTATGCTTCAAAATTAATTCAGTACGGATGGGAAACTATCACTGAAGCTTTGAAACACGGTGGTATTACAAATATGATGGATCGTTTAAATAATCCTTCAAAAATTGAAGCATACGAATTGGCTGAGGAATTAAAAGACATTATGCGTCCGTTATTCCAAAAACACCAGGACGATATCATTTCTGGAGAATTCTCAAGAACTATGATGGCTGACTGGGCTAACGACGATGTTAACTTATTAAAATGGAGAGCGGCTACAGGAGAAACTAACTTCGAAAAAACAGCACCGCAGGAAGCTCCAATTTCTGAGCAGGAATATTTTGACAATGGAGTTTTAATGATTGCTATGGTAAAAGCAGGTGTAGAGTTAGCTTTTGAAACTATGACAGAAGCAGGAATTATCGAAGAATCAGCTTACTACGAGTCATTACACGAATTACCATTAATTGCAAACACAATTGCAAGAAAGAAATTATTCGAAATGAACCGTGTAATTTCTGATACCGCTGAGTACGGATGTTATTTGTTTGATCATGCATGTAAGCCATTGTTGACTGAATTCATGAAGAAAGTGGATACTAATATTATTGGAAAACCGTTTTCAACTTCAAACGGAGTAGACAATACTGTTTTAATTGCTGTTAATAAAGAAATCCGCCAGCACCCTATCGAAGAAGTAGGAGCGTGGTTAAGAGAGTCTATGACCGCAATGAAAAAAATTGGATAATAAATTTGGGAATTTTCACTTATTTTTTAGTGAAATTTGCTCTGTATCAATGTTTTAGGTTAATATTTTGAATTAGTAAGCACTTATTAAAGTAAATGGATATAGATGCATATTGCATTCACTTAACTTCAAATATACAAGTAAGTTAAGTGAAGCTAATCCCTATAAAAGGGGCATGTTTTTAAACAAAAATATGCTTTGTTTAAATTTCTGTTTTAATTAATAATGATGCTGCTATTTTCGAAATAGATAGAATATTGTAATGCAGAATTACAAAATTAATTGTTATTGAAATTTGTTAAATTAAAAGGTGTGATATTCATTTATCGCGCCTTTTTTGTGATTCACTTTTTGGCGATAAATCCTCTTTTTTTAGGATAAACTTTAAAAAAAATAACATTTTGTTAATAATGTTCATTTTTTTAATATAATTAATGAATTAAATAATTTTAAGAATAGAAGCAGATTTAATACATTTATAAAAAAATTCAACAAAACTATGAGTTATTATAAAATAGAAAATTTAGAACAATATTTTAAACATTACAATAAGTCCATAAGGGAGCCGAGAAAGTTTTGGGGAAAAATTGCTGAAGAAAATTTTACATGGTATCAACAGTGGGAAAAGGTTGTTGATTTTAATATGGCCGATGCCGAAGTGAAATGGTTTACTGATGCAAAAGTAAATATTACTAAAAATTGTATTGATAGACATCTAAGCAAAAGAGGAGATAAAACGGCTGTTATTTTTGAACCGAATGATCCTTCTGAAGAAGCATTACACATAACTTATAACGAATTATACGAGCGAGTTTCTAAAATGGCGAATGTTCTTCGCGATCAGGGAATTACAAAAGGAGACCGCGTATGTATCTATCTGCCAATGATTCCGGAACTTGCAGTTGCTGTTTTAGCCTGCGCCAGAATTGGGGCAATTCACTCTGTAGTTTTTGCAGGATTTTCTGCTTCTGCATTATCAGCAAGAATTATTGACTGCGAATGCAAAATGGTAATCACATCTGATGGCGGTTACAGAGGAAATAAAACAATCGACTTAAAAGCCATTGTTGATGAAGCTCTTGAAACCTGCCCGTCTGTTTCTACAGTTTTAGTTGTAAAAAGAACAAAAACTGAAGTAGCAATGAGAGAAGGCCGTGATATTTGGTTACAGCCATTATTAGACGCAGCTCTGGATAACAGTGTTGCTGAAATTATGGATGCCGAAGATCCGTTATTTATCTTATATACTTCAGGATCAACAGGAAAGCCAAAAGGTATGGTGCATACTACAGCAGGGTACATGGTATATACAGCTTATACTTTTAAAAATGTATTCAGCCACGAAGAAAATGATATTTTCTGGTGTACTGCAGATATTGGCTGGATTACCGGACACTCATACATATTGTACGGACCATTATTGAATGGAGGAACAACTGTAATTTTTGAGGGAGTGCCGTCTTATCCTGATTTCAGCCGTTTTTGGGATATTATCGAAAAACATAAAATCACACAATTCTATACAGCGCCAACAGCAATTCGTTCATTAGCAAAAGAAAGCTTAGATTATATTCAAAAATATCCTCTAAAATCTCTAAAAGTTATTGGGTCAGTTGGAGAACCTATTAACGAAGAAGCATGGCACTGGTTCAATGACCACGTAGGAGATAAAAGATGTCCGGTGGTTGATACCTGGTGGCAGACAGAAACCGGCGGAATCATGATTTCGCCAATTGCATTTGTTACACCTACAAAACCAACTTACGCTACATTGCCATTACCGGGAATTCAGCCTGTTTTGATGGATGAAAAACGTAATGAAATCGAAGGAAACCAAGTGGTTGGAAGTTTGTGTATTAAATTCCCATGGCCGGGTATTGCCAGAACAATCTGGGGTAATCACGATCGTTACAAAGAAACGTATTTCTCTGCTTTCCCTGGAAAATATTTTACAGGAGACGGTGCTCTAAGAGACGAAGTTGGATATTACAGAATTACGGGTAGAGTAGATGACGTTGTAATTGTTTCAGGACATAATCTTGGAACAGCTCCAATTGAGGATGCTATTAACGAACACCCTGCGGTTGCCGAGTCTGCGATTGTTGGATTCCCGCATGATATTAAAGGAAATGCTTTATATGGTTTTGTTATTCTAAAAGAAACCGGAGAAGTCAGAGACAGAACAAACCTGACCAAAGAGATCAATCAGTATATTGCGGATCACATTGGGCCAATTGCAAAACTGGATAAAATTCAGTTTGTTTCAGGATTGCCAAAAACACGTTCCGGAAAAATTATGCGTAGAATTTTACGTAAAATTGCCGAAGGTGATTTCTCTAACTTTGGAGATACTTCAACTTTGTTGAATCCGGAAGTAGTAGAACAAATCATGAAAGACAGAATAGCTTAAAATTCTTAAAACATAAAAACAAAATGCCTCTTAAATTTAAGAGGCATTTTTTATATAGTTCGACAAGTGAACTCTGAGCGAAGCGAAGAATAAATCTAAAATCTAAAATCTAAAATTAATTTATTTAATTCCTAAGCGAGATTTTAATTTTAAAAATAGCAATCCAATTTTGTACGCATCTTCGGCAGATGAATTTCGGTCACTTTTTGGGATTTTATAAATTTCGCATAAATCGTTCAGCGAAAACTGCTTGTCATTAATATCTGTAAGTTTTCTGTACATTACATCAATATCAAGCGCTTCATTTTTTAGTCGGCCGCAGTCAAGGCGTTCCAGGGCAGCATTCAGCATTTCAATGTCAAAATTAATATGATGTCCAACAAGAACGGCATTTCCAATAAAATTGATAAACGCTTCAATAGCTTCCGGTTCCGGCATTCTGGTCATTTTGCTTTCGATAATAAATTCATTCGAAAGTCCGTGATCTTCCAAAAATTTATACTGAAGCAAAACAGCTTCAAAATTTTCTTTAATTACAATACTGTCATCAATAACCGAAAAAGCACCCAAAGACAAAATAACATCTTTGTTTGGGTTCAAACCTGAAGTTTCGGTACTCAAAACCACAAATTTGTTTGGCTTTGCGTCAAATTTTGTTAAATATTCTTTCCAGAATTCGGGGTGTTCCTTACTAATATTTTTAATCCAGTCCAGCATGTTTACGAGAATTGTGTAAGTTGAAATTTACTCTTTATTAATTCCTCAAGATCTTTCATCGGAGTTAAAGCACTTTTTAACTTTTCTTTGTCTGTTTTAGACATTTCTCTTAAATTAATATATTGTCCGGAATCATCATTTTTCAGTCCTTCAACAGTCCTGAACTTTGAAAGTGTCAGAAATGCTTCGGCACAGCTTAAGTAGATTTCGGAATTTTTAGAATCGCTAATAGCCAATTGTTTGAATCTTAAATACGTATTCTGAATTCCTTTGATATTTGCACTTAATATCAATAAACGAGCACTGTCAATTAACGGCATAAGAGCACGTGTTTTAATATCAAATTTATCTTTATGCGGACCTTCTTCTTCAACAATAAATTTTTTGAAGAAATTCAAAGGGGAATTTCTTTTTAAAGCATCATTTCCTAAAAAGTCAAAAAATAATGTGTTGTTTACCGCATTTTTGAAAACTACATTTTCTATTACTTCTTCAATTTTTGGTTCACCAATAACGATCTCATAATCAAAGAAAATACTGCTCAAATCATTGCTGTTTTCACCAGGAGTATTCATCCAGTTGTTGTATTGTTTTGTCCAGTCACTCAATGATTTACACCATAACATATTGCTTCCCATATGTCCGTTAGGGCAGTATTCGTAGCCTACTTTTTCGAGAATAGCCGTTGTTCGTTTTGCCATTCTTAAGAAATAATCTTTTACTTCGCGGTATTTCTCCGGTGCAACATCTTCAAAAATCAAAATGCTGTCCTGATCTGTAAGTAAAAGTTGTTCCTTACGTCCTTGACTACCAATGCTTAACCAAGCGTAACGGGCGGGAGGTGAGCCTAAATCTAAAATAGACAATTCGACAGCACGTTTTATAATAGCAAGATTAATTTCGCTGGCAATATTACTGACGTGAGAAATTGGTATATTTTTCTGAATCGAATTCTGAATTAAATCAGACAATCGATCACGAATTTGTTTTAAGTCTTTTGGCAGTTGTGAACGCTTAATCTCTTTAATTAATACACCAGGGTTACTGGCTTGAGCCACAATAAGATCGTGTTCAGAAATAATTCCTCTTACAGCAGATTTATTTGTACCGTCTTTGGTAACACACAAATGCGAAACATTGTATTTTAGCATAAGCAGCTGTGCTTCGGCCAAAGAAACATTTTCGATTACGGTAACAACAGGCGACGACATAATTTTGTCGATAGTTTCGGTAATAGGATAACGTCCGGTTGCAATTTTAGACGATAAATCGGCATTGGTTACAATACCAATAGGATTATTTTTTTCGCAGACTACAATATTATCAACCATTGATTCCGTCATCAGGATTGCAACATCTTTTACAATATGATGAGACTCAGTAGTCAATGGCGTTTTGTTATAAGTAAGCGACTGAATGTATTGTATTTCAGACTGATGATCCAGAAAACCATTGTCGGTATCTAATTTTCCGTTAGAACGCGCATTATCTTTTGTATGTCTGGAATTCATTGCAAAACTTTCCAGTAAAAAGTTCAGCACATCTGAGTTATTAGCCACAAAAGGTCTAAAAACAGCGATTGGAATAGCGTAGATAATAGTTTCTTCGCGCGCTTTTGCCGTCATCATGTAGTTATTCTTGGCAAAAAACGGACGCAGGCCAAAAATATCACCTTCGTGACATTTGTTTATAATCGTTTCCTCAGCATCGGCAATCGTGGTTAAATTAATTACACCAGAAGCCACAACGTAAAAACTGTCGTGCAGCGGGTCATTATTTTGAAACAGTACTGCATGCTTTTCTAAGTTAATAACACGAATATTGGTCGCGATATCTGATAATTCCTGAAAAGTTAAATTATCAAATGGCGGGTATTCTTTTAAAAAATCTGCAATATGCTCAGCAATTGTATTCATAATAGTTGATAATTTTTTTAAAGTATCGAATGTAAAAATAAGAAAATAAAGTCTTACAATGAAAGCAAGTTGTTCAGAATCTAAATATTTTAAATAAATGTTAAGATTTACTGAATTCAAGGCTTCGAAAAGCTTTTTACTTTTTTTAAAGTTACATAATTATTTGATTTATAGTTCTATAAAAAAAAAATTATTTACGAAACAAGTAGGAGATTTGGTTTTGAATTAGTGCTCAATTAATCATTAACAAAGAATCGTTAGTACTAAGAACGAATATCAGAATGATTGATTGTGCAGGAGTTTCTATAATTTTCTATTTTACATAATATAAATTATAGTTCAAATAGAATACTGCAGAAATGAGCTATTTTATTCATTTTTAAACATTTGATTCTTTATATAATTGTTTCTCTTTATAATTTTATCCGGAATCTCAATTATAGTTATTTTTCATTTCAGATTTCCTCTGTTGTTTTTTGAAGCCTCACTTTCCTGCTTACAATCAGTTACAATTATTTGTCTGTTTGACACACTAACGAGTTTCATAAATATGTCGAATTTTAAAACTGCACCATTCATTATGCATCAAAAATTCGATATTTGAAAAAATAAATTATTTGCTTTCAAATATTCGATTTTTGACGAACGCTAAAAATCGCATATTTGGCCAAAGAAAAAAAAATTTTAGAAATACGCGAAATTTGAAGCTGTATCATTCGTCATCAAAAATCCGATATTTGAAAATATAAAATATTTCTTTTCAAATATTCGATTTTGACGAAAGCTAAAAATCGCATATTTGGTCAAAGAAAAGAATATTTTTGAAATACGCGAAATTTGAAGCTGTATCATTCGTCATCAAAAATCCGATATTTGAAAATATAAAATATTTGCTTTTAAATATTCGATTTTGACGAAAGCTAAAAATCGCATATTTGGTCAAAGAAAAGAATATTTTTGAAATACGCGAAATTTGAAGCTGTATCATTTGCCATTAAAAATTCAATATTTGAAAAAATAAATTATTTGCTTTTAAATATTCGATTTTGACGAATGCTAAAAATCGCATATTTGGCTCAAGAAAAAAATATTCTGCAAATACGCGAAATTTATAACCATAAAACGGTAATTATATTTCTCGAGATTATATAATAAATAAGCCTTTGTATTAATTTAGAAAGGGTTATTTTTTAAGGTATAATTATTTATTCTTTTATAGCAATGCGTAATCAATGTTTAAATTATTATTGATATTTTTTACAATCAAGTTTTTGTAAATCATCTTGGAGATTGCTATTAAGATCTTTTCTTGGATTATGCGACTCAAAATGTCTAGAAGTACTACTTTTTGCTATTAATGATATCGAATAGTTAAACCTAGATTTTAGATCTTTACTTAAAATTGCGAATAAATCATCAGGATTTTTGTACTTGTCGCTGTATGTTATAATTAAGCTTGAATTGTTAAATGATTCAATTGATACACAACCTGATTTTATCAACACACACAATACATAATTTCTTGCTTCATTATGATTTGCAAAATCTTCTGATCCTTCTTTTGTATCATAAGATAAATGATACTTCACTTCTAATACTTTTAGTAACGCCATTCTTAATTCTTTTTTAATTCTAAACTTATTAAATCTTTCTATTTTCATAAATATAAATTTTTCTTTATAAAATCAAAAGTATAAAATTATTGGTATTATATTTGGAAATATTTAATAACGATAACCTCACAAAATAATACCACATGAAAAAAAAAACTTTATTAAAAATTTTGATTGGATTAGTAAGTGTTCTTATTATTCTAATTTCCTTGTCTTTTATCAACTCTCGACCTACTGATAATTATAATACTGAAGTTGGTGAAATAGATGTTGAGAAACACGTAGATTCAATTGTTAGGTCTAGAGAAGAAGAAGCAGGTTTAACTATTAAGAATAGAGATATTAGAAATAATTGGAGTATTTACTTTAAAGTCAGTAATAATAAATTTGATTACTATGAAATTGGAGGTATTGAGAATTTACAAATTTCTTTTGAAAATGATTCTGATTATATAGTCGATAATGCTTATGTTGACGTTTGCTACATTATCGACAATGGAAGTTGTTATAAAACAGAAAGTGTGCTTTTTAAAAACGTAGAACCTCATTCTATCGTAACTCAGGATGCTCCTAATTCTTCTAGAGGTAAAAAGATTCGTTTAGATTTTTCTCAAATATATTCAGACGATTTAAACTTTTTATATGGTCAAAATATCGTTGGCACTAGATCATCTATTGATCCTTATTTTTCAAAGGATTAATAATTAAATTTATCTATTTTATCTTCAATAAAGGATAATTTAGAATACATCATTTATTAGTTTACCATAATTATTATAACTAAAAATCCTATATTTGACACTTAGGACAAACATCAATATGACAGAGAAAATAATACATCAAGGCAGAAATATAAAGCGTTTCCGTGAAATGCTGGGCATAAAACAAGAAGCCCTTGCTTATGAATTAGGTGAAGATTGGAACCAAAAGAAAATTTCTCTTTTGGAACAAAAGGAATTGATTGAAAATAATATTTTAGAACAGGTAGCTAGAATTCTGAAAGTGCCTGTTGAAGCTATAGAGAATTTTGATGAAGATTCAGCAATTAATATAATAGCCAATACTTTTCACGATAGTGCTGTTGCAAATACTTTTACTGATGGTTCTCAGGCAAATTTCAATTGTACGTTTAATCCTTTAGATAAAATGGTAGAACTTTACGAGCGTATGCTTGAGCAGCAAAAAGAAATGATTGAGAAACTGGAAAAGCTTATAAAATAAGGTTTTATTCGTATAATTTCTTCATTATCACTTCACTTGGCACTATGTCATGATTGCCGCGTTTTGTAAATTGCAATATGTCGTCTTCTACAATTAAATAAGCTCCGTAAGTTACTCCGTTTTTATCTATTAGTTTTATTTGGGCTCTGTCGCCCATTGGATACACATGTCCTGTAACATCCAAAACTCCGGAATTTAGTTCTTTGTGTTCACTGGTAACTTCGGCAGTTCCTGAAATCTTATAATTAGACTGTGCAATTGTAATTTTAAAGAAATATTCTTTCTTACAATTTTTACATTTTTGAGATCCCCAAGTGCCGGTCAGCTTATTGATTTGCGAATACGACGGAAAGCTGATTAAAATCAGTAATAAAATAATTTTTCTCATAGATTTAAAAAAGCGCTGAATTGTTTATCAAATAAACGAAATAAAATTTAATTTTGAGTTTTAATATTGCGGATAGAAACAAAAAAGCCAGAATTAAGATTCTGGCCTTATTGGATTTTTTTAATCTATTTTAATTTTTTCAAATAAACAGATTTTCCGTTAAGTGAAACTTCAATCTGATTGGTTTTGTCTGTAAACGTAGTTCGAAGCAGATTTCCTTTAAAGACAGAAACATCGCCGTAGACTTTTCCGGTTTCATCAGAAACATATTCAAACAGCAATTTTTTGTTATCCGGTTCGATTCCTATTTTATAGCTTGAGAATTTAGATCCCGAAAGATCAAATTCCTGCTGTGAATCGATAATTTTTCCGTCGACATAAAAATTTGTAATTGTTTTGTTAACCGTAATGTCCGGATAATATTTGTTGACTTTTTGAATCAAATCATACTGTTCGACATTTACATCTTCCTTTTTTGATGTAACTGTTTGTGCAAATGAAACTGAGGTGAAAATAATAGATAATAACAAAATATACTTCTTCATAATTCTTACTTTTTAAGATTAATAATGTTTTGTTTTAGTTATTAAAATGCATTTAATACTATAACAAGATATGAAATCTTTACCTTTGCAGAAAATTTAAAGCGTTTTTTTAAGAAAATGACAACAAAAAAATATTTCAAACTTATCCTTATTTTAGGTTCATTAACAGCACTAGGACCATTTTCAATCGACATGTATTTACCTGGTTTTTCGGATATTGCAAAGGATTTAAATACCACAGTCGCCAAAGTTTCGATGAGTTTATCCAGCTATTTTATCGGGATTTCTGCCGGACAATTACTTTACGGACCGCTTTTAGATCGTTTTGGACGCAAAAAGCCTTTATTTATTGGTCTTACGGTTTATATTCTGGCTTCGTTGGGCTGTATTTATGTAACTGATATTGATTCGTTTATCTTTCTTCGCTTTGTTCAGGCTGTTGGGAGCTGTGCAGCTACAGTTGCCTCGGTTGCCATGGTTCGTGATTTATTTCCTGTAAAAGATATTCCAAAAGTATTTTCGTTATTAATGCTTGTTGTTGGGCTTTCGCCGATGCTGGCGCCTACAGTTGGCGGTTATGTAACAGAAGATTTAGGCTGGCACATGGTTTTCCTGATCCTGATGTGTATGGGAATTTTTATTCTGGCGGCGTCGCAAATTGGATTGCCAAATACCTACAAACCTGATACTTCGATTTCATTAAAACCAAAACCTATTATCAGTAATTTTTTAAAGGTGCTAAAAGAACCGCAGTTTTTTACGTACGCCTTTACCGGAGCAATCGCTTTTTCGGGCCTATTTTCGTATGTAGCGGCCTCCCCTATCATTTTTATGGATATCTATAGGGTAGATGCTAAGGCATACGGATGGATTTTTGCTTTTATGTCGGTTAGTTTTATAGGTTCCAGTCAGCTGAATTCCATGCTTTTAAAACGTTTTTCGAGCCAGCAGATGATTTTTGGCGCTTTGATTTCGCAATCGGTTATCAGTATTATTTTCCTGATTTTGGCTTTAAATGATCTTTTGGGTTTATATGAAACTATAATAATGTTGTTTCTGTTTTTGGCCTGTCTGGGAATTTCAAATCCAAACACAGCCGGATTGACGCTTGCGCCATTTGCCAAAAATACCGGAAGCGCTTCTGCTTTAATGGGTGCTATTCAGTTAGGGCTTGGAGCTTTAGCTTCTTTTGCGATTGGAGTTTTTGTAAAAGATTCGGTTACGCCAATGGTTGCCATTATGACAACAACGACGATTACGGCATTTATTGTTTTAAATATCGGAAAACGATTTATAAAGAATAAAGTAGAATTGAGCGGAAATGATGATGTAATGATTGGGCACTAAATTTTTTAAAATTCCAATATTTGAAATTCCAAATTCCAATACTAAAATTGCAAGTTTCAATATATTTGGAAATAATACAAAAAAGCCAGAGTTTAAAATTCTGGCTTTTTTATTCGTATTTAGATTTTATAATTTGAAATTTATAAGACAATCCATTGGAATTTGGAATTTTAAAAATTTGAATTTACGAAGTCTTTAGTTTCTCTTATCCGGTCTGATGATCATTCTAAGAGACTGATCTCTTGCGAAATAAGCGACCATCCAGTTCCAAAATGTATTTAATCGGTTTCTGTACGTTATTAATGAGATTAGGTGGATAAACAACCAGATAACCCAGGCAAAGAATCCTTTAAAGTGCCATTTTGGACTTGGCAGATCTACCACAGCTTTTGCTTTCCCGATAATTGCCATAGAACCTTTGTCCTTGTACACGAATGGTTTCAACGGCTGATTTTTAATCATGGCTTTAAAGTTTTTTGCCAGATTCAATCCCTGCTGAATTGCCACCTGTGCCACCTGCGGATGACCACCCGGAAAATTTTGATCTCCTGATAAAATCGCAGTATCGCCAATGGCATAAATATTATCTAATCCGTTTACTTTATTATATTGATCTGTAGCCATGCGTCGGCCGCGTCCGTAACTTTCCTGCGGAATTCCTTCGAAAATTTTAGCCGAAACCCCGGCAGCCCAGATTAAGTTTTTGGTTTTAATGGTTTCGCCATTTTCAAAAAATACGGTATCATCTACATAATCGACAACTTTGGTATTTAGTTTTACAACTACGCCCAATTTTGTCAAGGCTTCGTAAGTATCTTTTTGAGATTCTTTGCTCATTGGAGCCAGCAGTGCATCGCCTCCATCTACTAAATATACGTTGCTGGCAGAGGTGTCTAATTCAGGATATTCTTTAAGGAGGATATTTTTTCTCATTTCGGCAAACATTCCGGATACTTCAACTCCTGTTGGCCCTCCTCCGGCAACAACAATTGTCAATAGTTTACGACGTTTACGCATATCCTTGCAAATAGCGGCTTTTTCGAGATTTTTAAGTAATGTGTTACGCATTTCGATGGCATCATTTAAGGTTTTCATCGGGATGGCATTTTTCATTACGTTTTCCATTCCAAAATAGCTGGTTTCTGCTCCGGTGGCAAATACCAGATAATCATAGTCTAATACGCCGTTGTTTAAAATAATTTTATTTTCGGCAGGAACAACAGACTGCAGTTCACCTAAACGAAACTGAAGATTCTTTTTACCGGCAAAAAATTTTCTGTATGGGTAGCTGATGCTTGACGGCTCCAAAAAAGCCGTTGCAACCTGATATATAAGCGGAGGGAAAAAATTATAATTGTTTTTGTCTACAAGTGTTACTTGTATCTGAGGCTGGTTTACAAGCTCTTTTGCAAGATTTATTCCTGCAAAACCGCCTCCTATTATGACTATTTTCATATATGTTGATATTAGGAAGGATTATAAAATAATTCCTTATAAATATACAACTTTAATATGCAATGACAAATGTCATATTTACTACTTTTTGAATTTTTTAACAGGCTTTTCGGTTACTTCTATCTTGTTTTGTAGGACATAATTAGCTAACAATTTTTCTATCAGTTCATCTTTTGTAAGATGATGAAAAACGGTTTTTACCTTTGTTTTTAAGTCTGTCGAAATATCGTGATTGGGTTTTGTTTTAAAGATTTGTTTTGCCCACAAAAGAGTATTATTTTCCTCGATACTTAATGCAGATGGTTTTTGAAATTTTGAGAATTTCAGACCAAGTTCTCTTTCAAAATCAGCAATTTCAAAAACTTCTTCTTCCTGCAAAACGGTCAGCGAAAGTCCCTTTGCTCCTGCTCTGGCAGTTCTTCCGCTTCGGTGAACATACGTTTCGTAAGCATCTGGCAAATGATAGTTTACAACATATGAAATTTCTTTAACATCGATTCCTCTTGCAGCTAAATCTGTGGCAACCAAAATATTGATATGTCCTTCACGAAATTGCTCCATGATTCGGTCACGGATTCCCTGCGTTAGGCTTCCGTGAATTGCTCCGGATGAAAATCGGTTTATAGCCAGATTTTTAGCCAGTTTATTTACGGCAGCTTTGGTTTTACAGAAAATAATACCACGTTCGCCTTCTCTTGAATTTAGGAAATGCATTAATACATCGAGTTTTTCAATGGGATCAACCACAATATATTCGTGGTCAATTCCAGCATTTCCCACAATTTCCATATTAGCACTTACCTGAACCACATTTTTATTCAAATAATTCTGAATCAATTGTTTAATTGTTCCGGGTAAAGTGGCAGAAAACAATAAAGTTCTATGTTTTTTAGGAAGTTCTGCAATGATTTCGTCCAGGCTTTCTTTTAGAATAGAAACCATTTCATCGGCTTCGTCTAAAACTAAATATTGTGTCTGGCTTAAATCAACCGCTTTTCTCTGAATTAAATCAATTAAACGTCCGGGAGTAGCTACAATGATATGTGTAGGCGTTGTAAGGCGCTCAATTTGAGGTTTGATCGGGATTCCGCCGCAAGTTGCTGCTATGGAAATATTTTGAATATATTTTGAAAAATCTTCCAGATTTCTAAAAATCTGATGTCCCAATTCTCTTGTAGGTACTAAAATTACAGCCTGAATTACTGGCAATTCAGTATTTATTAATTGCAATAAAGGAAGTCCAAAAGCGGCTGTTTTTCCTGTTCCGGTTTTAGCTAAACCAACCAAATCATGGTTTTCTGATAATAAAAGCGGAATTGTTTTCTGCTGAATTTCTGTTGGTTCAACAATTTTTAATTCACCTAATGCTTTTAAAATTGGTGATGCAACTCCTAATATTGAGAATGGTTTAGACATAGTTTTTGTTTTTGTTAAAGGTTTCATGTTTCAAGTTGCACAGAAACTCAATTAAGTTTAAAAGGAGAAATTACATTAGATTTAATTATTCTCAATGTAATTCCTCCTCCTTGTAATTATAATTATTCAGATTTCAATAACTTGAAACATGAAACCTGAAGCTTTTAAACCTTATTCTCAATCAGGTTCGTTCATGATTTTTTCGCGGTATTTTTTACCTATTAATAAAGTTAGTCTCTGTTTGTAATCATCCAGAAGCCATTCACGATAGTTTTTACTGCACTGGCTTAAACATTTTGCAAAACGTTTAATTCGGTCTTCGATATCGTCTTCGAGCTCTTTTGAAAGCGCCTTTGCTTCCGGCAGTAATTCTGTATTGTCTACACACATGGCAGCGTGCTGCTCCAGTGATTTATCTAATACAATTTTTGAACGTAAATTTTGTTTGATGGCCAGTTTGTGTTCTTCATCTACATCAAAAGAAACATCGACTGTTTTACTAAATTTGGCTCGTAATTCAGCTGGCATGCTGTATTTGAAATACATTTCGATTTCGGTATCATCTCTAAGATTCTCCAAATAAAATTCAGGAGACTTAAAGATGTGCTGCCAGTTAACCGGTTCGCTCCAAAGTCCAAAACGAGCGGCGTTGTTTCCTAAATCAATTACCGTAAATTCATCTTTTCCTGGCAATTTACGTGAACCGCGGCCAATCATCTGGAAATATAAAGTCAACGATTTTGTTGCCCTGTTTAAAATGATGGTTTCAACCGTTGGCTCATCAAATCCTGTTGTTAAGATACCTACAGATGTTAAAATAGCATCTGGAGTTTTCTTGAACCACTGTAATATATCTTTACGTTCTTCAGAGCTGCTGGTGTTATCAAGGTGTCTGATATCGTAACCGGCTTCTCTAAAGGTGTCGTATACATATAAAGAAGTATGGATACCGTTATTAAAAATTAAGGTTTTCTTGCCAAGAGAGCGTTCTGTATAAGCATGAAGCAGTTTTTCCTGCATCATTGAGTTGGTATACAAATCATCTGATGATTTTACGGTATAATCACCGTTGATACCTACTTTTAATGAAGTCAAACCTACATCATAACTGTATGTTGTTGCTCTGGCCAAAAATCCTTTGTCGATTAATGAACCAATAGTGTCCCCAACGATAAGTTCGTCGTAACTTTGGTGCATTGGTAATTTTATATTCGAACTCAATGGTGTTGCCGTTACTCCCAGAATAAAGGCATTTTTGAATGAGTTTAATAATTTTCTGAATGAATTGTAGTGCGCTTCGTCAATAATCACCAAACCGATATTGTCTAAGTGCAGTTTTTCGTCGTTGATACGGTTTTTTAAAGTTTCGACCATCGCAACGAAACAGGAATAATCATTCTGGTCCGGTAATTCTTTTACTTTACTGTTGATGATTTTGTTTGAAACACCAAAACCTTTCAGCATTTTTGACGTTTGTTTACAAAGCTCGATACGGTGTGTTAAAACCACCACTTTTTTGTCGTTATTAGATAAATAACGACGCACAATTTCTGAGAAAATTACCGTTTTTCCACCTCCGGTAGGCAGCTGATACAATAAATGATGTTTAGGAGGAGCATTGTCTAAGCGGTCAAAAATGGCATCAATATCGCCTTTTTGGTATGCATACAATTCTTTCTTCTCTGCTCTTTCTATTTCTAATGTGTTTTGAGACATTGTTTGTTTTTGGATTTTTGCAAAAATACATCTAAAAAACAGTTATTCATCCTGTTTTATCCGAAAATAAATGTTTTTTTTAAACTAAGTTTTTTTATAGGAAGTGTTTTTAAAAGTCTGTTTTTTCCAGAATTGCTTCAAAATCATACCTGTTTTTCCATTTTTGCTGCAAAGTTTCTTGGTAAACTGCCTGAACTCTTGCTTTAAATTCGTGAAAAATTCCGTTAGAAATTAAAAAATTAACAGCTTGCTCAAAAGAATTAAACATACTCTTGTAAAACAATTCCTGTTTAATTAAATTATTTTCTGAGTAAGTCTGCGCAATTTCGATGTTATAGAGCATCAAATCGGCTATGATAAACGAGTCAACGCCTAAAGAAATGAAATGTTTGATGATTTTTTGAGCTACAGAACGACGCATTTTGGCTTTTGGACGCCATTTTGCATTTGGTTTTTTAATGGGAAAATACTCGTGTGAAATTTTTACCTTGCTTTCCTGCAGAAGTTTGTCTTCTTTTGGGTTAAAAACAAAATCATAATACACTTTTACAGGACTGAATTTTTCGTACAGTTCGACAAGCTGCTCTTCGAGCTGTTCTTTGGTAAGTCCGGTTAGATATTTTTTTAAATCGCGTTTGCTCATTATCAAAGTTTAAGACTGCAAAAATAAATTACTTTCCTGATACATAATCCAAAAACCAACCATAATACTTAATTTTGTTCCTTATAATCTCAAAAAACTCATACATGCTCAAGATTTTTAAAATTACTGCCATTTTAGAAGGAATTTCATACCTGGTTTTATTTGCAAATATGCTTTTTATCAAAACCAATAATCCGGAACTTTATCATACACTTCTTCGTCCGCTTGGAATGACACACGGTGTTTTATTTATTGGTTACATTCTTTTAGCCTTTTTATTGAAAAAATCTCAAAACTGGGATCTTAAAACTTTTGCCATTATACTTATTGCTTCTCTTATTCCGTTTGGAACTTTTTATGTAGAGAAAAAGTATCTATAAAATAATGCATACTCTTTTGGATAAAATATTCAATTTTTTATACCCCCTTTTCAGGGATTGGGGCATGAGCCGCAATTTTGCGTCCTATATCAGCCTAATTTTCAATATTGCCATTATGCTGGTATTAGCATATGGTATTTACTATATCGCCAAATTTGTTTTGGTTACGCTGACAGCGATTTTTGCGCAGCGAACCAAAACAAAGTTTGACGATTATTTAATACACAACAAAACCACAAAATACACGGCCTATCTAATTCCGTTTTTCTTTATTTATAAAGCGGTTCCTATTATTCTCGATAAATACGAATACTGGGAGCTGATGTTTGGGAAAATTGTGGGGGTTTACATTGTTTTAATCACGTTATGGATCATTAGAACCATATTTAATGCTTTACGTGATTATTTAAAACAAAAACCGGAATACAGTGATAAACCTATTGACAGTTTTGTTCAGGTAATTATGATTGTGCTCTGGATTTTTGGGGTTGCCATGATTATTTCGACTTTATTCGGAATGAAAACGGGTGAATTACTGGCAATTCTGGGGACACTTTCGGCAATTATTATCTTGATTTTCAGAGATACAATTCTTGGTTTTGTATCGAGTGTTCAGGTTGCAATTAACGATATGGTTCGTATTGGAGACTGGATTACGATGGATAAATTTGGTGCGGATGGTGATGTAATCGAAATTAACCTGACAACGGTAAAAGTTCGAAACTTCGACAATACCATTACGACAATTCCAACTTATTCGCTGAGTTCTGATTCTTTTCAGAATTGGCGCGGTATGCAGAAATCCAACGGAAGACGAATTAAAAGACATATATTGATTAAAAGCAGCAGTATCAGGTTTCTTAATAATGACGATTTGAATCATTTAAAAAGAGTACAGCTGATTACCTCGTATATTGAAACCCGACAAGCCGAAATTGAAAAATACAATGAGACCAGAGGAATTGATAAATCGCTTTCGCTTAACGGTCGAAATATGACCAATTTAGGCTTGTTTCGAAAGTATGTTATGCAATATCTAACGGATCATCCGGGTTTAAACAAAGACATGCATATTATGTGCCGCCAGCTGCAGTCTACTGCGCACGGTGTTCCATTAGAAATTTATGTCTTTTCTAGCGATAAACGCTGGGCAAACTACGAATATATAATGTCTGATATCTTCGATCACATTATGGCTTCAGTAATTTATTTTGACCTCGAAATCTTCGAACTTCCATCACAGATTAGCATTCTGGATAAATAAGATATTTTGTTTCAGTTTTTTTGTTTCAGGTTTCATTTTTTTTTGTTTCAGGTTTCACGTTTCAAGTTGTTGTATTGCGCATAGTTGGAACGTGAAACTTGAAACCTGAAACTTGAAACCTGAAATTATTTCATTTCTTCGAAAGTAAATTTTGGTTCTTTATAGGTAAGTGTTCCGGGAAGAAAGCACGGAAGACTCATATACGTTCCTACTATTCCGGTTCCCTGAACTAATTTATTGTCTTTTTTCAGCAAAGCTAATGGAATCCTTTTCCAGCTGCCGCCATTTGATATATAATGGAAATCGCCTCTTAATGTATCGCCTTTTATATCGCCGCGAACATCGCCGGAATCTTTCCCAAATTTATAATACGATATTTCGTAACGTCCGTAAAAACGCTTATCACTCATTTTTAATGCCATGACAGCTGTATCATTCCCGCTTACAGCCTGATATTGTACTTCTTTGTAGCTGTCTTCTTTTGAATTACAGGAAACAGTAAGAGTTAGAATTGATACAATTAAGATAAAAGATAATTTATTCATTGGTTAGATGTTTTTACTCTACAAGTCATATAAGTACATTTTAAGAAAAAAAGTAAACTCATAGGGTTTAATTTTAAGTTATAAAAACAAAAATAGATTTTTTTCTATTTTATTTTTCCCTAAATTTAAATAAAAAACATGACAGATAGAGACACTTATTTAAGAGAATTCAGAGGCGAAACTTTAGGAACCGTAAGTGCTCAATCTTCACCGGATGAGATCTTTCAGAACCAGACAATCAGGCCTATTTTAAAACTGCAGAATGATTTGTTTATCGCGGTTTTTGCTAATTATGTAAATAAAAACAAACCTGATTTTTATTCCTATTCGGTTGAAAAGAAACTGCAGACAATCGAGAATTCTATTCAGAAAGATATAAAGTTCAGAAATTCCCTAAAAGGAATTGTAATGGCGCTTTTTACAATAGAAGAATACAATACGTACATTCAAAATTCTTCTGATTTAAACAAAAGGATGATGAATTTACTGATTGAAAGATTAAAAAGTCAGGTGCAGTTGTTTGAAGTAGAATCTAATTAAGTTTATAAGCATCTAAGATTTCAAGGTACTAAGTTTTTAACTCAGAACCTTGAAATCTTAGATGCTCAGTATCTTAGTATTTGAGCAGATCAAATAAAACCTGCTCAAATCTGTTTTTTGCTAAAAACTGATCTTCCAGCGCTTTTGTAAACGGAATTGGCGAATCTAAGCTGGCAACTCTTTTAACTGGCCCATCCAGATATTCGAAACAGTTTTCCATAATTAAAGCCGAAATATCGCTGGCAATCCCGCCAAACAAAGTATCTTCCTGATAAATAATCGCTTTTCCGGTCTTTTTTACCGATGCAAAAATCGTTTCAGTATCAAGCGGCTGTAATGTTCTTAAGTCGATTAAATCAGCGCTTATTTCAGGATTATTGGCCAATGTTTCTAAAGCCCAGTGAACCGGAGCTCCAAAAGTAATAATGGTAACATCTTTTCCTTCTTTCAAAACTGCTGCTTTTCCAAAAGGAATTGTATAATAATCTGTTGGAACATCCTGATAAATACTTCTGTACAATTGTTTATGTTCAAAGAATAAAACCGGATTCGGATCGTTGATTGCCGTATTCAATAACCCTTTTGCATCGTAAGGAAACGCCGGATATACTACTTTTAATCCCGGAGTTTTGGTAAACCAGGCTTCGTTCGTCTGCGAATGAAACGGTCCCGCCTGAGTACCGCCCCCGCAAGGCATACGAACCACAACATCGGCATTTTCGCCCCAGCGATAATGTGATTTGGCCAGTAAATTTACAATTGGATTAAAACCTGTCGAAACAAAATCAGCGAACTGCATTTCGACAATGACTTTGTATTTATTGATAGACAATCCCATAGCAGTCGATACGACAGCACTTTCGCAGATTGGTGTATTTCGTACGCGGTCTTTTCCAAAAAATTCAACAAATCCATCCGTGATTTTAAAGGCACCGCCGTATTCGGCAATATCCTGCCCCATAATCACAAGGTTTTTATGACGCTGCATTGATTCGCTTAAACTATTTCTAACAGCATCAATAAAACGAATATTTGCTCCGGATGACTCTGCTGTAAATTCTTCATGTTCATATGGTTTATAAACATCATCTAATTCTCCGCTGTAAGTTGGTTCGATTTCCGGTTCTGCATTTGCCATTGCCCAGTTTTCATCGATTTCCTGCTTGATTTCGTTGTGAAACTGCTCGTCTAATTCGGCAGTAAGAACACCAATTTCAGTCAGATATTTTCTGTAATTCGTAACCGGATCCCTAAGTTCCCATTGATCCATTAAATCCTGAGGAACATATTTGGTACCGCTCGCCTCTTCATGTCCGCGCATCCTGAATGTTTTAAATTCTAATAAAACCGGATGCGGGTTCTCCTGCATTTCTTCTTTTAACTTAGATAATTTATTATAAACTTCAAGGATATTATTTCCGTCAATAATCCAGCTTTCAATTCCGTACCCAATTCCTTTATCGGCCAAATTTTCGCAGGCATACTGCTCGTTTGTCGGTGTAGAAAGTCCGTACCCGTTATTTTCGATTACAAACATAACCGGCAGTTTCCAGACTGAGGCAATATTTAAAGCTTCATGAAAATCACCTTCACTGGTTGCCCCTTCTCCGGTAAAAACGGCTGTAACTTTTTTATTGTTCTGCAGTTTATCCGCAAGGGCAATTCCGTCAGCAATTCCTAACTGCGGTCCCAAATGCGAAATCATTCCTATAATATTGTATTCTTGTGTTCCGAAGTGAAAACTTCTGTCACGGCCTTTTGTAAAACCGTTTGCTTTTCCCTGCCATTGCGAGAAAAGACGATGCAGCGGAATATTTCTGGTTGTAAAAACCCCCAGGTTTCGGTGCATTGGTAAAACGTACTCAGAATCGTCTAAAACAGCGGTAACACCCACTGCAATAGCTTCCTGCCCTATTCCCGAAAACCATTTAGATACCTTGCCCTGACGAATCAAAATGAGCATTTTTTCTTCGATCAAACGCGGTTTCAGGATTTTTTTATATAAATCTAATAATTTTTCATCAGTAAGGTTTTGTCTGTAAAAGATCATTGAGTTTGTGAGTTTAGTTTTTTTTCAAAGATAGAAAAATCCAACAATTAGGATAATTTAAGTTTGAATTTTTCATTTTTATTGCCAGAATTAAAATTCAAATCTAAAATATTATTTACCTTTGTGTGTAAAGGTTTAGTGCCTTTTTCTTAAATAAATAATGTAAAGTATGCAAAACATTCCTAGTGTAGACTTACGTGATTTCCTTTCGGACGACCCGAAACGTAAACAAAAATTTGTAAATGAAATCGGCAGTGCATTTGAAAACATTGGCTTCGTTGCCTTAAAAGGTCATTTTTTAGATGATCAGCTGGTAGACGAATTGTATGGTGAAATTAGAAAATTTTTCGCCTTGCCAGTAGAAACTAAGCATAATTATGAAATTCCCGGAATTGGCGGACAAAGAGGTTATGTTTCTTTTGGAAAAGAGCATGCCAAAGGTCGTAAAGAAGGGGATTTAAAGGAATTTTGGCATTTTGGCCAGTATGTTGACAAGGATTCAAAATGGGCTTCTGAGTATCCTGACAATGTAGAAGTTAAAGAACTTCCTCGTTTTAACGCGGTTGGAAAAGAAGCGTATCAAAAATTGGAGAAAACGGGTATTTATGTTTTAAGAGCTTTGGCTTTGCATCTTGGCTTAGATGAGTTTTATTTTGATGAATATGCAAAAGAAGGAAACTCTATTTTAAGACCAATTCATTACCCTCCAATTACTTCTGAGCCGGAAAACGCTATTCGTGCCGCAGCTCACGGCGACATTAATCTTATCACTTTATTGATGGGGGCTCAGGGTAAAGGATTACAGGTTCAAAATCATGACGGTGAATGGATTGATGCCATTGCAGCCGATGATGAGCTGGTAATTAATGTTGGTGATATGTTATCAAGACATACCAATAACAAATTAAAATCGACGATTCATCAGGTGGTTAATCCGCCAAGGGAATTATGGGGAACTTCTCGTTATTCTATTCCGTTTTTTATGCACCCGGTAAGCGATATGCGTCTGGATTGTTTAGAAAATTGTATCGATGACGAAAATCCTAAAAAATATGAAGATATTTCTGCGGGCGAGTTTTTACACGAACGCTTGGTAGAATTAGGTTTAATTAAAAAATAAACGTAATTTAAATTTCAAAAAATCAAAATTCCAAATTCCAAAGTTTCATTGGAATTTGGAATTTAATTTTTAAAACCTTTAAGATTTTGGAATTTTAGCATTAGAATAAAATAATTATGGATTTAAAAGATCAGTTAAAAAACTTATTTCCGGAACACGTTGAATCAAACGAACCTGAGGAAATTCAGGACGAAGAACATGTATTATATGTTCAGAAAGAGCCTATGATTTGCAAATTTGAAAAGCGAAAAGGAAAACCAACCACGATTATCGAAGGTTACGAAGGATCTGACGAAGATTTCAAAGTCCTTGCCAAAGAAATTAAAACCAAATTAAGCGTTGGCGGTACTTTTAAAGACGATTCAATCATTATTCAGGGTGATTACCGCGATAAAATTATGGACATCTTAAAGGAAAAAGGATTTAAAACAAAACGTGTAGGCGGATAAAATTGTTTCAAGTTTAAAGTTTAAAGTTTCAGGTTACAAAACATGAAACATGAAACAAAAAAAGACGAACTGCAGTGCGTCTCTACAGAAAACCTTTGAGCCTTTGTACCTCAGAACCTTAGCACCTAAAAAAAAAAAAATGATACAATCATCAGAATTAATACTCAATCCGGACGGGAGTGTTTATCACTTAAACCTTCGTCCTGAGCATATTGCCCACGACATTATATTTGTAGGCGATCAGAACCGCGTGGAAAAAATCACTCAGTTTTTTGACTCAATCGAGTTTTCTACTCAAAAAAGAGAATTTAAAACCCAGACAGGAATTTACAAAGGCAAAAGAATCTCGGTTATGTCAACCGGAATTGGGCCTGACAATATTGATATTGTGGTTAACGAACTGGACGCTTTGGTTAATATCGATTTAGAAACGCGCCAGCCAAAAGAAAAGTTAACTTCTTTAAATATTATCAGAATTGGAACTTCGGGGTCTTTGCAGGCAGATATTCCTGTAGACAGTTTTGTAATGTCTAAATTTGGATTGGGATTAGATAATATGCTTCGCTCCTATTTAATCGACGAAGTTTCAAATATCGCCCTTGAAGATGCCTTTATTAATCATACGAACTGGGATAGCAAAAAAGGGAGACCGTATGCGATTGCCTGTTCTGAAAAATTAGAAAAGCTAATCGAATCTGACCAGATTTTTAAAGGAATTACCGCTACGGCCGGAGGATTCTACGGACCTCAGGGACGTGTTTTACGTTTAAATATTCAGGATGAAGAATTAAACAGTAAAATGGATAATTTTGGTTTTAATAACGAAAGAATTACTAATTTAGAGATGGAAACGGCAGCAATTTATGGACTTTCTTCGCTTTTAGGACATAATGCCTTATCTTTAAATGCAATTATTGCCAATCGTGCATCCGGGACTTTTAGTAAAGATCCTTATAAAGCGGTTGATGAGTTGATTACTTATACATTAAACAAACTGGCAGAAAGGTAAGTAAGATAATTTGCGAAATAGAAAATTTTATAATTTTAAAAGAAATAGTATGTTTTTAAGAGTGGCACGGCATACCAATGATTTGGAGAAAATTGAAATTTTTTATGTAGATGTCCTCGGTTTTGAACGTTTGGGAGGTTTTCAGAAGCATAATAAATACGATGGTGTATTTATTGGAAAATCAGGACTCGACTGGCATTTTGAGTTTACAAAATCTGACGTGTCCGCAAAACATACCTTTGATGAAGATGATGCGATAGTTTTATATCCAAAAACGGTTGCAGATTACGATCAATTATTAAATAAATTAAAAAAATACAATATTGCTTCTGTAACGGCAGTAAATCCTTTTTGGAATGAGAACGGAACCATGATTCAGGATCCGGACGGTTACAGAATCGTAATATCACCCTTAAAAGCTGTAATCAGCGAAATTGAATAATGCAGGAAACACACAAAAAAATACTTTTTAAGTATTACAGCGATTATTTAGAAGACACAGTTGCCGAGACTATGTGGGCACAGATAATCGATTTAGAGAAAGGACTTTTTAAACTCGACAATATTCCTTTTTCGGACCATTGATCGCTACAGACGATTTATTTTATGCCGAATTTGATGAAGAAGAAAAACGTTTTGTTTATAAAGAAACTATCGAAAATTCCGGTAATTCAATTGTTCAGGTTGTAATTCTTGAAAAAGGATTCGATAACGAAATTATCAGGGAAAAATTAAAAGCCATAAATTGTTTATCAGAAGGATTGAACGATACATTTATTTCTGTTGAAGTGGTGCGGGATGTCGATTATTCTTTGGTACGAAGTGTACTGGGAGAATATGAATCAGAAGGAATTATGCAATATGCAGAGCCATGTCTTTCAGATAAACACCGAACAGATTTATTAAAAAACTAGAAAACTAAACTCAGGGATACGCATACCCAGACCAAACTTAACTTAAACTTATCTACAAATGAAAACTGTAAAAATTGCGGGTGTTCCGGAACACTTCAACCTGCCCTGGCATTTATGCATTGAAAATGGCGAATTTGAAGCCGAAAATATCGATTTACAATGGAAAAATATTCCTGAAGGAACCGGAAAAATGTGCCAGATGCTTCGTGACGGCGAAACTGATATGGCTGTAATTCTGACCGAAGGAATAGTAAAAGATATTATAGCAGGAAATCCAAGCAAAATTGTTCAGATTTATGTACAGTCACCTTTAATATGGGGAATTCACGTAGCGGCACAATCCGATTTTCAGACTGTAAAAGTTTTGGAAAACAAAAAAGCGGCGATTTCAAGACTGGGTTCAGGTTCTCAGTTAATGGCTTATGTAAATGCAAATGAACAAGGCTGGAACAGCGACGATCTTCAGTTTGAAATTGTAAATACAATCGATGGTGCGGTTGATGCTTTAACAAACGGAACCGCAGATTATTTTATGTGGGAACGTTTTATGACCAAACCGCTTGTAGACAGGGGAATTTTCAGACGCGTTGGCGACTGCCCTACTCCATGGCCGTCATTTGTAATTGCGGTTCGAGATGAATTCATCAAAAAGAACCCAAAAATAATCGAGAAAATTCTTGAGATCATCAATAAAACCACAGTTGATTTTGCACAAATTCCTGATATTGACCAGACTCTGGCTGATTTATTCAATCAGAAAGCCGAGGATATCAGAGAATGGCTGAAACTGACGCAATGGTCTCAAAAACACTTAACTGAAAAAGCATTTGATAAGATTCAGAATCAATTATTTGATCTGGGAATTATTGATAAAAAAAGTACTTTTGTTGAAACGGTAAAAGCGCTGTAAAAACTGCGTTTGATTCTTATGATAAATTTTCCTAAAATTGACTTTCCGCAATTAAAATCCAAGCTGCAGGTTAAATCGCCGTGGGACAGGATTATTATTATGCTGTTGAGTCTTTTAATAGCGATCCCGATATTTGTCATACTGCATCAAAACCTGATCGATTTAGAATGGCCTTTTAATCTGGACCGTATTATTCTGTTCATTATTCTTCTGGCTGCCATATTTTTTCTTTTAATGTTCCTGCGCACCATTATCATTTTATGTGTCGCCGTTTACATTTTGATCTTATTTTACGGTTCTGTTATTGGAAATTACGGCTTTAGTGAAATTTCTGAAGATTATAATTCCATGATTTATACCATGTCGGATAACCCGTATCCGCAGGATATTATTGTGGCCAAACTGCTGCCTTTTCCCAATAAATCTAAAATTATCAGCGCTATAGAATACCAGAATCCAAAAGTCCGGAATTTTGCCATAATGTCTACGACTAAACATTTCAGAGGTATTAGAGGATATTCAGATTACAGGACTATTATTCAGTGTTTTGCTGTATTTAAGGAAATAAACAGCAAATGGAATTATGTAAATGATCCTAAAGACGGCGATTATATTGCCACAGCAAGCGAATCACTGGAATATTTTTCAGGAGACTGCGACGACCATTCTATTTTAATGGCAGCGGCCATTCGTTCTATTGGCGGTACACCAAGACTTATTCATACAAAAGGACATATTTATCCCGAAATATTAATTGGTTCGATGATCGATCTGGAAAAAGTCAATTATCTTATTAAAAATGTACTTTTTATTAAGGAAAGTTATGGTAAAAAGCTTCATTATCATATAGATGAAAGAGGACAAGTCTGGATGAATCTCGATTATACTGCCAAATATCCGGGCGGTCCTTTTATGTACGAAGAAATTCTGGGAGCGCTTACCCTCAATTAAATCAAGGGTTTTCGAGGTTTTTTATTTTTGTAGTACTTGTTTTATAGAGATTTTTTTAAGGTACTAATAACCAGATATTTTAATTTTATTTTGTGTTAATAAAATGTTAGAAGTAATACTTTTTTTTGTATCTTTTTCCTATTCTAATCTTTAATCACAAAATCATGAAAAATTCTAAATTATTGATCCTTGGAGTTGTATTCTCAGCCCTGTTAATTGTTTCATGTGCCAAAAGAAATAAATTAATAAACTCCTGGAAAATCACAGCCGTAGAAGCGAAAATGCCATTATCAGATTCATTAAAAGAAGTTATCCTGACCGATGGAACTTTGACTTTTACAGAAGATGGACACGTAACTGGTTTTTTAACCAGAGAAATAACCAATGGTACTTATGCATTGACAAAAGGTGGAAAAAGTTTAGTAATTAAAGATGAAGTGGGTACCCCATACCCTTGCGAAAGTACTATTACAAGTGAAGAGTTAATTTTGGACACCAAAGAAATGAAGCTCACACTTAAGAAAATATAAAGACTCAGTTTCTCAATAACTATTTAACCACAAACTTTTAAACTCCTTAAAATAACCATTAAGGAGTTTTTTATTTCTATCGATTTGATATTACTTTCTTTTATCAGCAATCTTATCTATAGCTTTATATAATAATTCAGGTTCTTGCAGTGTTACATAATGACCGCTTTTTGAGGCAAAAAACTGTGTGCTGTTTACAGATAAATTCAGTAAATCCTTTTGCATCGAATTATGAACAGATAAATACTCTTTTTCTAGTTCTTTATTTGGAATATTCTCTACTCCCTGAGGATATTGGGCTGTAATAACAACCAGCGGAACAGACCCGAAAGTATTGATTTTTTCTGCTTCTTCCATCAACTTTTCGTCATTTTCCATTTCCTGCATCAAGCCATCGAATATTTTGTAAAAGTTGTTTTTTACATTTTGGTTAAAGATATGCTCTTTAGGAACCGATTGAGTAAAAGGCACTAATGTATAAAGCATTCTGATTCCACCTGTTTCATTTAAAAAACGTAAGAAACCACGGGAGGGCGGTGTTACCGAGTTCTTTAAATCTTCAGACGATTTTTTTAATTGCTCAGGATGCGAAACATCCACAAAAACAATACCTTGAATATTTTCCGGATGTTCTTTAATAAAAGATCTTAAAGTGATTCCGGCAAAAGAATGTCCTACCAGAATATAAGGTTTTGGGCAATTCGTCTTTTCCAGTAACTGAAACAGATCGTTTGAATATCTTTTTAAACTGACATCTTCTGTTGGATCGCTCCATAAAATTCCTGCCTTGTCGTACGATATTGTAGTGTAATCTTTGGATAATTTATTCTGAATTTCCTGCCAATGTAAATAATCACCTCCCAGTCCTGATTCAAAAACTATGGTTGTACTGCCGTTTCCTTGTTTTTTAAAGTGAATTTTACGCCCATCGACTTTAATAAAGTCACTTTCGTTTGGTCTTTTTTTATCAAAATAAGCACGTGATGCCTGTTCATAAATAAATCCGGCAGTAATTAATACTAGTATCAGAATCAGAAGATAATTGAAGGTTTTTAAAACTCTTTTTTTCATAGTAAAATTTGTTTATTTGGCATTTAACAGATTCAAAAATAAGTTTTAAGATTTCTAAAAACAAACTATTTATAATTATTCTAAATAATTAGATTTGGTTTAACTTAAAATAAAAAATTACTGACAAAACAATCTGTTTTTTTCTGAAATGATTTATCTTTATTAGGTTAAAGTATTTATTACAAGTTGATTGCAATTGTTGCTTATGCATATAAATCTAATTTAAATAACACTTTTATGAAACTAAAACATGTACTAACCTCAATTTTAGCTTTCCTGAGTATTATAATGCTTACTGAAAAAGCTTATCCGTGCACCAGAGTGGTCTATAAAGGTCTTAACGGTATTATTATAACTGCGCGTTCCATGGATTGGAGATCAGAAATTCCGGCCAACTTATGGGTTTTCCCAAGGGGAATTGAACGATTTGGAGAAGCCGGAACGAATTCGGTTAAATGGAAATCTAAATATGGCAGCGTTATTACCAGTTCGTGGGACATTGCTTCGTCTGACGGAATGAATGAGAAAGGTTTGACAGGTAATCTTTTATGGCTGGTTGAGTCGACATATCCACCCTTTGAAAAAAATGGAAAAATGCAGGGATTGGCGGTTTCATTGTGGCTGCAATATGTTCTGGATAATTTTTCAACTGTTTCAGAAGCAGTTACGGCTTTGCAGAAGAACGATTTTACGGTAACATCATCTCATATTCCGGGTACCAATATTTTTGCAACTGTGCATTTATCGCTTTCAGATGCGACGGGAGATAATGCTATCTTTGAATTTATAGGCGGGAAACTGGTAATTCATCATGATCCAAACTATGTTACGATGACCAACTCCCCTATTTTTGACCAGCAGCTGGCTATAAATACGTATTGGAAAGGAATTCCGGGAACGATTATGCTTCCGGGGACTAATCGCGCAGCCGATCGTTTTGTAAGAGCTTCCTATTATATCGATGCTATTCCGAAAACTGACAATATACGATCTGCACTTGCAAGTGTTTTTGGGGTAATAAGAAATTGTTCTGTGCCGCTGGGAATTTCTTCTGAAACGGAACCCAACATATCTTCAACCAGATGGAGAACCGTTGCCGATCAAAAAAATCTGGTGTATTATTTTGATAATGTCTTGAATCCTAATGTAGTTTGGGTGGAATTCAGTAAGCTGGATTTTAGCGAAAAAGCAAAAGTCAAAAAACTAAGCCTGGCAAATAATGAAAATTATGCCGGTGAATCTTCAATGAATTTTAAAACAACACCTTCGTTTAAGTTTGCCGGTTTAGATTAAATAAGTAAACTCAAAGTCCTCAATACTTTTGAGGACTTTATTCTCTTAAAATCTTCTCCATTTTTCTGCCTTTTGCCAACTCATCAACCAGTTTGTCCATATAACGGATTTTCTGTATCAAAGGATCTTCGATATCTTCAATCCGGTAACCGCAGATCATTCCTGTTATTTTGGACGCATTAGGATTAAGTTTTGGCGCTTCGGCAAAAAAGGTTTCAAAATCGGCTTTCTTTTCGATCTGTTCGCGAAATTGTGCCTCATTATAACCTGTCAGCCAAAGAATTACAGTGTCCACTTCATCTGCAGTGCGTCCTTTTCGTTCAACCTTTTCTTTATATAGGCGGTAGACGCTTGCAAAAGAGGTTTGGAATATTTTTGTGTTTTTCATTTGAAATAGATTTTTCTAAAGTTAAAAAAATCCTGTGGAAATTTAAATTTTTCGCATTCCAAATTTCAAAATCCAATTTGCAGCAATGAGATTCTCAATAAAAAAATCCTCAGGATCGGCTGTTTAGATTTATATAAATACTGCTCTATTTGCAGATTTAAAGTAAAATTTTCCATAAAAATATTGCGCAGTCAGATAACTGCACTATATTTGCAGTCAAATAACTGCATAATGGAAATACGTAGAGATGTTTTTCAGGCCATTGCCGACCCAACGCGAAGAGCTATTTTAAACCTGGTTGCTATTCAGGCTATGACTCCCGGCAGCATAGCCGAAAATTTTGATTCGTCACGACAAACCATTTCTAAACATATTAAGATTCTAACTGAATGTGATCTTCTTGAACAACAGCAGAACGGGCGTGAAATTTATTATTACATCAATGCAAAAAAAATAAAAGAAGTAGCAGATTTTATTGAGCCGTTCCGAAAAATGTGGGACGATCGTTTTAATAAATTAGAAGATATAATGAAAAACTATAATCAGAAAAATAACGACTAATGGAACAAAAGACAAAAGTTAACGCCGAAGACGGCCGGCAGGAAATAGTGATAACGAGAGAATTTAATCTTCCGATAGAATTGCTATTTAAAGCTCACACCGAAGCTGAAATTGTAGAACAATGGATGGGCACAAAAGTATTGAAATTAGACGCTAAAAAGCATGGAAGCTGGCAGTTTGAAACAAGTGATCCTAATGGAAATGTTGTTTTTAGTGCCAATGGTGTCATTCATGATTATGTGCCGAATGAACGAATTACGAGAACATTTGAAATGGAAAACGCCAATTTTGCGCCTCAACTGGAATTTCTGGAATTTGAAAAACTCACCAATCAAACCAGTAAACTGACAATGCAGATTATTTATAAATCTGTTACACATAGGGATAACCAGCTAAAGCTGCCATTTGCAATGGGTATTAATATGGCACATAACCGATTAGAAGAAATAGTAAATCAATTAAAATAAAAGTATTATGAGCAAAAGAAACAAAATTATCTACTGGATTGCGACACTGTGGCTGGCATTAGGAATGACATCTACCGGAATTGTTCAGTTGTTAAAGATGAAAGAAGAAGCTGCTATGATGGCACATTTAGGTTATCCGCTTTATTTTTTAACTATTTTGGGAGTCTGGAAACTTTTAGGCGTAATTGCTATTTTAATCCCTAAATTTCCTCTATTAAAAGAATGGACATATGCAGGTTTCTTTTTTGCTATGAGTGGAGCTGTTTTTTCTCATTTTGCTGTTGGAGATTCGGGCTTTGAATATTTTGGGCCTGTTTTGTTATTGGTCCTTACCATTATTTCGTGGTATTTCAGACCTGCTGACCGTAAAAGCTGTTAGTGTTAAGTTTGCAGTCTCGGTTTTTCACTGCAAAAATCATTTTTTTTAAATTTTTACTAGTTTACAATGGATTTAATCATAGAATCTGCCTTACCTGACGCTTCGATTTCGCATTTTGTCCATAGTTTTTGGAGACTGGAAAACAAAACCGGAAAAGATATTCAATCGACTGTTCTGCCAAACGGAATGGTCGATTTGGCTTTTATAAATACCGGTTCTGATTATTGGGAAATGACGATTAGAGGTTTGGACACTATTCCGAGTCAGATTATTATTCCGGCAGGAACTAAAATGTTTTCAGCAGGTTTTAAACTTCTGGCGGTGGAATATTTATTTGGAGATTCTATC
Organism: Flavobacterium gelatinilyticum; assembly: GCF_027111295.1. Taxonomy (NCBI): domain Bacteria; kingdom Pseudomonadati; phylum Bacteroidota; class Flavobacteriia; order Flavobacteriales; family Flavobacteriaceae; genus Flavobacterium; species Flavobacterium gelatinilyticum. The sequence continues at coordinate 414,496 of NZ_CP114287.1, read as the reverse complement.
AAAGATGTTTTGAATGGCGGAAAAGATATTTCAAACGAAGTATGGAATTTTGAAACCATCGATTTCAACGATTTTAAAAGCTTTTGCAGTAAAACATCTGAAATTATAAAAGGGATATCAAATGAAAATCTCGATAACAGAAAGAAAAAATTATTTGATCTGATATATACTTCAAAAGGTTCAATGACGGTTAAGCAACTGTCTGAAAACGTGTTTTGGAGCAGTCGGCAGATTAATCGTTACTTTAACCAGCAGTTTGGTATTTCACTGAAAGCGTATTGCAATATTCTCAGGTTTGGATCTTCATTTAAAGATATCAGCGAAGGGAAACTTTTTCCTGAACAAAACTTTACAGACCAAAATCATTTTATTAAAGAAATTAAAAAATATTCAGGTGTTACACCAAAAGAACTCAGCAAAAATAAAGACAATCGTTTTATGGATATTGCGGCCATCAAAAAACTGAATCTGGAAAACGACTGATTTTTACTATTTCAGCTTTATTAACTTTATCAATTTTGTACCATAATTAAAGACTAAAATTATGTTACTAAATAATAAAAGCATTGCCATTATAGGTGCCGGTCCTGTTGGTTTAACAATGGCGAGATTATTACAGCAGAAAGGAATAAATGTAAAAGTATACGAAAGAGATAAAGATGATAAAGCCAGGATTTGGGGAGGCACTCTTGATCTTCATAAGGGATCAGGTCAGGATGCCATGCAGAAAGCGGGATTATTAGAGGCTTATTATCATAAAGCAATTCCAATGGGAAGAATAATTGCAGATCATAATGCAAACAGTATATTCAGTAAAGAAACAACGCCTGATAAACAATTTGATAATCCCGAAATAAACCGAAATGATTTAAGAACCATTCTTCTTGATAGTTTAGAAACCAATACTGTAATTTGGAATAGTAAACTAATTGAATTAGAAACGCATAACGGAAAATGGCTTTTACATTTTGAAAATGAAACAACTGCTGAAGCTGATTTTGTTATAGGAGCCAATGGCGGTATGACAAAAATTAGAAAGTTTATTACCGAAACCAAAGTAGAAAGTACAGGAACCTACATGATTCAGGGTGAGGTTTCAAATCCTGAAACAAATTGTCCGGATTTTTATAATTTATGTGCAGATAAAATTTTAATGGCTTCTTATAATGGTAATTTACTGGTTGTGAACCCTAAGAATAATAAGGCTTTAAGTTATAATGTTATCTTTAAAACTCCTGAAAACTTCGATTTATCTTTTGAAAATAAAGAAAATGTAATAGAATTTCTTTCGAACAAATTTTCGGATTGGAATGAAGTTTTTAAAAAGTTGTTCCGCTCAACAAATGATTTCAAAGGACTGCCAACGAAGAAACTTGCAGCTGAAAATAACTGGAAAATGAATCGTCCCTTACCTGTTACACTTATTGGTGATGCGGCGCATTTAATGCCTCCTTTTGCGGGTCAGGGTGTTAATATTGGATTGATGGACGCCCTGATTTTGTCTGAAAACCTGATAAATGATAAATTTGAAACTATAGAAGAAGCTGTATGCGATTATGAACAAAAGATGTTTGTGTATGCAGTCAAAGCTCAGTCTGAAACGCATAACAATGAATTAAAAATGCGTGAAACTGATTTTTCTTTTTTGAGGTTTGCGGATTAAAATATACTTAAATAATATTCGATTCTTTCTGTAATTAATTCTATATTAGTATCAGAAAATCAATTGTTTTATTGATAATAAAAAATCGCAGCTATGGAAGATTCAAAAAATCAAAATGACGATTTAACACCTAAAGTAAACGGAATTGGCGGGATTTTCTTTTTCTCTGAAAACCTGCAGGAAACAAAAGACTGGTACGCTAAAAATTTGGGTTTAGAAATTAACGATTGGGGATCATCGAGTTTTGAGTCCAGAAATATCGATAATCCTAAACAGATAGAATCTCTTCAATGGAGTCCTTTCAAAAAAGGCGATGATTATTTCTCTCCTTCTAAAAAAGATTTCATGATCAATTATCGTGTGCAAAACCTTGAAGGTCTTGTAAAACAGCTGAAAGACAACGCAGTGATTATTCTGGACGAAATTACAGTTTACAGTTACGGAAAGTTTATTCACATAATGGATCACGAAGGAAATAAAATTGAACTTTGGGAACCGGTTTATTAAAACAGTTTAGTATCTAATTATTTATAATAAGTGAAAGAAAACGAAGATATAAAGCAAATTTATTTTGAACGGGTTTATGATAATATAAAGACTAAAGGTTATCATACAACCGCTGTAGCAGAGGAAAAGGATTTTACCCCTTTTGCATATTCAACTGGGATATTTGAAAATTTTAAAATTCCAGAAATATTTATATCTGGACTTGGTCCAAATTTGTCTGGACAGATAATTGATAATTATGTTGACAAATACCAATTCAAAGAAGTTCCTTTAAATCAAAAAATCAACGACTTAATTGACACTTTCCCCGTTTTTTTTCTTCCTGTGAATAATATTGATCTAACTGAATATGTACTTACTTCGGTCAAATTTTATGAAAGTAGAAAGTATGAATATATACAAATCGTATTTCCTGATTTAAATGGGCATTTTCCAAATTCAGCAGAATATGAATACGATCAAAAGATTATAGGGAATTTTAATATATAATATTCTAAACAAACATGAGTCAATTCGAAGAAACAATAAAAAGTGCTTACAAGGCTTTTAACGAAAGAAATATCGATAACGCATTATCGACTATGAAGGAAGACGTGCAATGGTCTAAAGCATGGGAAGGCGGTTATATAAGCGGACATAACGAGATAAAAGAATACTGGACAAGGCAATGGACAGAAATCAATCCTAAAGTGGATCCTGTAGGTTTTGCAGACAGAGAAAACGGAAGTTTAGAAGTCAAAGTTCATCAAAATGTAAAAGATCTTCAGGGTGGTTTAATTTTCGACGGATTGGTAAAACATATCTACACCTTTGAAGATGGTTTAATCAAAACTATGGATATAGAATTGGTTGAAAATAATTAATTCCCATAGAATCATTCATATAAAAAAACTCCAAAATAACTTTCATTTTGGAGTTTACTGTTTTAATCATGATAGTATTTACCACGGACTTTGTTCGCTTTCATCTTCAATATCATTACTGAAGAATTTTCCAGTTGGAGCATTTTCGTCTGTTACGGTATGTTTGATAATAAAACTTGCCGCACTTTCTACACTTCCCGGCCCGTTAAAATGATTAAAATCTGTAGCGGTATATCCCGGATCGATTGCATTTACCTTAAATGGTAAATCTCTTAGTTCGTACGCTAATGTAACTGTAAAAGCATTTAAAGCTGTTTTTGAAGAAACATACGATACAGCCTTGATTGCGTAGTATTTCCATGTTGGATCACTGTGCAAAGCAAGAGAACCCAGACCGGATGTTATATTACTGATTCGGGGACTTTCTGATTTTTTCAACAAATCAAGAAATATCTGAGTTACCCGGATTACACCAAAAAAGTTCGTATCAAATGTCTGTTGAATATCTTCGATCGAAGCTGCAGAAGGATCCTGAGGCAGATTTCCCAAAACTCCTGCATTATTAATTAAAATATCCAGTTTTCCCTGCTCCTTTTCTATTATATTTCTCGCTGCCAGAACACTTTCCTGATTCGTAACATCAATCTGAATCGCTTTGATGTTTTTAAATCCTTTTTCGGTAAGTTCTTTTACCACTTCTTCGCCTTTTGCAAGATCTCGGCTCCCTAAATAAACAAATAAGCCTTTTTCTGAAAGCTGTTTTGCGGTTTCTAATCCTATGCTTCTATTTGCGCCTGTAATTAATACTGATTTCATTTTTTATCTTTGTTAAATTATTTGAAGCAAAGTTGCACAGATAAAAAACAAAAATATTTGCCATATGGCAAAAAGCGTTTTAGCGGATATTTTTTCGTATACGGCTCAAAGATGATTGCGTAATTCCCAGATATGAAGCTAAATACGAAAGCGGAATACGATTTAATACATTTGGATAAAGTTCCATAAAAGACAAATATCGTGTTGTGGCATCTTCAGAAACCAGCGGACTTCTTCGTGCTACTTTCTGAATGAGGGCTTTTGCAATTATTTTGTGTACAATAGTATCCCAGCCTATAATGGTATTGAGTAGTTCGTCCCAGTCTTTTTTTGCGAAAACAATCATTTTACAATCGGTTACGGCCTGAACGTAGGCAGATGAACAGATACCATTGTCGAAACTTTCCAGATCAACCACCAGATTGTTTTCGTCTATAAAATACTTCGTGATTTCTTCGCCTTTGTTATTGTAGTAGCAAACGCGCATAATTCCGTCGAGAATAAATCCGACTTCCGTGGAAACTTTTCCAGCCTCAGAAAAATAAGCATCTTTAGGAATTTCTCTTTCCTGAGTTTTGGTCAAAATTAAATCAATCTGCTGCTGATTCAGATTGCCAAACTGCAATATATAGTCTACTAATTGTTTCATGCCCGAAAGTTAAGAATAACATTTCACAGGGAATTTGTCATATGGCAAAAAACAATCCGGATTATTTTTTATAAACATCCGGATTGTAAAGTTCCATATAGATTTCCGGTTTTGGAATATGGGTAAAACCGTATTTTTTATATAACCATTCAGCAGTCGAAGTTAACAGAATCCAGCGTCTTAAGCCCTGCAAATCAGGATGCGACATAATAGTGTCCATCAATTTTTTTGAAAGCCCTTTTCCGCGGTATTCATCCAGAACATAGACGTCTCCAAGATAAGCAATGGTTGAGAAATCAGAAATAATCCTGGCAAAGCCAATCTGTCTCCCATTGTGAAAAAGCCCGAAATTCAGCGAATTTTCAATAGAAATTTTGACTTTCTCCAGCGGAATATTATCACTCCAGCCGGAATCTTTAGACAAAAAATCATGGATAGCTGCAATATCGAGTTTTGTTTTATCTGTAGAGATTAAAAATTCGTCAAATTTGTGTTCTGTGATCTTCATTTTTTGTTGGTTATTAAATTTACGAAACAGAATTTTATCGAATTTAAGAATTAATCGACAAAGATTCCTATTTCATACTCACCAAGAAGCTGCTCTACAGTTTTGTAAAAAGCTTCATAGGAAGCAGGATTTTCACCAAGACCCCATAATGATTGAGAATTACGGCCGCTGCTTTTTAAAATACAGTTGATGTTTGATATATTTATCATTTCAAAATCTTCTTCTTCCTCATCTCCTCTAAATATAACGCTGTCGAATGGTTTTGCTAAATACGAAATAAATAATGGAAAATGCTCAAGATCTGTTGCAGTAAAAACATTAAGATTTTTGAAAACGTCACTTTTCTTTGTTAAATGAACTTTGAATGCGTAATTTTTTTCAGCAGATAAATCCTCGATATTTTTCTCTTCTACTATCTGCAGTTTACTTTCTGAAGTTAACCCGCTTGAAAGAGATAAATTCTGAAAATCCCAGAAACTGATATTTTGCACATCGTTATGTTCGCCTGTTAAAATGGTAATTTCTTTTTCAATTAATCCATTTTCGGATAAATTCAGAATAAATTCTTTAATTTCTTGTAATATAATCGAAAAATTGAAATGTGCACAATTATAAATTGAAATGTGCATTTTATTAGAAAAACAAATACTTTTGTTTTATACATATTAACAACTAAAAATTTGCAAAATGGAAAAAACAATTTGGCATATGGGACTCCATGAAGTTCTTGAAATAAGTAGCAACACCAGAAATGCAGTACATGAGCACGTCTCAGTTAGAAGAGTGTCAGGTGGCTGGATTTACAGTAATTTTTATACCAATACAGAAAATGGACAAATACATGAAACATCTGTCTTCGTTCCATATAGTGTTAACCTTAAGGGACCATCTGCAAAAATAACTTCAAGTGTCATTTAACAATATTAAACAATGATTAATTTGTTTTTCGCAAAAAAAAAATAGCTTTGCAAAGCGTAAAGGAAGCGATATTCTGGAAGAAAATTGGTTCTTCAATAAAAAGCCACTACAATTGTAGTGGCTTTTTAATTACCGTTTAATCAAGGTTTAAATATTATCCTGCAATATCAATTATATACAGTTGTTCATGACCTACTGTTTTTGTTTCAATACTTTTGATAAATAGAGGTCTTTTATCCAGTGCAAAATCTTCTATAAAACAATTGTTGTCTATTTCCTTTCTAAATTGCAATTGTAAATTATTTTGGATCTTTAATAGATCTGATTCAGATATGTTATTTAATTCAAAACTAAGATTTACTATCAATCTATTTTCTTTTACTGGCATAATTACAACTCTTTATAGTTAGATCTCAAAGATAGTAAATTAGCCTACGTTTAAGTTAAATTTTACAGAATCACCTTCGATTAACAGTTTTGTTAGTTCAAAATTGTTGTCGTAAATGTGAACATTAGCGAGATAAAGAGTAATACTTTTTAATTTAAGATCGATTTTCTTCGAAATTAGATACAAATGATAAATATCTGAAGGCAAACCAAGATTTGCGTCGGAACTACGCTGATATGCACTTAAAATCAGTTTACCGTTTTCGATTTGAAATTGTATAAGGCTTAAACATGGCTGTTGATTGCTTTCGGTGCTGTTGGAACCTAAAAAAAGCACGTAGTTTTTAGATGATCGCTTTTCACGATTTATTTTTTCAATAAGATCCGGCAGTTGTTCGAAGTATGTCGGATAACTATTAACTAAAATTGGTCCGCAATAATCCCACCACGATACGCCTATTTCGCGATAGGCTTCGGTTGAACGCTCACCAGCCATGAAAAGCGTTAATTCATCTTTAAGCTTCTTTTTTGCTACCGCATGACCTTCGAAAAGTTCGAGCAGGTCGATTGGTTTTAACCTTAATACTTGATTTTTAAGATCTGTTATTTTTCCTTTTTTATTCTCCTGGCGTCTGCCTTTTGTAATTATTTTATTTAATATCTGATGATACTTATTCATTTTGATTTTTTATTCCTGTTTCATTATCTTTGCCTTTCCTAGGTTAATTTAAACATGACGCAAAAAAGCCAAAGCAAGAAGACTTTTACGGTCCTCCAACGCTTTGGCTTTGTTGCTGAATAAATTACCCTAGGAAAGTATTTATTTGTTGGAGGACTTTTTTTAAATTCCTGTCCTCACTTAAGAATTATTCACTTTCACTTAAAATGTTCCAGTTTTTGGCTAGAAGCATACTTTCCGTTGTTGTTCCGACAATACTTTCTATTGTATCATTTGCCTGTAAGTAACCATAATCAGGCAGTGCAGCAATCCATCCAGTCTGCGAATTCCAATTAGCGGTTGTAATAGGATTGTTAGAAAGTACAATCTCCAATAAATTTGCCGGCAGTGGCTGAGTAGGATTAAATCTGCTGAGCATGTTAGATTGCAGCTGCAGATTATTCAAACTTTCGGAAAGCGGATGTGTTGGGTTAAACTCTGTTATTTTATTATCTCCAAGTCTCAGAACTCTAACACTGGACGGTAATGGAGTACCAGGATTAAAGTTTTCGATCTCGTTAGCATTTAAGCTAATCTCCCCAAGGTTATAGCCTAGTACAAAAACAACCGGATCGAAAACAACAATTTTATTATCACCTAAATACAAATATTGTAAACTTTCCATTTGCACCTGCGGGTCAAAACTCACGATTTGATTACCTTCTAAACCTAAAATTTCAAGGCTTGGATACATTGACTGTGATGGATTAAAAGATACAATCTGATTTGCTCCGAGTGCTAAGTTTCGCAGACTATACGGCAGTTCAATACTCGGATTAAAGTCTACTATCTGATTTGCTGACAAAGCCAGTATTTTAAGATTAGACGGCAGTGGTTTACTTGGATTGAAAACAACAATTTTATTATTGATAATCTGTAAGTTTTGCAGATTAACCGGCAGTGATGCTGGATCGAAATCAACTATCAGGTTACCCGTTAAATCTAACACATTAAGATTAGCAGGGAGCGCTTTATCAGGATCAAAAGTTACAATTCTATTATTTTGAATTGAAAGCTGGCTTAAAGACAATGGCAATGTACTGCTTGTATTAAATGATGTTATGATGTTATCATTTAATATTAATACATTCATTCCGTCAGCTTTAATAAAATCAATATCGCTGATTCCCATGTTAGGAAGAAGTACAAGCGGTGTAAATGCTGTGCTTCTTGTAAATGTTGCCACGTTTCCTGCAATGGTTACAGTTTCAAACTGGCATGAACCACTGAAACGGCTGTTCCATTGTCCTATATCATTTATATCTGCCACGCCTGCCGTTGAAATATCTTCAAAAGTCAGAATCATTGTAGGATCTGGAATTTTTACAACAACCGCCAAAAATGACGCTTCCGCGTCTGTACTTATTGGAGTTCTGTAAAAATCACCTTCAATTAAACCGCCTGTTTTCGCAGCTGCATTGTTACTGTATTCGCCTTTTATTTCAAATCCGGAAGGGTCTGAGTTTTTAAGATCATCAATCTGCTGCTGTAAATCATCGAACAATTCAGCATGCGCATTTGGATTATTTAAATGCGAGTCAAACTGTGACTTTTCGGCTTTTTGATTTAAGACCGTTGTAAGGTTCGAAATTTTTGACTGAGGTATTGTTTCATCTTTATGCCAAAATGATGTCCAAGATTGCTCAAATTGCGCCTGAGTTGGTTTTAAGCCGGTTCTGAACCAGCCTAATATTGTTGTTATACTTGTTGCCATGTTTTTAACCTATAAATTCGATATATGCCGCAACTCTGTACGGGTTAAGAATACTAAATGGCTTATCGCCTCCAAAAGGCTTAATAAGCTGTCCTTCGGCGTAGTCACCTGACGGAGTATCTGCAAGCGAGATACCGCCTGAACCTCCGAAAGTGCCGCCTTTTTTAATGCCGGGTCCGTTTACAGGGCTGATCTTTGGCAGTTCTTCAATTGAAAGGGTCTTTGTTTTAATTCCTTCTGCTTTACCAATTGCATTAAACTCAGGCTGATTTGGATCGTAGCCAAAAACAGTTCGACCGCGCATGTTGGTTACTTCGCGCCATCCTGCCGGAATATCTGCAACCGGTTTGAACCACGCAATTACAGCACCGCCGGTCTGAAATACTGAAAGCTTTTTTTCAATGGCCGAAAGTCTGTCCTCTAATGTTTTTGTCTGCAATGGCCGTTTAAAATCTGTCCAAAGCCAAGAGGTTTCAGCCGTGCCAATTGTTGCGTAACGTTTGGTATAAACTGTTTTGTTTGTTCCATTTTCAAAAGAGCCGGTGACGTTTTCCTCAATGATAACTACCCTGGCATTTGCATCGGCTGCAACTGCCTGACGAAATTCTAAAGGTTCGCCATTTATGTACACAACTCCTTTATGCACTACATTACTTCCTATCGGCGTTTCACATCCGGTAATAATGGTGAGATCACCCGCAAGCGCTCCAAAGGCGCTGAAGACATCAAATGTCGTTTGCAGTTCCTCAAGTCGTTCAGCGGTCAAAGGATAACCGCCTGTCTGCGTAAAAATTGATCTATTCATGGTTAAAGATTTCGTATCGTTTTCCGCCTGCTTTGTAAAAGTTCACATGTGCACGCAGTTCATGTATTTGTGTATTAATTAGTGCTTCCGGAACATAGACGATAAAGTCGAGTCCGGTGTCTGCGGTTTCAGATTCAGTACGCAGATATATTGGATTGTTTTCGCCTTCAGTATACAAATACTGAGGTTTGTTTTCGCCCTCAGTGTATATATAGAAAGGTCTGAAAAACTGCCCGTCTGTAATATAAATCCGCCTCTCGAGCGGATCAAACTTATCATTGAGTGATCCTTCTAAAGAGCAGACCTGTCCGGTATGCTCTAGTTTATATATGTTGTCCTGGCGCCAGTTGTACCACTTGTAATAAAGAGAGTTCACCGGCTTCAATAAGATCTGCGCAAATGCAGAAATCAAAGGCTTTCGAATCATTGTCAGAAGATTATCGAGTGCCAGGATATTCCAATCGATATTAAACCACATAGCTGATGTTATCAAAGGTTACTATTTCGAAATAACCGCTCTCTGCGATCTTTGATATAGTGATGGGCTGGGGATCACCATAATCACCCGCGTCCGGATTAATCCACGCGCTCTGTGCACCGAATAAGGTCGCATCAATTACACCAGGAACAGTTTGTATTTTATCAATGAGCGCTGATAGTTTTAACTCCCCGTTAAAATCCAGTTCTTTCATGAACTCTTTAAGCGCATCAACAACGGGATAATTACCGTTAAGCTTACTCATTCCGGATGCATCGAGTACCAGGGCATCACGTTTGATCTGCAAGTTTAAAAACAGTTTGTCTGCACGGTAGTTTATAATGGTTAAATAGGTGCCGGCGATTTTAATTCTTTTGAAATAATTCTCAATTGCCTCGATCTGCGCTGTGTCGGTGAAGTTTGTCAAAACACCGTTTTCTTCACCGGCTATCTTTATAATTACTCTCACGCGCTGTCCGTCAAAAACTTCATTGACGGCTGAATACTTGATTATTTTAGAGTCTTCGATCTGCGCACCGGTTGCGGAACTGTTATCAAACTTATCTGTATTGCCCAGCAGGTTAAAACCGAATTGAAAGCGTAACGCCATTGTTCGATACCAGGGAAGTGTCCCCGGATATTCATTAGCGAGGCGCTGATCAACTTCTTTTGCATGCTGATCGAAGAAAGACTCATGAATAAAATGAGCCAGTGCCACAATTTCAAAAAGAATGTTCTCTAAACTTACAAGTGAGAACTCCGAATCGAAAGAAGCACCGGCAGTGAAGCCGTATTTTGACGCATTACTTTCACTGGCCATAAACGGCACTGTCATTTCTGCTTTTATTTGTGTTCTGGTTCGTGCCATTATCTTACTATAAATGTGGATTCAATAATCATTGCACCGATGCCGTCATCAGCAATGATAAACTGATAATCACTGTTTGTTAATTTGGTGGCGCATCTGTTGAGATTAGTAAAGAGTTCTGTAATTACACTTGTGCGCTTTCCAGTGAACTTCAAGTCTTCACCAATTGAAAGATTATCCGTGATTGATCTGTTGTTTTCGAGGGCCATTAAAAAGACATTATCAATTGATCCTGTCATTTCGATTGTTTTATCTAAAAAGCTTTGTCCCTGGTATACTTTATCTGCCATACTCTGCGATTATTTTAAAAGGCTTGTTTTCGAAAAGATCAAGCTGAGTGACAATCAGGTTATCTTTTTTTAAATGCTCCCGGATCCTGTGTCTGAAGACTAAAAAATCAGAACTCAGGGCAATGTCCTGAATGCCGACACCAAGATCCGGTCTGAACTTCAATTCGCCCTGATGCGTCATGAGCATCAGTGAAATATTCTGTTCGAGTGTGGGACCTACAACCAGACCGCTTACAATTTTGTTTTCTGCGTCACGAATCGGATTGATTTTAAGATCCAAGATCTCACCGTTATCATTGTTGTCGTTTAATTGTATACCTGTGCCTTTCATAATTTATGTTATGCTGCCTGTTCCGGTTCCGCTCTGGCTCGATGCCGTTCCCGTTGTCTGAACAGTTACGTTTACAGTTCCGGATTTGACAAATTTCTCAACTGCATCACTCATACGACTTGCAAACTCTTCGATAGAATTTTCCTCTTTTGTCAGCATATCAGTGAGCAGATCTTTCAAATTGTTGTTTAACTCTTGTTTGTTTAAAGCCATTTTAATTGGTGTTTAAAATTGATTTAAATTTTGTGTCGAGATCCTGAAGCTTTAATTTTGTTTTCGGGGCTATTGATCCGCGACCCGCAGGCGTAACGATAACTGCGCTGCTTATTTCAGTTATTAATGATGATACCAGGGAACCGAAGTTTACACTCCCGTTTTTCAAAGTCACCTTTCCGGTAACACCGTCAATAAGAAACTCGAAATCTCCTTTTTTATAGGATATACTGTCGTAATTGTCAACCTTTATAACCATAAGTCCGGATAATTCACCTGTCTGGCTCAGAAGGATTACTTCTGAACCGATCTGCGGAATCATCACAAAGAGATCTTCGCTCTCGCTGATTGTAGCGCACAGCCTCACGTCACTTATTTGAAGACCTGAGTCAAGTTTCACCGTGCAGGTTGTGTTTTCTACGGACACCACTTCGGCAGTCATAGGCAGATTAGGATTAAAACCCAAAGCCTCGATTAATGCTCTTTTTATTTGTGCCGGTTTATCCATTTATACACTAAGTTTTACACCGATTTTAATTGTGCGTTTAAATCCACTTTCGTTGATTGATGTTGTAACACCAACGGCGTAGTAACTGCCGTTTTTATCCGGATAATCTTCGTCTTTAATCTTTACCGTATAAGTGGGCTGTACAAATGGTATTGCCCAGGTATCAATTGTTCCTTCGTATGCATCGGCAGATCTTCGTACAAGTTCAGCCTCTGCGATCTTCTTTAAATCAGCTGAAGCGACAGAACCGACTTTGAGTGTTATTTTATCGCCGCCGGTTGTACCAGTTGTAAAGCTTTCAATCTTCCCGGCCAGATTTGTTTTTTCAACCGTTACCTCGACCTTTCGATCTAGTGCCTTTTTGTATTCCAGGGCGCTTGTTTCAATGTTACGCTGCATGGAGTAAATAGCATCACCGCCTTTTTCAATGTACGGCGGGTGTATGTGCAGCTCTTTTTTCTCTGTGTTGAAATAGATGTTTGCTTTTGTTTCTTCAGCAAGCTTTTTAAGAACATCATAAGCGGTTGCCTGATGAAAGACAAACTTTTCGTAAGAGATGCCATAGTCGCACATCACTTTGTAAGACGGGTCAATCTGATCAACTAAAAGCTGTCCGATTTTTGTCAGTGTTGTAGGTTTTAATTCTACATCTTTGACTCCTTTTCTAAAGAGAAACAAGGCATCTTCGCACTCTATTTTCAATGAGTTGTCTTTGTTTACCACATCAAGAACATAACCGATAAACTCTGTCCTTAGATCACCATCGTAGCCGGCTTTTATAATTACTTCAGTTCCGCGTTTCACTTCATTTTCAATGTTGAAAACCTGATTCATGAAAGCTTCCGGAAGTGTAATAGTGGCTTTATCGGAAAGATTATCTACACTGCATTCAATGTCAATGGAATCAACTGTTCTTAAGATGTACGTTACACCTGCAGTTTTGAATTTTATATCCCAGGTAATGTTATACATCTAATTCGTCTTTAACTAAAAGTTCGTATGAATAATCACTGGTAAGCTTCAGCTCATAAGCCTGCACATTCTCCCCTTTGGTAAAAGGGAAACTGTAATCTTCAACAACAACTCTATAAATTGATAATAATTCTAACGGATGACAATAGATATAAATCTCTTTTTTATGTCTTAGAAAATCAAATAACATTGAAAACTGACTAGCAGGAAAACAGTCTTGCGGTTTGCCCTGCATAATACTGCCGATTAAGACCCCCGTTACTGTAATTTCAAAATCTTTACGGCTCCAGCGCTCTTTAATCGTTCCGATCAGGTTATCACCTTGTTTGGCTACGTTACGTTTTATAATATTGTTCCCGGAGGTGATATTGATCATCGGCTCATACGGGAACAGCCATCTTTCACCATTTTCAGTGAAAGAAAAACTGAGCGGAAAAAACTGTTTCTGCTCTTCAACGTTATCGTTTGTTGTCCAGTTGCCTTCCGCATTTATGGCGCGTCCTGGCTTAATTACAACATTGTTCGGGTTGTTTTTAACCGGCACAAATGGAATTACCGGAAGCACCTTAGATGCCAGATCATTGTTGATCACATTGGTGTTTTGGATTAAGTTCACTGCCCGGCTTCCCATGAGTGAAGCAAATAGCAAATCCTGATTATCTAATGCCATATTATTATCCGGCGGCGCTTCCCGCCATTGCTAAAACTCTGAGCAGTTCATCGGCTACACCGTCACCTGACTGTCTGGCGGCGTCTTTTCCTCCGCTTACACTGTCAGCCTTCAGACCGATTAATTGATCTATAGTTATGGTTATATAATTGTGTTTTGTTCCTCCCGTGGCCACAGCTTCATTACTCTTTTTCATGTCTTCACTGCCTTGACCGCTCTGACCGCCTCCTAAGTCTGCTCCTGGAATACCCGGAGTCGAGATTCCTTCCTCTTCTTTCGGCTTCTTTTTCCATTTTACAGAATTAAAAGCCGCTTTAAATTCCTGACCAGCCTGTTTAGTCAGATCATTTGCCTTTTTATACTCAGCCCGGATTGACTTTTTACGAGTTTCAACCTGATTATTAAGCTGCGCGATCTGAGCGTCATTGTCTGCTTTGTTTCCAAGTCCGACCGCATTTTTAAACTTATACCAGGCAATTTGTATTTTATTAATTCCAATCATAAAGCCATTTACCATGAGGTTGAAATTTGCCTTTACTGCCTGTATATATGCCATAAAGAGCAGTTTTGCTCCTTGTATGGTATGCTTCCACGCTTTGCCCCAGCCTTCAGTTTTTGAAACGACAACCGCGATTACAGCAATAAGTGCCATGATTCCAATAACAATCCATACAATTGGGTTCATGGCCATCACGAAATTGAATGCCGCCTGAACTCCTGTCCATACTGCTGTAGCTTTTGAAACAATTGTTGTCCAAAGTGCCTGAAGCTTTGTTGCGCTTGTGAGTGTTGAAAATACGGTGCCTAAACCTTTGAAAACGGGTGCTAAATCTGCCATACTGCTGGCAGTTTCGCCCACCACATTTGCATAACCGAGCCAGCCTTCTGTAGCATTGAAAACAGAAATCTTAAAATCATCAATCTGCGCCTGAAGGCGTTTGTTTTTTTCCTCCGGGCTTTCCATGATGATTGCCGCCTGTTCATACGCGGTGTTAGTATCTTTAATCTTTCCGGTTAAAGTTTCTAACTCTGGAATTTGTGCCAGCAGTGCTTTTGTGGCACCGTCAGCCCCTTCACCAAGCCACGCAGATAAAAGCGCCGAATCTTTCATTGCAGGCTTTAAAGCTGTTAATCTCTCAACGAGTGTTGAATTTTTATCCGCAAGCTTTGTGGTGTCAACTCCTAATTTCTGCAATTCTTCTTTATAGGCTTTCGGAATATATTTTCCCTGGCCCAGTTTAATAAGAACGTTACGCAGGGCAACTCCGCCCTCGCTTCCTTTTTTACCTGCTTTGTCCAGGATCTGAATTGCGGCGTTTGTCTCTTCAAAAGAAACATTAGCCATCTTTGCCGCCATTCCGGTATTTTCAAGAGCCTGTTTGATCTGGGGTAACTCTGCGGATCCTTCACCTGCAGCTGCGGCCATGACATTCATCATTTCTGCCATTGTTTTACTGGCTTGTATCGGATCATCCAGAGATACCTGATACTGATTCATTGCAGTTGTCAGCAGTTCTGTTGCCGCTACCTGGTCACCGCCCATCAGTTTACTGGTAACTGACACAGTATTTCCCATTTTATCAAGTGCAGCAGGAACTTTTGCAATTTCGGGAGTTAACTGTCCTAAGATCAGTTTGAATGCTTCTGCACCATCTGCCGCAGAAACCCCAAAGGTTTTACCTGCTTTTCGGGCATACCCTTCAATCTCTTTAAGCTTTTGACCTGTCACGCCTGTCATAGCCTGCAAATCATACATACTCGTACTGAGTTCCATGCCCGGCGCATTAAAAGCTTTGATACCCTGAGCGGCAGTTTCAAGATTATTGATAAAAGATTCCATCGTGATAGAATCTAGTTTCTTTTGTAATTTGTCTATCTCTTTTTGAACCTTCGTAGAGAACTTTGTAAAAGCAGAGCTTGCACGATCAACATTGCTGTTGATCTGGATCATGTAACTTAAAGTGTTGCTCATAGGAAAGTATTTCGTTCAGATTTTCTGAGATATTCTAATTCGGCGTAGCGCATTGCCCATTCTTCGTCGGTTAAATCATCAGGGTTAAGATGCATGTAGTATCTTAACTGGGCATTGGCTATTCTCAACCAGTCGTTTTCATTGACTGCTGATGACTTTACAGCTTTTCCAACTCAAAGTGTTCGAAAGCGCATATTGTGTCAAGCTGGGCAGAGATTCCAAGGAATAGGGAATCGTTTGTCTGAATTTCTTCATCGCCTGCAAGCCAGCAGGATTTTAAAATGTGTTCGTTAAATTTAAGCGGGTCTTTTGCGCCTGCTGTAGATGCGTAGCTGAGTTCCTGACGTGTAGGCTTTCTCAGGTAGCATATTTTTTGGGCTTCTATAGATTTAAGGGCATATACATTTACATGCTGCTTTTTCCATTCTGCGATTTGTTCTGGTGTTGCTGTGTTCATTTTTGTTATTTTTTATTAAAAGAACACTCCTTATTCAGGAGTGTTCAAATTATGCTGCGGTTAGTACCTGTAAGGCAATAAATGGAATTGTAATTTCCATAAACTTGTCACCTTGTTTAAACTCTTTAGGAGCCTCAGTAAATGAGATACCCACAATTCTGTCAGTTGTCATGGAATCGCCTGCCGTTGGATTTCCATACGACACAACGCCGTCAACATTGAGTCCCAGAATAGAGCCGTTTCCGGCTTTCTGTAAAGCGATCAGTTCTGACTGTAGAATTGTGATCTCACCTTCGACAGTAATATTTCCGCCCTGAATTGCTACGGCATATCTTCCTTTACCGAAAATTGCTTCTTTCTCGGCTTTCTCGGTGTATTTGATACCTCTAAAACCTACAATATCCCTTCCGCCTAAAACGAGCGTCAAATCAGCCCATTCGTATTCTCGTGAATTAAAACTCATAATTATTGACCTGTATTAATCGATTGTGATTCTTGCTTATTATCTAGTGTTAACTCCTGTCCTTCGAACATAACTTTAAAATCAGCCCATTGATTTTCTTGTGATTTTGATTTCATAGTTATTGACCTGTATTAAAACCGATTGAAAATTCTAAGAATCTTGCGTACCCATGCGGGCGCACTCTGATTCTTCCTTTGATTGTTGAATCCTGGGCGATGTTGTTAGTAACATCGATTGTGCATTCAACACCTGTATCATTTGCCACAGTTACATCAACTGAAAGTTCACCTTTCGCGCTCATTTCCTGTGCAATTACTCTCACTACTTCAGCTTCCAAAGCTTTTGCGTAAGGAGCCTGAATTTTACCTTCGCCTGTAATTGGAACTGTGTCCAGGATAAAGTTTGTTAAAGCTTGGTTTGCTAAAACGTAAGCCTTATCAATAGCACGTCTACGGGCTAGAAAGTGGTAATCGTCTTCGAGTTCACAGGCCAGCATATCATCCACGAAGAAAAAACCGCTCTTACCTACATGCGTGGTAAGTGTGATAAAACCTTTGTCGTAAATCGCATCGATGTTCGCCTGTTCTGCCGGCAGATCCACAATGAAAAATTCAAGCGGGTTTAAGGCGCCGTCTCGAACACGACCGACATTTACATGAACTTGATTTCTTGCAATCCTTCCGGCCAGTACACCAACTGCTGCACCTTTCGATGCCGTGGCGCCTGTTCTTTTCTCTGTATCTCCGATCAGAACTGCAACCCTGTTGTAAGTTGTCTGTGAAAAGCCGATCAGATCTGAAACTACACCTGTGAAATTGTACGCCTCAATGATAAATACAACCGGCTGTGTTTTCTGAGCTGTAAATTCTTCAGCTATTGTCTGTGCAGCTAAAAGCGTGGCAGGGAATCCCTGCCTGATTCCGGCTGTGGTTTCAGTTTCGGCAACTGAAGGTGCATATTTGACAACAACGAATCGAATTCGTCTGTTTGATACCGTTAGAACCTCTTTACTTGCTGTGATGAGTTCATCAAGCGTTTTTGTTTTTGCAGCGCCGTAAATCCAAAGTTCTGTCCCTGTTCCGGCTTCTGCGTAAAACTCTTTAATTGTTTTGTGCAGTTCATAATTCCCTGCCACAGTTGGGAGGATTCCCAAACTTTCTGCCTCTTCGAGTGAGTAGACAGTAAAAGCTTTGCTCAGCGCGAAGCTTCCATTTGCAACGGCAGAGGAAACAATGACACAAATACCGTCAGGACTTGTGGTGACTGTTCCAATATTGCCGTTTTCAAATGATATGTTTACACCTGGTTTTCCCATTACTCAGCTTTTTTTGTGTTAGCTTTTTTTGCACCGGCTTCTTTAACTTCGCCCGCCGGTTCTTCCTTTGCCGGTTCTTCCTGCTTTGGATCTTCCTGCTTTGGATCTTCCTGCTCTGGATCTTCCTGCTTTGGATCTTCCTGTTTTGGATCTTCCTGCTCTGGATCTTCCTGCTCTGGATCTTCGTCTGCCGGATCTTCCTGCTCCGGATCTTCACCCAGAGAAGCGACGTATGCTCCGGCATTATCTTTTAAAAGATCAATAGATTTTAAACCTAGTGATTTTGCCAGATTTTCATCTTGTGGATCTTCATCATCATCAAAATCAAAATCCTCTTCATCAGCATCCCTGAAAAAGGGATTGACAACTAGTTCAACTGATTTATCTTTTAGGTTTTTGGCGTGGCTTTTAGCGTCACATGCATTGTAAAAAACTTCACCGTCTGAGGTCATGTGAACCTCTTTTAAATCTTTATGTGTTTCGAAAATTTTGTGTGTTTTCATTATGTCGTTTTGTTTAGATTTGATTTGATTATTGTTGCGATGATAAATGCGAGAATAAGTGAGCAGATCACTGCTAAAACCCAGAATCCCTTTATTTGGGTTTTCTGCCACCAGGTGAGTTCATTTGTTATTACCGGCACTTTTACAACCTCCTGCCTGTTCTCTTTTATATAGGTAGATTTCCACCGTGCAAAGAGTTCCTGCGCTTTCGACTCGCAGTCAACTGTGAGTAAGTTGTCGGCAATCCGAACCCTCGGGCTCTTTAATGTACGCCCCGGTTCGGCTCGCTTGACATCTTTTACTGTAACTTTTCCATTAATACAATCCAAAAGGGCATTGTATGAGGAACTGTCTTTTTCAATTTTGAAAGCTGTATCGTGTACAGTTTCGGTGAGTGTTTTTTCTGTTGTTACTGTATTCTGCACCACTACTGGTTTTCTGCCTGCGCAGGAAACCAGACTAATGGCGAGAACAAAAAATAAACAACCAATTTTTATGTTTTTCATGGTCTTATAAAGCCTTTAATTTTTGATAATTCTCTAACTCTTCGACAAACTTCGTAGCCTTCCCGGCTTCCTTCATCGTTTGTATTGCCTTCGATGGTATGAACCTTTGTGCCTGCGACTTTCTCCACAATTCCGGTATGGCCTAAACCTTTACCATAATCAAGAATCATAATATCGCCCGGCTGGGGTGTCTTTACTCTTAAAAGCGGTCTGTTATTCCACATTGCCAGGACACCGCCTGTTTTAAAAAGTGTGTTTGGCAATGCCGTTTGTTTGGAGGCCTCAACAGCACACCAATAAACAAAAGCCATGCACCAGCTGTAACCTTTTCCAAGTCCTACAGACTTTAAGTACTTTTCAACCTCAGGACCAGCATTGCTGTTCTTTGGTGCTTCCTGAACGCCTAACTGAGTTATGGCGATCTGTAATATTTTTTCGGATAATCTCATCAGCTTTTACCGTTTAGTTGTTTGAATTTTTGAAGTTCTTCAACCAGGTGCTGGTTTACGTCCATAAGTTCACGAAGCTTTTTTTCCATTTCGTTGATAGTGTCAGTAGCTTTGGTAAGCCGGCTGGCCATATCATCAAGTAATTCTCGGTAGTACTTAACCGCATTTACTGCATTGTCTAATTCGGCCGCTCTGTCTTCAGCAAGGTTTTTGCGCTTTGAAAAGATGTAGGTTATCAGCGCTGAGAAAAAAGCCGCTAAAGTTGGGTATATAAATAGTTCCATAGTTGAGTGAAAAAAAAGACTGCTGCTCTTGATAGTAACAGTCTTTTTAAATATGATTTAATAGGGTTTCAATTAGGTTTAAAGGATTGCCCCAGAATATCTATCCATTACCGGAACTGCAATAAAGTAGTGGCGTAAAGCGTACTCGTTTTGCTGAGTTCTGGTGTCTGTTTTTGACTCGGAGAAATACTGTTTTGTCATTCCGGTTTTCTTTGCCACGTTTTCCGGATGGAAAAACACTGATGCAGTTAAGTCTGTTGATCCCGGAACAGCGCCCCATGCTTTTTTCACACCTGCGGCAGTATATTTCGGATTATCTGCATTCTCGTACATTTCAAAACCTGCTAAATTTCCTTTGATTTTACCTGATAAGTAATCCGCTAACTGTTCAGCATATTTGTTTGAATTGTCTTCAAGCAAATCGTTTACGTGATCATCGCATAACACCAAACGACGTCCTTTTTTCTTCATTCCTGAAGCGTTTGCACCACGTCTGGCAGAGATAATATCTTTCCAAACCAGTTTTCTTCTACCGCCCGGGGTAACCTCTTCACCTGTAGCCTTAATTACAAATGTTTTTCCGGCAACGTTTTCCTGCGGAGCCAGAGCGTGGATTGCTTTAGCAAACTTTGCATCTACAATGTCTTCACGGTGAGATCTGGTCACAGAATCAATCTGGCTGTAGCTTGATCCGTTTGCCTGATCATCGGTTAGTGATGTTGGATTGGTCTGATATTTATCCAGTTTTACTGTCATACTGGTATCATCATAACTTACCAGTGCTAATGGATAAGTCGTGTTGTTGATCAAAACACCTGGTCTGAATGTTGTGATTGGGATATGAATAATGTTTGATTCCGAGGCCGCACCAGAACCCACCTCTAATACTTCGGTGTCAATTTCTGGAATACCCTCTAACCATGGAGCTAACTGCTCATCGCGAAGCAAGGTTCTTACCCTTGATTCCCACATTTCTGGAAATGTTGCTGGCATATTTTTTTATTTATTGATTAAAAAGTTTTTTGTAAGCCTCAGGCTGAGATTCTTTGAAGCTTAGTTTTTGTTCGTGAGAAAGTTTTTCAAACTCATCCATTGTCTTAACCTCAGTGCCTCCGGTTTCTGTTGGTGTGTTGATACCAATATTGAAAGTCCTTTTTTGAGGAATTGATCCTATTACGGTGTCAAGTGCTTCCTCAGAAGTAATTCCCAGCGTGATCATTTTCTCTTTTTGATCCGCTTTAATCTGTCCGGTAGTAATGGCCAGATCCACTTTTGAACCTATTCGAAGTCTGGCTTCCGCTTCCTGCTTTTCCTTAGCTGTTTTTGCAGCAAGTTTTAAGGAGTCGTTTTCTGTAGTTAGTTCTGCAACTTGTCTTGAAAGCCCTAAAACTTTAGAGTCAACTTCGCTCATGTCCAGACCATCTGCCGGCTGATCTTTGTAACCCAAAGCCATAAGCGTTGCAATGCTTAAAACGATTTTTTTCATATTGTCTTGATTTAGATTTATTTCGGGATTTTTGATACCGGGAATAACAGAGAGAGAGAGTTCCTGAATTTCCTTTTCGTCCATGACTTTACCGTCAGAATGCATAAGGCGCACAGCATTGGCGTTCGATGGAACCGGCACGATTGAAACCTCCACCAGTTCACATTTGGTTAAGATCACTTTACCGCCGACAACAGAAAGGTTTTCTCGGTCAAAGATGATCCCCATCGAACAAGCGTTGATATATCCGCGTTCTACCTTTCCGGCAATAAGTGCCGTGTCGCTGTCTTCAGTGTCAAAATCAGGCATACCCTGTAAAATGGTTGCGTCTTTCTTAACATCAAACCATTTTCCAATGACATTCCAATTCGAATTCCAATGATCGGAAAGCATTACAGGATTTTTGCTAAATCGTGTTAAATCAATTCCGGCTGTCAGAATTGAAAAGCCGTAGGTATTTTCTATTGTTTCATCATTAAATACAAAAGGTTTAATTGGCTTTTTTGACATCTCTATTTCTTTTTATTCCTGGCATTTTATCGCCTATTGAGATGACAAAGATTAGAGGGTTTTGATTCTTAAAAAACTGAAAGACAGCCTACAGCACAACGGTGCGTTGAGTCAGAACAAAGTTGTAAAGCAAGTAAACGGCTGTTTTTTTTAAAGCGGGATTGTTGGGAGTTTTGACATAAATATATAAGTATGGGAACTCGAAAACAGGTAGAAAAAGACCTCGCAAAAGTGCTTTTTGTGAACGATAATGTTTCGCAGAAAGAAATTGCCGAGCGTTTGAAAGTGACTGAAAAAACAGTCAGTAAATGGGTTAAGGAAGGAGGCTGGGAAAAACTCAAAGTCTCACTGTTAGTCACAAAAGACAATCAACTCACAGCACTTTATAATCAGTTAGCAGCAGTTACGGACGAAATTAAAACACGCCCCATTGTTCGGGACATTCCAAACTTTATGCTCAAACCAGTCAAACTAAAAGACAGTTCAGGAGATGAAAAGCTGGAATACCCAAAGTTTGATCCGGAAGATTACCCGATTTTGATCGGAAACTTCCCAAACTCGAAAGACACCGACATGATCTCAAAGCTTACAACGGCAATTAAACGCCTGGAAACAGAAACAAATATCGGTGAGACCATTTCTGTCGCAAAAAATCTGATCCTCTTTGTAAGAAGTATTGATTCCAAGTTCGCAAACCAGCTGACCACATACTGCGATGCTTTTATCAAACAAAAGTTGACCGATGGCACTAAGTAGAAAGGATAAAGAAAAACTGGTTGGATGGGGGGATTTTGTAACAAATCAGTACAGGGCTACTCCTGTGGATCTCAACGAAAGTGCTTCTGATCGTTTAAAAAGGATTGCACATCTTGAGGCTCACCCGGAAGAATGGTTTAAGTATTACTTTCCAAATTTCTACACCTCAGAGCCGGCTCCCTTTCATATTAAAGCGACCAAACGTGTACTGGCAAATCCTGAATGGTATGAGGTGAGATCCTGGGCGCGTGATTTGTCAAAATCAGGACGTACCATGATGGAAGTGCTTTACCTGACTATGACGGGTAAAAAGAAAACTGTAATTCTTGTTTCTGCCACAAAAGATGATGCTGACAGGCTTTTAAAACCATATAAAACCATTCTTGAAATCAATAACAGATTACTCAATGATTATGGTGAGCAAAAAGCGCTGAGCGGTTGGGAAGATGGGGATTTTACAACCCGTTTAGGAGTTTCCTTCAGAGGTGTCGGCGCAGGTCAGTCACCGCGTGGAACCAGAAACGATGCAACTCGTCCGGATCTGATTTTGATTGATGATATCGACACGGATATAGACTGCAATAACCCGGATACCATACAGAAAAAATACGAATGGATTGAACAGGCTTTAATTCCAACACGTTCTATTTCTGTGCCGCTTTTAATTATTGCCTGCGGGAATATCATTGCAAAATACTGCTGTATTACTGAGATGGCTAAAAAAGCCAATGTACATGATATTGTGAATATCAGGGATGCTAACGGACGCTCTACATGGCCTCAGAGAAATACAGAGGCGCTGATCGAACTGGCTTTTAGAACCATGACTACAAGCGGTATTCAAAAAGAGTATTTCAATAATCCGATCCGTATTGGAAAACTGTTTAAAAAAGTGAACTGGGGGAAATGTCCGCCATTGAAAACCTGTGAACACGTACTGATCTATTCCGATCCGGCAACCAGTAATAAAGACAACAAAAACAGTTCACGAAAATTCACAGGAGTTATTGGTTATAAAGGCGGGATTTTCTATGTGTACAAGGTATGGCTTGACAATATGACCCAGAGAACCTTTGTTGAAAACCTCTATCACGCACATGATTATGTGAAGGAAAGAAAAGTTGACACTTTTAAAAATTGGATCGAAAACAACAGTCTTCAGGATCCATTTTATCAGCAGGTATTAAAACCATTAATAAAAGCTGTCGGAAGACTGCTCGCCAGAATACCTCTTTTTATGTCGCTGGACAAAAGAATCAAAGGAGAAAAGTACACTCGTATTGAAGGGACCATAGAACCAAAACACAAACAAGGCTGTATAGTCTTCAACATTGAAGAAAAAGACAACCCACACATGGTGAGAATGGAAGAGGAGTACATCGGAGTTGCGCCAAACTCTAAAATGATGGATGGTCCTGATGGACTCGAAGGCGGTATCCATATCATTGAAAACGTATCACAAAAGGAACAAACGGAGCATCATGTAGGGCACAGAGCCAATCGTAAATATTAAGAATATGAAAAGAATTATTAGTTATCAAATTGGTGTCGATGTTCTGGGATTTCCAATCTACGCAGAACATCACATTTATCAGGGCGTATCAGCGCCGTTAAAGAATCCAAAAATAAAAAGGAACTGGATAAGAGTCTTTTTAAAAATAGTTAAACAGCATTAATATGTTTATAGAGAAAGAAGATTTAGGAAGTACTATTTACGATTATCAAATCGATCAGATAACCGAAGGTGATGAAGGGAAAGTGGACCAGGCAATTAATGCAGCGGTCGAAGAGGCAAAAAGCTACCTCACGCCCAATATTAACAATAAAAAGTGGCTGGACGGCCGTCACCTGTACGATGTAGAGAACATCTTTAATAAAACCGGAACTGACCGCCATACTCTGATTGTCCGACAGTGTGCCACAATGGCCAAATGGTATCTGGCGGAGTTATGCAATGCTGATTTCATATACGAAAAGGCAAAAGAAAGATATGATCGTGCCGTGACCTGGTTTACCAAGGTAGCCAAAGGTGAAATAAACGTTTCAACGCTCCCGCTTCTGCCTCGTGATGAAGATACAGCGGGAGAAAAACAGCCTTTCGAAATGGGATCGAGAGCGAAATTTAATCATGATTATTAGTATGGGAATTACAACTTTTTTTAGAGAAGCGTGGGGACGCAAAGTGGAGACAACGCAGGATTTAGGCGCTAAAACCCCAAATCAGGGAAGTACGCATATTCAAAATATTGTACCAAAAACAATCTCGCAGACACGTCAGGATATTAAGAACTATGTCGATGCGCAGAACGCAGCGCAGGTTGAGGAAAACCCTAAATTCTATCCTATACAGAATCTGTACGACAATATTCTGCGTGACCTGCATTTACAGTCTCAGGTAAATAACAGAATGCTTAAATCATTAAGCCGCGCTTTCAGTATCAAAAACGCCGATGGAACAACCAATGAGGAACTGACTACTTTACTTCAGAATAAAGGTTTCGTTTTTCAGATAAATCAATCGATTTTAGGAACTATTTACCGTAGACACTCACTGGGTGAGTTTTCATATAAAATAGTGAACAAGGAGCTTGTTTTAACATTCGATACTATCGCACGTCAGAATGTTGACCCGCGATCCGGTTATCTGTACTACGATTACACAGATGATAAAAAAATAAAATATAGAGAACAGGCAGAGTATGGTTCCTGGCTTATTGAGTTCGGCGAAAAAAATACAACTCTTGGTCTGCTTGACGGATGTGTGCCGATGGTATTGTTTAAACGTTTTGCAAACAGCTGTCATTCTGAATTATGCGAGATTTACGGAATTCCGCCCCGTGTTATGAAAACAAACACGCAGGATCCTGTCATGGTTGCGCGTGCAAAGAAAATGATGCAGGATATGGGAACGGCTGCTTACTTCATCATTGATGATTCCGAATCCTTCGACTTTGCAAAAGGTGTCACGACAGACGGTGAAGTGTACACAACTTTAAAGACCCATTGCAACAATGAAATATCAATGGGTGTCTCCGGAACCGTAGTTGGTCAGGACACAAAAAACGGATCCAATGGAAAAGAAAAGACCTCAATTGGAATTTTAGAAGATCTGGTAGACAGTGATCTTTCATTAATTGAACAATGCTGGCGTGATACGGTTATTCCTGCGCTTCAGGTTTTGGGTGTTCTGCCTGCAGGCGTTATGTACAAATACGATGCAACTGAAGATTTAGCGCAATTGTGGAAAATGGTTACTGAAGCGGCAGCGTTTTTGGAAATAGATCCAAAGTGGATTGAGCAAAAGTTCGGGATCAAAGTTTTAGGAACTAAGAAGACAGACTCAGAAACAAAACTGTCCCTTAATTTGTCCGAGAGTTTTTTCGTATAGGCCCTGAATATTTCAGGGCTTTACATGCCCGGTTAGATGATTTATACAACTGCGGTTGTGATGACTGTCAGAGAAAAGCAACCGTTTTAAACTTAGGAATAACCGATAAGTTTAAACAGCTTTTAAATGCCGGTGAAAAGGCATTTAAACACCTTCATAAAAAAGGGAAGTATTCACCGGAAGATTTACAAACTGAAAAGCCGTACCAGAAACTGATCCAGTCAACATTCGATGTGTTTGATTTTGCGATTAAAGAAAACGATGTTCCGGAAGAAATGAAAAAGGCGCTCCAGGACAACGCTTTTTTATTTGGATCACTAAAGACCAACGCACAGCTTTTTGAAGCTTCAAAATTACTGCTAAATGATGATGGAAAACTCAAACCGTTTTCTGAAGTAACAAAGCAGTTTTCGGATCTCAATGTAAACTACAATCAGAATTACCTGGAAGCGGAATACGAGTTTGCTGTCGCAAGTTCTCAGGCTGCAGCGCAATGGGCAAATTTAGGAGACAGATATAATTTACAATACAGAACCGCAAAAGACGAACGTGTGCGCTTATCACATCAGGCGCTTGCAGATATTACACTGCCGAAAGAAGATCCTTTCTGGATGTCTTTTTTCCCGCCAAACGGATGGCGCTGTCGATGCACAGCGGTAGAGGTTCTAAAAGGGAAGTATGAACAGAGCGATTCGGAAAAAGCAATTGAAGCCGGTGACAAAGCCACGACACAGGAAGGAAAAGACGGTAAAAACAAACTGGAAATATTCAGGTTTAATCCCGGAGCGCAAAAAGTGGTTTTCCCGCCTGCGCATCCATACGGAAAAGTAAAAGGATCTAAAACAGTAAAAGAAAATATAAATGAGTCCAGATGATTTTTTAAAAAATGTCCTTCAGGACGTAAAAGTCGATCTAACTGAAGAGTTTGACCGAAACTTTGAAAGGAAAGCTTTCTTTACCAAAAAGTGGAGTGATACCCGCACACCAAATCGAAGAGGTTCACTCCTTGCAAGATCTGGAAAATTAAGACGCTCGATCATGTCACCAAAACAGAACACTGATAATGTTACCTGGT
Source organism: Flavobacterium gelatinilyticum (assembly GCF_027111295.1). Classification (NCBI taxonomy): domain Bacteria; kingdom Pseudomonadati; phylum Bacteroidota; class Flavobacteriia; order Flavobacteriales; family Flavobacteriaceae; genus Flavobacterium; species Flavobacterium gelatinilyticum. The sequence continues at coordinate 387,454 of NZ_CP114287.1, read as the reverse complement.
CGAGTTCACTTCCTTATGCTCTGATGCAGAACAACGGCGGCGAAATTACAGTCACCGCCAAAATGAAGTCCTTTTTCTGGGCAATGTATTATAAATCTGCCGGGGCGATCACTACCAGAACCAAGTCCGACAACAGTGTTGTAATGCGTGAGACTGCCCGAAACAAAAAGCTTTCCGCAGAAGCCCAGCAGTGGAAAAATTTAGCACTTCAGAAAGTGGGTGCAAAGATGAAAATCGAACAGCGCCAGTTCATCGGTGATCACCCAGTGGTGAGAGGCCGTATCGAAGAAATCATAGGTGACAGCATGAAGGAACTGGAAAAGTATTATTTCAACCAACTTAAAAAGAATAAAAGAAAATGAAAACATTTTTAGAAAGTGTCCAGGAGAAACTATCGAAAGTAACGGCCTTAAAATACATAGATGAAGACTGGGGACAGCTGGACAGTTACAGCCCAAATCCGCCCGCAAAATTTCCCTGTGCGCTCATTGATATTACTTCGCTGGATTTTACTAATCTGGGGAAAGATAATTCAGCCAGTCCGGTTAACCGGCAGACAGGCGAAGGCACAATTACTTTTATTGTAGCAGATCTAAAACTCAGCAATACAAGCCATTTGGCGCCGCAGTCACAAAAAGATAACGCCTGGTCTATCTGGACCATAATGGAAGATCTGCACAAAGAAATACACGGCTGGCGTCCGGTTAATACTTCCGGCGCACTCATGCGTGTAAGGCACAGAAGGATAAGACGTGATGATGGTATTCAGGAATATCAGATTACGTACTCAATCGGATTTACAAACGTCTAATCAAATAAACGCTGCTGCATTGCCTTTAACTGCTTTTGTTTTTCGATTGCAGCTTCAACGGCTTTGAGTTCCGTGATTACCGGGGTACACAAGATTTCGTATAAAGTGGTGCGCGAAATCGGGTAAACAGGAATGATGTAGTATTCCAGGATCTTTGTAGTGGGTGTATGCGGATGCTCCGCGATGCACTTCTGGTATAATTCCTTTATAAGCTTGTAACGCAATAGCTTATTGCGCTGAACTCCTAGACTTCTGTTTACCGTTACTGACATGAGGCAAATATAACTAACTTACAAATTATAAGCAAACCAACTTTTTTAGTTATAATTTGAAACAGGATCAAAAAAAAAACCGCTCATTTGAGCGGTTTTTTTCTAATAGGAATAAAACTGATATTTTGCTTGTGGGGAATCGCTAGGGTGAAAATAAAACTTATAACCTTTAGAGCTATCAATAAAAGACCTATATTTTACATTTATATAATCATCTTTTGGAATTGCATCAGGATAAAAAACAGTTTTTATAACATTAAACATTGTTGTCGGTTCCACCCAAAAATCTTTTAACTTAAATAGACCTGAGTTCAGCTTCAGCAATTTAAAAACAATACCATTTTCATAACGGTTTACTCTAGACTCTTCTATTTGCTGCGGAGTCAAACCAGATGGCAGATAAACCAATAAGTAATATTCTGATCCTGCTACATCTTTCTCTTTATACAATTCAAAGCTTCTGCCTGATAAATTCGCAAGATAGGCTGTAACTTCTTTTAACGTGCTTAGCGAGCCGCTCTGCATTTTATTTATCGTTGTGTAATCTTGTGCATTGACAAAAAAAGAAATTAATAGCAAACTGGTAATCAAAACATTTTTCATACTGAAGGTTTTAGTTATTCAAATAAAGAGAAACAAATATAAAGCCAAAAAAAAGTAAAAACAACAACATCAATCACCTGCTGCTTAAAAATCATAACTTCAGTACGTCTGAGTTCTGCCAGTTCTTTGAAGTACTCAGCTTCATGCAGGTTTCTGATTCTTTGGTGTTCTTCAATGATTTTCCAATCTTCGTCTTTCATAATTCAAAAGTATAAAGTTGTTTTTAAAAAGTTTTACGGGAATCCATACTATTCATTAATTTTCTTTTCATCTTCAAATACTATTGTATGCACATGCGGAATGAAATAGGCTTCATCATAATAATAGTACTTGTAAAAAACAACAATCTCATTTTTAAAATGAGGTTGAGTGAAGCAGTTAAAAAAAGGATGAACTGCAATCCTTAGTCTATTATGATCATAGTCCGGAGGAGGATAGCAGGAAAACAATCTTGAAAATGCCGCTTCAAAAAAGCAAGGCATTGCAATAATTATATCATCGCGTTTTACATTCTTTTGTTTTAAATCTAAAATTGCTCTTTGTATAAAATTTGAGATTTTATCAATTTCTTGTTTTGATATTTGCATAATCTAATATTTAAAATCTGTCCAGTGAATGATTTTTGCTTCGTACCAATTGTCTTTTGTAACTGCTATTAAAGGATAGAAATAATCGAAAAAATCTTTTAAATTGTCAAATCCATCATTATGGATAAATTGTAAAATTTCCTTCCAGTCATGTAGCTGTCTACCATTGATTGATATTTCAATAATGTCATTGTATAGATAACTCATTGCAACGGACTGGGTGCTTACCACAGGCAGAACCGGAGCAAACCGAAACATATCTTTTTTACGAACATTGATAAAGAAATCAATATTATTTCCTTTTTTCCAACGACCTTTCGGGTCTTCTCTAACTGTATGAATTTTCGGGTATGAGGTTTTTGGAATATCCCATTCATCGATGGTATTGCAGATTGAAGATTCTGTTCTAAATCTGTTGTAAGCGATTAAATTGAATTTATCTTTCAAAAGTCCTTTCCATATTTTTTCAATAAAAAAACTTGGTTTTCCATTGATCTGAGTGCTGAATCCTAAAATCATGTCAGATCAATTTTTACGTCATACAATGAAAGCGAAATGACATCTTCAACATGATAATTTAATGTTTTAGAATTTGGCTCAAATGAAACTAGTTTCTGCGGAGCCGCTTTGCCTTTGTATGTTTCTACAGCATTATTGTACAAATCTTCAATATGTTTCTTAGCTGTTTTTCTGTCTGGAAACAACGTAGCATCGACCGTTTTTAACTCATTTAAGATGATGCTTTGAAGTTTGTTTTTTGTTACCCTGGTATGGTTAACTTTTGCGAATATCTTTGACATAATATTTTTATTTTAAGTGGTTGTTTCTTTTATAATTTAATGGTTGAAAAAAGTCAATTGCTCAGGCTCTTTTAATGGCTTAAAATCAATCATTGGATCTATCATTACAAATTTTTGGGAACCTGACTTTAATAACCTTGCGTGATAACCTCTTTGTCTTTTCCCCTCCATAACTAATGAATAGTGCTTTCCTGAATATTCTGGCTTTACGTCACCTTCATACTTTTCTAAGGGAATTAATTCGTGACATGAGACAGAAATCAAGCCTTTTCCTAAACTTGAAATTGAACCTACACACACATAACATTTATTTTTGTACTTGAAAACATCTGGTACTTTGCTGGCGTTTAATTTATCAAAGTCGGTCATGTTACTCAACTCTTCTAATCTTTGCTTTGTAATAAAAAATTCCATGGTGTTTATCATTCTTTGTAATGAATATAAAACCCGGCTCTTGTTTCATCGTAGCCCAGTTCTTTAAGTTCTTTAATCAACTTTTCCAGTGATTTTGACACAATCTCGTGAGCTTTCTTCTGAGTTTCCTGAGGCGGATATTTATCGTACAACCCTTCTGTTTTATGAGTCATAAAACTTTCATGATGTACATATCCTTTTTTTGGCGGTTTTGTTTTGAATGTTAATTTTGACATAATGCTGATTTTTAGTATTTTTTATATTCGTTCTCGTAGTATTGTTTGCTTAAGTACCTGCACAATTGAATCTGCGCCTGTCCGGTTCTTTTTAAATGCTCTTTGTAGGCTGGTATTCCGATGAAACTTTTTATAATTGCTTCCAGCTTTGTTTTTTTATACTCAGCCAATGCTTCTTTTTTACCGATTTTATAATCATAAAAAGTCCAAAGTGATTCGAAAGAAATGTCTGCCGGTGAAATGTTTATTTCGAACTTCTTTTTAAAAGCTTCGTCTTTAATCCAAATACTTTTAAAAATCATTTCATCAGCTGGGAAATGCTTAAAAAGCCATTTTTTTTGAACATCGTTAAGTTCACCTTCGCTTATTTCAAACTGCTTTAAATTGCCGTTTAAATCGTATTTAAACAGGAAGATTAAACCAACTTCTCTGCCTTTTGCTCTGTACGTTGTTAAGTGATCCATGTTCCTAAATAATGTAATTTAAAATACTCCAATGCTGAACAAGTTTTGATTGAAGGTGCTTTGATATATCGTTTCTTTACGCCTAATACCAATTTGACTGCTGCCCTTTTTCTTTTTAGAGTCTCTATATAGGACATACTAAAAGAGTTATCCAGATAGCGCGGGAAGTACATAGCAATAAAAGCATTTACATCTTTCTCCATTGCTTTTACTCTTATCATGTCCGGATCTTCTTTTTCAATATCATCAATAACGATGTAGCCTTCCGATTCCTTAAGAGCCTTTTGAAAATGTGTAAAACCACATTGCCGAGCAGTTACTATATGTAAACCTGCATCATTGGGTAATCCGGAATTAAACACCGCTTTCACAGCCTTTAAATACTGATTGCTTTCATCGAGCATCATTTCAATTGGTTTCAATTTTTCCTGTATTTCTTTTAGTGTCTTAAAGTCTATTGTTATCATGCCAGTTCTTTATTTAAGTTAGCTATCAGCATGTTTACAACATTCCGGTCATAGTCAGAAAATGGAAATGATGTCATTGAAAGTAAGAACTGCTCTAAAAAATGTGCTTCGACCAGTTCAAGTGAAAACACATACTGTTTAGGTTTTGACTTCTTTTTCTTCTTGTATTCATAGATCGAGGTGTGTTTTACATCCAGCTGTTTCTTTTTGAAGGAAACCGTTATTTTGTCCAGGACACTTTTTGCTATTTTAGCAATTCGATCTTTTACGGGAACCTGAGGCGCGTGGTCTAATGAATAAACCAACGTACTCAAATGGTACTCTGAGAGGGTTAATTTTACTTTACTCATCTTTCTAATTGTTGAATTTGAAATTCTATTTGTTCTCGAAGTTTATCTTCATCCGTTTTATCACGGGCATAGAATACTATTGAATAATCGATTTCCATCTTGCAATGATGTTCTTTACAAAAGGCTTCATAGTGTATTCTATCAAAAGGATTCTTATATAATATCAGATTAAGCTTTTCAGCATACTCTATGATCTTATATTCGATTCCTAAAGGAGAAAGCAGCTTGTATTCTTCTGTAACTATTTCATATTTTGAAAAAGTGTTATCCATCTAGCATTCTGTATTGGGTTCAGACAATTGTTTGTTACATTCTACACAGAAAAGCGCTGTCGCTTCGCAAGTAGCAACGCTTTCTATTACGCGTATTACAGCTATATCATGAGGACATTCTTCTGTAATGCTATACTTTTCCATTTCTTTTTCTTTTTTCTTTTAAAAGACCTCGAAGTCCAAAACCTATCATAAAGCCCCAGAACATACCTAATAGGTAATAAAATTGTATTTCCATTATTTAAAGTGTTTTGTGATTACTGAATCAAAACAGGAAATCATTTTTGATAGTTCCTGAGGTGTCATGTCATTGAGCGGTTTGTTTACCGGCGATTTATCAGACTTTAAAAATTCGCTTAACCTGTTAATATCAGGTATCTCACCCCATTTTTCAGACGCAGTAACCCATTGAAGCTGTCTCAACTGAGACAGTATTGTCCGGTGCTGTTTGTTGTTTTTGTCAAACAAACCCCAGTTTTTACTTGCGGATTTGTTTCCCCTAATTATGTTCTGCAGTTCTGTTTTTGGTTTGTGGTAATCCGCAATTGCAGATCCGGTTCCGGTGTAGGTGTATGGTTTAGTCTTCATCATTTATCAGTGTTAAATATTCCATATTGGTATTTATACTTTTTAATATTCATAGCTATTTTGGTTTAAAGGTTGTTTGTAGAAGGGATAATCATAAAGTGAGTTGGACTTGTTTCACAATCTTCAATGTAACAATCTTGATAATCTACATATCTTGCAGAAGTCCATCCCAAATCACCATTTATAAAACATTCTCGTGTGCCGTCTGGATTAAAATCTGGATCAATCCAATCTCTTGAATAACCAATTAGTTTCAAAAAATCTTCTTGGTGTAATGGGTATTTATTTAAATCATACCAAACACCCGATTTAAACTGTTTCAAATAAAATTCATTGCTTTTTGCCATAATTCTTGCATCTTTTATTTTTTATAAGTTACTGTGTACATCTTGTAATTTTTATCGCCGTTTACCTTCATTTTCCAGACTTCAACAGTATGTAAGTCTATTGGAACTGCTCTGTATCCATATTCTGCGGAGTAACAGTTTTTTCGATGTATTTCGGAGATTCGTTTTGTAAATTCTCCACACCAGCCACCCGAATCAGTTGCCCAGGTGTCGATCATTTCTCTAACAATTATTGAAACTTGTAATTCCTGCTGGCCACTGCCAACTCTATGACGTTCTAATTTCCATCCCATACTAATTTGTTTTGTGTTTATTTTTTATGAGTTATGTAATTACGGTTTTAGAGAATAACCGGAATCTCTGAAGGTTCAATGATTTTTTTAATGTCCTCCCATAGCTTTTCATCTGTTATCTCATTAAAGGTACGATCTCTGTCTGCTTCATACTCAAACTCTATTTCATAACTAAAATCAACATGATCATAATTCGGAGTGTAGCCATAGACACTGACTTTTATGCAACAATATTCTTTAACACTTAAACATTTTATCAGAGTTGCTTGCAACATGTCTGACCATTCACTTAGTTTTACTCTTTTATCCATTCTATTTGTGTTTTTATGTAATAATTTCAATTATTACTGATTAATGTAATTTTTGTTCCTGAGCCGGGATCGAACCGGATCGAAAGTGTACAAAGCTTTCGACTGCCATCACTCAGGTTCCACTTTGTCAAAAGTTTAAAACACTAAAAAAAAGTGTGCGTTTAATGCGTTTTGAATGTTGATTTTGGATGTGTCTTGAATCTGGTATTATCGATAATCAACTCTCTATATCTCTGAAAGGCCAAACGTTCTACTTTAGTTAATTCTATAAAACTCATCCAGCCAAATTGAGTATGCATGGCTATTGTTTTACCATTTACACTGTATTTTGACTGATCTTCAATCGGTATAATGGTTACGATCATGCTGTCGATGCTTTAAGGTTATTTTAATTTTGAAACTCATAAACTCAATAAATGAGGTGATTGGCTTTCTGTTCGTGGCGATCAATAAGCCGGTTACTAAAATCAGTGCGCTGAGATACTTATCCATTGCTAAACTGTAAACCTGAATTCGACCTTTTTTGTGCGATTCTCGCCAACTTCTACGAATTTGTAACCGCTGACATAAGAACTGCCTTTTGTTCGATTCTGAGCCTCGATTATAATGTCCATCCCTTCGTCAAACTCTGGTGAATTAAAGTCTCCACGCATTTGATTTAATTGGATAATCTTAGCAGGGTTCAACATTCCGGTTTTGATGTTTGGTTTCAGAAGGTGTGTAACCGCTTTTGTAAGCTTTACACTGTTTTCGTCCTGTTCGTCACCTGATAGTGCCGTGATATAGTCCATTATCTTCTGAATGCCGGCAGTCTCAGTTCCATCAAATGTGATTGTGACATTGTGACCAATTGTGATGCTGCATGATCCGTCTGGGTGTGTCACGGTGTGGCTTTCCTGTTCCAGTTTATCAAGACCGTAGATGTCCTTTTTTAAGTTTAAAACATCGCTGAAATTCGTAAATACTTTTTCTACCAATTCAACCATATTGTTTTGTCGTTCGATCAGCGGATCAATATTGCTCATCAGAAACTCAGTAGACAACTCTTTATAAGCGGCCTTATCTGATCTTGCTTTTTGCTTACTTGCTTTTTCTTCTGCAGCTAATTGATCCATTAGTGCTTTTTTGTCTTCAGCTGATAATTTTGTAATGTCTAGTGTTTCCATAATAATTGCGTCTTTTACGATAATGTTTTCTATTTTTTTAGTCATTGAAAGGGTTGGGAATTAAATGCGCCCAGGTTGTTTGATCTACTTTGTGAAGTGTGAGCTTCACTTTTGCTTCTAATGCCGGTGTTATTTGGTAGTACCTGATTTCATCGGATCTGTTTGATAAATTAATCTGAGAGAGTAAAGAACCTCGTTCCTGATTTATGCAGATCCTTTCTGCGCTTGTAAAGACGTAAATACGTCCATACTTTTGCTGTTCTGAACAGAAATACAAAACATTGTGCAGATCTGACAGCCTTTGAATTATTTGTTTGTTAATCATTTGCGTACTTATTTGCTTTGCTTTTTATCTGCTGTGCTTTTCTCAGATCCCTCAGATCTGATTCGATTGTTGTTCTGTTCATGTGGTTTGGGTTGTCTCGTAACCACTGTTCCAAATCGGATATTTTGTTTTTTATCTGCTGTGCTGTCATTTTAGTTTGAATAATAAACCGGCGTGTGAGTCAGTAAAAGGTTAGAAAAATCTTTGTTTCGCTTAATTTTTTCGATTAAAGCTCGCGGATGTTTTATCATCATTTGGGCGGTGCAAGCTTTATAGTGTGCCAAAAGCTGGTCAGGTTGCGGCGGAATAACAGCTACAATTTTTAAAAACTGTAATTCACATTTTTGATGTTCCATCATAAACCATTTGTTTAATGCTGCATTGGCCAAGAGTTGTTGTACTATACTTGGATAATGTCCATGATGCTGGCACCATACCATCATACTTAATATTAGTCGGTCTTCGTACTCTTCTGTTGACCATTGTAGATAATCCTGGATTTGATTTTGTGTTGTTGTTTTCATAACTTATCCCTTTTCTAATAGTTTTACTTGTCTATCGTTATATCCTTTTTGCCATATTAAACGAGGCTCGTAGGCTTCAAATCTATTTTTCTCAATTATTGCTTGATAATCTGTAACATTTACTACTATATCGGCGTCATAGTAAATGTCATCGGCAATTTTTCCTTTTGGCTTTTTTCCATCTGCTCCGGAAATCCAAATGAACGTTGTGTTCTGAAACTGGCTGATAAAGTCAAAATAATGTTCACTTCTCAACTTCCTGAAGAAGTATTGAACCGAGTCAATAACTACTATCTTAGGCTGTCGCTGTCTGCTTAATCTTGCTGTTAACTGTGCAATGTTTTCCTGATGATAATTGAAACCTGAAACCCCCTTCATATTGTTTCTTATCAGAGCCATTTTAAAACCCTTTTTCATTCCCTCTTCCGAAGTGTTATAATGCACAGGTTGAGAGTTTTGGCAAATTTGTTTAACAACCTGCAGCGTATAAGATGTTTTACCGTGTCCAGAACCTCCATAAACCAACCAATGACTATTTCCTAATTGCGGTTCGCCTAGGTGTTCCTGCCATTCTTCATCTACTTTTATAGTTTTAAATTTTATTCTTTCAATATCCTCGTAACTGTATGCCCTAGGTACTTTTATCATTTTAAGCCACTTTTTTTTGATTTAGAAAATAACTCTCAACATCCTGCTTAACTCTTCTTAAATCGCCTTCGCAATTATCAAAAATGAGTTCTATTCTATTTTCGTCGACTACTCCATTTTCGATGCAAATAGCCTTAACATCAGAAAGAGTGGCAGGTTTTAGTTTTAAAAACTTTCTACCTATGCGTGACCACAATTCAAAGTATCCTGAACGATCTGCCTTAACACCTCGTTTGATCCTCTTTTCTAGTGCCGGTACTCCCGAAAGTAAAAAGCCGCAGTGCCCAACCAAATCATTATAAAAATCGATGAAGAAATCCATAGAACCATCTTTTAACTTATCCATTTGATCAATGATTACTAAGGGTTTATCCAATCCACTCAAATGATCAATAAAACGCTCTACTAAATCTTCCGTAGTTCCAAAATCATCTAGACCACAAGCTGTAACCAATGCCTTTGCGTAACTTTTCGACTTCCAGAAAGTCTTACATTCAATATAAATGACATTCGGTAATGTGCTTGCTATTAACTTATAAGCTTGACTTTTTCCAGCCCCAGCATCGTATGAAATTCCAAAACTGATAGACTTTTCTTTTGCTTTTTCGGCATGACGGTAGATATATTCTAAATTGGTAGTTTGTGCTGTTTTCCAATCTAATTCAATGCGAAGTTTTACTTTTACTTTTCTCCACATTTCATCTTTAATTAAAGCCCAGTTTTCGTTTATCATTTGGCTTATGGTAGCCGATGATACACCAGCCTTAGTGGCTACTTTATTTTGTGATGTCAAAGCGCATAGGTGCTTTATTTCTTTTACAATTTGTTGTTTTTGGTCTGTTGTCATTGTTTTTTTGATTAGGTTAAAAATCGTATTCTTGATCTACGGCTTCAGCTATTAACTGTTCTACTTTGGTAACATTTCCGCCCATTTTTATAATTAAATCGGTGTCCTCTCTTAATGTGTCTCGGTTGATGTTTGTTCGGGCTTCCAGCGCCTTTAGTTCTCTTTGTGTACGCTGCAGTTCCAGCTTTCTAACCTCCATATCAGCAAGCCATTGCTCTTTTTGTCCTTCTTTCATTAAAGCTGGTATATTCTGATGCTTCCGTTTAGGTTCAGCGTTTGCAATCCATACATAATTATTTTTTGCATCCTTCTCGTATAGCTGCACATATCCATCTTCTATGAAATCCGGATCATAGCGCACTTTAAATTTTTTGCCTATATTTTTGTATCTAAAATCTAGATCAACATCTCCATTACCATCATAGACCTCAAATTCATATTTCTTACCAGAAAGCTCCACTTTCATTCCGCTCGATTTGTAAGTCACTAGTCGTTTAGTTTCGTCTATCCACATTTTATCCATTATTTCCCAAAGCGTTAGTGGCTCTTTCATTGGCATTTCGTGTTGATATACTTGGTTTCTTGATGTTTTATCAAAGTGTGGATGTTCGCCATCGTTCCATATATTTACAGCAGCTATCCACGCTTTTTGTAGCTCATCAACCGTTTTCAGATGTGCTTTATTCTCCAGAATAAAATCAGCATTCATTTTATTATCATCTCTTTTTACAGTTATACTTTGTCCATCCGAAAACCAAAATTTGGTAATGACTTCCTGCTGAATGCGTGCAAAAAGATTTTCAGCAGGGTTTGAGTGGTTTTTTGCCTTGTTCGGGTGATGTGTACCTTTGTCAATAGCGACCAGAGAATCATAAAGAGCCTGCATTCTGTCCATTTTGTGACCTCCTTGATGGTCATAAGTCAGATAATAAGGACGGCATTGCGCTTCATTGACTGCCATTTTAATGGTTTTGAAATGCTCAATATGGCTTTCGGTAAATGAGATATCCCAACCTATGATCTTTTCACTGTACACATCAAACATCACGTCAATTTTAAGTTTTGCCCCCATTTTATTGGTCGAATCATCCCAGTAGTGGATCCAATCCAGTTTTGTTCCGTCAATAGCCCAATATGCATTAGGAAACCATTCTGATCTATCCCTAGTCAGGGTGTGCTTGTACTTTTTGTTGTAAGCAGACAATCCGTGGCGTGCGAGTGTCCAGATACGTTCCTGTTCTGGCTGATGTAAGAAGTTATAAACAGCTGGTTCGGTCAAAAACTTCCAATTATGTTTTGTCGCTTCACGTTCATAATCCTTTAATACTTCTGGTATAGACATCTTGATTGGTAAACAATATTTAGCTAGTATAAAATCAGCTATCTCGTCTTTAATGATCTGTGCATTTTTCTGACCCTCACCTTTGTGCAAAAAAACCTCGTATTTATTTGGTATATATTCCTCGTATTTTGCTTTTAATCTTCGAGGATTACCCGGTAATGAATAGGTCCATTTTTTAGGATTAACAGCATTAACCGCCTCGCTGATATTTTGCCAAATCTGAGTTTTTTTTCGCCCAAACATTTTATATTTAATAGAAGGATTGTTCAGTACTGTTTGAATTGCGTTTAAAATGGTAACGTTTGTTGCTTTTTCTCTTTGATCTTCCAGAGATAATGGTTTTCCGCAGGGTTTTCGATGTTCTGCAAAAAACTTAATGGCTTTTGGATCAGGAAGGATATAATTTTCAAGTTGATTTCTAACAACAACTTCTTTGGGTTCTCCAAGGCCTTCAATGCATACTTTCTTGAAATCAACACCTTTATGAACAGGCAAATCGTGAAAACTTACAAAAGGCTCGTTACCTGGTCCGCGTCCTTCCTTTGTGCGGACTAATTTTCCTCTTTTACATAGGTTCTGATAGTTGTCATATGAAATTAATCCCCAGTCATCAAAAAGAAGCCGTGCGGGTATAGAAAGTGTGTTGTTATGATATTCGTACATAATTTAAACGTTGTTTAAATGGTATTTTATTTTCCTGCTGTGGTTTACAAGCCAGACAAAGCGAGGGATTTGCTGTTTAAACACTTCAATTGTCACAGATTCTCAATTTGTATTTTTTCAGCTTCCTCTAACAAAAGTGTTTTAGCCCTTGCACGGATCTTCTTGGCAAGATCAGACTGGTTATAATCCTTAAGAGCCATCATTACGTTTTGCTTACTTGTATTAAATTCTTTTGCCATTTGATTTTTAAACTCAGGTGCAATTCTTATTTTCATATCTTTGTTTTTTATACTATGTTTTTAAAATTGTTTTTAAAACTTATGTATTGTATTTTGTTTTACAAATATATAAACAAAGTTTATGTTTTTCCGTAAAAATCGAAACTTTATTTATATTAATCGAAAATAATATTATAAATGACTAAAATAGAACGAGTTAAGAAGTTAAGTAAATGGCTTATTTTTGATGGATTTGCAGATAATGATGCTGATTTAGCTAAAAAACTAGGCTACTCTAAGTCTTCTTTTTCTCAAATAATAAACGAAAAAGTACCACTCTCAGCTAAATTTATTGAAACATTATGCAATGCAAATAAAAATATAAACAAAGTTTGGATTACAGAATTAAAAGGTACAATGCTTAAAAGCACTTCTAATTTGTTAAATAATTCTGAAGACAAAAAACTAATACCATTGTATGATGGAGTTGTTACAGCAGGTATGCAAGAAACCGCAATAATGGATTCAACACAGCAACCAGCAGAAATGATTGATGCTGGAGACTGGTTTCGTGATGCTACTGCAGCTATGCGTGTTCATGGAGACAGTATGTATCCTGAATACAAGTCAGGAAGTATTGCTGCATTACGTGAAGTCAAAAACAAAAGACTCGTTGTTTATGGCCAAGACTATTTAATAGAAACCTCAGAGTACAGAGTTATTAAAAGACTTCAAAAAAGCGATCTCCCACAAAATTGGTTAGCTTGTTCGGTAAATGAGGAAAAGTACGAGAGTTCTGGACGTCTAATACACGAGCCTTTCGACATTCATATAGATGACGTAACAAGACTCTACCAGGTTCTAGGGAATGTCAAAAGAAGCCAAAGCAGTACTGTTATTCATACAGTTACGGTCAACAAACCATCTTAAGTCGTTATTAGTCAGGTATTTACAATCTAAAGACGTCTATTTTCATTGTATTTACACCCCCCTTACTCAGCAGTTTTTTTTGTAATAACAACTAAAATAGTGCATTTAAAACATAACTATACACATTTTTTTTGCTGTTTTTTGACCATCTATTTGACCATCTATTTGACTATGTATTGTTTTTTTTACTAGAATAGTTTTTTTTACAAATTTTAGATAATGAATATATAAAAGCCCTCACTCAGGAGGGCTTTTATTATAAAAAAAAAGGCGTTTAAGCCTTTTAAATAGTGGTTTTATATATGTTTTCTAGGCTGGGTGATAGTTCGTGATTTATATACGTAATTAATCGCTATTTCAATGGTAGTTAAACTGTACATTATGGTAGTTAATTGTACATTTCAAATTATTCTTTTTTTCGACCTTTTTTGGTGTTAACCCTTGTTTTTATTGGCTTTTCCGACCTTTTTATATTATGTAATATTGTACATTTCATTTAATAGCCCGTAGTAATGATACACTGTGATTGCTGTTTGGCGCAATTTCTAAATTGTAAAATACACTCATGATTTTAAATTTGGGGGTTATTTAATAATTATTATTTAGTATTTATAATTTGTTTGAATTAATAAAATCGTTTATCCATGATTTTAATAACTGCAATGAATGTAAATCATTAGCGCTGCAGATACGTATAATTTTTTCTGAACTATAATCTTTTAAAGATTCATTTTCATGAGCATTTTGTATATATGTTTGAAAATCATCTAAAAAGTCACTTACAACTGAGTCATTTCTTGCTATTTTGTAACCATTAAAAAACAGAAAAAAATCTTCAACTTTTTGCACTGAAAAAATTGACGGCCTTTCTAAAACTTTTACTATTAAATCAATATTTTCGACTTTCAAATCCTGATTCATTATATGCTTTATCTGTATAATTTATGGGGCTAATATAGAAAATTTAGTTTATGACCATGTTTAATAATCGATATTAATTTCATTGAATTTGTTGTATTATTGCTCACAGAATAATTATTTACAATCTGCATTTTTTACAATTAAACAATTATGATAAAAAAGATGATGCATATCGCATTTCTGCTGGTTTTAATAGCACTAATAATCTTTGGTATATTTTATTTTCTATTTATCAATATTGATTTTGTTGGCAAAAAAGATCCAAGAACAGTCGAAGAAAATGTTATAAGAGAAAACAGCAAATTGCTTTCTGCTGAATTTCGGGAAGATGGTGATTATTGCGAAATAACTTTGCTGGACAAAAACAAAATTCAGATTAACGCCGGAGAAAAAAACGGGAAAACAGATTTAATTCTATTTGAAGAATATCATCTATCCGGAGACACTATAATAATTGATTATGAAAATAATCATGATACAGAAATTGCTAAATACATGAATACAAATAAATTACTTATTGATAAAAACGAAATTTATTTTCAATTAGATTCAAATAATGTGTACAATAAATCGAAAACCATGAAGGTGAGATTTAATACAATACATAACTAACAATAGTTTTAGAATATGAAATTATTGATTAGATTTCTGTTTTTGCTTTTTATCAATTATAGTTTTAGTCAGGATTACAGACAAGCCAGGATAATTTTTAACGACAGCAGTTCAATTGAAGGTTTTGGTGAAATTAAAGGCAATACCATTTATTTTAAGGTGCTTCAGGAAGACAAAGCAGATAAATGGAGTTATGATTTTGCGAAAGGATTAACTTTTGCAGCTTACGGATTTTCAGAAAAGTATGAATACGTTAAAATTGAACATTCAAAACCTAAGTTGATGCAGGTTGTTGAAGAGGGAAAAGTAACTTTGTACAGAGATGCAAAGATTTATTTTGCTGATAACAGACCAGAATCGGAAAAATTTAAAGAAACTGCTTTAGTTCATTTACCAAACACTCATAGTGATAAATTATTTCAAAAGCACGTAAGCTCAATGGAAACAATGACTGAAACATTTTACGTGAAACGAGAAAATGAAGAATTTGCAACAGATATTATATTCAGTTTTAATATCCGTGCCAAAAAATATTTCGCAGATTGTAAAAAGGTTATCGAAAAAATCAAAAATAAAAAGTTTACCAAAAAGAATATTCAGGATATGGTTTTCTTTTACAATGAATATTGCGACGAAGACGAATAAAAAAGAAATCGTTACATTCCCGGCCAGTACAGAAAGTTAAATTTATGACCATCAGGATCCGTAAAACCAAAGGTATAACCAGCTTCGAAATTTTCGGGTTCTGCGAAAATCGTACCGCCTATAGCTTTCACTTTTTCGTGCCAAAGGTCTACTTCTTCCCTGGTCTTTGCTGATAATGAGAATATAATTTCATTTTCTCCAGCAGTCTTCAATAATTTTCCTCTCAAAGCATATTCTAATCTTACAGGGACAAAAAAGTTAATTACAAAATTACTTTCTCCAAATACAAAACTCACCAGTTCTTCAGTCTCTTTGCCGTTTTGTTTAAAACCCAAATCAGTATAGAATTTGATTGTTCGCTGCAAATCATGCGAAACCAGATTTGCCCATATCATTTTAGTTTCCATATACTTACTTTTTATTTGATTGTATCTAACTAAGTTACTAAATTAATCTTCTATATTCGCTGATAAAATATTTTATCTTAAAACAGACAAAAATTGACTACTAAAAGCCAAAACCCAGCAGAAAATCAGCACACCAAGCAGCATTTTGAAATACTTGACGGATTAAGAGGAATCGCAGCGCTTGCTGTGGTTGTCTTTCATTTTATGGAATGGATTTTTACAGATCCGAGCCAGAATTTTATAGGTCACGGATTTCTTGCGGTTGATTTTTTCTTCTGTCTTTCCGGTTTTGTAATTGGATATGCCTACGATGACCGAATTGCCAATATGGGGCTTCGTAAATTCTTTACAGCCAGAATTATAAGACTTCATCCTCTGGTGATTGCAGGATCATTTCTGGGATTGTTTGCTTTTTTGTTTGATCCTTTTGGCGGCAATTTAGAAATGTACAGCGCCGGCAAGATCATTTTAGCATTTATTTGTTCGTTATTCATGATTCCGCTGCCTGTTATAGAAGATCGCGGCTTTAATCTTTTCAGTTTCAATGCGCCGGCCTGGTCATTGTTTTGGGAATATATTGCCAATATTGTGTATGCCTTGATACTTTATAAAATCAGACGCAACCTTCTGCTTATCCTGACCATACTTTCGGCTTTTGCAATTTGTTACGTTGGTTATAATTCGGGCAATTTATTAGGCGGCTGGAGCGGACCTACTTTCTGGGATGGTTTTGCACGTATTTCGTATTCTTTTCTGGCCGGATTGCTTATTTACCGCTCAAACTGGATTATCAAAAATAAATTAGGATTTGCGGGACTTTCAGCCTTATTACTTCTGGCTTTTATAATGCCATTTTCAGAATGGAACTGGATTTCAGAGCCTTTGGTTATATTATTCTATTTCCCTTTACTGATTGCTTTGGGAGCAGGTTCAGTATTAAAGTCGGGTTTGAAAAAAGTTTGTGTGTTTTCAGGAAATATCTCCTACCCTTTATATATGACACATTATGCTGTTTTATGGATGTTCGGAAATTATTATATCAACTATAAACCGGATATTGCAGAGCTTACATTAATTGTTATAACATCGGTTGTACTTCTTATTGGATTTGCCTATTTGGTAATGACAGTTTATGATATTCCGATAAGAAAATATTTAAGTAGTAAATGGAATGCCAAAAGGAGTATCTTTTTTTCGAGAGTTTGATAAATAAGTGGATTTACAATAAAAAGCATGGGAAAAGCTAATAATAGATCTAAAGAAATATTAAAATTAAATTTGGATTACTTTTCAGATTTTAAATTGCTATATGAAGAAGGAATACGATTTTATGCAAATTCAAAAGATATTGTATTTAAATTAAACATTAAGAAAGATGTTTTTTCTAACGTTGTTGAAATCATACAAACTAGTCAGGGAGAAAACGATATTTATTTTTTTAGTTTATGGAATGGCTATTTTTCAGTCATAATGACAGATCTTACAGATAGCCATATTTATTCTGATTTACCTGCATTTATAAAAAATTGGAACGAAGGAAAAGGCTGGGATTGGGATGATGATGCGGAATTAATTGATGAATATGATTTAGATTGGTTAATTATAACAATAAAAGAAATACTTCCTAAATATAAAAATGGAGTTTACGATAAATTAGAAAATCATTTCAAATGTTTTTCTGATTTAGTTATATTTCTGGAGTTTGTAAAAAATAATAATTTTGAATTAAGGATCTGCAGAAACTAGTTTTTTTGCTATTGTAATAACCATGGAAAATGCTTTAGACAAAAAATCATTAAAAGAGATACTTGTAAAATCTATTTCAAAAAATGATTTAGGATTTACTTTTATAAAGTATGACGACAGAAATTATTATTTTCAACGAGAATCTACAATGAAGCAAGCGATTGATTTGATGAAAATTAAAGTAGCTTTTAAAAAAGGAAATATTTATTGTTCATTGCAATCTCTTTTAGATCGTTCGCTAAAAAATAAAAAATACGTACTTAATGGTTTGCTTAACAGACAACTATATCTTAAAAATACCTTTATAAAAAACAGTTTGTTTCCGGATAATATTTACTATAAATTCGATAACAATCAGAAATCATTACATGATGCTTTAAAACAAATTCTTTATGATTTAAACTCAAAGGGAAAAATATTTGTTTGCGATAATGATCAACGATTTGAAGATCCTAGATTTATTAAGGGTATGCAATTTATTGAATCTCTTAATATTGAAAAAGAAAGTTTTAAAAATCAATTCTATAAAGATTCTGAGAAAGCAAAAAATTCAATTCCAAAGAATAAAAATCCAATATTTTGTCACTTTGTTGATGAACTGAATAGGGTTAAAAATGTAGAGCCTGATATTGAAAACTACATGATAGCATTTGAGTTTCTGCATAAATTTATGTTCGAAAAATAAGTAGAAAATATTATTATGAATTTAAATACCTGCTGGAGACTAGTAATCGTTTCTTTTTTGTTATTTCAGAATGTTGGCGCTAATAATTTAAAGCCGGTAATTAAGGATTCTTGTCTAGAACAAAATGTTACTATAAAAGCAGAATTTAAATCCAAATCTATATATTTCTTTTTCAGACGAACGAATCATAAAAAAGTTAAACGCATAGACAAAGCAGTTAACAAAGACGGCAAAGTACTCCTTACTATTACAATGAAATCAACCGAAAAAGGTGATGTATACGATTTTAAAAAGTTTCACAGATTAGTAATTATAGATAACCAAATTCATGAAGTTACTGTGATTCTTGGAAAAGAAAAGGGAAAACTGATTCTTTATAATTTCTGCGGCGAAAAAGTGAGTGAACAAAGTGTAGATTCGGAAGAATTATTAGAGAAATATAATTTTAAGTTTTATTAAGATTTATTTTTTCTTTAATATATTCTTTCAAAAGAAACGCCATTGAATCGATAAACCCCGCTCGGATTTGCTCCTCCAAACCATAGTTCGCCTATTTTGCTTTTGTAAATAGTCCAGATATGCTGACTTTCGAGCCCGTCTTCTTTCGTGAAATTTTTTACAGATTTGCCGTCATATCTCCAAACACCAGATCCCACGGTTCCAAACCAGATATTTCCTGATTTATCTTCTCCAATAGAAAAGACTTTTTCAAGAGAATTTCCTTTGGTATCTTTCTTGTTTAGTCTTTGCTGTTTTGTAAAATTGATTACTTTTTCTCCGTCAAATTTTAAAACGCCAAGTCCATTATTGGCAATCCAAATATTTCCTTTGGTGTCTTCCATGATACTGCGGGCGTGAAAATATGCAGTTTTACCATCCAAACCTAAAGTTTCATTGTTTATTATTTTAAAATCCTTACCATTGTAGCCAATTACAGCACCGTAAGTTCCGAACCAAATTGCATTCTTGCCTCTAACAAAAGCTGTTGAAACGGAATACTGATTCTCCTTTCCCGCTATTGTTTTTACGGGAAACGTGCGATACGAAAGTTCTTTTCCGTCATATTCATATACTCCCGGATCTCCTTCAAACTTATTATAACCTTCTCTTTCATTGCCTTTAAACCAAATACTGTTTTTGTTTCGTTTCCAATTTTTTTTTGCCGTATAATTTCTTTTGGTAAACTTTGCCATTTTGTTTCCGTCGTAGCTGCTGATCCCTGTTCCGCATTCAAACCAGATTATACCATTTTTATCTTCATAAATATTTCGAACCTGATTTTGGCTTAACCCGTTTTCTATGGTAAAATATTGCAATTTTCCATTTTGAAGCAGACAAACTCCTTCCTGATAACTTCCAAACCAAATATTTCCTTTGCTGTCCTCTAAAATAGAACGAACGCCGGTAGTGTATTTCAGCCTTACGGTACCATTTGTACTTTCGATATGCTCATTGTTATTTTTAGGCTGATTTTGATTGCAAGAGAGTATTAAAACAATCAAAAATGTACAGCAAAATTTAAATATGGATTGTCTATGTAATTTTATTTTCATCTTAAAGTATATATGCGGCATTTCGTACGCAATTTACTATAAAGTTTTATTCAGGTTCGGTTAAAAAAAGATTTTCTATCTTACTTTTAAAGAAAATTTAAAATAGGATATTAAACCAACAATCATTTTTTATTTATCGTAAAAAGAGTACTAAATTTCAGAAAAAATATTTGCTATATTCGCATCAGAAAAAGCTGAATAACCGTTTAAAGGCAGCTAAAAAGTTATAATTCTAATTTTTTACTGCAGGTTCTAAGTCCAAGTTATCGTGATTTTATAAAAAAAGCATTAAAGACTATCTTATGAAGTTAAACCCAATTTATACAATACTTTTGCTTGTATTTTCTACTTTTATTTTTGGACAAAGCAATTTCTCTGACAATCCTTTAGACGCAGTTTTTGAAACAAGAGATTCAAAAAATTTCTGGGAAGCATTTGATAAAATGGATAAATCAAAACAAAATCCATTTATTGAATATATGCAAAAAGGCTCTCAAGGTGTTAAAGGATTTACTGAAAATAGAATTATCAACGCAGATTCGCTTTTTAATGTTGTAAAGAAAAGAAAAGCAGATTATGAACTTTCAAGAAATGTTCTTGATGGTCTTTCTTCTAAGAAAAAGAGAATAGTAGCAATTTATAGTGCGCTAAAATATTGGTATCCAAATGCTAAATTCCCTCCGGTTTATTTTGTTTACGGCCGATTTAATTCGGGCGGAACTTCTTCTCCTGATGGAGTTATTATTGGAATTGAAATGCTTCAAAATCTGGATGGGATTTCCGGTTTAATTGCGCATGAGCTTATCCACTATCAGCAAAAAATAACAGGGAAAGATATGTTGTTGAAGTGGTGCCTGCTTGAAGGAGGTGCAGATTTTATAGGTGAACTTACTTCAGGAGAATCAATAAATCAGTTTTCATATAAATATGGAGATCAAAATCTGGATAAATTAGGTCCGGAATTTGTGACGAAATTAAAAAGTACTGATCATCAGGATTGGTTATATGGAACCTCTAAAAAAGACGACAGGCCAAATGATTTGGGATATTGGATTGGCTATAAAATAACCGAATCGTATTTTAATAAACAGAAAGACAAACAAAAAGCAATTGAAGAAATACTAAATATAAAAGATCCTTTGCAATTTTTAAAACAAAGCGGTTTTTTGGATATCTATATCAAAGAATATCAAAAATCAGGAAAAGAGAGTTTTGATGCGTTTTTTAAATACTAAATTAAACTAACTGCCAAAATCTGTGTCAGTTTGAGTTACGATTTTTATTCTTTCCTGGTTCCTGTCCAGATATAATTTTTATGGCATCCATCCGAAATCAGACGGGTTATTTGTTTGCTGGTTTCCTGTAAAGATTTATTGTTTTTCTTTTCCGAGAATGAAATGATTAAGTTGGGCTTTTCGAACTGGTGTATTTTTTGAACTTTGTTGTTTGTATATTTTAGATTCAGCTTATTGATATACAATTGTTTTTTATACGTCCTTCCGTTATTATGTGAAACTACGGTAATATCATTTGCACCAAGTTCAAAATTTTTAATTTCGGAAAATGGAACTTGGATTTTCTTAAAAAGATGCAGCTTTATCTTTAGAACTTTTTTAGTATTGTCAATATAAAAAACATTTGACGTTGGTTTAATAAAAGTTTCAAATGAAACAGAAGCAAAATATAAACCAGTAATCAATAGTATGCCTGAAAATATAAAACCCAACAATACATTCAGATTAAAATCTTTTTCTATCAGATTAATAAAGAATTGGCAGCAAATGTAGAAAATAGGAATTGAGAGTACTAAATAGAATACTATATAGTAATAATCATTTACACTCCTTCTATAATCAATTTTTAAATTTCCATTCTCAAATTTCTCAATAGAATAATTACCGATTTTGTAGTTCATATTTTTTTAATTGTTGAATACTCTTGGGGCATTTAATGTATTCTGTGTCTCAAATCAGCAGAAATATATAAAAATAAAAAACTCCAAAATCAAAAGACTTTGGAGTTTTTAAATCTGTGGGCGATGAGGGGTTCTAACCCCCCAACCACTTCCGATGGAATCGGAATGCTCCTGAATCAGCTAAGCTAATCTTTATTTTTTAATTAATTCCTGAATTTTAATGCGGTTCAGAATTTATTCTTGCTTTCGCTAAACAAAATATAAACAGTAACACATAAAATGTATAAAAATAAAAAACTCCAAAATCTTTTGATTTTGGAGTTTTAAAATTTTGTGGGCGATGAGGGGTTCGAACCCCCGACCCCCTCGGTGTAAACGAGGTGCTCTGAACCAGCTGAGCTAATCGCCCTATTTTACTAGGCGCAATCATTTTTGTGATTGCGAGTGCAAATATACAGCTAGATTTTAGAATTACAAGTATAATTTTAAAAAAAAATAAAACTTTTTTTAAATATTGAATTTATATACTTCTTTTTCAAACGCTTAAAGCAACTAGAAAAATTCCCCCTTTCTTATTATTTAGTTAAAAATTAAATTTTGAAAGTCTAAATCCTAATATCACTTTGTATTCATTTGCCAGAGTTATACATTTGCATACCTAAAAATAGTAAATCCTAATGGCTAGATTTAAAGAAAATGATTTACCAAAATCAAAAATAACAGCAAATTCCCTAAACAAAGCAAAAACAATATTTAAGTACGCAGGAAACCATCAATGGAAATTCTTTATTGGATTAATATTCCTGCTTCTTACCGGTGCTACTGCCCTCGCCTTTCCTAAATTAATGGGAATGCTTGTAGACTGCGTTAAAAACAAAGACAACGGCCAGGCCAATCAAATAGCGTTAGGATTAATCGTAATCCTTTTTCTGCAGTCGTTTTTCTCTTTTTTCAGATTATCATTATTTGTAAACTTTACCGAGAATACGCTCGCAAATCTTCGTTTGGCTTTATATACCAATTTAGTAAAACTGCCAATGACCTTCTTTTCGCAAAAAAGGGTTGGCGAATTGAACAGTCGTATTAGTGCTGACATTACGCAGATTCAGGACACGCTGACTACTACAATTGCCGAATTTCTGCGTCAGTTTATATTGATTATCGGAGGCGTTATATTATTAGCAACCGAAAGTTTAAAACTTACATTGTTAATGCTTTCTGTAGTACCGCTTGTTGCCATTGCAGCTGTTGTTTTTGGAAGGTTTATTAGAAAATATTCGAAGAAAGTTCAGGATCAGGTTGCAGAAAGCCAGGTAATAGTCGAAGAAACAATGCAGGGAATCAGCATTGTAAAAGCTTTTGCTAACGAATGGTACGAAATTGCACGTTATAAAGGCAAAATAAGCGATGTTGTAAAACTGGCGATCAAAGGCGGTCAATATCGTGGTTATTTTGCTTCCTTTATTATCTTCTGTCTTTTTGGTGCAATTGTAGCTGTAGTATGGTTTGGCGTGCGATTGAGTATTGCCGGAGAAATGAGCGTGGGACAATTAATCTCATTTGTATTGTATTCTACATTCGTAGGTGCTTCTTTTGGAGGAATTGCCGAATTATATGCGCAGATTCAAAAAGCAATTGGAGCAACCGAAAGGGTTTTTGAATTATTAGACGAAAGTCCCGAAAAAATCAACTCTGATTCAAATAAAAATCAGGAAAAAATCAAAGGAAATGTTACTTTTAATAATGTAGCATTCAGTTACCCGACACGTCAGGAAATTCAGGTTTTGAAAAACGTAAATTTCTCAGCCGAATTTGGTCAAAAAATTGCAATAGTGGGGCCAAGCGGTGCCGGAAAATCGACTATTTCGTCGTTGCTGCTTCGCTTTTATGATATTACATCAGGAGAAATTACGGTTGATGGTAAAAACATTTACGAATATGATCTTGAAGATCTTCGCGGTAATATGAGTATTGTTCCTCAGGATGTAATTTTGTTTGGCGGAACTATCAGGGAAAATATTGCTTATGGAAAACCGGATGCTTCTGATGAAGAAATAATGATTGCTGCAAGACAAGCCAATGCTTTTAATTTTATTGATGGTTTTCCTGAAAAATTTGAAACTTTGGTTGGAGAACGTGGTGTGAAACTCTCAGGCGGGCAGCGCCAGCGTATTGCTATTGCAAGAGCATTACTTAAGAACCCAAGTATTTTGATATTAGACGAGGCGACTTCATCTTTAGACAGTGAAAGCGAAAAACTGGTTCAGGAAGCTTTAGAAGTATTAATGGAAGGAAGAACAAGCATTATTATTGCCCACCGCCTTTCAACCATCAGAAATGCCGATAAAATATTAGTTCTGGACGGCGGAAAAATATCTGAAGAAGGAACACATCAGGAATTAATAAATCTTGAAAACGGAATCTATAAAAACCTGAGTAATCTGCAGTTCAGTAACTCATAGAATAAATTCTAAAATTTCAAATTCTAATAAAAAAGAAAGCTCCAATTTTATTGGAGCTTTCTTTTTTATCATCTGTAAACTGAGACTGACCATTAAATAGTAAACAGAATACTATTTACCTTTTCTTCTGTTACGTTCAGCCTTAATCATTGATAATTCACGGCTTGTCTGCCCTGCAACCGAAGTATTTTCTTCGGCACGGCGAATAAGGTACGGCATAACATCTTTAACCGGGCCAAAAGGCAGGTATTTAGCGTCGTTATAACCATTTGCAGCCAAATTGTAACTGATATTATCACTCATTCCGTATAATTGGCCAAACCAGATTCTGTTATCGTTTTTATTAATGTTATTCTGAGTCATTATTTCCATTAACTTATACGAACTTAATTCGTTATGAGTTCCTGCAAAAATAGACATCATATCCAGATGGTCTGCCATATATTGTACAGCGGCATCATAATTATCATCCGTTGCCTGTTTAGAAACACAGATTGGAGAAACATATCCTTTTTCTTCGGCTCTTTTGTTTTCTTTTTCCATGTATGCCCCGCGAACCAGTTTCATTCCAATGTAGAAACCTTCTTTTTTTGCAATTTCGTGCAGATTTTTTAAATAATCCAGACGATCCCAACGATACATTTGTAATGTATTAAAAACAATTGCCTTCTCTTTATTATACTTACGCATCATTTCGGTTACCAAATCATCGGCAGCATCCTGCATCCAGCTTTCTTCGGCATCAATCAATAAAGCAACATCTTTTTTATGAGCTTCACTGCAAACCTGCTCAAAACGAGCAGCCACTCTGTCCCATTCAGCCTGTTCTGCAGGTGTAAGGGTTTGTTTTTCTCCTAATTTTTCATACAATTCAAAACGCCCTAATCCGGTAGGTTTAAAAACAGCAAACGGAATAGCCTGACGCTCTTTTGCAAATTCGATAGTTCTCAATGTCATTTCCAAAGCGGCATCAAACTGCTCCTCTTCTTCTTTCCCTTCTACCGAATAATCTAAAACAGATGAAACTCCTTTTGTAAACATTTTATCTACCACAGTAAGGCAGTCATTCTCGTTTACACCGCCACAGAAGTGATCAAAAACAGTGGCACGAATTAATCCTTCAACAGGAAGATGAGCTTTAATTGCAAAATTAGTAACAGCAGTACCTATTCTTACAAGAGGTTCGCTGTCGATCATTTTAAAAAGAAAATAAGCCCTGTCAAGTTCGGTATCGCTTTTTAACGAAAATGCAACTTGAGTGTTATCGAATATTTTTTCCATTAATTATAGTTTTTGTGCAAAGATATAGAGAGTTTTGAATAATGTTCACTAAATACAAGGGTATTTTTTTAATATGACAATATAATAATGAATGATTTTTGATCATAAAGTAAGATTTTATTTATATTTTACTTATTTTTGCAAAAAATAGAAAACTAGATCGCTTATCATATGAAAAGTAGTAGCAAGAATTTGGAAAATATTTCAGATAATATAGTAATTGTATTTGTTCTGATGCTTTTGATTATTGATTTCTTACCGCATTCCGCAAATGAAGATATTGCCTATCCGCAATTCTTGTATTTAGCAGGACTAAATTCGGTTATAGCCCTATACATTGCAGTAAAAGCAAAGTTTATCACGGCAGATATGACTGGTTCTTTAAAAAGATCATACGTATTTTGGTTCTTTTCCATTTTTGTTATTCTTTGCGGGTTTTCCTTTGCCAGCGCAGTCAACACCACATTGGTTTTAGAAAAGTTTATCGAACTTATCATAGCATTCTGTATTCTTGTCAATTTTACATTTCTTTTAAAAAACAGACTGCATCTTTTACCAAAAATTATTCTAATAGTGTGTATTGTAGCGTTTTTACAATCTGCGATAGAACTTTTTCACTTTAAAAGAAACTTTGATAAAGCGTCAATTACAGCTGCTCTTTCTGATTTGGCCCTGAGTACGGGAAATATAAACATTCTGGCTGCGAGCTTAACTATAAAAATTCCTTTTATATTATTAGGTTTTGCTCATTATTTACCAAAAAAGAGGATTTTTTTGATTATTACACTGCTTCTGGTTACAACTACCATCTTCCTAACGGCTGCAAGAACCGCTATAATCAGTATGATACTGCTTTATATACTTTTTGCATTGTACAATTTTAAAATTAATTCATTTAATAAATCAACCATCATAAAGACGCTTATTTTGGTCATTCCAATAGCAATAACAATTGCAATAAGCGGATCAATATTAAAAAAAGCAAGCCAAAATGGCCGTTATGTTTCATTAACAAACAGGATGGAACAGATTAACACAAAAGACGCTTCTACAAGAGCCCGATTAGTTACCTGGAAAAACACATTTGAGATGGCTAATGCAAACCCTCTTTTGGGAGTTGGACTTGGAAATTATAAAGTAGAATCTATTCCTTACGAAAAAACGCAAAATGACAACTCAACTATTTCCTTACATACACACAACGATTTTCTGGAAATTACCGCAGAAACAGGTTTTTTTAATGGTTTGATTTACCTTTCCTTATTTGTTATAATTGGTATTATTAATTTGAAAAGATTTTTCAAATCCGATCAAATAGAAACTCAGTCCCTTGCAATGCTTAGCTTAATGTTAATAGTAGTTTACGGAATGGACTCTTTGTTGAACTTTCCAATGTTCAAACCTACTATGATGATTTTTTTATGTTTTACAATGCTTTTTACTATTATTAATGAAGTACGTTCAAATACTTCAGAAACAATATTGCTGAAAAATAGTTTTTACTGGGTTATTGTAATTGTAAGTTTGGTAACTATCTATTTTGCTAATTTAGGATATAAAGCATCTGCATTAGAATTCCTTATAAAAAAGGATGATGCTTCAGGGTATAAAAATACTATCCTTACAGGAGATGAAGTAATAAAACGTCTGCCTAAATATAAAAACACATTAACTACGGCTGAATCGTTTTATGAATATGCCGGAATTTATTATTACAATGAAAACAAAATGGATCAGGCGTTAAAGTATCTTACTAAAGCAGATAAGATAAACCCGCATTTTGGAAGAATCTATTTTTATAAATCACTTATTTCTAATACCAAAGGAAATATGGATAGTGCTTTTGTTTATGCCAAACAGGCATTTTATCTTCGCCCTAGAAATATTAATTTTTACACAATGTCAACTCAATTTGCAAGAGCAAAAAGTGATACGACAGAAATTTTAAAGCAGCATAAAACTTTTACACAGTACAGAAATATTCCGGAAGCCTGGAAAATTGCAGCAAATGAACTTCAAAAAACAAAATACAATAAGAAGAAACTGCTTCTTTTTATAGAAAAAGGAATCAAAGAATTTCCTGGAGACAGCACACTGCTTAAGAAAAAAAGCGATATAGCAGCTGTCGAATATCTTGATCAGGCACAGGCTTTTTTAAAAGTAAATAATAAATTAAAAGCGTTGGAATTTTATAACAAAGCCCTCAAGGCTGATCCTTCTAATGCAGATATAATGCAGTATCTCGCTTTTTATTATTACAATCTACAAGATTACAGGCAGTCTTTAGGTTACTTTTTAAAAGCTTTAGAGTTAAGACAGTTTGATTCAGGCCGAACAGAGTTTTTTGTAGCAAATTGTTACCTGAAAATAAATGACAAAGTGAATGCTTGCAAGTATTTCAATATTTCAAGCTCAAAGAACTTTACAGATGCCAGATCTCAAATAATTGAAAACTGCAAATAGACTTTTTGATAAAAAGATCTGATAAAAGAGAATATTTTTTATCAGATCTTTTTTTGAGGTTGCCTATACAATAATATTCATGTTTTAAATATTATTTACTCAAAATTGCCTTATTTTGCGCTTTCAATTAACTAAAGAATTATGCAATCTATTCAAGCCAATAACTATTTCGTGCATTTTAACCACAATGCCTATGAAGAGTTAAACAAACACCTAAGAAACACTAAGTACTCTAACTTATTTATCATAGTAGATGACAAGACCAATGATTTTTGTCTTCCTAAATTCCTGCCCCTTCTGGAAACAGATCTGAATATCGAAATTATCGAATTTGAAGCCGGAGAAGCCAATAAAAATATTGATACCTGCATCGAAATCTGGAATGTGCTGACTGAACTGGGTGCTGACAGGAAATCGCTTATCATAAACTTAGGAGGCGGTGTAGTTACGGATCTTGGAGGATTTGTGGCTTCTACATTTAAAAGAGGTGTTGATTTTATCAATATTCCTACTACTCTATTATCTATGGTTGATGCCTCTGTTGGAGGAAAAACCGGAGTTGATTTAGGTAATTTAAAAAATCAGATTGGCGTTATTAATGTACCTCAGATGGTTCTAATCGATACTCAGTATCTTGAAACTTTGCCGCAAACTGAAATGCGTTCAGGTCTTGCTGAAATGCTAAAACACGGACTGATTTATGATGCAGCATACTGGAAACAATTCTCAAACCTTGAATCTGTTGATTATGCCGATTTCGATGAATTGATTTATCGTTCGGTTGAAATTAAAAACGATATTGTAATTCAGGATCCTACAGAAAAAAATATTCGTAAGGCCCTTAATTTTGGCCATACACTTGGACATGCTATTGAAAGTTATTTCCTGGAAAACGAATCAAAGAAAACATTGCTGCATGGAGAAGCAATTGCTGTGGGGATGATTTTGGAAGCTTTTATTTCCTGGAAAAAAAACTTACTTACTGCAGCAGAATATCTGGAGATAAAAACCTCGATTCAGTCTATTTATGATGATGTGAAATTTGAAGAAAATGACATAGATCCAATTCTTGAATTACTGGTTCATGACAAAAAAAATGAATACGGATTAATTCAATTTGCATTAATCGAAGGAATCGGAAAAATAAAAATTAACCAATCTGTTGAAAATAAATTGATTCTGGAAGCGTTTCAGGATTATAAATCTTAATTTTTTTTTAATCAAAAGCATTGCTTTTGGTATATTTTATTTTTTACATTTGCCTCGATGAAAACAAACAAAAAACAAAGACATTTCAGCTCTTACAGAAACCGACTCAACAGTTCTTTACTAAGAATGTTGAACCGTTTTTACAATAGCAAAAGTCCGTTTTGTTTTGATGTTTTCCAATACTCAAAAGCAGAACATGAAAAACTGCAGATTGTATTTGCCAATATTAGAGTTTGAATTTTGGATTTAGCACCGTTTTTACTAAATTTAAATAACAAATTAAAATATTGAAAATTAAATGAATACAAAATATTCTGATCTTATAAATCAAACTTACTATTTCCCTCAGGAGGAATTTAAACTAAACAAAGACAACCTTTTGTTTCACAACATCGATTTGATGAAGTTAGTAGAACAATACGGAACTCCTTTGAAGTTTACATACCTGCCGCAGATTTCTGAAAATATCAATAAGGCAAAATCCTGGTTCAGAAAGTCAATGGAAAAAAATAAGTATGAGGCAAAATACTATTATTGTTATTGTACAAAAAGCTCGCATTTTGAATATATCATGAATGAAGCTTTCAAAAATAACATCCATATAGAAACATCATCAGCGTTTGATGTCAATATAGTTGAAAACCTGCTTGAAAACGGAAAAATCAACAAAAGCACGTATGTTATTTGTAATGGTTTCAAGAGAGACGAATATATTTCTAATATTGCAAGATTAATCAATAACGGACATAAAAATACAATTCCAATTATTGATAATTACGAAGAACTGGACCTGCTTCAGGGAGAAATAAAAGGAAAATTTAAAATAGGAATTCGTATTGCTGCCGAAGAAGAACCTAAATTTGAATTTTATACATCAAGATTAGGAATTGGTTACAAAAACATCGTTTCTTTCTATAAAAAACAAATTCAGGAAAATGATAAATTAGAGCTTAAAATGCTTCACTTTTTCATTAACACCGGAATCAACGATACATCTTATTATTGGAATGAGCTTGTAAAATGTATCAAAGTATATATTGCATTAAAAAAAGAATGTCCTACTCTTGATGGTTTAAATATTGGAGGTGGTTTCCCTATTAAAAACTCACTTGCATTCGAATACGATTATCAATATATGATTGATGAAATTATCAATCAGATTAAAATAGCCTGCGATGAAGCAGAAGTTGATGTTCCAAATATTTTTACAGAATTTGGTTCCTTTACAGTAGGCGAAAGTGGCGGCGCTATTTATCAGATTTTGTATCAAAAACAGCAAAACGACAGAGAAAAATGGAACATGATCGATTCATCTTTCATTACTACTCTGCCGGATACATGGGCAATCAACAAACGTTTTATTATGCTTGCGATTAACCGTTGGAATGATACTTATGAGCGGGTTCTGCTGGGTGGTTTAACTTGTGACAGCGATGATTATTACAATTCAGAGCAAAACATGAACGCCATTTATCTGCCTAAATACAACAAAGAAAAGCCATTGTATATTGGTTTCTTTAATACTGGAGCATATCAGGAAACTATTGGCGGTTACGGTGGATTACACCACTGTCTGATTCCTCAGCCTAAACATATTTTAATTGATCGTGACGAAAATGGCATTCTGGCTACAGAAGTATTTTCGGAACAGCAGACATCAGATGATGTTTTGAAAATTTTAGGCTATAAGAAAAAAATGTAAAAAAAATCTGCAAATTAAATTTTAATAACTATAAAATTCTTAATTTGCATATAAGGTAAAAAGGTTGAAAAACTTTTAATTCAAAAAAAAAAATAAAAAAACAAAGTAATGAAAGGACCAATCAGTCAGTTTATTGAAAAACATTATTTACACTTTAATTCTGCTTCACTTGTAGACGCAGCCAAAGGATACGAACAACAATTGGCAAATGGTTCTAAAATGTTGGTAAGTATGGCCGGTGCTATGAGTACAGCCGAAATAGGTAAAATTTTTGCAGAAATAATTAGACAAGATAAAGTACAAATTATTTCATGTACTGGAGCCAATCTAGAAGAAGATATCATGAACTTAGTAGCACACTCTCATTATGAAAGAGTGCCTAACTACCGTGATTTGACGCCACAAGACGAATGGGCTTTACTTGAAAGAGGTTTAAACCGTGTTACCGACACTTGTATTCCTGAGCATGAAGCTTTTAGACGTTTACAAAAACACATCTATAAAATCTGGAAAGATGCAGATGATAAAGGAGAACGTTATTTCCCTCATGAATTTATGTACAAAATGTTATTATCAGGTGTTTTAGAAGAATACTATGAAATTGACATAAAAGACAGCTGGATGTACGCTGCAGCCGAAAAAAACCTTCCAATTATTGTTCCGGGATGGGAAGATAGTACAATGGGTAATATCTTTGCTTCTTATGTAATAAAAGGTGATCTGAAAGCATCAACAATGAAATCAGGTATTGAATATATGACTTTCCTTGCTGACTGGTACACAAAAAACAGCGAAAACGGAATTGGATTCTTCCAAATTGGCGGTGGTATTGCAGGAGATTTCCCTATTTGCGTTGTACCAATGTTATATCAGGATATGGAAATGCATGATGTACCTTTCTGGAACTATTTCTGCCAGATTTCTGATTCTACAACCAGTTATGGATCTTACTCAGGTGCTGTGCCAAATGAGAAAATCACTTGGGGTAAATTAGATATTAATACCCCTAAATTTATAATTGAATCGGATGCTACAATCGTTGCACCATTAATTTTTGCATATTTATTAGATTTATAGGATATTTTTATGAAAAGAGTTATAGTAGACTACGCCAAACTGACAAACGAAATTTTAAACCTTTTGGTTGAAAAGTTTCCTGATGGTTATGACGATTCGGATGTGATCCGTTTCAGAAACGCTAAAAACGAATTAGTAGAAGCTGTTGAAGTTCGTACCGAAGACACTATTTATTTAGTAAAAATCAGTACTAAGCTGGCTGACAGAATCGAAAATTATGATGAAGATGACGATATGGATCTTGATGTGGATACAATCGAACCAGTAAAAGGTCTTGATCTTGATGACGAAGCCGATGATGACGATGATGATGACGATAATCAGGATAAACCGGATACTGATGGTGGAGATGATGAAGACGATGACGAAGACAGAGAGGATATAGCTGACGATGACGATGATGAAGACGAAGAAGATTAATCATTTTCTTTGAAATATATAAAGGAACTCGAATTGAGTTCCTTTTTTTATTCAAGCATAAAAAAATAAATAAGAAAATTACTATATTTAAAGCTTTGAAATAGAAATTATTTGCCGAATGAATTCAGAAAAACTACATGCCAAACTGAAAGAAAATTTTGGTTTTGAAAAATTCCGACCTAATCAGGAAACTATTATAAATACTGTTATATCAGGACAAGATACACTGGCAATTATGCCCACAGGAGGCGGAAAGTCAATTTGTTTTCAGCTTCCTGCCCTCGTTTTACCCGGAATAACTATTGTAATTTCACCCTTGATTGCATTAATGAAAGATCAGGTTGACAGCTTAAAAACCAATGGGATTTCTGCTTGTTATATTAACAGCAGCCAGTCATCACAGGAACAGCAGTTTTATATCGACAATCTAAAATCAAATACTTTTAAACTAGTATATATCGCACCAGAAAGTTTGTCTTATCTTGACAATATTTTTAATGAACTTACAATTAGTTTAATTGCGATTGACGAAGCACATTGTATTTCATCATGGGGTCATGATTTCAGACCGGCTTATACCAATTTAGGATATTTAAAAAACCGCTTCCCTTCTACTCCTGTACTTGCTCTGACTGCAACGGCAGATAAAGCAACGCGTGCAGACATTGCAAAACAGCTTAATCTAAAAAATCCTAAAACTTTTGTCGCTTCTTTTGACCGTAAAAATTTAAGCCTGGAAGTGCGTCCGGCTTTAGATCGCGTAAAACAAATTATTGATTTTATAGAGAATAAACCTAACGAATCCGGAATTATTTATTGTTTAAGCCGAAAAACAACCGAAGAACTTGCTGAAAAATTATCTAAAAACGGAATTAAGGCAAAGCCATATCATGCAGGTCTGGACAACGTAAAGAGGGCTAAAACGCAGGATCAGTTTATAAATGATGATTGTCAGGTAGTTTGTGCAACAATTGCTTTTGGAATGGGGATTGATAAATCGAATGTACGCTGGGTGATTCATTATAACCTGCCTAAAAATATTGAAGGTTACTATCAGGAAATTGGTCGTGCAGGACGTGACGGACTGCCTGCTGAAACAGTTATGTTTGAAAGTTATGCCGATGTAATCCAGCTTCAGAAATTTGCTTCTGAAGGATTAAATGCAGATGTACAGCTTGCAAAATTAGAGCGTATGAAACAATATGCTGATGCGGTAAGCTGTCGTAGAAAAATTTTACTTTCTTATTTCGGCGAATTGGTAACCGAGAATTGCGGAAACTGCGATATTTGCAAAAATCCTCCAACTTTTTTTGATGGGACGATCCTTGCGCAAAAAGCTTTGTCTGCCATTGTGCGTTTGAAAGAATCTGAACCCTTAGCTGTAATTGTCGATTTTTTAAGAGGCTCGAGAAACGCGTATATCTACGAAAAAAATTATCAAGAGCTAAAAACGTATGGAATTGGCCATGACGTTTCTTGGTACGATTGGAATCAATACCTTATTCAACTGATTAATTTAGGATATTGCGAAATTGCTTTTCACCAGCACAATAAAATTCTCCTTACTCCTTTTGCAAAAAAAGTTTTGTTTGAAAGCGAAAAAGTAAAACTAACAACCGTTGTCAAAAAAACAATTGATAAAACTGAAGCTAAAGAAACAAAACCTAAAGCTGCCAAAAATTCTCTTTTTGAAACACTTCGAAAATTACGCTACGAAATTGCCCAGCAAGAAGAAGTTCCGGCTTACGTTATTTTTAGTGATGCTTCATTGAGACAAATGGAAGTTTTGCGACCAATGACTGATGAAGAATTCCTTGCTGTTGAAGGGGTCGGAAAAGCGAAGTTAGAAAGATACGGTGACGATTTCATAAAGGCAATAATTGAATTTCAGCGAAATAAATCGGTTGTCAAAAAAGAGAAAAAAGACAATACTTATAAGAAAACGCTAGAATTATTTGAAAACGGAGTTTCAGTTCAAGAAATTGCAGAACAGCGAGATTTAAGTCCAACAACAATTATATCGCATTTAGCAAAATTATATGTTGACGGTCATGATTTAGATTTGAGTCAATTTATTTCTGATGAAGAGATTTCTCAAATAGCAAAAGCACAAATCGAATTAGAAAATCCCAGTGCATTAAAGCCATATTTTGATTATTTTGAAGAGAAATTATCTTATGAGAAAATTAGATTTGGACTTGCTTTTATACAGAGACACAAATAAAAAACCATGTTCGAAAGAACATGGCTTTTTGTATTAATTAATTTTGTGCAGAATTAGAAGACCATACTGTTTTACCATCTAATATAATGTCTAAATTTCCATTGTTTTGCATTACAGCCACAGCTCCGGGCTGATTAGAGGTTTTGCTTTCCCATAAATATTTGCCCAGTTTGTACACAATTAAGTTACCGTTAGCCAGCATATATGCAGAAGCTCCAGATTTACCAAATGTACCGGTATCCCAGATCACCTTTTTGAAATTATATCGAAGATCACTAATAACCAGATTGCCATCAAGTCTCATTTCTAATGAAAATCTTTTATTTTCAGATGTAAGCGATTCTCCCGCTTTTAATATTCCTTTTTCTCTTAAAGTTGAAATTGTTGGTTTTGGATACATAGCAGCGATACCTTCTTTATCCATTGTTGATAATATGGTATTCTTAGGGAATTTTAATTTATTAAGCGTAAAATCCGGAGAAAAGAAGTACAACATTATAGACTGATTATCAAACAGAGAATAATCTGCTTTAGATGGATCTAAT
The DNA here is from genome assembly GCF_027111295.1 of Flavobacterium gelatinilyticum. NCBI lineage: Bacteria > Pseudomonadati > Bacteroidota > Flavobacteriia > Flavobacteriales > Flavobacteriaceae > Flavobacterium > Flavobacterium gelatinilyticum. Next base: position 352,109 of record NZ_CP114287.1, on the reverse strand, counting down.
TGAGAAAAAACATTAAAATCTACTTTTTTTTCATTCCATCCTTGTTTTGCATAATGAGCATAAACAACTGGTTTGTTCCATTCAATTTTAATAAAAGGGCTCATATGTTCATGTGCCAATCCTAATGCATGACCAAATTCATGTATTGTTGTTCTGCTAAACTCTGTATCACTTGTATTTGCATCAAACCAGCCAAAATTCATAGATGCATTATCCTGAGCAACATTCTGACAATTGTTACCAATTGTCGACCATGAGCCGCGATTGTTTTTCCATTTAAATCCAATTTTTATATCAGCATCTTCATCTGTTTCAACCCATTCAAATTTTAAATTAGCATATTCTGTCCATTCATTGGCAAATTGTTTAACTTTATTTTGAAGAAATTTATTTCCGTTAAGAAATTTAATTCTTATTGTTTGGCCATTTTCCCATCTGTTTTCTTTATAGCTTACACGTCCGGTAAGGCTTGGCGCCACTGATGCAGAATCTGTTTCTGTTAAACAAAGTTGATATTCATCGCTCGAACCTCCACCTTCATTTTTAATTTCTTCAATTCTATCTTTGCTGCAAGATACCAGTAAAATTATTCCAAAGAATAATAATATTTTTTTCATTTTTTTATAATTTTTAAATTAATCAATCATCAAAAGCAAGAAAATAACTACTTTAAATCGAAGCAAAAAATTAATTAAGCATATCATAAATTTGATTTAAATGTTTAATGAATTTTAAATTATTTGAATTAAAATAGAATTCAAGACATCTGATTTTAAAATATTCAAAAAAGTCTCCTTTAAAAACTTTCTTTTGTACAAATAAATTAATTCCGAGCAGAATTAGAAGACCATAATGTTTTGCCATCCAATACAATATCTAAATTTCCATTATTTTGTATTATAGCTGCTGCTCCGGGTTGTTTTGAGGTGTTACTTTGCCATAAATATTTTCCCTGTTTGTATACTATCAGGTTCCCGTCAGGCATCATATAGGCGTAAGCACCAGATTTACCAAATGTACCGGTATCCCAAATCACTTTTTTAACATTATTTTGAAGATCACTAATAACCAAATTGCCATCAAGTCTCATTTCTAATGAAAACCTGCCGTTTTCAGAGGTAATAGATGTGCCGGGATTTAATCTTTCCTTTTCTCTTAAAGTTGAAATTATTGATTTTGGATACATAGCAGCGATGCCTTCTTTATCAATTGTAGATAATATGGTATTCTGAGGGAGTTTTAATTTATTTAGGGTGAAATCAGGAGAAAAGTAATACAGCATTATAGATTGGCTGTCAAATACAGTATAATCTGTCTTAGATGAATTTAATTGAGAAAAAACATTTAAATCCACCGTACTTTCATTCCATCCCTGTTTTGCATAAGCGGCATAAACAACTGGTTTGTTCCATTCAATTCTTGCGAAAGGACTCATATGTTCATGTGCCAATCCTAATGCGTGGCCAAATTCATGTATTACAGTTCTGCTAAACTCGCTGTTTCTAGTTTTTATATCAAACCAGCCAAAATTCATGGATGCATCATCCTGAGGAACATTCTTACTGTCGACACCAATTCTAGACCAGGAAGCTGTACTGTTTTTCCATTTAAATCCAATCTTTATATCTGCATTTTCATTAGCGTTAACCCATTGAAATTTTAAGTTCGCATATTCTGTCCATTCATTTGCGAATTGTTTTACTTTGTCTTGAAGAAATTTATTTCCGTTTAGAAATTTAATTCTTATTGTTTGACCATTTTCCCATTCAGAACCTTTATAGGTTACACGTGCTGTAGGATTTGACGTTGATGTAGTATCAGTTTTTGCTAAACAAAGTTGATATTCCAGACTGGAACTTTCACCTTCATTTTTAGTTTCCGGAACACTATCTTTACTACAAGAGACTAATAAAATTATTCCTAAGAATAATAAGGTTTTTTTCATTTTTTTTGTATTATTTTTAGTTGTAAAAATTTATACAAAAATAAGAAAAATAGTACAAATTAAACAAAAATGAAAACAAATAACCAGCATAGTCCAGTTAAAAAAATGCAGTAATTTGATTTTAAAACAATTAAACAAAAAAAAAGTCTCTTTTTAAAGAGACTTTTTTTTCTTAATTACAAATATCTTTCTTCAAAAACTTTTTGATGATGTTTTGCATGTCCTATTATAACAAACCCTAAAGCTCTAACAGAAATTTGATTATTAGATGCCGTTCCAATTCGTTTAAGCTGTTCTTCAGATAAACTTTTGTAAAACAATAAATTTGAATGTCTTACAGCAGAAAGTTCAGTTAGTAAATCCTGAATACTTCTTTTATCTGAATTGGTGTTATCTGCATAATCTGCCTCTTCGAAACTTGGCAGAGGTGTTTTGTCATTTCTTGAAAAACGCAGCGCGCGATAAGCAAAAATACGCTCCGTATCGATAACATGCTGAATAATATCTTTGATGGTCCACTTCCCCTCTGCATAGCGATAATCAAATTTATCGAGCGGAATATTTTGAACAAATCTGATAAACTCATGCAGCGAAATTTCAAGTTCTTCTATCAGTTTTCCGTCTCCGGCTTGTTTGATATAGGTTGCAAAATTGCCTGCATATTCATTTTCCAATAATTCACTTACGTACATTTTATATAAGTATTAAAGTTTAAAATTTGTTTTTAAGCTGAATTTCTGCTCGCATTTGTATTTCCAAAAAGAGATCTCGTAACGATTTTTTCATAAACCTTTATAAGATCTTCATTTGGAGATTCTTCTTTGTTTAATTCATTAATTCTTAACAATGCATATTGCTGTATTGTCAACAATGGCAGTACAATACGTTCTCTTATCTGAATAGATGCTATACCATCAGGATAGTTTTCCATTAAGGTTTTATGATCTGCTATTTTTAATAAAAGACGTTTTGTTTCTGAAAACTCATCGTAAATAATCTGCCAGAATTCACCAAATTCAGGATCTTTGCTCATATAGGCTGTTAATGGTAAAAACGATTTTGCCAGCGACATCATACTGTTTTCAAGCAGAGTTTTAAAGAATAAAGAATTATGGTACAAATCACTTACTTTATCCCATTGTCCTGATTCTTCAAAATGTTTCAATGCCGATCCTACTCCAAAAAATCCCGGTACATTTTGTTTTAACTGGCTCCATGATCCTACAAACGGAATTGCTCTTAAATCAGCAAAATCTAATGATTCAGATTTGCTTCTTTTTGAAGGACGGCTTCCAATATTAGTTTTTGAATAATATTTCAGCGTACTCATTTTTTCCAGATACGGAATAAACTTCGGATGGTTTTTAAAACTTAAATATTTCTCGTATCCTAAATTAGCTAACTGAGTCAGAATCTCCGTCTCATCGGGCGTTAATTCATTCTTTTCTTTACTAAAAACCTGGTTGGTAACACCGGCACTTAATAAGTTCTCAATGTTATAACGACACGAATCCAGCGTTCCGAAATTAGAACTAATAGTTTGTCCCTGAACTGTGATCTGAATTTCGTTATTTTCAATTTTCGGACCTAATGAAGCATAGAATTTATGTGTTTTTCCACCGCCTCGAGCCGGAGGCCCGCCGCGGCCGTCAAAGAAAATAGCTTTAATTCCATATTTTCTTGAAATTTCAGTCAGCGAAATTTTTGCCTGATAAATACTCCAGTTAGCCATCAAATAACCGCCATCTTTTGTTCCGTCAGAAAAACCAAGCATGATTGTTTGTTTATTTCCTCTGGATTTCAAATGTTTAGAATATTCTGGATTTGTATACAACTGTTCCATAATTTCGTGCGCGTTTTGTAAATCGTCTACTGATTCAAAAAGCGGAATTATATCAACAGTAGGATTTTCCCAGTTATTAAGACGAATCATAGCAAAAGTCTCCATTACATTCAGTGCACTTTCGTTGTTACTGATGATATAACGGTTTGCTCCTTCTTCTCCGTTGTTCTGCTGAATCATTTTAATAGCATGCACAGACTCTAAAGTAGACTGGGTAATTTCATTCTCAAAATCAGCAGGATTTAAATTTCCTTTGATTTTTGATAAAACTTCAATTTTTTGGCTTTCGTTTAATTCATAATAATTTTCAGGAAAAATATCTGAACCTGAGTTCTGATAATAATTCACTACGTCTTTGAATACTGCATTATGAATTTTACTGTTCTGACGAATATCTAAAGTCGCAAAATGGAATCCAAACAAATTAATCTTCACAAGAAGCGCTTCTATTTCATCCAGATATAAAGATTGATGGTTTTCAATAATAATAGTCCTGATTTTATTCAGCTGCGTTAGTAATTCCTCTAAAGAGATGAAAATTTCACCTTTAGAATAAAAAACAGAACGATATAGTTTACTCTCAAGATCTGCTACCAGTGTATCTACCCCAGGGAAAGTTAATTTACGTTTTAGATTTCTCATTTCAACGTAATAACATTTTAAGATCGAAGTCCTTAAACGATCTGCCACTTTCAGTGTAATTTCAGTCGTAACAAAAGGATTTCCGTCACGGTCGCCGCCCGGCCAGAAACCTAATTTTATTAATTGATTCTGGATTGCATTTCCTTCAAGAATATTTTTCTGAAGATAATGCACAATTTCTCCGGCGGTTTCATAAAATACATTTTCCAGAAACCAGATTAAGCTTACTGCTTCATCATAAGGATTTGGCTTTTCATTCTGGATAAAAGGTGTTTTACCTAATTGTGCCAGTAATTGTTTGATCTGTAATAAATCATTTTGACGAATTGCTTCGGTAAGATCATTTATAATACCCAATACCGGACCAGGATAAAACTGTGTAGGATGTGCAGTTAATACTGTACGAACGTTGAAGTTTTCAAGAAATTCAACCAGTTCATCGTCTTTTTCCTTGGCATCAGATTTCTCTTTTATATCGCGAAGAGATCCTCGCCCTTCCATGTTATTAACTTCTGGAAAAGCAGCATCTTCAATTGCATCAAACAATACAATCTGACGTTCGATATACTGAATAAATCGAAACATTAAATCGATTTTTTCGGTTTCAGAAGCGTTGCTTAAAAATTTATTAGAGAAAAAATCTAAAATTTCTTTTGGCGTTTCCTGTTTTTTAAAGCCCGTTTCGCAGGTTTCTGTAAATAATGGAAGTAATACCCCTGTATTATCTATAGAATCAAATGGTAATGTTATGAAAACACTATTGTAAATGTGGTATTTAGAAAGAACGTCTCTGTTAAAACGTTCAATTTTTGGCAGCGTGTACATAAATTCGTGTTATAGTTGGTTGGTTAATTGGTCATAAAAAAACCCCAAGAATAAACTTGAGGTATATTTTAATATAGCATTCAAGAGGGATTGTTACATATTTTTGAAAATAGTATGCATCAAACGCTTCTTATCATTAATACTTTCCTCTAATGAGATCATTGTTTCTGTTCTGTAAACACCATCGATGTCATCAATCATGAAAATAACTTCTTTTGCGTGTTTAGTATCTTTCGCTCTGATTTTACAAAAGATATTGAATTTTCCTGTAGTTACAGACGCAACTGTAACGAAAGGAATTTGATTGATACGCTCTAATACAAATTTAGTCTGAGATGTATTATTAAGAAATACCCCAACATAAGCAATAAATGAATAACCTAATTTATCGTAATCCAAGGCTAATGAAGATCCCATTATTATACCGGCATCCTCCATCTTTTTTACTCTAACGTGTACTGTACCAGCAGAAATCAATAGTTTTTTAGCAATGTCAGTAAACGGAACTCTCGTATTGTCTATTAACATATCTAAAATTTGGTGATCTACTTCATCTAAACGAAATTTACTCATAATTCTTTAATTAATATTACTAATTGCTATTACAAAGTATAAAAATATATATAAAAAACAACAAATTCACATAAAAATTAACTTTTTACTAAGCCGTTAACAAATTTAGTATTTTTATTTAAATAAAAATCTGCTTTTTGACCCGTTTTCGGAATATTAGAATAATCATCAGAATATACAGCTTCTTGTCCGTCATACTCATAATGACCAAAATAATTTTCCAATTCTCCTGCTTCAACTATGTAAGCATTAAAATGAATCTTATTTTCAATCAATTCTTCTTTGTATTGAGCGACAAAATTCGTAATAATTTCGATACCATCATAATTTATTTTGATATTTTTATACATAAAATCATAAAAAACCACTTTATTTTGTGAAATATTCAAATAATCAGAATTTCTATTGACAACTAAATCGTTTTCGCTTATCAGCTTAAAGCTCGAAATAAGTGAGAAAAATATGTATTTTCTGGTAATTTCCCTGTTGTAATCGCCTTGAAAATGCCCTGCTTCAAATAATATCGTCGGAACACCCAAGAACTGAAAAGTATCACCTATACAATTTATATTAAATGAATCATCAAACCTTCCCACCTGTCCCGGGATATATTTTTGGAGCTCATCGTTGATTCCGGCAATAACATTAATAGCTTTTTGACGATTCTCGTTGATTTCTCTTTCTTCATTATAAGAAGGCGCTAAAAAAGATACTGTTGCCGGTTTTCCGGTATCTCCTGCACCAAAAATAGTACGCTGATCATGCAGGTTAAAACAGAAATCAGGCTTAAAAGCTTCAAAAACGTCTCTCAAAACATTACTTTCCGGCTGCGTCAGGTTCTGAGAATCACGGTTTAAGTCTATCTTATTGGCATTTTCTCTGGTGTAAAGCCTTGCACCATCCGGATTAAGTATAGGAATACTGTAAAAAGTAAAGGTTTCAAGCATTTTTGCAGCAAAATCAGATCCATTATTAAGGACATTAATAAAATCGAAAAGAGCTTTTGTAGTAGTGCTTTCATTTCCGTGCATCTGAGACCATAAATAAATTCGGATCTTTCCTGTGCCAATCTGGTAACTATATATAGGTTCGCCTAGAACAGATTTACCAATAACGGCAACCTGATTGTTTGTATTTAATTTATCTAATAATGGCTGAATGTGATCTAAAGTCAGGTAGCGGCCAGAAATCGACTGCTCTTTGTTTTGGTTAAATAAGTCTTCTAAATTCATTGTGTTTTGATTAGTTTACAAAAGTAAACATCTTTATTTTTACAATTGTAAACAATGAAAATTAACTAGAATTTATAATTGTAAACAGGATTTTTATCAGATTTTAATTGGAAATGTAAATCTCGGTTAACAATTGTTATTACTTTAAGTAAAATTTACTTATTCATTATTTATCAAGTAGTTAAAGCAAACCACCTAAAGTAAAAAATAGGTGTTTTAAGCATCGAGTATTATTAAAATATGTATATAATTGGATGATTGAAACTTTTTAATTACATTTGTAAACAGTTTTAATTTAAACCATAATTTACAATGGTAAACATCGATGATTTTGTAAAACGCCTTGAAATAATACTCGATTATTACAGTTTAAATGCCTCTTCATTTGCAGACAAAATTGGAGTACAGCGATCAAGTATGTCTCACCTTCTGTCAGGAAGAAACAAGCCCAGCTTAGATTTTGTAATGAAAATTATGGATGTTTTTCCAGAAGTAGATTTATACTGGATCTTAAACGGAAAAGGAAGTTTTCCTAAAACAGATGAAGATCTGGAAATTCAAAATAAGCCGGCCCCTTCTCTCTCTAATGAAATTTTCGAAGGAGCCGATTTATTCTCTCAATTACAATATGAAGAAGAGGAAAAACCGGCAGTCAAAAAAACAGAGCCAATTAAAAATCCTGTTTATAGTTTTGAAGAGCCCGAAATTGAGAAAATTGTTATTTTTTATAAAAACGGAACTTTTAAGGCCTATGTACCCTAGATTGAAAATTTTAGCGTATTTGAAAAATTTTAAAAATATTTTTCATTTAAGCGATTCTCACGCATTTGAAAAAATGATGAAAATTTAGATCTCTATTCCATTTTCGGGAATTTTGCCTTTCGCCCCTCTATAATATTCTTTAAGGATTTTCCAATCGGCTTCATAATTACCAGTCGGGAAAAATGGCTTTTCAAATCGCACCTCTTTTTTACCCCAGTCAAAAACAACCGGAACGATTGGTACATTTGCTTTAAGTGCGATATAGTAAAATCCGGTTTTAATTTCCTTTACTCCTTTTCGTGTTCCTTCGGGAGCAACAGCCAGACGGAAAACTTCTTTACGGTCAAAAATAGCCGCAATAGATTCAACTTTATTTAGTCGTCCTGAACGGTCAATAGGTTCACCGCCTACGTTTTTAAAATAATAACCAAAAGGAAACCTGAATAATTCCTTTTTTCCAACCCAGTTCATCTGCAGCCCCGAAATACCGCGTGTTAAGAGTCCGATATAAAAATCGTGATTACTCGTATGTGGCAGCACCATTAAAATACATTTTTTCACTTCGGCATTCTCTAATCCTGTTATTTTCCAGCCCATTAGCCTAAAAAAGATGAATTTGTACAGTTGTTTCTTCATTAAAATTTAAGATTTGATGCAAAATAAACCATTTAAAATGGTATTTTTGAGTAAAAGCATTACAAAAATGATTCAGAAACTACTCAGTTATCTTATTCCAGTAAAAATATTTAAAAAGAAATCAGCCAGAAGTAAAGTGTTTGAGGTAACATTAGTAAATGGAGAATTAGTTTTAGATACAGAAAATACAAATTATTCATACGGAAGTCTGCAGCGTATATTACGATACGGTCTTCGAAATATAGGATATGATAAAATCCTCAGGATGGATCATATTCTCCTGCTTGGCGTTGCGGGTGGCAGCGTGGTTAAAACCCTTGTTGATGAAATTCAATATAAAGGCAAAATTACAGGAGTCGAAATTGATCCGGATATCATCAAAATTGCAAATCAATATTTTGAACTGGATAAAATTGAACAACTTGAAATTGTAATTGATGATGCCTTTGAATTTGTTTTGAAAACGAAAGAAAAATACAATCTGATTATAATTGATATTTTTGAAGATATCAACATGCCGAATTTTTTGTTTGAAAGCTTTTTCAGCGAACGAGTGTGTCATCACTTAAAAGATCACGGTTTTATTCTGTTTAATACCATGATCCTGGACGAAGCGCATAATGTTCGAAACAGAAAATACATATCAGAAATAAATCCGGATTTATTTACTTCAAAAATGCTGCCCCGCATTGAAGTTCACAACGAATTAATAATTATTGAAAAAGTTGAATAAACACTATTTTATGAAATCCCTTGTCTCTATATTAAACACCTTACCTGCCTCGAGAATTCTTGATGCTTCGATTGATATTTCGAAATATATCCTTTTAGATTTATCCAGCACCAATACTGAACTTGTAGCAAGCCAGCCGGAAACTTCGGATGATTTTGAGGATTTTATCTTCAATTATATAAAAAACAACAATGCAGAAGTTGCGTACGGAGGATATATAGAAGGACGTAACTTATATAAAAGGAGTACGATTTTTAAAAACGATTCAGTACCCGAACGAAACATTCATATAGGCCTTGATTTATGGGCAAAAGCGGGAACTCCGGTTTTGGCCGCACTTGACGGAAAAGTGCATAGTTTTAAAAACAATGAAGGTTTTGGTGATTACGGTCCCACCATAATTTTGGAACATGAAATTGAAAATGAAATATTTTATACTTTATACGGACATTTATCGTTAGAAAGTATAGAAAACCTTACCGTTGGGACAATTTTTAAAAAAGGCAGCCAGGTTGGAACCTTAGGCAATTCGGCTGTAAACGGTGATTACGCACCACACGTCCATTTTCAAATCATAAAAAACCTGCAGGATAAATGGGGCGATTACCCCGGAGTCTGCAATACAAATGATTTGAATTTTTATATTGAAAATTGTCCCGACCCTAACTTATTATTAAAAATAACTTAAATGATTATGAAGAAAGCCGGATTGATTATATGTTTGCTATTATTAATTGGATGTAAATCGAAAAACATCAGCAGGGATACAGAAGATTTAAAAATTAAAAAAGTTTCAAGCGCTGAGATTAGCTCTGAACAACAGCGAAAAGCTTACGAATTGGGAAAAAGAGTTCTTGAAACCTGCAATACATCAAAATTTAAACCTTTTAATGAAACCGAAGTAACTCAGTCTGTGAGAGAAAACACAACCGAGGAACGATTGACAAAAACCTGTACCCGATTCAGACAATATTACGGAAGTTTTATAGATTTAAAGTTAGATGGTGTTTACAAAACCAAAAATGAAGTAATCTATCGTTATCACGCCTTGTACACAAAAAAGGTTGCCAATAAAGAACTTCGTGTTTTTGTAAATGAAGACAATCTAGTATCTGCTATTAAATCAATGGATTGGGACGAAAAATTCGATGCAAAAATAACCGAACAATAAAATATACCTATGATTTTAAAAATGCCTCTTTTAGTATTACTGTTTATTTCTACAATTGTAAGTGCTCAGGAAAAAATGAGTATTAAAGGTGCTCAGCCTATTCCGGCAACTCAAAGTTATACTTTCGTATGCGAAAAATATGCTTTTACGGGAGAAATCGAAATTCAGATTGCGAAAACAGACAAAGGAGGCATTTTAAAAATTACAGCAGCTACAGCAAATGACGATGTACGAATTGCTGGCGGACTTTATGTAGATCTGGCAAATGCAGATGTAATTGCCTGTGTAGATAAAAATGTAAAAGAAACTGCTGATGGTAAAACATCATCGTACTATTATTTTACTCCTGCCGAATTTATCAAACTGAAAAAAACCGACATTTATGCTGTTCGTTTTATCTTAAAAGGAGGCTCAAATACTTTTGGAAACCAAACAGGTTATTTTACCGCTTACAACAAAAAGAATTATTTTTCAACAGCTTACGATAATTCTAAAAAAAGTTATGATACTGCAAAAGAAATTAGTGTTTTGTAAGAGAGACTTTTTATAAAATAAAACCTATATTTATGGTCTAATTTCAAATTTATGACTCCTAACGAAGCTTTAATTGTAAAGTTCTATACTGCCTTTGCAAATTCAGATGCTAAAACAATGGCATCATGTTACCACCCGAAAATACACTTTATCGATCCGGCATTTGGTCTATTAAAAGAAGAACAGGCCGCGCAAATGTGGGAAATGCTTCTGTCAAAAAGTAAAGGAAACATAAAAATCGAATTTTCTGACGTAACCGCAGATGAAGTTTCAGGTTCTGCAAAATGGACAGCCACTTATAATTTCAGTAAAACCAATCGTAAAGTTACTAATAAAGTTACAGCCCAATTTTTATTTCAGGATGGCTTAATCATCAGACACACTGATCATTTTGATGTTTGGAAATGGTCAAAACAAGCTTTTGGCCCAATGGGATATTTACTGGGCTGGACAGGTTTTTTCCACAAAAAAATCCAGGAACAGGCTTTACTGTCTCTTAAGAAATTTCAGGAATCAAAATAATTTTGTAACTTCAATAAGACCGCATTAACTAAAAGTATCTTTTAGTTTTATCAATAATAACTGCCTTTTAAGGATTGCTAATACTTGCTGCTGAGTTAATCGTGTTATAATTAGGTACTAAACATGAAAGAAATAATACACAAAAAGTTAAATCAATTACAGGCAACAGCAATCTGCGGAAATGATATTAGCTCCTCCTGCTTGTATGTTTCAGCATTAACCATTTTATATGCAGGACAATATGCCTGGATTTCTCTTTTAATTGTTGGAGTTGTTTTATTTTTATTCAGGAAAATTTATGGTGAAGTTGTTGGTGCAATTCCTTTAAATGGAGGTGCTTATAATGTTCTCCTTAATACATCGACCAAACGGCTTGCTTCTCTGGCAGCTACTCTCACGGTTTTATCATACATGGCAACTGCTGTAATATCAGCTTCAGAAGGGATGCATTACCTGCACGGAATTTTTGAAGGATTAAATGTTACGATTGCCACCGTTATTGTTTTAATTCTCTTTACTTTTCTGGCTATCCTCGGAATCGGCGAATCGGCATTTGTGGCTGTTATTATATTCATCACGCACATCGCAACACTCAGTCTGCTGGTTTTGGCATCACTCTGGTTTGTCTTAAACAACGGATTGGAAACATTTCACATCAATTGGGAAACACCCATCGCATTTGGAAATATTAAAACCGCACTTTTTTTGGGATTTTCAGCCGCCATGCTCGGAATTTCTGGTTTTGAAAGTTCAGCCAACTTCGTAGAAGAACAGCAGACAGGCGTTTTTCCAAAAACACTTCGTAATATGTGGGCGCTGGTTAGTTTTTTTAATCCCGTAATTGCTATTTTACTAATTAGTATAATTCCGCTTGCACAAGTTGGCGAAAACAAAGAATCACTTTTGGCACATTTAGGCGAAACCACCGGAGGATCATGGCTTGCATGGCTTATTTCTATCGATGCCGTTTTAGTTCTTTGCGGTGCTGTATTAACATCATTTGTAGGTGTTTCGGGATTATTAAATCGTATGACTTTAGACCGTATCCTGCCTAATTTTTTCCTGAAAGCAAACAGCCGAGGCTCGCATTACAGAATCGTAATCAGTTTTTTAATACTTTGTATTTCAGTTCTTTTTGCTACAAACGGTCATCTTGAATCTCTTGCCGGAGTGTACACTTTTTCATTTCTTGCCGTAATGGCATTATTTGGGATTGGTAATCTATTACTAAAATTCAAACGAAAAAAACTGCCAAGACCTGAACGTGCGCACGGATTTGCTGTTTTTATTGCTGTTTCTTTCATCGTTGCGGCTTTCATCGGAAACATGAATTTAAATATCGCCGCTTTTTATACATTTCTGCAATACATGCTCCCTGCCCTTATTTTCATAGGGATAATGTTAAATCGTGTGATATTGATAAAAGTACTAATCGAAGTTTTAGAATATTTCTATCAGCCGCTTCGAAAAATGGTGATTCTCAGCAACCGTTACCTTCAAAAATTAAGTACTGAAATTAATTCACAAGAATTTGTCTTTTTCACCAAAGGCGATAATATCGCTATTTTAAACAAAGTCCTGCAATACGTTGAAGGAAATGAAACCACCAAAAAACTAAAAATTGTCTACGTTAAAAACGACGGACAAAACAACGAAGCGTTAATTAAAGATCTGGAAGTTCTGGATCGCGCTTACGATAACATCGATATTGAATACCTTGAAATCCAGGGCGTTTTTGGTCCTGAAATTATCGATAAATTATCCCAGGAATGGAAAATCCCTAAAAACTTTATGTTCATCGGTTCACCCGGAAATAAATTTTCATACCGTGTATCAGACCTTGGCGGTGTCCGTTTGATTATGTAACATTTTATTTTAGAAGCAGAAAAAATCCGTTTTTTAAGACCAGCAGTCCCGCTATCCACTATATCTTTTATGTCCCGCTTATCAGCGGGACATAAAAGGATGCCGTTTCTATCGGGGCTAAACAAGAACCAGTTGTTTTTAAATACGTAAAAATCCTGACAAACTAATCCCGTCAGGCTTACTACATAAAGTTTTCGTTTATCATATCCTGACAGGTTTTTAAAACCTGTCAGGTATTCTTCATAACCATTATAACACAAAACCCGACAAATATCAAAACTTGTGGGGTTTACTATTTATTCAAAATAACTTTTTCAAACTTTAAAAAAGTTTCTAAATTAAATCTTAAGACTTAAACCAGCTTTCTACCAACTCATCTTCAAAAGCAGTCGCATCTTTATGAATAAATTCGTTGGTATCTTTGTTATAAGAATAGTCTAAAGCCCAGGTTTCATGATTTTTAGCCAGTTCTTTAATACTTTCGCAGACATAAGCAATTTCTTCATCTGTCGTTGTTGGGTGAATTGACATTCTGATCCATCCCGGTTTTTTGATTAAATCACCAATCGTAATTTCATTCACCAGTTTGTTAGAAGTTTCCTGATCAACATGCAGCAGATAATGACCATATGTTCCCGCACAGCTGCATCCGCCGCGTGTCTGAATTCCAAAACGGTCATTTAAGATTTTTACACCAAGATTAAAATGAAGGTCATCTATAAAAAACGAAACAACCCCTAAACGGTCTTTATGCTGTCCGGCTAAAATCTTAATATTTTCAACAGGCTCTAATTGGCCAAAAACATAATCAACAATTTCATGTTCGCGCTGTAAAATGTTTTCAACCCCCATTTCCTCTTTCAGCTCAATTGCCAAAGCAGTTCTAATAACCTGCAGGAATCCGGGAGTACCGCCATCTTCACGATCCTCGATATTATCGATATATTTATGTTCGCCCCACGGATTCGTCCAACTTACCGTTCCGCCTCCCGGACAATCCGGAATCATATTATTGTAAAGTTTTTTATTAAAAATTAAAACTCCAGAAGTTCCGGGACCTCCAAGGAATTTATGCGGCGAAAAGAAAATAGCATCCAGAGAAGCTTCCGGATCAGCAGGATGCATGTCAATCTGTACATAAGGTCCTGAACAGGCAAAATCTACAAAACAAACACCATTGTACTGATGCATCAATTTCGCTGCATCATGAAACGGAGTTTTTAAACCCGTAACATTTGAGCAGGAAGTAATCGAAGCGATCTTTATAGTTCTGTCGCTGTATTTTTCTAATAATTCTTTTAGGTTATCTAAAGAAAAAAGTCCTTTTTCGCAAGACGGAATAATTTCAACATCGGCAATTGTTTCCAACCATGAAGTCTGATTAGAATGATGTTCCATGTGCGAAATAAAAACAATTGGTTTCTTTTCGGCAGGAACCGTTGTGAAGTTTTTCAGATTTTCTGGGATTTTAAGCCCTAGAATACGCTGAAATTTATTGATCACGCCAGTCATTCCTGTTCCATCTGTAATTAGAACATCGTCATCATTTGCATTAGTATGACGTTTGATAATATGTCTGGCATGATGATACGCTTTTGTCATGGCAGTACCTGACACCGTAGTTTCGGTATGCGTATTGGCAACAAAAGGTCCAAACTGATTCAGAAGTTTTTCTTCTATAGGTCTGTACAGCCTTCCGCTGGCAGTCCAGTCAGTATATACAATGTTCTTTTTACCAAACGGAGAGGTAAAATCCTGATTTATGCCAACGATATTTTTTCTAAAATCCTGAAAATAAGTTTCAAGACTGATGGTATTATTTTTGCTATCCATTAGTGTGCCTGTGTTTGACTGCAAATATATTGCTTTTTTACAATATTGAGAATTTATCAATAATAAACTTCAAACATTGAATTAACTTTTGGTATCTTTAGTAAAAAGATCGTTTTTTGAATAAATTATCACAATATTCTATCGGATTAATAGGCTTAAAAATTAAACAATACTTTTATATGGAAAATTTATCAGTTGCCACCTTTGGTGGTGGATGTTTTTGGTGTATTGAAGCTGTAATTCAGCGCTTAAACGGAATTAAATCATTAAAATCTGGTTATTCAGATGGTTTTATAAAAAATCCTGCGTACCGCGAAGTCTGCACCGGGCGCACAGGTCATGCAGAAGTGATTCAGGTAACATTTGATCCTGACATTATTTCATATCATGATTTGATTTTTATATTCATGACAAGTCATGATCCAACAACTTTAAACCGTCAGGGCGGAGACAGCGGTACACAATATCGTTCAATTATATTGTACCATGACGAAAATCAAAAAGAAATTGCAGAAAAAGTTTTTGAAGAAGTACAACCTGCTTATGCAGATCCAATCGTGACGCAGTTAAAACCTTTTGAAGTTTTTTACGAAGCAGAAGATTATCATCAGGATTATTACAACAACAATCAGGAAGCCGGATATTGTCAGGTAGTAATTGACCCTAAAATCCAGAAACTAAAAAAAATGTACGCTGACAGACTGGTTGGCTGATTTTAAGTTTTACCTGAGATTACACAGATTTAAAGGATTTTTTAGTTCCGGGAGAATCAAATTAATCTCTAATCTGTGGGAAAAATAAACAGAAAGAAAACAAAATGAAAAATTTAAGAATAAATAATCGATTTACAGCTGAACTGCCCGCAGATCCTGAAATGACAAATGAAATTCGTCAGGTAAAAAACACGCTCTTTTCGTATGTAAATCCAACAAAGCCTTCAAATCCAAAATTAATTCACGCATCAGAAGATGTGGCTGGAATGGTTGGAATTTCTAAAGAAGAAATTCAGTCAGAAGACTTTCTAAATGTTTTTTCAGGAAAAGAAGTGCTGCCAGACACACAGCCTTACGCCATGTGTTACGCCGGACATCAGTTTGGCAATTGGGCCGGACAATTGGGAGACGGACGCGCAATCAATTTAACCGAAGTTGAAAACAAAAATCAGTTTTATACACTTCAGCTGAAAGGCGCTGGTAAAACGCCGTACTCCAGAACCGCTGACGGTTTGGCTGTTTTACGCTCTTCAATCCGTGAATATTTATGTGCCGAAGCCATGTACCATCTTGGTGTTCCCACTACCCGATCACTTTCTCTGATTCTTTCAGGTGATCAGGTTTTAAGAGATATTTTATATAACGGAAATCCGGCATATGAAAAAGGCGCTGTTGTTTGTCGTGTTGCTCCTTCATTTATTCGCTTTGGAAGTTTTGAAATGCTGACAGCCAGAAATGAACTCAGAAATTTAAAACAGTTTGTAGAATATACTATCAAACATTATTTTCCTGAAATACAAGGAGAACCAAAAGAACAATATTTACAATTCTTTCAAAAAGTAGCAGATGCAACCCGTAAAATGATTGTAGACTGGCAGCGAGTTGGTTTTGTTCACGGTGTAATGAATACCGATAATATGTCGGTTCACGGAATCACAATTGATTACGGACCTTACGGATGGCTTGAAGATTATGATCCAAACTGGACACCCAATACAACCGACAGCCAAAACAGAAGATATCAATTTGGAAATCAGCCTCAGGTTGCGCAATGGAATTTGTATCAGTTAGCCAATGCATTATATCCTCTCCTAAATGAAGCTGAACCACTGGAAAAGATCTTAGAAGCTTTTATGAATGATTTTAAATCTGATTATAAAAACATGTTTTTAAGCAAATTAGGTTTGTTTACTTCAACTGAAACTGACGATCAGTTAATCGAAGATTTAGAAACTACATTACAGCTTACAGAAACAGATATGACAATCTTTTTTAGAAATTTAAGCTTAATTGAAAAGTCTGACTTTGCTCCCGAAGCTATTGAAAAAATCAAACATGCTTTTTATAAAAATGAAGAAGTCAACGGCGAAATCCTGGAGAGCTGGACTAAATGGTTTTCTGATTATCTTGAAAGACTAAAAGCAAAAACATTATCAGATGAAGAGCGC
Organism: Flavobacterium gelatinilyticum; assembly: GCF_027111295.1. NCBI lineage: Bacteria > Pseudomonadati > Bacteroidota > Flavobacteriia > Flavobacteriales > Flavobacteriaceae > Flavobacterium > Flavobacterium gelatinilyticum. Next base: position 334,831 of record NZ_CP114287.1, on the reverse strand, counting down.
TCTGTAAAAATGAATTTAGTAAATCCTAAATATGTGCTTCGAAATTATATGGCACAATTAGCCATCGATGCAGCGGATAAAGAGGATTATTCTTTGATAGATGAACTTTATACGGTGCTGCAAAAGCCATACGACGATCAGCCGGAATATGAAAAATGGTTTGCCAAAAGACCGGATTGGGCCAGAACAAAAGTAGGCTGCTCTATGCTTTCCTGCAGCTCTTAATTTAATTTTTAGCTGCGAATTCACGAATAATTTTTCTTATGCAGAATAAATCAAATCATGAATTCGCAGCAATTTTTATTTTGAAGTGATGTAATCCATAATTAAACTGGCGTGGATTCTTGAGTTTTCGATAAACCACTTATGTGTCTGCATACCACCGCAAACTACACCTGCCAGAAACAATCCTTTTACATTTGTTTCCATAGTTTCAGGATTGTATGACGGAATTTTTAATTCGTCATCTGAAAGCTGAATTCCAACTTTTTCAAGAAAATTTAAATCCGGTTTGTAACCTGTTAAGGCCAGAACAAAATCATTTTCAATCGCAACTTTTCCATCCGGAGTTTCAATTTCGACTTCAGTATCCCGAATTTCTGTAATGTTCGATTCAAAATACGCTTTAATACTTCCTTCCTCTATTCGATTTTCAATATCCGGCTTCACCCAATATTTTACTCTGCTGTTTATTTCATTTTTACGGATAACCATAGTCACATCGGCACCTTTTCGCCAGCATTCCAGAGCAGCGTCAACAGAAGAATTGTTGGCGCCCACAACCAATACTTTTCGAAATGCGTATTCGTGAGCTTCTTTATAATAGTGACGAACTTTTGGCATTTCTTCGCCTTTTACATTCATCGTAATTGGAATGTCGTAAAAACCGGTTGCGATTATAATATTTTTTGCTTTATAAAATTTCTTATCTGTTGTTACTTCAAAAACTGAATCGCTCGTTTTTTTAATTTCATTAACCTTTTCGAATAAACGAATATTGAAATTAAAATAGCGGTGAATATTTCGATAGTATTCTAAAGCTTCCTGTCTTCCTGGTTTTGGAGCGAGACAATTAAACGGAATATTGCCAATTTCAAGTCTTTCGGCTGTTGAGAAAAAAGTCATATACAGCGGATAATTAAATATGCTGTTGACTATGGCACCTTTTTCTATAATTAAATAATGTAAATTTTTCTTTTGGGCCTCAATTGCGCAGGCTAATCCAATTGGTCCGCCTCCTACAATTATTAAATCAAATTGTTCTGTCATAATTATTCTGCTGCCCAGTTTTTAAAAGGATTTTTACTCAAATAAGCGTTGTAATAACGTTCATCATTTGTAACTTCTTCTCCTAACCAGTCTGGTTTTTCAAAGCTTTCTGTTTCAGACTGCAATTCAACTTCTGCCATAATCAAACCTTCGTTTTCACCGTAAAATTCATCAACTTCAAAAATATGATCTCCAAATTTTATTTCGTAACGCGTTTTTTCAATTTTACCTTTCTCACATAATTTAAGCAGTTCCGCTGCTTCATCTGTCGGGATTTGATTTTCCCATTCAAAACGGGACATACCGCCCTGCTGTCCAATACCTTTTATGGTTAGAAACGCTTTTTCTCCTTTTATTCTAACACGAACTGTTCTTTCCGGAGCTGAGCTTAAGTAACCTTGTGCAATTTTATTTTTTGCAAATGCCTGTTCTTTAAAATCATCAGATTTTACAAGAAACTTTCTTTCTATTTCGAGCATTTTAAGTCTAAATTTATTTTACTGCAAGTTACTCAATTTATCCCTATAGTAAACAGTACAGCAGTAAGTTCTGAGATTATTAAGCTTCAAAATTAATAACTGCTTTAGATGAATACAGTATTTTGAAACAAAAATAACTCACTGATTAACAGGTTGATATTTTGTAACATAATAATTTTGAAGTAACTTTAAACTAATTTTTTTTGACAAAAAACACTTTTTTATACAAGTCTATATACTTGCAATTGTTTTGGATATCCTGTTTATTCGGGATTTTACCACAGTTAACTCATACAAAAAAAATAGTATCGAATCTTCACGAACTGACGCAGCATCAAAAGAACCTGATGATCCAATTGGTGATAACGCAGCCTGCTGACAAAAAAAGCAGAAGAATTACAATTAAATAATTAAAATATGTTATTATGAATTTACCATTTATCTTTATATCAATAGTAACAGGTTTAATCTGTGCCATTCTTGGCTACTTATTTGGAAAACTGAATTCAAAAAATAATGATTCACTCGTTACATCTTTACAGGATGACCTTGATGCCTGTAATACACTTACAAAAAGCCTGCATACTAAAATCGCTTCTTTAGAAACTGATTTAAAAAAGGAGCATAAAAAAATTTCGTCCCGATCTTTTGCAGAAGTTCCGTTAGTTCTGTTTGATGAAACCGCTGCCACAGCTGTATTAGGAAAAAAGATTAAGGAAAATGATTTAAAAGTAGTTGAAGGCATTGGTCCAAAAATAGAATTTTTATTTAATGAAGCCGGCATTACAACCTGGTATGCTCTTTCTCAAGCTTCTACAGAAAAGCTGCAGTCAATTCTTGATACAGGAGGCGAAAATTATGCTATTCATAATCCAAGCACCTGGGCACGACAAGCCTTATTAGCTTACGAAGGCAAATGGACAGATTTAAAAGACTGGCAGGACAATCTGATAAGCGGGAAAGAATAATTTTATTTAACTAATCAAAACTGATTTTTAAACCATTTTTATATTTTATCCAGAAAAGAAGAATCCCATTTTTCTGAAGTTTCGTACCATAGCTGCCCATTTAATACTTTTAGAGGACAATCAAAATTATTGGTGTAAAGTGCTCCGGTGCCAAGTCCTTGCGGCATTTTTGAATTTAGTAGAAATGTCCATTGTGCAATAGCATTAAGTCCAATATTACTTTCAAGTGCAGAAGTAATCCACCAGCCAATCTTATATTTTTCAGCTAATAAAATCCATTCCTTAGTTCCTCTGTAACCACCAACAAAACTTGGCTTTAGAATTATATATTGTGGTTTTATTTTTTGAAGCAATTCTTCCTTTTCTTCGAATGAAAATATTCCTATCAATTCTTCATCCAAAGCAATAGGGAAAGGCGTTTCTTTACATAAATCTGCCATTGCCTGAATATTACCTTTTCTTACAGGCTGTTCAATACTATGTAATTCAAATTTATTTAGTTGGTTCAGTTTATTTAAAGCTTCACTTAAATCAAATGCACCATTTGCATCTACCCTTATTTCTATCTGATCTGATGTAAAATGAGAACGAATAAATTGCAATAATTCCAATTCTTTATCAAAGTCAATGGCTCCAATTTTGAGTTTTATGCATTTGAATCCCTGCGCTAATTTGTCTTCAATCTGCTGTTTCATAAAAGCGGGTTCGCCCATCCAGACCAATCCGTTTATGTCAATAGATTTTGAAGTATTTGTAAATTCTGAAGGAAATAATAAATAAGGCGTTTCACTATTTAAAGACAAAAAAGCCATTTCGACACCAAACTGAATGGAAGGAAATTCCAGTAAAGATTCCCAAAGGGCTGTTTCTCCTAAATGAATGTTTTCGCAGGTCCATTTTAGTTTTTCTTCATAATCATCACGGTCATCAGCACTTAGTCCTCTAAGAATTCCGCACTCTCCTATTCCTTTTTTTCCTTTTTTTTCAAGAACAATAAACCATGTTTCTTTTTCGGTCATTATGCCGCGAGAAGTGCCGGAAGGAACTTTAAATTCGAGCATGTATTTATGATAGGAAGCTTTCAATGTATAAAGTTTTAAACTATATAAGTCATATATGTTATTTTAAATTTCACTTTCAGAAATTTTCATATATCCTTAAATATCAGTTATGGTGAAATTATCAATTATATAATTTTAAGATTTTTTCGAAATCCTTTGAAGGTAAACCTGCTTTTTCAAAAAGGATAAAATCTTGTTTTGTTTTTTCTTTCCAGCTCAGGTTATCCGTAACATTTTGATCCTGATATTTTTTGTAAATGGCCTTTGCGTCGCTGTAATTGTTATCAATTAAATAAACGTGAGCAAGATTTAATTTTATCAGTAATTCTGTTTCGTCCAGTTTTTCACCTTCCAGCAGAAATTTTAATGCTTTTGCGTATTGTTTGGTTAAAATATAGGCATAACCAATTGAACTGTAATCTACAGCTGCAGCTTTTCCGTCGCTGATTATTGTATTTAATTTTGGAATTGCTTCGTTGTATTTTTGCTGTTTTATTAACGCTGCGGCCTGATTTCTTAGATCGTTATAGATGTTTTTAGAAATATCGGCATCATTATAACAGACACTTCCAAAGTCTTTGTACACTTTTGTTTTTTCTACAGCCAGTAATTTCTGAAATTCGTCATAACGATACTGCTTCATTATTTTATTAAGAATACAAACGCAGAAATCATCAGAGTTGGCCATTTTTTGTGCCATTGTAGAAGTTTTACACAAACTGATAATTTCGTTTTTGTTGTCCTGATTCCACCCGCGGTTCAATTTTGTGTCTACCCACGGCACTACTTCCAGTACTATCTTTTGAGTCAAAAACCAGTTTTTGCTTTCAAAACCAAACCAAAGCGACGTTGTATTTTGTTTTAAACAGGAATTTTTATCAAGCGAAATTCGTTTAGCATCTTTGCTTACAGGTTCTGACTGCGTAAAACAGGCATTATCAACTTTACCTTCTGCTTTGTATTTTTTTGCATTTTCATTTGTGGTAAACAGCGAATACGTACACTGATCATCGCCTGAGATTTTAGACATTAAAAAAACAGCTCCGGCAGATCCCTGACCAATTCCGTACGGATCCGGAATTGCTTTTAATAACGAAACCAGGCTGTTTGCCATTTGCTGATTTTTATCTAAAAGTGTGATTCTGTATACAATTTCAGTTGTACCAACAGGCAAATCCTCAGTTTTTATAATAGAACGATCACCGGCAGAAACCAGTATTTCTTTTGTAGTAGCTCGTTCTTTGTCCCAATAACCCTCCTTTTGTGCAAAAGTAAAGTACGTTGAAGTAAGTAAAAGGATCGAGAATAATCTTTTGAAGTTCATATTCGAATAGTCTTTTGACGAGATCTTTTCTAAAAATTATGCCAAAATAAAGAGTGCTTAAATAATCAGGTGTTTAGCCCTGATAGAAGCGACATCCTTTTTTGGTTCCAATAGTTATCGGAACCAAAAAAGATACAGCGGATAGCAGGTTCATGCTCCTGACTATATTTCGATTGATTCTCCTATTGACAGAAGCATCAAGTCTTTTCCTTTATCAAAAAACTGGCGAATTGATTCTTCATGGTTAATTTCGATATAACCAAAAGTATCAAAGTGATACCCCAGAATTTTATCGCATTCAACAAAATCTGAAGCAATTATGGCATCTTCAATATCCATTGTAAAGTTGTTTCCTACCGGAAGAATTGCAAGATCCAGCTTAGTTCGTAACGGAATCAGTTTCATATCCATTGTAAGTGCAGTATCTCCGGCAATATAAATGTTTTTATGTTCACCTTCGATTACGAAACCGCCGGGATTACCGCCGTAAGTTCCATCAGGGAAAGAGCTTGAATGAATGGCGTTTACATAACGCACTTTTCCAAAGTCGAATTTCCAGCTTCCTCCGTGGTTCATAGGATGCGAGTTGAATCCTAATTTTGCATAGTAACCTGCGATTTCAGCATTAGAAACAATAACCGCATTGGTTTCTTTTGCAATAGCTTCAACGTCTAAAACGTGATCACCATGTGCGTGAGTCAGTAAAATATAATCTGCTTTTAAAGATTTTATGTCGATAGCCGCTGCTGCCGGATTTCCTGTAATAAACGGGTCAACAATAATGTGTTTTCCTCCTACTTCAATCCCTAAAGCCGCGTGTCCGTAATAGGTTATTTTCATTTTCGTAAATTTTTAAAGTTGAACTTGAGTCTATCTACCTCCAAGGAAGAGATTAACAAAGATGTCTGCTATTAATGAAATCATACAGACAGTTAATAATATTGAAAGTAAAAACGTGCTTAATGCCAGTTTTTTCAATTCAGGATCTAACAACTTAGGGTTTTGATTTTTATAAACCGTAATTAAATGTTTAGTTAAAGGAATGAATGCCAGTAAAAACAAATACTGATCGAAACGGTAATCGCTTAAAATTGCAAAAGCCAATACCAAAACCATAGCGGTAACAATTAGGAAATAGTGGTAGTTTTTGGCTTTTTTACCTCCCATTTGCACCACAATAGTGTTTTTGCCTGATTTTCGGTCTGATTCTTCATCGCGCATATTGTTCAGGTTTAAAACCCCGACACTTAATAATCCGATCGAAACTGCCGGAAGAATTAACAATGGATCTACCTCTTTTGAGTATAAAAAGTTAACACCAAGGGTACTTACCAATCCGAAGAAAATGAAAACAAATACGTCGCCAAACCCTCTGTAACCGTAAGCAGAATTTCCTACTGTATAACGAATTGCAGAAGCAATAGCAGCGATTCCAAGCAATAAGAAAAAAATAGAATATCCAAAATTATCTTTCCCAAATGCGAAGTAAATCAATATTACGGCAGACAATAATGTTAATAATGATGTAATAATGATGGCCTTTTTCATGGCTTGCGGCGTAATAATACCACTTTGAATGGCTCGCTGCGGACCAACACGGTCTGCGTTGTCTGTTCCTTTTACACCATCGCCGTAATCATTGGCAAAATTGGATAAAACCTGTAAGCCGAGTGTAGTTAAAATGGCGAAACCAAAAATCTTCCAGCTGAATACTTCGGTTGGTGTGTTGATGGTTTCTGTTGGATTTGAAAGCGCATAAATACTTCCAACTATAATTCCGGAAACTGATAAAGGTAATGTGCGCAGTCTTGCGGCTTCAATCCAATGTTTCATTATTTTAAATTTAGTTTTTTATAGTTTCAGGTTTCAAGTTCCGGGTTCTCAACCTGAAACTTGAAACTTCATCACTTTTTAAGGGATCCACTTATTTTCACCAAAGTTTGGTTTTCTTTTTTCCAAAAAGGCATTTCTTCCTTCTTTTGCTTCTTCGGTCATATAAGCTAAACGGGTTGCTTCTCCGGCAAAAACCTGCTGTCCTACCATTCCGTCATCTGTTAAATTCATAGCAAATTTCAGCATTTTAATAGAAGTTGGTGATTTTTGAAGGATTTCCTGAGCCCATTCGTATGCTGTAGCTTCGAGTTCGTCATGCGGAATTACAGCATTTACCATTCCCATTTCGTAAGCTTCCTGAGCAGAATAGTTTCTTCCTAAAAAGAAAATTTCACGAGCTTTTTTCTGTCCAACCATTTTAGCAAGGTAAGCAGATCCGTAACCTCCGTCGAAACTGGTAACATCAGCATCTGTCTGCTTAAAAATAGCATGTTCCTTACTGGCTAAAGTCATATCGCATACTACATGAAGACTATGTCCGCCTCCAACAGCCCATCCCGGAACCACCGCAATCACCACTTTTGGCATAAACCGGATTAATCGCTGTACTTCAAGAATATTTAAACGGTGCTGACCATCTTCACCCACATATCCCTGATGTCCGCGCGCGTTCTGATCGCCTCCGGAACAAAAAGAATAAACACCGTCTTTTGTTGAAGGGCCTTCTGCAGAAAGCAAAACTACTCCAATCGACGTATCTTCCTGAGCATCATAAAAAGCCTGGTATAATTCTGAAGTTGTTTTAGGTCTGAATGCGTTTCTAACATTTGGTCTATTAAAAGCAATTCTGGCAACTCCGTTACATTTTTTATAGGTTATATCTTCAAATTCTCTGGCAGTAATCCAATCCATTTCTGTTTGTTTTATTAAAAAAATTATAGTGTAAAAATAACGCATTTTTTACATTTTAAACTAATGATTTTGTTTTAAGTCTGTGCTAATCTTTCATTCAATGTTAACAATTGGCACCATCCCTCAAAAAATAACACTTTTTAACATTAGTTTTAAAAAATAATGAGTAATTTTACACCCTAGAAATCAATGAGATACAAAGTATTTTATTGATATAAGATTGATTTTCTTTCACTGATTTATTAACCTAAAAAATGATTTTTTTGAGAAAACTTAAAAAACTTGTCGCTCATTTTTTGATGGTTTTTAATACTAAACCTTCTAATGAGCAAATGATTTATTTGTTTGTTGAAACTACAAAGAGGAGATAGTAACACCGATGGTTAAAGGTTAGAATCGTATATTTGATTAGTATAAAATTTGAAATACGAAAAAGAGAAATACTAATTCACACTTTTCTAAAAGTTATTCTATAAAACCAATGGATCTGCCGTGAAATTGATTTTTTGCAATTTAAGATAAACATATAATGTCATTTAAAAGACATACAGAGTCGAGAGAGTAATTTCTAAAATTTGTAAAGCTATTATTTTCAAGACGAAATTAGAATTATTTTATTTCTGTTTTTTTTTAATTACAATTTTTTTTAAAACTAGAATAAAAAGGAAAAGGCTGCTTGTAATGAGCAGCCTTTTCTGTTAATTTCAAATACTGAAATTCAAAAACGTCAAAATTTCAACTAAAAATTTCAACTTCATGCAATACGAAATTGGAATTTGTAATCTTTGTATTGGAATTTAACCTACAAGATAAATTCCATCTTCCTTGATTTCAATAAGTTTCTCTTTATACAAAGCGCCTATTGCTTTTTTGAAAGTCTTTTTACTCATTTTCAACACCGTTTTAATATCTTCAGGATGTGAGTTGTCATTTAAACGAAGAAACCCTCTGTTGGCTCTTAACTCGCCCAGAATTTTTTCTGCATTGGGTTCAATACTTTCATAACCCTGAATTTGCAGTGCTACATCTATTTTATTATCAGGACGGATGTTTTTAATGTAACCTCGCATTCTGTCGCCTGTTCTTATCGAATCGTCATACACTTCATCTTTATACAAAAGACCTTTGTGCTTTTCATTGATGATTACATTTATCCCCAGTTCCGTAATATGCGAAACGATCAAGTCTACTTCTTCACCTTTTTCTACAGTGAGCTGATCGTTGTTTAAAAACTGATTGGTTTTACTTGACGCGACCAGACGATTTGTTCTGCTATCCAGATATAAGTAAACCAAATAACGTTTTCCTTTTTCCATTGGCCTTGCCTGTTCTTTAAACGGAACCAGAATGTCTTTTTCCATTCCCCAGTCCATAAAAGCACCAATATTATTAATGTAATTTACTCTAAGCAGTGCAAATTCATTAAGAAAAATATAAGGTTCAAGTGTGGTGGCAACCGGACGCTGCTCATGATCCAGATAAACGAAAACAACAAGTTCTTCGCCTATTTCAAATTCTTTTGGAACGTATTTATTTGGTAATAAAACATCGTGAACTCCCTCGGGATCAATTTCAGGATTTCCTAAAAAGAGTCCCACCTTGGTGTCACGTAATATAGTAAGTGTATTGTATTTTCCTATTTCAAGCATTTTCATTATAGTTCTAAGCCGATGAACAGCTAAGTTTAAAGATGCAAAGGTACGAAGTTTGAAATGGTAATTCGAAAAATATTTAGAGGATGGTTTTATGATAAAGTAAAAAGCGCCAAATTTATGGCGCCTTTTGTTCTTTGGTTTCGAATTTATTTGTAAATACTTTCTTTTTTAAAGTGAACTGTTAAAAGATAATATACAACTGCTCTGTATTTGTGCTTGTTAGATTTACCATATTTTTCTAATACTGCATCCAGGGCTTTATCTAACTCAGGCCCATTGGCCAGTCCTAATTTTTTAATCAAAAAGTTATTTTTAACTGTATCTAATTCAGACTGCTGTGTTGATGCTACAGTCGATGCATCACTGTTGTAAATTGCAGGTCCGCAGCCTATGGTAACTTTTGTAAGCAAATCCATGTCCGGTGTTACACCACATTTATCTTTCAAATCAGCGGCATACTTTTCGATAAGTTCTTCTCTCTTGTTCATAATGATATTAAATATTGGTTATTATTGAATACCAAATCTAAAAATTATTCCAAAAGAATTTAAAATTTTAACAAGATAAAACCTATTTTTTATTTAGATTAATTCTTTAAAATATTGTTTTAAGATAACATCATTTTCTTTTGCAGGCGTAAAGATTTCTAAAATTGAAGGCTTGTCGTCTGATTTATAAAATGCTTCCATGTTATCATCTAAAGACTGTAAATCGTTGGCTTTGTAATAATTACACTGATACATTTTTGCAAGATGCTCTGCTGTCAATTGATGTGAAGTTTCAAAATAGGTATTAAAGACAGGTTTTTCTTCATGCCCCGGAAGAATTCGAAAGATTCCTCCTCCTCCATTATTAATTAAAATAATTTTGAAGTTTTTTGGAATATAAGAATTCCATAAAGCATTGCTGTCATATAAAAAACTTATGTCTCCGCTAATAAAAACAGTTTGTTTAGGGCTTCCAACCGCTGCGCCAACTGCTGTTGAAGTGCTTCCGTCAATGCCGCTTGTTCCCCTGTTACAGAAAACTTCTATCGAAGGATGTGTCTCAATTAATTGTGCATATCGAATAGCCGAACTATTACTGATTTGCAACTGACTGTTTTCAGGAAGTGACCCGATTACTTTTTCAAAAACTTTAAAATCTGAAAAAGGAATTTTTCTTAAATATTCTTCTTTTCTAATTTTTCTTAAGTCGTAAATCGCATCAATTTCAGCAAAGTAGCTGCTTTCTGCAAATGCTGTTTTTGGAAGTAACTGGGCAAAAAAATCATTTGGCTGCATTACAAAATGCTTACTTAAAGCATTAAATGTATCATAAGCACGTAATGTATCTATATGCCAGTGATTTGCAGGTTTATATTTTCGTAAAAAAGCTTTAATACGCTTTGAAACAATCATCCCTCCAAAAGTCACCAAAATATCCGGCTGAAATTCTTTGAAATCAGTATCGCCAAATGGAGTAATTAAAGTATCGATGCTGTTTATAAAACTTGGATGATGCAAATTAGAAGTTGTTTCTGTAAGCACTACAATTGAAGGATCTTTTGCAAAATTTTCCAGAACTTCTTCATTTATAGCAGCCGCTTCATTTACTCCGACTAAAATCAGCTTTCTTTTAGCCGAATTCCATTCTGCTATAACTTCTGATTCATTTTCAATGATTTTTGTGCCGAGAATCTCTTCAGAATATGTGATTCGGGGTTCAACAGAAACTTCTTCGACTGTCTCATACAAAGGTTCTTCGAAAGGCGCATTGATATGCACAGGACCTTTTTGAAGAATAGAAGTTTCAATAGCTTTACTGATTTTCAGGTCATTTTCGATCGAAGCTTCTTCGGTTAAGTTGGCATTAAAAACAGAATGATTCAGATATACATTTTCCTGACGAATGGTCTGTCCGTCGCCTATATCAATTTTACTCTGTGGGCGGTCTGCAGAAATGACAATTAACGGAATCTGGCTGTAAAATGCTTCTGCAAATGCCGGATAATAATTTAAAAGTGCTGATCCTGATGTACATACAACCGCAGCAGGCTTTTTGGTTTGTTGTGCAATTCCTAATGCAAAAAATGCAGCGCAGCGTTCATCGGCAATACTGTAACAGGTAAAAGTGGGATTTTGAGCGAAACCAATTGTCAAAGGTGCGTTTCGCGAACCCGGAGAAATTATAATATTATGAATTCCTTTTGCTGCACAAATTTCAATAATACTTTGTGCAAGGGGTATTTTGGGGTAAATCATTCTAAAACGGTGTATAATTTAATAAGAAAATTTAATGCTGAAAATTTCCCTTTTCGAACACAAAGTTACAAACTTCGCGCCTCATTTAACTTATATATTAGGAAGATATTAAGACTGTTTTTAGAAAAAGGGAATATATTTGTAAATCATAATTTTCTTTATAAAAATAAACACTTTATGCATTTCTTAAATTTACTCGTTCTCTTTGTTACAATCAATACTTTACATTCTCAAAATCAGTTTACTGAAGCCGGAATAACTTATAAAATGGCTTTAGAAAATGCCAAAACACAAAACAAACCGGTTTTCATAATGTTGTATGCTGACTGGTGTCCGCATTGCAATCAAATGAAAAAAGAGGTTTTTAACGATGCTGCTGTAATGGATTTTTTAAATAAGAATTATATCTGTATCTGGAAAAATGTTGAAAAAGAAGAAGGTATTGAGCTTAAAAATAAATTTAAGACTAAATCACTGCCGTCATTTTTGTTTGTGGATGCAAATGAAACACTTTTATACGCTTTAAAAGGTGAAATAAAGAAAAATGAGTTTGTTTATGAGGCCAATAATGCCTTGAATCCAAAATTACAGCTTCCGTATTTAGAGAAAGAATTTCTGGCCGATAAATCAAATTCAGATAAATATTTTACTTATCTCAATACATTAAAAAAAGGAATGGACAGAACTGAGTTGTCTATTCCGACTCATATTTATTTAAATACACAATCTGACAGTCAGTTAATAAGCGAAACGAATTGGCGTGCGATTGCAAATGGCGTAACGGATATTAATTCGCGTGAATTTCAGTTTGTTTTAAAGCATCAAAAAGAATTTGCGGCTGTGGCTTCTCAAAACCGAATCGACCGAAAAATTGAAAATATTGTAAATGAACTTCTTCGTCCGTTAGTTGATAATTTAGACACTATAAATTATTACAAACAAAGAGAAACTGCAAAATCTATTAGACTGCAGAAAACAGATTCACTTGTTTTCAAATTTGACCTAACATTTGCCGAACGTACTGAAAAATGGGATTTTTACAAAAAAGTGACATTTGAAGACACAGAAAGACTGGCCTGGAAAGACGCCAGTTTTCTAAAAGAAATTGGTCAGACGTATTTAAAACACATTAGCAATCCGGATGATCTTAAAAAATCGATTTACTGGGTGAAGCATTCTCTGGAATTAAACGATTCTTTTGACGGAAATTTGCTTGCTGCACGACTTTACAATAAAATTAAAGACAAAAAATCGGCTTTAAAATATGCCAAAGATGCCAAAGCAATTGGTAAGGAAATGGGATGGAATACAAAAGATGTCGATACTCTACTGGCAGAACTGAATTCGAAATAATTATTAATTTAGCCGTAAATTCGCAGATTAGAATTTTACAAAACACCCAATCTGCTTGAAAATAACACCAATATGGACGTAACATTAAGACCTGCATCAGCAAGCGATTTAGGAAAAATCCTTGAAATCGTAAATCATTCCATTCTTCATACAACCGCAAATTACAGTTATGATATTCAGACTATTGAGGTACAGAGCAAATGGTTTGAAGATAAACAGGCTAAAAATCTGCCTGTTGTCGTGGCTGAATTAGAGGGCAAAGTGGTTGGTTTTGGTAGTTACGGACAGTTTCGTGAAAAAATTGGATATCAATATACTGTTGAACATTCGGTTTATGTGGTTGATAATGTGATTGGAAAAGGAATTGGTTCTAAACTGCTAACAGAGCTTATTCGTCTGGCAAAAGAACAAGGTTATCACGTAATGATTGGTGCTATCGATGCAGATAATGCCGGAAGTATTGCTTTTCATGAGCGATTTGGTTTTACGGCAACAGGAACGATACGCGAAGTAGGTTATAAATTCGATCACTGGCTGGATCTGGTTTTTATGCAGCTTATTTTGAATAAATAACTTTTGTTTAACCGCAAAGTTCACAAAAAGAGCTACGTAAAGTACGCTACTATTTTTATCACAGAGTAAGCAAAGATTGAAGCATCACATTGTGGAATTCCGCTTGTAAATAAATAATAAACCCGACAAGTTTTTGAAACATGCCGGGTTTTATTTTGTTGAATAATAAAAATTCTTAATTCTCAATTTTTAATTGATTTTTCAACTCTTAATCCAGTTAATCACCTCAGGATCTGTTGGTAAAGTTCTTGGTTTGATTACTTTTACCAATTCACCTTTTTCGTTAATCAGGTATTTTTGAAAGTTCCATTCTACTTCAGAATCCTGTAAACCATTTTTAGATTTTTGAGTAAGGAATTTGTAAACCTCGCACATATCATCTCCTTTTACAGAAACTTTATTCATCATTGGGAATGTTACCCCGTAATTCTGCTGGCAGAAAGTTTCAATTTCTTTACTTGTTCCCGGTTCCTGAGAAGCAAAATTATTTGCCGGAAAACCTACAATTACAAATCCTTTGTCTTTGTATTCTTTGTAAATCGCTTCAAGATCTTTGTACTGAGGTGTTAAGCCGCATTTTGAAGCCGTATTAACAATCATTACTTTTTTGCCTTTTAAAGACGCGAAATCAAATGTATCTCCTGATAAATCTTCAACTTTAAACTGGTAAATGTTTTCTTTTGCCATAATTTTATCTGTTTTAGACACTTTTTTCTTGCTTGTTTGAGCCTGAGTCTGTGTGTTTAGAAAGAAAACGGCACTACAGGCTATAAATAGGATTTTTTTCATCTTGTAATTTTTTATAAAATTAATTAAAATCTGTTTTGCAGTTTCTTTTTTGGCTTCTTTATTTTATTAATGATACGTTAAATAAAATTTGAAGCCTGGCGTTAATCAGACGCCAGGCTTCCCCCCATACAAACAAATCAAACCATGAATTAATTATTATGTATCTTTTATATATATGATGTATATAATTTATAAGTTTAAAATATAGTTGATGCCTCAGTTTTTTGAAAATTATTCTCTCTTCAATCACTAATTCAATTATCTATGGCGTTTATAAGTGGAAAATTTCGGTTCGTTTACTAGTTGTGATTTAATCTCTTTCTGTAATTTTCATCTGGAAGTCCGAGGACATCAACTATTCAATTTCTTTATTCTGTTTTATTTTTCTAAAATTTTAATTCAAACTGATTTTGCAGTTCCCGTTTAAAAAAATCTTTTTCGTTAAAAATTGTCATCGATAAAACTGCTGTCAGCCCTACTATTAATATTGTAAGTTTTATAGTATTTTCCATAAACTCTGCGTATCAGTTCCTAAAAACCTTTTTTGTAAGTAATAACTGTTTTATTGCTCTTTGTTTTTATTTACGTAAACAGATTGATTTTGGTTTTAAAAAAAATGAAAAAAAGTAATTTTTTTTTCACTTCTCTTATTTTACAAGGGTTCAGGTCGTTAAAAAAAATAAAAAAAATCACAAAAAAATAAATTATCTTTATCTCACGTTACCACTAAGAAGAAAAATAAATTTATGTTTAAGCTTTAAATCCCTATCTATGAGTCAAGAAGAATTGTTAGTTTTAATTTACAAAAAAGACGAAAGAGCTTTTACCCATTTGTACGATATGTACTCTAAAAGTTTATTTTCGGTCATAAATGTTTTAATAAAAAACAGAGAAGAAGCAGAAGATGTTTTGCAGGAAGTTTTTGTAAAAATCTGGAAAAATATTGATTCTTATAATGAAGGTAAGGGGCGATTTTATACCTGGATACTTAATATTGCAAGAAATACCTCAATAGATAAGC
This sequence comes from Flavobacterium gelatinilyticum, assembly GCF_027111295.1. Classification (NCBI taxonomy): domain Bacteria; kingdom Pseudomonadati; phylum Bacteroidota; class Flavobacteriia; order Flavobacteriales; family Flavobacteriaceae; genus Flavobacterium; species Flavobacterium gelatinilyticum. The sequence goes on along the minus strand of NZ_CP114287.1, from coordinate 319,351 downwards.
TTCGTTCGAAAAATTTTAATAACAGTCAAAAAAACCTTCCTTCAGATAATTTCGTAAATCTGTTAGATGACAGCAATAAAATGATTAATAAGATTGATACAATTGGTATTCAGGAGTTCGTAAAAAAATTAAAACCAAAATGTATCGAAATTATTGATTTGTTATTCTTTAAGGGATATACCCAGCAGGAGGCTTCAGAAGAACTGGCGCTGCCCCTTGGAACTGTCAAAACTCAAAACAGAAACTGTATTAACGATTTAAGAAATTATCTAAAAATATAATGGAAGCACAAGAATATATAGAATCAGGAATTCTGGAACTTTACGTTTATGGTTTATTAACGGAAAAGGAAAATCTGGAAATTGCAGCATTAGCAAAAACAAACCCGGAAGTAGAAAAGGAAATTATTGCAATAGAAAAAGCCATCGTAGCTTTATCATCGAGCTTTGCTCCTTTCCACTCTGTTGCTAATTTTGAAAAAATTAAAGCACGTTTAGAGCTTAAACACGGAAAAGTGGTCGATTTGAAACCAGCTTCAAACTGGACACAATATGTGGGCTGGGCTGCAGCGGTATTGTTATTGTTAGGTTTTGGTTATCAGACCTTAGAACTTACCAAAACAAAACAGGCTATTTCTACTGTTGGTACTGAAAAGAATAAAATACAACGTGATTTTGCTTTTTTAAGCCAGCAGAATAAGGAAACCGAGAAAAATCTTAGTATCGTAAGAGATATTAAAAACACAGGTGTAACACTTGGCGGTCAGGCGGTTTCTCCTTCATCGTTTGCAAAAGTATACTGGAACAAGGAGACCAAAACAACTTATATTGATGCAGCAGGTCTGCCAACACCTCCAAAAGGAATGGTATACCAGGTTTGGTCTTTAAAACTAAGTCCGGTTCTTACACCTACAAGCATTGGTCTGCTGGATAATTTTGAAGGCAACTCTCAGAAAATCTTTGCTGTAAGCCAGACTGATTCAGCTGAAGCATTTGGAATTACCCTTGAACCTGCCGGCGGAAGTTTAACGCCTACAATGGAACAATTGTATACTTTAGGAAAAGTTTAAATACGGAACTAATTATAATTTCAAAGCGCATATTAAACCCTGTTAATATGCGCTTTTTTTGATTAAACTGAATATGCTTATGAACGGAAATTTACTTTTACGAATTGCGGTGGCAATTATTCTCCTGACACATTCTGTTTTTGGAATTTTCGATAACGGAATCAACGATTTTGGAAATCTGTATTTAAATCAGATTGGCTTTGCCCCTTTTGGAGTGTTTCTGGCGTGGTCAATTAAAATCTCGCATATTATCGCCGCTATTCTTCTTCTTTTAAATAAATATTTAAAACCTGCCGGATTTATAACGATTTTTATACTGCTGATGGGAATTGTTCTGGTTCATTTTAAAGAAGGCTGGTTTGTTGTTGGCGGCGGCCGAAACGGTGCTGAATATAATTTTTTACTAATCTGCGTCCTGCTGACGATTATGTTCCCGAATGGTTTTGGAAAAACAAAATCAAATGATAAGCTTTAAAATTTAAATACTATGGAAATTATCTGTAAAAACTGCCATCAGGTTTTTAAAGGGCATTATTGTAATAATTGCGGACAACCGGCTGATACGCATAAAATAAATGCCCATTTTTTATGGCATGATATCCAGCATGGTCTTCTTCATTTTGATAAAGGAATTTTATATTCATTAAAACAATTATTTACGAGACCGGGACATTCGGTTAGGGAATTTATTGAAGGGAAACGGGTAAGGCATTTTAAACCTTTGTCTTTAGTGGTAGTTTTAGCCACGCTTTATGGTGTGTTGTACCATTATTTTCATATTAATTTGTTTCCGGACAAGTCAACTTCAAATTTTAATTATGATGAACTTAATGAGTGGCAGGCAGCGCATTTTTCATGGATTATTATAGCTACAATTCCGCTTTATACTGTAGGAACTTATATTGTTTTTAGAAAACAGGGCTATAATTATGTCGAATTTTTTGTGCTGAATACTTTCAAGGCTTCACAGCGGCTTTTTGCACAGCTTTTGACTTTTCCCATTTTGATTTACCTAAACAATACCGATTATCAGCACATACAAAAATTCACCACTACAATTTATTTTATTGGTGTGCTGTTGACATTGTGGACCAACATTCAGTTTTTTAATAAAATATCAAAAACAAAAGCCTTATTTCTAAGTCTTTTAAGTCATTTTATATTTCTGATATGCTTTATAATTGTATTTATTATCATTCTGCTGCTTCTTGGAAAAATACCTGAATAATTTTAACCGGTAAAACAAAAAGGGTTCAGCCGCTAAAGCTGAACCCTTTTGTATTTATATAAATATATCTCTATTTGTAGTATTTACGGTATTTAGGATACGTTACAGCTCCAATTACAGCTATGGTTCCCATACAGTACCAAATCCAGCTTAACGAATGCGCTTCTCCGCTTGCGTATGAATGTAAACCTACTAAGTGGAAATTTACTCCGTAATAGGTAAACAAGATCGAAATAAAAGCAAACATACTCATTAAGTTAAAGATCCATTTTCCTCTCAAAGCCGGAACAAAACGAGCGTGAATTACAAAGGCATAAACCATAATCGAGATTAAAGCCCAGGTTTCTTTTGGATCCCATCCCCAGTAACGTCCCCAGCTTTCATTTGCCCATTGTCCTCCAAGGAAGTTTCCGATAGTCAGCATGATAAGACCAATTGTCAGGGCCATTTCGTTAATATAACTTACTTCCTTAATATGTAAATCCATTTTAGCTTTGTTTTTATCATTTGTAAAGAAGATTAAAACCAAGGCAACAAAACCCAAAATCATTCCTAAAGCAGTCGGACCATAACTTCCTACAATTACTGCTACGTGAATCATTAACCAATATGAATTAAGAACAGGCTGTAAATTCGCTATTTCAGGATCAATCCAGTTCAGGTATGCCGCCATCAAAATCATTGCGGTAACAAACGCAGATGAAGCTACTGTTAATTTTGATTTTCTGTCAAAAGCCAGTCCAAAGAACATAGTCGCCCAGGCTACATATACTATAGATTCGTAAGCATTACTCCAGGGTGCGTGACCGGAAATATACCAGCGTGCAATTAAACCTAATGTATGAAGTCCAAATAATAATCCTATAATGATATGGAAACCATTTATAGTATAACGAAGCCATTTTTTCTCAAAAAAGATATTTACGATTGTAAACATAAACATGAAAATTGAAGCTGTAATGTACCAATAAGGCAGCTTTTGGAAAATATCATATTTATTATAGGCAATTTCGGCATCTACTTTTTGCTCACTTGGAAGAACTTTACTTCCAAATTTCTTCTGAAAACCGTGTATACTTTCTAATAACTGATCTGCTGTGTCCCAGTTTTTTGAAACAGAACCGTCATTTAAAGCTCGGAAGTACATCGGAATAATTTGACTCACATACGTAGAATCCATTCCTTTAAGTCCCGGATTCTGGCGTTCTAAATACGAAACCCATTTATTGCCCGGATCATTTGGCACAGGAAAAATTCTTAAAATACTGCCGCTTAACGCAGATTCCATTAAGTTTACTTTTTTATCAGTATCGATAAAATCTTTCTCAAAGCTGTTTGGATTTGCTGCTTTGTATGCTGCATCTAAATAAGGTGCCAGTTTATAGTTTCCGTTTTCATCAAAAAACTTAACAAAAGGTGCCAGTTTTGCTTTTCTGTCAAGACCAATAATTTTACGAATACTGTCATCCTTTGTATTAAGATAAATAATAGGTACCTGAATCCAAACCTGAGCATATTGAGTCATAGACAAGAAGACCTGATCAGAGTTCATTCCGTTATATTTATCACTATGACTTACTTTACGAAGTAATTCTGACGAAAAAGTATTAATAGGTTTCATCCTTCCTCCTGCATCCTGAACAATCAAACGTCCAAATTTAGCAGCATGTGCTTCAGGCGCTTTAAAAATATTCAATAATGAATCTAATTGCTTTTGACTTGGCGGCGCTGTAACATGATTGGAATGATCGTTTGGATCTGCACTATGATTATGATCGTGTTCGTGAACATGCCCCGGCGTATGAACGTGCGGTGCTTCCTGAGCAAAACCATTCAAACCAATTAATAAAAACAAAATCGTAATCAGTGTTTCCTTTTTCTTTTGAATTTTTTCTAATTTCTTTTTCAAATCTCCAAAACGAGAATGTTTAGTAAACATAATGGCCATTAAACCAATGTACAATAGAAAATATCCTAAATACGTAATATTAGTTCCCCACCAATCGTGATTTACAGATAAAACAGTTCCTTTTTCATCCGGATGAAATGAAGACTGGAAGAAACGATATCCTTTATAATCTAAAACGTGGTTCATATAAATATCTGCATCAAAAGTTTCTGTAGAATCAATTACAGTAACCTTACTTTTAAAAGAAGAATAACTTTTTTCTGTTCCCGGATATTTGTCTGCGATAAAATCATTTAGTTTAATCTGAAATGGCAGTACATACGCTTTACTTCCAAAAAATAAAGAATATTCAATATTACCAATTTTCACTGTTTTTGGTTCTCCAACGCTTCCTTTAGATCCTAAAAGCATTACTTCTTTCTCCTGTCCTTCTGCTTTTACTTTTACAACCAAAGCATCTGAATGTTCTTTTGCTTTAAAATCGTTACTTGATTCGTAATCGATTTTACCTCTCATCGGCATATCAGGAAAAACGATACGAATATCGCCAATGCTGTATAAAGAACGCATCATTAAAGGCTGTACATCATCTTTGGTTACTTTTCCTTTAACCTGATCTGCCATTCGCATATATTCACCTTCAAAAGGAGTCTGGATTGTAAATTTTTCACCAGTAGTATTGATGTTGATCGCACCATCTGTCTGTTTGTTTAAGGCAAATAATACATTGTGAATGTTTTGCACTTCACCTTCTTTCAGGTAATGTTCTTCACGTCCGCCGGCACCGGCTTCGACTAATTTAAGATATAAAGTACCGTTTGGATCTTCTTTAACGACTTCTTTGGCTCCCATAATATACTTAGAGTATGTTACTTCAAAAGGAGTTTCGTCAAACTTTCCGGAAATTGTAAAATCATTATTGGTAACCGGAGAAAGCAGCAGACTTTTTTCGAAAACCCTGCGTTTCATTTCTCCTTTATATTCACCGTCAGCAAAAACAGTTAAGAATGTTTTATCAGAATACAACTGATTTTCTGTCGCTCCTTCACGAATCGGCATCATTCCTTCATAACTAATATATCTTGTAATAAATGCTCCAACAAGGATAAAAATAAAAGACAGGTGAAGTAATAAAGTCGCCCATTTTTCTTTTTTAAGAAGCTGGTATTTTTTAATATTTCCGAAGAAATTAATCACGAAAATAACCATTATAGCTTCGAACCACCAGGTATTGTAAATTAAAATTCTGGCTGTATCGGTATTGTATTTACTTTCGATAAAAGTTCCAATACCCATTGCAATTGCGAATGTTAAAAAAAGAACGGCCATTAAACGTGTAGAAAACAAAAAAGAGAATATTTTTTTATCCATTTCTTAGGAATTACATTGATATAAAGTGCGACAAAAGTACTTAAAAATGTTGATTTGAGATACTTGTAATTTGTTAATAAAAACCAAATAAACCAGCCGTTTATCTGTCATATATTAAATAAATTAAAGGGATTCTTTCATTTTTGTATTTTGATCAATGCTGTTTCTTAGTACAAGAAAGGGTAATTAAATATAAATCAGTTTAATCCATAACAAAGGATTAAACTGATTTATTTGTTTATAAGGATTTAAACATCTTCTTAAAAAAACTATTATTTCATTTTTTTCTCAATTTTCGATATTCTTTCAGAAAGATCTTTAAATGATTTGTTTTCTTCTTTTAATATTTCTATTTCCTTTGATTGTTGAATTGAGTATAGTGTGAGTTCTTCAATTTTTTGTAAAAGTTTAGCATTCATTTCACCTAAATTGATACCATTTTTCAAAACTTCTTCCTCAGTAGGGATATTTTTAAGATGACCTTTTTCTTTAATATGATTTTCTACTTCTGCCAAAGTTGGCAAATTATATTCTTTTTTAAATACAAAATCTGACCATCCTGTCATATCAACTTTTACTTCCTTAGAATGAATTGTTCCGTTTACATCTAAATGGTTTTTAGGATTTGTTATACCAATACCTACATAGCCATTAGAATTTATTATCATCTGTTCCTTATTGTTATTTGTATTAAAAGAAATCCCTCCTCCAAGGGTACCTCCACCTCTAAAAAAGTTAATTGAACTATTTGTAAGATTATAAAAACTATGTTCAATTGAGAAAGATTTACCATTAACTACTGAGGTATTATAGCTTCTTACTCCTAAAAAAGTTCCGTCGCCAACTGAATCACCTTCAGCTAATCTTGCAAATACTGTGGATAGAATACCATTTCCTGTTGTTTTTGCTACATCAAGAACAGATCTTGGATTAGTTGTGCCAATTCCCACATTTCCACTTATAATTTGATTTCCTGTAAAAGTGTTAGCTTCTCGAGTAGCTAATTCAACCCATGATGTATTTACAGGTGATAAATCCCCTCCAACAATCTTTCTAAAAAATAATCGATCATTAACTGCAAATGATGAGGCAATTTGTAATTGATAATTATTATTTCTACCTGTATGTCTCATAGTAAATAAATGCTGCCATGGATTACTTACGTCTGGAGTTACACCTTTTGTTGGTTCATTAAGATATTGAAGAGTACCGTAATACCCATTGTAAATCCCTGATTTAAGTGCAACCGAAAAGTCTTGTAAAGCTGCCGGGGCATACCCGTCTCCTATCTCTTGAGAGAAAACAATATTTGTTAATAATAAAAAAGCAATAGAAGTAATTATTTTTTTCATATTTATTAATTAATTTCTGTCAATATTATAAAAATTCAAACACATAATCAAATTTAAATATGTTAAGAAAATAATGGAATGAATAGATTAAAGTACAATATCTAAACTAAAAAAAGACTGTTCTGGTTTTTAAAAAATAATACTAATTTTGCGATATGATTCGAATAACGATTATTGGTTCCGGAAATGTTGCCCAGCATTTAATAAAAGCTTTTTCTGCAAGTAATCTTGTTGAAATTGTTCAGGCATTTTCGAGAAAAAAAGAAGCGCTCACTCATCTTCTTGATTCAGAAAAAATTACAACCGATTTTACAGCGCTACAAGAAGCTGATTTGTATATTATTTCGGTTTCAGATAATGCTATTTCAGAAGTTTCTTCTCAGCTGCCTTTTGAAAACCGATTAGTGGTTCATACTTCAGGTACTACTCCTATTGATGTTCTGGATTCAAAGAACAGAAAAGGCGTTTTTTATCCGCTGCAGACTTTTTCTAAAAATAAAGAAGTCGATTTTTCAGTGATTCCCATTTGTTTAGAAACGCAAAAATCAGAAGATTATATTGTTTTAGAAACAGCAGCAAACAGCATTTCCAACTCTGTTTATCCTATAAGTTCAGAACAGCGAAAAGCACTTCATGTGGCCGCTGTTTTTGTAAATAACTTCACGAATCATTTATATCAGATTGGGCATGAAATCTGCGAAGAACATCAAGTTCCTTTTGAAGTACTGGGTCCTTTAATTCAGGAAACAGCCGAAAAAATTAAAACGCTGAATCCGGCAGACGCACAAACCGGACCTGCTAAACGTCATGACTCGGTTACCACAGATGCGCATATGGCTTATATTACCAATGAAAATCAAAAAAATATTTACAAAATACTAACACAATCTATACAGAATAATGGCAAAAAGTTATAAAGAAATGATGAACGACATTACAACATTTATTTTTGATGTTGATGGCGTACTTACAGACAGTTCGGTTTTTGTAACCACAGAAGGAGAAATTCTTCGTACGATGAATATTCGCGACGGTTATGCAATGAAAGCTGCAGTTGAAAGCGGTTACCATGTCTGCATCATTTCTGGAGGAAGCAATGAAGGGGTCCGCGTAAGGCTTCAGAATTTAGGAATTACCGATATTCATTTAGGAACTCCTGATAAAGTAAAAACATTTAAAGAATATACTGAAACTAACAACATTAAACCGGAACAGGTTTTATACATGGGCGATGATATTCCGGATTATCATGTAATGAAATTGGTAGGTTTACCAACCTCTCCACAGGATGCAACTCCTGAAATTAAAAACATCTGCCGCTACATTTCGCACGTAAAAGGCGGAAGAGGCGCTGCCCGCGACGTAATCGAACAGGTTATGAAAGTACAAGGAAAATGGATGGAATATTTTAACGGACAACACGATTAAATGATTTTAGATTGCAGATTTTAGATTTTAGATTTTTAGATAATTATTACTAGACACAGAAATCTTTACCGCTTTGTCACTCTGTATCTATGTAACTTAAAAAAAAACAGCACCTTAGCCCCTCAGAACCTATAAAAAAATGAAATACCTAAAATTAATTCGATATAAAAATTTACTGATGCTTGCTTTTATGCAGGTTTTGTTTCGTTATTCATTTGTACAGCAAAAAGTGCCTTTGGCGCTGGCTGACTGGCAGTACGGACTTTTGGTTTTAAGTACGGTTTTAATTGCCGCTGCCGGATATGTAATCAACAATATTTACGATGTTCCTACAGATACCATTAATAAACCCAATGATGTGGTTATTGGCAGAGGAATTTCAGAAACCAGAGCGTACAATATTTATATCGGACTTAATATTACAGGCGTTGTATTAGGTTTTTATTTATCGAATGTAATTATGAGACCAATGTTTGCTTCGTTGTTTATTTTTATTGCTTCGCTTCTTTATTTTTACGCCACAAACCTAAAGCAGATCATGATTTTAGGAAATTTTGTGGTTGCTTTACTTCTTTCCATCAGCGTTTTGATTATTGGCGTTTTTGATCTTTTTCCGGCTACAACTTCAGAAAACCAGGCACAAATGGCCAGTTTATTTTCGATATTAATAGATTATGCTGTTTTTGCTTTTATGATCAATTTTGTTCGCGAAATAGTGAAAGATATCGAAGATATGGACGGCGATTACAATCAGGGAATGAATACGCTGCCTATTGCAATAGGAAAAAGCAGGGCAGCCAAAATCGCTTTGGGATTTGCTGTAATTCCCTTTATTCTTTGTGCACTTTACATAAATAAATATTTTTTTGAAAATAATCTGTTGATTGTAACGTTTTACACATTTGCCACGGTTTTAGCTCCTTTGTTATATTTTATTGTAAAAATATTTGGAGCCAAAACGCAAAAGGATTTTCATCATCTGAGTACTATTTTAAAACTGATTTTATTCTTCGGAATTTTATCCGTGCTAGTCATCAGCTTAAATATTCAATTCAATGCTTAAAGAAAAACTTAAGAAATATAAATTAATTCTGGCATCGGGATCGCCCCGCAGGCAGCAATTTTTTAAAGATCTGGACCTTGATTTTGAAATCCGGTTAAAAGATGTTGAAGAAATTTATCCTCCGGAATTAAAAGCGGTTGAAATTACTGATTATTTGGCCGAATTAAAAGCCAGTGCTTTTGATGGCGAGCTGAATGATAACGAAATACTGATAACAAGCGACACAATTGTCTGGCTTAAAGATAAAGCTTTAGGAAAACCAAAAAATGCCGAAGATGCTTTTCAGATGATTAAATCGATGTCGAATACAACTCATGAAGTCATTACATCGGTTTGTTTTAAAACCAATAAAGCTTCTGCCCTCTTGCACGATGTTACAAAAGTTACTTTTAAAGAACTGTCAGACGAAGCAATTTTGTATTATATCGAAAACTACAAACCTTATGATAAAGCCGGCGCTTATGGAATTCAGGAATGGTTTGGTTTTATGGCAGTTACAAAAGTTGAAGGTTCTTATACCAATGTTATGGGACTGCCAACAGCCAAAGTTTACGAATATTTGACTACATTAGTGTAAAAAATTATAATATGTTTTCATTTAAAGAGTACAGCCACGAAATATTTGCAACCGTAATTCTTCTTATTATTTTATTGGTATTACGAGTTATAGTTGCCAATTTAGTAAAAAGATTTGCCAGTTCAAGTCAGATATTTGAACACCGTACCAATCTAATTATCAAATACATCAATATTTTAATGAATATCCTGATTACAGTTAGTTTAATTGTAATCTGGGGAGTTGAAACAAAAGATATTTTTATCACCATATCGTCTATCGCAACCGTTATTGGGGTAGCAATGTTTGCACAATGGTCTATTCTTAGTAATATAACATCGGGAATGGTTTTATTTTTTTCATTTCCTTTCAGGATTGGCGATACCATCAAAATTCACGATAAGGACTTCCCTATCGAAGCTGAAATTGAAGACATCAGTACTTTTCATGTCAATTTAAAAACCAAAGACGGAGAGCGCATTGTTTTTCCTAATAATCTTCTGTTGCAAAAAGGAATCTCTATAATGCCGTCGAATTACGAGGAAAAAGAGTTTTTTGATTAATTTTTGAATGGAAATTTTATAACGTAAATAGGAAAAGCTGGAACGATTTAATTTAAAGAAATCGTAATATTTGCTTAACCATTTTACATATATCTAATAAAATTCCATCAAAAATGATTCAACCATTAAAATTGCCATTTTATGCAAAACTTGCGTGCATATTAGTAAGTTTAATTTCATTTGCTTACATATTCTGTATTACCAAAGATATCCTCACGCCTGTTTTAATGGCATTTTTATTTGCAGTACTGCTCCTGCCAATTTTTACCTTTTTAAATACAAAACTTAAATTTCCCAGACATCTTGCCGCGATTGTCTGCATGGTTTTATTTCTCTCCGTCATTGTCGGGATTCTGGTTTTTATATCGTATCAGGTTACGTATATGGCCAATGATTTTGACACGATTAAGAAAAACGCCAATTCGTTTATTATCGAAATTCATAAATTTATAAGAGAGAATTTTCAGGTAAGCATTGGCGAGCAAAAAAAATATATTGATACCGTGACTAAAGATTCGGTTAAAAACGGTCAGGCAACTTTGGGATCTTTTATTGTATCCATGAGCGATGTTCTTTTAGACAGTACCATTGTGGTTATATACACTTTCTTATTTTTGATATATAAAGAACACTTCAAGCTGTTTTTTGCCAAACTGATAAAAAAAGAAAATCATCCGGTTTTAAAAGATATTCTTTCACAGATAAAAGTTTCCATTAATAATTATATCGTCAGTTTAATTATCGAGCTGATAGTTGTAGCCGTTTTAACCAGTTTAGGATTGTGGATTATCGGAATTAAATATTTTATTCTGCTGGGATTAATTACCGGAATCTTAAATCTTGTACCGTATATTGGGATTTTAATTGCCGGAATTATAACCGTTTTAGCATCTTTAACAGGATCTGCTGAAATTTCTATGATTCTTGGAATTTTGATCGTAAATATCATTGTTCAGTTTATAGATAATAATTTACTTGTACCGCTTATTATCAATTCAAAGGTAGAAATAAACGCTTTTGTTTCGATCATGGGCATCATTGTAGGCGGTGCAGCGGCCGGAATTGCCGGAATGTTCCTTGCTATCCCGCTGCTGGCTATCCTGAAAATAATTTTTGACCGAATCGAACCGCTTGAACCATGGGGTTATCTGATGGGAAATCATATTCCGAGACGATTTACGTGGAGAGTCAGACGCGTTAAAACTGAAAACTAAAATAATTCACTCATTTAAAAATTGTAAGTTTATTTGCTTTAAATTCACATAGAAATAAACGCCTGTATTACGTCTAATAATAAATCTGAATGTCACCAAATAGAAAAATATTTATTCTTATTTTCTTTTGCTTTTGTTTTCAAAGCATCTTTGCCCAGACAGATAAAACAACAACAGAAAAACCTCAGAAAAAGGACAGTACAGAGATTTATACAAAAATCAAGAATTATTCTAAAAAAAATAAATTTACCCAGACACTTCACAAACTTCTTTTCAGGTCAAAAAAACCGCGAAAAAAAGATCAGATTATTGAGCCAAGTGATACAGAACGCTATGAAGGAAAAATTATCCGCAAGATCAATATCGTGACGCTGGATCCGTTTGGATTTTCGATTTCAGATACTGCGGCAGCACCCAAAAACTGGGCTGAAAGAACCGGTAATCGTTTTCATCTCAAAACCAAAAAAATAGCGATTTACAATCTGCTGTTATTTAAACGAAACACACCTTATGATCCTTATAAAGTTCAGGAATCTGAGCGTTTGATTCGTTCGCAGCGCTACGTTACTGCCGTGCGAATTACAAATGAACTGGCTAGTCCGGCATCTGATTCCGTTGACGTAACCATCCGTGTTTTGGATTCCTGGAGCACCATTCCGAGATTTTCTATATCCAGCAGCAGGGTTTCTGTGGGAGTTAAAGAAAAAGACTTTTTTGGGACTGGCCAGCAGCTAGAATATCGCTTTACCAACAGATTTAGCGATGGTGCCAATGCCAATGACGTTATTTATACAGTTCCGAACATCAAAAACACGTATATAGGAACTACTTTGCACTATAATGTAGATTTAGATAACAATTATCTCAAAAGCATTGATATTGAAAGGGATTTCTATTCTCCTCTAACGAAATGGGCGGGCGGTGTTTTTGTTGGACAAAGTTTTAGAAGAGACAGTCTGCAGGCTCCTGATTCAACTTATAAGTTTCAGCCTTTTAAATACAATTTTCAGGATATGTGGATTGGAAAGGCCACAAAAGTATTCGAAGATGAAAACCAAGCCATTACCAATCTGATTGTTTCGGCCCGCTTTTTAAATCAGGAATATACTGAAACACCGGATTCTATTTACGATCCGACTCATTTCTACGCAAGCGAAAAACTGCTTTTAATGGGAGTTGGATTAAACAGACGTAAATTTATCAAGGACAATTATATTTTTAGAAACGGACAAGTCGAAGACGTTCCTATTGGACGAATTTACGGGATTACCTTTGGTTATCAGTACAAAAACACCTTTTGGAGGCCTTATGTGGGCGCCCAGTTTTCTTTTGGCAATTATTACAAATTTGGTTTTCTGAGCATGAATTTTGAAGCCGGAACTTTCTTTCATCAGTCCAAAACGTATCAGACCGCTTTTTTGCTTGAATCCAATTATTTTACCAAATTATTCAATCTTGGAACCTGGAAACTGCGCCAATTCGTTAATCCCAAAGTGGTTGTAGGAATGAACCGTGATGATATTGTTGGCGACGTACTAAATGTGAATGAGCGAAACGGCCTCGCAGGATTCAATGCAGCTTTGTACGGAACCAGCAAAGCTATTTTGTCGCTGCAAACGCAGACGTATTCTCCGTATGCGTTATGGGGATTCCGTTTAAATCCGTTTTTTAATTATTCGATTGCTGTTATGGGCGATCCTGATAATGCCATGATTAAAAGCAAAGCGTATTCAAAACTTACCTTAGGTCTATTAATAAGTAATGACTATTTGGTATTTAGTTCCTTTCAGCTTTCATTATCTTATTATCCAAGTATTCCGTTTCAGGGCGATAACGTTTTTAAAACCAATACTTTTGAAACTACAGACTATGGCCTGCAGAGTTTTGAGCTTGCAAAACCAAGAATTGTCGATTATAAATAATCAGAATAAATTAGAAATCTGCTGCTTTTTTATTTTTATAAAAACATTTCATTATCAGCATTTTACCCAATAACCACGCGGTAGTCCACTCGTCAAAGCGCACATTTATTCGACATAATGCAATTGTTTTTTTACTTTTGGCACGGTATATGGAAATCTCTATACAGGAGTAACAATTAAACTTTAGAAAAGATGAAAACAATAAAAATAGCAATCGCCGGATTATTTCTTTTGGTTGCAAACGCCGCACAAGCTCAGGTATCTGTAAACGTAAATATTGGAACACCTCCAGCCTGGGGACCTGCAGGATATACAGAAATGGAATATTATTATCTTCCTGATATTGAAGCGTATTATGATGTTCGTGCTTCGCAGTTTATTTATTACGGAAGAGGAAAATGGGTTAGAACAACTTATTTACCAAGACAATACAGAAACTATGATTTATACGGAGGTTACAAAGTAGTTTTGACAGATTACCACGGAAGAACTCCTTATAATCACTTTAAAGCTCATAAAGTTAAATATTACAGAGGATATCACGGACCGGCTCAAAGACCTTATAAACCTAGACCGGTATATGGTTACAATGAGCGTCGTCATGATAACAGAAATTACAAACATTACGACAAACACGATAAACACCACGGAAAACACGATCGTCACGACAGAGATGACCACCATCATGGAGGTCCTGGAAGAAGATAATTGCTAAATTACTAGTAATCAATACAAGAGAGTATCAAAAAAAGGATACTCTCTTTTTTTTTGATTTTATTTTTAGGATCTTTTGTTAATTCTTTGTAAATTTAATATAAATTACTATAAGCCAGTAAGTTTCGTAAGAAAAATGTCTTATTCTAATATTTTTATGACATATATTTGCAGCGAATTTTAAAAACCTAAAAACACCGTTATGAAAAAGAATGTTTATTTGCTTTCATTATTAGCAATCTCTCTTTTTATCAGTTGTGATGACAACAATGACAACAACACTGATAATCAGGCTGTAGAAAACATTACAATTAATTCAGATCAAGCTGCCTTAAACAAAAGGCTTGATTTAACCAATGCCGGAGTAATCGCCATTGAGAACAACAATGTAACCGGAAGAATGGCAGCAACAGCTGCAACTTCATTCCCACTGGTACAAATTGCAGAGGTTAAACCGCCGGTTGACAGCAACGGCAGAACGTTACAGGCAAGTCATGTTGCCGTAAACGGAAATTATGCTTACGTTTCTTATATCATGAGAGGCGATGTGTATTCAGGAGCTATTGACGTTATCGACGTTTCAGATCCTTACAAGCCAAAATTAGTAACATCAGCTTTAATACCTAATACTGATATTACGTCTCTTACCTACTCTAATGGTAATTTAATTATTGGAGCGGCAAAAGACATTGATAAAGATCCTTTACTTAAATCAAATCCTGCTTTGGTATTTAACATGCCGTTAAGCTCAGGATTACTTACAGATAAATTTACTACCAATTATTTAGAAAGCAGAGTAACTACAGACGTTGCTGCTAATTCATCTGCTTATTTTGCCGTAACAGGAGATAACGGAAGTTTATTTAAAATAAACAGTTCTACAAAAGCAGCAGAAGGAAAAGTTACTGTTGCTGATTTACGTTCTATTGCCTTAAGTACAGATAAATTAGTGACTTTAAGCGGTACAAAAGGTGTAAATATTTACAATCCAGCGACTTTAGCTCTACAAAAAAGCTTCACCACTTCTACCGATATCAGCGGTGCTAAAAGAACCATGGATATCGAAGGAACAAAACTTTTTGTTTCTGAAGGTCCAAATGGTCTTGGTGTTTACGACATCAACAGCGGTGTGAAATCGCAGACTATTGCTATACCAGCTGCTGCAGAAGATAATGTTACCAATGCCGTTTCAATAAACGACGGTTATGCATTCGTAGCAAACGGTGCATTAGGATTAAATGTATACCAGTCAGCTTCTCAGCTTAATTTATTAGGTAATGTAGGTATTGCGGGTTCTTCAAACTATGTAAAATCAAGCGGTAACTATATTTATGTTGCAAGCGGAACAGGCGGTTTGAAAATCATTAAAATGGAAAAACCAAACGCTACTTTTGCCAGCTGCTTAACATATCCTGTATACAATCAGGGAGCTAACCTGATTTTAAATTCTAATGACATTAAATCGTATCAGGGAGCAACAGCTATCAATTCAGCTATTGTAAATTCTGGAGCAATATTAACTCACTGTGGATCAATCGCTGTTTTAAGCGACCTAATATTAAACAGCAATGGTACATTTAATATGAGAGGAAGTTTATCTCAGGGTAAATACCTTCAGGCAAACCCTACACAGCTTACAATCAACAGTGGTGCGGTACTTCGTGTTGAAGGATCAGTTGTAATCTGGGGTAACCTGCTTTTAAACAGCGGTGCAAAAATCGAATTTGTGGGTAACGATTCTACTATAACTATTTACGGAAAAGTTACAAAAGGAAGCAATGTTACGATCACAGGAACATACAAAGACACTGAGAATAAACTAAAATAACCGAGTTTAAATTCAAAAAGAATCGAAAAGCTGTCAGTACTAATCTGGCAGCTTTTTTGTTTTCTTTCAAAATAAATTAATTTAACCGGCATTAACATTTCATTTAAATACTGTTCCGTAAAATAATTAGTATTTTTGAAGCTATTTCAAAAAACAATTTACTAATACGATGCGAAAAATACAGGTTTATATCCTTCTTCTATTTTTTATAGGTTTTCAGATTTCATTTGCACAACAGCCGCAAAAGCCAAATTCAGTCGAAATTTACAATCAGATTAAAAAATTAAACTTTTTAGGTTCAGTTTTATATCTTGCTGCGCATCCTGATGACGAAAATACCCGAATGATTTCGTATCTGGCAAATGAAATGAATGCCAGAACCGGATATTTATCGCTTACCCGCGGTGATGGAGGACAAAACTTAATTGGACCTCAATTGCGTGAATTATTGGGCGTTATACGTACTCAGGAATTAATTGAAGCCCGAAAAATAGACGGCGGTGAACAGTTTTTTTCAAGAGCCAATGATTTTGGTTTTTCAAAAAATCCGGATGAGACTTTAGAAATTTGGGACAAAAATAAAGTCCTGGCCGATGTAGTCTGGACTATCAGAAAATTTCAGCCGGATATCATCATAAACAGATTTGATCATCGTTCTCCCGGAACTACACACGGACATCATACATCATCAGCAATGCTGAGTGTAGAGAGTTTTAAACTAACCAACGATCCTAAAATTTATCCTGAGCAATTAAAATATGTACAGCCATGGCAGGTAAAACGCCAGTTCTTTAATCCTTCATGGTGGTTTTACGGAAGCCAGGAAAAATTTGATGCTGCTAACAAAACCAAGTTTACAAAATTAGAAACGGGTGTTTACTATAACGGAACCGGAAAATCCAATCAGGAAATTGCCGCTTTAAGCCGAAGCCGACACCAGTCACAAGGATTTGGAAGCACCGGTGTACGCGGCGAAGAAACCGAATATTTAGAACTTATCAATGGTGAAAAGCCAGTCAATAAAGACGATTTGTTTGATGGAATCGATACTTCCTGGAATCGTGTAAAAAACGGAAAACCTGTTGGTGATCTCATTTCGTCAATTATTTCAAAATATAATTTCAATAATCCATTTGCAAGCATTCCGGATTTGGTAAAAGTCTACGGAATGATTCAAAATTTAGAAGACAGCCACTGGAAAACCATTAAAGCTGAAGCTGTAAAAAATATCATAGCCTCTTGTTCCGGTTTGTATCTTGAAGCTGTTGCCAGCGAACAGGAAGCAACGCCCGGAAGCACTGTAAATTTAAGCCTTGAAGCTATTAACAGATGTGCTGTTGACATGCAGTTAGTAAGTGTTACGACACTTCCGGACAATAAAACAACGATTCAGAATACGGTTTTAAGAAACAATAACGACCAAAGAATCAGTTTATCATTACAGCTTCCTGATGCTATCGAATATACACAGCCTTATTGGTTAAAAGAAAAAGCAACGGTTGGAATGTACACTGTATCAAATCAGGAAATAATTGGAGTTCCGGATATTATCAGAAATGTAAAAGTTGTTTTTACTATTAAAATAAATGGTGTCGAAATTCCTTTTGAACGCACTGTTGTTTACAAATACAATGACGGTGTAAAAGGCGAAATGTATAATTTCCTTGATATTGTTCCCGAAGTAACTACTTCTATTCTCGAAAGAGTTTTGGTCTTTAGAGATACAAAAAGCAAAATGATTCCGGTAAAAGTTCGTGCCGGAAAAGATGATTTAAAAGGGAATTTACAGTTGGAATTGCCTAAAAGCTGGAGCGTATCGCCAAAACAGATTCCGTTTGCATTGGATAAAAAAGGTACAGAACAAGTTTTTTACTTTGAAGTAACACCTCCTTTAAATCCTGAAGAAGTTACAGCAAAAAGCGTAGCCGTTGTTGACAACAAACGTTTTGACAGAGATCAGACAATTATTGAATTCAGTCATATAACCAAACAAATGGTTTTAAAACCAGCTGAATCCAAATGCATCCGAATTGATTTAAAAACTTCGGGAGATGCTATTGCCTACATTATGGGTGCGGGAGATGAAGTTCCTGAGAGTTTAATGCAGATGGGGTACAAAGTTTCTATCTTAAAACCGGAAGAAATTACACCTGAGCGATTGGATTCTTTTAGTGCCGTTATTACCGGAATACGTGCGTATAACACTGTACATGCCTTGGCTAACAAGCAGAATATTTTATTCAACTTTGTAAAAAGCGGTAAAAACATGATTGTACAGTACAATACAAACGGAAAACTCGTAACCGATAAAATAGCACCTTATCCCTTAAAACTATCTAATGATCGTGTGACTGAGGAAAATGCAAAAATCACTTTTCTGGCGCCAAATCATCCGGTTTTAAATACGCCAAACAAAATTACAGCCAAAGATTTCGAAGGCTGGACGCAGGAACAAGGCTTGTATTATCCGAATCAATATGATCCTGCCTTCACTCCTATTATTTCATCGCATGATAAAGGCGAATCGGCTAAAGATGGTGCTTTACTGGTTGCTCCATACGGAAAAGGATATTACATTTATACCGGTTTGAGTTTCTTTAGAGAATTACCTGAGGGTGTTTCCGGAGCTTACCGATTATTATCGAATATCATTTCGCTGAAACAACCTGTAGAAGCTCCTAAACAAGACATAAAACAATAAAATATGGACGCTAAAAAAACAAAAAAATGGGAAAAGAATTACACCTATGTTTTGGTGGCTAATGCAATTTATATTGCTATTTTTTTCTTAATCATGCAATTATACTCATAACCTATGCAGCTATTTGACTGGATCGTACTTATTGTTACATTACTTTTTATTGTTGGATATGGTTCATGGAAAACCAGAGGCAGTAAAAATGTCGAAGATTTTATTTTAGGCAATAACGAAACACCGTGGTATACCGTGGGCCTTTCTGTTATGGCCACACAGGCCAGTGCCATTACCTTTCTTTCAACTCCCGGACAGGCATATCATGACGGAATGGGTTTTGTACAGTTCTATTTTGGTCTGCCAATCGCCATGATTGTTATCTGTTACACCTTTATCCCATTATACCACAAAGCCAAGGTTTTTACAGCTTACGAATTTTTAGAAAGACGATTTGATGTAAAGACGCGCTCGCTTGCCGCTATTCTTTTTTTAGTGCAAAGAGGTTTAGGAACCGGACTTACTATTTATGCCCCGGCTATCATTTTGTCAGCACTTTTGGGCTGGAACTTAACGATAATGAATATTATTATTGGGGTAATGGTAATTATCTATACGTTTTCGGGTGGAACGAAAGCAGTAAACGTAACTCAAAAACAGCAAATGTTTGTGATTATGTCGGGAATGTTTATTACGTTTTTCCTGATTCTGCACTACCTTCCTAACGATATGACTTTTACGAGCGCACTGCATATTGCAGGTGCCAATGATAAAATGAATATTGTTGATTTTTCTTTTAATCCCGAAGAAAAATACACTTTTTGGAGCGGTATAACCGGAGGTTTCTTTCTTGCATTAGCTTATTTTGGAACAGATCAGTCTCAGGTTGGACGTTATTTATCCGGTAAATCAGTCCGCGAAAGCCAGATGGGATTAATCATGAACGGACTTCTAAAAGTTCCTATGCAGTTCTTTATTCTGCTTACGGGAGTTATGGTTTTTGTTTTTTTTCAGTTCAATCCTGTTCCTTTAAATTTTAATCCGAATAATAAAACAACGATTGAAAAATCAGTTTATAAGAATGAGTATCACGCTCTGGAAAAGAAGCTCAATACACTTTCTGAAGATAAAAAAGTAATTAATCTGCTGTATATAGACCAGCTGAATCAGGATTATGACAATCCTATTCTTCGTAAAGAAATGGTAGCCTTATCGAATAAAGAAAAAGATTTGCGTGATAAAGCGAAAGAAATCATTTCAAAAGCCGACAGTAACAGCGAAACAAACGATAAAGATTATGTATTCTTTCATTTCATTCTTCATTATCTGCCAAAAGGTTTAATCGGGTTACTACTTGCTGTGATTCTTTCTGCTGCCATGTCGTCAACTGCTTCGGGTTTAACCGCTTTGGCCTCGACCACCGCAATTGATATTTACAAACGAAACATCAAAACCGAAAAATCCGAAAAGCATTATCTTAATGCGACTAAATTTTTCACTTTGTTCTGGGGAGTTGTAGCCATACTTTTTGCCTGTGTGGGAACTTTGTTCGAAAACTTAATCCAGCTTGTAAATATCATTGGTTCTATATTTTACGGTACAGTTTTAGGTATTTTCCTTGTTGGTTTTTATCTTAAAAAGGTAACAGCAAAACCTATGTTCATCAGTGCGATTATCAGTCAGCTGACGATTTTCGGAATTTATTATTATATGATTTACAGCCAGGAAAAATTAGGTTATTTATGGCTGAATTTTATTGGCGCTATTTTAACAATTATATTGTCGCTTTTATTACAGCTTTTATTCTTTAAAGGAAAAACCAATTCAGAAATCACTGAAAACTAATACTTTATTAAATATCTTTGTCAGAGTCCTGGTATTCTGACAAAGATATTTACATTTATAATTTTCAAATCTACAATCAAACTTCTGATACAAAATCTTTATCTTTGAGAAGGTACTTCAAAATAAAGCGTTATGAAAGATTTGAAAAAATACAGTAATAAAACCAAAGCGGCTTTTATATTACTGATTGTAATGCTATTAATTTTACTTGGAAATTTTAATACACTGCTGAATTCCAAAAATGTCAACGAAAATATAAATGCTATTTACAAAGACCGTCTGGTTGTAGCGCATTATATTTTTCAGTATTCCAAACAACTTCATTTTATTAAAGCCGAAGCTGAAAAGCTGGATTTAAGTGATAATATTAAAAAAGACGAAATCATTCATACTTTGGATATTATTCATAATATTGATGATTTGTACGCAAAAACGGTTCTTACCAATAAAGAAAAACAATATTTTGATGCTTTTCTGAACTCCTGTAAAGAAATTAATAGACAGGCTGCCAACAAAAACTGGGACAAAATTGCTAATTCCAGTTCTGAAGCTTTAAAAACATTAGAATTGCTATCGCAGATTCAGATTGAGGAAGGAAAACTTAAACTGGCAGCAGCCAATGCCATGTACAGCAAAAACAACAGTCTTGGACAACTGCAAATCGCTTTACTTATTATTTTGGGAGGTATCACTTTTTATCTTTTGATTGTAAAGAAAATAAAAAGAACCATTAAAATTCCTGAACCTCCCAGTATGAATTAATTAAATTTAGTGCAGCTTGCAACCCGAAAAAAAAATCCAAATCCTAACAACGTTAGAATTTGGATTTTTATATATTGAAATTTTAAGAAATTATCTGCTCCACTCAGCGATACTGTCTTTATTCATTTTAACGTAATCCTGATTGTTTGCTGCTTCTGCTCCTGCCAAAGAAATTTTTGCAGTTTCAACAGCTCCTTTTTTATCACCTTGTTTTGCCTGGATTAATGATTTTAATCTAGATACATAAAAAGGTTTTTCGGCACTCATATCTAATGCTTTATCTACATATGTTCTTGCAGTTTCGATATTTCCGTTTGAAGAGAAAATATATTGGGCAGATGCAAAATAATCATTCCAGCTTGGTCCTGCTAAAGTCTTTTCGATACTTGCCGTTGCTGTTTTAGCTGTAGGAACTTCAAATTTTAAAGCTACATGCGAGTTTTCCCATGACATCTCCAAATAAGCAAAATTAGGATCTAACCCGTTAATGCCAATTGTAAAACTCTCAACAGGAGTTGGCAGTGCATTTTCTTTTACAGTAGTTCTTAAAGCAACATAAGCATCGCTCCAGTTTTCAGGTAGTCCCCAGTTGTCTGTAGAAAGATAGAAAATCACTTCCCAGCTTTCGATTTTCGGAATTGTATAAATAGAGTATTTACCTTTTTTCAGTGTTTTTCCGTCGATAACAACATCATCACTAAAATTAATGATAGTGTTTTCGTTAGCACCTGTTCTCCATAATTTACCAAACGGAACTAAATTTCCAAACACAGCTCTTCCTCTGGCTCCCGGTCTAGAATAAGTAACTTCAACATCCGTTAAACCAACTGTTTGTTTTATATAAGCTTTTGGACTTGCCTGTGGCGTTTTTACCTGTGCATCAGATGCAAAAGGAGCCAATATGATCGCTAATGCAATAAGTAGTTTTTTCATTATTAATGTTTAATTTTTGTTTTTTTCAAATTTACAAATTCAATCAGCGAACGAATGTTAAATTTTATATAATTCAGGACTTTAACTGTGATATTTTTTCTGCATTTAATTCACTAAAGTGATTGATCACAATATCAGCTTCTGAATAATCCTGTAAATTTG
Source organism: Flavobacterium gelatinilyticum (assembly GCF_027111295.1). Taxonomy (NCBI): domain Bacteria; kingdom Pseudomonadati; phylum Bacteroidota; class Flavobacteriia; order Flavobacteriales; family Flavobacteriaceae; genus Flavobacterium; species Flavobacterium gelatinilyticum. Next base: position 296,740 of record NZ_CP114287.1, on the reverse strand, counting down.
AATGTTCGCTTCGGTAACCTACACAAAAAATCCCTGCTCCTTTTGCTGCTTTTATACCATTTGTACTGTCCTCTATAATAATACATTCCTCTTTTGGAGCAATTGACAATGAAGCAGCATGAATAAAAATCGCCGGATTTGGCTTCGATTGCGGGAAATCTTCACCGCTTACGATATGAGAAAAATACTGATGCAGATTAAATCTCGTAAAAACGCGTTCTATTGTAACTTTTGATGCAGATGAAGCCAGAATTAACTGAATTCCGTTTGCATATAAATCTTTAATCAAATCTTCAACACCATCCAGTAGATATAAATCTTCTTTGGTATCAAAAGCATCGTTGAAAATATTTCTTTTCCATTGAATCAAATCTTCTACTTCATGCTCTACAGACGGAAAATTCCCTTTTAAAGTCTGAAAAGTATTTCGCGTTGAAAGACCGGTAAACGATGTATACATTTCTTCCGGCACTTCGATATTTAATTCTGTAAATTGCTTGTAATAAGCATAACGATGAACGGGTTCTGTATCGACAATTACGCCGTCCATATCAAAAATTACTGTTTTAATCATTTTTTTTTAAAGGTGCTAAGGTTCTGAGGGACTAAGAGGCTAAGTTGTTATTCTTTATTTCTGAGAATCGAAACTACAACTAAACTACTCTTCTTTTTTCGCAATCAAATAACGAATAACTGTTTCAGCGGCATGAAGGCCAAATAATCCCGGCATATAGCTGTTGGTTCCGTAGAAAGATTTTTTGAAATTTTTTCCGTCTGTTAATTTCAGGCTTTTTTCGTTTTGGATTTCAGATGAAAAAACAACTTTCAATTTGTTAATTTGAACCGCTTTTAACCTTTTACGAATCGTTTTAGAGAAATAGCAATTGATGGTTTTAGAAATATCAGCCACTTTTACTTTAGAAGCCAGCATCTTTCCTCCTGCTCCCATACTGCTGATGATTTTTACTCTTTTACGTTTTGCAGCGATAATTAAATTCAATTTTGGTGTAATACTGTCAATACAGTCCAAAACATAATCAAAATCTGCAGAAACGATTTCAAAAGCTCTTTCCGGAGACAAAAATTCCTGAACACGTGTTAAGTTCAATTCCGGATTAATATCCATTAAACGATCGCCTACAATTTTAATTTTTGGTTCGCCAACAGTCGAATGTAAAGCAGGCAGCTGTCTGTTAATATTGGTAATATCTACCACATCACCGTCTACAATAGTCATGTTTCCAACTCCGGCTCTTGCTAAAAATTCTGCTGCAAACGATCCTACTCCTCCTAATCCTACTACCAAAACATTTGCATTACGCAAATTGTCTAATCCTTCTTTTGTAAATAAAAGCTCGGCTCTTTCTGTCCATTCTGCCATATATTCCCTTTTGTTGTTTTTTAAGTTTATTATTTTTTGTTTCAGGTTTCAAGTTTCAGGTTTCAAAAACATCTTTATAATTACTTGAAATAATCGCCTGTAATTCTTTTAAATTTAATTTTTTATATTCTGCTGCGAGATCATAAACCTCTTTAATACTTTCTTCGATTGTATCAGTTTCAAGAAAAAAACGATCGTTTGGAACATTCTGAAAAACGGTTTTTAAATCCGGATTCTTCAGCAAATATTTACCGAATGAAATATAAAATCCTTCCTTAATTAATTGTTCTGCAACCTGAATATTTTTTGAAAAACCATGAATAATCATCGGAACCGAAATATTCAGTTTCTTTTTTACTGCAATTATTTCCTGAAAAGCAGCAACACAATGAATTACAACAGGTTTTTTATATTTTTCGGCTAAAGCCAATTGTTTTTCAAAAACCGGAATCTGCATGTCAAGAGCCAGTTCAATTCGTTTATCTAAACCGCATTCGCCCAAAGCCAGACAATTTTCGATCTGTAATTTTTCTTCAATAATTTTCAATTCTGCATCAATTTGATCCTCTTTAATATACCACGGATGGATTCCTATTGAATAAAATGGGATTAACGAATCAAATTCCTGCGGATATTGATTGACTAATTCCAGTATATCGGACTGATTTGTAAATTGATGGGTATGAAAATTAAAGTATTCCATTAATGAAAAGTTTTCACTCCTGCTCTAATTTCTACTTTTAAATCGTTCTCAAGAGGAACAAGCGGACAAGAATATTTATGATTATAGGCGCAATACGGATTATAGGCCTGATTAAAATCGACAGCAATTGTTTTTCCTTTCGGGATTTTTAAATCAATGTAACGTCCGCCTATATAACTTTCTTTTCCACAGGTTAAATCTAAAAAAGGCAGAAATAAATGATCTTTATATTCCTCTTTTTTAGAAAGTTCAATATTTCGGTAAACATTGAGCTTCATATCTTTACCATTCAGAGTAAAAGATAAAGTTCCGTATTTTATGTATTGAGGCGTTCTGGTTCCGGTGGTTTTCATTTCAAAAACCTTCTCATTTTTTGCTTTTTCAAACTTCGCATTTACAAAATACTTACTGTCTATAGGATAAAAATCTAAAGTTTTAAAAGACTTTAAATCTTCCTCCATTAACGGGCTTGTTTTTGGATCAGCATATTCTGAGTTAATCTGCTTTTGAAACTTTTCGGCTTCAGTACGATCAAATTTCTTTTGGCTGAAACCAAAGCTAAAAGTCAGAAGACCAATTAGGATTAAGCAATCTTTCATCTTGAAAATTTTCTGCAAAAATAGTTTAAAAGTAACAAAGCGACAACCGTTCTAAGTTACAAAGTTTTCTAACTTTGCTGTAAATAGAACAATTATAATGCTTAAAACCGCTTTTTCACATTACATCAACAACTTTAGAGGATTTACAAGAGAAATTTGGATACTTACTTTAATTACTTTTATAAATCGTGCCGGCACTATGGTACTGCCTTTTTTATCAAAATATTTAAAAGAGGATCTTCATTTTACATACAATCAGGTAGGCTGGATTATGGTATCTTTTGGTTTTGGGTCAATGCTGGGTTCCTGGCTTGGAGGTAAACTTTCGGACAAAATAGGGTTTTACAAAATCATGATTTTCAGTTTGTTTACAAGCGGGGTTTCATTATTCTTCGTACAGTACATTACCACTTTCTGGACACTTTGTATTGCGATGTTCGTATTAATGACGATTGCAGATATGTTTCGCCCGGCTATGTTTGTCTCATTGGGCGCTTATGCCAAACCAGAAAACAGAACCCGCGCTTTAACTCTGGTTCGTCTAGCCGTGAATTTAGGTTTTGCTGCCGGTCCTGCACTTGGAGGATTAATTATTATGGGAATGGGCTATTCAGGACTTTTCTGGGTCGATGGCGCTTCTTGTATTATTTCGATATCCATTTTTGCTTTATTAGTAAAAGAAAAGAAAAAAGTAGAACATGATGATAAAGCCGAAAGCGCTGCTGATACTAAATCTGTTTTTCACGATAAAATATTCTGGGTTTTTCTGTTTGTGAGTTTTATAACGGCTATGATATTTTTTCAGCTTTTTACCACTTTACCTTTATATCATAATGAAAAATACGGATTAAGCGAATTTCAAACCGGATTATTAATGACTTTAAACGGTCTTATGATTTTTGCCTTAGAAATGCCTGCGGTAGGTTTTATGGAAAGAAAAGGATTTCCTAAAATCAGGATTATCATAATTGGATCTTTTGTAATGGCCTTTAGTTTTCTGCTTTTAATGATTAATATCTGGGCCGGAATCCTGGTAATCAGTATGATTTGCATTTCGATTGGAGAAATTTTAACCTTTCCTTTTTCAAATGCATTTGCTCTTAGCCGCGCGCCTCGCGGTCAGGAAGGACGTTATATGGCTTTGTACACGATGAGTTTTAGTCTGGCACATATTATAAGCTCTAAGGTAGGTTTTGAAATCATTTCTGATTTTGGCTATCAAATCAACTGGTTATTTATGGCTTGCATAGGTATTCTGGCAACTTCCTGCTGCTTCTGGATTAAAAAAGAATTGGCTTCGGAGAAAATCAAATAAAATCACTTTTACATATAAATACTTAAAATTCAAATCATTAACTTTGATTCTGAATCGCTTTTTTGTGCTTTAATTTTATTTAACAACGAAATTTTTAGTTAAATAACTATATTTATAGTTGTGTAACTAAAAAAATAGTTGTAGGTTTGAATTAAAATTAGAAAACATGCAAAAGTTAACCAACAAAGAAGAAGAGATAATGCACATTTTATGGAAGCTGAAAAAAGCATTCGTAAAAGAAATTCAGGCAGAAATAACTGAAGACCAGCCGCATTATAATACACTTTCGACAATTGTTCGAAATCTGGAGGAAAAGGGTTTTGTGGCGCACAATGCATTTGGAAACACGCATCAATATTATCCGGTTGTCACTCTCGAAGCGTACAGCAAAAAATACATGAAAACCGCTATTGATAATTATTTCAACAGTTCGTATAAAAATATGGTTTCATTTTTTGCCAAAGAAGAAAAAATTTCTGCCGATGAATTACGTGAAATTCTGGAGATGATCGAAAACCCAAAAGACAAAAAATAATTAAGCAGTAATAATCCGGATAACCCTTAGAAAAGAATAATTATGGAAGCACTTTATTTATATATCGCAAAATCGGCCGGTTTACTTTTATTATTTTATGGCGCTTATTATTTTCTTCTTCGAAAAGAAACCTTTTTCAGCAGTAATCGCTGGTTTCTAATCAGCGGATTGATTATTTCGGCTGTACTTCCTTTTCTTTCCTTTAAAAGAATCGTCTGGATTGATGCTGAACCTTTAACCAATATCAATATAACACAGCAGAATTCAGTACAGAACATCAATGCCACAGATTCTGTTAATTATGGACTTTATATTATTCTGATTATCTATATAATTGGTCTATTAGTTCATTTTATAAAATTTGCATTGGATTTTTATAATCTGCAGCTGGTTTTAAAAGGCAAAAAAATCCAACAGCAAGCCGACTTTAAATTTATAGATACCAGCGAAAACATTGCGCCCTTCTCCTATTTCGAATATATCGTGTACAACTCATCAATGTACACGGAATTAGAACTGGAAAATATTATTGAGCATGAAAAAGTACACAGCGACCAGAATCATACGATCGATGTACTTATTATGCGTCTTTTTTCTGTGATTTTTTGGTTCAATCCGATAATCTGGCTTTACAAAAAAGCAGTTACACAAAACTTAGAATTTATTGCAGATAAAGAAGCTGCAGAAAAAATATCAGACAAAAAAGCATATCAGTATACGCTTTTAAAAATAACAACGCAGGAAAGCTGTGTTGCCATCACCAATCATTTTTATCAATCATTAATCAAAAAACGAATTGTCATGTTAAACAAAAATCAATCAAAAAAGAGAAACTACTGGAAGTATTACACAGTGGTTCCGGTACTTGCAGGGTTTATTTTCTTATTTCAAATTGAAGTAATTGCCAAAGAAAAACCGCAAATTGTACAAGAAAATGATTCGAATATTCAATCTGTAGACGTTTACAAAATAAGAAAAAACACCACAGATACTGAATTAGAAGAAATCAAAGAAAATCTGAAAAAGCTTCATAATATTAAGTTTGAAATCTCCGAAATTAAGCGAAATGCTTCAAACCAGCTAACTTCTCTTGTAGTTGATATTAAAAAAGGAAGCCAGCGTGCAAAATCTGTACAATCATCTGATGATGAAACAATAAACGAATTTGGCGTAGTAGTCATAACCTATAAGAACGGAGACAAAAAAATAGGAATTCAAACTATAGATGAAAAGCAGAATAAAGATCCAAAAACCGCAGTAAGCAATAAACTTAAACAAAAACAAAACAGCCATGTCGACACTAATATTAATGTTAGTACAAAAACTAACACTCATACTACTACAAATACTAGCACTGTTGTAACATCTCATGATAACAACACGACTAATACAATCACTGTGGGAGACGCATCAACTGTTGTGGTTTCAAATGGAGCAAAATCGAATATGAAACAAGGATTTCAGCTTTTAATTATTGATGGAAAAGAAATGCCAAAGGATTTTAATCTGGAAGATCTTCCTTCAAAAAACATCAAGAGTATGAGTGTATACACCGGAACCGATGCTCTAAACAAATATGGTGATCGCGGCGGAAACGGTGTAATTGAAATTGAAACCCGCAAATAACAGTCTTAACCAAAAAACCGGAATATGCAAAAACTAACCAACAAAGAAGAGGAAATAATGCATATTTTATGGAAGCTTAAAAAGGCTTTTGTAAAAGAAATCCAGGCCGAAATAACCGAAGATCAGCCGCATTATAATACACTTTCGACCATTGTCCGAAATCTGGAAGAAAAAGGTTTTGTATCTCATAATGCTTTTGGAAACACTCATCAGTATTATCCGGCTGTTACCCTTGAAGCTTACAGTAAAAAGTATATGAACACGGCTATTGATAATTATTTCAACAGTTCGTATAAAAATATGGTTTCGTTTTTTGCCAAAGAAGAAAAAATCTCTGCAGACGAATTAAGGGAAATCCTGGCCATGATCGAAAATCCTAAAGAAGAGAAATAAAACAAGAAAAATAAGGACTATGGAAGCACTTTTTATTTTTATCGCAAAAGCAAGCGGCTTAACTGCCTTGTTTTATTTTGCTTATTATTTTTTATTACGCAAAGAAACATTCTTTACCAGCAGCAGATGGTTCCTGCTTGCCGGATTGTTAACATCGGTTATTCTGCCTTTTATCATCTATACAAAAGTAATCTGGATAGATCCGGCACCGGTAAGTTATGCTCCTTCAACTTATGTTTTGAACTCATCTCCTGCTTATACAGCTGCATCGTATAATGCGAATCCGCAGGGTATTGAAGAAAAAACTTTTGAAATCGACTGGAATATGGTTTCTATCGTAATTTACACATTAGGATTTGCCGCTTTTATGCTAAAATTTGCTATTGATTTCTATAGTCTGAATTCGGTTTTAAAAGGCAAAAAAGTAGAACAGCAGGCTGATTTTAAATTTATAGATATCAATGAAAACATTGCTCCATTTTCTTATTTCGATTATATCGTGTACAACTCATCACTGTACAGCGAAGCAGAATTACAGAATATTCTGGAGCATGAAAAGGTACACAGTGATCAGCATCACACGATAGATGTACTAATTTCACGTATTTTTTGTATTCTTTTCTGGTTCAACCCAATTATCTGGCTTTACAAAAAAGCAATCCTTCAAAACCTGGAATTTATTGCAGACAGCGAGGCTTCTAAAAAAATTGCCGACAAAAAAGCGTATCAATACACGCTTTTAAAAATTACAACACATGATACTTGTGTTGCCATCACCAATCATTTTTATCAATCATTAATCAAAAAACGAATTGTCATGTTAAACAAAAATCAATCAAAAAAATGGAATTACTGGAAGTATTATGCCATAATTCCGGCACTTGGAGCATTTGTCCTTTCATTTCAGATTAAAACAATTGCACAGGAGAAAAAGACGGCTGAACAAAACGAAATTGCCAGAGTTAAAAATCAGGATTCTGAAATTTTTAAAATCACAAAATCGACTACAGATCAGGAATTAAAAGATTTAACTGCAAAATTAAAAACAGAACACAATGTAGACATTGCTATTTCTGATTTAAAAAGAAACAGTAAAAATGAAATTACCGGTATTAAAGTACGTATTGTAAAAGAAAACGGTAAAATTCAGATTGTTGAAATGAACGGTAATAATGCCATAAAAGACTGTAATATTGTATTAAGTGAAGATGAAGATGGCAGCAAAGATATTGCGCTGGTTACAGGCGATCAAATTAACAATCCTCCTGTTATTCGCAATGTTACAACTACCCGATATTTTGGAGATTCTGAAGGAGAAGAAGATCCTGTAGCAGTAAATGATGCAGTTTCTCCTGTACCGCCGGTACCGCCTGTTGCTCCGTCATTTCCAAGTGGACCAATGCCTCCTGTTCCGGCTATTGACATGTCGAAAATGCCAAAACCGCCAAAATTCCCAAAAAATCATAACGATAAAACTGCTATGGATAAATTCAATAAAGAAATGGCAGAATTTGAAAGAAAAATGGAAGCTTTTGAACCGGATTTATCAGCTTACGAAAAACAATTAGAAGCAGTTATGTCACAACGTGAAGCTATTTTCGAAAAACAGATGGAGCAGTATGAAATTGCCATGGAACAATTCAATACTAAAATGGAGAAATTCAATACTAATATGAAATTCGAATTTGACGGTTTTAATGCTAAAGAATACGAGCAAAACATGAAACAGTACGAAAAAGACATGAAGCAATATGAACTTGATATGAAACAGCATGAAAAAGATATACTGCAACACGCAAAAGACATGAAGCAGCATGCAAAGGATATGAAAAAACAAGAAAAAGACAGAAAAGCCTGGGAGAAAGAAAATAAAAAGGCGTAACAGATTTAATTAAATATAAAGAACCAGTGCCCAAAACACTGGTTCTTTTGTTTTCGATACACAATTCAATCCTAAAATATCAATCATGAAATACATCCTTACGATATTCCTATGTTCTGGATTTATTGGAAATGCCCAGCAAAAAGCGGCCGAAAAGAATATTTATATTGCAATGGACAAAACGGCTTCGATTCTTTCAGAAAAATCAAAAGCCAACTCAATTTCTATAGGCGTTGTAAAAAATGGAAAAACATACACCAGACATTACGGAGAAATTGACAAAGGAAAAGACAATACAGCCACTAACAATACCGTTTTTGAAGTCGCTTCTATAACAAAATTGTTCACCGGACTGCTGGCATCTCAAGCTGTTTTAGAAGGAAAACTAAATCTGGACGACGATATAAGAAAACATATTACAGGTTCATATCCTAACTTAGAATACAATGGTACTCCTATTACAATAAAAGATTTAGTTTCTTTTAAAACCGGTTTTGATAAAGATCTGCCCGATACAGCCGAGTTAAGAAAAAACCGAAATGACAGCAGTTATCTGGCGTTTAAAAAGATAGACGAATCATACAATCGTAAGCAATTCTTTGAAGATCTTAAAACAATAAAATTAGATACCTTACCGGGAACTAAATTCAAATACAGCAACGGAAGCCTTAATCTGACAGCCCATATCTTAGAAAATGTATATCATAAAAGTTATGAAGAGCTTTTAAAAGAAAATATTCTTTCAAAACTTCAAATGAATTCAACCGGTATTAACTTAAATCCTTATATCGCTCTTGCAAATGGTTACAACCTGAAAGGAGTTCTAATGCCGAGTATCTCTGACAACCTTTGGGGAGCTGCCGGAAGATTAAAATCTACTTTAGGTGATTTAACCAAATTCATTAATTATGAACTTAATACAAAGAACAAAATTGTAAAAGAATCACAGCGAAATCTCCTGAATAGCCCAACAACCTGGAACGGGTATTTTTGGGATTATATTGAAGTAGATCAAAACGGTCAAAACTGCTGGAAGCACGGCGGTGCATTTGGAACTCAAAACATGTTGATTATTTATCCCGAACGCCAGCTGGGTATTTCAATTATTGTAAACATAAGCGATGAAAATACAGCCGAAGCTTTAGGAGAAGCTGTCATAAGGCTTTCAAATGATTTACTTGCCGAAAACAAAACGAAATCTGGCATTTACGGATATAAACTTACTGATGACAATGTTGTTTTCGTTTATGAACACGATAAAAATTTAGATCCTAATTTGATTAAAAGTGTATCTATTGCAGGATCATTTGATAAATGGAATCCTAATGACAAAGATTTTCAAATGATTCAGAAAAACAAAAATACTTTTGAATTAATTATTCCAAAATCGAGGTTTAAGAAAAACGAAACACATCTGTTTAAATTTGTAATCAATAAAAGCGGCTGGATACAAGCTCCAATAAATGCCATAAACAGAGAATCTGACGGTGATAATAATCTAATTCTCAAATTTTAAACTTTATACTCTTAAAAGACTTTGTTTTAACACAAAGTCTTTTTTTATATCTTTGCGAAAAAAATCTGCTATGTATAAAATTTTAGCCAAACTAAATAAAATGCTGCTTCCTAGTTTTACCAAACAAGGATTGGATATCACGAAAGCAAAAAAGTGGCAGATGGCTATAATTGGATATCGTGCCTATGTTACAAAACGTGCGTTAGACAGCTAAATCAGATTACCTTTTGCTTATTCAGCAGAAAAAGATGCCAATCGTTTTCTGCGTTATTATTTTTATGAAAAACCGAGAATTAAACCTCCCTCCCGTTCCTGCAGTATTACTGGCAATTATAAGTGTACAATGCGGCGCTGCAATTGCAAAAACATTATTTCCTGCCATAGGAGCAGCAGGAACCGCTTCAATCCGAATTGGAATTTCTGCTATAATTTTATTACTGGCTTACAGACCAAACTTAAGAGAAATATCACGAGAGCAATGGAAAATTGTTATTCCGTACGGCTTATGTTTAGGCGCCATGAATTTAATTTTTTATCTGGCTATTGCGAGAATTCCGGTTGGTTTAGCCGTGACATTAGAATTTGTTGGTCCGTTATTACTGGCTATTATAGGTTCAAAACGTTTAATAGATTACTTCTGGGTTTTATTGGCGGCAATTGGAATTTCATTAATGGCTCCGTGGAATAATACCCGCTTAGATTCAATGGGTATGTTTTTTGCTCTTTTGGCTGGTGCTTTTTGGGCGGCATATATTGTTTTGGGCGGCAAAATTTCCCGAATTATGAATGATGGAAGCGCTGTTTCTGTCGGAATGCTGTTTGCTGCGATTTTAGTTTTACCTGTTGGGTTATTCGAAAACGGACTTACGAATCTTACTCCAACGTTTTTTGGAATGGGAATTGCCCTTGCGCTTTTATCCAGTGCCATTCCGTTTACTTTAGAAATGAAAGCTTTAGGAAAACTGCCACCGCGTACTTTTAGTATTTTAATGAGTCTGGAGCCTGCGGCTGCATCGATTTGTGCTTTTATATTTTTGCACGAAAATTTAAGTTTCTACGAAATTTTGGCTGTTGTTTGTGTCGTAATCGCATCTGCCGGAAGTACACTGACCAGTAAAAGATAAAAGCTCAAAACTAGAAAAAGCTCTGCAGATAAACTACAGAGCTTTTTTTGGATATTACAGGATTGTTTTCAATTATTTTTTTGGCATCAAAACAGCATCAATAACGTGAATTACACCATTTGACTGATTCACATCGGCAATTGTCACTTTAGCTTTGTTTCCGTTCTCATCGCTTATATATAAATCTTTTCCTTTCATCCATGCTGTTAAAGTTCCTCCTTCAACTGTTTTAATACTTGCTTTTCCTTTTCCATCTTTAATTGCTTTGGCAATATCTGCAGAACTCCATTTTCCGGCAGCAACATGATAGGTCAGGATCGTTTGCAGTTTCTTTTTATTTTCAGGTTTTAATAATGACTCAACAGTTCCTTTGGGTAATTTGTCAAACGCTGCATTTGTTGGAGCAAAAACAGTAAATGGACCTTTACCTTTTAAAGTTTCTACTAAATCTGCTGCTTTTACTGCTGCAACCAAAGTTGTATGATCTTTTGAATTTACGGCATTCTCAATAATGTTTTTATTTGGATACATTGCTGCTCCCCCAACCATAACTGATTTTTGAGCATTTGATGCAAATGCAAATCCTAAAGCTAAAACTGCTGCTGCTAAAAATTTTCTAGTTTTCATAATCAATGTTTTTAAGTTATAAGCTCATTTACGGTGATAAAGTAGTTTTGGTTTTAAATATTTTTTTTAACTGTTTAAAATAAGTAGAGATTTCTGTTTTAAATCGTGATTTCATAAGGTTTTACTGTTCTAAAAATATTTTTAAATAAATTGATTTTGTTTTCTTTTTATTATTATTTTTAGAAATAAAATATTTTATTATGAATAATCTACCTAAAAAAATAAGAAGTAAAAAACTGAGTTCAAGAGTTGATTTAACCGCTATGGTCAGCGTTTCTTTTTTGCTGATTATATTTTTTATGGTGGTTGGCGAATTGTCTAAGCCTAATGGTATGGACTTGAGTTTACCAGATAAATACCCAGGTTGTGGTGGATCAAGAGGATGTATAGATGGTAGTAGATTGTATACCATTCTATTAGATAAAAATGATAAAATTGTTACTTACTCTGGAACTCTGTCTGATCCTTATGAAGCTCCAAAAAAATCTGAATACGGCAAAAACGGAATTAGAAAAGAAATATTTGTACATAAAAAATCCGTAGATGAGAGAATGATTTCTGTAGGAAAGCCTAAGAGCAGTGTAATTGTAATCATAAAACCCAGTAAAAACAGTAGTTTTAAAAACCTAATTGACATATTAGATGAAATGAAAATCAACAACATAGATACTTATGCTATTGTTGATGAATTTACACCTGAGGAATCTAAATTACTCGCTTCAAATTAACTTAAACTTTAAAGACATGCAAAATCTACCTCAAAAAGTCAGAAGTAAAAAACTAAATTCAAGAGTCGATTTAACCGCAATGGTCAGCGTATCTTTTTTGCTGATTATATTTTTTATGGTTGTAGGTGATTATCAAAACCTAAAATGATGAATCAAGACTTTTCAGGTGGAGGTTGTGGACCAGAATTAGGTTGCTTTAATCCTGATGAAAACCGAACAATGACCATACTCCTAGATCAGAATAACAGAATAGTTACGTATATAGGATTAGTTAATTTTCCTATTGAAGAACCTAAAGAAGTTCAGTATGGAAAAAACGGAATTAGAAAAGAAATAATTGAGCGAAACAAAAAGGTCTTAGAATATTCTGCACAACTTGGCAAACCTGGAAGAGGAGTAACTGTAATTATCAAACCAAGCAAAAACTCAAACTATGGAAATCTAGTTGATATACTTGATGAAATTAAAATATGTAATATCAACTCTTATTCTGTTGTGGATTATTATACTCCAGAGGAATCTAAATTATTGGCTTCAAATTAAAAACTCAATTAATTAATCTAACCTTATCGATATGAAAAATCTTCCCCAAAAAGTAAGAAGTAAAAAACTTGTATCAAAAGTCGATTTAACCGCAATGGTCAGCGTTTCTTTTTTGCTGATTATATTTTTTATGGTTGTAGGTGAATTATCTAAGAAAAAAGTGATGAATTTGGGTTTGCCCGATTATGATAGCTACACATGCGGAGAAAGAGTTATCAGTTGCGATGGTGAAGATCGTTCTTATACCATTTTACTTGGAGAGGATAATAGATTAGTTTGTTACAAAGGATTACTAAGTACTCCAATAGTTTCACCAAAACATATAGCATATGGAAAGGACGGAATTAGGAAAGAGCTCTTCAAAGAAAATAAAAACACACTCAATTATTCCGCTCAATTAGGAAAACCGGGAAGAGGGATTGCCGTAATTATCAAACCTAGTAAAAAATGTAGTTTTAAAAACTTGGTTGATATCTTAGATGAAATTGCTATTACAGGAATCGATACTTATGTTATTGTTAATGATTTTACTCCAGAAGAATCAAAATTAATAGCTTTAAACTAATTAAAACTATTTCATTTTCAAAAAGTTTCTCGACTCCGCTCAAAAGACAACTTTAAACATAAAAAAAAGTCCCACATTGCTGTGGGACTTTCTATTTATAAAAAAGCCAAGAATTATTTTTTCTCAGTTTTTTCCATTTTAGCTTTTAAAGCAGCTAATACATCATTGTTGTCACCTAAAGTCGCAGCTGGTGCGTTTGTAGATGCAGATGCAGTAGTTTCAGCAGCAGCTTTCACGTTTTTCTCTTCTTCTTCTCTGAAGATAGCAGTGTGAGAAGCAACAACTCTTTTGAATTCTTTGTTGAATTCGATTACTTTGAAATCAGCTGTATCACCTTTTTTCAATTTCTTTCCGTCTTCTTTTTCAAGGTGACGAGTAGGAATGAAAGCAACGATATCATCTCCGAATTCTACAGTAGCTCCTTTGTCAACGATTTCAGAAATCTCACCATTGTGGATAGTTCCTACAGCGAAAGAATCTTCGTATTGATCCCAAGGATTAGCAGTAGTTTGTTTGTGACCTAAAGATAATTTACGTCCTTCAACATCTAATTCTAATACAACAACATCAAGTTTTTCACCAACGTTTACAAACTCAGATGGGTGTTTAATTTTCTTAGTCCAAGATAAGTCAGAGATGTAGATTAATCCATCAATTCCTTCTTCTAATTCTACGAAAATACCAAAGTTTGTAAAGTTTCTAACGATACCTGTGTGTTTAGAACCTACTGGGTATTTAGAAGTAATGTCAGTCCATGGATCTTGAGTCAATTGTTTGATACCTAATGACATCTTACGATCTTCTCTGTCAAGAGTTAAGATAACTGCTTCAACAACATCTCCAACTTTCACGAAGTCCTGAGCAGAACGTAAGTGAGTTGACCATGACATTTCAGAAACGTGGATTAAACCTTCAACACCTTCAGCAACTTCGATAAATGCACCGTAATCAGCGATTACAACTACTTTACCTTTAACTTTATCACCAACAGTTAAGTTAGCATCTAAAGCATCCCATGGGTGAGCGTTTAATTGTTTCAATCCTAATTGAATTCTTGTTTTCTCATCATCGAAATCAAGGATTACAACGTTTAATTTTTGGTCTAATTCAAGAACTTCACTTGGGTGATTGATTCTGCTCCAAGAAAGGTCAGTAATGTGAATTAATCCGTCAACACCACCTAAGTCAATGAACACACCATAAGAAGTAATGTTTTTAACAACACCTTCTAATACTTGTCCTTTTTGTAATTGACCGATGATTTCTTTTTTCTGTACTTCAATATCAGCCTCGATAAGAGCTTTATGAGATACAACAACGTTTTTGAATTCGTGGTTGATTTTTACCACTTTGAATTCCATCATTTTGTTTACATATACATCGTAGTCTCTAATTGGCTTAACGTCAATTTGAGATCCAGGTAAGAACGCTTCGATTCCGAATACGTCAACAATCATACCTCCTTTAGTTCTGCATTTAACAAAACCGTTAACGATTTCTCCAGTTTCATTTGCTGCAATAACTCTATCCCAAGATTTGATAGTACGTGCTTTTCTGTGAGATAATACTAATTGACCAGTTTTATCCTCACGGATGTCGATTAATACTTCTACTTTGTCACCTACTTTTAAATTTGGGTTGTAACGAAATTCGTTTAAAGAAATAACACCTTCAGATTTAGCATTGATATCAACGATAACGTCTCTATCTGTAATTCTAACAACAACTCCTTCAACTACTTCTTCTTGATCTGTAGCGATGAAAGTTTTTGATACTAGTTCTTCAAACTCTTGCAAGTTTTTCTCATCTACTGCATCGATTCCTTCTTGGAAGTTGTGCCAGTTAAAATTTGCTAAAAACTCTTCTTGTGATTTTGTTTGTTCAGACATGCTGATAAAAAAATTTGTATTCTGTTTTTCTCGAGTTTCTCTATGCGATAGAAAATACAGAAGTTGTTTTACATAAATGGTTGATTCCTAATGGAAACTCTTCTCTGCCAAAAGGACTGCAAAATTAATACAATTTTCTGAATTAACAAAACAAAACCGATATGATTATCAGTATATTAATAAGAAGCAGACGATTTAAGGCTTTTAAAGACGTTTTGTCCCGCTATTCGTTACAATCTTTTGTGCTCTCGTTAAAGAAACGAGATCACAAAAGTATTTCCACTACTATCGGGGCTAGATAAGAAGTTTTGATTTCATAAGATTAAAACGAAAAATACACCAAACCCGACAGGTTATAAAAATCCGTCGGGTCTATATGTTATTTTATTTTCAAAACTTTGAGAAAGATTGCTACGAAACCTGCAAACTCTGATTTTCAATTTTCACGTTAAAACTGATTTCCGCCTTCAATGCTTTAAAAACTTTTATAACTGTATCTATTGTTGCACTATTAGCACTACTTTCTAATTTTGAAATTTGAGCTTTTTTCACTCCAATCAATTCGCCTAACTGATTTTGAGTTAGATTTCTTTCTTTTCTTGCAGTTTTTATCATTCTGCCGAGAATTTCCATGCTAAGTTCATATTCATATTGGTCTCTTTCAGGAGTTCCAATCTCACCAATATACTTATCTTTCATCTCAGAAAGAGAATAGGACTTTATTCTTTCTTTTGTCATCTTTATGAATTTTACTTATTTTCGAAATAATTCAATCTTATTTTGTTTGCTTTTTCAATTTCTTTTGATGGAATTTTATCTGCTTTTTTAATAAAGCCGTGAGTTGCAAAAACTAAAGTTTCTTGATTGTTGGTTTAATCCCAAAATGCTAAAAACCTAATTTGCAAACCATTAAATCTAATCCTAAACTCCCATATATAATTATCCAACTTTTTAAATAGTTTTGGATCGTTATTCTTTTCAGCTAAATCTATATTATACAGTATTTTAACAATAGCTTTTCGATCTAATGTGGAAATAAATTTATCAGCTTCTTCTAAAAATCTAGTTTCAAAATATTTCATTCAATTTAGATATAACAAAAATACCACAAAAGTTTCTAAACTTAGAAACTTTTGTGGTATTTTATATTTTATTATTATTTTACTTCTTCAACTTAATAACGTCAAAAAAGATTAAATCTTATTTTAATGACTCAAATTCTCAATTTCTTTTGGATCATGTTTATGCTTAAACAATACTGCAAAAGCAATTGCAATTACCAAAGCATAAATAGCAAACGACAACCAGATCGTATGCCAGTCTTTCATTAGTATTGGATTCGTAAAAACACCTTCAGTCGAAATTGAATTTCCTTGACTTTTTACAAATTCAGCCATTTTTTCATTAGAAGCATCCGTTTGCAAAAATCCAGCTAATTCAGTAGTTGTATTGAATGATTTTGTAAAAAAACGATCAATCGCCCAGCCAGATGTTAAACTTCCTAAAACCGCTCCTACTCCATTTGTCATCATCATAAATAATCCCTGCGCTGACGAACGAATTTTAGAATCTGTATTGCTCTCTACGAATAAAGAACCTGAAATATTAAAGAAATCAAATGCCATTCCGTAAACAATACAAGATAAAATAATCATCCATAAACCATTTACAGGATCTCCAAAAGCAAATAATCCGAAACGTAAAACCCAAGCCAGCATACTTATCAGCATAACTTGTTTAATTCCGAAACGTCTCAAGAAAAATGGAATTGCTAAAATAAACAGTGTCTCAGAAACCTGAGAAATTGACATAATGATAGTTGAATACTGAATTACAAATGAATCTGCATATTTTGGAAAATGTTTAAACTCATCCAAAAACACATCTCCGTAAGCATTTGTTAATTGAAGTGCTCCTCCTAAAAACATAGAAAACACAAAAAACAAAGCCATTTTGTAATTTCCAAATAATTTAAAGGATTCCAAGCCTAATGTTTCAGTCCAAGTTGCATTTTCTTTAATTAAACGCTGTGGTTTACATTTTGGCAATGTAAAAGCATAAAATCCAAGTATTAAAGCACCTATTCCAGCAATATAAAACTGATATTCCGTTGCTTTACTTCCGCTCAAGTTAGTAATCCACATAGCAACAATAAATCCAATTGTTCCCCAAACGCGAATTGGCGGAAAATCTTTTACAATATCTTTATTATTCAGCTTAAGAGAAGTATACGATATAGAATTACTCAATGCAATTGTAGGCATATAACAACACATAGCCAAAAGCATTACGATAATAAAAGTATCAGGTGTAGTTACATGCGCAATTGAAAATAAAACTACTGCATATAAAATATGAAGGACTCCATATAGTTTTTCGGCATTCACCCATCTATCAGCAATAATACCGGTAAGAGTGGGCATAAAAAGAGAAGCAATTCCCATGGTTCCGAAAACCAGACCAAATTGAGTTCCTTCCCAGTTTTTTGTGCCAAACCAATAATTTCCTATTGTTATAAGCCAGGCTCCCCAAACAAAAAATTGAAGAAAGCTCATTAAAATCAATCTATTTTTAATCCCCATATGATAAAAATTGTCTTTTAAATAAAATAAAGCGGTAAAACTAATTTTTTAAAATAATATCTGCAAAAAATTACGCCTTTTTTACTACATCATTTACTAATTCCAAAACGGCAGTAAATTGTTCTTCTTTATTTAAGTAAGAATTATCTATTTCTATTGCGTCATCAGCAATTACCAATGGCGAATCTTCACGACTAGTATCCAGATTATCTCGTTCTACTACGTTTTGCAAAACTTCTTCATAAGATACATTATCTCCTTTTTGCTGCAATTCATCAAAACGTCTTTGAGCACGAGTTTCCGGACTTGCAGTCATAAAAATTTTAAGCTCAGCATCAGGAAAAACTACCGTTCCTATATCTCTCCCATCCATAACGATGGCTTTGTTTTTTCCCATTTCCTGTTGTTGTTCTACTAACTTAGCACGAACTTCAGAGACAGCTGCAACTTTACTCACAAAGCTAGAAACCTCGATTGTCCTGATTTGCTTTTCTACATTTTCACCATTCAAATACATTTCAGCAAATCCTAAATCAGCATTAAACTTAAATTCCAATTGGATTTTTGGCAATTCGGTTACCAAAGCCTGCTTATCAAAAAAATCAGCCCCAATTAATTTATTCTGCATAGCAAAATAAGCAACGGCGCGATACATAGCTCCCGTATCAACGTAAACATATTCCAACTCTTTTGCCAATTGTTTTGCCAAAGTACTTTTTCCTGTTGATGAAAATCCGTCTATAGCAATCGTAATCTTTTTCAATTTTTTATGTTTTAATTTTAATCTTTTAATGAATAGGCCCGAACCTCAGAGAAAGCTCATGAACTAGTGCAAATGTAGCTATCTTTCTTTTCAAATTGCGCACTAAATAATACTAATATTTTTCCTATACGATATATTTTTTAAGTCTGGACCTGACTCAAAAAATCCTTTTACAATCATTCTGTGATCATAAAAGGCTTATTACTATTTGTATCTATAAATCTTCAATTAATAATAAATATCCATTATAATTTTCGACTTAGAGCTGTCAATTATTTTTTCTATCCTTTTAAAAAACTGCTCATTAACCATTGGACATCCATGGCTGTTACTGATGTAATAATTCTGTTCTTCATAAGGTACTGCCGAATAATGATGCAATACAATGGCTCTCTTAAAAGCATTGTTATTCGTTTCTTCCAGACCGTTAAGTTTATACGCCTTTCCAAACATTCCTTTATAACATTTCTCAATTGTATATTTCCCTAAAGCCGTACAATTAGAATTAGGTGTATTACTAAATCGAAGCATTCCTTTTACGCCTGTCTCTGATCCGGAACCGTGAGCTACAAGCCCCTGATCAATAACTTCATTTTTTTCTAAATCATAAACAAAAAACCGGTTTTTGCCGGACGGAACTTTCATATCTACCAAAAAAGCAATTTTAGCATTGTATTTATGATCAACATCGATCATATTTTTAATTTCGCCAATTCTGGTGTTAATCCTTTCTATTTCTACGTTTGTAATGGATTCTTCTTTGAAGTAATTTTTTGACCCCGTAAAAAAACCAACAGTCATAAACAAAAATAAACTAAAGAGCTTCATATAGATTATTGAAAATTTAATATTAAACCAAAAAGACTTGTATTTCCTGCCAATGTATATCGTGAATAGGAATAGTTAAACTTTAACTTATTCATACGTAATCCAAAACCTAATGAAACTCCGGAAAAATTACGCTGTTCTTCTACACGTAATTCTTCTCCTCTTCTAAAATTATATCCCAAACGAAGATTTACAGCTCTTTTCGGGAACAATTCTACCCCAAAAAGAACATGTCTCAGCGCATTATTTACAAACGAAACTTTCTCAGGATTTGTTGATCCGTCAATATTCGTTTCGCCGCGAACAGGATTTGAAAAAGAAATATTCCATTGCTGTAAATTCTCCAAAGTTAGATGCCATCGAATAGGAACATGATCTAATTCCTGCGAAATTCCGGCAGTAATCTCAAATGGTAAATTTTCCTGTATTCCTGCATATGTTTTAAACTGCGTGCCTATATTTCTAAATACCAATGCAAAGTTTATATCATTTCTTTCATCAACATATAAGAGACCTACATCAACTGCGGCACCAAACGAATTATAAGTTTCCAGGGTAGAAGTAATTAATTTACCATTTACGCCTATATGAAGGTCTGTAAAAGGAACATTATAAGCATAACCTACTGACAAAGCACCTTCGCTTCCTGTAAAATCAGAAGTTTTTTGACCGTTCTCATCATAACCTTCAAAAGATCCGTAGTTTACGTAATTTACTCCTGCATAAAAAGTCTGAACATGCCGGTCATACGTATAGGCATATGAAGCTGTTCCGTAAGAAGCCTCACCATAATAATTTCCGTAATTCAGGGCCAGGTGGTTATCCATATCCTGATTTAAAGCTGCAGGATTAGACATGGCCTGATTGACATCTTCATCATAAATTGTTATTATCTTACCGCCAAGCGCCGCCTGACGCGGATTTGTTGTCAGATTTAGGAATTGATAGGTGTAACGCCCTCCAATCTGCCCGAACGAAACCGAACAAATTAGCATCATTAAAAATAAAACAAGGTGTTTTAACATTCGTTTTTGGGGCGTTCCTATATGGGAATAACGCAAAGACAAATATAAAATTATATAACTTAAAAAATAAATTTTATAAGTACTTAAAAATCAATTGCAAGAATATTTTTCAGGCTTCAAACTGTACATATCAGAAATAAAAAAATCCAAATTGCAGAGAATTGGAATTTGGATTTTTAAAATTTGAAATTTCAAAAAGTTACTTCAGTACTTTTGCATTCTTAACATTTTGATCTGTTAGTGCTATTGCAAGTACTTCACTCATTTCTTTTACATAATGAAAAGATAAACCTTCTAAATATTCTTCTTTAATTTCATCAATATCACTTTTGTTTTCGTGACATAAGATAATTTCTTTAATACCAGCCCTTTTGGCAGCCAGTATTTTTTCTTTGATACCACCAACAGGTAATACTTTTCCACGAAGTGTAATTTCTCCTGTCATAGCTAAGCTTTTCTTAATTTTCTTCTGAGTCAGTAACGAAACCAAAGAAGTAAGCATTGCAATACCGGCACTTGGTCCGTCTTTAGGAGTTGCTCCTTCCGGAACGTGCAGGTGAATATTGTATTTTTGGAACAATTCAATAGACAAACCTAACTTTTTAGCATTTGCCTTAATGTATTCAAGTGCAATGGTAGCCGATTCTTTCATTACATTTCCAAGGTTTCCGGTAAGCGTAAGTGAACCTTTACCTTCAGAAATCAACGATTCAATGAATAAAATATCGCCCCCTACACTTGTCCAGGCCAAACCTGTAACTACTCCTGCAACATCGTTATTTTCGTATTTGTCACGCTCTAATCTTGGAACACCCAAGACTTTCACGATATCCTCGTCTGTAACCTTTTTATTGTACTCTTCTTCCATCGCAACTGCTTTTGCAGCATTTCGGATTACCTGAGCAATTTTTGTTTCCAGATTACGAACACCGGATTCGCGTGTATAACCTTCTACAATTTTTTCTAATTGTTTTTTACCAATCGTTAAATCTTTGGCAGTTAATCCGTGTGCTTCCAATTGTTTTGGAAAAAGGTGTCTTTTTGCAATTTCAACTTTTTCTTCAATTGTATAACCTGACATTTTAATTACTTCCATTCGGTCACGAAGAGCCGGCTGAATTGCTGCCATGTTGTTTGAAGTCGCAATGAACATCACTTTAGATAAATCATATCCCATTTCAAGGAAATTATCATAAAAAGCGCTGTTTTGTTCCGGATCTAAAACTTCTAATAAAGCCGAAGAAGGATCACCGCTGTGCCCGCTTGATAATTTATCAATTTCATCTAAAATAAATACAGGATTTGAAGTTCCGGCTTTTTTCAAACTTTGGATAATACGGCCCGGCATTGCTCCGATATACGTCTTTCTGTGTCCGCGGATTTCAGCTTCATCACGTAAACCGCCTAATGAAATACGCACGTATTCACGTCCTAAGGCTTCAGCAACAGAACGTCCAATAGACGTTTTACCTACTCCCGGAGGTCCTGTTAAACATATAATTGGCGATTTCATGTCATTTCGCAGTTTTAAAACCGCTAAATGCTCGATCATTCTTTTCTTAACTTCATCAAGTCCAAAATGATCCTTATCTAATATTTTCTGAGCATATTTTAAATCAAATTTATCTTTAGAATACTCGCCCCATGGCAGTTCTAAAAATAATTCTAAATAGTTACGCTGAATTCCAAAATCAGGAGACTGAGGATTCATACGACGCATTTTAGACAATTCTTTTTCAAAGTGTTTCTGCGTCTTTTCGTCCCATTTTTTTGTTTTGGCCTTCAGCCCCATTTCGTCCATTTCCTCTTCCTGCGAAACACCTCCCAATTCTTCCTGAATGGTTTTCATTTGCTGGTGAAGGAAATATTCTCTTTGCTGCTGATCCAGATCAAAGCGAACTTTTGACTGAATATCGTTCTTCAATTCTAATTTTTGAAGCTCAACATTCATATAACGAAGTGTTTCTAATGCGCGTTCTTTTAAACCATTTATCGATAAAAGTCCTTGTTTCTCTTTTACGGATAAATTCATATTTGAAGACACAAAATTGATTAAAAACGACTGGCTTTCAATATTTTTAATTGCAAATGTGGCTTCGGAAGGAATATTTGGGCTTTCTTTAATGATCTGGATTGCCAGTTCTTTAACAGAATCTAAAATAGCAGTAAATTCGCTGTCATTTTCATCCGGACGTTCTTCTGAAACCTCTTTGATCGTTGCAGTCATATAAGGCTCTTCTGAAACTACTTCATGAATTTCAAAACGCTTTTTCCCTTGTAAAATAACGGTTACGTTTCCATCTGGCATCTTCAGAACACGTAAAATACGTGCTACAGTTCCTATTTTATGAATATCATCTTTTGACGGATCTTCATCTTCTTCATTAATCTGAGAAACTACACCAATGATTTTTCCGCCTGCATTGGCATCATTAATAAGTTTTATTGACTTGTCTCTTCCTGCAGAAATTGGAATAACCACTCCCGGAAATAAAACAGTATTTCGTAAAGGCAAGATTGGCAGAGAAACAGGAAGTTCCTCGTTGTTCATTTCCTCTTCGTCCTCCGGTGTCAATAGTGGAATTAATTCTGCTTCTGAATCGAATTCCTGAAGTGACAGATTGTCAATAGTAAGTATTTTATGATTTGACATAATTATATATAAGTCGTTTTGTCATTAAAAAATTCATATTTCCTGCAAACAAAGTCTTAGATTCAGTATTTTCCAACAAAAATAAACTAAACACTTAATTTACAAGATATGCCATTAAAATAGGCAATCTTTATGCCAAGAATGGAATATTAAAATATCTATTTAATCAGCCAAACTAATAAAACCAAATTGTTTTACCAAAAAAAATCCGCACAAGGCGGATTTAATTTTTTCGAAAGCTTCTTATTACAAATCTTCTATATTAATACTAAAAGAGCCTGTAAGTGTCTTTTCATCGCCCGAAGTGAAATTTTGGACCACAAAATTAAAAGTTCCCTCTATTTTATCTGCTGTTTTTAAAGCAATTTTTATTGAACCTGATTTAGATCTGTACAAAACATCATTAGTTCTGTAATAAGCGCCAAAAACATTTATATCCTCTCCTTCGTTTAAGAAAACATCTGATGCCTGATAGGTTCCAACAGGAGATGATTTATCAATGCTCAGACCAATACTTGAGTTACCATCATTCTTTCCTCCTACTATACTGTAATACGGGTTACTGCCGCTCGCACTTACACTGGTTACATCGATCTTGTCGGTTATAAAATCAACTCCGTCTACTTTTGCTTTCAGGATATCATCTGAATCATCAACAGGAATATTTTCTGTATAGGGTATATTGGTAAAAACCCCGCTTGTAACCACTTTTATTTCAGTCGAACCATTGTCAGCCTCTCTAAATCCAGTAAACTGAAATGTCCCTGAAATTGTTTTTTGTGTTTTATCTACCGAAGTAATTTTAATAAGCGCAGTGTCAGTATAATTTTGTACACCTAAAAATGCTGCATCTTCGTTTGAAGCACTGACAAATCCGTATCCATTTGTTGCCTCAGCATAAGCCAGAACAAAATTTTCTGCATTTTCCTGACTGTTTGCCCATGAATAGGTTCCTACTTTATTACTTGGCAAAATCATCTGGATTAAATCTCCTTTAGAAGATCTGAAACCTGTTATAGCTACATAATTATCAGATACAATCGCTTGTGTGGTATTTGCAGTAAATTCTTCTCCTTCAACCTTAGCTTTAAAAATGCCCTTTTGATCTACATTTCCGTTTCCATTGTTTTCTGAATTCGACAGATCCAGACCACTGTCAAAATCTCCGCTGCAGGAACTAAAAAAGCTGCCTATTGCTAAAAGCAATAGAAATAAAATAGTATTTTTTCTCATGACTAAATTTGTTTTACATGCAAATATAGATTTTATCCAATGAAATAATAATCTCACACAATTTTATTCTTAAAAAATTATAAGCTGTTAGTATTATTAAAATTATTTCAAGAAAAAATAAAATTAATTTTATAAAACTGTAACAAACCAAAAAAAGCAAAGTCATTATAATAAACCAGCATCTAATACTTGAGTATAACTAATCAAAATATCGAAGAATTAATCGCGCTTTGTAAAAACAACAATCAAAAAGCACAGTTTGAAATTTACAACCGGTATTGTAAAGCGATGTACAACGCTGCATACCGAATTGTAAAAGACGAACACTTCGCGCAAGACGTCATGCAGGAAGGTTTCTTGAAAGCTTTTACAAAAATTAACGATTACAGACAGGAAGTCGCTTTTGGAGCATGGCTTAAAAGAATCATTATTAATTATAGTATTGATTTTTATAAGAAAAACAATACTTTTCAGATGGAAGACCTGAACAAAACACTTTTCAAAATAGAAGAAAACGATTCTGTAATGTCTGAAAGCATTGATCTGAATTCGCTTAAAGTGAAACAGGTTTTAGACACTATTGCAGGCCTAAAGGATAACTACAGAATGGTTTTGACGCTCTTTTATATTGAAGGCTACGATCAGGAAGAAATTTGTGAAATATTGAATATAAGCTACGCCAACTGCAGAACTACTTTAAGCAGGGCTAAAGAAAATTTACGAAAAAAATTAGAGGATATATGAAAAAGGAAAATGACGAATTAGATCAACTATTTAACAAATTTGAAAATCAGTGGGATATTGAGGAAATTAACCCCGATCATCAGATTGATTTTTTAAATAAATTGAACAAAAAACAGCCCAAAAAGAAAAATTATACCGGATGGGCCATTGCAGCTTCGATAGCCGTGCTTTTAGGAATATCTCTGTTTTATAACCAAAATGAAAAGCCAAAGGAATTTAAGTTTGCTTCGAAAGAAACCAAACGTACAGATTCTATCTTCAATATTTTGATCGAGAATGAGCTGGTTAAATTAAAAGAAAAAAACTCTCCTGAAAACGAACAAATCATTAATGATGCTCTAAAACAAATGAAGGTTTTTGATGCCGATTACGAAAAGATCATTAAAGAAGTTCAGAAAAACGGAGAAAACAAACAGATTATTTACGCAATGATCAGCAATCTGCAGACAAGAATTTCTTTCCTGCAGACTGTATTACAGCGAATTGAAGAAAACGAAAACCTAAAAAACACATCTGATGAAAAAACATTATAATTTATTAATCCTATTGCTTTTGATTCCTTTTCTGGGATTCTCAAATGATGATACTTACATATCAAAACAAAAAAGCATCAAAAAAACCTATATCGTAAACTCAAATGCAGGAATCGATATTGATAATAAATACGGTAATATTTCTGTCTCGACCTGGGATGAAGATAAAATTGATCTGGACATTACGATAAAAGTAAACGGGCCTAACGAAAACTGGGTAAACGAGCGTCTAAACAGTATTGATGTTGATATTACGGCTTTAAAAGGCTTAGTTTCTGCGGTAACCAATATTGGAAATTCTTCTCTAAAAAGTAGAGGAAGCAATAATAGCTTTGAAATAAATTACGTGGTTAAAATCCCAAAAAACGGATCTGTTAAGCTAATCAATAAATACGGCAATATCTCAACCTTAAATTTAGAAGCAGCAACAGATATTAATTGTAAATATGGCAAAGTAACTTTAGGCAAATTAAACGGACCGAATAATCAGATTGAAATCTCGTACTGCCAAAACTCCAGTATTGATTATATCAAAACCGGAAATATCGACGCCAAATATTCGGGTTTAAAAATTAATGATTCAGGAAATTTGAATTTGAATGCAAGTTATACAGATGTCAACCTGAATGAAGGACAAAACATTAAATACGATTGTAATTACGGAACTTTTAAATTCCAGAAAATAAACTCTCTTAACGGATCAGGCAATTATTTAACGATTTCTATAGGTGAAGTTTCGAGCAATTTAAATTTTGATACCAATTACAGCAAAATCAACATTGGAACCATGAGCGACAAGGCCGGAAACGTAAGCATAAATTCCGGATATACAGATATATCTCTTGGTTATGCCGTAAATTATGCCTTTGATTTTGATATATCAGCCCGATATTCAAATATAAAACACGATAATAATTTAGAAGTTTCGGTTTCTGAAATTAAAAGCAACTCTAAAAGAATAAGCGGTTATTACAAGAAAAAAGGTCAGAATAAAGTCAATATTACTTCGCACTACGGAAATATTTCACTAGTAAAAAATTAATCATCTAAACAATCAAAACAATGAAAAAATCAATTTTACTTTTCGCTTTGGCCCTGTTTTTTGCAAGCGGGAACGCCCAGTCACAGGACAAAAGCA
This sequence comes from Flavobacterium gelatinilyticum, assembly GCF_027111295.1. NCBI lineage: Bacteria > Pseudomonadati > Bacteroidota > Flavobacteriia > Flavobacteriales > Flavobacteriaceae > Flavobacterium > Flavobacterium gelatinilyticum. The sequence goes on along the minus strand of NZ_CP114287.1, from coordinate 269,815 downwards.
AATTAAAAGGAAACGGTAAAATAGTTACCCAAACCAGAAATACAGGAGATTATAACGACATTAAAATATCAGGCTTTTTTGATGTCGATTTAACTGCGGGAAAAGAAGGAAAAATTACTATTACAGGTGAAGAGAATTTACTTTCTTCGATTAAAGTTGAAGTTGAAGACAATTCGCTGAAAATTTATGTTGAAAGATTTAAGAATATTAAACCAACTAAAAACATTCGAATAACGGTTCCTTTTGAAAAAATTTCAGAACTAAGCTTAGCCGGTTCAGGAGATGTTAAGTCCAAAGACATCATTAAAAGCGATAAATTTTCGGTTAAGCTTTCAGGTTCAGGAAACTTAACACTGCCGGTGGATGCTGATAACGTAGAACTAACAGTAAGCGGTTCCGGAAACGTACACTTAAAAGGAACGGCGGGCAATTTCTCTTCAAGACTTTCAGGGTCAGGAGATATCGATGCTTCGGACTTAAAATCGAAACATGTTGATGCTGTTATTTCGGGATCAGGAAACAGTAAAGTAAGCTGCAATGATAGTTTAACAGCAAGAGTATCAGGCTCAGGAAATATAAGATACGTTGGAAATCCGGAAAAAAGAGATGTAAAAGTTTCGGGTTCCGGAACTATTACAAAAGTTTAAATTAATTCAAAAAAATATCACGAAATTCAAAAATCATCATCAATCAAATTTCTTCATTTCGTGATATAAATTATTTAAAAGGCGTCTTAATTTGAGACGCCTTTTTTATGAACTCTTGTCAAAAGGAAAATAGCAGTAAGGAAAAAGACCCCTAAAATTACAATTGCAGCACGTGGACTTCCTGTAATTTGATCGATAATTCCGTAAACGCACATTCCAATTACAATTCCTATTTTTTCTGCAACATCATAAAAACTAAAAAACGAAGTTGTATCATCAGTTTCAGGCAGCAATTTTGAATAAGTAGAACGGGATAATGCCTGAATTCCCCCCATTACAAATCCCGCTAAAGTGGCCATAACATAAAAGTGTATCGGCAGGGAAATAAAATAAACAATTACACAAAAAACAAACCAGACAATATTAATACCAATAAGGGTTGGGATATTACCAAATTTTGCAGAAGCTCTAGATGTCAGCACCGCACCAACAACCGCCACTAATTGAATTAATAAGATGCAGATAATCAATCCTGTCTGACTTTCTTCCGGCGATGCCCACTTAATTTCCTGAGCCCCAAAGTAAGTAGCAACGAGCATTACAGTCTGTACTGCCATGCTGTAAACAAAAAAGCCGCCTAAGTAACGTTTTAAAGCAGTAATATCCTGTAATGAAGCCCAAACTTTTTTAAGTTCTTTAAATCCATTAAACAGAACATTTTTTGTAAGTTTCTGACTTTTTCCGCTGCCTCCTTTTGGAAGATAATAATAAGTGTATTGGCTGAAAAGAATCCACCATACTCCTACCATTACAAATGAATAACGCATAGCTTTCATTGCTGCTTCACCATCTGTTCCTGTAATTCCAAAAAGTTTTGGTTTCATAATCATGGCTAAATTGATTATCAGCAAAATCACGCTTCCTATATATCCTAAAGAATATCCTTTGGCACTAATTTTATCCTGTTGTTCTTCAAATGCAATATCCGGCAGATAAGAATTGTAGAAAACCAAACTTCCCCAGAAACCCAGCAATCCCAGAAAATAAAATAATAAACCAACGTAAATATTGTCTAAATCAAACCAGTATAATCCCATACAGGACAATGCGCCCATGTAACAGAAAAATTTCATAAAAGATTTTTTATTTCCTACATAATCCGCAATTCCGGATAATAACGGTGAAATAAAAGAAACTACCAAAAAAGCCGCCGCTGTAATAAAACTTATTAAAGCCGAATTTTTAAGGTGCATCCCGAAAACATCTATATAATGGTCGCGATCGCTGAATAAAGCTTCATAAAAAATTGGAAATACTGCCGAAGCAATTGTAAGTGTATAAACTGAATTTGCCCAATCATAAAATGCCCAGGCATTTAATAATTTTTTATCTCCTTTTTGCAGGTTTTTCATTGAAATGATTTTGTTAATAGGCTACGAATTTATTCAATTTTTATGATAATCAAATACAAATTGTATGTTTCGTATATTATTAAATTATAAACTAAAAAAAGCTACCCGAAAACGAATAGCTTTTAAGATATTTTATAATAAAATTTACGTTTATTTTATAACTCCTACTTTAAGTGCCGTAGCCTTAGCTTCAGGAATTAAAGCCTTTATATTGGCAATTCTGGTTGCATCAGAAGGGTGTGTACTCATGAATTCAGGAGTTCCTGAACCGCCCGATTTAGCCGCCATTCTGCTCCAGAATGCGATAGCATCTTCAGGGTTATAACCTGCAATTGCCATTAAAGTAAGACCTATTTTATCTGCTTCACTTTCGTTGCTTCTGCTGAAAGGAAGCATTACTCCTACCTCTGAACCAATTCCGTAAGCCTGAGCAAATATTTGTCTTGTAGATTCAGATTTTGCACTTGTTGCTGCATCCAAAGCTGCACCTCCTATCTGCTGCAATTGTGCCGCACTCATTCTCTGCGCTCCGTGATTAGCCAATGCGTGAGAAACCTCATGCCCCATTACAGTTGCCAAACCTGGTTCATCCTGCGTTACAGGAAGAATTCCGGAATACACAACGATTTTTCCTCCCGGCATACACCACGCATTTACTTCTTTGTTATCGACAAGTTTATATTCCCATCGATAATCTTTTAAGTATTGTGACTGCCCTAAATATGTCAGGTATTTTTCTGCCGCAGCCTTAATTTTAATCCCAACCGTTTCTACACGTTTTGCATCTGCTGTTCCGGTTATAACTTTATTTTCAGATAAAAACTGACTATACTGCTGAAAAGAAGATGGAAACAATTCGCTGTTTGAAACGAAATTTAAATTCTTTTTTCCTGTTACAGGATTTGTCGCACAGCTGCACACCAAAACGGCAGCAAATAGACCAGAAATTAATTGTTTTTTCATGATTTTAAAAATTTAAACACAAGCAAAAATACAATTAAAAAAAGTTAAAATTTTATATAATTTTCAACAACCGTATCAGAATTTACTTATTCACCAATAATATGCAGTTCATTGAACTCTTTATCAACTAGTAAGAAATTATTTACTTCAAAATTTATTTTATCAAAATCTATTTTTTCATTGTCGATTTCAATCTCTGAAACTTTAAACGGCAGACCAATTAAATTAATCTTGTATTTACTATACGGTGTATCGTATTTACCTTCTTTATGCAATTGAATTATCAGTTCTTTTTCTTTACCAATTGTTCTTAAAGATAAATAACTGTAACGGCCTTTTTTATAATCATATCCATCCTGTGCATCTTCATAAACAGCTGATTTTTCTTTACCGTTTTTGTAATAAACATCGAGTGTCAATTCATCAAATTCGAATTCGCCTACATATTGCTGCACCGGATATTTCGGAATAATTGCGCCGGCTTTTACAAATAGCGGAATTTCATCAAATTTAGTATCAATCCAGATTTCCCTTCCACCAGTAAAAAGTTCATTTGTCCAGTAGTTATACCATTCACCTCGTGGAATATACATACGTCGGCCTACAGCATTAGGTTCAAGTATCGGACAAACTAAAATTTGGTTTCCAAATATAAATTCATCATTGCGATAATGCGTTTGTGTATCATCCTGATCATAATAAACCAAAGGTTTTAACATTGGGATTCCTTCCTCTATATATTGCCAGAACATGGTATATAAATAAGGTAATAACTGATATCTCAGACTTACGAATTTACGTGTGATATTGATTACTTCTTCATCAAAAGCCCAAGGTTCCTGATTTCCGTGATCTCCGGAAGAATGTGTTCTGCAAAACGGATGAAAAACACCTAACTGAATCCATCGTGCGTATAACTCGCCTGTTGGCTGTTCAGCAAAACCTCCAATATCAGATCCTGTAAATCCCATTCCGGAAATTGACAATCGCTGTACCTGAATATTGGCAATCCATAAATGCTCCCATGTCGCCACATTATCACCAGTCCATGACGATGTATAACGCTGCGCACCCGCATAAGCAGATCTTGTAATAACAAAAGGACGTTTAGGATAAGCGAAACGCTTTACACCATGATACGTTGCTCTTGCCATCTGGGTTCCGTAAATATTGTGCGCTTTTCTGTGGCTGCATGGATTTCCGTCATAAACGTGTCGGACATCCATTGGAAAAGTTTTATTTGGCACTTCCATAACAGCCGGTTCGTTCATATCGTTCCAGACTCCTTTTACTCCAATATCTGAAATTAATTCTTTAAATAAACCAGCCCACCATTCTCTAACTACGGGATTTGTGTAATCAGGAAAATTACATTCTCCCGGCCAAACTTTTCCTTTCATGTAAGGACCATCAGCTCTTTTACAGAAATAATCCTTTTCTAAAGCTTCCTGATAAACCCAGTAGTTTTTATCAATTTTAATTCCCGGATCAATGATCACGATCGTTTTAAAACCATCTTCGGCTAATTCAGCCACCATTCTTTTGGGGTCTGGAAAATAGTTTTTATTCCATGTAAAACATCGAAAGCCCTCCATATAATCAATATCCAGATAAATGGCATCGCACGGAATCTGAAGTTCCCTGAATTTTGAAGTAATTTCTTTTACTTTACTTTCAGGATAGTAACTCCATTTACACTGGTGGTAACCTAATACCCAAAGCGGCGGTAATTCAGGTTTACCCGTTAAATCAGTATACGTTGTAACAACATCCTGCATCTGCGGACCGTAAACGAAATAATAATTCATTTCGCCGCCTTCTGCCCAAAAACTTGTAACATTTCTTCTTTCCTGACAAAAATCAAAGAAAGTCCTAAAAGTATTATCGAAGAAAATACCGTAAGATTGTTTGTTGTGCAATCCTATATAAAAAGGAACTACTTTATATAAAGGTTCCTGATCTTTTTGATAAGCATATTGGTCAGTAGCAAAATTTTCGACCCTTTTACCTTTTAAGTTCATTTGAGTAGCTTTATCTCCCAGACCGTAGAAACATTCACCGTCTTTAGAAGATTTACTCATTTTTACGATATTTCCGCCGTATTCATAACTTTCTTCCCAATGAAAGCCCAGCTCATCTTCCAAAATCAGGAAATCATTCAAATCATAAATATAAACACGTAAATCAGATTTCTGAATTTTACATTTTACTTTACTGGTTCTAATCTGATAAAAGGTTTCCTCTTCTGTAACTTCGAGAAAATTATAACCGTGAAGCTGTGTTTTATCAATGGCATACGAAAAATCATTACTAAAATAGCCCTTCGTTGTATAACGAAACCGAATTAAACTATCTCTAAGGATTGTGACTTTTAAAATGACATTATTATCTGTATTGAAAAAAATCGCATCTCCCTCATGGCTGTAAGAGACAATTTTTGATGGATATAAATTGCCTTTGTATTCTAATGATGTATTTGTAATCATATCTCCAATGAAATTAATTTATAACTTGTCTTTCTTTCAAACATACAAAAAAAGTTCGTAAAGCCCTATGAATAAAAGGTTTATTCACGAAAACGTTTTTTCTGAACGAGTGGTAAACTAACGTCTAAAAAATCGACAATTCGATAATTTAAAATTGATATAATGACAAAATCTCACTTTACAAACAAATTGTAAGATTTTTTCTAAACCAAAGAATAAATGACAATACCCAAAGGAGGAAGAATAAGGGATGCAGAAAACGCCCTTCCATCATAAGAAACTGATTCTGTTTCTATTGCATCTGAATTTCCAATACCGCTTCCGCCATATACAACGGCGTCACTATTGAAGATTTCTTTAAGTTTTCCTTTCTTAGGAATTCCTATACGATAATTTTCTCTTACAACCTGAGTAAAATTGGCTGCAACAATGATATTTTCATCCGGATTATTTCCCTTTCGAATATATGTCAAAATCGCATTTTGATGATCCGAATAGTTAATCCATTCGAAACCATCTCCTGTAAATTGCTTTTCATACAGCGCAGGCTGCGATTTGTACAAGAAATTCAAATCTGTAATCAGTCTTTTTATACCTGAATGAAAATCATACTGAAGCAAATGCCAATCCAGACTTTGTTCGAAATTCCATTCGCCTGTCTGTCCAAACTCAGCCCCCATAAACAATAATTTTGTTCCGGGATGCGTAAACATATAACCATACAGCAATCTCAAGTTAGCAAATCTCTGCCATTCATCGCCTGGCATTCTATAAATAAGAGATTTTTTCCCATGAACCACTTCGTCATGAGAAAACGGAAGCATAAAATTTTCGGTAAAAGCATACGTCATCGAAAAAGTCAGTTCATTTTGATGGTACTTTCGATAAACAGTTTCTTTTTCAAAATACTTCAGTGTATCATGCATCCAGCCCATCATCCATTTCATCCCAAAACCTAAACCTCCTGCAAAGACAGGTCTTGAAACCATCGGAAATGAGGTGCTTTCTTCTGCAATAGTTTGAACTCCATCAAAATTAGCATAGACCACTTCATTAAATTCTTTAAGAAAACTTATGGAGTCTAAATTTTCCCTTCCGCCATAAATATTGGCTTCCCATTCGCCTTCTTTTCTTGAATAATCCAGATAAAGCATCGAAGCAACAGCATCGACACGTAAACCGTCAACATGGTAATTTTGAAGCCAAAACACAGCGTTACTAATTAAAAAAGCACGCACTTCATTTCTGCCATAATTAAAAACAAGGCTTTTCCAATCCGGATGATACCCTTTTCTACGATCCGGATGTTCATAAAGATGCGATCCGTCAAAGAAACCCAAACCATGAGAGTCATCAGGAAAATGCGACGGAACCCAATCCAGAATCACACCAATTCCTTCCTGATGCAGCCTGTCGACCAAAACCATAAAATCCTGCGGTTTCCCAAAACGGGAAGTTGGTGCAAAGTACCCCGTTAACTGGTATCCCCACGATGGATCATAAGGATATTCCATAACCGGCATAAACTCCACGTGTGTAAAACCGGTTTCTTTTACATATTTCACCAAATCATCAGCCAGTTCTAAATAACTCAAAAACCTATTATGATCTGCGCGTTTCCAGGAACCTAAGTGTACCTCGTAAACTGAATAAGGTTTATCTAAACCGGTATTCTGTTTTCGATTTTCCATCCATTTTTGGTCTTTCCAACTATAATCTAAATCCCAAACTACAGAAGCTGTATGAGGCGGTTTTTCGCAATACAAAGCAAAAGGATCTGCTTTTTCTGTAATTGTCCCATTGATATTCGACTGAATTTTATACTTATAAAGAGCTCCTTTTGAAATGTCAGGAATAAATCCTTCCCAGATTCCCGAAGAATCCCAGCGAACATTTAAATTATGTTCTCCTTGTGTCCAGTAATTAAAATCGCCAACAACAGAAACAGATTGTGCAGTGGGTGCCCAAACAGCAAAATAAACGCCCTTCACTCCATTTATTTCGATTAAATGCGCTCCCAGTTTTTCATATAATCTGAAGTGTTTACCTGCTTTAAATAAGTCTATATCAAAATCTGTAAATAGAGAATGTGCGATTACTTTAGTCATATGGATTTCTTAGAAAATAATTGAATTTGCGATTGTATTTCAGTCTTGAATTTGCACCCGGACGGCAGCGAACAGGCGAAACAATTTAAAAAATTGGGATTTTACTAAAGCTATTCGATTCTAAAATTGTCCGAAAGCGTTACTCCTTTTTTAACTACCACAATTCCGTCCTTGATACTATAAAAATCGTTGCTGAAATTGTCGAGATGTTTTCCGCCCGAAATATGCACGTTATTGCCAATACGCACATTTTTATCAATCAAAGCATTTTTAATATAACAATTTTCGCCAATACCAACATGAATCTTATTGATACTGCTTTCCTGGTTTAATTCCTCAAGATCCTGATAAAAATCGTTCCCCATTACATAACAGTTCTCCAAAACAGTTCCTTCACCAATTCTAGAACGAATACCAATTACAGAACTCTTAATTTCTTTCGCATTTATAATGCATCCTTCAGAAATTAAAGACTGATTGATAATCGAATTTCTAAATTTTGAAGGAGGCAGTAACCTTGGTCTAGTGAAAATTTTATTTTCGTTATCAAATAAGTTAAACTCAGGAATATCAGCCGTTAAACCAATATTGGCTTCAAAGAACGATTCAATATTTCCAATATCTGTCCAGTATCCTTCATACTGAAAACTTAATATTTTATGTTTTCCAACAGCCTGTGGAATAATTTCTTTACCAAAATCTTTTGTCTCAGGATTGGCCATTAATTCCTGCAATAATGATTTATTGAAAATATAAATCCCCATCGAGGCAAGATATTTTTTACCCTTTTCCTGCATTTGTTCGCTTACATCAGATTCCCATTCAGGCAGTAACGAAGCATCTGGTTTTTCTATAAAGGCATGAATATTATTTTCATGATCTGTTTTCAGGATTCCAAACTCCGGTGCATCTTTAGCGTTTACAGGTAAAGTTGCTATAGAAATTTCGGCATCAGCAGCGATATGCGCTTCGAGCATTTCGTTAAAATCCATCTGATACAATTGATCTCCGGATAAAATTAAAGCATGGTCAAAATCATGTTTCAAAAAATGTGACATACACTGCCTCACAGCATCTGCAGTTCCCTGAAACCAGGTTGGATTGTCAGGAGTCTGTTCTGCCGCCAGAATATCTACAAAAGACTGGCTTAGAATACTAAAATTAAAAGTGTTTTTAATATGAGCATTTAAAGATGCCGAGTTAAACTGTGTCAAAACAAATATCTTAAAAATATCAGAATTGATACAATTAGAAATCGGAATATCAACCAAACGGTATTTCCCTCCAATTGGTACAGCCGGTTTAGACCTTGTTTGTGTTAATGGGAACAAACGTGATCCCTGTCCTCCTCCTAAAATAATGGCAACTACATTTTTCTTTTTAAATTTCATTTTGCTGAATTATTAAGTTGTATATTTCGATATATTCTTGACACACTCTTTCCCAGGAATGATCTGCAGCCATTCCTCTTTTTAAAACAGTATTAAAACTTACTTTATCCTCATACAACTTCACGGCACGATTTATAGAATAACAGATATCGGCAGCCGAAGCCTGATCGTGGCAGACTCCGTTTCCATTATCTCCAAAATCAATTACAGTATCTCGCAATCCCCCTGTTCGTCTAACAATCGGAATAGTTCCGTAACGCATCGCGTACATTTGGTTTAAACCACACGGTTCAACTCTCGACGGCATTAAAATATAATCTGAACCTGCATAAATCAAATGCGCCAATTCTTCATTATACCCTATAAAAACATTGTAGTTTCCTTTATAATCATTTCTTAGTTGTGTCAGTTTAGATTCAATTTCTGAATTTCCAGAACCTAAAATCAGTATATTGATATTTCCAAAATGCTCGGACAAAGCCTGAGCAGAAGCTTGCGGCAGTAAATCCCCGCCTTTTTCTTCAAACAAACGTCCAATGAAACTAAAAAGCGGTTTTGAAGGATCTAAATCGAACTGCCCGCATAATTTTTCTTTATTTTTCTGTTTCCCGAATTCAAAATTTTCAATCGAATAATTTTCAGAAATCATGTGATCATGCAGCGGATTCCAAACTTCAATGTCAATTCCGTTTAAAATACCTCTTGATTTTTTCCGTACAGAATTAAATAAAGATTCCAAACCATTTGCTGCATAGTTAATTTCATTTAAATAGCTCGGAGAAACTGTTGTTACTGCATTTGCACATTTCACACCAACCGCCAGAGAATTAATGCAGTTGTTCCATTCCAAAAATCCCACATGCCTAAGATCGAATTCCGGCAGATAATACAGCTTATCAAAACCAAACCAACCCTGATACAATCCATTATGAATAGTAATAACCGTTTTTACATGCTGCAGATTTTTATACTTAAAAGCAAACTGAAGCAAAAACGGAATTAATCCTGTATGATGATCATGACAATTAATAACATCCGGAATTTGGTTTCGGGCCAAAATCCAGTCTAACACAGCAATCTGAAAAGACAAAAACCTTTCGATATCATCTTCATATCCATACACATTCGGACGATTGAATAACTCATTAATTTCGATCAGGTATAGTTCATATCCAAGCTTATTTGAAGATTCTTTTAAAACACTAAACGGAAAATTAAAATTTCCCAGTTTAACGGTTCCCCAATGAACACATTCAAACTCATTTTCATTTCGAAATTTTGTATCATAACACGGAACTACAACTCTTAGATCATGTCCCGCAGTTTTTTGATATTTTGGCAGTGCACCCACAACATCGGCTAAACCGCCAACTTTTGCCACAGGGTAACATTCTGCACTAATATGAAATATCTCCATTCAGAAATTAATTTGTGATTATCTTTAAGAAGCAATCATTTATATGCTACTTTTATGTTCTTTAAATTTAGCAAAAAATAACTAAAGTTCTGATTTAAAATACGTTTTATCGAAATGGCAAAAAAGACAAATAATCCTACTAAATCATTAAAAATTCCAGCAATAATTATAATATCTGCGAAAATCTGCGCATTTATCTCTACAAAACTGGTTACCAGATTTGCTGCCAGAGTATTTACAACGCCTGTAAAGCATAAAGTTCCCAAACGAGAATTTGAAATGGATGCGAAAAGCGTGCAAAAAGAAATTTACATTCCGGCTATTGATAAACATATTATAACCTATTCTTATGGTGAAAGTAAACGTAAAATTATACTTGTTCACGGCTGGTCAGGAAGAGGGACACAGCTTTTTAAGATTGCTGATGCATTAGTAGAAAATGGTTATTCTGTCATAAGTTTTGACGCTCCCGCACATGGAAAATCAAAAGGTCAAACCACCATAATGTCTGAGTTTATAGCTTCGATATTACAACTTGAAAAAGAATTCGGACCATTTGAGTCCGCAATTGGACATTCATTAGGAGGAATGTCTGTTTTAAATGCAATTAAAAACGAATTAAATGTAAATAGTGCAGTAATTATCGGAAGCGGTGATATCGTTCAGGATATTCTGAATGAATTCATTTCTAAATTGAGATTAAAAAAAGACATTGCTGATCATTTACAAAATCTTTTTGAAGAAAAATACCAACTAAAAATGGATGATTTTTCTGCTTATCGAGCTGCACAAAAAGTAAAAATTCCTGTTTTAGTAATACATGATAAAGATGATCCCGAAGTTCCGGTTAAAGCCGGAATACATATTCATGAAAATCTCGAAAAAGGCACCTTGTTTTTGACTGAAGGCTTAGGACATAGAAAAATATTAGGAAATCAAAATGTTATCAAAGAAACTCTCAAATTCATCAAAAAAAACTAACTTTAATCACATAAAAACCTAACTATCAATACACTAAATTATTTAAAATGGATTTATTTGGAGAATCGTCAAACTGGGAAACTAAATTAAAACCCATTCTAAAGAAATATAAAGGAAAAAAACATCCTTTGGATTATCAAAATACTTACCAGCTTTTAATAATGGTTATTCTATCCGCTCAGGATTCAGATGCTAATATCAATGCTATTTCTCCCACATTATTTGAAAAATTTCCAACTTTAAACAGCCTTGCCAAAACTGATTTTGATTCCTTGCTTCCTTATATCAACAAAGTCCGCAATTATGTAACTAAGGCCAAATGGATTTTAGAAATTGCCGAAACTATCAAAAATGATAAAGATATTCCATTAACTATGCAGGGATTAACAGCCTTAAAAGGTGTAGGAAGAAAATCTGCTAATGTCATTTTAAGAGAAACAAATAAACCTGCCGAAGGTATTATTGCAGATTTACATGTAATACGTGTTGCTCCAAGAATAGGAATTATCAAAGAAAGTAAAGATGGAAATAAAATCGAAAAAGATATGATGCAGGTTCTTCCAAAGAATATCTGGTCAGAAATTGGAATGGCTATTTCCTTTTTGGGCAGAGAAACCTGCAGACCAAAACCAAAATGTTCCGAATGTTTATTAACAGGTATCTGCCTTTATTATGCAGCAGAAGTAGCATAATAAAAAATTATTTTCTTCGGGTATCAATTACATAAATGATTTTCCAGGAATCATTTTCTTTAAACAACGTAAAAGCATTCACACCAGAATGGCTTAGCTTATCATTCATATAAAATTCATACGGCGTCCAGGCATGCGCCATAGCACCATCAATCTGAATAGAATAACTCAATATTTTCTCCTGAAATTTAATGTTTGACGGAATTGACGTGAGAGATTTATAGAAATCTTTTGAGTTCTCATTATTCAATTTATTTCCTTTTACAGCACTTTCATTAATAGACTGCAAAATAATATTATCAGAACAAACCGCTTTCATTTTAATTGAATCCTTTTGATGAAAACCTACAAAAAAAGATTCAATGGTTTTTTGAACTTCAGATTTCTGAGCATTAACAACTAATCCCGTCAACAAAAAAAATAAAAACATAAAACTCCTCATACAAGAAAATTTAAACATTAAATTGAGAAAAATGATGATCTAAATGCTTTGCAAACATATTACTCCATTCTTTAGAAGTTAGTCTGCCAAAAGAAAGAGATTCCTTACCTTCAAACTCATTTGTTCCTAATTCCTGGGTTTTCGTAATATATCTAATAAGCCTTTCTTTTTCAATTTGAAAATCACGATCTCCGGTAATAATAAATTGAGGAGCCGTACGGATATTTCTAGAATACGAAGTTTCATTAACAACCTTACTTTTTACAAATGATTTTAGTATAAATCGTAAAAAAGCATTTGGCTTTGGATGAATGTTCTCGTATACCATTTCATACATTACGTTACAATGCGCCAACATCTGATCAACAGACATTTTACCCCAAAGAGGCTGGGAATCAACACCTAACTGATTAATACGATCAATAAACTCTTCTGAATCAGTTTTAGAGAAAATATTTTTCATAATTAAGTTTTAAAATGGTTAAAACAAAAATATGGAATTATTCTTTAGTTTTACCTGACAGATTATAGAAGAAAGATAAATAAAATACATTAATAGATCCCTTAAGAATCTGTAAGTGAGGTATGTTTTCAAAAAAAACTGTAAAAACAAAAAACCCTATCCATTATTGGATAGGGTTTTTCAAAAGAAAGGCGACGACATACTCTCCCACAAAACTGCAGTACCATCTGCGCAGGCGGGCTTAACTTCTCTGTTCGGGATGGGAAGAGGTGAGCCCCGCCGCAATAACCACCTTAAGGTTGTTAGTAATTAGTGTATAGTGCTTAGTAATTAGGTTTTAACCTAGTCACTAGTTACTATCTACTAGTCACTGCTCTGCGTCGAGCAAATATTTTAACATACTGAGATAAAGAAACACAATAAGCATACTTTAGAAAGTTTCCTCCTCTCTCGTCTGGGACGAGAGAGGAAAAGGGTGTACATAAGCTTACGGATTATTAGTACTACTCGACTATGACATTACTGCCTTTACATCTATAGCCTATCAACGTGGTCATCTTCCACGATCCTTAAAAGAAATCTCATCTTGTGGTGGGTTTCGCGCTTATATGCTTTCAGCGCTTATCCCTTCCAAACGTAGCTACTCTGCGGTGCCCCTGGCGGGACAACAGATACACTAGAGGTTTGTCCAATTCGGTCCTCTCGTACTAGAATCAGATCCACTCAAATTTCTAACGCCCGCAGTAGATAGAGACCGAACTGTCTCACGACGTTCTGAACCCAGCTCGCGTGCCACTTTAATGGGCGAACAGCCCAACCCTTGGGACCTTCTCCAGCCCCAGGATGTGACGAGCCGACATCGAGGTGCCAAACCCCCCCGTCGATATGAGCTCTTGGGGGAGATCAGCCTGTTATCCCCGGCGTACCTTTTATCCTTTGAGCGATGGCCCTTCCATGCGGAACCACCGGATCACTATGCTCTACTTTCGTACCTGATCGACCTGTATGTCTCTCAGTCAAGCTCCCTTATGCCATTGCACTCTACGCACGGTTACCAAGCGTACTGAGGGAACCTTTAGAAGCCTCCGTTACTCTTTTGGAGGCGACCACCCCAGTCAAACTACCCACCAAGCACTGTCCCCCACATCGCGGGGTTAGGCCTCAGATAAACAAAGGGTTGTATTTCAACAATGACTCCACAACGCCTGGCGACGCCGCTTCACAGTCTCCAACCTATCCTACACATCATTTATCCAAGGTCAATACTAAGCTATAGTAAAGGTGCACAGGGTCTTTTCGTCCCACTGCGGGTAAACGGCATCTTCACCGTTACTACAATTTCACCGAGCTCATGGCTGAGACAGTGTCCAGATCGTTACACCATTCGTGCAGGTCGGAACTTACCCGACAAGGAATTTCGCTACCTTAGGACCGTTATAGTTACGGCCGCCGTTTACTGGGGCTTCAATTCAATGCTTCTCCGAAGATAACATCTCCTCTTAACCTTCCAGCACCGGGCAGGTGTCAGGCCCTATACGTCATCTTACGATTTTGCAGAGCCCTGTGTTTTTGATAAACAGTCGCCTGGACCTTTTCACTGCGGCCCCGATTGCTCGGGGCGACCTTTCTCCCGAAGTTACAGGTCTATTTTGCCTAATTCCTTAGCCATGAATCTCTCGAGCACCTTAGGATTCTCTCCTCAACTACCTGTGTCGGTTTACGGTACTGGTACTAACTACCTGAAGTTTAGAGGTTTTTCTTGGAAGCCCTTAGGCGCACTATCTCTTTGTCCGAAGACTCCGAGTACTATCGTATTTCACCAGTTCCTGCGCATTTTACTACAGGACCTATAGCTAGGTACTTCAACGAACTATTCCGTCAGTTCGCGGCGCTTTCATCACTCCGTCACCCCATCACAGTAATTAGTAGTACGGGAATATTAACCCGTTAGCCATCGACTGTCCCTTTCGGGTTCGCCTTAGGACCAGACTAACCCACAGCTGATTAGCATAGCTGTGGAAACCTTAGTTTTTCGGTGTGCGGGTTTCTCGCCCGCATTATCGTTACTTATGCCTACATTTTCTTTTCCAACCGGTCCAGCATACCTTACGATACACCTTCAACCCTGTTGGAATGCTCCCCTACCACTTGACTTACGTCAAATCCATAGCTTCGGTAATATGCTTATGCCCGATTATTATCCATGCTCGTCCGCTCGACTAGTGAGCTGTTACGCACTCTTTAAATGAATGGCTGCTTCCAAGCCAACATCCTAGCTGTCTGGGCAGACAAACCTCGTTCTTTCAACTTAGCATATATTTGGGGACCTTAGCTGATGGTCTGGGTTCTTTCCCTCTCGGACTTGGACCTTAGCACCCAAGCCCTCACTGTTAGTGAACATTATACAGCATTCGGAGTTTGTCAGGAATTGGTAGGCGGTGAAGCCCCCGCATCCAATCAGTAGCTCTACCTCTATATAACTTTATAACTAACGCTGCACCTAAATGCATTTCGGGGAGTACGAGCTATTTCCGAGTTTGATTGGCCTTTCACCCCTACCCACAGGTCATCCGAAGACTTTTCAACGTCAACCGGTTCGGTCCTCCACTGTGTGTTACCACAGCTTCAACCTGCCCATGGGTAGATCACACGGTTTCGCGTCTAACACTACTGACTAAAGCGCCCTATTCAGACTCGCTTTCGCTGCGGATCCATACCTGAAGTACTTATCCTTGCCAGCAGCGTTAACTCGTAGGCTCATTATGCAAAAGGCACGCCGTCACCCCACGAAAGGGCTCCGACCGCTTGTAAGCGTATGGTTTCAGGATCTATTTCACTCCGTTATTCACGGTTCTTTTCACCTTTCCCTCACGGTACTGGTTCACTATCGGTCTCTCAGGAGTATTTAGCCTTAGCGGATGGTCCCGCCAAATTCAGACAGGGTTTCACGTGCCCCGCCCTACTCAGGATACCGCTATCTATTACACTTGTTACCCATACGGGGCTGTCACCCTCTATGGCGTTCCTTTCCAGAAACTTCCGGTTCCTTGTGCATAAAATGTCGCGGTCCTACAACCCCAATGATGCCGTAACAACATTGGTTTGGGCTAATCCGCGTTCGCTCGCCACTACTTACGGAATCACTTTTGTTTTCTTCTCCTCCGCCTACTTAGATGTTTCAGTTCAGCGGGTTTGCCCACCTATCGGTGTGTTATATCTTCAATATAACGGGTTGCCCCATTCGGATATCTGCGGATCAATCTGTGTGTGCCAGTCCCCGCAGCTTTTCGCAGCTTATCACGTCCTTCATCGCCTCTGAGAGCCTAGGCATTCCCCATACGCCCTTATTTTGCTTATTGTACCAATCTCATTATTACAATGAGACCGTTTTTTTTTGTTTTCTGTCTTTGTATTTCTACTATAACAAAAAACGCTTTCTACTTTCTTATTATTTTCTTATCTCAATATGTCAATGAACTTTTTCCCTATTTATCGGGATGGTGGAGAATAACGGAGTCGAACCGTTGACCTCCTGCGTGCAAGGCAGGCGCTCTAGCCAGCTGAGCTAATCCCCCATTTTAATTAAAAATTAAAAATCGTGAATTAAAAATTATGAACTTTTGATCCTTTAATCTTTCAACTTCTAAAATTTCCTTTTTTTTATTAAGCTAACAGTCTTTTTTAATTTTTAATTCTTAATTTTTAATCAAGAAGCTTAAAAAAGTAGTCCCGGGCAGACTCGAACTGCCGACCCCTACATTATCAGTGTAGTACTCTAACCAGCTGAGCTACGAGACTCTGTTTTACTTAATTCTTTCATTTTTTTAAATTAACAGCAAGAGTAATACAATCTCAGATTCAGAACCTCAATTTCCTGCATCTTATTTCCTAAGCGTGCTCATTAAAGCTAACACTAAGGCTCTAGAAAGGAGGTGTTCCAGCCGCACCTTCCGGTACGGCTACCTTGTTACGACTTAGCCCTAGTTACCAGTTTTACCCTAGGCAGCTCCTTGCGGTCACCGACTTCAGGCACCCCCAGCTTCCATGGCTTGACGGGCGGTGTGTACAAGGCCCGGGAACGTATTCACCGGATCATGGCTGATATCCGATTACTAGCGATTCCAGCTTCACGGAGTCGAGTTGCAGACTCCGATCCGAACTGTGACCGGCTTTATAGATTCGCTCCCTCTCGCGAGGTGGCTGCTCTCTGTACCGGCCATTGTAGCACGTGTGTAGCCCAAGGCGTAAGGGCCGTGATGATTTGACGTCATCCCCACCTTCCTCACAGTTTGCACTGGCAGTCTTGTTAGAGTTCCCGACATTACTCGCTGGCAACTAACAACAGGGGTTGCGCTCGTTATAGGACTTAACCTGACACCTCACGGCACGAGCTGACGACAACCATGCAGCACCTTGTAAACTGTCTTGCGAAAGATCTGTTTCCAAATCGGTCAGTCTGCATTTAAGCCTTGGTAAGGTTCCTCGCGTATCATCGAATTAAACCACATGCTCCACCGCTTGTGCGGGCCCCCGTCAATTCCTTTGAGTTTCAAACTTGCGTTCGTACTCCCCAGGTGGGATACTTATCACTTTCGCTTAGCCACTGAACTTGCGCCCAACAGCTAGTATCCATCGTTTACAGCGTGGACTACCAGGGTATCTAATCCTGTTCGCTCCCCACGCTTTCGTCCATCAGCGTCAATAAATTAGTAGTAACCTGCCTTCGCAATTGGTATTCCATGTAATATCTAAGCATTTCACCGCTACACTACATATTCTAGTTACTTCCTAATAATTCAAGTCCAGCAGTATCAATGGCCGTTCCACCGTTGAGCGATGGGCTTTCACCACTGACTTACAAGACCGCCTACGGACCCTTTAAACCCAATGATTCCGGATAACGCTTGGATCCTCCGTATTACCGCGGCTGCTGGCACGGAGTTAGCCGATCCTTATTCTTACGATACCGTCAAGCTGATTCACGAATCAGTGTTTCTTCTCGTACAAAAGCAGTTTACAATCCATAGGACCGTCATCCTGCACGCGGCATGGCTGGTTCAGACTTGCGTCCATTGACCAATATTCCTCACTGCTGCCTCCCGTAGGAGTCTGGTCCGTGTCTCAGTACCAGTGTGGGGGATCTCCCTCTCAGGACCCCTACCCATCGTAGCCTTGGTAAGCCGTTACCTTACCAACTAGCTAATGGGACGCATGCTCATCTTTCACCGTTGTGACTTTAATTACATCCCGATGCCGGGTCGTAATACTATGAGGTATTAATCCAAATTTCTCTGGGCTATCCCTCTGTGAAAGGCAGATTGCATACGCGTTACGCACCCGTGCGCCGGTCTCTGCTTCCGAAGAAGCATACCCCTCGACTTGCATGTGTTAAGCCTGCCGCTAGCGTTCATCCTGAGCCAGGATCAAACTCTTCATCGTATATTTTTATATTATTATGCGATGCAGATTCTATCGGTTCTTCTCGAATCTCTCAATTCTATTACTCTTATTTTTTATGTCCCGAGTAATCGGGACAGCTGTCAATTCAATATGTCTACGAACGTATTCTTTTAATCTTTATCGCTTGTTTCTCAAAGCGGGTGCAAAACTAAAAATTCTTTTTGTTTCTGGCAAGAAAAATTTAAAAAATTTTGAAACTTTTTTTTCGTCTCGTTTTCTAATCTCTCTTATCAATCTCTCAAGGAACTTTCAGTGTTTTGCGGGGTGCAAATGTAAAAAGCATTTTCAAATCTCACAAGCTTTTTTGAATCTTTTTTTTCAAGAAATTTTCTTCCTCTCTTAATTCAAATCCTTGTCAGTATTTCGAAGAGCGTTTTTCGCTGTTGCGGGTGCAAAAGTAGAACCTTTTTCCGCTTAAACAAGCTTTTTTCAAGAGTTTTTTTAATCTTTTTTTACTCTTTTTCTTAACTAACTGATAACAGTGTTTTTACATTTTAATTATTTTGTATCTTATGCAGGATTTTTCCTCTTTTGTTACCTTTTTTATTATTTGGGGATGGTTTCAGACCCTCGATTTTGAGGAGTTCTTATTCTTTTGACCTCTTTTAAGGTGATTCTTTATCTTTTTAAATCCCGTCTTTTTCCAAAAAACTATTAGCAAAACTCATTTCACAGACCCGATAGAAGCCAAAATCCTTTTCCAGCCGGCGTTCGGCGCTAAAAGATTGAAGCGTATAGCGCGATAAAGCTCCTCGATAAATCTGAAAAGCTCTGACTCCTATCAGCCGGAGAATTTACACTTATTATATATATGTATAAAAAAACAAAACACGGCAGGGTTAAACTGAAAGGTTGAAACTAGAATTACTATTATATAGCAGAACAAAAACTATACTTATATATGTATAAAAATCAAACCCTCCAGATTTTAAAATCTGGAGGGTTTGATTATATTATAGAGTATCATTATTTCTTATTAATCTCTTTGGCTTTTGTTTCCCAATGCTGCATGAGGTCATTGTAGTTTACCGGATTAGCCGATTTCTGATTTATTAATCTTCCCGATTCGAAAGCTCTTACTAATATGGTTTCTATTAGGTAATCTTCATTTACTTCATAAGGTTTGTATTCTGTTTTCAAACTTATATCAAATAAATTGGCTGTCGTATTGGACACAAAGGCTTTGAATCCGCTTTTTAAGGTTTTGATTAATTCGTATGTTGTTGTTCCGGTTTGACGATGCACTAATTTTACAAGAATCTGTCCTTGCTTACGTGAAAGCTTTTTCAGCCTGTCTTCAAACTCGTTATTAAGATAGTCTTCGACAATTTTGAAATATTTCTTTTTTTCACGGTTGGTTTTCAATCGCTCCATTCCTTTATTTAGCGCGGTCAGTCTGTCTGCAGCTAATTTAGCGTATGGATATACTTTATAAACCCTGTTTTGAAGAATCTGAAACTGCTTTAATTCTTCAGGATTCATCTTTTCACCTTTTGAAATAATAATTTCGGGCAATTGAATGGTGTCGTTAAGAATAGAATCTTGTTCAGTTAATATGTAACCCATTTCCTGATTTTCTTTTGGAGTTATTTGGGCTTGAACCGAAAACGAAATCAGTATAAAAAACAAAATACAGCAGGTATATCTCATGGAGTCTTAATTTATATGTAAAATTATATATTTATACACAACTCTGATACCAAATTTATAAATTAGCGCAAAAATATTTTTATGAGTACAAAATCTATCTTAAACGATACATCGATTGCTTTCCTGGAAAGCTACCTAAATAATGCTTCGCCTACTGGTTATGAGAGTGAAGGTCAGAAACTTTGGATGAATTATCTAAAGCCTTATGTTGATACTTTTATAACTGATACTTATGGATCTGCTGTAGGAGTTATTAATCCTGATGCTCCTTTTAAAGTCGTAATTGAAGGTCATGCCGATGAAATTTCATGGTATGTAAATTATATAACTGAAGATGGTTTAATATATGTAATACGAAATGGAGGTTCTGATCATCAGATTGCTCCTTCAAAAAGAGTTAACATTCATACCAAAAAAGGAATTGTAAAAGGTGTTTTTGGATGGCCGGCTATTCATACTCGTTTGCGTGATAAAGAAGAAATCCCTAAACTAAGCAATATTTTTATTGATTTAGGATGCGAAAACAAAGAGCAGGTTGAAGCAATGGGAGTTCACGTTGGCTGTGTTATTACATATCCTGATGAATTTATGATCCTGAATGAGAATAAATTTGTCTGCAGAGCTATCGACAACAGAATGGGTGGTTTTATGATCGCCGAAGTGGCGCGTCTGCTTAAAGAAAATAAAAAGGAACTGCCTTTTGGATTATATATCGTAAATTCTGTTCAGGAAGAAATTGGTTTACGCGGTGCCGAAATGATCGCCCACAGAATAAAACCTAATGTCGCTATTGTAACCGATGTGTGCCACGACACCACTACTCCAATGATAGACAAAAAGGTTGAAGGCGATCTTAAAATGGGAAAAGGTCCGGTAATTGGCTACTCTCCTGCTATTCAAAATAAATTACGTGATTTAATTGTAGAAACTGCCGAAGAAAACAAAATCCCGTTTCAGCGTCATGCTACTTCTCGCGCTACCGGTACAGATACTGATGCTTTTGCTTATAGTAATGGCGGTGTAGCATCGGCTTTGATTTCACTTCCGCTTCGTTATATGCATACGACAGTTGAAATGGTTCATAAAGAAGATGTTGAAAATGTTATTCAACTGATTTATGAATCGTTGTTGAAAATTGAGAACAATGAAACGTTCTCTTATTTCAAATAAAAAACTATTCCCTCATAAATTCGGCTGTTTTCAAAACGGCCGAATTTAAAAAATACCACAAAAACATGAAAATATTACTACTCGAAGATGATTTCACATTGTCTAAAGAAATATCTGCGTTCTTTACTACGAAAAAATTCGAGTGTATTCCTTATTATGATGGCTCTTTATTACTTAAAAAATACTTTCCGTACGAATACGATCTCATCATTCTTGATATAAATGTTCCGGGAATAAACGGAATTGAAGTCTGCAAAGGTATTCGTGAGGTCGATAAAAAGACACCTATTATTATGCTGACTGCTTTTAGTGAAATTGAAGACAAATTAGCTTCTTTCGATAATGGCGCAGATGACTATCTGGTAAAACCCTTTCACTTTGAAGAATTGTACGCACGGATTTCTTCTTTATTACGAAGAAAAGAAATTCCGCAGCAAACAGAGAATAAAATCATCGTTGAAGATCTTGAAATACTAGAAGAAGAAATGAAAGTTTTTCGTTCCGGCGAAGAAATTAAACTTACTCCAAAAGAATTTAAACTAATCTTAATTCTGGCTCATGCCAAAGGAAAAGTTCTCTCCAAACAGTTCATTGCTGAGAAACTTTGGGATTATCATATAGAAACCAATCAGAACACAATTGAAGTTTACATCAATTTTCTGCGAAAGAAAATCGATAAAGATCAGGAAACAAAATTAATACGCACCAAAATTGGCTACGGCTATTATTTAAGTAATCAGGAATGACATTAAAAAACAGAATATCACTATTAGTCAGCTTATTGTTTACAATCCTTTTTGGGCTGGCATCGACTGTGATATTTGTTTTGTATTCGAATTTTAGAAAGGAAGAATTCAGGGAACGTCTCGAAATTAAAGCTCTTTCTAACATTAAACTTTTGGTTAATGTGAAAGAAGTAGATGAGCAATTGCTTAAAATGATTGACCAGAATTCAATCAATAAATTGTATGATGAAAAAACACTGGTTTTTGATTCTAATTTTAAACTGATATACAGCAGTATTGACGATGCCAAAATCAAATGGTCTGTAGAGGATTTAAAATACCTGAAGAAAAATAAAACGTTCTTTAAACAACAGGGCGATTACGAAGTATACGGTGTTTTTTACGATACAAATTATAAAGATTTCTATGCTCTAATTTCAGCTACAGACGATTACGGAAAACGCAAACTGCTTTTTCTTCGTTATACTTTAATTATATCGTATATCTTTTTTACCTGTATATGCTGGCTTTTAACGTCGTTTATGGTTAAGAAAGCTTTGAATCCACTTGGATTGTTTCATCAGAAAATTAAAAATATAAACGAAAATAATCTTGATACGCGTATCGTTTCCAAAAGCAATAAGGATGAAATTGATCTGATTGCCAATGAGTTTAATTACATGATGGACAGAATTGAAATCTCGTATCAAAAACAAAAAGAGTTTACGGCTCATGCTTCTCATGAACTTAGGACTCCATTATCGAGAATGACGGCGCAAATTGAAAATACGATTGCCGATCCTCAGACATCCGAAAAAGGAAAAACCTTTTTAACTGCTATTTTATCTGATGTAAACCATTTAACTGAACTGATTAATTCTTTATTGATTTTATCTAAAATTGATAATCGAGAGGCCAAAAACAATGAAAATCATCGTATGGATGAAATTTTGTTCTCTACAATAGAAAATCTTAAAAAGAGTTTTCCTGAGTTTATTATTTTATTCGAGATTGAAGAAAGTGATAATCTAGACACTTTACTTGAAGTAAAAGGCAATAAAAGTCTTTTAGAAATTGCTTTAATGAATGTTTTAAAAAATGCCTGCGTATATTCAGATAATAATCAGGCAGAAGTAAAAATAAGTACTGATAAAAATCAGCTCGTTATTTCAATTTTAAACACAGGAAACACATTAAGCAGCGAAGAACAAAAACATCTTTTTGAACCTTTTATGCGAGGCAAAAACGCACAGGGAACAAACGGTTTTGGATTGGGTTTACGCATCGTCCAGCGAATCCTTACTCTTCATAATTCAAACATAACTTACAGTATTCCAAACAATAACATTAATTTATTTCAGCTGATTTTTCATTCATAATTTATTTTAAGGTAATTTTAAGGTAGATTTTAAGCTTTATTAAAGTTGGCCTATAGCATATTTGTATAAAATAAATTTGATACAATGAGAAAACTCTATGCATTATTATTACTTGTATCTCTCAATCAGGTAGTAATGGCTCAAAATGCAGTCACACTTGAAGATTGTGAGAGCCAGTTTCTTAAAAACAACCTTTTTTTACTGGCTTCGCATTATAATATTGATGCATCAAAAGCGCTGACAATCCAGTCCCGTATCTGGGAAAACCCCACCATTACCGCAGAATTAAATGCTTATAACCCCGAAAGGAATCAATATTTTGATATTGGTAAACAAGGACAAAAAGCATTTGGTATTGAACAGCTTATTTATCTTGGCGGCAAAAAACGCAATGAAATCAAAATCGCAAAAACTAACGAACAGCTGGCAGAACTTCAGTTTAACGATTTACTAAGAACATTAAAATTACAGCTTAGACAAAGTTTTTACACAGTTTATTACAACACCAAAAGTCTTGAAACAACTGATAAACAGATTGCTCACATCGAAGACTTAATTAATTCCTATTCTATTCAGGCTCAAAAGGGAAATATTCCGCTTAGGGATGTTGTGCGTTTGCAAACGCTGTATCTCAACTTCAAAAATGAGCGAATGGAAGTCGTGAACAACAATATTGAAGAACAGGCAAATTTGAGACTTCTTTTAAATTCTACCGAAATGATAGTCCCAAAAGTTTATGATAATGAATTCACTAAATATTTAAAAGCTATTCCTTTTGATTTAAAAGCTTTAGAAAGCGATGCGATTGCCAACAGACCTGATTATCTGGCTAAACAAAAAGAAATTGAAGCCAATGAGCTAACCGTAAAATGGCAAAAATCTCTTTCTGTTCCTGATATAACCCTTGGCGCAAACTATGATCAGCGAAGCGGTGCTTTTAACAGAGAAGCCAATGTTTCAGTCGGGATTCCGCTGCCACTTTGGAACAAAAATAAAGGAAATATAAAATATGCCCAGACAGTTTTAGCACAATCTAAAGTTGAAAAACAGAATTTCGAACTGCAATTACAGACAGAAATTACATCGGCCTGGAATAAATGGGAAGAATCCCGTAAAAATTATGCTGTAATCAAACCAACAGTAAATGCTGATTTTGAAGCTGTTTACAACGGAATACTGACCAATTTTCAAAAAAGAAACATCAGTCTGCTTGAGTTTACAGATTTCATGGAAAGTTACAACCAGGCCAATATTCAGGTTAATGAATTAAAGAAAAAGCTGGCCTTATCCGGCGAAGAGTTAAACAGTACTATCAACAAGGATTTATTTTAAAACTAAATAATAATGAAACATATACTAATTATAGGAGCTGCAATTGTAAGTTTATCTGTTACAAGCTGCAAAAAGGAGGTAGAAAATCCGGAAACCAACAGTACCTTTTCGCTGAGTGACAGCATGCTTAAAACAACAAGCACTGCTGAAGCTAAGACAGAACCGGTAAAAAACGAACTGACTTTTTTTGGAAAAATCATAGCGGATAACAATAAAATGATTGACGTTTACCCGCTTGTAGGCGGAAGTGTTATTAAAGTAAATGTCGAATTAGGAGATTATGTTCGAAAAGGACAAATTCTGGCTACTATAAAAAGTACAGATATCGCCGATTTCGAAAAACAATCCATCGATGCCAAAAGCGATTTGCTGGTTGCTAAAAACAATTTAAAAGTGGCGCAGGAATTATTTGATGGAAAACTA
This sequence comes from Flavobacterium gelatinilyticum, assembly GCF_027111295.1. Taxonomy (NCBI): domain Bacteria; kingdom Pseudomonadati; phylum Bacteroidota; class Flavobacteriia; order Flavobacteriales; family Flavobacteriaceae; genus Flavobacterium; species Flavobacterium gelatinilyticum. The sequence goes on along the minus strand of NZ_CP114287.1, from coordinate 244,674 downwards.
AATTCTGAAAGCGATGTTCTTCAGGCAAAATCTGAGGTTAATAAAGCACAATCTCAGCTAAGTAAAATTCAGGAAACTTACAAAATCTACAATATAAAAGCAGGTTCTATTTACGAAGTTACAGCACCAATCAGCGGGTTTATTATTCAAAAAAGCATTAACCAGGATATGCTTTTACGTTCTGACCGTTCTGAAAATATTTTTGATATTGCCGAAATCAGTGAAGTATGGGCCATGGCCAATATTAATGAAATTGATATTAACAAGGTAAAATTAGGTATCGATGCCAATGTTACGACTTTAAGTTATCCGGATAAAGTTTTTAAAGGTAAAGTAGATAAGATATTCAACGTTATCGATCCAGAAACTAAAGCCATGCAGGCACGTATAAAACTTCAAAATTCAGATTTTTTACTGAAACCGGACATGAATGCCAATATCAAACTGTCTTATAATGAAAAAAACGAATCGATGATTGCTATTCCAAGCAAAGCGATCGTATTTGATAAAAGCAAAAACTTTGTAATGATATTTAAAGACCGTCATAATATCGAAACCAGACAGGTCGAAGTTTACAGAGTTGTGGGAGATACTACTTATATCTCAAGCGGTTTAAAAGAAAATGAAAAAGTAATTACCAACAACCAATTATTTATTTACCGCGCTTTAAACGATTAAGATATGAACAAATTTATACGTAGTATAATTGCTTTTTCGCTTAAGAATAAAGCATTTACCTTTTTTTGGGTTGGAATGTTGGCTGTTGCGGGATTCATTTCTTTTAAACACATGCCAATCGACGCTTTTCCGGATGTAACCAATACACAAATTATTATTATTACACAGTGGAATGGTAAAAGTGCCGAAGAAGTAGAGCGTTTTGTAACGACGCCTATCGAAATTTCGATGAATTCCGTACAAAAGAAAACGAGTGTACGAAGCATTACCATGTTTGGTCTATCGGTTATCAAAATCATTTTTGATGATGGTGTCGACGATACTTTTGCACGTTTTCAGGTCAATAATTTATTAAAGAATGTTACTCTTCCGGATGAAGTAGAACCAGACGTACAGCCTCCTTACGGACCTACAGGCGAGATTTTCAGATACATTGTAAAAAGCGACAGCAGAGACAGCCGCGAATTACTTACCTATCAAAACTGGGTAATTGACAAACAGCTTCGTGCTGTTCCCGGAGTAGCTGATCTGAATGTTTTTGGTGGACAGACTAAAACCTACGAAGTTGGGGTCGACCCAATAAAACTGGCTAAATACAACATTACACCTTTACAGGTTTATAATGCCATCGACGCCGGAAACTTAAATGTGGGTGGTGATATTATCGAAAAAAACGGACAAGCATTCGTAGTTCGCGGTGTTGGTCTTTTAAAATCCAGAACCGATATCGAAAACATTATTGTAGATGATGCCGGCGGCAATCCGATTTTGGTTAAAAACCTGGCCGATGTTTATGAAAGTTCAATGCCTCGTGTAGGGCAAACCGGAATTGGCAATAACGACGATGCTGTAGAAGGAATTGTGGTAATGCGAAAAGGCGAAAATGCCAAAGAAACTTTAGCTTTAATAAAAGATAAAATTAAAGAGTTAAATGAAACTGTACTTCCAAAGGACATTAAAATAGAAACTTTTTATGATCGCGATAATCTGATGAATTTCACGACTGATACGGTAATGCATAATCTCTTCGAAGGAATTATTCTGGTTACCTGTGTAGTATTTCTTTTTATGGCCGACTGGAGAACGACTTTTACCGTTTCGATTGTAATTCCGCTTTCTTTATTATTTGCATTCCTGTGTTTAAAAATGATGGGAATGAGCGCCAACTTACTGAGTTTAGGAGCAGTCGATTTCGGGATCATCATTGATGGTGCGGTAGTAATGGTCGAAGGATTATTTGTTGTACTGGATCATCGGGCGCATCAGCTGGGAATGACAGCTTACAATAAAATTGCAAAAGGAAGTATTATTAAAAAAACAGGGACAGAAATGGGTAAAGCCATCTTTTTCTCGAAACTGATAATTATTACAGCTTTACTTCCAATATTTTCTTTTCAGAAAGTAGAAGGAAAGATGTTCTCTCCGCTTGCCTTCACCCTTGGTTTTGCCTTAATGGGAGCCCTTCTGTTCACTTTAACTTTAGTTCCTGTATTATCACATATTTTATTAAATAAAAATGTTAGGGAAAAAAATAACCCGTTTGTGAATTTTTGGGATAAAATTGTAGCAAAAGGATTTGCGTGGACCTTCAGGCATAAGATACAAACATTAGCGGCGTCTACAGGAATTATTGCTGCTGTATTCTTTTCTGCAACCTTTTTAGGAACAGAATTTTTGCCACAGCTGAATGAAGGTGCTTTATGGGTTACTGCCGAATTACCTATGAGTACGTCGCTGCCAGAAAGTGTCAAGACAGCAGCAATGATTAGAAAAGATCTGGAAACTTTTCCGGAAGTGAAAAAAGTATTATCCCAAACCGGAAGAAGTAATGATGGAACAGACCCAAATGGTTTTGGATTTATCCAGCTGCAGGTTGATTTAAAACCAAAAGCCGACTGGACGAGAAAAATTTCTATGGATGAGCTGGTGAATGAAATGGACGAAAAATTAAAAGTCCACCAGGGAATTACCTATAATTATTCGCAGCCGGTAATTGACAACGTTGCCGAATCCGTAGCGGGTTTTAAAGCCTCAAATGCTGTTAAAATTTACGGAGATGATTTAGATAAACTGGATGAATTATCGAATGAAGTTCTGGCAAAAATCAAAAATATTCCAGGAATCAAAGATATTGGTATCCTAAGAAATGTTGGACAGCCGGAAATCAGCGTAATTCTGGATCGCGAAAGAATGGCGGCTTACGGAGTTACTCTTAGCGACGCGCAGGCTGTTCTGGAGCTGGCTTTTGGAGGAAAAACGGCTACTCAGAAATATGAGGATGAAAAGAAATTTGATGTCAGAGTTCGTTTCTCCAAAGAATACCGTAAAGATGAAGAAGATCTGGCCGAACTAAAAGTGCCGACAATCAGCGGTGCCAAAATTCCGCTTAAAGAAATCTGCGAGATCAAAACCGTAACAGGACCGGCATTTATTTACAGAGATAATACAAAACGTTTTATTGGTGTAAAATTCTCTGTTCGTGATCGTGATTTAGGAAGCACCATTGCAGAAGCACAATCAAAAGTAGCTGAAGTAAAAATGCCTCCCGGATATACTACAGGCTGGACAGGTGAATTTGAAAATCAGGTTCGTGCCAGTGCGCGTCTGGCTCAGGTAGTGCCAATCAGCTTAATAGGAATATTTGTTTTACTGTTTATATTGTTTGGAAATTTCAAAGACTCGCTGCTTGTTTTAGCCAATGTGCCTTTTGCTATAATAGGCGGTATTATAGCACTTCATCTAACAGGAATGAATTTCGGAATTTCAGCTGGAGTTGGTTTTATTGCTTTATTAGGAATTTGTATTCAGAATGGTGTAATTCTTATATCTGAATTTCATCATAATCTCAAAGCAAAATTCGGACTTGAAGAATCGGTTTTAATGGGAGTCAAAGCACGAACACGTGCTGTAGTCATGACTGCCCTTATGGCTTCTATAGGTTTACTTCCTGCTGCAATCTCAACCGGAATTGGGTCTGAATCTCAAAAACCGCTGGCTATTGTAATTATTGGGGGATTAATAACAGCAACCATTCTGACCTTATTGGTATTCCCTATTCTATTCTGGGTTTTCAATCGCAAAAAACATGAAGCAATTGAATAATCCATTCATACGATAAATTAATTGGTTATTAGATTAATTTGGTTAAGAAAGAAAAAGCATCATTTGCCATAATGATGCTTTTTTGATTTTTAGGTTACAAAAAAAGGTCTTCTGTTTAGAAGACCTTTTATATATACTAATTCAAAGTTTAAAAACGATTATTTCAAATCTTTTAAAATCGCGATTGCATCAGCTGCATTTGATAATTGTGCGTATTTTAAAGCTGTATATCCTTTTTCGTTTTTATCGTATGGACGAGCACCTGCTGCCAGTAAAACTTTGATAATTTCTACTTTGTTGTAACGTGCTGCTACCATTAATGGAGACATATCATCCGATTTCTCGTTTACGTTCGCCCCGTATTCAATAAACTTTTTAACTATTTCGATATCTCCTTTACTAACTGCAACGTTTAAAGGAGTTGCATCGTAAGCCGCAACAATAACATCATTGCTAATAACCATTTTGTGATTTGAAGCCATAGAAACATTTGTGAATGCTAATAAAGCCAGGCCTAAAAAAATAACTGAATTTTTCATAATGATTGGGTTTGTTAATTGATTGATAAATATTTGATTGATAATTGATCTTTAAATCTTCTACAAATGTAAATTAAAATTAAGTATTATGTATTACAAAGTACCATGTTTTAACTAACTCTTAACGTTCTGTTAATAATTTACAAGTAACTTGCCTCATAAAATCTTAATTCACTATAAAAGACGTTACAAATGTATAAATGTTACACGAAATGAAATATTTTTTCAAATTAATACCCTAAAATTTTAAGAAAATTGACCAACAATACTGTAATGTTTTAACGCCAGAAAAATACTATATATAAAAAAGGCAGATTTAAGTCACTAAAATTTAACATTTTTGGTTCAGTTTGTGAATTTATCATTAAAATTAACTTTTTTTAAGAAAAATTTAAAAGTAAGAAATATCGTAAAGAAAATCGAAATAGTATACGCAAAAACAGCCAGATTTTGGCACTAAAACGTTCTCACAGCTGCTTGTAGTTTAAATTTACGACTGTAAATATTCTTTAGATTTTTTTCAAATAAAGTATAGGAATCGTCATAAAATTTCTGGAAATCGGGAGCGCTTAATTGTCCCGGAAATGGTGCATAAAAATGTGAAGAACTTTTACTGTCATTACGCCAGACAAGCACGTAACACAATTCTAATTTTTCTTGTTTCAGGGTTTTCAGCAGTACTTCTGTCCACCAGACCGGATTTGGAACAGATTCCAAACCTGTTTCTGTAAAAGCGGCCAGCTTATTCTTTTTTATACCGATGTTCGAAATAATTTTAAGTTTTTTAACTCCGCTATCTAAATCATATTTGCCGTCACGGCCAAAATCGCCATAATCATCCATTCCGAATACATCCACATACTGATCTCCGGGATAGCGCTCCAGATATTCGTCTTCTGAATTAAATCTGTTATCAGGAGAAAATGCATAAATAAAATTATGAACACCCAATGTATCTTTTAGATAGGAAACTGTAAACTGCCAAACGTCTATAAAATCTTCTCTCGAAGTATATTTTTTGCCCCACCAGAACCAGTCACCGTCAAATTCGTGAAATGGTCTGAAAATCATCGGAACCAGTTTATTGTCTTTGGCTTTTACAGAATGAGCAAAATCAGCAATTGTTTTTAAAATTTCTTTGTACTGTTCATGATGAGAACCACCTTTTTTAATGAGAGACATGGCAGGAACAGAAATAGAATCTTTCCAGTAAAAACCGCCGCCAGAAGCCGGATTGTTAAAATGCCAGGAAATTGTGGTAATGCCGCCACGCTCGTAGGTATCAACAACATTTTTTTGCAATACTTCTTTTGCTCTCTCAATTTCAGATTGGGAACGTCCTGAAAAATCGCTGAAATCAATTCCTACAACCGCAGGATGTGAACCTGTTACAAGTTTAACATCAGATTTATCAGCCTCACCGGTCCAGCCATGTCCGTATTCTAAAGCATGCTGATGACCAAACAGAATATGATTTTTTGAAATCATTTTTAGATTTCGATACAGGTTTTGCGTTTCTTTTGTCGCTTTTTTATCAATTTGTGCAAAAAGAAAATGTCCTGCTGATATACATACAATCAGCAGGACATTTTTGTTAGTTTTAAAATTCATGGTTTAAATAGTTAGTTTAAACCCGAAAAATACTATTTTGAAGAAAGGTATTCTAATACGTTTTTATCAATACGTTGGTCAATATTGTCAATATCGGCCTTTACAAATTTTTCACCTAAAATATTCTCGTACAATTCGATATATCTTTCAGAAACCGATTCTATATAAGCATCTGTCATATCCGGAATCTGCTGTCCTTCCTGTCCCTGAAAACCGTTTTCGATCAGCCAGCGGCGAACAAATTCTTTAGACAATTGTTTCTGCTCCTCTCCTTTTGCCTGTCTTTCAGCATATCCTTCAGCGTAGAAATAACGTGAAGAATCAGGAGTGTGGATTTCATCAATTAAAACGATAACACCGTCTTTTGTTTTTCCGAATTCGTATTTTGTATCAACTAAAATTAAACCGCGTCCAGCCGCAATTTCAGTTCCTCTCTGGAATAAAGCTCTTGTATATTTTTCAAGTATAAGGTAATCTTCTTCTGAAACAATTCCTTTAGACAAAATATCTTCGCGGGAAATATCTTCATCATGAGAACCATTATCTGCTTTTGTGGTAGGCGTAATAATTGGTTCCGGGAATTTATCGTTTTCTTTTAAACCTTTGGCCATTGTAACACCGCAGATTTGTTTTCTTCCCGCCGCATACTCACGAGCTGCATGTCCGGAAAGATAACCGCGAATTACCATTTCTACCTTAAAAGGCTCACATAAATGTCCAACAGCAACGTTTGGGTCCGGAGTTGCAATCAGCCAGTTTGGCACAATATCCTGCGTTAACTCCATAAATTTAGTCGCAATCTGGTTTAAGATCTGACCTTTATACGGAATTCCTTTTGGTAAAACCACATCAAACGCCGAAAGTCTGTCAGTCGCTACCATTACCAAAAGTTCATCATTTATGTTGTAAACTTCTCTAACTTTTCCGCGGTAAACTGTTTTCTGGTTTGGGAAATTAAAATTTGTGGTTGTGATTGTATTGCTCATTTTTAGTTGTGTTGTTTTTTATGAATGCAAATTTAAAATTATTTCAGATAGTTACACCATGAATTTTTTAAGATTCCAAAATAAAAAATCCCTGAATGAATCACTCAGGGATTTAGATTTTCTAAAATATTTACCAAAATTAACCTGCTGCTAATTCTTTATCTAAAATTTTTGATGCAATATATTTTGCCACGCCGTCTTCGGCATTAGTCTGAATTACTTCTAAATCCGGCAGTGTTTCCTTTAATATTGCAGGGGCGTTACCCATAATCAAACCTTTTCCAGATGCCGAAAGCATTTGTACATCGTTGAATCCGTCTCCAAAAGAAACAGCCTGAGAAAGCGTAAATCCTTCTCTTTCCAAAACTCTTTCAATTGCCACTGCTTTATCTATAGATTTATCCATAAATTCAAGACAAGTAGGCAGACTAAAAGCGTGATGCAGATGTTCTGATGAATTGGCTAAAACCTGATCTTTTAATTTTACTAATTTTTCATGATTCTGGCATGAAAAGAAAATTTTAATAGCTCCAAAATCTTCCAGCGCTTTATAATCAACCAATTCCGGTTTGTATCGTAATTCATGCTGAAAAGAATTCAGTCTTTCGTTTACTCTGTTCGTCTGCCACACATCTTCTTTAAACAAAACCACTGTAATTTCAGGATCTATTTCAACATTCAGAGCTGCCTTTACAACGTCGCTGTTTAAGTTGAAGGCAAAAAGTTCTTCCTGTTCTGGAGAATGGATTCTGGCTCCGTTTGAACTAACTAAATAAACCGGAACTTCAAGTGTTTCGATAATAGCCATGGCATCAAGATGATGACGTCCTGTAGCTACAACAATAAGATAATTTTGATTGTGAAGTTCCTGAAAAATTGATTTTGTGTATTCTGATATTCTGTGCTCTGGGTTAAGCAAGGTCCCGTCAAGATCACTCACCACCACTTTCATATTTTTAAGTTTAGTCATATTAATAATCAAATTTTTATGATGTGCAAATTTACGCATTTACGACCGGAAGACCAAAGTTTGATCATCCCGAAAGCCTTAAATAAAGCAAGTTTATTAATTATTTAACAAAAAATTCAATTAATATCTATTTCTGTGATTTGCCTGTTAATTATGCTTTTTAAATTGTAATACGTTGAAAAATAAAAAATAGTTTACTTAAATTTATATATAAATAAAGGAGAATTATCTCTCAAAACAAGATCGCTTTTAAGTTTGTAAGGGGAAATATTCTGCTAAATAACAAATACTAAATTTTTAAAGCATGAAAATAACAACAATTAAATTATTGGTTTTAAGCATTGTTTTCGGAGCTGTTTCTTGTTCCTCAAACGATACTAATGAAGAAGAAAACACAAATGTTTCAGAGCAGGAATTATATGATTCTTATGTAGATGCCGCAATGCAGAAATCTATTAATGAATTAGGAATCACCATTCATAAGGGAAATAAACCGCCAACAGTAGAAGGTGTTTATGCTATAGAACCCTTTTTCTGCGAAAATTCAAATTTTACAGATCCGGCAAAGGGAAGTAATTTTGGTGCTTCTACTCTAACACTTTCCAATCAGAATACAGCCAGATTAAGCATCGATCTCAAAAACCTTTTAGTGTATTTAAACGGAAACAGAAATGAAACCTGGGAAGGTTTAGGCTCATTTATATCAGGCGAAGGGAATAAGTTCTCTATTTTCCTTCATAGTAACGGAGAAATAGATTACGGGACTTACATTGCCAAATATCAAAACCTTATTATTCTTTCCGGTGAACTCGATGTTCAGGACAACAGCATCAAAGGAATCAAAAATTTACAAATGGCTTCAATAATGCATGACGACTACAAGGACCCGAATAACTCTTTAATAGAAATTGGACAAGGACGTCTGTTTACTAATACCTATGCGGGTATAAAGTAAATTAAAAACTAAAAAAATATTCGTTTTGTATTTTAACCTAATAGAAAAAATACAAAACGAATACTATTTAAACGCTAAAACACAATTCACGATTTACATTTAGCTTTTTACTTAAAATTAATCGTGATTTTCAATTTGTTTATAAGCATCAATTACTTTTTTCACCAATCGGTGGCGTACGATATCTTTATCATCGAGATAGATGATTCCGATTCCTTCTATGTCTTTCAGAACCAGAAGCGCTTCTTTAAGCCCCGAAATCGTTCGGCGTGGTAAATCTACCTGCCCCGGATCACCTGTAATCATGAATTTGGCATTTTTACCCATACGGGTCAAAAACATTTTCATCTGCGAATGTGTGGTGTTTTGAGCTTCATCAAGAATTACAAAAGCATTGTCAAGTGTACGCCCGCGCATAAAAGCTAAAGGCGCAATCTGAATAATCCCTTTTAAGATATAATCTTCTAATTTTTCATTCGGAATCATATCTCGCAATGCATCATAAAGCGGCTGCATATAAGGATCCAGTTTTTCTTTCATATCTCCTGGCAGAAATCCAAGGTTCTCCCCTGCTTCAACTGCCGGACGTGTTAATATGATTCTTTTTACTTCTTTATCCTTCAGCATTTTAACTGCCATCGCAACACCCGTGTAGGTTTTTCCCGTTCCGGCCGGACCTACTGCAAAAACCATATCATTTTTTTTAATAGTGTCAACCAGTAACTGCTGGTTAGGCGTCATGGCTTTTACTATTTTACCGCCAACCCCGTGAACTAATATTTTGTCATGATCGTATGCTCTTTTTTCGTCCTGACCATCACTCATTATTACGCGTTCGATTACATTATCGTCAATATTGTTATATCGGGTAAAATGGAGCATTAATCTTTGAAATCTTTTTTCGAATTCATCTAAGACTTCTTTTTCGCCAAATGCCTTCAAAGTAGTCCCTCGCGCTACGATTTTAAGCTTCGGGTAATACTTTTTGATTATTTCTAAATGGCTGTCCTGAGCGCCCCAAAACTCTTTAGGAGCGATGTCTATTAGCTCGATTATTCTTTCGTTCAAATGAAGTAGTTTTTAAATTAAATTTCAGTTATTTATATAATTGACTGTCGGGTATTTTTTTTACTATTCAGTGGTTCGTTTTTAGCATTCCGTTTTCATTTTTTTTTACGTGTATAAACACTGCTTCAAACTGAGACTCTAAAATGCGGTGGCAAACTAAACACTGATCACTAACACAAACACTTAACTTTAAAAAACACAAATTGTCTTTTGTTTCTTTCAATTTGCATTTACTATTATTAGCTTTGCATTTCTCAAATTTAATGAAAATTAGATTTAAATACTATCAATAGTTATAAACAAAATTATGTCAATAATTACCCTTACTACAGACTACGGCTTGAAGGACCACTTTGTTGGTTCGCTAAAGGGTAAAATTCTATCTGAATATTCAGAGGTTCAAATCATTGACATTTCTCATGACATCGATCCCTTTAATACTGCAGAGGCTAGTTATGTTATTGGCGCTTCATACTTAAGTTTTCCTAAAGGCACTGTTCATCTTATTGGTGTCGATATTGAGCGCAACAAAGAAAACCAGCACATCGCCATGCAGTGGAATGACCACTATTTTATCTGCGCCGATAATGGAATTTTAAGTATGCTTACGCAGAAAATTATGCCCCAGAAAATTGTCGCTATTAATATTCATGACCGTTTCCCTATTGAATCTACAGATCTGGATATTTTTATTCAGGTGGCGTGTCATTTGGCAAAAGGCGGTCTGTTGAACGTTATAGGAAAAGAAATCCCTGCGGTTAAAGAAGCAACCGAACTGCAGGCTGTTGTGGCTGATGACGGAAATTCGATAAAAGGATATGTTATATATATTGACCATTTTGGAAACGTGGTAACGAATATTTCAAAAAAGCAATTTTTAGAAATTTCACGAGGGCGTCCGTATGAAATTGTCATGAAACCAAAAAGCATCAAGACGATCCTGCCAAATTATTCAGCTATTGCAACTTCAGACAAATATCCTATTAAAACCTATGAAGGCGAGAAACTGGCTATTTTTAACGAAGCCGGATTTTTAGAAATTGCCATCTTCAGGAGTAATCCTTCAAAAGTAGGTTCTGCAAACAGTCTGCTTGGATTAAATTACCGTGACGTGATTACGATTAAGTTCTCGTAAATATAAATTTTAAGAGCTTAAACTGCAGATTTTAGATTTTATTTGCTAAAGATTTGGAATTTCTGCATTACAAATTTTATTTTTTCATAAAAACAGTACTTTTGCACTCCTTAGAGATAAATTATTTAACCGCAAAGTTCACAAAGAATAGATTAATAAGGTTTTATAAAGAAACTAAGCTGAAAGAAAACCTGAAACAAAATAATAAAGAATGAAATCAATCATTTTAAGAGAAATAAAATCCTTTTTTGGCTCGCCGATCGGGTATTTGGTTATTGCTGTATTTTTAATCAGCAGCGGACTTTTTTTATGGGTATTTGAAGGCGATTATAATATCCTGAACAGCGGTTTTGCCGATCTTACTCCGTTTTTTACCCTGGCTCCATGGATTTTAATTTTCCTGATTCCTGCCGTAACCATGAGAAGTTTTTCTGACGAAAGAAAACAAGGAACTCTGGAATTGCTTTTAACCAAACCATTATCTGTCTGGGAAATTGTAAACGGAAAATTCTTCGGATCTTTTCTTTTGATTATTCTGGCTATCCTGCCAACCTTAATTTATGTAAAAGTTATTTCTGATTTAGGTTCACCAGAAGGCAATATCGATATGGGAAGCACAATTGGTTCGTATTTTGGATTATTATTTTTAATTGCTTCTTATTCCGCAATTGGAATCTTTACTTCTACACTTTCAGAAAATCAGATTGTTGCTTTTATTATTGCTGTTTTTCTGTGTTTTATCTTTTATTTTGGATTTGAAGGCCTATCAACTTTAATTCCGGGACAATCGGGTATTATTTCTTCATTAGGAATGCAGTATCATTTTAAAAGTATGAGCCGTGGTGTAATTGATACAAGAGATATTATTTATTTTTTAAGCATCAGCATCGCATTTTTATCATTTACCGTTTATCAATTAAAATCTTTTAAAGCGTAATGAAAACATCTAATAAATTGAATTTAAAAACATTAGGTATTACAATTTTAATTTTAATTGTTTTAAATGTACTGGGAAGCTTTCTTTTTCACCGTTTTGACTTAACCAAAGACAAACGATATACCTTATCGCAAACTTCCCTGCAAATCCTGCAGCAGGTTAAAAACCCGTTATCGATTAAGATTTACATGCAGGGTGATCTTCCTTCTGATTTCAGACGTTTACAGCAGGAAACCAAACAATTACTGGAAGAATTTCAGGCTTACAACAGCAATATTAATTTCGAATTCGTGAATCCGCTGGAGAACGAAGAGGAAAGTATGGACATGATAAAATCTTTGTACAGCAAAGGTCTTACTCCTGTTAACATTACCGTTGACGATAAAGGAAAACAATCTCAGGCAATGGTTTTTCCTTGGGCAATAGCAGTTTACAACAATAAAGAGGTTAATATTCCGCTGCTAAAAAATATTATGGGAGCTTCAACTACCCAAAAAGTAATGGGTTCTATACAGCACTTAGAATATTCAATTGCTGATGCTATAAACAAAGTTGCCAAAGACAGACAAAAGAAAGTGGCTATCATTAAAGGAAACGGTGAATTATCTGAACGGTATGTCGGCAACTTATTAAGACAAATCAAAGAAAGCTATTACATCGGACCTTTTACATTAGATTCAGTTGCTAAAGACCCAAATGGAACTTTAGATGCGCTTAAAAAATACGATCTGGCTATCATTTCAAAACCTACAGAAGCTTTCTCTGATGAGGAAAAAGAAGTTTTGGACCAGTTTATCATAAATGGCGGCAAAACCTTATGGATGATCGATCAGGTTGCCGCGGATATGGATAGTTTATACAATGATACCGGAGCAATTCTGGCTTATCCCAGAGATTTAAATTTAAATGATATGTTCTTCAAATACGGATTTAGGATTAATCCTGATTTAGTAAAAGATGAACAAGGCAGTCCTTTAAAACTGGCGACAGGAGAACAAGGAAGCGCAACGCAATACCAGCAGTTTATCTGGAAGTTTTCACCGCTTGTCGTGCCGGTGAGCCAGCATCCTATTGTAAAAAATCTGGGTTATATCAAATTTGACTTTGCGAACCCAATTGATACATTGAAAAACGGGATTAAAAAAACGGTTCTAGTTCAATCTTCACCGTATTCAAAGAAAATTGGAACGCCTCATGAAGTCAATCTGAACATGGTAACAGAAGAAACTACCAAAGAGGATTATCTGAACAAAGGAAACCTGGTTCTTTCTCTTTTACTGGAAGGGAATTTTCACTCGGCTTTTGAAAACCGTATTCTGCCGTTTAAAGAAAGTTCTTTTCAGGCGAAAGGAAAACCAACTAAAATGATTGTAGTTGCCGATGGTGATATTGCCAGAAATCAGGTAGACAAAAACGGAATGCCGGTTGAACTGGGCTATGACCAAAGAACAGGAAACCTTTATGACAACAAGGATTTCATGATGAATTGCGTGAATTACCTTCTTGATGACACCGGACTTATTAACATTAGAAGCAAAGATGTTGAACTGCCTTTGTTAGATAAAGAAAAAGTTTACGAAGATTATACTGTAATACAATTCATAACTATCGGGCTTCCAATTCTTATTCTACTGATATTCGGGGTATTATTTACTTTTATCAGAAAAAAGAAATACAGCAGACAGATGTTAATAAAAAATTTGCGAAACTAAGAATGTTTACGATATATTTGTAAAACCTTACTTAGTTGCAGAAAAACTGAGAGAAAGAGCAAAAAATAAAACAAAAGACGATGAAATTTATAGTATCGAGTTCGTACTTATTAAAACAATTACAAGTTTTAGGCAGCGTTATTAACAGCAGCAATACGCTTCCTATTTTAGATAACTTTTTATTTGAACTAGACAATAATGAGTTGACAGTTTCGGCTTCAGATCTTGAAACTACCATGTCTGCTACATTATCAATCGATTCTACAAGTAAAGGAAGCGTTGCTGTACCTGCAAAACTTTTACTTGAAATTTTAAAAACTTTTCCTGAACAGCCTTTAACTTTTACTGTTGAAGACAACAATACGGTTGAGATTAGTTCTAACTCTGGTAAATATGCTTTAGCATATGCTGCCGGTGAGGAATTCCCTAAATCGGTAAATCTTGAAGAACCATCTGTAACTTTAGTTCCTGCTGATGTTTTGGCAACTGCTGTAAGCAAAACTATTTTTGCTGCCGGAAACGATGATTTACGTCCGGTTATGTCAGGAGTTTTCTTCCAGTTTTCGCCAGAAGGATTAACTTTTGTTGCTACAGATGCTCACAAACTGGTAAAATACGCCCGTGCAGATGTTAAAGCATCTCAGGTTGCTGATTTCATTATGCCAAAAAAACCTTTAAATATCTTAAAAGGTATTTTAGGTTCATCTGATGCTGAAGTAAAAATTGAATACAACGATTCAAATGCGACTTTCTCATTTGACAATTATATCTTAATGTGTCGTTTAATCGACGGGAAATACCCTAATTACGAAGCAGTAATTCCTAAAGAAAATCCAAACAAATTAATGATCGACCGTTCTTTATTTTTAAGTTCTGTTCGCCGTGTTGCGATTTTCTCTAATAAAACCACACACCAGATTCGTTTAAAAATTGCAGGGGCTGAACTAAATGTTTCTGCAGAAGACATCGATTACTCAAACAAAGCAGAGGAAAGACTAACTTGTGATTATCAGGGTGATGATTTGCAAATTGGTTTTAACTCACGTTTCTTAATCGAGATGCTGACCAACTTACAATCAGATATCATCATGTTAGAAATGTCATTGCCTAACAGAGCCGGAATCTTAACTCCTGCTGATGGTCTTGAAGAAGGCGAAAGCGTAACAATGCTTGTAATGCCCGTAATGTTAAATAGTTAACATCAAAACTTCTTTTTGTTACAGGGATTTTTTTTAGTTTCGAATTAAAGACATATCATTGTAAAAAAAATAATATCGCTATTAACCAACCATTTTTTATACCTAGAAACCGCAATTCTTTCTGAGAATTGCGGTTTTTTAGTTTGTATGATTTTTTTTTCAAGTTTCAGGTTTCAAGTTTCAAGTTTCAGGTTTCAGGTTGATACCTTTTGGTTTTCTTACCGCAAAGACACAAAGTTTTACGCGAAGTTCGCAAAGTTTCTACTCAAAGCTTTGCGAACTTTGCGGTTAATCCAACAACCTGAAACCTGAAACCTGAAACCTGAAACTTTGAAACAAAAATTGTTATCTTTACGATATGAAAATAGAAATTTGGTCGGACATCATGTGTCCGTTTTGTTATATCGGAAAAAGACAATTGGAAACCGCTTTAAAAGAGTTTCCTGAAAACGAATTTGAAATCGAGTGGAAAAGTTTTCAGCTTGATCCATCTATTACGCCACAGCCCGGAAAAGACGTTTATACGTATTTAGCGGAACGAAAAGGCATGACAGTGGAACAATCTAAAGAAATGCATAAAGGTGTCACAGAGCGCGCAAAAAGCGTTGGTCTGGATTATAATTTTGACAAAGCTGTTATTTCAAATTCTTTTACAGCACACCGAATCATTCAATTGGCAAAAACTAAAAAATTAGGCGACGAAATAGAAGAAATTTTCTTTAAAGCTTATTTTACTGAAGGAAGAGACCTGAATGACGGTCCAACGTTAATCGAACTGGCAGAAAAAGCAGGTTTAGAAAGGAATGAAATTCTGAACGTTTTACAAAGCGATGATTTATTTATAAAAGAAGTTCATAGTGATATTAACGAAGCACAGCAGATTGGCGTGCAGGGTGTGCCATTTTTTGTTTTTGACAGAAAGTATGCTGTTTCGGGGGCGCAGCCTGTTGAAGCTTTTGTACAAACTATAAAAGAAGGATTGAAATAATTTTAAAATATTTAAAATAAAAACAGATGAATACTGATTTATTCATCCGTTTTTATTTATTTAATCTCAAAGAGAACTTACAGCTCCCAATAAAGCAGCCGCTTCATTATCTGTAGAAATTGAAACCAAAACTCTCACGCCTGCTTCCTCTAGTACTTTGTTGAATGATGGCAGAAATAAATCTGCAGCATTTGCTATTTTTCCTCCAATAATAATATGCTCCGCCGAGAAACTTTTTATCCACGGAATCACAACCGCCGCCAGGTCTTCTCCCATTCTTTCAAATACCTGAATCGCTTTCTGATCATCATTTTTTGCCCGATCATAGAGTTCTAGACCACTATTAAGTTCAATACCGCTTAAAGATTTGTAATGCTGTAAAAGGCCTCGGGCAGAAACATAATCTTCTGCAATGCCTTCTTTGTAAGGAAGATTATAAATTTCACCATCTTTTGGAACCAAATCACCTGAACTGACTGATATCCCTTTATCAATAAAACAGGCTCCTAATCCTGTTCCTAATGTAACAGCCATTACTTTTTTAGAAAGATTTTCTTTTTGTTTAAAAACTTCCCCTTTTCCAAAACAAACAGCATCGTTTTCAAAAAGTACGGGGAAATCTTCTGAGAAGCCCAGACTTTCCAAGATCAGCTCTCTTACACTTAATCCATAAAAATGTTCGTACTTTGACTGGTCTTTAATCCAGCAGATGCCTTTTTCATAATCAAACGGTCCCGGCATACAGACCGCTATTCCGGTTATATTTTTAATATTTGCATTTTCTAATGACGTACAGATTACTTTCTTCCAGATATTCATTACTTCATGAACCGGAAGATTTGAGTTAAATGATTCTTTATACAGAGAAAAATCCAGCATTTTCATTTCTGTTTTATTAATAACTGCCGCCGTGATATGGGTTCCTCCTATATCCAGCCCAATGGCGTATGATGTATTCATTCTTCTCTGTTTTGTTTACTGATTTAAATGTTTTTATCTCTTAAAATCTGCGGATAATGCGTGCTGGTGTGCACAATCATTTCACCAAATAAAGTATTCGCCCATGCAAACCATTTACGGGTAAATTGGGCTACATCGTCTTTATGAAACGACTCGTGCATAAATCCGGTACCGGCATTGGTTTTAATTAAATTGCTGATACAGGCTTTTATTTCTTTCTCATCAACGCTTGTAATAGCTCTTAAAACAATACTCATAGGCCAGATCGTATCAACTCCGGTATGAGGACCGCCAATTCCTTCTCCGGCTTTTCCTTTATAAAAAAACGGATTATCTTCTGACAAAACTACTTTCCTTGTGTTGAGATATAATGGATCATCCGGAGCAATTGCACCCAAATAAGGCAGCGATAATAGCGAAGGAACATTGGCATCGTCCATCATGTGAAAACTGCCGTATCCGTTTACTTCAAAAGCAATAATTTTTCCGAATTTAGGATGATTTATAATTCCGTGTTCGTTTAAACCTTTCTGAACCTGATCTCTTAATTCCGTGGCTTTGGCAACTAAATTATTATCCTTTAAAGCCGGAAGGGAAAAAATTTCGATCAGATAACCCAATATTTCAATTGCAAACATATTACTCGGAATCAAATAACCAAACAAAGTCGAATCATCACTTGGTCTGAAAGTCGAAACAATTAAACCGCAGGGTTTTACCGGATAGCCGTAACCAGCGAGCGGAACTCCATCTGTAGCCCAGGCTGTCTGACGCTGAAAACTATACGGACCACCTTTTCCGTCCAGTCTTTGCTGTTCTTTAAAAGTCTGGAGAATCAAAAGCATGGCTTCTTTCCATTTTGCATCAAATAAACTTATGTCTCCTGTTTCTTTCCAGTAACCATGTGCTAATCGTACAGGATAACACAAACTGTCAATTTCCCATTTTCTTTCATGAATACCGGGCTGCATTTTAGTGAGGTCATTTTTCCATTCGCTTTCTTTAGAAAAATCTTTATAAAAAGCATTGGCATACGGATCGAGCAGAATGCATTTTGCCTGACGATTTATAACTCCTTTTACCAGTTCAGCCAGTTTTGGGTCTTCTTTTACAAAAGGTATATACGGCCAGATCTGCGCCGTACTGTCACGAAGCCACATGGCATCGATATCTCCGGTAATAACATAAGTATCCGGTTTTCCGTCAATGATTTCAAAATCGACTGTAGTATCTAATGTATTAGGAAAACAGTTTTCGAATATCCAGGCCAGTTCCGGATTGGCGATTTGTTTTTTAACACGTACGATAGCTGCTTCAATTGCTTTACTGGTAAATTTTCTTTCGGCAGCGGGAGGTCTTTTGGTAACAAAATCTTTCAACGGAAATTGAAAAATACCTGAATTAAATCCAAAAGCTTCGGTTTGCAACGCTAATAATCCTGCCGAAAAAATTCCGGCATTTTTTATAAATTTTCTACGTGACTGCATATATTTTTATTTAGAATTTGAATATGAATACGGATACGCATCTTTAGTCGTACCTCTTTGAAAATTTGGAGAATTGCTCATATCAAAATTTAACTCGCCTCCTTTTAATACATCGAAATGTTTAATGAAGTTTTTAGTATAAAGTGAATTATCCCATTTTAATTCATTTACATACCTGTTCGTTTCTGAATTATTAGGTGCATTGATAATAAGCTGTTTTCCGTTTTCAAGCTTTAAAGTCGTTTTCTTAAATAAAGGCGCTCCCAGAACATATTCATCAGTTGCCGGGCAGACAGGATAAAACCCCATTGCAGAGAAAATATACCAGGCAGAAGTCTGTCCGTTGTCTTCATCGCCGCAATAACCATCTGGAGTTGGTTTATACAAACGGTTCATAACTTCTCTTGACCAATATTGTGTTTTCCATGGTTCACCAGCGTAGTTGTACAAATAAATCATGTGCTGGATCGGCTGGTTTCCGTGTGCGTATTGCCCCATATTCATGATCTGCATTTCACGGATTTCATGGATAACCGATCCGTAATAACTATCGTCAAAAATGGGCGGTGTTGTAAAAACTTCGTCTAATTTTGCTGCGAATTTTTTCTCTCCTCCCATTAAATCAATCAGCCCTTGTATATCATGAAACACACTCCAGCTGTAATGCCAGCTGTTGCCTTCTGTAAAAGCATCTCCCCATTTAAACGGATTAAAATCAGCAGGAAAGCTGCCGTCTTTATTTCGTCCGCTCATCAATCCAATGGACGGATTGTAGAGCTTTTTATAATTCAGCATTCGTTTTTCAAGCAGATTGATTTCTTTCTTCGGACGATTCAAAGCTTTTGCCAGTTTCCAAATTGCAAAATCATCATACGCATATTCCAGTGTTCTGGCAGCATTTTCGTTTATCTTAACATCATACGGAATATAACCTAAAGTGTTGTAATACTGTACGCCTTTTCTTCCTACAGCATCCATTGGGCCTTCGTTATTTGCGCCATGCTGCAAAGCTTCGTATAAAATATTGATGTCGTAACCTCGCAGTCCTTTCATATAAGCATCTGAAACTACCGAAGCCGAATTATTCCCAACCATTACATTTCTAAAACCCGGACTTGACCATTCGGGTAAAAAACCTCCTTCTTTGTAATCATTTATTAAACCTTCCTGCATTTCTTTATTTATCGAAGGATAAACCAAATTCAGTAAAGGGTACAAGGCGCGAAAAGTATCCCAAAATCCGGTTCCGGCAAACATATATCCGGGAAGTATTTTTCCATTATACGGACTATAGTGCACAATTTTTCCGTCTTTATCAATTTCATACTGCTTTTGAGGAAAGCAGACTGTACGATATAAACAAGAATAAAAAGTCTTTAACTGATCCGGATTAGTATCTTCAACGATAATTTTTCCTAAAACTTTATTCCATTCCTCTTTAGACTGCAAAACCGTTTCTTCAAAAGTTGACATGCCTAATTCGATTTTCAGGTTCAGTTCTGCCTGTTCATGACTTATAAAAGACGAAGCAATTCTAACATTGACTTTTTCTCCTTTTTTAGTTTCAAATCCAACAACTGCGCCTGTATGAAATCCTTCGGCTTCCAATTTATCTTTGGTTAGATTTTTATCAATCCATGTTGAAGTGGTACTAAACTTTTTATCAAACAGCACTATAAAATAGTTTTTGAAATTTTGAGGAACTCCGCCGCTATTACGGGTAGTATAACCAATAATTTTATTTTCTGACGGAATTATTTTGATATAAGAGCCTTTGTCAAACGCATCGATTACAATTGAAGAATGTTCGTTTTCCGGAAAAGTTATTTGAAAATGTGCGGCTCGTTCTGTTGTTGTAATTTCGGTTGTAACGTCATGATCCGCCAGATAAACACTGTAATAATATGGTTTTGAAATTTCTGCTTTATGACTGAACCAGCTTGCCCGTTCGTCTTCGCCAAAAGTCGTTTTACCGGTAACCGGCATAATAGAAAACTGACCGTAATCATTCATCCACGGCGATGGCTGGTGGGTTTGCTTAAATCCTCTGATTTTTTCAGCTGTGTAGGTATAGGCCCAGCCGTCGCCCATTTTTCCTGTTTGCGGTGTCCAGAAATTCATACCCCAAGGCCTGCAGACTGCTGGATAGGTGTTCCCATTTGAAAGATTATGCACAGACTGCGTTCCCATTAATGGATTTACATATTCTACCGGATCTGTAACTTTTACCTGCGCATTTAGGAAAAAAAAGCTTTGTAATAGTCCTAAAAAAATTAAACTCTTTATTTTCATTCTTGTGAATTGTAAATGGTGAATTGTGAAATGGCTTTATATTATACGTACAAGGTTTTAAAAACCTAGCGTTGCTTAAAAATCTAAAATCAGAAATCTTAAATTATTGAGGTCTATCTTCTTTTTTAACTCCCCAAGTCTTAGATGGTTTGTTTCCCATATATAATTTTAGTTCTCCTCCTTTTACGATCATATCTTGTGTGATGTATGATTTTGTATAAGGTTTTCCGTTGTATACTGCTTTTTGAATATAAATATTTGAAGCGCTGTTATTAACTGCATTTATCGTAAATGAAGCATTTTTTGTATGGTGAATCACTGCAGAATTTACAAGCGGACTTCCTAAAACATAAATTCCGTTTGCAGGATTTACCGAATAAAATCCCATTGAAGATAAAATGTACCAGGCCGACATCTGTCCTAAATCCTCATTACCGCACAATCCGTCAGGTTTTACAGAGTAGAATTTATCGTCGATTTCACGGATTAATTTTGCCGTTTTCCACGGCTGACCTGCAAACGCATATAAATACGGAATATGGTGATTGGGTTCATTTCCGTGAGCATATTGTCCTATCAAACCACTTATATCCGGTGAAACATCTTCTCCTTCAACTTTATCTGTCAATAAGAAAAGTGAATCCAGTTTGGCTAAAAATTTCTCTTCACTTCCAAATAAATCAATTAAACCATACGGATCATGAGGCACGAGCCAGGTGTACTGCCAGGCATTCCCTTCTACATAATCATCTTTACGGTGTGCAGACGAAAGCGGATTAAACGGTGTTCTCCAGTTTCCGTTGGTTAATTTACCTCTCATAAAAGTAGTTTCTTTATCAAAATACAATTTGTATAAATTGGCTCTTTTAGTGAAATATTCGTAATCTTCTTTTTTATTCAATGCCTTTGCCATTAAAGCAATACAATAATCATCTATAGCATATTCCAGCGCATTTCCAACAGATTCCAGAAGTTTATCGGCCGGAATATATTCTAATTTCTGAACATAATCCATTCCTTCTCTTGTCTGCATGGCTGTTTTTTTAACTGCCTCGTAAGCCAGATTAACATCGTAATCGCGGTATCCTTTTAAATACGCATCAGCAATAACGGCTATCGAATGATTTCCGTTCATGGTATTGGTTTCATTTCCCATTAAATGCCAGACCGGAAGCCTGCCTTGCTGCTGGTAAATCGCCAAAAACGATTTTATAATATCATTGATTTTTTCCGGCTGTGTGATGGTGTACAAAGGATGCAGTCCCCTGTAGGTATCCCAAAGCGAAAAAGTGGTATAATTGGTAAAGTTTGATTTTTCATAGACTTTTTTGTCGGTTCCGAGATAATCTCCGTTTACATCGTTAAAAATAGAAGGTGCAAACATTGTGTGATACAATGAAGTATAGAATACTTTCATTGTTTTTTCGTCGGCTTTTATCTGAATTTTATTGAGTTCCTTATTCCATTTTGAGTCGGCTTTTTTTACGATGGCTTCAAAATCCCAATTCGGAATCTCGGCTTTTATATTAGCAGAAGCATTCTCTGAACTTACAGGAGAAATGCCCACTTTTATCAGAATCTGCTTGTTTTTTAATGTTTTGAAGTCTAATATCGCTTTTATTTTCAAACCTTCTGCAGCAGTTCCTTTAACCGTTGCCGTGCTGTCATAAACTGCCATATTTGTTATAGGTTCAGAAAATTCCATTGCAAAATAAATCCGCTGATCTGCTGCCCAGCCTGCTGAATACCGATACCCTTCGATCTTGTTCTCACTGACTTTTTTGATGAATGTTTTTACAGGTCGGTCCCATCCTATTCCATCTGCCAGATCTACCAAAATATGGAAATCATTCGCATCATCAAAAGTATATTTATGAAAACCAACTCTTTCACTTGCCGTCAGCTCAGCCTTTACTTTGTATTTATCTAATAACACGCTGTAATAACCGGGTTTTACTACTTCATTTTCATGCGAAAAATAGGAGCCATAACCATTTACCATATCTTCTTTGGTTCCTTTGGTCAAATCGGTTTTTCCGCTGACAGGAAGCACCAAAATATCATTTAAATCTCCTATTCCGGTACCGCTTAAATGAGTATGTGTAAATCCTAAAATCGTATTACTGGCATAGTTATAACCGCTGCACCAGTCCCAGCCTTCAAAAATATTTACCGGTCCCAACTGCACCGCTCCAAACGGAACATTAGCCCCTACAAAAACATGTCCGTGCCCCGCAGAACCAATTATAGGATCTGCATATTGTGTGTAATTATACAACTCTTTATCCTTTTTTTGAGAAAACACAGTACTGCTGCAAAACAGATTAAAAATTAAAATTCCGCTAAAAATTATTTTATATTTTATCATTTATTATTTTTATTTCATTCTTTTTTATACAAGAATATTTCAACCTTTAAGGAGACGCACTGCAGTGCGTATCTACAGAGAAAACCTTTGTCAATTTATCACTCAGAACCTTAGTATCTTAATAAAGAACTTTGCATAAAAATAAGGAATTTATTGGCAGTTAGAGAAGGAACATTTTGTATTAATCATTCCTTCTCTTTTAAGGCCTAAATCTGTCATTAACTCAAAAAAACTTCAGAAATATTCTCTATATACTGCTCAATTCTTATGATTTTTTTTATTTGATTTTGATTCTTTTCAGCTTTCTGACACAACATGAGATGCTATACTAACTTTTAAAACAACCTCTCTTTTTCAGCAGAAGCGTAATTCTTATGCGAAAAAAAGACATTCTCCTGTTCAGTAAATCTTCGTAGTCAGTATCTTAAAAGTGATTTAAAAATAAGCCGGGCAGGGTTTTACCCGACTTATTTTAACTAACCAATCCAACTTAAAATTTATTTATCCCACCAAATTCTTGTAGTCATAAGATCTAATCCCTGACGCTGAATAGCTTCTCTGATATTTGCAGCGTTTGTAATAAGTTCCGACTGATCGTAAATTAATCTCCTTGGAATTGTTCCCTGAGTTTCACCCGTAGGATCGTTTACCGGAACTAATACCGGATAACCAGTTCTTCTGTATTCTGAAAATGCTTCGAAGCCATTAAATAACAAGAGAATCCATTTTTGACCAATAATCTGTTCAATTTTTTGAGCTTCTGTTCCCGCCGATTTAAACGGATATGTTGTAATATAAGTACTGTATTCTGCAGGCGTAACAGCAGGTACTTTGTCTCCGTAAATCGCCAGAATATTCATCGCGGCTCTCACGCCGTTTTCGTAATAGGTTTGAGCAGATCCGCCAACATTCCAGCCTTTTACAGCTGCTTCTGCCAATAAAAACTGAACTTCGGCATACGACATTATCAGCGTAGGCGCATCATAACGTAATACCGTAGAAGTGTTTGGATCCGAAAACAGTTTTTTATCTCCTCCCGGAAATTCTTTAGCATCATTCGCAAGTCCCTGCTGATTGGCCGGAGTATTGTCTCCTGCTGCTTCTAATTTGGCATAAATTCTTAAACGGGGATCGTTTGTGTTTTTTAGTAAATCGATAAAAGTTTTACTGAATTTGATATTAGATTCTCCTCCGTTTAAATCATTTCGAACCCAGGCAGACGTAATTGGGTTTGTTTTTACTCCCGGAGGCCCTGATTCGTGTCTTAAAACCAAACTGTCATCGTTGGAGGTAAAAACACCTTTTGAATATGCCTTTTCTACATATTCTTTTGCCTTGGCGGGATTAACTTTTGATAAACGCATGGCAACGCGAAGCATCAGTGAATTGGCTAATTTTTTCCATCTTGCCACATCGCTTTGGTAATATAAATCGGCTGCACCTACAAAACCTTTGGCCGGATCGAGCGCAGTTCCTGCTTCATCTAATTCTTTCAGTAAGTCATTGTAAATGGCTTCCTGCGTGTCATATTTGGGAGCAAAAACACCTCCGTTATATCCTTTTCCGGCTTCAAAATATGGAACATCTCCATACGTATCTGTCAGCTTCTGAAACAGAAAGACTTTCATGATTCTGCAGGCCTGAATCATATTTGAATTTTCAGGAGCATCTGGAATAACCGACATCAGCTGAAAAATCTGATTTAGCCCTTTTCCGTATGTTTCTCCAAAAAGAGCCGCAGAATATTCAGATGAATAGGTGTATTTAGAACCCGCTCCGCTTAACGAAGAAAAGTGCTGTACAATCTGCGCCGCGTAAATATTATTTCCTCTGGTATTCGAATAATCCTGACCGTCAACATAAATTTCTGCCAGTGTAAACATCGATTTAATCGAAGGATCAGTCAAAGCATTTGGATTCTTATTCATTTCTTCGAATCCTTTGTCGCAGGAAGTGAATGCCAAAACACCGGCAATCGCTGCGCAAACTATTTTTATATATCTATTTTTCATTTTATCAGGTATTAGAATTTAACGTTAAGAGTTAAACCATAGTTTCTTGTCAAAGGCATTGAAGCTCTCTCCATACCCTGTGCATTGCTGTTAGAATAATTTGATTCAGGGTCTATGTTTGGCACTTTATCATAAATAGTCCATACATTATGAGCAGAAAATGCTAAACTAACCGATTGAAAAGGTGTTTTCTTTAAGTAATCTTTTGGAAAATTGTAAGCAAAAGAAATCGCTCTAAGCTTTACAAAATCGGCATCGTATACAAAGTTTGACGTTACATCGCTGTAACTTCTCCAGTAATCGTAAGCAGAAACAGTAGTATTAACCGGATTTCCGTTTACATCTACTCCTGATACGGCAATACCGGTTTCACGACCCGGAAGCGTGATTTCAGACAATCCGTAACGTGTTCCTAACTGGTTTGTAGCCGAATAGATTTCCCCTCCAAATTTCGCATCAACAAATACCGAAAGCGTAAAGTTTTTATATGAAAAATCATTTGAAAGCCCCATAGATGTCGGCGCAACACCTTGTCCGGCAATAATTAAATCTCCTCTCAGGAAACGTCCGTCTGTATCCAGAACAATATTTCCCTGAGCATCTCTTAAATAATCATACGCTTTGATAACTCCAAAAGGCTGTCCTTTTTCTAAAACTACAGAAGCTCTACCGTCTCTGTTTCCTTCTAATGATTTGGTTGTGATTTTATCCGAAAGATTAAGAACCTCACTGTCATTATAAGCAAAATTATATCCTACGCTCCATGAGAAACTAGGCGTTTTGATTGCTTTTACATTTATAGCAAACTCAACTCCTTTGTTTAGGATTTCACCCACGTTAATTTTTGTCGTTTTATATCCGGAAGACTGAGAAACATCAGCATCTGTAATATCATTCGTTGTTTTTTTGCTGTAGAAAGTCAAATCTGTGCTTACTCTGTTATTGAAAAATGTGTTTTCAAAACCAAATTCAATTGTACTTACATTATACGGTTTCAGAAACTTATTCGGAATCGTCTCTCCATTCACGCCTAAAATTGGCTGCCCTAATGAATCTGTCTGCCCATCAGGTATAATATAAGTTAATGCGAGAGCATAAGCTTCTGGCAATGCACCACCTACATTACCCCATCCTGCTCTAATTTTTCCGTACGATATCCATTCCGGCATTTTGATCACTTCAGAATAAATAAAACTTGAACTTACAGAAGGATAAAAAGTACTGTTATCATTTATATATAAAGTTGAGAACCAGTCTTCACGTCCCGTTACACTTAAAAACAAGAAGTCTTTATAAGCTAAATCTGCCGAATAAAAAAGAGAGTTTACTTCGCTTTTAGAAAACAATTTTTCTGTTTTTTCAGGCTGTGTATTCGCGTAAAAATATTCAAACGGAACAATAAAATTGTTTCCTCTCATCTTGATACCACTGTATCGGTTATCCTGACGGTTAGCACCTACAAAAGCATCGAGTGAAAGATTTTTAACAATGTCACCTTTATAACCTAAATATCCCGAAGCATTAAATTCTGAACGGTTTTCGACCCTGTTTTCAAAAACCCCGCCCGGACTGTAATTGATTCCTGTAGGCTCAATCTCTGTATATTCGTAATTAATATCGTCAATACCCACTACTGCCTTGGCGTAAATTTTATCTGTAATATTGTATGTTACTTTTGCCGAACCAATAAAGCGTTTTCTAAGATCATCATTTAAAGGCGAAGCAACTGCAAAGTATGGGTTTGTATGATAGACGTTTGCCCCCAGAAAATCATTTTCGCCTCCATTGGCATCATACGGATTACTTAACCATCTAATATCTGTTCCCGGACTCATGAAAGTAGTAGGAAAAGAAGGATTTCTTGGCGAATCATTCAAATACGGTCTGTTATGGCTTTTCTCGGTAATATACTGAGCGTTGCTTTCTATATTAATTCTTTTATTTGGTGCCGAATTTAAACTCAAAGCCACATTGTTTCTTTTGAAAGTCGTTTCAGGCATTATCGATTCATCTTTAGTATTTCCAAAAGACAATCTGAAATTGGTGCTTTCATTTCCTCCCGAAATAGCTAAAGTATTACTGAAAGAATAGCCGGTTCTGTAGAAATTTTCGACATTATTTTGTCCATAAGCTTTATACGGTCTTGTAGACCCGTCGATTGCCAGAGAGTTTGTTCCGTCGTACTTATCACCCCATGCAAAATAGTACGAATCCCTAAGTTCCTGCAAATTGGTAAATCTTGTTGGAACACCGCTTGCATTTGGTGCTCCCGTTCCGTATTGATCCTGCCATCTCAACAAACTTACCGGAGTATTAAACGATGAGTTTGTGCTAAAATCCACACCAATTCCGGTACCGCTTTTTCCTTTTTTTGTGGTAATTAAAATAACACCATTTGATCCTCTATACCCGTAAAGAGCAGAAGCGGCACTACCTTTTAAAACCGACATAGTAGCAATATCATCCGGGTTAAAAGACGACATTCCGTCTCCTTTATCCGCCCCGCCCCACATTCCGGCATTACCCTGCTGGCTGTTGTCGATTGGAATTCCGTCTACCACATACAAAGGCTGGTTAAGTCCCGAAGCCGAAGTAGCACCACGAATAACAACACGGCTCGAACCAGATGGTCCTGTAACCGGAGCCGAAACATTTACTCCGGCAATTTTGCCCTGCAGCGCATTTCCCAGATTAATTTCTTTATTCTTTGTCAGCTCTTCGCCTTTTAATTCACCAACGGCATATCCTAAACTTTTCTTTTGTTTTTTAACTCCAAATGAAGTTACGACCACATCTTTCAATTCCTGTGTACTTTCGGCTAATACAATTGTAATTTTGGCTTCATTTTCCTGAAGAACAACTGTTTTAGTCTGATATCCCATCGATGAAACATTCAGGGTCACTTTTCCCTCCGGAACATTCATTTTAAATCTTCCTTCGGTATCTGTAATGGCACTAAACGGTTTTCCTTGTACCTCTACTGATGCGGCAACAACTCCCTTGTTCTCTGCATCTGCTACAACGCCTGTTATTAATCGGTTTTGCGCGGCGGCTCCTAAGCTGCTCAGCAACACCATTCCTAACACTGCTAATATTCGTTTCATAAGCATTCTTTTTGGTTATTTGTCTTGATTTTTGTTTGTTAATGTTTGTTGTTTGATTTTTTAATAGTTAATAAAAATTTGGGCTCGATATAATCACAGAAAGCCTTGCTCATAAGTTCCGGGAACTATGAGAAAATGGTTTACACCTCAGTCTTTCCTGATGAATACTCTAAAAAATGCTGATTGAAATACTAGTTAAAACAAGACAAAGCGATACTAAATCGTTTTAGTTAAACGAGTAAAAAAAAGCTTTATGCTCTTTATCCTTTCCTAAATTTTAAACTAATTTCTGTATGACTTATACAGACTCTCTTACAATCAATGTTCCTGTTTTAAGAACTTTTTCTACTTTAAAATCACTAAAATTTGTCATCTGACTCATTAGTAATTGTATGGATTTAATGGCAATCTCTTCTATTGGCTGTGCAATAACCGAGATTGTGGGCGTATGCAGTTTGAAGCTGTCATGATCATCAAAACTAATCACTGCAATATCGTCTGGGATCTTATAATTAAGGCGCCTGAAAGCCTGAAGTCCGGCAAGTCCTAAATAGTTGGCCAAAAAAAGGACTGCATCAATCATCGGGTTTTCTTTAAAAAAATGTACAATCGATTCGGTACGGTTTTGTTCGTTTATCTGGTAATCTAAATGCAGTATATGATTTTCGTTAAAAATTCCTTCTTCTTTTAAAGCATCAGAATACCCTTTTTCGCGCAGTTTCATCTGGACCATTCCGGATTTATTGTTTACAACTGCAATATTCCTGAATCCTTTGCCGATCAAAAATTTAACCGCCGAATGCGATGCTTCGTAATTGTCCATCACAACATGACTTACTTTTTGATTTGCAAAATACCTGTCGATTAAAACAACTGGTTTCTGCAATTTTAAAAGATGGCTGATGGTTTTCTCTAAGTTTTTAGTCGGTGTTATAATGAAACCTTCAACATTTGCCTGCAAAAGACTCTGAATCAATTCTTCTGATCTGTTGTTATCATCACCTGTACTGCAGTAAAAAACTCTGTAATCGATATTCTTTGCTTCATCTTCAATCACTCTTGCCAAATCTGCAAAAAACTGATTGGATATATCTTCAACAATCAACCCGATTGATCTCGTTTTTCCGGTTCGCAGACTGCTGGCAATCATGCTGGGTTTATATTGAAGTTTTTGAGCCACATTCTGTACCTTTTTGATTACAGCAGGACTTATTGCCATTTTTTCGCCTTTTCCATTGATAACAAAAGACACGGTAGATATAGAAACCTGAGCCTGTTTGGCAATATCTCTAATTGTAATCTTTTTCATCTGGCATGTAATTTATTAGTGGAAATTTTATTACATCACAAATATATGTAAACGAAACTTACAAAAACGTTTTAGTAAAATTTTATTTTAATAAATTATTAAATTATTGCTAAAATAAAACAGAATTATCATCAAATACCATATTTTACAATGTTATTGTCATTTTGACTTTTTATAACAAATTTTTCTTTTCAAAAGATATTTTATCGAATTTCAAACTAAATAATACAGATTCTCTAATAAAATTTTCAAGAAAAAAGAGACAAAAAAAATGCCTGAGAATCAAAATGATTTCAGGCATTTTTTTAATTCCAATTTTCAAGTTCTACAATCTAAATTCTACAATCTAAATTCTACAATCTAAAATCTAGAATCTACAATCAAATCACTCCCATCTTCTGCATCAGAAAAGTGGCACTTTTATTTTTACAGATTCCTTGTCTTAGCTTGTAATCAAAATGCAGATCATTATTCTGAATTTCCACTTCGAAACATTGATTGGTTAAAATATCCAGATATTCGTTTGTAGTCAGACAGACTTCAATATCATGCGTTGCAATGGCTCCAATGGCTTTTTTACCAATGATTTTTTTCACAACTTCAATTGTACCGTTTCGTTTATCATCAGAATTTGTTCCTCTTAAAATTTCATCTAAAAGAACAAAAGCCGGGCGTTCTTCGAGAGCATCCATAATTTGTTTTAAACGTTTAATTTCGGCAAAGAAATACGATTCACTATCAGCTAAAGAATCAGACAAACGCATTGAAACTAATACTGGAAGTGGGTGCATTTTAGCTTCTGAAGCACAAATAACTGATCCAATACCTCCCAAAACCATATTGATTCCTAAACTTCTTAAAAAAGTACTTTTTCCGGACATATTAGAGCCGGTTAAAATCATGAACGACTGAGGGCAAAAAACAACGTCATTCCCTACCCGCCCATTCGGATTTAATAACGGATGACCTAAATCTTTAAACTCTATTTTATAATCAGAATTAATTTCCGGAAAAACAAAACCGGGATTATTATAAGCCAGGTTGGCAAGACTGTTTAAAGCTTCAAATTCGCCAATAATATTGATCCATTTTTCCAGTTCTTCAGAATAATCTTCTTTCCATTTTAAAAGCGCTCTCAAAACGTGAAGATTAAATAAAAATGATCCGTTAAAAACAATCGCCGTAACAAAGTTGTTAATCGTATCCATTCTCGAAAATAACTCGGATAACTGTTTTAAATGCGAACTGGCGAATGCATTTTTAGAAACCAGCTGTTCTTTTAATTCGTTTAATTTTTTAGATTCAAATTTCTCCGATTCAATTTTCTGAACCAAAAGGCTGTATTGTTTTATAATCTTATCGACATTATCTGCTTTTGCTATTTCGGACTTAATTCGTTTTAACGATTGTCCCAGAATAATCAGATTGGCTATAAAAACATAACTCAGGTACGATAAAAGAATAGGTTTTGAAGTAATAAAATAAGCTGTCAAAAAGCCAAAAAATACCGCTGGCATTATAATTGACAATGCAGCTAAAACTTTAGATAAAGAATTATTTTGAGATGATTTCCAGAACAATATTGAATCATAAGCCTGCTTCGTGTCAGTACTGACAATTGCCAAAGACTGAAAATCCTGACGCCAGTCTATTTTTGCAGAAAGTTCCTTTATGGCTTCCTGATTTTTAAGAATCGTTTCGTTAGAAAACTGATTCAATAGCTTAAACGCTAATGTTTTTTTGCCAATAAAAGTTGCTGTTCTGTTTAAATTCTGGAAAAGCGAATGTTCACCAAAAATATCCAGATCGTAAGCATACGGATGATGAAAATCGTTGAATTCGATTCCGTTTTCAAAAGAAAGTTTTTCTCTTTTCAAGTATGAAATCTCATCTTCATTAATTTTCAGAATGGCTTTGGTCAGCTCTTTTTTAAAAGATAAAGCTGAATGAACCCTCATTAAAAAAAGAAAACCAACAAAAGACAGAAAAGCAAAGCCGGCGTAAAGAGTTTCATTGGTTTTGATGTAATAATACACCATTAACAAACAAAGAAATATGCTTAAAAGCCTTAAAATACTTATGCTGTTGTATCTTTTGTTGATTGCTGTATAAACTTTTGAATAATGCTCAACTTTACTTTTGTATGCGTCCATTTTATTAATTTAATGAAATACAAATATAAGTTTTACACTTTCAAAAAAGCACATTATTTTTCATGCATCACCAAAACGGGAACAGAAACTTCTTTTGTGATTTTTTTACTGAAACTTGAATCAAAAAGACCTTCCAGGAATGATCGTTTATGGGTAATCGTGGTTAAAATGTCAATATCTTTGTAAAGTATAAAATCCAGAATGGTTTCTTTAACTTCATTGCTTGGCAGAACCAGAAATTCTACATTTTCATTTTCAAACTCTTTTTCCCACTCTTTAATTGTCGCATCAGAAACATCAGTATCAGAGGATTTTACATATAAACTTTTTACTTTGGCATCTGTCTTTTTAGCGATTTTTAAAATTTTACGAAGCACCTCTTTATCTTTATCGCGGTATCGTGTTGTAAAACCAATTGTTTTTACTCGTTTGTACGGAGCATCAATGGGAACGCAGAGAACCGGTACATTTACCTCAGATATTACAGAGTTTGTATTAGATCCTGTAAAGAATTTGGTCCAGTCAGAAGCTCCTGTTGTACCCATAATTACAAAATCAATCTGATCTTCTTCTACGGCATTTCTCAGGTTGTAAATTAAATCACCATCCATCAAACGGTGTTTTATTACAATTTCTTCGAGATTTCTCTCGGCTGCAATAGCACGAAGTTTTGGAATTTCATCTTTAAACATTTCAAATTTAGCCAGTTCGATTGAACTGTAAATTGAAGCATAATTCTCAGGGAAAAACTGACTATCATAAACCGGAATCTCAAATGTATGAAGTAAAACCAGTTCGGCTTTGACAATTTTTGCAAATTCTAATGCATGAACAAACGCATTTGTTGCTGCTTCAGAAAAATCTGTTGGGAATAGTATTCTTTTCATTTTATTTCAGATTATAGGTTGTTACTCAAATTTAATCATTATCGATGCAAACTGACGTGACAATTATCAGGAATTTAACAATTAATGATTTTCTAATAAAGTTAAGGAATATTCTGAAATTTACCTGCATTTCCTGACTTTAGAACTTTATTCCTTTTTCATACCTTTGCAAAATGATAAATCAAGATTCTATAGTTGCATTGGCCACACCCTCCGGAGCGGGTGCCATTGCCATAATCCGTATTTCGGGAGCTGAGGCAATTTCTATTGGAAATTCGGTTTTTAAATCCATAAAAAACAAGGATTTAACCAAACAAAAAACGCATACGCTTCATTTAGGACATATTATAGATAACGAGAAGACACTCGATGAAGTTTTAGTTTCTGTTTTTAAAGGTCCTAATTCGTATACAGGCGAAGATACTATCGAAATTTCCTGCCACGGTTCAACCTATATCCAGCAGCAAATTATTCAGCTATTACTGAGAAAAGGCTGCCGAATGGCCGATGCGGGAGAATTTACTTTACGAGCTTTTTTAAACGGAAAACTCGATTTATCGCAGGCAGAAGCTGTTGCCGATTTAATTTCGTCTGACAACGAAGCATCGCACCAAATTGCCATGCAGCAAATGCGCGGCGGGTTTAGTAACGAAATTGCAAAACTGCGTGAAGAACTTTTAAATTTTGCTTCTCTAATCGAACTTGAACTGGATTTTGCAGAGGAAGATGTTGAATTTGCAGACCGAACCCAGTTTCACGAATTATTAAACCGAATAGAATTTGTCTTAAAACGTCTGATCGATTCTTTTGCTGTTGGAAACGTAATTAAAAACGGAATTCCGGTAGCGATTGTCGGTGAGCCAAATGTTGGTAAATCAACATTATTGAATGCTTTACTTAATGAAGAACGTGCAATTGTATCTGACATTGCAGGAACAACCCGCGATACGATTGAAGACGAACTGGTAATTGGCGGCGTAGGCTTCCGATTCATCGATACTGCCGGAATCCGGGAAACAAAAGATGTTGTAGAAAGCATCGGAATTAAAAAAACTTTCGAAAAAATTGATCAGGCACAGGTTGTCATTTATTTATTTGACGGTTTAAAATTTAAAGCATCAAGTTCTGAATTTGTTTCGGAAATCGAACAAATTAAAAACAAATATCCGCTAAAACCTTTATTGATTGTGGTAAACAAAAAAGATCTTTTATCTCAAGATGAAGTTCAGAATATCACTCTTAATCTTGAAAATATAAACGCAAAACTTTTATTAATTTCAGCTAAGCAAAAAATCGGAGTTGACGAATTGAAGAACGAACTGCTTTCGTTTGTAAACACCGGAGCGTTAAGAAATAATGAAACAATAGTAACTAATACAAGACATTACGATTCTTTACTAAAAGCACTGGATGAAATACAAAAAGTTAAATTTGGTCTCGAAACCAATCTTTCAAGTGACTTAATTGCTCTCGATATTAAAGAAGCTTTGTATCAGTTTGGACTTATTACAGGTCAGGTTTCAAACGATGAATTACTGGGGAATATTTTTGCTAATTTCTGCATCGGCAAGTAGAGAGTCAAAATAACACAAAAATAAAAAACAGCAGTAAACACGAGCTTACTGCTGTCTAAATTTGTATTTTCAAGTCACTATTTCATTACCAAATCTTATAAGGGATTAGATCAGTTCCATCCCGCCGCCAACGTGTAAAACTGTCCCGTGAACATAACTGGCGTCATCGGAACTTAAGAACAAAGTTCCCTGCGCAACTTCTCTTGCTTCGCCTAAGCGTCCAACAAGACTCATTTGAGGAAGAATATCCTCTTCAGTCAATCCCTGACTTTTTAAGGCTGCTGCAAGCATTGGAGTTCTAATTGCTCCTGGCGCTACAGAATTAATTCTAACTCCTTTTACACCATATTCAAACGCCGCGGCTTTGGTTAATCCCTCGATACCGTGTTTGAAAGCTTGATATGCCGGATTTCCTGAAGTGGGTTTAAAGGCATTTATTGAAGAAATATTAACAATTGATCCCCCATTTCCCTGTGCCATAAATTGTTGGAGTTCGTATTTTATGCAGAGTGCCGTCCCTTTTAAATCAACCGCTTGAAGACGGTCAAAATATTCTTCATCCAGATCCTCAAACAGATTATTATCTGGTTTTAGCGCAGCATTGTTCACAGCGCAATCCAGCCTGCCATAAGTATCAACAGTAAATTTCACCATTGCCTCCACTAGCTTTGCATCTGAAATGTCAACTTTGAAGAAAGCTGCCTGGCCGCCTCTTGCTCTGATCTGTTCAACAACATTGTTTCCCTCCTCTTCATTAAAATCAGCAACAATAACTTTTGCCCCTTCCTCTGCAAACAGTTCAGCAGTTGCTTTTCCCATTCCCATTGCCGCCCCTGTGATGAGCGCTACTTTTTCTTTAAGTCTGTCCATTTTGTATTCTATTAAAATTTGTAATCTGTCGTATTAGCAGCAAACCGCTTTAAGATTTTTCGACCATTAAGATTTTAAGGAAACTGAGGATCTATGCCGATAATGCGCATTCTGCAGCTGCCGGAAATTCCCAATCCCCTTAAAAATTAACTTACGCAAAGTTCTGCAGCTAATCCTGTTCTTAGTTCTTTCATGTAAATATACAACCTATTAAAATGCTGTTTTTGACAAAAAAAGTGTTTAATTTGACAAAAAAAATATAGTATGCGCCGCAATATCCCTAATTTAGCGATTGATGAAATTACATTAGGAGAAAATATAAAATGGGACACCAGAGATTATTACGCGTCCAATGATCCCGTCCACAACATTTTGCGGTATTTTCCCGTCCGTCAGGATTTTTATATGATTTCACTATGCACGTCGGGCACTGTTAGAGTGCGGCTGAATGGCGGGGAAGTCTGCATTGAAGCAGGCACTTTATCAACATTTACACCCGCAACAATAATAGAGGTGCTTGAAATATCTGAAGACTATGGATGCCATTTGGTAATTTTCATGAAAAGCTTTCTCATCGAGACGCTCAACAACATCTATTTTATAGAGAAATTTCATTTTCTAAACAACAACGGCCTATTTAATCTAAAATTAGAAAAAGAAGTTTCTGCCGCACTTTTGGCCCACATTGCAGGCATAATAGCCCGACAGAAAGATAAGAAGCATCCTTTCAGGAGAGACATTATCAGAAATCAGATCATAATATTGCTGTATGAAGCTGAGAATAGTCTTAAAACAAAGACTGCAGATCATGATATCGGCTATAATTACGGAAAGAATAAGATCGTATCGGATTTCCAGCAGTTGCTGGCTCAAAATTTTTTCACCCAACGCAAAGTTGGATTTTATTCCAAGCGGCTCAACGTAACGACCCAAAGCTTAACCAATTCGTTGAAGCTGCTTACTGGGAAAAGCGCTAAAGAACAGATCGAAGATATGGTAATTTCACAGGCTAAAGTGCTTTTAAAATCAGGAAAATACAATGTGTCGGAAATTGCTTCACAGCTTTCCTATAATAACCTGGAAGAATTCAGCAGATTTTTCAAAAAAAAGACTGGTATCACAGCCCTCAAGTTTTCAAAAAGCCAAACCTAGCCAAATAAGTCCTTGAACAAAATAAGATCCTATTATTTTGCAATTTCTATTGCTGCATATTTTTTGAATAAGTATGTTTCAGAAAAAACTTCTTTTCATTAAAGCGCATAAAACTTCCTTATTTATAAAACTACGGCAGAATCATGGGACATGGTGCTTTTTAAAACAAGAAATCCGGAAAAATCAAAAGAAGAAACTTTTAATCTCTCTGATGCCGACCCGTTTGGTTATTACTAAGCTGTCATTTATCTGAATTGCTTTTAAAAACAATTTTTAATTGTTGCTTCAGAAAGGGAAAAAGTTGATTTGACACTTTCGTACCATTTACCAAAGTTTCTCCAAAAAGGATAAACATACCAAATTACTCCCTCTCGTTTAAAAAACAGTATGCCGTTCGCATTTGTACAATTTAATGTCATGCCGATCGAGTAATTTTACTTTATGCAAAAGCTGGAAAATCAGAGTGGGCTGCAGTAAACGCTCCTCTTATAAACAAACCGCAAATGCAGTATTTAATGCTAAATCCTGTAATTTTGAGAAAAAACAAAAGTGCCCCAAGATGGATAGTTGTCAAGACAGAAAGCAACAGAGAGGCTGCCAGAGGTTTTGTTTTTTCTACGAACTGTGACAGGGCCGGGTGACTTATTCGATGCCTTATCGCCGCTATTCGAAAATGGAAACTAAAAACGAACATTAAAAATTTTAAAATGAAAAAAATTATCCTTGCATTGCTGTCTCTTTCTGTTAGTTTTGTCTTTGCCCAAAATCCGGTATCCTATCCAAAAGACACTGTTATTTCAAAACCGGAATTAAATTTTGAAGTGTTATGGCATACTTTTGAAGACAACTATGCTTTCTTTAAGTTAAGGAATATTGACTGGCATGCCACCTATCAAAAATATAGACCACTGATAAACGCCAATACTTCTGATGATTCCTTATATACGGTTTTTTCTCAGATGCTGGCTCCTTTTAATGACAATCATATCAATGTTATCGTTCCGGGAATAAAGCAATTCAAATCCGTGAAACCTTCGCAGTTCGTAAAAGAGTTCCCAACGGATAGTTTACGTTATCAGTTTTGGCAAATGGTAAATTCTTCCTTATCGCAAAAACATTTTACAGCGCTGCAATACGCAGGTCCTGAATTTAATCATGTACCTCTGTTTGCTTATTCGACTTCAAATGGTATTGGATACCTGCGTTTCAACAGATGTTTCGTTGATCAAAATTCTGATAATGTGCCTGATACAGTAGTTGCAGGTAAGTTGTTGGATACGCTGTTTGCAAGTTTTAAAGATGTGAAATCAATTATCGTAGATGTAAGAGATAATATTGGGGGCAATGATGAATTTGCTTATGAAGCTGCTGGCAGATTTACAGCTGGTAAAGTAATTGGGATGCATAAAAAAACAAGAATAAGAAAGGGAGGATATGAAGATTTTGGGCAGCTTGAAACATGGTACACTGAGCCTAAAGGTGTTTTTCAATTTACAAAACCTGTAGTAGTCTTAACGAATGACAAAACAGTAAGCGCCGGAGATTTATTTGCTTCGATAATGAGAGAACTGCCAAATGTAAAAATTGTCGGTTCAAACACACGCGGCATTTACTCTAATATGTATGGTTTTACACTTCCAAATGGGTGGCTTATTTCACTCTCTAATGAGCGGTACTACGACAACAAAATGATTTGTTATGAAGGAATCGGCGCACCTGTTGACATTCATGTTCTAAATACCCAAAATGATTTGCTAAACATGAATGACCCCGTATTAGACACAGCTATCAAAGAATTATTAAAAACCCGTGATTAAATAAACTACCGCCAACAGCGGGCTTTCCGCCATGCGGCTTGAGACAAAAAAAATTGAAAACTGAGGCCGTTTCATCATTGTCTCAGTTTTAAGGCAATACCTTTTTTGCCGCAAAAAACTAAAGCGAATTTCTGAATTTTTCCATCCATTGAAGTTTTATCGCAGAATCGCGGCATGGTTTATTTTAAAAAAGCAAAAGCCGGTAAGATTTGCGATTTAACCTTTATGCAAAATTTTCATAATTTAGACAAAAATATGCAATTAGTCCAAAAAATGAAAAACGCGTTAAGG
This sequence comes from Flavobacterium gelatinilyticum, assembly GCF_027111295.1. Taxonomy (NCBI): domain Bacteria; kingdom Pseudomonadati; phylum Bacteroidota; class Flavobacteriia; order Flavobacteriales; family Flavobacteriaceae; genus Flavobacterium; species Flavobacterium gelatinilyticum. The sequence goes on along the minus strand of NZ_CP114287.1, from coordinate 206,518 downwards.
AAACACATAGAAAAAATTACTCCGGTTAGCGATGAAAAATTTGAGTATATCTTTTCGTTTTTCAAAATAAAGAAAATCAAAAAAAATACCATCATCATCAGTTCAGGAGATCTGTCGTCTTATGAATACTGGGTTTTTAAAGGATGCTTAAAATCTTCATATATGCTTGAAGACGGAAAGGAAAAGATCATAAGGTTTGCTATAGAGGAATGGTGGGTAAGCGATTACGATGCCTATTTCAAAAGTAAGCCTGCTACACTTAATATTGAATCCCTTGAAAACTGCGAACTCCTTGCGCTCTCACTAGAGGACAGGGAAAGGCTCTGCAGCGAACTTCCGGAAATGAACAATTTCTTTCGAAAAAAAATGGAAGGTGCATATTCCGCTTTTCAGCGCCGCCTTGTCTCAATGCTCTCCAATGATGCTAGAAAACATTACGAAATTTTTGTCCAGCAGTATCCCATGCTCATGGAGCGTCTTCCCAAATCCATTATCGCATCTTATCTCGGAATTACAAGAGAAACCCTCAGCCGGATATCTAATTCGTAGATGTGATCTACATCACGCCATTGCTGTGACCTGCATCATTTGAATTAAGTATTTTTATTAAAAACTTTGTGTTTGCATTTTTAAATAAATAAACATGAAGAAAAAAGTTCTTTTCGTACTTACGAGCCACGGTAAACTTGGCAATACAGAAAAAACTACAGGCTATCATCTTCAAGAACTTTCCCATCCTTGGAAAGTACTGGCTGACGCAGGTTATGAAATTGATTTTGTAAGTCCTAAAGGAGGAGAATCTCCAGTAGATTATTTTGATCTGAGTGAACCAACCAACAAAGAGTTTTGAGAAAATGAAATCTACAAAAATAAAAGAGAAAATACCTTTATCCCTTCTGAAATAAATACAGAGGACTATACGGCTGTTTATTATGTGGGAGGACATGGAACGGTTTGGGATCTTCCTGATAATGCCGAACTGCAGGAAATAACCAGAAAAATCTATGAAAACAACGGTGTTGTCGGCGCAGTCTGTCATGGACCTTCCGGATTGGTAAATATAAAACTCAGCAATGGAAAATATTTGGTGGCAGGCAAAAAAGTAAACTCTTTTACAAATGAAGAAGAAATAGAAATGAAACTCGAAAATATCGTGCCGTTTCTTATTGAAACAACTATGATAGAACGTGGTGCAAAATGGGAAGGTTCAGGATCTTGGCAACCTCATGTAACTGTAGATCAGCGATTGGTTACAGGTCAGAATCCATTTTCTGCCAAGGGAGTTGGAGAAGCTATTTTGAAAGAATTACAGCAATTATAAAAAAAGCAGACGTGATCAGACAATCAAAAGCCACTGCTATCGGATTCTGCGCCATTATTCTATGGAGCTCCATTGTGGGATTAATCAAGGAAGTCAGCCATTCTTTTGGAGCAACCGCTGGAGCGGCGATGATTTACACTACCGCCTCTATATTTTTATTCTTTACTATAAAATGGAAGCCGCTGGCAGAATTCTCAAAAAAATATTTAATTTTTGGAGCCTTACTAATGGTGTCTTACGAGTTATGTCTGGCATTATCAATTGGCTATTCACAAAACAGCAGACAAGCTATAGAAGTGGGAATGGTCAATTATCTATGGCCCACTTTTACAATGATAGCTGCCGTTCTTTTTACTTCGAAAAAAGCAAACTGGCTCATTCTCCCCGGCATCCTGATATCAATGCTGGGCATAGTTTGGGTTTTAGGCGGCGAACAAGGATTTAATGTTTCCGAAATGATGTCAAACATTGAAAAAAATCCTTTAAGTTATGGACTGGCTTTTTTAGGAGCGCTGTTATGGGCTGGATATTGCGTTGTGACCATCCGTATTTCCAATGGTGCCAATGGCATTACTTTCTTTTTTATGATCACTGCCGCTGTGTTATGGATCAAATACCTTTTTCTCTTCGACCAGTCGTCTATGGATTTTAGTTTTTCATCCATAACTTATCTCCTGCTTGCCGGATGCGCTATGGGTTTTGGATATGCTGCATGGAATATAGGAATTATGCATGGAAACGTTACTGTTCTGGCAGGCGCGTCGTATTTCACACCTGTTTTATCATCCCTGCTTTCTTCTTTTCTTTTGTCTGCCTCTCTGGGATTGTCTTTCTGGCAGGGTGCATTATTGGTCTGTACGGGGTCTATTCTCTGCTGGCTTTCTACGAAAAAGAGTTTGAAAAAAGAGTAATAAAATTTCTTACAATCTAAACAATTATACCTTATGCGAGAGGATGAAAAAACAATTAGCAGATCTTCTTTTTTAGGCTCATTAGGAACGTTAGGCTTGTTAGGCAGTCTGCCGTTTCTGGCATCGGCCTGCAAAGAACCTAAGGCTAAACCAACAATATATGACGGCAATAGCGAAGATTCTATCATTGATAATATATTGACACGCAGATCTATCCGTAAGTATACTGATCAGGATATTCCACAAGAAGTACTCGATACCATATTGAAGTGCGGCATTTTTGCTCCAAGCGCTGTAAACTCGCAGCCATGGGAACTGAGGGTTATACAAAATCCCAAAATAATTGCAGAAATTTCCAAGCGGCATACTGACTACTTAAGGATTGAAAAAAAAGAAATAAAAGACCCTGAAAATCATAGTATAAATTACCATGCTCCCGTTCTGATTATAATTGCAAAAGCAATTAAGGGCACAGGAACACTGCCTACTTTACTAGACTGCGGTCTTTTGCTGCAGAATATTATGCTGGCGGCGCACGCAAATAACCTCGGCAGTTGTCCGCTGGGCGGAATCGTTCCTTTTTTGAATCTTGACAACAATAGTGACCTGCTCCATTTATTCAATATTCCTTCAGATTATGAAATCGCCATAACACTTGCTTTGGGATATCCTGATGAAAATCCTCAAGCTCCAATACGTTACACTGATAAAGTAAAATACATTAGATAAAAAATATCCCTAACTGAATATTTTGATGAACTTTTATCCCATCATTATTATTCATAATAAATCGTAAAGTCTGTAGAAACAGCTCGATGATCAATTCAAGAGATGTTTTATATTTGAAAAACCGCCATTAACCAGCAGTTTTTTTGACTAACACTGACTGCTTTATAAAATTCAGTATTAAAGAACGCGTCTAATTCGTCTTCAACGACCAATATACTTCCTGTTAGGGCAACGATAAAAACAATTAGCCCGGATGTAAGTCCGGGCCAAAGGTGCAATAAGCCTATATTTTTTAAAACGTTTTGTTAATTTATGCCATTATTTCGAAATACGGTTTTCAAATATAACCTAAGCTTCCAGAGTGATTTCTTTTTAAAATTTATAACGTAAATTTAAGCTGGTTGTCATACCATTCCCCATAACATAATCGGCATTTACAGCGCGATATTGGCTCAAAGTGGAATAATAACTGTTATTTAATAAATTTTCAATCCCTAAGTTCAATGTCCAATTTTTGTTAAAGGCATAACTTCCGGCAAAATTTAGCAGATTGACTGTCGAAATTGGCCCTTCACTATTGTTGTATCTTCCATTTGCATTTGGTTCAAAACGATCACGGCAACCTGTATTTACCCACGACAGCTGCAAATACCAATCAGAAGTTGGAGTATAAGTAATGAAACCAGTTGCTTTAGGCGGCGCAATGCGGGATCCATTTAAGTAAACAGTGCTTCCGCCATCAAACTCTGCTTTTCCTTCAACATAGGAATAACTTCCTCCAAGATTTAATTTAGGAGAAAATCTATAATCTAAAGTTATTTCATACCCTTGAATCTTTTCAGGTTCACGCTGCGCAACTAAACGACCATCAACTTCTACTAAATTAGCTCCCAGTTTTGAAGTACTTATGTAGTAAGCAGCTGTCAAATTAAAATTGTAAAACTTACTGGAAAAACCAGCTTCATAATTATTTGTAATAATCGGGTCTGTTTCTAAACTCGCAATAGTGCTTTCTTCTGCACTTCTTAAAATCCTACCTAATTCATTTATTGCAAATGCCTGAGAAAAACTCACAAACGGATTAAAAACTTCATATTTATTAAAACGAAGACCGGCATTGAACATCGTAGCGTTATAAGGAATATTACCTCCTTCTACAAAAATACTTCCTTGATTTCCTGGTCCCGAAGCAATTGTATTGTAATCTTTAACTCGAACTGTCGCATTTTCATAACGCAATCCTCCCTTAAAAATTAAATTTTCTAAAACATCTACTTTTAACTGTGCATAAGGAGCAATATTTAACATATCCATTTTCGGAATATAAACGCGTCCATCAACTAAATCCTGAAACGTAACATCATTCAAGAGATCAATACCATAGGTTACTTCCAAAGGCATTGAAGCGACTGTAAAAGGAGTATTCAAATTAATTCTTGTTCCGTTTTTATTAGAATTAATCATCGTTTGCCCCGGACCGTACCAAGCTGTAGCCGATGCAACATAACGATTCATAGATTGAAAAGAATTTAAATAAGCTGAAACATCCAATTGTGTATTATTAAATAAATTGTTTTTCGAAAAAGTAAACATAAAGTTATGATTGAAAGGCGTTCCGGCATTTTTACCAGGTTCTGTCCCTCGTACTCCAATTGTAGGAGTCTGCCCATATACACCAGCCTGACTGATATATTTAGCATTTTGAGTACTGCTGTAAAAATTATAGACCACATTAAAGCTGGTATGCTCATCCATGTCATATCCTAATTTCACAAAAGCATTAGACTGGGAAGAATTAGACAAGCCATCTGTTTGTCCTAAAGGTTTACCATCAGCATCTCTTTGAAGTCCAGTGTAATCAAAAACTCCTCCAATAACGTAACTGAATTTGTTTTTTCTTCCGTTGAAAAATTGTGAAACTCGATAACCAAAAGTTTCTTTGCTATGTATTGGATTAAAAGTTGCACCAACAGTTGTTATTCCGTGAAAACTATCAACTAACGGACTTTTTTTTGTAATGTAATTGATAATACCTCCACCTGAACCGTTTCCATAAATAGAAGTCGCTCCTTTAATCACCTCTATACGTTCAATTGCATTGGCATCGACAACACGCAAATCACGAGCACCATTCATCAAAGGTGTCGACTGCGGAATTCCATCAATCAAAACCAAAACTTGGCGTCCTCTTAAAGTTTGTCCTGAGTTGGTTGCTTTGTTCGTTGTTGTACCAAGTCCTGGCACTACGTTTCCTAATATAGAAGATAAATTGGTATTAATACTACTCTGTGTCTGTATTTCCTTTTGGCTCATAATGGTTATAGAAGAAGGAACTGTAGCAATATTTTCTTGTTTTCTTCCTGCAGTCACTACAACCTCCTGCAGTTCATTTTCACTTTTTAAGACAATGAAAATGGTATTTTTCTCTTGAAGGTCAGAAAAAACGTAAGATAGCGGTTCATATTCTGGAGCTGAAATTGAAACCGTATTGTTTCGTATGGCGTTAATTAAAATAGAAACCTCACCTGAGGCATTTGTTGTTCCAATAGTTTTATTACCGGAGGAAATCGAGGCATTTACAATAGCACTTTTTGATTCATTTTCAATCTTTAAACGAAGCGATTGCGCATTTAAATTAAGGGTTAAAAAAAATAAAACAGTTAAAAAGGATGGGAATTTTAAATTCATATGGCTTTTAAGAAACATTTGTTGCAATTATTTTTATTTAGATTAATTATGCGCAAATATAATCTTATAATTTCTTAACAGCAAAACGTCAAAAGCCTTTTTAAAATAAACCAATTTTTAACACCTTGGAACAGCAATCAATAAGTATTGGCTTTATACTTTTTCTCACCCAAAAAGCTAAAAATTCCGAAAATCAAATAGATTTATTTGTAAATCCGAGATAAGAGTTCAAAAGCATCCGAAGATGCTTTTGATAAAGTTTTTATTTTATATTTCTTTTATTGCTTTACTTTACTTATAACCGAAATTCTTGGTCTTAGATTAAGATTAGATAAAATCCAACCTGTTCTATACATCCAATCTGTCATTTTATGCAGTTTTGCAAAATCAATATTTTCCGATTCATCCATCGGAGTATGATATTGACTGTGCAGCACACTTGTAAAAAAAACTGAAGGAATATTTCTTTGAGCATAAGGCAAATGATCTGATCTAAAATAGAAAAATTCAGGATGTTCTGGTCTGTCCCATTGTTTATCGAGCTCGAATTTTGGTCCTTCGTCATTGGCTTTTTTAGCGGCAGCCACAAGATCAGGAGAATTTTGATGCGGATCACTTGAACCCAAAAGTGCAGCTTGATTAATGTCATTTCTTCCTATCATATCGCCGTTCAAAACGGCAATGATGTCTTTTTCAGGCACTGTTGTATGTGAAGCATACCAGCTGGAACCTAACAATCCTCGTTCTTCTGAACCATGAAATACAAATAATGCAGCTCTTTTTGCAGGTTGTTTTTTATAAGCCCTCGCAATAGCCAGCATGGCTACACAAGTACTTGCATTATCATCTGCTCCATTGTAGATTGAATCTTGTCCATATTTCTGTCTTACGCCATCATGATCTTGATGTCCGCTGAAAAGCACATATTCATTTTTTAATTTAGGATCTGTTCCTTCCACTTTTCCAACAACATTTACGGATGGATATTTATAAGTTTCTGAAACTACTTCGGCCACTAGACGTTCTTTTGTGTTTTTTAAGAATTCCAGTTGATCATTATGAACCCAAAAAGCAGGCATTCTAGGCGGAACAGGCATTTTGTCGCGATATCCTTCAATGCCATAAACGCCTCGTTTCATTTGAGGTTCAACCTGAGACCAGCTTTTTTCTCCCAATTCATCGGCAACAATAATAAGCGCTGCCGCACCTCTATAAGCTAAATCTTCATAATATTTTTGTTTGACAAATCCCGGATAACGTCTTTCGAAAAGCGAAATATTATCTAAAATACCCTCTTTAGAAGCTATTACAACAACGGCTTTTCCTTTTACATCAATTTTCCTGATTTCTTCTGCCGAAGCATCCCCCAAGAAAAGCAGAGGCGCATCGACCTTATTGTTTGTCGTTTCAGCCACCAGAACATCCTTCCATAGTTTAAACTCTTTCTGTCCGATTTTAAATTTAGAATTGCTGGTAACCTGATGTCTGTATAAATCAAAAAACTGAAAAAAAGTACCGTCGTCTCCTGCCGGTGACATTCCAGCTTCTCTGGCTTTTTCTGCCAGCCATACCGATACTTTTAATTCGTCTAATGTACCAGCTTCACGCCCATTAAAATGATCGCCAGCCATTTGGTACATATCTGTTTTAAGATCTTTTAAAGTAATCGCACTAACCAAAGGTTTTTTGATTGTTTGCGAAAAAACAATACTACAACTTAAGCTGAGTATTAAAAACAACTTTTTTTTCATAATTAAAAATCAAATTAAAGATTGAATAATTTTCTGATAAAAAAAGATGGGTCTAAAAAAAAGACAAATCTATATTTTTTCTAAATATACTTCAAAAAAGAATGAAATTTTAATTCTATTCTGCTCAATTTTCAATTAAAACAAGACTTAACCTACAATATAGCAAACATCAAAAATTCACATCATTGAATCTTATGCAAAAGAGCGTTATTTATTTTTACAATTATTTAATATTTTAATGATAAAATAGTAAAATAACATTTTTCGGGGCTTGTTATCGATAAATAATCTTCATTTGAAAAAAAATAAATAATATTGCTTAATTGATTGTTATAAAAAACATGGCTCAAAATTCGAATATAGACGAAAAAAAACTTCTTCTTGAATTATCTCAAGGAAGCGAGCCTGCGTTTACGAGTATGTACAATCTGTATAAAAACAATGTCTACGCTACTGCTTTACGAATTACAAAATCAAAAATTCAGGCAGAAGAAGCCGTTCAGGATATCTTTTTAAAAATATGGCAGAATCGAGAAAACTTAGCTGAAGTAACTCATTTTGAAAATTATCTTTTTATCCTATCGCGAAATCATTTATTCAATTCAATTAAAAAAATAGCTCGAGAAACGAGTCAAATAACTGAATTCGATAAAAAAGAAGCTGGTTTTATTGATACTGACAGCAATATCAAAGATGAGCAGTACAATACTATTTTAAATCAAATCGTAGAACAATTACCTCCTCAACAGCAAAAAGTCTATCAAATGGCTAAAAGAGATGGTCTTAGTCATCAAAAAATAGGAGAAGATTTAGGAATCTCAACTGAGACAGTAAAAAAACACATGGCTCAGGCTTTAAAATTCATACGTCTTAAAATTTCTCCATACATGAATATGTTCATGTCATTGCTGTTATTTTTAAAGTTTTAAACTAAAGGTTTTTCTTTCAAAAAAGCTTCAATTCTCTTTTTTTACATTTTTTTTCACTTTCGACTACTCCCTCCCCTTTTTTAAATGGTCTTTATATAAAAGGAACATAAGTTACTATGTTCTTATCCCTAAAATTAGAAGGGTCTGAAAAAAAAAAAAAAAAAAAAAAAAAAACTCCAAACTATCATTTACAAACAAGTACTAATTTAATTAACGAGACAAATGCAGCAAAAAAAGTTCGAAGAGTTATTTGAAGGCTATCTGCAGAACAATCTATCTGATGCCGAACAGCAGCAAATGATGGAGATCATTCAGCAAGGCAAGCATGATGATTTTCTTAAAGAAAAAATTCATGATATGCTGAGAAGTGATTATGTTACAGATGTAATGGATAAAAAACAAAGTGATGATATTCTGAATTACATTTTATCTAAACCACAAAACGAACCTAAAGTGGTGGATTTAAATCAAAAGCGAAGAAGAAAGGTGGTTTTACAATCGCTTTTTGCAGCAGCAAGTATTGCTTTACTAATTGCTTTAGGAAATTCATTCTTCTTTAAAACAAAAACGGTTCCAACCATTGCACCAGAAGCACCAGCTGTGGCAGCGCAAAATACCTTAATTGACTTTAGCGGCAAACAATTGGTTCATCTTCCTGATGGCAGTACGGTTCTGTTAAACGATAACAGTACCTTGAAATACGACCAGAATTCTTTTGGCTCCAAAACTCGTGAAGTTACATTAACAGGCGAAGCTTTTTTTGATATTAAACACAATGCTCAAAAACCTTTTATCGTACATACTGGTAAAATTCAGACCAGAGTCTTGGGAACTGCTTTTAATATTAATGCTCAAAATTCTTCAGATAATATTGAAGTTACAGTTGCACGCGGTAAAGTTCAGGTTGGACATCTGGAAAAAGTATATGGCGTAATTACTCCAAACCAGCAGATTAAAGTAAATAAAAGTACTTTAAGTTTTGAACAAAACAATGTCAGCGCCGCTATTGTAACCGAATGGAAAAGTAATTACCTGATTTTGGATGATTTAAATATGGCTGAAGCTGCTGCTTTAATAGCACAAAAATACAAAGTGCAGATTTTAATCTCGAATGAAAAAATTAAAAATTGCCGAATCACAGCTAGTTTCTTAAACGAAGAAGATTTAGATCATGTCTTGAAAGTAATCAGCAGTGTTATAGAAACAGAATATCGTTATGATAAAACAGGCACAGTTATTTTAGACGGAAAAGGCTGTGAATAAAGCATAAAAAAGAGAGAAAAGCCGACTAACCTCCTACTTAGAAAGCTTATAAAATAAATATTAACCTTAAAAACGCGATAAACCAATTAACCAAAAACCAAATTAAAAAGCCATCCAGCTCCTACACCAGATGGCTCAGATTTTTAACAATTAATCCAGTAACCATTAAAAAACAAGCAAATTTATGAAATTACGCTGTAAAACAACCATGTTTGACAGTGAAAAAAATTCGTCTTTTTTTCATCTGTCAAAAAAAACCATTATGATTATGCGAATCAGTTTATTCCACATTTTCTTACTGACCTGCGGTACTCATATGATCTTTGCTACCGAAATGAGCGGCCAGAATCTGGAGTCGATATCTGTTGATATTGAACTTCATAACCAAGATATCAAGACGCTGTTTAAAACCATAGAAAACAGAACGGGATTACTTTTTGCCTACCAGCCGCAAATCATAAAAGATTTCCCAAAAGTAACTACCCCGCGTGGACGCCGAAGTGTAAGTGATATTTTAAACAATGTATTTGAAGGCACTAACCTCGTCTTTAAACAAGTTGATAAAAATGTTGTCATTTATAAAAAAGAGCAACCAAAGGCGCTGGCAACGAACTCTAATACAGAGAATGAAGATGCTGATTATGTCCTTGAAGGAAAAATTATGGATGAAAACAGCCAGCCGCTTCCCGGTGTCAGCGTGTTACTTGTAGGAGGTAATAAACAAGGTATATCAGATTTTGACGGCCGATTTTACATTCAACTGCCAGCAGGCAGGCACACATTAAGGTTCTCTTATTTAGGATATAAAACTCAGGATGTTGTGGTCGAAAACAAAACTTCGCTTACTGTAAAAATGCAGCCCGACTTAGCTAAACTTGATGAAATTGTAGTTATTGGGTATGGAACCACAACTAGAAGAACATCAACTGGATCGGTAGTAAAAATTACTGCCGAAGATATTGAGAAACAACCCGTAACCAATATTTTACAAACCCTTCAAGGAAGAACTCCCGGAGTTTTTGTAACACAGACTTCTGGATACGCCGGAAGTGATATGAACATCAGTATTCGAGGCAGAAACTTTATTGCTGGTAATAACCTGCCTCTTTACATCGTAGATGGTGTTCCTTACATTGGTGATGATATTAAACAACAAGTACAAGATGATAATGTAATTAGGGGTGCTCAAAAGTCTACAAGTCCTTTAAACATTATAAATCCGAATGATATTCAAAGCATCGAAATCCTGAAAGATGCAGATGCAACAGCTATTTATGGCTCAAGGGGTGCAAATGGCGTTGTATTAATCACAACGAAAAAAGGTAAATCTGGAAAAACTGAATTTACTATCAATACAAATTCAGGGGTTTCTGAAGTAGCTCATATGATCAAAACTCTTGATACTCCAGCTTATCTTAACATGCTGCAAACAGCATTAGATAACAATGGCGATACGGCTTCTAATTTTAGTAATGGTATTGCTCTTACAGACTGGGATCCTAATGCTTACATTAATTGGCAGAAAAAATTAATAGGCGGCACAGCTAATTTTAATAATTACTCCGCTTCATTAAAAGGAGGAAATGAAACAACTAATTTTCTATTAAGCGGTGCTTATCATAAAGAAACGACTGTTGTTCCTGGAGATTTTAGTTATGATAAATTCTCTACTAACTTTAATGTGAATCACAGTACTCTAGATGATAAACTTAAAATTGGTGCTTCGGTAATTTTTGCCACAGATAACAACAAGCTTCCTTTTTTTGATATTACTAACTATGCTATTAGCACTGCACCAAACCGCCCATTATACAATCCAGACGGAAGCTATTATTGGTCTCCTGATTATTTCAGTGATATCAATCCGGTTGCGGCTTTAGGAAAAAGAGTTGATGATAAAGGACTTAACTTAATTACAAGTTTGAGCCTTCAATATGAAATAGCAAAAGGTTTTTCTTTTAAAACAGATTTAGGATACGGAAGAGCGCAAATGCAGACCAAACAATTTATGCCCGTCGCTGCCAGCAATCACGTATATAATGAAGCCAACGGATATGATTCAAATTTTTCAAGATCTTACAGTACATCAACCAATAACACAAATAATTTTACGGTTGAACCGCAGCTTAATTATACCACATCATTATGGAAAGGTAATTTTACGGCGCTTGTTGGAGGTTCCTGGCAAAATAGAAAATCCGAAATGCCTGCTTATGTGTATTCGAGTGGTTACAGCTCAGACAATCTGATTGGTAATTTAGCTACCGCAGAAAATGTTACGGCAAACAATGGCTCTGTAGAATATAAATACATTTCTATTTTTAGTAGAGTTAATTATAATATCGAGAACAAATACATCTTAAATCTTAATTTTAGAAGAGATGGTTCTTCTCGTTTTGGCGCCAATAATCGTTTTGGAAACTTTGGTTCAATTGGAGCGGCATGGGTTTTCACTCAAGAAAATTTCATGAAAAATATTCCAATATTAAGTTTTGGAAAACTTCGTTCAAGTTATGGAGAAATTGGAAGTGACGAAATTGGAGATTATCAATATGCTGACACTTTTGACACTCGTACTTATGGAAACGGAAATCCTTCTATGACAGCATCCAGAATTGCAAATCCGAATATCAAATGGGGATTAACAAGAAAATTCGAAGCCGCACTTGACTTAAGTTTCAACAACGATCGTATTTCTTTCAGTGCTGCTTATTATAAAAATACTTCAAGCAATCAGTTAGTAAGCTATACACTTAGTCCGCAAGCAGGATTTACAACTTATACAGCAAATTTACCTGCTGAAGTTGAAAACAAAGGATGGGAATTTACTTTAGGAACAACCAATATTCGTACTAAAAACTTTGGCTGGTCAACTTCTTTTAACATTTCGACCAACTCTAATAAACTGGTTTCCTTTCCAGGAATAGAGTTTACTAGTTATTACTCTCAATATGTGGTTGGAAAACCTTTGGGATCTCGCTTTTTATATAATTTCACAGGCGTTGATGCAAACGGAATTGCTCAATTTGAAGATGCAAATGGAGATGGAAGAATCTCTAGCGGATTTGCAGAAACCGGCAGAGGAGACAGAAAATATTATGGACCAAACTATCCTAAATATTATGGTGGTATCTCTAATACTATAAGCTATAAAGCTTTTACTCTTGACTTTTTATTTCAGTTTGTAAAACAAGAAGGTACCACTTTAATGGCTTCTACAGGAACGCAGCCTGGATATCCTTACGGAACTGCTAATTTTCAAGTGGATGAATTCAATGATTATTTAGCAAAAGGAAATGTCTTAAGCTCAGGTTACCAAAACAGCTATTTTAACTACATCGGCTCAAATGCTGTTATTACAGACGCGTCGTATATCAAATTAAAAAATGTAAGTGCTTCTTATCAAATTCCGTTAAGCGAGGCTACCAAGAAATATTTACAATCTGTACGTCTTTCACTTCAAGGGCAAAATATATTTACCATAACTAGTTACAAAGGACTAGATCCAGAAACACAAGGTTTGGTCTTGCCTCCATTACGTACAATAACTCTTGGAACTCAGTTTACATTTTAAATCTAAAAAATCATGAAAAATATTTCAACTAAATATATCGCTGCATTTTCGTTTTCAATTTTACTGGGATTAACAAGCTGTGACAGTGCTCTTGAAGTAGATCTTCCGAGCAACCAGTTATCATCAGAAACAGTTTATGCCTCAGATGCCACAACAGAAGCCGCTGTAAATGGAATTTACCAAAGTATGGTGGCGGGCTTTTTCTATAATCACGTTCATAGTATTCTTGGACAAACTTCAGATGAACTTATACTGGCTAGTGGCTTAACCAATACTGCTAATACCAATGAACTTATCGAAACTGATGGAACAGTGAGCAGTATGTGGACAGAATTGTATAAAACCATTTATAATGCAAACAATGTTATTGAAGGAATAACCAAAAGTAACTCGCTAACTCCAGCCAAAAGCAGACAATGGATAGCTGAAGCTAAATTCCTTAGAGCTTACTCTTATTTTTATTTAACTAATATTTGGGGAAATGTGCCTTTGGTATTGACAACTAATATAGATGTATCAGCTTTGCTTCCACAATCTTCTCAAGATGTTGTATATACACAAATTATTAAAGATTTGACAGAAGCATCGCAAAATCTTCCAACAAATTACGCTAATTATGATAATGAAAGAATTAGAGCTACTAAATGGGCTTCTGAAACTTTACTGGCAAGAGTAAATCTTTATTTAGGAAAATGGAGCGAAGCAGCCAGCCATGCAACAGCGGTAATCAATGAAACAGGAACTTATAACGTTATCACCGGATTATCAGCAACTAATAGTCCTTTTATTTCAAATAATAATGAAGCTATTTTACAAATTCCTTATTTTAACGTAAACTACAGTTATGAAGGATCTTCTGTTTTTCTAAATGCAAATACAGCTGCATTCTTATTGAGAAACGGCAGTACGTTATTTGAAACGGATGATGCCCGAAAAATAAACTGGACAAGAAATGTTACCAGCACGCAGGGTAGTCTTTCCGGTGTAGCTCCAACGAAATACAAAAACAGATTTGGCGCCTCTCCTATCGAACGCTCAACGGTACTTCGATTAGCAGAATTATTTCTAATAAGAGCCGAAGCCAGAGTACATTCTAATAATATTACAGGGGCTCAGCAGGATATTAATGTAATCCGAAACAGAGCATTACTTGGCAATACTACTTTAACAAATTCAAATCAATTATTGGATTTAATTGCTTTGGAAAGACAACGTGAATTCTTTGCAGAAAACGGACACCGTTGGTTAGACCTTAAAAGAACTGGAAAAACTGACGAAACCCTTTCTGTTCTGTCTGATAAAATTTGGAAATCTACAGATGCCTTTTATCCAATTCCAGAGACAGCCATTCGTTCGAATCCTTTCTTAGAACAAAATTCAGGATACTAAATACTAAAAAAATAACGCAGGAATGAAATTAAGACATTCCTGCGCCTTAAAAAACACTATGGAAACAACAATTGTAAGAGTTGAGGACTTGTCGCATCAATACAGTAAGGATTGGGCAATACAAAATATTAGTTTTGAAATCAAAGAAAACAGGATTCTAGGTCTTCTAGGATCAAATGGAGCTGGAAAATCTACTACGATGAATATTCTCTGCGGGGTTTTAAACCAAACCAAAGGGAACATTTTTATTGATGGAATTAATCTGAAAGAAAACCCGGTTGAAGCCAAAAAACTAATTGGTTTTTTGCCTCAAACCCCACCACTTCATCTTGATTTAACAGTCGATGAATATCTGATTCATTGTGCACAATTAAGATTGGTGCCAAAAGAAAACTTAAGAAATGCTGTAGAAAAAGCAAAGGAAAAATGCGGCATTTCGCATTTCAGTCATCGCTTGATTAAAAACTTATCTGGAGGTTACAGACAGCGTGTTGGAATTGCGCAGGCTATTATTCATGAACCAAAATTGGTAGTTCTTGATGAACCAACAAACGGATTAGATCCAAATCAGATTTTAGAGGTTAGAAATTTAATTAAGAAAATAGCCCAAGACAAAGCTGTGATATTTTCTTCTCATATTCTTTCTGAAGTTCAGGCAACCTGCCAGGATATCAGAATGATTGAAAATGGCCACATGGTTTTTTCTGATACGCTTGACGCTTTTAACAATTATATCGAAGCTGATAAATTAACTGCAAGTTTTGAAAATCCGCCGGCTGTTGAGGCATTCAAAGAAATTTCGGAAATAACAGAAGCTGTTTACCTAACTCCTAAAAAAGTCCAAATTACTTTCAGCGGCTCACAGGAAATTGCTGAAAAAATTGTAGCCGCCAGTGTTCACAACAACTGGAAACTTCGTGAAATTCAATTTGAAAAAGTTTCATTAGACGAAATCTTTGCCCAATTATCTAAAAAAGCCCCATCTAAAAACGCTATTCTTTCTTAAAAAAATAAACAAATGAAAACAATATATAGAATTGCTAAAACAGAACTCAACACGATGTTTTACTCACCAGTGGCGTGGGTTGTTTTAGTAATATTTTCAATCCAGTCAAGCTGGAAATTCTTTGATTCTATTGAACGTTTTGAAAAAGCGCAAAAAATAGGTCAGGAAATGGACAACTTGTCCCAGGTCATATTTTCAGGATTCAGCGGTCTTTATACTGAAATGCAGAATTACTTATATTTATATGTTCCATTATTGACAATGGGTTTAGTGAGTCGTGAAATTAACAGCGGCTCCATTAAACTCTTACTTTCTTCTCCAATAAAAATCAAAGAAATTGTTTTAGGTAAATATTTAGCCATTGCCGCTTATTGTTTGCTATTTGTTGCAATTCTCGGAATTCAGGTTATTATCGCTGGATTTTCTATTGAAAACCTCGATGTTAAATTCGTTATTTCAGGACTAATTGGTTTGTATTTATTGGTTTGCACTTATGCCGCAATCGGACTTTTTATGTCGTGCCTTACGTCTTATCAAGTTGTGGCCGCAATCAGTACTCTGGTAGTTTTGGCGGGATTAAACTTTATTGGTAAACTTTGGCAGGATGTAGAAATCGTAAAAGATATCACATATTTCTTATCCATCGCAGGACGTGCAAATGAAATGCTTGAAGGGTTAATTATTTCTAAAGATGTATTTTATTTTATTCTGGTAAGTGCCTTGTTTATTGTACTTAGCATCTATAAACTACAAACAGGAAGAGATGCTCAGAGTCTTTCAAAAAGAGTTCTAAAATATACTCTATTAATAACTGTTGTATTGTCATTAGGTTACATTACCTCACGAGCTCCTCTAACTTTTTATCAGGATATGACTCGTAACAAAGACAATACCCTAACCAAAAGCAGTTTAGAAATTGTCGATAAAATAGAGGGACCAGTTAAAATAACTACTTATGTGAACTTACTGGATATCAACTATTTTGTAGCAATGCCGTATGCACAAAATTCAGATATTGCAAGTTTTTCAAAATATACCCGTTTTTTACCGCAAATCGAAATGGAATATGTCTATTATTATGATACTTCGACAAATGAAGCCTTGTATGCACAAAATCCGGGATTGAATGACAAACAGCTCGCAGAAAAGATGGTGGAATCTCAGGATATGAAATTGAAAAAATTATATTCTCCTGCCGAAATTAAAAAAATCATCGATTTAGGACCAGAACAAAACCGTGTTGTTAGAACTGTTGAATATAACGGAAAGAAAACATTCTTAAGAATGTACGACGACTTGTTTCGATCCCCTTTTGAAAAAGAGATTTCTGCTGCATTTAAACGTTTAGTAAACGGACCAGCAAAAGTTGTTTTTACATCTGGCAATATGGAAAGAAGCATTGAAAAAAATGGTGATAAAAACTATAAAACCTTTGCTAACGAAATCACATTTAGAAATTCACTCGTAAATCAGGGATTTGATACTGCTTCGATTGATATCAATGCAAAAAATATTCCTGCTGATACAGATGTCTTAATTCTGGCAGATCCAAAAACACAACTTAGTCAGGGCGCTGTTGACCGAATTGTAAAATATATTGATGAGGGAAAAAACATAATACTTTTGGGTGAACCTGAAACAAATTCTGCTTTGGCTTCTTTAACTGAAAAATTAGGACTAAGCTTTACCAAAAAAGCTCTAGTACAGGAAAGTGAAACAAACTCTCCGGATTTCTTAGTAACGGAACTTCAAAAAAATATTGATTCTACAGTAATAAAACTTTCTCGAAACAATAATCCAATTCCATTTTTAGGAAGCAGCGGTATTATAATAGCAAAAGAAGCAGGATTTAAAGTAACACCTCTTTTAAAAACAAACAATCAGCCAGCTTGGGAATATCAAACTGGTATTACCACTTTTCCTCAAGAATTAAAAACACAACCTTCTCAAAAATCAGTTCCATTAGTGGTAGCTTTAACGAGAAAGATTAATGGAAAATCACAAAAAATAATTGTAGCCGGAGATGCTGATTTTATGGGTAATGCTGAGTTAAGACGTGGAGGATCTGGAACATTTCAATTTGTAACCGATCTTTTCAGCTGGTTCAGCAATTATGAATATCCTATTGACACCACTCGTCCTTTAAAAACAGATAAAAAGATTACGGTTACTTCAAATCAGGTATTTATTAGCAAAATAGCTTTCATCGGATTATTTCCTTTATTGATAATATTAAGCGGCGCTTTCCTATTAATTAGAAGAAACAGAAGATAAAAAAACACCAAAAATGAATACTAAAAAAAATATCATCATTGCGCTAATGGCCTTGTCTTTTCAAGGCGCATTTTCGCAGTTCAAGACCACAATTCCGCTGGATAAAAACGTTGCAGCTGGAAAATTAAAAAACGGTTTAACCTATTATATCCTGCATAACGAAGAACCAAAAGACAGAGCTAGTTTTTATTTTGTTCAAAATGTTGGTGCTATTCTGGAAGACGACAATCAAAACGGATTGGCGCATTTTCTGGAACATATGGCTTTTAACGGAACAGAACATTTTAAAGGAAAAGGCATCATTAAAATGTTAGAGAAAAACGGTGTCAGTTTTGGAAAAGATATCAATGCTTATACAGCTCAGGACGAAACAGTTTACAACATAAGCACTGTTCCTGTGACAAACGAAAAACTAATCGATTCTACACTTTGGGTTTTGCACGATTGGTCTGGTTCTCTCTCTTTAACTAATGAAGAAATTGATGCCGAAAGAGGCGTTATTAGAGAAGAATGGAGAACGCGCCGCACAAGTGATTTCCGTTTAAAAATGCAGACGGATCAGGTTTTATACAAAGGCTCAAAATACAGCAAAAGAGATGTTATTGGTGATTTAAATATCATCAATAACTTCAAATATCCTGAATTAAGAAACTATTATAAAAAATGGTACAGACCCGATTTACAGGCTGTAATTATTGTGGGAGATGTTGACGTAAAAGCAATGGAAGAAAAAGTAAAAACTATTTTTTCTGGAATACCGTTAGCAAAAAAAGCAGCTCCAAGAAACTACGAGGCAATTCCGAAGCACGACGAACTGTATTTTGGAACTGCCTCTGATAAAGAAGCTTCTTCAACTACAATTACATTACAATATGTATTGGACGAACCTTTGGTAAAAGACAGTATTGTGACCCGAAAAAATGTGATGAATTCTTTTTACACCAGTATTCTTAACAACCGTTTTAAAGAATTAATTTTAAAAAATCAAAGCAGCGCTTTAGGTTTTAACGCTTATTTTGAACCGATTTCACGATTAAATACTTCTTTTAATATTTCGGCTGGGCCAAAAAAAGGAAAAAATCTTGAAGCTTTTGAAGAAGCTTATACAGAAGCGGAACGTTTAAA
The DNA here is from genome assembly GCF_027111295.1 of Flavobacterium gelatinilyticum. Lineage (NCBI taxonomy): Bacteria > Pseudomonadati > Bacteroidota > Flavobacteriia > Flavobacteriales > Flavobacteriaceae > Flavobacterium > Flavobacterium gelatinilyticum. The sequence goes on along the minus strand of NZ_CP114287.1, from coordinate 187,558 downwards.
ACGTTATGGCGCTGCGCAGGCTGAACTTGACAGAACTAAAAAGCTTTTCATAAGCTCTTATGATGATTTTATCAGCAATAAAGATAAAGTTGATAACGACAGCTGGGCCGAAAAATTGACGAATTATTTCTTAAAAGCAAAACCGTTTCTTTCTGCTGATGACGATTACAAACTCATTGTCGGTATAATAAAAAGTATCTCTTTAGAGGAATTAAATGCTTATGTAAAAACCATTCAGAAACCAAACAACCAAGTCCTTTTGGTAACAGGTTCTGAAGAAGACAAAGCCAATTTTCCAACTAAAGATGCTCTTGTACAAGTTATGAAGAAAGTCGAAAACAAGACTTTGGAACCGTACACTAAAAAAGAAAACAATGATCCTTTAATTGCCAAAGAATTAAAACCTGCGGCCATCAAAAAGACATTTGAAGTTCCAGGAATTACTGCTGCAAAAGGTTATACTTTAGAAAATGGCGCCAATGTAATTTTATTGCCAACGACCTATTCTCAAGATCAAATTGTTCTTACTGCTTTTGCTAAAGGAGGAAAATCTTTAATTAAAACTGAAGATTTGGCTTCTGCCGAAATCGCAACTGTACTTGCCAGATCATCTGGTTTAGGCAATTTTGATAATATAGGTTTAAAAGAAAAACTTACGGGTAAAATAGCACAAGCTGCTCCTTTTATTAGTCAGAATACACAAGGTTTTCAAGGAAGTTCCAATAAAGCCGATTTCGAAACGATGCTTCAATTGCTTTATCTTTCTGTAGAGGCTCCTCGTTTTGATCCGAATATTTTCAATATCTTAAAAGAGCAGTATAAAAACCGTTTGGAAACGATTAAAAAAGATAATGATAATGCGTTTAAAGATGCTGTTGATTTAGCCAATTCAAACAATAATCCAAGGACTTTTATTTTCAATGACAAATTTCTGGAGAATATAGATTTACAAAAAGCAGAAGCTGTTTACAGAGACCGAATTAAAAATGCATCAGATTTTACTTTTGTTTTTGTTGGAAACATTCCTGATAATGCTTTAGAAATGATTCAGAAATACATTGGCAATTTAAAATCAAATCCTGCTTTAAAAGAAACTTTTACAGATCATAATATAGGGCCGAAAAAAGGAAAAACAGTCGTACATTTTAATCGTCCAATGGAAGTTGCTAAAAGTACTGTTTACCTAAATCTGACTGGCAAAACAGAATATACTAAAGAAAATGCCATGACGATGTACATCATTGGCGAATTATTATCGAAACGTTTTCTTCAGACTATTAGAGAAGAAGAAGGCGGCAGTTATGGCGTAAATGTTGGCGGTAATCTCGAAATTATTCCAAAACCTACTTTCAGCCTTGCTTTATCTTTTGACTGCAATCCTGACAAACAAGAAAAATTAATGCAGATTGTTTGGAAAGAAATAAACGATTTAAAATCAAATCCAGTTAATGCAAATGATTTGGAAGACATTAAAAAAGCATTGTTGAAGAACAGAGAGGAATCTCTTAAAACCAACTCTTTCTGGGCGACAACCTTATACAATTACAGTTTAAATCAGATTCCGTTTTCTACGGATGAAGAATATAAAAGTTTAATTTCTAAAATTAATCAGAAAACTATTCAGCAGTTTAGTAAGCACGTTTTGGATAGTTCAAGTAGCGTTGAAGTTATTATGAACCCTGAAAGCCAATCAGGAAAGTAAAACTTTAGGATACATTTTTATTTTATTAGTCTTTAAAGGCTGTCGTTTCTGACAGCCTTTTCTGCATTACTTTCTTCTCTAGTTCTTGAAAGATGTTTTAGCAGAAGCCTGATCGAGGCAAGATGCCCAAACAGAACCACAGGTACAATAAAAGCAGGCAGCCAGCTGAAAGGAAAATGCAGTATGGCAATGTTGGGCTGGTCAAATGCAAATCGCTGTACTGGCGAGGGAGCAGACAAAAAAGCGTTTATGACAATATTGATTAACAGCCCCAGACAAATAAAATTCCATACCAGCAGCGCCCAGCTTCCTATTCTCCTTTTAATCAGTACAAAATAGGCAATTAACGGCGAGGTCACTCCTGCCACAATATCGAAATTCCTTCCCGCAAAGGTCATCAGTTCTGGAACCGCTCTGTTAAGAAAAAGAAGGTATAGAATAATTTCGACAGGCACCCTTACTATCTGCAAAAAGGTGAGATTACTTATCGGAAGACTATCCACAAACCGCCGTCCTTTCTTAGTGCCAAATAAAACACATACAGTAAAAATTGCGGGAAAAATGCCGAACACCAGGATAGCAGGAGGAAACCGTTCAGTATGGAAACTGTAAACATTTTCCAGCGCCAGAACAGCCTGCAGAAAAAGCCATAATATCAAGCCGATGAAAATTTTAAAAGAATACTGTCGAACAGATGCAGAACTTGAATTCCTAACAGCACCTAAAAACAGCATAAGGGTGAGCAATGTCGTGAGTTCAAAAAACACAGCAATATATAAAGGCAGATTTTCCAATACTTTTATTTTACCTATGAAAGATACAAAAATTCTATCACATGAGACTTGCAAGGCTGCAAGAGACCGGAAAAAATTCTACACTACACTTCAGCCAAGATGCCGGTATGAATCCCAGCTTAGTAATTCTTCCAGAATGTGACCCTAATGTCACAGTATAATTAAATTAAATTAATCTTTTTCATTCTCCTTGCTTTCTAAATCCTCTGGATGTTTTTTTTGCGTTTACCTTCTGCCAAAACAACATTAGAGCCAGCTTTTTCAGTGATATTTTTTGAAAAAAAATATTAATAGAGACAATTATTCTGGCTTTCTTGGTTCTTATGACAAAAAAATCCCTTTTTCATGCCAATTCTATTCCCAGCCGGCTCGCAAATTATATAAATCCACAGCTGAATTCTATAATTAAAATGCTTAGGGTGTCCTCTATTTTTGCATGCAGATCATAAATACAAACCCTGATACTATAGCAATTATGAAACCAGCTGAATCTACAAATAAAAATCTGAATGCCTCATCATCGAATAATACAAGTGATGTGAATTTAATAAATATGCTTCTTTCTCAACAGCAGCATGCCACCCAATTACTTTACTTATACCAAAAGCAGGAAGACGAGCCGGACTTTGACTGCGAATTTTTACACGGCATAAGTTATTACTGCAATGAAACTAAAGCGGGTTCAGAGATTGCCAGCCAGCTGATGGAAGAGTATAACGATAATCCCTGGGATACGGTTATATCTGATTCGTATGCGAAGCCAGCCTATTTTTAAATCCTAAATTCATCCTAAATCATATTTAAAGCCGCTAAAAAAACAGACCAAAGTTTACACTTTTCCCTCACGAGGCAGAAATTTATATGCTTCGCATGAGCAGAGAAACACTTAAGCAGACAATCATATCAATAAAAACGGTAAACAGTTGGTTTCAAAATAAAACCTGCACGGATCATACTTCTTTCAGATCTAAAATCGATAAGACTTTCACTATACCCCTGCCACCATTGGAGGGTAATAAGCTGATTTGCTTTTTTTGATACTCTATAACTGATTCCTGTATTCATGCTGCCTTTGAAATTCCAACCGGCCCCTTTTCTTACTGCAACATCTATAAACAATCTGTTGTTAGATGAAATCCATTGCAGCTGTCCTTCAGCGTAGCCAATATATTTTGGCAGAGACGGATTATTGTCCAGTAAAAATGGAAGCCAGGCCTTTACACTAACACTGAACTGCGAAGAATATACTCTTGTAAAACCAACTGAAATCATATTGATGCTTCGGGAATAAATACTGTCACGTCCATTTGATTCGTGTTCAATTCCGTACGTTAGTGCACCTAGAAACTGATTATCACGAAAAACTGGTTTGAGGAGCATCAAAGCGGGATTATAATTGCTTTCTTCAAACGGACTAGAAGCTTTATACACTTTCCAAAACGATTTTTGTGTGTAAGTTAAATAGAGATAGGCACCAAATATTTCGGGTTTATTGGATAACCGCTGTTTAAAACTAAATTGAAACTTAGCGTCCATATTGTTTCTTGTCGGTGTCTCGCCCAGCTGCATTCCTGTCACAAAATAATTGTCTTTGTAGATTGAAAATGCCGGAAGTCCGGTAATTATTTTATGAATGGAATCTCTATCTAGTGTAATTTGAGTATAACCGCTGCTAAAGAAGGATAAGAGTAATAAAATGAAGTATTTTTTCATGATGGCGGCTAATAATCTCAATCTGGTTTTGGTAAGTATCTGAAAAAGGTATCTCTCTACAACACACTTTCAAACGACCTCTTTGTTTCGGTTCCAGCGAATTCGATAATCGCGGCGATTCTTGCCAGGCTGCTTTCTTTTAAGATATCAACTTCGCGCCATTCCCTCTGGATATTTTCATTTTTGATTTTAACAATAAACTGTCCCGTAAATTCAGTAGTTCGTTCCCGATTAGACGATTTACAAAATATTTTTCTGCATCCTTCGCGCAGATAGAATTCAGTACTAATTCCGTCTTTTAAAAAAAACAGTCCAGTTCCATCAGGATTGATTTCTACTTTTTGTCCTCTGAAATTTAAAAGTTTAATTAAAGCATCCAGAAAAATAAGCACCCGTTCAAAATTGTCTTCAGCCGTAATCAGTTTCAAAGATTTAACATTCGAAAAAACTCCGTAAGAAGTTCTTATAATATGATTTCTTCTAGTTTCATATATTACGTTGCAGGGATTTAGGAGTTTATCAGACAGATGCAAAGGAAAATCAGGATCGTTTATAATACGTACGGCTAAGTCAAAATCGGGTCCTGAATTAAAGGATTTCCTTAGAATATTTTTCTTGTCATTGAGTGGAATCTCAACACTTTTTGTTTCTAAAAAAACATCTGCCAAAGCAGGAAGCGGTTTTGAGTTTAAATTAAAACTTCTCCAATAACTGCTTACCGGCAAAGGAATCTTCATAGTAATACAGGCTTTTTTAATATCCGATTTTGAAATATTATACTTTACTGCAATCTGATTTAAAGGATTCTCCCAGACCAATTTATAAAGTTCTTCTCTTGTAAATGTGATGTTATTCATACCCAATGTTTTTACTGCTGTCAATACATTAACAATTCGTTTTCCTGCTCCTGAATCGTTTTGCATGAAGATTTCCTATTTCTGAGAACGCCCCATTTTATGCAGGCTGCTCCCCAGGAAAAACCCGCACCAAAGGTTGTTATCAGTAAATTTTGTCCTGCTGTAAAATCATCTTTAAAATCCCATAAACATAAAGGAATTGTTGCAGAAGTTGTGTTGCCGTATTTCTGGATATTGACTTTTATTTTGGATTTATCGATACCTAAATCTAAACCTACCGCCTCTATGATCCGCAGATTAGCCTGATGCGGTATTACCCAGTCGATATCACCTGTAGTAAAGCCGTTATTGGTTAAAACTTCACGGCTAACGGAATTCATCGCTGCCACCGCTTTTCTAAAAACATATGATCCATCCTGTTTTATATAATGATTCCGGTGAAGCAGACTCTGCATTCCTGTCGGCATTTTTGAACCTCCTGCCGGCACTAAAAGCGAAGAAGTACCGCTGCCGTCTGTATGAAGTTTTGATTTCATTAATCCAAAGTGAGATTCTGATGCTTCAAGCAATACGGCTCCGGCTCCATCACCAAATAAAATACAGGTAGACCGGTCTTCATAATCTACTATAGAACTCATTTTGTCTGCTCCGGCGACAATAATTTTCTTATAACGACCGCTCTCTATCATACTTCCTGCTAATTCCAATGCATATAAAAAACCACTGCAGGCCGCATTTACATCAAGTCCAAATGCGTTTTTTAAATTGCTTTTTTCGCAGACCATTGCCGCTGCTGGCGCCAGCATATGATCCGGAGTGGCAGTAGCAAGTATCAAAGCTTCAATTTCATTTGGGTCAACCTCATAACTTTCTATAAGATTGTTAATCGCAGAAGAAGCAAGATCAGATACCGCCGTATCGGCGCCTGCTATTCGGCGTTGCTGAATTCCGGATCTTTTTTCAATCCATTCTTCTGAAGTTTCAACTTTCTCAGATATCTTCTTATTATCTAAAATAGAAGGCGGCACATAACCGCCGACAGCTGTTATGACGGCATTCATAATCTATTTTTTTAAGTGTAGTTTTTATTCTAATATGCTTTTGAAGAAAGGAAACAAGTGTATTTAAAATCAATTATTATGTAAAAAATAATGACTGCCACTATCTGTAAAATATTTATTTAATAAAAAACCAATGAAAAGTATCCCAAACATTTTATCGATAAGGCAGCCATTATTAATTAACATGGAGATAGTATCTCCCAAACAATAACTAAGTAATAGTAAATCAATATTTTAATCTTCCTGTTTTTTTAATAATGCGCAAAAGATCATGATTTTGCATTTTTTGATGCTTTTGCAGAACATCATAGCTGTTTTTATTATAAACAGAAGATTTTTTTCTTCTGCTTATAAAACTTATTTAATATTCACCGATTGCTTTTTTGTATTTGGCTTCGGTGATTTTGTAACCGGCTTTTGCATCAATAAGATCAGCATAGGCTTTCTGCCAAAGCACCTGCGCTTCCAAAACGTCTTCTCCCAGAACGGTTCCGGCATCAAAACGATCCTGATTTAAACGAAGGTTTTCCTCAGCTTGTTTAAGTGATTTCTTGTTCAGATCGATTTGTACAGCAGCCTGATTAAGCATCAGCCATGAATTCTGGACCTCAATACTTAAGAGTTCTTTTGTTTCTTCGAGTTCAATTTTTTGTGCTTCGGTTACAAAATGCTGCTCTTTCACTTTTTGCTTTTTTGCTCCCCAGTCCAGAATGGGAATTGAAACGCTTACCAACCCTACGAAAGCCTGCATATTATCGCTTCCATCAGAAAAATTAATCTTTTTACCGTATGATGCCAGACCGTTTGCACTAAGCGCGACAGTCGGTTTCTGATCTCCTTCAAGTAATTTCTCCTGATATTCATTCACTTCAACCGACTTACTGAGGGCATTTATTTCAGGACGATTATTAACAGCAGATGCAACATCGGCTTTGCTTACCAATTGAATATCATCTGAAAAACTGCCTGTTACATCATAATCTGCTGCGCTTAAACCTGTAATTTGTGAGAGAGCCAGTTTGGTTACGGTTAAACCGTCTTTTGCTTTTGTCAGATTTAGGATGGCTTCATTTTGTTGTACTTCAACTTTCAAAAGATCATTCTTGTAAATCAAACCGGCATTAAAGGAGTTTTCAAGGTCTTTTTTCAGTTCGCCTAAGAGTTTTAAGTATTTTTCTGCCAGAACCACTTTTTCTTTTAAGTTGACAGCCTGCCAATACGCTGTTTCGGCATTCAGTAATACTTCATCCTCGGTTAAATTTTTCTGGATACTTTGCAGATCCACAACCGAATTTGTCATTTTTTTTGCAGTCTGAATTTTACTTCCTGCATATAAAACCTGAGTCACGGCAACAGAACCGTTAGCGCTGTATTCCGGCAGTAAAGTTTTAAAAGGATCTGAAAGATAGAGGCCTATAACACTTGCATCTACCTTAGGTTTTGTTGCTGCATTTGCAGCCTGATTGGCGGCTTTGGCAGCATTGATACTGCTTTGGGCTTTTTTGAGCTTTTTATTGTTTTCTAAAGCCATGCTTTTTATCTGATCCAGAGAAACCGTCTCTTGTGCCTGGGCTATTCCTGAGAGTAAAATCAGGAATAGTATATATATAGTGTTGTGTTTGCTTTTCATATCAATTCATTTTTAAACTGTCCCGCCGAAACTCACGACGAAACGACGGGACGTTTGAAGAATTTATTATTATCAATGCTCGTGAACCGGTTTATACAGTACATCATCTTCTCCATCCGGCTGTTCCTTCGGTGCTTCATCTTCGATTATAGGCTGCTTCAGTAATTTGTAATACATAACAGGCACTACAAAGAGGGTCAGTATCATCGAGAAAATCAATCCAAAAGCCAATACGCTTCCCAGTGGAGCCCACATAGGCGATTTCCCGATAATCATAGGCACTACTCCCACCGCAGCAGCAGCTGAAGTAAGGAAAATGGGTCTCATTCTTCGTTTAGCCGCCGCAATCGCCGCTGCTTTATGCTTATATCCATGATCCCTGATGAGTTCATCGGCATAATCAACCAGTATAATTCCGTTTCTCACCACGATACCAATTAAACTTATAATTCCCATAAATCCGGTCATACCAAGCGGATTTCCTGTTACAAGAAGTCCTAAGAATGCTCCAAAAAGGCTTAGTAAAAAAGTACACAATACGATAAGCGATTTTCCAAGACTTTTGAACTGAAATAACAGAGTAAGGAAAATCAGAATAAGGCTTACTCCCAGTGATACTCCCATACTTGGTGCATTCTCCCCGCTTGATTCTGCATCACCGCCATATTGAATAGTAGTTCCTGGCGGAAGTTTAAGAGCATCTATTTCAGGTTGTATGTCCTGAAGAATACGTGACGGTTTTTTACCCAGCTGTGCTTCAGAATACACGCTTAGCATTTTTAACCCGTTTCTTCTCAGAAGCATTCCGGTATGCCATTCAGGATCCAGTGCTGCTACAGCTTTAAGCGGTACTTTTTTTCCGTAACGGGTTGTAATATGCAGGTTTTGTAAGGCAACAAGATCTTTACGGCTGTCTTCGTCATAGCGAAGAAAAATGTCTACCGTTTTATCTCCTTCCCATAAAGTCGAAATAGAATATCCTTTTAAACCTGCGCCTAAAGTTTGTGTAATGGCTTGTTTGGTTATACCTAAACGGTTTGCTTTAGCATTGTCTATATTGAGTTTTACTCCCATATAATCATACTCACTGCTTAGGCGGACATAGTTTACTCCTTCTGCCTTTTCAAGAATTTTCTTGATTTCTAATGCTGTACGCTTCTGATCGGCTTCATTTTCGCTTACAACCCTAATATCAATTGGCGCACCTTCCTGAAAACTCAGTTGTTTAATTTTAACGGCTCCGTCCTGCATAAAACCTTTCAGTTTGTCCAGATATTCCCTTGCCATTTCATTTGTCGCATCGCTGTCGGTTGTGGTAATGAATACTTGTGCAAAGTGTTTCCTTGGTGTTTCGGGAGCATATGAGGTATGAAAACGCGGTGAACTCATTCCTATAAAACTGGTAACATCAACAACACGTTTGTCCTCTTTTAGAATTTTTTCTAATTCTTTTACTTTCGCTTCGGTTTTTTCAAGAGATGTTCCGTTTGGCATCCAGACTTCCATATTAAACTGATTGCGTTCACTTAAAGGAAAAAATTCTGAATCTACTTTTGTTGCAATAAAAAGAGCGGCAATCACAGAAAGTAATCCCAATCCCATGGCTGTTTTAGGATTTCTAAAAGCGGCTTCTACTCCTTTATCAAAAACAGACTGAAGATGATCCAGAAGGTTTTTCTTTAGCGGTCTGTCACTTATTTTGTGTTTTAATCCTTTCTTTATGAACACATAACACGTATAAGGCGTAAAAAGAAGCGCAATAAGCATTGAAACAATAAGTGCAATGGCAACCGTTACCGGAAGATAGAACATAAAATCTTTAGCAATTCCGTCCATAAAAATAGCCAGTGGCAGGAAGGCAAATATGATTGCAAGCGTTGCTGTAAATATTGGAACCATTAATTGTTTGGCGGCCTGCCAGGCACCTGTCCAGGGCTGTACACCTTCGTCGAGTTTTTCTATATAATTATCTACCACAACAATGGCATTATCCACCACCATTCCCAGTACAATAATAAGTGCCGCCAGTGTTACCTGATGAAGCTCAACACCAAGCATGTTCATAAAAGCAAAAGTTATCAGCATGGAAATCGGGGCAGCTGCAGAAGCTACCACAGCTATTCGAAAAGGCAATAACAGCATTACCACCAAAAGCACTGAACCAATTGCCAGACCAAATTCTTTCATAAAGTGACTGATGCTGTGTTCCACATCCTTTGGCTGGTTCACAATAGTTTTCATCTTTACATCCGGCGGAAAGTTTTTTTGTATGGCAGCAATCTTTGCTTCAACCTCTTCACCAAATGCTACAATATTGTTCCCCGGAAGCATATCAACCGATAAAACCATGGCTTTGTCTTCGCCTACACGTACAAATGAAGATTTTTCTTCAAAACGTCGTTCGATTTCTGCCACATCTCTTAAACGAACAATCGTTCCCGAAGGTGTTGTGTATACAATCTGGCCTGCTATATCATTCTCATCCTTATAACGGCTGTCTGCATAAATAGGAACAATGTTATTTGAACCAACTGACACTTCTCCGGTGTAACCTGTAATATTCTGCTGCTGGAGGATTCCCATCAGCGCGCCGGCATCTAAGCCGTACTGCTGCAGCTTTTTGTCGTTAATTTTGATGTAGATCTGCTGTCTTTGTCCTCCTGAACGGTTGATTTTAGAAACCATTGGAATGACTTTAAGACCGTCTTCAAGTTTATCAAGGTATTTTTCAATCTCAGCATACGAACGTTCTTTTGAAGATACAGAGATAATCATAGCCGTTACATCGGCAAAATTACTGTTGATAAAAGGACCAATAACGCCCTGAGGCAGTTTTGAACGCAGGTTAGCATCCATATCCAGCTGCAAGGTATGCCAGAATTTTTTTCTGTCCTGTACCGTTGTATATATTTCAGTAGTTATAAAAACCTGCCCTTCGCGAACTTCAGATTTTACTTTTTTCTTTTTGATTTCTTCAAATGAAAATAAGTACTGTTCTATTTTTTTTGCTACTTCTTCCTCTACCTGATGCTCATCTGCACCGGGATAAATAGCATATACCAGAGCAGTAGGCATGTCAATTCGGGGGTTTTCGCTTCGGGGCATATTAACTAAAGAGTTAATCCCCATAAGCATCATCAGGATAACCAGCACAATGACAACCTGCTTGTGTTTCATTGCGGCTTCTAAAAAGTGTATTTTACGCTTTGTCATCTTTTAATTGGATTTTAGGGAATTAGAATTTGACAGGCGTGCCATCTGTTAAGTTGGTTTGTCCCTCTACAATGATTTTATCTCCCTGCTGAAGTCCTTCTTTCACCACTACATCATTAGTTCCCGTCATTTTAGAAATATTGACTCTCTTCTTAAAAGCGGTATTGCCTTCTTTAGCGATATAGACGTAGTTTATATTATCGGGATCGCGCACTACAGCCTGTGCGGGAATAATTACTGAGTTTTGAGTCTTTCCTGAGTTAATGCTGATATCTGCAATCATTCCAGGAAGAAGCTGTCCGCCTGCATTCTCAAGACGAACTTTAACGGTATAGGTTTTCGAAAGATCATCGCCTTGTGGATTGATTATGGTAAGTTTTCCTTTGATTTCTCTATTCAGGGACGGAATCGTAATAAGCACATCTGCACCTATTTTTAGTGAGCTGATTTCATTCTCATTTATAGCGGCAACAGCATATACTTTGTCTGTTTTTACAATGGTAAAAGCCGGAATTCCGGGCGCGGCACTGGCTCCTGCCTCCGTTAGTTTATGGGTTACGATTCCGGAAAAAGAAGCATACAATTTGGTATCCTGCATGTTTTTTGATGCCGTTTCTTTATTAGCCTTCGCTTGTGCTAAACCGGTTTTTCCGGCAATATAATCCCGTTCCGGAAGACTTCCTTTTTTATACAGCTGGTCCAGACGGTTAAAGTTATCCTGTGCCTGTTCAAGGCCTGCATTTGCTGCAATAAGATTGTTTTGATACGAATTCTGCTCAATTGATGCCAGGAGCTGTCCTTTTACAACACGCTCGCCTTCCTGCACCATAACAGCATTTACTCTTCCGGGGATACTAAAGCCAATAGAAACGGTATTGTCTGCTTCGATAGTACCGCTGTAGTCCAAAACCTCTGCCTGAGATGACAGCTCTATTTCTCTTACGCTGACTTTTACAGGTGCAGTGGTCTGGTTTTGGTCTGTTTCCTTTTTACCGCAGCCGGCACTTAATAACATAACACTCAGAATAGACAAGATATTCCTCTTAGAGATTACCATATAATTTGCTTTTTAAATTTATTATTAAAAATTCCATCCAGTTATTTCAAACTGATGGTGCAAATCTCCATAGAATCTTTAGTCTGCAAAAGGTCTATTTTGAGCCGTTTTTGGTCTAAAACCGTTATTTTTAACATTAACATCTCGCATCCTTTTTGCAAAAAAGGCGGTTTTTACAGAAAAATACAGCAGTAATTTAAAGGTTATTTGTATTTGTCCCGAAATGATTTTGGGGTGATTTTCATTTTCTTTTTAAAGAATTTTCCAAAAAAAGACTGATCGCTGAAGTTGAGTATTTCAGCAATTTCTGCCAGAGAATATGAAGTTTCCATCAGCAGGTTTCGTGCCTCCATAACTACGGCTTCTTCAATAATTTCACGGGAAGTGTTTCCTGTAGCTTCTTTGAGCAGTTTAGACAAATGTCCTGAAGTAATAAAAAGTTTATCAGCATAAAACTGAACATTTCTGTTCTTACGAATATGAATAGAAAGCAGGGACAAAAAATCGTGAATAATCTGTTTTTTTCTGCTGGTTTTCACATCGGCCTGATTTCCTCTTGTTCGGTGCATTTCCATCATTTCCAAGGCCAGGAGATTAAAGTGGTGAAAGACCTTCGCATTCTTGTAAAGATTGGTTTCGGATTGTGACAAATTAAGTTTATACATCTTTGTCATGATATCCAAAATAATACTATAATTCTCTTCTGTAAGTGATAAAATAGGGGTTTGATTTAGTTCTGTAAACCGAAAAAGCCTTATATCTTCGTAGTTGAGTATATTGGATAAAGCAAATTCTTCTGTAAATACAAAACCAATACTCTGAACCGGTTCTATTATTTCCTGGATATGAATTATAGACTGGGAAGAAAATACCATAACATCTTTTGGGCTGACAATAAAGGTTTCCAAATCAATCTGTACTTTCATCTTACCGCAAAGTACAAGCATGATGGCTATATTACTGCTTCTAAACGGAAATGGAAACGGGTTCTCACTAATTACTTCTTTATTGTAGTGAACATGAAACTCTGTCCCGTGCGCGGCTTCCTCTCCCAGGATATTTAGAATATCGCGTAAGCTGTAATTTTCAATTCTTTGGTATTTACTCACTTTGAATATTGATAAAAGACAAATTTAATTTTTTAAACATTTATCCGGAAGTCAATTTAAAAATTTCTTCATCAGGCAGCCTCATTCAAAAACGAGATGAATTGCATCTAAATGTTTTAAGATATTCTTATGTATCAGAAAAATTACATTCGGCATTACTATTACCTAACAACTGCCTCTTTTTTAAAGAGAGGAGATACCAAATAATTTGGACTGATAAAAGTGACGATTCAGAAGCTCTTTTTTCCGCTTAGGATTTATAGTTAAATATGCAGTCCCTGATCTTACTATCTTTATAAAGGATTTAGATGTGCTTTACTACACTGAAGGGGTAAAAGAAGAATTCATATCCCTGAAATTTAATTGTTCTTTTTAAAAGTTTAAAACATACCCCTTTCAGTAAAGCACTTAATTTTCTTACACAAAACTACCTCTAATGAGTTCAAAAATTTTACTGCTGCTTTCTTTTCTGGCAACTATTTCTTGCGGCCACACTATAGAAAAAGAAGCTAAACACTTTAAAGCACTGGAAGAAATCAGAAAAGATTCCAGAGCCCTGCTCGCTGACTTTGAGTATGGCGGTGTGCTGGTCATTAATGTTAAAAACAATAGCACCTCCTTCGATTCATATGCGTCAGAAGTCTGTAGTCTGCTGCAACGCCATGATATTTACTGTACTATAAAAATTATAGAAGCCGGGAGTCCAATGCAGCTGAATGGCAAAGACATGCATGGAAAAACTCTGTATCAATTAAACTGCCAATAAAATATATTATGCCAAAAATTACCCTGCTTACCTCACTCTTGTGCTGTCTGCTGGTTTCATGCGATATGTTCGATTACCATCCTTATGACGGTAAAATAACAGGAGAAAGAAATATAAACGAAAAAAACATAAAACGTATCGAAGCTGCCTGCTTAAACAAAGATACTATCCGGTTTGCTGTAATGGGCGATACTCAGCGCTGGTATGATGAAACTCAAGAATTTGTCAATACATTAAATAAGCGTAACGATATTGATTTTGTAATTCATCTGGGCGACATAACTGATTTTGGGCTGACAAAAGAGTTTCTATGGATGCGCGATATAATGAACAAACTTTACGTTCCGTATGTAGTGCTGCTTGGTAATCACGATTGTCTGGCAAACGGACAAGATGTTTTTCGTTCTGTTTTTGGAAATGAAAACTTTTCATTTACAGCAGGCACCGCTAAATTTATATGCATGAATACCAATGCGCTGGAATTTGACTACTCACATCCTGTGCCTGACTTTAATTTTTTGCAGCAGCAGTTTAATCAGGAAGATCCCAAACATAAGAAAACTATTTTTGCCATGCATGTACAGCCTGGATCTGAGCAGTTTAACAACAATGTTGACTGGGTTTTTCAGGATGCGCTAAAACGCTTCCCAAACGTTCAGTTCTGCATCAACGGACATGACCACCGCATAACAGCCAAAGATTTATTTAATGACGGACTTATGTACTACGGTTCTACCAGCATTAACAAAAAATCATACCTTATTTTCACCCTTACTCCGGATAATCGATATTCCTATGAAGTTGTCTATTTTTAAACGCTCTGCTATACTTTTTATTTTAGTTTTAACTGCCTCGCCCCAGCTCACTCATTCACAAGAAACATTTCAGAATACTATAACCGAAAATCTCGAAAAACCGGAAAGCAATAAACAGGAAAAGAAGAAAAAACACCAGACTGGCTGGGGAGTACTTTTACCTGAATATATCAAAGTTCAGTATGCAGGCAACATGGGTTTTCTTTCTTTGGGCGGAGGATGGGATTATGGAAAAAACAAGCATTGGGAAACAGATCTTTTTCTGGGTTTTATACCCAAATACTCTACAGACAGAAATAAAATTACATTTACGCTGAAGCAGAACTATATACCCTGGAGAATTGCTGCCGGAGAAAAAATTACTTTTGAACCGCTTTTAAGCGGACTATATTTAAATACCGTTTTTGGAAACGAATTCTGGCTGAGCGAACCTGACAAATATCCAAGTAATTATTATTCATTTTCAACACGGCTGCGTGTTAATATTTTTGTCGGACAGCGCATCACATATAAATTAGATTCTCAACGTGATTATCTAAATGCTGTTTCAATATTCTACGAAATAAGCACTTCTGATCTTTATCTTATCAGTGCGGCGGGAAATAAATATCTTAAACCCAAAGACTATTTAACTCTTTCGTTAGGCATAAAGCTCCAGCTCTTTTAAAACTCCCCTTATTACTTTTGAATGATCCTATGCCCGGCAATAAATTAATCTGCATATACTTCTTACTGCAGACCAGGTTTATAATTTTTATTTTTGAGATGGAGGCTGTACTGCTGTAAAAGAGCCTTAATATATCTGAAACGAACAGTATCTCCAGCTGTAAAACGAACCTCTCTGGGTTTTGCTTCACCATGGTATGCATACTTGCCAATAAAAGCTTCACCGTCAAAACTGTAACTGTAATCATCAAATGTGCAGTTATAAAGCCCGTCAGCATAATTAACAGCAAAATGATCTGTTTTCATTTTTTCAAAATGACTTCTTCCAAATCCAAAATAGGGCTTTTCGCAGCCTAGAAGATCCAGTACCGTAGGCATTACATCCATATGCTGCATAACCCGATTGTCTGCTGCTTTCCAATTTCCTCCAGGGTAATAAAACAGCAGCGGAACCTGAAATGCATAAGGCTGATGCTGATAAAGCTCTTCTGCAGAGCCTGAAGAGTGATCTGCTGTTATAATAAAAAGCGTATTATCAAACCAGGGTTCACTGGATACAGAGGTAAAAAAATCCCGAAGAGCATCATCAGAATAACGGATTACTTTATGAATAGGCATATTCCCTTCCTTATACTGAGATAATTTCTCCGCTGGTATTTTAAACGGATGGTGTGATGACAAAGTAAAGAGTGTGGCAAAAAAAGGGCGGCCTTCCTGCGCAATATTATTTAACCGGTCATGAACAAAAGGAAAAAACTTGTGATCCCATATCCCCCATTTACCGTCAAAATCATCCGGACCAAGTATCTTTTCATAATCTTCACGCATAAAGAAATCTTCGATTCCGTTAATTTCCCCAAATGAAACAAATCCCATGCTTTCTCGTACCGACCCATGAAAAAAAACAGGACGATACCCCATTCTTTTCATCATGAGAGGGAGTCCTTCATAAGAGGCAATGGAATTGGGAAGTGAAAGAAAATGATGGCTGAAGGAAGGTATTGAATTCCAAATCGCAGGCAGTGCATCTACGGATCTTCTTCCATTTTGATAAGCATTAGTAAAATTATAGCTTTTAGTCATTAGTGAATCAAGAAAAGGCATACATCCCTGACCATTATAGGCGGAAGAAGAAGAAAGGGCATGACTGTGCGCAGCTCCAAAACTCTCCAGAATAATCAGCATAACATTGGGTTTCTCTTTCAGTTGCAAAGGAGCATTCTTATGCTGCATGCCTGTTGTAGGATATAAATCAGATGCTGTTTTATCCGAAAAAAAACGATGTGCCGGCAGTCCTGCACCTTTTCTGATAGTCCTGATAAGACAAAACGGATTAGAAAGTATTATGGATGCCTCCAATGGTTCATTTGTATACATAAAGGCATCATTCATGCTTAAAGGCGTAGAGCCGGCGGAAAATGAGCGCCCACGCAGAAAATAAACAGAAAGCACTGCCGTAAGCAGTACTGCTGAAAGGGATAACACCAGATCTCTGGAACTATTTTCAATACGCTGCAGCCACAAAAACCGAGTGCATCTGTATACTAAAAACAAAAAAAACAGAAGAAACGCAAACAAAAGTATTCCCAGACGGCTCTCTATTAGAATATCTAAAAAGAGATTTGAAATACTGCTGTCTTTGACCATAATAAAATCAGTCAGGGTAATGCGCGACTTTGAATAGGGATAATAATACGCATCACAAATGCTCAGTAAAAGTCCTGCTCCATTAGGTATAAGATAAGCTACCATAAGTAACCGGTCCTGTAATATAGTCCTGTAAACAGGCATCAATGAGAATAAAACAAAAAAGATATTGAGATAAACAATTGAAACAGTATCAAAAAACATTCCCCTGCTCAAAAGAAATAATACTCTTGAGTATGAAAGGTTTTCTAATGTATCTGTATTGCAGGCAATAAAAAAAAGGCGGACAAGAAAAAAGGCTGCATATAATGCACATATTCTCAAAACAAACGAAATAAAGCGTCCGTAAGGCTGCCTGATTATAAGAGGTGGTTTCATTTAGAAAGTAGAAAATTATATTAAGGAGAGAGATAAAACCTGCTGCTCCGAAAAAGGCAATACGCAGCCAACAGGCATTCATCGGTAATCAGTAAAGACAGAAAAATTATTATTTATAAATTATGAGGAATCATTATTGTATGTATCAGAAATAAAAAGCCCGTTTATTATTTCAGAAACAAATCCTGCCCGTGGGAAACCAAAATAAATGAAAAAGATAAATTAACACGGACAGGATGAAATTTAAAAATCCACTAACAAAATTACATTGGAAATACAGAGGCAGAAACAAAGATTTACCCAAACTGGTAAATTAACATCCGAAGTGCCATATAATGTTCCCAGGGTGAAAAAAACATCGTAATCAAACGGGAGCACTTGAGGCAGTGTCAGTAAAATCAGTACTTCGGAATAACTTTTACTGCGGACAGACAAAAAACCTGATACAGATTCTATTTCATTTTAATACTGTCAATTACCATTCTCTTCCAAATCTCTCATCTTCAGCAGTCCATCCATTTCTTGAAAGAAGGTGCTTTTTCTCTGCTTATGATAACCTCACGTCCCTTATCCATTTTGAGTACTATCTTAAGCTTAGAATTGAAAGAATTGGTTACGGATTTAATACTTTCAGCGCGGATAAAAAACTGGCGGTTAGCCCTGAAAAAGATATCAGGATCTAATTCTTTTTCAATTTTTTCCATAGTATACGAAACCGGTATGATCTCTTCTGTTTTCAAAAACAGATTTGTAATTTTAAATTCAGAATATATAAAATCAATATCCGCAACGTTAATAGTCTGATAGCCGTTACGCGCCGCAACAAAGAAACGTGACCTGTAGACCTTTTTCTGGATCTTGTCCATTAGAATTTCAATAAAACCTGCCGTTGGTTTCTTAATTTCAGATAAAGCTTTAAACTTTTTAATTGCAAATTCAAGTTCATTTATTTTAACTGGTTTCAAGAGGTAGTCAATGCTATTGACCTTAAAAGCCCGTATAGCATATTGCTCAAAATCTGCTGTAAAAATAACAGGACAGGCAATATTTACTTGATCAAAGATTGAAAAACAAAGCCCGTCAGAAAGCTTCACATCCATGGTAATTAAATCAGGAGCAGGATTAGCCTCCAGATAATCCACCGCAGCTTTTACACTGCCTATAATAGCCAGAATCTCGCATCCGGGCTCAAGTTCTTTAAAAAGTCTCTCTAAATAACCTGTATTTATGCCTTCATCTTCTATAATTAAGATTTTCATAATTCTTTAAATAAATTAAAGGGGGCTGTGATAAAATTCGATATTATCCTAAAATAAGGATCATCTGCTTAAACGATATTTTACATTACAGCACCATTTCTGTATTTTAATTCCCTATTTTAGGAAAAACATGTCCCTGACTCATGTTTAAATAGAGGAATGATCATATTGACCATTCTACTTCAAAAAGCATCATTATTGGTAACCATTTCGCAAGTGCGCCAAAGTAAGAGAACAAAGTGATCGTTTCAGACGTTTCATAACCGGGTCGTTAAATTTCCTAAAATCAGCTGTTCGGGCTGACTTGACAAATCTCTAAAGATTTTTTAACACTAAAAAGGTCTACTTCCCGCCGGTTTTGGTCTAAAACCATTATTCTTCACATTGCTGTTTTAATTCAATGGAAACTTTTTAAGACTTAAATTATCCCCGGCTGTTAGAAATACTATAGTAACCGCCTTCCCATTACTGAAATGAAAGGAAACAGAAATAAGAAAAAATGGTTGCAGATTATAAAATGAAACCAGATTCAAACCTTCATAAAGCAGCAGATCTCGATTTATTGGTAATTTTAACAAGGCAAATCCTCTTCTAATTTAAAATTACATCCTATGAAAAAATTCTTTTTGTTTATTTTCAGCTCTTTAGTTTTTTTTAGCTGTGAGAAGAAGACAGCTGATGTGATATCATCCCCAGCCGGGACTTCTGCAGACGGATATGAATTTGTTGGCGGCTATCCAACAGAAGCAACGATACAAAAGGCATACGATGATGCCGATCTTAATCGCGCAATACAAGCTTATAAATTTTTCTATCCAACAGTTTCCGGTGCCGCAATTGGTTTAGGAAATCTTGCTGTTGGAGTAAAAGCCAATACTGTGTTTGGTACTATGGATACAAAACCTATTCAGGTTGGTTATACATTAAATTCAGATACACCATATGGCCCTGTTATGATGGACTTATCAAAAGGACCAATGGTTGTTGATATTCCGGCTGGACCACTAATTGTAGCGGCTATTGATGTAAACCAAAGATGGGTTGCCGATATGGGAATTCCGGGACCTGATGCGGGAAAAGGCGGAAAACATCTTATTCTGCCATTTGGTTACAAAGGACCAATTCCATCATCTGGTTATTACATTTGGCATTCTTCCTCAGATAATCTTTCGGTTGGAGCACGTTCACTTCCTGTTGGCGGTGATGTAGAAGCAGCTTTACAGCGTCTGAAAACAATTAAAATTTATCCATTCAATAAGACTTCGGATTGGAAAGAGCCAACATGGATCGAATTAAGCAGCAAACCACAAAATACAACACCTCTAGAATATGAAACCAAGTTTAAATATTGGGAAGTGCTGAAAGAAGTTATCGATCGTGAACCTTCGTATGACGGATATCGCAATTATTACGGAGAACTGGCTGTTTTGGGAATCGCAAAAGGAAAACCATTTAATCCTGACACACGTATGAAAGGCATATTGGAAAAAGCAGCAAAAATTGCCAATGAACAAATGCGGGTTCAATCTTTTGCAGATCGTCGTACAGACCGAGTGGTCTGGAAAGACCGCCAATGGGAATGGGTTGGTTTACGTTATGAAAATGGTGATTTTGATTCCGAAAATTATGTTGATATTGATGCGCGCGAAACATGGTTTTATCAGGCAATTGGTGCTTCGCCGGCAATGTTTAGACGCCAGGAAGGTTCCGGTTCTTTATATTGGCTTGGATTAAAAGACAATTCCGGTAAATATGTAGACGGCTCCAAAACCTATAAACTCACTATTCCAACTCCTGTGCCAGCAAAACTTTTCTGGTCTGTAACTGTTTATGATGCTGAGACCAGAAGCCAAGTTTCGACCGATCAAAACAAAGCCGCTTTGCGCTCTCTTTTTGAACTTAAAGACAAAATTGGCGGCAAAACTGTCGACTTATATTTTGGACCAAAAGCGCCGGAAGGAAAAGAAGGTCAATGGATAAAAACAATTCCAAATAAAGGCTGGTTTGTGTACATACGAATTTATGGCCCGGAGAAAGCTGCTTTTGATGGAAGCTGGAAACCGGGAGATTTTGAAGAAGTGAAGTAATTCTGTAATTATAAAAAATAATTATTTCAAAATATTTGTAATATAATTCTTGTGTTTTCGTTTTATTAAAAGTAAAATTTTGTATTCCCTCAGCAGTCCTTTAAAATACAAAATGAAAATTCATCTCAAGTAAAAAGGTTTCAAATTATAAAATGAAACCATTTAGATACTAAAAAAGAACAGTGATATCGACATAAAATATAATTTTAGAGATCAAATCAGTAATTTGACTCTTTTGTAAAACTTAACTCCTTTTGAATTATGAAAAATCCAGTCTCAATTTTGATTCTTTTATTTTTAAGTTTAACCGCCTGTAAAAAAGAACAGTCTGCAGACAGCAAAACCGCTGAGGCAGCTATTGCTTCAGACTCCATTACAGCTATTGCAAAACAGGCCTGGATATATGGATATCCAATGTTCTATAATTATAAAACTATTTATGCCAGTGCCATTGCTAAAGAAGCAAAAACGTATGTCGGTTTTAACAAATTTAAAAGCTATTCAAACAGTGCCACCCCAGCCGATACTTTAGTGGTAACAATAAATAATGATACTCCTTATTCTAGTGCAGCAATTGATGTCTCTGACGAGCCGGTAATTCTGCAGGTTCCAAAAATTGAAGGCGACAGGTATTTTGTCATGCAGTTTACAGATCTGTATACTTTTAATTTTGAATATGTGGGTTCGCGCGCGACAGGAAATCAAGGTGGAAAATACCTGATTGCCGGTCCGGATTGGAAAGGCGAAACACCTAAAGGCATAGACAAGGTGCTGCATTCAGAAACCAATTTAATCTTCTTAATTGGACGTACCGAATTGGACAGCCCGAGTGATGTACCAAATTTAAAAAAGATACAAGATCAATATAAACTGATTCCGCTGCACGAATTTACCAAGCAGGCAGCTCCGCCGGTTAAAAAATACGATATGCCTCTTCCTGCATGGAAAGAAGCTGATTATAGTTCTGTAGAATTTATTAACGTCTTGAACTCCTTATTGCAGTACACCAGCGAAGACAGCAGTGAAAAAGAACTGCGTGCAAAGTTTGCAAAAATTGGAATTGTGCCTGGCAAGCCTTTCGACAGTTCTAACTATCCTCCGGAAACTTTAAAAGCCATAGAGAAAGGAATTTCAGAAGCTAAAGCAGAATTGGATTCGAAAATAAAAGAAGTAAAAGATTCCGGAAGTCTGTTTGGAACACGAGCAGCGCTTAAAAATAATTACATGAACCGTGCAATCGCGGCGGCTACCGGACTTTACGGAAACACTAAAGAAGAAGCTGTTTACACAGGGAGTGCCACTGATAAGGACAATCAGCCGTTGTCTGGAAATAATAAGTACATTTTAAAATTCCCAAAAGGCCAGCTTCCTGACGCTAAATATTTCTGGAGTATCACTATGTATAATCTTCCTAAACGATTTTTGGTTCCAAATCCTATAAACAGATATTCTATTGGAGGTAAATCTAAAGGTCTTAAATATGAACCTAATGGGGATTTGATTATTTATTTTTATCCTGAATCGCCGGGAAAAGACAAAGAAAGCAATTGGCTGCCAACTCCAAAAAACCAAAATTTCAATTTCGTGTTGAGAATTTATGGACCACAGCCAAATGTGATTAACAATGTGTGGAAAATGCCGCTTCCTGAAAAAATTAAATGATAATTTTTAGAGAAAATAATTGAAAAGCTTCGGATAAATCTGGGGCTTTTCTTTTAGAATTGTCTGCTAGTCTTCAAAAATATCGTAAATAACAGTACATAGTAGTTTGATTAAACAAAGAAATTTTCAATTTATTATAATCCCAAAACAGGTAAAATTACGTGTTTGGGTTCTATCATTTTTATTTAATTTTAACATACGTAAAGATTACCAGACTATTGAATATTACCTTTACAACGTATTACAAACAGGTTTTTGTAAAAATAACAGACGAATAATAATTAAATCTGCAGTATGAAAATAGGTATTATCGGCATTGGAAGTCTCAGCATGGAACTCGCACAAAGAGCAGTCGCGGAAGGAATCGAAGTTATATTACATAACCCAAGAGGCAATAATCTGATAAAAGAAGCTGTCTGCAAAATGGGTTCTGCCGCAAAACTGGGGCTGCTGACTGAGGCCTCAAATACAGATATAATAATTCTTTTTGCAGCAAAGGATGATTTAGAAAAGATAATCGCAGATATGCCCGATATGACAGGAAAGATCATTATTCATACCAGCGGCCTTTTGTTTAATCCCAAAACACTGCTGTCGGGAATCTATAGTTCATTTACCTACCCTATAACAGCGTCACTGCTTCCAAAAGCGCATGTGGTAAAATTATTTAATCCTGTAAAAATAACTGCGGCTAATACTGCCGATAATAAAAACAAAGATGAAGTATTTTTAATCGCAGACCATCATCCGTCAAAAATCTCTGTGATGACATTTCTAAAAAGGCTGCATTTCAGTCCTGTTAACCTTTCAGGTCTTAAGCTTCAAAATACGTTTCTGCACCTGCAAAATGAAAATCATTTACCCCATCTTCGCAAAAATTAAGCTGAAATAATTCAATATTTTTATAATACAAATTTCTGTAACGCGGTAAAACAACAAACGAAACAAATCAATTTTTAATTGCGCTTTACAAGGTAATGGTGATGAAAATCTCACCTTTTTATATTACAGATTATATAAGTCATCGGTATAATATTCCCATTTTTTTAGATTCTAACAAATTCTTCTGCAAACTCCTCTACTTTATTCCAATCTGTGTATTCTAATACTGCTTTTGAAGAGGTTGGTCCTTTTGTCATCAGCATAATTAGTTTTATTAAAATTCTATCCTTAAGAGTATAAAGCTTATAATTTAATGTCCCTGCAAATACAGCTACTTTATAGGGTTTCCATTCGATACTATTTAAAAATTTTATTACGTACGGATTGGTTTCGGCTGTATTTTTCTCAGTTTTACGTGCAACCAAATTAACAGATATAAAAGCTGCTTTTTTTGAATTCAAAAATTCATAATTTTCCCCAATAAATTTCTCAATTTCCTCATTGTGCTTCCCATATCTGACACTTGAAGCAATAACTATTTTATCATACGATTTAAATTCTTCCTTGAAATTAGAAATTGAAAACAAATCTGCATAATGGTTATTGTCTGTTAAAACTTCTTTTATAAATTGACAAATTTTCTTTGTCTGGCCATCTACCGAAGAATAGATGATAATGGTTCTTTTCTGCATTTTCTTTGTTATTATTATTTAATCTTTTTTGTAAAGTCTCATAAAAATCAAAGAATAACTGCATCTTAAAGAGAAAATCATTCTAAATTTCTACTCACTAATTTGTCTTCTAAGCCTGGCGAAATACCTTTTCTTTATTGAATTTGAAATGTTTGATTGTCTTGCATTTCAAAAAATAATGTATTCAGAATTTCTGATTTTTTTGAGATTCTTTTAAGCCCAAAACATTAACAGCAGATCATTTTTTTGAAACAAATTTTAATCTGCTGTTTTATAAGTAACAATATTACTAAGACATTCTTAACCTGTTTATGATTTTTCTCATATAGATCTTAGAAAAGGATAAATAACCAAAAAACTGGAGAAAAAATTTAGTCTCATTTTTGTAATCAATTAATTTACTGAACCTTAAATAGTTTTATTGTTCCATTAAAAGTAAATTTTATCATTAGATTTTAAACTTACCTTTCACAATTCTTAACCAATACGATTACTTTTTACAACGCTGCACGACTAAAACATCTGAGAGCTTGTGAAAAGGCTAAAAAAATAAGAGGCGATCAGGCCGCCTCTTATTTAAGTCAATATTTACATTTTTATATTCTTTTAATTCGTTTCTGTCTTATTCTATAAAACCATTTAATACGAAACGCCGTCGGTTTTTATCGTTAGACAGATGCTTTTTTATTTTTAATGAGAAGTACTCATCTTGATATTAATTTTTAAATCCTCTGAACCTACAATAAATTTTGCATCTTCATATTTAGGAGGCCCCATAAACCCTTTGGCATTATTAGAGCAGGCTACCGGCTCTTTCGGCATTCCTATAAAATACTTGTCAAGCTTACCATTACTATTCCTGTCCTGATAGACAAGAACTGTATATTCTCCACTTGGAAGCCCTGCGAAAGTAACCAAAGCAGTGTTTGATTTTATTGCAGATGAACTTGTTTTGTATGTTTTTTTAAGGAAACTTTCTTTAGTATTATACAACTCTGCAATTACGATTCCTGTGTTATCTTTTAAACTAGAAATGCTGATAGTGAGATTTGAGCTCTGTGCTAATCCTAAAGTAGTGCTTAACAGCACAGCGGAAACGAAAAATTTTATCATGATTATTAAATTTGATACTTTAAATATAATAAAAAAGCAATGCAGAAAATACCTTTTCTTTACAAAAATCTGAGGCTTTTAGCCACTTTACATATCAGATGGAAACACAACTCATCAGCCTTTTGAATTTTGCCTCTGCTGATAGTTGATTCTTAAGTATTTGTTATCGATTCTAAAAGGTTCGAAAAAATCCTGTAATTTATCGTAATTTTATAAATCGTTTGTCTTTAAGGAAAAGACAAACCATTACACTTAGGAAAGACAAAAAAACTTAAACAAATTTTATAAAAAATGCAGAACATAGAAAATAAAGTAGCCTATATAACCGGAGCATCGAAAGGCATAGGTTTTGGGATTGCAGAAGCTTTAGTGAAAAATGGTGTAAAAGCTGCAATTTCGGGAAGGGATACAGAGGCACTTAAACAGGCACAGCAGGCATTAGGAAACCAGAACGTACTTGTGCTGCAGTCGGATGTAAGAAACTTTGATGACGAGTTTAAAGCCGTTGAAAAGATTGTATCAGAATTTGGAAAACTCGATATTGTCATTGCAAATGCAGGAATTGGTAAATTTGCCCCCATAGACCAAATGTCCCTCGAGGACTGGAACGCGATGATTGATACCAATCTTACAGGAGCTTTCCATACGCTTAAAGCAGCCAGTGGACAACTCAAAGAGAATAAAGGTTATTACATATCTATTGCATCGCTTGCCGGAGCCAATTTCTTTGCCAACGGCGCCGGATACAATGCTTCAAAATTCGGGTTGGTGGGTTTTACACAGGCTGCCATGCTGGATCTGCGCAATTATGATGTAAAATGTACTACCATTATGCCCGGCTCAGTTACTTCAAACTTTAACGGTCATACGCCAAATGAAGACGATAAATGGAAAATCCAGCCTTCGGATATCGGACAAATGGTTGTAGATCTCTTAAAGATGAATCCTAATGTGCTGCCAAGCAAAATAGAAGTCCGTCCGACAAAAACTAAATAAAATCCTCTTTGGGTTTTAAACATTCTAAAAAAGCTTCAGAGAAATCTCAAGCTTTTTTTATTACCAAATTTCTAATTCAAATGAAATAAAAAAATCTGCCTCGATTGAAGCAGATTTTTATAATAAAATTTAAAGAAATTAATCTTAGTTATTGGTCACCGAAAGCTTAACTTCAATATTAGATCGAGTCGCATTTGAATAAGGACAAATCTGATGAGCCTTTTCTGCTAATTGCTGTGCTTCTTCAATAGAAACTCCAGGAATATTTACGTTCAGTTCTACTGCCAGACCAAAGCCGCCGTCTTCGTTCTGTCCGATACTTACTTTTGCATCTACTGAAGTTTCACCTGTTTGAGTTTTTGACAAAGTAATAACACGATTCAGTGCACTGTCAAAGCACGCCGAATATCCTGCCGCGAAAAGCATTTCCGGGTTGGTAAAATCATCATTGGCTCCGCCTAAAGCTTTAGGCATTCTTACCTCAAGATTCAAAATTCCGTTATCGCTTTTTACTTGTCCGTTTCTACCGCCTTTTGCAGTAACGCCGGTTGTATATAGTATTTTCATTTTATTTTTGAATTTTATTTAAAATTTTCTGGACTGTTTCTTTGAGTTCAAATAGATCTTCTGTTGTGAGATTTAGTTTCTCCTGCATTTTTAAGGGAATTTCACATGCTTTTTGCTGCAAATTTCTTCCCTCATCAGATAAAAAAACTTCAACTGCTCTTTCATCTTCTTTTTTTCTTCTTCTGATAATGAAACCCTTAACTTCGAGTCTTTTCAAAAGCGGTGTCAAGGTACCGCTGTCCAGATACAGTTTTTCGCCAACCTGATTTACAGTCAATCCATCTTTCTCCCAAAGCACCATCATTACAAGATACTGCGAGTATGTAATATCAAGTTCATCAAGAAATGGCCGGTACAAACCGATAATTTCCTTTGCCATAACATAAATTGGAAAGCAAAGCTGATTTCCTAATTGGAGCGGTTGGTGATTTTCCATAATTGGATGACAAAAAATTGAATAAAAATTATTTTCTAATAATAAATTCCTCCATAGGAATCCTTACTTTTTTCATATGAGACAACCAGTCATTTTCGGTGTCTCTATAACCCAGATATAAAAGCGTAACACTTTTTAAGCCTAATTCTCTAAGTCCTAAAATCTCATCTACCACTTCATTACTGAAACCTTCAGCCGGAGTAGAATCAACCTTTAGTTCGGCTGCCTGAGCCATTGCCAGGCCTAATGCAATGTAAGATTGTCTTGCTGTGTGTGCAAAATGCTGTTCAGGAGTCTGAGCTCCGTAGATTTGCTTAATCTGATCAGTATAACTGCTGAAACGACCTCTTGGTAATTCTCTAACATCAGTGTGATGATCATAAACTTTATCGATTTTCTCATTAGAATAGCTGTCCCAAGCAGCAAAAACCAATACATGAGAACAATCTCTCATGACTTCCGGATTTAATGCTCCTTTTACCATCTTCTCTTTCAGTTCCTGATTTTCTACCAGAATCACTCGAAAAGGCTGTAAGCCGGATGAAGTCGGGGCTAATCTTGCCGCTTCTAAAATTTTATTTATATCTTGTTCTGACACTTTTTTTGTTGAGTCATATGCCTTTACGGCATGTCTCCAGTTTAAATCTTCTAGTAATGACATAGTTTAGTATTTTATAAATTAAAATTTTGAATCTTAAATTTTCTTGAATCAAAATCACTTTGCAAAAATACAAAACAATTAAATTGCGCACAATTTAATTTTATAAAATATTCTTAAAATTATTTGGTTCGAATTTGTGTAATTTTACGTGAGCTAACTAAATAACCACCAGTACAAATGGATAAACTCCTTACTAGCATCAAGAATATTGAACATGGTTTTAAGCATATTATTGAAGCAGGCGACAGTATTTTAGCAGACAAAACGAAAAATCCTTTTGATCTCGCAGTGATTTTTTTATCTGATGACGCTTATCAGGTTAGAATGCTGGCTGTTTATCTTTTAGGACAGCTTTCGACCGAGAATCCCGCAGCTCTGGAACTGCTTGAAATAAAAGTTTCGAAGGACAAAAATTGGCGGGTACAGGAAATGCTGGCAAAGGCATTCGATCATTACTGCAAAATTATCGGCTATGAAAAAAGTCTGCCAATGATTAAAAAATGGCTGGATGACAAAAATCCAAACTTAAATCGAGCAGTTATTGAAGGACTTAGAATTTGGACAAGCCGGCCTTACTTTGCAGAAAATCCTACGGCGGCAATACAACTAATCAGCCAGCATAAATCTCACGATAGTGAATACGTAAGAAAATCGGCAGGCAATGCACTTCGGGACATAAGCAAAAAACATAAAGAAAAAGTACTTGAAGAAATCTCAACCTGGGACCTAACTCATAAAAAAACAGAGTTCACCTATAAATTAGTAAAGGGAAAATAAACATTTGAACTGTTACAATACCAATTACAAGAGATGAAGCGCTTCTGCTGTTCTGACTGCCTCAATAGAATTGGTAACATTTAATTTTTCTAGAATATTCTGTCGATGTCTGTTCACAGTATTAATACTGATATTCAGTCTGCAGGCGATTTCTTTACTTATTAGTCCATGACTTATGAGCTCCAGAATTTGTTTCTCGCGTAATGTTAATAAATTTATACAGTTTGTATAATTATCAGCATAGAAGCCCTCTCCTGTCTTTGTATTGACAATCATACCTTGAATACCGTTTGCACTTCCTGATTTTTCAAATAAGTAATTATATAGACATACTGCAAGCCACAGACCTCCTTTAGAACTGTTTTTAAGATAAAAACTGCGATGCAGAATCTGCTGATATTCATTTTCAGAATTTAATGCTCTTAAACTGCATCTGGTGCTGTAATTCAATCTTTCTCCTGTTGGTAATTCTTTTAAAAAATTAAAAAACTCCAATTCCAGAAGATGTCTCTGAAAAAGATCATCAGGATGAATGCGTTTGTAAATATCTTCCTCCCAGATGGAATCAATTGTGGTATAACCAGAAATGCTTATTTTAAAAAAGCTGCCAAAATCTCCTGCGAAAATATAGCTTTTATTATCTGCCAGATCAGATAATACGGCCACTGACTGTTCCAGCTTTACATACCCCTGAAGCTGGCAAAGAGTTTCTTCTAAAGCCTCTTTACGTTTCTCCGGACCGTCTACAGATTCTAAAAAAAAATGGTCTTCTAAATTTGATATTGGATTCATAATCGTTTTTTGAGTGCATTCTCTGCTAAAATATTCTAAATATCACTTTTAAATATGGTTATATATGACTATTGCTGAAAAAAAATCAATTTGTCTACTTTGTACAATAATTATTTAAACTCAGCAAAATGAAAAAAATCTTCTTAATAGTACTCTGTATTAATGTTTTTAAAGTTAGTGCTCAAAAACTAAATGCCATGCATTGGTTAAATGAACCGGAAGAGTGGGAAATTAAAGACAACAAGCTTATTATGCAGGTCACTCCTCAATCTGATTACTGGAATAAGAGTCACTATGGTTTTACAGTATACGACGGTCCTTTTTATTATACAGAAAGAAGCGGAGAATTTGAAGTAATTTTAAAAATGAGCGGTGTATATAAAACCAGATTCGATCAGGTGTGTCTAATGCTTAGAATTGATGAAAACAATTATGTCAAAACTGGTATTGAATATGTAGATGGAATATATAATATATCAACGGTGCATACTATAAACACAAGTTCATGGAGCGTTCTGGGCCTTAAGGATAAGCCAAAAAACATTTGGATGAAAGCGGTACGAAGACTGGATGCATTAGAAATCTTCTATTCTACAGACGGCATAAATTACACTATGACCAATACCGTTTATTTTCCGGAATTTAAAACCGTACAAGTTGGTATGATGGCAGCAAGTCCAGACGGCAAAGGGTTTACGGCTGCTTTTGAAGATTTTAAAATTACGCACCTCCCTGACCAAAGACGTTTGGACTGGCTTAAAAACAATCCCTAACAGCATACGTTCTGATTTTAAGTTTCAACAAAGTGTTTCAGTATTACAAACCAGCGGATTAGAAAAAACGTAATGATTAAGCTGGTTTGTATAGTAAAGCTTTTTGATTAAATATTCCTTAATTTGAATTGAATGTTTTTTTTAACACATTCAATTTCAATACACATTCTCATTTTTAATCATCAAAAACAAAACATTAAATGTCAAAGATCATTTTACTGATTATACTTACTCTCTTGATGTATATAACATACATCGAATGGTTACTCTACTAATACATTCATTTTGCGATTTCCTGCGTGAGCGTTAAAGTAATGTTTTAACAACAGTTAAAGCAGTTACTTTTCACCCTTTATTTCTTCTAATAAAGCAACCTTCTGTTAATTTACTATAAATATCATCTCTTAAGCTTCTTGATAAAGGAATTTTATGGTTTCTAATTTCTAATGTATTGCCTTCTATTGACTGAATGTGTTCTGTATTGACAATAAATGATCGATGCGTCTGAACAAAGACATCAGATGGAAGACTGTCAGCCATCATTTTCAAAGTACAGTACATCATTTCTTTTGACTCAACAGTATGAATTAAAACATAATTCTCCATACTTTCTATAAACAAAATGTCTTTGAATTTCAGTTTTTTAGCTTTTTTATCTACTTTAATAAAAATATAATCCTTATTTTCAGTTTTAAATTCCTTAACGTGCTGATCATATAGTCTGTTAGCAGATTTGAGAAAGCGATCATAGGATACCGGTTTTAAGAGATAATCGAAAACATTCATTTCATATCCTTTCAGGGCATATTGCTCATAAGCCGAAACAATAATAATTTTAGGAAGATTTACCGCAGAGGCCAAGAATTCCATACCGGAGAGACCGGGCATTTCAACATCAAGAAATATTACATCTACAGATTCTTTTTTAAGTAAACTGTTTAATTCTATTGCTGTTTCGCATTCTCCTGCCAGCGAGAGAAAATCTGTTTTTTCAATATAACTCCTGATACCTTTACGGGCCACGGGTTCATCATCTGTAATAACACATTTCAATTTCATATTATAAAAGTATTTCTTAGGCGCAATTTTCAGCGTTATTGTTTTAAAGATACTATCAGTATAACTTTAAAAAAATCTTCTTCATCATGTATATTTAACACATACTTTTCAGGATAAAGCAATTCCAATCTTCGTTTTAAGTTATTAAGTCCTATACCTCTGCTTTTTGTATATGAAAAACCGGAATTTTGGGAAACAGTGTTTCTCAGTTCAAAATAGATTTGATTATTCTCCAGCTTTAATACAAAATCTATCTGATACAAACCTCCAACATATTTAAATGCATTTTCTAAAAGCGGCTGAAATAGTAAGGGATGTATGCGCTCTTCGTGCAAAGCCGGATCTATTTCAATATTTACTACAAGTTTATCGGTTTTTCTAAGTTGTTGAAAAGCAATAAAAGAACGCAAATAATTTATTTCCTGATGAAATGCGACTTCCTGATTTACATCATAAAGCTGGTAGCGCAGTAGTTCTGATAAATATTCGATACTTTTTTTTGCCTGCAATGTATCTGAATCCATTTGGAAATAAATAGTATTCAAGGCATTAAAAAGAAAATGCGGATGATACTGGGATTTTAAAAATTCAAGCTCTGCTTCTTTTTTTTCTGTTTTCAATTTTTCGAGCGTCAGATTTTTTTCATTTACATTTTTCTCTATAACGGTACTGCGGATCAGTGCATAAAAAATCAACAACAGTGGCAGATAAATTGAATTAATAAGCATATAATCGATCCAGCCTGACCCCATAAACAGCACTCCCAGTGCCTGACCGGTAATAAGCAAAAGATTCAGCAAAAAAGTTAGTTCTGCAAGAATAAAAAGATAATGCTTCGCTGTATCTTTAAACTCAGCTGTTCTGCGAAGTCTTCTTCTCCATAAAAAACTACATACGTAACAGGTAAAAACTGATAGTGTTAATGCTACAGCATGCAGCTTCATGTCGCCTTCCCAGAAAATACCACGATGTGTTAAATCAGTGACAGCTCTCAGTAAATTAAACATGAGAATCCCCCAGAAAGCCGGGTAAATATATTCAATTGCTATTTTATTTGTTTTAATCATGTTGCCGGTTCTAATTTACTAATTGATACGGTTACTTTCTTCCATATTCTCTATTTTTCGCATCGCTTTTGATGAATTGCCTGAATCAAACCTCCATGAAATAGTAATCCCTGCCATACGGCTGTCCCTCCTTTCCTTGTAAAATCCAGCAATAAGACTGTTATAGAGTCTGATATTCTGAATATTAGTCAAAAAGACATCATTGATATATGCATATAAACTTAACTTGTTTTCAAAGAAGTTTTTTCGTGCTCCAAATGATACAGAACCTATTGTGCCAATTTCGGCCTGTCCCTCGGCCATTGCACCGCTATAATATCCTGTTGCTTCAAAAGCCCATTTTCCAGGCAGTTTAAATTGATTGTTAAATTGAAGTACAGGCGTCAAGAGACTATTTGTATACAAAATGCCCATTTCCTGCCATTGGAATTTCTTATATGTTAAAGAACCATTTAAATGTAATGTCCACCAGTTCATTGGACTGATATTATTAACACCTGCTTTTATTCCTAAAGCATAACTTTTTGTCAGGTTTAAAGGCGTTACAATTGTAATATCGCTTTCTGATTCGGTGAGATAACTTTTACTGATGGGATTTTTACGTGTATTGTAAAACATACTCAATGTATATTGCTGTTTTACCAGCCATGACAATTCAATGTTATTTATCAATTCCGGTCGTAATGCCGTATTGCCTCTCTCCTGCAGATACCTGTCATTTACTTCTGTGAAGGGGCTGAGGTCTCTGTAGTTTGGGCGGACAATGCGTCTTCCGTACTGCAGTCCTACAGTGTATTTATCTGTGATATTGTAGCTTGCCGAAAAGGCCGGAAAAAGCTGTTGGTAGTTCCTTACAACTGTCGAATCACGCCCTCCTGAAACATAACGTCCTTCGGTATCTGTTAATTCAAGACGAAGTCCTGCTTTGGTTGAAAAACGTTCTGACCATTTTTGTTCTGTCTGCAGATATGCTGCCAATACTTTTTCTTTATAAAAAAAATTGCTGCTAAGTTTTTCATCTTCAATCCATCCGCTCGGCTGTAAAATATTATATATTGCATTATTGTCAATAGCTATTGATGAACCTTTCAGCCCTGAATAAAATACAAATTTCTCATCTGTATCCCAGCTAAAATCAGATTGTAGATTTGTTATTTGTATAGTACCTCCCATTCTCCCGCGGAGCTCTTTCTCAGAATCTGGCTCTGATGTATTAGAGATGCTGCTTTCCTGATCCAATTTTTCGTTCTGTTCGAAAACAAGAAAATTAAATAAGTTTTCCCATTTTATTTTGGGACTGAATTTATATACTATCCGAATCCCGCCTCCTAAACTTTCATGATTAGAATTCTGTTCATTATCAGTATAAAGAGAAAAGTCTCTAAAACCAGAACCTTGAAAAAGCTCAGACAAAACTGCTTCATCTTTATTTCTTTTAAACCAATTTCGATATACATCAGTACTTAAATTTAAATTTTCTGAAAACCGGTACTCAATTCCTGTTTTTAAATAATGTGAATTCGAACTGAATTTTCTGTCTGCATCCATGTTGAGAACTGCGGCGCTTGTATCTGCCGTTTTGGTTCTTAAATATTCCCTATACGAATTGACTAAAATATAATCTTGTCCGCTTCTAAATGAATAATTGGTAAAGAATGTATATTTTTCACCATCCAGCTGTAAGGAAAAGTTTTGATTCTGTCTGATACGTTTTCCTGCTTCTATATTCGACGCAAGATTAAGATTTACCCCTTCTTCTCTTTTCTTTTTGCTTTTAATATTGATAAATCCTGCCGGTCCGGCAGCATCGTACTGAGAAGAAGGGTTGGACACCATTTCTATTTTATCAACTGTACTGCCGGACATAGAACGCAGCATATTCAAGAGATTTTCGCCGCTTAAATAAGACTGTTTACCGTCTATCATCACATTTGCACCTGTCTGCCCGTTCAAAATAACCGATCCGTCACTCAAAATTAATATTCCCGGGATTTTTTCCAATATACTCAAAAGCGAACCATTAGATCCTAATGAAGCTGCAGAAAGCGTAACCGTGGTTTTTCCCGGTTCAAGTTTAAATGCAGATCGTTTCGATTGAACCGTTACCTCATTCATTTCAACAGTTTCCATTTTCATAATGATATCCGGCATTTTCAGATCTTCTGAAGCTGTTTTTATGAACAGTGTTTCTTTGTTATAACCAATCAGTGAAAATACTATTTTATAACTGCCTGCTCTTATATTGGAAATTGTATAAGTACCTGTAGAATCCGTTTCAGCACTGGCTGCAAAACCAGAATCTTCTTTTAGAACAAGCACATTTACATCCGAAAGAGGTTTTTGATCATAAATTATCTTTCCTGAAATATTTACCTGACCCTGTATCGTCTGCGCTGCAAAAAATGTCAATGCACACAGAATTATTTGTTTTACCTTCATATTTACTTTTTATTCTTAATGAAGACAAAGCTATCAGGACAATATTCTTTAGAGAAACTTTCTTGACCGGTGGTTCAAAACCCTTGATGAATAGCACAACAATGCGTAAAACATGAAATTATTACAGAATGTCTGTTATAATTTTCACTTTAAAAATATTTCCGGCAATCTATCGACTGCAATATAAATACCGTCTGAAGATTTACATTTCTAATTATATCTATTTCATAAAATATTTATAATACGTAACTTAGTTATTATTTTTTATTCAATCCGATGCTTTTTTTATCATAATTGCTGATTGAATTATTTCGGAAATTGTTTTTTTAAGAATAATTTCCACTATTAAATTAACATCTATAAAACCATAATAATGAGAAGGTTTGGTATTTTTCTAACATCATTTCTGTTTATAATAATAAGTTCCTGTAAATCATCTAGGGCTGCTGATTTTAAGGAATCACTCGATCAATCGGAGCGTCGAGCCTTTGAGATTATTGTTGGAAAAGAAGGTTCAGGAGAAGAGAAACTGAAATATCTGGAAAAAGAGGATTATAAAGGTGCCATTAAGGCTGTAGAGCAGCAGGCTGTAGAGTTTGATGCGCTTATTGCAGCTATCAGGAAACTTTCAAGCGAGGGTGTTCCAGAAGGGGAATCACTAAAAACGGCTTCTGTTGAATATTATCAAGCGCTTAAAGCGCTTAATGTATTCGATAAAAAAGAAATAGAGCAGCAGGCACTTCTTAAAACGCTAAAGAACAATGAATCAAAGAATGCCAGCGATAGTCTTATGACACTGACACGACAAAAAAAGCAGCTTTATAATGCGGTATATGAAAAGGAAGCTCGTCTTCATACTGCAGCCGAAAGCTTTAAAGCAGCAAATGGCTTATAAGTAAAGTTTTTTTTGAATGTAATTAATTGAAAATTCGAGGTATTATACTGCCGAATTTTAATATCCGGCAGTAAAATAAAACTCCTGTTTAACTGTTTCTCATATCTAACGAAATTTTCATTCTTTTACCAATAGTTTGGGAGATACGAGTATGTTTATTTACGAAAATAAGCTCTTATTGTCATTACAATCGTATTACATTTCTTTTAAGTTCACTTCTTTTTTATCGCCGTCCTTTTCTATGGTTACCCGTTTTTCAATATTGGCTTTATCAGTATAGGCCTGTCTTGCTGTACCATAATTTGTTGTAGATCCCTGATAACCAAAATAATTGTAATAATTTGTATATCCGGATACGTATGAATAGTTGTAAGAGTTCGTAAAATCAAAGCTGACCATTACGACATAAGTGCCCGGCATTAGATCTGCAAACTCAAAATGTCCCTGATCGTCATAAACTTTGGATTTTTTAACAGAATAACCAAAATCACTATTCAAAGGCACTTCCGGCATTTTTTTCTGCTTACGGATTTTCTTGTTCACTTCTACCCATTCCTCATAATACGCTGAGCTTGGAAAAAGTGTAATCTCTGTGCCTTTTGGCGCATATTGTTTCTTAGCAGTATTAACAAGTCCGCCTAATCTTTTACCAGAATCTGATCTTGCATAAGCTGTTCCTATTATAACACTATTACCATTAGAGATTTGCTGCACGGCTTCCTCTTTATTAAATTTGTTTTTAATAGGCTGATAATCCAGTTCTTCATTAACTGTAATTTCCCACATTCCGTTGGCCATAGACATTTCACGCTGCCAGAGACGACGGTCTTTTTTATCTATAATATAATTATAAATACCTTTTGTGCTTTCTTCCAGAACTGAAACAAGCCATGTGTCATGTTTACCTGTTCTTGGAGAATTGTAAATAAAACTTTTTACTTCTTTGATGGTATAATACTCTACAAGCACATTTGATTCATCATTATAATAAAACTGCGGAAAACGGGCTTTATAACCTACATCCAGCGGAAGTGTTCCAATGAGATGATCGGTCCAGTTGAAATCAAAATATTCCACAGTAGGTTTAAGCTTCAACTTTTTGTCTTTTTTAGTTTTCTTCGAATAAAAATTACCCGTAATGGTTTCACCAAAGTTCAGATTCAGTTTTGCGTTCTTAGTTTCATCGGTATAACTTACAGCTTTAAGTGTTTGGGCATCTGCTGTACTAATACGTGTAGTGGGCTTTCCGTTATCTTTTGGAGTGAAAGTATTGTTTAAAGTTAATTGATTATTAGCAGTAACAATATCATAGGTAAGTGATCCCATATTTTTCCATTCAGTGCCTTTAACATAATATACCGTATAGAGTGACTTTTCGGGTTTAATATATTTGGTATTTATATCTTTACTGCCCGGAATAATTTCTTTTTGTCCGAACACTATAAGCGGAAACAGGATAAAAACATACAAAAGTTGTTTTACCACAGTTGAGGTATTATTTTTAAAAAAACTATCTATACTATTATCTTTCATTGTGAGTATTTTGATCAGCAACAAATTTACAGACATCAAAAACAAAAAAAAATACCTGATTTCATGGTAGTTTTCTATTTTGCCCGAAAAAACAAGGTTGACGCTTTAAAATTATATCAAAACAAAAAGAAGCCGCAATAAGTATTACGGCTTCTTTTTGTTAAATCGGATATTACTCTGATTTTAAATTTATTTTCCCTTTCTGCAGTCCTTTACCTGTTACTTCCAATTGGATCGCACCTGCCTTTTTAACTGATTTCACCAGTACAACAAGTTTACCGCTGAAAAGTTTCATTTTATTCTCATGAAACAATTCTAATGATGTTGCATCTCCATTACAAGCTGCTCTGTATGTTGCGGCGCCTGTTACTTCAAATTGCAGTTCATCAGTTGCTGCGGGGCATTCAATTCCGTTTTTATCGACTACCGAAACTGTTACAAAAGAGATATCATCGCCATCTGCTTTTATAGTTTTACGATCTGCTTTAAGAACAATTTTATAAGGATCTCCAGCGGTTTTAATCTCGCTTTCAGCCGCTTTTTTTCCATTCGAATCAAATGCAACCACTTTAACTGTTCCCGGTTCATACTTCACATCATTCCACATTAAACGGTAACGGTTTTGCGGCGTTGCATTACTCTTTTTCTGGATTCCCATACTTTTTCCGTTTACAAAAAGTTCAGCGCTGTCATAATTTGTGTAAACAAAAACGGGAGTAATCTCACCTTCTCTTCCTTTCCAGTTCCAATGCGGCAGTATATGAAGCGTTTTATCCTTCGTATTCCATCTGCTTCTGTAAAGATAAAAACGATCTTTAGGAAGTCCTGCCAAATCCGAAATTCCGAAATATGAACTTCTTGACGGCCATTTTTCATCATAAGGCGTAGGTTCTCCTAAATAATCAAAACCTGTCCAGACAAATTCGCCAATAACCCATGGTTTATCGTCCTGAAGCACGAAATCATCATCAGGAACATTGGACCAGCTGCAGGCTTCTAAATCATAAGATGAACTTTGAAGATCATCGTATTGTTTGTTTTTTTCCTGAACCACAGGAAATTTATAAATTCCTCTTGAACTTACTGTTGAAGCTGTTTCTGAACCCAAAATTAATCCTTGCGGAAATGTTTTATAGGCTTCTTCGTAAAGATGAACTCTGTAATTTAACCCTGGAATATCCAGTAAAGCCCCAAAACCGGACTCCATAGTTGCTTTTACCTGATCCATGCCAACAGTCACGGGTCTTGTAGGGTCTTCTCGGTGAAAAATATCCTGAAGCCATCTGGCACGTTCTACCCCTTCTGCTCCCCATTGATCCGGAACTTCATTTCCTGAACTCCACATTACAATACAAGGATGATTTCGTGTAGCTCTCACTAAATTTACAATGTCTTTTTCTGCATATTCTGTAAAAAAGCGATTGTATCCGTTTTCTACTTTTGGTTTTGCCCATTCATCGAAACTTTCTGCAAGAAACATAAATCCCATTTCGTCTGCCAGTTCAAGCTGCTCAAAAGAAGGCATGTTATGAGAACTTCTGATGGCATTACATCCTAAATCTTTAAGAATTGTAAGCTGTCTGCGAAGCGCTGCTTTGTTCACAGCTGCACCAAGAGGTCCTAAATCATGATGAAGACAGACTCCTTTAAATTTAGTCACTTTTCCGTTAAGGCTGAATCCTTTATTCGGTTCATATTTGATGTATCGTATACCAAACTTTATGTTTTGTTCATCTTTTAACGTTCCGTCAGCTGCATATAATTTGGTTACAGCTGTATACAAATAAGGTGTTTCCGGACTCCATAAATTAGGTTTGGCAACTGAAATCGTCTGATGGAATTTCCCGTCTTTTGTTTCAGTAGTTTTTTGTGTGGCTACAACCTTATTTTCAGCATCTTTTATCTGGGTTATCATTGAAACGTTACTGCCATGAAATTCGGCTTTTATATCTACAACAGCATCATTGCTCTTGGTTTCGGGAGTTGTAATAAAAGTTCCCCATTGTGCAAAACTTTCCTGTTCAGATACAATAACACTCACATTTCTATACAAACCGGCTCCGGGATACCATCTCGAAGAAAATGGTAAATTAGTTAATTTTACAGCTAATACGTTTTCTGATCCTGCAGTAAGATCATTTGTAATATCAATATAAAAATAGCTGTATCCATACCCCCAGTTTCCAATTTTTTTTCCATTTAAAAATACCTGAGGTTCGCTCATTGCTCCTTCAAAAAGAAGAATTGCTTTTTTTCCTTTTTTAAATTCCGGAATAGTAAAAGTATTACGGTACCATCCGGTTCCAATATGCGGCAATGCTCCTGTTCTTCCTGTTTTTTCGGTCGCTTCTTTTTCTCCGTTTTGTTCAATGATTCCCGTCTGAATGTCCCATTTTTTATCAAAAGGCCCATAGATCGCCCAATCATGAGGTACACTGACTTTTTCCCATTTTGAAGCATCATAATCTACTGAATAAGCATCTTCTTTTACCTCTTTAGAAAAGCGCCAGTTGTCTTTTAAAATAACGGTACTTGATTGCGACATCAATTTTCCAGATGAAAAAAGCATCAGAAATAAGAATGATATGGACTTAAAAATTAGTTTCATTTTCTGTTTTAATTTTTTTACCACTAAGGCATTAGGTTAATTAAGTCAAGCTTAATGCCTTAATGGTAAATTTTAATATTTATTATTTAAAAGCATCCAATGCCGGAGATGGTTTTCCGTCAGGAAGCCAGGCGTTTAACTGATAACCGCTCCAGCTTTTTTCGCCTTGCGGTTCCCAATAAATAACACCTAAACCTTTATTATCAGGCACGCTTTTTACGGCTTTTATAGTAGCTTCGAGCATTTCTTTGGTATTTTGTTCTAATGTATAATCGCCGCCAACTTCGACTACCATAACTTCTTTATTGTAGCGGGAAGCCATATCTTTTAGATTATTTTCTAAATCTTTGATAGTGCTTTGATAATCGGTTTTAAGCCAAAATGGATAATAGGATAAACCAATTACATCATATTTAACTTTATTTTCGGTTGCTTTGTTAAAAAACCATCTGAATTTTTCGCTTTTATTTCCTTCGTCTAAATGAACAATAACTTTAATTTTTGGATCGACTGCTTTTGTGGCTTCGTATCCTTTGTTAAGCAATTGTGCCAGCTGATTAAAATTGTCTGTATGACCTTCCGGCCAAAGCATACCGCTTGGTATTTCATTTCCAACCTGAACCCACTCCGGCGTTACTCCGGCTTTTTTTAGCATTTTCAGCACATCATAAGTATGCTGGTAAACATCGGTTAGCAATTCCGGAAAAGAATGTTTGGCCCATGCTGCTGGTTTATTTTGTTTTCCGGGATCTGCCCACGAATCGCTGTAATGAAAATCGATCATGATGCGCATTCCCATCTTTTGTGCTCGAACTGCCATGACAACGGTTTCTTCCGGACTGCAGTGCCCGCTGGCTTTATCGTCATTTGGATTTACCCAAACCCGTAAGCGAATTGTATTTATACCGCGATCTTTTAATAATTGCAGACAGTCTTTCTCAGAGCCGTCTGCATCATAAAATTTATAACCTGTTGCTTCCATTTGAGGCAGCCAGCCTACATCTGCTCCTTTAGAAAAAGAATATTCTTCCTCTGCCATTTTAGATTTACAGGAAGTAAACAGAACGGCAGTAAGCATTAAAAAAGATACAATTTTAAGTGATTTTTTCATGTTTTAATCTTTGCTAAAAGCCTGCATTACTGATAAGGCATTATTATCGAAACTATAAAGGGCCTGATTTTCGAATGTGGAACCAGTTGTAGACTGAGGGCCTTTAAAAGCAACCCACTCGCCTCCCCAATACGCGAATCCCTGTCCGAATTCTGATGTTTTTACGATGTTTTTAATATCTGTAACAAAAGTTCTCTGTCCTGCAGGAGTT
Source organism: Flavobacterium gelatinilyticum (assembly GCF_027111295.1). Taxonomy (NCBI): domain Bacteria; kingdom Pseudomonadati; phylum Bacteroidota; class Flavobacteriia; order Flavobacteriales; family Flavobacteriaceae; genus Flavobacterium; species Flavobacterium gelatinilyticum. The sequence goes on along the minus strand of NZ_CP114287.1, from coordinate 146,530 downwards.
GCCGGATAACCCGGTACCAGTTGATCATTTGTTCCTACAATGTTATTCGTCTGATCATTGTGCAATAAGGTAAAAGGATATGCTGTTTCTGCAATCAGGACTTTTTTACTGAATTTCTTTCCTAAAGCATCAATGGTATTTTTTACTGTTGTTAAATCTTTACCATGCCATACAGGATAATAAGACAGTCCGATATAGTCGTAATCTATGCTTTTCATTTTGCTAAAAAACCAGTCTGTCGCGCCGCTCTCTACACCTGCATAATGAATCATTATTTTTGTGTTTGGTGCCTTACTTCGAACCGCTGCACTTGCTGCAGTTAATAAAGCTATGCATTGCTGTTCGTTACTGATTAAATTTCCTTGCGGCCATAATAATCCGCTGTTGATTTCATTACCAATCTGAATAATATCCGGATTAATTTCTGAAATTATTGTAGTTGTATAATTAGAAACTGCCGTTTTTAAATCAGTAAAAGATAAATTTTTCCATTCTTTAGGAGTGGTCTGCTCTCCCGGATCTGCCCAGTTATCAGAATAGTGAACGGTAATCCAGACTCTTAAACCGGCCTGTCTTGCTTTTTTAGCGAGCTGCTTTACTTCGTTTAAACCGGAACGCCCGTTTACAGGATCTTTCCATAAACGAATGCGGACTGTATTACAACCGGCATTTTTTAATGTGGTAAGCATTGGCTCTGCTTTGCCGTTACTGTAGAATTTAGTTCCTAAAGATTCCATTTGTGGAAGAAAAGAAACATCTGATGCTCTGATAAAGGTATCCGATGCATCTGGCGGGTTAACCGATTCTGTATCTTCAGAATCATTACCCGAACACGAAAACTGAATCGCAGTCAGGGCAATTAATCCCAAAATTTTTATATATTTTTTCATGTTATGAGTTATAGTGAGTAAATTTTAAATTTGAAAATACATTTTTTTCAGTTTAAGAAGAAGCCCCAAAATAACCGTATTGAGGCTTCTCTTTATTTTCAATTCAATTTATAGTGTTGGTATAAACATATAACGTCCGTCTAAGTCATTAAACCAGATTTCGTATTTTCCGGCTTCCTCAATAATAATATCGCCGCCATTATCTCCCCAGCTTACATCCCAGCTGTTGTTTGCTTTGAATTTCATTTTTCCGGCTTTTAGCGTTTGAGTAACTTTCCAGATATGAGCATCAAATGCAGATTTTACTAAAGGAACTTCTGTATCCCATCCGGAATCATTGCCTGTTAACACAGAACCTGTTAAACCAATAGTTGCGTACGTTGTCATTGGTCCGGTATACGGCGTGATTTTATACGTTAACTCTTCCAGATTGATTTCAAAGCTGTAATATCCTGCAGCAGTTGTTGGGAATACTCCCGGATCAGTATCGCTTTCTGTTGCTCTGTATTGTACTTTAGCGCCATTTGTTCCGTAAGCCGGAGCCCACATACCAATCTGTTCAATTAATTTAAATCCGTCTTTATTAAAGAATCCTGTATAATAGAACTTTGCATTCTCTTTTGTATCTCTGTAAATTGGCATGTTATTGCTGGTTACACTCCATCCTGCTGCGGTGCCCGGTCCTACTAAAAATAAATTAATTTTAGGGAATACTCCTCTGTAAGGAGTCAATGCAATTGTAATAGGTGTAGAAAATTTTGGTTCTGAAAGCATGGTTCCAACTGTAGATTTAATTCTAACATCGATTGTTCCTTCAACATCTGCGGTTAATCCCAGTTCAAGTGCTTTTGCATTTAGTTCAGCTACTGTAACCGTTGCATGAGTACTTGTAGTGCTTGTAATATCTACCGGTGCTGCAAATTCGGTATTACTTGCTGCAAATTGAACTGTATAGGTAATAATGGTTGGATTACCGTAATTTACCTTTTCCCAGGTTACAGTCAGGGCTGTATTGTTTGGTGTATCTTTATTCAGGATGGTCGAAGAACCGCTTTCCGGAGTAATGATAGCAAATGCAGCTTCCTGAGGTTCTAAAATCATTAAATTTTCTTCATTTTCACAAGACCAGAATCCTGTCAGCATTACAACTGCTATAAATAATTTATATATAAGTTTCATTTTGTATATCGTTTACGTTAAAAAAAGTTTAGTAACCTGTGTTTTGAGTAAGATTTCTATTAGCACCCAATGATGCTTCCGGAATTGGAAAAACACTCATATAAGAAGGGATCGCAATTCCTTTTGATGAATTTCCTTTCCATGCCCAATTGTATGATCCTCCGGTATATTTTCCAAAACGAATTAAATCTTGTCTTCTATGTGCTTCCCAGTGTAATTCGCGTGCTCTTTCATCAATTAGAAAATCAAGCGTTAAATCACTTAAAGTAATGTTGCCGACAGTCAAATTAGAATTCGCTCTTTGTCTTAAAGCATTTACATAGGTTAATGCCTGACTTGTTGTACCGTTTCCGCCTCTTAAAGTGGCTTCTGCATACATTAAATACACATCGGCTAATCTGAATAGCGGGAAATCAGTATCTGCATACGTAGAGCTGATTCCGTTAACTCCTGTCGAAGTTTTATTAGAAAATTTAGATAAAATATAACCTTGTGTTTTCACACCGATATCATCAATATCAATAGATCTTTGTTTTCCGGGATCGCCCGTAACACCTTTACCAATTGTATTTCTGGTATCCTGAGTAAATTTTGCTCCGTCAAATTTCTGAGCAAATTCTTTTCTGATTCTAAGCGCACCGGTCCAGCCGCCAATTCCAAAGTCGGCTCCATTATTTTCCCACGCACCAATTTGTCCGTTTGTCAGTACTGTTGTTGCTCCCCAGTTTTGAGAAACCGCTCCATCTGACTGGATTCCGAAAATAATTTCCTGAGAAGTGTTGTTATCTGCTTTAAAATTATCCAGATATTTTGGTTTTAAAATATATCCGCCGTCAATAATCGCGTTACACATTGTAATACAGTCATCAAAACGATCGGCCTGAATGTACACCTGAGCATTCAAATACATTTTAGCCAGAATCATACGTGCCATTGACTGGTCTAATCTTCCATATTCATTGGTTCTGGCAGCTTTTAAATCAGGTAAAACGGTTTTCAATTCCGTTTCAATAAAATCAAACAACTGTTTTCTGTTAAATTCCGGTCCGGTAAAATTTACAGGATCATTTTCGGTATACATTGGCGCTTTTCCAAATAAATCCATCATATTGTAATAAGCATACGCTCTTAACACACGAACTTCCTGACGGTAAAGCGCTATATCTGCCAAAGTTGCAGCATCATTAATTCCTCTTGAACTTAATTTTTCCGGCGTACTTTGACGCAGAAACTCGTTTGCATACGAAACAGAAACCATCGTTCTGCTGAACATTCCTAAAATAACCGGATTGGCCGCTGTCCAGATATTGCGCTGCAATTCTGCCGTTCCTCCGTCATTTTCGTAACTCCAGACCAATTCGTCTGTCGTTAATTCCTGCATGTACAATAAACATCTTGTAAACTGACTGGTTCCTGCATCAACACCTTCAAGCGAAGAATTATCAGGACCAAGTACACCTGTTAAAGTTAAATTTCCGTACACTCCTGCAAATGCTTTTTTATATCCGTCCGGTGTAGAAAATAATACATCAGAAGACAAAACGTCGTCATCTTTCGAAACCACATTTAAATCATCTGTACATGACTGAAAAACCAAAGTCAATGCAACTACTGCTGTTACTATATATTTTTTCATGATTTCGTTATTAAAATTTAAGATTAACACCAAATAAAATGGAGCGCTGTCTAGGGTAAATCGTTTTATCTACACCATTATTTGTAATTTCAGGATCCAGACCACTGTATTTTGTCAGTACAAAAACATTCTGAACTCCTGTTGATACTCTCAATGAGGCTTTGCTGTTCAGCCAGTTGTTTAATGTATACCCCAACGTAATGTTGTCTAATTTTAAAAACGATGCATCTTCTATATAAATATCTGACAATAAAACATTTGAAGTAGTCTGAAAATTAGTTTCTCTTATCTGGGATGGAATATTACTTAAAACACCTCCATTTTCCATAGCATCATATTGTGCTCTGCTGGCATCAACGGCATTAAAAATACGGTTACCAATACTGGCTCTTAAATTAAATGAAAAATCAAATTTTTTATAATTCATATTAGATGCAAATCCTAATGTAAAATCCGGATCCGGATTGTTATAAATGTATTTATCTGAATCATTTTTGATGTTGTCGCCGTTTAAATCGGCAAAAGCGCCGTCTATTGGTTTTCCTTCGTTATTGTACAATTGTTTGTACACGTAGAAAGAATACGGTGTATAGCCTTCTCTAAAGATTTGTCCAGGAGTTCCTGTTCCTGCTATATTATCTCCTAAAAAGATGTCTGTTCCGCCAACCAGATTTTTGATTCTTCTTTCGAATTTTGCAATATTAAAATTCATATTCCAGTTAAAATTTTCTGTTTTAACTGCATTTGCATTAATGGTAAACTCGATACCTTTTGTGGTAAAGCTTCCTACGTTTTGATATACACGGTTCGAAAAATTACTTCCGTCTGATATGGCTGCGTTTACCAATAAATCTTTCGATTCTTTATAATAAACGTCTAGTCCGGCTGATAAGCGATTATTTAAGAAACCAAAATCCATACCTGCGTTATACGAAGTCGTTTCTTCCCATTTCAGGTTGTTTGTTCTTTTTGAAGGAAGTGCAACCGGAACCGGACTGTCTCCAAAATAGTATTCAGAGTTTCCGCTTCCAACCTGATATTTTTGTAAATATCCGTTTGGTTCCGGAATATCCTGCTGTCCTGTAATTCCGTAACTTAATCGTAATTTTAAGTCAGATAACGTGTTGTTGTCTTTAAAAAAATCTTCTTTAATTTTCCATGCAAAGGCTGCAGAAGGGAAATTCCCCCAGCGATTTGCTTCTTCGAATCGTGAAGAACCATCTCTTCTGTAAGACAGCGTTAATAAATATTTGTCTCTAAAGTTTAAATTTGTTCTGGCAAAAAATCCTAACAATACAACATCTGTATCAAGAGTTGTTTCAGGAAATGTTGATGGCAGATCCGGGTTTAAAACATTTCCGGTTTCAAATTTTGAACTTTGAAATTTTTGATACGAATAACCACCTGTCATTTCAAAATTCAATGAGTTAAAAGTTTTGTTATAAACTAAATACGTATCTAATAATTTATTTCTTCTGGTTTGTTCTGTATATTCATTTGTACCGTACGGAATGTTATTGTTTGAAGGAGCTGATCCGGCATCTGCACCAACCAGTCTTCTTCTTTCTCCATTCGATTCATCAAAACCAACATTTACAACGGCTCTTAAAGCAGGTAAAAAATGAAATTTATAATCTATCTCAAAATTTCCAAAAATTCTGCTGTTCGTCCCTCTGTCATTTGTATTCAACAACTGCGAAACAGGATTTCTTGCAGCAGTAGCTACCAAAGGATAATTTCCGTTTGCATCTACACCTGTTGTATATTCAAAATAACCGCCATAAGGTGCTCCCTCGACTCTTATAGGCTGCGTTGGATCAAAACCAATGGCTGCTCCTTCAACAGCATCTGTAAATCTGTTTATCTCATCTGTATAATTCGCCGAAAGTCTCAATTTTAAATGATTATCCAAAAAGGCCGGATTCATTACTAAACCAACAGTGTTTCTTTTAAAATTATTCGTCAAACGAAGTCCCTGCTGATCTGTATTTCCAAGTGTCAGACTTGTTGGAATAATATCAAATAAGTTTCCTCTAATGGCTAAACTCTGATCTATTGTACCTGTATTTCTGTAAATTGCTTTCTGCCAGTCTGTATTCGCAGTTCCAAGTTTGTCAAGGTCATCGCTTCTTCTGTCAGCGATAACACTTCTAAATTCATCTGCACTAAAAACATCAACCGTTTTAGTCAGTGTACCTGCAGCATATTGCACATTATAATCTACAGATAATGTTTTGCTTCCTTTTTTGGTCGTTATAATAATAACACCGTTAGCCGCACGTGAACCATAAATTGCAGAAGCCGATGCATCTTTTAAAACTGTAATCGACTCGACAGTTGCCGGATTTAATGATGCCAAAAATGAAGAAGATCCTGTATTTGTAGCATTATCAAGGGGCAGTCCATCGATAACAATAAGAGGATCATTGCTTGCAAAAAGGGAACTTCCTCCTCGAATTCTAATTTGAGAACTGGAACCCGGAGCACCCGTTGAGTTTACGGTTAAACCTGCCACCCTTCCGTTAAGCAGATTTTCTGTCGTAATATTATTTCCTTTGTTAAAGTCTTTTGTAGAAAGTGCGGTAACAGATCCTGTAGCATCTTTCTTTTTAACGCTTCCGTAACCTACCTGAACCACTACTTCTTTTAGTTCATTGGTATCTTCTGCAAGATATATACTTACATTTTTTTGTCCTCCAACTGTAATAGTTTTATTGACATAACCGGTAAAGGAAAACGTTATCTGGCTGTCTGATTTTACGCCGGATAATTGAAATTTTCCATCAAAGTCCGTAGTCGTGCTGATATTTGCACCGGAGACTTTTACGTTTACTCCCGGAATGGGTTGTTTAGAGCCATTTTCCAGGACAACTCCGCTGATTGTGGTTTGAGCGAAAACACAAAAAGGAAGTAAGAGTAATAAAAGTAAAAATTTGGTTTTAATTCTTTTCATACTTTTTTAATTGGGCTGGTTTAAGTTAGTTTTTGTGAATTAGTGACGGTTATCAAAATAACTGCACCGAAATATAACCTGTAAAAAAATGAGACTTTCTTTTACAGATGTTTTTTTTCAGAAATCAATTCTTAAGATTATAAATGCGCGTATTCGATAAGGTTTACACTATCGTTTAAAATGAGAAAAAGGATTTCTGCTTTAGGTTTTAATTGAAGTACTGATCATTTTTAAAATTGGTTTTAGGTTAGCATAATGTGTTAGTTTCTTTCGCTGACTTTTTTTGAACAAAATTTAGAATAGCATTATTCAAACGTTATAGTTATCAACTCAGACTGCAAATTAAGGCTGCAACAAGTTTTTAAGACAGGGAAAAATTCATTTATAAAAGGGGACAATTTCGTAAAAGCATATTTATAAAGCTGAATAAAAACATATTTGTCAATTTTTTACAGCAAAAAAAACGACTCTCTAAAAGAATCGCCGTTAAAATATTATATTTAATAATCCTTTAAATTGAAATTTTTAATTGGTGCATTTTTTTCTAAAATTTATTTAAAAAAGATCAAAATCTTAATTTTTATATGAGAAAAAACAGTTCGAAACAGGAGCCTGAAATTTATCTGAAAAACAAATGTTACTTTTACACCTTATATACTAAATCATTATTTTCGCAAAATATACTGATTTGGCATCCATCTAAAAATTGATTGAGTTTTGAGATTAGATTTTCTATTTTCATATCAAAGCAGGCGTTTAAAAAAAAATCTATGGTTAATCTAAAGTCCTTTCTTATTATTCTTCTTTCTATAAGTGCATTGGGGCAGAATTATCCAATAAAGCATCTTGATATTTCATCGGGACTTTCTAATAATTCTGCTGCATCAATATATCAGGATCAAAATGGGTATATGTGGTTTGGAACTTTTGATGGGCTGAACCGATATGATGGAAACGATTTTAAAATTTACCGTCATATTCACACAGATCCCAATTCGATTCAGGGGAATGCCATAAGCTGTATTGAAGGTGACTTTGAAAATAATCTCTGGATAGGCACCACTGCCGGTCCTGTTGTTTTTAATGCAGAACGATCCTCCTTTAAACCGCTGCAATATTATGATATTAACAAAAAAATCAAGCCTTTAAACGTTACTGCCTACGAAATAATTGCTGTACATTCCCTGCACATCATTGTCGTTGCGACAAAAGAAGCCGTAGTAATTTTTAAAGAAGGCGAAAAAACCGGAACTGCGGTGCCTTTTAATGGAAAACTAAAATATATTGCAAGATCAATAGCTTATAATGCTCAAAAACAAACTTTTTATGTTTTTATAACAGGAACCGGTCTGTGCCAGTACGACATCAAATCGAAAAAACTAACGCTTCTTAACACTGCCATAACAGGGGCAAATTGTATTAAACTGACAAATGAAGGCCTCTGGATTGGATCAGACGAAGGGGCTTACTTATATAATGAAAAGCTAAATACGTATTCTAAAAATTACTTTCTGGAAAAAACAGTGGTAAGAGATTTTTTTCAGCAGGAAAACAGACTCTGGATTGCCACTGACGGTGCGGGTCTTTATACGCTTAAAAAAAATCAGACTGCTCCTGTTTTATATATTGCCAGCGGTCCTGCTGCATTGCTTAAAAGTAAATCCATATATGATATTTTCGAAAGCAGAAACGGAGAAATGTGGTTTGGAACCCTGCGCGGCGGTGTAAGCATGATGGGGAAAAAACCACTTTATTTTAATCATTTTAAAAGCAGGGACCCGCTTACGAATAAAGAAGACGAAGATCCTGCTGCAAACTTTATGCTTTCGTTTTGTGAAGATGAAAAGAAAAATATATGGATTGGCACAGATGGATCGGGAATACGATACTGGAACAGAAAACAAAATACTTACGATGTTTACTCTGCTTCATCGCCCTCGGGCAGAAAAATTCAGAGCAATTTTGTGACCAGCATCGTCAGGGATTCTGATAATGCGATTTGGGTGGCTATGTGGAAAGGCGGTGTGTGCCGCATTGATCCAAAATCAAAAGCAATTCAAAATTTTTCAATCTATAACCAATACACTAAAAAAGCAGAACAAGAATCATGGCTGCTCTTTTTGGATTCGAAAAAAACGCTGTGGCTCGCTGTAACAAATGCAGGAGCTTTATATCAGTTTGACCGGAAACAAAACAAATTCGTCTGCTACAGCAATACACTGCGTGATGTAACTTGTTTGTATGAAACCAAAGACGGAAAAATCTGGGGCGGTACATTCAATTCTTTTTTCGAAATAGATTCAAAAACAAAAAAAGTAAAACACTATCATTCTGATTATAACATTCGCTGTATTACAGAAGATCAAAATAATAATCTCTGGATTGGTACAGTCGAAGGCGGTCTGCTTTTATTTAACAGAAAAACAAGAACTTATAAAAAATTCACAACCGAGAATGGTCTTTCAAGTAATACAATCCTTCGGCTGCTGGAAGACAAAAACGGGAATTTATGGATGAGTACGTACCATGGAATTTCACGATTTAATCCTAAAAACAAAACTTTCAGAAATTTTGGCGTCACAGATGGGCTCCAGGGAAGTCAATTCAGCTGGAATGCCGGTACGAAACTTTCTACAGGCGAGTTTATTTTTGGCGGCATAAACGGATTCAATGTTTTTCATCCTGACAGTATAAAAGACAAAAAAAATACGGGACGGTTTTTATTAAACGATCTGCTGGTAAACAATGAGTCTCTAAAATTGAACAGCCCGTATATTACAGAAAAAAATCTCGAAATGATAAGCGGTGTCGAACTTCCTTATGAAAAATCGGCATTAAGTTTTGATTTTGTTTATCTTGATTATGTCAATTCTGAAAAAATAAATACGGCTTACTTTCTGGAAGGCTGGGATAAAAACTGGAATTATACATCAAAAGAAAACAGAGCAAATTATTCAAGGCTGACTGAAGGAACTTATGTTTTTAAAGTAAAGACAACGGATGTTTTTGGCAATTGGACAAACGAGGTGGCACTGGCTGCAGTAAAAATCCTGCCGCCCTGGTACAGAACATGGTGGGCTTATACATTTTATTTAATCGCAGCTGTGGCAGCAATCTATGTCTATGTAGGCTATCATAAAAATAAGGAAAGACTTCGCTATGAGATAAAACTTGCCCGAATGGAACATAAAAAAGACAAAGAACATGCCGAGAAACAATTCTCGATGTTTACCTATATGGCGCATGAACTGCGTACGCCTTTGTCTTTAATTATAAATCCGCTTAAAAGTGCAATTCAAAGAAAAAAACATTCAAAAGACGATCTTGACCTTAATCTGGCTTATAAAAATGCGAAACGTTTACTGAGTCTTACAGATCAGTTGCTGCTGTTTAGAAAAGCAGAGACAGATCTCGATCAACTCAAAATTTCGAAGATTAACCTAAATACACTATGCCGTGAAATTTATGAAAGCTTTACACAAATGGCGGCAGCTAAACAGTTAGACTATAGGTTTATTGAAAAAGAAACACCGGCTGAAATATACGGCGATTATGAAAAAATAGAAATCACACTTTTCAATCTAATTTCAAATGCATTCAAATTCACTCCTTCTGAGGGATCGATAACCATTGAAATAATTGAGAACGACTTTGATGTTTCCATAATTATATCGGATACCGGAAGCGGTATTAATGAAAATGATATTGACACTATTTTTGAAAAATTCAAGCAGCTTCAATCCAAAAGCAGTAATGGTTTTGGAATAGGGCTTTACATTGCCAAATATTTCGTGACCAAACATCATGGCTCGTTAACCTGTAAAAGTAAAGTTGGAGAAGGAACTTCTTTCAGCATTATACTTCCAAAAGGGAACAGTCATTTTGAAGAACTGAGTATAAATGAGAATCCGCAGATGTCAACGCTTGTGGGAGAACTTCTTGAAGGAATGCCTGCCGCACAGCAAAACACATTTGAAACAACAGAATCTTCATTTCCGGAAAATCTACAGGAAGAGTTAGTTACTGCAAAAAGGGTTTTGTTAATTGTTGAAGATAATCCTGAGATGAACCAGTATCTCGTGAAGCTTTTCTCCAAAAACTATATTGTATATACCGCTTTTAATGGCCTTGACGGATTAAAACTTGTAGAAAAACATATGCCGGATATTGTTCTGAGTGATATTTCTATGGAGGGCATGAACGGTTTGGATTTGTGCAAAAAAATCAAGCAGAATGATGATCTGAGTCATATTACGGTTATACTGCTCACAGCTGCGAGCAGTAATGACATTCATCTGCAAAGTATTACAGAAGGCGCCGATGATTATGTTACCAAACCTTTTGACAGTGATTTGCTTCTGGCAAGGGTTGATTCTGTCCTTCGAAACAGAGGGCAGCTGCGCAGGTATTTCCTGGACAGCATAACACTTCGTGAAAACGTCAATAAAGTTCCTCTTGAATACAAAGAGTTTCTTGATAAATGCATCGAAATCGTCGAAGCTAATCTTGAAAACACAGAATTCAACTTAAAGAGCTTCTCTACTGCGATGGGTATGAGTCATTCCAGCCTTTACAAAAAAATCAAAGCCATTTCAGGACAAACGGTAAATGTTTTTATCAGGTCGATAAGAATCCGAAGAGCCGCTGTAATTATGCTTACCGAAAACATCAATATAGCACAGGTTGGCCCTCAGGTTGGTATCGAAGATCAGCGGTATTTCCGTCAGCAGTTTGTAAAACTGTTTGGCATGAAACCTTCAGAATACATCAAAAAATACAGAAATTCTTTTAATAAGGAACTAAATGTCACCCAAAAAAGAGACCTTAAATAAGCAGCAGTTTTTGAGTACTTCTGCTTAATTTACCAAATATTTTAAGGATTAAGGGCGGCAAACTCTACAGCTTTTTCCAAAATCTCATCTCTCCCCTCCACCATTCCTTTTATGGTTGGACGTATTACAAGATCTATTTTAATTCCTACTCGCTGCGTTTCAGTTTTATCCGGATAAAACACGCCTATTCCTGTAATCAGCGATTGATATCCCAGAAATTCATTGTGCGAGACATTTCCGTCTGCTCCAGAAGTTTGAGAACCTATGGTAGTTGCTTTATCACCAGCCTGAAACATCATAGACGCAAATTCGGAAGCACTTTGTGTATCTTCATCGACCAAAACAATAACCCTGCCTTTGTAGTATTTATTTTTTATGGGAGAAATTGTTTCGCTTTTTTTCCAGACAAACCTGCCGGGATATGACATATCTGGTATTAAAAATTTTGCAAACTCTTTTTCGTTCTTTACAAACTGTCTTGCACGATAATTAATAAAAAACGCTGTTGCTCACTTTATACAACAATTTATCTTACATTTAGAACTCTAAACTCCTACAACTTAAAAAGTTCTGTTTTAGGACAGAATATATCTAACACTGCCAAAAAACCATGAAAAAAATTTCCATTATCATTGCACTTCATTTTTTTGCTTTAACCACCTCTGCGCAAGAAAATTTTCCGTTTAAAAATCCGAATCTGTCAACAGATCAACGTGTCAATGATCTCGTTTCAAGAATGTCATTAGACGAAAAAATTAACCAGCTGATGGATGCAGCACCGGCAATTGACCGCTTAGGAATTCCTGAGTACAACTGGTGGAACGAATCTCTTCACGGTGTTGCCCGCGCGGGATATGCGACTGTTTTTCCACAATCTATTTCAATTGCCTCTTCCTGGGACCGCCAATTAGTATTTGATGCTGCCAATGTAATTTCTGATGAAGCCCGTGCCAAACATCATGAATATTTGCGAAGAGGCCAGCACGGTATGTACCAGGGCTTGACATTCTGGTCGCCAAATGTGAATATTTTTCGCGATCCGCGCTGGGGACGAGGTCACGAAACTTATGGAGAAGATCCGTATCTTACCAGCCAGTTAGGTCTTAACTACGTAAACGGGCTTCAGGGCAAAAATGAAAAATATTTAAAAACAATTGCTACCGCCAAACACTATGCAGTGCATTCCGGACCAGAGCCTTCACGTCATTTTTTTGATGCCAATACAAGTGAAATCGACCTTTATGAAACCTATCTCCCTGCCTTTAGAACACTGGTAAAAGAGGGACATGTTTACTCTGTAATGGGTGCTTACAACCGTTTTAGGGGAGAATCCTGCAGCGCAAGTCCGTTTCTTTTTAATATTCTTAGAAATGTCTGGGGATTTAACGGTTACATTGTTTCTGACTGCGGTGCCGTAACTGATATCTGGAAATATCATAAAATTACAAATGATGCTGCAAGTGCTTCTGCTTTAGCGGTAAAAAACGGTTTGGATCTGGAATGCGGCAGCAGTTTTAAATCTTTAAAAGAAGCTGTTGACCGTAAATTAATTACCGAAGCAGATATTGATATTGCAGTCAAGCGTTTATTTACAGCACGCTTTAAACTGGGAATGTTTGATCCGGACCAGATCGTCCCTTTCGCTCAAATTCCATATTCTGTAAACAACAATCCGGCGCACGACTGGCTTGCCAGAACAGCTTCGCAAAAAAGTATCGTTCTTTTGAAAAACCAGCACAATACACTGCCTCTTTCTAAAAATATCAAAACAATTGCCGTAATAGGTCCAAATGCAGATGACATTCAATCCTTATGGGGAAATTACAGCGGTGTGCCAATTAATCCCGTAACTGTTTTAAAGGGAATTCAAAACAAACTCGAACCCAATACCAAAGTGCTGTATGCCAAAGGAACCGATCTGGCAAAAGGAGTTCCGGCAATGAAAATTATACCGTCTGTTTATTTTCAGAATGAAAACGGCAGACAGGGACTTACCGGAGAATATTATGATAATACCGAATGGAATGGAAAACCTCTTTTTACGCGTATAGATGATAATGTTGATTTTCAATGGGATATCAATACACCAGATCCTCGTTTGAAAATGGGCCGATACAGCGTAAAATGGACTGGTTATCTTACGGTTCCAAAAACAGGAACTTATACTATTTCAGAATGGTCAAAACCTTTCATGACTGTTGAGATTGAAGGAGGAAAAAGTACAGGCGGAAAAAACAACCACCATCCACGCTTTCGTCCACAGAATATAGATTTAGAAGCAGGAAAAAAATATAAAATAGAAATTAAATACCAAAATTTCTACGGAGATGCCATTGCACAGTTGTTATGGGCTGAACCACAGGAAAACTTAGTACAAGAAGCGGTTGATACAGCCCGTGAGGCCGATGCTGTCATACTGGTATTGGGATTAAACGAGCGTCTGGAAGGAGAAGAAATGAAAGTTGAAGCAGCTGGTTTTGATGGCGGAGACCGAACCAGCCTGGATCTGCCATCTAATCAGGAGGAACTTATGAAAGCCGTTTATGCGGCAGGAAAACCTGTTATTTTGGTTTTAATTAATGGAAGTGCGATTTCTGTTAACTGGGCCAATGATAACCTGCCTGCCATTCTTACTGCGGGATATCCGGGACAGCAGGGCGGAAATGCCATTGCAGATGTTCTTTTTGGAGATTACAATCCGGCTGGAAGACTTCCTGTTACGTATTACAAATCTACAGATCAGCTTCCTGAATTTGAGAATTATGATATGCAGGGCAGAACGTACCGTTACTTTCGTAAAACACCTTTGTATCCTTTTGGTTTTGGCCTGAGTTATACTAGTTTTCAATATTCTAATTTACAGCTTCCAAAAGATATAAATTCTCAAAGCGATTTTAAAGTTACTGTTGATGTAACCAATACCGGAGAACGTGACGGAGATGAAGTTGCCCAATTGTATTTAAAAGATGAGAAAGCCTCTACTCCACGCCCGATCTGGCAATTAGAGGGTTTTGAAAGAATCCATCTTAAAAAAGGCGAAACTAAAACTGTTTCTTTTACTATCACGCCAAGACAGCTTTCTATGATCAACAAGAAAAAAGAGCGTGTTATAGAACCGGGCTGGTTTACCATTTCTACAGGAGGAAAACAACCTGACGGCTCTAAGGATATTCAAACAGGAAGAATAAACTTTACAGGTAAAACCGTAGTTCTTGAAAAATAAGTTTTGCGATTATAAAACTAATTATGCTCTGCTTTCAATTAATTATAGTGATGTGTTGAAATAATGCCCTTCGGTTCTTTCTTTACATTTTTTCATATTAAAAAACGGGATAAAATACTATCAATATTTTATCCCGTTTTATTTTTCTCTTTCTTTATCTGGATTTAACCGTATCTTTTATTCGTACATTTCCTCGAGATGCACTTAAACTGTCTCTCTGTCTCGACCTGCGATATTCCGGTTTCAGATTTTTAAGTTCACTTTCTTCTGCAAAAGTAACGTCTTCTTTAAATTTGCCGGTAGAAATTTCAAAATTATCTGCGGTACCCGTAATTTTCATCGGGATATTAATAAGTCCCATTGGCGGCAATCCTAATCGGAAACCTATATTCAGTTTACCATCCATAGTAACCTGACCTTCAAGCTTGCCTCTAAAACCAGCCATTTTCATAGTTGTTGGGGTAATGGTCATTACATTATTTTTTATAACAGAGTGAATGGCGATTTTATTAAATGACGCTTTTTCTAAATCGGCGGCATCTGCTTTTTTGGCTACGTGATTTAAAAGTTTGAAGTTTTTAAATTTAATATCTTCCAAAGTCAGTGTTCCTTCCCCGTCAATCGATTTAAAATCAATATCCATATTCTGATCGATACTTCCGGCAAACTGATAGTCAACCGATACTAAACCGTAGGCATCTTTAGCCATCGTAACCATTTCGGCAAAAATTGGAATCTCGGCGTAAGCGCGCTGAATATCAAAATTACTCGCTTTAAAATTCGCATTGTATTTTGCCAACAATCGATGCTGGGCTTTATAATCTCCAGTCATTTCTATTTTGGTTCCCGCCATATTAAAAGCAGCCTGAGTAACCTGAACTTTTCGTTCGTTCACAACCAGATTTCCAACAAAATCATTGATTTTATAAGTATCAAACTGAAGCAGGTTCACTTTGGCTGAAATTTTTAAATCAGCCGTTCTTGGAATTCTGATTACGTAGTTTTTATTTGCATCCCTGCCGTTTTTTGAAGCAGTATTAACCACTATAGAATCTGCTTTCTGTCCTTCCTTCTGCCCTTCTTCCTGTTCTGCTTTTTGGTCTGTATAAACCGCAATCATGTCGAAAAACTCCTTCGCATTGATGTGATTACTAACAAGATCAATATCTGCTTTAAGCTTTTCATTGTTTTGGTATAAGTGCTTTCTGTTAAAAAAATACCTTAAAGCGTTATGAATTGAACCGTTTAATACAAGATCTGATTTACCATAAGAGGCATTAAAATCCTCGAAACGCATTTTATCTTTAAAAAACTTAAATGTTCCTTTAGAAATTTGAAACGGTTCCGGAAACAAAACGCTTTTGATTACTATATTTTTGGCTTCGAGTTTTCCGCCGTTTTTGATATTGTCATAGTTTTTGGCATCTAAATCTTTTTTAGAACCTTTGGCTATAAGATTGGTCTGAATTATTCCGGAAACGCTGACATCTTTAATTGGGAATATTTTAGTCAATTTACCAATATCTAATGTTCCCTGAGTTCTGATATTATATACTAAATCGTAAAAATTATTAATTTCTCCCTGCACTTTAAATGGCGAGCCTGCCAACAGAAATTCTGCCGGCTGTAATTTTATATTTAAATCCTCTCCTGTACCTTTCATACTGGTAACAGCGGCGTTTACATTTATATTCTCTATAGGGATATTTGGAAATTTTAACGATTTTACATACCCGTTTTTAATATGTATTTCTGATTTCGATGAAGGGTATTTCTTCTGTTTACGGTTTAAAACCCCGTGCATGCTTACTTTTAGATTCAAATCTCCCTTAACCTCTAAACTGTCCAAAGGATAAAATTTATGAATAGAGGCCAGATTAATTTTAGAATCTAATTCTGTATCAACTGTAAAAGGATATAGTTTGTGAAGTTCGAAGCGTCCTCGGACAAAATTATCCAGAGCCTCTGCATTCAGATTGGTTATTTTACCGGAAACATTACGCAAAATACTGTCTTTAGCCGTTAAACTCAAATCCAAATTAACGTTTCTTATCGCTTCGTTTTTATTTACATTCTTTAAGTATCCGTTTTTCAGGCTAACTCTCAGGTCAAACTTTGGAATACTCTTAATGATGGTATCTGTTTTATTTAAACGGACACTAAAGCCTAAATCACGTAAAAAAACACCATCGGCTTTTAAGTCGACCGCGATTTCACCGCGAACATCATGCTCGTTTAAATTTAAGGCTTCTTTAAATTTTGCGGCATCTAAATGAGCATTGACAGCGGTTTTAATTTTCAGTTTTTTAAAACCTTCTGAATGAAAATTAAGTACTGTTTTCTTGTTATCAAGATTAAATGACAGGTTATCTAAATCAAATTTTAATTTATTGATGTCTAAATCCCTAATTAAAGCTTTAGCACTTATATTGATATCTTTTACAGGTTCCTTTATTTTTTTATATGCAATGGTTCCTTTATTGATCTCCAGATCGGCTGAAACTATAGGTTTTTCTGACTGATCCTGCATGTATTTACCGCGTGCGAAAATTTTAAAATCTATATTACCCGTAATATCCATCTGTTCGCGCCACTGGTCATAGGCCGGCGGAATAATAGACAGCATTTCTTCTAATGTTGAGTTTTTTGACTGCATACGCAAATCAAAATCATAGCCGCCTTTTATAAACGCAAAATGACCATTAAATGAGAAAGGAAAATTTTTAATACGAACTGTATTTCGTTCGAATTTAAATTTAAGCGCTTTAGTATCTATGTAGGTAACAATTTCTGCATTTATGGGTTTATGACGTACATAATCAACACCATCTACACTAAAATCAAATGTTTTTATTTTTACATCTGAATTAAGATCAAAGTAATCTGCACTTAAATCTCCTGTACCTTTATAATTAAGATCCTGAACTTTAAATTTTAAAACAGCACTTTTATCATTATACGATATGTTGGTTTTGTTTATAACAACTCGTTTGATTTTAAATTCGGTCTGGGTTGTATCTGCAGTATCCTCAGTAGGTTTTACAATATCAAAATTGGCTTTTCCTTTAGGATCAATTTCAAGGTTTAAATTTGCTTCATCCAGATAAACCGCATCTAAAACGATTTTACCTTTTAGTAAACTATAAAAATTTACTCCAACTGCAGCGGTTTTGGCATTCACAACTTTTGATGAAGCAGATTGGAATTTTTTGTTCACTACGCTGACGTTCTTCGTATAAAGAATTAACGCGGGAAAATGTTTGAAAACAGAAAGTCCGATTTCATCAAAACGTACCTCTGCATTGAGCTTTTCATCGGCGAGACTTTCTATTTTATCACGTATCTGATCTTTAAAAACATACGGAACAACTGTCAGGGTAATTATTAATAATAAAAATAAGGTTAGAATAAAAATTGCCGCTTTTTTCAAGAACTTCCTGATCATCATTTATGTGTATAGTTTATGGTTTTAAAAATAGAGATTTAACAGCAGTGAATAAATCCCGACCGCGAAATTAACTCAAAAATAACAATCATAAATATAAACCTGTTTCAGAATGAAGAACTATTTATTCTTATCCGAATTTTTAATATCAATATTGACTAAATTAATTTAAACAGTCCGGAAACGTAAAATTCTAAATTTGAAACATCTAACTACAATTTTATTGAAACTATAATAGAATTTATTTAGTAGGGACTGTCGTCAAAGAAATCTTTTAATAAACTCCATCATATCGCCAATTGTTTGTATTTCTTCTTTCTTGGTGTTACCAAGAACTCTCATTTTTTCGATATGCAATAAACTGTTTAACATAGCCTTTTGTAATCCGTTTAAAGGATCTGTGCTTGTATCAAAATCAGGAAACAGCTGTTCTATACCTAAGTGCGACCCCAGATCAGGCCAGTCTGTCCTTTTTTGATCAGAGAAGACTTCTGTAAAGGGTAATACACCAGGATCTTTATCTCTGTCAGTCAGTGGATCCAGATTCCATTTCTGACAGACGGTTTTTATAAATGAAGTATGATCAAACTGCGTGTTAATTATAGTATTCGGCTGAATATAAGACGATACCATAATCATAGGAACACGAACTCCAGCACGATCAAAGGTAAAATCGCACTGCCCTTTCATTCCGGCAGCAGGCGGTACGGCTTGCGGAGGCGGTACATGATCAAAACAACCGCCATGTTCATCATGTGTGATAATAAAAAGAATTTTATCTCTTTGAGAACTTCTTTTTATAGCGTTATACAATTCGAGAATTAATTCGTCTCCTAATTTTACAGTGCCCACAGCTAATTCGTGATTCACTGCCGATGGATGCTGATCGTTGTGCTTATGAAGAAACTGCGGTTCTACAAATGAATATTGAGGGAGAATTCCCAATTCAAGATCGGCAAAAAAGTCAAGATGGCTATGCGTATGGTCCCTGCCCTCTCCAAATCCATTCACTATATTCGTAATGCTCAAAGGTGCAATAGGTGCATAGACTTTCCATGAAATATTTTTGTCATTCATTCGGTCAAAAATAGTAGGCAGTGACCAGACATTTTTTATCCACGAATCCATATCTCTGAAATCACCATCAAAACCGGGAACACCGGGTCCATCCTCTTCAATAGGATTAATGACTTTGCCTCCCGAACTGCCTGCATGCCAAAATGCGCGATTGCAATAAGTTTGACTGGGAACCGAACAATGCCAATGATCAAAAACGGCAAACTGCTTAGCCAGAGCAGCCATTGTTGGAATCTGGTCGGGTTCAAAACACTGCATAATTACCTGATACTGTTGGTATGCGGGATTATCAATCTTATAAGTTGATCTCAGGTTGCTTTCGTAATCGTTGACAAATCCGTTCATAACCGGCACCGGTAAGGGATCAGGCAGGTTGTATGGTTCTGTCATGAGATAATCCGACAAGCCCATATTAGAATCAGGAATAATGGTATTAAAAAGCTGT
The DNA here is from genome assembly GCF_027111295.1 of Flavobacterium gelatinilyticum. Classification (NCBI taxonomy): domain Bacteria; kingdom Pseudomonadati; phylum Bacteroidota; class Flavobacteriia; order Flavobacteriales; family Flavobacteriaceae; genus Flavobacterium; species Flavobacterium gelatinilyticum. Next base: position 126,850 of record NZ_CP114287.1, on the reverse strand, counting down.
GTATTTACATGAGGATATTCTTCTCCCGGATCCGGATATGGCATTGAATAATCTGCAGCGCGTGAAGGCGAAATAGTCTTTTCGCCGGAATCATTAACGGCTCTCTCCGGAATAGGGTTCGCATAATCAACGGCAGGATTGTAAAGTCCTTCAAAGGTTTTACCCTCTGGTACTTCCTCTTTAGCATAAAGATAACCTAACAGATTATCGAAAGATCGGTTTTCAAGCATTAGTACTACGATATGGTCAAATGTGTCCAGACCGTTAAATTGATTTGGGTTTTCCATTTTTTAATTGTTTTAAATTAAAAATTATAAGTAAATTAAGACAATTAAAATCAGAATTATACCAGTAGTTATACCTGTTTTACATCAGGGAAAAAAGATTCCACCAGCAGAGAATTATAGAAAATATTACTAAAATTTGAGACGTCTTTTTTAAATATCCTGTCATTATAGATTCTAAAAACAAAATTATCGCTGCTGCCAATGCCGTTATTTCAATGACAGTTAAGATAAAAGCATCTTGAAGAAAATCAGGAAACAGATTCAGATAAGCCGTTTTGGTTTCTTCAAAATCAGTATATTGTCCGCACATATAAATCCAATAGATTTTATTCAGGACACTCATAGCAAGCAGTGAGACTGCAATACTATAAACAAAAGATTTGTATTTCATTTTCATGATCATCCAATTAAAAAAAGAAAACCTCAAAACTGCACAATGTTGTGACAGTAATGAGGCTCCGCTAAAATATTATACAGCGTTTGATTCAAATTGTTTAAGGTCTCGGGTATTCTTCTGTACTGCAAGTGCCGAAAATAATCCTAATACAAAAGACATTCCGAAGAACCCTTTTTCACTAAGCAGTAAATCGGCATTCCACAAACCAATTACCAGCAGTACTATAGAAGCAATTGTACTAAACCAGCTTATACTATAGTACAAATCGGTTACGGGTATGCCTTCGAGTTTATCACGCACACTTTTTTGTACTGATATAACCGAGAAAAGTCCAAAAAGAAGAACAGTAAAATAATATCCTTTTTCGTTGTAAGCCATATCTGAATTGTAAAGACCAATACAATATGAAGTCATACCTATAAGTAACGTCATCCATGAAGCGCCAATAAAGGCGGCACTTGGTTTTAAAGGACTCTGTCCTATATGTAATCTTGCATTTTTTGATTCTGAATTGTTGTTTGATTCATTTGATTTTAGCGGTTCCATAATTTTTTATGTTTTATAATTATGAAGCAAATTTCAGGATGTAACACGAGATGTAAAAATCAATTTAACAGAATAACTGACGATATAAATACACATTTTTAATTGTTAAGGGTAATTTTTTATTACTTTTATCAACATAAAATCGTAGTTATGAACGCGCTTCAGGAAATAGCTGAAATGATGAATGAAAATGATTCAAAAGCTTTTATTCATTATTTATCAAAGAAAAACAAAAGAAAAGACACCGGTAATATCGAATTATTCAATTCTTTAAAAACTGACGATATAAATTTCAAAAAAAACATTTCAAAAGATAAAAAAAGCGCCGATGCATATCATGCCCTGAGAAAAAGGCTTTATGACAACATGATTGACTTTATGGCAAACCGAAGTTTTGAAAACGATACCTCGCAGGAAAATGCAATACTTCGTCTTATAGTGGTAAGTCGTTTGTTTTTTGAACATAAACTCGAAAAAACAGCTTTTAAATGTCTGGCTAAAGCCGAAGAACTGGCAATAAACATTGAACATTTTAATCTGTTAAACGAAATTTACCTGATTCAGATTCAGTTTGCCCATTTTAATCTTTCCCTTCCAATTGACAAAATAATACAAAAATTCAAAGTCAATAAAAAACAACTGGAATATGAGGAACAGCTCAATCTGGGATATGCTGTTCTGCGTCGTGAATTGACCGCTATTTATCATGAAGGCCGAATTGTAGATTTTGAAGCGCTGATTAAAAACACGATAGAAACATACGGAATCTCATTAAAACAGGGCTTAACTTTTAAATCGCTGTATCAGATATTGTTTATTGCCAATGAATATGCGTCTATAAACAACAATTACGCGCCTATAGAATCTTTTGTTATTAAAAGCTATAGGTTCATCAGTAAAAGAGCAGATCTGACTGATAAACATTTATATTATCACATTCATATATTGTATTTTATATCGAATTTCTATTTTCGAAACGGACGGTTTACAGAATCTTTGAGTTATCTAAATTCGATGTCAACAGAAATGCAGAAACAATCCGGTAAATATTATCAGCGATTTTGCCTGCGGTATTTTTTATTACTGTCTTTCAACGAAAATTTTCTAGGAAATTTTCAAAATGCAATCGAAACTGCACAAAAAGCTTTGTCTCTGACTAAAAAGGCAGATCCTAACGACAGCAATGACATTCATCTTATGCTGATCGTTTTTTATATACAGCAAAATGCAGGACGCAATGCCGTAAAAGAAATGGCGAAATTAAACCATACCGACAGCTGGTACGAGAAAAAAATGGGCATGGACTGGGCTATAAAAAAATGTCTTGTAGAAATTCTGCTTCATGTACAGGAAGAAAACACAGAACTGGCCATATCCCGAATAAAAAGTTTTAAGCGTCGTTATAAAAAATATCTTTTAACGGTTAATGAAGAACGGGTTGTAGAATATTTGATGTTTGTAGAACAATATGCAATGAAACCCGAAATTATAAAAACAGAAAAATTTCAAAAAAACATAGAAGCTTTTATAATCGCATCGCAGAACGGACCTAAGGATATTTTAATCATGAGCTTTATAGCCTGGCTTCTTGCGAAAGTACGTCAGAAACCCATTTATGATACTACTTTAAATCTATTAGCTGATTATTTTCCGGTTTCCTAACAAAGACCTTTTATATAAGCTGCGTAAATAGATTTAAAATTGCGCTTTCTAATTCACTGCTTTATCATCAAAAGTTACGTTTCCGAATCTTTATTTTACATGAAAACACTTTAATCAAAGCTGGAATGACACATATCGCACATTTTTATCTGCAATTTTTCACCGTCAGAGCCATAAAAACAAGGTATTAATGTATCTTTTAAGTTTCCTGAAAAATATTTTATTGTAAAGAAAAAACCGATTTAAACTAATTATCAACAACTTACAAATAAAAATGTTAAATTCGTAATTATTTTAAATGTTAAAACTCAGTAAAAGCCCTTAAAACTCCAAACAATTTGCTTAGATTTGTAAAAAGGCACTGCAGGAAATTGCCACTGGTATTTTATTTTAATTAATCCTGAAGTAAAATGTTCCCCAGTTGCGGCATCGAAGATCAAAAACAGCTGTTTTGACTATCGCTTCGTTCCTCACGTGTTTATATGTATAATACCTAATAGCCCCCAAGACTATGAAAAAAATTACTTTAATGATTTGTTTACTGCTGACAGCTGCCGGCGTAAATGCACAACAAGAAAAAGGAATTATCGGCTACAGCAACTGGCTGGACAACTGGACGGAATTTAAACCTCATAAGGCTGATTCCAAAGAAGCAAATCAAATTTTAGCCGGAAACATTACCGAAAATACAAAATTGCTAAAAAGAAATGTATACATCCTTCAGGGAAATGTATATGTGACTAATAATGCAGTTTTAACAATTGAACCCGGTACGGTTATTATTGGAGATGCTGAGTCAAAAGGAACTCTTGTAATTACAAAAGGAGCTCAGATCATGGCGCAGGGCCAGGAAACAGACCCTATTGTTTTTACTTCTAACCGCAGCATGAAAAAAGCAGGTGACTGGGGAGGTCTAGTAATTCTTGGTGATGCTCCAATAAACAAATTTGGTAATGCGGGTTCTTATAACTTAGATCTTGATCCTGCTCTTACTTTATATGGCGGAGACAATGTGGCTGCCAATTCAGGAGTTTTAAAATTCGTAAGAATTGAATTTGCTGGTAAAAAAGTAAAAGGATCAGATACCTTTAACGCAGTTACTATTGCAGGAGTTGGAAACAAAACTGTTTTAGAAAACATCATGGTAAGCTACTCTGGAGGCGATTCGTTTGCTTTTTATGGCGGTGATGTCAATGCTGCTCAGTTAGTTTCTTACAAATCGATAAACGATGACTTTAAATTTACACAAGGCACACAGTGTCGTCTATATAACTCACTTGCTGTAAGATCTTCTTACTTATCAAGTAACAAAGACGGTTCAAGATGTATTGAGGTAAAAGCATACGAAAAGAAAAACGAAACTGATTTTACTAAAAAATCTACATGGGTTGCTGCTACAAACATAACAATGCTGAATGACAGTGAAAATATCAAAGCTGATATTCAGGCAGGTTTGGTAAAAGAGGCGGTCTATGTAGCAGAAAATGCTTCTTTAGAATTAAAAAGAAGTGTAGTTTCTGGTTTCAATCCTGCTGTTTTATTAGACAGCCAGACAGAAATCAATGCGGCTAATCTGAAAAAAATCAAATTTGAAGAAATGTTTTTTAACCAATGTAACGGAAACATCTTTTCAGCAAACAATACAGACAATGCTGATTTAGAAAACTGGTACGGAAACAGCGTTTTCTTTAATGTGTATTCACATACTGATAACAAAGAAACTTTTGTTGATATAAACAACCCTAGAAGACCGGATTACAGACTTCAAATAGGAAAAATTACAGCTTCAAGCGGTAAATAATAACAATAAAAAAATCATTTTTAAACCACTCTAAACTGCAAAGTAAAGAGTGGTTTATTTTTTTTGGATATAACTAAAGAAAAACTTTCCATTGAACCTAAACGTTTTTTAGATGGTATAATAAATTAACAGAAACTGTTTAAAAAGGTATGAAATAAAAGAGAGGCTGCTCCATATAATGAAGCAGCCTCTTTTATATTTTGTAAAGAGATCCTATTCAACTATTAATATAAATAATTCAGGGCAGTAATATCGTTAGCATTGAATGCTCCGGTTTCGCTTGAACTGAAACATGCGCGCATATACGAAGTAGCATCATATCCTGTAGGTGTTCCAGGAATATGTACCGCTCCTACACCGGCAGTTCCTTCATTTGAATTCTGCCCGCAGCTTTGACGGCTGAACCAGTCTGTATGACGTAAACCAATACAGTGCCCAATTTCATGCGCAGCCACGTGTGCATTTACATTAGTTGAATACGAATCTAATCCAGAATATAAGGTAACTGAATTATAAGGATTTCCTCCCGAAGGAAAACCAGCTACACCGCCGGCAGATCCGGTTTGTCTTCTTACCACGATATTGGCACCGGAAGTACTGGAACTAAATGTCAGTGTAAAATTGATAGACAATCCCAGATTATTGTATCTGTTAATTGCCGCCTGAAGCCCGTTGCGCATATTGGTACTCAGGGCTGATGTACCGGTTCCTGTTAATCCAACAACGCGAATCGTTCTTGGTGCCGATACTAAATTGGTCGTCCGGTATTGTTCTGTTGTGATACCTCCATGAAGATCCGCTTTTTTTAATTGGTCTTCTGTCATAACGATACATCCTTCAATAAGAAATGCATCCTCTGTAGTACCATCTAACTTTGTGTTCTTAATTACCTGAACATCCTTGTTATTTAGTGAAAGTGAACTTATTTTATTTAACACATCCTGCGTCACTTTAAGAGATGCTGTATCAGCATTGGTTTGAACTGCTTCATCTTCTTTGTTACAGGAAAGTAATGTAAGCGCTATACACGAAAGCGCTAAAAATGATTTAATGTTTTCCATAATAATTTTTTTTGTTGTTAAAAAGTAAGTTTGCTAAAAAGGGGTCTTTACAAAATATTAGTAATATTTCTGATTTAAATTTAGAAAAAATTAATCTTAAAATACTTATAAACTAAATATTTAACATATTTTATGTATTAATTTACGTTCATTTTTAAACAAAACTGAGCTATTTATCCTCGTTAAGCCCAGTAAAATCAATAATTCACTACATATTAACTTAATAAATAAAAAATTATTAACAAAACATTCTTAACAACTTAATATTTTACAAAAAATACAAGATTTAACTTATTTATGTTAATAACAGAAAGTGAATTACAAATTAGCAGGACTTCGCCGGAAGATTTGAGTCAGCTGCTAAAAAAATACTAAAATTATTACAAACAATTTAATAACTTTGATTTGTATGCGTCATACTATTTCAGAAAAGAAAGTATTTACCAACTTTCAAAAAGAAAAAACAATATCCTTTTATATAGATGTTTTCAACTGCCCTAATCCCCGGATAAATGAAGAAACAAATTACTTTTCTATTTTTGATGATAACAACCGTTAGTCTGGCTCAAAATTCGGATCGATGGAAGAAATACATAAAAAATGATAACGAAAGGAAATTTGAAAAATACTATTTCACTTCTTTAGAAAATGCGCATCAAAACCAATTGAAGATTATAAAGAAACTTGACAATTCCTTTTGCATTGTCGAAAATAACAGCTCAAAAAACAATAAACGCCTAAACCCAATACTTCCTGTAAACAATTTATGGAAACTGCCGGCAGATTTTTCCAGTCATAAAGAAAACAGACAGTACATTCTGGCAGCTGATACAATTAAAACACTCCTCGCCGATTTAAAATTGTTAAACATTCCTGCTCTTAAAGTACTCGACCATCACTTTGTAGTCATAAAAAGCAGTTCAGCGAAAATCATCAATGAGGTTATCGGTTTAAACAGTATATCGGCTGTTTCGCAGGAATCACTGCAGCCTAAAGGGGATTCTAAAATAATCGATCAAAATTTCAGTATCAATTCTGTTACTAAAGCGCATATTAATTTTCCTTCTGTAAAAGGCGAAAATCAGATTGTATCTGTAAAAGATGATTTTTTTAATGTAAAGGATGTAGATCTGTTAAACAAACACATTCCTTCACAGACACAATCATCGATCGTATCAAGTCATGCAACAGATATGGCTACTATAGTTTCCGGGCTGGGAAATAGTTCGGTATTAGGAAAAGGAGCCGCGCCAGATGCTAAAATACAGTCTTCTGATTTTATGAATATTTATCCTGATGAAACAGCAGATTTACAAGGCGTATCGACTCAGAATCATTCTTACGGCACCGTCATCGAAAACTTTTACGGCTCGCTTGCCAATGCATATGATACTCAATTATCTTTAAATCCAAACTTGACGCATTGTTTTTCTTCCGGCAACAACGGACTTGAAGGCTATAAATCTATTACAGGCAATTTTAAACAGTCTAAAAATAGTATTGTATTGGGCTGTATTGACCAAAATGAAATAATTATGCCGTTCTCATCAAGAGGTCCGGCTTATGACGGTCGTATAAAACCGGAACTGGTAGCATTTAGTTCGCAGGGAACATCAAATTCTACGGCACTAACTTCGGGAATTATCGCACTCATGAAACAGCATTATGAAATTATAAATCATACTGCTTTGACAAATGCGCTGACAAAAGCGATTTTAGTTAACAGCGCCAAAGATTTAGGAACATCCGGACCGGATTTTATCTATGGTTATGGAAATGTTAATGCTGATAAATGCCTGAAAACCATCAGTGAAAACCGAATTACATCTGGAACTGCAGCATCTGGTCAGACTAATTTACATCAGATTACAGTTCCGCCAAATGCCAAAAACTTAAAAATCACCCTGGTCTGGAACGATCTTCCTGCTCCCATCAACAGCAATATCTGTCTGATAAATGATTTAGATCTGGAAGTGCTTTCGCCTGAAAACAATACTTTTTTACCGTGGATCCTAAATCCTGACATTCCTGAACAGCCGGCGGTACGAGGAAAAGATAAGATAAATACAATTGAACAGGTAACTATTGAAAATCCATCATCAGGATTGTACACTATAAAAACAGCCGGCACATACATTTTTAATATGCCGCAGGATTACAGTATTGCCTACGAATATGAACTGGAAAATCAGTTTGAATGGAATTATCCTGTCAGTCATGATAATTTCCCTTATGATGGTAAAACCATTTCGCCTTTTAAATGGCAGTCTTCTTTCTCAGATGCTTCGGCACAATTATCTATAAGCTTTAACAATGGCACAACCTGGGAAATTCTTTCAGATAATATACAGCTGAAAAGCGAACAATTTACTTATATGCCATCGGAACAAAAATTCGCAAAAGCAAAATTAAAAATGAATATTCAAGGTATTGATTACATCTCTGACAGTTTTACGATTTCGTACGATTTAAACATCAGAAACAGTCTGGTCTGCAGCGGTGCAACAGAAATTAACTGGGATAAACCTGCAGGTGTTGAAACTTTTAATATTTATCAGCTCACAGGAAATAGTTTTGAGTTTAAGGAACAGATAACAAATTCAGTTTATACATACACAGATGGAAAAATTTATACTGTCGCAGCTGTATTTGACAGTAACGAGGGAATTAAAAGTGAATCAACTTTAGAATATGCTCAAAACTCGAATTGTTATTTCGAACTGGCTTTTGCAGAAATTTTAGACGATAAAGTAAAAATTACGACCAGTCTTTTTAGTTTGTACAATATCAAAAGAATCGAACTGGTAAAGTTAAATAATGGCTCCGAAGCTGTTATTGGAACAATACAAGATGTCAATTCGAAAACATTCTCTTTTTCGGATGAAACTCCTGTAAAAGGCAAAAATACTTATAAAATAAATATAATCCTGGAAAACGATAATGTGGTTAGTTCTTCAATTCTTGATACGAATTATTCTGGCGATGAATTATTTTTTGTCTATCCAACACTGATTCATCAAAATGAAGAATTAAATATTGAAACTCACAAAGAGGAAAGTGCTGTTTTTTATCTGTACGATATCAACGGACAAAATATTGTAACTTCTCCACTGCTTTCAAAAAACAATACCATTAATCTCAAGATTACTTCTGCAGGAATTTACCTTTATAAAATAATAACCAATTCGGGCGGGGTACAAACCGGAAAGATTGCGGTTCTTTGAACATTCATGAGAAATAAAATAGTCTAAGGTTTCAACCCTGAGGTTACTATTTCTGAAAATATTGTGTCCTCAAAATTGAAAACTTGGGCTATGGTTGAGCTCCGGTGGAATGTAATTTTATAAAAGAACCCGAGCCGCAGCGAACAGGCGAAGCAATTTTAAATATTGAAATTTACCCATTATGTCATTATCTGAATTACAAACCTATCCGTTTGAATATTGTGAAGTACTTAAAGCGAATGATCCCGACCATTATTTTAAAGCCGTGCATGTCTACAAATTTAATGCCGATGAAAATCGCTATCTAGTAACTTTTGAGGAGTATCAGCATAATCTTTATATCCTTCACTTTTGCCTGGAAGAACATCGGGATAATGATGATAAATTTAATGTACTTGCCAATATTGGTCCTGCTAAAGCAAAAAAAGTCATAGCAACCTGTGTTTATATCGGATTATCTATTTATAAAAGAAATCCGCTTGCTTCGTTTGTTTTTACGGCAAGTCCTACTATTGCTGAATTAAACAAAACAGATCTTACAGAAACCAAACGTCTTTTTATTTACAGACATTTCGCCGAGTTTTTCTTCAATGCACAAGATTTCATACACTCCTATTCCACCGCACAAAACTCTTATTTAATACTTAATAAAAAATACGAACAGCAGGAACCGGAAGTCGTGCTGAAAATAAACGATATGCTGAAAACAAACTAAAAAATCCCGCCAAAAAATCAGGTATACTGTTTTTGACGGGATAATTTTAGATAAAGAAATTGGGGTTAACCGCCAAAAACATTGTGCAGTTCCTCTACAATTCCAATATATTGTTTTTTAATCGAGTTAATGCTGTAATAACTTTCCGGTTTCCAGTTTGGTTTCCAGCTGCTGCTGCTAAAACTGTAAACATTTAAGTCCCTCATCTTTTTTATGGCATTGTCAAGATGTTCGTTAATGTTTTTAATAGAAGCAATATTGGTGCTTATGCTTTGTCCCTGCCATGTCGACGCAATATCTTTAGCTGCAGAAAACTGAACAGGATACAGAATCATATCCCCTTTTTTCAGAATGCGTTTTTCAATATCTACTTCCAGTTTTGCTGCTATTAACGGATTTTTCGAAAATATCGCCCCTTCGCTGTTAAACTGATTTAAAAGCATTTGAGAAGGTCCAAAACCATAAACATCACCGTTTGGCGTAATAAATGGAAGCACTTTTAAAAAGGTACTGAAAGCGCTGTAATTTTTAGGAAGAAAAGAACAATCTTCTGTCTTATACCAAACCTTTGTATAACCGCCGCTATGTTCCGTTTTTGAAATAGTATGCGTTATCGATTTTTCGCCTTTATACATCACACCCAATCCCAGCTCTGCGCTGCGCAAAAATTTAATATCGTTCCATCTTTTATAAATTTTCTGTGCATCATTACTTAAAAGATCATAGGCTGCCTGAATAACATCTGCATCATCAAAATTATCTCTGATATATCCTGCCTGCTGGCTGAAAGAAGCTGCGACCTGATTAAATGGAGACATTTTAAAGTCAGTGTTCGAAATACCGCTGGCATCCAGCATATAATACGTTTTTCCAAGAGTCAGAAAATCCTGTATCATAGATTGTTTTTTCAGCAGTACTTGTGTCGAACTCAGATCGTCGATGGCATTTAAGTATCCGGTAGCCATCCACGGGAACAAATCCGGCCAGTTACTGATCCATACACCAAGAACGGTATAACTTTCGTCTTTTTTTAAGCCTTCAAGTTTTTCGTTTTTTTGCATTTCCGGATCCACTGTTGTTTTAAGATTGGCAATAAACTCGGACTTTGGCTGTACAGGATCTTTCAATACATCCAGGTTATTGGCTGCAACGTCTTTTTTAAGATCATCAACAGGTTTTGGATCAGCCTTTTTCTCAGAACGTTTTAAGAATTCATCTAATGTCAGATCTTTTTCTGTTTTCTTGGCCTGTTCATAAGCAGATGCTTTGGCAAATGCTTCCAGACTATCCAGATTTGTTATTTCTTTTATTTTATCGGTAACCTGAGGATCTTTTGCCGGTGTTTTAAATTCAGGTATTTTTGGAGGATCTTTCACGGCACTAACCTGAGGTGCTTTTTCGAGCAGACTGATCGAACTGATGGCCTCGAATGCCTTTCCTTCTACAACCTTACTCCATTCCTTAACCTGTTCTTCTACACATTTACCGCTTGACCACGAACTGGTTGATACATCTACTTTTGATTCTCTTTTGGAATTACTTCCGTCATAAGCTGCTTCTACCGTTATCGCTTTCCCTATTCCCGAATAGGTAAAATTACCTTTGCTGCCGTATTTCCAGCTGCTTTCTCCGGATGAACTTATCATCTCCAAAGAAACAGTTCCCATACCGCCCCATACAACACCTACCACAATTCCGTCGCCGTGTTCTCTAAAGAAAGCCTGAACCGATTTTCCCCATTCGTCAACCAGTTTCATAATTTCCGGATGTTCGTCCGGTTTCTGCATGATGGTTAACAGATTATTCGTTCCTAACTTTTTCATCAGGGCATTATAATTATCTAACGCATCCAGTGCCATCTGTTTTGGATTTGCCTGAAGTGAATTAATTAAATCTGCCGCGTTTAAATCGTTAAAATTTACATACTCAACACCGGAGAGCATCTGCACATTAAAATTAACAGCTACTTTCTTTGTCAGTTCTGCCGCCGAATTTCCGGCATATACAGATAATCCCGCATTAATACTCGCCAGTCCGGAAATCCCGTATGAACCCGAAACCCCAACAGATCCCTGGTTTAAACTGTCTGTATAAGCATAAGAACTGCCTCCTGTCATGGTTTGTTTTACCTCTTTATCAGGAACCATTCTGGTAATATCTCCCTTAATTATCGATGTGAGGAAACGCCCTGTATCGCCTTTTATAACGCTTCCAATCTCAACAGCGTAAAAAGGATTAATGGCTCCGTTTGTACCTTTTGTATTGCTCATAATTATGTGGTTATTTATTTGTAGAAAAGATTCAAATTAAATTTCTTTTACAATCCTTTATATTTTAACACAAGTAATAGTTACATTTCCTATCGCGCCAGAATCTGTGTTACCGCCTTCTCTGTCAGTACTGTAAGAATCCTTACTGGCGCTCTGGCTCCAATTAAAACTGTTCTTCTTTTTCCCCCACGGGCAATCCCAGTTAAAAGACCCAATTTTAGTATCTCCGTCGTATAAGTCAAAACTTCCCTCGGTGCCCGATGAAGCATCAGATCTTCCGCAGGAACAAATTCTTGTACTTGTACCGGAATCAACCGTTATGTTGTTTATTTCACTGGTACTAAGCTCTTTGTCTTTATTTCCGTATTCATAAAACTTGCCCCAGCTTAATTTTGCATTTTGAACTTTTAAGGTCATGTTTTCTGATACAATCTTAACTTCAATCCATTGTGCGTATGCCATGATTTCTAATAATTAATTCCTACTTCTTGGCCTTTCGGATATTGCCGCGTTTTTTAAAGTGGGTTCTGCTCCACAGCTTATTTTTAATTACTATAAAATTAGATTCTATTAAAACAGCCAGCTGATAAATTGTTACGAATCCTCTTTTTTTGGGTACGACAGATTGATTTTTTGTCATAAACAATAAATAGTTTCAAATTGAAATAACAACCAGCCTACGTTACTTTAAACCTAATAAAAGAATCATCTCAAAAAACACGTATTTATACTCATAACCACTTGATTATTAATACATAAATTTGAAAGTCATTACAAAAACCACGACTTAATATCCTCAAACGAAACCTTTTGTGCGAGGCATATTTTTCTAAGCCCAATAGATTATTTTCTAAATAAGCAGTACCCGGATTTTATTTTATTAATGATATGTACTTATAAAAAGTCAGCCTGTCAGCACCTTTTCAAGTCCCGAATCGGGATTTTCAAGTCGGCTTGGGATTTAGTTTCCTGCTAAACACAACGGACTTGTTTTCTACACTCCTTTTTACAGATGTTTAAAAAAATTGAAACATTGTTTTTCAAACTGGATTCCTGTGAGTTCATCCTATGCAGTTATTTTTTTATGTAATTTTTTTAGAATCAATTTAACCTATTAATTTTTAGCAAAATGAAAAGAACAATTCTATCAGTTTACACCATTACGGCATTTATGCTTTTTTCCTGTAATAATTCGGAAAAGAAACAAGACTGCCCTCAAATCCTGCCAATTCCAACCCCTTTAAGAGAAAGGGTACTAACAGCAGAAGAACAGGCTGCTCTGACTCCCGATGCTGTAATAAAAAGCCTGAAAGATGGCAACCAACGATTTGCAACTAATAATGTCACAGCAAGGGATCATTCGGCAATGGTACGAAATGCGGTAAAAGGACAGTTTCCAAAAGCGGTTATACTTTCGTGTCTGGACAGCCGAATTCCTGTAGAGGATGTATTTGATAAAGGTATCGGCGATCTTTTTGTAGGACGCGTTGCAGGTAATTTTGCCAATATTGATTTACTGGGAAGTATGGAGTTTGGATGTAAAATTATGAAAGCAAAGCTCATTCTTGTTTTAGGGCATGAATCCTGCGGAGCCATTACCTACACAATCAAAGGTGCAAAACTGGGCAATATAACTGCCATGCTCGAAAATATAAAACCGGCAGTAACAGCCTCGCAGGACTTTGACGGCGATAAAACAGCAGCGAATCCAAAATATGTAGAATATGTTGCAAAAAATAATGTCATCAATACCATCAAGACCATTAGAGCAAAAAGTCCTATTTTGAAAGGAATGGAAGATAGTGGTCAAATTAAGATTATTGGCGCTTATTATAATATGCAGACGGGAGTTGTAACCTTTTTATAAATTACAAGAGTTTTTTAATAATTGAGATAGACACCAATTTTTAATGGAAAACACCTGTAAAATTTTACAGGTGTTTTTTCTTTTTTAAAACTTAATCTATAATATTCCTCACCGCTATCGGGATTGCATCGGAAATAAAGTAATAAAAAAACAAGTTTTTACACCTAGATAAACTATGTGTATACAAATGAGTAAAATACCTTTTTTATGTATTCAATAAGTTATGTTTCTATGTGTTAGAAATAATTAACCAGTTAATCTATATTAGTCCGTGACAGCTGAAATTTCGAGTACAACGCTGCTTTCCTGTCTGTAAGACGACACTTTTAAGCCAATTTTCATTAAAAAATCTCCTGAATATACCGTTCCGGATTCTTCAAAAGTATTCTTGGCATTTGGCATTGTATTGATTTCTTTCACCTTGTATTGTTTTACAGGATCGAGTCCGTTTAGTTTTACAAGTCCGTAATTTGGATCTGTTAACGGATGCAGGGTGTACGAATACAAAACGGCTTCTGTCTTATCTTCATTTACATAAATCAGTACAGCTCTGCTGTCTTCGTAAGGAGAAACCAGACGGTATAAATCGCCTTTCCAGATTACAGGACTTAATCTTTTATAATTCGCAACGGCCTGCTGCGCATATTTTAGTTCATCTTCTTTTAAATCTCCTACATGAATATCAAACCCCAGTTTTCCCATCATTGCCACATCTGTTCTAAACTTTACAGACTGTTTTCCCATAGAAGTAACGTGATTGCAGACCGCCAGAGCAGGATAAAAATTAGAATATCCCCATTGTATGAAAATACGATCGAAAGGATCTGTATTATCGCTGGCCCAAAACTCTGTAAAATAATTAAGCATTCCATAATCGGCTCTGCCGCCTCCTCCGGCACAAAGCATCATAGGCAAATCAGGATATTTTGTTTTTATTCTGTCCAGTACTTTATACAAACCGTTTGTATACTCGATGAATAAATGCGATTGTTTGTCTTTTAAATACGCTGAATACGCACTGGTCATCATTCGGTTGCAGTCCCATTTAAAAAATGCCACACCCGATTCTGTCTGCATAATATCATCCACCACCTTAAAAACAAAATCCTGAACTTTTGGGTTGCTTAAATCCAGAACCAATTGCGTTCTGTATAAACTTTTTTCCCTGTTGGGAAGCGCTAATACCTAATCCGGATGTTTTTCATACAACTCGCTTTTTTCGTTAATCATTTCAGGCTCGATCCAGATTCCGAATTTTACATGGGTTTCTTTAGCTTTCTGCATTAAAAAACCAATCCCGTCAGGAAGTTTTGTTTTTGTTGCCTGCCAGTCTCCTAAACCTGAAACAGAACCGCTTCTTGGATATTTATTGCCAAACCAGCCGTCATCCAGCAAAAACATATCGACACCCAAAGTTTTAGCATCGTCAAACATATTGCTGAGTTTGGCCTGATCGAAATCAAAAAAAGTAGTTTCCCAGTTGTTCAGTAAAGTCAGACGCGATTTTTCGCCGTCTTTAAGCCCGTACTTTCTGGCCCAGTTATGCAGGTTTCTGCTCGCCTGTCCTTTTCCCTGATTTGAAAATGTATAAATAAAAACAGGTGTTTTAAAAACTTTTCCAGGTTCTAAATTGTATTCTGAAGCAAACTCATTGATTCCCGAAATAATTCGGAGTTCATTATTATTGTCTATATCAAATGTAAATTTGAAATTCCCGGACCACGCGATTGAACCCGCAATTACTTCTCCTGTATTTTCTTCGGGTTTTGAATTTAGTGAAAGAAAAAAAGAAGGTGCCGCAAACATATTCGTGCGGACGCCTAATTTAGAATCGATTACTTTACGGCCTCTCGTAAGCTGGCTTTCTTCCATTCGCATTTCTTCTACCACATCGCTGTAAAACTGAGTCAGCCAGTATTTATCAGCATCCAAATGCAATGCAGACGAAGCGTAATTGTAAAGCAAAACCGATTTCTTTTCCTGATGCTGAATCTCTGTCCATGATTCGATTACGTTTTCTTTATTAAAAGTTTTATAATGAAGCGTCACATAAACAGGATACTGCGGATCTTTTAATTTGATACTGATTTGTTCTGTATTCGCATCAATTTTCTGAATCGAATGACTTTGATATTCCAGTTCTAATGAAGGATTACCGTCATTATGCGTCATTCTGACGGCTGGCTCGAATAAATTATCAGTACCAAAAGTGGGATACGCGGCGTGACGGAGATCTATAAGAGGATTCCCGTCGTTTATCACAAACTTTTTGGTGTTTTCTTTTGAAATCAATTCATACTCCAAACGATTATTCAGTTTTGTTCCGAAATAAGTCTGATACAGCTTTTTGTTTCTGCCTACTTTTAAAACCAAAGCCGAAGTTTCGGTTTCAATAGTAATAAGCTTCCCTTCCTGTGCATGCAAAGACGCATAAAAAAATAGCAGTAATACAAATACTAATCGCTTCATCTGTTCTTATTTTTAATAATTCGCCGGTATTGTTTCTATGTATTAAATTCAATCTTGTCCAAGTGCTTACTAATATCCAAAAGGATTATCTAAACTATGCATTGGTATTGTGAACCATTTTGGTCCGTTTTCGGTCATATAAAAATGATCCTCATGTCTGATTCCGAATTTTCCCGGAACACAAATCATAGGTTCATTGCTGACTACCATACCTTCCTGCAGTTTTATTTCGCTTCCTCTTACCAGATAGGGATATTCGTGTATGTCAAGTCCGGTTCCGTGTCCTACCCTGTGCGGTAAACCCGGTAAACTATAATCGGCACTTAATCCTGCTGCAGCTAAAGTTTTTCGGGCAGCATCGTCTACAGAGCCGCAGGAAGAACCAAGCTGTGCGGCTTCAAAAGCGGCAAGCTGTGTTTTCTTTTCTAAATCCCAGATCGTTCTGTATTCTTCTGATGGTTCGCCGTACACATACGATCTTGTGATATCCGAAAGATAGCCTTCTAATCTGCATCCAGTATCGATAATCACGGCTTCGTTTTCTTTTAATGGCTGCGGAACCGATACTCCATGAGGATATTGCGTATCATCTGCAAACAAAACAATACAGAAATACGATCCCGATGATACTCCGGCTTTAATATGGGCTTTATTAATAAAATCTGTCACTTCGTTTACTGTAATTCCGGGTCTCAGAATCTTTGCCGCAGCTTTTTGTACTTCGATTGTAATATCTTTTGCCTGTTGTATAATGGCAATTTCATTTTTGGATTTCTCCATTCTGCATCCCGCCGTGATCTGCTGTGCATTAACAAAACTAAACGAACGGTTTGCAATAGAAATACCATCGACTAAAAAATAAGGAGCAGATTCGTCTATGGCAAAGGAACCACCCGTTAATTGTTTATTTTTTAGCAGCTTTCCTATCAATTCGTATGGTGATTCATGTTCTTCCCAGCAATTTACAGCTGATTGTACTTTCATATATTTATGAAACGTTCCTTCTTCAAATTTCGGAGCGATGTATTCCAATGAACCGTCTTCAAACAACAAGGCTCCGACCATTCTTTCAGAAGCGCTCCAAAGGGTTCCGGTAAAATAATACAAATTCGTTCCGGCATTGATGTATAGTACTTTTACCGAATGTTCTTTCATGAACCGTACTGCTTTTTGTATACGCTCTAAATATTCATTTAACTCAATAGGTTTTACGTTTTGAGTTCTGTTTTCTATTTTATCTAATTCTATGGCTGCAGTTGAACCGCCAATTCCTATTGTCATTTTTTAATATTTTAAATTGTAAAGTGCTAATTTAAGTGTTTATGATTTTAGTATCCCCGAATCCTTCGGTTTATCTTACCGATTATTCTTTCTTAGGTCTTGTTTTTTCCATTACTTTAAGTACATCTTCCTGATTTAAAGCGTAATCATACAAACCTGCCGAAGCTATAAATCCGGAGAAATTCTCCCCAATATCAGATGCCCCAATTCTAATTTTTGCCTTATCGATGGCAGATGACAAGAGCATATTCTGCGAATTATCTAAAACGCCGTCTACATACACTTTCTCTACAACACCATCAAAAGTTAAAACAATATAATGCCATTGATCAGCTTGGGGAACTTTGGTATATTTCATATCAAAATGACCGTCCAGATGTACACCTGCTCCGTAATTACCGCTATTGTAAGCCAGTGCATTATAGGAATTTGCCAGATTGTATTCGTTTCGGTCACACCACGACAGCAGAATTTCTCCTTCTTTTGCTATTTCCGGATTTTTAACCCAGACTGCAGCGGTGTACGAACCATTCCATGCTAAACTTTTGGGTACCGGCTGGTCTAAAATCAATGATCCGTTTATAAAATGGAATGCTTTTATTCCGTCCTCTTTAGTCAGCCTTACGTCACCTTCTTTTATAAAATTCCCTTTAAGAGAACCTTTGTTTTTTATGGAATAGGATAATTCTTCATTCGAAATTTTAGAAGCGTCAATATCAGCCAACAGTTTTTCAGTGCTTTTAACCGCCGGGCTTTTATCTGATTTTTTGTTTTGTAATGCCAGCGGAATTTCAAATAAACTGCTGTATATTTTGATGTTCCAGACTGCCGGATAAAGTCCTGTTTTCTCGGTGCCGGAAATCGTTAATTTTATATAACGAGCCGAAACATCCTGATCATCAATCATGGGACTTCCCGCTGTCTGGTTTTTCGATCTATCCGCATACATGAACCATTTAGTTCCGTTTACCGAGTATTCAATTTGGTATTGATAATAATAACTCGCAAATTCAAACTGGGTCATAACTCTTTTAACCTTTTTTTCTGCTCCTAAATCGACCATTAAATATTGCGGAGTTGTGTTATCTCCTGCCTTCCACATCGTGGCATTATTATCATCTGCAGCAAACGATGGTTTGTACTCATAATCATATTCCGTTGATTTCAAATGATAATGCGAAGACGCTGTAATTTTTGCTCCAAAAGCAATATTTTGGGGAACGTCTGATTTTACCAAATCCTTAATTCCTTTTATGGATGGAATAACTTTTTTAATGGTTGAATCGTTCTCAAAAATCATCTGATCCACGCAGACCTGTCTTGCCAGACCGCCGCGAGTCATAGGATAATCGTGCTTATGGTATACGATATAATAATCGTCGTTTTCTTTTAAAACCGAATGATGCCCGGGACCATGTACCGTTTTGTCTTCATTGGTACTCAGAACGGGATTGTTTTTTCCGGGAATAAAAGGTCCGTATGGCGAATCAGAATAGGAATAACGCACGTTGTACGTTTCATCATGACAGGACGCTCCAGAATACATCAGGATATATTTAGAGTCTTTTTTCATCATGTAAGCTGCTTCAAAAGGTTCCGGAGTCTGCTCCAGAGGTATGTTAACCGAATTAGCCATACTGCTCATATCTTTATTTAATTCACCTGCAGCGTAACCTCCGTTATAATGCACCCAAGTTCCCCAATAGCCATAAATCTTCCCGTCTGAATCCTGAAAAAACTGTGCATCCAGAGATGGAAAACCTTCACGGGGATATCCGTTTGAAATAACCGGAACATCATCCTGACTAAGTTTTTCCCACGGACCGACAGGGGAATCTGAAACGTAACCGTAAATATTACAGCCTATTTCGCAGTTTCCAAAATACAAATAATACTTTCCGTCATTTCCCTGCAGAATATCCGGAGCCCAAAAATTAGTAATGGATTTTGACGAAAAAGAAGGGATTTCCATGATGTAATTGTACCAGTTTTTAAAGTCTTTGCTGTACCAGACCGTCGGCGCGCCAGATGCCAGCATTTCATTGTCTGTCGTGGCGTAGATATAATAAATATCACCAAACTTTTTAATAGCAGGATCTGCAAACCAGCCCGGTAAAATTGGATTTCCGGCTCCTGGAATAGTCACATCTGCTTTTTTCTGAGCCAGAAGGAATCCCTTAAAAACCAACAGAATCAAACAGTAAAAAAGTTTCTTTTTCGACATTGTATATTCAGATTTAATCGGGCCTAATTATTTTAACACAACAAGCTTATACTAATACTTCCAAACCAGAACATCAGCCGTTTTGATTGATTTTGTTCCGAAGATAATTTGTACGTTTTTTGGTAAATTGATATCGTATTCTTTATCCGAATAATTAACCGCAATTCCGAAGCCGTCACGGTAATCGACCATAATGCCTTCCGGATACTCTTCTACAGCTGTGTTTTGTTTTTTGTACAATTTTCTAATTACCTGTTTTTCAAGGTCACTATTTTTCGAATCTACACCAATATAGGTTACCGTTCCTTTTCCTTCTTTATGTAAAATAATCGCGGGTGTTCCGGTATAAAAATCACCTTCATACGTCGCCCAGATTTCTGTTCCTTTATTCGGCTTTAATAAATCACCCCAGCTTGTCCAGCTAAAATCTTTATCCTCAAATTTTATGGTTCCGGGAGACTGCGGCATCAATAAATCATAAGAATCTATTTGAGAACCAATTAAACTCCACATAGGTTCATAAAATTTGGTTTCCCAAAGATGTCCCAGACGATTTTGAATTCCGGAGCGGCAGCTTAAGATTAAATTCCCTCCGTTTTTTGCATATAAACGCAGCTTGTCAATCATTTTCTGATCAATCATCTGATATGCCGGAACGATTAAAAACGGGTATCTGGAAAAATCTGTCGTATCTCTCACAAAATCAACCGGCGCGCCAATAGATTTCGCTGCTTTGTAATATTTTAGAAAATGTCCTATGGTATTCCATTCTTTTGTTTGTTTGTTTAAGTCAATTCCCATTACATTATCGGCATTAAACAGAATTCCTGTTTTTCGCTTTAAATAATCATCCGGCAATTTTGCTTTGGCATCGTATTTTTTACGGAGTGTATCGATTTCTTTTATAAACTGTTTGAATTCCAGACCTCCCGGTGTTGGTGTCACACCGTCTGTACCCACAATTCCGTAGTGAAACTGCTCGTAACCGTACAAAGGCGCACGAAAGCGATAAGTACAGGCAAACTTGCTTCCTCCGGCAAAAACGTGCCATAACCACATGCGAACACTCCCCGGTAATGGCTGCGGATTAATGCTTCCCCAATTTACCTGTCCCGGCTGTAATTCCATACAGCCATACATTCCTTTTAGCGGTCTGAAAAAATCATTTGACATTCCTATAGCCGTGTAGTCGCCTAAGCGATAGCCATTTTTTCCTACTCCCAAACTAGACCCATAAACCAGATAACGCGTATAGCAGTCAAAATCAAGCTCTTTGCTCATGCCTACAAAACCTTCATTGTAGTTGGATCTGTAATTGGAAGTAATCCATTGGTCTTTGCTTACATATTTTCGAATGGTTACTGCCTGCGAATCCAGAAAAGTAGCGGTTTCTTCATCGGCAAATCGGTAATGGTCTAACTGCGAATGCAGGTTCATTCCCCACTCTTTGTGCAGCGGAATGTTAATCTCGTCGAAACTGCTGTAAATACCACTCCAGAATTTATTTCCCCACGCATCGTTTAGAGCGTCTATATTTTTATATTTTTCTTTTAACCAATTTCGGTAACGCTGCTGCGCATCTACTCCGTAATCCAGAAAACGAGCCGGTTCATTGTCTACCTGCCAGCCTATGATGTTTTTATTATTTCCATATTTTTTTGCCAGCTGTTCGATCATTTTTAAAGAATAGGTTCTATAGTAATTACTCGAAAATGAAGCATGCTGTCTTGAACCGTGATCGGTTTTGGTTCCGTCCTCATACGTCGCCAGCACATCCGGATGTTTGCGTACAAGCCATACAGGAGGTGTTGCAGTCGAGGTGCACATAACAATTTTCAGTTTGTATTTTGCTGCGATTGCCACGGCTTTATCCAGCCATTTAAAATCATAAACGCCTTCCTGAGGTTCCAGCTGTGCCCAGGCAAATTCTCCAAAATGAGTAAACTCAAAACCCATTTCGGCAATTTTTTTCAGGTCGCGGTCCCATTGGCTTTCATCCCAATGTTCAGGATAATAATATACCCCAACCGTTGTCAGATCTTTTTTTGGAAAGTATTTTTCGAAATTCTGGGCAATTGAATTGAAACCGGTTAACAATCCAATCAGGATAAATAGTGTTTTGGAAAAATGGGATGCGTGCTTCATTTTGTATTTTAAAAGGTAATTTGAACAGGTTTGGTTTTTAAAGCAATTTTATACGCCCCTCTCACTTTTTCATAAGGCAGTTTAACCTCTTTGTCTATTCGTAAATAAGCGTTTGGCGTATAAGTTGTTTTGCTGTCTAAAGTTACTGTAATTGCGCCGGTTTTGGCATTATAACTCACTTTTTTAAATGTTCCTGCATCCAGCGCCAGCCAGATTTTTTTTGGCGCAATAAATACTTTCGATTTGGCGGCAGTGGTAATTTCTACTTCGACTTCATCTCCTTTTTCTATTACGTTACCGCCAAAAGCCAGCCAGCCGTATTCTTTTTCATTGGTGATGAATGCTGCGGTATTCACGGCATAACCAAAGAAACCGGAACCGTAATCTCCTGACAAATAATCTATTTTCAGCGTTTCCGGATACGAATGAAAAGCAGCAGGACCAAATCCGTCTTCGGTAATATTGGCAATTCCGCCCAATAAACCGCCGTATCCAGCTTTTAGCAGATGGAAATCATCGGGTGTTTTTTTGTATTGTTCCAAAACCGGAATGGCATTCAAAGCCGATCCGTAATGATGAATCTGACGTTCTACTCTCGATAATTTGCCTCCGTAAAGAAAATCCCAGTATCTGCGTGCGTTACCATTATAGGCCCAGTGCGGCATTACGGGTACATAAGCCAGAATAGCGTCAAGGGTTACTTTTGCTTTATCGGCATAGCCAAAATAATCCGACCACATATAAACTTCTTCCTGTCCGGTTGAATCCCAGGGCATTTCACTTCCAAAAGGATAATTCAGGGATCGCCAGTGATCGGCTCTCAGCTTCATTTTGGCTTCCAGATCGTTTGCCATTTCAGTATACCCTTCTCTTTTTAAATCTTTCAAAATCAATAAAAAAACTGTACCCTCCATTTGTCCGAATTGTGCATAATATGGTGCCAGTCTGGTCATAGCGACACTGGTTTCATAGGCATTCTTTAAATACCAGTCCCAGCTGTGATTGGTAACCAGACCTTCATGATAACGTGCCAGACGGTACATTGTCCAGTGTGCGGCGGCAACGTGCGGGTAATTATAAGATCTTCCCGGATCATCAGCGCCTTTTTTATCCCACGCGGCCCATGTTTTATAATTGATGTCTTTACTGTAGGTTCCTTCGGGCATTAGTTTCGGCTCGTAATAAAAAACGCTTTTCTTAACGCCGTATTTTAAAGTATCAGCTGAATTGTACTGAATCCCGCCCCAAAGTGTTTTGTCTACAAATTGTTCCAGTTTTTGTATTTCTTCTTTATCCGGTTCAATTAATTGCTTCATGATCGCGCCAAGCCATCCGCCTGCACCGCCTTCATCGCTTAAACCGGCAATCCAGACACGGCTGTCCTGGCTTACTTGTTTTTTAGTTTCATAATCGTATGAGATTACCGAAGGATTTCGATGAAAAGGATCGTTTTTCTCATTAAACCATTGTGCCGTTGTCGAAAAATGTCCAAAATCTGCCACCGTCTGGGTTTCTGATTTTATGACTTTATAATTAATGGTTTGTTCCAGTCCATCCTCGTACGTTACGGTTAATCGGGCTCTTCCCCATTTTTTCCCTTGTACCGAATACTGAAAATAACCGTTTTTATTTTTTGATTTTTCGGTTACAACCAAAGTGCCTTCGGGTTCTACTTTTAACGATTTCACTGCTTTTTTATATTTCAGAAAAAGCTGTCCGTTTACATCGAGAGGCAAAACATATCCGGGAACACCAACTGCCAAAGGATGTTCATTCTGAATTAAAACTGACTGAATGTCTTTGATCTGGTCGGCAATTACAAACTTCAAAGCAAAACTTTTCGATTCGCCTGCCTGAAGAGTCAGCGATGCAGGCGTATTCCATTGTTCCGCCGTTTTCCATTCCTGTTCGGCATACGCTTTACTAAACGGCATCCATTCGTGGAAACCTTCAAAAACAATACTTCTTGGTGTTTCATCATCCAATAACGGACGATAGGCTTCAAACGGCATATTCTCTTCGGGAAGAAGCAAAAGTGCAGGTCCGTGTCCGCTCAATCTTTTTACTTCGAGATAACCGGCATCTTTACCAATGTACGGATCAAAAAATACGTTTTGCACATGGGTTTCATCTAATGTTTTCCCTTCCAGGATATTATTAAAAATCATCGGAATACCCAATGCTCCAATTTCCAGAGCTGCATTCGTTTTATTTTTTATTTCAAATCTAAGAATCAGGTTTCCGTTCTTTTCTTCATAAAAACGTTTTATGGCTACGGGAATATCCTGTGGTAATGTATTCGAAAGATCAGCTGCTGCCAAAACCATTCCCGATGCATCCAAAGCAGTAACAGCAGCTCGTTTTGCAGCTGTAGAATAACTTTTCCAGCTTCCGTCCGGGGCTTTGATTCGCAGGTTAATATCGCCAAGCTGATACAATCCGTCTTTATCACGAATAGCTAATCGGTCGCCCGGCGTAAAATCGAAACTTTTGTCTGCAGCCGGAGATAAAGACGCAACGGTTTGTGATGCTTTTACTAATTTTAATTCAAAGGCTTTTGTCTTTAGATTTATAAATCCTTTGTCAATTTCGAGTGTTGCTTTTTTCGCTTTTATTTTATCCCAATATTCCTGTGCCTGTAAATTATTTGAAATAATTAAGCAGGAAATCATCAAAACCAGTACTTTTATTTTTTTCATAATTTAAATGTTTTTTTAGTCCGCTGCGCATAATTTCAACACACAGGAAAATTGATTTTGTTAAGCTTAAAAAGGTGTTTCACTCTTTTAAATTCACATAGAAGGACTATGAGAAAATTATATCAGCCCGTTAGGTGTAATTCAAAAATTATATATTTTGATGCGGACTAGACGGATTCGTTATCACGAAGACGCAGATTTTTACTGATTTTTTTAATTTAATATATAAATCAGTTCTATCCGCGTTTTTGCGAAGCAAATCTGTTTTATCCGCGTTACAATTTTTAAATGTTACATAGAAAATACAATTGTACCCAACGGGTTAAAATCTAAATAAAAAGGTATTCAGCAGCCTTTTATTTAAAATCAGTTGAGAATTTCCATGTTGTTTTATAATCTTCGGTTACAGGAAGATCTTCGAGTAAAACTCTTAATAATTCAACAGGCATCATATTTTCTTTTAAAACACGGTCGTGAAATTGTTTTTCTGTCCATCCTTTTGCCAATAATTCATTTCTTAAAGCAAAAAACTGCAAACCGCCTGTCATATACGCGACCTGATATAAAGGCGCGTCACCGCTGGCAAAGGAACGTCTTACTTCGGCTTCTGCATTGGCTTTTTCGTGTCCGACTTCATTTACCAATAAATCAATACATTGCTGCGGCGTCATTTCTCCTAAATGGTATTTAAGCGAAAAGATGATTCGCGCACAACGGTGGATTCTCCAGAATAACATTCCCATTTTCTGTTCCGGTGTCTGCGGAAATTGTTTGTTCCAAAGGATGATTTCCCAGTACAAAGCCCAGCCTTCCATCCAGAACGGAGTGTCAAATGGAGCGCGGTAAGATTTGTGGCGGCTGTTCATGAAAAACTGGAGATTATGCCCCGGAAGTAATTCATGCTGAACAGTTGGGAAAGAAAAATTTGGGTTATTCCCGCGCATGCTCATTAGTTTATCTTTCTGGTCCATATCTTCGGTTGGATATGAAATACTTATTTCCCAGCCTCCTGTAAAAAACGGATTTATTTTTTGACGTTCGGGCGTCATCATAATCATCTGCCAGGTTTCTTTTGTAAGTTCCGGAAGGGTTATCAAATCGCGGTCTTCTATAAATTTTACCGAATGATTGTACAAATCGGTAATAGCCTGAGGCTGTTCTCCTGCCGGAACGTAGGTATCTTTAACGTGTTCAAGAGCGGCTTTCCAGTCGTTTTTGTAACCCAATTCGGCAGAGGCTTTGATCATTTCTTTTTTGCACCACTCAAACTGACTTTGAGCCGCGGCAATTAATTCTTCGGGCGAATACGGAATATATTCGTATGAAAGACTTTTTATAATGGCTTCTCTGCCGATTGGTTTTCCAATAATACCGCTTCCATC
Source organism: Flavobacterium gelatinilyticum (assembly GCF_027111295.1). Classification (NCBI taxonomy): domain Bacteria; kingdom Pseudomonadati; phylum Bacteroidota; class Flavobacteriia; order Flavobacteriales; family Flavobacteriaceae; genus Flavobacterium; species Flavobacterium gelatinilyticum. The sequence goes on along the minus strand of NZ_CP114287.1, from coordinate 100,820 downwards.
GTCTTTTACACTGGTTTTAGCATAATTTGTTTTTAAAAATTCTTCGTACGTTTTAAGCTTTTCAGACAGTTTATGATAGGGTTTTTCCATCCACCACGTAAAATCAGGATCGTAGCTGTAATAGAATTCATAGGCCTCTTTTAAGGCTCTTTGAAAAGATCTAACGGATTTTGATGCTTTATCGGCTGCAAACCAGTCTTTGAAGGGTTTGTTTTTCAGCTGTTCTGTCTTTTTGTCGATGGTAATTTCGGCTGCATCAAATGCTTTTGCCAGCTTATTGGCAACAGGACGTTTTCCTCTTCTTCTTTCCTGAATAAAGAGATTAATTTCAGCTGTAAAATCGAGTACAGAAGCGACTTCTTTATAAGCTTTGTATTCAATCTGCAAAAAGTAATCTTCTTTTGCAATGAGGTTTTTCAGTAAAAGATAATCTACTTTGGCGTCTTTGGATAAATTTTTAAAATCAATTTCCTTTATCTGCCTGGACCAGTCAGCATAAAATTTAGAAAATCGTACATAGTATTCCTCTGATTCCGCATTTGAATAAAAGTTTTGAAGAGCTGTTTTGTCAGACTGATAGGTGTTCACAACATCTGTCAGTTCGCTTGAAAACGAAGGTGTAATCATAAATATAAATAAAAAAAGGCTTAAAATTAAGTTTTTCATGTTTCCGGTTTTATGTTAGTTACCAAGAATTTCATTTTTTATTGCAGATTTCACTAATCTGGGTGAATTATGTTTTGAATAATGGCTGGGTTGAATACTGTGTTTCTAAATTTTATCACTGTTTTAAAGTAACATCCAGATAAACAGAATGACGACCATAAGTCTCATAAAATGGTTTGTACTGCACTCCGTCGATTGTAAATTCCAGTTTTTTAGGATCTCCCTGAATTGATTTACTGATATCTTTTACGTCAAACGTTACTTTACGCCATTCTTTACGAGGTTCCGTTTCCTGTGCGGCTAACAGAACCGGACCGTAAAATAAACTGGCAACGTTCTGCTGATCCATTACGGGTTCTAAATGAAATTCAAACGGCATGCGCAGCTCTATCGTATCGCCGTCTTTCCATTTGCGGTTTAAGGTCAGATAGCTTCCCGGCTCTGCTTTCACCTTTTCTTCTTTACCGTTTATTTTTACAAAAAATCCTTTTGAAGCCCATTGAGGCACACGTACGTTGATGTCAAAATTTCCATTTCCTGTAATGGTCAAACGGGTGAAATCCTGTTTAGGAAAATCTGTTGTCTGTGTAATTGTCATGTTTTTTTCTGTCCATTTTAAAGTTGACGGCACATAAAGATTGACATACAAGGCTTTATTATCGGCACTTTTGAAATAAATAGAGTTTTGAAATTTTGTGTTACTTTCTATTGCTGTTCCGTTGCAGCAGGTAAAACCGGTCATGTGCGGATTCCCGAATTGTTTTACAGAACCGGGTCTTAACGGAACATGATAGGTATTCGCCGGACTGTCCTGCGCTACCGAAGCCAGAATATGATTGTAAAGCCCGCGTTCGTAATAATCCATTAATTCTCCTTTCTGCTCGTATAAAAACAAATCGCCTGTTAATTTCAGCATGTTGTAGGTCGCGCAGGTTTCGTTTTGACCTCCCGATGAAAATCCATTTTCGTAAATCGTGGCGGGCTGACTGATAAAACATTCTGCATTGGCTGGATTTCTGGCTCCTGCCACGCCGCCAATACTGTACATATAATCGTTTACGGTTTTGTACCAAAAGTTATCGGCTACGTGATAATAGTCTGAAGCATCTGAATCGCGGTACATTTCGAGTGCTCCCATAATCTGCGGAATGTGCTGATTGGCATGCAGTCCGCGGAAAGTGTCAACATTTTTTGCCAGTCCGTGCGAATGATTGGCATCACCGTAAAATACTTTGATATTATCAAATAACTGCGCTGTTTCTAAATAATGAGGATCTTTTGTAATTCGGTATAAACGAGCCATCGCTTCGTTCATACCGCCAAACTCTCCTGCTATATATCGGTTCCACATACTGATAAGCGTTTCCTTTGGGAGTTTTTTCATTCGGGCATATACCCAGTCTCCCATTCCTCTGGCTGTGGCAAGTGCTTTTTCGTTGCCGCTTACTTCGTAAATATCCATTAAGCCTGCCATAATTTTATGCAGCGTATAATACGGCGCCCAAATCTGGGTTTTCTGCCCACCGTAAGTAGCGCCTTTTTCAAGCATAATAAACTGATCCGGCGGATAAGCGCTGATAAATCCTTTACCCCAATTCCAGTAATCGGTACGGATTCCTTCCGCACTTAAATCTGAATCATAATCTGTTTTGCCTGGTCCCGGCGGTACTGCCGCAGGATCTGAAACAAATTTTCCTCCAACTTCTTTTGGCTGTCCGGAAAGCTGTGATAAGTCATATAATGTATGAACCAAATACTGCATTTTATCGGCAAAATTGGCTTGCAGCGTTTTATCATACCCTGTACTGGCATACGCCTGAGCAATTGCTGTGAGGTAATGGCCGGTTGCATGTCCGCGTAATTTGGTTTCCTGCGTGTCCCATACACCAAGCGGTTCTGCTTCTTTGGGCTGTTGCTGTCCGAATGCATTGCGGAACATGTAAAGAAACGAATCAGGATCTGTGGCGGCCAATGTGGTGATAAACTTATTGCGGTTTTCGATAAATTTTGTCTGCTGTCCGTCATTATCCTTATTTAATGAAACCTGGTCCAGATTAAAAGCTTCCAGTTTTCGTTTTGGCGCTTTACTGGTTTTGGCTTCTTTTACCGTTATAACTGCTTTTGGTTTTAAATCGGTTCCGGAAACTATTCCGGTTACGGTATATTGTCCTGCTTTAAGCACTTCTTGATTGTCTTTTGGCGAAGGCCAGATCACGCGTACTTCCGGTCCCTGAACACCGTCTCTGTAAACTCCTTTAACATACGACGGGATTCTTGGCAGGTATCCTGCTGTTGTTTCTACTTTTATATCCTGTACGCTGGTTAAATACTGGTTATACAACTGAGGCGTTGTTTTAGCAAATGACGGAAGATCGGCATTTTTCTCTTCCGGCGCTTCTTCTTCTTCTCCGTCTCTAAAGGCGTTATTAAAAATACGGCTGATTTGTTTTTGATTTAAAGAAATTCTGTAAATCCTGAAATCGTGCAATTTAGCGTTGAGATAGGAATCTTCATCAGATATTGATTTCCCAATAAAAAGCTTGTTTTTTTCGACTGATTTACTGTCAAATAATTGTTCCAGATTTAATTCGGCATTCTTTGTTTCCCCTGTTAAAATGCCATTTACATAGGTGCTGACTGTTTTCGACGGAATATTAAATACGACAGCTATATGATTCCATTTGTTTATGGGTAATGCAGGAGAAGCTGTATTGTATTTCGTTCCTTTTGCTCCCGTAATTTCGGTTAGTAAACCCGGTTTGGTCTGAGTTCCTGCCGGCGCCGTAAAAAAATGCGAAGCGGCACTTTTTCCGAAATCAAAAAAATACTGTCCTTTTTGTGCCGAACGAAGGTAAACCCATCCTGTAATACTCAATGATTCTTCGCCTAAAACTCCATCAGCAGGAATAGAAACAAAAGATTTGCTGTCAACAGGCAGCGAAAGTACTTTACCAAACTGATCGTCGTTTACAAATTTCGCCTTTGAGTCTATTTTACCATGCAGATTGTTTCGTGACCAGTCTTTTGCATCACCGTCAAAAACATAACGGGCAATTAATCCGGTTTCCCCGATTCCGTCCAAAATCTGATCTCCGTTTTGTGCCTGTAAAACCGTTGTGCCGAATGTCCAAAAACTGAGTACAGCACAAATAAATAACGTACTTTTTTTCATACCTAAATTATTTCTTTAAGATTTACAAAATCCTTGTTTTATGTTTCCAAGAGTCTTATTTATACACTTCGCTCCATGCAGGAGGTGTAACTCCTAATAGATGCTGTACAAAATAATCCCTTCTTTTTCGTTCTCCGTAATCGCCTCCGGCAGAGTGCCCCATTCCGGGAACAATTACCAGTTCAAAATTTTTATTGGCTTTTATTAAAGCATTGGCAAATTGCATGGTCGATGCGGGATCTACATTATCATCAAGTTCTCCTAGAATTAACATCAGATTACCTTTTAATTGTGAAGCATTTGCTGTATTAGAACAAGCTTCATATTCAGGTCCTATCGGGTAGCCCATCCATTGTTCGTTCCACCACATTTTATCCATTCTGTTATCGTGGCATCCACAGGAAGAAACAGCCACGTCATAAAAATCAGAATTGAAAACTAGGGCTGCTCCTGCATTTTGTCCGCCTGCCGATGTTCCGTGAATGCCGACTTTTTCGCTGTTCATGTATGGATATTTGGCGGCCGCAGCTTTGATCCAAAGTTTTCTGTCGGGGAATCCGCCGTCTTTTAAGTTTTTCCAGCACACATCATGAAAGGCTTTTGATCGGTTTGAAGTTCCCATTCCGTCAATCTGGACTACGATAAATCCTAATTCTGCCAGAGAAGACATCGCCCAATAATACGGCTGAAAGTTTTTGGGAACAAATGAATCCTGCGGACCGGCGTAAATGTATTCTATTACAGGATATTTACGATTAGGATCAAAAGTAGTCGGACGCACAATAACGCCCCAAATATCGGTTTTACCGTCTCTACCTTTTGCCGTAAAAACTTCTGGTGCTGTCCAGCCTGTTTTCTGTAATTCAGAAATATCAGCCTGCTGTAACGGAATAATCGTTTTTTGAGTTTCGGTGCTTTTTAAAACAGTTATCGGAGCCATATCTACCCGCGAATACTGATCGACATAATATTTATAATCCGGTGAAAAAGTAACTTTGTGATTTCCGTTTTCGGTGGTTAATCTTTTAAAGTTTTTTCCGTTGAAATCAATTCGGCAGAAGTGAATCAGGTACGGATCCTGATCATTGTCTAAACCACTGGCTGTAAAATAAATCTGTTTATTTTCTTCATCAACTTTAATAACCTGTCGAACAGGCCAGTTACCTTTTGTTATTTGATTCTTTACTTTTCCTGTTACAGCATCGTATAAATACAAATGATTCCAGCCGTCACGTTCCGAAGCCCAGATTATTTCATTGCTTTTTTTGATAGTATGTCGAAATCTTTTACCGCTGTATTCTACAAAAGTCGGACTTGTTTCTTCAATAATTACTTTAACTTTTCCTGTCGCGGCATTTACTTCTAAAACACGATACACCTGATGCCCTCTCTGATTGTATTCAAAGGTAAAACTGCTGCTGTCATCTTTCCATTCTATTTCCGAAAGATCGTATTGCTGCTGAAATAAGTCGGCTGCAATTGCCAGTTGTTTTTTCGAAGTTACATCAAACAACTGCGGACTTTTAAATGGCAGCTGATCACCGGGTTTTAAATATTCTCTTGTTTGTAATTTTGGCTGAAACTGATCTGTTGGACTTGATTCTACAAAATAGATTTTATGTTCTTCTCCAGGACGTACTTTGTAGGCCATGATTTTTTTGCTGTCAGGCGACCAAAGCATATAAGACGAGTAATAAAATCCTTTTGAGCCATCGTAACTCAACTGGGTTTCTGTTTTTGTTTTTTTATCTTTTATGTATAAATTATAATTTTTGATAAAGGCTGTATACAAAGAATCAGGAGATCCTATAGGTTTATTGCCAAGTTCATCAAAACTGCCGCCCCAATAATCCCTCTTTTTCAGTGGATTTTTATAGTCTCCTATTTTGGTTAATTCATATGTTTTTAAATTACACGAAAGCTTAAGGCTGTCGGTTGTAAAAGTCAGATTCAAAAGTGTTTTATCAAATTCCAGATTCTGAATTGGGAGTTCTTTTGCTTTTACTTCTTTTTTTAAAAATCCTGATAGTGACTGTGCCAGTAAATTATGATCAAAAGCTTGTGACTGCTTCTGTTGTTTGACATCTGACAGAAGATATTCTTTCCCCTTAAAAACGTTGTTGGTATACCACATATAATCGTTCCCAATCCAATGAAAGGTGTCAGGATTATTTACTACCTTGTTTTTAAACAAAGAATCTACTGCGTTTGCTTTTTTATACTCTTTCAGTGTGCCCTGCGAATAGCCTGACATACAGCACGAAAGTGTTAAAATTACACTTATTTTTTGGATAGTTGTTCTCATAATTTTCATATTCATAAAAATATATAATATTTCCTGAGTAAAATGGGATAATATTAACACATAGTAATACAATATTACCCATCAGAATAAAAAATGCGAAGGTTTCAGTTATTAAAATCCTATTGTTGCTATTAAAGCTGCATTTTCACTTTTTGAAGATGATGATTTTATTTTTTTCGTTCAATTGCATAGTACACCGGAATTCCAATAAGCATAATTAAAACGCCCCATCCGCAGGTTGAGAATTTAGCAAACAGTAAGGATATGCAGACCGCTGTGGCAATTATAATATACAATACCGGCAGAAAAGGATAACCAACTGCTTTGTAAGGACGTACAGCATTGGGCATTTTTTTTCGAAGAATGATGATGCCGCAAATGGTCAGAATGTAGAAAATAAGAACGATGATAATTACAAAGTCTAACAAATCACCGTATTTTCCTGTCAGACAAAGTACAGAAGCCCATAAACACTGTGCCCAAAGCGCCCATTCCGGAACGCTGGCATGATTGAGTTTTGCTGCTTTTTTAAAGAAAAGACCATCGTTTGCCATTGTATAATAAACCCTCGCTCCTGCCATAATTAAACCGTTGTTACAGGCAAATGTCGAAATCATAATCATAAGGGCGATGATCAGGGTTCCGATGTCGCCAAAGATATACTGAGAAGCCACAACGGCAACGCGGTCTGACTTTGCAGCGGCGATTTCGTTAAGCGGAATCACGGCAACATACATTACGTTTGTCAAAACATAAATTACGGTTACAATAAAAGTTCCCAGGAACATACTCAAACCTACATTGCGTTTTGGATTTTTAATTTCTCCTGCAATAAAAGTAACGCCTGTCCAGGAATCGCTGGAAAATAAAGTTCCAACCATAGCGGCCGAAATTCCTGTAATCAGGGCTGTTCCTCCTATTGGAAACCATGAACCTGTTTCGGTATTAAAAGCACGGGGTGTCCAGGCATCGGTCCAGTTGGCATTCCAAACCGAAGCTTTAGCTGCCAGTGTAAATCCGAAAATAATCAATCCCGAAATAGACAGGATTTTAATGATGGTTAAGATCGTTTGCAGTGTCTTACTGTTTTTTACGCCGCGTGTATTCAGATAGGTAAGAAAGGTGATGGTTACAATAGAAACAAGCTGTGCTACATTGAGTTTAAAGCTTCCTATTTCGTACAGTATGTTTTCGTCGCTGACCGCCGGAATCAAATAGGCAGCAAATTTTGAAAATGCTACCCCAACTGCCGCAATAGTTCCGGTTTGAATTACGGCAAAAAAGCTCCATCCGTATAAAAAGGCAATAAGTTTATTATATGCTTCTTTTAAATATACATATTGCCCTCCTGCATTAGGAAACATGGCACTTAATTCACCATAACTTACGGCAGCTATCATGGTAATAATTCCCGAAAGCAGCCATATTGCAATCAGCCATCCCGTAGAACCAACCTGTCTGGCGATATCGGCGCTTACAATAAATATTCCGGATCCTATCATCGATCCTACGACGAGCATAGTGCCGTCTAGTAATCCGAGTTCTTTTTTAAATTCTTCCTGGTTGTTTTCTGTCATTTTGTGGCTTGTTTGGTTGTTTTTTGGTTATTTTTTGATCAGATTACAAAAGAATAATTGAAATTCGAAATTGGTTTGTCTTTTGAATTTCGTTGTGAGTCAGCGTATTATTTCATTTGTAATTAATTATTTTGATATTGTTGATATTAGTTCCGATGGAACAATTTTGAACGAGGTATTTGCTTTTTACGGGTAGTCCGCTAATATTTGGTCCTAATTAATTCGTGATGAATTAATCCGTATTTCAAACCCAATCATATAAATTCGTGAATTCGCGGCTAACCCATCAAAAACAAAAAATTCAGCTTCACTTAAAATTAAAATGAAGCTGAATTTCTAGAATTGAAACATTTCAGTTTTTACCGAAGTTGGTTTTTCAGAAATAATCTCGGATACTATTTTTCCGGTTGCCGGAGCCAGACTTAATCCCATCATGGCATGTCCTGTAACCAAAGTCAGGTTTTTAAGTTTTTTGTCCCGCGCAATTATAGGCATTCCAGAAGGCGTACAAGGCCTGAAACCGTACCAAATGTCTTTTTCTTCCGGCATTTCTATTTTTAATTCCGGATAAAAATCGTTAATTGAATTTACAATTCCCTGTACTCTGTTCTGGTTTATTTTTGTGTCGTTTGTATGCGTAATCTCCATGGTGCCTCCAAAACGGATATCACGGTTCATAGGAGTTACTGCCACTTTTCCTTCGCACAAAATAGACGGAATCGAAGGTTTGTGATCCTGGTCTTTTAAGGTAAAGCTATATCCTTTTCCGGGCAGAATCGAAATATTAATATTTAATTTTCCGGCTATTTCAGGGCTCCATGATCCTGCAGCCAGAACAACCTCATCTGTGGTAAAAGAACCTTTGTCGGTTACAATTTCGGCAACGGCATTGTTTTTTAGAACAAAATTGGTTACAGTAGTATGTGAATAGATTTTTACATCGAGTTTCTGCAGCTCTTCTTTTATAAACTGCATAAATTTCTGCGGATACACATGTGCATCACTTTTGTAATGAACGCCTCCTATTACATTTGTTGCGGTGCCTTTTTCTAAGTTTGAAACTTCTTCTTTTGAGAGAAAATCGACTTTTAAACCCAGCTCTTCTGCCAGTTTTCCTTCGTGATGAATTTCTTCACCTGTTTTATCTGTTTTATAAAGCATCAGCAGGCCTTTTTCTTCATAGAAAAATGAACTGCTTTCTCTGGCAAAATCCTGATAAAGTTCTTTGCTCAAAAGAGATAAATCGCAAAGAGCCGGCATTGCTTTCTGGACATGGCTTAAATTGGCATGTTTATAAAACTGCATTCCCCATTTCATTAAAGTGGTGTTTAATCTGGGTTTTACATAAAACGGACTCTGGCTGTTAAACATCCATTTTATACCCTGAGCAATCATACCAGGCTGTGCAAGCGGGATAATGTGCGAGGGAACAATCATTCCGGCGTTTCCGTACGAACAGCCGTCATTCATATCTGATTTATCAAAAACAACTACTTCATAACCTTCTTTAGCTAAATAATAGGCCGAAGTTAACCCTATTATACCGCCGCCAATTATACTTACTTTTTTCATTATTATTATAATTTTTAAAATTACCGGCTGGAATATTTCTGTAAACCAATGAATTCGTGATTCTGTATTTTTTCTTTAAATAACCTGAAAGCCATATGCATACGGATCATCATCTTCGTCAATAATGATGGTATTGTAGCCGTATACTTTTGCCCAGCCCTGAATACTCGGAACGATTGCTTTTATGTCTCCAATAGAAGTTTCTTCTTCTACCCTTCCAATAAATTTACTTCCTATGAAACTTTCGTGAATGAAGTCTTCTCCTTTTTTGAGTTTTCCTTTGGCATGAAGCTGTGCAATTCTCGCCGAGGTTCCGGTACCGCAAGGTGATCTGTCTATTGCTTTATCGCCGTAAAAAACAGCATTTCTTCCTGATGAAGCAGGATCGAGCGGATCGCCTGTCCAGAGCATGTGGCTTACATCTCTGATCGTATCATTTTCCGGATGGATAAATAAATTTGGATATTTCTCGTTGATGCGTTTGCGGACTTCCTGGCTGTACTGGACGATTTTTCCGGCTGTAAAATCCTGAATACCGGAAAAGTTTTGCTGTGGATCGACTATCGCATAATAATTTCCTCCGTATGCCACATCAAACACAATTTCTCCCAGTTCCGGACATTCAACGGTAAGACTTTCTGCTGCCAGATAGGATTTTACATTGGTAAGGCGCACCCAGTCTACCTTTTTTCCTGTCTGCTGATATTCAATTTTAACCAAACCGGCAGGGGCTTCCATTTTTATTTTTCCCGGAGTTTTAGGTACTACCAAACCTTCTTCTATTGCAATTGTTATGGTTCCGATGGTTCCGTGGCCGCACATAGGCAGACAGCCCGAAGTTTCGATAAACAGAATTCCAAAATCATTTTCGGGATCGTTTGGCGGATATAAAATACTGCCACTCATCATATCATGGCCTCTGGGTTCGAACATCAGGCCTTTTCGGATCCAGTCGTACTCGCTTAAAAAATGCTGGCGTTTTTCGCTCATATTGTTTCCAGCTAAATTGGGTCCGCCTCCGGCAACTACCCGCACCGGATTGCCGCAGGTATGGGCATCAACGCAAAAAAAGGTTTTTCTTGGCATAAACTAAATAGGATTTTTGGTTAATATGTCGTTTACTGTTCTGTTTATCTGCAGCGGATTTGAATCTTGTAACGCAGCCGGAAGCAGGTCATTTGGCCAGTCCTGAAAAGTAACGGGACGAACCCATCTTTTTACAGCTGTTATACCTACCGATGTAAATTTACTGTCTGAACTGGCAGGAAACGGTCCGCCGTGCGTCATGCCCGAGCATACCTCAACGCCTGTAGGGACATTGTTGTAAATCAATCTTCCTACTTTGTTTTTCAGATTTTCGATTACTTCTTTAAAAGCTTCATACTCTGTTAAATCAGTACTCAAAACGGTTCCTGTAAGCTGTCCTTCCAGATCCAGAATAATTTCATTAAGCTGTTTGATATCATCGCATTTGACTACAACAGAAAAAGGTCCGAAAACTTCCTTGTGAAAAGTTCTGTTTTTTAAAAAAGTATCGCCGTTTACCGTTATAATACTCTGCTGTGCATAATTAGGTTTTGTCTCTTTCTCTACGGCTGTGTTTTTCGTAAATCCCTCCTGTCCAAGAACTTCTGCTTTGAGACTTTCGTACTGATTTTTAATAGACGGGTGCAGCATGCAGGCTGGCTCTATTTTATCGGTCTCTAAAGCTAAAATAGTAATAAAATTCTCTAATTCCGCACTGTTTATTCCTAAAATAAGTCCCGGATTGGTACAAAATTGTCCTGTACCAGCTGTGATCGATACGGCGTAATTTTTAGCCCATTTTTCGGGTTCATTCTGTAAAACCGATGGTAAAATAAGTACGGGATTAATACTTCCCATTTCGGCATAAACGGGAATGGGAACGGGTCTGTTTGCGGCAATTTTACAAAGTGCTGTACCGCCTTTTATGCTGCCGGTAAAACCAATTGCTTTGACTGACGGATGCTCTGCCAATATTTTTCCAACTACAGTGTCTTTACTGTTTAGGTTAGAAAAAACACCGTTGGGCATTCCGGTTCTTTTGGCAGCCTTGATAATGGCAGAAGCAGCTAATTCTCCTGTTCCGGCATGAAGCGGATGCGATTTTACAATAACAGGACATCCTGCAGCAAGGGCGCTTGCAGTATCTCCTCCGGCTGTTGAAAAAGCAAGAGGGAAATTACTGGCGCCAAATACAACAACTGGTCCCAGCGGAATCTGGAATCTTCTGATATCCGGTTTGCCTTCGGTTTTGTTGATGATCGCTTCTACCCAGGAGCCTTCTCGCAGCATTGCGGCAAAGGCTCTTAATTGTCCGGTTGTACGGGCTTGCTCGCCGTTTGCCCTTCCGGCAGGAAGACCTGATTCCTGCATGTAGGTTTTAATCAGGTCTTCGCCCAGGGATTCTATTTCTTCTGCAATAGCTTCTAAGAATTCGGCTTTTTTTACATCTGAAACAGAACCGTAAATTTTGAAGGCTTCTTCTGCCAGCGTTACAGCTTGGGAAATCTCTTCTTCCGAAGCTTCATTAAAAACAGTTTCATTTTCCAGATTCAGTTCCGGGTTAATGGTTCTGAATGTGTTTGTACCTTTTGCGGAAAGGGATTCTCCAATATAATTTTTTCCTGTAGTCATCGCTTTCTTCTAAAATTTAATTATATGTTTTTATAATCCGGCAGCGTAGGTCTGCTTTTCATTGCGGTATCAATGATATTTAGAACACGCTCTCTTTCGGCTCCCTGCAAGGGCAGTCTTGGCGCTCTTACGTTCTCGGTTCCAAGGCCTGTTGCTACTTCAGCCAGTTTGATGTTCTGAACCAATTGCGGCGAAATATCCAGTTCTAATAATGGCATAAACCATCTGTAAATTGAAAGTGCTTCTTCGGTTCTTCCGGCTTTGGTCAATTTGTAAATGGCAACTGTTTCTGCCGGATAGGCTACAACCAATCCTGCAACCCAGCCATCGGCACCTGCCAGTAAACTTTCAAGAGCCAAAGTATCAACACCGCAAAGAATTTTTAAACGGTTCCCAAAACGATTTTTTATTCTCGTAACATTGGTAATATCTCTTGTAGATTCTTTTACAGCCTGAATAGTGTCCAGTTTTAAAAGTTCTTCAAACATATCGAGTGTTACTTCGATTTTATAATCTACCGGATTATTGTAGATCATAATGGGCAGTGATGTACTTTTTGCAATTTCTTTAAAATACACCACCGTTTCATAATCGGTTGCTTTGTAACGCATAGGCGGTAATAACATCAGACCGTTTACACCTAGTTCCTGTGCACGTTTTGCTAAAGTGATGGCTTCAGAAGTGGTCTGCTCCGCGATATTGACTATTACGGGTATTTTTCCTTCTGTCAGTTCCAAAGTTTTGGTAATTAAAACTTCTTTTTCTTCTTTAGTTAACGTACTGGCTTCTCCCAGTGTGCCGCCTAAAATAATTCCGTTAACCCCGGCATCAATTTGTGCTTTAATATTCTTCTCGAACATTACGAGGTCCAGTTGACCTTCTGCTGTAAACTTGGTAGTTACAGCCGGCATTACGCCTTCCCAATTTATTTTCATATCTTAATTTTTATCAAAAATAGGTTTTAATCAAAAAGGCGTCTTTGTCATTATTATCCTATATCAGGACTATATTAGCACATCTATTGTGTACTATTTTTTTTTTGACAATATTTACATAAACAAAAAAACTATTCATTGAAAATCCTACCATTCAAAATACCAAAAAACGACAGAGAAGCTCTTATTTACCAGGAAGATATAGAACGGATTTTCTATGACCAGCTTCACCAGCACGAAGAAATTCAGATAAGTTATATCTTAAAAGGTTCCGGAACACTGATAGTTGGAGACTCTATAAACGATTATAAAGAAGATGATATTTTAGTAATTGGCGAAAATATTCCTCATGTTTTCAGGAGCAATCCAGAGGCAAGTCCGGAGTCTGTTATGCTTACTTTGTTCTTTACAAAAACATCTTTCGGGAAAGACTTTTTCACGCTTAATGATATGAGCAGTGTTGATGATTTTTTTAAGGAATCAGAATACGGAATGAAGATTTTGTCTAATCAGAAAAAAATCATACACCACTTTGCAAAACTGAAAAAGCAGAACAAGATTCAAAGGATTGCTTCTTTTTTAAAGATCATCAATATTATTATTTCTTCGGATAAAACGCCGCTTTCTTCTTTTGTGTACAAGAAAAAATATACGGATGATGAAGGCCGGCGCATGAGTGCTGTTTTTGAATATGCGATCGAAAATTATCATCAGAATATTACGCTCGAAGAAGTCGCTGACAGGGCCAATATGAGTAAGAACGCATTCTGCCGTTATTTTAAGAAAAGAACAAACAAAACTTTTTTTGAATTTCTGATTCAGATCCGGATTGAAAATGCCTGCAAGCTTTTGCATAATAAGAAGGATTTGTCGATCGCTTCTATATCTGAATTGTGCGGCTTTCAGGACATTGCCAATTTTAACCGAAAGTTTAAAGAACTTAAAGGTGTTTCGCCTTCGCAGTACCGCTTGCAGTTTTAGATTTTAAAAGTTAAAAACCGATTTTCTGATTTCGAGCTGTAAAGCTGTACTTTTTGGTAATTCTTTTAACTCAAAACTTTTTTCGGTCAGATTTTTATTTGTTCCGAATGTTTTTCCGGGAGTCAGGTCTATTTGAAGTCCGGCATAACGGGCATATTTTTGATAGTCGATTTCGGCTGTGGTTTCGACATAGGATTTTATTTCGGTTAGTTTTTTACCAGCCGTTTGTTCAGAAATCTGCCAGAACTCTTCTTCGGTAAATCCTCTGCCTTTCTTTTCATAATATTCATTGTACAAAAAGCGCATGACATCGTCTAATGATTTTTTGTTTTGTGTATTGTTTCTTATTTCTAAATCGAGTAAAAAACCTATTACGGGGCCTTTGTTGTAATACGAAATTGTAGTTTCCTGTGCATTGCTTTCATGATTAAAAAAGTTTAGCCAGATATCAAAACTTGAGCGGGAAAGTGACATGTGACGGCTTCCTTCTATATTCTCGTATCGTTTAATAGATTCGGTAATGTATTTCAAAGCACTTTTTCCGTCGAGCAGCCCGGCTTTCATCATAATGATGTATTCGTAATAGACTGTAAAACCTTCGGAAACCCAGAGCATGGTGGTATAATTTTCTTTGTTGTAATCAAAAGGCCCCAGTTCTATTGGGCGGATTGCTTTTACATTGTAAAGATGAAAGTATTCGTGGGTTACAAAATTTAAAAAATCTACATAGGCATCGTTATTTTCAAAGTTAAAACTTCCTGTGGTAAAGATGGCCTGAGAGTTTGCATGTTCGAGACCGTCTCCGCCTTTTTCCATCATAATAAAGCTGTAGAAATCATACGGTACTTTTTTCATGATTCCGGTTGTGGCGCTGATAATTTTTTTGAGATCCGAAGTGAATTTTTCTTCGTTTAATCCCTGTGGTACGGCAATTCCCAGAGAATAGGATTTTCCTTCGTGTTTAAAATCGATTACTTTTTGATTGCCAATATAGATTGGACTGTCATAAAAAGCATCAATATTTTTGGCTGTGAAAGTAAAACCGTTTTTTTGACCGGGCTGTAATCCGGTTGAAATTTTTGTCCAGTTTTTATGCGGGGTAATCGTTAGCTGTACCGGGTTATTCAATGCATTTTCTACGTGCATAAAAATAGTGTTGGGCATTAGAAACGCTTTTTCTGAATCGACAAAAGATTCTGCAACCGATTTATTATTAGCAAAAACCCGGTAGGAAACGCTGATTTTAGATTTTTTTCCGTTTTGGATTGTCCAGCAGTTTTTGGTCTTTTTGTTCCATTTAATTTTGTTTCCGTCTGAATCTTTTACATCAAAATCTACAATATAACGCGGTGTATTCAGAATTAAATAATAGCCGGGTGTCCAGACCGGAAGCACAAGATTGGTATGCTCGTCCGGAAGCGATTCAAAATCGAGAATTACGTCAAGATAATGGGATTCCGGATTTGAGAAAGCAACCGAATAGTTCATCGTTAACGGTTTATCCGGCGTTTTATCTATTGTTTTTCCGTATAGAATAGTTTGAAAAATAATCAGACTAATAATGATTTTTAAAGTATGTTTCATAGTGCTGTTGTTTTAAAATGAAAAGCCATTCTTAGATAAGAATAGCTTTTCACCCACTTATAATTACAAGCTAACCGAACTTGTAAATTTTTAATTCCGTAGTTATTTAACACATAGTTATATTGCAAACTAAAAAAGGCGTTTCACTGTTTTAAACAAAGCCGTTAGGTGTAATTCAAAAATTTTATATTCTGACGCGGATTAAACGGATTCGTTATCACGAAGACACGGATTTTTAATGTTACATAGAAAATCAATTGCACCCAACAAGTTATGTTTACAGTAAATTTATGCTCTATGTGTTAAAATTAAACGGTATTTATTCTATATCAGGATTTTAATATCCGGGATTTTGTTTTAGGTTTTTATTGGTGTTCATTTCTTCTAATCCAATTGGGAAAAGAGTTGTATAATCGCCTTTTGGAACATGGTTGTACCAATTTTTTTTCTGATAAACCCCAAAACGGATTAAGTCGGTTCTTCTTCTTCCCTCCGCTGCAAATTCCCATCCTAATTCATCCAGAAATCTTCCGTACGGAACAGCAGTCTGATCTCCTAACTGATCGATGGTTCCGTTTTTTGCCAGTGTACCGTATTTGAATACGCTGTTTGCCTGAAGTTCTGTTCCTGTTACAAGGGCATCGGCTGCATTATCAAATGATCTGGTTCTTACTTCTGTCACTATTGTGGCGGCTTCACTGCTTTGACCTGTTCGCAGGAGACATTCAGCTTTCATCATTAAAACATCGGTGTATCGTAAGAAAGGGAAATCATTATTAAGATCTGTTCTTGCTCCTCTTTGTATTTGGTATTTACCGCATCTAAAGCCTTCGGTTTCTTCGCAGAAAGTAATACTCGGCATGGCTTTCGTTAAGGCAAATACGATACTGCCGTCGTCTGCACTGTACTGATTTCCCATAAGCCAGGTATCTTCTAAACGATTATCTTTTGGATTGTAGGTATCTATAAACTGCGGATTACAGCTTGAACCGCCCCAAGGCTGTGCTTCCATTCCGAAAACACGTCTGTGACCCGGCAGTAACATTTTCATGTGTGCGCTGAAACCCGGAGCGTATAACTGATCGTATGGTATGGCAAAAACCATTTCCGGATTGGTTTCGTTTGTGGCATTAAAAATCGCTTTATAAGAATCTGATTTTTTAAACAAGCCGCTTTCTATAATTTTATTGCAGGCTTCAATACATTTCTGCCATTGCGGAGTTCCTGAATATACCTCAGCATTAAGATACACTCTGGCCAGTACATGATAGGCGGCCCATTGTGTCATACGCCCGTAAGTGCTTTTGTCTACTTTTGAAGCTAAATTAGGAATGACTTCGTTTAATTCGCTTATGATAAAATTATAGACTTCGGTTCTTGTATTTTGTACCGGAAGCTGGTCGCTGTAATTTGGAATAATAGGAACATTGCCGTGTGTGTCTACCAGAATAGAATAATATAAGGCTCTTACAGCTCTCATTTCGGCCAGAATTGCTGTTTTTTGTTCTTCGGTAATAGGAAATTTACCGGATTCCATTTGAAGCATAACCCTGTTGGCGGCATTGATTCCGTTAAAGCAGGTAACCCAGGTATTTCTTGGCTGCCATTCGGTTTTGGTCCATTCATGAAAATGCATTCTTTTATATGTTCCGGCATCATCCCAGCCATTTGGCCTTGTTGGGGTAACCAATGCATCTGCAGGTTCTTCCTGAAGGTCGAATAAACCCTGCCAGGCCATAACATATCGCAGCGGTGTATAGGCAGAAGCCATAATGGCTATAATATCAGATTCTGAAGCCACAAAATTAGATTCGGTTACTTCTGAAAATACTTCTTCACTTAAATCGGTACAGGCAGAAAATGACAAGGATGCCATAACCACTAAACCGAAACACAAAATGCTCTTTTTAAAGAAAGACAATTGATTTACTAGATTTTTCATTTCTTTTATTTTTAAAGTGTGATGTTTAGCCCAATTGAAAATGATCTTGTAGAAGGATATTTATCTCTGTCATCATTACCCGGAAATAATCCGTCTCTGTTAACCTCCGGATCAATTCCTTTGTATTTCGTAAAAGTGGCCAGATTATTTCCTGTAGCATAAATTCGAAGTGTATCGATGAATTTAAATCCTGCATTAGGAAGTGTAAAACCTATGGTAATGTTATCAATTTTCAGGAAGTCACCATCTTCTACATAATAACTTACATAACGCTGTACATCATTTAATACTGCTTTACCGTAAACTTTGTCGTATGCTGTATCTAAAGTGTTGTAGGCAATTGTAGGGTTTTCATAATACATTCTGGAGAAATTCAGAATCTGGTAATCACGTGCTCCTCTTAAATTAACATTGAAATCCCAGCTTTTATAGCGTAATGTATTGTTGATGCTGTAATAAGATTTAGGCAGACCGTTTCCTAAAACCTGACGGTCTTCGGTAGTAGCCTGGGTTGCCGGAATTCTTCTTCCGTCAGGTGTTTCGATAATCCAGATACCATCATCGGTAATATCGACACTTTTCAGACCAAAGAAATTCCCGATAGGCTGTCCTTCCTGAACACGGTGTGTTGAAATCTGGATAGGTTCTCCGGTATATCCTGTATCAAAAAAGTTATTGGTTAATTGAAATTTGTCATTCGATAAGGAAACTACTTTATTGATATTGGTAGAATAGGTCAGGTTTGCAACCCAGCTGAAATTGCTTGTTTTGATTGGCGTAACATTTAAAAGGATTTCTAAACCTGAGTTTTTAATTTCGGCAGCGTTGGCTTTTATAGTTCCGTATACATAAGGCGGTGTTGGTACACTGTAATCCATAAGGGCATCTTTGGTTCTTCTTTCATAATAATCTATTGCACCGCTTATACGATCTTCAAAAAAGCCGAAGTCCAGACCAAAATTAAGCTCTTCTTTCTTTTCCCATTTTAAATCCGAATTGGCGTTTCTGGTAGGAACCAGTTCTCTGATCCATTTTCCGTCACTTAAAAAATAATCACCATAGGTTAAACCGCTTAATGACTGATAATTTTCTCCTGCATTGATTCCCGTAATACCAAAACCGGCTCTTAGTTTAATTGTATCGATCCATTTGATATCTTTCATAAAAGATTCATTGTTAAGACGCCATCCTACAGAAATCCCGGGGAAATTTCCCCATTTATTATCCTCTCCAAATCGGGACGAACCTTCATGTCTGATACTCGCCATAAGCAGGTATCTATTGTCATAGTTGTACGTCATACGTCCAAAAAAGGCAATCAGCGTACTCGAATTTTTAGAACTTCCCATTCCTGCTTCGCCCAGCTGAAGTCCCTGACCGGAACCTATATTATTGTACGTAAAAGCATCTGTTGGAAAACGTCTGTTAGATGCCCAGAAACCTTCGGTTACGTTATCCTCGTAGTTATATCCCGCAAGTGCTGTCACATTATGTTTCCCGAAAGACTGTTTGTAATCGAGTGTAAATTCGCCATAATTACCACGGTAATCTTCTGCACTTCTTGTCGCAAATCCGTCCTGTGCATATTTTACTGTAGAAACATGGTTTTTGGTCTGATAAAATCCTCTGATAGTAGAGTCTCCTTTTCTGGTATATACTCCTTTTACTTTAAAATATTCATTAAAATCATAGCTCATGCTAAAATCAAAACGAGTTTTTCTAATTCGGTTCTCTCCTACCGTTTCTTCAATATATCCTACCGGATTATCATAAAAATAAACGTCTCTTTCGTACCATTTTCCTGCATCATCTCTAATAGGTTCCGTAGGGTTTCGTATCAATGCCTGTCTGTAGATGTAGGGATTAAAGCTTGTTCCGTCTCCCAATGCATTGTAGACCTGTTCGCTTACAATAAAGCCTACATTGGTTTTTAATCTTTTATCAAACATAGAATGGTTAACATCGACTCTTCCGGTCATTCTGGTGTTATCAGACTTTAAAAATATTCCGTCCCCTCCTTTGTAGTTAACAGAAGCACTCATATTGGTTACATCATTTCCTCCTCTGAATAATAGATTATGAGTCTGAGTAATAGCAGGGCGGGTAATTTCATCGAGCCAATCCGTATCAGCACCAAAATCCTGACTGTTTGCGCCAATAAACGTATAGCCTTCGGCCATTTTTTGACGCAGTTGTCCCGCATCCAAAAAGTTCATCTTATTGCTTATAGTCGAAACGGTAGAGTAACCATTGTATTCGATTGTGGGTTTCGAATTGAAGCTCCCGCTTTTTGTGGTTATAATAACCACCCCGTTTGTTCCTCGCGTTCCGTAAATTGCCGTTGCCGATCCGTCCTTAAGAACATCTATAGAAGCAATATCTTCGGGCGCTACCGTGGTTAAGCTGCCCGGAACTCCGTCGACCAAAACCAAAGGATTACTGCCTCCTGAAATAGACGAGAATCCTCTTAACTGAATCTGAGAACCTTCTGTAGGATCTCCCGAAGGTGCCGAAACCGTAAGTCCTGCAACTTTACCCTGAATTAACTGTGCTGCATCACGTACATTTCCCTGTACAAAATCAGCTGATTTTACCGAGGCAATTGCACTGGTTACATCACCTTTTTTTTGCGAACCGTAACCAATTAAGACCACTTCTGTCAGTTCATTTACATCAGATTCTAAAACTACATTTAGAGTTCTTTTGCCATCTGTCCTGACTTCTTTTGATTTTAAACCTATATATGAAAAAACTAAAACAACATTACTTCCTTTGGTAACAATTTCAAAATTACCATCGAAATCACTGGCAGATGCATTGGTTGTATTTTTCTCTAAAACGGATACACCCGGTAAAGGAAAATTATTGGAATCTGTAATTTTACCGCTGATTTTTTGCTGCGAAAAAGAACAAAAAGCAACGAACAGGAATAAGATCGTATAGAGCATTTTCTCTTTGTAATGAGATACTCCGATACCTTTAAAAACATGTGTGGCTGGTTTCATAACTTTAAACAATTTGGTTAGTGTATTTTTAACACTTGTAAAGTTATGTTAAATTGAAAGTACGGAAAATGCTTATATTACCACATGATAATACTATATTACCCATTTTTTAACTTTATTACAACATATTAATAAAATCACACACAATAACTCAGTTATACATACTTAAAAATACAGTATATGTAATTTTAAAGCTATTACGAAACATTATTACTAATAACAACAGTTTAAAAATTGCTAAAAAAACGGATTTTAAAACCTGATTTCTAATGTTTTTTATGATAGTATTAACCTTCAGTTTATACCGTAATCTCTTATATTTAGTATAATTCTTATTCCCCGCCAAAAGCAATATAAACTATGAAAAAAGCATTACTTATCCTTAGTGCATTTATCTTCCAGCACTCCTTCGCCCAGTATCAATTTGTTTTAGAAGGACGGGTTCAGGATCCGGCTCAGAAAAAAATCTATCTGGAAATCCGCGACAATTATTCTTTAAATGAATTTGTAAAATTAGATTCTTGTGTTGTTGTAAATGGAAGTTTTAAATTTTCAGGCCAGTTAACCAAAAAATCAGAAATGGCCAAGCTGCTGTTTTTACATGATAAAACAAAATTTAAAAATGACGACATTCGTTTTGTACTGGACAGCGGAAAGAATTTTATCAATATAAATACTCCAAAACCAGGTTCTGAAAGTGCATTCTCAAATGCTGTACGTCCTGTTTCTGTTTCTAATGACATCTACAATCAGCAAAATATCCTGTATGAAGAATACTTTGATAAATATGCAGAAGATGTAAAATCCTGGGATAACAATAAACCGGAAGAAATCACCATGATACGATTGCTGCAGAACAGAGAAAAGACTTTTGAGTTACGAGAGAAACAATTGGAAATAGTAAAAAAATATCCGGATTCGTTTTATTCTCTTATATTTCTATATGAATCTTTCCGCAATAATCCTTATCATAGGAATCCACTGCCTTTGATAGAAATATTTAAAAATCTGAACCCATTCTTACAAAATGATCTTCTTGGAATTGAATTTTATAAAGAAACAAATGATTTTCTGAAAGCTAAAACAGACACTTCTGTTGCACAACAGGTTCCGGTTTTTCAAATTAAAACAGATAAAGGAGAGAATTTCACCAATAGTTCGTTATCAGGAAAACCATATATGATTGCTTTTTCTGCAACCTGGTGTACGCCCTGCAAACAAATGGAACCTCAAATTAAAGCGCTTTATGATGCTTATAAAGATAAATCGCTGGAAGTAGTGTATTTTAATTTTGATGATAATGATAAAAAATGGAAAAATCACATCGCTGCAAACAAATTAAACTGGATTAATGTTTGTGATGGGTTGAAAGCAGGAAAAAGTCCTATTATTAAACAGTTTAATATTACGAGCATTCCTGTTTATATGATTGTAGATAAAAAAGGAAATATCATTTACAATTCGAATACTGCACCGGACAGAGAATATGCTACAATGGAAAAATATATTGTGCAGGCTGTTCAGTAATTTGAAATCCCTAAATTTTCGGGCATTTTTCATTTACAACCAACAACTGATTAGTCAAAAGAAAAGCCAGTATTTTTTTTGATTTTTCTAATGGTATATTATGGTTTAGATGATTTAAAACACCAGAAACGGTTTTACCATTTATAATTTTAAATAAAGAGAATAATTCAATCTGATCCAGATATACCAAAGGCCTTTCTAAATTAGGATGAATAACTGCTTCTTTTATAACGATACAATCCTTATCGACGGCATATGTAGATTTAAATGCAATTTTAGAAGAAACTATCACTTCTTCATTCCAGAGGCTGTATAAAACATAATCAACAGGAATGGATGCTGTTTGTTTCTTTTCGATGAGAATGTTCTTTTTAGAAAATTCTTTTTCAAGTTTACTGGTAAAATCGGTTTTGTTTTTTGAAATGTCCAGCTTAAAGTCGGTTCGTTTTGTCCAGAACTCTGATTGAGTATTGTACAACCATGCATTACGATAGTAATCGGCTGTCCAGTCTGCGTGGCTGACAACCGATTCTATCATTTTTTCTTCATAAAAATTCTTTGGATGCTCTGAGTCCGGATCTTTCAAAAAGGTATTTACGGCAATAGCCGTCTGCAAAGAAAACCGCATTGCTTTTTCTACACCGGTAGACGAAAGCGGATCTAATGTAAATGCCGCTTCGCCAATTTTTATAAACTGATTATGCCAGGGCAACTGATTAACAAACGAAGTAACGGAACACGTTTCTATAGAGATGTTTTTTAATTTTCCTGTTAATGAAGCAAACAATTGTGTTTTTTGCATTAAATTCCAAAGATGCCGGTCTTTGTTTGTTTTAAGGGCAGCAGGATCAGTAAAAGCCATAATGCGGTACCGTTTACCGCAAATGGGCGATCCCCATAGCCAGCCGTTATCGACAGCTTCTATAAATGCTTCATTGTAAATAGAGTTGTTTTCTATATGCGTCCATACCGCAACGGCAGGCGGCGCAATTGAAAGTCTATCACTCAAAAGTGTGCCTTTACGTCCGCGGGCATCCAGTACGACTTTTGCCTTCGCTGTAACTTCCTCTGAATTATGAGCGATTTCTAAATGCCACACATCTTCTGATTTTTTCGAATGCAGTAATTTTCCGGGTTGTATGACATACAAATCTTTGGAAACCGAAAATTTAAGGAGTTCCTGATCGAGCCTGCTCCTGTCTACGATTATTCCTCCGTTTTGCTGCCCGGAACGATTGTATATTTCTTCCCTGCTTTCCCAAATAACTTTGGCACCGGTATTTTCTAAATATTCTGAATTATCCAATATAGGCGATGCATTGAGATAATCAAAAATATTACGTATTCCCGGAGAGAGTGATTCGCCTATCTGAGGTCTTGGAAATACTTCCTGTTCCAGCAGTCCGACAGAATATCCCATATCCAGCAATCGTATGGCCGCGCACAATCCGGCGGGTCCGGCGCCAAGAATAAACACATCAAAAGTTTCGGGCAGTATTTTCATTTACAATCAGTTATTCCAGTTGGGTTTTAATCGTGATAATCTTTCACTGGCCTGTATGGTATAGAACAGCCAGGAACGGATATAATCGCATGCCGGTCTTCCTTTCTCAATAACTTCATGGTGACAGCCGCCGCCACAAAGGTATCGCGCCCAGCATTTTGAGCAGGGTTCCTGAGTATTTACATGTCGGGAAGCAAGCCAGTTGTTTTGAAGATCAGGCTGTATACCTTCGTTTAGGTTTCCCATTTTTCCCGCGTCTTCATTTACAAAACGATGACAGGCAAACAATTCTTCATCTGCAGAAACGCCCATATAACCTGCTCCTGCACCGCATGGATAAGGGCGGTGCGTTCCTTTTGATATTTCTTTCAGTGCATTTACCATATTCAAAAAAGGATAACGTTTTCCTGCCAGAACATTTTTTTCAAAAGCAAGACCACAGGCAATCATATTCTCCAGCATAACGGACAACTGCTCATTGTTCATTTCGTTTTGTCCGTTACTGGATCGCAGTAAAGGGGAAAAACCAACACCGTGAAATCCCATACGGATAAACTCATCTAAAACATCCGGAAGATTCGTCGTTTCGGGAGTTACGGTGACTCTTACGGAAACCTGCATTTTCTTTTGCAGCAGCAATAAAGGCTGTACATTTTTCATTATCCGGTCATAACTTCCCTGACCGCCTTTCATGGGGCGGTTGAGATCGTGTTCCTTACCTATTCCGTCTAAGCTGATGGTTACTGAAAAACCGTATTCTTCAAAAAAAAAGGCATCACTTTCTGTCAACAGGGTTCCATTTGTTGTAATAGAATAACTAATCTGTACATTTTTCTTTTTTGCACTGGTTTCGGTATACCATACAGCTTCTTTTATGGCAGATCTGTTAATCAGGGGTTCTCCTCCTAAAAAAGTGAGTTGTGCTTTTCCTCCTTCGGGACAATCTTTCACCAATAAATCAATGGCCTTAAAAGCGGTTTCTAAAGTCATATTTTTTGATGGTCCGCCAAAATCTCCCTGATCGGCATAACAATACGTACAGCCCATATTGCAATTTTGCGCTATTGCCAGAGACAAAGCATGCAATGGCGGGCTCTGCAATGGTTCATCTGTTATATAATCCGGCGCTTCGAGTCCTAAATGAAGAAGTTCTTTTTGCAGGGCTTTTTCATCTTTTTCCTGAATTAGAAAAGCTATTTTCTGTTCGATTTCCTGCGGAATAGTATACAGCCGACTTCCATTTGGGATAAAAATCTGAGTAGATTGTCCGCCTTTTATCAGATGAGCTTTCGCAGAATACGGTTTGGACTGCGGTACAATAACTTGTGCCAGTCTTGATGCCAGTAAAGCATTTTGCTGCGTTTCGGTAAGTTTTTCAATGGTTTGGGTCATTTCTTATCGGCTGTTTTGGGTTTTACAGGTTTACTTTCGATTGCATCTTTTCCTTCGATAATAAAGTTAAGTTCGCCCTGCCAGTTCTCAAAAAGATCCTGATATGAAAGGAGTCTTGAATTTTTCCAGTCATCCGGAATATACGATCCTGTTCGTTTTTTGGACATCCATAAATCGCCTGTACTCAGACCATTTTCATCCGGAACAATGTTTACAAAATCAGGTCGGCTGGCGGCCCAATAATAACAGGAACATTCACGATAATCATTTTGCCACGGGGCACATAATCCCTGAGTTAATTCTCCCGGCTGCAGAATAGTATCTGAAAATGCGGCGCTGTTTCCGTCAAATATGGTATTAACGGTCAAAGTTACGGCTTTGTATTTCTTCGGATCATCCAGATCTTTTAAATCGACTACCACTTCCGGTTTTGACGGTTCTGCTGTAAAATGGCATACTACTTCCTGCCCCTGCTTTTGTAAAACATGAACCATAGAATTTGACCATTCCATAAACGAAACACCGTTTGGATTGGCATCTGTTTTTAAAGGAACATTATCACCATCAGGAAAAACAGGTCCAAAAGTCTGAACCATTGTCGGTTTGCCTTCTATAGCCACTAATCGGTGACCTACAAGATTGCTGAATTTCTCTTCGGTGGCTTCCAGCACATAATTGTTGTTTTCAATTAATATGATTCCGTTGAAAGCCCTTCTCCACAGATTTCTAAAATCAAATTCCAGTCCCGGAAAACAATTTGAAATCGCGGTTCTTGGCAGTACTGCAATAGGATTTCCTTCTCCTCTGTAATGAAGCTGTGCGGTTAAATTGGCCGCTTTTAAAGGCGAACCATACGATACGGGAAGTGTATCCGGATTGGCATCTTTAAATATCGAAGTCGCCGCAGCTTTGATAATCGTATTGATTTGTCTGTACGTGAAGGTAAGCGATCTTCCATCGGCACCACGCATTAAGGCCGGCATTTTTCGAAGTGCTTTACTTGATAAATCGCCTATTTCTGTAGGTCTTCGCAGTAAATCGCTAAACCACGGCGATGCACCGGAACTGATACCATTGAATACCCTTTCATGCAGTAACTGCAAAGCCAGATTATCAACCAGAGAAGATGCCATAATAGGTTCAAAAAGGCGTCCGAAATCATTGGTATTCTGACGTACCATTGTACTGGCAACATTTTGTTTTCCTTCATAACTATTACCGTTCATGATTGCGGTATTCATAAGTCGGATGGTTTCAAAAGCTCTTCTGATAATTTCTTCGGCTTCTTCGATTTCTACCTCTCCTTCTATCTCTGTGCTCAAAATAATCTGTTCCAGCTCATCAGAAACAACACGAATTGGCAGTGTATCAGGAGCAAAAGCAGGCGGTCCGGCACTAATATGCGCTTTGGCTGTCAGCGTTTTTTCTGGTGTTTTCAACTTAACAGTAACAAAACCATCGCATTCATCATCAATATATCCCCAGCTTACCTGATAGCTTTGCTCGCTGTCGCTATAGGAATATCCGGCAAAAATTTGAGCTGGAGCGGTGTAAAACAAATTAGGATTACTGCCTTCTTTATAACCGCACCATTTGCCTTTTTCTTTATTATACAATATCTGATCTGCGTTATTAAAAGTCGGGTCTTTTTCGAAATCTTTTTCTCCGGGACCTGTTTTCCTGTATAAATCAGAACCGTAAATTTTTCCGCCTGCCGGTGTATATCGCAGTCTTAATCCGGGAAAATCTTTGGTTGGTTTTACATACTGAACAGAACCGAGCGGTAATTTTTTATCTTTCAAAAAATTGTTACAGTCAGCAAGTAATGGTTTTAATTCGTGCGAATTAATATTCGTAATCGAAGCGGTCATTTTATCATTTACATCTTCGGTTCTTCTGAATATTTTTATGTTCGCCACATTTACATCCCAACTGATATCCTTTAGGCTTAATCCTGCTTTAGTAAGGAGTTCTTCTGTAAGTGGTACTAAGTCATCCTTATTTTCATCGGTTATGGCAAAAACTTCCAAAAAAGGCGAAACGGGATGAATTTTTCCTTTGCGGTCAGCAAGTCCCGATGCTTCTTTAAATTTTATATTCAGCGGATTTGCTGCTTTAATTTCTCCGGTAACAGGATCTACAGATAAAGTTGTTTTTGGGATAATTTCTCTGTAATCGAGCGGCTTATCTTTTGATAACTCAAGATCATAGGCAGCCATTGGTGTATTTGATTCTCCTAATCTGCCTATGGCAATTGGAGGAAGAATTCGTAACTCTATAATTTTCATATCGTAATATTTTTAAATAGTTAAATTATATTGGCTATACCAAATTTTCTTGTGTTAAACTTGCAATTGCCTGAAGCAGTTTTTGATCGGCTTCCTGTAATCCGTTCAGGTACTGAATATGCGGCTGATTTTTTAACCTCTTCAATTTTTTAATAATGTTATTTGAGGCTTCCAGCAGATCTTTGTGCAGTCTCCATCTATTGTGTTCTCCAAAAGGCAGATCGAATGTATACGGAAGTGTAAAAGGAGGTCCTGCCGTTTTATCGTTACTTTTATTTATTGGGGTCTGAACCAAAATTGTAGACAGGCTTCTTAAATTATACATTTCTCCAAAAGCGGAATTGATAATCATACCTCTCGGCGAATAACTTCCTGAATTGTTATACCCGTTATCCAGTAAAAAACTATGGTTTAAGAAATTAAGCAGCAATCGATACCGTATATCGCATAAATCTGCCCAAAGTATGCACTCCGGATTTGTAATTTTATCGCCTTCTGTTTCAATTGCGGCCACGGCAGTTTCCAAATCGTCTGTTGAACCCACATACGGATTTGTTGCCACATTTCGTGAAGGTTCAAATGCAGGAATTTCTGCCAGTATTTCTTTGTATTCTTTATAGATGTGCAAAAAACGCTCAAAATGCGAGGGTACGGTATCTTTTGTATCTAAGCCTTCTCCCTGCTCTGCAATTTCCGACAAGGCATTGTAGGCATCATCTCGGGATAATAAAGGAGCTACTAATACATCCGGACTTTTGGTATAAATGTTTTGTCCGTCGCTTCCTCTGTTTCCTCCTGTATAACCGCGTCCCCATTCATCAAACTTAGCCTGATAATTGTAGGTTGCAGCCTGAAAGGTTTCGTCTGAAATTACATCCGGATCCTGGATAAGCTGCAGCAATACAATAAACAAGGCTCCCACTGTATGCGGATCTGAGACTGTTGAATTTACTGATTTTTTTATTTCTTCTGCCAAAGGTTCACCGCTTTCAAGCCATTCTGCGGGAGCTTCGGCATATACGTATTTGGCAAGTGAGCTGAGAGAAAACCTTTCAAGGGTAAAAGGAAACGGATAAAAAGGACTGTCCCACGGATAACTTTCACGTCCGAAATTTAGTGGCGCTCCAATTACTTTCAATACATTCTGAACCGAGATAAAATGTCCCATTTCTTCTTTTGCAATACCCAGAATTATATTCTGCCAGGTATGCACTTTTTCTCTGTGTTTTTCCGGAATCTGCGGTCCTCCAATGCTGTAAGCCGCATATAGATACTGAAGCATTAAGCCCTGCTCAATCTCGGCATCAATCTGAAGAAGCATCGTGATATAATCTTTTCCGTTAAACTGAGCGGGAACTTTAAAAGGTTTTATCTCAGTTACATCATCATGTATTACATTATCAGCAATCTCCTGAGCTAAATCTGTAGTAATGAACAGGTTTTTTCCAGTATTTAAATTTGCTTTGGGGGCATTATTTGCTTTTGCCCATTCTAATATCGGTGATATAAAATGGTCTCGTTTGGGGTTGAAATTCATAATGTCTTTTTTTGTTTGTTTTTATTTTTTTTGATTTTTGGGGAATCAAAGTTTTCTGTTCAGATACTTTGATTTATTTTTTGATTTTATTCTTTATGATAAGGACATCCCGAAGCTGCTGCCGCTTTAGACGCTGAAAATTGTTCTTCGATTAAACGTTTCTCTTCTGCCGAAACATCATCTATTTTACGAAGTGTATTTACTTGTATATGAGGCCAGCTTGTAGTACCGCCGTCATCGCCAAAATCAAATTCAAAAAATATAATCTGCTCGTATTGCAGCTGTAGAATTTCTTTGTCTCCTTCCTTAACCGTTTCGATCCACATTCTCATATTCATTTCAACAGCAGGAACAAAGCGATTTACAAACGGAACATTTAAAACCCCGCCCTGCGCTCCGGTTTTATTTTTAGAAGACATCTGAATGAAAGCATGATTTACTATATTTTCTCCTGTATTGCTGTCGCGAAGACGCAAATCCGGTCGTACTGAATACGGATATAAAGGGTGAGCAAGAATACGTTGTGTGTAGATTTTATTTTCTCCCGGATCATTCACATCATCAAGCACCTGAGTTACCCAGGCCGGTGCAGGATCGTCCAGATTTATAGGATCTGCGCTTGCGCCGGCACCACCCATTGTTCTGGAAATAGAAAGATGGTCGTATTTCCATGCTGCTTTTCCTTCGGGAAAATCCGGGGCGCCGTTTATTACATATACTACTTTATCTTTTCCATCAACTTTCACAACCGTAGGAACCATATCTCCTAATAAGGTTATGGTGCTGCCATGCGGTATAACACCGCTTCTTGAAATCGAGTAATCCGGTATAAAATAAGGTCCTGTCTGGCCGGCTCCGGGTTTAAGTTCTTTTGCCGGAAGAATATCAAAGTAGTCTCTTCCGTTTAAATTTTCAAGAGTTACATATTCTTTTTCGCCTTTTTCATTAATAATATGAAAAAGGGTTTCGTCCTGATAGCCGCTTTTATATAAATCTTTGTTCTCATTATCTGGCGCTATAGCGTGTATACCACGATCATCTTTAATTGTTTTTTCGGTAGCGGCATAATTGAATACATCACTAAGCCATAAATACATTCCGTTCTCTTCATGAATTGGGGTATATTTTAATTGATCTCCAACTTTGTTTACACTTTTAATGCTCTGCTCGTATTTTATGGCACCGCAGAATTGTTCGTTTGCACCGCCGCGATTTCGGACTCCTCCTTCAACTAAATTAAAGGTCAGTTTTTCGATATATTCTTCGCATTCAAAGCTGTATTTTCCCGGAATCGTGCCTGCATTGGTTCCAGGAGACGGCATAATGGTAGTATGAATACCGCTCCCTATGAACTTTCTATCGTTTTTTCCGTTGTGTATATGGCTTACCCACGTGCCTTCCAGCAGACATAAAACACCATAATCGACTTTCTTAAGTATCTCCTGAAGATTGCTTTCATGAAAAGGTCTGATTGGGGTTTCGATTGCTACTTTTGAGTATTGGGACAGAAGTTTTTCTATTTGCCCCTGACTATCCGAAGCGCTTTCAAATTGGACTTCATTCTGACCTGCGTCAAAACTTTTGGCTGCGAGAGATACATGGATCTCTTCGGCAGAATTGGTACGTTTTAGCATAATATGAGTTTTAAAAGTTAATAATCCGTTCAATCAAAAACTGCAATTAATCCAATGAAAAGCACCACTGTCAGGCAGCAATTACTTCTTACAATAATTACAATATAAAATAGATATTCTAATTCTTTTATTTTCCTCCCGAACATCTGCTCTTCCGGTTTCGAATTGCTTTTTATTCGTTTACCGAACATAAGACAATTACAACTTAACAAACAGATTTTCAAAAAAGAAAAACAATTATATAGTACTAATAACTATGATACTTAACTTCTGAAAAACCTTCGTTTTCTTAACTTATTAAATTTTTATATGCTCTAACGCCGTAACTTTTACGACTTCTTTATTCTTACAATATTAAATCAAAATTCAAAAACAGGAGTACGTATATTTACCTGTTTTTTCTTACATCTTTATCGAAATTATAAAATCTAAAATTCACTTTGCGTATAAAAAAACGGGCCTAAATACCGTATCGATATTTTGACCCGTTCAATTTGGATTTTTAAGTATTGGATTTTATGCCTCCGGAGATTGCAATCTGGAATTTCTAAAAATTATTTAAGCTTCCTCTGTATTTCACCATCATGTTTTTAAATAAATCTTTGTTTGAAGGAGGCGACAGCACAATGGCCTGAGAGCCGGCATCGAGCGCTTCTCCTATACTTTCGAGGCTTTTTCCTCCCGTGGCCATTACAGGAAAGCCCGGGAACTGAGTGGCTATATCTTTTATAATCGAATTAGTTTGTGTTCCTGCTGTTACATGAAAAACATCAACTCCCGCCTCTATTTTGTTTTTTAAAAAGATGTAATCAGATGTGGCAACACTGGCTACTATTGGGATTGCTATTTTTTCTTTTATTTTTTTTACGTCTCTATTTTCAAATGGGATATTTACGATAATTCCTGCTGCTCCGGTTTCTTCAGCGTATACGGCCATTTCAAGGGATTTCTTTCCTTTTGTAGTACCGCCGCCAACACCGCAGATTACAGGTTTACCCGAAAAATCTATCAAAGCTTTAATTATTCTGGGTGATGGCGCAAAGGGATACACCGCCAGGATAGCATCGGCGTCATTATTTTCGATTAGGGCCATATCGGTAGAAAACAAAAACGATTTCAGGTTTTCTGTTCCCATTGTTATTCCGCTGCATAATTTTCCAATTATTTCGGGAGTAGTAAGTGCCTTAGCTGTCGTTTTCTCTTTCCAGAAGAATCTTTTCCAGAAGGGGATTCTCTTTTTAACTCCCCAAAATGAATCTGAATTTGTATTGATCTGCATACATACTATTTTTACATTACACTCAAATTTAGCATACTGAATTTTAAAATTTCATAAAAGGAACATCGAAAATTCCGTTTTTGTAATGAAGCAGGGAAAATTTGCAGCAAAACCTCAAATGACTGCTTTTTGAAAATCGCTGCAGAGTAAAATGGCGACACCTGAAAAACTTTAGGTGCAAATCTAATTTTCCATAAATTTGAAAAAAGACTCCCGAAAATAGATTATCTCTTTTCTTTCTTATAAAAAAACATCTGGTTTTACAATTGTTTACGCCTGTTTTTCAACAAAGGCAAACACAAAAAAACAAATACTAAATATTTTAAAATCAATTATTTAACAGGTATTTAAACCCTAAAAAAAGGGGAAATATACCCTTTCCTGATACACTTCTGTTTCTCTAAATTTGACAGGTTGTATAAGCTCCCTTTTACACCACAAGTTTCAAATCAAAGCCGGAAAATCTTTCCCCATTTATCCCATCTGAGCCTTAGAACTTATTTTTTCAGTACAGAATTTCATACCCGATATTGTTTTAAAACATGATTTTTTGAATGGTACTTTCTGAAAAATACTTTTTAGTAAACCATTGTAAATCCAACAGGAATTTAGAACCTAAATTTAGCAGAAAATGATTTTTGAGATTATTCAAATAGTTGTAGAACAAGTAAATAACTATCTCGATGAAATTGGGCTCGAAAAAACGGTTGTAGCCGAAAATATCGCGTACCTGGAATCTCAAAACGATGATATAGCAGGGGCGTTAAAAAACAAGGTGGCACTTACTTTAATTAATCTTGACGAAGAAGCGGCTTTAAAAAATTTCCCTAATCACAGTATCGAAAGCGACAGAACCATTTATAAAAACAGTGTCATCAATTTAAATCTGTACCTGCTTTTCAGCGCCAACAGAGACAAATATGTGAATTCGCTCAAAGATATCTCTAAAATCATTGCCTTTTTTCAGGGCAAAAAACTTTTTACACAAGCCAATACCTTATTCAACCGAAACGATGTTTCGATGGCTCATGTAGAAAATTTCAGATTTACGGTTGAGCTTTATACCCCCACTTTTGAGGAACTGAATTATATCTGGGGAACTTTGGGCGGTAAACAGCTTCCGTCTGCCTTGTACAAAGTAAGCCTGATACAAATTGAACGCGATATAGCGCAGGCCGAAGGACAGCTTGTAAGCAACTACCAGAGCGCAACTAAAATAAAGAATCAGTCATGAGTTTTGATCTTACATACGGCTTGTTGTTTGAAGTAACAATTCTTCATAACTATTATCTGGATAACGGCGAAAAAACCTTTGCAGCGATGTCTGCCGATGATAAAGAAAAAATGCTTAAAAACTTCAGCGTCGATTCCTTCCTAACCATTCAGCCTACTCTGGAAACCAATACTGAATTGAGAAACCACAAAATGCTGTTTAAAAAAAGTAAAACCGGTTTTAGGATTTATACAAAAATTAAAGAACCGGATGAGCCTTTTTTAAAAATTCCCGCCAGCCTGACTTTAAATTTCATTATTACCATTAATAACTTTCAGTTTGAAAATTTTACGAATCTGGATTTTGCTTTTAGTAAAGTATTCCTTTTCAGCAATGTAAAGCCCTTAACTGAGCCAATTACGTTTCAATATCTTCCTAAAATAAACGAAACCAAATTAATTTCTAATTCTTATTTAGTATCCGAAGAAACAACGGCTGATTTGATTTCGACACTTCATCCGTCAGAAAAACAAGGCGTATTCGGGTTGGTATCACTCACTTTGAAGGGCGATAAAACTTCGGGGAACATCATTACCAGCCAGGGTAAACTGACAGGACCGAATTTTAAAATTCATTTTGATAACCGAAAAACGCTTTGGAAATACATTAACCGAAAAGCAAAAACCGAAATTGAAACCAATGCCGCAAAACCGCTCACCCAGTACGGTTTTGTTGAAATTGATCCGCTGACTGATTTTACACCTCCTCAGGCCGAGGAAAGTCTTTATGCTAATCCTTCTGCAAAATCAATTAAAAAAATCAGCGGTAATTACTATTCTGAAATATTTATCTAATAATTAAAAAACAATAAATTATGGCAACAACTTACAAAACACCGGGGGTATATGTTGAGGAAATCGTAAAATTTCCTCCTTCTGTTGCCCAGGTAGAAACAGCGATTCCTGCTTTTATAGGGTATACCGAAAAAGCAACAAACAAGATCAACGGCGATTTAAAACTAAAACCAACCCGTATAACTTCTTTATTAGAATATGAACGTTTTTTTGGCTTTGCAAAACCGGAAACAACAATCAACGTGACAATTAATGATGTTTTAACTGATAATGGCGATATCAGATCTATCGTAGTAGATCAGCCAGCTGCAAAACAGCCTTTTTTAATGTATTATTCCTTGCAGCTGTACTTTGCCAATGGCGGCGGACCGTGTTATATCATATCAGTAGGCCGTTATGGTTCTGATTTAGACGAATTAGATACTCCTGTTACCGCAATAATCAATACTAAAGCTTTAGGCGACGGTTTACTGGAACTGGAAAAAGTAGACGAGCCTACTCTTATTGTGTTTCCGGACGCTACCAGAGTATCGGGTATACTGCCTGCTGACTTTTACGGATTATATAACGATGCTTTGGCGCAATGCAAAAACCTGCAGGATCGTTTTACGATAGTTGATACCTTAAGTTATGACGAATCAAGCCCTGTGGATGATAATATCGATGAGCTGCGAAATGTGATCAGTGTTGAGAAAGACACTATCAAATACGGTGCAGCCTATTATCCGCATCTTGAAACGATACTGGACTATGCTTTTGACAGTACTAAAATTATTTTAAAACATTACTCCTATACCGCAAAGGCTTACGATAAAATTGCTGCGGGTCTTACCTTAATCACAGATGTAAATACAGGATTTACTCCAACGATAGCTCAACTGGTATCTCAACCTGATTCTGAGAAAATTCAGGGACAAATAAGTGATTTGCTATTACAGTTATACAGCAGCGATACAACAGGTTTTAATCTTCCTGAAAATTTTACTACAAATGATACTAAAAAAACGGAATTCTTAAAAAGACTGAATCCTTTATTGGCTACTTTAGAAAAAATCTCTCTTTTGAGAAATTCGGTAAACGAAGAAGCAAACGCGGCTATTAGTACTATTTCTGACGAAAATATGGTTTTGGCAGGAGCTATTTCAACTGCACTGACAACTTTTAATTCAAACTTTACAGCGGCAGGCAAAATCGATTCTGTATACAAAAACTTAAAAACATTAAAGAAAAAATTACAGGATGAAAACACTGATACCAAACTGAAAAAACTAATCCAGACAGATGCTGTCAGTTTTGATACAGAATTAAAAAAACTTCTAAACTACACTCCTTTAACCGCTCAAAGCAATGTCTCCGATGTTGTGAATATTTTTGCTTCTGTGACAACTGATCTTGCTGCGGTAATCACCGCAATAGAATCAATTGACGGAAAAGATGTAAACAACGGCGAATTAAACGGAAGAAAACTAAGCGCTGTTGAAACTTTTGACAATGCAACGTACAACAAAATCTTGGCAGAGATTTACAATCTTCCGGTAACACTTCCTCCAAGTTCTGCCATCGCAGGAGTGTATGCAAGAGTCGACAAAGACAGAGGCGTTTGGAAAGCACCTGCCAATGTGAGTCTGAACTACGTAATACGTCCAACGGTAAAAATTACAAACACCATTCAGGACAATTTAAATATCGATACCGTAAGCGGAAAATCCATCAACGCAATCAGAACCTTTACAGGAAAAGGAACACTCGTTTGGGGTTCCAGAACTTTGGCGGGAAATGACAACGAATGGCGTTATGTTCCGGTGAGACGTTTCTTTAACATGGCCGAAGAATCTATCAAAAAAGCAACCGAGCAGTTTGTGTTTGAACCCAACGATGCCAATACCTGGATAAGAGTCCGCGCCATGATCGAGAACTTCCTGATCCTGCAATGGAGAGCCGGAGCTTTGGCCGGAGCAAAACCGGAACAGGCATTTTATGTCAGAATCGGGTTAGGACAAACGATGTCGGCACTCGACATTCTGGAAGGTCGTATGATAGTCGAAATCGGAATGGCCGTTGTGCGTCCGGCAGAATTTATCATCCTTCGTTTCTCTCATAAAATGCAGGAATCTTAACTAATTATCAATCTCAAAAAATACTAAATCATGAGTTATCCGCTACCAAAGTTTCATTTCTCAGTTGACTGGGGTGGAACAAAAATAGGATTTACAGAAGTTTCCGGATTAGACGTTGAAACTGAAGTTATAGAATACCGTCAGGGAGCAAGTCCCGAATACAGCAAAATCAAAATGCCGGGCATGCAGAAATTCTCCAACATTACTCTAAAAAGAGGAACTTTTGCAGGCGACAACGAGTATTACAACTGGTGGAATACCGTAAAACTAAATACGATAGAAAGAAGAGATATTACGATCAAACTGCTAAACGAAGAGCACGAACCGGTAATTACCTGGAAGGTGAAAAATGCCTGGCCGACAAAAATTCAGTCTACTGATTTAAAAGCAGACGGAAACGAAGTCGCTATCGAATCTATGGAACTGGTACACGAAGGTTTGTCTATTCAAAATGATTAATCATGGCTAACTACTATCCGCCTGTCGGTTTTCATTTTTTAGTTGAATTTGAAGGCATTGGCTCTAAGGAAAAAGACCATCAGTTTCAGTCGGTTTCCGGTCTGTCTGTGGATATTGAAACCGAAGAAATAGCCGAAGGTGGAGAAAACAGGTTCAAGCACAAACTTCCGGTAAAAACAAAATATCCAAACCTGACTTTAAAGAGAGGAATGCTGCTTGATTCTGCTGTAATTGACTGGTGCAGGGATGCAATAGAAAATTTTTCTTTTAAACCTGTAAACCTGACCATTAAACTGCTGAATGAAGAACATCAGCCTTTGATTTCCTGGAATGTCGTACATGCTTTTCCCGTAAAATGGGCCGTAGAAGATTTTAGTGCCGAAGAAAGCAAGCTTGTCGTCGAAAACTTTGAGCTCAGCTACAATTATTTCACTTTAATTAAAAGCTAGTTATGCCAATAGAAATAAAAGAGCTTCACATTAAAATAAACGTGAACGAAGGTCCCAAAGCCCCGCCTCCATCTGCTCCAAAAAGCAAAGATGAAGATCCGGTGGCTGAGTGTGTGGAACAAGTAATGAAAATCATCGAACGTAAAAAAGAACGCTGATTATGGCCGGAGAATTAGAAAAATTAAAAATCGCCGCTTACAGTGATCCTGAATTTAATAACAAAATTTCAGGAGGTGAATTTTCTACGCTTATGAATCCGGAGAAATACACCTTTCATTATAAGATCGAAACCGATGCCACACAGGCAGCAGGAACGAGTACGGTTTCGCCGCGATTCAATAAAAAATTACCCGAAAACCTGGAACTCGATTTTGTGTTCGACAGATCCGGTGTAATCAACGGTTACCAAAGTGTGCCTAACGGAATTATTGATGATCTGGAGAAATTCAAAAAAGTCATTCTGGATTACAATGGAGATGAGCATAAACCAAATTACCTGATTATTTCCTGGGGAACCCTTCTGTTTAAAGGTTCGCTAACAGAAATGGACGTCGAGTTCAAACTCTTTAAACCCGATGGTACACCGATAAGAGCCATTGCAAAAGCAAAGTTTCAGGGATTTGTAGAAGATAATCTAAGAGCTGCAAAAGAAAACAATAAATCGCCAGACTTAACGCATTACCGAGTCGTAAAAGACGGCGATACGCTGCCTTTAATGTCTTATTACATCTACGGTGATTCTAAATATTATCTCGAAGTCGCGAGGGTAAACAACATTGTCAATTTCAGAAAATTAAAAACAGGGCAGAAATTATTCTTTCCGCCTTTACAAAAGCAATCCTGATGAACAACAGCGGAGTCATACAAACCAGTAAAAGTGCCGATTTAGTAACGCATAAAATTTTAATTGAAGGCGAAGAATTATCTAAAACCTTTCAGGTAAAAAGTATAGTGGTCCAAAATGAGGTCAACCGAATTCCTATGGCGCAAATTGTACTATTAGACGGAGAAGCTTCGGAAAGGGATTTTAAATTAAGCAATGAAGATTTGCTGGTTCCGGGGAAAAAAATCGAAATAAATGCAGGTTATCACAATGATGAAGAAACGATTTACAAAGGCATTATCATCAAACATTCTATTAAAATAAAAAACAACGCGTCGCTGTTGATTATTGAATGTAAAGACGAAGCTGTAAAACTGACCATTGGCAGAAAAAGCAAATATTTTTATGAAGTAAAAGACAGCGATGTATTCGAAGAAATCATCGATGCTTATGGTTTGGAAAAAGAGGTCGAAGCAACCAATTTCAGCCATAAAGAGCTCGTGCAGTACAATACATCCGACTGGGATTTCATTGTTTCAAGAGCGCAGGCCAACGGAAAATTGTGTTTTACAGAGAACGGAAAAATTAAGATATGCAAACCGGATGTTTCCTCTTCATCTGTTGAAACCGTTACGTTTGGCGCTTCATTAATTGATTTTGATGCCGAAATTGACGCCCGCAATCAGTTTACAAAAGTCTCTTCGTACAGCTGGGATTATACCAATCAGGAATTGGTCGAAATTGAAGCCAGTGACCCAGGTGTGAGCCTGAACGGCAATTTGTCCGCTGCTGATTTATCTGATATTGTAAAACTCGAAAACTTCGAATTACGCCACGGCGGCACCATTACAGAAGTTGAACTTCAGGATTGGGCCGATGCGAAATTACTGTTTCAGCAATTATCAAAAATCCGCGGAAGAGTAAAATTTCAGGGAATTCCAGCCGTAAAACCCAATACGATTATCACGCTCGAAGGCGTGGGCGACCGCTTTAACGGAAAAGCCTATATCACAGGTGTTTTCCACGAATTAAATGAAGGAAACTGGACGATCGATGCCCAATTTGGGTTAAATCCCGAATGGTTCTCTGAAACATTTGACATTCATACACCAACAGGTTCCGGAATTATTCCTGCCATCAAAGGACTTCACGCCGGGATTGTAACCCAGCTGGAAGGCGATCCAAACGGCGAAGACCGGATTTTGGTTAAAATTCCCATCATTAATAATGAAGAACAGGGCATCTGGTGCCGAGTTTCTTCGCCAGATGCAGGAGAAAACAGAGGTGTTTATTTCAGACCTGAAATTGAAGATGAGGTTATTATAGGTTTTGTAAATGAAGATCCCAATAACGCCATTGTTCTAGGGATGCTTCACAGCAGCGGCAAACCCGCTCCTATTCCGGCTTCAGATGACAATCATCAAAAAGGAATTGTAACCCGAAGCGAAATGAAAGTCCTTTTTGATGATGAGAAAAAATCAATTGGAATTGAAACACCAGCCGGAAAAAAAATAACGCTCGATGAAGACAAAGGAGTAATTAAAATCGAAGATGAAAATTCGAATATTATCACCATCGACAGCAGCGGTATTAAAATGGAAAGCGCCGGAAATATTGAGTTAATCGCTTCCGGCGATGTAAAAATAGAAGGTACAAACGTCTCCTTAAAAGCAAAAGCGATGTTTAAAGCCGAAGGAAGTGCCGGAGCCGAAATGTCATCCGGAGCTGTGGCGATTGTAAAAGGAAGTATGGTACAAATAAATTAAAATTATGGGAGCACCAGCAGCAAGAATTACAGACATGCATGTATGCCCAATGGTAACCGCAACGGTTCCTCATGTGGGCGGTCCTATACTGCCTCCGGGCACCGCAACCGTCCTGATTGGCGGCGTTCCCGCTGCCTGTGCAGGTGATATGGCAACTTGTACAGGACCGCCGGATACTATTTTAGGAGGATCTGCAACGGTTTTAATTGGCGGTAAGCCTGCTGCCAGAATGGGCGATTCTACCGCACACGGAGGCACAATCGCAGGAGGATGTCCAACGGTATTAATTGGTTAGCTATGGAAACCGAACAAGATTTTTTAGGCACAGGATGGAGTTTTCCGCCCGAATTTAGAAAGAACATCAAAGCGGTTTCCATGCTCAGCGACGAAGCCGATATCAAAAGCAGTCTGGAGATTTTGCTTTCGACTAAAATTGGTGAGCGCATTATGCAGCCCAAATACGGCTGTAATATGGATGAACTCTTGTTTAATCCGCTGAACCAGACTTTGAAAACGTTTGTTTCTGAAATGATTAAAACAGCCATTTTATACCACGAACCCCGAATTGATGTGGAAAAAATTGACATTACAAAAGGCGACGACTTAACCGGAGAATTACTGGTTTTGGTTGATTTTAGAATACGATCTACCAATTCGAGAATCAATATGGTATATCCATTATACAAACAAGAAGGAACAGATTTATAAAATTGTGTAAAAATGAGTAATTGTAATACGATAGTGAGTGTTTTGTCCTCGAATGGCAGCGACCAGAAGCAGCGCTATATAAACGCGTTACAACCGGAAAGCATTCGACTTAATGATTTTGAACTAACCGACTGGGTTTTGTTTGCCTGCAATTTTTCTGAATATGTAAATTATTACGAAACCGCTGTTCCCGAAAAACCTTCGGGAGACTGGAAAGCTTTCTTTGATTTTTTTAAACTGAATGACCAGAAACCATCGGTAGAAAATCAAATGAAACTCGACCGCATCAAAAAAGAACTTGCAGATGTAATTGCCGAACACAAAAAAGAAGCCTCCATTACGCCTCACCTTACCTTATTCCTGACTTTTTTAATGCTGCTTGAAAACAGCAAAAAACGATACAACAATCTAACCAAACGTCATCTTGATTTTTATTACAATCAGGTTCTAAAAATTGAAAAACTCCCTGCCGAACCTGACAAAGTATACCTGATTTTTGAATTGGCAAAAAATGCCGTTCAGGAAAAAATCAGCGCAAAAACCGGATTCGACGGCGGAAAAGATACTTCTGGAAAAACCAGAACCTATTACTCAGAAAATGAATTAACAGCCGGTAAAACAGTTGTTACGTCACTCAAAAATATTTACAATCACAAAGATTCAAAAAAAATAACCGTCCGCCCATTTGCAGATTCATACGATGGTTTAGGAAAACCTTTTCCTGATGAAAATAATGCACAATGGTGGCCATTCGGCAGTCCTGCAGCTGAAAATTCTCCAAAAGAATTAACGCAGTTTCCGCTGGGTTTTGCCATTGCCTCGCCTCTTTTGTCTTTAGAACAGGGAAAACGAAGCATTCAGATAAGTTTTACTTTTAAAAACAACCTCGATGCCGTTGTTAATCCAACTGACCTTATAGACTGTCTGCATCTTGAGTTAACAACAGCAAAAAAATGGTTGAATCCCGGTAAAATACAGCTGTCACTGCCTGTAAAATCAGGAAATCCATATACCACTTCTGTAAGCGGAAAAATTATGAAAATCGCTTTTCTGCTCGACGAAAATGCAGATCCCGTTACAGGTTACAATGCGGCTGTATTAGGAGATAAATTTAATACCAGTCTGCCTGTAGTACGGTTTTATCTGGATTCTTCAAAAGACAACGGCTATAATTTGTATAAATCCTTAGCTGAGAATATAATTGAAACCATTACGATTAATGTTGACGTTCAGAACATAAAAAACATGGTTTTAGAGAACGACAACGGCAGCATGAATGCTTTAAAACCGTTTTTCCCTTTTTCATCACAACCTGTTTTGGGTTCAAACTTTCACATTAAATACAACGAAGCTTTTTCTAAAAACTGGGAAACCATCAATGTTGAATTATTGTGGAAAAATACGCCCGCCGATTTCGTCGAACATTACAAAGCATATAAAAAAACATCTGAAAAGACCATCAGTACCAATATGTTTAGAGATAGTGTAGTGAAAAAAAACGGCACACAAATAGTATTTAATACCGCAGAAGCAATAGTAACTTCTAATGATTATTTTAAATATAAACTGGATCTTTTGTCAGACAATATCTGGAAGAATCTTAGTACTTCTGCCAATTTGTTTTCGTCTGTAAATCCGTTTAAAACCACTTTTACGATAAACAGCAGTGCCGATTACAATACAAAGAAAAACGGCGAATTAAAACTAACGCTTTCGTCTTCATTTCTGCATCATTTGTATGCTAAAAGTTACGCTCTGGCACTTTCCAGTGAAGATAAAAATGTCGTAATTCCAAATGAACCCTACACGCCGCTTGCCGAAAGTATTGTACTGCATTACACGGCTTCTGAAACTACCCGTTTTTTAGTTTCTACAGGACAAACAATCGAAGACGTTTATAAAAAAAATACGGCAAAATTATTCCAGATTCATCCTTTTGGCTATTCAGAAGAACACAGTTATTTAAAATCCCGCCTGAATTATGTAAAAGCAGCCGATTCTTATTTGGTTCCAACCTATTGCAAAGGCGGCGAATTGTTTATTGGTCTTCAAAATGTACTCGAATTACAGCAGATTACTTTGCTCTTTCAGGTACTGGAAGGAAGCGAAAATCCCGAAACACCATCCTTTACAGGAAAACAAAAAATAGAATGGGCTGTTTTGGGTAATAACGAATGGCGCATTCTTGACCATGCCGATATTGTATTAAATGAAACCGATAACCTGCTGCAATCCGGAATCCTGAAATTCAGTCTTCCAAAAGAAGCCACTCAAAACAACACCAGACTTCCTGAAAATTATATCTGGCTGAGAGCCAAAATGCACAAACAATACGATGTAGTCTGTAAAATGATAGGTATACATTCTCAGGCGGTTCGGGCATCTTTTCAGAATAATTCAAATGATTTATCACATCTAAAAACCGGAATCGAAGCCAATACCATTTCGAAACTGCTGCAAAGGCTAAGCAATGTAAAATCGGTTACACAGCCTTATAACAGTTTCGATCATAAACCGGAAGAATCCAGTCCAGAGTATTACAGAAGAGTCAGCGAACGTCTGCGCCATAAAAACCGCGCCATTACAATGTGGGATTACGAACATATGGTATTGCAGCAATTCCCTGAATTGTACAAAGTAAAATGCCTTAACCATACATCAGATAAATCATATCAGTCGCCCGGCAATGTTACGCTCGTTGTTATTCCGGACACGGTCAATAAAAACGTATTCGATATTTATCAGCCCCGCGTAAGCACCGCAATGCTGAACAAAGTCAAAAATTATATGGATCAGCTGAACTCCATGCACGTCAATACTTTTGTTATAAATCCTAAATACGAAGAAGTTACAGTGCATTTAAAAGTAAAATTCAGACCCGGTTACGATGAGAATTTTTACAGACAGGAACTCAATTCTGATATAATCAAATTTTTATCACCATGGGCTGTAGATAAAAGTATTCCTATCACATTCGGGGTCAGCATTCACAGCAGTTCACTTATTAATTACATCGAAAAATTAGGTTATGTAGATTTTCTTCAGGATGTAAAACTTCTTAAAGGAGATATTTCATCAGATAAAGCGGCTGTTCCGTCCAATCCCAAATCGATTCTCGTTTCGGCAAAACAACATATCATAAGCACCGATGTAAAACAATGTACCGTTAAAACCACAGAAACACAGGAACAATGTCAGTTGTAAACCAACATATCAGTATACCAAAAAACATCAATACCCAGGATGACATGAGTTTTGATTTCCTTCGAAAAAAAGGAATCGAATACATCGAATCGCTTGGAAGCCGTTTTTGGACCGACTACAACACGCATGATCCCGGAATTACAATTCTGGAAGTGCTTTGTTACGCCATTACCGATCTGGGAATGCGAATCAATCTGCCTATCGAGGATTTGCTAAGCAATATTTCGAGTCCTATAGACGAACAGTTTTTTACAGCGTCTGAAATTTTACCCACTCAGGCCGTAACAGCACTCGATTACCGAAAAATCTTAATCGATATTGATCCGCAGCGAATTAAAAACTGCTGGCTTCAAAAAACAACCAAAAAATTATTCATCAATTGTAAAGAAGGCAGAATTTCGCTTAAAAAAGAAGATTTCAGCGAAACTCCGGACACTTTCATAAAAGAAACCGAAATCAAAGGCTACTATAACATATTAGTCGATTTTGATGAAAAAGATCTGGCCCAGAAAGTGATTCTGAAAAACAAAATCATCGAAAAATTCCATGAAAACAGAAACCTCTGCGAAGATGTTCTGGAAGTAAAAGAAATAGAAATTCAGCCAATTGCCGTTTGTGCTTTAATCGAAATTACCCCGGAAGCCAACGAAGAATACATTCATGCCTTAATTACATTGGAACTCGAAAAATACCTTTCGCCTTCCATGAAATACTATTCATTGGCAGAAATGTTTGAAAAAGGCTATTCCAGCGATCAGATTTTTGAAGGTCCGCTGCTGGAAAACGGATTTATCGATCCTGCCGAATTAGAAAATTCATCCCTAAAAACCGAAGTACGCCTTTCAGATATTATGCAGATTATCATGAATGTAGAAGGCGTAACCGTTATAAAGGACATTTCGCTGAACAACTGCGAAGCCATAGAAAAAGAAGGAAGTGTATGGAACATCTGTATTCCTGCCAATAAAAAACCTGCTTTGTGCAATAAAA
Source organism: Flavobacterium gelatinilyticum (assembly GCF_027111295.1). Lineage (NCBI taxonomy): Bacteria > Pseudomonadati > Bacteroidota > Flavobacteriia > Flavobacteriales > Flavobacteriaceae > Flavobacterium > Flavobacterium gelatinilyticum. The sequence goes on along the minus strand of NZ_CP114287.1, from coordinate 56,679 downwards.
GCACGCTTAACTTCAGCAAAGGATTTCTTCCGGTTACGGTAAATAAAACCAAAGCCCGAAAATATCTGGAAGATTTAAAAGAAGATTTGGCGTACACACAGAAAAAAGCATCCAAAAACAAAGAAATAAATATTCCGAAAGGCCGAATTACAGAAACGGATTTTTATACCAGCATTACCAACAATTTTCCTGAAAACTACGGCATTGGCGAAATCGGACTTTCTGAATCTGCCAGTGCAGAACGAAAAGCCAAAGCAAAACAGTTAAAAGCCTATCTGCTGTTTTTTGATCAGATTCTGGCAAGTTATTTCAAACATTTAAGCAGTATAAAAGACCTTCTTTCGATTAATAACCAGCTTACGAATACCTATTTTACGCAGGCTGTATCGGATATGGCGGGTTTTGAAGAAATTGTAAACGATGAATATTTAAAGTCCGATCAGAAAAAACTCGATGAATATCTTTTTGGTCATTTAGATCATGCCATTAAAAGACAAAACCAAATAAAAGACCATCTTATTTCGCGTTTTGCCGAACGTTTTGCGTCATATGCTTTCCTGATGAAATCCTTGTACAGCGATTCTTCAGATGAAATTGTATTGCAAAACAAATCCGATTTTTTAATCAGCTACGATACCATAAGCAGCCAGCGCGGCAGCGGTTTCAATTATTTCAATCAGCCCGCCTCTAATTTGTGGAATACTTTTAACGTAACCGGACTCGAAAATAGAATTGCGGGATTGCTGGGAATCAAAGGCGATAAAAACCCTGTAACGTCCAAACGAGGTATTAAAAGAAAAGATATCTCCGGTTTATTTGTTCAGCTTTATAATCCGGACCCCGATGTGCCCGAAAAAATAAAATGGAGAATTAGAAACAGCGAGGACAAAGTTATTCTGACTGCCGTAAAAGAGTATGAAAATCAGTCTTCCGCGGTAAAAGAAATGTATTTTTCGATCCTGAAAATCTATGAAACCACCGAAAAAGAAATTCAGCATGACTTTAAAGATCTTATTGACGACAGAAACAATCAAATTGCTTTTAAAGATACCACAATCAAAACTTTTGAAATAACCCAATCTGAAAGCAATACCTATTCGTTTTCGATCATCGATCCGGAAACCGCAGTCGATGATCCCGGCAGAATCATTGCAAAACAATACGAGTATTACGATACGCTCGAAGAGCTACAAACAGCGATACTCAAAGTGCTTCGTTTTTTCAAGGAAGAATTCAGCGATGAAGGGATTTTTCTGGTAGAACACATTCTGCTGGTTCCCAATCCGGATGAAACAATCGATGGGACGTTTTACATGCCAATCTGCATCGAAGACTGTTCTGAAGACTGCTGTGTGCCAAATCCGTATTCATTTAAAATCAGCGTAGTGCTTCCGGGATATACCTATCGTTTTTCTGATGTTGACTTTAGAAATTTTGCAGAAAACGTCATTCGTCAGGAAATTCCATCGCATATACTTGGAAAAATCTGCTGGATTGGATATCGCAAAGATCATCAAATAGATAAAGACAATGACCTGCTGGATTTTGAAAAAGATTTCAAAAAATTCCTGCTCGACAAAACCCAAAACAAACAAGAAGCTTTACCGGAGTTTATAAAATCATTATCCAAATTAAATTCTATTTATCCAACCGGAACGCTGTACAACTGCACAGACGAAGAAGAAGAAATTTCAGGAAAAATAGTATTAGGACGAACAAATTTAGGAACATTATAAAAATATAAGGTCATGGAAACAAAACTTAAAACCATTACAGGACATTATCATAGTTACGTTGCAGATCAGGTGCTTACCCATTTTCAGCTTAACGAAACTATCGATTATTTTGATGACCAAAACCGATTAAACCGAATATTTCTTACCGGTACAGGAATTGTCTGCGGCTTTCAAATGACATCCAGTCCCGATTTTAGCACCCTAACCATAACGCAGGGAACCGGAATTACAACCGACGGTGATTTAATCAAACTAAAAAGTGAAGCCAAAAACGAAATCGACGGTGAATCAGACAACAAACAAAAAGTATTTGATATTGATTTTCCAAGTATACATTATAAATCCTATCGGAAATTTGAGAATGACAAAGCAAAATATCTACCTTTTTTGTTCTCAGATACCGAAATGGTGGAGATGTGGGAATTACTTCCTGCAAAAGACGGAGCACCCGAAAGCGGTGAATCTGAATTAAAAAGTTTTCCAAATTTAAAAGATCAGGTGGTACTCCTGTATCTTGAAAATTATGCTAAAGATGCTTCTTTGTGCGATGAAATCGATTGTTCTAACAAAGGCCGTGAACAAATTTTTAATCTCAGAGTCTTAGTTGTAAGTCAAACCACAGCCAATTTCATTATTGGAAAAACCGAATCTGACAAAAGAGATACGCTTTACAAAAAATACGATCTGTTCGAAAAATACAATACTCTGGAAGAATTAGGAATAAAAAAAGTAATCCCGACTTTCAACAGCACTGCCGCAATCAATCAGATTAAACAGCTTTTTAATACGGTTGTCAGCGATATTTCATTCAGAAATGATTTAATTAAAAATCTGAGCGTCATCCTAACCTATTCCGGGTATGATGCGCAACGCGTCGAAATTACAAACAAAATTAATTCGCTGACTTCTTTCGATTACTCGAATACTCCGGTCGATATTCACTATATCTACGATTTACTAAAAGATGTTGTGGCGACTTACAAAGAATTAAAAGACCTCTTTATTCAGATAAAATCAGAATGCCGCCCGCCTGTTGGTTCATTTCCAAAACACCTGCTGTTGGGACTTGTTCAGGAGACCAAACGTTACAAAAATTACCGACATCAGTTTTACAAATCACCGGTTTATGACCAGAACAAAACAGCTAAACATTTTGATTCATTGGTAAGAAGATTGTCTGCCATTTTAAACAATTTCCAGACTGTTTCTGACGGGATTAAAATTACACCTTCAAAATCAACCGGAAAGCTGGGCTGTAAATCGGTTCCGTATTATTACAAAGTCGATGATAATTTCCTGCATGCCTGGGATTTTGAGAAAAGCAGTCTTTACAATCATCAAAACCATTTCAGCTATCATACTGCCAGTCTGATCAACAACGACTACATCAGAACACCACTGAAATACTGTACAGACGATTACGATTTTTACAGAATTGAAGGCTATTTACACAAAGATATCGACGAGGTAAAAACATTTTTAAATACCAAAAGAATCGAATACGGACTCGATTTCGATTATTACATCCTGGATATTACAGAAGATGCTGCCGATTTAAAAATCTTGTTTAACACCAATTATGCGTTCGAACACAAAGCCGGTGTAAAAAAAGGCGGCACTTTACTAATCCTGAAATCAGGCACCACTTTTATTACGGACTTTTCGATTGACGGAAAAATAAATCCGGAAAGCGAACTGGGATTCTTTACCCTTTCAGCATGTATTTATCCTTGGATCAGTTCTTTAAAATACATCAACAATTTATGCCGAAGCCTGAACGGAACACCAAGTAAAATCAAGGCAACACCTACACATTATGTATTGAGTGTTCGAAAATATACTATAAACGGTGTCAATTTAGTCACCTCTCCGGTTACCATCAGGATTCCGTTAAAGGAATTAATAGTGCGTCGTCTTCATGTCGTAATGGAAACGCTGAACAAACAGTTTCCAACAGGTCTTTTGTTTGATTTTATCGAAGAACAAAAGAAACTAAAAATTATGAAACTCGAAAAAGACAAATACGAATTTGAAATTCAGGATATAACCCAGTCATGGGCAAGTCCGGTATACAAATTCACCGAAAACGGAATTATTAAAAACAACCGCATTTATCGTGCGGCAGGCATTACGTGTTCGCTTATTAACGCACACAATCCAAAAGTATATCAAAAAATTCACAGTACTTATGAACCCGTAAATAAAGACGACGATTACGGAGCTTTTGACGGCGACTGGTCCAGATGGGAATCATATAAAAGTCAGCTTGTTAATCATGAAATTATGAAAGACATGCGAAGATTTACTTACACTCTTGAAGATTTTGAACAAATCCCTGGGCAAGATCCTAAAAAAACAGCAGGACTTGAATTGCGCGAAATAGCAAGATCACTTATTGCTGCTGATGCTAAAATGGGATCTATTTATGTTGGCGGTGACTGGACAAACGGAAACTGGGTAAATAGCCGCATGTTTGATTACTATCGTTCAAACCTTAAAAAAACAAATGACACAGTAGTTTTATTCATCAACTTAAGAAAAAAATTACACAACGAAGATCGTGTCAGCAAATACATGATACATATTCCGGGTCCTATAACAAATACTGCTGCAGTAGCGGCGGTTATGAGCCAGTATGCAACAAAAGCAGAATTCTATTATCAGCTGCCATCACAAGGAAATTTTATCAAGATATATTGATAAAAAAGAAAAAGCTTCAGACCAATATAGCTAGCGGATCTGAAGCTTTTAATGGGGCGCTTACCATTAGATTACCATGAAAAGTTAACGAGATTAAAGATATAAAGTATACCACACGCGCAACACACAAAGTCATCATACAAGCATTAGTCCCAGTATTCCGATTAAGGAGTAGTAAAGATAGTAAAAAAAGTATTACATCCAAATAAAAATGAATAAAAATACACATAGTATCCAGAGAGTTTTTTTAGAGATCGATACCCGCTCTATGACAATGGCTGATTCCATCAAAAATAATCTTGCCGTGTTTCTGCAAAATGAGCTGTTTCCTATTATAGAAAAACAATTTAACGGCATTCAAAATATTGAAAATCAAATTATTCAGATAGAAAAACTTGATATTTCGATTCAGTCTGATATTCATAAAAATGATACTTTTTTAGCTTCTAATGAAACAAAAAATGATATAAAAAACCGCATCGAAAAAGAGGTTCAAAAGACATTAAATGACCTAAAAAAACGGGATCAGAGCCACGTTGAAAATGAGCATGAAAATGGTACAGAATGGAAGACGATTTCACCCAAAGATAAAGAGGTAAAAACACTCCTTTACTTTATAGAAAACGGCCGCATGCCCTGGTGGATTACAAAAGAAGCTGAAAAAAATTTCTTAGAAAAAATCAATCTGAAAAACCTTAAAAATAACACATTCAGCATTCCATTTCGTCAATTAATTCATCAGAAAAACGTACAGAAACGAATTATCAATCAGTTTTCGAATGAGCAGATTGTATTTTTCAGCTCGAAATCAAATGAAAAAACAGCGGTTGAAAATAATATTTTATTAAAAATACTAAATAAGAAATCGCACGATTTTAAATCATCGTTCTGGTATTCTTTTTTTTCTGTTCTGGCAGATAAAAAACAGTCAGAACTTATTTGGTTTTATATTGAAAATGAGGCTCTTTTTCAATCAGAAAAAATGGTTTTCGAAGTTTATTTTTTAAACCTGAAAACATTCGGAATCCCTGATTTTTCAGATGAAGAACTACAGAAAATAAAAGAAGACTATTTGTTTTTTAAAAAGAAAAACACAACTGAAAACACAAATTTAAAAATCGAAAAAGAAACTCGTTTTTCAGAAGAAAACCAAACCGGCATACATCTTGAAAAAATAGAAAATACAACCGGAATTTCAGCAGAAACCAATTCAGTAAAAGAGAAATTTAATGACGAATCCAGAGATAAATCCGAAGAAAAAAATCGAACGAAAGAGGAAAACATTTCAGATTTAAAACCGGAAACGAAAGCAGTAAAAGAGGAATCAAAAATTCCAATTGAGGCAAAAAAACTGACTGCAGCCGAAAAGATTCAATTAAAATCAAAAACCGAAAATCCTGTAATAAAAGATCCTTCAATTATACAAAACAAAGACGAAAACAACTTCAAAGAGAGGAATTTCGAACAAAATTTACAACAAAACGATCCTGCATTTCAATCCTGTTATGTGCAAAACGCCGGATTGATTATTCTGCATCCTTTTCTAAAAGAAATGCTGAAAAAATGCAAAGTGATGAATGAAAATAATACGCTTTCAGACAAAGAATTAGCAGCACATATTCTGCATTACGCTGCCACGCAAAAAGAAAGTGATTATGAATATACGATGCTTTTTGAAAAGTTTTTATGCGGTATACCGCTTCAGGAAACCATTCGAAGGGATATACAAGTAAATGAATATCAAAAACTTCAGGTCGAAGAAATGCTAAAATCTGCTGTACAGCACTGGAAAGCTTTAAAAAACACCTCGACCGGAGTTTTAAGAACCGAATTCCTGCAGCGCGAGGGCAAATTCGACTGGAGCGAAACAAACCCAAAACTGAGCATCGAACGAAAGACACAAGATCTTTTGCTCGAAAAAATTCCGTGGAATATCAGCGTTGTCAAAATTCCGTGGATCGAAAAATTAATCTATACCCAATGGTAAAAAAATACAGCTATGAGAGCATTTGAACAACGAAAAAAAGACATTCCCGGAAACAGCAGTTTTTTCAGCTCTAAGGTTCAGAAAAAACTAAAAACCGGTTCTGCAGGAGATAAATACGAAATCGAAGCCGATAAAACAGCAGACAAAGTGGTGAACAATACGGCTTCTAAAGGTCTCTTACAATCGAAAGCAGATGAAGAAGTACAGCAAAAACCTATCTCTGAAACTATCTCTACAGTTCAGTCTAAAGAAATGAAGGAAGAAGAACCGGTACAGAAAAAAGAAAAAGAAGAGGAAAAGCCCGTACAGAAAAAGTCTGCCAAAGAAGAAGAAAAACCTGTACAGAAAAAAGGTAAGGAAGAAGAAAAACCGGTTCAGGCGAAATGTGAAGATTGCCAAAAAGAAGAAAAAGTTCAGAAAAAAGACCAGAAAGAGGAAGAAAAACCGGTTCAGAAAAAAGCTCAAAATCAAAATACGGAAATTCAGAACAATGATCTGGAAGGAAAACTTGATAGTTCGAAAGGCGGCGGCAACGGTCTGGACAAAAAAACAAAAAACGAAATGGAATCCGGTTTTGGAACTGATTTCAGCAATGTAAAAATCCATACCGACAGCAGTGCCGTGCAAATGAGTCAGGAATTGGGCGCTCAGGCTTTTACCAATGGCAGCGATGTGTATTTTAATGAAGGTAAGTACAATCCGGATTCTAAAGAAGGAAAACATCTGCTGGCACACGAACTCACACATACAATTCAGCAGACAGGAATGGTTCAAAAATCGACAGAACAAAATCTTGTATCCGAAGACTTAGAAGCCGCTCGTTTTAAAGGCGATTACAGATTAGAGCAGACACACGATCGTTTGGATCGTCTTTCAACGGGATCTAAAGGAGGATCTGTTCAAAAAGTCCAGTCCGGATTACTTGATCTTGGTTACGATCTTCCAAAATTTGGTGCTGACGGTGATTTTGGCAGCGAAACCAAAGCTGCAATTCTTGATTTTCAATCACAAAACGATCTGACTTATGACGGCATTGTAGGCGGGCAGACCATTGGGCGTCTGGATGATTTGTTTATTGGTAAAGGAAAAGGGAATAAAAAGAAAAAAACGCCACCTAAGATTGTTTGTGATAAAACTACTGAGTTTAATTTTTCATCAGACCCTGTTGCTTATCATGATTTCAAAGCGACTGATGAGTGCAAAACTTTTGCAATTACACTTACAACAACTAAAAATAAAAAAGCAAATCCGTGTCCGGCTTACCTGGTTGAAATTACAAATTCTGACGGAAAAACAGTTAGACCGGAAGAACCAGTTGCGGTAGGCAGCACACACTTATTCAATTTCACGGCACCAACAAAAGGCAGCTATACAATATTCTGCAAAACCATTTATTCATGTGGCGCAAATGCATTTAAAGGTACCGGAAAAGTAATCAGAATAACACCATAAACAGTCTATGTCAGCATTTAGTCAAAAATCAAAATCTCCCTCCTCCAGCCCATCCGCTTTTAGTCCAAGACGCGGAGAGGATTTTTTTGGTGTTCAGGCAAAACTAAATATCGGGAAATCGAATGATAAATATGAGGTCGAAGCCGATAAAGCTGCTGATACGGTCGTCTCAAATAAAAAAAATACGTCTGCCGAACCGCTGGTATCTACATCTGTTGCTGTACAGCCAAAATTAAAGGTGGTTCATAGCAAACAAATCAAAACTCCGGATACCTTTTTTACGCCTTCTCCCCTTCAAAGTAAAAAGAAAAATGAGGTTCAGAAAAAAGAAAATCCGGAAAAAGAAATCCAGAAAGAATCAGAAACTAAACAAAAATCAGTCGTTCAGCTAAAAACTGAAAAAGAAGAGAAGGTTCAGAAAAAAACCGATTCTCTTAAACCAAAAGAAAAAGTTATTGCACCGCAATCTGTAATACAGCCGAAAAAAGAAGAAGAAATTCAGGCTAAAGAAGAAGAGGAAATTCAGACCAAAGAGGACGAAAAAGAAGTACAGATGAGCGCTTCGGCAGATGCAAATCCATCAGATTCTTCGAATCTCGAAAGCACCTTAAACAGCACTAAAGGCGGTGGTGCTCCTCTTTCAGGAAAAGTAAAAACCGAAATGGAATCGGGTTTTGGAACTGATTTCAGCAATGTGCGTATTCATAATAACACAACTGCTGTTCAGATGAATCAGCAATTGGGTTCACAGGCTTTTGCAACCGGAAACAATATTTATTTTAACGAAGGAAAATACAATCCGAATTCGCGCGACGGCAGACATTTACTGGCACACGAATTAACACATACCATTCAGCAGGGCGCTTCAATTCGTAAAAAAGCAGAACCGGTAACTCCAGCTCCTGAAATGATTCAGGGTTCATTCCTTGATCTTGTTCCCGACTGGATTATCAATCGCGCGCGTCACGTTCCGGGATATACACTGTTTACCGTAATTATAGGATACGATCCGCTGCGTCAGGTTAATGTCGAGCGTACTCCAATTAATCTTGTTGAAGGCTTAATGGGACTTATTCCGTTTGGAACCGCCATATTTGACAAATTGCAGGAATACGGAATTCTGCAAAAAGTTTTTGACTGGGTACAGGGAAAATTGAGCGAATTGGGATTAACTGTCGACAGTATTTTAGATATGGTAGAAGATGTCTGGAATGCAGTATCTTTTCCTTACACGGATATTATTGATCTGATTGTCGAAAAATTCAATGAAGTCGTTAACCGAATCACATCTTTTGTAAGTGCAACTGTCGATCAGGTGATTACCTGGATCAAAGAAGCCCTGATCGATGTTGCTGAACCTATTCTGGCCGAAAATAAAGCCTGGTCTTTAATCAAAAAAATCATAAAATACGATCCGCTGCGCAATCAGGAAGTCAGCGCCACAACGGTAGAAATTCTCGAAGATTTCTTAATCCTGATAGGTAAAGAAACCGAGCTGGAACAAATGCGTGAAAAAGGCACACTGCAAAAAACCGCAGACTGGCTTGATACTCAGGTAGGCACTTTCAACTCACTTTTAGGCGAGCTGCGCAGTCTTATCACAGCAGCCTGGGATGCGATTCAACCTTCGAATTTGGCAAACATTGCTGATAATCTTTTGGCTCTTGCAACACAGGCAGGCGCATTCCTGCAGCGCGTTTGGGATTTTGCTTCCGGCGTAGCTCTTAAAGTATTGGAACTCGTTAAAGATTCCTTACTGGGATGGCTGTCGGCTCAGGCTGCTTCAGTTAGAGGCTATTCGCTTATAAAAGTTATTATAGGCCGTGATCCATTTACGGGTGAAACCGTGGCAAGAACGGTTCCCAATCTTATTAAAGGTTTTATGAGTCTGATGGAAGGCGGCGAGCAGCAATATGCTCAAATGGTCGAAACGGGAGCCATAGCCAGAATTGCGGGTCAGGTCGAAGCTGCAGTTGCGGCGCTGAATATGACACCTGCCTCTATTATAGAGCTTTTTACAGATCTCTGGAATTCGTTTACCATCAACGATCTGATTAATCCTATTGATGCTTTTACCCGAATTATCGAAAAATTCGGTGAACCAATAGGGCGTCTGATTGCTTTTGTAGCAGAGATTATACGAATCGTAATTATGGCGATTCTGGAAATCATGAATTTCCCATTCGATCTCATCGGGAACATCATAAGCCGTGCTATGCAGGCCATAGATGACATCAAAAAAGATCCTATTGGGTTCCTTAAAAATATACTCCGCGCCATTAAGCAGGGATTTGTTCAGTTCTTCAGCAATATTGTAAACCATTTAATCAACGGTGTAACGGGCTGGTTAATGAGTGAACTGAAAGATGCCAATCTTCCTGTTCTGACTGATTTCTCATTAAAAGGTGTGATTTCGTGGGTACTTGAAGTTCTGGGAATCTCAATGGAAAAAATATGGGAGAAACTCGCTGCGCATCCTAGAATTGGTCCGGCACGTGTGGCGAAAATCCGCGGTATGATCAATACGCTCGAAGGTATCTGGACATTTATAAAAGATGTTCAGGAACGCGGTATGGCGGCAATCTGGGATAAAATTCAGGAACAGCTCAGTAACCTTTGGAATACCCTTTTGGATTCGGTTAAAAACTTTGTGATGGAACGCATCGTCAACCGAATAACGGCCAAACTGCTGAGTATGTTAGACCCAACGGGAATTATGGCGGTCATAAACGGTGCTATGGCACTGTACAACGCGATTGAAAGTTTTGTAAAATACCTGCGTGAAATGCTCGAAGTAGTCAATTCGTTTGTTAATGGTGTCGCCGATATCGCCAAAGGAAATGTCACCACAGCGGCCAATTATCTCGAAAGAACTATGGGCGAAGCAATGCCTATTGTTATTGGATTCCTTGCCAATCAGGTTGGTCTTACCGGAATTGGCGCTAAAATAGGCGAAATGATTATTTCAGTACAAAAAATGGTTGACGAAGCATTGACATGGCTGGTGAATAAGGCTGTTGATACGGGAATGGCGATGCTGGACAGATTGATGGGACGAAACCAGCCGGAAGCGACATCAACATCAGGTCCAATTGCGGGAGCTTTAGCTGAGATTGATTCTGAAGGAGAAAAAGAAAAAGATCAGGGAGAAGTCACTTCTGATGAAGCTCAGGCAATAAAAAATAAAGTCAATAGAGATCATTCATCGGTAATTGATATTTCATCAGTTACTGATGCAGGTGAAAACTGGAAGTTTAATTATATTCAAAAAAGTGAAAAAACTATTTCGAAGACCACTCCTAAACCTCCTCCTGCAGAACTTCCGGCTTTTCAAAATGGAGTTTTAGGGACTTCTTTTCATGCAAAATATATTACGAATGATCCAAAACAAACGCCGCCTGGTGAGGATGCAAGTTTAAACAACGGGGAATCTTTAGCAGGCTGGAAAAAATTGCAAAATTTCATTGTAAGCGGCGGAAAAACCATTGAAGACAAAAATGGAAAATTAATAAAAGTTGATGCTTCTGTTCGAGAAATTGGCAACTATGTCAAAATGCATTTATTACATGATGGCTTGGGTGGAAAAGCCACCGATTCTAATCTTGTTCCTACGAAATCATCTGTAAATACAGAATTTTATAACAAAATGGAATCTGCGGCTGTTGCTGATGTAAGGTCTGCCGGGAAAAAAGTATTATGGTATGATGTTAAAGTAACATTTCATGACCAATTTCCAACAGAGGGCGTAAAAGATATTGAATATCATGGTTATCCAAGAACTGTTGTCGCTGAGTATGGATATATGAATCATGATCCGAATACAAATACCTGGAATCCAAGTCCTGCTGCCTCAAAAAAATTCAGCAAAGGAAACATTGAAATTCCTGACTTTGGAAAAGCAGAAGACCGTAAGTTTAACCCAAATACCGAAGGTTGGAATATTCTGATGGCTATGGAAAATTTTGATTTATTTCCTGATTATCATCTAACAGAAACAATGGCAAGATTTATAAATGATGAAAGGCGAAGAGGCAATTTTACAAGCTACAGCGGTGGTCCAGATTCTTTTGTAGAAAGAATGAATACCAGAAAAGCAGGCAGGCCAAGAGCTGTTGTGAATGTTCCAAGCGATTTTAATAAAGCAATGCAGTTAATCGCCAGCCTTCATTCAAAAGGCAGGTTTATAATCTAATGAATTATGAAAAAGAATATTGACGAACTATCAGAGTTGATTTATCAAAAAAAGACCGATGAGTTTTTAAACAAAATCAAAAATGTAAAAAAAACAAGTATTGATGACTTTAGCAGTACTGATGCCGCCCTAATTCATATAGCTGCCTTAGTAGAAGATTCTGAAGTTATAATAGAAACCCTAATTGAACAGGGAAGCAATGTTAATATAAAGGATTACAATGGAAACACACCGCTCATTCACGCCGCAAATTACAATTGTCCCAATAATATTAAAACCTTGCTGCAAAAGATGGCTGATTTGTCTTTATATAATGATGAATTGAACAATCCTTTACAAATAGCATGTTCTGGAAACAATTACACTATTTCAAAAATATTAATTGAAAATAAAGCAAATGTTAATGCTGATAATGGTAATCTGAAAACACCATTGATAAGAGCAGTCGAAGCTGACGCCAGTTTTGAATTAATAGAATTTCTTTTAAATCACGGAGCGGATATAAATTATGGAAATGGAAACGGAACACCTTTAATGTTTGCTATATCACACAAGAATATTAATGCAGTAAAATTTCTTATAAGTAAAGGAGCAAAGATAGAAGGATATAAAAACAGAGCTGGTGAGGACACTTTAACCTTTGCTCAAAAAGTGGGAAATACCGAAATCTTGGACTTCTTACATATCCATCTAAAAAAATAGTATTACAACAAACTCCATTGACAAACCACCAAAAAACGAATCTAACCTTTAAAAAACCGTAATCATGCAAAAAACATTCTACAAAAAAGAACTCGTTATTAAAGCACCGCAACAACGAAGAGGTACCAGTAACAACAAAAAAGACGTTGAAAAAATCCAGTCCTGGCTCAATTTGTATTCTATGCAGCATCCAAGTTCTGGAACTGCAGCGGGTATCGACGGGGATTTTGGACCGGCAACCGAAAAAGCGGTTCTGAATTTTCAAAAAGCCAATAACGTAACTCAAAACGGAATTGTCGATCAAAAAACATTTGATCTGCTCGTATTGCCGCTAAAAAAAGCTTTTGAAGATCCGGTGCAAGGCAGTAATCTGAGAGAATTGGTAGTAAACACAGCCAAAAATCACCTTAAAAATCATCCTTTTGAACTTGTAATTCATAATCAGAGCAACAGCGGTCCGTGGGTGCGAAGTTATATGGACGGCAATGAAGGAAGTGACTGGTTTTGGTGTATGGGATTTGTTCAGGCAATTATCGATCAGGCAGCTTCTGTACAGGGAAAAAATTTCAAAACTCTTATGCCTTTAACATACAGCTGTGATACTGTGGGAACAACCGGACTTCAGAAAAAAATACTCACACGTTTCCAGACAGCCCGAACTAATCCTTCATTATTAAAACCCGGCGATATATTTCTGCTTCAAAAAACTACAAATGACTGGTTTCATACCGGAATTGTAACGGCCATTAATGGCGATCTTATCGAAACAATCGAAGGAAATACTAATTCGGATGGCTCTCATAACGGAAACGCGGTTATGAACAGAATTAGAAATTACAAACAATCCAAAATAGACTTTTTTTCAATTGAAGCATTAGTATAAAATGGAAAACGTATTCACCCTTCTCAAAAACCAATTTACATTTCAGCTTGATATCCTTTTTCAGGCCGAAAATCCAACGGCAAAACCGATTCTAAGTGCAGTTGATGACAACAGTTTTATAAACGAATTTATCATCGAAAACACCCTTTCAGAAACGGATGCGCTTTTATTGGCATTGGGACTTGTACCGCACATTAAACCGGATTTTTTGAGTTCTATCATGGCCGAGTATCTGCCAAACGGCGGTGAACTTCCGGAGTTTGGCGGCATGAAATCAAAGAATCACCGAGGTATACTGCCAACGGGTGAAACGGCTCAATTTTTATTGGCTGGAAATGATCTTGAAGAACGGATTGCTTTTTACAATTACCTTCACAATCAGTCTTATTTATATCAAAAGGGAATTATCAAAATAGAAACCGTTCCAAATGGCGAACCAAAATTAAGCGGTCTGCTGATTCTGGAAGACGAATACATTGAAAAATTCATTACTGGAAAAATCCTGAAACCGCAGCTCAGCAGTATCTTTCCTGCTCAGCTGATCGAAACACAACTCGACTGGGACGATCTGGTACTGAATTCTTCTACTCTAAATCAGATTAAAGAAATAGAAACCTGGCTGAAATTTAATGATATACTGCTTCACGAGTGGAACATGAAAAGTAAAATTAAGCCCGGTTTCAGGGTAATGTTTTACGGTTCTCCCGGAACCGGAAAAACCCTTACTGCTTCACTTTTGGGAAAATACACCAAAAGAGACGTCTACCGAATAGATCTTTCTATGGTAATTTCTAAATACATTGGCGAAACCGAAAAAAATCTTTCATCATTATTTGACAAAGCCGCCGACAAAGACTGGATTCTGTTTTTTGACGAAGCAGATGCGGTTTTTGGAAAAAGAACCAATGTTCGCGATGCTCATGATAAATATGCCAATCAGGAGGTTTCGTATTTGCTGCAGCGCATCGAAAATCATCCGGGTTTGGTTATTCTGGCTTCTAATTTCAAAACTAATATCGATACGGCTTTTACCAGAAGGTTTCAGTCTATAATTGAGTTTGATGTACCGTCGTATAACGAGCGTTTACAGCTTTGGCAGAACAACCTTCCTAAAGGAATCAAAATTGCTGAAGATGTTAACCTGAATGAGCTTTCTAAAAAATATGATATTACAGGTGCCAATATTGTCAATATTATTCAGTACGCTTGTCTGCGGACTTTAGAGGACGAAAATGAAAGCATTAAGCTGCATCATCTTATTCAGGGAATTAAAAAAGAATATGCTAAAGAAGGAAAAATGATGTGAACTGTTTTTGAATAAATGAAAATTTAGCAGCTGTAAACCAGAATACTATAAAACTGACGGTGGTTAAAATTTTAATTTTATCTCTATAATACTTCTTAATTCAGAAGTTAAAAAAGGATAATATTAATTAAATTCAACTAGTATGGCAACTGATAAATACACCAATTACGAAGAAGATAATCGTAATGATGCGGCTGAAATTCAAAATACAAATAATCAATACCGCGAACCGGAGAATGAATATGCTTATCAAGAACAGCAGCTAAGCGATAACGAATATCTGGACAACGAATTTTCTAACTCCCTTGATCGCGATGACGAAGAGGATCTGGACAATGATGAGGATGATTGGGATGAAGAAGATGATCTCGATCAAGATGATCTCGATCAAGATGATCTTGACGATGATCTTGTAGAAGATTACGATGAAAATGACCGTGAACCGGAGGAGCCTGAGACTTTTGCGGATGACGGTTACAAAATCGATTAATAAAATAGTAACAGATTTCAATCCATTGAAAAATTGACCGTTACATTTTGAGTTAGTATCAAAAAGGGATGTTCCTTTCGAGACATCCCCTTTTTTTATTTTATACAAGGTAATTGTAAAACATTTGCATTTAAAGGCTGTTCTACTTTCCTTTCCAGTTTTTCATTGTTCAGGATAATATAAACTTCCATTGAACCCGTTCCTACTTTTAGTGCCAGAATATGACCGCCGTATGCATCAAATTTATCATTGGTTGCTACTCCGTGAATGTGCAGTGAAGGTTTATCGCCGCTCCAGGCTATTGATCCTGTCAGGCTTCCCATTTCTACCTTATTGAACGTTTTGGGATTGAATTTCTTCTGGCTGAAATCATAAAAACCAAAAGTAACTTCCTGCGCAAAACCAATTCCGGTAAAACTCGCAGAAAGTATTTTTTGTTCTTTAGCCAGATTTTCAATTTCGGCCAGAACATTATCACCTTCACGTAAAACCATTAAATAGCCTTGTGAAGTTTTGGTATAGCGGCACTTCTGGTTATCAGTGGTTTGCTGTGCATGAGATAAATTTACTGATAGGAACAACAAACATCCTATTACAATTTTTATAGACTTCATAATTTTAAAAATTTATTACAGCCCTAAATTTACGCTTTAAATATCAAAAAACTACTGTAAATAAACCTCGAATAACTGATTTTTTTGAGTTTCGATATCATATTCATAGACCTTTTCAATGCCTAAATCGGCACTTTTTTCCGTTGAATGATTAATTGGTGTTTTAACAGCGAACACTGAATAAAACGGATTTGGATTTATCTTGTCGTTCTTTACTTCTTCTAAACCGGAAGAAAGCGGCAAAGGCGAAAAAGATCTTAATCTGCAGTTACCGCCCAGATGCGATACAATTTGAATGTATTTTAATTTACCCTTTTCCCATTTCATTTCTTTGATTTCAAAGCCGCCTCTGGCACGCAGTCCTTTTACAAAACCATCTTTCCATTCTGAGGGCAATGCCGGTAATAACTGAATAGCACCGTCATGACTCTGCATAAGCATTTCGGCAATTCCGGATGTAAAGCCAAAATTGCCGTCAATCTGAAAGGGCGGACAGGCATCAAGCATATTCGGATACGTACCGCCGCTGTCCGGAAATTCTCCTTTAACAGGAAGCACCGCCGGACTAATCTGATTTTTAATCAAATTAAGCGCGTGATTCCCGTCCTGAAGACGTGCCCAAAGGTTTATTTTCCAGTTCATCGACCAGCCTGTTGAAGGATCGCCTCTGTGCAGCAGTGAAGTACGCGCCGCCGTAAAAAGTTCCGGAGTGCGATATGGCGAAATTTGTCCAGAAGGAAATAAGCCGTAAAGATGCGAAACGTGCCTGTGATGATCATCCGGATTGTCCCAGTCCTCCATCCATTCCTGCAATTGTCCAAAACGGCCAATCTGCATAGGTGCCAGTCTTTCTTTTACTTTTTCAAGAGCTGCAATAAATTCGGCGTCCCTATTCAAAATTTGTGCTGTTCGTATGGTTTTAGAAAATAAATCAAACAGCAGCTGGTTATCATGTGTGGTTCCGGCTGCAATTAAAGTCCATTGTTTTCGAATTGAATACGGAGCATTTTCAGGCGATATAGAAGGCGAAACTACCAGCCATTTGTGTGCAGGTTCTTCAATAAGAAAATCCATGTAAAACTGCGATGCTTCTTTTAAAACCGGATAAACCGATTTAAGAAATGCCGTATCACCGTTATACAGGTATTTCTCCCAAAGATGCTGCGATAGCCACGCCGACCCCATAGGCCAGATTCCGGTCTGCCCGTCAATTGCTCCGGTCATTCGCCATATATCCGTATTATGATGTGTAACCCAGCCCTTGCTGTTGTACATATTTTTAGCAGTTTCACGCCCAGTTACCGAGAGGTCTTTGATCATTTCCATAAGAGGCTCATGCATTTCAGGAAGATTGGTTACTTCGGCCGGCCAGTAATTCATTTCTGTATTAATGTTAACGGTATACTTGCTGTCCCAGGCAGGATCGAGTTCGTTATTCCAAATTCCTTGTAAAGTCGAAGGCTGACCGCCAGGTTGCGAGGAACAAATGAGCAGATAACGTCCAAACTGAAAATACAAAGCTGTAAGTTCCGGATCTGATGTTTGGGGAAATTCCTTAATACGCAGATCAGTTGTTTTCTTTGATTGTGAAGAAGAGCCAAGATTAAGAGAAACCCTTCCGAACAGATTCTTATAATACTGAATATGTTTGTGCTTTAATGATTCATAACTTTGTTTTTGTGCTTTCTTAAGATAAGATTCGGCAATTTTTGAAGCATTTCCCGAAATATCATTGTACTTTTTAAAATTAGTTCCCGTAGAAAGAAATATTACAGCCGAATCGGCTCCGGAAACTTCAAGTGATTTAAGAGATGCTGTAACTTTTCCTCCCTGCGGCATTACTTTCACTTGTGTTTCAAAAGCTACCTGCCCTTTAATTCCTTCATGATCAGAACCAAGTCCTTTCATCAGCAATACATCATTTCCTTTAACAGCATAATTTACACTGCCTTCCCGGTGCAGTTCCAATGCAAAATGGAGCTGATTGGGTTTATCCGAAGAAATTTTAATTACCACAACCTGATCTGTAAACGAAGTAAAAACCTCTCGTTTATATTCAACATCATCCACCTTATAAATTGTCGTGGACAGCGCATTATCAAGATTTAGTTCTCTTTTAAAATCAGTGTATTTTTCATGTCCGGGAAATTTCAAAAGCAATTCTCCGGCGGTTTGATACGGCATGCCGTGAGCACCTTGTGTTATAATATCTTTGCAGGCAAGTTCCTCAGCTTCTGTATATTTTCCGGCAAAAACCAAATCCTGAATCTTTTTTAACGATCCTGCCGTTTTTGGATTATCGTTTCTGTAAGGTCCTCCTGCCCAGAGCGTACCTTCGTTTAACTGAATAATTTCATTGACAGGCTGTCCGTACACCATCGCTCCTAACCTGCCGTTTCCTAATGGCAGGGATTCGAACCATGAACTGGCCGGATGATCATAAAAAAGAATATTTTCCTGTCCGTTTATACAATTTAAAGGCAAAACGGCGAGAAGAAAAATTAGTGAAAACTGGTGAAATTTGGCGGTCATTTTTAGTAAAGTTTTATCTTATGGTAATAATGACTACAAGTATAAACAAAATTATGTTTAGAACAAAAGCAGAATTCTGTTTTTATGTTTTTAACACACGCAAAATCAATATCTTTTGAACCCCTATCCAACAAAATCCTTCAAATCTTACTTTTTTATTCCTCTTTTTACAATCCTTTCCAAAATAATTTTACCTTTCCTCCCAACCTTTTCCATTTAATTATTCTCTATATAAAGTAAAAATCGCTTCGATACTTTTCATCAACATTAGTAAACATCCTGACTTCTATATGAAAAAACTAATACTGTTTCTGATACTTCTTATTTCGTTTAAATCCTCTTCGCAGGAACTGGAAAAACCCGGCGATATTAGAGTCATCAACCGATATCTTTCGATAGTAAAAACAGACACAGGTTTTGTTTTTATTGGACCTGAAGGGCAAAAATCTAAGGAATTCAAAAAGGTATGTGTAAAAAACGAATATTATATAGACACAACTTGCAATAATCCAGCATTCATGGAGGAATTTGCATGGAAAAATCCTACCGGAGAAAAAACACCCCAAAGAGGAAAGCATGTACTGGATTTGATGAAAGAATTGAAGTTTATTGATGACTATTATTTTTCCGGATCTAATGAACTGACACCAGATGATATAAAAAGAGAATTTGTCGATGAATACGGTTCTGCTGTAAAAAATAAGAAACATGCGTTAATTAAAAATAATGGCGAATTTTTAACCGATTTAAAATATACAAATGGTTTTTATGATCGTTATTCGGATCCTGTGGATAATTATTATTTTAAAAATAAAGCACTTATTTCAGTATTAATTGATAAAACCACAGGAAATGAGTTAATTACAACAAAAGACAGTATAGCTCATTATTATTCCCCGGGTAATTATGTCTTAAAAAATAAAAAAGACGAATATCATTTAATGCATAATGGGCAAAAGCAAAAAATACCGGAAGATTTTAAATTCCTGATTAATTATCCGCCAATTGAAAGCACCATTTTTACTTACAATAATGGCTTTTTTGACCTGAATGGAAGAAAAATAGAAAGTGATTTACAACCTCAAACTAATTTCTACAAAGGACAATGCATTGTAAAGGAAGTTATTAAAGAGAAACAACGGTATAATTATTACGGCGAACCCATTCCGCAGAAGGAAACACGGACCATTAAAATTGTTAATGAAAAATTAGAAACCGTTAAGATTCTTCCTGAACTAAAAAATGTGTATGGCTATTTTAATAAATACGGACAGACCGTTGTTTCTAAAAGATATTATAATCAAAGAGATCCAAATGTTATCAATGAGTTTGTCATTGATTACAACGGAAACGAAATAATCCCGACATCAAAAATCGACAATAGAATTACCCAAGTTTATGAAGGTTTGTATTTAATTGAAGATCAAACCTATGAACCCACAAAAGAAAGATACCTGAAATACAACTTTTACAATCAGAAAGGCGAAAAAATCATCAATGACAAAACTATTAAACTGATAAAATACCTCGGTTTTAAAAAATCAACTGACAGAAATTATTTTACCTCATACGGAGAAATCTATATTATACTCGATAAAGAAAACAATATTTTAGATTCATGTTATTAATAATCCAAAAGAATAAGTCTTTTAATGTTTTTTAATTTTTAATTTTTAATTTTTAATTTTTAATTTTTATAAATAATTCTTTCTAAACTCCTTTGGTGCAGCGCCAAATTTTGCCTTAAAAGCTTTCGTGAAATTCTGCACAAATTTGTAACCGCATAAAAGGGATATTTCGGCAAGGGATTTCTCATCTTCGATAATCAGCCTTTTGGCTTCATTCATTCTAATTTCGTACAAATAGGTAAAAACAGTAGTGCCAAATACTTCTTTAAATCCCTTTTTCAGCTTAAAATCATTCAGTCCCGCGCGGTGCGAAAGTTCTACTAATGACAGCGATATGGATATATTTTCTTCCAGTATCGATTTTGCTAAATGAATTTTTTCGATGTCGTAATTCTTCAGGCTTATTTCTTTTATGACTGATTGTGTACATTCAAACTGTTCAAACTGAAGCATCAGCAGTTTTAAAATTTTAGCCTCAGTAAACAATGTTTTCAGCATTCCTTTTCTTTTACAATGAATCAGTTCGTTAAGAATACTGTTCATTTCCGGAGTAATAATCATGTTTTTCGGATTCAGAACCGAGTAACGATCGTTTTTTATATCCTCATGAAAAGAGTCCAAAGCAGGATAGTTTGCTGATAAAATAGTCAGGAAATGCTCCTCGGTAAAAAGAATATGAAAAGAGGACGTTTTACTCAATTCATCATCAGAAGCAATTGCATAGCCGCTGTTCGAATAATAGATGAGATTATGCTGGTTACTTACAAATTTTAACTCATTTCCTGTTACGCTGTCGCGGATAATTGAGCTTCCATCGAGTGAAAAATGCATTTTTATGATGGGATTTGAAAATGAAAATTGCAAATTTTTATTCTTATTCAGTTTAAGTTCACCAAAACACAAGTGAATATTTTTGAATATAAATTTCTTAAAAAAAGCCTCTCCTGTTTCATTGGAAATCTCCCAAATATCATTTTTAATATACTGATAATCTGCATTTAAATCTATATAAATCGTTTGATCAGTACGTACTTTATCAACTTGTAAATTGCGCATCGGCTTGTAATTAATCCGTTTGTAATAAAATTTAATCCGCTTATGATAATCCTTACAAGAATTAAGTAAAGACATTTGCGGCAAATATTATTATTATCTAGACTAAATCAAAATAATATTAATTATTATTTTCTAAAGATCAATTACAAACCCTTTTTTACAAAGATTTAGATGAAAAAAAACTACTTTAAATTATCATTTTTCACTTTTCTTATAACACTTTTCCCTCTTGCCGTTTTAGCTCAGGTCTGGGAAAATGTTGGCGGTCTATCCGGAATTTCAGCCGGAGGCAGCAGCTTTAATAAGCTCGTTAAAGATGAAGCAGGAAATTTATATGCCTCTTACTACGATGTAAGTGTAACAAAAGGTTCTGTACAAAAATTTGACGGAACAAGCTGGTCTTATCTTGGAGGTTCTCCCGGAATAACAGCCGGAACTGCTACTTTTGGTGCTTTGGCAGCAAAAGACGCACAGAATGTTTACTTTTCTAATCCGGCCGGCTATCCGGATATAGGGATGAATGTTAGAAAATTTGACGGTACATCATGGGCAAGTCTCCCTAATCCTGAAGGCGGTTCTGTTACACAACAGGCTCTGGCTATAGATCCTTCAGGAATTTTATATGCTGCTTACGGAACAGCAAACGGAACTGTCAAACGCTTTGTAAACGGCGCCTGGGAGCAGGTGGGAACTACAGGTTTTGCAAATGCTGCACCGGCTTTTATTAATTTAAAAATTGGAACAAACGGCAAAGTGTACGTTTCGTTTAACAACAACGGTTACGTTCATGTTTACGAAAATGATTTAACAGCGCCGTCTAATCAGGCATGGAATCCGGTTGGAAATGTAATAAACATTGCAGCTGCTTCTAACAGCGAAAACTACAACTCATCGCTGGCTATTGATGCAGCGAACAATCTGTATCTAGCTTTTGTTTCAGGAAGTTCAGGCGGACAAAAACTAAATGTAAAAAAATACAACGGCACAGCATGGGAAAATCTTGGTGCTGAAAATTTTTCTCAGGGAAGAGTACAGCACGTGAGCATAGCCGTTACGGCATCGGGCGTTCCGTATGTAGTTTGCAGTAATTGGGAAGATACTGATTTCTTAAAAAACTACGCTTACGGATTCGACAATGAGTCGTGGATAAAAATAGGCGGATTTGCTTCGACAGGTCAGGCAACATACAATTCGCTGCTTGTTGATAACAATGAAGATTTAATTTTAGCTTTTTCTGATAGCGGTGTCGAAAAAACAGTCGTGAAAAAATTCGACATTGAATCTCCTATCACAAAATACTGTGAGGTTAAATTCCCTCAAAATACAGAACCCATCACACAGGTAACTTTTGCCGGAATTTCAAATTCAAGTCCAGAAGCTATTGGAACAACTACTCCGGCTTATGAAGACTTTACAACCGTTTTTGGCAATGTCGATTTAGACGGCACCTACCCTATTTCGGTTTCAGGAAATAACGATACGAATACAATCAATAATTTCTCTAACCATATTACGGTTTATTTTGACTGGAATCATAACGGTTCACTTTTAGACGAAGGCGAAGCGTATTATTTAGGCTACATTCAGGGAAATGCTTCAATCGAAACTTTAACCGGAAATATCAAAGTTCCTGCTGATGCGCGTACCGGAAATACGAGAATGAGAATCGTAAAAAAATACTATTCTACAACCAATCAGTCAATTGCCGAAGCCTGTAATACAACAGGATACGGTCAGGCAGAAGATTATACCGTTGTGGTACATAAAAAACAGGTTGCCGCTGCAGAAGTTACCGTTTCGGTTTTAAACGATGGTGCTCCTGCAATCAACACTTTGGGCGGTACTTTGCAATTGGTAAAAAAAGTACTTCCTGCAGAAGCGGGTCAAAATGTAATCTGGAGCATTTCTTCTGGAGCAGATTTTGCTGCGATTTCTTCAAGCGGACTGGTAACAGCAAAAGGAGACGGAGTTGTAACGGTTAAAGTAACATCTGTTGAAAACGCAGCCGTTTTTACTGAAATCAACATTACAATATCAAACCAGACACCTCCTGCAGTATGCAATTTTGAAACACTGCAGCTTACAGGTTTCAATGCCGATGTGGTTGCCGAAGGAACAGAAGGAAATGCAGACACCAAAACTTCTGCCATTATAGATGCAGCAAATGTATTTTATGCTAAAAACTTCGTACCTAAAAATCCGCACAGTTCTGCAGCAAGTGCAGCTGCTTTTGGCGGCGGTCTTCCTGAAAACGGTACTATTGCAAGTACTTCTGTACAAGGCCTGAATTTTCAGTTTGCAGATTTTACGACAAATAATGCTTTGGTTTTAAGAAATACTCTAACCAATACCGGAACACTGACTTTGACTGCCCCTAAAAAAGCACAAAAAGTATACATTGCTTCTGTAGCTGCCGAAGGAAATAACACCGTTACAATAACGGTAAATTTTGACGATCAGACAACTCAGACTTTTACACTTGAAGCAACTGACTGGTGGCAGGCAGGTTCGCTTTCGAATAAAGTAATTACAGGCATTGGAAGAGTTTCCCGCGGTGCAAGCTGGGCACCTTTGAATCAGTTTGACGGTCTATCGCAAACGGGAATTTACCAAAATGAATTTGCGATCGAAAGTGCCAATCAGCAAAAAGCTGTTACTTCGATCACATTCTCACAGACTCCTCCGTCAGGAAGTGCCTCTACAACGGCTATTTTGGCTGTAAGTATTTGCGGATCTTCTAATACAACCACTGAAGGTCCTGTAGCAATTACATCTGGATTTAATCATGATATTATTGCAAACGGAATTGGAAATGCTTCCGAATCCACGACAGTTGGTTTTGATGAAGCGAATACAAGAGCTTTAGTTTCTCTTGATTTTAAAGCCTCTGCCGGAAATACAGCTCCTAGTTTTGGTCTTCCTGTCGATGGTAAAATCATTAGTGACGCAACACCGGGCGTAACATTCCAACTGGCTGATTATTCTGGTCCAAATGTGCTTTTCCTTACGCCGTCTCACGTGGATAACGGAAGTACACACAGCGGAACTCTAGAATTCTCGGCATCAAATTCAGAAAAATTATATGTTTTAACAGCAGCTTCCGGCGGTGGTTCAAACAATTTGAAGTTTAACGCAGTCGTAAATTTTGCTGACGGAACTTCACAAACAATTTCAAATGTAACGGTTTCTGACTGGTACGATGGAACGAATTTCGCTATTCAGGGAATCGGACGTGTGAATACAGCTAATAATAATTTAGAAGGAAACAGCACCAATCCAAGACTTTACGAAGTAGGATTAGTTATTGAAAAAGCCAATCAAAATAAAACCATCACAGGTGTTAACTTTAGTTTTGACGGAGATGCTGGTGCTGAATATGCTTCGCAGATCAGAATGTCGGTTTTAGCCATTACGACTAAAAAAGCGGCACCAACGGCAAATGTTTTAACGCTTGCTGCTTTAAACAATGTTCCGGCTGTGATTACGGTAAAAGATGGAAGTTTAGAATTGACCGCTTCTTTAAACGGACAAGCAATTACGGCTTCTGATGTCAACTGGACAATTACAGAAGGAAGTTCTTTTGCTTCGCTTGATGCAGACGGAAAAGTAACGGCTCTGGCAAACGGAACGGTAAAAGTAAAAGCAGTTCTTAAAACAGATGCAGCTGTTTTTGCCGAGATTTCGGTTTCAATTTCAAATCAGGTTGTACCAATGGCCTGTACTTTTACAGCTCTTGAAGTGACCGGTTTTAATGCCGATGTGGTTGCAGAAGGTACAGAAGGTGATGCTGATGCTAAAACAACGGCGGTTATCGATGCGGCAAACGTATTTTATACAAAAGATTTCGTGCCTAAAAACCCGCACAGTTCTTCGGTTAGTGCTGCAGCTTTTGGCGGCGGTCTTCCTGAAAACGGAACAGTTGCCAGTGCTTCTGTAGCAGGTCTGGAATTCAAACTTGCTGATTTTACAGCAAACAACGCTTTGGTTTTAAGAAATAATCTAACCAATGCAGGAACACTAACTTTAACAACACCTAAAAAAGCACAAAAAGTATACATTGCTTCTGTAGCTGCCGAAGGAAACAACAGGATAACTGTTACAGTAAACTTTGACGATCAGACTACACAAACTTTTCCTCTTGAAGCAACTGACTGGTGGCAGACAGGTTCGCTTTCGAATAAAGTAATTACAGGCATTGGAAGAGTTTCCCGCGGTGCAAGCTGGGCGCCTTTGAATCAGTTTGATGGTTTATCGCAAACGGGAATTTATCAGAATGAATTGGTTTTAGAAGATGCAAACTTCAAAAAATCAATTACTTCGATCACATTTTCACAGACTCCTCCATCTGGCAGTGCGACTACTACGGCTGTCTTGGCGGTGAGTATCTGCGGATCTTCTGATACGACTACAGACGGACCGGTGGCGATTACATCTGGATTTAACCATGATATTATTGCAAACGGAATTGGAAATGCTTCTGAATCAACTACTGTTGGTTTTGATGAAGCGAATACCAGAGCTTTGGTTTCTCTTGATTTTAAAGCATCTGTCGGAAATGCAGCACCTAGTTTTGGTCTTCCTGCCGATGGTAAAATCATTAGTGCCGCAACACCGGGCGTAACATTCCAACTGGCTGATTATTCCGGTGCTAATGCGCTTTTCCTTACGCCTGCTCATGTTGGCAACGGAGCGGCAAGCACTGGTACTCTTGAATTTTCTGCTTCAAATTCTGAAAAATTATATCTTTTAGCGGCAGCTTCAGGCGGTGGTTCAAACAATCTGAAATTCAATGCTGTCGTTCATTTTACAGATGGAACTTCGCAGACAATCTCAAATGTAACGGTTTCTGACTGGTACGACGGAACCAATGCTGCTATTCAGGGAATTGGGCGTGTGAATATTGCCAATAATAATCTGGAAGGAAACAGCACAAATCCTAGACTTTACGAAGTTCTTTTAAGCATCGAGTCAGGCAATATCAATAAAACGATAAAAAGCGCAGACTTTGATTTTGCAGGAGATGCCGGTGCAGAGTATGCATCGCAGATCAGAATGTCGATTTTGGCGATTACTACAAAACAGCCAATTACAGATGTTTTAATGCTTGCGGCAGCAAACGGCGCTCCGGCAGCGATCACGCTAAAAAACGGAATTTTGGATGTACAGGTTTCTCTAAACAACAACGTAATCGCAGGATCTGAAGTGAACTGGACTATTACTGAAGGAAGTTCATTGGCCACAATTGACAGTAACGGAAAAGTAACGGCTGTTGATAACGGAACGGTAAAAGTTAAGGCTTCTCTTAAATCGAACCTTGCTGTTACTGCCGAAATCGAAATCACGATTTCTGGCCAGCCTGCCAAATACTGCGAGTCTTATTTTGTAAACGGATGCGAAAACTTATCAATTATAAGTGTGGCTACAACCGGAGCAGCGGTTAATTTAAATAATACTTCGACTTGTTCAGGTCAGGGTTACAGCGATTTTACAGATAAAGTACTAACGGCCAATATCAATACAGATATTACATTTAATGTTCACTTTACAGGTTCACTTGTTGGTTTTACCTTCTTATCGGTATGGATCGACTGGAATCAGGATATGATTTTTGATGATAACGAAATGGTATACGTTTCTCAAAGTGAAGAAGTAGGCGGCGCATTACAATTTACAACATCGGTACCGCCAAATGCTCTTTTAGGTTCAACCAGAATGCGTTTTAAAGCTGTAAGCGGCTGGGTAGGTTCAGGTGCCTGCGGATTTAATTCACAAGGAGAAACAGAAGATTATACTATTAATGTTGAAGCCAAATTAGGAACCGGAGATTTTGATAAAGCAAGCTACAGCATTTATCCTAATCCAACTTCAGATTATGCGTCTATTGAAGCTTCTGAAGTGGTGAAAGAGGTTACGGTTTTCAATATTACCGGACAGCAGATTTCAAACGGAAAATCTTCTGTAATTGATCTTTCAAATGTACCGCAAGGTGTATATCTGGTTCGCATTTTATTTGAAAACGGAAAAACGGTTGTTCAGAAAATGATCAGAAAATAAGAATCAATCCTATACAATAATTTACAAACAAGCCTCACAGACATTCTTTTTTGTCTGTGAAGTTTGTTTTTAGATAAACAGCCTGCTAAATGACTAACAGGTAAACTAAATTCACAATGAAAAAATACGCAGTTCTACTCTTTATCCTTTCGATACTTTTATTTTCGACAAAAGCAGCGGCACAATATTCTAATGATCATTACATTGCACCATCGCCATGGCAGTACTGGAGCGATGCCAACGAAATCGTAATTACGACCATTTCTACGGGAATTGTAAATGCAACCATTTCTAAAAGTGACGGAACCGAAATCGTTACTCTTGCCCTGACTTCTTCATTTCCTGCTGTTTACCGTTTTGAAGGCGTACCCATGTCTACGCCCCGAAATGCTGTAAATACGGTTTATAACGACCGTGGCTTAATTGTGAGTTCTTCTACTCCAATTGCCGTAAACGTAAGGAATATTGCTTCAGACGAAGGAAATACGGGATCTGACAACCTGGGGAATTTCATTAAGGGAAATGCCTCTCTGGTAAGTTTTGGAGATAAAGGAAAAGGAACTTCTTTTCGATTAGGTTATTACCGTACTGATTTTACGGGAATATCAGGAAATGCACCTGTATATTCTGTTATGGCGACCGAAGACAATACACAGGTTTTGCTTGACAATGCTGTTCTGACTACTCTTAACAAAGGACAGAGTTATTTGTTTCCTGCCAAAATGGGAGCCGGCCTTACATCTGATAAAATGATTGTAGTAAATGCCGGAGCGTATTCTGATGCTCCCGGGGGATGTTCTGATGGTATCGTGACACAGGTTATTCCGGCACAGTCACTCGGAAAAAACTATGTCATCGTAAGAGGAAACGGGACACCCGGAACCCAGCTGAATTATCCGGAACAAAGCACCATTATAGCTACACAGCCCAATACGGTTGTAAAAATTGCCAATTACAGTCCGGATGGCGTATTTTTGAACAATTCAACACAAACTATTCCGCTTGAAGGCGGATCGTACACGTTTCACCACGGAGATGCCCAAAATATTTATTCCTCATCTTTTGTAGAAGCTGATAAAGCTGTTATTATTTATTCAGGTTCTGCCGATTTATGCGAAGTAGATATGTCTACAGTTATTCCGGTAGGAGACTGTACAGGTTCAAACGAAATTGTTACGCAAAAATTCACTTCGTACAACGGCAACGATCTGGATGCTTTTGGATATATTATTCTGGCAAGCGCCACAGAACCTGTTCTTATTAACGGCTCAAACTTAGAAACTCTTACAGGTAAATCAAGAATCGCAATTGGTTCTACGGGTTATTATATCATCACTTTTACCAATACCGAAATTGGAAGTCCGGAAAAATACAACATCACATCTAATGCAAAAATGACGGTAAGTATCGTACAGCAGGGAAATGGTTTTACAATGTCGGGTTTCTTTTCATCTTTTAATGAAACCATCACCAAACCCGAAATTGTATCCAATGAAAACTGTAATACGGTTATTTCGACTCAGGCTGGTTTAGCACCTTATCAATGGTATGTTGACGGTGTTGCCATTCCGGGTGCAGCAGAGCAGACGATCACGGTTAAAAACTCAGGAAATTATACCGTTACCGGAACTATGGACTGCGGGATAACCAATCAGTCATCTCCTCTTTTAGTTAAAGTATGCAGTGATTTAAGTGTTACCAAAGAAATTGCAAACGCAGGCAACAGCGGGAAAATTACTTTTGTTATCAAAGCCAAAAACAGCGGTCCTTTTCAGGACACAGGCGTAAAAGTAACAGATTTACTGCCAAACGGCTATGTTTTTGCCTCGGCATCAGCCGCAAACGGAACGTACAACAAAACAACCGGAATCTGGACTATCGGCACTTTAGATATCGATCAGGAAGCGGTTCTGGAAATAACGGCTGCCGTAAATGAAAACGGAAATCATCTTAACACAGCTAAAATTGAAGGTGCAAATTTAGATTCAAACCAATCCAATAATACAGCTCAGGCTGAACCGGAATGGAATATGACTTTAACCAAAAAAGCACAGAAATCTCTTTACCGTAATATTGGAGAAGTTATTACTTATGACTTAACCTTAACCAATACCGGAAATGTGTCGCTTTACAACCTTTCGGTTCTCGATGCCAATGCCGATGCCGGAAGTGTTACTCCCTCTTCTATTTCTGCATTAAATCCGGGTCAGGTTATTACCATTACCGCAAATCATACTATTACACAAGCCGATATTACTGCCAAAAAAGTAACCAATCAGGCTACGATTGTGGGCGAAAGTTTTGAAGATATCTTTATAAAAGTTAATTCTGATGATCCTTCGACACCTGTATTACGAGACGCCACTGTTACACCTGTTGTTTCTGAAGCCGATCTGGTTACCGTTAAAACGGACAATAAAGACTCGTATATCGCAGGAACAAATACCGTTTATACCATTACTGTTACCAATAATGGTCCGGGAAATGCCTATAACGTAAACGTAAATGACGAAATCCCGCAGGGAATTACCATCATGAACTGGACGGATAATCTGGGGAATTCCGGAAACGGCAGACTGGATGAAACCGTAAATGAATTAAAAAACGGAGATGCTTTAGTGTATACCGTAACGATTGAAGTACCAGAAAGTTTTACAGGAAATTTAATCAACACAACCGTTGTAACCAGCTCAACAACCGATCCAAATCCGGATTGTGCGGCTTGTACGGATATCAATACCGAATACATTCCGAAAGCAGATTTAGTGACCGTAAAAACCGATAATCAGGAGTATTATATTCCCGGAAAAGACGTTGTGTATACAATTTCGGTTCAGAATAATGGTCCTGATACAGCCAAAAATGTGGTGGTAAAAGATGAACTTCCAACAGGCATTTCGATTATGAAATGGACAGATAATCTAGGAAATTCAGGAAAAGGCGCGCTTAATGCCTCAATAAATGAACTTCCAAACGGAACTTCGGTAATTTACACCGTTACCATCAGCACACCGCAGGATTACAAAGGCGATTTGGTAAATACCGTTGCCGTATCAAGCGATACCGAAGACCCAAATCCTGCATGTGCATCGTGCACTGATACTGATTTACAATGCATCGCACCAAATCCAATCTGTACCGAATACGACGGCAATATCCCGAATGTAATTTCTCCAAACGGTGACGGAATGAACGATTTCTTCGATTTAACCGACTTACCTCCTATTTCGAACCTGCAGATTTTTAACCGTTTTGGTCACGTTGTGTATACCAGACAGAACTATAGTAATGAATGGGAAGGTCAATCAGATAAAGGAGACCGACTTCCGGATGGAACCTATTATTACATTATTCATTTTAAAGACGCGAAATCAACAGCCGGCTGGGTTTACATCAGCCAGTAATTTGAACTATTCAGATAACCTAAGAAATGCTGCTAAAAAAAATATTCCCTTATTTGTTCCTTCTGATTTTCAGCTGTCAGGCAATGGCGCAGTATGCGTCTAAGCATTACATTGCGCCGTCGCCGTGGCAGTATTGGAGTGATGCAAACGAAATTGTAATCTCAACCATCGCAGCGGGAACTGTAACCGTAGAACTTAAAAAAAGCAACGGAACCTCCATTACCACTTTAACCCTAACAGCAGATAATCCGGTTTCGTACCGCTTTGAAGGCGACCCTGCAAGTCTTCCAAGAAACACTATAAACAGCGTTGCATCCAACCGCGGTCTTATTGTTGAAGCCACAGCGCCCGTTTCGGTAAACATGCGAAATATAGCCTCCGATACACCGGGAACCAACAATACCAATATTAAAGGAAATGCCTCACTTGTCAGCTTTGGAAACGAAGGACTTGGACTGGCTTTCCGTCTTGGTTATTACCGAAGCAGTTATACCGGAATTGTCAATGACGCACCTATATACTCTGTAATGGCAACAGAAAACGGCACCGCAATTTCGCTTAACGGAACCATGACAGCCCTTTTAAACGCAGGTCAAAGCCGATTATTTGTTGCTCCAATGGGTTCTCTGCTGACTTCGGATAAAGCTGTTGTTGTAAACGTAGGAACATACGGCGATACACCGCAGGCCTGCAGCGGAAACGGCGAGGACGCGACAGTCGATCAGATTGCTCCGGTAAATATGCTGGGCAGACGTTATATGCTTGTTCGCGGTAACGGAACAGCCGGAACAGGTCCTAATGATCCTGAACAAAGTACCATCGTGGCCTCAGAAGCCAATACAAGCGTGCAGTTAATTCATTTTGATGCAGCAGGAAATCAAATTGGTACGACCACAGAAATACTTCCAAACCCGGGAAGCTTTGTGACCATTCATCATGGAGATACACAAAATATGTATTCTTCGACTTTTGTAAATGCAACAAAACCCGTTGTGGTATATTCGGCAACCGCTGTAAACTGTGAAACCGATATTTCGACCGTACTGCCAATTGGGGGCTGTTCCGGTTCTAAAAGCATCATTACCCGAAAATTCATCAGTTATAACAATACAGATCTTCCCTACTTTGGCTACACCATTTTAGAAAGCGCGACGGAACCCGTTTTTCTTAACGGCGTTAATCTGGAAAGTTTAACTGCGCCGCGTGTTCCTATTGGCAGTACAGGATTCTATATGCTCCGTTTTACTGATGTAAATATTGGAAACCCAGCCGTAATCAACATCACATCCAATGCCCGATTAACCACCAGTATAATTCAGCAGGGAGAAGGATTCTCTATGTCGGGATTTTTCTCTGCTTTCAGCGATTCGCCTGAACCGCCTGCAAAAGTGAGTTCAACCAATACCTGTTCTGTTACTTTGTCTACCACTCCGGGTCTTGAACCTTATCAATGGTATCTGGATGATGTGCTTATTCCAGGTGCGGTAGAAGCGGAATATACAGCCATAAAAACCGGAAATTATACCGTGGTGGCAACAAGAGATTGTGGTTTAACAGCGCCTTCTGCTCCGGTTTTCATTTCAGTAAATCCATGTACCGATTTAAAAGTTGAAAAAGAAGTAACTTCTATCGTTGGAAATCAGGCTGTTTTTCAAATAACGGCTTCTAATATTGGTACAGGAGACGATACAAATGTGCGCATAACCGATTTACTTCCAAACGGCTATCAGTTCGTAAATGCTGTCACAACACGAGGAACTTACAACAATACAACCGGAATCTGGACTGTTGGGAATTTAATTTCAGGCGCACTCGAAACGCTTACAATTACTGCAGCAATCAGAGCGGCGGGAGATTTTGTAAATAAAGCCGTTATCACAGGAACAAACACCGATGTTGATCTTACCAATAATACCTCTGAGGCTATTGCACAGGCAAGCGCCTTACGTTTTACAAAAGCCTCTCAAAAAGAAACCTATTACAATGTAGGAGATGTCATTGTTTACGATTTAATCCTGACCAATACTGGACAAACAGTTATAAGCAACATTGTCATTTCAGATATTAATGCCGATCCAGGAAGTATTTCTCCGGCCTTGACAGCAATTCTGAATCCTGGAGAAAGTACCACCATTCAGGCATCGCATACCATAACCAGTGCCGATGCTGCTGCGGGATCTGTAACAAATCAGGCAGAAGCTGCGGGTGAAAATCCGGATCATAATTCGGTTACCGTACTTTCAGATAATCCTAAAACGACAGTCTTAAACGATCCTACTGTTACGCCTGTTGTTTTAAATGCCGATCTGGTTACCGTTAAAACAAATAACCAAACCGTTTATGTACCCGGAACTACAACAGTTTATGATATTTCAATTACCAATAACGGACCGAGTAATGCGGTAAATGTTTCGGTAAACGACATAATCCCAGCCGGAATTACCACTATGAGCTGGACAGGAAACGGAAAAACCGGTACTGGTAATTTAACCGATATTATTGCAAACATTCCCGTAGAAACTACAATTACTTATAAAGTTACAGTAGTCATTCCCGAAGATTTTACAGGAAACCTGACCAATACGGTTACCGTTTCGAGTTCAGTTCCAGATCCTAATCCGGTCTGCGCTGCCTGCACAGATACAGATACCGAATGTACGCCGCCACAAGTTCAGACGCCTTCAACTCTGGCTGAATGTGATGATGATACAGCAGACGGACTAAAAATGGTAAATCTGACTTCAAAAAATGCTGAAATCACCAATCAGAATGCTCAGCTTCATGTAAAATATTATTTGAATGCAGCAGATTCGGCAAACGAAATTGCTATTGCAGATCCGGCAAATTTCCAGATGACAATTCCATATTCTCAGTCGGTTATTGCTGAAATTTCAGATGCTTCGGGCTGTAAAACTTTTGTTGATTTACAAATACAAATCAGCAAAAAACCGGAACCTGCCGTTCTTCTGGAAAAAACAATCTGCCAGCAGGATTTTTATGATTTAAGTGTTTACGAACAGGAAATTCTTAATAGCGAAACCGGAACTTCTGTTTCGGGATATTTTGCCAGCAGAATCAATGCTGAAAACAACGTCAATCCTATTTCAAATTTCAGAAACTATACTATCACAAATTCAAATTCTGTTTTCATCAGAGTTCAAAACACCGGAGGATGCTTTGCCATATCAGAACTGGAGCTCAATATCATTCCGGCCGAAGGCGTAAATCTTCGCCCAAAATACACCATTTGTTATGATGCCAATGGTAATCTTATCTCTCCTGCCGTAATAGAAACCGGACTTTCAACATCCGATTTCACTTTTAAATGGTATAAAGACGGACAATTGCAGTCTTCCCGAAATGCTTCGTTTACCGCCGCAGAACCGGGAACGTATACGGTAGAAGTGACTAACAGCTTTGGTTGTCCGGCAAAAATGGCCAGTACAGAAGTTGTTCTTTCTAACGGCCCTGAAAATTTAAAAGCAAAAGTCGTTTCAGAATTTTTCGCGTCCAATGCCACCATTATGGCAACGGTTACCGGAACAGGAAACTTTGTGTATTCACTTGACAACGGACCGGAACAGGAATCGAATTATTTCTATAATGTCAGTGCCGGAACGCACATCGTACAGGTAAAAGATGTAAATGGATGTGCCGGAACCCTTACCGTTGAAGTTTTGGTTGTAGATTATCCCAAGTTCTTTACCCCAAATGGCGACGGTTATAACGATTTGTGGAATATTACGAGTTTAAAAGACCAGCAGCGGTCTATTATTTACATTTTTGACCGCTACGCCAAACTCATCACTTCTATAAAACCTTCCGGCGAAGGCTGGGACGGAAATTATAACGGAACCGCCCTGCCCTCAACCGATTATTGGTTCAAGGTCATTTATTACGAAAACGAAACCGAAAAAGAATTCAAAGCCCATTTTTCTCTGAAGCGCTAAAACAAGCCAGACTTGATTAAGCCAGAAATATTAAAGATAAAAACATGAAAATTAAATTATTGACAGTCGCTATTCTCTTAACCGGTTTGGTAAGTACTGCACAACAAGACGCACAGTTTACACAATACATGTACAATACAATAAATATAAACCCTGCTTATGCCGGATCCAGAGAGGCTTTGAGTGTTTTTGGTTTATATCGTACACAATGGGTCGGACTTGACGGAGCGCCCGAAACCAGTTCTTTTTCTGTAAATTCACCTATCAGCGATACGAATCTTGGTGTCGGTATTTCGTTTATCAATGATAAAATCGGACCGGTTAACCGAAATAATTTTTCTGCCGATGTTTCATATACGATTCAGGCATCAGCGATGTATAAACTTTCTTTTGGTTTAAAAGGAACTGCCAATTTATTCAATCTGGACATCAATAAACTAAATCCAAAAAATCAGGGCGATCCGCGATTCCAGAGTGCATCCAATACTTTTTCTCCTAATATTGGTGCCGGAGTATATCTGCATTCAGACAAAGCATATGTAGGTTTGTCGATTCCTAATTTTATAGAAACCAATCGTTATAACGACAATGACGTAGCGATTTACAAAGAGAAAATTAATTATTATTTAATTGCCGGTTATGTATTTAATCTCGATCAGTACCAGTATCTGAAATTCAAACCTGCTCTGCTTACCAAAATGGTTGAAGGCGCACCGCTTCAGGTTGATCTTTCGGCGAACTTCCTTTTCAACGACAAATTTACTGCCGGAGTTTCCTACCGCTGGGATGCTGCTTTGAGTGCTATGGCGGGTTTCCAGATCTCAAACGGACTTTTTCTTGGCTACGCCTACGATCGTGAAACTACCAAATTAAATAATTACAATTCAGGATCACATGAAATATTCCTTCGCTTTGAATTCTTCAAAAACAGCGGTAATGTTACCAATCCACGTTTCTTCTAAATTAATTACCATGAAAAAATATATACTTCTCTTTCTTATATCCTTAATTTATTCTTCGACAGCTTTTTCGCAGGAAAAAAGAATCGCCGCTGCAGATAAAAAATACGATACGCATGCCTATATCGATGCCATTAAAATTTACGAAAGCACAGCCGAAAAAGGATACAAATCTCAGGAACTGTTTGAAAAACTTGGAAATTCGTTTTACTTTAATTCTGAATTTGAAAAAGCGGCAAAATGGTACGGCGAATTGTTTGCTTTGAATACAGAAACCGAACCGGAATATTATTACCGTTATTCACAATCTTTAAAATCAATTGGAAATACAGTAAAAGCCAATGAAATGCTGGATTTATTTTATCAGAAATCAAAAAATGATAAAAGAGCCCAATTGTATAAAGCTGATAAAAATTATCTGGAAGAAATCAAAGCCAATTCCGGACGTTATAAAATTGAAAACGCCGGTATCAACTCTGAATATTCGGATTACGGAACGGCACTTTACCAAAACAAAATCGTCTTTACTTCTGCCCGAGACAAAGGTACATTTGGACAGCTAAAAGACAAATGGACAGGCGGTTCGTATACCAATTTATACGAAGCTGAACTCGATGCCGATTTCAATTTAGGCAGTCCGGTAAAATTAAATAACGGAATCAACTCCAAATTTCATGAAGCTACGCCTGTTTTTACCAAAGACGGAAAAACGGTTTATTTTACCCGAAACAATTATGTGGATGGAAAAAAAGGGAAAAACGAGCATAAAACCACTTTAATAAAAATCTACAAAGCGACCCTTGAAAACGATAAATGGGTAAATATTACAGCGCTTCCTTTCACCAGCGATAATTACAGTACGGCGCATCCTGCTTTGAGTCCGGATGAAAAAACATTGTATTTTGCATCAGATATGCCGGGAACAATCGGGCAGTCGGATATTTTTAAAGTCGGGATTAAAGCTGATGGCCAGTTTAGTACTCCGGAAAATTTAGGAAGCGGTATTAATACCGAAGGAAAAGAAACCTTTCCGTATATAACCAGCGAAAATGAAATTTATTTTGCCTCAGATGGTCATCCCGGACTTGGCGGTCTTGATATTTTTACCGGAAAAATATCCGAAAACGGCGTAAGTGAAATTAAAAATGTGGGGACTGATATCAATTCTCCTCAGGATGATTTCGGATATATCATCGATCCAAAATCCCGCAGAGGCTTTTTCTCCTCTAATAAAAATGGCGGTACTGGTTCTGATGATATTTATAAATTTTTAGAAACCAAAAAATTAATCTGTGTTCAGGAACTAAGGGGAACAATTACAGATCTGGCTTCGGGTACT
Source organism: Flavobacterium gelatinilyticum (assembly GCF_027111295.1). NCBI lineage: Bacteria > Pseudomonadati > Bacteroidota > Flavobacteriia > Flavobacteriales > Flavobacteriaceae > Flavobacterium > Flavobacterium gelatinilyticum. The sequence goes on along the minus strand of NZ_CP114287.1, from coordinate 19,695 downwards.
ATTTTACCAAACAGTACCATAAGTTTATTCGATGCAAAATATCAGCTGCTTAATACTATAAATTCAGATGAAAACGGACGATTTACTTTTGCTGTAACCTGCGGAAACGTGTATTCGATTAGAGCCGAAAAAGAAAATTATGCGTCCAAAGAACAATCCGTTTCTATCAAAAAAGAAAACGGAACAACAAATACCGACATAGTATTGGAAAGCACCAAAGCCAAAGTAACGATTGGAGATGATCTGGGTAAATTTGTGGGAATCAAAACCATTTATTTTGATTTGAACAAAGCCGATATTCGTCCGGAGGCGGCACTTGATTTAGAAAAAGTACTCCAGGTCATGCAGCAATATCCAACCATGAAACTTGATATTCGTTCGCATACAGACAGCCGTCAGTCACATAAATACAATCAGGCCTTATCAGACAAAAGAGCCAAATCGATCATAAAATGGCTGGCAGATAACGGCGTAACTTCTGACCGTTTAACCGGAAAAGGTTACGGAGAAACACAGCTTGTAAATAAATGTGCCGATGGCGTAAAATGTTCTGAAGAAGAACATCAAATGAACCGAAGAAGCGAGTTTATTATTATTGAAATGTAGTTTTTTACAATAAAATAATTAGATGAAATGAAATTGTCGTAATCAAACTCATATAAAACGTATTCATATCTGTCATTGAGTTAAAACTATTCTTTTTAAACATCCCTTTAGCCTTTGGGTTTAAAGGGATTTTTTTTCTAAAAACTAAACTTTCAAAAAAATACCTACCTTTAAAACTCCAAAAAAAATACCATGACAGAGATTTTTAAAATGTTCTGCATTACTGCTGCCGAATCTGAAAAGATCATGCAGTCTGTAAACGAACCGCATGCCCATAATTTTGAAGAACTGATTATTGGGAACAAAGGCATGCTTGAGCATTTTATAGATTTTGATTCTAAATTAATCGAAGCGCCTTTTATAAGCTTTGTTACGCAGGGAAAAATTCATAGAGCAAAACCTCTTGTCAAAGATGGTGAATGCGATATGTGGGTTATTCGTTTTAAAAGCGAATTTATTGCCGAAACCACTTTCAGTCTTTACGCGTCGTTTCATGATAAAGCCAACATAAGTCTGCAGAGTAATCAGTGTTATGAAAAACTGGATATGCTGTGCCGAATCATTTTTGATGAATATTCGCAGGAAGCACCGGATCTGGCGGTTATCAAACAATTGCTCAGCGCACTTTTTACGATTATTGAATCAGAGCGCCGAAAGTTGAACCTCAACAACGACGAATCTAAAAAAATACAAAGCTCTACTTTTAAAAATTTTCTTCGGTTATTAGAAGAGCATTATAAAGATTCCAAAGATGTAAATTTTTATGCCGATAAACTTTTTATGTCGTCCCGAAATTTAAACCTCATCTGTCAGGCCATTTTACAGCAGAGTGTTTCGGAAATTATTGAAACCCGAAAACTTACCGAAGCCAAAAACCTTTTAATGACCACCGATATGAATGTGGCGGCTATAGGCTATGAACTCGGCTTTAATGAAAAAACCTATTTTACACACGCTTTTAAGCGCAAATCCGGAATGACTCCAACGGAGTTCAGGGACGAAATGCAGAAGCTTCTTTCTTAAAAACACAACCTTTCTTCCGAAAATCGTTACCACTTTCATTGTAATTAGCTGCAACTTTGTATCACAATAAAAGATACTTTTTAAGCAACAATAATAAAATGAATCGAAAAGATTTTCTAAAAACCATGGCACTATTACCTATTGGAGCTGCAGCTATGAAACTGAGCTCACTTAAAACTGCTGTTGACACTTTTGGTGCAACAGAACGAATGCCGGTTCTGTTTTTAGGACACGGTAATCCGATGAACGCACTGGCTGATAATAACTTTACACAGGGTTTTCAGCAAATAGCCAAATCATTGCCAAAACCAAAGGCGATACTTTGTATTTCTGCCCATTGGGAAACCAGAGGAACATTTGTAACAGCCATGCAGCAGCCACCTACAATTCATGATTTCGGCGGTTTTCCTCAGGCGCTTTTTGACGTGCAGTATCCTGCGCCCGGAAGTCCTGAGCTGGCGTTGGAAACTCAAAAATTAATCACTTCAACTTCGGTTGGATTAAGTAATGACTGGGGTCTGGATCACGGCTGCTGGACAGTGGTGAAATTCCTATACCCAAATGCCGATATCCCGATTATCGAAATGAGTATCGATTATACCAAACCGGCATCCTATCATTATGAATTAGGAAAAGAACTGGCTGCACTCCGACGCAAAGGCGTTCTGATTGTGGGCAGCGGCAACACGGTGCACAATTTACAGCTCGCAGCCTGGGATAAAATGATGGTTCCGGGTTATGGGTACGAATGGGCTCATATTGCCAACGAAAAAATGAAAAAAATGATCGTAGAGCATGATCATAATTCTCTTATTAATTTTAACAAACAGGGAAAAGAGTTCCTGCTTTCAATACCAACACCTGAACATTATTTACCGCTTTTATACACTTTAGGTCTAAGGGAAAAAGATGAAAAAGCCACTATTTTTAACGACAAATTAGTAGCAGGATCTCTAAATATGCTGTCTGTAAAAATAGACAAGGCATGAGAATAAAAAAATCTTTTGGAATCTCCTTTGGGATTCTGGCACTACTTACAATCTTCAGTTTTACGATTATGAATACCAATACAGAAAACACCAAATTGTTTTATTTGGTCAGACAGCCTAAAATAAAAACGACAAAACCGCCTTTGGTTATTTTACTGCATGGCGTGGGAGGAAATGAGCAGAACCTTTTTTCTTTTGCTCCTGCCCTTCCGGATAATTTTGTTGTAGTTTCAGCTAGAGGTCCGCTTACTTTTGGAGCGGGAAGTTATGCCTGGTTTCAGGTTGATTTTTCTGGCGGAAAACCACAGATTAACGAGAAACAGGCTGAAAGTTCCCGGCTTCTGTTAATTGATTTTATAGAAGATCTGAAAAAAGAAATTGATTTTGATCCTGAAAAAGTTTTCCTGATGGGATTTAGTCAGGGCGGTATTATGAGTTACAGCACGGCGCTTACAGCTCCTGAAAAAGTAAAAGGAATTGCCGTAATGAGCGGCCGTCTTTTACCGGAAATCAAACCTTTTGAAGCCAAAACATCCAAACTTGAAAAACTAAAAGTTTTTATTTCACACGGTAAACAAGATGCAGTTCTTAACCATCAATATGCTGTTGATGCTTTTGAATATCTTACAACTAAAAACATCAAACCTGAATTTCATTCGTATGAAGAAGGCCACACGGTTAATCAACAGATGTTTAATGATGTAAACGAATGGCTGAAAGCAAAAAGTAATTAATACTATTTCAATCAAAATAAAACAGCTCCGGAATATTGAATTCAGGAGCTGTTTCTTTTATAATTTAATAAATATTGACTTTCTGAGTTTTTGTTCAATATTCTTTGTTTTGTGACCTTTTCCGGTTGTATCTTCAACCAGCAGAATTGAACCGGTATTAAAAATTCTTTTGTCTCCCAAAGAAGTTTCAATTTCTACCCCTCCGTCCAGCAGAATAATATACTGACGGTCCGGTGCATTGTGAAAATCGTAATCATATGAAGGGTTAACTTCCCTGAAAACAATTGAATGAACAAGTTCATCATCAGATAAAAACCCGATGTCACCGTTGTTTTTCAACGGAACTTCAAAATCTTCAAAATGACTTTCGCCATTGGCATCGCTGTAAATTCGGGTTATGGTGATCATTATTTTTTTGTAAAAACAAGTTCATTTGCCAGATCTACTTCATCCTGACTAATCGTATGTCCCATATCCGGGTAGATTTTTTTAGTAACCAAAGCTCCCATACTTTGCAGAAAAACTTCGGTATCATTTACTCGTTCTACCGGGACATGAAAATCAGGATCGCTGGTACCAATAAAAACGGGAGTATTTGCAAAATCTCCTTTATAATGATCTTTGTAAACCTGATCGCCTATAAGTCCGCCGGTAAAAGCCACCACACCGCCATATCTGGCTGCATTTCGTGTTGTATAATCTAAGGCCAGACAAGCGCCCTGCGAAAAGCCGAGGAAATAAATGTTCTCTTTTGTAATGCCGTTTTCTTCAAGTCCTGTTACAATCTTTGAAATCGTTTCGAGCGAATTAGATAAGAAAGGTTCATTTTCTTCAATAAGCGCTAAAAACGAATACGGATACCAGGTTCTGTTTTCGGCTTGTGGCGCAACCAAAGCAAAATCTTCTACTTTAAGATGTCTTGCTATTGACAGTATATCGTTGGAACCGGCACCTCTTCCATGAAGAAGTATCAATGCTTTTTTGGCTTCTTTTAAAGGCACTCCGGCTGTTATATTTTCTAAATTCATGATTTTTGTTTTTAATTATTTCTTCCAGATATCCGCATATTCGTCCGGATGTCTTTTGAACTGGGCATGTACATACGGACAAAGCGGTAATACCATTAAGTTATTGGCACGTGCATACGTCGTCATTTCTTCCAGAAGTTTTTTAGCATATCCTTTTCCTTCTCCTTCCGGCTCAACACCTGTGTGGTAAACGGTCAATAGATCAGGTTTAATGCTTACGGTCATTTCTCCCAGTTTTTTATCATCTGCGTAAAGATTAAAAGCACCGTGTTTTTTTTCGTCTAATTCCAGTTTTATTGTTTCCATATCTTTTATAATGAAGTTTATTGCTCAAACTTCTAGTTTGTTTTTTTATTTGTGTCTTTTAAAAATTTAATCAGTCCGTTCATATAAGTATCCTGATCGTCGTACATACTCATGTGGCTTCCTTTTTCGCAGTACAAATACGTTCCGTTTTTAACCTGAGAGGCAATCCATTTCATGTGTTCCGGATCCATTGTATCGTATTTTGCACCAATGGACAAAGTTGGGACCGTCAATTTTGGGAGTTCTTTTGTAATATCCCACTTTTCAAGTTTTCCCGAAAGACCGAATTCGCTTGGTCCCTGCATGGTAACATACAACGATTGATTGATTTTACTGAAAGAACGGTTTATAGGTTCCGGCCATGAATCAGGATCGGCACGCATGATGTGTTTGGCATAGAAATTCGGTAACAGCAGCTCCATGTATTCCGGGTTCTGGAAATCTTTCTTTTTTTCGATTTCCCTTATTCTTTCCAGAGCTTTCGGGTCCATTTGTTTGGCTAAAACCTCATCGGCATATTTATCATATTCTATGGCGCTCATCATCATATTCGAAATAATAAGTCCCTTTAAATGCTGTTGATATTTAAGTGCATATTGTGATGCCAGAATACCACCCCATGAATGCCCTAAGAGATAAAAGTTGTCTTTATCCAGTTTTAAGGCCTGACGCACCTGTTCTACCTCTTCAACAAAACGAGGCAGATCCCAAAGGGATGTATCATCCGGATTGTCTGAATTCCCCGTCCCCAGCTGATCGTAGTAAATAAACTCGATGCCTTCTGCTGGAAGAAAACTTTCCATACATTCAAAATACTCATGAGTTGCTCCCGGACCTCCGTTCAGGAGCAGTAACTTGATTTTCGGATTATTTCCTATTCTCTTTGTCCATACATTGAATTTTCCTTTTGGTGTATTGATTTGTACAACCTGCACGCCTCCGGTTTTTATACCCGATGTGGTATCTGTCAAATAAGCATTAACTGTTGAGTTCTCCTTTTCTAAGGCTTTTTCTTTATTGCATGCTGTTAAAAACAGTGCTGCTAAACCGAGTAAAAAAACATTCTTGTACGTAATCATGAGTAGTGTTTTAAATTAATAATCAATTTCTTAGATGATTCTAATATACTAAAATTTTGAATTAACCCGCTTGGATGCAATTCTTTACAACATTATGCTAAAATTATATGCTCTCCTAACGGGTCAGAATTAATTAATTTTTACCAGATGTTCTTCGATAAGTTTTCTCTGTGGCTCGTATTGTGCCGGAAGTTTTAAGTTCTGTCCTAATTCTTCTAAACTTTCGTCTACTGTAAATCCTGGGTTATCTGTTGCAATTTCGAATAACACGCCGCCCGGTTCTCTGAAATACAAAGAATGGAAATACTGTCTGTCAATCTGCGGTGTAATTGATAATCCGTATTCTTCGACTTTTTCACGGAAGTGCATCAAAATTTCGTCATTTTTTACTCTGAACGCCACGTGGTGAACGGTTCCGTTAGCATTTAAACCTCTTTTTTCATCAGCTAATTCTACCAGGTCAACAATTGCAGCATTTTCTACGGCATCTGTTGCATAACGGTAACGGTTTACATCCTGATCGATCAATTTGTAACCAAAAATTTCTGTTAATACCGCAGCGGTTGGTTTAATATCGTTTAAAGTCAAAGTAATGTTATGAAATCCTTTTGTTGCTGCAGCTGCTTTTACTTCATCGGTTTCCCAGCCTTTTCTGTTATCTTCTGTTTTAGATTCGATTAATTCCAGTTTTAATCCGTCCGGATCAAGAAAAGTCAAATATTTTTCTCCGAATTTTTCAGCCGGTTTATTGTAGATTACATTGTATTGTTCGAAACGTTTCTGCCAGAAATCCAGACTTCCTTTTGGAACTGAGTACCCAATTTCGGTTGCCATTCCTGAACCTTTTCTTCCCTGCTGGATTCCTTCTCCCCAAGGAAAAAAAGTTAAGATAGTTCCGGCACTTCCTATTTCATCTCCAAAATAGAAGTGATACGTTCCCGGGTCATCAAAGTTGACGGTTTTTTTAATGAAACGTAATCCTAAAATCTTTGAATAAAAGTCAAAGTTGCGTTTAGCGTCACCTGCAATTGCAGTAATATGGTGTAAGCCTAAAATTCTATTTTCCATGGTATTTTGATGTATTAAATTGTTATTGATTTTTCTTTTACAAATTTACTTCGGTTATGCCTGGTGATTGATTAACCTAGATTAAGAAATAAAAAATGCATTTTTGATGAATGTTTTTGGAACCATATAAGAGATATAAGTTTAATTAAGAATTGGAGTTCTGCAGGGGTTTACCGCAAAAGACGTACAGTTTTTTTACAGTTTGTCATTTCGACCGGAGGGAGAAATCACACACGGGGATCGACAAAGATTGACAATTACGTTACGGAGTTGCTTGTGTGATTTCTCCCTACAGCCTAAATGACAACTTTATAGTTACTCTATAATAAAAAACTTTGGTCCTATGACGCTTTGCAGCTTTGTCACTCCTTTACAAATTCCTTCCTATATTTGCATCTCAATTTTTTGAAAACACATGACGATACAAGATTTAGCAGGCAGATATGCCATTTCAGGAAGTAATCAGGATGAGGGAAACCAAATGAGTTATAAAGGCATTTTGACTTTAACCTTAGACCCGAATAACCGTATAATTGCAAACTGGCTTATAAACGGAACTCAGGAACAAAAAGGACACGGCTTTTTTAAGGATAATATTCTGGTGATTAATTTCAGTTATAAAGGAGATGACCATAAAACATATAAAGGCGTTGCGGTTTATCGCTGTATGAACCGCGATATACTAGACGGATTCTGGTCTGAGAAACATGGAAATCCACTTTATCTGGGAAGTGAGTACTGCCTTCGCATGGAAACTACCGAAAAGCTAAACTAATACTTTCGTTTGTACGGATGACGGCGGCATGTAAATTTTGAAACCAAAGCCAATTGTACTGTAACAAACTGATATGCATTAGTTTGTAATTTTGACAGTACACTTCTAAATACTAAAGCGATGGAAACTTCAAAAACAACTTACAGCGAAAAATCTAGTACATGTCCGTATCAAACCTGTCTTAGTACAGGAGATAATAACGAACTGGTATTTATTAAAAAGTATAACGGTGACTGGGGAGACTGGGATGAAACTACAGAAAATTGTACTCCGGACCCGGTATTTGTCAGCACGATTGCTTAAACAGCATTCAAAGCTGACAAATTACTAATTACACTAAAACACTTATAGTATTAGTGAGATTTTCCTTGTTGATAAAATCCTGAATAAATTCTTTTACTTCGCGTCGGGATTCCATTGCGGTTTCGAATGAATTAATATGAAATTCATCATCCTGATCGCTTATATGTATAATTTCGGTGAAACCTTTTGATATCAAAGTCCCTTTAAGTTTAATAATATTTAATTGTTGTTTCCCATCCAGTTCCTTGCGAACCTGCAATTTTATAGCTCTTTCCATTGGTTAATATTTTTAAATAGTTAACGATCATTCAATTATAAATTTATAATAATTAAGCATTCGAAAAATTTATTTAACACAGTTGGCAAACTATTATTTATCAACATGTTATGAACAGTTTTTTTTGTTTCAGGTTTCAGGTTTCAAGTTTGAAGTTTCAGGTTTGAATAAGTTTGTCAATGTCTTCAGGTTTCAGCGTCTCAAGCGATTCAAATATAACGGGGAGGAAACTTTTAAAATCAGGATAGGTCTTTCGGTCTGATTCATATTTTACAATTATCTCTTCTAAAAAAGGAAGCAGGACAAAACCCAATGTTACGGTATGTTCTTTTCGTAAACGTTCTTCCTCTACAGTATCATTCATTAATTTAGCGGTTCTAATTTCTCCCAGACGAACGAGATGCTCTGTAATACAATTTTCCCAGCTGAATATATAAGAGGTTTCCAAATGCTTTTTCAATTTTGGCGTAAGCAAAAGTGAATCTCTTTGAATTTCCTTCTTAAAATCCTTTAAAAGCGGATTCACAAAAGAATGCCCTAATTCATGAACGGTCAACAACCTTGTAACCTGCTGATTATCGAAACCGAACTTTTTATAATCGGATAATTTTTCTTTTTTATCCACCATTACACTTGAACTGAAAACCATGGCCGGTTCTTGTCCTTTTGGTGTTATGAGCATATTACCAAAGGCTCGGTAATTATCTTCACCATGCGGAATAGGCATTCCGGGCATGAGAATAAAAGCATAACCAGAAAATTTTTGTCCGTACCACTGTTCTTCAAACGGAATCGATTTTACAGCTATATATTTTGATGCTTCATTCATAGCACCTTTGTAATACTTTTTATTCTGGCGAATGTACCCGCCTGCTTTGGTTTCTTTATAAAATGAAATTAAAAGATTAGTCAATTCTGCTGTTAAAACTTTTGCACCCGGATAATGAACACTGTCATTAATAGCGGCACTTTTAGGAAGCTCATAACGAAATCCCTTTTCAGGAAAAGGTTTGCAATACCACAGATATTCCAGGATCTGCGAATTGTCACTTAAAACAGGACGAAGTTTTGTTAGTAAATCTGCAATTTTTAAAACCGTTTCGCTGTCCTTCCATTTTTTAAAATGCTCAAAAGAATGGCTTACAAGAGGCTGATGGTCGTAATTTGAATCCTTATTGCTAAATACATAATAACCTATATGCTCCACGGCAAGTTTTTCGGCAAAAAAATACGTTTCGATATTTTCATTGATACTCAGCGTGATATTTTTTGATAAGTTTTCCTGAAACTGAGCAGAAACCGCTATAGGCAGAAAAGCTGTAAACAGGATTATGATTAATTTAAAATCTCTATTCATATCATCTGTTTTCTTATTAAACAACTTTTTTATTGCGGAATATAAGTAAGTTCGACAACGCCGGATTTAAATACTCTGGTATTGCTAAGTTTAAGGTTTATTCTATTTTTTAAATCCTCAAACAACGGCTTTCCGCTTCCCAGCACAGTAGGATGAACCGATATTTGATAGACATCTACAAGGCCGAGATCGATAAAAGTTTTAATTAAACCGGCACCGCCGTAAAGCCAGATATCTTTTCCGTTTTGTTTCTTTAACGCAGTTACTTTTTCTGCAATGCCGGACGAAATAAAACCGGCTCTTTCATCCTCTCTGTTTTCACTCGAAAAAACAATTTTATTTTTTGAATGAATTTCTTCCCATAATTTCTTTTCGGCATTATCTGCATTTTCTTCAGGCTGATAATTTCCCCAGGCATCGTAACTTACTCTTCCGTAAAAAATGGTGTCAATACTTTCTAAAAAAGCATCAAAGTTCATATCACTATCCATGATACACCAATCTACTTCTCCGTTTGTACCTTCAATAAAACCATCAAGCGTTACGGCAAGATTTAAAATTACTCTTTTCATTATTTCTTTTCAGTCAGGTTTGTCTTATGCTAATTTACATAAATCAGATAACGAAAAAAACAGACTATCGTATTTCTTTTATGCAATTCTAACATTAAAATTCCATTAGAATTCGCTTTATGTTCCAAATTGACAAGGTTTATCGCCATAAAATCGCTATATTACGGATTCTAAAAAAATCGTGCAGTACGACAATAGAACAAATTTATTCAGCCTATTAAAAAACACTATATGAAACAATTACTTCAATGGTCAGTTATTATTCCGGTATTATCGTGGATTCTCTTTTTCAGCGGACTTGTCGACAACAGCAGTATTTTCCAGATTCTGGCCAGCGTACTGTTGATACTAAGCGTAATGTCGGCCGTACATCATTCTGAAATTATTGCCGAACGTGTTGGAGAGCCATATGGAACTATTATTCTTGCTATATCTATAACTGTTATTGAAGTTTCTATTATTATCTCGCTGATGATTTCTGAAGGTTCTGAAGCCGCTTCATTAGCAAGAGACACCGTTTACGCCGCAACCATGCTTATCCTGAACGGAATTATTGGTTTGTGCCTTTTAATTGGCAGTCTAAGACATTACGAACCTAATTTCTCAACAAATTCCGTAACAATCGGCCTGGTTTCGCTGGTTTCGATTATCGTATTTACACTGGTATTTCCCACTTTTACCGAAAGTGTTCACGGTTCATATTATTCCATGCCTCAGCTTATTTTTGCTTCTATTGCCTGTATTGTTATTTATTCTTCGTTTTTGTTTGCACAAACAAAAGGCTACCGACAGTATTTCCTTACCGGAACTGCTGATAGTGAAAAAACCGAACCGGTTGAAATTTCAAATAAAGTCTTCGCTGTCAGTCTGGTATTTTTATTAGTCAGTTTAGGAATTGTAGTCTTGCTGGCCAAAACATTATCTCCTGCAATCGAAAGTATTATTATAAGTTATCACCTGCCTAAAAGTCTCGTTGGGGTTATTATAGCCATGATTATTTTACTGCCCGAAGCCATAGCGGCCATTATAGCGGCAAGAAAAAACAGACTTCAGACGAGTCTTAATTTAGCGTTGGGTTCAGCTCTTGCAAGTATTGGACTTACGATTCCGAGTGTGGCCGTGGTTTGTATTATTATGGATATGCCTATTATCCTCGGACTCGATATAAAATCGATTGTACTGCTGGCGCTTTCGGTTTTTACGGTAATGCTGTCTTTAAGCAAAGGAAAATCGAATATTGTTTACGGGGTTGTCCTGCTGGTTAACTTATTTGCTTTTATGTTTCTTATGATATATCCTTAGGATAAAAAGCATAACGCACTAAAACTATCAATAAATTAATACAAAGGTACGTTCATCATAAGACTTTTTTTATAAATTAGCATTTATAAAACTGATTTAAAGCCTCTTATATGAAAAACCAATTTCGTTTTATTGCTTTCTGCCTCGCTTTCTCAGCAGGTGTTACGTTTACACAAGCCCAAACTCTGGATACATTAACAATTGGAAAAATAAAACAGGCCGTTTCGTATAAGGGTCTTAAAGATGCTCCGTTGATTTTGTTTCTGCACGGCGGTCCGGGCAGTTCCAGAATGAAACAGGCAGAAACATTCAGTAATATGCTCCAGCAGCATTTTATGGTAATTCAGTGGGATCAGCGTGAAAGCGGTAAAACACTGGCTTTAAACAAGACTTCGGTTCCCATTACGCTAGATTTAATGGTAAATGATACTCATGAAGTAATTACACAGCTTTTAAAAAAATTTAATAAAAAGAAACTGTATCTCGTGGGAGAATCCTGGGGAACAGTTCTGGGTTTCAAAATGGCCGCCAGACATCCTGAACTTTTGTACGCTTATCTTGCTTTCAGCCCTATGATAAATCAAACCAAAAGCGAACAATTACTGCTGGATAAACTAGAAATTAACGCCAAAGAAAAAAATAATGTACAAGCGCTGAAAGAACTGAAAACAATAAAAATTCCGTTTGGAGATTCGCAGCAGATCTACTATTCCAGAAAATGGATGTTTGATTATGATGGACATCCTTTTTCTCCACAAGATACAACGGCTTTAAAGGAATATCTAAAATCATGGTCGGATATCTGGCTGCCAACATGGAATAAAGCCATTCGGCAAAATCTTATTACCGAACTGCCTCAGCTCAAATGTCCGGTTTATTTCTTCTTGGGAGAAAAAGATCTACAGACCAACTTTGGCATTGCAAAACAATATTTTGAGGTTATAAAAGCTCCTAAAAAGAAGTTGTTTTCATTTAAAGACGCAGGACATTCTGTACTTACAGAAAAACCAGCCGAAGTACAGAAAATAATCATCGAAGAAATACTCGAAAAATAAAACGTCTATTTTTTCTTTCCGTACAACAATAATCGTTTAAAAGCATAAATCGCCGGGAATTTCGGGAAAGCTTTTTCGATACGTTTTTTGTACTCGCTGATAAAAGGCTGCTGTTGTTCGATTGTGAGTCTTTCGATATACGGAATCAAAGCCGAACCTGATATAAAATCAAGCAGCTGCTGTGCATCATCGGCAATAATAGGATACACTTTCTGCATGATCTGGATATTTTCGAGTCCGCTGTCAAATAAAATCTGGGCGTACTCGTCTATACTCAACAATGGAGATTCTCTTTTCCAGTTTTTTAACTGACTTTTATACGGTTCTTCCTGAACCAAATCGAGTAAAATTTTGTTTAGAATATTTTCGGCCTGAACAGGCATCTGAACCGCAAACTGTCCGTTTTCATTCACCAGATTTATAAGCGAAGAAAATAATTTGTGATGATCATCTGACCATTGCAAAGCGGCATTGCTAAAAATCAAATCCCATTTTTGCCCGGAAGCTATAATATCTTCTGTCGTTCCCTGTTTAAAATCTAAACGTTCATTTTTAAGTGATTGTGATTTTGCCAGCATTTCTTCTGAAGAATCAATTCCGATAAACTGCGCCGACTCAAATTTCTCAGAAAGAATGTACGTCTGTTCGCCTGTACCGCATCCTAAATCTATGCTCTGCATTTTGCCATTGTCTTCGATTAAATCAATAAGATCGTAAAAAGGCTGAAAACGAATATTTTTAAACTTATTATAGATGTCAGGATTCCAGGGCATTTTGAATTGTTTAAATATTAGAATTTTAAAATTAAAAATAAAACTCCTTTTTTCAAACCTCAGTCATAAAAAATCAAAACAGAATCCTGAAATGATAATTAATATCTTTGCTCATATTCTATTCTCAATTCATTATCAGTAAATTATTCTTTTTATGAAACTGCATATTTTTGGCGCATCAGCAAGCGGTGTTACTACTTTAGGAGAAGCATTGGCAGAAAAACTAAACCTTGACTATTTTGACAGTGATGCTTATTTCTGGGAAGAAACAGAGCCGCCATTTACTATAAAAAGAAATCCCGAAGAAAGGAATACCCGTATTTCTAAAGCATTAAACGAGAGTAAAAATTTTATTCTGGGCGGTTCAATCATTCATTGGGGAGAAAATATTTTTCCGGTTTTCGATTTAATAGTCTTTCTCCATCTCCCGAATGAAATTAGAATGCAACGTCTTAAAAATCGTGAACTGGAACGTTACGGAGACCTGATTTATACCGATTCTTTGAGAAAAGAAAAATATGAGGAATTTGTAAAATGGGCTCACGATTATGATTTTGATACAGGAATTGCCAACAGAACTTTAAACGCGCATAAATCGTGGCTGGAAAAAACAGATTCACCCGTTTTGGAATTAATCGGCGATATTCCTGTATCTGAAAAAATAATAACTATCATCAGTAAACTGAAAGAGAAAAATTTAATTCCCGAACAGCATCGTTATTAATCCTGTTAAAAAATAAAAAATGGCTAAAATCATACGGCTTCCTGAGCTAAAACAGTTTTCTTTTTTCTGTCATAAAAAATAACAAAAGCAATCCAGATTACCAGTAAAACTACAATCAGGATAAGTTCTGTATCATGCAGTCCTTCTCTAAAAAAGTTATTCAGCGAATGTACGCCTGCAACAGCCAGAAGCGAAGCTGTTTTCGAATATATTTTCCCGATTCCCCAGGTTCCAAAAAAGATAATACCAAGGAAAACCATATTGCTTGTCGTCATATCTATATTTAAGTGCCACAAAAACCACATTAAACCAATAATTAAAGTTGATGTAAAAACCGGCAGCGATTTTAGTTCTTCCTGAAGAAAACCTCGCCACCCTATTTCTTCTAAAAGTCCGTAAACTAAAACGGTAAACATTAATAAAACAGGAAATTTACCCGCTGTAAAGTAATATACTCCGGCGATCAAAAATGCAGGAAGAAGCCAGTATACCGCAAACGGAATCAGGGTATTTTTGTAAAATCCTTTTAATGACATTCCGTTTTTAATCGAAAATATTTTGATCGCAGCAAAAGCGCCCAAAGCCGGTCCAACTCCGCGAAGCAGAATAACAATATACCCGTTTTCGATTCCGGCCAAAAGATTTGTTTTAACGGCTAAATATCTGCATATAAGCGCTATTATATAATAAACTGCAATGGCTTTAAAGTTAATTTTACTTTTCATAATTGTGGGATTTGATTCGTATTTGTTTTTGATTAGCTAGACAAACTTACTAACCCCGGACTGAAATAAAATTGACTTTGGGTAAGAAATTACTTTTATAATATTTTTTCTATTATTTTTCCATCACCCTCTTACGGATACGGCTTAAACTTTCTGCAGTAAGTCCAAGATAAGAAGCGATAATTTTTAAAGAAGTTCTTTGTACTATAGCAGGACGCGATTCGATAAGTTTTAAATAACGTTCCTGCGGCGTCAGTGTTAAAAGGCTGATTTGTTCTTCCTGCTTTCGGATATACAGCATTTCCGAAATGGCCTTACCAATCCGCAGCCCTGTTTCAGAACGACCGTAAAGCTCATTTAAATCATTGTAACTGATAGACCATAAAGTAACATCTTCCAGAGCTTCGGCTTTCATAACTGTCGGTTTTTGGTTCAGGAAAGAAAGATAATCACTCAAAAAACTGTTTTCGTAAAGCAGATTAATGCAAATATCCCTGTCACCGCCCCATACAAATAATCCGGCAGAACCTTTAATGATAATATTAAGGTACTTTTCGATCTCATTGTATTCTTTTATAATTTCTGATTTTTGGAAATTCCGTACTTTAATTTTTTCCGAGAATCCTTTCCAAATGTTGATATCAGCATTAAAATAGAGATCAAAAACTTTCTTTACATCTTCGGGGGAAGGATTTTGGGGCATCGTTTTTTATGTATAAGTTTAATTAATGTTTAAAAAATATTTGTAAAAAATGTTGTCAACTTGGAATTGCGTTTTATATGAACCGTTCCAGCGGAACTGTTTTTCAATACGTGTTTTTCATTTCACCGGATCGATCCATATTAACCAAGACCAAAATACAAAACTAAATTCAGGATCAGTCAAATAGCCTGAATAAAATCAGAAAAATTGTAAAAAAAGAAATAACAGGTATTTCTACTTTAAAGAGAAAACTTTAAAAACTTTATTTTTGAAACCTTCTGTTTAATCTTAAACCCTGAAAAATATGCCCTGGACAATACTCGAAGGATTATGGAAACGTTCTGTACATCCGTCAGAAGACATTTCTAAAAACGTTTCAAATAATTGGGATAACGAAGTAAAAACGTTATACCAGCTCGGAATTGGCATGGAAGACACTCTGCAGTATTTATTTCATGAAAGACCCGAATTTGAGACTTTCAAAACATGGATAACTAAAAGGCAGCGAACCGTAAATACTGAAAGTGAAGATTTGACAGAGAATGTTCTTTCAGAAGAAGATCTTAAATTCTGGAATGAAAACGGGTATGTTATCGTTAAAGAAGCCATTTCTAAAGAAGATTGCCGAAACACACAGCAGGCAATCTGGGATTATTTAGAAATAGATCCAGGCAGCAGAGAAAACTGGTATAAACGCCATAAAAACCAAAAGGGTTTAATGCTTAATTTTTCTGATCATGAAACCTTAAACAAAAACCGATTATCACCAAGGGTAAAAAAAGCATACGAACAGCTGTATAAAACCACTAAAATTTATAAAGTCATTGATAAGGTTAGTTTTAATCCGCCTGAAAATGAACAATTTGTTTTTTTAGGAAGCGGACTGCATTGGGATACCAATTTAAAGCGTCCGTTCAGTCATAATTTACAAGGACTCTTTTATTTGACAGACTGCGGTTCAAATGATGGTGCTTTTCATTGCGTACCGGGTTTTCATAACCAAATCGATCAGTGGCTCGACGAATTAAAACCCGGCGAAAATCCGAGGGAAAAAGCCCTCCAGACCTTAACACCAAAGCCTATAACCGGAAATGCGGGCGATTTTATAATCTGGGACAGCAGACTCCCGCATTGCGCTACTCCAAACCGGGGAGAAAACCCAAGAATGGTCCAGTATCTTACCTATCTTCCGGACGATTATAAAGTTGGAGATGACTGGATTTAAGAATATTTCGCAGCTTGTTTTTCGTCTTATTTTACTTATGGCAATTGTAGAATTTACAATTCTAATTTTATAAACACATCATAATCTTATCAGTTAACTTTGATAAACTGGATATTTACAAACTTGTAACTCACTATAAATCTGCAAGTAAACATCCATAAAATTTCAAAGAGCATTTAACTAATAAGATATTTTATGAAAAATTTTCAAGACGAAAAACAACGTGATTTATCAATTAACAAATCGGACGGCACAAATAAATTCCTGACTACAGATCAGGGTGTCCGAATTAATGATGATAACAATTCGCTGAAAGCCGGAGAAAGAGGTCCTTCCCTGTTAGAAGATTTCATTCTTAGAGAAAAAATAACACATTTTGACCACGAGAGAATTCCTGAAAGAATCGTTCATGCCAGAGGTTCAGGCGCTCACGGTTTTTTTGAAGTTACTAACCCGATTCCTGAATTGACCAAAGCAGGATTCTTGCAGGAAAAAGGGCAAAAAACACCCGTATTTGCAAGATTTTCTACCGTGGCCGGATCAAGAGGTTCTACAGATCTTGCCCGCGATGCGAGAGGATTTGCTGTTAAATTCTACACTCAGGAAGGAATTTACGACCTCGTTGCCAATAATATTCCGGTATTCTTTATACAGGATGCTTCAAAGTTTCCGGATCTGGTACACGCCGTAAAACCGGAACCCCACAACGAAATGCCTCAGGCCGCCTCTGCACACGATACCTTTTGGGATTTTATTTCGCTGATGCCGGAATCTATGCACATGATTATGTGGGTAATGTCTGATCGTGCTATTCCCAGAAGTTACAGAATGATGGAAGGATTTGGAGTACATACCTTTAGATTCGTAAATGCCGAGGAACAATCGGTTTTTGTAAAATTTCACTGGAAACCCAAATTAGGAACACATGGCGTTGCCTGGGATGAAGCTCAGAAAATTTCAGGAAAAAATCCTGATTTTCACAGAGAAGATTTATGGGAAGCCATAGAAATGGGGAATTTCCCGGAATGGGAATTAGGCGTGCAGATAATCCCAGACAAAGACGAACACAAATACGATTTTGATTTATTGGATCCAACCAAGATTGTTCCGGAAGAAATTGTTCCCGTAACGATTGTGGGAAGAATAGTACTGAACAAAAATCCGGATAATTTCTTTGCCGAAACAGAACAGATCGCTTTTCATCCGGGGCATATTGTACCGGGAATTGATTTTACCAATGATCCGTTATTACAAGGAAGATTATTTTCTTATACCGATACACAGTTATCAAGATTAGGCAGTCCAAACTTTCACGAAATCCCAATTAACCGAAGCGTCGCGCCAATTCACAACAATCAGCGCGACGGACATATGCGCCAGGAAATCAATACAGGACGCGTAAGTTATCACCCAAACTCACTTGGAGGCGGCTGTCCGTATCAGGCAAAAATTGCCGAAGGCGGTTTCTCAAGCTTCAACGAACGAATTGACGCTCATAAGGTAAGAGAAAGAAGCGAAAGTTTCAATGATCATTTCGGACAGGCAAAACTATTCTTCAACAGCCAGACCGATGAAGAAAAAAGCCATATTGTAAAAGCCCTGCGTTTTGAATTAGGAAAAGTAGAAACAACCGCAATTCGGGTAAGAATGCTGGGACTGCTATCTCAGGTTGACAGACAATTAGCAGAAAAAGTAGCGCTGGGACTGGGTGCCACTGTACCGCCAATTCTTGAAACACCAATTAATAAGGGAGTTTCTCCTGAAAATGAAGGCGGCAATCAGGAACCGCAAACCGTAGAACAGGCTGTAGAATCTTCGGATGCTTTGAGTATGGTTAAAAACCCGACCAATTCGCCTACAATTGCATCCAGAAAAACAGCTATAATTTGTGCTGACGGAGTTTCTGAAGCAGCAGTCATGAACATAAAAAAAGCCCTTAAAAAAGAAGATGCAAAAGGATGCATCATTGCACCGCATCTGGGATCTATTGTAACCGATTCCGGCGGCGCCATTGCTGCCGATTTTAGTTTTCTAACCGCATCGTCAGTATTATTTGATGCTGTTTACATACCTCACGGAACTATGCTTAACGAACTGGCCGAAAACCCCGAAGTAATGGAGTTTCTAAACGATGCCTACAAACATTGTAAAGTTATTGGTGCCGATGGTGATGCTTCGTCTATCGTGAGCGGAGCTCCTTTTGTTGCAGAAATGACCAATTATGATTCCGGTATTGTTTTAACAAGCGACATTGCCTCGCCGGGATTTGCTCAGGAATTTATAACCGCTATGTCCCAACACCGTTTCTGGCAGCGCGAACCCAACCTGTACAATTAATTTCAAAAAAAATAAATTATGAAAAATTCAGAAAAACAAACAGCAGAAAATAAAACCAAAAAAACAAACAAGGATCTGGTTATTGTTCCGGCACCTGATGCTGCAACAGAACTTAGACAACTTTTTATAGATAGTCTGAAAGACATCTACTGGGCAGAAAACGCATTGGTAACCGCCCTGCCAAAAATGGCTGCCAATGCAGCTGCGGCAGGACTTAAAAGTACTATCGAAGAACATCTGGCCGTAACTGAAAATCAGATCGAAAGATTAAATCAGGTTTTTGAGACCTTGGGAGAAAAAGCAGAAGGAAAAAAATGCGAAGCCATGGCCGGATTATTAAAAGAAGGCGACAGTATTCTGCTCGAAACCAATCCGGGGGCAGTTAGAGATGCAGGAATTATTGCTGCTTCGCAAAAAATAGAACATTACGAAATTGCTTCATACGGCACTTTATGCGCTTTCGCGAAAACGCTTGGCGAAAATGACGCTGCCAAATTATTAACCCAGACACTGGCCGAAGAAAAAGAAGCCGACTGCCTGCTGAATGATATTGCTTTAAACCTGGTAAATATCGTAGCGGCTGAATAAGGCAAAACAAGAATTACTACCTGCACGTTACTTTTTTCATTTTTACTGGAAAAACATCTGCGCTTTTTGTGCAGGTGTTTTTTTGTAAGTCTACGACATGGGAATTCTGCAGCGCTGACGTTTAATTATGTAAGCAGAAAAGAAAC